>NZ_CADIJQ010000048.1 GCF_902859595.1 Achromobacter kerstersii | reverse complement strand
CACTGCAAATGCAAGGGCAATGGCCAGCCGCCAAGTTGACTCCAACAAATCGCACGCCCACGCGACATTGGTACAGCGATCCGGCGGCGTGTCTGGATCGCAGATGCCTGTCCTCAACGACGGAAATAATGTGCTGGCCTTCAACGCTAACGGCTCCGACTCTCGCTACGTCATCACATCGGGAGACCAAACTTCAGCCTCTGGTGGCGTCGAATCCCGGCCGATAAACACCGCATATCACCCGCGCATCCATGCCTAGATCACGCGTGAATTCGAGGGTGATAGGCCGCATTGATTGGGCGGTTTTCGGTCGAGGTGGGGACCTGCCTAGACGCGTCGAATGCGACGGTGCCATTGTCGCCAGGGTCTGCGCCTAGCACCCCAATTTTCGCTGGAGTATTCCCCCACGCGGCTACGGTGAGCACACCGCTCGCGACGGTTTCCCCAGCGCGATAGAGCGCCCCAGCGGAGCCGGTCATGTTTCGAATCGCGTCGCGTTGACGCGATCCGAACGCCCTTGCATTTGCAGTG
>NZ_CADIJQ010000047.1 GCF_902859595.1 Achromobacter kerstersii | reverse complement strand
GATCCGCCGGGATCGACGGTAATTCCCTCAGGGGAAGCTTTTTCTTTGTGGCCATACATGTGTTCCTTGAGCGGTATGTTAGGCCTCAAACACAAAATTTATGACACTCCCGCCGCGACTGCTGCTGCAAGTCACCCGAAACCTATCATTCACCCAAGCATGATGCCCATCACTTGAACCCAAGTGCGTGGCGCGCAACGGGTTGCCATGCGCAAGACAGTGCGCGCCGCGCGCCACCCTTTACCCCCCCAAAAAGCTGCGGCGGGCCATTAGAAAACCACTCTCAAATTTCGCGAAAGCGATCACCAAGGAAACGCCCACCACCGCGTATGCCGAGTAAGGCCGCCCGCGCGGCCGCCACTCGGCGGGCCCCGCAGCACTCGTCACTCAGGCACGTCCTAGCAGCGCCCCGACCCAAGACGGCGGCAGCCCGTCGGCGCAGTGGCCCTGACTGCGCGCAACCTCGATGCGCCCGAGGGAATCCGAAGATACCGTCTTGGCCGTCAAGTAGAAAAAGCGTAATCAGGCCTATAAGGTTGCCGCGTCTTGAGC
>NZ_CADIJQ010000046.1 GCF_902859595.1 Achromobacter kerstersii | reverse complement strand
CATCGCATCAAGCGCCCACACTTATCGGTTGTTTAATTGTTAAAGAGCGGTACTGCTAAATTCTTTACTGCTACTTGCTGAACCCGCCAGCGTCGCTGCGGCTTTTGCCTTACGTCGCTTGCTGTTTTCAGCAGCAGAGAAGCGAGATTATGAAGGAGTTTTTATCGCTTGTCAAATCAGTGTCGTATTTGTTTGCGCTTTCGCGCTGCAACCACTTCACTGCCTGACTTGCTTGCCCTTCAGAACTCACCGGCACTCCCGCACCAGCTTCTTCTCTTCCTAGCAGCTATCGAAACATCGGGGTAAACCCTGAATTTTCGGTAGCAGCCAAGCCAGAAACTATAACATCATTTTTGCGGATCATGCAACCGGCTTTTGCCTAACTTGCATCCTATCCTGCAACGCTGCCTGTTCGCTGGATCTCTCCATCTTCACAACAGCTGAGAAGTATAGGTTCTCACTAATATATAAAGACAAAACCCCGCAGGATTACCTGCGGGGTTTCGCGGAATAAAAGCCTGACGATGACCTACTTTCACAGACGTCCGTCCACTATCATCGGCGCGAAGGCGTTTCACTG
>NZ_CADIJQ010000045.1 GCF_902859595.1 Achromobacter kerstersii | reverse complement strand
TGCCGTCGACCGGATCGCAGGCCCCGTCCTGCCCCAAGGCGTTGCCCGCACGAAGATGGCCCCCCTGCCCCCGGGCCAAGCGCCCCTCGCCACCGTACTGGACTCGATTGCTCTGCGGTTGGGCGTCTACTGGCGCTACGACGAGAAAATCGGCGCGCTTCGCTTCTATCGCACGGAGACGAAAAGCTACGTCGTGCGCACGCCGACCCAGGCGGCTGAAGAGAACCTTCAGCGCGATATTAAGTCGGCAAATTCGACGCTCGCGGACAAGTCGACCAACAGTTCCAAGGAAGAGGCCCGCGAGCTCGCGGCGGTCGTCACCAAGGTCAGTCAATTCCTCAGTCGCGCCGGCGTGATCAAGTCTGCGGACGGCGCGGCCAACACCATCGTCGTCACTGACACAAAGGACGCGCAGGACCGGATCGGCGAATTTCTTGACGCGGAGAACCGCCAGATGACACGTCGCGTGCGGCTCGTCTTCGAAGAAATCACGGTCCAACGCGACCGACTCAACCAAGGGAGCATCGACTGGAAGATTCTGTTCAACAGCCTTGGGCGCGAAAACACTGCATCGGCAATTGGCGTC
>NZ_CADIJQ010000044.1 GCF_902859595.1 Achromobacter kerstersii | reverse complement strand
ATCCGCCGGGATCGACGGTAATTCCCTCAGGGGAAGCTTTTTCTTTGTGGCCATACATGTGTTCCTTGAGCGGTATGTTAGGCCTCAAACACAAAATTTATGACACTCCCCCGAAAATGCAGTCTGACTCGCTCCATGCCCTTCTTGAAAGCTTGCCGTGCTCCACCCATCCCGCGAGGCACGGTCACCCGTTGAACCCCGGTGCGGTGGCGCGCGACGGGTCGGCACGCGCAAAGTAGTGCCGGACGCGCGCCACCCCTTTACCCCCCCCAAAAAAACGTGGGGGCTTCCTAGCAAACCGTTCTCAACATGCGCGAAAGCGAACATCGCTCAAACGACCGCTAACGCGTATGCCGATCGTGGCCGCCCGCGCGGCCGCGATTCGGCGGGCCCCGACGCACTCGTCACTAAGGCACCCCCTAACAGCGCCACGACCCAAGACAATGGCAGCCCGTCGGCGCGGTGGCCCTGACTGCGTGCAACCTCGATGCGCCCGAGGGAATCTGAAGGGAAGGCCGTAGGCCTGGACGAAGATGACGAGGGGGAAGTCCGGAGCGAAGGCTCCGGACCGCAATCGTGGGCGCGCGCA
>NZ_CADIJQ010000043.1 GCF_902859595.1 Achromobacter kerstersii | reverse complement strand
GATCCGCCGGGATCGACGGTAATTCCCTCAGGGGAAGCTTTTTCTTTGTGGCCATACATGTGTTCCTTGAGCGGTATGTTAGGCCTCAAACACAAAATTTATGACACTCCCTCCGATACGCGTTACATGCGCTCGCATACACGCTATCCATCCCACGAAGACAATTAACATCGTCACGCCGTAGCACACCGCGATAGCGTCAAAAGGCCGCCTGCGCGGCCGACAAGGGACGACCCCGCAAAATCTTCCGAGCGACCAGCATCGCCAAAAAAGATCCCGAACAAAGCAGCCACACGCGAAGCGCAAAGAGCGGCGACGCCCCACCGCGCGTAAGCTCCAAAAGGCCGCCCGCGCGGCCGGCCTGGAGCGGGCCCCGCAAGATCTTCCACCACCCAAAACCCGTGGTGAGAACCCTAAGAAAACGACTCGCCCCAGCTGACGTCAGATTGCAACTACCCGAGCCCGTGGCGGCGGTGGCCTGCGGGGCGCGGGGCGTCGATAAGCCCGAGGGAATCTGAAGATACCGTCTTGGCCGTCAAGTAGAAAAAGCGTAATCAGGCCTATAAGGTTGCCGCGTCTTGAGCACACCGAAGCAC
>NZ_CADIJQ010000042.1 GCF_902859595.1 Achromobacter kerstersii | reverse complement strand
CTGCGCGTGCGCCGCGCTTAGTTCCAGGCCTTTCAGCAATTGCGCAGCCGGGGCTTCCAGGTTCTTCATACCGGCCGAGATCTTTCGCATTGCGCCGTTTGACACCTTGCGGGCCGCATCTTCTGCTTGGCGGATTACTCCTTCCACTTGGCGCGCTGCGTTCTCTACTTGATTGCCCGCGACGGTCTTAAGGGCGTTGATTCGCTTGTGGACGTCTTCCGCACTGCCTTCGACCCATAACGTCACGTCAATCAACGTGTTTCTCACCGCTGGATCGGGGATGCTGATCAAGCCTGCGAAGACGAACGCGCGCACGCGCCGGCTGGCGTCTTGTTGCAGGGACTCGCCGACGCGTTGCAGCTCTTCCGCGCAGATGGACAGCAATTCCCCCACCGTGAGTTGGATCACGACTTGGGTCATCTGCGCCTTGCGGTACAGCCATGTCCCGCCCACGTGAACCGCATCGACGGCGGACTTTGCACCCGCGCTCAGGTGTTGATGCAGGCGCTTGCTGGCGCCGTGCATGGCGGTGAGCAGTTGGTCGGCGGCGTCGGCGGCGCGGCCTTCGCGCCATGCGCCGATTTCCTTGCTGCTGATGATGCTTTTGACG
>NZ_CADIJQ010000041.1 GCF_902859595.1 Achromobacter kerstersii | reverse complement strand
GGGGCGATTACCACGGTAGGATTCATGACTGGGGTGAAGTCGTAACAAGGTAGCCGTATCGGAAGGTGCGGCTGGATCACCTCCTTTCAGAGCTTAAGTGCTCGTGTTAAGTGTCCACTCTTATCGGTTGTTTAATATAGCTGGGATCAGTTGTAGGCTTGGGTCGAGGGATTCTTCCCTGGGTTTGCAGCAACCTGACTACTGATCCGAGAAGGTTTTGGGTCTGTAGCTCAGTTGGTTAGAGCACCGTCTTGATAAGGCGGGGGTCGTTGGTTCGAATCCAACCAGACCCACCAAAATATTTTGCGCAAGTGTTCTCACTGTGTGGAATATGGGGGTGTAGCTCAGCTGGGAGAGCGCCTGCTTTGCAAGCAGGATGTCATCGGTTCGATCCCGTTCACCTCCACCATTGATTCTCAAATATCACTTCGGTGGTGATGTAGAGGCTAACTCATAGCGCTGTTGTCAGCGTTATGAGTTAGGTTTTACCTAACAGCTATATTCGTTCTTTAACAATCTGGAAGAAGCACAACGAAATGTACTTATTAAGTACTCAGCGCAAGCTGAAGAAAATAAGTACGGGTTGTGATTGCATTATTTTGTTCCAAGTTCTC
This sequence comes from Achromobacter kerstersii, assembly GCF_902859595.1. GTDB lineage: Bacteria > Pseudomonadota > Gammaproteobacteria > Burkholderiales > Burkholderiaceae_B > Achromobacter > Achromobacter kerstersii. The sequence goes on along the minus strand of NZ_CADIJQ010000041.1, from coordinate 45 downwards.
AAGACTGGGGTGAATAACCTCAGACTGCTTTGAAACTTATGAACG
>NZ_CADIJQ010000040.1 GCF_902859595.1 Achromobacter kerstersii | reverse complement strand
CGGCACAGGTTCTTCCAGGCCGTTGGGCAACTTGATGTTGGGCACGAGAATCTGCACGCTCGCCGGCTTTGCCAGCGTGAAGTCTTGCAATGCGGGCCGAAGCGCTTGCCACCTTGGTTCCCACGTTGTCTGGATCGCAACTGCTGTCGGGAGGTCACGCAAGGCTACGGTTGGCGCCGAACGCGCCTTCGGAAGTGGCCATGTTGCGGTAGCAGTATCCAAATCCGGATGGACGATGCGAAACGATTCGGTCAATGCTGCCCGCAGCGTATGGTTGTCGGCCAGACGTGTACGGCGGTATGTGGCGGTGCACGACCCCGCGCTTGGTCGGCAGTCGACTTCCGTCAACCGCCAGCGCCCGGGCTCTACTGGTACCGTCAGGATGACATTGAGAAGTTCGGTCATGCCTGCGCCGCCCTGGGTCTTTACCGACTTAGCCCAAGCGCTGATAGCGCTTTCCCATAGCGCATTGGCGTCGAAATGGGGCTGCGCCGCCTGGGCCTCTTCTTGCAGTTTCGCCTGCCGTTCGTCCCACCAAGCGGATCCGTAATCCCATGCCTCGTAGGCGACGACCGCAGCTATGAGCAACCACCATATGGGCGACACCATGGACAGCCTAAAGGACGCCCTGCGCAAAGCAGACTGTCCATTCACATGCGCAGTGAGCTGTTGCAACGAGAACAAGCGCGCTTGCGTGATGTAGTTGCTGTGGACCTGGTGTTCCCGGTAGCGCGCAGTCAGTTCTTCGACTGCGTTCTTTGCTTTTTCCTGGTCGGGGAATATCGTGTCGCCGCCCGTCTGCACCACCCCGTCGATGACCACCGCCAACCATACCGATTGATCGGGGAGCGTGCATGCAACGATATGCGTGCCATGTCGATGCATCTGCGCAAAAGCAGCGGCGCCAGAGAAAAGCGTTGCTCTGCTCTTTGCACGCGTTTCGCTT
>NZ_CADIJQ010000039.1 GCF_902859595.1 Achromobacter kerstersii | reverse complement strand
CGGCACAGGTTCTTCCAGGCCGTTGGGCAACTTGATGTTGGGCACGAGAATCTGCACGCTCGCCGGCTTTGCCAGCGTGAAGTCTTGCAATGCGGGCCGAAGCGCTTGCCAGCTTGGTTCCCACGTTGTCTGGATCGCAGCTGCCGTCGGGAGGTCCCGCAAGGCCACAGTTGGCGCCGAGCGCGCCTTCGGAAGTGGCCATGTTGCGGTAGCAGTATCCAAATCCGGATGGACGATGCGAAACGATTCGGCCAGTGCTGCCCGCAGCGTATGGTTGTCGGCCAGACGTGTACGGCGGTATGTGGCGGTGCACGACCCGGCGCTTGGTCGGCAGTCGACTTCCGTCAACCGCCAGCGCCCGGGCTCTACTGGTACCGTCAGGATGACATTGAGAAGTTCAGTCATGCCCGCGCCGCCCTGGGTCTTTACCGACTTAGCCCAAGCGCTGATAGCGCTTCCCCATAGCGCTTTGGCGTCGAAATGGGGCTGTGCCGCCTGGGCCTCTTCATGTAGTTTCGCCTGCCGTTCGTCCCACCAAGCGGATCCGTAATCCCATGCCTCGTAGGCGACGACCGCAGCTATGAGCACCCACCATATGGGCGACACCATGGACAGCCTAAAGGACGCCCTGCGCAAAGCAGACTGTCCATTCACATGTGCAGTGAGCTGTTGCAACGAGAACAAACGCGCTTGCGTGATGTAGTTGCTGTGGACCTGGTGTTCCCGGTAGCGCGCAGTCAGTTCTTCGACCGCGTTCTTTGCTTTTTCCTGGTCGGGGAATATCGTGTCGCCGCCCGTCTGCACCACCCCGTCGACGACCGCCGCCAACCATACGGATTGATCGGGGAGCGTGCATGCAACGATATGCGTGCCATGTCGATGCATCTGCGCAAAAGCAGCGGCGCCAGAGAAAAGCGTTGCTCTGCTCTTTGCACGCGTTTCGCTT
>NZ_CADIJQ010000038.1 GCF_902859595.1 Achromobacter kerstersii | reverse complement strand
GTCTTCGAAGAAATCACGGTCCAACGCGACCGACTCAACCAAGGGAGCATCGACTGGAAGATTCTGTTCAACAGCCTTGGGCGCGAAAACACTGCATCGGCAATTGGCGTCGGCCGCTTGCTCGACGTGGCCAAAGCTGCCGGCAGCGTGGGCGCATCGGTGGGCAGTGGTCCCTTCGCCGGCACCAACATCGCACTGAGCGCGCTTTCCCAGCTCGGTTCGATCGTCAATCACAAGAGCATTCCGCTTCTCTCGCAAAACCGCCGACCCGCGAAGTACGACACGCGAAACACCTTTCAGTACATCAAGGATCTGCAACAAACTCAGAGCACGTCCGACAGCTCGGCTCCCACGGTCACGGTTACGCAAGACGAAAAGACGGTCGGCACCTTCCTCACCGTCGTGCCCGATGCGCAGGACGACGGCCAGGTGCTCTTGACGATTGCCTACGACGACACCCGACTCATCGAAATGAAGAAGGAGCCGGTTGGGTCGCGTGATGATCAATCGTTCGTGCAGCAGACCAACATCGGTGGCCAAGGGCGCGTACAGCAGGTAATGGTTCGCCCCGGAGAGCAAGTGGTCATTGGCGGATATCAACAGTCTGCCGACAGTTCGACCCGCCGCCGTCTCGACGACAAGGCACCGATGCTCATGGGCGGGTCTGACGCCTCGCAAGAGCAGCAACTGCTGACGGTGGTGTTGGTAACCGCAATTCCAGAAGAAGGATTCTGACCGTGGCAACGCGACAGAAAGTCGCTCGGCGCACGAGCTACAAGCTCGTCGCGATACCGGGCTCGCCGAATCAACTTGTCCTCGGGCTCAAGTGGCGCACCGTCCTCGGGGAAGACCTGGAAAAGCTTGCCCTCAAGACCGCCCGCAAAGCACGGGCAACGCACTTTGTGCAAAGTGATGCGCGCAGTTCGTCGGTCGGCTTGTTGGCTGCCAAAGGAAGCGAAACGCGTGCAAAGAGCAGAGCAACGCTTTTCTCTGGCGCCGCTGCTTTTGCGCAGATGCATCGACATGGCACGCATATCGTTGCATGCACGCTCCCCGATCAATC
>NZ_CADIJQ010000037.1 GCF_902859595.1 Achromobacter kerstersii | reverse complement strand
GATTGCGCGCAAACTCTTGCGCATCGCCTACGGGGTCTGGCGCACTGGTCAGTCCTTCGATCCTGGGAAATTGCGGCCGGTTATGGGTTGACCCAAACCATAGAATCTCGTCACCCGCCTTCAGCGGGTTCCTTCAGATTCCCTCGGGCTTATCGACGCCCCGCGCACCCCAGGCCCCCGACACCCCGGGCTCCGGAAGTTGCAATCTGACGTCAGCGGGGGAGACCGGGGTTTTTAAGGTTCTCACCACGAGTTTTTGGGTGGTGGAAGATCTTGCGGGGCCCGCCCCCGGCCGGCCGTGCGGGCGGCCTTGGGGGGCTTACGCGTTTGTCTTGCGTCGTGATGGGTCGCGCTTCGCGTGTGGGTGCGGTGCTCGAGTTCTTTTTGATGGCGAATGTGGCTTGGAGCATCTTGCGGGGTCGTCCCTGGTCGGCCGCGCGGGCGGCCTCGGGGACTTGGCGGTGTCTGGCGGCGTTGCGCTGCCGCTGCGCGCTTGCTGTGAATGCCCTTGTGGATCAGGAGTCTTGGATCAGGACTCAGACTGCATTTAATTTCGGTTTCAGACTGCATTTAATTTCGTTTCAGACTGCACTTATCGGCAGGCAGAGCGAAAGCGCCATCTGGAAAATGCAGTCTGACACCAAAAATATCCATGTTCTTTTGCGCGGCTTGCCGCGCTGCACGCATCCTACGAATGATGGTCGGCACTTGAACCCTGGTGCGGTGGCGCGCGGCGGGTCTGCACGCGCAAGGCGGTGCCGGACGCGCGCCACCCCTTTACCCCCCCAAAAAAAACTGCGGAGAGGACCACTAGCAAACACCTCTACAAATTCGCGAAAGCGAACACCGTCCAATCGACCACCAACGCGTATGCCGAGTAAGGCCGCCCGCGCGGCCGCGACTCGGCGAGCACCGCAGCACTCGTCACTTAGGCACACCCTAGCAGCGCATCAGGCCAAGACGGCGGCAGCCCGTCGGCGCGGTGGCCCTGACTGCGCGCAACCTCGATGCGCCCGAGGGAATCTGAAGATACCGTCTTGGCCGTCAAGTAGAAAAAGCGTAATCAGGCCTATAAGGTTGCCGCGTCTTGAGCACACCGAAGCACAGATGTACCACCTTGCG
>NZ_CADIJQ010000036.1 GCF_902859595.1 Achromobacter kerstersii | reverse complement strand
GTCATCCTTGTATGGTGTAGGTGCGCCCTCTGCAGTGGGGAGGGCGCTGGGGTATGGGACGTCGTCATCCATCAGCCGGTAGGCGCCGGACTGCCACAACGAGAGCATCCCACCCCGCCTCACAGCGTCGATAAGGAATCTAGCGGCCAGGACCGCCGATTGATCGCAAGGTAACGCCCGAGGCGAGGCTACCCCAGCGGACTTAACGTATCGCAGGGAGAGCAATCATGCAAACATCAGGCTGTTTTATTGGGGTCGATGTCGGTAAGTTTGAGCTGCAAGTTGCCGGTCATGAAGGAGGGATTGTGGCGGGCGTGCTGCCCAACAATCGTTCCAGTATCGTCGGTTGGCTCAAGCGTTTGCCCGTCGGCAGCGTGATCGCGATGGAGGCGACCGGGGGCTACCAGGAGTTGTTGGCCCGCACGGCGCACGACCAGGGATTTGAGGTTTACGTCCTGAACCCTACCCATGTGCATCATTACGCCATCTCGTTGGGCAACCGGGGCAAGACCGATCGTCTGGATGCCGAGGTTATTGCGCAGTACATCGCACAGCGGCGTACAAAACTACACCGTTATCAGCCAATATCGCCAGAGCTGCAACAGGCCAAGTCGCTCCAGGCGCTTCGGTCAACGGTGGTGCGCGTAGGCACGTCGTTGAGGCTGTCCGCGCAGCGCCATGGTTGCGCCAGCAGCCATCAGAAGAAGGCCCTGGCAAGCCTGAACTTGTGGGCCAAACAGCTTGAGCGGGAGTTGATCGCCACGATCAAGGCCGACAGTGAGTGGGCCAAGACCTACGGCCTGCTGACTAGCATCTGCGGCATCGGCCCGATCAATGGCGCGGCCCTGACGACCTTGTTCAACCGGGTCCACTTCGCCAGCAGCGATGCAGCCGTGGCCTTCTGCGGGCTGGACCCCAGGCCGAACGAGTCCGGTAGAAAGACGGGCCGGCGGCGCTTGAGCAAACAGGGAGACAAGGCAGCCAGGACCTTGCTCTACAACGCGGCCAGTTCGGCAGCGCGTTCGATCTACTTCAAGGATTACTACGCCATGCTCCGGGCACGCGGCCTGGCTTCGACGGCAGCCTTGGTGGTGATTGCGCGCAAACTCTTGCGCATCGCCTACGGGGTCTGGCGCACTGGTCAGTCCTTCGATCCTGGGAAATTGCGGCCGGTTATGGGTTGACCCAAACCATAGAATCTCGT
>NZ_CADIJQ010000035.1 GCF_902859595.1 Achromobacter kerstersii | reverse complement strand
CCTTGTATCTTGAGCCCTGGAATGGTTAGCTACCATTCCACGAGAGACAGGTGAGTTTCTGCGGCTCCCTTAGGTGGTCGACCCTGTTCTGAAGACTAAACCCCTGTCTCTCACCTCTGACGCCATCGCGGACACTGGACGGTAGCCTAGGGTTTGACCCTGCATGCACAAGGTAAGTGGGCGCAGTTGGCATACTTTCTGTGTATGAGGGGGTATGAACGATGATCTATCTGGGTATTGATGTCTCCAAGCTGAAGCTGGACTGCACGCTGCTGCTGGATCCAGAGAACGACAAGCGCAAGAGTAAGGTTGTCCTTAATAGCCGGGACGGTGTACAGGAACTGGTTCGATGGTGCACCAAGCATGGGGTGGCGGCCGACCAGGTCCACGCCGTGCTGGAAGCTACAGGCCCTTATCACGAGCAGGCCGCCACGACGCTGCATGACGGCGGCATAACGGTGTCGGTTGCCAACGCGGCCAACGTGCACGACTTCAGTCGGGCGTTGGCGATGCGCTCCAAGACGGATGCGCTCGACAGCCTGGTGCTGGCTCGTTATGGCGTGGCGATGAGGCCTGCGGCCTGGCAGCCCCCACCGGCGCATGTGCGCGAACTACGTGCCTTAATCACCCAACTGGAAGCGTTGTCCAAGGACCGGCTGCGCACGATGAACCGCCAGGAGAAGATCGAGGCCAGCGCGGCCTCGGAGCTGGTGGAGCGTTCGATCAGCGATACCTTGAGCTTCTATGACAAGGAGATCGCTCGTCTTGAGAAGGCCATTGACGATCACATCGACCGTCATCCTGACCTGAAGGACGACACCAAGCTGCTGTCGACCATCCCCGGTGTTGGTCCGAAGGTGGCCAGAACCATGCTCAGGGTGATGCGCACGCATCAGTTCAAGTGTGCAGAGGATCTGGCGGCGTATCTGGGCTTGGTTCCCGTGCAGCGGCAGTCAGGCACATCGCTGCGAGGACGCAGCCGCATGTCCAAGGCGGGTCCTGCAGACGTACGGGCCAAGGTGTACATGGCCGGCGTCGTTGCCTCCAAACACAACCCCCATGTTCGGGCGTTGTATCAACGGCTGTTGGCCGCGGGCAAGACCAAGATGTCGGCCCTGGGCGCCTGCATGCGCAAGGTGGTACATCTGTGCTTCGGTGTGCTCAAGACGCGGCAACCTTATAGGCCTGATTACGCTTTTTCTACTTGACGGCCAAGACGGTATCTTC
>NZ_CADIJQ010000034.1 GCF_902859595.1 Achromobacter kerstersii | reverse complement strand
TGTGGTGGTTTAATTTTGGTGGACACCCAGATAGGTTGAACCTAGGAGGTGAGTCATGACCAAGATAAAACGGCGTGCCTTTACGGCGGAGTTCAAGCTCGAGGCGGTGCGGATGGTGACAGACAAGGGCCTTGGCGTGCCCGAGGTCTGTGCATCATTGGGGCTTGGTGAGACAGCGCTGCGGCGCTGGCTGGTGCAGTACAAGGCGGACGTGTTGGGCAAGCCCGGCCCGGGGCTGCCGATCACCCCGGAGCAGCGACGTATCCGCGAGTTGGAGCTGGAGCTGCGCCAAGCCAAGCTGGACAATGAGTTATTAAAAAAAGCCTCGGCCTTCTTTGCCCGCGAGCTCAAGTGAGCTTTGCACTGGTGGCGCATCTGCAACAGAAGGCCTATGCCGTCAGCCACACCTGCCGGATGCTCGGCGTTAGTCGCTCCGGTTACTACGCCCAGCGTAGTCGACGGGTAAGGCCCAAGACCGTGCGCGAGCAGGTCTATGTTGCGGCGGCTTTTAGTGCCAGCGGCTCGACCTACGGCAGTCGGCGCATCTCCCGCGCGCTGCGATCTGACGGAGTGCAGATCGGCCGCTACCGGGCTCGCACCCTGATGCGCCAAGCGCATTTGCGGCCGGTCTGGAAGCGTCGGTTCATCGCCACCACGATCACCGACGTGGGCAAGCCGACGTTCAAGAACGTCCTGGATCGGCAGTTCGATGTGGATCAGCCGAACCGGGCCTGGGTGACCGATATAACCTGCATCCGAACCACGCAAGGCTGGCTGTATCTAGCCGTCGTGCTTGATCTTTACTCACGGCGCGTGGTCGGCTGGGCAACCTCACCGACCACGCATACCCCCATGGTGCGGCAGGCCCTGGAGATGGCGATCCGCCAGCGACGACCTGCCCGCGGGTTGTTACTGCACTCGGATCGGGGCTTCCAATACGCCAGCGGCGAGTATCAGGCGGTCCTGGCTCACCATGGCATCCAGTGCAGCATGAGCCGCAAAGGCAACTGCTGGGACAACGCCGTCATGGAGCGATTCTTCTTGAGCCTCAAGGTCGAAAGACTCTGGACAAGCCGATACGCCACGCGGACCGATGCACAGCGTGACATCCAGGACTATATCGAGAACTTCTACAACACCCGGCGGCTGCACTCTACGCTGGGCTATCTGACGCCGGCTGCCTATGAAGCCAGCCAGCGTCCAAAAAACACCTATCGACGTGTCCACTAAAACTTGACCACCACA
>NZ_CADIJQ010000033.1 GCF_902859595.1 Achromobacter kerstersii | reverse complement strand
GGGAGTGTCAGTTTTTTTGTGTTTAAGGCACTCAGTGCCTGATCCCGTGGAGGATCAGGCGTGTTGATGCTATCTCAGCGATACGGGTCAGTGAAGCGTTCAGCGTAAATAATGGCGAACTGGTTCATGGCGGCCTTCCAGTCATGTGTCGCGCTGCCCCAGCCCTCAGTGACGTTGCGCAGGACCAGCCACAGCAGCTTGGTGGCGGCCTCATCGCTGGGGAAGTGACCCCGCGTTTTCACCGCCCGGCGCAACTGCGCGTTGATGCTCTCGATGGCGTTGGTGGTGTAAATCACCTTGCGGATCGCCGGCGGGAACATAAAGAACGGGATCACCCGATCCCAGGCCCTGCGCCATGCCTGTGCGATCGGCGCATAGCGCTGGCCCCACGGTCCTTGCTCGAACTCGGCGAGCGCGGCCAGCGCAGCCTCAACGGTCGGCGCGGTGTAGATCGGCTTCAAGGCCGCTGCCACTACCCGGCGTTCTTTCCAGTTGGCGTAGTCCAGGCTGGAGCGGATCAGATGCACGATGCAGGTCTGCAGCGTCGTGGCCGGGAACACCGCGTTTAGCGACTGCTCCATGCCCTTCAAGCCATCGGTGACGGCGATCAGGATGTCCTGCGTGCCTCGGGTCTTCAGTTCGTTGAACACCTTCATCCAGAACTTGGCCCCCTCGGTCTGTTCGATCCACAGGCCCAGGATGTCGCGCGTGCCGTCGGGTAAAACCCCCAGCGCGAGGTACACCGCCTTGTTGCGCACGACACCATCCTCGCGGATCTTGACCCGCAGGGCGTCGAAGAACACCACCGGATACATCACCTCCAAGGGACGCGTCTGCCAGGCCGTGACCTCGTCCATGACCGCGTCGGTCACCGAGCTGATGAACTCCGGCGAGACCTCGGTGCCGTACTGCTCGACCAGGAACCCCTGGATCTCGCGCACCGTCATGCCCCGGGCGTACATCGCGATGATCTTGTCATCAAACCCGGTAAAGCGGCGCTCGTGCTTGGGGATCAGGATCGGGGCGAAGCTGCCGTCACGGTCACGCGGGATCTCCACCCGCAGCGGCCCGTCATCGGTCAGCACCGTCTTGCGGCTCTTGCCGTTGCGCTGATTGGTGGCTTCCTCGGGGCGATCTCCGCCCGAGGGATACCCCAGATGGTGCCCTAGCTCGGCGCCCAGCGCCCGCTCGATCAGCGCCTTCTTGAACGCCATCGACAGGTCCTGCACCGCCTCGGCGGTCATCGGACCCTTAACGAACTGATCAACCAGATCCGCCGGGATCGACGGTAATTCCCTCAGGGGAAGCTTTTTCTTTGTGGCCATACATGTGTTCCTTGAGCGGTATGTTAGGCCTCAAACACAAAATTTATGACACTCCC
>NZ_CADIJQ010000031.1 GCF_902859595.1 Achromobacter kerstersii | reverse complement strand
ATATTTACAAAGCTACCCTCATCCTTAGTACGATTAGGAGCTCGACCATGAAGAAGCAGCTTTTGATGATTGGCCTTATCGGTTCGATGGCCTTTTCGGGGGCCAGCATTGCGGCCGATGCAAAGAAGCCACTCGCCTTGTGGGATTGCCAGGATTTCCTGGGCGTCCAAGAAAGCTATCGGCCCATCGTCGTCAGCTACGCTGAAGCCCTCAACCACAAGGGCAAGCCCGAAGACGCCGTTCTCAATGTCGAAGGCATCACCACCAAGACCCCTCTTTTGGTTAAGCACTGCACTGAAAATCCGAAAATCAAACTGCGCGACGCACTCGTCGGCATGAATAAGCAGTAATCGCTACGGGCCTCACCTGGAACTTGCGTGACAGGTGGGGCCAAACCTCTCTGCATAGGCCGCTCTTGCGGTCTTTTTTGTGCGCTTAAGCGCGGATGACCAATCGACGCCCCTGCATTGCGTGCAACGCCGCACACACCACAACCGCCACGCCGCACATCAACAGGAAATAGAACAACGCAGGGTCAGATCCCCCCGCTTTTCCTGACAAGTCGCGAAATTTCGCCACCACGGTAATGCCCAGCAACTGGCCAAACTGTTTGGATAGCGTTGCAATGGAAGAGGCATCCCCGGATCGCTCCGCCGGGAAGATGCTCATGATGACTGCCGTGACCGATGCATTGGCAAAGCCGTAGCAAAGGCCGGCAAACGCAAGTGCGGATATCGCCCAAGGAAGCGACGCATTGCGCTCGGCGATGTAGGCCACGCTTCCTAAGCCAAGGATCGAAAGTCCGGCGAGCAAGAAGGTCAGGTTGGATCTTTTGGAGGCCAGCAACGGCTCCGTGATGAAGCACGCGAGAAAGCCGGCCGCCGCCATCGGCAGGCAGCCCAGTCCAAATACCAACCCGCTTTGGCGCAAGTCGACCTGAATGAAATAGGATGCCCACAGCATCGAACCGACGATAGCCGCGAACGTGAACACGCCCACGCATACCTGCGGCGCCATCGCAAACCCGCGCATCCACGTGTCTGGCCGCAACGCGGCTTCGCGTTTGACAAGCAGCCAGAGGATGAGCGCGGCGGCCAGCGCATAGCAAAGCATGGCCCAGTCATACTGGCCTACAAAATACGCAACCGCCGCAAGCATGGCGGCCACCGCCAGCTCACCCAGAATCGAAGGCTTGCGTGCCGTGCTTTGCGGCGCGGCCTTCTCACGAATCCGGAAGCCGACAAAGACGATGGGAATCGTGGCAAGCGCGGTCACCCAGAAGATGGACCGCCAGCCCCAGGCATCCAACAGCATGCCGCCCAGCACGGGTGACAGACCAAAACCCGCCATCCCGGCGGCGGACCAGATACTCATTGCCGCCGCTATTTTGCTGGGCGGCGTGTGAGAGCGCAACAGCACGAGCGCGGATGGCGACAATAACGCGGCGAATGCGCCTTGAACAAAGCGCAGGCCGATCAGTAGCGCTTCCGAGCTGACCAGCGAACAGAAGATTGACGTGACGGCGAACCCCGTCATGCTCAACAGGAAAATCCGGCGTGCGCCAAGGCGGTCGCACAGCGCGCCGCCGGGCCGCAAACCGGCAATCCGCGCCAACAGATAGCCCGAGATAATCCACTGCACTTGCGCGGCGGTGAAGTGCAGGTCAGAAGCGATATGCGGAAGCGCGAGGCTCACCGCGCCGCCCATTGACGCGCCAACATACGTCGCCGCCGCAGCGCCGGCGACCACCAGTTTCTCGCTGGCGCTTAACCGAGGGGTGGGCGGCGTTTGGGTCATCGGCGTCCTTGATCACCCACGGCGGTCAGCTCATGCGGCATACAGGTTGTATCCCATGGCCTTCGCCACAGCCGCCACCATCAGTTGCCCTCTGACGCTGTTGCCCACGGGGTCCAAAGGCGGCGAGAACGCAGCAATTCCCATCTTGCCTGGCACAACGGCAAGAATGCCGCCCCCAACGCCACTCTTTGCCGGCAGGCCAAC
>NZ_CADIJQ010000030.1 GCF_902859595.1 Achromobacter kerstersii | reverse complement strand
AGTACTCAGCGCAAGCTGAAGAAAATAAGTACGGGTTGTGATTGCATTATTTTGTTCCAAGTTCTCAAGACTGGGGTGAATAACCTCAGACTGCTTTGAAACTTATGAACGGCACAAACGCTAATACTCAGGTCCTATAGCCTACAGCGTTATAGGATCAAGCGACTAAGTGCATATGGTGGATGCCTTGGCGATCACAGGCGATGAAGGACGTAGTAGCCTGCGAAAAGCTACGGGGAGCTGGCAAACAAGCTTTGATCCGTAGATGTCCGAATGGGGAAACCCACCGCAGCAATGCGGTATCCCTAGCTGAATACATAGGCTAGTGGAAGCGAACCGGGTGAACTGAAACATCTCAGTAGCTCGAGGAAAAGAAATCAACCGAGATTCCGAAAGTAGTGGCGAGCGAAATCGGAAGAGCCTTTACGTTTTAGCACGCAAGATAGTCGAACGGAATGGAAAGTCCGGCCGTAGCAGGTGATAGCCCTGTAGGCGAAATCTTGTGTGTGGAACTAAGCGTAAGACAAGTAGGGCGGGACACGTGAAATCCTGTTTGAAGATGGGGGGACCATCCTCCAAGGCTAAATACTCGTGATCGACCGATAGTGAACCAGTACCGTGAGGGAAAGGCGAAAAGAACCCCGGAAGGGGAGTGAAATAGATCCTGAAACCGTATGCATACAAACAGTAGGAGCCTCCTTGTGGGGTGACTGCGTACCTTTTGTATAATGGGTCAGCGACTTACATTCAGTGGCAAGGTTAACCGAATAGGGAAGCCGTAGCGAAAGCGAGTCCGAATAGGGCGATTCAGTCGCTGGGTGTAGACCCGAAACCAGATGATCTATCCATGGCCAGGTTGAAGGCACGGTAACACGTGCTGGAGGACCGAACCCACTAATGTTGAAAAATTAGGGGATGAGCTGTGGATAGGGGTGAAAGGCTAAACAAATCTGGAAATAGCTGGTTCTCTCCGAAAACTATTTAGGTAGTGCCTCAAGTATTACTGCGGGGGGTAGAGCACTGTTATAGCTAGGGGGTCATGGCGACTTACCAAACTATGGCAAACTCCGAATACCCGCAAGTACAGCTTGGGAGACAGAGCACCGGGTGCTAACGTCCGGACTCAAGAGGGAAACAACCCAGACCGCCAGCTAAGGTCCCGAATTATCGCTAAGTGGGAAACGAAGTGGGAAGGCATAGACAGTCAGGAGGTTGGCTTAGAAGCAGCCATCCTTTAAAGAAAGCGTAATAGCTCACTGATCGAGTCGTCCTGCGCGGAAGATGTAACGGGGCTAAGCGATAAACCGAAGCTGCGGGTGTGCACTTTTAGTGCACGCGGTAGGAGAGCGTTCTGTAAGCCTGCGAAGGTGGCTTGTAAAGGCTGCTGGAGGTATCAGAAGTGCGAATGCTGACATGAGTAGCGATAAAGGGGGTGAAAAGCCCCCTCGCCGTAAGTCCAAGGTTTCCTGCGCAACGTTCATCGGCGCAGGGTGAGTCGGCCCCTAAGGCGAGGCAGAGATGCGTAGCTGATGGGAAACTGGTTAATATTCCAGTACCGTCGTACAGTGCGATGGGGGGACGGATCGCGGAAGATCATCAGGGTGTTGGATGTCCCTGTTGCTGTATCGAAGATGGCGCTTAGGCAAATCCGGGCGCGTAAATCAAGGGTATGGCACGAGCGAGCATTGCTTGCGAAGTGATTGGAAGTGGTTCCAAGAAAAGCCTCTAAGCTTCAGCTGTACGAGACCGTACCGCAAACCGACACAGGTGGACGGGATGAATATTCCAAGGCGCTTGAGAGAACTCAGGAGAAGGAACTCGGCAAATTGATACCGTAACTTCGGGAGAAGGTATACCCCGGTAGTGTGAAGCGCCTGCGCGCTTAGCATGATGGGGTCGCAGAGAATCGGTGGCTGCGACTGTTTATTAAAAACACAGCACTCTGCAAAGACGAAAGTCGACGTATAGGGTGTGACGCCTGCCCGGTGCCGGAAGGTTAAGTGATGGGGTGCAAGCTCTTGATCGAAGCCCCGGTAAACGGCGGCCGTAACTATAACGGTCCTAAGGTAGCGAAATTCCTTGTCGGGTAAGTTCCGACCTGCACGAATGGCGTAACGATGGCCACACTGTCTCCTCCTGAGACTCAGCGAAGTTGAAGTGTTTGTGATGATGCAATCTACCCGCGGCTAGACGGAAAGACCCCATGAACCTTTACTGTAGCTTTGCATTGATCTGTGAACCGGCCTGTGTAGGATAGGTGGGAGGCTTTGAAGCGTAGTCGCTAGATTACGTGGAGCCATCCTTGAAATACCACCCTGGTTTGTTTGCGGTTCTAACCTTGGTCCGTTATCCGGATCGGGGACAGTGCATGGTGGGCAGTTTGACTGGGGCGGTCTCCTCCCAAAGTGTAACGGAGGAGTTCGAAGGTACGCTAGGTACGGTCGGAAATCGTGCTGATAGTGCAATGGCATAAGCGTGCTTGACTGTGAGACTGACAAGTCGAACAGGTGCGAAAGCAGGACATAGTGATCCGGTGGTTCTGAATGGAAGGGCCATCGCTCAACGGATAAAAGGTACTCTGGGGATAACAGGCTGATACCGCCCAAGAGTTCATATCGACGGCGGTGTTTGGCACCTCGATGTCGGCTCATCTCATCCTGGGGCTGTAGCCGGTCCCAAGGGTATGGCTGTTCGCCATTTAAAGAGGTACGTGAGCTGGGTTTAAAACGTCGTGAGACAGTTTGGTCCCTATCTGCCGTGGGCGTTGGATACTTGACGGAGCCTGCTCCTAGTACGAGAGGACCGGAGTGGACGTACCTCTGGTGTACCGGTTGTCATGCCAATGGCATTGCCGGGTAGCTAAGTACGGAAGAGATAACCGCTGAAGGCATCTAAGCGGGAAACTCGTCTGAAGATTAGGTATCCCGGGGACTTGATCCCCCTAAAGAGTCGTTCGAGACCAGGACGTTGATAGGTCGGGTGTGGAAGCGCAGTAATGCGTTAAGCTAACCGATACTAATTGCTCGTGAGGCTTGATCCTATAACACTGATGGTTATTGACCTGGTGATATAGCGTTCCAAGTGTCGTTCAATACAAAATCTGGCTGCACCGTCGGCAGCCAGCCAACACCAATTACATACCCCTTGTGCGTGATCATCGAGCTAGCCTCTGATCACCCACACGTTGTGTTTCTTCCAAGATTGGAGCGGTTGCGTTAACACGCAGCAGCTCAACCAGTTACGCCTGACG
>NZ_CADIJQ010000029.1 GCF_902859595.1 Achromobacter kerstersii | reverse complement strand
AAATTCGTGCTTTGCTCGGATTGGTTGACGTCGTGCGACATCTCAAGCTTTGCGCCGGCAAGCCGCGACTGCATGTCGAGGATGCGCGTCCAGCGTTCTTCAACGGAACTTGCCTTGATGACGCTAGTCGTCGACATCGCGCCGGCGTTGACCAACGGAGACAAAGGCTTGTCGCCATGCAATTCCAATGCAATGACTGAATTGAACGGTAGCCCGGTCGGGTCCGCGCCTATCTTTTCCTGTACGGCGTCCGGCCCCACATCCTCCAAGGCCAGCGCCAGTGTGCAGACTTTGGAAATTGACTCGATAGCGAACGGATAGTCTGTGTCGCCAGCGGCGAAGACGTCGCCGTCGACGGTCACGACCACAACGCCTGACAGGTCGGACGGCACCTTTGCCAGGTAGGGAATGTAGTCAGCGTTGGCGCCGCCCGGCGCCGCATGATGTTGAGCGTAGGCAGCATCAACCGCCGCCTTCAGCGTATTGAGATCAATAGCCATGAGAATCTCCGGCGATAACCGGGAAATCCGTTGAGCGGATTTCCCGGCTTCGCTTATCAGGATCTGGAGGAAGGCGAGGTGGCCGAGCCGCTTGCCGCAGGCGAAGCGCTGCTTGTAGCCACGGGCGTACCCGTCACCGTTGTGCTGGGTACCGTCTGTTTTGCCTGCCAGGTGAACGGCGCAAAATCACTGTCCTCATCACGCCAGCCGGGCTTGCGCACCATGTAGATCAAGAACGGAATGATGCAGAAGAAGACGGTCAAGCCCACCAGTATTTCAACGTACGTGGAGGGGCTGCCCACGGAGATCTGACTGGGCGGAATGAAGCTGAAGACGAACGCCAGCAACGAACCGACGAATCCGGCGCCACCGATGATGTACATCCCCATGTCCCCGCCCGGTATGCGGTAAGGCCGCGGACGGTCGGGCTGGCTGCGGCGCAGATAAATTGCCGCGGAGAACATCAACAGGTACATCACCAGGTAGAGGATGACCGTCAGCTGGCTCAGCATCTGGTACACCGCCTGCACCGAAGGCAACACCACGAACAGCGTCGCCAACAGGCTTACGATGACCGCCTGAAGCAACAGGATGTGCGTGGCCATGCCGTGCGCATTGGTGTGCTGCCACCACCGCGGCAAGTAGCCCGCCTTGGCCACCACCAACAAGCCGGACGATGGGCCAGCCACCCAGGTCACCACACCCGCAAGCACCCCAATGGCCAAGGCCACGGCGACGACGGGTCCCAGCCAGGCCACGCCAGCCCACTTGAACATGTCGTTGTAGGCCACCAGCAGACTCTGTGTCAGGTTGATGTCTGATTGAGGAATGACAAACGCAATCGCCAGCGTACCCAACACGAAGATCAGCACCGTGCCCACCGCCGACAGCATGATGGCGATGGGGTAGTTGCGTTTCGGGTTATCGACTTCCTGGACGTGGATGGCGTTCATTTCCATGCCGGCATAGAACAGGAAGATGCTTGCCGCCAGCACGATGTTGTCAAAGTTGGTGAAGTCGGGAATCACCTCGCCCCAAGACAACTTGATTTGCGGCGTGTTGCCCGCAAACAGATACGAGAACCCCAGCACGATGAGGATAATCGCCGGAATGATGGTGCCGACTATCCCCCCCCACTTGGAGACCTTTGCAAAGGTCTCCACGCCACGGAACGCAATGAATGTGGCTAGCCAATAGATGCCGAGCACGATGGCCAGGATGAAGTACTTGTTGGCGGACAGTGCTTCATCCCATCTCTGGTCTGGCCCGATGAACGCCAGCGATACCGCCCCGAACGTGAGCGCGGTAGGAAACCAGACGGTGACCTCGACCCACAACATGAACATGGCGAGGAAGGCCAGGCGTGGCCCGAAGGCCTCGCCCACCCAGCGGAAGATCCCGCCTTTCTCGGACCATCCCGTTGCCAGTTCAGCTGCAACCAGCGAGACGGGAATCAGGAAAAATACCGCAGCAAAGAGGTAGTAGAAGATGGAGCTCAAACCGTATTCGGCTTCTGCCGGCAAACCACGCAGGCTGACCACCGCGACGATGTTCATGATCGCGACGGTGCCGATTCCGAGTTTTTTGAGCGAAGGCTTGCTCACCGCTTTGTTTGGAAGCGAGTCAGGCATAGATCATTCCCCCAGAATGGAGATCTATTGACGATCGGATGGGAAAGCGTCAGACCACGTTCAGGTGTGGTTGAACCCTTCTTCGCTGGCGACGCCGTGCAAGGACGGGTGCTCAGCCAGATAGGCCAGTGCGCCCTTCATGTCCTCGATCAGCAACGCTGCGAAATCCATCTCGAACCCGCGCCGGCACATGATGCGCATCACGACGGTGTCGGACATCTTCCCGTTCAGTGCGAATGCCGGCACTTGCCATCCCCGAAGCCGTAAGCGCTCGGACAAGTCGTACAGCGTGTACCCGATCTTTGCGCCTTCCTTGATCTTGAAGCACACGGCGGGAATGCCTTCTTTCGGATCGCCGCTGCAGATCATCTCGTAAGGCCCCAGCTTGGCGACTTCTTGCGCGATGTAAGACGCGACCTGATAAAGCGCGGTCTGCACTTTTGTGTAGCCTTCGCGGCCCAGACGCAGAAATTCGTAGTACTGGGCAATGACTTGCCCTGCAGGCCGGGAAAAGTTGATGGCGAAGGTGCCCACCTGCCCGCCCAGGTAGTCCACGTTGAACACAAGTTCGTTGGGCAGCGCCGCAGCGTCGCGCCAGATGACCCAGCCGCAGCCTAGCGGCGCCAGGCCGAACTTGTGACCCGATGAGCTGATGGATTTCACGCGGGGCAGGCGGAAGTCCCAAACGATGTCAGGCGCGACAAACGGTGCAAGAAAGCCGCCGCTTGCGGCGTCGATATGCATGTCGATGTCCCAGCCCTTGTCCTTGTGCAGCTTGTCCAGCGCCTCGTGCAGGGCCAGCGGAAACTCGTAGTTGCCGGTGTACGTCACGCCGAACGTGGGCACGACGCCAATGGTGTTTTCGTCGCAGGCGGCGATCATGCGCTCGGGGTCCATGAACAGCTTGCCGGGCTCCATCGGGATTTCGCGGATCTCGACATCCCAGTAGCGCGCAAACTTGTGCCAACACACTTGCACGGGACCACAAACAAAATTGGGCTTGTCGGTAGGCTTGCCGGCGGCCTGCATACGCTTGCGCCAGCGCCACTTCATGGCCATTCCGCCCAGCATGCATGCCTCGGACGAACCAATGGTGTTGGTGCCGACCGCCTGGCCGTTCGCGGGCGTCGGGGCATTCCAGAGGTCCGCCATCATGTTCACGCAGCGCAAATCGATGGCGGCCGACTGCGGATATTCTTCCTTGTCGATCCAGTTTTTGTTGATCGACAGATCCATCAGCTTGTGGACGTTTTCATCGTCCCAAGTCTGGCAAAAAGTCGCCAGATTCTGACGTGCATTTCCGTCAAGATACAGTTCGTCGGTGATGATCTGGTATGCAACGTCTTCCCGCATCTGGCCTTTGGGAAAGACCTTTGATTCCGCGACGTGCCCCATGACTTCCGAGCCAAAACGGGAATCGAGGGAATCGGAC
>NZ_CADIJQ010000028.1 GCF_902859595.1 Achromobacter kerstersii | reverse complement strand
TGGCAAGCGCTTCGGCCCGCATTGCAAGACTTCACGCTGGCAAAGCCGGCGAGCGTGCAGATTCTCGTGCCCAACATCAAGTTGCCCAACGGCCTGGAAGAACCTGTGCCGATGCCATCGGGCACGAAGCTGCCCGCCAGCCGCGCACTGGTGATCAATGCGCCCCTGCGCTCGCTCTATGGTCTGGCCTTGCCGACGACAACCCAGATAACGCAGTTGCATGTGCGTTACCAGCCGGACTCAGCCCCCGGACTCGCCGCGAGCGCGTTCTCGGCCACCTTGAAAGGAGATATCTATGTACTCGCGCCGTGAAACTTCGCTGCGCAATCGGCTCGCCCTTTGTCTGGCGGGCCTCGCCCTGGCGATTGCCCTACCTGCCGGCGTATCGGCGCAATCCGACAATCTCTCCGTGGCGCCTGAAGCTCCTGCTGCGCCGCCAAGCCACCTGGTGCGCGAGCTGCTGGAGCATGACGCAAAACAGGCGCTCGCCATTGAACGCGAGAAGTCGAAGACTGCTTTTGCTGGCACGCCGCTCGCAGTGCCGTCCGTGACAGGAATCACGCCGGCGGATGCGGAACAGGCAGCCGCGCCCTCAGCATCACCGCCGAAACAACGCCTGGCGCGGCTAATTGCCATCGTGGGCGTTGGACGCCACCTCGCAGCGCATGTGCAACTGGAAAACAGACAGGCCGTGTATCTGACCGGGAAAGCCGCACCGGTAACAGGCGCTGGCCAGGGCTTGCGTCTGCTGGAGATTTCCCCTCCCTGCGCCACGTTCCTGTCTCAAGAGGAAGAGACGTTCACCTATTGCCTAGACGAGAGGGCACCATGAAGTTCAGCATTTTCCAATGGGCTCGGCGAATGACGCGCATGTTGCGCGTCGGCTTTCGCGAAGAAGAGCCGGCGCCGGTCCTGAGCATGTCGCTGACGCCTATCCAAACTGACGATTCTCCAGAAGGCCATCTTGACTCTTTCGAAGACGTCGAGAACATGCGCCCCGCGTTCGAGCTGCTCCGCGTCGATTGGTGCGGATCCGAAGCTGCCGCTAAAGCGTGCGTGGCAGAACTCGAAGGTGAGCGGTACGTAGTCTTCGTCAAGCAAGGGGAACAGGACTCCGACCTATACCGTGCCGTTCTCCAACGCGCTCGGGAGGCCACAGGGCGTGGCAACGTGGACGTGTACACAGTTAACCCCGTCGTGTTGCTTGCATTAGTACGGGAGCGCATGCAGGCCAAGGACGTTAAGCAGCGCACGTCCAAGACGCGAGCGCTCGGCGCACGCTCCGCGGTGCGCGTCGGGTTCCATGACTTGGCCGCTTGGGCCGTCCGTAACGGAGCGAGCGACATGCACTTGAACATCGACACCACGGCGGCAATCTCTCACGTAAGCGTGACGATCGACGGGCAATACACAACGCCCAAACAGTTGGCGATGCCGACCGAACGCCTCATCGAAATGGGCAACGTCGCCTGGTTGGACGTCCACGGCGGCAGCGGGCTATTCCTCGATATGACCAATGAACAGCAGGGTCGGCTTTACGAAGTTGTGGACGACCGCTCTTACATGCTGCGCTGGGGATCATTTGTGGCGGACAAGGGACCGTCCATCACCCTGCGGATTCTGGACATGGACGCCAAAGTTGAGCCGGTGGACATGGAAACCCTGGGCTTCCTGCCTTCGCACGTCGCAAAATTTCAACGGTGCCTGCAAAGCATGGGCGGCGCCATCGTGACGGGCGGCATTCCGGGATCGGGAAAGACCGTCACCAACGCCCAATTGATCGTGCGGCTGCCCGCAACACGCAAGGTCATGACGATCGAAGATCCCGTCGAACTGACCATTCCGCGCGCGTTGGCCGCCAGTGTCTCTCGATCGCTTGATGGCTCGGACCGCGACACGATGCGGTCCAAGCTTATGGCACTCAAGCGCGCTGCTGCGAGCGACGTCTTTCTTGGCGAAATCCGCGATTCGCTTACCGGATCGGCGTTTCAGGACATCGTCTTATCGGGAAGCAGTCTCTATACAACGACGCACGTTGGCCACGCGCTCTCAATTCCGCAGCGATTTGCCTCCAGCGAAATCGGCGTTCCGCGAACGACTTTGGGCACGCCCGGCGTTCTGAAGCTGCTCTCGCACCAAGCACTGATGCCGGTCACCTGCGACTGCGCACTGCCGGCAGATTCACTGCTGGAAGGCGCCGCCGATAGATTGGGAGTGCGCCGATCACGCGATGACTGGGCCCGCTACCTAGACGTTATCGAAACCCTGTACGACTTCGGCAGCGGTCGCATCAAAGTTCGCAATCCGGACGGTTGTGAGAAATGTCGAATCAAAGGGATTCCGGAGCTGTTCGGGTACGCCGGTCGGACAGTTGTCGCTGAAATGTTCGAACCGTCTTCAGATCCAGAAGCGCTTCGTGCCATCAGCAGCGGCGATGAGCTACGTCTACGGGAGATTTACGCCGGTCACAGGACGGCCGCATATGACCACCCCGACATGGAAGGCAAGACCACCATGGACTGCGCTGTCTACAAAATGAGTCAAGGCCTGATCGATCCACGGGACATCGAGCCGCATTTCCAGGCTTTTGCGACGCTATTACGTGAAAGGAAACCGGAATGAAACTGCCGTTCGTACTCACAAGAGTTGGGCAAGCCGCGCGAAAGTTCGCTCGAAAGCGAGCCGACTGGTATGAGTACCTGGCGGACATAGCCGAGGACACCCAGGGAAAGCGCACGATCTTGAACATTCTTGACGGAGACGCCCAGCGCTATGGGCGGAGCGCACGGGGGGTCCTTTCGACATACTGGGCACACAAGATTGTCGAAACGGGCAACATCGGGAAAACGCTCCACGGCACGCTCCCCCCAAAGGAAGTCGCCGAATTTGTCTCGTTACAGGGCCAAGACCAAGCGGTCCTATCAAGCGGCCTGCGCGATATGGCCAGCCTCGTACGGTTGAACTCCAAGCTCCGCTGGATCTTGATCACGACGCTGCTGACCTCCCTGATCGCAGTGATCGTGTTATGGCTCGTGGTTATGGTCGCGCTTCCCTACGTCACTGCCCCGATGATCGTCGACACATTACCTGCTGTCCCCCGCGCTTACCTGAGCGCGTCCACCCATGCATTCTTTGATCTTGCCGAATGGATACGGCAAAAGGGCATTCGTCTTTGGTTTGGGGCACTTGTAGTTGGAATCGCATTCAAGCTCTCGTTCCCCTACCTGGACGGTCCGATACGAAGGTTCCTAGATAGATGGGGGCCCTATCGCCTTTATCGGGACGTTCAGGGCATTGGTGTCATCAGCACCGCGGCAACCGCGGTTAAACCAAGGACCGGAAAAACCATGCAGCTACGTGAGGCCATTGAACTCCAGTTCGACGGGGCTTCTCGTTGGCTAACGGGCCGCTTGCAGGCCATTCAGCACCGACTCGAAGACTCGAAATCAGGCGCGCAGGTCTTTGACGTTGGACTGATGGACCGGGAGACCTATTGGTACCTCGAGGATCTTGCAGGCACCCAGGGCTTGGACGCCGCATTGCAGAAGACTCGTGTCCGAATGGAGTCCGTTGTCCTAAAGCATGTCGAAACGCGGGCGAAAGTGCTCCGCTGGGTCATTCTGATCCTCGCCGTCTTGGCAATGGCGGGCATCTTGGGGTGGCATCAAAGCGTGCTCTGGGATATGCAAAACGCCGCATTGCTCGACTCGATGAGCTAGCGTGCCCGACCCTCAATTCTGATCGCGGCCATCTTGCCGATGGTCACCACAAATCCTGAGTATCTGGAAATCAACATGAAGCACACCACCATGCAACTGCAAGTCATCAATACACGCGTTGCCCGCCAGCGCCTCCGCCAAGGAGGATTCACCCTTGTTGAACTCGCCGCGGTGCTCGTACTTATCGGCGTCCTCATCATGATAAGCATGCCCTCCATCAAAGGATTCTTCGTCCAAACCCGGGTCGGGCCGGCGGCTGCCGAACTCCAGCGCTTCATGACGGCGACGCGCTTGCTGGGCGAAGGCGACTCCGTCACGCCTTACGCAGCCATCAACAATGCGTCCAATCTGGCGCCTGCAATGGCCGAGTCTTCCGTCTTCAAGGTGAACGGCGCCACGGTGGCGCACCGCCTGGGCGGCTCTGGCGTGGGCTCGAACGGAACCATCACAATCGGGCCGGT
>NZ_CADIJQ010000027.1 GCF_902859595.1 Achromobacter kerstersii | reverse complement strand
GGCCGCGGGGCAACGTAACGAGGCGGCTCCGGCACATCGACGGGCCGTGCGGGTGCAGGCGGCACGTATGCAGGCGGTGCCGGCGGGGCAGCCCGCGTTGCCAGCACCGGCGCGGCAGCCGCCGCCGCGGGCTGCGTCGCAGGCGGTGCGACGGGCGCGGGCGGCAATGTCGTCGGGGCGCCTGATTCCGGCAGCAGGCAGGCGCGGCCGTCAAACACCGTTGAGCAGGCGCCGCAGCGCACCAGGCCATTGCGGACTCGAAGCTGGTCAGGCACCACCTTGAACGAGGTGCCGCACTGGGGGCAGCGGGTAGTCAGAGCCATGTGATGCAATCCTGCCTGGGTTGCGCTCAGGCTTTCTGGCCGTGCAGGCAAACCCAGCCGTCGCGCGCACGCCAAACCGACATGGCCATCCACGGCGCATAGGCGGCGGCCACTTCTTCGGCCTGGCGTTCCAACACGCCCGACAGCACCAGATGACCGCCCGCCGCCACGCGGCCAGCCAGCATCGGCGCCAGCACCTTCAGTGGGTTGGACAGAATGTTCGCGACGACGACCTGGAACGTGCCATCGGTCAATGCGTCGGGCAGCATGGCTTGCAGTTCAACCCGGTTGACCTCGGCGTTATAGGCGGTGCTTTGCACGGCCTGCGCGTCGATGTCGACCGCCAGCGTCGGACCCGCGCCCAGCTTGCGCGCGGCAATCGCCAGAATGCCCGAACCGCAACCGTAGTCCAACAAGGTCGCGCCCGCGGGCAGCTCGGCTTCCAGCCAGGCCAGGCACAGATGCGTCGTGGGGTGGCTGCCGGTGCCAAAGGCCAGGCCGGGGTCCAGTTCGATATGGATGGCGCCGTCTTCGGCAGCGGCCGGGTCCAGGCCCGGCACGTCGGGATTATCGCGGTGCCAGCTGGGCACAATCCACAGGCGTTCGGCAATGTGGATGGGCCCGAACTGCGATTGCGTCAAACGCACCCAGTCGGCGTCCGGCACATCACGCAGGCTCCAGCCTTCGAATACTGACGCGTCCAGCTCGCCCGCGGCGGCGGCTTCTTCCATGATCTGCGCGGGATCGGCTCCGTCGGGCAGCAGGGCGACGACGCGGTTGCGGTCCCAGGCTTGCACGTCTGGCTCGGTGCCGGGCTCGCCAAACAGGGGACGTTCAACGTCAGTGCCGAAGTCGGCGTCTTCCACGGACACGGACAGCACGCCCGCTTCCAGCAGCGCGTCCGACAGGGCTTCGGCCTGCGCCTCTAGGCAATGGAGCACGAGTTCACGCATGATTATTCTTCCATCTGGTCATCGGGCCGCGGCGCATGCCGCGGCCCGATGACCGTAAAACATTAAAAGGCCCCGAAGGGTTTTTGCCGCGGGCAGGCCCAAAGGCAAAAAGGGGCCGCGAGGCCCCAGGTGGTCGGTCAGGGACGCTGAGCCAACTTGTTTTCCAGATAGTGGATGCTGGTGCCGCCTTCAATGAAGCGGGCATCTTGCAACAGCTCGCGATGCAGCGGGATGTTGGTCGAAATGCCTTCCACCACCATTTCCGACAGCGCAATGCGCATGCGGGCCAGCGCCTGGTCACGCGTGTCGCCGTACGTGATGACCTTGGCGATCATCGAATCGTAGTTCGGCGGCACGAAGTAGCCGTTGTACGCGTGCGAATCGATACGCACGCCCGGGCCACCCGGCGTGTGCCAGTTGGTGATACGGCCGGGGCTGGGCACAAAGCGGAACGGATCTTCCGCGTTAATGCGGCATTCGATCGCATGACCCTTGAACTGGATGTCGCGTTGACGCAGCGTGAACTTCTCGCCGGCAGCAACCAGAATCTGCTGCTGCACCAGATCAATACCGGTGATGAGTTCGGTGACCGGGTGTTCGACCTGGATGCGGGTGTTCATTTCAATGAAATAGAACTCGCCGTTTTCAAACAGGAACTCGAACGTGCCCGCGCCGCGATAACCCATCTTGCGGCAAGCGTCGGCGCAGCGGTCGCCGATGCGCTCGATGGCGCGGCGGGCGATGCCGGGAGCCGGCGCTTCTTCGATGACTTTCTGGTGACGGCGCTGCATGGAGCAGTCGCGTTCACCCAGCCAGACGGCGTTGCGGCCGCCATCGGCCAGCACCTGGATTTCCACATGGCGAGGGTTCTCGAGGAACTTCTCCATATAGACTTCCGGGTTGTTGAACGCGGCGCCCGCTTCCGAACGCGTCATGGTGACGGCGTTCAGCAGCGCGGCCTCGGTGTACACCACGCGCATGCCACGGCCACCGCCGCCGCCTGCCGCCTTGATGATGACCGGGTAACCCACTTCGCGCGCAATGCGGATGATTTCCTGCGGATCTTCGGGCAACGCGCCCTCGGAACCGGGCACCACCGGCACGCCCGCTTCGATCATGGCGCGCTTGGCGCTGACCTTGTCGCCCATCAGGCGAATGGTGTCGGGACGCGGGCCGATGAAGACGAAGCCACTCTTTTCGACGCGATCGGCGAAGTCGGCATTTTCGGACAAGAACCCGTAACCCGGGTGAATTGCCTCGGAATCTGTCACTTCGGCGGCCGAAATGATGGCCGGCATGTTCAGGTAGCTGTCACGCGACGGCGCGGGCCCGATGCACACGGATTCATCGGCCAGGCGCACGTACTTGGCTTCGCGGTCAGCCTCGGAGTGCACGACCACGGTTTTAATGCCCAGCTCACGGCAAGCGCGCTGAATGCGCAGGGCGATTTCGCCCCGATTGGCGATCAGGATTTTTTCGAACATTTTCAGCTATCAGCCAATGACGAACAGGGGTTGACCGTACTCGACGGGCTCACCATTTTCGACCAGGATTTCTTTGATGACGCCGGACTTGTCGGCTTCGATTTCATTGAGCAGCTTCATGGCTTCAATGATGCACAGCGGGTCGCCTTCCTTGACGGTGGCGCCCACGTCGATGAACGGGGCGGCGCCCGGGTTCGGCGAACGGTAGAACGTGCCAACCATCGGCGCCTTCACGACGTGGCCCTGGATGACCGGGGCGGCTTCGGCGGCCGGAGCGGCGGGCGCTGCGGCTTGAGCCACCGGTGCGGCGGCTGCGCCGGCTTCGGGCTGGTGGTAAGCCACCGGCTGCAAGGTCTGCGAGAACTTGACGATGCGTACCTTGCCTTCGCCTTCGGTGATTTCCAGCTCGGCGATACCCGATTCAGCCACCAGGTCGATCAGGGTTTTGAGTTTTCGAAGGTCCATAGAAGCTGCTTCCCGAGATAGTGTCGACGGCGTCCCAGCGTGGGGTCCGCGCCGTATAAGATGTAAAAGCTGTGAGTTGGTGCGAGATCAGTGCCGCACTGCGTAACGCAGAGCCGCCTCGTAGCCGTCCGCGCCGAGGCCGCTGATAAGGCCTATCGCCAAATCGGACAGATAAGAGTGATGCCTGAAGGGCTCTCGCTTATACAGATTGGACAAATGTACTTCAATAAATGGGATCGCGACCCCAGCCAGCGCATCGCGAATTGCGACGCTGGTGTGCGTATAAGCCGCCGCGTTGATGATGATGAAGTCTGTGCCGTCTTGCCGGGCCGCCTGAATGCGGTCAACCAGCGCGCCTTCGTGATTGCCTTGCCAAGCAGTCAGCTTGGCGCCCAGTTCACCTGCCAGCAATTCCAGGCGCTCATTGATCTGGGGCAGCGTCAAACTGCCGTAGATATGAGGTTCCCGGGTGCCGAGCAGATTCAAGTTCGGGCCATGCAATACCAGTATGTTTTGCGCCATGCGCTTGCCAATGAGTGGTTTGCCAATTGTTGGCAAAACAGCCGATAAACCAGCTTTTTACGCCAATTCCTATTATTTGTCCAACAGACTTACGCCTTAAGACTGGATAGGGTTTGGTTCAGATCATCTGGCTGGATTTCGCCCAGTATCTTCCGGTTAATTCCGCCATCAGCGTTGAAAACAAGGGTAAAAGGCAGGCCGCCGCTGGGATTTCCAAGCTTGCGCAGCGTATCAATGGCCCCGGCGCCGATCACCCACAGCGGGTAGGAAACTTGCACTTTCTCGACAAATTTTTGCATGTTCGCTGCGGTATCGACACCGATGCCGACAAAGCGGATATGCGGATACTTTTTCTGCAAGGCGTCGAGTTCGGGCATTTCCTTCACGCACGGCGCGCACCAGGTTGCCCAGAAGTTGACCACCATGGGCTGGCCCTTGAAGTCGGCCAGCGAATGCGTTGCGCCATTCAAGTCGGGCATCTGCAATTGCATCAGCGCGGGAATGGGGTCACTTTCGGCGGCCGGCGCTGCCGCGTTCTGGGATTTGCGGCCCATCAAAGTAAGGCCGCCCGCAACCGTGGCGGCTACGGCCACGCCGGCGGAAAGAAGTAGGCGTCGATTCATGGCGCGATCATAACCGCTGCCGCCGTTTTGCGCGCAATGGGCCGGCATGGCCAGCACGCCGCTATATATACAATGCAGGACAGGAGAATTTTCAATGCACCTGCACATTCTTGGCATCTGCGGTACGTTCATGGGCGGCTTGGCGCTGATCGCGCGCGCCGCCGGCCACAAGGTCACGGGTTGCGACGCGGGCGTGTACCCGCCGATGAGCACCCAGCTATCCGAACAGGGAATCGAGCTGATCGAAGGATTCGGCGTCGACCAGATGGCGCTCAAGCCTGACTTGTACGTGATCGGCAACGTCGTCAGCCGCGGCAACCCGCTGATGGAAGCCATTCTGGAATCCGGCGCGCGTTATGTGTCTGGCCCGCAATGGCTGGGCGATAACGTTCTGCCCGGCCAGCACGTGCTGGCGGTGGCCGGCACCCATGGCAAGACCACGACCAGTTCAATGCTGGCCTGGATATTGGAAGCCGCAGGCCTTGCGCCCAACTTCCTGATCGGCGGCGTCGCGCAGGATTTGCAGGTGTCGGCCCGCTACGACCCGGCGCGCCGCCCGTTCGTGATCGAGGCGGATGAATACGACACGGCGTTCTTCGACAAACGGTCGAAGTTTGTCCACTACCGTCCGCGCACCGCCATCCTGAACAACCTGGAATACGACCACGCCGACATCTTCCCCGATCTGGCGGCCATCGAGATGCAATTCCATCATTTGGTGCGCACCATTCCCGGCTCGGGCCGCATCGTGCGCCCCACGCATTCTGATGCGCTGGACCGCGTGATTGCGCGTGGATGCTGGTCGGAAACCGTCACGTTCGGCGCCGATGGCGCCTGGCAGGCCACTGCGCCCGATGCCGACAGCGCATTCGGGGTGCTGCGCAATGGCGTCGAAGCGGGCACGGTGCGCTGGTCGCTCTCCGGCGAACACAACCGCATGAACGCGCTGGCGGCGCTGGCTGCGGCCGAGCACGTGGGCGTGACCGTGCAAGACGGCATCGCGGCGCTGACGCGCTTTGCCGGCGTGAAGCGCCGCATGGAACTGCGCGGCACCGTCAACGGCGTCAAGGTCTACGATGATTTCGCGCACCACCCCACCGCCATCGCCACCACGCTGGAAGGCTTGCGCCGCCAAGTGGGATCAGCGCGCATCCTGGCCGTGCTGGAACCGCGCTCGAACACGATGAAGCTGGGCACCATGGCCGCCCGTCTGCCCGACGCGCTTGTCGACGCGGACCTGGTGTTCTGCTTTGGCGCCCACAGCGGCAAACACGCGCTGGGCTGGAATCCGGCCGACGTACTGGCGCCCCTGGGCGATCGGGCTTCCAGTTACGATGACATCGATGCATTGGTCGCGGCCGTAACCGCCGCCGCCCGCCCGGGCGACCAGGTTCTGGTCATGAGCAACGGCGGCTTTGGCGGCATCCACGGCAAGCTGCTGAATGCGCTGGAAGCGCGCGGCTGAAGCCACGGCCAGACGCCAAGCCCCCAGGCCACACCCACCGGACGAGCACGAAATGATTCTCTACCTGCATGGTTTTCGCTCCTCGCCGGATTCATTCAAAGCCCGCCTGATGGCCGACGCCATGGCCCAGCGCGGCTTGGCCGACGCCTGGGCATGCCCCCAACTGCCTGCCAGCCCGCGCGAGGCGATTGACCTGGCCATGGGCATTGCTCAGCGCCAACTCGCCGGCGCCGACAGCCCCCGCGCACTGACCGTCATTGGCTCGTCGCTGGGCGGTTTCTACGCGACTTGGCTGGCCGAGCAACTGGGCTGCAAGGCGGTGCTGTTGAACCCGGCCGTGCAAGCCGCGCGTGACCTGGCGACCCAGGTCGGCGAACACCACATGTATCATTCCAACGCGCCGTTCGTCTTTCTGCCCGAATATGTGGACGAATTGACGGCCATCCACGCCCCTCGCATCACGCAGCCTGACCGGTACTTCCTGCTGGCGGCAACGGGCGACGAGGTGCTGGATTGGCGTGAAATGCGCGATCGATACGCAGGCTGCCCCCAGCGTATCGTGCAAGGCAGCGACCACGGCTTGTCCGATTTCGAACAATGGATGCCCGAGGTGCTTGAATTCGCCCTTGGCGACAAGCAGGTTCGCCCCCAATAATCAGTACCAGACCTCAACACTCTATATAGCTGCGCAAGGCGGCGCGTGCGCGCCGCCCAGGAAGATCCCCACCATGTATGTGTTTTACGAAGACGACGGCAGCTTCAAGGCCGGCAACATCCTGTCCGAGACCGACGCCAGCCTGCAGGTGGAGTCGGAGTCGGGCAAGCGCAGCAAAATCAAGCGCGCCAACACCCTGTTCAACTTCGCGTCGCCGGAACCGGCCACGCTGATGAGCCAGGCGGCGGCCGCTGCCGAGGCGCTGGACCTGCAATTCCTGTGGGAATGCGCGCCGCAAGAAGAATTCGACACGCCCACGCTGGCCGCGGATTATTTCGGCCACGCGCCCACGCCCGTGGAACAGGCCGCGTTGCTGATGCGCCTGCACGGCGCGCCGGCGTACTTTCATCGCCGTGGCAAGGGCCGTTACCGCCCTGCCCCGCCCGACATCCTGGCTGCTGCCCTGGCCGCGCTGGAAAAGAAGCAGCGCCAAGCCGAGCAGCAGCAGGAATGGGTAGACGAGATGGCCGCCGGCCGTCTGCCGGAGCCCATCGCTCAAGCGGCGGAGTCGTTGCTGATTCGCCCGGACAAGAATTCGCAGCAATGGAAAGCGCTGGACGCCGCGTGCGCCAAGTTGGGCAAAAGCCCCGACCGCCTGCTGCTTGAGCTGGGCGCATGGCCGCACGCGCTGGCGCTGCACAAGCGCCGCTTCCTGGCGGTGAACTTCCCGCGCGGGCTGGAATTCCCCGAACTGGAACTGCCGCCGCTTGACCGCGAACTGCCGCTGTCGGACGCCGAAATCTATTCGGTGGACGATGTCACCACGACGGAAATCGACGACGCGCTGTCCGTCACGGAGCTGCCCGACGGGCGCCTGCGTGTCGGAGTGCACGTGGCCGCCCCGGGTCTTACCGTGACCCGCGACAGCGAATTCGACAAGCTGGCCCGCGCCCGCCTGTCCACGGTCTACATGCCGGGCGACAAAATCCCGATGCAGCCGGACAACGTCATCAAGGCGTTCTCGCTGGACGCCGGCCGCGAAGTGCCGGTGCTGTCACTGTATGTGGTGGCCGACCCGGAAACGGGCGAGATCTTCGAATCCGAAACGCGTCTGGAACGTGTGGTGGTGCGCGAGAACCTGCGCCACAACATGCTGGATTCGCAAGTGACGGAAGCCAGCCTGGCTGACCCGTCGGCGGACATTCCGTACGGCCACTGGCTGCGCCCGCTGTGGAAGCTGGCGCAAGCCTTGTCGGCGCAGCGCGAGAACGTGCGCGGCAAGCCCGAGAACAATTCGCGGGTGGAGTACAGCTTCTATCTGGATGGCAATCCGGACGATCCGGACACGCCGGTGCGCCTGGTGCCGCGCCAGCGCAATGCGCCGCTGGACCGGATGGTGGCCGAATACATGATTCTGGCCAACAACCAATGGGGCGGTTTGCTGAACCAGCACGGTGTGCCGGGCATCTACCGTTCGCAGCAGGCGGGCCGCGTGCGCATGAGTACGCAGGCGCTGCCGCACGAGGCTATCGGCGTGCCGCAATACGCCTGGAGCACGTCGCCGCTGCGCCGCTATGTTGACCTGGTCAACCAATGGCAACTGATCGCGGCGGTGGAACACGGGGTGTCTGCCCGCTTGGTGGCCCCGTTCAAGCCGCGCGATGCGGATTTGTTCGCGATCATCGGCGCGTTCGATGCGCAGTATGCGGCGTGGGCAGAGTTCCAAAGCGCCATGGAGCGCTACTGGTGCCTGCGTTGGCTGAAGCAGCACAACATAACCCGGACGGTGGCGCATGTATTGCGTGACGATCTGGTGCGCTTCGCGAATGCGCCGCTGGTGACTCGGGTGGGTGGGATGCCTGAGTTGGAGCGGGGGACGGCGGTGGAGATTGATATTTTGGGAATGGATGAGTTAGGGCTGGAGTTGGATTGCAGATACGTGGGAGAGGTCAGTCCTGCTTTGGGTGCTTCTGACGGGGCTTGAAGTTATTTGGGTCGTGGTGAGCGGAATCGTGGTGAGCGGAATCGTGAGGCTTAGATTGGCGGGCTTCGTGGGTATTTGATCTTCGGGGGTTGGCAATCTTCTGGACGTTGTCGATCTTCGGGAGGTTGTCGATCTTCGGGAGGTTGTCGATCTTCGGGAGGTTGTCGATCTTCGGGAGGTTGTCGATCTTCGGGAGGTTGTCGATCTTCGTAGGTCGCCCATCGTCGCAGTGGCCCTGACTGTGCGCGCCCACGATTGCGGTCCGGAGCCTTCGCTCCGGACTGCCCCTTCGTCATCTTCGTCCAGGCCTTCGGCCTTCCCTTCAGATTCCCTCGGGCGCATCAAGGTTGCGCACAGTCAGGGCCACCGCGCCGACGGGCTGCCGATGTCTTGGCCTGATGCGCTGCTAGGGTGTGCCTTAGTGACGAGTGCTGCGGGGCCCGCCGAGTGCCGGCCGCGCGGGCGGCCTTACTCGGCATACGCGTCGGTGGTCGTTTGAGCGATGTTCGCTTTCGCGAATGCTGAGAACTGTTTGCTAGGGGTCCCCCACGATTGTGGGGGGAGGTAGAGGGGTGGCGCGCGTCCGCCACTGCCTTGCGCGTGCCGACCCGTCGCGCGCCACCGCACCGGAGTTCAACGGGTGACAGTGCCCCGAGGGATGGATGAAGCGCGGCAAGCCATCAAGAAGAACTCGAACAAAGCCGCCACACGCGAAGCGAACATCGCAACGACGCACCCCGACGCGTAAGCTCCACAAGGCCGCCCACGCGGCCTGTGGTGGTCAAGTTTTAGTGGACACGTCGATAGGTGTTTTTTGGACGCTGGCTGGCTTCATAGGCAGCCGGCGTCAGATAGCCCAGCGTAGAGTGCAGCCGCCGGGTGT
>NZ_CADIJQ010000026.1 GCF_902859595.1 Achromobacter kerstersii | reverse complement strand
GCGGGGAAAGGCGCCCCCACGCCGCGCCCACTTCCGTGGGCTAGCTGCCCCCCGAGGGGGCTCTTTCCCCTTGGGGCGGCCCAGCGGGGAAAGGCGCCTGGATCACGTCCGAAAAAAAGCCCGGTGAATTCACCGGGCCTTTCTTTTTACATCTTCACCACATCCACACCCTTGGGCGCGACGAACTGGAATTCCTTCGCCGGCAAGGAAGGGTTCGCGGCGATGGATGACAAGTCCACGCGCGTCGTCTGCCCGAAAGAATCCAGCAGTTCCACGCGCACGGGCAGGTTGTCTTTCATGCCGATATCCACGCGCGAAAAGCCGGCGTCCGCCGTGCGCGGTTTGGCGCGCAGCCATTCCACGCCGTCCTTGGACGGCAAGGCGGTGACGTCGAACGACTGCTCAAGCGAACCGGAACCAAACAGGATGGCGGCGGGCGACGTGCCGATGGCGGCGTCCACCTTGCGCTCGGTGACCTGAGCCAGATCGGGGTCAAACTGATACACCGTGCGGCCGTCAGAGATAACCTGCTGTTCGTAAGGCTTCTGCACCGCCCACTTGAACTTGCCAGGGCGCTGGAACGAGAACACGCCCGTCTGGGCGGGTTGCGTGCGGCCTTGGGTATTCACCGTGTATTGCGAGAACGAACCCGTCGCCGCGGAGACCGTGGCGACGAAGGCCTTCAACTGTTCTTGCGCGCTGGCGGCGAACGTCAGTGCGGGCGCCAGGCTCAGGGCAGCAACTACGGCCAGGCGGCGAAACGTCTTCATCATGCTTCCTCTCGGGCGGCGGCTGCCGCGGGGACCAGAATTTCGCGGTTGCCATTGGACTGCATCGCCGACACCATACCCGATTGCTCCATCTGCTCGAGTAACCGGGCCGCACGGTTGTAACCGATGCGCAGGTGACGTTGCACCAGCGAAATCGACGCGCGGCGGTGCTTGAGCACCACTTCACAAGCCTGGTCGTACATCGGGTCGGACTCGGCGTCGCCACCGATGCCGGTGACGCTGCTGGCGCCTTCGCCGTTATCGCCTTCGACGCCGCCTTCCAGCAGGCCTTCGATGTAGTTCGGTTCGCCCTGCGCCTTCAGGTTTTCCACCACGCGGTGGACTTCGTCGTCGCTGCAGAACGCGCCGTGCACGCGCACCGGCAGGCCAGTGCCAGGCGGCATGTAAAGCATGTCGCCCTGACCCAGCAGGGTCTCGGCGCCCATCTGATCAAGAATGGTGCGGGAGTCGATCTTGGACGACACCTGGAACGCGATACGCGTCGGGATGTTGGCCTTGATCAAGCCCGTGATGACGTCCACGCTGGGGCGTTGCGTGGCCAGGATCAGGTGGATACCGGCGGCGCGCGCCTTCTGCGCCAGACGGGCGATGAGCTCTTCGATCTTCTTGCCCACCACCATCATCAGGTCGGCCAATTCGTCGATGACCACCACAATGGTGGGCAAGGGCGACAGCGGCTCGGGCTGATCCGGCGTCAGCGAGAACGGGTTCGGAATCGGTTCCTCGCGCTTGATGGCGTCGCGGATCTTGGTGTTGTAGCCCGCCAGATTGCGCACGCCCATCTTGCTCATCAGGCGATAGCGCTTTTCCATTTCGCCCACGCACCAGTTCAGCGCGTTGGACGCCTGGCGCATGTCGGTGACCACCGGCGCCAGCAGGTGCGGGATGCCTTCATAGACGCTCATTTCCAGCATCTTCGGGTCAATCAGGATCAGGCGGGTATGGGACGCGTCGGCCTTGTACAGCAAGGACAGGATCATGGCGTTGATCCCCACCGACTTGCCGGAACCGGTCGTACCGGCCACCAGCAAATGGGGCATCTTGGCCAGATCGGCCACCACCGGGTTGCCGGCGATGTCCTTGCCCAGCGCCATCGTCACGACCGAATGGCTGGCGTGATAGGTCTGCGAACCCAGAATTTCGGACAAACGCACCATCTGGCGGCGCGGGTTCGGCAGTTCCAGGCCCATCAGGTTCTTGCCCGGAATGGTTTCCACCACCCGGATGCTGACCAGGCTCAGCGCGCGCGCCAAGTCCTTGGCCAGGTTGACGATCTGGCTGCCCTTCACGCCGGTGGCGGGCTCGATTTCATAGCGCGTGATGACCGGGCCGGCCTGCGCCGCCACCACGGTGACGGACACGCCGAAGTCGGCCAGCTTCTTTTCGATCAGGCGCGAGGTGAATTCGATGGTTTCCGCCGACACCGTTTCCTGGTTGGTCAGCGGTGGGTCCAGCAGGCTGATGGCAGGCAGGTCGCCTTCGGTGCCGCCCGCAGGCGCGAAGAACAGCGACTGCTGCTTTTCCTTTTCAACCCGTTCGGACTTCGGCACGACGGTAATGGCGGGTTCGATGCGCACCGGCTGTTCGTGCACCAGCTTTTCCTGCTTGGCCACAACTTGTTCCGTACGCACGGCTTTCGCCACTTCGCCGACCTTGCGGTCTTCTCGGGCAGCGTAGGAATTGCGGACGCGGCGCACCAGGCCTTCCATCCATGACCCTACGCGCTCGGCGACAGCCAGCCACGAGAACGAGAAAAACAGGCTCAGGCCGATGGCCAGCATGACCAGGAAGGCCAGCGTGCTGCCGGTGAAACCGATGCTGCGGCTGATCAGGTCGGCCAGCGTGTGGCCGATGACGCCGCCCGCGCCGCTGGCAGTTTCAGACGCGCCCGGCAGATGGGTGCCGCGGCTGGCCAGCCGCAGGGCTTCCATGCCCAGCGACCCCAGCAGCAACAGAAAGAAGCCTATGCCCTCTTCCCAGTGGACGCGCGGCAACACTTCCGGCTGCTTACTATTAGTTACCTTGAGCTGGCTGGCCAGGCGCCGGTAGCCGGCGCGCACGCGGTGCAGCAGCAGGACGACCCACCACCAGGCCGAGAAGCCAAAGAGATAGAGCAGGATGTCTGCCAGATAGGCACCTAGCCGCCCCCCATGGTTGCGCACGACGTCGCCCGGCACGGAGTGCGACCAGCCAGGGTCGGACGCGCTCCAGGTGGCCAGCACCAGGGTGAGCCAGGCCGCCAGGGCGGCAAATAGAATCCAGCGGGCTTCGCGCAGCAACGCAGAAATACGCGTCTGTAGCGGCGAAGGTCCGTTGCGGGTGTTGCGCGAGGCGCGCGGAGAAGCAGTCGAGATACGCGGCATGCGGCTCATTATAATTGGGCGTTAACCTAAAGATACCCGCCCATGTCCACGCCCAAGCACGCTAAAGTTTTGATACTCGGTTCCGGCCCTGCCGGTTACACGGCGGCCGTCTATGCGGCACGCGCCAATCTGAGCCCTGTTCTTGTTACAGGTCTGGCCCAAGGCGGCCAGCTCATGACCACCACGGACGTCGACAACTGGCCGGCCGACGCAGATGGCGTCCAGGGTCCGGACCTGATGCAGCGCTTCCAGAAGCACGCCGAACGCTTCAACACCGAGATGCTGTTTGACCACATCGCCAAGGTCGACCTGTCCA
This sequence comes from Achromobacter kerstersii, assembly GCF_902859595.1. Classification (GTDB taxonomy): domain Bacteria; phylum Pseudomonadota; class Gammaproteobacteria; order Burkholderiales; family Burkholderiaceae_B; genus Achromobacter; species Achromobacter kerstersii. Next base: position 6,593 of record NZ_CADIJQ010000026.1, on the reverse strand, counting down.
AGCGTCCGTTCACGCTGACCGGCGACACCGGCAAGATCTACACCTGCGACGCCCTCATCATCGCCACGGGCGCATCGGCCAAATACCTGGGCCTGCCGTCCGAACAGTCCTTCATGGGCCGCGGCGTGTCCGGCTGCGCCACTTGCGACGGTTTCTTCTACCGCAACCAGGACGTCGTCGTCGTTGGCGGCGGCAATACGGCCGTCGAAGAAGCCCTGTACCTGTCCAACATCTGCCGCAAGGTCACCCTGATCCATCGCCGCGACAAGTTCCGCGCCGAGCCCATCCTGGTCGACAAGCTGATGAGCAAAGTCGAGAACGGCAACATGGAACTGAAGACGTTCCATACGCTGGAAGAAGTGCTGGGCGACGACAGCGGTGTAACGGGCGTGCGCGTACGCCACGTGGACACTGGCGTCACGGAAGACATGGCGGTGACCGGCGCCTTCATCGCGATCGGCCACCAGCCCAACACGGAAATCTTCCAGGGCCAGCTGGAAATGAAGGATGGCTACATCGTCACCAAGAGCGGTTTGTCCGGCATGGCCACGATGACCTCCGTGCCTGGCGTGTTCGCCGCCGGCGACGTGCAGGACCACGTCTACCGCCAAGCCATCACCAGCGCCGGCACGGGCTGCATGGCCGCTCTGGACGCTCAACGGTGGTTGGAGAATGCGGGGCAGTAAGGTCGGCCTGGCCGACCTGAAACGCCTGAAGAAAGACCTGCAAGCCGAACGCGAACGCGAAGCGCTCGCCAAGCGGGTCGCCGTACTGAAGAAGCCGGAAAGCGCGCCCATGGACGACATGGCGGCTTTCCAGCGCACGATGAAGTCCGTCACGCCGATCAAGCACGCCGCCCGGGTGGAACACAAGCCCGTGGAGGAACCTGCTCCGGCGCTGCGCCGCGCCAATGCGCTGGGGGAAACCCCGTCGCGCGCGGATGCCGGCGTGTCGGATGGCGGAGAGATCACGCACCTGTTGTCCGAAGGCGGCACCGCGTTTGTGCGCAACGACGCCGCGCCCGACACCGCCCGCAACTTGCGGCGCGGCCAATGGCGCGCGGGCGCGGAGCTGGATCTGCACGGACTGCGCGTCGAGCAGGCGCGCCATGCGCTGCTGTCGTTTCTGGATGAATGCCAGGAACACGGCATCCGCTGCGTGCGCATCGTGCACGGCAAGGGCTATGGCTCGGAAGGGCTGGAGCCGGTGCTGAAAGACAAGGCGCGCACCTGGCTGGTGCAAAAGTCAGAAGTCCTGGCGTTTTCCGAAGCGCCCGAACGCGAAGGCGGCGCGGGCGCGCTGCTGGTGCTGCTGCGGCAATCCGAAGGAATGCGCAAATGAAATGGCTCTACCTGGGCGTGGCGATCATCGCCGAGATTTTCGCCACCAGCGCGCTGAAGGGTTCCGAAGGCTTCACCCGCCTAGTGCCGTCCATCATCACGGTGTTCGGCTATCTGATCTCGTTCTACTTCCTGTCGCTGACGCTGCGTGAAATCCCGGTAGGCATTGCCTACGCCATCTGGTCCGGCGTGGGCATCGTGCTGATTTCCATCGTCGGCGCCGTGCTGTTCAAGCAGCACCTGGACACGCCCGCGCTGATCGGCATCGGCCTCATCATCGCCGGCGTGGTGGTGATGAACGTGTTCTCGAAATCGGTCTCGCATTGACCGCGCCGGCCGTGGGGCTGCTACGGTTGCTGTCTTGGCGCGGGCTGGCGGCAGGGTCTGTGCGGCGACTGCCGTGGCGCAGGTGGGCAGCGTTGCTGTCATGGCGCGGGCTGGCGTCGGGTTTCTTCCTGCCCTTTTTCCTGCCCTTTTTCCTGCTCTTTGCACTGGCCGGCAACGCCACGGCGCAGGACTTCAACCGCGCCGCCGAACTCAAACGCTACCGTGCGTGGCTGCATGATTTCACGCAGGACCTGGACACGCTGGCCGCCTCGCGCCGCCCGCTGACCGACGCGCAGCTGGACGCGATGTTCGCGCGCACGGTGGTGCCGGGGTCTCGCGGCGCAAGCTTCATCCGCCAGACATTCGCCAGCCGCGGCAGCGATGGCGCCTACGTTCCCCAGCCTGGCCCGCGCACGCTATTCCTGGGCGTGCTGGAAAGCGGCATCCCGGCAGGCCAGGGCGGCCGGTATCCCGAGACAGACCCCACGCTGGACGCCGTGCCGCTCACAGTCTGGTATCTGCATGTGGATGTGGGCGACATGACCAACACCTATCTGCTGTCCTCCAAGCACTTCACGCCTTACCGGCTGCCGCCTGCCGGCAAACTGGAACGCAACGCCTACCCCTTCCTGCTGATGGACACGCGCGACGGCGGCTTGCGCCTGGGCGGGGTCAGCAGCGAACTCTGGGGCCTGATCGTCTACTTGCACAATGCCGCTCGCTGATTCCACCCTGCGCCTGCTGGCGCTGAGCGCCCTGTCGATGGCCCCCAGCTGGGCGCATGCGCTATGCCAGCCCATGGCCGCGACCGGCCAACGGGAAACCGTCATCGCCAATGTGACGTTGAACGACACCAACACGCTGCTGGCATTGGACGGGTCGCGCATCCGCAGTTGGGAAGCCCCGGTGGACGTGGAAACCGGGCCGCGCGCCACGCCGGTCATCTGGGCCGAACGGGTGGATTGGTCGGTGTACGCCGCCGAGCCGGATGCCCGCATCGGCCCCACCGTGCTGCGTTTCGAGCGCGGCGTGGATGGCGTCAGACACCTGTGCGGCATCGCCGAATACGACGCCCGCACGCTGAACGACGCCCAGGCCTCGCGCCAAAAGACGCTGCCCAAGCCCGACAACGAAACCCGCTTCCAGTACGACGACAAGGCGCGGCTGATCGGCGTTGAGCTGCGCTCGTATGCGGCCAGCGGCAAGCCCAATGCATCGCTCCACACCTGCCTGCGTTATGACCGCAACGGCTGGCTGGCCGAACGCAGCGCCAACGCGTGTAGCGAAGCGTCGCAACCCTTGGCCCGCTACGTGCATGACGACAGCGGCCGCCTGCTGCGCACGATTGCCTATGTGGAAAAGCAAGGCGATGCGCGGGAAGTGACCACATTTGATGCGCAGGGCCAGCCCGCCCAACGCTATGAACGGCAACGGCTGGATTGGGAAAACGAAGAGCTCAAGCTCGGGCTGCCGTATCGGGTGCGCCCGTCTGAATATGCCGTGCTGGTGTTGCCCGGGCCGAACTGGGCCGCGCCGGCGATGGAGTCTTATCACTACGATTGGGCCATCGTTCACCCCCAGGACGGCGACGTCTATGCCGCCAAGCGGAACCCCGCCGCCGTGCTTGCCAACGGCAACAGCGGTAACGACGGCCAGTTCACACTCAGCCCTGCGCAACGCCAACGCGTCTGGGAAGCTGCCGGCCAAACGCCCGGCAACGTGCAATGGCTGTGGGCGCCGGGGCAGATTTATACGCTGCTGCAAACCGTGTCCAAGGCTGCCTGGGCGGCCTGCACCGACCCGGAAAACCGCCAGCCCGACGCCTGCGAATCCCGCTAGGCTTTTTCAGCGGGCGGCCGGGGCGCGCCCGGATGACGCAGATAGTCCACCAGCGCCAGCGTGGCGCGGTCGGGCGGCGGCGTCAGCAGAGACACCACAATGATCGTCAGAAACGCCACCGGCGCGCCGAACACGCCCGCCGCAATCGGCTGAATGCCCCACCACAAATCCACCGGCTGCGTGCGCGAAATGCCCAGCACCCATTCGCGCAGCCACGGGTGCGTGTGCGTCATATAGGCGAACGTCACCAACAGGCCCGCCGCCATGCCCAAGGTGGCGCCCCACTTGTTGGCCCGCCGCCAGAACACCCCCATGACCAGCGCCGGAAAGAATGACGACGCCGCAAACGAGAACGCCGCCGACACCATAAAGAGGATGTCCGCCGGTTTGCGCGCCGCCACCCAGGCCGCGCCAAACGCCACGACCAGCAGCAGTATTTTCGACACCATCACCCGGCGCGCGGCCGACATGCGCGGCGACACCATCCGGTACCACATGTCATGCGACAAGGAATTCGACAAGGTCAGCAGCAGGCCGTCTGCGGTGGACAGCGCCGCCGCCAGGCCTCCCGCCGCCACCAGCCCTGAAATCACATAGGGCAGCCCGCCAATTTCGGGCATGGCCAGCACCACCACATCGGCCCCCATGCTGATCTCGCTTAACTGCACGACGCCATCGCGGTTGATGTCGGTAACGTCCAGCAGGTTGCTGTCGACCGCGCTCCATGCGTGTACCCAATTGGGCAGGCTCAGGAAATTTGAGCCCACCACCTGTGTGTAGACCTCGTACTTCACCAACAGCGCCAGCGCGGGCGCCATGAAGTACAGCAGCAGAATGAACAGCAGCGACCAGCACACCGATTTGCGCGCCTCGATGACCGAGGGCGTGGTGTAGGACCGCATCAGAATGTGCGGCATGCCTGCCGTACCCAGCATCAGGCACAACACCAGCGCCAGGAAGTTGATGCGCATATTGCGCCGCTCTTCCGCATCTTTGGCGGGAAACGGCTCCGCGTGCGGCGTGGGCGGCGCGGCCCGCGCTTCAAACGTGGCGCGCGCCTGCGACCACACCACGCGCGCATCTTCCACGCTGGCGGGGTACGCGGCCAGCTCACGTTCGGCCGAGCGAATCTCGACCATGGGCGCATCCGACGCATTCAGTTGCGCAAGGCGGCTGCGTAGTTTGTCCTTTTCCAGCGTCCACGATTCCGGCAGGGTGTCGACGCGCTTGGCCATTTGATCGGCATGCTGCTGCCACAGCCGGCGCACCTCGATTTCCGACGGATCGTTTTGCAGGTAGATCTCTTTTTCGGTGACCTGTTGCAGCACCACGCCCGCCGACAGCTGCGGCACCGGCATATTGGTGTGCTTCACCGACAGCCACACCACCGGCACCAGATACGCGATGACCAGAATGATGTATTGCCCGACCTGCGTCCACGTAACCGCGCGCATCCCGCCCAGGAACGAGCAAACCAGCATGCCGCCCAACGCCACGAAAATTCCCAGCTCGAACGAGATGCCCGTCATGCGCGTGGTGATGATGCCCACGCCGTAGATCTGCGCGACCAGATACGTGAACGAACACAGAATGGCGCACGCCACGCCCGCCAGGCGCGGCATATTGCCGCCATAGCGCGCACCCATGAAATCCGGGATGGTGTATTGCCCAAAGCGCCGCAAGTACGGCGCCAGCAGCATGGCGACCAGCACGTAGCCGCCCGTCCAGCCCATGATGTAGGCCAGCCCGCCGTAGCCCGTCAGGTACAGCGTGCCCGCAACCCCGATGAACGACGCCACCGACATCCAGTCGGCGGCGGTCGCCATGCCGTTGTAGATGGCAGGCACGCGCCGGCCCGCGACGTAGTATTCGACCTGATCTGACGTGCGGCAAACAATGCCGATGCCCGCATACAGGCTGACCGTGACCAGCAGGAACACATAGCCGATCCAGTTGCGCGGCATGCCCAGGATTTCGGCCAGCGCCATCAGCAGGATCATCAGCGCGAAGCCCGCCGTGTACAGCACATAGATGCGGCGCAGACGGATCTTGAATTCCTGGGGGGTGTCTCCGCTGAAAAACGGCATCAGCGGCCCCCCGCGTTGTCATCGCGATACGGGTCGCGGGTGGCATCGAAGTTGGTTTCGGCGCCCGCTTCGGCACGCTCGTCGGCGCGGTTCATGGTGCGGGCGTAGATGGCGATGATGATCAGGTAGGCCAGCGGCGCGCCGTAGGCGGCCATCCAGAAGGCAAAGGGCCAGCCGATGAAATTAAACGTCAGGCTGCGCGCGAAGAAGGCGGGCACGAACGTCAGCGCCGCCCAGACGACAAGCAGCAACGCAATCAGCCGCAAGTTGCGGCGCCAATAGGGGGTGGGTGCGGACTCAGAGGGAGATGCGCGGGATTTCGGCATAGCTAGGATGTTTTCAGACCCTGCCTGGATAGCGCGAAACGCTGCGTCTGAAAAGCCCTTGCTGATGAAATACAGGCTTTTTATGCGACAACGGCTGGCACTGCCTGGTGCCAGCCGTTGTGCGTTTTGCTTTTTTTGAGTACTGCTTTACTTTTTTTATGTACCGGTGCCGCCGGTATTTGCCCATGCAGGGCTTTGTCTCCTCACCTGCATGGGAAGAGATTCTGCACCAAGTGCGGGAATGCCACACTAGGGGAATGCCCTAAGACGGAGCATTCATTTACATATTCCTTGCACCATATCGGTGCTAATTGACCACAAAGTTCTAAATATTGGGATTTTTTGGCCAAAAAGCCCGAATTGAGCCGAATTCAGAAATCCCGCCGATCCCGAAATATGACAGCCGCCATCGCGTAATGCCCGGAATCGGGCGGCCCTGAGTTGGGGCGGCCCGGCCCCACGGGGGCAGCAAGCGAGCAACGCGAATGCGGCGTAGATGCCCGGCCGCCGGAACGCCGGACCGCCCAAGGCCGGCCAGCCCCCCTCGGGGGGCAGCAAGCGAGCGAAGCGAGTGCGAAGCGAGTGCGAAGCGAGTGCGGAGCGAAGACCCGGCCGGCCGCCGGGCCGCCCCAAGGCCGGCCAGCCCCCTCGGGGGGCAGCAAGCGAGCGAAGCG
>NZ_CADIJQ010000025.1 GCF_902859595.1 Achromobacter kerstersii | reverse complement strand
ATCCGCCGGGATCGACGGTAATTCCCTCAGGGGAAGCTTTTTCTTTGTGGCCATACATGTGTTCCTTGAGCGGTATGTTAGGCCTCAAACACAAAATTTATGACACTCCCCGCACTGGGGTTCAAGTGCCGGTCACCGTTCGTAGGATGGATGAAGCGCATTAATGCAGTCAGACTGCACTTCTTCATTAATGCAGTCTGACTGCATTTTTAAGGGCTTCAAGTCACGAAGAAGAACTCGAACATCGCCGCCACACGCGAAGCGAACAGCGTGACGACGTACCTCTACGCGTAAGCCCCCCAAGGCCGCCTGCGCGGCCGGCCGGGGGCGGGCCCCGCAAGATCCTTCTCCACTCCCTCGCCGTGGAGAAGAACCCTAAGCACACCGTTCTCCCCAGCGGCCGAGAGATTGCCGCTGAACGAGTCCGGTGTGGCGGGGGCCTGGGGTGGGCGGGGCGTCGATAAGCCCGAGGGAATCTGAAGGAACCCGCCAACGGCGGTTGACGAAGATGACGACGGGGGGGGCCGCCTAGGCAAGTCCGGAGCGAAGGCTCCGGACCGCAATCGTTGCCCCGCCCACCCCAGGCCCCCGCCACATCGGACGTCTAAAGAACCCAAGACTCCACGAACCAACACCCTCAACCCTTCACTCAAACCTCAACCACCCACCCCAACACCCTCACTGCCGCTGATAAACCTCAGCCCCTTTCCGAACAAACTCCACCGACTTCTCCTGCATGCCCTTTTGCAAGGCTTCCTTCTCACTCACGCCCTGCGCCGCCGCATAGTCCCGCACGTCCTGCGTGATCTTCATGCTGCAGAAATGCGGTCCGCACATCGAGCAGAAATGCGCCACCTTCATCGAGTCCTTCGGCAGGGTCTCGTCGTGGAATTCCTTCGCGGTATCCGGGTCCAGCCCCAGATTGAACTGATCATCCCAGCGGAACTCGAAGCGCGCCTTTGACAGCGCGTTGTCGCGAATCGCCGCGCCCGGATGGCCTTTCGCCAGGTCGGCCGCGTGCGCCGCAATCTTGTACGTGATGATCCCGTCCTTCACGTCCTTCTTGTTCGGCAAGCCCAAGTGCTCTTTCGGCGTCACATAACAGAGCATCGCCGTGCCGTACCAGCCGATCAGCGCGGCGCCGATACCGGAGGTGATGTGGTCGTAGCCCGGTGCGATATCGGTGGTTAGGGGGCCCAGCGTATAGAACGGCGCCTCGTGGCAATGTTCCAGCTGCAGCTCCATGTTTTCCTTGATCATCTGCATCGGCACATGACCAGGGCCTTCGATCATGACCTGCACATCATGCTTCCACGCCACCTGCGTCAGCTCGCCCAGCGTCTTCAGTTCAGCGAATTGCGCTTCGTCGTTGGCGTCATAGCCCGAGCCCGGACGCAAGCCGTCACCCAGCGAGAAGCTGACGTCATACGCCTTCATGATTTCGCAGATTTCTTCGAAGCGCTCGTACAGGAAGCTTTCCTTGTGATGCGCCAGGCACCACTTCGCCATGATCGAGCCGCCGCGCGACACGATGCCCGTCATGCGGTCGGCCGTCATCGGGATGAACGGCAGGCGCACACCCGCATGGATCGTGAAGTAGTCCACGCCCTGTTCGGCCTGTTCGATCAGCGTGTCGCGGAAAATTTCCCACGTCAGGTCTTCGGCCTTGCCGTCCACCTTTTCCAGCGCCTGGTATATCGGCACCGTTCCAATCGGCACGGGTGAGTTGCGGATGATCCATTCGCGCGTCTCGTGGATGTGCTTGCCGGTGGACAAATCCATCACCGTGTCGCCGCCCCAGCGGATCGCCCACGTCATCTTTTCGACTTCTTCCCCAATGCCCGAGCTCACGGCCGAATTACCGATGTTGGCGTTGATCTTCACCAGGAAGTTGCGGCCGATGGCCATCGGTTCCACTTCGGGGTGGTTGATGTTGGCGGGGATGATGGCGCGGCCGCGCGCGATTTCGTCGCGCACGAATTCTGGCGTGATGGCGGCGGGGATGGCCGCGCCGAACGATTGGCCGGGGTGCTGGCGCAGCAGGCGCTTCACCATCTTTTCGCCGTCTGGGCCGCTGTCTCGCAGCGTTTGCAGATAGTGCTCGCGGCGCAGGCTTTCGCGGATGGCCACAAATTCCATTTCGGGCGTGATGATGCCGCGGCGCGCATAGTGCATCTGCGACACGTTGGCGCCGGCCTTGGCGCGGCGCGGCGGGCGTTGCAGGTCAAAGCGCATCGCCGTCAGCTTGGGATCGGTCAGGCGTTCTTTGCCGTAGTCACTGGTCGGACCCGACAGCACTTCCGTGTCGCCGCGCTCTTCGATCCAGCCGCGGCGCAGCTCGGGCAGGCCGCGGCGGATGTCGATCTTGGCGTCGGGGTCGGTGTAGGGGCCGCTGCAGTCGTAGACCGTCAGGGGCGGGTTCTTTTCCCCGCCGAACATGGTCGGCGTGTCGTCCTGCTCGATTTCCCGAAACGGCACGCGGATGTCGGGGCGCGAGCCCGTCTCATACACGCGGCGCGATTTGGGCAGCGGTGCGACGGCCGCCGCGTCGACTTCGGCGGTGGCGGCCAGGAATTTGGGATTGGCATTCATGGAAAGCTCCAAGCGATTGGTTGGAGCCGATTGGGAATGGACTTCCGCCACGCGTGCGGGGACACGTGGCGGAAATACGGCTCCCAGCATCGGCATTATCCGTACTGGTACGAAGGGACTCTCTCAACACGTCCAGCCGAAAAGGCGGGACGAGTACCCCTGCGCGAAAGCGAAGTATAGAGCCTGGCGGGCCAGTCGCTTCAACGATGCGATGTTGCGTGGCGCCAGCGATGATCAACATGCATGAAGCCATTCTTAAAGTGCTCCGTCATCCAGAGCTGGTATTACTGCTTTACATTTGGATTCAGACTGCGGCGACACGGTCATGCAGGTTCTGTACACTTTTTCCAACCAAACGCTGGGCGGGCTATCGACTCGCCGGGCATAGCTAACTAAAGAAGAAGGAATCGAGCATGCAACTGACCCTACGCAAATTGGCGCCCGCCTTGGTTGTCGTGACGTTGGCGCTGGCGGGTTGCAAGACCGCCCCGACAAAGGCGCCCGGCGCCGCGGCCACGCCCGATGCCAGCCAGCAATCGACGCAACCGGCCACCGCTTCGTCGGTGGACTTCTATCTGGCGCAACAACAACCGGCCCCCGGCATGCGCGAAATCTCGCTGCCCGATGGCAAGCTCTACATGCAGGAAATGCCCGTGCTGACGCGTGCTGACCTGACCGACGCCGCCGCGCTGGTTGATCGTCAAGGCCAGAACTTCGTGGGTTTGCGTTTCTCGGAATCCGGCGCTCGCAAGCTGACTGAAATCAGCACCAAGAACGTCGGCAAGCGCCTGGCGCTGGTGATTGATCAGGAACTGGTTGCTGCCCCGAGCATCGCCGAACCGCTGAACCGTGGCGTGCTGGCATTTGGTGTGGCCTCGGCTCAAGCCGCTTCTGAAATCGCCGCCAAGATCCGTGGCGATGCCGCACCGGCTCCGGCCAACGGCGCACCGGCCCCCGCGCCGAAGCCCTGATCGCGACACGCTCCGGTTAAATATCCGCGCCCATCGGCGCGGATATTTTTTTGCGTGCGGCCAACGCAAGGCCAATGCAAATCTTCAGGCGGATAGCGGCGTGGCCAAGCCCGCCAGCGACGCCTCCATGACCCGCCGCGCCTGGATCAGCACATCGCGTTTCCAGGCGTCGGTCTCGATATAGAACGCGGCGCGCAGGTCGCGCTTGATGCGCTGGCGCAAAGCGGCGGGGGCGTCGGGATGGTTGTGCAGCCATTGTTCGGCGCGCAGCGCATTCAATACCTTCAGGCTAGGCAGCGTGCCGTACTCCAGCGTCAGCCCGTTGTATTCGGCTTGTGGGCATTCTTCCATCGCTGCCATGTCCAACGTGCCGGCGAGTTCGCAGGACGTTGAGCTGCCTTCTTCGGCGCTGGTCACAGCAGGCCCCCACCAGCGCCGTGCTCGCGCCAATGATTCGGGGCCCGCAGGCGTGCCTTGATAGATGCATTCCGCGACGCCTTGCGCGCCCAGGCCGGTGTGCACATCAATCCACGCGATGCGGGCGCAGCGCCGGCCGTGTTCGCGCAAGAGGGCGCGTAGCGTCAGGTGGCTCCAGGTGGGCGCGCGGCCCGCATAGAACAGCCCGTTGGGGTCAACCTGCTGGCCGCCCGATACCGCGGCTTGCAGGGCGCTGCGGCCATGGCGCAGCGCGCGCCACGCCAGGCTCAACTCACTGCCCAGGCCCGGCGGGTGATTCCCATCAGGCACCAGCAGCGAAGCAATCGCAAGGTAGTGGCGGTCGTTTTCCAGGGGCTGCGAGAAGTCGCGAAAGTTGCGGTTCAGGTCTACGTTGTCGTGCGTGGCGCGGCGGTCCCAAGAGAAGCCGTAGGGGTTCAGTGCATGCAGGTAGAGCACGGCCAGATCGTCGCGCGTGCATTGCGCGTGCCAGCGCGCGTCGCGCAGCAGCGCGGTTTGCACGGCGGAGCCGCAATAGCCTTCGATGCCATGGCAGCCGCTGCTGATCACGAGCAGGTTGGGGGCGTCGGGCGCACCCTGCCGGGCGACATCCAGCGCCAGCGTTTCGCCGTCGCGTCCGGGCAGGGGATGGATGTGGTGTTGCACGGCCAGATCGCGTTCGGCGCACGCGTCCAGAAACTTGCGGCGCGCTTCTGCGTACTGGCTTGAAAAACTGCTCAAGTCCATGGCTCACGATTCCTGCAAGTCGCCGCGCGCCAATTGCGCGCGGGTGATCATGAGCTTACTCGCGCGGCAGGAAAAATCAGCCGATCTTGCGGCCGCGCGGTTTGACGGTGCGGCGCGCCTGCGCCGTTTCAATAAAGGTTTGCGTCAATGCTTCGAGCATGGCTCGGTCATCGGGGGTCAAGCCGTCGAATTGCGACGGCGCAATGTTGGGGAACGGCCATGGCGCTTGGGGGCGAGGGCGGCGGGCCACGCGTGGCATGGTCTCGGCAATGCCAGCCGGAGGCAAAGTATCAGACAGGTCGTAGCCTTCCATGGGCAATTCCATGGGACCCTTACCTGTCTCCAGCCATTCAAGCTCAATCTTCAGAATCTGCGCGAGCTTACGGGTTGATCGGCTGGAGTGCCGAAGGCCGTTTTCGTAACTGGCGATTGCACTTTGCGAGATTCGCGCGAGACGAGCGAGCGTCTTCTGCGTGTGACCACGCAGAAGACGGGCTTGCTTCAATCGGTCTGAAAATGTCTTCACGCGTCGATTGAAGCTTGCTCAGGATTTACTTTGGTGGTTATAAGCATTACCTGAGTGATAGTTTTGGGAGGCGCGGTCACATGCTTGAACGGGGCTATGTGTTGGTCGTGCAACTTGATGAAATGGCGAGCAATAATTTTGTCGCGGCCTTGCGAGAATTTCAATGGCAGGTCAGCGCCTGTGAATCGCCGGATGAACTGCTGGATCGGTTGCGCACGCAAGATGTCGACGCGATGGTGCTGCGTGGGCAGGCAGAAGGGGTGCCGAAGCTGATTGCGGCGTTGCGCCGCGCAGCGCCTGATGCGGCAGTCGTGTGGCAGGCGCCAGCGGCCTCAGCGCGCGAACGGGTCGAGGCGCTGGAGGCGGGCGTGGATGCCTATAGTTCAGCCCGCATGGGGGCGCTGGAGTGGGACGCGTTGCTGCGCAATCTGCGCCGCCGCATGTTGCCGCCCGCCACCGATGGCCCAGCATGGCGTTTGCATGAACGGGTGCTATCCGGCCCCGACGGCGAGCGCCTGCCATTGACGCTGACCGAACGTGCCTTTTTTGTCCGCTTGTTGCGGGCGCCAGGCCATTGCCTGCGCCGTGATCGCTTCTTTCCGCGTAATCCGCAAGAGGGCGCGCGTAGCGTCGATGTGCTGGTGTCGCGGCTGCGCAGCAAGGCGCGCCGCTTTGACATCGAACTGCCGGTGCTGGCCGTGCGGGGGTGGGGCTACATTCTGCTGCAGCACACGCCCGCCGCGGCCAGCGCGGGTTCAGAGAACGACGAGGTTGTCCCGATGCATGAGCTCGGGTTCGGTCATGCTGCCCAGAATGCGGGCGATCTGTGACGACGGCTGACGCAGGATGCGCCGGGTATCCGCAGACGAATAGTTGATCAGGCCGCGGGCGCATTCGCGTCCCTGGCTGTCCACGCAGGCCACGACGTCGCCGCGTCCGAACTCGCCTTCGACATCGGTCACGCCAATGGGCAAGAGGCTCTTGCCCTCGCGCAGCAAGGCCTGCACCGCGCCGTCATCCAGAATCACGCGGCCACGAAGACGCAGGTGGTCGGCCAGCCATTGTTTGCGGGCTGACCATACGGGCAGCACGGCGCGCAGTTCGCTGCCGATGCATTCGCCTTGCGCCAAACGCGTCAGCACATTGCGTTCACGGCCCGAGGCGATGATGGTGTGCGCGCCGCTGTGCGCTGCGCGTTTGGCGGCCAGCACCTTGGTCAGCATGCCGCCGGTGCCAATGCCGCTGCCGGCGCCGCCCGCCATGGCTTCCAGCGCGGGGTCGCCTGCTTGCGCGTGCGACATGAATTTGGCGTCGGGGTTTTTGCGGGGGTCGGCTTCGTACAGGCCGCGCTGGTCGGTCAGGATGATCAGCGTGTCGGCTTCGATCAGGTTGGTGACCAGCGCGCCCAACGTGTCGTTGTCGCCGAGCCGGATTTCATCGGTGACGACCGTGTCATTTTCATTCACGATCGGCACGACGCCCAAACGCAGCAGCGCAAACAGCGTGCTGCGGGCGTTCAGGTAGCGGTGGCGGTCGGCCAGGTCTTCGTGGGTGAGCAGGATCTGCGCGGTGCGCAGGCCGTATTCAGCGAAAGCCGCTTCATAGGCCTGGCACAGCCCCATCTGGCCCACGGCCGCAGCGGCTTGCAGTTCGTGCATGACGGACGGGCGCTTGCGCCAGCCCAGCCGCGCCATGCCTTCGGCAATGGCGCCGCTTGAGACCAGCACGATCTGCTTGCCCTGCTTGTGCAGGGCGGCGATCTGTGCGGCCCAGTGCGCCACGGCGGCGCGGTCCAGGCCACGGCCTTCGTTGGTGACCAGCGACGAGCCGACTTTGGCGACAAGACGCTGGGCGTTGGTGACGACGGAAACGGCGGGTGTTTCAGCAGACATGTTGGGCGCCGGCTGCGGCGAGAAAAGACGTAATCGTAAGGACTGCGATTATGGCTTATTCGTCGCTTGCGCGCGGCGCGGCGGGCTTGTCGGCATCCGAGCGCGTGTCGTCAAAGCGGGGGTCCGGCGCCACATAGGTGCCTTCGGCCTGGTCGCGCGACAGGTGTTCCTTTTCGCGCTCGGCGTCCAGGTAGTCTTGCAGCGCGTACAGCAGGTCTTGCGTGCCTTCGCCGGTCAGGCCGGAAATGGCGAACACAGGGCCCTTCCAGTCATACAGCTCCAGGAAGCGGCGCTTGGTGTCTTCGGGGTCCGGCACCATGTCCAGCTTGTTCAGCACCAGCCAGCGCGGCTTTTGAGCCAGTTCCGGGTCGTAGCGGCGCAGTTCTTCAACGATGGCGCGCGCGTCGACGACGGCTTGCTCGACCGGATCGGCGTCAGGGTCGGGCGTGGACACGTCAACCAGGTGCAGCAGCACGCGGGTGCGCGCCAGGTGACGCAGGAACAAGTGACCCAGGCCCGCGCCTTCGGACGCGCCTTCGATCAGGCCGGGAATATCGGCCACGACGAAGCTGCGCGACGGCGACGTGCGCACGACGCCCAGGTTCGGGTGCAGCGTGGTGAACGGGTAGTCGGCGATCTTCGGCTTTGCATTCGAGATGCGGGTGATCAGCGTCGACTTGCCGGCGTTCGGCAGGCCCAGCAGGCCCACGTCCGCCAGCACCTTCAATTCCATGCGCAGGTAGCGGTGTTCGCCTTCCTTGCCGGGCGTCCACTGGCGGGGCGCGCGGTTCAAGCTGGATTTGAAGTGGATGTTGCCCATGCCGCCCTGGCCGCCGGCGGCCAGCACGACTTTCTGGTCGTGCGTGTCCATGTCGAACAGGACTTCGCCGGTTTCGGCGTCATGGATGACCGTGCCCACGGGCACGCGCAAGGTGATGTCGGGGGCGGCTGCGCCGTATTGGTCAGAGCCGCGGCCGTTTTCACCGCCCTTGGCGCGGTGCAGGCGCGCGTAGCGGAAGTCGATCAGCGTGTTGATGTTGCGATCGGCCACCGCATAGATGGTGCCGCCGCGTCCGCCGTCGCCGCCGTCCGGGCCGCCTTTGGGGATGAACTTTTCGCGGCGAAAGCTCGCCACGCCATTGCCGCCTTTACCGGCGACCACTTCAATGGTGGCTTCGTCTACGAATTTCATGGTGTTTGCGCGTGTAGTGGGTAATGGGGCAGGCGCCCAGGGGGCGCCGCCAGGAGGCATTGGAAAGCTTACTCGCCAATTGCCTTAAAACAAAAAAGCCCTGCCGCATGCGACAGGGCTTTTGCCGTTCGGCAACGCGGTACACCGCGTTGCGCTGACCGTGCTTGTCCGATTACTCGGCAGCGACGATCGAAACGGTTTGCTTGTTCAATGCGCCCTTGAAGCCGAATTGAACCTTGCCGTCGATCAGCGCGTACAGGGTGTGGTCCTTGCCCATGCCGACGTTCACGCCAGCGTGGAAGCGAGTACCGCGCTGACGCACGATGATCGAACCAGCGGGAATCAGTTCACCGCCGAAAGTCTTGACGCCCAGACGCTTTGATTCTGAGTCGCGTCCGTTTCGCGTAGAGCCGCCGCCCTTTTTCTGTGCCATGTTTAGCTCCTGCTAAGTGGTACCGAGTCGCGTCTTAAGCCGTGATGGCTTCGATGCGGATTTCGGTGTAGTTCTGACGGTGGCCCTGACGCTTCTGATAGTGCTTGCGACGGCGCATCTTGAAGATCTTGACCTTGTCGTGGCGGCCTTGCGCAAGAACCGTTGCCTTGACCACAGCGCCGGAGACGAGGGGCGTGCCAACTTTCAGTTGGTCGCCTTCGCCCACGGACAGCACTTGGTCCAGGGTGATTTCTTGCCCAATGTCTGCCGGTATCTGTTCTATCTTGAGTTTTTCGCCAGCGGCAACGCGATACTGCTTGCCACCGGTTTTTACGACCGCGTACATGGGGTGTTCCTTAAATAGGTAAATGGGTTTATTTGCGCGGGGTCCCAACCCTGCTGGGCGGGATGTCCGTTTCTGGAAAGATCGCATTCCTGTCTAGTCGCCAGAAGACTGGCAAGAAGGAAAGGACCCTAGCGCTTTACAGCACAGCTTCCAGACGGGTTACGCAAACAACCGACGTAATTCGGGCATTGCTGACCGAATCCGGGATATTAGCGCGAGGCTTTTCAAAAGTCAAAAAGCCGTTGCAGGGTAAGGGCTTAGGTGTGGCGCGCACGCTTCACGCCGGGGGAACCACCCGCCGAGCGATGTCGCGCGCCACCTGGCGGATGCCTTCCATCACGTCGCGGCGGTGGGCGTCGTCCAGCCGGTCGGTGGGGATCGATGTGCTGACCGCCACCCGTTTGCCCAGCGGGGTTAGGCCCACATAGGCGGCGTAGCAGACCAGGCCCGTCGCCACTTCCTCAAGGTCCTGCCCCAGCCCCATCTGCCGGACAAGATCCAGCTCCTGATTCAGCGCCTGGCGGGTGGCGAGCGTGCGGTCGGTGACGCGCGGCAGCTCGTCCGGCACGCAGGCGGCCAACTCGTCCGGTTGCAGGTTGGCCAATAACGCCTTGCCCAGCGCGCAGGCGTGGGCCGGCAGCCGCATGCCCAGTTCAGACACCAGCCGCACCGGGCGGCGCGCGTCTTCGCGGGCGATATAAACCACGTCGAACCCGTCCAGCACGGCCAGTTGCACGACTTCGTTGTGGCGGGCCACGAACTCGCTGGCGGCTTCATGAAACGCGGTTTGCAGGCCGTCGTGGCGCAGATAGGCGAAGCCCAGCGCCATCAATTCGATGCCGATGATGTAGCCGCCGTCCTTGCGTTCGATCCAGCGGCGGTGCTCCAGGCAGTCCAGTAGCAGGTACAGCGTGCTTTTTGCCAGTTGGCAGGCTTGGCCGAGTTCGGCCGCCTTCACCGGGGTGCGGCGGTTGGCGAGCACGCGCAGGATGTCGTGGGCGCGCCGGATGGCGGGGACGTCGTATTCAGTGGCCATCGATCTCTTGCGTCCAATATGTTGGACTTAAATTCATAATGTTGGACATGATAAATGGATTCCCCTAGACTCGTCGCACATCATTTTGAATGCCGCACAGAAGGCATACAGCGAGGAGACAAATGAACGAAGCAAACACTCTGCCTTCCGACTTGACGCGGGCGTTGCTCGTGGGCCGGGTATGGCGTCCGGCGCCGGTCAACGGCCCCAGCGTGGTGGTGGTGCGTAACGGCGAAGTCTTCGACATCACCGCCGCGGCGCCCACCGTGTCGGACTTGCTGGATCGCCCTGATCGCGTGGCGTTCGCGGCAAGCGCCGAAGGAGAATCGCTGGGCGATGTGCGGGCCTTGATGGCCGCCACCCTGCAAGGCGGCGGCGGGCCGCGCCTGCTGGCCCCCTGCGATCTGCAACCCATCAAGGCGGCGGGCGTCACGTTCGCCATCAGCCTTCTGGAACGCATGATCGAAGAAGAGGCGGGCGGCGACGCCAGCCGCGCTGACGAGATCCGCGTGCGGATGCAGGCGCTGATCGGGTCGGACCTGTCCCGCCTGCGCCCCGGCTCGCCCGAGGCGGCCAAGCTGAAGACCGAACTGGTTGACCGCGGCCAGTGGTCGCAATACCTGGAAGTGGGCATCGGCCCCGACGCCGAAGTCTTCTCCAAAACGCCTGCCATGGCGTCAGTGGGGTTTGGCGCGCAGATCGGCGTGCTGCCCGAATCCCAGTGGAACAACCCCGAACCCGAAATCGTGCTGGCGGTGGACAGCCGCGGCGAGGTCGTGGGCGCCACCTTGGGCAACGACGTCAACCTGCGCGACATCGAAGGCCGCAGCGCCTTGTTGCTGACCAAGGCCAAGGACAACAACGGCTCTTGCGCCATCGGCCCCTTCATTCGGCTGTTCGACGACGCCTTCACGATGGATAGCGTGCGCCAGGCGGATGTGTCCTTGCGCATCGAAGGCGCCGACGGCTTCGAGCTGGACGGCGTGAGCCACATGCGCGAAATCAGCCGCGATCCGCTCGACCTGGTGCGCCAGGCTTACGGCGCGCACCATCAATATCCCGACGGCTTCATGCTGTTCCTGGGCACGATGTTCTCTCCCAGCCAGGACCGCAAAGGCCCCGGCACCGGCTTCACGCACAAGCTGGGCGACCGCGTCGTCATCGCGTCCGATCGCATCGGCGCGCTGGTGAACGACGTGCAGCTGTCCACCGAGATTGCGCCCTGGACGTTCGGCGTGCGTGCGCTGTACGCCAACCTGGCCGAGCGCGGCGTGTTTCCGAAAGCGCCGGCGGCATAAGTCCAGGCCGCTGGAAGTCGGGCGGGGAACAGGGCGGGGAACAGGGCGGGGAATAAGGGCGGGGATAAGGGCGGGGAATAAGGGCGGGGATAAGGGCGGGGAATAAGGGCGGGGAATAAGGGCGGAGAATAAGGCGGGGGCAGGCATGCGAAGTGCCGGGGGATGCTAGCGTCCCGCCCCGGCGTCTTGCCCTGCGTCCCGCTCCTGAACACCCCGTATAATCGCTGGTCGAATCCCCCGCCGCTTCCGGCGGCCCAGCGGTAAGAGCCCCCATGCGGCTCGTTTCACTTGTCGGATACGTCTTGAATCTCCCCGCGCTTATTGCCCCCATTGCTGACGATATGAAGGCTGTCGACGCGGTCATCCGCGATCGGCTGAATTCGGATGTGGTTCTGATCCGTACGATTGGCGACTACATCATTGGCGCGGGCGGCAAGCGCATGCGCCCGGCCATGGTGCTGATGGTGGCGCGCGCGCTTGGTTACGAAGGCACGCATCATCAGCTGCTGGCCGCCGTTGTGGAATTCATCCACACGGCCACCTTGCTGCACGACGATGTGGTGGACGAATCCGACTTGCGCCGTGGCCGCGAGACCGCCAACGCCGTCTTCGGCAATGCGGCCAGCGTGCTGGTTGGCGACTACCTGTATTCCCGTTCCTTCGAAATGATGGTGGAAGCCGACTCGATGCGCATCATGAGCATCCTGTCCGAAGCCACCACCGTCATCGCCGAAGGCGAAGTGCTGCAACTCCTGAACGTGCACGACCCGGACGTCTCGCAAGAGCGCTACCTGCAAGTCGTGCGCTACAAGACCGCCAAGCTGTTCGAAGCCGCCGCCCAAGTCGGCGCCGTGCTGGCGGGCGCCACCCCCGAACAGGAAGCTGCCGCCGCTGCCTACGGCCGCCACGTCGGCACCGCCTTCCAATTGGTGGACGACGTGCTGGACTACAGCGGCGACGCCGCCGCGCTTGGCAAGAACGTGGGCGACGACCTGCGCGAAGGCAAGCCGACCCTGCCGCTGATCCGCGTGATGGAAGTGGGCACCCCGGAACAACAGCAATTGATCCGCGACGCCATCAAGACCGGCGACGCCGACTTCGCCGCCGTGGCTGCCGCTATTCAAGCTACGGACGCGTTGGAACACGCCCGTCAGGCCGCCGTGGCCGAAGCCGACCGTGCCCGCGAAGCCCTGTCGATCTACCCCGTTTCCCCTTTCCTGAATTCTCTGTTAGAATTCTGCGCTTTCGCGGTGAATAGAGATCGCTAACGCGAACTAGGGCTGAAAAGCCAGAGAGCGCACTGATTCAGGGTTTGGAAGTTCGGTTGAAAAACCCGATTTTCAAAAAAACTGAATTTAGGTTCTAATAGCGGTCGCTGTTGATTGGCAAGTTCATCAACAAAAGTCATCAGCGAAAGATGTTTGGTTGCACTGAGCGTAGCCGAGCAGGTAGTTAGAGTGGAAGTGCTCGGGGTAGCAATATCTCAGCAGTGATACTCCAGTAGTAAGACTCGGGGCGTAGCTCAGCCTGGTAGAGTACTGCGTTCGGGACGCAGGAGTCGGAGGTTCGAATCCTCTCGCCCCGACCACTTGATGTGGTCGAATTTTTGAAAGTGTTTCCCGACACTTTTAGCTGAAAGCCGGTATCGCGCAAGCGGGCCGGCTTTTTTGCGTTTGCGCTTCCATTGTTGAGTGCGGGCAACGTCCCAAAGGGAAGCGCCAAAGGGAAGGAAGCCCTAAACAGAAGCGCTAAAGGGAAGCGCTAAACAGAAGCCCTAAACGGAAGCCCTAATCGGAAGCGCTAAAGGGAAGGAAGCGCTAAACGGCTTCCCGTCTCCCTCCACCCGATCAGCGGCGCAGCTCGATCACTTGCTCGGCACCCACGGCCCGGGCCCGCAGCTGGCCACAACCGCCTTCCACGTCCTGCCCCGCGCTGTTCCTTACCTTGGTCAGCACGCCGCGGCGGTGCAGGGTGCGGACAATCTCGCGGATGCGTTCGGTATCGGGTCGCTCGTAGTCATCTCCCTCCAGGCTATTGAAGGGAATGACGTTGAGCACGCCGAACTTGCCCTTGAGCAGGCGCGGGATCGCGTCGAGTTCGTCGTCACCGTCGTTGACGCCCTTGAGCAGCGTCCACTGGTACTGCACCGGGTAGCCGGTATCGCGGGCATAGGCTTCACCCAGCTCGACCAGCTCTTCTGGCGTGATGTGCGGCGCGCGTGGCAGCAGGTGCCGGCGCAGATCGGCCTTGGTCGTATGTAGCGATAGCGCCAGCGCGGGCTTCACGCGTTGTTGCGGCAAGGCCTCGAACACGCGCCGGTCACCGACGGTGGAGAAGACCAGGTTCTTGTGGCCGATGTTGCCTTCCGTGCCGAGCAGGTCGATGACTTCGAGCACGTTGGCCAGGTTGTGCGCCGGTTCGCCCATGCCCATGAAGACCACTTTCTTCACCGCGCGCAGACGCCGCGCCATCACAAACTGGGCAAGGATTTCCATGCTGGTGACCTGGCGGATCAGGCCGCTCTTGCCCGTCATGCAAAAAAGACAGCCCACCGCGCAGCCGACCTGGGTAGACACACAGAGCCCGTCGCGCGGCAGCAGCACGCTTTCCACCATCTGGCTGTCGGCCAGTGAAAGGAGCAGGCGCGAACCATCGTTGCCAGCGTGTTCGGCGTGGATGCGGGCAAGGCCGTCCAGTTCCATCGCCAGCGCGGGTAGCGCGTCACGCACCGCCAGCGGCAGGAAGTTGTCGAAGCGCCGCCGCCATGTGTCGCTGTTGAACGCTTGCCCGCTCAGCCAGGCGCGCACGACCCGGCCGCGATGAGCGGGCTGGGCGCCAAGGGCCGCAAGGCGTAGGTCGAAGTCTGAAAAGCGCATGGGGAGCGGATTTTACTCCGCCCGGTATGGGCGCTCGCGAAGCGGCGCCGGCCATGCACTTTGTGAGACCTAGTTTGGCTTCCAGAAAACGTAATTTGCCTGATACGCCACTTTGACTTGCTCGCCAACGTTCGAATTCGTGCACGGTGTTTGAGGAGGCGCTCCGCCTGCGCTGACGAGTCTTTGAATGTATGTGACGCCTGTCAGTACTCCCACGCCCACGGACGGATTGGCGAGGACCAATTGGTCATAGAGCCGATCGGCGCCGGCGTGCGCGCGCACGATTTCCATTCCCGTCAATGCCGACCCGTCAGCACTTTTCCAGGTTTCTGGCGGGCTGGTGTAGGTGCCACTGAGGCGTTCGCTTGAATTGCCTAGCGTGGCCGAGGCGGATTTGATTATCCAGGCAAGCTTGGCGCCATCCGTGCGGATGGTTTGGCACACATAGGTAATGTGCCCGTTCGCAGGCGCATTCCACGCGATTGCGTTATCTGCCGGCACCTGCATCAGTGCCGGCAAACTGTTATTTGCCACGGCGAGCGGCGCGAGCGTAACGAGCCCGACGGACAAGAGCAAGCCAATTGGCGGCTTGAGGAAGTGCGAATCACGCTTTTGCATGGGTGTCCTTCGATTATCAAACCGCCTGAAAGGGCGAAAAAATCATACACAGTTTGAGTTCATAATTTCGGAACTAAACTATTTGGAACGATTGTATTAAACAGACACAACAATTAGTAAAAATATTATCCAGCTTGCTTAGAATCTCTCTGTAATCTTCCTGTCAGCTCACGTAACTACTTACATTTCAGCTGTCGCGGCGCCCGCGTTGCACCGCCTACAGGATTAATCCCCAGCTCGGATACGGGGGATTGCATGACCGCACACCATCTTCAAATTTTCGGGTAGTTCGCTGCACTGTTTAGTGCTTGTTTCAACGAAGATCGCAAGAGAGGTAGACCATGCAAGATAAGCCGCCCGTTCCGGGCCTGTCCGATTCCCTCGATTCCCGTTTTGGCTCGGAAGTCATGGGGCACGTCGCGGAATCAAAGGTCTTTCCCAAAGGCCAGATGCGGGAAGACGTTGCATACCAGATCATCAC
>NZ_CADIJQ010000024.1 GCF_902859595.1 Achromobacter kerstersii | reverse complement strand
GGCGCCTGCAATGGCCGAGTCTTCCGTCTTCAAGGTGAACGGCGCCACGGTGGCGCACCGCCTGGGCGGCTCTGGCGTGGGCTCGAACGGAACCATCACAATCGGGCCGGTTGCTCTCGGGGGTGGTGCTATGGGCAGCGGTCTGGGGTTGACGCTAACCAATGTGAACCACAGGGCCTGCCCCGGTTTGGCCACCACGTTGAACTCCGTCTCCGAGATGATCAGTGTGAACGGAACAGCAGCAAAAACGCTAGGCACAAACAACGAACCAGGCTCCTTCAATGCGGTAACTGCTCAAGACCTATGCGTGAAGGGTGACAACAATACGTTCGTCTTCGCCACGCGATAAATCCGTAAACCCGCGAGCCGGGCGTGGCATTGCCTCGCCTGGCATTGCATTGATGACGAAGCTGCCATGTGTCCTTCTGACGTTTCCGTGCCTCGATCAATACCCCGCCAGGCTGGCTTCACGCTTATCGAACTGATGGTAGTGATCGCGCTCGTCACGCTCGCCATCGTCCTTGGCGGACCGGCGCTTAAGCGACAAGTTGACGCGACCGCTGCGGAATCCACCGGCCGATACCTTGCGCAACTTCGCGGCGCAGTAGTAGACCTTCAGGTCAAGCACGAAGCCTGGCTGCGCGGTGAGAATATCGCCAGCGCCCCAGCTGGCACCTACCCCCCACCACCAGCACTTAGCTGGGTCGCCGCCCCAGGAGCCCAGGTCGCACGAGGTGGTGTCGCGGATCTCGCAACGCTAGGCCTGCTGCCGCCTAGCACGCCACGCTTCCCATCCCTCGGAGAAACCGCCCGCTTCATCCTTGTCCGCGAAGGAACGTGCCCCGGCGAAAACTGCCGCACGGGCGCTTACGTCTATACCTGCCAACCGATCAGCGATGTGCGGAGTCGTCGACTCAATGACACCTGCACCGCACCGGCCGGCAAGGCTGCGCGGTTCAATCAAGTGCTGCTCGGCAAGGTGATGGCGGCGTCCGATGGCTATGGCGGTCATGACGCCAACGGCGGTGCCAATGTGCGCGGTCCGCTTATGAACATTCCGCGCGGCTGGTTCGACTTCGGAGCAGAGCCCGGCCACGCCGTCCTGGCGGCAGGTTTGAGTGCCACGCCGTTCGGTCAATTTGTCCGCCACGGAGAAACCAGACCAGTCACGTTCAACAACACCCTGACGGTGGCCGGTGCGATTCAGACCAACACGGGCCTACTGCTCAACACGGCCGTTGCACCTGGCTCGGCGTGCACGCCGGAAGGGTTATACGCGTCTACCGCAAACAAGCTGCTTGCCGTTTGCACCGGTGGCGTGTGGTTCGCCCAAACCGGTCACGTCATCACCGGCACGTACGGCGATCTTCCCAACGACGCGGCAATCCCGGCTGTCACCTGCCCGGCAGGGCTGTCACCCTGGCGGCAGGTCGCGCTACAGGCCGTCGACGCTACGGCACGCGGCGGCGACATCAACATCGGTGGCGCGATCGGCGGCAGCATTCAAGGCTCAGGCTACGTCAATGCCGCCGGCGCCGTGTCGGTCGGCGGTTCCTTCAGTGGCACATTTCAGAACTCTGGAAATAGCTACGTCCGAATGGCGCAGCGCGCCAGCCTCGCCGGTGACCGCGTCGTGATTTCACCCCCAGACATGGGCGCCCGCGCCTCGGTGATTCAAGGCTGCAAGAACTAGCTCCTCCAGCAGGTCTTTCCCCCAGGCCGCATATCGAGCGGCAAATCTATCGGAGATATCCATGTTCCTTCCCTCCACGCGAGGACAGGGCAGGGCTTTGCTCGCCCTGCTGTTCGCGCTGCTCGTGCCTACGGTCAGCCAGGCGTCTACCCCGAAACAGGCGGACGTACAGTTGCAGACCGATCTGAATACGATGGTCGTGCGTGTCGACCAAGGTGCGCCGCTACCGCCAGGCGGCTGCGTCGGTGGCTACTCCTGGCACACGACCTACGGCGGGTGCCGAATCGCCCAGACGCAGGCGGAGTATTCGCAGTGCCCTGCCGGGTACACCGGCAATCAAGTCCGCTACAGGACCTACTACGTTCTACAAGCCAACGCGAACGATGTGGCCTACGAGGGATGGGGGCCGTGGCAAGACGGCTGCACGGCATCCCGCGCCGGCGGCGTACTCGATGTTGTGATCGCGAAAGCCCGTGGCAACGAGACGGGCGAGACGTTCGACAACAGTTTGGGCGGGACGATAGCCGCACAGATGCAGGTCAACTACGGCACGATGTTCGGCGCCACCATCTATCGCCCCACCGCCGAACTGAACTGCATCCACGCTTCGGGCACGACGTCAGGGGACACCGCGCGGGTCTGGATGGGCCAGCTGATGCCGCCCGGCACTTCAGTGACCAAGGGCGTATCCGGCTACTGCCAGCTCTCCAACGGAAATCGGACCGCCACTTTGTTCGGCAGCTGCGACACAGGAAGCGGTGGTGACGCTGACATCTGCCAGGGCGCTACGCGCGTTGTCAACATCACGTCTGTTAGCGGGTGCACGGTCACAACCGAGACGCGCTTGCGTGGCCAGCTCATCGATGTTGGCAACTACGGCATCTGCAACTAACTAGGGAGAACCAATATGCGACCCCTCCGACACCTGCTCCTCCTCCTGGCGTTGGCACTCGCGCCGGTCATCACGCCGGCGTACGCCGCTGGAGCGCCCAGTGTCGACGTCGGTGACGTCCTGGAAGGCGACAAGCGCCTGGCATGCGAAGCCATTCTTTGCTTGTCCAGCGGCACCCGGCCCAGCGAGTGCGCGCCGTCCCTGTCGCGATACTTCGGCATCAACATGAAGAAGCTATCCGACACGCTGGAAGCCCGACGCGATTTTCTATCGTTATGCCCCGCATCAGAAGACTCCAAGGAAATGAGCGACTTGGTCCGCGCCATTTCGCAAGGCGCTGGCAGGTGCGATGCCGCAGCGCTGAACGTTGCGCTCAAAACCTGGGGCGGTGGGAACGACGACGGCGGCCCGATCATCAGCAACAAGCGCCCCGGCTATTGCAACGCCTATGTGTCGCACGAATACACAGCCTTTGACGATGGTCTCCCTCTTTACGTCGGGACACCCGCCGATGGCGGTTACTGGGTAGAGCCACGGGATTACGAGCGCGAGCTTGCTAAGTACGAAAAAGCGCTTGCAGAGCGCACGGAGCGCGAGCAAAACGGCAATGGCCCTGGCTTTGGCATGGTGGGGAATTGACCGATGGACTTCCCTACCCTCGCCAGGCAGTGTGCTCCCGATGTGCACATCAGTACGCTCAGCGCCGTGGTCCGCCACGAATCCGCGTTCGATCCCCTAGCCATCGGCGTCAACGCCAAACCTCACCGCAGCATCCGGCCCAAGTCCAGAGCCGAAGCAGTCGAGGCGGCTCGTGATTTGATGGCCAAGGGCATCGACTTCGACGTCGGTTACGGTCAAATCAATGTGCGCAACTGGAAATGGCTTGGCGTGACACCCGAGACTATTTTCGATCCATGCACGAACCTCGCATCCGCGCAACGCGTTCTGGTCGATTGCTATAAGCGGGCGGCGAAACTGCACGGGGCGGGACAGAATGCGCTGTACGCGGCCTTCAGTTGCTACAACACCGGCAACCTAAACGATGGTTTCCGAAATGGCTACGTCGGCAAGGTTCTCGCAGGCGCGGGCGTCTCCGTACCTGCGATCGTTCCTCCGGTAAACGCGCCCTCCAAAACCAACTCACCTCCCATGTCGAGGCCAGCCGGCTATCAGAGCAAGCAGCCCGACGCACTGCTCTCCCCAAGATCAGATGCCTTTTCTTCACCACGACAGGACGTGTTCGGGCGCACAGCCCACCCGGTGTTCGGATCGCCCGTTCTGAAGCCGAAAAGCGCTGACCGCTGATACCCGTCCCCCTCCAACGCCGACCGTCGCTGTTTAGCCGCTAAACCGGCCGCCCATTCCACTTTCTCGTATTGCCTATTCCGCCCCGCCCTCACCGGCCGGGCGGCTTCACCTCTTGGAGTTTTCAATGTCGATTGCCCCTGCCCAGAATTCTCGCCCGCTCACGCTGCTGGCCTACCTCGCCTTAGCGGCGGTCATGCTGGTGCTGCCCGATGTCGCGTTCGCCAATTTCGAAAAGGGAACCAAGGGTCTTCAAACCTTCTATGACTGGCTGTGGCTGATCATCCCCATCTGCGCGGCCATCGTGGGCGTTCTTATCGGTGTGGCGTATTCGGCCGACCTGATCCGCAAAGACACCGCCATGCAATGGGGCGTCGGCGTAGTCTTCGCCGGTGCAGTGGTTGGCGGCTTCATCAAGCTGTTCTTCTAACCATGAGCAAGAGCGCCGCCTCCAAGCCGGAGTCGCCCGAGGCACAGCCCGCTTCCTCCGTCCCTCCTAACCAATACCCGCTATTCAAGGGCGCCACGCGCGCGGCCACGGTCAAGGGCGGTGTCCCCGCGCGGGCACTCGCTGCGTTGGTGATCGTGACCCTCCTAGTCGCCTCATTCACGTTATGGGGTTGGCTGCTTGGACCAATCCTCTACCCCGTCGTGGCTGTACTCAGCCGTCATGACGACCGCGCCTTCTGGATCTGGGAGCTTTGGGCGAAGACCAAGCTCTTTGCGCCGAACAAGCGATTTTGGGGCGCGGTCTCCCTTTCCCCGACGCAATACAGCAAGCGACGGCCCTGGAGCCGCTTACTCGGAGCTAAGAACCGATGACACAGCATTCGCCCACGATTGCGGCTCACGAGCCGTTTGTTGGCAACTACGTGCCCTTCTCCCATCACGTAACGGAATCAATCATTGCGAGCAAGACCTGGGAATACATGTCCGTATGGCGCATCGACGGCCGCACGTTCCAAGGCTATTCCGAGGCAGAGCACAAACAATGGGCAGAGGAACTCAACAACGTGCTGCGCGGGCTGCCCACGGGGTTCGGTCTTTGGTCTCACTTTGTACGGCGTCGCGTCTCTGAATACCCGGAAAGCGAATATCCCGATTCGTTCTCCCGGTCACACGATGCTTCGTATCGAAAGGCGTTTTCCACCACGCCGCCCATGATCAACGAGATGTACCTCACCGTCATCGTTCGCGCGCAGATCGACCCGGCACTTCAACTACTGTCCAGCTTCGAAAAGCGCACGGCGCGCCAGGCCCTAGCGTGGCAAACCCAGGCGATCGAACAGCTTAACGATGTCAATCGCAAGCTGCGCGGAACGCTCAAGCGCTACGCAGCCGAGCTTCTGACAATAGTCGAACGGGAGTCCGTCAGCCCCGATACACCCGAAGCGACCGATACGACGGAAAAGCGCGTCAGCTACTTCTCAGAACCAGCCGAGTTTTTCGGCTTCCTGCTGAACGGGAAGGTAACCCCGGTTCCCGTGACGAACGCCCGTTTGTATAACTATCTGCCCACCAGCCGACAGTTCTTTTCGACGCACGGCGAGCAGGCTGAAATGCGCGGACCGAATTGGACGCGGCGCTACGTGATGATGGAGATCCGCGAATACTCCAACAACACCAAGCCAGGTCACTTCAATTGCCTGCTGAACCAGCCGTATGAATTCATCATGTCGCAATCCTTCGGGTCCATGTCGAAGGCAGAAGGCCTAAAGGCGCTCTCGCGCCAGATCAAATGGCTGGAGGACTCCGGCGACTATTCGACTTCGCAGATCCAAGATCTGAAACGCGCTCGCGATGATCTGAGTGCCGGCAAGTTTGTCATGGGCGATCATCACGCCACGATTCAGGTCTTCGGCGAGGATAGCGACCAGGCACTACGAGGCGCAGCCGATATCAGCGGGGCTCTGGCCGGCGAAGAGGTGGTCGTTCGGCTGGTTGACCGCGCCCTCATCGCGGCGTGGGCAGCGCAACTTCCCGGAAACTGGAAATGGCGCCCTCGCCCCTGCCCCATCACGTCACCGAATTTCCTGTGCTTTTCGTCCATGCACAACTACCTGTTCGGCAAACCAGCGGGCAACCCGTGGGGACCGGCGGTGACGATGCTCAAGACGATCGGCGGCACCCCGTACTACATGAACTTCCATGCGTCGTTGGCCGAAGTCGATGACACGGGAAAGCGCCGTCTGGGCAATACTTTCCTGATTGGGAAATCGGGAACCGGGAAAACGGTCCTGCTGGGCCACCTGATAGCTCAAGCGCGAAAGTTCGGCTACACCGCTGCGATCTTTGACAAGGATCGCGGCATGCAGGTCACGGTAATGGCCATGGGCGGAACGTATTTCACATTGCAGATCGGCGTGCCGACCGGCTGGAATTATCTACAGCTTGAGCCCACCCTCTCCAACGTCAGCTTCATGGCCAAGCTCACCAAGCTGTTGGCCGCCAACGGAGATGAGCCTGCCACGATCGCTGAACAAAAGCAGATCGAAGTCGCGATCGGGCGGCTGGTTGACCGTATCGACCATCGTGATCGCCGGCTGTCGACGCTTCTGCAATTTCTGCCGGCTGCACCCTCTGAAGGTCAAACGCTCAGCGTACGCGAGCGGTTGCGTCGTTGGTGCGTCGGTAACGAAAACGGTTGGCTTTTTGACAACCCGACCGACGAGCTGGACCTGTCCGTCAAGGACATGTTTGGCTTTGATCTCACCGAGTTTCTCGAGAAGGGAGAAATTCGTGACTCGGCTATCACCTACCTGCTCTATCGAACCGATCAGATGACGGACGGCCGCAGATGCGCACAGATATTTGACGAAGTGCAGCATCCGCTGAAAGTGGCGGCGTTTCAGGAATCCCTTCAGGACAGAAGCCGCACCGTGCGCAAGAAAGACGCCGTGATTATTTGCGCCACGCAGGAGCCTGACGCGGTACTAGAGCTGCCCGCCGGTCGTTCACTTATCCAGCAGTCCGCGACCCAGATCTACCTGCCGAACCCTGGCGCGACGTCGTCCGAATATATCGACGGCTTCAAGCTCACGCCGGCCGAGTTCAAGCTGGTCAAGCACCTTGGTGAGTTCAGCCGCCAGTTCGTCATCAAGCAGGGCGAATCGACAGTCACGGCGGAATTGGACTTGTCCACCTGCCCCGACTCACTTCTGGTCTTTTCGGGTTCCGCCGACATGGCCGAACTTGCCGAAGAGGCTATTGCGAAGTGCGGGGACGATCCCAGCGCTTGGCTCCCCCATTACCTCAAGCTCGCCGACGAGGCGACAAGGAGATGATTATGTTTGCATCGTTCAAAACCTCTATCCGTCCGTACCCGGCCTGGCGCAAGCACGCAGCAGTGATCGTATGCGCAAGCATGATGGCCAACGCTGCGATTCCCGCACATGCCAGTGGCATCCCGGTCGTGGACGCGGCGAGCATCGCGGACCGCGCCATTAAGCACGCCGAGACACTGGCCAAGTACGCCGAACAAATCACCGTCCTCAAAAACCAACTGGAAAGCCAGCGACGCCAGCTGGAAGCGCTGACCGGCACGCGAAACCTGGGCGACATCCTCAACAACCCGCTGATCCGTGACTCTCTGCCGGCCGACGCACGCGACGTCTTACGGTCGGCAAACGGAGGGGGCAGCGGCTTTTCCGATATTGCAGAACGCATCGAGCGCGAGGAGAAGCTGACCGGCAACTACGAGCAGGACAAGAAGAACCTCGACGCACGTACCGAAAAGATGGCAGTTCGCAGCCAGGCGTTGATGCAGCAAACGCAAAAAGGCATGACGGCACGAGTGAGTCAGGTCAATCAACTGCAAAAACAAATCAACCAAAGTCAGGATCCCAAGGCCATTGCGGACTTGCAGGCCAGGCTATTGGTCGAACAGGCCAATATCCAAGTGGATCAAACACGTGCAGACATGTTGGCGCGGCAGCTGGAGGCCGAGCAGGCGCTTATGGAAGCGCAGGCGGACAAGCTCGCAGCTAGCTCTTTTAGCATCGAGGCGATCCGAGCCCCATTGCCGGGAGTCCGGTAATGTCCACGACCGCAGTTTCGCTCTTGAGCCTGGGCGGCGTAGCGAACTGGATCGACGAATCGGTGACAAAGATGCTCACCAGCGTTGTCACACCGATGGTCACCTCGATCACCGTCAAGGTGTTCCCTTTCGTCTCGGTCGGCTTGTCGATTGCGCTCGTTTGGTACGGTTGGCTGATTTCCTCCGGCGCCATACAAACACCAGTCTTCGCTGCGGTCCGAAGGCTGGTCAACATTGCGGTCATCGTTGGGATCGCAGGAGCGGGCGGCCTATATCAGAAGCAGGTCGCTACGATAATGTTGGAAATGCCGACTGACATTGCGAAGCTCTTCACCGGCACGGTAAAGACGCCATCTCAAATGATGGACGAGGCGGCGAACAAGGGTGCCGAGATCGGGACGAAGCTACAAGAGCGCGCCCCAAGTGGCCTAAAAAAGAT
This sequence comes from Achromobacter kerstersii, assembly GCF_902859595.1. Taxonomy (GTDB): domain Bacteria; phylum Pseudomonadota; class Gammaproteobacteria; order Burkholderiales; family Burkholderiaceae_B; genus Achromobacter; species Achromobacter kerstersii. The sequence continues at coordinate 7,968 of NZ_CADIJQ010000024.1, read as the reverse complement.
CGGGCATGCTTTCGTCTTCATGATTGTCTCGGTGATCATCACAGTGATTTCAGCCATCATGAGTGCAGTGGGCATGTTGGTTTTGATTTCCGTGAAAGTCGGTATGGGGTTGGTGGTAGTGCTAGGTCCACTTTGCATACTCTCATTGCTGTTCGAACCAACAAGGGACTTTTTCAAAGCATGGCTACACCAGGCTGTCTACTACGCCATTTATGCGGGGCTTTTCATGGTGGTATTTATGTTTGTCATGGGAATGTTCGGCATGCTGCAAAAAGGTCTATTGGATCTGACTAACGCAGATCAGATAAACGTCTTTTCAATGTTGACTGCAATGGTGTTCTTTATGGCGTGTTCGAAGTTCATGTTCGAGCAAGTCTCAGCCGTGGCTGGTCGCATATCTGGCGGACAAGGAGGAGGGATTTCTGCTCCTATCATTGGAAAGATCGGATAAGATCAACATTGCGGATAAGCAGGTCCAATCCCCACCGTCAACTTATTTTCGAAGGTGTCTCAATGAGCCCACTTACCCCTCTCGGCAAGCCTCTTTCCCAGAGTCCCCCTGCGGGTGTAAATGCGCCATTGCCGGCCCCGCCTATGGGAGCTGGCCAGCCTCCCATTTCAGCGTTTCAGTGGATTAGCCTAGCCAAGGCCGCATGGACTTGGATTCTGCGGCCGCTTTGGTACTTGTGCTTTAAATGGCCAAGTCAGTTGATATTGGCCCCCCTGAAAGGTTCTGATGACAGCGACCTCCAAAGGCAGCAGGAAATTCGAATTCGACGGGACCAGAGGGAAGACCGTCAGAAAAGTTGGTAGATTCCGGTTTCGTTCACTGCGGGTTTTTGCACTCGACGTGATGTGACACTCCAGCAACAGGGCACAGCGTTCGCTGTGCCTTTCTTTTTGTGCTTGGCGCTCGCCAAGCTTCTCTGATCTAAATCCCCCAAGCATCTCTCCGGAGACCACATGAAGCATGCCAATACGGCCGCGCTCGTCGCGGCTCGTCCTTTGTCGTCCGCGCGTTCCGCGCGAACCGACGACCACCACCTCAATCGCACGGGAGACCGCCATGTCTATGGATGATCCCAAGCTTTCGCTCGGACAGGAGCTGGAACGAAATCGTGGCCTCGAGCGCGACCTTGTCACCGAACTCATAACATCCCGCCGAACAGGCGTTCGGTTCGGCGTCCTGGGCATGCTCGTGGCATTAATCGCCATCACGGTTCTCGCTTTGGTTTTCTTCACACGTGACGACCCCCTCCCATACGTCGTTCGTGTTAACGACGCTACCGGCGAGATCGAGCACGTGACCAGGCTAGGCGACGGCCGCGAAGACTACGGCGAGCGCATCGCTCGGTACTTCATCCACCAATACGTACTCGCGTGCGAGGGCTACGACTGGAACACCATCCAAAACACGTACGACCGATGCGGCCTGTTCAGTTCGCCAGATGTCCAGCGCGTCTACGCCGCCAAGTTTCAGGACGATCCGAAAAAGGGCTATGAGGCCCTCGACACCCGATACGGCAAGCACACCCGCATCGTGCCCAGCGTTCGCAGCATCACGTTTGGGCCGCACAACACCGCCACTGTCCGGTTCACGCGGCGCCTCGAGGGTTCCACCGCGTCTGAGCCTGAGCAGCTGATCGCAACGCTTGCATACCGCTACATCAACACCCCTATCACGGAGAAGACTGGCCGGGACAACCCGCTTGGCTTCCAAGTTTCCACCTACATGACCGACGTCGAAACGCTGAGGTAATCACCATGAAGAAAGAGCAAATCAACGAACTCGCCCGCCGCCTGGAAACCGCACACGGCCTCAGCAATCCCGAGCGCACTGCGCTGCTGCGCGATCTGGAGCGCTACGCCAAGACCGACCTATATGGAGCGGCTCGACTCACGAAGGACCATCTGAGCAAAACTGCCGACTTGCGTTTGCCGACCATCGTTGTCGCCGCCGACCGCATTGGCAAGCACTTTGAGGAGCGCATGCGTCAGGCGCGGCGGCCCGTCGAACTTTACGGCGAACAGGATCGCCAGATCCGCCAGCCTGAAGACGGCCGCGAATACAAGGGTCCGGTTGTTGGCACTACGCCAAACTGCCTGATTCAACGCGACCTCGAAACGGGCGATTTGATCGTTCACGCACGCGGCACGCTGAATCGCTCCTTCGAGATCACCGGCAAAGAAGATTCCCTCGCCATCAGCTACCCCTTCAAGGCCGTTGGCGGTGTAGGCCTGGTCCGAGAAGCCGATCACGGGACAGCTGCTGGCATGGGACTGGAACGCCAGCATGCCCCGAAACACGCTCTTGAGCACAACCACGGTATGGAACGCAGCTAATGAACGTCCGCCTGAAATCTATGGCCGCAGCAGCGCTGACCGCGGCGCTTTGCGCAGCAGCCGGCCCTGCCTGGTCCCTTGATCAAACGCAGGCCTCGACCAAAGACAAGCGCGTTCGGTTTGCGGATTACGACTCGGAGGAGGTCTACCAGGTCAACACGTCATTGGGCGTGGCCACCCATATCCAGCTCAACGATGACGAAGATTATGTGACGCACGCATTTGGCGACTCAGCCGCATATGCCTTCCAACCGGTGGGGAAGCACTTGCTGCTCAAACCGAAAGTGGACCAGGCGGACACCAATCTCAACTACATCACCACGAAGCGGAACTACACCTTCTTGCTGAAGTACGCGAAAGAGCGCAGGGGTGGCGACGTGTACCGCATCGTTATGCGCTACCCCGACGCGGATCGAGCAAAGTCTGCCGAGCAGGAGCAGAAGGAGCTGGTCCAACAGGAGCTTGGCAACAGCGATCTGGCCGTCAACTGGCAGAGCTACACCATGAGCGGCGACGTGGCGATCGGACCTGAAGCCGCTTGGGACGATGGAGCGCAGACATCCTTGCGCTTTGCCCCTGGCCAGGACCTGCCAAGCGTCTATTTCGTGGACGCCGATGGGCAAGAAGTCGTTTCCAATCGCCATATGGACGGTGAGCGCACCATCGTCTTGCATCGGGTGGCTTCTCGTTGGCATTTGCGCCTGGGCAACAAAGTGGTCGCCGTGTATAACGAAGCCCCGCTTGGCGCCCGGCCTCTGCCCACCGGCACGATATCGCCGTCAGTCGAACGAGTTCTTCGTGAGGAGCCTCCCAAATGAAGTTCTTCAAGCGCCGGCGCTTACCCGGCAAAACGGTCGACGCGGTTTCCGAAATCGAAGAACATCGGGCACAGATGGAGGGCCGCGGCCGGCCCGACCTGCAAGGCTCGGCAAGGCCTAGAGCGCCGGGCGCCAGGGCGTTCTTCGTCTTGGTGTCGTTGATGGCGCTGATGGTTATCGGCACTGTGCTATGGCGGGCATTGGTCGTCGGCGCGAGCAAAGAGGAGGAGACACCCTCCGGCCTGAAGCCGAAGATCGAAAACAACCTACCCGAACTCCGGCTCCGATCGGAGAGCATCCCTCCTCCGTCGCCGGCTGCCTCGCCGACGCCGGCACCGACACCGCTACCTCCGGACGGTATACCGCAACTCGACAAGAGCTTTCGGCTGGGCGAAATCGTAGAGCAGGTCGTTGCTGACCCCGTCACTCAGCGCAGGCTGACAAGCGGACTTCGAGAAGCCGAAGACGGCGGCGGCGAGGGACAGACAAACGAGAAGTCCAGCCCGCCGAAACGCGAGCCGGACAGTGGCCCCATGTCCGATAAGCTTCGCCCCATGAAGCTCACGTCGACGCGCGCGGACATGCTCGGCAATCTCGATATGCTGATCACCCAGGGCGTCATGATTGACTGCATTCAGGACACGAAGCTCATCAGCGCTCAGGCCGGGATGATTACCTGCTATGCACCGCAGGGCATCCGGTCGGCCAGTGGACGCGTGCAGCTCATTGACCCCGGAACAAAGTTCGTTGGCTATCAACAGGGTGTCCTGGCACAAGGGCAACCGCGCATCGGAGTGGTCTGGTCCCGTCTAGAGACGCCCAAGGGCGTGGTGATCCACCTTGATTCACCGGGAACCGGTCCTTTGGGCGAAGCCGGCCTAGACGGGCACATCGACACCCACTTTGCCGAAAGGTTCGGTGGTGCAATTCTTGTAAGCCTGATCAGCGACTTTGGTTCTTGGGCATCCTCGCGCGGCGGAAACAACAGCGGTGGTTCCGTTAGTTTCAACTCGACGAGCGATGCGGCGCAAGACGCTGTCAGCACTGTGCTGGACAACTCCATCAACATCCCGCCCACGCTGTTCCGCAATCAAGGCGGGCGCGTCGGCATCTACGTCGCGCGAGACCTGGATTTCGGTTCGGTCTACACCCTCCGGCCAGTTCGGTAACACGCCGCTAAAGCCGGCTCGCCTAGGGCGAGCTGGCGCTTCCCTCTGCGCCGTCGCTGATGGCTAGCAGAGCAAGCTCAATTCAATAGGAAGAAGGACATGAAGGATTCCGCTCGCCTAGCTTCGGTGGACACCGTTGCCAATGACATCGCACTGCGTCAAATGCTGCGCCCTGTGGCCGCATACATGAAGGACGACGCCGTCCGCGAGATTACGATCCCGCGGCCAGGGGTAATCCTCACCCGCTCACATGGCCGCTGGAACCTGCATGAAGACCCCGAATTGACCTTCGGGTATTTGGAAGCTCTCGTTTCAACGATGGCCAGCTTCAACAATGTCAACTTCACACCGATCATGTCATTGTTATTGCCTGACGGCGAGCGGGGCCAGGTGGCGCAGCCACCAGCAGTGATCGACGGTACGCTCTCGATAAACATCCGCAAGCACAGCACCGTGGTCAAGACTTTGGACCAACTAGCGGACGAAGGAGCGTTCGATAGCTGGCAGAACGTAAGTGGCGAGCCCGCTCTAGGAGCTCCCATCACGGCAGCCGATGCGGAACTTCTGGACTTGCTCGCTCAACGCAAGATGCGAGATTTCCTCAAACTGGCCATCCAAAGCTGCCGCAATGTCATCGTGGCTGGTAAGACAGGTTCGGGTAAGACCACCTTCGCACGTAGCCTCATCGAATGCGTCCCATTGAGCGAGCGTATCCTCACCATCGAAGACGTACACGAGCTCATGCTGCCGCATCACCCGAATCGCGTACACATGATCTACGGCAGTGGAGCCGGACGCATGTCGGCGACCGATTGCATCGCGGCCGCCATGCGTAGCTCCCCGGATCGAATCTTCCTTTCCGAGCTGCGCGGACCCGAAGCGTGGGATTACCTCAATGCGCTGAATACGGGCCATCCCGGCTCTGTGACAACGACCCACGCAAACAGCGCCTGGGACACCTACGACCGCGTGGCATTGCTCGTAAAGCAGTCGGCAGCGGGCAATCAAATGGACATCGACACGATTCGACGCTTCCTCTATTCCACGTTGGATATCTCTTTGTACTTCTCCGACTACAAGTTGGCAGAGGTGTATTTCAATCCAGGGCGGACGCTATGAGCCGGCCGATCGACGTCACGCTCGCGTTCGTCGCGCCGGCAGGAATATCTGGCGTCCTGCGGCTACAGCATGAAGGCGGCAAAGGAAAAACGGCCCTTCTGTCCATGGGGCTGGCTGGAAGCCTTGATGGCGCGAGTGTATCTGCACCACTCACCGCCGCCGATATGCGCGAGCTCGTAGACGGCCTAATGGACTCGATACACGCCATGGAGCGACAAGAGCGGCTCTGAAGCTAACCCTAGTCCGGCTCCCGGCCGTCTTCAGGACCAAGGTATTTCCCCATCGCACAGCCTTCGCCGCACAGGCCTGAGCGGCATCAGCACGTCGACCACGTCGCATTGCAGTTGGTCCGTCATTGAACCCACTCAAAGAAAATCCAAATGAACCAAGCGCCCTCTACGAGCGGAGCACGCGAAGCGCGCGTGCACGCTGCCTACAAGATCATGAAAAGCGTCTACGAGCGCTGCAAACTGGCCGGGAATACGACGGAAGAAACGCATCTAGCCATTCGCGCCGCTTACCCGTGGGGGGAGCGCCGCGCGTGGCCCTACAAGGCCTGGCTGCAAGCGCGTCGAGAGTTCTACGAAACGCACGACTTGCCCCTGAAAGCACGCCGCTCCATCGCTGAATCATTGGAGGCCGACTCGTGATGGCATGGCTGTACAGGCAATTTCCTTTACCCGGTAGAAACATGCGGCATTGCAAGGGGCGACCATGAGCGTCGAAGCATCGAAATGGGCCAGACTGGCCGACGTCCAGAAATCCTCATCCAAGCTCGTGTTGCTGAACCTGGCCCAGCTCGTACGCTACGACGCGGAGCAATGGACGGTGTTCGCATCCATCGAATATCTGGCCAAGGTTACCCATCTAAATCGCAAGACGGTCATTGAAGCCCTAGGTCGATTGCGCGAACTGGGCGCTATACAGGACACCGGACGACGTGCCGGGGATAACCGTAGCAGCATCATTTATCGCCTTTGCCCTAACGCTGTCCCCTTGATCGACCTCGCGGCATCCGGAACAGCAGCCAGTGGCATTACCGTCCAGCAAAAGCAGCAACAAGACTTCGAGTTTGAATCAGACGCCGGTGCACACCCCGGCACGGTCGCGCCGCGCGATGCATTAGCCACCGGTGATCCGGCAGCAGTCTCAGCTCCCGATCCGCACGCGGCTCACGCGGCAGAAGATTCCGCAAGTGACGCCCGCGGTACCGAATTTGGAGCACCCGAGGACGAGATTCAGGAGCTTTGTCTCGCAACCACGCTGAGTTGTATCGCCGAGGGCACGGTCCATGACGGCCGATCCGCGAAAGGCGTCGCTACAGCCCAAGGTTCGCAGGCGGCTGGCTTTACTGAGCCTGCCCACAAGCATCAGGTCGCAGACAACCACGGCTCACGCCGGCACCGCACGGCCCCAAGAAAGCGGTCCGCCACTGCGTCTTCGGCTGGCGCTGCCGCTACGCCGCTACCGAGCGGTTGGTCGTTGCCGGAGAGGTGGCAAATCTGGACCCAACGTGAGCGACCCCACTGGTCGGCGGAAAAGATTGACGCAATGGCCGCCACATTCAGTGCCTACATGCGCTCCCGGCCGGGCGTGGAGGGCCTTTCGGCCGACTGGTTTGAATCGTGGCGGCTTTGGGTCTTCCGAGAGAGGGAAAACAAGGACGCCAAGGAACTGTCCAAGCCATGGTACGGCTCTTGGAGCGGCATTGTGAGCAAGGGCAAACGGCTGGGGCTGGAGCAGGCGCCCAATGAACCCGAGGCTCATTTCAAGGCTCGCGTGTTCGCGGCCGCTGACCTGCCGGCGCCTCATTAATTGTTATCCACAGCCAGTCCCGAAATCGGGACGAGTGCCAAAAATGGGCCTAGCCCGAATTCTCGATTTGCCCGTCCCGATTTTGGATTTTGCTAGTCCCAAAAACGGCATTTTGCTAGTCCCAAAAACGGGCCTCAATAGGTATATATAGGTTTTATAGGTTTGAGAGAGAGTCGCGCACGAGCCATCGTCGCAATTTGAAAACCGATCCGCCTACCCTCCGGTCGCTGCGCTTCCTCCGCCCCGACGCCTGCGGCGCCGGCCTGAAACCCATAGGAACAGTCCCCCCTCTCCGCCGGCGCTGTGCGCCGCCGGCCGGGGGGAACAATCGCTACCCCCCATGGCGTTGCGCGCCTGGAAGGCGGCCAACGCCACGCGCGCCACCTTCCGAACGTTGAACCACCGCAACGGCTCGCCACGGCTGCTCAGCTTCGACCCCCCAACGACCTCGATGCCACCACCAGAGAGGGTGCGTCCCCTTCCCAGCGACTTATCGTCGCCGGGCGGGGAACCGTAGACCCCAAAGCGCGGGGGCAACTGCCCCCCTGGCCGGCCGCCCTGTGGGCGTCCGCGCTTCCGACCCCCCTGGGGAACTGTGGTGGTCAAGTTTTAGTGGACACGTCGATAGGTGTTTTTTGGACGCTGGCTGGCTTCATAGGCAGCCGGCGTCAGATAGCCCAGCGTAGAGTGCAGCCGCCGGGTGT
>NZ_CADIJQ010000023.1 GCF_902859595.1 Achromobacter kerstersii | reverse complement strand
ACGCCTTGGGGCAGGACGGGGCCTGCGATCCGGTCGACGGCAATCCCGGGTACAAGGGCTGGAACCAGCGTGTCCGCCGTCGCGGCAGCAAAGTTCGCACTTGCTGTAGCACCGCCTTGTTCTACCGCCAGGCGCGGAAGGAAATACTCGGCCGGCAGCAAAGCGTCGGCAGACACGTGGGTGAGGATTCCCGTTGCGAGTTGGATGCGGTCGGCAAGGGTTTTGAGGTCGGCCGCGCTGTTTTCGAACAGCAGCGTCGTGTTGACGTTGGCGCGCAGCGCCGGCGGCAGGGTGACATCGCGGGCAAGCGGTTGGGGCCGGCCTGCGATCCATGGCAGTTCGACGACCTGGCCTTTGGCCCGGTCGGTGTCGCCTGCCATGCCTTTGAAGGCGTCCATAGCGAAAGCGCCCTTTGAACCTTCGTGGTCAGCACGGGCGCTGACGCGGTCTGTCGATTGGAGCGCGGAGCAGCCAGACAGCGCTGCAAGCGTCAGTGCGGCCGCTACAGTGCGGTATGCAGTCATGGGTATTCCTGGTCAGCGCCACGGCTAGGATTGCGTGGCTGGGGATCGGTTGCAGCTGCGGGTGAAGGGCAACATGCGCAGGACGCGGTTGCCGTAGAAGCAGGGGCGGATAGGCGACTCGCCCATCGCGACCGCCTGGGACAGCGCCTGTGTGGCCTCCCGGAAGGAGGCCACCTCGAACTCGGCCGGGGCCTGTATCGGTATGTCGAAATTCAGTTCCCACTGGTCAGGCCCAAACGTCCAGTTGGCGTCGGACGCCCAGCGCACAAGCGCTTGGCGGACCGTCCCGTCCTGCGGGCTGACGCGCCAAATTTGCTTGGGAGGTTCCACGATTTCCGGTTCGGCGACCGGCTCCGTCGAAGCGACCTCCACGGTGATGACAGGGCCGGGCGCCGCCGCGACCTGCTGCGGACTTGTGCCCGCCTCAGTGGCCTGTGCCGTCGTCCCGGCAGCTGGTGCCGGCGTCGCGGTAGAGCTGGCGCCAGGGGCAGCAGCAGCTGCATTGCTAGCCATCGGCGACGTGGCGCTTGCGGGGGACGCTGGATCTCCAAGCTTGGGCGGCGCTTCCGGCACCGGGATCGGGGGAATGTCCGCCGAAGCCAGAGCTGTCGGCGATTTACCGGGTAGAACGGTGCGCGGATCCGCGTGGTTGATGAGGATTCGTCCGGAGTCCGGAGGTGTCGGAGGGGCAGGCGGAACGAATCCGCAGGCCGAAAGGAGGCAGGCCGCCGAGAACACGGCCGCCAAATGGAAAGCTTGCATTGGGAATACTCCGTAGGGAGCTTGGCGAGTTCGCCGGGAAGGGGATGGTCGCGCCTGCCAAGAAGCGATGCCGAATTGGCAGCGAACAGACGAGGCCTGGCGACAGGAGCTGCTCAGCTTGCGCTAAGGCGCGGGGCGGCTTTTGAACAGGATTGCCTCAAAGTCCTTCGCCTCCAGCCGGGGGCTCATGTACTGAGCCTTGTTGACGCCGGGCGACACGCGGCCGTCTCCGTCGACTCTCCGTTTATATATAGAGTCCGCAATTTCAATCGCTTGCCTTCTCGCTGCCAGCGTTCACATGCCGACGACGATAGGTACATCACGACATAGGCGTCGTCATCTTCAGCAATCTTGATGCCCCAATCCAATCCGTCGGCCGAGGACCAAGTATCGCGGTCGAGGTTCTCTCGTATGAGCTGCGGAAGAGGAGGCAAGGGGGGAATAGGACGACGAACCAGGTCCGCCGGACGTGGGAGGATCGTAGGCAGATCCAGTACAGGCTGCGCCAATACGGTCTGTGGCAGAAGGAAGATCGAAAGTAAGAACAGGCGGAAGGCAGCGTAAGCAGTTTTCATAGACCGAAGAGTTTTGAGGGGTTACGGGGCAGTCCAGGGCGTGATGCCTTGACGGTCCAGTTCTAGGTGAATGGCGCGGAGGTCTCCCGGGGAGGTAATCCTCCGTGTAAGCAACAGCATTTCCACCAAAAGGGGCAGTAGAGACTCGCCGGGTTGCCCCCCAACCCCGCCGTCCAGCAGGGTGAGGCGCAGTTGCGAGACGTGTTCGGCGACCTGGTCGTCGATTTCGAGCCGATCCCGCAGATACGCGGAAAGCGTCATCCCTCGTACCGCAGCGGCCTGCTCGTACCGCCGGCGAGCGGCGTCGGACAGTCGAAACGTAATCGGGCGTTCAAGCAGGGAGCGCATGAAGCCGGGCCTCCTCTACGACGATGTGGCCTATGGCCTGGGCGAACGCCTGTTTGAAGGCGTCCCGCCGGATTCTTCGTTCGAGGGGCGAGTCGGCTTTGCCCTTGCAATGTTCGATAAATAGCTGGTCGCGGTACTGAGCCGGGCTCATATCTGGGGCCGCTTCGAACCAAGTACGAGCAGCCTGGCGGGCGTCGCGCGCAGTAGACGGAAATTCAAAGGACGCGAGTTGACCGCGGAACGCGATTGCGTCCGCATGGGGTATCGACCTCATATGGGAGCTTTCCTGGGGATGCTCTGTCGGTGGATTTCGACAGGTATTAATAGCTCGCTGGAGGCCGGACGGCCCGACGGAGCAGGGAAGAAGAACCGCTCTACCGCAGGGGGCAGAGCCAGTTTAGTTACAGCAGCTTACGGGCAACCTTGTGCCCAGATAACTGATGTGGAGACGCTGCGGACTAGATGCTGGGCCTGGGCTAGAAACGACAATCAAGCCGGTCGGTTGACTGTTGTCGGAGGGCCTGGATGTCGTCAATTTTTTTCAACGGGCCTAAGGAAAGGCTCATTAATTGGTGAGCTACGGGGAGTTCTTGTTGAAAACTGATTGGCCGTAAGGTATTGAATAATAAAAGGAAAGCTTCCCACTGGCATGGGATTGTGATTCCAGTTGTCGTGGGTTCGAGCCCCATCAGCCACCCCAAAGAATTCAAAGAAATCAGCCGCCTAGAGCGGCTTTTTTCTTGTCCGCCGTTTCTGCAATGGTGGCATGAACAGCGATTGGCGGCATCGGTCAGGCACTGCTCTTGATCTTCACCAAGCGCCGGCGTTCCATTTGAAAACCCGCACCCCATGATCGCTCATGACGCGGAACAACTCGGGCGCGTTAACACTAATTGAGCCGATGAGTCGCCGGTAATGCGGCAGTTGGCCAAAGCCGAACAGACCGAGCAGGTCAGCTAAGCACTAATCATTCGCCGCCGCCGGGCCGTCTGCCTGCTGCGGCGTAGCGGTATCGCGCCGTTGCAGCATGCGGGCGACCCGTTCGCTCGCGATCTGAAAGCGCTGCGCCAGGGACGCCGGCGCCAGCACATCGAATTCCACTTCCAGCGCCAGCAGCCAATACGTCAGCGCCTCCAGCGACTGGCCGATGCAGCGCAGCAGGCAACGGCCATCGTCTAACGCCTCGACCTGGCCGGCCGACGCGGGAATGCGCGCGGCAATCACCGCGTGCGGCGCATGCAGCACGATGCTGGCCTCTTCGGCGTTGGGCGCCTGGCCCACCGCCCGCGTCACATAGGCGCGCAGGTTGCCACCTTCGGGCGGCGGACGCGGCGCGAAGTGCGCGCCCAGCGCTACCGCGCTGGTGATTCGGTCGAGCCGGAACGTGCGCCAATCGTCGCGCGCCGGATCCCACGCCACCAGATACCAGCGATACCCCGTGTGCGCCAGCCCCTGCGGCTCGACCTGACGCGTGCTGGGCTGGCCGCGGCTGTCCGCGTAGTCGAAGTTGACGCGCAACTGGTCGCGGCAGGCGGCGGCCAGCGCGGCCAATAGTCCCGCATCGATCACCGGGCCGCCGCTCGGCAGCGGCACGATGGCCGACCGCAGCGCGTCCACCTTGTGGCGCAGGCGCGTGGGCATCACCTGCTCTAGTTTGACCAGCGCTCGCAGCGCAGCTTCTTCCACGCCACCGACCGTGCCCGTGGCCGCGGTGCGCAGCGTGATTGCCACCGTCAGCGCCTCGTCGTCGTCCAGCAGCAGGGGCGGCAGGGCGTTGCCCGCGCGAAAGGCGTAGCCGCCCGCCACACCGCTGCTGGCCTGGATGGGGTAGCCCAGTTCGCGCAGCCGGTCGATGTCGCGGCGCAGCGTGCGCGGATGCACCGCCAGGGTCTGCGCCAGGTCGGCGCCGGCCCAATGGCGGCGGGTCTGCAGTAGGGAAAGCAGGCGCAGGAGGCGGTTGCTGGAGCTGAGCATCGGTCAACGATAGCCTGTATCAAGGGCGGAAACTGTCCGCAATGGATTTTAAAGTTCGTCCGTCGTCAGCGGCCATGGGGCCGCGGCACTCCCCCAATCCGGAGCTTGTCCATGTCTATCGTTTTCCATTGGTACCCCCAGTCCAGCGCCTCCCCCATCGCCTGCGCCCTGGCCGAACTGCAGGTCCCACACGAACGCGTCAAGGTGGATATCCAGGCCGGCGAGCAGCGCCGCCCGGAATTCCTGGCCTTGAACCCCAACGGCAAGGTGCCGACCCTGACTGTGGACGGTGCGCCGCTGTTCGAAGCCTTGGCCATCCACCTGTGGCTGGGTGAACAATGGGGCGTCGAGCGGGGCTTGTGGCCCGCGGCCGGCACTTCGCAGCGGCTGGCCGCCATGTCGTGGTGCACGTGGGCCTACGTGACGTATGGCGCGGTGGTCTCGCGCCTGTATGTCGTCGCCCACGGCGACGAGCAAAGCCGCGATGCCCGCCAGGCCGAGCGGGCCATCGCCGACCTGGATTCGCTATTGGGGCTGCTGGATGCACATCTGACGCGCCAGCCGTGGATGGTGGGCGACAAGTACTCGCTGGCTGACCTGGTGGTGGCGTCGGTGGTCGGCTACACCGCCTTTCTGGGCGCACCGGTGGCCGCCCATCCGAAGGTGCAGGCATGGCTGAGCACGATCAAGGCCAGGCCGGCGATGCAAGGCGAGGTCTGAAGCGACGGCGGGCCTGAGCAACCCAGCGCGCCATGTGGCCGCGCGTGTGCGCGGCCGCGTCCAAGCCGGCTTGACGCACTATGGTATGAACCGCCTGCATCGTGTCCGCGATTTCCTGTTCTGGCCCGATTCACTCAAGTTCTTGCCCTGGCTGCCGTTAACGCTGATACACCTTCATACGCCCACGGAAATCAGCGCCATGTTTGATTGGATCTCTCTTGCCCTAACCATCATTGCTCTGATTGCTTGGGCAATCCATCGCCAAAAGAAGCGGCATGACGCGCTGTTGGCCAAGTTTCGCGAACATAATCAGAGACTCGGTACGTCCTTTCCTGAAAACAGTGTCGACAGCGAACTGATTCTTAGCGATAAGGACAAAAAGGTCGTCATGGCGTTCGACCCCCAAACCCGAAAACTCTGCATGGTATCGGGGGCGAAGGATCCGGGCGAGGTGCTCGACTTTTCCTACATCAGGCAGTGGCAGTTGAAATGGACCGAGGTTTCAGGCAACGGTGGGCTCGCTTTCAAGGATGTCCATTTTGCCTTTTCCACAAACGACCTTAAAAGGCCATTGCTTCACATCGCCGTCCCCGGCAAGGGCTATGGAGATACGTGGAATAGCCGCCTTGCAATTCTGATGGGCGCCTAAGGGACTCCACGCCTTGGCGGCATCTTGATTCACGTTCCAGGCTTATCCGCACCGCGACGCAAACCGCAAACCTGAAGGGCCTCCACCCGCATTCAAGTCACCCCGGGAATGGAACTTGCTGTAGTCATGTTCCCCAAGCCGCCCACGCGGCTTGATTGATCCTAGGAGACCGGACATGGCTGACAACGTCATCAAGACACTGAACCACCTCATCGAAACCTCGAAGAACGGACAAAAGGGCTTCGAAGCCGCGGCCGATGACACGAAAAACCCCGAGCTGCAGCAGCTATTCAGGAACCGGGCGCAAGATTGCGCCGCGGGGGCCGCGGAGTTGCAAACCGTGATCGCGCAGTTGGGTGGCGTGCCTGAAGACAGTGGCACGGTCGCGGGTGCGGTGCATCGCGGCTGGACCAACTTGAAGGCCGCCGTGGCCGGCCGCACCGATCTGGCCATTTTGGAAGAGTGTGAGCGGGGCGAAGACGTGGCCAAGGCGGCCTATGCTGACGCGCTGAAGGAACCGCTGCCGGAAGAAATTCGCGTGATCGTGGAACGGCAGAATGCCGGCGTTGTGCGAAATCACGATCAGATCCGCGACCTGCGGAATCGCTACAAGGCCGCGAAGTAACGTGGTGCCGAGGCTACACCTACGAGCGCCCCTGAAGGTGTAGCCCGGGTGTAGCCCCGGTATAGCGCGGTCGCCTGGCGCGACAGGCGTGGCATTTAGAACCAGGGCGCCGCAGCGCACCCCTACAGCAAGCGCTCATCCACCCCATTGCGCAAGTCATAAGGCGACCACAAGATCCGCCCGACGATGCGAACCTCGCATCCGTCTTCTTTCTCCAGCGCAAAAGGCGTATAAGCCGGGTTCAACGACTTGGCCAGCCAGCCGCCTTCGCGTTCGCGCGCGATGCACTTCACGATCATCTTGCCGCCCTGGTTGATGGCGTAGACCGTACGCGGGTCGATCTCGCGCGGGTCGGTGATGGGGTCTTCAAAAAACAGCATGGGTCCGCCGTTGCGAATCACGGGTTCCATGCTGTCGCCTTGCGCATACACGATCTTCATGCGGCTGATCGGCAGCTTGAACGATTCCAGAAATGAACGGCGCAGCAGAATTTCGCCGATCTCGGTCTCGTGATAGTTCTCGATGCCAAGCCGGCCAGCGGCCAGGCGCACATCCAGCTCGGGGATGGGCATGAATTCCTGGTCGTTGGCGGAATAGCCCGCGTGGGCGACGTGGCCGACGTTGGCCGCGGTGCTGATGCGCAGCGCCTGCATGCGTTCGGCCTGATGTGTGGTGATGCCGTCCGGATCCCAGGGCGCTGCCGACACGGGCGCCATCGGGAATTCATCCGCGACGGCGTCGATATTCAAAAGGGTGCCGCGCTTGGATTGCGAGGACTTGGATTGCGCGGCCGCCGCCTTCGTCTTGACCCCCATCTGGCCCAGTGCCAATAGCAGCGCGCCTTCCAGACGCTTGAGCTGATCGTCGGCCAAGCCTTTGATAAGCGACTGCGGCACCGAAGCAAAGGGCCACGCCACGTCAGTGGCCGGGGTGGCAAGCGGGGCGGCTGCCGATAGCGATGCGGCCTTTTTAGCTTCGGCCGCCAATCGCGGGCTGATCGCAGCCAGTGTGCAGCCAAACCCTTCGGCGTAAGCCATGGCCGCTTCAATCCCAATGGGACGGCGGCCGGTGATGTGCTGATAAATCATCGCCTGGCCGCCCTTCACGTGGTGGTCACGAGCAAAGGCCGCGCGGTTCACGCCTTCAAAGCGTGCGCGCAGCGCGGCGGCTTCCTCTTCGATAGTCCACATTTTCATATAGCAATGCTATGCAAATTAAACTATAGCATGGCTTGCTAATGAGATGTAGCGTCGCTATAGTTTTGGTAATGAACCTACATGACTATTTCGATTGCGAGGGAGCCATTACCGCTGCGGCGCTGGCTCGGCGCGTGGGGGTATCGCCCGCGCTGGTCTACCAGTGGCGCACCGGGCGCCGGCCGGTGCCGGTCAAGCACTGCGCCCTGATTGAGCTGGCCACGTGCGGCTGGGTCACCCGGCGCGACTTGCGTCCCACGGATTGCATTCGAATCTGGCCGGAGCTGGCCGAAGGGCTGAAGGCGCAATGAACTACTACCCCCATCACATTGGCGATTTCAATAGCGCCACGCGGCACCTGACGCGCATCGAACGCAGCGTCTATCGCGACTTGATTGAACTCTATTACGACACCGAAGCCCCTTTGTGCGGGGACGTCGACAAACTCTGCCGCCTGTTGATTGCGCGGTCAGACGAAGAGCAGGCCGCGGTGGTCCAGGTGCTGGGCGAATTCTTCGTGGACACCGAGCAAGGCTGGCGGCATGCGCGTTGCGATGCCGAGATTGCCCGCTACCACGGCAACAAGGAAGCGAAGTCCGCGGCCGGTAAGGCCAGCGCGGCCAAGCGGGCGCGGCAAGCTTGCCGGCAAGTGAACGCGGCGGAGGATGTGGCAGAGAAAGCGGCAGAGAAATCGGCAGTAGAGGCAAAGGTGGAAGGCGTGGAAGGCGGGGCGGGCCAACAGCCGTTGAACACCCGTGCAACTAACCATGAACCAGAACCAGAACCAGGAACCCAAAGCCAGAAAGAAAAGGAACCCCGGTCGTGCCAGCGCACTCCAGGTTTTGACGCTACCGCCATTGCCTTGCCCGAATGGCTGGACCGCGCCGATTGGACCAGTTGGGTAGCGGATCGCAAGGCCCGCAAGAAGCCGATTACGGAAGAGGGCGCGCGGCGGCAATTGCAACAGCTTGCTGCCTACCGCGCCGAGGGCATTGCCGCCAGTGCGGTCATCGCACACAGCATCGCCAGCGGCTATCTCGGGCTGTACCCACCGCGCGATAGGCCGCGCACCGCCGGAAGCAGCCGCGTACGGCAACGCGCCGACTGGTCATCTGAACTGCGCAGCGTGTTGGCCGAAGGCCGGGGACGTGGCGAGATCGACATGGGGGTGATCGATGCAAGTCGCTGAATCGTCCGCCAGCCTGGGCGCGCTGGTCGTCAATGAAATGCACCTGCTGTATGGCGCCAAGTTCGCGCAGCAATGGGAAGGCCTGACGCCGCGCGAGTTGAAGGATTCCTGGAATCAAAAGTTATCGGGGCTGACCGAGGCGCAAGTCAGGCGCGGGCTGACCGCGTGCCTGACGCGCGAGTGGCCGCCCACGCTGCCCGAATTTCTGAAGCTGTGTTGCCCGTGGTTGATCTCCGAACTGGCCTATCACGAAGCCGTGCGCGGCGTGTCGGCGCGGCGGCGCGGCGAGACCGGTGATTGGTCGCACCCGGCGGTGTATTGGGCGGCGGTTGGCGTCAGTACGGTGGACCTGCTCAACAGCAATTACGGCGCTATCAAGGCGAGGTGGGAAAGGACCTTGACCGAGGAGCTGAGCAAAGGCGCGTGGCCCGACATTCCGCCACCGCGCGCGGCACTGCCCGCGCCAGGCCAGACGCTGGCCACGCGCGCACAAGCAGAAGCCGCGCTCAAAAAGATGGGGGCGGGAAAGCTGTTGGAGCCGCGCAGCCGGTCGCATCGCGAGTGGATTGATCGATGGGAGGCGCGCATCGCGCTTGGCGGTCACCCCACCAAGGCCATCGCCGAGATGCTGACGCACGCCAGGCACACCACCAAGCCGGAGGGCGCATGACGCGGGTACACGAATCGAGATGCGAAGCGGGACAAAAAATGGGACCCAAAGCGGAACACAACGCGGAACACAAAAAGGGATGCGACACGGGACACCAAAGCGGTTCCGCGATCCGCAAACAAGAACGAGGCAACAAGACAATGGAAGCAAGGGCAGGCACGCAAGCAGGCTTACCGCGTTGGGTGGAAGACGAAATTCGCAATTGGGCAAGATCGCAATGGGAAGGCGACTGGCCGGGCCCGCGCCGCATGGCGCAAGACGCGCCGGACGTGTGCGCGTTTCCGCCGCTGCCGGGTCACGATGACGACGATGAGCCGCTGCGCATTCCGGTGAATCATGAACGCGCGCGCCGCGTGCATGCTTTGTATGAAGCGTTGCCGCTGGTCGAGCGGCGCGTGGTGCAGGCGGAAACCACCCGCCGCGCCGACTACGGCGATCTGCCCGCGCATCTGCGTCAGGACAAGGCCTGCCGCGTCATCGGTA
This sequence comes from Achromobacter kerstersii, assembly GCF_902859595.1. Lineage (GTDB taxonomy): Bacteria > Pseudomonadota > Gammaproteobacteria > Burkholderiales > Burkholderiaceae_B > Achromobacter > Achromobacter kerstersii. Next base: position 12,816 of record NZ_CADIJQ010000023.1, on the reverse strand, counting down.
TCACGTTGCCTTACTACAAGGTGGCGTTGGGCAGTTTCAAGCAACAGGTCTGGAGGGCATTCAAATGAAGTACGCGCACGAAGTTATTGATTTGCTGGCGGCATATCCGGGGCGCGAGTTCAGAATGGCCGAGATCCTGCGGCACGTCAGTCGTGGCATCCCGTTGGCGCCCGCGTCGCAAGAAGCCATGCGCCGTGGCGCGCGCCGCGTGCTGGACCACTTGCTGGATGCGGGGCATGTGCAGCGCTGTGGCGGCAACACCAAGTCTGCAACCTACGCGTGGTCGGAATTGGGACACGCACTTCATAAAAACCATGCCCATTTGGGACCGGATTTGAGACAATAGCTCCGGGCCATTGCGCCCACACGAAATGCAGCCCGCCCGCCTAAACGGTTCGCGGGCTTTGTTTTTTTCAGACCTGAAACCGGACTTCCATGACGCCCGATAACGCAATTCTTACGTTGGTGACGGCCGCTGCGGGCGGTGTGCCCGTCGTCTCGTCCGACGACGCGCAATCCAGTCCGCAACCGCCCTACATCGCGATGGCGGTGCGTTGGGTACAGACAGGCCCCGCTGAAGCCGGGCCGGTTGACGACGATGGCAATCAGCCTGTGCATGACCACCGCGATGCGACCGTCGAGCTGCGCAGCGTGGGCGCCGCCGCCTACGCTGCGCTCGACAAGATGGGCCTGACCTTGCGCCATCCCGTTTATGAGGAGCAGGCGGAAGCGCTGGGCCTGGCGCTGTTTGACGTCGGCCGCATCGAGCGCGTGCCGCGTGAAAGCGCGGGCGCCGCCAGCGAGCGGCTGGGTGTGCTTGAGCTGGGCATCCGCTACGCGCAGACCTATACCGATGTTGTCGGTGTCATCGAAACCGTGACCGGCACGATCACCACGACGGGCGGGCTCATGCCTGCCCTGGAAACCTCTTTTTCCGCGGAGACCGAGAAGGCGACGTAGCGCCCCAGGTCTTCTTAACGCAGTCCCGCCGCCCTTGGGCGGCTTTTTTTTTGGAGCCGCAAATGGCAAAAATCGACCGGATCGTCAATGTGGCGATCTCGCTGAACACCACGGCGATCAAGGAGCAGAACTTCTCTGACATCCTGATCCTTGGCGCGCATGCGCTGGCCGTCAACCGCGTCTTGGTGGTGACCGAGCCGGGTGAACTGCTGGATCTGGGCATGTCGCCGAATGATCCTCTGTACATCGCCGTGCGCGATGCCTTCAAACAGATCCCGACTGTCGCTCGCGTTTTCGTGGGCCGCCGTCAAGTGGATGCATCGCGCATTTCCGTGACGCGTGCCGCTGTGGCCGACTACGCCGTTTCGCTGTCGTGGCGTGATGCCGCTGGCGCCGTGCAAAAGGTGGACGTGAGCGTGTCGGGTCTGGCCGAGAGCACCCCGCAGACGATCGCCACCGCGCTGGCTGCCGCCATCACCGAAACCGATGCGCCGGTAACCGCTACCGCGACGGGCGCCGACGTTGCCGTGACCGCCAGCCAGGCCGGCCAGGCCGTCGCCATCGCCGTGAAGGGCAATGTGCAATTGGCCGCACCGGTCAGCACCGAAACCCCGTCGGCCGCCTTGAACGCCTGCCTGCGCGAGAACGGTGACTGGTACGGCGTGTCGTTGGCCAGCCGTGTCGAAGCTGACGTGTTGGATGCCGCTGAATGGGTGGAATCGAACGAGCGTCTGTTCGGCGTGTCCAGCGCACAGGCCGGCATCATCGATGCCGCCGTGTCCAGCGACATTGCCTCCCAGTGCCAGCAGAAGCAGTTCTTCCGCACGCACGTCTGGTATCACGGCCAAGCTGCCAGCGAAGCGCTGGATGCCGCCGTCGCCGCCAACCGCTTCACCTTCTATCCGGGCGGTGAAACGTGGGCGAACACGCGTCTGTCGGGCGTCACCTATGACAGCCTGACTGAAGGCCAGGCGCTGGCCGCGCACGCCAAGAACGCCAACACGTTCGAGCAGATGCGCAACTTCGCCGTGACGCAGAACGGCAAGGTCGCCGCCGGCGAATGGATCGACGTGATCCGCGGCCGCGACTGGCTGGCCGAGCAGGTGAAGATCAACGTCGCGTCGCAGCTGATCAACGCGAACGGCAAGGTGCCGTACACCGACGCCGGTATCCAGATCCTGGTCAACGGCATTCGCCAGGCGCTGCTGCTGGGCCAGAGCCGTGGCCTGGTTGCACCCGACGAGATCGACGACGCCGGCCGCAAGATTCCCGGCTTTGTCATCAACGTGCCGCGTGCAGCCAGCGTTTCCACCAACGACAAGGCCAACCGCATTCTGCGTGACCTGACGTTCAGCGCCCGCCTTGCCGGCGCCATCCATGTTGCCGAAATCAAGGGCAACCTCACCTACCAACAACTGTAATCGGGGCCTACTCATGTCCGTCAAAACTTACGCACCCAATCAGGTGAAGATCGTGATGGGCGCGCTGCCCATCTCTGGCCTGGCCGAAGACACCTTTGTCACCGTGACCGAAATCGGCGAAGGCATCGCCTCTGTGGTCGGCGTCGATGGCGAAGTTGCGCGTTCCATGTCGCGCGATTCGCGCCTGCGCATCACGCTGACGCTGATGCAGACCAGCGCCAGCAACGCCGCGTTGACCGCGCTGCATCAGGCCGACCGCGCTACGGATGGCAACGGCGCCGTGCCGATCTCGGTGACCGACTTGCGTGGCACGTCGCTGCACGCCTCGGACTCGGCGTGGATCGTCAAGATGCCCGACGCGGGCTACGGTGCCAAGGTCGGCAGCCGCGAATGGTCGATCGAGACCGGTCCGGCCATCAACGTCATCGGAGGCAACACCTGATGAGCGCCATCAAGGAAGTGACCATCGGTTCGACGGTCTTCCGGGTCTCGCGGTTTGATCCGTTTCGCCAGCTGAAGCTGTTGGGCGACCTGCAAAAGGAAGTGCTGCCGGCCGCGGGCTCGATGTTGACCGCCGTGTTCGGCGGTGACGGCGCGGCGCAGGAACGCGACGAAAAGGCGATGCTGAACGCCTTTCGCGAACTGTCGGTCAAGCTGGGCGGCGACAGCCTGGCCAGCTGGGCCGAACGGCTGATCGACGCGGAACTGGTCACCTTCGAGCTGGCGGGCCGCGAGCCCCAGAAGTTGACGCCGGCGCATCGCGGCCTGGCGTTTGGCGACTATGCCGAAATCCTGGAGCTCTTGTTCCACATCCTTGAGCACAACTTCGCCGGCCCTTTGGCGCGTTGGGCCGGCCGCTTTGGTCCGGCCCGCGCCAAGCTGGCGAGCCTGTCGGGCGGTTCGACGCCGGCTTCGAAAGAGAGTTGATCATCTGGCGGCCCATCCTGGCCCGCCATGTCAGCCTGGACGCCGTTAAACGCGGCGATGTCGACCTCCTGGACATCCTGAAGCTCAATGCGCTGATGGATGCCCAGGCGGCGGCCCAGGCTGCGGCAGAAAACAAGGCGAGGTAACGATGACCGTTGTACGAGAACTGGTGACGCTGTTGCGCTACCAGGTGGATGATTCCGGGCTGAGAACGTATCAGCAGGCGTTCGAGACGATGTTTTCTTCGATGGTGCGAGCAAGCGCTCAGGCCAGCGCGGCCATCAGCCAAGCCTTGGCGGGTGCGCTGCCGTCGGTGATGAATGCGCAGCAGACGGTAGGCGCCATGGTTCAGTCGCAGCGGCAGGGGGTATCGGCCGCGCGGCAACACGCCACGGCGCTTGGCGGCCTGCGAGGCGTTGTTTCTCTGACGCTGGGCGGTTCGCCCTTGAAGCGCATCTTGAGCGACATCGACGCGTGGGCGCAGACGCAGATGCGTCTGCGGCAAGCGGCCGGATCGGACGCGCAGGCGTCCGACGCCGACCGCGACCTGGCGCGCCTGTCGCGCTCCAGCCGCACGCCGTATGCCGATAACGTCGATACGTATGCACGCACTCGGCAGGCCCTGGAAGATCAGGGACGCTCCAGCATTGACGCGTCCAGCATCACCGAAGCGGTGGCGTTGGGCATGAGCTTGTCGGGCGCACCGGCGCAAGACCGTAGCGGAGTCGTCGCATCGCTGCTGAAGATGATCGAGCAAGGCAAGCTGGGCATGGAGGAATACAACGCCTTGCCCCGGCGCATGCAGGATGCGCTGGCCGCGGGCTTGGGCGTCAATCGTGGCCAGTTGCGCGAGCAGGTGCAGGGCGGGCAAGTAACGGCTACCCGCGCCTTGCCCGCGCTGGAATCGCAGTTGCCCAAGATGCGGGCGGAAGCGGAAAGCGCGCCGGCGTCCATCACCAGCGCGATGACGGTGTTCAACGACGCCATGCAGCGCTACTTTGGCGAGACGCTGCCGATGGGCCGTGCGGCGCTATCGGCGGTGACGGCATCGATTCAATTCCTGGCCGACAACATCGACGCCGTCGTCAAGCTGCTGGCGTTGGCGGGGACCAGCTTGGGGCTTGTGGCGCTGAGCAACTGGCTCCGCCAAGCCACCGTGCAGTCTGGCGGCTTGCTGCGATCTCTGGTCGCCGCCACCCGCGTGGCCTTGGGGCTGGATGGCGCGATGGCGCTGCGCAGCGGGCCGGCAGGCGCGATGCAGATGCTGTCGGTGTGGACGCGGACGCTGGCGCCAATGCTTCGCATGGCCGCGGTGCTGATGACGATCTACTTGATCGGCGAAGACATCGCCAATTGGCTGAGCGGGGGCGACTCCGTGCTGGGCGGCTGGATCGGTGGCGTGGAGCAATGGCAGGACGAGCTGGATGCCGTGTCGGGTGTGCTCGGCGTTGTGAAGGATCTGCTGGTAGGCGCCGGGCAGACGCTGGGGCCGTGGATCGCTCAGTTTGGAACCATTGCCATTTTGGCCTATGGCCTGTGGCAGATGCTGTCGCCCATCGGCAGCGTGATCCTCTCCATGGCGAAGATCGCCGTTCCCATGCTGTGGAACGCATTCCTGTACCTGGCCACGACCATCATCCCGCTGCTGTGGAACGGGCTGATGTGGGTGGCGACGACGGCGCTGCCGATGTTGTGGAACGGGTTGCTGTACATCGCGCGGTCCGTCATCCCGATGCTGTGGAACGCGTTTGCCATGACGCCCATTGGCCGGATCATTTCCGCCATTGGTGTGCTGGCGCTTGCGTTGTGGCAGATCTGGGAAAACTGGGATGAGATCCAGGCCTATATCTCGGCGTCCTGGGACGCGCTGATGGGAATCGCGCACGACTCCTTCCTGGGGCCGGTGATGGAATACATCTCGGCGATCTGGGCGTTCTGGAGCGAACTCGTCAGTGGCGTCGTCGCCGCGTTCACGGGCGATTGGGACGGCGCAATTGCCCATTGGCAGGGCGCCTTCAGCGGCTTGTGGACGTTCTTCTCAGGCATGGGCGGCCGCATGATCGCCACGGTCAAGGAGATTGGCGCCGCGATTCAAACGTGGGTGCTGGATAAGGTTCAGAAGGCGAAGGAGTGGTTCAAGAGCCTGGTGCCGGGCGGGTCGAAATCTGACAAGCAAGCCTCCGCGACGGATGCGGCAGGCGCCAAGCCAGACCTTGCGCCGGAATGGATGGCCGTGGCCAGTGGCGCTGTCGTTCCGGTCGTGCCGCCTGCGGTTGTGGTCGGCCCCGCGTCGAACCTCGGCCGCGCGCCGTTCTCGTACCAGAACCGCAACGACATCGTCGTCAACGTGACGGGGGGGGAACCTCAAGCCGTCAGGAGCGCTGTTGAGCGGGGCGTCGGCTTGGGCTTGCAACGCAACCTTTCCGACGTGGGCAGAACCTTCGACCTGCCGGCCCCCGTCGAGATGGTCGCCTAGGAGCAGCAATGAACTTTGTTTCCATGATCTTTGGATGGAATGGCGGCAGCAGCATTGGCGCGTTGCCACTGGATGCGTTGGTGGGCGAGAAGACGGCACTCAACAGCCGCGCCACCTCGTATGCGGTGGAAGACGGGCCGCCGGTTTCGGACCACGTGGTCCAGGAATCGGAACTGCTGACGCTCGACGGATGGGTCACCGCCGCCGATATCACCTTGCTGGGGGGCTTGAATGCGCGGGGCGCGTTGGGTGGCATGGGGGGCTTGGGCGGGGCGTCAACGGACGTGGGCCGGTCAAAACTGATCGGCGCCAAGGACGCCTTGCGCAAGATCCACGCAGACCGCCTGCCCATCACCATCACGACCGGACTCGATGTCTATGAGAACTTCGTGATGGAAAGCTGCTCCATTGGGCGCAGCAATGGCGGCGGTGATCGCTTCGAGGTATCCGCCACGTTCAGGCGCATCCGCAAAGTGACCTTGCGCCAGGCGGACATTCCCCCCGAGAAAACCTCGGGCAGCGCCACGGGAAAAGCTGGCACGACAAAACAGAACGCCGGCAAGACCAGCGGCGTGCCGGCCACCCCGAAGCAGCAGGGCGGCATCTTTACGACAAGGCAAATCCCGACATGATCCAAATTCCGATTCCGGACGTGAACGACAGTCTTACTGAAGTCGATCTGGACGGCCTGACCTACTTCTTGCGGCTGTCCTGGAACAGCGAGGCGGAACTGTGGACGCTGTCCATCGAGAACGCCTACAACGAGCTCGTCGTGGCGGGCATCGCCGTGCTGCCGGGTACGCCGTTGCTGTCGGGCTACCGGCACTTGACGGTGCCGGCTGGCGAACTGGTGGCGCTGGCGCCTGACCGTCGCGACACCATCAGCCGCGCGGCGCTGGCCTCAGGTGAAGTCGCGTTGATCTACGTGGATGCGCAGGAGATGGCGGATGGCCAGATTTGATCGGGTTTACCGCTTGCTCGTGGGCAAGAGCGGTCAGAAGGCGCTAGAGATCGTGCCGCCCATTCGGCTGACGTTCGACATCGCCAAGACCGCAGGGGAATCCCCCAACGACGCCAAGATCACGCTCTACAACCTGGCGGCGGGTACGCGTGGCGCGCTTGAAGAACCGAACCTGCGCTGCGTGCTGTACGCGGGTTACGCCGAAGAAGGCGGCCCGCTGTTGATGGCCTCGGGCAGCGTGGTGTACGCCTACACCCGATTTGAACAGCCGGATGTGATTACGGAGCTGACGGTCAAGGACGGCTATATCGAAGTGCGCGACACGGCGGTGTCGATCGGCCTGGGGCCGGGCGCGCAGGCCAGCGCCATCATCCGTGACATTGCCCGCCAAATGGGCTTGCCGCTCGTCATGGCGGACGACGTGCCTGACCGCCGCTGGGAGCAAGGGTTTTCTTTCTACGGCGCGGCCCGCACGGCGTTGCACAAGGTGACGCAGGGCACCGGGCTGGAGTGGTCGATTCAGAATCAGCAGCTACAGGTGGTGCAACGGCTGGGCACCACGCGGCGGCAGGCCGTCGTACTGGCAGTGGACACGGGGCTGCTGGGCCAGCCCGAGCGCACGCGTGAGGCGGCCACCGAGAAGGCGGCATCGAAAGGGCCAGCGAAAGGGCCGGCGAAGGCCGCTGAACCGGCAACGGCCGCCAGCGCCAAGCCGGCAAGCGGCCAGCAACAGCGTGACGGTTGGAAGGTGAAGTCGCTATTGCTGCCGACCATCAGCCCCGGCGACCTGGTCAAGGTCGAGAGCCGCACGGTTGGTGCGTGGCAACGCGTCGAAACCGTGCACCACACCGGCGACAGCGAGGGTGGCGATTGGCAGACCGAATTGGGGCTGGTCGACCGCTATGCGCCACCGAAGAAAAAGGAAAAGACATGAGCCAAGCAGTGACCCTGGTGCGCCGCTTGATCGCGACGGAGCTGGCGGACGTCTATACGACGCTACCCGGTGAAGTGGTGGCCTACGACGGCGTTTTCGTGACGGCCAGGCCGACGTTGGCCAAGCGGCTCGCCAACGGTGAAACCTTGCCGCCGCCGCAGATCGTGCGTGTGCCGGTGTGCTGGCCGGTAGGCGATGTGAATGGCGCACGTGCGCTGATCTCGGTGCCGCTGAAGGCGGGCGATGCGATCAAGCTGTCGTTCTCCGCGCGGGCGCTTGAGAACTGGCTGGCGGGCGATAACGGCCCGCCCGACGACCCGCGCCAATTTGATTTGTCGGACGCCTTCGCCTCGCCGCTGCTGCGGCCCGGCACGATGGCGGCCGACACGCAGAACGTCTGCATCCAGTACGGTCCCGGCATGTTGAAACTGTCGCCCGCCGGCGACCTGACGTTTCAGGTCAAGACCTGGACGGTTCAGGCCGAACAGACAACGTTCAATACACCGGTGACGGTGAACGGCCCCTTGACCTACACGCAAGGCATGGCGGGCGAGGGCGGCGAAGGCGGCGCATCCATGCGTATCCGGGGCGGCGTGGCGTACGAGGGCGGCGCCATCACGCACAACGGCAAGAACATCGGCGACACCCATCGCCACGCCTATGCGGGCGGCATCACGGAGAACCCTGTCTGATGGCACTCGACCTTGCGCTATCCGCCGACCACGATCTAGATCTGGATCTGCTCGGCCGCACTTCATTTGTGGACGGCGCCGAACGCATCGCCCAGCAAATCAAAACCACCTTGCTGACTTTTCTGGGCGAGTGGTTCCTGGACACGACGTTTGGCGTGCCGTATTTCGATGACGTGCTGGTGAAGTCGCCGAACCGGGCCAGCATCGAAGCCATCTTCCGCGCGCGCATTCGCGCCGTGCCGGATGTGGCCCGCGTGCGCGGCCTTGAGCTGCAAATTGAACGCCAATTGCGCGTGCTACGTGTCACCTATGACGTGGACACGGCAGCAGGACGGCTCGAACGAGTCGTTGAGTTGCGCACGTCTTAACCCCAATCTTTTTTCGAGGTACCTATGGCCTACGGTGTCACACCGGACGGGTTCGTACGCCCGCGCCTGCCGGAAATCCGCCAGGAGATCGTGGCGGACCTGCGCGCCCGCATGCAGTCCGCCGGCTTCAATGGCGCGGTGGAAACCCGCCCCGACAGCATTACCGGTCTGTTGATCGATACGTTCGCCGAGCGCGAAGCCACGTTGTGGGAGCAGGCGGAAGGCGTGTATTACGCGATGTACCCCGGCTCGGCGACGGGGGTGTCGCTGGATCGCGCGGTGTCGTTTACTGGCGTGTCGCGGTACCGCGACGAGTCCTCGCGCGCCTATGTGGTGCTGTATGGCGCGGCGGGCACGACGGTGCCGGCGGGCGCGCAAGTACGGCATCGCGTCAGCCAGAACCTGTGGGCGCTGGAAAGCGCCACGCAGATCCTGGCCGGCGCCGCGGCGGACGTGACCCTTCAACCCGCGGTTACGCCATCCAGCGCCTACATCGTGTCAATCGACGGTGCGGCATATTCCTATACGTCGGGCACGACGACGAACCTGCCTCAGATTCTGGCGGGGCTGGTCACGGCGTTGACGCCTAGCGGCCTGGCCGTATCCAGCGATGGCGCCTCGGTACGCATCCATACGGATGGGCGCAGCGCGGCGGCGTTCACGTGGTCCGGCAACTTGTCTCTGATCCGTTTAGGCTCGCCGGGCCTTGCCGTGACGCTGGGCGCATCGACGGAAGGCGCGGCGGTGGGTGACTTGAACGGCATCATCACGCAGATCGACGGCTGGGAAGCCGTGGGCAACCTGCAAGCGGGTGTGGCGGGGCGCCTGGCGGAGAACGCGGCGGAGCTGCGTGCGCGATATCCCACCGGCCTGTTCCGGTTGGGCGCGGCGACGCTGCCCAGCATCGCGCCCAATGTGCGCGACCGGGTGGCTGGCGTGCGCACCGTGAAGGTGTTCATGAACAGCACCGACACGCCGGATGCGCTGGGCCGGCCTCCGCACAGCGTGCATGTGGTGGCGGACGGCGGCCTGGATGACGAAGTGGCCGACGCGATCTTTCGCGTGGTGGCCGCCGGCATCGACACCCATGGCAAGCAGCAGGTGGTGGTCAAGGATGAGGACGGCGCGGACCACCTGATCCGCTTCGACCGGCCCGAGCGTGTCTACCTGTGGGTGCGCTGCGCCACCACGCTGCTGTCGCCGGCTGAGCAGGCATTTCCGCCAGACGGCTTTCAACGCATTGCCGAGAACCTGGCAGCCGTGGGCGACGCGTCGAGCATTGGCGAAGACGTCATCCTGCAACGGCTCTACGGCGCCATCTATCGCACGCCTGGCCTGGCGTCGGTGGATCTGAAGCTGGCGTTCTCCACCAACCCCGCGTTCACGCCCACGCCGGCCGACTACCGCGCCGCCAACGTGACGATCCAGGACTTCCAGGTGGCCGCGTTCGACTTGTCACGCATCGAGGTGACCTGATGGACTTGAACCAAGACCATGGGCAAGTTGCGTGGGGCCACTGGCTGGGCCAGTTCCAGACCAAGCGGCGGCTGGAGGCGCTGGTCCGCGCACTGCTCAAACCCGCCGATGGCCTGCAAGGCGCGCTGCGTTCCCTGTACGAGGACCGGTGGCTAGAGACCGCGGTGGGCAAGCAGCTCGATGGCATCGGCGAGATCGTGGGCTTGCCCCGCGTCATTGATGAAGCGATCTACATCCGCTTCTTCGGCTTCGAAGGGCAACCGAACGTCGGAGGCTTCTCCGACGCCCGTTTTCGCCGCGCCAACGAACGAACGGTAGCCGGGTCGACGTCCTTGCTGGACGCCGAGTACCGCAAGCTTCTGTACTGGAAGATCGCGCTGAACAACGGGCACGGCACCACGCCGGAGATCGCTTCGTCGCTCAAACCGATCTTCGACGTGAGCCGCGTCGTGGTGCAGAACGCGGGCAACGCAAAGATCCGCATCTGGGTCAGCCGGATTCCCGGTCCCAATGACCCGCTTATGGCCAACCCCTATAAGTGGGTACCCCAAGCCGCCGGTGTCGGCGTGCAACTCATTACCGGCTCGACCGACAAGCCTTTCGGCTTTAGCGAGCAAGGTTTCTTTGGCTTTGGCGTCGGCGTGCTGGCGCGAGGAATCTACTGATGGCAGACCCTACTTTTTTCGACCTTTTCAACTCGACCTGGGCGCAAAACGGCCTGACCGAGGGCATCACCGACCTGCAATACAAGACGGGTTGGTCGTACATCGGTTCCGTGCCGCCCTCTGTCGAACAATTCAACAAGGTCCAGCAGACCACCGACGAACGCCTGGCCTGGCTGTACAAGCAGCTGGACGGCCTGGCGGCAGTCACGGGCCGTCCGCTAGCGGCCACGGGTTTCGACGCACTGAGCTACGCGCAGCAGAACCTGAACGCCACCAACCTGAAGACCGGCACGGTGCCTGTTGCGCGCTTGTCGGGCACGGCCACCGCGCTGACCGCAGGCGCCGCGCAGAAGCTGGCCACGGCGCGCACCATTGCAGCGACCGGCGACGCAACGGGTTCGGGAACATTCGACGGTTCCGCCAACTTGTCGGTGGGCCTGACGCTGAGCAGCACCGGCGTGACTGCGGGCAGCTACGGCAACGCCAACGCGGTGCCGACGTTCACCGTAGACGCCAAGGGCCGCGTGTCGGCAGCCGGCGAGGTCGCAGTCGGTAATGCCGCCACCGCAACCAAACTGGCGACGACGCGTTTGTTCTCTGTCACGGGCGGCGCGACGGCTGGCGGCGTGAGCTTTGACGGAACCGGCAACGTCGCGCTTAACGTGACCGCGTTGGACGTGTCGAAAGCCACCGCCGGCACCTTGCCGGTGGCGCGCGGCGGCACGGGCGTGGCGACGCTTGCCGCAGGCTCGTACTTGACCGGGGCGGGCACGGGCGCGCTGGTATCGCGCACGCCGGCGCAGGTGCTGGAGGATATTCAGGCACTGCCGAAGGCGGGCGGCGAGGTTACGGGTCCGGTGGTGTTGGGCACGGGCGCGGCGATCGGCTCGCAGTATGGCGTGAACACGTCGTCGGGACGCACTGCGCACGTGCTGTTGCCGGATGGCGGCGCCTATTCGACCAACACTGCCACCGTCGCGGGCGCAATTAAGATCACGCTGCCTGCTGCGGCTGCTGCGGCTGTTGGCGTGAACACGATGCTGCGCTTGCGCGTGGATCTGTTCGAGTACCTGGACGGCGTGCCGCCTGTGTCGCTGTTGATTCATGGTTATGTGCAGACGACGAAGGCGTGGGGGCGTTGTGGGGCGACGGTGCTGGCCGGTAGCGCCGCGTCAGATATTCCCGTTCGCTTCGGGTCGGACGCGGCTGGTGTTCCGTGCATCTGGATCGGCGACACGAACAAGTCCTGGTCATATCCGACGGTGACGGTGGCGGAGGTTCAGGCCAAGTACAACGCGTCGGGCGCAACCGTTGCCGCGTGGAGTACGGGGTGGAAGGTGGAGCCGGTCACGGCGTTCGAGACGGTGTCGCAGACGGCGGCGGTGAGTAATCTGGCCTTTGCCCGTTCAGATATTGCGCGAGTGAGCGGCTTGCAGGCGGCGCTGGACACTCGCGTACCGGTCGTATCCCTGGCCAACGTGCCCACGACCAACATCGGGCCGGTTCTGATTGCAGAAGCGGCGGAAGTTTGGACTTGGGTTTCCACCAGCTTCTATACCGGCTACCGCTCCCCGCTTTGCGGTCGGCCGATGGACGGGCACACCGTCACGCCATTACCTAACGAAGTGGACGCGGTGGGCGGCGTCCTTCAGAAGTCCGCTTACGCCGCGCTCTGGGGTTACGCGCAGGAAAATGGCCTGGTGCTCACGCAGGCCAATTGGGAAGCGCGCCGGGGAGGGCACTACTTCGTCAACATTGACGCGAACACGTTCCGAGTCCCGGATTTGCGCGATATGTTCCGTCGGTTTACGGGAACTGACGCTGACACTGCAAATGCAAGGGCAATGGCCAGCCGCCAAGTTGACTCCAACAAATCGCACGCCCACGCGACATTGGTACAGCGATCCGGCGGCGTGTCTGGATCGCAGATGCCTGT
>NZ_CADIJQ010000022.1 GCF_902859595.1 Achromobacter kerstersii | reverse complement strand
TTTAGCAGCTATCGAAATATCAGGGTAAACCCTAAGTTTTCGGCAACTGCCAAGCCTGAAACTATAACACAACTTTTGCAGATTATGCAACCGGCTTTTGCCTAATTTGCAACCTATCTTGCAACCCCGCCGCTTTTGCTTTCGCGCTAGCTTTGGCCCTGAATTCAGGGGTTGGTTACTGCTCAGGGGGCTAGCAATTCGATCCGGGTAAACCCTTGATCAACATCACCAGCCAAGCCCAAGACTATAGCACGATTTTTGCAGATTGCGCAACTGGCTTTTGCCTAATTTGCTGCAATCTTTGCAACAACCGCTTGGCTCTCATTTCTGATTGCTTCGCGGCAGACCTGGCTCGTTTGTCCTTTTGGAGACCCTCGTTCGGCCTGTTGCGCTTGCCTTGCCTTCGCGGTTCAAAACTGTCTGAGCTGCGAAGGAGCGAGACTATAGCACAAGTTTTTGGCTTGTCTTCCGTGGCAAGCAATAAATTTGTTCGAATCTCAAGACTCGGGGCGCGACGAAGCCCGCGCTCTATATATAGAGCGCATTCCATAGCTCGCATTCCTGCCCTCTATATATAGATAGTTGCCTTGGCCAGCTTGCCTCCCGTTGGGGTACGTTTACTATTCGCCTGTACGCCGTACCTAATTGGAGACGAACACGCTATGCCCCCAGCCATCGCCCTGAGCGAAGATATCCTGATCAACGTTACCCCCTTCGAAACCCGCGTTGCGCTGGTGGAACAGGGGTCGGTACAGGAGCTGCACGTGGAACGCAGCATCCAACGGGGCCATGTCGGCAATATCTATCTGGGGCGGGTGGTCCGTGTGCTGCCGGGCATGCAGAGCGCCTTTATTGATATTGGATTGGAGCGCGCCGCGTTCATCCATATTGCTGACTTGCGCGAAAACCGCGGCGAACGCACGCAGGGACTGACGCCCACCCCCATCGAAAAGCTGCTTTTCGAGGGACAGACCATCATGGTCCAGGTCGTGAAGGACCCTTTGGGCACCAAGGGCGCACGGTTGTCGACCCAGATCAGCATTGCCGGACGGATGCTGGTGTATCTGCCGCACGATCCGCACATCGGCATTTCCCAGAAAATTGACTCTGAGTCCGAGCGCATTCAGCTGCGCGAACGGCTTCAAGCGCTGATGCCGGCCGAGGAGAAAGGCGGATTCATCGTGCGCACTCAGGCGGAAGGCGCCAATGACGATGAGCTGACGGCGGATCTGGAATATCTGCGCAAGCTGTGGACCAGCGTTCAGGCGTCGGCGCGCACGCAGGCCGCCCCCGCCCTGCTTCACCAGGATCTGACGCTGGCCCAGCGCGTGCTGCGCGACATGGTGGGGCCTGGTACGGGCACGATTCTGGTGGACTCGCGCACTACCAGTGCGGCCATGCTGGAATGGGCGCGCGTGTATACGCCTTCTGTCGTTGGCCGCATTCAGCACTACAGCGGCGAGCGGCCGTTGTTTGACACGGCGAATGTGGATGACGAGATTGCCCGGGCGCTCTCGCGCCGCGTGGATCTGAAATCGGGCGGCTATCTGATCATTGACCAAACTGAAGCGCTGACCACGGTTGACGTGAACACCGGCGGCTTCGTCGGCGGACGCAATTTCGACGACACCATATTCAAGACCAACCTGGAAGCGGCGCAAGCCATTGCCCGCCAGTTGCGGCTGCGCAATTTGGGCGGCATTGTCATCCTGGACTTCATCGACATGGAAGAACAGGAACACCGCGACACCGTGCTGGCTGAACTGAAGAAAGCGCTTTCGCGCGACCGCACACGCATGACGGTCAATGGCTTCACGCAACTGGGCCTGGTGGAAATGACGCGTAAGCGCACGCGCGATTCGCTGGCGCATCAGCTGTGCGAGCCCTGCCCCATGTGCGAATCGCGCGGCAATGTGCGTACGCCGCGCACGGTCTGCTATGAAATCCTGCGAGAGATTCTGCGCGAAGCCCGGCAGTTCAATCCCAAGGAATTCCGCATCCTTGCGTCTCAAGACGTCGTTGATCTGTTCCTGGAAGAAGAAAGCCAGCACTTGGCGATGCTGGGCGACTTCGTCGGCAAACGCGTGTCGCTGGAAGTCGAGAGCACGTACTCTCAGGAAAAGTACGACATCATCCTCGTATAACCGCAGCCAGCAACGCCAACTGCCGAGCCTCGCGCGATAGCAGATTGCCGGGGTCTCTTCAATTCGATATGTTCGGATTGTGTGTCTTAACGATTCGATTGCAATGAAGTTTGAAACGGATGGCGGTGGGATGTCGTAGCCGATAAGCTCGCGGGCGCTTCGCAGGGTCGAACCCTTTGAAGCGCCTTTTCTTTTGCTTTCGGAGGTTAATGCAATGAAGTCCCTATTCCGTCCGTTCCTGGTGCTGGTTGCAGCGCTGCCGCTGCTACTGGCTGGCTGCGGCGACAAGGAACCCGAGCAGCGGGCCGCGTTCACGCAGTTCCTGCAAACCCGCATCGTCGACAAGCCCGGCGTGCGCGTGCCCAAACTGACGGATGAGGAACAGAAGTCTATCGGCGACTATGCCTCGCACTACGCGGTGATCACGGATTTCAATACAAGCATGGAAACCTCGGTCAAGCCGCTGACGGGCATCATGCAGAAAGGCGCCGTGCGTTCGCTGAATGACATCGTGACGCGGCGCGACGACCTGAAAGCGGTGCAAGCTTCGCTGAACGACATGGGTGCGGCGTTGAAAGAGCAACAGGCCCGCGCAGATGCTGCCCGCGCGCAGCTCAAACAGCCCGATGACCTGAAGGCCGTGTACGACAAGGCCTACGAAAAAACCGTCAGCCTGCCGGCGGACACGTTCCGCGATGTGCTGCCGCAACTGAACGCGACGTTCGACAGCAGCCTGAAGATTGCCGATTACGTCGAGGCGCACAAAGCGCAAATCGAAATCTCGGGTGCAATCGTCAAGGTGCAGGACCCGGCCGTGCAAGCCGAGCTGAACCAGATGCTGCAAGACCTGAACGCACAAGCGAAAAACCTGCAACAGGCGCACACGCGCATGCAGGCGCTGATGCTGGGCCGTTAAACCCCATCAAGCGGCCTCGACGCGGTTGCGCCCCGCCGCCTTGGCCCGGTAGACGGCGGCATCGGCCGCTACAACAAGACTCGCCGCCGCATCGCCCTGCCCGGGGATCGCGGTGGCGGCGCCGATGCTGACGGTGACGATACTGCCCTCTTTGTCTTCGTGCGGAACGCGCCAATCTGCAATCGCGCGCCGTATGCTCTCGGCGATGGCCACCGCGCGCTGAAGCGTCGTGTGCGGCAGCAGCATCACAAACTCTTCGCCCCCATAGCGCGCCGCCAGATCACGAGGCCGGCGCGCTTTGTTCTTCAAAGCCAACGCCAGCTTCTTCAACCGCTCGTCGCCCTCTTAGTGACAGCACGATCTGCGCCACCACGGACTGGAACAACGCCAGCGTGACCGGCGCGATCAACACCGCGCGCCGAAAAATCAGGGGCGCAAGAACACGTATCGGTGAAAGATGATGATCATCAGGCGTCGAGCTGATGACCAGGCGTCGAGCTGATGACAAGGCGTCGAGCGACGCCCTACCCGCCGCCTGAACTCCGGACGCGCCGCGCCCGGAGGTTCCCTTACGACACCGCGGTCGCAGCGATGCGGAAGGGGAAGGCGCGAACGCCACGTGCCTTGTCCGTCTCGCGGTGCGCATTGATCGCCCAGGCGGTACCCGCTCCGCCTGTCAGCGACATCAGCTGGCGCATCGCGCCCGCCGAAAATCCGCACTGCAACGCCAAGGCCTGGCGTCGGGCAAGCTCAACACCGACAGCGTGCGGCGTCGTGAAACTCCGGTCTGATTGCAGCATGGCAGCCCCCTGGCAAATGCTCTTCATCAATGAAGAGTCAGTGCGAACCAATCTACCGCAGTCTGTCTGACTTGCGCGTGAAATGATTCGTAAAGTAGTGCAAAGGACCGGAAATAGTGCGTTCAGGCCGGCGGATTGACCGGGTTAACCAGCGCCTCGCCGGCGGCCTCGCGATCAGGCTTGTCATTCCTGCCATCGGCGGGGCCGGTCATGTTTCCGTACAACAACGACCGGCCAGCAAACAGCCCGCCCGCCACTTCCAGGTCAAAACGTTCGGTGTCACGGCGGCGGACGTCTTCGACCACTTCCGCGGCCTCGTCCGCCGGCACGCCGATGGCGCGCAGCGCAGCCTCGCCGAACACCAGCGCGGATTCCAGGGTTTCGCGCACCTGGTAATCCACCCCTTCCTTGGCCAAGGCCAGGGAATGGATGCGGTCATAGGCGCGCACCACGACCCGCACCAACGGGAATTCCGATTTGATCAGCTTGACCATGTGGTTCACGGCCTGCGGGTTGTCGATGCAGATCAGAATGGCGCAGGCGTGCTCGCCGCCCGCGGTGCGCAGCATGTCGATGCGGGTTCCGTCCCCGTAATAGACCTTGACGCCCCACTTGGCAGCAGCCCGGATCGCGTCCGTGTCGATGTCGAGAATGGACACTTTCAAGTCGCGAGCCAGCATCGCCTGGGTGACGATCTGGCCGAAACGGCCGAAACCGACGATCAGCGCGCAGCCGTCCAAATCCCGGGCGACGTCCACGCCTTCCATCGACGGAACCGGTTTGGGCAACAACCAGCGCAACGACAACACGCATAAGGGGGTCAGCGCCATGGAAATGATGACAACGGCGGTCAGGACCGCGCCCGTGTGCGCATCGAAAATGCCGGCTGCGGCCGCCGCGCCGTACAGCACGAAAGCGAACTCGCCGCCCTGAGCCAACAGCGCCGCCCGCGTCACCGCTTCGGCATGCGACGCGCGCAGCAAACGCGCCACGGCATACACGCCCACGGATTTCACCAGCATGAAGACGATGACAGCCGCCAGAATGAGCGGCCATTCGCGCGCCACGGCGGACAAGTCCAGCGACATGCCCACGCCCAGGAAGAACAGGCCCAGCAAAATTCCCCGGAAGGGTTCGACTTCGGCTTCCAATTGGTGACGGAAGGTGGATTCGGACAGCAGCACCCCAGCCAGGAACGCCCCCATGGCCATGGACAAGCCACCCAACTCCATCAACAGCGCCGCCCCCAGCACGACGAGCAGCGCGGCGGCGGTCATGACCTCGCGCGCATGCGCCGCAGCCAACAAGCGGAACAACGGATTCAGCAGCCACCGGCCCGCGGCCAGCAGCGCCAGAATGCAGCCCACTGCAATGGCGGATTGCGTCCAGGGGTCGCCGTGGTCGGTGGTGCCGGCCGGCGCCAGCAAGGCCACCAACGCCAGCAAGGGCACGATGGCCAGATCTTCCAGCAACAAAATGGAGACAATGCGCTGGCCCTGCGCGCTGGTGCTCTCGTCGCGCTCGCCCAAAATCTGCATGACGATGGCCGTGGATGACAGCACAAAGCCCATCGCCGCCATGAACGCTGCCGGGCCGGACAGGCCGGCCAACAAGCCCACTACCGTCAGCAGGCCGCCACAGGCCAGCACCTGGGCCACGCCCAGGCCGAAGATTTCGCCTCTGAGCTTCCAGAGCCGCGACGGCTGCATTTCCAGCCCGATGATGAACAGGAACATCACGACGCCCAGTTCGGCGACGTGCAAGATGGATTTGGGATCGGAAAAGAAGCCAATGCCGAACGGGCCGATGGCAAGACCCGCCGCCAGATAGCCCAGTACGGAGCCCAGCCCAAGACGCTTGAACAAAGGGACGGCAATGACCGCCGCGCCCAGCAGGACGACGACGTTGACGAGTTGATTGCCTTCGATAGGCAGAGCCATAAGGCGCTCCTGATGTAAACGCGGGCCCGGGCGCTCAGGACACCGCAGGCGGGCTTGCCCCATTTTCCGGCAAACCGGGGGATTGGCAATCAGGAAATTGGCAATCCCCAGCGGCGGCGGACCGGGCGGGACGATAAAAAAAACCGCCGCGATCAGGACGCGGCGGTTGGGGAGTGGCGGATTTCGCGATCAGTCGTCGCGGAATTGCATCTTGTAGAGCGAGGCATACAGGCCGTTGGCGGCCAGGAGCTCGGCGTGGGGGCCTTGTTCGACGATCTTGCCAGCGTCCAGCACGATGATGCGGTCGGCGTTCTGCACCGTGGACAGGCGGTGGGCAATGACCAGCGTGGTGCGCCCCTTCATCAGCCGTTCCAGCGAGGCCTGAACCTGGCGTTCGGACTCGTTGTCCAGCGCCGAGGTGGCTTCGTCGAGGATCAGGATGGGCGCGTTCTTGATCAGCGCGCGGGCAATCGCCAGACGCTGGCGCTGGCCGCCCGACAAACGGGCCGCATTTTCGCCGACCGGCGTGTTGATGCCCTGCGGCAGGCCTTCCACGAATTCCAGCAGGTTGGCCGCCGCCAGGGCGTCGCGCACCTTTTGCTCGCTGGACTTGCCCAACGCGCCGTAGCCGACGTTGGCGGCGATGGTGTCATCGAACAGCACGACGTCCTGGCTGACCAGAGACAGATGCGAACGCAGGCTGCGCAGCGTCAGTTCGTCAACGGGGGTGTCGTCCACCAGAATCGAACCGCTGTCGGGCAGCACGAAGCGCGGCAGCATATTGACCAGCGTGGTCTTGCCGCTGCCTGACCGGCCCACCAAGGCCACGGTCTGGCCGGGTTCAACGATGAAGGAGATGTCGTTGACGGTGTCGCGCTCGGCATCGGGGAAGCGATGCTTGACGTGGCGGAACTCAACCTTGCCGCGCACGGGTTCAGGCAGTTCTTTGGTGCCGGTGTCTTTTTCGGGCGTCTGGTCGATCAGCGTGAACACGCTTTCGGCCGATACAAGCATCTTCTGCATGCGGGCGGCAACGTTCGTCAGGCGCTTGATGGGGTCGAAAATCTGCGCCAGCGCGGCCATGAACGAGGCAAAGCTGCCCACCGTCAGCGAACCGCTGTTGGCCTGGCTGAGCGCCACCGCGATGACGGCGCCCACGGAAATTGAAATGCAGACCTGCGTCAGCGGCGTCAGGGCGGCATCCGCCGTGGCGGTGCGCATGGCGTAGCGGCGCAGGCGGCGGCTGACGAAATCGAAACGGCCGCGCTCGACTTCAAAACCGTCGAACAGCTTGATGACGCGCTGGCCGTCGATGCCCTCGCCGACCACCCGGGTCAGTTCGGCATTCATGTTGACGGTGTCGCGGTTGATGCGGCGCAGGCGCTTGATGAAGAAGCGCGAGATCAGGACCGACACGGGCAGCATGACCAGGATGATCAGCGTCAGCACCCACGACATGTAAAGCAGCACGCAGATCAGCGCGATCACGACCAGGGTTTCGCGCACCAGAACCGTAATGACGTCGGTGGCGTAGCCCGTGACGTTGCCGGCGTCGATGGTGAAGCGGTTGAGCAGGCGGCCGGTGTCGCCGCGCTTGAAGTCGGCATCCGGCAGGCCCAGCAGGCGCTCGAACATGTCGCGGCGCATGCCCAGCAGCACATTGTTGGCCACCCAGGCCAGCAAATAATCGCTGAAGAAGTTGCAGATGCCGCGCAACAGGATCAGGCCGACGACGGCCAGCGGCAAGGCCCAGACGTAATAAGGTTTGGACCCGGAGAAGCCGCCGTCCAGCAAGGGCTTCATAATGACGGCCAGCACCGGCTGCGTGGCCGCTGCGCCCGCCATCAACAGGACGGCCAGCAACAAGCCCTTCCAGTAGGAACCCACGCGGCTGTAGATCCGGCTCCAGAGTTCAGCTTTGACGGGGTGGGAATCCGCGGGGGTGTTGCGTGCGGCAGAATTCAAAGGGAGCACTCGCTTTTATACAATTGTGCCCAGGATTGTACTGGCTACGCGCCAACGCGCTCTGCCGCCCCACCCCATTTCAGCCTAAATAGCCACACGCCCACCCATGTCCGATATCAGTTGTTTATACGTCCGGTTGCCCAATTGGGTGGGCGACGTCTGCATGAGCCTGCCCAGCCTGCATGCGCTGCACGCCAGCGGCTTGCCGCTAGTGATCTGCGCGCGCCCCTGGGCCCGCGACCTGCTTGATGGCGTGGCCAAGCAAGACTTCATTCCCATGCGCGGCAAGGTCGGCCCCGACCGCGCCGCCGTCAGCGCCCATCGGCGCAGCTTGGGCGCCCTGGGGCGCCGCGCCCGGGGCCTGCTGCTGCCCGACTCGCTATCCAGCGCGCTGGTGTTCCGGCTGGCGGGCCTGCCGTCCGCGGGTTATCGGGACGACGGCCGCAGCTTTCTGCTGCGCTGGCCCGTGGCCAAACCCGATGACTCGCAGCATGCCGTGCAGTCCTGGCATTACCTGACCCGCCAGGCGCTCACCCGCTGGGGGCTGCCCGCCGGCCCCGCCCAGCCAGGCCCGACGCTGGACCTGCCTTTGACGCCGGCGCACCAACAGGCGGCCGACCAGGCGCTGGCGGCAGCTGGCCTGGTTGCGCAACGCTTCGTGCTGATTGCTCCCACCGCCACCGGCCTGCACAAGGGCAAGATCAAGGTCTGGCCCGGATTCGATACACTGACGCGCGCCTTACAAGCCCAGGGCCATACCGTGGTAATGTGCCCCCCTCCGGCCGAAACCGACGAGGCGCGGCGCAATGCACCGACGGCGCAATTGCTGCCTCCCTTGTCGCTGGGCGCCTTTGCCGCATTGACGGCTCGGGCATCGCTGGTGATTTGTAACGATTCTGGCGTCTCGCACGTCGCCGCGGCGGCCTCCGCCCGGGAGCTCGCGCTGTTTGGCGTGACCCGCCCGGGACGAACGGGCCCGTGGTCGCCGCGTGCGGTTTGCGTCGGGTCGGAAGAAGCTTGGCCGTCCGTCGAAGCAGTTCAACAGCAGGCGATGACCCTGCTGGGCGAGACGAAGTAATCAGGATAGTTTTCACATGCCCCTTTCCAGCTACCTTGCAAATCTGATCATTCCCTACAACTTGTGCGTGACGTTGGTCATCGTCGGCTTGGTGCTGGGCTGGTTCCGGCTACGCAAGACCGGCGGGGCCATCATCGCCGCCGGCTTACTCTGGGCGCTGGCCTGGTCGCTGCCGGCCACCTCGCTGTGGCTGGGCGGCGCGCTGGAAAGCCGCTATCCGCACCTGCCTCCTACCGAGTCCCCCACCGCCGACGCCATCGTCGTGCTGGGCGGCAACACCGCCAACGGGCGCGCCAACTGGTTCCTGCCCTATGACAAGGACACGGCCGTGGTCCGCGTGGACACCGCTGCCCAGTTGTATCTGGCCGGCCGCGCGCCCAAGGTGCTGCTGTCCGGCGGCGCGCTGGAAGGCGATGTCAGCGAAGCGCGTGGCATGGCGCACGCCATCCGCCAGCAAGGCGTGCCCGAGTCGGCCCTGATCCTGGAAAACTCCAGCCGCACCACGTATGAAAACGCCGCCTTGACCGAGGACGCGCTCAAGTCGCGCGGTATCGAAAAGGTGCTGCTCGTGACGTCCGCATTGCATATGCCGCGCGCCATGGCGGCATTTTCCAAGCAGGGCGTGGAAGCCATCGCCGCCCCGGCTCCGCCGCAAATCGTCGCGCCTGCGGATGGGTCGTTGTCGCTGTGGGTGCCTGACCAGCGCACGTTCGACGCCAGCCGCTCCATCATCAAGGAATACGCGGGCCTCTTCGTCTATTGGTTGCGCGGATGGGTATGAGCCTGACGGCGGCCGCCCTGGAATGCCGGGCGGGATGCGGCGCCTGTTGCATCGCGCCGTCGATCACCCGGCCGATTCCGGGCATGCCGGAAGGCAAGCCCGCAGGCGTGCCCTGTATTCAGTTGCTGCCGGACATGCGCTGCGCGATCTTCGGCCAGCCTGGCCGGCCGGATTTCTGCGGCGGGCTACAGCCGCAACACGAGATGTGCGGCCCGACCCGCGAACACGCCATTTTGTGGTTAGGGGATCTGGAAAGAGCGACGGCGCCGGGGCGTTGAAGCCACGCGTTTCTGCGCTGCCCGTCTTTGCTTCACGCTTGCTTGGATCACCCTTGCTTGGATCACCCCTTGCTTGGGTCACCTTCCTTGCGTCACCCTTGCTTGCGCCACCTTCCTTGCGTCACGCCTGCTTGCGCGCGTCCAGCACCTTGTCGTACAGCGCCTCGTACCGCGCAGCCACCGTTTCCCAGCTCTGATCCCGCGCGATCTCCAGGCCGCGTTCGGTCAACGCCGCCCGCAGCGCCGGTTCCGAACCCAGCCGTTCCAACGCCTGCGCCAGTTGCGCGCCGTCTCGCGGATCTTGCAGGATCAACGCGTCCTTGCCCGCCGACAGGTACTGCGCAAAGCCGCAGTACGCCGGTGAACTGACCACAACCGGCAGCCCATGCGACATTGCCTCAAGCGGCGCCATGCCGTAGCTGTCGTTCAGCGTGGGGTGCGCATAGATGTCCGCCGCGCTGAAATACTGGGCAACTTCAGGTGTGGGATCAACCAGCGTGACGCGGTGCGCGATACCGTTGGCCGCACGAACCCGATCCCGGGTCGGCGCATCGGCCCCCACGACCAGCAGCTTGTAATGCGACGGCAACTGCGCCAGCGCATCCAGCAAGGCGGGCAGGCCTTTGCGCAAGGGGTTGCGCGCCACCAGCAGGCAGCCGACCGTGCCGGCATCCCAGCCCAGACGGGCGCGGGTTGCCTCGCGTCCCGCCGCCATATCATCCGACGGCAGCTTGACCCCGGGCGCGATGATATCCACGGGCAGCTCCTGGCCGTAGCTGCGGTGCAACTGGTCCATGATCAAGCCCGACACCGCCACCACGCGCCGGCCGGACGCACGGCGCACGCGCAGCTTTTCAAGCAGGAGATAGGTCGCCAGACGCGGGCTTAGCCAGGCGGTGACGCGTTTGAGCGGCTTGACGCGGGTGACGCGGTTGTAGCGAACCGGCGTCACGTGCATGACCTGGATTTCTCCGGCCCAGCCGTTCATATGCGAGTGCACGATGTCGAAGCGGCCGCGCGTGAGGCGGTCGGCGCGCCACGCAAAATACAGCACGCGCATCCAGCTGGGCAGCCAGCCCGGAAAACGGACGGGCAGAAACGGAAACGGCAGGTCGCTGTCGAAATCGCGCGCGACGATGGACACATCGTGCCGCTGGCCCAACACCCGCATCAGCTCCACGCCATAGGCCTCGGCGCCTCCGAAGCGGTTGCCGAAGCGGTCGACCAACAGCGCGATGCGAAGCCGCCGCTCAGCGGCGCCGGCGGGTGTCTTCATACCGGGTGAGGCACTTCTGAAGGAAGCGGATGATGTTGGTGGAACGCGCCACCGTCACCCGAGGCAGACCGAACGGATCGTCGGATGCCGCAGCCAGGCCGCGCTGGGTCAGCGTGGCGTTGTCGTAGCCGGCCTCGCGCGCCATGGCGCGATGTTCGGGGCCGTGATCGCCGTAGGGATAGCAGAAGGCCGTCACGGGCGCGCCCAGCGCCTGTTCCAGTTCGTCCTTGGATTCGACGATCTGGCGCCGCGCCTCGTCGGGCGACATTTCGGGCAAGTGCACGTGGTCCAGCGTATGCGAGCCAACCTCGTTGCCGGCCTGGGCCCATTCACGCATTTCGCCCACGGTCATCAGCGCCGAAAAGGGAATGCCCTTTTGCAAATCCCAGACGTTGCCGCCGTCGAACTGGCGCGCCACGAAATAGTTGGTGGCGGTAAAACCGAGTTCGGTCAGCACGGGCATTGCGTTGTGGTGCACGTTGCGATAGCCGTCATCGAACGTAATGCCGAACACCTTGCCCTGACGCTCGCCGCGCACATAGGGCATGACATCGCGCATCGACAAACCGCGATACCCCAGGCGGCGCATCCAGCGCATTTGGCGCGCGAAGCTGTCGGGGTGCACGGTCAGCCCACGAAACGGCGTGCCTTTGGGATTAGGCTCGCCGATCTGGTGGTACATAAGAATGGGGATAGACATAGGCCGGATTATAGGCCCGGGCGTCCATCCAGCGTACGCTGGTAGACCTCGACTGTGGCGGAGGCGAAACGATCAAGGTTGAAGTCGCGCAAGGCGGTCTCGCGGGCCTTCGCACCCATCGCGCGCACCGTGTCGGGATGGTCCAGCATGAAGCGTAACTTGTCCGTCATGGCGGCCACATCACGCACCGGCACGATCCAGCCGTCAACGCCGTCGGTGACGTTTTCAGGCAGGCCGCCCGCGTTGCTCACCAGCGCGGGCAAACCCAGCGCCATGATCTCGCGGCAGGCGAACGACAGCGCCTCGCGGTACGACAATACGAAGCCAGCGTGGCAGGACGCCAGCGCGGCGCGCACATCGTCCAGCAGGCCCGGAAAACGCACCTGGTCGATCATGCCCAGTTCGCGCACGCGCGCCAGCTTGGCTTCCGACGGCGGGTCGCCCGCCACCATCAGCAACACGCGGGCCTTGTCCGCGGGCGGCAAGGCGGCAACTGCCGCTACCAGGTCCAGCCACCCCTTGTCGTAATCGGTACCGCCCGCGCTCCCCAGCAACAGCTTGCCCTGCCAGTCCGGCCCGAAGATCAGCGCGCGCAACTTGTCCAGGCTTTCGGGCGGCGGCGGCGCGAAGAAATTCGTGTCGATGCCGTGGCGGATGGTCGTGATGGGGCGCTTGCGGTAGGGCGACTGCTGCATCAGCCCCTGCACGTAGTCACTGACCGCAATACTGTGGTCAGTCGCCAGCGCCACACGCAGCTTGTGGCCGAAGCTGGTAAGCGGATGGTCGTTGTGCTTGGTGAAGACGATGCGCGGGCGGCGCGCCATGCCCAGCGTGGCCAGCATGACCTGCTTGTGGTCGGCCGAACCGTTGGCGTGAATGATGTCGAAACGCCCTGTCTTGATCAGGCGGCGCAGCTTCGCGCGGTCCTTGAACCAGGACGACGGGCGGGTGGTGTACAGCATGTCTACCACGGTCACGCCGGGAATGGCGCGAGCGTAGCGGTACAGGCGGCTCGTGGGCGGCGCGGCCACGGTGATCTCGTGGCTGCGCGCCAGCGCCTTCGCCAGGTTGATGATGTAGGTGACGTGCCCCCCGCCGTTGTTGGCGTGGAAGTTCGTGTACAGGATTTTCACTTCTGCTTCTCGGCCAGGAACATCAGCTTGGAATAGCGGAAGAAGCTGCCCGCCGCTGCCGTCACCGCCAGCACCAGACCGTGCCGGCCATCCAGGAAGCCGCGACGGATCAGGTAGATGCGCACGAACGTCCAGAAGCCATGGCCCAGCGCGCCAAAGACCGAGGTGCGACGCCCTTTGGCGTACATCATCGCAGCGGCGTCCGACGAATAACGGTTGACCTTGTTGATCAGCGCGTCCAGGTTGTCGTAGGGGTAGTGATTGAAATAGCCCTGCATTTTCAGGGGCTGGCCGTTGGCCGGCACCACGCGTTCATGCACGGCGGCATCCGTAAACCGCGCCGTGCCGCGCTTGAACAAGCGCAAGACGTAGTCGGGCCACCAGCCGCTATGGCGGATGTCTTTTCCGCAAAAGTTGGACAGGCGCGCGATCTCGTAGGCGTCGGCGCGCGGGTTCGCCAGCACGTCCTGGATCTCGCGCGCCAGCTCTGGCGTGACGCGCTCGTCGGCGTCAATGGACAGCACCCAATCGCCAGTGGCCAAGTCCAGCGCACGATTTTTCTGCGGACCGAAGCCGGGCCAGTCAGGCGTGATCTCGACACGCGCGCCCAGCGCCTGCGCCAGTTCGACCGTGCCATCGGTGCTGCCCGAATCCACCACGATGAATTCGTCGGCGAAGGCCACGGACTTGAGGCAAGCGGCAATATTCGCCGCTTCGTTCTTGGTGATGATGATGACTGATAGCTTCATCCGCGATTCCTAAGACGCTTTTTCCAGGCTTTCCAGGCGTGATAGCGCGGCCCCCAGAACGGGTCGCGCGACAGCCAGATGCGCCGGTTCAACCAGGTTCCGCCTTGATTTCGCACCGCGAAACGATAGATGTGTTCGGGGTCCGCGCCAGGAGTGTTCTGGCCAAAAGGGTCCGTAGTGTACAAGTGCGCGAAACCGGCCTGGCGCGCCGCGTCCACATAGTCCGCGTCGAAATAGCCTTGCGGCCAGCACAGGTGATCGCTGACGGCCCCCAGGCGGCGCACGAGGGTGTCGCGCGAATCGTGCAGTTCTTGTGCGATATGGTCGCGCTTGGCGTTGACATCGGCGCCGCAGACTTTGTCCCAGCGCGTGTGGGTGTGCGTATGGGAATGGAATTCGAACGTGCCGGCCGCCTGCATGGCTTCGATCTCGCTCCAACGCAGCATGGCCTCGTCGGTGCGGCCCGCCGCCACCAATTGTTTACAGGCGTCGTGATCGGGCGTGGCGGGCAAGGCGCCGCCCTGCCCCGCATGCGGCCGCACGGGGCCGTCGCCGATCCAACCCGTGATGGTGAACAACACCGCGCGCATGCCATGGCGCGCCAGGATGGGATGCGCGTGCACCCAATTGTTCAAATAGCCATCATCGAACGTGATCAGCACGGAACGCTCGGGTGCTGCGCCGCCTGCCAGATAAGCGGCGAACTGAGCCGCGGACAACGATTGATAACCTGCCTGCGCCAGACGCGAGACCTGAGCCTCGAAGACGTCCGGCGTTGCCGCAATCATGCCGCCCGCGGGGGTGACATGGTGGTACATCAGCACAGGGACGTTGGGCGCATTCATGCGCCGCGCTCCGCCAGCCATTTCAGGTACACCGCTTCCGTCGATTCGGCCAGCCGGGCAGGCGAAAACACGGCCTCTTCCCAAACCATCTTGCGGCCGGCCTCGCCCATGCGATGGCGCAGGTCCGGGTCGTCAATCAGCCGTTGCAAGGCGTTGGTCAAGGCTTCAGGATTCTTCGGCGGCACTAGAATGCCCGTAACGCCGTCGCGGAACATTTCCGATACGCCGCCCACATTGGTGCCCACCACCGGCAGGCCGCTGGCCTGGGCTTCGACGTACACGGTGCCCGACGCTTCCTGCTGCGTGGCCAGCGCAAACACGTCGAATCCGGCCAACAGGTTAGGCACATCACGGCGCATCCCCATCAGATGGATGCGATGCTGCAAGCCCAGTTGGGCGATGTAATCCTGCGTTTGCTCGAAGACGGGTGAACCGCCCCCGATGAACACCAGGTGCAGCTTGGGCCGGCTGGTCATCAGCGGAACCATCGCGTCGATCAGATCCTTGTGGCCTTTGGTGGCGCGCATGACGGCCACGCAGCCCACGACGATGTCGTCATCGGCCAGCCCGAGTTCATCGCGCAGGGTCGAGTGTTCGACCGGCGCCGGCAACACGATGGGCGAATACACGGTCGCCACCCGGTTTGCCGGCACACCAC
The DNA here is from genome assembly GCF_902859595.1 of Achromobacter kerstersii. GTDB lineage: Bacteria > Pseudomonadota > Gammaproteobacteria > Burkholderiales > Burkholderiaceae_B > Achromobacter > Achromobacter kerstersii. Next base: position 8,417 of record NZ_CADIJQ010000022.1, on the reverse strand, counting down.
GCTCGATCAGGTAGTGGCGCACGTGGTCGCTGACCGTAGTGACCCGGTGCGGCAGCCACGTGTAGGACCACATCGACCCCACCTTGTTGGACAGGTGGCGCGTGCGGACGATGAGGGGCGTACCGGCCAGCCGGCCGGCCATCGCCGCAATGACCGTGTCGCGCCGGCTGTGCGTATTGAGCACATCAAAGCGCCCTTCCTTCAGGATGCCGCGCACGGCGGCCACGCCCTTCAGGTAGTTGACGGGTCCGTCCATGTCGACTTTGTGCACGGTAAACCCCGCGTCTGACAGCCGTTCGACCAGCATGGCCCGGGATTGGCAGATGGCTTCAACATGGTGGCCGCGCGCACGCATGGCCGTCATTTCCTTGAAGATCCGCCCTTCCTGACCGCCAAAGCTGGTGGCCGCTTCAGAATGCACGATACGCAGTTGTTGCATCAATAGGTCACCTCAACCCCATTGGGTTTGGTCCAGGCGTTCAGATTGTCGAGCAGGGTGTCGGCCATGCGAACGCGCCACTCTTCGCCCAGCCGGACCGTGCACAGAAAATTATTCTTGGTGTAGACAATATCGACCGGCACGCCGGGGATGCCGTTCTCGGGTTCAGCCCGGAATGGATTCAGCATCTGGCGCAAACGCGCGGCGTCGGCCGAGCCGTTGAGCGTGACGCGCAGCGACTTGGCGCGCGCTTCGCGAGCCAGTTGCAGGTCGTACAGCTGTTCGGCCACGATGCGCATGCCGCCCGAGTAGTCATCGTTGCTGACCTTGCCCTGGACGATGACCAACTGGTCTTCGCGCAAGCGGTTGCGGTGCTTCTCGTAGAGTTCGTTGAACACCGAGATTTCCACCTGCGCGGTGCCGTCGTCCAGCACGGCAAACACCATCTTGCCGCGGCGGGTCATCATGACGCGCACGCTGGCCAGCACGCCGCACATCCATTGCAGGTCGCGTTGCGGTTCCACGCGCGCCAGCTGCATTGGCACGATGCGGCGCACTTCGTCGCGCCACGCGTCAAACAAGTGGCCGCTGTAGTAGTAGCCCAGCGCCGACTTTTCTTCGGTCAGCTTTTTGTGCAGGTCCCACGGGGCAACCTTGGCCAATTCGCCAGCCACCACATCGCTGCTGTCGTCACCGAACAGCGACGCCTGGTTGGCGCTGCGGGCCGCTTGTTCGGCGGCTTCCATGGCGGTTGGCACCGAGGCCAGCATCGCGGCGCGGTTCGGCTCGATGGTGTCGAACGCGCCGGCCTTGATCAGCGCTTCGATCGTGCGGCGGTTGACGGCGTTCTTGCTGACGCGGCGGCAGAAGTCGAACAGGTTCAGGAACGGGCCGCCTTCCTTGCGCGCACGCAGGATGTCTTCGACAGCGCCCTGCCCCGTGCCTTTGACGGCGCCCAGGCCGTAGCGCATGGTGCGCGGCGGCTTGCCCTTTTCGGTGTGCTTGTCGGCCACCGGTTCGAAGCGGTAGCCCGAGAAGTTGACGTCCGGCGGCAGCACTTCCACGCCGTTGTCCTGGGCGTCGCGGCAGAAGATCTGGACCTTGTCGGTGTCGTCCATATCGGACGACATGGTGGCTGCCAGGAATTCGGTCGGGTGATAGGCCTTGAGCCAGGCGGTCTGGTAGGAAATCAGCGCGTAAGCGGCCGAGTGCGACTTGTTGAAGCCGTAGCCCGCAAACTTTTCCATCAGGTCGAACAGCTTGACGGCCAGGTCCGGGTCGTGGCCCTTTTCCTTGGCGCCTTGCTCGAAGAGCTCGCGGTGCTTGGCCATTTCCTCGGGCTTTTTCTTGCCCATGGCGCGGCGCAGCAGGTCGGCGCCGCCCAGCGAGTAGCCCCCGATGATCTGCGAGATCAGCATCACCTGTTCCTGGTAGACGATGACCCCGTAGGTGCTCTTCAGGGTGCCTTCCAGGTCGTTGTGGAAGTAGTCCACCGCGGCGCGGCCGTGCTTGCGGTTGACGAAGTCGTCCACCATGCCCGATTCCAGCGGCCCCGGACGATACAGGGCCAGCATGGCGATGATGTCTTCGAACGTGTTCGGCCGCAGCTTCTTCAGCAGTTCCTTCATGCCGCGCGATTCCAGCTGGAACACGGCCGTGGTGTTGGCGTCGCACAGAATCTTGTAGGCGGCCGGGTCGTCGAGTTCGAGCGCCATGACGTCGAAGTCGCGCTTGTCGGCGTTGAACTGGCGCACGTATCGCACGGCCCAGTCCAGGATGGTCAAGTTACGCAGGCCCAGGAAGTCGAACTTCACCAGGCCGGCGGCTTCGACGTCGTCCTTGTCGAACTGCGACACCGCGCTGTTCTCTTGGCCCGGCTGGCAATACAGCGGGCAGAAGTCGGTGAGCTTGCCGGGCGCAATCAGCACGCCGCCTGCGTGCATGCCGATGTTGCGGGTCAGGCCTTCCAGCGGCTTGGCCAGGTCGACCAGCGCGCGCACTTCTTCTTCCTGTTCGTAGCGGTCCTTGAAGGCGGGTTCGTCCTTCAGGGTGCGTTCCAGCGACCAGGGGTCCATCGGGTTGAACGGGATCAGCTTGGACAGGCCGTCGCAGAACATATAGGGCATGTCCAGCACGCGGCCGGCGTCGCGGACCACGGCTTTCGCGCCCAGCGTGCCGAACGTGGCGATCTGGCTCACGGCGGCGCGGCCGTACTTTTCCTTGACGTAGTCGATGACGCGTTCGCGGTTGTCCTGACAGAAGTCGATATCGAAGTCGGGCATGGAAACCCGTTCGGGGTTCAGGAAGCGCTCGAACAGCAAGTCATAGCGAATCGGGTCCAGGTCGGTAATGCCCAGCGCGTACGCCACGAGCGAACCCGCGCCCGAGCCCCGTCCCGGCCCCACCGGCACGCCATTGTTCTTACCCCAGTTGATGAAGTCTTGAACGATCAGGAAGTAACCCGGAAAGCCCATCTGGATGATGGTCTTGCATTCCCAGCGCAGGCGTTCGTAGTACTGCTCGCGCTTGGACTCGCGTTCGGCCTCGTCGGGGAACAGGAACGCCATGCGCTTTTCCAGGCCCTCTTCCGACAGCTGGACCAGATAGTCGTCCAGCGTCACGCCTTCGGGCGTGGGGAAGTTGGGCAGGCGCGGCTTGCCCAGCACCAGGCTCAGGTTGCAGCGCTTGGCAATTTCAACCGTGTTGGCCAGCGCCGAGGGCACATCGGCGAAACGCCGGGCCATTTCTTCGGAGCTGAGCAGGTATTGCTCTTTGGTGAACCGGCGCACGCGGCGCGGGTTGGCCAGTATTTCGCCTTCGGCGATGCAGACGCGGGCCTCGTGCGCCTGGAATTCATATTCGTCCAGGAACTGCACCGGGTGCGTGGCCACCACCGGCAGGCCGGCTTCGCCCGCCAGCCGCATGGCGGCTTGGGTATAGGCCTCGTCGCCGTCCATGCCGGCGCGTTGCAGCTCAATGTAGTAGCTGCCCGGAAACAGGTGCGCCCATTGGCGCGCCAGCGCCAGCGCGGAGACGGCGTTACCGGCGTCCAGCGCCTGGCCCACGTCGCCCATGCGCCCGCCCGACAGGGCAATCAGGCCCTCTTGCCCTTGCAGCCATTCGCGGCGGATCTCCGCGCGGCCCTTGCCCTGGTTTGTCAGGAAGGCCTTGGACAGCAGTTCGCACAGGTTCAGGTAGCCCTGGTGGTTGCGTACCAGCAAGAGCAAGCGGAAAGGCTTGGAGGGGTCGTCGTCATTGGTCAGCCAGACATCGCAACCCGCGATGGGCTTGACCCCCGCGCCGCGCGCGCCTTTATAGAACTTGATCAGGCCAAAAAGGTTCGACAGATCGGTCAGCGCCACGGCGGGCTGGCCCAGCTTGGCGACGCGCTTGATAAGGTCGGAAATGCGCACAATGCCGTCCACAACCGAAAACTCGGAGTGAACGCGCAGATGCACAAAGGGGGGCGGATTTGTTACGGCTTCGGACATAGCGGGAATTGTACCTAGGGATCACGGTCCAAGCGGATGCGTCTGAGATTCCGCAAAGGGCGCACCACGGACCTTGTGTAACAATACTAGGTAGACCTGACCCTTCTGTCGCAGGACAACGAATACGTTATGAAATGGTTAATCCCCGGGATCTGGCTGGCCGCCATCCTGTTCGCCCACTTCCGAGGCCGAGTCAAACTGCCGCTGGGCCGGCAAATGTTGGACCACTCCGTACTGTTGGCCCCGATCAATGCCTTCATGGTGTTGACCTCGCGCGTGCCCTCTACGCCCTACCTGACAACGAGCGAAATCGCCGAACTCAAGGTGCTGGACGACAACTGGGAAACGATCCGCGAAGAAGCCGTGCAAATGGCCGAGCTGCGCCGCATCAAGGCGGCCGACTCCCACAACGACATCGGTTTCAATTCCTTCTTCAAGTACGGCTGGAAGCGCTTCTACCTGAAGTGGTATGACGCCCGCCACCCGTCGGCCGAAGAACTCTGCCCCAAGACCGTCGCCATTCTGAAGACGCTGCCCAAGGTCAAGGCCGCGATGTTCGCCGAGCTGCCCCCCGGCGGCCAGCTGAACCCGCACCGCGACCCGTTCGCGGGCTCGTTGCGCTACCACCTGGGCTTGGTCACGCCGAACGACAACCGCTGCCACATCATCGTCGACGGCGAATCCTATAGCTGGCGCGATGGCGAAAGCGTGGTGTTCGACGAAACCTACGTGCACGAAGCCTATAACCACACCGACCAGAACCGCATCATCCTGTTCTGCGACGTGGAACGCCCGCTGAAGTGGCGCTGGGCCGAAGCCTTCAACCGCTGGTTCGGACGCGTCGTCATGTCGGCCGCCAGTTCGCCCAACGACGGCAACGACCAGACCGGCGCCATCAACAAGCTGACGCACGCGCATTACGTCATCGACCAGAAGCGCAAGGCCTTCAAGACCTGGAACCGCCATGTTTACAAAGCCACCAAGTTCGGCTTGATCGCGCTGGTCATCCTCGGCTTCATCGCGTTGTAAACCAGCAAACGGCGGCCTTCATCTCGCCCCAAAAAGCGGCCCCCTACGCGGGGCCGCTTTCTTTTTGCCTGATCTCAAACCGGCTCACGCTCCGGCAGCGTCAACAGACCGGTGTGGTAGTCGTACCCGTAGATTTCGCCGTACCGGCCCCACTCCACCGCAATCTTCATGACCCGCTCGGCTTCGTCGGGCTTCAAGAATTCTTCCAGCGAATTCAGGAAGTCCTTTTCGGGCAAGGCGCCCGTAGGTTCTTGTTCCAGGCTGTGGCGAATGTGCGCGGCCAGCGGCACGTGCGCCAGCAACTGGCGCCCGAAGATGACCTGCTTCTGGTTTTGATCGGCCTGCACGTAGCGTTGGCCCAGCGGCGTCAGGAAGATGTCGCCCCGATCAATCTGCGCCAGGCCGAACAGGCCCAGCGCTTCGCAGGCGGGCAGCAAGTCGTCATCCGCAATCTCGGCTTCTTCGGCCAGCTTGGGCAAGTCGGCGCGGCCATTGAACGGCGCCTCCGCCAACACATCCAGCACACCCTCCATGCGGTCGACTTCCGTTTGCGGAAAGCGATAGCCCAGACCTTGCTGGCGCGGCGTGGGCACGCCATGCGCCGGACGCATCGTCATCAGCGCGTAGACCTCGTCGATCAGCGCGCGCACCTGCGGCGAATCAGCGTCTCGGGGACGCGGCAGGCCGATCATGATCTGGCTGCGGACGCGCCCCGGGTCGCTGTCGAACACGATGATGCGGTCGGCCATCATCACGGCTTCTTCGATGTTGTGCGACACGATCAGGATGCCCTTGGTCGAAATACGGCTTTCGTCCCAAAGCTCAAGCATGTCGTCACGCAGGGTTTCGCCGGTCAGCACGTCCAGCGCCGAGAACGCTTCGTCCATCAGCAGCACGTCGGGGTTCATGACCAGCGCACGTGCGATGCCCACGCGCTGGCGCATGCCGCCGGACAGTTCGCGCGGCAAGGCGCCGCCAAAACCGCCCAGGCCGATCAAGTCCAGCACGGCGTCAGCCCGCTTGGCGCGCTCGGCTGCTGGCACGCCCTGGGCTTCCAGCCCTAGCTCGACGTTCTGCTGCGCGGTCAGCCACGGGAACAAGGCGAACGACTGGAACACCATCGAAATGCCCGCGGCCGGTCCGTACACCGGCTGGCCGCGGTACGTGACCGTGCCTTGGTCGGCATTGACCAGCCCGGCCATGATGCGCAGCAAGGTGGACTTGCCCGACCCGGACTTGCCCAGCAAGGCCACGATCTCGCCTTCCTTCAAGGTGAAATCCACGTGTTCAAGCACATGGCGCGCGGTGCCATCGGCAGCGCGGAAAGACTTGCCGACGTCGTGCAGTTCGATCAGGACGTTGGGATTCATAAGAACTCCTAGCGGCCGCGGTCTTCGGCCAGCAGATACAGCTTGCGCCAGAAAAATCGATTCAACAGCATCACGAAGACGCACATCACGCCAATGCCCAGCGCGATGCGGTGAAAGTCGCCCTGCTCGGTCATCTGCTTGATGTAGCTGCCCAGGCCGTCGGCAACCAGCGAGGTTTTGCCCCACGACACGTATTCGGCCACGATGCTGGCGTTCCACGACCCGCCGCTGGCGGTGATGGCGCCGGTGATGAAGCTGGGAAAGACGGCGGGCAGGTAGACCCGGCGCCAGCGCAGCCACCCTTTCAACCCGAGGTTGTCGGCCGCCAGCCGCAATTCGTTGGGGATGGTGGACGCGCCGGCGACGACGTTAAAGAGGATGTACCACTGGGTGCCGAAGATGATCAGCGGGCTGAGCCAGATGTTGGGGTTCAACTGCCAGGCCACCATGACGTACACCACGGCCGGAAACAGCAGGTTGACCGGAAACGCGGCCAGGAACTGCGCCACCGCCTGGACGCGCTGCGAATACCGGGGACGCAACCCAATCCAGACGGCCACCGGCACCCAGACCAGCGACGCCAGCCCAATCAGCAGCATGACGCGCACAAGCGTAATGCCGCCCAGCCCCAGCACATGCAGCACTTCGCCCCAGCCCACGTCTTCGTGTACGAACACCACGAGCTTGTAGGTCGCGAGCAAGGCGGCGGCCGCGAGCAAGGCATCCCACACGCGGGTCCAGCGCGGATCGGGCGCTTTGGCGCGAGCGCGAATGGAGGTGCCGTCGTAAGACACGCTGAACCAGCCCAGCGCACGCCGCATGGCGGCCCAGAAAGCGTTCGACACCGCTTGCATCCAGCGGCTGCGCCGCGTCCAGTCCAATAGCCACGACTGCTGCGCGGCGTCGCCCTGCGATTCCTCGAACCGGAATTTGTCGGCCCAGGCCAGCAGCGGGCGGAAGAAGAGTTGGTCGTATAGCAGGATGCCCGCCATCATCGCGCCGATGGCCCAGGCAATGGCATGGCCGTCTTCGGCCTGGATAGCGACAGCGATGTACGACCCGATGCCGGGCAACTTGATGTCTTGCCCCGCCACCGAAATGGCTTCAGCCGCGACCAGGAAGAACCAGCCGCCCGACATGGACATCATCATGTTCCACAGCAGCCCCGGCGTGGCGTAGGGCAGCTCCAGGCGCCAGAACCGCTGCCATCCGGACAGCCGGAATATCCGCGCGGCTTCGTGCAGTTCAGCCGGTACCGTCCGCATGGATTGATACAGGCTGAACGCCATGTTCCAGGCTTGGGACGTAAAGATGGCGAAGATGGCGGCGCATTCAACACCCAGCAGATTGCCGGGAAACAACGCGATGAACGGCGCGATGGCGATGGCCTGGAATCCCAGGATGGGAACGGACTGCAAGATGTCCAGCATGGGAATCATCGCTTTCTCGGCCGTGCGGTACTTGGCGGCGATGGCGGCGAAGACAAAGCTGAACAACAGGGAGAAGCCCAGCGCGGTAAACATCCGGAGGATGGTGCGCAGGAGGTAATACGGAAGATAGACCGGGTCCAGCGAGATAGGCAGTTCTTCACCGAGGGCGAAGGGACGGCTCATCTGAGACGCCCCGTAAGCCATGACGGCCAGCACGCCCAACACCAGGGGTAAGAGCGCCCAGTCCCAACGATTCGGGGTGGAACGGGAGCCGGGCTTCGAACGAGTCCGGGGGGTGAATAACTCGAACATGTTGGGGATGTTCCAGGGCGCGGTGAGAGGGGCCAGCGAATTGGAGCATAACGAGATGACGGGGGTCTGAATTGGGGGTTTGTGGTTTTTTGGGGGGAGTTTGAGGAGGTTTGGGGAGGCTTGTTGGGAGGCTTGTTGGGACGAGGAGGGTTCTTGTGACGCCCGTGGCGTCGGGGGCCTGGGGTGCGCGGGGCAACGATTGCGGTCCGGAGCCTTCGCTCCGGACTGCCCCGTAGTCATCCTTGTATGGTGTAGGTGCGCCCTCTGCAGTGGGGAGGGCGCTGGGGTATGGGACGTCGTCATCCATCAGCCGGTAGGCGCCGGACTGCCACAACGAGAGCATCCC
>NZ_CADIJQ010000021.1 GCF_902859595.1 Achromobacter kerstersii | reverse complement strand
CGAGCTTGAACTCCGCCGTAAAGGCACGCCGTTTTATCTTGGTCATGACTCACCTCCTAGGTTCAACCTATCTGGGTGTCCACCAAAATTAAACCACCACAGCCGGCATGGAGCGGGCCCCGCAAGATCTTCCACCACCCCAATCCCCGTGGAGAGAACCTCAAGAACGCTGACCGTGCCTGCTGACGTCAGATTGCAACTGGCAGAGCCCGTGGTGTCGGGGGCCTGGGGTGCGCGGGGCGTCGATAAGCCCGAGGGAATCCGTAGGGAGCCGAAGGCGGACGAGGATGACAAGGGGGCAGTCCGGAGCGAAGGCTCCGGACCGCAATCGTTGCCCCGCGCACCCCAGGCCCCCGACACCACGGGCGTCTCAAGAACCCAAACCCCAACGCCACAGCACCCCCCGTCGTACACTCCTCGAAAAACCAAAACGACACGGAGGAACAACATGCGCATTTTGCTGGTCGAGGACAACCTTGATCTTGGCGATGCCGTGGAAAGCAAGCTGCGTTCCGCTGGCCATAGCGTGCAGTGGGTGCATGACGGGCTGGCGGCGTTGCGGTGGGGGTTGGACGAAACCTGGGATGCGCTTGTCCTGGATATCAATCTGCCTGGCAAAGACGGCTTCACCGTGATTCGGGAATTGCGCGCAGCCGGCTTGGAAGCGCCGGTGCTCGTCATGACCGCGCGGGCGGAAATTGAAGACAAGATCGACATGCTGGACCTGGGCGCGGATGACTACCTCGTCAAGCCCTTTGACCTGCGCGAACTCGAAGCGCGGTTGCGCGCCCTGATGCGGCGGCCGTCAGGGCAGACCAGCAGCACCACCACCTACGGCAACCTGAGCCTGGACCTTGCCGGGCGCAGCGTCATGTTGTCTGGTGCGCCGCTGGAGCTGGGACGGCGCGAATTCCGCTTGCTGGAAATCCTCTTGGGCCGCATCGGCCAAACCGTTGCCAAGGAACGGCTGATGAACCAGCTGTTTGACCTGGACGACGGCTCGCTCAATGCGCTGGAACTGTTGATCTCGCGGCTGCGCAAGAAGCTGGCAGGGGCGTCGATCGACATCGTCACCGTGCGCGGCGTTGGCTATCAGGCCCGCAGCCATGAGCATTCCTGAAAGCGCCTCGATCCGGCGCCGCGTCTTCACGCTTGGCGTGGTGTTGCTGGCCTGCGCGCTGATCGGACTGGTGTTCTTCCTGCGAGACTACGCGCAACGCGCCGCCGAGCAGGCGTTTGACCGGCTGCTTGCCGCATCCGCGCTGACCATCGCCGGGTCCGTGCAGATTGATGACGAAGGCGTCACCGTGGAACCGCCCGTGTCGTCGCTTGCCATGTTGTCGGGCGGCGAGCGCGTGTTCTACGAAGCGCGCACCTCCAATGGCCGGCTCATCACCGGCTATGGCGACCTGGCCCCCAACCTGCCGCTGGCGCAAGCCGCAACCCCCGTGTTCGCCTACGTCATTTATCACGACGAGCCCGTGCGCGTCGCCACGGTGGGGCGGCTGGTGTCGGCCAGCCAGCATGCCGGCTGGGTCACCGTGCGGGTCGCCGAAACCTTGGGATCGCGCGAAGAACTTGCCGACGAAATCCTGGGGCGCGGCGTGTTGCCGCTGCTGGTCGTGTCGCTGGTGGCGCTGGGCCTGTTGTGGTTCGGCGTGCAACGGGCGTTTGCGCCGTTGGCCGTGTTGGAACGCGAACTGCGCACCCGCGCACCTGAAGACCTGACGCCCGTCACCACGCCGGTGCCGCGCGAAGTGCGCCGCCTGGTCGAAGCGCTGAACGCCTTCATGCAACGCCTTTCCATCATCATGGATACCTTGAACACGTTGGTGGCCGACGCCACGCATCAGGTCCGTACACCGCTCGCGTCGCTGCGCGCGCAAGCAGAAGTGGCGCTGGACGAAACCGACCCCAAGCGGCTGCGCGAGCGCATCGGCCGCATTCATCAGAACGCCACGCACGCCAGCCAGCTGATCAACCAGCTGCTGATGGACGCCACCATCACGCACCGGCTCGGCAAAGGGCCACCCGAATCTGTCGGGGTAGCGGAAACCATCAACGAAACCCGCCGCCGTATCGGCCCGGTGGAAGCCGAGCGGCTGCGCATCGACATTGCGCCCGACGTCCGCCGCGCGCGCCTGGCCGGTGACCGCGTCGCCTTGCGCGAGATGCTGCGCAATCTGGTGGACAACGCCTTGCGCTATGCGCCGGATGGCACCGTGGATATTCAGGCCACGCCTGTTGCCGGCTTTCGCGTGGCGTTGACGGTGTCGGATCGCGGGCCGGGTATCTCGGACGACGAAAAAGAAGCCGTGCAGCAGCGCTTCACGCGCGGCAAAGCGGGTGAATCTCAACCCGGATCGGGGCTGGGCCTGGCCATCGTGCGTTCGGTGGCGATGGCGCATGGCGGGTCGCTATGGCTGCATGACCGGCCGGGCGGCGGCTTGTCGGCGCGCGTCATCCTGCCGCTGCAACAACAGCCCGCAGGGCGCCATCTGGCGACGTGGCTGGGCGCGGCGCTCACGGCGGCGTTGCTGCTGGTGTCGGCACCTCAGGACGTACGTGCCGCCGAACTGGACGAAATTGTCACGCGCTATCCCGCGCCGCAACCCACGTCGCGCACCCTGGTCATCGCCGGCCCCACCGACACGCCCGTGGTCGCGCCGCTGATTCAGGGCTTTCAATCTTTGCGGCCCGATGTGACGGTGGTGTATCGCGAGATCAGCAGCCGCGATCTGTACGAAGCCACCATCGACGGGCGCCTGACCAACGTCGACGTGCTGATGAGTTCGGCATCGGACTTGCAGATCCGGCTGGCCAACGACGGTTACGCGCAAAGCTACGCGTCACCCTACGCGTCCAAGCTGCCGTCGTGGGCGGTCTGGCGCAACGAGGTCTACGGCTTCACGTTCGAACCCGCCGTCATCGTCTACAACCCCAAACGCTTCACCGAAGCCACCGTGCCCCGCTCCCGGCAAGACCTGCTGCGCCTGTTGGAACGCGACCAAGCCACGCTGCAAGGCCGCGTCGGCACCTATGACATCGCCGCCAGCAGCCTGGGTTATCTGCTGGCCGAGCAAGACGAGCTGGTGTCATCCAACTTCTGGGGGCTGGCCAATGCGATGGGCCAAGTGGCCGTGCGCCTATCGCCCACCAGCGCGCAGATTCTGGACGCCATCGAAAACGATGAGCTGGACCTTGGCTACAACATCCTGGGTTCGTACGCGCTGTCGCGCCAGGCGGACGGCAGCAAGATCGGCGTGGTGTTTCCGCAGGACTACGTGCTGGTGCTGGCGCGTTCGGTGCTGATTTCACGGCGCGCCCCCAGCCCGGACCTGGCGCGCGCGCTGGTGGACTGGCTGCTGTCTCCCGCCGGCCAGCAGGTGGCTTCCAGCCACGCGGCGCTGGGTTCCATCATGGAAGACACGCCCGGGCGCTGGACGTCCGAAGCGGTGCTGGCGCGGTCGCAAGGCATTGTGCAGCCGGTGGTGCTGAGCCCGGCTTTGCTGGTGGGGCTGGACCAGCGGCGGCATTCGCGCTTCGTGCAGAACTGGGTGCGGCTGGTGACGGATACGCCGAAGCGGCCCTGAGCAATGGCGCTATCCCTGCGGCGCGGCCATTCGCGCCCAGGGATTACCCCTAGCCGCTACCTGTCGCCATGACAGGACGACGACAGACGCCGCCTCCTAAGATGGGCGCAGGCTGGACCCAGATCCCGCTACAGACCATTCCAATCGGAGACAAACACATGCTTGCCAAGTCCCAACTGGCGGCCGCCTGCGCCGCAGCATTCGCCATCGCCACCGGCAGCGCCTTCGCGCAGGCCGTGCCGGCGGGTTATCCGGCCGACTACCAAAAGATCCTGGACGGCGCCAAGAAGGAAGGCAAGGTCGTCATCTATTCGACCACCGACACCAAGGCCGCCGGCCCCATCATCAAGGGCTTCGAAGCGTTGTACCCGGGCGTGAAGGTCGAATACAACGACATGAACAGCACCGAGCTCTACAACCGCTACATCAGCGAACAGGCGGCGGGCGGCAGCAGCGGCGACGTCGTCTGGAGCTCGTCGATGGACTCGGCGCTGAAGCTGGCCACCGACTACGCCCTGCAATACAAGTCGCCGGAAAGCGGCAAGCTGCCGGCCTGGGCGGTCTGGAAGGATTCGGCTTACGGCACCACGTACGAACCGGCCGTCTTCATCTACAACAAGCGCCTGATTCCCGCCAACGAAGTGCCCACCACGCACGGCGCGCTGGCCAAGCTGATCGCCAGCCAACCGGACAAGTTCAAAAACAAGGTCACGACTTACGACATCGAGAAGTCGGCCGTGGGCTTCATGCTGGCCGTGCAGGACAAGGCCAACGACCCCAAGTACTTCGAGACCCTCAAGGACATCGCCAAGGGCGGCCTGATCGTGCAGTCGTCCACCGGCACCATGATGGAACGCGTGTCGTCGGGTGAAAACCTGATCGGCTACAACATCCTGGGCTCGTACGCTGAAACGCGCGCCAAGTCGGACCCGTCGCTGGGCGTGGCCTACCCGACCGACTATGCGCTGGTGTTGTCGCGCGTGGCGTTCATCAGCAAGAAGTCCAAGAACCGCAACGCCGCCAAGCTGTGGATGGATTACCTGCTGTCGCAGAAGGGCCAGGAAATCATGGCCAACCAGGCCGATCTGGCCTCGGTGCGTGACGACATCGAAGGCGACAACGATGTGGACGGCATGACCAAGAAACTGGGCGCTTCGCTCAAGCCGATTCCGGTCAACGAAACGCTGCTGGACTACCTGGAACAGAACAAGCGTTTGCAGTTCATCAAGGACTGGCGCGCCGCAGCGGGCAAGTAATGCCGCGCGGGTTCAGAGCGGCGCGCCCGCTCTGAACCGCCACAACGCGTAAGCGGACGGCACGGCGCCGTCCGCCTGACCGCCCCCCGGGCGGGTTCCCCCGTACCCGGGCGGCGCGACCATCGCGTCATTCTCGACAACAGGATTTCCCCATGCAGTCATTGCGCAGAAAATGGCAGTCCCTGCCGCGCGGCGTGGTGGTGTTGATTACGGCATTGGCCATCTACGTGCCGCTGTCGTTCATCATCATCCAGAGCTTTCTCTCCGCGCCTTTCTTTGCCCCGTCCAAGGTCTTCAGCCTGGACGCGTTCCGCTTCATCTTCGCGGACCCCGATTTCTACAAGGCGCTGCGAAGCGGCTTCATCCTGGCCTTCGGGCTGGCCATCATCGCCATCCCGCTGGGCGGCATGCTGGCCTTCCTGATGATCCGCACCGACCTGCCCGGCCGCCGCTGGATCGAACCGCTGATCCTGGTGCCGGTGTTTGTGTCGCCCATGGTGCTGGGCTTTGGCTACGTCGTGGCCGCAGGCCCCGTGGGTTTCTTCTCGATCTGGGCGCAGAACATCCTGGGCTTCGTGCCCTGGAACGTGTATTCGCTGACCAGCATCGTCATCATCGCCGGCCTGACGCACGTGCCGCACGCTTACCTGTACATCTCGTCGGCGCTGCGCAGCATGGGTTCCGACGTGGAAGAAGCCGCCCGCGTGGCCGGCGCATCGCCGCTGCGCGTGATGGTATCCGTGAGCCTGCCGATGGTGCGCCCGGCCATGCTGTACGCCACCGTGCTGCTGTTCTTCCTGGGCCTGGAAGTGTTCGGCCTGGTGCTGGTGCTGGGCGACCCGGAAGGCAACCTGGTGCTGGCCACCTACCTGTACAAGCTGACCAACAAGCTGGGCATTCCGTCGTACCACCTGATGGCGGCCGTGGCCGTGATCCTGATCTGCATGACGATTCCGCTGGTCATGCTGCAACGCCGCCTGATGCGCACCGCGAACCGCTTTGTCACCGTCAAGGGCAAGGCCTCGCGCGCACGCCCGCTGCCGCTGGGCAAGTGGCGCTGGCTGGCGGGCGCCGTCGTGGCGTTCTGGCTGCTGGTCACGATCGTGGTGCCGCTGCTGGGCGTGCTGCTGCGGGCGTTCGTGTCCAACTGGGGCATGGGCGTGTCGCTGTTTGACGTGCTGTCGCTGGACGCCTTCCACACCGTATTCGGCCAACCCAACCTGATCCGCGCCATCGTGAACTCGGTCGCCATCGGGGTGTTTGGCGGCGCGCTGGCCGTGATGTGCTACATGTTCGTGGGCCTGGCGATGCACCGCAAGCCCGACAACGTCACGCGCTTCATGGACTACAGCGTGCTGGTGCCGCGCGCCGTGCCGGGCCTGTTGGCCGGTCTGGCGTTCTTGTGGGTGTTCCTGTTTGTGCCGATGTGGCTGGACAACGCGCTGGACGTGGACGAAAACGGCTGGCTGTCGGCCCTGCCGTTCGCCGAATGGCTGCGCGAGAACTTCGTTGAATGGCTGCGCGCCATGCGCAGCACCATCTTCAGCGTGTGGCTCGCCTACACCGTGGTCTGGATGGCGTATGGCCTGCGCCTGATCTCGTCAACCCTGCTGCAAGTGGGACCGGAACTGGAAGAAGCCGCCCGCAGCGCGGGCGCGCGCCGGGGCCAGGTCACGCGCCACGTCACGGTGCCGCTGGCCAAGTACGGCCTGATCGGCTCCTGGCTGCTGATGTTCCTGATCTTCGAGCGTGAATATTCCACCGGCGTTTATCTGTTGTCGCCCGGCACGGAAACCATCGGTTCCATGCTGGTGTCGCTGTGGGCCTCGGGCGCCATCGACATCGTGGCTGCGCTTTCCTTCATCAATATCGTTCTGGTCGTGATCGGCCTGGGCATCGCCCTGCGATTCGGAGTCAAACTTCATGATTGAGCTTTCTGTAGAAGACCTGCACCTGGACTACGGCGACAACCCGGTGCTCAAGGGCGTGTCGATGCAACTGCGCCAGGGCGAAGTGGTGTCGCTGCTTGGCCCCTCGGGCAGCGGCAAGACGACCTTGCTGCGCGCGGTCGCCGGGCTGGAAGGCCCCAAGCGCGGCCGTATCACCATCGGCGACCGCATCGTCTACGACGGCGGCGCCCGCAAAGAAATTCCGGCCGAAGAACGCAACCTGGGGCTGGTGTTCCAGTCTTACGCGTTGTGGCCGCACAAGACCGTGTTTGAAAACGTGGCCTACCCGCTGAAGCTGCGCAAGGTGCCGTCGGCCGAAGTGCGCGAGCGCGTGCAAGCCGTGCTGGACCAGCTGGGCCTGGGCAAGCTGGGCCAGCGCCATCCGCACGCGCTGTCAGGCGGCCAGCAACAGCGCGTGGCCATTGGCCGAGCGCTGGTGTACAGCCCGCCCGTCATCCTGCTGGACGAGCCGCTGTCCAACCTGGACGCCAAGCTGCGCGAAGAAGCGCGCGCGTTCCTGCGCGAGCTGATCATCCGCCTGGGGCTGTCGGCCCTGATGGTGACGCATGATCAAAGCGAAGCCATGGCCATTTCCGACCGCATCCTGCTGCTGAACAACGGCAAGATCGAACAGCAAGGCACGCCGCAGGAAATGTATGGTTCGCCGTCCACGCTGTTCACGGCCGAGTTCATGGGCAGCAACAACCGGCTGGAAGGCAAGGTCACGGAAGTGCGTGACGGCCAGGCCCGCATCGAAGGCCGCGGCTGGGCGTTGTGGGGCAAGGCCGGCGAAGGCGTGACTCAGGGCCAGGACGGTACCGCCGTGATTCGCGTTGAACAGGTGCGCCTGGCGGATGACCCCGACGGCAACCACCTGGACATGCCGCTCTTGACCAGCATGTACCTGGGCGACCGCTGGGAATACCTGTTCCGCACCCCGGACGCAGACCCCGCCCACACGCTGGCCCTGCGCGCCTATGGCCCCGAAGGCCGCGAGCCGGGCCCCTGCCGCCTGGCCTTGCCGGCCAGCAAGGTCTGGGTCTTTCCGCGCAAGACGGCCTGACCCCACGCGGCGGCGCGTTGGAGGATGACCCTTCATGCGCCGCCCGCCGAGCCGTCCCGCCTCCATCGACGACGCGCCCTGCTCCCGTCCAACAGCTGTTACAAGCCGTTGGCTGGCATGTCCCGGCAGCACCGACTCGTCTTACAATGCGTCGGTGCAACGCCCTGATTCCCCCTCCCCGCTAAGCCGTTACCTGCGGTGGCTGGGCGCTCCCGCCCAACACTACCTGCGCATCGGCATCGCAATATCGCTGTTGGTGCACGCCGGCGCGCTGGCGTGGCGCTTTGGCGCGCCCGCGCTCACCCGCCCGCCCGTCACCAGCCTGGAAGTCGTGCTGCTGAACGCCCGCAGCGAGACGCCGCCTGAGACGCCCCGGGCGCAGGCGCAGAATCAGATGACTGGCGGCGGCAACGCCGAACGCGGCATGAGCACCACCCCGCTGCCCCAGACCGGCGCGTCCGCCGAGACCATCGTGCTGGAAGCCATGCGCCGCCGGCAGGTTCAGCTGGAAGCCGAACAGGCCCGCCTGATGACCCAGCTGCGGTCGGCCGAGAAAGCCGGCGCCGAGCGTCAGGCCGTCAACCCCTGGCCCGACGGCGCTGATCTTGGCCAGGACGCACAGGATCAGGCCAGCGTCATTCAAAACGCCCAGGTCGCCGCGCTGGCCGCGCGCGTGCAGCAGTACAGCGCCGAACCCCGCAAGCAGTTCGTGGCCCCGTCGGCCGAAGCGTCGCGTTACGCCGCCTACCTGGATGCCTGGCGCACCCGGATAGAAGCCGTTGGCACGCAGCACTATCCGGACGAGGCGCGCGGGCGCATTTACGGGTCGCTGCGCATCACGGTGTCGGTACGCGCCGATGGCAGTATCGCCAACGTTGAAATCGACCAGCCCTCGCCGCACGCGGTGCTGAACCAGGCCGCCCGCCGCATCGTCCAGCTGGCCGCGCCTTTTCCCCCATTCCCCCCCGATATCGCCCGCGATACGGACGTGCTGGTCATCACCCGCACGTGGCATTTCGTTAACGACACCCTGGAAACACAAGCCCCATGACCGAGGCGCCCCCTCTTGCCCGCTACGCCGTCATCGGCAATCCCATTGCGCACAGCCGCTCGCCTCAGATCCACGACCTGTTTTCCAAGCAAACCGGCAAACCGCTGCGCTATGAGCGCCTGCTGGCGCCGGTCGACGGCTTTGCTGACGCTGTGGCCGCATTCGTGGCTGAGGGCGGGCTGGGCTTGAATGTCACGGTGCCTTTCAAGCTGGAAGCCTACGCATTGGCCGCCGGCCGCCTGTCCACCCGCGCGCGCCTGGCGGGCGCCGTCAACACGTTGTCGTGGCGCGATGGCGCCTGGCACGGCTGCAATACCGACGGCGTCGGACTGGTGCCTGACCTGCTGCGCCTGGGCGTGCACCTGAGCGGCGCGTCCGTGCTGCTGGTGGGCGCGGGCGGCGCGGCCCGAGGCGTGTTGCAACCGCTGGCCGACGCCGGCTGCGCCCGCATCCACATCGTCAACCGCACCGCTGCCAAGGCGCTGGAACTGGCCGAGGCCTGGCGTGACACCGGCGTATCGCCGCAGACGCAAGTCACTGCGGGCGGGCTGACCGACGCCGCCACGCCCGGCGGTTGGAACCTGGTCATCAACGCCACGGCCAGCGGCCTGCAAGACGCCGCCCCCGACCTGCCCGCCGGCCTGTACGCCGACGGCGCGGCTGCCTACGACATGATGTACGGCGCCCAACCTACCGCTTTCATGAAACAGGCCGACGCCGATGGCGCGGCGCTGACCGCCGACGGCCTGGGCATGCTGGTGGGCCAGGCGGCCGAGAGCTTCCTGATCTGGCACGGCGTGCGGCCCGATCCGGCCCCCGTGCTGGCGGCGCTGCGCGAGGCGCTCATGGCAGGACGCTAAGCGGCATGGCGACGCGCGGCAAGGGCCGATCCTGGTTCCGGACCATCACCGGCGTACTGATGGCGCTGGTGTGCGCGGTGCTGCTTTACCAGTTCTGGCTGTTTGCACAGGTCGTCTGGTACAACTACCGCGACCCCGGCAGCAGCGCCATCATGCGCGAAGAGCGGTCCCGCTTGCGCGAAGGCAACCCCGGCTTTCAGCTTCAGTACGAATGGGCGCCCTATGACAAAATCAGCCGCAACCTGAAGCGCGCGGTGGTGGCGTCGGAAGATTCCAACTTCACCGAGCACGACGGCATCGAATGGGACGCCATCCGCAAGGCCTGGGAATACAACCAGCGCCAAGAAGAAGCGGGCCGCAGCAAGATGCGCGGCGGCTCGACCATTACGCAGCAGTTGGCGAAGAACCTGTTCCTGTCCAGCTCACGCAGCTACATCCGCAAGGGCCAGGAACTGGTGCTGACGTATATGATCGAGCACGTCATGACCAAGGAACGGATACTGGAGCTGTATCTGAACGTGGCGGAATGGGGCGTTGGCGTGTTCGGCGCTCAGGCGGCGGCCAAGCACTACTACAACACCTCGGCCGCCAACCTCAGCGCCAGCCAGTCCGCCCGGCTGGCGGCCATGCTGCCCAACCCGCGCTTCTATGACAGCCACCGCAATTCCAACTACCTGAACTCCCGCGTCGGGGTGCTGACCCGCCGGATGCAGATGGTTGACATCCCCTGACACGCAAAACCGGGCATTTCCGTCCGGCCGCCTCCACCCTACCCGGCGGGATTTGTTAAGCTTTCACGTTTAGCGCTCCCCTTCCTTTTCATGCGTACCGCACGTCGCTACCTGGCCCGCGAGATCTATCGCTCTTGTGCAGTGGTCCTAATGGCCCTGCTAGGCCTTTTCACGTTCTTCGCGCTGGTGGACGACCTGGACAACGTGGGCGACAAGTTCTCCATGATGGCCCTGCTCTACATGCAGGCGCTGGCCATTCCCACCCGCTTGTACGACCTGCTGCCCATCGGGCTGTTGATCGGCGCCATTCTGGCGCTGGCGGGTCTTGCCCAACGTAACGAACTCGTCATCCTGCGCGTCTCGGGCGTGAGCGGCATGCGGCTCTTGCGGATGCTGTGGGTCGTCACCATCCCGCTGATGATCGGGGCGGCGCTGCTGTCCGAATACGTCACCCCGTGGGCCGAGATCAAAACCGGCGAAGCCAACCTGATGTTCCGCGGCAAAGCCGGCGGTGATCGCCTGAAAAGCGGCTACTGGTTCAAGGAACCCACGTCCAACGGCGGCACGCGCATCATCAATATTGCCGAACTGAAAGGCGACGGCCAGGTCGCGGGTGTCACCCTTTACGAATTCAAGAAAGACCTGACGCTGTCGGTGTTGTCCACGGCGCCCACGGGCCTGTTCGCCCATGGCGACCTGGTGCTGAAAGACGTCTCGGAAACCCGCCTGGACGCGGATGCGTCCGAAGCGCTGGCCAACGCCCGCCCGCCCAAGAACCCGCCCGCCTCCGTTGTGAAGGTGCCAGAACGCACCATCGACACCACCCTCAGCGCCGAACGCCTCTTGGCCCGCGTGCTGACCCCGGAACGCATGTCCATCGTCACGCTGCTGGACTATGTGGAGTATTTGCGCGACAACCAACTGCAATATGGTCGACAGGTTGTCGCCCTGTGGCGCAAACTGGCGTATCCGTTCACGCTGCTGGTGATGATCACGATTGCCGCCCCCATCGGACTGATGCAAACCCGCCGCGGTGGCGTGGGCGCCAAGGTCTTCATCGGCATTTTGTTGGGCGTGGGCTTCTTCATGCTGAACCAGCTGGCGCTGAACGTCGGCATGTTGGGTAAGTGGCCGCCCTGGCTGACCGCCCTGGGCCCGAACATCGGGGCCATGTCCTTGGCGCTGGCCGCCATGAGCTATATGGAATACCGCCACACCATTTCCCGTATCGTCCAACAACGTTGGCCTTGGAGCAAAAGTCCCGCATGAACGGCAGTATCTGGATGATCGGCGACGTGCAGGGATGCTGCTCGCCGCTGGATCGCTTGCTGTCCCACCCCGATCTGGTCGGCGACCCGAAGTCGCGCTTCTGGTTCGCCGGGGACCTGGTCAACCGTGGCCCGCAGTCGCTGGAAACCCTGCGTCGCATCATCGACCTGGGTGACCGCGCGACAACCGTGCTGGGCAACCACGACCTGCACCTGCTGGCCGCCGCAGCCGGGGTGCGCAAGCCGTCCAAATCGGACACGCTCGAAGACATTCTTCGCGCGCCGGACGCGGCCGACCTGATCAACTGGCTGCGCTTTCGCCCGCTGGCGCATTTCGAGCAGGGCCACCTGTTGGTACACGCCGGTACGCTGGCCAAGTGGGACGTCGCCAAGACGCTGTCACTGGCCGGCGAAGTCCAGGACGCGCTGCGCGGCCCGAACTGGCAGAAGGCGCTGCAAAAGATGTACGGCAACGAGCCGTCCACGTGGAAGGAAGACCACAAGGGCGGCAAGCGGATGCGGGTGATCATCAATACGCTGACGCGCATTCGCCTTTGCACGCCGAACGGCCACATGGAGTTCGCAACCAAGGTCGCCCCGGGCGCCTGGCCGCAAGGCCTGGTCCCGTGGTTCGACGTCCCGAACCGCGCCACCCGCGACATCACAACCGTATTCGGCCATTGGTCAACGCTGGGCCTGTTGCAACGGCCGGACGTGATCTGCCTGGATACCGGGTGCGTGTGGGGGGGAGCGTTGACGGCGCTGAGATTGCAGGATCGAAAACTCGTGCAGGTGAAGTGTTCGCAGTTTCAGAATCCGATGTCTGAATGACGGGTGGTTTTTTTGCTGCGGCCTTGGGGGTCGTGAGTTACTGAGTTGCTGAGTTCTTGGGGCGGGTGGCGATCTTCGTAGGTCGCCCATCGTCGCAGTGGCCCTGACTGCGCGCGCCCACGATTGCGGTCCGGAGCCTTCGCTCCGGACTCCCCCTTCGTCATCTTCGTCCAGGCCTACGGCCTTCCCTTCAGATTCCCTCGGGCGCATCGAGGTTGCGCGCAGTCAGGGCCACCGCGCCGACGGGCTGCCGTTGTCTTGGGTCGTTGCGCTGCTAGGGTGTGCCTTAGTCACGAGTGCTCCGGGGCCCGCCGAGTGGCGGCCGCGCGGGCGGCCTTACTCGGCATACGCACTGGTGGTCGTGTGCGCGGTGGTCGCTTTCGCGAATGTGGAGAGTGGCTTTCTAATGGCCTCCGCGAATTTGGGGGGAGGTAAAGGGGTGGCGCGCGTCCGCCACTGCCTTGCGCATGCCGACCCGTCGCGCGCCACCGCACTGGAGTTCAAGTGGCGGTCATCGTTCGTAGGATGGATGAGGCGCGGCGAACCATCGAGAAGAGCCCAAACAACCCCGCCACACGCGAAGCGAGCATCGCGACGACGCACCACGACGCGTAAGCTCCAAAAGGCCGCCCGCGCGGCCGGCCTGGAGCGGGCCCCGCAAAATCTTCCACCACCCAAAACTGTGGAGCGGAGCCCTAAGAACACCAATCTCCCCAGTTGACGTCAGATTTCAACTGACCGAGCCCGTGAGGCCGGGGGCCTGGGGTGCGCGGGGCGTCGATAAGCCCGAGGGAATCTGAAGGAACCCGCCAACGGCGGGTGACGAAGATGACAAGGGGGAAGTCCGGAGCGAAGGCTCCGGACCGCAATCGTTGCCCCGCGCACCCCAGGCCCCCGGCCTCACGGGCGTCTCAAGAACCAACCCGGCCACAACACCAAAACCTCAATGCCGAATCTCAGCCAAAAACTTCCGAGCCCTCTCCGTCCCCGGCCGACTAAAAAACTCCTCCGGCGCCCCCGTCTCCACAATCCTCCCCGCATCCATGAACCACACTCTGTCCGCGACTTCACGCGCGAACCCCATTTCGTGTGTCACGCACACCATCGTCATGCCGTCCTTTGCCAAGCCCTTCATCACCTGAAGCACTTCCCCCACCATCTCGGGGTCCAGCGCGCTGGTCGGCTCGTCGAACAGCATCACCGGCGGGTTCATCGCCAGGGCGCGGGCGATCGCCACGCGCTGTTGCTGGCCGCCTGACAGCTGCGCGGGATAGGCCTCGGCCTTGTGTGACAAGCCCACACGCTCCAACAACTGCATCGCGCGTTCACGGGCTTCCGGGCGGCGAGCGCGTTTGAGTTGCAGCGGCGCCAGCATCAGGTTTTCCACCACCGACAGATGCGGGAACAGATTGAACTGCTGGAACACGAAACCGATGTGGCTGCGCAGTTGATCCAGGTGCACCTTCGGGCCATAAATATCCTGCCCGTTCACCTCGATCACGCCTTTCTGAATAGGCTCCAGGCGGTTCACCGTACGGATCAGCGTCGACTTTCCCGACCCTGATGGCCCGCACACCACCACCACCTCGCCCTGCTTGACGGCTTCGGTCACGTCGGCCAGCGCCTGGTAATCGCCGTACCACTTCTGCACTTGTGAAAATCGGATCATGTCGGCACCACTTTAGGAGTGGCCAGAAGCCCGGCGCGCCGTCTGCCGATACGCCGTTCGGTCAGGTGCACCAATGAACTCAGGCCAAAATTCAGAATGAAATACGTCATCGCCAGCAAGCCGAACACCTCGAACGGCTTGGTGAGCAACACGCTGTTGATCTGGTTCGCCGCGTACGTCAGCTCTTGCACGCTGATCACATACGCCAGCGACGTTTCCTTCACCGTCGACACAAACTGGCTAAGCATGCTGGGCAGCATGTTGTAGAGCGCCTGCGGCAAGATCACGCGCCGCATCGTCTGCATGTACGACAGCCCCAGCGCGCGGCTGGCCTCCTGCTGGCCGGGGGGCAGCGCCTGGATGCCGGCGCGGATGATCTCCGCCAGATACGCGCTTTCGTAGCACACCAGCGCCACCACCATCGTCGTCGTGCCGGCAACGGGCCGGCCGATGATCAGCGGCACAAAGAAGTACGCCCAGAAGATGAACATCAGCAGCGGCAGCCCGCGCACCAGATACACCACGGCGGACGACGGCCAGTAGAAGATCCGGTACGGGCTGATGCGGCCCAACGCCAGCAGCACGCCGCAAGGCAGCGCCAGCGCCAGGCTGATCGCGGCCAGCCCCAAGGTGGCGACAAGACCGCCCACCGGCCCGTGCGGATACTGCCCGATCAGCAGCAACAGCCAGTTGTCTTTCAGAATGTCCCACATGATCAGCGCGCCCCCAGCGGACGGTAACGTCGTTGCAAGAGCGCACCTCCGCCCATGATGATGAACGACAACACCAGGTAGATGACCGTCACCACGGCATAGGCCTCGAACGTGCGGAACGTGTAGTTCTCGACTTCGCGCCCGGCCGCCGTCAATTCGGTGACGCCAATAGCCATGGCCAGGCTGGTGTTCTTCAACAGCAGCAAGGTCTGGTTCAACAGCGGCGGAATCGCGATGCGAAACGCCTGCGGCAGAATGACCTTGCGCATCGTCTGCATGAAGCTCAGGCCCAACGCCCGCGACGCCTCGACCTGCCCCGGCGGAATACCGCGCACGGCGCTGCGCAGGTCTTCGCAGATATAGGCCGACATCACCAGCGAGATCGCGATGCACGACATGATGAATTCACTGCCATGGCTGTTGAGCCAGTCGGTGATAGGTTGCGGCAGCAACGCCGGCACGCCGAAGTACCAGAAGAGGATGTGCACCAGCATGGGCACGTTGCGGTGAAACGCGACATACACCGCGATCACCCCGTTGGCCACGGGCGAGCCCGTCAGGCGGATCACCGCCAGCAGGCTGCCTACAGAGAACGCCAGAATCCAGGAAAGCCCCGCCAGCGCCAGGGTGGTGATGAACCCCCTGAGCAGCCATGTCGGGTACTCGCCCTGGAAAATGGCGCTGAAGTCGAAGACGTAATGCATCGAAGCAGGCTCCAGCGCGTGTCGCGCGTCAACCCTTGATGGCTTCGATGCGGAAGTCGCGCTTCATGTTGAACTGCGTGCCGGCGCCAAACCACTTGTCGAACACCTTGGTGGCCTGGCCCGACGCTTCCATGCCGTCCAGCACCTTGTTCACCTGATTCAGCATCGCGGTGTCGCCCTTGCGCACGCCCATGCCCCAGGGTTCAACGAAGAGCGCTGGCTCCAGAATCTTGACGGGCACGGCGCTCGTGGCGGCTTGATGTTGCAGCTTCACCAGCATCAGCTCCGACCCAACGAAACCGCTGACCTTGCCTTGTTGCAGGGCCAGGAAGGCACCGCTGGGGTCTTTGAACGTGACGGGGTCGACGTTCGGAATGTTCTTGCGCGCGCCCTGCTCCGACGACGAACCGCGCACGGCGCTCACGCGCTTGCCGGCCAGGTCGGCGGGCGCCTTCAGGTCTTTCTCGGAATCGCGCGCCAAGATTTTTTGCAGGCTGACGAAGTGTTGGTGCGAGTAATCGATCTGCTGCGCGCGTTCCGGGCTCCAGCCCAGATTCGCCGCCACCAGGTCAACCCGGCCCGCGATCAGCTCTGGAATGCGGGCTTCAACGGCGATCAATTTCAATTCCAGCGGCACGCCCAGGCTGTCGGCCACGGCCTGGCACATGTCGACTTCATAACCGACGATGGCGCGGGTCTTGGGGTCTTGGAAGCTGAAGGGCTCGGCGGTGCCCATGGTGCCGCAGATGAATTTGCCGCGCGCCTTGATGTCTTGCACGGTGTCTGCATGCGCGGCGGGTGCCAGCGTGGCGGCCAGGCCGACGGCGGCAACGAAAGAAGCGATGGTGGTCTTCATGGTCATTCCCTTGGAATATAGGTATGGGTACTGCCAACAAAATCGGCGATCAACGCAGCGCCGCGCAAGCCTCGTGGATGCGGCGGCAACCTTCTTCGATGTTCTCCATCGACGTCGCAAAGCTCAGGCGCAAATAGGGCGACAAGCCATACGCCGCGCCGTCCAGCACCGCAACGCCGGCCTCGTCCAGCAAATACATCACCACGTCCAGATCGCTCTGCAACGCGCGGCCGGCGGGTGTGCGCTTGCCCAGCAAACCGTCAACCGACGGATAGACATAGAACGCGCCCTGCGGCAGCGGGCAGCGGATGCCCGGCACCGCGTTCAGCAGCGCAACGATGCGGTCGCGGCGCTGGTGGAACACGGCGGCGGCGTCCGTCACGCATTGCTGGTCGGCCGTCAGCGCCACGCGCGCGGCCTGCTGGCTGATGGCGCTGACGCAGCTGGTGCTTTGCGAAATCAATGTGGCCATGGCCTTCACCAATGCCTTCGGCCCGCCCGCGTAACCCAGGCGCCAGCCCGTCATCGCGTAGGCCTTGGACACGCCGTTGATGGTCAGCGTGCGTTCCGCCAGCGCAGGCACGACGGCGGCGGGCGACACGTGGCGCACGTCGCCGTAAGCCAAGTGTTCGTAGATTTCATCGGTCATCAGCCACACGTGCGGATGGCGCGCCAGCACCTCGCCCAGCGCACGCAATTCGGCGGCGTCATACATCGCGCCGGTCGGATTGCTGGGCGTGTTCAGCAGCACCCATTTCGTGCGCGGCGTGATGGCGGCGTCCAGCGCCTGTGGCGTGAGCTTGAAGCCGTCGGACTCGGGGCAGGCCAGCACCACGGGCGTGCCGTCGTTGACCAGCACCATGTCCGGGTAAGACACCCAGTACGGCGCGGGGATGATGACTTCGTCGCCGGCCTGCACGGTGGCGGCCAGCGCGGTAAAGATCAGCTGCTTGGCGCCCACGCCCACGATGAGCTGGTCCAGGCCATAGTCCAGCCCGTTCTCGCGCTGGAACTTGGCGCGCACCGCTTCCAGCAAGGGCTTGGCGCCCGCCGATGCGGTGTAGCGGATGTCGCCGCTATTGAGCGCGTCGATGCCGGCCTGCACGATGTGCGCGGGCGTGGGCAGGTCGGGTTCGCCCACGGTGAAGTCGACAATGTCTCGGCCTTCGGCTCGCAATTGGTCCACGCGCGTCTTGGCCGCCATGCTGGGCGACGGCTTGATGGCGCGGGCGCGTTCGGCCAGAAAAGCGGTATCAACGGCGCTCATGCCAGCCCCTTGGCGGCAAACGCGGCTTGCATCCAGCTTTGCGTCTTATCGCCGTTGGCGATCTCGGCCATGATGCGTTCTTCCTTCGCGGCATGCGCATGCGCCGCGGCGATCAGGCCTTCCGCTTCAGACGCCGGAAAGCTGACCAGCCCGTCTTCATCACCCACCACGATGTCACCCGGCAGAATCACCTGGCCGCCGATGGACACCGGCACGTTGACTTCGCCGGGGCCGTCTTTGTACGGGCCGCGATGGATGTGGCCGCGCGCATAGCAGGGAAAGCTGTCGGCTTCGAAGGCGGCAACGTCGCGAATCGCCCCGTCAACCACCACGCCAGCGCAACCGTGGATTTGCAGATAGCGCTTCATGATTTCGCCCAACACCGCGTTGGACAAGTCACCGCCCGCATCCACCACCAGCACATGGCCGGGCTGAATCTGCATCATGGCCTTGTAGATCATCAGGTTGTCGCCCGGGCGGGTCTTGACCGTGAGCGCCGTGCCCACGAGCTTGCCGCTGCCGTTATAGCGGCGCAGACCCGAGATGCCTTCGCGGCGTGCAAGGTTGTCGCTAAGGTGCGGCGTGACAATGCCGGCCAACGCTTCAAGGATGGCGGCGGGAGCGACGGGGGCTGCGGGCAGTTGGCGGGCGCCGGTAAGAATATTGGCCATGACGATCTGCAAATTCCTGAGTCGAATGCCGCCGCAAGCCCGCTACGTTTTCGCAGGCCCCGGCCGGCCGGGGGATGAGTCAGATGCCATGTTGCGAGCTTTTCCATTTCGGAAAAAGGGATTAAATTTCCACGAGCTATATCTCCTTTTGGAATATAAGGGTTAGCCCTAAACGGAAATTTCGGAATGAACCTCACCAAGAACGCACGCGCCGCATGCTGACTTTCAAGCAAATCGAAGCCCTGTATTGGACGGTGCGCCTGGGCACGTTTTCGGCGTCGGCGCAGAAGCTGCACACGACGCAATCCGCCATCACCAAACGCATCCAGGAACTTGAGGCGGACTTTGACATCGCGCTATTCGACCGCTCGGGCCACCGCGCCGAACTCACCGCACGCGGCCACGAGGTCTACGCGCTGGCCGAAGAAATGCTGGGCCACCGCGACCGCCTGCTGGTCCGCCTGAAAGGCCAGCACACGCTGACCGGCACCTTCCGTTTCGGCATCACCGAAATCACCGCCATGACCTGGCTGCCCGCCCTGATCCGCCTGCTGCGCGCGCACTACCCGCGCATCACACTGGAACCGCACATCGACCTGGGCGCAGACTTGCTCAAGCGTTTGCAGGCCGGACAGTTAGACATGGCATTTCTGCACGGCGAATTCGCCGAACCAAACTTGCAGGTGGTAGCGTTGCAGCGCCTGGAATTCGCCTGGATGGGCAGCCCCGACATGATCGACGCCAGCCGCATCTACACCCCGGCCGATATCGCGCGCTTACCGCTGCTGCGGCAAAGCCGGGAGTCGGGCCTGAACATGATCTACGACGGCTGGCTGCGCCCGCATCATCCCGACAGCAACATCTTCACGATCAACAGCCTGATCGCAATGGCAGGCCTGACCGCAGCGGGTTTCGGCGTGAGCTGCCTGCCCCGCGATTACTTCGCAGACATGGTCAGCAAGAAGCAATTGGTGATCGCCAGAACCAGCACCGCGCCCCCGCAATCCATGTACAGCGCAATGTTCCGCCGAGACGCGGACGTGGCCTTCTGCGAAAGCGTGGCCGAGCTAGCCGAGAGCTGCTGCGAATTTTCGGGCGCCGCCCTATAACCCGGATGGCGCGCAACAGATCGCCAAGCGCAAGGCAGTGCGCGCTGCGCGCCACCCTTTACCCCCCAAACACCGACGGGGGGGAACATTAGAAAACGAATCACCAAATTCGCGAAAGCGACCACCAAGGAAACGCCCACAGATGCGTAAGCCGAGTAAGGCCGCCCGCGCGGCCGCCACTCGGCGGGCCCCGCAGCACTCGTCACTAAGGCACCCCCTAGCATCGCCACGACCCAAGACAACGGCAGCCCGTCGGCGCGGTGGCCCTGACTGCGCGCAACCTCGATGCGCCCGAGGGAATCTGAAGGGAAGGCCGTAGGCCTGGACGAAGATGACGAGGGGGAAGTCCGGAGCGAAGGCTCCGGACCGCAATCGTGGGCGCGCGCAGTCAGGGCCACCGCGCCGATGGGCGACCTACGAAGCCTGACGCCCCCGCAACAACAAGCACCCAACGAAGCCCACAAACCTCCGCAACAACAAGCGACCGAAGAAATCCCCCGACCGCCAAGCCCCCTAAAGCACCCCCAAAATCGCATCCCGAGCCTGATGCGACAACTCCAACCGCGTAGGCAGACTCCCATCCGGATGACGCGCCTCCAGCACCGGCAGATACACCACCTCCACCGACAGCCCCGTCGTCCCCATCACCCGCCAAAGATTCGCCACCAGACTCTCTTCGCCGACAAACGCAGCAAACCCATCCCGCTTGCCGTCACGCATAAACCGCAACGCCACCGGTTGGATTTCAACCGCCGCCGACCGCGCCGGTTCGAACAAACTCGCATGGAAAGGCAGCAGATCAAAGCCTTCAGTGGTCGTGCCTTCCGGAAACAAGCCCACCGCATCGCCCAGCTTGAAGCGAGCCTGCATTGACTCCCCCATCGCGTGCACCGCATGGCGTTGGCCGCGTTCAATGAACAACGTGCCCGCGCCCGCCACCAGCCAGCCAATCACCGGCCACTTGCGGATTTCGCTTTTCGCCACGAAAGACGTCGCCCGGGCGGAATTCAGCACAAAGATGTCGATCCACGACACATGGTTCGCCACCATCAGCACCGGCCCGCTCAGACGCGGTTGGCCCTTGAAGGACACCCGCAGCCCACAGGCCGCCATCAACGCCCGCGACCATGTGCGGTTCAGCCACGCGCGCGAGGCCGGGCGGATAAAGGGATAAACCAGGCCCACACAAAACAGGCCAAAGAGGATCAGCGGCAGCACCAGAGCCAGCCGTAGGACAAAGCGCAGCAGCTTCAAACTGAAGTCTCCCAGGCCAGCTGGCCACCGACCACGGTGGCGCGTACCCGACCGGGCAGCATCATACCTGCGAACGGTGACGCGGCGCTGCGGCTTTGCAGCGCCGCCGGCATCACCAGCCATTCGGCATCCAGATCAGCCAAACACAAATCCGCAGGCGCCCCCACCCCCAACTGGCCAGCCTGCGCCACACCCGCCGTGATCGTGTTCAGCACCGCGCCCGGGCCGGACGTGACGCGCGCCAATGCTTCGATCAGCGGCTGGCGACGATCCCGCACCCACTTCAGCGTCAGCGACAGCAACAACTCCAACGCTGTCGCACCGGGCGTAGACATCGGGAACGGCGCGGCCTTGCCTTGGGGAGTGACCGGCGTGTGATCCGAACACAGCGCGTCGACCAGCCCTTCGGCCAGCGCGGCATGAATCGCATCGCGATCCCGTTGCCCGCGCAACGGCGGCTGCACATGAAAATTCGTATCGAAGAAACCGATATCAACGTCGGTCAAATGCAGGTTATGCGCCGACACGTCCGCCGTCACCGGCAAGCCTTCCCGCTTGGCTGCACGTAGCAGCTCCAACCCCGCCGCCGTCGACAGACGCGTCAAATGCACGCGGGCGCCGGTTGCGCGCTGAAGTTCAAAAATGGTGTGCAGCGCCACCGTCTCGGCTTGGGGCGGCAAGCCTTCCAGGCCCAGACGTTCGGCATACGCCCCGCTGGCCGCCACCGCACCACGCGCCAGCCACGGGTCTTGCGGACGCAGCCACAAGGTGTGGCCCAGGCCGCTGGCATAACGCATCGCGCCCCACAACACGCGCGTATCGGCAATGCCATGCTCACCTTGCGCATAGGCGATGCAGCCCGCGCGTGCGAGCAGGCCCATCTCGGTCAGCGTCTCGCCCGCCAAGCCCACCGTCATCGCGCCCAGCGGATGAATGCGGGGTTGGCCGGCTTCGGTGTGACGCATCAAAGACTCGACCTTGCCCGGTTCGTCCAGCGCCCCGTCTGGGTCCGGCGGCATCACCAGGCGGGTCACGCCGCCGGCCAATGCCGCACGCAATTCAGCCGGCGCGAATGCCGTGCTGGCCGCGTTGGCCCCGGCGGCCGGCTGCGTCACGCGGGCAGACAGATCAATCAGCCCGGGCAGCACCGCCAGCCCGCTGGCGTCCAGCACGCGATCAGCGTGAAACCCATCAGGCGCGGCATCCACGGCCACCACGCGGCCATCGGCCACAAACAGATCATGCCGCCCGTCCACCCCATTTGCAGGGTCGATCAAACGGCCGTGGGCGATGTGCAGCCTCATGGCGGGTCTCCGGCCAGCACGCTCAAGGCAGCCAGGCGCAGGTGTTGTTCAATGCCGGCCAACTGCGCTTCGATGGGCGGCAGGCTGGCGGCCACATCGCCGTCCACTTCCACGCCCGGCGTCAGCGGGCCACCGGGCAGCAGCAGCGCATCGGGCTTGGCGGCGGCAAGCGTCGCGAGCGTCACGCCATAGGCTTGGGCGTATTCCCGCGCGGAAGGCAGCAACGCGCCGCTGATGGCTTCCATGTTCAAGGGCAGAACGATGATCACGTCGGCATCCTGCAAACCTTCCTGCAACGTGGCGCATGCGCGCACGCCCAACTGCGGCAGGCTTTCCGGCAGCAGCGTGCGTGGGGCGGCCACGCGCACATCAGGCACGCCCAGCGTTGTCATGGCGTGAATCAGCGAGCGCGCCACGCGCGAATGGCGGATGTCGCCCACCAGCGTCACGGCCAGATGGGTCAGGTCTTGTTTGATGTCCAGCATCGCCTGCACGCGCGCCAGAGCCGGCACGGGGTCGGCATGCACGCCATCGCCGGCATTTAGAACGCGCAGCCCGGGCGCCGCATGCGCGGCGGCGCAATGGGCCGCGCCGCTGGCCGCGTGGCGCAGCACCAGCACGCCTGGCTCCAAGCGCGACACGGTCTGGGCCAAGGCATCGCCCGCTTGCGGATCGGCCTCTTGCGCATCCAGCACAACCGGCAGCAGCGACAAGCGCGTGGCGGCTTGCGCGTAGGCGTCGCGGTCGGGGTCGTCGTCAGGCAGGGAAAGAAAGACGGGGCGCGGCGTGGCAAGCGGCGGTTCGCCTGCGGCCCAGGCTCGCGCGGTATCGAGCAGACGCTCGACGTGGCGCCGCGGCAGCCCTTCCGTTGTCAGCAGATGAATGAGTTCGCCGCGGCGATCAAGTTGCGGATTGAGCATAAGCAGGACGAGCCGCGCGCGTCAGGTCGCAGGCAGAGAGTCTAGATACCGTTGCAGAATAACAGCCGCGGCCATCGCATCGTCGGCCGCGTGGGTGCCCAGCAGGCGTTGCGCTTCCATGCTGGAACCGCGTTCGTCGACCAGTTCGACAGCGATGCCGAAACGGCCATGCAGCTGATTCGCGAAGCGCCGGCAACGCGCGGTGGCGGGCTGTTCGCCGCCGTCGGCGTCCAGCGCCAGCCCCACAACAACGCGATGGGGCTGCCACTCTTGAAGCAAGGCGGCGATGCGGCCGAAGCGCGCATCGCGGAGTTCACTGAAGATGATTTCCAGCGGACGCGCCTGGCGCGTCAGCGTGTTGCCAATGGCGATGCCAATTTTCTTTTCGCCGAAGTCAAAGCCAAGCAGGGTTTCTTCAGGCATGGCCTGCATCGCCCGCCAGCATCACCGGATCAATACCCAGCAGCTTGAGCGCGGCGGGGTAACGGTCTTCGGCAGGCACGTCGAAAATGATGTGGTCGTCGGCGCCCACGCTGAGCCAGGCGTTCTGGCCCATTTCGCTTTCCAGCTGCCCTGCGCCCCAGCCGGCATAACCCAGCGTGACCAGCATGCGGGCAGGCCCGTTGCCGTCGGCCACGGCTTGCAGCACGTCGCGCGAGGTGGTCAGCGCCATGGCGCCCATCTTGATGCTGGAGCTGTAATCGCCGGCAGGCGCGTGCAGCACGAAGCCGCGATCGGTTTGCACCGGGCCGCCGAAATAAACCAGCGTGTCTTTGACGGGGCCGATTTCAAGCGTCAATTCGATGCGCTCGAACAAGGTGCCCAGCGTCAGGTCGGTGGGCCGGTTGATGACCAGGCCCAGCGCACCGCGTTCGGTGTGTTCACACACGTAAATGACCGAGCCAGCCAGGCTGCCTTCGACCATGCCGGGCATGGCGATCAGGAACTGGTTGGCAAAGTTGGCCGCCTGCGTCGAGGCGGATTCGTGGTGTTTTTCCGTCATGGCAACCCCTTCATGGGTAGTCTGAAAGAACCGAGGACGAGGCGCACGCTAACGTGGCCCATCATGCCTGGCGGCAGACCGTCCTGCGGTTACGAGGGATGGGGTGTGGCCCCATCTTACGAGCCTTGGCGGAATAGGTCAGCGGGTCTGGCTTCAGATTTCCATCAATTCAAAGTCCTCTTTGCGGGCGCCGCATTCGGGACAGACCCAGTTCGGCGGCACGTCTTCCCAGCGGGTGCCGGGTGCAATGCCTTCGTCAGGGAGGCCGGCCTCTTCGTCATAGACCCAGCCACAAATCAGACACATCCAAGTACGCATAGTTCTCTCTTACATCAAATCCCGACCCGGTTCCCCGCGGCGGGGCAAAGGTGGGGGGCTTCCATTAGAATGGGGACAATCTTACCGAAACCCAATAGGGGTTCCCCTGATTCACCTCAAAATGAATCCAGGTCCCCCGCTCAAGCTCAAGCGCTGTCTACGTGGCCCCCGTTACTCCCCCTCTCGTTTTGGTCTTCGGCCCGCTCGATCCCTCGGGATCTGACGGCTTGCCCGCTGACGCCGTTACCTGCGCCCGTCTGGGTTGCCATGGCTTGGCGGCCGTAACCGCGCTGACCGTGCAGGACACTGCCGGCATCGAAGAAATCCATCCCGTTTCGCCCGACCTGCTGGACGACCAGGCACGCTGCCTGCTGGAAGATATGTCCGTGCAGGCAATCAAGGTGGGCGGACTATACACCGCGGAAACGGCAAGCGTTGCCGCGCAAGTTGCCGCCGACTACAGCCAGGTGCCGCTGGTGCTGCACCTGGGCCAGCGCGCCCCGCTGCCGGCGGATGCCGCCGACGAGGACGACGCCGACGATCTGCTGGCCGCCACCCTTGAACTCGTGCTGCCGCAAACTGATCTGCTGGTCATCGAGCACCTGCGCCTGGCGCAGTGGCATGCCGATGGCGACATCGATATCGGGGACGCACCTTCGCCCATGCACGCCCTGGTGGCGGCGGGCGCGGAATGGGTGCTGGTGCTGGGCAGCCCCCAGCGCCCCGGCCATTACGCCAACGTGCTGCTCGGCCCTGCCGGCCAGACGCACACCTGGCCGTGGCAGGCGCCGCCGGATCGCAACGGCGACGCCGGCGGCTTGGCCGCAACCGCCATCACCGCCATGCTGGCGCGCGGGCTGGAAATGCCCGAAGCCGTGCGCCAGGGCCTGGCGCATGCCGACGCGTCGGTGGCCGCCAGCTTCCTGCCGGGCATGGGCCGGCGCATTCCCAACCGGATTCAACCGCAATGAAACCGCTGCGTTTTCCCGCTGGCCTGTATGGCGTCACCCCGGAATGGGACGACACCGAACGCCTGATGCAGGCGGTGCGCAAAGCTGCCGAAGGCGGCATGCGCGCCCTGCAACTGCGCCGCAAGAACGTGCCCGACTCGGTGCGCGCCGAACAGGCGCGCGCGCTGGCGCCGCTGTGCCGCGAGCTGGGCGTGGTGTTTCTGATCAATGACGACTGGCGCCTGGCGCTGGACGTCGGCGCCGACGGCGCACACGTCGGCCGCGAAGACGCCAGCCTGGCGCACATCCGCGCCGAAGCCGGCCCCGACCTGATCCTGGGCGGCTCCAGCTACGACGACCTGACGCGCGCCCGCGAACTGCTGGACGCCGGCGCCGACTACATCGCCTTCGGCGCGATGTTCCCATCGACCGTCAAACCAGATACCGTGCGCGCGCCGCTGTCGGTGCTGACCGAAGCCCGCCGTCTGGTCGAAGAACGCGACGCGCCCCGGCCCGCCGTGGTCGCCATCGGCGGCATCACCCCCGATAACGCGCTGCTCGTCGCCCAGGCGGGCGCCGATTCCATCGCCGTCATCACCGGACTTTTCGAAGCGCCCAGCATCCGAGCCGCCGCGGCGGCCTGCTCCGCGCCCTATTCAACCCATCGCAAGCCTTGAACGCCATGTCCCGTAACGAACAGCTTTTCGAACGCGCCTGCCGCAGCATCCCCGGCGGCGTGAACTCGCCCGTGCGTGCCTTCCGCTCTGTCGGCGGCACGCCGCGCTTCATCAAGCGTGCGCAGGGCCCGTACGTGTGGGACGCGGACGACAAGCAGTACATCGATTACGTGGGCTCGTGGGGCCCCGCCATCCTGGGCCACTCGCACCCCGAAGTGGTGCGCGCGGTGCAGGAAGCCGCCGTCAACGGCCTGTCGTTCGGCGCCCCCACCGAAGCCGAAATCGAACTGGCTGAAGTGCTGATTTCGCGTCTGCCGTCGCTGGAGCAAGTGCGCCTGGTCAGCTCGGGCACGGAAGCCACCATGACGGCCATCCGTCTGGCGCGCGGCGCCACGGGCCGCGCCAAGATCGTGAAGTTCGAAGGCTGCTACCACGGCCACTCGGACAGCCTGCTGGTCAAGGCGGGCTCCGGCCTGCTGACCTTCGGCAACCCCAGCTCGGCGGGCGTGCCGCCGGAATTCGTGTCGCACACGCTGACCCTCGAATACAACAACCTGGACGCCGTGCGTGAGGCCTTTGCGCAGCACGGCGCCGACATCGCTTGCATCATCGTTGAGCCGGTTGCCGGCAACATGAACCTGATCAAGCCCGCGCCCGGCTTCCTGGAAGGCTTGCGCGAGGTCTGCACGCAGCACGGCGCGCTGCTGATTTTTGACGAAGTGATGACCGGTTTCCGCGTCGGCCCGCAAGGCGTGCAGGGCCTGACGGGCGTGAAGCCCGACATCACCACGCTGGCCAAGGTGATTGGCGGCGGCATGCCGGTGGGCGCCTTTGGCGGCAGCGCCGAAGTCATGAAACACATCGCCCCGCTGGGTGGCGTGTATCAAGCCGGCACGCTGTCGGGCAACCCGGTGGCCGTGGCTGCGGGCCTGGCCACGCTGCGCTTGATCGCCGCGCCCGGTTTCTACGAGAAGCTGTCCGCCCAGACCGCCAAGCTGGCCCAGGGTTTGCAAGAACGCGCCCGCGCCGCCGGCCTGGCATTTTCCGCGGATTCCGTGGGCGGCATGTTCGGCATCTATTTCAGCAACTCGGTGCCGGCCACGTTCGCCGAAGTGTCCCAGTGCGACACGGCGGCGTTCAACCGCTTCTTCCACGCCATGCTGGACCACGGCGTGCACTTCGCGCCGTCCGCGTTCGAAGCGGGCTTCGTGTCGGCCACGCATGACGACGCCGTGATCAAGTCCACGCTGGATATCGCCGAAAAGGTTTTCGCGGCGATGTAAGCCTTGCGGGGCGCCCGCTATGCCGGGCGTCCCTGAATCAGCTCGCGGGACTTCGCACCTGACAGTCCCGCAGCGCCTTGCTCAAGGCGTCTTGTAGCGCTCGTACAAGGCCGTCACGTCCCTGACGTACGCCTGCGTTTCCGCATACGGCGGCACCGCGTCGTACTTGCGCACCGCCCCTTCCCCCGCGTTATACGCCGCCAGCGCCAGGTCCAAGCGGCCCGGGTACTGGTCGATCAATCGGCGCAAATGGCGTGAGCCCGCTTGCACGTTCGTCGCCGGGTCCACCAGCGCGCGCTCGATGTCATCCACCGCCAGCACGGACGCGGCCGTCGACGGCATCAATTGCATCAGGCCGAGCGCGCCCTTGGGCGAACGCGCATCGCTGCGAAACCCCGATTCAATCGCGATGACAGCCGTCAGCAGCGCCCGGTCCACGCCCGAATCCTGCGCCGCGCGAGCGATCAGGCCGTCGTGCGCGGTGGGCGGCTTGGCGTCCCCCCAGCGCAGGGCGCGGGAAGTAGGCGTCGACGAAAGCGATGCCAGTTTCGCGCCGTCCCCCGGCTGCGGCGGGCATTCCAGACAGACCTTGATGCCGTTGCCCCGCCACACGGTGCGCGCCTGCGCCCGCTTGTAATACTTGGCGTAGCCGGTGGGCACTTTCATGGCGCGCCAGACGCCGTAGGGGTCTTTGTAGCGGTAGATATCGGCGGCTTGGGCAGGGCTTGCGGGCGCCAGCGCCAGCGCGCCCGCCGCAATGGCCGTCAGCGCCGCCACGCCCCCGGCTCGCGCCAGAAGGGCGCGAAAGGCCGGCAGAATGGATCGGTGAGGACATTGCATGTCGGGGCTCCGGCGGCGTCCAAAGACGCGTTGGCGAGTCCCTATGCTGCGGCGATCAGTCCGGTTTGTCGCTCGGTCCTACGTCCTAGTCCCCCGCCGCGAGTCAAATCCCAATGTGAAACAGGGCCGTAACTAGGACAGATGACCGACGCTGCGCTAGAATATGTCGCAATATTTCGTTTATTTACCAAATGAATGAACCTGGCCGCTTCGTGCCAGGCGGGAGAGGCTGAGATGGACGCAGAAAACACGCTCCAGCTGGTGCTGGATGCCACGACCAACGTCCTGACGGCGCTATACACGCCGCCTCCGCGCCCCGAAGCGCCGTTGCCAGACGATGACCCCACGGCCGACGCCGCCAGCACGGACGCCGCCCCCGCAGATGCAAGCGGCGAAGCCGCTTCCGAGCAAGACACCGACACCGCCGTCGCGGTGGACCCCGCCCCCCACATCAATCCAGACGCTCCCAACTGGGACACGCTGACCGCCGCCGCCGTCGCGCACGGCTGGACCGCCGACGCGCTGGACAACCACGCCGCGCTAGCCTTCATCGAACGCTGCCGCAGCGCCACCGAGCCGGTGCAGTTTCCCGTAGGCCAGGTCGTCGACGGCTCGTTCGAACTGGAGCTCGACCCGTCGCGCATGAGCGCGCTGCTGACGCTGCATCCGCCCAAGGGCGGTCAGCCTGTCACGCTGGACATGGTCCGCCACGCCATCGCCGACCGCGGCATTGTGCACGGCGTGCTGGAGCAAGCGTTGGCCGAAGCGGTCGAACAGGGCCGCCGCGAAACGGTGATGATTGCCCAAGGCACGCCGCCCACGCGCGGCACCCCCACGCGTTTTGAAAGCCTGCTTGATCGCCTGAAACCGCGCACCCAGGAAATCGACGAACTGGCCCATGTGGACTACCGCGACTTGGGCAGCCTGCTGCTGGTGTCGCCCGGCACCCCGCTGATGCGCCGCATTCCGCCGTTGCCCGGCGTGGACGGCACCAACGTGCTGGGCGAACCCGTGCTGCCCGACGAGATGCCCGACACGCCCTTCTCCAAGGAGCTGTCCGGCGTAGCGGTCGACCCGGAAGATCCGCTGCTGCTGCGCGCCACCATCGCCGGCACGCCCACGCTGATCAGCCAGGGCGTGCAGGTGAACCCGATGGTGGAAGTGGACGCCGTCAACCTGTCCACCGGCAACATCACGTTTGAAGGTTCGTTGCAGGTGCGCGGCGACATCGCCGCCACCATGGAAGTGCGCGTGACAGGTGACGTGGTGGTCAACGGCACCATCGAAGCCGCGCTGGTCGAGGCCGGTGGCAGCGTCACGGTCAAGGGCGGCATCATCGGCATGGCCGAAGCGCTGCAAGACGCCGCCGCCACTGCGCGCACCGCCCACATCGTCTGTGGCGGCACGCTGAAGGCGAAGTTCATTGAAAACGCCATCATCAGCGCGGGCAAAGACGTAGAGGTGGAACGCGAAATCCGCCAAAGCAGCATCGCCGCCGGCGGCAGCGTGCTGGTCGGCCCGCCGAACACGCAGCAAAGCGCCATCACCGGCGGCCAGACGCGCGCCTTGAACGCGGTGCGCGCGGGTACGCTGGGTTCGCCCTCGGGCATTCCCACGCTGATCCAGGCGGGTCTGGACCCTCACGCCGACATCAAGCGTTCGGCGCTGACGCGCAAGCGCCTGAAGATGAACGAAGAAAAGGCCAAGCTGGAACAGCTGCTGATCTTCCTGCAAGCCAACCCGCAGCGTGCCCCGGCTGATGTGGCCGAGCGCGCCCGCAATACGCACGTCAAATTCGCGGGCGACCTGCTGGCGCTGGAAGAAGAGGAAGGCCAGTTGATCCGCGACCTTCAGCCCCTGCATACCGCCATGATCACCGCCACGCGGCGCTTTTGCAGCGGCACGAAGATCCAGCTGGGCAACAAGATGCAGGAATTCCTGGAAGACCAGGTCGGCGGCAAGGCTGGGCTGGAAGAAGGCGAGATCGTCATCCGCTGACCTCGCCCCCGGGGTGATCCGGCCGCCGTCAGATCACCCACCCGCGGCCATCACGCCACATCAAGACGCCAACATCAAGGCGCCAGTTCCTTGAACCAGACCCGCGGCGAGATGCCGCGGTCTGGCCCCAGGATGGAAAACCCGCCATCCACCGGGATATCCACACCCGTCATCCACGACGCGGCATCCGAACACGCAAAGCACACGGCGGCGGCAATCTCGTCACCTGACCCCACGCGGCCCAGCGGATGAAAATGCGCGCCCACCGCATCGGCGGCCTGGCGCGATCCCCCCGACAATTGCTCAACCGACGGCGACCACGTCCACGCCGGCGACACCGCCAGCACGCGCACCCCGGACGGCGCCAGCTCTACCGCGAAGTTCTTGGTAATTTGCAGCATGGCCGCCTTGGACGCCGGATACAGCGCGCGCCCCGCCGCCCCGAACTTGCCGCCCGTGCTGCCCATGTTCACCACCACCCCGCCGCGCGGCAGGTGCGCCGCCGCCATTTGCGTGAAGATGGCGGCCGACACCAGGTTGGTGTCCAGCGTGCTGTGCCATTCCTCGCGCGAGGACGCGAGACCCCGGTCCGCGTACTGGCAGGCGTTGTTCACCAGGATGTCGAGCCGGCCGAAGCGCGCCAGCGTGGCATCAATGCAGCGTTGGATCTGCGCGTCCTGGCCGATGTCGGTCTCGCAATACAGGGCGCGTTCGCCCAGCTCCTGGGCCAGCGCCTCGCCGGCGGACGCGTTGCGCCCCACCAGCACCACATTGGCGCCCGCCGCCGCCAACCCGCGCGCGATGTCGGCGCCCAAGCCCTGCGTGCTGCCAGTGACGATGGCGGTCTTGCCGGCCAAGCCGGGAAAGCCTGAGAAATCCATGAACAATCCTTGATCAGTGCGGCGCGGCGGCCCAGCGCACAGCATCCGCCACCGAGCCCGTTTGCGCAATCAGCCGCATGCTGGCAAGCGACGCCTGATGCACCGCTTCATCGGCGGACGCGCACGCATCTTCCGCCACCATCACATCAAAGCCGATATCCGCCGCGTGGCGCACCGTGCCTTCCACCACCGAATGCGTCGCCACGCCCGCCACCACCAGCCGGCGCGCGCCAATCACCCGCAGCGTTTCTTCCAGCGGCGTGCCGTAAAAGGCGCTGATGCGCGTGTGCTTCACGATGAACTCGCGCGAGCTGCCGGGCAGCGGCTGCAACCCGTCATAGAACGCGCTGCCCCACTGCCCTTCCGGCACTGCGCCAATGGTCGCCACGTTGCGGAAGATCTCGCAGTTGGCCAGCAGGTCGGCGTAGTCGGGCCGAAACGCGATGCGCACATGCACGATGGGCAAGCCTTGCTTGCGCGCACCGTCCAGCAAGGCGGCGGCGCTATCCAGCAGGCGCTGGCGCGCGCCGTTGTCGGCATCCAGCCCGACGCGGATCTTGCCGTCGGGATGCAGCACGTCATTCTGATAGTGCAGCGCCAGCACCGCGGTGTCCGTCATCATCAAACGAACACCTCGAACACATCGTGCACGTCGTCGCAATTGACGAGGTCCACGCGCTTCATGCGGATGCGCCAGCTGTCGCCGTCGGCGGCCAGCTTGTGCGTGTAGCGGCCGGCGAGCTGACGCGGCTGGCGCTTGCGCCATTCCGTCATCTGGAACACGGAATGCACCACCAGATTGCCGCCCGCATCCACGCCTTCCACCTGCACGCCGCCCACCAGCCGCACGCTGCGCGTGGGCGGTTGCTGCGACCAGTTGCGCGGGTGCTCCAGGCGCCGGATGCGCACGTCACGCAGCATGCGGTCTTCCCAGAACAGCGAAATGTGGTCGTACGGACTTTGCTGTTCGTGCGTGCGCGGCATCCAGTACATGCCGTCCTGCGTCCACAGCGCCTGCCAATCGTCATAGCGCCGCTCGTCCAGCAGCCGCGCCTCGCGATACAGAAACTGGGCGATGCGGTGGTAGGCATCCGCCGGCACATCCGCCGGCGACAGGTTCGTTGTGCTGACGTCGAATTCCAGATCTAGCAGCATGCGCCTTCTCCCGTGGCGGACGCGTTCCCGTTCGGCGCCGCGCCGGCTTCCATATAAGTCTTCCACGCGCGAAATTGGTTGCGCATGGGCAATTCGCTGGTGCCGTTCACAGACACCATGCCGTCGGCGTCGCTGCGGTCGCTGCCGTGGTAGCGGTGCATGCTGACCCACTCGCCGCCGCGCGTGGCGTTGCCTTCCTGGCAGCGGTTATAGAGTTCGATATCGTCCGGCATGACGTTGGACGACGGCGAGTTGATGACGTTGGCGTACAGCATGGCGCGCTTGAACACGCCGTCGGGTGCGCCCTTGCAGCGGAACGTCTGGATCTCGATCAGCGTGCGGTCCACGGCAATCGGGCGGATCACGCGGAACTGCTGGAACACCGTGTGCGGCGAGCCGCTGCCGTAGATCACCGTGTTGTGGCGGTTCATGCCCAGAATCTCGCGGGCGCGATCTTCGCCGTAGGCGGCCGTCAGGGTCTCGAAGTGCGCGCGCGACACCGGGTCGCGTTCGGCCGCCCCCGGGTTGAAGATGCCTTCCATGTAGCCGTGGCCGTTGTCATAGGCGCGCAGCTCCAGCTTTTCCCAGAACTCGTAGGGCTCGCCGTTGCCGTCCATGATGTGCAGCTCAAGCGGCATCTCGCCCATTTCCTTGGCCTCGTCGCGGGCCGCGGCGTAAGACGATTCATGCGTGACACGGGCGTGCATGGTGTCGTGCAGGTTCTCGTAGAACACCTTCCAGTTCGACCGCTGCATCACGCGGAAGATGCCGCCTGCCACTTCGACTTCGCCCACCGGGGAACGGTCGCACAGGTTGTCGATCGACGAGCGCACGCCGCCCAGAAAGTCGGTCAGCTCGGGGCCTTCCTTGGACTGGCTGGCGAACACAAAGCCGCGATAGCTTTCCACGCGCGCAAGGCGCCGCATGGAAAACGCCGGGTCAGTGGGGTCATACGACGTGCCTTCCAGCCCTTGCTTGAGCGGCACGCCCAAGTGGCTGCCATCCAGCTTGAACGTCCATGCGTGATAGGGGCAGCGAAAGAACTTGCCCACGCAGCCCTCGCCATCGGCCACCACTTTTGCGCCCTTGTGCGGGCAGCGGTTGTACAGCACGTGCACGCGGCCATCAGAGGCGCGCACCATCAGCACGTCCTGGTCGCCCACGCGGGTGGTGTGATAGTCGCCCGTCTTGGGCACCTGGCTTTCATGGCCCACGTAGATCCAGGCGCGGCCGTAGATGCGCTGCATCTCAAGATCAAAAATGGCCGGGTCGGTGTACACGCCGCGGTGCACGCTATCGCCGCGCACCATCGCGGCCAATTGTTCTTCGGTGTAAGACATGTCGCTCTCCTACTTGTTGGCGCTGTCTTTCCAACGCGCCATCAGCGTGTTGGACGGCAAGGTCTCGTCCAGCAGCTTCGCCGCCGTTTCGCGGCCCGCCACCGGCAGCCCCTTGGGGTCCAGCAAACCCACCTGCACCAGCACGCTGGCCTGGTCCCAATAGATGTGCTCGTGATAGAGCTTGTCGCCGCGGAACTTCACGATGGCGATCAGCGGAATCTCAACCGGGCGGCCGGTCGGCGCAACGCCGGGCAACAGCCAATCGATCTCGGTCGTGTGCGTGAAGCAGAACAGCAGTTCATCAACGATCTGGGTTGCGCCCACCGTGCGCGACAGCGGAATCAGCCGCGTATCCGGCGGGTTGCTGTTAACGAAATGATGCTGATAGAAGCGCGACAACTCCTTGTGGCCCACACCGCCCGTCATGGTCGGGATATGGTTCACGTAAGGCTCGGCCACCATCGTAGCCATGGTGGCAGCGACGTCGCGCGTGCCGAATTCGTACTCGCAGTGCTTGTCCCACAAGGCCGAATAATCGAACTCCGGGCCGATCGCACGTTGCAAGGCCGCCATGCTGCGCTGGTGCGCCATCAGGGCGGACGGCTTGTCGTAGTGATCGCCGCCCGTGCGCGCAAACGCGTGGTCCATGCCCGGGTACACGTACAGTTCCACGCCGGGCTTGCCACCCAGCGCGTCCAGGATGCGCTGGCGCGCGGCGGGCGGACAGAAGCCATCCTGCTCGGCAATGTGCAGCACCAGCCGGCCGCGCAGGGTCGCCGCTTCGTCCAGGC
Source organism: Achromobacter kerstersii (assembly GCF_902859595.1). Lineage (GTDB taxonomy): Bacteria > Pseudomonadota > Gammaproteobacteria > Burkholderiales > Burkholderiaceae_B > Achromobacter > Achromobacter kerstersii. The sequence goes on along the minus strand of NZ_CADIJQ010000021.1, from coordinate 3,231 downwards.
TGTCTTCAATGCCCACGCCGTAATAACCCACGGCCACGTCCACATCGGTGCGGCACGCGGCCAGATACGCCAGCTTGCCGCCCAGGCAATAGCCCAGCACGCCCACACCGCCCTGCTGTTCAGGCAGCTCGCGCAACTGCGCGATGGTGGACGCGATGTCTTTCAAGCCCTGCTCCACGTCAAAGCCCTTGTACAGCTCGAACGCGCGCGGCATGTCGGCCGGGCCGTCGGTCAGCTGGATGCCGGGCTGCTGGCGCCAGAACAAATCCGGCACCAGCACCACATAGCCCTCTTCGGCCAGCAACTGCGCCGCGCGGCGCATGAAGTCGTTCACGCCAAAAATTTCCTGGCACAGCACCAGGCCCGGGCCATGGCCCGAGGCCGGCACGGCCAGGTAAGCGCCAAAGGACTTGCCATCGTGCGAGGGTATCGTCACCTCACGCGTCGTGATGTTCTGGGTCATGCGATTCTCCTTGTGATGCGCAATGCGCAGTGCGCGATGCGTATTGCCTTACTTCATCTGGCAGGCGGCAGCGAACGGGTCCTGGTACTGCGTCAGCACCGTGCCCGACAGTTTGTTGCCCAGCTTGCCATCCGCGCCCGCCTCGACGACGCGCAGGTAATAGTTCTGGATCGGATATTGGTTGCGGTTGAACTTGAAGTCACCCCGCACCGATTTGAAATCCGCGCGCCGCAGCGCCGCACGCAGCGCGTCGGCCTCAAGCTTGCCGCCCGTCTGGCGCACGGCGCTGTCCAGCAGCATGGCCGCGTCATAGCCTTGCGAGGCATACAGCGTCGGGCTGCGGTTGTACGTCTTCTTGAAGTCGTCCACGAATTTGCGGTTGGCCGGGTTATCCAGGTCAGCCGCCCATTGCGACGTGTTGTGCAGCCCAGCAATGGGCGCGCCCACCGCGGCGATCGTGTCCTCGTCGCCCGAGAAACCCGGCGCCAGCAACGCGATGTCTTTCGACAAGCCAGCGCCGTTGAACTGCTTGATGAAATTCACGCCCATGCCGCCGGGCAGAAAGAAGAACACGGCATCCGGCTTGCTCGCGCGCAGGCGCGTGATCTCAACGCCATAGTCCAATTGGCCAAGCTGGGTGTAGATCTCTTCCGACAAGCCACCCTTGTACAGACGCTTGAAACCGTTGAGCGATTCGCGGCCGCCTGGATAATCGGGCGCAATCAGCGCCACGCGCTTGAAGCCCTGGTCCGCGGCGTACTTGCCCATGGCGGCGGGAATGTCCTCGTTCTGCCAGGCCACCGCAAAGAAATTGGGGTTACAGCCCGCGCCAGCGTAGTTTTCCGGCCCGGTATTGGTGCTGAGATAAATCGTGCCCGACTGCAAAATGGCCGGCATCACCGGCAGCAACACATTCGAAAACACGATGCCCGTCATGACATCCACGCGGTCACGCTTGAGCAGCCGCTCCACCGCCTGACGGCCCGTGTCCGCCTTCTGCTGATCGTCCGCCACCACCACTTCAGCGGGCAACCCGCCCAGCTTGCCGCCGGTATGTTGCAGCGCCAGATTGAACCCGTCTCGAATTTCATTGCCCAGCGCCGAACCCGGACCAGACAACGTGGTCAGCAAGCCAACCTTGACCTGGTCGGCGGCCGAAGCGCCAGCCACCGCAGACATGCAAACCAACGCCGCCAGCGCGCGCCGGCTCCAGAGATTTCGATTCATGTGCCACCCCGATTCGTCGCCAGCCGCGCTGGCGGAAAGCTGACAGATCCCGTCTGCCGTCGGTTCACGCATGCTGCCGATCAAAGTCGCCAAGCTTACGCGCCGCGACGACGCCCTCCAAGACGTGCCGGGAGGACCTTGCGGCTAGCGTATGCCGCCCGCCAGCCCGGCTCTATCCGATTCCGGCCAGTCTTATCCGGGATTCACTTAATTCCAAACGCTTGACGTTTAAATTACTCTGGCCGCTGACACGGGAGCGTTCCCGTCCCGGAGGCATCCATGCAAGGCTGGTCCCGACTCGCGCTTGCGCCGCTCTTCAAACGGCGTGTATTCAGCTCCACCCAACAAGACGAGACCCGCGCGCGCGTGTCCGAAGCCTTGAAAGACCACCGGCTGACATGGAAAGGCGGCCGCGTGGACGCCGAGCTGAACCGCGGCCGCTTCGGCGCATTGACGGTCTGTACGTTGCGCTACGGCGCCGAAGTCCACATCGAACCCGACCGCCTGCAAGACTTCATGCTGGTGCAAGTCCCGCTACGGGGCCGCGCCTGTATCGAATGCGGCGACGAGCGCGTCAACGCCAACCCCGACTGCGCCGCCGTCATCGCCCCCAACCGCCCGCTGCGGCTGCACTGGGAAGCCGGCTGCGAACAACTGCTGCTGAAGATTCCGCGCGGCAAACTCGAAGCCATCGGCCGCCGCGCCTTCGGCGACGCCGCCACCCGCCCGCTGGACTTCAGCCCCGCCCTGCGCCTGGACAACCCCATCGGCGCCGCCTGGCGCAGCATGGTCACCAGTCTGATCCACCTGTTGCCCACACTGGACGACGGCGCCCCGCGCCCGCCCGCCGCGTGGCTGGAGCACATGGAAGACACGCTGGTCCTGCACCTGCTCTACAACCAGCCCAACACCTGGCAGCAGCAAGCCGGCCACTCCCCCGCCGTCCCCCGCCGCCTGACGCTGGCCGAAACCTACATGCGCGACCACCTGTCCGCCCCACTCACCCTGACCGACATCGCCCGCCACGCCGGCGCCAGCGCCACCGCCTTGACCCGTTTGTTTCAAGAGCACCGGGACACCACGCCAATGCACGCACTGCGCGCCTTACGGCTGGACACCGCAAGGCGCAAGCTGAAGACCGACGCGCAAACGAGCGTGACGGAAGTCGCGCTAGGCGTAGGCTTCGGACATCTGGGGAGATTTTCGGAGTATTACCGGGAACGGTTCGGCGAATTGCCGAGAGAGACGAGGCGCGTGGCGTAGAGAGCAATTGAGGGGCGACGCGCGGCACGTGGCGTAAGGTCCACTTGACGCGCAACGCGATGCGAACCGTGCGACAGAGAGCGATTGATGGGTTACGCGCGCTAAGCAGCAGCGCGACGCGCATCACCACGACGCACCACATCGCGTAAGCCCCACAAGGCCGCCCGCGCGGCCTGTGGTGGTCAAGTTTTAGTGGACACGTCGATAGGTGTTTTTTGGACGCTGGCTGGCTTCATAGGCAGCCGGCGTCAGATAGCCCAGCGTAGAGTGCAGCCGCC
>NZ_CADIJQ010000020.1 GCF_902859595.1 Achromobacter kerstersii | reverse complement strand
GCGCCCGAGGGAATCTGAAGGGAAGGCCGTAGGCCTGGACGAAGATGACGAGGGGGAAGTCCGGAGCGAAGGCTCCGGACCGCAATCGTGGGCGCGCGCAGTCAGGGCCACTGCGACGATGGGCGACCTACGAAGATCTTCGACCGCCCCAAAAACACGGACCTATAAAAACACGGACCTATAAAAACACGGACCTACAAAAAAACACGGACCTACAAAACACCAATCGCCCCAAACAAAACTACGCCTTCCCACTCCCCGCAGCCCACCCCTTAGACAACTCCACCGCCTGTCTCCACCGCTTCATCCGCGCCGCACGAACCGACTCCGGCCACGTCGGCTCAAACGTCCGTTCCGCCTGCCACTTCGACGCGAATTCATCCAGTCCAGACCAGAACCCCACCGCCAGCCCCGCCAACCCAGCGGCCCCCAACGCCGTCGACTCCGACACGCGTGGACGCACCACCGGCACTCCTAGTAGATCTGCCTGCATTTGCATCAGCAGGTCGTTGCGGGCGGCGCCGCCGTCTACGCGTAGTTCGGTCAGCGCGATGCCGCTGTCGCCGTTCATGCAGGTCAGCAGTTCGGCGCTTTGCAGTGCGATGGATTCCAGCGTTGCGCGTGCGATGTGGGCGCGGGTGGTGCCGCGCGTCAGGCCGACCAGCGTGCCGCGCGCGTACGGGTCCCAGTGCGGCGCGCCCAAGCCCGCGAAAGCCGGCACCATGAACACGTCGTCAGTATCTGACACGCTTGCGGCCAGGGATTCAATCTCTTCAGAACGTTGGATGATTCCCAAGCCGTCGCGCAGCCATTGCACCGCCGCGCCCGCCACGAACACGCCGCCTTCCAGCATGTACGTCGGCTTCCAGCTGTCGGCGCCAGACAAAGGCAAACCCCAGCCCACCGTCGACAACAGATGGTTTTTCGATTGCACCGGCTTGTCGCCCACGTTCATCAGCATGAAGCAGCCGGTGCCGTAGGTGTTCTTTGCCATGCCTGGCGTGAAGCAGGCCTGGCCGAAGGTGGCGGCCTGCTGGTCGCCGGCCACGCCTGCGATCGGGATCGAACCGCCCAGCCATTCCGGCAGTGCGTTGCCCACCACCGCGCTGCTGGGCGCGATCTGCGGCAGCACGCTGCGGGGAATTTTCAGCAGGGCCAGGATCTCGTCGTTCCAGTCTTGCGTGTGCAGGTCGAACAGCATCGTGCGCGAGGCGTTGCTCGGGTCGGTACTGTGCACCGCGCCGCCGGTCAGTTGCCAGATCAGCCAGGTGTCGACGGTGCCGAACGCCAGTTCGCCGCGCTCGGCCATCTGGCGCGCGCCGGGCACGTGGTCCAGCAGCCAGGCGAGCTTCGTGCCTGAGAAGTACGCATCCAGCACCAGCCCCGTGTGCGATTGCAGGAAATCGGCATGGCCGTCCTGCCGCAGCTGATCGCACATTGGCGCGGTGCGGCGGTCTTGCCAGACGATGGCACGCGCCAGCGGGCGGCCCGTCGAGCGCTCCCAGATCAACGTGGTTTCGCGTTGGTTGGTGATGCCGATGGCGGCGATGTCGGCGGCGGTTGCCGCGGCGTTGCGCAGGGCTTCGCGCGCCACGTCCAGCTGGCTGTGCCAGATCTCGCTCGCGTCATGTTCCACCCAGCCCGGACGCGGGTAGTGTTGGCGGAATTCACGCTGGCCGACGCCGCGCACCACGCCTTCGCGGTCGAATACGATGGCTCGGGAGCTGGTCGTGCCCTGGTCCAGGGCTAGGACAAATTCATTCGTCGTCACTTTGTTTGGCGCCGTTCAGGTGTGCCCCGGCCAGCGGCTCAAGGCGTCTAAAGGAGAAGGTCGAGGCCATGCACATGAGGCCGATGACGATGAAGCCGGCGACGACGTCGCTGACCGCAAGCGTCTCGGCGCCGCGCAGGGTCATGCTGACATTCAGCGTAACCGCGGCCACCCCCACGCCCAGACTGATGCCCAGTTGCTGCGCCATGGCGGCGAAGCTGCTGGCGCGGCTCATTTTGGCCGGGGGAATATCGGCATAGGTTAGCGTATTTACCCCCGTGAACTGCAACGACCTGAAGAAGCCGCCCACGAGCAAAATCGCGATCATCAGCCACACTGGCGTGGCGGGCGTGAACGTGGCGCACACCATGATGAACACGCCCGTCAGCAGCGCGTTCACGGTCAGCACGCGGCGAAATCCGAAGTGGCGCACGATGGGGGTGGCCACGAACTTCATCAGCAGCGCGCCCGCGGCGCTGGCGAACGTGATCAGCCCTGCCGAAAACGGGCTCAGACCAAAGCCCACTTGGAGCAGCATGGCCAGCAAAAACGGGGTGGCGCCCACGGCGAAGCGGCACAGATTGCCGCCCAGCGTGGAAATGGCGAAGGTGGGGATACGCATCAACGACAGGTCGATGATGGGATGTTCAATACGGCGGGCGTGCCATGCATACAAAAAGCCGCAAGCCGCGCCCACGGCGATCAGGCCCAGCAGCATCGGCAGCGGCATGATGTCTCGGCCAATCGCCTCGAAACCGCTGACCAGCGCCGCCAGGCAAACGGCGCTAAGCAGAAAGCCCAGCCAGTCCAGGCGCGGGGCGGTCTCTTCCTTGATCTCGGCCACGTAGCGCAGCACCAGCGCAATGCCCAGCACGCCGATGGGGATGTTGATCAGGAAAATCCAGTGCCACGACATGTACGTCACCATGAAGCCGCCCAGCGGCGGCCCGATCACCGGGCCAAGCAGGGCCGGGATGGACAAAAACGACATGGCTTTGAGCAAGTCCTGCTTGGGCACCGTGCGCAGCAGGATGATGCGGCCCACCGGCACCATCATCGCGCCCGCCATCCCCTGGATGACCCGGGCGGCGACCAACTGGGGCAGGTCTTGCGAGATTGCGCAGGCGACCGAGCTGAGCGTGAACAGGCCGATCGCGGCCACGAACACCCGGCGGGCGCCGTAGCGGTCGGCCGCCCAGCCGCTCACCGGCACGAACACGGCCACCGACAACAGGTAGGACGTAATGGCCACATTCAGCCGTACGGGTGTGGACCCCAGCGCGCGGGCCATGGCCGGCAGGGCGGTGGCTACGACGGTGGCGTCCAGCATCTGCATGAACAGCGCACAGCCCACAATAAAGGGGATCATGCGAGCCGCACGCACCGCGTCCGGGGTTGAGGGCGGAGCGGGATTGGCGGCTGCTGCGGATTCGGCTGACATGGCGGGAGGGGGCGTTGGATGCCTGACGATTGTAACGCCGGGGGATTGGCGCCGCGTGAAGTAAACTCCCCACATCTGCAACCTACTGAAATTGGTGCCATGGCGACCAACTACGAATCCGAGATCACCCTTTTCCTGAAAGACTTCAAGCAGTCGCACCCTGGCACGGAAGAACGCCAGCGCGAAGGCCGCGCGCGTCTTTGGGATAAACCGCAAGATTCGGAGCTGCTGGAAGGCTTCCGCGCCGCCCGCGTGCCGCAAAAACCCTACGTGTATTCGGCAGACTGATCGCATTGCGGCAGACATGTCCCAAAACCCTTCAGTTCCTGGCGAGGCGTTAGCCAAGCTGGTGGCGCCGCCTGTGGACAGCACGCCTGACACCGTCGATAGCGTGGCGTTCGCGCGCCTGTACGGTGAACCGCTGTTCCAGATGCCGACGGATCTTTACATTCCGCCGGATGCGCTGGAAATCTTCCTGGAAGCGTTTGAAGGGCCGCTGGACCTGCTGCTGTACCTGATCCGCAAGCAGAACTTCAACGTTCTGGACATCCCGATGGCGGATGTCACGCGGCAGTACCTGTCATATGTGGACCAGATCCGCATCACCAATCTGGAGCTGGCGGCCGAATATCTGCTGATGGCCGCCATGCTGATCGAGATCAAGTCGCGCATGCTGCTGCCGGTGAAAAAGACCGACACCGGCGAAGAGCCCGAAGATCCCCGCGCTGAACTGGTTCGCCGCCTGCTCGAGTACGAACAGATGAAGCTGGCCGCCCAAAAGCTGGACAAGCTGCCGCAGCTGGGCCGCGACTTCGTCAGCAGCCAGGCCGTGGCCGACCTGAGCGTCGAGCGCATGATGCCCGAAGTCAGCGTGGACGACCTGCGCCAGGCGTGGGCCGACATCATGAAGCGCGCCAAGCTGAACCAGCATCACCACATCACGCGCGAACAGCTGTCCGTGCGCGATCACATGACGCATATCCTGCGGCGCCTGAACGATGTGCGCTTCATGGAATTCGGCGACCTGTTCATGGAGCGCGTCCGCGAAGGCGCGCCCGCGGCGGTCGTCGTTGTGCATTTCATCGCCATGCTGGAGCTGGCCCGCGAATCCCTGCTTGAGATCACGCAGGCCGAGCCCTATGCGCCCATCTACGTGCGCCTGGCCTATACCAGCGTGGCGGCGGTCGCGGCCTGATCCTGACCGGGCTGCACCCAACCCCGGAGAGTCCCCTTGAAAGTCGTACACACCATCCAGGAATTGCGCGATCACCTGCGCGGACAGAACCGCGTGTCGTTCGTGCCTACGATGGGCAACCTGCACGAAGGCCACCTGTCACTGATGAAGCTGGCGCGCCAGCACGGCGACCCTGTCGTGGCCAGCATCTTCGTGAACCGCCTGCAATTCGGGCCCAACGAAGACTTCGACCAGTACCCGCGCACGCTGGCGGCCGACATCGAAAAGCTGGAGCAGGCGCGCGACGTTTACGTATTGTTCGCGCCGAACGAGCGCGAGATGTATCCCGAGCCGCAGAACTACCGCGTCCAGCCGCCTGACGATCTGGGCGACATCCTGGAAGGCGAGTTCCGCCCGGGCTTCTTCGAAGGCGTCAGCACGGTGGTGTTGAAGCTGTTCTCTTGCGTGCAGCCGCGTGTGGCCGTGTTCGGCAAGAAGGACTATCAACAGCTGATGGTGGTGCGCAACATGTGCCGCCAGTTCCAGCTGCCCGTGGAAGTGCTGGCGCATGAGACCGTGCGCGCTGATGATGGCCTGGCGCTGTCGTCGCGCAACCGCTATCTGACCGAAGGCGAACGCGCCGAGGCGCCGGCGCTGTATGCCGCGCTGCAAAACATCGGCCATCGATTGGCGCAAGGCGAGCGCGACGCGCTGGCCCTGGAACGCGACGCCGCTGCGCATCTGACCCAGCGCGGCTGGAAGGTGGACTACGTGGCGCTGCGCCGTCAACGTGATCTGAAACGCCCCGAAGCCGCCGACTTGCAAGCCGGCGAACCCGTGGTGGTGCTGGCGGCTGCGAAGCTGGGCGCCACGCGGTTGATCGACAATCTGGAACTGGTCTACAAGGCCTGATATCCGGTTCAGGGCGGGGCGCGCGAGGGTCTTTTGGCCATTGCGGCGGCCCGACCCTGACAGAATTGCTAGCTTCCGCCGTTTTAGGGGGCCGGGCAGACTTCTTGTAATCCTACATTGCAAAAATGAGTCGCCCATGCAAGTTCCCCGTCACGATCTTGAATCGGTCTTGTCCGCACTGACGCCTCGCGAAAGAGAAATCGTCGGCCTGGTGGCGGCGGGCCGGCCCAACAAGGTCATCGCCATCGACCTGGGCATTTCGCTGCGCACCGCCGAAGCCCATCGCGCCCGCATCTTCGCCAAGCTCGACGCCCGCAATGCCATGCAGCTGGCGTGCCGGCTGTGCGCCCACGGGCGTTCAGGGTCGTCGCCGATTCTGAATGCAGTGGAATTGGACGCCGCGGGTGACGATGTGGCGGATGGGGCGGGGGCTACTGCTACTGCTACTGTCACTGCTGCTGCCACTGCCAATGCTGGTGCCACTGCCACTGGTGCTGCTGCTGCTGCTGCTGCTGCTGCTGCTCATGCTGCTGTTCCTGCTCCCGCTGCGATCCCGGTCCAGTCCGCCGCAATGGCCCGCCATGTGCTGCACGAACCGCCGGCGGAATATGGCGCGTGCCCCGCTGAATCAGGAGCCCAGAACCATGATCCCTGAATGTGTTCGCGCCAAAAGAATCGGGCCCGCCGAACAGGGAGTTCGGCGGGCCCGGCAGATACTGGCTCAGGCAGGTGCTGATTCAGCCAAGCTGCCAGATTGCTGGCGGCTGGCCGTCAAGCCCTCAAGGGCACTGCGGCGCTTGTGCCTTGGCCAACTCGTCAATCGGGTCAAGGTCCGGCTGGCGGGTCAGGTTGTAGTTCAGGTTCGGCGTCTGGCCCGCGATGGAACGCACGCGCAGCACGTTGTTGGCGGCCACCAGGAATTCCGCGCGGGCGTTGCCCTTGCCGTCCATCAGGATGACGCGCGGCGGGCGCTCGTCGGTGGCGTCCCAGCAGCCTTGCTCGGTAACGGCGGGGCCCTTGTTAGGGTCATTTTCCAGATAGGCCGTGCGGCCACGCCACCGGCCATTGGGCGCCAAGGTCAGCGTGACGCGCTGCGCCGTGCATTGCATGGCCGGCGAGAAACACGGCAGCGTGCCCATGTAGGTTTGCGGCTGCGGCACCAGGCTGTGCGCGGCGGCATTGGGTGCGGCGGCCGGAGCCGGGGCGGGGGAAGTATTCGAGCTGGTGTTCTCCGCGCCTTCCGGAACGGCCTGGCCGTCTTCGGTGGTCTGAGCGCCAGCGGCGGGTTGGCCAGACTGGTTTTGCGGCTTGCGCGCATCAGGCTTCAGGGCGATTTGCACTTGCGACGGCGCGCGGATGACGCTGCGGTAGCCAGCGCCCGAACCCTGGTATTGGGCATCGGTCACTGTGCTTTCAACGGGCGGGTCGTAATACCCTTCGCTTTTCTGCTGGGCGCAACCTGCGGCGCCTAGTACGGTACCTGCCAGCAGCAGCCCCATGACGCTAAGTTTGCGGGATCGGGTAACGATGTCGACGCGGGCGGTCATGGCAGCTTATCCGTGAATTGAGTCTGTCTCCGATTTTACGCACTTATGCGAAGATTCGATACGTTCCCTTAGCCACTCTTGGGTGTTGTCAGCACTTTATGCACAATTTACGACAAGGCCGTGGTCAGGCCGCCTGCCTTTTGGTTATCAGCCCAAGGGTTGAGCCGAGCGCGCGCGCGCGTTCGGCCGGAGCATGAGCATCGTGCATCAGGTCTTTGATATGCCCTTGGGGCTCTTCATTGGTATCGCGGCGCTGGCAGGGCTGGCCGTGGGCAATTGGCTGACTGTGCTGACGTATCGCTTGCCGCGCATGATGGAACGCGAATGGCAAGCGCAATGCCTGGACGCGGTGGGCAAGGCGCGTCCCGACAGCCCCGATGGTTTGTTTCGGCCAGCGTCGCATTGTCCTGCTTGCCACGCACCCATTACCGGTTGGCGCCGGCTGCCGCTAGTGGGCTGGTTGATACTGCGCGGCCGATGCGCGGCTTGCGGGATTGGGATCAGCTTGCGGTATCCGGCCATCGAACTGCTTACCTGCATCTTGTTCGCCGCCTGTGCATGGCGCTACGGCGCAACGCCCATCGCGCTCTTCGCCATGGGCTTGACGGCGATGCTGGTGGCGCTGGCATGGATCGATTTCGAAACCACGCTGTTGCCCGACGTGCTGACGCAGCCGCTGGTGTGGGCGGGCCTGCTGATCAATCTGTTCGACACGTTCACCACGCTGCCGCTAGCCGTCATCGGCGCGGTCGCGGGCTATGTTTTCTTGTGGGTTATCTTCCATGTGTTCCGCCTGCTGACGGGGCGCGAGGGCATGGGCTATGGCGACTTCAAACTGTTGGCGGCGCTGGGCGCATGGTTTGGCGTTGAGTCCTTGCCCATGTTGTTGTTGGCCGCATCGCTGGTGGGCGTGGTGATCGGGGGCGCCTTGACGTTAAGCGGCCGCGCCAGCCGGGGGCAGCCTTTACCGTTCGGGCCTTATCTGGCGTTGGCCGGTATCGTGATGCTGCTGCTGGGCGGCGATCAAGGCATATGGCAATTCCTGCGCTAGGCAAACGCGGCATCGCCAAGAACGGGCAGCAAGAACGGGCAGCAATAACGGCTGGCAAGAACGGCTGGCAAGAACGGCTGGCAATACCGGCCGGCAATACCGGCCGGCAGTAACGGCTGGCGACAACGGATAGCAAGACGGATAGCAAGACGGATACCAAGAAAGGGATGAATGGCATGTTCAAGATTGGTCTGACGGGGGGCATCGGCTCGGGCAAGTCCCGCGTGGCGGACATGCTGGGCGAATGGGGCGCGACGCTGGTCGACACCGACGAAATCGCGCGGACGTTGACCGCTGCGCGCGGCGCGGCCATGCCCGCGATTGAACGCGAATTCGGCCCCGATGCCTTGACGCCCGATGGCGCCTTGAACCGCGAATGGATGCGCGAGCGCGCGTTCGCTGACCCGCAAGTCCGGTTGCGTTTGGAAGCGGTTTTGCATCCTGCCATTACTGAAGAAACCAAGCGTCAGGCAGTGGCTGCAACCGGATCGTATCTGGTGTTTGTTGTGCCGCTTTTGGTGGAGTCCTTGCCGCGTTGGCGAGGGCGTGTGGATCGCATCTGCGTGGTGGACTGCGACCCCGACACACAGGTCGCGCGCGTGCAGTCGCGTAGCGGGCTGACGGAGCCAGCCATCAGGCGTATTATGGCGGCACAGGCTGCGCGGGCAAGCCGCCTGGAGGCTGCAGACGACGTCATCACGAACGACGGCGCAACGACTCCAGAGCAATTGCGCGCGCAGGCGAAGACCTTGCATGACCGCTGGCTGTTGCTGGCGACCACAACGGGCCGGTAAGCGACAAGCTTGGCCGGCACCCCTGAATCTCTCGGCCGCTTGGCCGACCACTGATGGGCCTGTCAAAAAGCGTGATCGTTTACGAATATCCCTTCAATGAGCGCATCCGCGCTTATCTGCGATTGGAATACCTGTTCGACAGGTTGTTCTTCTTTGCTCGCGAGGGAGACTCACGCCAACATCAGGTTGCCGTCACATCCCTGTTCGATCTGCTCGACGCATGTGAACGCACCGACGTCAAAGGCGCCGTGCTGCAAGACCTTGAGCGCCAGCGCATGGCGCTTGTTGGGTTGCGCGACCACCCCGGCGTAGCGCAAGACGCATTGGAAGGCATGTTGCGCGAACTGGAGAGAGTGGCCAGCGCGTTGGCCGCACCCGGCAAGACCGGCCAGTCTTTGCGCGAAAACGAATGGTTGACCAGCTTGCGCGGCCGCCTGTCGGTGCCAGGCAGCGCCACCCAAGTGGACATGCCTTCCTATTTCGCCTGGCAGAACAAATCCGAAGCCGCCCGCTGCGCGGACTTGCAGGCCTGGCTCTCGCCCTTCACCGCCCTCTACGACGGCCTGACCCTGGCCTTGCGTCTGTTGCGCGAGTCCGGCCGCAAGACCGATATCGTCGCCGAGCAGGGGGCCTACCAGCAGATGATGGGTGGCAAGCAGTTCCACCTGTTGCGGGTGTGGGTTGACCCCACCGAAGGCGTATTTCCCGAGATCAGCGCCAATAAGTACATGATCTGGATACGTTTTTCCACGCAAGACGGCGAATTCAAACCCCAGCAAGTCGCCCGTGATGTGGCGTTTCAAATGACGCTGTGTAGTTCGTAGGGCGGGTCCCAGCGCTTATCCCCCCAGTTCTTGAGACCGATTCCTGTTGCGGCCAGTTTCAACTCGGCCTCGCAATGGTAGAAATCCCGACCGACTAGTAGACAATACGGCTTTCCTCCGTCAGTGCCCGGAACCGTTCCATGTCCGAAAGTCGTCCTGTTTCCCCGCCCTCCCGCTGGACCCGCCGCCGCATCGTGGTGTGTGTGGTGTTGCTGCTTGTCGTGGCGGGCATTGCCTGGCTGGTGCTGCGGCCCTCAGCCAAGCAAGGCGGCCCGGCCGGCCCAGGCGGGCGCGCTGCGGGCGGGCGGCCCCCGATGGCTGCCATGGCCAATCTGCCTGTGCCGGTTCGGATTGCGACCGCGTCCACGCAGGACATCGACATCTACCTGAAGTCCCTGGGCACCGTCACTGCCTACAACACCGTTACCGTGCGCAGCCGCGTCAGCGGCGAACTGGTCGACGTGGCGTTCCAGGAAGGCCAGCAAGTCAAAGCAGGCGACCTGCTCGCCCAAGTCGACCCGCGCGCGTTCCAGGTGGCGCTGGATCAGGCGCGCGGCACGCAGATGCAGAATTTGGCGCAGCTGGAAAACGCGCGCCGCGATTTGCAACGCTATCAGGCCCTGTTCAAGCAGGACTCCATCGCCAAGCAGCAGGTCGACACGCAAGCCGCGCTGGTGCGCCAGTACGAAGGCACCGTCAAGAGCGATCAGGCCAACGTGGACAACGCCAAGCTGCAACTGGACTACGCGCGCATCACCGCGCCGATCAGCGGCCGTCTGGGCCTGCGTCAAGTTGATCGTGGCAACCTCGTGTCCAGCGCCGACACCAATGGCCTGGTCGTGATCACGCAGACGCAACCCATTTCCGTGGTGTTCACGCTGCCCGAAACCCAGTTGCCTGAAGTGCGCGGCGAAATCGCGGCCGGCCAGACCTTGAAGGTTGACGCCTATGACCGTGCCGACACCCGCCGCATCGCCACCGGCGTGCTGGAAACGCTGGACAACCAGATCGACGTCACGACTGGCACGTTGAAGCTCAAAGCCAAGTTCGACAACGCTGACGACGCGCTCTTTCCGAACCAGTTCGTCAACGTGCGCCTGCATGTGCTGACGCGCAAAGACGTCACCGCCATTCCCACCGCCGCCATTCAGCAGGGTTCGGCCGGCGCGTTCGTATTCCTGGTGCAGCCTGACAACACGATCGTGGTGCGGCAGGTGAAGCTGGGCGCCATCAACAACGGCATGGTGGCGGTCAACGAAGGTTTGCAGCCGGGCGACCGGGTTGTCACCGAAGGCACCGACCGCCTGCGCGCAGGCGCCAAGGTGGAAATCGTGGGTGGCGCCGAAGTCATTCCCGCCACGCGTGACAAGACGCTGGGCGCGGGTGCGCCGGCCGGCACCACGCCCGCCACCAAGTAAGCCGAGACCATCGTGAGCCCGTCGCGTCTGTTCATCCTCCGCCCCGTGGCCACCACCCTTGCGATGGTGGCCATCCTGATCGCTGGCTTCATCGCGTACCGGATGCTGCCCGTGTCGGCGCTGCCCGAGGTGGACTACCCGACGATTCAGGTGGTGACGCTGTACCCGGGGGCGAGCCCCGACGTCATGACCTCGCTGGTCACCTCACCGCTAGAACGCCAGTTCGGGCAGATGCCGGGCTTGAACCAGATGTCGTCCACCAGTTCGGGCGGCGCGTCGGTCATCACGATGCAGTTCAACCTGACGCTGCCACTGGATGTGGCCGAGCAGCAGGTGCAGGCCGCCATCAACGCGGCATCGAACCTGCTGCCCAGCGACCTGCCCGTGCCGCCCACCTACAACAAGGTGAACCCGGCTGATGCGGCTGTGCTGACGCTGGCCATCACCTCGCCCACCATGCCCTTGCCGCAGGTGCGCGACCTGGTCGATACGCGGGTGGCGCAGAAGTTGTCGCAGATTCCGGGCGTGGGCCTGGTCAGTGTGGCGGGCGGGCAGCGGCCGGCAGTGCGGGTGCAGGTGAATCCGCAAGCGTTGGCGGCCAACGGGCTGGCCTTGTCCGACCTGCGCACCGCCATCGTGGGCGCCAACGTCAACCAGCCCAAGGGCAATCTTGACGGCCCGCAGCGCTCCACCACCATCAACGCCAATGATCAGCTGAAGTCGCCCACCGACTACAACGACCTGATCATCGCCTACAAGAACAACGCGCCGCTGCGTTTGTCTGACGTGGCGCGCGCGGTCGAAGGCGCCGAAGACACGCGGCAGGCGGCGTGGGCCGGCGACAAGCCCGCCATCCTGCTGAACATCCAGCGCCAGCCGGGCGCCAACGTCATTGACGTGGTCAACCGCATCCAGACGCTGCTGCCCCAGCTGCGCGCGGCCCTGCCGGCCACGCTTGACGTGACCGTGGTGTCTGACCGCACGCAAACCATCCGCGATTCGGTCGAAGACGTGAAGTTCGAAATGCTGCTGGCCGTGGCGCTGGTGGTCATGGTGACGTTTGTGTTCCTGCGCAGCCTGACCGCCACGCTGATCCCCAGTGTGGTGGTGCCGCTGTCGCTGGTGGGCACGTTCGGCATCATGTATTTGGCGGGTTTCTCGATCAACAACCTGACGCTGATGGCGCTGACGATCGCCACCGGCTTCGTCGTGGACGACGCCATCGTCATGATCGAGAACATCGCCCGCCACATCGAAGAGGGCGAAAAGCCGTTGCAGGCCGCGCTGAAAGGCGCCTCCCAGATCGGCTTCACGCTGATCTCGCTGACGTTCTCGCTGATTGCCGTGCTGATTCCGCTGCTCTTCATGACGGAAGTGGTGGGCCGTTTGTTCCGCGAGTTCGCCATTACGCTGGCGGTGTCGATACTGATTTCGCTGGTCGTATCACTGACGCTCACGCCAATGATGTGCGCCCGTTTGCTGCGCGCCGAATCGGAACAGAAGCATGGCCGCTTTCACACGGCCACGGGCAATTTCATCGACCGCGTCATCGCCGGCTATGACCGCATGCTGCAAGTGGTGCTGCGCCATCAGCCGCTGACGCTGCTGGTGGCGTTGGGCACGTTCGCGTTGACGGTGGTGCTGTATATGGTCGTGCCCAAGGGCTTCTTCCCGCAGCAGGATACCGGCTTGATCCAGGCCATTACCCAGGCGCCGCAGTCCATCTCGTTCCCCGCCATGGCCGAACGCCAGCAGGCCGCGGCGCGATTGGTGCTGGAAGACCCTGACGTGCAGGCCGTGTCCTCGTTTATCGGGGTGGATGGCAGCAACGCCACGCTCAGCGCCGGCCGCATGCAGATTTCGCTGAAACCCCAAGCCGAACGCAGCGGCAACTTGCGCGCGGTGATGGCGCGCTTGCAGGAATCGCTGTCTAAGCAAGACGGGCTGACCGTCTATATGCAGCCCGTGCAGGACTTGACGATCGAAGACCGCGTCAGCCGCACGCAATACCAGATGACGCTGTCCAACCCCGACCTGAAAGTGCTGAGCGAATGGACGCCCAAGCTGGTGGACCGGTTGCGCCAGGTGCCGGGCTTGAAAGACGTGACCGACGATCTGCAGGACGACGGCTTGCAGACCTGGGTTGAAATCGACCGCGATGCGGCGTCCCGCCTGGGCATCACGGCCGCGGTGATCGACGAGGCGCTGTACGACGCCTTCGGCCAGCGGCTGATCTCCACCATCTTCACGCAGTCCAACCAGTACCGCGTGGTGCTGGAAGTGCAGCCGCAGTTTCAGATGAACCCGTCGTCACTCGGCCAGATTCATGTGCCGACGTCGTCTGGCGGGCAAGTGCCGTTGTCGTCGGTGGCGCACATCAGCGAAGGCCGCACCGTACTGGCCGTGAACCGGCTGGATCAATTCCCCATGGTGACGGTGTCGTTCAACCTGGCGCCGGGCGCGTCCTTGTCGAATGCGGTTGAAGCCATCACCGCGGCGGAAGCGGAAATCGGCATGCCGGCCGGTGTGGAAACGCGCTTCCAGGGCGCGGCGCTGGCGTTCCAGAATTCGCTGACCAGCACGTTGTGGCTGATCCTGGCGGCTGTCGTCACCATGTACATCGTGCTGGGCGTGCTGTATGAAAGCTATATCCACCCGATCACGATCCTGTCCACCTTGCCGTCGGCCGGCGTGGGCGCGTTGCTGGCGCTGTTGATCAGCGGCACCGAGCTCGACATGATCGGCATCATCGGGATCATTCTGCTGATCGGCATCGTGAAGAAAAACGCCATCATGATGATCGACTTCGCGCTGGACGCCGAGCGCAAGCGGGGCTTGAGCCCGCGCGCGGCCATCCACGAAGCGGCGTTGTTGCGCTTTCGCCCGATTCTGATGACGACGCTGGCTGCGCTGTTCGGCGCCTTGCCGCTGATGCTGTCGACCGGCACGGGCGCTGAGCTGCGCCAGCCGCTGGGCCTGGTGATGGTGGGCGGCTTGCTGCTCAGCCAGGTGCTCACGCTGTTCACCACGCCGGTCATCTATCTGATGTTCGACCGCATGTCGCGCCGCTGGCGTGGCGTGCGCGAACCGGCCGCCGGGGACGCGTCATGATCCTGTCGGCGCCCTTCATCGTCCGGCCAGTGGCGACCACGCTGCTGAGCGTGGCGGTTGTGATGGCGGGAATGCTGGCGTTTTTCCTGTTGCCGGTGGCGCCGTTGCCGCAGGTGGACATCCCCACGATTTCGGTGTCGGCCAGCCTGCCGGGCGCCAGCCCTGAAACCATGGCCTCCAGCGTGGCCACGCCGCTGGAGCGGTCGTTGGGCAGCATTGCGGGCGTGACGGAAATGACGTCCAGCAGCTCGCAGGGGTCCACCCGAGTCACGCTGCAATTCGATTTGTCGCGCGACATCAACGGTGCGGCGCGCGACGTGCAGGCCGCCATCAATGCCGCGCGTTCGCTGTTGCCCAGCGGCTTGCGCAGCAACCCCACGTATCACAAGTCCAACCCGTCCGACGCGCCCATCATGACGCTGGCGCTGACGTCTGACACGCTCAGCCAGGGCCAGCTGTACGACATCGCGTCCACCATCGTGGCGCAGAAACTGGCGCAAGTGGATGGGGTGGGCGAAGTCACTGTGGGCGGCAGCTCGCTGCCAGCCGTGCGCGTGACCGTGCTGCCGGGGGCGCTGGCCAACCGCGGCGTATCGCTGGACCAGCTGCGCGCCACGCTTGCCAACGCCAACGCGAACCGGCCCAAGGGCGTGCTGGAGAACGACCGCTACCACTGGCAGATCATGGTCAGTGATCAGTTGAGCCGCGCCGAGCAATACCGGCCGCTGATTGTGGCGTGGAACGACGGCGCGCCGGTGCGCGTGTCGGACGTGGCTACCGTGGAAGATTCCGTCGAAGACCTGTACCAGACCGGCTTCTACAACGACCGCAACGCCATCCTGATGATCGTGCGCCGGCAGGCCGACGCCAACATCATCGAAGCCGTGGACGCCGTGCGCGCGCAGCTGCCCGTGTTGCAAGCGCTGATGCCGGCGGATGTGAACATGACCGTGGCGCAAGACCGCACGCCCAGCATCCGGGCGTCGCTGCACGAGGCCGAACTTACGCTGATCATCGCTGTGGGGCTGGTGGTGCTGGTGGTGCTGCTGTTCTTGCGGCGGTGGCGCGCGGCCATCATTCCCAGCGTGGCTGTGCCTGTGTCGCTGATCGGCACGTTCTGCATCATGTACCTGTGCGGCTTCACGCTGAATACGATCTCGCTGATGGCGCTGATCGTGGCCACGGGCTTTGTCGTGGACGACGCCATCGTGGTGCTTGAGAACATCATGCGGCACGTTGAGAACGGGATGTCGCCGATGCGCGCGGCCTTGCGCGGCTCGCGCGAAGTCGGCTTCACGGTGCTGTCGATGAGCTTGTCGCTGGTGGCGGTGTTCATTCCCATCCTGTTGATGGGCGGTGTCGTCGGCCGCTTGTTCCGCGAATTTGCCGTGACCTTGTCGGCCGCCATCATGGTGTCTTTGGTTGTGTCGCTGACCTTGACGCCGATGATGTGCGCGCGTCTGCTGCGGCCCGAACCCAAGGAGCAGAAGCCGCCCGGACGGCTGTCGCGCTGGTCCGAACGCGGCTTCGACGCCATGCTGGATGGCTACCGCCGCAGCCTGCGCTGGGCGCTGGCGCACGGCCGGCTGATGATGGTGATTCTGGCCGTGGCCGTGGGCTTGAACGTTTACCTGTACATGGTGGTGCCCAAGGGCTTCTTCCCGCAGCAGGACACGGGCCAGTTGCTGGGCTTTTTCCGCGTGGATCAGGGCACGTCGTTCCAGGCCACGGTGCCGAAACTGAACGCCTTGCGCAAGATCGTGCTGGCGGACCCGGCGGTGCAGAGCATGACGGGTTATGCGGGCGGGCGGGGCGGCAGCAACAGCAGCTTCATGCAGATTCAGTTGAAGCCCTTGGAAGAACGCAAGGTGTCGGCCGATGTCGTCATCAACCGCCTGCGCGGCAAGCTGCAAAACATGCCGGGCGCGCGCATGTTCCTGGTGTCGCAGCAAGATATCCGCATCGGCGGACGGCAAAGCCAGGGCTCGTATGACTACACGCTGATGTCGGGCGACCTGCAATTGCTGCGCACGTGGATGCCGAAGGTGCAGCAGGCCATGGCCAAGATTCCCGAAATCACCGACGTGGATACCGACGTCGAGGACAAGGGCCGCCAGATCAATCTGGTGATCGACCGCGAGGCCGCGACACGCCTGGGCGTCAGCATGTCCACGATTTCGACGGTGTTGAACAACTCGTTCAGCCAGCGTCAGGTGTCGGTGATGTACGGCCCGCTGAACCAGTATCACGTGGTGCTGGGGCTGGCGCCGAAGTTTGCGGAAGACATTGAATCGCTGAAGCAGGTCGAGGTGATTACGTCGACGGGCGCGCGCGTGCCCTTGCTGTCATTCGCCACGCTTGAAAACGGTAACGCGCCGCTCAGCGTGCAACACCAGGGCTTGTTCGTGGCCGACACCGTGTCTTTCAGCCTGGCGCCCGGCGTCTCGCTGGGCCAGGCCACCGCCGCCATTGATGCCGCGGTGGCGCGCATCGGCTTGCCGTCGGATCAGATCCAGGCGGGCTTCCAAGGCACCGCCGCCGCCTTGCAGCAGACCTTGGCGCAGCAGCCCTGGCTGATTCTGGCCGCGCTGGTCACGATGTATATCGTGCTGGGCATCCTCTATGAAAGCTTCGTGCATCCGCTGACGATTCTGTCGACTCTGCCGTCCGCGGGGTTGGGCGCGTTGCTGGCGCTGCTGCTGGTGCGATATGACTTCACACTGATCGCGCTGATCGGGGTGTTCCTGCTGATCGGCATCGTGAAGAAGAACGCCATCATGATGGTGGACTTTGCGCTGGATGCCGAGCGCAACCAGGGCATGGCGCCGCGCGACGCCATCTTTCAGGCGTGCCTGACACGCTTTCGCCCCATCATGATGACGACCATGGCCGCTATTTTCGGCGCGCTGCCGCTGGTGCTTGCCACCGGCGCAGGCGTTGAAATGCGCCAGCCCCTGGGCATTACCATCGTGGGTGGCCTGGTGCTAAGCCAGATCCTCACGCTGTACACCACGCCTGTGGTCTATCTCTACCTGGACCGTTTCCGTCTCTGGGCCGCGCGCGGGCGCGGCACGCGGAACGCCGCCCCTGATTCCATAGAACACACATGATCCGCATCACGCCTTTGCACGCCTTCTTTCCCCGCAGCGCCGCCACGATCGCGCTGTGCGCGCTGTTGGGCGCCTGCGCGGTTGGCCCCGACTACCAACGCCCCGAGCTCGATGTGGGCGCGTCCTATAAAGAAGCGCAAGGCCAGGATCAGGTGGAAGGCTGGAAGCGCGCGCAACCGCGCGACGACGCAGACCGTGGCGCCTGGTGGCTCGTCTATGACGACGCCACCTTGAATGGGCTGGTCGACCGCTTGAATACGTCGAACCAGACCATCGCCCAAGCCGAAGCGAATTACCGTCAGGCGCTGGGTTTGGTGCGCGCCGCACGCGCTGGTTTCTACCCCACGGTGGGCGCAAGCGCCGGCATGTCGCGTGCGGGCAGCGGCAACGGCAACGGGTCGTCGTCGGTGTCCAACGGCAGCAACGTGTCGAACCAGTACACGGTGACCGGCAGCGTCAGTTGGGAATTGGACGTGTGGGGCCGCGTGCGGCGCAGCACCGAATCGTCTGAAGCCAGCGCGGCCGCAAGCCTGGCCGACCTGGCCGCCACGCGCTTAAGCGCGCAGGCGGCGCTGGTGCAGACCTATCTGCAACTGCGCGTGCTGGATGAACAAAAGCGCTTGCTGGACGCCACGGTGGCGGCGTACGAGAAGTCATTGCAGCTGACGCAGAACCGCTATGCCGTCGGTGTGGCGGGGCAGGCCGATGTGGCCGTGGCGCGCACGCAGGTGGAAAGCACGCGCGCCCAATCGATCGACCTGGACTGGCAGCGCGGCCAGTACGAGCACGCGATTGCGGTGCTGATGGGGCAGGCGCCGTCGCACTTCAGCCTGCCGCCCGCCGTCTTCACGCTGCAACTGCCGCAGATTCCGGTGGGCCTGCCGTCTGAACTGCTGGAGCGCCGTCCTGATGTGGCGGCAGCCGAACGCCGTGCGGCGGCGGCCAATGCGCAGATCGGCGTGGCCGAGGCCGCGTGGTTCCCGTCGCTGACCTTGTCGGCCGATGGCGGTTTTCGCAACGGGCAGTTTGCCGAGCTGCTGACCGCGCCCGCGCGCTTCTGGTCCTTGGGGCCAGCGCTGGCCATGACGATCTTCGACGGCGGCGCGCGCGCGGCGCAAGTCGAACAGGCGCGCGCGTCCTATGACTCGCAGGCCGCCGCTTACCGCCAAGCCGCATTGGTGGGCTTGCGTGAAGTTGAGGACTATCTGATCCAGCTGCGGGTCATGGAGAACGAACAGGTCGTGCAACGCCGTGCGCTGGAGTCCGCACGCGAATCGCTGCGTTTGATCCAGAACCAGTACCAGGCCGGGCTGGTGGATTACCTGAGTGTGGCGGTGGTGGACGCCACCGCGCTCAACAGCGAGCGCAACGCGCTGAGCCTGTTGGGCACGCGTCTGGTGGCCAGCGTGAATTTGATTGTGGCGTTGGGCGGGGGTTGGGATGGCCTGCCGGCGGTGCAGCAGGCCGATGCAGCGCCTGCGCCTGCCTCGACGACAGCCCCTGTGAACTGAACGCGCAGCGGGTCACACGACGGGTTCGCCGGACGCCGCGCTGCTTTGGCGGCGCGCTTCCAATGCCGATAACGCTTCGGCATTGAGCTCATCCGGAAAGCTGTGCGCAACCAGGTATTCCAGCGCTTTGTCGATGCGCGCCCAGCCTTCCGGCTCATGCAGCGGCAAGCCTAAAAAATGCGTGGCGGTTTTGGCGCGCAATGTCAGGTACACCGCCCCGGCCAGTATCACGCCCGCCACAGCAGGCACGTCTACGTCAGGCGCAAGTTCGTCAACGCGCTCGATGAATCCGCGCGCGGCATTTTCGCGGCGTTCGGCAAGCGTTGCGGTGACGTCGTTCTGTTCGATCAGTTCCCAGCGCCGCACTTCGCGCAGGGTTTCATTGCCTAATAGCGTTTCGATCTGCGCGCGCAGCATCGTCAGAATCAGATCGGCCGGCGTGCGCTGGCTGGATTCCTCTGCGGCCAACAAGCCGGGGTTGCGTGTCCAGAAATCTTGTTCTTTCATCCACGCCAGCAGCAGGCCCGGCATGCCGTCGAAATAGCGGTAGATGAGTTCTTTGCTGACGCCTGCGCGTTTGGCGATGGCGTTGATGCCGACTCCGCCCATGCCTGTTTCCAGGATCTGGGCTTCAAGGGCTTGGAGTATTTGGCGCTCGGTATTCGCACGGCGGGACATGACATGTTCCTTCATGACGAGAGAGCTGTCGTGGCCCGTCACGCGGGACACCCGGCTATCAGGACCGGAGCGGCGCCGGAGGAGCCGGCGGCGGGGCCGATAAGACTTACATCTTGCCAGACTTCCGGCCCCGCAGGTCAGTCAGATCACGCCACGTATACCCGCGATGCCGTGCGCACCGTGGCGTAGTGCGTGCGACACGGTGGTGGTGGACTGGCCGCCCAACGCGAAGACGGGAATGCCCGCATCGCGATTGCCCGCGACAAAGCCTTCCCAGCCGAGCGTTGCGGCGCCAGGGTGGCTGGGCGTGTCCAGCACGGGGCCAAGCACGGCAAAGTCGGCGCCGATTTCACGGGCGTGGACGACTTGCGCGTTGTCGTGCGCGGACACGCCAACCAGCGCGCCGGCCGGCAATTCGGGCCGTGCGTGCAAGCGGGCGGCGTCCGCCGTGCGCAGGTGCACGCCGTCGGCTTCTTTCCACCATGCCGCGGGGTGCGCGCTGTTGACCAGCACACGCGCGCCAGCGGCGTGGCAGCGCTTGATCACTTGCTGAAAAACTTCATGCAGCGATGCTGCGCCGGCGCCATCGGGCCATTGAGGTTCACGCAGTTGCACGAGCTTCACGCCACGCGCAAGCGCCGCGTCCAGCCGGCCCAGGAACGCGGCCACGCCGGCACGCGAGCCGATCGAGCTGATGCCATAAGTGGTGGGCAGTTGCAGCCAGCGCAGCGGGGGCAGGGTGGCGGGAAGCAGATCGCCGACCGATGCCGCGTTGGCGGGGTTGACCCATTCCAGGCGCTGGTTTTCCAGCCCTTGCGGTTCGCCTTCCCACGCCGTGACATGGCAGAACGCCAGGCGCACGGTGGTGTGCGGATAGACGTGCACATAGGTCACCCACGGACGCGATTGCGTGACGCGGATGCCCAGTTCTTCCTGCAACTCGCGCGCCAGCGCTTCCAGCACGGTCTCGCCCGGCTCCAGCTTGCCGCCCGGCAATTCCCACCAGCCCGACCACGGCTTGCCTTCGGGGCGTTGGCCCAGCAGCAGCATGCCATCGGGGCGCAGGATCAAGCCGGCGGCAACGTCGACGATTTTTTCAGACATGGCGGGCCGCCCAATCGCGTGCGAACTGATACGCCACGCGGCCGGAACGCGAACCGCGTTCGATCGTCCATTGCAGCGCTTCGGTGCGCGACGGCGCGATGTGCGCCTCCGGGCAACCCAGCTCGCGCAGCCAGTGGTAGACGATGTCCAGATAGTCGTCTTGCTTGAAGGGGTAGAACGACAGCCACAGGCCGAAGCGCTCGGACAGCGAGATCTTCTCTTCGACCGTCTCGCCCGGATGGATTTCGCCATCGGGCTGATGCTTGGCCTGCAAGTTCTCGCTCATGTATTCCGGCATCAGGTGGCGCCGGTTGGACGTGGCGTAGATCAGCACGTTGTCGCCCGAGGCCGACACGGAACCATCCAGCACCGACTTCAGGGCCTTGTAGCCGGGTTCGCCTTCTTCGAACGACAGGTCGTCGCAGAAGACGATGAAGCGTTCGGGGCGCGCGGCGACGAGTTCGACGATGTCGGCCAGGTCGCCCAGGTCAGACTTGTCGACTTCGATCAAACGCAAGCCGCGCTCGCCGTAGGCGGCCAGCATGGCCTTCACCAGCGAACTCTTGCCGGTGCCGCGCGCGCCAGTCATCAGCACGTTGTTGGCCGGTTTGTGTTCCAGAAACTGGACCGTGTTGCGGTCGATGGTGGCCTTCTGGCGCTCGATGTGCTGAAGGTCTTCCATGTCGATGCGCGCCACGTGGCGCACCGCATCCAGCCAGCCGCGCGCGCCCCGCTTGCGCCAACGGAACGCATGCGCGCTCCAGTCGATCTCGGGCGTGGCGGGCGGCAGAAAGGCTTCAAGCTGCGCCAGCACGCGCTCGGCGCGCTGGATAAGGGTGGTGAACTCGCTAGCGCTCATGGCGGATCAAGAACGGTAGTCGGCGTTGATCGACACGTATTCGTGCGAGAAGTCGCAGGTGTAGACCGTGTCCGACACCTGGCCGCGGCCCAGCGCAATGCGCACCGAAATCTCGGCCTGCTTCATCACGCGTTGGCCATCGGCTTCCTGGTAGTCGGGGTTGCGGCCGCCGTTCTTGGCCACCAGCACATCGTCCAGCCACAGGCGGATGTTGGACACGTCCAGATCGTCGATGCCGGCGTAGCCGACGGCGGCCAGGATGCGGCCCAGGTTGGGGTCGGATGCGAAAAAGGCGGTCTTGACCAGCGGCGAGTGGGCCACGGCATAAGCCACCTTCAGCGCTTCTTCGGTGGTGCCGGCTTCTTCGACGCGGATGGTCATGAACTTGGTGGCGCCTTCGGCGTCGCGCACGATCTTCGTAGCCAGTTCCAGCGCGGCGGCGGTCAGCGCATCGCGCACGGCGGCGTAGGCGGCGTCGGATTCGCTGTTGACGGTCACGCCCGACTTGCCGGTGGCGGCGATGATGAACGAGTCATTCGTGGACGTGTCGCCGTCAACGGTGATGCGGTTGAACGACGCGTCAGCGATTTCGACGGCCAGCTTGCGCAGCAGCGGCTGGGCGATGCCGGCATCGGTGGCCAGGAAGCTGAGCATCGTCGCCATGTTCGGGCGGATCATGCCCGCGCCTTTGCTGATGCCGGTGAAGGTGACGGTCTTGCCGTCGATCTGCACCTTGGCCGACGAGATCTTCGGCAGCGTGTCGGTCGTCATGATGCCGTGGGCGGCGCTGGACCAGTGGTCGGCCGCCAGGTTGGCGATGGCGCCCGGCAGGCCGGCGACCAGGCGGTCAAGCGGCAGCGGCTCCAGGATGACGCCGGTTGAGAACGGCAGGATCTGGCTGGCAGGCACGCCCAGCAATTTGCCCAGCGCGTCGCAGGTATCTTTGGCTTTCTTCAGGCCTTCTTCGCCGGTGCCAGCGTTGGCGTTGCCGGTGTTGATGACCAGCGCGCTGATGGGGCCGCCAGCGGCCAGATGGGCCTGGCAGACCTGCACCGGGGCGGCGCAGAAGCGGTTGCGCGTGAACACGCCCGCCACGCTCGTGCCTTCGGCCAGACGGAAGACGGTCAGGTCACGTCGGTTGGCTTTGCGGATGCCGGCCTCGGTGACGCCGATTTCAACGCCGGCAACAGGAAAAATTTCGGACTCGGAGGGGATCTGCAAATTAACGGCCATGACTTCGTCTCTTGAGTAGGCAGGACGGAATCGCCGCCCGAAAATAGGCGGCGGGTGGGTGAAAGCTTCGTATTATCCCACCGCTTTGCGGCAGGGGTTTGTCAGGGGGGCGGCCAGGGGCATGCCCTGGGGGCATCCGCGGCCATCATCGGTAATCAGGGGGCCATTCGCATGGCGGCCACGTCCAGGACGCCCGCTTCGCGGTTGCTCAACACGCTGCGCACGGTGCCGTCCGGCGCTTGCAGCACCGAATTGCCTGCTGAGACTTCTTCACCACCCTCGCGGCGGGCCGTCCGGCCCCGCGACGGGGAAAACAGCAGGTCGCCTGGCTGCGCGCCGGGCAGGCGAGGGGGCGCGGACAGCACGCGGGTGCCGGGCGGGTAGGTCATGCTGCCCAGGATCGCTTCGCGCGCCAGCAGGCCTTCGAAATTCAACATCCGGCGCTGGGCGTCCAGCCGCATGTCGACTTTCAGCAGCGGCATCTGGTGCAGGCTCAACGCGTCGCTGCCCTCGGTGCGCAGCAGCCAGCGCGGCGACGTGGCGGTGGTGTCGGTGTTGGCGTTGGTATTGGCGTTGGCGTTGGTATCCAGCGGCGTGCCGCGCGCCGCTTCGTCAACTTTCAGCCAGGCGCCGGCCGGTACGGGCTGCTTGTCCAGCGTGTTGCCAATCGCCAGATGGCAGCTGGAAAAGCGGGGCTGGCCGCCCTGCATCACGAATTCAAGCCGATGGCCATGGGCGCACAGCCAGCCTTCCTGCGCCTGGTCGCGGGCGATTTCAACGGACAGGGTTTCGGGCTGCTTGGGCGTGGCGGCGTAGCGGAAGAGCTGCGTGGCGTTGACCCCGAGCACGGGCGCAGGATGGGTCTCGGGGAAGACGGCGCGATCGAACGACGCCAGCTCGCCTGCGCGCGTCAGGCTGAGCACAGTGCCAGCCGGCATGTCCACGCCCGCCAGCCGGGTCGCGTGCGGCAAGGTCGTCTTGCGGTCGGCGTCGGCCTGGGCATCGCGCTGGGCGGCAAACCACAGGCTGAACTGCTGATAGGGAAAGATGGCGCCGATAAGCGCCAGGAAGGTCATCAGCGTGGAGCCGACGCGGCGGTGGCCGCCCAGCCAGAGCCGGGCGCTGCGGGTGGTGGCCAACACCGCCAGCCAAGTCAGCAACGTGGCCAGGCAGGCCAGCGAGGCCGCCATCAGCACATAGAAATTACCGCCAGGAAGAGATACCGGAATCATGGCGGCAATTATGCGCCAAACCGGGCGCGGATTTCAGCGCCCGGGGCGTCTCTTCACAAGCGTTAGCCCTTGGCCGATTCCGACCGGGTGGCGACCACCTGGAGCTTGAGTTCGCCCAGCGCCTGGAACAGCGCGTTGCGGGTGGATTCGGGCAAGTCGCCGAACATGGACTTGACCCAGGTTTCATGTGCGCGCGCCATGCGGGCAAAGCTCTTCTTGCCCTGAGGCGTGAGCTTGATCAGCGAGCTGCGGCGGTCTGACTCCACTTTGGTGCGCACCACCAGGCCTTCTTTTTCGAGCTGGTCGGTGATGCCGGTGATATTGCCGTTGGTGACCATCATGTGGCGCGACAATTCGCCCATCTTCATGCCCTTGGGCGCGCGCTGCAATTGCGCCATCAGGTCAAAGCGCGGCAGCGTGGTGTCGAACTCATTGCGCAACCGGCTGCGGATCTCGCTTTCGACGAGATTGGCGCAGGTGAGCATGCGCAGCCACAGACGCAACGCGTGGTGGTCATCGGGCGCGGCGCGGGATTCCAGATCGGGAGCGTCAGTCATCGTCGGTTTTCTTGAGGTTCGGCGGGATGTCGGGTACTGTCGCGTGCGTTGCACCGGGCGACCCATCCGACGCGGTCATCGTTGAGGTGGAGGGAAAACCCTTCGGTAAAAACCCTAGTCTTGTTTTGAAGAATACTTTAAACCTAAACTATGAACCACGCCAGTTTTCC
This sequence comes from Achromobacter kerstersii, assembly GCF_902859595.1. Taxonomy (GTDB): domain Bacteria; phylum Pseudomonadota; class Gammaproteobacteria; order Burkholderiales; family Burkholderiaceae_B; genus Achromobacter; species Achromobacter kerstersii. Next base: position 20,834 of record NZ_CADIJQ010000020.1, on the reverse strand, counting down.
CTATGCTGCACAAGGGGATTGTGGTGTGGCAAGCAATATCTTGCCGCACGCGTTTGACGGCGGCGCAATGGCGCCGGCAGGCCGGGCATAGAAGTCTTTCGAATCGCACCCTCAAAAAGAACACCCTCTGCGCGGGCTCGCGCACGGAGCACACCACCATGCGTTTGATCACTTCCCTTATCGCCGCCGCCGCACTGGTTCCGGCCGTGGCCCTGGCCGACGCCGTTAAAGTCGGCATCGCCAACGATATCTCCGGCCCGTTCTCGGCCTTGGGCGCTGAAGCCCGCGACGGTTTCAACCTGGCCATCAAGCAACTGGGCAGCAAGCTCGGCGGGCAGCCCGCCGAATTCGTGCAGACCGACATGGGCGGCAACCCGGATCAGGCCCGCCAACTGGTCACGCGCTACATCCAGCGCGACAAGATTGATTTCTTCACTGGCCCCATTGGTTCCAACGTGGCGCTGGCCGTCGGCCCCGCGCTGTTCGCCGCCAAGGTGCCGTACCTGTCGAACAACCCGGGCCCCAGCCAGTTCGCTGGCGCCCAGTGCAATAACTACTGGTTCGGCACGTCCTACCAGAACGACGCCTTCCACGAAGCCGCCGGCAAGGTCGCAGCTGACCGTGGCTTCAAGAAAATGTTCATCATGGCCCCGGACTACCCGGCCGGCAAAGATGCGCTGACGGGCTTTAAGCGCGGCTACAAGACCGCCCCGGGCGACGAGGTCTACACCAAGCTCGGCCAGATCGACTACGCGGCGGAAATCGCCCAGATCCGCGCCGCCAAGCCGGACGCCGTCTACATCTTCCTGCCGGGCGGCATGGGCATCAACTTCGTCAAGCAGTTCGTGTCCGCCGGCCTGTCGCAAAACGTCAAGCTGATCGGCCCGGGCTTCTCGGCTGACGAAGACGTGATCCAGGCCGTGGGCGACCCCATGCTGGGCATGTACAACACGGCGCAATGGGCGCATGACCTGGACGTGCCGCAGAACAAGATCTTCGTTGACGCCTTCCGCAAGGAATACAACGGCCGCTACCCGTCCGTGTACGCCGCCCAGGCCTACGACGTAATCATGGCCATGGACGCCGCCGTCAAGCAGGCAGGCGGCAAGGCCTCTGACCGCGACGCCATCATCAAGGCGCTTGAGAAGGCCGACTACCCGTCGGTGCGCGGCAGCTTCACCTACGGCAAGAACCACTATCCGATCCAGGCCTACTACCTGCGCGTGGTCGACAAGGACGGCAACGGCCGCATCACCAACAAACTGGTGGGCAAGGTGTTTGACAAGTACCAGGACGTCTACGTCGGCGAGTGCAAGCTCTAAGGTAAGACGCTACGCGTGCGTGGGGGCGTCCGGCCATGCCGGACTGACCCGCCCCGCGCCGCCAGCCATCGCAGGTTCGAATCGCACGCGCACCGCTCGCAAGGTCCGCGGCAGGGGGAAGTGTTCATGACGTTTACGCTGATCGTCGAGCAATTGCTGAACGGTCTGCAGTTTGGGTTGATGTTGTTTCTGATCGCGGCCGGGCTGACCCTGGTCTTCGGCATCATGGACATCATGAATCTGGCTCACGGCTCGCTCTACATGGCCGGCGCCTATGTCGCCGCCGAAACCATGCAGCGCACAGGTTCATTCACCGCCGCCGTTCTGGTGGCGGCCGTCGCCACCGGCCTGGTTGGCGTGGTGTTGGAACTGACGCTCATCCGCCGCCTGGCGCTGCGCGACCACCTGGCTCAGGTGCTGGGCACCTATGCCGTCATCCTTATCGCCAATGATCTGGTCAAGATGATCTGGGGCCCCGCGCCCGTCATGCTCAACATGCCCGCCGTGCTGTCCGGCCCGGTGCGCCTGTTGCCCGATCTGCTGTACCCCGCTTACCGCCTGATGATCATCGTGTTCGGCGTGGCCGCGGCCGCTGGGCTGTATTGGTTCGTGACGCGCACCCGCGCGGGCGTTCTGGTGCGGGCCGGCGCGTCCAACCGCCAGATGGCCACGCTGATGGGCGTGCGCGTGCCGCTGCTGTTCCTGGGCGTGTTCGTGCTGGGCGCCATGCTGGCCGCCGTGGCCGGCGCGCTGCTGGGGCCGATCACCTCGGTGCAGGTGGGCATGGGTGAAGAAATCCTGATTCTGGTGCTGGTGTGCATCGTCATCGGCGGTATCGGTTCGATCCGCGGTGCGTTCGTTGGCGCCTTGCTGGTGGGCATGGTGGACACGGCCGGGCGCGCGTTTCTGCCGATGCTGTTGCGCCAGGTCTTTTCGCCGGCCGTGGCATCCAGCGTCGGCCCGACGCTGGCCGCCATTGCCATTTATGTCTTGATGGCGGCTGTGCTGGTGTTCCGGCCCTCTGGCCTGTTTCCGGCGCGGGGTTGATGATGAGAACCACACTCTGGACGGTGGTCCTGCTGGCGGCCTTGGCGGCGTTCCCGCTGGTGGCGCCTGCACTGGGCCTGGACTTCTACATTTCGTTCGTGCGCCGCGTGCTTATCTACGCGCTGGCCGCGACCAGCCTGAATTTGATTCTGGGCTACGGCGGCATGGTGGCGCTGGGGCACGCGGCCTTCTTCGGCGCGGGCGCCTACGCCGTGGGCATTCTGGCGATGTCGGGCATCACGTCGGCGCTGATCGTCTGGCCGGTGGCGATGCTGCTGGCGGGCGTGCTGGCGGCCATTACCGGGGCGATCTCGCTGCGCACCCGTGGCGTGTACTTCATCATGATCACGCTGGCGTTCGCGCAGATGCTGTTCTACATCTTCATTTCGTTGCGCCAGTACGGCGGGGAAGACGGGCTGAACCTGCCCGGCTATTCCACGCTGCCGGGCATCGATCTGGCCAATGACGTCAGCTTCTATTACTTGGTGCTGGTGCTGTTTGCGCTGCTGATGTGGGTGTTCAGCCGGGTGGTGTCTTCGCGCTTTGGCACGGCTTTGCAGGGCATCCGCGAAAACGAATCGCGCATGGAGTCCATGGGTTACCCGGTCTACCGCATCAAGCTCGTGGCCTTCACGCTAAGCGGGGCGGCGGCGGGTTTGGCGGGCGCGCTGCTGGCCAACCATAACCTCTTCATCTCGCCCAGCCTGATGCATTGGACGCAGTCGGCCAACCTGCTGATCATGGTGCTGGTGGGCGGCATCGGCCTGCGCTGGGGCGGTGTGGCCGGCGCGGTTGTGATGCTGACCCTGGAAGAAGTGCTGCGTCTGTGGACGGAATACTGGCATCTGCCGCTGGGCGTGCTGCTGCTGTGCGTGGTGTTTGGCGCACCGCGCGGTTTGGTCGGGTTGTTTGGCCCGTGGTTTGGCGGCCGTGCCGCATCGGGCAAGGTGGGATCATGAGCGCAGTGATGAATGGCAGTTCCACCATGAACGGCAATTCCACGGCTAGCCCGGTCTTGCAGGCGACGGGCCTGGTGCGCCGCTTCGGCGCGCTGGTCGCCACCGACAATGTGTCGCTGTCTTTGAACCCGGGCGAGATCCACGCCCTGATCGGCCCCAACGGCGCAGGCAAGTCGACGCTGATCCACCTGTTGTCCGGCACGCTGGCGGCCGATTCCGGCACGCTCACCGTGGGCGGGCGCGACGTGACCAGCATGAACGCACACCAGCGCGTGGCGGCAGGGCTGTCGCGCTCGTATCAGATCACCAATATCTTCAAGCAGTCCACCGTGTTGGACAACCTGGTGCTGGCGGTGCAGGCGCACGCGGGCTCGAGCTTCCGATTCTGGAAGCCGCGCGCGGCCGAATCCGCGCTGTATGAACAGGCGCGCGAACTCGCGCGTGAATGCGCCATCGACGCCAGCTTGCTCGAACGCCCGGCCGGCACGCTGCCGCATGGCGAGCAGCGCAAGGTGGAATTCGCGCTGGCGCTGGCCGCAAGGCCCAGCGTGCTGCTGCTGGACGAACCCATGGCCGGCATGGGGCCGGACGAAACCGTCCGCCTGACCGAACTGATTGAAACGCTGCGGGGCCGCGCCGCCATGCTGCTGGTAGAACACGATATGCAGGCGGTGTTCCGCTTGGCTGATCGCCTGTCGGTGCTGGTGTATGGCCGCGTGATCGCGACCGGCACGCCCGACGAAATCCGCGCCAATCCGGAAGTGCGGCAAGCCTATCTGGGCGACGAGGAGACCGCGTGATGCTCACCATCGAATCGGCCAAAAGCGGCTACGGCGCCAGTCAGGTGCTGTTCGGCGTGGATTTGCAGATTGGCGCTGGCCAGGTCGTGACTTTGCTGGGCCGCAATGGCATGGGCAAGACGACGCTGCTGCGTACGCTGTTCGGCCAGTTGCCGCTGCGCGGCGGCAAGATCCATTTCGCAGGGCAGGACATCAGCGGCTGGAGCTCTGACCGCATCGCGCGGCTGGGTGTGGCCATCGTGCCTGAAGGGCGGCAGTGCTTTCCCAACCTGACGGTGCGTGAGCACCTGACGGCATTCGTCGCCGCGCGCAACCCCGACATCGGCGACCCCTGGACGCCCGACCGCGTGTTCGATCTGTTCCCCCGGCTGCGCGAGCGTGCGCGCAACATGGGCAATCAACTGTCCGGCGGCGAGCAGCAGATGCTGGCCATCGGCCGGGCGCTGGTCACCAACCCGCGCCTGCTGATTCTGGACGAGGCCACCGAAGGCCTGGCGCCCAAGATCCGCGAAGAAATCTGGAACTGCCTGGCGCGGCTGCGCGAAGCGGGGCAGACCATTCTCGTCATCGACAAATATGTCGAAAGGTTGCTGAGCCTCGCGGATCAGCACGTCATTCTGGAACGCGGCAAAGTGGTCTGGACGGGCGACTCCCCGTCGCTGGATGCCGACCGCGCCCTATGGGAACGCTATCTGGGCGTGTAGTAATAAAGCCGCAAGAAGCGTGGGCGAGCACGTAAAAAGCACGATATAAATCGCAATAAAGCGGCATTTACATTGCTGCGTTGAAACTTAAGGTGTCTAGAACGCATCCAGACGTTTGCACCTGTTTCAATTGCCCCCACTGTTCTCTACACTTGCAGCGCCGGGCCCATCGCGTGCCTACCAAGGTGGGCACGCACGTCACGTCTTATCAAGCTGTCAGGGAAGACTTCGCATGGCGAAATGGGGTTTGCGCAAAAAATCATTGATGGCGCTGTTGTTGGCGTGCGTGGTCGCTTTAGCGCCCGCTGCCGTGATCGGCTGGCTGGTGCTGGACGGGGTCCGCGACCACTTCGGGCGCGCCTTCGCCGACAACTTCACGCAGTTGAACCGTCAACGCATCCTGGCGCCGGTGTCGCGCGAGCTGGCCTTGTCCTTGCGGCTGGCCGACAGCGAAGTCACGCGGCGTTGGTTGCGCAACGAAGACGACCCGGCCGCGCGTGAACTGTTCTTTCGCGAAGCCGACGGCTACCGCCGTGACCTGCTGGGCCGCGCATATTTCATTGCCAGCGCCGAGTCCGGCCACTACTACTTCAACGACGACAAGCCGCTGTCCGAGACGCCGCGCTACACGCTGAGCCGCAGCGCCGCCGACGACGGCTGGTTCTACGCCACGCTGAAGTCACCGGCCAAATACAACATCAACGTCAATCCCGACCTGAAGCTCCAGACCACCAAGGTGTGGATCAACGCCCAGGTGCGCGACGGCGACAAGGTCGTGGGCCTGACCGGCGCCGGTCTGGATGTGGGCGGCTTCCTGCGCGAATTCGTCAACAGCGGCCAGCCGGGCGTGACACCGATCATCGTTGACGAGGACGGCGCGATCCAGGCGCATATGGACGCGTCGCTGATCGCGTACAACTCGGGCGCGGGCGGCGGCGCAGGCACGCGCGGCCAGGTGTTCAACCTGTTGGACGCTGGCCCCAGCCGCGACGAACTGCGTGCCGCCATGCACGCGGCCCAGGCCGACCCGCAATCGGTGCAGACCGCCTGGGTCAATATGGACGGCACGCGCCAATTGGTGTCGGTCGCCTACATGCCCGAACTGCACTGGCACGTGCTGACGGTGGTGGACCTGGGCGCGGCCCGCGTGCTGGACACGGGCTGGCTGTGGCCTGCCGCGATCGGCCTGGTGTTGTTGTTCGCCGCCATGCTGCTGTGCTTCGGCTTCGCCATCGAACGCTTGATGCTGCGCCCATTGCGCCGCTTGCAGCAGTCAGCCCGCGCCATCGCCGACGGCAGCTACGACGTGCGCCTGCCGCCGGGCGGGCAGGACGAAATCGGCGACCTGAGCCGCGCCTTTGGCGTGATGGCCGACAAGGTTCGCCAACACACCGCCGAACTCGAAAGCAAGGTGCGCGAACGCACGTCGGAACTGGAAGACGCCAACCGCGCCATGGCCGCCGCGCACAAGAAGATCGGCGACTCGATCGACTACGCCAGCCTGATCCAGCGCGCCATCCTGCCAGACCGCCAGTTGACGCAGTCGCTCGGTGCGCATCACTTCGTGCTGTGGAAGCCGCGTGATGTGGTGGGGGGTGACTTCTATGTGTTCCGTTCCGACGGCGCCAATTGCCTGTTGGGCATCATGGACTGCGCGGGTCACGGCGTGCCGGGCGCATTGATGACGATGCTGGCGCGCGCCGCCATCGATCTGGCCATTACCGAGGCCGGCCCCGCCGATCCGGCCGGCATTCTGACCCGCACCGACACCGCCATCCGCGCCATGCTTGCGGATGCGCAACTGCCCCGCGCACTGGCCACGAATACCGACGCGGGCCTGGTATATATTGACCGGCAGTCCGGGCGCCTGCGCTACGCGGGCGCCAAGATCAGCCTGTACGCCAGCGATGGCGAGACGCTGCGCGAGATTCCCGGCGGTAAGCGGGCATTGGGCGACAAACGCACGGGCGCTTACGAAAATATTGATTTGCAGATGGAACCGGGCTGGACGTATTACCTGGCGACGGACGGCTTCCTGGACCAGGCAGGCGGCGAGCACGGATTCGGGTTCGGCAACACGCGTTTTGCAGGAATGCTCAAGAGACACGCCCGGCAGCCGTTAACTGAACAGGCCGCCGCATTTACGCAAGCGCTGGCCGAGTACCAGGGTGGCCGTCCCCAGCGTGACGACATCACCCTGCTGTCTTTCCGTTTCGATTAAACGTTTTCCGGGTGATAACCCCTATGAATGCCTCCGATCTCTACGCGCTGGGTGAACGGTTCAACCAGAACCGCACCTTGCTGTGCTTCAACGGGCCGATCTCCCGCAGCCTGATCGAGGAAATCGGCAATGCGCTCAAAAATTACCTGAACGCGGAACACGCACGGCCGGCGGAGGCCATGGACGTTTTTTCGGTCTATATCGAAATGATCCAGAACATCCGCCAATACGCCGCCGCCAATGGCGACGCTGAAGCCTCGGCCACGGTGGTGATCGGCCGCCGCGATGAAAGCCGCTACGTGGTGTCGGCGGGCAACCTGGTGAAGACCGAGGACGGCCATGCGCTGGTCGCCCGGATTCGCGAGCTGGCCGCATTGGACAAGGCGGCGCTGAAGGCCGAATACAAGATGCAGCTGCACAAGCCGCGCACCCAGGGCGTGGCTTCGGGCGCGGGCCTTGGGCTGATCGACATCGCGCGCCGCGCCGGCGCTCCGCTGGAAGCCAGCCTGACGCCCGCCGCGGGCGAGGGCCGGGCGTTCTTCAGCCTGAGCGTCGTGATCTGAGGGCGCCCGCGCGCATTCCAGAATCATTTTCGGAGTATCTGATGAAAGAGTTGAACATTCCCGGGACGCAGTCCACGCCTGCCATCACCGCCGACGCCGACGCCGGCGTGCTGGTGATGCGCGGCGACTCCTACCCCGAGAATTCCTTTGAATTGTTTGGCCCGGTGATCGAATGGGTCGAGGCCTACCTGCTGGGTTCGGCCGCCCCGTTGAGCCTGGAATTGGAGCTGCTGTACCTGAACACCAGCAGCATCAAGTCCGTCATGGACATTTTCGATCTGCTCGAAGCCGCCCACGGCAAGGGCCGCCAGGTCAGCGTGACCTGGTTCTATGACAGCCGCAATGAACGCGTCGGCGAACTGGCCGAAGAATTCAAGGAAGACTGCACGTTTCCGTTCTCGGTGGTTGGCCGAGAATGAAACCGGGCGCCGCCGAACTGGATCGCCGCATCGTCGCGCTGCTGGCGGACCCGGCCTATGCCGGCCATCCCTTGCGGGAAGCCCTGGAGTCGCTGTGGCAGCACACCGCCGAGCAGATGGCGCGTATCGAACGCGTGACCCAGCTGTCGGACGCCTATCAGACCATGGCGCATGAGCGCGAGCTGGGCCTGTACGACAAGTTTGACCGCCAGTTGCGGCGCTTGACGCGCATTGCACGCATTTCCGATCACTACCAGAGCATGATGCGCGACCTGAATGTGGCGCTGGAAGAAACGTCCAACCGCGATCCGCTGACCAGTTTGCTGAACCGGCGCGCCTTGATGGAAATGATCAAGCAGGAAGTCGGGCGCGCGGCACGCAGCGGCGAGAGCTTTGTCGTGGCGATGCTGGATGTGGACCACTTCAAAGCGGTCAATGACCGCTTCGGCCATGAAGCGGGCGACCGCGCGCTGGTTGAGCTGGCCGGCGTGCTGGTCAAGAGCCTGCGTGAATATGATTTGTGCGGCCGTTGGGGCGGGGAGGAATTTCTGGTGCTGCTTCCCAACACGCGGCCCGAAGCCGCGCAAGGCGTCATGGACCGGCTGGTCGGCGCGGTGCGCGGGCTGGCGGTTGAGGCGGGCGACGAAGTATTGAGGTTGACGGTCAGTATCGGCATGGCGCATCACCAGTTGGGCGAGACCTTCTCGGAAACGCTCAGCCGTGCTGACCAGGCGCTGTACCTGGCCAAGCAGGACGGACGCGACCGCGTGACGCTAGGCTTTCCAAAGCGCTGAATGAAACCGGATCAGCTGTATTCCGGTATGGAGCCCCTTATGCTTGATACTCATGTAAGCGTTTCGAGCGCGGGCCCCCAGGGCGCCGCGTGGCATGCGGGCAATTATCTGACGTCGATGGATCGGGCGCTGTTGCTGTTCGATTTCGATGCCGACGGTTCGCTGATGAACGCCAACGCCAATTTCCTGGCCGCCGTGGGTTATACCCGCGAAGAGGCCCTGGCGCTGCGCCACGACATGCTGTGCGACAGCATGGACGAGGGCAAGGGCATCGCCAGCGGGGAGCAGATCTGGACCCGATTGCTCCAGGGCGAACACTTTTCAGGCACCTGCCGCTACCGCATGAAAAATGGCGGCACGCTGTGGATCGAAGCCACGTATATGCCGCTGCGCAACGATGAGGGCGACGTCGCGCGCATCTCGGTCATTTCGCGCAAATCCATCGCGGACGCCGAGCGCCAGGAAGAAGTCCGCCTGCTGCTCTTGGGCATCAACGAAACGGGCAACGCGGTGGCGGTCTCCGGTTGCGATGGCCGCATCGTCTATGTGAACGACGGCTTTCAGCGCATGCTGGGCTTCGCCCGCGGCGACGCCTTGCACCAGGAATTGGGCGAACTGCTGGCTGGTGGCCGCCCCGACGGCGGCACCCGCGAAGAGCTGGACCGCCGCATCGCCTGCCGCGAAGGGTTCCACAAGGACGTCCTGGTCTACGACCGCGGCGGCAAGCCGCTGTGGGTGTCGGTCATGGCGAACTCCGTGTTCGATGACCGCGGTACGCTCGTCAATGTCGTGGACGTGCTGACCGACATCACGCCGACCAAGGTGCACGAGGTGCTGCAACGCCGCGTGCTGCAAGCCATGGTGAACGAGGCCTCGGTGGTCGAGGTCATGAACATGGTGTGCCGCGAGGTTGAGCGCCTGGCGCCCGAAGTGGCGGCCACCGTGCTGCGCGTGGACGACACCGGCCACCTGCGGCCGTTGGCGGCCCCGAGCATGCCGGCCCCCTATACCGATGCGCTGGACGGCGTGAAGATCGGCCCGCAAGCCGGCGCCTGCGGCACGTCCGCATTCCTGGGCCGCCCGGTCATCGTGCCGGACATCGCCACCGACCCGCTCTGGGACGACTACCGCCACCTGCCGTTGCCGGAGGACGTGAAGGCCTGCTGGTCGTCGCCCATCAAGTCGAGCGACGGCCGGGTGATCGGCACCTTCTGTTTCTATTTCCGCGAACGCCGTCTGCCCGACGATTTCCATCATCGCCTGGTGGATGTCTGCGTCTATCTGTGCGCCCTGGCGCTGGAGCGCGAGGAAGCCCGCGCCCGCATCCGCCAACTGGCGTTCTACGACGAACTGACGGGCCTGCCGAACCGCAACCTGCTGCTGGCGCAAGCCGAGCAGGCCATCGCGCGCGCCGAACCCGAGCGCAAGCGCGTGGCGGTGCTGTTCCTGGACCTGGACCGCTTCAAGCAGGTCAACGACACGCTGGGCCATCCCATCGGCGACGCGCTCCTGCGCGATGTGGCCCAACGCCTGCGCCGCCTGGCGCGGCCGGCTGACATCGTGGGCCGGCTGTCGGGCGACGAATTCGTGATGCTGATGCCGGACTTCGAACACGGCCGCCTGACCGCCGCCGCTGAGCACATCCTGGTGGCGTTGGCGCAGCCGTTTTCGGTGGGCGGCATTACGCTGAACCCATCGGTCAGCATCGGCATCAGCGTGTTCCCGGAGAATGGGCGCGACATGGATACGCTGCTGCGCCACGCCGACATGGCGATGTACCAGGCGAAGACGGCGGGCCGCAACCGCATTTCGTTCTTCAGCGCCGAGATGAACCGCCAGGCGCAAGAGCGTCTGGCCCTGGAAGCCGCGCTGCGCGACGCGCTGGAAGCCAAGGCGCTGCGCTTGCACTATCAGCCGCAAGTGGGCTTGAAGAACGGCAGCTTGTACGGGGTGGAAGCGCTGGCCCGCTGGCGCCATCCCACGCTGGGCGACATTTCGCCCGTGCGCTTCGTGCCGCTGGCCGAAGAGTGCGGGCTGATCGGCGACCTGGGCGACTGGGCGCTGCGCGAGGCGTGTTCGCAACTGTCGATCTGGCGCAACAACGGCCTGCGCGTGCCGTCGGTGTCGGTGAACCTGTCGGCGACCAACTTCCACAATTTAAATTTGCCGAGAATGATCGCGGCAACGCTGGCCGAGTTCGGCCTGGCCCCGGCGGATTTGATGCTGGAGATCACCGAAGGCGTGGTGCTGGATGCGACGGCGGGCACGTTGCGGACGATCGCGGAGCTGCATCGCTTAGGCGTGCGCTTGTCGATGGATGACTTCGGGACGGGGTATTCCAGCCTGGGTCACTTGCGGCGGCTGATCGTGGATGAACTGAAGCTGGATCGAAGCTTTGTCCAAGGCTTGGAAAGCGATGATGCCGCGCGCGCGCTGACGAGTGCGGTGATTCGTATCGGGGAAAGTTTGAGTCTGCCGGTGGTTGCCGAGGGTGTGGAGAACGAGGAACAGCGGCGATTCTTGATCGAGCAGGGGTGTGCGGCGGGTCAAGGCTTCTTGTTTTCGCCGCCGTTGCCAGCCAATGATCTTGAGGAGTGGCTGCGGGGCAGGCCGTAGCAGTCGGGTGTCAGACTGCATTAAACATGGGTTCTTAAGACGCCCGTGGGTTCGGGGGCCTGGGGTGCGCGGGGCAACGATTGCGGTCCGGAGCCTTCGCTCCGGACTTGCCTAGGCGGCCCCCCCCTGCGTCATCCTCGTACGCCTTCGGCTCCCTACGGATTCCCTCGGGCTTATCGACGCCCCGCGCACCCCAGGCCCCCGAACCCACGGGCTCTGGAAGTTGCAATCTCACGTCAGCGGGGACGGTCAGGGTCTTTGAGGTTCTCGCCACGGGGATTTGAGTGATGGAAGATCTTGCGGGGCCCGCTCCATGCCGGCCGCGCGGGCGGCCTTGTGGAGCTTACGCGTCGTGGTGCGCGGTGATGCTTTTCGCTTCGCGTGTGGCGGCTTTGTTCGGGTTCTTCTTGACGGTTGCCACGCTTCATCCATCCCACGAGGCACGGTCACCCGTTGAACTCCGGTGCGGTGGCGCGCGACGGGTCGGCACGCGCAAGGCCGTGCCGGACGCGCGCCACCCCTCTACCCCCCCAAAAACGTGCGGGGGCTCCACTAGCAAACGACTCCCCCACATTCGCGAAAGCGAACCCCATCCAATCGCGCACCACCGCGTATGCCGAGTAAGGCCGCCCGCGCGGCCGCCACTCGGCGGGCATCGCAGCACTCGTCACTAATGCACACCCTAGCAGCGCCCCGATCCAAGACATCGGCAGCCCGTCGTCGGGGTGGGCGTGACGGCGCGCAACCTTGATGCGCCCGAGGGAATCTGAAGGGAAGGCCGAAGGCCTGGACGAAGATGACGACGGGGCAGTCCGGAGCGAAGGCTCCGGACCGCAATCGTGGGCGCGCGCCGTCACGCCCACCCCGACGATGGGCGACCTACGAAGCTCCCACGCCCGCCCGCCCAAAACAACCTCATCCCACGAAGCCCCTACGAGCGCCCACCCGACACACCCCCCACCCCCGAGCCCCCTGCGCCCGCCCACCCCACACCCCCCAGAAGCCGTCCCCCTTTCCCCCTCCCGCACCTAATAGCTTTCCCCCATTTGCGAACCCTCAACTTCAGGTATATATTTCAAGCCTAAACTATCCAGACCTAAATATCCGCGGCCCCCCGCTCTAGATAAACGAGCGACTGTCGCGTACCTCGGAGCGTATACGGCAATGAAAATAGTCTGCATCGGCGGCGGTCCCGCCGGCCTGTATTTCGGTCTGCTCATGAAACTGCAGAACCCTGCCAACGACATTACCGTCATCGAACGCAACCGTCCGTATGACACCTTTGGATGGGGGGTGGTGTTCTCCGACGCCACCATGCAGAACCTGCGTGAAGCCGATCCCGTTTCCGCTCAAACCATTGGCGATGCGTTCAACCATTGGGATGACATCGACATCAACTTCAAAGGCCGCAGCATTCGCAGCAGCGGCCACGGCTTCATCGGCATTGGCCGCAAGAAGCTGCTGAACATCCTGCAAGCGCGTTGCGAAGAAGTTGGCGTCAAGCTGGTGTTTGAGAACTTCGTCCAGGACGATCAATCCATCGCCCGCGAATACGACGCTGACCTCGTCATTGCCTCCGACGGCATCAACAGCCAGATCCGCACCCGCTACGCCGACACCTTTCATCCCGACATCGACCAGCGCCGTTGCCGCTTCGTCTGGCTCGGCACCAAGAAAGTGTTTGACGCCTTCACCTTCGCCTTCGTCCAGACCGAACATGGCTGGTTCCAGGCGCATGCGTATCGCTACGAAGATGGCATGTCCACCTTCATCGTGGAAACGCCTGAAGAAACGTGGCAAGCCGCCGGCATCGAGCAGATGAGCCAGGAAGAGGGCATCGCCTATTGCGAAAAGCTGTTTGCGCCCTGGCTGGACGGCAATGCGCTGATCAGCAACGCCTCGCACCTGCGCGGCTCTGCCATCTGGATTCGTTTCCCGCGCGTCATCTGCAACACCTGGGTGCACTGGAACACGCTGGATACCGCGCGTGGTCAGCGCCGCGTGCCGGTTGTGCTGATGGGCGACGCCGCCCACACCGCCCACTTCTCGATTGGCTCCGGCACCAAATTGGCGCTGGAAGATTCCATCGAACTCGCGCGCTGCCTGAGCGGCGCCGAAGGCAGTGTGGAAGCCGGCCTGAAGCACTACGAAGAAGTGCGCAGCGTTGAAGTGCTGAAGATCCAGAACGCCGCGCGCAACTCCACCGAGTGGTTCGAAAACGTCGAACGCTATGCCGAACTGGAACCCGAACAGTTTGCCTATTCGCTGCTGACCCGCTCGCAGCGTATTTCGCACGAAAATCTGCGCTTGCGCGACCCGGCCTGGCTTGAAGGTTTCGAGCGCTGGATCGCCGAACGCGCTGGCGCGCCCACTGAATCCGGACAGCGCCCGGCCATCCCCATGCTGACGCCTTACCAAGCGCGCGGCGTGCGGCTGAAGAACCGCATCCTGGTGTCGCCGATGGCCATGTATTCCTGCACCGATGGCGTGCCGGGTGACTTCCATCTGGTGCACCTGGGCGCGCGCGCCATGGGCGGCGCCGGGCTCGTCATGGTGGAAATGACCTGCGTGTCGCCGGATGGCCGCATCACCCCGGGCTGCCCCGGCTTGTGGAACGACGACCAAACGCAGGCCTTTGCCCGCATCGTGAATTTTGTGCATGGCAACAGCGACGCCCGCATCGGCGTGCAATTGGGCCATGCCGGGCGCAAGGGCTCCACGCAGCTGGGCTGGCAGAAGATCGACCATCCGCTGGCCGAAGGCAACTGGCCGCTGCTGTCGGCCTCGGCCTTGCCCTATATCGAAGGCGTGTCGCAGACGCCGCGCGCCATGTCGCGCGCCGACATGGACGACGTGCGCGACAACTTCATCTCGGCCGCCCGCCGGGCGCAGGAAGCCGGTTTCGACTGGCTGGAACTGCACTGCGCGCACGGCTACCTGTTGTCCAGCTTCATCTCGCCGCTGACCAATCACCGCGGCGACGAGTACGGCGGCAGCCTGGAAAACCGTTTGCGCTTCCCGCTGGAAGTGTTCCGCGCCGTGCGCGAAGTGTGGCCCGAAGACAAACCCATGTCGGTGCGTATTTCGGCCAGCGACTGGGTGGAAGGCGGCATCACCGCCGACGACGCCGTCGAGATCGCGCGCTACTTCAAGGCAGCGGGCGCCGACATGATCGACTGCTCGTCGGGCCAGGTCAGCAAGGAAGAAAAGCCGGTCTACGGCCGCATGTTCCAGACCCCGTTCGCCGACCGCGTGCGCAACGAAGCGGGCATTCCCACCATCGCCGTGGGCGCCATCTTCGAAGCCGATCATGCCAACGGCATCATCGCCTCGGGCCGTGCCGACCTGTGCGCGCTGGCGCGTCCCCATTTGGCTGACGCCTCTTGGACGCTACGCGAGGCGGCGCGAGTCGGCTACCGTGATGTGGCGTGGCCCAACCAGTATTTTGCGGGCAAGCGCCAACTGGAAACCAACTTCGAACGCGCCGCCGCCATGGCGCAACTGGATATCAAATGACAACACTTGCGCAACCGCTCGCCGGCCGCCATGCGTTGGTGACGGGTGGCGCGCGCGGCATCGGTCTGGCAAGCGCCCGCGCGCTGCTTGAACGCGGTGCGCGCGTCACGCTGCTGGGCCGCGATGGCGCGGCGCTGGACGCCGCCGCCGACACTCTGGCCCGCTTGGGGCAGGTGCAAACCGTCAGTGCCGACATCGCGGACGAAGCGTCGGTGCGCGCGGCCTTCACGCAGGCCGAAGGCGAATTCGGCCCGGTACTGGTGCTGGTGAACAACGCCGGCCAAGCCGTCAGCCAGCGCTTTGACCGCACGGATTCGGCGCTGTGGCAGCAGATGATTGCCGTCAACCTGACCGGCACGTTCCACTGCATCCAGGCCGCGCTGCCGGGCATGCTGCAAGAAAAATGGGGCCGCGTCATCAACGTGGCGAGCACGGCGGGGCTGATCGGTTACGGCTATGTCAGCGCTTACTGCGCCGCCAAGCACGGCGTGATCGGGCTGACCCGTTCGCTGGCGCTGGAAACCGCCACGAAGGGCGTCACCGTGAACGCGGTGTGCCCCGGCTACACCGAGACCGACATCGTGCGCGGCGCGGTCACGAACATCGTGGACAAGACCGGCATGACGCCGGAAGCCGCTCGGGCAAAACTCGCCGAGCGCAACCCGCAGGGCCGCCTGGTGCAGCCCGAGGAAGTGGCCGAGACGGTGGCCTGGCTGGCGTTGCCGGCATCCGCCTCCATCAACGGCCAGGCGATCGCCGTGGACGGCGGCGAAGTCATGACCGGCTAAGGCTGGCGCGCCCCATCAACCCCTGGATAACGAACGGAGACACCATGAGCACCCAGTCCGAAGAGCACACCATGAAGCACCACAAACGTCCGATGGCCGGCTATCAGGCCAAGACGTTCCTGTGGCAGGTGTCGGCCGACGGCAAGATCGGCACGGTTACGCTGAATCGTCCGGAACGCAAGAACCCGCTGACGTTCGATTCCTACGCTGAACTGCGCGACCTGTTCCGTTCGCTGGTGTATGCCACCGACGTCAAGGTTGTGGTCGTGACGGGCGCGGGCGGCAACTTCTGCTCGGGCGGCGACGTGCACGAGATTATTGGTCCGCTGACCAAGATGACGATGCCTGAACTGCTGGACTTCACGCGCATGACGGGCGACCTGGTCAAAGCCATGCGCGCCTGCCCGCAGCCCATCGTGGCCGCGGTGGATGGCGTGTGCGCCGGCGCCGGCGCGATGGTCGCGCTGGCCGCCGACATGCGCTTGGGCACACCCGCCGCGCGCACCGCGTTCCTGTTCACGCGTGTGGGTTTGGCTGGCGCCGACATGGGCGCATGCACCTTGCTGCCGCGCATGATCGGGCAGGGCCGCGCGTCTGAGCTGCTGTACACGGGCCGTGCCATGACGGCGGAAGAGGGCGCCAGCTGGGGCTTCTTCAACGCGCTGCACGAATCCGGCGCGCTGGCGGATGCCGCCCAGACGCTGGCCGCCCAACTGGCCGCCGGCCCGACGTTTGCGCATGGCGTCACCAAGAAGCTGCTGCATCAGGAATGGAACATGGGCGTGGACGAAGCCATCGAGGCCGAAGCCGAAGCCCAGGCCATCTGCATGCAGACGCGCGATTTCCATCGCGCCTACGAGGCCTTCGTGGCCAAGCAAAAGCCGGTCTTCGAGGGGAACTGATGATGCGTGACGCAAGCTGGCTGGACTGGCCTTTCTTTGACGACGCGCACCGCAAGCTGGCGCATGACGTTGACGCCTGGTGCGAAAAGTCGCTGGGCGATGTTGACCATCACGACGCGGATGCGGCCTGCAAGAAACTGGTGAAGGCCATGGGCCAGGCAGGCTGGCTGCGCTACGCCGTGGCGGGCGGCCCGGGCGGCGCCTGGGGCGGCGCGCTGCCTGAAGTGGATTCCCGCGCGGTCTGCATTTTGCGCGAAACGTTTGCCCGCCACGAAGGGCTGGCGGATTTCGCATTCGCCATGCAGGGCTTGGGCAGCGGCGCTATCTCGCTGATGGGCTCGGACGAATTGCGCCAGCGTTATCTGCCGCGCGTGGCGCAAGGCGAAGCCATTGCCGCCTTTGCGCTGTCCGAACCCGACGCGGGCTCGGACGTGGCGGCGCTGGCTTGCGAAGCCAAGCTCGACGGCGATCACTACGTGTTGAACGGCGCCAAGACCTGGATCTCGAACGGCGGCATCGCCGACTTCTATGTGGTGTTTGCCCGCACGGGCGAAGCGCCGGGCGCGCGTGGCATCAGCGCCTTCGTGGTGGATGCCGACACGCCTGGGTTCGAGGTCAGCGAACGCATTGAACTGATCGCGCCGCATCCGCTGGCCACGATCACGTTCGACAACTGCCGCGTTCCGCTGTCGCACCGTTTGGGCGATGCCGGGCAGGGTTTCAAGCTGGCCATGATGACGCTGGATATTTTCCGCGCGTCGGTGGCCGCGGCCGCGCTGGGCTTTGCCCGCCGCGCGCTGGATGAAGGCCTCGCGCGCGCCAAGTCACGCCGCATGTTCGGCCAGACGTTGGCCGACCTGCAACTGACGCAAGCGGCGCTGGGCGACATGGCAACGGCCATCGATGCCTCGGCGTTGTTGACGTATCGCGCCGCGTGGATGCGCGACGTGCAAAAGCTGCGCACCACGCGTGAAGCAGCGATGGCCAAGATGATGGCCACGGAATCGGCGCAGACCGTGATCGACCGCGCGCTTCAGATGTTCGGGGGCGCAGGCGTGGTGTCGGGGATGCCGGTGGAGAAGCTTTACAGGGAAATCAGAGCGCTGCGTATTTACGAAGGCGCCACCGAAGTGCAGAAGTTGATCATCGCCCGTGAACTGTTGAAGGCGTAAGGGGCCAGCGAGCCCTCGACCTTCCGCAAAGCAAACCACACCGCACCGCACACTCCAAGGGGAATGACATGGAAAGCTCCGCCCACATCGACACTTTTGCCCGGGACAATCTGCCCCCGGGCGAACAATGGCCAGAGTTCTTGCTCGACGGGCCCGACGTGGCGTATCCCAAGCGCTTCAATTGCGCCGTTGAACTGGTGGACGCCATGGCCGACCGCGGCTTTGGCGACCGCGTGGCGCTGCGCTGGCGCCAGGACGGCAAGCCGGCCACGATGACGTATCGCGAACTGGCCGCGCTGACCAACCGCATCGCACGCGTGCTGACCGAGGACATGAAGCTGGTTCCCGGCAACCGTCTGCTGTTGCGCGGGCCGAACAATCCGATGATGGCCGCATCGTGGCTGGCCGCCATCAAGGCGGGCCTGGTGACGGTGCCCACGATGCCGCTGCTGCGCGCCAAAGAGCTCAAGCAGATCATCGAGAAGGCGCAGATTCAGGCGGTGCTGTGCGATGCGCGCCTGAAGGACGAAGCCCAATTCTGCGCCCAGCCCGAGCACGAACATCACTGCGCGGGCCTGTCGCAGATCATGTATTTCAACGACGCCGCGCCCGATGCGCTGGACGCGTTGGCCGCAGCCAAGCCTGACGATTTCACCGCCTGCGACACCGCGGCTGACGACGTGTGCTTGATCGCCTTCACCAGCGGCACGACGGGTTCGCCCAAGGGCTGCATGCACTTTCACCGCGATGTGCTGGCGATGTGCGATTTGTTCCCCAAGCACGTGATCAAGCCCGGCCCGGACGACATCTTCTGCGGCACGCCGCCGTTGGCGTTTACCTTTGGCTTGGGTGGTTTGCTGTGCTTCCCGCTGCGCGTGGGCGCAAGCACGGTGCTGGCGGAAAAGCTGACGCCGGAAAGCCTGTTGGAACTGATCCAGGAATTCCGCGCGACCATCGTGTTCACGGCGCCCACGTTCTACCGTCAGATGGCGGCGCTGGTGGGCAAGTTTGATTTGTCGTCTTTGAAGAAGAGCGTATCGGCGGGCGAAGCTTTGCCGGACGCGACGCGCCAGCTGTGGAAGCAGGCCAGCGGCATCGAGATGATCGATGGCATTGGCGGCACCGAAATGATTCACGTGTTTGTGTCCAGCCCGCCCGAAGCCGTGAAGCGCGGGGCCATTGGCCGCGTGGTGCCGGGCTATGTGGCGCAGGTGGTGGACGACGATATGAACCCGGTGCCCAATGGCACGGTGGGCCGTCTGGCGATCAAGGGCCCCACGGGGTGCCGGTATCTGGCCGATGAACGCCAGCGCCGTTTCGTGCAAAGTGGCTGGAATCTGCCGGGCGATACGTTTGTGCAGGACGATGACGGCTATCTGTTCTATCAGGCGCGCAACGACGACATGATCGTGTCGGCGGGCTACAACATTGCCGGCCCGGAAGTGGAAGACGCGTTGTTGCGCCATGAAGCCGTGGCCGAATGCGGGGTGGTGGGTGCGCAGGACGACGAGCGCGGCCAAGTGGTCAAGGCGTTCGTGGTGCTGAAGCCGGGCTTTGCGCCCAGCGATGAGTTGGTCGCGGCGATGCAGACGTTCGTGAAGGCCAACATTGCGCCTTACAAGTACCCGCGCGCGATTGAATTCGTGGCGGCCTTGCCGCGTACCGAGACCGGCAAGCTGCAACGGTTTGCGTTGCGCAATATGGCTTGAACAGGCAATCAGGAAATCATCATGGCCGCACCTTTCACCAGCCAGGTCGAAGTCCGCTTCCGTCATTGCGATCCGGCGGGCATTGTTTTCTACCCGCGCTATTTCGAGATGATCAATGACTTTGTCGAAGAATGGTTCGACAAGGGCATGGGGTTGCCGTTTCATGCGCTGCATGTGGACCGGCACATCGGTACGCCGATGGCGTCGGTGACGTGCGATTTCAGCGCGCCCAGCCGCTGGCACGAACGCTTGCGTCAGACGCTTTCCGTGCAGCGGATTGGCGGCGCGTCGTTCAAGGCGCTGGTGCGTTTCGAAGGGCCGGACGGCCAGTTGCGCTTGTCGGCAACGCTGACGATTGTGACGGTGGATTTGCGGACGATGAAGTCCATGCCCATGCCTGCGGACCTGCGGGAACGCATGCAGGATTATCTGGCGCCCGCGGCGTAAGCGGCGGGGGCCACCCTGTAGTTTGTTTTCTTAAAAATAGGATGAGACGTTATGAAGATTCTGCAACCGCCGGATTGGATGGCGCCACGGGGCTATTCGAATGGTGTGCTCACCGAAATGACGGTGGGCAGCAAGCTCGTGTTCGTGGGCGGGCAGGTGGGGTGGAATGGGCAGCAGCAGTTCGAATCGGATGATCTGGCGGACCAGGTCCGCCAAACGCTGTCGAACATTGTCGCCATCTTGGCCGAGGGCGGGGCGAAGCCTGAGCATATTGTCCGGATGACTTGGTATGTCGTGGACAAGGATGAGTACGTGGCGGCGTATCCGGCGATCGGGAAGCACTACCGGGAGTTCATCGGACGGCATTTTCCGGCGATGACGGCGGTGGAAGTGGCGGATCTGGTTGAGGATCGGGCTAAGGTGGAGATTGAGGTCACTGCTGTGGTGCCGGCTGTTGGGGGTTAGGTTCTTTTTACGCCTGGGGGTTCGGCGGCCTGGGGTGCGCGGGGCAACGATTGCGGTCCGGAGCCTTCGCTCCGGACTTCCCCCTTGTCATCGTCGTTGTCGCCTTTGGCGACTGCCTTCCGATTCCCTCGGGCTTATCGACGCCCCGCGCACCCCAGGCCGCCGAACCCCCAGGCTCCGCCAGTGCAAACTTGACGTCAGCGGGGGCGGGCGGCTTTCTTAGGGCTTCGTTCGTCAATGGTGGCTGGTGGATGATCTTGCGGGGCCCGCCCCATGCCGGCTGTGGTGGTTTAATTTTGGTGGACACCCAGATAGGTTGAACCTAGGAGGTGAGTCATGACCAAGATAAAACGGCGTGCCTTTACGGCGGAGTTCAAGCTCGAGGCGGTG
>NZ_CADIJQ010000019.1 GCF_902859595.1 Achromobacter kerstersii | reverse complement strand
TGGGCGCCTGCATGCGCAAGGTGGTACATCTGTGCTTCGGTGTGCTCAAGACGCGGCAACCTTATAGGCCTGATTACGCTTTTTCTACTTGACGGCCAAGACGGTATCTTCAGATTCCCTCGGGCTTATCGACGCCCCGCGCATCCCGGGCCACCCCCACACCGTGCTGCGTCGGTCGTCATCTGACGGGCGCTGGGGCGAATGGTTTGCTTAGGGTTCGCGCCTACGGTGGTGGGTAGGGGAAGATCTTGCGGGGCCCGCGCCAGGCCGGCCGCGCGGGCGGCCTTTTGGCGCTTACGCGGTGTCTTGCGTCGGGGTGGTGCCGCTTCGCGCTTATGCGGTGTTTTGCGTTGGGGGGGGGCGCTTCGCGCTTGCGCGGTGTTTTGCGTCGGGGTGGTGGCGCTTCGCGAGTGCGCTGGTCAATATGGCGTTGCGAATGCCGCGCGTAGGATGGGTGAAGCGCGCGAATACGCGCATAAGAACGACTGCGATCCATCGCGGCAACCCATCAATCCCTGACTCACAAAAAAAACCCCTCGACATCGTCGAGGGGTTTTTTGTTGGGCGTTGAAGAATTACTTCTTCTTCGCCGCGTCCGTCAGCTGGGGCAGCGACGTGCCGCTGGATGCCAGCAAACCCGTCTTCACGTACGTGAAGAGCTTTTCGCGGGTGTCGACGATGTCGAGGTTGCGCATGGTCAGTTGGCCGATGCGGTCTGCCGGCGTGAACGGGGCGTTTTCGACCTTTTCCATCGACAGGCGCTCGGGTGCGTACGTCAGGTTGGCCGATTCCGTGTTCAGCAGCGAGTAGTCGTTGCCGCGGCGCAGTTCGATGGTGACTTCACCGGTGATGGCGCGGGCGACCCAGCGTTGGGCGGTTTCGCGCAGCATGATGGCTTGCGGGTCGAACCAGCGGCCTTGGTACAGCAGGCGGCCCAGCTTGCGGCCGTTTTCGCGGTACTGCTCGATGGTGTCTTCGTTGTGAATGCCGGTGACCAGGCGTTCGTAGGCGATGAACAGCAGCGCCAGGCCCGGGGCTTCGTAGATGCCGCGGCTCTTGGCTTCGATGATGCGGTTTTCGATCTGGTCGCTCATGCCCAGGCCGTGGCGGCCGCCGATGCGGTTGGCTTCCAGCAGCAGTTCGACCGGGTCGCTATATTCCACGCCGTTCAGGGCGACCGGTTGGCCTTCCTCGAAGCGGACGGTGACTTCTTCGGCCTTCACAGCCACGTCGTCGCGCCAGAACGCCACGCCCATGATGGGCTTGACGATGCGGATGCCGGAGTTCAGTTGCTCCAGGTCCTTGGCTTCGTGGGTGGCGCCCAGCAGGTTGGAGTCGGTCGAGTAGGCTTTTTCGGCCGACATCTTGTAGTCGAAGCCGGCTTGGCGCATGTATTCGGACATTTCCGAACGGCCGCCCAGTTCGTCGATGAAGCGCTGGTCAAGCCAGGGCTTGTAGATCTTCAGGTCGGGGTTGGTCAACAGACCGTAGCGGTAGAAGCGCTCGATGTCGTTGCCCTTGAAGGTGCTGCCGTCGCCCCAGATGTTGACGTCGTCTTCCTTCATGGCGGCCACCAGCATCGTGCCGGTGACGGCGCGGCCGATGGGGGTCGTGTTGAAGTACGTGATGCCGGCGGTCGAGATGTGGAACGCGCCCGCTTGCAGGGCGGCGATGCCTTCAGCCACCAACTGCGCGCGGCAGTCGATCAGGCGGGCGTTTTCGGCGCCGTAGGCCAGGGCCTTGCGGGGGATTTCGTCGTAATCGGATTCGTCGGGCTGGCCCAGGTTCGCCGTGTAGGCGTACGGAATGGCGCCGTTATTGCGCATCCACAGAAGCGCTGCGCTGGTGTCGAGGCCGCCGGAAAAGGCGATGCCGACCTTCTGGCCGGTGGGAAGGTTCGGGAGGATAGTGGTCATTGTTTGAGGTGAGACGCCAACAGGACTTTGACAAAAGGCTTTGACAGCAGCAAGCCGCCAAACAAGAAAGGTAGCCGGCATTTTAACTCTTTTGACCGGGACGGGCGGCGCGGCTTGGGCGGCTGGCCGCATCTGTCCCCGTGAGGGCCTTGTCCGCCGCCCGCGCCCGCGGACCTGTCCGTTTTGTCAGGATGCGGACAGCGTGGGGTCCGGGACCCCTTTCTACAGTGGAGCCCTATCCACAAGTGGCCGGGGACCCGGCTCGCGACATGAACACGGGAAATCGTATGGGGCCGCGTTGGGCGGGGGCGGGGTTGGCGGCCGTGCTGGCATTGGCCGGCTGCGCGGCCGGGCCGGATTACACGCGTCCGGCGATGGACCTGCCTGCCGCCTACAAGGAAGCCGGCCCGTGGAAGCCGGCCGAGCCCGGGGCGATCGACGGCAACATGCGCTGGTGGGAAGCATATGGCGACGCCACGCTGAACACGCTGATCGACCAGGCCAACGCCGCCAATCAGACGATTCAGCAGGCGCAGGCCCAGTACCGCCAGGCGCGGGCGGCCGCTGACGCTGCGCGGGCCGGCTTCTGGCCCACGGTGGGCGTCAGCGCCTCTGCCCAGCGGGCGCGGGCGAAAAGCAATGGCGTGACGGCGGTGTCCAATGGCTACGCCGCCGCGCTGGACGTGTCGTGGGAACCCGACCTGTGGGGCGCGGTGCGCCGCCAGGTCGAAGCCAGCGACGCCACGACCCAGGCCAGCGAGGCCAGCTTGGCCGCCGCCCGGCTCAGCATTCAGGCCGCGCTGGCGCAGGACTATCTGCAATTGCGGGCCGTGGACCGCGAAAAAGCGCTTTACGCCCGCACGCTGCAAGCCTATGCGCGCACCTTGAAGCTGACGCAAAGCCAGTACGACGCGGGCGTGGCCTTGCGTTCGGATGTAGCGCAGGCCGAAGCGCAACTGAAGACCGCACAGGCGCAGTCAATCGACCTGGACGCGTCGCGCAGCCAGCTGGAACACGCCATCGCCATTCTGACGGGGCGCACGCCCGCGCAGTTTGATCTGCCCGCCTTGCCGGCCGGCCAGCCCTGGACGTACCAGGTGCCGCCGGTGCCCACGGGCCTGCCGTCGGCGTTGCTGGAACGGCGGCCGGACATCGCAGCGGCCGAACGCAATGTGGCCTCGGCCAATGCGGGCATCGGGGTGGCGCGCGCGGCGTACTTCCCGTCGCTGGTGTTGTCGGCAAGCGGCGGCTTTGGCGCCGCCAGTTTCGCGCAGTGGTTCAACGCACCGGGCCGGGTCTGGTCATTGGGCGCGCTGTTGGCCGAAACCGTGTTCGACGGCGGCTTGCGCAAAGCGCGTGACGCGCAGGCCGTGGCGGTGTTCGATGCCAGCGCCGCGCAATACAAGCAGACGGTGCTGGGCGCATTTCAGGAGGTGGAAGACAACCTGTCCACGCTGCGCGTGCTGGACGATGAAGCGCGCGTGCAGGACGACGCGGTGGCCGCCTCGCGCTTGAGCGAGCAATTGGCCCTGGCGCAATACCGCGCGGGCACCACGACCTTTCTGACCGTGGCCGTCGCCCAAGCGCTGACCCTGTCAAACGAACGCGCCGCCGTGCAATTGCATGGCCGGCAGCTGGTGGCCAGCGTGGCGCTGGTGAAGGCCGTGGGCGGAGGCTGGAACGCCGCCGCCTTGAACACGCCCGATGCCGCCGCGCTGGCGGTGGCCGGCCCAGGGCAGGCCGCAAGCACAACTACCAAGAACGAGTGAGTCCATGGATCAAGTGTTGACTTCCCCCCATCGGCGCGCCGGGTTGCGCGCCGGGCTTGCGGCGCTGGCCGTCGTGGTGTGCGCGCTGGCGGTGTGGCTGCTGTTGCGCGATCGGGGCGCGCCGCCCGCCGCGCCGGACCCCGTCGTGCCCGTGGCGACCGTGCTGGTGCAACAGCAGGACGTCGCGCGTTATCTGACCGGGGTCGGCACCGTAACCGCGGCCGCCAGTGTCACGGTCAAGGCGCGTGTGGATGGGCAGCTGGACAGCGTTGGGTTTGTTGAAGGGCAGGACGTCAAGGCCGGCCAGGTGCTGGCCAACATCGACCCGCGCGCGTTGCAGGCGCAACTGGCGCAGGCGCAGGCGCAGCGCGCGAAGGATCAGGCCACCTTGCTGAACGCCCGCCTTGATCTGCAACGCTATACCCGCTTGCAGCGCGAAGACGCCGCCACGCAGCAGACGCTGGATGCGCAGCGCGCCCTGGTCGCGCAGCTGGAGGCGGCAACCCAGACCGACGACGCGCAGATCAGCTATGCCCGCGTGCAGCTGGACTACACGCGCATCGTGGCGCCGATTGCAGGCCGGGTGGGCGCGCGGCTGGTGGACCCGGGCAACATCGTGCACGCGGCGGACGCGAACGGGCTGGTCGTGATTAATCAGATCGACCCGATCACCGTGCAGTTCTCGCTGCCCGAAGAATCGGTGCCGGCCATCAACGCCGCCATGAACCTGGGCCAGCCTCTGCCGGTCGTGGCGTATGCGCGTGACAGTAATGAACCCTTGGAAACGGGCACGCTGGTGCTGCTGAACAACCAGATCGACACCACTACCGGCACCGTGCAGTTGAAGGGCCGGTTCGACAACCCGCGTCATCGGCTGTGGCCCGGCTTGTATGTGAACGCCCGCCTGGTGCTGGATGCGCATGAAAACGTGCTGACCGTGCCGGCGGCCGCCGTGCAGCGCAGCCAGACCGGCACCTTCGTGTACGCGGTGGACGGCAGCGGCGTGGCGCAGCCGCAAGCGGTAACGGTGGAGCGGATGCAGGACGGCCTGGCGATTATCCAGACTGGCTTGACGGCCGGGCAGCGCGTGGTGGTGGACGGGCAGTACAAGATCAAACCGGGCAGCAAGGTGCGTGAGCTGGCGGCAACCCCGGCCCCCGTGGGGAATGTGAAATGAGCATCTCGGCCAATTTCATCAAGCGGCCGATCGGCACGTCGCTGCTGGCGCTGGCGATTCTGCTGGTGGGCATCGCGGCCTGGCCGTTGTTGCCCGTGGCGCCGTTGCCGCAGGTGGATTTTCCTACCATCCAGGTGCAGGCCAACTTGCCCGGCGGCAGCCCCGAGACCATGGCGTCAAACGTGGCGCAGCCGCTGGAACGGCAGTTTTCGCTGATCGCCGGTTTGTCGCAGATGACCTCTGTCAGCGCCATCGGCAACACGCAGATCACCTTGCAGTTCGACTTGAACCGCAGCATTGATTCGGCGGCGGTGGATGTGCAGGCGGCTATCAATGCCGCTACCGGGCAGTTGCCGGCCAACCTGCCTAACCCGCCCACGTTTCGCAAGGTGAACCCGGCGGACGCGCCCATCATGGTGATGGCGGTGCAGTCCGACACGCTGCCGCTGACCCAGGTGAATGACTACGCCGACAACATCCTGGCGCAGCAGATTTCGCAGATATCCGGCGTGGGGCTCGTCAACATCGGCGGGCAGCAAAAGCCCGCCGTGCGCATACAGGTGGACCCGGGCAAGCTGTCGGCGCTGGGCTTGAGCCTGGAAGACATACGCGGCGTAATCGCCACCACCACCGTCAACCAGCCCAAGGGCACCATCGACGGCGCGCGCCAAAGCTTCACGACCTATACCAATGACCAGTTGCTGTCCGCCGCGCAGTGGAACGACATGGTGCTGGCCTACCGCAATGGCGCGCCGATTCGCGTGCGCGATGTGGGCGTGGCGGTGGATGGGCCCGAGAACACCAAGCTGGCCGGCTGGGCCTACGCGGGCAAGGCTTCGCCGCCTGACAACACGATCACTAACGGCCGATCCATCGTGTTGCAGATCAGCAAGCAGCCGGGCGCCAACGTGATCGAAACCGTGGACCGCATCCGCGCGGCGTTGCCGAGGCTTGAAGCATCGATTCCGCCGTCCGTGCATGTGAACACCATCATCGACCGCACGCAGACCATCCGTGCCTCCGTCACGGATGTGGAGTTCACGCTGACGCTGACCATCTTGCTGGTGGTGCTGGTGATCTTCCTGTTCCTGCGCAACGTGCCTGCCACGCTGATTCCCTGCGTGACGGTGCCGCTGGCGCTGATGGGCACCGCCGCCATGATGTATGTGGTGGGCTTCAGCCTGGACAATCTGTCGTTGATGGCGCTGACGATCTCGGTGGGTTTCGTCGTGGACGACGCCATCGTGATGCTGGAGAACGTGTACCGCCACGTCGAGGACGGCATGTCGCCGCTGGAAGCCGCGTACAAAGGGGCGGGCGAAATCGGCTTCACGATTGTGTCGATCTCGGTGTCGCTGATTGCCGTGTTCATCCCGCTGTTGCTGATGGGCGGCATCGTCGGCCGCCTGTTCCGCGAATTTGCTGTCACCGTCACGCTGGCCATCGTGGTGTCGGTGCTGGTGTCGCTGACGTTGACGCCGATGCTGTGCTCGCGCTACTTGAAGAACCATCACGGCGAGCGCCACGGCCGGCTGTACCAGCTGTTTGAACGCGGCTTTGACGCCATGCTGCATGGTTACGAGCGCGGGCTGAAGCTGGTGCTGCGCCACCAGTTCGCCACCTTGTGCGTGTTCCTGGCCACGGTGGCGTGCACGGTGGCGCTGTTCCTGGTGATCCCGAAAGGCTTCTTTCCGCAGCAAGATACGGGCTTTATCTTCGGCTTTGCGGAATCGGCGCAGGATTCTTCTTTCGCGTTGATGAACCAGCGCATGATCCAGATGGCCGACGTCATTCGGCAAGACCCGGACATCGCCAGCTTTGGTTTCAACGGCAGTCAAAGCACGTACAACACCGGCAACTTCTATATCGGCTTAAAGCCCAAGGACGAAGGCCGCACGGCGTCAGCCGACGAGGTAATCGGGCGGCTGCGCCCGCAACTGGCCAAGCTCGAAGGCGTGACGCTGTTCATGCAGGCGGGGCAAGACATCAACGTGGGCGGGCGCCTGTCGCGCACGCAATACCAGTACACGCTGACGGATTCCAATCTGGACGAGCTGAACGTCTGGGCCCCGAAACTGTTGACGGCGTTTCGCAAGTTGCCGCAATTGACGGATGTGGCCTCCGACCAGCAGAACAACGCGGCCACGGCCTCGCTGACGATTGACCGCGCGCGGGCCTCGTCGTTCGGCATTTCGCCCGCGCTGATCGACGCCACCATCTATGACGCGATCGGCCAGCGCCAGGTGGCGCAGTACTTCACGCAGATCAACAGCTATCACGTGATTCTGGAAGTGACGCCCAAGCTGCAACAAGACCCAAGCCTGTTCTCCAAGCTCTACCTGACCTCGCCGCTGACCGGGCAGCAGGTGCCGCTGTCTACCTTCGTGAAGCTGGACACGAACAAGACGGCGTACCTGTCGATCAGCCACCAGGGGCAGTTTCCGGCGGTGACCATTTCGTTCAACCTGGCGCCGGGCGCGTCGCTGGGCAGCGCCGTGCAGGCGATTCAGCAGGCGCAAAACCAGATGGGGGCGCCGGCCAGCTTGACGGGCGCGTTCCAAGGCACGGCCAAGGCGTTTGGGGATTCGTTGTCGACGCAGCCGTACCTGATTGCGGCGGCGCTGATCGCCGTCTACATCGTGCTGGGCCTGCTGTACGAAAGCTATATCCACCCGCTGACGATTCTGTCCACCTTGCCATCTGCCGGGGTGGGCGCGCTGTTGATCCTGATGCTGGGCGGATATGACCTGAGCGTGATTGCGCTGATCGGCATCATCTTGCTGATTGGCATCGTGAAGAAGAACGGCATCATGATGATCGACTTCGCGCTGACCGCCGAGCGCGAGCACGGCATGGCGCCGGCCGAGGCCATTTACCAGGCTTGCGTATTGCGCTTCCGGCCCATCATGATGACGACGATGTGCGCACTGCTTAGCGGCTTGCCGCTGATGCTGAGCCACGGCCAAGGCTCGGAACTGCGCCGGCCGCTGGGCTATGCGATGGTGGGCGGCCTGATCGTGTCGCAGGCGCTGACCTTGTTCACGACGCCGGTTGTCTACCTGTATCTGGACCGGGCGCACTACTGGTACATGGAACGCAAGGCGGCGCGGGCGGCAAGAAAGGCAGGGCAGGTGACGATGGCGAATCAGGCAAAGGCGCGCAGCGCCGGGCGGACTTGAGTCAAAATAGCGGTCAACCGTAGCGTTTGCGGGGCGGCACATGAAAATCCTGATAGTCGAAGACGAACTGAAGACGGCGGATTACCTGCGCAAAGGCTTGGGCGAGCAGGGCTGCACGGTCGATGTTGCGCATAACGGCATTGACGGCCAGCACCTGGCCCTGGAGCACGATTACGACGTGATCGTGCTGGACGCCATGCTGCCCGGCATGGACGGCTTTGCGGTGCTGCGATCGCTGCGCACGGTGCGGCAGACGCCCGTCATCATGCTGACCGCCCGCGATGGCGTCGAAGACCGCATTCGCGGCCTGCACGACGGGGCCGACGATTACCTGGTCAAGCCTTTTTCCTTTCTTGAATTGCTGGCGCGCCTGCAGGCGCTGACCCGGCGCGGCCGCGCGCAGGAACCCGTGCAACTGCGCATTGGCGATTTGCAGATTGACCTGATCAGCCGCAAAGCCTGGCGGGCCGGCACCCGGCTGGACCTGACCGCCAAGGAATTCGCGTTGCTGGCCGTGCTGGCGCGCCGCCAGGGCGAAATCCTGTCCAAGACCGCGATAGCGGAACTGGTCTGGGACATGAATTTCGACAGCAACGTGAACGTGGTGGAAGTGGCCATCAAGCGGCTGCGCGGCAAGGTGGATGCCCCCTTTGGCCGGCGCCTGCTGCACACGATACGCGGCATGGGCTATGTGCTGGAGCTGCGCGATGAAGCGGCCGCGCCATGAGGGGCGGGCGGTGCGGACGAGTCCGGACGAACCCGGACGAACCGGACGAACCGGACAAGCGAACCGGAATAGGCAAATGATCAGGTGTGAACGATGAAGCGCCCTTCATGAAGACGTCACTGAAATCCCGGCTGGTCATCTTGTACGCGGTAGCGGCGGCGGTGACGTTTGCGCTGACCGGGGTGGCGCTCTACGGCGTGCTGGACCGCCAGCTTGACCGCATCCAGCAAGACGCGCTGCGCACGACCGCGCAAGAGGTCAGTTATTCACTGGCCCGCAGCGGCGACCTTGACCGCTGGGGCCGCTTCAAGACCAAGCTCGACACCCTGACGCCCGCCGATGGCAGCTTGCGCTTCTGGGTGCTGTCGGACGACCCCGCCTACGAATATGGCAAGGGCCTGGCCGACATCAGCAGCCTGGAACGCCACCCCGACGGCTTTGGCAAGATCACCTTGCCCGAGCGCGATTACGCGCTGCGCACGCTGACGGTGACGGTCGATGCGTATCTGGCGCGGCCGCCGGTGCGGCTGATTGTCGGCATGGATTCCGCGCCCTACGCGCATACGCTGCGCTACCTGCTGTGGGCGATGGCGGGCCTGTCGCTGACGGCCATTCTGCTGGTGGCGCTGTTGGGGTTCTGGGTGACGCGCCTGGGTCTGCGGCCCTTGAACCGGCTGTCGGCCGAGGCGCGGGCGCTGCGGCCCAGCGCCTTGTCTCAGCGGCTCAGCATGGCCGAGCTGCCTGTGGAACTGGAAGACCTGGCCACCTCGTTCAATGGGGCTTTGGCGCGGCTGGAGGGCGCGTACAACCAGCTGGAAGGGTTCAATGCGGATGTTGCCCACGAGCTGCGCACGCCGCTTACGAACCTGATCGGCCAGACTCAGGTGGCGTTGTCGCGTCCCCGCAGCGCGGACGATCTGCAAGAGGTGTTGCAATCGAATCTGGAAGAGCTGGACCGCTTGCGCGCCATGATCAACGACATGCTGTTCCTGGCGCGCGCTGATCAGGGCGAGGCCGCCAGTGGACCGGTCCATGCGGTGCTGGCGGACGAAGTCGGCAAGACGGCGGAGTTCTTTGAGTTCCTGCTGGATGAGGCCGGCATGCGGCTGCGCATTGACGGCGACCGCGACGCCAGCGCGCTGATCGACACCGCCTTGTTCCGGCGCGCCGTCACAAACCTGCTGCAAAACGCCATCCAGTATTCGCAGCCGGGTGCAGAGATCGGCATCGACATTCAGCGCCAGGGCGACCACTTGGAAGTGGCCGTCAGCAATGCGGGGCCGGCGATCGACGCGGCGCATCTGCCGCACTTGTTCCAGCGCTTTTACCGCGTGGATGCCGCGCGCCGGGGCGATGGCGTGGAGCACAGCCACGGCCTGGGGCTGGCCATCGTGAAGGCGGTGGCGCTCATGCATGGGGGCGCGGTGGCTGCCAGCAGCGAAGGCGGCACGACGCGCGTGGCGTTCAGCGTGGAGGCGCGGCCGTAGCGGCCGTAATAATCGCAGTGGCCGCAGTGACCATAGCGACCGCAGTGTCCGCCGTAGCCGTCGTCGCCATCACGTCCGGCGCGCCTGGCCCGCGGGTTGGAACAATTCCGCGAGCTTCAATTGCCGGATCATCTGACCCGTTGCGGTGGCCAGCCGCGTGGCCGGCCGATGGCGGGCGCTGGCCAGCACCAGGTTATTGGTGATCTTGGGCGACCCGATGTCGCACAGCGACAGCGCGTGTTCGGCGGCCGGGCCTTGGGCGGCGGAGCGCGGCAAGATGGCATAGGCGTCGCCTTGGGCCGCGAGCTCAACAATGGTTTGCACCGCGTCCACCTCGGCTGCCACCTTCAGCCGCACGCCTTGCGCGCGGCACACGCTTTCCACCAAGGTGCGGATGGCGTTGGGCAGGCTGGGCAGCACCAGCGGGTAATTGCCCAGCTGCGCCACGGCCACGCGCGCGGGCAGCGGCGGCTGATGCCCCGCCGCGGCGGCCAGCACCAGGTCTTCGCGAAACAGCGATTCATACGCCAGCTGGGGCGAGGGCGCGGGGTCGTACAGCAGGGCCAGGTCGACACGGCCCGCCAGCAGCCATTCGCGCACCTGGGCGCTCAGGCCTTCGGCAACCGCGATAGAGGCGTCGGGAAAGCTGCGGCGAAAGGCCTGCACCAGCGGCGGCGTCAGCACGCGCGCGATGCGCGGCGGCAGGCCCACCACGACCTTGCCCGTGGGCGTTTCTCGCAGCGTTTGCAAATCTTCCTTGGCGCGTTCGGCCAGCGTCAGCAATGCGCGGGCGTGTTCCAGAAAGCGCAGGCCGGCCTCGGTGGGTTCCGCGCCGCGGCCGTTGCGGTACAGCAGATGCTGGCCGAGTTCGAGTTCCAGCAGGCGCACCTGCCGGCTGAGCGTGGGTTGGGCCACGTCCAGCATTTCGGCGGCGCGCGAGAAGCTGCGCCGCTCGGCGACCCTGACGAAGTATTCGATTTGCTTGAGGTCCATCTGATATATGGTTTTTCTATATCTGAAATCAAAGATATAGCATTGTTAGTCAGCCCGCAATCCGGGACGATGTCGGTTTCCCCGCAGGAATTCGCCCGTGCCAGATTGCCGCCCTCCGCTTGCGTCTCCTTCCCGTCCCCGCCACGCCTTGCCGCCTGGCGCGTGCGACGCCCATTGCCATGTCTTCGGGCCGGGCGATGTGTTCCCGTACGCCGAGGGCCGCTCGTACACGCCGCCTGATGCGCCCTACGCAAAGATGGCGGCCTTGCACGCGCATCTGGGCATTGAGCGCGCCGTGGTGGTGCAGGCCAATTGCCATGGGTCGGACCACAGCGCCTTGCTGGATGCGCTGGCGCAAAGCGGCGGCCGTTATCGGGGCGTGGCGCTGTTGGGCGCGGACGCTACGGCCGATAGCGTCAAGCGGCTGCATGACGGCGGCGTGCGCGCTGCGCGATTCAATTTCGTGCCGCACCTGGGCGGCGCGCCCGACCCGGCGGTGTTCGACCATGTGGTGTCGCTGATTGCGCCGCTGGGCTGGCATCTGTGCCTGCACGTGGACGGCGCCATGCTGCCCGACTTGCTGCCGCGATTGCTGGCGTTGCCGGTGCCGTTCGTCGTGGACCACATGGGCCGGCTGAAGGCGGCCGATGGTCTGGATTCCCCCGCGATGCGCGCCTTGCTCAGCTTGGCGGATGTGCCGCAAGCGTGGGTCAAGGTGTCGGGCATTGACCGCATCGCGTCCGGCAAGCGGCCCTTCGCCGAAGGCATTCCGTTTGTGCGCGCCCTGATCGACGCCATGCCCGACCGCACCTTGTGGGGCACCGACTGGCCGCATCCGAACGTGGCGGGCGATATGCCCGACGACGGCGAATTGGTGAATACGTTTTTCGAAGCGTGTCCCGACGCCGCGTTGCGCCAACGCGTGCTGGTCGACAACCCGGCCCGGCTGTACGGATTTCTGTAATCGGCGACGCCTGTTCGTCAGGCCATAAAAATTCATTCATTGAGGAGACACCATGTTCAAGAAAATCATCTCGGCCACCGTGCTGAGCCTGGCCGCGGTCAGCGCGGCGCACGCCGATGGCCCCGTCCGCCTGATCATCGCGTTCCCGCCCGGCGGGCCGGTGGATCTGGTGGGGCGTGTGTTGGCCGAGCAATTGGGCAAGGAGCTCAAGCAGCAGGTCATCGTTGAAAACAAGGCCGGCGCCAACGGCAACATCGCCGCGGCCTATGTGGCCAAGGCGCCGGGCGATGGTTCGGTGCTGTTTCTGACGAGCGTGGGCGCGGTGGCGATCAGCCCGGCGCTTTACAAAGACCTGCCTTACGATCCGGTGCGCGACTTTGCGCCCGTGTCCAAGGTCGTGAACAACGCAACGGTGTTCGTCGTGAACCCGTCCAACCCGGCCACCGACGCCGCCGATTTCGTGAAGAAGTCGCAAGCCGCGTCGCAGTCGGTGGCGATTGGGTCGTCGGGCATCGGCAGCATTCCGCATCTGACGATGGAAATGTTTGCCGACGCCAGCAAGGCCAACGTGCTGCATGTGCCGTACAAGGGCGCCGCGCCCGTCATTAACGACGTGATGGGCAATCAGGTTGCCGGATTCTTTGGCGACGTGCCGGGCCTGATCGGCCACATCCAGGGCGGCAAGCTGAAGCCGCTGGGCATCGCCGCGCCGACGCGCCACCCGCTGTTGCCGGACGTGAAGACGCTGGCCGAGCAGGGCATTGCGGGCGTCGAGTCGAACAACTGGTATGGCATCGTGGCGCCCGCGTCCACGCCCCCCGCCACCGTTGACAAGCTGAACCAGGCCGTGCGCGCCGCATTGGGCAACGAAGCCGTGCGCGCCAAGCTTGAGAAATTCGGCGCGCAGGCTGCGCCCAGCTCGCCGCAAGAACTGGCCGCTTTGATCGCGTCCGACCGCGACAAGTGGACCGCGCTGATCCAGCGCAAGAACATTCGTCCGGAGTAAACATGAGCGCAAGCCGAGTTGCGCCCGTTGAACCGGGCACCCGTCAGGAACTGGCCACGCTTGAGGCGCGCATCAGCGCCGCGCGCGGCCGGATTTCACCGCTGTATCAGGTGCTGCTGAACAGCCCCGCCGTGGTCGAAGGCTGGGAAGCCATGCTGACCGCCATCCGCCAGAAGACGTCGCTGGCGCCGCGCTTGCGCGAGCTGATCATTCTGCGCGTGGCGACGTTGAACAACGCGCCTTATGAATTCGATGCGCACGTGCCGCATGCGCTGGCGGGCGGCATGCCGCAGCAGGTGATCGATGCGCTGCGCAGCAACCCCGCGCCCGATGCCGTCGACGGGTTGGCGCCCGGCGAGGCCGAGGTGCTGGCGCTGACCGACGCCATGACGCGCGACATTGAAGTGCCGGACGCTGTGTTCGCGCCCTTGCGCGCACGCTACGATGACACGCAATTGGTCGAGCTGGCGGCCACGGTGGGGGCGTACAACATGGTGTCGCGCTTCCTTGTGGCGTTGCGCGTCGGCCACTGAAAGGAGAAGACTGTGCAGGAATCGGTATTGCTGGTGTCGCTGGGCGAGCGCTTTGACGAAGCGCGCGCGGCGGATATGGCCCAACGTTTGACGCAAGGGCTGACGGGCGTGTCCGTCAGCGCGTTCGCCGCGCTGGAAGAGGAAGACACCTACGTGTACCTGCGCGGCGCACCGGACGCGTTGCCCGAGATTCAGGCGCGTCTGGCCGAGAGTTTTCCCGGTGCGCGGGCGCGCGTGCTGCATCAGACGCTGGACTTGGCGGGCGCATCGGCCGGGCAGGATGCGCCGTGGCACTACATCGTTGAAACCGATGTCGTGCCCGAGGCCGACGCCGATCTGAACGCCTGGTACGACCAGGAGCATTTGCCGGGTCTGGCATCCGTGCCGGGCACGGTGCGCGCGATGCGGTATGAATGCCGCGACGAAGCGCCGCGCTATCTGGCCTGCTACGACCTGCACACGCGCGAAACCTTCGGCAGCCCGCCGTGGCTGGCGGTGCGCGCCACCGATTGGAGCAGCCGCGTGCGCCCGTCGTTTCGCAATACGCGCCGGACGATGTTCCGCAAAATCCTGTAAACGCAGCGGGCGCAGACCCGAACCGAGGAGACATGATGATGAAGTTCTTGCTAAGTGGCCTGACGCTGTCGTGCGCGGCCGTGGCCGCTAGCCCCGCGTTGGCCGATGCGCCCAAGCGCGTGAATGTGGTGGTGGGCAACGGCGCCAGCATCGAAGTGCTGGACCAGGGGACGGGCCCGGCGCTGGTGTTGCTGCCGTCGCGCGGCCGTGGCGCGGAAGATTTCGACGTGCTGGCCGACCGTTTCGTGCAAGCCGGCTACCGCGTATTGCGTCCGCAACCGCGCGGCATCGGCGGCAGCACGGGGCCGATGTCCGGCATCACGCTGCACGATCTGGCCGAAGATCAGGCGGCGGTGATTCGCAACGTGGCGCGCCAGCCTGTCGTGATGGTCGGCCATGCCTTTGGCAATTGGGTGGCGCGCACGACGGGCGTGGATCACCCCGAACTGGTGCGCGGCGTCGTCATCGTGGCCGCCGCAGCCAAGCAGTATCCCAAGGGCTTGAGCGAACACGTGGACCGCAGCGCCGAGCTATCGCTGCCGGACGCCGAACGCTTGAAGTCCATTCAGTACGCGTTCTTCGCGCCGGCCAACGACGCGCGCGTGTGGCTCAATGGCTGGTATCCCGAGGTCAGCGAAAGCCAGCGTCTGGCGGGCAAGGCGACGCAGCAATCCGATTGGTGGTCGGGCGGCAACAAACCCCTGCTGGATTTGCAGGCCGAGCTGGACTTGTTCAAGCCGCCCGCCACGCGCAACGAAATCCGCGATGAGTTCGGTAGCCGGGTGTCGGTGGTGGTGATTGATGGGGCAGGGCATGCGTTGGTGCCCGAGAAGCCGCAAGCGGTGGCCGACGCCATCGCCGCGTGGGAACGCACGCTGCGCTGATCGCTGCCGCCAAGCATCGAAAGCAACAGAAAGGGCCTGGATATCGCAAGACATCCAGGCCCTTTTCCATGCCAAGCGGGCTTACTTCAATTGGCCCAGCAGCAGGAATTCCATCAGCGCCTTTTGCACGTGCAAACGGTTTTCGGCTTCGTCCCAGACCACGCTTTGCGGGCCGTCGATGACTTCACCGGTGACTTCTTCGCCGCGGTGGGCGGGCAGGCAGTGCATGAAGACGGCTTCGGCGTCGGCCGCGGCCATCATTTCGGCATCCACGCACCAGTCGGCAAACGCCGCGCGGCGCTCTTCGTTTTCAGCTTCGTAGCCCATGCTGGTCCAGACGTCGGTCGTGACCAGGTGCGCGCCCTTGCACGCCTCCATGGGGTCTTTGAACTGGCGCAGCACCTTGGCGGACGGCGTGCCGATGCGCGAGGCTTCGAGCTCGTAGCCGGCCGGTGTGGACACATGCAGCGTGAAGCCCAGCATTTCGGCCGCGTGCAGCCACGTGTAGGCCATGTTGTTGGCGTCGCCCACCCAGGCCACCGTCTTGCCGGCGATGGGGCCGCGGTGCTCGATGTAGGTGAAGATGTCGGCCAGGATCTGGCAGGGGTGGAATTCGTTGGTCAGGCCGTTGATGACCGGCACGCGCGAATGCGAGGCGAAGCGCTCGATGCGGGTCTGCTCGAACGTGCGGATCATGACGATGTCGACCATGCGCGAGATGACGCGCGCGGTGTCTTCGATGGGCTCCGAGCGGCCCAGCTGCGAATCGTTCGAGGTCAGGTTGATGACCGATCCGCCCATCTGGTACATGCCGGCTTCAAACGACACGCGGGTGCGGGTGCTGGCCTTTTCAAACACCATCGCCAGCGTGCGGTCGTGCAGCGGCATGTGGGGTTCGTAGCGCTTGAACTTTTCTTTGATCAGGCGCGCGCGGTCCAGCACGTAGGCGATCTCGGCGGGCGAGAAATCTTTGAACTGAAGAAAATGCCGCAACGGGCCGTTTTGAGTCGTGGGAGGAGTCATGGTGATGTCGCAGGTCATTGGGTCTCGCCAGGCTCGTGGCCCGGGCGGGACGTTGATTATGGTTTTTCGGCCAGGAACTGTTGGATGAGCGGAACCAGGGTGTTGACGATCTGGTCCGCCTCTTGATGGTTCAGGATCAGGGGCGGCAGCATACGGATGACGCGGTCGCGCGTGACGTTGATGAGCAGGCCGGCTTCCAGCGCACGCAGCGCCAGCACGCCGCAGGGGCGCGCAAGCTCGATGCCCAGCATCAGGCCCCGGCCACGCACCTCGGTCACGCCTGGGGTGCCTGACAGGGCGCTGGCCAGCTTGTCTTTCAGGTAGTCGCCCACGGTGAGGGCGTTGTGCAGCAGATTTTCGGATTCGAGCGTGTCCAGCACGGCAAGGCCGGCTGCGCACACCAGCGGGCCGCCGCCGAAGGTTGTGCCATGGCTGCCCGGCGTGAAGACGCCCGCGGCGGGGCCAGCGGCCAGCATCGCACCGATGGGTACGCCGCCCGCCAGGCCCTTGGCCAAGGTCATGACGTCCGGCACGATGTCTGCCCACTGGTGGGCGAACCACTTGCCGGTCCGGCCGATGCCGGACTGCACTTCGTCGATCATCAGCAGCCAGCCGCGTTCGGTGCACAAACGGCGCAGCGCTTGCAGATAGGCGATGTCGGACGGGCGAATGCCGCCTTCGCCTTGCAGCACTTCCAGCAGCACCGCCGTGGTGCGCGGTTCAGCGTCACCCGCGTTGCGCACGGCGTCAAGATGGTTGTAGGGCACCTGGATGAAGCCCGAGGGCAGGGGTTCGAAACCCTTGCGCGCCTTGTCGCTGCCGGTGGCCGCCAGCGTGGCCAGCGTGCGGCCATGCCAGGACGAGTCCATGGTGATGATGTGGGCGTGCTTGTTGCCGCGTTGGTAGGCGTAGTAGCGCGCCAGCTTGATGGCGGCCTCGTTGGCTTCAGAGCCGCTGTTGTTGAACGCAACTTCCTGCATGCCGGACAAGGCCGTCAGGCGCGCGGCCAAGGCCGTCTGCTGGGGCACTTCGTAGATGTTCGACGTGTGGATGACGCGCGCGGCCTGCTCGCTGATGGCGGCAACCAGTTTCGGATGGGCGTGGCCCAGGCAAGACACGCCGATGCCGGCGAGTGCGTCCAGATATTTTCGGCCTTCGGCATCCCACAACCAGACGCCCTGGCCGTGCGTGAACGCAACCGGCAGGCGGGCATAAATATTGGCCAGAGGCGAGGTCATTGCGGATCCTCCTGGGGGATTACCAAAAAAATCGGCCCTCTTTTCGATAGGTTCAGACGCGATTCCCTGGGGGAAACGGCTTTTGAAAGAGGGCAAAGGATCAATCATATACAATTCGCGGCGCAGGGCGCATGTTTGATCACGCCGAAGATCCGGCTTTCGTGAAAGGCGCGCTGTAGTGAAGAACTCATGGCAACTCGCGTCAGACAATTCGTAATTCATGGCGTTACCGAAAGCGGTAGCCGATTCCGCCCCAGCGATTGGGCGGAGCGGCTCGCTGGCGTAATGGCACAATTCCGGCCCGCCGGCTGTGCTGGTAACCACCTCACCTATTCGCCTTATGTGCTGCCCGTCGTTATCGACGGCGTGCGCGGAATCGTGGTCGACTTGCGTTTGCGCGACCTGGAACCGCTGGCGTACAAGTTCGTGGTGGATTTCGCTCGCGACAACAACCTCAAGACGGAAGAACGCGAAATCTAGGCCCAAGAACGAAAAAGCGCCCCGACCGGGCGCTTTTCTCATTCTCGGGGGAACCGGCACGCCCATCGGGCGGGCCCGGCCCTACGTGCCGTATCGATCCAGGATCTTGCGGATATCGCGCACGCCTGCGCCGTCCGTGCTGAGCAGCGCGCGCGCGGTGACGGATTCCAGATGGTGCTCCAGCAGATGCAGCACATGCTTCTCGTCGCGCGCACGCAACCCTTCCACGATTTCCATGTGTTCGCTGACCGCGCATTCGCTTGAATGCGGCCGGCCGTAAAGCGCCAGGATCAGCGAGCAGCGCGACACAATCTCGTTCACGTAGCGGGCATACACCGCATTGCCCGACAGCTCGGCCATCAGGATGTGGAATTCGCCCGACAGCCGGATGGATTCGTTCGTGCTGTTGCGCTTGCGGGCCGCTTCCTCTTCTTTCACATGCTGCGCCAGCCGCGTCAGCCCGGCTTCGGTGATGTGTTGCAGCAGCCGGCGCGCCACGTCGCGTTCCAGGCAGCGGCGGGCTTCGAAAATGTCGTGCGCTTCTTCCAGGCTCGGGCGCGCTACCGCCGCGCCGCGGTTGGGCCGTAAATCCACCAGCCCTTCACTGAACAAGCGCGTCAGCACGCCCCGCACGATGGTCCGGCTGACGCCAAAGCGCTCGCCGATGATGTCTTCGGGCAGCTTGTCGCCAGGCAGCAGCGCCTGCTCAATGATGGCGCGGCGCAAATTTATGTATACGATTTCGCTGCGATTTGTGTCTTTCTTGGCGGGCTCGTTGGCCGGCGGCGCGAGGGTTGTCATCGTCTTATTGGCTCCTGTGCATGCGCATTTTCATTGTAATGGGAGGGGTCCGGCATTCGCTGCCGGCGCGCACTGCGGGGTGTAGGCAAGCATACACCAGCTGACGGTAAGGGTTAGCGATAGCTTGAAGGCAGATTTGAAGCGCGTACATTGTCGGCATAAATCGTATACAAACATTTATACAAAATAGCTCAGATCTATCAGGGTTGAGCCGTGTGTTTGTATACATACCGACAGAGGTTTGTTTCATGCCAGCCACGCACGACGCCATCGTCCTTGATCCGCCCGCGATCAATCGGCCCGCCTTTCAGCCCTACCGCCTGCTGGTGGTCAACGGCAACACCACGTCCGACCTGACCACCAGTCTGGCCAACCAGGCGCGCGTGTTCTTTGACGGCGCCGCTCACGTGCATGCCGTGACCGCCGTGTTCGGCCCGGCCTACATCGCCAGCCGCGTGGAAGCCGCCGTGGCCGCCCACGCCGTGCTGGAAACCGTGGAGCGCGAAGTGACGCAGGCCGAGGCGCCGTTCGATGCCTGCTTACTGGCCTGTTTTGGCGAGCCCGGCATTGGCGCCGTGCGCGAAACCTTGAGCGTGCCGGTGGTGGGCATGGCCGAAGCGTCGATCATGGCCGCCATGCAGCGCGGCGACCGCTACGCCATCGTGACCGTCGGGCAGCGTTGGCCCGGCATGTTGCGCGAACAGATCCGCCAGCTTGGCCTGGACGCGCGCTGCGCCGGCATCATCGCCTTGCCGGGCAACGCGCTGGATTACGTGTCGCGCACGCCCGAGTCCGCCGCCGAGGTCAGCCGCGCGCTGGATGCCGCCGTGGCGCAGGGCGCCGACGTGGTGATCGTGGCGGGCGCGGCGCTGGCCGGCTATCTGCCCGTGCTGCCGCGCAAACCCGCCGTGCCCATCATCGATTCCTACCGCGCGGCGCTTGCGCAAGTGCTGGCGCTGGCCTCGCTGGACCGCGCGCAACGCCAGTTCGCCCCGGCGTGATCTGGCCAACCCCGGACCTACCCGGCCAGACCTGCCCGGCCAGCCCAGCCCAGCCCAGCCCAGCCCAGCCCAGCCCAGCCCAGCCCGGCCGGACCGATCACTTCACACACAGCGCCGGGCCTGCCCCCGGCCACATCAAACCGGTATTGAAAACCGATAGACAAGGGAGAGTTGCAGCCATGAAGACGTTGCTCAAATGGACAGCCGGCGCCGTGATCGCGTTGTCGGCCATCTCGGGGGCTTCGGCCGCCAACACGCTGAAGTGGGGCGCCGCGCGCGACCTGGATTCGCTGGACCCGTATTCCTACGGCAGCACGTTCAACCTGGCGTTTCTTAACCATGTGTACGAAGCGCTGATCCGCTACGACGACAAATTCAACATCACCCCGGCGCTGGCCGAATCCTGGGAAGCCACGTCGCCCACCGTGTTGCGCTTCAAGCTGCGCCAGGGCGTGAAGTTCCACAACGGCGCGCCGTTCACGGCGGACGACGTCGTCGCTTCGATGACCCGCGTGTCGGATGACGCGTCGCCCTTGAAGGGCAACCTGCCCGCCTTCAAAGCCGTGCGCAAGGTGGACGACTTCACCGTCGACATCGAAATGACGCACCCGTACCCGCTGATGTTGAACGACCTGACCAACATCTTCATCTTCAACCGCCAGTGGCTGGTGGACAACAACAGCACCAAGCCGACGGACGCCGCCAAGAAGATCGAGGGCTACGCCACGCACAACGCCAACGGCACCGGCCCGTTCAAGGTGGAGTCGTACCGGCCCGACACGCGCACCGTGCTGGTCGTGAACAAAGACTGGTGGGACAAACCCCGCCACAACCTGGACCGCATCGAATTCACGCCCATCGCGTCCGCGCCGACCCGGGTGGCCGCGCTGCTGTCGGGCGACATCAACTTCACCGAGAACGCGCCGTTGCAGGATCTTGACCGCCTGCGCGCCGCTTCCAACGTGAAGGTGCTGGCATCCACCGAGCTGCGCACGCTGTACTTCGGTTTCAACCTGGGCGACAAGCTCGTCGGTTCGAACATCACCGACAAGAACCCGCTGAAAGACCTGCGCGTGCGTCAGGCGCTGTACATGGCGCTGTCGCCCGATCTGTTGCAAAAGCGCGTGATGCGCGGCTTGTCGCGCACCACGGGCGCACTGGTGGCCCCGTCGATTCCGGGCTACGAGGTCAAGCAGGAAGAGCGCTTGCCGTTTGACGCCGCGAAGGCCAAGAAGCTGCTGGCGGATGCCGGGTATCCCGATGGCTTCACGGTGTCGCTGCTGTGTTCGAACGACATGTTCGTGAACGAAGAAGAACTGTGCCAGGCCGCCGCGTCGATGTGGGCGCGCATCGGGGTGAAGGCGTCGCTCGCCAGCGGGCCGCGTTCGTTGCAGAACCCGAAGCGTTCGCGCGGCGAGTTCGACATCACCATCCACGGCTGGGCCAACGAGCCGCAGATTGATGCCTTGTCGATTCTGCTGCAAGTGATGCATAGCCGCACCGGCCCCGCTGGCGTCTTCAACTGGGGGCAGTGGGGCGATGCCGCGCTTGACGCCAAGATCGATGCGGCCGCCGCCGAGATGGATCGCCCGAAGCGCATCCAGATGATGTCCGAGGTGTTGCAGACCCTGCATGACGATGTGCGCTTCCTGCCGCTGCACCAGCAGCCGATGGCCTGGGCCGTGGGCGACAAGGTGGGCGACGTGCTGCAAATGCCGGACAACAAGGCTCGGCTGTGGACGGTGCGTATGCAGTAGCGCGCTGTGACGGGCGCGGGCAGTAACGCGCCGTGACGGGCGCATGCAGTAACGCGCCGTGATGGGCGTATGAGCGGGGGCGGCGTCTGAAGCCGGGCGCTGCCGCCAGAGTCTGACATCGGGTTTGAAGGGAGCCACACATGCTGGCGTTCATTGTTAGACGGGTCTTCAACGCGGTTGGCGTGATGCTGGCGGTGGCGTTGCTGGCCTTTGTGATATTCCGCTTTGTCGGCGACCCCGTCGACATGATGTTGAACGAGCAGGCCTCGCAGACGCAGCGCGACGAACTGCGCGAACGCCTGGGGCTGAACGCGTCGGTGGGCATGCAGTTCGTGCACTTCGTCACGAACGCCGCGCAAGGCGAGTTCGGCATTTCGTACCGCAATCAACAGGACGTGTTCGCGCTGGTGGCCGAACGCTTTCCGGCCACGTTTGAACTGGTGATGATGGCGACGCTGCTGTCGCTGGTGATCGGCGTGCCGCTGGGCGTGCTGACGGCCATCTATCGAAAATCCCGTTTGGCGCAGGCCTTGCAGTTTGTGTCCATCCTGGGCATTTCGCTGCCCAGCTTCGTGGTCGGCATCATGCTGATCCTGATCTTTTCGGTGCAGCTGGGCTGGCTGCCGGGCTTTGGCCGGGGGGAAACGGTGAAGATCGGCTGGTGGTCCACGGGGCTGTTGACGCCATCGGGCCGGGCCGCGCTGGTGCTGCCGTCAATCACCCTGGCGTTGTTCCAGATCACGCTGATCATGCGGCTGGTGCGCGCCGAAATGCTGGAAACGCTGCGCACGGAATTCATCAAGTTCGCGCGCGCCCGCGGCCTGCCGAACCGCATCGTTCACTTCCGGCTGGCCCTGCGCAACTGTCTGATGCCCGTCATCACCGTGACGGGCATGCAGATCGGCAACCTGATCGCCTTCGCGCTGATCACGGAAACCGTCTTCCAGTGGCCGGGCATGGGGCTGTTGTTCATCCAATCGGTCATGTTCGTGGACATTCCCGTCATGGCCGCCTATCTGGTGATCGTGTCCTTCATCTTCGTGGCGCTGAACACGTTGGTGGACATGATGTACGGCGTGGTTGACCCGCGCCTGCGCAGCCAGCACGTCAAAGGAGGCGCAAATGCTCACTAATCCCTTTACCAAACCCGCCGCCAAACCCGCCTCCAAGCCCGGTACCAAACCCTTCAAGGGCGGTGCGCAAAGCCGGTTGTCGCGCTTCCTGCAAAGCGATCTGTGGTGGAGCCTGCGGCACGATTACGTGGCCATGGGCGCGAGCATCGTGCTGCTGGTGGTGGTGCTGCTGGCCGTGTTCGCGCCGTGGATCGCGACGCAGAACCCCTACGATCTGGCGCAGCTGGACTTGCTGAACGCCGAGCTGCCGCCAT
The DNA here is from genome assembly GCF_902859595.1 of Achromobacter kerstersii. GTDB lineage: Bacteria > Pseudomonadota > Gammaproteobacteria > Burkholderiales > Burkholderiaceae_B > Achromobacter > Achromobacter kerstersii. The sequence continues at coordinate 45,209 of NZ_CADIJQ010000019.1, read as the reverse complement.
TCTGGGTGGACGGCGCCGACCCGCAGTTCCTGCTGGGCACGGACACGCAGGGCCGCGATGTGTGGTCGGCCATTTTGTATGGCTCGCGCATGTCGCTGGTCATTGGATTGGCGACGGTGGTGTTGTCGCTGGCGATCGGGCTGATGGTGGGCTTGGCGGCCGGTTACTTCGGTGGCTGGGTCGATAACGCGCTGATGCGCCTGGGCGACACGCTGCTCAGCATCCCGACCATTCTGGTCGCCATCCTGGTGACGGCAGTGTTCCGCCAGCTGCTGCCCCCGGGCCTGCGCGAAACGTTGTCGGCGGTGATCCTGATCCTGGCGATTTCGATGACCAATTGGGTGCAATACGCGCGCACGGTGCGGGCGTCGGCGCTGGTTGAGCGCGGCAAGGAATACGTGCAGGCGGCGCGGCTGATCCGCGTGAGCCCAATGCGCATCATGCTCACGCACATCCTGCCCAACACGCTGACGCCGGTGATGGTGACGGCCACGCTGAACCTGGGCCTGGCCATTTTGATCGAGGCCACGCTGAGCTTTCTGGGCGTGGGCATGCCGCCTACTGAACCGTCGCTGGGCACCTTGATTCGTCTGGGCAACCAGTTCCTGTTTTCGGGGCAATGGTGGGTGGTGGTGTTTCCCGCCCTGTATCTGAGCCTGATTGTGCTGGTGGTGAACTTGCTGGGCGACTGGCTGCGCGATGCGCTGAACCCCCGTTTGCGCTGAGGCGCGCTGTTGAATAAAGGTTGAAGCATGGAAAACGCAACGCTGTATACGAACGTCCGTCCGGCCGGTGGCGAGCTGACATCGGTGCTGGTGCGCGACGGGCGCATTCTGGCGCGGGGCATCCCGGCGCGGGGCATCCCGGCGGTGGGCAACCCGGCGCGGGACAACCCGGCGATGGTCAACCCGGCGCAGGGCAACCCGGCGCAGGGCAACCCGGCGCTGAGCGCCTCGTCGCTGGAAGGCGCGCTGGTGGTGGATGGGGGCGGCGCGCTGATGTTGCCGGGGCTGATCGACGCCCACGCGCATCTGGACAAGACGATGTACGGCATGCCCTGGTATCGCAACGAGGTCGGGCCGCGGCTGATCGACAAGATCGACAACGAGCGCGCTGAAAAGAAGCGCTTGGGTATTGATCCCTACCGGCAGTCGGCGCGGCAGATCGTGATGTCGATCGCCGATGGAACCAGCCATATCCGCAGCCATGTGGATGTGGACACGGATATCGGCCTGGCTGCCATCGAAGGCGTGATGCGCGCCCGCGAACAATACCGTGACCAGATCGACGTGGAACTCGTCGCCTTTCCGCAAAGCGGGTTGCTGATTCGCCCCGGCACGCTGGAGCTGATGGACGAGGCCCTGCGCATGGGCGCGGAAGTGGTGGGCGGGCTGGACCCGGCCGGCATGGACCGCGATCCCAAGGGCCATCTGGATGCCATCTTCGGGCTGGCCGACAAGCATGGCAAGCCCATCGACATCCACCTGCACGAGGCCGGCGAGCTGGGCGCGTTTTCGATGCAGATGACGATAGACCGCGTGCTGGCGCTGGGCATGCAGGGCAAGGTCACCTTGTCGCACTCGTTCTGTCTGGGCATGCCCGACACGCAGGCGGTGCAGGCGCTGACCGAGGGCTTGCTGAAGGCGGGCGTGCACATCATGACAACGGGCTCGGCGTCGCGCCCGGTGCCGCATGTGGCCAGCCTGCGTGCGGCGGGCGTCACGATCTGTACGGGCAATGATGGCATGCGCGATACCTGGGGGCCTTACGGCAAACCCGACATGCTGGAACGCACCATGCTGGTGGGCCTGCGCAACAACTTCCGCCGCGACGACGAGCTGGCGCTGGCGCTGGACGTGGCCACCTATGGCAACGCGCGCGTCATGAAGCTGGCCGACTACGGGCTGGCACCCGGCTGCCATGCCGACTTCGTGTTGGTGCAAGCCGAGACGGTGGCCGAGGCCATCGTGTCGCGTCCGGTAAGAAAACTGGTCGTCAAGCGCGGCCGCGTGGTCGCGCGCGATGGCCGCGCCTTGGTGGAGGCGCCGTGATGCCCGCCGCCGAAGGCCCCATCCTGCTGACGGCCCGTTGGGTGGTGGGCCACGAGAACGGCCGCCATTGCCTGTATGAGAATGGTGAAGTCGTGTTCGAGGACGACCGCATCGTCTACGTCGGCCACCACTATCCGGGGCCGGTGGCGCGCCGCCACGATTACGGCCGAGCGGTGATCGGGCCAGGTTTCGTGGACTTGGACGCCTTGTCAGACCTGGACACCACCATCCTGGGCTTTGACAATTCGCCCGCGTGGCGCAAGGGCCGGATCTGGCCCGACAGCTACATGAAGCGCGGGCCGTATGAGATGTATACCCCCGCCGAATTGGCGTTTCAGAAGCGCTACGCGTTTGCGCAGCTGATCCGCAACGGCATCACCACGGCGCTGCCGATTGCGTCGCTGTTCTACCGCGTATGGGGTGAAACCCGCGAAGAATTCCTGTCGGCGGCCAACGCCGCAGGCGAGCTGGGCTTGCGCGTGTATCTGGGGCCGGCCTACCGCAGCGGGCACACGTATGTGGATGCCGAAGGCAAGATTCGTTGCCACTACGACGAGGTGCGCGGCATGGCGGGCCTGTCCGACGCCTTGGCGTTTTGCGACGAAATCGAAGGGCGCCACGACGGCCGCGTGCGCGCCATGCTGTCTCCCGACCGCATCGAAACCTGTACGCCAGACTTGTTGCGCATGTCAGCCGCCGCCGCGCGTGAACGGGAGATGCCGATCCGGCTGCATTGCTGCCAATCGCGCCTGGAATATGACCTGGTCGTGGAGCAGCACGGCATGAGTCCGCCGGAATGGCTGCAAAGCTTGGGATTTTTGTCCGAACGCGCGCTGCTGCCGCATGGCACGTATGTGTCGGGGTCGCGCCATATTGATCGCCCGGGGCGTGATCTCGACATCATCCGCGACGCCGGCGCCAGCATCGTGCATTGCCCGTTGGTGTCGGCGCGCCACGGCGCGACATTGGAGTCCTTCGCGCGGTATCGCAAGCAAGGGGTGAACATCGGCATGGGTACGGACACCTGGCCGCCCGACATGGTGTTGAACATGCAGGTCGGAATGATGCTGTGCCGCGTGGCCGACGGTTCGACCGAGGCCGTGCGCTCCGAAGACTATTACGACGCCGCCACGGTGGGCGGCGCCAATGCGTTGGGGCGGCCGGACCTGGGCCGCTTGGCCGTAGGCGCCAAGGCCGACATCGTGGTGTTCGATTTCTCGCACGACCGCAACGGCCAGATGATCGACCCGATCCAGACCTTGATGGTCAGCGGCAGCGGCCGTGATGTGTCGCAGGTGATCATCGATGGCCGCTTCGTCATGATCGACGGCCATATCCCCGGCTTCGACGCCCGTCTGGCGCAAGAACAGGCGCAGGCGCAGTTCGACGGCCTGGTTGCACGCTATCCCGACCGCACCTGGGGGCATCCCCCGGTTGAGCAGATTTTTTCCTCAAGCTATCCGCGTCCCGCAAGGAGCCCGTCATGATGGCCATTGTTCCCAACAACACGCAGCCGCCGGCCCAGACTGGCCCGGCAGGTATTCCGACGTTGTCCGTGCGCGGCCTGTCGGTGGAATTTCCCACGCGCCACGGCACGCTGGTCGCCACGCGCGACATCAGTTTCGATATCCAGCCCGGCGAAATCCTGGGCATGGTGGGGGAGTCCGGCGCGGGCAAGTCCCTGACCGGGATGGCGGTGATCGGCCTGCTGGAGCCGCCCGGCCGCTTGGGCGGCGGCGAGATCCATCTGGCGGGCAAGCGCATCGACAACCTGCCGCCCAAGGCGCGCCAGCGTCTGCGCGGCAAGGAAATCGGCGCCATCTTTCAAGACCCGCTGACTAGCCTGCACCCCTTGTTCACGGTGGGCGACCAACTGGTCGAAACCATCCGCCACCACGACAAGTCATCCGCGGCGGCCGCACGCGCGCGTGCGCTGGAGCTGCTGCTGGCGGTGGGCATTCCTGCTGCCGACAAGCGCATTGATCACTATCCGCACCAGTTCTCTGGCGGCATGCGTCAGCGCGTGGTGATTGCGCTGGCCTTGGCCGCGCGGCCGGCGCTGATCATCGCGGATGAACCGACGACGGCGCTGGACGTGTCGGTGCAGGCGCAGATCACCGCGCTGCTGCGCCGGCTGTGCCGCGAGCAGGGCACGTCGGTGCTGCTGGTGACGCACGACATGGGCGTGATTGCCGAAACGGCTGACCGCGTGGCGGTGATGTACGCGGGCCGCATTGTGGAGATCGGCCCGGTGCTGGACGTGCTGCGCCGGCCCGGTCATCCCTACACGCAGGGCTTGATGAATGCGATTCCGGGCTTGAGGCATCGCGCTGCGCGCCTGAACCAGATCGACGGCGCCATGCCGCGCTTGCACGCCATGCCCGATGGCTGCGCGTTTCATCCCCGCTGCACGCTGGCGGGCCCGCGCTGCGCACAGACACGCCCGGCGCTCGCGCCATCGCCAACCGGCGCGACGGTCAGTGCGTGCTGGCTGCATCAAGGAGGAGTCGCCCATGCCGCGTAACGATGATTTTCTCTTGCGGGCCGATGACCTTGCCTGCTGGTTCGACGTGTCGCCGCCCTGGCTGGAACGCACGCTGTCACGGCAGCCGGCGCAAACGTTGAAGGCGGTGGATGGCGTATCGCTGGCCGTGCCAAGAGGCACGACGCTAAGCATCGTGGGCGAATCGGGTTGCGGCAAGTCGACCCTTGCGAAGCTGCTGGTGGGCCTGGTTGCCCCCACGCGCGGCAAGCTGGCGTATGGCCGCAACCGTTCAGGCGGCGTGTTGCACCCGCAGATGATTTTCCAGGACCCCTACGCCAGCCTGAACCCGCGCTGGCGTGTGGGCAACATCGTGGCCGAACCCATCATTACGCTGGGCTTGCGGCCAACGCCCGCCGAAACGCGCCGCCGCGTGGACGAGCTGCTGGAACTGGTGGGCTTGTCCGCCAGCGACGCGGGGCGCTTTCCGCATGAGTTCTCGGGCGGTCAACGACAGCGTATTTCGATTGCCCGTGCGTTGGCGACGGAAGCGGAATTTCTGGTCTGCGACGAGCCCACGTCCGCGCTGGACGTGTCGGTGCAAGCGCAGATTCTGAACCTGATGGGCGACTTGCAGAAAGAGTTCGGGCTGACGTATGTGTTCATCAGCCACAACCTGTCGGTGGTGCGCCACGTGTCGGATAACGTGGCGGTGATGTACCTGGGAAGAATCGTCGAGCAGGCGCCGGCTGATCAGCTATTCGATGCCCCGCAGCATCCGTATACGCGGATGTTGCTGGATACGATTCCCGATCTGGAAGATCCCAGACGGGATCGGGAGCCGATGGGGGGAGAGGTGCCAAATCCGATCCAACCGCCAGCGGGATGCACGTTTCATCCCCGGTGTCCGGACGCAAGAGATGAGTGCCGCACGGATGTGCCAGAGGTGAGTGTCGTGGCGGGGCGGCAGGTTCGGTGCCATGCGGTGAGTTGGGTTCGGGCGGTGGCGGCTTAGGGTTTGGTTCTGTTGTTGTTGTTGTTGTTGTTGTTGTTGTTGTTGTTGTTGTCGGTGGTGGTGGGTTCTTGAGACGCCCGTGGCGTCGGGGGCCTGGGGCGCGCGGGGCAACGATTGCGGTCCGGAGCCTTCGCTCCGGACTGCCCCGTCGTCATCTTCGTCACCCGCCTGCGGCGGGTTCCTTCAGATTCCCTCGGGCTTATCGACGCCCCGCGCACCCCAGGCCCCCGACGCCACGGGCTCCGCCAGTTGCAATCTGACGTCAGCTGGGGCGATTTGTTTTCTTAGGGTTCTCGCCACGAGGTTTTGGGGGTGAAAGATCTTGCGGGGCCCGCTCCATGCCGGCCGCGCGGGCGGCCTTTTGGAGCTTACGCGTAGTGGTACGTCGTCGCAGAGTTCGCTTCGCGTGTGGCGGCGTTGCTCGGGTTTTTTAGCGTCGTAATTCTGGTGTCGGACTGCATTTATTCGGGGATCTCAATTTCGGTGTCAGACTGCAATTTCGGTGTCAGACTGCAATTATTGGCAGCTAGGGCGAAAGTCCGTTCCTCACGTGGATCTGCAGTCAGACTGCATTTCCTATCCAACGAATGATGGCCGGCACTTGAACCCCGGTGCGTGGCGCGCAATGGGTCTGCATGCGCAAGACAGTGGGCGCTGCGCGCCACCTTTCTCCCCCCCCAAAAAACTGCGGGAGGACCATTAGCAAACAGCTCTACAAATTCGCGAAAGCGACCACCGCCCAATCGACCACCAACGTGTATGCCGAGTAAGGCCGCCCGTGCGGCCGGCACTCGGCGGGCCCCGCAGCACTCGTCACTAAGGCACCCCCTAGCAGCGTACCGATCCAAGACGGCGGCAGCCCGTCGGCGCGGTGGCCCTGACGGCGCGCAACCTCGATGCGCCCGACGGAATCCGAAGGGAGCCGAAGGCGGACGAGGATGAGGACGGGGCAGTCCGGAGCGAAGGCTCCGGACCGCAATCGTGGGCGCGCGCCGTCAGGGCCACTGCGACGACGGGCGACCTACGCAAGCCACTTCCGCAAGCCACTTCCGCAAGCCACTTCCGGAACCCGCTTAAGCAAGCCGCACCGCGAGCCTCAAAAAACCCGCTCACTTCCCGTAAACCAAATCCCTTAACCCCAGTGACAACCCCGGCCAATAGGTAATCACCATCAGGCAAACAATCACCACCCCCACAAACGGAATCAACGGCTTTATCAACCGCTCCAGCGGCAACTTCGCCACTGCGCATGCCGCGAAAAGATTCACGCCGAACGGCGGTGTAATCATCCCCAATGCCAGGTTGACCACCATGATGATGCCGAAGTGCACCGGCTCCACACCGAACTTCAGCGCCACCGGCAGCAGTAACGGCGCCAGCACCACGATCGACGCCGACGTTTCGATGAACATGCCGATCACGAACAGCGCGGCGTTCACGCCCATCAGGAACGAGAACTTCGTATCGAAGATCTGCGACAGCCAGACGCCCAGCGCGTCCGGGATGCCTGCGCGGTTCAGCAGGAAGCTGAAGACGCCTGCGTTGGCGATCACGAACATGATCACTGCCGTCGACACCACCGACTTGTGCAGCGTCACCGACAGCTGCTTGAAGCTCAAGCGGCGATAGATGAACTTGCCGACCACCACCGCGTACATCACCGCCACTACCGACGCTTCCGTCGGCGTGAACACGCCGCCGTAAATGCCGCCCAGGATGATGACCGGCATCATCAGCGCCAGCCAGGCGCTCTTGAAGGCGGGCCACAGCGGCAGGCGGCCTTCGCCGTCGCGCTTGCCCAGGTTGTTGCGCTTGGCGTAGATCCACACATAGAACATCAGCGCCACGCCGATCAAGATGCCGGGCATCACGCCCGCAATGAACAGCTCGCCGGTCGAGGTGTCGGTGGACACTGCGTAAAGAATCATCGGAATCGACGGCGGAATGATCACGCCCAGCTCCGCCGCGCTGGCCTGTAATGACGCCGCGAAGGGCGCCGGGTAGCCGTGCCGGATCATGGCGGGGATCAGGATTGCGCCCACCGCGAACGTCGTGGCCACGCTGGAGCCGGCCACGGCGGCGAAGATCATGCAGGTCAGCACGCAGGTGCAGGCGAGCCCGCCCTGGATGCCGCCCACCACGCTCTTGGCGAACTCCACCATGCGTTCGGAAATGCCGCCGGCTTCCATCAGGTTGCCGGCGAGGATGAAGAAGGGGATGGCGACAAGCGGGTACTTGTCCAGCGCGGCGTACAGCTGCTGGGCGACAACCACCCACGGCAGGCCCGCGGTGCCGACGCCCGCCAGGCTGGCCAAACCGATCGACACGGCGACCGGCACGGACAGCCCGAAGAAAATCAGCATCGAGACAATCATTATTTGAGACATGGCGATATCTGCTGCTCAGGTTCGATAAGGGGCGGCTTAGCCTTGCGCGTCGTTGCGCACAGGCACGTCTTCTTCTTCGCCGGCGCACCAGCGGGCCAGCACGGCAATGGCGGCCAGCGTTGCGCCAACGGGAATCGCCAGGTAGATCCAGGAAATGGAAATGTCCAGGCTGGGCACCGTCTGGAAGCGCACGCGATAGGTCATGTTGCCGCCGATCCAGGCCAGAAAGCCCAGGAAGCTGGCGCAGATCAAGCCGATCACCGCTTCAAGCACGCGGCGCTTCGTGCCGCCCAGCAGGTTGCGCAGCAGTTCGACGCTGATCATGGCGCCATGGCGGAAGGCCAGCGCCACGCCCAGCAGCACCGTCCAGATCAGGAGGGCGCGGGTCAGCACCTCGCTCCAGTCGGCGGGTGAATGCAGCACGAAGCGGGCAATGACCTGGTAGAAGGCGGCGGCCGCGGCGGCCACCAGCAAAAGTTGGGCAAGAACCGAGACCAGCTTGAACAGGCCGCGGTCGAAAGCGCAGAGCAAACGCATGATGAATCCCGATAGCGAGGGGCGCAAAGGATGGGGGACGGCAAGCGGCGGGACCGGAATCCCGCCGCCAAGGGCGACGTGTCCAATACAAGGACGGCGTGCCCGATATCAAGACAACGTGCCTAAAACACGACAACGTGCCTAAAACACGACGACGTGTCCAAAAAGACGACAAGGTGCCTAGAACATCGAAGGCGTGCCTGGCAAAAGGACGGCCTGCCAGGCACAAGGACGACGTACCAAATAAAAGAGGGCGAGCCCCGCTTACTTGGTGTCGCGGATCGAGTCGATCAGCTTCTTGTCGAACTTCTTGTAGTACTCGGGGTACGCGGGTTCCACAGCGGCGGCGAATGCAGCGCGGTCCACCTCGGACACTTGCATGCCTTCCTTCTTCAGCTGTTCGACACCGGTCTTCTCGATGTTGTCGACGTAGGCGCGCATGGCTTGGGCGGAGTCCTTGCCGGCCTTGTCGAAGTTGGCCTTGTCGGCAGCCGACAGGCCTTCATAGACGTTGGCCGACATCAGCACCAGCGCCGGGCCGTACACGTGGCCGGTCAACGACAGGTACTTCTGCATCTGCGACAGCTTGGCCGACGTGATCACCGACAGCGGGTTTTCCTGGCCGTCGATGGTGCCTTGCTGCAAGGCGGTGGCCACTTCCGGCCAGGCCATGGGCGTGGGCAGAATGCCGATCTGGCGGAAAGCCGTGATGTGGATGGGGTTTTCCGTGGTGCGGATCTTCAGGCCCTTGGCGTCCGCCGGGGTCTTGACCGGGCGCACGTTGTTGGTCAGGTGGCGAAAGCCCTGTTCACCCCAGGCCAGGGCGATGATGCCGCGGCTGGGAAACTTGGCCAGCATGTCCTGGCCGATCTTGCTGTCGAGCACCGTGCGGGCGTGTTGCAGGTCGCGCAGCAGGAAGGGGATATCGAAAACCCCCGTCTCGGGAACAAAATTCAGGGTAGCGCCTGTCGAAACGATGGCCAGGTCGATGGTGCCGATCTGCAGGCCTTCGATCACTTCGCGCTCGCCGCCCAGCGCGCTGTTGGCGAATTGCTGTACCTTGTACTTTCCGTTGGTCGATGCCTCCAGCGACTTGGCCAGGGCTTCGGCGCCGGCGCCGTAGTGCGACGAAGCCGACAGGGCGTAGGCCATCTTCAAGGTGTTCTGAGCTGCCGAGGGCAGGGATGTGGCGGCCGCGCAGGCGGCCAGAATCGTGGCCGCAAGCCAGGATTTACGCATTGTCTTCTCCGGTATTTAGGTATCTTTATGGGCGGCGTTGCCTCCCGCCCCGGGATGATATCGGGATTCGGACGCCGTCTATGCCGGTTTTTAACTATGTTGAATGATGGATTTCCCTGATATGTCACAGGCCAAGCGCCCCGGTTTATGGTCCACCCTGCGCCTGGGCGCCAGGATGATGATGCGAGACGCCCGCGCGGGCGAGCTGCGCTTGCTGGTGCTGGCGCTGGTCGTGGCGGTGGCCGCGGTAACCAGCGTGGGCTTCCTGGCCGACCGCGTCAGCCGCGCGCTGGAACGCGACGCGGGCCAGATGTTGGGCGCCGATCTGGTGCTGGATGCCGACGAGCCAGTGCCGGCTCAATTCCTGGACCAGGCGCGCGAACGCGGCCTGACCTTGTCCAGCACCTGGCAGTTTCCGTCCATGGTGGGCGCAGGCGACGGCGCGCAACTGGCCGCGTTGAAGGCCGTTGAACCCGGCTACCCATTGCGCGGCGCGCTGCGCGTGGCCGATGCCCCCTTCGCACCCGACGCCGTCACCCGAGACATCCCGCCCGAAGGCGCGGTCTGGGTCGATGCCCAACTGCTGTCTCTGTTGAACCTGAAAGTGGGCGACACGCTGAACGTGGGCGACGCGCATCTGCGGGTAGACCGCGTGATTACCTATGAGCCGGATCGCGGCATGCAGTTCGTCAACGTGGCGCCGCGCGTGCTGCTGCGCGCCAGCGATCTGCCTGCCACCGGGCTGATTGCACCGGGCAGCCGCATCGGTTACGCCATGCTGGTGGCCGGCCAGCCGGATGCCGTGGCGGGTTACGCCACCTGGCTCAATCAGCATCTGAAGCGCGGGCAGAAGGTCGCCACGCTGGAGTCGGGCCGGCCGGAAGTGCGCCGCACGCTGGACCGCGCGCAACGCTTTCTGTCGCTGGTGGCCTTGCTGGCGGTGCTGATTTCGGCGGTGGCCGTGGCCTTGGCCGCCGGCCGTTACATGACGCGGCACCGTGATGGCATCGCCGTCATGCGTTGCCTGGGCGCGGTGCAATCCCAGGTGTCGCGGATGCTGACCTTGGAATTTACGCTGGTCGGCCTGCTCTCGTCGGTGGTGGGCTGCCTGCTGGGTTATGCCGTGCACCAGGTGCTGGTGATGCTGCTGGGGTCGCTGATCGACACCAGCCTGCCCGCGCCGTCGGCCATTCCTGCCTTGCAGGGCGTGTTGACCGGGCTGTTGCTGCTGCTGGGCTTTGCTTTGCCCGCGCTGGCGCAACTGCGCCATGTGCCGCCGGCCCGCGTGCTGCGGCGGGATGCGGACACGATCAGCGCCCGCAGCGCGTTCGGCTACGCGCTGGGCGCGACGGGTTTCGCGTTGCTGATCTGGTGGTTCGCGGGCGACGCCAAGCTGGGCGCGGTGGTGGCGGGGGGCTTTCTGGGCGCCTTCGTCGTCTTCGCGCTGGTGGCGTGGCTGTGCATTCTGGGCCTGGCGCGGCTGCGTGGGCTAGCGGCGGGCTTGCCCGCGCTGCGCTTTGCGCTGGCCGGCGTTGTGCGCCGGCGCGCCGCCACCATCACGCAGGTCTGCGCGCTGGCGGTAGGCTTGATGGCGCTGCTGTTGCTGACCATGACGCGCACCGACCTGATCCAGGGCTGGCAGCGCACCATGCCGCCGGATGCGCCCAACCGTTTCCTGATCAACGTGCAGCCCGACCAGCGTCAGGCCGTGACCGATGCGCTGACCCGCGAAGGGCTGGGCCGCATCACGCTGTCGCCCATGGTGCGCGGCCGTCTGATCGCCATCAACGGCAAGCCCGTGGGGCCGGACGACTACGAAGAGCCGCGCGCCAAGCGGCTGGTGGACCGCGAGTTCAATTTGTCCTACACGGACGAGATGCCGTCGTCTAACAAGATCGAGCAGGGCCGGTGGCTGGCGCCCGGGTCGTCCGAGGTGTCGTTGGAGTCGGGTCTTGCCAAGTCGCTGGGCCTGAAACTGGGCGACAAGATGACGTTTGATGTGGCCGGCCAGCAGGTCGAGGCCGCCGTCTCCAGCACCCGGCGCGTGGATTGGGATACGATGCGCGTCAATTTTTTCGCCATCCTGACCCCCGCCGCGTTGGCCGACATGCCCCAAAGCTGGATCACCTCTTTCTACCTGCCGCCCGAAAAGGCGTCCGTGCTGCCCGCGCTGGTGCGCGAATTTCCGAACCTGACCGTGTTCGACGTGGGCGCCATTCTGCAACAATTGCAGTCCGTGTTGAATGAAGTGGGCAAGGCGGTGCAGCTGCTGTTCCTGTTCACGCTGGCGGCAGGCGTGCTGGTGTTGTCGGCGGCGCTGACGGCCACGCGCGACGAGCGCATGCGCGAAGCGGCAGTGCTGCGGGCGCTGGGCGCCACGCGCACGCAGTTGGCGCGTTCCCAGCGTATTGAGCTTTGGGCGGTGGGCGGCCTGGCGGGCCTCTTGGCCGCGGCCGGGGCCACCGCCATCGCTTGGGTTTTATCAACCCAGGTGTTCGATTTCACCATTACCCTCAGCCTCTGGCCGTGGCTGGCGGGCATCGGCGCGGGTATGCTGGGCGCCTGGGCGGGCGGCGCCCTGGCCCTGCGCGGCGTGTTGCGCACGCCGCCGCTCGTCACCCTTCGAGAAACCTGATGACGACCCGCGTCCATACCATTAGCGAACCCGTGGAAAATTCCAGCAGTATTTTTGACCTTCTTGGCGGCGAACCCGGCGTGCGTGCGCTGGTCGACCGTTTCTATGACCTGATGGACATGGAGCCCGACCTGAAAGAACTGCGCGCCGCGCACGGCCCCAGCCTGGACGACGCGCGCGACAAGCTGTTCTGGTTCCTGTGCGGCTACTTCGGCGGCCCCGACCACTACATCGAACGTTTCGGCCACCCCCGGCTGCGCGCGCGGCACTTGCCATTTTCGATTGGCGAGATCGAGCGCGACCAGTGGGTGACCTGCATCGGCCGCGCCATGGAAGACCAGGGTATCGCCCCGGCGCTGGTGGAACGGCTGCTGGAATCTTTCTACGGCGTGGCCGACTGGATGCGCAACCGTGAAGGCTGAAGGCAAGGCCACCGACCCGCGATCCGGCGCACAGCGCCAGTCCTGGCCGGGGCCGCTGGCCGGCGCCATGCTGAGCGACGCGCAGCGCCTGGCGCAAGCCGGACCCGAAATCTTCAACCCCGCCCACTATGGCGACCGCGCCCGCCCCGTGGACGCGGGCGGCCGTCAGGCCGCCTGGTTCGTGCAGGGGCCGGGTTGGCAGGGCGTGCTGCGGCGCTACCGGCGCGGCGGAATGATTGCGCGCATCAGCCGCGACGCCTATCTGTGGAACGGCGAGGACCGCACCCGCAGCTTTCGTGAATACCGCCTGCTGGCCGCCATGCGCGCCCAAGGGCTGGCCGTGCCAGCGCCGCTGGCTGCGGCCTACTGGCGCCAGGGGCCGATCTACCGCGCGGCCATTGTGGTTGAACGCATACCCGGCGTGCGCCCGCTGGCTCACGCGCTGGCCGAGCCGATCTGGGGCGCAGTGGCCGACGCCATCGTCCGTATGCACCGGGCGGGCGTCTGGCATGCGGATCTGAACGCCTTCAATATCCTGATCGGCAGCGATGACCGCGTCTGGCTGATCGATTTCGACCGCGGCACGCAAGGCTCGTTGTCCGAGCGTCAGCGCCAGGGCAATCTGGACCGCCTTCGCCGCTCGCTCGTCAAGGTGGCGGGCGAAGAGGGCGACCGTTTCTGGATGAAAATGCGCGACAGCTACTGGACGGCCTGGGGCGTGGGCGTGCAGCCCTGACAGGCCAGACACACCAGGGGCCGCCATCGGCCCCTAATTGCGTCAATTACCCGGCAAAGTTGGGCAGGTGATCGCTAAAAGGCTTTATCATTTCGCCTTTTGGTAGTCCTGACATACACGGCATACAGCAAGGGGTCTCGTAATGGAACTAAGGGCGGGAGTGCGCTGGGCGCTTGGCGCGGTGCTGGTTGCGGCATCGGCTTCGCCGGCGGTCGCTCAGAACAAGGTCGTCAACGTCTACAACTGGGCCGAATACACGGCGCCGGACACAATTCCGGGTTTCGAAAAGGAAACCGGCATCAAGGTCCGCTATGACGTTTACGACAGCAACGACACGCTGCAAGCCAAATTGCTGGCGGGCAAGTCGGGTTACGACGTCGTTGTCCCGTCCACCCATTACGCCTCGCGCCAGATCGAGGCCGGCCTGTTCCAGAAGCTGGACAAGTCCAAGATCCCGAACTGGAAGTACCTGGACCCCGAAGTGATGGCGCTGGTCGCCACGGTCGACCCGGGTAACGAGTACGCCATTCCGTGGGGCTACGGCACCAACGGCCTGGGCTACAACGTCACCAAGGTCAAGCAGATCATGGGCGACAACGTCGACCTGGCCAACTGGGACATGATCTTCAAGCCCGAGAACGCCGCCAAGCTGAAAGAGTGCGGCATCTCGATGCTGGACGAAGCCGCGCAGGTGTTCCCGGCCGTGCTGAAGTATCTGGGCAAAGACCCCAACAGCACCAACGCCGACGACTACAAGGCCGCGCTGGATGTGCTGAAGCAGATCCGCCCGTACATCCGCCAGTTCAGTTCGTCGGGCTATATCGACGAGCTGGCCGTGGGCGACCTGTGCATGGTCTACGGTTTTTCGGGCGACGTGATGATCGCCCGCAAACGCGCGCAAGAAGCCAAGAAGACGTATGAAGTGAACTACTTCATCCCGAAGGGCGGCGCGCCCGCGTGGTTCGACCTGATGGTCATTCCGAAGGATGCCCCGCATCCCGAAGAGGCCCTGGCGTTCATCAACTACATTGAAACGCCGAAGGTTCACGCCGCCATCACCAACACCATGTTCTACCCGAACGCCAACAAAGAGGCGCGGCAGTACGTGGTGAAGGACGTGGCCGACAACCCCATGATCTACCCGCCGGCAGAGGTCTCCAAGACCTTGTATGTGATCAAGGCGCTGCCCTTGAACATTCAACGCCTGCAAAACCGGATGTGGTCCGAGCTGAAGTCTGGAAGATAAGTCATCATGAGCGATAGCCGTTACTCGGCGCCGCATACCGTGGACCCGGACGAGTTCGTCCGGGTCTCCGATGTGGTCAAGATTTTTGGCGATGTGGTCGCCGTGCGTTCCGTCAACCTGTCCGTCAAGCGCAACGAGATCTTCGCGCTGCTGGGAAGCTCTGGCAGCGGCAAGTCGACCTTGCTGCGCATGCTGGCGGGCTTTGAGGACGCCACCTCCGGGCAGATTCTGCTGGATGGCGAAGACATCACCAGCGTGCCGCCTTACCGCCGGCCCGTGAACATGATGTTTCAGTCCTACGCGCTGTTCCCGCACATGACGGTCGAAGCCAACGTGGCGTTCGGCCTGAAGCAGGAAGGCGTGGACCGCGCCGAAATCCACGACCGCGTGTTCGAAGCGCTGGATCTCGTCCAGATGGCCGGCTATTCGCGCCGCAAGCCGCATCAGTTGTCGGGCGGCCAGCAGCAGCGTGTGGCGTTGGCGCGCAGCCTGGTCAAGCGGCCCAAGCTGCTGTTGCTGGATGAACCAATGTCCGCGCTGGACAAGCAGATTCGCCAGAAGACGCAGATTGAGCTCGTGAAGATTCTGGAACAAGTCGGTGTGACCTGCATCATGGTCACGCACGACCAGGAAGAAGCGATGACCATGGCGCACCGCCTGGCCGTCATGACCGAAGGGCAGATCGTCCAATGCGGCACGCCGCAGGACGTCTACGCGTTCCCGAATTCGCGCTTCGTGGCCAGCTTCATCGGGTCGACGAATATGTTCACCGGCACCATCGTGGTGGACGAGCCCGATCACGTCGCCATCGAATGCGGCGAATTGACGCGGCCGCTGTTCGTGAACCACGGCGTGAGCGAGCCGCTGGGCATGGAAGTGCACGTCTCCATCCGGCCCGAGCGCCTGGTGGTGTCGCGTGACCAGCCGCCGGGTGAATACAACTGGGCGCACGGCATGGTCAGCCACATGGCGTGGATGGGCAGCTACGCGCTCTATCAGATTCGCCTGGACTCCGGCAAAACGGTGGAAGCCAGCGTGCCCAGCCTGCTGCTGGCGCAGATGGACGCCCCGGGTATCGACGAAGAAATCTTCGTCAGCTGGGGCGAAGACAGCGCGACGGTGCTGGCGTCATGATCCGCTTTTCGCCCCGCGACTGGTTGCCATCGGGCCGGGCGCTGGCGGTGGTGCCGCCATTTGCCTGGCTGGTGCTGTTCCTGCTGCTGCCCTTCCTGCTGGTGCTGAAGATCAGTTTTGCCGAAGTGAAGTTCGGCATCCCGCCGTATACGTCGCTGGCGGAATTCCAGGATGAGGCCGTGCAGTTCAGTCTGCACCTGCGCGGCTATATCCTGCTGTTCACCGACAGCCTGTATTTCAAGACCTACCTGAGCTCGGTGAAAATTGCCGGCATCACCACGCTGATCTGCGTGCTGATCGGGTACCCCATCGCGTACTACATCGCGCGTTCCTCGCCGCGCGTGCGCAACCTGCTGCTGCTGGGCGTGATCCTGCCGTTCTGGACGTCGCTGCTGCTGCGCGTGTATGCCTGGGTGGGCATCCTGCGTAACGATGGCTTGTTGAACAACTTGCTGCAAAGCCTGGGGATTATTTCCAGCCCGCTGGAAATTTATCGCACCGATGTGGCGGTGTATATCGGCATGGTCTATGCGTATCTGCCGTTCTTCATCTTGCCGCTCTACGCCACGCTGGTGAAGATGGACTTGCGTCTGCTGGAAGCCGCGTATGACCTTGGCGCCAAGCCGTGGCAGGCGTTCTGGCAGATCACCGTGCCGCTGTCGCGCCAGGGTGTGATTGCCGGCGCCATGCTCGTGTTCATTCCGGCCGTGGGCGAATACGTGATTCCGGAAATGCTGGGCGGGGCCAACACACTGATGATGGGCCGCGTCATGTGGAACGAATTCTTCAATAACGCTGACTGGCCCATGGCGTCCGCCGTGACGTGCGTGATGGTGCTGTTGCTGCTCGTGCCGCTGGTCGTCTTCCAGTACAACCAGGTCAAGCAGCAGGAACTGGCGAACGGAGGCCGCAAATGAAGGGTCCCAACAAGACCTTGCGCGCCGTGGTGTTGGGGCTGGGTTATTTCTTCCTGTACGTGCCCATCCTGAGCCTGATGGTGTTCTCGTTCAACGAGTCGCCCACCGTGACGTCGTGGGCGGGCTTTTCGTTCCGCTGGTATCACGCGCTGTTCAATGACGATGCGCTGCTGCGCGCGGCCTGGCTGTCGTTTCGCATCGCTGCGATGACGGCGACGGCCGCGGTCATCATCGGCACGTGGGCGGGCTATGTGTTGGGGCGCATGGGGCGCTTCCGCGGCTTTGCGCTGTACGTCGGCATGCTGAGCGCGCCGCTCGTCATTCCGGAAGTGGTGCTGGGCATTTCGCTGCTGCTGATGTTCGTGGAATTGCGCGGCAGCCTGGGCTGGCCCGCCGAGAACGGCGTGTTCACGATCTGGGTCGGGCATGTGACGCTGTGCATGGCGTTTGTGGCGGTCGTCATTCAGACCCGAATCCGCGACCTCGACCGTTCGCTGGAAGAGGCCGCGCTGGATCTGGGCGCCACCCCCATCACTGTGTTCTTCAAGATCACGCTGCCGCTGATTGCGCCAGCCCTGGCTTCGGCCTGGCTGCTGTCTTTCACGCTGTCACTGGACGACGTCGTTCTGGCGTCGTTCCTGTCCGGCCCCAGTTCCAGCACGCTGCCGATGGAAGTGTTCTCGCGGGTGCGCCTGGGGCTGAAACCCGAGATCAACGCGCTGGCCACCTTGTTCATCCTGGCGGTGGGCACGTGCGTGATCCTGGCCAACCGCCTGCAATGGCGCAAGGAGTCCGAATCCAAATGAAGCAAACCACTCTGTATGGGCTGACCAAGTGCAGCACCTGCGTCAAGGCGCGTGACTGGTTGTCCGAGCATGGCGTGGACCACGCGTTTGTGGATTACCGCGATCATCCCGTGCCTGCCGCCACGCTGAAATCCTGGTCGGAAAAAGTGGGCGGCTGGGAAAAGCTGGTCAACCGCACGTCGATGACGTGGCGCAACCTGGCCGAAGATCGCAAGTCGGCCCAAACCGACGCCGAATGGAGCCAGCTGATTGCTGAATTCCCGGCGCTGGTGCGCCGCCCGGTCACGGTCACGCCCGATGGCGAGGTCACCGTGGGCTTCAGCGAAAAGCGCTACGGCGAACGCTTCGCCTGACGTTGCGTTGCACGTGATGGCGTCCTCCATCCAGGCATCGCGCGGCGCCGGCAAGGCGTTGCCCGATGCCTTTTTTGACCGCGACGCCCGCGCGCTGGCGCGCGATCTGCTGGGCAAGGTCATCCGCCATCGTGTGGACGGGCTGTGGTTGTCGGCCCGCATTATCGAGACCGAAGCCTATTACCTGGAAGAAAAGGGCAGCCACGCGTCGCTGGGCTACACGCACAAGCGGCGCGCGCTGTTCATGGACGGCGGCGTTATCTATATGTATTACGCGCGCGGCGGTGATTCGCTGAATTTCAGCGCCGCAGGACCCGGCAACGCCGTGCTGATCAAATCGGCTCATCCCTGGACGGACGCGCTCTCCGGCCCGGATGCGCTGGCCCGGATGCAGCAGTTGAACCCGGATGCCCATGGCCAGCCGCGTCCGCCATCGCGGTTGTGCGCCGGCCAGACGCTGCTTTGCCGTTCGCTGGGCTTGAGGGTGCCGGAATGGGACGCGCGCCGCTTCGATCCGGATGCGCTGTATGTCGAGGATGTGGGCGATTCACCCGAGGTGCTGATCTGCACGACGCGCCTGGGCATCCCGGCGGGGCGCGACGAGCATCTGCATTACCGCTATGTGGACCCGGCATACGCGACGGTCTGCACGCGTAATCCGCTGCGGCGCGGGCAACGTGCGGGGCACGACTATGTGTGGGTGGACCGGCAGGGCGTGGCGCTGCCGGACGCGCCGTAGGCAGGGCGGCCAAGGTGGGGCCGCCGAGGTGGGCCGCTTCAGGCCTGACCTTGCCCGTGCCCCATCGCCCGGATTCGTGCTTCCAGCGACCGGCGCATTTTCTGGTACTTGCGCAACATGCGCCAGCGGTTCAGCCGCTTGCTCCACGCGTACAGCGGCACTAACGGCAGCACCCCGAAGCCGTCGATCAGGTACATGCCCGGCTTGCCGTCGGCGTTCTGGCCGCAGGCAATGTTGCTGGCCGACACGTCGTGCAGCACAACATGGGCATCGGCCAGGTCGTCGAAGAATTCGTCCAATTGTTCGAAAAACTTGGCGTCCACGCGGCCCTGCTTGGCCAGGTCAGTCACCGTGGGGGCGATGTTGCCGGCGGCATCGGTGATTTTCTCGACCAGCAGGCCCAGCCCCAACGAGGTTTGCGCCACGCCCACGATGCGCGCCATGGGCACCTGCCATACGCCAGACGGGCGGGTCGTCGTGGTGACGTATTCCGAGAGCTCGTTCAGATACACGCGATACGCGCTTTCGCGCTGAAACTGCTTGTACCAGCGCTTGAGCGGCCGCGCCTCAAGGTAGACGGCGCGCGCGCGCATGTCCATGACTTTGACCAGCAGGGAGGCGGCGTTGGGGTGTTGAAAAATGTGGCGGTCGCCGCCGATGGCGAGCGGAGCCTCGGCGTCGAGATCCAGTGGGCCGAAGACGGACTGGAACGACACCGAAGGCTGACAGGAAGGGAGGTCAGCAGGATTCAATGGGGTCGAGCGATCAGTTCAGAGTAGGGGGAGTTTAATCCTGTTGAGCGCCGGCAGCGGCCAGATCTGTGGCAATTTCATGTCGCTTGGTTACAGAGGCGGGGTGATGCGTCCTACAATTCCGGCTTTGGAGAGGCCACTTTTGAACGACATTCTGCTTTGGGTTGCCGCGGTTGGCGCGGTGTTGGCGTGTTTGGCGGCGTTATTTGCGTGCTTGCGGCCGCCCGCCAGGGATGCGCGTCTGGACGCGCTGCTTGACGGCCTGGAACGCACCGAACGCGCCTTGCGCGCCGATATCGCGGAAAGCCAGCGCGGCCTGCGCAGCGAAATTGCGGAATCCACCCGGGCGGCGCGCGCGGAATCGGCCGAATCCCTGGCGCGGTTCGCCGCGGGCTTCGGTGAGCAGTTGCAGGGGCTTATTCAGATCAACGAGCGCCGCCTGATGGAAGTGCGCGCCACCGTCGACCAGCGCTTGCAGTCGCTACAAACTGAAAACAGCGCCAAGCTCGACGAAATGCGCCGTACCGTGGACGAAAAGCTCCATGCCACGCTTGAGCAGCGCCTGGGCGAGTCCTTCAAACTGGTGTCCGACCGGCTGGAAGCCGTGCACAAGGGGCTGGGCGAAATGCAGGCGCTGGCGGCCGGCGTGGGCGACCTGAAGCGCGTGCTGACCAACGTGAAGTCGCGCGGCACCTGGGGCGAAGTGCAACTGGCCCGCCTGATCGAAGACAACATGACGCCCGACCAGTACGCCAGCAACATCAAGCCGGTGCCGGGCAGCGATGCGGTCGTCGAATTCGCCATCCGCTTGCCGGGGCGTGGCGACGGGGGCGAACCCGTCTGGCTGCCGATCGACGCGAAATTCCCCAAGGAGGAATACGAACGCCTGATGGACGCGCAAGACGCCGCGGATGCCGAAGGCGTCAAGGCGGCGGGCGCGGCGCTGGGCCGAGCGGTGGAATTGCAGGCGCGCCTGATCGCCAGCAAGTATGTCGCGCCGCCGCACACCACCGATTTCGCCATCATGTTCCTGCCCACCGAAAGCCTGTATGCCGAAGTGCTGCGCCGCCCCGGCCTGCTCGACAAGCTGCATGACCTGCGCATCAACGTGGCCGGCCCCAGCAATCTGGCGGCGCTGCTCAATAGCTTGCAGATGGGGTTCCGCACCTTGGCCATTGAGCAGCGGTCGTCGGAAGTCTGGCAGGTGCTGCGCGCGGTCAAGACCGAATTCGGCAAATTCGGCGACGCCCTGGCCAGCGTGAAAAAGACCTTGGACACGGCCAGCAACAAGATCGGCCTGACCGAAGTGCGCACCCGCGCCATGCTGAAGAACCTGAAAAACGTCGAAGCCTTGCCGGAAGCAGATGCCCTAAGGCTATTGGGTGAGGCCGGCACTGCGGATGACGACAACGACCCGGATGACGACGCCGAGCCGCGCAACGCCTCGTCCACGGGCACGAACTGATCCGTTTGTCTTGACGTCGCGCGGCCACCCAGGGCCGCGCGTGCTTGTTGCCTACGCAGACTGTCGATATCCTGGCATGTGCGGCATTTCGCCGTCGAACCCTGGAGCATCGTAAGCATGAGCACCGCTGAACGCCATGATTCCTCTTCCCTCGACGCGACGGCGCTGGGCGCCGATATCGCACAAGGGGTCATAACCGCCCGTGCTGCGATGCAGCAGGCGGTGGACCGGGTAGCGGCGCGCAATCCGTCGATCAACGCGGCCTGCGGCGTTGAAGCCGAAACGGGCCTGCGGCTGGCTCAGGCCCTGGACGACGAACTGGCGGCGCTGTCGCCGGAGCAGCGGCAGGCGCAATTGCAGCACCGGCCATTCCTGGGCGTGCCGACCTTGCTCAAGGACTTGGGCACCGCCGCGCTCGGCCTGCCCAGCGCGATGGGATCGGTGCTGTACGGCCATGTCGCCTGGGACGTCGACGCCGAAATCGTCAAACGATATCGCCACGCGGGCCTGATTCCGTTTGGCCGCACCACCAGCGCCGAGCTGGGCTTGAGCCCCACGACGGAATCCCCGGCCTATGGGCCTCCCACCCAAAACCCCTGGAAAGCCGGCCATAGCGCGGGCGGCTCCAGCGGGGGCGCCGGGGCGGCGCTGGCCAGCGGCATGGTGCGGATCGCGCACGGCAGCGACGGCGGTGGCTCCATTCGCATTCCGGCATCCTGCTGCGGGGTGCTGGGCCTGAAGCCGTCGCGCGGGCTGATGCCGCTGGGCCCGCTGAAGGGCGAAGGCTGGGGCGGCCTGGCCACCGAGCACATGATGACGATTTCGGTGCGCGACTGCGCCGCGTCCCTGGATATCAGCGCGGGCGCCGACGTGGGCGCACCTTATGCGGCCCCGGCGCAGCCAGCGCAATCCTACCGGGCCGTGGTGGCGCGCGTGTCGGCCGATCCGCAAAGCGCCACGCGCCGCCGTATCGCTTTCATCAACACCACCTATGAAGGCGGAGTCATCCACCCGGAAGTGGCCGCCACCGTGGACGAGGCCGCGCGCTTTTTCGCCGCGCTGGGCCATGAACTGGTGCCGGCCTTGCCTCCGGTGGGGTCTGAAGAGGTGTTGTCGCCGATGCTGCCGCTGATTGCCAGCGCCGCGGCCAATGCCATCGACAGTTTCGTCGCGGCGCGCGGACGCCGTTTGGCCGCCGATGAATTGCAGCCCACGACGCTGGGCGCGCGCGAGTACGCCCGTGCGATCTCGGGTTCGCAATATGTGGCGTGCGTGGATACCTGCCACGAAATCACGCGCCGCATTGGCCGCTTCCTGCATCGCGATGGCGCGCACGGCTATGACCTGTTCCTGACGCCGGTGCTGGCGCAGCCGCCCGCGCCCATTGGCCGCTACGCCATGGACAACGCCGATTACCTGGCCTACCGTCTGGGCAAGAAGGGCGTGATCGGCTATTCGCCCTTTGCGCCCTTGGCCAACCTGACCGGCATGCCCGCGATTTCCATCCCCTTTGGCATGTCGTCTGACGGCTTGCCGATCGGCATCCAGGTGATGGGCCCGCTGGGCAGCGAAGCGCTGCTGCTGGAGCTGGCCGCGCAGGTCGAGGCCTTGCGGCCCTGGGCGTTGGTGGCGCCCATGGCCAGATAGATAGCCGAATGCTCCAGGGAGCCGCCATGTCTTCGTTTGCGACGCATACCGTGCAGAACCAGGCGCCCGCCCTGGAAGACTATTCCCTGTACGACACGGACCCGGCCTTGCGCGAGGCGGTGCGCCGCGAAGGGGCCGAAAGCTGGTCGGGCGATCTGGCCGCGCATGGGGCGTGGCTGGGCCGCGCGCAAACGCTGGCGGCTGGCGCCGAGGCCAACCGTTGCCCGCCCCGTTTGCTGAGCTATGACCGCAACGGCCACCGTATCGATCACGTTGAATTCCACCCCGCCTGGAACGTGCTGATGAGCGGCATCGTCGCGCGCGGCTTGCACAGCCGCGCCTGGGCGCAACCGGTGCCGGGCGCACAAGTGGCGCGGGCGGCGGCGTATCTGATGCAAGGGCAGGTTGAAGCCGGCACCTTGTGCCCCACCACCATGACGTTTGCCGCCGTGCCGTTGCTGCAACGTGAACCGGCGGGCGCCGTGGATTTTGCGGGGCAGTGGCTGCCTGCGTTGTACTCGCGCGAGTTCGACGCCGCCGACGCGCCGCTTGCCGCCAAGCGCAGCGCGCTTATCGGCATGGGGCTGACCGAAAAGCAGGGCGGTTCCGACTTGCGTGCGGTGACCACCCGCGCCACGCCCTTGGGCGCGCCGGGCCGGGGCAACGCCTACCAATTAGTGGGACACAAGTGGTTTTTCTCGGTGCCGCAAGCCGATGCGCATCTGGTGCTGGCGCAGACGGACGAGGGGCTGAGTTGCCTGTTCGTGCCGCGCTGGATTCCGGATGGCCCCCGCAACGCCGTGCGCGTGCGCCGCTTGAAAGACAAATTGGGCAACCGCAGCAACGCCAGCGCCGAGGTTGAATTCGAAGACGCCTGGGGCGTCATGGTGGGCGAACCCGGGCGCGGGCTGGCGGTGCTGCTGGAAATGGCGGCCACCACGCGGCTGGATTGCGTGCTGGGCAGTGCCGCGCTGCTGCGGCAGGCGCTGGTGCAATCCATCCATCATGCCCAGCATCGGCACGCGTTTGGCAAACCGCTGATTGCACAGCCGCTGATGCGCAATGTGTTGGCGGACCTGGCGTTGGAAAGCGAGGCGGCGATGGTGTTGGCGCTGCGGCTGGCGCGTGCGGTGGATGGGCGCGGAGGCGGACAACAAAGCGGGCAACAAAACGGGCAAGAACGCGGGCAGGGCGGCGCGCAGAACCGCGCGCTGGTGCGCGTAGGCACGCCGGCCGCCAAGCTCTGGATCTGCAAGCGGGCAATCAGTGCGGTGGCCGAATGCATGGAAGTGTGGGGCGGCAACGGGTATGTCGAAGAGGGGCCCATGCCCCGTATCTATCGTGAAACCCCTGTCAATTCCGTTTGGGAAGGGTCGGGCAACGTAATGGCGCTGGATGTGCTGCGCGCCCTGCAACGCGAGCCCGACGCCTTGCCCGCGCTGGAACAGGAATTCGCAGCCGCTGCCGGCCAGCACCGTGCGTTCGACCAGGCGCTGGCGCAATGGCGGTCGATGCTGGCGGATACCAGCCAGGCGGAATTCCAGGCGCGGCGTATCGCTTGCGGGCTGGCGCGCTTGTGGCAGGCCGCTCTGTTGATCCAGCACGCGCCCGACGCGGTTGCGCAGGCGTTCGTCGCCAGCCGCCTGCCTGCCGATGGCGGCGTTTTCGGTGAACTCGCCGCTGGGGTGGATACGTCTGTCATCCTGTCGCGGGCCTGGCCCGCCGCCGCATGCTAAATTTCCTGGCTTAACCAACCTTCCCGCATTACTCCGCCATGCTCTCCCAGCAAGAACTCAAGCAGCAAGCCGCCGACGCCGCCCTGGAATTCGTTGAAGCCGTTGCCGGCCCGGACGCCATCATCGGCGTGGGCACCGGCTCCACCGCCGACCTGTTCATTGATGGCCTGGCGCGTTTCAAGGGCCGCATTGCCGGCACGGTCGCCAGTTCCGAGCGCAGCGCCGCCCGCTTGGCCGCCCACGGCTTGAAAGTGCTGGACTTGAACGACGTCTCGACGATGCCGATCTATGTAGATGGCGCGGACGAGATCGACGCGAATCTGTACATGATCAAGGGCGGCGGTGGCGCCCTGACGCGCGAGAAAATCGTTGCCTCGGTGGCTGAACGCTTCATCTGCATCGCCGACGAATCGAAGCTGGTCGACACTCTGGGCAAGTTCCCGCTGCCGCTGGAAGTGATTCCGATGGCGCGCGAATCGGTCGCGCGCGCGCTGACCATGCTGGGCGGCCAGCCGCGCCTGCGTGAGGGTTTCGTCACCGATAACGGCAACATCATCCTGGACGTGTCGGGTCTTTCGATCAAAGACGCGCTGGGGTTCGAGGCGCGCGTGAACAACCTGCCGGGGGTTGTCACCTGCGGCCTGTTCGCGTTGGCAGGCGCCGACGTGGCCTTGCTGGCCACCCAGAACGGCATTCGCCGCCTGGACCGCGTGGCGTAATTTCGGGCTCGCCACGCCCCTTTCCGCCTTCCTGCGCTGCCCGTGCATTGCCGCCGCCGCTCCGCCTTGCGGGCGGCGGAGGGCCGATTCATAATCCTGTCACACTTGGGTCATAACCTTGCCGGTTGTGCAGGCCCATCTCGTAACTCTCTTATTTCGGGGCAATGCAATGAGATCAACCACGCAGGGAGCCCGGATGACGGAGCATACAAACAAGCAGTTCGACGCCGATCTGGAAAGCGTCCGTTCGCAGTTCTTGCAAATGGGCGGCTTGGTGGAAGCCATGATCCAGGAAGCGATCGACGCGCTGGCCACCGGCGACCTGTCGCTGGTGGAAAAAGTCCGCGAGCGGGAAAAGGAAGTCAACCGCCACGAAGTCGAGATCGACGAAAGCATCAGCCGCATCCTGGCCCGGCACCAGCCCACCGCCATCGACCTGCGCATGCTGATGGCCGTGTCGAAGATGCTGACCGACATGGAGCGTTCTGGTGACGAGGCCGAGAAGGTCGCCACCGTTGCCCGCCGCATCCATGAAGCGGAACTGCGCCATATCCCCGTGATCGAACTGCGCCACATGGCCGCCAATGTGCGCACCATGCTGCACCAGGCGCTGGACGCGTTCGCACGCCTTGACCCGATTCTGGCCGCCGCCGTCGTGCGCAGCGACAAGGAAGTGGACAAGGAATGGAAGGGCGCGCTGCGTCACCTGATCACCTACATGATCGAAGACCCGCGCACCATCTCGCGCGCCATCGACATGATCTTCATCGCGCGCGCGCTGGAACGTATTGGCGACCACGCCAAGAACATGTCCGAACGCGTCATCTACATGGTCAAGGGCGCCGACGTGCGTCACACCGGCGTGAAGAACACCGAGCGCCTGGCGCGCGGTGAAGAAGAGTCGGACGAGGACGACAAGTAAGCCTCTGCCGCCTCTGCGGCCCGTGCGGCTTGCACGGCCAATCAAAAACCCCAGCGCATCCGCCCTGGGGTTTTTTACTGCCGCACTGTATTTACAGCGGCAGGGTAGCGCCCACACAAAGGCGGGGATCAGGCACGCCGGGCTTGCCGGCATCGATGCGGCCAGCCAGACGGCGTCCGAACGCCGGCATGGCGGGGGTGCTGATCTCCAGGTCGTACCACCCTTCGCACCCGGCGTACTTGAGCTCCAGCGCGCCGCCCGCCTGCACGTGCGCCATGGCGCGCCAGCCATCGCCCATGTGGGATTCCACCTTGAGGGGCTGCGGCATGTCGCTGTGGTTGACCAGACGCAGGCGCAGGCCCGACGTGACGGGCACCAGTTGCGTCTCTAGCAGGCCGGCATCGCGCGCATCACCGCGGAATTGCCGGTGAAATCCATCGGGCCCAAGCAGCCAGAGGTCGTACGCGCCGCCGTCGCCCAAGCGCCACCCGTCATCCAGGCGGGCGCCCGCGCCCACGGTGTAGCGGCGCGGGGCGCGCGCCAGATCGTTGCGGTCGTACACATGCAGCACGGCGGCCACGGTGCCAGGGTTGCGCAAGGTCAGCCGGTAGTGCTCGCCATCGGCGGTGATGCGGCCCACGGCATCCAGCGCATACGGCAGCGGACAGGCGTGGCGGTTGCTATCGTGATGATGCGCGCCCCGGTCGCCCGCGAAGTCGAAGGCGGACGTCAGGTCCCCGGCCACGGCGCGGCGCCACGGGCTGATGTTGGGTTCTTCCACGCCGAAGCGGGCTTCAAGAAAGCGGATCACCGACGTGTGGTCAAACACCTGTGAATTGACCCAGCCGCCACGGCTCCACGGCGACACCACCAGCATCGGCACACGCGGCCCCAACCCGAAACCCCGGCCATGCAGGCTGGCCGGGTCTTCGGCGGTGGCGGCGCTGCGGCCGTGCCGCGCGTCGTGGTATTCGCCGTCCAGTTCCACCGTAGACAGGCCGCCGGACTCGCCATCGGCGCCGCGGGCCGGCGGTGCGGGCGGCGGCATGTGGTCGAAGAAACAGTCGTTCTCGTCATAGGTGACGAGAAACACGCAGCGGCTCCAGGTGTCCGGGTTCGCCGTCAGGATGTCCAGCACCCGTTCCGTGTAAGCGCCGCCTTGCTGGGGCGACGAGACCTCGGGGTGCTCGGAGTCTGCGGTGGGCGCAATGATCCAGGACACTTGCGGCAGCGTGCCGGCAGCGGCGTCGCGGGCCAGATCATCCAGCGTGCAGGTGGACAGGCCGCGGTCGCGCAACGGGGCTTGCGCCGCGCCGCTCGCGTGTTCGCGGCGGTATTGCTGGAAACCGGCCAGCGGGTTGTCGTGGAAGTTGTCTGCCATGTCCTGATAGATGCGCCAGTCCACGCCGGCTTGCTGCAAGCGCTCGGGGTAGGTGGTCCAGGCGTAGCCTTCGCCGGCGGGGCCCAAGCGGTCAAAGTGATTGACCAGCGCGGGGCCGCCCGCCAGGCCAGCGGGGTCATTCGTGCCGGTCCACAAGAACAGGCGATTCGGATTGGTGCCGCCTTGCAGCGAACAGTGGTAGGCGTCACATACCGTGAAGGCGTTGGCCAGCGCGGTCTGGAAAGGCACGTCGGCGCTTGTGTAAGCGCCCATGCCCAAACGGCTCTTGGCGGACAGCCATTGGTCCATGCGGCCGTCGTTCCAGGCGCGTTGCGCGTCGTCCCAGGTGTGCGGCGTGATGTAGCCAACCGGCGTGTGGCTGGCGTATTCCGCTTGCAGCGCATAGGGGCGGCATTGCGTATCGCCGTCCATCTGCGTCAGCACGTTGCCTGCCAACGTGGGCAAAGGATGCGGGTCGGCAAAGCCGCGCACGCCGGGCAGGGTGCCGAAGTAATGGTCGAACGACCGGTTTTCCTGCATCAGGATGACGACGTGCTGCACATCTTGCAGCGTGCCCGTCTTGCGATCAGGGGCAATCGCCACGGCGCGCTGGATGGACGACGGCGGGTCAGCAGGACAGGGCGAGTGCGATTCTTCTTTCATGACAGCCTTAATACGGCCTGAATTCTTGCAATCTTAAGGGCTGCGCGTTTGCGCGCCACGATAAAGCTTGGATACGCCGGAAAACACGAAGCCCCTCGCGGACGAGGGGCTTCGTGGGGGAGCCGCGCGTTGCCTGTTGGCATGGCGGCGTAGCCAGATCAGGCCGACGGCGGAACGTAGCCGTGGGCTTCGACGGTGCCGTCTTCGAACAGGAAACGTTCCATCTGTTCCTTGAGGTACTTGCGTGCGCGGGCGTCAGCCAGGTTCAGGCGGTTTTCGTTGACCAGACGGGTCTGGATCGCCTTCCATTCTTCCCAAGCTTCCTTGGAAATGCTCTGCCAGATCTTGGTGCCGAGCTCGCCGGGGTAGGGAGGAAAATCCAGCCCTTCGGCTTCACGCTTCAATTTCACACAGTTGACGATACGGGACATGGTTCGCTGCCGGAAAGATAGATAACGGCGTATTTTAGCGGGCTTGGCGTCCTGCGGGCGCCAAGCCCCTTCAAGCCCTGCGGTCTGGCCGCCGGGGCGGGGCCGCCCGGCCAGGCCGTCGCCGGCCGGTTACAGCTTCTTGATGAAGACGAGGCTGTTGCGCGAACGGTTGTAGTTGTTCTGCTTTTCGCGGGGCAGGTCGGTAATGCCCCCCTGCACGAAACCGCGCTTCATGAACCAGTGCGACGTGCGCGTGGTCAGCACGAACAGGCGCTTGGCGCCGGTGGCGCGCGCGCGCGATTCCATGTGGCGCAAGAGGATTTCGCCTTCGCCGGAGCCTTGCCATTCGGGGTGCACGATCAGGCAGGCCATTTCGGCCATCTGCTCGTCGGCAAACGTATGCAGCGCGGCGCAGCCGTAAATCACGCCGTCGTGCTCCAGCACCGTGAAGTTTTCCACGTCGCGTTCGATCACGCTGCGCGGGCGCGGCACCAGGGTGCCGTCGGCTTCGAGCGGTTCGATCAGGCTCAGAATGGCGCCCACGTCGTCGATGGTGGCGGCGCGCAGATCGTCCAGCGTGTCTTCCACCACCATGGTGCCCACGCCATCGTGGGTGAAGATTTCAAGCAGCACGCTGCCATCCAGCGCAAACGGCAGCAGGTGGGCGCGCGCCACGCCGCGCTTGACCGCCAGCGATGCGTATTGCAGGAAGGCGTGCGTTTCTTCATCCAGCTCGCCGCCCGCCAAGAGCGCGTCGGCGTCCACGCGGGCAAGTTCCGTGTCCAGCGTGCCGTCGTCGTTCAGCACGCCGTGCGAGCTGGACAGGAAAATCAGCTTTTCCGCGCGCAGCGCTACGGCGACGCTGGTGGCCAGGTCTTCCATGGCCAGGTTGAAGGCGTCGCCCGTCGGCGAGAAGCCCAGCGGCGACAGCAGCACTACCGACGAGCCTTTCTCGATGGCGAACTTCAGCGCGTCGACGTCAATCTTGCGCACCTGGCCGGTGTGCTTGTAGTCCACGCCTTCCAGCACGCCGGTCGGGCGCGCGGTGACGAAGTTGCCAGAAATGACGCGGATGTGCGCGTGCGACATCGGCGTGTTGGGCAGCCCCTGGCTGAACGCGGCTTCGATATCCAGGCGGATTTCGCCTGCCGCTTCCTTGGCGCATTCCAGCGCGGCGGCGTCGGTGGGCGCCAGGCCGCGGTCAAACTGCTGCGTGTAACCCTTCAGGCGCAACTGCTCGTTGACCTGCGGACGCGAGCCGTGCACCAGCACCAGGCGGATGCCCAGCGACGACAGCAACGACAAATCCTGCACCAGCGTATTCAGCGCGCCGGCCTGCACCAGTTCACCGCCGAACGCCACCACGAAGGTCTTGCCTCGGAATGCATGCACGTAGGGCGCCACGTCTCGAAACCATCGGACAAACTGGGCGGGTGCGAATTCTGGGGCTTCAAGGGCGGATACGGTGTCGGGTTCCAGGTCGGGCATGATGTGCGTTGCAAGGTCCTATGAGATCGCGGGACGGCGTGGCCTTGGGCCTGGCCGCTCGCGCCGCCAGGGGGCGGCGCTACGCGGAATTATATGGCCGCAAGGCTCCCCCACCGTTGCAACGCGTGACAGGATTTGTTGCGCGCCGCCCACGGCCGTCTTGGTGACGGGTCTGAGTGACGAGTCTGAGTGGCGGGTCTTAGTGTCCCGCCTTAGTGCCCCGTCTTGGTGTCCAGTCTTACTGTCCCGTCTCAGTGCCCCGGCAGATGCCGGTGCTCCAGCCGGCTCAACAGGCGCACCACCGGCCACAGCAGGATCAGGTAGAACAGCGCGGCCAGCACAATCGGCGACGGGTTGTAGACCAGCGACTGGGCGTCGCGCGCCACCCGCAGCAGCTCGGGCAGCGCCACGGCGCTGGCCAGCGTGGTCAGCTTGACCACTTCAAGCGTGTTGCTGATCAGATCGGGCATGACATTGCGCGTGGCTTGCGGAATCTGCACATGCCAAAGCGTTTGCCAGCTGGACAGCCCGGTGGATCGGGCTGCTTCGATCTGGCCGCGCGGCACGCTCTCCAGGCCGGCTCGGAACACCTCGCCATAATAAGAAGAATTATTCAGCATGAAGCCGATGGCCACCGCAAGCAGCTTGGGCAGGTCCAGGCCCAGGAACGGCGCGCCGAAGTAGATGAAGATCAGCAGCACCAGCGGTGGCAGCGCACGGAAAAAATCGATGTAAACCGCCAGCAGCACCCGCGCCCAGCGCCGCTTGAGCGTGATCGACAGCACGCCGATCAAAAGGCCGGAGGCCAGCCCCACCGGAATCACCATCGCCGACAGCAACAGCGTGCGCCCCAAGCCTTGCAGCAGGTAGGGCGCGACATTCTTGTAGATATTCAGATTGAAAAAGTTCTGCAGGATTTCATCCATGCCATTCCCCTTGGCGCGCGTGGCCGGTTTGATGCTGGCCCGCGACCTTGTGTTGTCTAGCGTGTGCGTGTGCGTGTGCGGGTGATGGTGCTTATTGGCGCAAGCCTGGGCCTGCCGCTCAGCGCGTCCCTCAGTGCTTCCACTTGAAGCGGGTTTCGGTCCATCGTCCCAGAATCACCACGGGCAGAAAGATCAGCAGGCAGGCGATGGCCGCCAGCGTCAGCGGCGTGGCGTTGCCCGCGTTGCTGCTGGCCGACTGCGCGTTGTTGAGCACTTCGCTCAAGCCCACCACCGACCCCAGCGCCGTGCTCTTGGTGATGGCGATGACCCGGTTGGTCAGCGGCGCCACCGTCAGCCGCATCGCTTGCGGCATCACCACATACACCATGCTTTGCAGCCAGTTCAGGCCGGTGGAGCGGGCGGCTTCGGCCTGGCCGCGCGGCACCGACAGAATGCCGGCCCAGAAGATCTCTTCGGCAAACGCCGCCAGCACCAGCGACAGCGACAGCCAGCAGGCCATGAAGGCCGACATCGACAGGTTGATGTACGGGAACGCAAAGAACAGCAGCATGATGACCACCAGCGGCGGCAAGGCGCGCAGGATGTCGGCAAAGCAGATGATCAGGAAGTTCAGCGGCCGGATGCGCAGCGCGCGCACCACGGCCAGCACCAGGCCCAGCGCGACACCGGTGGCGGCCACTGCCACCCCCAGTTGCAGCGTGATCCACATGCCGGACAGGATGTCCGGCAAATACCGCCAGGCGACTTCCGCGTTGAAGAAAGAAAACAGCAGGGCTTTCAGATCCATGGAATACGTACCAGCTGCGCGCTAGGCGGCATGTTCCGCCATGCGGGCAAGGAATGCCTGCGTGCGGGGTTGACGGGGGGCGCCAAAGACGTCCTGCGGCGGGCCTTGCTCGACAATCACGCCGCCGTCCATGAACACGACGCGGTCGGCCGCCGCTTTGGCGAATCCCATTTCGTGGCTGACCACCATCATCGTCATGCCGTCTTTCTTCAATTCGCGCATGACGTTCAGCACGCTGCCCACCAGCTCAGGGTCCAGCGCGCTGGTGGGCTCGTCAAACAGCACCACCTTGGGCCGCAGCGCGAGCGACCGCGCAATGCCCACGCGCTGCTGCTGGCCGCCAGACAGCTGATCCGGAAACGACGACGCCTTGTCGGCCAGGCCGACGCGGTCCAGCGCTTCCATGCCGCGCCGGTCCGCCTCGGCCCGCGCCAGCTTCTGCACCTTGCGCAACGCCAGCGTGATGTTGCCCAGCACCGACATGTGGCGGTACAGGTTGAAGTGCTGAAACACCATGCCGATGTTCTGGCGGATGCGGTTCAACGGGGCGGCGGGCGCGGTGATTTCATCGCCATCGACATGGATGCTGCCGGCTGTGGGCTCTTCCAGCCGGTTGCAGCAGCGCAAGAGGCTGCTTTTCCCCGAGCCGGACGGGCCGATCATGAAGACCAGCTCGCCCCGTTTGACTTCCAGGTCGATACCCTTGAGCACCGCGTTGTCGCCGTAGGACTTGTGCAGCCCGGCGATTTTCAGGATAGGCGTGTCCATCGTGTGGCTCCTGGTGGGCGGGCGCGGGCTCAGCTGCAACGCAGTTCGACGGGCGTGGCGTCGTAGCCGGGCAGGTCCGGCACGCCCTGGCCCGGGGTGACCGTCACCGCAGCCGCGCCTGCCGGGGGCGTGAAGCCGAACCACTTCTGCGCAAGCTTGGACACCGTGCCGTCCTGCTTCAGGCACTTCAGCGCGGACGACACGCGGTTGCGGCCTTCCTTGTCGTCCAGCCGGAACGCCAGCGCCCAGACCAGCCCCGTCTTGATGGTGTAGCTGGTGCGCACGGCCGGGTTCTGCTTGGCGGCCCAGGCTGCAACCGTATTGCCGGCCAGGTTGGCGTCGGCGCGGCCGGATTGCACCGCCTGCACGGCGTCGGCGTTGGACGCATAGACGTCGTACTTGAAGCCGTATTTGGCGGCGTTGTCGCGCGCCCAGTTCTCGTAGGCCGAACCCTTGTTGACCGCCAGCTTGCGGCCCTTCAGGTCGTCCAGCCCCGAGATGTCCTTACCGGACTTGGCGATCACGAACGTGTAGTCCGTGTTCAGGTAGCCCTCGGAAAACAGCAGCGCGCGGGCGCGTTCCTCAGTGGCCGTGGTGGGCGCCAGCACGAAGTCATACTTCTTGGCGTTCAGCCCCGGAATCAGCGCGGCATACTCGGTGCCTTCGATGGTGATGGTGGTGCCCAGCTGCTTGGCCAGCGCCTGCCCCAGTTCGATGTTGAAGCCGTCCAGGCCGCCGCCCAGCTTGGGCATGGCGTGCGGCGCAAAGGTGGCGTCCACGCCTGTCGTCAGCGGTTGGGCAGCGTGCGCCAGGCCAGCGCCGGCCAGCAGCAGGGTCAGGCCACAGCGGCTGGCGAACGAGAAAATGCGGGAGTTGCGGTTCATGGCGGGTCCTTTAGGGAAGAGGCGTCTTGCCCAGCGCCGGCCCGGCTCCCACGCGCTCAAGAATCAAGCCGTAGTGTTCCGGGCGCCGATGGGCGGCGAAGTTGAAGATGTGCTGCTTGAAGGTGTCTCCCAATGCCAGGTCAGCCTGGCAAAAAATCACCTCATCCTCCTCCCCCTGTGCCTGCGCCACGATCTCGCCCGTGGGCGCGACGATGGCTGATCCGGCGATCAGGTGGCTGCCGTCTTCCACGCCGGCCTTGCCTGCCGCCGCCACCCACACCGCGTTTTGATACGCGGCGGCCTGCAAACTGAGCAGGTGGTGGAACATGCGCAAGTGGACCGGTTCATTCCAGTGGATATTCAATGACGGCGTGTTGTATCCCAGCGCCACGACCTCGGCGCCTTGCAGCGCCAGCACGCGCCAGGCTTCTGTCCAGCGGCGGTCGTTGCACAGACACATGCCGATGCGTGTGCCCAGGGTTTCCCAAACGTTGAAGCCTTCGTTGCCGACTTCAAAGAATTTCTTTTCCAGATGCTGGAACGGCGCCTGCGGCTTGTGGTCGCTGTGCCCCGGCAGATGAATCTTGCGATAGCGCCCGACGATGCGCGCGTTCGTATCAACCAGAATGCTGGTATTGAACCGGCGCCCGTCGGATGCAACTTCGGCATAGCCCAGATAAAAACCAATACCCAGCTCGCGCGCGGTGTCGAACAGGATGCGGGTATCGGGGCCCGGCATTTCCTTTTCGAAGTAGCGGGCCACGGCCTCTTCTTCGGTCATCCAATAGCGCGGAAAGAACGTCGTCAGCGCCAGCTCCGGAAACACCACCAGCTTCGCGCCGCGCGCATGGGCCTCGCGCATCATGGCCAGCAGCCGGGCCACGGCCTGGCGCCGAGTTTCGTCAGGCTGCACCGGGCCCATCTGCGCGACCGCCAGGCCAAAGGGACGTTTGCTCATCAGGGGTTCCTTATTCGTTGGAGTTGGCGGGCGCGTTACGTGTTGGAAGGGGCGGCGCTGGGGCTGGCACTGCTGAAGTACTTGCGCACCAGCGCGTCCGGGTTGCCGTTCAAACGCTGGCGCAGCACAGGTTCCGGCGTGCCGCGCTTGATGAACTGGCCGCTGCCGCGCGCCACTTGCAGTTCGCCGTTTTCAACGGCGATGCGCCCGCGGCTGATCACCACTTCCGGCCAGCCGCGCACCGTCTTGCCTTCGTAGGGCGTGTAGCCCACGTTGTCGTGCAGCATGGCGGTGCCGATCGTGACCTCGCGTTCCGGGTTCCAGATTGCGATGTCGGCGTCGGCGCCCACCGCGATCGTGCCTTTCTTCGGGTACAGGCCGTAAGTGCGGGCGTGGTTGGTAGCGGTCAGCGCGACGAAGCGTTCGATGCTCAGGCGGCCGCCCAGCACGCCTTCGGAGAACAGCAGCGGCATGCGCACTTCCAGGCCGGGCACGCCATTGGCCACATCCTTGAACGTGGTGTCTTCCCCCTTGGGCAACTTGCCGCTGGCGTCGAACCGGTAGGGGGCGTGGTCCGACGAATACAGTTGCAGCGTGCCGTTGATCAGCCCTTGCCACACGGCTTCTTGCGATGCCGGATCGCGCGGCGGCGGGCTGCAGCAGAACTTGGCGCCTTCCAGCCCGGGCTGGTCGATGTCTTGCGCCGTCAGGAAAAGATATTGCGGGCAGCTTTCAGCATGGATGGGCAGCCCCAGCGCCTGCGACGAATGCACCACGCGCACCGCTTCCTGGCCCGCCACGTGCACGATCAGGATCGGCACGTCCATCATGCGCGCCAAGGTCACGGCGCGGTTGGTCGCTTCGCTTTCGGCCAGCGGCGTGTGGGCCACGGCATGGTATTTGGGCGCGGTCATGCCGCGTTCGGCCAGGCGGCGCGCCACCCAGCGGATCATGTCGTTGTTCTCGGCATGCACCATCACCAGCGCGCCTTCGCGGTCGGCCACTTCCAGCACGTCCAGCAGCTGGTAGTCGTCGAGCTTCAAGCGGTCATAGGTCATGAAGACCTTGAACGAGGTGATGCCGTTGCGGATCAGTTCGGGCAGGTCGTGTTGCAGCGCCTGTTCGGTCGGGTCCGACAGAATCAGGTGAAAGCCGTAGTCGATGACGGCCTTCTCGGCAGCGCGGCGGGCGTAGTCGGAAACGACGTCGGGCAAGAGGTTGCCGCGATGCTGGGCCGCGAACGGAATGATGGTGGTGGTGCCGCCGAACGCGGCCGACACGGTGGCGCTGTAGAAGTCGTCGGCGCACATGATGCCCATGCCGGACAGCTGTTCGACGTGGCAATGGCTGTCGATGCCACCGGGCAGCACCCAGCGGCCGGCCGCGTCGATGTCCCGCTTGCCGGGCGCCAGGCCCTGGCCCAGCGCCGCGATCACGCCATCGCGCACGCCGATGTCGGCGGTGAAGGTGTCGGTGGCCGTGCTGATGCGGCCGTTGCGGATGGTCAGGTCAAAGGGGGCGGTGTCGGTCATGGGGGGCTGCAAGGGTAAGAAGGAGTCAGAGCGTGCCGGGGTAGATGCCGCCATCCAGCACCAGGTTCTGCCCGGTCATGAAACCGGCGCGGGCGCCGCACAGGAATGCGCAGGCGTCGCCGAATTCGGCCGGGTCGCCGTAGCGGCCGGCAGGCACCGTGGCCAGTCTTGCCGCCAGCACGTCATCCACGGTTTTGCCGCCGTCGCGCGCGGCGCGCTCGGCGGTCTGGCGAAGACGGTCGGTCAGGAACGGGCCGGGCAGCAGGTTGTTGATGGTGACGTTGTGCCGCACCGTCTGGCGC
The DNA here is from genome assembly GCF_902859595.1 of Achromobacter kerstersii. Taxonomy (GTDB): domain Bacteria; phylum Pseudomonadota; class Gammaproteobacteria; order Burkholderiales; family Burkholderiaceae_B; genus Achromobacter; species Achromobacter kerstersii. The sequence goes on along the minus strand of NZ_CADIJQ010000019.1, from coordinate 9,128 downwards.
GCCAGGCCCGCCACAAAACCCGTCAGGCCGGCGCGGGCGCCGTTGGACAGGCCAAGAATGTCGATGGGCATCTTCACGGCGGCCGACGTGATGTTGACGATGCGGCCGAACCGGCGCGCGATCATGCCGTCTACCGTGGCGCGGATCAGCGCAATCGGCGTCAGCATGTTGGCGTCCAGCGCCGCGATCCAGTCCTCGCGTGACCATTCGCGAAAATCCCCCGGCTTGGGGCCGCCGGCATTGGTGACCAGAATGTCGGGCTCGGGGCAGGCCGCCAGCAGCGCTTGCCGTCCTGCTTCGGTGGTGACGTCGGCAGCCACGGTGACGATGGTCGCGCCCGTATCCTTGCGTATGGCGTCGGCCGCCGCATCCAGCGTGGCGGCGGTGCGCGCGGCCATCACCACGTCGGCGCCTTCGCGCGCCAGCGACCACGCGCAGGCCAGGCCCAACCCTTTGCTGGACGCGCACACCAGCGCACGCTTGCCCTTGATTCCCAAATCCATGTCGAACCCCTTTAGTCTTGAACGGCTTGGCGGCCGGTGGCGGCCAGCGACAGGCCCACACGCGCAACGGTGGCTTCAAGTTCAGCGGCGGTAACCGGGTCGATGCGCATGCCGGGCGCGCGCAAGGCGTAGCTCTTGATGGCGCCGCGGCGCTGGTACACATACTTGCGCAGCGCCAGGCCGATCTTGGGCTGGAATTCGTAGCGGATCAGCGGGCAATAGCGGTCGAAGATGGCGGCGGCGCCGGCCTTGTCGCCGCGTGCGTAGCGCTCGTAGATGGCCACCAGGATTTCGGGAAACGCAAACCCCGTCATCGTGCCCACGGCGCCCCGTTGCAGCTCTTCCAGGAAGTACACGCCGCCCAGGCCGCCGAAGATTTTCATGTCTTCGTCAGGCACCAGTTCGCGGATGCGGCTGATCTTTTGCGCGACGGGCGGCTCTTCCATCTTGATCATGTGCACGCCGCCTTCGCGGCCCAGCCGCGCCACGACTTCGGGGCGGATCTCGGTGCCGAAGGAGTCCGGAAAGTCATGGATCACGACCGGAATCTTCACGGCGTCGGCAACCGCCTTGTAGTAGTCGAACAGCAGCGCGTCGTTGGCGTTGTCCAGCGGTGCGGCGAAGACGGCGGCGGCGCCCATGTCCTGGGCTTCCCGCGCCTGCTCGATGGCGCCTGCGATGCCGTGGGCGCGCACGCCTACCCACACCGGCACGCGGCCGTCGGTATGGTTGACGAAGGTCTCCAGCACCTGCCGGCGCTCTGCGTTGGACAGCTTGTGCAGCTCGCCCAGAAATCCCAGGATGGCCAGGCCAGTCACGCCCGTTTCCAACAGGAAATCGACCAGCGTGCGGATGCTGTCGGCATCCACCTTCAGGGCGTCGTCAAAGGGCGTGGGGCAAATGGTGAAGACGCCTTTGGCGTCGATGGAGTCAGCCATCATCTCTCCGTCAGGATGCGTGAAAACCGAAAGCGAAAACAGCGTTTCGGATGTCATCCTAATGCGGATGTTTTAGAACTCCACTTGCTTTTTTATTGCCTGGGTATAACACCCAGTTAAGTCAAGGTTTACCCTGGGCAGGGTTTGCCTGGACGGGATTCGAGAGCTCAAAACCCTGTTCTTGCAGCGTGTGCCGCAAGACATCCACGAAGGCTTGCGCCAGCTGAGACAGGGGTTCGAATCGCGATTGCACCAGGTTCGCCGTCAGGATCTTTGCCTGGTTGATCGGACGCACGACGAAGTCTCCCTGCGTGCGGCTCTTGACCGAAAATTCGTCCACGATGGCGATGCCGGCGCCGGCTTGCACGAGCGAACACGCGTTCTGCGGCGAGCTGACTTCCACCGCCAGCCGGCGGGTGTGTCCGGCCTCTTGGTACATCTGTTCAACCAGCATGCCAAAGGGCGTGTCGCCGCCGTACGAAATCAGCGGATACGGCAGCAGATCGGCGATGGACAAGAGCGAGCGGTGCGCCAGCGGATGGTTGTACGGGCAGATGCAGACCAGGCGCGCCTGGCCAATGGCTTGCGTGAGCAGGTTGGGGTGCTGGACAGGCAAAATCACTACGCCCAGCTCTGCGCGGTTATCCAGCAGCATCTGCGTCAGGGGCTGCTGGGTCAGCGGCTGGAACGTGATCTTCACGTCGGGATGCGTTTCGCGAAAACGCGTGATGGACATCGGAATCAGCATGTGGCCGATGCTGGGGCTGGACACCAGATGCAAAATGCCGCTGCGGCGTTCGGCCAGTTCGGAGGCCAGCTCGCCCACGCGCCGCACGCCGGCGTACACCGCTTCAACCTCACGGAACAACTGGCGCGATTCGGGCGTGGGGTAGAGCCTGCCCTTGATGCGTTCGAACAGGGCAAACCCCAATCGCTGTTCGGTGTGCGACAAGAGGCGGCTGACGGCGGGCTGCGAAACGAACAAGAGTTTGGCTGCTCCGCTGATCGTGCCGGTCGTCATGACCGCGCGGAATACCTCGATTTGTCGCAAGTTCAGTTGCATGGCGCACACGCTGGGGTGGGGTCGCAAAAGCATAACAAAGGGTTAAGGGCAGCGCACAAATTGACATTGGATGCTTATGCGGCGGCGCAGCTAGACTGACGCCGTATTTTGACCAATCCCTTGCCCAATCCCTTGCCCAGTCGCTCGCCCAGGACGGATGGCACAGACCCTGATGGAAAAGCCCCTGATGGAACAGACCCTTTTTGTCATCAACCCGAATTCCACCCAGGCCGTCACGGACGCCTTCGATGCGGCGCTTGAACCCTTGCGGATGGCGGGCGGCCCCCGCATTCAATGCCTGACGCTGGCCGAAGGCCCGGCCGGCGTGCAGACGCAGATGGATGTGGAAAGCGTGACCTTGCCGCTGGCCCGGCGCGTGCGCGAACTGGACGCCGAGTATGGCGCGGCTGCGGCGGGCTACGTCATCGCCTGCTTCAGCGACCCGGGCCTGCACGCCGTGCGCGAAGTCACGGCCAAACCCGTGCTGGGCATCAGCGAATGCGGCATGCTGACCGCGCTGACGCTGGGCCAGCGCGTGGGCGTGATCGCCATCCTGCGCCAGTCGCTGCCGCGCCACGGCCGGCTGTTTGGCGCAGCCGGGCTGTCGGTGCGCGTGGCCGCCGAGTTGCCGTTGGACCTGGCCGTGGTGGAATTGTCCGACGTGGCCCGCACCCGCGAACGGCTGCTGCAAGTGGGCCGCCGCCTGCGCGACGAGCACCTGGCCGACGTGCTGGTGCTGGGCTGCGCCGGCATGGCCGACTACCGCGGCTGGCTGCAAGCCGAACTGGGGGTGCCCGTGGTCGAGCCGACGCAGGCGGCCGCCGCCATGGCCATCGGCCGAATCCGGCTCAATTGGCACGGCGCCTGAGGCCCCCATGCGCAACCCGGAATTGATCGAACGCTTATCGCATCTGGTGGGCGATAGCGGGCTGGTGCTGGATGCGGAAGGGCAGGCGCCTTACGTGCGGGATTGGCTGGGTAAATGGCAAGGCGGCACGCCCGTGGTGGTGCGTCCGCGCAATGCCACCGAGGTCTCGGCGGTGATGCGGTTGTGCCACCAGAGCCGTACGCCGGTGGTGCCGCAGGGCGGCAACACGGGCATGAGCGGCGGCGCAACGCCAGACGCGAGCGGCGCGCAGGTGATCCTGAGCCTGAATCGCATGAAGCGCATCCGCGAGGTGGACCCGGTCAACAACACGCTTTGCGCCGATGCCGGCGTGCTGCTGGCCGACGTGCAGCAGGCCGCGCGCGGGGTGGGGCGGCTATTTCCGCTGAGCCTGGGTTCCGAAGGCAGCTGCACCATCGGCGGCAACCTGGCCACGAATGCCGGCGGCACGGCGGTGCTGCGTTACGGCAATACGCGCGATCTGACGCTGGGCCTGGAAGTGGTGTTGCCGGATGGCCGGGTCTGGAACGGTTTGCGCGGGCTGCGCAAGGACAACACCGGCTACGACCTGAAAAGCCTGTTCATCGGCTCGGAAGGCACGCTGGGCATCATCACGGGCGCCATGCTGAAGCTGTTTCCCGCGCCGGCGGGCCGGGCCACCGCGTGGGTCGGGGCGGACTCGCCCGAGCAGGTGGTCAGCCTGCTGACGCGTTTGCAGACGGCCTGTGGAGACCGGCTGACCGCGTTCGAAATGATGTCGGCGCGTTGCCTGGACTTGGTCGTGGCCCATGTCAGCGGCGCGGTCAATCCGCTGAGCGAGCGTCATCCGTACTATGCGTTGCTGGAACTGTCCGACACCGAGCCGTCCGGTCTGCCGGCCATGCTGGAATCCGCGCTGGGCGCGGCGCTTGAAGCCGGCGTGATTCAGGGTTGCGTGATTGCCACGAACGACACGCAGGCGCAATCGATGTGGCGATTGCGCGAAGGCATTTCGCAGGCGCAGGTTCGGGCGGGCAAGGCCGTCAAGCACGACATCGCCGTGCCCATTTCGCGGTTGGCGGCTTTTGTGGAAGAGGCCGACCTGGCGCTGATGTCTGAGTTTCCCCATCTGCCCATCGTGAATTTTGGCCATATCGGCGACGGCAATCTGCATTACAACGTGCTGTTGCCGCTGGACACCGCGCCCGCGGAACACGCCCGATTGACGGCCGCGCTGAACCGCCGCGTTCACGATCTGGTGGCGCAGCGCGGGGGCAGCATCAGCGCGGAGCACGGGGTGGGGCAGTTGCGCCGCGACGAGCTGCGGCGCTACAAGTCGCCCGTGGAAATGGATCTGATGCTGATGATCAAACGGGCGCTGGACCCCAACCAGCTGATGAACCCGGGCAAGCTGCTGTAGCGGCGGCATTTGGGCACGGGCTGCGAGTGGCCGGATGGCCCAGGCGCGAAATCGCCAGAAATTTATAATGTCGGGCTAATTGGATAAATCCTACATGCCTGAATCCTCCAGCCCGCGGGCGCCCAGAACGCCGGCGCCGCAATCCGGGGGCCAGAAAGCGCCCCGGAACGAGTCCCGTGGCACGCCCCGGCCCGAGCGCCCCATCCCCGTGGTGACCTACCCCGAAGACCTGCCCGTCAGCGCACGGCGGCAGGAGATTGCGCGCGCCATCGCCGGCCACCAGGTCGTGATCGTCAGCGGGGAAACCGGCTCGGGCAAGACCACGCAGCTGCCCAAGATCTGCCTGGAGCTGGGCCGTGGCCGCCAGAAGATGATCGGCCATACCCAGCCGCGCCGCCTGGCGGCGACGTCGGTGGCCAAGCGTATCGCCGAAGAACTGAACTCGCCGATGGGCGAAGTGGTGGGCTATCAGGTGCGGTTCAACGACCGCACCGGTCCGAACGCGTCGATCAAGCTGATGACGGACGGCATTCTGCTGGCCGAGTCGCAGCGCGATCCGCTCTTGCGCCGCTACGACACCATCATCATCGACGAGGCGCACGAACGCAGCCTGAACATCGATTTCCTGCTGGGCTACCTGAAGCAGTTGCTGCCGCGCCGCCCGGACCTGAAGCTGATCATCACGTCGGCCACCATCGACGCCGAGCGCTTCGCCAAACACTTTGCCGCGTCCGAAGACAAGCCCGCGCCGGTGATCGAAGTGTCGGGCCGGCTGTACCCGGTCGAGGTCCGCTACCGCCCCGTGCGCGAGGAAATGGCCGAGGACGACACCGCGCCCGCCGCCAAGCCGGGCCGCGACCGTGACCGCGAGCGCATGTCGGGCGACGAGGAACGCGACCTGATCGACGCCATCGTCGACGCGGTGGACGAGTGCGCGCGCCATGGCCCGGGCGACGTGCTGGTGTTCCTGCCCGGCGAACGCGAAATCCGCGAATCCGCCGAAGCCTTGCGCAAGCGCCACCCCGCCGGCACCGAGGTGCTGCCGCTGTATGCGCGCTTGTCGCAGGCCGAGCAAGAGCAGATTTTTCACCCGCGTACCAACGCGCGGCGCATCGTGCTGGCCACCAACGTGGCGGAAACGTCGCTGACGGTGCCGGGCATCCGCTTCGTGGTCGATAGCGGCCTGGCGCGCATCAAGCGTTATTCCTGGCGCAACAAGGTCGAACAGCTGCGGATCGAACCGATCAGCCGCGCGTCGGCCAATCAGCGCGCCGGCCGTTGCGGCCGGGTGGGGCCAGGTCTGTGCATCCGGCTCTATGACGAGCTGGACTTCAATAACCGCGCCGCCTTCACCGACCCCGAAGTGCTGCGTTCGTCGCTGGCGTCCGTCATCCTGCGGATGAAGGCGCTGAAGCTGGACGACATCGAGCAGTTCCCGTTTGTGGAAGCGCCGCCTGGGCGCGCCGTGGCCGACGGCTACCACTTGCTGCAAGAGCTGGGCGCGATTGAGCTGGCGTCGGCGGCGGACGACGACGCGGATACCACGCGCACTGGCGCGTCTTTCGTGCTGACCGAAACCGGCCACGAATTGGCCAAGCTGCCGGTGGACCCGCGCATCGGCCGCATGATTCTGGCCGCGCGCGAACACCAGTGCCTGTCGGAAATGCTGATCATTGCGTCGGCGCTGTCGGTGCAGGACGCGCGCGACCGCCCCATGCAGGAGCGCGAAGCGGCCGAGGCCGCACACGCCAAGTTCGCCGATGACAAGTCGGAGTTCATTTCCTTCCTGAAACTGTGGCGCTGGTACGGCGAGCAGGTGCAGCACAAGGCGTCGCAGCGCAAACTCGTGAATCTGCTGCGCCAGAATTTTTTGTCGCCGATCCGTTTGCGTGAATGGCACGACGTGCACACGCAACTGTCTGCCTTGGTGGGCGAGCAGGGCTGGCGCGTCAATCAGGCGGAAGCGACGTACGAACAATTGCATCTGGCGCTGTTGTCCGGCTTGCTGGGCAATATCGGTTTCAAGAGCGACGAGGGCGGCCACTACCAAGGCGCCCGCGAGATCCGCTTTCATATCCACCCCGGCTCGCGCCTGGTGAAGAAGGCCGGGCGCTGGATCATGGCGGCTGAACTCGTCGAAACGACGCGCCTGTATGCGCGCTGCGTGGCGCGGATCGACCCGGTGTGGCTGGAAAAGGTGGGCGCCCATCTGATCCGCAAAAACTGGTCAGACCCGCGTTGGGAAAAGAAGGCCGGGCAGGTGGTGGCCAATGAGCGCGCCACGCTGTATGGGCTGACGATCTACACGGGCCGTCGCATCCATTACGGCCGGGTCAACCCGACGCAGGCGCGTGAACTCTTTATTCGTCAGGCGCTGGTGCCGGGCGAGATCGACACGCGGCTGCCGTTTGTGGCGCACAACCGCAAGCTGATTGCCGGCATCGAAAAGCTTGAGCATCAGACGCGCCGCCCCGACATTCTGGTGGACGACGAACTGATCTTCGCCTTCTACGACCGCCAGCTGCCCGCCGATATCTCGCAGACGACGTCGCTGGAAAAGTGGGTGTCCAGCCTGGACAAGGCGGCGGCAGCGAAGCTGATGCTGACCCGCGACGAGCTGATGCGCCACGAAGCCGCCGGCGTCACGACCGATGTGTTCCCCAAGAAGGTGGAATGGCAGGGCGTGTCGATGGCGTTGGACTACCACTTCGAACCGGGCTCGCCGCGTGACGGCGTGACCTTGTCGGTGCCGCTGTTCGCGTTGAACCAGATTGACCCGGCCCGCTGCGAGTGGCTGGTTCCGGGCATGCTGAAGGAAAAGGTTCATCTGCTGCTGAAGTCGCTGCCGCAAAAGCTGCGCCGCCATTGCGTGCCGCTGCCCGACTACGCCGCCGGTTTCTATGACCGCTGGTTTGAACGGCAGGCGGACCCGCAGCAAGGTCTGGTCGACGCGATCATTGCGGATATGTGGGACCAGGTGCAGGTGCGCCCGGCCGTGGGCGACTTCAAGCTAGAGACGTTGCCGGCTCACTTGTTCATGAACTTCCGCGTGGTCGACGAGCACGGACGCATGCTGGCGGCAGGCCGAAATCTGGCGCAGCTGCGCGCGGAATTCGGCAAGCAGGCGCAGGCGACGTTCCAGCAACTGGCGGCCAGCGATACGCAAGTCGCCCAGGCGCTGGCGCATGAAAACCTGACGACGTGGTCGTTCGGGCCGTTGCCCGAGATCATGGAGATCAAGCGGCGCGGCCAGTCCGTCATCGGTTATCCGGCGCTGGTGGACCGTGGCGCGCATTGCGATCTGGATGTGTTCGACGACCCGGACGAGGCGCGCAAGCACCATCGCGCCGGTTTGTTGAAGCTGTTCCGGCTGGGCTTGCGCGAGCAGGTGAAATTCCTGGAAAAGAACCTGGCGGACCTTACCAAGATCAGCATGCTGTACATGACGCTGGGCACGCAGGAAGAACTGCGCGACCAGATCATCGATTGCGCGCTGGGGCAGGCCTGCCTGGCGGAACCGTGGCCGGTGAACGAGCAGCAGTTCGAGGCCCGCCGCACGGAAGGCAAGGGCCGTCTGGGGTTGTTGGCGCAAGAGGTGGCTAGGCTGGCTGGGGCGGTGCTGACTGAATACGCAGCGCTGCAACGCAAGCTGCCACAAGCCAAGCCGCACGCTTCGGCATACGCGGATCTGCAGCAGCAGATTGGCGCGTTGATGCCAAAGATGTTCATCCGCGATACGCCGTATGCGCAGCTGTCGCACTATCCGCGGTATCTGAAGGCCGCCGTGGCGCGCATCGACAAGCTGCGCGCAGACCCGGGTCGCGACGCGAAGCTGGTTGCCGAAATGGCGCCGCTGGTGACGCAGTATCAACGGGCTCGGTCGGCACTGAAGGGGGCGCCTGATCCTCGATTGGATGAGTTTCGGTGGCTGCTGGAGGAACTGAGAGTGGCGTTGTTTGCGCAGGAGCTGCGGACGCCGATGCCGGTTTCGGTAAAGCGGCTGATGAAAAGTTGGGAGTCGTTGAAGCGGTGAGATTTTGGGTGGCTGGGGGCGGATCGAGTTTGCGGATGGTCTGGGGCGGTTCGGCTTCTTCGGTGGTTTGCTGCTTTTCGTGTTCGTACGTGGCTTGCGGCGGATCGGGTTCGTAGGTCGCCCGTCGGCGCGGTGGCCCTGACTGCGCGCGCCCACGATTGCGGTCCGGAGCCTTCGCTCCGGACTGCCCCTTCCTCATCCTCGTCCGCCTTCGGCTCCCTTGTATCTTGAGCCCTGGAATGGTTAGCTACCATTCCACGAGAGACAGGTGAGTTTCTGCGGCTCCCTTAGGTGGTCGACCCTGTT
>NZ_CADIJQ010000018.1 GCF_902859595.1 Achromobacter kerstersii | reverse complement strand
GGCGCCTGCAATGGCCGAGTCTTCCGTCTTCAAGGTGAACGGCGCCACGGTGGCGCACCGCCTGGGCGGCTCTGGCGTGGGCTCGAACGGAACCATCACAATCGGGCCGGTGGCTCTCGGGGGTGGTGCTATGGGCAGCGGTCTGGGGTTGACGCTAACCAATGTGAACCACAGGGCCTGCCCCGGTTTGGCCACCACGCTGAACTCGGTCTCCGAGATGATCAGTGTGAACGGAACAGCAGCAAAAACGCTAGGCACAAACAACGAACCTGGCTCCTTCAATGCGGTAACTGCTCAAGACCTGTGCGTGAAGGGTGACAACAATACGTTTGTCTTCGCCACGCGATAAGTCCGTAAACCCGCGAGCCGGGCGTGGCATTGCCTCGCCTGGCATTGCATTGATGACGAAGCTGCCATGTGTCCTTCTGACGTTTCCGTGCCTCCATCAATACCCCGCCAGGCTGGCTTCACGCTTATCGAACTGATGGTAGTGATCGCGCTCGTCACGCTCGCCATCGTCCTTGGCGGACCGGCCCTTAAGCGACAAGTCGACGCGACCGCTGCGGAATCCACCGGCCGCTACCTTGCGCAACTTCGCGGTGCAGTAGTAGACCTTCAGGTCAAGCACGAAGCCTGGCTGCGCGGTGAGAATATCGGCAGCGCCCCAGCCGGCACCTACCCCCCACCACCAGCACTTAGCTGGGTCGCCGCCCCGGGAGCCCAGGTCGCGCGAGGTGGTGTGGCGGATCTCGCAACGCTGGGCCTGCTGCCGCCTAGCACGCCACGCTTCCCATCCCTCGGAGAAACCGCCCGCTTCATCCTTGTCCGCGAAGGAACATGTCCGGGCGAAAACTGCCGCACGGGCGCTTACGTATATACCTGCCAACCCATCAGCGATGTGCGGAGTCGTCGACTCAATGAAACCTGCACCGCACCGGCCGGAAAGGCTGCTCGGTTCAATCAAGTTCTGCTTGGCAAGGTGATGGCGGCGTCCGATGGGTACGGGGGTCATGACGCCAACGGCGGGGCCAATGTGCGCGGTCCGCTTATGAATATTCCGCGCGGCTGGTTCGACTTCGGCGCAGAGCCCGGCCACGCCGTCCTGGCAGCAGGTTTGAGCGCCACGCCATTCGGTCAATTTGTCCGCCACGGTGAAACCCGACCAGTCACGTTCAACAACACCCTGACGGTGGCCGGTGCGATTCAGACCAACACAGGCCTACTGCTCAACACGGCCGTTGCACCTGGCTCGGCGTGCACGCCGGAAGGGCTATACGCGTCTACCGCAAACAAGCTGCTTGCCGTTTGCTCCGGTGGCGTGTGGTTCGCCCAAACCGGCCACGTCATCACCGGCACGTACGGCGATCTTCCCAACGACGCTGCAATCCCGGCTGTCACATGCCCGGCAGGGCTAACGCCCTGGCGGCAGGTCGCTCTACAGGCGACCGACGCCACCGCACGCGGCAGCGACATCAACATCGGTGGCGCGATCGGCGGCAGCATCCAAGGCTCAGGCTACGTCAATGCAGCGGGTGCCGTTTCGGTCGGCGGCTCCTTCAGTGGCACATTTCAGAACTCTGGAAATAGCTACGTCCGCATGACACAGCGCGCCAGCATCACCGGCGACCGGATCGTGATTTCACCCCCAGACATGGGCGCCCGCGCCTCGGTGATTCAAGGCTGCAAGAACTAGCTCCTCCAGCAGGTCTTCCCCCCAGGCCGCATATCGAGCGGCAAATCTATCGGAGATATCCATGTTCCTTCCCTCCACGCGAGGACAGGGCCGGGCTTTGCTCGCCCTGCTGTTCGCGCTGCTCGTGCCCACGGTCAGCCAGGCGTCTACCCCGAAACAGGCAGACGTACAGTTGCAGACCGATCTGAATACGATGGTCGTGCGTGTCGACCAAGGTGCGCCGCTACCGCCAGGCGGCTGCGTCGGTGGCTACTCCTGGCACACGACCTACGGCGGGTGCCGAATCGCCCAGACGCAGGCGGAGTATTCGCAGTGCCCTGCCGGGTACACCGGCAATCAAGTCCGCTACAGGACCTACTACGTTCTACAAGCCAACGCGAACGATGTGGCCTACGAGGGATGGGGGCTGTGGCAAGACAGCTGCACGGCATCCCGCGCCGGCGGCGTACTCGATGTTGTGATCGCGAAAGCCCGTGGCAACGAGACGGGCGAGACGTTCGACAACAGTTTGGGCGGAACGATAGCCGCACAGATGCAAGTCAATTACGGAACGATGTTCGGCGCCACCATCTATCGCCCCACTGCCGAACTGAACTGCATCCACGCTTCGGGCACGACGTCCGGGGACACCGCGCGGGTCTGGATGGGCCAGCTGATGCCGCCAGGCACTTCAGTGACCAAGGGCGTATCCGGCTACTGCCAGCTCTCCAACGGAAACCGAACCGCCACTTTGTTCGGCAGCTGCGACACAGGAAGCGGTGGTGACGCTGACGTCTGCCAAGGCGCTACGCGCGTTGTCAACATCACGTCTGTTAGCGGGTGCACGGTCACAACCGAGACGCGCTTGCGCGGCCAGCTCATCGATGTTGGCAACTACGGCATCTGCAACTAACTAGGGAGAACCAATATGCGACCCCTCCGACACCTGCTCCTCCTCCTGGCGTTGGCACTCGCGCCGGTCATCACGCCGGCGTACGCCGCTGGAGCGCCCAGTGTCGACGTCGGTGACGTCCTGGAAGGCGACAAGCGCCTGGCATGCGAAGCCATTCTTTGCTTGTCCAGCGGCACCCGGCCCAGCGAGTGCGCGCCGTCCCTGTCGCGATACTTCGGCATCAACATGAAGAAGCTATCCGACACGCTGGAAGCCCGACGCGATTTTCTATCGTTATGCCCCGCATCAGAAGACTCCAAGGAGATGAGCGACTTGGTCCGCGCCATTTCACAAGGTGCAGGCCGATGCGACGCCGCTGCGCTGAACGTCGCACTTCAGACATGGCGCGGCGGCAACGACGACGGTGGCGCGATCATCAGCAACAAGCGGCCGGGCTACTGCAACGTGTACGCGGCGCATGAATACACAGCTTTTGACGATGGCCTACCGCTTTACGTTGGCACCCCCGTTGACGGGGGCTACTGGGTAGAGCCACGGGACTATGAGCGCGAACTAGCCAAGTATCAAAAGGCACTTGCCGAGCGCAAAGAGCGTGAACAAAGCGGCAAGGGCCCGGGCTTTGGCATGGTGGGGAATTGACGCATGGACTTTCCCACCCTCGCCCGGCAATGCGCGCCTGACGTGCATATCAGTACGCTGAGCGCTGTAGTGCGACACGAGTCAGCCTTCAACCCGCTCGCCATTGGTGTCAACGCCAAACCGCATGTAAGCATCCGCCCGAAGTCCAAGGAGGAGGCAATCCAGGCGGTGCGCGATCTGATGGCTAAAGGCGTGGATTTCGACGTCGGCTACGGCCAGATCAATGTGCGGAACTGGAAGTGGCTCGGTGTCACACCCGAGAGCATCTTCGACCCGTGCGTCAACCTTGCATCTGCCCAGCGCGTCCTCGTCGATTGCTACAAGCGAGCCGCCAAGCTGCACGGCCCCGGACAGAACGCGCTGTATGCGGCATTCAGCTGCTACAACACGGGCAACCTGACCTCGGGCTTCAGGAATGGGTATGTCGGCAAGGTCATCGCCGGCGCTGGCCTGGCGGTACCGGCCATCGTGAAGGAGGGCGGCGCGCCCGCCAATGCTGACACCAAGACGCGTAGCCCCCCGCTTCCGAAGCCGTCCAAACCCGATGCCTTTCAGAAGCCCCGCGACGACGCTTTTGTGGCGCCCCGCAAAGACGCATTCGAACCGCGCCCAGATGCCACATTCGGCAGGCCGATCCCAACGCCGTCCTCGCGCCTGCCGGCGCAGTAGAAACGCACCCCTCGCCAGTGTTTAGCCGCTAAACACCGGCCCTCTCATCTACCTCAGCGAATGCCGCCCCGCTTATCAGCCGGGTGGCGTCACCCATTGGAGTTTCAAATGACCGCAGCATCCAATATCTCCCCTGTCGACGCGCAGCCCAGGAGCCGCAGCACACTTGTCGCCCTGGCATACGCGACCCTTGCTGTACTCCTCCTGCTGCAACCGGAACTGGCGATGGCGCAGTTCGAGAAAGCCACCACTACCGTGCAGAAGGTCAAAGACTGGCTGTGGCTCATCATCCCCGTCATCGGCCTTGTTTCCGCCGGCATTATTGGCATCCTTTATTCGTTCGATGTGATTCGCAAGGAGACCGCCTATCAATGGGCGGTGGGCATCGTCTTCTCTGGCGCCATCGCCGGGGGCATCATCAAGCTGGTCTTCGGTTGATGGCCACCTCGCCCAAGCAAAAGGCCAAAGCCCCAGCTACAGCCGCCCCAGTTGCGGTGGGGTCAGTGGTGCCGCCCAATCGCTTCCCCCTTTTCAAAGGTGCCACCCGCGTCGCCACCGTCCCCGGGGGAGTGCCCACACGGGCATTTGCTGGACTGGTCTTTCTGACCGTCACCGCCGCTTCATTCACGCTGTGGGGCTGGCTGCTCTTTCCCGTCCTTTATCCGGTGATGGCCATTCTGAGCCGCCATGACGACCGCGCCTTCTGGATCTGGGAGCTTTGGGTCAAGACCAAGTTCTTGGCTAAGAACAAGCGCTTTTGGGGTGCGATATCCCTCACGCCAACACCCTACAGCCGGCGGCGCCCATGGGCCCGCTGGCTCGGAGTCCACGACCGATGAAACAACAATCCATCGTGACGTTGCCGGCGTATGAGCCGCCGGTCAGCACGTACGTTCCCTACTCGCACCACGTCACGCCCACCATCATCGCAACCCGCGACTGGGAGTACCTCTCGGTCTGGCGCATCGACGGGCGCACCTTCCAAGGCTACAGCGATGAGGAGCACTACCGCTGGGTCGAGGAGCTCAACAACGTGTTCCGGGGGTTCCCAACGGGATTCGGGATCTGGTCGCACCTTGTCCGTCGCAGGGTGTTCGAGTATCCCGAAAGCGACTATCCGGACCAGTTCTCCCGCGATCACGATGCCGCGTATCGCAAGGTCTTCGCCGGTAAGCCGCCGATGATCAATGAGATGTACTTGACCGTGCTGACACGGGCGCAGATCGATCCCGCCCTGCGCTTGCTGTCCAACTTTGAAAAGCGAACGGCGCGCTCGGCGCTTGCGTGGCAGAACCAGGCGATCGAAGAGCTCGATGACGTCAACCGCAAACTTCGCGGATCGCTCAAGCTCTATTCACCGGAGCTGCTAACCATTGTCGAGCGGGAGTCTCCGCACGACATGAGCGGCGAGGAGGCTCCGCGCCGGAAATCGCGGTTCTCGGAACCAGCCGAATTCCTCGGCTTCCTGCTCAACGGCAAGATGCAGCCGGTGCCGCTGGTGAACGCGCGCCTGTACAACTATCTGCCCACCAGTCGTCAGTTCTTCTCCACGCATGGCGAACTCGCCGAGATGCGGGGGCCTGACTGGACACGCCGCTACGTGATGCTGGAACTTCGGGAGTACTCCAACAACACCAAAGCCGGCCACCTGAACTGCCTGCTCAACCAGCCTCACGAGTTTGTGCTATCGCAGTCCTTCGGGGCGATGTCAAAGCCCGATGGGCTGAAAGCGCTGTCACGCCAGATCAAGTGGCTGGAAGACTCGGGCGACTACTCGGCGTCCCAGATCGAAGATCTGAAGAAAGCGCGGGACGAACTGGCCGCGGGTCGGTTCGTCATGGGTGACCACCACGCCACAATCCAGGTGTTCGGCGAAGACAGCGAGGGAGCCCTACGCGCTGCTGCGAATATCAGCGGTGCGCTGGCTGACGAAGAGATCATCAGTCGTCTATGTGATCGCTCATCCTTGGCCGCGTGGGCCGCCCAGTTCCCGGGCAACTGGAAATGGCGCCCTCGCCCGGCACCGATCACCTCGCTGAACTTCTTGAGCTTTTCCTCGATGCACAACTACCTCTTCGGAAAGCCCGCAGGAAATCCGTGGGGGCCGGCGGTCACGATGCTCAAGACGACGGGCGGCACGCCTTACTACTTGAACTTTCACGCCTCGCTTCAGGACGTGGACGAAACCGGCAAACGCCGCCTCGGGAACACGTCCATCATCGGCCAGTCCGGCGCCGGCAAGACGGTTCTCTTGGGTCATCTGATCACCCAGGCACGCAAGTTCAACTACACAGGCATCGTGTTCGACAAGGATCGCGGCATGCAGGTGACCGTCATGGCGATGGGCGGTAAATACTTCCCGCTGCGCCTGGGCGTGAAAACGGGTTGGAACTACCTGCAACTGCCGGAAACCGCTTCAAACGTTGCATTCATGGCCAGCATGACCAAGCTTCTGGGGGCAAATGGGGAGGAGCCCCCAACTGCTTCCGAGCAAAAGCAGATCGCCAAGGCCGTCGACCACGTCGTGGAGCACATCGACCTGGAGGATCGATGCCTGTCGAACTTGGTTAATTTTCTCCCCGCCGCTCCGGCACCGGAAGGTCAACTGAGCCTGAAAGAACGCCTCAAACGCTGGTGCGCGGGCGGCGAGTATGGCTGGATGTTCGACAACCCCAAAGACGAACTGGACCTGGCGGCAAATAACCTATTCGGCTTTGATCTAACGGAGTTCCTCGAACAAGGCACGATCCGCGACGCGGCAATAACGTACCTGCTTTATCGAACGGACCAGATGATGGACGGGCGGCGAATCGCCCTTTTCTTTGACGAAGTGCAGCACCCTCTGAAAGTGCCTTACTTCCAGGCGTCGATGCAGGACGCCAGCCGCACGGTCCGTAAGAAAAACGGTGTCCTGGTCTTCGCGACGCAGGAGCCCGCCGCGATCCTGGAGAACCCTGTGGGTCGCTCGCTCATTCAGCAGTCCGCGACCGCCATGTTTCTCGAGAATCCCAAGGCCACTGCTGAGGACTACATCGACGGATTCAAGCTTTCCCCCGCTGTCTTCAAGATGGTCAAGGATCTGCCGCCGTTCAGCCGCCAGTTCGTCGTCAAGCAAAACGAGTCTGCCGTCACGGCCGAACTGGACCTCGCCTCATGTCCCGAAGCGCTGCTGGTGTTCTCCGGATCCGAAGACCTGGCCGAAATCGCCGAAGCGGCAGTTGCCAAGCATGGTGACGACCCCGCCCTCTGGCTGCCCCACTACCTCAAGCTCGCCCAAGAGGCGACAAGGAGCTGATCATGTCCCAGACGCACACCCCCAACCACCGCCCGAGCCGCGCCCGGCGCGCGTGGTTTACCGCATTCCTGGCTGCTGTCCTTTTCTCCAACTCCCTGACCCCTGTCCACGCGAGTGGCATCCCGGTCGTGGACGCAGCGAGCATCATGGACCGCGCTCTCAAGCACGCCGAGACGCTGGCCAAGTACGCGGAACAAATCACCATTCTCAGGAACCAGCTTGAAAGCCAGAAACGGCAACTCGAAGCGCTCACGGGCACGCGCAACCTCGGCGACATCCTGAACAACCCGGCGATTCGCGATGCGCTGCCGGCAGACGCCCGGGATATTCTTCGCGCCTCCAACGGCGGTCTGGGTGGAATCTCGGACGTTGTAGAGCGCATTGAGCGCGAGGAACGGTTAACTGGCAACTACGAACAGGACAAAAAGAACCTGGACGCCCGTGCCGACAAGCTCGCCGTTCGCAGCCAGGCGATGATGGAGCAGACCCAGAAGGCGATGACTGCGCGCGTCAAGCAGGTGGACCAGCTGCAGGCCAAGATCAATCAGGCCCAAGATCCGAAGGCCATCGCTGACCTGCAGGCCCGGCTACTCGTCGAGCAGGCGAACATCCAGGCGGACCAAACCCGGGCCGACATGCTCACCCGCCAGATTGAGGCCGAGCAAGCCCTGATGGAGCAGCAAGCCGAAAAGCTGGCCGATAGCTCCTTCAGCCTTAGTGCAATCCGCGCACCGCTTCCTGGAGCGAGATAATGGCCACCACCGCGGTCAGTCTGGCCAGTCTGGGTGGGATCGCAAACTGGATCGACCAGTCGGTGACTAAGATGCTAACGAGCGTCATCACGCCAATGGTCGCGTCCGTCACCGCGAAGCTATTGCCATTCGTGTCGGTTGGCCTGTCTGTTGCGCTTGTCTGGTACGGTTGGCTCATCTGCTCCGGGGCGATCCAGACTCCCGTCCTACATGCGTGTCGGCGGGTCTTCAATATAGCGATCATCGTGTCCATCGCCGGCACCGGGGGGCTATACCAAAAGGAGATTGTCGGTGCCATGCTGGACCTGCCTACTTCCGTGGCTAAGCTATTTACCGGCACCGTCAAGACCCCGTCTGAAATGATGGACGACGCGGCGAATAATGGCGCGGAAATAGGCACGCGACTGCAAGAGCGCGCGCCGGGCGGTATCAAGAAAATCGCTCAGGCCTTTGTCTTTGTGGTTGTCTCGGTCATCATCACCATCATCTCAGCGGTCATGAGCGCGATTGGGATGCTGGTGTTAATCACCGTAAAGGTTGGGATGGGCTTAGTTGTCGTCTTGGGGCCGTTGTGCATACTCGCACTACTGTTCGAACCTACAAAGCAGTTCTTCCACAGCTGGCTCGGCCAGGCCCTCTACTATGCTATTTACGCAGGCCTTTTTATGGTCGTTTTCATGTTCATCATGGGAATGTTCGGACAACTCCAGCAAGGGTTAATCGATCTATCGAAAGCTGACCAGATCAATATATTTTCCATGCTGACCGCAATCGTGTTTTTTATGATGTGCTCGAAATTTATGTTGGAGCAGGTGTCTGTCGTGGCCACCAAAGTGACGGGCGGCGGCAATGGCGGAGGAATCTCTGTTCCCTTCATCGGTAAGATTGGCTAAGATAGACTGACACGCCATCCCTTCTACCAACTATTAGAACGAGGATCTAGATGGACCCCCTCAAACCGCTTGGCAAAGCTCTTACTCAGAACCCGCTGATAGGACGAGACGTCCCCTTGTCGGCAACGAGTACCGTTCCCTCGGAGCAACCGATATCGGCCTTCCAATGGATGAGTCTCGTCAAAGCGACCTGGACCTGGATCCTCCGTCCGCTCTGGTATCTGTGCTTCAAGTGGCCATCTCAATTATTCCTACTTGGGATGTCAACTCCGAGTTCGAAGAGCGAATGGGACTGGCGTGAAGAGCATCTCCTCGAACAAGGTAGGCGTTCGGCTGAAGCGAGGGCAAGGGACTCGCGGCAGTAGCATTGCCATTCACTGGCCGTTTCGGCCGATCGGTCCTTTATGCCCAATAGGCACAGCAATCGCTGTGCCTTTCTATTTGCGCTGCGCGTTAGCCAGCCGCCTCTGATTTAAATCCCCTCATCTCTTCGGAGAATCCATGAAGCACGCCATTTCGGCCGCGCTCGACGCGGCTCGCCCATTTGCGCCCGTACGAAACGTGCGGCCCCTCAATCTCGTTCGGCAATCGGAGGACCGACATGTCCTTTGAAGACCCGAAGCTTTCGCTTCAGCAAGAGCTGGACAGAAACCGGAGCCTGGACCAAGACCTCCTCACGGAGGTCCTTTCATCCAGAGCGAAAGCATGGCGCGTGGCAGTTAGCGCATTCGTGCTGGCGTTCCTGGCGGTCGGCGCCCTGGCCTCACTGTTGCTGAGCTACACGCCCCAGCCACCTTATGTCGTGCGGGTCAACGATGCGACCGGCGAGGTGGAAAACGTATCCCAGCTCGGCGACGCACAGGAGGACTATGGCCCTCGGATCGCGCGCTACTTCGTCACTCAGTACGTGTTGTCGTGCGAAGGCTACGATTGGCGCACCCTACAAAACATGTACGACCGCTGCGGACTGTTCAGCTCGCCGGACGTGCAACAGCAGTACCACGCCAAGTTTGAAGACGACCCCAGGACCGGCCGGGAAGCCCTGGACAAGAAGTATGGGGAGCACACACGCCTGGTCATCAACGTGCGGTCGATCACTCCGGGACCCAACCAGACCGCCACGGTCCGGTTTACACGCAGCGAGATGGGCCCCCAGCGCTCACCTAACACTGAGCAGTTCATCGCCACCATCGCCTACAGGTTTGTCAACGCGCCGATGCCGGAAAGCGTGATCCGCGACAACCCGTTGGGCTTTCAAGTCATTTCCTACTCGACCGCTGTCGAAACGCTGAGGTAATCGTCATGCAAAAAGCACAGATCAACGAACTCGCCCGCCGCCTCGAAGATGCAGGGCGCATGAGCAACGCAGAGCGCACGGCACTGTTGCGCGACATCGAACGGTACGCGAAGAGCGATCTCTACGGCGCCGCGCGTCTCTGCAAGGACCATCTTCACAAGGACGCGAACCTTCGTCTTCCCACGCCTGTCTTGGCTGCCGATCGTATCGGCAAGCACTTTGAAGAGCGCATCCGCGAAGCGCGTCGGCCCGTGGAGCTGTACGGCGAGCAGGACCGGCAAATCCGTCAGCCGGAAGATGGGCGCGAGTACAAGGGTCCGATAGTAGGCACAACGCCAAACTGCTTGATCCAGCGTGACAACGAAACGGGGGACCTCATCGTCCATGCCCGCAACACGCTGAACCGATCCTTTGAGATGAGCGGAAAGGAAGAGGCGCTCGCCATCAGCTACCCCTTCAAGGCGGTAGGCGGCGTGGGCCTGGTGCGCGACGCTGACCACGACAAGCAGGCGGGGATGGGGATGGACCATCAGCGTACGCACGAGTCGGCGCGCCAACGTGAAAGCAACCTCGAGATGGGACACGCCCGATGAACATCCGCTTCAGGCCTTTGGCCGTGGCGGTGCTGTCGGTCGCGCTTTGCGCGGCCGCAGCGCCTGCCTGGTCGCTTGACCGACCTGCAGCTTCGCCCAAGGATCAGCGAATCCGCTGGACGGACTATGACGCCGCCGACGTCATTCAGGTCGATACAACGCTTGGTGTGGCCACTCAAGTCCAACTGAACGATGATGAGGACTACGTGACGCACGCCTTTGGCGATTCGGCGGCGTACGACTTCCAGCAAGTGGGCAAGCACCTCTTGCTCAAGCCCATCGTCGAGCAAGCCGACACCAACCTCCTTTACATCACCACCAAGCGAAACTACTCGTTCCTGCTGAAGTATGAAAAGGCGCGTAAGAACGGCGGCGTCTTTCGCGTGGTACTGCGTTATCCCGAACTGGAGCAGGCAAAATCTGCGGCCCAGGAGGAGCGCGACCGCGTCCAGCGCGATCTGGCGACTGCCGACGTCGCGATCAACTGGCAGGCCTATTCGATGAGCGGCGACACCAGCCTGGCGCCGGTCGCCGCATGGGATGACGGCGCGCAGACATGGCTTCGGTTTGCTCCTGGCCAGGATCTGCCTGCGATCTATTTCGTAGACGCTGACGGCCAGGAAGTGATCGTGAACCGGCATATGGAGGACGAGCAGACCGTCGTGCTTCATCGGGTCGCTAAGCGCTGGCATTTGCGTATTGGAAACCAGGTCTTGGCCGTCCACAACGACGGGGCGCCCGTTACACGCAGTCTGGCCACCGGTACCGTCTCGCCGCAGGTCGAGCGCGTCATTCGTGAGGAAACTGCGCCATGAATCTCTTCAAAAGGCGAAAAAAACCCGGTCAAACCATAGACGCGGTGGCGGAGATCGAAGAGCACCAGGCGCAGATCGAGGGCCGCGGCCGCCCGGACCTGTCGGGTACTGCAAGGCCGATGCAACAGGGTGCGAAGGCCTTCATGTGGCTCATCACGTTGATGGCGTTGATGGTGATCGCCACGATGGGTTGGCGAGCATTCAATACGCCTGCCGCCGAAGAGGCCGCACCGGCGATGCAAGCCAAGATCGAGAACGTGCTTCCCGGTCTGAAGCTCCGACCCGATCCACCACCACCCCCGCCAGCCCCGCCAGAGCCGCCTGAATCGGGGCCCACGGTGCCCGGGCCGGAAGGCAAGACGGAGCAGAAAGGCACGCTTTCAAACCTGGCAGAGACCGTTGCTGTCGATGCTGTCACACAACGGCGCCTTAGCAGCGGGCTGCGAAACACCAAGGGAGAGGGGGACCAGTCCTCTGCTCAGCAAAGCTCATCCCAGCCGGAGCCTCGCGAAGCGGACAGCGGCCCGATGGCCGGCAAGCTCACCCCTATGAAGCTCTCCGCTTCTCGGGCTGGCCTGGTCGGCAATCGAGACATGTTGATCACGCAAGGATCAATGATCGATTGTGTGCAGGAAACCAAGCTCGTGACTGCGCAGGCGGGCATGCTCAGCTGCTTTGCGCCGCACGATATCCGCTCGACGAGCGGCCGCGTGGTGCTGATCGACAAGGGGACGCGATTCATCGGCTATCAGCAAGGTGTATTGGCACAAGGCCAGCCGCGTGTCGGCGTAGTGTGGTCACGTCTCGAAACTCCCAAGGGCGTCGTCATCCAGCTAGATTCTCCGGGCACGGGCCCCCTGGGTGAGGCAGGCTTGGATGGCTTCATCGACACGCACTTCGCTGAGCGATTCGGCGGAGCCATCATGGTCAGCTTGATCAGCGATTTGGGTACGTGGGCAACCTCGCGTGGCAGCAGCGACAACAGCCAGGTCCAGTTCAATACCACGGGCGAGGCGGCCACAAACGCAGTAACCACCGTGCTCGACAACACCATCAACATCCCGCCGACGCTTTACCGCAACCAGGGCGGCCGGCTGGGAATTTATGTCGCTCGAGATCTGGACTTCAGCTCGGTCTACACGCTCAGATCCGTCGCTCGGTAGCAGCGCGGTCGCGCGCCGCTACTGACGCCTCGCGCACAGACACCTCTTACTCGACCAAGCGCCTGGCCCCCTGACCATTCGGTCGCGGGTCCAGCGTTCATTGACTAGGCATCCCATGAAAGATTCCCGCAACACATCGCCCATCGACTCGGACGGCCGTGACACGGCGTTACGCCAGATGATGCGACCCATCTCCGGCTACATGGCAGATGACGCCGTCCGCGAGATCACCATTACGCGGCCCGGCGTGATCTTTACGCGCTCTCACGGGCAATGGCACGAGCGCCATGATCCGAAGCTGACGTTCAGCTTCCTGGAAGCGCTGGTGTCGGCTATGGCCAGCTATAACAACGTCAACTTCAGCCCCATCATGTCGCTGCTGCTGCCCGACGGTGAGCGCGCTCAGGTGGCCCAGCCGCCGGCCGTGATCGACGGCTCGCTTTCGATCAACATTCGCAAGCACAGCAGTGAGGTTAGGACGCTGGACGAGTACGAAGCGGACGGTGCTTTCGACAACTGGGTGAACGTCAGCGGCGCGGTGGCCAATATGGATGCGCTCTCGCCGCAAGATCTGGAACTGTTGGAAATCTTGGAAAGCCGGGACATGCTGACATTCTTGAAGAAGGCAGTCCTTTACTGCCGCAACATCATCATCTCCGGGAAGACCGGTTCGGGAAAAACAACGGTTGCGCGCAGCCTCATTGAGTGTGTGCCCACGACTGAGCGGTTGCTAACTATCGAAGACGTCCATGAGCTTTTCCTGCCCAACCATCCTAATCGTGTGCACATGATCTACGGGGCCGGCGCTGGCCGAATGTCTGCGACGGACTGCATCGCGGCGGCCATGCGGAGCTCACCTGATCGGATCTTCCTGTCTGAACTGCGCGGTCCGGAGGCATGGGATTACCTGAATGCGCTCAATACCGGCCACCCCGGATCGGTAACGACCACGCACGCCAACAATGCACGCGGCGCTTATGACCGTGTGGCGCTGCTGGTCAAGCAATCCGTCGCAGGGAATCAAATGGATCTCGACACCATTCGCCAGTACCTATTCTCGACGTTGGACATTTCCCTTTACTTCGCCAACTACAAACTGGTGGAGGTCTACTTCAATCCAGGGCGTGTCATATGACCAAAGGCGTTGACCTCCGGGTTCCATTCATATCGCCGGTAGGGCTGCCAGGTGTTCTGCGGCTCCGGCACGAATGCAGCAACGGAAAAACCGCACTTCTTTCCATGGAGTGCCGTGACATGCTTGGCGGGCCGACTGGATCCGCATCCCTTACCACTGCCGACATGCACCAACTTGTAGACGGATTGATGGAAGCGATCCACGCCATCGAACGCGAAGACCGGCTCTCAAGCTAACCCTCGCCAGAGCCCGTTTTTGGGCGCCTACCGCAGACGAGCACTGTTCAGCGCACGTTCTCTGTCCGGCCGTCCATGCACCCAAGTGCGTTTCAACGCTTTTTCCTTGTCCCTCCTCCTGCACCAAACGGCCCTCGCTAGCCGTGGAGAAAACCATGTTGAACAAGATCAAAAACCCCCTCATGTTCTGGCCAAGCCCAGCCGCGCTCGCATTGCTGCTCGTCTTCGCCGTGGGCACGGCCCTCGGCCTGCCGATGGTCGGCTTCGGAGCATGCGTGGCTAGTTTCGGCTTTATCTCGTACTTCGTCGCGGCGAACTATGACCGCCAGCTCGGAGTGCGCATTACGCAACCGCAACCTTGGGAATGGATAGTCCACGTAAATGGGGTCGAGGTCGGGACTATCCGCGATGTGGATTACGCCGCCATCCTGAGGAAAGTCCTACGCGACGACTACGTGGCAACCGCGCAGTTGGCTTCTTTCCTGAAATGGGCTATAGCCATTGCCGCAAAGACAATGATCTACGTGCCCGTGATGGTGTTCTGGACGCTCGCGCTCATCGCTGTTGCCTTGCCCGATGAACTCGTGCCGTTCTTGCAAAAATTGTCTGCCGAGTGGCACGCCCGTCCGTCTGACGGCGTGTTGCTGGGCAACATTATTGGCGTTATGGGTGTGTTTTCCGTTTTCTCTGCGTTCCTCACCACGCCAGCGCGCTCGCGGTGCTACACGCAAGCCGTCAACCTCTTGATACGCCAACATTTCGACACGCCTGCTGACGGAGATGTGTGGGTTTATCGGATGCCTGCGCGAGGGAATCATGCCAGCGGCATATGAGAAGTTACGGAAAGCGGTGCGTGGCAAAGCTACTCCCGGCAGCTTGAAAGGACCACTGCGGCCTCATACCGAGGCGCTCGCGCTCGATGTCATCGATTCGCGCGTCCGTGCGCTCGTGGCGGTGTTCAACGTCGACGGTGTCGTCTCATCAGTAAGCAGCTGCGAAGGGCATCGGCTGTGGTGCCTGCCGACGCGTCGAACGCCGTTCGTTATGTTCTGTACGGACGTCGCTCGCGCCGCGCGCCTTGCGGACAGAATCCTCTTGGACCACGGGCAGGGGTGCGAGCTGCAGCACTACTGGAGAATTGACGCGACGTTCAATGCTGACGGCGGCCTCGTCTTCTCACTTCACTGCCCGGACCAACGCTTCAACCGCAGAAAGCTGGACGCTGACATCTTGCGTCTCACGCAGTGGGTGCGGGACGTCTTTCAAAACCAGCCGGCCGAGCACGCTCGCAGTCTCGACTGAGCTCAAGGCGCCAGTCCTAGCGAGCGCCGCCGAATGCGGCCGGTGCGCGCTATGTCTTCTCTGTTTCCTATTCCCAGCGCGCCTCTACTCGGGGCCAGCGCCGCCGTCGGTCGACCATTCCACCGTCCCGACGCCATTTCCTCCCGGAGACTTCCATGACCCGAGCGAACCGCCAACGCGGCGCGCAGGAAGCACGCACCCGCATGGCATACAAGATCATGCAAAGCGTCTTCGAACGCTGCCGCGCCGAAGGCCTCAGCGCCGAACAAACCCACCAGGCCATCAAGGACGCCTACCCCTGGGGCGAGCGCCGTGCGTGGCCCTACAAGGCGTGGCTGATGGCCCGCCGCGAGTTCTATGAAGCACACGGCCTGCCCCTGCGGGCACGCCGCACCATCGCTGAATCACTGGAGACGGACTCGTGACCGGCACGCTGTACCAGCAAGACCCATTACCCGGTAATAACTCGCAGCAACGCAAGGGGCGAACATGAGCGTCGAAGCATCCAAATGGGCCAGAATGGCCGACGTCCAGAAATCCTCATCCAAGCTCGTGTTGCTGAACCTGGCACAGCTCGTTCGTTACGATGCCGACCACTGGACGGTTTTCGCATCGATCGACTACTTGGCCAAGGTCACGCATCTAAATCGCAAGACGGTCATCGAAGCCCTCGGCCGCCTTCGCGACTTGGGCGCGATCCAGGACACAGGGCGACGAGCGGGCGACAACCGTAGCAGCATCATTTATCGCTTGTGCCCGAATGCAGTCCCCCTGATCGACCTTGCGGCCTCTGGTGCCGTCGCCGGCGGCGAATCGCAGTCGACGCAGCAAGATCTCGCACTGCAGGACGGGCTTGAGCTTGAGGATGGGATTGTGCCGCTGGCAGCTCCGGAGGGCGACCGCGGGGCGAATGCCGGCCAAAGCGAGCCGTCAGAGCGGGATGGATCCGCGATCGACGAGTCGCTGTTTCCTCCCGAGGGCGACGCCTCGTCGCCGCACTGCGAGGGGACCGACGCGACATTCCTTCCCACGGGCGGATCAATCGATGCAGCGGGCGCTCGCGTCAGCGCTGAAGGCTCTCCTACTTCCGATGCCACACGGCATATGCCCGCCAGCAGAGCAGCGAAGGGGGGCAGGCGAAAAGGGCGACGACGCGAGCCTGATGGGCGCCCGGCCGGCGCCGGCCCCACCCGGCTTCCAGCAACCTGGACCCTGCCGGAGCGGTGGCGAAGTTGGACGCAGGAGCAGCGGCCGCTTTGGACGCAGGAGAAGATCGACGCCATGGCCGCCACCTTCAGCGCCTACATGCGGTCCAGGCCCGGAGAACTGGGCATGTCACCCGACTGGTTCGAGTCATGGCGGCTCTGGGTTTTCCGGGAACGCGACGCCGGAGAGACGGCGGGCATTGCCTGGCAGAACAGTTGGACCGGCATCGTGGCCACCGGCAAGAAGCTCGGCGTTGAGCAGGCTCCGAACGAGCCGCCGCCCCATTTCAAGGCGCGCGTATTCCTCGCCGCCGGACTCGTGCCGTCCCATTAAAAGTTGTCCACAGCCTGGACCCATATCGGGACCAGTCCCAGTTTTGGGCCTAGCCCGAAAAGTGTTTTTGCCCGTCCCAATTTGTTCGTTCGCCAGTACCGAAAACGGCTTTTTGCCAGTACCGAAAACGGTACCCAATAGGTATATATAGGTTTTATAGGTTTTAGAGAGAGTCGCGCGCGAGGCGCTGGCTCGTCGCGAACGCCGATCCGCCTACCCTCCGGTCGCTACGCTCCCTCCGCCCCGCCGCCTGCGGCGCCGGCCTGAACCCCTTAGCTTGAGTCCCCCTCCCCGCCGGCGCAATGCGCCGCCAGGCGGGGGAAAGGCATCCCCCCGGGCGTCGCGGGCCGTTGGCCTCGCCCCGCCCCGAGCGCCACGACCTCCCTGCTGAACACCGTCAACGCCACACCACCGCTGCGGCCCTCCGAAGCTGCGTCGGTGTCTGCCGTGCGGGGAGAAAAGGTCCGTCCCCTTCCCGGCGAATCCGCCGGGTGGGGATCGGCAGGCCCCAAAAGCGCGGGGGCTGCTGCCCCCCTGGCCGGCCGCCTGGCGGCGTCCGCGCTTCCGACCCCCCGGGGAACCGCAACGGTTCCCCCGCGCCCGCTCACGGGCGCGGCCCCCCCTCCTTCAACCCCAAGGTTCTCCAGCAGGAGGGACGCCACCGCCAGCGTCAACTTAACCCCACGACAGTGCGCGGCCTGGACCGTTTCGCACCATCACACACCCGAGGAAATCTCATGAAAATCTCCGACTGGAAAACCAAAGTCCAGGCGCTATTTCGCCCTGCCCGGCACGATCACGCGTCCGTTTCAAACGGCCCGCGTACCTTCGCCGCCAGCGCCGACCGCAAGCCGGTCGCGCACGGCGCCGGCCTTGAGCAATTCGTACATGCCCCCTCGCTCGAGGACGCCGTCGTCGATCCGCGCTACTTGTCGCCCGACCCGTATCACGACGACCTGGAACGCGCCGCGGCCGAGGCGCTCAAGCGCTGGGACGGAAAGTCCGTGCGCGACATCGACACGGAGCGCTTCTACGACCATTCGCATCTCGAGACGCACACGGCGCTGCAGGCCAGCGTGCCCGAGCAGGCGCGCGCGGAATTCTGGAACCCGGCGCCGAAAGAGCCGGCCTATCGTTCCAGCATCACCGTGCTTGCGGTCGACCAGCTGGGCGAGGCGCTCGTCAAGGAGTACGTGGTCGATAACTCTCGCAATGCCGAAGGGTGGTCCTATTCCGTCATGTCCGCCGACCGAGCCGCCCAACTCCTGAGAGATTACGGCGCGGCCGCAGATCTGAAGCTCGACGTTGCAGATGACCTTTGGGACGGCTCGCTTCCCGTACAGCCCGCAGAGATTGGCGCGACCTATCGCGGACAGATCGTCTCGATCCATGGCGATATCGCGTGTCAGATTGTTGGTGATGAGATCGCAATTGAACACAGGATCGGCACGCTGGCCATTTCCGACCCCCAGCAATACGTGGGCAAGGACGTGGAGATCAGCTACCCGTGCGGAAAGGTCGGCCTGGTGCGCCAGGTCGACACCATGGCGATGGCAACGACCGCTTTGGAAAAGGCCGGCGCGGAGAAAACTTCAGCCGCCCTCGAGCGGTAGAGAAGTATGCCGAAATCAGACGGTGAAGCTACTCACTATGGAAAAGAAACACTCGTCACAGGACGGCGTTCAGCCCACCACAGTTCAGCAGCTAAACGACCTTCGCGTTGCTGATTCGCAAGCGCGACTTCGGACGCTTCTCCCTCTCATCGACGATTTGAGGCGACAAGGCGTTTCCCATTCCGGGATCCTCGAAGTACTTAGCCGCGCCGGAGTCACGTTGAAGCCCGCGTCGCTACGGCAGGCGCTGCACCGTTGGCGCCGGCGCCAACAACAGCCGTCACAACCATCCAGGGTTGCGACGGTCGGCAGCGCGTCTGCTGTTCCAGAAGTTCCGGTCGCTGCGTCACCTCAAACGCCAACCAGCAGCATTCAAAGCAAAGCCGACCTGGTTCGACTTCGCAATGCTTCAGATCCCATTGACCTCAACGAACTGGCCGAAATCGGCCGAAGAAAATAGGCATCACCCATGAAAATCGCAACCGTCAATTATTCCGGCTCCGTCGGCAAAACCGTCACGACGAGCCACCTGCTGGCACCCCGTATTCCGGACGCCGAGATTATCGCAGTTGAGTCGACCAACGAAAGCGCGGCCGATCTCGGCCTGGATGTCGAACAAATGCGTGGCGGGCAGTTCGGCCGTCTCTTTCGCAAGCTGCTTATGGCAGAAGCTGCCATCGTCGACGTCGGCGCCTCCAACATCGAGGACTTTCTGGCCGAGTTGGTGAAGTATGACCAGGCGCATCTCGAGATCGACTACTACGTCCTGCCCGTGGTCGCCTCGGGCAAAGCGCAACGCGAGACGATCAAGACGATCCAGGCTCTCTCCGAGATGGGCGTACCGGCCGAACGCGTGCGGGTGCTCTTCAATCGCGTCGACTCCGACGTCCGTGAGGAGTTTGCCGCCATTTTCGGATACGCGCACCAGTCCGGCGACTTTCGGGCGAATCCGGAAGCAGTGATCTTTGAGAACGAGGTATTCGATCTGCTGGCCAACAAGCGCACCACGATCAAGGAGATCCTCGCCGACCCGCGCGACTACCGGCACGAGCTGCGCCAAGCTGATCGTGACGATGTGAAGCTCGTCAGCCACCTCAGCGACATGCATGCCCTGCAGTCGCTTGCGCGTCCGGTTGACCGGCAGCTGGACAAGGCGTTCGGCGCTCTCTTCCTCTAGGAGGCTCTGTGACCGCCACACCGCCCGAAAGCCCCGCCACTTCGTCCGGCATCCCCCGCAGCAGGATGGAACTTCTGTACCGCGACATGTTGCAGGAAAGCGCGCAGCTCGTCGTTCTGATCGAGCAGCTGACCGTCCGGCAACAAGAAATCGCGGAAACGATGCAGGCAGTTCCGGCCATGGTGCGTCAAGCTGGCTTGGACGCGGCTGCGCACGCGAGCGGCAACGCGGCGCGTGCTCTGCTAGAAGCAAGCCGGACGCTCGGAAAATCGGCCACAGACGCCCGTATCGCAACGCGCGTTGCAACTCGAGCATTGCCCGCGGCCGCGTGGCGAGCTGGCGTGCTTTGCGGCGTATGCGCGCTCGTCGGAAGCGGGATCGGCGGCGCGTTGGTGGCCCTCGCTCTTCGCCAGTAGCCCTCGCAGGCCCAATCTCCAAGGCGCTCCGGGGCGCCTTAATCATCTTCCAAAAGGACTTTCATGGCACCCGACATACGCCGGCGAATCATCAAATTCGTCCTCTTATTCCTGCCCCTTTCTGCCTGGCTTCTCACTGCCAAGATCATGTCAGGCATTCCGCTATCGCACGTTACCTGGCTAGTCCTGTCGCATTGGGTCATATCGACGCCGGACTACCCCGCTCTGATCGCGGCGCCGAGCATCGGCTTCGTTCTTGCCCTGGCACTCTCGCTCACGCTCAAAAAATACTCGACCAAAGAGGGCTTTGACGGCGCGGGGTACAAGAAGCACATACGCGGCACCGAAGTAGTTCCGGTAAAAAAGCTCGCTCAACTGTGCACCGAAAAAGGGAAGGCACAGATCGACGTCGCAGGCATCCCAATGCCAACCGGTATCGAAAACTTGCACCTTCTCCTGAACGGTGCGACCGGCAGTGGTAAATCGGTCCTACTGCGTGCGCTAGCCTTCTCTGCACTGAAGCGCGGAAACCGGTGCGTCATCGTCGATCCAAACGGGGACCTTTACAGCAAATTCGGACGGGCCGAGGACGTCTTACTCAATCCATACGACGCCCGTACGGAGGGCTGGTCCTTCTTCAACGAGATCCGCGCGGACTTTGACTGGAAGCGGCTTGCGCTCTCCATCGTACCCCTCGGGAAGGACGCTAATGCAGAGGAATGGAACGAATATGGTCGCCTGCTTTTGCGCGAAACTGCGCGCAAGCTGCATTCGCTAGGCACGCCCTCTGTGGAAGAGCTGTTTCGCTGGTGCACCATAGCATCGGACAACGACCTCCGAACCTTCCTCTCCGGGACCCTTGCTGAATCGCTGTTTGCCGGATCCGCCGAGGCGAGCAAGGCGCTTACGAGCTCTCGATTCGTGTTGTCCAAGTACCTTGCCGAGCACGTAAGTGTGCCGCAAGGTAAGTTCAGCATCCGTGACTGGATGGACACTGGCACGGGCAGTCTGTTTATCACGTGGCGCGAAGACATGATGGAGGCCCTTAAACCGCTCGTGTCTGCGTGGGTGGACGTCTTCTTGTCGGCGGTGCTTTCTCTGCCCGAAGATCTTCAAAGACGGTGGTGGACTTACCTGGATGAAATCCCGTCGTTGGAAAAGCTCGCCTCGATCCAAGACGGTTTGACCAAGGGCCGCAAGCAGGGACTAGGAGTGGTGGCCGGTCTGCAGGCGGTGTCCCAGCTTAGGGACATCTACGGTGCAGATAAAGCGCAGACCCTTCGCGCTAGTTTCCGCTCTCTCGTGGTGCTTGGTGGGTCGAAGACCGATCCAGAAACGGCCGAAGAGATGTCGAAGGCCCTGGGAGAGCACGAAGTGGCGCGGCCGGAGTATACCGACAGCCGTAATCCCGGCAGTTCGCGCAACACCAGCGAACGCATGGTTCGCTCTACCGAACGAGTGGTGACGCCTGCGCAAATCCAGTCGCTGCCCGATCTAACCGGCTGGGTCGCCTTCGCTGGTGATCGGCCGATTGCCAAGTTCGTTCTACAACCAATGACCTTCGCAGTACGAAATGCCCCGTTTGTAGAGGCGAAGCGCGCCGGAGCCCACAGGATGGCAAAGTCGCCAGCTGACGACCCCCAATCATGGTCGCCGGTGGATCTGCCCGAAGATCCGACCATGGCCGCATAACCATTTCACGCCGGACCGTCACCTTGCATGGCGGTCTGCGCGTACTGGAAATCTAATGATCTCTTTGAAATCGATCCATCGGAGCGCTGCCACAAAGGCCTCGCATTACTACGCCGACCAGAAGGACGATTACTACAGCCGCGACGGGACCGCCGCCCAGTGGCAAGGCAAGGCGGCTGACGCGCTCGGATTGACCGGCGCCATTCAGCAGGAGGAATTTCTGCGCGCGCTGCGCGGTGACTTCGGCCCTGACGTCAAACTATCGCGTTCTATCAGGTTGGATGCTGAGGCACGTGCGGCACTGGATATGACATTCTCTCCGCCTAAGAGCGTCAGCATCCAGGCGCTGGCCGGCAAGGATCCGTCAGTCATCGAGGCCCACGACTACGCGGTGAGCAAGGCGCTGGAATTTCTGGAACACGAGCTACTGCGCGCGCGCCAGACGGAGCAGGGAATAACGACTACGGAGCGAACGGGCAATGCTGTTATCGCGAAGTTTCGGCACGAGACGGCCAGGCCCACCGATGGCGCTTATTCGGATCCCCAGCTGCACACCCACGCACTGTTGATGAACCTCACCCAACGCGCCGATGGGCGCTGGGTCGCAATATCGAACGACGAAATTTATCGATTGAAGTCCATGATGGAATCGGTGTATCACGCGGAGCTGGCCAGCAGCCTGGAGAAGTCCGGCCATCAGATCCGCTATGAGGGCAAGAGCTTCGAACTCGCGCATATCTCTCGGGACCACATCGAAGGGTTCTCCAAGCGTTCGCAGGACATCAATGCTGAACTGGCGGCATTGGGTGAAACCCGCGAATCTGCGAGCAGAGCCCTCAAGCAAACTATCGCCCTCAAAACTCGCCTGGACAAGGCCCCCGAAATTTCTCGCGAAGAACTTCAGCGTGACTGGGAACGACAGGCGACTGAACTCGGCATTGATTTCAATGGAGAAAAGCAACCACTGGAAAAGGAAGCCGGATTGGAAGGCGGCAAGCCACCCCGGCAGGAATTGACGCCGGAGGCGGCTGCTCTGATTGCGGACGAATGTCTCCGGTGGGCGATCAAGCACCACACCGAACGCGAATCCGTGATAGATGGAAAGGAGATGCTGAAGACCGCGCTGCGCCGTTCGCACGGCATGGGCATAAAGCTGGGCGACCTCAAATCGGCCGTCAAGCGCTCACTTGATAAAGGCCATCTGATCCTTGGGACGATTCAATACCGGCACGCGAAGGATAAAGACGGCGCCGGCGAATCACGGTCGGACTTGGTCACCGCCCTCGTCGTCGGTGGGATGAGCAAAAAACATGCGGAAGAAAGAATCCGCATTTCCATTGCTCGAGGTGAGCTTGTTCCGACCGGCGCAAGGTACACCACACAGGTGGCTCGGGAGCGCGAAAAGCGAATCCTCCAGATCGAGCGCGAGGGGCGTGACCAGGTGGCGCCAATCTTGGATATTCGAGCAGCCCAAGGCGCTATGGCGGGCCGCTCGCTTAAGCCAGGCCAGTTGGCGGCCGCCAATCTGATCCTCAGCACGCCACACCGGTTCATCGGCGTCCAAGGCCTGGCCGGGACCGGCAAGTCGCACATGCTGGCCCAGGTCAAGGAGGCCGCTGAAGCAGCTGGCTTCAAGGTCCAGGCCGTGGCGTCCTACGGCAAGCAGATCGAGGCATTGCGGGAACTCGGAATGGAATCCAGGACCGTAGCATCCGTTCTGGAGGCACGTCAGAAGGACCGCTTCAAACTCGACCCGAAAACCGTCCTTGTCATCGATGAGGCGGGCGTGGTCCCTGCCCGCCTCATGGAACGCCTGATGAAAATGGCCGAGGCCGACGACGCACGCGTCGTCATGCTGGGCGACACGGGCCAAACCAAGGCCATCGAGGCTGGCCGCCCGTTTCACCAGTTGCAGGTAGCTGGCATGGCTACGGCCCTAATGGGCGACATCATTCGCCAGAAGTCCCCCGAATTGAAGGCTGCGGTGGAACTAGCGGCAAAGGGTCAGGCGTCGGCCTCCCTTGGCGTGTTAGATCAGAAGCTGAAAGCGGTGCACACCATCAAGGACGACGGCGAACGATATGACGCCATAGCGACGCGATACGCAACGCTGAACGACGATGAGCGGCGGGAGACCCTTATCGTGACCGGCACGAACGATTCGCGGAATGCGTTGAACGAGGCTACTCACCAGGCGCTCGGACTGGGCGGCCGCGGCTTTGAGTTCAAGATGCTCACCCGGCGTGACACTACGCAGGCAGAACGGCGTGTGGCGAAGTACTTCATCGCTGGGGATATTGTGCAGCCGGAGCGGGACTACAGAACCGGGAATTTGCGGCAGGGCGAGATGTACCGCGTCATTGGCGCGCTTGCCGGAAAGCCCAATGACCTAGTCGTTGAGCATATGGAAAGTAAGGTCCGGACCACCTTCAATCCTGCTCGCGCCGCCAAGTTGTCAGTCTACGAACCGGTCAAGGCAGAATTATCCGCCGGCGATTGGGTTCGGGCGACGAGACACAACGCGGCTCTCGATCTGGCCAACGGTGATCGGTTTGAAGTGCTCGCGGTCACGCCCACAACGGTCACCATCGGCGGCAACGGCCGACGAATCACGATGAACGCGGCAACGGCGCCGCTGCATTTAGATCGGGCCTACGCGTCCACGAGCCACAGCGCGCAGGGACTGACGTGCGATCGCGCGCTGATCAACTCTGAGAGTTTCAGCCGCACCACGCAGCGCGACGTCTACTACGTGGCGATTTCCCGGGCACGCTTTCACACGGAAATCTACACCGAGAACGCCGCAAAGCTGTCCGGTGCCGTGAACCGGCTGGAGGAGAAAACGGCAGCGCTGGACATCGGCTTGGAATCTACCCGTCCCTGGCGTCCGCACAAGGCGCCGGCAGACATGGAACACCACTCGAAATAGGATGAACAATGCAATCTAGTCAAACGCCGTTCTTCACGCTAACTGGCAAGGGAAGCTTTGTCCACATCGAAAGTACCAACCGGGACGGAGCCACTGGCGAAATCAGGCTCGCGCAGAGGCATGCTGCCTGGCTGTTTCATCGCCTGGGCTATTGCAAGCCGGCGTCATACTCGCGCTGGCTCGCCAGCGAAGATGTAGAAGAAATCGGAGTGATGCTCTTTCGCATAGATGGGCACGACCATGAGCATCGTGGGCGCCTGCGTGTCGAGGTCGGACGGCATCCCTCAAGTGGGAGCTTAGTCTTAGGGCAACCCGAACAGGAACAAGAACAACTACACGCACTTCTGCAATTGGGCGACCAGGTCATGCACTTGTTCGAGATATCCCAGCCAGACGAAACAACGCGGGCGCGCACTGCCGAGCGAGCGCAAACACTGCTCCGGCAAGCTAAAGGCCTCACCTTTCTACCGCCGGAAGGCTACTGCTATCGCTGCGAGCAGGACGTCACCCTGGACGTTACAGACGCCACCGGCATGACCGGCTGCCCGAAATGTCACGTGTCCTGGTGCGACTAGCGTCCGAGTACGAGTGCAGCCCATATGCTTGTCGACAAGCTGTCACGTTGCGTAGACAACGTGTAGACGTGGCGTCACAACGTGTAGACAAGCCGTCACAACGTGTAGACACGGCGTCACAACGTGTAGACAAGGCGTCACAAGGCGGGCAGTTGGAGCGCGAGAGTCCGCAAAATCAGACGTTTGTATACAGTGAGGATGCAAGCGCCAGCCTGCGTTTGCGCGGGTTTATGTTTTGAGGCGCTTTTCGTTGTCGGACAAAAGAAAACAGCCCGCCGCAAGGAAAACCCAAAAGAATCAAAGAGATGACCCCACCCGGAGGGTGCGTCCTGTGTGGTGGCTTTAAGGGACCCGCCGCCGCCCTGGCGGCGGGGGCCTTAAGGGCACCTGTGAGCGTCCGGGGGACGCTCACGAAGTCCGCAGGACGGCCCCGCCGGCGCAGCCGGTGGGAAAGGCCGCCCCATACCAAACCCGTTGGTACATCCAAAGCAAAAGGCCGCCCTAGGGCGGCCTTTTGCTTTGGCGGATGGTTTATGTCAGTGCGCTGCTGCCGTTGAGGCCAAGGGCCGAACAGGCGGCTGCTCATGCTGTAGCGCTTGCCACAAGTCATAGTTGGCCTGCATTGCGACCCAAGCCTGGGCAGTACTGGCCCCAGCATGCTCCAGCCGGACAGCCAGATCCGGGCTGATACCAGCCTTGCCATTGAGCACCCGGGAAAGTGCCACCCGCGACATGGCCAGCCGGTCAGCAGCCTCGGTCACAGATAGCCCCAAGGGGGCAATTACATCCTCCCGGAGAATTTCACCCGGATGCGGAGGGTTGTGCATC
Organism: Achromobacter kerstersii; assembly: GCF_902859595.1. GTDB lineage: Bacteria > Pseudomonadota > Gammaproteobacteria > Burkholderiales > Burkholderiaceae_B > Achromobacter > Achromobacter kerstersii. The sequence continues at coordinate 45,440 of NZ_CADIJQ010000018.1, read as the reverse complement.
ATGATTGGCTCCTAGTGGTAGTCCTGATAATCGACCAGTTCAGCACCGGCCTCGGTAAAGCGAAATGTCACGCGCCAGTTGCCGTTGACCCAGACTGACCAATGCTCGGCCAGACCGCCCTTGAGCGAATGCAACTTAAAGCCCGGGATATTCATATCCTGCGGTCCCTTCGCCACATCGAGCAGGGCCAGGATGCGGCCCAGCTTGTTGACGTGTGCCGCCTGAATTCCTCGGGTTGAACCGGTGCGGTAGAAGGTCTCAAGACCTTTGTGGCGAAATCCGATGATCATGCGCTATTGTATCCCGTAACGATACACGATGCAATGGGGCGGCGCGCAAAATTGGCGTGCTGCCCCTTCCCTTCCCTAACGGTGGCTTACTCTCCCGCTGCCGCCTCCTGCGAAATCGGCTCCGGGTTCGACAGCAAAGGCTTCACGCGCATCAATTCCGGCACCCATCCCTTCCCATCGAGCAACTGCTCGGCAGCGGTCGCTGCCTGGGCCTTCTTCATCGCCAACAGCGGCTTGGCCTGCTCCGCACCGACCGCGTCGGTAACGACAGCCGCGATTCGGTCCTTGGACACGTGGGCGAGGTAGGACTGCGCCGTGGGCTTCCACCATTTGCTCATGTCCAACCCAACCAGTTCGCCCAGGCGGTCCAGGTGCCGTGGTTCCGCCCCATAGGAATGGCTTTGGCGGCGGTAAATCGAAATGCTGGTCAGCACGGCGAGCAACTCGATGAGGTCCGCCTGGGGCTGCGCCAGCAGCCAGGGAAGCACCGCCCCGTCATCTTCCGGCACGTTCTTGGTGACGGCTTCAATCTGCTCGTGAACCCGCGCCCAAGCTGGGCTGTCCTTGATGTCCGCGTCCGTATTCGCAAGCTCATGATGCGCAGGCCGCAATGAGAGGTCGAACGAGTCACCGGAACCGCTGCGCTGACTCCCGTCGAAGTCGCCCAGCATCTGCTCAATGAGCAGGCAAAGCGCCAAGTTCGGACGGGCGATGATTTCGGCTTGCAGGGCGATCACGCGCTGGGCCTGGAGCCGATTTGTCAGCGCTTCGGAATGTACGGGGCGGGTTTCGACGGGCGGCAAGTCAGCATTCAAAACCTGCTCACCGGCTCCTGCCGTACTGCGCAGGATCTGCGCCACCGTCTCGCGTTCGTCCTTGCGGATCAGTCCGCGTGTGGCGGTCAGCCCGCCTTCGTAATCGAGGTGCAGGACCGCGCCGCTCAAAGCCTTGAGTTCGATTGGATAGTCGAACAATTCAGTACGAATGGTCCGAATCTCGCCCTCGTATCCGCGAATCAACGCCCGAACTTTATCGAGGTCGGATTCGTCGTAGCCTTCAACGGCGCGCAAGCCATCCAGCTTTTCCTGTGCGGTGGACACCTTTTTTTCCAGCGCTTCAATCTGCTTGGCCTGGGCCTTGCTCGGGTCCAGGTGGGCGCGTTGGATTTCCCCGAATTGCTTCTTGTCGTCGTATGCGAAAGACACCCGGCATTCCACCCACAGCCAGCCCTCGGTCGATATCGCCTTGAAAAGCTTGGACCGTTGCATCTTCGCCAGGGCCATCGTTCGGGCCATATCCGGATCAGCCAGATAAGTATCGTTCTCGAACAGGTCGCGGCGCACTTCTCCGCCCGCCTTCTCATACGCAGCAACTGTCACGTAACGGGCAACGGCCGAGTCACCCAGCATTTCCGTTTCAGCCAGGAGGTTGCGGATATGAACGTCGCGGTTCCAGTGTTCCGACTGCGCCGCCTTCCATGCCGCTTCCTGGCGGGCGTGGTCCGAAACCGACGCCAACGCCTGCATATCGGCAACTTCAATCTTGCCATCGCGGAATAGCTGCATGAGCTTGGGCGAAACAGCGCCGAGAGCCAGCAGCTTTTTTACGGCGGATTCCGTTGCGCCGTGCGCGGCCGCGATGGCTTCGATGGTCCAGTTTTTCTCCGCGCGCATACGGGCATACGATTCATACACGTCTGCCGGGTGCATAGCCTTGCGGGCGATGTTTTCGATCAGGCTGGCGTGGTGGGCGTATTCGGCCGGAATCACGAGGCACGAAACGCTGTAGTCTGCCGGGAACACGGCGTCTTCGATCAACAGCCCCAGCGCTGCCCAGCGCCGACCGCCCGCGCAGACTTCGTAGAAGCCATCGGCGCACGCAACGACCACGAGGTTTTGCAACAGCCCGCCCATGGCCTTGATCGTGGCCTTCAGTTCCGAAAGTTCAGGATCTTTCTTCGGATCCAGCGGACGACGAGCCTGATAGCTTTCGCTCAGGCGCAGTTGGGAATGCGGGATCTCCGTGCGGGTGCTTGCGGCGTGAATGGCGGCGAGTTCTTTGGAGTCGATCTTCATGGTGTGTGCTCTTGCTTCGATTTATCGGAATTAGTGCAGCTGTGCAGTGACCGGCGCGTCCTGCATCGCGGCGATGAGGGTGGCAAGGTCGCGCACCGTCATCGCCGGAAGGCGGTAGGAAAGGCCCAGCACGTGGGCGCGGCGCATGTCGTTCGCCAATCTGATAAAGTCGTGGTTCATCACGGTTCTCCTTCGAAGGGTGGGTCGAGGTGCAAGCCCCTGTCGGTTGCCGCCGATCAGGGGCTTTTTCGTTTAATAGCCAAGCCACTCCAGCAGCACGTGGCCGCGATACAGCGGGTGATTGCCGCAGTCGGCAAAGAACTCTTGAGCGTTCAATTGATGCCTACCGATTTCTTCCATGACCTGGATGCGCGTCACCACGGCTTCGTCCGCCGATTCCCTATCGCGCAGGCCCCGGGCCGAAACCGGCCCGAGATCGAATAGGTCCGCGAGCAGTTCGATCATGTCGGGCCTGTGGCCTTGCCATGTGACCAATTCGTTTTCGATGGCGACGGCCAAGACTGGCGCGGTGTCATAGCCTTTTGCCGCGAGCGCTTGAGCAAAGTCGGCAGCGCTGCGTTCGGTGAAGTCGATGCCGCGCGCGGCAAGATCATCCTTGGAAAGCTCGCACTGGACGCAAGCCAGGTGGGTGTACAGAACGACGTCGCAAGACATGGCGGATTTCCTTGTTTAACTAGACTTCGGTTGAACCGATCCAGGACGTTCCCAGGAACGCATCGCAGCCGATCACGGCCGATTCAGGTTGCACAGCGCAAAGCCCCTCATGTGTCCAGCCGTGTGCCGGGGCCTGCTGGACGTGCAGGGTCGTCCCATCCAGGCCGCGCAGGAGCAAAGGCTGGTGGCGCAGTGCGGTCAGAATGTCCGGCTCGCCTTCCATCTGGTCCGTTACGTACTTGATAAGCATCTGGGTTCCCCTCTCAGCCGTGATGCGGGCAAGGATTGCCAGAACCATCGTTGCAACCCGAACACGCGGCCATCACTACGGACTCTTCTGCTGCGTCCCAGCCGTCCACCCATGCGCTTGCCAGTTCGGCAACATCGGTCAGCAGCGGCGGTACGTCGTCGGAGTCACGGCCACGGGTGAAGTCTTGGCGGCCTTGAACGTGAGCCAGCATTTGCGCGTAACCAAGGTCCATGAAACGGCTGTCTTCATCGAACATCCCTGCTGCTTTGGTGTGAGCAACGCGGGCGTCCAGGCCGCGAAGGAATACCACTGCGGGCTTCGGCATTGCGATTGTCTGAACAGTGTTTGCCATGGCTATTTCCTTTACATTCAAGAGCGTTTTTGGAGCGCTGACCGATCCTGAAGAAGTCGTCCGAGCGTAGGTTTGTTGGATTTGGTTGTTCATGGTCTTTCCCTCCGCGTTATTCGCATCCGTTCCTGTGAGGCCTGTCCGTGCCGTCCGTGGCCACGTAGTGACGACTGGAAAGGGCCGGAGCAGAGGCCGCATGCGGAGCGCAGCCGAAGGCGAGCACCGAACGGGTGAGCACCGGACCCCTTGGAGGGAGGAGCGCAGTGGTACGGTCGGCGTTTTAGGACAGGGGTCGCGGGAATGGATGCATTGCGAGAGCCAGGGCGGCGACACCAAAGCCAGGCGCGCGCCGAGCGCCCCTACCCGCGCGCAGCGCGGGTCAACCTGGCCGCAGGGCGGCTGGCAAGCGCCAGCGCGCAGCGCCGGCAGGCGCGAAGGCGTGAGCCGACCGTAGGGAGGGTAGGACTGAAGCCCCGCAAGGGGGTGAGACTGGCCATTTGGCCAGGCTCAACGCGAAGCGCGATGGCCCGACCCGTAGGCGCAGCCGGAGGGGCACGCCCAACGGGGAGTCGTGATCAGAAGATCAATGCTGAGATCCGGACGCCGGCGGCATCGAGACACTCAGCAGATCCAGAGCCTTATTTGCCCTATCCCGTGCGTCGTCGATGATTTGATTTTGCCGAACGATGTACTTGTACAGCGCTTTGGGGCTGTTTTCGGCTTCGACCAAACCTTGGTCGTTGATGATCTCGGTGCACATCTCGACACACTCGTCGCAGATCGTGAGCGCCTTCTTGCCGGGAGGATTTTCTCGGGCGATCAGCTTGTGGACTTCGTCCTGAGACTTATCGCAAAATGAGCAATGCAGCACGGTCGGCTGCTTTTTTCGCCGAGGGCTCTTTTTATTGTTTTCGTCCATTGGGCGCAGGGTCCGCGTCAACGCGTCGCTAGGTCAGAGTAGGTGCGAAATCTAGCACAAGCCCCAACAGCCCGGATGGGTGTTTTTCCTAGTTGTATCCCAATTTCGTACCGGTATTTTTGGCCCGAATTGCGCCCGGCAGTTCTTTGAACAGGGAGAGTCACGGTGGATGGAACCATGATTATCAACGGTGTCCGTGCAGCCTACAGGACGATTCAAACGCCGAATGGAAAAGGGGTGATAGCGGAAGTGAAGTACGCCGACAACGGACAGTGGGAGTGCGTCGGCGGGCTTCATACGGTGTTTGCTGACGACGCCTCTGCCCGCCGTGCGATACAGAACCATGTCTCCGCTGACTGGTCGAAGAGAACGAACCAAAATCGGTGAAGGTAGGCGGACCGCGCCGGCCTTTTCGCGCCGTCCTGTCGCCGTTGCGGATAGCCAGGCCGCCAGGCCTGGCTAATGCCGTTCAGCCGTTTCGGTGATGGTCCACCATGCCGGCCAAATATGCCGCCTGCAATGCCCTCCAAAGATCCCACACCGGTATTTCGCGATAGTCCTTCGAGCGGATCCTTTGAAGTTCCAGACATTCAATGTCCAATATCTCCAGGGCGATATTCTGGATGGCCAGTTCCGCGGCGTCGGATAGTTGCGGCATTGCCATGGGTGGTGACTCCGTGTTCAGCTGGCCCAGCACCTTGCTGGCCAGCTCGTTGAGGTTGATTTTCGACTGGGCAATAGCTTGCACCTCGTCCAGAGGCAGGGACTCGAGGAAATGCGCCATGCGCCGCTCGCTTTCCCGCGCCGCCAGCGCCGGCCAGGCGCCGCAGGCAGCGATCGCGGACAAGCCGGCCAGGTTGTTGCCTCCGTAGCCTTGCAGGTATGCAATTAGCCCACGCTTCATTTCGCTTTCATCCCGGCTCATGCTGCAATCCTTTCTTGGTTGGCCAGCGCCAGGCGCTGCACGGCGGCGTCGTGATACTTCGGGTCCATTTCGATCCCGTAGAAGCGCCGGCCGGTCTGGCGGGCGGCCACGCACGTCGAGCCGGAGCCTGCGAACGGGTCTAGAACTATGTCGCGCGGGCGGCTGAAGGTTTCGATCAGCGGCGCCAAGCATTCGACTGGTTTTTGGGTCGGATGATGGCGATTGCCGGTGTACTTCCACGGCATCACGTCGGGCAATGGCGTGGCCGGCACGGCTGGCTGGCCCTTGGCCAGCAGATAGGCCGACTCGTGCTGGTACGCCAAGAACCGCGCCTTGGATTGGTATTGCTTGGCGAATACCATGTGGCCGACGACACGAAAGCCCGCCGCGCGCCAGGCGGCGAAGAAGCGATCGACACGGTTCCAGCCGTAGAACGAAATGCAAAACGCATCGTCGCGAAGCACTCGGAACATTTGTGCGAACGCCGGCGTCATCCATTCGTCGGTGCGATCGTTGGCAATGCTCCGGCCGGAGCGGTCCACGTAGTTAACGAGGTACGGCGGATCGGTCAACACCAGGTCGACGCAACGATCCGGCAAGGTGGGAAGAACGGACAGGCAATCGCCCAGGACAACACGGCTCATGGTTGGCTCCTTGCGTGCAGCAATGTCAGCCGATCTGCATTGCACTGCACGGGGCAGGCGGGCGCAGCCCACGAAAGCGCGGTCAAGGGACGTGGAATAAATAGCGAACGTAGTGAGCGGTTTATGCCGCGAAAGCCCTTGAAGATGGGGCCGCGGCTACAAAGCCGCGCGCAGCGGCCCTAGCGTCCGTGCGGGAGTGGGATGCGACTGTATGCTCCGTGCAGTGCTTGTGGCTCTACATGGTCCGCAATTGGCGCGTGGCTAGCGCGCCAGGCCCCGAGAGGGGCCATCGCAACCTCGCTAGAAGAGCGACATCTGGCCAGCGGCAGCAGCTTGGCGGATCGGCTTCGGAATGGCCTGCGGCGGCGCATCGATCTCGGCCGATGGACTGTCGGCCGCCACCTGGTCGACGTGGATCTCGTCCGTGGCCGCCGGCGCCTGCAGTAGCGCCCGAGCGCCCTCCTCCGCTTCGCGACGGCGAAGCCGCGTGCCCCAGCCGCCCAGGATGTGTGCGGGCGTAAACCACTGCTCCCGGCACTCGCCCGTGAGGCCGTTGCCATGAATCACCACGGCCGGCACGTGCAAGAGCGCCAGCTGAATGAATGTCATATGCACGCAGCGCTGATCGATGTCGATTGCAGTCGCGTGCATGCACTGCTGATAGTTCAGCTGCGCATCGTGCATCGCGTGCGCCGCCGCGATCAACATACCGCCGGCGCCGCAGGCGGGCTCCAGTACGCGGACGAACCCCTGTGCGCTCGTCTTATCGACCAGATCCTGGCCATTGCCCATCATCATGTTGCCCATCAGGCGCGACACCTCATACGGCGTGAAGAACTGGCCGGCGCCCGCGTTGCCCATGTCCAGCATCATGAACGTGCTCCCCAGCACGTCGCCAAAGTCTGCTGCCTGAACCCGGACCTCGTATGCCATGACCAGGTGCGAGAACGCTTGGACGAATTGTTCGACTTCGGCTCGCTCGTACTGAGCGATCACCTGCAGGTAGCGCTGTTCGCGCGCCTCGCGCTGCGCCAGGTCTGCACGTGCCAATGCGATCGCGCAGATTTCCACCCAATCGCTCCAGACACGGTCGATGCCGCGCGTACGCGCGACCTGCCGAATGAGACTGACGATTTCCTTCTGATGGGCGTCCGCGCTGTTCAGGAATCGGCGTTGTTGTGCATTTGAGGTTTTGGCCATGTGGTCTCTCCGGTTGCCAGGGCGGGAATGCCCGGAACTTGAGAGGCACGGCGCAGCGCAGCGCTCAAGTGTCGAAGACGGCCAGCGGCCGCAAGTGGCGCCGGCGCAGCCGGCGTCGCGCCGCACTTGAACGCGAGAACGCCGTGGCACACTGACCGGGAATGCAGACCCGCCACCCCGTATGGCTTTCAACGGTCCAACTTCAAAGCGCAGCCGTGCCCCTGCAGCGTCACTTAGCAGGGGCGGAGCCACGATGGCCTGATGGCGCTCAGAAGAAGAAAGGCCCGCCGAAGCGGGCCGGAATGGCGTCAATCGATCGCCGCGAAGATGGCATTTGCCTCGGCGTGTTCGCCGGCGAAGTCGCGCAGGGCGTGGTACTTCTCGGCCAGGTCGTCGCTGCGGTACTGGCTGCACAGTTCGCACAGGGCGTACAGCGTTGCCACGATGCCGGCGGCGTCCGCCGACATTGTCCGGTCGCACCAGTTCATGGGCCATACGATGTGAAGCGTCTCGTAGTCGGCCGGCGCCATGTAGAAGCCGTTCGGGATTTCGTAGTAGTGCCAGTAGCCGCCGCTGTACTCCTGCGACAGGCGATCCAGCCAGTTGTAGACGCTGATTTCTCCGCGCAGCATCAGACGGCTTCCGAAAGACTTGGGGAGAAAGTTCATGCGTTCTCCATCGGGAACCAGGCGTGCGACGGAAAGAGTGGTTTGGGTCATGTCGTGCTCCTCAGAAGTAGGGCCCGGCCGGGTGGCGGGACGGGAGCACTGGCGCCCTGCGGAACAAGCGCCGGGGGCAAGGGGACGTGGAATATAAAGCGAGCGCAGCGAGCGGCTATATGCCGCGAAAGCCCCTTGCGCCAGGTGCGCGCAGGGCAAAGATGCGCCCAAGGCCTGACACCAGCGCCAGGCCCGGCGCTGCAGGTCAGGGCATGATGCCTTTCTCTGCGAACGAGACGATCTTGCTGCCGCCCACGACCAGGTGATCGAGTACGGTGGTGCCGACCAAGGCAAGTGCATCTTTGAGCTGACGCGTGATGCTGATGTCGGCCGTGCTCGGCTCGGCATGACCGCTCGGATGGTTGTGCGCCAAAATCACGCTCGCCGCGTTGTGCGCCAGCGCAGCCTTGACGATCTCGCGAGGGTAGACAGGCGCGCTGCTCAACGTGCCACGGAACGGTTCTTCGTATGCGATCAATTCGGCGCGCGGGTTCAGGTACATGATGCCGAACACCTCGTGCTCCAGGCTTCGGTTCAATCGCAGCTGCAGGAACTCGCGCACGAGCTTTGGCGAATCCATGAGTTGGCCCCGCTGGATCTCCTGCAGGACGACCTCACGTGCCGCAGCGAGGATCTCTTTCGGCGCAGCCGGACGCACGGCGCCAGCGGAATCCTGTACGAAGAGCGCGCCGGCGGCGTGATCGTTGGTGTTGAACGCGATGGAATACTGCATTGCTGGATCTCCAGTGCCGGGCGGGATTGCCCGGCGATCCTGGGATACGCTGCAGCGGAGCGGTCAAGTGGCCCGCCGGCCCCTGGCCGCAAGCGGCGCCGGCACCGCCGGCGTTGCGCAGCACTTGACGGCGAGAACAGCGTGTCATGATCGCCAAAGACGCAAGACTGCCCCCTCTCCCCGAGGGTTGGCCACCTTCAGTACGGCACGCGCGCGCCTATACTGGCCAGACATCTGCATTCACAGAGGTGATCGATGTGCGGTCGAATCGTTCAGAAATCGGGTCCGCTGGACTACGTTGAGCGGATCTTTACCAACCAGAGCCAGATCTTCGCGGACCCGACGGGGCCGCGATTCAACATACCCCCGGGCACGCGCCCGCTCACTTTGCATCGCCTGGCTGAAGGCACCGAGGCCATGGGCAGGCTGCCGTGGGGATACAAGCGTCCCGACTCCAAACACTTCATGAGCAACGCGAAGCTGGAGACCATCCTGAAGAACGGATGGCCCTGGCGCTTTCTCATCGGAGCTGGCCGCATTCTGGTGCCGGCAGACGGCTGGTACGAGTGGCCCGTGCTTGCGGACGGCACGAAGCAGCCCCACTACATCCACGGTGATGGCCCGCTCTACTTCGCCGCGTTGACGGCCTGGTCGCCCGGCGCGCCGTTGGATGCCGCACATGGTTTTGCGATCGTGACCAACGATACGAAGGGGGGGATGGTGGACATCCACGCCAGGCGGCCTGTGGCGCTGCCGCCGGATGTCGCTCGGCGATGGGTTGACCCTTCCTGTCCATTGACAGATGCGCGTGCGCTGTTGAAGGACTGCCTGCCCGAGGACGCCTTCACCTGGCACCCTGTACGGCAAGAAGTTGGAAATTCTAAATACCAACTGCCGGACGCTATCGATCCGGTCTGAAGGCCGGTTCGGTCAGGCCTTGGCTTGGTGTTCGTACAGCGCCAGCGCACCCTCAAAAGACGCCCTCATCCCGATCAACCTACCCGCCTCTCCGCGTGTGTGCCAAAGCTCATGCTGATACCGTCCGTCTACCCAGACCCGGCAGATGGTCCAGCCAGGGGGACCTGCCCAGTAATAGTCATCGGCGCGCCGCCACTCGGAATCATCCATAGCTCTGTCCCCCATCGGCTCCCAAATCGGGGGCATATGGCGCAAATTCTAGGCATGTTTATACTGTATGTCCATACAGTATTGTTCCGGTCATGCCGTTCAACCCGCCCCTTCCGCTCGCACAGCTGCGCGCCATTCAGAACCGCCATCGCGGCCCGGATGGCAAGATAAATGATGCGGACGTCCTCGCCCTACTGCTGGAGGTCAAGCGCTACCGGTCCTTTGTCCTGCGCACGAAGCAGCTGTCGGGCGAATTCAAGCGTCCTTCCGGCGTGCTGGCACCCGTCTATGACGAATGGTGGGAAACCTTGGTGGCGGAACCATGCGTGGCCGAGCAGGAGCAGATGATTCGGGAACTGCTCGAAGGACCTTTCAAGCCTCGCAAGGGGATGGAGCCGCGATAAGCCCCCCGCCCAGTACCAGGGCTCCATTGTTCCAAACGGCGTTTCATCGCATACTAGTCCCGCGCATCTTTTGGAGGGCGAAAGCCATGCTCGACGACATCCAGAAGCAGGGCGCGGAGGCAGCCCGCAAGGGTTTGAGCCTTTTGAACTGCCCGTATCTGAAGGCGGACGCTATGCCAGGACATACAGGGGAATCTCCCGGCGAATGGCTCAAGCGAGTGAATGCCTGGGAAGAAGGCTGGAAGAAAGAGTCGGCGCAACGCGGGGCCAATCCATCCGCCAATCCGTTTGCAGTCTCCGTCGCCAAGAGGCGACCGGACAGCTGCAATCCGGCCACCTAAGCGACCGACCGAACAAGCGCCCCGAATGGGGCGCTTTTGCTATGTCCTTCCTCGTTTAGCCGCTAAACAGGTAAGCCGCCTCTACAGGACCAGAGTTTCGTTTGGACATATCATGTGATATTCAATTTCCTCGCTATCACATGCCTACACCTCTCTTGAGTTTGCTCCGCTGCACGGGTTACTGGATCACAGCGACCCTGGGCGCGATGGTTCACTACGGATTTGTGGTCCCGTGGCAAGGGATCTTGCGGCCGTTGTCGGGAACTCCCTTTGTCCTTTGCGCCTTTGTGATGGTTGCCAGGTCGAGGGTCCGACCGTGGCTGGGGATGCTGGTGGCGGTCGGAGTCATTTCCGCTGCGCTGGTCTTCACAGTCATACTCGACCAAGGTTTGAACGCGTGGGCGGCGGTGGCGGTACCTCTAAGTGCCGTCACCCTCGGTCGACTGTTGCACAACCATCACGGCCGGATCCTCGTGGTGAGCAACCAGGGACGTGGAATTTGGTCTGTGCATCTGAACCTCCTCAAGGCGAAGCATCCCACGGCACTGTGGAGGGGGGTGTTCCGGGAATTAGAGAATGTTGTTCGTATGGCGAAGGCAGCCGGGGCAGTCGAACTGAGGTTTACGTCTCCACTGCTGGTCAACGACACAACAGCAGGGCGGCTGGACCGAAAGTTGAGGAAGGCGCTGTCTAAGTGTGACCTCACTGCCGAAGTGACATTGGCAGATCCCAAGCCCATGGGCGTGAGCGGCACCGGCCTCATTCATGTTTACCTGGCACGCCAGCGCGGACTCAAAGCCACGCGACAAGTCTATGAAGACGCGCCGTGGAACATCAAAACAAGAGCGATCACTTTCCAGATTACGCCGGCGCCGCACCCTTTTCCTCCAGCCGAGCCTCAGCATTGTTTCGGTGGTGCCGGCGTTTCCCAACACGGCTCAACGCAGGATGGCAGGGCGGCGGTCGCAGCGTCCTCTGGATCTGCACGTTGATCCTGGCCAGGAAAAGCGTCCTTTGTGTTTAGCGGCTAAACAGCGCGAGGCCAGATTGGGAACGAGAGTTGCTGCACGGAGGTTTCTTGTTCCAAAGGAGCCAACATGTCCGATGATCTCAACAACCGTGGGCCGCAGGACCGGTCTCGCATCAATGTCAACGAGCCTCACGAGCTTCGCTACTGGACCAAAGAGCTGGGCGTGACTGAATCGCAGCTGCGCGCAGCGGTTAAAGCCGTTGGAGTGTCGGTGAGCGCAGTGCGTACGCATCTGAGCAAGTAGAAATCGGGCCGGCACACGCGTGTCGGCCCTGTTCACTTGAGCGACCCGAAATGTCGGATTCCCTGAAAAAATACCGCGAAAAGCGCAACTTTGCGGTGACCTCGGAACCGGCAGAAGGCGGTCTGGCTAATGAAGCCGCGCGAGCATTTGTCATCCAAAAGCACTGGGCCAGTCGGCTTCATTACGACTTACGCCTGGAACTCGACGGCGCGATGAAAAGCTGGGCTGTGCCAAAAGGGCCGTCGTATGACCCGACCGTTAAGCGTATGGCGGTCCAGGTCGAAGACCACCCTATTGCCTATAACGAGTTCGAAGGCGATATTCCAAAGGGGGAATACGGCGCAGGCAAGGTCATCATCTGGGACGAAGGCGTTTGGACGCCCGTGGGGGACCCTCGCCGGGGATACAAGTCAGGACACCTGAAGTTCGACCTGGAGGGGTCAAAGATGCACGGGCGCTGGGCGCTGGTGCGTCTGCACGGCAAGGAAGACGAAAAGCAGCCTCCGTGGTTGCTCATAAAGGACAGAGACGCCTTCGCGCGTGGCAGTCACGAATTCAGCGTTGTCGACGAGCTGCCGGACAGTGTTGTACCCCTTCGTAAGAAAAAGAAGCGCACCGCCAAGCAAGCCCCGAGGAAGGATCCTCCCACTGCGTCGACGCTACCGGGGCAGGAGACCGATATGCCGGGGTCACTCAAGCCACAGCTGGCCACGCTCGTCGACGGTATCCCACGCGGCGGGGACGACTGGCTGTACGAGGTGAAGTTCGACGGATATAGGATGCTGGCCAGGATCGACGGCCCGAACGTCAAGCTGTTCACGCGGAACGGTCACGACTGGTCTGCAAAGATGCCACATTTGGTTCAAGCCCTGCGCGGCCTTCCTGCGCAGTCTGCATGGATCGATGGTGAGATCGTCGTCCTTGCTGACAATGGCGTGCCCAGCTTCCAGGCCTTGCAGAACGCCTTCGACGGCAAGCGCACAAAGGACATCGTCTTCTATGCGTTCGATCTGCCCTACATCGCCGGCCGAGACATCCGTAGCGAGCCGTTGCGATTGCGCCGAGATTTGCTCGCGCAGCTCATCGCCGCCAGCAAGGACGATCGGATCCGTTTCAGCGAGGCGTTTAATGCGTCACCATCAGATCTGATCGCGTCTGCTTGCCGCATGGGTTTGGAGGGAATCATGGGCAAGCGGCAGTCCGCGCCATACGTCTCCAGGCGCACCGACGACTGGGTCAAGATTAAGTGTGCTCAACGGCAAGAGTTCATCATCGTTGGGTATACCGCGCCAAAGGGCGGCCGCGTCGGATTCGGTGCTCTGCTGCTCGGAGTCCATGATGAACCCAGAGGCATTCGATATGCAGGCAGCGTGGGCACGGGCTTTGACGACCGCGGCCTGGCCGAACTGCATAAAAAACTGATGGCCTTGGTCCAAAAGGCTAGTCCGCTCACTGTCGGAAAGCCCAAGTCCGCCCGGGACGTTCGCTGGGTAAAGCCTACGCTGGTATGCGAGGTATCGTTTGGTGAATGGACGGAAGGTGGCCACGTGCGGCATGCAACGTTTCGCGGCCTTCGCACCGACAAGCCACCTCAATCGATTACGCGAGAGGTGCCCCTGCCTGCTGGCGCGGTAGAGGCTCATGCCACGGCTGAAGAGGCCACCGATGAGCTCAAGCCGCGTGGAGCAGGCAGTAGGCCAAAGCCTGGAAAGCTGTCCAATCCGGACCGGGTGATCGATCCCTCAACCGGCCTGACGAAACTTGATCTGGCGCGGTACTACGGCCTAGTCGCCCCGTTGCTGCTGGCACACCTGAAAGATCGCCCTGTGTCCTTTGTGCGTGCACCGAGCGGCATACAAGGACAACTGTTCTTTCAGAAGCACCTTGATGCCGCAATACCTGGCGTGACGGCACTGCCGGAAAAACTACATCCAGGCCATCCGGCGCTGCTCGAGGTCCCGACGCAAGAAGCAATCATGTCGGCCGCGCAGATGAACGTGGTCGAGTTTCACACCTGGAATGCCGTCAAGAGCGCCATAGGCAAGCCGGATCGGTTGATCCTAGATCTGGATCCTGGTGAAGGCGTGACCTGGCAGGCGGTCCAACAAGGTGCCCAGCTGGTGCGAGTGCTGCTGGACGGCATCGGCTTGGCCGGATGGCTCAAGACGAGCGGCGGTAAAGGGCTGCACGTGGTGATCCCGGTGCGTAGGCAATACGACTGGGACACCGTCAAGGGGTTTTCCGAGACGGTGGTACGGCATCTGGCACGCACGCTACCGCAGATTTTCGTCGCGAAAAGTGGCCCTAAGAACCGGGTGGGAAAGATCTTCGTGGATTACCTGCGCAATGGCTTTGGAGCAACAACGGCGTCGGCCTGGTCTGCTCGCGCCAGGCCTGGGCTGGGCGTCTCCGTTCCGCTAGCTTGGGATGAACTACCCAAGGTGACCGGCGGCGCGCAGTGGACTATCGCCAACATACACAATCGGCTCGACGTCGCAAACTCGCCGTGGGATGACTATCTGCCCCAATCACTGGGAAAAGCGATGAAGGCCATTGGTTATGAAAGGCGGTAGTGGCTGCTTTAGCGGCTTGGCCGCTTGGCTTGGCTTCCGCGCAACGACAGGCATTAGTATCTACGGGGGCCTGTTTAGAAGTTATGTATCTTATGGCTGCTTGATGGGGGCCGGTGGGTATGTGGGAGAAGCGCGGGTAGCCGGTGGGCATACCCTGTGGTCAAGCGCGTGGTCAGGCGGAGCCTGTCCACCGTTTGTCCATCAGCGGTTGTCCACGGGCCGAGCAGAGCGAGCCGGGCGGTCGCGCAGCGATCATCCACATATCCACGGGTTCGGATAAACGTGTTTCGAATTGGATGTTTAGCGGCTAAACCGGGCCGGAATGCCTGCAACCGGCCATGAGCAGTCGTTGCGATCAGGTGAGCCCAAACGCAGTTGCTGATCTTGATCAAGACCTTGCCGAGCGTCCCCGGCGAGCCTGTCTCAACGGCTGCGACACAGTTTCCGATTTGGCTCGCTGGCGACGCTTTACGCTCGGGAGCACTGACCAACGTGATGCCCGAAATCTCAGGCGGAACTATGCCGATAAAACGTAATCTGGCAGAAGACTTGGCACTTGCCACCAAGGTCAAGGTCGCGGTGAAGGCACTATCAGAGTTTGCGAAACTTCAGCCAGACGGTTTCGACGCGCTGTCGCTGCGTCAGTAGGGAAACAGCTTTTGTGCACGCAAGTTTCCGGCCACGACCGCCCGCGCACTACGTCACGAACGTACCTCGGCCTGGAATCACTTGGACGAGTCCCCGCCGCTCCAGATTCTGGGTGGCTCTGCGAACGGTACTGCGGCTCACGCGAAAGTGGGCAATCAGGCCATTCTCGCCTGGGAGGCACTCACCCGCGATCCAGCGCCCGGCCGCAATCTCCCTCGCCAAGGATGCTTCGACGCAGCTATACAGCAGGATCGGATTGGGAAATACAAGATTCATACTGGGCTTGGGATCGGAGTTCTATCGACGAAGATGCTCCGAAGGCACTTGTTCTGCCGCACGGTCCACTCGCGCCCCATCGGCGCCGGATTGCCCCGTGCTGGTCCTCTCGCAAGGTGCGTCCCGGCCGGAGGCGGCTTCAAACACGCGCGCCACTTCGTTGGGGATTTCTAAGCCAAACAGGTCATATTTCCATCCGCGCTTCGGAGGCCAGCCAACGCCCAGAAGCATCAACTGCCGCTTGTTGTAGCCCCCATTCTGAGTTTGCCATTGAAGCAGCCATTCGTTAGTGATTTTCATATATTACCGCCGCAAAAGATGTCGTTGCATTTCTCAGATCGATGCAGGTCGCCCGGGGCAGTGCCTGGCTTCTTTTCCCGTTGGTCCAACGTCACGTCAAGATATGGATAGGTTAATGCAGCGCGCCGCGTCGCCCAGAAACCGGCCCTATCCGTGTTCCAAAAATCCAGCCTTGCACCTCGTCGCGCCATCCCTTTCTCCAAGCTTCCACATATTCCACTCCTTCGTACGGGGATTGGCAATTAGCCTCGGCCATCATCGGAACGCATAGATATGGGCACTCAAACGAGCTTATTCCGTTTCGGGCCGCCCATGCGCCTTCCCGCTGGATTTCTTCGAACATTGACCACTCGCTAGCACTAAGAGAAATGGAGTATGTTCCTAGGCAACCAGCAATGGGTAAAAAAGTAATGCATGAAGCAATCGCGATATGCGCATATGCGCCCTGGGCTCGCTGCCGCTTCTGAGTACGTGACTTCGACGCGATGGGGTTCCGGCCCGGCCAAATCAGTATGCTAAGAATCTACCCTAGGGTCTTCCTACGTAAGGCGCGCGTCCATACGCAGTCCAATCGTCACCTTCTTCGCGGCGTATCAGCCTCTCGAATTCCGATTTCCCCCGTTCCGATAGTGCCGCGATTTCGACATCGGGGCGGCCGGAGCCGGAGGCCACCCGTTGACGGGCTACAATGAGGAGATTCAGCGATCGCAATTGTGAAAAGGTTTTCGCCTTCTTGACCCAGGGAATCTGGCGCATCCGTACCTGCCGAAGCTCAACAAGCACGTCTCGGTTCGAAAAGATCATATGGATTAATTCCCAATCCCGACAATTGACCAGATGTGGATCTCCGTTTACACAGGTATCCTGGTGTTGCGCCGCGCGCAACTGTTTCTCGCTTGGAATATGGACGTTCTTCGCCTGGTGGGGGAGCGGTGCTTGAAGATGGCTGCGCCAGGGTAAAGCCCTGGCGTTGAGGCCCCCTGCCCGAGCCAAAGCGGGCGCCATGCAGCACGTTCATCAAACTTTCAAGCGAGTACGGCTTTTGCATTACCGGAAAGGGGACGACCTCTCGGTTACTGATGGCGTCACTGTAGCCGCTGGCGAGCACCACCCGTACGTCAGGCCATTGCGCTCGAATACGGCGACCCAATTCAACACCATTCATACCAGGCAGGACGACATCGAGGATCGCGATGTCACAGGCGCCCGTTCTCTCTGTCAGATGCGCCAGCGCGGCCTCCGCATCGAGGAGCCAGGTCGCATCTTGGCCCATGTCCCTTAACATCGAGACCACCACCTCGCCCACCATGCGATTGTCTTCGACCAGCAGGACGCGATTCCGGACCTGCGGGTCATCAGACTGCCGAACGCTCGCATTGCTGGGTTTGGTTGCGGCTTCCGCAGCTGGAAGATAGAGGGTAAAAGTTGTTCCTTGCCCCAGCCGGCTGTCGACTTTCACATCGCCGCCGGACTGCTGGGCGAACCCCTGCACCTGGCTTAGGCCCAGGCCCGAATTTTCGTGCGGGCCTTTGGTTGAGAAGAACGGTTCAAAAATGTGCTTGGCCACCTCATCGTCCATCCCGATGCCCGTGTCCTTAACCGCTACGGCAACGTGCGGCGCATCCAAATCCAGACTCACGCCTAGCGTCGGAGCCCGCGCTATTCCTTGCACCGAAATGGTGAGGCGGCCGCCCGCGGGCATCGCATCCCGGGCGTTGATCACTAGATTCAATAGCGCCGATTCAAGTTGCGCCGGGTCTGCATAGATAGTCGTATTTCCGGGGTCAATCTCGTAGGCTAGGGCAATGGATGACCCAACCGAGGCCTCGAACAGTGGGCGAAGCGATGAAAGGCTGTCACGCACGTCAATTACATGTGGTTTCAGAGGCTGTTTTTTTGCGTATGCCAAGAGTTGTCGGGTAAGTTGTGCCGCCTTCTTCGTAGTGTCAGAAATGATCCCGACATAGCGGATCAGAGAGGCGGGCATGTCCGCCGATCTTTTCAAAAATTCCGCGGAGAACCGGATAGCCGTCAAGAAATTATTGAAGTCGTGGGCAACGCCTCCTGTCAGACGTCCGATTGCCTCCATGCGATGTGCGTGGTGCATCGAATCACGCGCGGCTTGAAGTTCTTCCCGATGTCTTTTCTGCTCGGTGACGTCGCGTGTGATCTTCGCGAAGCCCAGATGTTGACCTTTGTCATCATGGACCGGATCAGTGACAACGCTACACCAGAAGCGAGTTCCATCCTTTCGCACGCGCCAGCCTTCTGCCTCGAAGGGCCCTTCTTTTTTCGCCGTTTCCAGCGCGCGCTGGGGTGCGCCTGAGGCGCGGTCTTCCTCCGTGTAAAAGACAGAGAAATGCTGCCCGATAATTTCCTCTTCTTTATAGCCCTTGAAACGCTCGGCGCCTGGGTTCCAACTGCTGACCCGGCCCTTCGCGTCCAGGAGATATATGGCGTAATCCATCACGGCATCTACAAGCTGTCGATACCGATCTTGTTCGGGACACTCTAACGGTGATTGTGTCATGTTCGTTCTAGATGGTCGAAAATTCGTTCGCGTCCCCGCAGGCGGCATTGTCCAAGCGCCCTGGATGTGATCGTACGCTCGGAGCGCTACATCGAAAATGGTGACAACCCGAACCATGTTCGTCTGCCGGGAAGTGAGCACAAGATCGCTTTCCGCGAGCACATAAGAGTTCTTATTCTTAGCTCTCTCAGAAACGCGTTCAGCCCCCTGTCCTGGGGGCTTTTACCGGGCGCCTTTTATGGGGCGCATTTCTGTCAGCCGACTATTGGCCTCGTGACGGATGTACCTGTAATTTCATGCATGCTATGAATGAGGTGTCACGGGAAGGCGCTGACCGCCGACAAATTGGATCGATCCCGACACGGTCGCGCCATTACAGAAAGGACGAATTATGGCCTCCGGCTCACGGTTGTCCGATGTCATCGTTAAGCTGCCTGATCGATCGACCTGCAGGATAGAAAGGCGTCTGGTCATCGAACGTAGTTCCGAAGCAGCTCCGGTGCATCAATACGTTTGCACTCTCCAGACCGGCGAGACAGTCATCTGGCTCGGGGAGGGCAAATACCGCTTGCCCGATGGCAGCATTGCCGTGGCCGTAGCGCACAAACGTCCTTGAGGCCTACTTCGGCATTAGTCGGCATTGGTGGCCGGATATCGGGGAAACGCTCCGCAGGCCTGTCTGAGATCGAGGCCGACGTAGGTGTGTGTCGGTCTATTCGCTTTCACAGTTTGGTTCTCGCCCATGCCCGATTTTGCGGTGGGTATTCAACCGGTCAGTCGTCAAAGCCGGCTTCCGGCCAGAAAGGCGCCGTTTCCCTAACCTACTTGGGCTGGGACCCGCCGATTGACGTGAACTAGTACGAACGAACCCCATATGCCAGGAACTATGGACGGTTTCGGTCTCTTCTCGTCGCATAGTCGAGCGGTTGCATCAGCCCACGATCCCGTCCTCGCGCTTCTCTTTGTGCTTTGTGCTATCGCTGTGGACGGCTGCAGGCGTGGCGGATTGGTGGTGCCATGGAAAAGCGCGGATCGAACACGATGCTGGCGACTGAGAGTCGCTAATTCACCTGCTCATATTCGCGCAGATGGGGGCAGGCGTACTGGCGTCTTTTCCTCGAATTTAATGCTCTTGTCTTCGCCATCTTGATAGGCCTCTTCACGACGAACAAGGCCACTGCGCTCTGGGACCTTGCGTTCGCATCCGCACGCCGGCACATTCCGCCTATCGAGCGGCAGGTCCACAGCTTTCTCGTCACTCCGCTACTCCCGCTATTGGGCATCGCGCTGCTGGCGGTGAAGTATTGCCCGGTGCTGCTGACGATCACCGACCGGGATGCAGACCGGGCGCTGCGGCTCAACAGCGACCCCATCCAGCTCCGCCACCTGATCGCCGTACTAGGTGGAGCAACATTTTTTGCACTGATGCATTTGCGGAGGAGTTGTGTCGCACATGGCGCGGACGGGTTGGCGCGTAGGCCACAAGTAGCTTTGCGATTGGCTCCGCTTGAAGAGATTTGTAGAAAACTTGCATGGCGTAGGCAGGCAACAAGCAACACCTATTTATTTAAGTATCTTTTGACAGCAGATACAGATACGCCCACTGCTGTGATCGCTTGCCGAATTCCGAGCGCAGTCACTCCTGGAGCCTCCCTCCAGTACAGCAGGTCTCGGTTCTCGTTTACGTATACCCACCGGCGTTCCCATGGAGCAATATTGTTCGGATTTGTCATGACCGTGACCCTCGAAAACTCTTACGATGGACCAGACGTACTGATGTCATAGCGCGCAGTCCGTATCGTTCGGCAACGATGCATTGGAGTTCATTCAGGGCACCAACCAATACTTCAGGCGCAAGTGTCGTACCCGTCCTACGTTTACCGCATGCTCAGAACCCAAAGAGTAGATATAACCTCGCGACAAATATCTTGCGCGGGGGGGTCGCCACGGCCGGTTCACTGCTTCGCACAAATGAGACGGCCCGATCTGCGGGAAACACTAGTCGCGCGGCGCCCTCCTGAGCCTTGGGAACGGCGATTGCGGAATCTTCGAAAGGGGCAATTCCCACCTAGGTATTGAGCCAACTTAAGAAACGCGATTTTCGGCGAGAACCGGGTGGTCAGTTCCCCTAGCGCACCTTCCACCTCCGCCCAGGAGTGGATGCGCCAAACGTCGGAGCCAAGTGAGGCTGCATGCTGCCTAATCTTGCCGGAGGAGCCCGCGCATCCCGATATCTTGAATATGCAAAATCCGTCGCACAAAGGCAGATCGCCCTCCGACCGCCGTGATGCAACGCAGTAACGACGACAAGCCGCTCATTCTGAACGGCCCGCAATCAAGGAAAGATTATGTTCGCGCACAACAAACGACTGCAGTACACGCTACGCGTTACCGAAACGAATCCAGGTTTAGCTAACTTGCTACTGGAACAGTTTGGCGGCCCCCAGGGCGAGCTCGCCGCGGCCTGTCGATACTTCACCCAGGCCTTGGCAGAGGATGACCCGGGAAGGAAAGACATGTTGCTTGATATCGCAACGGAGGAGCTAAGCCACCTCGAAGTGATAGGAACTCTAGTCTCCATGCTTAACAAAGGAGCAAAAGGCATCCTATCTGAAGCGACAGAGTCGGAAGCCGATCTGTACCGACGCCTTAATGGCCCAGGCAATGACTCCCACGTCACGCAAGTGCTGTACGGCGGAGGTCCCGCCCTCGTCAACTCTGGCGGCCAGCTCTGGAACGCCGGTTACATCGACTCTATTGGGGATCCGTCGGCTGACTTGCGCTCGAACATCGCTGCGGAAGCACGGGCCAAGATTATTTACGAACGCCTGATCAACGCTACCGACGATGCTGGCGTAAAGGACGCACTGGGGTTTCTGATGACGCGAGAGATCGCGCATCAGCAGTCATTTGAAAAGGCCTTGTACTCGATGGAACCCAATTTCCCGCCTGGAAAGCTGCCTGGGGACCCACGCTTCACAAATGTGTATTTCAATTTTTCCCAGGGCGAAGGGGATATGCGTGGGTCCTGGAACAGCGACGAGAATTTCACCTTTGTTTCTGGCGGCGACGTTATCGAACCCGTGGACGGCGACGGCAGTGCATCCGTGGGCTTGGATGGCGAGGAGGAGGCCGCGTTGGAAGCCATGATTGTTCGGACACAGTCAGACCCCGACGTCGATCCCACCACCGGTGCAGAGCTAGGTTCCGCCCCCCCGCTGCAGAAAGACAGCATCCTCTGATGGAACTGAAGCACTGAGTCCCGCTCGGCACGGCCCAGATGCGCTCCAAGCGGGAAATTGGGATAGTGTCTGGCGTCGAGCGGAATCGGCGACTCTGGGCTTTCGGGCGGATTGCTTTTCACGATGGCTCTACGCTCGTGATGCTGATTACTTCGGTCGTACATTCTTCAAACTTCGGTAAGGCTTGTCCCTGCTCATCAATTTCAGAGTCATATCCAGCCGACTCGGGACGGAAGAAATGAACGTTGTAGAACGTGTGGCCAATTTCATGCTCGAGAACCAACTGACGCTCGTGACAGCGGAATCCTGCACTGCGGGCCTCATATCAGCAACACTTGCCGACGTGCCCGGGGCAGACAGTCTGCTGGAATGCGCTTTTGTGACCTATTCCGTTGAGGCGAAAAGGCGCTGCCTGGGGGCCCCGCAATCCATTCTGTCGACGCACAACTTAACTAGCGAAGCCGTGGCGCGCGCTATGGCCCTCGGAGCAGCGCGCAACAGTTCCGCGAATGTCGCCGTCGCCAATACGGGCGTCACGGATGACACCGATGACCGAATTCCCGCTGGTAGCCAGTGCTATGCATGGGTGTTCAAGCAGGGCCAGGCGGACGCCAGCCCGACGGTCTACCCAGCGACGAAGCGCTTCTCCGGCGGTCGCAACTGCATACGTCAAGCTAACGCCGAATTCGCGTTGGCAGGCATTGTCGAGAGTTTTCTGCTTTGCCGCTCATCTGGCCGTTTGTAATCCGCTTCAAGCATCCGAGGAGATCCTCATGGTCGAAACGCAACATCAGCGACACCGACGCCACCACACTCCGACGCACGCCAGGCAACGCGCCATCTCACGCGCACTGGGGGTTTCCCTTGCCTTCGACGCGGCGTCAGAGCTTGACCGCCGAACCGCCTTCCTGGAGAGCATACTTGAGAAGTCAGGCAAGGCGGGCTACGTGTTGGGGATTAGTGGCGGAGTGGATTCGCTGGTGGCGGGAAGGCTCGCGCAGTTGGCTGTACGGCGCCTGCGCGACTGCGGCCGGCACGCGTTCTTTGTGGCGGTCCGCCTACCATACGGGCACCAACAGGATGAACAAGACGCCGCGCTCGCGTGGACTTCATTGCGCCCGACCATTGCATTCAGGTCGACATTAAGATGGCGGTCGACGCACAGTGCGAAGCCCTCAGCGCATCCGGCCTGATCATTGCGGACCCCGACGTGGAAGTTTTCACCGTGGGCAATATGAAGGCTCGGCAACGGATGTTCGCGCAATACGCGATCGCAGGCGCGCAGGACAGCCTAGTCATTGGCACGGACCAAGCCGCAGAAGCGCTGATGGGATTCTTCACCAAGCACGGCGATGGTGCGGCAGATCTCGTGCCGTTGCGCGGCGTAACGAAGAGGCGCGTACGGGCGCTGGGGATCATGCTTGGCGCGCCGGCAAGGTTGATCACCAAAGGGCCTACTGCCGATCTGGCGTCGCTTCAGCCCTTGCGCCCCGATGAAGAAGCGCTCGGGGTGACCTACGACGAGATCGACGATTTTCTTGAAGGGCTACGCGTCCGCCCGGACGCGCTCGCTACCATCCTCAAGCAGTATGACGCCACTGCCCACAAGTGCGCGGAACCTGCCGCACCCATGCCCGCCAGTCAAGTTAGGGCGCCAGCACCACCTTGATGCAGCCGTCTTCCTTGTCCCGGAACGTCTTGTACAAGTCCGGACCGGACTGCAGTTTTCCGTGGTGCGTGATGACAAAAGAAGGGTCGATGCGCCCTTCGACAATCATCTGCAAGAGCTCGTCCGTCCAACGCCGAACATGCGTTTGGCCCATGCGCCACGTTAGGCCCTTGTTCATCGAGGCTCCAAACGGGATCTTGTCGATCAGCCCGCCATAGACGCCCGGCACCGACAGCACGCCACCCGGCCGGTACACGTAGATCATTTCACGCAGGACGTGCGGGCGATCGGTCTCTGCGCCCACCGCCTGCTTGACTCGGTCGTACATCGATTCCATCGTGCTGCTGGAGTGCGATTCCATGCCCACGGCGTCGATGCATTTCTCGGGCCCTTTACCCTGGGTCAGCGACTGCAACCGGTCAATAACGCTTTCCGCTTCGAAATTGATAGGGATCGCGCCGCCATCACTGGCCATCTTCAAACGCTCGGGTACAGAATCGATGCAAATGACCTGCTTGGCGCCCAGCAGCATGGCGCTGCGCACGGCCATCTGCCCCACCGGCCCCGCGCCCCAGATGGTGACGGTGTCAGTGGGTTGGATATCGCACTGCATCGCCGCCTGCCAGCCCGTGGGAAAGATATCGCCCAGGAATAGCGCTTGATCATCGGACAGATTGGAGGGCACCTGGACGTGCGTGGTGTTCGCATAGGGCACCCGCACAAACTCTGCCTGGCCCCCCGCGTAGCCGCCGGTCAAATGGCTGTAGCCGAACAGTCCGGCCGTGGTGTGGCCGAACATTTTCGCGGCCTGCTCCGCGTTGCGGTTGGAGCGCTCGCATAGCGAGAAATTGCCGCGCTGGCATTGCTCGCATTGTCCGCAA
This sequence comes from Achromobacter kerstersii, assembly GCF_902859595.1. Lineage (GTDB taxonomy): Bacteria > Pseudomonadota > Gammaproteobacteria > Burkholderiales > Burkholderiaceae_B > Achromobacter > Achromobacter kerstersii. The sequence continues at coordinate 21,395 of NZ_CADIJQ010000018.1, read as the reverse complement.
GTAATGATGAAGGGAATGACGACGCGATCCCCAACCCGAAGGCTGGTGGCCTCTGTACCGGTCTCGACCACTTCTCCCATGAACTCGTGGCCGAGCACATCCCCGGATTTCATCGACGGCATGAAGCCGTCGAACAAGTGCAGATCTGACCCGCAAATGGCGCAGGCACTGACCTTGATGATCGCGTCCTCGGGATGCTCGATGATTGGATCTGGAACGGTGTCGTACCGCACATCGTGTTTGCCATGCCAACAAAGTGCTTTCATGTGGAACCCCTTGAACGTGCAATCGCACGGTTGCGACTGCTGGAAGAATTCAGCAGCGCGGGTTGTCCTGCATCACCGGCTGCATCAAGCTTTCGATCGGGAAGCCTTCGCTTTCAACACGCTGATATTGCCGTCGGCCTCCATATACGCACGATGAACGTCAGCAAGGTCCTCTACGCCTTTCAGCCGCAGCTCGCTCATCAGTTCATCTTCCGTGATGTATTCGCGGCGCAAGTTTCTTCTCACTACGACCCCGTCATGGACGAGGCACACTTTTTCTGACATCAATAGCCGGCCGATCGGTTTGAAGAAAAACCCCACCCGATCCACCACGACCGTCCATCCGACGATAGTGGACACCAGCACCAATCCATCGACAACGGACGTGTATTCCCCGGCCATTGCATTTTGTGCAGCGTCGGCTATCAGTACGAGTACGAGCATGTCTGCAACACCGAAGGAGCCGACGTCACGCCTACCCGCGATTCGGAGCAGCACGAAAATAAACCAGTACACGATTGTGCCGCGCACAAAGATTTCGAACGGAGAAATCGAAAATGTGAACATCGCCGGCCAGTCGGGGCTCATGGCTGCGTCCTTAAAGTTGTCTTCGCGATTGAGCGACCTGCGTCGCAATTGCCGTTCCCAAATTTTTGAATACTGGTTCGGCCCCAATCGTGACGAGTGGGAATGGGGTTTGCTGTAGGGCTGGGTATGTCGAATCACATCGGCCATTTTCAGTCGACGTACTCCAGGAGGAATTCATGAAGAAGCATTTTTTCCCAGCCGCAATCCTAGCCGTCAGTGTTTTGGCAGTGGGCGGCGCGACGCAGGCGCAGACGACCGCCGCGCCCCCCCCGCAAGTGCCGGCATCGGCGAATAAGCTCGACAGCGAAGACCGTGGCTTTCTCAGCGACGCGGCTCAATCTGGTCACCTCGAAATCGAGGGCAGTAAGTTGGCGCTGGAAAAGTCTGCGAACGCCGACGTCAAGAAGTTCGCGCAGACCATGATTAATGATCACACCGAAGTGGGACAGAAATTGGCCGTGCTTGCCAAAAGCAAAGGCTATGAGCCGCCCACCGAACCATCCTTGGTTCAAAGCGCCAAGTTAAAAGCGCTTGGATTGCGCGATGAGGGCTTTGACAAAGCGTATAGCGGAGAGATCGGTGTTTCGGCACATGAAGAGGCCGTCAAACTCTTTGAAAATGCCTCTCGCGAAGCCAAAGACCCGGAAGTCAAAAAGTTCGCTGCCGATACGCTTCCCAACTTGAAGCATCACTTGGAGCAGGCCAAGGCGCTGCAGCAAGGCGTTGAATCCAAGGCCAAGTAATGCCGGCGTGCACGCGGGGGCAACCTCGTCCCGGCCACGCTACCGACAGCAGCGTTTTTCCCACAGGAGCTCGCAATGACCCAAAAAACCCTGAAGGACCTGTTTATTCACGAACTCTCGGACATCTACAGCGCCGAGAAGCAGCTTACTCGTGCCTTACCCAAGATGGCCCGCGCTGCAACCGACCCGGCGCTCGCCGAGGCGTTCACCTTCCACCTGGAAGAAACACGGGGGCAGGTCGAACGTATCGACAAGATCGTCGAGACCGCGGACTTCCGTTTGAAGCGCGTGAAGTGCGCCGCCATGGAGGGACTGGTGGAGGAAGGAAGTGACGTGATTGACGACGTGGAAAAGGGCCCGGTGCGGGACGCGGGGCTAATTGCCGCGGCGCAGAAGGTCGAGCATTACGAAATTGCCAGTTACGGAACCTTGTGCACCTTCGCCAAGCAGCTCGGCATGAACGACGCAGTGAAGCTACTAAAGGAGACACTGGCCGAAGAAAAGGCGACAGATGAAAAGCTTGGCTTGCTTGCTCTGCAGCAGACTAATGCTGAGGCGGCACGGGCAGGGAAAGAGAAGTAACCCGCCCCTACCGTAGTCCGCTACTCGCCACCGCAAGAGATGTCTCATGACCACAGACGCGCGCATTGCCACCAGGATGACGGCGCTGCGCGCCTGCATGTGGATGTTCCTTGTGCTGGCGGGAATTACAGGCACCTATCACGGCTGGCGGGTCCTCAGCGCGCACCACCAACATGTAAGCGACGCGTTACTGGGCGGTCTAGTTGCCGGTGGCGCCACGGCGCTTGGTGCGTTGCCCGTGTGGTTCTGTCAGACGCTATCAGGCAAGCTGCAAGACAGCCTGCTGGGATTCGGCGCCGGCGTCATGCTGGCCGCCAGCGCCTTCTCCCTGGTAATGCCCGCCGTTGCCGCTGCGGGCGATCTCGGCATGGGAACTTGGACGGCAGGGCTGGTCGTGGGCGGTGCGATTCTGCTTGGGGCGGCCGCCCTGCTGGTGCTAGATCAAAGCGTGCCGCACGAGCACTTCATCAAGGGCAGGGAAGGCACCGACCCTCGCACCTTGCGCCGCGCCTGGCTGTTTGTTTTCGCCATCACATTGCATAACCTGCCCGAGGGTTTGGCGATCGGCGTAGGCTACGCCGGGACGGACGCGCTGCGCGCCAGCGCGCTGGCTATCGGCATTGCCATTCAGGACGTGCCCGAGGGCCTAGTGGTGGCCGTCGCATTGCGCGCTGCCGGCTACGGCCGCGGCTTCGCCACGGCTATCGGTATGGCCACCGGCCTGATCGAGCCAGTAGGCGCGGTAATCGGCGCCGCGTTGATCGGGGTGTCCGCGCAACTCTTGCCTTGGGGCCTGGGATTTGCCGCAGGTGCCATGCTATTCGTGGTTAGCCACGAAATCATCCCGGAATCGCATCGCAAGGGCCACGAGGCGTGGGCAACTTGCGGCCTCATGTTGGGCTTTGTATTGATGACCTTGTTGGATACGGCGCTAGCGTAGCAAGCGCTTAGGATTGGCAACGCCGAATTCAAGGTTCCCGTCGCAATCAGCATCAGCTCATGCCGTGCTACTTGCGGCCAAGTTCCATTGTGGCCCGGTAAAACCCTTCTTTGCTGCCGCAGTCATAACGCACACCTTCGTACTCATAGCCGAATACCCGACGTTCCTTCAGCAGCGCCGCAATCGCATCCGTCAACTGAATTTCGCCGCCCACGCCTGGCTGCGTAGCTTCAAGCATGGCGAAAAAATCTCTGGTTCGAGAATGTAGCGGCCCACCACGGCCAAGTCGGTGGGCGCGTCCTCCGGCTTCGGCTTTTCTACCATGCCAGAAAGACGCAGTACGTCATGGGCCTTATTCACGCCGGAAACAATTCCGTATTGGCCAGTGTGCTCGTGGCCCTCCTGCTGGATCGCCAATACGCTACCGTGGAATTCGCGCGCAATTTTTAATCATCTCGCCGATCACCGGCATTTCCGCGTCGATCATGTCATCCGCAAGCAACACGGCAAAAGGCTCATTGCCGATGATGGACGCCGCACTCAACACCGCATGTCCCAGGCCCAACGGCGCAGACTGGCGCGTGTATACGCAATGCACGGAGTCCGGAATGACATTACGGACCACGTCCAGGAGCGCTTGCTTGTTCTTCAGTTCGAGGTCGCGTTCCAAATTCCGGGACGCGGTCAAAGTGATCTTCGATTGCGCACTTGTTGCGCCCGGTCACGAAGATAAGCTCAGTGATGCCCGCCGCCACCGCTTCCTCCACGGCATACTGAATCAAAGGTTTGTCGACGACAGGCAGCATTTCTTTGGGCATTGCCTTGGTGGCCGGTAGAAACGCGTTCCAAGCCCAGCAACGGGGAACACTGCTTTACGAATCGGAAGCATGGCATCACCTTTGCGCAGAACCTAAGATTTGTATGCTTTATATACACGCACGTCACGTGCCAAACCTACGCGCGTGATCGCCTCCAATGCGAATATAAACCCCGCTCATCACCGGTAAATTCGACCGGTGACCACCTGGGCGGTTTGTAGTTTATGCATTTCCCCTGGAACCTAGCCCTGCCCCACCATGCCATCCTCCAAATTCTTCCACCCTCAAACCAATTCCGGCAGCTGAGGCCATGCGCTCAGTCCGGGTTGTGGCCCGCGCCAAGGGGTCGAAAAGCGTAGGCGGCGCGCGAGTAGGCAGTGGTTCACAGTCGTTGTCGACGATGGAACTATCCACCCATCTCGTCCTCGTGCCGTCACGCGCACCGCGCCATTTCCAAAGCGGGACGTTTGATCAGACTTGGGAACGCCCTGTGCTAGCGAATGGCGGTTCGATAGTTAATTAGGTGAACGATATGGAACGCGAGGATCTCCTCGCCCAAATGCTCTCCCGGCCTGCAAGGTCTAGTCGCTTCGATGACTGGGCAGATGTGCTTGGCGAGTTTGCCAACTGCCTGGCCTTCTCGAGTGGCAAATTGTCCCAGGGCGAGATCGATAGCTTTATTAATGTGGGTGCGGCCTTCTACCGGACCCTGGCCCGCGCCGAAGCATACCGGCGGGAATCGGTTTGGGGAAAGGAATGAGATGCAGAGGTACTTCGCGGCGTCCTTGGCACGCTGCTTGCGAAGACGCAGGTTGATCGTAACCCGTCATTTGGAGTCCCCATGGGTATCATCGAATCACCGAATGGCGACACTCCCCCCGCTCGCCCGTACGCCGCTCCAGAGTTATACGCGGGGAGTGCATGGCTGTCGCGCGAGCGCCCCGCGCTACTGTGCTTTTCCCATTTGCGCTGGAATTTTGTTTACCAGCGGCCACATCACTTGATGACGCGCTTCGCACAGTCCCATGCGGTTTACTACATCGAAGAGCCCGTCTGGGAAGAGGACGCGCACGATGGCTGGCTGAAGTCGAATTCCACTAACGGCGTCATCGTCATAACGCCTCACGTGGCGCGCCAGACCGCTGTCCAAGACCTGCGCCGGTTGCTGAAGGAATGGGTCCACGCCAATGACCTCGCCGCACCCGTAGTCTGGTATTACACTCCCATGAGCTTGCCCTACGCCGAAGACATAGAGGCCGCCCTGGTGGTGTACGACTGCATGGACGAACTCTCTGCATTCCGCGGCGCGCCGCCAGAACTTATCGCACTGGAACGACAGCTCCTCGCCCGCGCAGACGTGGTTTTCACGGGCGGCCACAGCCTGTATGAGGCAAAGCGCAAGCTGCATCCGAACGTGCATGCGTTCCCCAGCAGCGTGGACAAAGCACATTTTTCTCGCGCAAGGACTGCCGCACGCATTCCTGCCGACTTGCTGTCAATCCCGTCGCCGCGACTGGGCTTTTACGGCGTGGTAGACGAGCGCTTCGACATCGACCTGTTGGCCGAAGCAGCGTCGCTGCGACCCGATTGGCATTTCGTCCCGGTTGGGCCGGTCGTCAAGATTGATCCTGCAACATTGCCACAGGCGTGCAACATCCATTACCTGGGGGCTCGCGGCTACGATCAGTTGCCCGATTATCTGGCGGGCTGGGATGTTGCGCTGATGCCTTTCGCGCTTAACGACTCCACGCGCTACATCAGCCCTACCAAGACACCTGAATATTTGGCGGCGGGCAAGCCCGTCGTCTCGACCCCCATCGCGGACGTCGTAAGCACCTACGGTCAATGTCCCATCGTTCACATCGCGTCGGACGCGCCGGCCTTTGTCGAGGCGATTTCGCGTGCGCTGCTGTCCGCGAAGGATCTCGACGCGCTTGCCGAGCACGCCGATCGGGCGCTGTCGGGTATGTCGTGGGACCACAGCTGGGAAGGCATCTGCGACGCCATGAACCGCACATGGAGAAGCTCCACCCAGGACAATCGGCCCCCGCCGGAAGCACCCGCCCACCGTCCGCTGCCGTGCAGGCCCGCGCCACTTCATTACGACTGCCTCATCGTCGGGGCTGGCTATGCGGGCAGCGTGGTAGCGGAAAGACTGGCCCAAGGCAGCGGCAAGCGCGTCATGGTGGTGGATCGCCGTCCGCACATCGCGGGCAACGCGTACGACTTCTACAACGAAGCCGGGTTGCTTGTGCATCGTTACGGGCCACATATCTTTCACACGAACTCCGAGAAGGTTTTGCAGTATCTTTCCCGCTTCACCGAATGGCGTCCCTACGAACATCGGGTGCTGGCCCAGACAGATGGCGCGCTTGTTCCAATGCCCATCAACCTCACAACGCTGGAACGATTGAACGGGCGCAGCTTCACACCCGCCGAGGCCGAGCACTTCCTGCAGGCTGTGGCCGAGCACACACCGCTCGTCGTCAGCGCCGAGGACTACGTGGTCGCGCAGGTGGGCCGCAGCCTCTACGAGAAGTTTTTTCGGGGCTACACGCGCAAGCAATGGGGGCTGGACCCCTCGCAATTGGACCGCTCGGTTGCGGCTCGGGTGCCCACGCGCCTGTCGCGCGACGACCGCTACTTTACCGACCGCTACCAATGCATGCCGCTCAAGGGCTACACGCGCATGTTCGAGCGCATGCTGGATCACCCGAACATCTCGTTGGCCCTCGGCATGGAATTCGAGGAGGCAAAATCGGCGTTCACCTATGACGTACTGGTTTATACCGGCCCCATCGACGAGTACTTTGACCACTGCTACGGCCCGCTGCCGTACCGGTCGCTCAAGTTCAGGCACGAAACGCTCAATCAAGAGTGGCACCAACCCGTGGGCGTCGTGAACTATCCGTCGGAAGACACCCCATTTACCAGGATCACGGAATACAAGCACCTGACCGGCCAGCGCCATTCGCAGACAGCCGTGACCTACGACTACCCCACTGCGGAGGGTGACCCGTACTACCCCGTCCCGCGACCCGAAAATGCGGCGCTGTTCAGGCGATATCAGGAACTCGCGGATGCAGTCCAGGGCGTGCACTTCGTAGGACGCCTGGCGACGTATCGCTACTACAACATGGACCAGGTCGTCGCCCAGGCTTTGTCCGCCTACGAGCGGATGGCCGCCCAGTACACAGAGCGGCCCAGCGCGCTCGTCGCCGGATGATCCGGCCATGGGATTCCAGAGCTTCATGCAGGCGGGATTTGAGTGCTCCTGCCATCGATTTCCCGACGGCCGCCAGTTGGATTTGCTGGCGTCGACGGGGCATGCGAAATGGGCAAGCGAGGACTACGCGGCCATCGCCGCGCTTGGGCTGCGCACGGCGCGGGACGGGGTGCGGTGGCACCTCGTCTGTCCTGCGGCAAACACCTGTGACTGGTCATCGTTGCTGCCCATGATTCGGGCGTCGCGCGATAGCGGCGTCGAAGTGATCTGGGACTTGTGCCACTACGGCTGGCCGTCCTGGCTCGACATCTGGTCCCCCTCCTTTCCCGAAGCATTCGCGCGATATGCCGCCGCCGCGGTCCGCTTGATTGCCGGGGAAACGGACATACCGTCCTGGTACTGCCCTATGAATGAAATCTCGTACTGGAGCTGGGCGGGTGGCGACTTGGCGCACTTTGGTCCCGGCACCGTAGGCCGGGGCGCTGAACTGAAGCGCCAACTCGCGCGGGCGGCGATCCAGGCTAGTGACGCGATTCTGGAGGCGGATCCCGGCGCACGCCTGATCTGTGCTGAACCCTTGATCGCCATCCGGCCCGCGCGACCCGGAGACGCCGCAGAGGCGGCGGCCGCAAGCGACGCGCAATTCGAGGCGCTGGACATGATTTGCGGCCACGCGCATCCGGACCTGGGTGGAGACGGGCGGTATGTGAACATTGTAGGCCTGAACTACTACCCGCATAACCAGTGGTGGCACCGAGGGCCCCCACTGCACTGGGACCACGCGCAGTACGCGCCGCTCGCGCGACTTCTGCAAGGCTGCGCGCACCGCTATGGCAAGCCCCTGTTCATCGCCGAGACCGGCGCGGAAGGTCAGGACCGTGTGCGCTGGATCCGCTACGTCGGCGACCAGGTCGCCCAGGCGCGGGCGCAAGGTGTCGATGTGGCCGGAATTTGTCTCTATCCCGTCACTGACTATCCCGGCTGGGGAGATGACCGCCACTGCCCCACGGGGCTGCTGAGCGCGCCGTCGCCGCAAGGGCGGCGCAGCGTGTACGCGCCGCTGGAGATCGAATTGCGTGTCCACGCGGCGCGCGCGGGCTGCGGTCCCGCCGGTCTGCTTCCAGCGCCCGCCACAGCGCCCGCCGAAGAATGAGCCATGCGCGACTTGCCCAATATGCCCGCCCAACCCGCGGCCTTCCTGTGGCGCTACTTACGCCAGCGGCCGTGGGCGTTCGGTTTGATGGGACTGATCGTCGTGCTGGCCGGCATCTGCTCGGTCGCCGTCCAGTACGCCATGAAGCTGATCGTCGACGCCATGGCGTTGGGCGCGCGCGCGTCATTCCACATATGGTGGGGTCTGGCGCTGTTCCTAGGACTGATCGCGGTCGAAGCCGCCTTGTGGCGCTGTGGTGGCTGGCTTGGCTGTCGCAACATCGTCGCGGCTTGCGCGGCGCTCCGGGTCGAGGAGTTTAATCACCTGAGCCACCACTCCACCCGGTATTTCCGCCAGCATCACTCCGGCGCGCTCGCAAACCGCATTTCGTCGACCGCTAGCGCCGCCGGCGCAATCTATGGCGCGATGGTCTGGAGCATTGTGCCGCCTTGCGTAGACTTCCTGGGCGCCGCTGTGGTGCTCGGTACGGTGGATTGGCGCATGGCCGGCGCGCTGCTCTGCTTCGTCCTGGTGCTGGCCGGGGTCATCATCTCTTTCGGCGCTCGCGGGCGCACCCTCCACCAGCAGTACGGCGAACAAGCCGCGCACGTCGGAGGTGAGATTGTGGACGCCATTTCCAACATCTGGGCCGTCCAAGCATTCTCCGCCCAGGCGCGCGAACGCGCACGGCTGGAAAAAGCATTGGGAGAAGAGGCCCGCGCCCAGCGGCGTAGCTGGATGTATGTAGAGAAAGCGCGCGTCATCCATGACGCCTGCCTGTGGCTTGTGGCCGGCGCAATGCTGCTCTGGGTGCTCCGGGCGTGGGAAATGGGCCGCGCCAGTCCGGGCGACGTGGTGGTCGTCAGTGCCCTGACGTTCCGCATCCTGCACGGCTCGCGCGACCTGGCGCTGGCTTTGGTCAGCACTGCCCAGCAGTTTGGCATCATCGCTGAAGTGCTTCGGCTGGTGTGCCGGTCGCATGCAGTCCCCGACGTACAAAGTGCGCAGCCGCTGCACCACCCCGCGGGGGCCATCGTCTTTGGCGACGCGCACTACACCTACCCGGTCGGCTGCCATGCGTTGCGCGGCATCACGCTGTCCATCGCGCCGGGGCAGAAGGTGGGCTTGGTAGGCGCGTCTGGCGCGGGAAAATCAACGCTGCTGTCTCTTCTGCAGCGCTCCGACGAACCGCAGCAGGGCCGCATTCTTGTCGGCGGCCAGGACATCCGCGAGGTCACCTTGGATAGCCTGAAGCAGGCTATCTCGGTTGTGCCACAGGACGTGAGCCTGTTTCGCCGCACCATCATGGAGAATATCCGCGACGGAAGAGCCGAGGCCTCCGAGGAGGAGGTGATTGCCGCAGCACGCCAAGCGCACTGCGAACCGTTCGTCCGACGCCTACCCCAGGGCTACGCAACGCTCGTGGGCGAGCGCGGCGCGCTGCTGTCTGGCGGCGAGCGCCAGCGCATCGGCATTGCCCGCGCCTTTTTGAAGGGTGCGCCCATTCTGCTGCTTGACGAAGCGACGTCCGCGCTTGACAGCTACTCGGAGCAACTCATTAAAGAAGCCCTGGCAGAATTGATGAGCAGCCGGACCGTTATTGCGGTGGCACATCGTTTATCCTCTCTCGCGCGCTACGACCGGATCGTGGTCGTAGACGCGGGCCGCATTGTCGAGGATGGGTCCCTGGATGAACTGCTTTTGGCGCGCGGCCCGTTGCGCGCTCTGTGGGATCTGCAGGTCGATAACGGCGGCCCCGCAGGCCAAGAAATCGGCAAACCATTCCGGTACCTGCCTGACCGGCTGGTCTCAACGGACGTCTCGCTACCGCCAGGCATGTCAAATGCTAGACATGCGACGCCCCCCCCAAAAAAATTTCACGCGGACAGCCGACGCCAAGGACTCAAAAATGGAAACCATCCGACCTTTCCGCGATCTGGCTACGTCGCGCCGGCTGCGACGCGCCAGCTTTCTCTTAGGATTCGCAATGGGGGGCTTCTTCGACGGTATCCTTCTGCATCAGATACTGCAATGGCATCACCTGCTGTCCGGTATCCAGACGGGCGCGCTTCTTGGGTCGTTGACCGCACAGATCGCGGCAGATGGCGCGTTCCACGCCTTCATGTACGTCATCGCCACTCTGGGACTAATCGAACTGTGCCGTGCCCGGTTCGTCTCGGCCTCTTCCGACGCGCGACCACCCTCGGCGCTTTTCTGGATAGGTTTTGGAGTTTGGCACATCATAGATGCGGTGATGTCGCATTGGATTACGGGCATCCATCGGGTCAAGATGGACGCCGATAATCCCATGATCTGGGACATCGCCTGGGTGGCGGTCTTTGGCATAGTCCCGCTCCTCTACGCCTGGTGGACGCGCATTCACAGGAGGCCGCCGCACGATGGCCAAATGCGCCGCAAAACCTATTTCGGACTGTGAGCAGCAACTGTTATGGCCAGTGCAATGGCGAATCTGTTTCCCTTGCGTGCAGACGCCGATACGACCGTAATCGCTGCCTAAGTCCACAACTGCTAAAAACATGGGATTACCGGAGGGTGGCGCGAATACAACAGCTAATTCACCAGTGCCCCCTGCAACATCAAGTTTTCCGCAAAAGATTTGCGACCAACGTCCCCATTGCGAAATCACGCCCGACTTCTCTAGTGCAGACCGAGCGACGAGCAACTGTCATGCTCTTCCAAATTTTCCTTAGTAAGAGTAGATTAACAGCAGAGAGCGATAGGGTGCCCGATTACGTTACAGTGATTGACTCTCAATATCTTTAAATGCCCTTGCTTCCACGTGCTGGAGCGTCTACCTTTGAGCATCATAGACGTGGATAACAACATTGAATTTTTTAAGAATATAAGACCGTTGCTCACCGCAGTGCGTGAAGCGATTACCCTGATCGACAACTTGATAAGAGAATTCGATGAAACGTGCGAACTGAACGGCATTCGGACCGACAATGATTGGGCTGTGGATTTGAATCGAAGCCGATTGCGCTGTCCTCATGGAGGTTTCGTCTCGTTGACATTCGGCGAACTGCTAATTGCTGATGCACTAATACGGCGCGCCGAGGATGTAGTCAGTTATGACGAGTTGACGCGTGCATTAGAGAACGGGGGAGCTCACAAAAGCAAGAAGGAATTAGGCAAACCCTCAATACGTGTACTTGTCAGCCGCCTTAAAACTAAAATTAATAGAGCTTACGGAGTATTTCCCGTCCAGCCTGTACGTGGCGTGGGGTATATTTTCACGCCGGAGTGACAGATCGGAAGAGACGAAATGTCATTCGGAGGAATAAAATGAAAATGTACTATCTAGGAACATTTTCCATGGGTACACTTGACAGGGTATTGGTGTTTTGCTCTGCCGAAGAAGCTTGGCAGGCCGCGCTCAATTTGCCCCCAACACACGCATGGCCGCTTGATCGCTCGCGCGCCCTTCGCTGGTTATTGCAGACTGACCGGGATGCCAAGGCCGAAAGCATTTTGCAAGACGCGGAAAGTCGCGCAAGGTCCGCCACGTCAAAGTCGTAAGCGATCGGGGACGCTGCTGATTCGCTTGATAAGCGTCATGAAACTGGCTCCATGCCAACTTCAGGAACAAGGCCGAGAATTGCAATCGCATAGCGCAGCTCGGTGCCGTGAAGCCCCGCTCAAATCATGCCGCTACATTATTCATATCCGAACTCAACATCTCCCATGGCAACTTTCTCGAATTGCTTAGTTATTTCCGCCTCTGGCACAGCCTTTGAGTAAAGAAATCCTTGCAGCTCATCGCAGCCTACGGTCCGAAGGAAGTCCCGCTGCGCTGCAGTCTCCACCCCTTCAGCGTTAACCGTGAGCCCCATTGATCGGCCCAAATTGACGACGGCGTTGACGATAGCTGTAGAATCGCCTCCCTCTCCTATATTTGCCACAAAGCTGCGGTCGATTTTGATCTTGTCGACCGTGAACTTTTGCAAATAGTTCAAGCTTGAATACCCGGTTCCGAAATCGTCCAGTGCTATGCGGAAACCAGCCTTCCGTAATTCGGCAATGGCCTTCTGCACCCTACCATCGTCTTCAACGAACACCCCTTCTGTGATCTCAAGCTCGATTTGAGCGGCACTCACGCCCGCATTTTTCACAAGGTCAATCACGTGCGTGGCAAACCCTTCAGTGCGAAACTGCACCGACGAGAGGTTTACAGCCATAGACAATCCGGGCCATTGCAACACTGCCCGACACGCGTCGTGCAACACCCATTGCCCGAGTTCAACGATTAGGCCCGATGACTCCGCTATAGGGACGAAGATCTGCGGTGGCACTGGGCCTCGGCTTGGATGGTGCCAACGCAGAAGTGCCTCGACTCCAACGAGTTTCCCCATGAGTCATTCACGTGTTTAAAATTATCCAAGTCTAAAAGAAAAATAGCACAACAGTTGTCGGGACGTCGTCGAACCAGAGCTTGATCGACGGAGGCCGAAAAATAAGCGCGGTTGGGCAGTCCCGTAAGCACATCATGAAAGGCCAAGTGCTGGGCGTGCGCTTCACTCGCTTTCAACTCCAGGTGGGCGGCGCTCAAGTCGCTCAAGTACGAATCCTGCATGCGCGATAGTTGATAAGTGCGAAATGCAAAATGCTACTAGAGTCGTCGCGCCTGCGACCATAGAGCCTACGATAGGAAGCATCGAGCGCCAAAGCTCTGATCCGGGCAGGTGAGGGCGCCACATGAAATATCCGAGCGTGGCCTGTGTCGATGAAATCAAGGGCGAAGCCCAATCTGTGGTGTCATCATGGTGTGCCCGGACTGAACGGTAGTGGAGCCCCTCCATTAGGTTGTCCCCAGAGAAGCTGCGCAAAAAGTCGCCATCGATAAATCGGACGCTCACGAGAAGATTTGGCGGAACGGACTCCTACTACGGTCGGTTGTTGAGCCACGCTAGCGAGGTCCGTCGCATGCACCGCTCCGGCCGTTGTACGCATCGAGGCATTTTCGGCGACAGGCTGACTGGGGAGCCTTTTATGGTCGTTGTTGCGTTTGCTAACCTGCCCTCGAACTAATCCTATAAGTCGACTGATGTCGGCTCCAAATAACGAATAGATGGTCGGAGAGGCGGCATTTCCACTAACGTTTCCATAGATATATTCATTATTTGGCCCAAGGATGAAGATCAGATACTGCTCAAAAAGACGAAGCAACCAGGGGCCAACATTTTCATTAAGCCAACCTTGGTCGGACATGGGCTTCCTCAATTCATCTGCCAATAAATCCCAGCCGGCGAAACCTTGTTGCGCCTGCGCGACATCGTCTTTGACATGGTTCAGCGCTTGCTGAAGCTCTGTGCGCGAGCGCTATTTTGACGATCTCGCGCGAATAGGCGGGTGCAGTGCTCAATGAACTGCGGAACGGTTTGTCGTATGCGATGAGTTCGTTGCGCGCGTTCAGGTACATGATGCCGAACACCTCATGCGCGAGGCAGCTGTTCAGTCGCAGTTGCAGGAAGTCGCGAACGACCTTCGGCGAGGATATAAACTGTCCCGGCATGCTGCCTGCAGAACGACTTCGCGCGCCGCGACCAGGATCTCTTTCGGCGTAGCCGGGCGCACCGCGCCTGCGGAATCTTGTACGCAAAGAGCGCGTCTGGCGTGATCGTTGGCGTTGAACGCGATGGAATACTCCATGGCTGGATCTCCAGTGTCGGGCGGGATTGCCCGGCGATCCTGGGATGCGCCGCAGCGGAGCGGTCAAGTGGCGCGCCGGCCCCTGGCCGTAAGCCGCCGCCGCTGCCGTCGTTGCGCTGCACTTGACGGCGAGAACAGCGTGTCATAATCGCCCAAAAAGCAGGACTGCCCTCTCTCCCCTGGTGTTGGCCACCCGCAGTACGCCACGCACGCGCCTATACTGGCCGGCCATCTGCATTCATAGAGTTGATCGGTGTGCGGTCGAATCGTTCAGAGATCGGGTCCGCTGGACTACGTTGAGCGTATCTTTACTAACCAGAGCCAGATCTACGCGGACCCGACAGGACCGCCATTCAACATCCCCCCGGGCACCGCCCGCTCGCTTTGCATCGCCTGGCTGAAGACACCGTTCTATGGCCACGGGGCCGTGGGGTTACAAGCGTCCAGGTTCCAACCACTTCATGAGCAACGCGAAGCATAGCAAGATAACTACCACGCTCCATAAGGCGACCACACCTCGCATCGGTCACGAAGACGCCTTATCGCAACCCAACCGCATCGTGACATTTGAAGGCTTTGCGAGTAACTTTTCTACGAATGCGCCAACTTCCATTGGCTGGGCCAAACCGAATCCCTGGCCGATTCGACAGCCCAACGATCGCAACAGGCCCACCTGCTCGGCCGTTTCGATGCCCTCGGCTACGACCGCAAGGCCCAGCGCCCGCCCCAACTCATTTGCAGCGGCCACGATGGCATGGGCAGTCGGCTCGGACTGAAGCCGTCGAACAAACGTCTGATCGATCTTGATCTCGGAGAACGGGAGGTAGCTTAAGCGTTCCAGCGTAGACGCGCCCGTTCCGAAGTCGTCCATGCTGACACCGAACCCGCAGGCGCGCAGCCGCTGCAGCTCGGTCGCCAATGTTGTCATATTCTGAATGGTTTCGCTCTCTGTGAGTTCGATCGTGATTTTATCGGGGGAAATGCCTCGCAGCAACGTGCGTTCCCATAGGCAGTGTGCGACGCCGGGCACTGCCAGAGTGGACGGGGCCGCATTAACCGAAATTCGCGTGGAGATGCCTTTGGCCGCAAGATGGGCCTGCAGATCGAGCACACGTTCGGTGACGACGTGGAACAGTTTTCGACCCATTGAAAGGCGGCTGATCGCCTGTACCACCTTGGAGGCGGGTACTTCACCGATCCGCGGATGCCGCCATCGCGTCAGAGCTTCGGCGCCCAGGGTCTGTCCGGTAATCAAGTCCACTTGTGGCTGCAGCACCACGCGAAGACCATCCTCGGTTCCAAGCGCGAGGACTAGGTCTTCGTCATTGAAAGGAGCCTCGCAGGCATTTAGTGCACCCGCTTCGCCGCCATGGGCAAAGCTGGTAAGCGGCGCGTCTACGCCGGTAGCGGTGGTGACGGTTTCGAGGACTCCGCCAATCGCGCGGAACGGGTCGGCACACGCATCCAAGATGCTTCGTGGAAGATCGCTGATCCACAACACGGCCGGCAGGCGTCGCAGGCGCCCCGCCTCGAATTCGCGTTGAATGCGAGCGGGCAGTAACAGCCCTTCACAGGGAACGCCTCGCACTTCGCACACCACTACATCTATATCCTGGTGCAACAGTTCTTCTGTCAGGGAGCCCAGCCCCCAACAAGTTCGCAACTCCCGCAACACACCGCTGTCCAGAAGCGTGGTCAACCCATATGAAGATGAGGGAGCGCTGCTGAGCGCAATCACAGCAATCCCATGCGTACGCCCTGACGATGGGTCGCGGGGAGGAAGGTTCAGATTGATGTCTCGCATAATGGACCCAGTATGATCCGACGACTTACGTCGAACAATCGGACCGGTACCAAAGCTGTCGGCATGCTAGCCCTGTCCCAAGAGCATGTCGGAAGCAATGGGGTTTTCGTGCTGCACGGCCCCTTCCGATAACAGCCCCATCCCATAGGCAAAGCGAAACAGCTCTACGTCTCGTTCGATACCCAACTTGCGCATCGCGGCGGCTTTCTGCGAACTTATAGTCTGCTTGCTACAGTTGAATTGTCTGGCGATCTCGTTGATAGATACGCCAGAGACGTAGAGGCGGACCGCCTCCATTTCTCGCCGGGTGAGTTTTTGAATCGGGTCAATTTGCGCATGCTGGCCCACTGCGGAAGTCGATCTGAATTTTGGGGAAAAGTACGTGGCACCGGCGTACACCGCGTAAATGGCGGAAATTAGGTGGTCGATCGCATCCACTTTGCTCAACACTGCATGAACGCCGAGCTGTACCATCTCGGCCACCATCGCCCGGTTATCGATCGCTGTGAAGACGATGATCTTCAAGAATGGGTAGCGACCGCGGAGTAAAGACAGCGTGATCAAACCGTCGCCGAAGTCGCCGCCCGGCATGACATAGTCTGTAACCAATACATCGCAGGGCGATTTCACCAACAGCTCAAAGATCTCCCTGGAATTGCTGGCGGTTCCCACAATGGAGATCGTGTGGAACTCTACTAATTCGTGTTTGACGCCTATGATGAGGGCGGGATGATCATCGGCGATGATGAGGGATATTTTCATGGCGCATCAGCTTCCCGGTTTGGCCAGATCTAAATGCAGCCAATGTAGTGTTCGTTCCTATGGATTTATCTCGTACTTGTCCTCCTCTTTGCACAGACAACACGGACCAGCACGAAATCCGGGAAGATGGGGCGATGCCGCTGACTGGCGCCGCGAGCTAGTCCCTTCTCTCGGACGTGGTTGCAGGTCTTGCCGCCCTTCATAACTACTGACAGGCTCTGCTCGGCCCGGGCCAGCAACTCAAAGTCGTCCAGCGGATTGCCAGCGACGAGCTACAAGTCGGCCATGGCGCCGCTCTGCACGACGCCCAGCTTGCCCGGGTAGGGATTGCGCGGGCCCGACAACGCGCACAGTTCGCCTTTAACGCTCGTGGCCATTCGCAACACCTCGGTAGCACCCGTACCAACGGCTCATCTTCCCCAGCTGTGCCCCTTGGCGGGTGGCGAGCCGGGCGTCGAACAGCGTATCCGTGCCCCATGCCGTTTTTATACCCCGACACTGCGCCATCTCATAGGCCCGATCGGTTCTGGCCACCATTGTCAATTGCTTAAGCCGCGCGGCAGGCGATGGATCGGAACCGCATCCTCGTCGTCCAGAAACGGCTCGCAAGCACCCCCACACCTCCAGCTCCGCCATGCGCCGAGTCGTGTCCTCGTCGATCGAATGGCCGAGCTCGACGCAGCGCACATGCAGGAGACCGCTGCGCATGTTGGGCAGGATTAGTTTTAGAAACATGGTCAGGGATAAAGCAGCACGCTAAAAGCATCAGAAGGCGGAAATACCGTCAGGAAAATGTCAGCGTCACCGTGGCCGTGGCATTGGCCGTACCAGGCCGTTGAGTCGCGCCGACGACCTTCATATAAAGAGCTTGAAAGGCGTATGTCTTTTTGTTCGAGCCGATATTGAAGCTATGGGAGCTGCTTCCGTCGAACTTCACGGCAGTAGCACTAGAAGAATGCGTTGCATCGTTGGTGACCATCATGACGCCAAATCCCTGCGCGGAGCCCGCGCCTGGCGTGAGCGAGAGGGTCGTCGCAACCCCCCCCGCCGTCGTACCATTGAATTTGAGCGAGGCGGTACTCAACGTACTGAGTTCGCAACCACCCAGCGTGATGTTGAACGTCTTTCGGTACTTCTCTGGCGCTAGAGTACTCACGAATTCGCTGATGGGAACGTCACCTAGATTAACGATATCAGCCACAATAGTGCAGGGTGTGTTAGTGATTCTCCCGGTGACGTTTAGTGTCGCCGTCTGGGCCTCTGCGACCCCCGCGGCCGTGCATAGGGCGGCTACAGCTAAAGACAATCTAAGGTTGCTATTCATAAACCGTGTAATTAAACTAAAAAAGGGAATCAAAAGGGTGCCCGCCGCCTTCACCGGTTTGGAGAGATTTGCGCGCAGTACCGCAGAACGTACCAACGTGCGAACATCCTCACCTCGCGCGATGGGCGAAGCGGACTCAGAAAAATTTCGCTAATTGGGCTTAGAGTTACTCCCCGCAGGCCTCTTACGAGTATTGAACTCCGAACAGAACCTAGGCATTGGCATTGCCCGCCGCCCCGTCTATCAATGGCTTCATAGAACGCCTTAAATTTGAAGTTGTTGGTACCCTTGATCAAGCCGAACGAGACGCAGCCCCGTTTATCGCAGTGCGGTGTTCCGTCACCAGGCCCACAGCCACGCCCCTCGGGCCGCCGCCATTTTCAAAGCCCAAACGCGGCTGCTGATCCCAGTCTGTCCCATTCCATTTATTCGGCGTAGGGATTCAATGAAAAAGATTTCGGCCTGCAACACTGCATATTCTGAGCGAGGTAAAATCATAGATGACATGAAAGACGATTAATATCATTCCAGAACGAAATAATATGGCGACCGATGAAAATCTAGTACTAGTCTTAGTCATTAGCGCGCATGTCACGCGTTTTTGCCGTCCATGAATGTCCAGCCGGACTTTGCTGGGTCTCGCGGCCCGCTCGCCCCTAGCTCCGTAGGCTCGAGTTTGGCGGGCAGCAGAAGGCAGGTAACGACAAAAACGGGACGCCGTAGAACTGGGTGGGCGCAAATGCGTCCATCCGTAGAGTCGAAAACGTGATCGCAACGACCCCAGCGAAGCCCACGCCCCCACACCAAGTTCCCTTGCCCTTGCGCGCGTTGCCAGGCAAGCGCCGGAATCGGAAATAGGCCAGAAAAAATGGAGGTCCATGACACCACATGCGCAGAAATTGCGATGGACGACACTGCGACGTACCCTACGCTAGGGGACGCCTTATGTGCCGCGTAGGCAAAATTTCGAGCGACATCGCCATGGAGCTCGGCCGAGCAAGCATCGCTCGAACTGGAGCAGCTTTGGCCATGCTAGAGTGGGCGCGAGCCGTCATAGATTTGACAGCTCAAAACGGATACAGCCGCGCCCATCGCTCAATGGCAAGCGAGCGTAATTAACGCGAGCAGCGCCAGTGTTTTGACCACGACGCCGGCGAACTCCACCCGTGCGAACATCCTCTCACCCGCCAGATGCATAAATTTACGCCTGCCATCACCCCACCGCCTCAAGCGCAGGCGGCAGCGGCGTGAGCCACCACGCGAAGGTTGATTCGAGCATGACGACCACGAGCCGACAATCTCCACGACAGGTAGAACATAGGCAGTGCGGACGACAAAGCCGGCTCGCCGGCTCAGAAAAGACCGGGCATAGGAACCAATCGCGCCTCGGCTTGGGTGTGCGGCCGTCAGTTCCGACAGACAGCGCATCAACAGCATGTCGACATTGGCAGCCACACCATCGCTCAACATTGCTGCACAACCTGCGACCATGAGAGGGACACCCCAGCCGGAAATAGCGCTTAGCTGATAATCGCGCCTACGGCGATAACCGTCAGATGCCCACGCGAAAACACGGCGGCCAAGCCGGACGCACGGTGAATGATCCGATCGATTCTTATAATTTGTGAGGGTTGGGTGCGTACGCCGCCAAGCACATAGATATTCCTTGCGCGCCTGAGGTAAGACGCGTCAGACCAGCAGCAGAAATGGACGCGGAAGAGTTTGCAGCATCGAGTAGTCCTATTCAATCAGACGGGTACGAAGCAGGATGCAGCGGCGCGGGTCTGTGTGTAGCGAGATAAGAGTACACACCGCGATCGATATTATTGGCGCTCGGCTCATCCATACGCAGCTTGCGCCAGATAGCCCACATCCGGAATGCAACTGCAGGAGTTGTACGAGTTCTCGATGAAGGCATGGATATCGCGCTGAGCGTTAGCATGCGTTGTGTATAAGCTGCGCCAGATTCTTTAGCTATTCATGCTCAGGAAGAACCGCTCTATGACGCCATATTCTCCACAGTTGCTTTGCCGCTCATGCTGCACAGGATACAACGACTGCAAGCCCCGATCGGGATGCAGTCATCGCCGGTGGATCGCCATTCCAGATGACATCTAGAGAGAAACACAACGCGAGTTGCCGGTAGCGCCGTGGACTCGGGTTCTGCGATGGAGCAGGCCTGATATTAGTCAGGGCGGCGAAGAGCCACCCGGGGAGGAGGGTCGGCGAACGCCCTTCGTCCCTCAGCCTTGCAACTACGCAACGACAGGGATGGCCCCCCCGTGATCCACCCTATCGGCGCCCAGCACGTACGTTCCAGCGGTCGATGGCGTGGCGTAACAATCGCAGCCGCGACATATCATGAAGAGCATGGCGGCGTCGCGCGGAGTCCTTACGTGCCTCCCACCCTTGTCGAAGTCCCCACTCGTGCCCGACGCGGAGCTTCGACATTCGAACTCCCTGGCCTCCAATCTCGAATAAGCGAAGCATGCGGGTACTAGAGTTGACGGCGCTAGTCCGACTCTGAAGCCTTAACGAACCAAGTCAAGATTACTGTACACATTCAGTTTGTGCATTTGCGCTCTTTTACGCATTGATCGTTTACTTGCTTCGGTCGAATTTTGCCGCGAGTTCGCTCCATGAACGACCCTCGGCCCGCACGGCGCGACGCAAGCGTTCGGAGCTCTCCGCATTCTCCCAATTACACCGAGTCTAAGGTTCCAGTGCGTGCAATACGTTGCAATTGTCGATAGAGGTCAGTATCAGCGTAATAAGACCAAGGCACCGGCCCCGCATTCGAGTAAACAATCCAAGGCCAACGCCGAAATCCTTGCCTTGCATCACGTAGGCGCTCACCAGCACATCGCAATCGTGGTTGTCGAGAACGCCAAAATAGCTCGCCAGAGTTGAAGGCGCAACCCACGACCGTGACACCATCTGCAATGGACAGCTCAATTTGGAAAAATTTTGACGCTTCCCGATACCCATCTGCCAAAACGACGCGGACGAGGTCTCGCATTGCACCGCGGACGCCGCCAAACCGTCGATCGGGTGCGTCTTCGCGCCAAGCAACGCCCCCCCCGGGCACGCAAGCCAAGGTTAGGGAGGGGTTGGATAAGCAGAACGACCGCTAGGTTCTCGGCTGATTTCCTGGTGGACCATTAAGATATTACGGGGAGCCTATTCACAATTGGTAGCGCGAAAATCAAACTCGAACGAACTGTACGCAGCTGGGATGGGACTGACTAATGCCGCGGAATTCAGCGCGCACCGGTGAATCGCCCGATCATCCGGCAATCAGATTAGCGAGATCGACACCCCAAGGAGGCGTTTACTTAAAACCCATCGATGGGGATTGACTGGATCCGACCGATTAAGTAGCCTACGAAATGTGAGTTAAAGCTCACCATATTTACAAAGCTACCCTCATCCTTAGTACGATTAGGAGCTCGACCATGAAGAAGCAGCTTTTGATGATTGGCCTTATCGGTTCGATGGCCTTTTCGGGGGCCAGCATTG
>NZ_CADIJQ010000017.1 GCF_902859595.1 Achromobacter kerstersii | reverse complement strand
GTGATGATCTGGTATGCAACGTCTTCCCGCATCTGGCCTTTGGGAAAGACCTTTGATTCCGCGACGTGCCCCATGACTTCCGAGCCAAAACGGGAATCGAGGGAATCGGACGTCCTGGAAACAGCTGGCTTGTCTTGCATAACTTACCTCTCTAGAGAGCTGGGTTTAACAGGCATTACACCGCCTTGGAAGGCTCGGAATGGGGAAAATGTGTACCGGTCATGCGCCGCCCTGCAACGGCGAAACAAGCAGAGCGAAGTCAAGCATAGGGAGTAACAAGTAACGTTAGCTGACATGGGCGTTACAAGACATTCTAGAGAATCCGAGGATTCCACAAAAAGAATTGTGTGTCTATTTCATACAATCGTTCCGAAACGTACGCACCCGCACAGAGAACATTATCTGCGAGCTTTGCGTCCGCGTGCACGAATCTCCGAACTGTCCGGTTGGCATTACACCCTGTTTACTGATCGATCACGCCCAATTTTGATCATGGATCAATATCGAAATTAAGATACCCTGATCGCATAACCGGTTTATGTCGACTATGTTCGTACGTGTGTCGCGCATCTTGGCGATGACACGGCTGTGGGCGTGGCACCCGGGACCATGGTGCGCAGCGTATAAATGGTGCCAACGCGCATCTCGGCCGGCGTGTTGGCCCGCGCGTTTTGCAAAATGGGCGCGTCGCGGTAGTGGGAACGCCTTCGGCGCGAATCAGGCCAAACGCGGTCTGGAGGTCGAACTTGCGCAGGTACACGTTTTCGGTCGTTGGACACGGCACGCTGCGGATTCCATTACTGCCCTTTTCCCTGAAGCCTTTGTCGTTTAACTTCATGCCATGGCCGGCATTGGTTCCCCGCCGCTTCGGTTGCCAGGGCGAACTTCTGCTCATACAGCATTCTTCAATTCCAGCCATGTGCGGTCAGGTATAGCAGTCGTGAAACCGGGCGGAGCCACCAGTTCCCCATACCAAGAAAGAGGCGCCCTGGCTAATGGAGGTTAGGTACCACCTGCCACCGTATGTGTTTGCAGCCGCCACGGTGCATAGTGCCGATTAAGAAGCGATCTCGTATATTGAAACACCGTACATGCGAGGACAGCTTTTATATATTCGAGAATTGGCGTGCATCATGCGTAGCCATTGGCCTGACTCACGGAGCACATCCGATCTTCCGCAGCCGTCCACCGCAGCGGGCGCAGCAACTACCTCTCCATTATTGCTGACCTCCGCAATCAATTCGAACGCCCCCCTCCCTCCACTAATGTGACATCCCGGGCACGAGTCGTCGTCAATGCTCGCGGCGAACTCAACTTAAGTTGTAAAGACTCAGCCGGATGACACCAAGCCGCGCATCGCAGACGAATTGCCGAGCCTGGGACCAACCTAAAGTTAGATGCTGGCGAGGATAAAGTGCCGCGCGTGACAGCCATGCGCACGAGTTCAATTTACGTACATTGACCATTACATTGCTCAACGCAATTTCGAAATTGGCATTTCCCTGAATCAAGAGCCGTCCTGACTCAATGCGACATCGAGAAATCGCAACGAACGGCGCAGAAGTCTCGCGATATGGGGCGGTCCCGCGCTGGCTGGGCATTCCGACGCCAAAAGTATCCACTTTCGCTGCCGGACCGAGAGCGTCAATAGCCCACGTCATGTTACGTTCACAATAGCAAGAAAAACAGGATTCCTCCTGCGTACGTCTAGGGCAGCAGGACAGACGCGCACTTGAATCGAACAAACGCAGCCAACCACCCACGCCCCTTGCGGCCAGACCGGCCCAACGTCTTCCGGGAGGATTCCAGAAAAAGGTGGAGTGGCTGGCGTGATTGCGCCTCCCGGCGAAGGCGCGGTTGGAGCCTGGCTCCTGGTCAGCTTGGCGCTCACAGCATTCTCGACGATCTTCGCCAATCTACATATCGAATGAGTTCGAAATGCGTTGACCCAGGACCGGGGTATGTAGGAATATTCTCGGGCATGGGCGGGGAATGACCTCCCGAACACGCGCTCGCTTGACGCGACGGCTCCTCTGCAGCTGGGTCACTGGAGCTTATGGAACAAGACTGATCTGCGCTCATGCAAAGGGCGAAGGTTGTGAGCCGATATCACGCACGACGTTCGATTTCGCTTTACGCCGTAGCATATTGCCCGGCGGCAGGCTGTGTTGCGGACTCGTAATTTGTGAAGCCATTTGCTCTCTGCGCAAACTGCAGCACAGAGCGACTGAAGTCGCCCTGCAAATGCCACTGAGTTACAGATAGACCATTTCCAAGGTCGCGAGACCATCGAGCCGGATTTCGTCGTTCAATGGCAATTTTTGCGCCTCGTTGACTGCCGCAGTTACGGCGAGGATGCCAGACAGGTTACTAAAGGCGACCGGTGCCCCGGTGGCCGTCAGCGACCAAGAGCGCAATTGCCCTCCTTGTAGGCGCCCCCAGGTTGATGCAAGCCAGATTTCGCCATTGGTTTGACTACCTACGGTGAATACCGGCGTGCCGTCAGCGGTAAATGAACCCTGTTCCATGTCCAGAACATACCCGCCAATGTTGGCCCCGTTGGCACTGCCAAGGCCAAATACGGCGCCTGGGGTCGGTGCAATGATGTTGGGGATCGGGCTGTCGGCGCGGTTGTCAACGACGGAGATCGCTACTTGCGTGGGTGCCTCGCAGGTGATCGAGAACGGCACGCGCCTCTTCGGCAACTCAGTAGTGGTGGTGAAATTAAGCGACGCGGCCGGAATCAAGCCGAAATCAACGACGCCGCCTCCGCCGATGACCGGGATGCACGCCGCAGGTGTGATCGTGCCGATGATCCGCACATCGATGGACTGGGCGTGAGCGCCCGCAGCTGCGGTGATAGCGGCAACGGTGAAGGCCATGGTTGAGAGATTCTTGGTGAGAGTCATGTAGTTATTAACTTTGAGAAATGAAGGCGAGCCTTCGTTGGCAAAACAGGCGGGCGAAATTTGCCCGCGCGGAAGAAAGCCGGTGTCAGCGGAAACTAGCCGAAGGGCATGCCCGATGGCAGTAGCGAATTGAAGAGCGCAAGGCAGCGTTGTCGGGGCCGCGTCTACGGAGGCCAAGCGATTTCGCAAACGAATACTTCGCTTGCGCCCTAAGAGCGCGTCGTGGGGACCGACGGCGTAGCCGTACACGGTCGCTAGCCGCGAGGTAATAGTTTTGTCGCCATTCCCCCCCGGAATGGAAGGCGTTTTACCAAGCCGCAAGTGAGTCTTCACACGATCCATTTGCCCACCGACCGCTCCCACTCCAGGGTCTATGATCCCGGTTGCGCTCCTGGCCGCCGAATCGCGCGGATCAATTCGGTCTCGACTGACTCCACATGTGCATCGGGAAAAATCACAACCACGAGAGGAACTTTATCCTTTCGAGTGTTGTCGATCGTAGAATGAAGAACAGACGCCGGAGGGAGGGCGTTCTTGATGTTGATGAGAGTTTCGCCGTCTGCTTTTTAAGAATGACGACGGACGTTGGGGTGGCATATATGCCGCGCCGGCACTTATGCTTGAGCATAAAGCTCGCCCCCCGCCACGGCCTGGTATGAGTCTTCTTCGATAAAAAATCACTTGCCCCCGATTGTGGATGCGAGCCGCCTTACACCCGTTTGCTGCCGTGGTTCAGGGGTTTCCACTAATTGAATTGTGGATTTTTAAGACCGCCTCGCCAATAGGACGAGTTCTAAAAAGTCCTCAAGAAATGCAACCTTGTGCTACATCAACTGTAATCAACGTAGAAACGGGCGCTGAGGACCGCGATCCTTTGGGCTTACGCTGGGGGATGGAGGAGTTTCTATAGTAGGTGAGCCATTCCCGGCTTCCTCCAACCGAAGCCTCGAAGGCGGAATGCCAGGCGCGCGGCTTTGAGTCGTCATGACAGCGCTTCGAATTTTGCGCCGACGTTGCCGCGATCATTATCCATGGTCAATCGAGTCTCATTTGGCAGTGCCTGGCCGCAGAGTAAATTTACCAGTCTTGTATTGTGTGATATTTGGCTTGGCCGCAGCTGGGGCGACCTCTAAAAGCGGCGACACAGCAGGTGAGACATTTCACGCACGATGGACTTTTCCGTAAGCGCCCGGCAAACCCTAGGATTCACCCCTTTTAGGTGAACACTTTGTCGAAGGCAGAATTAGCGCCGGTCTTATCCGAAGACGCTGAAGGCGTAGATCGTGGCCCAGTGCAGTCAACCGGGGATATCCACTGCTGGCGTGGCGTCGTCGCACGGCCTGAACGCGAACCGGGTGCAAAAATTGATCCGCCGGGCCGATCCGCAGAACCCATTAGCGTCGGCGCTCATGCCGGTCGCGTTGCCAGCGGTGCCCTCGGCAGGCCGTCACATTGAGATCCGCTTGTCACCCGGTCCCGCGCAAGCAACGGTGCGCCGGCCCGAGGGTGAAGCTGGCGCATGCGTGACACCCAGATAGCGGCGCACGACGCGGAGGTCGCCGAGCGGGATCGCGTACTGCACTTCAAACAGACGCACATCGACCAGCTCCTGCAGAGACTGGCGCTGTACAAGCGCTGGCGCTACAGCAGTCGCAGCGAGCAACTGAACCCGGCGCAGGCGAGCCTTCTGGGATAGACAATGGATGCGGCGGCCATCGAAGAGGAAGTCAACGCGCTGCGCGAGGCGATATCCGCCAAGCCTGCGCCGCCGCAAGCGCCGCGCCGCATGAGGCTGCCGACGGAACTGCCGCGCACCGACATCCATCACGAACCGGCGTCCCTCACGAACCCGCGTCCACGACGTGCCGCTGCGGCTGCGGCTTGAAGCGAATGGGCGAGGACGTCAGCGAGAAACTGGACTACCTGCCGGGCGTCTTTACGGTCGAGCGCCACATCGGCGGCAAAATGGGTGTGCGAGCACTGCAAGACGCTCACGCAGGCGCCGGTGCCCGCGCAGGTCCTCAACAAGAGCATCCCGACGGCTGGGCCGCGGGCGCAGGTGCTGGTGACCAAGTTCGCCGATCACCTCCCGCTACACCGCTAGGAAGGCATCTTTGCGCGCGCCGCCCGGGCGCTGCCGCGCCCAACCCTGGGTGAGTGGGTCGGTCTGTGCGGGCTGCGGTTGCAGCCACTGATCGATGCGTTGAAAGTCGAGGTGCTGGGTAAATCCGTGCTGCATGTTGACGAGACGCCGGTGCAGATGCTCAATCCGGGCTCGGGTGAGACGCCGTGCGTACCTGTGGGCGTACAGGCCTACCTCGATCGACAGCCTGCGCGCGGTGCTCTACGACTTCACGCCCAGCCGGGCGGACGAGCACCGCCGCACGTGCCTGGAAGGTTAGTGTGGCAAGCTGCTGACCGACGACTATCCCGGCTACAAGGCCGGGTTCGCTGCTGGCATTACCGAGCTCGGCGGCATGGCGCTTGCCAGGCGCAAATTCCATGACCTGCACGTCAGCCACCAGAACCAAATTGGCGCAGAGGCGCTGGAGTTGTTCGGGTCGCTATACGGCATAGAGCGGGAGGTAGCGGAGTTGCCTGCCGACGAGCGTCGCAAGATACGGCGGGAGCGAGCCAAGCAGATCACCGAAACGTTGCATCGGTGACTGAACACGCAACACCAGCGCGTGCAGGAAGGCTCTAGCACCGCGCGCGCCATCGACTACACCCACAGGCGCTGGGAGGCGCTGACACGCTACTTTGACGACGGCGATGCACCGATCGGCAACCACTGGGTGGAGAACCAGATCCGTCCCTCGGCGATCGGTCGTCCGAACTGGCTGTTCGCGGGATCGCTGGGCGGCGGGCAACGCGCGGCCGCCATCATCGCATCGGTGGTTGCCGGCCGAATAGACTGGACCGTCAAGGGTGTGTTCGGTGGACGCGTACACTTCGCCCGTCTGTCGCACGCGGCAACCGCTACGTAGCGCCCCACGGGCGAATCGCCCCGCAGTTCGGTTTCGGTCAGAAAACTGCAATGGTCATCGCGATTCCAGTATTGCGACTACGTGGCCCTCCAGGCTGCCTCCTGGCGTGTGTGCTCCGATACCCTCGGTGACCTCGCTGCCGCGCCGCAAGATCATCTTTGAAAGCTTGCATTGGACGTGAGCAAGGTGCGTGTACAGAGCACCGTCGCAAGACATGGCAGATTTCCTCGTTTGACTAGACTTCGGTTGCACACATCCAGGACGTGCCTAAGAACACATCGCAACCGATCACGGCTGAGTCAGGATGCACAGCGCAAAGCACTTATGTGCCCAGCTTCTGCCTGTGCCTGCGGGTGCAGAGTCGATCCACCCACACCGCGCAGGAGCAAAGGCTGATGGCGCCGTGCGGCCAGAATGTCGAGTTAACGGTCGAACGACATCTCACCACGAAACATCAAGCGGGGGACCAAGTGGTTGTGAAAAAAGCCCAAACGGTCGTGATGCGGGACCAGGCGGGCTTCAGCGTGGGTGGCTTGTGTAATTGTCGCGCTCCCTGGACGTCGGCCCCTGACGGGTGCGGGACGGTAGCACTGGCACCCTGCTGAATAAGCGCGCGGCCAAGGGAGGCTGGAATATGAAGCAAGTGCGGCGAACGGTCATATGCCGCGAATGCCCCTTGCATACGGTGCGCGCACGGCAAAGATGCACCCAACCCTGACACCTGCGCCGGCCCAGCGCAGTAGGTCACGGCATCCAGCCCTTTCTCTGCCGAAAGACCTGATCACATTCGCACCGACCGATACCTCAGCCTACATCACAGTGCGACAAGTCCGAGCGCTTCCCTCACAACCGAGGTGATTTAGTGGTCGCCTCGGCTCCACACCTCCTCTCTGTAAGTTATGAGACAAGATGGGAGACAGTAGTCGCCGAGCCATGCGAGAGCAGGAACAGAGGGCTCTAGATCTTCTCATGGGCTCCGCAACGCTACGCAAGTGCTTTGCCCGTTAGAGCGAAAGCCAAAGGTTTTTCAGTGGCCGCGAGCCGGAATGACCCACTACGAAACTCGCATTTTATGCAGCGGCTCGAAGTCAATTGAGGCACATACAGAAGAGGTATGACTGGATCCGATCCCCGAGAAATCAGACAGAATTATCATTTCTTGAACATTCTTTAGAACTAGTCTGATAAACGTCTTCTGCTCCAAGCCTCACAATTCACTCCGTTAACTCATAAGCCATTCTCAGCCGCCTGTTGCGTTGCTCAGGGCTTACATAGCGAGGGGAATTAATGAACCATCTACTGAAGAAACGCGTCTATGGCACGCTACTCGGCGCGAGCATAGCCTTGACGTGCACCACCGCTGCCGCGGCCGGCATGCAGCCCGAAACGTCAGTCGTCATCCTCAATGAAGCTGATGGCGAAGCTAGCATCAACGTCAAGAACACCGACGGCTTGGCATCGCTGCTGTATTCCACCATTGAAGATATTCCCGAAGACAAGGATACGCTCGTGGTTGTGACGCCTCCCGTCGCGCGAGTTGAGCCTGGCGAAACGCAACTGATTCGTGTAATCCGGCAGACGGGCGAACCTTCCACTACGCAACGTCTGAAGCGCATCGTGTTTGAAGGCATTCCGATGCGGCCCAACGCGGATGGCAAAAGCACGGTAGGCGTGACGGTTCGTCAAAATCTGCCGTTGATTGTTCATCCCAGAGGACTTGAGCGCAATCGTGAGCCGTGGAAACTGATGAAGTGGGACCTGTCGGATGGCAAGTTGAACGTCGTGAATGACAGCGCATACGTCGTGCGAATGGCGCAGGAATTAAAGCTGAAGCCCTCCGGGAAAGTTGTCAGCCTTCCCAAAACCTATGTGCTGCCGGGAGAAACATTGTCTATCCCGGCCCATGGTTCCACCGGCGACAAAACCGTCACCATTCAACCCGCCACTGTCTATGGCTACGCGGTCGGTCCCTACGACGCGCCGTTGGCGCTGTCCGCGAAATAGTACCCATCCTTGTGAAACGGGGCCATTCGCCATGCGCCAATGGCTTAGCAAGTACGCGTTTGCGTGGGATCGCGCCTCCCCGTCTCGCAAACATTTCCACCATAACTTTCGTGGTGTGTGTTTCTTCCCGCGGGGCCTTCGCGTCCACGCGGTTTACCAACGAAGGCTTGCCTTCAAATTTCTAGCTCTCAAAAAAAATGACTTTCACCAAGAAACTCTCGATCGCAGCTCTCATTTCCACAGCCCTCACCGCAGCGGCTGGCGTTCATGCCCAATCCATCGACGTGCGCGTCATTGGCACCATTACCCCCGCCGCTTGCACTCCCACCATTGCCGGCGGTGGTGTGGTCGACTTTGGCCTGATTCCGGCTGCCTCGCTGAACATGACATCGTTCACGGAACTCCCCAAGAAGAGCGTGCCGTTCTCCATCACTTGCGACGCGCCGACGCAAGTCGCAATTGCCGTCGTCGACAACCGTGCCGATAGCATCGTCACTGGCATCCTGGCGGCAGACGACGCCAACAACTTTGGCCTGGGCAAGGCTGGCGAAGCGAAGATTGGGGGCTATGTCCTGGACATGGAGCAGGGTACGTTCACTGCGGATGGTAGTGCTGCCTTCACGACGGCCAGTACCGACAACGGCGCAACTTGGCTGAACTCCGGTAAAGGGCGCCTGCAAAAAAATCAGCTCCGATCCTGGTCGTTGACGTCCGGTGGCACGCCTGTAGCCTTTACCACGCTTGCCGGCACTCTGGCCATCACCGCAGCGATCAACAAAGCCGAGGGTTTGCCTTTGAAGGACGAGATCAAGTTGGACGGCCTCGCCACTTTGGAGATGGTCTACCTGTAGGGCGAATCCCACCTCGGCGTGACGCATGCTCGCCGGGGTTCTCACTCCCGTTCACTTCAAAAGCGACCTATGACCTTTACAAAGGAACCTTCGCCCGCAACATTTATCGCTGCCGCGATCACCTCAGCCTCGGTCGCTCCTGCGCGAGCGATCGACTTGGGTGTTATCGGCACGAACACCCTGACCTCCGCCACACCCCCCGCGGCGCGAACGGATATTTGACTACTGGATCATTCCTGTTTCGTCGGTGAACATGAGGTCCCCCCACTCATTGTTCAGGTTGACAGCCGTTCGAGATTCACTGCAAAGCGCCCACACAATTCGCTGTGCGTAGCGAGGATCAGCCTCGATATCAATGCTGGGGGGGGATCGCCAGCGATCTGGTTTTGGCAAAGGGAATGGAACTGCCTTTGACCGACGAAGTCTCGCTGAACGGTGCGGCGACGCTTGAGGTGGTGTATCTCTAATCAAGGCCGGCGGTCGCTACTTGTGCCTTCTGCCTCACGCGCCTCTACCACCCACGCACTGAGCCACATGTCCGTTGAACGGCCCCTGCGCTCGTCCCGCGTAAATGCAACCTTTCTCAAAGCCTCGAGTATGAAGACATTCAACAGGGCCGCCCGTAAGGGCGACCAGCCGCAGTGCGCGTCCGCACGTTCAGAACGCGCGTCGATGCTATCGCCTATGGCTTATACGCTGGTTAGCGTCCTGTTGCTTGCGCCGGTGACCATGGCCTGCGCGGGAAACGTCGTGGCACAGGCCGACGCCTCCGCCAGCTTTGATCATGAAATGCTTCGTCATCGCGGCATTGATCCCAAACTGGCGGAATACCTGCGCGATGCCCCTCGCTTTTCGCCCGGGGCGCGCGTCGTGGAGTTGGTTGTCAACGGCGTGAGCGCGGGTAAGATCGATGCACACTTTGATCAGGAAGGCAGCCTTTGCTTCGACGAAAACTTAATAAAAAAGGCTCGCTTACGCGTGCCGTCATCTTCATTCTTGGTGCAACACAACGACGGCAAAAATTCTTGCTATGACTTCGTAGCTGCCTTTCCCCAAACCTCTTTGACGCTGCGCCCCAATCGAGAACAGATATACCTGGTGGTGTCACAAGACGCCATGCGGGGCGACGCGCTGGAAGCCCAGAACTTCACCGAGGGAGGGATTGCCGCCCTCGCTAACTATGACATCATGACTATGAGGTCCAAGTTCGGCGACACGAGGCGCGACTCCACCTATGCGACCACGCAAGTCGGCTTCAATATCGACGACTGGATCGTGCGTAGCCGACAGCTCTTTAGCAAAGATGGCGATCAGCAGCGCTTCAATCATCTCTATGCCTACGCGCAGCGGACCTTCCCAGATCAGAGGACGGTGGTTCAGGGCGGCCAGATCAACATCAACAGCCCGGTCTTTGCCGGCGCACCCATCACCGGATTCCAATTTATGCCGGAATCGGCACTGAGCAATACCGCCACTTCCGGCGCCCTGGTGCAGGGTATTGCCCAAAGTCAGGCGACTGTCGAAGTGCGCCAGGCGGGCGTGTTGATCTATTCCACCATGGTGCCGGAAGGCCAATTCGCGCTGACGGACATTCCGCTGCTGAATACCAGTACCGACTTAGACGTCACGGTTCAAGAATCCGGTGGGCAATCGCGCAGTTTTCTCGTTCCAGCTGCCACGTTTAGAAACGCCATGGTGAGCCAGCCGGGATACAGCTTCGCCGTCGGTAAGGTACGCGAGCTGTCATCCGACCGCCGCGAAGTACCCGTGATCGCGGCGGCGACCAGCACCTGGAAACTAAATGACAGGGCGGTATTGTCCGTCGGCACGTTGGGTGCGTCTTCCTATCAGACCATAGGGTCCGGTGTGGACGCGAGTCTGCACCGTGATGTCAGCGCCAGCCTGCGCGGCGCAGGTTCAAACGCCTCGCGGGAGCGCGTCAAAGGTGCACAGATTATCGCGTCCGCGAATGCGCGCGCCACGGAGCGATTGTCTGTCGGCGTGTCAGCGAAACAGCAGACATCGGGCTACCGCGATTTGGCCGACACGCTTGTCAACCAGGATTCCCCGTGGCGCGCGTCGTTGTACAAGGGCCAATATACCGCCTCGGTCAACTGGTCGCACGAAACGCTGGGCAGCTTTAACGCGGCCTACAGCAAAAGCCAGAACTTTGAAGGCAATGCAGATAACCGCTTGATCGGCTCGTGGGGAAAAACAATGAAGTATGCCACCGTGACAGCGAACGTGGAGACCAACATGGGCAGCGCCAGCAAACGCGACAGCGGCCGCAGCTACAGCAACGACAACGCGGTATATCTGAACGTGAGCATTCCTCTGGGGTCGCGCAATGTCCGCACCTACGTCAGCAAACGCGGAAGCACAATTCGCACGGGTGCCGCCATGTCGGATGTGGTGAATGATCAGCTCAACTACCGGGTGTCAGTGGAGCGAAACAGTTTGATGAATCAGACCTATGCGTCCGGCAATTTTTCGGTGGTTCCCCGCTACGCGAGTGCGGATTTTGGCTACTCACAAGGAGGTTCCGGCAGCACCCAGTCCGGCAGAATTTCTGGAGGCATCGTCGCCCACAAGAACGGCATCACGCTGTCGCCCTATGCCGTGCAGGACACGTTCGGGCTAGTCACCGTAGGCGATCTATCCGGCGTAAAACTCACCACTCCGAATGGCCCGGTCTGGACCGATGCGGCCGGCCAAGCGGTTGTGCCGCAGCTCAATGCATATCGAACCAATCGCGTGGAAGTGCAACCTAAGTCGTTGCCGCGCCGTGTGGATCTGAGGAACGGCTTCCAGTCCTTGCAGGCTGGGCGAGGATCCGTCAATCACCTGCACTTTGACGTGATCAAGGCGCGACGGGTCATGGTAGACGCAGTCGACGGCCAGGGCAAAGCTCTGCCCAAGGGTTCCTCAGTGCTTGATTCGCAAAACAATTTCCTAACTACGGTGCTTGACAAGGGGACCATTTTTCTAACCGACGCCAACCCCGATCAAACCCTGAAAGTGTCCTTGCCCGGCGACAAAGCCTGCACCTTGGACATTCACTATCCCAAAGAGAACAACGATGACATCTTCTATGAAAGCGCACCCGCAGTATGCCACTAGGGCCGCGGGAGCAAGTAAATCGCAGGGCCTGTTGGCACGACTGGT
This sequence comes from Achromobacter kerstersii, assembly GCF_902859595.1. Taxonomy (GTDB): domain Bacteria; phylum Pseudomonadota; class Gammaproteobacteria; order Burkholderiales; family Burkholderiaceae_B; genus Achromobacter; species Achromobacter kerstersii. The sequence continues at coordinate 67,493 of NZ_CADIJQ010000017.1, read as the reverse complement.
GTTGGTCCTGTTTCTTTTCGGGTCGGCAAGTGCCGCATCCGCAGAGTGTCGCCTATCGGTCAGCAATCCAGAGATCGATTACGGAACGTTGTACCGGAGCGAGCTACTGGCGCAAGGCCGCTCTTCGATGCTGTCATTAAGCAAGCGCGAGTTGTCGCTGACCGCCATATGCGACGGGGAAACGCCTTTCGCTCTACGGTTCTTAGGCGACGCAGTTGGTCCTAATAGCTACCGCTTCGCGGTCAATGGCAGTTTCACAATTCGACTGAGCAATGCCACCGTGGACGGTAGCCCGGTTGAACTTGCTCACGCGTCGGTTACGGGCGGGACCCAGTCTTCGCCATCAGTCAGCGCAGTGCTGGCGCCTGGATCGGTCATCTCCCCTGTGTCCCTTGGCCAGGCAGCGACAGGCAAAGTATTTGCCGTTCAAGTGGAATTCGACACCAGCATTGACGAGCCAGCGACCCGCGTTCGAGATCTCACGTTTTTGGATGGGGGTGGGGCGTTCGAACTAGGACGTCCATAGCCGCACGGCGCCCTGTAATAACCTTCACATTACCCCCTTCTAGCGGTGAACGACGAGAATACGTTGCTGATTTGCGGGCAGAGGTGACGCACTTTTACTGAATCGCCCCGGGTTTCCTAGACATCCAGTTGCCTCACAATTGAGGCGATATGGAGGTGTGCATGGAAGGCAAGGCATCGCGTCTATCAAGGCCCATGAAGATGACCTGCCCTCAGAATATCCGTACAGGTCAAACCCAGAGGTAAGGTTGCTTTTCAGCGCTTCAAACGGGCCAAGGAGTAGCCATAAAACGGTCGAGGTTTACCGAAGAGCAGATGGCCTATGCGCTGCGATTGGCCGAGAGCGGCACGCCCATGTCGACGTCTGTCGGCAGCTTGGCGTATCTGAGGGACCTTCTACAGCTGGAAGAAGAGGTACGCCGATTTCGGCTTAAGCGAGGTGCGCAAGCTCAAGCGACTCGAAGACGAGAACGCGCGCCTGCGACGTATCGTCGCAGACCTGACGCTGGATAAGCAGATCGTGCAAAAGGTGGTGCGAAAAAAAAGTCTGAAGGCTGCCAAACGGCGCGAGCTGACAACTTGGATGAAGGCTTCTACTTCGGTGCCGAGCCGCACTCTGCGAACGGCTGCGATGGGTCGGAACCGGGCACCGGCGAGGGGATCCCGAGCTCCCTACCGCGCTTGAGCAGCTGTGCGATAGGCAGGCTAAACCACCCCTTACAGTGCCGCTTCTTCCGAGGTAGTTGATTCAAATTGCACCCGGCCAAGCGCAGTTCATACTGCATACCTTTGACCTGCTCGTCTACTCCTGCCGCTGCTATCCGATGATGCACGCAAACGGCGCAGCCAAAGGCTGAGCCTCTCTTTTTTGGTCAGCGGCGTGATGCATTGCCATAAAATGCTACTGAGTCGGCGGTGTGACGGAAAGAAAGCACGCCGCAATTCCCAACCAATTTGATGACGCCGCGACTCCAGTGAGACGCGCAAACACGTTTCAAACGTAGTCTCGGTAGCACCGGACTGTCCCACGGCACGCGATCGCCCTCAGAGGGGGCCAGGAGAGAATTAGTGGTGAATCTGAGCACGTACCGGGCTAAGATGGCAAGCGCTGTGCTCAGCGTATGCATTGTGTTGTTTGTACCATTCGCGGTCGCATCTTCGTCGCCAGTCGACGTCACCAACCAATTGACACCGGTCAACAGAGCTAGCCCAAGCGAGACCTACCAGTCATTGATAGCGGGCAGCGAACGCCTTGAAGATGCATACACCCGATATAAGACGGACAAAAGCTTCGCCAGACTCCGCGAAGTTCGTTATCAATTCGATCGGCTACGAGGGCTGCTGGATTTGAGCGCGGTGCCGTCGGCAAATCGAGTCAAGGTGGGTAACGCCGCACTCACTTACCTCGCGGATATTCTGGCGCGCCTCCCCCCCGTCGATCTGACCTCCGTTCCAGGCGCTTCTGCAAGCGACAAAGCGCTTCCGGCGCGATGGACAATACCAGGCACGGATATCCAGATGGCACGGGTTGAAGATGGCCCTAACACCGGCGACTATCTCATCACCGGCGAAAGCATCTCGAACCTGGCCGGTTATTACGACCGGGTGCGCACTTTGCCTCTACAAATTCCGCGCCAGTATGTTTCGTTCCACAAAGAGCACATCAGCGCGACAGGGCCACTCATTCCCGGCTGGATAACCGACAGAGTCCCGGAAGCTCTGAAGGTCGCGTATCTCGACACACCAGTTTGGAAGATCATCGCGATCGCGTTTGTCGGGCTCGTAATGCTCGGGCTCTCATATGGTTGGACCGCTATCGCTCGCAGCCGCGGGGGGCAAGCAGGTGAATTGCGACGGCTGGCGTGGCGATTGACTATTCCCGTGGCGCTTCTCGCCATTTACTTCGTTACCGATTGGTATGTCATTGCGCATATCAACCCCGCCGGGCACTTCGCTACAGGGGAAAGTCTGCTTGCGACAGCGGCGTTTTACACTCTCGTGGCCTGGGCCGTATGGATTGGGTGCTTTCTGCTCGCTGAAACCGCCATCAATGCTCCGCGTAGGGCGGGAAACAGCCTGGACGCTCACTTGTTGCGGCTTTCCGCGCGAATTGCAGCGATTGGCTCAGTGGGAGGCATCCTCGTCTACGGCGCCAACGAAATTGGCATACCGGCCTACGGCCTTATCGCCGGTATAGGCGTAGGGGGATTCGCGCTAGCATTGGCTGCGCAGTCGACCATTGAAAACCTGATCGGTGGTGTGGCTCTATTTGTGGATCGACCCTTCCGTATCGGCGACACCATTCAGTTCGGTGACCAGCGCGGCTCGGTCGAGATGGTCGGAACCCGATCCAGCCGCATTCGCGCTCTTGATGGGACTCTGATCACTGTACCGAACAGCGATCTTGCGAAGATGAAAATCGTGAATTTCTCTGCTCGCGACAAGTGTTTGTTCGTACACACTCTTGCCCTCGACGTAACCAGTCCGACACGCCAGATCAGAGTTCTTCTACCGCGTCTGCATAGCCTGATCGCGTCTCACGATCTGGTCGAGAAATCTGAGGGTTGGCCTCGCGTCCGATGTACAGGCGTCGCCATAGGGCGTTTAGAAGTGGAGTTGCGAGCCTACGTTTCGACTGCGCACTATACGCAATTTCTCGCCACCCAAGAATCACTCCTTTTGCAGGTCTTAGGTGCGGTGGAAGAAATGGAGATCAAGCTGGCGCCCGCCGTTGTCGCCGCCACATATGAGTCAGAATAGTGAGTCCAGCAGTGACGACAAAGGAAGGGTCTCTGTACGTCGAGGCTGGGGCGGGCGACAGTCTTGGCCCGACCTAAGCGCGGAGCCGTTGTGCTGTATTCGAAGCTGTCGGCTGATTAGAAATGAAAGCCGGGCGACTGCTTCGAGTCGGAAGGGCCCAGCATCAACAGCGGCTCGCGGCCCAGAAGCGGACGTCAGATAAACGTGTTTCGAATTGGGTGTTTAGCGGCTAAACCGAACCTGTCGGCTATGTTCCCCTGACGAGGCGTGCAGTCGGCCTGTCATTCCCACGTGCTAGCATTTCTGCTGAGACGCATGTCCCAGACAGCGTGCGTTTTTTTGCGCTGAACGGCCCTGACCTCGCGGTCAGGGCCACCGTGTTGGTCAGCTCGAATGTTCACCTATCAAGGCGACAGCGGGTGGGTACGCTGAAATACACCCTAGAAATTTAGCGGCTAAACAGGTGCTCGCTCACCAACCCAGGTCGCGATCGCGCTGATGTTGCATCAAGTAGGCTTGCTCGGCCTGTGGTTCAGTGCGCTCGACCAAGCCAACACCACCATGCGGATAGCGTATCCCGACCATCTGCCCCGGAACGACGAGATCCTCGTGGAGCAGCGTGCGACGGCTGTGCAGGACCATCCCCAGCCTGGCCCTTTTGCTCTTGAACCCGGTACGCTCGGTCAATCCGATAACCCCGCCTTCATAGCTCTGCCCAGGAATGGCCTGAACGACGTGTGCGCGATCGCCCGCCACCGCCCTCGCCAGATCCAGGGCGTATTCCCGGTCAATCTCTTGGAGATTGGCGCGAATCAATTGCGTCATGCGTTGCGAGTCTCCTTGATAGGCCTCGATCGACGCCTTCGTCATCTCGCCCAGATCAACGCCATGCCAGTCAATGCCGTAACCGGCATCCCTTGCAAGCTGACCGATGAACTCCCGGATACTTCTGCCATTGCCTTCCCGGAAAGGATGAAGCACATTCAACTCGCCCAAGTAATGGCCTGCACGCTCGCTGAACAAATCGGGCGGAAGACCTTTTAGCAGCCCTTCTCGAGAAAGTGGTCGCGTGATCTGTGGCGCATAGCTCGTGATCTGCTCGTGGCTGGCGAAGCGTGTTGTGCCCTTCGAAATGTCGACCGTGCGGATCTTGCCCGCCCAGTCATAGACCTCGCCGAACAGCCGCTGATGGATCTGTTGAAGGTGCGCCAGGTCAAACTGCCCCCGTATGGGGTCCGTAGCAAGCTCATAAGAGCGCACGGCGGCTAAGGTTGCCTCCACCTTGTCCAGTTCGGCCTGGTCAGTGATAGCAAGACGATTACGCACAACCCCGGAAACAGGGTCTACGTATGGATCTTGCGCGTTGATGGGGTATTTGGCCATGGACTGGCCTATGCGGTCATTGACGTTATCGTGCGGACGACGAACGAAATTCGCCAGCGGCCATGCGGGCATGCAGCGTACGGAGGACGTCCGACACGCTCAATTCACCAGCCGCTGCACGTTCAAGATCGACAACTGTGCGTGAGTCGGGTTCCAAGCCTTCCAGCCGCTGGTTCGCCACAGCATTGGCTACAGCGCGGCGCCGTTCTATCACGTCTTTAGAAGTCAGCATTGGGGTATCTCCGAAGGTCTCTCATTTTACTGCAACAAGTCCTGCGTCAGGGGCTAACTTACCGGGTGGACGCAACTGCACGACGTAAAGCCGGCCGAGTCACTCTGGCCAACGCCGCGACATAAAGCATGCACTGACGACGATGAGGAAAGCGATAAAGAAGAACGAGAGAATGTCGACGAACATCCTTGTGTCTGGGGCCAGGCTGTCCATAAAAATGGATGCGAGGTAGAAGAGCCCGATCGCAGCCGCGAGGGCCATAAGCAGCATGCAGATCACAGTCGCCCTGTACACCCACAAGTTACCCAGGCATTGACGGGGTCTGGGACGCAAATGGCTATCGCTCATGACATATCTCCAAAGTCGCAATGTTGTTTCCAGGATGGCGGTCTGAGCCATCCTGCTTCAGATTCTGAATTGTTCGCGCGACGCTCCTGCGAGCTCCGCAGCAGTCAGCCAGCGCGGCGCTCGCCCACGTCCGGTCCAGGTATAACCAGATTCAGGATGACGGTATTTCGGCGCGACCGGGCGACGGGATTCGGTTCGCTCAACAGCCTTTTGGCGCTTGGGGCGAGCGGACTTCGTTGCGCCATATGCGGCCTGGATATCCGAGGGAGAAATCTGGAGCTCGTGCATTTGCGCGACGATCTTTTGTACGGCCGACGCCCGACCGTTGGCGCGCAGGGTTTCGGCACGTCGCTGTAGAGCTTGAATTTGAGCGTTGAGCTTGGCGAGCGATTTGTTCGATTGCATTGTGGTTTCCTCGGTCTTTTGCTGGCGAATAGCCCGTTGGCTAGTCCGTGTTGTGTATTGGAGATCAGGAATTATTGATGACCATGCCGACAAAGATTGGCACCGCTGACGCAAAGAAAGTTGCGGTAGCTATGGTGTCCCAGCCCGTCCATCGCGCAATGATGGAAGTCGCCATCAGTACACATCCGACAATCAACGCCACCTTTCCCGGACCCTTTTCAATCATCACTGCCTCCTCATTTTCAGGTTCATTTTGAGTTTGCTACGTTTAGCCGCTAAACATCCAGGGGCCATGTCATTCGTTAACGAGCTGGGGCCTCCAGATCTTTACTAGTTCTTTGAACGCCTCGTGAACGGGGGTGGTGAGCGTGTCCGGATAGGATCGGCTGCGCCGGACGAGGGCGATCACTGACGACATGTCGTCGTAGATTTCTTTGTCCACGCTCCACAGATCAGCTAAGTCGAACCCGCCGCAGCTCGTCGCGTTCCACCAGGCAAGCAGGAAGTCCGCCACGCGCTTGCTCTGGTTGGTGTCTCGTCGAGCGATTTCGATGAGCCGATTCAAGGAGTCCATGCCGGCTTGTCGCAGCGCGGGATTGGCAGCGTCACGCTGCTCTTGCTCGAGCACGTTCCGACGGCGTTGGAACTCCGCCTTCACTTCCGCAGGGATCTCGCCGGCGGTCGACACGAAGGTTGAGCGAGGCGGGAGTGCGCCGTCTGCGGGCGGGGAGCTCGGCTCGTTTGCCAGGAATACGTAGGTCGAGCATTGCGCGGCCACCGCGCGGGCTGTCGCCTCATTATGTGATGACGGTGACGTCTCGTCCGACGGTGCTTCTGGCGACTCTTCCTTGGTCCCTGCGGCTTTGCGAATCGCCTTCACTGCTGACCGCGTCGGCTTCGTCTCGGTGGCGTTTAGCAGATCTGCGACAGCCTGCGGATCTTCTCGATGAGCAACGGCCAGCTCGCTGGCCAGCGTCACGTCCGTGACTTTTCCCGAGGCGACGGCTTCGGCCACCGTAGGCGGCAGATCGAGCATCTTTGCGTGTTGGGTGACCCAGGCCTTCGACTTTCCTAGGCCGCCGGCGATCTCGCTCTGCGTTCTGCCCTCCGCCAGCTCGTCGCGGATGAACTCGGCGATCTCAAGAGCGGTGATACCTTCGCGTTTCATGTTCTCGGCCATCTGTGCGAAGCGATCGAACTTGTGCCGGATGATCCCAGGAACCTGGCGCCAACCTTCAGCCTTGGCCGCACGAAAGCGTCGGTGACCGAAGTTGATCAGATACCGACCAGGGCGAGCGGGGTTCGGCCGGAGCGAAATCGGGCTCAACATTCCATCGCGTCGCAGCGATTCGCGAAGTTCATCAATGCTCTCTTTGCTCAACCCCGGGTTGTACTCCAGACGGACGTTGCGGTCCTCGTCGATAATGTCCATGTCGAACAGGTCGGGTTCGCCGACTTGCCGTTGGGGGCCGTCCAGGAACGAGGCGAGGTCGCCCAAGCCTGCCAGATCGAGATCGCTACCACCTTGTTTAGCGGCTAAACTCATTTCGCCACCCCCATCGTTTGCAGGACGTGATTGCCGAGGGCGCGCATCTCTGCGGCCGCAGCGCGCGCGGTAGTCTTCTTGCTCTTCCACACGGGTTCACCTGCCGCCAATGCCTCTGCAACGCTGGTGCGCAGGCCCACCACGACGGGGGCCAGAAGCTTGCCATGGGCAGCTTGCACCTCCGCGAGATGTTTGACCTGGCGCGGATTACGGCGGTCAACCCGGTTCGGCACGATCCCCAAGAAATGGAGCTTCGGGTTGTGCTGCTTGGCACCGACGATCACGCGCATCATGTCCTTGATGCCCTCGATGCTGTAGTCCTCCATCTCGACGGGACTGATCACCGCATCGGCGGTGCGCAGTGCAGTAATGGTGGCGATCCCGATGCTGGCAGGCGTGTCGATCACGCAGAGGTCGAACCCCCGCTTCTCAAACTCGCGCAGATTTACCGGGAAATTTTTTAGCGCCCGTTCGACTGGCATGTAGATCACATTTGCCAGCAACCGATCCGCGTGCAACAGGGCGATCGGTCCTTGGACCTCCGGTATGGACGGCAACTCATCAAGAAACAGCGAGCTCGCCGGCACCTCCAGCCGATGCTGGCGCATCGTCTTCGAAAGGTTGCCAGTGTCCAGGTCGACCACAAGGGTTTTGAGGCCTTCTTCGGCCGCATGAAATGCAATGTGAACGGCGTTAGCCGTCTTGCCGACGCCGCCTTTTCCCTGAGCAACAACCGCAGTTTTCATACTCATGAACTTCCTCGTAGAAGAGATGTAGGTATCGTTTAGCGGCTAAACTCTTCGGCCGCTGCTTGCAGTGCGGATAGGCAAATACGTGACCGCTTGTAGAACGAGCAAGCGTTACTCGGGACGGGGTAGATCGGGCCACCAGTCCCAGTAGTCGTTTGGTCGAAGCTCTTGGCGTTTTGCCAGCCCGAAGCTCTCGCGCTCGATGATTACTGCGCGGTCGGAAGGGACTTCTGCGCGGTCGATCCATTCGTAGATCGACCCACGGGTGATTCCGAAGCGGCGTGCCCATTTGGTTACGCCGCCCGCGTTGCGGATTGCGGTACGTACCGTGGCTTGTGCTTCTGAATGGGCGAGCATAGTGAAAGACCTCTGTGTATTGTTTTACCGTACATTTTATCGACGGCTTTACCATTCGCGCAAGTGCTAGGCTTCGCGCATGCACGATTTCGGCGAACGCATCCGCAAGCTTCGCGTTGAGCGAGGCCTCACCCTGCAGCAGATCGGGGAGCACTTTGACATCCAGCGCTCGTCGGTTTCCGACTGGGAGAATGGCCGGACGTACCCCGATGCACGCAGACTCATTAAGCTTGCCCACCTACTCAATACGTCGGTCGAATTCTTACTTACCGGACGCGAGGAAGCCTCCTGGCCTCTTCACCCCATTGAGAGAGCGCGGATAGTTGCATTGCCGCCGCAGCAGCTGGATGAGTTGTTGATTGCAATCTCAGCAGCCCTTGCCATGATCGAGGCGAAGCTGGCTAGGCACGCTCACGCTGACGACCCATCCCCCCGCAAGACCGGAACCACCGGAAGACCCCACTAGTCATCCGGCTGGCCGGTTTTCACTTCTCATCAGCGAAAACCCCACACTATCCCCACCATCGGGGAGCCTGCAGCCAGCGCCAACTTTTTTTTGGCCGCCCGTGTAACCACTTACGAAATACGTAAGCGTGCAGTTGCATCTGCGCGACTTCAGCTGACAAACTCTCCAATATTTCTCTGCATCCGTTGACGCGATGTATTGTTTAGCCGTACTATCGTTGTACGGTATAGCAGTACACGCTCTTTCAAAACCTAACTTTGCAATTCAGTCCCGCACAACCTTTGGGGGTGCTTGGAGGGGAGGCGGCCGCGAGTATGGAAAGCCCCAGGGACGCAAAGAAGCGGCAAGAATCAATGCGCCAGACGAGGCCCGTGAAGCCCGTTGGCAACAGCGCTGACGTACAAATCCGGCCAGGTGCAGAGCCTGGCGGGCGCATTGATCTCGTGCAGTGGATGGAGTTGATTTCCATCCTTGCTGAAGTACCGACTGAACGCTACTGCGAGGTCGAGCCTTCAAACGAGCGCCAGAGCAGGACCTGCCTCACGTGGCGAATAACGTGTTGGGCGAATACCAGGCAGGGTCTCAACTTGCCTGCGCCGTGCAAGTCGGCAGGAAGCCGCCAACGTTGTGGTATCTCGGCGGCGGCATCCGAATCGGCGTTCAACAGAATTTTCCAGGTGTTTAGCAGCTAAACACTATGAAAATCGAGCGCTCCGATCCGGATGGAAAATTTCTCCATCTCCTGGAGACCCATACCTCATGAACGTTCGTCAAAAGAAGCTCGATTTCAACTTCAAGTATCAATTGTGCAGTCAGGCTGATGGAAATCGCGCCACTAGAGTGCGATGGGCGACGGCCTGGCCAATTAGCGCCGCGGCTCACTTTTTTGCGTTTGTAGTCCTGACCATTCTCGGCACAGCCATGTGGCACGCGCATAGCCATGATGTACCGCTCGTCGAAGCGTTCCAGGAGGCATTCCTCGCCATGCTGCTGGACGCCCATCTGCTAATTCCCCTTGCGTTGATCTCGACGGTCGCAGGATTGCGCGGCGGGAAGAATGCAATCTGCCTTCGCGCCTTGGAACTTTCAAAGCGGGGGATGTCGCTGACCTGAAAGGTCGTTTTGGGAGGACAACTTTGGGAGGTCAACATGAATAGACTTATCGGTGGCCTGGCAGCCGGCCTCTATATGCAAGTCTTCCTATTGCTCGGTATATTCGTCGTGGCGGCTGGTCTATGCGCCTTTGCCATCGTCGCCTTGCACGGCCAAGAAATCTACGCCTGGGTGATGCAACAGCCGGCGCTGGCGCTGCTCACCCGGCCCATCGTCTTATTGGCCAGGCTGAAGATCGACCCAGCCGGTACTAGCTCAGACGCGCTGTTCATTAACAATGGCATCCTTGGGATGTTGGCGTTCTCTTCGGCTGCCGTCTCAATAGCCGTCTGCATATCCATGCTGACGAAGGGTGTCTCCATCCTGACGTGGGGCATATTGGCCTGCCGCACTTGGTGCCGCTCACGCTCGACTTGAGTCCGTCAAGCAGGGCTTCCTTCATACGGAAATGCAATGAAAGAGCACATGATTATCTGGGGGGGCGTATCCGTGATCCTCGTTGCCGGCTATGCGTCGTACGAGTTTTACTCCTTCGCCAAATTGCGTAAGAAGCAGCCCCCTCATCGAAACCCAAACAGCACGTTAATGGCTTCGTCCGCGATAAAGGTCGCAATGGGGCTGGCCTTGATCGTCGTGGTTCTGGCCACAGTTGGAAAGCTAATTGAAGAATGGGCAACTGTTCTGTGGCTGGTATCCCTGGGCGGACGGTTCTGGGGAGCTGTCTCCGTGGGACTAATCTGCGTCGCGTCCGCTACTTGGGCCGGGTTGGTCAGTTATGGCATGAGGGAAAGAGAAGCCCCGATAGCGCCTGGCGCATCAAAGCGTAAGGCTACGTGCTTGTTCTGGCTTGATGCCACGCTGATCGCGGGCCTGGTGATTTTCCTTGTCGCTAACGTCGCCCTGTACGCTTCGTACGGCACGTTCAGCGGACTGAACATCTATCAACAGATCGCAGTGGCCGTTATGCACGGCTCCATCGTCATAGGAATTCTCATCCTTAGCGTGCACGCGGCGATCGAAGGCGGAGACCACTGATGGATCGAAAGATATATACCGTGGAGGTCACGCTAGCCGGAATGACCCGACCGTACTCGTCGGAGTTTCAAACGGCTGATCAGTTCAAGGACGGCTGGAAACGCGTACTGTTGATGGCGCATGGCAAGGCAGACGTGAGGTGTACTTGCCCTGGATCGGGCGAACGGCGCTTGTCGATCCACAGCCGTTCCAACTCTGATCGGTTCCACCTTGCCCGCTTTCCGGAAACAGGATCAGAGCACAGCGAAGACTGCGTTTACTACGGCGTAGATCCCAGCATGTCCGGTCTTGGTTCATACCGACGCGGAGTGGTCCAGGAACTCGACGACGGCGCGGTCAAGATTAAGCTGAAGGTCGGGCTTCAACAGCGTGCGACAGCCGCCCCAGAAGAAGGGGACGCCTCGTCCGCCGCTACGCCGCCGATGCCTGCAACGCGCCCGCGAACCGGTCAAGCCAGCATGACACTGCTCGGTCTCCTGCACTTTCTTTGGACGCAGGCTGGACTGCACGCGTGGTCGCCGGGCATGGAAGGAAAGCGCAATCTTGGAGTGGTGCATTACCACCTGATGCGTTCGGCAATGACTACGTACGCGGGGCGTGTGCGACTAGCGCAGAACCTCGTGATTGCCACGCCAACCGCGAGCGGGCAGCAAGCTGGACACAACAAGGCCAAGGCTCTGGAGGCGGTTACTCAACGACGGCGCCTGGTTGTAATTGCACCTCTCGCACAGCACCAAGAGGGAATGGATGGAAGCGCCACGCTGCCTATAGCGGGGTTTCATGGAATCCCGTACCTGAACCTCGATGAGAACGTCTGGGAACCGTTGGAGCGCCGCTTTGCCCGAGAAATCGACTCGTGGCGGGCTGGGAATGCCGTCATCGCTGTCGTACAAACTGATCCACCCAAGTCCTCTGGCGGCAGCATGCGCGCGCAGGTTGTCGATATCGCCCTGATGCAGACAACGCGCGACTGGATACCAGTCGATTCAGGCTACGAGGCTCTGGTCGCTGAAAAGCTCGTGGCCGAAAAGCGTCGGTTCGAAAAGCCGCTGCGGTTTGATGCTGGCGAGGACGCAGCCTTCCCAGACTTTTGGTTGCGCGACAGGCAGACGCCAGCACCATTGGAGGTATGGGGCATGAACACGCCCGAGTACTTGGCGCGCAAGGTCGAAAAAGGCGCGCACTACGACGAGACATACGGAAAGGGCGGTTGGTGGGCGTGGAACGCTTCAATCGGAGATCCCGTTCCGGATTTCCCCTCCCCGCTCATTTCACACCAGGAGGACCAATGATCCAACACACAACCGTCCTGGCCCTCTGCTTGCTCTTAGGCGTGACGTTTGCGGGATTCGTGAATGCCGGAATTCGGGGTTCCTGGAGAGCCGCCTTCGTATGGGTTAACTACCTGGCTGCCTCGGCGCTCTACGGAGTCGTGCTGAATTCGGGCTTGCTCCCTAAGCTGGGTCAGGTTGGATTGGAACTTCTCTTCGTCATCTTTTCATTCGCGACGGCCGGCTTGGTGCTGTGTCTCTCCATCGCCTTCTCTGGGCTAAGAGAGTCCGCACGCGGCCTCGGCGTATGCGTCATCTTCGCGGCATCGACCTACTACATTCTGTCGCTGTAGCAGGCTCACGCAAACCGCACACCTGCATAGGCAATGCCCTATTAAGCAGTCCCAAAGAAATCAATTTGGAGAGCATGAGCGTGCTCACTTTTGCTATCTCGTTTCCGCTTTTGTTATCGGCCATGGCCTTACAGAATCGCGTCATGCGCGCGCAGACCAAGCGGGAAATGCTGATATGCGCTGCACTTGGTATCGGGATTGGCCTCGCAGCAGTGGGGGTGATTTATTACTCGTGCGCCTCTGGACAACCTGAATGCAGTCCTGTCTTCTCTCGCATGCTTGGGCTATCCAAATGAGGTCAACGGAATGACCGGTATTTTTGGAATTTTCACCCTGGTGTTCGTCGGCACAGTGGGATACGCACCAGTAGCGAAGACGCGAGCAGCCTGGCTCCTGGTGCTCAGCGAAGCCATTATCGGGTTCGGCTATTTCGCCTACTCCGTTCTTCTGCCCAAACTTTGAAGGACCTCTTTCCATTATGACGAAGTTCATTTCGCTGCTTGCGTCCAGCGTCTTAACCATCTTGGGGTCGATTTTCGCAGCGACCGCAATTCTCAAAGGCGAGGAGGGTCTGGGCGCAGTCGCCATGGCTATTCTCGCGTTGCTGTTCAAACTGGAAGCCGAACTCCCGGAGTTCAAGGATGCGATCCGCCAGCGGCGCCAATAGCATCCTACCTTTCCTGGCACACCCCGATACATTCACGGCCCGATAAAGGAGTTCGTATGTCTTCCATGCCTCCGGCAGAGAACATGGATGAAACGGCGCTCACGCTGCAAGAAGCTGCAATGCGCCTCAACATCTCTTACAGCACCATCTTCAGCTATCGCAAAGAGCTCGGTTTTCAGCTTAGAGCGAGGGGCGCATGGCGCATCTGGCCTTCGCGTCTTGCTGCATTTTCGGAAAAGAACAACAATGTCACCCAGCTATCGCTGCGGGTTGTGGGAGATGCACAATGCCCATCCGCAAAGATGAAACCTCAGGTATTTGGCAAGTTGATATCCGCGTCCCAGGCGTCCCGCGAGTTAGATGTTCTTCTGGAACGACGGACAGGCAAGCCGCGCAGGAATACCACGACAAGCTGAAAGCCGACCTCTGGCGTCAAGCCAAGCTTGGCGAGCAACCCGACCGCTTTTTTGAAGAGGCCGCGGTGCGTTGTCTTCGACTTTGGGACGGACTACGCGACTATGACAGCAAGGTCCGGCACGTTGCGTACTGGCGTAGTCAGTTCTCTGGACGTGCCATTCGCTCTTTAAAATTCGACGAGATCGCGGACAAACTGCCGACGCATACTACCCATAAGCATCGCAAACCCACGCCGGTAAGTGCAGCGACCAAAAACCGCTACCTAGCCACGCTTCGCAGGATGCTCAAGCTATGTGAAGACTGGGACTGGATCGACAAGTGCCCGAAATTTTCGGAGTTCGTTGAACCCGATAATCGTGTGCGATGGGAGCCCCCATCCGTCATCGGTCGGCTGATAAGCGCGATGACGCTTGAGTGGATGCGCGATGTCAGCCTCGTTGCCGTGGCGACTGGCATGCGGGAAGACGAATTGCTTTCGCTCAGGCCGAGCAACGTGGATATGCCCCAGCGAAACGCATGGGTCATTGCGGAAGAGGCGAAATCGGGCTATGCCAGGTCGGTGCCCCTCAACGCGGACGCGATGGCAGTGCTGCAGCGCCGGGTTCCCAAAGCCAAGAGGTTTGTCTTCGAACGGCCATCAAGAGATGGTGTGGTGCGGAAGATCAGCCAGGTCGATGCTCGCTGCTTGCGTCGTGCGTGCGCCGAGGTCGGGATTGACGACTTTCATTTCCACGACCTTCGCCATACCTGGGCCAGCTGGCATGTACAAGCCGGAACACCACTCATGGTCCTAAAGGATCTGGGGGGTTGGGAGACGCTGGACATGGTTCAACGCTATGCCCATTTGGCCCCGTCGCACTTGGCCCACCATTCGAACACGGTCGAATTTTGGTCAAAGTCGGAACAGAAAGAAAAAACGCCGCTAGTGATAGCGGCGTAAGTTCTTGATACTGCGGGTGTTTGGTGGTGGGCTGAGCGAGACTCGAACTCGCGACCAACGGATTAAAAGTCCGCTGCTCTACCGACTGAGCTATCAGCCCGACCGAAGCCAGAAATTATGGCGGATTTTTTTTAACTTGTCAAAAGGTTTGACGAAGATCCGCCATGAACATTCCAAATGTGCGCGCTTCATCGTCCATGAAAAACGGCCGCGCAAGGCAGCCGTTCTTGGGGCTGGGGTGAACCTGGACTTACCAGGCGGCCACCACGGCGCCCTTGTACTTGGTTTCGATGAACTGCTTCACGGCCGGGCTGTGATAGATGCTGACCAGCTTGGCGAGCTCGGGGCGGTCCTTGTCCTTTTCACGCACGACCAGCACGTTGGCGTACGGCGAATCCGGCGATTCCTGGGCGATGGCGTCCTTGGTCGGGTTCAGGCCGGCTTCCAGCGCGAAGTTGGTGTTGATGGCCGACGCGTCGGTGTCGTCCAGCGAACGCGGCAGTTGGGCGGCGTCCAGTTCAATGAAGCGCAGCTTCTTCTTGTTCTCGACGACGTCGATCGGCGTGGCCTTCAGGCCGGCTTCCGGACGCAGCTTGATCAGGCCATTGGCTTGCAGCAGCAACAGCGCGCGGCCGCCGTTGGTCGGGTCGTTCGGCAGCGCGATGCGCGCGCCATCCTTCAGCTCAGCCAGCGACTTGATCTTCTTGCTGTAGATGCCGATGGGGAAAATCACGGTCTTGGCAATGCTGACCAGCTTGTAGCCGCGGTCGGCGTTGGCGTTGTCCAG
The DNA here is from genome assembly GCF_902859595.1 of Achromobacter kerstersii. Taxonomy (GTDB): domain Bacteria; phylum Pseudomonadota; class Gammaproteobacteria; order Burkholderiales; family Burkholderiaceae_B; genus Achromobacter; species Achromobacter kerstersii. Next base: position 52,139 of record NZ_CADIJQ010000017.1, on the reverse strand, counting down.
GTACGGCTGGTGCTGGTAGCTGTTGACGTCCAGGTCGCCCGAGGCCAGTGCAACGTTGGGCTGCACGTAGTCGGTGAATTCGATGATCTGGATATTCAGACCCTGCTTGGCGGCTTCGGCCTTCACCACATCAAAGATCTGGGCGTGCGGGCCGGCGGTCACGCCAACCTTCAGCGGCTTGTCCTGAGCCAGCGCGGGCTGGGCGAAAACGGCGGCGCCCAGGGCGAACGCGGCCAGCGACTTCAAAACCTTGATGCTCATGATGCGAGTTCCCGAATAACGGAAGTAGAGAGAAGAAAGAATGGGCGTCTTAGTAATCAGCGATGCGACATGCGGCGCACGAAGCGGTCGCCAAGGCTTTGGATCGCCTGGACCAATACGATCAGCACGATCACGACCGCAGCCATGACGTCCGATTGGAAGCGTTGATAGCCGTAGCGGATGGCCAGGTCACCCAAGCCGCCGCCGCCGATGGCGCCGGCCATGGCCGAATAGCCGATCAGGCTGACCACGGTAACGATGGTGGCGGCGATCAGGCCGGGCAAGGCTTCGGGCAGCAGCACCTTCATGATGATCTGCATCGGCGATGCGCCCATGGCGCGCGCCGCGGTGATCAGCCCCGGGTCCACTTCGCGCATGGCGTTTTCCGCAATGCGGGCCATGAACGGAATCGCGGCCACCGACAGCGGCACGATGGCGGCCGTGGTGCCGATGGAGGTCTGCGCAACCAGGCGCGTGAACGGGATGATGGCAACCATCAGGATCACGAACGGCACCGAACGCGTGGCGTTGATGATGGCGCCCAGCACGTGGTTGACGGGCTGGTTCTCCAGCATGTTGCCGCGCGCGGTCACGGTGAGCGTCACGCCCAGCGGAATGCCGATGACCACCGCGATGGCGCTGGCCACACCCACCATCAACAAGGTGTCAAGCAGCGACGTAATAAGCAGGTCGATCAGTTGCGGACTCATGAGCTATTTCTTCAACGGTAATGTCACGGGCGGCCAACGCGGCAATCGCGTCCTTGACCGCGGCGGGCGCGCCTTGGGCCAGCACGAACATCGTGCCCACGGCCACGCCCTGGATATCTTCAACGCGGGCCTGCACCAGGCCCACGTCCAACGAAAACTGCTTAGCCAGGTCGGACAGGAACGAGCCCGACGCATCGGTGCCGGTCAAGGACAGGCGCAATAGGCGCACGGCCTGGCCCGGCTTGGCGGCGGCCAGCGTGGCGATGCGTTCCTTCACGGCGGCCAACGTGGCGTCGGTCAGGTCGGACGCGGTGGCGGCCGACACCATGCCGCGCGTCACTTCGTGGCGCGGCTGCGCGAACACTTCGCGCGTGCTGCCAACTTCCACCACTTCGCCTTGCGACAAGACGGCGACGCGGTCGCAGACTTCGCGCACCACTTCCATCTGGTGCGTGATCATGACGACCGTCACACCCGTCTTGCGGTTGATGTCGCGCAGCAGCGCCAGAATGTTGTGCGTGGTTTCCGGGTCCAGCGCGGACGTGGCTTCATCGCTGAGCAGCACGTCCGGGTTGTTGGCCAACGCGCGCGCAATGCCCACGCGCTGCTTCTGGCCGCCACTGATCTGGCTGGGATAACGGTCGCGCAGATGCTCCAGGCCCACCAACGCCAGCAGGCGTTCGACGCGCGCCGGGATCTCGGCCTTGGCCACGCCGGCGATTTCCAGCGGCAAGGCCACGTTGCCGTAGACCGTGCGGCGCGCCAGCAGGTTGAAGCCCTGGAACACCATGCCGATGCGGCGGCGCTGGGCTCGCAGCTGCGCTTCGTTCAGGCCAGTGAGCTGCTGCCCGCCGATGGCGATCGTGCCTTCGTTGGGGCGCTCAAGCAAATTGATGCACTGGACCAGCGTGCTTTTACCGGCCCCGCTGGGGCCGATGATGCCGAAGACCTCGCCCTGCTCGATGTGCAGGTTGATGCCTCGCAGCGCCTGGAATTGTCCATGCGGCGTGGCATAGGTCTTGGATAGGTTCTCGATGTGAATCATGGCAAGCGATTTTGTATCTTTTCTCTTCTAAAGAGAACGACCGTTTTTTCCATTTTTAATAACTATAAGTAATATAGTGCGCCGTTATCGCCTTGCGGCGTCCCCGACGGCGCCTATGACCCCTGCTGCGATCTGGCGGCAACCAAAAAGGCGCAAAGGGCAGTCAGGAAGGAAAGCCTTCCTGACTGCCCCTTTTATAACGGTGGCCGGTCAACCGGCCACGTCGTTGTCAGCGAGCGCGCGAAATGCGGACTTCCGCGCCCCGGCGCTTGACCTCAAGGCCTTCGGACGGCGAAATCCGCAGCCCTTCCAGACCCTTGATGTAGCTGGAGCCCTGCATTTGCATCACGCGGATCTTGTTGCGCATGACGACCGGGTTATGCACCGGCATGCCGAACATCCAGACTTCGTCCAGAATGCGCGCCGAATTGAACTCGCCGGTATGCTGCGCGGCCGGTCCCAGACAGAGCATGTGCCCTTCGCGGCCGAAAACCGGGAACTGGCCCAGCTCGCAGTCGATCGTCCAGGTGGTGCCGCCTTCATAGCGGTGACCCGTGTTCAGATCCCACCAGGCTTCGCCCTTGGGCAGATACACGCGCACCTGCTTGCCCGGTTCGGTGACCGGCGCCACCAGCAGGGCCGGGCCCAGCAGGTATTGCAAGTCCCATTCGTGGGCATGCGGATCGTTCGGGAACGACAGGGCCATGGAACGCTGCACCGGCAAACCGGTGCGGGCCGAATCTTCGATGGCGCCCAACACATAGGGCACCAGGCGATAGCGCCATTGCATCCAGGTACGGGCTTGCGCCAGCGTTTCTTCGCCGAAGTCCCAAGGCATCAAGCCTTCAACACCCTGGAACGAGAAGTTTGCCGAGAACACGCCCACCGTCAGCCAGCGCAGGTACAGCTCGGACGTCATGCCCGAGCGGTCGCGCGAGGCCGAACCGATGCCATGCACCTGCACGGGCAGGCCGCTGGCGCCAATCGACAAGGCGGTACGCAAGGTATGGCGCAAGCCGTCCCAGGTGTTTTCAGCCTGCGGCCCCACCTGCCACGGCAGGCGTTGCGCGGCCGGGAACAGGTCAGCGCTGGGCACCACGCCTTCCGGCGGGACTTTCAGGCCGGCGACGGCGTCAAACAAGGCACGGCGCACCAGCAGCGGATACATGCTGCGCAGCGCGGGGCCGGTTTCGCTGTTGCGGGCGGTGACCCCATCGGGAATGGCGATCTGGGCGTCGCACGCGGGCGCGTCCAGGCCGTCATCCACCAATTGGCGATGGCGCTCGACCCACAGGTTGTAGATGTCGCGATACGTCAGGTCGAGCAGGCCGTAAGGCTGGCCCGACGTGGCGGCGTTGCCGTCAAACACCTGTGCGGAACCGTCGTCCTTGGCCAGCAGCCAGCCACGGTCTTCCAGTTCTTCGAACAGCGGGCTGGTCTTCAGCACGCCGGGGAAACCGGAGGCCGCGACATGCACGTTGTGCTTGTGGAACAGGGCCAGCATCTGCTTGGCGTCCGGGAAACGCTGAGCGTCCCATTCGAACACGGCCTTGTCCGCTTGAAAGCCCCAGGCCGCCGGCTGCGCCAGCGTCACGGCGTCAACCGGAATCTGGTTTTCGCGCATGCGGGCCACCAAAGCGACCGTCTGCGTGGGCATTTCGCCTGCGGCCTGTTGCAGCCACGCGCCCATCGCCCACAACACGGGCTGGCCGGCTCGGCCGGTCAGTGCGGTGTACTGGTTCAGGATTTCAGCGGGTTCGCCGGCGAACAGGAACAAGTCCAGCACGGCGTCGTCCACGGTCAGCACGTAGGCCGAATCCGCAGGCGCGACGCCCACCGAATGTTCAATGCGGCGCATCGTGTTCACATAGACGCCCCAGCCTCGCGGGCTCCATGCCAACGGCAAGGCGCGGTGCTCGGGGTCATCGGAAACGACCGATTCTTCGCGGCGGTTCAGATCGCCCGGGGTTTCGCCCAGGCCGAACACGCGCTCGTCGGCCTGCAGGGTGAACCCCGCCGTCCAGACCGCGCTGTCGTCCTGGTCCAGCGCGTTATGCCCGAATGCGGGCGTATGCGCGGAAACCTCGGATTCAAACACCCGTTCTTCGTTGCGATAGATCGCAACGCGCACAGGGTTCGATTGGATTTCCAGGGCAACATCGCCCTGTGTGATGCGCCAACCGTCGCCCCCTTCGCGGGGAGCAATGGCGGCTTCGCCCACGGCCTCTTGGCGGGCGAGCAGCATCTCGGCCACAGCGCGCGCACGCGCACTGGGCTTGTCATCATTCAGGTGGTTCGCCTCGCCGCAGCGCAGGCGAAAAACACCAGGCGCATGCGCCTCGACTACCAGGTGCAACCCATCGCCCGCATCGAAATCGAAGCGACTGGGGCGGGACGTCAGCAGCTCGATATTATCGAGCTGGGTAGTATGGGCAAAGTCGAACTTGGGCGGCACAGAGCATCCCCCGGCTTAAGCCAAAAACCATCAAAAGACGCTATTTTGACGGATTTGAGCTTTGAAATAAACTCGGTCCCTCTTTTGGACGGCAATCTCATCCAAAAAAGGGGGCATAAAGCCCTCGGCTGACACGAATCGGCGCTGATGCCGTGCGTGGCCGAAACGCCAATTTTGAGCCCAAAGCGGCCTATTTGGCGCCAAATCCTGGCAATTACTGCAATTCTACGCCACCTGACTGACAGCCTCCTCAAGCTCCCGACTTTTTTTCATCGCGGTGAAACAAGTTGGGCCAGATCGGATTCCAGCAAACCGGGCTCGCCTGTCAGCCGAGCGGCAATCTCGTCACCCATCAATGCCGACCAAGACAGCCCTCGCGAGGCATAGCCGACGGCCAGCCACACGCCCTTAGCATGCGGCAACTCGCCCACGGCAGGCAAGCGCCCCGGCAACACCGCGCGCCATCCGGCCCAGCCCGGCAACGTCCCCGGCACCAAGGCATCAAAGTCCGGAAAGTGACCACTCAGCAGGCCGGCCGCCTTGTCCAGCGTGACGCGCTGGCCTTCCGCACTGACCTGCGTCTGCGTGGCGCCGTGCATGTACGTGCTGCCCACCACGCAACCCGCGCCCACATCGGGCAGCAGATAGCCCTCGCCCCCCACAATGCAACGCGGGCCGCCGGCAAGCGAGGCCGCGGGCACCAGGGTGACTTCGCCCGCCAGCGCATGCATTTGCGCAATGCGCGGCAAGGGGTCGAGCAGACCGCTGTCGGCCAGTACCCCCTGCGCGCCAAAGGCGTTGGCCAGGATGACGGTTTCGGCATGCTCGATTTCCAGGCCCTGCTCATCCAGCACGCGCCAGCCCTGCCCAACCGGTTCCAACCGCGCTGCCTTGGCGGGCACGACCGTCACACCCGGCGTTTGCAGCAGCGCATCGATCAGACGATTCGGCTGCACCAGCATCCCCTGCGCAAAGAACACGCCGCCACGCGCCAGCGGCAGACCTGCCAACGCGCTGGCCTCGTCGCGGTCCACCATGCGTACCCAATCAGACGGAAACGCCAGCGTTTCCAAGGTGCCGGCCAGCGCTGCGGACTTGCCCGCATCGCGCTCGACCTGGACGGTGCCGCAGACACGCGGCGCGGCGCCATGGGCCAGCCCTAGCCAGCGGGCCTCGGCGCGCTGGCTGCCTGCGCGCGACAGCCGCGCCCGGGCGTTGTCGTCACGCGCAATCACGGGGGTCAGCGCCGCCGCCACGTGCCCCCCATGCGCGGGCGCGCCCAGCGCCCGGCCGGCATCCAGCACGGTGACGCGCCATCCCCGCCCCGCCAGCGACTGCGCCATGCCCGCACCCGCCAGCCCCGCCCCCACCACCACGGCATGCCTGACTGTCGCGCGCAAGGCCGCTGCCGCGCAGCCCGGCGTGCGAACCGTGCCCACGGTCATGTGCCCCTTGCCGCCATACCCCGGCGCGCACGCCACGTCGAATCCGGCGCCCTGCAAGGCATGCCGCAACTCGCCCGTGCAGACCCAGGTGGCAACCGTTGCCCCGGGCGCCGCCAGCTTGGCAAGATCGCGCAACAGCGGCGTGGCCCACATTCGGGGATTACGTTCGGGCGCGAAGCCATCCAGAAAAAAGGCATCCACCCGCGCGTTCAAGCGCCGCGCCAACCCCTGCGCGTCGCCAAAACCCAGGGTCAGCGTGACCGCCCCATTTTCGAACTCCAGCCGGTGCAGGCCAGGCAGCAACGCCGGCCATTGCGCCGACAGCGCTTGCGCCAGCTCCGCCAGCGGCGCGGGCGCATACCGCGCCAACTGCGCCACCAGGTTCGCGCGTGTGAAGGGATGCGCCTCCATCGACACCATATGCAGGGCGGCAGGCCGCTGCGGGTCATTGCGCCAGGCGTTCCACAGCGCCAGAAAGTTCAGCCCCAGGCCGAACCCTGTCTCGCACACGGTAAACCCGTCGCGCCCCCGCCAGCGCTCGGGCAGGCCGTTGCCTTGCAGAAACACATGTTCCGCCTGCCCCAACGCCCCCGACGGCGAGTGATACACATCGTCATACAAGGGGCTGAACAGCGTGCCGTCGGCATTGATGTCCGTCACGGCGGGGGTCAGGGGCAGATAAGACGAGGACATGGAATTCCGAGGAAATAATCAGAGTTGAGACAAGCGCGAATGATCGATCGGCGCCCGCGCGGGCGTTGGCTGGACGCCACGCGGTATCCGCCTTTCGCGCCACTGCCACGGGTTTGACGCATTGCTGGGCTTACACTGGTTTACATGGATACCTATGATCAGCCCCGCTCACTGGCCCAGCCCATCGACCTGTGCGCCGCGATCGATGCGGCAGTCACGGCGGCGCATGCTGGCGCGGCCATTCTGCAATCCTACGCGCACCATCGCGCCGATCTCGTGATCGACCGCAAGGCGCGCAACGATCTCGTGTCCCAAGCGGACCGCGAGGCCGAAGCCGTGATTATCCAGGAGCTGCAAACGCGAACGCCCAAGTTCGGCATCGTCGCCGAAGAAACGGGCGGCAAGCCACAAGGCATCGCCACCTGGTACATCGACCCGCTGGATGGCACCACCAACTTTCTGCACGACATCCCGCACTATGCCGTATCGATTGCGTTGATCGCCCACGCAGGCACGGCGGTGTCGGCCACGGAAACGCTAAAGGAAGACACCCCCGTCATCGGCGTGGTGTACGACCCCAACCGCGAAGAGCTGTTCACCGCGGTGTATGGCATGGGCGCCTGGCTGAACGGCCGGCGCATCAAGTGTTCGCGCACGCAGACGATTGAAGATTCGGTGCTGGCCACCGGTTTCCCCTTCCGCGACTTTTCGTTCGCCGACCAATACATGCCCATGCTGAACGACGCCATCAAGCGTGCGCGCGGCGTGCGCCGCATGGGCGCGGCCGCGCTGGACCTGGCGTGGACCGCCTGCGGCCGTTACGACGGGTATTGGGAAATGGGCCTGGCGCCGTGGGATGTGGCCGCTGGCACGCTGATCTTGCGCGAAGCGGGCGGCACCTGCACAGACATGCACAAACTTGACCCCTGGCCGATCGGCGGACGCGTCGTAGCGGGCAACCCCGCTATCGAACGCGCCCTGCATGACATGGTCGCCCCGCACCTGGACAACCCGCCGTCTGACGCGGCATAAGGCCCGTCAGGCGGCCGCAGCGTCCTGGGGCGCCTTGGCCGGCGCGTCGGGACGCAGTTCGCGGCGCAGGATCTTGCCCACGTTGCTCTTGGGCAATTCTTCGCGGAATTCCACGAAGCGCGGGCGCTTGTAGCCCGTGAGCTTTTCGCGGCACCAGTCCTGCACCTGGGCCTCGGTCAACGACGCATCCTTCTTCACGACAAACACCTTCACGGCTTCACCCGAGTGCTCGTCTGGCACGCCGATGGCGGCGCACTCCAGAACACCCGGCATTTGCGCCACGACGGCCTCGACTTCATTCGGATAGACCTTGAACCCGGACACCGCAATCATGTCTTTCTTGCGGTCGACGATGCGCGTGTAGCCTTGCGCGTCCATGATGCCGATGTCGCCCGTACGGAAGTAGCCATCGGCCGTCATCGATTGCCGCGTTTCTTCGGGCTTCTGCCAGTACCCCAGCATCACCTGCGGCCCGCGTATGCCCACTTCACCGCGCTCGCCCAGCGGCACTTCATGGCCGGCGTCATCAAGAATGGCCACATCGGTGGAAGGCAGCGGCAAGCCGATCGAGCCTGAATACGCGGTGGCGTCGGTGGGGTTCACCGTGGCCACGGGCGAGGTCTCGGACAAGCCATAGCCTTCAATCAGCGGCCGGCCGGTAATCTTCAGCCAACGCTCCGCCACCGACTGCTGCACCGCCATGCCGCCGCCCAAGGTCAGTCGCAACGCCGAAAAATCCAGCTTCGCGAAGTCTTCGTTATGGGCCAGCGCGTTAAACAGCGTGTTGACGCCCGGGAACAGATTGATCGGCACCTTGCGCCACGCATTGATCAGCGACGGCTGATCGCGCGGGTTGATGATGAGCACGTTGCGCATGCCCGCGTGCAGGCCGTACAGGCCGCATACCGTCATGGCAAACACGTGGTACAGCGGCAGTGCGCTGATGATGGTGAGCTGCGTGTGCGCCAGATCGTGCACCACGGGCTGCGCCACGGCTTCCGTCTGCAACACGTTGGCCGCCAGATTGCGGTGCGACAGCATCGCGCCCTTGGGCACGCCCGTCGTGCCGCCGGTGTATTGCAGCACCGCCACATCGTCCATCGACAAGGCGGGTGGCGTGAACGGCGCACGCGCGCCATCACGCAGCACGGCCGGCAAATTGTGTGCGCCGTCGATGCGCCAGGGCTTGACGATCTTCTTGATGTGGCGGGCCACAAAGTTGACGAGAGGCGCCTTCAGCCCGCCCAGCAAATCACCCGGGCCGGTTACCACGATGTGCTTGAGCTGGCCGCGGTTCTTCACCGCCTGCAAGGTATTGGCAAAGTTCTCAAGAATCAGGATGACGGATGCGCCGCTGTCTTGCAGCTGGCGCTCGAGTTCGTCTGCGGTGTACAGCGGGTTCACGTTCACCACGACCAGCCCGGCGCGCAACGTGCCCAGCATGCCGACCAGATACGCCGGCACGTTTGGCATCATCAGCGCCACGCGCGCGCCCTTGGGCAGGCCCAGGCTTTGCAGCCAGCCTGCGAAGCCGCGCGCATATTGATCCAGCTGCGCATAGGTGATGTCGCTGCCCATCGCCGTGCAGGCGATGCGCGACGCATATTGTTTGCAGGCCCGGTCAAGCAGGTCGGCCAACGAGGAATAACCCTCAGTGGAGATCTCCGCCGGAACCCCCTTCGGGTAATGGGCAAGCCACGGACGCGTCATGGTATTTGTCTCCATTAAATAGATTTTTGATTGATGATAACCTTGTTGCGTTCCCCAATTCCGCCTGACTTTCCCCATGAAACTGCTCGAACCCATCGTCGCCTGGCATCAAGACATTTCCAAGATCCGACGCGACATCCACGCGCATCCTGAACTGGCATTCGAAGAATTCCGCACCGCTGATGTGGTCGCGGCCAAGCTTGAAGAATGGGGCATCGAGGTCGACCGCGGTTTGGGCGGCACGGGCGTCGTTGGCGTCATTCGCGGCAATCAGCCGGGCGAACGCGCCGTGGGCCTGCGCGCCGACATGGACGCGTTGCCCATGCAAGAGGTCAACACCTTTGCGCACGCCAGCCAGAACGAAGGCAAGATGCACGCGTGCGGCCACGACGGCCACACCGCCATGCTGCTGGCTGCGGCGCAATATCTGTCGCAACATCGTGATTTTGCTGGCATCGTCTACGTGATTTTCCAGCCCGCCGAAGAAGGCGGTGGCGGCGCCAAGCGCATGATCGACGACGGTTTGTTCAAGCGTTTCCCGATGGAAGCGGTGTTTGGCATGCACAACTGGCCCGGCATGAAAACCGGCCAATTCGGCGTGACGCCCGGCCCCATCATGGCGTCCAGCAACGAGTTTTCGATCATCGTGAAGGGCAAGGGCACGCACGCTGGCATGCCCAACCTGGGCATCGACCCGGTCATGGCGGCCGTGCAGCTGGCGCAGTCGCTGCAGACCATCATCACGCGCAACCGCAATCCGCTGGACGCGGCGGTGCTCAGCATCACGCAGATTCACGCCGGCAGCGCCGACAACGTCGTGCCCAATCACGCCGAATTGCGCGGCACGGTGCGCACCTTCACGCTGGACGTGCTGGACCTGATCGAACGCCGTATGGAAGAGATCACGCGCCACACCTGCGCCGCCATGGATTGCGACGTGCAATTCACGTTCCAGCGCAATTACCCGCCCACCATCAACCACGCTGAAGAAGCGGCGTTCTGCGCCGATGTGATGCGCGACATCGTGGGCGAGGCCAACGTCAACGACCATGTGCAGCCCACGATGGGCGCGGAAGACTTCGCGTTCATGCTGCAGGAACTGCCGGGCTGCTATGTCTGGATCGGCAACGGCACGGGCGAACACCGCGACAGCGGCCACGGCCTGGGCCCCTGCATGCTGCACAACGGCAGCTACGACTTCAACGACGACCTGCTGCCGCTGGGCGGCACGTACTGGGTCCAATTGGCGTTGAAGCGTCTGGCCAAGGCCTGAGCTTTACGCGCCCTACCCTTTACGCGCCCTACCCGCCCTCCGCCGCCCCGACCGCCAGGCACATCGCCAAAAAGCGTTCGGCGGCGCGGGCCGCGGCATCCGCATGCGGCACCAGAATGCTCAGCGTGCGCGTCAGCGGCTTGGGCAACAAGCGCAATGCCGCCAGCGCACCGTCCTCATGCCGCATCGACATGACGGATACAAAGCCCACCCCCAGCCCCGCGCGCACCGCCTGCTTCACCCCTTCCACCCCCGCCAGCTCAAGCCCCACCGACGGCGCCAGCCCGGCATCCGCAAACGCGCGTTCGACCAGACGGCGCACGCCGGAGCCGGGTTCGCGCATCACTAGCGGCGACGCGGCCAGGTCGCGCAATGTCACCGCGCCCTTGCTGGCCAACGCGTGATCCGCCCGCACGATCGCCACGACTTCGTCCTGCCGCCAAGCGTGCACCGCGGTATCCGCCGGCAGGCCCGTGGGCACATCCCCTTCAATAAACGCCAGATCCAGCGCGGGCAGCCGCTCGACGATTTCGCGCGTGTTGCCATCTGACAGGTGCAGGCTGACCGCGGGAAAGTTGTGGCGGAAATCGGCGACCAGGCGCGGCAACAGATAGCTGGCGGGCGTGGTGCTGGCGCCTAACCGCAGCGCGCCGGTTTCCAGGCCGCGCCACGATTCCCGCACCGCCTGCGCCTGCCGATACACCTGCCGCAGTTGCCGGGCCTGCTCGGCCAGCCGTTCGCCAGCCTCGGTCAATGCAATGCCGTGGCCGCTGCGGCGGTAGAGCGGTTCGCCAAACCATTCTTGCAGCATGCGCAGTTGGCCCGACACAGCGGGCTGTGACAAATGCAGCACTTGCGCGGCGCGGCTGATGTTGCCGGTATCGGCAACGCAGGCGAAGGTCAGCAATTGATCAGGGGTCATAGGCAGTTAATTATCAGAATTTCCGATATTACATATTCAAAATAAAGATTTTTCAAATAGTAGTGGCACATCTAATATTTCGGGAAGTTATTTAGATATGCCCAAAGGGCCACCATGAGCACCACCACCAGCACCGCAGTACCGCTTCCCGCTTCGACAGCTGGGGCGCCCGCAGCCTCGGCATCGGCCGCCGCAGCATCGGCTGCCGCAGCATCGGCTGCCGCAGCAACGGCTGGCGCCCCCACCGCCACCCCTTGGCGCGACAAACTCAACGGCGTGCTGTTCGTCGGCCTGATGGCTGCGGCCGTCATGCAGCTGGCGGACCTGCCCGCCATTCGCCAGCTGGGCTTTTCGCCGCTGGTGGTCGGCATTGTCTGCGGCATGCTGTATGGCAACTTCCTGCGCGGCACCATGCCGGCGGATTGGGGCGTGGGCGTGAACTTCACCGCGCGGCGCCTGCTGCGCATCGCCGTCGCTTTCTACGGTTTGAACATCAGCATCCAGCAGATCGCGGCCGTGGGCTTGCCGGGGCTGGCGGTCTCTGTGGCCGTGGTGCTGGGCACCCTGTTGATTGGCACCGTGGTCGGCCAGCGCATGCTGGGCCTGGATCGCGACACGGCCATGCTGACTGCGGCGGGCAGCGCCATCTGCGGCGCGGCCGCCGTGCTGGCGTTCGAACCGACCTTGCGCGCCGCCCCGCACAAGAGCGCCGTGGCCGTGGCCACCGTGGTGCTGTTCGGCACGCTGTCCATGTTCCTGTACCCCATCCTCTATCACGCAGGCTGGCTCAACCTGGATACCCAGGCGCTGGGCATCTATATCGGCGGCACCATCCATGAAGTGGCGCAGGTTGTCGGCGCGGCCAGCAATATCGATCCCGCCACCACCGAAGTCGCCACCATCGTCAAGATGACCCGCGTGGCGCTGCTGGTGCCGGTGCTGCTGGTGCTGGGCATGTACCTGCGCAGCGCCGCCAGCCAGGCGGGCGGCCAGGCCAAGGGCGCCAAACTGCCCATTCCCTGGTTCGCGGTCGGCTTCCTGGTGTTGGCCATTATCAATTCGCTGGACATCATTCCCGCCGACGCCATCGCCGCCATCCGCCGCCTGGATGTCTTTGCGCTGACCATGGCCATGACGGCGCTGGGCATCGAAACCCGCTTTGCCCAGATCAAGAAAGCCGGCCCCCGCGTGATGGCCCTGGGCCTGATCCTGTACGCGTGGCTGTTGGTTGGCGGCTACGGCATCGTCAAATTGGCCACCTGATCCGCGCGGCCGCCGCTGCAAAGCGCGGCGGCCGTTCGTCCATGCACGCCGCAGTCGCTTTTTTCCTGCATAATCGGCTGGTTCCCTAGCAGTGGAGTCGGCCGCATGACCTCCAGCAACAAATCCCCGTTTACGACCTTGCCCGCCGATCGCGACGCGGTATTGCGCGTCATGCCGATGCCGGCCGACGCAAATATCCACGGGGACGTGTTTGGCGGCTGGATCATGTCCCAAGTCGACATCGCCGGCTCCATTCCAGCGGCCCGCCGCGCCGCTGGCCGCGTGGCCACCGTCGCGGTCAACGCCTTTCAGTTCAAAGAGCCCGTGTTCGTGGGCGACCTCCTCAGCTTCTACGCCGCCATCGTCAAGACCGGCAAGACGTCGATCACGGTGTCGGTCGAGGTCTACGCGGAACGCCAGCGCCTGGACGCCGAAGTCGTCAAGGTCACCGAGGCCACCCTGACATACGTCGCCACCGACGAAGCGCGGCGCAGCCGCCCCCTCCCCACTCTTTGAGCCGTAACGCATGACGCAGTCCGCCGCCGCGCAGAAACCGCCCGCGACGCCCCGCCGCCTCGACCCGGAAGACGCACAGATCGCCCTGGCCGAAGTGCAGGAACGCCTGCGCCGCCAGCAATTGGTGGCCGATCTGGTGCATCGCCAAGAAGAAGGCGACGCCAAGGCCACGCTGGTCGAAGACCTGGTGCACCGCCAGCACGAGGCCGAACTCAAGACGCTGCTCGACGGCCTGCATCCGGCCGATATCGCCTTCATCCTGGAATCGCTGCCCAAGGACGAACGCCAGGCCATCTGGAAGCTGGTCAGCCCCGAGCACGACGCCGACGTGCTGCTGGAAGTCGAAGACTGGGTGCGGGAATCGCTGATTGAAGCGATGGACCGGCAAGACCTGGTCGCCGCCACCGGCAACATGGACGCCGACGAGCTGGCCGACCTGGCGCCCGACCTGCCGCCCGACGTGGTGGCGGAAGTGCAAAAGGGCCTGACCGAAGAAGAACGCGCACAGCTGCTGGAAGCCATGGGCTATCCGGAAGACAGCGTGGGCGCGATCATGGACTTCGAAATGGTCCGGGTGCGTGAAGACGTCACGCTGGAAGTGGTGCTGCGCTATCTGCGCCGCCTGCACGAGCTGCCCGACCACACCGACCAGATTTTCGTGGTGGACCGCCAGGACAAGCTGCAAGGCATTCTGCCGCTGTCGCGCCTGTTGGTCAGCGAACCCGAAACCGAGGTGCGCGCCGTCATGAATTCGGATTTCCTGGCGCTGAACCCGCTGGATTCCGACGCTGACGCCGCCGGCGCCTTTGAACGTTACGACTTGGTGTCCGCCCCCGTGATGGACGACCAGGGCCGCCTGATCGGCCGCGTCACCATCGCCGACGTGGTGGACGTGATGCGTGAAGACTCGCAAGAACAGGCGCTGTCGCGCGCGGGTCTGCAAGAAGAAGACATCTTTGCCCCCGTCAGCACCGCCTTGCGCAACCGCGCCCCCTGGCTGCTGTTCAACCTCTGTACCGCCGCCACGGCGTCTTTCGTGGCATCCCAATTCGAAGGCACGGTCAGCCAGATCGTCATCCTGGCCTTCCTGATGTCCATCGTGGCCGGCATTGGCGGCAACTCCGGCAACCAGACCATGACGCTGATCATCCGGGCGCTGGCCATGGGCCGGATCACCGGACGCAACCTGTGGCAGCTGGTCAAGCGCGAGCTGTTTGTGACCTTGCTGGTGGGCTTGTGCGGCAGCCTGGTGGCCGCCCTGTTCGCGTGGGTGATCTCGCATTCGATCTCGATCGCACTCGTCATGATGGCGGCGATGATCTGCAATATGCTGGTCGGCGCGTCCGTCGGCGTGCTGGTGCCGATGCTGCGCGCCCGCTTCGGTAAAGACCCTGCGATGGGTTCGTCGGTACTGCTGACGTTCGCCACCGACTCGCTTGGCTTCTTCATCTTCCTGGGTCTGGCCACGCTGTTCCTGCTGTAGCTTGACCGCCACAGAGAATTCTTAATCTATGTTTGCCATCTGCCCGCTTTCAGCGGGCAGATGCATTCGAACGTCGTTTCATGACAGCGGTCTGACAGGGATATGCCCGTGACTCCATGTAAAGTCATGGAATTGTCATCTTCATCCCTTAGTTCCCGTAATGACCGCCAACATCCGGGCAGCGATCCTTTGCCTGCTGCTCTCGACTTTAGCCGCCACCGCTCAAGCTTGTGAAAATTTGCCCTCTTGGGCCCAGTCCGCTTGTAATCGCCTGGACCAGATCTGGACCGAAGGCGGCCACGACCTCTACGTTTCCGGCTACGCCTGGCACAACCGCGCCATGTACAGCAAAGAGAAAATCGACAGCTTCAACGAACTGGCGTGGGGCGGCGGCTATGGCCGCAGCATCTACGACGAAGACGGCGACTGGCAGGGCCTGTACGCCATGGCGTTCCTGGATTCGCACAGCAAGGTCGAACCGATTGCCGGCTACGGCTTCCTGAAGATCGGACAAGTCAGCGAGAACTTCCGCCTGGGCGCGGGCTACACGGTGTTTCTTACCGCGCGGCACGACATCATGAGCTACGTGCCGTTCCCCGGCATCCTGCCGCTGGTGGGCGCGGGCTACAAAGACGCCATGTTCTACGCCACCTACATTCCCGGCGCATCCGGCGCGGGCAACGTGCTGTACATGTTCGGCCGCTGGCACTTCTAAAGCGCAGGGCCGAACGTCAGAACATTTGGCCGCTGGCACCGTTCAAGCGCAGGCCCAATCGTCAGAAGGCGTGGCCCAGCTTGCGGACCAGATCGCCCAGCCGCCAATCGTCAATGCCGTGCGCGCGCAGCGCACGCTCGGTCTCCACCACGTAATCCAGGCACGGCCCGGAATGCCCGACGGCGTTGCGTATGCACGCGAGCAGGCGGTCGTCGCTCAGGTCAGCGGCGTATTCATCGCAAGCCCGGTTCAGCAGGAAGACCAGCCCGCGCACGGGTGCGGCTTCGGTGTGGCACGTGAGCCAACGGGGGGTGTAGGCGCCCGTCACCATCTCGCGGCGCCAGAGCGCCTGGAACACGTCGCGCACGTCAGCCGCCGCAATCTGATACGCCACGCCACGGCAGCAACCGCCCCGGTTCAAGCCAAACACGAGGCCTGGGTTATCGGGCGAGCCGCGATGGTCGTGAGACCACAGGCACAAAGAACGGTGATAGCCGCGCACCGTGGCCAGCCGGCGCTCGAGCCAGGCAAAGCCGGGATGCCAGATCAGGGACCCATAGGCGAACACCCATAAATCGTCGACGCCGTTCCAGCCGGCCAACAAGTCGTCCACCGATAGCGCTTGCCGCGATTTGGCCAAACCGGCACAGCCGGCGGGTACTGCCAACGACATAGGGTCCTCTGATATCCCGATTCATTCCCTAGCAGGAATGAGCGATATCCTACGCCGAGCACCGCGCAAAAGAATTGCGAGATGGGCCTTGTGCAACACGCCGAAAGAAATTTGCATCCGCCGCAGCCCTCGCACAAGAAAAAAAATTGCGCGCCGGCCGCTACACCGCGTCCAACGGCAATTCCGTCGTGCTTTTGATGATCTCCATGGAGAAGCTGGCGCTGACATCCAGCAGATCCACCGCGCCGATCAGCCGGCGGTAAAAGCGGTCATACGCCGCCATGTCTTCCACGACCACCTTGAGCAGGTAGTCGATATCGCCCGCCATGCGATGAAACTCCACCACGTTGGGCAGCGCCATGACCGCGTTGATCAGGCTCTGCGTCCATTTCTCGTTGTGCTGGCTGGTCTTGATGGACACGAAGACCGTCAGGTTCAGCCCCAGCGCCCGGGGGTCCAGCAGGATGGCGTTGCGCGCGATAACGCCATCGTCCTTGAGCTTCTGGATGCGGCGCCAGCATGGCGTGACGGACAGGTTCACCTGCTCGGCGATTTCAGCAACCGAACAGGTGGCGTCCTTTTGCAGCAAGGCCAGGATCTTGATGTCTGTCTGGTCCATGGGGAATCCTCAGTACGTGCCGGGGTAGCCGCCGCCGTCGATCAAGATGTTTTGCGCGGTCATGTAGCCGGAGTGCGCCGAGCAGATGTACGCACACAGGGCGCCCATTTCTTCGGGCTGTCCGTAGCGCCCGGCGGGGTTGGCGCGGCCGCGCTCGTCCCAGAGCTGGTCGAAGGTCTTGCCGCCGGACTGCTCCAGCATGCCCTGGATATGCCGCACCTGCGCATCGGTCGCAAACGCCCCCGGCAGCAGGTTGTTGATGGTGACGTTGTGGCGCACGGTCTGGCGCGCCAGCCCGCCCACAAAGCCGATCAGGCCCGAGCGCGCGCCGTTGGACAGGCCGAGCTCCGCATGCGGCGCCTTCACGCTGCGCGACACGATATTCACGATGCGGCCAAAGCGCCGCTCGATCATGCCGTCGACCACGCGGCGGATCATGTCGATCGGCCCGAGCATCATCGCGTCCAGCGACGCGATCCAGTCTTCTCGCGTCCAGTCCCGAAAATCGCCCGGCATCGGGCCATCGGCATTGTTGATCAGGATGTCTGGGTGCGGGCACGCGGCCATTGCCGCATCGCGCCCGGCGGCTTGCGTCAGATCGGCCGATACCCAGCCCACGCCGATGCCGGTTTCGTGCGAGATCTCGGCTGCGGCTTGCTCAAGCGTCTGCGGATTGCGGGCCGCGATGGTGACCGCCACGCCTTCCCGCGCCAGTTGCAGGGCGCACGCCCGGCCCATGCCACGGCTGCCGCCAAACACCAAAGCCGTCTTGCCCCTGATCCCCAAGTCCATGCCCGATTCCCCTGTGATGTGCCGCAGACCACGCGCCTGCGCGCCGAAGCGGATCAGTATAGGAGCGCGCGCCGCGCTCCGGCACAAAAAAAAGGGGCCCCGAAGGGCCCCTTTATGCGTTGATGCCGCATCACTGCGCTACCGCTGCCGCATCCACGCAGTGCCGCATCAGCCCATCCACTGGCTGACCGGCGCCGCGGCGTCTTGCAACGGCTGCGCCACCACGTCGATCAGCGCCGGGCCGTCGTGCTCCATGGCGGCCTTGATCGCGGCGTCCAGCTTGGACGGATCTTCCACGCGCCACGCCTTCACGCCATAAGCCTCGGCGATGCGGGCATGGTCGGTGCGGTTGAAGTCCACGCTGTAGTAGCGCTGGTCGTAGCCCGCCTTCTGGCTGGCCTTGATCCAGCCGTAGACCGAGTTCGAAAACACGATCATCAAGAGCGGCGCCTTGTGACGCACGATGGTTTCCAATTCGCCCACGGTGAAACCGAAGCTGCCATCACCCATCACGGACACGCACTTGGACTGCGGCCGGCCAACCCAGGCGCCCAGCGCCGCCGACATCGAGAAGCCCAGCGCCCCGTGCGCGCGGTTGGTGATGAAGTGACGGCCGGGGCGCGACACGTCGTAGTAAGCCGAAAAATACGGGCAAGGCGTGCCGGGGTCCGCACACACGATGGCGTCATCGGGCAGCAGGCGGTTCAGCGATTGCACGACGCGCTCGGGGCGGATCGGCGCTTCCAGGCTGTTGGCCAGCGGCTCTAGTTGCGCGAGCCGGGCCGCCTTGGCGCGGCCAGCCAGCACCGCGCCGTCAACCGCGTCGGCGTTGCGATGCGCCAGACGCGCTTGCACTTCGGCGCCCAGTGCTTCCAGCGCCAGCTTGGCGTCGCCCACCAGACCCACTTCGGTCAGGTAGTTGGCGCCGATCACCATCGGGTCGATATCGATGTGCAGGATCGGCACGTCGCGGTTCGGGAAGCGCCAGTGCTCGGTCGACGTCGACCCCGCGCGGCAACCCACGAACAGCACCACGTCGGCGGCGGCCACCACGTCACGCGTGGCCATCACGCCGCCGTTCGAACCCACCACGCCTGCGTTCAGCGGGTGCGTGTCGGCCAGGCTGCCCTGCCCGCTGACCGTGACGCAGACCGCCGCCTTCAGCGTTTCCGCCAGTTCCTGCAAGGCGCCGCTGGCGCCGGCAATGACTACGCCACCGCCGCAAATGATCACCGGCGCACGCGCGCCGATCAGGCGCTGCGCGGCGCGGGCCACGTCAGCCGGGTCCGGCGCAAAGCGCATGGACGGGAATTGGCCGTGCTCGGGCTGCGCCCAAATGTCCGACGCATCCACTTGCTGCTTCATCACGTCATACGGAAAGCACAGGTGCGCGGCGCCCGGCTTGCCGGTCGTCATAGCGCGGAACGCCGCCCGCACCATGCCCGGAATCTGGTCAGCGCGATCAATCGTGCGGTTCCACTTCGTCAGCGGGCGATACAAGGCTTCCTGGTCAAGTTCCGTCAGCGGGTACTTGCCACGCGAGCCCACCGCCACGTCCGACGTAATGCCCAGCACGGGAATGGACGATTCATTGGCTTCCACCAAGCCGGGCAGCAGATACGTTGCGCCGCCGCCGCTGGGGCCTTCGCACACGCCGACCTTGCCGGTCACGCGCGCATAGGCGTCCGCCATATAGCCCGCGCTGCGCTCATCGCGCGTCAGGATGTGCTGCATGCCGTGGTCCAGGCGGTACAGCGCGTCGTAGAACGGCAGGCTGGTGTCGCCGCACAGGCCAAAAATATGTTTGACGTCGTTGTGCTGCAGCATCCGCACCATGGCTTCGGCGCCGGTCAAATTTTCCATGTCATCTCCACGTGTTTCGCGGTTGGGGCCGAACGGCAAGCCGTCCGGCCAGCCACCGCTCAGTTATCCAGATTGATGTTGCTGCTCTTGATGAAGGCGCTCCAGCGGTCGTACTCGGACTTCACGTACGCATCCAGCGCAGGGCCGTCGGACGCCACGATCTCGAAGCCCGCTTCCGTGACCTTCTTCTTGATTTCCGGGTCGGCCAGCACCGCCTTGAAGTCCGCCGTCAGCTTCTTCACCGTGGCTTCCGGCGTGCCCTTCGGCGCGAACATGCCGCTCCACGAATAGGCGACAAAGCCGGGGAAGCCGGACTCGATCACGGTTGGCACATTCGGCAATTCGGGCAGGCGCTTTTCGCCCGCCACAGCCAGCGGCTTGATCTTGCCGCCTTGAATCTGGCCACGCAGCGCCGCAAAGCTCAGCCACGTCATGTTGGCCTGACCGCCCACCACCGCCTGAATGGCCGGCCCCCCGCCGCCATACGGCACGTGCAACAGCTCCACCTTCGACAGGCGCTTGAGCTCTTCCGGCGCCAGGTGGTTCAGCGAACCGACACCGGTTGAGGCGTAGTTGAATTTGTTGGGCGATTCCTTGGCGGCTGCCGCCAGGAACTCCTTCAAGTTATCCCCAGGCACGTTCGGGTTTGCGCCGATCACCAGCGGAAAGCGCACGGTCTGCGAAATGGCGACGAAGTCCTTGAACGTGTCGTAGGGCAGCTTGGGCTTCACGGCGGGGTTGATGCCGTGGTTGTCGAAGCTGACCAGCAAGGTGTTGCCATCGGGCTCCGCGCGGGCCACAAAAGCCGTTGCGATCTGGCTGGCGGCGCCCGGGCGGTTTTCCACGACAACGGCGCGTCCGCCCAATTGCTGCGACAAACGCGGCTGCAAGATGCGCGCCAAAATGTCCGTGCTGCCGCCCGGCGGGTACGGCACGACCAGGATCAATGGCCGTTCTTCGGCGGCGGCGGGCGCGGCGATCATGGCGCCCCCCACCGCGGCCAGCGCGCATAAGCTCGCTGCAATCCGCTTCATCGTATGAGTCATTTTTTTTCCCCTGCTGTTGTGGTGTTGGCCGGCGCTGCCGCGGCGGGTTCGGCCTGGTCCCGCATGTAAATCGTTGAAAAGCCGGTGCGTATGACGTCGGTGATCTGGTCCAGCCGCCGGCCGATATGCGTGCTCATCAGCCCGGCCAGCCCATCGGCATCCCGCTGTTCCAGCGCCTGCACGATGCGCAGATGTTCACCTTGGGTATGGCTGCGGCGGCCCTGCTGCATGTCAATCCAGCGCACGAAATGGATGCGGGCATTGACGCTTTCCAGGGCGCGCACGAATTCTTCGTTGCGCGACAGGCGCGCCAGATGCAGGTGGAACGCTTCGTCCAGCTCCAACAAGCGCGTGGCGTCGCTGTCTTCGGGCACATCGCGCGACCGTTCCACGAACGCGCGCAGGCCGGCCAGTTCTTCGTCGCTGGCGCGCTCGCACGCCGCGCGCACAATGCCGGCCTCCAGCACCGCGCGGTATTCATACAGGCTATGGATCTGCTTGGCGTCCAGCAGCCGGGCGATAAAACCGCGGTTCACCGAGCGGGTCAGAAAGCCTTCAACCATCAATTGATTCAGCACTTCACGCAACGGCGTGCGGCTGACATTCAAGCGGCGCGCCAGCTCAACTTCGTTGATGCGTTCGCCCGGCTTGAAATCAAACCGAACCGCCATCGCCTTGACGGCGCCATACAGCTCCGCCTGTCCGGCGGACGTCCGGGCAGCGGGTCGGATGGCTGAAGGGGGATGGGTCATCAGGGCGGCTGGCGAAGGGGGATGAAGTGCATACTAAAGTGCATACACTTTGCTTCGCAACCAGGGTTTGCCCGGAAATGCGCACGGCAAAAGGCGCGCATCCCTGACCGGAATGGAAATTAAAACGGGGATGGATAACCGCAGGATGCGGTTCTTACAGGCCGGTATCCAGCGTGTAGTGGGCGCCGTCGCGGTTTTCCAGCGTCAGCGTGGACAGCACCGGCGTAACCGCCGTTGCGTCTTGCTGCACGTGAATACGCAGATTGGCCAGCGGCACGTCCCAGCCGCCCGAGGCGGCTTCGGCGGTAACGTCCGCCACCAGTGCCAGACGCTCGGCCACGGCACGGGCATCCGCCGCGCGGGCGTCGATACGCAACAGACTGCGTGCGCCGTTCGGGTGCGCCATCAATTCAGGAGACCAGACGCACTCGGGCGTCAGATGGCGGCAGAAATACATGCGAATGCCGGGCAAGGGCTGCTCGGCAAAACGCACGGTATGAAAACGGGCCTGCACTTCCTGGCCGTCCAGCATCGCGGGGCGCGTCAGTTCCTGCACCGGATTCACGGCGAACCCCGCCGCCTTCAGCCGTTCATACGTGGCGTCGGCGTCATAGGTGCGAAACACCAGCGCTTCCAGCCCGAACGGAGAATCAGCGATTTCCTTGCGAGCCGGCGGCGCGCCTTCCGGCCAGCCCAGCAATTCAACATACGTGCCTTCCAGCACGATCAATCGATTGCACGAGCCCAGGTTGTGCACCGCCTTGTCGCTCAGGTGAAAGCCCTGGCGCTCGAAGTGCGGCGCCAGCGCATCCAGCCGGTCACGCACCATGACGACGGCGTGGTCGAATTCGGTGTGGCCGACAGAATGCAGCATGGCGTTATTTCCTGATCAGACGAGCTTGCCGTGGCACTGCTTGTACTTCTTGCCGCTGCCGCACGGGCACGGATCGTTGCGGCCGACCTTGGGCAGCGCATTGCGCACGGGCTGCGCACCATCATCCGATTCCGTCTGGGCCAATGCTTCGTCGTAATCAGAGTGGTGGTACTGCACGTTTTGCACATGCGATTGCGCGGCTTCGGCTTCGGCTTGTTCAACCTGTTCCGACGACTGCACACGCACGGTCATCAACACGCGAACCACGTCGTCGCGGATGCGGTCCAGCATGCCCGAGAACAGTTCAAAGGCTTCGCGCTTGTATTCCTGCTTGGGGTTCTTCTGCGCATAGCCGCGCAGATGGATGCCCTGGCGCAGGTAATCCAGCGACGACAGGTGCTCGCGCCAGTGCGTGTCGATCGCTTGCAGCATGATCGAACGCTCGAACTGCGACCACGACTCCGTGCCGACTTGATCGACCTTGGCCTGGTAGGCCTCGCGCGCGGCGTTGACCACGCGTTCGCGCAGCTCTTCGTCCGTCAGGCTGGTTTCTTTTTCCAGCATTTCGGTCAGCGGCAGATGCAGGTGCCAATCAGCTTCCAGGGCCTTTTGCAGGGCCGGGATGTCCCACTGCTCTTCCACAGATTCCGGCGGCACGTAGGTGTTGAACATCTCAACCACGGCGGCGTCGCGCAGGTTGTTCACCGTTTCACTGACGCTGGCAGCTTCCAGCACGTCGTTACGCTGCGAATACAGCACCTTGCGCTGGTCGTTGGCCACGTCGTCGTATTCCAGCAATTGCTTGCGGATGTCGAAGTTGCGGCCTTCCACCTTGCGCTGCGCGGTTTCGATCGAACGCGTCACCATGCCTGCTTCGATGGGTTCCCCCTCGGGCAGCTTCAGGCGCTCCATGATGGCGCGCACGCGGTCGCCCGCGAAGATGCGCATCAGGGAATCTTCCAGCGACAGGTAGAAACGGGACGAGCCCGGGTCACCTTGGCGGCCGGCGCGGCCACGCAGCTGGTTGTCGATACGGCGCGATTCGTGGCGCTCGGTGCCGATGATGCGCAGGCCGCCAGCGGCCTTGACCTGCTCGTTCAGCGGCTTCCATTCCGCGCGCACCTGTTCGATGCGTGCGTTCTTTTCGGCTTCCGACAGCGATTCGTCGGCGCGGATCAGGTCAACCTGCTTATCCACACTGCCGCCCAGCACGATGTCGGTACCGCGACCGGCCATGTTGGTGGCAATGGTGATGTGGCCCGGCTTGCCGGCTTCGGCAACGATCTCGGCTTCACGGGCGTGCTGCTTGGCGTTCAGCACTTCGTGCGGCAGCTTGGCCTTTTTCAGCAGGCCCGACAGCAGCTCGGAGTTTTCGATGCTGGTAGTACCCACCAGCACGGGCTGGCCGCGCTCGTGGCAATCGCGGATGTCTTCCAGGATTGCGTTGTACTTTTCCGGATCGGTCTTGAAGACCTGGTCGTTCTGATCCTTACGGATCATGGGCTTGTTGGTCGGGATGATGACCGTTTCAAGCCCGTAGATTTCCTGGAATTCGTACGCTTCCGTGTCGGCCGTACCGGTCATGCCGGACAGCTTTTCGTACATGCGGAAGTAGTTCTGGAACGTAATCGACGCCAGCGTCTGGTTCTCGTGCTGGATCTTCACGCCTTCCTTGGCTTCGACGGCCTGGTGCAGGCCATCGGACCAACGGCGGCCCACCATCAGGCGGCCCGTGAATTCGTCGACGATCACCACTTCACCGTCTTGCACGACGTACTGCTGGTCGCGGAAGAACAGGTTGTTGGCGCGCAGAGCCACCATCAGGTGGTGCATCAGCGCAATGTGGCGCGGGTCGTACAGCGACTCGCCTTCGGGCAAGATGCCCAGGCGGGCCAGAATGGCTTCGGCGTTCTCGTGGCCGGCTTCCGACAGATAGACCTGCTGGCTCTTTTCGTCGACCCAGTAATCACCTTCGGGTTCCGGCTCCTGCGGCTTGGGCTCGGTGGCCATGCGCTTGAGCAGCGGCGGCACCGCGTTCATGCGGATGTAGAGCTCGGTGTGATCTTCGGCCTGGCCGGAGATGATCAGCGGCGTACGGGCTTCGTCGATCAGGATCGAGTCCACTTCGTCGACGATGGCGTAGAACAGCACGCGCTGGCGGCGGTCCTCAACACGGTATTCCATGTTGTCGCGCAGGTAGTCGAAGCCGAATTCGTTGTTGGTGCCGTACGTGATGTCGGCAGCGTACGCGGCCTTCTTTTCTTCGTTCGGCTGCTGCGGCACCACCACGCCCGTGGTCATGCCCAGGAAGTGGTACAGGCGCCCCATCCATTCCGCATCACGGCGGGCCAGATAGTCGTTCACCGTCACGACGTGGACGCCCTTGCCGGCGACCGCGTTCAGGTAAACGGGCAGCGTCGCCATCAGCGTCTTGCCTTCCCCCGTGCGCATTTCGGCGATCTTGCCGCTGTGCAGCGCAATGCCGCCCAGCAACTGAGAGTCGAAGTGGCGCATACCGAATACCCGCTTGCCGGCTTCGCGAACCACGGCGAAGGCTTCGGGCAGCAGGTCGTCCAGGGAAGTCCCCTGAGCGTATCGGGATCGGAATTCGTCGGTCTTGGCCGCCAGCTCCGCATCGGAAAGCGCGGAAATCTTGGGCTCTTGCCCATTGATCTGGGTTACCAGCTTGCGATACTGCTTAAGCAGCCGGTCATTGCGGCTACCTATGAGTTTTTTGAGCAGAGAAACCATGCGTATGTCGGCCGCACGTACCACGCCGCGCCTGCATAAGGCCTGGGCAGCGTCGCCCGTGACTTTTGATGTTATTGGTTGAGCGGGGGTCCGCTGGGAAACGAACCAGTTTAACGCACCTGGAGCGTAATAGCCTGGATCTATGACCAGGGTGCTTTCATTGTCCTGTTGGACCGGTCAGCGCGCCGCAGGTTCATTTGTCGTTGCCTGCGCCACCGCGGGCGGCGCGGGTTGCTGCGAACCCAGGAACAATCGGGGGTCCAGCGGCTGTCCGGCAAGGCGGACTTCAAAGTGCAAATGCGGGCCGGTAGACCGCCCCGAACTGCCCACGCGAGCCACTTGCTGGCCACGCTCGACAAGCTGCCCTTGCTTGACCATCAGCGATGACGCATGTGCGTAACGCGTGATCAAACCATCACCATGGTCGATCTCGACCATGTTGCCAAAGCCGGGCTGGAACTTGGCTTCCAGCACCACGCCCCCAGAGGCCGCCAGAATCGGCGTCCCCGACGGGGCCGCGAAATCCAGCCCTTCATGCATGGCCGTGCGCCCCGTCACGGGGTTGCGGCGCCAGCCGTAAGACGAGCTCAGATAGGGGTAATCGGTAATCGGCATCGCGGTCGGCATGCGGGCCTGGTCCGCCGACCGCTTGGTCAGCGCCGCATCCAGCAGCTTCAGGTTGTCGGACTGCTGGGCAAGCCGCGCCTGGATTTCGTCCAGCTGGCGGCCCAAGGCTTCGGCCGACGCCGCGCTGGGCGGGGGATGGTCGGTGAACAGGTCATCCATGACCTGCGTGGCTTCGGGCTGCGTCAGCGCTTCGGGTTGGGCCACGGCCAATTGCTTGGCCAGCTCCGGGTCCGTGTAAGCCACGCCGGCCACTTTCGCCACGCGCTGGCCCAGGCCGTCGATGCTGACCAGCTTGGCCTGCAACGCGCCGACCTTGGCGGCCAGCAAGTTCATGTTTCCGCGTAGGAAATCAGTGTCCCGGCCCGGCTGAGTGGCCAGCGGCCACCCCACGGTCTGAACCGCCGGCAGCATGGGAGTAAGGTATCGTTGTAGCGCGGCGCCAAAGATGGCTGCCGTCACGAGCGCGGCCCCGAGAAACAACGCCAGTCGCGCTCCTCCCAGGGTGAAATGCCCGTCCCGCCCGTCGCGGGCGTGCATAATCACGATTTTCAAGGTGTGCTTCCTAAATCTTTATAGCCGGGATGAATAGACCCACTTCATACCGTCAACGTTCCAGTGCCAGCCGGCGGAAAGAAAATACCGCTCTGGGATGGCTGGGTCATGACATGCGGGGCGCCGGAGTGTTGGCGACTGCCCGCAAGCACTTGCAAATTCAGTATGCGGTGGCGGCGGTTCTGCCCGCCCCGCTAGGTGCTGTCTGCCAGGTCGGCAAGCTGGAAAACCAGTGCCTGCATCTGGTGGTGCCCAGCGCCGCTCATGCCGCCAAGATGCGGCAATTGGCGCCGCGCGTGGCGCGCGCCCTGGCCGACCAAGGCTGGAACCTTAACGAAATTGCCGTCAAGGTACAAGCGGGTTTACCGAAGCCCGGCGCCCGTCAGCCGCTGCCCCCCAAAGAGGCGCAACCGCTGGGAGACACCGCGCTGGGCGCGTTCAAATCGCTACATGACACGCTGCGTCCCGGCCCGTTGGCAGACGCAGTCGCCAAGCTCTTGAAGCATCACAAGAGTAGCTGAAGCTATCCGGCCCTGTCCGGCGCCTGGGGCGCCCGGAAACGAAGCGAAACCAAGTTCTGGGGGGTTTAGACCCGATGGTTTGCAACCGGATGGCGGTCTTTGCGCTAAGGGATGGCGGCCAGCGCCATCCTTAAGCAGGGGCCTGATGAGGATACCGGGGACACTCCCCGGTTCAGGCCCGATCAGAAAGCGGCGTTATGCCAGCTTCCATTCGTGGCGGAAGGCCTGCGGCGCTTCAGCCTGCGATTCATAGGTGACCAGTTCCCAGGCGTCTTGCTGAGCAAGCAGCGCACGGGCCAGCTGGTTGTTCAGGCCGTGGCCCGACTTGCACGCCACATAGCGCGCCACCAAGGGTTTGCCCAGCAGATACAAGTCGCCAATGGCGTCCAGGATCTTGTGCTTCACGAATTCGTCGTCGTAGCGCAGGCCGTCGCTGTTCAGCACGCGGTATTCGTCCATGACGATCGCGTTGTCCAGGCTGCCGCCGCGGGCCAGGCCCATCGAGCGCAGCGCTTCCACTTCGTTCACGAAACCGAAAGTGCGCGCACGGGCGATCTCGCGCACATACGAGTGCGTGGCGAAATCGATCTCGGCGAAATTGGCCGTGGAATCAATGGCGGGGTGGCGGAAGTCGATCGAGAACGCCAGCGCGTAACCCTC
Organism: Achromobacter kerstersii; assembly: GCF_902859595.1. Classification (GTDB taxonomy): domain Bacteria; phylum Pseudomonadota; class Gammaproteobacteria; order Burkholderiales; family Burkholderiaceae_B; genus Achromobacter; species Achromobacter kerstersii. Next base: position 24,886 of record NZ_CADIJQ010000017.1, on the reverse strand, counting down.
GTGGGGTTCCAGGCGGGCCCATTTCTCGTTGCGGCCTTCGCCTTCGCGCACTTCCACCGTCTTTTTGACGCGGATGAATTGCTTGGGCGCGTTCTGCTCGACGATGCCCGCCGAGCGCAACAGATAAACAAACGTAGCCGCACTGCCGTCCATGATGGGGACTTCTTCGGCAGTGAGGTCGATATGCAGGTTGTCGATACCCAGGCCGGCCAATGCCGACATGAGATGCTCCACCGTGGAGACGCGGACGTTGCCCTGTTGGAGGACGGACGCCATGCGCGTATCGCCCACGCCAGTGGCCTGCGCGGGCAGGTCTACGACCTCGGGCAGGTCCACGCGGTGGAAAACAATACCGGTATTGGGTTGTGCCGGACGCAGGGTGAGTTCTACCCGCCGTCCGGAGTGGACGCCGACGCCTGTCGTGCGGACTAGATTCTGAATGCTGCGTTGTCGGAACATGAGACTTAGGTGCTTTGGAGCCAAGAAGCCGGCACGAAGAGAACAGATTGCCGGCGTAACTGACGTATTGTAACGCTGTCCGACCCATGACGCCAACGTGCGCCCGGATCGACCGATACCTCCGTCCCTTAATTGAACCGTGCAAGGGAAACACGGACCGCTCCGCCTCCGGCTCGCCCGCGGGGACAGGCGAGCCGGAGATGAGGGAGTGCGATTAGAGCCTGTGACCGGCTCTTAGGTTCAATCCGCTTGCTTGCGCAGGAACGCCGGGATGTCGAAGTGATCCATACCCGAGCTTTCCAGTGCACGCACCTGGGCCGACGCCTGGCTGCGCGGATTGCGCATGACCGACGGCATGTCCAGATTGCGGTAATCGCCGCCTTGACCGGCCGGCATCGTGCCCATGGGCATGTTGTCGGTACCGGTGCGCAGCACCTCAGCGGTGTTCTGCACCAGCTGCGGACGCGCTTGCGCACGGCCCAGGCCAGTTGCCACCACGGTCACGCGCAGGTTTTCACCCATCGACTCGTCATAGGCCGTACCGAAGATCACGGTGGCGTCGTCCGAAGCGTAGCTGCGGATCGTTTCCATGATTTCGCGCGTTTCGCGCATCTTCAGCGTGCGGCTGGCGGTGATGTTGACCAGCACGCCGCGAGCGCCGTTCAGGTCCACGCCTTCCAGCAGCGGGCAAGCAATGGCGTGCTCGGCAGCGACGCGAGCGCGGTCTGCGCCCGAAGCCGATGCCGTGCCCATCATGGCCTGGCCTTGCTCGCCCATGATCGTCTTCACGTCTTCGAAGTCGACGTTGACGTTACCTTCGACGTTGATGATTTCGGCGATACCCGCGCAAGCGTTGTGCAGGATGTCGTCGGCGGAACGGAAGCAGTCTTCCTGCGTCGCGTCCTCGTCCATCAGTTCATAGAGGTTCTCGTTGAGCACCACGATGAGCGAATGCACGTGCTTGGCCAATTCCGAGATACCGTCCTCGGCCATCTTCAGGCGCTTATTGCCTTCGAACGTGAAAGGCTTGGTGACCACGCCCACGGTCAGAATGCCCAGTTCCTTCGCCACTTCGGCCACGACCGGACCTGCGCCGGTGCCGGTGCCACCGCCCATGCCGGCGGTGATGAAGACCATGTGAGCGCCGTTCAGCGCAGCACGGATCTCCTCGCGCGCGGTTTCAGCCGACGCACGTCCTTGCTCGGGCTTGGCGCCCGCACCCAGGCCAGTACGGCCCAGACGAATTTGCACCGGGGCGTTGGTCGCCGCCAGTGCCTGCGCATCGGTGTTGGCGCAGATGAAATCCACGCCGTGCACGCCGCTGCGAATCATGTGCGCGACAGCATTGCCGCCCGCACCGCCCACACCAACGACCTTGATTACGGTCCCTTTGGTGTTGTTCTCAAGCATCTCAAAGTTCATCATGATGACTCCCTCACAAGTCCGATTTTGCAAATCACAAAAATTCCCCAACAACCTATATTTTGTGAATCGCCTCAAAGCCGATGCCGACTACATAGGTCCGCGACGGGTTTGAGACGCCTCCTCTTTCTGGCGCGCCCCGCAAAACAACCGCGAGTCACACCAAGGAGCAGGCCCCTACCTGCACCTTTCAATTCATAAACCATTCCTTCATGCGCGCCAGCAGGCTCTTGAAATTGCCGGTCTGGGCGGCGACCTTGCGGCCGCGCACACGCTGCATCCGTGCTTCCTGCAACAAGCCCATCACCGTCGAGAAGCGCGGATTACGCATCACGTCAGCCAGGCTGCCTTCATATTCGGGAACCGCCACGCGCACCGGCTTCAGGAACACGTCCTCGGCCAGTTCGATCATGCCGGGCAGTTGCGCCGACCCGCCGGTCAGGACCACGCCCGAAGCCAGCAAATCTTCGTAGCCGGAATCGCGCACCACCTGCTGCACCAACGTGAACAGTTCTTCGACGCGCGGCTCGATCACGGCGCCCAGCGCCTGGCGCTTCACTTGGCGCGGGCCACGGTCGCCCAGGCCCGGCACTTCCACGGACTCGTCCGGGCTGGCCAGCACCTGCTTGGCCACGCCGTAGCGCAGCTTGATTTCTTCAGCGTCCGGCGTCGGCGTGCGCAGCATGGCGGCGATGTCGTTGGTGATCTGGTCACCGGCAATCGGCAGCACCGCGGTGTGGCGGATCGCACCGCCGGTGAAGATGGCGACGTCGGTCGTGCCGCCGCCGATATCCACCAGCACAACGCCCAGTTCTTTCTCGTCGGCGGTCAGCACGGCCAGGCTGGATGCCAGCGGTTGCAGGATCAGGTCTTGCACTTCCAGGCCGCAGCGGCGCACGCACTTGACGATGTTCTGCGCGGCGCTGACCGCGCCCGTCACGATGTGCACGCGCACTTCCAGGCGCAGGCCGCTCATGCCGATGGGCTCGCGGATGTCTTCCTGGCCGTCGACGATGAACTCCTGCGTCAGCACATGCAGCACCTGCTGGTCCGTCGGGATGTTCACCGCTTTGGCGGTCTCGATGACGCGGGCAACGTCGGTGGCGGTGACTTCTTTGTCCTTCACAGCGACCATGCCGCTGGAATTGAAGCTGCGGATATGGCTGCCGGCAATGCCGGTGTAGACGTCGCGAATCTTGCAATCTGCCATCAGCTCGGCTTCTTCAAGCGCGCGCTGAATGGAATTCACAGTGGTCTCGATATTGACGACCACGCCCTTGCGCATGCCGCGCGATTCGTGCTGGCCCAGGCCGAGCACTTCGAATCGCCCTTCGGGCAAAATTTCAGCCACCACAGCCACCACCTTGCTGGTGCCGATATCGAGGGCGACGATAAGGTCCTTGATGTCACGGGTCATGGCGTTAGCGTTTCTTGGGAGGTTTCGGTGTGGATTTGGATTTGGTTTCCGACGCGGGCAACGGAGCCAGCGCCAGGGCGAAACCATTCGGATAGCGCAGGTCGGCCTGCGTGATGGTGCGCCCTTCCAGGCGTCCCGACACGGCGGGCCACGCCTGCACAAAGCGTTGAATTCGGGCCGCGAACGGCAGCGCGCCGGGCAGGCCATGCGGGTCCGGCGCATCGGCGCCCGGATCGCGGCCCAAGTCCAGCATCATGCCGTTGGACAACACCACCCGCCAGGCGTAGCGCGGGCTGAGCTCCAGCTGTTTGACATGCATGTCCAGCGGCGCGAACCAGCGCGCCAGCTCGGCGTAGCGCTGCACGACGAGCGGCTCCGTGCCCTCGGGCCCGGAGAACTGCGGCAGTACGGTTTCGTCGTCCACCTCGCCCGTGTTCGCCGTGAACGCTTCGCCCCAGGTGTTGATCATCTGGTTCTCGTTCCACAGCGCAAGCGGCTGCTGTTCCTCGATGCGCACGCGCAGCACATTGGGCCAGATCCGGCGCACGGTGGCATGGCGCACCCACGGCACCGATTCGAAGATCTCGCGCGCGTCGTCCAGGTCCACCGTGAAGAAGTTGCCCTTGAAGCGCCCCGCGATGGCGGATCGCACCGCTTGCGGCGACACATAGTGCAGCTCGGTGTCCGGCATCGATTCCAGCTCGATGGCCGTCAACGTGAAGAACGGGCGTTGCGCTACCCACACCACGCCCGCGATGAGCATGGCGCAAACCGCCAGCACGGCTAGCGTGTTGGCGATCAGGTTGGTAGTACGAGCGTCGTTCCACACGGATTATCCAGGTCAAGCGTTACGCGCGGCGCTGTGCACTTTGCACGACGCCTCAGACAAAATTGCCACGCACAGATCGGCGTAGCTGATCCCAACGGCCTTCGCGGCCATCGGCACCAAAGAATGGCTGGTCATGCCAGGCGAGGTATTCATTTCAAGCAGCCACGGCCGGTTGTTGCGGTCGAGCATGAAGTCGGCGCGGCCCCAGCCTTCGCAGTTCAGCGCCTGATAGGCCTTCACGGCAATGGCGGCGACTTCCTCAGCCACGCCGTCCGGCAGCGTCGCCGGGCAGAAGTACTGCGTGTCGTCCGAGAAATACTTGTGCTCGTAGTCGTAGTTGCCGCCGGGCGCCGCGATCTCGATCACGGGCAATGCGCGTGCGCCCTTGCCTGCACCCAGCACGGCCACGGTCAGCTCGCGGCCGGTGATGAATTGTTCGGCCAGCACGACGCTGTCAAAGCGCGCGGCAGCCGCGTAGGCTTCCTTCATGTCGGAATAGCCCACCACCTTGGTGATGCCGACGGTGGAACCTTCATGCGGCGGCTTGATGATCAGCGGCAAGCTCAGACGGTCGGGCACCAGACGAAGTTCCGTGTCGGCGTCCAGCACTTCAAAATCAGGCGTGGGCAGACCAATCTGTTGCCACACGCGCTTGGTCATGGTCTTGTCCATGGCCAGCGCGGACGCCATCGGGCCGCTGCCGGTGTAAGGAATGCCCAGCAATTCCAGCGCGCCTTGAATCGTGCCGTCTTCACCATAGCGGCCATGCAGCGCGATGAAGACGCGGTCGAAGCCTTCGGCGGCCAGCTCGGCCAGGCTGCGTTCCCCCGTGTCGAACAGGTGCGCGTCCACGCCGGCGCTGGCCAGCGCCTGCTGCACGCCCTTGCCGGACATCAGCGACACTTCGCGCTCGGCGGAACGCCCGCCGTACAAGACACCCACTTTGCCGAATTGCGTGCTCATGCCAGCTCTCCTACTTGGCCAGGGACTTTGCTGATCGAACCCGCGCCCATCACAATCACCACATCGCCATCGCGCACGAAGTCCACCACTGCCTGGGGCAGCTCGGCCACGTCTTCGACGAACACCGGTTCCACCTTGCCGGCCACACGCAGCGCGCGCGACAGGGCGCGGCCGTCGGCGGCCACCAGCGGCGGCTCGCCGGCCGAATAGACCTCGGTCAACAACACCGCGTCGGCTGTGCCCAGCACGCGCACGAAATCTTCAAAACAATCACGCGTCCGCGTGTAGCGATGCGGCTGGAACGCCAGCACGATGCGGCGATCAGGCCAGGCGCCGCGCGCGGCGGCCAGCGTGGCGGCCATCTCAACGGGGTGATGGCCGTAGTCGTCGATGACGGTGAATGTGCCGCCGCCATGGCTGGCCGGCACGGGGAATTCGCCCGTCTGCGTGAAACGGCGGCCCACGCCCTTGAAGGCGGCCAGCGCGTCGCAGATGGCGTCGTCGGACACGCCCAGTTCCGTTGCCACGGCGATTGCGGCCAGGGCGTTGCGCACGTTGTGCAGGCCCGGCAGGTTCAGCACCACTTGCAACGGCGGCAGCAGCGTATCGCGGTGCGTGCGCTGCACGTTGAAGCGCATGCGCGTGCCTTCCGGCTGCACTTCATAGGCGCGCACTTGTGCGTCTTCGTTCAGGCCGTAAGTGGTGATCGGCCGCGACACGAAGGGCATGATCTCGCGCACGTTCGCATCGTCAGAGCACAGCACGGCGCTGCCATAGAACGGCAGGCGCTGCGTGAATTCGATGAACGCACTTTTCAGGCGCGCCACGTCATGGCCGTAGGTGTCCATGTGATCGGCATCGATGTTGGTCACGATGGCCATCACCGGCAGCAGATTCAGGAAGGACGCGTCGGACTCGTCGGCCTCGACCACGATGTAGTCGCCCTGGCCCAGGCGCGCATTGGCGCCGGCGGAGTTCAACCGGCCGCCAATCACGAATGTCGGGTCCAGGTCACCGGCGGCCAGCACGCTGGCCACGAGGCTGGTGGTCGTGGTCTTGCCGTGCGTACCCGCCACGGCGATGCCACGCTTCAAACGCATCAGCTCGGCCAGCATGATGGCGCGCGGCACCACGGGGATGCGCGACGCGCGGGCGGCGATCACTTCAGGGTTGTCACCCGCCACCGCCGTGGACGTCACGATGGCGCCCGCCCCCGTGACGTTGCTGGCCACGTGGCCGATCGCGATCTTCACGCCCAGGCTGGCCAGACGACGCGTCACAGCGGACTCGTTCAAGTCGGAGCCGCTGATGGTGTAGCCCAGGTTGAGCAGCACTTCGGCAATGCCGCTCATGCCCGAGCCGCCGATGCCTACAAAATGGATATGTTGAATTCTGTGTTTCATGATGAACGCCCCGCTGCTTGTTCACAGACGTCGGCGATATGCGCTGCCGCTTCCGGGTGCGCATGCGCGCGGGCACGGATGGCGACGGCTTCCAGTTCTTGTCGGGTACGCTGGGCCAGCCAGTCCGCCAGCCACTCGGGCGTCAAGGCGGTCTGCGGCTGGAGCCAGGCGGCCTCGGCGTCGCTTAAGAAGCGCGCGTTGGCGGTTTGATGATCATCGATGGCATGCGGGAACGGCACGAACAGCGCGGCGACGCCAGCGGCCGCCACTTCGGACACCGTCATGGCCCCCGCGCGGCAGATCACCAGATCCGCGTCGCCCAAGGCGCCCGCCATGTCATCGATGAACGCGCGGCAGTCAGCCTCTACGCTCGCTTGGGCATAGGCCTGCTGCAACGCGGGCAAATGTTGTTCGCCGGCCTGATGGATGACCATCGGACGGCTCTCTTGCGGCAAGCGCGCCAGCGCTTGCGGAACGGTCGTGTTCAGCGCCTGCGCGCCCAAGCTGCCCCCCACGACGAGCACGCGCAGCGGGCCCGTGCGGTTGGCGTAGCGCGTGGCCGGGTCCGGCAGCGCGCACAAGTCGGCACGCACCGGGTTGCCCATGGCTTCGCCCTTGGGCAGCACGCCGGGGAACCCGCTCAACACGCGGCGCGACATCTTCGCCAGGCACTTGTTCGCGGTGCCTGCCACGGCATTCTGTTCATGCACCACCAGCGGCGTGCCGCGCAGCGCAGCAATCACGCCGCCCGGGAACGCCACGTAGCCGCCCATGCCCAGCACCACGTCCGGACGCACATCCGACAAACGCGACCACGCTTCTCCGAACGCGCGCAACAGCAGGAACGGCAGCTTCAGCAGCGCGGATGCGCCCTTGCCGCGCACGCCTTGAAAGCGCAACGGCACCAGTTCGATGCCGCGCGGCGGCACGAGCTTGCCTTCCATTTTGTCGGGATTGCCCAGCCACAGCACGCGCCAGCCGCGCTCGCGCAGCACATCGGCAACCGCCAGGCCCGGCATGATGTGTCCGCCGGTGCCACCGGCCATGATCAGGATGGTGCGGGCCGCGGTCATACTCGCCCCCCACGCATCATGACGCGGTTTTCCACGTCGACCCGGATCAGCATTGCCAAGGCGCACAGGTTCATCACCACGCCCGAACCGCCATAGCTCATCAGCGGCAGCGTCAAACCCTTGGTGGGCAGCAGGCCCAGGCACACGCCCATGTTGATGAACGACTGCACGCCGAACCACATCGCCACGCCATGCGCCACCAGGCCCGCGAACGTGCGTTCCATGGCGATGGCCTGACGGCCGATATCGAAACCGCGATAGATGATGATGGCGAACAGCGTGATCACCGTCATCACGCCAATAAAGCCCAGCTCTTCGCCCACCACCGCCATCAGGAAGTCGGTGTGCGCTTCGGGCAGGTAGTGCAGCTTTTCAACGCTGGCGCCCAGGCCGACGCCGAACCATTCACCACGACCCAAGGCAATCAGCGAATGCGACAGCTGATAGGCGCTGCCGTAAGCGTTGTCTTCGTTCCAGGGGTCCAGGTAGGCAAACAGGCGCGCACGGCGCCACGGCGACAACCAGATCAGCATCAGGAACGTGCTCACCAGCACGGCCAGCAGGCTGCTGAAGTATTTGCCGTTGATGCCGCCCAGGAACAGGATGCCGATGGCGATGGCCACGATAACCATGAACGCGCCCAGGTCGGGCTCCAGCAGCAACAGCATGCCCACGCCGGCCAGCGCAAACGCCATCGGCAAGAAGCCGCGGGCGAACGCCTGCATGTGCTCTTGCTTGCGCACGGTGTAATCGGCGGCGTAGAGCAAGGCCGCCAGCTTCATCAATTCAGACGGCTGGAAGTTCAGCGGACCCAGCGGAATCCAGCGGTGCGCGCCGTTGACTTCACGGCCGATGCCGGGAATCAGCACCGCCACCAGCAAGATCATCGACACCACGAACAGCGGCACCGCCATGCGCTGCCAGACCCGGATGGGAATGGCCAGCACCACGGCGCCCGCGACCAGCCCGGCGCTGACGAACAGGCCGTGGCGGATCACGAAGTAATAACGCCCATAGGACGCGTAACGCGGGCCGTCGGCCAGCGCGATCGACGCCGAATACACCATCAGCAAGCCGAGCAGCAACAGCGTCGATGCCGCGATGACCAGCGGCAGATCGAAGTTGCGCATCTTGGTACGGCCGGGCCGTACGGCATTGACGCTGGCGGTGAGATCGGCGATCAGGCTCATGCCACCTCTCCACGGTCGCGGGCCAGGTCTTCGACCTCTTCCACGAACACCTGCCCGCGATGCGGGTAGTTGCGGAACATGTCCAGGCTGGCGCAGGCCGGCGACAGCAGCACGGCGTCGCCAGGCTGCGCCAATTCGGCTGCGCCGCGCACGGCATCATGCAACGATTCAACGGTGATGCAGTTGACGCCCGTCGGCGCCAGCACGCGGCCAATTTCGGGGCCATCCACACCGATCAGCATCACGGCGCGCGCATGACGCGACACCACCGGGATCAGCGGAGAAAAATCCTGGCCCTTGCCCTGGCCGCCGGCGATCAGCACCACCGGTTGGCCCAGGCCTTCCAGCGCGGCGACGGTGGCGCCCACGTTGGTGCCCTTGCTGTCATTGATGTAGTCAACGCCGCCAATCTGGCGCACGAAGGCCGCGCGGTGCGGCTCGCCCGCGTATTCACGCAGCGTGCGCAGCATGGCGCCCCAGCCCAAGTCCAGACAGCGCGCCAGTTGCAAGGCGGCCAGCGCATTCAGGGCGTTGTGGATGCCGCGGATGCGCAGGGCGTCCACCGGCATCAGGCGGCTCATGCGGCCGTTGGCGCGCACGGGTTCGGGCGCATCTTTCTTGCGGCGCACGGGCGGCGCGGGTTCGTCGAAATCGCTGGGCTCGGAAGCCACCAGCCAAGCTACGCCCTGCCCCAGTTCCAGGCCCATATCGCCCACCAGTTCCGGCATGTCGCGGCCAAAAGTGCGCACATTCAGCGCGTTCACCGTCGGCACCATGCGCAGCGTCATCGGGTCGTCGCGGTTGACGATGGCGATGCGCGCCATCTTAAAGATGCGCGCCTTGGCCTCGGCATAAGCGTCCATGCCGCCATGCCAGTCCAGATGATCTTGGGTGACGTTCAGCACGACGGCGGCGTCCGCCTTCAGCGACTGCGTCGTTTCCAGCTGGAAGCTGGACAGTTCCAGCACCCAGACTTGCGGCAGCGCGTCGTTGTCCAGCGCATCCATCAGCGCGGTCAATGCTGCCGGGCTGATGTTGCCAGCCGCCACAACGGTCAGGCCGCTGGCGTCGATCAAGTCACGCGTGAGCGCCGTCACCGTGGTCTTGCCATTCGTGCCCGTCACGGCCAACAGGCGCGGACGGTATTCACGCGTCTCGGCCAGATCGGCCAGTGCGCGCGCAAACAATTCAATTTCACCGACGACTTCGATGCCGCGGGCTTTCGCCTCGCGCAGCAGCTCGGCGGCGGGCGGTAGCGCGGGCGCCAGGCCGGGGCTCAGCACCACCTGGTTCACACCATCCAGCAACGCCACGTCAAAGGACGCGTCGCAGCCCAAACGGTATTCCACATCGCTTTGCGCCAGCGCGTCACGCAGCGCGGCAAGGCCGCCCGGCTCGGCGCGTGTGTCGGCCACGCGCAAGCGGGCGCCCAATCGGGCGCACCAGCGAGCGGCGGCGACACCCGTCTCGCCCAATCCGAGGATCAGGACGAGCGGCGCGTCAGCGCGGGAGGGTTCAATCGTATTCATCGCAACTTCAGCGTAGAGAGGCCGATCAGCACCAGCATCATGCTGATGATCCAGAAACGCACAACCACCTGGGTTTCTTTCCAGCCACCCACTTCAAAGTGATGATGCAACGGGGCCATGCGGAATATGCGTCTACCTGTTCCATAACGTCGCTTCGTGTACTTGAACCAGGTCACCTGGATCATCACCGACAGCGTTTCCACCACGAACACGCCGCCCATGATGAACAGCACGATTTCCTGGCGTACGATCACGGCGATGGTGCCCAGCGCGCCGCCCAGCGCAAGCGCGCCGACGTCACCCATGAAGACCTGCGCCGGATACGCGTTGAACCATAAAAATGCCAAGCCCGCGCCCCCGATCGCCGCGCACAGCACCATCAATTCCGAGGCGCCGGGAATATACGGGAACAGCAGATATTTGGAATAGTCGACGCGGCCGACGACGTAGGCGAAGATGCCCAACGCGCTGCCGACCATCACGGTCGGCATGATGGCCAGGCCATCCAGGCCGTCGGTCAGGTTCACGGCGTTGCTGGTGCCGACAATCACGGCCCACGTCAGCGCCACAAAACCCAGCACGCCCAGCGGATAGCTCACCGATTTGAAGAACGGCACGATCAAGTCGGCACGCGTGGGCAACGCCATCGTGAAGCCGCTGCCTACCCAGGCCTTGAACAGCGGCCACAATTCAGTGTTGGCGGGCGCGGACACGGCAAACGCCAGATACACGGCGGCGATGATGCCGATCGTGGCCTGCCAGAAGAATTTCTGCCGTGCGGGCATGCCTTCCGGATCGCGATAGACCACCTTGCGGTAATCGTCCATCCAGCCGATCCAGCCGAAGCCGAACGTCACCAGCAGCACGACCCACACGAAACGGTTGGTCCAGTCCGCCCACAGCAAGGTGCTGATAGCGATGGAAATAAGGATCAGCACGCCGCCCATCGTGGGGGTGCCGGTCTTGACCAGATGCGTTTCCGGACCGTAGGCGCGCACGGCCTGGCCGATCTTCATTTCGGTCAACTTGCGAATCACATGCGGACCGGCAACCAGGCCGATCAGCAACGCCGTCGCGCACGCCAGCACGGCGCGCAAGGTGATGTATTCGAACACGCCCAGGGCGCGTACATCATCAGAAAGCAGACGGGCGATTTCAAGCAGCATGGTGCTCTCCCTGCCCCTTGGCCGCCGTCGCGTCATTCATAGAAAAAGCCGTCACTACCCGCTCCATGCGCATAAAGCGCGATCCCTTTACCAATACGCAGGACGCGCGCAAACCGCGCAAGGCGGCAACCACTTCGTCTACCGATGCGCAGGCGTGCGCGCCAACACCGAATGCGGCCGAAGCCGCCTGGCTGGCGTCGCCTAGCGTGATCAGCGCGTCAAGCCCATGCTCGCGCGCGTAATTGCCCACCTCGGCATGCAAGGCGGGGCCGTTGTCCCCGATTTCACCCATGTCGCCCAGCACCAAAACACGCTTGCCGGCAATGCGCGCCAACACGTCGATGGCCACGCGAACGGAATCGGGGTTGGCATTGTAGGTGTCATCAATGAGCAACGTTCCGTCACTCAAATGTTTGTGCTGCATGCGGCCCGCAACGGGGACAAATCCCGCCAGGGCGCGCACCGCGCAATCCAGCGGCGCACCCGCCGCGATGGCGCTGGCGATTGCGGCCAGCGCGTTGCGCAGGTTGTGCAAACCCGGCACCGGCAACACCAGATCGGCCACGCCGACGGGCGTGACGACGCGGCAGCGCGTGGTGCCGACATCGGCCAGAATATGTTCCGCATACACATCCAGGCCGGGCTGCAAGCCAAATCGCAGCACGCGGCGCGGTTCGGCCAAGGCGTCCCAGATGGCGGAGTACGGTTCATCGCCGGGATACACGGCCACGCCGTCATCGGGCAGCGCCGCAATCGCCGCGCCGTTTTCGTGCGCCACCGCTTCCACGGTGTGCATGAATTCCTGATGTTCGCGTTGCGCGTTGGTCACCAGCGCAACCGTGGGCGCGGCCATGGCGGCCAATTGCGCGATTTCGCCCGGGTGGTTCATGCCCAGTTCGAAGACGGCCGCGCGGTGCTCGGTGCGCAAGCGCAACAGGGTCAGCGGCACGCCGATGTCATTGTTCAGATTGCCGGCGGTGGCCAGACGGCCGGCCTCGCCCTGCCATTCGGCCAACATGGCCGAGATCATTTCCTTGGTGGTCGTCTTGCCGTTGCTGCCGGTCACGGCCACCACGGGCAGCGTGAACTGCGCGCGCCAGGCCGCGCCGATGCGCATCAGCGCAACGCGCGTATCGCCCAGCACCAGTTGCGGCAGCTTGGCGTCGCCAACGGCATGCGCCACCACCGCCGCGCATGCGCCACGGCCTTCGGCCTGATCCAGATAGTTGTGCGCGTCAAAGTTCTCGCCCACCAGCGCGACGAACAATTCACCCGTGCCGATGCGGCGGGTGTCTGTCGACACGCCCTTGACCTGCGGCAGCAGCAGCGCCAGCCGTGCCCACTCGCGGTCATCAAAAGGCAGCTTTTCGCCGCCAATATCCTGATAGGTCTCGTGCCCCTTGCCGGCCAGCAGCACCACGTCGTCGGGCGACGCGGACCAGATGGTCTGCATGATGGCGCGTGCGCGATCCACCTGAACGTCGGCCTTTGCGGCTGCGGGAATGCCCGCCAGGATCTGCTCGACGATCGATTCAGCAGATTCCGTGCGCGGGTTGTCGCTGGAGACTACGACGTGGTCAGCCAGCTCTGCGGCAATGCGGCCCATCTCGGGGCGCTTGCCCGGATCTCGCTCGCCGCCGCAACCGAACAGGCAGATCAAGCGGCCGGACCGCGCCACGGCTACGGCGCGCAATGCGGTCAACGCACGCGACAGCGCATCCGGCGTGTGGGCGTAATCCACCACCACCAGCGGGCCGCCGCGGCCTGCCGGCGTCTGGGTCGAAACCGGCACCGTTTCCACGGTTTGCAAACGGCCGTCAACGGGGTCCGTCGCGGCCAGTTCACGCGCGATCTGCGCAAACGGCAGGCCAAGCTTGTACAGCACGCCCGCCACCAACAGCAGGTTCGACACATTGTGCGCGCCCAGCAGACGCGTCACGATCTGCGCTTCGCCGTGCGGCGACACCAACGTAAAGATCTGGCCCTGCGACGTGGCCTGAAGATCACGCGCGCGCATCGCGGCGGGAATCTCAGCCGCGTCGCTCAGGCTGTAGCCCATCGCCATGCCCGCGGGCATGCTTGCGATCAGGCGGCGGCCGGCTTCATCATCGGCGTTGACGACGGCGGCGGTCAGGCCCGGCCAATTGAACAGGCGCGCCTTGGCGGCCTCGTAGCGTTCCATCGTGCCGTGATAATCAAGATGGTCGCGCGTCAGGTTCGTGAAGGCGGCCAGCGCCACACGCACACCGTCCAGGCGGCCTTGTTCAATACCGATCGACGACGCTTCCATCGCCACGGCTTGCGCCCCCGCGTCGCGCATGGCGGCCAGGGTGCGGTGCACGGTCAGCACGTCGGGCGTGGTCAGGTCACCGCCCAGCGTACGGCCATCGGGCAGCACGGCGCCCAAGGTGCCGATGGTGCCGCAAGGCTTGTCGTTGCGGCTCAGCGCGTGCGCGATCCATTGCACCGACGAGGTCTTGCCATTCGTGCCCGTTACCGCCACCACCGCCAGCGCAGCCGACGGGCGGCCATACCACGTGTCAGCCAGCTCGCCGAGCAAGGCGCGCAGGCCGGTGACCGGCAGCATCGGCGTGTCGGCCGCGGCGGTCTGGATGGCGTCGTTGGCGGGGGCTTCAAACAGCACGGCGCTGGCGCCCAGCGCCAACGCCTTATCTATATAGAGACGTCCATCGCTGGACAGGCCCGGGCAGGCGACGAACACATCGCCCGGCTCGATATCGCGCGAGTCCAGCTTGAGGTGCGCGGTCAATGAGACGCGCGCATGCAACCACGCCACGGTTTCAGCAACCGTGGCGACAGGGGTAGAGAGGAAGCCTTTGGCGCTCATCTGCCTGGCTCCTTGAGACCAGCAACAATCGTGGATTCAAAAGGCGCGTCCGGCCGCACCCCCATCAGCCTCAAGCTCCCCCCCACGATGTGGGAGAACACGGGCGCGGCAATGGCGCCGCCGTAATAACCGCCAACCGTGGGTTCGTCGATGGACACCGCCACGACAATCTTCGGGTCAGACACCGGAGCGAAGCCCACGTATGAGCTCCGGTAACGCTGCATGCTGTACTTGCCATCCACGATCTTGCGCGCGGTGCCGCTCTTGCCGGCAACGCGATAGCCCTGCACCTGAGCAGCCTTCGTGCCTTCGGGGCCAGCCGCCGCTTCCAGCATCGCGCGCACCATGGCGGTGGTCTTGGGCGTGTAGATCTTGACGCTGGTGGGGTCGCTGTCGCGCTTGACCAGCGTCAGCGACACCATGTCGCCATTGCGGGCAAACACGGTATAGGCGCGCGCCACTTGCAACAGCGACACAGACAGGCCATAGCCGTAGGCCATGGTCGCCTTTTCGATCAGGCGCCAGCGGTCCCACGGACGCAGGCGGCCAGGGGCCGCGCCGGGGAATCCCACTTGGGGCGCCTGACCCAGGCCCAATTCGGTGAAGCGATCCCACATCTCGCGGGAATCCAGCTTCTCGGAAATCATCGTCATGCCGATGTTGCTGGACTTGCGCAGCACGCCCGCCACGTCCAGCGTACCGTTGCGGCTCACGTCGCTGATCGTGCTGCCTTGATACGAGAAGCGGCCATTGCCGGTCTCGAACAAGGTCGACGTCGTGATGCGGCCCAGGTCCAACGCCAGCGCGGCGGTGAACGGCTTCATGATCGAGCCGGGTTCGAACGTATCGGTAATGGCTTGATTGCGCAGCTTGGAGCCGTGGAAGGACTCGCGCTTGTTGGGATCAAACGTCGGCACGTTCGCCAGCGCCAGAATCTCGCCCGTGTGCACGTCCACGACCACGGCGGTAGCGCCCTTGGCCTGGTGCTTGTCCATGGCGTCCTTCAATTCCTTGAACACCAGGTACTGCAAGCGGGTATCGATGGACAGGCGCAGATCGCGGCCATCAACCGGCAACGTGACGGCCTGCACGTCTTCAATGACGCGGCCCAGCCGGTCCTTGATGACGCGGCGGCTGCCGGGGCGGCCTTGCAACTGCTGGTTGAAGGTCAGCTCAACGCCTTCTTGCCCCTGATCTTCGACGCTGTTGAAACCCACCACGTGGGCCATCACATCGCCGTCCGGGTAATAGCGGCGGGTCTCGGGCTGCTGATGAATGCCCGGCATGCCCAGCTGCTTGATCTTGTCGGCCACATCCATGGCGACCTGACGCTTCAGGTAGACGAAGTTCTTGTCTTCGTCGACCAGGCGGTGGCGCAGATCGGCCACGGGCGTTTCCAGCAACTTGGCCAGCGCGTCCATCTGCGCGGGCGTGCCTTGCTTGGCGTCTTCGGGAATGGCCCAGATAGCGCGCGCCGGCACGCTGGACGCCAGCACGGCGCCATTGCGATCCGTGATCTTGCCGCGTGTGGCGGCAAGCGTCAGCGTGCGTTCGTAGCGGCGTTCACCCTGCTGCTGCAGAAACTCCGTCGACAACCCTTGCAGAAACAGCGCGCGGCCAGCCAGCACCGTGAACCCGCCAAACAGCAGGATCAGGACCAGGCGTGCGCGCCAGGTGGGCAATTGCCCGCGCAGTACGGGGTTGTCGAAGAAGGGAACGCGTTTCATTGCGCGCCTCCGGTTGCGGAGACGGGCGCTTGATTCAAGTACAGCGTGCGGTCCGGAACGATGGGGATCATCTTCAGGCCGTCACGTGCAATGACGTCCACCCGCGCGTTGCGGGCGAGTTCGGCGCGGTCGAGCTGCAGGCGGCGCCAATTGGTTTCGAGGTCGCGCGCTTGCGCCTGATCGCGTCCCAGCTCAACGAAGAGCTGGCGCGACTGATACCGGCTGGTGACCAGGGAAATGGCCGACAGCATCAGTAAAGCCGCAACGATCAGGTTGACACGACCCATTAGCGCCGCCCCCCTTTGCCGCCGCGCCGAGGCGGCGGAGCCAGGTCGCTGCCGGGCAGCGAGCCGATCTTCACAAACGCGAAACCGCCCTCGGGGGGCAGCGGCGTTTCGGTGCGTTCGGCAACGCGCAGGACAGCGGAGCGGGCGCGGGCATTGCCGGAGACTTCATCGTCTTCGGCCTGAACACGGCCCAGGGAACGCAGGACGGGCTGGGGCATTTCGCTTTCGCGCAGCGGCAGGCGTGCATGCGCGGCGGCCGGACGAGCCGCCGCCACGATGCATTGCTTGACCATGCGGTCTTCAAGCGAATGAAAGCTGATCACCGCCAACCTCCCCCCTGGGGCAAGCAGGTCTAGAGCTGCCGCGAGGGTGCGCGCGAGCTCTTCGAGTTCCCGATTGATGTAAATCCGTAGAGCTTGAAAGGTGCGTGTGGCCGGATGCTGCCCCTTTTCGCGCGTGCGGACGGCGCTGGCGACGCACTCGGCAAGCTCGAGCGTGGTGCGCAGCGGCCTTGTTGCGCGGCGAGCAGCAATCGCCTTTGCAACCTGAAAAGCAAACCGTTCTTCGCCATAATCCGCTATGACCTCCCGCATCTCATCCACACTGGCTTGCGCCAGCCAATCCGCCACCGTGGGACCACGAGTGGTGTCCATCCGCATATCGAGCGGGCCATCTCTCATGAACGAGAAGCCACGCTCTGCGTCATCAATCTGAGGCGACGAAACGCCCAGATCCAGCATCACGCCATCAACCTTGTCGATGCCGAGCTGCTGCAATTCTTCTGCCATGGTGGCAAAGCCGCCATGAATAACCGTGACCCTGGGGTCCGCCGCCGCCAACGCATTGGCTACCGCGATCGCCTCGGGGTCCTTGTCGAACACCACCAGCCGCGCAGATTTGCCCAAACGCCCAAGCAGTTCGCGACTGTGCCCGCCGCGGCCAAAAGTGCCGTCGACAAACACACCGCGTTCCGCCCGCGTAGCCGTATCCGGCTCGGTCTGCGTGTGCGACCGTGTCGCGCCCTTGCCGCCGAAATCGGGCAGCAATAGTGCGTCCACCGTCGGCTCCAGCAGAACGGGCCGATGTTCGAATTCCATAAATTTTTCAGAACGAAAACTGGTTCAACACATCCGGCATACCCTTGGCCAAGTCCTCAGCCTCGCGGCTGGCCAGAGTAGCGGCGTCCCACAGCTCGAAGTGCGCGCCCAGACCGAGCAGCATCACATCGCGCGTCATACCGGAAGCGTTGCGCAGTTCAGGAGCGATAAGGACCCGGCCGGAGCCATCCAGTTCGACGTCCTGAGCGTTGCCCAGCAACAGCCGCTGCAACGCACGAGCCGTCATGGGAAAAGCGGCGATTTGTTCGCGCTTCTTTTCCCACTCCGGCCGCGGGTACACCAGCAAGCAGCCGTCAGGGTGGCGCGTCAGGGTCAGCCGACCATCGGCCTGCGACATCAGCGCGTCACGATGCCGAGTCGGAATCGAGATCCGTCCCTTGGCATCCAGCGTGAGCGCGCTGCTTCCCTGAAACACCACTTTTACCCCACTTAATTGCACAATTTCCTACTATTTCCCACTCTACGGTATGGCACAGGGGCGGTCAAGCGCGTGGTTGCAATTTTTTCAATCACAACAAGGACTTAGATCAATATGTAAATCCGCAAAAAGAAAAACCTCCTAATAAATCAGGAGGTTGCGGCACACTCTACAAGTCCTTCTTCAGAAGTAGCGCCTAAGGATGACTTTGCATTGTTTTACGTGAGGCCGTATCGCCCGTAGTGACGAGGCTTCCCGCCGACCTTGCCGCGATAGGCTGCGAAAAAATTGGGGAAGCAGAGGCGCCGGACGCGGCCAAGGCCAGCCGGGCTCCCGGCCCGGCTAACTCGCGCGTGGAAAATTCGATGCAAGACGGGTCTATAGGCCGGATTCTGTACACCAGGTTGCCCTGGCGGACGATCATTCCTCTGCGCGGATCATTGCTGAGCCGCTCTAGCCACCTACCCGCATGCTTGGACGGAGCCGCCCTTCGCGACCCGAGGGCCGCACGCATGCCTATTTGATGTTGCTCCGGATAGAGGTTGCCGCGTTTCACCCTGCGACGCCGCCCTTCGTTGCCGAAGGGCGCGATACGGAGATGGCCGTACCTGTGCGTGCCATGCACGCCCGCTTCCCAGTCTCGTCTCTGTGGCCCTATTCCTCAGCCGCGCCCGAAGACGCAACCGGACGGCCGTTAGCCGTTACCCTGCCCTATGGAGTCCGGACCTTCCTCGATGGATTCGCATCCACCGCGATCGCCCGACCCGCCTTGCGGTTCGTATTCTATTACAGGTCACTGCTCTGTCCCCGTGGCGCGCGCCAGAAGTGTCGTCAAACAGCTTTACGGGGTTTCGGCGACAATACGCGCTGATCCGCTTAGACGCCGCACACACGAACTCCTACATGGCCCTCGCAACTCTCATCACCCTTACCGACATCCAGCTGGCCTACGGCCACCACCCACTGCTGGACCACGCCGATTTCGCCATCCAGGCCGGCGAACGTATCGGCCTTATTGGCCGCAACGGCGCCGGCAAGTCATCGCTGCTGAGACTGCTCGATGGCCGCACCCTGCCCGACGACGGCGACATCGCCCGCAACTCAGGACTGCGTGTCGCCACGGTCGAACAAGAGCCCGAACTGGACGAAAATGCCACGGTGTTCGATGTGGTCTGCAATGTGGAAGGCGACCACGAAGACTGGCAGCGCCCCTCCCGCGTGCGCTCCATGCTGGAAAAGCTGGGCCTGCCCGCGGATGCGCAGATCGCTGGCTTGTCGGGCGGCACCCGCAAGCGCGTCGCCTTGGCGCGCGCCCTGGTCGAAGAGCCCGATCTGCTATTGCTGGACGAGCCCACCAACCATCTCGACTTCGATGGCATCGCCTGGCTGGAAGACATGCTGCGCAGCTGGCGCGGCGCCGCGGTCATCATCACCCACGACCGCCGCTTCCTTGATGCCGTCACGACCCGCATTGTCGAACTCGACCGCGGCCGCCTGCTGAGCTTTCCCGGCAACTTCTCGCAATGGCAAGAGCGCAAGGCGCAATGGCTGGAGTCCGAGCGCCTGGAACAGGCTCGCTTTGACAAGCTGCTGGCGCAAGAAGAAGTCTGGATCCGCAAGGGCGTCGAAGCCCGCCGCACCCGCAACGAGGGCCGCGTGCGCCGCCTGGAAAGCCTGCGTGTCCAGCGCGCCGAACGCCGCGAACGGATCGGCGATGTGTCCTTGGCATTGGCCGAAGGTCAACGGTCCGGCAAGCTCGTGGCCGAACTCGAACACGTCGGCAAGACCTTCGGCGACAAGGTCGTGGTGGACGACTACACCACCACCATCCTGCGCGGTGACCGCATCGGCATCATCGGCCCCAATGGCGCGGGCAAGACCACCTTGCTCAAGCTGATTCTGGGCGAAATGCAGCCGGACACCGGCACCACGCGCCTGGGCACCAACGTGGCCGTTGCGTACTTCGACCAGATGCGTGCGCAGCTGGACGAAAACGCCTCGCTGGTCGACATCATCAGCCCGGGAAGCGAATGGGTTGAAATCGGCGGCACGCGCAAGCACGTCATGACCTACCTGGGCGACTTCCTGTTTTCGCCCGCTCGCGCCGGCTCGCCGGTGCGCAGCTTGTCCGGCGGCGAACGCGCCCGCTTGCTGCTGGCCCGCCTATTCGCGCGCCCCGCCAACGTACTGGTCCTGGACGAGCCCACCAACGACCTGGACATCGAAACCCTGGAACTGCTTGAAGAGTTGCTGCAGGAATACGCCGGCACCGTGCTGCTTGTCAGCCACGACCGCGCGTTCCTGAACAACGTCGTCACCCAGACCATTGCCTACGAGGGCAACGGACACTGGCGCGACTATGTCGGCGGCTACGACGAATGGGTCGCCCAACGCCCGGCGCCGGCAGCTCCGGCCGAGGACGCCGACGTTGCCGCCAAGCCAGCCGACGACAGCGCCGCGCGCGCCAAGGCTGCCCGCCCCAAGCCGGCCAAGGCCACCAAGATAAACGCCTGGGACTTGCGCGAACTTGAAGGCCTGCCAGACGCCATCGCCGCGCTCGAAGCGCAGCAGGCGGAACTCGCAGGCAAGCTGGCCGACGGCAGCCTGTACCGCGACGCCCCTGCGGAAGTCGAACGCATCAACGGTGAACTCGCCAAGCTGGAAAGCGAGTTGGAAGAGAAGTTTGCACGCTGGGAATTGCTGGAAGCACGCCGCGACGGCACGCTTTGAAGCCGTCGTCTATGTAGGACGCCTGTGTAGGTTGTCATGTAGGTCGTCTATGTGGGTCGTCTATATATATAGACGCTTTGCGACATAGCAAAAAATTCGGGGTGGACCGCATCTTGCCGTCCACCCCGTTTTTCATTGTCGACCGCGCATTTTCAGCGCAAGCCCGGTGCTCAGCAATGAGCGCGCCAGGCCAATGCTTCGCCGGCCGCCAGCGGAACCAGGGTCGTGTTGCCGAATGCCAGCTCGTCGGGCACTTGGTAAGTCTCGCGCACGAGCGTCAACGTGCCGGTGTTGCGCGGCAGGTCGTAGAAGTCCGGGCCATGGAAGCTGGCGAAGCCTTCCAGCTTGTCCAGCTTGCCAACGGCGTCGAACGCAGTCGCGTAGAGCTCCATCGCGTGCAGCGCTGTGTAGCAACCCGCACAGCCGCAAGCATGCTCTTTCAGGCCACGCGCGTGCGGTGCGCTGTCGGTGCCCAGGAAAAAGCGCGGGCTGCCACTGGTGGCCGCCTCGACCAAAGCCAGGCGATGCGTCTCACGCTTGAGGATCGGCAGGCAGTACATATGCGGACGCACGCCGCCCTGGAAAATGGCGTTGCGGTTGTACAGCAGATGCTGCGGCGTGATCGTCGCGGCGATCGGCCCTTCGGCGTCACGCACATACTCCGCGCCTTCCTTCGTGGTGATGTGCTCGAACACCACCTTCAGCGCCGGGAATGCGCGGCGCAACGGCTTCATGACGCGTTCAACGAAAATCGCTTCACGGTCGAACACATCAATCGCCGGGTCCGTCACTTCGCCGTGCACCAACAAAGGCATGCCGCACTTCTCCAGCGCTTCGAGCGCCTTCGTGCACTTGCCCAGCAAGTCGGTCACGCCAGCGTCCGAGTTGGTGGTGGCGCCCGCCGGGTACAGCTTCACGGCATAGACCTGGCCGGACTCGTGCGCGCGGAAGATTTCTTCGGCGGACGTGTTGTCGGTCAGATAGAGCGTCATCAGCGGCGTGAAACCATCCGGGTTTCCTCCTGCCTTGCGCAGCGCCTCCAGGATGCGGCCGCGATACGCCAACGCCTGCTCGGTGGTCGTCACCGGCGGCTTCAGGTTCGGCATGATGATGGCGCGTGCGAATTGACGCGCGGTATCCGCCACCACGGCTTCCAGTGCAGCGCCATCGCGCAAGTGCAGGTGCCAGTCGTCGGGGCGGGTGATGGTGAGCTGAGTCGTGTTTTGAGTAGACATGAAAGGCTTCTTAATCTGCCAGCGGCATGCCCCGTTCTGCCAG
Source organism: Achromobacter kerstersii (assembly GCF_902859595.1). Classification (GTDB taxonomy): domain Bacteria; phylum Pseudomonadota; class Gammaproteobacteria; order Burkholderiales; family Burkholderiaceae_B; genus Achromobacter; species Achromobacter kerstersii. The sequence continues at coordinate 3,029 of NZ_CADIJQ010000017.1, read as the reverse complement.
CGCGCAGAACATCGCGCTGCCCAGGGGAATGACCGCATCGTTGAAATCAAAATGCGAGTTGTGCAGCACGCAGCCGGACTCGGCGCCGCCCTGGCCCAGCCGGAAGTACGCGCCGGGCTTGCTCTGCAACATGAAGGAAAAATCTTCGGAACCCATCGAGGGTACCAAGTCACGTACCACGTTTTCCTTGCCGATCATCTCGGTGGCGATATCGGCCACCAGATTCGCGTGCTGCGGCGTGTTCAAGGTCGCAGGATAGATGCGTTCGTAAATGAGTTCGGCCGTGCCGCCGAAGGCGCTGGCGATGGCAGTGACCAACTCGCGCATGCGCGTCTCGACCATCTCCTGCACGGATTTTCGGAACGTGCGCACCGTGCCAACCAGCTTGGCTTCGCGCGGGATCACACTCATCGCACCCGGATGGCCCGCCTGCATGGACCCGATCGACACCACAGCCGAATCCAGCGGGTTCACATTGCGCGACACGATGGTCTGCAACGCGGTGATGATCTGCCCGGCAATCGTCACCGGATCAATCGTCTGATACGGATGTGCGCCATGGCCGCCCCGGCCCGTAATCTGAATTTCGAAGCGGTCTGCTGCCGCCATCATCGGCCCGGGATTGATGCCGATGGTGCCGGGCCGGAGTCCCGGCCAGTTGTGCAAGGCATAGATCGCATCACACGGAAAGGTGTCGAATAAGCCATCCTCGAGCATGGCACGTGCGCCGCCACGCCCTTCTTCCGCTGGCTGAAAAATCAGCACGGCCGTACCGTCGAAATTGCGCGTCTGCGCCAGGTACTTTGCCGCGCCGATCAACACTGCTGTGTGGCCATCATGACCGCAACCGTGCATCAAGCCCGGCTTGGTGGACTTGTGGCCAAAGTCGTTGTCCTCCGTCATGGGCAACGCATCCATGTCGGCGCGCAGGCCGATCATGCGTCCGCTGTCGCAACGCTTGCCACGGATAACGCCCACCACACCGGTCTTTCCGATGCCACGGTGCACTTCAATCCCCAGCGCCTCAAGCGCGCCGGCCACGATCCCGGAGGTACGGACTTCTTCGAAGCCCAGCTCAGGGTGTGCATGCAAATCGCGCCGCAGCGCTGTCAACTCGTCATGAAAAAGCCGAATTGATTCCAACGGAGATCGTGCGTACATAGGAGGTTACAGAATGACGTGATAGAGGGGACGGTGCGCCCATTTTAGTTGCTACAGAGGATAAATGCCTTTGTCTTTACGAGAGAGACACGTTATGCTCCGGCCGCAGGACAATTTTTCCAACAGCCAGAGAAGGAGCGCCGCATTATGGCCACAACCTCCAAACCCGCGACCGCGCGCAAGCCGAACGCTGCATTCATGAAGCCCCTGACCCCCAGCGCCGAATTGGCCGCTGTCATCGGCTCGGAAGCCGTGCCGCGTACCGAGGTCACCAAGAAGATCTGGGAATACATCAAGAAGCACAACCTGCAAGATGCCAGCAACAAGCGCAACATCAACGCCGATGCCAAGCTGCTTCCGATCTTTGGCAAGGATCAGGTCACGATGTTCGAACTGACCAAACTGGTCAACGCACATCTGAAGTAAGCAGGCAAAGGGCGTACCCCGTACGTCCCTGCCTACTGAATTGTCGCGACGCCCTGGCTCACCGCCGGGCTAGCCCAACCCTCTTCGCGCAAGCGCTATTTTTCAGCGCAACCCTTCGCGCAAACCGGTCCTCCATGTTCTTTGGAGACGGCAAATTCCCGCATGATATCCATTCGATCAACTTCCATGATCGGCAAGCTGAGTGCGTCTTTTCAAGCCGCCTTTTCAAGCTGCCTTTCAAGCGGTTCGTGGCTACAGCCTGCGAAAGGCAACCGCCCTCCACTTGTGGCGCATGCACCCCGTATGCACGAGCGCTCGCAAGGCTCATAGAAGAGGCGCCAGCCGCACGCATGGACGTATCCCGAGCCCTACCCCACGGATGAGCGGCAAGGTCGGCAGGGCATGCCTGATACGCGCCGCACAGCAAACGCTTACGCATCAGTGAATGCCCGACGCGCAGACATGAAAAGGCCGGCGATATGCCGGCCTTTTTAACGTGCTGTACAGGTCAAGCGTACGTGGTTGGTGCACTGCCTTCCAGCAACGCCAGCCAACCTTTGATCAGCCGGTACAACACCCACACTACCGTCGCGATCAATCCGATCCAGCCGATGAAGATATACACCGCGATGCCGCTGATGGCGAGCCACAACATCGCCCACCAGAACGTGCGCAACATCCAGTCGAAGTGGGCGGCATATACCGTGCCGGCCGCATCGGAGCGCTTCAGGTACATCAGCACAACCGCAGCCAGCGTCGCAATGCCCAGAATTCCGCTCGTCAGGAAGCCCAAGGCGAACAAGCCATAAGCCACGTGGGTCAGCGTGCGCAGGTCTAACGTCGTACCGGGCACAGGGGTCTGGGGATCACTCACGATAACGCTCCAACGAATTGACTCGGTCAATCTTACCGCACAAACTCCGCCCGCCCACGGACGTTGTTATTTGTGCACATTCAACATTGGCGCGGCTCACAGCCTGATTGCCGAAGGTTGACGCACGAATTTTTGCGCCGAATTTCATGCGGCAAAGGCACAAAAACAAAGCCCCGCCGGGAACCGGCGGGGCTTTGCGAGATAAGAGCTTGACGATGACCTACTTTCACAGACGTCCGTCCACTATCATCGGCGCGAAGGCGTTTCACTGTCCTGTTCGGGATGGGAAGGAGTGGTACCACCTTGCTATGGTCGTCAAGCGTAACTGCTTGAGGGGTTGCCTGACTCATCAACCGCTCGAATTCTGGGTACTGCTTCAGCACTGCAACGAACACCCAACTACTCAAGTGATATCAGGTATCACCTAATATCACGAACACCTTGGGTTCTCACTATAAAAGACAAAACCCCACAGGGTTACCTGTGGGGTTTTGCGGAATAAAAGCCTGACGATGACCTACTTTCACAGACGTCCGTCCACTATCATCGGCGCGAAGGCGTTTCACTG
>NZ_CADIJQ010000016.1 GCF_902859595.1 Achromobacter kerstersii | reverse complement strand
GCCCTTGCATTTGCAGTGAGGTGGTCGCTATGCATGAATTCTCGGGTGATACGCGGTGTTCAAAGAGCGCGTTTCAGTGCCGCCTGTCGTGCCGGTGCTCACCCGAAACCCGGTGGCTGCCTGGTTGTTCCATCGGTCAGGCGCAACCTCGGCCCAGGGCGCCGCCGGCTGGCCGAAGTCCGCGAAAACCAAAAGTCCTACGCCGTCACCGCCCTGAGTCTTCAGGTCGTGGTCATGCGAGCGCAGCGCATCCAGTTGTCGGCTGCCCATCCCCCTCGCATTTGCAGTGCAAATTTCATTTTTAGGAGAAAACAGTATGCATAAGGACGTTTTTCAGACCGATGACGACGGCCTGTACCTTTACGCTTCCGTCGCGAACGAGTTGGCGCTATCGCCCGGCACGTTCAATATCGCCTACGGCGCATACGAGGATGCTCCGCCAGCGCCGCCCGCGGGCAAATGGCCGCGACGTGTGGGTGAGGCGTGGGTCATGGTCGACGACTATCGCACCACGCCGTTATGGGTGGTGGCGACTGGCATGCCGTATTCAATCGGTGCCGACCATGATGGCGCTGGCGGCAAAGTCAGCTACCCAGGCTGGGGCGCGCTGCCGGCATGGCTGACCGCGGACGAGCCGCCGCGACCGGACGAAGCGGATTCGGACGAGACTTAGGATCTACGCCGCCAGGGGGAGGGCCTCCGACTCGAGATCGCGCTCACGGCGCATTTCTTCCAGTTGTCGCCGTCCCAATGGGCTGCGCACCAGCTTCTGGGCTAACTCTCGGCCGTGTGGGTGGTAGTAGCGCAGTAGCATCCGCGTGTCCACGTTGCCGTTGACCTTGGCCAGCTCGTGAATCTGGAACACCGTTGCCAGCTGCGAGGTGCCTTCGTGCCGAAGGTCATGAAACCGCAGGTCGCGGAAATAGGCGCCATTCGGCCTACGGCCGTATTGGCGGCACATCCGTTCATAGCTCAATCGCGCGCGCCGCCTCGCCCGGATGAATGCACGCGTGACGGAGCCCGGCTGCATTGTGAAGATGCGGCCCCGCAGGGGCTTGCCGGTGACCCAGCGCCGCAGAGCCTCGCGCGCGCGTGGCGTCAGCGGAACATTTCGCGCGCGCCCGTTTTTTGTATGTGGCAGGTGCACCACGCCGTGCATCAGGTCCAGGTGCTCACGCTGGATGCCGACCACTTCGGACCGGCGCATACCGGTCTCTTTGGCCACCGTCAGGATGGTGGGGAGCTCGGCCGACCGGGTGGCACGGATGATCCATTCCAGTTCCTTGCGGGGGCAGTCGTCGTCGGAGACGCCTCGCAACGTGATGCGGTCGAACAACCGGCGGTCGCGCGCGTCGTCTACCGCTGGACGGCGCACCAGCTGCACCGGATTGGCCAACTGGTCGAAGCCCCAATCTTTGCGAATCACCGTGTAGACGTGGGACAGAAAGGCCATCCGCCGTACGACGGTGGCCGGCGCCCTGTCTTTCAGCCACTCGTCGCGAAGTTCAGTCAGATCTGAGCTGCGAATCCGGTCAACCGGCCTGATGGCCAGGCGCGTAGCGCGCCAGACGCGCGCGATGGACTGTTCTGCCGCGTGGCCCTTCTTTGTGGACGAAACCTCGGCCAGATAGCGCGTCAGCGCTTCAGCCAAGGTGGGCGTGGACTTGCGGCGGGGCTGACGGCGGGACCAAGGTTTCATGAGGCAAAAGGCCCGAGTTGTAGCGCAAATCAGCGTTTCGTGTTTTTACCGGCCCGCACTAGCGGGCTTTTCATTGTCTTTAGGGGATGCGAATGAACCTCCAAGATTTCGACGCCTTGGCGGCGAAGTTCGCTGGTGTACTGGGTGCGGCGGTGTCCATGCGCTATCTGCATGGATCGTGGACGGCGCGAATCAGCATGGCAATCAGCGGGTCGCTTGGCGCGTATTACGCCGCGCCCTATCTGTCTGCGGTGCTGGGGATTCCCGAGGGACTCACGGGATTTCTGGTCGGCATGTTCGGCATGGCGGTTGTGTCGCGGGCGTGGGAAGCCGTGCAAGCGTTTCCCATACCGGACATGTGGCAGGCGGTCATAGACCGCGTGCGGGGCCGGCCTTCCGCTCGTGCACCGGAAGACAACCACAGGATATGACATGGACAGCACCGTCTACCTCACGTTGTGGGCCGTCCTGGCATTCGTTTGCTGGCTGATCGTGGCAGGCGGGGCGGCGCTGGCCGTTCTTTCCAAGTCGATCAAAGACACCTTGCTAGAGCGCATCGGCCTGGCATTGGTCGGGTTGACTGCGACCGGCGCAGCCTGCCGCATCTTCTTGGTCGGTTGGGCCAGCGCGGGCGATGCGGCCCTTGCTGCCTCCGCAGCATTTTATGTGGCCTCTGTGACCGCCAAACATATAAGGAATCCATAACGATGACTTCAACGATTGCAGCGCGGCGTGATGCGCTAGGGGCGAAAAAACAACCATGAACCTTGACACCCTAATCCACACCGCCATCTCCCCCGCGCTCACTTTGCTGCCGCCCGTCATGACCTCCCCCGCGGCCCGTATCCTCTTGCTTGCCATCGGCCTTCAAGAAAGCCGCTTCCAACATCGCCGCCAGATCAACGGCCCCGCTCGCGGGTTCTGGCAGTTCGAAAAAAACGGTGGGGTACTTGGCGTGCTGACGCACCCGTCCAGCCGCGACGCCGCGCACAACCTGTGCGCCGCCCGCAACGTGCCCCCGCTATCCGCAGCCGTCTACACCGCGCTGGAAACGGACGATGTGCTGGCCGCAGGTTTCGCGCGTCTGCTGCTATGGACGGACCCTTGGCGCTTGCCGGCGCCCGGTGATGCCGACGGCGCGTGGGCGCTGTACTTGCGTACCTGGCGCCCGGGCAAGCCGCATCCGCACACGTGGGCGGCGCTGTATGCCCAAGCCCGCTTGGCAGAGGTAAGCCTTCATGCGCACATGGCTTGAGCGATTCAACAAGATGGTGCTGGCCGCTTTCGGGGCCATCGCGTTATTGGTACTGGCTTACTTGCGTGGACGCGGCGCTGGCCGCGCGGCCGAACGCGAGCAGCGCGATGCGCGCATCAACCAGCAGGCGGATCACGCCCGGCAGGAGGCACGAGATGTGCAAGATCAAACGGCTCGCATGGATGACGCTGCCATTGCTGCTGAGCTTAAGCGCGACTGGGTGCGTGGCGCCGGCCCGGGTGGGCGTTGAATACTGCGAGCATGCGCGCCCGATTTATTTCGATGACGCGCAGCAGGTTGACGACACGCCTGCCCCCGTGCGCCGGCAGATTGGTGAGGGAAACGCCGTCTGGCGCAGGCTGTGCGGCGCGCCGTCATGACCTAGTCGATATGGTGGTTTATGGCTCTATCGCGCTAGGCCAAGAAGGCGCACGATAGCGGTTCTGATCTTCTCTATCCAGGACCCATCATGAGCGCTCCCCGCCTCGATTACGCCCACGCTTCGCCCGACGGTTACAAGGCCTTTGGCGGGGTATACGTTTACCTTCAGCGCTGCGGCTTGCCGAAGACGCTGATCGATCTTGTCTTTCTTCGGGTGTCGCAGATCAACGGCTGCGCCTATTGCATCGACATGCATTCGCGCGACTTGGTCAAGCAGGGCGTCGCCATCGACAAGCTGGTGCTGGTGCCCGTATGGCATGAGGCCGGCGCCGTGTTCAGCCGCCGCGAACGCACGGCGCTGGCCTGGGCTGAAAGTGTGACCCGCGTGTCCGAGACCGGCGTGCCGGACGAGGACTACGCGGCCGCCGCCGCCGAGTTCACCGACAAGGAGCTGGCGGATCTGACGTATGCGATTGGGCTGATGAACGCGTTCAACCGGCTGGGCGTGTCGTTCAGGGCAACGCCGGCGGCGGCCACGGCGGCGGAACTGGCCGCGGATAGTGCCGAGCCGCAGGAATAGTTCGGCGGCAGACCCCGCCGCGGAAGGTGCCATCCCGCCAGAATTGCGGGGTCCATTTCCCCGGCTTAGCTGTTGTTTTTTTGATTCTTGATGCGCGCAACAATGGTTCATCCGACAAGCAGATGCTAGAACGTATCTGACAAAAAAATCGGAGGCCGCTTGCGTAAACCCAGGATCACATTGCTGTATCTCGTTGTCGGCCTGTCCGTGTTCAGCGCGGCCGTGGCGTTTGCCAATGCGCTGTTCGCGGCGTACACGGTGCAGAAGGAACAACTTGTCGCCACGACGCTTGAGGGCAACCGCGCCTATGCGGTGAAGCTGGCTGAAGTGGTGGATATCTACGTCGGCGCCATTCAGCAGCAGTTGAAGTCCAGCGCGCGCCGTGTGGCGAAGATGATGGATGCGCCGGCAGAGATGGACGAAGAGGTGTTACGCGTGGCCGAGCAATCGGACGGTGTGATTGCTGCGGCGGTGGTGGATGCCAAGGGGGCGATGGTGGCCTTTGCGTCGCTGCTGCCCGGTGCGGAAACGCAGGGCAGAACGACCTCGGGCGTCGATCTGCGCGGCGCAGCGCAATCAGGCAATGTGACGCCGCCGTATCTGTCGTCACAAGGGTTATGGACGGTGGCGCTGACCGAACCCGTGCGGGATGCGCAGGGCAAGTACCTGGGCTTTGTGGGGGCGGCGCTTTACCTTCAGCACAACACCGAACTGGACCGCCTGCTGCAAGAGCATTTCTACCGTGATGGTTCCTACGTTTATGTGGTCGGGGCCGACGGCAATATCCTGTACCACCGCGACCATCGCCGGATTGGAACGGGGGGCGACTCGAATCGCGTCATCCAGGCCCTGTTGCGCCGGGAGTCCGGCTCCATGGCGGTCACCAATAGCCAGGGCGTTCCCATGCTGGCCGGCTATGCGCACATGAGCCTGGGCGGCTGGGGCGTGGTGGTGCAACGGCCCGTGGCCGAGACGCTTGCGCCCTTGCACGGGCTGATGTGGCGGATCTTTGAATACTCGATTCCCGCGGCGCTCGTCATGCTGTTGATGGTGTCGGCGATGGGCTTCTGGATCGCCAGGCCGCTGGCAACGCTGGCGCGCGCGATGAAGTCGGGTGATGCCAAACAGGCCGCGCCGTTGATTCAATCGGTACAGGCCAATTACTTCGAAGCCGAACAACTGCGCGACGCCGTCGGCTTCACCATGGCGCAGCACGAAAGCCAGATTGGCAAGTTGAACGCCGAGACGATGACGGACCCGATGACCGGCCTGTTGAATCGCCGGGGCATGGCCAACGAGTTATCAAGGCTGACCTCCGCACGGCTGCCGTTTGCGGTGCTGGCGTTGGATCTGGATCACTTCAAACGTGTCAACGACACCTTTGGGCATGCGGCCGGCGACGTCGTGCTGACGGCGCTGGCGGACATCATGCGCTCTTGCGTGCGCGCCGACGACGCGTGCTGCCGGGTGGGCGGCGAAGAGTTTCTGGTGCTGATGCCGGGGGCGTCCCCGGACGCGGCCCGCGCCATCGCCGAGCGCATTCGTCACGCCACCGAAGGTCACCTGATGCCGGGCGGCGTCGGCCATGTCACTGTCTCGATTGGCGCGGCCCGCTGGCCCGACGATGACGCGGATGCCGGCGCCGTGCTGAAGTGCGCGGATCAGGCGCTGTATCAGGCCAAGACAACGGGCCGCAATCAAGTGGTGACGTGGGTGGCTAACGCGTAGCGTTGCTGGTGACACGCGCAGCGGTGTGTGCCGTTGCAGCGGGTTCAAGCCCCGGTACGCCTTCCCGGATGGCTTGCGAGAAGGTTGTGGGCGATTCAGTGGTCGATTCGGTGGATGATTCGGTGGACGATAAAGCGGCCGGCTGGGCGGGCAATTCCGTCTGCGTTTGCGTGGCGCGGGCGCGGTCCGTGTATCGGCCCAGCTGCCGATATTGCGAGGCGTTGTCAGCGCCTTGCAGCACCTGCAATTCATAAAGATATTCAGGCAGATAGCCAGAGACCAGTTGCCGGTAATCCAGCGGCAGGCCTGGCACGATACGGCGCGCCATCTGGAACACGATGGTGGTGCAATTGGCGGTCAGCGTGTGATAGAAGCGCGGCGTGTCGCGCAACTGGTTGGCCGTGTTCACGTAGGCCAGAAACAGCGAGCGCGCGTTGTCTGGCGGCATGTGGATGCGGTACAGATAGCCGTCTTCACCGCGCACGTTCGTGCGCACGCGCAGGCTGTCTTCTTCGCTGGATGCGATGACGCTTAGTTCGTACTGCTTGAAGAAGCCGCCGATCTCGGAAAAGCTGTCGCCTCGCTTACGCCGGATCTCCACTGAAAACACGACATAGCGTTCGTGGCCAAAGCCAAACGAGACCAGCGCATGGGCGATGGCGGGGCGGCCCCAATACGACAGCGCCACGTCCACGGATTCGAGTTCGTGCAGCGCGTAGTGGCGTGTTTCCCAATGCGGGGTGAAGTCGGTGCGCGTGCGCCAGGTGAAGTTGCGCACGTTGTGCAGGGTGACGTGATCGCCGTCGATGTCGCCGTAGGTTTGCTGCGCCACTTCCGGAATCCAATCGCGGTGGTTTGACGGGCGAATGCAGCGCCACCAAATCAGCATCCCCAGCAGCGCCACGGCAAAACCGATGCCCGCAGGCCGCCATGCGGGCCAGATCAGTGCGGCGATGGCGGCAAGCGCCAGTGCTGTCCACGCGATTGCGAGCGCGGCGCGCAGGCTTGCGGGTAAGGGGGCGCGTATCCATAGCGCCAGCGCGCCCCAACCGGCGGCGAGCACGATGGTGATGCCAAGCAGGATGGAAGCGGTCATGGTGGTGTTGATCGGTCCAGGCCGCCAGAGTATGGCCGGGCCTGATTTGAACCGTCAATCACGCCGTGGGCGTGTCAGCGCAAGTCCCGCGGGAAGGGAAAGGGGGAAAGCAGCCAGCGCTGAAAGGACGGCGCCGCCGTCATGGCGGCGCGTGTCCTGGCTGGCAAGCTCATGAGCGTACGCGGCTGGCGGCCGGAGGCTCTTTCTTGGCGCGCGGTTTGGGCGCGGCTTTTTTGACTTCGGGCGGAGCGTCAAACTCCTGTTTATTGCGCTCACCACGTGGGGTGTTTTCCGGATGAGGCTTGGGAAAGGCCCAGGGCTTCGTTTTCTGATCCATTGCATGTACTCCTTGCACAGGCGGAACAGTAGCATTAGCCGTGGCTGTGAGTAAGTGAGGGTTGACGTCAATATTCATCACATCGTGATTTTTAAGAAAAAACTTGGGCGTTTTGACCTCAGCGGTGGCGACTATGTTCCCCGCTTGTGGCACGCCGCCACTTCTTGACCGCGAAATTCGCGCTGCGCGTGACGGCAAATGTCCGCCGCGCACGCCATTGGGGCTGCGCGATTTTACGCAGATTCGGAAAGTTCGCCGGGCGCCGCCGTCAAGGTCCCGCGTTCAGCCAGATGCGGTTGAATTGCTCGGTGACCTGATGCGCCCAATCGTCAAGGGCGGCGCGCACGTCGTCCGGCGTGGGTGTTTTGTCCGGGGGCAGATTGCCGCCGGTGACGGCGCCTAGCGATGCGACCAGCAGTTCGTTGGTGTTGGCGTCGCGTACGGACGCCTCAATCAGCAGCCGCGCGGAGTCGTCGCGGATGCCGGCAGCCTTGGCGCCCTGGCCGAGCACAAAGCCAATCGGGATGTACTCCATCGCCCGCGGATCGCGGTCGTTCTTGAAGGTGGCGGTGATGGCGGCCCGCACGCGCATTGTGCGTGGCGCGGGCGCCGCCACCAATTGATAGCCTGCTTTCGAAAGTTCGCGCCGCACCGCTTCATTCATGTACGCCAGGACGCGCTCGCGCAGGACGGGGTTGTTCTTCATGTCCAACTGGTCGGGCCGGTCGCCGGGAATGTACGTGATCGGTTCCAGCAAGATCTTCTTGTCGTACTGGCTGCTGATCGGCGGGGCGGGGCGCACCCAGATGCGGCCGCCGCTCCAGACGGGGTCCGGTTGCAGCTGCGCCTGTGATTCTCCGAGTTCCGTGGAATAGTTTTCTGCGTGGGGCAGGTTGGTGCAGCCGGCCAGCGCGGCGGCGGCAGTGCAACAGGCGGCCAGGGTCAATCGAACGTTCATGATTTTTCCTTTCCAGACAGGGGCGGCGTCCGCGCCAGCGCAGTGCTAATTATGTGCCGCGCAATGCGTGTCGGCGCAGACATTTCCGCGGGCACACGGGCGGGGTAAACCCTGTCAGGAAATGGAGATCATCCTTTATTACTGCGGCGCAGCGCGGTTGCGGCATGCATGCCGGCGCTACGATGGACGGGTGCACATAGGGAGGAAACTATGGACACCGCCAAGGAATGGTATGCCGCTGTGAAGGAATGGCAGCGCGCCCGCGACGAGCTCACTGCAGCCATCGCCGCAATCAAGTGGCCCAGCCCCACGCCGGGGTGCCTGGAAAGCTACGACCGCGCGTATGCGCTGGAAACCGAGGCGAGAGATCGCATGAACCAGGCGTACGAGCGCGTCCGACGATAGCCGCCTTGGCAGCTTGACTGGCTGGCTCCATGAAACAGCAGTTCGATGGCCCTGTGCATGGGGCCACGAAGGCGTTATGTTGGGATTTTTCCAGACCACTTCAGCCCCGCCATGTATCTGCCGTCCGCTTTCCGTGAAGACGACCTTGCCGTCCAGCATGACTTCATCCGCGCCCATCCGCTGGGCGTCATCATGACCAGCGGGGACGCCGGGCTGATGGCCAACCATATTCCCTGTCTGCTCTATCCCGAAGGCCCGCACGGCGTGCTGCGGCTGCATGTGGCGCGCGCGAATCCGCAGCTGGCGCAACTGGCGGCGGGGCAGGAATGCCTGATCGTTTTTCATGGCGCGCAGGCCTACATTACGCCGTCGTGGTATGCCACCAAGGCCGAGACGCACAAGGTCGTGCCTACGTGGAATTTTGTGGCCGTGCATGTGTGGGGCACGCCTGTCATTCAGGATGATCCCGCCTGGCTGCGCGCGCAGTTGGAGGCGCTGACCAACAGCCAGGAAAAGGCGCGCACGCAACCGTGGAGCGTGGATCAGGCGCCGGCGGATTTCATTGCGGCGCAGATGCGGGCGATTGTGGGCGTCGAGATTCCGATTTCGCGTATCGAAGGCAAGTGGAAAGTCAGCCAGAACCGCACGCTGGCCGACCGCCAGGGCGTGGCGCAAGGGCTGGCCAGCGAAGGGGGCAACGCGGTCATGGCCGGTCTTGTTGCGCGCCGGGGCGGGCTGGACTGAGGGCGTGCGCGGCGTCATCAGGCACGTTGCCGCGCGCGGCCGCCGCACCGCGCCCGGCCATGAAGCAGACAATGGCCGCGGCCTGCACCAGCGCCGCTACCGCCAGGAAGCCGATCATCGATTGCCCCGTCGTGTCGAGCACGGCGCGCAGCAGGCCGAACAGGGCGGGTGCGAAGGCGTAGGCGCCTTGCGATAGCGCCACAATCAGCGGCACCACGCGCCCGGTGTCTTCGCGGGCGAATTCGGTTTGCGCGATCAGCGGCGGCAACGAGGTGGCATTGCCGATGCCCGAGCCAAACAGCACGACGCCCACCCACACCGCCCAGGCATGGTCGGCGGCCAGCATCAACGTGAGCGATCCGCAGATCTGGATGGCATAGGCCACGCAGGCCACCTTGCGCCGATCCGCGCCCGCAGGCATCAACGCGCCGACCAGCATGCGGCCTGCAATGGCGGCCGCCGTGGCCAGCCCCATCGCCACGCCCGCCGTCTGCGCACCCAGCAAGGGCGCAAGCAGCGACAGCAAATGCGCGATCAGCCCGATCTGGGCGAACAGCCCCAGCGCCATGCCGCCCGCCAACGTCAGGAAAGCGCGGTCACGCCACAGGTTGCTGACGCGGGGAAGGGGGGAGGCGGATGACGCGGCGGGCGTGGCGGCGGTGTCGCCGTCGGGCAATTGGCCAAGCTGCTGCGGCGTGACGGCGAACACTTTACGCGCCAGCAACGCAATCACGAGCACCATCGCAACGCCTACCCACAAGGCGGCCTGCGCAAAGCCGGCTTGGGCAATCAGGAACACCCACAGCGGTGAAAACACGATGCCGCCGACGCTGGCGCCGTTATAGGCCATGCCCAGCGCGGCAGGCCGGCGACGCACGAACCACGGCGCAATCAGCGCGTTCACGGCGGCGGCGCCCAGCGCCACCCACCCCATGCCGCTGAGCACCGACGCCGCATACAGTTGCCACGGGGCCTGGGCTTGCGACCAGCCGGCCACACCCAGCGCCAGCAGCACTGCGCCGCCCAACGTGGCTTGCGGCACGCCCACGCGGCGATACAGGCGCGGCAGGTTGGCGACGACGATTGTGCCGCTTAGAAAATGCAGGGTGACGGCGCCGGACACCAGCGCCACGCTCCAGCCGGTGCGCTGCACCACCGCGTGCAGGAAGACCGGCGGGCCGTAGAAGCCGACTCCCCAACCGAAGATGGCCAGGACGAATGTGGCGGCCAGGACTTTCCAGCCGAAGAAGGGTTGAGCAGTAGGCATGGGTTTTCAGACGCGTCGGATGTTTTCTTGAGATGAGTCGCAGTATGCTTATGCCTTGCACACAACACTTTGGTCTGTAGCGAATCATGGAATCCGAGTTCGCCGACGTCAATCTCTCGGCCGTGGCAGGCGCCATTGCTGACCCGGCCCGCGCGCGCATGCTGTGCCTGCTGCTGGACGGCCGCGCGCGCACCGCGACGGAATTGGCGTCGGCGGCGGACATTGGCGCATCCACAGCCAGCAGCCATTTCCAGCGCTTGCGCGAGCAGGGCCTGGTCGAGATGGCGGTGCAAGGCAAGCATCGCTACTTCCGCCTGGCCAATGGTGAAGTGGCGCACGCGCTGGAAGCGTTGCTTGTCGTGGCCGGCGCCGAGCGCGTGCCGTTCAAACCCAATACGCCCTCTGCATTGCGCGAAGCCCGCACCTGCTACGACCACATGGCCGGCACGTTGGCCGTGCGCATCCACGACGCCATGATCGCGCGTCAATGGCTCACGCCTGATGGCCGCGATTACGTGCTGACGCCGTTGGGCGAAGCATCGCTTGCACAGGTGGGCGTGGACGTGGCGCAGGCCCGGCAACGCCGCCGGCGCTTTGCTTGCGCGTGCCTGGACTGGAGCGAGCGCCGTTCGCACCTGGGCGGCGCGCTGGGTGCGGCCTTGCTTGACGCGGTGGTGCAGCGCGGCTGGATCACCAAGGATCTGGATTCGCGCGCGCTGTCGGTCACCCGCAAGGGGGCGCGGCAGTTTCCGGCGTTCTTCGGCCAACCCGACGGGCAATCCCTGGCCCAACATGCCAACGGCTGGACGCCGGCAGACACGCATGCCGCGGCCTAGCCCACACCCATAACCCATCCATTCCCAGCCGCGAATGCGGCTATTTTTTTATCAACGCTGTACAGGAGGTGGCCTTGCCTACGTTGGCACTGCACGCATTGCATTCGCTCTCGCGTTTCATGAGCGGAGTGATGGAACTACGCATCGACGTCAATCATGCTCCCCAAGAAGTGGAGAACGAACTCGATGCCATACACGCGCGGATGAACCGCCCTTTGGATCGCTTGCACGCCCTGCCGGAGGTCAAGACCGACATCCCTGGCATCGTGCTTCGCTATCGCGAGGCGGACGGCGAGTACTACGTGTATGTGGTGGATGTGCAGCGCGACCGGGTGGCGGGCTACACCGTGTTCAACCGGCTGATCGAAGTGGGCAAGCGCGCCGACCCCTACGTGCGTGCGCCGCATTCGAAGTACGCCGCGCCGTATCAAGGCATGGGGCTGGCGACGGCGGTGTACCGGTGGGGGCTGGACGCGGGCCTGTGCATCATCAGCGGCGCGCGCCAGTCCACCGGCGCGCATCGCTTGTGGATGGGGCTGGCGCGGCATTACGAGCTGGGATACGTGGATCTGCGCCGTAAGCAGTTGCGCTATCTGGGGCGCGAGGTGGCGCCCCGTGTTCAGGAGGATCTGCACACGCGAATGATCCTGCTGGGGCGAGGCTGGGCGCTGGATGACTACATGCGGGCGACGGCCATGCTTCCGGCGGAAGATGCGATTTCGCAACAGGACTTAGGGAAATCCCCGTAAGACCGGGCGACGATGCGGGTGCGGCGAACCTGGCGTTGCGCCGCAGCCCGCGTCAGGCTTGCCTATCCGCCAAATACGCGTTTCAGCATCTCAGGATTTGAGAAATGGGGACGTAATTCTTGCGGTGCAACAATGTTTCTATTTTCTGCCCAGGTTACAAAACATATCTGAACTGTCATGAAAGCCCGGAGTATGCTCGACCGCAGAAAGAGGGCATTCGAAGTGCATCCAAACAACTTGATCTACAAGGGATACCGGCTGACGGCCAAGGTGTCCCGGGGCGCGGACGCAGAGGTTCAAGCGTTGCCCAGCGGCCCCGTATTCATCGCCTCGATAATGGTGGTTCAGGCAGGCGCCGTGCTGGAAGGCGGCGACGAATACCCGGTTCCCCGTTTTGCCGAAGGCGGTTTCGTCTACAGTCCGCGAGAGGCCGTGCACGCGGCCATATCGCATGGCCGCGAGATCGTCGACGGCCTGACGAACATGCCGTCTTAGCGATGTGGTCTCAGTGATCCGGTCTCAGTGATCCCGTTCTAGTGATCCGGTCCTAGTGATCCCATCCTAGTGATCCCATCCTAGTGATCCCTTCCTGGATGTCTTCCTAGCCGGAAAACACTTCCCGCCAATCGCGCGTCTTGGCCAGCGTCTGCACCGTGGCGGACTGCTCAAGAATGGTCACAGCCTTCTTGAATTCTTCAGCCGTTGCGCCGTCTTCCAGGATGACCATGCGTGAGTGGCGCGCATTCGCCATCTTCACGTCCGACATCTTGCCGTGGGTTTGGTAGACCTGCGTCCAATCCATCTTCTTGCCGGCCTTCAGCGCAATCGGCTCAATGTAGGTCAGCGCCGTGCTGCCCGCCGCACGAACGGCGAACGCGAAGTCGGCCGTGTGGCCGCTGCTGGCCTTGGCGCGTGCGCCCTTGACCATGCGGTTCACGCCTACGCCTTCGGCAAGCGCGCGTCCCACCTGCGCGCGAAAGCGCAACTGGCTGAAGCGCGGCATCCACTTGGCGCATTGGAACGACAAGGCCATCGCCAGCTTCACGGCGTCCCACAGCGCTTCTTGCAGCTGCTCGTTGGGGCCCGAGGCAACGATGGCGCCGTCGCGGTCGAAGTGCGCCAGGCTGACGCCGGGCGTTTCGTTCAGCATGTCAATGCGCTTGGCGCCCACGTCGATGCCGTAGCTGGACGCGTGCATCGTGGTCTCACAGGCGTCGGTCAGATAGAACGTGGCGTCGTCCGGGTGCGCGATGAAGAAGGCCGCGTGCTGGCCGTCCAGCCCCAACGTCATGGGGGCGACGGCGCGAATGGCGTGTTCACCGGCCGGCAGGACAGTCCAGCCGGAGGCTTCCAGAAAAGTGCTCATAGGATCAATTCGATTTGGCGGCCTTTGAGGGGATGCGCAAATCCGCCTGCAAGCGTCAGGTTCGCTCGCGGCAGGAAGTACTGCATCAGCGCGCCGATAGTGTGCAGGGCGGGCACGATGGGCTCGGCATAGCCTTCGCCTTCGTCCACCCAGATATGTTCATGGCTGCGGTCGGCCAGCGGCTTGCGGTATTGCGGCCGTCCTTCACCCACCAGGCTGGTGTGGAAGGAGTCGTCCGTGTCCACGCCGAACACGCGGTGCGGACCGACGAATAGGCTCACACAGAACGCTTCCGTCAGGAAAATCGTGGCCTGGCCGTGCACCACGGTGCGCGCGCCGCGGTAGGTCACGCGAAAGATCACGTCGTCGCGCACTTCACCCTTGACCTTGCAGACGCTGGCGAACTCCATCCACTGGATGTTGTTGGCGGCGGGCTTGGGCACCCAGGCGATCGGCTTTACGGTTTCCTTGGGTTCGGCAAGGATCTCTTGCACCTCATCAACGGTGATTAGCGGTTCGAACTTGTTGGCCATAAAACAGAGGTAGGGTCTTGGAATTGCGCTTCAGGTGCGCGGCGCCGCTCGCGTCGGCGCAGGGGACTCATGCGCGGAAACAGTGCGAGGGGGCGTAATCTTACAAGATGAAGACGGTGTCGATCTTTTGACTGGATGGATATACAGCCAAAAGATAGCCGGACAACGCGCCTTCATCCCGCGCCTACAACGTGCTGGCTGAGAACGTATCGCATTGCTTGATGTTGCCGCTGTCCAGGCCGCGCTTGAACCAGCGCACGCGCTGAGCCGACGAGCCATGGGTGAATGAGTCCGGCACGGCATAGCCTTGCGTCTGCTTTTGCAGACGGTCGTCGCCAATGGCGGTGGCTGCCGCCAACGCTTCTTCCACGTCGCCGCCTTCCAGGATGTTGCGCGCCGCATTCGCGCGCTGCGCCCACAGGCCGGCAAAACAGTCAGCCTGCAATTCGATCCGCACCGACAACACGTTGGCTTGAGCCGGATTGCGGCGGCGCAATTGGTCGACCTGGTCCGAGATGCCCAGCAAGTGCTGCACGTGGTGGCCGACTTCATGCGCAATCACGTAGGCCTGAGCGAAGTCGCCCGGCGCCTTGAAGCGGTTCTGCAATTCATCAAAGAACGCCAGGTCGATATACACCTTGCTGTCGCCGGGGCAGTAGAAGGGGCCCATCGCCGTCTGGCCGGTGCCGCAGGCCGTGGGCGTCGCGCCGCGAAACAGCACGAGCTTGGGCGCGACGTATTGCCGGTTCAGATCTTTCTGAAAAATGGCGCTCCAGGTATCTTCGGTTTCGCCCAGCACTTTGGCCACGAAGCGCGCTTGCGGATCGTTCACGGGCGGGCGCGTGGCGGGCGCTTGCTGCTGGGTTTCAGGCGGGCCTTCGGCCATCTGCAAGACCACGTTGGGGTCCACGCCAAAGTACATGGCCACCAAGGCAAGTACTATCGTACCGATGCCGATGGTTCCCCGGCCGCCGATTCGGGGACCGCTGGCACGTCGGTCTTCCACATTGTCGCTTTCGCGCGAGTCATCGAGGCGCATACTGTTTCTCCGGGCGGGTCGGCGTTCCCGCCATTTTGCATCGCCGCGCCATGCTGGGCGGCATTCAAGAGTGTTAGGATAAACCCATGGCTCTGCATTTATCTATTCATCCTGCGAATCCTCAACCTCGCCTGCTGAAGCAGGCAGCCCAATGGCTGAACGATGGGGGCCTTGTGGCCGTACCCACCGATTCCAGCTATGCCGTAGTCGCGCGGCTGGACGATAAGGACGCTGCGGACGGCTTGCGCCGGCTACGCGGCCTGGACGAAAGACATCACCTCACTTTGCTGTGCCGCGATCTGGCTGAAATTGGCCATTTCGCGCGCGTCGACAACAAGCAATACCGCTTGTTGAAAGCCGCAACGCCGGGTCCGTGGACCTTCATTCTTGAAGCCACCAAGGAAGTGCCGCGGCGTGTGTCCCACCCGTCGCGCAAGACCATCGGCATTCGCGTGCCGGACAACGTCGTCATGCTGGGATTGCTGGAACAAGTGGGCGCGCCGTTGCTGTCCACGACCCTGATTCCCAAAGACGAAACGGAAGCGTTGAACGACGCTGAAGCCATCCGCGATCGCTACGACCATGACTTGGCGGCCATCATCGACGCGGGCGCCTGCCCGCAATCGCCGACCACCGTCATCGACCTCACCAGCGATGATCCCGTCGTGGTTCGCGTAGGCCGGGGCGATCCCGCCACGCTTGGCCTTGTCTGATTTTTCCCTCTTGCGTTTTACCTTGCGTGCCGGCTCCCGCCGGCACGCGGCTCATCTACAATCCGGTTCGCCATGAATGACATCATCCAAACCATTGCGGTTTACGCGATACCGGTAATTTTCGCCATCACCCTGCACGAAGCCGCGCACGGCTACGTTGCGCGCATGTTCGGCGACCCCACCGCGTATGAGGCTGGCCGCATCAGCCTGAATCCGGCGCGCCATATCGACCCGATTGGCACGCTGCTGGTGCCAGTCGCCATCCTGCTTGCGTCCAAGCTGCTGGGCAGCCCGGGCATGCTGTTCGGCTGGGCCAAACCGGTGCCGGTGGACTTCGGCCGTCTGCGCCGCCCCAAGCGCGACATGCTCTGGGTGGCGCTGGCGGGGCCGGCGGCGAACCTGTTCATGGCAATTCTGTGGGCCTTTTCGCTGCGTCTGATGCTGGAATCCGGCATGCAGGAATCGTTCTGGTTCCAGATGGGCGTGGCGGGCGTGAATATCAATCTGGTGCTGATGGCGCTGAATCTGCTGCCGATCCTGCCGCTGGATGGGGGACGCATCCTGTTCAGCCTGCTGCCCAACCGCCTGGCCTGGCAGTACTCGAAGATTGAGCCCTACGGTCTGGTGATTGTCATCGTCCTGCTGGTTACCGATGTGCTCTGGCTTTTGATGCGCCCGGTGTACGAATTTGGAACGACTATCGTCCAGTGGTTTCTGTAGGATTTCGGCCAATATCCGTTAAACTCAGCGGTTTCATTGATTCTGGCCCTGGGGCATCCTGCCGTGGGGCGTTGGAGCCCTACATTTATGGCATCCCCTGCAACCGCCGCAGGCGTTAATTTCCAGGGCAGCTTGGTGGCCCTGGTCACCCCCATGCAGCCCGATGGCACCTTGGACTACGCTGCCTACCGGTCATTGATCGACTGGCACGTTCAGGAAGGAACCGATGCGCTGGTGGTGGTGGGCACCACTGGGGAATCTCCCACGGTCTCCATGGAAGAGCACGCGGAACTGATCCGTGTTGCGGTCGAACATGCCGCTGGCCGTATCCCGGTCATCGCTGGCGTGGGCGCCAACTCCACCGACGAAGCCATCCACCTGACGCGTCACGCCAAGGCAGTGGGCGCGCAGGCCGGCCTGTCGGTCGTTCCCTATTACAACAAGCCGTCGCAAGAAGGCTTGTACCGTCACTTCCGCACCATCGCGGAAGCCGTCGATCTGCCCACCATCCTGTACAACGTGCCGGGCCGCACCGTTGCCGATATGAGCAACGAAACGGTTCTGCGCCTGGCGCAGGTGCCGGGCATCATCGGCATCAAGGATGCCACCGGCGACATCGCCCGCGGTGGCTTGCTGCTGCGCGAAGCGCCTGCCAGCTTCCAGGTTTTCAGCGGTGATGACCCCACCGCCGCCGCCCTGATCCTGTTGGGCGCGCGTGGCAACATCTCGGTTACCGCCAACGTGGCGCCCAAGCTCATGCATGAGCTGTGCGCCGCGGCGCTGGCCGGCAATGTGCCGAAGGTGCGTGAACTTAATGCGTACCTGGCGCGTCTGAACAAGGCTTTGTTTGTTGAAGCCAATCCCATCCCCGTCAAGTGGGCGTTGGCCGAAATGGGCCGCAGCGCACTGGGCTACCGGCTCCCGCTGGTTGAACTGGGAACGCAGAACCACGAAATCGTGCGTCGTGCGCTCCAGGAAACGGGTCTGCTCTAAATATCGTGAGGATACGTATGAACAAGCGTCATGCCGGTTTGTCGGCATTGATGTCTCTGGTGTTATTGGCCGGCTGCAGCGAGGTCAATCAATTCCTGGGCAATGAAGAATCCGTCAACTACAAGAGCGCCGTCACCCAGCGTGGAGAGCCTCTGAGCATCCCGCCGGATCTGACTCAGGCAAACAGTGATCCGCGTTACCGCGCGCCGGCCTCGGGCTCGACGACGTATTCGCAGTTCCAACAGCAGGGCCAGGCGCAAGCCGCCGCCCCGAAGACCAGCAATGTGCTTCCCGGCCGCCAAGACATGCGCGTCGAGCGTGATGGCGACCTGCGCTGGCTCGTCATTGATCGTGCCCCGGAAGACGTGTTCCCGCGTCTGGTCGACTTCTGGACCGAGAGCGGCTTCACGGTGGCCAGCAACAACCCCGGTGCGGGTTTGATCGAAACCGACTGGGCGGAAAACCGCGCCAAGATTCCGGAAAGCTGGTTGCGCCAAGCCTTGGGCGCCGTGCTGGAATCGGCCTGGGATAGCGGCGAGCGCGAGAAATTCCGCACCCGCGTCGAGCGCGTCAACGGTCACACCGAAGTGTTCGTCAGCCATCGCCAGATGCTTGAAAAGCGCGTCGGCAGCGACGGCGGCCAAGTGCAGTGGCAAAACGGCAAGGAAGATCCGGGCCTGAACGCCGCCATGCTCGCCCGCATGATGGTCTACCTGGGTTCCGACGTCGACAACGCCCGCAAGCTGGTGCAGCAGGCGGAAGCCGCGCCGCAGAAGCCTGCCGTGCAGGAAGATGTCCGTGCGCAAGGCGCAACGCTGCTGGTGGCCGAATCGTTCGACCGCGCATGGCGCCGCGTTGGCGTGGCGCTGGACGGCGGTGGTTTCGCCGTTGAAGACCGCGACCGTTCCGCTGGCGACTACTTCGTTCGCTACGTGGATACCGACACCGGCGAAAAGAACGAGCAACCGGGCTTCTTCAGCCGCATGTTCTCGGGCGACAAGGCGGCTCAAGCGCCGCAGTACCGCATCCACCTGGCCGCCACGGGCGACCAGACCACGGTGACGGTGCTGGACGCCAACGGCGCGCGCGACAGCAGCGCTACCGCCCAGCGTCTGCTGAGCGTGCTGAAGGACAAGATGTAAAGCTGAAAACGGCCGGCATTAAAATGCCGGCCTGTCCGCTTTCAAAGGACGCAAAAAAGCCCCGGCAATTGAATTGCCGGGGCTTTTTTACGTCTTCAGAGCGGGGGTTCGTCTCTGTTTTTATTAAGACGCGGGCGTGGTCGAGCCGCCCGGGGTGGTCGAACCGCCACCCGGCGTGGTGTTAGGAGTGGGGGCCGGAGCCGGCGAGGTGGCCGGCGGCGTGGTGGTGGGTGCGGGCGTGCTTGCACCCGGAGTGGGGTTGGTCGCGGGCGCCGGGGCATCTTCCTTCTTGTTGCAAGCGCTGAGCGCGACGGCCAGCACCGAAGCAATAATCAAGGTTTTGCTCATCATTTTTGGACTCCTGTAGATGACGACTCTTGAAACCCCCTTAGGGGAAACCAGAATCCAGGCTACAGGAACCCACGGTCCGATCGCGTGTGAAAGTTAAAAAGGTGGCATCCCAACGGCAACAAACCTTTCAGCTTCGTGTTATCTCTTTCTTTATGTGTCCCTGCGATCAGACCTGATTGCGTTCTGTTCGAGAAAGATACGCGCACGTGTCTGGATACTACGATGCCACGTAGTGAATCCACCCCGAATCCAGCCAATCCGCCAGGCATGAACGGGCCTCGGGCGACAGCTTCGCGCAGGCCGGGTTCGCGCAATCCAGGCTGCGCGCATCCGCAAGCTGGCGCAAGGCGGCATCCGCGGGCGTCATGGCGGTTTCGCCGTTGATGAAGAGCTGCTTGCCGCGATATAGCATGCGGCTGCGGCGATCCAGCACCAGCCGGCCGGCGGCAGGCCAGTCTTCTTCGAGATCCACGTCCATGTCCTCGGGCGCGTCGAACACGCTCTGGTTGTGCGGTTCGGTCAGCCAGCAGCCCAGGAACCGCGAGGCTAGCGCATCATCGAAGCGCATCTTTTCAACCGTTTCCAGCGTGGCGGCGACCAGCGCATCGGGCAGGGCCGCAGGCGTGTCCACCGCCGGCTGGCCGGGGTCACGGTACACCGCAGACAACTTCGGGCCGGGCAGCGCGGGTTCGCCGTAAGGGCCGCCCAGCAAGCCCACGCGGGCCATCACCTGGTCAGCCGCCGCCTCAAGCAGCCCGCGCGCCAGCGTGGCTTGCGTGGGGGCGCGAAAGCCTATCGAAATCGTCATGCAGCCGTCGCCGACCGCAATGCCGTCATGCGCGGCCTGCGGCGGCAGGTACAGCATGTCGCCCGGGGCCAGCACGGCTTTTTCTTCCGGCTGAAAGTTGCTGAGGATTTTCAGTGGCAGGTCGGGCGCAAGCGACAGATCTTTCTGACGGCCGTAACGCCATTCGCGTTCGCCTGCGGCTTGCAGCAGGAACACGTCATAGCTGTCGAAGTGGGGGCCCACGCCGCCGCCGTGGCTGGCGATGCTGATCATCACGTCGTCCAGGCGCGCGTCGGGAATGAAACGGAACAGCCCCATGAGTTCGGACGCGGCGTCGCTGAGCAGGTCCACGCTTTGCACCAGCAGCGTCCAGTCGCCTTCGTTGTCTTTGGGCAGACGCGCGAACGGGCCGTTCTCCATTTGCCATTCGCCGTTCTCGCGCCAGATCAGGCGCGACTCCACGTCGTCGCGGCGCGCCAGCTTCTTGATGGCGGCGATGGTGAGCGGCGGCTTGAAGTCAGGGATGGCCTGGCGGATCAACAGCGGCTTGCGCTGCCAATAGCGGCGCATGAAGTCGTTGGGGCTTTGATTGCCCAAGAGCGGCAACGCGTGATCGAGGTTCATTGAACGTGTTTCTTCAAACGGTAAAGGGCATCCAGCGCTTCGCGCGGGGTGAGGCTGTCGGGGTCGATCGTGGCGAGTGCTTCGCGCAAGGCGTCCAGCGCGTCGATGGCGTCGGAACGTTCGGCCTCGGCGTAGGCTTGCGCATCGGCATCGGCCGCAGCAGAGAACAGGCCCAGCTGGGGCGTGGGCGCGCCCTGCGCTTCCAGCCGTTCGAGTTCACGCGTGGCTTGGCGGATGACGGCGGCAGGCACGCCCGCGCGTTGCGCCACCTGAATCCCGTAGCTGCGGCTGGCGGGGCCTTCGCGCACTTCGTGCAGGAACACGATGCCGCTGGCGGATTCCGCCGCGGCCAGATGCACGTTGGCGGATGCCGGTTGTTCGGCCGGCAGGCGGGTCAGTTCGAAATAGTGGGTGGCGAACAGCGTCAGCGCGCGGTTGTGCGCCAGCAGGCGGCAGGCAATGGCCCAGGCCAGCGCCAGGCCGTCGTAGGTGGACGTGCCACGGCCGATTTCGTCCATCAGCACCAGGCTGTTGGGCGTGCTGGCCGACAGGATGGCGGCGGCTTCCGTCATTTCCATCATGAAGGTCGAGCGCCCGCCGGCCAGATCGTCGGCCGCACCGATGCGGGTGAAGATGCGGTCGATCTTGCCAATGCGCGCGCGCGCCGCCGGCACAAAGCTGCCGATGCGCGCCAGCAGCACAATCAGCGCCACCTGCCGCATGTACGTCGATTTACCGCCCATGTTCGGGCCGGTGATCAGCAGCATGCGGCGCGCCGGGTCCAGCCGGCAGCCGTTGGGCGTGAAGCGTTCGATGGCATGTTCCACGACGGGATGGCGGCCGGCGTCGATGTCGATGTCGGCCTGTTCCGACAAGTCAGGCGCGATCCAGTCGTGGCGGCGCGCGTGATCGGCCAGGGCGGCCAGCGTGTCCAGCTCGGCAAGGGCAGCCGCGCAATCAGACAGCGGGCGCACGTGTTCGGCCAGCACATCCAGCAGTTGTTCAAACAGCCATTTTTCGCGGGCCAGCGAACGGTCTTGCGCCGACAGCACCTTGTCTTCCCAGGTCTTGAGCTCGGGCGTGATGTAGCGTTCGGCGTTCTTCAGCGTCTGGCGGCGGCGGTAGTCTTCCGGCACCTTGGCCGTCTGGCCCTTGCTGACTTCGATATAGAACCCGTGCACGCGGTTGAATTCCACGCGCAGGTTGCTGATGCCGGTGCGTTCGCGTTCGCGGGCTTCCAGTTGCAGCAGGAAGTCGCCACCGTCGGCGGCCAGGCCGCGCAGCTCGTCCAGCTCGGCGTCAAACCCTGCGGCCAGCACGCCGCCGTCGCGGATGGCCACGGCGGGTTCCGGCGCAATCGCGCGCATCAGCAGCGCGGCCAGCGCCGGGTCCACCGACAGATGCGAGATCAGCTCGCCCAGACGCGGCGATGCGGCCATGGGTTCGAGCAGATCGCGCAAGGCCGGCAGGGATTCCAGCGCATCGCGCAGGCTGGCCAGTTCACGCGGGCGCACTGAGCGCAGCGCCAGGCGGGCGGCGATGCGTTCGATGTCGGGGAACGCATTCAGGGCGCTGCGCAGCGCTTCCAGCAGACCGGCAGAGCCGAACGTCTGCTCGACATCCATGCGGCCAGCCAGCAGGGCCGAAATGGCTTGCTGGCGCGCCAGCGCTTGATCGTTTTCACGCAAGGGGTGGTGCAGCCAGCGGCGCAACAGGCGGCTGCCCATCGGCGTGCGGCAACCGTCCAGCAACGAAAACAGCGTGGGCGAATCTTCGCCGGCCAGCGTTTGCGTCAGTTCAAGGTTGCGGCGGGTGACCGGGTCCAGCAGCACGTACTGCCCCGGGCGCTCGGCCGACAGGCTTTGCACGTGGGCCAAGGCCTGCGACTGGGTGCGCGCTGCGTAGCGCAGCAGCGCGCCCGCCGCGCAAATGCCCGCCGGCATGTCTTCGATGTCGAAGCCGGCCAGCGTGTCGGTCTTGAAGTGGGCCAGCAGGTGCGCACGTGCGCCATCGCTTTCGAAGTGCCAATCAGGCACACGGGCGCGGGCGCCATCGAACGGGAAATCAAATTCGGCGCTGTCGGCGCAGATGATCTCGGCCGGCGCGACGCGATGCAGTTCTGATTCCAATTGAGCCGGCGCGCATTCGGTGACGCGGAATTCGCCGCTGGCCAAGTTCAGCCAGGCCAGCCCGGCGCGCGGCGCACGGGCGTTGCCGGAGACGAACACGGCGGCAAGCGCGCGGTCGGCCTTGGCGGGCAGCAGGGCGTCGTCGGTCAGCGTGCCCGGTGTGACGATACGCACGATACGGCGTTCGACCGGGCCCTTGGACGTGGCCGGGTCGCCAATCTGCTCGCAGATGGCAATGGATTCGCCCAGCGCGACCAAGCGGGCCAGGTACTGCTCCATGGCGTGCACGGGCAGGCCGGCCATCGGAATCGGGATACCGTTGGACGAACCGCGCTTGGTCAGCGTCAGGTTGAGCAGACGCGCGCCGCGTTCCGCGTCTTCATAGAACATTTCATAGAAGTCACCCATGCGGTAGAAGAGCAGCAAGGGGCCAGCCTCCGCTTTTAAGCGGAGGTACTGCTGCATCATCGGGGTATGGCCCGCGTGGGCGTCGGCGGCGGTGGGTTGTGTTGCTGAATTCATGCCCGTGATTGTATCGGGGCGGGCGGGGGCGTGCGGGGCAGGGCGGGATGGTTTTGGCGCTTGTTGATCATTTCACTGAGCGCGGCCGCTATCAGTGAGCCCGGTCCCCCTTTCTTCGCCTAATCGTGACCCTTAAGCGACGGGAAGCGCCAGGTCTCCCGGAAACCCAGGTTCGCCAGTTCGCCCAACAAGGGTTGCAATTGGGCAGCCGCTGCGAGGTCAAACTCCAGCCGCACGCCAACGCGCTTGTCGCCGGGGGCTTGTGTCAGTTGGGCCATGCCATGGATGTCGGGCAGGAATAGACGGGCGCCCCACGGGGCATCGATCTGGTGCGCGGGGGGAAAACGCGCGGCGATCCGTTCCGCCATATCGTGGATCGCGAAGCTGCCGGACGAGAAAAGCTCGATGATGCCGCGATCCACGTGCGAATCGAAGTATCGCCATTCGCTTTCGGCGTGTTTATCTTCGGGGTTGCGCAACCCCCAATCCCGCGGATCGTCCGCGCCCTGCGGCATCCAGATCACCTCCTGGCCGTGCCGGGGAAGCACGAAGACCTGCCGGCGTTCGACGCTGTACAAGACCTTGTCGCCATCGACCGTGCTGGCAAACGGCACGCTCCGCGCCGCTTCTTCCATGGCGATCGTGCTGTCATCCCCCCAGAAATCGTCGAAGTACTCACGGACGAACTCGCGTTCAGATTCGCAATCGGCAAGGATCTGCGCCGGCATCCACACCATTAGCCGTCCGCAGTACGTGCCTTGCCCGAGCAAGGTGACGAAGCGGGCGTAGCCGCCGGGCAGGTCGGCGCCCAGCCAGGGTTTCAAGGCGTCGACGTCGCCGGGGCGAGCGAGCGACAACTTAGGGGTGATCAGGTAAATGTCGTCAACGGTCATTGGCATGCGCGGGCGGGTATAGGGGGCAACGGACGGGGGGCAACGGACGGGGGAAAGCGTGGGTCAAATTATGCAAGGGCTTTACTTTACCGGCACAATCGCACGACGCGGCCCCGTGTTGGCCGCGGGAGCAGCAGATGCCGGAATTTCCTTTCGCCGACCCCGTGAATGCGGTCGAGCGCTTAACCATTGCCAGCGGGGCGCACCAGGCGGAATTTGCGCCGGGGGGCGGGGGGCGGCTGACCCGATTGTCGACGGGGTCGCATGATTGGATTGTGCCGTTGACCGCCACGGAGTGGCCGGCCGGCAAGTGGCCGCGCGCGGGGTCTTACCCGCTGGCGCCGTATTCCAACCGGATTCGCGACGGCGTGTTCACGTTCAATGGCGCGCGCCATGAGCTTCAGTCCGTGCCGGGCCGGCCGCAGGCCATTCATGGCTCGGGGCTGTTTCAGCCCTGGCAGGTGCGCAATCACACGGCGGACAGTGTAGACCTGGTGCTGAGCCAGCCGGCGGGCGTGTTGGGCTGGCCCTGGCCGTTTGAGTGCGTGCAGCGCTATCGGTTGGATGCGCGCGGCTTGAGCCTGTCGCTCAGCCTGATCAACCAGGGCGATTCACCCATGCCTTGCGGGCTGGGCATTCATCCGTACTTCACCGCCGAGCGCGTGGCGCTGAATGCGCGCCGTCTGTGGCCGGCGGACGCGAACGGGTTGCCCACGGGCAGCAAGGTCAAGCATGTGCGTGAAGTGCGCCGGTCAGCCGAAGGCTGCGATACCTATCTGTCGCAATGGGAAGGGCGCGCCACGCTCTCTTGGGCCGACGGCCACGAGCTGGCGCTGCACGCGGACCCGGCGTTTGCGCACGTCGTCATTTATACGGCGCCGGGGTCAGATTTTCTGTGCGTGGAGCCGGTCACCAACGTGGCGGACGCGTTCAATTTGGCGGCGGCGGGTGAGACTCGCACGGGGATGCAGGTGCTGGAACCGGGGGCGCGCTTTGCGGCAACGGCCTTGATGGCGCTGACGCCGCCTCGGGCCAAACGCTGAAGCGACTGAAAGGCCGAAGCCGCTGCATGGCGGAATGGCTGAACGGCCGAAGCGGCTGACATGGCTGAACGCGGCGCTTTGAAAGGCCGGCTTCCTCCGGCGATAATCCGGCAACCCCAATCCAGGAGTCCTCACGTGAAAAAGCTCAGCACCGAACAATTGCAGGCCGCGGCTGAAACGCTGCGCCGGGTGCAGACGAAGCTGGCCCGCTCGGGCAGCCTGCCGCTGGAGCCCACGCTCTACGCCAGCGCAAAGGGTTTTCGGCGCAATGTGCCGGAGTATCTGTGGACGTGGTTGTCGGGCTTGCTTGCCCCGCACAAGAGCCTGGCGTCGTGGATGGATACGCATCAGGCCGGCTGGCGCGATGGCAAGACGCCGGCCGCCGTGGTGTACGCCCGTACCGAAAAGGGGTGGTTCGATTGGCTCATCGCCGAACTGGAAACCGAAATCAACGACCCGCACGCTCGCGCCAAGCGCGAAGGGCAGGCCTGACGGGTCAAGCGGGGCGGCCCGCCGGTGGCGCAACGCTACCGGCCATTTTTGCGTAAGCCGTCGCGCCCAATGACGCGCCATGCACCGCCAGATGCGCGCCCAGCTGAATCACTTGCAGGATCTCGGCACGCGCCACACCTTGGGCCAGCGCATGCGGGATCAGCGTGTGCAACGTCTGCCCGTCTGCCTGCGTGAAGCAGGCGTGCAGCGCGATGCGCACCAACAGCCGCTCGGCGGGAGTCAAGCCACCGGCTGGCGCGCCGCCTTCAACAAAGTCCAACAGCACCGAAACATAGCCGGGGTCTTGCGCCGCCAGGCGCAGCAGGCTTGGCGCCTGTTCCGGCCATAGCGCGTGGATGCGATGGTGTAGCGGATCTTCCGCAGCCAAAGGCGATGGCGCGGCCGCGTCATGCAGCACGTCGGCCGCTTGCAGGACGGCGCTCAGGCCTTGCACGGTCACGCAATGCAGCACGTCGAACACATCGGCTTGGCTGGCGCCGGCCTCGCGCGCCATGCGCAGATGGGTCGTCAGACCGGGCTCGTACAGATGCGTGGCCGAGGCGTCCAGCGCCACATAAACCAGCTCGACCATGCGGGGAGTCAACGGGCCGGTTTGCGCCGGATACCCCGCGTAGTCCGCGTAGCGCGACAGAAACGCAGGGTTGGCGTGCAGCAGTGCTTCGGTCCACGGCCGCCAATAGCCCCGTGCGGCGATGAAGCGCGATTTGATGGCGTCTAGATCCTCTAGCGCGTGCATAGCGTTTGCCCGGTCAGGTATTGCGCTTGGGCGCCCGCCACGAAGCGCAGCAGCGGCGATAGCGCAGCGTTCGGCTCCGCCGAAGCCACTTCGACGGCGTTGATGCGGCGCGCGCGCGGCCCCCATTCGCAGGCGAGCGTGGCGATTAGCATGCGTGCGGCGGCGTCGTCCCCCGCGTGTTCCCAATCGGTATCGGCGGCGCGCGGCAAGAGCAGCGTCAGGCTGCCGGGCGCATCGCCGGAGCCATGGCGGCGGGCGGCGGCCAATGTGGCGGCCAGGCGCGCGCCGGGCGGGCTATTCAGCACCGTGACGTCAATGGCAGCGGGGTAGCCGTCTCGCACCTCCGTACTGCGTAGTACCGGCCAGTGGCCATGCACGGTCAACGACAACGGCGTATCACAGGACGCCGGGGCGATGGCGCTGGGGGCATAGGCCTGGCTGCCGCCGAACACCGACGATCCGCCATCGACGGACAAGCGGCCGCCCGAGACAAGCGCCGCGTGGTCGCTGGCCAGAAACGCCAGCGCGCAGGCGATTTCCTCGGGGGCGGCCAACCGGCCCAACGGAATCTTGCCGACCGCGCGCACGGGGTCCAGGCGGCCGGATGCGATCAATCCGTCGACCAGCTCTGTCTGCACGAATCCCGGACACAGCACGCTGACGCGCAGTTCCGGGTGCGCCCGCGCCAAGGCTTGAGTCTGCGCGATCAGTCCGGCCTTGCTGGGGCTGTACGCGCCGCGCATGGGAATGGCACGCAGCCCCGCGCCGGAGGCCACATTGACGATGCGCGCATGCCGCGTCAGCCGTCCGTGCAGGGCGCGCAGCAGCCGTGCGGGCGCATGCAGGTTCAGGTCCAGCAGCCGCTGCCAGTTGTCATCGGCTTGTGCGACGGCAGGCAGATTGCTGGCGTCCGTCAGGCCCGCGTTGTTGATGATGGCGTCAAGCGGGGGCAGGCCATCGGCCAGCGCGTGAATCTGGTCAGGATCAGTCAAGTCCGCCACGCAGGCAAGATGATCCACGGCCGCGCCCTCCGACCGCAGCGCCGTCAGCAGCGCTTCAAGCGCTGCGGCATTGCGATCCACCAGCACGCAGCGCCGTCCTTCACGCACCAGCCGCCAGGCCGTGGCGCGGCCGATGCCGCTGGCGGCGCCCGTCAACAGGACGGTGTCCATCAGAGCGTGGTGAACGTGATGCCGCCATCCACCACCAGCGCCTGCGCAGTGATGAAGCGCGCTTCGTCGCTGGCCAGGAAAGCGATGCCACTGGCCACGTCTTCCACGGTGCCCAGCCGCCCCATCGGCGTGCTGGCGATACGGCGCGCATCGCGCTCGGCGTTGCGATTGCGCTGCGTGCCTTCCGTGGGTACGGCCGATGGGCAAACGGCATTCACGCGGATGCCACGCCCGCCCAGCTCGGCTGCGGCCGCGCGGGTGATGCCCAGCACGCCCGCCTTGATGCCCGAATACACCATCGAACTGGGCGCGGATTTCAACGCGGCGGTGGAGGCCACGTTGACGATGGCGCCGCCACGTTCGGGGTCCATCGCTTCGGCGGCGGCCTGGATGCCCCAGATCACCGCCTTGAAGCCGATGTCCAGCATGCGGTCCATGGTGTCGGCCTGAATCTCGGCCGCGCTTTGGTAGCGGACCCACGCCGCGTTGTTGACCAGGATGTCAAAGCGCGAGCCGTGTTCGGCGGCCTGGCGCACCGCTTGCGCGATGCCTTCACGCGACGCCACGTTCTGCACCACTGCAAACGCTTGGCCGCCCGATGCCGTGATGTCGGCCACGGTGGCGTCCACCAGTTCCTGCTTCAAATCATTCACGCCGACGATGGCGCCGCGCGCGGCAAGTGCGCGGGCCGTGGCGCGGCCGATGCCGGCCCCGGCGCCCGTGACAAGCGCAACGCGCCCAGCCAGATCTTGTTGCATGGTTTCTTCCTACACCGATTGAATGAAATCGCGGCCGGTCTGGCGCGACAAGCCGTTGAACGCCGCATCCAGCTTGCGCACCGCGCGCAGCGCAGGGTGCAAGGGCAGCTCCCAGGTGAAGCCCATGCCGCCGTGCAGATGGATGGCCTTCTCGATGACGAAGGCGGCATGGGCGATAGCGCCCGCCAGCGCGGGGCGGGTGTCGCGTGGCGCCCCGAATTCGTCCGCGTGCATGGCGCGGCGGATGGCGGCGCTGGACACGTCTTGCAGCAAGCGCATGCGTGCGAGCAAGTGGCGCACCGCCTGCTTGGCCGACAGCGGCCGCCCAAACTGCACGCGCGTCGCCATATAGCTGGCCGCCATTTGCAGCGCACCTTCGGCCGCGCCGTTAGCGAACTCGGCCAGCAACAGCTGCGCCTGCCGCCGAACCGCTTCGAAAGCCGCCGCGTCCAGCCGGGCCAGCACCGGCGCGCCTTCCAGCGTCAGCCAGCGTTGCGGATGGTCGGGGTCAAGCGCGGCCTGCGCGTCGCACGTTGCCGCGCTCACGTCCACCAGCGCCGCGCCGTGGTCATCGGCGACCAGCACCCAGTCGGCCGGGCCGTGGTCCAAACGGACGCTGCCTGATTGCAGCGTGCCTTGCCAGGCAATGCCGGCGAGCCTTTCGCCGGCCGCCAATGCCGCGGCTTGCGGCGTGCCGGCAAAAGCCCGGGCCAGCAGCATCTGTTCGGCCAACGGCAAGGGCAATTGCAATCGGCCCGCGGCATGCGCGATGGGCAAGGCAAAGGCCAGGTCCAGTCCCAGGCCGCCATCGGCCTCATCCGCCATCACGCCGCACAGACCGGCTTGGGCCAGCACGGCCGCCTGATCGTGCGGCTCGTTGTGCGATAGCGCATCGGTAATGGCCGCGTCGGCGGCCTGTGCGAATTCTTCCGGCCGCAGTTCTTCGCTACTCATGTCAGGTCCTTGGGAAGATTCATGACGCGCTGCGCGATCACGTCCAGCTGCACCTCGGTCGTGCCGGCGTAAATCGTTTCAGCGCGCGAGAACAGATACGCGTTGGTAAAGGCCTTGTGCGCACGCTGCGCCAAGGGGCTGGAGTGCGGGCCCACGGGCGACAACATCGATAGCGCCAGGCTGGCGAAGGCCTGGTGGCATTCCGACCAATACAGCTTCGTCAGCGAGCCGCGCGCGCCGAGTGATTCGCCGCGCAGCATGCGTTCCACCGTGAGTTCGACCAGGCCCTTCAAACCGTCGATCTCGCTCACCAGATCGCCCACGCGGCGTTGCACGTAGCCGTCGTCCAGCGAGGGGGCCAGCTGGGAGTCGGATTTGCACGCCGCGATCAGCTGGCGCAGTTCGCATTCGAAGCGCCACGGGCGGTACATGCGGTTGGTGGCGCGCTCGATCGACAGCACCCGGATGGCGGCGTTCCAGCCTTCGTCCGGCGCACCCAGGCGCGCACTGTCAGGCACGACGACGTCGTCGAAGAACACTTCGGCAAACGATTCCTTGCCGTCGATGGATTTGATTGGCACCACGCGGATGCCCGGCGTATCCATGGGCACGGCAAACATCAGCAGGCCACGGTGCTTGTCGGCAACGGTGCCGGTGCGCGTCAGCAGCAGGCAGTAGTGCGCCTTGGCCGCGCCGCTGGTCCAGATCTTCTGGCCGTTGATGCGCCAGTGTTCGCCTTCCTGCACGGCCTTGGTGCGCAGACGCGCCAGGTCCGAGCCCGCGTCGGGTTCCGAAAAACCCTGGCACCAGTACTGCCGCATCGTCAGGATGTCGGGCAGAAACGTTTGCTTCTGCGCCTCGTCGCCCACGGCCATGATGATGGGGCCGGCGAGTTCTTTGCCGATCGAGCTCACGCTTTCGGGCATGGGCAGTGCGCCGATTTCTTTGTTCACCGCCAGATGTTCGCGCAGCGTCAGGCCGTGGCCGCCATAGGCCTTGGGCCAGGTCATGCCTGCCAACCCCGCCTGGTGCATCGCCGCTTCCCACGTGCTGCTTTCGGCCAGCGTGGCGGCGCGCCAGTTCAGGCTGTCGGCGCGCATGAAGTCGGGCAGATTGGCGCGCAGCCAGGTGCGCGCATGTTGACGATAGGCCGCTGGCCCGGCGGACGGATCTGGGACCGCCACCTGTTGTTCGAATTGCATGCTTGGTCCTTACAGAGCGGGCGCGGCGCGCGGGATCATCAGCGCGTCGAGCACGACCACGCCTTGGCCTTGCGGCCGCACCAGAATGGGATTCATGTCGATGTCGGATACGTCGTCGCGATGCCGAAACGCAAACTCCGACAAGCGCGCCACGCTGCGCGCCGCCGCCGCGATATCGGCCTTGGCCTGTCCGCGTGCGCCGTCCAGAATCGGGAACATCTTCAGCGACCGGATCATCGCCAGCGCCTCGTCTTCGGTGACGGGGGCGGCTTGCACCGCCACGTCGTTCAGCACTTCGGCATAGATGCCGCCCATGCCCACCATGACGATCGGCCCAAAGACCGGGTCTTGCGACACGCCCGCGATCATCTCCGTGCCGCCTTGCAGCATCGGCGCCACCAGCACGCCATCGATGCGGGCGGTGGGGGCATGCCGCGCCACGTTGGCCAGGATGCGTGCATGCGCGTCGCGCACGGCTTGGGCGTTGGCCACGTTCAGCATCACGCCGCCGGCCTCGGTCTTGTGCGCCACATCTTCCGACGCAATCTTCAACACAACGGGGTAGCCGATGGCGTCGGCGGCGCGCACGGCGGCGTCGGCGTCGCCCGCGATCATCTCGTGCGGCACATCAATGCCCACCTTGCCCAGCGCCTGCTTGGCGTGGAATTCGTTCTGGAAGACGATGGGGTCGACGGGTTCGGCGGCGGGCAGTGCGCGTTGGGGCGCGTTGGCCGCACGCAATTGCCCAAGCCGTGCCAGGCCCGCCAGGCCCGTCGCCGCGGCGTCGATGCTGGAGAACACCGGAATACCCAGCGCGTTGATCTGCTCGATGGCGTCGGCCGGCCCCTGGCTGATGATCATCAGCAGGCGGCCGGGATGGCTCGCGCGAACCTGCGCCAGCGCTTCCAGATAGATGCCGCGCAAGCGCGTGTTGTACAGCGACAGCGACATGAACAGCACCAGCGCGCTGTCGGACGGGTCGTCCAGCAAGGCGGTCAGCATCTTCAGCAAAATGTCTGGCCGGCTCGACATTTGCGCCGACGCATCGACCGGGTTGCCGGTGCTGGCGGTGGGCACGGCATCCAGGATGCGTTGTTGCGTCAGCGGCGCCAAAGCGGGCAGGGCCAGGCCGGCTTCGCTCATGGCGTCGGCCATCATGATGCCGAAGCCGCCAGACGCTGCGACCAGCGTCACGGCATCGTTGTGCGGCAGGCGGGTCGGCATGAGCAAGGACGCGGCGTGGCCGATGTCGATCAGCGCTTCCACCGAGCGCACGCGCAACACGCCGTGGCGGCGGAAGACGGCGTCGATCACGGCATCCGAACCCGTCAGCGCACCGGTGTGGGAGGCGGCCGCCTGCTGGCCTTTTTCGGTGGAGCCTATTTTCAACACGATGACCGGCTTGCCGAGTTCGCGCGCCCGTTGCAGGGCGCTGATCAGCTTGGCGGCGTCGCGGCAGGTTTCCATGCAGCACAAGATGATGCGCGTGTCCGGGTCTTCGGCCAGCGCGGCGATGCCGTCGGCCACGTCGACGTCGGCCTCGTTGCCGGTGGCAATGAAACGGCTGACGCCCATGCCGCGCCGCGCCACGCTTTGCATGGTGTGGCTGCCCACATTGCCCGACTGAGACACGATGCCCGCATGGCCGGCGGGCGGCATGTGTTCTTCCAGCGCGATGGAAAACGAGCCAATCAAGCGGTCGGCCACATTGACCGCGCCCAGGCAGTTCGGCCCCAGCACGCGCATGCCGTGTTCGCGCGCGATAGTCACCAGGTCGGCTTGCAGCGCTGCGCCCGCTGGGCCCGCTTCCGTGAAGCCTGCCGACAGCACAATGGCCGCTTTGGTGCCGCGTGCCGCGCAGTCGCGCAATGCGGCGGGCGTCGCGCTGGCGGGCACAGCCAGAATTGCGAGCTCGGGCGCGGCGGGTGTGTCGCGCACGGAAGCGTAGGCAGGCAGCCCTTGGATGACGCCGCCCTTGGGGTTGATGGGATAGACCGCGCCGGCATAGCCGTGCTTGATCAGCATATGCACCGGCCGGCCGCCGATCTTGGTGATGTCATCCGAAGCGCCCACGATGGCGATGCTCGCCGCCTTGAAAAACGGCGACAGCCCCGCGCCGGCGGGAAGTGCTTGTGCCAGAGCCGCCATCTCAACGCCCCTTGAACTGCGGCTGGCGCTTTTCCAGGAAGGCCATGCGCGCTTCCCGGGCGTCTTCCGTCTTGGCGAGCGCCATGGTGAAGTCCTGCTCGAAGCGGTAGGCATCGCGCTGCGGCATCAGGTCGACCATATTGGCCGCACGCTTGGCGTAGAGCACAGCCAGCGGCGCTTTGGATGCGATCTCATGCGCCAACGCCAGCGCGGCAGGCAGCAGTTGATCGGGCGGCAGCACTTCTTCCAGCACGTTGCGGCGCAGAAGATCGTGGGCGCTAAGACGCTGGCCGGTGAAGAACATGCGGCGCAGGGTCGACCGGCCTACCAGCGTGCGCAACATGGACGCGCCGCCCGCCAGGCCGACATTGATTTCGGGCATGCCGAAGGTGGCGTTGTCGGACGCGTACATGATGTCGCACGCCGCCATCAGGCCCAGCCCCGCGCCGAGCGCCGCACCGTTGACGGCGGCAATTACCGGTTTGGCGCATTCCTTGATGGCGTTGCCGGTTTCACGGGTGATGCGGTTGTGTTCAAGAAAGTCGCCCGCGATGTCGGCGTTGGGGCGGTCTTTCAAGTCGGCCCCCGCGCAGAAGACCTTGCCATGGCCGGTCAGTACGGCGCAGCGGATGTCGTCGCGTTCGGAGATTTCATCGAAGATCGCCACAATGCGGCGGCGCATGGCGCGGTTCAGCGCATTGACGGGCGGGCTGTTCAGCGTGACGAGCGCAACGCCCTCATTAACATCCAGCGTGACGGTCGATTCGCTCATGCCGTCACCTTGTTGGCGGTAGAAAATGCGGGGGAAAAAGCAGAGGGGCGCAGGGCGCCGGTGGCATGCTGCATCGCGTGTCTCCTAGAGTCGGATGGACCGGTCTCGCCCTGCATTGCTGCCCGGGGGGCGCCGGCTTTTTTTGGATTATATGGACGGGTATTGCTGCGGATTCAGGCCAAAATTGTTGGTTGTGTTCTGCATGAAAACGCCATATTCCAGGGGCCTGCAAGCCGATACCATGGGATGGGAAATCGTCCGCCGGACGAGCAAAACAGAGGCGGTCGGCAGATGCAGATCGAGCGTATCGGCACGGTTCGCGCGGCGCTGGGCGAATGCCCGGTGTGGGACGCGGCCAGGAACACGTTGTGGATGCTGGATTGCCGCAGCGGGCAACTGATGCAGGTGGACCCCGACACCGGCGCCACGCAAGATTGGCAGTTGCCCGCCCCGGTGGGTTCGTTTGCGTTCAATGGCGACGACGACATCATCGTGGCGTTGAAAGACACGTTTGCCCTGTACCGGTTGTCAGATGGGGCGATGCATTCTTTGGGTCACATCGGAGACAGCCATCCGCATTTACGGCTGAACGATGGCGCACCGTTGCCGGACGGCAGCTTTGTGGCGGGCACCATGCACATCCACCGGCAAGCGGGCGAGGCCCCGCTGGGCGGTTTGTACCGCGTGGACCTGCAAGGCAATGTGAGCCGGATCTCCCAAGGCCTGGGCGTGGTGAATGGCCCCGCCATGCATCCCGACGGCATGCACTTCCATGTGTGCGACAGTGCGCAGCGCAAGATCTTCCGCTATCGCATGGATGCGCAAGGGCAGTTGTCATCCCCGGAAGTCTTCGTGGACACGGACGCGCTGGGGTCCGCGCCTGACGGCTGCTGCTTTGATCAGGAGGGCGGCTTGTGGACGGCGCTGGTGCATGCCGCGGCCATTGCGCGGTTTGATGCGCACGGCAAGCTCGACCGCCGCATCGAATTGCCGGTGGCGCATCCTGCGTCACTGTGTTTCGGCGGGCCTGATCTGTCGGATATTTTCGTGACCACGATCAGCGACAGCGGCCGCTTATCGGCCACGGGCCCGCTGGACGGCGCGTTGCTGCGCATCCGGGGCGCAGGCGCTGTGGGCGCGCCGCGCGGGCAATGCCGCATTCACCCGTGATCACCGCCCCTGATCAGGGGCTTTCGGCGGCCGCCATCTTGTTGTACGCCGTGAACCGCAGCGCGGAACCCGACACGTGCGATGCCACGAAATCCAGGAACAGCCGGATCTTCACCGGGATCATCGCCGTGTCCAGAATGGTGGCGTACATGCCTTCTTCAAAGGTCGTGTTCGTGACGTGGTAATCGGGGAACAAGCGCACCAGCGTGCCGCGCGAAATATCGTTGTGCACGGTGTAGTCGTCAAGCAGCGCCACCCCTTCGCCCAGCAGCGCAAGCTCAAGCAGCGCCACGCCGTTGTTCGTCACGTGGCGAGGCTTGATCAGCACTTCCTCGATGGCCTCGCCCTGCTTGAAGCGCCAGCAGGTTTGATCGCCCGGCAGCAGATAGGCCAGGCAATCGTGCTGCGCGATGTCGGCGGGTTTCCCGGGCGGGGCATGCTTCGCCAGATACGCGGGGGAGGCCACCAGAAAGCGTTCGCTTTTGAACAGGATGCGCCGCTTCAGGCCCGCTTCCACGGGCGGCGAAATGCGGAAATCGATATCGAAGTTGTTGCGGCGCAGGTCCGTCTTGGCTTCCGATAGCACCAGCTCAATGTGGATGTCGGGGTACTGCTGGCGAAACGCCGCCACCAGCGGGGGCAGCACGCCCAGGCCGAACATCATGCGCGAATGCACGCGCAGAATGCCTTTGGGCGCCGCGCGGATTTCGGTGATGTTGCGATGCGCTTCGTTGATGTTCCAGAGGATGGATTCAAGCTGTTGCGCATATTCCTGGCCGGCTTCGGTCAGCACGACCTGGCGGGTTGAACGCAGCAGCAGCTTGACGTTCAACTCGTTTTCAAACTCGGTGATCATGCGTGATACCGACGTTGCCGACACGCCGAACTGCCGCGCGGTTTCAGAGAAACTCTCGGTTTTCGAGATCGACAGAAAGAGCTCCATCGCGCGCAGTCTGTCCATCATTCCTCCACTTTATGCAGCACAGAACGCCGCTTTTCTTGTATTCAGCCGATGACTGCCGGCCTCTAGAATTTCCTCAGACGTCAAGCAATCAATGAGGAGACATTATGGAATTCGGCGTGTTCATTCTGGCGCAGCAGCGAGGTTACCACCAGTCCTCAAAGCAAGTCATCAACAACTCCATCGAGCAAACCGTGGTGGCTGAGCAGGCCGGTTTCGACGCCGCCTGGTACGCCGAGCACCACTTCAACAACTACTCGTTGTCGCCGTCGCCGCTGATGACGGTGGCGCACGCTGCGGCCAAAACGCACCGCATCCGCCTGGGCACCGCCGTGTGCATTCTGCCCCTGTATCACCCCGCGCGGTTCCTGGCCGAAGTCGGTTTCGTGGACACGGTGTCCAATGGCCGTCTGGACTTGGGCGTGGGGTCGGGCTACCAGGAATTCGAGTTCGAACGCTTTGGCGTGCAGATCGCGGAATCGGGGGCGATCTTCAACGAATTTCTGGACGTCATTCCCAAGGGGCTGACGCAGAAGATCTTCGAGCACGACGGCCAGTTCCTGAAGATTCCGCCCAGCTCGATCGCGGTGCGCTGCCTGCAAGACCCGATGCCGCCGCTGTGGATCACCTCAGGCAATCCGGTGACGCTGGGCCGGGGCGTGCGCGAGAACCACAACCTGTTCGTCACCGCGCTGCTCAAGGGCAACGATGCGATTGCCGAGCTGCGCGGCCGCCTGGAAAAGGTTGCGCAAGACAACGGCCGCGATCTTGATCGCGACGTGAAGTTCGGCTTCCTGCGCTGCGGATACGCGTCGGACAACAAGACAGAGATTGACGCGTATCTGGATTGCGCGCGCTTTCAGCGCCGCATTTCCGAAAGCCTGAAGTTCCGCCGTGCGCAAAGCGACGACGGCTACATGGTCAAGGAAGTGCCGTCGGAAAATGACCCCACGTTCGAGCAGCTGCGCAAGAACCTGCCGGTGGGCTCCGTCAATGAAGTGATCGACAAGATGCTGGAAGAGATCAGCATCCTGCGCCCCAAGCACATTGCCTTGCAGACGCAGCTGGGCGACTTCGATCAGAAGACGATGCTCAAGCA
The DNA here is from genome assembly GCF_902859595.1 of Achromobacter kerstersii. Taxonomy (GTDB): domain Bacteria; phylum Pseudomonadota; class Gammaproteobacteria; order Burkholderiales; family Burkholderiaceae_B; genus Achromobacter; species Achromobacter kerstersii. Next base: position 47,132 of record NZ_CADIJQ010000016.1, on the reverse strand, counting down.
GATTGAACTGTGGGGCGACAAGATCATTCCGGCCATCCGCAAGGAAGTCGGCAGTACCGCAGCCATTGCGTAAAGGAGCGCACCATGCAGATCTATCTGAGCAACGCGGGCGCCATCACGCTGCGCCATCCCGCGGACTTCCGGCGGCTGGATGTACTGGCCGATCCGCAGCCGCGCGAACGGCTTGAGCACGCGATTGCCCGGGTGGGGCGGCGCGAAGACGAGCGCCATGTGCGCTTGTCGCCCTCGGTGCTGCGCTTCTTGTCGCAACACGCGGGCGACCCGAAGTGGGAAGCGGATTTTTCCGCGATGGTGGACGATGCGGCGCGTCACGGATGGGTGGACGAACGTGGCGATATCCGCGCGCACATGGTGGTCAACGAGCATGACGAGGTGGTGTCGGTGGATGACTTCAAGGCGGCGATGCGGTCGCTGCCGGCCGGCATCAGCGCCGTCACCACGGGCGATGGCGAGCACGTGGCCGGCATGATCGTGTCGAGCCTGACGTCGATTTCGGCGGACCCGCCGATGGTCGGCTTCTTCGTTCAGCAAACGTCATCGGCGCGCGAGCCCTTGCTGCGCCATGGCCGCTTCGTGGCCAACGTGCTGGGCGAAGGGCACGAAGCCGTCATGCAGGCGTTTCTGGGCCAGCCGCAGGGCGTGGCGCGGTTTGCGCAGGGCGGCTGGGTGATGAACGAGCAAGGCACGCCGGTGTTGCCGGATGCGCTGGCCAGTATCGAATGCGATATCGTCTGCACCGAAGTGCTGGGCACGCATGATTTGATCGTGGGCAAGATCCGCAAGACGGCGTGCCGCGCGGCGCAGCCTGTTATCAATTTCAACTCGGCGACCCATCGGATTGCGCCGGTGCGGCTGCAATAACCGTGGCAGGTGGTCGCCTGCATGCATGAAAAAGCCCGCCAGATTTGGCGGGCTTTGTTTGCGGGCGGAAACCTGTCGTTCAGTCCAGAACGATGTGGTTTTCCTGGATGACCTTGCCCCAGTATTGGCGGTCGGCGTCCAGTTGGGCGTCCAGGGCTTGCGGGCCGCCGGCTTTCTCGGTCTGCCCGTTGGTGACGAGCAATTGGCGGAAGCTCTCGGATTGAACCGTCTTGATGGCGGCGGCGGAATAGGCCTGGATCACATTGGCGGGCGTGCCTTTGGGAGCGTGCAGGCCCGTCCAGTAGCTGGCCTTCAATTGTGGATAGCCCAGCTCGGCCACCGATGGCACATCGGGCAGGGCAGGGTCGCGTTGATCGGTCGTCAAGGCCAGGATCTTCACGGCGCCCGCCTTCTGGTGATCGGCCAACGCGATGGGCGTCATGTAAGACAAGTCGTTGCGGCCGGTGATCAGGTCGATGAGGCTCGTCGGCGTGCTCTTGTAGGGCACGGCGGTCAGCGGGATGCCCAGCGTCTTCGACAGGATCAGCCCGTACAGATCGGTGACGCTGCCCGGCCCCAAGGAACCATAGGTCAGCGCGCGGTTTTCCTTCTTGGCGTAGGCGACCAGGTCCGCGATGGAATTCACGCCGATGGTGGCGGGCACGGTGATGGTCAATGGCCCATCGAACATCATGGCCACCGAATCGAAGCTGTCGAAGCGGTATTGCAGGCTGGGGCGCAGCAGCACGTTCAGCGACACGGGGCCGGAGCCGCCCATCAGCAGCATGTTGCCGTCGGCGGGCGCACGCGCAACCAGGGCAGCGCCGATGATGCCGTTGGCGCCGGGCTTGTTCTCGACGATAAACGGCACGCCCAACTGCGCGCTCATGCCTTCCGCCAGCAGCCGCGCGAAGTTGTCATTGGGGCCGCCCGCGGCGTAAGGCACGATCAGGGTCACGGGCTTGGGGGCGGCGCGCAGGGCCGGGCTAAGCATCATGAGGGTGCCGGCCGCGATGAAGCCGCGGCGCGTGAGCTTGAACATTGTCTGTCTCCTTGTTCCCGCCGCCATGCCTGTCCGAGCCTTCTGCGGGCCGGCTTTGCGTCTTGTCATGGGCAGCTGGGGCGGCTGGCGCTAGTTCGCCAGCCTTGGGTTGTCACTGTCGTCGATGATAATTTTTATCGGACTTGCCGATTACCCCACCGTTACGCAGAACAGTTCTGCGAAGGCCGCGCTTATCGGCTGGCAGGCAGCCGCGCGGCGCGGGCGCGTTGCAGCAGGTGGAAGGCAGTTCCCAATATAGTGGCGACGGCCAGGGCGGCCAGAACGGACGCCAGCACCTGCGCGTCCCAGAGCCGCGGCGGCCCGACGCGGAATTGAATGGTGTCGAACACCAGCCCCGCCGAAAAACCTGCAACGATGATGGCCTTCCACCCTTGCAGTGGAAAGAGCCGGAGCATCAGCAACGTGAACGCGACCATGGCCCAGAGGACCGGTTCCAGCGTCTGGTCTATGAGATGGGCAAGCAGGGGAAACTCCGTTCAAGGTGCGTGGGGCAGGGTCGAACGAGGTTGTACTGCTTTCGGGCGGCGCTGGCGAGAGGGTTTGGCGAAACCCGGGCGAAACCGCTGGGTGAAATCCTTGGGCTAAGCCCGGACTGGACCCGGGACTACACCCGGGACTACACCCGGGCGTAACCCCGCCCGGAGGTCTCGCCGGGCTTTCGGGGTCAGAACCCTTCCAGCACCACTTTGCCCTGTGCCTTGCCGCTTTCGATGAAGGCGTGTGCGCGGCGCAGGTTGGCCGCGTTGATCGTGCCGTAGTGCTCGCCCAGCGTCGTGCGCAGCGTGCCGTTGTCGATCAGGCGGGCGGCCTGGTTCAGCAGTTCGTGCTGAGCGATCATGTCGGGCGTATTGTGCAGCGGCCGCGCGAACATGAACTCCCAGTGCAGTGACGCAGACTTGCCCTTCAGCAGGCGCACGTCGATGGCGGCGGGGTCGTCGATCAGCGCGATCTTGCCCTGCGGCGCAATCGCCTCCGCCAGTTGCGGGAAGTGTTTGTCGGTGTGGGTCAGGCCGGCAATGAAATCCACCTGGTTCACGCCGATGCGTTTGAGTTCATCCGTGATCGGCTTGCTGTGGTCGATGACGTGGTGCGCGCCCAGTTCGCGCACCCATGCCTGGGTCTCGGGGCGCGAGGCGGTGCCGATCACCGTCAGGCCGGTCAGTTGACGGGCCAGTTGCGTCAGGATCGATCCCACCCCCCCGGCTGCGCCGATGATGAGCAGGGTGCGCTGGCTGGGGGCGTTGTTGTCCAGCACGCGCAACCGGTCAAACAGCAGTTCCCAGGCGGTGATGGTGGTGAGCGGCAGCGCCGCGGCCTGAGCGAAGTCCAGGCTCTCGGGCATGCGGCCGACGATGCGTTCGTCCACCACGTGCTGCTCGCTGTTGGCCCCCGGCCGGTTCAGCGCGCCGGCGTACCAGACTCGGTCGCCCGGCTTGAACAGGCTGGTCTTGGCGCCCACGGCACGCACCACGCCTGCGACGTCCCAGCCGATGACTTCGGGCTTGCCGTCTTTGGGGGCGCGGTTGGCGCGGATCTTCACGTCCACGGGGTTGACGGAAATGGCGTGTACGTCGACCAGCAGGTCGTGGTCGCCGGGGGTGGGGGCGTCAAGGGTGATGTCTTGCAGTGCGTCGGCGTTGTCCGCGGGCAGGTTCTTGAAATAGGCGATGGCTTTCATGGGGTTGGGGCTCGTTTGAGAGTTAGGGGCGATTGCTTAGAGGATTGAGCGGACCACGCCGCCATCGACGCGCAGCGCCGCGCCATTGGTGGCGGCGGCCTGGGTGGAGCAGGTGTAGACGACCATGTTGGCTACTTCGTCCACGGTGGCCAGGCGGCGCAGCAGCGACGTCGGGCGATGCTGGGCGATGAAGTCGCGTTCCATCTCGTCTTGCGACACGCCTTGCTCCTTGGCCATTTCGGCGAAGAAATCCGACACGCCTTCGGAACGCGTGGGGCCGGGCAACACGGCGTTGACCGTGACGCCGGTGCCGGCCGTGAGTTCGGCCAAGCCGCGCGACACGCCCAGCAGCGCGGTTTTGCTGACGCCGTAATGGATCATCTCGGCGGGAATCTGCACGCCGGATTCGCTAGAGATGAAGACAATGCGGCCCCAGTTGGCCGCCATCATGCGCGGCAGGTAGTAGCGCGATAGCCGGATGCCGCTCATGACGTTGGTGTCCAGCATCTGCTGCCAGTCGTCGTCGGTGATTTCGGTAAAGGACTTGGGCGCGAAGAATCCGGCGTTGTTGACCAGGATGTCCACGTCGGGATGCGCGGCGGACAGCGAAGCCGCGCCGTCGGCGGTGGCCAGGTCGGCTTGCACGGTGCCGATCTTGGCGTCCGGAAATTTCTGCACGATGGCGGCTGCTGCATGCGCCAGCTTGTCGGCGCTGCGCCCGTGCAGCACGACTTCTGCGCCTGCTTCAGCCAGCCCGAAAGCGATGGCCAGCCCGATGCCGCCGGACGATCCGGTGACCAGGGCCTTCTTGCCGTTCAGTTCGATCTTCATTGCGGTGACTCCAGGAATGTGGGGGAAACGGGTCCATGATTACCCACTCTGCAGCGATGAAAAACCGGCTAGCATCGCACTCAGTTTCAATAATTTTTTGAAAATGGGGCAATCATGGTCCGGTTCGAGGACTTGAGGATCTTTGTGGCGGCGGCCGACCACGGCAGTTTTTCGGCCGCCGCGCGGGAACTGGATCTGACGCCCGCCGTCGCCAGTGCTGCGCTCAAGCGCCTGGAACTGACGCTTGAGACCCGATTGTTCGTGCGCTCCACACGCAGCCTGCGCCTGACCGGCGACGGCGAGCGTTACCTGGAGTACGCGCGCTCGGCGATCGCGACGCTGGAAGCGGGCAAGAACGCCATGGCGCGCGACAAGACCGCCATCTCTGGCACGCTGTCCGTTTCGATACCGTCTGATCTGGGGCGCAATGTGCTGTTGCCGTGGTTGGATGACTTTCAGCAGCAGCATTCACGCGTGAGCTTCCAGGTGCGCATCAGCGACCGGCTTGCGGATCTGTACCGCCAGCCGGTCGACATCGCCATCCGCTACGGCACGCCCAACGATTCCGCGCTGGTGGCCTTGCCGCTGGCCGAACACAACCGCCGCGTGGTGTGTGCATCACCCGCGTATCTGGCGCGCCATGGCGTGCCGCAAGCACCGGCCGACCTTCGCCGCCACAATTGCCTGTCCTTCGTGCTGGGCGAAACCCTGCACGACCGCTGGACGTTCGAACGCGACGGCACCAGTACCACCGTGCCCATCAAGGGCGACCGCGTCGGCGACGATGGCGACCTGGTGCGCCGCTGGGCGCTGGCCGGCCACGGCATCGCCTACAAGTCGCGCTACGACGTGCTGTCCGACCTGCGCGCGGGCCGGCTGGTTGAACTGCTGCCCGACTACGTCACCGAGCCGTCGCCGCTCTACCTGCTGTGCGTGCATCGCATGCTGCTGTCACCCGCCGTCAAACGCATGCGCGAGTTTTTGCAGGAACGCTTCAGGCAGTTCGACGCGGGCTAGCTCGCTCCTGGGCAGATGCATTTCAATGCGCCGCGCAGATCGTCGCGGGTCGAGACTGTGCGACGAAACTCGTAACACCACGACCGCGCGGCGGGCGTATGCTGTGAGTTCGAATGGATTGCCGGTCGTAAGCACCGGAACATGGCCGCACGCCGGCGATTCACAACTCACCCCCCTTAGCGGAGACGAGCTATGTCGAATCATGTGTACAAGCAAATAGAATTGGTGGGTTCTTCCACCAAGTCCACCGACGACGCCATCGCCAAAGCGATCGAGCGTGCTTCGGAAACGCTGCGCAATCTGGATTGGTTCGAGGTCACCGAAGTGCGTGGCCACATCAAGGACGGCAAAGTGGCGCACTGGCAGGTCGGTTTGAAGATCGGCATGCGTCTGGAAGGCGACAAGTAATTCCGTCGTTGCATCTTTTTTGACCACGCCTTCCAAGTGCTTGTCGGGTAAGGATTTTTCAGGCTTGTTATCCGACTGTTCATAGGCTTGTCCACATTCCATGGGGACAAGCCTATGCCGTTATCCCCAGCGGATGGCGAGTGTGGCGAGGGTCTGGCGGGCAGGGCGGCGACGATGCCCCGTTGAGCGTTTCTTGCCCGCATCCTGCAAGTCGTTGGTGTGCAAGGGTTTTTCGCGAGTACCTGCATACTGTCCTCAGGCTTATCCACATTTGGCGGGGACAACCCCGGGCGTCAAAACGCGGCAATGGGCCTTTCTTGACCACCCCCTGCAGGGCATTGATATTACAGGCTATTTCCGACCTGCCCTCAGACTGTCCTCATGCTTGTCCACAGAATGCTGGGACAAATCCACATGCGAAAGCAGGTATGAAAAAAGCCTGGACGGACATCCAGGCTTTTTGTGAATAAACACGCCAAAACTCATCCAAAAGGAGGATTGCGCAGTGTTTGATCAGCCCTTGCAAGTGCTTGGCAGGGCAGGGAATTTTGACTCTACCCCAAGACTGTCCTCAACCTTCTCCACAGTTGGCGGGGATAAGTGTGGAGCCTATCCGCTGGGCACGGCTTATCGCGCCGGTTATACAGGCCGGCGCCATTGCCGGCGGCGCCGCAATTCCTGGAGCCGCGCCTTGCGGTCAGCCTTGATGATGTTGGTGCCGACGTACAAGCCGAAGACGATCAGGGCGGCGCACAAGCCCACCATAACGAGGGTACCGAACACCATGTTTGTCTCCTTGATGCCTGCGAGGGTGGTGCCTGATGTAGCAAAGGCTGGCTAGCGACAACGCCACAATCAGCACCACAATCAGCGCGGCGAGTTTTAAATACCATGTCCACGCCGTTAGTTCCGGGTGGGTCTCAAATGCGACGGAGGTGGCGCCCACCCCGCTTGCAATCGCGATGCCAGCGAAGAAGTGTGCAAAGGCATCCCGCTGTTTTCCTACGGGCTTTGTCAGGGCGTGCAAGAAAATGTGCCACACAACGCGGACTTGCCGTCGTGCAGGCGGGTGATGCCAGAGCGCCAACAGCCACATCATCGCAAGTGGGCTGAGTATCAAGAACGGGATGACCATCACTCCTCCGCCAAAATGCATGGCAAGCCACTGAACCCTTGAATGATAGTCAGTGGCTCGGCCGTACGCGTGGCGTGCAGTGACGGATTCGTCCTATAAAAAAAGCCCCCCGACGTATCGGGGGGCTTGATCGCCCGGAGGTAGATCGGGCGATCGGCGCCGGCAGGCTTGCGCGCTGCCGGCAGCGGCGGCGATCAGGCGTTCTGTTTCTTGACCCAGTCGACGTAGCGGTCGATCCAGCCTTGCAGGAATTTGCGCGTGCCTTCGTTGGTGATGGTGAACTGATCATCGACCAGGCCTTCTGCGTACTGCAAGAACACTTCCGGTGTGGTGAGCGCGTTGGCGCCTTCGGCGGCCAGGATGTTGCGCAGGTGCTGCTGCATCATCGCCGTACCCGCAGCGCTGGGCGAGGCGCCGACAATGCCCACGGCTTTGCCCGGCCACGAGTTCTGGCCCCACGGGCGCGAGCCCCAGTCAATGGCATTTTTCAGTGCGGCGGGCAGCGAACGGTTGTGTTCGGGGGAGACGAAAAGGATGCCTTGCGCATCGGCGATCTGTTGCTTCAGCTTGGCAGCCGGCGCGGGCAGGTTGTTCTCGTTGTCCTGGTTGTAGAGCGGGATGTCGCCCAGGCTCACATACTCAAACTTGAAGTCGGCAGGGACCAGCTTTTCCAGCGCACGCGCCAGTCGCAGATTGATCGATGCGGCACGCAGGCTTCCGACGAAAACCGCAATCTTGTATGTGCTCATGGGTGGGGGCTCCAACGGAAAAGGGAAAGTCCAGTGTAGACCTGGACGGTGACGTGCTCAATCCTGATTGCACATATTGTTATGCCGCGTTTAGCGCGGTGCGGCCAACGATCGTTATGCCGCGTCTAGTGCAGTCCGGCCAACGCTTCAGTGTTATGCCGTGCCCTGCGCGGTCCGGCCAACGCTTCAGCTCATCAGGCTGACATGCGCGGACACCACGCGCCAGCCTTGCGGTGTGCGCATCCATGTCTGGCTCTGACGGCCAATGCGGTCACTGCCGTCGCGCTGGAATTCCAGGTTGGCGGTGGCGAAGTCGGTGCCGTAGGTGGTGATGGCGGTGCGCAGCACGCGGCGGGCCAGGCCTTGCGGCGAACGTCCGGCGCGAAATGCGCGGATGGCGTCGTAGCCATACAGGTTTTCGCTGGCGCCGTAGCGCAGCGTATGCGGGCTGTTCCAGAACAGCGTGTCCAGCACCTCGACGTCGTTCGCGACCAGCGCCGTTTCATACTGCTCAAATGCGGCTGTCACTTCAGCCACGACGTCGGGCAAATTGATGTCCATGCGTAAGACTCCGGTTGCACCAAAACGGTGCGAGTTGTAGGGGTAATCACCAATATGGTGTCTGCTGCGGTGCGTCAATTCCAACGGGCTCCGTTGATGCGCACTCGCCCCGGGGGAAAAAGCGATGCCGAATACCTGGCACGCAGCTTGCTAGGGTTACTACTGCATTCGCACTGCATTCAGATTGCATTTGCGCTGCACCGCACGACATAACAAGCTACACCCGCTGCCCAGGAGTTCCATCATGTCCAGTTCCGCTGTTTCCGCCCCGGTCACCATGCTGGTCACCCGCCATATTGCGCCTGAACGCTATAGCGATTTTCTGTCCTGGATGCGCCAGGGCGAAATTCTGGCGGCGGGCTTTCCCGGCTTTCTGGGCTCGGGCGTGCTGCAACCGCCCGAAGGCGGCGACCAATATCAGATCGTGCTGCGCTTCACGGATGAGGCGAGCCTGAACCGTTGGGAAAAGTCGCTGCCGCGGCGCATGTGGCTCGAACGCGGCGCGAAGCTGGTACGCGCCAGCCATGAACGCAAGGTCAGCGGCACGGACAGCTGGTTCGCGCCCACCGCCGCCAGCGCGCCGCCGCGCTGGAAGCAAGCCGTCAGCATCTGGCTGGCTTACTTTCCGGTGCTGCTGGTGTTCTCGATTCTGGTCAGCGAGCACTTGAGCATCCTGCCGGTGTTCTGGCGCGTGCTGATCACAAGCGTGATCCTGACGCCGATCATGGTGTTCATCTGCATCCCCGTCATCTCGCGCGTGCTGCAACGCTGGCTGCGCGCGGGGTGATGCGGGGCGTTATGCGGCGAAACACTCAGCGTGCTGCGCGCGTTATGCGGCGAAACACGCAGCGTGCTCCGCGCGTCATGCCGCCTTCGCATGGCGCGTGGAATACAGCCGGTGCAAGGTGATCTTGCGCACGGCGTTCTGACTGTCCTGGATATGCGCTTGCAGCAGCGGCACGGCGCTGGCCGCATCGCGAGCCAGCACGGCGCGCAGAATCGCGCCGTGTTCCTCATATGTCTTGTGGATGCGGTCCTGCTGCGTGAAGTCCAGCCTGCGCACAATGCGGATACGTTCCGTGGCCGCGCGATGCACGCGCGAGATTTCGGGGTTGCCGGCCGCCGCCACCAGGTCGATATGGAAGCGTTCGTCCAGGTCGGCCAGCCATTCGCCGTCGCTCGAATGGCCGCTTTCATCGACCAGCCAGACGTCCGCCAGCGATTGCAGCGCGCGTAGCGGGTCTGGCCCCTGGCCGGGCGCGCACAACGCGTGCACCGCGGCGGTTTCCAGCACGCTGCGTAGTTCGTAGAAGTGGTCCAGCGTGTTGAAGTCCAGGGGCTTCACCAGCCAGCCGTTGCGCTGGCGCACTTCCAGATAGCCTTCGCGCTCGAGCCGGAACAAGGCTTCGCGAACCGGCGTGCGGCTGACCTGCAAGCGGTCGGCGATTTCGGTTTCGGTGAAGCGGTCGCCCGGCGCCAGCCGGAAATCAAGGATGTCGCGTTTCAGCGCGCTATAGGCCGAATCGGCCAGGGTGCGCGGCATGTCGATGGCGGCGAAAGCGGTTTCCATTGCGTGGCCTTGGGTGCGAATCGAGCGTGAGAACGTGGCGAAGGGGCTGATCGGTCAGACGGGCCGCACGCGTGCGGCGCCGGCTTGTTCCAGCGCATAGGCGGCGCTCAGGCAATCGGCCTCGCGCCAGGGCGCGCCGATCAGTTGCACGCCCAACGGCAAGTGGCCGTCCTGTTCCGTTTCCGGCCAGGTGGGCGCGGTGCAGACAGGCAGGCCGATGCACGAGATGGGCTGCGTCAACAAGCCCATGCTGGCGCGCGCGGGCAGTTCCTTGCCGGCCAGCGTCAGCCAGTCGGTGCCGATGGGCGTGGCCGACACGGGTGTGGCAGGCGCGATCAGTACGTCGTACTGGTCGAACAGCGCCAGCGCCTCGCGGTAGACGCGGTGGCGGATGCGTTGCGCCTGCTGCACCCAGGCCGCAGGCACCAGGCTGCCAGCCACCAGGCGGTCGCGCGAATTGGGTTCGTAGTCGTCGTAATGCGTGATGAGTTTGCCGCGATGCAAGGCGCCGCCTTCGGCTGCCGTGATGATGAACGCGGCGGCGCGGGCTTGCGTGGCGCCGGGCAGTTCGACGATGGCGGTGGCGTCCAATGCACGCGCGGCGATCTCGACGGCGCGGCGGGCTTGCGGGCCGGCCCAGTCATGGAAGTAGCCGCCCAGCACCGCCACGCGCAGCTTGCGCGCGCCGTGGGCAAGCGTCGGCAGCACGGGCTCAGCCGCGCGTTGCGCGCACGCGGCGTCATCCGCGTCCGGCCCTTGCAGTGCGTCATAGGCGGCGGCCAGGTCGCTGGCGCTGGCCGCGAAGGGACCCAGATGATCCAGGCTGCCCACAAAGGGAAACGACCCCGTGCGCGGCAGGCGGCCATACGTGGGCTTCAGGCCGAAGATGCCGCACAGCGACGCCGGCACGCGGATGGAGCCATTGGTATCCGACCCCAGCGTCAGCGGCACCAGTCCGCCCGCGACGGCCGCCGCGCTGCCGCCGGACGATCCGCCCGCTATGCGGGTCACGTCATGCGGGTTGTGGCAGGCGCCGTAGTGTGAGTTTTCCGTGGTGAAGCCGTAGGCGTGCTCGTCCATGTTCAGCGCGCCGATCAGCACGGCGCCCGCATCGCGCAGACGCGTGACCAGGCGGGCATCGTGCCGGGCAGGGGGATTGGACGCGTTGACCTTCCCGCCCGCCAGTGTCACTTCGCCGGCGATGTCGAACAGATTCTTGACGGCGTACGGCACGCCCGCCAGCGGCGGCAAGGCCTCGCCGCGAGCGCGGCGCGCGTCGATGGCGGCGGCTTCCTGGCGCGCGCGGGTTTCGGTGACCAGCGTGAAGCTGTTGTAGTGGGGATCGCGCGCGCGCACGCCGGCCAGCGTGGCGTCCAGCACCGCAACGGCGGTGCGTTCGCCGCTGGCGACCTGGCGGGCGATGTCGATGGCGGGGCCGCTCACGGACGGAACACCGAAGCCGATTCCAGTTCCACCGGCAGCGGCTCGTCAACGAAGCTGGCCGCAATGTCGTGGATGCGCGAGAACTGCTGCACGACTTCCGCCGTGGTGGATTCGCGCAGCGCGTAGCCCGATAACGCCAAGGCGCTACGCACGTATTGATCGATGGTTTCCTGGGTCATGGCGGATGCTCCCGATAGACTGGATGGTTGCTGCTGGGGGTTAAAGCGTACTCAAAATCACTTGCGCACTTCGCGCTGGAAGATCTCCAGGCTCAGTTTCTTCATCTGGATGAAGCTGGGTTCCGACAAGGTTTCCACGGTGCGGGGGCGGGCGTCGGTGTAGTCCAGAATCTCGGCCACGCGCGTGGGCCGCTTGGTCAAGAGCAGCACCTGGTCCGCCAGGTACACGGCCTCTTCCAGGTCGTGCGACACCAGCAGCATGGTCGTGCCCGTCTGCAAGAACACTTCTTGCAGTTTTTCGCGGATGAACAGCGTCATCTCGAAGTCCAGCGCCGAGAACGGCTCGTCCAGGAACAGCACTTCGGGGCCGGGGGCCAGCGCCCGCATGATGGACGCCGTCTGCTGCTGCCCGCCCGACAATTCATAGGGATACCGCTTCAGGTCGAACTTGACGTCAAACGACGCCACCAGCTCTTCCACGCGCGCATCCACTTCGGCCTTGCTGCGGCCTTCCAGACGCAGCGGGTACGCGATGTTGTCGATGGTGCGCAGCCACGGGAACATGGCCTCGCGATAGTTCTGGAACACGTAGCCGATCTTCGTCTGCGCCAGCGACTTGCCGTCGAACAGGATCTCGCCTGCGTCGATGGGAATCAGCCCCGCGATCATGTTGATCAGCGTGGATTTTCCGCAGCCGTTGGGGCCGAACACCGAGACGATCTTGCCCTTGGGGATGTCCAGGTTGAAGTCTTCATACAGCGGCCAGCCCGCGAAATACTTGGTCAGGCCGCGGATGGTGATGTGCGTGCCCAGCGGGCCGGGCGCAAAGGGCGCGGCGGCAGGGCCGGGGGCGATGATGGGGTTGATGACGGTGGACATTTATCGGCCGCTCCAATGGACCACGCGCTTTTCCAGCACAAGAAAAAGGATGTTCAGCACATAGCCCAAGGCGCCCGCAGCCAAGATGGCCGCGTACATCTCGCGCACGTTCAACACCTGCTGGGCATTGATGATGCGATTGCCCAGGCCGCTGTCGGACCCGATGAACATCTCGGCCACGATCACGATCACCAGCGCCATCGACACCCCGCTGCGCAGGCCCACGAACGTGGGTTGCAGGCTTTCCCAGATCAGCACGTCTTTGAAGATCTGCCAACGCGAGGCGCCCATCACCCGCGCCGCCATCACGCGCTGCTTGCGCGCATTGATGACGCCATAGGCGCTGTTGAACAGAATCACCAGCACGGCCGCAAACGCGGCGATGGCGATCTTGTTCATGTCGGTCACGCCGAAGATCATCAGGAACAACGGGATCAGCGCAGACGACGGTGTCGAGCGGAAAAAGTCCACCAGGAACTCCACGCTGCGATACGCCTTTTCATTGCTGCCCAACAGCACGCCCAGCGGCACGCCAATCACGCCGGCAATCACAAACGCCTGCAACGTGCGGTTCAAGGACGCCAGGAAGTCCCACAGCAGCGGGCCGCCCGCCAGGCCCTTGACCAGCGCGACGATGGTGGCGCTGGGCGTGGGCAGCAGCACGGGGCTGACGAGTTGCAGGCGCACCACCAGGTCCCACACGATGAACAGCGCCAGGGGGCCGATCAGCGGCAGAAACCGCGTCCCGTTGAATTTGCGAGGCGGCTGCTTGGCGGGCGCAGCGCTCGTGGCGGAGGGGGATGTCATGGCGCTCGATGCCTTCGTTGGTGCGACGGCCACGGCCACGGTGCTTCCCGTTGCCGCTGCCGCTGCGGAAGTTGCGGTCGTTGCTGGCATGGGTCAGCCCTTATAAAGCATGCTCGACACGTCGACCTTTTGCGCGAAGATGCCCTTGTCGGTGAACAGGTCGAAGAATTTCTGGAAGTACTGGATGTCGCTTGCCGTGAACTCGTTGTAGAGCGTGTAGGCGGCCAGCGGCACTTCTTCGGTCATGGGGCCTTCGATGGCGGTGTAGCCCTTCATGAAGGGGCGCGCCTCGGCCGGCTTGGTGCGGATCAGTTCGATGCCGCGCGCGTAGGCGGCGATGAATTTCTTGCTTTCCTCGGGGTGCTTCTTCAGGAAGGCGGTGGTCAGCGAGGCCGACCCGCCGAACCACGGCGCCATCGGATCGCCCAATACATACTTGGCGATGACGCCCGTTTCCAGCACGCGCGTGGTGCCGTTCAAGCGGCCCACCGTGCCCGTGGGCTCCAGCGTGTAGCACGCATCCAACTGGCCGGCGGCAACCGCGGCGACGTGCTGGCTGATTGCCAACTCGACCACGGTTGCCCCGGTTGCGCCGGCGCGCTCCAGTACTGCTTTGGCCAGCGTGGCGTTCTGGATGCCGGGTCCAGATCCGACCTTTTTCCCCTTGAGGTCTGCTATGGATTTGATGGGACTGTCTTTCGCGACGATGAACTCATCCAGCACGTTCTTGGCGTTGCTGGGGTTGGACGCAAAAATCTTGAACAAGCCGGGCGACGCGATTTCGCCAATGGCCAGGTTGGCCGAGCCCGTGCCGTTGGCGCTGCCGTCTGCGCGGCCCGCCAGCATGGCTTCCATGACCTGCTGCGCGCCGGCGAACTTCAGCGGTTCGACGTTCAGGCCCGCTTCCTTGAAATAGCCTTTCTCAACCGCGGCGTAGAACGGCAGGCCGGCGGCAACCGGCCAGAAGCCGATGCGGATCACCGGGCCCGATTGCGCACGCACCAGCGCGGGAGCGGCCAGCGTCGCGGCGCCCATTGCGGCCCCTTGAATCAGGCGGCGGCGGGTGGCGTTGAAAGCGAAGGACGCATTGCGGTTGATCATGAGGGCTCCTGAAGGGCGCGGGGTGAGTTCTGGGTTGCAGTGATCGGTTGCCTGTCTTGTAGACAAGCTTGCATACCAGTCATCAAGCAAAACGCGTGCCAGGTTTGCGCAAGCCGGCTCCGCCCTGGGGCGCGGGGGCGCGGGGCATCGGGCTGGTGCCTTGCGCGCGCCACATTGGTGCATGCCGCACCATAGAAGGGGACATAACGCGGCGGCAGTCCGCCAGAAGCAACCGCTAGCGCCTTCCAGGCCGGAGCAGCCACGGCGCAGCGGCCTGGAAGGCGGTAGCATGGTCGCCATGCCGTGGCCCGCCGTCGCGGAGCTTGCAAAAGAGTTGAGCGCCGTCACGCGGCGCCATGGATCATGAATACGCGTTTCGTCGAAGCCTTTCTCTGGTCGGCGCGCCTGGGCAGTTTCCGGGCCGCCAGCGACCGTCTCCACATCACCCAGGCCGCCGTGGCCAATCGCATTGCCTCGCTGGAAGAAGATATCGGCGCGCGGCTGTTCGAGCGCGACGCCAAGGAATTGCGCCTGACAGCCGTGGGCACGCGGCTGCTGGACTACGGCGAACGGCTGCTGGAAATCCGCCAGCAGATCCTGTCGCTGGGCAAGCGCGGCGACGAAGTGTTCGGCCTGGTCCGCATTGGCGCGATCGAAACCGTGGTGCACACGTGGCTGATCGGTTTCCTGACGAACCTGAAGTCCACCTATCCCGGCATCGAGGTGCAGCTGACATCCGAAACCACGCGCGCACTGCATCGCGGTTTGCGCGAAGGCACGCTGGACATCGCCCTGCAAACCGATTTGCTCAGCGACACGGGCATCATCAGCACCGCCTGCCTGCCGATGGAAATGGGCTGGGTGGGGCCGGCGGGCGACGAGCCATCGCTGACCGTGCAGCAACTGCTGAGCGAGCCGGTGTTGACGATGAGCCCGGGTTCGCAACCGCATGAGGCCTTGAAGGCGCTGTATCGCGAAGCGGGCATGCCGCAAGGCAAGGTGCACTGCGTGAGCTCGATGTCGGCGTTGGCGCGGCTGGTGAAAAGCGGCTTTGGCCGGGCACTGGTGCCGCTGCCGCCCATGTATGAATACGTGGCGCGCGGCGAAGTGCAGGTCATCCGCAGTGACGTGCCCGTGCCGCCGCAACTGCTGGTGGTGAGCTATCTGGAAAGCGCCGGGTCGGACGCCATCCGGCTGGTGGCGGAGCTGGCCAGCCGCGCGTCTGACCAGTTCACGACATCGGTGGTGGCGCCGCGTTTCGGGTCTGCGCAATAGTGTTATCCCTAGGGTGGCGCTCAGTAATTCTGTTGCCGTGAGGAAGAATTACTCGTTTGTCGCCGCCCCGCCTGGCGGACGAAGATTGGGCCTTCCGAAATTGTTGGAACCCTGGTCTTCCGCTTATGAGCTATTCCGCCGCCTCTGCCTCGCTTCCCAATGGCCTGCTGTTCGTCGCTTCTGACGTGGCCGCCGCCGACGAACCCGATTTCAACCGCTGGTACGACCGCGAACACGTGGAAGAACGCGTGCGCATTCCCGGCTTTCTGTCTGGCGCACGCTATGTGTCGCGCCACGGCGGGCGCAAGTACCTGGGCCTGTACCGCACCGAATCGCTGGGCGCCTTCACCACCGCCGACTACCGCGCCGCGTTCGAACGCCAGACGCCGTGGTCGGTGGCCAACCTGGACCGCATGCGCGACCCGATGCGCCGCGTGTGCGCGGTCGAAGCCGTCATCGGCGCGGGCAGCGGCAGCCAACTGGTGGTGCTGCCCTTGCCGATGAAGGATACCGCCGAAGCCTTGATCGTGCAGGCGCGCGAGCTGGGCCTGATGTTGTCAGGCGCGGATGGCTTCGTGCAGTCGTACCTGCTGGTGCCTGACCCGGTGCTCAGCACGCCGCTGCCGCGTGAATCCACCGAGCAGCGCCAGCTGGCGCCGATCTTCATCGTGGAAGCCAGCACCGAAGCGGGCGCATTGGCCTTGCGTGACCAGGCCGCCGCCGCCTTCAAGACCGACGCGTCCCAAGCCTGGCTGCTTGAGCTGGGCTGGAAGCTGAACGCGTCCGATCTGCGCTAACACTGAATCACAAAACAAGGGGAACCTCATGGCTGAACACACCTTGCCCGCGGCGTCGGCCGCGGCCGACACCGCCGGTGCGCCCAACAAGATGCGCCGGCTGGCAATGGCCAGCTCGGTCGGCACCACACTGGAGTGGTACGACTTCACCATCTACAACCTGATGGCGGCGCTGGTCTTCAACTCGATCTTCTTCCCGTCGTTCGATCCGCTGACGGGCACCATCCTGGCCTTCTCGACGTACGCGGTGGGCTATGTGTCGCGGCCGCTGGGCGGCTTCGTCTTCGGCCATCTGGGCGACCGCCTGGGCCGCAAGTTCGTGCTGGTTGCCACCCTGGTCATCATGGGCATTTCGACCGGGCTGATGGGGCTGCTGCCCACCTATGCCTCGTGGGGCGTCTGGGCGCCAGTGGCGCTGGTGGCGTTGCGCTTCGTGCAGGGCGTGGCCTTGGGCGGCGAATGGGCGGGCGCGGTGCTGTTGTCGATGGAACATGGCAAGCCGCACCAACGTGGCCGCAACGCCTCGTTCACGCAGGTTGGGCCGTCGTGCGGCACGCTGATCGGCACGGGCTTCATCGCCATCGTCACCGCATTTCTCAGCGCGGAAGATTTTCAGTCGTGGGGCTGGCGCGTGCCGTTCGTCTCCAGCGTGGCGCTGGTGATGTTCGGCTTGTGGCTGCGCCGCGGCGTCGAAGAAACGCCGGTGTTTCGGGAGATGGAAGAAAAGCGGGAAACCGCCAGCACGCCCATCAAGGAAGTGCTGGGCCAGCACTGGCGCCAGTTGCTGATCGCGGGCGGTTCGCGCATTGGCTCCGACGTCTTGTATGCGCTGGTGGTCGTTTTCACGTTGACCTACGTGACGACGGTGCTGCACTTGTCGCGGCCCATGGCGCTGACGGCGACGATGCTGGGCGCGGCGCTCAACGCCATCGCGGTGCCGCTGTGCGGCGCGCTGTCCGACAAGATCGGCCGCCGTCCGGTGTATCTGTTGGGCGCGGTGCTGGGCATGATCTGGGCGTTCGTGTTCTTTGTGCTGATGGACACGGCGCACCCCATCGCCATTTGCGCGGCGGTGGTGGTGGGCCTGTTGATTCACGCTCTGATGTACGGCCCGCAAGCCGCATTCATCACCGAACAGTTCCCGGGCCGGGTGCGCTACGCCGGGTCGTCGTTGGCGTACACGCTGGCGGGCATTGTGGGCGGCGGGTTTGCGCCGCTGATCATCGCCAGCCTGTACAAGTCGTGGAATTCAACGCTGGCTATTTCGCTGTACGTGGCGGCTGCGTTGGCCGTGACGGCGGTGGCGCTGCTGGCGGCGAAGGAAACGGCCAAGGCGCCGTTGCAACGCTGATCGCCGCGACGCAAACAGCAAAAAGCCCGGACGTTGGTCCGGGCTTTTTTGCTTCGAGCGGCGTCAGCTGAAGTTTGCCGATGTCAGCCGATCAGGGGATTGATCAGCGGTTCACCTTGCGCCCAGCGGCGCAGATTATTCAGGAACAATTCGCGCACTCGCGCCGCGTTGCCGTCCGAGAAGCCCGCGCTGTGCGGCGTGACGATGACATTGTCCAGCCCCCATAGCGGGGAGTCCGGTGGCAGCGGTTCCTGCTGGAACACGTCCAGAAACGCGCCGCCCAGACGGCCATGGGCAAGCGCATCGATCAGCGCGGGCTCGTCGATGACATGGCCGCGCGCCACGTTGACCACCATGGCGTGGGCGGGCAGGGCGGCCAGGGCGTCGCGGCTGACGAGTTCGCGCGTGGCCGGTGTCAACGGGCATGCCAGCACCAGCCAGTCGGCATCATGAAGCAGGCCCGGCAGGTCGCCATAGGCCGCCGTGCGGCGCGCTTGTGGCACAGCGGTAGCCGAATGCCGGACGACGGTCAGCGTCAACCCCAGCGCCATCAGCAGCGCGCCGATGCGCTGCCCGATGCCGCCCCAGCCGACCAGCACCGCATGCTGGCCAGACAGGTCGCGCGGCGTGCGGGCGCCCAGCAGCGGACGCCAGGCACGGTCACGCTGGTCAGCCGCCAGCAGCGGAAACCGGCGCGCCAGCGCCAGCACGCCGCCGATGGCGGTTTGCGCCACGACGGCATCCGTGGCGCCTTGGGACGTGGTGATGGTGACGCCGCGCGCATGCAGGCTTTGATAGATCTCGCGGTCGGCGCCCGCCGAATGCACATGCACCCAGCGCAGCGCCGGCGCGTGGCGCATCGCCTCGTAGTAGCGCGCCGTGTCGGGCGTGATGCTGAACTTGGTGGATGCGCCCGTGATGTCGCGCGACACAAAGGCCACTTGCGCATCGCAGGCTTGTCCGGGCTCGGGATGGCGCAGGGTATAGCGCCGGCCATCATGGGGCAGCGCCTGCCGCAGCGTGTCAGCGGCGGCGGGCGAGCAGAGGATGCGGATGTCGTCGTGTTGCGTCATTAGGGTTAACTGCCCGCGGCGGGCTTCAGTTGGGATTGGGTTGGAACTTGCGCACCAGCGCGGCCCATTTGTCGTGTTCGCTGCGAATGAACGTCGAGAACTGCGCGGGCGTGCCGCCAACCGGTTCCGCGCCTTCGTGCAGCATCTGCGATTTCAGCGAGGGCAGGGCGGCATTCACTTCGCGGTTGATCACGTCCACCACGGCGGGCGGCGTGCCTTTGGGGCCGAAGAAGCCAAACCACGAGCCCGCATCAAAGCCCGGATAGCCGGACTCGGCGATGGTGGGCAGCTCGGGCAGCGTTGCCGACCGTTGCAGGGTGCTGACGGCCAGCGGGCGCAGCTTGCCCGCGCGAATTTGCCCGATCACGGATGGGATGGTCGCAAACATGAAATCGATGCGCCCGGCCAGCAGGTCGTTGACCGCGTCGGCGCCTTTGTACGGCACATGCGTGGCTTGCACGCCCAGCTCATCCATCAGCATGTAGCTGGACAGATGCGACGACGTGCCCACGCCGGTCGAGCTGTAGTTCAGGTGCTTCGCCGTTTTCACGTACGCCAGAAAACTCTTGATGTCCTTCGCGGGGGACGACGGCGGCACGACCAGCACGTTTGGTACGGTGGCGATTTGCACCATGGGCACCAGATCGGTCAGCGGGTCGAACGACAGCTTGGCCAGCGACGCGTTAACCGCAATGGGGCCGACGGAATTCACGATCAAGGTGTGCCCGTCGGGCGCGGCGCGCACCACATATTCCGTGCCGATGTTGCCGCCCGCGCCGGGCTTGTTTTCTACGACGAAGGGCTGATCGAGCTTCTTCGCCAGCGCATTGGACATGCTGCGCGTTAGCGTGTCGGTGGTGCCGCCGGCGGTGAACGCCACGATCACTTTGACGGGCTTGTCGGGATAGTCCGCCGCCATCGCGGGCGGTACGGTACAGGCGCAGGCCGCCGCTGCGGCGGCGAGCAGGGCTCGGGCAGTGTTCATTGTTGTCTCCGTTCGTGGTTGTCGTTTGGGCTTGCGAGCGCCGTGCCGCCACGTCGGCCGGCGCTTTGGAGTTCAGTCCCCGGGTTTCAGTCCGGGGTTTCAGTCCGACACTTCAGTCCGACACTTCAGTCCCGGAACCCGGGGTCCATGCGGTCCAGTTTGCGCAGCAGGGCCGGCCACTCCATGACGCCGTACGGGCGCCGGGTGCCGGGCTGGTAGTTGTTCCAGGTTTCTTCCAGCACGGCTGGGCTGACCTGCCGCAACGGCGAGCCGGTGGCCATGGCGGCCAGCTGGGCGCGGCAGGCAAGCTCAAGCCGGTGCATCCAGTTGAAAGCCTCGCCCACGGTGCGGCCCACGGTCAGCGCGCCGTGGTTGCGCAGGATCAGCGCTTCGCCCTGGCCAAGATCCTTCAACAGCGATTCCTGCTCTTGCAGGTCCAGCACCACGCCTTGGTAATCGTGATACCCAATCTTCAGAAAGCGCATGGCCGTCTGCGTGAGCGGCAGCAAGCCGCAATCCAGCGACGCCACCGCCATCGACGCCCAGCTGTGCGTGTGGATCACGCAATCGACCTCATGGCGCGCCGCGTGCACCGCGCTGTGAATCACATAGCCGGCTTTGTTGATGCCGTAGTCCATGTCGCCGAAATCGGGTTTGGCCAGGATGGTGCCGTCCAGGTCCACCTTGATCAGGCTGGACGCCGTGATCTCTTCGTACATCATGCCGTAGGGGTTGATGAGGAAGGCGTTGTCTTCGCCCGGCACGCGGGCCGAGATGTGGTTGGCCATCATGTCGGCCATGCCGTAGAGCTCAACCAGCCGATAACAGGCGGCAAGGTCGACACGGGCCTGCCATTCCTGGTCGGAACAGTGCGGCCGCATGGAGGGGATGGGTAGCGTGCCCGGGCGTCGGGAGTCAGTCGTCATCAGCGTTCGAGTAGGTCCGCCGCCCCGGCACCATTGCCGCAGCGTTCACGAATGCAATGTATCCGTGGGACTTCCCCGGGCCTAGCCATGCGCCCGGCATGGGGGCATCACGAATCGAGAAGGGTGGCGCCCGGCCAGCCGCCGTGGCGCACTTGCGCGCGCATCACGTCCACCAGCACGACGCGTGCCGCCAGCGCCGCGGGCGATAGTTCTTCATCGTTGATGCAGTAAACGGCGTTGCGGCGGTACAGAAAGGGGTCGTTGATGGGGTGCATGTTCAGCAGCCCGGCCTCGGCCCGCGCCACGGCGGCGCCCGGCTGGATGGTGGCGATGGCGTTGGCCTGCACCAGGTCCATCAAGGTCGTCAGGCCATCCACTTCGACGGCCACCCAGGGCTCGATGCCGGCGCGTTCGAAGGCGGCTTCCACCCAGGCGCGCAGGCCGTGCGCTTTGCTGGTGACTGCCAGCGGCAGGCTCGCCAGTTCGGCAATGGTGACGGGTTCGCCGTCAGGCAAGGCGAACATGCCGCGCTGCGCCAGCAGGAATAGTTTTTCGTCCAGCACGGGAATGGCGCTGCGCCCCTGGCTGCTGTCATTCTGGAACAGCACCGCCAGATCCAGCCGCCGGTTGCTGAGCTGTTCGCCCAGATTGCCCGACAGCCCTTCGACCAGATGCAGCCGCACGTTGGGATAGCGTTCAGCCATGGCCGCATAGAACGGCTTGGCCAGCACCGATGCCGTGGTGGGGGCGAAACCCACGCTGACCATGCCGGACAAACGCGCCTCGCGCGCCGCCGCCACGGCGTTTTCCGCGTGCCGCAACGTCAAGCGGGCTTGCCGCAAAAAGGCGGTGCCGGCAGCCGTGGGCACCACGCCCGTGTGCGTGCGCATCAGCAACCGCGTCGCCAGCTCGCTTTCCAGGCGGCTGATCTGCTGGCTGAGCGCAGACGCCACCACGCCCAGATCGCGCGCGGCGCGGCCGATGCTGCCAAGTTCAGCGACACGCACGAAGTAGCGGATTTGACGGAGTTCCATGGGCTTCAAAACGGGGACGGCAATAGCGGGATAGTAGCGGGCCAGCCACGGGAGTTGCGCGGAATTGCTCAAGTTTTACGTTCAAAAAAGCGTCAGGTAGCTGACTTATCGCTGAACATCAAACGAAAATTGTTTACACTCTCATCCGCAAATTAAAGTCGTAACGGCCCGCCGCGGGGGTGGTCGCCGTTCGAAGTTACGGGAGAACGTTGATGCGCAAGTTGCTTTTGGGAGCGGTGCTGGCAGCCGCGGTATTCGGGGGAACGGCACACGCCGCAGTGGAACCCAAGGCCGTCGTCGCCACCTATTCGGATCTGGCGCTGGCGGGCTATGAAGACTCGCTGACCGCCGCCAAGACGCTGCGCACCGCCATCAACGCACTGATCGCCAAGCCCAGCCCCGACACGCTGAAAGCCGCCCGCGAAGCCTGGCTCGCCGCTCGCGTGCCGTACCAGCAGACGGAAGCCTACCGCTTTGGCAACCCCATCGTTGACGACTGGGAAGGCCGCGTTAACGCCTGGCCGCTGGACGAAGGCCTGATTGATTATGTGGACGCCTCGTACGGCACCGACAACGACGAGAACGCGTACTACGCCGTCAACGTCATCGCCAATTCCAAGATTTCGGTGGGCGGCAAGACGGTGGATGTCAGCAAGATCACGCCGCAGCTGCTGTCTGAAGTGCTGCACGAAGCCGACGGCAACGAAGCCAACGTGGCAACCGGCTACCACGCCATCGAATTCCTGCTCTGGGGCCAGGACCTGAACGGCACCGGCCCGGCGCCGGCTGACCGCAAGGGCACGCCGCAAGAGCGCCACTCGGGCAACCGCCCGCACACGGATTTCGACACCAAGCAATGCACGGGCGGTCACTGCGAACGCCGCGTTGAATTCCTGAAGGCCGTGACGGATTTGCTGGTCACGGATCTGGAAGAAATGGTGGGCAACTGGAAGAAGGAAGGCGCGGCGCGCAAGGCTGTCGAAGAAGATCCCAAGGCGGGCTTGATCGCCATGCTGACCGGTCTGGGCAGCCTGTCGTACGGCGAGCTGGCCGGTGAACGCATGAAGCTCGGCCTGATGCTGCACGATCCCGAAGAAGAGCACGACTGCTTCTCGGACAACACGCACAACTCGCACTACTACGACCAGATCGGCATCCGCAACGTGTACGTGGGCGCCTACACGCGCATCGACGGCAAGGAAGTCAAGGGCGCCAGCCTGTCGGAATTGGTCAAGGCCAAGGACCCGAAGCTGGATGCTGAAGTGCGCGCCAAGCTGGACGCCACCGTGGCGGCCATGCAAGCCATGAAGACGCGCGCCGAAACCGTCGAAACCTATGACCAGATGATTGCCGACGGCAACAAAGAAGGCAACGCGGTGGTGCAGGCCGCCATCGACCGCCTGGTGGATCAGACCCGCAGCCTGGAGCGCGTGATCACGCTGCTGGACCTGGGCAAGGTCGCCATCGAAGGTTCCGACAGCCTGGATAAACCCGACGCCGTATTCAAGTGAAACTCGTATTAGCCGCCGTACTGGCGGCGTCGGCTCACGCCGGCGCCGCCGCCGCACCTGAAGTGCCAGCCG
The DNA here is from genome assembly GCF_902859595.1 of Achromobacter kerstersii. Taxonomy (GTDB): domain Bacteria; phylum Pseudomonadota; class Gammaproteobacteria; order Burkholderiales; family Burkholderiaceae_B; genus Achromobacter; species Achromobacter kerstersii. The sequence continues at coordinate 23,805 of NZ_CADIJQ010000016.1, read as the reverse complement.
GGCGTGATGACCTTACGCCCGAAGATCAAAAACGCGTCACCGCCATCACCGCGCCCACGCGCGATTTCTCGAAGGTCGAGACCTTTGAGTCCATGCAGGCGGGTGCTGCGACCACCAACAAGCTCATCAACGCCGATATCTTTTCGCAGCCGTCGGCGAACATGAGCTTCGAGGGGCGCCAGGAATTCCAGGTCGGCAATGGCCTGTTCCGCAAGGACTGGGTGTCGGCGCCTGCCTCCACGCAAGCGTCCGACGGCCTGGGGCCGCTATTTAACGCCCGGTCGTGCCAGGCCTGTCATACCAAGGACGGACGCGGCACGGTGCCGGGTTTCGATCCTTTGGAACGCACGGATGCCGTGGCGCTGCTGCTGCGTCTGGCCGTGCCGCACGGCCCTGACCGGGGGCACCCCAAGCTTGCGGCAGGTGAAATCGCCGAGCTGCCCGAACCTATTTACGGCGTGCAGTTGCAGAACTTTGCGGTGGCGGGCCTGCCGGCCGAAGGCCGCATGGAGATCGAGTACGAACCGATACCCGTGGCGCTAAACGGTGGCGAGACCGCCACGCTGATGAAGCCCACGTACCGCATCGAGAACCTGGGCTATGGCCCGATGCGCGCCGACACGCAGATTTCGCCGCGTCTGGCGCCGCCAATGATCGGCCTGGGCCTGCTGGAATCCATTCACGAAGCCGACATCCTGGCCAACGTGGGCGCCGACACGCGCGATGGCATCAAAGGAAAACCCAACTGGGTGACCGATGCGCGCACCGGCGCGCGCGCGCTGGGCCGCTTCAACCTGAAGGCCGGTCAGCCCACGGTTGAGCAGCAAAGCGCCGCCGCGTTCTCGAACGACATGGGTCTGTCTACGCCGATGTTCCCGAAGCATTCGGGCGACTGCACGCCCGCGCAAAAGCAATGCCTGGACATGCCGCACGGCGCACAGCCGCGCTTCGGCCCGGAAGAAGTCCCGGCGAAGTTGATGGACTTCGTCACCATCTATTCCACCAATCTGGCGGTACCGGCACGGCGCGATGCTGACGACGCGCGGGTGCTGGCGGGCAAGAAGCTGTTCTACGAAGCCAATTGCGTGGCCTGCCATGTGCCCAAGTACGTGACGAGCCGCAACGCCAAGCAGCCCGAGCACCGCTTCCAGTTGATCTGGCCCTACACCGACATGCTGGTGCATGACATGGGCGACGACCTGGCCGATGGCGTGTCTGACGGCCAGGCCAACGGCCGCGAATGGCGCACGCCGCCGCTGTGGGGCATCGGCCTGACCAAGACCGTGAACCCCAACGCCACCTGGCTGCACGACGGGCGCGCCCGCACCTTGCTGGAAGCCGTGCTGTGGCACGGCGGCGCGGGCAAGCCTGCGCGTGACCGCGTGGTGGCGATGACGCCTGACGAACGCGCAGACCTCATTCGTTTCCTGGAGTCGCTGTGATGGCCCGATCCTTCCCGCCTGTGTTCAAACCCGCGTTGGTGGCCGTGCTGCTGACCGCAGCCCCGCTGGCGGCGCAGGCCCAATTGCCCGCCGACCTGGGCGAACGCCTGGCGCGAGATTACGCGCGGCCCGCCGTCAGCAAGATGGTGGATGCCGCGGCGGCGTTGGATGGCGCGTTGGGCAGCTGGTGCGCCAAGCCGGATGCCGCCGGCGCCACGCGTGTTGGTGACGCGTTCACGAATCTGGCGTTGGCGTGGTCCGGCGTCGAGATTCTGCGCTTCGGCCCGCTGGTGCAAGCCAACCGTTTTGAGCGGCTGGCGTTCTGGCCCGACACGCGCGGCGTGATGCCCCGGCAGGTGCAGCAACTGATCGCCGCAAAGGACGACGCGCTGCTCGCGCCGGGGGCGCTTGCCGGCCGCAGCGTGGCGGTGCAGGGCCTGCCCGCGCTGGAATACGTGTTGTATGGCGAACCGGCGCTGCTGAAGAACACGGGCGAACCCACGTTTGCCTACGCTTGCGGCTATGCCCGCGCGGTGACGGCGAACGTCACGGGAATCTCGCGCGATGTGGCGCAGGCCTGGAGCGCCCAAGGCGAATTCGGCCGGCAGTTCGCCAAGCCGCAAGCCGGCAACGACCTGTACCGCGATCCGCAGGAAGTGGCGGCGGAAGCGATGAAGGCGTTGTCCACCGGCCTGCAATTCGCGCGCGACGTGAAGATTCTGCCCGTGCTGGGCGCAACGCCGGATGCGGCGCGCCCCAAGCGCGCGGCGTTCTGGCGCAGTGATTTGTCCACGCGTTTGCTGGCGGCGAACCTGAGCAGCCTGAAGGCGTTCTACCAAGCCGGCGCGTATCCGCTGCCGGTAGGCGGCGACTGGATGGACGTGTCGGTGCAAGGCGAGCTGCAAAGCGCCGCGCAGACCTTGCTGGATGTGCCGGCGCCGCTTGAGGCCGCGCTGAAAGAGGAAGACGGCCGCCGCCAGTTGGAGCTGGCGTCCTTGACCATCAAGAATGCCAAGGCGATCGTCGACCAGGACCTGGCCCCGGCACTGGGCGTCACCATCGGATTCAATGCGCTCGATGGTGATTGACCGCCGCCGCTTTCTGACCTTGGCCGCGGCGCTGGGCTTGTCGCCCGGCGCGGCGCTTGCCGTGTTGCCCGCCGATGGCGGCCCGCTGTACCTGAGCGCGCGCAAGCGCGGCGGGCGCGATGAAGCGGTGTTGCTGGACGACGCGGGCCACGACAAGTTGGTGGTGCCCATGCCCGCGCGCGGGCACAGCTTTGCGATCGACGCATCGAGCCAGCGCGCCGTGGTGTTCGGCCGTCAGCCCGGCTTTTTTGCCGTGGCTTTTTCCTTGCGCGATGGGGGCGAGCCGCAGGCATTGCCCATGCCGGACGAGCGTCATTTCTTCGGCCACGGCGCGTTCATGGAACAGGGGCGGCTGCTGGCCGCCACCGAAAACGATTTTGAAGCGGGGCGCGGCGTGCTGGGCATTTACGATGCCTCGCCGGGCGGCGCGTGGCGGCGGGTGGGCGAGTTCGACACGGGCGGCATCGGCCCGCACGAAGTGGTGCTGATGCCCGACGGCAAGACGCTCTGCGTGGCCAACGGCGGCATCCTGACGCATCCCGATTACGGCAAGCTGGAGCTGAACCTGGACACGATGCGGCCGTCACTGGCCTACATCGATGCGGCCAGCGGGCAGTTGCTGGAAAAGGTGGAGCTTGCCCCTGATCTGCATCGCCTGTCGATCCGGCATCTGGCGCTGGCGGGCGATGGCAGCGTGTGGTTCGGCTGCCAGTACATGGGGCCGGTGGCCGACCGCCCCGCGCTGGTCGGGCGGCATCGGCGCGGCGCGCAACTGGAATTGTTTGAAGGGCCTGCCGAGACGTTGCGCAACATGCGCAACTACGTGGGCTCGGTCACGGTGGATGCGTCGGGCGGCATCGTCGCGACGTCCAGCCCAGTGGGTGGGCAGGTGATCTATTGGGACACGGCCAGCGGCCGGTGCCTGGGCACGACGGCGCTTGCCGACGGCTGCGGCGTGGCGCCTGCGCCCGAGGCGGGCTTTCTGGTCAGCAGCGGTTTGGGCGCCATGCTGCGCACCGATGCCGCCGGCCACGAAACGCCGGTGCTGCCGCCGTCGCGCGAGGTGTCTTGGGACAATCACTTCCGCATCGTTCCCCGCTGACTCCCTCAGTTCGCGCATCGGGCGTATTCTTACAAAGCTTGACATACCAGGGCCGCATTGCGGCCCTTTGCGACTTCTTCATCTGATAGAGTTTTCGGTTGTCATTTTTCGCAGGAGATTCCATGGAAGACGCCTTGAGGGAATTTAACGCCTGGGCTCCCAGGTTCGTGGATATGGGCATCAATTTGTTGGTTGCCCTGCTTATCCTGATCGCGGGTTGGTGGATATCGTCACTGCTGGGCAGTTGGGTTCGACGGGCGTCTACGCGCTCCAGCAAGATCGATCCGACCATCGTGCCGATGTTCTACACCACGGTCGTCTGGGCAGTGCGCATCTTTACGATCATTGCCGTGCTGGCGCGCTTTGGCGTGCAAACGGCCAGCCTGATTGCCGTGCTGGGCGCCGCCGGTCTGGCCGTGGGCCTGGCCTTGCAAGGCACGCTGCAGAACATCGCCGCGGGCATCATGCTGCTGATGCTGCGCCCCATTCGCGCGGGCGAGTACATCGCGCTGAGCTCGGGCGCGGACGGCACGGTGGCCGAAGTGGGCTTGTTCCTGACGCGGTTGGTGCAGGGCGATGGCATCCATCTGACGCTGCCCAACAGCACCGTGTGGAACGCCACCATCACCAACTACAGCCGCAACCCGACGCGTCGTCTGGATATCCCGGTACCGGTGCGCTATGGCGATGACCTGGAACTGGTGTTGACCAAGCTGAAGGAAATCGTGGCGTCGCGTCCCGATGCGCTGAAGGACCCCGAGCCGCAGGTGAAGGTGTTTGAGTACAAGGAAAACGGCGTCATCGTGAACGTGCGCGTGTGGGCCGAAGCGGGCAAGTACTGGGACCTGCGTTGGGGCCTGTACCAGCAGATTCGCACGTCGCTGGAAGCGGCCGGCTTCCAGCCGCCGATCCCGGTGCGCGAAATTCAAAACCCCAAGGTGGCAGGCAAGGCCGATGCGGCCTCGGGTGGGGCGGCAACCTGATCCTTGCAGGTATCGCCTATCGCCAACAAGACAACGGGCGCCCTTATTCGGGCGCCCGTTGTCTTATGTTCGCTGCTTATGTCCGCTGTCTTATGTTCGCTGTCTTATGCCCGTCGCCTCACAGGCCAGGCAGCGCAGCCATTTCGATCAGGCCTGCACAGCCAGCCGCGCCAGTTCCGACTTGATCCAGCCCGCGATCTCGCGTTGGCGCTGGGCCGGCATGCGGTCGATGATGGCGGTGACGCTGACTGCCAGCAGCGGCTGGCCCTGCGTATCCAGCAGCGCGCAACCCACGCCCAGCGCGCCGCGCACGGCGTGGTTGCCCACCACCGAATAGCCACGCGCACGGGTGTTTTCAATCAGCCGGTACATTTCCTGCGGCGTCATGCCGCCGTATTCGTCCAGCCGTCCGGAGTTGCGTTCGACGATGCTGCGCGCGATGTCATCCGGCAGCGCCGCCAGCAGCGCCATGCCGCCAGAACCCACGCCCAGCGGCTGACGCTTGCCGGCGTAAGTGGCCAAAATCTGCACGGGGTAGCTGCCGATTTCGCGATGCAGGCTGATCGAGTCGTCCTCGTCGCGCACCACCAGGAAGACGGCGTCACCGGTGCGGTCGGCCAGGCGGCGCAGCACGGGCAGCAGTTGGCGCACACGCGGATCGCGCGAACGCGTGTCCGGGTCCACCGCCAGTTGCGCGCGGTATTTCTTGGTGCCCGTCACCGGCAACACCAGACCGGCGTCGAGCAGGGCGGCCAGCAATCGGTAGATGGTGGGGCGCTGTATGCCCGTCAGGCGGGCAATATCCGTCACGCTGAGGCCGTCGGGCCCTTGATCGCGCAGGGCGGCCAGAACGGCCAGGCCCCGCCGCAACGTGCGTGGGCCTGCGGCCGCGGCATCACTGTCTTGCATGCAAATCTCTGAAAACTTTGGGTTATTCCGGAACGGTCAAGGGAAAACCATTGTCCGTAGCGTGGACTCTACCTTGATGCCCCCGCCGTGTATAGCTCAAAATGCGTCATCCAATAATTCAAATCGTCCACTCAATGGACAGTACCTGCACGGAGACACTATGACTACAGGTCACAAGCCTGGACTGCGGCGTTTTGCCGCCACCCTTCTGGCCACCGCCGCAAGCGCATTCGCCATGGGTTCCGCCCATGCTGCCTACCCTGACAAACCTGTCCGCATCGTGGTCGGTTTTTCCGCCGGTGGCACCACCGACGTAATCGCCCGCATCATGGCCAAGGAACTCACCGAGAGCCTGGGCCAATCGTTCGTGGTTGAAAACAAGCCGGGCGCCGGCAGCAACATCGCCACCGACCAGGTGCAACGCGCCGCGCCCGATGGCTACACGCTGCTGTTCGTGGCGGTCACCAGCGCCATCAACCAATCGCTGTACAAGAACGTCACGTTCGATCTGACCAAAGACTTTGCTCCGGTGGCGCTGGGCGCCAAGGTGCCGAACATCCTGGTCGTGAACCCGCAAGTGCCGGTGAAGTCGGTCCAGGAACTGGTCGACTACGCCAAGAAGAACCCGGGCAAGCTGGCGTTCGCATCGTCGGGCAGCGGCACCTCCATTCACATGGCGGGCGAGCTGTTCAAGATGAAGGCGGGCATTGACGTCCTGCACGTGCCGTACAAGGGCAGCGCGCCGGCCATGACCGACCTGATCGGCGGCCAGGTGCAATTCATGTTCGACAACATGCCTTCGGCATGGCCGCACGCCCAATCGGGCAAGCTGCGCGCCTTGGCCGTTACCACCAGCGAACGCTCCAAGAGCGCGCCGGACCTGCCCACGATGAAGGAATCGGGCTTTACCGACTTCGACGTGTCGTCGTGGTTTGGCCTGTTGGCCCCGGCCGGCACGCCGCCGGAAGTGATCAACAAGCTGAACGCCGCCATGCAGAAAGCGCTGGACAAGGCCTCGGTTCAGACCAGCTATGAAAAGCTGGGCGCAGTCGGCGTGAAGACCACGCCGGCCGAATTCGGCGCGTTCATCAAGTCGGAAGTGGACGGCTGGGCCCCGGTGGTGAAGGCCTCGGGCGCCAAGGTGGACTGATCGTCGCAGACGACGGGCACGCCCTCCGGGCCGGCTTGCCGCCGGGAGCGAGTTCGAAAAAAGGACAGGCTGAGGCCTGTCCTTTTTTTATCGCCAGGACGGGTGCTGAGGCCGGTCCTGACTTCTTGGGCGGTGAGGGCTGTCCTGACGTCTCAGGCAGTGAGGACTGTCCTGACTTTTCGGACGATGAAGCCTGTCCTTATTTTTTTGCGCCGCCGTTGCGCCGCGCGGTGGCCAGCATGGCGGTGCACACGCCGCGCATCATGTCGACTTCGTCGCGCGTCAGGGCCGGGCGGGAAAACAGGTGGCGCATGCGCGGCATCAGCTTCTTGGGGTGGGCGGGGTCCAGGAACTGCACGCCAACCAGCGCCTCTTCCCAGTGCGCCAGAAACGCCTGCACCGCTTCGCTGGACGCCGGTTCGGCGCCGCGCGAGGGTTCCTGCGCGGTGGATGCCGGCAGCAGCGCCGCACCCTCATCGACCAGCAACGCGTAACGCAGCTCCCAGGCCGCCAATTGCAGGGCCTGGGCGACGTTCAACGAGCTGTACTCGGGGTTGGCCGGGATATGGCAGATGCGGTGGCACAGGGCGATCTGGGCGTTCGTCAGCCCGGCGCGTTCGGTGCCCAGCACCACGGCGGCCACGCCCTCGGACGTTTCAGCCAAGTGGGCGCAGGCCAGATCGGCCGCCTGGCGGATGTCGCAGGGCGGGGGGCCCAGGTCGCGCACGCGGGCGGTCAGGGCGAAGGCCATGGTGACGGGCGCCAGCGCGTCTTCCAGCGACGGGTAGATGCGGGCATTTTCCAGCACATCCAGCGCGCCGCTGGCCAGGGCGACGGCCTCCGGCTGGCTGGTTACATCTGGAAACTTTGGCTCCACCAGAACCAGTTCCGAGAAGCCCATCGTCTTGATGGCGCGGGCCGCCGAACCGACGTTTCCGGGGTGGCTGGGGTTCACCATAACGAAGCGAACACGTGAAAATGCTTGAGTCATTTAAAATGGCACGTTTGGCTAAGTGCCTTCCTGGTTTTTTGGGTCGATTTCCCCGGTTGGGGCAACGACGGACCCGGGGGGCGGCAAGTGGCCAACCATCACGCGAACCCACCGCATACGTACGGAATTTTATGCACCCGATGCTCAACATCGCCATCAAGGCGGCCCGGCGTGCCGGCACCATTATCAACCGTGCCAGCATGGATTTGGAACGACTCAGCGTGGCTCGCAAGGGGCCGCGCGATTATGTCACGGAAGTCGATCGCGCCGCCGAGGAGTCCATCGTCGAAACACTGCATGCCGCTTACCCGGACCATGCCGTGCTGGGCGAGGAATTCGGGCTGCAAGGTCCCGACCAGGCTGAATTCCAGTGGATCATCGATCCCCTGGACGGCACCACGAACTTCATCCACGGCCTGCCCAACTACGCCGTGTCCATCGCGCTGACGCAGCGCGGCCAGGTTACGCAAGCGGTCATCTATGACCCGTCGCGCAACGAACTGTTCACGGCCAGCCGTGGCAGCGGCACGTTCCTGAACGACCGTCGCGTGCGCGTCTCGGGCCGCACCCGCTATCACGAAGCGCTGCTGGGCGCGCACTGGCCCAACGCTGGTGACCTTGAACAAGGTTCGCAGCGTTTCCGCCATATGGCTGAAAGCGTCACCGGTGTGCGCCGCATGGGCTCCACCGTGCTGGACCTGGCCTACGTGGCCAGCGGCCGTCTGGATGGCTTCTGCGGCGTGGGCTTGAAGCCCTGGGACCTGGCGGCTGGCAGCCTGATGGTTCTGGAAGCCGGCGGCCTGATCGCCGACTTCGACGGCGAACAAGGCTGGATGGACAGCGGCAACGTGCTGGCCGCCAGCCCGAAGATCTTCACGCAGATGCTGACGTCGCTGAACCCGCCGTCGGCTGCCTGATTCCCAGCGCCGATCCGGCGTTGTGCGAGACCGGCCTTCGGGCCGGTTTTTCTTTGCGCGCACGGTTGCGAGGAGCGCAATGCAACCTTGATGCAACCCCTGCACATGGCGCAAAACCAATGGCCATCAGGCATACGGACGGGGGCGTGTCACCGGCATGTCACGAATTTTCCATGTACGATTACCGGTCGTGTAACTTCTGGAGCTCCTGATGGAGTGGCTGCTAGACCCCGCAGCGTGGGTCGGCTTGCTTACCCTGGTCGTCCTTGAGATCGTCCTGGGCATTGATAACCTGATTTTCATCGCCATCCTGGCGGACAAACTTCCCCCTGCGCAACGCGACCGCGCGCGCATCATGGGGCTGAGCCTCGCGCTGATCATGCGCCTGGGCCTGTTGTCCGTCATGTCGTGGCTCGTCACCTTGACCACCCCCTTGTTTACCGTCGGACCCGTGTCGCCTTCCGGGCGCGACCTGATCCTGATGGTGGGCGGTCTATTCCTGCTGTTCAAGGGCACCATGGAGCTGCACGAGCGCCTGGAGGGCGGGCAGCATGCCGGCTCGTCAGGCCCGCGCGTGTACGCCAGCTTCTGGGTCATCGTGACGCAGATCGTGGTGCTGGACGCGGTGTTCTCGCTGGACTCCGTCATCACCGCAGTGGGCATGGTCGACCACCTGGCCATCATGATGATTGCCGTCGTCATCGCCATCGGCATCATGCTGCTGGCGTCCAAGCCCCTGACGCGCTTCGTCAACGCGCACCCCACCGTTGTGGTGCTGTGCCTGGGCTTCCTGCTGATGATCGGCTTCTCGCTGCTGGCGGAAGCGTTCGGCTTCAAGGTGCCCAAGGGCTACCTGTATGCCGCCATCGGTTTCTCGGTGGCTATCGAAGCGTTGAACCAGGTTGCGCGCCGCAACCTGCTCAAGCTGGACGGCGGCCGCCCGATGCGCGAACGCACCGCCTCGGCGGTGCTGCGCATGCTGGGCAAGCGTCCGCCGGCCAGCGATGAACCCGATCTGCCCAACGCGGATGGCCCGTCCATGCCGGCCTTCGGCGTCGAAGAACGCAACATGGTCAGCGGTGTGCTGACGCTGGCCGAGCGGTCCATCCGGTCGATCATGACGCCGCGCACGGATGTGTCGTGGATCAACATCGACGACGATCCCGAACTCATCCGCCGCCAGCTGACCGAAGCCCCGCACAGCTTTTTCCCGGTCTGCCGCGGGTCGCTGGATGAAGTGCTGGGCATTGCCCGCGCCAAGGACCTGGTGGCCGACCTGATCACCGAAGGCCGCGTGCGCCGCAACCGCCTGCGCGACCCGATCATCGTGCACGAGTCCATCGGCATTCTGCGCCTGATGGACACGCTCAAGCGTTCGCGCGGCCAGCTCGTGCTGGTGGCTGACGAGTTCGGCGCCATCGAAGGCCTGGTCACGCCCATCGACGTGTTCGAAGCCATTGCCGGCGAATTCCCCGACGAAGACGAACTGCCCGACATCGTGGCCGACGGCGACAACACCTGGAAGATCGACGGCGCAGCGGACTTGCACCACGTTGAGCAGGTGCTGGAAACCGAAGGGCTGGTCGACGAAGCGCAAGACTTCTCGACGCTGGCCGGCTACCTGCTGTCGCGCTTTGGCCACCTGCCCAAGCCGGGCGACGTCTGCGAATACGAAATCCATCATCAGCATTTCCGCTTCGAAGTCCTGGAAATGGATGGCCGCCGAATCGCGCTGGTGCGCGTGGAAAAACGGCCCCAGGAAATGTTGTCCGACGAAGCCTCTTTAGCCAACGACTAACCAGGACCGCCCACGCATCGTGACTGAAAACGCGCTCTACCTGATCAAGGCTTTCATTCTTGGCATTCTTGAAGGCCTGACGGAATTCATCCCCGTCTCCAGCACCGGCCACCTGATCCTGGTGGGCGACTGGATCAACTTCCAGTCCGGCGACGGCAAGGTGTTCGAAGTCGTCATCCAGCTGGGTTCCATCCTGGCCGTCATGTGGGTGTTCCGCGCGCGGCTGATGCAGCTGATTCGCGGCGCGCTGACCGGCGTGCCCAGCGAAGTGGCCTTCGCCCGCAACCTGATCATCGCCTTCCTGCCGGCGGCCGTCATCGGCGCCATCTTCATCAAGACCATCAAATCGGTGTTCTATCACCCCGGCGTGGTCGTGGTGACGCTGGTGCTGGGCGGCCTGATCATGTTGTACGTTGAACGCAAGACGCACCACACGCCGGGCGACCAGCCGGGCGCGGCGGATGACACGGCATCGGACGAACGGGCGTCCGCTTACACGCTTGAGCAGATCACCTGGAAGCAGGCGCTGGGCGTAGGCGTGGCGCAGTGCTTCGCGATGATTCCGGGTACGTCGCGTTCGGGCGCCACCATCATCGGCGGCATGATCGCCGGCATCCAGCGCAAGACCGCCACCGAGTTCTCGTTCTTCCTGGCCATGCCCACGATGCTGGGCGCGGCCGTGTTCGACATGTACAAGAACTTCGGCGCACTGACCCAGCACGACCTGTCCGGCATTGCCGTGGGCTTCATCGCGGCCTTCCTGAGCGCGATGGTCGTGGTGCGCGCGGTGCTGCGCTTCGTGGCCAACCACACGTACCGCGTGTTCGCCTGGTATCGCATCGTGTTCGGCGCGGTGGTCGCGGCCTGGATCTTCACGCGCTAAATCGTTAGCGCCGCACGATAAAAAAGAGCCTCGCAGTGCGAGGCTCTTTTGCTTTGGCGTGCCGGCAAGGCCTGAGGCCGTCGTGCGGCCGGGTCTTGAGGCTGACGTCTTACGGCCAGGGCTTGCGGCTGACGTCTTACGATTCCGTTTCCAGATCGTAGAACTCCAGGCCGTCCTGGTCGATGACCAGCCAGCCGCCGCGCGGGGGCGACACGTGGTCGAAGTCCCAGTCGGGCAGCACCCAGCGTTCGCGCTTCTTGCCGTCGATATCCAGCACGTGGCGGGCAGGGCGGTGCGTGTGGCCATGCACCAGCACGCGCACGCCGGTCTCGCGGAAGATGGCGTCAACTGCTGCGCCATTGACGTCCATGATCTCCATGGACTTCGTCTGGTTGGCCGCCTGGCTTTCGCCACGGGCCTGCTGCGCCATCGCCAGCCGTTCCGGAATGGTCTTGGCCAGAAATTCGGCCTGCCACTGCGGATTGCGAACCATCGTGCGGAACTGTTGATACGCGGCGTCGTCCGTACAGAATTCGTCGCCGTGCGTCAGCAGCACCTGGCCGAAATCGGTTTCCAGCAGGGCGGGTTCCGGCAGCAGCTTGGCGCCCACGGCATCGGCCAGTTCTTGCCCGATCAGGAAGTCGCGGTTGCCGCGGCCCAGCCACACGGGAATGCGTGCGGCCGTTTCGCGCAGCGCCGTCAACACCGTGGCAAGCCACGGCGGTGCGGCGCGAATCACGTCGTCGCCAATCCAGGCATCGAAGATGTCGCCCGGCAGCAGCAGGGCGGCAGCGTCTTCTTGTGCGGCCTGCAAGAAGGCCAGAAAGGCCTCCGAGGTAGCCGGCGTGGCCGGCCCCAGATGCAGGTCGGACGCCAGCCAGATCGGACCGGACAGGGCAATCTTATTCAAGAACTTCGGCCTTCTCGATGATCACGTCTTCGTTCGGCACGTTCTGGTGGAAGCCCTTGTTGCCGGTCTTCACGCCCTTGATCTTCTCAACAACGTCGGTGCCTTCGGTGACGGTGGCAAACACAGCGTAGCCCCAGCCGTTCGGCGTGGGCGACGTGAAGTTCAGGAAATCGTTGTTCGACACGTTGATGAAGAACTGGGCGGTGGCCGAGTGCGGGTCGCTGGTGCGCGCCATCGCCAGGGTGTACTTGTCGTTCTTCAGGCCATTGTTGGCTTCGTTTTCGATCGGGGCATGGGTTTGCTTTTGCTTCATGCCGGGTTCGAAGCCGCCGCCTTGGATCATGAAGCCGTCGATCACGCGATGGAACACCGTACCGTTGTAGAAACCTTCCTTGACGTAGGTCAGGAAGTTCTCGACGGTCTTGGGCGCCTTGGCGGCGTCCAGGGTGATGACCATGTCGCCTTGGTTCGTGACGAGCTTGACGCGGGGATTGGTGCTCATGGCTTTTGTGCCTTCAGAAGTGGAGGTGGAAGAGGTGGCCGCAGGGGCGGCGCTGACGAGGGCTGGGGCAAATGCGGCCAGCGCGAACGAGCACGCCGTCAGGCGCAGCAGGTGGAAAGGAGAGTATCGGGACATCATTTGCCTTGTTTATCCTTCAGCATGGTTTCGACTTCGCGGGCTTTGTCCTGCATGCCCGGCACGCCATCGCGGGCGGCCTTTTTGTAGGTTTGCATTGCCTGCAGAAGTTGCAGATCGCCCAGATTGGCGCGGGCGGCGGCATAACCCGGGTCGGCGCGCAATGCCATTTGCAGGGCATCTTGCGCTTTTTCAAGTTCTCCGCGGCTGGCATATAGAGCGGCCAGGTTGTTCCAAGGTTCCGGAAGCTCGGGGAAACGCGTCGTCATGTCGGTATAGATATCGATGGCTTCGCCCGTGCGGTTCAGGGCGGCCAGCGCGCGCGCGTGCTGGAACATCAGCTGGACATCGGTGCCGCGCTGATCCTTGATCTGTGCTTCGCGCTTTTCAATCATCGCCAGCGCTTCTTCGTTGTCGCCACGATTCAACAGCATTTCAATGCGGCCGGTAATTTGCGAGGCCGACGGCGTGAGCCGCGTGTCGACACCCGGCTTGGCGGCTTCCAGCAGGTTGGCCAGGCCTTCCCAGCCGCCTTCGGGCGGGATGGGGTCCAGCGTGGTCCGGGTGGCGTTGGGGTTGGCCCCCGAGCCGCCGGCCATGGACTGGGCAAGGGCGGTTGCAACCGGCGCGCCGGCCAAAGCCAGGGCGAGCAGGGCGACACAAAAACGCGGCTTGATAGTCACGTAGGTTATCCGTTAAAAGTCGTGGCCGAGCCGCACTTACGCGCGCGACCGGGCCGCTTGCTATACTTGACGACCGCCATTTTAGCCCCGGTTGCGTTTTTGGTTCGGCATTGGGTCCGAGACCTCGTGTGACAACGCGTATAGCGACCAGGCCGGGGTCGGCGCCGGGCCGATTGCGGAGCCTGAAAGCAGGGCTGAATCCGGCTGATCATGCCACGGGCTTGATCGGGGGCAGGCGGCACGCTTCGAAGGTATTGTCCTTCGCGAGCAACTTTCCGAATCCGCCACGGAATATTTAGACGAATCCATAAGCGCCATGCTGCAAATCTACAACACGTTATCGCGTACCAAAGAACCGTTCAAACCGGCCCAGGCTGGTCAGGTGCGCATGTACGTGTGTGGCATGACCGTGTATGACTTCTGTCATCTGGGCCATGCCCGCATGCTGGTGTCGTTCGACGTCGTGCAGCGCTGGCTGCGCGCAAGCGGCCTGGCCGTTGACTACGTGCGCAACATCACCGACATCGATGACAAGATCATCCGCCGCGCCGTTGAAACCAACCGCCGCATCGGTGACGTCACCGAGTTCTACATTGCCGCCATGCACGCCGACGAACGCGCGCTGGGCGTGCAGTCGCCCGACCGCGAACCGCGCGCCACCCAATACGTGGGTGACATGCTGGACATCATCGGCAAGCTTGAGCAAAACGGCCTGGCCTACCAGGCCGACGACGGCGACGTGAACTACGCCGTGCGCGGCTTTGCCGGCTACGGCAAGCTTTCCGGCAAGACGCTGGACGACCTGCGCGCGGGCGAACGCGTCGCCGTGGGCTCGGCCAAGCGCGACCCGCTGGACTTCGTCTTGTGGAAATCGGCCAAGGCCGACGAACCCGACGACACCAAGTGGGAATCGCCCTACGGCATGGGCCGCCCGGGCTGGCACATTGAATGCTCGGCGATGAGCAAGTCGCTGCTGGGCCTGCCCCTGGATATCCACGGCGGCGGTCCTGACCTGAAGTTCCCGCACCACGAAAACGAAATCGCCCAGACCGAAGGCGCCTTCGGCGGCACGCTGGCCAACATCTGGATGCACTGCGGCCCGCTCATGGTGGATTCGGACAAGATGTCCAAGTCGCTGGGCAACTTCCGCACCATCCGCCAGACCGTGGCGCTGGGTGACCCGGCCGCTGACGACGCCAACTACCGCGTGAACCCGCGCGAAGCCGAAATGGTGCGCTTCTTCATTGTGCGCAACCACTACCGCAGCTCGCAGAACTACACGCCCGACAACCTGATCGACGCGCAAAACGCACTGGACCGTCTGTACCAGGCCTTGCAGAACGTGCCTGCCGACGATCAAGGCATCGACTGGAACGAGCCGCAGGCCCAGGCCTTCAAGGCCGCCATGGACGACGACTTCAACAGCTCGGGCGCGATCGCAGCGCTGTTCGAGCTGGCGTCCGACGCCAACCGCAACAAAAGCGCACGCAGCGCCGGCCAGATGAAGGCCCTGGCGTCGTTGCTGGGTTTGCTGCAACAAGACCCGGCCGCGTACTTCCAGTCGCCCACCCGCTATTCGGCCGCGGCCCTCGAGCAAGGCCCGCGCGCCACGCTCGACGCCGACGCCATCCAGTCGCTGATCGACGCGCGCGCTGCCGCCAAGGCAGCCCGCAACTTCGCCGAAGCCGACCGCATCCGCGCCGAACTGCGCGAGGCGGGTATCGAACTCGACGACAAGCCGGGTGGCTTGACGCAATGGCGGCGGGCTTGAGCCCAGTGGATACCCCCGACATGTCCACCGCTGAAATCGACGTTCCCAAGCCTGAGTATTGGGAAGCGGCCGTCGCCCATCTGATGCGGCGCGACCGCATCCTGAAAAAAGTCATCCCCCAGCACCCCGAAGTCTGGCTGACCTCGCGCGGCACGCCATTCATTACGCTGGCGCGCGCGATCATCGGCCAGCAGGTGTCCGCCAAGGCGGCCGACGCGGTCTGGACCAAATTCATCGAAGCGGTGGGCAAGCGCCCGACGCCCGTAGCCGTGCTGCGTGTGGGGGTGGACGGGCTGCGCAAAGCCGGCCTGTCCCAGCGCAAGGCCGAATACGTGCTGGATCTGGCGGTGCACTTCGGCGAACGCCGGGTGCATCCCGAGAAATGGGCGGCCATGGACGACGAGGCCGTTATTTCTGAATTAGTCGCCATCCGGGGCATTGGGCGCTGGACGGCGGAGATGTTTTTGATTTTCAATCTACAGCGGCCTGACGTTCTGCCGCTGGATGATCCCGGATTGCTCAAGGCAATCTCGCTACATTATTTCAGTGGCGAGCCTGTCTCGCGCTTCGAGGCTCGCGAAGTCTCGCTGGCGTGGCAACCCTGGCGTACCGTGGCGACCTGGTACTTGTGGCGCAGTCTGGAACCGACACCGGTTCAATACTGATGCACACCAGGCAGCCCATCTACGGAACCACACTACATGCGCAATACATTTCTGGAATTTGAACAGCCGCTGGCCGAGCTTGAGAACAAGATCGAGCAGCTGCGCTACGTGCAGGCCGATTCTGCGGTAGACATCTCCGACGAGATCGGACGTCTGCAACAAAAGAGCCAGACCTTGGCTAAGGAAATCTACGCCAAGCTCACGCCGTGGCAAACGGCGCTTGTCGCCCGCCACCCCCAGCGTCCCTACACGCTGGACTACGTGCGCGAAATGTTCACCGACTTCCATGAGCTGCACGGCGACCGCATGTACGCCGACGACCAGTCCATCATCGGCGGTCTGGCGCGCTTTAACGGCACGCCCTGCATGATCATCGGCCATCAGAAAGGCCGCGACACCAAGGAACGCGCCGCGCGCAATTTCGGCATGCCGCGTCCCGAAGGCTATCGCAAGGCCCTGCGCCTGATGCGCCTGGCTGAAAAATTCGGCATCCCCGTGTTCACCTTCGTGGACACCCCGGGCGCCTACCCCGGCATCGGCGCTGAAGAGCGCGGCCAGTCCGAAGCCATCGGCCACAACCTGTACGCCATGGCCGAGCTCAAGGTTCCCGTGATCTGCACGATCATCGGCGAAGGCGGCTCGGGCGGCGCCTTGGCGATTGCCGTGGGCAACGCCGTGTTGATGCTGCAATACGCCACCTACGCGGTGATCTCGCCCGAAGGTTGCGCATCCATTCTGTGGCGCAGCGCCGACAAGGCCCCTGACGCCGCCGAAGCGCTGGCCATCATTGCGCCGCGCCTGAAAGACCTGGGCCTGGTTGACCGCGTCGTCAACGAACCGGTGGGCGGCGCCCATCGCGACCCGCGCGTCATGGCCCGCCTGCTGCGCCGCGCACTGGGCGACGCCCTGCGCCAGCTGCAAGGCATGACGCCCGAACAGCTCGTTGAGCAGCGCGTGCAACGCCTGCTGTCCTACGGCGCCTACCAGGAAGTGCGCGCCTGATGCAGGCAGCGGCGCGGGCGAACACGCCAGCGCCACGGCCGCGTCCACCGCGCCCTCTCGCATGACTGCCCGGCCCACGCCCGACACGCCCCTTGCGGCCGAGTCGGGCGTGTCGCATTCGGCGCCGCAAGCCGGGGGGCAGGCTCCGCGAGCCGAAGAAGGCGCGTCACCAGACGCGCTGCCGGCTTCGCCACCCGCAGGGCTCCCTCTCGTTCCCGCTTTGATCACGTCGCTGCGCCAAGCTTTGCTGGCGCTGCCCGAGCGTCCTGCGCGCTTCGGGGTGGCGCTCAGTGGGGGCGCTGACTCGGCCATGCTGGCGGTGCACGCAGCGGCGGTTGCGCGCGATCTTGGCGTCGGCGTGGCCTTGTTCCATGTGCACCATGGCTTGCAGGCCGCTGCCGATGCCTGGAGCGAACACGTCAACGCGCTGGGCCGCTTGCTGGACCTGCCAGTCGCCCAGGCGCGTGTGCAGGTCGAGCAGGCCGGCGGCAAGGGTGTCGAGGCCGCCGCGCGCGACGCCCGCTATGCCGCGCTGGCGCAGTTGGCGCATGCGCAGGGCGTGGCCCACGTGCTGCTGGCGCATCACCGCAACGACCAGGCCGAAACCGTGTTGCTGCGTTTGCTGCGCGGAACCGGGCTGGCAGGCATGGCGGCGATGGCGCCGGTGTCCCAGCGCGACGGCCTGACGTATTTGCGTCCGTGGCTGGGCCAGGACCGCGCCGTCATTTTGCAAGCCGCTGATGCCGTCGAAGCGGCCTGCGGCTGGCGTCCGGTAGAAGACCCCACCAACGCCGACCCCCACTACACCCGCGCCGCGCTGCGCGAATTGCTGGCGCCGGTGTTGGACAGCCGCTGGCCCGGCTGGCGCGCCATCGTCGCACGCCACGCCGGCCACATGGCCGAAGCGGCGCAGATCCTGGATGAAGTTGCCCGCGAAGATTTTGCGCGCCTTGACCCGAGTGATGACGGCGCCAGTTTTTCGTTAAAGGCGTGGCGCGAGTTGTCCGCGCCGCGTCAGGCGCAGGTGCTGCGCCACTGGCTGAGCCAGAACGGCGCGCGCATGCCCACGGATGCGCGCCTGCGTGACCTGCTGCGCCAACTGCGGGAATTGCATAGCCTGGGACATGACCGCCAATTGCGTGTCGAGCAGTCGGGCCATGTCATCCGCTGCCATCGCGGGCGTGTCTGGGTGGAAACGCGGGGATAAAAACTGCCGTTTCGGAAAGAATCCGTAGAAAAATAGCCGCGCAATGAACATAAATTTCCTCAAATTGAGCAAATTTTTACCGTCGCGCTAGAATGTATGGTTTTGCCCGTCACCACTTTCGCGGCGGGTTCCCAGCCAGAGTACGAGATGTCCCTGATCGTTCACAAATATGGCGGTACTTCGATGGGCTCGGTTGAGCGCATCAGAAACGTGGCGCGTCGCGTCGCGAAGTGGCATGCCGCCGGCCACCAGGTTGTTGTAGTGCCGTCGGCAATGGCGGGCGAAACGAATCGCCTGCTAGGCCTGGCGCGCGAAATTTCGCCCCAGCCCGACGGCCGCGAACTCGATATGATCGCCGCCACCGGCGAGCAGGCCAGCAGCGGTTTGCTGGCTATTGCGTTGCAGGCCGAAGGCGTGCCGGCGCGTAGCTATGCCGGTTGGCAAGTGCCCGTGCGCACCGATTCGTCGTTCACCAAAGCCCGCATCAGCTCCATCGACGACGCCCGCATCCGCGGCGATCTCGACGCTGGCCGCGTGGTCATCGTGACCGGCTTCCAGGGCATTGACCCGGAAGGCCACATCACGACGCTGGGCCGTGGTGGTTCGGATACCTCGGCCGTGGCCGTGGCTGCCGCCATCAAGGCCGACGAATGCCTGATCTACACCGACGTGGATGGTGTCTACACGACCGATCCGCGCGTGGTGCCTGAAGCGCGCCGCATGGCCGTCGTTTCCTTCGAGGAAATGCTGGAAATGGCATCGCTGGGTTCCAAGGTCCTCCAGATCCGCTCGGTTGAATTCGCCGGCAAATATCGTGTACCGGTCCGGGTCCTGTCCTCGCTGACCGACCCGCTCATCCCGCTCGACGAAGAAATGGTCTCGGGCACGCTGATTACTTTTGAGGAAGACGAAAAAATGGAAGCCGCCGTTGTCTCCGGCATCGCCTTCAGCCGCGACGAAGCCAAAATCACCCTGCTGGCCGTGCCCGACAAACCGGGCATCGCTTTCTCCATCCTGGGTCCTGTCGCCGCCGCCAATATCGACGTCGACATGATCGTGCAAAACCAGTCCGTGGCTGGCACGACCGACTTCTCGTTCACCGTGAACCGCAATGAATTTGCGCGCGCCGTGGAATTGCTCAAGCGCGAAGTCATCCCCGCCGTGGGCGCGCGTGAACTGTCCACCGACGAGAAGGTCGCCAAGGTCTCGATCGTGGGTATCGGCATGCGTTCGCACGTCGGTGTCGCCAGCTTGATGTTCCAGACGCTTTCGCAAGAAGGCATCAACATCCAGATGATCAGCACCAGCGAAATCAAGACGTCGGTCATCATCGACGACAAGTACATGGAATTGGGCGTGCGCGCACTGCACAAGGCCTTCGGCCTGGACCAGGCGCCGGCCGCCAAGGAATAAAGGCAACGGCTCCGGCACGAATTTTTTTGCATGATGTCCCCACTTGCGGGACACACCTAAAAAATTCGTGCTAGAATCTCGTTCTCTTTTCGGAGACGTGCCCGAGAGGCTGAAGGGGCTCCCCTGCTAAGGGAGTATGTGGCTAAAAACTGCATCGTGGGTTCGAATCCCACCGTCTCCGCCAGATCTTCGGCGCTGGCCTAAACACCCAGCGCTGAATTAAAAAACCCGCAATCGCGAAATCGATTGCGGGTTTTTTTCATTGCAGCGCGGATAGCAGTTTTTGCGCCTGTTCCACCACATCCTCATCATTCGGCCTGAACGTCATCGGCGTAGCTTGCGGCAGTTGCGTGTACTGCGCGTTGCTGCTGCGGGTGTAGGCGGGGTCGTAGTGGCGGTCGATCAGTTCGCGGGCCAGGTCGATGCGGCGGCCGTCGTCCACCATCTGTTGCCAGCCTTTGATCACATCACGGCTGTGCAGGCCCAGCATGCGTTGCAGCTGGGCTTTCAACCATTCGGGGTTTTCGAACAGTTGCGCGTAGTCCTGTTGAAGGAACGCGGCGCGCGCTTCGCGGGTGGAGACAACATCGACGCACGCGCCTTGGTGCATCGCTTGCAGTAAAGCGGGCGGGATTTCGATGGCGCCGATCTTGCGGCTTTCGGCTTCGATGAAGACGGGTTGCGTGGTGTCGAACGTGCGCAGGCGTTCTGCGAGCAGCGTGTCGAAGTGCTTTTGCGTGGGCTGCGCAATGCCGGGCAAGGCGCCCAGCAATGAGCCGCGATGCGCGGCCAGTTGTTCCAAGTCCAGCGTTTGGGCGCCGGCTTGCGATAGCGCGCTCAACAAGCGCGTTTTACCGCTGCCGGTGGGGCCAACCAACACCACAAAGCGCAACGCCGCAGGCAAGGCTTCCAACGCGTCCAGGGTGGCGCGGCGGTAGCTCTTGTAGCCGCCCTCCAATTGGCGTGCGCGCCAGCCGATCATGTTGAACATCAGCGTCATGGAGCCGGATCGTTTGCCGCCGCGCCAGCAGTAGATCAACGGGCGCCAGCCTTGCGGCCGATCGGCGAAGGTGGTTTCCAGGTGCTGGGCGATGTTGCGGGCCACGATGGCGGCGCCGGTGCGTGCGGCCTCGAAGGGCGAGGTCTGGCGGTACAGCGTGCCGACGACGACGCGTTCTTCGTTGCTGAGCACGGGCGCGTTGATGGCGCCGGGGATGTGGTCATCGGCGTATTCAAGCGGCGAACGCACGTCGATGATTTCATCGAAGTCGTGCAGCTTGTCCAGGGTGACTAACAGGTGTTTCACGATGACGGCCGATGCGAGGAGGAATGCGGTGGGAGACGGCCACTAGAATAATGCTTTCCCGCATCACACATACCTTCGAACCTGGACATGGATTTCTCTTTTCATTGCGCGACCTGCAATCAGGTTCACCACGGCTTGCCGAGTTTTGGCGCCGATGCACCCGAAAGCTATTACCGCATCGCGCCTGAAGAACGGCCGCAACGCGGCGATCTGGGCAGCGATGATTGCGTGATCGATGAACAGCATTTTTTCGTGCGTGGCTGCATTGAGCTTCCCATTCATGGACATGCCGAGCCGTTTGTGTGGGGCGTGTGGGTGTCGGTGAGCCTGGCCAGCTACGAGACCTGGGTGCGCACGTCCGATGCGCCAGAGCGCGCGCAAACGCCGCCGCTCTTTGGTTGGCTGAATACGCAGCTGTCGCCGTATCCCGACACGCTGAGTCTGAAGACGCATGTGCATTTGCGTGACGGCGGTATCCGGCCGCTGATTGAATTGGAACCGACCAGCCATCCGCTTGCCGTTGAGCAGCGCGAGGGGATATCCGTCGAGCGGGTCGCGGAAATCTACGCGATGCTGGTGCATGGCGCCGATGGCGCTTAATTCTGCGAGCCCCTTTTGAACGTTGACGATATTTTCCAAGCTGCGCGCGGCGGCGATGTGGAACGGGTGCGTGCGTGCCTGGCGGCGGGCGCGCTGATCGTTCGCACGGCTGAAGCGGCCGGATTGCCGGTCTCGTGGAACGGCAGCGCAGGCAGGCGGCCGACGCTGGCGTTGTACTGAACACCGAAGGCGTGCGTCGCAGTGGCGCACGCCTTCGTCGTTATCCCTTACGCGCTGAACTGCAACGTATTCGTCAGGTCCCCCATGGGTTGCTGCCCACGAGCCGTCATCGCGTCGTCACGCGCCTTCAGCCCTTCAAGCATCGGCAGGTCGAACACGCGGGTCGCCAGGCGCAGGATGGAACCCGTGTCGTACACGGTGTGATCCACGGTGCCTTTCTTCGCAAACGGCGAGACGACCAGCGCGGGAACGCGCGTGCCCGGACCCCAGCGGTCGCCTTGCGGCGGGGCCACGTGGTCCCACCAGCCGCCGTTTTCATCCACAGTAATCACGACCACCATGTTGTCCCACTGCGCGCTCTTCTTCAGGCTGTCGACGATGTGCGCGATGTGGCGGTCGCCCGAATCCACATCGGCATATCCTGCGTGCATGTTCAGGTTGCCTTGCGGCTTGTAGAACGTTAGCGGGGGCAGCTTGCCGGCTTCGGCGTCGGCCAGGAATTTGTTGGTGGACGACAGATCGCCCAGGCCGCCATCGCGCAGATGCGCGGTGCGCGCGGCGGTGCCGGGGGCGGTGCTCTTGAAGTAGTTGAAGGGCTGGTGATGCGCCTGGAAGTTGGGCGACGATGGAAAGCCGGTGCTGGCGGTGGAGTCGACCGCGGCCTGCCAGCCGCCGGCGTACCAGGCCCAGTCCAGGCCCTTGGCGGTCATCAGGTCGCCGATGTTGTTGTGCGCTTGGGGCACCATCGTTTGCGGGCTGGTGGCGTCGGCAAGCGTGGGGTCAGTGGTGTCGCGGCTGAATGATGGCCAGTAGGGCGGGGCCATCGTGTTCACGCCGTAGCCGTCCGGCGTCAATGCGCTGGCGCCGAACTGCGGGATTCCGGTAAGCGCGCTGGCGGGCGACGTGGCCTTGGGTTGCAGGCGCGTGTCGGTGGGGTCGGCGCTTTGCAGCTGCGCGATCTGCGTCTTGGCGACCGAGTCCGCAGCATCCGGATAGAACGGCGGGCGGCCTGCCACCAGGTATTGGTGGTTCAGGAACGAGCCACCGAATGCGCCTTGGAAGAAGTTGTCGCACAGCACGAATTCTTGCGCGAGCTTCCACAGGCGCAGGTTGTACGCCGAGTCGCTGTAGTACCCCATGACGAGCGCGCCGGAATCTGCCCATGCGACGAAGCGGTCGTTCTTGCCGCCGTTGATCTGCATCTGGTTCTGATAGAACACATGCCACAAGTCGCGCGTGACGACGCCTTGCGGCAGCGGTTCGCCTTGCGGACCCAGCAGCGCAAATGGCGCGTTGACCAGGTTGTTCATGTAGGGCGCGGCCTGATCCACTTGATACGTGATGTGGTTGGCCTGTTGCGATGTGGGCACCATGCCGTTCCACACGGGCGGCAGCACGGACAGCGGCGTGCCGTCGCGATCGTACTGCGTGGTGTCGGCGGCGGTGAGTGCGGACAAGGGCTTTTCAACGCCAGGGAAGTTGGCGAACAGATTGTTGAAGCTGCGGTTCTCGGCAAAGATCACGACGACTGTCTTCACGTTGTCGCGCAATTGCTTCGTCAGGTCAGGGGCGGGCGTGGGCGTGGGGTCTGGCGCGGGCGCGGGCGTGCTGGGGGTGCTGTCATTGTCATCATCGCTTGAGCAGCCGGACAGCGCGCCCATCGCGGCGGCGCTGGCGCCGAGTGCGGCGATGCCGGTCAGGAAGCCGCGGCGCGTGGCGCGCACGGGGGATGCGTTATCCGTGGCGTCGGTCGGCGCGCCGGAATTTTTTTCTTTGTCAGACATGAGAGAGGCTCTTCAGCTAGCGGGTGGCGCAGCGCACTGTCATTGCGCTGCGAGATCGCCGGATGACAGCCGGCATCGTTAACGGCCGCTAGGCTAAAGAGACAAGGTTCAATCGGTGTGACCATCCGCTGTCGGAAAGCTGAGCGCGAATGTTGTGAAGCTGAATGCGGAGGGTATGAAGCTGAATGCAGGCGTAAAGGGGGAGTAAATGGGGCGTGTGCAAGGTGCTTGTGCAATGCGATGTTTTCATCGCTCGACTTGCACGTTTTCTGAAACAACGCTATTATTCAAGGCTTGCTTTTTGATGCGCCCGTAGCTCAGCTGGATAGAGTACCTGGCTACGAACCAGGGGGTCGTAGGTTCGAATCCTGCCGGGCGCGCCAA
>NZ_CADIJQ010000015.1 GCF_902859595.1 Achromobacter kerstersii | reverse complement strand
TATTTACGCTGAACGCTTCACTGACCCGTATCGCTGAGATAGCATCAACACGCCTGATCCTCCACGGGATCAGGCACTGAGTGCCTTAAACACAAAAAAACTGACACTCCCCCAGTGCGTGGCGCGCAATGGGTTGGCATGCGCAAGACAGTTCGCGCCGCGCGCCACCCTTTACCCCCCAAAAACCTGCGGCGGGAGCATTAGAAAACCGCTCTGCACATTCGCGAAAGCGACTACCGCGCAAACGCCCACCAATGCGTATGCCGAGTAAGGCCGCCCGCGCGGCCGCCACTCGGCGGGCCCCGCAGCACTCGTGGCTAAGGCACACCCTAGCAGCGCGACATGCCAAGACAGCGGCAGCCCGTCGGCGCGGTGGCCCTGACTGCGCGCAACCTCGATGCGCCCGAGGGAATCTGAAGGAACCCGCCGAAGGCGGGTGACGAAGATGACGAAGGGGGGGCCGCCTAGGGACGTCCGGAGCGAAGGCTCCGGACCGCAATCGTGGGCGCGCGCAGTCAGGGCCACCGCGACGATGGGCGACCTACGAAGATCAACCGACCGCCCCAAGAAACCAAGCTCACGAAGCCCCTCGACCACTCAACAAAATCCCGCCTAC
Organism: Achromobacter kerstersii; assembly: GCF_902859595.1. GTDB lineage: Bacteria > Pseudomonadota > Gammaproteobacteria > Burkholderiales > Burkholderiaceae_B > Achromobacter > Achromobacter kerstersii. Next base: position 101,287 of record NZ_CADIJQ010000015.1, on the reverse strand, counting down.
AACAACTTCCCAGGATTCATAATCCCCGCCGGGTCCATCACCTTCTTGATCTCCCGCATCAACCTCAATTCCACGGCATCCTTGCTATGCAAGAAATGCTCGCGCTTCAGCTGCCCAATCCCGTGTTCCGCTGAAATACTCCCGCCATAACGATTCACTTCGTCCAACACCGCATCCGTAATCGCCGCGCCGTTCACCGCTACCCAGTCGCGTGCCGCGCCTGCCGGGCGGGACAGGTTGTAGTGCAGGTTGCCGTCGCCGAAGTGGCCGAAGATGAAGGGGCGGATATCTGGGTACAGCGCGCGCACGCGTGCTTCCGCCGACACCATGAAATCCGGAATGCGTTCAATCGGCAGCGACACATCGTGCTTCAGGTGCGGGCCGTCGGCGCGTTGGGCTTCCGAAATTTCTTCGCGCAACTTCCACAACGTCTGCAATTGCGACAACGACGCCGACACTGCTGCGTCCAGGCACAGGCCGCGTTCCAGCGCCGTGCCAATCACGTTCTCCAGCAACGTCGTCAGACCCGCTTCATCCGCCGTATCCGCCAGCTCTACCAACACATACGCGGGATAGCGCTGATCAAAGGGTTCCTGCACGCCCTCGGCATGCGTCAGCACCAGGTCCAGGCAATCGCCCGAGAAGTACTCGAACGCTTGCAGACGCGCGCCGCATTGTTCGAACAGAATCTCGAACAGCTGCAACGCCTGCGCCGGTGACTCGACGGCCGTCAGCACCACGGAACGGACATCGGTGCGCGGGAACAAGCGCAGCGCCACGGCGGTGATCACGCCCAGCGTGCCTTCGGAGCCGATCAGCAACTGCTTCAGGTCGTAGCCCGTGTTGTCCTTGCGCAGCGTGCGCAGGCCGTTGAAGATTTCGCCCGTGGGCAGCACGGCTTCCAGGCCCAGCACCAATTCACGCGCCATGCCGTAGCGCACCACGTTCACGCCGCCTGCGTTCGTGGCGACGTTGCCGCCGATCTGGCTGGAGTCTTCCGCCGCCAGGCTCAAGGGCAACAAGCGCCCGGCGTCCTGCGCCGCGCGGCGCAGGTTGCCAAGGATGGCGCCGGCTTCGGCAACCATCGTGTTGGCGACCGTGTCGATGGATCGCACGGCGTTCATGCGGTCCAGGCTCAGCACGACGTTCTTCGTTCCGCTGTCTGGTGTCGCGCCGCCGCACAAGCCCGTGTTACCACCGCGCGGCACCACCGGCACGCCCTCTTGCTGGCACAAGGCCAGGCAGGCGGCGACTTCTGCGGTGTTGCGCGGGCGCACCACGGCTTGCGCGTGGCCGTTGTACAGGCCGCGCCAGTCGGACAGCCACGGCGTGATGTCCGACTCGGCGGTGTAGACGGTGTCGGGGCCCAGCGCTTGGGTGAGGCGTTGCGTGAAATCGGATGCGCTCATGATGTCTGCGTGGCTGCGGGAAAGAGGGAATCAAGTTGCAGGCGGCTGGCCGCCTGCTGCAAATGGCGCACCGCCGCCTGGCGGGCCCGTTCGGGATTGCGTGCGCGAATCGCTTCAAAGACTGCGACGTGCTCCTGATGCACGGCCGCGGTCAGGCCGTCTTGCAGGCGGCTATTCGACCGGGCGGTGCTGACGGCCAGCCTCAGCTGCAGGTTCAGGTACTGCAACAGGTCTTGATAGGTGCGGTTGTGCGTGGCGGTGGCGATGGCGACGTGGAACGCGATGTCGTGTTCCACGCCCTGCTCGGGGTGCTCAAGATGGGCCTCCAGGTCCGCCAGCGCCTGCGCCATGGCGCTCAGGTCGGCGGCATTGCGCCGCACGGCGGCGAGCGCCGCCGCGCCGCCTTCAAGTTCCATCCGCAATTCGTAGACGTCGGCCAGCTTGTCGCGGTCAACGGCGAGTCCGCTGGACACCTGAAACCCTTGAGCGCCCGTGCGGGATATCACGGTGCTGCCCGAGCCTTGGCGGCTTTGGATCAGCCCTTGGGCGCGCAAGCGTTCGGTCACTTCGCGGATCACGGCGGCGCTGACGCCGTACTGCTCGGCCAGGACGCGGCCAGGGGGAAGTTTGACGCCCACGGCGTGCACGCCATCGGCGATATCCGTGGCGATCTGGCGGGCGACCTGTTCGGTCAGGGTGAGGCTCTTGGTCAACATGGGCGGATTATAGGCCTACTTTTCAGGTTATCTGATAACTTTTGATGAGAATCCGGATTCAATAACGTTGCTTGATCGCGTCAGGCGGTCGCGGGTTCGCCGTTGCCGCGCGCCATCGCAGCGTCTTCGGCTTCGCTGCCCCCCACGATTTCGCAGCAGCGGCCGCCGCGCGCCTTGGCGCGATACAGCGCCGCGTCGGCCAGGTCCAACGCTGCTTGCGGGCTGCGATTGGCGCCCGAAATGATCGAGATGCCGATCGACAACCCCACGCAGACGCGCGTGCCATCCGCCAATGCGATTGGCTGCGAGGCATCGCGCAGCAAGTGTTCGCCGAGCCGCAACGCGGCCGTGGCGTCGATGCCCGTCACCAGCACGATGAATTCGTCGCCGCCGATTCGGGCCGCCACGTCATCCACGCGCAGCATGGCGCGCATGCGCTGGGCGGTGGTCGTCAGCACCTGATCGCCCGCGGCATGGCCGTAGGTATCGTTGATGCGCTTGAAGTCGTCCATGTCCATGTACAGCAGCGCGGCGTCACTGTCGTGCCCGCGCTCGCTGGCGCAGACCCGTTCCAGCGCCGCCTGCAAGCCGGTGCGGTTGGCCAGGCCCGTCAGCGCATCTTCGCTGGCGCGGCGTTCGCTGGCGCGCTCGGCCAGCATGGTCGACACCAGGATGCGGTTCAGCCGATGCGAGGCGATGCTCATGCTGACCAGGTAGAACGGGATCTGCACGAAGACGATGGCAGTGACGTATTCGCCGGTGAACAAGGCGCCCAGGCACATCGGCCCCAGGCTCAGGAAGATCATTGCGCCGACCAGCCGTGGCGCACCGTAATTGCGAAAGCAGATACCGCCGGCCATCGCCCCGCACGACACGCCTGCCAAGGTCGCCGCCAGCCAGTCGCCGTTGATGAACGTGATGAATACGCCGTAGCCCACGCTGAACGCCCACAGCAGGGCCAGCAGAATGTAGATGTCGGTGTGGGTGTTGCCGCCCTTGGGCGCAGCGCGTAACGCGGACCGCAGGATGGTGACGCGGATGATGGCCAGCACCACTTCCAGCACCAGCCACGAAATATAGAGGGGCTCGGGCCGGCGCCAGGCGACCACGCCAGAAATCATCAAGGTGTTGATCACGCCGCCCGCAAAAATGGGCAGCGTGCCGAACAGGCTGGCGATCAGCGCCGCGCGGATATCAGCAGGCGTGTCCTGACCAGCATGCGTCAGCCAGCGCGTCAGGCGCCACTTAGGCAAACTGAATTTCAGTCCTGTATCCACACCGTCACGTCCAAAGCCATCACCCGAATTCTGTAGGCTGGAGGGCGTTATAGCAGGTATTTCAAGGCTTTAACATTGTCCGGCAGGGCAATTCGGCCACAAGATGAGGGGAAACAACAAACGAGGCGGGTCGCGCCTGCCTATTGCCCGCGGTGGCCGCAGACCTCGCATTCCGGGTCGCGCTGGACATTGACGCTGCGCCATTGCATGGTGCGCACGTCCAGCCACAACAAGCGGCCCGACAGGCTTTCCCCAATGCCAGACAGCAATTTCAGCGCCTCGGCGGCCTGCATGCTGCCGATGATGCCGACCACCGGCGCAAACACGCCCATCGTGGCGCAATTGGCTTCTTCGACGTCGTCGGCTTCCGGGAACAGGCAGTGGTAACAAGGCGCGTTGTCATCGCGCAGGTCGTACACGCTGACCTGCCCGTCAAAACGGATGGCCGCGCCGGAGACCAGCGGCTTGCGGTGTTGCACGCAGGCGCGGTTGATGGCGTGGCGGGTGGTGAAGTTGTCGGTGCAGTCCAGCACCAGGTCCGCTGCGGCGACGGCGTCAGAAAGCGCTTGGTCTTTCAGGCGCTCGACACGGGCATGGACCTGCGCTTGCGGGTTGAACGCCGCCAGCATGTCGCGCCCGGACTCGGCCTTGGGCCGGCCGACGCTGGCCGTGGTGTGGAGAATCTGGCGTTGCAGGTTGCTGAGTTCGACGATGTCGTCATCAGCGAGCGTGATGTCGCCCACGCCGGCCGTGGCCAGGTAGAGCGCAGCGGGTGAACCGAGTCCACCCGCCCCCACGATGAGCACACGCGCCGCCAGCAGTTTTTCCTGCCCTTCGATTCCTAGCTCGTCCAGCAGGATGTGGCGGGCGTAGCGCAGCAGTTGCTCGTCGTTCATTTGTCCTTGCTGGGCTCGACTCCGGTCGGCGTGATCTTCATGCGCGTTGCCGTGCCGCCGCCCGGCTTGGCGTCAGCCTTGGCCTGAGCGCGCGCCGAACCCTTCTGCACCGGCTTGCCGGCCAGCACGTTCAGCGCTTGTTGCAGCTGGAAGTCGTCCTTGCCGCCGAATTCGAACACCTTGGTCGGCAAGTCCACGTTGTCTTGCGCCGAGTTGGACTTCACCTCGTTGGCGGTCTCGGGGTTGGACAGATGGCGTTGCAGGTCGGCTTCGCGCGGCAGGCGGAACAAGTCGCCATCTGCCGTATCGGCCACGACAAAGTCGGGTTCGATACCGGTGGCCTGAATGGAACGGCCGCTGGGCGTGAAGTAGCGCGAGGTGGTCAGCTTGACCGCGGTCGATTCCGACAGCGGCAGGATGACTTGCACCGAGCCCTTGCCGAACGTGCGGTTGCCCAGCACCTTGGCGCGCTTGTGGTCTTGCAGCGCGCCGGCCACGATCTCGGAAGCCGAGGCCGAACCCACGTTCACCAGCACCACCATCGGCACGGTCTTGGTCCAGGCGGGCAGGCCCGACAGGTAGTTGCTTTCACCGCGAGCGTATTCCGACGGCGTGGCCAGATACTTGTGGCGGGCGTCGGGCGTACGGCCGTCGGTGGACACCACCAGGGCGTCAGGCGGCAGGAACGCGCCGGACACGCCGATGGCGCTGGTCAACAGGCCGCCCGGGTCGTTGCGCAGGTCAAGCACCAAACCCTTGGGCGCTTCCTTCGCACCCAGGTCCTTCAGTTGCTTGGCCAGATCAGCGCCGGTCTTTTCCTGGAACTGAGCAACGCGGACGTAGCCGATGCCGTTGTCCAGCATCTTGCTGCGCACGCTGCGAACCTTGATGACGTCGCGAACGATCTTCAGCACGATGGGCTGGGGACGGTCGGCGCGCATGATGGTCAGCGTGATCGGCGACTTGGGCGCGCCACGCATGAGCTTCACAGCGTCGTTCAGCGTCATGCCCTTGGTGGGCGTGTCGTCGATTTTGATGATGAGGTCACCGGCCATCACGCCAGCGCGCGCGGCGGGCGTGTCTTCGATCGGCGAAATCACTTTGACGAAGCCGTCTTCCGCGCCGACCTCGATACCCAGGCCGCCGAACTCGCCTTGCGTGGCCGTCTGCATTTCGCGGAACGCGTCGGCATCCAGATAGGCGGAGTGGGGGTCAAGGTTGGAGACCATGCCAGAGATGGCATTGTCGATCAGGGTCTTGTCATCGACCGCTTCGACGTAGTTGTTCTTGATGGCCGCGAACACGTTGCTCAGTTGCCTGAGCTCGTCCAAAGGCAAAGGACTGCCGCGCTGAGCAACGGCTGTTACCCCCACGCTAAGCAATACGCCAGCCACCGCACCGATGGCAATCAGACCGAAACCGCGAAACTTGCGAGTGCCCATGCACACTTCCCGAATTTTGTTTTCGCCGATGGGGGTTTGGTAATTTACCAACGACTTTACCTACCAACCTATTGGGCCAGCCACTGGGCCGGGTCCACAGGAGCGCCACGATGGCGAATTTCAAAGTATAGGCCGGATTCCACTTGGCCGCCGGTTGCCCCTACCGTAGCAATAGTATCGCCACCTGTCACCGAATCCCCCACCCGTTTGAGCAGACTTTGGTTGTAAGCATAGACCGTCAGGTATTGCTGGCCATGATCCACAATGATGAGGTTGCCAAAACCCCGCAACCATTCGGCGTAGACCACGGTGCCGGGGGCCACCACCTTGACAGGCGTGCCTTCCGGCGCGCGCAGCACCACGCCCCGCCAAACGCCGCCATCCGGGCGGTCGACCCCGAAACGGCCTTGCACCTGGCCGCGCACCGGCATGGCCAGGCCATGCTTCAAACCGCTGCCGCCGCCGACCGCAGGCGCGGCGCGGCTGGCCTGCTGAGCCGATGCACTGCGGGTTGGAGTGGTTTCGGGCTCGGCAGGTTCCGCTTTGGGTTCCGCTTTTTTGGGCGTTTCTGCGGGTTTTTCCGCTGCCGCGGGCGGCGTTTGGACCGGATCGGTCAAACGCGTGTGTTTCTGTTCAGCCGGACGTAATCCTGCGGCGTCCGGGTCGGCCACGGCGACCGGCCCGCGATTCTGCCGCGAGGCCGCTTCGACTTGTTCACGCGCCTGCGCGGCATCGCGGGCATCCCGCGAATCGCGATCACGGCGCGCGGCCGCGTCGGCGGCCAGCTTGCGGTCGGCCTCGGCCTTCTTGCGGGCTTCGTCCGCACGGCGTTCGGCCTCGGCACGTTTTTTGGCCTCCTCGGCGGCGCGGCGGGCCTCTTCCACGCGACGGGCCTCTTCCGCCTTCTTGCGCGCTTCCTCGGCCTTGCGGGCCTCTTCGATCTGCTTGGCGATGGCCGCATCCAGATCGGTGATCAGGCGCGACAGGCGCTGATCATCGCGGCCCAGCTTGTTGGCCTCGGCGCGCTGGGCGGCAATCTGCCCTTCCAGCTGCGCCAGCAAGGTGGCGCGCTCTTTCTGCTGGCCGACCAGAGCGGTCTTCTGCTCCGAGGTTTCGGCCACGACTTTTTCAATTTCCGCGCGCCGGGCGTCGGCACGCGTCTGCAATGCGGCCAGGCGTTCGATGTCTTCGCGCAAGGCCTGCACCGCGTTGGCGCGGGCTTGCGACACGTAATCCAGGTAACCCAGGTTGCGGCCCAGCACTTGGGGATCGTCACCAGACAGCAGCGCCGTCCACGGCGACAAGCCGCTGGTGTACTGGGTGCGCAATTGTTCGGCCAGTTCCGTGCGGCGTTTGGCCAGCACGGTTTCCTGCACGCCGATCTGCTTTTCGAGCCCGGTCAGGTCCGCCTGCGCCTGGCGGTTGGCCTCGGCCAGCTCCCGTAGGCGCAGGTTGATCTTGGAGATGGCCGATTCCGATTGCTTCAACGCATCGGCGGCTTCCTTGCGGGCGGCCTCGCGGCCATCGATATCCTTTTGCAGGTTTTCGATGCGATCCCGCAAGGCGGCCTGCTGACGCTCAGCGTCGGACTGGCGTCCGGCAAGGTCGTTAGGCGCGGCCCGAGCCGACAACGCTCCGCCGGTCAACATGACCGCCAACAACACCCCTGCCGTGCGACGCATAGTAGGACCTGCTCTCACCGGAGGGAGCCTCGCACAGGCTGAAAATCGGGTGCCGGGCTAGGCGTGGCCGACGCCGCGTGGCCTGCACCACGCAAGGAGGCTACAACAACGCCAGGCGCCCGATTTTCAGCCTGCCCGAAGGGTGATTGCGCAATCATGCGAGGTTCCATCTGGTGTGAACAGGTCCTTTAGTCCTTCTTAGCCTTACCCTGAGCTGCGACCGCAGCCATGGCCGCCTCGATCTCGGCGGCGTCGCCCAGATAATAGTGGCGGATCGGGCGCAGGTCATCATCCAATTCGTAGACCAGCGGCTGGCCGGTCGGAATGTTCACGTTGACGATGTCGTCGTCCGACACATTGTCCAGGTGCTTGATCAGGGCGCGCAGGCTGTTGCCGTGGGCGGCGACCAGCACCTTGCGGCCGGCGCGGATGGCCGGGGCGATCGATTCGTTCCAGAACGGCAGCACGCGGGCCACGGTGTCTTTCAGGCACTCGGTGGCGGGCAGCTGGTCCGCCGGGATCTTGGCGTAGCGGCTGTCGAAACGCGGGTGGCGTTCGTCGTCCAGCGCCAGCGGTTCCGGGGCGATGGCGTAGGCGCGGCGCCAGATCAGGACTTGCTCGTCGCCATACTGGGCGGCGGTCTCGGCCTTGTTCAGGCCTTGCAGCGCGCCGTAGTGGCGTTCGTTCAGGCGCCAGTTCACGCCGACCGGGGTGTACATGGCGTCCATGGCGTCCAGCGCGATCCACAGGGTGCGGATGGCGCGCTTGAGCAGCGACGAATAGGCCAGATCGAAGGTGTAGCCCTCTTTCTTCAGCAATTCGCCCGCCTTGCGGGCCTGTTCGCGGCCGGTTTCGGTCAGGTCGACGTCGGTCCAGCCGGTGAAACGGTTTTCCAGATTCCACTGGCTTTCGCCGTGGCGCATCAGAACGAGTTTATGCATGGTTTGGCACGCTTTCCGCGCGGGTTAAAGTTAAAGGATGGTTAAAGAATGCGCTCATTTTATAATTGAGTGATTTTGCCCTTGATTTAGCCCCGGCGCACCCGTCCATTTCCCTGGCGCGGCGACCCGGATTTCATCTCGGGTTCGCCGTTACCAGGCTCGTCGCCACCCTTCAGGATGCCCCGTGGATCTTTTGCAATTCTTGCTCGATAAAAACAACGTCTTCATCGTCGGCGTGGCCGTGATCTCCGGCGTGATGCTGGCGATTCCAGCCTTGCGCAAGGGCCGCTCCGGCTCGGCCGTCAGCACCGGCGAAGCCATTCAGATGGTCAACCAGCGCAACGCTGTCTGGGTTGACGTGCGCCCCGCCGAACAGTTCCAGGCCGGCCATATCGCCCAGGCCCGCAACGTGCCGGCCGCCGATCTCGAACAAAAGGCCGCGTCGCTGCCCAAGAACAAGCCGCTGGTTGTGGTGTGCGATAACGGCCGTGACTCGGCCCGCGCCGCCGCCAAGCTGCGCGCCCAGGGTTTCGCGGACGTCGTGCCGCTGGACGGCGGCATGCGCGCCTGGTCGGCCGCCAGCCTGCCGGTCACCCAAAAGGGCTGAGCGCGGCTCGCCCCCCTTTTCATCTTGAATCCTCAGGAGCGCCTATGAATAAAGTTGTCATGTACAGCAAGGACTATTGTCCTTATTGCGCACGCGCCAAGGCTCTGCTTGAGCAACGCGGCGTGAGTGACCTGGAAATCATCCAGATCGACCGGGACCCGTCCCAGCGCGATGTCATGATCGAACGTACCGGCCGACGCACCGTGCCGCAAATCTTCATTGGCGATACCCATGTCGGCGGTTGCGACGACCTGATGGCCCTGGATCGCTCGGGCGGCCTTGCCCCCTTGCTGAACGGCTAATCGCCCTTACCTTTGCCCCCTCCCACCAACGGAAACACTCATGGCTGATCAAGACCAAAACACCCAGCAAGAAGGCGGCAACGACGCGCCCTCGTTCAATCTGCAACGCGTCTACCTGAAAGACCTTTCGCTGGAAATGCCGAACGCGCCCCACGTCTTCCTGGAGCAAGAAGCGCCCCAGGTTGAAGTGAGCATCACCGTGGGCGGCCAGCGCCTGGCCGAAACCGTGTTCGAAACCACGGTCACCGTCACCGTCACGACCCGCATCAACGACAAGGTCGTGTACCTGGTTGAAGGCACGCAAGCCGGCATCTTCGAAGCGGCCAACATCCCCGAAGAGCAGCTCGATCCGCTGCTGGGCATTGTTTGCCCGACGATGCTGTACCCGTACCTGCGCGCCAACATCGCCGATGCGATCACCCGCACCTCGATGCCGCCGCTGCACCTGACCGAAGTCAACTTCCAAGCTCTGTACGAACAGCGCCTGGCCGAGTTGCAACAGCAGCAAGGCGCCGCCAACGGCAATGGCAATGGCAGCGACTCGGGCATCATCCTGCCCGCCAGCGCCACCCGCCAGTAAGCACGCCACGCCCCGATGAACCATCCCACCGAGCCGCGCTTGCGCGTTGCTGTTCTGGGTGCGGGAAGTTGGGGCACCGCGCTGGCGGCGGCCTCCAGCCGCCGCCACGCCACCACGCTTTGGGCGCGCGACGCCGCGCAGGCTGCCGCCATGGCCGCCACGCATGAAAACGCGCGCTATCTGCCGGGCATCTCTCTGCCCAAGTCCCTGAATTTTTCCTCTGATCTCGACGCCACGCTGCGCAGCCTGCAAGACGAGGGCGCACGCCGCCTGATCGTGCTGGGCGTACCCGTGGCCGGGCTGACCGCCATTTGCAGCGAACTGTCGCGCCGGTTGCCCGCGTTGGGATTACAAGACACCCCCATCGTCTGGACGTGCAAAGGCTTTGAAGCCGACACGGCCAGGCTGCCCCACGAAATCATGCGCCAGGCGCTGCCTGACGCCATCGGCGGCGCCTTGTCGGGCCCGTCGTTTGCGCGCGAAGTCGCTCAAGGCCTGCCGGTTGCGCTGACGGTGGCCAGCACCAGCACCGCGTTGCGTGACGCCACCACATCCGCGTTTCACGGCGCGGCGCTGCGCGTGTACGCCAGCGCTGATCTGGTCGGCGTGGAAGTGGGCGGCGCGCTGAAAAACGTGATTGCAGTCGCCTGTGGCATTGGCGACGGGCTGGCGCTGGGCACCAACGCCCGCGCCGCGCTGATCACCCGCGGCCTGGCCGAAATGACCCGCTTTGGCGTTGCGCTGGGCGCACGCGCCAGCACCTTCGCCGGCCTGACGGGCCTGGGCGACCTGGTGCTGACCGCCACGGGCGAACTGTCGCGCAACCGCCGCGTGGGCCTGGAAATCGGCGCCGGCCGCAAGCTGGCCGACATCCTCGCCAGCGGCATCACCGCCGAAGGCGTGCGCTGCGCCCGCGCCGCGCGCGACCGCGCCCGCGCCATCAACGTCGAACTGCCCATCACCGAAGCCGTCTGCGCCGTGCTGTTTGACGGCGTCGCCCCCATGACCGCGGTGTCCGCCCTGCTTGCGCGCGACCCGCGCGACGAAAGCGCGGACGCCAGCGGCCCGCTGGACGACGAATCGCTGGGCGGCCACCTCTGATTTCACCCTAACAACAAAACACCCGCCCCCTTTCGAGGAGACATCCTTCATGACGCAAACCCGCAAGCTCCGGGTCGGCCCGCTTCTGCGCGGCCTGTGCCTGGCTCTAGCCGCCGTGCTGCCGGCCGCCGCCCATGCCGACTGGCCCGATCACCCGATCCATATGGTCGTGCCCTTCCCGCCCGGCTCGTCGCCGGACATTCTGGCGCGCACGATTTCCGAGCCGCTGTCGCAAGCGCTGGGCCAGCCCATCGTCATCGACAACAAGCCGGGCGCGGGCGGCAACATCGGCACGCGCATCGTGTCGCAGGCCAAGCCCGACGGCTATACGTTGCTCTACACGATCAACGGCCCGCTGGTCACGGCCCCCACGCTGTACAAGAAGACGCTGGGCTATGACCCCATCAACGATCTGGCGCCGATCTCGCTGGTGGGCACCAGCCCCAACGTGCTGGTCGTGCCGGGCAGCCTGAAGGTCGACAACGTCCAGGACTTCGTCAAACTCGTCAAAGGCCGCGGCAACTCGCTGAATTACGGTTCGGTCGGCCCGGGCAGTTCGGCGCATCTGGCGATGGAAATGTTCAAGGAACGCGCCGGTGTGGACCTGGCGCACATTCCCTATTCCGGCTTCCCGCAGGTCATTACCGCCATCATCGGCGGCGATGTGCAAGCCGGGTTCATGGTGCCCGCCATCGCCGTGCCGCAAGCGCGCGACGGCAAGGTCAAGCTGCTGGCCGTGACCAGCCTGCAACCCAGCGAAGCGCTGCCGGGCGTGCCGACGATGGCCTCGCAAGGCTACCCCGACTTTGAAGCCATTTCGTGGAACGCGGTGCTGGCCCCGGCAGGCACGCCCACCCCGATCGTTGAACGGCTCAATAGCGAGCTGGCCCGCATCATCAACAGCGACGCCGTGCGCAAGCAACTGGCGTTGCAGTACTTCACGCCCGCGCCGTCCACACCGGAAGCCCTGACCGCCCGCATCAAGAATGAGAAGGCGCGTTGGGACCAGGTGATTGAAAAGCTGAACCTGTCGCTGGATTGAGCGCGCCGTTCAGGAACAGGCGGCGTGCTTACACGCCGCCTTCAAACCCTTGCTGACGCCACGCTTCGAACACCGTCACCGCGACGGCGTTCGACAGGTTCAAACTGCGCTGCCCGGCGCGCATCGGCAAGCGCAAGCGCTGCTGGGGCGCGAACATCGCCTGATGTTCATCCGATAGCCCGGCCGTCTCGCGGCCGAACACGAACACATCCCCCGGCTTGAATCCGATGTCTGCCACGCTGCGCTGCGCCTGCGTCGTCAGCGCGTAGATGCTGGAGGCGTCCGCCCCCGTATCGTCCAGCGCTTCCTGCAACGTGTCATGCACGCGCACGGGCTGCCACTCGTGATAATCCAGGCCGGCGCGCCGCATGCGGGCATCGTCCAATTCAAAACCCAGCGGGCGCACCAGGTGCAATTGAGCACCGGTGTTGGCGCACAGCCGGATGGCGTTGCCGGTGTTGGGAGGAATCTCGGGGCAGACGAGGATGACGTGGAACATGGCGGGGCTACGGGGCGAAGGCTAGGGGAAAGTCTGGGCGGCGGGTCTGGGCGAAGGGGCTAGGCCGAAAGCCGAGCCCCCAATACAAGACGGCGAAAACGCGGACGGAATGCGGAGCAGCGACGCGCCGCCTGGCGGAATTGTCGCCGATTTGCGGCGCAAGGCGTTCGGGGTCACGGCGTACGGGCGACCACCAGCACGGTCACCCCGGCCGCGCCCGCCGCCAGCAAGGCGACGGCGGCGGCTTCAACGGTGCTGCCCGTGGTCATGACGTCGTCCACCACCGCGACATGCCGGCCCCGCACCGACGGCGCGCCCAGAAACACGCCCGCTGCCACCTGACGCCGGGCGCGTCGGCCCAACGCCGTCTGCCGGGGCGTTTCGCGCCGCCGGCGCAGCGCGTGGCGGACAAGTGGCACATTCAGTTCCGCCGACAAACTGCGCGCGATCTCCGCCGCCGGATTCATGCCGCGCAGGCGCAGCGACGCTCGGCTGGCGGGAATGGGCGCCAGCAAGATGCCTTCGGGCAGCCCGTCTTCGCTGCGAACGGCGTCAGCCAGCAGGCGCGCCAGCACCGGCGCCATGCTCAAGCGCAGCTGGGTCTTCAGCATGCGAATCAGGGCGTCAGCGGGGGGCAAGTAGTCGAACGCGACGATCGTGCGCAGGTAGGCGCGCGGGGCGCCCAGACAAGCCGGGCACGTTGACGCCGTATGGGGTAAGCGCAAGGCGCAACGCGTACAACGCGGCGGGCTGCCGGGCGGAGCAAAGGTGATGTCAGCCTGGCACCCACCACATAGCCGCGCCCCCGCCACACGCGCGCCGCACAGCGGGCAGTCGCAGCCGATTCGGGACGCCAACCACCGCCCCATGGCCTGTAGGGGCAATCGGGTACGTCGGCCGGGATGCGCAATAATGGGTGCCATCCCCCATGAAATCATGTTCCGCCCCGCGGCGACGTCGCGGGCGTGACCGAAATGTCCCTGCCAGAATCCGCCCCTCTCCCCACTCTTCCCATCGTCAGCGCCGATGTGCCGCGCCAGTTTGCCCGCCGTGGCGACTTGTCTGACGCTCAATTTCTGTATGGCGAAGTGGCCCGCCGCATGCTTGGCCGCCTGCAATACATACGCGTACAACCGCAAGCGATGCTGGATGCCGGCTGTGGGGCCGGCGATAACCTACCCCTGCTGCGCGAACGCTATACAGATGCCGCCTACACCGGGCTGGACAATTGCGAACCGCTGCTGGAGCTGGCCAGAAAGCGCCACGCGCCTGCGGGCCTGGGCGCCTGGATCGGCAAGCTGGCCCGCCGCGGCCCGTCTGCCCCGGCCTTCGTCAACGCCGATCTGGCGGAGACGGGGCTGGCCCCGGAATCGCTGGAACTGGTCTGGTCGAACCTGGCCATGCACTGGCATCGCGCCCCGCACGCCGTACTGGCCGAATGGCGGCGCATCCTGAAGGTGGGCGGGCTGGCGATGTTCTCCTGTCTGGGGCCGGCCACGCTGCGCGAGCTGCGCCAGGCGTTGACCGACGCCGGTCTGGCCACCACCACGCCGTCCTTTGTGGACATGCACGACTTTGGTGACCTGCTGGTGGAAAACGGCTTTGCCGACCCGGTCATGGACCAGGAAATCCTGACCTTGACCTACCGCAGCCCCGAAAAGCTGCTGGCGGACGTGCGCGCGCTAGGCGGCAACCCGGCTGAAGGCCGTCGTGGCGGGCTGGTCGGCCGCGACTGGCGCGACCGCCTCGTCGCCGCGCTGGAAGCGCAGCGACGGCCCGACGGGCTGATCGCATTGAGTATTGAAGTGGCCTATGGCCACGCCTGGCGCGCCGCCGCGCATCGAACGGTGGCCGGAGAAACCCGGCTGTCCGTCAGCGCCATCGGCGGCCGGCAGCGCGGAAACCCCTGAACAGGGTCCGCGCCCCGGAACGCGTGCCTAGTGCAGGCGTTCCGGCAGGGGCACGCTGACCCCCGGTTCAGAGGCCGACAAAGGCTGCATTGGCTCAGAGTTCGCCCGGATACGGCGGCGCAGCACCGCCGTGGGTTCCGCCGGGGCAGCGGCAGCCGCCGACTCGCCACGCCAGGCATGCGCCATGGCGTCAACCACCAGCGGCAGGTCGCGCAGGCGATGGAACTGGCTACGCAGCCAGCGCGCATCGTTGCCGCTGCGCATGGCTTCGTCGCGCAGCGCGGCGATCATGTCGCCCGTGCCCAGCTCTTCCGCCACCGGCATCAGGCGCTGGAACAAGGCGCGCAGATGGTCCATCAGGCGCAGGCGCTGGCCGTCCGGCGTCACGTAACTGCCCTGCAAGCCAAAACGGCAAGCCTGGAAGTGGTTGCTGCGATAGGACAGCCACGCCTTGTCGCTGGGGTCCTCTTCACGCATCAGCAGCACGGCCAAGGCCTGAGCGAATGCCGCGATCTGGCAAGCGCGTTCAACCGTCAGCGGGGTGTCGCAGACGCGGATCTCGACCGTGCCGAACTCCGGCTTCGGGCGGATATCCCAGTACAAGTCCTTGATGCTTTCCGCCAGGCCGTATTCACGCAGCTGGGCCAGATGGGCCTCGAACTGATACCAGTCCTTTACTTCAGGCGGCATGTGGCCAGCCAGCGGGAAGCTGTTCACCGCGTTCAGACGCGAGCACGAAAACAGCGTATCCACGCCCTCGCAGTACGGCGACGAGGCCGACAGCGCGATGAAGTGCGGCACATAAGGGGACAGACGGCGCAGCAACTTGATGGAATCGTCGCCGCTTTTCACGCCCAAGTGGATGTGTTGGCCGAAAACCGTAAATTGACGCGCCAGGTAACCGTACATTTCGGCCAGGTACTGGAAGCGCGGGGTGTCCGAGATAGACCGCTCTTGCCACCGCATGAACGGATGCGCCCCGCCGCCTGCGACCGATACGCCGACCGCGTCGGCGGCTTCGACCAAGGCGTCGCGCATTTCGCGCATTTCGGCCAGCAGGCCCATGGGGTGCTCATGCACCGAGGAATTCAGTTCGATCATTGACCGCGTGATTTCCGGTTTAACGCGATCGGCAATGGGGTGGTTGGCCATCTGGGCCAACAGTTCATCGGAGGCAGCGGTCAAATCAAAACTACGGGGGTCGATCAGTTGCAGCTCGAGTTCGATGCCCAAGGTGTTGGGGGCCGACGAAATGAACGGGATCTGTTCCATCTCGGACTCCTTTGAATGTTTGATGAGGGATGCGCCGTTCGACCTTGAAGCCCGGCAACATCCCGGGGGGCACTAGACGGCAGCTTGTGAACGCATGATAGCCGCAGGTTTGTGGCAAAACGATTGAAAATCGTGACATTTGTGTGCAACATCGCGAAGCATCCAGTTTTGCCCTCTGAGGATAAGTGAGCAAGTGCTTACAACATAGAAACGGCGCGGGTTGCGGGCCGATGGCGGCGGCAATCCAAGTCAGGAAGCGGATTTCGAGAGGGGGTGGGATAACCCTTTATCGGGTTATCCCGGGTGAAAATTCGAGCCCGGTGGCCCTTATTTGCGCCAGAAAATGGGCGTGAACAGCACCAGCACGGTCAGCAATTCCAAGCGCCCGATCAGCATGGCGAAGGTGCAGACCCAGATCTGGAAATCAGACAGCACGGCGAAGTTGCCCATGGGGCCCACCGGGCCCAAGCCCGGGCCGGTGTTGTTGACGCTGGCGAAAACGGCCGAGAACGCCGTAATCGGGTCCAGCCCAGAGAGCAGCAGCAGGCTTGTGAAAACCGCGATAGAAAGCCCGTAGAACAGCATGAAGGCCAGCACGGACGACATGGTGCGGCCCTCAACTGCCCGGCCGTTGATTCGCACCGGGCTGACCGCATGCGGGTGCAACATTGTTACCAGCTCGTTGCGCGCCTGTTTGACCAGCAGGATCGCGCGAATCATCTTGATGCCGCCCCCGGTTGACCCGGCCGACGTCGCGAAGCCGGACAGCAGCAGCATCGTCAGCGGTGCAAACAGGGGCCACTGCGCGAAGTCCGTGTTTGCGTAGCCGGTGGTGGTAGCCATCGAAATGGTGTTGAACATGCCGTAGCGCAGCGCTTCCAGCGGCTCGGCGTAGACGCCCTTGACGTACAGGAACACCGAAATGACCAGCCCCACCCCCAGCACGATGACCAGGTACGGAATGGCTTCCGGACACCGCACGTAGGCGCGCGGGCTGCGCTGGCGGAAGGCGTTGAAGTGGGTGGCGAAGTTGATGCCGGCGATCAGCATGAACACCATGGCCACCATTTCCACGGCCACCGAATCGAAGTGGGCGAAACCGTCGTCCCAGGTGGAAAAACCGCCCAGGCCCATCGTGGTGGCCATGTGGCACCAGGCTTCAAACCACGACAGCCCCACCGCCCGGTAGGCCAGGAAGCACAGGATCGAGAACACGAAGTACACCGCGTACAGCGCCTTGGCCGTGCTGGCGATGCGCGGCGTCAGGCGCTCGTCCTTCATGGGCCCGGGCGTTTCGGCCCGCACGACCTGATGGCCGCCCACGCCCAGCAGCGGCAAAATCGCCACGGCCAGCACCAGGATGCCCATGCCGCCAATCCAGATCAGCGTGGCGCGCCACAGGTTGATCGACGCGGGCAAGGCGTCCAGGTTGGTCAGCACCGTGGCGCCGGTGGTCGTCAGTCCGGACATGGCCTCGAAATAGGCGCCCGTGAACGACAGTGGCAGCCCCGCGCCGTGGAAGTACAGCATCAGCGGAATCGCGGCCAACAGCGGCAGCCCGGCCCACACGGCCGAGACCAACACAAAGCCGTCACGCGCCCGGAGTTCACAGCGGCTGCGCCGGGTCAGCGCGGCCAGCCCGCCCCCGATGCCCACCGAGATCAGGAAGCCGTTCAGGAACGCCTGGCGCGCGGCGTCGCCGCCGACATACGCGACCACCAACGGAATCAGCATGGTGAGGGCGAACATCACCATGGTCAGACCCAAGATATAGAGGGTGCCCAGGACGCGCTTCATGGGAGCCTATCCAGCGGCGCGTGGCCCGCAAGGGAGCATGGGAACGGCGCGCATCAGAAGAAGGACGCCGAGACTTGGAACAGCTTTTCCACGCGCGGCATCTGCCGGCGCGAGGGCACAAAGACGATCACGTGGTCGTCCGTTTCGATAACGGTGTCGGCGTCGGGCATGATGATTTCGTCACCCCGGACCAGAGCGCCGATGCTGGCGCCCTTGGGCAGGCTGATCTGGCCAACCGGCCGGCCCACCACCTTGGAGGTGGAGCGGTCGCCGTGGGCGATGGCCTCCAGCGCTTCCGCCACGCCTTGGCGCAGCCGGTGCACGGCTGCCACGTCGCCGCGCCGCACATGGCGCAGCAGTTCGCTCATCGTCGCCTGCGACGGCGACACGGCGATGTCGATATGGCTGCCTTGCATCAGCTCGCCATACGCCTGCCGGTTGATCAGCGCGATCACCTTGCGGGCGCCCAGCCGCTTGGCCAGCAACGACGACATGATGTTGTCTTCGTCGTCGCTGGTCAGGGCCAGCCAGGTATCCATGTCTTCGATATTTTCGCGTTCCAGCAGGGCCTCGTCCGTGCCGCTGCCATGCAGCACCAGCACGCTGTCGGGCAACTGGGTCGCCAGGTATTCGCAACGCTTCAGGTCGCGCTCGATGATGCGGACGCTGTACTTTTCTTCGGCCAGCTGGCGCGCCAGACGCAGGCCGATATTGCCGCCGCCCGCGATCATCACCCGGCGCACGGCGCGCTCGGCATCGCGCAACTGACGCACGGCACGGCGCGCATCCCGCGAATCCACCACCAGCACGACTTCGTCGCCCGGGGCGATCACGGTGCCGCTGCCCGCCCTCAACGGGCGTCCGCCGCGCAAGACGTCAATCACGCGCGCCTTCACGTCGGGCCAGACATCACGCAGCTTGTCGACGGACGAATGCGCCATCGGGCTGCCGTGGCCGACCCGCACGGTGACAACGCTGATGCGGCCTTCGGCGAATTCGACGACCTGCAAGGCCTCGGGGAATTCGATCAGGCTGTGCAGATAGGTCGTGACGCTGCGTTCGGGGCTGATCAGGGCGTCGATGCAGAAGCCGTCTTCGCTCATCAATTCCGGGTGCTCCGGAAATTCGGCGGAGCGGATGCGGGCAATGCGGCGGGGGATGTTGAACAGCTGGCGGGCGATCTTGCACGCCACCATGTTGGCGGCGTCAGAGGCCGCACAGGCGATGAACAGGTCGGTATCGGCGGCGCCAGCGGCTTCCAGCACCGACACTTGCGAGCCGTCGCCATGGACGACCCGCAAGTCGAAGTGTTCTTGCAGGTACTGCAACTGCGTGGAATCAGAATCCACCACGGTGATGTCGTTTTCCTCGGACACCAGGTTTTCGGCCACGCTGGTGCCTACGCGACCAGCGCCCATGATCAGGATTTTCATGTGCTGCGCTTGCGCGCCGACTCGATGCCCAATTGCTTGAGCTTGCGGTAGAGGTGAGTACGTTCCAGCCCGGTGCGTTCCGACACACGCGTCATGCTGTGGCTTTCGCGGACCAGGTGGTATTCGAAATAGATGCGTTCGAACTCGTCGCGCGCTTCCCGCAGCGGCTGATCCAGCGAAATGCTGCCCAGCAGCCCGTTGGACGCCACCGGCGCGTCATTGGCGGGCGCCGTCGTCAGCACGGGGGGATCAAGCTCGTCTTCAAGCGCCACGGTGGCGCTGGCGGCGGCAGGATGTGCGGCAACCGGCGCCGGATGCGGCGCGCGGCCGCGCGCCAAACCCGCCGCAACGGTCTTCAAGAGACGTTGCAGCGTGATCGGTTTTTCCAGGAAATCCATGGCGCCGATGCGCGTCGCTTCGACTGCCGTATCGATGGTGGCGTGGCCGCTCATCATGATCACCGGCATGTCGAGCAGGCCTTGCGAGCCCCACTCCTTCAGCAAACTCACGCCATCGGTGTCGGGCATCCAGATGTCCAGCAACACCAAATCAGGACGCATGCGAAGGCGTGCGGCGCGCGCTTGCGCCGCGTTTTCGGCCAGTTCGACCGTGTGTCCTTCGTCGTAAAGGATCTCCGACAAAAGCTCGCGTATACCGACTTCGTCGTCAACCACCAGAATTCTGGCCATAAAGCATCCACCTATTGCGTAGCCGCATTATCCTTTTCTTGCGCGGTCGCGTCCATAGTGTCTGTCCCGGGAGCCAACCGGGTCAACAAGATGGAAATCCGCGCGCCTCCTTCCTTGCGGTTGGCAAGGTCGATACGTCCGCCATGCTCTTCCACAATCTTGCGTACGATTGCCAATCCTAACCCAGTCCCGTGGGACTTTGTGGTTACGTAGGGCTCGAACGCGCGCTGCATCACCTGCGCCGGAAAGCCCGGGCCGGTGTCAGCAACGGTAAATCTCAATGCCTGCTGATCGGCCCGGTCGGGCTGTTCGCTGCGCATTAACTGGGTCGTGACGCTGACCCGGCCCTCGCCGCCCAGCTCGGCAATCGCGTCGCGGGCATTAGACAGCAGGTTGTGTATGACCTGGCGCAACTGGGTGGGGTCGCCTTCAATTTCGGGCAGGCCCGGCTCCAGCTTCACGTCCAGGTTCAGCGCTTTGCCCACATGGCGAGACGCCGCGCCATCGGGCTCCCAGCCATATAGAGACAGCACGTCGGCCACCAGCGCGTTGAAATCAATGCGCTGCATGACGGCCGGCGGCGTGCGGGCATATTCGCGGAAATCGTCCACCATCTGCTTAAGCGACGCCACCTGATTCACAATGGTATTCGTGGACCGCGTGACGATCTGGGCCTCGGCCGGTTGCAGCTTGCCTTCCAGCTTCATGGCCAGGCGCTCGGCCGACAGTTGGATCGGCGTCAGCGGGTTCTTGATCTCGTGCGCCAGCCGGCGCGCCACTTCGCCCCAGGCCACGGTCCGGTTGGCGGAGATCACTTCGGTGATGTCGTCGAACACCACCAGATACCCGTTGCCGCGCCCATCCACACGCAGATGGGTGCCGCGAGCCAGCAAGGTCAGCGGATGCGGCGCCGTGGGAGCGCCCCCCTGAGCGGGGCCGATTTCAAATTGCTGTTGCCAGTGCTGACGCTCGGAACCCACCGCCGCGTGCGTCGAAAACGCCTGCCGGACGATGTTGGCGAATTCGAGCATGCCGTCCACCGTCTCCAGCGGCCGGCCAATCACCGAACGCAGGTCCGCGCCCAAAATGGTCTGGGCGCCCTGGTTGACGGTGGTCACGCGGAACGACTCGTCAAACACCAGCACACCGGAAGACAGGTTCGACAGCACGCTTTCCAGATAAACGTTCGACCGCTCCAGCTGCTGGCGATTGCTTTCGACCATCCGCCGCGCCTCATCCAGTTGCCGCGTCATGGCGTTGAACGACCGCGTCAGCTGGCCGACTTCGTCGCGTTCCGGGGGTTCCGGCAGGGGCCGGTAATCCCCCACACCCACCGCCTGCGTACCGCCCGCCAGGCTGAGCAGCGGACGCACCAGCCGCTTGGACAGCGACAACGCCACGGCGATGGCGCCGAATGCCGCCAGCAGCAGCGCCAGCGTCAGCGTAATGCCGTAGAGCTTGCGCAGGCCCAGCCGCGACAACGCAAGTTCCTGGTAATCACGGAAACCTTGTTGCACCAGATTGGCGTTGTGCGCGATTTGCTCAGGCACGGGTTGCAGCAGTTGCAGCCAGCGCGGTTCGGACGCAGCGCCCAACAGATTGTCGTAACGCTCAGGCCCGGTCAGCGGAATCACCACGCGCAGATGCAGGCCGCCCTCGACGCCGGGCGTGACGGGGTCATCGGCTTCAGCCGCCGAATAGCCGCGCGCCAGACGCAACTGGTTCATCACGGTCGACGGCGGCATCGCGGGCAGCAGCTGCCCGTACTGGCTGGTCGAAAACGCGATCATGCGGCCGCTGCCCGTGAACACCATGGCCTCTTGCACGCCATTGGCTTCACGCAAGCGGGTCAGGGCCAAGGTTATTCCGCTGTCGGTGCTGCGGTTCAGCTCCATCGCCATTGATCGGGCGCGCGCATCCAGGTCAGCCAACAGCGAATCCAGCGCGGCGCGGCCCAGGTTCAGGCCGGCTTCCAGCGCCGTGTCCACGCGCACGTTGAACCAGGATTCGATGGATCGCGACATGAACTGCACCGACACGGTGTAGATCAGGGCGCCCGGGACGACGCCGATCAGCGCAAAAGCCAGTGAAAAGCGCGCGGTCAGGCGCGCGCCGAATTGCCGGCGCCGGATCTGCCGGGCCAGCCGCACCGTCAGCGCCACCACCCAGACAAACAGCGCCAGGGCGAAGATGCCGTTCAACACCAGCAGCGTGTCGTAATACCGCGCAAAGCGCGAGGCATTGCCCGTGGACCATGCCAGCAAGCCCAGCAAAGCCAGGCCGCTTACGGCACCCACCATCAGGGCCAGCCGAAGCAACAGCCTCATGAGGGATCTTTCTCCTTGTCGCTCAGCATGAACGAGAAGTCCATCCAGGGAGTCCCCTGCGCCCACGAGCTGCTATTCAAGGCGTTGACCTGGAACGGCCGGGGCAAGAGCGAGGTGTCCAGGCGCAAACGCAATTGCCCGCCATACAGTACCCCTTGGTCAAAATCAGCGGCATCCGCCACCGGCCAGTTGCGGATATGGCGGATGACGCTCATCGCGTCATCCAGCGAGGCCACGGGGAAAGACAGCTCGCCCACGCCCGCGCGCCATTGCCGGGTCAGGGCGTTGTAGACCACCCGCCAGGTGCGCGACGTGTCCACCAGGGACTTGTCGAACCAATACCAGCGCTCGCGCGTCATGGTGAGGTCGGCGGTGAAATAAAGCGGGACGCCGCGCTGGGCCGCGTCCCGCAACTGCTGGTTCAATTCAAATTCGATGTCCGCGTCGATCTCGAGCTTGCCGTTACGCACGGCCGGTTCAACCCGGGTGACCTTGGGCTCGGCGCCATAAACTTCGCCGCCCGGCACTAACGAAAGCAAGGCAGATACCAGCAACAACCCAAGAAATAAACGCGAAATAGTGGACATACGACACCGAAACACCGTCATGCCCCTATTCTTGGTGATTCAGGACTGCTTGGCAAACAAGGCGTAGAAAAACCCGTCATGTTGCTCGGCGGGTGTTGCATTGAGCGCAACTGGCAGCAACTGGCCCGGCGCGTCCAGCCGCTCGGCTTCCGGATGACGCTGCATGAATTCCAGCGCCTGGCGGGCACCCTCGATCGGGAACACCGAGCACGTCACATACAGCAGCCGGCCGCCGGGCGCGACGGTTTGCCACAGCGAATCCAGAATCTTGGCTTGCAGCGTGGCAGTGCGGCGCACGTCATTTTCACGGCGCAACCAGCGGATGTCGGGATGCCGGCGCACGATGCCCGAGGCCGTGCACGGCACGTCCGCCAGCACCGCATCAAAGGGCTTGCCGTCCCACCAGGCGTCCAGATCGGCGGCATCGGCGGCTTGCAACTGCACACGGTTGCTAGCCAGACCGAGGCGGCCCAGGTTCTCTTCCACGCGTTCAAGGCGTTCACCGTCGGCATCCAACGCCACCAGATCGATGTCGGCCAGCTCCAGCAGATGCGCTGTCTTGCCGCCGGGCGCCGAGCAGGCGTCCAGCACCCGCATGCCGTCAGCGGGGGCCAGCAGTTCGGCCGCCAACTGCGCGCCCGCGTCCTGCACCGACCACCACCCTTCCGCAAAACCCGGCAACTGGGTCACAGGCTTGGGGCTGCCCAGCACCAGACCAGACTGGCCCACCGGCTCCGCCGCCAACCCTGCCGCCTGAAAAGCGGCCAGCACCTGTTCGCGGGTCGCGCGGCGGCGGTTCACGCGCAGCGTCAACGGCGCCGGCACATTGGCAGATTCCAGGATCTCGCGCCATTGCTGCGGATAGGCCACGCCCAACTGCTTGACCCACCAGCCGGGATGGTTCCATTGCGCCTCGGGGCTGTCGGCCACGGCGGCCTCAAGCGCCGCACGCTCCCGCAGGAAACGGCGCAGGCAGGCATTCAGCATGCCCTTGAATGACGACAAGCTGCGGGTATTGGAGGCGGCCGTCACGGCCTGGTCCACCACCGTGTGCGCCGCATACACCGGCATGCCGGGCAGCGCCGCGGCGGCGTCGCCCTCTTCTTTCAGCAAGGTCAGCGACACCAGCAACAGCGATTCAAACAGCACGCTGGGATAGCGCTGCACCAGTTCACGGCCGACGGCATCAGCCCAACCCAGATAGCGCATCGCGTGGAAAGACACGGCCTGAGTGGCCGGACGCAGGGCGGAACTGACGTCGGTCAACGCGTCCGTCAAGGAACGGCCGTCCAGCACGCCCTCGACCACCCCCGCGCTGGAAAGAAGAACGGAGGAAAGCGGGGGGGCAAGATTGGGGGAGTCGGAACGCGTGGACATGGTGGGAATTCAAAGGATAAGACCGATATGGTAGCCGCACCTGGACGAATGGCGGCCCGCGCGTCAAACTTGCCGCTGCCCCGGGAGCCCTTTATGACCACCGCCACGCTGCTGCTGTTCATCCTGGCTTCGGCCGTCGCCATCGTGACGCCGGGCCCTACCACCCTGCTAGCCATGAGCAACGGCTCGCGCCACGGCGTGCGCGCCGCCAGTTGGGGCATGGCGGGTGCGGTACTGGCGGATTTGATGTTGGTCGGCGCGGTGGCGTCCGGCCTGGGCGTGGTGCTGGCGGCGTCGGAAGTCGCCTTTCAGATTATTAAATGGGTGGGCGCGGCGTATCTGGCTTATCTGGGTTGGAAGATGCTGCGATCGGATTCGGCACTGGTCTTGCCATCATCGGCCTCGGCAGCCGACGCCCGCCCGGTCGGGTTGGCGCTGGGCATGCGCAGCTTCCTGGTGGCGCTGACCAATCCCAAGGCGCTGTTGTTTATGTCCGCGTTTCTGCCGCAATTCATCAACCCGCAAGCGCCGCTGTTAATGCAATACGCCATCGTGGCAGGCGTGCTGGCGACGATCAATATATTGACGATGCTGGTTTATGCGACGCTGGGCGCGCAACTGGTGCGGGCGTTTCAGGGGTCGGGACTGCGCTGGCTGAATCGGGTTTGTGGGGGGTTGATGATTGGACTGGCGGGAACGTTGGCGCTTTATCGGCGGGGGGCTTGAGGGGCGGGAGGGTGGCGGGGAACTGGCGGAAAGCGGACGGGATGGCGCTGGTATTTGTTCGAGGCACTTGATTAGAGGCCGTTAAATCCTAGCAAGTAGTTAACGGGAACGCTTTTGCGACTTCTGCGGTTGCCCCTGTAAGTGCTGTTGTCAAAGCCGAAGGCGCCACTAGGCGATGCATGCGGCGTAGTACCGGGCGGTCTGATAGCCGCCATGGCAGGTCCACAGGCCTGTCTGCTTCATGACGGACTTGAAGTCGCTCTTAATCGTGGCCGACGCAGGCCGCCGCCCGTCTGGGCGATTACCTACTCAGATCTCTAGCGCGACAGTTAATTCTTTATCCTGATTTATATATTTGATGCTTTATCCGTAGAGTCTCTGGATAAACTAACCAACTGCACTAGCCACTAGGCTTGATAATCATCGAATTCCCAGGAAAATACCTTTCCTAGCTGTCTCACGATATCCTCCCAGCTATCTCCCTCACAGCGACTAACATAGTCGTGAATCAAACCATTAATAGTAGAAAAATTATATTCTCGAACAATTAATAGACCTCTACCCCAACGAGCCTCCCATACTGTTTCTTCTAGCCACTTTGGCGTGCAGACGAAAAGCTCAAAATCATCTGCCCCTTTTGTACAATCCAGCCCAATTCGAACACGAAGACTCAAAGAAAAATTGTCTACGCTCTCTGGGAAATAGGTCTCAATATCAACAATATCATTAGAGATACCTTT
This sequence comes from Achromobacter kerstersii, assembly GCF_902859595.1. Taxonomy (GTDB): domain Bacteria; phylum Pseudomonadota; class Gammaproteobacteria; order Burkholderiales; family Burkholderiaceae_B; genus Achromobacter; species Achromobacter kerstersii. The sequence goes on along the minus strand of NZ_CADIJQ010000015.1, from coordinate 75,935 downwards.
TATAACAGCACGCATTGCTCCTCCTAATCAGTCCTATAGAGAAATTCGGATTTTTCGTTCCACTGCCGTTTACAGCAGCAGCTAATCTTGAGTCCTAGGCCGCAATCTTGCTCAGATTTTCTTTCCGTTGGGAGTCGACAATCAGGAAATGCAGGCTGACAGATTAATTTCGTGCAGCCCGAATAAACGACGCGATCGATTCCGCAGCCGTCTTTCTGGTCAGGACACTTTGGCCAGTGCCATCACGAATGACACGCAGCCGCCTTTGCCCCTACAGAGTCACGAAAACTAATTTACGGTTCTACTTCAGGTTTAATCCATACCGCAATTACCGCCTCACCACAGAGCGAGATCATCGCATTCGTTGCAAACTGAATAAGGCGTACTTTGGCGCTCATGTCGAAATTACCAATGCAGATCCAACCTGTAGCCACATCCTTGAACATCCGCCAGCAGATCGAGCCGGGAAGTTCAACCGCCGCGCCAACGGCCAACTCGACCCCTCCAGAATCAATATAAATACCCGCACGCTCTATGGTTTTAATGGGTATACATTTCGATTCTAAATGCGCTAAATTGCACAACCCCCATGGGTAAAGCAACCGTCCTGTCTCGACGCCCACTTCAATTTGGAGAGTGCCAACTGCTAAAGAGCAGCACCCTTTCGCTCCGGCACTTAAGGCAACCTCTTCGCGAGAACAATCAATAAAATCCACTGAGTATTCCGAACTCCGATAGATCAACCGCCCAGCAAGAGGACTTGCTGTCAAATCGAATTTAAAGCCAACATGCATCACAATTAACCCCCACTCTTGAATAGAAAGTGAAGCACCGTATCAGTCTTAGGATCTACAACTAGCTCATACGTACCTTTGCTTCCATTCATTGTGCCTTGGACATCCCAGCGAAGAGCTCCTGGCACTCCCCGCGGGTCCCCGACCGGCAGTTTAGAGTCCATAATTTCCTGCAGTAAAGCTCGTGAAAATAAGGTGTCAGAAAATAAGGTGTCAGACTACATTTTCCGGCGATGGCCTAAGTGAAAATGTAGTCTGACACCTTATTCGTTCATCCGTGAAGCCATTCTGCGAGCCGCCAGTGGAGTAGGCGATGCCGATGCTGGCACTGCTGCTCTTGTTGTCCGTCTTCAGCTTAAACGCATTGCGCGCCGCTTGCAGCAGGATGTCGCCTTCGGCCTTGAGCACCACATTGTTGCCAGCAGGCAGGTTCAACCCCGTGACGGTGATTCCCGAGTCCTTGCCCGCGCCCTGCGCAACGATTGAAAGACATTAATCCAGGCCTCTTAGTGCTTTTGAAATATCTTGGACATTAGTTAGCTTCCCCGTCGCAACCTTATCCAGAACACTCCAAACCATTTGTTTTGGCTGACCCTCCACGCCGTTTTTTATAATCAACCTCACAACCACTTCAGCAGCAGTTCGTTTATTTCCATTATCAATCAGATGCCCGCCAGAAATATCCCTGACCATTGATTCAGCTTTATTATAAAAACCCTCAAAATTGGCAGTATTTGCAATAGCCGCATCAACCTCTCTGATTGAAACCGAACCGCCAAACCGTGAATTTATAGCGGTGATATCGTCTGCACTTCAGCCGACCTTGAAACCACCAAGACCTATTCCACTTGGAAGGTTTGACGCTGAACTTAAGCCACTAGTAGCTAGATCATCTACCTTTCCGGCAGTGCCATCAGTTGCTTTTGCATCAAAGAAAACTCAGACAAACGAAATATCTAACCTATCGATTTTCCATGAAATCAGCTTTCCCTCAAGGAAACCGAAATCCGCCAGCAAAATCTCATCACAGAAAGTCAACCCACCACAGCGCAAACAGCCATCCCTCAGCTCGCCGATAATTCTGTATGAATAGCCTGTTCCTTCTCTAACGACTGCAGGTTCAGCATGAGAAATTTCTTGAATAATATACTCATCAAAAACCATAGTTAATAACTCTGCCCGATACACTCGCCCCACCTCGAGCTGATAGGGAAGATAGCTTGCAAAGCAGGTAAACCGCTGACCGCAGACAACGATCGAAACCTCCTCCTCAACTTCAGGACTGATGCCATCAACAAGCACTGAGTAAATCATGGTACAGGACTTATGGTTTTGTCTGCGGGATTGCCATTCAACATCTTCCAAAAGCTCTTACCACTTTCCACATGAATTGTAGTAATGGTGCCATCAGAATTAGCTCCTACAAATCCATATTTCGCATCGCCACGGGACGAGTTACCCATGAACTGAACGTAGCCAGTTCGCATTTCGCCTTTGTATAGATATTGAACTTTATCCCCGCTTTGCATAATGTCCTTGCCCACCTGCAAATACTCGGCTGATGACTTTGCCCCAAATTCAGCGCCGTGCTTCGAATGACGATCGTGCCGCCGCTGATGCCGCTTTGCGTGGTCGAACTACTGTTGCCGCTGGCCGCCACCACCACCGGCGTTCCCATCCCGAAGCCGCTGCTGCCTGTCGAGATGGACGAACCCGCGTCCTTCGATGCGCCGCCGGCTACCTGGCCGCCCTTGGTCGTGCCCAGCCCTGAGTCGCCCGCCTTGGCGCTTCCGCCAAACCCGAAGCCTCCACCAATCGACACCTGGCTACCGCTGTACTTGGCGGTGTTCTTCAGGTCCTGCGCGACCAGCGTGCCCGTCGTCAACTTGTTCAGGCCGTCCGCCACCGCGCGGTCGCTACTGGCGATGACGCTGCCGAGCAAGGTGGTGTTGTTCTTGACGTCGATCAGGAAACCGCCGTCGCCTGCCCACAAGCCCGTCTGTTCAGTGACCGTCTTGAAGTCGCTGTTCATCTTGCCGGCGCCGGCGTTGGCCCATGCGCTGCTTGAACCGTAGCAGTACGGCGGGATACACAGGCTCACGCCAAAGCCCGCGCTCTTGTTCTTGGAGTCGTACTTGCTGCTGTCTTGCAGGCTCTCAAGTAGCAGGTTGCCACCGACCGATGCGATGATCTGGTCGGCCTTGCCCGCCGCGCCCTTCAATGTCGTGTCCCCGCCCGACTGGATGGCGAGTACGTTGCCTGCCGTGATATTGCTGTTGGTCCAGCTTTCATCGCGGCCGTTGGCCTTTCCGCGTCCGACCTAGGCGCCCTAGTTCAAGGGTGAATTCGAATCAACCATCCCTCGACTTCCTCAATGACGTTGATATGCCCTGTCCTTGCATCCAAAAATCGACCGGCTCTGGGAATATTGGCGAGCTTCTGCAAAGCATTGGCATCAATGCTTCCCTTAATTACCATGCAGTCTGACACTTTAAATTTAAGGGGCAATCTGCCCAAAAATGCAGGGCGAGAACAAACCACAAGACAGTCAGACTGGGTGGTGAACTTTCCCGCCACACAGTCAGGAATAATCACTTAGAGGTGTGCCAGTTGCTCCAATCATTTAAGTACTTCTTCGACACCGTTCCAAGTTGACTATCCAATTTTCGATCAAGATTTGGGTCTTTAGAAATTTTCGCGCTTATAGCCTCGAGCAAACCTGTTGCGACAGCGGTACTGAGGACAGCATCGGACGAATTCATTCCCTGCTCTACTACATCAAACACATAAGCCCGCTCTTCATGCGAGAATTTCTCGAATTCACTGACGATAGCTCGTCCCAATTCCGCAAACAAAACGGTTAGTGGAATATCATCTCCCCAATACTGAACAGCGGCCACCTTAGCTTGATGGATAGCCTGAATACGGGTCAAATTATTCAAAAAAATTGTATGCACTTCTTCCATCATTTTCCCTGCAGAGCATTATGAAGATCGCGCAAGACATTCTGCGCTGCCGAACGATCACTAAAGGACGCATTCGGATTGAAATTCAACCATTTCTGAAGCGCAGCCGAGTAATCTTTAGCTTTTTGGGTATGGAGTCTTCCCCCAACTGGGCTTCCCGTCCTAATTTCGTAACGAACAGCATCGGCTGTGCTACCCGTCCCAATTTTCGCCCCATCACGATATAAATCGTCCATTAGCCCGGCAAGTTTCGAGTCTGAAACTTGTGGCTTGACCATTTTTGAAGCAAGATCATCGGCAAGTTTTGCACCCGTCGCAGAATTGGCAGCACCTCCAGAAGTTACTACCGTTTTGCCTGCCGAACCCATTCCACCCTTTGCCGCAAGCAGAGCTTCCGCTTTTGCAGCGACCGCTTTTGCTCGAAGCGTTGCAATCGCCCCGCCCAATGCAAAGCCGGTTGCATCAATCGCCCAAGCCTCGGCAACACTCGCCGCTAGGGAGTAATGGAACGTTCCATCCCTAGGATCAGGCGTGACTTGAATAACAGGCGAGTCGGCAGGAACTGCAGTTGGCTTTCCCTGTTTATCGAAGAACACTACATTGCCGCTGGCCACCGCTAACTGGACGGCGGCACGGCACAAAGAGGAGGCCGGGACAACGCATGCGCTCGCCAGCTCTTTGTCCTTCTGCTCCGATATACCAGCAAGCTCACGCGCCCGGGCGCAGCTCTCAGGATTTCCAGGACCGCAAGAAGCAATCGCCGCATCAAATTGCCTTTGTTCGGACGGCCTGAAACCCTCGGATCTTTGTCCGAAGTAGTTGTTCTCGGTCTCGATCTGGGCGGCTAGGGTCGCAACAGCAGTATCTCCACCCAGTGCTACGGTGAGGCCCGCGACGAGACTGGCGACCAGATTGACTCGTGACTCTTTCTCCTCCGCCGTTAGGTCCTTGGCACCTTGCCCCGAAAGACCCTGAATGAGGTTGCTAAGTACGACACTCGCCGCAGCCCCGGCTGCGCCAGCACCACAATTGCTTCCTTGACCGACGGCTCCAGCGCAGCCCACCAATCCCTGTAATGCCGTCCGGGCCGCCTCGCTGTCCAACGTGTCCGCAAGCTGCTTCACCTTGCCTGCGCCCAACGCCTGCAGGTAGTTCGCCGCGGCGGACTGCACGAATTGCCCCGCACTTCCCGTAACGTTCCCCCCAGCAGCTGCTGAAAAGACGGTCAATCCAAGCCGATACTCGCCATTCGGCCCCCACTTTGCCGCTTCGTCATACCGGGCCTTGAGATCGTCCTTGAGCGCGGGATCCGTCTCGGCATCCATCGCCTTCTTCAGCGCATCCGCCTCCTTCGCCCGATTCGTCAAAAACTGCCCAACCTGCCGGCTAGCTTCCGACGCGATCTCAAATCCCGCTTCGATCTTCTCCTTATCAAAGATCGGCTTCAGCGCATTCAACGTATCCGTCGTGTCCCGGTTCAACGACGAAATTGTCTCCGCGGCCGTCTTGCCGGTCAGCGCCAACTGCCCCGCCTCGTCACGAATGACGATCGTGCCGCCGCTGATGCCGCTTTGCGTGGTCGAGCTGCTGTTGCCGCTGGCCGCCACCACCACCGGCGTGCCCATGCCGAAGCCGCTGCTGCCCGTGGAGACCGACGTGCCGTGCTCCTTCGTTGCACCGCCAGCCACCTGCCCGCCCTTGGTAGTACCCAGGCCCGATTCGCTCGGCTTGGCATCTCCGCCAAATCCGAAGCCCGCCCCAATCGACACTTGGCTGCCGCTGTACTTCGCGGTGTTCTTGATGTCCTCAGTGACCAGCGTGCCGGTGGTGAGCTTGTTCAAGCCATCGGCCACCGCCTGGTCGCTGCTGGCGATGACGCTGCCTACCAGCTTGGCGTTGTTCTTGACGTCGATCTGGTAGCCGCCGTCGCCGGCCCACAAGCCCGTCTGTTCCGTGACGGACTTGAAGTCGCTGTTCATCTTGCCGGTGCTGGCATTGGCGGACACGCTGCTCGAACCCACGCAATACGGCGGGATGCAAAGGCTCAGCCCGAAGCCCGCGCTTTTGTTCTTGGAGTCGTACTTGCTGCTGTCTTGCAGGCTCTCAAGTAGCAGGTTTCCACCGACCGACGCGATGATCTGTTCAGCGCGGCCCGCCGCGCCCTTGAACGTGGTGTCGCCGCCAGACTGCATCGCGAGCACATTCCCCGCGGTGACGTTGCTGTTGGTCCAGCTTTCGTCGCGGCCGTTGGCTTCGCCGCGTCCAACCGAGGCGCCCAGTTCAAGCGTGAAGCCATTCTGCGAGCCGCCGGTGGAGTAGCCGATGCCGATACTGGCACTGCTGCTCTTGCTGTCGGTTTTCTGCTCGAACGCGTTGCGAGCGGCCTGCAGAACGATGTCGCCTTCGGCCTTGAGTACCACATTGTTGCCAGCAGACAGGTTCGATCCCGTGACAGTGATGTCCGAGTCCTGGCCAGCTCCTTGCGCGACGATGGTCAGGTCTTTGCCGGCCGCAACCGTCGAGCCGAGGGCGCTAGACGAACTACGGTCGGTCGTGCTGCTGCTCTTGCTGGTGCCCAGGCTCAGCTTGATACTCACGCCTCCGACCTGGTCGACCGCGTTGGATGAACCGGCCTTGGCAGCTTCCGCCGCGTCGGCGGCTTTGGCGGACGCCTGAACGGCGTCATAGGCGTTGACGGCTGCCAAGGCAGTCGTAGCGCCTGCCAGGCCCTTCATAACAGCGTTGTCCGTCCTGCCCGCAGCGTCAGCCATCCGTGCACCAGTCTGTACGGCGCTGACAATAGGATTGCTCGCGGTAAGCGTCAACCCTGTCTGCTTGATCTCGTGGAATTCCTTCTCTTGCGTGGTATCCAGCGCCGCGCCGATTTTGACTTCCTTGCCGATCAGCGTGATGTCGCCTTGCCGCGCAATGACGTTGCTGCCCGTGATATTGAGGGCGCCGCCTGCGTTGATCAGCACGTCGCCTTCGACGCTGCCGACGGTGCTGGCGTTGTGGAAGACCTTCTTGCTATCAAGCGAATCCGTCTGCTGCCGAGTGCCATAGCTGAAACCACCCATGGCCCCAAAGCCAGACTTCTTGACCATCTTGTAGTCGTAGCCGTCTTCGGCGTTCTGGCCGGCCAGGATGTTGACGTCGCGATCGGCCGACATCACCAGGTCCTTCTGCGCGCCAACGTTCGAGCCCGCCGCGGTCAGATCGCGTCCCGCCATCAGCACGGCGGTGTCGCCGGTGAAGGTGGTGGCCAAGGAATGTTCCCAGTCAAGAGCCGCTTTGGTATGCGTGGTCTTCGACGACAGGAAGCCACGGGTTTTGTAGTGCGTTTCGTCGTAGGCCGAGCCGCTCTGCACTCCGGCGGTAAGGTTGATGTCGCGGCCTGCGCCAACGGCCAATTGCCCACCGGCCGTAACATCAGCCACTCGCGCGTTGACGTCCTGCCCCGCGATCAACGTGACGTTGCCGCCCGCATCGATGCTCGAACCGATTTCCTTGCTGGTGGCGAGGTCATGCCGATTCTTCCTGTTCAGGACCAGCGATTCGCCATGGCTTTCCTCCAGCGTGGCCAGATTGATATCCCGGCCCGCTTGCACCCGCACGCCGTCCTTGGCGGCCACCTGCGCCGCCGTCAAGGTGACGTCGCGTCCTGCCTGCATGCTGAGGTTGCCGGCGTCCACACGAGAGACGCCCGAGATGTGTGAACCCCACGTCGCGCCGTGATTCTCCGACGCGGATGTGGAGGTCAGCGCGATATCGCGCCCCGCCTTCAGTGCGACGGAATTTCCCTTGATCAGCGACACCAGGTTGGTCAGGTCGGTGCGCGCGGAAAGATCCACGGTGGCGCCCTGGACCAGGCCGCCTGCCTGGTTGACGATGTTCGATGCGCTCATGACGGTGGCATGGCGCGCGCCGATCGTGCCGCTGTTGTTGATATCACCGTCCGCCGCCAGCTTGACGTCGCGTCCGGCCATCAGCGTGCCGTCGCCTTTCAAGTCGTCTTTTCGCACGACCAGGTAGACCTTGGGCACCAATGCGGTTTCTGTGCTGCCATCAGGCAGGGTGACCGTTTCGGCCACCAGCCACACCAGATCGCTGGTTAGCTGGCGTTGTTGGGCTTCAGTCAGCGCAACACCCACCTTGACGTTGTGGTCGCGGGCGAATTTGGCGCCTTCGGCCATCAAGGCCTTGTACTGGCTGTCGTTGTCGCTGAAGCGGCCCAGGAAGCGCTGACCGGTCGTGGCGAGTATTTGATCGGATACGAGCTTTTGCTCGTAGAATCCGTCACCCAGTCGCTTGGGTTGACCCGAAGGCGTCAGGAACTTGGCGCCGGGCGGAACCAGAGCGTCCCAGCCCGCCAGCCGCGCGCCAGACAGCGTCTTGGCGTCTTGCACGGGGTTGCCTGTTACGGTGCTGCCGTTGGCCAGCACCGTGTTACCGGCCGCGGACGCCGTCGGGGCGTCAAGACGCTGCGCGTCTACGCTCGAACCACCGCCTACTGCGGGGCCTGCCGGCCCCTGCGACGTAACGGCGCCCTTGCCGATGGTGGCCTGGACGTGGCTGGGATCGGCAGGCTTGTCAGCGTGCTGACCGGCAAGCCCGGCACCTGCCCCTGCGCTGCCCGCTACCGTGGTTCCCGGCAGCGCATCTGGCTGGCGCAGCAGGTCGAACAGATAGTCGCTGGACACGGTGGGGCGTTGGCCGATGAAGCGCGAATCGGTGGCGACGATGTAAGGCGCGTCGGGGCGCTTGTCCACTGCAAACAGTTGGTTGTCGGGGATGCTGGCCGGGTTTGAAACGGTGCGCACCACCGCCCCACCGGGCAGATCCAGGCTGGCGACCAGTACGGGTCCCGGCTTACCGACGCCCGTGGCGCCGGGCGCCGATCCGTCAAGCGTGACGCTGGTGTATCCACCCGAGGTTCCCACAGGCAGTTCAATGGCCTGCCCCGCCAGAGTGGCGGTGTACGGGCTGGAGTATTCCTTGCGGTCCTTGGAGCGCGCCTGCGAAACCGTGGCCGTGCCTTGGCGCGTCACGGTGCGCTGTCCGCCCGCGCCGATGTTGTTGATGGCCGGGCCCGCTACATGCAGCGCCCCGCCCGCTGCGATCTGGCTCTTGTCGTTGGTGACCGTGCCGGCCAACGTCATTGCGCCGCCGGACAGGATCTTGCCCGGGTCCGAGGACAGCGTGCGCGTCTCGGTGACCGTTTCGTTGACCTGGTAATAGGTCAGCGTGCCAACCAGCCGGTTGTTGAAATCGGCGTTGAATGCGCGGATGCGCGCGTCCAGCGCTTTGTATGGCTCCGTGTAAGCGGCATAGGCCGCTTCAAAGGCTTTGCGGCGCGCGGCTTCCGCAAGGCATGCGGGGCTGTTGGTAAAGCAGGGAGCTTCCGGGGGAACCCACACAGGCAAAGAGCCCGTCGGCGGTGTGACGCCGAACACCGACCAGATGCGCGCGTCGGTGCCATAGCCGAACCATTCGGGCACGTCCCAGCATCCGCCTCCGGCGTCGCCGCCACTGCAAGCGACGTCGGCCGGGGTAAAGGCCAGTGCAATCGGCGCGCTGACACCCGCCTGGCGCCTTCCGCCGGGTGTGTAGTCGAACGGCGGGCCGTAGCGCGCCGCCGGGTATTTGTCGGACGGCAGCAGGAACATGCGCTCGGGATCGTCGTCCAGCCAAGCCGGGTCCTTGCTGCACTGGGGCGTGACCTCGTCACACAACCAGTGCGTCTCGGCGTCGTACATGTCGGTACTGCCGGCCGGTGTGAAGTACACCTTTGACTGCGACGCAACCTGCACGGTCTGGCTGGTGTAGCCCGCGTTCTGGTTCAACAGCGACGCCGCCGAAATGCGGGCATCGCCCGCCGCTTCGATGGTGGAACCCGTGTTCAGCAGCGATCCCGCCTGGCCTGCCGCGTTGCCGCCGGCATCCAGCGCGCCGCCGATGGCAAGATCCGCACCGGCATAGATCAGCGCGTGCTCGCGATTCACGAGCGTCGCCGCGCCCAGGTCCATGGCGCCTTGGGACGCGATGACGGCGCCGCCGCCCACGCCTGCACTGTTGACGAGTGTTTGGGTATGAATCGCGACCTTGTCGCCGTAGATGCGGGCAAGGTTATCCACGCGGCCGGCGTTGATGTGCGTGGCGGCGCCATCGATCAGCCCTGCATTGGTCAAGCCCTGCGCGACGTTGAGCGTATTGGTGCCCCCGGCCAGAAGTTGACCGCTGGCCTGGTTGACCAGCGAGTCCGCCTTGATGCTCAAGTCACGCCCGGCGCTGATGGTGGCGCTGTTGTGCAGCGCGCCGCCCAAGGACAAGTTCATGTCGCGGCCACTGGAGAGGTCGCCCGTCTGATTCAACGCGCCCGCATATTGAAAGGTAAGATCGCCCGCCGATTGCAGTGTGCCCAGGCCGTGCAAGACCTGCGCGATGACGGTCAGGCTGTTGCCCGCCAGCAGCTTGCCTTGGCCGTTTTTCAACGTGTCGGCCACGATGCGGGCGTTGCCCTGCGCGGCCACCTCGCCGCCCTGGTTATCCAATTCCCGCGTGGTCAGGGTCAGGTCCTCGCCTGCCTGGATCGAGCCGCCTTGGTTGTCGACGCGGTCCGCCACAATGGCGATCACCTTGCCCAGCACACCCTTTGGCGTTGCACGATCCGCTGTCAGCGTGGCGGTGTTGTCCAGCGAGGCCGACGTCAATGTCAGTGCGTTATCGGCCTGGATCAGACCGGCGTGGTTGTCGAGCGCGCCATCCGCCTTGAGCACCAAATTGCCACCAGCCAACGTGCCCGCGCGGTTGACGACCGTGGCGGCGGCGATGTTCAAGTCGCCCGCCGCGGCGATGAGCCCGTCGGTGTTGTCGAGCTTGCCCCCCAACGTCAGGGTCGCAGCGCCGGTCGAGGTCAGCTTGCCTGCCTGGTTGTGCAGATTGTCGGCGGTGATATCCAAGCCGCCGCCTTGCACGACGGCATTGCGCGTGTCGATATCGCCCGGCGTGGCAAGCGTGACGTTGCCCAATGCGGACAGCGTGCCGTGCGCAAGATCCAGGCGGCCTGCGGTAAGCGTCAGGTCTTTGCCAGCAAGACTGGTGCCGTGATGGATGAGGTCGCCCGCCGTCAGCGTCAGGCTGCCGGGCTGGTTAAGGACGCCGTCGCCGTCCATGCCGGCCACGAAACGGCCGGCGTTGGTCAGCACGCCCGGCGTGGCGACGAGCACGTCACCCCCCGCCAGGACCGAACCCTGATTCAACAATGCTGCGCCCGCGTTCAGGCGAGCGTCTTGCTGTGCGGACGCAACGCCCGCGTTGGCCAACGTACCGCCGGCCACCAATTCCAGTGCGCCGGCCGCTTGAAGGCGGCCGTCTGCGGCAACCGCCAGGTTGCCCGCCGCGCGCGCGTTCAGATCGCCCGCCTGCGTTGCGGCGATGCCGCCCAGCGCGGCATCCGTGCCCGCTTGCAGGCGCATGCCCTGGCCCGCAGCAAGCGAACCTTGCGTGCGCAACGCAGCGCCGGCATCAGCCGACAACGCGCCGCTGGACTGTACGGTCGATGCCGCGCCGAATACCAGATCGCCTTGCCGCGAAGTCAGCGTCAGGTCACCATTCAGCGCGGCAACCGTGCCGTCTACCGTCAAGTGGTCACCCGCGATCAGGGTTTGCGTATGTCCGGCCAACATGCGGCCGGCGGCAAACATGGCGCGTTGCGCGGTGGCGGCCAGTGCGCCGCCTGCTTGCGCAAGACCCGACGCGGCGACGGTTACGTTACGTCCGGTAAGTGTCAGGTTCGCATCGGAAGCCGCGGTGCCGTCCACTCGCACATCGCGCGCGGCGGCCAACGCCATGTCCGCTACCGAACTCAATACGCCCAGGGCGCTCAGGTCTTGACCTGCACGTGCGCTCAGCGCCCCAGCGGCCTGGACCTGTCCGCCTTGCTTCACGACCACGTCATGCTGTGCAGAGATCAGCGCATCACCTGCCGCGCGCTCGCCCAACGCCGCCACGACGCCGCCCAATCGGGCGCTACCGCCCGCAGCCAGCGTGAGGCCGCCGCCAGCGGCAATGACGCCGTCGGTATCCAGATCGGCGCCCGCACTTGCGGCAAGGCCGTCGGAAGCTTGCATCCTGCCGGCCGCCCCCACTTGCAGCTTGGCGCCGGCGTCTGCTTGCAGCGCGCCCGCCAGGGCGGTCGCGATGCCGTCAATGCGGATGTTGCGGCCCGCCTTCAATGCGACGGGGGAACCTGCGGTAACCGTGCCCGTGTCTGTAATGACCAGATCGCCACCGGCCTGCGCGCGCAGCGTGCCGCCCATGGCGTCCCGGGTGACCGCGCCGTTTGCAGTGCCTGCCGTGCCAGCGATACGCAAGTCTTGGCCCGCAGCCATCAGCAACTTGCGGCTGCCTTGCGCCAGGGCCTTGTCGGCTACCGTCAGATTTCCGGCGGCATCGATTTCAAGAGTTCCGTTGGCGACCGTCTTGCCATGCAATTCAGCGTCCGTACCCGCAGTCAGGGCGATGTCGGTTTCGCTGGAAACGGTACCCGCTGCAAGCAGCTTCCCGTCGGCCTTGGCAATCAGTTTTCCGCTCGCTTGCAGTTCACTTGCGCCGCCCAGCGTCATGTTGCCGCCGCTGCTGACAGACAGCGTGCCCGTATCGGCCAGCACAGTGCCGTCCACCGTCAAATCGTGCTGCGTGCGCAACTGCGCCGACTGTCCGGCGACAAGCGCGCCGGACAACGCCGCGCTATCCGCGTGGATCACTACGGTTCCATCCGCCTGCACCCGCGAGCCCACCAAGGCAGTCAGGCCGGCGCCGGCCTTTGCACTGATCGAGCCCGTCGCCAGATTCTGGCCTGCCAGCGTGATGTTGGACGCCGCATCCAGAACCAGATCCGTCAGTGATGACATCGTGCCAGCCGCCATGAGCGAAGCGCCCGCGCGCGCCAGCAAAGCGCCGCCCGCCAGCGCTCGGCTGTCAGACGACAGCACCATCTCTTGTCCGGCGATCAACTGCAATGAACCCTTCGCCGACGCCGCCGTGCCCGTCAGCGCCATTGCGCCGCCGCTCTGTATCAACGCGCCTTGATCGCCGCGAACGGCGCCTGCGATTGTCGCCGCGCCCGTCGCCTGGATTCGCGCGCTCTCGGAGGCTTCCAACTGCCCCAGCGTGCCGACACGCACGTCGTTCTTTGCAGCCATGTTCAGCGAGCCATCCACGCCCACCTTGCCGTCGACCCCGACATCCCGGCCGGCCCGCAATTGCGCATCGCCCTTGGACACCAGCACACCATTGACGGCAAGGTCGCGGCCCGACTGCGCGTGAACGCCCTGCCCTTGCAGCTGGCTGCCCGAGCCCAGCAGCAGATCATCGCCACTCTTCAACGCCAGCGTGCCGCCGTAGGCCAGCGCATTGCCCTCTACGCGCAGATCGCGCGCGGCCGACAGCGCCATGCCGCCTTCGGACAACGCGGTCCCGGCGATGTTCAGATCTTGACCCGCTTGCAGCGCCAGTGCGCTATCGGACTGAAGGTGTGATCCGCCCGCCGCGGTCAACGCATGGCCCGCCCGCACGTCCAGCGCGCCACCCGCGTAAAGCTGATTGCTGATGCTTGCGTTGCGCGCAGCCTGCAAGGTCAACGTCTTCAATGAGCTGACCTTGCCCGCCACATGAAGGTTGCCGTCCGTCTTTGCACGCGCGGGCCCGGCCGCCGCAATGCGCGCCAAGGCGCCAACCGACAGGTCGCGCCCCGCACTCAGGTCCAGGCCGCCAATGCTGGCAGCCATTTCGCCATCCACCGTCAGTGCGCCGATGGCGGCCACGTTGATGTCGCCGTTGCCCCGCCATGCGCCAGATAGCGTTATATCGTTGCCCGCTGTCGCGCGCGACGCGCCCTCGGCTTCCCATTGCGCCGCCCGGCCCATGTCCAGATCGCGCTTGGCGACAAGCGACACGTCGCCACTGGCCGACGCAGTGCTGTCCACTCGCGCATCGCGGCCCGCAGCCAATTCAATCGCACCGCGCGACCCCATCGTGCCTGCCGCGTACAGATCGCTGCCCGCCTGCGCCGATATGCCCTGGCCCTGAGTCTGGCTGGACTCGCCCAGTTGCAGCGCCTTGCCCGCGTTCAGGGTCAGCGCGCCCGCGTAGGCTCGCGCCGCGCCGTCGACGCGCAGATCGTTACCCGCGTCCAGGGTGATGCCCGCGTTGGCCAGCGCTTCGCCCGCCATGGCCAGATTCTGGCCGGCACGCACGTTCATGGCCCCTTCCGATTGCAGGCGCGCATGGGCACCTGCCGCGACCATGCCGGTCGCTTGAAGCAGCAGATTTCCGCCCGCCAGCAGTGTGCCGTCGATGGTGGCGTCACGTGCCGCCTGCGCCGTCAGCGCTGCCAACGACGACACCGTGCCCGCCGCATTCAGCGCGCCCCCGGCAAGCAAGGCCACTGGCCCTGCCGCATTGACGCGGCCGCTTGTGCCAATGGACAGGTCATCGCCCGACGCCAGGGTCACTGCGCCCTGCGCCGCATCCACCGTGCCGGTGAGATCCAGCTTGCCCAGCGCGTTCACTTGCGTGCCCAGGTTGCTGCGCAGGCTACCCGCCAGCCCAACATCGCCACCGCCTGCCAAGGCCGCGCTGCCGGTGGCTTCGAATGCACCGGTGACGTGGGCCGCACCCGCCGCCCGCAACGTCAGATCACCATCGGCGCCAAGCTTGCCGCCGAGCATTGCTCGATTGCCCGCCGTCAGCACCGCCGGGCCCACGGCGGATACGTCGCCGTTTGTGTAAAGGTCGCGCGCGGCGGCCACGGCAACGCCTACGCCCTGAGCTTGGCTGCTTTCACCCAAACGCAGATCGTTGCCGCTATTCAAGTCAAGCGAGCCACCGTACGCCTGCGCCGCGCCGTCAAAGTTCAGGTCGCGCACCGTGTTGATCACAATCGCGCCGTCGCTGGTAGCCGTGCCCGACAGATCTGCGTTCCGCCCTGCGTTCAAGGCCATGTTGGTGGCCGATTGCAGCTGTGCGGCCGCGCGGACGCCCAAGTCCTGGCCCGCGCGTAATGACAGCGTGTCGCCGGATAGCAGTTGCCCGCCCACGGCGATGTCGCGCACCGCCGCCAGTGTTTGCGCGCCCTTGCTGGACAGCGCACCATCCATCCTCAGGACGCCGCCGCTTTCGCCACGCAAGGTCGAGCCCGCCACGGCCTTGCCCTGCTTGCCGACCAACAGGTCACCGCCCGCCAGCATCTCCAGCCCGCCTTGCGCGGCAGACGTTTCGCCATCCAGACGCAACGCGCCCTTGGCTTCAACG
The DNA here is from genome assembly GCF_902859595.1 of Achromobacter kerstersii. GTDB lineage: Bacteria > Pseudomonadota > Gammaproteobacteria > Burkholderiales > Burkholderiaceae_B > Achromobacter > Achromobacter kerstersii. The sequence continues at coordinate 60,862 of NZ_CADIJQ010000015.1, read as the reverse complement.
CGATTGCCGTCATTGCTGCGCAGCGCGCCAGCGATCAGGATGTTTTGCCCCGCCTTGACGACCGCGCTGCGTTCAGCGTCGATGCTTGCGCCCTGGCCGACCGTGACATTGCCCGCGCCTTGCAGGTTCAGTTTGCCCGTGGCCTGCGCCTGACCGCCGACCCGCGCGTCCCCGCCCGCCGTCAATGCCATGTCGCCGCGCGCACCCACCGAGCCATCAGCGACAAGATCGCCGCCCGCTCGCACGGATACGCCGTCGCCTTGCGCACGGCTGGTCTTGCCCAGCTGCACTGCATTGCCCGCGTTCATCGAGAGCGCGCCGGAGTAAGCGCGCGCCGCACCATCGATGCGCAAGTCGCGCCCGGCATCCAACTTCAGGCCCGCATTGGTTTCCGCTTCGCCCGCCAAGGACAAGTCCTGACCGGCAAGCAGCGTCATCGCCCCTTCGGATTGCAGCCGTGCATTCGCGCCTGCCGCCATCTGGCCCGCAGCCTGAAGCTGCAACGAGCCGCCTGCCAACAGCTTGCCGTCGACCTTGGCGTCATGCGCGGCCTGCGCCGTCAGCGCCGCCATGGATGACACCGTGCCGGCCGCATTCAAGGCGCCCTTGGAATGCAATGTGACCGGACCGCTGGCCTGTACGCTGCCGCTACCGCCAATGGACAGGTCACCGCCCGACGTCAGCGTCAGTGCGCCTTGTGCGGCGCCTGCCGCGCCGGTGATACCCATCGTGCCAGCCGCCCGCGCGGCCACGCCTTGATTGCCGCTCAGCGCGCCTGTCAGCAGAGCGTTGCCGCCCACCTTCAGGTCGACGGTTCCCTCGGACACCATTTCACCGCCCGTGCGGACATCGCCGCCGGCGTCCACCACGATGCGTTTGCCCTGCGCGCGGCTGGCCTGGCCAAGCCGCAGATCGTTTCCACTCTTAAGATCAAGGCCTGCGCCGTAGGCCAGCGCGCTGCCTTCCATGCGCAGATTTCGCGCCGCGTCGATCGACAGTGCGCCATCCGTCAAGGCCGTGCCCGCCAGATTGGCGTCTGCGCCCGCGCGCATCGTCATACCGTTTGCCGACTGTGCCTGCGCGCCCGCTTCGGAAACCATGTTGGCGCCTGCCTGGGCCAACAACGTGCCAGACGTGTATACCTGTCGCGGCAGTACCAGGTCGCGCCCGGCTTGCAGCGAGACGCCTGCCTTGGCGGAAACGACGCCGGGAGTTTCCGACGCCCCGCTTGCCTGCTTGCCGGATGCCGCAATGCTGGCCGATGCGCCCTTTCCAGGCTTGTCCACATCCCCGTTGCCGCCGTTGTCGTTGCCGGTACCGCCGTTGCCGGGGTTATTGCCGTTGCCGTTGCCGTTGCTGTTGCCGCTGCTATTGCCGCTGCTATTGCCGCTGCCATTCGCCACGCCCGCGCCGGGCTGAACTGCGGGAACCTGCGCGCCAGTCATCCTCAGATTGCGTGAGGCCACCGCGCGGATGTTCTGATCCGCCGTCAGCAAGTGAACCGACAGCACCAGATCCCTGGCGGCGACCACGCTCAATGCGTCCTGCGTCAGCAAACTGCCTTGCGCGCCGACAATCACATTCTTGCCCGCCTGCACGCTTAACGGTCCGCCAGCCCCGACCGCGCCCAAGATGGTTGCATCGCGGCGCGCGGTCAACGTGGCCGCGCCCGCGGCCTGCGCGATTCCCTGCACGGCAAGGTCCCGGCCGCTGTCGACCTGAAGCGCGCCCGCCGCCTGCACGGTGCCACTGGACGCAATGCGCACGTCTCCCGCCGCGTTGACGTGCAGGTCGCCCGTCAGCGCCACCAGGTTGCCGCCGATGTTCACGCCTACGCCGGCCTCGGTGCCGATCAGCCGGATGCTGTTGGCGTACATGCCGCCCAGCGCGGCCGTGTCCAGCGCCACCTCGGGCGTGACGCCTTGCCCGGCTCGTGCGGACACAACGCCCGTCTCGTAATCGACCCGCGCAGCGCCGGCCGTGACACTGAGCCTGTCGGCCCACACGCCTGCGTTGATTTCCAACGTGCGGGCCAGCAGATCCACCTGGCCAAGGTTCGCGCCGTTCAGCCCGGCGCCATCGACGCGGATGTTGCCCGATGCAATGTCAAAGCCGATACGTCCATCCGTACCGATCTGCGGACGCCCGGTCGTCAATGTGGCGCGGTCGGCGTTCAAGAAGCCGCAGCCGTTGCAGGTGATACCGGCGGGGTTGGCGACGATGACGTTGGCGCGGTTGCCGGCCACTTCCAACGTGCCCAGCAATTGCGAGGGGTTCGGCGCGGTGACCTGGTTCAGGATGGTGGTTGCGCGCTGGTTGCCCAGCATGGTGTTGCCTGCCACCTGCCCCGCCAGCTCCGTCTGGCTGGCGCCGCCGCTGTTGTTGAGCACCGCGCCGGACGGGCCCACGCTGAACTGTGTGTAGCGGTTGTTCGACACGCCACCTGCGCTGGGCGGCGCGATGTTGATCACCGGCACCCCATTGGTCACGCCCACGGCAGGCTTGGCGCCCGCCACGCTTCTGTCGACCGTGATCGGCAGGGTCTGCGCCAGCACTGGCGACCAGACCTGCAAGAAAACGACGGACCAGACAATCATCGAACGAAGCTTGGACATCATGCGAACCCGGGTAACGTAAGGGTCGACATCGGCGTAAGCCGTCGCGCCCCGGGCACAAGCCCCGGGCGATGTCGACCAGATCAATCAGGAAAGCCGGCGGCACAAGGCCGCGGCATCAGAACTCGAACATCAAGGCGGCGGCGAAAACGGTAGAGGCGGTCTTTAACGACTCAGGTTTTTTCAACGGCCAACCGGCAGACAGGTCGTAGCTGGCTTGAACGTACGGAACCGATAAGCGCCCGCGCAGTCCGGTGACCGCTCCTGCCAACGTGCGCCCCGATAACCATTGCGCCGATTCGCCGCCCACGCGCCCCACGTCCACGCCCGCATACAGTTGATGGCCGGGCGCTCCCAGCATGTTGTCCAGCCCCAGCGACAAGTCGTTGCGCAGCGTCCAGCCGTCTTCGGCCGCCAAGGTCATCTGTCCGTCGAAACCACGCACCGCATAGCGGTTGCCGATGGTGAAATAGTCCGAGGGCACCACGGGCGTCTTGGCATGCTGGATTTGCCAGTTCACGTGGTAGGCCCAGGGTTGGTCCGCCATCTGGAACGGCAGGTACAGGCCGGCATTGGCGGCAACGATGGTGCTGCGGCCGTTCCAGTCGGGCTTGCCGTAGACGTAGCCGGGCTGGTCGGACAAGCCGGTCAGCGTGCCGCGCACGCCTGCGCCCATGTCCAGCACCGCGCGGCCCAGATAGTGGCGGTGCGCAACGTTCAAGTCGTAGCCCGTGACGTCGCGCCGTTGAACATCGATGGGCTCATCGTTCAACGTGCTGCCAACGCGTTTGCGCAGCAGGGCCAACGTCGCCGTGCCCTTGTAATCAGCGCCGCGATAAGGCACCAGCGACACGCCCGCTTGCACCTGCTTGGTCGTGCCCCCGTAGACGATGGGCTCATCGAAGCCGGCCACGGCTTGGCGATAGGTGGATTTGCTGGCGCTGGCGAACACGGCCCAGTAGCCAAACGGAATGTTGTAGTGGATGGACGCCGCCCGCGTGTTTGAATCTGCGTCGCGCCAGCGCGCGTTGCTGTTCCACGCGACGGACAACTGGTCGTACAGGAACAAAGGGGAATCCAGGGTCAGCCCGGCGTTGACCTGATACTTGCCGATGGCATCCAGCCCGCCGTTGTCGCCGCCCACATAGCCATGCCAGCGTTTGCCGGTGCCTGGGCGCAGGATGATGTCGGAGTCGCCCAGTTCCGGGCCCGGAGCGACATCGATGGCGGCGTCGGACTGGCCGCGAAGCCGGCGAATGTTCTCCAACGCCTGGTCCAGATCGCGCTGATTCAAATTGCCGCCGGGGCCAGTCGGCATCGCGGTGCGCCACCAGCCGATGGCGCCTTCGTCTTGCACGCCGGAAATGCGGCCCGGCAAGTAGCGCAAGGTCAGCACCCCTGCGGCCAGGGACTGTTCAGGCACGACCACCCTCGCGGTGACTTGCCCGCCTTGAATCAGCAAACCATTCAGATGGTCTTGCAAGCGGCGCAAGCCTTGCCCGCCGACGCAGTGGCCGACGATGACGCCGCTTGCGGCCTCAGCCATGGCCGTGGGTGGCGCGGCTTGCTCCCAGGACAGATCGCGAATCACGAAGCAAGGCGTCTCAACGGGCAGCTCCAGCCCGGCTGCGCCGGTATCGCCGCCCGAGGACATGACGTCCGGACGCTCGGCCGCGCGGGCGCGCTGGGCGTCCAGCTCTTGCTCTTGTCTGCGTTCAACCTCCACGGGTCGCAGCACCGCTTCCGGCGGAGTCTGCGCGATGGGCTCGGTGGGAAAAGCGCCCGCCGCGATCAAAATACTTGCGGCGACACGCCGGCACCAATGGGAATTCATAACGGTTCGGCGCCGCAGCGAGCCGCGGGCGCCATCTATCTCGATGAAACTAAATGTGGATGTAGTTTGCGATACAAGATAGCCAATAACCACAAGAAATCGCCGCAATGGGTCAAAATCTGATTTTTACTAATATTTGAACGACGTTTTAATGCTATTGGGCGACGTTGATGGATTTTAGTAATTTTCAGATTTTCACTTTTCCGTCCCTGCCAGGGAACGGCGCCGCAGCGCCTGGGACACATTGCGCCCGGTCCCATGCAAGTAACCCTTTGATTTTCGGCGGTTTCCCCTAAAATAACGGCCCCCGCTCTGCCCGCGCTAAAATTGCGCAGCTTTTGATCATTGGCGCCGGCTCGCGCCCACCGAGGTATTCCATGTCTTCCCCCAAAGTCGGCTTCGTCAGCCTGGGCTGTCCTAAAGCCCTGGTCGACTCCGAACGCATCCTGACCCAACTGCGCACCGAAGGGTACGAAGTCACGCCCGAGTACAACGACGCGGACGTCGTCGTCGTCAACACCTGTGGATTCATCGACAGCGCCAAGGCGGAGTCGCTGGAAGCCATTGGCGAAGCGCTGGCCGAAAACGGCAAGGTGATCGTCACCGGCTGTATGGGCGTTGAGGAATCGGTGATTCGCAAGGTGCACCCCAGCGTGCTCGCGGTGACTGGCCCTCAGCAATATGAAGAGGTGGTGCGTGCCGTGCATGAGGCCGCGCCGCCCAAGCAGGACCACAACCCCTATCTGGATCTGGTGCCGCCGCAAGGCGTGAAGCTCACGCCGCGCCACTACGCGTATCTGAAGATCTCGGAAGGCTGTAATCACCGTTGCAGCTTCTGCATTATTCCGTCGATGCGCGGCGACCTCGTCAGCCGTCCGGTGGGCGATGTCTTGAGCGAAGCCGAGCGCCTGGTCAAAGCCGGCGTGAAGGAAATGCTGGTGATCTCGCAAGACACCAGCGCCTACGGCGTGGATGTGAAGTACCGCAGCGGGTTCTGGAACGGCCGCCCGGTCAAGACGCGCATGACCGAGCTCTGTCTGGCCTTGTCCGAAATGGGCATCTGGACGCGCCTGCACTACGTGTACCCGTATCCGCATGTGGACGAAGTGATTCCGCTGATGGCGGAAGGCAAGATCCTGCCGTACCTGGACATTCCCTTCCAGCACGCCAGCCCGCGCATCCTGAAGGCCATGAAGCGCCCGGCGTTTGAAGACAAGACGCTGGCGCGCATCAAGCGCTGGCGCGAGATCTGCCCCGACCTGACCATTCGTTCGACCTTCATCGTGGGTTTTCCCGGCGAAACCGAGGAAGACTTCCAGTACCTGCTCGACTGGATGCAGGAAGCGCAGCTGGACCGCGTGGGCTGTTTCCAGTATTCGCCGGTGGAAGGCGCGCCCGCGAATCTGCTGGACAACCCCGTGCCGGACGACGTGAAGCAAGACCGCTGGGAACGCTTCATGGAATTGCAGCAAGGCATCTCGACCGCGCGCCTGGCCCGCAAGGTCGGCCGCGAGATCGATGTGCTGATTGATGAGGTCGACGAAGACGGCGCCGTGGGCCGCAGCAGCGCCGACGCGCCCGAGATCGACGGCTGTGTCTACGTCAGTTCGGACAAGCCCTTGAAGGCGGGCGACATGGTGCGCGTGCGCGTCACGGATTCCGACGAATACGACCTGTGGGGCGACGTGATCTGATCATGGCGGGCAAGGCGAAAAGCGAAAAACGCCTTCACCCCAAAACAAAACCCGGCCTCGCAAGGCCGGGGTTTTTTACGTCTGCGCGGTCGCGCATCCGTCTTCCTATTGCTGCTTTCGCTTACGTCTTGGCCAGAAAGTCCGACATATCGTCGGCATGTTCCTCTTCCACCGCCAGGATTTCTTCCAGCATGCGGCGCGTGGTGGAGTCCTGTTCGCCGATGTATTCGATCATCTGGCGATAGCTGTCGATGGCGATGCGCTCAGCGATCAGGTTTTCCTTGATCATGTCTTCCAGCGTATTGCCTTCGACATACTCGGAGTGACTGCGGTCAAGAATGCCCTTGGGCGACAGGTTCGGTTCGCCGCCCAGCTGCACGATGCGTTCGGCCAGTTGGTCCGCGTGCTGCTGTTCCTGCGCCGCGTGTTCGGCGAATTCCGCGGCCACCGGTTCGGCGTTCAATCCACGGGCCATGAAGTAGTGGCGCTTGTAGCGCAGCACACAGACGATCTCGGTGGCCAGCGCCTCGTTCAGCAGTTTCAACACGGTCTGCCGGTCTGCACGGTAGCTGTCCGTGACGGCGCCAGATTCAATATCCTGACGCGCCTTGGCGCGTATCGCCTTCACGTCCATGTCGAAGGGGCGGGGGTTTCGGGTTGCTTGTTCCATATCGTTAGCTCCTCTAGGTTAGTGAAAGCACGACGACGCTGGATATCCAGTCGTACCGAATGATTGAGTCTACCGATCATGGCGGATCTTGCTGTGTCCAAACATTGCTCCCGCCCCCGTTTTGCGCCACCCCCAAGGGGCGAAAACCCCTCGGTCAAACCTTGCGTAAACTATCGGCTTCCCGAAAAGCCGGTGACGCAATCTGTAACTGGCCCGGCAATCTGCAACCCTTTTATGACTCTGAAGAACATCTGCGTGTATTGCGGCTCGAATCCGGGCACGCGCCCCGACTACATCGAGCAAGCCCGCGTACTGGCCCGCGAACTGGTCAAACGGGATCTGGGCCTGGTGTACGGCGGATCGGTCGTCGGCATCATGGGCGTGATCGCCAATGAAGTGCTGGCGGGCGGCGGCCGCGTGATTGGCGTGATTCCCGAGTTGCTGCAAAAGAAGGAACAGGCGCATCGCGGCCTGACCGAGCTGCACCTGGTGCAGAACATGCACGAACGCAAGGCCATGATGATCGACAAGGCCGACGGCTTCATCGCTCTGCCCGGCGGCGCCGGCACGCTTGAGGAATTCTTCGAAGTCTGGACCTGGGCGCAATTGAACATGCATCAAAAGCCCTGCGGCTTGCTGAACATTGCGGGGTACTACGATGCGCTGGTCCAGTTTGTGGATCATGCCGTCGACGAAGCCTTCATCCGTCCGCAGCATCGCGACATGCTGGTGGTGGAAGAAGACCCGGCCGTGCTGCTTGACCGCTACGCCATTTACGAGCCGCCCAATGTCTCGAAATGGTTCGATCCCATCAAGGCCGCCTGACACCCATATCAAGACCATGACGGAAACCCACGTAATGTCCTCTGATTCGTTGTCCCCTTCCAGCACCGAATCTGTGCTGCGCGACTACTTTCACGCGAAGGACGAAAACCGCCCGCACTTCATGATGCGTGCGTTCGCCCCCGACGCCGTGCTGAAAATGGCGCTGCGCACGCAGGCCATTGCCTTCCCGCCCGAATCGCATGGCGCAGCCGCAATTGCCGACACGCTGGTGCGCAAATTCGGCCAAACCTACGAGAACGTGTACACGTTCTACCTGTCGCGCCCCGAGTCCGGCGAGCGGCTGCCAGATTACCAATGCGACTGGATCGTCGGCATGACGGAAAAGGCCACCGGCAACGTGCGCGTGGGCTGTGGCCGCTATGACTGGAAATTCCAGCCCGAACCGTATCGCGCGACCGACCTGACCATCACCATCGAAACCATGGTGACGCTGCCGCCCGGCGACATGCCCGCCGTCTTTGGCTGGCTGCTGGGCCTGGACTACCCGTGGACCAACGCTGCCCGCGTCGTGGCCAGCGCGCCGCCGCTGGAAGGCCTGGCGCCGGTCGTCCATTATCTGCTTCACCCCAACGGCTTGTAGGCCTTGCCGCCAGCCGGCTATCGGATTGATTACTTGAAATACGACCTTGCTGCTTTTGATTTCGACGGAACCCTGGCGGACACCATGCCCTGGTTCAATTCCATCCTCAACACGGTGGCTGACAAGTATGGTTTTCGCAAAATCGACTTGTCGGAACGCGACCAGCTGCGCCACCGCGAAGCCTCCGAGATCCTGAAGTATCTGGGCATCCCGCTGTGGAAGCTGCCGTCGATCATGACGCACGTGCGCACGCTGATGCAGGACATCGACCCCAGCGTGCACCTGTTCGACGGCATTCCTGCCGCGCTCGCGCAGTTGAAGGCCAGCGGCATGCGGCTGGCGGTGGTGAGCTCGAACTCCATCGAAAATGTGCAGCGCGTGCTGGGCGCGGAAACGGCCGCGCTGTTTGACGACTATGAATGCGGCACCGACCTGTTCGGCAAGGCCGCCAAGATCGACCGCCTGATGCGCCGCCACACCATCGCGCCGGAACGTTTCTTGCTGGTAGGCGACGAGATGCGCGACATCGACGCCGCCCGCAAGGCCGGCGTGCGTGTCGGTTCCGTCGCTTGGGGCTATAACCACATGGACGCGCTGCGTGAACGCGGCCCGGACGAACAATTCCTTGCTGTCGACGACCTTTCCGCCATCCTGGCCTGAACCGGAACCTTGCCATGCACACTGATCCCGCGCTCCTCATCACTGACGCCGCCGCCCTCCAGGCGCTCTACGGCGCCCCCGGCGAAGCCTCGCTGAAGAAAGAAGTGGATCACGTGCACCCGCACTATCGCGCCTTCATCGAGGCCGCGCCGTTTGCCGTGCTGGCAACGTCAGGCCCCGGCGGATTGGATGCGTCACCCCGCGGCGACCCCGCAGGCTTCGTGGTGGTCGAAGACGAAAAGACGTTGCTGCTGCCCGACCGCCGCGGCAACAACCGCGTCGACAGCCTGCAAAACGTGCTGGCCGATCCGCGTGTGGCGTTGTTGTTTCTGATACCCGGCGTGGGCGAGACCCTGCGCGTGAACGGCACGGCCCGCATCAGCGTTGACCCGGCCTTGCTGGCGCGTTTTGAAATGGATGGCAAGCTACCGCGTTCCGTGCTGATCGTGGATGTGCAAACTGTGTACTTCCAGTGTTCGCGCGCGCTGCTGCGTTCGCGGCTGTGGGACGCATCCACCCAAGTGCCGCGCAGCGCTTTGCCCAGCGTCGGCCGCGTGCTGTCGGACCTGACGGCCGGCACGTTTGATGGCGTGACTTACGACCGCGACTTGCCCGCCCGCGTGGCCAGCACGCTGTACTGATCGCAACGTAGAGGTGTCGCTCATGGCCCGCAATGTGGAAATCAAGGCCCAGGTGGATAGCCTGGACGCCATCGAACCCTTGGCTGCCGCCTTGTCCGGCCAGGAACCGGTTGCCATCGCGCAAGACGACACCTTCTTCGCCTGCACCCACGGCCGGCTGAAACTGCGCGCGTTTGCGGATGGCACGGGCGAGCTTATCTTCTATCAGCGCGCCGACGACAAGGGGCCGAAAGAAAGCTTCTACGTGATCTCGCCCACCGACTCGCCCGACACCTTGCGCGAAGCGCTGACGCTGGCTTACGGCGCAATCGGCCGCGTGAAGAAGCAGCGCGTCGTGTTCATGGCCGGACGCACGCGCATCCACCTGGACCGCGTCGAGGGCCTGGGAGAATTCCTGGAATTGGAAGTGGTGCTGCGCGACGGCGAAAGCGCCAGCGATGGCATGGAAGAAGCCCGCACCTTGATGGAGGGGCTGGGGGTGTCGGCGAAGCAACTGCTGTCGGGCGCCTACCTGGACTTGCTGGCCAGCCGCCAGCCGTAAGACACGCTGGCAGCGTCGGGGTCCGTCAGAGCGGTCCGCGCTGCCAGACGTCAGCGTTCAGCCCGGCTGCCAGCCGCGCACGAACACATCCACCGGCTGGCGCTTGCCACCGGCTTTCTGCAACTCCAGCAAGCGCAACACGCCGCTGCCCGTGGCGATATCGATGCCTGATGCGTCGGCACGCAACACGCTGCCGGGTTCGCCGGTGGCGTCAGACGCAACCACCTGCGCGCGCCACACCTTCACCGGGTCGGCCAGGCCGGGCAAACGAATGCTGGCGCCCGGCACGGGGTTGAAGGCGCGCACGCGGCGCTCCAGCAATTCGGCCGGTTGCGTGCAGTCCAGCGCGGCTTCGGCCTTGTCCAGCTTGGCCGCGTACGTCACGCCGTCTTCGGGTTGCTTCACTGGCGTCAAACCGCCCTGGGCCAAGGCGTTCAGGGCTTGCACAATGGCTTCGCCACCGGCCAGGGCCAGCGCGTCGTGCAGTTGCGCAGCGTTGGTGTCAGCGTTGATGGGTACCACGCGTTCCAGCAGCATGTCGCCCGTGTCCAGGCCTTGATCCATCTGCATGATGGTCACACCCGTCTGCGCATCGCCCGCTTCAATGGCGCGCTGGATGGGCGCCGCGCCGCGCCAGCGCGGCAACAAGCTGGCGTGGATGTTCAGGCAACCCAGGCGCGGCAGGTCCAGCACCCATTGCGGCAGGATCAGGCCATAGGCCGCCACCACCATAACGTCCGGCGCAATCTGCTCCAACAACGCGCGAGCCTCGGCGGCCTCGTCGGGATAGCGGCCGTCCAGACGCAGGCTGCGTGGCTGGGCGACGGGAATGCCGGCGTCCAAAGCCGCCTGTTTGACCGGGCTGGGCGTCAGCTTCAAGCCACGGCCAGCGGGCCGGTCGGGCTGAGTCATGACGAGCGGAATCTCGTGACCTGCGGCCCGCAAAGCGTCGAAAGCGATACGGGCGAATTCCGGCGTGCCGGCAAAAACTAGGCGCATGGGGTGTCGGACCAAAGAGTGGAAAATCGGGAAGCAACCCGCGGGAAGCAACCCGGGAATCAGTCGCGCAGCGCTTCGCGCTCGGCCTTCTTCAGCTTGGTCTTGATGCGGTTCTGCTTCAGGTTGGACAGGTATTCGACGAAGACCTTGCCTTCCAGGTGATCCAGTTCGTGCTGCACGCACACGGCCAGCAGGCCGTCGGCTTCGAACTCGAAGGGCTTGCCGTCGATGTCCAGCGCCTTGCAGCGAATACGCGAGGCGCGTTCGACCTCGTCGTAGATGCCCGGCACCGACAGACAGCCTTCTTCGTAGATCTTGTAGTCGTCGCTGTGCCAGGTGATCTCGGGGTTGATCAGCGTCAGCAGATCGTTGCTGTCTTCGGACACGTCGATCACGACCACGCGCTCATGCACGTCGACCTGGGTTGCGGCCAGGCCCACGCCGGGCGCGTCGTACATGGTCTCGGCCATGTCGCGCACCAGTTGGCGGATGCGGTCGTCGACTTCGGCTACCGGCTTGGCCTTTTTGTGCAAGCGCGGGTCCGGGTAGCGAAGGATAGGAAGTAAAGCCATTGAAGGGGAATCGCCAAAATAAGGTTTGGGTAAGAGTTTAATTCATTAGAGTCTTGATTTCTAATAGTTTTCGGCTAAGTCAGGCATTGCGCCGTTGATGTCGACACGGTTGTGTCCCTGCTTTTCAGACGCGTTTACAACGACGCTGCGGTGACGGTTTTGTCCCGGCCTGGCCCGCACCCCGCTGCCCCCGCATGCGACACTGCCAGACCCTTAACGCCTGACTCGCCTTACCCCGCCGTCCCTGCTCATGCCGCTTACGCATTCTTCCGACGAACTGTCCGCCTGGTTGCGCTTATCGCTCGAGCCCAACATCGGCTCTGCCAGCGCCTGTACGCTGTTGAGCGCGCTGGGCCTGCCCGAGCAGATTTACGCGCAACGCGCCACGGCGCTCTCCCGCCACATTCCGGAAGCGCTGGCGCGGCAACTGGCCGCCCCGATGCCGGCCGAGATGGCGGCGCTGGTGGAGAGCGCGCTGGAATGGGTCAGCGGCCCCGGCCGCCACATCGTGACGTTGGCTGACCCGACCTATCCGCAAAGCCTGCTGACCATCGCCGACCCGCCCATCCTGCTGTATGTGGCGGGCGACCCGGCGTTTCTGCAAGGCCCGTCGCTGGCGGTGGTGGGCGCCCGCAACGCCACGCCCGGCGGCCAGGAAAACGCCCGCGCCTTCGCCCGCCATCTGGCCGCACACGGCTGGCGGGTCATCAGCGGCTTGGCGCTGGGTATTGACGCCGCCGCGCACGAAGGCGCGCTGGACGCCGGCCGCGATGGCGCGGGCACGGTCGCCGTCATGGGTACCGGCATTGACCGCATCTACCCCGCGCGCCATCGCGACCTGGCGCACCGCATCGCGGCGCACGGCGCGCTGGTCTCTGAATTTCCATTGGGCACGGGCGCGCTGCCGCCCCACTTCCCCAAGCGCAACCGCATCGTGGCGGGTTTGGCGCGCGGCGTGCTGGTGGTCGAAGCCGCCAAGCAAAGCGGCTCGCTCATCACGGCCCGGCTGGCCGGCGAAAGCGGGCGCGAGGTGTTCGCCATCCCCGGCTCCATTCATTCGCCGCTGTCGCGCGGCTGCCATGCGCTGATCCGCCAGGGCGCCAAGCTTGTCGAAACCGCTGCGGACATTACCGACGAACTGGGTGGCGGCCCCACCCCTGCCGTGCGCCGGACGCGCGAGGCCGAGGCCGCGTTACCGGATCATCCCGTGCTGGACGCCCTGGGCTACGACCCGCTGCACCTGGACGCCATCCAGGCGCGCACGGGGCTGGATATCGGCGACTTGCAGGCGCAACTGGTCGAACTCGAATTGCAGGGCCGCATCGCCCGCCTGGACGACGGCCGATACCAGCGTCTGAAGTAGGGACTTTTTGCGCCGGCATCCAACCGAAGCCTCCGTCCGATGGACCAAGCAGCCCGTCATGCGATGGCGCTACTATTGCCGATAGCGCCGCCGCGTTGCCCGCGGCGCCATCCAATACCGAACCAGGAAGAGACATGGCTTTGCCCTCCCGCGTGAAGATCGTCGAGGTGTCGCCTCGCGACGGTCTGCAGAATGAAAAGGAATTCGTGCCCACCGACATCAAGGTGGAACTGATCAACCGGCTGTCCGCCGCGGGCTTCCCCAACGTGGAAGCCGCGTCGTTCGTGTCACCCAAGTGGGTGCCGCAAATGGCCGACGGCGCCGACGTGATGGCGCGCATCGAGCGCCGCCCGGGCACGATCTACTCGGTACTGACGCCCAACATGAAGGGGTTTGAAGGCGCGCTGGCCGCAGGCGCTGACGAAATCGTGATCTTCGGCGCCGCCAGCGAAGCGTTTTCGCAAAAGAACATCAACTGCTCCATCGCCGAATCCATCGCCCGCTTCGAACCCGTGGTGCAAGCCGCGCGCGAAGCCGGCATGCGCGTGCGCGGCAGCATCAGCTGCGCGCTGGGCTGTCCCTACCAAGGCGAAGTCCCCGTTGAAGCCGTGGTCGATGTGGCGCAGCGCTATCTGGCCATGCAGGTTGATGAGATCGACGTTGCCGACACCATCGGCGTCGGCACCCCGCAGCGCGTGCGCGACGTCATGACGGCGGTGACGCGCGTGGTGAACCCCGCTCACGTGTCCGGCCACTTCCATGACACCTACGGCCAGGCGCTGGCCAACATCCTGGCCGCGCTGGAAACGGGTATTTCGATTTTCCACACCTCGGTCGCGGGTCTGGGCGGTTGCCCCTACGCCAAGGGCGCCACGGGCAACGTCGCCACCGAAGACGTGCTGTACATGCTGCGTGGGCTGGACATCGACACGGGCGTGGACTTTGACGCCGTGGTCGATATCGGCCAATGGATGTCAGCGCATCTGAACCGCAAGGGTTCCAGCCGCGCGGGCAACGCCATCGCCGCCAAACGCGCCGCGTAAACGGGCCGCATGACGACGCCTGCCCCTGCCCCGTCCACCGAAGACCGCGCGGCGCTGCTGCGCGAGATCGGCCCGCTGCCGCTGTCGGGCCAGGCTTGGCCCGACTGGGTGCGCATCCTGGCCTGGGTGATTCTGGCCGTGCTGGGCGTGCAGGTCGTCACCACCGCCATCCGCGCGCCCGCGCAGCCGTTCGATACCGTGCTGGCCGTGGTGGTGGTGCTGTGTTTCGTGGGGCTGCTGTTTGTGTCGTGGCACATGCAGACGTCGATCACCACGATCGATGAAAAGGGCCTGCGCCAGACCTGGTTCACGCGCCGCGAAGTGGCATGGGAAGACGTGCGCGCCGCGCGCTTCGTACCGATGCTGTTTTCAAAGCGGCTGGTGATCTTCACGCATCGGGGCAAGCCCGTGATCATTCAAGGCGGCACGCGGGAACTGCGTACCGCGTTTGTGAAGATTGCTGAGTTGTACCGGCGGGGATGATGGATTGCGCGCGGTGGGAGTCCATCGCGCACAACCCATCCTGGCCATCAACGAATCGGCAACGCGTACATCAAACCGCCTTGGGTCCACTGCGCATTCAATCCGCGCTTGATCTTCAGCGGGCTGCCCTCGCCCACATTGCGGTCAAAGCTTTCGCCGTAGTTGCCCACCTGCTTGACGATGTTGTAGGCCCACTTTTCGTCCAGCCCCAGGTTCGCGCCGCTGCCCGGCGTAACCCCCAGGATGCGCTTGATGTTGGGGTTAGCGCTTTTCAGTTGCTCGTCCACGTTCTTGGACGTGACGCCGTATTCTTCGGCTTCAATCATTGCCGACAACGACCAGCGCACGATGTTCAGCCACGTATCGTCGCCCTGGCGCACGAAGGGGCCCAGCGGTTCCTTCGAGATGATTTCCGGCAGCACAACGTAATCGTCCGGGTTTTGCAGCTTGGAAATGCGGATCGAGGCCAAGCCCGATGCATCGGTCGAGAACACATCGCAGCGGCCCGCGGCAAAGGCGTTGACCACTTCGTTGAAGGTCTCGATCACGACCGGCTTGTACGTCACGTTGTTGGCGCGCGCCCAGTCGGCCAGCGTGTTCTCGTTGGACGTGCCGGTTTGCAGGCAGATCGTGGCGCCGTTGATGTCCTTGGCGCTTTTCACCCCCAGCGACTTCGGCACCAGGAACCCCTGGCCGTCGTAGAAGTTGATGCCCGCGTGAATGATGCCCAGCGCGGTGTCGCGCTGCTGAGTGACAGTGGTGTTGCGCGTGAGCACGTCCACTTCGCCCGATTGCAGCGCGGTGAAGCGCTGCTGCGAATTCAGCGGCACCACCTTGATCTTGTTGGCGTCACCGAACACCGCCGCCGCAATGGCGCGGCACAGGTCCACATCCAGACCCTGCCACTTACCTTGCGCATCGGGCGCCGAGAAACCGGCGAAGCCCGTGGTCGTGCCGCAAGCCACGGCGCCGCGCTGGCGCACGACGTCTACCGTTGCCGCCTGCGCGCCTTGCGCCGCCGCCATCAAGAGCGCCGCACCCACCAACCCTTTTGCAATGTTCATGACCTGGATTCCTGTTAAGCCGGGCGCGGGGACGCGCCGAGGCGAGAAGCTTATAGACATGAAGCGCCCGCGCCAAATAACCAGCGCTTATTTAGGTATGTCAGGCCGTCAAGCCGCCAGCGAAATCGACACCGGCTCGTTGGCTTGGCAAGCATCCAGCGCGCGGCCCAGGCGCACCATGCCCTGCGCGATTTCGGCTTCGTTCATGGTGGCGAACGACATGCGCATGGCGAAGAGATCCGCCTCTTCCGCGTTGGCGTAGAAGGCCTTGCCCGGCACATAGACCACTTCGTGTTCGATGGCGTAGGGCAAGAGACGCGTGGCGTCGATGTCGCCCGTCAGGCGCGCCCAGAAGAACATGCCGCCTTCGGGCTTGCGGAACGTGACGCGGCCGTTCAGTTCGCGGGCCAGCGCGTCGGCCATGGCGTCGCAGCGCAGGCCGTAAGCGGCGCGGATGCGCGGCACGTGCTCTTCGTAGCGGCCATTAGCCAGGTACTGCGCCACCACTTCTTGAATCCAGGCCGAAGACGCCATGTCATCGGCCGCTTTTGCGCTGACGCAACGGCGGCGGATTTCGGGCGGGGCCACCAGCCAGCCGATGCGCAGCGCGGGCGCCATGGTCTTGGACATGCTGGCCAGGTACACGGCCCAATGGCGGGCTTCGCCTTCGGCCAGCGCCGCAATCGGCGGCACGGCTTCGCCCGCAAAGCGCAGTTCGCTGTAGGGGTCGTCTTCAACGATCAGGAAGCGGTGCTTGACCGCCAGTTCCAGCAAGCGCAGGCGGCGCTGGCGCGTGATGGTCGCGCCGCAGGGGTTCGAGAACGACGCCACCACGCACACCATCTTGGGCTTGATGCGGGCAGCCAATTCATCCAGCGCATCCACATCAATGCCGTCCGGACCCGAAGGCACCGTGTGTACGGTTGCGCCCGTGTAGCGCAGCGCTTGCACGGAGTTCGGGAAGGCGGGCGATTCGATAATGGCGTGGTCACCCGGTTGCAGCATCACGCGGGTCAACAAGGCCAGCGCCTGCTGCGAGCCGCCCGTCACGACCAGTTCGGTATCCGCGTTGCAGTTCAGTCCGCGCGCGGCCGACAAGCGGGCCAATTCGTGGCGCAGGCTGGCCTGGCCGTCGATGTTGGAATACTGCAGGCACGCGCCCAGGCGGGCCATGACTTGCGTCGACGCAATCGACAGGCCCTCGACATCGAACAGCGCTTGCGCGGGATAGCCACCGGCCAGCGAAATCGTGCCCGGACGCATGGCGTAGGGCATGAGCGAGCGGATGGGGGACGCGGGGGGATTCAGGAAAGGCGTGGCAAAGGCGTATTCTGGCGCTGCGCTGGACATGGCGGGGGACTGGAGGAAGATGGACGACCCTGGGGCGGCGCCGGAGGGCTTAGAACATTGAAATATAAACAAATCTCCGCAAATTCTAAGCCTGCCAATTACACAGGGTCAACGACGCACGCGGGCAGTGTGGCGAAACGATCATCCAGAGTCCTACACTATGGGACATCCTGTTCCTGCAAGAGAGCTGCATGACCTCTGTCGACACCATGGCCGGGCGTATCGCCCAGATCCAGCAACGCATTGCCGACGCCTGCGCGCGTGCCGGCCGCGCACCTGACAGCGTGGTCCTGCTGCCCGTCAGCAAGACCTTCGACGTGGACGCCATCCGGGAAGCCATGGCGCTGGGCCTGACGCGCTTTGGCGAAAACAAGACGCAGGAGATCCGGCAGAAGTCTGCCGCGCTGGCCGGCCAGGGCTTGCAATGGGTGCTGATCGGCCACCTGCAAACGAATAAAGCCCGCGATGCCGCCCGCGATGCAACGGAAGTGCAGTCACTGGACCGCGCCGACCTGGCCGAAGCCCTGCACCGCCGGCTCGTTAACGAGGGCCGGACGCTGGACGTGCTGATCCAGGTGAAGACGTCATCCGAACCCAGCAAATTCGGCATGGCGCCCGACGACGTGCCCGCCTTCCTGCGCTTGATTGCCGCGGACTTCCCCACGCTGCACGTGAAAGGCTTGATGACGCTGGCCGTGAACTCGCCTGACCCCGAGGCCGTGCGCGCATGCTTTCGCACGCTGCGCGAGCTGCGCGACCGCCTGCAAGGCGAGCACATCGCGGGCGTTTCGCTGGACCGCTTGTCGATGGGCATGAGCGGCGACTTTGAACTCGCCATTGAGGAAGGCTCGACCGAAGTGCGGATCGGCACGGCAATCTTCGGCGCGCGCACCTATCCCGACCCGCAGTAATCCGCCCGGCCGATGCGGGAAAACAGGGGGCCGCACCGGCCCCTTTTCGCGTCGAAGGCGAGCATAATAGCGGCGCAAAAATGCGGCGCAAAAATAGCCGCGCACCCTGACAACGCACAGCAAGACGCAGCGCACACCGCGTTCGAACTTGACCCCGCACGAGGAGACACTTCATGCATACCCCCGCACGGCGCCTGTTGGCGCTGGCCGCTCTGTCGCTGGCCGCCGCCACGGCTTCCGCCCAATCCTGGCCCACGCAACCGATCCGCTGGATCGTGCCCTACCCGGCCGGCGGCGGCACCGACGTCGTTGCGCGCACCGTCGCCAGCGGCCTGGAAAAGCCGCTGGGCCAGACCATCGTGGTCGAAAACCGCCCCGGCGCCGCCACCATCATCGGCGCCACCGCCATCGCGCAAGCCGACCCCACCGGCTACATGATCGGCACGGCCGACTCCGGCACGCTGGCGTTCAACTCGTCGTTGTACGCCAAGCTGTCTTACGACCCGGCCAAGTTCACCTACATCGGCGGCATCGCCAAGTTCCCGCTGCTGTTGGCCGTGAACGTCAATTCGCCGTACAAGACGGTGGACGACGTGCTGGCGGCCGCCAAGAAGGAACCGGGCAAGCTGACCGCGGCCTCTGCCGGCGCTGGTTCGCCGCACCATCTGGCGCTGGAACTCTTCAAGCAGCGCACGGGCGCCAACCTGCTGCACGTGCCGTACAAGGGCGCCGCCCCCGCCATCCAGGATCTGCTGGGCGGACAAGTGGACGTAATGTTCATCGACCTGGCGTCGGGCCTGCCGAACGTCAAGGCCGGCAAGCTGCGCGTGCTGGCCACCGCCACGCCGGAGCGCGTGTCGGTGCTGCCTGACACCCCGACGATGGCCGAGCAAGGCGTGGCCAATTTCACGGCCTACGCGTGGCAAGGCCTGGTCGGCCCGGCCGGCGTGCCGGAAGCGGTGGTGAAGAAGCTGTCGGCCGACCTGGACGCCACGCTCAAGACCCCGGCCGTGTCGCAGAAGCTGCTGGACATGGGCGTCGTGCCGATGCCGATGTCGGCGCAAGACTTCAAGGCCTACGCCGAACAAGAACGCGCCGCCTGGGCGGACGTGATCAAGAAGGCGAACATCAAGCTGGAGTGATCCGGCAAGACGATAAAAAACCCGCGTTCAGCGATGAACGCGGGTTTTTTTTCGGGGTGATGGCGACAGGCGCGCGACGCCGTCAGATAAGCGCCAGCCGACGCGCGCGCAGCCTTACACCAGCACGCGTTCGATGCCGCCCGCGTTGGCGCGTTTCACGTAGTCTTCCATCCAGCCTTCGCCCAAGATGTGGCGAGCCATTTCGACGACGATATAGTCCGCTTCCATCTTCGTATCGCCTTCATAGCGCGACAGCCCTTGCAAGCACGACGGGCACGACGTCAGCACCTTGACGTCGCCTGTGAAGCCGTCGCTGCGCAAGTCGGCGTCGCCCTTCAACAGCTCTTCCTGCTTGCGGAAACGCACCTGCGTGGAGATGTCCGGACGGCTGACCGCCAACGTGCCCGACTCACCGCAGCAGCGGTCGCTCTTGATGGCCTCGTCGCCCACCAGGGCGCGCACGGTCTTCATCGGCTCTTGCAGCTTCATCGGCGTGTGGCAGGGGTCGTGGTACATGTAGCGCACGCCCTTGGCGCCTTCCAGCTTGATGCCCTTTTCCAGCAGGTATTCGTGGATGTCGATCAGGCGGCAACCCGGGAAGATCTTGTCGAACTCATAGCCTGACAGCTGGTCATAGCACGTGCCGCAGCTGACCACCACCGTCTTGATGTCCAGGTAGTTCAGCGTGTTGGCGACCCGGTGGAACAGTACCCGGTTGTCGGTAATGATCTGCTCGGCCTTGTCCGTCATGCCGTTGCCGCGCTGGGGATAGCCGCAGCACAAGTAGCCCGGCGGCAGCACCGTCTGCACGCCCGCATGCCACAGCATGGCCTGGGTCGCCAGACCCACTTGCGAGAACAAACGTTCCGAACCGCAGCCCGGGAAATAGAACACGGCTTCGGTGTCGGCGGTCGTGGCCTTGGGGTCACGAATGATCGGCACGTAGTTCGCGTCTTCGATATCCAGCAGCTTGCGTGCGGCCTGCTTGGGCAGCCCGCCCGGCATCTTCTTGTTCACGAAGTGAATGATCTGCTCGCGCAGCGGCGGTTTGCCAACCGTGGCCGGCGGCTTGGCCGTCTGCTTCTTCACCAGGCCCGAGAACAGGTCATGCGCCGCGCGCTGCACCTTGTAGCCCACGCCCACCATCGCTTTACGCGTGGCGTTGATGGTGGCCGGGTCTTTCGCGTTCAGGAAGAACATGGCGCTGGCCGTGCCCGGGTTGAACGACTTGCGGCCCATGCGGCGCAACACGGCGCGCATGTTCATCGACACGTCGCCAAAATCGATATCCACGGGACAGGGGTTGTAGCACTTGTGGCAGACCGTGCAGTGGTCGGCCACGTCTTCGAATTCTTCCCAGTGCTTCAGGCTGACGCCGCGACGCGTCTGCTCTTCATACAGGAAGGCTTCGACCAGCAGCGACGTCGCCAGAATCTTGTTGCGGGGCGAATACAGCAGGTTCGCGCGCGGCACGTGGGTGGCGCACACAGGCTTGCACTTGCCACAACGCAGGCAGTCCTTGATGGATTCCGAAATGGCGCCGATGTCGCTTTGCTGCATGATGAGCGACTCGTGGCCCATCAGGTTGAAGCTGGGCGTCCAGGCATGGCGCAGGTCCGCGCCCGGCATCAGCTTGCCGGCGTTGAAGTGGCCGTTGGGGTCGACGCGGCGCTTGTAGTCCTGGAACGGCGCCAGTTCGGCTTCGGTCAGGAATTCGTACTTGGTCAGGCCGATGCCGTGCTCACCGGAAATCACGCCGTCCAGGTCGCGGGCAATCTGCATGATGCGGTCAACAGCCTGATGGGCCTCGCGCAGCATCTCGTAGTCGTCCGAGTTGACCGGGATGTTCGTGTGCACGTTGCCGTCGCCCGCGTGCATGTGCAGCGCCACGAACACGCGGCTTTTCAGCACGCGGCCGTGAATGGCGATGAGCTCGTCGACAATCTTCTTGTACGCCGCGCCCGAGAACGTGCGCTGCAAGCCCGCCAGCACTTCGGTCTTCCAGGACACACGAATGGTGCGGTCTTGCACCACGTCGAACACGCGCGCGGTGGACTGTGCGGCCAGTCGGTCGGACAGCGCGTTGTACACGTCGCCCAGCCCCAGCGCCTGCAATTCCGGCAGCGCTTGCGCCAGCGGCAGGTCCAGGTTGTCCAGCAGCCATTGCCAGCGCTGGCGCACGCCGCCCAGCAGCTCAAGCGCCTGGCGGGTGCGATCCGCCAGCACTTCGGCGCGGGTGTTCTCGATGTCGGCGTCATCGGCCTTGCCCACCGGCAGCGGCGTACAAAGGTACGCGTCCAGCGCGCCCAGCAGCTTCAACTTGTTGCTGGTCGACAGTTCGATGTTGATGCGTTCAATGTGATCCGTGTATTCGCCCATGCGGGGCAGCGGAATCACGACGTCTTCGTTGATCTTGAAGGCGTTGGTGTGGCGCGCGATCGCGGCGGTGCGCGAGCGGTCCAGCCAGAATTTCTTGCGCGCTTCGGGGCTCACGGCCACAAAGCCTTCGCCATGGCGCGTGTTGGCCAAGCGCACGACTTCGCTGGCGGCGGCGGCCACGGCGTCATCGTCGTCGCCGACGATATCGCCAATCAGCACCATCTTGGGCAGCACGCCGCGCTTGCTCTTGGTGGCGTAGCCCACCGCGCGCAGATAGCGTTCGTCCAGGTGTTCCAGGCCGGCCAGGATGGCGCCGCGGGCTTTGCCCTCGCCGTCCAGATAGCCCTTGACCTCGACAATCGACGGGATGGCGTCGCGCGCCTGCCCGAAGAATTCCATACAGACCGTGCGCGTATGGCGCGGCATGCGGTGCAGCACCCAGCGCGCCGACGTGATCAGGCCGTCGCAACCTTCTTTCTGGATGCCGGGCAGGCCCGCCAGGAACTTGTCGGTAACGTCCTTGCCCAGGCCTTCCTTGCGGAACACGCGGCCCTTGATTTCCAGCAGTTCGGTCTTCAGCAGACGCTCGCCGGGCTTGCCCTTGCCGTCGAACCACTTGAGTTCGAAGCGCGCCGTATCCACGTCATGGATCTTGCCCATGTTGTGTTCCAGGCGGCTGACTTCAAGCCAGTTGCCATCCGGGTCCACCATGCGCCACCAGGCCAGGTTGTCGAGCGCGGTGCCCCACAACACGGCCTTCTTGCCGCCCGCGTTCATGGCGATGTTGCCGCCCACGCACGACGCTTCGGCGGATGTGGGGTCCACGGCGAACACGAAGCCCGCGGCCTCGGCCGCTTCCGACACGCGCTTGGTGACGACACCGGCGCCGGCATGGATAACGGCCACGGGCTCGGTGAGCCCCGGCAAAATACAGGACTCGACCTTGCCCAGCTTGTCGAATTTTTCGGTGTTGATGACGGCCGATTTCCACGTCAGCGGAATGGCGCCGCCCGTGTAGCCGGTGCCGCCGCCACGCGGGACGATGGTCAGGCCCAGCTCAATACAGGCGGTGACCAGCGCGGCGATCTCGTCTTCCGAGTCCGGCGTCAGCACCACGAAGGGATATTCCACGCGCCAGTCAGTGGCGTCCGTCACGTGGGACACGCGCGACAGGCCATCGAACTTGATGTTGTCGCGGGCGGTGATGCGGCCCAGCACCTTCTGCGCCTGCTTGCGCATCATGGTCGTCTGGTCGAACTCCCCTTCGAACGCGGCAATGGCGGAGCGTGCGCGGGCCAGCAGGCCGACGACCTTTTCGTCGCGATGCGGATCATGGCCCTCTTCCGTGGGCGAACCCGGTTCGCGGCGGCGGTCGATCTCGCCCAGGCGATGGTGCAAAGCGTCGATGAGCTGCTTGCGGCGCTTGGGGTTGTCGAGCAGGTCGTCCTGCAGGTACGGGTTGCGGCGCACCACCCAGATATCACCCAGCACTTCGTACAGCATCCGCGCGGAGCGGCCCGTACGGCGTTCGCCGCGCAAATCGGTGAGCAGGCTCCAGGCGTCATCGCCCAACAGCCGGCCGACAATTTCGCGGTCGGAAAACGACGTGTAGTTGTAGGGGATTTCGCGCAATCGCGCGGGAGCGGCGGGCGGCATCGCCCCGTTCAAAATGTGGCTAGCGAGTGGGGCGTTCATGGCGGCAAGAGGGGCCCATAAAAAATTATTTTATGCCATTGGCCGGACTTGACCCCTAATACCCTTAGGAAGCCGGCCAAAAGCGGCGGGAAACCGGCATGAACCGTCCCCGTTTTAAGTTCGAAGTCAGCGCTAGATTTGCCCGGGAAAGGCCCAAAGGAGGCCGGCGGTCATCACCAGGTAGCGCAGGAATTTGCCGATGGCCATATAGAGCACGCAAGGCCAGAACGACAGGCGCAGCCAGCCGGCCACGGCGCACAGCGGGTCGCCCACGGCGGGCAACCAGGACAGCAGCAAAGCCGGCGGGCCCATGCGGTGCAGCCAGTCGTGGGCGCGTTCGTTCCAGCGGCCGCGCATGCGGCCGCCTTCCGTCGCATTCGGATGGGGGTGGGGGTGACTCTCCCCGCCGGGCCGCCCCAAGGGGAGAGCGCCCCCTTGGGGGGCAGCAAGCCCGCCTGGCGGGTGCGGCGTGGGGGCCTTTCCTTCTTTCCAGCGCTGAAAGGCCTTTTCGGCGCCCAGGCCCATCCAGTAGCTGATTGCGCCACCGATCGTGTTCCCGGCCGTCGCCACCAGCACAGCCGGCCAGAACATATCGGGCGACAGCTTGATGTAGCCGAACACCGCGGGTTCTGAGCCCAGCGGCAGCAAAGTGGCGGATACGAGCGACACCGTAAAGATGGCCGACAAGCCCACCGAGGGCAGCGCCAGCATCCCCAGGAGCCAGTGAACAGCGGATAAGAGGCTTTCTTCCATGATGAGCGAGTGTAGCCGCGCGAAAGAGAATGACGGTCAGGAATTGATCCGGCCGTTCGCGTCCATGCCGCGTCATCGCGGGCATAAACCTGTCAGGCGTTGCGGCTTTCCCTGCAATAATCGTGCCCACGTCCTCACTCTTGCTCTCTGCGCGGTCCATGTCCACTGATTATCTGAAACGCATCCTGACCTCGAAGGTTTACGACGTCGCGGTTGAATCGCCGCTGGAAGCGGCGCCCCAGCTATCCGCGCGCATCGGGAACACGGTCCTGCTCAAGCGCGAAGATACGCAGGCGGTGTTCAGCTTCAAGCTGCGCGGGGCGTACAACAAGATGGCCAACCTGCCGCAAGCCGCGCTGAACCGCGGCGTGATCGCGGCATCCGCCGGCAACCACGCGCAAGGCGTGGCGCTGGCGGCCAGCCGCTTGGGCTGCCGCGCCGTGATCGTCATGCCCACGACCAGCCCACAGGTGAAGGTTGACGCCGTGCGCCGGCTGGGCGGCGAAGTGGTGCTGGCGGGCGAGAGCTTCACCGACGCCTTTGCGCACGCGCAAGTGCTGGAAAAGAAAGAGAAGCTGACCTTCGTCCACCCGTTCGATGACCCCGACGTGATCGCCGGTCAAGGCACCGTGGGCATGGAGATCTTGCGCCAGCACCCGGGCCCCATCGACGCCATCTTCGTGGCGATTGGCGGCGGCGGCCTGATCTCGGGCGTGGCCGTCTATATCAAGCAATTGCGCCCCGATATCAAGAT
The DNA here is from genome assembly GCF_902859595.1 of Achromobacter kerstersii. Lineage (GTDB taxonomy): Bacteria > Pseudomonadota > Gammaproteobacteria > Burkholderiales > Burkholderiaceae_B > Achromobacter > Achromobacter kerstersii. The sequence continues at coordinate 36,273 of NZ_CADIJQ010000015.1, read as the reverse complement.
CATTGGCGTGCAGACCGAAGATTCCGACGCCATGCTGCGCAGCGTGCGCGCGGGCCGCCGCGTGCAGTTGAATGATGTCGGGCTGTTTTCAGACGGCACCGCCGTCAAGATGGTGGGCGCGGAAACCTTCAAGCTCACGCGCCAGTACGTCGATGACTTCGTTGTCGTCAACACCGATTCCATCTGCGCCGCCATCAAAGATGTGTTCCAGGACACGCGCAGCGTGCTGGAGCCCGCGGGCGCCATGGCGGTGGCCGGCGCCAAGCAATACGCGGCCGAACACCATCTGAAAGGCAAGACGCTGGTTGCGATTGCCTGCGGCGCCAACATGAATTTTGACCGCCTGCGCTTCGTGGCCGAACGCGCCGAGGTCGGCGAAATGCGCGAAGCCGTCTTCGCCGTCACCATGCCCGAGCAACGCGGCAGCTTCCGCCGCTTCTGCGAATTGGTCGGGGAACGCAGCGTGACGGAATTCAACTACCGCATTTCGGACGCGGACCGCGCGCATGTGTTCGTCGGCATCCAGGTATCGTCCGCCGCCGAACCCGACAAGATCGCCGCGAATTTCCGGCGTCATGGCTTTGACACGCTGGACCTGACTCACGATGAAATGGCCAAGACGCACTTGCGCCACATGGTCGGCGGGCATTCGGCGCTGGCGCGAAATGAACTGCTGTACCGCTTTGAATTCCCCGAGCGTCCGGGCGCGCTGATGCGCTTTTTGAATGCGATGAATCCGGACTGGAACATCAGCCTGTTTCATTACCGCAACCAGGGCGCGGACTATGGGCGCATCCTGATCGGCATCCAGGTGCCGCCGGCGGACAAGAAGCAGTTCCGCACGTTTGTGGCCGAGCTGGGTTATCCGCATTGGAACGAGACCGAGAACCCGGCCTACAAGCTGTTTCTGTAGTTCTTTTCCATTAGCGCCGCCCACCGCGCAGGCGCCGCCCCAATGCGAGAGGGCCTCCTTGCGGAGGCCCTTCCCTTCTAACTATCAGCGGCGCCTGCCTGGACCCAAGTAGGGGGGGGGTTCGCTGTCACTCGGCGGCTTACGGAGATAAACCGCGCATTCAGCAAGGTCCAGTCAGGCGCGCCGTCGCTTAGAACCGGTGACGCACACCCACGGCAACCGCGGTGTCGCGGGCGTCGTGCTGGAACGCGTAGTTGTCGCCATAGGAGGCGTACGCGTACAGGTTGGTGCGCTTGGTGAAGTCGTAGGTGTAGCCCAGGCTGTACACGTTGAACGTGGCGTCGTCGCCCGTCAGCTTGTCGTTGCCCGGGGTGGCGCGCTGCCACGAACCGAAGATGGCGTGGCGGCCCAGCGGCACGGTCGCGCCGATCATGTACGAGTTGGCGCGAAAGCCATCAGCCAGCTTGAACGAACCCAGGTTGTTCATGCCTTCCGGCGTCGTGCCCATGTTCTGGCCAACGAACCAGCCGTCACGCGTCTGGCCGAAAGCGGCCGCCAGCTTCACGACTTCAAAGTCGTACGAACCACCGATGATGTATTCCTGGATGCGCGCCGAATCCTTGCCGCCGACACGATTGTTCGTCGGGTCGAAGCGGTCGTAAGCGGCGGCCAGGTTCAGCGGGCCGTTGACGTATTGCACGCCGGCGGTCAGCACGCGGTTGTTGTTGCCGGTGGCAAAGCCCGTCTGCGTCGTGTCGCTGACGGTGTCATCCGCGCTGAACGAATAGCCCACGCCCACCTTGAAGCCGCCCAGGCTCGGGGTTTGATACAGCACCATGTTGTCCAGGCGCATCGTGTTGGCGCTACCGAACGTCGTACCCATGTTGGCGGTGTTGTAGCTGATCGAGAACGGGTCGATCGAACCGAAGTACTTCGACGCCAGGTTCGTCTGACGGCCGAATTCCAGACGGCCCCAGGAATCGCTATCCAGGCCCACAGTGGCTTGACGGCCGAACAGACGGCCGTTCTGGGCCGACTTGCCGTTCATGGGGCCGAAGCCGCCTTCCAAGGTGAACACGGCACGCAGGCCGTCGCCCAGATCTTCCGTGCCACGCAGACCAAAGCGCGAGCCGCTGCTCACGCCCTGAACGCCGCCCACGCGGCTTTGCGACACGCCGTTGAACTTCACTTGCTCGTAGCCGACACCGGCGTCGATCAAGCCGTACAGCGTCACGGAGTCGGCGGCTTGCGCGGCGCCGGCAAAGCCTGCCAGCAACGCGACGGCCAATAGCGTCTTCTTCATATAAGTCCCCAAAATGGCGAGATGAAAGGCATCCGCCAAAGCGCCGTCCTGTTGACGGCGCCTTGGCGTGCCGCTGCGAACAAGCAAGCGGCGTCTGCACTAAATCTAGTGTCCGGCGCGCGGCGATCCGAAGTAACACGGATTTCGACGAACTACTTTCCATGGTTGGGATAATGACGAACTGCTGACACGCGCACCGGTCTGAAAACCAATGGGAATGCGCCGTTAACGCGTTGAAAACAAATATGAATCTTTGCTCGCAATTGGGCGCCAAGCCTGCGAAAGCATGATCGCCACCCCCCCTTTCACCGACAGAACTTGTTGCCCGGCGCGAACAGTGATGCAGCAAAAACGCCACACTGCTCACCACGCCGCACAATGCGCCGGCAATAAAAAACCCCTCGGCGTCTCAAGGGGTTTCTCGTGACCTCGGGTCAGGGCGTGCGCCCCGGCACTTACTTGCCCTTGGGCGGATAGTCCAGTTCACCGAAGGTGTATTCGCCGCGAGCCTTGGCTTCAGCCAATTCCTGGCGGACTTGTTCGCGGGTCTTGCCGGCGGATTGCGACACGGCGGCGCGGGGCGGGTAATCCAGTTCAGCAGTGGTGACCTGGCCAGCGGCCTTGGCGCTTTGCAGCTCTTGCTGAACCTGGTCGCGCGTCAGGCCGGTTTGTTGCACGGTGGCGGGCGGGTAGTCCAGTTCACCAAACGTGACCTGGCCGGCGGCCTTGGCGGCTTGCAGTTCTTGTTGGACCTGTTCACGCGTCTTGCCATCGGCGTGAGCGGCGGACATACCCACTAGGGTTGCGGTGACCATGAGTGCGGTTGCTAGGGCTTTCATTGTGATGACTCCATCCTAAACCTTGCACAGCGTCTTCTGCCAGGCTGGCAGGTGCGATGTGACTGTTTGATTGCTGGGACGAAGTATCTGGGGAATCGCGCCTAGTAAAAACCCTTATTTTGGTGAACATATTTGCAAGGATGGGACAATTGCACGTTGTATCCGGTGCAATCTGCGCGTTTATTGCGCAATCCCCTCGCAGACGCAGGCAGCACAAGCCTTGCCAGCGTTCAGCTGCCCGCCAGTTGAGTAACGGAACGTGAGCTCACCATTCGCGCAACGCGTTATCCCCGGCAAGGAAATAGACATTTCTGCTGGCGGGACAATAAATCCATTTATCATACAAACCTGCCAGAAATGGAATTTTGAGTCTCGAGGGCCCCATGGATATCCAGCTTAACGACATCGCGCTCTTTGTCGAAGTCGCCAAGCGCAAGAACTTCAGCCACGCTGCGGAAGCCTTGAATATTCCAACATCCACGCTCTCGCGCCGCGTCAGTGAATTGGAACGTAGCGTTGGCATGCGGCTCTTGAACCGCAGCACGCGCAAGATCGACCTGACCGAAGCCGGCGCCATCTATTTCGAACGTTGCCGGCACATTGTGGAAGAAGCGCGCATTGCGCACGACCAGTTGCTGGACATGGCGGTGCAGCCCAAAGGCCGCCTGCGCATTTCGCTGCCCACCAGTCTGGCGCAGCTGTTTCTGCCCGCCGTCATCAGCGAATTCCGCGAACAGCATCCCGATATCGAATGCGATTTCGATCTGAGCATGCGTCCGATCGACCCCATCAGCAACCCGTTCGACCTGATTCTGCGCTTCGGCCAGCAGCCGGATTCCAGCCTGATCTCGCGCAAGATCGTGCTGATGGCGCATCAGTTGTACGCGTCACCCGATTATCTGGCGCGCCATGGCGAACCGCGCGTGCCTGCCGACCTGACGCATCACGAATGCCTGCGCCCCACGATGCGTGAGGAGTCCTCGTTCTGGATGCTGCATTCGGGCGATAAGGTGGAACGCGTGCAGGTGTCGGGGCGCCTGTCAGCGAACAACGTGGGCATGCTGGGCCGGCTGGCGAGCCAGGGGCTTGGCATCACGCCCTTGCTGGTGTTCGATGCGATGGAACGCGCCATCGAGCAATCGGGCCTGGTGCGCGTGCTGCCGGACTGGAGCTTGACGCCCCTGCCCCTCTTTGCCCTGCTGCCCTCGCGCATGCTGCCCGCAAAAACCAAGGCTTTCCTGGACTTCATTCAGCCCAGGTTGTCGGATTCTTGAACAGCGAAGCGCGAGGCGGGTCGGAACTTACGGCCCGCCCGACCGCGTGACTTAAGGCGTGAATTAAGGCGCGACCTAACGTGTGTACGACGGCGTGAACAACGGCGTGAATTACGGCGTGCCCGCGTCGTACTGACAGACCGTGTAGAGCGGCGTGCCCGTCTCGGCCACCTTGGCCGACCCGCCCAGATCGGGCAGATCGATAATCGCCGCGGCCTCGACCACATTGGCGCCCAGGCGTTGCAGCAGCTTGATGGCGGCCAGCATGGTGCCGCCGGTTGCGATCAGGTCATCTACCAGCAGTACGCGTTGACCGGTGCGCACGGAATCCGTGTGCATCTCGACCGCGGCATTGCCGTATTCCAGCGAATATTCCTCGGCCACCGTGCGAAACGGCAGCTTGCCCTTCTTGCGCACGGGCACGAACCCAAGGTTGAGCTCATAGGCCAACACGCTGCCCACGATGAAGCCGCGCGCATCCACGCCCGCCACCAAATCCAGGCGCTGGCGCATATAGCGGTAGACGAAGAGATCGATCAGCACCCGGAAGGCACGCGGGTCCTGCAATACCGGCGTGATATCGCGGAAGATGACGCCGGGTTGGGGCCAGTCCGGAACGCTTCGGATGGTGCGCCGGATGTACTCGGCGTTGTCGGTCTGCATGGAAGGCGGCCCTGAAGAATTGAAGCAAGGCGAACTATAACCTTGCCACCGCGCTTAAGCCAGGATTGCCGCCTGCTGTGACAAGTCATGTAATTGTCCGTTGCGCAGTTCCAGGCAACGGTGGACGGCGCCCGGGGGCAAATCGGCGTGCGTGGCCAAGATGACGCTGCGTCCCCGCACCGCGCCTTCCAGGTCGTTGAAGAAGTCGGCTTGGGCTGCAGCATCCAGCCCGGCGGTGGGCTCATCCAGCACGATGACCGCCGCAGGCGACAACAATGCCCGCGCCAGACACAAGCGCCGCGCCTGCCCTGCCGACAATTGCGAGCCGGTTTCTCCCGCCCAGGTGTCCAGCCCGTCTGGCAAACCGCGCACAAAATCCCCCAGCCGGGCGGCGTCCAGCGCGCGCCACAAGGTGGCGTCGTCGGCATCGGGGTCGCCGATCAGCAGATTCGTGCGCAAGGTGCCCAGGAATACCGGCGCCTCTTGCGATAGCAACGCGATGCGCCGGTGCCAATCGGCTTGCGCCGCGTCGCGCGCATCGCAACCGCCGAATCGCACTTGCCCGGCTAGCGGGTCTTCCAGGCGCAGGATCAGGTGCAGCAGCGTGGACTTGCCCGCGCCGCTGGCGCCGACAATCGCGATGCGCTCGCCGGGTTCCACGCGCAAGCCGATGCCATCCAATACCGCCGCAGCCAGTTCCGCCCCACGCGCCGGGTAGCGAAAACTGACATCGTTCAGTTCCAGTGCGCCATGGAGCGGCAAGGCGAGCGGCGCGGCGGGGTCTTGCATGTCGGGTTGGCTTTGCGTCACATCGCGGATACGCGCCGCCGCCGACATCGCCGAGCCCATGCGGGACGCCCCGCGCATGATTGGGCCCGCGACTTCAAAAATACCGATGACTGCCAGCAACAGGCCCACCAGCACCGGCCCTTCAATGCCGCCCGCTTCGTGCGTGGCCAGCCCGAACCACAGCAGCGCCAATACCGAAATGCCCGCTGCGGCTTGCAGAAACCACTGCCCGCGCGCCGCTACGCGCGCCTGGGTACGGCGCGCTTGCGCACTGGCTTCGCACAGGCGTTCAAAATGCGCGGCGGTCTGCGCCTGCGCGTGCAGCGCCACCATGTCCGCATGGCCGTCCACCGCATCCAACGCGGCCGCACGCAAGCCGGCAGCACTTTCCTGCGCGGCCACACCCGGCTTGCGCGCTGCGCGCAGCAACCACCACGGCACCAGCACGCAGGCGGTCATGAGCGCCAGCGCAAACGCCAGTGCGGCGGCCGGCACCCACATGCCCAGCACTGCGGTGAGCACGGCGCCACCCAGGATGGCCGTGGCCAACGGCGCCAGCACAAATAGAAAGACGGTATCCAGCGCATCGACGTCGCCCGTCATGCGCGCCACCAGATCGCCGCTGCGATAGCGCGCCAACTGGCGCGGCGTCAGCCGGATCAAGGCGCCGAACACGGTGGCGCGCAAATCGGCCAGCAGGCGCAAGGTGGCGGAATGCCCCACCACCCGGTCGGCGTAACGCGACACGATGCGCAGGAAAGACAAACCGCGCACCAGCGCCGACGGCGCAAACAGGTTGAACATGCCGCCTGCGCCCGCCAGCGCAGCACCCGTCAAAAACCAGCCAGAGACGCCCAGCAAGCCCACGCCCGCCGCAACGGTGGCCAGCGCACAGAACAATGCGAGTAAAAGCCCGCCTTTTCGACGCGCATATAACGGCAATAGCAACAGCAGATTCTTCATGCGTCTTCCACGTTTCCGTCCGCCACCCGCAGCACCCGGCCAAAGCGGGCCGCCACGGCGGGCGAGTGCGTTGCCAGCAGCAAGGTGCGCCCGGCTGCGAACGCAAGAATCTCATCCAGCACGCGCGACTGCGTGGCGTCGTCCAGATGCGCGGTGGGTTCGTCCAGCAGGATCAGCCCGGGGTCGCGCAGGAACAAACGGGCCAGCGCCACGCGCTGCGCCTGCCCGCCCGACAGGCCGTGGCCTCGGCTACCCAACGGCGTGTTCAGCCCTTCCGGCAACGCTTGTGCAAACTCCAGCACGCAGGCGCGGCGGGCAGCTTCGAGCACATCGCTATCGGCGGCGTCCGGGCACCCCAGGCGGATGTTGTCGGCGATGGAACCGGCCAGCAATTGCGGCTTCTGTCCGATCAGCGCCACGCGGCCGCGCAGGTCGGCTTCATCCCAATCGGCCAGCGGTATGCCATCGATGCGGATATCACCCTGGCTGGGGCGCAGCCGCGCAATGGCTTCGATCAGGGTGGATTTGCCGATGCCGCTGGGCCCCATCAACGCCGCATGTTCACCGGGCGCAAGGGTCAGCGCGGCGTCTGACAGCACCGCCAGCCCCCGGCCGGGCGCCGTTACCGTCAGCCCGGTAAGCGCCAACGCGGCGCCCGATGATGCCGATGCCGCCGCGCGGCCGATGCGCGTTTGCGCCACGGCTTCGTCTTGCGGCAGGCCATCGAACAACACGGCGATTTGCGTTACGGCGGCAAGTGCCGTGGCGCGGTCGTGATAATGCGCGGCGAACTGGCGCAGCGGCGCATAGACCTCCGGCGCCATCAGCAGGCAGAACAAGCCCGCCTGCAACGTCAGCGGCGACCAGCGCACATCCAGAAAGCCCAGATACGTCAGACCGATGTAAACGGCCACGCCCGCCACGCCAAGAGCGGCAAAAAATTCCAGCACGGCCGACGACAGAAATGCAATGCGCAACACCGACATCGTGCGCTGGCGCAGGGCATCGCTGGCGGCCACAACCGACGCCGCTTCGGCGTCCGCGCGGCCATACAGTTTCAGCGTAGACAAGCCGCGCAACCGGTCGGCGAAGAAGCCAGACAAGCGGGCAAACGCGCGCAGATGGCGGCGGCTGGCGCCTTGCGCGCCCCACCCTACCAAGGCCATGAACAAGGGAATGAGCGGCGCGGTGATCAGCAGCACCAGGCCGGCGACCACATCCACCGGCAACAGCAAGACCGAAAACGCCACCGGCAACATCGCGGCCGCCGCCATGGCGGGCAGGTACTTGGCGAAGAAACCATCCAGCGCCTCGACCTGGTCCACCACCGCGCTGGCCAATTCGCCGGACGCCTTGCCACGGCTCCAGTACGGCCCCTTGGCAACCATCCGCGAAAACAGCGCTTGGCGCACATGGCGCTTAATGCGTTCGGCGGCATCCGCGCCCGCACGTTCGCCGGCCCATGTAATACAGGCACGCACCAGCATCAGCGCGGCAATGCCCAGAATGGGGGCCAGCAATTCCTGGCGCGGCACATCGCGCATGATGGCCGCGTCCAGCACGCTGGCCAACAGCCAGGCCTGCACCACCAGCAAGGCGCCGCTTACGAGCGGTGCGGCGCCTGCCAACATCAACGGAAGCCTGGCCGCCTTGGCAAGCGCCATCAACCACCGCGACTGCTCGCGCGGCGGTTTCTGCAAACTGGCCGAAGGGTCGTGCTCGAGGCTGCTAGCGCCGCCGCTCACTCGTCGTCGCGGCTGGCGCGCGGGTCATGCGAATGACCTTCGCGCAGCTCGAACCACATTGCATTGAGAATGGCGAACGCGCACGCCAAACCCAGACCGAGTATCCACGAGAAATACCACATGGTGGAGGCTCCTTTTAGTATGAGTTGGGCGTGTCGCCCACAGATTCATGGGTGACCTTGCCGCGCATCACGCGATACACCCAGGCGGTGTAGAGCGTGACGATGGGCAGGAATACGGCCACGGCGATCACCATGATCCACAGCGTCAGATGGCTGGACGAGCCGTCCCAGATGGTCAGGCCGGCCTGCGGCTTGGTCGAGGACGGCATGATGAACGGGAAGAGCGAAAAGCCCACCGTCAGGATCACACCGGCGATCGACACCGCAGACGCCAGGAACGCCAGCACGTTGGCGCGTACGGTCAGCAGCAGCACCACCAACAAGGCCCCCGCCACACCCAGCACGGGCGCGATCCACATCAACGGCCACTTGGCATAGTTGGCCATCCACGCGCCGGTCTGTACGGAAACGGTCTTCAGCATCGGATCGGATGGACCCGCCATGTTGACCGCGCTGGTGATGGTGTGGCCACCGATGCCGCCTGCCACCCAGAAGCCGCCGGCCGCAAACAGCGCCGCCGTCAGCAAGGCGGCGAGCCGGCCCCAGTTGCGAGCCCGCGAAGCAATCGGATCTTCCGTGCGCCACGCCAGCAGCACCGCGCCGTGCATGGCCAGCATCACCACGCTGAGCACGCCGGCCAGCAAGGCGAAGGGCGCAAACAGCTGATAGAAGTGGCCTTCGTAGATGGGCCGCAGCGTCACGGCGTCGAACGTGAACGGCACGCCCAGGACGATGTTGCCCATCGCCACGCCAAACACCAGGGAAGCCACCACGCCCGAGAAGCACAGCACGCCGTCCCAGCTGTTACGCCAGCGCGTGCCTTCCATCTTGCTGCGGTACTTGAAGCCCACGGGACGCAGGATCAGCGCGATCAGCACCAGCATCATCGCCAGGTAGAACCCCGAGAACGACGCGGCATACAACAGCGGCCAGGCGGCAAAGATGGCGCCTCCCGCCGTGATCAGCCAGACCTGGTTGCCTTCCCACACGGGGCCGACCACGTTGATCACCACGCGGCGTTCGGCGTCCGTCTTGGCCACCACGGGCAGCAGCGCCGCCACGCCCAGGTCAAAGCCGTCCATGACGGCGAAGCCGATCAGCAAGGCGCCCAGCAGCACCCACCAGATCACGCGCAAGGTGCCATAGTCAAAAGGAATAAGGGTATCCATCTGCTTCTCTCCCCTTAGGCGCGCACGGCGGCGCGCACAGGATCGGCGGCGGCGCCCGCCACCGGCCCATCGGATTTCGGACCCGCCTTGATCGCGTGCAGCATGACCTTCACGCCGATGATCAGCAGAACCGTGTACAGCACCAGGAAGATGGCAAGACTGATGGCCAGGTCGGCGATCGTCAGGCCGGATGCGGCGTAATACGTCGGCAGCACGCCTTCAATCACCCAGGGCTGGCGGCCGTATTCGGCCACGAACCAGCCGCTTTCAATGGCGACCCACGGCAGCGGCAAGCTCCACAGCGCCACCTTGAGCAGGCCACGGCGGCTGTCCAGACGGCCGCGCGACGCCAGCCAGAAGGCCACGCCGAAGAACAGGATCAGGTACATGCCCACCGCCACCATGATGCGGAACGCCCAGAACAGCGGCGCCACGTTGGGCACGGTGTCAATCGCGGCCTGCTTGATGTCGGCCTCGGTGACCTTGGTCATGTCTTCCTGATACCGCTTGACCAGCAAGGCGTAGCCCAGGTCCGGCCAGGTCTTGTCGAAGACCATGCGCGCATCCACATCCTTGGGATTGGCGCGGATCTTCTGCAAGGCGTCGTACGCCACCATGCCATCGCGGATGCGGTTTTCGGCGCGCAGGATCAGGTCATCGATACCCAGCAGCGGCGTGGTCAACGAACGCGTGCCGATGATGCCCATGACGTAGGGAATCTCGATGGCGAAGTCGTTCTTGCGTTCGGCCTGGTTGGGAATCGCGATCAGGTTGAAGGACGCGGGCGCGGGTTCCGTGTGCCACATGGATTCCATGGCCGCGATCTTCATCTTCTGATGTTCGGTGGTCAGGTAGCCGCTTTCATCGCCCAGCACCACGACGGACAACGCGCCCGCCAAGCCGAAGCTTGCGGCCACCGCCATCGAACGCTTGGCCAGATCGGTGTGCCGGCCCTTCAGCAGATACCAGGCGCTGATCGACATCACGAACATCGCGCCCGCCACATAACCGGCGCTGACCGTGTGCACGAACTTGGCTTGCGCGACAGGGTTGAAGATCACCGCGGCAAAATCGGTCATCTCCATGCGCATGGTGTCGGGGTTGAAGATGGCGCCCACCGGGTTCTGCATCCAGCCGTTGGCGATCAGAATCCACAGCGCCGAGAAGTTCGTGCCGAACGCCACCAGCCAGGTCACGATCAGGTGACTGACCTTCGACATGCGGTTCCAGCCGAAGAAGAACAGGCCGACGAAGGTGGCTTCCAGGAAGAAGGCCATCAGCCCTTCAAGCGCGAGCGGGGCGCCGAAGATGTCGCCTACATAGTGGCTGTAGTAGGACCAGTTCATCCCGAACTGGAATTCCATCACCACGCCGGTGGCGACGCCGAGTGCAAAGTTGATGCCGAAGAGCGTGCCCCAGAACATGGTCATCCGCTTCCAGATGGGGCGGCCGGTCATGACGTACACGCTTTCCATAATGGCCAGGATGAACGACAGGCCAAGCGTGAGGGGGACAAACAGGAAGTGGTAAAGCGCGGTCGCGGCAAACTGGAATCGCGACAGATTTACGACGTCGAGATCAATCATTGGGGCGCTCCCAAGCTGTTGAGGTGCCGCGGCAACCGGCATGGTTCCCAGGCCGTCTCTCGCGCCATGTTACGAGCGTTGGATACAACTTCATAGAGGTTTCCTGAAAAATCGAGGCGGATGGGACTCAGCCCTTGCCCCGCAATTTGCCGGCGAAGCCCAGTACTTTTTGCACTTTCGAACCCATTTTCATCAGGGTTTGAAGGGTCTCTGGCGGCAGGCGTTGAACCTCATCGAACCATCCCGTGGACAGTTCGATGAGCTCCAGCATTTCGGTCATGCGCTGCTGGGCGTAGGCGTCTTCAGGACCTGACGGCCCTTCAAGAAGCGTGTCGCGCAGCAGGGTGAGCGTGGGTTCGATTTCGCGCTTGCGCTTTTCTTCCATCAGGATGCGGAAGATTTCCCAGACGTCTTTGGGCGTCTCGAAATAGTCGCGGCGGTCGCCCACTTGGTGGATCAGCTTGACCAGGCGCCACGATTGCAGCTCTTTCAACCCCAGGCTGACGTTCGAACGGGAAAAGCCGAGGGTTTCGGCGATGTCGTCAGCGTTCAGGGGTTCAGGGTGAAGAAACAGCAGGGCGTAGATTTGCCCGACGGTGCGGTTGACCCCCCAGCGGCTGCCCATTTCGCCAAAGTGCAGGACGAAACGTTCGTTTTGAGGGGTGAGTTCCATGAGTGTTCAGCGCCAGGGTCAAGAGTGCGGTTTGGCTGTTAGATACCGTTACACCGCTTTCAGTAATTCCTGAAATTATCGAACAAACTGTGCGAAAGCGCAAACCACATCGCCGGCAGGGGTATTGCCGCAAGCCTTGGCGGGCGAATGGGAATGCGTCAACGTAGCCTGAGAATGTGACAGGCCATGGAAAATGGGGACGATCAGGCGGGCGGGGCATGTAAACAGCCACCGGCCGTGAGGCGGGTGGCTGTGAGGGGCCGGTGGCTATGCAGGGCCGGTGGCTATGCAGGGCCGACGGCTGTGAGGGCCCGGGGGCTATGGGGGGCCGGTGGCTATGCAGGGCCAGGGGCTAATGCGGGGTCCACAAACGGGGCAGCGATTGCCCCGGGGAATCAGCCCGCCTTGACGGACACGGCGGCGGACACGCGCTTGGCCTTGGCGCGGGCGGCGGCGACGTCGTCGGCCACGGCCAGGCCCACGCCCATGCGGCGCTTGACGAAGGACTCAGGCTTGCCGAACAGGCGGATGTCAGTGCCGGACTCGGTCAGGGCCTCGGCGACGTTGTGGAACGACACGGCGGCGGCATCCACCCCGCCGTAGATGACGCTGCTGGCCCCCGGCTGGCGCAGGCTGGTGTCCACCGGCAAGCCCAACAGCGCGCGGGCGTGCAGCTCGAACTCGTTCTGGGCCTGGGTGATCATGGTGACCATGCCGGTGTCGTGGGGACGCGGGCTGACTTCCGAAAACCACACTTGGTCGCCCGCCACAAAGAGTTCCACGCCGAAGATGCCCAGCCCGCCCAGGTCGGACGTGACGGCCAGCGCGATTTCCCGTGCGCGTTCAAGCGCGGCGGGCGACATCGGGTGCGGCTGCCAGCTTTCGACGTAATCGCCGTCGACCTGCTTGTGGCCAATGGGCTCGCAGTACCGGGTTTCGACCTTGCCGTCGGCGCCACGGGCGCGCACGGTCAGCAAGGTAATTTCGTAGTCAAAGCGGATAAAGCCTTCAACAATGGCGCGGCCGCCGCCCACCCGGCCGCCTTCCTGGGCATAGCGCCAGGAGGCCGCAACGTCGTCGGCGCTCTTGATGACCGATTGGCCCTTGCCCGACGAGGACATGACGGGCTTGATGACGCAGGGGTAGCCGATGCCGCCGTCGATGGCGGCGCGCAATTCTTCTTCGGTGTCGACAAAGCGGTACGGGGACGTCGGCAGGCCAAGCGTCTCGGCGGCCAGGCGGCGGATGCCCTCGCGGTTCATGGTCAGTTGGGCTGCGCGGGCGGTCGGCGTCACGCGCGCCACGCCGGCGGCTTCCAGCTCTACCAGCAAACTGGTGGCAATGGCTTCGATTTCGGGGACAATAACGTGCGGCCGCTCTTGCTCGATGATCTTCTTCAGGGCGTCCGCGTCGGTCATGGAGACCACATGCGCCCGGTGCGCCACCTGATGGCCCGGGGCGTCGGCATACCGATCCACGGCAATGACTTCCACGCCCAGCCTTTGCAGGGCAATGATGACCTCTTTGCCCAATTCGCCCGATCCGAGCAACATGACTCGGGTGGCCAAGGGGGACAAGGGCGTGCCAAGGACGGGGCTGGAAATGCTGGACATGGAGCGGGCCTGGAGTGAAGGATTGAAAGCCGTTGAAATGAGCCGCCAGAATGCCATACCCCCCTGCCGGGGGCAAACGCGCCCACTGATATTAAAATCTCTGAATGACTGATCATCCCTCTACATCGTCCGATACCGCGCTGGCATCTGCTCGCCGCACGCTGCAAATCGAAAGCCAGGGCCTGTTGGACCTGTCCGCACGACTGGACGACTCCTTTACCCAAGTGGTCGCGCTGTTGCTCGCGTGCCGTGGCCGCGTGGTGGTCACGGGCATCGGCAAGACCGGCCATATTGCCCGCAAGATCGCGGCGACGTTCGCCTCGACCGGCACGCCCGCCTTTTTCGTGCACGCCGCCGAAGCCGTGCATGGCGACCTGGGCATGATCACGCAGGACGACGTGGTGATCGCCGTGTCGTACTCGGGCGCGGGGCAAGAGCTGCTGACCATCCTGCCCGTAGCCCGCCGCATGGGCGCCAAGCTGGTGGCGATCACCGGCAACCCGCAATCCGAACTGGCCCTGCTGGCCGACGTGCACCTGGACGGCAGCGTGGCGCAGGAAGCCTGCCCGCTGAATCTGGCGCCCACAGCCAGCACCACCGCGGCGCTGGCCCTGGGCGACGCCCTGGCCGTGGCCTGCCTGGAAGCGCGCGGCTTCGGCCCGCAGGACTTCGCCCGGTCGCATCCGGGTGGCGCGCTCGGCCGCCGCCTGCTGACGCACGTGCGCGACGTCATGCGCCAGGGCAACGCCTTGCCGATCGTGCTGGCCGGCACCCCCGTGTCGCAAGCGCTGGAAGTCATGTCCGCCAAGGGCATGGGCATGACGGTGGTGACCGACGCGCAGCACCGCCCGCTGGGCATCTTCACCGACGGCGACTTGCGCCGTCTGATCGCCCGGCACGGCGATATCCGCAGTCTGACCGTGGAGGCGGGCATGACCCGTTCGCCACGCAGCATCAACCCCGACGCGCTGGCCGTCGAGGCCGCCCAACAGATGGACGAGCTGCGGCTCAACCAGATGCTGGTGCTGGACTCCGACGGCGCGCTGCTGGGCGCCTTGCATATGCATGATCTGATGGCCGCTAAAGTGGTATGACTATGACTCTTCCTGCTTCCGTGACTCACCCGGCCGAAGCGCTGGTGCTTGCCCGTATTCCCGCCACCGTGTGCGACCGCGCCGCGACGGTTCGCTTGATGGTGTTCGATGTCGACGGCGTGCTGACCGACGGCAGCCTGTACTACGGCGAAAACGGCGAACTGCAAAAGCGCTTCAACGCCCTGGACGGCCACGGCCTGCGCCTGCTGATGGAAGGCGGGCTGACGGTGGCGCTGATGACAGGCCGATCCGGCCCCATCGTGGCGCGCCGCGCCGCCGAACTGGGCATTGCGGAAGTCATGCAGGGTGTGCGCGACAAGGGTGCGGCGCTGGCCGAACTTGCGCAGCGCTCGGGTGTCCAACTGAACCAAACCGGCTATATGGGCGATGACATCATCGACCTGCCGGCCATGCAGCGCGCGGGCTTTGCCGCCAGCGTGCCAAACGCGCCGGGCTATGTCAGCCAGGCTGCGCACTGGGTTTCCACGCAACCGGGCGGCAGCGGCGCGGTGCGCGAATGCTGCGATCTGCTGCTGGCTTCGCAGGGACGCCTGGGCGCGTTCCTGGCGGCGCCGGGCCTGCTCGGCCCTGGCGCCATCCAATGACCGCTCTGACCCCCCAACCGCCCTTGTGGCGAACCCGATGAAAGAACGTTTTCCTTCCCTGATCGCGCTGTTCCTGCTGCTGGTGCTGGTCACCAGCTCGTGGTGGGCGGCCGATTACGCGCAGCGCGCCATCCAGGTGGACCCGCCCCGCCGCATCACGCATGAAATGGACGCCTGGTCGCGCAACTTCGTGATGTTGCGCACCGACCCCACCGGACGCCCCATCAACCGGCTGGAAGGCGATTACGCGGAACATTTCCCGGACGATGACTCGTATCACATCACCGCGCCGCGCGCGGTGGGCCAACGCGAAGCCAACCCGATCACGGTAGGTGTTTCGAAGACTGCGGTGATGGAGCAAGGCGGCAAGCGCATCGTCATGAACGGCGACGCCCACGTGCACCGCCAGCCCGACGCCAACAATGACGTGCTGGACGTGCGCAGCCAGCAACTGATCATCCTGCCCGACGACGATGTGGTCTTTACCGACCTGCCCGCCGAGGTGATCAAGGGCCGTTCGCGGATGAACGGCAAGGGCATGCACTACAACAACAAAACACGCCAATTGCAGGTGTCGGCGTCGACGGATGTTGAAATTGCCGGTTCCGAAGGCAAGCAACAACGCCGGACCGAGATACCCGCCAACAACTCTGACCAGAAGAAACCATGACCGACCTTCGGACTCTCCTTGCCCCGACGACTCGCCTGCTTGGCGCCGTTCTGCTGACGGCTTCGGTGTTTGCGCCGGCGCACGCGCAGGACGCGGCTGCGAAGCCCGCCGCCGGCTCCAGCAAGGCGGCCCCCGCTGAAGAGCCCAGCACGCTGATCCTGTCGGACACGCTGCACTACGACGACGTGAAGAAACAAAGCGTGTTCACTGGCAACGTGAACATGACGCGCGGCTTGATGACGCTGACGTCCGACACGCTGGAAATGCACGAAGACGCGCAAGGCGGCCAGTACGGCACCGCCACCGCCAACAAGGGCAAAGTCGTGACGATCCGCCAGGAACGCCCCGACACGTTCGAGCTCATCGAAGGCAAGGGCCTGCGCGCCGAATACGACGGCACGAAAAGCACGTTCGACCTGATCGGCCAGGCCGTTGTCATCCGTTACGTCTGTGGCAAACCGTTCGACACGATTCGCGGCGAACGGGTACGCTACAACGAAAAAACCGGCACCTACGAAGCTCAGGGCGGCCCCAACTCCGCTGCGGCGGGTGGCCGGGTGCGCTCGGTGGCCGAACCGCGCGCCAAGTCGGATGCCGCCGTGGCTGAATGCCGCAAGCAGCAAGCCGCAAAGAAAGGGCGCTAAAGCGCCCCCCATGCAACACCATACGCACCCACGATGAATCAACCTTCTGTGCCGACACCCGTGACCTCCTCCCCCTCGGGGGTCAAGCAGGGCAGCCTGCGCGCAACCGGTTTGCGCAAGACCTATAACGGCCGGACCGTGGTGCAGGATGTGTCCCTGTCCGTGGTCAGCGGCGAAGTCGTCGGCCTGTTGGGCCCCAACGGCGCCGGCAAGACCACCAGCTTCTACATGATCGTGGGCCTGGTGCCGGCAGACGCCGGCCGCATCGAGATCGACGGTTCCGTCATCACCGCGATGCCGATTCACAAGCGCGCGCGCATGGGCCTGTCGTACCTGCCGCAGGACGCGTCCGTGTTCCGCCGGCTGACGGTCGAACAGAACATCCGCGCCGTGCTCGAATTGCAGCTGGGTCCTGATGGCCGGCCGCTGTCCACGCCGAAGATCAACGAGCAAATGGAATCGCTGCTGGAAGAGCTTCAGATTGGCCACATCCGCAGCAACGCCGCTATTTCGCTGTCGGGCGGTGAACGCCGCCGCGTGGAAATCGCGCGGGCGTTGGCCACCAGCCCGCGCTTCATTCTGTTGGATGAACCGTTTGCCGGCGTGGACCCTATCGCCGTGATTGAAATCCAGCGCATCGTGCGGTTCCTGAAGGGCCGCGGCATCGGCGTGCTGATCACCGACCACAACGTGCGCGAAACGCTGGGCATCTGCGACCGCGCCTACATCATCAGCGAAGGCAAGGTGCTGACTGATGGCCACCCCGACGAAATCGTGGGCGATCCGGCCGTTCGCCGCGTCTATCTGGGCGAGCACTTCCGCATGTAACAGGCCCTGGGGAAGACCCCTAGGCCCCTCTCGGGCCAAGGCGAATACTCCCTAGGGCTTGCGCCATAAAAATGCCATGTTCTTGCGCTAGGTCAGCTTGTTTTATCGGCCCGAGTCTATACACTAGTACTAAACGCACCCACCCAATCAAGGAGAACGCCTAAAGACATCACCGCGCATTTTGCGCAACCATTTTTTCTCTTTTAGAAGGAGAGCACACTATGAACCTGAGCATCTGCGGTCGTCACCTCGACGTCACCCCGGCAATACGGGAATATGTCATGAACAAATTGGCGCGAGTGCTGCGGCATTTCGATCACGTCATCGATACCCAGGTCATGCTCTCAGTAGAGCCCCTGCGGCATAGAGCCGAAATCACCATGCGTCTAAGCGGTAAGGACATTCATTGTGAAGCAACCGATGAAAACCTCTATGCAGCCATAGACCTTCTTGCTGACAAAGTCGACCGTCAGGTCATCAAGCACAAGGACAAGGTACGTAGTCACTCAGCGGAGTCCGTGAAGCGGCAAGCGGCGATTCTTTCGCCACCCCAGCAGTAACCGCGCTTCATGATCACTCGCCCTGAGCGATTGAGTTAAACAGCGATTGAAAAATCCTGCCTAAGTCCCGGTGTCCCGCTAGACGTCAGTCCAGCCGGGGCATCGGCAAGACTCCCCTCCTGCACTACCCGTCCTGTATTACCCCATCCCCCAGCTGTGTCCCTCCATTCCCGGTCTTGCCGGCGAATTCGCGTTGCGTCCTCGTTTTCCCACTTATGCGCTGATTCCGGCCAAATCCCGCGTTTTGAGGGGTATCTGCGCACCGGAATGCCCACAATCCATCGTGATCAGTCTATGCTGTCGCTCTTGCCATGCCGTCGGCCGCCTACGCAATGGGCGCCGCACGAGGCCAATTTATTGCACTGCGTCATATAACCATATAATGATCCGATGAATCATTTGTCGCGCATCCTACCCGCCGGCAACGTCGTGCTCGATATGCTCGCAACGAGCAAGAAACGGGCGTTCGAACAAGCTGGCCTTCTTTTTGAAAACAACCATGGCTTGGCACGAGCGCTCGTGTTCGACAGCCTGTTTGCCCGGGAACGTCTTGGCTCCACTGCTCTTGGGCAGGGCGTGGCCGTTCCTCACGGCCGAGTAAAGGGACTTGAGCAGGCGCTGGCGGCGTTCATCCGCCTGGCGCAGCCCATTTCCTTTGACGCGCCCGATGGGCAACCCGTGTCGATGCTGCTCTGTCTGCTGGTGCCGGAAACGGCCACGCAGCAGCACTTGGACATCCTGGCCGAACTCGCGCAGCTCATGTCGAACAAGGCATTGCGTGAAGCCCTGGCCACGGAGGCCGATCCGGCCATCGTCCACAAGATGCTCACGACCGGCCAACTCTGACCACGCGGAAACGCTGCCATGCTCACGGTGCAGGAACTCGTCGACGACAACGCCGACAAAATCCCCTTTAACTGGATTTCGGGCCAAGGCGCGGCAGACCGCGCCATTCCCGATGACGGCATGGCGGCCGCTGACCTGGTCGGCCACTTGAACCTGATCCACCCCTCGCGCATCCAGGTGTTCGGGCAGGAAGAGCTGGCGTATTACACGCGCTTCGACCTGCGCCGCCGCATGCACCACATGGACGAGCTGCTGATTGGCGGCGTACCCGCCATTTTGCTGGCCGACGGCCTGACGCCCCCGCAAGATCTGGTGGATCAATGCGATCAGCATCAGGTGCCGCTGTTGTCCACCCCCGTGGCTGCGGCGCAGCTGATTGATCTGCTTCGCATCTATCTGGGCAAGAAGCTCGCACCCACCACCACCGTGCACGGCGTGTTTCTGGACGTGCTGGGTTTGGGCGTGCTGATCACCGGTGAATCGGGCCTGGGCAAAAGCGAACTGGCACTCGAACTGATTTCGCGCGGACACGGTCTGGTGGCCGATGACGCCGTGGAATTCTCACGCACCGCGCCCAACATGATCGAAGGCCACTGCCCCCAACTGCTGCAGAATCTGCTGGAAGTGCGTGGCCTGGGTTTGCTCGACATCCGCACCATCTTCGGCGAAACCTCGGTGCGCCGGAAGATGCGCTTGAAGCTCATCGTGCATCTGGTGCGCGCCACCGCGCAGGACAAGTTCGAACGCCTGCCGCTGCAAGACATCACGCAAGACATGCTGGGCCTGCCCGTGCGCAAGGTGATGCTGCAAGTGGCCGCTGGCCGCAACTTGGCGGTGCTGGTGGAAGCCGCCGTGCGCAACACGATACTGAAGTTGCGCGGCATCGATACGCTGGGCGAGTTCATGGAACGCCAGGCCATGGCGATCCTGCAAAGCAGCAAATGAACGCGCGTCGCTTTGCGGCACCGTGAGCCTGTACGAAACCCTGGCCGACGAGATCGCCAAGTCGATCCGCGACGGCGTGATGCGCGTGGGCGACAAACTGCCCTCGGTGCGCGACGCCTGCGCCGCGCGCGGGGTCAGCCCGTCGACGGTATTCCAGGCCTATTACCTGCTTGAAGCGCGCGGCCTGATCCGCGCCCAGCCACGCTCGGGCTATTACGTCCACGCCCCCGCCGAATCCCTGCCGCCTGAACCGGGCGCGTCTTGCCCTGACGGCGAATCCACCGAACTCGCCATCAGCGAACGCATCTTCGACATCCTGGGCTCCGTGCGCAATCGCGACGTGACGCCGTTGGGGTCCGCCTTTCCTTCGCCCTTGCTGTTTCCGTTGCCCCGCCTGGCGCAAGCCATGGCCACGCATCTGAAACGCCAGGACCCGCTGGACACCGTCGAAGACCTGAGCCCCGGCAATCCGAACTTGCGGCGGCAGATCGCGCTGCGCTATCTGATCGGCGGCATGAACGTGCCCGCGAACGATATCGTCATCACGAATGGCGCGCTGGAAGCGCTGAACCTGTGCCTGCAAGCCGTGACTCAACCGGGCGACACCGTCATCGTCGAAGCGCCCACGTTCTACGGCGCATTGCAGGCGTTGGAGCGACAAGGGCTGAAAGCGCTGGAAGTGCCGACGCATCCGCGCACCGGCATGGACCTTGCGGCGATGGAAGCGGCCATCAAACGGCATGCCCCCAAAGCGTGCTGGCTGATGACGCAATTCCAGAACCCGCTGGGCAGCCTGATGCCGGACGACAGAAAGCGGCAGTTGGTGGAATTGCTGGCCCGCCACGACATCCCGCTGATCGAAGACGACGTCTACGGCGAACTGTATTTCGGCGCGGCGCGGCCGGTGCCTGCCAAGGCCTACGACAAGCAGGGGCTGGTGCTGCATTGCTCGTCGTTTTCGAAATGTCTGGCGCCGGGTTATCGCATCGGCTGGGCGTCTGCCGGCCGGTACACGCAGCGCGTGCAACGGCTGAAGCTGTCGTCCACGCTGTCGGCATCGGGCCCCGCGCAAGGCGCAATCGCGGAATACCTGGAGCAAGGCGGCTACGACCGTCATTTGCGCCGTTTGCGCGACACGCTGCAAACGCAGCAGGAGCGCATGGCCGATGCGATTGCGCATGAATTTCCCGCTGGCACACGCGTGACGCGTCCGCAAGGCGGTTTCTTCCTGTGGGTGGAATTGCCCGCTGCCGTGGACGCGTTGGCCTTGCATCGCGAGGCGCTGACGCGCGGCATCAGTGTGGCGCCCGGCCCGATCTTCTCGGCCAGCGGCCAGTTCGCAAGCGCGCTGCGCCTGAACTACGGCCACCCCTGGGACGCATCGCACGACGCCGCCATCCGCGTGCTGGGCGAACTGGCGCGCGAGGCATGCGCGCGCGCCGTAAGGCCCGCGCGCTAACGGCGCATCAATTCAACGTAGACGCCGCCCGCGCACGTTTGACCTCAAGCGCCGTCACGCCACCGGCCTCGTTGCCCCAGCTGTTCCGGATGTAGGACACCAGCATGGCGATATCGCTGTCATTCAGTATCTGCCCAAACGGCGGCATGCCGTGCGGCCGCGGGTTCGCTGCCGTGGCGGGCGCGTAGCCGCCATCAAGCACCATGCGGATCGCGTTGACCGGCGACGGCGCCGTCACCGTGGGGTTGCCCGCCAACGCAGGCCACGCGGTGCCGCTGCCCTCGCCCTTCGGTTGATGGCATTGCGCGCATTGCTGGCTGTAAATCTTGCTGCCCAACTCCATTGCGGCGGGCGCCACCGCCACGCTCTGCCGAGGCAGCGAGGCCGGCGTCGCGGGCAGCGACTTGATGTAGACGCCAATCGCCAGCGCGTCGTCATCGGTCAGGTGCTGCGTGCTGCCCAGCACCACTTCGGCCATTGGGCCGCTGGCGCTTGAATGCGCCGAGATGCCGGTCTTGAGCAGCGCGGCGATGTCGGCCGCCGTCCAGCGGCCCATGCCCGTCTGCATGTCGTTGGTGAGCGGCGGCGCGTACCAGTCCAGCACCGGGATGACGCCGCCTGTCAGCGGCTCGGACGAACGCGTCGCGCCCAGGCGGTTGCGCGGTGTGTGGCAAGCGGCGCAATGCCCCAGCCCTTCCACCAGGTAACGCCCCCGATTCCATTGCACGGACTGACTCGCGTCAGCCTCTTGCACGCCCGGCTTGAAATACAGCGCGCGCCAAGCGGCCAGCAAGGGGCGCTGATCGTAAGGGAAGTCCAGCTCAGGCGGCCGGTTGGGCTGGCTGACCGGCGCCACACTGCGCAGGTAGGCGTACAAGGCATCGGCGTCGGCACGCGTAACCCGCGTGTACTCCGTGTACGGGAACGCCGGATACAGCAGCGAACCGTCTTTGGATTTGCCGTTGTGCAGCGCCTGCCAGAAATCGTCGGCGCTCCAGGTGCCGATGCCGGTCTTGTCGTCAGGCGTGATGTTCGGGCCGTACACGGTACCGAACGGCGTGGGAATCGGCGTGCCCCCCGCCAAGGCCTTGCCGCCCCGGCTGGTGTGGCAAGCCATGCAGTTGCCGGCCAGCGCCAGGTAGCGGCCGCGCTCGACAAGCGTGGACGCGTCGGCCGCCACCGCGGCAGGCCCCGTGCTGGCGTCATCACGCGTGCCCAGCCAATACAGGCCGCCCACGGCAATGACCAAGGCCAACAGCACCACAGACAGAATTCGTTTGAGCAGTGTCATCGTGGCCCCCGGTCAGCGTTGCGCCTGGCTGCCGCATTCTGCGGGCAGTTTCAGCGAACCCGCCGCTTCGGGCGCGTAAGGCTCGACGACAGGTTGAGACGACAGCCACGCCGCCAGGGCGCCGATGTCGGTGGGGGTGAGTTTGTTGGCGATGTCCGCCATGCAGTCAGGCTCGGCGGCGCGGCGCAGGCCGTTTTTCCAGCTGCCGATCTGCGAACCGATGTAGTCGCGCGGCAAGCCAAGCAAGCCGGGAATGGCCGGCATCACGCCGCTAAGCGCGGCGCCATGACAGGACGCACAGGCGGGCAAGCCGCGTGCCGCGTCGCCCTGCATGGCCAGCGTGCGGCCGGCTTGCAGCGTGGCGCTGGACACGTCGGCGCGCAACGGCGGCGGATACGGCACATGCTGCTCGGAAAAGTACGCCGCCATGTCACGCAGGTAATCGTCGGGCAGGCCAGCCAGCAGATGCGACATGGGCCGGTACTGGCGGCGGTCGTCGCGGAAGTTCAGCAGTTGGTGATACAGGTATTCCTGCGGCTTGCCGGCCAGGCGCGGGTAGTAGCCGTCGGCCCCGGCCCGGCCCTGCGCGCCATGACAGGCCGTACAGGCCGCGACGCGGGCCGCCATGGTGTCTGGGCGCAGCGTGTCTTGGGAGGGCTGTTGCGCGTGCGCGGCACTTGTCATAAAGACAACAGCAGCCGTCGCCAACACGCGAGAAATCGCCCCAAACCGCGGCAGTGAAACACTACTAATGGAAATGAGGGCTAACATCTAGGTCGAATTCCAATCCCCCGAATCGCATGACGGCGGGGCGCGTAAGTGAATCGATCGAGTATCCGGCCCACAGCTTACGCCACGGGACGAACCAGGGTACAGGCGCAGATTCTGAGTTTACGGCCATATCAGATGCTATCCCGCCGGCATCGTCCTGGAAAAGCGTGCCACAATCATGACCATGTTGAAAGTCGTCCTTGTCACCGGCATCTCAGGCTCAGGCAAATCCGTTGCCCTGCGCATGCTCGAAGATTCCAGCTACACCTGCGTCGACAACCTGCCCGTGCGCTTCCTGACCGAGTTCATCGCCAACGCGCGCGACGACGGCATGGAGCGCGTTGCGGTGGCCATCGACGTCCGCTCCCCTGGCGAACTGGCCGAGCTGCCGGATGTCGTCACGGCGTTGCGCGCCATGGGCACAAGCCTGCGCGTGGTCTTCCTGGACGCCAGCACCGCCACGCTGGTGCAGCGCTATTCGGAATCCCGCCGCCGTCATCCGCTGACCGACCGCCTGCAACATGGCGGGTCCACGCCGTCGCTCACGGACTGCATCGCGCTTGAGCGCGAACTGCTGGCTCCGCTGCGCGAGCAAGAACATGTGATCGACACCTCTGACCTGACGCCGGGTCAATTGCGCGCCTGGATTCGCGACCTGATCAAAGCCGACCGTGCCCCGCTCGTGCTGACCTTCGAATCCTTCGCCTACAAGCGTGGCGTACCGGGCGACGCCGACTTGGTGTTCGATGTGCGCTGCCTGCCCAACCCGCACTACGACCGCAACCTGCGGCCGCTGACCGGGCGCGACGAGCCCGTCGCAACCTGGCTGGCCGGATACGAACAGGTCGGCCAGATGATCGACGACATCGCCGGCTTCCTGAACCGCTGGCTGCCGCAATACACGCAAGACACCCGCAACTACCTGACCGTGGCGATCGGCTGCACGGGCGGCCAGCACCGTTCCGTCTATGTGGTCGAACAGCTGGCGCTGCGCTTCGCTGACCACGACCCCTTGCTGGTGCGCCACCGAAACCAACTGCCCGCCGAATCCGCATGACCCTGTCCCGCCCGCTCCACCTGATCCTGATGCTGTTGCTGGCCATTGCCGTGGCCGGCTGTTCTTCCACCGGGGGTCGCAAAAAGGGCGGCGGGTATTACAAGGACGACGGGCCGGACGCGAACCCGCCATCGAACCTGGACCAGGTGCCGGATGCGGTGCCGCGTATCGAGCCCTACGCCAGCGGCGCCAACCGGCCCTACGTGGTGTTCGGCCAGCGCTATGTGCCCGACACGACCGGCCAGCCGTACAAGCAGCGCGGCACGGCGTCTTGGTACGGCAAGAAATTCCATGGCAATTCCACGTCCATCGGCGAGTCCTACGACATGTACGCCATGACGGCCGCCCATACGACCTTGCCGATTCCCAGCTATGCGCGCGTCACCAGCCTGGTCAACGGCAAGACGATCGTCGTGCGGGTGAACGACCGCGGCCCGTTCCATAGCGACCGCATCATGGACTTGTCCTACGTGGCCGCGTACAAGCTTGGCATCATCGGGCCGGGTAGCGGACAAGTCGTGGTGGAAAGCATCCCGCAAGACGAGATCCGCCGGCTGGCTTCGCAAGGCGCCCCCGCCCCGCCCTCCCCCGAGCCCGCATCGGCCACGGGTTCCTTGCCAGTCATGGCGCCGGTTGCGGCCGTGCCGGTGGCATTGGCGGCCGAACCGCTTTCGGGTGCGGCCGCTGGGCCCGCTTCCGGCTCGGCACCGGTCCGTCAGGCGCCTGCTGCGGGTGGCATCGGCAATGTCTATTTGCAGGTGGGCGCGTTCAGCCAGCCGGGCAACGCGCAATCATTGGTTGCCCGCATCAACTCGCAATTGAGTACGGCAGGCGCGCCCCCCGCGCAGGTTGAGCAGTCGAACAACCTGTACCGCGTGAAGATCGGGCCCTACCCCGACCGGCAAAGCGCCTTGAACGCCGTGCCGCTGGTGTCGGACAAGATCGGCATTCTGCCAAGCATCGCCACGCAATAAGCGCGGCAGTCACCTCGGAAACCCTGTCGGGTAAGCGCCCTGATCAGTGCGATTCCGCAAACCCGGCCAGCTTTCGCTCAGCCCGAATTCGCGGGGCCGTCTTCCCGGGTCTGTCTTCGCGGATCTGTCTTCCCGGGTCCGTCTTCCCAGGTCTGTCTTCCCGGGTCTGTCTTCCCTTTACCAGGGCAATTCCGCCTGACCGTCACAAACGCGACGCGCGCGGGCGTTGCGGCTCAGGTAGCGGTTGCCTTCGTGTGCCAGCAATGCCTGCTTGCGCGGCAAGCCGCCACCAAACCCCGTCAACGACGTATCGGCGCCGATCACGCGGTGGCACGGAATGATGATGATGATCGGATTGCGGCCCACCGCGCCGCCTACCGCCTGCGCGCCCTTGGGCCGTCCGACGGTGCGCGCCAGATCGCCATAACTGGCCAGCTTGCCGAAACCCAGATCGCACAACGCATGCCAGACCTTGTGCTGGAACGTGGTGCCGACAGGGTCCAGCGCCACGTCGAAATGCCGGCGCTTGCCCGCGAACCAATCGTCGAGCTCGCGGCGCGCCTGCTCCAGGATGGGATCGGTTTGCGACAGCGTCCAGCCCTCGGTGGACGGCAGCCCTTCCTGGTCGGTGAACCAGGCGCCGCGCAGGCCCTTGGGACTGGCGACCAGGCGCAATTCGCCCAAGGGCGTGGCCATGTCGCGATAGGTAATGGGTTCCAGCGGATCGGCAGGCTTGTTCGATACGAGGGTTGCGTACGCCATGCTTTACTCCGACTCCGCCGACTTCTTGCGCGATAGCGCGCGGTTGTACAACACGTCACGCGCCTGCCCCGTGACCTTGGCGGCGACACGCGCGGCGTCGCGCACGGACATGGATTCCAGCAACGCGTCCAGCAGCACGTCTGTGCGCGGGTCGGCGTCTTCGTCAATCTCTTGTTCGACCTTGGCGTGCGCGATCAGCACAAATTCGCCCTGCTCGCGATGCGAGTCCGCGGCCAGCCACGCGGCAGCTTCGCCCATCGTGATGGTTGCGATTTCCTCGAAGCGCTTGGTGAGTTCGCGGGCCACGGTCAATTGGCGGTCAGGGCCACAGACTTCCAGCAAATCGGCAAGCGTTGCCGCCAGCCGATGCGGTGATTCGAACATCACCACGGGCGCGGGCAAGGCGCACCACGACCGCAGCCAACGCTGGCGGGCCACGGCCTTGGGCGGCGGGAAACCGGCAAACGCATAGGCGGGATTTTCGTCGGTGGTGACGCCGCTGCCCATCAACGCGGCGATAACGGCGCTGGGGCCGGGGATGGGCACCACCGCAAAACCGGCGTCGCGCACCGCGCGCACGACACGGGCGCCGGGGTCGCTGACGGCGGGTGCGCCCGCGTCTGACACCAGCGCCACGCGCTGGCCTTGGGCCAGGCGTTCACAGATGGCTTGGGCGGCGGCCGCTTCGTTATGGCGGTGGGCCGCCATCAACGGCGTATTGACCCCCCAGGCGTCCAGCAAGGTGCGGCTGGCGCGCGTGTCTTCAGCCGCGATCACGTCGGCGCGTTGCAGGGCATGCCAGGCACGCAGCCCCAAGTCGCCCAGGTTGCCGATCGGCGTGGCCACGACGTACAAGGTCGACGCGGGCCAATGCTGCCCTGCAACGCGTTCAGCGACGCGGCTCCAGGCATCGCCGGCAGGCGGGGGTGAGACATTTTGATTCATTGCAGCCTACTGACACGGAAAACCATGTCAGTGTAGCCGCCAATGCCCGCCGCCTTCCGGCCGCAACCCCTTGGAGCCTTCATGACGGATGACGCTTTGCGACTGGCCTGCGAACTGGCGCTGGCCGCACGCGTGCGCGCAAACAAGCGGCGCCGGCGCGCCCGGCCGCGCGTCGCGCCACACGCCATACCCGACGACACGCCGGTGCACCGCTCGCCCATGCAGCGTCGGGGCGATGGCCACGAAGAAGCCGCGCTGCGTCTGCTAGAAGCGCAGGGCCTGGTGCTGCTGGCGCGCAATCTATGGACCCGGATGGGCGAGATCGACCTTGTCATGCGTGATGGCGAGACCTTGGTCTTCATCGAAGTCCGCGCCCGCGCGCGCACGCGCTTCGGGGGTGCCGCGGCCAGCATCGGCCACGACAAGCAGGCCCGGCTGGCCCGCGCTGCGGCGCAATGGCTGCCGGAGCTGGCCCGGCGGCACTGGGCGGGCTCCCAGCCCGCCGCCCGGTTCGACGCCGTCGTCTTCGAGGCCGGCCAGCCACAATGGCTGCGCGACGCCTTCTCGCTGCCATGACGCGCCGGCCCGGCTCGCCGCCCGCCTCCCTCTGCCCCGACGCGCCGGCCCAGCTCGCTACCCACCTCTCTCTGCCCCGACGCGCCGGCCCGGCTCGCCGTTGCCTCTCACGCGGCCCCTCCGTAACGACCATCCGCACAGTCGTTACGCATGGACAGAACAGCGAGGCGGCCCCGTGAGATAATCGCGCCCATGGATATGACCTCTCGTATGACGTCGCACTTTCGCGACGCCATGGCTGCGTGCGAACAAAGTATGAACGTCCTGGCCGAACCGCTGGCAGTGGCGGTGGACGTGCTATTCGGCGCCCTGGCGAACAACGGCAAGATTCTGGCTTGCGGCAACGGTGGCTCGGCCGCCGATGCGCAGCATTTCATCGCCGAACTGGTGGGCCGCTTCGAACGCGAGCGCCTGCCGCTGGCGGGCATCGCGCTCAATACCGATACCTCGATCCTCACCGCCGTCGGCAACGACTATGGCTTTGACGAGATCTACGAACGCCAGGTCAATGCATTTGGCCAGGCGGGCGACGTGCTGGTGGCCATTTCCACCAGCGGCAATTCGCCCAACGTGGTCCGCGCCATGGAAGCCGCCAGCGCGCGCGAAATGCACGTACTGGCCCTCACGGGCAAAGGCGGCGGCGTCATGGGGGAACTCATTACGCCCATGGACGTCCATCTATGTGTTCCCAGCGATCGCACGATGCGTATCCAGGAAGTCCATATTCTGCTGCTGCACGCACTGTGCGACGGCATCGACGCTCTTCTGCTTGGAGATACCGAATGATGTCTGACGTCAGAACCGCCGTCCGCCCGCTGATGCTTGCCGCGGCCTTGTCCACGGCCGCGTTGTCGTTGTCGGCCTGCGCGCCGCTGATCGTAGGCGGCGCCGCCGCCACCACGGCGGTTGTCGTCACCGACCGCCGCACCTCCGGTATCCAGCTTGAAGACCAGAACATGGCCTTCAAGGCGCAAAGCCAGATTTCGCAAAAGCTGGGCGACACCGCCCGGGTCAACGCCATGGCTTACGGCGGCCACCTGCTGCTGACGGGCGACGTGCCCACCGAGGAAGCCAAGTCCCAGGCAACCGCCATCGCGCAAAGCATCGAGAACGTCAAACAGGTCATCAACCAGTTGAACGTGGGCCCCATCGCCTCGTTCGGCACGCGTTCGAACGACACCTGGCTCACGTCCAAGGTCAAGACCGCGCTGATCAACACCAAGTACGTGCCGTCCGGCACCATCGCGCTGACGACCGATCACAGCGTCGTCTACCTGATGGGCAAGGTCACGCAGGCTGAAGGCGAGTATGCCGCCAACGCCACCGCAGACGTGGGCGGCGTGGCCAAGGTGGTTAAACTGTTCGAGACCATCAGCCGCGAAGAAGCGATCCGGCTGTCCAACAGCAGCACCCGAGACGCCTCCACCGAAACCAAAGCGCCCATTCAAAGCGGCACCGGCACAGCACCCAGCGACAACAACGCGGCCGGCACGAGCAATGGCGTTGAAGCGATGCCCATCAAATGAAAAAAGCCATCGTAGCCCTGGCCGTCCTGGTGGCGGTTGGTATCGGCGCCTGGTTCGTCTGGCGCCCCGCCCAGACCGCACCCGACGTCACCTTCACCACCCTGGAAGGCAAAACCTTCTCAATGCAGGATCTGCGCGGCAAGGTCGTGCTGGTCAAATTCTGGGCAACCAGCTGCGTGACGTGCGTGAAGCAGATGCCGGAAACCATCGCCGCCTATAAGGAATACGCCGGCAAGGGTTACGAGGCCGTGGCGGTCGCCATGAATTACGATCCGCCCAACTTCGTCTTGAACTTCGCCGACCAGCGCAAGCTGCCGTTCCCCGTGGCGCTGGATACCAAGGGCGACATCGCCCGCGCCTTCGGCGACATCCGGCTCACGCCCACGGCCTTTTTGATCGACAAGCAGGGGCACATCATCAAGCGCTATCTGGGCGAATACGATGTGGCCGAATTCCACGCCACCGTGGAAAAGGCGCTGGCGGCGGGCTGATGCCCGGGTCATCGCCACCGCCTCCAAAGACCGCCCGCTTGGGCGGTTTTTTGTTTTTCCGCCCTTTTTCCGCCTTTTGTTTCGCCCAAAGTAAAACCGCCCGGCAAGCGGGCGGTTCATGCAGGAGACCGCAGCGGGCTGAAACTTAGAACGCCGGAACTACGGCGCCCTTGTACTTTTCCTGGATGAATTTCTTCACGTCCGGCGAGTGCAGCGCGTCGACCAGCTTCTTGATGCCCGGCGCGTCTTTGTTGTCCGTGCGGGTGACCAGGATGTTGGCGTAGGGCGAATCGGCGCCTTCGATGAACAGCGCGTCTTTGGTCGGCACCAGGCCGGCTTCCAGCGCGTAGTTGGTGTTGATCAGCGCCAGATCCACGTCGTCCAGCGAACGCGGCAACATCGCGGCTTCAAGTTCGCGGAACTTCAGCTTCTTGGGGTTCTCGACCACATCAGCGGCGGTAGCCAGGATGTTGGACGGGTCCTTCAGCTTGATCACGCCCTGCTTTTGCAGCAGCGCCAGCGCGCGGCCGCCGTTGGACGGGTCGTTCGGGATGGCGACCGTGGCGCCGTTCTTGAGCTCGGACAAGCTCTTGATCTTCTTGGAATAACCGCCAAACGGCTCGACGTGAACCAGCGCCACCGGCACCAGCGTGGCCTTGCGGTCTTTGTTGAACGAATCCAGATAGGGCTTGTGCTGGAAGAAGTTGGCGTCCAGCTGCTTGTCGACCAGTTGCAGGTTGGGCTGCACGTAATCGCTGAACACCTTGATGTCGAGCTCGACGCCTTGCTTGGCCAACTGCGGCTTCACCACTTCCAGAATTTCGGCATGCGGCACCTGGGTTGCGCCCACTACGACTTTTTCAGCATGAGCGGCATTGGCTGCCACCAGGAAGGCCGATGCCATCAGGGCAGAGCGGACGAAGTTCAAACGCATGTGTCGCCTCTTTTATAGGATAAAAATTGGGGGCCGATGCCCAACCAGTGCGGATCAGCCCCCTTTTGCGGGGCCCCGCGTCCTCGAAAACGCCCCCAATTTACCTGAATGACGGTTATTTGTCGGGCATATGAACATGGGTTTTGGGTATATGAAACGTGTGGTACTACAATCCGTCGTATGCTTGCGCTACCGCGTGCCAAACGCGTTTTTGTGCAGGCATTTTTTCTAACCACTTACACATATATTGCCGACTTAGCTGCCATGACCGACACCCCCGACCCTGCTGCCGTTTCGTCCCCCGCTGTCAAAGCCGCTGTGCTGTCTGAAGCACTGCCGTATATCCGACGATTCCACGGCAAGACCATCGTGGTCAAGTACGGCGGCAACGCCATGACGGAAGAGCGCTTGCAGCGTAGCTTCGCGCACGATGTCGTGCTGCTCAAGCTGGTGGGTCTGAACCCGGTGGTGGTGCACGGCGGCGGTCCGCAGATCGACGACGCGCTGCGCCGCATTGGCAAGCAAGGCAACTTCATCCAGGGCATGCGCGTGACCGATGCCGAGACCATGGAAGTGGTCGAATGGGTGCTGGGCGGCCAGGTCCAGCAAGACATCGTCATGATGATCAACGAAGTCGGCGGCAAGGCCGTGGGCCTGACCGGCAAAGACGGTGGTCTGATCCAGGCCCAGAAAAAGCTGATGGCCAACAAGGACAACCCCAATGAACCGATCGACATCGGCTTCGTGGGCGACATCACGCTGGTTGAGCCGGCCGTGGTGAAGGCCTTGCAAGACGACCAGTTCATCCCGGTCATCTCGCCTATTGGTTACGGCGAAGACGGCACGGCCTACAACATCAACGCCGACGTTGTCGCCGGCAAGATGGCTGAAGTGCTGGGCGCTGAAAAGCTGCTGATGCTGACCAACACCCCGGGCGTGCTGGACAAGGCCGGCAAGTTGCTGCGCAGCCTGTCGGCGCAGACCATCGACGAACTGTTCGCTGATGGCACCATCTCGGGCGGCATGCTGCCCAAGATCTCGTCGGCGCTGGACGCCGCCAAGAACGGCGTGAACTCTGTCCACATCGTCGACGGCCGCGTGCCGCACTGCCTGCTGCTTGAAATCCTGACCGATCAAGGCGTTGGCACGATGATCAGCTCGCATTGATGCGAGCACAGCGTCTGCTGTTGCGGCCGGCGGTGCGCATGCGCCGCTCGCGCCGCGAGGCCACGGGCGTTTCCGAACGCCTGTGGCTGTTTGACCTGGACAACACGCTCCACGACACCTCTCACGCCATCTTTCCGAAGATCGACCACGGCATGACCATGGCCGTCGCCGAGGCGTTGAATGTCGATATCGATACCGCCAACGACTTGCGCCGCCAATACTGGCAGCGCTACGGGGCCACGATGATCGGCATGGTGCGGCATCACGGCGTGAACCCGCACGAGTTCCTGCATCGCAGCCACGACTTCGACGTCAACCCGCTGGTGCGCGCCGAAAAGGCGCTGGCCTACAAGCTGCGGCAACTGCCGGGCCGCAAGGTGCTGCTGACGAATGCGCCGCTGCACTATGCGCGATCCGTGCTGGCGCGGCTGGGCATCCTGCGCCAGTTCGACAGCCTGTGGGCCATTGAACACATGCGCCTGCACGGCGAGTTCCGCCCCAAGCCGTCGCCCGCGCTGCTGCGCTACGTGCTGGCCCGCGAAGGCGTGCCGGCTCATCGCGCGGTGCTGGTGGAAGACACGCTGGCCAACCTGCGCGGCGCGCGGCGCGTCGGCGTGCGCACGGTGCACGTTTATCACCCTGGCACCCCCTTTTCGCGCGGCCAATCCCACCGTCCGGGCTACGTCGACTTGCGAGTAAACTCCGTCAGTGATTTGTTGTTACGCCGGCGTCCCCTGCGGGGATAACGGCGCGCGTCTCCCTCCCCCTACACCGTCAAGCCTGCGCGAGAGCAGTTCCTTCCATGGCGAGCAAACCCGGCGAGCGCAAGACCCAAATTCTGCAAACCCTGGCCGAGATGCTGGAGCAGCCGCATGCGGCTCGCATCACCACGGCCGCGCTGGCCGCGCGCCTTGAAGTGTCCGAAGCCGCGCTGTACCGGCACTTTGCCAGCAAGGCGCAGATGTTCGAAGGGCTGATCGAATTCATCGAAACCAGCATCTTCACATTGGTGAACCAGATCGCCGCCGCCGAACCCTACGGCGTGCCGCAAGCCCACAAGACCGTGGCCATGCTGTTGACGTTTTCCGAACGCAACAAGGGCATGACGCGCGTGCTGACCGGCGACGCGCTGGTCACGGAAGACAACCGGCTGCAAGAACGCATCAACCATATCAACGACCGCATCGAAACGTCGCTGAAGCAATCGCTGCGCATCGCCATCACGGATGGCGGCTTGCCCTCGGACGCCAATGTGGCCGCGCACGCCAGCCTGCTGACGCATTTGGTGCTGGGCCGCTGGCTGCGTTATGCGCAAAGCGGCTGGCGCGTGGCGCCGACGCTGCATCTGGATGAGCAACTGCGCCTGGCGCTGGGTTAAGTACGCCCCACGCATTAGCGGCATAACACGAACGAATTCAAGTAGAAATCAGGTGCCAACTGCGTAGGGCGCTGGCACAATTCGTGTGCATTCATGCAACAGTCCCGGCTTGCGACCATCAAGGGCGGACGAGCATAATGCCCCGGATGGGTTTGCTCAAGCCCAGATTGCCATCAGCTTGATCCACATCAATGCGGGTTTTCCTCAATGCCGTCACGATCGTCCTGTAGCGTCGACACATCGAATTAGATAAACCCGTGCTCGCGGGGCGTGTGTCGTCAGTTTGACCTCAACCGGAGATGGATATGACCGCGCCAGCCGCTGTCCCTGCCTCACAGGCACCCCAGAAAGCAAAAATTCCAATCGGACTCGTCGCCGGCATCGTGGTGATGATCGGGGTGCTGATGATGCCCTTGCCCGCCGACCTGCCGGTCGCGGGACACCGCATGTTGGCGATCCTGGCCTTTGCGGTGGTGGTCTGGATTACCGAAGCCGTGTCTTACGAAGCCAGCGCGATCATGATCACGACGCTGATGGCTTTCCTGTTGGGCACGGCTCCGACAATCAAAGACCCGAACGTGCTGTACGGCACGTCGGCCGCCATCAGCATGGCGCTGACAGGCTTTGCGAACTCGGCGCTGGCGCTGGTGACCGGCGCCTTGTTCATTGCGGCCGCCATGACCTTCACCGGCCTGGACCGTCGCATCGCGCTGGTCACGCTGTCCCGGGTGGGCACCAGCACGCGCCGCATCCTGATCGGATGTATCGCCGTGACGATCGTGCTGAGCCTGGTCGTGCCCAGCGCCACCGCGCGCAGCGCCGCCGTCGTGCCGATCATGATGGGCGTTATCGCGGCCTTCGGCGTGGACAAGCGTTCGAATATCGCCGCCGGCATCATGATCATCGTGGCGCAAGCCACCAGCATCTGGAACGTGGGCATCCAAACCGCCGCCGCGCAGAACCTGCTGACGGTCGGCTTCATGGAAAAGATGTTGGGCGAACGCGTGGCGTGGTCGGACTGGCTGATTGCCGGCGCCCCCTGGTCGCTGATCATGTCGGCGGTGCTGATTGTCGTCGTTCTGAAGCTGCTGCCGCCGGAAAGCGACAGCATCGCCGGGGGCAAGGAAGCGGTCGAAAAGTCGCTGCTTGAACTGGGCCCGATGACGGGCGCGCAAAAGCGCCTGATGGCCGTGTCGATCATGCTGCTGCTGTTCTGGTCGACCGAAGGCAAGCTGCACAAGTTCGACACCACCTCGACCACCTACTTCGGTCTGGTCCTGCTGATGCTGCCGCGCTTTGGCGTGATGACGTGGAAAGACGTGCAATCGCGTATCCCATGGGGCACGGTGATTGTGTTCGGCGTGGGTATCAGCCTGGGCACCGCCCTGTTGACGACGCAAGCGGGCCAATGGCTGGGCAACCAGGTCGTGGCGCACACCGGGCTGGATCACCTGGGGCCGCTCGCCATCTTCGCCATCCTTGCCGCCTTCCTGATTGTCATTCACCTGGGTTTCGCCAGCGCGACGGCACTGACGTCGGCCATGCTGCCCATTCTGATTTCGGTGCTGGCCACGCTGCCGGGCGACTTCAGCCGCCTGGGCATGACGATGTTGCTGGGCTTCGTGGTCAGCTACGGCTTCATCCTGCCGATCAACGCACCGCAGAACATGGTGTGCCTGGGTACGGAAACGTTTAACGCCAAGCAGTTCGCAAAGGTCGGCATCATCGTCACCATCGTGGGCTACCTGCTGATGCTGGTGATGGGCGCGACCTACTGGCGCTGGCTCGGCTGGATCTAAGGAGCACGCATCATGAAACTCTCTTTAGCTCAAGCCAATGAATACGGCCGCCTGGTGCTGATGGCGCAAGGCGTGCCGGAAGACATCGCCCGCGACGTGGCTGAACACCTGGTCGAGTCCGACCGGGTGGGCTACACCAGCCACGGGCTGTCGATCCTGACGAACTATCGGCGTGTGCTGTCCGAAGGGCTGGCCAAGCCCGACGGCCGCCCCGAACTGGTGAACGACCGTGGCGCGATGCTGGCCTATGACGGCCACCACGGTCTGGGTCAATACGTGGGCAAGGTCGTGATCGAAAAAGCGATCGAGCGCACGCAGGAACATGGCCAGTGCATCCTGACTTTGCGCCACAGCCATCACCTGGGCCGCATGGGCCACTTTGGCGAAATGGTGGCGGCCAAGGGCCTGATCCTGCTGGCCTTCACCAACGTGATCAACCGCGCGCCCACCGTGGCGCCGTTCGGCGGCGCACAAGCGTGCCTGACCACGAACCCGCTGTGCTTTGCCGGCCCCCTGCCCGGCGGCCGTCCGCCCTTTATCGTGGACATGGCAACGAGTTCGATCGCCGTGAACAAGGCGCGCGTGCTGGCCGCCAAGGGCGAACAAGCACCGCCGGGATCGCTGATCGATGCCGAAGGCAATCCGACGACGGACCCAGGCGCGCTGTTCGCGGACCCGCCCGGCGCGTTGCTGCCGTTCGGTGGCCACAAGGGTTATGCACTGGGTTTGGTGGCCGAACTGCTGGCCGGCGTGCTGTCTGGCGGCGGCACGATCCAACCCGAGCACCCGCGCATCGGCGTGGCAACGAACAATATGTTCGCGCTGCTGCTGGACCCGCAAGTGGACTTCAATACGGACTGGCGGTCGATGGAAGTGGGTGCGTTCATTGACTACCTGCACGCGTGCAAACCGCAACCCGGCGTGGAAGCGGTGCAGTATCCGGGGGAGTACGAAGCTCGGAACCGGGCGGTGAATGCGGACTCGGTAGAGTTCGACAGCCGCATCTGGGATGGGTTGAGTAAGTTGGCTGTCGAACTGGGGGTGCCTGAGGCGTTGCCTTGATGGATCGGGGTTTTTTTATGGGCTGTCGGTTGGGTTCTTAAGACGCCCGTGACGGCGGTGGCCTGCGGGGCGCGGGGCAACGATTGCGGTCCGGAGCCTTCGCTCCGGACTTCCCCCTTGTCATCTTCGTCCGCCTTCGGCTCCCTTGTATCTTGAGCCCTGGAATGGTTAGCTACCATTCCACGAGAGACAGGTGAGTTTCTGCGGCTCCCTTAGGTGGTCGACCCTGTTCTGAAG
>NZ_CADIJQ010000014.1 GCF_902859595.1 Achromobacter kerstersii | reverse complement strand
TGGGCGCCTGCATGCGCAAGGTGGTACATCTGTGCTTCGGTGTGCTCAAGACGCGGCAACCTTATAGGCCTGATTACGCTTTTTCTACTTGACGGCCAAGACGGTATCTTCGGATTCCCTCGGGCGCATCGAGGTTGCGCGCAGTCAGGGCCACCGCGCCGACGGGCTGCCGCCGTCTTGGATCGGGGCGCTGCTAGGGTGTGCCTTAGTCACGAGTGCTGCGGGGCCCACCGAGTGGCGGCCGCGCGGGCGGCCTTACTCGGCTTACGCATTTGTGGGCGTTTGGGCGGTGGTCGCTTTCGCGAATTTGTAGAGCTGGTTGCTAAGGGGCCCCCCCGCCGTTTTTGGGGGGAGAAAGGTGGCGCGCAGCGCGCACTGTCTTGCGCATGCCGACCCATTGCGCGCCACGCACCGGGGTTCAAGTGCCGGCCGTCATTCGTAGGATGGGAAATGACACCGCACTTGGGTTCAAGTGCGGTCATCATGCGTGGGGGAATGATGAATTTTGTGCTGCCAATCATCCCAAGACGCGCGCAAAAAAAACTGAACAACGCAGCCACACGCGAAGCGCACACCGCGACGGCGCTCCGCCGCGCGTAAGCTCCACAAGGCCGCCCGCGCGGCCGGCATGGAGCGGGCCCCGCAAGATCATTCCCACCACTCCGCCGGCGAGTAGAACCCTAAGAACAGCACTCGCCCCCGCTGACGTCGCATTCAACTGACGCAGCCTGTGGGGTCGGTGGCCTGGGGTGGGCGGGGCGTCGATAAGCCCAACGGAATCCGTAGGGAGCCGAAGGCGTACGAGGATGAGGCAGGGGCAGTCCGGAGCGAAGGCTCCGGACCGCAATCGTTGCCCCGCGCACCCCAGGCCACCGACCCCACAGGCGTCAACAGAACCCACTCCAACAAAAGCAAAAAAACCTACCGAACCTCAGTCTCCCAAACTCTCGGCTTCCCCTCCCACACCGAAAAGCCCTTCACTCGCTTATTACTCGCCCACGCATCTGCGCCGTTGTACAGCATCAGCATCGGCGCCTGTTCCAGCATCAACGCGTGCAGTTGATCAAACAGCGCCTGACGCTTCACCGGGTCTGACTCCAGGAAGCTTTCATCGATCAGCTTCTGCGCGGCGGGATCATCCCAGACCTTGCGCGGCTGCTTTTCCTTGTCGCCAGAAAACTGTTCAAAGCTCAGCGACGGGTCCAGGCGGGACGAGAAGGAGAACGAGCTGATCTGGTACTTGCCAGTGTTGTAGCGGTCCAGCTGCGTCGCCCATTCCAGCACTTCGATCTTCGCGTTGATGCCCACCGACTGCATCATCGCCTGTGCAATCACGGCGACCTGGTAGCTCGGCACATGCGCGCGCTTGTTTGCGTAGATGACGATGGGTTCGCCCTTGTAGCCCGCTTCCTTCAGCAACTGCTGCGCGCGCGCCGGATCGTACTTGTAGCCGCGCTTTTCGGCGTCTTTGTAATAGGCCGATCCCGCGTGGACGGCGGAGTTGTTCAGCTGGCCCAGGCCTTCGGACGCAGCGGCCACCACTTGCGGGATGTCCAGTGCCGCCGCGATAGCCTGGCGCACCTTCACGTTCTTCAGCACCGGGTCTTGCGTCTGGAACAGCAACACGTGCTTGACGGCGTCATGCGGGCTGAAGACGGTCAGGTTCTTGGCGCTTTTCAGTTCGCCCACATCCGTGTTGGTGATCTGGCTGGCGTCGATTGCGCCCGACATCAGGCCGGCCTTGGACGTCGATGGGTCCGGCACCACTAGGAACTTCACCTCGTCCACCAGCGGGCGCTTCGAGCCCACGTAACCGTCCGGCTTGTCGCCTTCGGGTGACACGTAATCCTTGAACGCCGACAGCAGCGTGTACTCGCCACGCTTCCAGTCCTTGAACTGGAACGGGCCGGTGCCGATCGGCTTGATCCACGAACCGTCTGCCGCCACCGACTCCTTGGCGATGATGGCGGTCATTCCGCAGTCGGTGCGCGCCAGCGAATCCAGGAACACCGCCGACTTGCGGTCCACCTTCATCACCACGGTCTTGGCATCCGGCGCCGACACGTCGGTCACCTTCAGGCCATTGCGCCCGTCGAAGTCGCTGCGGCAACGCCAATCGGTTTTCGGGTCCATGTAGCGCTGCCAGTTCCACAGCACATCGGCGGACGTCAGCGTGGCGCCGTTGTGGAACTTCACGCCGTCGCGCAGTGTGAAGGTGTAGGTCAGGCCGTCGTCCGACAAGGCAACCGACTTGGCCAGCAAGGGGCCGACGGTACCGTTCTCGCGGTAGCCGACCAGGCCTTCGACAATATTGAGCACCACGCCGTCGGTTGTGTTGTCGCGGTTGACGCCGGGGTTGGTCGAGCGGATGTCGGCCGGTTGGGCCACCGTCAACACCGCGGCATGAACCGGCGCGGCGACGGCGGCAAGCGCCAGGGAGAGCGCAAGCGCTCTGGGAACAAAGTGGTGGTGCATGTAAAGACTCCCCGGCGTGCGGCGCAGATTCCACGCATATATTGGCGCCAAAATAAGCTGCTAATTATGGCAACTCCACCGCACGCCGCCATACGGGGTATCCCTGAACCCGACGCACAAATGCATCGCGGCGGCCTCTTTGCAGAAGGCCGCCGCGCAGGCGATGTGAATCGCGAGATCAGAACATCAGCGTCAGTGTCAGGAAATGTCTTGCCCAACGTGTTGCGCGATGATTTTTTGCAGCTGCTTCACATCGCGCGCTTCCAGCGCATCGACCATGTCGAAGTGTTCGCGCGCCGAAATCTCAATGCGGGATCGAGTCACCCATTCCTTGGCCGGGGCCGCCGGGCCGCGCGCACGCATTTCCTGGATCAGCGCCGCCAGCTCGCGGTTGCCGCACAGGTCGTACATGCTTGCGTGAAAGGCCAGATTGACCTCGTATTGCTCCAGCAAGGTGCCGTCTTGCAGCAGCTTGACGAAACGTTCCGCCAACGTGCGCAGCGCACGGACCTTGGCCGCCGTAACGTTGGGCATCAGGTCAGCCGCCGCGCCCGTTTCAAGCAGGATGCGGATATCCCGGATCTGCAAATGCTGATCCGGGTCCATCGCGTACACGTGATAGCCCCGGTTCGGGATGTGCGCAATCAGCCGCTTGGCGGCCAACTGGTCTAGCGCCCGCCTGACGTCCAGACGCTTGGCGTCGTAGCGCTCTTGCAGGTCGATCTGTTTCAACCAGGCGCCGGGACCATACACGCCCGACTGAATATCATGGGCAATGCGGTCAACCAGGCCAGGTTGCGTCGCTGCCGGTTTCGGCATGGACCACTCCCATCAATCAATTCCAAAGCGCGTATTTTAGGCATAACTTCCTGCGCCGAATGCAGGGGGTTCCCCCCCTGCTCTCATGCCGTGGCCCGCAGGGGTTCCATGCCGTCCAAACGCCAACGCAAGCGCACGCCTCCGGTTTCTGTGGATTCCAAGGCTGGAATCGCCGACAACAGGCTGCGCGTGTAGTCCTCTTGCGGGCGGTCGAACACCGCGTCACGCGACCCTTGCTCGACGATGCCGCCGTCACGCATCACCACCACCCGGTCAGCCACCTGCTCCACCACGCCCAGGTCGTGGCTGATGAACAGGCACGAAAAGCCGTGCCGTTCCTGCAAGTCAGCGAACAGGTCCAGCACCTGCGCCCGCACGGTAACGTCCAGGGCGGACACCGGCTCATCGGCAATCACGAACGCCGGCCGGCGCACGATGGCGCGCGCAATCGCCACGCGCTGACGCTGCCCGCCAGACATCTCATGCGGAAAACGCTTGGCGTATTCAGAGCCCAGGCCCACTTCCGCCAGCACCTCGTCCACGCGGCGGCGCTTGTCCGCCGATGGCAT
The DNA here is from genome assembly GCF_902859595.1 of Achromobacter kerstersii. Taxonomy (GTDB): domain Bacteria; phylum Pseudomonadota; class Gammaproteobacteria; order Burkholderiales; family Burkholderiaceae_B; genus Achromobacter; species Achromobacter kerstersii. Next base: position 107,972 of record NZ_CADIJQ010000014.1, on the reverse strand, counting down.
GTCTTGCATCATCCGCAGGCCTTCGCCCACAAGCTGGCCAATGGTCATGCGCGGGTCCAGCGACGAATACGGGTCCTGGAACACCATCTGGCAGTTCAGGCGGTAGTCGCGCCACGCGGCCGACTTGCGGCTGACAGGCTGGCCACGGAACAGAATCTGGCCGGACGTGGGCGCCAGCAGGCCGGCAATGGCGCGGCCGAGTGTGGTCTTGCCCGAGCCCGAGCCGCCCACCACCGCCACCACCTCGCGCGGTTTGACGTGCAGGTCGATACCGTTCAAAGCGCGCTTGGCGCCAGTGCGCGAAAACAGGCGCTGGTGGCCGGCGTAGTCCACCACCAGGTTCTTGACCTCGACAATAGGCGCGTCTTGCGTCAGCTTGCGGGCGGGCAGGCGGCGCGGCATCGCGTCCAGCAGCTTGCGCGTGTAGGGATGCTGCGGCCGTTCCAGAATGCCGGCGGTGGTGCCGGTTTCCAGCACCTTGCCATGCTGCATCACCACCATGCGCTCGGTGTATCGCGCCACCATCGGCAAATCGTGGCTAATCATCAGCACGGCCGTGTGGTGTTCGCGCGTCAGGTCCACCATCAGTTCCAGCACGTCGCGCTGCACCACGGCGTCGAGCGCGGTGGTGGGTTCATCGGCAATCAACAGCGCCGGCTCCAGCAGCATCACCGAGGCCAGCATCATGCGCTGGCGCATGCCGCCCGAGAACTCGTGCGGCCAGGCGTCCATCGCCCCCTTCGGATCGCGAATGCCCACGCGGCGCAGCATCTCAAGAATGCGTTCGCGGCGCTGGGCCGTGGACAAGTCCCTGCGGTGCAGCTTCAGGCCTTCGTCCAGCTGGCGGCCGATCGGCATGGACGGGTTCAACGACGTCATGGGTTCCTGGAACACCATGCCGATGCGCGCGCCGCGCAGCTTGCGCAGCACGGCCGGCTCGGCCTTCGTCACGTCCACGCCTTCGAAACGGATGGCCCCGCCCGCCACCACCAGCGGCGCCGGGGTCAGGCCCATGATGGCGCGGGCGGCCTGCGTCTTGCCGCTGCCGGATTCGCCCACGATGCCGACCATTTCGCCCGGCGCCACGTCAAACGACACGCCGCTGACGATCTCTCGGCCGCCTGCGCCCACCGTCAGGCTCAGGTTCGATACGGATACCAGTGCGCTCATTGCACGCCCCTCATGCGGGGATCGAGACGGTCTCGGACCGCATCGCCCAGCAGGTTGATCCCCAGCAGCGCGAGCGCAATGGCCAGGCCGGGAAGAATGGATAGGTACGACGCCTGCGCCATGAACGGACGCGCGGCGGCCAGCATGTTGCCCCACGTCGGTGCGGGTGGCGGCACGCCCAGGCCCAGGAACGACAGCGCGCTTTCCGCCAGGATCACCCAGCCGAACATGGACGTGGCCAGCACCGTCAGCGGCGCCACGCAGTTGGGCAGCACATGCCGGAACATGGTGTAGAGCTCAGAATTGCCCAGCACACGAGACGATTCGATGAACTCCTTTTCACGCAAGGACAGCACCGTGCCCCGCACGATGCGCGTCACCGACGGCGTGTAGGCCAGGCCCAGCGCCAGGATGATGCCGTACTTGTTGGCGCCCACCACCGCCAGCAGACCCAACGCCAGCAGCAGGCCGGGAAACGCCAGCAGCGCATTGTTGAAGGCCATGATGATGCGGTCGGTCCAGCCGCGCACGAAACCGGTGAGCGTGCCGATGGCGGTGCCGGCGACGATGGCGAACGTCACCGTCAGCAAGCTGATCCAGACGCTGCTGGATGCCCCGGCCAACAGCCGCGACAACTCGTCGCGGCCAAACTCGTCGGTGCCCAGCAGGAAGTCTCCGCCGGGCGGTTTCAGGCGCGCGATGAAGTTGATCTTGAGCGGGTCATGCGGCGTCCAGAAGGCGCCCATGATCGCCGCGATGAGCATCGCCCCCACGATCAGGCCGCCCAGGAGCGCGTTAGCTGCGATTCGCTTTTTCATTCGGCGGTCACTCTCGGGTCGAAGATGGGATAGCACAGGTCGATCAGCAGGTTCACGATCACGTAGACCACGCCCACGAACAGCAGGCAGCCCTGGATGACGGGGTAGTCGCGGGCGAAGATCGAATCCACCAGCAGGCGTCCCAGCCCAGGAATCGTGAAAACGGTTTCCACCACCGCGATGCCGCCCAGCAGGTTGCCCAGCACCAGACCGATCAGCGTCCAGGTCGGGCCGAACGCGTTGCGAAATGCGTGGCGCATCAGCACGGCCGATTCGGACAGGCCCTTGGCGCGCGCATGGGTGATGTAGTCCAGCCGCAGCACTTCCAGCGTGCTTGCACGCGCCATGCGCATCAGCACGCCGATTTCGTGCAGGAACAGCGTCAGGATCGGCATGGCCAGATACAGCAGGCCCGCCTTCCAGTCTTCACCGATCGACACATAACCCACGACCGGCAGCCATTGCAGCTTCAGGCCGAAGAAGATCAGCAGCAGCAAACCCAGCCAAAAGGTCGGGATGGACACCAGCAGCGTGGCCGAGCCGACCAGAAACAGGTCGGGCCATTTGTTCTGCTTCCAGGCGGCGATCATGCCGGCCGGCACGGCGACCAGCGCGGCGAACAGCACCGCCACCAGCACCACGCGCCCGCTGATCAGGAAGCGGTCCCACACCAACGGCAGCACGGGCTGGCCGGTGTTGATGGACGACCCCAGATCGCCGTGCAGCATGTTGCCGAACCAGATGCCGAACTGGGTCAGCCAGGTCTGGTCGAGTCCCAGGCGCGCACGCAGGTCGGCCAGTGCGGCCGGCGTGGCCAGGTCGCCCAGCAGCAGTTGGGCGGGATCGCCCGGAATCAGCCGGATCATCACGAACACCGCCACCGCCACAATCAGCAGCGTCGGCACGGCCATGACAATTCGGGATAGCGCAAAACGCAGCATGGCCCTCTCCTATTCCTGAACGCGGACGCACGGCAACGCGTGGCGTCCGCCTTCAGCGATATCAATTTTTCGCATGTCGCAACTTGCGCAGCGCGTCCGCCAGGAAGTCCTGCACCTGGCCCACGCATTTCAGACCATCGTGCGGCACGTTATCCACAACATCCAGCACCGCCTTCACGCCTGCCGCTTCGAACGAACGGCGCAGCGACTCCAGGCGTTCGGGGCGCGTCTTGCCAGCGTCATTGGCGCCCGGCATGAAGAACTTGCCGCCTTCGCGGTGGGTGATTTCCCAGGTTTCCAGGTCGGCTTTGCCCACAATCATGTGCACGGCCACTTGCTTGAGCGCTTCAATGTCCACGCCCTTGCCGAAGCGGGTTTCGGCATCGCGCACGCCCACCCACCAATCCTGGCTTGGGTCCAGCAAGGTCACCGAACCCGGCGCGCCGATCGACACGGCCCACAGGCTTTCGGGGTGCAGGTAGGCAAAGCGGTTCACGAACTGGCCGCCGCCGGAATAGCCGAACAGGCCGAACTTCTTGAATTGCAGGCCGAACTTCTCGCCCACTTCCGCGACCATGTCGAGCAGGATGTGGTCATAGCGGATGTTGCCTTCGAGCAGCTGCTTGAAGCCGTCGCGGTTGCCGTCGCCCAGCGGGCCCACGGGGAACAGCGGGCACAGCACGATGCAATCGTTCCAGCGCGCGAATTCAGCGAACGCGTCGCGGTATTCCACAAAGGCACGGCCAGTGCCGTGCATGATGACGACCAGCTCCATCGGATGCCTGGCGGTGTCGATGTGCGGCGGCACATACATGCAATACGAAAAGCGCGGGTCGGTGCGGGCTGCGAAGACCGTGCTGTGGCCCAGGTCGTACATGGCGCGCGCGAGCGCGGCGTCGGGTTGAAGAGCGATAGCTGCGTTGGACTGCATGATTTCCTCTTTGCCATGGCCGCGTGGGCGGACGCATGGCGGATGCCGGTGGTCGAAACAATAATCACATAAATTGGCGCCAATTTTAGGCGCAGCGGTTTCGACGCAACAAGGCAGGGGATTCCCTAGGCTGGCGGGATGCGCCAACCGGATGCAGACAAATGTATTGATGGCAGGGCCACCCGGAAAGGGTGGCCGCCCGAAACGTCAGCCTTTCTTGAACAGCCGTTTGGCCACGCTGACCACACCCAGCACCACGGCGCCCGCCACGATGCCGAACAAGGCGTTGAGCACAGTGGACGTCAACGCTTGCACCACGCTGCCCCCGCCCACCGCGGCGACGGCGTGTTCGATGGCGGCATGCACCGGCGCGATGCCGTGGGTCAGGATGGCGCCGCCCACCATGAACATGGCGGCAGTGCCAACGACCGACAGGGTCTTCATCAAATAAGGCGCCGCCCCCACGATGCGCTTGCCCAGCCAGGCCACGCCCTGCGACCGCTTCTGGCTCAGGTAGAGCCCCAGGTCGTCCAGCTTGACGATGCCGGCCACCAGCCCATACACGCCCACTGTCATCGCAATCGCAATGATCGACAGCACGGCGACTTGGCGCGTGAAGTCCGCGCCGGCCACAGCGCCCAGGCTGATGACGATGATCTCGGCGGACAGGATGAAGTCCGTCCGCACCGCGCCTTTGATTTTGCTGCGCTCAAACGCCACCATGTCCACCGACGCATCCTGCAAGGCCTCGGCGCGCGCGGCGTGATTGCCCTCGGCCGATTCGCCATGCGGCAGGAATTTGTGCGCCAGTTTTTCCACGCCTTCAAAGCACAGGAACGCGCCGCCCAGCATCAGCAAGGGCGTGATCGCCCACGGCGCAAACGCACTGATCAAGAGCGCCGCCGGCACCAGGATCAGCTTGTTGATGAACGATCCCTTGGCCACCGCCCACACCACGGGCAGCTCGCGGTTAACGGGCACGCCGGTCACCTGCTGCGCATTCAGCGCCAGGTCGTCGCCCAACACGCCGGCCGTCTTCTTGGCGGCCACTTTGGTCATGACAGAGACGTCGTCCAGAATGGTGGCGATGTCGTCAAATAATGCGAAGAAACTACTGCCGGCCATCAAGCATCCCCTATGCCCGTAAAGGTGATCCGAGTGTACAAGCGGCGGCCGCGTCCAGATGCAACTCGGCTGACCGTTTTCATTCCTTTTTGTGTCTGGATCGGGCGTGGCGAAAATCCGCCGCAGGCTCTACGCTGCGGGTTGCCCAATCGACGTGAAGGATGCCCCATGCTCGCCCTGCGCCCCACCTGCGAACACTGCGACACCGCCCTGCCCCCGGACGCCACCCATGCGCGCATCTGTAGTTTTGAATGCACATTCTGCGCGAGCTGCGTGGACGAGGTGCTGGGCAACGTCTGCCCGAACTGCGGCGGCGGCTTCACGCCGCGCCCGATCCGCCCGTCGCAAGACCGCAAGGGCGGAAACTGCCTGGAGAAGTACCCCGCCAGCACCGAACGCAAACATCGGCCGGTGGACCAGGCCGCGCATGCGGCGCTACGGCGCAGCCTGGAAGGCGTGGCGCCGCAGGACCGCTGATTGAGCGCCTCGTCCCCCGGGGTCAAACCCTGGGTCAGGCCTGGATGTAGACCCACGCGTGTACGCCGGACTTCAACAACACCGACACACGCTTGTAGTCGGACACCTCGTAGGTGTCGGCGGCGTGCAGCTCCTGTTGGGTGACCTCGAAGACCGTGCCGCGCACTTCGTCCTTGGGGTCGTAGCTGGCGTAGACAATCGGGTGCTGAGCCTTCCCGCTGGTCTTCAAGACCTCGGGGTCAGTGATGTCGACCCAATGCTGCACATAGCCCGTCATGGCATCGGGCCGGCCGGTCAGTTCACGGCCGAAGTTAGCCAGCTGCACGGCCTTGTCTTGCAAGGTTCCGTAGGAAAACAACAGGATCGACGTCTCAGGGATTTCAGGCACCATCTTGTCCTTAAGGAAAATGATTGGCTTCCAAAGACTTTACATCGGCGTCCAGGCGTTCAAACACGACGCCACATGCACACTTCTTTTCACACCCATGACACCGGCCAATGCGCCAGCCGCGTCGCCAGACCTCCAACATCTTCATATACCGCCAGCACGCCGCGCTTGTTGCGCAAGACCACAACGCGCTTGCCTTCGAATTCGTTGATGTGACTGTAGTGCGCGGGCTCGGAGGCACCGCCGTCCAGCTTGTAGGCCAACTTGGCGCGGTCGACGAAGTCTTCGTCATCACGCCCGGCGCGGGACACGCCTGGCCGCAGCGGCGTTGCCAGTCTGACGCGCAACGCCGTGGCATCCGCCACGAAGCGCGTAATGCGGGCCTGAAGCGCAGGCACATCCGGATCAGCCGGCATCGCCAGCCGGCTCACGAATCGCTGACGCGTGTCGGACGGCAAATCGCTCCATAGGTTCAGCACTGCCACCCCCAGCTCAGCGAGCGTGCGCTGCTGGGCGGCATCCAGTTGTTCAAACGGAAACGGCGGCGCCCACGCGTCGATCGTTGCATTCGCGTCGCCGTTGCCGGGCGAAGATGTGGCCCTGTCGTCTGAATTCATCATGAAACTCTCCTCGACACTCGCCAACAAGAAGGCCGCCCAAGCGGGCGGCCCTGTCTGGCAGGCATGCAGCGTCAAGCTGCGGCATTTCAAGAAGGCCTGGCATGCGCGTCGACGACAAGGCGACCATGATTGATCGCGGCGTCTACCGCCATGCCGGGACTGGAAACAAAGCCGCCCGATTCGAACAACGGCACGGCGTGATGTTCATTGAGCTTGTCCTGATCTGCTGCCAACTCCACCGCGACGGTTGCGGTGAAGGCGGGCCGGCTGCTGCCCCCGACTGTAATCCGGGAAACACTGGCGGTAAGCCGATAGCCCTTGTAGACCATATTGTTGTGAAACATGAAACCCCCTATTTGTTAAAAAGGCCCAACGGGCCTTCATTCACAAAGCGCGGATTTGCGTGGCGTGAGGGCCTTTGGCACCTTGCGCAGTCACGTAACTGACGCGTTGGTTTTCCATCAGGACCTTATGGCCATCGCTGACAATTTCCGAGAAGTGCGCAAATAAATCCTTGCCGCCGTTCTCGGGCATGATGAAGCCAAATCCTTTCGCATCGTTAAACCACTTTACGATTCCGGTTTCCATAATCTCATTCCTTTTAATAGCGGGCACCGCCCGCGAAGGTGAGCCTGTCAAGGAAAGGACTGCGAACAATGTAGCGCCCCTAGGGGAGCAAGACCGGACGAAAATCACGATGCTCGAAAAGCTTCTAATCCACTATGGGTGCAGAGGTTCTTAAAGTCAATCAGCGTTTCCATTTACCACGCATGTATTATTTTCGCGGCTGATTGGGCTTAATTAATGGCAAAACCAAGTAATTCGGGGCGTGCAGCGGGGTTTTCTAAAGTTTGCTTCGCGTTTACTTATTACGTAACCAACGCTGCGTAAGCGTATACCCGAACAATAAAAGGCGTATGCTCGGCCAATGGTGCTTGAACGTGCGTCACCTCGCCGTATCGCCATACAGGAGTATGGCCATGCATCATCGCAACACTCGCTTCCCGCGAACCCCCTGCCCCGCGCACGTCCTTTTCATCGCAGATCGAGCGTGAGCGCGATCAGAAGGTCGATCGCCAAATTCGCCAACGCCTGCGTCAAACTGCTTCCGTCAGCCTCTCCGCCGCCCGCCAGCGGCGAGCCGCGTCGCGACCCGCAACGCAGCCATGCCGCCATCTCGTCTCCGTGGCGCATCTACCGCATCTACGCGCGGCCTGGCCACTTGCTGATGCGCAATGAACAAGGCCGCATCCTGGACCTTGGCGTCATGAAAGGCGTGGAGCCCAACCTTACCTACCGCCTCTTTGCCCGCGACCTCCAAGGCAAGGGTTTCGCCACGCGCTCGCTGCTGCTGGACGATATCGCCCGCCGTATCGAGGCTGGCGAAGTCAGCAAAGAACTGCTCAGCCTGCCCGATTGGGATCAGCCGCTGGGCGCAGATCTGGACCGTGGGACACATACAGATGTGTCGATGAAGCTGGGGCGTTAGGCAAGCCCCGCCCGGGTCGAGGGAGTCGGGGCGTCAAGCACGCCCCGCCCGGATCGATGAAGCCGGGGATTCAAGCACGCCTCGCCCGGATCGACGGAGTCGGGGCGTCAAGCAAGCCCAGCTAGGGTCGACGAAGTTTGGCGTCCGGCAAGCCGGACTCCCGCAGCACTTCGCGCGGGCGCTCGCGCCTGCAATCAACGATCAAACACTGATTCCAACACGATGCCTGTGGCCACGCCGATCAGGAAGTAGTCGGCGCCCACGCTGATCCACTGATAGCCGCGCGGCGGCTGCTTCAGGTGGTAACCGCGCCAATCATTGATGACGTACTGCGGACCACGATACGGCTGCGGCACGCGTTCGCCTTTGGACCAGCGCGACGGTGCGGGATCGGGGCGGTCGTAGCCATGGCCGTGCTTCGGACCTGGGCCACGGCCGGCGTCATGGCCCGGCCCCTGGCCAGGACCATAATTCGGCCCCTTGCCCGGCCCCTTGTTCTGGCCGTGGTTCGGCCCCTTGCCCGGTGCGTCGTCGTGGCCATTTCCATGGCTGTTACCAGGGCCATTGCCGGGACCGCCGGGACTGCCGGGGCCACCAGGGCCGCCGGGGCCACGATCGGGTTGCGCATAGGCCAAACCGCTGCTTGCTGCCATCACGGCAACCAAAAGAGTAGAGACGATTTGCTTTTTCACGTTAGACCTTTTCAATGCACGGCACATGCCTACGCCACGCATTCTAGGGATCAGGTTTAACGCAATCAGGACGAAGCGTTACCGCGTGTTAAGGCCATGCCGGTTTCGAAATCCACTGTGACAGGTATCGTCGCGATACCCGTTTTCGCCGGCGCTAGACACGATCGGATATTCTCTCGCCTGAAAATATTCAGGGCCCGTTCATGCAAAGCCCAAGCATCGAACGCCCGCTGGTGCAAACCCCGTTCATGCAGACCCCGCTCATGCAAACCGCCACCGAGATTCTGGACACCTTCGAACGCCTGGGTTGGAAAGGCAACGACCCCATGGCGCAAATGCTGCAGCTGCGCGCGCACGATCCGAAGGCGTTGGGCGACCTGGTGGTGCAAGCCTTGGACCGCAACCTGAAGCACGCCACGTTCATTGACGCCGCGCTCGACCTGATGGACGACGACAGCTACCTCGCAACCGTCAACTCGGCGTGGCAACGCGCCCGGCAAGGCGCCCGGTCAGACATGCTTTGCGAAGTGCTGGATTCCGCCGCCTTGCAATACCCCGACGTCTTCGCCAGCAATTGGAACGCGTATCTGAGCGCCGTGCATGCCGGCGAAGGCGGCCCCGAGTATTTGGCAGATCAGGCTTGGCGCGCGCTCGACGCCACGACGTCGGCGGATTGGTGCGCCACCTTGGAAGACGATGTAAGCGACGGCACGCTGGGCCGCTCACGCGCGATTGCGTTGCTGCGGTCGCGCCAGCCCAAAGCTGTACAGCAAGCATGGTTGCGCCTGTTCCCCAACCCCGACGCGCTGGCCCAATCATGGCTGCACCTTGCCGGCTACGCGTCGCAGGATGGCGGCATACGCGCCCTGCATTCAGAGCGCCCCTTGCATATCGAATTGAGTGCCAGCCAGCGCAAACCCATGCTGGCCGATCAGCCCACATGGCGGCGTGATGTGCAAAAGGCGCATCCCACTTGGGGCGCGAACGCCGAGCCTGTCACCCAAGCGCGCATGGGCGGACGACTGCCCAGCACCTGCGGGCATTGTCACGCGCCGCTGCACCGCTTGCTATCCCTGGATGATCCCGCCGTGGCCGGCATAGCCAGCGCCACGCCGCTTGATGTCGCCACGTGCCTGTCATGCCAAGGGTGGGAGAGCGATGGCGCGATGTTCTATCGCCATGATGGGGAAGGCGTCCCGCACGCCCACCCGAGTCAAGTCCTGGAAAATGCGTTAGCCCCGGACTATGTCGCCGATGCGCTGCTGGACGCCGACGTTCAGCTATTCACCGCGCCGTCACGGTGGGCCTGGCAGGATTGGGGCCAATCGAACGGCAGGCAGAATCTGAACCGCGTGGGCGGCGCGCCAAGCTGGGTTCAGTCCGCCAACTATCCCGCCTGCCCCGACTGCCAGCAAGACATGCACTTCGTCATGCAGCTGGATTCCGGATTGCCTCAAGCCGATGGCGGCGAATGGCTATGGGGCAGCGGCGGCTGCAACTACACGTTCTGGTGCGTCGGCTGCCGAGTCAGCGGCCATCTATGGCAATGCACCTGAGCCACACCGGGTTCCAGTTCCAGCTCCAGCTCCAGCTCCAGCTCCAGCTCCAGCTCCAGGCGCAGCTCCAGGCGCAGCTGCAGCTCAGGTTCCGGTTCCGGTTCCGGTTCCGGTTCCGGCTCAGGCTCAGGCTCAGGCTCCGGCAACGCCACCCTATTTTTTTAACTGCTCCGACACGCACATATTGACGACGCCGTTGACCAGCGCTTCGATGCGGTCGCGCTCCGGGCCTTTTTCGTTGGTGACCAGCATCCGGTCATAGGCGGTGTAGTCCTTGAGCACCACCGTCTTCTGCAAGCCGTCCAGCACGCATTGGCAATACATGGCAGAGCGCGTATCCACGTCCGGCCGCGCACCCGCGCTTTTCTTGAAGCCTTCCACGCACGAGCTATACGTCACAAGGCGAATGCTCTCGGGGTACTCATTTTTCTTCCCGCAGCCGGCAAGCCCCACCAAGGCCACCCCTGCGATCACCCCCGCCACCGCTCGCCACGTAGTCTGCATGAACCGCTCCTGTTGAAATTCGAAAACGGGTGCATTTTTGCATAAGGGCGTGCCATCTTTTGGTCTGATTATTCCCGCGGCAGACCCTTTTCATTTGTGCGATGTGTATGGTACACATCATGGACAGCCGAGAACTCATCAGACAGCTCCGCCAAGCAGGCTGGGTTTACCGAAATGCGAGAGGCTCGCATCACATCTACGTCCACCCGGAAAAGCCTGGGCATCTCAGCGTGCCCCATCCAAAGAAGGACCTTGGAATCGGCTTGGTCACCAAGTTGTTGACCCAAGCTGGTCTGAAGTAGATCGGTCACCGCCATATCTATTGGTCCGCTCACGGCTTACCAAGGAAACTCATGAAATACCCCATCGCCATAGAGCCCGGCAGCGACACGCAAGCATGGGGCGTTGTCGTTCCGGATCTGCCCGGTTGCTTTTCAGCATCCGATTCGGGCATTGATGAAGCCATCGAAAACACGAAAGAAGCGATAGAGCTCTGGATTGAAGCCGCGTTAGATAGCGGCGCGCCCGTGCCGCCGCCCAGCGGCATCGCGGCTCATCAAGCGAATCCAGAATTCACAGGCTGGATCTGGGCCATCGTGGAAATAGACCCTGCCGTCATGGACGACACCATCGAGCGCGTCAATATCAGTTTGCCCCGGCGCATACTCGCCCGAATCGACGCGAAAGCCCGCGCGGCCGGCGAAAGCCGGTCCGGCTACATCGCGCATCTGGCGTTGACGCACTAGCCGCGTCGTTTGTCGGATAAGGTAGCGCCCCGGCCGTCCCGACACGGTTAACTTCCTACTCACTCTGCACCATGACGTCATCTGCATCCTCCTCCCACCCCATCGCCATCGACCCCGCCCAGGTTGGCGAATACCCCGCCCTGACCAAATCCGGCGGCGGGTATTTCTATGACGATGTGTTGGAATACCGCGTGTGGGTTCACCCTCACGCGGGCGGCGAAGACTTACACGAAGGTGATGACTATTACTACGCCTTCGCCACCTTCGAAGAAGCCGCCGAGTGCGCCGAAGACACGCCAGGGGCCGAGCAGCCGCTTGTGCTGGTGCGGCAGTTTGAATCCATCAACGAACCCACACCGGGCGTCTTTGAACACGTCATCGCCGAGCGCATCACCGAGTGGCGCGTGGAGTGGCTGGCCGATAGCAAGCGCACCGCCACGTCCATTCCAGATTTTCTGAAAAGCCGCGCGCACTAGGCGCGCAGGCCGCTCAAGCGTCAGCGCACGAGCTCAGCTCATGTACACGCCACCATTGATGGCGTAGTTGGCGCCCGTGACAAAAGCCGCGTCATCGGATGCAAGCCAGGCGCACAGCCCAGCCAAGTCTTTCGCCGTGCCCAAGCGTCCGACCGGCACGCTTTCGATGATGCGGTCCAGCAGCGCGGGCGGGAACGCCTTCACGGTGTCGTCCGCGATGAAGCCGGGCGACACCAGGTTTACCGTCACGCCGCGCGCCGCCACTTCCTGCGCCAGCGACCGCGTGAAGCCGATCACCGCGCCCTTGGCCGTGGCGTAGTTGATCTGGCCGATCTGGCCCTTTTCGGCGGCGACGGAACCAATGTTGATGATGCGGCCCCAGCCCCGGTCGGCCATGCTGTCGACGACTTGCTTGGTGCTGTTGAACAGCGTGTCCAGGTTGCTGCGCAGCACGGCCGACCAGTCGGCATACGCCATCTGGCGAAAGCGCATGTCCAGCATCGACCCGGCGTTGTTGACCAGCACGTCGATGTCGCCCACTTCACGGCGCACCTTGGCGAACGCGGCCTCGGTCGACGCCCAATCCGTGGCGTCACCTTCGGACGCCACGAAGTCGTAGCCCAGCGATTTCTGTTCCTTCAGCCAGCTATCGCGGCGCGATGAGCGCGGGCCGCAGCCCGCCACCACACGGTGGCCGGTGTGATGCAGCGCCTGGCAGATCGCGGTGCCCGTGTGGCCCATTCCGCTGGTGACATACGCGATACGTAAAGCCATGACCATTCCTTATTCAGATGTGCGGCACGCGCCGCGGATCAACCCACCGAACCCTTCAATTCAAAGGGGCCGTCAACCCACCGCCCCAACCAGGGGGAACAGGCCAAACGCCAGGGCGGCCAGCAGCATCACCATGCAGACCATGGTGGCCCACTTCAGCGCATAGCGCTGGTGGTCGCCGAACTCCACGCCCGCCAGACCCACCAGCAGATACGTGGACGGCACGAGCGGGCTGAGCAGGTGCACCGGCTGCCCGATCAGCGATGCGCGCGCCATTTCCACCGGCGAAATGCCGTAGCCCTGTGCGGCTTCGCTCAAGATCGGCAGCACGCCAAAGTAAAAGGCGTCGTTCGACATGAAGAACGTGAACGGCAGGCTGACCAGCGCGGTGATGCCGGCCAGATACGGGCCCATCGCGTCCGGGATCACCGCAAGCAGGCTGCGCGACATGGCTTCCACCATGCCCGTGCCGGACAAGATGCCCGTGAAGATGCCCGCCGCGAAAATCAGCGACACCACCGACAACACGTTGCCCGCATGCTGCGCGACGCGGCGGCGTTGTTCGGCCAGGTTCGGATAGTTGATGATCAGGGCGACGGCAAACGCAATCATGAACAGCACCGGCAGCGGCAGAATGCCCATCACCAGGCTGACCATCAGCGCCAGCGTCAGGCCGGCGTTCACCCACAGCAGCTTGGGGCGGCGCAAGTCGTGGTCGACTTCGATCTCGGGCAGGTTCTTGGGGCCGTCTTCGTCGTAGCCCGCGTGCAGCGATGCGCCATCCGGCAACGACAGCACGCCCAAACGGCGGCGCTCACGCAGGCCCAGGAAGAACGCCAGGATCAGCAGGGACACGATGGCCACGCCCATCACCGGCACCAGCGGAATGAAAATATCGCCCGCATCCACGTGCAGCGCGCTGGCGGCGCGCGCCGTCGGCCCGCCCCACGGGGTCAGGTTCATGATGCCGCTGGCCAGCATCGCCAGGCAGGTCATCGACAGCGCGTTCATCTTCAGGCGGCGATACAGCGGCAGCATCGAGGCCACCACGATCATGTAGGTGGTGGAGCCGTCGCCGTCCAGGGAAATCACCAGCGCCAGCACGGTCGTGCCAACCACGATTTTCAAGGGATCGCCCTTCACCGCGCGCAGAATGCGGCCCACGATGGGGTCAAACAGGCCGGCGTCGATCATCACCCCGAAGTACAGGATGGCGAACATCAGCATCACGCCCGTGGGCGCAATCTTGCGGATGCCGTCCAGCATCATCTTGTCGATGCCGGCGCCAAAGCCGCCCAGCAGCGCAAAAATAATGGGGACAAGGATAAGGGCGACCAACGGCGACAGGCGCTTGGTCATGATCAGCGTCATGAACGTGATCACCATGCCGAAGCCAAGCAGGGTCAGTAGCATGAGGGGGTATCTCCGACTAGTCGTTGTTATGTGTGGCGCCGCCTTCAGCAAGGAAGGCCGGTGCCGAAGACTAGAAATAAAAGCTGTCTGGAACCTGTCGTTTTTTCCAGATTTGGACGCAGCTACAATCGCCAGATGCGCATCCTGGTAATTGAAGACGACGAGGATCTGGCCGACGCCCTCGTCCGCCGGCTGCGCCGTCTCGGCCACGCGGTGGACCTTCAAAACGACGGCCTGAGCGCCGACGGCGTGCTGCAATACGAGACGTTTGATCTCGTCATCCTGGACATCGGGCTGCCGCGCATGTCTGGCTTTGACATCCTGCACCGCCTGCGTGATCGCGGCAGCAAGACGCCCGTGCTGGCGCTGACTGCGCGCATTGACATCGAAGACCGCGTCCATGCCCTGGATACCGGCGCCGATGACTATCTGGCCAAACCCTTTGACTTTCGCGAGCTTGAGGCGCGCTGCCGCGCCCTGCTGCGCCGGCCAATCGCACAAGCCACCGGTGTGCAGCGCTTTGGAGACCTGGTCATCGACAGCGCCGCGCGGCATGTGTCGCTGGCGGGTCAACGCATCGACTTGCCCAAGCGCGAATACAGCCTGCTGGAAATCCTGCTGGCCGGCATGAACCGGGCCGTCAGCAAGACCGAGATCGCCAACAAGCTGTTCGCCTTCGATGACGACGCCGCGCCCAACGCCATCGAGGTCTACATCGCCCGGCTGCGCCGCAAGCTGGAAGGCTCCCCGCTGCGCATTGAAACGCAGCGCGGCACGGGTTACCTGCTGACGTCCACCGACCGCGCCAATGACCGCGCTGATGACCGCGCTGATGCCCGGGCAAACGACGGCGCTGATGCCCGGGCGCACGACGGCGCGCCGGCCAAGACGCCGGACTAATCCCGTGCAGTTGGGCCGCATCTCCGTCCGCCGCCGTCTGCTCACCATGCTGCTGGCGCTGTTCGCCGTGGGGCTGGGCGCGATTTTTCTGCTGGTGCGCGGGTACGCCCAGCAAACGGCCGACACCACCTACGACCAGTTGCTGCGCGCCTCGGTCCTGTCCATGGCCGACAGCCTGCAACTGGTGCAGGGCGAATGGCAGATGGACATGCCCTACGCCGCCTTGGCGCTGCTGGAACAAGCCCCGCGCGACCGCGTGTTCTACCGCGTCGCCGCCGCCGACGGCGCAGAAATTTCCGGATATGCCGACCTGCCGCCCCCGGCGCGCGCGCAGGCAGATGCCGCCGATACGCCCCAGCTTTACACCGCCACCTACCAAGGCGCGCCCGTCCGCATCGCGTGGATGGAACGCAAGATCGCCGGCCCCCGCAACGCCGAAGCGGCCATCATCCAGGTGGCGCAAACCCGCGAAGCCCGCAATGCCTTGGCCGACAGCATTCTTTGGCAAGGCACGCTGACGCTGATCGCCTTCGCTGCCGCCGCGCTGGCGCTAGCGTATTGGGGGCTGCGCCGGTCGCTGTCGCCCATCCAACGCATCGAACGCGAGCTGGCCACGCGTAGCGCCTCGGACCTGCACCCCATCGCCGCGCCCGTACCGGAAGAGCTGGACACGCTGGTGCATTCGCTGGATGGCTTCATGGCCCGCCTGTCCGAGAACCTGGACACGCTGCGCCTGTTCATTGCCGAAGCCGCGCATCAGTTGCGTACGCCGCTGGCGGCGTTGCACGCGCAGATGGAAGTCGCGCTGGACGAAGACGACCCCGCCGAACAGCGCCGCAGCCTGGTCGCCGTGTTGCGCAACGCCGAGAAATTATCCCGGCTCGTCAACCAGCTGCTTAGCGACGCCAGCGTCATTCACCGCAGCAACGTCAAACAATTCCAACCGGTGAATCTGGCCGAGCTGCTGAGCCAGGCCGTGTACGACACCGTGCCGCAAGCCGACCCGCAACCCGACGTGCGCCTGCATCTGCCAGCCGTCTCGCCCGAAGATGCGCCCGCGCAAGCGCCCCACGTGCTGGGCGACAGCCTGATGCTGCGCGAGGCCTTCAAGAACCTGATCGACAACGCCTTGCGCCATGGCGCCAACGACGACGGCCATATCGACGTCACGCTTGACGCCCATGACGGGGGCTGGCGCATCACCGTCGCCGACCAGGGGCCGGGCATCCCGCCCGCGATGGCCCACACGGCCTTTGAACGCTTTGCGCGCGGCCCCAACCCCCGCACGCCTGGCGCCGGACTGGGCCTGTCCATCATCAAGCGCGTCGTCGATATCCATCAAGGCACACTCAGCCTGAGCAACCGTGTGGGCGGCGGGTTGAATGCCGTCATCCTCTTGCCGGGGCATTTTCGGAATGACCGTCATGCGTAACGCCCTGCTCCGCATTCGTGGCGTCATCACTCGTGGCGCCATCACTCGTGGCGCTATCGCTTGCGCCCTGCTGCTAGTCGCAACCAGCAGCCACGCCGCCGAGGTCAGCGGCAGCGGCCTGACGCTAGGCCCCGCCGACAGCAAGAACGTGCTGATCCTGCATGCCTCCAACAGCGTGCAGGTGTTCAAAGGCGTGCTGGAAGACTTCAGCCAATTGAACCCCGACGTCCGGCTCGAATACACCGAGCTGTCCACCCAGCAGCTGTATGGCGACACCATCGACCGCGCCCAGGCCAACCCCACCGCCCTGCACGGCCCCGACCTGATCATCAGCAGCGCCATGGACTTGCAGACGAAGCTCGTCAACGACGGCTACGCGCGCGTTCATGTGTCACCCGAAACGCGCGCCCTGCCCGCCTGGGCGAATTGGCGCGACGAGGTTTTCAGCATCGGCACTGACCCCATCGTCATGGTCTACAACACCGGCAAACTCGCCGCCACGCGTGTGCCGCACACGCGCCGCGAATTGCTGTCGCTGCTGCAAGCGCCTGATCAACCGCTGGCGAACAGTATTTCGACCTATGACGTGCAGGGCAGCGGCATCGGCTATCTGGCCGCCACGCAGGACACGCGGCTGGACAGCATGGCGGGCGCGCTGCTGGCCGCGTTCGGCCGCAACGGCGTCACCATCCACGAATCCACCGAAGACGCGCTGGACAAGCTCGAACGCGGCGACGTCACGCTGGCCTACAACCTGCTGGAGTCCTACACCCGGCATCGCATCGACCAGGGTGCGCCGCTGGCCATCATCTACCCGCAGGACTACACGCTGATGCTGTCGCGCTCGGCGATCATCCCCAAGCAGGCCCCGCGCGCGGACCTGGGCGCGCGGCTGCTGGATTACCTGCTGTCGCCGCGGGGGCAAGAGATGTTGGCCAAGCAGTCCGGCATGCGCCGCGTCAATGCGTCAGTTGTGCCGGCGGCGGGCGTGCGCCCCATGGCCTTGGGCGTGGGGCTGCTGGTGTATCTGGACCCGCTGAAGAAGCGGCACTTCCTGGATCTGTGGCGGGCGGCGATTTTGCCGCCGGGCGGCTCGGCACGCCCCGCTGATCCGGCAGCATTACCCCGGTAGCATTGCCGACCATCGCATTTGCCCCGGTAGCATTGCCGTCTCTCGCGTCACCCCAGTAGCATTGCCGTCCCTTGCCTTGCCCCGGTAGCATTGCCGTCCCTCGCATTGCCCCGTAGCATGGCTCCCCTTCATTGATCATCTCGCGCCTGCCGCGGCGCCCACGCAACATGACGCTAGACACACAAGGCGCAATCGGCCTGCATCACAAGACCGGCCACCAGATGCTGGACGAATCGCTGGCTGCCATCCACGATTGGTTCAACAAGCAGGAAGCCCGCGAAGGCCTCAACGACATCGCGCATCGCACGTCGTTGCAACTTGGCATCCACGACGAAATCCTGCTGGAATACGATCCCTCGCGCATTGTGTTCGACCTGTCGCCCGATTGGTCGCCGAATGGCGGAGATGGCCTGCGTCCGCAAGGCCGCAATGGTCCGCTCAGCCCCGAGCAGGTGCAGGAGCATCTGGTGCCCCCCTTGGCCGACGCGGTGCGCGAACGGATTGCGAAGCTGGGCAGTTCCGTGCTGCTGAACCACACGTTTCGCTTCCGGGCGCAGTTTCCCACCACGGGCGGCCGGCTGCGGCTGACCTTGGTGGAACACATCGACGAGGCCAAGCGCCAGCTGCTGCGCGAGCGCGTGCAGGCGTATCTGGACCAGAACCTTTTTCAAGGCACGCATCCCACCCAACGGCTGGATGTTTTTTTCCTGACGCGGCATCTGCTGGACAAGCAGCTGTTTCCCGCGCCGGACCCCGCCTGGCTCATTCGCATCTTTCAGCGCGTGCTGGAACTGAACGCGGGCCAACCCACGCTGGACGAGCAACGCCACAGCATCATCCACGCGCTGCGCAGCTGGGCTGAAACGCAGTACCTGCCGCGCTACTTCAGCATTGAGCAGAACGCGTTCCGCCAAAACGTCTATCACGCCAAACCCGGCGCCACGCTGGACCCGGCTGACCGCGACGTCGATCTGTTGCTGTACGCCGCCACGCTGATTCTGCGCCACGAGCCGGGATACAGCCGGCCCACGGGCCTGGGCTTTCTGAAACTGGCGCAACAACTGGGCAGCGAACGCGCCGCCCGCATGCTCACCGATGGCAGCGGCGCGCATCCGCCCGAACACCTGCGCGTATCCACGCCCGAGTTCGACGGCGCGGCCAATGACGTGCTGTCCACCATCACCGTGCACATCCGCCAGGAATGCGCCGCCGCCTACCAACAAGCACTTGCCTTTATCACGCGCCTGCTGCAAACCGGATTTCCGCCGGGCTATCAATTAAGCGTCAAAAGCAAGGCCAGAAACTACCTGCCCGTAAAGGGGCTGGCAAAGTCCGACACGCACCGCTTCTTTGCCAACGCCGCGCAGTACCCGGACGCGCATGACGCACTTGCCGCCTACGCCCGCGCGGCGATCAAGCCGTACGAGTGGTACACCGACGCCGATGACGAAAAAGCCTGCCTGGCAGGTACGTATGCCACCTTCGCGTTAGGCCTGGCCGATGCCCGCCACTTTGCGCTGGTCGCGCACTACATGGACTTGGTCGATGACGAGCATCAGTCCGCGCAAGACCGGTTCACGCCCTTGTTCATCCAGCAGCACGGGTTGACGCCCGCGTCGGTCGACACCATCGTCGCGTGCGTGCGCCGCTGCACCGACAATTTCAAACTGCCGGGCAAACCCGCCCTGGACGACGACACCACGCTGGACCGCCTGATCCAGGCCTTGGCCCGTTTGCCCGAGTACGAAGCGCCGCTCGTACGCGAACGCTTATGCGGCCCAGACAAAAAGCTAGCCGCTGAGGCCCGCAAGGCCGATCCCGAGCGCCGGGCGCGATTGCTGCGCTTGCTGGGACAAGACGGCGCGTAACCGCCCGCATGATTCTGATCGGAATAACCCGGTACGCGCGCATCAGGGCGCGACGACGATTTCACGCGCATAATTTGCGCTTCGGGGACGGGCTGCCAACAAGTGCCGGCAAGCCTGCGCCCATCCGCTCTGATCCGCAGCAGCCGAGCGCCGATCCGGCCCCTTTCGCCGGACCTCCCTACCACGTGTGACACGTAACCGCGATTACGTCCGAACCAGCGTTGGAGGCACATCATGGCCGAGCATCAGATTGCCTTACAGCGCCCGTTCGAAGGCGCCCCCCCGCTAAGCGACCCCGCCTCGCCGTGGCAAGACATCCTGCGCAACGCGCACGCCCTGGTAGACGCACGGGGCGCCACCCGGCACAGCCGGCGGCTGCAACGCCAACAGGCGGTTGCTGTCGGCTGGCAATCCATCGACAACGCGTTCTCAAGCGTCGGCGAAGCCGTGATGCTGATCAGCAAGGAATTCCTGGTCAATAAAATGTCGGCGCTGGCGCTGCGCTACCTGGACGACGGCCACGGCTGGACCGTGCGGGGCGGCAAGCTACGCCACGCCAATGCCAAGTTACAGCGCTTGTTCGAAGGCTATTGCGCCGCCATCGGCCGCGACCGCCAGATGCGGTCCCTTGCCACCACCGCCAGCTGGGGCGAGGTGTTCTGGATCGACATCAGCCCGGCGCCCGAGACGCTCAGCCCCGCCGGAGGACGCATGATGCTCGTGCGCATGCGCCGTAAAAGCGCGTTCGCCATGCCCGACGTGGGCAAGCTGGAAGCCGTCTTCGCCATTACTCGCGCCGAAGCTGCCGTGCTGGCGGGCCTGGCCGCCGGTCATAGCGTGGAAGAAGTGGCGACGTTGCGCCAGGCATCAGTGCTGACCGTGCGCAAGCAGGTCGCGTCCCTGCTCAGCAAGATGGAATGCCACCGCCAATCAGAGCTCGTCCGGCTGGCCTCCTTGCTGTAAGCGCGCACCGGACACCATCCGGCGATGGCAGAGGCGTACCCAATTTGGGGTATGCGGCATCCACCCATGCGGCCCTACCATGAGGCCGAAGCCATGAGAGGGAGGGGTCACTCTCGTCATCAAGGAGTTCCTCATGAAGACAGTCCTAACGTGGCGCGGTCTCGTGCCCATTGCGCTTGCCGCCGCCCTGCTCTCCGGCAGCGCCCTCGCACAAACCGCGGTTGCCCCGACCACCGCCGTGCCGGAACCCAACATTCCCCTGAGCCGCGACGAGGTCATGCGCGACCTGGCTGCGTGGAAGCAATCAGGCGTCGAACGCAGCTGGAGCAGCGACAACTCGCCCGACATCACCAGCCCGGAGTACATCGCCAATTATCGAAAGTACATGGACACGGTGCGGCCCGGCAGCGCTGCGCCGCCGATGCAGACGCAATCACAGAACCAAGGCAAGTGGTGATGCAGGCATGACATGTTGCAGCCTTGAATCGGGACGAAGTGGAAATCGCAGAATTTCCGCGCGTCCCGAGGTTGCGTCCGATGCTGCCGGCAGCAGCAGCAGCAGCAGCAGCAGCAGCAATACGTCAAAGCTGTCTAGAAGGTCACCTTGACCGACGGTGCACTGCGCTGCGCCTCGCCGTGGAACACCGCTTCGATGTTGTTGCCATCCGGGTCCAGCACAAACGCGCCGTAATACCCCGGGTGATAGTCCCGAAAACCCGGCGCGCCGTTATCCTTGCCGCCGTTCGCCAGCGCCGCCTGGTAGAACGCATCCACCATCGCCTGGTCTTGCGCCTGAAACGCCAGATGATGACGTCCCGTCAATTCGCCGGATGCCGCCTTGCTCGACGCCGTCGACACAAACAGTTCATCGGCCCAGAAATAATCCTCCGCGGTGCCGCCCATGGGCACCTTCAGCGCGTCAAACACCGCTTGGTAAAACCGTTGGCTGACGGGCAGATCGCGCACCACGAGTTGAATGTGGTCGATCAGCCGCCCGCGATGAATTTCGTTGGTCTGCATAGGAGTTCCTAATCAAGCCAGATATAACGCCACTTCTTCCGCCGTCAGATAACGCTTGAAGGTCATCGACGGTTCCTGCGCATCGTGAATGATGCCGTTGAATCCCGACCAGTTTCGCGTCGTGCCTTCGTCCGTTTCCAATGCAATCAGGACCCGCTTGCCGTGCCTGGCCATGTTGTGGCGCAACGCGGCTTCGCCCCAGGCCCACAGCATCGGCTGGGTCAGTTCGCCGTTGGTGAAGGCGCCGGCTTGCAGCCATTGGAAGTCGGCGGTGTCCCGGTCCATGTCCGGCTGACGCGCGGGAATCTCGCGCTTCACGCCCAACGCTTGCGCATGCTCGCCAATCAAGATCTGCAACAAGGTGAACGCATGGAAGGTGTTGTTGATGGCATGCGCCTGCGCCACGAAACCCGTCTTTGAAGTGGGCAACACCACGATCAATTCATCCTCGTAACTGACCTGCGACGCCATCCACAGATAATGCAGCTGCTCGAACGGCAAGCTGTCGTTGTTCGTCGCCATCGGGTGCAGCAGCGCCATCAAATCCCGGTCTGCGACAAAGGCTTGGTGATTACGCTGGCTGCGCATCAGCATGGTCATCATCGGCAGCACCAGCACGTCCACGGCTTCTTGCAACGACTCCACTTCCCAGCGCTTCTCTTCCGGCACGGCGGCGAGCCTGGCCTGAGCATCAGCCCACGCTTGACGATCCACGGCCTCGACCTCTTCATCGTCTTCCTCGACTTCTTGCGCGCAGTAGGGCCGCAGCGTTTGCAGCCATTGCTTAAGCAACGTTTGCAGGGTCGGAAAGAGAATGGTCGGATCTGCGTCGTCTTCCACCAGCGAGCCGCACATCAACGCCAGCGCCGAGGCACGGCTGGGGTGCAGATTGGGAAGCAGCGCGGCGCAGGCCTGAAGGTTGGCCGAGGTGTGGGCGTTGTCCTGGGATTCCAGGTAGAAGGCGCGGACCTCGGGGCGGTTGAAGAACAGCTCTAGGGAATCCAGGTCGTCGGGGGAATGAACGGGCGAGGAAAGCGCGGCGGCAAGGTCGGCGATGGGCATGATGATTTTGATGACGCAATCAGGTTGGCGTGGATCATTGCTGGCAGGCAACGTTTGCGATTCCACTTTTCGAAGAGTTTACCTTCGCCCCCCAGAGAAACCCCAACTCCAAAATCAGTCTCACCCTACACAGCCCGCCCCTTAGCGGACGTTAATGTGACGCTAGCTACTGCAAAATTGCAGCACAGCCTGAACTGCAAACAACCCTGCGGCCCTACTCCCCTTTAATCCCTGCCTTTGCGATCACCTCTCCCCAGCTTCCGGCTCGTGTTTCCACCCACTTTTTTGCTTCCACGCGCCCCGCAAACGGCGCGCGCATCCCCAAGCTGGCGATGCTCTTCTGGAACGCTGGCCGCGCGTACACCGCTGCCAAGGTCTCCTCCCATTTTTGCGCGATGTGGGGCGGCAGGCCCTTGGGCGCCATGATCAGAAAGGCGAAGGCCGCTTCAAAATCCTTTAAAGGCGCCATGCCCAGATTCGCCATGGCGGGCACACCGGGAAGATCCGGGTCCGGCTCGCGTGACGAGATCGCCAACGCACGCATCGTTCCCGCTCGCACGTGCGGCTGCACGGCTGAGGCGGCCAGAAACCCTGCCTGGATTTGATTGCCAAGCAAGGCATTGACGGCGCCCGCGCTGCCACGGAAAGGCGCGTGCGCGATGTCCAAGCCAAGCGCCAGATTCAGTTTTTCAAAAGCCAGATTGCCCGGGCTGCCGTAGCCCGCCGACGAATAGGTCACGGCGTTCGCCTTGGCGTATCGGACGAAATCTTCCACCGTCGTCACGCCCAGGTCGGCGCGCACCGTCAGCGCCAAACCGAAGCTGCCGGCGACGCTTAGCGGCTCCAGGGACTGGGTCACCTCTTCAGCCAGGTCTTTGAAGACATGCGGGTTGACGGTCATCAGCGTGTCCAGCGTCATCAGCAACGTGTAGCCGTCAGGCTCGGCCTTGGCGACGGCTTTTGCGCCGATGTTGCCCGAGGCGCCCGGACGATTTTCAACGACGATGGTCTGGCCCAGCAATTCACTGGCGGCCATCGCAATGGCGCGGGCGCCAATATCCAGTGGACCGGCAGGCGAAAAGTTAACGATGAGCCGGATGGGACGATTCGGATAATCGGCCGGCGAGGCGGCAGCCACGCCCGGCCCAATCAGCGGCATGCAAAACAGCGCCATGCAGAACAGCGAAGGCTTGAACATTTTTCTCTCCGGGGTGTCGGCCGCACGCAAGCCGCGGCCTGGGCGGTGCCATCAGGCAATAGCGGTGGGATGGGGGCTCGTTTCCGCGTGACGGATCATGGCCTTCGACAACGCGAACAACAGTTCGCCCCGTGTGGCGGCGGCGGCCGGCGCATCCCATAGGTTGCGCAATTCGTCGGGGTCTTCCTGCAAGTCATAGAGTTCGCCCCAGCCTGCGTCCGCGTAGACGCTTAAACGATGGCGCGACGTTTGCAGCGTTCGCATGCGCGTGCGGCAGGGAAAACCGAACATCGTGCGTTGGCCTTCTTCTTCAATCAGCACGGCATCGCGTACGGTGTCGACGGCGCCTGACATCAGCGGCAACAACGACATGCCCTGCATGCCGTTGTATTCAGGCAGTTCTGCTCGCGCCAGAATGGTTGCGGCGATATCGGCGGTGGAGCACAACGCCTGACTGCGCGCGGCGGCGGGCTTGGATTGCGGGTCGCGCCAGATGAAGGGCGTGCGGATCAGGCCTTGATAGTGGATAGGCCCTTTCAGCATCAACTGGTGATCGCCGAAGTAATCGCCGTGATCACTGGTGAAGATGACGACGGTGTTGTCATCCAGCCCCGTGTCGCGCAGCGTTTGCATGACGCGGCCGATCGTGGCGTCGATATGGCTGATGGAACCGTAGTTCAACGCGATGGCTTCCCGCGCTTCGCGTTCCGTGCAGGCGAACACGGCCGGCGTATGTTTGACCGCTTTGCCCTGATCGCGCTGCTGATACAGCCAGGCCACATGCGGAGGCGGCACGTGGCCGGCCGCCGCGCTCGCATGAAACGACACGGGCAGCGCCACGTCTTCCGGCCGGTACATGCCCCAGTACTTTCCATGCGGGGTGAAAGGATGGTGCGGGTCCGGAAAGGAGCACTGTATGAAGAACGGCGCGCCGCTTGCCGCATGCTCGCGCAGTTGCGCGATGGTTTGATCGCCGATGTAGGCGGTGGTGGAACACTCCTCGGGCACCCGCGTCCGCCACGCTTGCTGATGCTGGGTCAATACGAAGTCAGGCGCAGGCAGCGCGTGCTCGGGACCCCAACGCCGCCGCGCTTCGGGATGCTCGCGCGCAAGCCAGCGCCCGTAATGGCCCCAGACCTGATCGCCATGGTCCACCGCCAACACCACGCGGTCGAACCCGTAGAACGGCGTGTCCAGATCGTGGCCAGGGTCCGAGCGCCAGAGCGGCCCCCACTCCTGATCGTAATTGCCGGGTTCGGCCGCCCAGGCTTCGCCGTGGGAGGGAATGCTGCCCGACGACGGCGGCGGCGGCCATAGCGGCCCCTTGCCCGTCATGTTCTGCAAATGCGACTTGCCAATCAACGCAGTGGCATACCCCGCGCCGCGCAGCTGTTCAACGAACGTGGTGGCGCGCTGCGACAGCGGAATGCCGTTATGCCGCACTCCATGCACAGACGGCATGCGGCCGGTCATCATCGTGGCGCGATTGGGCATGCAGATCGGCGAGCCCACGTAGAAGCGGTCGGCAGACCACCCTTGCGCGGCCAAGGCGTCCAGCGCTGGCGTGCGCAGCATGGCGTTGCCATAGCTGCACACGTGATCCGCGCGCTGTTGATCCGTGATGAACAACAGGAAGTTCGGCTGCATCAGGTCTCCTTGCCTCCGGCTCGTGCCGGCTTGGCTTTGTAGTGAGGCCATTATGGGCAGCGATCGGTGCGAATTTGTCCTGCCGCCCCGCAATATCGGACCAAGTGACGCGCCCGTCATTAAATTTGAGTTTGAAGCCTGAAATACCGCGCCAGCTGTTGATGAATGGCCACGGCAAAGTGCCACTCCAAGGCATCAAGCGGCAAGGCCACGCGCCCCTACATGTATCCATTGAATTCCGACTAGGGCCAGTTCTTTGACCCATCAATGGTTCGGGAAGACCGGCGCCCACTTGATCCCGCGCCAAAATGCTCACCTCCTGCCAGCGTTACAAGCCATCCCAAATTTCAACAAATAAAACACCTTTCACGCCGCAACTGATTTAGTTGTATGAGTTGCTTGGGGACACACCCGGCGGCATGAGGCCTCGGGGTCTGCAGGCAGATAAAAAAGCAACAAATCGGAGGAGGAGCCATGCGTTTAATCAATCGCAGGATCGCCGCATTGCTGGCGAGCGGGCTGATTGCCTTGACGGCGGGGTGCGCCGCGCCCGGAGGCAAAAAAGACACCATCAACATGGCCGGGCTGACCCAGCCCGTGGAGATCGTGCGCGACAAGCACGGCGTGTCGCACATCTATGCGCAGAACCAGAATGATCTGTTCTTTGCCCAGGGCTTCAGCGCGGCGCGCGACCGCTTGTGGCAACTGGATCTGTGGCGCCGGCAAGGCGAAGGCAAGATGGCCGAGCAGTTCGGCCCGCGCTTCATCGAACAAGACCGCGCCGCGCGGCTGTTCCTGTTCCGGGGTGACATGCAGGCCGAGTTCGCCAGCTACCACCCCGAAGGCCGCGCCATCCTGACGTCGTTCGCAGCCGGCATCAACGCTTATGTGAATTGGGTCAAAGCGAACCCCGAGCAACTGCCTCCCGAATTCAAACTGACTGGCACGGAGCCGGGCTATTGGAGCCCGGAGACCTCGCTCATCCGCATCTATGCGCTGACGCGTAACGTCAACGAAGAAGTCAAAATCGCGCAGCAGGTGGCCAGCCTGGGCTTGAACGCCGTACAAGGCTTGAGCACATTCGAGCCGCCCTTGGCCTTGCAAGTGCCGGCCGGCCTGGACGTGCGCCAGATCGACAAGACCGTGTTGGCCAATTACACGCTGGCGCGCGATGGCCAGAAATTCGTTGCGGCCGACTTCCCGCGCAGCCCGCTTGCGGCCGATCAGCGCGAGGCGCTGGCCAGCGCATTATCAGAAGGCCGTCTGGCGTCGCTGGACCCGAACTTCGATCCCATGGCGACCCGCTATGAAAGCAACAACTGGACGATAGGCGGCCAACACACCGCCACCGGCAAGCCCATACTGGCCGGTGATCCGCACCGCTCCATCACCATGCCGTCCTTGCGCTACATGGTTCATCTGAACGCACCGGGCTGGAACGTCATCGGCGCAGGCGAACCCGCGTTGCCCGGCGTGTCCATGGGGCACAACGACCGCATCGCCTTCGGCCTGACGATCTTTGCCTTCGGCGACGAAGAAGACCTTTACGTCTATGACACCAACCCGGCCAACCCCAATGAATACCGCTACCAGGGCGGCTGGGAAAAAATGCGCCAGACCAGTGAATCGATTCCCGTACGCGGCGCCACCGCCGCCGTGCGCGAATTGAAATTCACGCGCCATGGCCCGGTGATTCATGAAGACCCGGTACGTCACAAGGCTTATGCGCTGCGCGCGGCCTACCTGGAATTTCCCGGCACCGCCGCCTACCTGGCCAGCCTGCGGTTGAACCAGGCGCAAAACTGGAACGAGTTCGTGGCCGGCATGGAAAAGCACTACACGCCCAGCGAAAACATGGTGTACGCCGACGTGGACGGCAACATCGGCTGGTTCGGCGGCAGCATCGCGCCGATTCGCCCGCGCGGCGACTGGTCGGGCATGCTGCCAGTGCCAGGCAACGGTGATTACGAATGGCGCGGCTTCCTGGACGGCCGTGCATTGCCACGGGTGTACAACCCGCCCGAAGGCTATGTCGCCACCGCCAACGAATACAACCTGCCCGCCGACTTCCCATACAAGGACATGTCTGCACGCACCTGGGCCGAACCGTACCGCGTGCAACGCATCCGCGAAGTGGTGGCTGAAGGCAAGGGCCTGACGGTGCAGCAGTCGCAAGACTTGCAGTACGACAACCTGTCGATTCCCGCCCGCACGTTGGGCGGCTACGCCAAGTCCCTGAATGCCGCCGACCCGGGTTTGAACGAAGCCTTGGGCCTGCTGAAAGACTGGGACTACCGGATGAACACCGATTCGCGCGCCGCGTCGGTCTACGCATTCTGGCTGCCCGAGGTCGTCAAGCGTGTGTCGGATCTCTACATCCCGGCAAACGGGCGCGCGGCATTCGGCGAGCTGTCCACCCGCAAGACGCTTGAAAAACTTGCCACACCCGATGCCGCCTTCGGTCCCCGGCCGGAACAAGGCCGGGACGCTTTGCTGCTGCAAGCGCTGGCGGACGGCACGCAGAAACTGCGTGCCAAGCTGGGAACGGACGCCACCCAATGGCAATGGGGCAAGCTGCATCACATTCAGTTCGAACACAGCCTGGCCAGCCTGCTGCCGCCGGACACCGCGAAAGCCTACGGCACGCCGCGCTATCCGGTGGGTGGCGACAACGACACCGTGCATCGCGGCACGTTCCGCAAGAGCGATTTCCGTCAGATCAGTGGCTCGTCGTATCGCCAGGTGATTGATGTGTCGGACTGGGACAACTCGCGCATCCAGAACGTGCCGGGCCAATCCGCCGACCCGCGCAGCCCGCATTATCAAGACCTGTTGAAGGGCTGGGCTACCGGTGAATACTTCCCCATGGCGTTCAGCCGCGCCAAGGTGGACAGCGAACGCTCAGACACGCTGACGCTGCGGCCGTCCGGCAACTGAAGACGGCGCATCAAAAAAATGCCGGGCTGCGATAAGCAGCCCGGCATTTTCAATCAGCGGTGTTGAATTACTTCTTCGACGCGTCCTGCTCCACCACCATATCCAGCACATACACCTTGGACGGCGCATCCGCAGGCGGATTCTTCCAGTCGTAACGCTTCACGCGCAACACGGTGCGCACGCCGTCCTGGTGCTCGAACCCTTCGATGGACTGATACAGCGGATGCCATTTATCTTGCGCCGGCTGCTGCACGCCCGCCTCGTTATAACGGCGCTCGCGCACCATCAGGCATTGGTAATTGGGAATCATCGGATGACTGCATTCCGCTTTCTTCGCAGCCACTTCCAGGAACATGATTTCACCGGCGCTGCCGTACAGCGTTTCCGGCGTGGGTTCACCCACGAACTTCAGCACCGTGCCGTCCTTGGCCGCCAGTTCCAGCGCGGGTTCATGCGTATCGCCTGACAGCGTGGCGCGTAGATCGCCTTTCAGACGCTCGTTGATCTCGGCATCCAGCTGCATCAAGCTCTGCTCGCAAGCCTTCATCGTGGACGCCAGATTTGCCACTTGCAGCACGCCATTCTGATAGCGATACCCGCCAAACTGCGTGTTGCAACCGCCACGAATATTCAACGCATCCTTCGTAAAGGCCAAACGCAGCTGATGCTCAACACCCGGCTGCAACGCCGGAATCGACTTGCCCGACGCATCGGTGGCAGATACCAGACGCCAGTAATAGGCGGGCAAGGTCAAGGAGCTGGCGGGCGACGTCGCAGTCGTGGTGGGCATAGAGGACGATCCTTCGCTGGGAGAGGAAACCTGCGCGCAAGCCTGAAGCAGCGCGGCGCATGCGGACGCCAGTAGGATTATTTTTTTCATCGTTCGTTCCTATGAGCCGTATGGCACTGATCAAAAGCGGCATTCTACGTCCGTGGAATGGACGGATCAGGCCAGCAGCCGATCAGAGGGTTTCAAAATCTTGCTGGATGGTAGGGCCGCAGATTGTCCATATACGAGTGTGGTGAGCGAGTTTCGTAAGGAGGTGGATGGACCAATGCATGGAAATATTCAGCCCCGCCCTGTCATCGCACCATTACAGTCTGACACGTTAACGTCCTGCTGATAATCCAATCCACGACCACGAAAACTGAGTATCTACCAAAAATTGTTGTAGATTCCAGAGTCCTGCCGGAAATGACAAGAAAGATGAAACGAGCAGTTATCAGATTAGGAGATCGTACGAGCCACGGCGGTGTTGTCGTTACCGGCGACCAAACCATCAATGTGTTTGGCAAGCCAGCCGCACGCAAGGGAGATATGGTTTCCTGCCCGAAATGCAATGGTACGTTCCCCATTGTGGAGGGTTCCCTCTCCTGCGGCAGCGATCGAGAACTAGCGCTGGACGGGATGCGCACATCTTGTGGCGCAGTTTTGCTCGCTAGTCAGCAATTTTGGCTAGAGGAGTATGGCTCCGGTATGTCCTCACCGCCAGAAAAAAGCGAGCAACCTCCAACGGAACGGCCAGAAGAACCGACCAAGCAACTTGTGTACGGTATGGCACAGGTTTCTTTTTACATCCAAGATCGTCGCCAACCTATTGGCATTGGACGTTTGGCGGCAGAGTTACTTGCGGACCGCAGCCCCGAACATGTGAAGCGCTTCATAAAATTGAACGACCATCTCGGAAAATATGCGCAATACGGCAGCATTATTCTCGTCTCGAGCGATTACGAGAATGAGAACTACACTGCCGAATCAATGAAGCTGATCCACTCAGTCAAAGAGGTTGAATCGCTACGAACAAAACTCGCGGTTCATCATGTGCAAACCATGTTCGACAACTGGGATCTTCTTGCCTACGCGATCGGACAAAATGGCGATAACGTCGTGGGAGCCACAGGCACGTTCTTGAAATCGTATGGACAGGGCATTAAGTCTGCGCTGGATCGTCTTGAAGACGCGGCTCAGCAAGCGCTTGCACGGTCAGGAAATCTCAGAGACGCTCAGTTTCGCGCTGAACGGGCAGCGATTCTTGCGGACATTGATACCAAGTTCAAACGGATGTTGCTGGCTCGAGCCGGCATCCCCGATCAAATAAAGTTGTCCGCGGCGCTGAATCTATCGAGCAAGTCCGTTACACATATCTGGCGCTCAGGCGGCACCCCCATCTATGTGCGATATCAGCAGCAACTATATGACTGGTTTCAAAAATATGAATCAAGAGCTGCAAAACTGGCGCTAGCCTTCAGCGTTGGCAAGGCAGGGCAAGATGTATATGAGGTCTGCGCGGCAGAGGACACAAGCCAAAAAGAATGCGTGGTCGCGAGCTCACGAGAAACGCTAGGGCTAGCTGCCAACATTGCAGGTGGATCAATGGCGGCGTCGGGAGGCGTTGCTTTCTGCGCTATGCTCGTTCCGGCAGGAGGCGCCCCCGGTTTGATATGCGAGGCGGGCGTCATCGGCGCGTCCATATGGGCAGGGAACGAAAGCGCCGCTCTCGGTAAGTCGCTCGGCGCTGACTTGAGCACAACGGGATACGAGTTGATTTTCGAATGACAGAACTAAGCGGACAACATATCGGCGCCATTGCAGGACTGGTCTTTGTCTTGGCGTTCGTCGTTTATATTTCCTCTGCAGCGTATTTCTACTACTTCAAACTAGACGACGCCATCCGGTTGACAAGCCACCCCATGGCGAATGGCAGGACCAGATCTCAACTGACGCTCTACGAAAAATTGGCCATTTCCACCACGCTCCTGATATGGCTAGTTCTTCACAAAGCGACGTTTTGGCCAATCAATAATGTTCATCATATTTTTGGTGAAAATGATGTTCGCACCATACCTTCCGATATAAAAATTCCGCTTTACCTCGCTTACGGCGGGATGGCTGTTTCGGTATTGGCGCTGCTTATAGGTAGCGCACTTAAACGCCTATATGCATGAACGTATCGGCGCTGGAGGTTGCACCAGATCTCCCAATGACACAACTTACCAGCCAACACATCAGCGCCGTAACGCCCCGCCCCGCCACCTACCCCACCCGCAACATCCCCATCTCTTCCCGCACCACGCCGCGCTGCGCCAGCGCGGCTATCGCGTGTGCGATGCGTGCTTCTGCATCCGCCAACGTGCGCGACATGCCTAACATCCGGCACACCGACTTGATCACATCCGCTTTCGGCGCGTTGCCCGTCATGGACAGCACGTGCAGCACGCCGTTTGCCAGTTCCTGAATACACACATCATCCACGCGGCGGCGGGTGGCGTCGTCGTCGCTTGCGCCGCGGAACCCGTTCCAGGTTTCGGGCGCGACGCCAGCGGGCCAATAGAACGTGGCGTCGCCTTCGTCCGTCTGACCCACGTCCATCGGCGTCAACGTCCGCAACCGTTCAACGATCCGGACGCCGGTGCGTTCCAGGCCCCAGGCACGGGCGACTTTACGGTGCAGCACGGTCTCGGCGATGGGGCCTTCCGTGTCGATGACCAGCCGTAATTGTTCCGCCAATTGCGCGTTGTTGGTGCGGCTGTAGAAGGCGTCTGAATCACCGCCGGCAGCGCTCAGGTCGGCCAGTTGATAGGTCGCGACGCCACCCGTGGATACGCTGCCCGTCGCGCTGTCCGCCGATGCCCATGCGGTATCGCCTTCTTCCGTCGTGATCACAAACTCCCGCGCGCCCGCGGATTCAACAGCGGATTCAGCAGCGGACCCAACGACGGACCCAACAGCGGACCCAACAGCGGCTTCGGCCTCGGCCTCCGCGGCTTCCCCCTCGGGCTCGTCTTCGACCTTGCGTTCCAGCTCCGCATTCAATCGGGCCAGAATCTTCTCCACTTCACGTTCGGGGTTGATCCACCAGTCGGTGGACCACACCCGATGCAGCCGCCAGCCCAGCCCTTCAAGCACGACCTGGCGCAAGCGGTCGCGATCGCGCGCGGTGGCGCCCGAGTGATACGCGCGGCCGTCGCACTCGATGCCCATCAGATAGCGGCCCGGCGCGCGCGGGTCCACCACGCCCATGTCGATGCGGTAGCCAGAGCATCCCACTTGCGGATGCACCACCCAGCCATGATTGCGCAGCACCTTGATGACTTGCGTTTCGAAGGGGCTGTCCGGCTCGCGGCCGGTCGGCAGCGATTGTTCCACCAAGGCGCGCGGCCCTTTCAGCGCAAACTCCAGGTAGTGCTTCAAATCGCGCACGCCGGTGGCCCGAACGCGAGACAAATCGATCTGTTCCGGCATCAACGTGCTGTAGATGACCACGCCTTCGCGCGCGCGGGAAATCGCCACGTTAAGGCGGCGATGTCCGCCTTCGCCGTTCAGCGGCCCGAAATTCATCGTCATCTTTCCGGCGGAATCCGGGCCAAACGTGATCGAGAAATAAATCACGTCGCGCTCGTCGCCCTGCACGTTCTCCAGGTTCTTGATAAAGAGCGGTTCACGCGACTGCGCAGAGATCGCCTTGTCGAGTTCGGCGTTGGCGCGGCGGCGGGCGTCCAGCAGGGTTTCGATCAGGGATTGCTGCGGCTGGTTGAACGTCACCACACCCAATGTCTGGCGTCGGCGGGCCTTGTCCAGATAATGCTGTTCGATGCCTTGCACGATGGCTTCAGCTTCGCGGCGATTGGTACGGCTGCCGCCCCGGTCGTAGATGCCCGCAACCTTCTCCAGCCGCACGGCCACGTCATCGGTGACGGGCGACGGGAAGGTGATCAGCTGCGAGTCGTAATACGTGACGTTGCTGAACGTGATCAGGCTTTCGTGCTTGCTGCGGTAGTGCCACTGCAAGCGCAGCCGGTTCATGTCGGCGCCCAGGCACTCGTCCAGAATGCTCTCCAGGTCTTCGACCTGGCCATCATCGCCCGTGCCATCCTCTTCCGGCGTGGACTTGCTGAAGAAGCTCGTGGGGGGCAGCTGCTTGGTGTCGCCCACCACCACCACTTGCTGGCCGCGCGCAATGGCCCCCACCGAATCCCACACCGGAATCTGCGACGCTTCGTCAAAGACCACCACATCAAACTGTGAATGGCCGGCGTCCAGATACTGCGCCACCGACAATGGCGACATCAGCAGGCAAGGCTTGAGCTTGGGCAGCAGCGACGGCAAGCGCTGCATCAATTGGCGCACGGGAACGTGGCGCGTCTTCTTTTGCAGTTCGCGGCGCAGCAAGCCCAGCTCGCTATCCGGGCTGACCAGAACACCGTTGCCATCGGGCACTTTGCCAGCCAGCACGGCGGCGATGTAGGCAGACGTCAGCTTCTGGAAGCGGTCGTCGGCATCGCGGAATTCGCGGATCTTGCGCTCGTGGTCGGCACTGGAAAACGCGCGCAACACGGGCGAATGGTCGATGACTTTCTTCACCCACCAGTTGCGATAACTGAATTCAAAATGCGCTTCGACCTGTTCCAAGGGCACGCGGCCCTGCTCCAGGAAAGCAACCAGGCCTTGCAGTTGCGACGCAATGGCTTGCTCGCGCGCCTGACGCCACACGCACCACGGCATCAAGAACTGCTTGTTATGACGCCAGCCCGCCAGCACGCCCTGAATGCGTTCCAGCGCGCCGTTGGCATCCGATGCGCCCGCCAGTGCTTCGGTGGGTTTGGCCAGCGCATCCACTTCTGCCAGTCGGTCTTGCAGGGCGCGCCATGCATCCCGATAGGCCAGCAACGATTTGCCCAGCGGTGAACCCGGTTGCAGGAAGGCGCGGCTTTCGCCCACCAGCGCTTGCAGGCGGGTGCGCAGGGCCGCCGCCGTCAAGGGGTCGCCGGCAACCCGCGTGACGGCATCGGCGAAGCGCTCAGCCCATTGTTCATGCCGCTGCACCTGTTCCCAATCGGTGGACAAGCCTGTGTAGCTGTCTTGCAGCAAGCGCTGTGCGTCCACCTTCAAGACGGCCAGTTCGCGGTCTTCGATATTCACCAGCGCCAGCGGCGCCAGCATGGCGGTCATTGACGCCTCATCCGGCCGCTGGCCATCCGTGCGATAGATCGCCAGACGCTTGCGGATGCCGCCCTTGGCGAAGACAGACTTCGGCCACCATGCCGAACATGCCGACAGCCACTCGGCTTTCAGCGTATTGGCATCAAGCTCGGCCAATTGCGCGTTCCATTGCGCCCCCACCTGCGCCCAATGGGCGTTGCGCGCCAGACCGTGGCGAGCCAGCGCCTGCACTTGAAAGCGCGCCGCCGGGTCGTGCGCCTGCGTGGCCAGGCCCGCAGGCACTTGCGGCGCTGCGAGCAGCACGTCGATCAACTGATCCAGATGGGCGTAGGCATCCAGGCTCAACCCTTGCGCCGGCACGCCGACGCCGTCGCCCGCCACCACGGCCTGCGCCTGAAAGCCTGCCACTGCCTGCTCCAGCGCCTGCGCCGCGGCCAGCAGCGCGTCTTGCCAGCTGGGGCTCCATTCGGCCATGCCGATATGCGCCAGCGGATGGCCATGCAGCACGCCCAGCTCTTTGGACAAGGTCGACATGCGGCGCGCCGTCTCGCGCAGTTGCGCAAGGTCTTTGTAATGGTGCGCGTGCGCATCCGCCCAGAACATGGGCGACGGCTCCTTGCCCGCGTTCTGAATGCAGGTGCCAATGGCGTCATACACCGTCAGGCCATTGGAATGCGTGTGATGCAACGCGTCGACCAGCCCGTTCAAGTCCTGGCGCAGCACCGTCAGGCGTTCGGCTTCGCGCGCCCAATCGTCGCTTGTGCGCTGGCCGCTATGGTCCAGCGCGCGGCCCAGCTGTTGCAGCACCTCGGATTTACGCGCCTTGGACGAATGCAGTTCCAGGCAGAACGGGCCCAGGCCGATATTGGCCAAACGGCGGTGCACGACTTCCAGCGCGGCCATTTTTTCCGAGACGAACAACACCGTCTTGCCGCGCGCGAGCAGATGCGCGATCAGGTTCGTGATGGTCTGGCTCTTGCCCGTACCCGGCGGCCCTTCCAGCACCAGGTCGCGTCCCGCGTCCACCGCGCAGATCGCCTTCAGCTGCGAGGAATCAGACAGCAGCGGCGTCAGCAGGTCTTCGGGTTTGTAGCTTTCGTCCAGGCGGTCAAAGCGTTGATCGAAGGGTTCTTTTGCAAACGCCTGCCCCGGGTGATCAATCAGATGCTTGACGACACGATTGGCTTTCAGCTGCTCGGTACGGTCTTGCAGGTCTTTCCA
Source organism: Achromobacter kerstersii (assembly GCF_902859595.1). Lineage (GTDB taxonomy): Bacteria > Pseudomonadota > Gammaproteobacteria > Burkholderiales > Burkholderiaceae_B > Achromobacter > Achromobacter kerstersii. Next base: position 72,531 of record NZ_CADIJQ010000014.1, on the reverse strand, counting down.
CATCAGGTACTTGGTGAACGAGAAGATCCCCAAGTGCACCTGTTCCAGCACCTCCCAGCCCGCGATTTCCCGCACGGCCAGCCGGAACGCCTGCAACACACGAGCCACATCGACGCCCTTGTCATCAGCGGGCAGGATGTCCAGGCCCGGAATGCGCAGTTCGTAGTTGTTGCGCAGCATCTGCAGCAACGTGGGGTTGATGATGGTCTCGTCGTCATGGCGCACCAACCGGAAGCCGCTGCGCACCGACTGCCGTTGCAGCGACACCGGCACCAGGATAAGCGGCGCCAGATGCGCGCTTTCCGCACCGGGGCTTTCGGTCCAGCGCAGCATGCCCATCGCCAGGTACAACGTGTTCGCGCCGCCCTCTTCCAGCCCGGTGCGCGCTGCGCCGAAGATGGTCAATAGGTTGGCGTCCAGCGCCTCTTGGGTGACGCGCGCAATCAGTTCCTTGTTGCCCAACGCGTCCAGCGCCATGTCATCCAGCGGCGCGCGGCCGCCTCGGCTGACATGCACATCGGCCACACGCGGGTCGCTGCCATCCATCAGGGCGGCAGGCAACGGACGGATGCGGAATTCGCTGCCGTCGACAATGGCGTCTTCCAGCTGCGCCAGATCCGGCACCACAAGCGGCAAGGTGGACTTGGTCAGCTTGAAGTTCAACAGACGGTTGCGCAGCGTCAGGTCGAGCAGGCGCGACTTCCACTTGGCCAGCCGGCCTTCCGGCGTGTCGTCGGCGGGCTCCAGGCTGATCACAAATTCCGGGTCCAGCGGCGGCAGCTCGGGCGTGGGTTCGATGGCGGCGGGGCGTTCGGCGTCATCCGCATCCGTGGGCGCTACCGAGACCACGCGCGACGGCAGCGGCTTGATCTGCAATTCACGCGCGCGATGCACATCGATGGCGTAACGGAAGGTGTTCTCTTCGCGCAGATGGGCTGCGCCCTGCTCCAATGCGCGCCGCAACGACGGGCGAAAGTTCGGATGCTGCGCGATGCCGGTGGTTTCAAACACCAGGAATTCGCCGCTGTCCACGCGCTTTCTGACGGCTTGCACGTCGTCCGTCAACGGGTCAGCAAAACAGGCCTGATGCAGCCACACGCCTACCCAGGCGTGCCCGTCCTTCATCAGAATGACCGGGCGCAAGCCCGCCTGCTCCAGGCAGGACGAGAACAGCATCGCCAGATCCAGGCACGTCGCCACCCGGGCGTCCATGATGCGATCCGGCGTGCGAATCTTCTGGCCGTCCACCCCAAACGACGCGGGCGGTTCGGCGTAATGCAGCGATTCTGCGGCCAGCGTGCTGTAGATGGCGGACACCTGCTTCCACACCACATCGCGGCTTTTGGACTGGTAGCCGTTCATTTGCAGATCGGCGTGCTGCGCGCGCAGCAGCTTGGACGCCTTGCCGATCAGCACATCCACAGCCGGATTGTTCGGCATGGAAAACGCGGCCAACAATTCCGGCAAGGCACGCGTGCCAGCCCATTGGTCATACGCCAGCACGGAAATCGCTTGCGATGCCCGGCCCAATTCCTGCGTGCCTGACTGCACCACTACGTCGATGCTGGCGCGCACGGCTTCTTGCAAGTCGGCCACGTAGGCGTGGTCGGGCGTCAAGTCCAGCGGAGAAATTCTGCGGATTTCTCCTGGCACCAGCACGTCAAAGCGCAGCGTCACAGGAAGGGCGAAGGCGGGATTGCAGCGCAGCCGGACTTCAATATTCTCGAAGGTATGCGCCGACCGGTTCGTCACGCGCAACGTGCGAACGACGGGAACCGCGTTTTGAATCGAGGCGTAGCCCAGCGTGGGATCGGCTTCGATATCGATGGCGATGGCGTCGGCGTCGGCGATGGCGTCGGGCGTGTTCGACCCTGCCGTGTGCAACGCGGTAGCAGGCGCAGTGCCGGCCTGAACTGCGCCGGTCTGCGCGGGGCCTGTGAGCCCTGCGCCCGCCTGCGCCGCGCCGTCCTGGATCGCCAGCGGTTCCAGGTCTTGTCGCTTATCCATCGATATCTCTCGGTTCGGTTTCGAGGCCATCAATGCGGGCCGCGAAAATCTGCAATGCCGGATTTTAAGACGCGATGGAGCCTCTGCCCTCTGGAAACAGAAAGTTTTGCTGATCAGCGTAAATATCGACGGGCATGAGCCTTAATACAGCCCGCTGCCCGTTGAACTATTGCGCGGGCGGATACCCGGGGTCCGTCAGACAGGCCTGCACCCATTCGGTATCGTCCGACGCGTCGATCTCGCCATCCAGCTTCGGCAAAGGCTTGTCGGCATACACGTATTGCGGCGCTTCAGGCTTGCGGTTCCAATTCGCTTTCGTGTCGCCGACCGTGGCGCAGGCTTCATCGGCGCTGCTGAACGAGCACGACGCGATGACATGCGGCTTGCCATCCACCACGTTGGCGACGTAGCGCTTGGTGTAGACCGCCCCCGACGCCCAGGACTCGTCCACCGAGCACACGCGGTCATTGTTTTGGTAGTGGCGAATGGCAAAGCAGGCGTAGTCAACGTCGTCACCGGGCAGCACGTCGCAAGTCGTCCAATAGCCCGCGAAAGCGCCGCCCGTGAATCGCGACTGGAACGTCTGTTGCTGTTGCGCCTGGCGAATCATGGTGGGTGCGACGGTCCCCCTGCCGGATTCCTGGAACTGCCCGATACGGTTCTCGATCAGCTCACGCGCAATCTCACCCATGCTCTTGTCGTCAGGCACGCCGTCCGGGTCCCTGAGCAGACGGTCCAGCGCCCGGTCACGCGCTTCGAGCCACCGCTTCTGGCTGGCCACCAGCATCGCGCGGATGCTGTCGTCCGGCGCCAGCTTCAAGATCGCCTGGTAGGCGCGATTCAGCTTGGCATCGGCCGCCACGGTTTTCTTGTCTGAGCAGATCAGCTTTTCGACGGCGGTGCCAGCCTTGGCGCAATTGATCGCCATCGCTGGCGCGGACAGCGCGAACAAGCCGGTCAGGAACACGGCTTTTACTGCGGAACATGCCAATTTCATTGCGTTCTTCTCTTTACAAGGGCCTGCCGGTTCGGCTTAGCGGCTGATGACTTCACTGTCTTCCATCACGATGCGATAGTTGTTGCGCAAGTCCAGCACGTAGGTGAAGTTCGAGGTGCCAGAAGCGGTTTTACCGCGCTTCGGGCTGGAAACCTTGTAGTCGTAGATGCCGGCCACCAGGCAGCGGCCGTCGGTGCAACGCGCCACCAGCGAGGTCTGGTCCACGGTGAACCGGCGAATAGGCCAACGCGCAAAGTACGCTTCCTTATCCGCCAGGATTTCCGACTTCGGACGCCGCTTCTTGAAGTAGTCGACCGTATCCGCGTAGAACTCACGCGTGAATTTCAGCGCGTCTTCGTTGTTGCCCGCGCCCGTTTGAATCATCAGGGCCGCCGCGTTGATCGCCCGCTGCTCATCGGTCAGCGGAGCCGGTGCGGCGTCCTTTTGCAGCGTGGGGGTGGCGGCCGGCGCCGGTCCTGAATGCGCGGATTGAACGGGGGCTTGGGGTTGGGGCTGTGGCTGTGGCTGCGATTGCGATTGCGGCTGCGATTGCGGTTGCGGCTGCGATTGCGATTGCGGTTGCGGTTGCGATTGCGGCTGCGGCTGCGGCTGCGGCTGTGGCTGCGATTGCGACTGTGCCGTCGCTGCCGCTGGCGCGTAAACGTGCCCGCCTTGCGGTGCGCTGCGCTGTGCCGTCTGCGTGTTCCCCGTCCGGTTGATGCCGTACTTGGCGATCTCCTGCGGCGAGAAGAAGTACATCTCTTTCGAAGGCGTACTGAACATGATGCCCAGCACATCCGCCGACACGCCGTACTTCGGCAAGGTCGCCACAATGTCCGACACGCCCAACTGCGCCTGTTCGCTCGTCATCTCGGGCGAGGTGATCTGATGCACGCCCAAACGCCCGTCCGCCACGCGCTGACGCCCGGCAAAGAACACGAACGCGCATGCGGATGCGCAATAGCTGTCTTTGGGAATGTAGGTATTCAGCCCGCGCTCGTAGACTTCTTCACCAATGATCAGCCCCATATGCACCAGCCCGCCGCCGTTGTTCTGCAATACCAGCGTGGCAATGGACGGGTGCTCGCGCAGCACCTTTTTCAGGTGCAGCATGTCGTTGGCGCCCACGCCCGTGTTGTAGACGAGCAGGTTGGGCGCGCTGGGAAAGTAGACAAAGGGGCCGTAACGCTCGGACGGTTCCGACGGCTGTGGCGCTTGCGCGGACGCCTGCTGCGGGGCCTGCGCGTAGGACGCCGCCGTGCCCGCCAGGGACATCGCCGCGCCCATTCCAAAAGCCGTTAGTGTTCTTTTAAGCATCGGATCTGTTCTATCGCCGGGGAAGGCGCAAATTTATCAGGCATCGCCGAAGCGTCTTGCCTGTCGTCGCCAGCAGCGCGCCATTTTGCATGAAATCAACTTACAAAATAGAAACAGAGTTCAACGTTCTGAAACGTGCGCCCGGGCTATCCTGCGCCGGCCTCCTCTACCGAGACCGCTTCCTTCCCATGCGCAACCGACTCGCATCGCTATTGTTGTCTTCCCTGTTCGGCACCGGCCTGCCCTGCCTTCCCGCATCGGCCGACACCACCGTGCCATCCCTGGACAAGGCCCGCAGCGCCCTCCAAACGGAAGACGCCCGCAGAATGTACGACAGCCAGATGAGCGGCGCACCCCAACCCGACGGGCTGGGCGTTGCCTTGCCCCCCGGCTTCACGCGCGAATACCTGGTGCAGCAATTGGCCCCCGGCCAAGATCCCACGCGCCTTGTGGTCGCTGGCGCAAAGCCCTGGGCGCAACGCGGCGGAACGTTCGTCGCAATGGTGTGCCTGGCGTCGACGCCCGAACGCGCGGCGCAATTGCTCAAATTTGGCGGCGGAGAATGCGCCGATTTGTCTAGCGACGATGAGAAGAACGGCGTCTGGTTCGGCGTGTTCGGCACGACGCCCGGCGCAGCACCCACCTTGCTTGCGCGCACCGATGGCCCCGTCAAGACGCCTACCGATTGGAGCGACACCGACATCGACTTGCCCCAAGACCTGGCCACTGAAGACGCGAAAGCCCCGCTGCTGTCGGTACCCACCGAATGGAAGCGCTTCGACTTGGCCGCCTACAAGATCGCCCCCGGCGCCGTGGCCTTCGGCGTGCGCGCCGGATGGAGCGAAGGCTATTCAGGCGGCGGCGCCAACTTCGAAGCCCTGTACCTGTTCCACATCGACGGCCCCACGCTGCGCGTGGTCTTCGCACAACCCATGTCGTTCTTCAAATCCATCGCGGGGGATTGGCACCCCGATGGCACACGCGACCACGACATGTCCGACGCCAGCAACATCCTGGTGGTGCTGCCGGAGAAGACGGACGGGTACTTTGATCTGCAATTGCGCCAGCAAGGCGGCAAGTGGCGCAAGACGCTGAAGTGGTCGGCAGCGGAGCGTGCGTATCGGTGATGGGGCTATTACCCCTCAATGTATCGTCCGCGCCCCTTTGCGCGCCCGCTTGATTTCGTACATGCGGGCATCTGCCAGGCGGACGGCGGATTCGGCGTCCAAGCCGCGCGGGTCGACGGCCACCACGCCGACGCTGGCGCCCTCGTAGGGCACGACCGCATCGCCCAACTGATAGCGGCCGATGGTGGCCGCCGTAGCGCGTTCTTCCAGCGCGCGGGCGGCGTCTTCGGCTTCGCCGCGTTGCGCTTCGCCGCCGGGGCCGATGTTGCCGCGTTCAATGGCCGGGCCGGGGCCGATCAGCACGAACTCGTCGCCGCCGATGCGGCCCAGCATGTCGGACGTGCGCAAGGTGCTGGCCAGCCGGCGTGAAATCTCTTGCAGGAACACGTCGCCCTGCTGGTGGCCGTAGGTATCGTTGATGCCTTTGAAGCCGTCCAGGTCAATCACGCCGACCAGGACGCTTCCGCCTTCTCGCAGCGCCCGCTTTTCAAGGCGCTCAAGTTCTTCATACAAGGCGCGGCGATTGGGCAGGCCCGTCAGCGGATCAGTCAGCGCGTAGGACAGCAGCTGGACATTCGCGGCCTGCAACTGCTCCATCAGGATTTCACGTTCCAGGAAATTGGCGATCACGTTGGAGAACAGCTTCAGCACCACTTCGGCCTGCGGCGGGATCTGGTGTTGTTGCGCGCTGGCTGCGCAAAGCGTCCCAAGCAGCGTGCCTTCATCGGTACGAACGGGCGCGCTCACGTAGGTCTGGATGCCCAGTTGGCGGGCGGCTTCGGAGTCGGGCCAGCAATTGGCGACGTCGCTGGTACACAGGCGGCCTTCTTCCAGCGCACGTTTGCATAGCGTGTCGGACCACGGCACCGACAAGCCTTCCGGAATCTGCATATCGCCCGCATTGCGTGCAAAGCGCACATGCTGCAAGTCGGCCGCCAAATCGATAGAGGTGAGATAGGTGGATTCCAATCCTGTGACGCTGCCCAGCATGTCCAACAACGGGCGGGTCAATTGCTCGACGGTCTTGGCCTGCGGCAGTGATCTCGACAGTCCGGCAAGTATCGGGTCCAACGGCATCTCCTCGAAGCGTGCGCGCATGTGGCGGCGCGGTTAAGCAAGCCCTGCCACGGTCAGAATGCGGGCGGGTCAGCGGACATTATGCACCGATGAAAAAACCCGCATTCCCCTTGATGGGCAATGCGGGTTTGAGACCTGCCGTCATGCAGACGCCTGACGGCGTCCCGGCGATTTGATTCAGCCGACCACGCGGAAACGCTCGGCGTCGTCCATGAAGGGCTTGTCGCCAAAGCCGTTTTCGTTCGAGCCGAACGGCATTTGCGCGCGCAGCTTCCACGAAGCCGGCACCTTCCATTCACGCGCCACTACGCCGTCGATCAGCGGGTTGTAGTGTTGCAGGCTGGCGCCGACATCAGCGTTGGCCAGCGCAGCCCAGACCGACAGCTGGGCCATGCCGCCCGACTGTTCCGACCACACGGGGAAGTTGTCGGCGTACAACGCAAACTTTTCTTGCAGGCTGCGCACAACGTCCTGGTCTTCGAAGAACAGCACGGTGCCCACGCCAGCGGCAAAGCTCTTGAGCTTGGCTTCGGTCTTGTCGAACCCTTCGGCCGGCGCCACCTTGCGCACTTCTTCGATGGCCAGATCCCAGAGCTTCACGCTTTCAGCGCCAAACAGGATGACGGCGCGCGAGCTTTGCGAATTGAACGACGAGGGGCTGTGCTTGATCGCGTCTTGGATCAGGGTTGCCAGTTCTTCTTTGGAGGCCGACAGGTTGCGGCCCAGCGAATACTGCGTGCGGCGCTTCTTGAGTGCGTCGAGATATGCGTTGCTCATAAGAATATGGACCTTTCGACTGGTAGATAGGGGGTGATATGCGGAGGGATTCTACCGGCAGGCCCATGACGGACGCACTAGTCCCCGCCCAAAAATGGCCGATTTTGGACGGAACAAACTGTTCTATTCATGGCACCAATGTGCTGTGAACCTCTACATCTACGGTGCAATATGCGTAGACGTTTGCCCGACAAGATTCAATATCCAGTCCCGGAGCGCGGACACGCGGGGATCGGCATCGCTGCCTTCGGGGTACACGAGGTGATAGGCGTACTGCGGCGCCACCCGCACGCCCACCTCGAACAGACGTACCAGGCGGCCGGCCTGCACATCGCGTTCGACCAGTTCCCATTCCACCAGCCCAACGGCCCCGCCATCGATCACGGCTTGCACGACGTGACTGGATTCCGTGAACGCAACGCTGCGGCTGTCGTCGAAATCGTCGATACCGGCCGCCGCCATCCACATCGGCCAATTCGGCCAGACGATGCCGCCGGGTTTGCAGTCCACAAAGCACAAGGTGTGGTTGAACAGGTCGCGCGGCGAGACCAGCGCGGGGCTCTGTTCGAGCAACGCCGGGCTGCACACCGGCACGACGATGGTATGGAACAAGCGATGCGAGATCGCGCCGGGGGTGTGGCCCGCGCCGAAGCGGATGGCGATGTCCACATCCTCCGCATCGAAGTCGCGCACGGCGTCGCTGATATCGAACGTCAGCTCAAGCCCCGGGTGCGCGTCGCGAAACGCCGGCAGGCGCGGCAGCAGCCAGTTTGTGGCGAAGCGAGCGCCGACGGACACGCGCAGATGCCCGGCCCCGCGGCTCATGCGCCGCGCTTTGGCGGCCGCGCGATGCAGGGTATCGAGCGCGTCTGTCGTCGCGTCAAACAGCACCACCCCCGCCGGCGTCAACTGGATGCTGCGGCTGGTGCGCGTGAACAGCACGATGTCCAGTTGCGCTTCGATCTCTTTGATCTGGTAGCTGACGGCGGCGGGTGTCAGCCCGACCTCGTCGGCGGCCCGGGTGAAATTCAGATGGCGTGCGGCGGCTTCGAAGGTGCGTAACGCGCGGGTGCCGGGCAGCATTCGGTTCATGATCTTCAAGCCAGATTTAATGATCGGATGAAAATTACTCGTTTCCCCCGGTGATGGCAATTCGGGATAGTGGTGGAACTTGATGATCACCTTGGAGCTTTTCGGATGCCCGCCCCCGCCCTTTCCTTTGTCACGCAACGCAATGGCCAGGCCGCCACCGCCGCAGACCTGGCCCCGCTGGCTCTCGCCGGCTACGCGCACTTCACCGCGATGCAGGTGCGCAGCGGCCAGGTACGCGGGCTGGATCTGCATCGCGCGCGATTGCGCGCCGCCTCGCTTGAGATGTTCGGCCAGGCGCTACCGGATGCGGTCATCTTGAACGCGCTGCGCACCGCGATCCAGGCGGGCCCCGCGGACGTGTCGCTGGTGGCGACCGTGTATTCCCCCGCGGGCGAGTTCACCGTTGCGGACAGGCACACGCCGCTGGATGTGTTGGTGCGCACCGGTCCGCCCTCGTCCGGACCGGCCGGCCCCTTGTCCCTGGCGGTGGTCGAGCATGAGCGCATGCTGCCGTCGGTGAAGCACGTTGGCGAAGTCGCGAAGACCTATCTACTGCGCCAAGCCGCCGCGCAAGGGTTTGACGATGCGGCATTCATGGACCGCCATGGGCGTATGAGCGAGGCGTCGATCTGGAACCTGGCGTTCTGGGATGGGCGTGCCGTCGTATGGCCCGATGCCGCCATGCTGACGGGCACCACGATGGGCATCGTGCAACGGCAACTGGAAAAGATGGGCGTGCCGCAACGGGTGCAGACCATCACGCGGGACACGCTGCCAACTCTGGCGGGCGCGGCAGTCATGAATTCCTGGACGCCGGGCGTTGCCGTGAACCGGATCGGTGACACGGCCATGCCCGAGGCGCCGCCCTTCATGGCGTTGCTGCATGCGGCGTATCTGGCCGAGGAACCTGTATTGCCCTGATCGTGCCGGGTGCCGCACATGCGCCCCCGGCACGTGACGCCGATCAGTCCGCCCGGAAGCCCGTGGCTTTCACCACGTCGGACCAGCGTTTGGATTCCGTCGTCAGCAAGGCTTGCAGCGCTTGGCGGTCGGACCCCACCACGACGAAGCCTGCCTCACCCAAGCTGCGCACGGCGGCGGGCTGGCGCAATGCGGCGGCGCTGTCTTTCTGCAAGCGGTTCAGCACTGCCTCCGGCGTACCGGCGGGCGCAAACAGCGCAAACCAAGCGCCGAAGTTGATTGCCGGCAACCCGCGCTCCGCAAACGTCGGCACGGCCGCCAGCGCGGGCGAGCGTTGCGCGCCGGTGATGGCCAGCGCGCGCAGCTTGCCGCCTTGCACCTGCGGCACGGCCAGCGCCGTCGTCACGAACGCGGCCTGCACCGCGCCGGATACCAGGCCCGACACCGCATCCCCCGTGGACCGGTAGTGGATGGCCTCGATCTTCATACCCGCTTCGCGTGCGAACAGCTCCGCGCCAAAATGGCCCGGTGTACCGGCGCCGAAGGTCGCGAAATTGATGCGGTCTGACGCTTTCTTGGCGCCATCAACGAACGCGGCCAAGTCCTGATACGGTGAATCGGCCGGCACGACCAGCACGAAATCGGCGCGCACCACTTCAGAGATCGGCGCAAAGTCGCGCGACGGGTTGTAGTTCAAGTTGCGATAGGTGGCAGGCGAAATGCTGATGGAGCCGACCTCGCCCAGCAGCAGCGTCTGGCCGTCGGCCGGACTGCGCGCCACCGTCTGCGCGGCGATCTGCCCGCCCGCGCCCACCTTGTTTTCCACCACCACGCTTTCGCCCAGCAGCGGCCCCATGTGTTGCGACAAGGTGCGAGCCACAATGTCCGGCCCGGTACCCGGCGGGAAGCCCACGTTCAGGCGCACGGGGCCATTGGGAAACTGCGCCATCGCCGCAATCGGCAGGCACAGCAGGAAGCCGCCAAACAGGCGGCGCAGCATTGATGTCATGGTTGTCTCCGAGTCGTTTTTATATTCATGCCGCGGCGGGTGCCGCGGGTTCAGCAAATGCGGTAGAAGCGCAATTCGACGCGATCCGGGTAACGCGCGCCCGTGCCGATGAAAAGGCTTTCATTCATCCAGCCCAAGGCGGGCGACGCCGTTTCAAAACGCGGATAGCTGCGGAAATAAATGCGGGCCGGGTCAACCGGTTCGCCGCGTACGAGCCGCGCGATGTCGTCCGCGTGGCCGGTACGGATGCCGGTGTTCTCGACATAGATGCGTTCGCCATCCGGCGTTTCGATGACGTAGCGCGCGTGGATGTCGGTGTACGTGGCCGAGCGAATCACCTGGAAATCCGCCCCGCCCGGCAACACTTTGCCGCGCAGGCGCGGGCCTTCCACCGTGCCGCCGGTAATGGGAATCACGCGGCGGCAGCCTTGCGGCGTGTCGCCCACTTCTTGCGGCACGCCGACCTCGACGACAACGGTCGCCACATGTTCCAGCTGCGGCGCCAACGGGTCCATCAATGCGTCGTGTGTGCTCATGGCGTGGTTCCCCTGTTCTTCTGCAAAGCCGCGGGGTCGAAGCCCGCGAGTTGTTTGTAGCGCAACGATACCGCCGCCAGCTCTTGCTGCGCGATCACGTCGTTGATGTCCGCAAAGCCTTGCGGCGCGCGCTCTTCGGCCATCTGCATGACTTGCTCGGGGCCGTTCAAGCGGTTGCGCAGCACGATGCCCGCCGTGCGCGGCAGACGATCCGCTTCATATTCCAACAAGGCGGTTTCAAGCGTGCGTACGCCACCCTTGGCCGCTTGCGCCAGCCAGTCGGACAAACAGCGCGCATCCAGAATCGCTTGGGCCGATCCGTTCGAACCAATGGGATACATGGGATGCGCGGCGTCGCCCAGCAGCGTCACGCGCCCCCGCGTCCAGCGCGGCAAGGGGTCGCGGTCAACCAATGGGAATTCATAGATGGCCTGCGCGCCGTCGATGATGGCGGGAATATCGATCCAGTCCCAGCGCCAGTCGGCAAACCGATGCGCAAAGACCGACTTGTCGACCTGGCGGTTCCAATCGGTGGCGGGCAACTCCGCGCCGAGCACCGACAGTTCCGCGATCCAGTTGATGAGCGATCGGCCCTGCTGGCGCAACGGCTCTGAAATGGGATAGCAGACGAACTTCTGGTCCTGGTGCCCGGCCATGAACATGCTGCGGCCGTCCAGATAGGGCGCGGCTTCGGTCACGGCGCGCCACAACATGCGGCCGGAGAAGCGCGGTTCATCACCCACGGGATGCAGCTGGCGGCGCAACGCGGAATGAATGCCGTCCGCGCCCACCAGAATGCTGCCCCGCACGCGATGCGTGCTGCCATCCGCGCGCCGGCGGAACAGCGCCGTGGCGCCCGAGGCGTCCTGTTCCGCGGATTCCAGCACCATGCCGGTGACGATCGCACCTTCGCCCAATCGTTCACGCACCGCTTGCGCGAGCAGCATCTGGAATTCACCCCGATGCACCGAGAACTGCGGCAACGGATACCCGGCTTCCAGGCCACGCGGCTCACGCCAGATCGGCTGACCCAGCTTGTTGTAGTAGTGCAGCTGCGAAGTCTCGATGGCGCGTTCGGCCAAGGCGGGCATCAGGCCCAGCTGTTCAAGCTCGGCCACGGCGTGGGGCAGCAGGTTGATGCCAACGCCCAAGGGCCGCAGTTCCTGCGCGCTTTCATATACGCGGCAATCGATGCCGTGGCGATGCAGCATCAAGGCGAGCGTCAGCCCGCCGATGCCTGCGCCGGCGATGACGATTTGCATGTCTACTCCTGGTTTTATTTGTTATGCAACATAACAAAATCCGGGTAGGTTTCGCACCCCGGGGATTTCCCGTAATGCGGTAGCGCGGCGGCATTGACTGCATTAGTGTTGAGGCCCCGAATCGCGATTGCCCCTCCATGTCCCGAGCTGCATCCCAACGCCCCCGGCGCCCCGCCGCGCGTGGCGAACATTTCGACCCGCACGTTCCCGGTATCCAATACGGTGCACTCGACGGCCTGATCGGCTATGCCATCCGGCGCGCACAGATCGTGATCTACGAAGACTTCCTGGCCGCGCTTGCCCCGTGGGACATCACCCCCCAGCGCTTCTCAGCCCTGACGCTGATCTCGGCCAACGCCTGCTTGAAGCTCACCGACCTGGCCCGCATCCTGGGGATCGCGCGGTCGGGCGCGGTACAGATCGTGAATCAGTTGCAAGACTTGGGCTACGTTGAACGGCTTGATGCCGAACACGACAAGCGCGCCTATTCGCTGGCAATGACAGCAGCGGGCAGCGTGGCGTTGGCGAAAATTACACAGGCGGTGCAGGCGCACGACGCCCGCATGAGCCACCAGCTAAGCGCGGCGGATAAGGAGCGGTTGATCAACCTGCTGGGGAAACTGGGCAGTTAAGCGCGTGCGAACGCGTGGGCGAGTTCGTGCGCGGCGGCGGTGATACGATCATTCGACCGCTTACTTGAAACCCAGGAACGCATGCCCGCCACCACCCGCCACACGGACTCTTTCCAGACTACACCCGAAGCCATTCAACGCCGCCTGGTCCTTGAAAACGTGCACAACGCGCGTGACCTTGGCGGGCTATCGGGCGCCGACGGCCGCCGCGTGCGCACGGGCAAACTTTTCCGCAGCGGGAACCCCGGCCGGGCCAGCACCGCAGATCTGGAACAGTTGAGCGCATTGGGGTTGGAAGCCGTCATTGATTTCCGCGCCGAACCCGAGAAGGCGCATGATGAACCGCTGTTCGGTCAACGCTTTCACTGGATTGCATCGCCCGTGCTGGACGGCAACATGGCCATGGCCGTGCTGCTGCCGCGCCTGCGCGAAGCCACGCAAGACTTCAGCACGTCGATGATGGTGGACATTTATCGCGAATTCCCGTCGCGCTATCAACAACCCTTCGGCGGATTTCTGCAAACCGCAATGACCGGCAAGACGTTGCTATTCCATTGCACGGCGGGCAAGGATCGCACCGGCTTCGCCTCGCTGTTGCTGCTGTCGGCGCTGGGTGTGGCGCACGACGACATCGTCGCGAACTACCTGGAATCGAACCATTGGAATGCCGGGTTCTTCCAGGAGATCCTCGTCAAGTCCGCCGCGCGCGGCGTCAAAGACGATGTGATGATGCCGCTGCTGGAAGTGGCGCCCGCCTACCTGGATGCATCGGTGCGGGCAATTGAGCAGGAATTCGGCGGAATGGACCGGTATCTGCGCGACGTGTTGAAGGTAGACGCGGAGGTCTTGCGGGAACATTACCTGGAGGATTGAACCCGCAGCCTGCCCGCCAAACACGGAATCAATTGCTACGCCGCAACCTGTCCGAGGACTGCTTGTTCAGGCGCTTGGCTTCCTCTTCCGCGTAGTCCTCTTCACCAGGTTCGTATGAACCTTCGTGCATGCAGCTGCTGCGATACCACTGGCACTCGCTACTGCGTGAATCTCCAAGTCCGACCATGGAACATCCCGAACCCATCGCGATAAGAGACAGCGCCGCACCGCAACGGATCAACATTTGAATCGACATATGCTCGCCCTACGTTGAAACATCAGTCCCCTTTATACCAGCCGGCCTTCGCCCTTCCGAGGGGCGGCTGACATCTGCTAACGCAAAGACACTCCAGGACCAAACATGCTGAAAGACCGCGGATTCCAGATCTGGCTTGCCGTGTTTGCCGTCGTTGCCGGATGGCTGATTGCGCTGCTATGGCCGAAAAACAGCGGCACGCCGTCGATCGGAGGCGGTGGCTACGATCTGTCTGATTGGGTCTACACGCTGGCGCTGCTGGCGTTCACAGGGTTGTGGGCGGTGATTGCGGTAATCGTGGGGATGAGCCGTGGGAATGCCCATGCGGCAAAGCGCGCGTATACGTTGGCGGCGATCAGCGCGGTGACCTTCGTGGTGTCGGCGATTGCGTTTGGGGGCAATCTGCACTGAGGGCTGAGGGCTGAGGGTGTTTGTAGCGTTGGTTTGCTATGCGTTTTTTGGCTACGCACTTTGCCTATGCACTTTTGCCTATTCAACCGACAAGCAAAAAGCCCGCTGAAACTTGCGTTTCAGCGGGCTTTTTACGAGGAATTCTTGGTGCCGACGGCGAGACTCGAACTCGCACAGCTTTCGCCACTACCCCCTCAAGATAGCGTGTCTACCAATTTCACCACGTCGGCTTTCACCAGATTTCTGGCGCTGCCCATAGGCAATGCCAGAAAGTCGAGCATTCTAGCACGGAATTTCTTAAACACAGAACCCCTCAGGGAAATGGGGGCACCTCGCCCCCTTAAAACGCGTACTTCGCGCTCAGCATGACGTTGCGGGGTGCGCCGTAGACGCCGCCATAGGCGCTCAGGCCGCTGTAGTAGGCCTTGTCGAACAGGTTGTTGATGTTCAGGGTGGCGCTGAATTGCTTGCTGAATTCGTAGCGGGCCATCGCGTTGACAACGGCGTAGCTGGATTGCTGCGCTTCGCCCACATAGCCCGACGTGCTTTGCCAATTGACGCCGCCGCCGACCGTCAGCCGATTCAGCGCGTCCGGCAAGCGGTAGGTCGTGAAGAGTTTGACGCTGTGGCGGGGAATCTGGGCGATGGCGCGTTGGCCGTTGGCGTCTTCGCTGAGTGAGTACGTGTAGCCCGCCGCCACATTCCAGCCGCGGCTGAGTTCGCCCGTCAGCTCCAGTTCGGCGCCCTTGGTCGTGATGCCTTGCAGCGCCACGTACGACGAGGTGGCGGCATCGTAGTTCGCCAGGTTGCTTTGCCGGGTTTTGAATAGCGCCAGGCCAGCGTTCAGGCGCTCGTCGAAGAAGCTGGATTTAACGCCCAGCTCGTAACTGGTGCCGCGCTCGGGGTCCAGCACGTTGTTGTTGACGTCGCGGGTGGCGGCCGATTGCGGGCTGAAGATGCGGGTGTAGCTGCCATAGACGGACCAGTTTTCGTTCAGCTCGTGAACCAGGCCGGCATAGGGAACGATGACGCCGGTCTCGCGCGTGTCGGCGCGCGTGCTGCCGGGTACACCGACGACGCTGGTGTCGGCCTTGCGTTCCCAGTTGATGACGCGGGCGCCGGCGATCAGGCTGGTGGGGTCTGCCAGCTTGAAGCGTGACGTGAGGTATGCGCTGACCTGCGTTTCCTTGGTTTGGGTGTCGCCGGCCTTGACGAAGTTGGGCTGGTTGGACGCGCCATCCCAGTGATGAAAGTCGGCAATCGTGCCGTCATAACCCGTCCACGGACCCAGCCATCCGCCATAGCTGGGCGTGTCGGAACGCAGTTGGGACAGCGATAGCCCGGCAACGACTTCGTGTTGGCGGCCCAGCAGGTCAAAGGGGCCGCTGATCTGGGCGTCCAGCGTGGTCTGCTTGTCGTTGCTTTTCCAACGCACGGGCCACAGCGCCGCGCCCTGCCCCGTTGCCTGATCAATGGAGCCGGTCAGAAAGTACAGGGCGCTGTCGTAGTTGTAGCGGGTGTGCGTGACTTCGACTTTGCCGTTCCAGCCTTTGCCGAAGTCGTGTTTGACGGAGGCAAACACGTTGCTCAGTTCGCTATCGTAAAAGCTCCAGTCAGGCGCGGGGTTGGTCGACCGCTTGAAGTGGGTGGGGACGCCGTTGCTGTAGGCAAACGGCAGGCCCGTGCGCAGGGGCGAGTCGTTATTGTTGGTTTCGTAGCTGAAGCCCAGCGTGAGCAAGGTGGCGCTGCCCAGGTCCAGCTCGGTAATGCCATAGACAAGCCGGCTTTGCTTTTCGTAGCGATCAATCCACGAATGCTGGTTCTCTTCGTCGACGACCAGGCGGCCGCGCAGTTTGCCGTTTTCAGACAGTGGGCCGGACACGTCGGCGCCCAGGCCATAGCGGTCCCAACTGCCGGCCTCGGCGCTGATGCTCGCCTGCCAATCCGCGGTCGGACGCTTGCGCACCAGGTTGATGCTGGCGGCGGGCGTGCCCATGCCGCTCATCAGGCCGGTGGCGCCTCGCACGACTTCGATGCGGTCGTACATGGCCGTGTTGCGCCAGTAGCTGGACGACCCCAAGGAACTGGGAATGCCATCAACCAGGAAGTTCGAAATCGTGAACCCGCGAGACCACAGGCCGCTTAGGTCGGTGCCCATGCCCTGACGGAACGCGGTGACGCCGGTGGTGCTTTCCAGCGCATCAATCACGCTTTCCAGCTTCTGATCGTCCAGCCGCTGCCGCGTAATAACGGTGACCGACTGCGGGGTCTCTTTCAGGCTCAGCGCCAGCGGCGTGCCCGTGGCGCTGGGCCCGGTTGACGTGTACGAGCCGGTGTTCTCGGTGACGGCGGGATCACGTTCGCCCGTGACCTGGACCGCCCCCAGCGTCACGACGCCGGCCGCAGGGGCCAGCGGGCGCCGCAATGCCCAACTGCCGCTGCCGGTGCGCAGCAGTTCCAGCCCGCTGCCCGACATCGCCGCATGGGCGGCCTGCTCGGCCGTGTAGCGTCCGCGCACGGCGGGCGCATCAATGCCACGCACCAGCTCGGCATCTACCGAGATCGCTTCGCCGCTTTCGCTGGCAATGCGGGCCAGACTGCTGCCCAGCGCCTGCGCCGGAATGTCGTAGGCGCGCAGCGTGCTGGCCGTGTCGGCAGGGGCAGAGACGGGGCTGACCATATCGGCAGGGGCGGCGGCGTGGCTTGCCGTGGGCTGCGCCCGGACGAGCGGTGTCGAGAACAAGGCGACCAGGGCCGCGGCCAGCAGCGACAGCCGCAGATCGGTAACGGTAGACATGACGAGATTTCCCTCAAGAACGTCGTGAATCGAACTAGCTTCAAGAGGGATGTGGCGCGACGGCTCAAAAGTGACAGTGGGGACGAACGTTTTTTTTTCAGCCGTCGGCGGGGGTATCAATCAGGACGAGCATGCCGCCGGCATAGCGGCGCACGCGCACGGGCAGCGTCTCGGCCACGATGGCCAGCGTGCGGTCGGTGTCGTCCAGCGGATAAGTGCCGTACGCGCGCAGCCTGGCCGCGGCGGGACTGATGCGCACATAGCCTCGGCGATACGGCCGCAGGGCCGCAACCAGATCGGCCAGCGGTTGATCATGCAACTGGACTTCGCCCTGCTCCCACGCGCTAGCGGTCGCGGCGGGGGCCGATAACGGCTCTACGCCGTGCTCGGTCATGATTGCGGTTTCGCCTTCTTCCAAAGTGGCCGGGCGGCCCTCCAAGGGAATCAACGCCACGCGGTGCTGCAACATGGCAACCCGCGTGTTGCCCGGGTTCTGCCGCACCGCGATACGGGTGCCCAGCGCGCGGATCGCTCCCTGCGCCGTGCGCACCACAAAGGGCGGCCGAGCCGCCGGGCCGATCCCGGATGGCGCTACATCAATGATCAGTTCGCCTTCGCGCAGGATCAGTAATCGCAGCGCATCGGAATACACCACATCCACCGCGGTGCGCGCATTCAGCTGAAGCAGGCTGCCATCAGGCAAGGCCACGGCGCGGCGTTCTCCGGTGCCGGTGACGTGATCCGCCAGCAATTGGGTCAGCGGCATCGTGCGCTCGGCCAACGCCAGCGCGGCCAAAGAGCCCACGCCCGCCACGCTTAGCGCGCCCTTGAGCCATTGGCGGCGCCCGCGTCCTGCGGCCTGAGCGCGCAACAGGGCCTGAGACAACAGGTCTGCCCGGCTGCCTGCGGCCTGAACGGCTTGAGGCTGGCGCACCACACCCAACGGGCGGTCGACCGCGTCGACCAAACGGCTCCAGGCCTGCGCGTGCGCGGGGTTTGCACGCAGCCACGCCTCATGGTCCTGGCGCTCTTGCGCAGTCACCTCGCCAGAACGCATGATGACCAGCCAGCCTAAAGCGGCATCATTGACCTCGGACTCTTGGGCAGCATGCGCATTCACGAACGCACGCTCCGCGCTGAGGGCCTAGCCGATGACATTCAGGCCTGCCATCCGCCGGAACGCCTGCGCCATGTACTGGCGCACCATACTGGCCGACACGCCCAACTTGTCTGCGATCTCGGCATAGGTCAGGCCGTCCAGCTGGCTGTACAAAAACGCCTGCTGCGTCTTGGCGGACAGGCCTTCCAGCGCCGCCGCCACGCACTCCAAGGCTTCGATCACCAACTGATGTTGTTCGGCGGAAGGCGCCACGCCCTCGCCTTGCACGGCCAGCGCTTCCAGGTAGGCCTGCTCTAAATCGCGCCTGCGCCACAGCTGGAAGATCTGCCGTTTGGCGATGGTGGTGAGAAAGGCGCGCGGCTCGCGCACCGCGTTCAAGCCCTGGTTGTGGGCCTGGATGGCGACCGCCTGCGAAAACGTTTCGGCGGCCACATCTTCGGCTTCCGCCCGGTTGCGCAAATGCCGCTGCACCCGATCCAGCAACCAGCTGTGATGCCCCCGGAACCAGCTTTCCAGCACGGCCATCGCACGCGAGGGCGCGATCGCCGGACGGGCGGCTTGAGCGTCGTCAGTCAGTAGGGGCATGAGAGGCTGGCGCGGGATTGGTCAGTTGGGCATGGGAAGAAGCGGGCGGATTATATCAATCATGAGAACCATTCTCAATATCTTTTCCCCAGACCCTGACCCAGACCCGGCCCTACCCCGCCTGCCGCGCAAAAGAAAAAGGCCGGCATTACGCCGGCCTTTTTGCACTGACTGGGGCTTACTGCTTACTTGGCGGGCGTCTCGGCCGGCTTGTCACCGGTAGCCGGTGCGGCAGCGGCCGGAGCCGGGGCCGAGGGCACCGATGCGTCAGGCTTGGCCGGCGCAGCAGGCGCTGCCGGAACCGAAGCCGCGCCCGGAACGGACGAGCTGCCAGCGGCCGGAGCGGCGCCCGGCACTTGCGGCACGGAGCGGTCGGACGGGAAGCTTTGCATCACGCCGGAATCAACGGCCGGGCCGCTGGTGCCCTTGTGGCTGACATAAGCCAGGCCCGCGGTGGACGCGAAGAAGACGACGGCGGCCCACTTCGTGGCACGCGACAGGAAGTTCGCGGCGCCGGTGGCACCGAACAGGCTGCCGGACGAGCCGCTACCAAAAGCGGACCCCATGTCGGCGCCCTTGCCCTGCTGCAGCAGGACCAGAACGATGATAGCCAGCGCCGAAATAACTTGGACGGCCAGCAAAAGTTTAAGCATCAAGGGCATTACAGACTCCGGAACGGAAACTTAGATGGCGGCAATACGCAAAAATTCTTCAGCCACAAGCGACGCGCCGCCGACCAGGGCTCCGTCGATATCAGTCATGGCGAACAAACTGGCGGCGTTGGCAGCTTTCACGCTGCCGCCGTACAAAACTTGCACCTGCGCCGCGCCCAGCGCGCGCAAGGCGGCGCGGATGGCGCCGTGAACTTCCTGCGCCTGCTCGGGGCTGGCGGTGCGGCCGGTGCCGATGGCCCACACGGGCTCATAGGCCAGAACCATGCGCGAGACGGCTTCAGCGCCCAGCGCCAGCACGGGCTTCAATTGGCGTTCGATGACGGCCAGCGTATTGCCGGCTTCGCGATCGGCCAGCGATTCGCCCACGCACACCACCGGCGTTACGCTAGCAGCCAGCGCGGCTTGCGCCTTGGCGGCGACGATCTCGTCGGTTTCACCGTGCAGCACACGGCGCTCGGAGTGGCCGGCCAGCGCCCAGCGGCAGCCGAATTCTTTCAACATGGAGCCGGAGACTTCACCGGTGTACGCGCCCTTTTCGTGCGCGCTGACATCTTGCGCGCCCCAGGACACGCTGCTTCCGGTCAGGGCCGAGCCGGCTTGCGCCAGATAGGGAAACGGAACACAGATGCCGATTTCGCAGTGGCTCGCAGCATCCGCGGCGCGCAGCTCGGTCAGCAACGCGGCGTTCTCGGCCAGGTTGCCGTGCATCTTCCAGTTGCCCAGCACGAGGCGGGCGCGGTTTTCGACTGAAGTCATGGCGAAGTGTCTGAGTGGGGTGAGCCCCGAGGGATGCGGCAACCGCCCACGGGCCTGCCTGGAAAAAATTCCAGGCGAAACCCGAGATTGTATCCTGTTGCGCGGCGATACGCCGAACGCCGCGCGTTTCTTACATTGTCAGCACAATTTTTCCGATATTTTCACCGCCTTCCATCATGGCGTGCGCCTTGGAGGCCTCGGCCAGCGGGAAGGTTGCGTGCACGATCGGCTTGATGTCCCCTTTTTCCAACAGGGGCCAGGCGTGGTTGCGCAGGGCGCGTGCGATAGCGCCCTTGAACTCGACCGAACGGGGACGCAGGGTGGAACCCGTGATGGTCAGGCGGCGGCGCATGACTTGCGAGGTATCTACGCTGGCCGTCGATCCGCCCAGTTGCGCAATGATGACGATGCGGCCGTCATCGGCCAGGCACTGCATGTCGCGGGCAATGTAGTCGCCCGCCACCATGTCCAGGATCACGTCCACGCCACGCCCGCCAGTGGCGTCCATGACTTCCTTCACGAAGTCCTGCGTCTTGTAGTTGATGCCCTTTTCCGCACCCAGCGCTTCAACGGCGCGAGCCCGGTCGTCGCTGCCGACGGTAGCGTAGACCTTGTGGCCCATGGCGCGAGCCAGCTGGATGGCGGTGGTGCCGATGCCGCTTGCGCCGCCGTGAACCAGCAGGATTTCGTCGCCGGACAATTGGCCGCGGTCGAACACGTTGCTCCAGACGGTGAAGTACGTTTCCGGCAGGCCGGCCGCTTCGATGTCGGACAAGCCCTTCGGGATCGGCAGGCATTGCGCCACAGGCGCCACGCAGTACTCGGCGTAACCCCCGCCGGCCACCAGCGCGCAGACCTTGTCGCCCACGGCAAAACCGCTTCCGGCAACGTCGCCGCCGACGATTTCACCAGCCACTTCCAGGCCCGGCAGATCGGATGCGCCCTTGGGCGGCGCGTAGTTGCCTTTGCGCTGGAACACGTCGGGGCGATTGATGCCCGCGGCGCTGACTTTGATCAGAACTTCACCCGCGCCAGGCTCGGGCGTGGGGCGTTCTACGGGGACCAGAACCTCGGGGCCGCCAGGGCGGGAGATTTCAACAGCGTGCATCGCGTGCCTCCTTTGCAGCAAATCGATTATTATTGCGCCCTTTACGGCATATCGCGTTTCCGTTCCGGCAGAATGTTTGCCTGACGGCCGAATCGCCAGACCTTTCCGGAAGCGTGGCAGAGTGGTCGATTGCACCGGTCTTGAAAACCGGCAACGGGCAACCGTTCGTGAGTTCGAATCTCACCGCTTCCGCCAGATATCTATGGCAACCGCCGGGCACTCGCCCGCGGATCAGTTGGCGCCCCCCCCCTGCGCGCCGCTGCCCTGAGCCCCCAAAGCCCCTTTCAGACCGGCGCTTGATCCGTGTCACAAGGCCTCGCCACGCGCGTCGCTGGCGGCCCGTCAGAGGCGTAGTATGTCCCGTGTTGTTCTCGCTCTTGACCGGCGGCCACGACACCCGGCCGCCCTCCGCCCCTACTGGAGGTTGCCATGTACAAGCACATACTCATTCCTATCGACGGCTCCAGCCTGTCCAACGCTGGCCTGGAGCTCGGGCTGGGCCTGGCCCGCGCGCTGGGCGCCCGCGTGACGGTCGTGACGGCCTACGCGACCTTCCACGCGCCGTCCATGGAAACCGTGCAGTTTGAAGGCGTGCGCACCGCGTACGAGAAACAGGCCAGCGAACTGGCCCGGTCCTATCTGGCAGACGCCGAGGCAAAAGCGAAAGCGGCTGGCGTGCCGTGCAACACCGAGATGCGCGAAAGCGATGCCCCGCATCAGGTGATCATCGACATTGCGATGACGCAAGGCTGCGATCTGATCGCGATGTCGTCCCATGGGCGCAGCGGCATGGCGGCCCTGCTGCTGGGCAGCCAAACTCAGAAAGTGCTGGCCCATTCAACGTTGCCGGTGCTGGTGTACCGCTAGCCTTTGTCATTCGGGCACGACGCAACAGTACGACGTCTTGCGGGTGAAGCTGCGGGTTTTCGATACACTGCCGCACTTCAGCCGCACCCGCATCGCCGGGCGGCAGCATCCAGAACAAGACATCGACCATGCAGTGCCCGAAATGCAATTGGCAGAACCCGGCCTCGAACACACGTTGCTTCAGTTGTCAGGCGGCCTTGCCCGTCAAGCCCGCAACTGCCAAGCCGGCTGCCGCCACACCCAAGACAGCTCCCTCCCGCCCACAACAGGCTTCACTCTTTCCCAGCATCTGGTCGCGCTTGGGCGCCACCGCGATCGATGGCATGTTCATGGCGGTGGCGATCATCGTGCTGATCAACGCGGCCTCGTACACCTATGAAGGGCTGGCGGGTACGCCCAGCCCCATTCTGCTGACCATCGCAGCGGGGCTGCTGGGCTGGCTGCTGCCCGCCTTCATGGACGCTTGGGGCAATGGCTCGCCCGGCAAGCGGCTGTTGAAAATGCGCGTGGTGAATCGCAAGGGCCAGGCCCCCGGCCTGTTGCGGTCGATCTGGCGCCATCAGCTGAAGTACACGCTGAACGTCGTGCTGCCCGGCATCTTCCATCACATCCAGCAGATGATTTTCGGCGAACGCGCCATGCACAATTCGCTGGCCGGCACGCACGTCGTGTCCAGCACGGCAGACGCCCGCGCCATCGCGCCTGCGGTGGCCAAGGCGCGCGCCGTCACCAGTGCCGGAAAGTTCTTGTTCATCGTGTTTGGCATGCTGACGTTGATCGTGGGCGGCGTGATCATCGGCTTGGCCATCAAAGATTCAGACAAGCCCGACAACCCGCTGCACGCCGAGATCACACGCCTGGACCTCGTGTCGGACCCGGTGCGCCGGCTGGCGGAAAACCATTACCAGCGCACGCGGGCGTTTCCCGCGACGCTGGCGGATCTTGGCGTGACCCAGGAATCTTTGCTGGGCAGCGGCTTTTCCAAACTGGAGCTGAACCCGGTGAACGGCGTGCTGCGATTCACCATCGCTGGCACACCCCCCACCGATGGCTCGCCCAGCCTGGCCGGTAAGCACCTGGCCTACCTGCCCGAGATGCGATCGGAAAAGAAAGGCGGCGGCATCCGCCGCTGGGAATGCGGCAGCGACGACATCGCGCCCGACGACCGCATCTACCGCTGCCGCCACGACACCAGCGCCTTTGCGCGCTAGCCCGCCCTGCTGAATTCGGAACACCTGCATGCCCCAACTGATTGAAGCCATTCTCCGCGCCGACGACGGCAGCGACCTGACGCAAATGCAGTCCCTGTGCGAACAAGGGCTGCGCGAACAGCCCGCGTCATCCGTCATGTGGGCGTTGCGCGCCCGCTATCACGCCCGGCGCAACGCCTACGCGGCGCGCGACGCCGACCTGGCCCGCGCGCTGTCGCTTGACCCCCAATGCAGCGAAGCCCTGAGCGTGCGCGCCATCGCGCTCTACGACGCCGACGAGAAGCAGGAAGCGTGGGCCCTGCTGCGCGAAGCCCGCCAGCGCTCGCCCGCGCACTATGGGCTATTGATGGCTGAAGGCTATCTGCTGATCAATGATCGCCGCCTGGAAGACGCCATCGCCAGCTGGACGCGCGCCGCACAGATGCGCCCCGCTGCCGCAGCACCGCATTGCTACATCGGCTCGAACCTGCACAACGCGGGCCGCTACGAAGACGCGCGGCCCTACCACCAGCGCGCCGTCGCACTGGCGCCCAACAATGGCGGTTTTCTTTACGACGCCGGCAATAACTACCGCCGCCTGGGCGATCTGCAAAACGCCATCGCCATGTTCGACCGCGCCCGCGCCATCCTGGGCGAAGAGAACGCCATCCAGCACAACCGCGCGTCTTGCCTGCAAGCGCTGGAGCGTCACGCCGACGCCGTCGAAGAATGGACCAGCCTGCTGCGCCGCGAGCCCGACTGGGACTGGCCGCTAGAGGGCAAGGCCCGATCCCTGCACCGTTTAGGGCGCGCCGACGAAGCCGCGCCATTGTGGCGGCACCTGGACGCGCTGTCGGACTCCGGCTGGGAAGGCCGCAAGGAACAGGCACGCGAATTTGTCCGTAGCGGCGACCCCGAGCTTGCCGAACAGGCGCTGCAAGGGCTGGACCCGATGACCAGCGGCGATGCGCAATTGCTGTTCGTGGCCGGCAACGCCCAACGCGATCAAAGCAACTGGGAAGAGGCGCTTGCGTACTACCTGCGCGGCTACGAAATTGCCCCCGACAACGATTTTCTGCCAGGCAATGCCGCCGATGCGCTGACCCGCCTTGAGCGCTACGACGAAGCGCTGCCGCTGTCGGAAGTGGCGATTTCGCTGGACCCCGACTGGTTGAAATGGCGCCGCGTGCGCATCGATGCGTTGACGCATCTGGGCCGGGGCGCAGAGGCCGTGGCCGATGCCGACCGCGCGTTGGAAAAGTGGCCAGACAGCGGCCCGCTGCACGCCGAACGCATCAACGCGTTGACTGGCGCGAAGCGGTTCGAAGAAGCCCTTGCGGCGTGTGACCGGCTGATCGGGCTGGACCCGGACTACCGCAACTGGGCGCTGTTTTCGCGGGGCGAGATTTACGGCCATATGAAGCGCCATGCGGAATCGGCCATGGCGTATCGGCAGGCGGCGGCGTCGTATCAGCAGAATGGCAAGGCCAATTACCAGGACCTGTCATTGCGCCGCGCGCAAGCCGCCGAAGAAGCCGCCGCCGCACCGCGCGGCTTTCTGGGCCGGCTGTTCGGACGCAAGTAGGCGGTGGAGTGACGGCGTACCCGCCGGTGCAAGTCATCTCGTGATTACCCCAATGCGCGCCGGCCGTGTGAATGCCCCTGCGCGCAAGATGGTATAGTCTCGCCCGCTGCCGGCCCTGCATGGGCCGCGCACGCCCGAGTGGTGAAATTGGTAGACACAAGGGACTTAAAACTAATTTGAGCCCTTTGGGGGAAACTCCAAAGGTGTAGCCCGTCAAACTCGGCGAATGCCCTGGACCTGTTCCGAGCCAACGCCGAGCCAAGCCCCGATTGAAAAATCAGGGAAGGTGTAGAGAGCAGACGGCGGGCACCTACGGCCGCAAGGCTATGGTGAAGGCGTGCTCCAGACCACGAACAGCCTTGTGCTGGCGGCGAAAGCCGAAGTGGTAAGAAAATCCCTCGACTTCGCGGTCGTACCGGTTCGATTCCGGTCTCGGGCACCATTTTTAGTGGTCGAAAGGCTTCGGCCTTTCCGGCCGCCTGCCTTGCGCCTGGCCTCTCGCTTTCCCCTATTCCCCTCGTCCTCTTGACCGCCCCCGCCGCCCGCCCCCCTTTTATCGTCCTGGATGCCTGCGTCCTGATGTCAGGCATTTTGCGGCGGCTGTTGTTGCGTCTTGCCGAAGCCGGCGTGTACACGCCGGTCTGGACAGAACGTATCGGCGAGGAATGGCGGCGCAATGCGGCGCGCATATGGGATATTCCGCCGGAAGTGTTGACGGAGTTCTGGGCCGAGATGAACGCGCGCTTTCCCGAAGCGAACGAAGCCGGCACGCAGGTGTACGAAGCGTCGTTGCGGTACAGCGATCCGAAGGACTTTCATGTGATTGCCGCCGGTCTGGCCCGCCGCGCGCGCTGCGGCTTGCAGCAACCGCCGGTGGTCCAGGTGCTGACCTGGAATCTGAAGGATTTCAATCGATCAGAGTTGCGGCGCCAGGGGCTGGACGTGTACAACCCGGACCGCATGCTGGTGCAATGGTGGCAGGCAGACGCAAACGCCATGCGCGCAGCCATTGCGCAGATTCCCGCCGATTACGTCGCGCTGGGCCGCGAACCCGAACCCCTGGCCACGACCTTGCACCGCGAACGCCTGTATGGCCTGAAGAGCCTGGTGGCGCGCGACGCCGCCTAAAAAAAGGGCCTGGACAGCTTGCGCCGCACCAGGCCCGGAGCCAATCGGGTTCCCCGCGGTCAGTCGACCTCGACGAACGTTTCTTCGCGCTTCTTGCGCAGCGCCGGCAACAGCACCAACACCAGCAGAATGGCGGCCAGCGCCAGCAACGTTGCGGACAGCGGGCGCGTGACGAAGGTGCTGAATTCTCCGCGAGACAGCAACAGCGCCCGACGGAAGTTCTCTTCCATCATCGGACCCAGGACCAGGCCCAACAACAGCGGCGCCCCCTCGCAGCCCAATTTGCTCCAAACATAGCCGATGACGCCGAAGATGGCGAACATGAAGATGTCGAACACGTTGTAGTTCAGCGAATACACCCCGATCGTGCAGAACACCAGAATCGCCGGGAAAAGCATGCGGTAGGGAACGCGCAGCAATTTCACCCAGATGCCGATCAGCGGCAGGTTCAGAATCACCAGCATCAGGTTGCCGATCCACATGGAGGCAATCAAGCCCCAGAAAAGCTCTGGGTGGCTGGTCATCACTTGCGGACCCGGCTGGATGTTGTGGATGGTCATCGCCCCCACCATCAAGGCCATGACGGCGTTGCCGGGAATACCTAGCGTCAGCAGCGGGATGAACGAAGTTTGCGCACCCGCGTTGTTCGCGGATTCCGGCCCAGCCAAGCCCGCCGGATGCCCCTTCCCAAAGCGCTCGGGTTCTTTCGACAGCTTTTTCTCAAGCGTGTACGAGGCGAAGGCTGACAAGACGGAACCCCCGCCCGGCAAAATGCCCAGCGCCGAACCCAGGGCCGTGCCCCGAACAATGGCGGGCGCCGCTTCGCGGAACTCTTGCCGGCTGGGATACAGCGACCCCACCTTGTCGGTGATTTCAACCCGGTTCTCTTTCTGCTCCAGGTTGGCCATGATTTCAGACAGGCCGAACACACCCATCGCGACAATCGCGAAATCAATACCGTCCTGCAATTCCGGAATGCTGAAATCGTAGCGGGCCACGCCCGAATTGACGTCGGTTCCGACCATGCCCAGCAGCAGTCCCAGCAAGATCATGCAGATCGCTTTCGGCAATGATCCCGATGCCAGCACGACCGCGCCAATAAGCCCCAGCGCCATCAACGAAAAATACTCGGCGGGCCCGAAGGCGAACGCCACTTCCGCCAAGGGTGGCGCGAATGCCGCGATCAATACGGTTGCGACGCTGCCCGCAAAGAACGATCCGATCGCGGCAAGCGACAGTGCCGCACCGGCACGCCCATTGCGCGCCATCTGGTGGCCGTCCAGCACCGTCACCACCGCCGACGTTTCACCCGGCAAATTCACCAGAATAGCTGTCGTCGATCCTCCGTATTGTGTGCCGTAGTAGATGCCCGCCAGCATGATCAAGCCGGCCGTGGGCGGCAGCACATACGTGATGGGAAGCAGCATCGCAATGGTGGGAACGGGGCCCAAGCCCGGCAATACACCGACCAGCGTGCCCAGCAGGCAGCCCAGGAATGCATAGCTGAGATTCTCGGGCGTGAACGCCACGGAAAAGCCCAGCATCAGGTTTTGTAGAAGTTCCATGGTGGCCTCCTAGTTGCCGAATGCGCTGGGCCACAGCGGAAAGATCAAGCCCAGGCCGCGTATGAACGCAAGGTAGGAGAACGCCACCAGGAACAGGCCGTTGGCGACGGCAACTTTCCAATTGAATTCGTGGCTGGCGAGACTGCTGATGAGCACCAGCAGAAATACCGAGAGGTATAGCCCCAGGAACTGAAGCGCGAAGCCGTACAAAACAACCGAGCCGACCACCAGGAACAGGATTCGAAAATCGAAGCGGCTTATCGAGGTGGTCTCAGCGCGCTTGGCTAGCGCGCCTATCAGCACGACGGCGCCCATCAGCGCCAGGACGATGCCCAGCCAGAATGGGAAATATCCCGGTCCCATACGAGCCGCGCTTCCCATGGAATATTCGGTGGCCTGCGCGGAAAAGGCCCCTCCCAAAACGATGAACATGGTTCCGGACCAGAAGTCCTGTCTGTTTCTAATCAAGCTGCGGTCTCCCTTGTCTGGCGCGCCGAAAAATCACTTCAAACCGCGGTGCGCCCTTATGTCAACGCCTTCCCGCACTGCGCAAACAGCGGGCAGAAAAGCGAAGTGGCAGATGCTAAATCGCATGGCGACATACCGAATATCCGTATGAACCATGACTTTTTTCGGGATATCCCTAGGCCAAATAGTGGACAGATTGCGCGTGTTTGAAGGGAATAACGGCTTACGAAATACCTTCAATTTGCTTTCACGCCAGACAGGACGGGGATGTATTCAATGTCGAAAAAAGTTCAACGGAAGGCGAAATAAAATTTGGGCTCTGGTCCGCGCCGGGCATCTTTTTTTTGCAACAACGTCCGACCAAGCCCTCAAACGCACGTAAAAACGCCCGCGAAATGCGGGCGCTTGAGGTCGATACGCTTGAGATCAAAGCGGCTGATCCAGCCGCGACGGTCAGTGGTCGTGATTGCT
The DNA here is from genome assembly GCF_902859595.1 of Achromobacter kerstersii. GTDB lineage: Bacteria > Pseudomonadota > Gammaproteobacteria > Burkholderiales > Burkholderiaceae_B > Achromobacter > Achromobacter kerstersii. Next base: position 43,923 of record NZ_CADIJQ010000014.1, on the reverse strand, counting down.
GGCCGCAAAGCCTGCGGCGTTCAGGATGTCGATGACTTCCAGGATGTGCTCGGGACCGCGCGTTTGCAGCACGAAATCCACCTCGACATTGCGCACCGGCAATGACGTGAAAGCACGCTGGTGATGCACTTCGGTGATATTGGCCTGCGCATCGGCGATGAGCTTGGTCGCGTGCGCCAAAGCGCCCGGCAGGTCGCGCAAGTCGACGCGGATGCGGGCCAGACGGCCGGCGCGCACCATGCCGCGTTCGATCAGTTCGCCCAGCATCAGCGGGTCAATGTTGCCGCCCGTCAGCACCAGGCCAATCCGCTTGCCCTTGAAGCGGTCGCTGCCCGCTTCCTGCGCACGCAGCAGCGCGGCCAAGCCGGCAGCGCCCGCGCCTTCCACAACCGTCTTTTCAATTTCCAGCAGCACAACGATGGCGTGTTCGATATCCGCTTCGCTAACCAGTTCGATGTGATCGACCAGCTGGCTCACGATGGGCTGGGTCAGTGCGCCCGGCGACTTCACCGCGATGCCTTCGGCGATTGTGTACTGGCCTTGCGGCATGGTGATGCCCTTGACGGCGGCGTACATCGACGGAAAGCGCTCGGTCTGCACGCCCACGATTTCGATGCCGGGCTTCAAGGCCTTGGCCGCGGTGGCCATCCCCGAGATCAGCCCGCCGCCGCCAATGGCGATGACCAGCGTGTCCAGTTGCGGCTGGTCTTCCAGCATTTCCAGCGCCACGGTGCCCTGTCCCGAGATGACGGCTTCGTCGTCGTAGGGGTGGATCATGATCAGGCCGCGCGCTTGCGCGAGCTCGTAGCCGTGCGCCTTGGCGTCATCGAACGTGTCGCCCGCCAGCACCACCTCTGCGCCAAAGCGGCGCGTGTTGGCGACTTTGACGGTGGGCGTAAAACGCGGCATCACGATCACCGCCGGCACGCCCATGCGCTGCGCATGGTAGGCCACGCCTTGGGCGTGGTTGCCGGCCGACACGGCGATCACGCCCTTGGCGCGCTCTTCGTCGGACAAGGTCAGCATGCGGTTCAGCGCGCCGCGTTCCTTGAACGATGCCGTGAATTGCAGGTTCTCGAACTTCAGCCAGATCTCGGCGCCAAAGATGTCGGACAGCGTGCGCGACAACGTAAACGGGGTCTTCAGCACCTGGCCGCGCAAGTTTTCGCGGGCGGTCTGGATAGAGGCGATATCGATCACGATGGGTAGATCCGGTTAGCGCACAGGCAGAAAATTAAACAGCAGCAAGCCTTGCGCATAGTTGATCCCGATACGCCGCGAATTCTCGCCGAGCAGGTTGGCGATCAAGTCCAGGCGGCCGATGATGGCGCCGAACTCGCGCTCAAAGCTGAGGTTCGTGGCGTTGGGAGATATTTCATTGGCCAGCAAAAGCAGCTCGCCCTGGTTGTTGCGTCGCGACGCCAGCAACCAGGCGGCGGCCTCGACGTTCCGAGCGGCATTGTAGACCCGCTGGCCGTCCAACGCGTCGGTGGCATACAGGCGGGTCTTGCCGTTATGCGCCGCGATGATGGTGTCGGCCATGCCGTAGATGAAGGCGCCGACGCGGTCGCCGGAATAGTTCGGGTCCAGCGACACCGCCAGGATCTGGATGTCGCGCAAGCCGGATAAGTCGCTGGGCGGAATGCGGACTTCGATGGCGTGCTTGACGCGGTTGACGGCGGTTTTTTGATCGGTCACGCCGGTCTTGCGCCATTCGCGCGGGTTGCGGCGGTAGAGCTTGTCGAGCAGGGAATAGAGGCTCGCCAGGTTGTCGCGCACTTCCAGCGTGACGGTGCGGTTGAAGTCAGTCTGGCCGAACTGGTCGGCGGTCATGGCTTCGCTGTTGGGCCCGCGCTGGCCTGGACCGGGGCTGCTCATGCAGCCGGTCAAGAGCGCGGCAAACAGCGCCGCGGTCGTCGCAACGACCGGCCAGTTCATCATGCTTGGCTCATCCAATCCCCCCTTTCCTCGCGCAAGACTTTACAGCAAGGTCGGCGAAGTTGGGAGACGTCAGGGGCCTGAAGTCGCAAGAGGATGAATCAGCCTGCCGGCGCGCTTTTGTGGCGCAGCAATAAAAAAACGGCGCCTTGCGGCGCCGTTCTTCGTTCAATCAGACTGCAAGCTTATTCAGCTTGCGGTTCCGATTGGGGGGCAGCTTCCGGAGCGGCAGCGGGTTGCTGCGCTTCGATACCGCCAATTGCCTTGATGGACAGGCGCAGACGGCCCTTGTCGTCGGCCTCGATGACCTTGACGCGGACTTGCTGGCCGACCTTCAGCACATCGTTGATGTTCGCGATGCGGTAGTTGGCGATTTCCGAGATGTGCAGCAGACCGTCGCGGCCCGGCAGCACTTGCACGATGGCGCCGAAGTCCAGCAGACGCAGGACCGAGCCTTCGTAGATCTGGCCCACTTCGACGTCGGCGGTCAGTTCGACGATGCGGCGCTGGGCTTCTTTGGCCTGCGCTTCGTCGACGCTGGCGATCACGATCGTGCCGTCGTCGGAGATGTCGATCTGCGTGCCGGTTTCTTCGGTCAGCGCGCGGATGGTGGCGCCGCCCTTGCCGATCACGTCGCGGATCTTCTCGGGGTTGATCTTGATGGTCAGCATGCGCGGGGCGAAAGCCGAGAGCTCGCCACGCGAACCGTCCAGCGCTTCCTTCATCTTGGTCAGGATGTGCAGGCGGCCTTCGCGGGCTTGAGCCAGCGCCACTTGCATGATTTCCTTGGTGATGCCCTGGATCTTGATGTCCATCTGCAGTGCGGTGACGCCGTTTTCGGTGCCCGCAACCTTGAAGTCCATGTCGCCCAGGTGATCTTCGTCACCCAGAATGTCGGTCAGCACAGCGAACTTGCCGCCGTCCAGGATCAGGCCCATGGCCACACCGGCCACGTGATCCTTGACCGGCACGCCAGCGTCCATCATGGCCAGCGAGCCGCCGCAGACCGAAGCCATCGACGACGAACCGTTGGATTCCGTGATTTCCGACACGATACGGATCGTGTATTGGAAGTCTTCCGGCGCCGGCAGCAGCGGGATCAGCGAGCGCTTGGCCAGACGGCCGTGGCCGATTTCGCGGCGCTTGGGCACACCGATGCGGCCCGTTTCGCCAGTGGCGAACGGAGGCATGTTGTAGTGCATCATGAAGCGGTCACGGTATTCACCCATGAGCGCGTCGATGATCTGCTCGTCTTGCTTCGTGCCCAGCGTGGCCACGACCAGTGCTTGCGTTTCACCACGGGTGAACAGCGCGCTGCCGTGTGCGCGGGGCAGCACGCCCAGACGCACGCTGATGGGGCGCACGGTGCGGGTGTCGCGGCCGTCGATACGCGGTTCGCCGTTCAGGATCTGGCCGCGGACAATGGCCGATTCCAGCGAGAACATGATGTTGTCGACGGTCACGGCGTCAGGCAGCGATTCGCCCTTTTCGGCGGCAGCAGCAGCCAGCTTGGCCGACACGTCAGCCGACACTTCACGCAGCTTGGCGGTGCGAGCTTGCTTTTCGCGGATCTGGTAGGCGGCGTTCAGGCCTTCCTGGGCAGCCGAGGTCACGGCGGCGATCAGGGCTTCGTCCTTGGCCGGTGCTTGCCAGTCCCAATCGGGCTTGCCAGCGTCCTTCACCAGTTCGTGAATGGCGTTGATGACAGCCTGCATTTGCTCGTGGCCGAACACCACGCCGCCCAGCATGATTTCTTCGGACAGCTGTTGAGCTTCCGATTCCACCATCAGCACGGCGTTTTCCGTACCGGCAACCACCAGGTCCAGCTTCGACGACTTCAGCTGCGAAGCAGTCGGGTTCAGTGCGTATTGGCCGTCGATGTAGCCCACGCGAGCGGCGCCGATCGGGCCGTTGAACGGGATGCCGGAGATGGCCAGCGCAGCCGACGCGCCGATCATGGCGGCGATGTCGGGGTCGATCTCGGGGTTGACCGACAGCGTGTGGATGACCACTTGGACTTCGTTGTAGAAGTCTTCGGGGAACAGCGGACGCAGGGGACGGTCGATCAGGCGCGAGGTCAGCGTTTCCTTTTCGGACGGCTTGCCTTCACGCTTGAAGAACCCACCCGGAATACGGCCGGCAGCGTAGGTCTTCTCGATGTAGTCGACGGTCAGCGGGAAAAACGTTTGACCCGGCTTGGCCTTCTTGGAAGCCACAACAGTGGCCAGAACAACGGTGTCCTCGATCGACACCACAACGGCGCCGGAGGCCTGGCGAGCGATCTCGCCAGTTTCCAGGACGACCGTGTGCTGGCCGTACTGGAACGATTTTGTCACTTTGTTGAACATGACGATTATTCCTTACAAATGAAAAACCGTGGCCGTCGCGACAATACGTCGCACCGACCACGGTTATTGCGTCATGGGGAGCCAGCCCCGTCGATCACTTGCGCAGACCGAGCTTTTCGATCAGAGCGCGGTACGAATCGGGATTGCGGCCCTTGAGATAGTCGAGCAGCTTGCGGCGACGGCTGACCATACGCAGCAGACCGCGACGCGAGTGATGGTCCTTCATGTGTTCTTTGAAGTGACCGGTCAGTTCGTTGATACGGGCGGTGAGCAGAGCTACCTGAACTTCGGGGGAGCCGGTATCGCCTTGAGCGCGTTGGAATTGCGCAACGATATCGGATTTCTTGATGTCAGCTACAGACATTGATGACCTCTTCGGACATGCGACAGGGCCGAGGTGCCCTGACGTGGTTTGGAAAAAATTTGCGTAGACCCGGCGATAAGCGTTTTTGCTTTCTCACTGCTGCTTCAATAGCTGCTTCGGGCGACCCACCCCAGCCAGAACGTCGTCTGACGCCCTGAGCGCCTTGGATTCCGTATAAGAACCCCGGCCCACTGTTGGGTTGTTGGGTACCCTTTGCAGCCGGACTGCCGGCGCAAAGCATCTTGCAAAATCAATACATTTGATAAAGCTCGATGATTATAGCTGATTCGCTAGAATTACCCCAGAGACGGTTTCGCCCTTTCGGCAGAGGCCGGCAGGCGCCCGACGGGCGTCCAAGAGGAGCAAGATCATGTCTAAATATTACAGAACGACCCGCATCGCTCGCATCGCCCTCACCTCCTTGGCCCTGACAGGGCTGGCCGCCTGCGCGAATCTGGCCCAGGTTCCGCCCGGCACTCCCTACGCGGAAGTGCTGACTCAATTCGGCAAGCCCAACTTTACCTGCCCGCAAGCCGGCGGCGGCCAGCGCGTGATCTGGACGCAGCAGCCCATGGGCCAATATGCCTGGGGCACGAATGTGGGCACCGATGGCCGCGTGGGCCAGGTGGTGCCGCTGCTGACCGACCAGCACTTCAAAGTGCTGGAAGTGGGCGAATGGGGGCCGGAGCGCGTGCGTTGCGAGTTTGGCCCGCCTGCCCGGATCGAAGAAACCGGCCTGGGCGAAAAGCGCGAAGTCGTGTGGTCGTACCGCTACAAAGAAAACGGCGTCTGGAATTCGCTGATGTACGTCTACATGAGCCGCGACGGCAGCAAGTTGACCCACTTCCACCCCGGCCCGGACCCCATGTACGACGACGAAAAGTTCATGTGGCGCTAAGATCACGCGCGGCCCGCATCGGAAGGGCCTGACAGGCCAAGCGCCGCAAAACACAAAACCCGCCATCTGGCGGGTTTTGTTTTAGAAGCAGCAGCGATATTCCAAATTCGGATCAGGAAGAATGGCCGCGGCGCTCTTGCGTCAGGCGGCGCGCCTTGTTCCAGCGCCACGCCCACATCACCCAGCCCGACAAGCCGTACAGCACGAACAGGCCAAACAGCACGACTGGGGGGTCGCTGGATACGAACACGAATACGGCCACCACCAGCAAGATGCCCCAGAACGGCACGCTGCGGCCCAGCGCGAAACTCTTGCCGCTGAAGAACGGTGCGTTCGACACCATCGTGATGCCCGCGTACATGGTCAGCGTGAACGCCACCCAGGCCATCAGGCTGTCATGGATGGGCAGCTTGTTGTCCACCGCCAGCCACACAAAACCCGCCACCAGCGCGGCCGCGGCCGGGCTGGGCAAGCCCTGGAAATAACGTTTGTCGACGACGGCGATGTTGGTGTTGAAGCGCGCAAGGCGCAACGCCGCACCCGCCACATACACAAAAGCCGCCAGCCAGCCCCAGCGGCCCAGATCGTTCAAAATCCATTCGTACATGACCAGCGCAGGCGCGACACCAAACGACGTCATGTCGGACAGCGAGTCGTATTGCTCACCAAAAGCGGACTGCGTGTTGGTCAACCGGGCGACACGGCCATCCATGCCGTCCAGCACCATGGCCACGAAAATGGCGATGGCGGCGACTTCGAAGCGGTCGTTCATGGCTTGCACAACGGCATAGAACCCCGCGAACAGCGCTGCGGTGGTGAATGCGTTGGGAAGCAGGTAGATGCTTCGGTGGCGGTTCTCGGAATCGCGCATGGAAAAATTGGGCATAGTCTCAATAACTTACAACGGACTGTGAAAGGTTAACCCATCTGGCCCCGCTTGCGGGACAGAGCAAGCCGCGTGCCTGCGCAAAAAAGCCAAGAAAAAAGCGGCATGCCCTCGCAGGCATGCCGCTTTTGACCGGCGCGGCGCGGAGCATGGCCCCGCGCCTGGGCGCATCGATCAGTTCTTGGACTTGTCCACCAGCTTGTTGGCGGCGATCCAGGGCATCATGGCGCGCAGCTTGCCGCCCACTTGCTCGATCTGCGATTCCGCGTTGATGCGGCGGCGCGAGGTCAGCGTCGGGGCGCCGGCGGTGTTTTCCAGGATGAACTTCTTGGCGTATTCGCCGGTCTGGATGTCCGTCAGGCACTGGCGCATGGCCTTGCGGGTTTCGTCCGTGACGATCTTCGGGCCCGTTTCGTACTCGCCGAACTCAGCGTTGTTCGAGATCGAGTAGTTCATGTTGGCGATGCCGCCTTCATAGATCAGGTCGACGATCAGCTTCAGTTCGTGCAGGCATTCGAAGTACGCCATTTCGGGCGCGTAGCCGGCTTCCACCAGCGTGTCGAAACCGGCCTTGATCAGTTCGACGGTACCGCCGCACAGCACGGCTTGTTCGCCGAACAGGTCGGTTTCGGTTTCTTCGCGGAAGTTGGTTTCGATGATGCCGGCACGGCCGCCGCCGTTGGCGCTGGCGTACGACAGGGCCACGTCACGCGCGGCGCCCGACTTGTCTTGGTACACGGCCACCAGGTGGGGCACGCCTCCACCTTGCTTGTACGTGTTGCGCACCGTGTGGCCCGGGGCCTTCGGGGCGATCATGATGACGTCGATGTCTTCACGCGGCACGACCTGGCCGTAGTGGACGTTGAAGCCGTGAGCGAAAGCCAGGGCAGCGCCGGCCTTGATGTTGGCGTGCACTTCGTTGTTGTAGACCGAAGCGATGTTTTCGTCGGGCAGCAACATCATGACGATGTCGGCGGACTTGACGGCTTCAGCCACTTCCTTGACTTCCAGGCCGGCGTTGGCGGCCTTGTTCCACGAAGCGCCGCCCTTGCGCAGGCCGACGATGACCTTCACGCCCGACTCATGCAGGTTCAGCGCGTGGGCGTGACCTTGCGAACCGTAGCCGATGATGGCAACGGTCTTGCCTTTGATGAGGGACAGATCGCAGTCTTTGTCGTAGAAAACTTTCATGGTTGTGCTCCAGATTCCAGTATTTTGGATATTCGATTAATTCAGATGTAGGGTGCGGCTTGGCCTGGAAGGCCGGTCAAATCTTCAAAATCCGTTCACCGCGTCCGATGCCGGACACGCCGGTGCGTACGGTTTCAAGGATGGCACTGCGGTCCAGGGCCTCCAGGAAGGCCTGTACTTTTTCCTGCACCCCGGTCAATTCGATGGTGTAGGACTTGTCGGTCACGTCGATGATGCGGCCGCGGAAAATGTCCGCCATGCGCTTCATCTCTTCGCGTTCCTTGCCAACGGCGCGCACCTTCACGAGCATCAGCTCGCGCTCGATGTGGGCGCCTTCGGTCAGGTCCACCACTTTAACGACATCCACCAGGCGGTTCAGGTGCTTGGTGATCTGTTCGATGACCTCATCGGAACCGGTCGTCACGATCGTCATGCGCGACAGCGTGGAGTCCTCGGTGGGCGCCACGGTCAGGGTTTCAATGTTGTAGCCCCGCGCGGAAAACAGCCCCACCACGCGCGACAGCGCGCCGGGTTCGTTCTCGAGGAGGACGGAAATCACGTGCTTCATGGTGGCCTCCTTACAGGTCTTCAGAGCCAAGCAGCATTTCGGTCAGCCCGCGGCCAGCCTTGACCATCGGCCACACGTTTTCCGTGCGGTCGGTGATGAAGTCCAGGAAGACCAGGCGTTCCTTGTGCTTGCCAAAGGCTTCGCGCAGCGCGGGTTCGACATCCGCCGGACGCTCGATGCGCAGACCCACGTGGCCATAGGCCTCGGCCACCTTGACGAAGTCGGGCAGCGAATCCATGTAGGACTCGGAATAGCGCGAGCCGTAATCGATCTGCTGCCATTGCCGGACCATGCCCAGAAAACGGTTGTTCAGGCAGACGATCTTCGGCGTCAGGCGGTATTGATGGCAGGTCGACAGTTCCTGGATGTTCATCTGGATCGACGCTTCGCCGGTGATAACGGCAACGTCGTGTCCCGGGTTGGCCATCTGCACGCCCATCGCGTACGGCAGCCCCACACCCATGGTGCCCAGGCCGCCGGAGTTGATCCAGCGGCGCGGCTTGTCGAACTTGTAGTACTGGGCCGCCCACATCTGGTGCTGGCCCACGTCGGACGTGACGAAGGCGTCGCCGCCCGTCACTTCCCAGAGCTTTTCCACCACGTACTGCGGCTTGATGACTTCGTCCGAGTTGGCGAACTTCAGGCATTCCTTGCCACGCCAGGTCTCGACCTGCTCCCACCACTTGGTGATGGACGCGGGCTTGTGCTCGGCGGCCGCCACTTCATATTGGGCGGACAGGTCGGCCAGCACATCCTTGACGTTGCCCACGATCGGGACGTCCACGCGCACGCGCTTGGAAATCGACGACGGGTCAATATCAATATGGATGATCTTGCGGGCGTTCTGGGCGAAGTGCTTGGGGTTGCCAATCACGCGGTCATCGAAACGGGCGCCAATGGCCAGCAGCACGTCGCAGTGCTGCATTGCCATATTGGCTTCGTACGTGCCGTGCATGCCGGGCATGCCCACGAACTGGCCGCTGCTGGCCGGGTAGCCGCCCAGACCCATCAGGGTGCTGGTGCACGGCGCGCCCAACTGCGACACAAGCTTGTTGAGCTCGGGCGCGGCGTTCGACAGGATGACCCCGCCGCCCGTGTAGATCATCGGCCGCTCGGCGGCCAGCAGCATCTGCACGGCTTTCTTGATTTGCCCCTGGTGGCCCTTGTTGACGGGCGCGTAGGAACGCATCGAGATCTCGCCCTTGGGCGGCGTGTACTTGCACTGCGCGACGGTGATGTCTTTGGGGATATCCACCAGCACCGGGCCGGGACGGCCCGTGCGCGCAATATAGAACGCGCGGCGCATGGTTTCGGCCAGGTCCTTGACGTCACGCACCAGGAAGTTGTGCTTGACGCAGGGACGCGTGATGCCGACGGTGTCGCATTCCTGGAAGGCGTCCTCGCCGATGGCCGCAGTGGGCACTTGCCCGCTGATGATGACCATGGGGATGGAATCCATATAGGCGGTGGCGATGCCGGTGACGGCATTGGTCACGCCCGGGCCGCTGGTCACGAGGCAGACGCCAACCTTTTGCGACGAGCGCGAATAGGCATCGGCGGCGTGCACGGCGGCTTGCTCGTGACGAACCAGGATATGCTGAAATTTGTCTTGCTTGAAGATCGCGTCGTAGATGTAAAGCACTGCGCCGCCGGGATAGCCGAAAACGTGTTCCACGCCCTCATCGGCCAAGCAGCGCACGACGATATCGGCGCCATTCATTTCCATGTTGTATTTCCTTTCAGTACCGGCCCTGCAACCCTGACTGTTGCTCGCCCGGATACGGCGGCAACGGAACCCATACCGGCTACGACAACATGATCCGGCGCTTAGCGGCTCACGGAGCCACGCCACCCGGACACCTTGCCGACCCGGCACACGCTCGACAGAACGCAGTGCAAACGCCCCTTGGGGACGCTGGAGGTCGAAATGGAAGCTTTGGCAACACACGCTTGTGGCGCGGCCAACAGCAGGTATCACTGCGGCAGGATGGCTGGGAGGTGACCCTGACCAACTTGCCTCAACGCGCCGGTATCGGATAGGCAGACCGACGCAAGAGATGGAATTTACCGCGTTGCGTCAAAGGTAGCAAATCGGTGTTTCCGGACCGTTGCATGGGCGACGCAGACGGCCATCAGAGACAGTCCGGCAGCCATCTGCCCCCAAATCCAAATGCTCCCTTGCTTCGCGCCGTTTGGGTGCGCTTTGCCAGCCGGGAAAGGCCCGAAGCGCAGGGCGCATCTATATACTTGCCGCATCGCGAGAATTAGGCCCCGCCCCATGGATTTGCGCATTGCCAGCATTCGCCGTTTCCTCTACAGCCACTACTTCTTCGGAGGGGTGCGCCAGGGGGTCGGCATGCTTTTGCCCGTGCTGGTGCTGGGCGGCCTCTTTGGCAACTACACGACGGGCCTGGTCGCCACCTTCGGCGCGCAGTGCCTGGCCATCATCGACCAGCCGGGCGGGCCACAGCGCCATCGCACCAACGAAATGCTGGGCGGCGCGGCGCTGGGAACCATCACTGTCATCATCACGGGGCTGGCGTCCACGCATCCCGTCCTGATCTGGCTGGTGGTCATTGCGCAGTGCTTTGTCTATTCAATGTTCACGGTGTTCGGCAAACGCGGCGGGCTGATCGGCTTTGCCGGCCTGCTGCTGATGACCTTGACGATGCATTCGCCGCTGGAACCGCACGAAGTTCTGGCGCACGCCGCCGCCACCTTGGGCGGCGCCCTGTTCTACGTGGTCTTCAGCCTGGGCTTTTCGCGCCTGTTCTGGCTGCGCGAAGAGCAGCAAGCCATGTCGGTGGCGCTGTTCGCCACGGCCGACTACGTTGCCGCCCGCGCCGCCTTCTACGATGAAACGTCTGACCTGGACGAAGCCTACCGCACGCTGATCCAGCGCCAATCCGTCATGACGGAAAAGCACCAGGCCGCGCGCGACATGGTGCTGCGCGCCCTGCCCCGCGGCAAAGGCCTGGGCGACCGCCAGCGCGTGATGATCTGGAACATGTTCGTCGACATGCTTCAGTTGCTGGACACGCTGGTCGCCACGCATACCGACTACGCCACCTTGCGCCGCACACTGGCCGGCAACGACTGCCTGATGTTCATGCGCGACGCGCTGGTGAAGATGTCGCTGGAACTGAACCGCATCGCGCTGGATGTGTCGCGCGGCCGGCAGGTGCAATACCGCAGCAGCGCCAAGGCCGAACTGCGCGCCATCGAATACGAAATCGAACAGCTCAAGCAGCAAGGGCTGGGCGAACGCGAACCCGAAATGCTGGCGCTGATCATCCAGGTGCTGCGCCGTCTGCGCAATTCGGCCCGCATCGTCGACCGCCTGGCGGACCACACCGCGGCCTCGCCGGATGCCAAGCCCACGGACGCCCTGCGCATCAACAAGTCCTTGACGCGATTCATCTCGCGCCAGGAATTCCGCTTTGGTCTCTTGACCAGCAACCTGCGGCTGGACTCCCCGCACTTCCGATATGCGCTGCGCGTGACGGCAGCGGCCGCCATTGCCATGACCCTGGCCAGCCGCTGGCTGTCGCCGGAATTTTCCGCGCACAACTACTGGATCATGCTGACCATCGTCATCATCATGAAGCCCGGCTTTGCGCTGACGCGGCAACGCAATGGCTGGCGTCTGGGGGGCACGCTGATTGGCTGCATCTGCGCGCTGCTGCTGTTCAACGTAACCGACCGGCCCGAAATCCTGTTCGCCGTGCTCTTGGGCGCGTGCGTCATGGGCAACAGCCTGGTGCAGCTGAACTACATGGCCAGCGCCATTTTCAACACGCTCTTCGTGGTGCTGGTGTTCCACTTCGTGTCGCCCGGCACGGTGTCCATGGCGGTGATTGGCGAACGCGCCATCGACACGCTGCTGGGCTGCGCGCTGGCGCTCGTTTGCAGCTACATCCTGCCGTGGTGGGAGGCGCGCTATCTGAAGCCCCTGGCGGCCGCCGCCACGCGCGCCAATCGCGAATACCTGCTGGCCGGCCTGCGCTATGTGGAAGCGATGCAATCAAACGGGGTGGCCACGACGGGGCCGGCTTCTGATGTGCCTGCCGTCATTGACGCCGACTTGGCATGGCGCCTGGCGCGCAAGAACGTGCACATTGCGTTCAGCAACTTTGCCGAAGCGTTCTACCGGATGATGAGCGAACCCAAGTCGCACCAGCTGAGCGTGCCGGAGCTGAACAACCTGCTGATCCAGAACCACGTGCTGGCCTCGCAGATCACAGCGGCAATTCCCATCCTGGCGGCGTTGCCCAAGACGCCCGAAGCCGTGCAGCTGGCCCTGAATGGCATGGTCGATCTGCTGGACGAAAAGCGCCCGCAGATCGCCACGACGCTGCCCACGCAATTCGACACGGAAGGCGAACAAGCCGCGCTGGCCTATCCGCTGAAACAGATGTTGAAGGCGTCACACATGATCCGCCAGGAACTGCAAGCGCTGGCTGACCCGACGCACGCGCCCCCGGTTGCCGCCACGGCGTAAAGCAAAGGCATCAACGCGCGCAGGACGAGTCAAGCGCGCGTTAATGCGTAGGTTGGGTAAAGCGCACGCAATCCGCGCTGAACCCATCACCCCATCAATCCGCCAATTTCCGGCGGAACACCAGCTTGTCTTCCGTCGACGCCGACGCGTCGTACGCATAGCCTTCCAGATCAAAGCCTTGCAAGCCTTCGGGCTTCGCAACCTTGTGCTGAATGGCATAGCGGGCCATCAGGCCGCGCGCGCGCTTGGCGTGAAAGCTGATGATCTTCCACGCGCCGTTCTTCCAATCCTGGAACACGCACTGCACCACGCGCGCCTTCAGCGTCTTCAGGTCGACCGACTTGAAATACTCTTCAGACGCCAGGTTGACGATGACCGGCGACTTCTTGCCTTCCTGACGCTCGTTCAGGTAGGCGGCGATGGTCGACCCCCAGTACTCGTACAGGTTCTTGCCCTTGGGCGTTTCCAGCCGCGTGCCCATTTCCAGGCGATACGGTTGCATCAAGTCCAGCGGGCGCAGCACGCCGTACAAGCCGCTGAGGATGGCCACGTGTTCTTGCGCCCATTCCAGCTGCTTGGCCGACAAGGTGGACGCGTCCAGCCCTTCGTACACATCACCATTGAAGGCCAGCACGGCCTGGCGCGAATTGGTCTGCGTGAACGTGCGCTTCCAGTGCGCGTATCGCTGCACGTTCAGCTCGGACAACGCCGGGCTCAGGCTCATCAGGCCGGAAATATCTTCCGCGGTCTTGGTCTTCAGCAACTTGATCAGGCCGGCAGCCTGATCCACAAACAGCGGCTGGGTGTGCGTCTCGATGTGCAGCGGCGAGTCGTAGTCCAGCTTCTTGGCGGGAGAAAGCAACAACAACATTCGGGGATTCCTTTATTAACGCGCCGTCCAGCCGCCATCGACGGAGACGGACGTTCCAGTGATTTGCGCCGCCGCATCCGAGGCCAGGAACACGGCGGTGCCGCCCAGTTGTTCCGGCGTCACGAATTGCAGCGACGGCTGTTTCTCGCTGAGCAGGTCGCGCGCGGCGGTTTCCTGATCAACACCATTCTTTTCCGCCAGCGCGGTAATCTGCTTTTCCACCAGCGGGGTGCGAACCCAGCCCGGGCAGATCGAATTGGCGGTAATGCCCTGGCCGGCCGTTTCCAGCGCCGTCACCTTGGTGAAGCCCACCACGCCATGCTTGGCGGCCACATAGGCCGACTTGTTGGCAGACGCCACCAAGCCGTGCGCCGACGCGATATTGATGATGCGGCCGAAACCCTGCTGCTTCATATGCGGCAAGGCGGCGGCGGTGCCGTGGAACACGGCCGACAGGTTCAGCGCCAGAATGGCGTCCCACTTCTCGGCGGGAAAGTCTTCGATCAGCGCGGTGTGCTGAATGCCGGCGTTGTTGACCAGGATGTCGATGCGGCCCATCTGGCGCACGGTGTTCTCGACCAGCTCGCGCACGGCGGCGCCTTTGGACAGGTCGGCGCCATCGTAGATCACCTTCACGCCATGCTTGTCGGCCAAGCCGGCGCGCACTTTCTCGATCTCGGCCGCATCGCCAAAACCGTTCAAGACGATATCGGCGCCTTGTTGGGCGAAGGCCGTGGCGATACCCAGACCGATGCCGCTGGTGGAACCGGTGACAAGGGCGACTTTTCCTTTGAGCATGAGCATTCTCCTGTGATCTGGCAGGTAGGCGGGAAGCAAAGCGGGTTCAAGTGTAGCCGCCCGGCAAGACGGCAATCATGCCATGCCCCCACGCGGCGCGGGGTCAAACGGGAGGCTTGTCTTGGGCGGTGGACGCAGGCGGCCTACCGGCATCGATGGGAGCGGCCACGAGCTCGACCGAGGGCTCGACCACAGGCCGGGTCACGTGGTCTGCTGCGGGCTCTGCCGCAGGCTCTACCGCAGGTCCTGCTGCGGGCTCTGCCGCAGGTTCTGCCGCGGGCAGGTCCGCCATGCCGCCCAGCCGTTCGGGCACGCGCTCCAACAGCTTGATCAGCACCGGCACCACGCCCATCGACACCGCCACCACGACCGACAACACATCGCGCTGCTCGATGTTCACCAGATGGTTGTCCCAGGCTTCGTTGAAGATGGCGAAGCTGAACTCGCCGCCTTGCGCCAGCACCATGGCAAACAACAGGCGGTGATAGCGCGGCAGGCCCAGCGCGCGCGCGAACCCGTACAGCACCAGCGCTTTCACGACCAGCAAAGCGGTGACGCCGGCAATGATGAACGACCAGTGATCGGCCACGACCTTCAAATTGATCGACATGCCGATGGCCAGGAAGAACAGGCCCAGCAGCAAGCCTTTGAAAGGCTCGATGGCTTTTTCCAGATCGTGCCGATAGCGGGATTCGGCCATCAGCACGCCCACCAGAAAACCGCCGAGGCCCGCCGACAGCCCGGCATAGTCAAACAACTGCGCCGCCCCCACCACCATCAGCAAGGCGGCCGCAGTGAACAGTTCATTCAGCTGCGCCTTGGCGGCCCAGCCCAGCAACCGCAATTGATAAGCCAACGCCACCACCGCCACGGCGATCAGCGCTTCCTTGAACGACGGCGCGGATGTGCCGTCCGAGCCCAGCAGGCCAGCGGCCACCAGCATCGGAATCGCCGCCATGTCCTGGAACAGCAAGACCCCCAGCGCCGAACGGCCCAGCGGCGTTCGAGTCAGCGTGCGTTCGTCCAACAGCCGTAACGCCACCGCTGTGGACGACAAGGCCAGCGACAGCCCGCACAGCACCGCCGCCTGCCATTCCATCCCCGCTATGTGGCGCAGCGCCGCGCCAAAGACCAGCCCAAGCAATAGGCCGCAGACAAGCATCTGCAAAGATCCCAGCAGAAAGACCTCGCTGCGCATGGCCCACAAGCGTTTGGGCGACAACTCCAGCCCGATGATGAACAGCATCATCACCACGCCCCACTGCGAGACGTCGATCATGGTGTCGACATTGGTCACGAGCTTCAGGCAGGACGGCCCGATCAGCACCCCCGCAATCAGATAGCCGGGGATGGCGCCCAGCCCCAGGCGCTGGGTGATGGGCACGCAAAGCACCGCGGCAAGCAGAAGGATAAGGATCAGGTTCATGGAGGCGATTCTGGGCAAAGATCCACGCCGCCGGAAGATCGGGATAAGCCCTTGTGAAGATTTTTTCGCACCCCCTTTACACAAGCGAAAAAATTCCTGTAGAATTGCGGGCTTCGCTGCTCCAACAACGAAGATCCTTCCGACCAGGGATCTTTCCGTGAAGCCTCTTTAGCAACACCAAGAGACAACACCGTTTTGGAACCCAGCCACGGAGAGGTGGCAGAGTGGTCGAATGTACCTGACTCGAAATCAGGCGTACGGTATCCCCGTACCGTGGGTTCGAATCCCACCCTCTCCGCCAGTATTCAAGAACGAAGCCCCTGAGAAATCAGGGGCTTTTTTCTTTGTGCTGCGGCGTAAAATGACCCATTCATTGATCACAGGACGAGTCATGATTGCAGAGCAAGAAGTCCTTGCCCGCCGTGCCGTGGTGAATAGCGCACTGGCCAGTCAACGCATGGAAGGCCTGGAGCCGGACGCACAGGTCATCAAAGATGCCGAGTTATGGGCGTCGGGCGAAAAATCCCTGGATGACGCCATTGCCGAATACAAGGCGCGGCTGGGCCTCAATCGATCCGAGAAATGAAATACACCGGGCAGGACGGAGATCCCTACCTCGACAAAGGTACGGGGATACTCCGCAACCTTCTGGGTATCAAGGATCAGGCTGCACTCGATAAGGCCGAGTCCAGCCTGTCATTTTTGCAGGCGACCAAACTGCGCGAGCAGCCCGTTGACGGCAAGTTCGACCTGGCGCATCTGCAGCAAATCCATCGGCGCTTGTTTGGCGACATCTACGACTGGGCGGGGGAAATCCGTCAAGGCGAGATTCAGAAAGGCGACACGATGTTCGCTCGTCACCTGATGATCGACAGCGCAGCCCGGCAATTGTTTCAGCAGCTTGCCCAAGAGCGCTACTTGCAAGCGTTGGATGCTGAGCATTTCAGCCATCGCGCGGCTTACTACCTTGGTGAAATCAACGTGCTGCATCCGTTTCGCGAAGGCAATGGACGTACGCAACGGGAGTTCATTGGACAACTGGCGCGTAACGCGGGCTATGACATTGACTGGACTGGCATCAGCCAGGCCGAAATGATTCAGGCGTCAATTGACGCCTATAACGGCCATACGGATAGCCTCGCCCGCCTCATTCGGCAAGGCATCCGTTGCTGATTGGGTCAAGGTCAGGGCCGAAGGGCGACAGCCCCCGTCATTGTTAACGATCGGCCCGTCGTGACCCGTTCCGTGCCACGCCCCATTCCCCCTCCTCCCGGCAACTTGAACGCACTGACCGCGCGCGTCAGTTCTGCTGCCTGATCCTGCATCGACCCGGCGGCCGCCGCGGCTTCTTCGACCAGTGCGGCGTTCTGTTGGGTGACTTCATCCATCTGCGACACTGCGCGGTTCACCTGTTCGATGCCGTCGGCTTGCTCGGCGGACGCGGCGGCGATTTCGCCCATGATGTCGGTTACGCGCTGCACGGAGCTGACGATTTCCTGCATCGTCGTGCCGGCGCGTTCGGCGCTGACGGAGCCCTGGCTGATCTTCTGCACCGTATCTTCGATCAGCGTCTTGATTTCCTTGGCCGCTTGCGCGCTGCGTTGCGCAAGCGTGCGGACTTCAGCGGCGACGACGGCGAAGCCCTTGCCTTGTTCGCCTGCGCGGGCGGCTTCAACGGCGGCGTTCAGCGCCAGGATGTTGGTCTGGAAGGCGATGCCGTCGATCACCGACACGATGTCGGATATCTTGACCGAGCTGGAAGATATTGCGCTCATCGTGCTGACGACTTCAGACACGGTGGCGCCTCCACGGGAAGCGGTGTCGGACGCGGCCGCAGCCAACTGGTTGGCCTGGCGCGCGCTGTCGGCGTTTTGCTTCACCGTGGCCGAGAGCTGCTCCATCGACGCCGCGGTCTCTTCCAGCGACGCTGCCTGCTGTTCAGTGCGCGACGACAAATCAGTATTGCCCGCCGCGATCTCGCCCGAGGCGGACGCCATGCTGTCCACGCCCGTGCGGATGCTGGCGACCGTGCCGGCCAGGTTGGCGTTCATGGATTCCAGCGCCTGCATCAGCTGGCCGATCTCGTCGCGCGAGCGCACGGTGATGGTGCTGGTCAGGTCATTGGCGGCCACGGTTCGGGCGACACGCACCGCGTCGGACAAGGGCCGGGTGATGCTGCGGGTCAACAGAATGGCCAGCAGCAGGCCGCTGACCAGCGCGATGGACCCAATCGCGATCATCCAGAAATTCGCCACGCCATAAGCGCTTTGGATATCCGCCGCGCTCGCGTCGATTTCCGCGCGCTGCAAGTTCGTCAGCTTGGTGATCTGATCAATGAACTGACGCGTGGCGGGCAAAAATTCCTGCGTGAAGACCCGGTTGGCGGCGTCCACATCGCCGTCCTGCTTGGCCTTGAAGATGGCGTCGCGCGTGCGCAGGTAGTCGCCGCGGGATTTGCGGATGCCTTCCCACAATTGCTTTTCTTCGTCGGACTCGATCAGCGGTTCAATCTTCTGCTGCAACGCCGAGGAATTTTTCGTGGATGCCGCCGCCTCTTCGGTGAAGAAGCCGGCCAGGCTGGCATCGGCGCTTTTGGCGATGGCGGTGGTTCGGGTGACGCCGGTCTGGATGTTGCGCGCCCAATCGCTGATCAGGCGTTCCTTGATCAGCGACCGCTGCGTCACGGTTTCCACCGAGTCGTTGATGTTCGCCAGGCTGACCAGCCCGACGATGCTCATGATGATGATCATGGCGAGCAAGACGGAAAAGCCACCCGCAAGACGGGTTCCAAGCTTCATATTCTTCATACTGCCTCCAGCATCCAACCAGGCGCTTGAATGCGGGCTTCGGCAGTTGCGAGAGCGCCGGACAAAAGCCGCCGCCCCTTGCAAGCCAGACGCCCGTAAGCCCCTGGATGATCCGCCCCCAAAATATTGGTGTTCGTTGTGTCAAAAAAGCGCCGCCGGAGAAGTCGGATTCGAGGATTCTCTCAACGGTCCGGGAAATGCTAGCAGCCCGGATTTGACCGGCAAGGGGCGAAATGGGGAGTGTTTTGGCACAAGCTCCCGCGTTTGCGTAACTGGCGCTGCGGCCAATGCGAAGGCGAAAAAAAAGCGGCCATCACGGCCGCCTAGGGTTTCAGTCCGCGACCGTTGGCCGCGCAAGCTGGAACAAGTCTGTACTGCGTGCATACCAGCCGCTGCCGTGCATGCGGGCAACCAGCCCCATCTCGGCGGTTTTCACGTAACCGCGTTCGGCGTCCTGCACAAAAGCGTCGTCCACATGCGCGCCCAACACCCGGCCAATGACCACGACTTGATGCGGGCCGGTCACGATCGTGGCCTGACTGACGCATTCCAGCGACACCGGGCTGCCCTGGATCAACGGCGGACGCACATGCGCCGCCGGCAACCCGGTCAACCCGGCCTTGGCCAGCTCGTCGACGCCCGGCGGGTAGTCGGCGCAGGTCTGGTTCATTTGCTGCATCAGCGATTCAGGCACCAGGTTCACCACGAACTCGCCGTTCTCGATGATGTTGGCGCTGGTGTCCTTCAAGTCGCCGTTGGCGCGGCGCATCAGGCCGATGGCCACCGTGGGCGGTTCATGGCCCATCACGTTGAAGAAGCTGAACGGCGCCGCGTTGACGCACCCGTCGCCCGAAATCGTGGTGACCCACGCGATCGGGCGGGGGGTGACGGTCGAGGTCAACAGCTTGTAGACCGTCTGCGAAGGCAAGGCGCTGAAATCAAAATGCATGGCTTAAGGCTCCTGCTGGCCGCCCGCGCCGATGGCGGAGACGGCCCGCTTCTCGCGGGTGTCGACCTGAAGCTGGAACACGTCCGGCCGCGCGTAGTGGCCCGACACGTCAAAGTCGTACTTGCCGCGCAGGATCTGGTTGGGGTTGATGTCGGCATACAAGATGGTTTCGTCCGAAAAGTCCGGGCCGGCCAGCACTTCGCCCAAGGGGTCGATGATGGCGCTGCCGCCGCGCATCAGCACGGTGTCGGGCGCATCGCCTAGCGCGCATTCGAAGTCTTCCGGATACGCGTTGCGGCGCAGATGCTGGCAAGCGGTCAGCACATAGCAGCGGCCTTCCAGCGCGATGTGGCGCATGCTGGGAATCCAGCTGTCGCGGTCGTCTGCGGTGGGCGCGCAATAGAGCGCCACGCCCTGGCTGTACATATACATGCGCAGCATGGGCATGTAGTTTTCCCAGCAGATGACGGCGCCGATCTTGCCGTAGGGGGTGTCGAAGACGGGCATGGTCGAGCCGTCGCCAAAGCCCCAGATCAGCCGTTCGCCTGCGGTGGGCATCAGCTTGCGATGCTTGCCGATCAGCCCGGCGTCGCCGTTGAAGTACAGCACGGTGCAGTACAGCGTGCCGCCGTCGGCTTCGATGCAGCCCATGACCACGAAACTGCCGGTATCGGCCGCGGCCTGCGCCACCACGGCGACTTCCTCGCCGTCCAGCCGGATGGCCTGCTCGTGGTAGCTGGCGAAGGCGTCACGGCCTTCGGGCTTGCGCATGCCGATGGGCGCGCCAAATGAATTGCCCTTGGGGTAGCCGCCCAGAAAGGCCTCGGGGAACACCAGCACCCGGGCGCCCTGCTCCGCCGCCTGGCGGATCAGCGAGGCCGCCTTGTGGGCGCAAGCAACGCTGTCGGTCGGGATGGACGCTGCCTGGATGACGGCAGCCTTGAATTGCGATGGCACGGACATGTCTCTCCTCGCTGTTTTAGTGGATGGGGTCTTCATCAATGGCTTGGGCGCGGGTGTTCGGCAGGAACAGGCTGCCGATGACGCCCACGATCACCATCACGACGACCGGGTACATCAGGCCGCCGAAAATATTGCCGCTGGCTTGCGCCAGGTACGTGGCGGTAAAGGGCACGATGCCGCCGAAGATGCCGGCGCCGATGTGGTACGGGAAGGATAGCGCGGTGTAGCGGATGCGGGCCGGGAACAGCTCGACCAGATAGGACGCGACCGGGCCGTAGACCATGGCGACCACCGCCGTCATCAGCACCAGGATCAGGATGATGGTGGCGCGGTCAACGCGGGCGGGGTCGGCGCGGTCGGGGTAGCCTGCGGCGGTCAATGCCTTGGCGTAGCCGGCGCGGTCGAAACCGTTGACGGTGACGCCGCCCACGCTCATCGCGATGTCCTGCCCCGGCAGGGGTGCTGCGTATTCAAAGTTGATGCCCTTGCCGACCAGGAATTTCTTGGCCTGCACGCACACCTTCTTATGGTCGGCATGGCTGCCGATCATGGCGGCTTGCAAACCGAAGTCGCACGCGCCGCCGCTGGTGTCGGCATGCACGCGCACCGGCGTGCTTTGCATAGCTTGCGCCAACGCCGGGTTGCCGGCTTTGAGCAGCACGTCGAACATCGAGTGATACCCGATGGCGGCGATGAACAGGCCCGCCATCATGATCCACTTGCGGCCGATGCGGTCAGACAGCCAGCCAAACAGCACGAAGGTCGGCGCGCCGATGATGAAGCCGATCAGGATCAGCGTGTAGACGCTGGTCTGGTCGATCTGCACGGCTTGTTGCAGGAAGATCATCACGTAGAACTGGCCGGTGAAGTAGGTGGCGCCCTGGCCGGCCGTCACGCCAATCAGCGCCAGCAACACCAGGCGCAGGCTGGACCACTGGCCAAACGTTTCCTTGATGGGATTCTTCGACAGGCGGTTCTGCTGCTTCATCCGCGTGAAGACGGGCGATTCATGCAGCTTGGCGCGCACGTAGATCGAAATGGCCAGCATCACGATCGACAGAATGAACGGCAGGCGCCAGCCCCACTGGCGAAAATCGTCGGCGCTCATGGACGCCTGCGTGCACAGGATGACGATCAGCGACAGGATCAGCCCGGCGGATGACGTGATCTGAATCCAGCCCGTCAGCAGCCCGCGGCGCTTGGGCTCGCAGTGTTCGGCCACATAGATCACGGCGCCGCCGTATTCGCCGCCCACCGCCAGGCCCTGCACCACCCGCAGCGTCAGCAACAGAATCCACGACAAGTGGCCCGCCGACTCATAGGTGGGCAGGCAGCCGATCAACACCGTGGCGCCGCCCATCATCACCACCGTGATCAGGAAGGTGTACTTGCGGCCCCACTTGTCGCCCAGATAGCCAAACATCACCGCGCCCAGCGGCCGGATGATGAAGCCCACCGCCAGCGCGCCCAAGGCGGCCAGCAGCGCAACCGTGGGATTGTCCTGCGGAAACAGCACCTGGCTCATGAAGACCGCCAGCGTCCCGTAGATGAAAAAGTCATACCACTCGAACAAGGTGCCCAGCGTCGACGCCACGACGACCTGGCGTTCTTCTTTGCGGCTTAGCGTTAGCCCGGCCCCGGCCTGCGGCATTGCGATGTTTGCTTCCATGCTTGCTTTCCCCTGGTGTTTTTAATTGATACTGCTGTACGCATTAACTATTATCAAACTTAAAACCGGGCATCACAAAGCTGGGGGAAACCCGGAAAACGGCGGCGGCCGCCTGCGGGAACGCGCCCGAGCCGCTGCTACACTGCCGCCAAACACACAGTGGAGGCAGTGATGGCAAGGCCCGCCGGCAAGGTTGAAAAGAACACGGACAAGGCGCCAGCCGCTGCGCGCAGAGGCATCCAGTCGATTGAGGTGGGGTTCCGGATTCTGGACGTAATCCGCAAGACCGGCCGGCCGATGCCCTTGAAGGAAATCGCCGACGCCTGTGAATTGACGGTGCCCAACGTGCACTACTACCTGGTGAGCTTCCAAAAGGTGGGCGTGGTGCAGCAGCATGCCGACACCGGCCATTACGGCTTGGGCCCCTACGCGCTGCGGCTGGGCTTGGCGGCGCTGGAGCAATTCGATGTCTTCACGACCGCGCGGCCCATCATGGCCGAAGTCGCCGCCGTTACCGGGCACACCGTGTTCCTGGGCGTGTGGGGCAACAAGGGCCCCACGATCGTCTACCGCGTGGAAGGCAGCCGCAGCCGCCCCCTGCTGGAATTGCGCGTGGGCACGGTGATGCCGCTGCTGTCGTCCGCCCTGGGCCGCAATTTCCTGGCGCACCTGCCCGATGCGCTGACCCGTGATCTGCTCGAGCAAGAGCTATCGTCATCCCAGCCTGAAAGCCACGGCGGCGCGCCGGGCAATTCCTACACGCTGAAAGACGTGCAGGCGATACGCGATGAAGTGCAAAAGCACCACATCAGCCGCTGCCGCCACGCGCTGCTGCCGCACTTCACGTCGCTATCCGCGCCCATCTTCGACATGCTGGGCGAGATGACCGCGGCCATCACGCTGATGGGGCCGGTAGGCGCGATTGACGATGAACTGGAATCCGGCACCGCCCGCTTGCTGCGTGAAAAAGCCCGCTCGATCTCGGCGATGGCGGGCTGGGTGGAACCGGACGGGGACGCGCAGGCAGGCTGATCTGCCCGCCCCGGCGCATTCTGGCGTCAGCTTTCGACGACGATCTTCGCGTCTTTGATGGTCTTGGCGTACTTCTGCTGTTCCTGCGACATGAAGTCGGCAAAGCGCTGCACGCTGCCGCCGCCGTCTTCCGCCCCCACCTGCGCCAGCTTTTCCTGCACGTCCGCCATGGCCAGCACCTGGTCGATGTCGCGGTTCATGCGCTGAACCATGGGGGCCGGCATCTTGCTTGGCCCCACCATGCCAAACCAAATGCTGGCCTCGAAACCGGGGTAGCCCTGCTCGGCCACGGTCGGCACATTCGGCTGGCTTTTGGAACGCTGTTGCAGCGTTTGGGCCAACGCAATCACCTTGCCCGATTGCAGCAGAGGCGTGGCCGTGGTCATGCCTTCAAAGCAGTACTGCACGTGGCCGCCCAGCAGATCGTTCATCAACGGCGCCGACCCTTTGTACGGCACGTGCAGCACGTCAATGCCAGCGCGCGCCTTGAAGATTTCAAGCGCCAGATGCTGCGCCGACCCCGCCCCCGCCGACCCGAACACGATCTTGCCGGGCTGGGCGCGGCATAGCTTGACCAGATCAGGCAAGGTCTTGGCGGGCTGCGACGCGCCGCCGATCAGGATGGTGGGCGTCTTGCCCACCAGCGCGATGGGCGAGAAATCGCGGTCCACCGCGTACGCCAGCTTGGGTTGCAAGCCCGGCGCGATGCCGTGGCTATTCACATGCGCCATCAACAGCGTGTTGCCATCGTTGGGCTGGCGGGCCACCTGCTCGGCCGCAATGATGCCGGCTGCGCCCGCGCGGTTTTCCACGATGACGGGAATGTTCCACATGACGCCCAGCTTCTGCCCGAGCAGGCGCGCCAGCACGTCCGTGCCGCCGCCCGCCGGAAACCCCACCACGATCTTCACCGGCCCAGACGGCAGGTCCTGCTGCGCCCGCGCCGCGATGGGCAGGACGAGTCCTACGCCCAGCGCTGCGGCGCCGGTCATGAATTGCCTGCGTTGCATGCTTGTCTCCTCGCGCCGGCGTCCGTGGACGGCGGCTGGTTATGGAAGCAATGTCTGCTTCCGCGGTATCCGGCCATCTGACGCGGCCGGGATGCCGCCCTCCTTTACCTACGCTTGAATAAGAAAGCCACACCGCCCTTAACGGGCAACACGCGTCCACTTGCCGTAGCGTTCAACCATGCGCTCATCGAAGCCAAAGCCCAGGCCCGGGTCTTGATGCAGTACTACGCGGCCTTGCTTGTGCGTCAGTTGGCGATCAACCAGCTTGCGGAAATTCAGCACCTGGTCGTCCCAGAAGAATTCCACGTAGCGCGCGTTTGGCGTCGCCGCGACCAGCGGTGCATGCACGTCGTGGAACCAGTGCGGGCACACCACCACGCCGTAGCTGGCGGCGGTGGCGGCAATGCGCTTCCACTCGGTGATGCCGCCGCACACAGCCGCGTCCGTTTGTAAGATGCCGGCCGCGCCCTTGTCCAGCAATTCCTTGTGATACCAGCGGCCATAGCCAATTTCGGCGGTGGCGATCGGCAAGTGCGTCAGGCGCGCCAGCTTGGCGTGGCTGTCGATATCGTCCGGGCCAAAGGGTTCTTCGATGAAGTACGGCTCGTACTGTTCAAAGCGGCGGATGTATTGCATGGCCTGCGTGACGTCCTCCCAGGCGTTATTGCAATCCATCATCAATTCAACGTCCGGGCCAACGGCCTCGCGCGCGGCCTTCAGACGCGCCTCTTCCTCGCGCGGCGACAGGCGGCCCGTCTTCATCTTGACGGCGCGAAAACCCTTGTCCACATAGCTGGCCATTTCCTCGCCCAGATGCTGCGGGGTCTTGCCATCCAGGTAATAGCCGCCGCTGGCGTAGGCCGGCACGGTTTCCAGTTCCACCGCGCCCAGGAATTTGTGCAGCGGCAGGTTTGCCGTCTTGGCGTTCAAGTCCCACAGCGCGATGTCCAGAGCACTCAGCGCGCGCATCACCGTGCCTTGGCGGCCTTGCAGAAGCGCCTCTTGATACATGGACTGCCACAGCCCTTCGACGGCATGCGAGTCCTTGCCCAGCAGCACAGGGCCCAGCAGGCTTTGCACGGCCGCTTCGAAGATGGCCCCGCCTGCGCTGCCCACATAGCAAAAGCCGATGCCTTCGACGCCGTCGGTGGAACGGACTTTCACCAGGCCGTAGTGGCGCGTGGACACCGTACGGTTGGAAAACGAGGTGACTTTGTCCAGGGGGACGGCGGCGGCGCAGACGTCGATAGATTCAATGATGGGCACGGTGGGCTCCTTGGTAGCGGGAAGATGCTGAAGGCGGCGCCGGCGCGACGTGCGGCGGGCTACTCGCTCTGGACGTATTCTTCCCGCCGCCAAAGAAAACAACAATTATCGTCATCCATCTTTAGAATACGAAAAATCCATCTTCCCAAAAGGCTCGCCGTCGTGGACTCGCGCTTTCTGCAAACCTATGTGCATGTGGTGGAGCTGGGTTCCATCGCCCAGGCCGCCCGGCACCAGGGGCTGACGCCCGCCACCGTTCAGCAGCGCTTGCGCGCACTGGAGGCGGACGTGGGCAGCGCGCTGATCGCCCGATCCGGGCGCACCGTCAAACCCACGCCAGCCGGCATCCGCATCCTGGAACGGGCGCGCCACATCCTGCGCGATGTGCGCGACTTGCGCTCGGCCGCCAGCGACACCGAGCTGCCCGCCGGACCGCTGCGGCTGGGCGCCACGCCCACGGCGCTGACGGGCATCATGCCGCCCGTGCTGCGCACGTGGGTGGCGCGCCATCCCCACATCGAAATCTATATCGAACCCGCGCCCACGACGCTGCTGTACAGCAAGGTGCTGTCGGGCGAACTGGATGGCGCGCTGCTGGTGCATCCGCTGTTTACGCTGCCCAAGACCTGCGACTGGCGCGACCTGCGTCACGAACCGCTGGTGCTGGTCACGCCTGCCGACATGACGGTGCGCGATCCGCTGGCGATCCTCGCGCGCGAGCCCTACATCTGCTACGACCGCAGCGTGGTCGGCGGCAAGATGGCCGACGATTATCTGCGGGCGCGCAATCTGCGGCCGCACGTGCGGTTTGAACTGGATGGCATCGATTCCATCGCCAAGCTGGTGGCGGAAGGATTGGGGGTGGCGCTGCTGCCAGACTGGGCGACAACCGGCGAGGCGATGGCGCGCGTCAAGCGCTGGCCGTTGCCAGCGCCCTGCCCCGTGCGCACCGTCGGCGCCATCTGGCTGCGCGCCGGCGTGCGTTCGGAATTGATGCGGGCGTTTGTGGAGTTGACCGAGTCGCAGCTCGGCCTGTCCCGCCCTTAGGCGACTCGGCCTGTCCCGCCCTTAGGCGATGGCGTCCTGCCCGTTGCGCGCCACGACAACGCCGCCTGACACCACCAGGCGGCGAGGCTTGCGCGTGACAACGGCTTCGGCCACGCAGCTGGCGTCGACCAGCACCAGGTCGGCACGTGCGCCCATCGTCAGGCCGTAGTCGGCAAAGCCGCAGGCGCGCGCGGCGGCGCCGGTGACGCAATCAAACGCCCATTCGACTTCATCGTCACGCCGCAAATCGTTGCGCAGCCCGATCATCATGGCGCGCGCCAGCATGTCGGGGCTGCCGTAGGGCGTCCAGGTATCGCGAATGCCGTCGTTGCCGCCGAAGATCGTGACGCCCGCTTCGCGACAGGCGCGCACGGCCGGCACGGGGCGGGACGGCGGCGCGGTGGTCAGCACGGCCACGTCCAGCGCGGCCAGCCGCTTCAGCAATCCGTCCAGTCGCTTGGCGTCCACGCCGCCCAGACAGAACGCGTGGCTGATGACTACCTTGCCGTTCATGCCCAAGGCCGCCACGCGGTCCAGCGTCAGGTCCAGCGTGAATGCGCCCAATTCGCCGGGCTCGTGCAAGTGGATATCCACGGGCTTGCCATGCTTGTCGGCCAGGCCAAACAGCACATCCAGCGACCGCGCCGGATCACGATCAATGGCGGAGGGGTCCAGCCCGCCCAGCACATCGGCGCCATCCGCCAGCGCCTGATCGAGCAACTCGGCCGTGCCAGGACGGATGAGCAAACCCGATTGCGGAAACGCCACCGTTTGAATTTCCACGCGGCCCGCCAGTTCGGCGCGTGTGGCGTGAACGCCATGCAGATGGCGCAGGCCGGCGTCGGTGTCCACGTCGACATGGCTGCGGATGCGGGTGGTGCCTTCGCGCAGGAAAGCCAGCGCCAGCGCACGCGCGTGGCTGGCTGCGTCATGCCCGGTGCTGGCGCGCCAGGCGCGTTCGTTGTCAATGCGGTCGGTCAGCGCCGAACCCACCTCGTTCACGTACCAGGGCGATTCCCAGTTGGTCTTGTCCAGATGGGTGTGCCCTTCCACCAGACCGGGAAGCAGCAACGCCCCGCCGCCGTCTTCCGTCAGAGTGTCGGGCGTCGCAGAAATCTGCGGGCCGATTTGCGCAATGCGGCCACCGCGCACCAACACATCCACGGCATCGCTTGGGGACACGCGGACATTCTTCAGCAACAGATCAGTCATGGTGAGTCCGGGACAAACGCAAGCGGCCGGCCACGCGGGCCGGCCGTGAGAGGCCTTGCGGCTTCAAACTTGCGGGGGTTCGATCCAGAAGAAGCGTTCGCCTTGGCGGACCATATCGGCCACGCCTTCGGCGCCGATGCGATAGTCCGAACCCATGAGCGAAGCGCCACCGTCTTCATGGATGTGGATGACGGCCAGCGGGTCGTTGGCCATGGTGTACCAGTAGTAACCGGGCTTGAGATTGTGCAGGTCTGTGTTCATTCCCTGAGTATACAAACATCGATGCTTTGTACAAAAAGACAACACAAATACAAACCGTGCCTGACATCGTGAACCCGACAAGTCATACTGCCTGCTCCTAGGCTGAAATAGCTGGTGCAGTTGTCACGCATCGATTTCGGCACCTCAGCGACCAACGCGGTGCCGTTCATCGAGAGGAGAATAGCGAGCGCATGAAAAGGCAGTCACTTCAATTCAGCGAGCCGCTTAAACAAGCCGTTTTAAACGGCTCAAAGGTGCAAAGCCGCCGCATCGTGAAGCCACAGCCAACCAAGCCGACCACGGTCTGGTATGCGGACGCTGCCGATTCCGGCAGATGGGTCGCCATGGGCCCCAACCGCGACAACCCCACTGAACTCCGTAAGACCTCAAGCTGGGTGCGATGTCCGTACGGCAAGTCCGGCGAGAGCATTGTCTTGACGGACGAAGCCGGCACGCCATTCGCCACCGCGCTTGTCGTCGGTGTGCGCATCCAGCGCTTGCAGAACCTGACCGAAGCGGATGCGCGCGCCGAAGGCACACAAGCGCTGTATGAATCCTCTGCGCTGCTGCCTGGCGTGCCACTTCAAACGGCGTTTGCGTTGACGTGGTGCGAACGCTACGGGGCGCACGCTTGGGCGGCAAATCCGTGGGTATGGGTGGTGGAGTTCCGCCGCACGCATGGCGACTGACGTGGCAGATGCGCCGCACCCATGGCGACTGACGTGGCGGATGCGCCTCACACCGCCCGCGGATGGTGACGGCGTGTAACGCCCCCTATTAACTTCATCTCATTCCACTCGATTTCAATCGATTTCAAGTCCGGGTTTACCAGAGCGGACGCACTACCCCGCACTGCAACACCCAAGCGAATTCGAACAGGGGGACGGTTGCGGATTGTCGCGATTGAGGAAGCGGCGCTTACGAAAAGCGGGCGGAAAAGCCCGAAAATAGAGGCGTCGAATACTCAACTTTGCTGTGTCGCGCAGCAGGCAGGTGCAACATGAAAAAATGGCTTATCGCTGGTGCAGGTGCCGCAGGTCTGCTGATCTCAAGCGTGGCCTTGGCTCGTGTGGATGTGGGGATTTCCATTGGCGTACCCGGTGTGGTGTATCCGGCGCCGGTGTATGTCGCCCCCGCCCCGGTCTACGTGGCGCCGCCCCCGCCCGTCTATTACCGCCCGGCTCCCGTATACGTGGCGCCCCCGGTGGTTTACCCCGCCCCGGTCTATTACCGCGGCGGCCCCCACTGGCGCGGCGGCCCGCCCCCGCGCTACTACGGCCCGGGCCCCGGCTACTACCGCGGACATGGGCACGGACATGGCGACGGCCGTGGTGACTGGCGCCGCTGAACGCGTCAACTTAACCGCGGTGTAAAAGCCGCGGCCAAAAGCAAAGGCCACTCGAAAGAGTGGCCTTTTTTTCCGCCGGGACAATGTCCGGTGCCCCGTTGGAAGGGATTCAGGCCGCAGGGGCCTGCACAGGTTTGCCAGCCATGACAGCTGGCGTCTGCGATACCGGGTTGGCCTTGTTATCGGCCCAACGCGGCGATTCTTGAACAAGATCGATCCATCGACGAGGCGCACTGGACGCCCGCCACCAGCCATTATGCGGACGCATGAGCAAACTCCGGTTCACCGTTGAAACGCACACCATTGATATCTTGGAACAATTGACGGCTTTCCTGTTCTGCTTCGTGCAAGTCTGAGAACGGCGCCTGTCCCGGCACAGTCCAGCATTTTTCCGGTGCGGTTCCGCCCACTCGGCGGGTCCATATCTGCACGCGGTAGCCCTGTTCGTCCTCACGAGCGACAGAGCATCTCACACGAAAATCTCCAATCATTCTTGAAGTCATGGACAACTCCTTGTTATATAAGTGAATGA
This sequence comes from Achromobacter kerstersii, assembly GCF_902859595.1. Classification (GTDB taxonomy): domain Bacteria; phylum Pseudomonadota; class Gammaproteobacteria; order Burkholderiales; family Burkholderiaceae_B; genus Achromobacter; species Achromobacter kerstersii. The sequence continues at coordinate 14,038 of NZ_CADIJQ010000014.1, read as the reverse complement.
AGCGTGTAGAACGCGGGTGTATTGTGCCGCAACTATCCGGCCCTTTTATTAGAAATACACAATTGCTCACATCAAAATCAAGCACTCACCCCGAGATCTTAAATAGCAAAAACGACAAGAATATGTCGACATGATAAAAAAAAACGGAGCCCGGAGGCTCCGTTTTCTTATCCGCCAAATGGCCGATAGACGCGATATACAGACCGCTTTTCTTTACGGCTTAAGCACCGTCAGGCCGCCCATGTAAGGCTGCAAGGCTTCGGGGATCAGCACGCTGCCGTCAGCTTGCTGGTGGTTTTCCAGCACCGCCACCAGCGCACGGCCCACGGCCAGGCCGGAACCGTTGAGCGTGTGCACGAACTCCGGCTTGCCCTGGGTATTGCGGAAGCGCGCCTGCATGCGGCGGGCCTGGAAGGTTTCGCAGTTGGACACCGACGAAATTTCGCGCCACGTGTTTTGCGCCGGCAGCCACACTTCCAGGTCATAGGTCTTGGCCGAACCAAAGCCCATGTCGCCCGTGCACAGCAGCACCACGCGGTACGGCAGGCCCAGCAGCTGCAACACGCGTTCCGCGTGGCCGACCATGTCTTCCAGCGCTTCGTACGATTGCTCGGGCTGCGTGATCTGCACCATTTCGACCTTGTCGAACTGATGCTGGCGGATCATGCCGCGCGTGTCGCGGCCGCCACTGCCCGCTTCGGAACGGAAGCACGGCGTATGCGCGGTGAGTTTCAGCGGCAGGTCGGCGGCGGCCTGGATGGTGTCGCGCGCCACGCTGGTCAAGGTGATTTCCGACGTGGAGATCAGGTATTGGTCTTCGCGCACGTAGGGGTTGCCTGCGGCATCCACCTTGGGATCGTCGTCGCCACCGCCCTTGGACACGGCGAACATGTCGTCCTTGAACTTGGGCAACTGGCCCGTGCCGTACAGGGTGGACGCGTTGACGATGTAAGGCGTGTAGCACTCGGTGTAGCCGTGCGTGCCCGTTTGCAAGTCCAGCATGAACTGGGACAGCGCGCGGTGCAGGCGGGCGATGGGGCCGCGCATGAACGAGAAGCGCGCGCCCGACAGCTTGGCCGCCATGTCGAAGTCCAGGCCCAGCGGCTCGCCGATAGCGACGTGGTCACGGGCGTCGAACGCCAGGGGCGGCGGGTTGCCATCGGCGCCGGCTTCACCCGGCAGCCAGCGGCGCACTTCGACGTTGTCGTCGGCGGACTCGCCCAGCGGCACGCTGGCGTGCGGCAGGTTCGGCACCGACATCAGCAGCTCATTCAGCGGCGCCTGCAAGGCGGCCAGCTCTTCTTCCAGCTGCTTCAGGCGCACCGGCACGGCTTGGGATTCCGCCATGACGGCGCTGGCGTCTTCGCCCTTGGCCTTCAACTGACCGATCTGCTTGGCCAGCGCATTGCGGCGGGCTTGCAGGGACTCGGTCTCGGTCTGGACGGCCTTGCGGCGAGATTCCAGGTCGTTGAACCGTTCCGTGTCGAAGGACACGCCACGGCTCTTGAGGCGGTCTACGACGGTTTGCAGGTCTTTGCGCAGCAGTATCGGGTCTAGCATCGGTGAGGTCGGTTGAGAGTTGCGTGAAGCAACGGGCGTGGCCCGTTACCGGTTCTTGGCGCGTTCCTGCGCGTCCAGCTCGCGCAGAAATGCCAACTTTTGCTGGATTTTAGCCTCCAGGCCGCGATCGGTCGGCCGATAGAAGGAAGGCTTGAGTCCATCAGGGAAATATTGCTCGCCGGCGGCATAGCCGTGCGGCTCGTCGTGCGCGTAGCGATAGGCCTTGCCGTGGCCCAATTGCTTCATCAATTTGGTGGGCGCATTGCGCAGGTGGATGGGCACCGGCGCGCTGCCGTGTTCGGCCGCGAACTGGCGCGCCTGGTTATAGGCGTTATAGACCGCGTTCGACTTGGCCGCGCAGGCCATGTAGACCACGGCTTGCGCCAGCGCGAGCTCGCCTTCGGGCGAGCCCAGGCGTTCGTAGATGTCGGCCCCAACGACGGCCAGATCGGTGGCGCGCGGGTCGGCCAGGCCGATGTCTTCCACCGCCATGCGCACCAGCCGGCGCGACAGGTATTTGGGATCGGCGCCGCCGTCGATCATGCGGCAGAACCAGTACAGGGCCGCGTCCGGGTTGGAGCCGCGCACCGATTTGTGCAGCGCGCTGATCTGGTCGTAGAACGCGTCACCGCCCTTGTCGAAGCGGCGCAGGTTCTGCGACAGCGAGATTTCCAGCCAGGCGGCGTCGACCGTGTCGCGCCCCGCCGACTGCGCCGATTCCGCCACGACTTCGACCGCACTGATCAACCGGCGCGCGTCACCGTCGGCCCACGCGGCCAATTGTTCGCGCGCATCGTCCTCGACGCGGATGGCCTCGCCGTCTTCCACCCCGTCGTTCAGCGCGGTCACCGCGCGATCGACGAGCTGTTGCAATTCTTCAGGCGACAGCGATTGCAGCACGTACACCCGCGCCCGCGACAGCAAGGCCGAGTTGACCTCGAACGACGGGTTTTCGGTGGTGGCGCCAATGAACGTGAACAGCCCGCTTTCCACATAGGGCAGGAAAGCATCCTGCTGGGCCTTGTTGAAGCGGTGCACTTCGTCCACGAACAGGATCGTGCGGCGGCCCTGGCCTTGCGCCACCTGCGCCACCGTGACCGCTTCGCGGATATCTTTCACCCCGCCCAGCACGGCCGAGATGGCGATGAACTGGGCATCGAAGCCGTCGGCCATCAGGCGCGCCAGCGTGGTTTTGCCCACGCCGGGCGGCCCCCAGAAAATCATGGAGTGCGGACGGCCCGATTCGAAGGCGACGCGCAGGGGCTTGTCAGGCCCCAGCAGGTGCGACTGCCCGACGACGTCAGACAAGGTGCGCGGACGCAGGCGTTCGGCCAGAGGCACATAGGGCCGATGCGCAGGATCGGCCGCGAAGAGATCGTTGCTCATTGGCAGCAGATGAGGGAGGACAGCGTGAAGTTTAAGTCAGCATTACACCATGACGGCCATGCCGACTGACTTGCGCAGCCGGCACGGCGGCTAGGCCAATTCCGGTGGCGCAAAACGGCGGTTGGCCAGCACCGGCAGCACCTTGCGGGCATGCGCCAGACGCTCGGGGTCGATATCGGCAAACACCAGCGCCGGCGCCTCGCCCGCGCGGGCCGTGACGACGCCCAAGGGGTCCACCACCATGCTGCAACCGATATTGCGTTCGCCGCATTCGCCCGTGGCGGCCACATAGCAGGTGTTTTCCAGCGCGCGCGCCGTGACCAATACCTCCCAGTGCATTTCCTTCAACGGCCCGCGCACCCACGCGGCCGGCAGCACCAGCAGGTCAGCGCCGTCCAGCGCCAGGCGGCGCGCCAATTCGGGGAAGCGCACGTCATAGCAGGTCATCAGGCCCACGCGCAGGCCGGCGATTTCCAGCAGGGGCGGGATCTCGGCGCCCGGCGTGACGTTGGTGGATTCCTTCATCGTGAAGGCGTCGTAAAGATGCAGCTTGCGGTACTGCGACACGATTTCGCCGTCGCGCAGCGTGACCAGCGTGTTCCAGACGCGGCCGTCCCCGGTAGGGATATGGACGCACATCATCGTCGACAAGGACGAGCCGCGGCTGGCTTGCAGCAGGCGGGTCATGAACGGGCCATCCAGCGGCTGGGCGGCCTTCAGCACGATCTGCGGGTCGGTGATATCGCGGGCCAGGATGCCTTCGGGCAGCACCAGCAGATCCGCCCCGCCCTCGCGGGCGCGCGTCATCAGATCTACGCAGACTTGCGCGTTTTCTTCCCAGACGCGGCTGACGGCGAACTGGCCCAAAGCGACTTTCAGCATGGCATTTCCTTGTTTGGCGCGATGAATTTCGAACGTTTCGCTATTGTCGCGCCAACTGGGCTGCCGTGTGGAGAGCCGTGTAAATCCTTGTGGAGCCATGTGGGCCGCCCTGTCGACTAGGGTAACTCCTAGCTCCCGCTTGTAAATTTCTTTCACGATAATGAAAAAAACGAACTTTGACGTAAATATTTTCCAAAGCAGGCGCCCACCATGACGAATTCTTCTTCCCCCGCAGCCTTGTTGGACGTGAATGGCAAAGGCCTGGGCGCGTTCCCCGAGTCCTGTACGACCGCGGGCGTGGCGGCCCTGAACTGGAACCTGCTGGACGAAGACGTCAGCCTGCCCGTCGCCGTGCTCTATGAAGCCCGCGTGCGCCACAACCTGCAATGGATGCAGCAGTTCATGGAGGCGTACCACGTCAAACTGGCGCCCCACGGCAAGACCACGATGAGCCCGGCGCTGTTCAAGCGCCAGATCGACAACGGCGCCTGGGGCATCACGCTGGCGACGGCTCCCCAAGTGCTGGCCGCCTATCAACATGGCATCCGCCGCGTGCTGATGGCCAACCAGCTGGTGGGCCGCGCCAACATGGCCATCATCGCCCGCCTGCTGCAAGACCCCGCCTTCACGTACTTCTGCATCGTCGATTCCCCCGCCAACGCCGCCCAACTGGGCGAGTTCTTCGGCGAGCAAGGCCTGACCCTGCCGGTGCTGATCGAACTGGGCCCCGCCGGCGGACGCACCGGCGTGCGCGACGACGCCCAACTGCAAGCCGTGGTGGAAGAAATCGGCCGCTGGCCCGGATTGGCGTTGGCCGGCATTGAAGTCTACGAAGGCGTGTTGCAGGAAGAAGGCGCCATCCGCGCATTCCTGCGCCGCGCCACCGACGCCCTGCGTGGCCTGGCCACCGCCGGCCGCCTGCGCAAGAACGGCCCCGCCGTGATCTCGGGCGCCGGGTCGGCCTGGTTCGACGTCGTGGCCGAAGAATTCTCGCAGCTGGATATTGGCGCACCGCTGGAAGTGGTGCTGCGCCCGGGCTGCTACCTGTCGCACGATGTGGGCGTGTACCGCTCGGCCGCCGAACGCATCAATGCCCACAACCCCGTGGCGCAAAAAATGGAGCCGGGCCTGCTGCCCGCCTTGCAGGTCTGGGCCTACGTGCAGTCGCTGCCCGAACCCGGCCGCGCCATCATCGCAATGGGCAAGCGCGACGCCGCGTTTGACGCCGGCCTGCCTACGCCCGCCCTGCACTACCGTCCGGGGCGAAGCGCCCCGGCAGACGCGAACCGCGCCTGGAAGCTGACCGCCATGATGGACCAGCACGCCTTCATGCAGATCGCCGACGGCGACGACATTCAAGTCGGCGACATGATCGCCTTCGATATCTCCCACCCCTGCCTGACGTTCGACAAGTGGCGCCAGGTCTTGCTGGTGGACGAGCAGTACCGCGTCACGGACGTGGCCGAAACCTTCTTCTGAACGCCCCCTGCCTGACGCATCGCGCCAGGCCCAAGGGGGCTGAATGACTTGGGAACCGGCGCTTACCTGATTTCACGCGACAACCTGTTTTTGACCCCTCTGGAGAGAGAATCATGAACTTCCGACCCTCCCGGCGAGGCGGCGGGCTGACCAGCCTGCTCGCGGCCGGCGCAATTGGCTTGACCGCAATGTCGTCCCCCGCCCTGAGTGCCACGCCGGTCAAGGGGGGCACGATTTCCGTCGCCACCATCGGTGAGCCGCCGACGCTTGACCCCATGACCAGCACCGCTGATCTGGTGGGCATCCTGACACAGCACTTCTTCGAAACGCTGTACACCTTCGACGCCAAGTGGAACCTGACTCCGCTGTTGGCCGACAAGATGCCGGACGTGACCCCCGACGGCCTGATCTACACGATTCCGCTGCGCCAGGGCATCACGTTCCATGACGGTTCGAAGATGGATTCGTCGGACGTGCTGGCCTCGTTGAAGCGCTGGACGGAAACCGCCACGCGCGGCAAGGGCGCCGCCAAGGTCATCCAGAGCATCGAAGCGCCTGACGCCAACACCATCCGCATCACGCTGAAGCAACCCTATGCGCCGCTGACCGCGCTGCTGGCGATGAACAACGCCGCCGCCGTCATCATGCCCAAGGGCAAGATCGCGCCGGTGCTGACCGAAATCGTCGGCACGGGGCCTTACCAACTGAAGGCGCGCGTGCCGGACCAGTACATCCAGCTGGTGCGTTTCGACGGCTACAAGCAGCGCGAAGGCGAGCCCGACGGCTACGGCGGCGCACGCAAGCAATACCTGGACGAAATCCGTTTCGTGCCGGTCAGCAACGCCAACACCCGCTCGGAAGCCGCTGCCGCCGGCCAGTTCGACTACGTCGACTCGCTGCCCGTGGAAGCGCTGGAAAAGCTCAAGGGCGGCCGTTCCGACCCGGTGATGCTGAAGCCTTTCGGCTGGCCGCGCCTGGTGCTCAACACCAAGCAAGGCATCATGTCCAACCTGGCCGTGCGCCAGGCCGTGCAACTGGCGCTGAATGAAGAAGACATGCTGTTTGCCGCGTTCGGCAACAAAGACTTCTACAAGCTGAACGGCGACCTGTATCCCGAAGGCTACCCGTGGGCCACGTCGCTGGGCGGCAAGGTCTACAACAAGGCCGACTCCGCCGCCGCCAAGAAACTTTTGGACAGCGCCAACGTCGCCGACAAGAAGATCCGCATCCTGACCAGCCAGCAGTACGAGTTCCATTACAAGATGGCGCTGGTGGCCGCGGAATACCTGAAGGCCGCCGGCTTTACGGTGGACATGCAGGTGGTGGATTGGGCCACGCTGACGCAACGCCGCCAGGACCCCGCCGTGTGGGACATCTTCATCACGCACAGTGTGTTCCTGCCGGAACCCGCGCTGATCGACTTCCCGTCCAAGGACGCGCCGGGCTGGTGGGACACGCCGCGCCGCGCCCAGGTGATGGACGCCTACAACCAGGCCCGCACGCAGGAAGAACGCATCAAGCGCTGGGCCGACGTGCAGCAGGCCGTGTATGACGAAATCCCGTTCGTGAAGGTCGGCGATTTCAACGCCCAGGCTGCGCGCTCGCCGTCGCTGCAAGGCACCCAGCCCGCCCCGTGGCCGTTCTTCTGGAACGCCTGGAAAAGCCCTAAGTAAGGATGGGTAAAGCGCGGCAGCGCGGTCGCAAGAACAAGACCGCCCGCCGCGCGCCCCCCATCGCTGGGAAGGGGCGTGCAGTAAGGCCCCCGTCCCTCATGCACTGATTGACGCTTCTATTAGGACATCATCGTGTTGCGTTATCTCTTAAACCGGCTGGTCGGGCTGGTGGCCGTGATGTTTATCGTCGCGACCATCGTGTTCGTCATCATCCGCGTCACGCCCGGCGATCCGGCTGCCGTGATGCTGGGTCCGCAAGCCAGCCAGCAGGACATCGCCGCGCTGCGCACGCAACTGGGGCTGGACCAGCCCATGGCGCTGCAATACGTATCGTGGCTGGGCAAGCTCGTCCAAGGCGATCTGGGCCAGTCCATCTTCATGAACAAGCCCGTGCTCTCCGCACTGGCTGACCGCGCCGAACCCACGATTTTCCTGACGTTGATGTCGCTGCTTATCGCCAGCGCCATCGCGCTGCCGGTGGGCATTCTGTCCGCCGTCAAACGCGGCACCACGCTTGATCAGTCGGTGCTGTCGTTCTCGATGTTCACCTCCAGCGTGCCCAGCTTCTGGCTCGGCCTGCTGCTGATGCAGATTTTCTCGGTGAAGCTGGGCTGGCTGCCGGTGTCGGGCTATGGCGGCCCCGACGCGTCGCTGGCCACGCGCCTGTCGCACCTGATCCTGCCCGCAGTGGTGCTGGGCCTGGTGAACTCCGCGCTGATCACCCGCTTCATCCGCGCCAGCATGCTGGACGTGCTGCGTGACGACTACGTGCGTACCGCGCGCGCCAAGGGCCTGCCGGAAAGCAAGGTCATCCTGAAGCACGCCGTGCGCAATGCGCTGATCCCCATCCTGACCGTGCTGGGCCTGACCACCGCGCTCTTGATCAGCGGCGCCGTCGTGACCGAAACCGTGTTCGGCCTGCCCGGCGTGGGCAGTCTGGTGGTGTCGGCGGTGCTGCGCCGCGACTACCCCGTCATCCAGGGCGCGCTGCTGATCATCGCGGCCATCTATGTCCTGATCAATCTGATCATCGATCTGCTGTACCTGCTGGTCGATCCCCGGGTGCGCTACTGATATGGCTATCGCAACTTCTCCCCAATCCGCCGGCGGCGCCGACCGCTGGCAGGTGCTGCGCCTCTTGGTGTCGCGCAAGACCGTGCTGCTGAGCCTGATCGTCATCATCGTGCTGGTGGCCGCCGCGCTGCTGGCGCCGTGGGTCAGCCCCTACGACCCGTTCAAGCTGTCCATCATGAACCGGCTGAAGGCGCCGGGCGCCGCGCACTGGTTCGGCACCGACGACTTCGGGCGCGACGTGTTCAGCCGCGTGATCTATGGCGGCCGCCTGTCGCTGATGGTGGGCTTTTCCGTGGTGGTCGTGTCCAGCGTCCTGGGCATTGCGCTGGGTCTTATCGCCGGGTTCTTCCGGTCGGCCGACAAGTTCGTGTCGCGCCTGATCGACGCCATGATGGCGTTTCCCGACATCCTGCTGGCGATCTCGCTGGTGGCCGCGTTGGGCCCGTCGCTGATCAACGTGGTGATTGCGCTGGGCATCGTCTACACGCCGCGTCTGGCCCGCATCGTGCGCGCCTCGACGCTGGTGATCCGCGAGCTGCCTTTCGTGGAAGCCGCCCGCGCGCTGGGCGTACCCACGTGGCGCATCGTGACCGTGCACGTGCTGCGCAACCTGGTGTCGCCCATCCTGGTGCAAGGCACGTTCATCTTCGCCTACGCGATTCTGGCCGAAGCCGGCCTGTCGTTTCTGGGCGTGGGCGTTTCGCCCGACATTCCCACCTGGGGCACCATGATCAACGCCGGCCAGCAGTACATGGGCTCGGCGGACTGGATCATGATCTTCCCCGGTATCGCCATTGTGCTGTCCGTGCTGTCGCTGCAATTAGTGGGCGACGGGCTGCGCGACGTGCTCGACCCGCGCCTGCGCAAGGAGCTGTAATCATGACGGCAAGCACCCGAGACGTCGTGCTGTCCGTGGAAGGGTTGAAGACCTGGTTCCACAGCCGCGACGGCATCGCCAAATCCGTGGACGGCGTCACCTTCGACCTGGCTCGCGGCGAAACGCTGGCCATCGTCGGTGAATCCGGTTCCGGAAAATCCGTAACCAGCCTGTCCATCATGGGCCTGTTGCCCAAACCGGCGGGCCGCATCGAAGCCGGCAAGATCCTGTTTCGCGACCGCCAGGGCGTGCAGCATGATCTGGCCCACGCCACGCCCGCTACGCTGCAGAAAATCCGTGGCGCGGAAATCGCCATGATTTTCCAGGAGCCGATGACGAGCCTGAACCCGCTATACACGGTGGGCGACCAGATCGCCGAAGCCGTGTTGCAGCACGAAGGCGGCTCGTATGCGGCGGCGCTCAAGCGCGCCCGCGAAATGCTGGAACGCGTAGAGATTCCCGCTGCCGACCGGCGCGTCAACGAATACCCGCACCAGATGTCGGGCGGCATGCGCCAACGCGTGATGATCGCGCTGGCGCTGGCCTGCAACCCGGCCGTGCTGATCGCCGACGAGCCCACCACCGCGCTGGACGTGACCGTGCAGGCGCAGATCCTGGACCTGCTGCGCCGGCTGCAGAAAGAGATGAACATGAGCATCCTGTTCATCACCCACAACCTGGGCGTGGTGGCCGAGATCGCGCATCGCGTGGCGGTAATGTACGCAGGCCGCGTGGTGGAAGACGCGGGCGTCTACGACCTGTTCGAAAAGCCCACGCACCCGTACACCCGTGGCCTGTTGTCGTGCCTGCCCACCGCTGCGCTGCTGGCCTCGGGCGAACGCCTGCGCGCCATTCCCGGCAACGTGCCCAGCGTGCTGTCGCTGCCGGCCGGCTGTACCTTCGCGCCGCGCTGCGAGCTGGCGGCCGACGACTGCCGCGCCGCCGTGCCGGAACTGGTCACGGTACAACCCGAACATCGCGCCCGCTGCATCAAGGTGAACCCGATATGACGAGCCCTCAAGTGACCGTGCGCGCCGAAGCGCCGCTGGTCCGCATCGAAGACCTGAAAGTGCATTTCCCGACCTCGCAGGCGCGCCATGCGCCGGTTGTGCGGGCGGTGGACGGCGTCAGCTTCGACGTGCCCAGAAACACCATCGTCGGCCTGGTGGGTGAATCTGGCTCCGGCAAGACAACGACGGGCCGCGCGCTGCTGCGCCTGTTTGCGCCCACTGCCGGCCGCATTGTGTTCGATGGCCAAGACATCACCAAGCTGAATGAAAGGCAGATGCTGCCGTGGCGCCGCCGCATGCAGATCGTGTTCCAGGACCCGTATGCCAGCCTGAACCCCCGCATGACGGTGGCCGAGATTCTGGGCGAGGCGCTGGACACGCACAAGCTTGCGCAGCACCGGCGGTCGGCCCGCATCGGCGAACTGCTGGAACGCGTGGGCCTGAACGCCGACCATAGCCGCCGCTATCCGCACGAGTTTTCGGGCGGCCAGCGCCAGCGCATCGGCATCGCCCGCGCGCTGGCGGTCGAACCCGACTTCATCGTGGCCGACGAACCGGTGTCGGCGCTGGACGTGTCCGTGCAGGCGCAGGTGCTGAACCTGTTGCAGGACTTGCAGCGCGATCTGGGGCTGACGATGCTGTTCGTCGCGCATGATCTGGCGGTGGTGGATTACCTGTGCGATGACGTCGTCGTGATGTATCTGGGCCGCGTGATGGAGCGCGGCCCCACCAGCGAGGTGTACGCGCGCCCCCGCCATCCCTATACTCGCGCGCTGCTGTCTGCCGCGCCGGTGCCGGACCCGCGTGCGCCGCGCTCGCGTATTCTGCTGAAAGGCGACATCCCCAGCCCGATCAATCCGCCGTCCGGTTGCGTGTTCCGCACGCGCTGCCCGCACGCCATTGACGCCTGCGCCACGATCGAAGCGCAAGCTGTCAGCGTCGGCCCGGGCCACTACGTGGCCTGTTCGCGCATCGGCGACCCCGAGCTGGCGGCCTGACGCCGGCCAGCCCTGCCCGACTCGACCCAGGAATTTCACATGAACATCATCCGCGACATCGTCTTCCAGATACGCAGTCGGCGGGACGCATTGAGCGTGACCGAACGCAAGGTCGCTGACGCCATTCTGGACGACATCATGTGGGGCGCCAGCGCCACCGTTGACCAGTTGGCCACCAAGGCGGGCGTCAGCATCGCCACAATCTCGCGCTTTGCGCGCACGGTCGGTTGCGACGACACGCGCGACCTGAAGATGAAGCTGGCGCAGGCCAGCACCGTGGGCAGCCGCTTTCTGGACCCGAGCGCGCCCGCCGAGGAAAGCACCTTCTACGCCCGCATCTACGCCGACATCGAAAGCACGCTGCGCGCGCATCTGCCCACTTTTACTGAGTCGTTGTTCGAACAAGCATGCGCCATGATCGACGGCGCCCGCATGATCTACGTGTTCGGCATGGGCGGCGCGTCCGCCGTGCTGGCGCAGGAAGTGCAGTCGCGCCTGGTGCGGCTGGGCTACCCCATCGCCGTCTACAGCGACGCCGTGCTGTTGCGCATGGTGGCCGCCACCCTGGACGAGCGCGATGCGGTGCTGGTGCTGTCGGCCTCGGGCCTGACGCCGGAAATCGTGGGCGCGGCGCGCATCGTCAAACAGTACCGCGCGCGTCTTGTCGCCATCACCGACGCATCGTCGGAACTGGCCAAGCTGGCCGACGTGGTGTTGCCGATACGTACCGACGAAACCGACTTCATCTACAAACCCTCGGCATCACGCTACGCGATGATGCTGGCCATTGACTTGTTGTCTACCGAACTGGCCATGCTGAACCAAGAGGAAAACCGCGAACGCCTGCGCCGCATCAAGCTGGCGCTGGACGAACACCGCGGCGGCCCCAACCGTTTGCCGCTGGGCGATTGAACCTGGAACCCAAGATGTATGACACCCTCATAGGCAACGTCCGAGTCCTGGACGGCACGGGCGGCCCCGAGTACCGCGCCAGCGTGGCGCTGGCCAATGGCCGCATCGCCGCCATTGGCGGCCTGCCGGGCGCGCACGCCCGCCACATCGTCGACGGCACCGACCTGGCGCTCGCCCCCGGCTTCATCGACGTGCATACGCATGACGACACAAACGTCATCCGCACGCCGGGCATGCTGCCCAAGCTGTCGCAAGGCGTGACGACGGTGGTGGTGGGCAACTGCGGCATCAGCGCCTCGCCCGTGTCGCTGCGCGCTGACCCGCCAGACCCGATGAACCTGCTGGGCGGCCGCAAGGATTTCAACTACCCCACGTTCGCCGACTACACCCGCGCCATCGAAGCCGCGCAGCCCGCCGTGAACGTGGCCGCGCTGGTCGGCCACACGGCGCTGCGCAGCAACCACATGGACCGCCTGGACCGCGCCGCCACGCAAGACGAAGTGCTGGCGATGCGCGAGCAACTGCGAGACGCCCTGGCGCATGGCGCGATCGGGCTCAGCACGGGCCTGGCGTATGCATCCGCCATTGAGGCCGACACCGCCGAAGTCAAGCTGCTGGCCGAAGCGCTGGACGAGTTCGGCGCGCTTTACACCACGCACCTGCGCTCGGAATTTGCCGCCATCCTGGAAGCCATGCAGGAAGCGTTCGACATTGCCCAGCATGCACGCGTGCCGGTGGTGGTGTCGCACCTGAAATGCGCGGGCGCGGGCAACTGGGGCCGCACGAAGGAAGTGCTGTTCACGCTTGAAAGCGCCGGCCGCCTGCAACACGTGGGTTGCGACTGCTATCCGTATTCCGCCAGCTCGTCCACCCTGGACTTGAAGCAGGTCACCGACGAATTCGACATCGACATCACCTGGTCCGTGCCGCATCCGGAGCAGGCCCGCCGCAAGCTGGCCGACATTGCCGCCGAATGGGGCGTGAGCCTGCTGGACGCGGCCAAGCGTTTGCAGCCCGCGGGCGCCGTGTATCACAACATGCACGAAGACGATGTGCGCCGCGTGCTGTCGCACCCGCTGACGATGGTGGGTTCCGACGGCCTGCCCAACGATCCGATGCCGCACCCCCGCCTATGGGGCGCGTTCCCGCGCGTGCTGGGCCATTACAGCCGCGATGTGGGTTTGTTTCCGCTGATTCAGGCCGTCCACAAGATGACCGGGCTGTCCGCCGCCCGCTTCGGTTTGGCTGAACGCGGCCTGGTGCGCGAGGGCTATCACGCTGACCTGGTGCTGTTCAATCCCGACACCGTCATCGACCGCGCCACCTTCGCCGCCCCCGTGCAAACGGCCGCCGGCATCGAAGCCGTGTGGGTCAATGGCGCACTCTCTTATCACCACGGGCAACCCACCGGCGACCGCGCTGGCCGCTGGCTGCCGCGCAGTGGCGATCTGCGCGCGGGCTTTGCCGCAGCAAATCCGCTGACGCCCGCCCCCCAAACACCCTAAGGAGCCTATCCATGAGCAATGCCCCCACCCCCGACAACAATGGCATCACCCGCTACGGCGTGGCCGGCGGCACCGGCCAGGGCGGATCGCACATGCCGTTTGCGCGCGCGGTTGCGGCCGACGGCTGGCTGCACGTGTCTGGCCAGGTGCCGATGGAAAACGGTGAAGTGATTGAAGGCGGCACGGTTGCCCAGTGCCATAAAGCCATTCAGCAGTTGCTGGCGATCTTGAAGGAAGCCGGCTACGGCCCGGAACACGTGGTGCGTTGCGGCGTCTGGTTGGACGACGCCCGCGATTTCCCGTCGTTCAACAAGGTCTTCAAGGAATACTTCGGCGAAAACCCGCCGGCACGCGCCTGCGTGCAGTCCAGTTTGATGGTGGACGCAAAGGTCGAGATTGATTGCGTGGCGTATAAGCGCCCCCACGCCGCGCCCACTTCCGTGGGCTAGCTGCCCCCCGAGGGGGCTCTTTCCCCTTGGGGCGGCCCGGCGGGGAAAGGCGCCCCCACGCCGCGCCCACTTCCGTGGGCTAGCTGCCCCCCGAGGGGGCTCTTTCCCCTTGGGGCGGCCCAGCGGGGAAAGGCGCCCCCACGCCGCGCCCACTTCCGTGGGCTAGCTGCCCCCCGAGGGGGCTCTTTCCCCTTGGGGCGGCCCAGCGGGGAAAGGCGCCTGGATCACGTCCG
>NZ_CADIJQ010000013.1 GCF_902859595.1 Achromobacter kerstersii | reverse complement strand
CCCGCGCCGCCCGCGCCGCCCGCGCCGCCGGCGCCGCCCGCGCCGCCACCGCTGTCGCGGCCATCGGCAGAACCGCGCGAAATCGCACCGTGGGAAGACGAGCCCGTTTCGCCTCCGCCCCAAGCCGTTTCGCCTCCTCCGCAGCCCGTTCGGCCTGCACCTGCTGCGCCCGTCGTTCCCCCCGCCGTTCCGCCCGCCGTATTACGCGGCCGCGAGGCGATTCGCCGGCGCGATGAACCCGATACGCACTTGCCCGAAGACGACGCCGACGACGAGGACGCAAGCGAAGACGACAGCGCGTATCGTCCCAGCCCTTCCCGCAATGAGCCCGTCTTCGCGCCGCGCGCCGCTGAACCGGTCATCGACTGGGACGCGCGCCGCCGCGCCGCCGGGCACGCCGAGCCGACGTTTGCCGATAACGGCGGCAGCGGCATCGGTAACGACACTGAATACGACGCCGATGGCGACCGTGACGACGACCGCCTTGCCGCCGCCGATACCCGCCATTCCCACGACAAGCTCGACGCCGATGACGACCGCGGGCATCACATCCGCATCACCGACTACGACGACGAGCCCGAGCCCGACGACGGCCGCGAACCCGTCCTGGGCGATACGCGCACGCGCTACTCCAGCGCCACGGATGTCGGCCGAACGCCGCCCGAATTCCTGGATCAAGACCGCCAGGAACGCCGCGGCCTGTTCCGCAAATTGTGGGGCTACGCCTGCCTGTTGGGCCTGATCGCGCTGGGCCTGCAACTGCTGTACGCCTACCGCACTGACATCGCCAATTCCGTACCCGTCATGCGGCCCGTGCTGGAGACGGTGTGCAAGCCCTTGGGCTGCACGGTCGGCTACGCGCGCCGCCTGGAACGCATTGCGATTTCTTCATCGTCCTTGCAGCCGCCTACGGGCGCCGCCGCGATCGACGACGGCCGCAGCCGTCTGGTGCTGAACCTGGTGCTGCGCAACCGCTACGACAAGCCGCAGCATTGGCCCGCGCTGGTGCTCGACCTGACCGACTTGTCGGACACCGTGGTCGTGCGCAAAGTGCTAAGGCCCGAAAATTACCTGACGCCCGAGCAACTGCGCGGCCCCTTCGGCCCGGCAGGCGAGCTCAAGATTTCCGTACCCATTGAAGTGACCGGTGTGCAGGTCAATGGCTACCAACTCGATAAGTTCTTTCCCTAAAGGATGACAAGCATGGCAACCCCTGTTCTGGTTTGCGGTTCGATGGCGTTTGACACGATTGCCGTGTTCGAAGGCCGTTTCAAAGACCACATCCTGGCTGACCGCATCCAGTCGCTGAGCGTGTCGTTCCTGGTGCCCAGCATGCGCAAGGAATACGGCGGTTGCTCGGGCAACATCGCTTACAACATGAACCTGCTGGGCGGCGCGCCCGTGCCGGTGGCCACCGTTGGCGAAGACGCGGGTGAGTACATGGAGCGCCTGTCGGGCCTGGGTATCGACACCAGCCGCGTCAAGGTCATCCCCGACACCTTCACCGCGCAGTGCTTCATCACGACCGACCTGGACGACAACCAGATCACCGCTTTCCACCCGGGCGCCATGTCGTTCGCGGCAGACAACGACCTGAGCGATGCGGATGCGGCTTGGGCCATCGTGGCACCTGATGCCAAGGAAGGCATGTTCGCGCACGCCGAACGCCTGCATCGCCGTGGCATCCCGTTCATTTTCGATCTGGGCCAGGCCATGCCGTTGTTCGACGGCGCCGATCTCGAACGCATGCTCAAGCTCGCGCAGGCGCTGACGGTCAATGATTACGAAGCCGGCGTGGTTGAGCAACGCACGGGCCGCAGCGTGGCGGACATTGCCAGCACGCTGCAAGCCGTGGTCGTGACGCGCGGCGCCGAAGGCGCCACCCTGTACACCGGCGGCAAGACGATTCAAATTGATCCGGTGCGCGCGTCGCAGGTCGTGGACCCGACGGGTTGCGGCGACGCACAGCGCGGCGGCCTCTTGTACGGCCTGACCACCGGCTGGAGCTGGGAAGACAGCTGCCGCCTGGGCAACGTCATGGGCGCCATCAAGATTGCCTCGCGCGGCCCGCAGAACCACAACCCGTCGCGCGCAGAGATCGACGCTGTGCTGCACGCCACCTACGGCATCCATCTGCCCGCCTGATTCCCACGCAGGACGGGAACCGCCACGCGGCGGCGCGGTCGAACAATGCATCAAGTTTTGATAATGCGGCGGCTTTCGGGCCGCCGTATTTACACGGTGTTATCCGCCTATGGCCGTGAGTTTCAGTGTGTTGCAGGGGAGCCTGACACTCATTTTGGGCGGAGTATGATCAATGTTCGTCGGCAGTGCCCGATCGAGGAGTCCAAATGAATCAAAGTAAATCTCTATCCCTGGTGACGCCGCGTACTGGCCGGTGGTTGGCTATCGCAGCAGTTGTGACGTCGATGGCTGTGCTGGGCGGCTGCGCAAATCGCAGCGCGTCCAGTGGCGTGTACAGCTACGACCAGGCCCAGCGCGAGCAGATCGTTCGTACGGGTACGGTCACGGGCGTGCGCCCGATCGTGATCCAGAACGACAAGTCCAGCGGCGTCGGCATGTTGGCCGGCGGTGCGTTGGGCGGCGTGGCAGGCAACGCAATCGGTGGCGGCACGGGCCGTACCATTGCAACCGTCGGCGGCGCCATTCTGGGCGCTTTGGCGGGGAACGCCGTAGAGAACAGGGTTGGCACGAATTCCGGCTACGAAATCACGGTGCGTCTGGATAACGGCGAAACCCGTGTGGTGGCGCAGGAAGCCGATGTGCCCGTCAGCGTGGGCCAGCGCGTTCAAGTGATCAGTGGTTCGGGTCCGACCCGCGTCACCCCGATGTAAATCAAAAGCCCGCGCAAGCGGGCTTTTTTACATGCCGACGGCAGGTTTGCAGGCTGCAAGACAAGCCCCGATTCCGGGGCTTTTTCATGCCTGAATCTCCACTGCCCGATATCGGGGCCGGGCCAGCGCAGGGCGTAAAGTCGTAAAAATCTGTCGCGCTGCCGCAACGCAGCACCCGGGATTTACCCGCAGGCGTTACGTTTGCCAGCCTTTTCTCGCGATTTACCCCAAAAGTTTCATGGCGATTCAACGTCCGAAGTGCAATGATTGCGCCTGCGATCGGCATCACGATGCGATTTTGATGTAACCAAGTGCATCCTGGCGCTGTTCTGGATCGCTGGAACGGTCAGTTGAGTTTCAGCATTTTTCTGTATCCTCACTTACCTGAATCCCAGGGGCGGGGATGTTTTGCCGACGAGGCAATCAGCACTATCTATGCATACCGAGCAAGAACTCCACACCAAGATCGGCGAGATCGTCGAGTCGATCGTCATGAAGAAAGTCACCCCCGACACGCAGTTGATTGCCACTGGCCTGGTTGATTCCCTGGCCGCGGTGGACATCACGCTTGCGGTCGAATCGGAGTACGGCTGCAGCATCCCGGCTCCCGAAATCGCAGAGCATCTTCAGTCGGTCCGCACGCTAGCCGGCTATGTCGCTGCCCATTCTTCGTAATACCCGGTTGTTGTCCCACGTCGCGGCTGCCGCGACGGCGGTAGCACTGGCGGTTGGCGCGTACTGCGGAGCGGATGATCTGCTCAGCCGTATCGTCACGCCCACGTCTGCCCCGTCGACCGCTGCTGCCGACAGGAACAACTACCTGCCCAATCTGGGGCCGGACTGGGGCACTCAGCACGTCAACCTGAATCGCCTGGGCAACGCCCTGAGCGACGGGACGCTGGTTGTGCTGGGCTCGTCCGAACTGTCCAGCCACGATCTGCGCTTCGTGCCTTACCGGTTCTTCCCCGATGAATTGAAGGTGCCGACGCTGGCCTACGGCCACGCCATGTTCCAGTCCTATGGCATCGTCAGCGTGCTGGAGTCCGTGGCGGATTCGCTTACGCCGAACACGCGGCTGGTGATCATGGTGTCGCCTGCCTGGTTCGCCTCGGGCGGCCAGTTGCCGCGCAGCGCGTTCGCTGAACACGTGACGGGACCCGTCTGGGATCGCCTCTGGGATCAGCCCAGCACGCGCGAGCAGATGCAGAACTGGATCACCGACAACGCGAACTGGGGCTTGATCTGGCTGATCGCCAATGGCCAGGTGGCCGAGCTCAAGGACAAGCTGTCGCTGTGGTGGCATGCCCGCAAAGAGCCTGCGCCTGACCGTCCGCGCAGCAAGCTGTCGGTGCCGGCGCACCGCTTCGTGTCCTGGCCGTCGTCGGCGCGCTTGAACGAAGGGCAGTGGGGCCGTCTGACGCACGAGGCGCGTGAAGTGGAACGCGGCTTGGGCGGCAACAATCCCTACGACGTTCGCGACGACTACTACAAGCAGTACCTGGCGCAGCTGTACTCGCCAGCCCGTAACGAGTTCGCCGACGTGGACCCGATCACCCGCACCGAGCTGGGTGACCTGTCGCGCGTCATGGCCCTGCTGCAAAAGCGCAGGGTGAAGGCGTACTTCGTCATCCAGCCGTTCAATCCCAAGCTCATTCTGGATGTCGAACGTTTCGACCCGGTGGTGGCCGCCATTACCGGCATGTGCCAGCGCTATCAGATGGGTTGCCTGGATCTTTACAGCATCCCGTTTGAACCCGGCATGGTGCGTGACGACATGCATCTGGCCGAACTCGGCTGGGCGATGGCGGACCAAGGCATTGCGGAGTACTTTTCCCGATGAAACGTTTCTTCTGGCACCTGTGTTTGTACATAGGCGTGATCCTGGTGTTCGTGCTGCAGGCTCAACCCACCACGGGTAGCGGCGGACCGATCAAGGTCGAATTCCAATACCAACAGTTCTGACCGCACCATGGAATTGTTCGCAAGCTTGAGCTTTTTTGGCGGCGCCCTGTGTGGCGGCCTTGGCCTGTTGGCGTACCGGTCATTCGGCATGCCGTTCAAGATCGGCTACCGCCACATCATCGGCGTGATCTGTCTGGGCGTGTGGATGGCGGTGTTCTGGGCGCGCCCCTATCAGCCCATCGCGCTGCTGGCCATTTCGGGCGGCGCCTTGTGGGCCGTGCGCCGCAACTACATTCCCACGTGGCTGGCGGTGGTCATCACGATGACGCCGTTGCTGCTGGTGAAGACCGGCGTATCGCACCTGGGCGCGATGCTGGGCCTGTCGTTCGCCACGTTCCGCGCGATCGACGTGCTGCTGTTCGCGCAGCGCAATGAGCGCGTGTCGCCGCTGGACTACTTCATCTATCTGTTCTTCCCGCTGACGTTGCTGGCCGGCCCGATGTACCGCTGGCGCAATTTTCAGGCCGATCTCAAGCGCGGCTATGAAGGCGTGAACCTGAATACGTGGCTGACGGGGCTTGAGCTCATCATGCTGGGCGTGATCCAGAAATTCGGCGTGGCCGAGCTGATCTGGCGCTACGGCCTGGCCACGCTGGACGCGCACGACTATTCGTTCTCGGGCGTGGCGCTGAACGCGTCGCTCTATAGCGCCTATCTGTTCTTCGACTTTGCCGGTTACTCGACGATGGCGATCGGTATCGGCATGCTGTTCGGCTTCACCTTGCCGATCAACTTCCGCAACCCGCTGGCCACGCTGAATCCGCAGGACTTCTGGCGCCGCTGGCACATCAGCTTGTCGGAGTGGTTGCGCGACGTCGTGTTCATGCCGATCTACAAGGCGTTGAGCAAGACCAAGTTCTTCGGGCGCCATCGCATGGCCGCGCAGAACATCGGCATCTTCGCGACGCTGCTGGCCATGGGCGTGTGGAACGGCTTGTCGCTGCACTACATCGTCAGCGGCCTGATGTTCGGCGCGTATTCGGTGGGCCACAACCTGCTGATCAACGCCTCGCGCACGCGTCCTGCGCTGCAAGCGACCCTGGCGCATCCCGTGATGCGCTTCCTGGGCCGCGTGCTTACCTTGATTCTGGCTGCGCTGGCGCTGTACGTGTTCAGCGGCCGCAGCCCCATCTGACGCCGGGAGTTTCGGCATGCGTTTCGACCTGAAGTCCTTCCAGTTCGTTGAACTCGATATTTCGCCCGACGCGCTTGCCGTCGCCGCCGCCGACCGCACCTTGAGCTGGGCGCAGTTGCGCGCCGAGGCGCAGGCCTGGGCCGACAAGGCCCGCCAGCACGGCGTGGCGCCGGATGTGCCCGTGGCCATCTACGGCCACAAGGAAGCGTCGTTCTTCGTTGCGATGGTGGGGGCGCTGCTGATCGGCGCGCCGTTCGTTCCCGTTGACACCATCTATCCGGCCGAGCGCCTGCGCCGCATCGTCGAGATCGTGCGCGCCGCCGCCGTCTACGATGCCGCGGCGAACACGTTCACGGCGGGCGAGGGCGCGATGCTGGCCGAGCGCGGCCTGGCTTACGTCATGTTCACGTCTGGCAGCACGGGCGACCCGAAGGGCGTGCAGATCGGCCGCGAAAGCGTTGGCCTGCTGGGTGACTGGATGCTGGGCAGCTTTGGCCTGGGAGATGCGCCCGTGTTCATGAACCAGGCGCCGTTCAGTTTTGATTTGTCGATGTATGAAGTGTTCGCCACGCTGGCCTCGGGCGGCGCCTGCGTGCTGAATGCGCGCGAGCAGATCGCGGCGGCGGGCACCTGGATGCCGCGCCTGGCCGAGCATGGCGTGACGGTGTGGGTATCGACGCCGTCGTTTGCACATCAGCAATTGGCCAACCGCGATTTTTCGCCGGCCACCTTGCCGGCGCTGCGCACGTTCCTGTTCTGTGGCGAACCCTTGCCGGCTGCGCTGGCCAAGAAGCTGCGCCAGCGCTTTCCTGGCGCGGTCATCCTGAATACCTACGGCCCCACGGAAGCCACGGTGGCCACAACCTGGATCGAAGTCACCGATGCCGTGCTGGCCGCGCATGACCCGCTGCCGGTGGGCCATGCCAAACCCGACAGCGTGCTGATCGTGGACGAAGGCGAGATCTGCATCGTGGGCGACCACGTCATGCGGGGCTATCTGAATCGGCCCGACCTGAACGAAGCCAAGCTCTACACCTACGACGACGGCCGCCGCGCATTCCGCACGGGCGACCTCGGGCTGATGGAAGAGGGCGGCTTGTTGTTCTGCCGCGGCCGCATGGACGACCAGATCAAGCTGAACGGCTATCGCATCGAGCTTGCCGAAATCGACGAAGCGCTGCACGGTCTGCCCGGCGTGGAAGGCGGCGCCTGCGCGGTGCTGCGCCGGCCCGATGGCACGGCGGTGCGCTTGATTGGTTTCGTGGCAGGTGTGGCCGAGGAAGCCGCGGCGCGCTTTCTGGCGCCCGAGGCGTTGGCCGGTTGGAAGGAGCGGTTGGCGCAACGCCTGCCGCCCTATATGGTGCCGTCCGAACTGGTGGCCTGCCCGGCGCTGCCCATGTCGAACAACCATAAGATCGACCGCAAGAAGCTGGTCGAGATCTACGCCGGTATTCCGGCGTAGTTCAACGCGTGCGGGGCGCGATGCCCCGCACTTTCACAGACCGATCATGCGCTGGCTGACATTAGCCAGCACCATCAGCAGCACTTGCGCCAGAATCAGCAGCACCAGCGGCGAGAAGTCGATGGTGGTGCGCGGCAACAGGCGGCGGATGGGGTCCAGCATGGGCGCGGTCAGCGCTTGCAGCAGCGGCATCATGGGCGCCATCGGGTTGACCCACGACAGCACGGCCTGAATCAGCGTCAGCCACACCACCAGATTCAATGCCCATTTGATCGCCATGATCAGTGCCGAGCCCATTGCGGCGGGCAGCAACTGGGCAGGAATCAGCGCGCCCAATGCGACGAGCCAGATCAGCACGATGTAGAGCAGCGCGGCCAGCCACGTGGCGACAAGGCTCGTCCAATCAATCTTGTTGCCGGCGGGGATGATCTTGCGCAGCGGCCCGACCAGCCA
Source organism: Achromobacter kerstersii (assembly GCF_902859595.1). Classification (GTDB taxonomy): domain Bacteria; phylum Pseudomonadota; class Gammaproteobacteria; order Burkholderiales; family Burkholderiaceae_B; genus Achromobacter; species Achromobacter kerstersii. Next base: position 138,872 of record NZ_CADIJQ010000013.1, on the reverse strand, counting down.
GTTGGTGGCTTGGTAGACGGCGCGCGCCAGCGGGTTAAAGGGCGGAAGGCGGATCGCGTGCATCCAGGCGCGGGCAATCAATGCCGCGCCAAACAGCGTGAACACGATTTCGAGAAGGAAGCGGAAGATATCACCGAGCATGGACGCGATCACCGAAAAAATAAGGAATCAATTGTCGCATGGTGGCGCAAGTTTATTGCCGCCGCATTTTGCATGCGCATCGTCCGAATGGACGAGCGCAAAAAAGCCGCCCGGCTAGCCGGGCGGCTCTAGTGAAGCTAGTGCTTCGAACCGTCCTGATTACGGACGGCCACCCGTCGGGAACGGCCACGACGCGGCGGGATTCAGCGCGGTCTTCGCGCCCGGGGCAGCAGCCGTGGACGGCGGCGTGGCGGGCTTCTTCGGAGCGGCTTTCTTCGCAGCGGGCTTCTTGGCGGCGGCGGGCTTGGCAGCAGCAGCCGGCTTGGCGGCAGCAGGAGCCTTCTTCGCAGCCGGAGCCTTCTTGGCTACAGCTTTCTTGGCGGCAGGAGCCTTTTTGGCGGCAGGCGCCTTCTTGGCTACGGCTTTCTTGGCAGCGGGGGCCTTCTTGGCAACTGCCTTTTTGGCAACAGCCTTCTTGGCGACGGCCTTCTTGGCAACAGCCTTCTTGGCTACTGCTTTCTTGGCTACGGCCTTCTTGGCTACGGCTTTCTTGGCAACGGCCTTCTTAGCAACGGCTTTCTTGGCAACCGCCTTCTTGGCGACAACCTTCTTGGCTACTGCTTTCTTGGCAACCGCCTTCTTGGCGACAACCTTCTTGGCTACCGCTTTCTTAGCGACGGCCTTCTTGGCGACGGCCTTCTTGGCTACCGCTTTCTTAGCGACAACCTTCTTGGCGGCTGCCGGCTTCTTCGCGGCAACCTTCTTCACTGCCGGCTTTTTGGCGGCGGCGACTTTCTTCACAGCTACCTTCTTGACAGCGGCTTTCTTGGCCGGTGCGGCCTTCTTCGCGACTGCCTTCTTGGCGGCGGCGGGCTTCTTCACCGCTGCTTTCTTTACGGCTTTCTTGGCTGTTGCCATGGTCATGCTCCTTAGGTTCAGGGGTCCCAGAACTTAAACCCGTGCCCCGACTCGCCAACAAGGCGAACCGTGCCCGGGCTATTCATCGGCGCATGCCGCTGTTCTGTGCGAGCAACAGCTACTACGGTTTGCGCTAATGAATTCGGCACAGCCATTTGATATGGCCCCCGCTCCTTTGGCGCGAGCCATTTCAAATGGCGCCGGTCGCAGCCTGATCACAGGCCGCCGACCGCTTGTTCTACGTGTTCGAAAACACCCTGACCGGGAAGAGCGTCATCAAGCCTGTCGCGAACGCAACGCTTCTTGAATCTGAAGCGTGCCCGCGCCGGGCCTGATGACGTACTGCTTTACTCCCAGCTCAGCGTGCCACCGGTTTGGTATTCGATCACGCGAGTTTCAAAAAAGTTGCGTTCCTTTTTCAGATCGATCATTTCCGCCATCCACGGGAAGGGATTTTCTTCCTGCGGGTACAGCGGTTCGATACCGATTTGCTGGCAACGACGGTTGGCGATGAAGCGCAGGTAGGATTTGAACATAGGTGCGTTCAAGCCCAACACGCCGCGCGGCATCGTGTCTTCGGCGTAAGCGTATTCGAGTTCGACCGCTTTGCGGAAGAGTTCTCGAATTTCTTCGCGGAATTCCGGCGTCCACAGATGCGGATTTTCCAGTTTGACGGTGTTGATCAGGTCGATGCCGAAGTTGCAGTGCATGGATTCATCGCGAAGGATGTACATGTACTGTTCGGCCGCGCCGGTCATCTTGTTCTGGCGGCCCAGCGCCAGGATCTGCGTGAAGCCCACGTAGAAGAACAAGCCTTCCATCAAGCATGCGAAAACGATCAGCGACTTCAACAGCGTCTGATCAGCTTCGGGCGTGCCCGTCTTGAAGTGGGGGTCCGCGATCGCGTCGATGAACGGGATCAGGAACTCGTCTTTGGCGCGGATGGACGGAACTTCGTTGTAAGCGTTGAAGATCTCGGCTTCGTCCAGGTCCAGGCTTTCGACGATGTATTGATAAGCGTGCGTGTGGATCGCTTCTTCGAACGCCTGGCGCAGCAGGAACTGGCGGCACTCAGGCGCCGTGATGTGGCGGTACGTGCCCAACACGATGTTGTTCGCGGCCAGCGAGTCGGCCGTGACGAAGAAACCCAGGTTGCGCTTGACGATGCGGCGCTCGTCCTCGGTGAGCCCGTTCGGGTTCTTCCAGAGGGCGATGTCGCGCGACATGTTGATCTCTTGCGGCATCCAGTGATTGGCGCACGTGGCCAAATACTTTTCCCACGCCCACTTGTACTTGAACGGCACAAGTTGATTGACGTCGGTTTCGCCGTTGATGATGCGCTTGTCGGCAACCTTCACACGTTGCGAGGTTGCGGCGCCGCTCGTGCTCAGACCCGCCGCGTGTTCAGGCGCGGCAGGCGTCGGCATGGCGGCGTCGCCAAATACACCGGTCGCAGCCCGGACGCCGGGTGCAGCCTGCCCGCCGCCCGCGGGGGCGGGGGATGCAGGTTGCGTTGCGATGGTGTCGTCTTCCCAATTAATCATTTCAATTCTCCGGAGGCGGTTATTGGCAGGCTTCGCACTCTTCGAAGCCGGCGTCGCCAGGCCTCATGGTGCAAACCGCCCCGAGAACTTCGGGTTCCGGCAAAGCAGGTGCAGCGCCCATCGCCGCAGCCGTGGATTGACCACCAGCAGTGACGGCATTCAATTCGCCGCCGCGGCCCGTGGACTTCTCGGCGCTGGTGGCGCCCAGGGTACGCAGGTAGTACGTCGTCTTCAGACCACGCAGCCATGCCAGCTTGTAGGTGTCATCCAGCTTCTTGCCGGATGCGCCCGACATGTAGATGTTCAGCGACTGAGCTTGATCGATCCACTTCTGACGGCGCGACGCGCATTCAACCAGCCAGCTCGGTTCGACTTCGAACGCAGTGGCGTAGAGTTCGCGGAGTTCGGAAGGTACGCGATCGATGCGGGACAGGCTGCCGTCGAAGTACTTGAGGTCGGCGACCATGACTTCGTCCCAGAGACCGAGTTTCTTCAGGTCACGCACGAGGTAATCGTTAACGACCGTGAACTCGCCGGAGAGATTCGATTTGACGTACAAGTTCTGGAAAGTAGGTTCGATGCACGCAGATACACCAATGATATTGGAAATAGTCGCGGTTGGGGCAATTGCAACGCAATTGGAGTTGCGCATGCCATGTTGTTTGATGCGCGCGCGCAACGTATCCCAATCGAGCGTGCTCGATTCATCAACTTCAACATGACCACCGCGCTCATCGCGCAGCATCTTCAACGTGTCTTGCGGCAAGATGCCACGCGACCACAACGAACCTTCATACGATTGATAACGGCCGCGCTCTTCAGCTAGCAGGCTCGATGCGAAGTACGCGTGATAGCACACGGCTTCCATCGAACGATCCGCGAATTCAACAGCGGCTTGCGATGCGTACGGCACGCGCATCATCTGCAGGCAATCCTGGAAGCCCATGATGCCCATGCCCACCGGACGATGGCGCGCGTTGGAATTGCGGGCCTTCTCGACGGCGTAGTAGTTGATGTCGATGACGTTGTCGAGCATGCGCATCGCGATGCTGACGGTGCGCTTGATCTTGTCGTGATCCAGCTCGAAACCGCCGCCGGCAGCCGGCTTCATGTGCGCGACCAGGTTCACGGAACCCAGGTTGCACACCGCGATTTCCGATTCGTTCGTGTTCAGCGTGATCTCGGTGCACAGGTTCGAGCTGTGAACCACACCCACGTGCTGCTGCGGCGAACGGATGTTGCACGGGTCCTTGAACGTGATCCACGGATGGCCGGTTTCGAACAGCATCGACAGCATCTTGCGCCACAGCGTCAGCGCCGGCATCTTCTTGTAGAGCGTCAGTTCGCCGTTGGCGACACGACGCTCGTAGCCCAGGTAGGCTTCTTCAAAAGCGCGGCCCACCTTGTCGTGCAGGTCGGGGCAGTCGGACGGCGAGAACAGCGTCCATTCGCCCGCTTCCATCACGCGCTTCATGAACAGATCGGGAATCCAGTTCGCCGTGTTCATGTCGTGCGTGCGGCGGCGCTCGTCGCCGGTGTTCTTGCGCAGTTCCAGGAATTCTTCGATGTCCAGGTGCCACGATTCCAGATACGTGCAGACCGCGCCCTTGCGCTTGCCGCCCTGGTTCACCGCAACGGCGGTGTCGTTGACGACCTTCAGGAACGGCACGACGCCCTGGCTTTCGCCGTTGGTGCCCTTGATGTGGCTGCGCAGCGCGCGCACCGGGGTCCAGTCGTTGCCCAGGCCGCCGGCGTACTTGGCCAGCAGCGCGTTTTCCTTGATGGCGTCGTAGATGCCTTCCAGATCGTCGGAGACGGTGGTCAGGTAGCACGACGACAGCTGCGAGTGCAGCGTGCCCGAGTTGAACAGCGTCGGCGTCGAGCTCATGAAGTCGAACGAGGACAGGATCTCGTAGAACTCGATGGCGCGCGTTTCGCGGTCAGCTTCGCGCAGCGCAAGGCCCATGGCCACGCGCATGAAGAACACCTGCGGCAGTTCGATGCGGGTGCCGCGGATGTGCAGGAAGTAGCGGTCGTACAGGGTCTGCAGGCCGAGGTAGCCGAATTGCAGATCGCGCTTGGCGTTCAGCGCCTTGCCCAGACGGGTCAGGTCATAGTTGGCCAGTTCGGGCGACAGCAGGCCGCCTTCGATACCGCGAGCGATGAACGTGGGGAAGTACTCGGCGTAACGCGCAACCATGCCGTCTTGCGAGACTTCTTCACCCAGCACTTCCTTGCGGATCGTGTGCAGCAACAGGCGAGCGGTGACCTGGCTGTAGGCCGGGTCCTTTTCGACCAGCGCGCGCGCCGACAGGATGGCGGACTTGAACACTTCGTCAACGGGGATGCCGTCGTACAGGTTCTTGACCGTTTCCTTCAGGATGGATTCGGTGTCGATGAATTCGGCCAGGCCTTCGCCAGCGGCGACGATGGTCGCGCGCAGTTCAGCCAGATCCAGCGGACGGCGCACGCCAGCGTCGGTCACGTTCAGCACGTGTTCCGCAGGCGCGGCAGCGGCCTTGTCCTGACCTTCGGCGGCAGCGGCGGCGGCGCGTTCTTGCGTGCGCTTCTCGCGGTACAGCACGTAGGCGCGGGCAACATCATGCTGGCCCGAGCGCATCAGCGCCAGTTCGACCTGGTCTTGAATGTCTTCAATATGGAAGGTGCCGCCATTGGGGCGGTTGCGCACCAGGGCGTTCACGGCCTGGCTGGTCAGGTTCTCGACCAGTTCACGCACCCGGGCGGACGCGGCGCCCTGGCCACCGTTTACGGCCAGGAAGGCCTTGGTCATGGCGATGGCGATCTTGCTGGGTTCAAACCCGACCACCGAGCCATTGCGGCGAATGATGTTGTAGCTGGCCCATTGCCCGCCATTGGCGTCGGCAGGGGAATCGGTTTGTGAGGGCGGCACGGCCGAAGGCCGGGTCACAGAGGCGATCGTAGTCTGCATGGAAGCTCCTGTGCGAAAACGCGTAGATAGCGACATGACGACGTCATGTCAGGTACGAATGTGGATCTTTTAGAGGGGGTCGGAACGCTTGGACGGACTAGTCCAAAAGGCGTGGCCGACGAGAATCAGCGCTTAGGCGACCACAACATATAGTGTAGCACCCCTCGTTGGACACTAATTCTAGTGATCGAGAACTACAGGGACAAGAAAAGATTATGACGATGCTCACAAAAGATTGTTACTAAATGCACTAGGCGCGCCCAGTAAGGCGCGCCTAGGACAGGACCGCTCAGAGCGAATGTTTATGCGGTTTTCCGCAGGGGCATGTCGCGCGGGGCCGGTGCCATATAGCTCTGCATCAATCGACCCAATTCCGTCCGATACTTCTCGACGTTCGAAGCCTTCACGTGACCGTAGCCACGGATGGTTTCTGCAAGGCCGGCGATTGTAGCCGCTTGTGCGAGCTTGTCTCGGGTCAACCCTACAAGCAGCTGGTCTATGGTCTGGCGGTACTCTTTGACGAGCGCGCGTTCCATCTTGCGTTCGGCGGTGTGGCCGAAGGGATCGAACCACGTGCCGCGCAACCCCTTCATGCGCGTCAGCAATTTCAGTGCCGTCATCGTGCGCGGGCCCAACGTCATCTTGCGCGGCACGCCGGTGCGCGGGTCCTTGCGGGCAAATATCGGCGGCGCCATATGAAAGCGCAGGCTGTAGTCGCCTTCGAACTGGCCCTTCAATTGCGCCTGGAAGTCGTCGCCGGTATAGAGGCGCGCCACTTCGTATTCGTCTTTGTAGGCCATCAGCTTGAACAGGCCGCGGGCCACCGCCATGGCCAGGCGCGGCGTCTTCGCGTCGGGCGCCAGTTCGCGTTCACGGGCCGCGATGGCTTCCACCACGTCCTGATATTCGCGGGCATAGTTCGCGTTTTGATACGCCGTCAGGTCCGCGATACGGCGCGCAACGGCGCGTTCGAAGGTCTCGGGCACGTGCAGCTGCACGACTTGTGCGCGCGGACGCAGCGCGCTGTCCAGCGCGTCGGGCTGATGCGCGGCCAGACGGCCGCTGTCGAACGCGGCCCGGTTGGCGGCCACCGCCACGCCATTCAATTCGATGGCGCGGTTGATGGCGGCTTGCGACAGCGGCACGCCGCCACGCTGCCACGCATAACCCAGCATGAACATGTTGGACAGGATGCTGTCGCCGAACAATGCCAGCGCGGCTTCGTGCGCATCGATGGCAGCCGTGTTGGCATCGCCCGCCGCATGGCGGATCTTGGCCAGCAGCGCTTCGGGGCGCATGGCGGCATCGGGGTTGCGCGTGAACTCGGACACGGGCGCCACATACGTGTTGACCGTGACCTGCGTGTGCCCGCGGCGCAGCGCACCGAGTGAATCCGGCGCAACAGAGGCCACCGGGTCGCACAGGATCGCGGCGTCGGCCTGTTGCCAATCCAACCGCACCGGGCCGGCCGAGGCGCCCGCAGGCGCCAGGCGGATGTGGCTGACGACCGTGCCGCCCTTTTGCGCCAGGCCCGTCAGGTCCAGCACCGCCGCAGACAGCCCTTCCAGATGCGCCGCCATCGACACGATGGCGCCGATGGTGATGACGCCGGTGCCGCCCATGCCCGCGACGAGCAGGCGGTAAGGCCGGTCAAGCGCGGGTGTCGCCGGCATCGGCAGTTGCTCGATCAGGCGTTGCAGACGTTCCTGATCGGTCTTGGGCGCCGCGCTTTTCCTGGGCTTGCCGCCCATGACGGACACAAAGCTCGGGCAGAAACCTTCCGCGCAGGAATAGTCCTTGTTGCAGCTGGACTGATCGATGGCGCGCTTGCGGCCATACGGCGTTTCCAGCGGCACCACCGACAGGCAGTTCGATTGCACGCCGCAATCGCCGCAGCCTTCGCAGACCGCGCTGTTGATCAGCATGCGGCGTGCCGGGTCCGGGAATTGGTTCTTCTTGCGGCGGCGGCGTTTTTCGGCGGCGCAGGTTTGATCGTGGATCAGCACGGTCACGCCGGGAATGTCGCGCAGCTCGCGTTGCAGCGCGTCCAGGTCGCGGCGATGGTGCACGTTGATGTTCGGACCCAGGTCCACGCCTTGGTATTTTTCAGGCTCGTCGCTGGTGACGACAATGCGCGCCACGTTTTCGCCACGCAGCTGCTGGCAAATCTGCGGCACCGAGATCGGCCCGTCTACAGGCTGCCCGCCCGTCATCGCCACCGCATCGTTGAACAGAATCTTGTAGGTGATGTTGGCGCGCGCGGCGACCGCTTGGCGGATCGCCAGATAACCCGAGTGGTAGTAGGTGCCTTCGCCCATGTTCTGGAAGATGTGCGGCATCTTCGTGTAGCGAGACAGGCCGATCCAGTCCACGCCTTCGCCGCCCATCTGCGTCAGGCCGCCGGTGTCGCGGTCCATCCAGGCAGCCATGTAGTGGCAGCCCACGCCCGACAGCGCCTGGCTGCCTTCGGGCACTTTGGTCGACGTGCTGTGCGGACAGCCCGAACAGAAATAGGGGCGGCGGCGCATGCCGTCGGCGTCGTTGGACAGCGCGGCCTGGCATTCGAACGCCGCCATGTCCGCCGCCAGCGGCAAGCCCGCGGTGCGCGTCAGCCAGCCGGCCAGCGGCTGCGCCAACAGCGACGGCCGCAACTGGCCTGCGGACGGCACCATCGTTTCACCGGCAAAGCCCTTCTTGCCGATGACGGATGGGCGCTCCGGCAGGTTGAACAACAGGTCCTTGATCTGGCTTTCGACCACCGCGCCTTTTTCTTCGATGACCAGGATGTGCGACAGGCCGCGCGCAAACTCCAGCAGCCGTTCGCCATCCAGCGGCCACGTCAGGCCCGGCTTGTAGATGCGCACGGGTGCGTTGGCGGTGACGGTGTCTACGCCCAATCGCGCCAGCGCTTCCATGGTGTCCAGATGCGCCTTGCCCACCGTCACGATCCCCACGGTGGCGCGGGGTGCGGGACAGGTCAGGCGGTCGATGCTGTGGCGGCGCGCAAACGCAGCCACGGCCTTCATGCGCAGGTTCATGCGCGTCTCGACAGCCAGCGACAGGAAATCGCGCGCGGAATACTCCAGCGATTCGGGCGGCATGTCCGGGTCGGCGGGCATGTCGTAGTGCTGAACGGCGGCGGGCGTGAACGAGTGGCCGCTTTCGATGGTCTCGGACACGGCCTTGAAGGCGACCCAGGTGCCGGAATAGCGCGACAGCGCCCAAGCCCATAGCGCGAACGTTTCGTACTCGTCGATGGACGTCGGATGCACGATCGGCATCTGCCAACCAATCAGTGACGCTTCACTGGCGTGCGGAATCGACGACGAGACGGCGGTGTGGTCATCGCCCACCACCACCAGCACGCCGCCATTGCGCGATGCGCCTGCGGCATTGCCGTGATGCAGCGCGTCGCCCGCGCGGTCCACACCCGGGCCCTTGCCGTACCACATGGCGAAGACGCCATCGACGTTGCGGTCGGCGCGCACGCCGGCCTGCTGCGTGCCCATGACGGCGGTGGCGGCCATGTCTTCGTTGATGCCGGGCAGGAACGAGATTTTGCTGGCGTCCAGCGCCTTCTTCGACTTCCACATCGCCATGTCGACGCCGCCCAGCGGCGAACCCCGGTAACCCGACACGAAGCCGGCGGTGTTCAGCCCGCGTTCGCGGTCGACGCGGGCCTGCGTGAGCATGATGCGGACGAGCGCTTGCGTCCCCGTCAGGAAGATGCGGCCGGACTCTCGGGTCAGGTTGTCGGCAAGCTGGTACTCAAGGTCCAGCTGGGGTTCGGGGGCGGGAGTGCCGTCCATAGTGAATGCTCCTGGTATTTCGCACCATGATAGGTTCGCGGGGCATCCGATTTATTGCGTTTTTGGATCGTGCTATCCCTATAATTCGCAATGAACATTTCGTGTTCGATAAAAACCAGGAGACAAAGCGATGGACAAGACCGATATCGGCATCCTCAAGGCCTTGCAAGAGGACGGCCGGGCCTCGGCGCAGCAACTGTCGGACAAGGTGGGCCTGTCGGCCGCCCCGGTGTGGCGGCGGGTGAAGGCGATGGAAGCCAGCGGGGTGATTCAGGGCTATAGCGCCCAGGTCGACCGCAGCAAGGTGGGGCTGGGCTGCATGTTTGCGCAGATCAGCCTGGAGCGGCATTCGTCGAACACGGTCGAGAACTTCGAGCGATCGGTGCGCGACGCGCCCGAGATCCTGGAGTGCTACGCGGTGACGGGCGATTCGGACTTTCTGTTGAAGATCCTGGTGGAAAGCCCCGAAGCGTATGACCGCTTCCTGCACCGGTTCCTGTTCAACATGCCGGGCATCCGCCAGACGCGCACCATCGTCGCGCTGCGCGAAATCAAGCACGAACAGCGTTTGCCGCTGTAACGCGCGCTGCCAAACGGCGCCGCCCGACGCCGTCCCCGCAAACAGACGCGCCCTCTATATATAGAGGGCGCGTGAAATCTTGCGAAAAGCGGCTGGTTGCCGGGGTGAAGCCCCCGGGTGGAAGGCTATTGGGGTTGTATGCCCGAAATGCGAATCCACTCCTTCCAGCGCGCCGTGTCTTCCTTCACGAACGCGTCAAAGCGCGCCACATCCATCGATTCCGGGGTCAGACCCAATGCGCGCAGCTTGCTGGCGGTGGCTTCATCTTTGACGGCCGCCTGCATGTGGGCGTTCATCTTTTCCACGATGTCGGCGGGCGTGCCGGCGGGCGCCGATAAGCCCAGCCATCCTGCGACGACGAAATCCGGGTAATAGCTCGCCATCGTCGGCACGCTGGGCCAGGCCGGATGCGGCTGGGCGCCCGTGACGGCAATGGGAATCAAGCCCTTGCCGTCGATCTGGCCCATGGCGGTCAGGTAGTCCACGAACGCAAAGCTGATCTGCTTGCCGCGCAGGTCGGTGATGATTTGCGTGATGTTCTTGTACGCCGCGCCGGTGATGTTGATGCCGGCGCGCTGCTTGAACAGTTCAGACGGCACTTGCGACGACGAGCTGTAGTAGCCGAAGAAGACCTCGCCGGGATGCGCGCGGGCGTAGTCCACCAGCTCCGGCACCGTGCGATACGGGCTGCCGGGGGCCACGACGCCCACCGTGCCGAAGGTGCCTAGCAAGCCGACTTGGCGAAAATCCTTCTGCGCGTCGTACGGCAGGCTCTTGTACAGGAACTGGTTCGCTGCATGCGTGGAGTTCGTCGACAGCAGGAACGTGTAGCCATCGGCGGCCGCATTTTTCGACGCATTGGTGCCGACGATGCCGCCTGCGCCGGGGCGGTCTTCGACCACAACCGTTTGCCCCGTCTTCGCGCCCAGGTACTGGGCGAACGTGCGCGCGGTCAGATCGGCTGCGCCGCCCGGTGCGGACGGCACGATGATCGTCACGGGCTTTTCGGGCCAGCCGGCGGCATGCGCCGACGCAGCCAGCATCAGGCCCGCAGTAAGCAGCGCCGGACGAAGGTGGCGGGAAATGGACATGCTTGTCTCCTGATGGCGCGCTTGCGCGGCATGCGGCGTGCGCGCTGTTGTCGTTGTTGAAATCGTGGTGGTGAGGGTGATGTTGTGCTTGTCGTGGTTCGGGATCGAACGGGCTCAGCCGAAGTGCTCTTGATGCCACGCCAGGATCGCGGCCGCGCTGACCTGCCAGTGGTCGGCATACATCATGCAGTGCGGTTGATCGGCAAGCACCTGATGCGAAAACCCGTAGCGGCGCGCAATCGCCTGATCCTGGCCAGGCGGATGGCGGTCGTGCGTGTCCAGGCCCGCTTCCAGGCACAGGCCGGGGGCGTTGATCGACTCGGCCTTGATCGCCACGCGCAGCAGGTAGCGGTCGTTCAACACCTGCGGGCTTTCGGCATTCAGGCGTTGCGACACGGCGCTGACGTCGCGGTTGGGCGTGGTGGCCAGAAAGCGCGCGCGGATTTCGGTTGCGGCGGGCGCGGCACGCGGCGTGTCAGCAGGCACCGGCGGCAGGCCGAGCGCGCCGGGCAGGTCACCGGGCGGGGACGGCGCCATCAGCACCACGCCGGCAACCGGGCGCGCTTGTGCGGCCAGCATGGCAGGCAAGGCGCCCATGCTGTGGCCGACGACCACGGTGGGGCGATCCAACACATCCAGCGCGCTGACCACGTCCTGACCCAAGTCCGCGATGGTCACGGACGGGAAGGCGGCGTCTTGCGGCAGCGCGCCGTGGCCGCGCAGATCAAGCGCCGCGCAGGCCAGGCCTGCTTTGGCGAAGTAGTCCAGATAGTGCGCGTAGCACCAGGCGCCGTGATACGCGCCCGGCACAAACAGCAGACCGGGCCTGCCGTCTTGCGGCGTCGCGCCGATTACCAGCCGGCCGCTGCCAGCGCGGCGAGTGGGCAACTGGTCGGCCAAGCTGAAATCCAGCGGGTCGATGGGTGGCGCGCCGGGGGCGGACGGCGTAGGGGCAAAGGCAGGGATAGGAGCATTCATCTTGCGGCCATGTTAAGTGCCGCCCTATGATCAGAAAACTTTATTTTTCCTATGAATCAATAAGGTTTCCAAATCACCCGCCGGCTGTCTTTACGCATGCGTTCGCTTCCCGATTTATCCATCACGCATTACCGGCACTTTTTGCTGGTGGCGGAACTGCGCAGCTTTCGCGCGGCGGCGGCTCGGGCGTTTCGCTCGCAACCGGCGTTGTCGTTGTCCATCCGTGAAATGGAGCAGCGCCTGGGCCAGCCGCTGTTTGAGCTTGGCAACCGCAATACGCTGACGCGCTTCGGGCAAGATTGCCTGCCATTGGCGCGCGAACTGGTCGAGCATCACGACCGCGTTGCGGGCGCGTTATCCGGCTTGGCCAATAACGGGGCCGGCACGTTGACGATGGCGTCAGTCGCCACGGTGGCCACGCACTGGCTGCCGGAGCTGGTGGGCGTCTATCGCGAACGCTATCCGGCGGTGGCGCTGCGCCTGTTCGATGACAACTCCGAAGGGGTCGAGCGCATGGTGCTGGCGGGCGAAGTGGAAATTGGTGTTTGCAGCCCGGTGCTACAGGACCGCCGGCTGACGTTCGAGCCGCTGCTGCGTGATGCATTTGGCCTGGTCTGCCATCGCGGCCATCCGTGGGCGGGACGCAAGTCTGTGACGTGGCGCGAGATCGCCGACTTGCCCTTGGTGGGCACCGTTGCCCACCGCCAATTGGCTGGCTACCCGCAAGCGGCGTTCATGATGGACCGGCAAGTGTTCGTGTCCAACATGATGTCGCTGCTGGCGATGCTGGAACGCGGCGTGGGCGTCACCGTGCTGGCGCGCTTGGGCGTGCCGCCAGACTCGCCGGAACTCGCGTTCGTGCCGTTGGCGCGGCCTCGCATCGAACGCGAATTGGGCATCACGCGGCTGGCCGGACGCAGCCTGTCGCCGGCTGCGGCGCGCATGGAAGAAATGCTGCGTGCAAAGGCGCTGCGCGGCGGACGCAGTGTCGTTTGAAACCAACGCATTCGTGCGTGTTCCGCGCCTAAAACAGGGGCTTTCAGGGCCCGACTGTTGCGCAATTGCACACCGCGCGGATCGTCGTTGATTCTTCCTTGGCGGCTCTTTAGAGTGCGTCATGTTTGCTGCGCGGAGGACGTGCCGGTGTGATCGGTGCGGCGCGTCGACAGACGTGTTGAGGAAGTCATGAGCAGTGTGTATTTGCGTTCGGCCGGCATCGCCTGCGCCGTACTTATTCTGGCCGGTTGCGTCGCCAGAAAGCCCGCCGTCATCACCGAGGCCCAGCCCGCGGAACCGCCCAAGCCGGTGGCCTGCGTGCCGGCCAAAAGCGGCGATCCCATGATCGGCACCTGGTTGTCGAACACGAAGCCGCGCGACGTCAGCGGCGACTTGCAATCGCTGACCGTGTTGTCCGCCGATGGCACGATGGCCTTCGAGTCGTTGTTGAAGATTGGCCGCAAGACGCGCCCCGCGTTGCGCGAGACCGGCTGTTGGACCGTGGCGGACGGCGTCTATACGATGCAGACCACGAAATCCGCCGGCGAGCCCGTAGACGCCAACGACCCCATCTACAAAAACCGCTACCGCGTTGAAAAGGTCGAGCAGGCCAAGCTGACGCTGCGCGAACTGAAAAGCGGCGGCCAGCTCGTGACCGCGCGCCGCATGCCCTCGGGCTACCGCTTGCCTTACTGACAGGCTGACGGTTCTACCGGTTGACCCCGTCGGTCGCGGTTGACCGTTGCGCCGGGCGGACACTCCGCCCGGCGGCTACACCAAGATGGCTGGGCTGCGGTAAGGTGCGGGCTTCGACTTTTGCCTAGCCGCCGGTTCCCCATGCCCGCCATGTCCTCTGAAGCACGCGCCATTGCGCTGCTTGCCCTGGCCGCTTTCGTCAGCGCCAGCGCGTTCCGTATCTGCGATCCCATGCTGCCGCAATTGGCGGCGGAATTCGGCACGACCACCGGCCAGGCTGCGCGCGCGGTGACGGCGTTTGCGGTGGCCTATGGCGTGCTGCAAATGTTCTTCGGGCCGGTGGGCGACCGCTACGGCAAGTTCCGGGTCGTCAGCGTCGCGACCGTGGCGTGTGCGCTGGGCAGCGCGGGCGCCGTGATGGCGGAATCCCTGGATGTGCTGGTGCTCTGCCGTGCGCTGTCGGGCGCGGCGGGGGCGGGCATCGTGCCGCTGTCCATGGCCTGGATCGGCGACAACGTGCCGTATGAACGCCGTCAGGCGACCTTGGCGCGCTTTTTGACCGGCACCATCCTGGGCATGTCGGCCGGCCAGTTGGCGGGCGGGCTGTTCGCCGACACCATCGGCTGGCGCTGGGCCTTTGCCGCGCTGGTTGTGGGCTATCTGACCGTGGGCGTGTTGCTGCATTTCGAAGTGCGGCGCCAGCGCGCGACCGGCTTTGGCCAGGTTGAAGCCGGCGCAGCCACGAAGGGTTTTGTTGCGCAGGCGCGGCTGGTGCTGGGCACGCCGTGGGCGCGCATCGTGCTGGCGACGGTCTTTGCCGAAGGCTTGCTGGTGTTCGGCGCCCTGGCATTCGCGCCGTCGTACCTGCACGAACGGTTCGACATTTCTCTGACCGCAGCGGGCGCGCTCGTTGCGGTGTATGCCGTAGGCGGCCTGATCTATACGGTGGTCGCCGGCCGCATCTTGAAGCGTTTGGGCGAACGCGGGCTGGCCATCGCGGGTGGCCTGGTGCTGAGCGTGGCGTTCCTGTCGTACTTGTTGGGGCCGGTCTGGATGTGGAGTTTGCTTGCCAGCGTGCTGGCGGGCTTCGGCTATTACCTGCTGCACGCAACCTTGCAGACGAACGCCACGCAGATGGTGCCGTCCGCGCGCGGCACGGCCGTGGCCTGGTTCGCGTCGTGCCTTTTCATGGGGCAGGCGGCCGGCGTGGCGTTGGCGGGGGCGGTGGTGGACGAGATTGGGGCGGCGGCCCTGTTTGGCGGATCAGCCGTGCTGCTGCCGTTGCTGGGCGCGTTCTTCGCGCGGGCGCTGAAGGTGCGGGCGGCCATGCAGCAAGCCTGAGGGCAGCGACTGGCGCCTTGCGTGCGCCCCAAAACACCGCGGGCCTTGTTCATCCATCGATGAACAAGGCCCGCGGGCTATGGGCTTCAGGCTGCTTGGACCTTAGATCGCCGCCAGGCGCGCCAGCACCGTCTGCTTGCCCAGCAAGGCCAGCACGGCGTCAACCGCCGGGGTTTGCGTCTGGCCGGTGACGGCCACGCGCAGCGGAATGGCCAGTTGCGGCATCTTCAAACCGCGATCCGCCAGCACCGCCTTGATCAGCGCCGACAGCGCTTCGCGGGTCCAGTCGGTGTCTTGCGCGCGCTGCGCAAAATCGGCCAGCGCTTCGCGCGCCGGGGCGGTCAGGTGCTGTTCGATCAGTTCCGGCGCGGCGGGCGCGAACGGGGCGCAGAACAGCATGGCGCCGTCGGCCAGTTGCTCAAGCGTTTCAGCGCGGTCTTTCAACAAGCCCATCACGCCCGGCAGATCAATCTTTTCCGGATGGCCGCCACGGTTCGCCACGCGCGGAGCCACGCGCTCTGCGAGTTCGGCGTTGTCCATCTGCTTGATGTAGTGGGCATTGACCCAGTTCAACTTCTTCGGGTCCCATTGCGACGCCGACTTCGACAGGTGCTTGGTATCAAACCAGGACACCAGCTGTTCGCGCGAGAAGAGTTCGTCGTCGCCGTGGCTCCAGCCCAGGCGGGCCAGGTAGTTGATCATGGCCTCGGGCAGATAGCCCTCGTTGTCGTACTCCATGACGTTGACCGCGCCGTGGCGCTTGGACAGCTTTTCGCCATCCGGACCCAGAATCATCGGCACATGGCCATATTCGGGCAGCGTCGCGCCCAGCGCGCGCAGGATGTTGATCTGGCGCGGGGTGTTGTTGACGTGGTCATCGCCGCGCAGGACGTGCGTGATGCCCATGTCCCAGTCGTCAACCACGACGCAGAAGTTGTACGTGGGCGTGCCGTCCGGGCGCGCGATGATCAGGTCGTCAAGTTCGGTGTTGTCGAAGCTGATCGTGCCCTTGACCATGTCGTTCCAGGACGTGGCGCCTTCTTGCGGATTCTTGAAACGCACGACGGGCTTGCGGCCTTCGGGGATGGCAGGCAGCGTCTTGCCGGCTTCCGGGCGCCAGGTGCCGTCGTAACGCGGCTTGTCGCCACGGGCGCGGGCGGCTTCGCGCATGGCTTCCACTTCTTCAGGCGAGCTGTAGCAGTGGTAAGCGGTGCCGGCGGCCAGCATCTGCGCAACCACTTCGCGGTAGCGGTCCATGCGCTGCATCTGATAGAAGGGGCCTTCGTCGGGCTGCATGCCCAGCCATTCCATGCTGTCCAGAATGGCCTGCACCGCTTCCGGCGTGGAGCGTTCGACGTCCGTGTCTTCAATGCGCAACACGAACGTGCCTTGATGGTGGCGCGCGAAGGCCCAGGAGAACAGCGCGGTGCGCGCGCCGCCCAAGTGCAGGAAACCCGTGGGCGAAGGCGCGAAACGGGTACGAATGGGGGAAGTGGCGTTGGAGGTCATAGGTGGCAATGATAGCGGCTGCGGCGCCACAAAGCGGCGTCGGGCAGGGTCCACATCAAGCGGACGGCGGGCTTGTCTTGTTACGATGAACGGTATTTTAGATTAGGGCGCACCCCCTATGCTGCGACACGCGCTTGCCCCGATGTTCGAACCCAGCTCGCTGGTGATCGTTGCCGACCGGCCCCTGCCGGCGACGGGGTCGCTATCGCCCGCTTTGAAGGCGAAAACCACAATCGTGGACTGTGAAGTCGGCGTCGCGCCCGAGCTGCCCGCCACGTTGGAAGGCCTGGCGGCGGGCGCCCGCCCTGATCTGGCCCTGGTTTGCGTGTCGCCCGCCGTGTTGCCGGAAACGCTGCGCCGGCTGTCGGCGCTGGCGCCAAGATCGGTCATCTTGTTGCCCCACCCTCTGCCTGACCCCTATCCGCGCGGCACCCTTGCGCTGTGCCGCGCCTGGGCCGAAGAGAACCGCTGCGAACTGCTGGGGCCGCGCTCGTTTGGCGCGCAGCGCCCGCACGCCGGCTTGAACTTCAGCCAGCATCCGGTGTTGGCGCGCGCGGGCCGGGTGGCGTTGCTGGCGCAATCGCGTTCAATCATGGCCGCGGTCATGGACTGGGCCGAAGACGTGCATATCGGCTTCTCTACCGCGGTGTCGCTGGGTGACGAGGCGGTGGTGGGCTTGTCCAAAGTGCTGGACTACCTGGCCAGCGATCCGCGCACCGACAGCATCGTGCTGTATCTGGAAGACGTGGGCCCGGCGCGCGAATTCATGAGCACGCTGCGCGCCGCAGCCAGCGTCAAACCCGTCATTGTGCTGAAGGCCGGGCGGTCAGACGCCGACGGCGCCGACGCCATCTTCGACGCCGCCTTGCGGCGCGCGGGCGCCGTGCGCGTGCGCTACTTCGTGCAGCTGTTCTCGGCGGTGAAGGTGCTGGGCTACACGCGGCGTCCGAAAGGTCAGCGCGTGGCGCTGATCTCAAACGGCAGCGGCCCGCCGCAATTGGCCATGGACTTGATCGGCCCCGACGCCGCCGTGCAGCGCGCCGACCTTGCACCCGCCACGCGGCGCGCGCTTGAAGCCATGTTGGAGCCGGACGCCGCCGTCGCCAACCCGGTCATCACCTATACGCCGCTGACGCCGGAACGCATCCGCACCATTCTTGAGGCCGTGCTGGATGACACGGGCGTGGATGGCGTGCTGGTGCTGCTGGCGCCCGACGCGCTGTCTGACATGCCCGCCGTCGCGCGCGAGCTGGCGCAGATTGCACCCAAGGCGAAGAAGCCCGTCGTCACCTGCTTCATGGGCGACGCCGGCATGCGGCCCTTGCGGCGCATGCTGGACGACGCGGGCACGTCTGCGTTTCGCACGCCGGAGTCCGCCGCGGATGCGTTCGGCGTGTTGGCGTCTCACCATTACAACCAGCAGCTGCTGTTGCAGACGCAGCCGCAAGAGCCGCCCACGCATGTGCCCGACCTGGCCGCCGCCCGCGAGCTGATCGCGCGCGTGCGCGCTGACTGCCGGCGCGAGTTGAATACATCAGAAATCCGGACCTTGCTGAGCCTGTTCTACGTGCCGCTGCGCGACATGCCGGTGGACGTGGCGTCGGTGGAACCCGAATCCCGTCCCATGGCGATCCGCGTGCGGCGTGATCCGCAGTTCGGGCCGGTCGTGCGCTTTGGCGCGGGTGGCCCCGACGCGGTGCTGTCCGTGGCTGATCGCGGTATGGACCTGCCGCCGCTTAATGGCTTCCTGGCCCGTCAGCTGATTGAACGCAGCCGGCTGTGGCGCCGGGTGCTGGCGCCGCGAGTCGGCCACATGGCGGCCGAATCGCTGCAACAGGCGGTGGTGCTGGTGTCGGAAATGGTGTCGGAATTGCCCGACATCGAATCGCTGGACATCGACCCGCTCTACGCCGGTGAAGCGCATCTGCGCGCGGGTGGCCTGCGCATGACGCTGACCGAAACGCCGGGCTGTGAAACGCCGCAGACGTCGGGCTATCCGCATATGGCGATACACCCGTACCCCACGCGTCTGGTGCAGGTGCGTCGCTTCAACGACGGCATCCCGTGGGTGCTGCGCCCGATCCGCCCTGAAGACGGCGAGGCCTTGCAGGAATTCATTCGTGGCTTGTCGGAACGGTCACGCTACATGCGCTTCGTGTCGATGATGCGCGAGCTGACGCCGCGCATGGTGTCTCGCTACACGCAGGTGGACTATCACCGCGAGCTGGCGCTGGTGGCGGCCACGCAGGTGCCCAACCCGGCCAACCGCGGGCATCCGCGCGAGGTCATCGTGGGGTTTGCGCACTACCTGCGCAACCCCGACGGGCGCGGGGCGGAATACGCGCTGGTGATTGGCGACGACTGGCAGCGGCGCGGCCTGGGCCATCAGCTGATGACGGCGTTGATCGACGCGGCGCGCGAGCAGGGGCTGGAATATATCGATGGCCTGGTGCTGTCGACCAACCGGCCCATGCTGTCGCTGATGACACGTCTGGGCTTCACTAACGACGCAGATCCGGAAGACCCGACGATGCGCCGGGTCTGGTTGAATCTGGCTTGAGGCGGCTCGACAAGGCCGGGCCCGGCTTGGCCCGACGCGGCTCGGCCCGGTCCGGCCTGACCGCGGCTTGGCCTAGCGCCTCCCGATCTGACGCGGCCTGTTCAGGCGGTTTTTCTGGCCGCCTGCGCGGGCGTCAGGCGTGATGTCACTTCGTCCACCGACAGCACGTCGCCAAAGAAAAGCATCCATCCATGCAGGGAATGCTCGTGCTCGGCCGGGGTTACGGCGGCCAGCGCGTCGTCGACCATGATGGTGCGGAAGTCGCGCATCATCGCATCGCGCGCCGTGGATTCGCAGCAGACGTTGGTGACAGTGCCGGCAATCAGCAGCGTGTCTACACCCAGCCCGCGCAGCAGCGGTTCCAGCTCGGATGAACCCGGCGCCATCGCGCTGTAGAAGCGCTTCACCACGCGCAAGTCCGATTCCTGTGCATGCAGGTCAGGATGCAGCTGAAAGCCCGGGGAATCGCGGCGCAGCGTTTCCAGCCGGCGCGCACTGCGCTCCGGCGTCAGCATCACGCCATGGTGATGCGACCAGAACGCATCGGCGTTGTCCGACGCCGTCTGTATCCAGACGACCACGCCGCCCGCCGCGCGCACGGCGTCGCACAGGCGGTTCACCGGCGTGATGATTTCGCGGGCCGGCGCGCATTCCCCCTGGTAACCCGGCAGCGTGAAGTACTGCTGCATGTCCACCACGACCACCGCGGTGCGAGCCGCGGGCAGTTCGTCGTACGGATGCAGGCAGCCCTGCCGGGCCACCACGCGGTCTTGTACCCATTGCGGAAATTGCATGTCGATTCCTTATCCGTAGCGCCGCGCCACGGCGGCTTCGATGCGGTAGATGATCAGGTACATCACGCTGGAGATCAGCGCCAGCATGGCGATGGCCGTCATGACGATGTTCAGCTTGAATACCTGGCTGCCGTTCATGATCAAAAAGCCCAGGCCGGAATCCGCCGACTGGAATTCGCCCACGATAACGCCCACCAGCGCCAGGCCGATGTTCATCTTCACGGCCGCGATCAACGTGGGCACGCTGCCCGGCAGCACCACTTTGGTCAGCACTTGCCAGCGGTTGGCGCCGAAGGTGTGGGCAAGTTTCACCTTGTTCAGGTCGATACCGCGAAAGCCCGCGTACACGACCATGATCGTGACGAACACCGCGATGGCGACCGCCATGCCGTACACCGCGTAGTCCGAGCCCAGCCACAGATAAAAGATCGGCACGAAGGCGATCTTGGGCATGGCGTTGGCCACGACCAGGAAGGGGTCCAGCACCTTGTACAGAAAGTCCGACCACCACAATGCGGCCGCCACCACGATGCCGATCGCCATGCTCAGCGTGAAGCCGACCAGCGTGGCCGACAGCGTCGTCATGATGTGCTTGGCCAGATTGCCGTGGTTCCACAATTCGATGAACGTGGGCCACAGCGCGCTGGGGTAGCTCGTCAACAGCGGGTTCAGGATGTGCATGCGCGGCAGGATTTCCCAGGCGCACAGAAAAGCCACCATCAGCAGCGCCTGCGTCAGGCGGATGTTGCGTTTGCGGGCGCGGTCGCGGCGCAGGTAGTCCAGATATTTTTCACTGGGCGCACGCACGGCGCGCAAGGGAACGGTGTTGGCGATGGGCGCATTCATGGGTCAACCCTCCACGTGGACGTCCAGCTCGTCCCACAGCTGTTTGAAGTAAGCATTGAATTCCGGACGCGAGCGCGCCTGGAAGGGCGTGGGCCGCGCGCCGTCACCATAGTGGATGCGGTACTGGCTTTTCAGCCGCCCCGGCCGGCGCGACAGCACGATGACGCGGTCCGTCATGGCAATGGCTTCGCCGATGTCGTGCGTGACCAGCACCACGGTCTTGCCTTCGCGGCGCAGAATGTCCACCACTTCATCCGAGATCGCCAGCCGCGTCTGTGAATCCAGCGCCGAGAAGGGCTCGTCCAGCAGAATCACGTCGGGCTCGGTCACCAGCGTGCGCGCCAGCGCCGCGCGCTGCCGCATGCCGCCCGACAACTGGCGCGGCGTATGCGTCAGGAAGGCGCCCAGCCCGCATTTTTCCAGCAGGTGCACGGCGCGCGCCTCGCTGCGCGCATCGCGTCTGCCCTGGATTTCGGCGCCCAGCATCACGTTGTCCAGGATGGTTCGCCATTCGAAAAGATAATCTTGCTGCAGCATGTAGCCGATGCGCGGGTTGGGCTTCGTCACGCCCTGGCCGTCGATCATCACGGCGCCTGATGTGGGCGGAATCAACCCGGCAATCAGCGACAGCAAGGTGCTCTTGCCACAGCCGCTTTGGCCAATCAGGCTGACGAATTCCCCCGGCGCCAACGTGAACGACACGTTCGACAGCGCTTCGGTTTCGCCTTCCGTCGTGAAGTACGACAGGCATACGTCGCGCAGCTCGATCTTCGCCGTGGCGGCGGCCGGCTTCAGGTTATGGATGGCGGCGCCCATTACTGCACCTTCTTGGCAAAATCAGCCACCACCACGTCTTCATACTTCACGCGGGCGGAGTCCTTCATGACGGCGCTGGCGATCAGCATGTCTTGCAGCTTGTTCATCGCCTCGGCGGTGACCAGCGGCGACGTCTTCCAGATTTGATATTGCTTGTAGCGGTCGATGGCTTCCGTTATCGCGCCCTGGTCCATGCCGGGAAAGAACGTCATGATCTGCGGGGCGAGCGTGGCGGCCGGCGTGTCCTTCACGTATTTCTCGGCGCGCGCCACTACATCGGTCCAGGCCTGAATCACCTTGGGGTTGTCGCGGATGTATTTGTCGGTGGAGGTGAAGACGGTGTAGTCCACCTGGCCGACTTCATGGCCCACCGAGGCCACGATGTAGCCTTTGCCGTTGCGCACCAGTTCGCCGGCTTCGGGTTCCAGGAAGATGCCGTATTCACCCTGGCCTGCCATCCACGCGCCTGCGCGCGCCGGAATGCCGATGTTGTTCAGCAGCTTGACGTCTTTCTGCGGGTCCAGCCCATGCTTGCGCAGCGCGGTTTCCAGGAACACGATCGGGTTGGACCCGGGGCGAAAGCCGATGACTTCCTTGCCCTTGAGCATGGACCAGTCAAACTTGTCGATGGGTTTGCGCGCCAGCAGGAAGAAGCCGTCGGTCGCGGTCAGCCCGGCAAAGATTTTCGGTTTGACGGGCGATTCGCTGTTCTGCACATAGATGGAAGCCTCGGGGCCGATCAGCACGATGTCGGCGCTGCCCGACAGCAGGGCGGTCATGCCCTTGTCGGTGCCTTGTGACGTCTTCATGGACACGTCCAGCCCGGCGTCCTTGAAGTAGCCCTGCGACAGGGCCACGTATTTCGGCACGTATAGAACGGAACGCACGACTTCTTCGTAGCGGACCTTCACGGGGGGATTCAGGGCTTCGGCCTGGGCGGCCAGCGGAGCAAGCAGCGCAAGCAGCGCTGCGCCCGCCAAGCGGGGCAGTGGCAAGGATTTCACGGGACTTTCTCCTGCGTCTTGTATGGCACGCCGAAACCCGGCGCAGCAAGGCCAAAGGGATGGAATCGACAACAACAACAGGGAAGCCCGAACGTGTGCTGCCCGGGCCGATAAGGCATGGATCGAATACTATATTCAACACAAATGGGCGGCAAGCATTTTGCGATTGGCGTTTTTCTCTATGGACGAGCGCCAGCGAAGCCCGGAAAATTCAGGGCTTGAATACCACTTGGTATACAGAAATGGGTTTTGGCCGCGGGGGGAAGGTTGCGGGCGGCCGAGCGGAAAGAGTGGGTTGAGCGGGGTTGAAAGGATGGGGCGGGCGCGTGGAAAGTCACCGCGCGCCACCCATCATCAAACCAATATCACTTCAACACGCCATTCAAAAACGCCGAGATGTCGCGGACTTCTTCGGCGCACACCGAATGCGGCATCGGGTACGTGTGCCAGCGCACGTCGTAACCCAGGCGCTTCAATTCCGTCAGCGATGCCTCGGCCCGCGCCAGCGACACCACCGGATCGTACTGGCCGTGGGCCATGAAGATCGGGGTGGCGTTGTTGGCGCTATTGCGCTCGGCTTCGGCGGTATCCACCAGCGGCAGGTAGCCCGACAGCGCCATCATCCCCGCCAGCTTTTCCGGCAAGCGCAGGCCCGTGTGCAAGGTCATCGCGCTGCCTTGCGAGAAGCCCGCCAGCACGATGTTCGATGTGGGGATGCCACGCGCGTTTTCACGCGCGATCAGCTTGTGGATGGCGGCTTCGGATGCGCGGATGCCCTTGGCGTCTTCCACGCGTACCAGGTCCATCACCAGGATGTCGTACCAGGAACGCATCGACATGCCGTTGTTGATCGTCACGCGCTGCACGGGCGCGTTCGGGAACACGAAGCGCACGCCCAGGCCAGCAGGCAGGTCCAGCTCCGGCACGATGGGCGCGAAGTCGTTGCCATCGGCGCCCAAGCCATGCAGCCAGATGACGGCGTGCGTGGGGTTGGGGGCGGTTTCGATCTCGATGCAATCGAGCAGGTCGGTAGGTGCGTTCATGGACGGCCGGCGGAAATTCAGGGTAGGGGGGTCAGAGCGTCAGGGTCTTCAAGGCCTGGAACAGCGCGCGATAGTGCTTCTTTTGCGGCTCCTGGCCTTGCAGCAGCGAGGCGTTGCCCAGCTTTTCCTTACGCGCGGCGCGAATCAGCGTGCGCAATTGCTGCGCATCGGCTTGCGGATTATTCGCCAGCAGCTTGGTCAGCAGGTCGTCGTCGTCCAGCAGGCGGTCGCGCAGCGTTTCCAGCCGGTGCATGGCGGCGGTTTCTTCGCGCGAGCCGTTTTCCCAGACGTCGAGCTGGGCGCGGATCTCGTCGGCGGGGGCATCGCGCATCAGCTTGCCCACGAAGTGCACCTGACGGCGGCGGCCTTCGCGGCCGGTCGTGCGCTGCGCCATGCGGATTGCCTCATAGAGGCGTTCCGCCAGCGGCAATTGCTTGAGGCGTTCGGGGGACAGTTCGATCAGCTGCTTGCCCAGGTCCAGCAACGCGTGCATGTCACGCTTGATCTGGGACTTGCTGGGACGGTCGTAGCCGTTCTCGTCGTAACCGTCGTCGACGGATTCTTCTTCAGTATGGGAATTCATGGAAAACTGCGCAATGACAGACTTGGCTATGATAACCGTCTCTGCAAATTGGACAGCAATGGTTAAATCCTCCTCCTCCCTGCCGCTGGCGGCGAATCACGCGCGTTTTTCCGAACTCGTCGAACAAACCCTCGCCTACGCGCGCCAAATTGGCGCCTCGGACGCGGCGGCGGAAGTTTCGGAAAGCCTGGGGCTGTCGGTCTCCGTGCGTAAGAACGACATCGAAACCGTTGAGCAAACGCGCGATCGCTCGCTGGACCTGACGGTCTACGCCGGCCAGAGCCGCGGCTCCGCCTCGACTTCCGACTTTTCCGAAGCCGCCCTGCGCCAGACGGTCGAAGCCGCCTGGCACATCGCCCGCCACACCGCCGCTGACCCGGCCGCCGGCCTGCCCGACGCCGATCAGCTGGCCACCGAATTCCCCGACCTGGACCTGCACCACGCCTGGACGGTGTCCACCGAGGAAGCCGCCGAACTCGCGCTGCGCGCCGAGCGCGCCGCCCGCGACGTGGACCCGCGCATCACCAACACCGACGGCGCCACCGTAGGCACCTATGAAGGCCAGTTCGTCATGGGCAACACCCGTGGCTTTCTGGGCGGCTACCCGTATTCGCGCCACAGCCTGTCCGTGGCCCCCATCGCCGGCCGCGGCAACGGCATGCAGCGCGACTACTGGTACACCTCCGAACGCGACCCGGCCAAACTGGCCTCGCCCGAAGCCATCGGCCGCTATGCCGCCGAGCGCACGCTGTCGCGCCTGTCGGCCCGCCGCATCCGTACCGGCAAGTTCCCGGTGCTGTTCGAAGCGCCGCTGGCGCTGGGCCTGGTCGGCGCGCTGACGCAAGCCGTCAATGGCGGCGCGTTGTATCGCAAGGCCAGCTTCCTGATCGATTCTCTGGGCAAGCCGATCTTCCCCAAGCACATCAACCTGACCGAAGACCCGCACATCGCGGGCGGCATGGGCAGCTCGCCGTTCGACGATGAAGGCGTGCGCACGCGCCGCCGCAGCGTCGTGTCGGCCGGAGTGCTGGAAGGCTACTTCCTGTCGTCCTACACCGCGCGCAAGCTCGGCATGACCACCACCGGCAACGCGGGCGGTTCGCACAACCTGGTGTTCAGCTCCACGCTGACCCAGCGCGGCGACGACTTCGAAGCCATGCTGAAGAAGATGGGCACGGGCTTTCTCGTCACCGAACTGATCGGCCAGGGTGTCAATTACGTCACCGGCGATTACTCGCGTGGCGCATTCGGCTACTGGGTGGAAAACGGCAAGATCCAGCACGCTGTGCAGGAAGTGACCATCGCCGGCAATCTGGCTGACATGTTCCAGCAGATCGTGGGTATTGGCGCCGACACCATCTCGCGCGGCACGAAGACCACCGGCTCGATCCTGATCGAGCAAATGGCCATCGCCGGGACCTGATGCCCGCAACAAGCGCGGCGCTGGCCATCGGCCGCCGCCGCGCTTGCTCATCCCGTTGGCCGAGGCCGCATCCGGCTATGCATTCAGCCTTCGCCGTCCGACGCCGCATCCGGCCACGTATTCAGGCTTCGCTGGCCGGCGAAGCATTCCGGCCACGTATTCAGGCTTCGCTGGCCGACGCTGCATTCCCCCTTCGTCTTCCGCTTTGCAATTCCTGACTCGCTGGGGAATTCCTCTAGCGATTCCGACCCCCTTCAACGTGTAATATCCGGCGGGTATTGCTCGAAGTCCTTGAGGTGCTCGACGCCCTTGAGGTTGCTGGTGAGGAGCCAAGAGATGCAACGACGTTCATTCTTGAAGCACGCCGGATTCGGCGCCGTCGCAACGGGGGCGGCCGTCAGCGCGCCCGCGTTCGCGCAGGATATGCCGTCGTTGAGCTGGCGCCTGGCCTCTGCATTCCCCAGCACGCTCGACCTGCGCATCGGCGCGGGCGAGCACTTCTGCAAGTTCGTCTCTGAAGCCACGGGCGGCAAGTTCAACATCCGCCACTTCCCCGAAGGCGAAATCGCCGCCGCAGCCGACCTGCTTGAAGCCGTCTCCACCAACAAGGTGGAATGCGGCCACGGTTCATCGCGGCTCTTCTTCGCCAAGAATCCCGCCTTTTGCTTTGATGCGGTGGTGCCCTTCGGCCTGAACGCGCGCCAGATGAATGCCTGGATGAGCGAAGGCGATGGCCTGCGCCTGACCCGCGAACTCTTCAAGCCCGAGAAAATCATCAACTTTCCGCTGGGCAATACCGGCGCGCAGATGGGCGGCTGGTACGCCAAAGAAATCAAGCGGCTGGGCGACTTGAAAGACCTGAAGATGCGGGTGGACGGCTTGCCCGCCGAAGTGCTGGCGCGCATGGGCGTGTCACCCCAGCCGGCTGACCCCGCCAAGCCTTTGTCGGAAGCGTTCGAGAAAGACGGTCTGCAAGCCGTGGCCGGGGCAGGGGCCTACGACGACGAGAAGCGCGGCCTGAATAAAGTAGCTAAGTATTACTACGCACCCGGCTGGTGGGCGGCGGGCGAACAGTTGTCGCTCTATATCAATGACGAAGCCTGGAACAAGCTGCCCAAGCATTATCAGGCGGTGGTGCAGGCGGCGTCGCTGGCGGCGCACGTGTCGCTGACCGCGCGCTACGACGCGCGCAACCCGGCCGCGTTGGCGCAACTGACCGCAAGTGGCGCGCAAATTCGCACATTTCCGCGCGCCATCATGGACGTGGCGTTCGAAACCACACAGCAGGTCTACAAGGATTTGGCCGCCAAAGACCCAAAGTTCAAGGCGATACACGACAGTTGCATGGGCTTTCGCGATAGCGAGATGCCGTGGTTCCGCTTGACCGAAAGCGCTTACGGCCAGTACCTGGGCGTGGCGTTGTCGGGCAGGTAGCAAGGAGGTCCGCCGCAGGCCGAATGGCATTCGGCGGAGAGTAGGGTTTTTGCTAGTAATACCGCGTTTTTTACAAAAAAATGGGCGGTTTTTGGGCTTTTCTCGAACCACATTCGAGTTTCGGCCTGATACAAAGGAGTAATATCCCGGGTCTTGACGCGCAAACATGGCGCCTTTAGGCGGCATAAGACGTCAATCCGGCGGGATTACACCAGCCCGGATTACCAATATTCCGAGACAGACTTTAGGGTGGTATCAACCATGCAATCCAAGACCAAGAAGCTGCTGGCCGCGCTGATCGCCGCCGGTATCGTCCCGGCTGCGCACGCGGCTGACATCAAGCTGGGTGTGGCAGAAGCCCTGTCCGGCGGCGCCGCTCAATATGGCGTGTCAATCCGCAATGGTTTCCAGCTTGCCGCTGACGAAATCAACGCTGCGGGCGGTATCAACGGCAACAAGCTCGTGCTGGTGGTCGAGGACGAACAAGGCAAGAAAGAAGAAGCCATCAACGTCTTCAAGAAACTGATCTTCAAGGACAACGTCCTGATGGTCTTCGGCCCGACGCTGTCGAACTCGGCCCAAGCCGCCGACCCGATCGCCCAAGCCGCCAAGACGGTCGCCTTTGGCACGTCCAACACCGCCGACGGCATCACGTCCATCGGCAACTACGTGTTCCGCAACTCGGTCACCGAAGCCGACGTGCTGCCGGCCACCATCTCCACCGTCAAGGCCAAGACCGGCCTGAAGAACGTGGCGGTGCTCTACGGTAACGACGACGTCTTCACCAAGAGCGGCTACGACAACTTCAAGAAGGCCCTGGAAGACCAGAAGATCCCGGTCACCACGACCGAAACGTTCGCCAAGGGCGACGTGGACTTCAAGGCTCAGCTGACCAAGATCAAGGGCACCAACCCCGACGCCATCGTGCTGTCCGCACTGCTGGCCGAAGGCGCCCCGATCATGGTGCAGGCCCGCCAACTGGGCCTGAACGTGCCGGTCATCGGCGGCAACGGCATGAACTCGGTCAAGATTTTCGACCTGGCCCCTGGCGGCGCATCGAACAATCTGTGGATCGGCAGCCCGTGGTCGATCGAGAACAAGGCCCCCGAGAACGTCAAGTTCATCGACGCCTACAAGGCCAAGTTCAACGGTTCGCCCGACCAGTTCGCCGCTCAGTCGTATGACGCCATGTACATCGTGGCCCAGGCGCTGAAGAACACCAAGATCTCCGGCGATCTGCCCAAGGACCGCGCAGCCCTGCGCGATGCCCTGCCGTCCGTAACCTGGACTGGCGCCACCGGCCCGTTCAAGTTCCGTCAAGCCAACGACCGCGCTGGCAAGCCCGCCGGCTACGACGCCGACCAGGCGCCGATCGTCAGCGTGACCAAGGACGGCAAGTACGTCATCGAGAAGTAAGCAGTACACATCCCCGCGCGGGGGGATGCGCCTTGCGGACGGCGCCGCCGCCGTTCGCAAGGCGCTTTTGATTTGGAAAGTCCCATCATGTTCGAACAACAATTCGTCAATGCCTTGTCGCTGGGCTGTGTGTATGCACTGTTCGCGCTGGGCTTCACGCTGATCTTCGGCGTGCTCGGGGTGATCAACCTGGCGCACGGCGCCGTCTTCATGGTTGGCGCCTACGCGGCACTGTTCGTCGTTCAGCAATTCGGCCTGCCCCTGTGGGCGGCGCTGATGGTCGCGTTCTTTGTGGCTGGCTTCACCGGCGTCATCATCGACTACCTGGTGCTCAAGCCGCTGCGCAAGCGCAACGCGCCCCACTTGATTCCCATGATCGCCACGATTGGCGTGGGCATCATCCTGAATAACGGCGCCCAAAGCATTTTCGGCGCCAGCAACCTGCGCTTTCCGCACGGCACCGTGCCCGAGGAAGTCATTGAAGTCGCCGGCCTGCACCTCACCGTGATCGAACTGGGCATCATCTTCCTGTCGTTCGCGCTGATGGCCGTGCTGATGTACGTCATGCGCCGCACCCAATTTGGCCGCGCGCTGCGCGCCATCGCCGAATCGCCCAAGGCCGCCTGGCTGCTGGGCATCAACGTCGAGAAGCTGTTCGTCACGACCTCGTTCGCCGCCGCTGCGCTGGGTGGTGTGGCGGGCGTGCTGATCGGGCTGTACTCGAATGCGCTGTTCCCGCTGATGGGCCAGCCGATGCTGCACAAGGGCATCGCGGTCATCATCCTGGGGGGCATGGGCGACATCCGTGGCGCCATGCTGGGCGGTCTCTTCCTGGGCTTCGCCGAGGTGCTGTCGGTGGCTTACATCGGCTCCACCATGCGCGACGCGGTGGCTTTCGGCCTGCTGTTCCTGATCCTGCTGGTGCGCCCGCAAGGTCTGTTCGGCAAAGTGGTTCAACGCAAGGCTTAAAGAATGAGCGGATTCGAAAACTTCTGGGCCATCTACGGCAACCTGGTGCTCACGCTGGGCACCAACGCCTTGCTGGCCCTCTCCATCTGGCTGACCCTGGCCTGCGGCATGTTGGCCATGGCCAACGCCGCCTTCATGGGCATCGGGGCGTACGCCGCCGCGCTGCTCACCATGAACTACGACGCCCCGTTCACGGTCGCGCTTGCCGGGGGCATGGCTGCGCCCGCGCTGGTGGCGGCGCTGATCGGCTTGCCGACTTTGCGATTGTCCGGGGTCTATCTGGCCATGGCCACGCTGGGCTTCGGCGAAGTGGTGCGCGTGACCATCCTGAACACCGAATCGATCACCGGCGGCGCACTGGGCTTGAACGGCATTCCGCAACTGACGCAGTGGTGGCATGTGGTGCTGGCGGTCGTCATCGTGCTGTTCGTGTTGTGGCGCGTTCGCGCCTCCAAGATCGGACGCTCGTTCGACGCCATCCGTGGCGACGAAACGGCGGCTGGCCTGATGGGCATCGACGTGCGCGCCAACAAGATGCTGGCCTTCGTCGCCGGCGCGATGATTGCGGGTCTGGCGGGCGCGTTGAACGCGCACCTGACCTTCTTCATCGGTCCCAATGAATACGGTTTCGACCGTGGCGTTGAAATCCTGACCATGGCCATCCTGGGCGGTATCGGCGGCCTGGCGGGCCCCGTGCTGGGCAGCTTCATCATTACGGTGTTGCCCGAACTGCTGCGCGGATTTGCGGATTTGCGCCTGGTCGCCAACGGAGTGATTTTGGTGGTGATTGTGTTGTTCCTGCCGCAAGGCATCTGGGACCCGGCGCGCTTCAAGCGCTGGATGCGTCAAGGCCAAGGCGGCCAGGGAGGCAAGCGCCATGCTTGAACTTTCATCCGTCTCCAAGAGCTTTGGCGGCCTGCATGTGCTGCATGACGTCAGCCTGTCCGTGCCAGAAGGCTCGATCTTCGGTCTCATCGGCCCCAACGGCGCCGGCAAGACCACGGTGTTCAACCTGATCACCGGCCTGTTGCCGCCCAGCGGCGGCACCATCACGTTCAACGGCCAAAGCGTGCTGGCCAAGAAGCCGCACAGCATCACGCGCATGGGCATCGCCCGCACGTTCCAGAACATCCGTCTCTTCAAAGAGATGACGTTGCTGGAAAACGTGGTGGTGGGCGCGTATCGCCACATGAACTACGGTTTCCCCAGCCTGCTGCTAGGTCTGCCGGGTTACCGCGAGCACGAAAAGCGCGCCCGCGAACGCGCGCACGAATTGCTGACGTGGATGCGTCTGGACCACAAGGCCAACGACTTGGCCGACAACCTGTCTTACGGCGAACAGCGCCGCCTGGAGCTGGCGCGTGCGCTGGCCACCGAGCCCAAGCTGTTGCTGCTGGACGAGCCGGTCGCAGGCATGAACACCGGCGAACGCGCCGAACTCATGCGCGAAATCCTGGCCATCCGTGATCGCGGCTACACCATCCTGATGATCGAGCACGACATGCGCTTCGTCATGGGCTTGTGCGAACGCATCGCGGTGCTGAACTTCGGCAAGATCATCGCTTGCGGCGGTCCTGACGAGATCCGCAACAACGAGCAGGTCATCGAGGCCTATCTGGGCCGCGAAGACGACGAAGACACCGAACAAGCGGAGGCTGCACGATGAGTCGCCGGGCCGCTCCCAAGACGAATACCGTAGCGCATTGCGCGGAGGCTGCACGATGAGCGCGATGTTGGAAGTCCGCGGACTCGAGGTCAACTACGGCCATATCGAAGCCGTCCGCGGCATCGACCTGGACCTGAACGCCAAAGAAATCACCGCCCTCGTTGGCGCCAACGGCGCCGGCAAATCGACCACGCTGCTGGCGCTGTCGGGCCTGTTGCCCAAGGCGCGCGGCCGCATCCTGTTCGAAGGCGAAGACATCACGAACTTGGCGCCCCACCAGTTGGTGGCGCGGGGCATCGTGCAGGTGCCGGAAGGCCGGGCCATCCTCACCACGATGACGGTGCTGGAAAACCTGGAACTCGGCGCTTATCGCCGTGGCTTGAAGAACGTGGGTTCCGATCTGGAATACGTGTTCAACCTGTTCCCGCGCCTGAAAGAGCGGATCACGGGTATCGCCGGCAACCTGTCGGGCGGCGAACAGCAGATGCTGGCCATCGGCCGGGCCTTGATGGCCAAGCCGCGCCTGCTGCTGCTGGATGAGCCGTCGATGGGTCTGGCCCCGATCGTCGTGCAGGAAATTTTCCGTTCCCTGCGCGCCATCAACGCCGACGGCCTGACGCTTTTCCTGGTGGAGCAGAACGTGCGCCAGGCGCTGAAGATCGCGCAAAGCGGCTATGTGCTGGAAAACGGCGCCATGGCGCTGACGGGCACGGGCCGCGAACTGCTGGGCCACCCCCGCGTGCTGGAAGCCTATCTGGGCGCCTGATCGCGCCCTTGCCTCGGGGTTTTGTCCCCGAATTGCATGTGCGCTGGCTGCAACATGGCTTGCGGCCAGCCACCGCCTGACGTCTTTCCGCTTGCCCATTTTTTGAGCAACCGTGTTAGAATTTCAGGCTTTCCCTCATTTTGACCATTGCACGGGCGGGTAATAACGCTTAGGCGGGACGTCGATAAAGGTAAAACCCCCGAACCGAACCCTTGGGTTGCGGTTCATCAGGTTTTTGCCCAGTTGGGGAAAGAACACTGGTTAGATGTTCTGGCCAGCAAGAACTTTTTATTCTTAGGAACCATCATGAAGACCTTTGTGGCCAAGCCGCATGAAGTCCAACGTGACTGGTTTGTGATCGACGCCAAGGGCAAAGTCCTCGGTCGTGTGGCCAGCGAAGTCGCACGTCGTCTGCGTGGCAAGCACAAACCTGAATTCACGCCGCACGTTGATACTGGCGATTACATCGTCATCATCAACGCTTCCGATATCGTCGTTACCGGTACCAAGGCGAAGGACAAGAAGTACTTCCGCCACACCACGTACCCGGGCGGTATCCGCGAAACGAACTTCGAGAAAATGCAAGAGCGTTTTCCCGGTCGCGCCATTCAGAAGGCCGTCAAGGGCATGCTGCCCAAGGGTCCTCTGGGCTACGCCATGATCAAGAAGCTGAAGGTCTATGCTGGTGCCGAGCACCCGCACACCGCCCAGCAGCCCAAGACGCTGGATATCTAAGGAAACGCCATGATCGGTAACTGGAATTACGGAACCGGCCGTCGCAAAACTTCGGTGGCTCGCGTTTTCATCAAGAAGGGCACGGGTAAGATCGTTGTCAACGGCAAGCCCGTCGACGATTTCTTCGCCCGCGAAACTGGTCGCATGATCGTGCGTCAGCCGCTGGAATTGACCGGCCACCTGGAATCGTTTGACATCAAAGTCAACGTCCACGGCGGCGGTGAAACCGGCCAGGCCGGCGCAGTCCGTCACGGCATCACGCGTGCCCTGATCGACTACGACGCGACCCTGAAGCCCGCACTGTCGCAAGCTGGCTTTGTGACCCGCGATGCCCGTGAAGTCGAACGTAAGAAGGTCGGCTTCCGCAAGGCACGTCGTCGCAAGCAGTTCAGCAAGCGTTAATGTTGCTGCAAAAAACCCGCTTCGGCGGGTTTTTTGTTTTTGGGCGTCTCGCGCGCTATCGCTCGGGACGCCTTGCGCGGAACTCTGCGCGCCCTCGTCAGGTCGGACAACGGGGTTAGTGCACCAAATTTGGCACGGTGCCGCATGACCCCTTTTTCGAGCGATACAATCTAGCCTCGTTCTACGAAGAGCACATCATCATGGCCCAAGCATCGAACACCCGTATCAAGGTTGGTATCGTCGGCGGCACCGGTTATACCGGCGTCGAGCTGCTGCGCTTGCTGTCGCAGCATCCCAATGTGGAATTGACCGCCATCACGTCCCGCAAGGAAGACGGGCTGCCGGTTGCTGATATGTATCCGAACCTGCGTGGCCGCGTGAAGCTGGCATTTTCCGCACCGGAAAAGGCCACCCTGACGGATTGCGACGTGGTGTTCTTCGCCACGCCCCACGGTGTGGCGATGGCGCAAGCCCAGGAACTGATCAACGCGGGCACCCGTGTCATCGACCTGGCCGCTGATTTCCGCCTGCAAGACATCCCCACCTTTGAACGCTGGTACAAGATCCCCCACACTTGCCCGGACATCCTTGCGGAGTCCCAGTACGGCTTGGTGGAACTGAACCGTGAAGCCATTGCTAAGGCGCGTGTCATCGGCAACCCCGGCTGCTATCCCACCACGGTGCTGCTGGGCTTGGCCCCGCTGCTGGAAGGCGGCAAGTCGCTGGTCGATGCGCAAACGCTGATCGCCGACTGCAAGTCGGGCGTGTCGGGCGCTGGCCGCAAGGCGGAAGTGAGCTCGCTGTTCTCGGAAGCATCCGACAACTTCAAGGCCTATGGCGTGTCGGGTCACCGCCATCATCCTGAAATCGTGGCGCAGCTGGAAAAGATCTCGGGCGGCAAGGTTGGCCTGACGTTCGTGCCGCATCTGGTGCCGATGATCCGTGGCATGTTCTCTACGATTTACGCGCGCATCCTGCCGGAAGCGCGCGACACCGACTTTCAAGCCCTGTTCGAACAGCGTTATGCCGACGAGCCCTTCGTTGACGTGATGCCTGCCGGCAGCCTGCCTGAAACGCGTTCGGTGCGTGCGTCGAACAATCTGCGTATTGCGCTCAGCCGTCCGGGCAATGGTGATCAACTGATCGTCATGGTCGTGCAAGACAACCTGGTCAAGGGTGCGGCCGGCCAAGCCGTCCAGAACATGAACCTGATGTTCGGCATTGCCGAATCGACAGGTCTGGATCAGGTGGCGATTCTGCCCTAATGCCTCGTAAGGGCGAGGGGCTGCGCGCCGCTCGCCCTGCGCGCTTTATGCCAACTGACGCTCCCGTTCCCTCGCAACCCCGCCCCGCAGGCGGGTGGCTGCGTGTGATCGCGGGTTTGCTCGTTGGCGTGTTGCTAGGCGGTTCGGCGGGCTATTTCCATGCCATGCGACAAGCCCGCCCGCAGGACGCCGTGGTGATCAGTACGCAGCAAGCCGAGGCGCAGGCGGATGCCATGCGCCAGCAAGCCACGCAGTTGCGGTACACCCAAGGCCAGTTGGACACCGCGGATGGCGAGCTCGTCATCGAGCGCGCCGCCCGCGAGGAACTCGAAACCCAGTTGCGTGCGGCGCAGGCCGAGGTCGGCCGTGTGCGCGACCAACTGGCTTTCTATGAACAGCTGCTGCCCGCCGGGCCGGAAGGCTCTGTCGATATCCGTGGGGTGCAGATCGACCGCGAAGGCGGCGGGCTGCGATACAAGGTGCTGCTGATGCGCAGCGGCCGCAATGGCGGCACGCCGTTTGCGGGCGCCTTGCGTTTCCAGGCGACGGGCGTACTCAAGGGCGAAACCGTAACGGTCGATTTGGCGCCCATGCAGGTCAAGGCGGAAGTGGGCCCGGTGACCGCTACCGGAGAATCCACGTCGGCCGCGTCGTTGGCCCTGCAATTCGACCAATATCAGCGCAGCCAGGGCATCCTGGCAGTGCCTGAGGGATTTGTCCCCGAAAGCGTCACCGTCAGCGTGCTCGAGGGGGAAACCGTCCGAGCATCCCGCAGCGTGAAACTGGAACTTTGAGTCTAGTCAAGCCCTGCGCTATAGTGGCGCTATGCGAGCGCCGTTGCCGCTCACCGAAATATGGCCGATCCGGCCAGGAGTGAACCATGAATGCAGTAACCGAAACCGTCGATCTCCAGGCCGCCCCGCCTGTGCCCTTGGTATTTACCGACTCGGCTGCCGCCAAAGTGAAGGACTTGTTGGCCGAAGAAGGCAACCCTGATCTGAAGCTGCGCGTGTTTGTCCAAGGTGGCGGCTGTTCGGGCTTCCAGTACGGCTTCACGTTTGACGAAGTCGTCAACGAAGACGACACCGTGCTGGACAAGGCGGGTGTCCAACTGCTGGTTGACCCCATGAGCTTCCAATATCTGGTCGGTGCCGAAATCGACTACAAGGAAGACCTGGAAGGCGCGCAGTTCGTCATCCGCAATCCCAACGCCAGCACCACCTGCGGCTGCGGTTCCTCGTTCTCGGTGTAATCACCCTGAGCAGGAAAACAAAAGCCCTTCGGCATGCCGAAGGGCTTTTTGTTTGGTGCTGACCGGACGCAAGGCGCCGGCCACTGCAAACCGGCCACTGCAAACCGGCCACTGCAAGCCGGCCGCTGCAAGTCGGCCACTTCAAGCCGGCGACTTCACGCCGGATACAGCGCACCCAGGATGCGAGC
Organism: Achromobacter kerstersii; assembly: GCF_902859595.1. Classification (GTDB taxonomy): domain Bacteria; phylum Pseudomonadota; class Gammaproteobacteria; order Burkholderiales; family Burkholderiaceae_B; genus Achromobacter; species Achromobacter kerstersii. Next base: position 103,157 of record NZ_CADIJQ010000013.1, on the reverse strand, counting down.
CCCGCGCGCGCCTGTGACCGCAGGCAACCCCGCGGGCCGGCGTTCAACGAACGCTTGCGCGAGCCATGCGAAGGCCAGTGCCTCAACTTGTTGGGCGGGCACGCCCAGTGCATCGGTGGGCTGCACAGGGCGTTGCAGGCAATAGGCCAGTTCGCGCATGAGTCCGGCATTGCGGGCGCCACCGCCACACACAAACACCTCCTGCGTGGCCGCAGCGGCTGCGTCGATGGCGTTGGCGACCGTTCTGGCGGTGAGCCGTTGCAGCGTTGCCTGCACGTCCTGAGGGGCTGGCTTGGGGCCGTCAAATGCACGCAGCCGGTCATCCAGCCATTGCATGTTGAACAGATCGCGCCCGGTGGACTTGGGCGGAGGCAGGGCGAACCACGGCTCGCTGGCGATCAGTTGCTCAAGCAGTGGCGCCAACACCTTGCCGGTGGCGGCCCAGCGGCCATTGGCGTCATAAGGCTGGCCTAGGTGACGTTGGCACCAGCCGTCCAGGAAAACGTTGGCCGGGCCTGTGTCAAAGCCGCGCACGGGCTGGGCCGGCGACAGCAAGGTCACATTGGCGATGCCGCCCAGGTTCAGCACGGCGCGGCCATGTTGCGCGCCGAAGATCGCCGCGTGGAAGGGCGGCACCAGCGGCGCGCCCTGGCCACCGGCCGCCACATCGCGGCTGCGGAAGTCCGCGATTACGTCGATGCCGCTTAGCTCCGCCAGCAGCGCGGGCGCATTCAGTTGAACGGTGTAGCCGCTGTCCGGACGGTGACGAACCGTTTGGCCGTGCGCACCGATTGCCTTCACGTCGCTGGCCTGAACGCCCGCCTCCCGAAGCAGGGTGGCGACGGCATCAGCGTACAGCCGGGCCAGCGCATTGGCGGCCAACGCGGCGCGCGCGAGCTCGTCGTCGCCTGACACGTTCAAGGCCAGCAACTCGCGGCGCAGGTTCTCGGGCATGGGCAAGCTGGCGCTGGCCAGCACCTGCGGCGGCTGATCGGCGTCAAGGCGCACGAGCACGCCGTCCACGCCGTCCACGCTCGTGCCGGACATCAGGCCAATGTAGAGCGTTGCGTTCCCGTGCGTGGTGGTTTGCGTAGCGTTCACAGGCGGCCTCAAAAAGAAGAAAGGCGGCCGGCAGAAATGCGCGGGCCGCCTTTTTGGGACGATAACTGATGGGGCCGGTTAGCGGCTGGCCACGTTGGTCAGTGCGTCGGGCAGGGTCTGCTGGAATTCGGTCAGCAGTTGGATCTGCTGCTTATACGGCGCCACGGCCTGGTTGAACGCGCGGACTTCCGCAGGTTCCAGGGCGCGGGCGACCGGCAGGTCCACCGACAGCGGGTCGATCGGCTGATTGTCGACGCGGAACTCATAGTGCAAGTGCGGCCCGGTGGCCCAGCCGGTGGAACCGACGTAGCCCAGCAGTTGGCCTTGCGAGATCTTGGAGCCCTTGGTGATGCCTTCGGCGATACGGCTTTGGTGCGCGTACAGCGTCGAGTACTTGCCATGGTGCTTCACGATTACGACGTTGCCGTAGCCGTTCTGCCAGCCCGAGAATTCAACCGTGCCATCCGCAGTGGAATGGATCGGCGTGCCCGAAGGCGCGGCGTAGTCCACGCCCTTGTGGCCCGTCCAGGTCTTGTGGATGGGGTGCATGCGCATGCCGAACGTCGAGCTGATACGGCTGAACTTCAGGGCGGTGCGCAGGAACGCGCCGCGCAGGCTGGTGCCGTCGAAGTCGTAGTACGAACCGCTCTTTTCGTCGGGGCTGAACCAGACGGCGCTGTAGGTCTTGCCGCCGTTGATGAATTCCAGGGCCAGCACGCGGCCGGCGCCGGCGTAGCGGCCGTCGTGCGAACGCACTTCGTACACCACGCGGAATTGGTCGCCCTGACGCAGATCGCGCAGGAAGTCGATCTTGGCGCTGAGGATGTCGGCCATCTGCATGGTGACCGAGTCCGGAATGCCAGCGGAGTCCGTCGCGCCGAAGAGCGACGACTTGATCGTGCCCACGGCGACGCGAGTCTGGCGTTCGGTGCTTTCGGTGACTTCCTCGGCCTTGTAGCTGTCGCCGGCAGGGGCCACGTGCAGCATGCGCGTCACGACCTGGCCGTCGGTTTCATTGCCAGGGGTGTGGATGTAACGCAGCCAGATCAGGTTGCCCTGTTCGTCCGTGGCGGCTTGCACCGAGCGGCCCGGGTACAGCTTGTAAATGCTGCGGGCGCTGGCGTCGTGCGTCAGGAAGGTCTGCAAATTGGGGGCGTCCAGCTCCAGGCGCTGCAGCACGGCGGCCAGCGTGTCGCCCGCGCGGATGCGGGTTTCGCTGATGTACGGCGCGGCGCTGGGCGTGCTGACTTCGACTTGCTCGGCAGTCAGGGGCAGAACGCTCTGGATGATGCGGGACGGGGGGAGTTCGGTACGGTCGGGTTGCTGCACCATGCCCAAGGCGGCGGCGCCAGCAAACAGACCAATAGCGGAGACGAGAAGAGTGCGACGGAAAAGTCCCGAGCGATGGGGCTTGGGCTCAACGGGCGCAAACAGGGCAGCAACTTTGCGCTTGATGCTACTCGCCAGTTCGTGGAGGCCACGATTCATCGTGAAGATACCCTCTCAGGTGGCTTGAGCTCGCAGGGTGCGTGACACGAACGGCCCCCGCGCGCCACGAAATCCGGGGCAAGGGCTGGCGCGGGGCGCATCTTGTGAACAACGGGTGGTAGGCCGAACCGCAACTGCGTATATATGGCATTTGCGTATGATTGGGCGGTATCCTAGCTGATTCGGCTAGAATTTTCGATAGTTTTCGTCACTTTTTACACCTTTTTGTCGGCTGAAGCCGCTTTGGTCCCCCTGCCATGTCTCCCTCTGAAGCCCCTATCACTCCTGAAGTTGAAGCCGATCTGCGTATAGCCAAGCGCGGCTGCGATGAACTGCTGGTTGAGTCCGAATTCGCCCGCAAGCTGGCCAAGAGCCGCGCCACTGGCGTGCCGCTGCGCATCAAGCTGGGGCTGGACCCCACCGCGCCGGACATCCACCTGGGCCACACCGTGGTGCTGAACAAGATGCGCCAGCTGCAGGACTTGGGCCACAACGTCATCTTCCTGATTGGCGATTTCACGTCGACCATTGGCGACCCCAGCGGCCGCAACAGCACCCGCCCGCCGCTCACGCGCGAGCAGATCGAGTCGAACGCCAAGACCTATTACGCGCAGGCCAGCCTCGTGCTGGACCCGGCCCGTACCGAGATCCGTTACAACTCTGAATGGTGTGATCCGCTGGGCGCCCGCGGCATGATCCAGCTGGCCTCGCGCTATACGGTGGCTCGCATGATGGAACGCGAGGACTTCACCAAGCGCTTCAAGGGCGGCATCCCGATTTCGGTGCATGAATTCCTGTATCCGCTGATGCAGGGCTATGACTCGGTGGCGCTGAAGTCCGATCTGGAGCTGGGGGGCACCGATCAGAAGTTCAACCTGCTGGTTGGGCGCGAGCTGCAGAAGGAGTATGGCCAGGAGCCCCAGTGCATCTTGACGATGCCGCTGCTGGTGGGTACGGACGGGGTCGAGAAAATGTCCAAGTCCAAGGGCAACTACATCGGCATTTCGGAGTCGCCCGATTCGATGTTCGGCAAGCTCATGTCGATTTCCGACACGTTGATGTGGCGCTACTTCGAGCTGCTGTCGTTCCGTTCGCTGGAAGACATCGCCGCTCTCAAGCAAGAGACGGATGGCGGACGCAACCCGCGTGATGCGAAAGTCATGCTGGCTCAGGAAATCATCACTCGCTTCCATTCCGCCAAGGCCGCCGACGAGGCGCTGGCTTCCTTCGAGGCCCGTTTCCGCGATGGCGCCATTCCGGAAGACATGCCCGAAGTGAACATCGGCGGTGCACCGGTGGGCATCCTGAAGCTGCTGCGCGAAGCGGGTCTGGTTGCCTCTGGCTCGGAAGCGCAACGCAATGTGGAGCAGGGTGGCGTGCGCGTCAACGGCGACCGGGTTGAAGATAAATCGTTGCAATTGCCCGCTGGGACTTACGTCGTACAGGTGGGCAAGCGCAAGTTTGCGCGTGTTAACTTGAACCCATAATTGCGAAGTTTTGATACGCTGAGGGTACAGACAGAGGCAGGGACGCCTTTCTCGGCACTTCAAGGAGCACGACATGAAACTTTCGAGTTTGTCTTTTTCCGATCACGAGTCGATTTCGGAACGCTACGCGTTCGGCAAGATCGATGCGCAATCGCACGTCGCGCTGGCAGACAACAACAACCCGCAGTTTTCCTGGGACGATGTCCCGGCGGGGACGCAGTCGTTCGCGTTGATCTGCCATGACCCCGACGTGCCGTCGCGCCCCGATGATGTCAACCAGGAAGGCCGCGAAGTGCCGGCCGACTTGCCTCGTGTGGATTTCTTCCACTGGGTGCTGGTCGATCTGCCCGCCGACCTTCGCGAGATTGACGAAGGCGCCTTTTCCAACGGCATCACGCCGCGTGGCAAAGGCGGCCCGCTGGCGCCGATGGATGCGCGCCAGGGCATCAACTCGTATTCGTCATGGTTCGCCAATGACCACGACATGAGCGGCGACTACTTCGGCTACGACGGCCCGTGCCCGCCCTGGAACGATTCCATCGTGCACCGCTACATCTTCACGCTGTACGCGCTGGATGTGCCCAGCCTGAATCTGAACGGCTCTTTCACTGGCGAAGACGCGTTGCGCGCCATGCAAAAGCACGTGCTGGCGCACGCTTCGGTCACGGGCACCTATACCCTCAACCCGAAACTTGCTCCCAAGCAGATCGGGGCGACATCGGCGTAATCCGCTACGCCAAATCAAAAAGGCCGCAATCGTTGCGGCCTTTTTTTATTCCCGGCTTTCGCCGGCCTCAAACGGTGGATCGCTTCAGACGCAGCAGCGCTATGCCGAAGGCGACGAAGATCGAGCCGACCAGGCGGTTGAGCCACACGACGATGCGGGGACGCCGCAGCGCGTTGCGGGCGCGCCGGGCCAAGGCGCCATAGGTCAAGAGCGACACCAGAGACATCGCCATGAAGATGCCGGTCAGAACGAAGAACTGCGGAAGCAGCGGCTCTTGCGCGTTCAGGAACTGGGGGAACAAGGCCGTGAAGAACAGGATGGGTTTGGGGTTCATGGCGGCGACGAAAGTGGCCTCCAGGTACAGGACGCCCGCGCGGCGTGGCGGCAGGTTGGCGGCCAAGGCTTCTGGCGGCGCAATGTGGGCGCGGCCCAGCAGATGCCGCAGGCCCACATAGATCAGGTAAGCGGCGCCCGCCACCTTCAACGCCATGAACAGCATGGCGGACGATTGCAGCACCACCCCCAGCCCCAGCATGGCCGCGGCCGACAGCAGGAATAGCCCGGTCACATTGCCCAGCGTGGAGGGCACCACGGCGCGCACGCCGCCTGCCGCGCCGTTGCGAATGGCGAGCATGGTGGCGGGGCCTGGGCTGATGACGCTGGCGGCTGCTACTAGCGAGTAGGTTATGAGTGTGGCGCTTTGCATGAAAGTTTCTCAAGTCGGGTTGAGAGCGGTTTTCGGGCGCCGCGCGATGGCGTGGTTTTCGCGCCCGTCCGCCGTATTTTGCTCGCCTTCGGCGCATTTTGGCGGCAATTGATTCCGCTTGACGGGGTAAACTACAAGAATTCTTCGGGTTTACCCCCGACACTGCTTTCTCCTCTCTTACCGCCTCAGGAATCCCCCGTCATGTTTGACCGCAACCTCACCTTGTCCAAGGCTGACCCGGACGTTTGGGCCGCCATCCAGAAGGAAGACGTTCGCCAAGAGCAGCACATCGAGCTGATCGCTTCGGAGAACTACGCCAGCCCGGCCGTCATGGAAGCCCAGGGCACGCAGCTCACGAACAAGTACGCCGAAGGCTACCCGGGCAAGCGCTATTACGGTGGTTGCGAGTACGTGGACATGGTCGAGCAACTGGCCATTGACCGCCTGAAGCAGATCTTCGGTGCTGAAGCCGCCAACGTGCAGCCGAACTCGGGTTCGCAGGCCAACCAAGGCGTGTACATGGCCGTGCTGAAGCCGGGCGACACCGTGCTGGGCATGAGCCTGGCTGAAGGCGGCCACCTGACGCACGGCGCGTCGGTCAACGCTTCGGGCAAGCTGTACAACTTCATCTCGTACGGCCTGGACGAAAACGAAGTCCTGAACTACGCGCAAGTCGAACAGCTGGCCAAAGAACACAAGCCCAAGCTGATCGTGGCAGGTGCATCGGCCTACGCCCTGCACATTGATTTCGAACGCATGGCCCGTATCGCCCGTGAAAACGGCGCGCTGTTCATGGTCGACATCGCCCACTACGCCGGGCTGGTTGCTGGCGGCGCCTACCCCAACCCGGTCCCGCACGCTGACTTCGTCACGTCGACCACGCACAAGTCGCTGCGCGGCCCGCGCGGCGGCGTCATCATGATGAAGGCCGAGCACGAGAAGATCATCAACTCGGCGATCTTCCCCGGCATTCAAGGCGGCCCGCTGATGCACGTCATCGCCGGCAAGGCCGTGGCGTTCAAGGAAGCGCTGGAACCCAGCTTCAAGGACTACGCGCAACAAGTGGTCAAGAACGCCAAGGTGCTGGCCGACACGCTGGTCAAGCGTGGCCTGCGCATCGTTTCCGGCCGTACCGAAAGCCACGTCATGCTGGTTGACCTGCGTGCCAAGGGCATCACGGGCAAGGAAGCGGAAGCCGTGCTGGGCCAGGCCCACATCACGGTCAACAAGAACGCCATCCCGAACGATCCGGAAAAGCCCTTCGTGACCAGCGGCATCCGTCTGGGCACGCCGGCCATGACCACGCGTGGTTTCACGGAAGCCGACGCTGAACTCACCGCCAACCTGATCGCCGACGTGCTGGACAACCCGCGCGACGAAGCCAACATCGCCGCCGTGCGCGCTCGCGTTAATGAACTGACGTCGCGCCTGCCGGTTTACGGCGCGAAGTAAGCGGTTTTGATATCGGCCCGGCGGGATATCCCCCGCCAGGGCCAGACCAAAGGGACGGCCCCGTCAGGCGCCGTCCCTTTGCTTTCGTGGCGGCAGCGGCTATCCTCCACCGATTCCGTCCTGGATATTGGGGACGAATTAGCCCGTATTGGCGCTTCCCGAGCGGCGCATCGTTACAATATGCTTGTTTTTTGCAATCCGTGCCTTTAGGGAACACACATGCGGTGTCCATTTTGCGGCAATGCCGAAACGCAGGTTGTCGACAGCCGGGTCTCGGAAGAGGGCGACGCCATCCGCCGCCGTCGCCGCTGCCTATCCTGCGACAAGCGATTCACCACGTATGAACGGGTGGAACTTGCCATGCCTTCCATCGTCAAGCGCAATGGCAGCCGCAGCGACTACGACCCGACGAAACTCCGCGCCAGCTTGAGCTTGGCGTTGCGCAAGCGCCCCGTCAGCACGGAAGACGTGGATGCCGCCGTGGCGCGCATCGAAGAACAGTTGCTGGCAAGCGGGCTGCGCGAGGTGCCCTCAGAACAGATCGGCGAACTCGTCATGAACGAACTGCGCAAGCTCGACAAGGTGGCGTACGTGCGTTTTGCGTCCGTCTACAAGAGCTTTGAGGACATCGGCGAATTCGTTGAAGCCATCCGCGAAATGCAGGGACCTTTGTTGCCGGGCAAGCTGCGCAAGGAATAAAAGCCCCGGCTGGGCCTTTGGCAGGAACATAACGGCGCCGAGGCGCCGTTATTCGTTTTGGCTCGGGTGCCGTGGCGCCGTTATTGCATGGGAGCCGACCGCGCCAGGCTGGGCGTAAGCGGCTGAAATTTGCGCCAAACGCGGCGCATGTGCTGCGCCGAGCCAAAGCCGGATTTTTCCGCCACGCGCTCCAGGTCCAAGCGGGTTTCGCGCAGCAGGTCGCGCGCCAGCGCCACGCGGATTTGATACAGGTAATCCATCGGCGTGCAGCCGGCGTGTTCGCGAAACAGCCGCGTCAGGTGGCGGGCGCTGGTGTGCGCCTGGTCTGCCAGCGATTGCGCGGACCACGGCGCGGCCGGGTTGCGCACCACGGCGTCCTGCACCCGATGCACGCCGGGGTGCATGTGGCTGCGGTGCTCGAGCCAGGGCGACAACGTGGAATCCGTGCCTGCGCGGCGCTGATAGACCACCATGTCGCGCGCGACCTCACTGGCGACGCGCGGCCCGCAATGGCGCGACACCATATGTAGCGCCAGATCGATGCCGGCCGTGATGCCGGCGCTGCTGACCAGGTTGCCATCTTCAACAAAGATGCGGTTGTCGTGCACGCGGGCGCTGGGGTCGATGCTGGCCAGTTGTTCCAGGCAGGAATGGTGGGTGGTGCAGTCGCGTTGCCGCGTCAGCCCGGCCGATGCCGCGAATAGCGCGCCCGCGCAGACCGTCATCAGCGTGAACTCGTCTGCGGGATGGCGCTGGGCCAGCCAGTCGATGATGGCGTGGGCGTCGGGGTCGTCCAGCCGGGTGTGTTTACCCACCACGCCGGAAATAATGACAAGCGCCTGTGGCGGCAAGGCGGCAGGCAGCGGCTGAATGTGCGCCAGATGCAGCCCGGGAATGCCGCTTTCCACCTCTTTCGACGGGCCGCAGAAATGTTGCTCGAACGTGCCGGGACACAGCTTGTTGGCCACCCGGAAAGCCTCTGCCGGGCCGGCAAGGTCCAGCAGAACGATGCCCCGCGGCAGCACAAAGTACACGGGAATCATGCGGCTTTCCGATGGGTCAAGCGGCCAGCGCGTCGGCGGCGCGCACGATGCGGGCAAAGCGGCCTTGCAGCACAAGTTCGGTGTGGTCGCGGATTTCGGCGGGCGTGTAGTGCTTGCCTGACGGGCTTTGCATGGCGAAGGTCAGCGTGGCGTCGGTGGGAAACACGACTTTGAAGCCGGCGTCGCTGGCGTGCCGCGACGTGGTTTCGCAGCACTGTTCAGTGCGAATGCCGCTGACGATGATGCCTTCGATGCCGTTGTCGCGCAGCCAATCATGCAGCGTCGCGCCGTTGGCGTCTTTGGCGTACAGCGAGGAATGCACCGTTTTGTGGAACACGGCGGCGGGCGCAATGCGCACTTCTTCAAGCGTCTTGACGTGGCCTGAAGCCAGCGAGAACGGGTTGGCGGGGTCTGTGGATGGGCTGATGTGGAACACCTGAAGCACCGGAATGCCTTGGGCCGTTGCCGAATCAATCAGCCCCTGGATCTGTTCCACAAAAGCCGGATACTCGGTTTCATCCCAAAACGGACGTTGCCGGAAGGAATCTTGTACGTCGATGACGATCAGTGCTTGTTTCATGTTTCGGCCTCCGGGCCTGGGATATCAGCAGGTGTAGCGCTATTCTGAAACGGAAGTCCCGCCCGCGCGAGATCGTCCCAAGCCACCTGGCGGCCCAAAACGGACATTCGGTGAGCATACCCCTTCCGGCAGCGCCGGGTTGCACCACGTCATCCAGGCCCGGACATACAATTCCTGCCATGACGACCCCAAGCGAACCCGACGATATCTTCTGGATGCGACGCGCCCTGGCGCTGGCCGAAAGCGTGCTCTACACCACCGCGCCCAACCCCCGTGTGGGATGCGTCATCGTGCGCGATGGGCGCGTGCTGGGCGAGGGTGCTACGCAGCCCCCCGGCGGGCCGCACGCCGAAGTCTGCGCCCTGCGGGACGCTCAGGCCCGCCAGGAAGCGGTTCAGGGGGCCACGATGTACGTCACCCTGGAACCGTGCAGCCATTTTGGCCGCACGCCGCCGTGCGTGGATGCGGTGCTGGCCGCCAAACCCGCGCGAGTCGTCGTGGCCATTGGCGACCCGAATCCGTTGGTCAACGGGCAGGGGCTGGCCCGTTTGCGCGCCGCCGGCATCGAGGTGACAACCGGTGTGTGCGCCGAAGAGGCCTTGGCCATCAATGCCGGCTTCATTTCGCGGATGAGCCGCGGCTTGCCCTGGGTGTGGATGAAGATGGCGGCGTCGCTTGATGGCCGCAGCGCCCTGCATAACGGCATGTCTCAATGGATTACCGGCCCCGAGGCCCGCGTGGATGGCCACCGCTGGCGTGCGCGCAGCTGCGTGGTGCTGACCGGCATGGGCACCGTCCTGAAAGACGATCCGCAACTCAACGTGCGCGGGGTGGACACGCCGCGCCAACCGCGCAAAGCGGTCGTGGATGGCCGCTTCGAGATTCCCGAGGACGCTCGCCTGTTTGACGGCGCGGAAGTCATCCTGTTTACGGCCCGTGAAGATGCCGCCAAAGCCGTACGGCTGGCCGACAAGAATGCCCGAGTCGTCGTCCTGCCTGGCCAGGAGCCAGGCCGCGTGGACTTGCCCGGCATGATGGACTGGTTCGCAAAAGAGCAGTTCAACGAGGTGCATGTCGAGGCCGGCGCGGGATTGAGCGGCGCGCTGGTGGCCTCTGGATGCGTGGATGAGCTGCTGCTGTATCTGGCGCCGGTGCTGCTGGGTGACGCCGCGGGAATGGTGCGGTTGCCGATGCTCGAACATCTGGATGCGGCGCGCCGATACGAATTCATCGACACGGCGCGCGTGGGGGCGGACCTGCGCCTGCGTGCCCGGGTCGCAGGCACGTGGCAGCAACTCATGCAGCGCGTGGCGTTGCCGGCGCTGACCTAGGCCTGCGTTTTCTCGTGTGTTGGCTTGGCGGTGCGCTTGGGGGTGCGTTTAGGCATGCGCCAGGCAAACACGCATCCCCCGCCCGCAATAATCGCCAACAGGCCCACCGCAAGCAGCAAGCCGGCATGATCGCGCCGTAAGCGTTCCCATGCCTTCCAGGCTTGTGTGTAGTGGAACCACGCGGCCGCCCGGAAATCAGGCTCGGCGCACTCGCGGCCGAACGTGCCGCTGAACGGCACCTGGGCGCCTTGATTCACATACCGCAGATAGATTGCCGAGGCGCGGTCGGGCGAGTCGTCGATGATGTAGCGCGCCCCTTGGCAAAGCACGGCAGCGAAAGCTTGGGAGCGGTTTGGCAATTGCCCGGCCGCTTGCAGCGCGTGGTCGGCCGCGATCTGGCGATAGTGAAAGCGGGCATAGGGGCGCGCTTCGCTGGCGGCGAATCGTTGCCGTTCTTCGGGCGTGACCAGCGGACCCGGCAAGGCCGCCTCGGCGCGTTGGGCGGGTGTATCCGGCGTCTGACTGGCGTCGGCCCCGGCCGACTGGCGCCAGGGTTCGGGGCTGCGGCCCGCGCCGTAGGTGTAGTTGCCGTCATACACCGCGAAATCGGGGTCCTGTTCGTAACCCATGATCTCCAAGCCATTGCGGCGCGCGAGGCGCGCGGCGGTAAACCAGGCTTCGGCCCGTGCTGTCCGGCCCCATGCGTTGCCCGCTTTGTGAAGGGCTGCAATGTACTCCTCGACCTTTTGGTGGCGGCTGGAAGGCCTAACGCGCCAGACACCGGCCGCATCATCGGTGAGATCCGCGAAGCGGGCATCCGCGTCCGAGGGAAAGTAAGCCAGCGCCTGGTCCATGCGGCCTTCTCGCATCAGACGGCGCGCGAGCAGCAGGCGCAGGCGGTCGCCATCGGGAATGGGGTGCTTCACCGCCCACTCGTAGAAGCGCTGGTAGTCGAATTGCAGAAAGCCCGGCGGGGTGGCCGGCATGGCGGATGCGGGCACGTGCTGATCCACGTAATGCTTGAGCTCATCTACCGTCAGCACGCGCTCGGCCACATACGCCGCGTCGTTCCAATAGGGCGACTGGAGCCAACCCCCTTCTGGCAAGTCGGCAGCAGACGGATCGTTGGCGTGCAGCAGCAAGTCCAGCGCTTCGACGTACTGGCCGCGCGACAGCGCCAACACGCCACGCTCGGCCGTTAGCCGGGCGATGCCGGGGGCGTCGATGCTGTGCTCGTCGGCGTTCGGAAAGCTGCTTGCGGCGCGTGCGTAGGCTTGCGCCGCGGCGGCCATGTCTCCCCGACGGATCGCCAGTTTGGCGCGAATCCACCAAGCTAGCGGGGTGTCCAGACGCTCGGCTAGCGGTTGCGCCAGGTCATAGCGACCGACCCGATACGCTAACGCGGCCACGCGATCCGCGTTCTGAATCCTGCTCACATCCTGCTTGGCCAGCGCGGTGGCAAGGACCTGCAACGCCGGGTTGGGCGTCACATTTCCCCTGCCTGCCAACGCGGCCGCATCTGCATAACCCCGTTGGCCGTTCACTTCATACGTGGCGAAAATGTCATAGGCGCTGTCGGGATTGCCGTCGACGATGTCGCCCACCCGCGCCAGCGCATAGGCCACCAGCAAGCGTTGCGAGACCGGGTCGTCGATCAGCCGGACGGCACGGGCAGGCGCGTTCAACGCCCAGCTCGCAATCAGGCGCAGTGATGCCTGCCCGCTGCTGGAGCCCCGCGCGGCCTGCTCGGCATACAGCTGGATAGCATGCTTCAACGCTGTGGCAGGAATGGCGTCCGCGCACGAGGTGGCTGACTGGAAATCCTCGTACGTGCAGCCTCCTTGCGAGCCCCTCAGCAAGCCGCGTGCCTCTTGGCCAAAGCTGGCGATGGCGAGTCCCCACGGGTCAGGCGCGCCGTCTCGCGCCAATTGGCGGACGCGGGCATAAGCGGCAGCAGCGGCAGCAGCGGCAGAAGCGGCAGAAGCCGGCCCCGGAGGCGTGGCGTCGACGGGCATTGCGGCTGATGCGCCATTTTCCAGCTCGGCCAGCATGTAGGTAGCCCAGACGCTGCGCGCAGCGCCTTCGTTGCCCGGCAGCGCAAGAATCGCGTGCAGGCGTGCTCTGGCGCGGGATACGGCCACGTCGGTCTCGTCGTTCGCGGCAGCAAGGATATCGACGGCGGCAGCGGTATATAAACGCACGGCCTCTGGCAGCGTGGCGCCCGCCGCATAAGCCTGATCGCCGTCCGGCAATTGCCGCATCGCGCGCACGGTGGCGCGCTGCGCGGGGCTCAGCGCGGGATCGAAGTCTTCGGGAATGGCGTCCTGCCTATCGTTGCCGCCAGGCAGCGTTCGTAATTCCTGAGCGCGTATCGCGTCAGCCGGCACCACCAAGCGCGATGCCTCATAACTGAACGAATTGGCAGGCGTGCTGCGTAGCGTGCCCGCGCGGTCGTCCAGCAACTGCGCCGGAAAGTCCGGCCCGCAGGCAACGACGATTCCAGCGCCGATGGCGCAGGTCAACAGGGCAATTCGAGCGATGGTTTTACGGTTTTGCATGGAAAGTGGTGGGTGGCGTGTCGCAGCGTATCCAGCCGATATTGCGCAGGCTGCCGGCGCGCAGCAGGCCGTCATGCGCACGACGCAGATACCAGCCGGCGTTGTCTTGCTCAAGCGTGTAACCATTGATGCCGTCGGCGGCGCGGCAAACGCCGTCCCAACGGATAGTGAAGGGAAGCGTGGCATCGGCATTGCCGGTGTTGGACAACACCAGGTCAAACGTCCCCGCGGTTGTGGCGCGTTGGGCGAAGACGTTAAGCTCCGCTTGCAATGATTGGCGCGTCAATACCGCGCGCCACGTCGCCAGGCTCCATGCGCGTTCGTCGAGTGCGGTGGGCAGGCGAAACCAGACCATGCCGGCCAATCCCGCGGGCCGATCCTGGCGGATCTGCTCGGCAAAAGCCGCCATGGCAGCGGGCGCGGCGACGAGTTCGCTGGCGCGGGTTGCGGTGGTCAACGTGGGCCGTTCGCTTTCGATTGCGATGATGTTGCCGTCGTCATCCCACGAGACACGGCTGCCATACGTTGGCAATGCAATCCGCCAAGGGCGCTGCGTGCGGCCGGCAAAAGCGCTGATCCACGCCTGTGCGCGCTTGGCGTCAAACAAGCCTTGTGTCGGGTTCAGTACGGCGTGAACCTGCAACACCGACTCATCGGGCACCTTCAGTAAGGCGTCGAGATCGGGGCTGTTTAACCATGTTGGCAAGGCGGTAATTGATAGCGGCGTGCCTGGTTCAAGGCGGTTTTTCAACGCCGTCAGAAAGCCGCGATAGGCCGCAAGCTTCGATGTTGCGCAGTCGTAATCGATTTCAACACCGGCCAGCGGCACGCCGGCTGCGCGCCAGGCCAGGGTTGTCGCGGCAATTCGCACCAACGTTTCGTCAACGTTCAGCGCATCGACGCGTCCATCCAAACGCAACACCATCACCGCCGGTTTTTGTGACGCCGCCAGCGCATTCACGTCAGGCCGGGCATCGATCCATCTGCCGCCAGCGCTCATCTCGGCGATCAGCACGCGCCAGGTTCGCACGGCATCTGCACTTGCCGCCAGCGCTTCCTGCACCGCCGGCGTCCAACGCCGTTGCCATACGTACGCATCATTCGGCAGGTCTGGAAGTGGCTTCCCGCAAGCTCCCAGCGCCATCAAAACCATGGCGAAAGCTGCGGCGGCGGTGAGTCTGGCCGCAGGCAATGCGCGGTTCCTGGTCAAGCCGAATGCGTGCCACAAGCGAAGCAACATGACGCTGCGAATCAAGGTGTGTAGTCAGAAAGCGAGAGATGCTAGCACTCTGCTTCATCGGCTGCTAATTCAGTGATTGCATGTCGTGTTGTGGATGATTCGCGTCGTATTCAACGTGGCAATTGCATCAAGTTTGCGAGCGATTCACACGCGCGAATTTTCATGATGAAAATCCGTATCACTATTTTGGGTGATGTGCCAAATGAATTGCCACAAAACGGTCAATTGGCTTTAGCATAGGCCCATGACTTGGCGATACGTGCTTACGGCCATCACCGCAAAGTGCCACGCGCCCTCGTCACCACGGATTCCCGTGCCGCGATATCGGCGCTTTTTCACAACCGAACCGGCACGCTGCTGAACGCAATCCCAAGGGGCCGTTCAGACCGTCCGCTGCCATCGCATAGCGGGCGCATCGGGTTAACGCCCGAATCATAAGAATCCACCGGGATATCGCTCATCCCTTCAAATCATTGCTGACCATTTCATGTGCGGCCGCACCAGGCGTGCGTGCCATAGCGATAAGCTGAAGGCGTGCGAGTTAACTTATTCACGTAAGTTGCATTCCCTGACGGAACTTGTGTCCGCCGGATGCAGCCTAAATGGAAAAGGCCCCAACGTGCTTCATGGATGATGTGTGGCGAAAGCAACATAACACCTGGCCGACAGTGCTTATCGCGAGTTTGTCTAGTAAAGCGCAAGCACTAAGGCACAATGGGGACACGTAGGGATGTGCTGAATTTTTCGCGTGTTGTAGGAGGTTTCCGTGCAAAACATCGTCGAAGGCTTCAAGTCGCAGTATGCAAGAGAGCAGGAGTCAGAGCTTTCCCTTGAGGAATATCTGAACCTCGCCAAACGCGATCCCATGGCGTACGCCAGCCCCGCTGAGCGCATGCTGGCGGCGATCGGCGAACCCGAAACCGTGGATACGCGCAACGACCCACGTCTTTCCCGCTTGTTTTCCAACCGGACCATCCGGCGCTATCCGGCGTTCCAGGAGTTCTACGGCATGGAGGACGTGATCGGTCAGATCGTCGCGTTCTTCAAACATGCCGCTCAGGGGCTGGAAGAGCGCAAACAAATCCTCTATCTGTTGGGCCCTGTCGGCGGCGGCAAGTCGTCCATCGCGGAACGGCTGAAGGCGCTGATGGAAAGCTATCCCATCTATGCCTTGAAGGGATCGCCGGTCAACGAATCGCCGTTGGGTCTGTTCCATCCGGAACGCTTCGGCGACACGCTTGAAAAGGAATATGGCATCCCGCGGCGTTACCTCACGGGCATCATGTCGCCTTGGGCGGTCAAGCGCCTGAAGGAGTTTGACGGCGACATTTCACAGTTCCGTGTCGTGCGCTTGAACCCGTCGGTGCTGCGTCAGATCGCCATCGCCAAGACCGAGCCGGGCGACGAGAACAATCAGGACATCTCTTCGCTGGTGGGTAAGGTCGACATCCGCAAACTCGATCGCCATTCGCAAGACGATCCGGACGCCTACAGCTATTCCGGCGGCCTGTGCCTGGCGAACCAAGGCTTGCTTGAGTTCGTGGAGATGTTCAAGGCCCCGATCAAGATGCTGCATCCGCTGTTGACGGCCACCCAGGAAGGCAACTTCAAGGGCACGGAGGGCTTCTCCGCGATTCCGTTCAACGGCGCGATTCTGGCTCACTCGAACGAGTCCGAATGGCAGACCTTCCGCAACAACAAGCACAACGAAGCGTTCCTTGATCGTATCTATATCGTCAAGGTGCCGTATTGCTTGCAGGTGTCGGAAGAGGTCCGCATCTACGAAAAGCTGCTGCATCACAGCTCGCTGTCCAAGGCGCCTTGCGCACCTGGAACGCTGGACATGATGGCGCAATTTTCGGTGCTGACCCGCCTGAAGGAACCCGAGAACTCCAGCATCTATTCGAAGCTGCGCGTGTACGACGGCGAAAGCCTGAAGGACGTCGACCCGAAGGCCAAGGCCTTGCAGGAATACAAGGACTACGCCGGTACGGACGAAGGCATGAACGGGGTGTCGACGCGTTTCGCGTACAAGATCCTGTCCAGCGTCTTCAACTACGACCAGACGGAAGTGGCCGCGAACCCCGTGCATCTGATGTATGTGCTTGAGCAACGGATCGGCCGCGAGGACTACCCCGAAGAAATTCGCCGCCGCTACCTGGAGTTCATCAAAGGCTTCCTGGCGCCGCGCTACGCGGAGTTCATCGGCAAGGAAATCCAGACGGCTTACCTGGAGTCGTATTCCGAGTACGGCCAGAACATCTTCGACCGCTACGTGACGTTTGCCGATTGCTGGATTCAGGACGAGGAATTCCGCGACCCTGAAACCGGTGAAAGCTTCGATCGCAGCGCGTTGAACGACGAGCTGGAAAAGATTGAAAAGCCAGCGGGTATTGCGAACCCGAAGGACTTCCGCAACGAGATCGTGAACTTCGTGCTGCGGGCGCGCGCCAACAACAACGGCCGCAACCCGACCTGGACCAGCTATGAAAAGCTGCGCGAAGTGATCGAGAAGAAGATGTTCTCGAACACGGAAGATCTGCTGCCGGTGATTTCGTTCAACGCCAAGGCTTCGGCCGAGGACAAGTCGAAACACCAGAGTTTCGTGGATCGCATGGTGGAAAAGGGCTACACGGAAAAGCAGGTCAGGCTGCTGTGCGAGTGGTACCTCCGCGTGAGGAAGTCTTCCTGAGCGAGGTGAATCATGAATTCACTGATCGATCGCCGTCTTAACGGGCGCAATAAAAGCGCCGTCAACCGCGAGCGTTTTTTGCGGCGCTACAAGGACCAGATCCGCAAGGCGGTGCACGGGATGATCCGTGACCGCTCGATTCAGGATATGGATCAAGGCGGAGAGATCAACCTGCCCGCCCGAGATATTTCCGAGCCGACCTTTCGGCACGGATCGGGCGGTGACCGCGAGATGGTGCACCCTGGTAATCGTGAATTTGCCAAGGGTGACACCATCGACCGGCCGCAGGGCGGGCAGGGTGAAGGCGGCTCGGAGCCGGGCGAGGGTGAAGCCGTAGATCAATTCACCTTCAGCCTGTCTCGGGCCGAATTCCTGAACCTATTCTTCGAGGATCTGGAACTGCCTCATCTGGCGCGCAACCAGCTGGGCGAAGTCAGCCAGAAGAAATGGCAGCGCGCGGGCTACACCACCACCGGTTCGCCCAGCATGTTGAGCATCAGCCGCACGCTGAAGTCTTCGCTGGCGCGGCGGGTGTCGCTGAACGTGAAGGCGCGCGCAGATCTTGAAGATGCCGAGGAAGCGCTTGCCAAGGCTCGCGCGGCGGGTGCGCCCGCCGCCGAGATCCGCACGCTGGAACAAGACGTCGAGGACTGCCGCGAGCGTCTTGCCCGCGTGCCGTTCCTGGACGACCTGGACTTGCGCTATCGCAACCGCGTGTCGGTCGCCATTCCGATGGCGCGCGCGGTCATGTTCTGCCTGATGGACGTCTCCGGGTCCATGGACGAAGGCAAGAAGGACCTGGCCAAGCGCTTCTTCACGCTGCTGTACTTGTTCTTGTCGCGCAAGTACGAGCACGTGGACCTGGTCTTCATCCGGCACACGGACAACGCCGAGGAAGTAGACGAGCAGACGTTCTTCTACGACCCCAAGAGCGGCGGCACGATTGTGCTGTCCGCGCTGGAGCTGATGCGCGAAATTCTGGAAAAGCGCTATCCGCCCTCGGCGTGGAACGTGTACGCGGCGCAAGCCAGCGACGGCGATTCGTTTGGCGCCGACGCGGGCAAGAGCGCGCGCTTCCTGGCGGAACACCTGTTGCCGTCGACCCGGTATTTCGCCTACATCGAAATTCCCGACTCGCAAGAGGCTCGCAAGAGCAGCCTGTGGGCGGAGTATGAACAGAAGTTGGAGCCGCATTTCGTCATGCGGCGCATCTGTGATCGCGGCGAAATCTTCCCCGTGTTCCATGACCTGTTCAAGAAGGAAACCGCATGAATGCCATCGTGGGTGCTCTCGTAGAGCCGGGATCGGCTGGCGGCGCTCGGCCGATTTCCCAGGGTTCCGAATGGACGTTCGAACTGATCCAGTCCTATGACGACGCGATCTCCAAGGTCGCTGCGGAATATGGGCTGGACACCTATCCGAACCAGATCGAAGTCATCACTTCGGAACAGATGCTGGACGCCTATGCCTCGGCGGGCCTGCCTATTGGCTATCCGCACTGGTCGTACGGCAAGGAATTCATCCGCAACGAGCA
Organism: Achromobacter kerstersii; assembly: GCF_902859595.1. Lineage (GTDB taxonomy): Bacteria > Pseudomonadota > Gammaproteobacteria > Burkholderiales > Burkholderiaceae_B > Achromobacter > Achromobacter kerstersii. The sequence goes on along the minus strand of NZ_CADIJQ010000013.1, from coordinate 84,519 downwards.
ATACTATCGCCGCGGCATGCAAGGGTTGGCGTACGAGATCGTCATCAACTCCAACCCCTGCATCTCGTATCTCATGGAAGAGAACTCCATGACGATGCAGGCGCTGGTGATTGCGCACGCGTGCTATGGGCACAACTCGTTTTTCAAGGGCAATTACCTGTTCCGCCAATGGACGGACGCGGACGGCGTGCTGGACTATCTGGTGTTTGCACGCAAGTACGTGATGTCGTGCGAAGACCGCTACGGCATCGATGCGGTGGAGGCGTTGCTGGATTCCTGCCACGCGCTGTCGCATCACGGGGTTGACCGCTACAAGCGGCCGGCGCCGATGTCGTTCAAGGAAGAGGCCGCGCGCCAGGCCGAACGCAAGGAACACGCGCGTCTGCAATACAACGACTTGTGGCGCACGCTGCCGCGTCTTGAAGCAGACAAGGACACGCGCGTGGATGCGTCGGTCTTCCCGCCGGAGCCCGAAGAAAACCTGCTGTACTTCATTGAGAAGTACTCGCCCAAGCTGGCGCCGTGGCAGAAGGAGCTGGTGCGCATCGTGCGCAAGATCGCCCAGTACTTCTATCCGCAAACGCAGACCAAGGTCATGAACGAAGGGTGGGCCACGTTCTGGCACTACACCATCCTTAACCGCCTGCACGAAAAGGGGCTGGTGAACGACGGCTTCATGATGGAGTTTTTGCAAAGCCACACCAACGTGGTCAGCCAACGCGGCTTTGACGAGCGCGGCTATGGCGGCATCAACCCCTATGCGCTGGGCTTTGCGATGATGTCGGACATTCGCCGTATCTGCGAAGCGCCCACGCCCGAAGACCGCCGCTGGTTCCCGGACATCGCTGGCGGCGATTGGCTGAAGACCCTGGACTTCGCCATGCGCAACTTCAAGGACGAGTCCTTCATCTCGCAATACCTGTCGCCGCGCCTGATCCGCGAATTCCGCTTCTTCGCCATTTCAGATCATCAATCGAATCCGAAGCTGGAAGTCGCGGCCATTCATAACGATGAGGGCTACCGCGACATCCGCCGTCTGCTCGCCGCGCAGCACAATCGCGACAATCAGGTGCCGGACATCCAAGTGGTGCGCTTTAACCGCGACTCCGACCGCTCGTTGGTGTTGCGGCATTTGAAGAGCCGGAGCCGCCCGCTGGCGGGTGACGATGCCGAACAGGTAATGAAGCATCTGGCGCGGCTTTGGGGCTTCAAGGTCAGGTTGGAAGAGACCGAGCCGGACGGCACGATCAGTTCCTACCGTGAGCAGGAAGCGCCAGCGTCGATGTAAAGGCCGGATGATGGAAGCCGGGACGCCTCAGGGCGTCCCTTTTTCTTTTCACGTTGGGCTCGCTTGTGTCCGCTACCCAGAATCTGCTAGAATCGCGGATTCGCAAATTTCGCAATGCTGGTTTACGCATAGTGAAGTGTTGATGTTGCGTTCATCAGCAAGCGACAAGGACAGGTGGCCGAGCGGTTGAAGGCGCACGCCTGGAAAGCGTGTATACGTCAAAAGCGTATCGGGGGTTCGAATCCCCCTCTGTCCGCCAGAATATGAAGGCCCCCGAATTCATCGAATTCGGGGGCCTTTTTGTTTGCCGCGCCGTCGTGGCCATAGGCGTTACAGGTAGACCAGTGAAATGGTGGCGCTGCCGTCGAAAGCAATGTCGGTGCCGGTCGGCAATGCGCTGCTGCGGTTAATCGTCGGGACGACGGTCAGCGCACCATTGACCGAGGTGATCGGAACGGGTGTGCCGTTGCCGCCGCCCGGGGCTCCAATCACGAACGAGTACGTGAAATTGGGGCTGAGGTAATGGCGCGAGGGGATGTCGGCTCGCCAGGTTTGCAGGTTGGCGCTGTAGATAACGGAGGCTTTGGAGCCGTTCACCATAATGTCGGGGTCCTTGAACCCAAACATGTAGCCCCCGATGGGGATTTGGGCGTCATCCGCGCCAGCAACGGTTCCGAGTCCGTAGATGAAATCGTCTGTGATGATGGAGCTAGGGGTAGCCCAGGCGTTGACGTTCAGATCCGCCTTAGGCACTTTGCTGCTTGCGCGATTATCGACAACACGCAGCCCGATTCGGGTTTCGCCGTTGCAGGTGACTTGCAGGCCGATCGCCTTTTCGCCCACTTTGGTGCCATCGGGAGCGAGCGAGTTGAAGGGCCGCTCGCCGAAGTCCAGCTGGCCGTCGCTGTCCAGAGTGAGGTCGCATGATGGCGGTGTGAGGCGGCCAGTGACCGTGAGGTTTGCCGAGGGGGCCGCTTGAGTCGTTGCGGTTATCAGAACGCTCGCGGCAAAAAGGCAGCGCAGCGCGTGTGGGGATCGTGCCAGATAATTCATGAACATCCAGGGTCAAAAGGGGAAGAAGCACGCAGTCTTGGAACTGGCCGCCTTGCGGTATAGCAGCATGCGCCTGATACGGCTTGGCGGTCAGTCGTCGCGAATGGGCGGCGTCAGAGGTAGCGCAGCGTGAAGGTGACCGAGCCGTCTATCGGAATCTCTTTCGCGATGGGTAGTGCGGCCGGTTTGTTCAGCAGCGGAAGAACCGCCAGGCTGACCGATGCATTCGTGATGGCTGCGGCGGCAGCCGGGGCGCCGAATGAATACTCATCCACCAAATTCAGGTTGATGCTGTCCTGAGCCGAATGAACCGGCCAGGAGGACGAGCTGCCAGCCGCGCGAGCCAAAATCTGCATGGTGTCGACGGCGGGCGGCTTGCCGTCAATCAGAGAGGCTTCGGGGCGAATCAGTAGCACTGCTGCGCCGATCTTGACGTCATCGATGCGGCCCAGCCCCCACGCATGAGGCATGCCGTTTTCGGGGTTTTGGTAGGGCCATTTCAGGCCCGCTGCGATCGCTTCCTGGTGCGTAATGGTGGAGTTCGCGCGATTGTCCTGTGCCGTGAACGCCACGCGTGTTGGCCCGCCGCAGGCAATCTCCAGGCGGGGGTGCTGTTCTTTGAGCAGAGTGCCGTCTGGGTCCAGGGTTCGAAACGGGATATCGCCGAAATCGACCCCGCTTGCACCATCGACGCTGACGTTGCAAGCGGGCGGAGTAATCTGTCCACCCACGATAAGGTTGGTTTGCGTAGTGTTGGCCTGGGCGCCGCCGACCGCAGTCAGGGCGAGGCAGGCGCATAGGTGAGGCAGATTTTTAATCATAGGAGCTGGCGCAAAGCGCTCTCTTTTAAAAGTCCAAATTCCGGCTACAGGTAGCGCAATGTGAATGTGATTGAGCCGTCCAGGGGGATTTCGTCCGCGGAGGGCAAGGTTGCCGGTTGCCCGATCAGGGGGGCAAGCCCGAGCGCCACTTTGGCATTCGTAATGCGTCCGGGGGGGCCACCCGCCGCGCCGAATGAATATTCAAAGTTGGGGCTGAGGTTGACCGAGTAATGCGATGACGCGACTGACCAGCTGCTGCTGCCCGTGGGCCGCGCGATGATCTTTTGCGCACCTGCCTGGGTCAAGGGCGTGCCGTCGATGGTGGTGGTGGGCGGGTTGATCAGGACGATCAAGGCTCCCGTCTTGATGTGATTGCCGTCTGCAAAGCCCAGGCCCCAGGAATATTTGGGGCCGTTCTCGGGGTTTTGGTACGGCCAGTTCAGGCTGGGGGCTTCCTGGATGGTGATGCCGGACCCGGCACGATTGTCTTGGGCGACAACGCTGACGCGCGTGGGGCTGCCACAATCGATCTGCAGGGCAGCGTCTTTTCCGTCAAGCTTCGTGCCGTTGTTGTCCAGCGCGTTAAACGCAATAACGCCGAAGTTGAACGTTGAGTCGCTGCCAAAATGGACGTTGCACGCGGGCGGAGTCAATTTCCCAGTGATGGTGAGATTGTTACCGCTGATAGCGGGTGCAGCAGCCGTTAGCGCGGCAAGCACAATGCCGAGTTTGAGATGGGTTGTCATGAACGTTCCTAATTGCCAGGCATGCCGGGTCATGGCAGCAACGATCCGATGTGGCCGTGGCGAGCGCGAAGCAGGACGCGGCGCGGGCGGCTCCTGGGAGACGCTTTGTCGGACTGCACGGGTTTCGGTGATCGACAGCGGAGGGCTCCACAAGGCCCTCCGCACGGATTTCGGTGACCGACCGCGGAGGGCTCCTCAGAGCGCCATCCGCGTTGTCTTTACAGGTAGATCAGCGAAATGGTGGCGCTGCCATCAAAAGCAATGGCGCTGCTGGTCGGCAAGTCGCCGGAGCGGTTGATCGTCGGGACGACGGTCAGCGCGCCATTGAGGGCGGTAATGGCGATAGGCGTGTAGTTGCTTGCGCTGGGAGCACCGATCACGAAGGAGTACGTGAAATTGGGGCTGAGGTAATTGCGCTGCGGTACGTCGAATTTCCAGTTGCGCTTGTCAGCGCTGTAGACAACGTAGGCTTTGGAGCCGTTCGCGGTAACGTCGGCATCCTTGAAGCCAAACATGTAGCCGCCGATGGGTACCTGGGTGTCGCCGGCGCCGGTAACCGAACCCAGCCCATAGATGAAGTCGTCAGTGATCAGCGCGTTGGAGCTGCCCCACGCGTTGGCGTTCAGCGCAGCCTTCAGAACCTTGCTGCTGGCGCGGTTGTCTACAACATGCAGCCCGACACGGGTGGCGCCGTCGCAGGTGACTTGCAGGCCGATGGCCTTTTCGTTCAACTTGGTGCCGTCGAGGCTGAGCGTGTTAAATGCACGCTCGCCAAAATCCAGATGCCCATTGCCGTCCAGCGTAAGGTCGCATGACGGCGGCGTGATGCGGCCGGTGACCTTCAGTTCCGCAGAGGTGGCCGCTTGGGCCGTTGCAGTAATCAAAAAGCTCGCGGCTAAGAGGTAGCGCAGAGCGTGCGGGGTTCGTGCTGAGTGATTCATGGCCATCCAGTTCAGATGTGGGGTGGGGGTAAACCACACACTCTAGGAAATGGCCGGCTTCCGGTATATAGGCGTGGGCCTAATCTTTACTGGGGGCGCGCAGATGGCTGCGCTACTATTGTTCACGCTGGTTTTGCGCTTAGCGAACAGCCGTGGAAAGTCTTAGGTTTGTCTTGGAATTCCATATTGTTAGCGTCTCAAATTCATCCGTTGCGTATCGCCCTACTTGATGACCACCCGGTAGTGCGGGCCGGGGTGGCCGCCTACCTGTCGCAAAATCGCGACATCGTCGTCTTGGGCGAGTACGAGTCCAGCCGCGACTTGATCTTGGCGTCGAGCACGCAGTTGGCCGATGTGCTGCTGATCGACTATTCGCTGGGCCCGACCGAGATGGATGGCATCTCGTTGATCAAGACGTTGCGCATCAAGTTTCCCGCAGCTCGCATTCTGGTGCTGTCCGCCCTTTATGACCCCGCCACGGTGGCGCTTGCCCTGCGTTCGGGCGCACATGGCTTCGTGGGCAAGGGTGGCGGCGCAGACGAAATCGTACGCGCCGTGCGCAAGGTCGCGGCGGGTGGCACGTACTGCGATGACCAAATGACTTACCTGCTTTCGGGCGCCACCACTGCACCTCAAGAACTGCAGCCGGCCGAATGCGACCTGTTCGATGGCGCGTCCTTGTCTGCACGGGAGCGCGAAGTGATCCGCTGCTTGTTGGAAGGGATGACCATTTCGGAGATTGCGGCCAAGTTCGGACGCAGCCCCAAGACCATCAGCGCCCAGAAGGCCACCGCCTATCGAAAGCTGGGTGTGACGACAGACAACGCCTTGTTCAAGCTGCGCGGGATCTTGTAGTGCGTGGAGTGCCGCGTTGCTTGACGCACCGTGGCGCGGCGCCGCTTAACGCGCCGTAGCGCGCTCGGCATCCAGCAATTCGAAAAGCAGGGTGGTAGACCATTCAGTCTGGTCATGGACGCGAACATCGGTGTCTCTGACTTCTGGCGTCAGATCGATCTGTGCCGTGAACGTGCGTCCGCTGCGGCCGTGTTCCATGACAGCGACATCGCCCGGGCGCAGCGCGACTTGGGTTTGCGGACCGTGGTGAGGAATCTCCAGATTGATCAGGCGCGTGTCCTGGCCGTCTATCCTTCCCTGGCTCAGCACCACCCGCAGCTCACCCGCCTGGGCAAAACGCGCCGCACCGTCATTGCGGGTGGGCGCCGTGACGCGCAAGGCCAGGGGGCGAGGCGTGGGGCAATGAATCGTCAGCGGCACCGTGCGGGGTTGCAGCACGTAGCGGCGGCCTTCAAGAAAGGTCAGTTGGCCCGCAGTGAAGCTGCCATAGTCCACAACGCTCTGGCCGACGCTGATCTGACAGCCAACCTGCGACGGCACGGCCGGGCCGGGCGACAAGCGGGCCGGTTGCGAAGCAGCCGCCTGGCTGCTTGTCAGCAGCCAGGCCGTCATCATCAACGCGGCTAGGCGCGGCGTGGAGTGTGTGCGGCGAGTGGGCGTCATACATTTTCCTCTGTGGCGGGTGGGGCGTTGTCGGGATTCGACTGCGGTTCGCAGGTGGCTTGTGCGCGCTCGTACAGCGCATCCAGGTCAGGGGATGCCGCCAGGTTGAACAGGAGTTCGCATCTGGCGCCATCAGCCGCCGCCACGGTCAGCGGTGCGGCAAGCGCCTGCGCATCAGGCAGGAATATCTGACCGCCGCCGCCTACGAGCGTGATGAACGACCCGGTGGCGCTAAGTACGGCGGCGCCCTTGGGTACGACCTCTCCACCAGGGTAGGTTGCAGTCAACAAGGTGCGGCGCACTTTCACCACCGCGAAATCGATGGCCGATACCGAGCCGCGCGCGGGCTCCAGGCCGTAACGGCCATTGATCAGGTCCACGTTGCGCGCAAGCGTTGCGGTGGCCACCTGGATTTGTCCGTCTCGGTAGGCGGGCAACGAGGGAATGACGGCCCGGCCCCAGGGGTCGGTCCAGACGCTGCCGGAGGGCGTATTCAGGCGCACGCCGGACAAGTCTCCTACCGATGCGATGGCGAACGTGTCCTGCACGCGATAGGGCGAGAAGCTCAGCCCTTGCGCATGGCCGACGAGCGCACCGCGTACGCGTGTGGAATGACTGTATCCCCCGCTGAAGCTGCTGGCGGCAAGGTTGAGTTGCGTGAAGGCGGAGTTAACGCCGAGCGAGCCCGCGTAGCTGGCATGGCCGTTGGAGCTGGAGGAGGCCGAGAGCGAATAGGTGGCGCGGTCATCTATCGCCGCGCTGGTATTGGCCCCGTAGCTGGTGCCGTTGTCTTGCCGCTGCATGGACGCACTGACGCTTTGCTTGCCCAGCGGAAAACTGAGGTTCAAGTACATGAAGCTGCCTTGATTGCGATGGCTGGAACCTACATCGCGTTCAAATGACAGAGACACGCTCGTGCGGTGAAAGGTCTTGCCCCAGTTCAACATGCCGCGCCGCGATGCGTGGCCTCGCGTATTGAGGGATTCGCTGTAGTTCGCACTGAAGCCGCCCAGGGTGGAATGGCTCCAGCCCAGCCCGGCGCTGAGTTGCTGTTTGACGCGGTCGTCGCGATAGCGAGGCGCGCGAGGATCGTCGTGCGGCAGGGGGCGAGTTTCGCTCGCGCTTTGGATATCGCTATAGCCGTCCGTGCGCCGCAATAAAGAGACGTTCGAGGACACGCCGGGCAGCAACATGGCGGAACCCGACAGCAGAAACTGCGCGCCGCTGCGACCCGTATGGGCGTTGTGGGACCACTGGCTTTGCAGCGCTGCCTGCGCGCTGGCGGGCAGAATCACGTCGGCGCGTGCGCCAATCGCGCGGTAATCGCGGCTGAACATGCCGCCCGCGGTCAAGTTGGCGCGAGAGCCCAGCGAGACGCCATACTCGGCCGATGCGACAGGGGTGGCGCCGCTATTTGAGAAGCCGGTCTGGCGCAACATGCCCAGTCCGCCGCTAAAGCCGACGGGGGCGCCCAGCCGGTCGACTTGCAACGCGGCCGCTGGAACGATGAAGTCGCGGACTTCGCCCGAGGTCTCGTGAATGACGACTCGGATATCTTGGGTCAGCGAACGCGGCACCACGTCGCTTAGCGTGAAGGGGCCTGGCGGCACGATGGTTGATGCCAGGGGTATGCCGTTTTGCAAGACTTCCACCCGCGCCTGGGTGTGGGCGATGCCTGAAATAGGCGCGCCTTCCTGCGTCCGGGTTTGCAGCGCGGTCTCGGGAAACAGTTGAACGCCGTTGACGGGAACGCCGCCAAACAACGCGCCCTGCAGGTTGATTTGCCCCGCTTGAAGGGTGGTTTCCTTCGTGTGGAACGTGCGCTGCGCATAGGCGTCGAGATGGTTCCACGTCGACTTTCCGCCCACGCTGGAATAGGTGTTGTTGCTGCGAAGAATCCAGTCGTTCGCGTTCAGGCCGAATTCTGTGTATGCCTGCAGATAGCGATTCGCGCCGCTCAGATGGCGGGTCTGGCTGGACAGCACGTCGTAGTTAAGGATGACGGCACGCCCGCCCGATTGATAGGACACGGTGCTTTCACGCTTGGCCACGGCGCCGGGCGGGGCCACGATTTCCACCGCCATGCGCTCGGGTTGCAAGTCGATGGTTGTCGTGGGCCACGCACGCAAGAAAGCGTCAGGACAGGGGGCCGCGTCGCCGCCTTGTTCCTGGGGTGTCTTCAGCTGAGCAAGCGTCAGCAGATCATGGGTCAGGCACAGTTTGCCTTGGGTGTCGAACGTGGCTTGAGCGCGGCCTATCGGGCGGCCGTTCACGGAGATGCTCACCGTGTGATCGCCTTGCAGGAAACGCGCGCCGTTCTGAAAGTGCGAGGCGATGGCGGGGTTCAAGCCCCGGCTCTTCAGGATTTCGAGGTCAAATCCGCCGCCTTCGGCCTGCGCGCTTGCAGGATCGTGCGCGCAGAGCATCAGGCTTGCGGCGGCAAAGGCGCCACTGCAAGCCGCGCGGGCGCGCAGACGGAACGAGGTAGCCATCATCAAGCTCGACACGCCCAAATTGGGCCGTGGCATTTTCAGCGCTTGATCGGTGCGTCGAAAGACGAGACTTGATAGCCATAGACGGTGGCGGGATACAGACGCACGGTCGTCTCGCCTTGCAAGCCGGCGCCTGCTGCGCGCAGTTCCAGCGTTTCGCCCGGCAATACGTAGGTCTTGGGCAGGATCAGCGACTGGTTCGAAGGCTGCACGTGGACTTGCTGGTCCATCCGAACGACGTAGGGGCTGGGGTTGCGCACCGTCAGCTTGCCGTCTTGGGCCGCCCAGACGAGCTTCTTCCAGGGAGCGTTGTCGGCGGCGACGCCCTTGGGCAATGCGATGAGCGGCAGATCCTGGCGTATGGTCAGGCGCAGCTTGTTGGTCTGCTCGCCAGATTGCGGGATGCCTTCGAAGACGGCGCGCTTCATGCGTTGCGCGCTCAAGGGCTTGTCGTTGGTCAACAGGAAGCGCACCAATTGCGTCTTGCCTGGGGCAAGGACGGCGGCCGGCGGAGACACCGTGACCCAGTCGTCTTGGTCTTCCTGAATATGTTCGATCATGGACACCAACAGCACGGGCTCATCGCCGGTGTTCTTGATGCCGATCGTGCCTTCGCCGGTGGCTTCGTCCACGAGCACCACGGAGGTTTCGGGCTGGATGCCCATGGAATGCGCTTGGCTGACGGGAAAGAGGGCGACAAACAGCATCGCCGCGAGAACGCGGGAAAAGGAATTCTTGAACATTGGAGATCGCTAAGGCAGCGGCCCGGCGGGCCTGAGAAGCGTTGCAGTGTAGGGATGGGCTCGCGGCCTTGATATAGGCGTGGGCCTATTTCCCGTACCTTGCTTGTCCAATGCCGGGGCGGGCCTTGCGGCCTCGCCCCTTCACGCGCCGCAGGAAGCGGCTCGGGTATTATCAAGCCCTTGCGCCGGGCTTAGCCTTTGCGGTTTTCGTATGAGGTGTCCAGCACATCGTCCTCGGGTGTGATGACGCCGGGTTCACCAGGTTGTGCGATGGCGCGCCCATCGCGTGGCATGCCCGCCACTTGTTTGCTTTGGTCGGGCATCGGCAGCGTTTCCGTGCCTTTGCGCGGGTCGACGGGCGCGCGGGGTTTGTCTTCCGCGGTTTTGTCCACGGCTTGGGGATCAGGTGCAGTTTTCAACATGGCGCTTGCTCCGCTTGCGGGCGTCCCAGGATGGCGACGCGCCTGGATTTCTGCTTTCATCTTAGGTCTCGGAGCGCGCGTCGCGGCCATTGCGGCTGTCACGTTTGCAAGCGGCTGTTGCAGGGCCAGAACCTTATAATTTCGCGCGCCTCGCGGTTTAGCGGCCAGCGCTTGTCCAACCTTATTTCTCCGCCCACTTTGACCGAATCCGTCGAACGCTCTGTCCATGCTGAACTCGTCGCCGTGTTGGTCGCCGTGACCAACGGCGAGCCGCGCGTGTTGACGACGGATGATGCGCGCGCTCTGCCGGCGGGGCCTTTCGAGTTGTCGCATCGGTCCTTGCAGGCCGGGTTGCGCGCCTGGGTAGAGACCCAGACGCATCATCCGCTGGGCTATGTGGAACAGCTCTATACCTTCGCCGATGGCGACCGCTCCGATGAGTCGGGCGGGCGCGTCATGTCGGTCAGTTACCTGGGCCTGACGCGCGAAGCGGGCGAGACCGGCGTGGCGCAAGTCGGGTGGCAGGACTGGTATCGCTATTTCCCTTGGGAAGATCGGCGGGCCGGTACGCCTGCGCTGGTCGAGGACTTGATCGTGCCGCAGTTGGCGCAGTGGTGCGAGGCCAGCGCCGACCTGGCGGTGCGCACGCGCCGTCATCAGCGCGCCGCGATTACGTTCGGCCTGGAGGGGGCCGCGTGGAACGAGGACATGGTGCTGCAACGCTACGAGCTGCTGTTCGAAGCCGGGCTGGTGCCCGAGGCCGCACGGCGCGGCGGCGGCAAAGCTGTGCTTCCGGGCGAGCCTATGCGCCATGATCATCGGCGCATTCTTGCGACCGGCATTGCGCGCTTGCGGGCCAAGATCAAATACCGGCCCGTGGTGTTTGAATTGATGCCGGCCGAGTTCACCTTGCTGCAGTTGCAACTGGCCGTCGAGGCGCTGGCGGGGCGCGGTCTGCACAAGCAGAATTTCCGCCGCCTGATTGAACAGCAGGAGCTCGTTGAAGAGACGGGCGAGATGGCCACCGGCACCACCGGCCGGCCAGCCAAGCTGTTCCGATTCCGGCGCGATGTGCTGGCCGAGCGCGCCATTGCTGGCAGCAAACTGCCCCTGTCCCGTGCACTTTGATGCTTGACAGTGCTTATGCTCGTCTTTAGCATAAGTGGTGCGCAATCCTTGCGCGCCTTTTTTTAACTCACAAATACTCAAAATGAGCATTAAAGCCGAAGCGCCCTCGACCGCCTCCCGTCTGGCTGTTCCGCCCTTGCCCGACGTCATGTTGGAGCCGCTGGTGCGCGCGGCCCTGCTGGAAGACTTGGGGCGTGCGGGAGACCTGACGACGGACGCCATTGTGCCGGCGGACGCGATCGCGCAAACGCGGTTGGTTTCGCGGCAGGAAGGGGTGCTGGCCGGATTGGATCTGGCCCGGCTGGCCTTTCGCGCCATGGACCCGAGCCTGGAATTCATCGTGTCGCAGCGTGATGGCTGCGATCTGGCGCCGGGGACGGAAATTGCGCGTATCCGCGGCAACGCCCGCGCCATGCTGACTGCCGAGCGCGTGGCGCTGAACTTCCTGTGCCACCTGAGCGGCGTGGCGAGCGCCACCGCGTCGATTGCGCGGGCGATCTCCAGCTACGGTGCGCGCGTGACCTGCACCCGCAAGACGATGCCGGGCCTGCGGGCTGTGCAGAAGTACGCGGTGCGCGTGGGCGGCGGCAGCAATCACCGCTACGGCCTGGATGACGCGGTGCTGATCAAGGACAACCACATCGCGCTGGCGGGGGATGTCGCCACTGCCGTGCAGCGTGCGCGCGCGGGCGTTGGCCACATGGTCAAGATCGAGCTTGAAGTGGACACGCTGGCGCAGCTTGAGGTGGCGCTGTCGCTGGGCGTGGATGTGGTGCTGCTGGACAACATGAGCCTGGACGATCTGCGCCGTGCCGTGGCCATGTCGCGCGGCCGCGCGATCACTGAGGCCTCGGGCCGCATCACGCCGGATACGGCCGCCGCTGTCGCCGCCACCGGCGTGGATCAGATCGCCGTGGGGTGGCTGACCCACAGCGCCAAGGTGCTCGATATTGGCCTGGATGCCTGAACCATCATGAAACGTCTGCTTCGATCGTCTCTTGCGCTATCGGCGCTGTCCCTGGCGGCTTGCGGCAATTCGCCGTCGGGTGAAGTGGTTGCCGATGCGTCCTTCCCCACGCATCCGATCACAATCGTCGTGACCTTTCCACCTGGCGGCGGCACCGATCTGCTGGCGCGGCGTATTGGCGCCTCGCTGCAAGAGCAACTGGGCCAGCCCGTGGTGGTGGAAAATCGCCCCGGCGCCAGTGGCAACATCGGCGCGCGCATCGTCGCGGAAGCGCCGCCTGACGGCTATACGCTGTTGATGGTGAACAGCTCGTTTGCGATCAACCCCGGCGTGTATCGGAACCTGGGTTTTTCACCCAAGCGGGATTTCACCGCAGTCATCAACGTGGCGTTCGTGCCTTCCGTTTTTGTGGTGCCTGCGGCGTCGCCGCTGGTGCAGCTGGATGATGCGCTGGCGGCGGCGCTGCCGGGCAAGCCCTTGCCGTTCGCCTCCTGCGGCAACGGTACGCCGCAGCATTTGGCGGGCGAGATGTTGGCGAGATCCAGCGGCGCGGTGTTGCAGCACGTGCCGTACAAGGGCTGCGGGCCGGCGCTGACTGATGTCACGGCGGGGCAGGTGGGGATGGGCATCGTGACGGCATCAAGCGCCGCACCGCTGATTGCCGCTGGCAAGCTGCGCGCTTTGGCAGTGACTTCGCCTGCACGTTCGCCGCTGATGCCGACCGTGCCCACCGTGGCCGAACAAGGTATTGCGGGAGTTGCGCTGGATCAGTGGCATGGCCTGCTGGCGCCGGCCGCCACACCGCCTGCCGTCGTCGAAAAACTGAATGCCGCCGTGGCGAAGATCGTGCGTCGGCCAGATGTGCAGGCGTCATTGCGGGAACAGGGCTTCACGCCGGCCAGCAGCACGCCGCGGGAATTCCAGTCGATGATCAATGCCGACATCGACCGGTATACGGCATTGACCGACGCGATTGGGTTGCGGGCGGACTGATGGGGGGACGGCGGGCAGGTGCGGCCGGCGAGGCGCGGCGGGCCAGGTGTGGCTGGCGAGGCGTGACCAGTCAAGTGCGACCCGCCAGGCGCGACCGGCCAGGTGCGGCCGGTGAGTTGCTGCCGGTAAGGCGTGGCCCGCCCAGGCCCGTCAGGCCACGGCCGTCTTGGCGTGCTGTTCCAGCTTTTCCTTCAGGCCGGGTTCCAGCTTGAGCTGGCGCGCCAGTTCGTCCAGGTAGGCGCGTTCCATATAGCTTTCCTCGTCCACGACGAGCAGGCTGGCCAGGTACATCTCGGCCGCCATTTCCGGGGTGCGCGCTGACTTCGCCACTGCAGCGGGGTCCAGCGGACGCGATAGTTCGGTTTCCAGCCAACGCTGGTCCTGGGCGTCGGACGACAGTTTGGACAATTCCGTTTCCAACAAGGCGCGTTCTTCGGGGCCGATATGTCCATCGGCCTTGGCCGCGCCGATCATGGCGGTAAGCACCGCGGTGCTGTGCTGTTCGGCCTCGGGCGCGGGCAGGCGGTCCAGCGTTTGGGGCGGGGTGGCCGGCGCACCGCCTGCCTGATTGCGTTGCCAGTCGCCGTAGGCGCGATACGCCAGCGCGCCGAGTGCGGCCATGCCGCCATACATGGCGACTTTGCCGCCGATCTTGCGGGCCTTCTTGCTGCCCATCAACAGGCCTAACGCGCCCGCGCCCAAGGCGCCGCCGCCCAGACCGGTCAGAAAGGAACCTTTGCCGCCATTGCCTGCACCGCCGGTTGCGCTTTGCACGCGGTTGGTGGCGTCGGAAAGCAGGCCTTGGCCCGATTGCAGTAGTTGATCCAGTAGTTGTCTGGCGCTCATGAGTCCCTCTTTATGTGTGCATGAATGCGGATAGGGATATCCGACACCCATCATCGCGATAAGTTCAGGTTTCTGTCAGTAAGCAAACCCGTCGGCGGGTGCTACAACGGGGGCTGGGGCGCCCGCGCCGGGCGTCCACCCAAGGAGAGTGATCCATGAGCATCCGCGTCCGTCAGAATGCGCCCAATACCCTGCAATTCACGGCGACGGCCGAAGGCCACGACTTGCCGCTGGCGATGCCGCAGCCGCAAGGCGAAGGCCCTGATCCGCATGATTATTTCGACACCGCGCTGGGCGGCTGCAAGGCGATGACCCTGATGGTCTACGCGCAGCGCAAGGGGTTGCCGCTGGAATCGGTGGGGGTGGAAGTGGTGCGCGACGCCGGCGAGGAACGCAAGGGCATCTACCGGCTGACGGCCAAGCTGACGCTGCACGGCGAGCTGTCTGATGCGCAGATCGACGAGCTGCTGGGGATTGCAGAGAAATGCCCGATCCACAAACTGATGACGGCGGTGGATGTGCAGGTGTCCACGCTGATCGTGCGGCCGGCCTGAGCAGCCTGGCTGGGAAGACGGCCGGGAAAGAACGGCGGGGAAGAGGGGCTGGAAGGAACGGCTGGAAGGAACTGCTGGAAAGAACGGCTGTAAAGAACCGCTGGAAAGAACCGCTGGAAAGAACCGCTGGAAAGAACCGCTGGAAAGAACGGCGAGGCGGGGCGTTTGGCGCCCCGCCTCGCCAGGCGATCAGTCTTCCATGCCCGGGACGATGGTCGAGAAACCGGCGTCCACATGGGTGATTTCGCCCGTCACGCCGGCGGCCAGATCCGACAGCATGAAGGCGGCGACGTTGCCGACATCGTCAATCGTGACGTTGCGGCGCAGCGGCGCTTGCGATTCCACGAACTTCAGGATGGCCGAGAAGTCCTTGATGCCGCTAGCGGCCAGCGTCTTGATGGGGCCGGCCGAAATGCCGTTGGCGCGAATGCCGCGCGGGCCCAGCGCCGTGGCCAGGTAGCGCACGCTGGCTTCCAGCGACGCCTTGGCCAAGCCCATCGTGTTGTAGTTGGGGACCACGCGCTCGGCGCCCAGATAGGTCAGCGTCAGTACCGAGCCATTGCGGCCTTCCATCAGCGGCAGCGCAGCCTTGGCCATGGCGGCGAAGCTGTAGGCCGAGATGTCGTGGGCGATGCGGAAACCTTCGCGCGACAGGCCATCCAGGAAGTTGCCGGCGATGGCTTCGCGCGGGGCGAAGCCGATCGAGTGCACCAGGCCGTCCAGGCCGTCCCAGTGCTGGGCCAGTTCGGTGAACGCGCCTTCGATCTGGCTGTCTTCGGCCACATCGCAGGGCAGCACGATCTTGCTGCCGAATTCGGCGGCGAATTCGCTCACACGGTCTTTGAAGCGGTCGCCCACATAGGTGAACGCCAGTTCGGCGCCTTGCTGGTGACAGGCGCGCGCAATGCCGTAGGCGATGGATCGGTTCGAAAGCACCCCGGTGACCAGGATGCGCTTGCCGGCGAGAAAGCCCATGTTTGTTCCTTTGATTTTTTTCCTGCGAAAAGACCGCCTATTTTAAGGAGTTTGGCGGCTTCGCGTGCTTGGAAAAACGGCGCCCGGGTGGGGCGCCGTCGAGTTCGTGCAGGTGGCTGCTGTCAGTCGAGCCTGTCAGCCGCGCCCGTCAGTCGGGTCTGTCAGCCGCGGGCGTTGGTGCCCGGCACGCGCAAGGCCGTGCCGACCTTCAGCGCGCTGCCCTTCAGGTTGTTCAGCGAGCGCAGCGCGTCAACCGTGGTGCCGTACTGCTTGGCCAGCGAGAACAGCGTGTCGCCCTGGCGGACCTTGTGGGTGCGCACGTTCGGGCGGGCGCTGGCCACGCGGGCGGCGGGCGCCGGCGCGGCGCGGCCACGCGGGGCCACGGCCTTGTTGTCGGAAGGCGCCTGCTCCAGCGCGCCCACCGGAGCCGCCAGCGACGCCAGTTGCACGCCACCGGTGCCCGGTTCGCCCGGCACCAGCAGCGCTTGGCCCGAGGCCGCCTTCTGGCGCGAGCCGATGTCGTTGGTTTCACGCAGCTTGGATTCCGTCACGCCAAAACGCTTGGCGATCGACGCGTAGGATTCGCCACGGCGCGAGTGGTAGATCTTCCAGGCGCTCAGGTCGCCCTTGTAGTTCGTAAGGTTCGCGTTGAAGATTTCGACGCGGTCGGCCGGCAGCAGCAGGGTCGGGCCGTGATCGCCACGGATGACCGGGCGGTTGAACGAGGGGTTCAGCGCCTTGAATTCGTCCAGCGGCATTTCAGCCAGCTTGGCGGCAATTTCCAGGTCGATGTCGCTGTTCTTCTGCACCGTCACGAAGTACGGCGTGTTGCCCACCGGGGGCAGCGCCACCGCGTAACGCTGCGGGTCGGCAATGATGTTCTTGATGGCCTGCAACTTGGGCACATAGTTGCGGGTTTCATCCGGCATGTTCAGCGACAGGTAGTCGGTGTTCTGGCCGGCCGCTTCGTTCTTGGCCATGGCGCGCTGCACCGAGCCTTCGCCCCAGTTGTAAGACGCCAGCGCCAGGTACCAGTCGCCCTGCATCTCGAACAGCTTTTCCAGATAGTCCAGCGCGGCGTTGGTCGACGCGATGGGGTCGCGGCGTTCGTCGCGCCACCAGTCTTGCTTCAGATTGAAGTGCGTGCCGGTGGCCGGCACGAATTGCCACAGGCCGGAGGCCTGGGCGCGCGACAGGGCGGTCGGGTTATAGGCGCTTTCCACAAAGGGCAGCAGCGCCAGTTCCGTCGGCAGGCCGCGGCGGTTGATTTCGTCAACGATGAAGTACAGGTATTTGCCTGCGCGTTCGGCCATGCGCTGAACGGCCTCGGGGTGGGACGCGTAATAGTCGGTCCACTGCTGCGAGAGGTCGGTGTTCAGGTTGGGGATGGCGAAACCGCGGCGGATGCGGTCCCAGGCGTCGCTCGGCGGGTTGGTCAGGTCAACCGTTCGGGACGTATCCCGGGCGATGTAACGCCCTTGGGAATTGGTGGTGAGGTTCTTGCTATCGGGGGCTTTGGTTCCTGCGCAACCGGCGAGGACTGCCAACATGAGTGGCAGAAGGAGTCGGGATAGATTCATCAGGCGGTCACTTGAAATCGTTCTTCCATTCACGCAGGGAGGCGAAGACCTCTACCGGCGTAGGTTGATTGCGTCCGGCCCAGCTGGCTGCGGCTCGGATGACGTCGACTTGCTGCGTGCGCAAAAACGGGTTCGTCTCGCGTTCCTGACCGATGGTCGACGGAAGCGTGGGGAGACTTTCTGCTCGTAGTTGCTGGGCTCGCTGATACCACTGTTGCAGGGTGCGGTTGGCGGGGTCCACAGCCAATGCCCAGCGCAAGTTCGCTAGAGTGTACTCGTGTGCGCAAAAAACCTGTGTATCTGGCGGTAAAACGGAAAATTTTTCCAAGGAATCATGCATTTGCGCAGGAGTTCCCTCGAAAAGCCGGCCGCAGCCGCCCGCAAACAGGGTGTCGCCACAGAATAAAACGGGTTCTATTCCGGCCGCCCGGCCGGTGTACGCGATGTGGCCGGCGGTGTGGCCCGGCACGTCCAGCACGCCCAAGTCCAGGTCCAGTTCAGGCAGCAGCACGCGGTCGCCTTCCGAGAGCGGCACGTCGCAGCGCGGCAGCCGTTCCCGCGCCGGACCGTATACGGTAAGGTCCCCGATGCGTGACAATTCAAGCACACCGCCCACATGGTCGCCGTGATGGTGCGTGAGTAGAATGGCGCGCAGCCTCAAGCCTTCTTGCTCGAGCCATTTCAGTACCGGACCGGCTTCGCCCGGGTCCACCACGGCGGCGTTTTCACCGTGGACGATGGCCCAGATGTAGTTGTCAGAGAAAGCGGGTAGAGGCAAGACCGCGGCATGGCGCTCGCGGCCGCCTGCGGGGGCGGTCAAGGCTTGCATGAGATTCGAAGGAATAGAACGTGGCAGAAGAAACACCGCCGATTGTAGAACTGGCCGAATGGTTCCAGACGCCACCGGGGCAGTACGCCCTGGCCTGGGAACGGGCCCAGTTTGACGCGGCTGTCGCGGATGTCTTCGGATATTACGCCTGGCAGGTCGGGATGGCCGACATGAACCTGCTGCGCGCCAACCGCATGCCTTTCAAGGGCTACGTAGGCACCGAGACCCCGACGGCGGAAAGCATCGCCAACTGGCAGTCTCGCGTGGTGCTGGCCGAACCCGAAGCGCTGCCGTTCGAATCCCAAAGCGTCGACCTGCTGATCCTGCCGCATGCCTTTGAATGCACACAGGACCCGCACAACGTGCTGCGCGAAGTCGAACGCGTGCTGGTGCCCGAAGGGCGGGTGGTGATTTCGGGTTTCAACCCCTGGAGCATGTGGGGCGCGCGTACGCGCATGCCCGGCATGGAACCCTGGCTGCCCCAGCCGCCATCGGCCCAGGTGTCGCTGCCGCGTCTGAAAGACTGGTTCAAGCTGCTATCGCTGGAAGTCGAGGAAAGCAGTTTTGGCTGCTACGCGCCCGCCTGCCGCAGCGAAAAATGGTTGCAGCGCTGGGGCTTTCTGGAGTCGGCCGGCGCACGCTGGTGGAGCGTGGGCGGGGCGGTCTATATGGTGTCGGCCGTCAAGCGCGTGGCCAGCATGCGTATCATCGGCCCCGCCTGGAAGACCAAGCCCAAACGGGCGCGCGCCGCATCGGTGGTGGTCAACCGCCAGGCGGATGACGCTGTCGACCCGTCATGAAGGGCGGGCCAGTCATGAAGGGCGGGCCAGTAACCCTCTTGCGGGCCGGCCCGGCATTCCCCTGATGGGCGTTGCGCCCGGATATTTACTTTGCACGAACAAGGATTACAAAGCAGCACCATGCAGGACAACAAACCGAACGACCAGAAAGTGGAAATGTGGACCGACGGGGCCTGCAAGGGCAATCCGGGTCCGGGCGGTTGGGGCGTGCTGCTGCGTGCCGGCGGCCACGAGAAAACCCTGCACGGCGGCGAACTCCAGACCACCAACAACCGCATGGAGCTGCTGGCGGTTATCGAAGGCCTGCGCGCGTTGAAACGCCCCTGCGTCGTCACCATCCACACCGACTCCCAGTACGTCATGAAGGGCATGATGGAATGGCTGGCGAACTGGAAGCGCCGCGGCTGGATGACGGCCGATAAAAAGCCGGTCAAGAATGCCGAGCTTTGGCAAGCGCTGGACGATCAAGTCCAGCGTCATCAGGTGTCCTGGCGCTGGGTGCGCGGGCATACCGGCGACCCCGGCAACGAACGCGCGGATCAGTTGGCCAATATGGGCGTGGAAGTGGCCCGGCGGGCCTGACGGCATCGGGATATACCCTGAAATCCGCCTTGAGGGGCGGATTTAGTTCTTTCATCCGGCTTCTGGATTGTTCCAGTATGTAAATTCGGGTGCTACAGTGCCATCCCTCATTCCAGTTCCTGCGGCGTCGTCCTAGTGGGGAAATCCGGTCCGCGCCGCATCACCGCCACATTCGCGCATGAAAAAAGCTGTACTGCTGGCCGCCGTTGCGGCCGGGTTGGCCGCGGGGGCCGCATTGGGCGTTTTTGTGCCGCGATGGCTCGCGCCCGGGGCAGCGCCTGCCCAAACTGCCGCCAAAACCCAGGTCACCCCCGCCGCTCCCGTCCGGGTCGAAGTGGCTTCCGTCAAAGAAATTCCGTTTGCGCGCGGCCTGTCGGCCGTGGGCAGCCTGCGTTCCGACGAGTCTGTCGTGTTGCGCCCGGAAGTGGCGGGCCGCATCCAGTCGATTGAATTCAAGGAAGGCCAGCCGGTTACCCGCGGCCAGACCCTGATCCGGCTGGACGACTCCGTGCCGCGCGCCGAACTCGCACAGGCGCGCGCCAACCTGACGCTGGCGCAGAGCCATTACCGCCGCGCCGTGGAATTGCAGGGCAAGGGCTTCGTCAGCCAGCAGGCCCGCGACGAATCCGCCAGCACGCTGAAAGTTCAGGAAGCCGCCGTGGCGCTGGCGCAGGCGCGGCTGGACAAGATGACGATTTCGGCGCCGTTTGGCGGCATCGCCGGGCTGCGCAGCGTGTCCGTGGGCGACTACGTGAACCAAGGGCAGGACCTGGCGCCGTTGGAAGCCATCGACCCGCTGAAAGTGGACTTCCGCGTGCCGGAAATGTATTTGAGCAAGGTGGGCGTTGGCCAGCAGCTGACGCTGCGCCTGGACGCGCTGCCGGGCCAGGAACGCCAGGGCCTTGTTTACGCCGTCAGCCCGCTGGTGGATGCGGGCGGCCGCTCGATTTTGCTGCGCGCCACCGTCGACAACAAGGATTCGGTGCTGCGCCCGGGCATGTTCGCGCGCGTGCAATTGCTGTTCAATCAGGACAAGGCGCTGGTGGTGCCGGAAGCGGCGTTGTCGCCCTCGGGCGAGACCCAGTACGTGTACCGAGTCAAGGATGGCCGCGCCGAACGGCGCGAAGTGACCATCGGCGAACGCCGTGAAGGCCGCGTCGAAATCTTGACCGGCGTGGCGGCGGGCGATCAGCTCGTGGTGGCGGGCATACAGCGCGTGACGGACGGCGCGGCCGTGAACGTCGTCGGCAGCGGCACGTGAGGCCGGCTCACATTTTTTCTTGGCGGTGACGCAATGCGTATCTCGGAAACTTGCATCAAGCGGCCGGTGTTTGCGTCGGTGCTATCGCTGATCATCGTGCTGATCGGCCTGATCTCGTACTCGCGGCTGACGGTGCGCGAATATCCGAAGATCGACGAGCCCATCGTGTCGGTGGACACCACCTACAAGGGCGCCTCGCCCGAGGTGATTGAGTCCCAGGTGACCAAGCCGCTGGAAGACCAGCTGGCGGGCATCGAGGGCGTGGACGTGATGACGTCCCGCAGCCGTTCCGAACGCAGCCTGATCAACATCAAGTTCAACCTGTCGCGCAACCCGGACGCGGCGGCGGCCGAAGTGCGCGACAAGGTTTCGCGCGCCCGGCGTTTCCTGCCCGACGAAATCGACGAGCCCATCATCGGCAAGGTCGAAGCCGATTCCCAGCCCATCATCTACATCGCGGTGGAATCGGGATCGTTCTCGGCCATCCAGACGTCTGACTACATCAACCGCTACATCAAGACCCGGTTGTCCGTGTTGCCGGGCGCGGCGGAAGTCCGCGTGTTTGGTGAACGCCTGCCGTCCATGCGCATCTATGTCGACCGCGACAAGCTGGCCGCTTACGGCCTGACCGTGCAGGACGTGGAAGCGGCGCTGCGCAGCCAGAACGTGGAAATTCCGGCGGGCCGCATTGAATCGCGCGCTCGGGAATTCTCGGTGGTGTCATCCACCGACCTGCAAACGCCCGCGCAATTCGAAGACGTGATCGTGGCCAACGTGAAGGGCTATCCGGTCCGGCTGCGTGACGTGTCCAAAGTGGAAATCGCCGCCGCCAGCGACCGCGTGCTGTCGCGCTTTAACGGCAAGCCCGCCATCAACATCGGCGTGACCCGGCAGTCCACCGCCAACCCGCTGGAATTGTCGAAGGCCGCGCGCCAGGAAGTCGAGCGCTTGAACGAGACGCTGCCGGCCGGCATGAAGCTGACCATCGCCTATGACTCGTCGGTGTTCATCGAACGTTCCATTGATTCCGTCTTCCACACCATCGGCGAAGCCATCATCCTGGTGGTGCTGGTGATCTTCTTTTTCCTGCGCAACCTGCGCGCGAGCATCATCCCCATCGTCACGATTCCGGTGTCGCTGGTGGGCGCGTGCGCGCTGATGTACTTCTTCGGTTTTTCGATCAACACGCTGACCCTGCTGGCAATGGTGCTTGCCATTGGCCTGGTGGTGGATGACGCCATCGTGGTGCTGGAGAACATCTACCGGCACATCGAAGAGGGCATGCCGCGCAAGGAAGCGGCGCTGCGCGGCTCCAAGGAAATCGGCTTCGCGGTGGTCGCCATGACGATGACGCTTGTCACCG
Organism: Achromobacter kerstersii; assembly: GCF_902859595.1. Taxonomy (GTDB): domain Bacteria; phylum Pseudomonadota; class Gammaproteobacteria; order Burkholderiales; family Burkholderiaceae_B; genus Achromobacter; species Achromobacter kerstersii. The sequence goes on along the minus strand of NZ_CADIJQ010000013.1, from coordinate 62,617 downwards.
TGTACGCCCCGCTGGCGTTTGCCACCGGGCGCACGGGGCGGCTGTTCATCGAATTTGCGCTGGCGCTGGCGGGCGCGGTGTTGGTGTCGGGCTTTGTGGCGCTGACGCTGACGCCCATGATGTGTTCCGTGCTGCTGCGCCATGAAAGCAGCCACAGCCGCTGGTACAACCTGATCGAAGGCTGGCTCAATGCATTGAGCAACGGCTACCGCCGCCTGCTGGGCGCGTCGTTGCGCCATCGCTGGCTGGTGGTGGTGATCGGCCTGGCCGTGGCGGCCGGCAGCGGCGTGCTGTTCAAGGTGGTCAAGAGCGAACTGGCGCCCATCGAAGACCGCGGTGTGGTGTTCGGCATTGTCAGCTCGCCCGAAGGCGCCACCTTGAACTACACGCTGGACAGCATGCTGGGCATCGAGAAGTTCTATTCGCAAATTCCGGAAGCCAGCGGCAGCCAGGTCACGGTGGGTTTTCCGACCGTGACGGACGGCACCGCCATCCTGCGCTTGAAACCGTGGGAAGAACGCGACCGCAAGCAGCAGGCCATCACCCAGCAACTCCAGCCGCAATTCGCGTCGTTGCCAGGCGTGCGCGCCTTCCCGACGAACCCGCCGTCGCTGGGGCAGTCTGCGCGATCCAAGCCGGTGGAATTCATCATCATGAGCCAGGCGTCGTATGCGGAACTGTCGCGCCTGACCGAAGTATTCCTGACCGAGCTGCGCAAATATCCCGGCTTGCTCAACCTGGACACGGACCTGCGCTTGAACACGCCTGAGCTGCGCGTGCGGGTGGACCGCGACAAGATGGCCGACGTGGGCGCCAATGTGGATACCGTGGGCCGCACGCTGGAGTCGATGCTGGGCGGCCGTCAGGTCACGCGCTACAAGGACGAGGGCGAGCAGTACGACGTGATCGTGCAGGTGACGCCGCGCGACCGCGCCAACCCCACCGATATTTCGGGCATCTACGTGCGTGCGCGTGATGGCAGCATGGTGCAGCTGGATAACCTGCTGGGCGTGCATGAAGGCGTGTCGCCGCAGTCGCTGAACCACTTCAACCGCCTGCGCGCAGTGAAGATCGACGCCGCCGTTGCGCCGGGCTACGCGCTGGGTGAAGTGCTGACGCACATGCATCAGGTGGCGCGTGATGTCTTGCCCAACACCATCATTACCGACCTGGACGGGCAGTCGCGCGAATTCCGCGATTCATCCGGCAGCATCTATCTGGTTTTCGGCATGGCGCTGGCCTTCATCTACCTGGTGCTGGCCGCGCAGTTCGAAAGCTGGCGCAACCCGTTCATCATCATGCTGTCCGTGCCGCTGTCCATGACGGGCGCGCTGCTGGCGCTGTGGCTCACGGGCGGCACGCTGTCCATCTATAGCCAGATCGGGCTGATCACGCTGGTGGGGCTGATCACCAAGCACGGCATTCTGATCGTGGAATTCACGAACCAATTGCGCGACGAGGGCCGTGAGCTGTTCGCCGCCGTTACCGAGGCCAGCGTGCTGCGCCTGCGCCCGATTCTGATGACGACGGGCGCCATGGTGCTGGGCACGGTGCCGCTGGCGCTCTCCACGGGCGCGGGGGCGGAATCTCGCCAGCAGATCGGCTGGGTTCTGGTCGGTGGGCTGATGCTGGGTACACTACTGACCTTGTTCGTCGTGCCGGTGGCCTACACGCTGATTGCCACCGCACGCAAGAAACCCGGCCATGCCGGCAGCGCAGAGCATCCCCCGGCCCACCCGCCGGGCGCCCACACGCCGCCGGCTTCGGCCAATGCAGCGTCGGAATAAGTCATGCGCCAGATCATCTTTGACACGGAAACCACCGGACTGGACCCTGCCCAGGGTCATCGCATCGTTGAGATCGGTTGTGTGGAAATGGTCAACCGGATGTCCACGGGCAACAACCTGCACATCTACCTGAACCCGGACCGCGACAGCGACCCCGAGGCCTTGGCGGTGCACGGGCTGACAACGGAATTCCTGTCCGACAAGCCCCGCTTCGCCGATGTGGCGGACGAATTCGTCAAGTTCATCCAGGGCGCGGAACTCATCGCGCACAATGCCGCGTTCGACGTGAAGTTCTTCAACGCCGAATTGGCGAAGACGGGCCGCGGCCTGATCACCGACTACTGCGAGACGGTCACTGATTCGCTGCTGCACGCCCGTTCGCTGTTCCCGGGCAAGCGTAATTCGCTGGACGCGCTGTGCGACCGCTTCGGCATTTCCAATGCGCACCGTACGTTGCACGGCGCATTGCTTGACTCGCAGTTGCTGGCGGAAGTCTGGCTGGCCATGACGCGCGGGCAAGACGCGCTGCTGATCGATGTGGACGATAACGATGGCGCAGGCAGCAATGGCATTGTGCTGGCCAAGTTCGATGCGTCGGGCCTGGTGGTGCTGAAGGCCAGCGACGCCGAGCTCGCCGAGCACGAAACCTATCTGGCGGCGTTGGACAAATCGGTGGGCGGCGAGTGCGTGTGGCGCAAGATGGATGCGCCGGTCGCGGCGGCATAAATAATTTTCTAAGGCGACTTGCGCACGTTTTAAAAAACATGCTATTATTTCGCCTCTTTCAGGGTGGTTAGCTCAGTGGTAGAGCACTGCCTTCACACGGCAGGGGTCACAAGTTCGAAACTTGTACCACCCACCAAAGACCCTTGGAAGACAACGCAGGTGTAGTGAAGTTAAGTTTGTATAAGCGTGTTCGAAAGAGCGCGGGTTGTATGAATGAACTGAAACGAGCGCCATGGGTTGTCGACAAGCCGCACCGGGGGTGCAAAGCAATCAAGCCAACCTTAATCGGTTGGCTTTTTTGTTTTCCGGAGCCTTCTTCGGATTGATTCCGGGGTCATCGCGGAATCATCTCGGGGTCATCGCGGGCTCATCTCTTGATGTGGCGCAAACCGAGCTTTCGCGATTGCGTCGCAGCGCATGTCATTGGACGATCACCCTGCCTATCATGGTGATAACGAAGACAGTGCGTGGCCAGAGAATGGCCAAAAGAATGGCCAACAGGAGACCTCCATGGATGCCCACACCAATACCATGTTGATCATTGTCGTCACGGGCGTGGCGCTGATGCTGGTCGGTTTCGGGCTGCGAGACCGCAATCTGGGGATGGGCCTGATGGGCGTGGGCCTGATTACGGCCCTCGGCACCATCCTGTACAAGGCCTACATCACTTTTTATTGAGCCGCGCGAGCAGCGAGTCCAGCTGATTGGCGAACGCCTTGCGGTCGGCCTGGCTGAATGACGGCGGGCCGCCCGTGTCCACGCCGCTTGCGCGCAATTCTTCCATCATGTCCCGCACCGCCAGCCGTTCCCGGATGGTCTCTGGCGAATAACGTTCGCCGCGCGGGTTGAGCGCCATCGCGCCTTTTTCCAGCACTTCAGCCGCCAGCGGAATATCGCCAGTGATCACGAGATCGCCCGGCTCCGCGCGCTCGACGATATGCGCATCGGCGACATCAAAGCCGCGTGGCACCTGCACAGCGCGGATGAGCGGGGAAGGCGGCGTGAAGAGCATCTGGTTGGCGACCAGGGTCAGCGGCACCTGCCAGCGCTGCGAGGCGCGAAACAGGATGTCTTTAATGACCCCGGGGCAGGCGTCGGCATCGACCCAGATGTGCATTGCGCTTATTCGCCCAGCGACTTCTGCAGCAGCTCGGCCACGATGTCGTTGGTGGACACACCGCGTTCGGCGGCCAGGGCGCGCAGCTTGTCAGCATGGGCTTGCGACACTTTCAGCGGAAACGGCACCAGACCGGCGGCTTGATCCAGCTTGCGCTGTTCGCGGCGGTCGGGGGCTTGCGAGGCGGTGCCGAAGCGGTCGGGCGTGGAGGACTGCTTCAACTGGCTGGCCAGCTTCAGGGCCTGGTTCTTTTGGAGATCAAATTTATTCATGGGAATTCCTGATTAGGAGCGCAATCATAAGCGCATCCGGCATCAACGCGGTTTGGCGTGCTCCAGCGCGGCCAAACCTTCCTCGGCGCCGTCGTGCAACGGCACGGTCAGCCCACGCCGGGCGTTGGCCACCGAGACCTGCGCGCCTTGCGTCGAGCCGGCAGCCAGCAGGTCCTGGCCGGTCTGGTAGACGGCGCGCACCACCATCAGCGCTTCGTCGCGGGTCAGGTTGGCCGTGGTCAGCAGCAGCGCCGCGGTGCCGATGGTGGGAATCGGTTCCGGTTGATTCGGATAGGTGCCCGCCGCGATTTCCAGCGGCATCAGGTCGGCATCGGCCTTCGTCAGCGATTTGATGGCGGCCGGGTCCAGCGGCAGCAGCTTCAATTTCGCCTGGGTCAGCGCGTCGCGCAGGGGCGTGGCGGGTACGCCGATGACCTGCGCGGCGGCATCCACCGTGCCCGCTTGCAAGGCTGGCAGCGACGCCGCGAAGGGCGTGTCAGCGATCTTGTAGTCGCGCCCCGCTTGCAGGCCATGGGCCGCCAGCACGTTTTCCAGCGTGGCGCGCACGGCGGACCCTTCCGGCCCCAGCGCAATGGTCTTGCCCTTCAGGTCGCGGATGGTGCGCAGCGCCGGATCGTCGCGCACGACGACGTGGACAAGTTCGGGATACAGGCTGCCCAGAGCACGCAGCCCGGTGAACGGGCCTTCCGACGCGAACGGGCCACGGCCTTCGTAAGCCATGCGCGCGGTGTCGCCTTGGGCCAGCCCGACCACGGCGTCGCCGCTACGCAGCAGCGCAATGTTCTCGGCGCCGCCGCTGGTAATCAATGGCGCCACACGGATCTGATGGGTGCGCGCCACGGCGCTTAATGCGCGGGCAAAGGCCAAGTACTCGCCGCGGTCCGGTCCGCCCGCCAGCGGGTAGCCCTGTTGCAATCGGGCCAGCCGGCCATTGATACGCGCCACCGAGCGCTCCAGCTCCTGCTGCACCACGTGTTGCGCGGTGCTGGAGGCGCTGTAGGCGACCGAATGGGTGATCTGATCCAGCGTGTCCAGCAGGCGCTTGGTGACGGGCGGGGGGGCGCCGGTATCCAGCGAGGGGGCTTCGGCCGCCTTGAAGCCGGCCGGCGTCACCAGCTTCCAGTCATCGCCTTCCTGCCGGTAGATGGCGCTGGCGTGCGCAACGATACGGTCACCCGCCTGATTGCCGCCGGACTTCACGCCACTGATGCTGCGCGGGCCTGCGCCCAGCAAGGTCACCAGCGACGCCGCACCCGGCTGGTCCCAGGCGCCCAACGCGATATCCCGGCCCACGCCCAGCTCAACGTCGTAATAGACCACGCGGCGGGTTTCGCCAGCGGGCGCGGTGCTGTCGGACGCCGAGCCCATGCGTTTGAGTTCGGTGATGCGGAACAGGCCGTCGCCGTAAGTGGAGGCAAGCACGCGCTCGACATCGGCGCGCAACGCATCCGTGTCTGGTGCGCGGCCGCAGGCGGCCAGCAGCAGGCACAGCGCAATCAGCAGATAGCGTTTGAAGTTGACCATGCTCACATCCCTCCCACGAACGGCAAGGAGATCAAGGACGTCAGCACGATCACGTTCAGGATGTCGACGAGGAATGCGCCCGTGACCGGCACCACGATGAACGCTTCCGGCGCGGGACCGTGCCGGCGTGTCAGCGCCTGCATGTTGGCAATCGCGGTGGCGGTTGCGCCCAGGCCGAAGCCGCAGAATGCCGCCGACATGATGGCCGCTTCGTAATCGCTCTTGAGAATGCGGAACACCACCCAAGCTGCGTACAGCGCGCAGAACAAGGTCTGCACGATAAGCATCAGCGCCAGCGGACCTGCCAGGCGGGCAACGCTGGATAAGTCCAGCGTCATCATCGTCATGCCCAGGAATAGCGACAGTGAAATCGTGCCGATGATCTCGGTTGCGCGGTCATCCAGTTTCAGCCCCAGGCGCGCACCGCCATTGCGGATGATCACGCCGGTGGCCAGGCACCACAGGAAGTTCGGCAGGCTGACGGGCGCGTCTTCAACCAGCATCGCAAGATAACCGCCGAACACCAGGCACACGAATGCCGCCGTCAGCGACACGATGTACGAGCCGGCGGTGGACGGCGCAGCCTCCTCTGCCAGGGCGGCGGGGGCTTGCCCCGATTGCGCCGCCTGGGCTTGATGGTCCAGGCTGCCGGCCAGCTTGTGCCGGCGCATCAGCCATTCGGCCACCGGGCCTCCGACAACGCCGCCCAGCACCAGCCCCAGCGTGGCGGACGTCATCGCCAGCGCCATCACATCCTGAATATTGTTGAAGTCGGCAAAGCGCGTGGCATAGGCCGCACCGGTGCCGTGTCCACCCACCAAGGTGATCGTGCCCCCCAGCAAGCCCATGAGCGGATGCATGTCCAGCAGCCAGGCCATGCCCAGACCCACGGCATTCTGCAAGACAAGGAAGGGAATCAGCGCCAGCAGGAATGCGATCAGGCGCGGGCCGCCTTTGGCAAGCAGCTTCAGGTTGGCGGTAAGCCCGATGCTGCCGAAGAACAGTAGCAGCAGCGTGGGCCGGATGCTGGTCTCCAGCGAGACCGAGACGCCGCCCCAGTTCGACAGCAGATACGCAATGACGGCGAATAGCAGGCCGCCCACGATGGGGTCGGGAATGCTGTAGCGGGCCAGGATACCGATCTTGGTGGTCAGTACGCGTCCAACGACGAGTACCAGGCAGCAAGCCAGCAGGGATTGAACGGGCGAAAGCGAAATCATATGGGCCTTCGCGCCCCAGACAGGGCGCCGCAATTCAGACTATCGGAACCGTTGCCGCCACATCATTCGAAATGTGCGCCTATCTTACGGCCACGCAGGCCGCAATGTATAGGGACGGGGCAACGCGCGTGCTCCCGCGTGGCGGGAGCCGCGTAATTGAAGGGGTTAAAGCGGAATGGCCCGGGCCATGTAGCGGGCCTGCGGACCGTAGCCCGCCAGCTTGTCGGCCAGCTCGGCGGCCAAGCGCTCGCCCTGTTCTGCGACCGGGTGGTAACCATGGCGCAGCCAATAGCTCACGGCGGATTCCAGCGACACGAGGCTTGCGCGACGCAAGCCGTGATCCATTGCTGCCGACGCCGCGGTCCGCAGTAAAGCCTGGCCCACGCCCAGGCCTTGCGCCGCGGGCACCACGGCGCAGTCATGCAGGAACCAGTGGTCGGCCTGCGCGGGCAACGTGGTCAGCGCCACGTCCAAGGCGGGCGGCAGCCCGGCATCCCAGGGGTAGGAAATCAGATAACCCAGCAGGGTGTCGTCGTCCTGCGTTCTGGCCACCCAGCAATACGCAGGCGCCAGCGCCAGGCGGTTCAGGAAGAAGGCCGCGCTTTCCAGCAGAAAGTCGGGGTAGGCCAGGGTCTGGGCATCCAAAATGCCGTCCACGTCGCTGGCCAGCATAGGGCGGACTCGGTATTGCATGACAACCTGTGAAAACAAAATCTGGGCGCATTTTACCGATGTCGGCGTTTGGGGCAGGGCGCCGCTTTACGCAGCTTCACAAATCGGGGACACAGATTTACGCGATGTTTACGCGGCTTCATCGTTTTCAGCGTGCCGCTGCCTAGAATTCTCTAGCGGCATCGTGCGTGCAAGCGTGTGCCGCATTTCATGAAAATTCGACGAGGCGCTGCGCATACTGCTCGGCATAGCGTCCTGTATTTCGATCAAAGCGTCTTATGCACATCCAATTCCGGTCCGACCCGATTCCTCAGCAAGTGCTGACCAAAGCGTATCCCCTGGAGTCGCTCTGGTCATCTCGCGTTGCGGCCGTGCCGTATGACACCTGCGTGACGTGCGTCATTCCCTGCCTGAACGAGGCCGAGAACCTGCGCGTCTTGCTGCCCTTGTTGCGCGTGCGTCTGTCGGCGCTGTGCACGGGCTGGGAAATCATCGTTGCTGATGATGGCAGCACTGACGGCACCGAGGCGCTGATGGCGGAATGGACGCAGCACGAGGGTTTTCGCTACGTGCAGCTGTCGCGTAATTTCGGCAAGGAAGCGGCGCTTAGCGCTGGCCTGGAAGCGGCCACCGGCAACGCGGTGATCTGCCTGGACGCCGATTTGCAGCATCCTCCCGCCCTGATCGAACAAATGCTTGCCCGCTGGGCCGCCGGCGCCGAGATGGTGTATGCCGTGCGCGAAACCCGTGAAGATGAGTCGTGGTTGAAGCGTTCTGGCGCCCGTTGGTTTTACAAGCTGCTGAGCAGCGCGCGTGGCGTCGATGTGCCCGCGCATGCTGGTGATTTCCGCCTGATGGACCGCAAGGTGGTGGACGCGCTGATCGCGTTGCCCGAACGCACCCGTTTCATGAAAGGCCTGTACGCATGGGTGGGCTTCAAAGGTGAAGCACTGCCCTATACCCCCGACGAACGCATGCACGGCAATAGCCGCTTCAGCGGGATGCGATTGTTCCGCCTGGCGCTGGACGGGCTGACGGCATTCACGACGTGGCCTCTGCGTCTGGTCAGCCTGGTGGGCGTGGCCTTTGCATTGGTGGCGATGTCGTACGCGGCCTATCTGGTGGGTGACTACCTGATGTCGGGCAACCCCGTTTCCGGCTGGACGACTATCGTCACCGCGGTGTTGTTCTTTGCGGGCGTGAACCTGATCTCGCTGGGCGTGGTGGGTGAATACGTCGCCCGTATCTTTGATGAAGTGAAGGGCCGGCCGTTGTACGTCGTGCGCCGCCGTCAAGGCAAGGCGTCGAACGCGGACTCGGCTACAGGCTGAGCATGGCCGTCGGCCCCGTGTCCGTGGCGCGCTTTGAATGGACCCCGCCCGCGGGCCGATTCCTGCTTGTCGTTGGCGTGTGGCTGGCATTGCTGGCTTGGATTCGGCCGTTGACGCTGCCTGACGAAGGCCGTTACGCAGGCGTGGCGTGGGACATGCTTCGCAGCGGTTCGCACGCCGTGCCGTTGCTGGACGGCATGCCTTACTTTCACAAGCCCCCGCTCTATTACTGGCTGACAGAGCTGTCGTTCACGGTATTCGGCGCGCATCCCTGGGTGGCGCGGGTGCCGTCATGGCTGGCCGCCTGGGCGTCATCGGCGGCGCTGTACGCCTTTGTGCGCCGCTATCGCAATCACGCGGCGGCCACGCTGACCGTCCTGATCCTGTGCACGATTCCGTTCTTCTATGGCGGCGCGCAGTTTGCAAATCTGGACATGCTGGTCGCCGGCATGATCACGCTGTGCGTGCTGGCCGCGGTGGACACCATTCTGCGGCAAGAGCGCGGGCAGCCCTATCGCGCCATGTCGTTGGCCGCCGCCGCGCTGGCCGCGTTGGCGGTGTTGGCCAAGGGCTTGATCGGATTGGTGTTGCCCGGCGTCATCCTGTTGATCTGGATGGCATGGCGCCGCCGTTGGGCAGGTCTGGCAGCGGTGATGTGGCCGCCAGCGCTGTTGCTCTTCGCCATCGTGGCGGTGCCGTGGTTCGTGCTGATGCAGCTGCGCTTTCCGGGCTTCTACCATTACTTTTTCGTCTATCAGCATTTTCAGCGCTTTGCGGCAAGCGGCTTCAACAATGCGCAGGCGTTCTGGTTCTACCTGCCGGTCGTGGCGGGCTTGAGCCTGCCGTGGTCGCTGTGGGGCGGCGGCATCATGCGCAAGGTGTTTTGGCAGGACGATGCCACGCGAGACTTGCGCCGTTTGGCGTTGGTCTGGTTTGCGGTGGTGATCGCATTTTTTTCCGTGCCGCAATCCAAGCTTGTCGGCTATGTGCTGCCGGCCTTGGCGCCGCTGGCGTTTTTGCTGGCCGAAGTCATCCTGGGCGCATGGCGCGAGGAAGGCGGCGACGCCACCGCGCCGCGTCTGGTCAAACTTAGCGCGGGCGTCGCGGCTGCGATCTGCGTCGTCGCCGTCGGGGTGGCCGCCCACAATGCGCGAGGCAGCGCCGGGCCCCTGGCCACGGTAGTGCGTGAGCACGCCCGCCCGGACGATATCTTTGTCGCCCTGCATACCTATCCCTTCGACCTGGCGCTCTACGCCCAAGCGCCGCGCCCGACGTGGGTGGTGGACGACTGGCTGGATCAGGACGTGCCGGTGCGCGATAACTGGCGCAAGGAACTCTACGATGCCGCAACGTTTGATCCCGCGCTAGGCAAGGAGCTGCTGGTCAGCTCCGCGGAATTCAGCTCGCGGCTGTGCGCCGCACCGGACGGCGCGCGCTATTGGGTCTGGGGCAGCCGATCTGACGGCCCGGTTTACGCGCCATTGCGGGGGCTGGACCCAATAGCAAGCGGCGTGAAGACCGTGATGTGGCGCGTGGACATTGACGACGCGTTCAGACAGCGGGCTTGTGGCGAAACGCCCAAAGCCGGCTAGCGATGAAGGTCGCAAACGCCAGCCCGATCAGAATCAGGGCTAGCAACAGGTCGTACGGAATGGCGGTGGTATGCAGCAACAGCGCGTAGGCGGATTCATTGATGGCGAAGCCCACGGCTGAAATCAGAAAGAAACGACGGACAGCTATTGTCCAGGGTGTTTGAGAATGTCTGAAGGTAAGCCGGTAGTGTCCGGCAAAAGAAACGACGAAGGCGATCAGCCAGCCGACCAGGTTGGCGGCCAGTGGTGCAAGGCCAAGCAGTTCGACACAGCCCACGGCAACGGCCCAATGGGTGGCGGCGGCGGCGCAACCCACTGCAATGAAAAGGCTGATCTGCTGAAGAAAGGCGCGCATGGGTGCCGTGGTGAAATGGGAATGCGAGGTGCAGCGATGAGCAAACGTATCGTGGTCTGCGGTGACGATTTTGGCATGAATGCCGATATCGATGAAGGCATGATCGCGCTGGCCGGCATGGGCCGTATCAGCGCGGTAAGCGGCTTGTCGTTGGGCCCCACATTTGCGCAGAATGCGGGCCGTCTGGCGGCGCAAAATGTGGACATCGGCCTGCACGTGAATTTCTCGGAAAACCTCAGCGCCGATGCTGCGCCGATGCCGTCGCTGCGCAAGCTGATCTTCAGCGCCTATGCCGGCCGGCTTGATCCGGCGTGGATCGATGCGCAGCTGAATCTTCAGTTTGACGCCTTCGAGGCCGCATTCGGCCGCGCGCCCGATTACGTGGATGGCCACCAACACGTGCATCAATTGCCCGGCATCCGTGAACAGGTGCTGGCGCAATTGAAGCGCCGTTATGGCGACGCCATGCCGTGGTTGCGCCAGACCGCGCCGGGCGCACTTTGCGGTATCCCCCTGAAAGAATCGATCAAGGCGCGCATCATCGGCGCCTTGGGTTCAGGCGCGTTGGCCCGCCAGGCGCAACAGGATGGGTTGCGCACCAATCGCCGGCTGCTGGGCGTGTATGGATTCGAAGGCGGCAAGCGCCGTTACGCTGACCTGTTGCAGAACTGGCTGTTCAACGCGCGCGACGGGGATTTGCTGATGTGCCACCCCGCGATGGATTGCAAGGACGGCAGCCCGATGTCGCGCCAGCGCCGCGCCGAGTTCGACGTGCTGGCCAGCCCCAAGCTGGGTGAGTGGATAAGCGCCAACGGCGTGCGCATCTCGCGCTTGCCGGCCACAGCGCGTTGATATCGTGCGTTGGTACGGGGCGTTGATACGGGGCGTTGGTATGGCGCGTTGATATGGCGCGGTGATATGGCGCCTTGATACGGCGCGGTGATACGGGGGCGGGCCGTTTAATGTCTAACCGCGAGCCAGGCTTTCCAGCAGCCACGCGCCTGCGGGGCCCAACGCGCGGCGGGTGGACCACACGGCGTCTACGCGGATGTGGCGGGGCCAGCCCGGCACCGTCAGTTCGACCAATTGGTCGCGCCCGAAACGTTGGATCATCCAACGCGGCAATTCCGTCCAGCCAAATCCCAGGCTGGCCATTTCCAGCAGCATCAGATAACCCGGCGCCGACCACGTTGCGTGCGGCGGCGCGGTGTCTTTATCGTTGAGTTCAAAAGTGCTCAGACGCAATTCGCGTTCGGTTCGCAGCTCATCGGTGGTCACGCACGGGCGGCCCGCCAGCGGATGGCTGCGCCCCACGCACAACACAATTTCGGATCGCTCGGCCAGCGTCGCGTATCCCACATCCGGCGGGTAGGTGTCTTGCGCGGCCATCAGGCCCAGATGCGCGCGGCCTTGCTGCACCAGCGCCACCACGTCTTCGTATTCGGCGATCAGGCATTCGAAGCGCAGCGCGGGGTAGCGCTGGTCGATCTGGCTGAGCATGTTCTCAAACGTTTTTGACTGGAAGGTGTCCGACAGCACTACGGTCAGGCGGGGCTCCAGCCCTTCGGCCAACTGGTTGGCGCTGCGGTTGAAGCGGTCGTTGGCCGCCAGCACCTGCAACGCCTGACCCAGCAACACCTGGCCGGCTTCGGTCAATGACGGCTGGCGCTGGCTGCGGTCAAACAGCGCCACGTTCAGGTCCACTTCCAGATTGGCGATGGTTTCGCTGATGGTGGACTGGCTTTTGCCCAGCTTGCGGGCGGCGGCTGAAAACGAGCCTTCAGAGGCCACTTGGGCAAAGGCCGCCAAGGATTCAAGCGAGTGGCGCATTGGTATCGGTTTTTCCGATGGATAGTATCTTTATCGTACCGGAAATATCGACGAAAATCGCTCCCACTTTATTGAAACGACCTCGGTGGGTCATGACGCAAGCCAAGAAAACCCTGAAAGAACGCTTTTTCCACGCATTTTTGTTTGAAATTCTCGCCATCGGTCTGTGCGCGCCTGCCGCAGCCTGGGCCATGGGCAAATCCCTGTTTGAAATGGGCGTCCTCACGGCCGTCATCGCCTGGATCGCGCTCGTCTGGAACATGATCTACAACGCCGGCTTCGACCGCGTTGAAAACCGGTTCGGCTTCAAGCGCACGATGCGCGTGCGCGTCGTTCACGCCTTCGGCTTTGAACTTGGCCTGATCCTGATTGTGATTCCGCTGGCGGCGTGGTGGCTCAGCATCAGCCTGTGGGAAGCCTTTGTGCTGGACATTGCGCTGGTGCTGTTCTATCTGCCCTACGCCTTCCTGTACAACCTGGCCTACGACCGTTCGCGCCCTCGCGTGATGGCGTGGCTGAAGCGGGGCCGCGCGGACGCCGTTGCGCCTGCGGCTGCCACCCTTGGCACGCCAGAGGTCGCACCGGCCGCTACGCGTCAATCACCTTGCGCGTAAACATCTCCAGGTAGTCCATTAACGAATCCGCGCCCTTGATGGCCGCGGATTCGTTGCCTGTGGCGATGCCCTGCGCCATCAGCATGTGGCGGCGGGCGCCTTCGGCGATATCGCCCTCGTGCTGGTAGGCGTACCAAAAGCGCCGGCACTGAATGATCAACGGTTCCACCGCGTTCACGGCGGACACATTGCGGCTGGCTTCATGGCAGACGTAGTCGAGCAGCTGGTCGGCATGCATGTAGTCGTCCAGGTTGCCGCCTTCGGAAGCCCGGATCATCTGCGCCGCGCAATCCACGATCTGGGTGCGTTGCGCGGGCGTGGCGCGGCGGGCGGCGCTGGCGGCAATCAACTGCTCCAGCGCGCGGCGGGTCTGGATCAAGTCCATGTGGTCCGCCAGCTGGATCATCGATACGCGCAGGCCGCGCCGGGGTTCCTGGCGGATCAAGCCGGCCGCGACCATGCGCAGCAGCGCCTCCCGCAGGGGCGTGCGCCCCAGGCCGGTTTTCTCCACCAGATCCGCTTCCACGACCGCACTGCCAGGCTGCAATTGCAACGTGGCGATCATGCTTTCGATCTGGTCGTACGCGACGTCCGCGGCGCGTCGTTTGGGTTCTGCTCCTGCCATCAATTATTGTTTTCCTTCGTTTTGCGCCACTGCGTGTAGGCCAGCCATTCGCCGACGAACCCGCGTCGGAAGAACGACACGCACAACACGAATATCAGCCCGATGACGATGGTGACGACATCGCCCAGGGTGGCAAGGTAGTTCTGCAAGCTGACGACCAGCGTCGCGCCGACCACCGGGCCCCACACGGTGCCGATGCCGCCCAACAGGGTCATCAGCAGCACTTCGGTGGAGGTAGCAAGGGACACATCATTCAGCGCTACCAGTTGCAGCACCAGCGCCTTCAGCGAGCCGGCAAGACCGGCGACCGAGGCCGACAGCACAAAGGCCAGCAGCTTGCACCGATCCGTATCGTAACCTAGCGAAATCGCGCGCGGCGCGTTGTCCCGGATGGTCTTGAGCACCTGGCCGAACGGCGAATGAATCACCCGGTAGACGAACAGAAAGCCCAGCACGAAGACGCCCAGCGCGAAGTAATACATGTTGGTGTCGATGCTCAGGTCCACCAGCCCCAGGAACTTGCCGCGCGGAATGCCCTGCATGCCGTCTTCACCGCGCGTCCAGCCCACCTGCACCGCCATGAAGTACGCCACCTGCGACAGCGCCAGCGTGATCATCGCGAAATAGATGCCCGTGCGCCGGATGGCCAGCCAGCCGATGGCATAGCCAATGGCGGCCGCCATCGCCACGCCGCAGAGGATGGCGATCTCGGGCGGCAGGCCGCGCGCGCCGAACAAGATCATCATTTCGCCCGCGGCGTAGCCTGCCCAGCCGAAAAACGCCGCGTGGCCGAACGACACCAGGCCGGTGAAGCCCGTGAGCAGGTTGAAGGCCAGCGCAAACAACGCGAAGCACAGCACCTTCATGACAAACACGGGGTAGATGATCTGGGGAAAGAACGGCACCAGCAGGGCAGGCACCAGCAGCAAGGCCAGGATGCGGATGGAAAATGGAATGCGCGACACCTTATTTCTCCTTGCCGAACAGGCCCGCGGGGCGCATCAGCAGCACAACGGCCATCACGATGAACACGACAACGGTGGACGCTTCCGGGTAGAACACCTTGGTCAGCCCTTCCAAGAGGCCCAGCGCCAGGCCCGTGACGATGGCGCCCATGATGGAACCCAGTCCGCCAATCACCACCACTGCGAACACGATGTTCAACAGGTTCGACCCCATCAGCGGGTTGATCTGCATGACGGGCGCGGCCAACACGCCCGCCACGCCCGCCAGCGCCACGCCGAAGCCATAGGTCAGCGTGATCATCACCGGCACGTTCACGCCAAACGCCTGCAGCAGCTTGGGGTTTTCAGTGCCTGCGCGCAGCATCGCGCCCAGCCGGGTGCGCTCGAACAGATACCAGGTGGCGATGCATAGCGTCAGCGACGCCACCACCACGAAGCCCCGATACGCGGGCAGGAACATGAAGCCCAGATCGAAACCCCCTTGCAGGATCTCGGGCGGCTCGTACCCCACGCCGGATATGCCGTAGAAGTAGCGAAAGCCGCCTTCCATCATCAGTGCAATGCCGAAGGTCAGCAGCAGCCCGTACAGGTGGTCCAGGTGATAGAGCCGTTTGAGCAGCGTCTTTTCGATCACGACGCCCACCGCGCCCACGACCAGCGGCGCAAGAATCAGCGCCGCCCAGAAGTTGATTTGCACGCCGGGGCCAAGCAGTTGCGGCAACTGCGTGAAGCCGATCCACGCCAGGAACGCCGCCATCATGAACTGCGCACCGTGCGTGAAGTTGACGATGTTGAGCAGGCCGAAAATGATGGCCAGGCCCATGCTCAGGATGGCGTAGAAGCAGCCGTTGATCAGCCCCACCAACAGTTGGGCCAGCAGCGCGGGAAGCGAGATGTCGAACATGATGGGCTTACGACTTGTTCAGCGGGCAGGCGGCCTGGGGCTTGGGGAATACCTCGTCGCCCTTGAGCACGGATTTCACGTTGTAGTAGTCCCACGGGGCCTTGGATTCGGCGGGCGTCTTCACCTGCAACAGCAGCATGTCGTGCACCAGCGCGCCGTCGGCGCGCAGCTTTCCGTTGCGGATCACGGCGTCGTTGATGGTCATTTCGCGCAGCTTGGCCATCACGGCGGGCGCGTCGTCAGTGCCGGCCGCTTCAATCGCCTTCAGGTAGGACAGCGTGGCCGAATACACACCGGCTTGCGAGGCCGTGGGCATCTTCTTGGCTTTCTCGAAGAACTTCTTGGCCCAGGCGCGCGAGGCGTCGTCGTAGTCCCAGTAGAACGCTTCGGTCAGGTACATGCCCTGCGCTTTGGGCAGGCCCATGCTGTGCACGTCCGAGATATAGGTCAACAGCGGCGCGACGATCTGCTTCTTGTTGATGCCGAACTCGTTGGCTTGCTTCACGGCGTTGACGGTGTCGTTGCCGGCGTTGGCCAGCGCAATCACGTCCGCCTTCGAGGCCTGCGCCTTCAGCAGGAACGACGAGAAATCGTTGCCGGGGAACGGGTGGCGCGACACGCCCACCACGGTGCCGCCATTTTCCTGGATGACTTCGGTGGCGTCCTTTTCCAGCGAGTGGCCAAAGGTGTAGTCAGCGGTGATGAAGTACCAGGTCTTCTTGCCCTCCTTCACCAGTGCGCGCGCCGTGCCGGCTGCCAGCGCATAGGTGTTGGTCGTCCATTGCGCATTCAACGGCGAACATTTTTCGCCCAGGATCGCGGTGGACAAGCCCGCCGACGGCATCGTCACGCGGTTCTTCTGCTTGGCAATTTCCATCACGGCCAGCGCGGTGGACGCGGTGGGGAAGTCGGTGATCATGTCGACCTTGCCCTGGTCGAACCATTCGCGCGCCAGGTTGGCGGCGACGTCGGGCTTGTTCTGGTGGTCGGCGGCAATCACTTCAACCGGCTTGCCCAGCACCTTGTTGCCCATCTCTTCGGCGGCCAGGCGCGCGGCTATCACCGAGCCGTTGCCGGCCAGGTCGGAATACACGCCGGACAGGTCGGTCAGCACGCCGACCTTGACGACGTCGTCGCTGATCTTGGCTTGCGCGTGCGCCGCGCCCGCAGGCACCGCGCCGGTGAAGCCCAGGACGAACAACGCTGCTGCGATTCGATTCAATTTCATCTGACTACGCTCCGTGGAGGAATGGGGGACTGCGGTCGGAAGGAGTACGGCGGAAATCTCAAATACCGAGCAAGGCGTTCAGCTTGTCTTGCGATTGCTGGACCTCGGCGCGGTCTATCACGGCTACCACCTGACCGTGCTCAATGACGTAATGGCGGTCGGCCAGGTGCTGGGCGAAGCGGAAATTCTGTTCGACCAGCACGGTGGTGTAGCCGCGCTCTTTCAGTTGCCGGATCACGCGGCCCAGCGATTGCACGATGACGGGCGCCAGGCCTTCGGTGATTTCATCCAGCAACAGCAAGCGGGCGCCGGTGCGCAGGATGCGCGCCATCGCCAGCATCTGCTGTTCGCCGCCTGATAGCCGCGTGCCGGGGCTGTGCGCACGCTCTTTCAGGTTGGGGAACATCGTGTAGATCTCTTCCACCGACATGCCGCCTGGCCCCACCGAGGGCAGCAGCATGAGGTTTTCCTCCGCGGTCAGCGACGCGTAGATGCCGCGCTCTTCCGGGCAATAACCGATGCCCCGGCGCGCGATCTTGTGAGTGGGCATGCCCACCGTTTCCTGGCCTTCGACCTTGATGGAGCCGCTGCGGCGGCCGACGAGGCCAAGGATGGATTTCAATGTTGAGCTGCGGCCCGCGCCGTTGCGGCCCAGCAGCGTGACGCATTCGCCGGGCTTCACGTCCAGATCGATGCCATGCAGGATGTGCGATTCGCCATACCAGGCGTGCAGGTTGCGGATTTCAAGCATGTTGCCGGACGCGCCGGCCAGGGCTTCATTCATCGTCGGCTCCCATGTAGGCTTCACGCACCGCCGGGTTCTCGGACACGGTCGCGTAGGGGCCTTCGGCCAGGATTTCGCCTCGCTGCAAGACGGTGATGGTGTCGGAGATGTCCGCCACCACTTTCATGTTGTGTTCCACCATCAGGATGGTGCGCCCCGCCGAGACCTGCTTGATCAGATGTTTGACGCGGTCCACGTCCTCGTGGCCCATGCCCTGCGTGGGTTCGTCCAGCAGCAGCAGCTCGGGCTCCAGCGCCAGCGTGGTGGCGATTTCCAAGGTGCGCTTGCGGCCATAGGGCAGGTCACCCGCCGCCACGTCCAGATGCGTGCGCAGGCCCACCTGGTCCAGCAATTCCTCAACGCGGTGATGCAGGCTTTCCAGCGTGCTTTCGGATCGCCAGAAGCAATAGTCCACGCCCAGTTTGCGCTGCAAGGCCACACGCACGTTTTCGCGCACGGACAGCTGGGGGAACACCGCCGAAATCTGGAACGACCGCACGATGCCGCGGCGCGCGGTTTGCGCGGGGCGCTCCTGCGTGATGTCCACGCCGTCGTACAGGATTTCGCCGCGCGTCGGAATGTGGAACTTGGTCAGCAGATTGAAGAACGTCGTCTTGCCGGCGCCATTGGGGCCGATCAGCGCATGGATGGCGCCGCGCCGCACGCTCAGGTCGACGTTGTTGACCGCCACGAATCCGCGGAATTCCTTGGTCAGGCCACGTGTCTGAAGGATGATGTCGCTTTGCATGGTGTCCGATAGGCGTGCGTGGGACAGGGCCTGGCGCGCGGCGGCTAAGCCGCGCGCCAACGCGTTCGTGCTGCGGTTGGCTCAGCCGGAGCCGGCCGCTTACGTCGATTGGTATTGCTTGGGGCGCTTGGCGATGGCGGCCTGGATGATGGCGGTGCAACGCTCGCGTTCGGCGCCGACCAGCGGCAGACGCGGACGGCGCACGTGTTCGTTGCCCACACCGGCCAGCGTTTCGGCCAGCTTGATGTTCTGCACCAGCTTGGTGGAAACATCCAGGTGCAAGAGCGGCGTGAACCATTGATACAGCGCCAGCGCCTCTTGCCACTGGCCGGCTTTCATCAGGTCATACAGCGCCACGGTTTCACGCGGGAAAGCGGTGACAAGGCCTGCCAGCAGGCCGTCTGCGCCCAACGCCAGCGCTTCGAACGACAGGTCGTCCACACCGATGAACAGCTGATAGCGGGTGCCCAGCGCATTGCGCAGATCGGTCACGCGGCGGATGTCGTCGCTGCTTTCCTTGATGGCGACAAGCCACGGGCAGTCGGCCAGTTCGACCATGTGCTCGGGCTTCAGGTCCACGCGGTAAGCGACCGGGTTGTTGTAGATCATGCAGGGCTTTTGCGCCGCTTTCGCCATGGTGCGGATGCTTTGCATGGCTTCACGCGCGTCGGCCACGTAGATCAGCGATGGCATCAGCATGAAGCCGTCCACGCCCAGCTCGACCGCGCCCTTGATGAAGCGCAGCGCTTCGCGGGTGCTGGTTTCGGACACGTTGGCCAGCACGGGAATACGGCCGGCGCTGACTTCGATGGCGCAGCGCGTGACCTCAAGCTTTTCTTCCAACGTCAGGGTGCTGGCTTCGCCCAGCGAGCCGCAGGTGACAAAGCCGTGAACGCCGTTGTCGATCAGGAAGGCGAAGTGCTTGCGCATCGCTTCGAAGTCGAGGGTTTCGTCGGCATGGAACTTACTGGTAACGGCAGGAAATACGCCCTGCCAACGCACGTTACTCAACTGGCTTCTCCTGAAGATGCCGTCGCTGCCAAAGCGGCGCGGCGAGCAGGAGCAAAGTCTAATATTCGTTAAATATATTTAGTAGATATTTTTATATAGGAGTTTCCCGAGAACGGGTTTTCCCGGCGGTCAGGGTAAGCGGGGGGAGAAGGCCGCGCCAGCGTTAGCCGGACTTGCGTTTGTAGGCGCGTGAGGCGTCTTGCATGAAGGTCTTCACGGCGGCGTCGTATTGCGGCCCGCTGCGGAAAGCGCCCGAGTGCGACGCGCCTTCGATCTTCACCAGCCGCTTCAGATCTGGCGCCACGTTGCGAGCGGCAGCGAAGAGTTCGTCGCTCATGGTGTGCGGCACCACGCGGTCAGCGGTGCCGTGCATGAACAACATGGGCGTGTGCATCTGGGCCAGCTTGTCGACGGAGGCAAATGGCTGCGTCACCAACAGGCTGGCGCCCGGCACCTTGCCCCAGCGCAGGGTGCCGAGCATGGCGCCGATGCTGGTGAAGCTGGATTCCACGATCAAACCCGCGAATTCCGGCTGTTCAGGCCGGGCGGCCAGATCGATGGCGATCGCCCCGCCCAGGCTGTGGCCGTAGATGAAGCGGCGTGCCGGGTCGGGTTGCAGGCGGGCCAGCTCCTTCAGCCCGGCCATCGCGTCTTCCAGCGCACTTTCTTCCGACGGCAGGCGCGGGGTGGATGCGCCAAAGCCGCGGTAATCGATGGCCAGCACCGAATAACCCATGCGGGCCCAGCCGTCGATGCGGAAGGCGCTGCCGTTCAGGTTCCAGCGCGCGCCATGCAGGTACAGCACCGTGGGTGCATCGGCCTTGGGGCTTTGCCAGTACCAGGCGCGCACCTTATCGCCGTTGGCTAGCGCCAGGTCGTAGACCTCGGTGCCGGCGGAGGGTTCGCGCCACCAGGTTTGGGGTTCGGATTGGGGCGAAAAGATGGTCTGGCGTTGCCAGGAGTCCAGGTGCGAGCAGCCGACGACGCTGGCGGCGGTGACGACAGCTACGGCAACGAGCCGGCGGATGGGGAGACGCCGGGCGGAAAGGCTGCGGGGGGAAGGGCGGGGCAGGGCGGGCATGAAAAATATGACCCGATCGGGCCGGCTGGGTTCCGCATCAGAATACTCCGGGATGCACCTCGCGCGTCAATGCCAGCCACGCCTGCGCCGCGTGCGACAGATAGCCGCCGCGCCGCCAGACCAGCACCATTTCCCAGTCCGTGCCCGGGTCGCGCAGGGGCACGCGGCACACGCCTGCGTGCAGTTCTTCGCGAGCCGTGATGCGCGGCAGGAACGCCACGCCCAAGCCGGCCGCCACCAGCGCCACGATGAAATCGATCTGGCCGCTGCGTGCGGCGATGGTGGGCGCAAAGCCCGCACGCTGGCAGGCTTCATGGATGATGCGGTTCAGCGCAAAGCCTGATTCGAACAGGATGAACGGCGATTCACGCAGCTCATGCAGGCCGACAGATGCCGCGTGCGCGTGCGGATGGTCGGCGGGCATCAGCGCCACCAGCGGTTCGCGCGCCACCGGCTGCCAGTCCACATGATCCGGCACGGGTTTCAACGAGGCCGCCAATTCGATCTCACCCGCCATCACCATTTCTTCCAGCCGGCGGCTGCCGTGTTCCACCAGGCTGATTTCGATGTGCGGATACCGGCTGCGGAACCGCGCAAACATCGGCGCGAAAAGCGAACTGCTGCCAAGCGGCGGCAGCCCCAGCCGCAGCACACCGCGTTTCAGGCCCTTGAGTTCGTCCAGCTCGGCGTACAGATCATCGCGTTCGGCCAACATCGTCAGCGCCCGCCGGTACACAATTTCGCCCGCTTCGGTCAGCCGCAGGGGCTGTGCGTGGCGATCCAGGAGCGGCATGCCCAGCTCGTCTTCAAGCTGGCGCACCGCCTTGCTGACGGTGGGCTGCGTGGCGTAGATCACTTTGGCTGCCTGGGAAAAGCCGCCCTGGCGGACCACTTCCACCAGAGCGCGCAAGGGGCGCAGGTCCATGGCTATGCCTATCTGGAATGGGGAGTATTCATCGAATTCATTTTATCTATGGGCAGGGCGGGCGTAAAACATCAGCTTGCCGCTGGTACCTGTCTGCCCCTCCATGTCTCGCCCTCGCCCTCGTCGCCTCCTTACTCCCGTCCGCATGCTGCGCGTTGCCCTGCGCCGCAGCCGCGTGCTGCAAATTGCGCTGATCGTCGTGTTTTCTTTGCTGGGCCAGGCCGTGGCCGACGCGCTGGGTTTGCCCGTTCCGGGCGGCGTCATCGGCATGGCGCTGGTGCTGTTGCTGCTGGCCACCCGCCGGCTGCGCGTGCGCAACGTCCATCGCGGCGCGAGCTGGCTGCTGGGCGAGATGCTGCTGTTCTTTGTGCCGGCCGTGATGTCGCTGTTGGACCACCGCGAATTTCTGGGGGTGCTGGGGCTGAAGCTGCTGGCCGTCATCCTGCTTGGCACCGCCTTGGTCATGACCGGCACGGCGTTGACGATCGACCTTTGCTATCGCTGGATGAACCGCCATGCCGTTTGAATTCAACCTGGTGTTCTGGCCGCTGGCGACGGTGCTGGCCTACGTGTGCGCGCGCCTGTTTTATCGCCGCTATGCGTACTGGTGGACGTCGACGCTGGTCGTAGCGCCGGCCTTGCTGCTGGGCTTGGCGATTGCGCTGCACACCGGATACCGCGACTACATGTCTGGCTCGCATTGGCTGATGGCCATGCTGGGGCCCGTGATCGTGGCGTTTGCGCTGCCGCTGTACGAGCAGCGCGCGCTGATCCGGCGCTACTGGCCGGTGCTGGTGGCGGGCGTGGCGGTGGGTAGTTTGATTGCGGGCGTCAGCGCCTGGATGCTGGGCAGCTTGCTGGATTTGCCGCCCGGCTTGCGCCTGAGCTTATTGCCGCGTTCAGTCGCCACGCCGTTCGCGCTGGCGGTGTCGTCCCATGTGGGCGGCGTGCCCGACCTGACCGCCGTGTTCGTGATCGTGACGGGTGTGTTCGGCGCGGCCATCGGCCAGTTGATGCGGCGCTGGTTGCCGCTGCGTTCGGCGCTGGCGCGCGGCGCCTTGTTTGGCATGGGCGCACACGGCGCCGGCACAGCAAAGGCCCGCGAACTCGCGGCCGACGAGGGCGCGGTGGCGGGCCTGGTGATGGTGATGGCGGGGCTGTTCAACGTCCTGGTGACGCCTGCCGTCGTCGTGGGATTGTTGGCCGCCTGACGCTGGCGATCAATGCACCAAGTCCAGCGCCACCGGATACAACGACGCCACCAATAGCAAGGCCATGCCCACATTGAAGGCCCGAATCGCCCAGGGCTTGTGCAGCACGCGGCGCAGCGCGGTGCCGAACGTCACCCACACGCCAATGCTGGGCAGGTTGACCACGCCGCAGACAATCGTGGCGATGACCAGGTTGGCGAAGAAGCCGTTTTGCGGCGTGTAGGTGGCCACCACCCCCACCGCCATCACCCACGCTTTCGGATTGACCCATTGAAAGGCCGCCGCTTGCAGGAACGTGAACGGTTTGCCACGCGCTTCGCCATCTTCCAGGCCGCCGGAGTTGGCGATCTTCCAGGCCAGATACAGCAGGTAGGCGGCGCCGGCGTATTTCAGGATGGTGTAGAGCTGCGGCACTTGCTGGAACACCGAGCCCAGCCCGATGCCCACCAAAAAAATCATCAGCGTAAAGCCCAGGTTCACGCCCAGCAGGTGCGGCATGCTGCGGCGAAAGCCGAAGTTCAGGCCAGAGGACGCCAGCATCACATTGTTGGGTCCCGGCGTAATCGAGCTGACCAGCGCGAACAGGGCCAGCGGGCCCAGCAGCGAGGCGGAAGCCAGGGGCACGTCGGCCCAGTTGGTCGGGAACAGATTCATTTTTTTGTCCTTACGATGGCACGGCGTCCGCCGGCAATAACGGCGATCACGGCGACGGCGAACACGAAGGTTGCCGGCTGAACGGATTCGCCAAATAACAATGCGGCCGCCACGACGGTCAGGAAAGGCTGCAACAACTGCACCTGCCCCACCCGGGCGATTCCGCCCACGGCCAGGCCGCGATACCAGGCAAAAAAGCCCAGAAACATGGAGCCGAACGCCAGGTAGGCGCAGGCTGAAACGACTGCGGCGCTGGGCCAGTGGGCGTGCGCGGCCATCCAGCCGACGGGCGCCACAACGACCGGGGCACTGATCGCCAGCGCCCAGCAAATGGTGCGCGAACCGCCCAGTGTGCGTGCGGCGCGTGCGCCTTCCGCATAGCCCATCCGCCCAACACCACCGCCACCAGCAGCCAGAGATAGCCGGTGGTCAAGACGCCGTCGCCTTGCCGCAGCGCGTAGGCCGTCACCAGCGCGGCGCCGGCCACGGCCCACCCCCAGAATACGGCGGACGGCCGTTCACCGCTACGCAGCGCGGCGAACGCGGCCGTCGATAGCGGCAGCAGCCCGTTGAACACGGCGCCGTTGGCAGACGGCACGGTCTGCATGGCCAGTGACGACGCCAGCGGCCAGCCCACCACGATGCCCAGCGCAGCCAGGATCACGCCAGGCCACTCTGTGCGCGTCGGCAGCCGGCTGCGCGTGATCCACAGCAACGCCACCGCGGGCACCGCAGCCACCAACGCGCGTCCCAGGCCCACCAGCAATGGGGCCAGTTCAGCCACGGCCAGGCGCGTCATGGGCAGCGTCAGCGAAAAGACCAGCACTCCCAGAAAACCATAGCCATAGCCTTCCCATACGGACGGCGGCGTGGCCGGTGCGGTCTGGGCCGAAGGGTAAAGCGATGAGCGCGTCATGATGGCTGCGAAAGAAAGAGTCGGGGCGGAAGAATCTGCTATTGCGGGCTTGCCGTATTGCTGTCACTCTACGCATAGTTATCGGTACAGTACCGATACACTTCTACATGTCACTTTAATCACTGGCCTGGTCCATTCCCCATGACAGTTGCTCCTTCCCCTGGGTCTACTCCCGCCCCTTCCCCCGCAGCGTCCTTGCCCTGGATGCCCGTGCGCCAAGCCGACGCCTCGCTTGTCAGCCAATTGGCCGACGGCCTGGCGCGCCGCATCGACGAACAAGGGTTGCGGCCCGGCACCCGCCTGCCGTCCATTCGCAAAATGGCCGAACAGTCTGGCGTCAGCCGCTTCACGGTGGTTGAGGCGTATGACCGGCTGGTGGCCCGGGGACTGGTGCAGTCCCGCCGCGGGGCAGGCTTTTTCGTCCGCGCGCGCAGTGGTCCGCTGGCGGCGGTGGCGACGGCCCCGTCGTCCCCCTTGTCGCCCACCGCGCGCGTAGACATCGCCTGGCTGCTGCGCAGCATGTTCCGCGAAACCACCGGCCCGGGCATGCCGGGTGGTGCGGGCTTGCTGCCGGCCGATTGGCTGGACCCCGACATGGTGGCCGCTGCCGTGCGCGCCGTGGGGCGCTCGGTGCGGGCGAACCTGGTCAGCTATGGCCATCCCCAAGGCTTTGCGCCGCTGCGCCAGCAGATCGCCGCGTCCTTGCAGAACGACGGCGTGCCGGCCCACCCCGAACTGAATCTGTTGACCACCAACGGCGTCACCCACGGCCTGGACCTGATCGCCCGCCACTTGGTGAAGCCCGGCGACACGGTGTTGGTGGAAGACCCGGCGTGGTTCGTTATCTTTGGCCGGCTGGCGGCATTTGGCGCGCGCCTGATCGGCGTGCCGCGTGGGCCGGATGGCCCCGACATCGCCCTGTTGGAACAGTTGGCGGCCCAGCACAAGCCCAAGCTTTTCATCATCAACAGCGCCGTGCATAACCCCACGGGCCATACGCTGTCGGCGGGTGTCGCCTACGACATCCTGCGCATCGCCGAGCGCCACGATTTCATGGTGGTCGAAGACGACACCTATGGTGAACTGCACCCCGGCGGCGCCATGAAGCTGGCGGTGCTGGACCGGCTGAACCGCGTCATCCTGGTCAGCGGCTATTCCAAGATGCTGGCCGCGAGCCTGCGTGTGGGCTATGTGGCCGCCAACCCCGAGATCCTGCAAAAGCTGGCCGACCTGAAAATGCTGGCGGGCCTGACCTCGCCCGAACTGGGCGAACGCGTTGTCCACCGGGTGCTGATGGAAGGGCAGTACCGCCGCCATATCGAACGCGTCCGGACGCGGGTGGACGCCGCGCGGGAGCGATGCCTGAAAGGGCTGCTGAAGCTGGGCCTGACCGTGCCGCACGAGCCGAATGCGGGCATGTTCGTCTGGGCCGATTGTGGCCGCGACACCGAAGTGCTGGCGCGCGTAGCGGCCGACCAGGGGGTGCTGCTGGCCCCGGGCACCTTGTTTTCACCGTCGCAGGCGCCGTCGACGATGCTGCGCTTTTCGGTTTCCATTGCTGATGACCGCGGAATCTGGACCCAATTGGAAAAACTCTTCGCGCAAAACGGCTCCTACAATCAATAATACGCAGCTGAATATTTGAAGGAACCGCCATGTCCGCACCGATCAAACCCCTGACCGAAAACTTCGCCGTCGCGCCGCAACTGGGCCCTGACGACATGGCCGATGTGGCCGCCGCCGGCTACAAGAGCGTCATCATCAACCGCCCCGACTTCGAAGGCGGCCCCGACCAGCCCACCGCCGCCGACGTATCCAAGGCCGCCGAAGCCGCTGGCCTGAAGATTGAATACCAGCCCGTGGTGGGCAGCGCCATGACCGTTTCGGACGTGGTGCGCTTCGCCGAACTGCTGAAGACCCTGCCGGGCCCCGTGCTGGCCTATTGCCGCACCGGCACCCGCTGCACCAATTTGTTCGCCGCCGCCCAGCAATTGGGCTGACGCGGCGTTTGACGCGCATCAAGCCCGCAGGGTTCGCTTGATGTGAACCTGACGGCTTTCCAGTAGCATAAAGATTCCTCTCAAACAGGAGCAGGCAAGATGTTCAAGAAGATCCTGATTCCCACCGACGGTTCGCCGCTGTCGGCACAAGCCGCCAACGCGGGCATTTCCTTTGCACGCTCGGTTGGCGCCGAAGTCGTCGCCCTCTACGTGACGCAACCCTTTGCGGCCACGATCGGTTTTGACGGCATGGCTGCCGCCTACGCCATCACCGACGAAGACTACGAAAAGGCATCGGCCGAACAAGCCGACAAGTACCTGAAACAGATTACCGACCGCGCCGACACCGGCGGAGTCAAATCCGAAGCGCGCGCCGTGTCCAACTTCAACGTGGCCGACGGTATCGTGCAAGCCGCCGCCGATTCCGGTTGCGACCTGATCTTCATCGGCAGCCACGGCCGCAGCGGCCTGTCGCGTCTGCTGCTGGGCAGCGTCACCGCCAAGGTGCTGTCGCTGGCCACCACCGCCGTGCTGGTGTATCGCGTGAAGGAAGAAAAGAAGTAAGCGTGCGGCCGCAGGCCAACGCAACAGCCCCTCTTCGGAGGGGCTTTTTTTATGCCGCGCGCCGGGCAGGGCATACCCCGGTATGACCTGGGCAAACCAATGACGCGCAGGTTCCCTCGTCAAAGGTAGTGGCAAAGCTTGTATCTTGACGCGCGGCGCGTAATATTTACGCATCAGTGCGGGCGCAGTGACGCTTCACCCCATCACGACACGCGGCATGGCGCCCGCCGCGGCAACGCCCGGTCGGGCTTGCCGTTTTGCATAGTGGTTCCCTGCAAGGAAGAGGCCATGACCCGCAAGACGCGTATCGAGCTTTACCGCAATATTGGCATCAGCGCCCATATCGACGCGGGCAAAACGACGACCACCGAGCGCATCCTCTTCTACACCGGTATCACCCACAAAATCGGCGAAGTCCATGACGGCGCCGCCGTGATGGACTGGATGGAGCAAGAGCAGGAACGCGGCATCACCATCACGTCGGCCGCCACCACCGCCTTCTGGAAAGGCATGGCGGGCAACTACCCCGAACACCGCATCAACATCATCGACACGCCGGGCCACGTGGACTTCACCATTGAAGTCGAACGGTCCATGCGCGTGCTGGATGGCGCTGTCATGGTGTACGACGCGGTGGGCGGCGTGCAGCCGCAGTCTGAAACCGTCTGGCGGCAGGCCAACAAATACAAGGTGCCGCGTCTGGCCTTCGTGAACAAGATGGACCGTGTCGGCGCTGATTTCTTGCGCGTGCAGCGCCAGATCGCCGAACGCTTGAAGGGCGACGCCGTGCCGATCCAGTTGCCTGTCGGCGCCGAAGATCATTTCGAAGGCGTGATCGACCTGGTCAAGATGAAGGCCATTCTGTGGGACGACGCCAGCCAGGGCGTGAAGTTCACGTATGTGGACATCCCTGAAAAATTGCAGGCCGAGGCGCAGAAATGGCACGACAAGATGGTCGAGAAAGCGGCCGAAGCCAACGAGACGCTGCTTGAAAAATACCTGTCTGGCGAAACCCTGACGGAAGACGAGATCAAGCTGGGGTTGCGCACGCGCACCATCGCCAACGAGATCGTGCCCATGCTGTGCGGCAGCGCGTTCAAGAACAAGGGCGTGCAGGCGATGCTGGACGCCGTCATTGATTACATGCCGTCGCCGGTGGACGTGCCGGCCATCAACGGCCACGACGAACGTGACCGCGAAATCGAGCGCCATCCCACCGACAACGAACCGTTCTCGGCGCTGGCCTTCAAGATCATGACGGACCCGTTTGTCGGGCAACTGGTGTTCTTCCGCGTGTACTCCGGCGTGGTGAAATCCGGCGACTCGGTCTACAACCCGATCAAGGGCAAGAAGGAACGGCTGGGCCGCATCCTGCAGATGCACGCCAACGAGCGGCGCGAAATTACCGAGGTGTATGCGGGTGATATCGCGGCGGCCGTCGGCATCAAGGACGTCACCACCGGCGACACGCTATCAGACCCGGCGCACATCATCATTCTTGAACGCATGGTCTTCCCCGAACCCGTGATCTCGCAGGCGGTGGAACCCAAGACCAAGGCCGACCAGGAAAAGATGGGTATCGCCTTGAACCGGCTGGCGCAGGAAGACCCGTCATTCCGCGTGCGTACCGACGAGGAATCGGGCCAGACCATTATCTCGGGCATGGGCGAGCTGCACCTGGAAATTCTGGTTGACCGCATGAAGCGCGAGTTCAACGTCGAAGCCACGGTGGGCAAGCCGCAGGTGGCGTATCGCGAAACCATCCGCAAGGCCTGCAACGAGGTCGAAGGCAAGTTCGTCAAGCAGTCGGGCGGGCGCGGCCAGTACGGCCACGTGGTGCTCAAGCTTGAGCCGCAAGAGCCGGGCAAGGGCTACGAGTTTGTTGACGCCATCAAGGGCGGCGTGGTGCCGCGCGAGTTCATTCCGGCGGTCGACAAGGGCATCCGCGAATCGCTGAACAATGGCGTGCTGGCGGGCTATCCGGTGGTGGATATCAAGGCGACCTTGTTCTTCGGTTCGTACCATGACGTGGACTCCAACGAAAACGCCTTCAAGATGGCGGGCTCGATGGCGTTCAAGGAAGGGATGCGGCGCGCGGACCCGGTGCTGCTTGAGCCGATGATGCAGGTTGAGGTGGAAACGCCGGAAGACTTCACCGGCAACGTCATGGGCGACTTGTCGTCACGGCGCGGCATGGTGCAGGGCATGGAAGACATCGCGGGCGGGGGCGGCAAGGTGGTACGCGCCGAAGTGCCGCTGGCCGAGATGTTCGGCTATTCGACATCGCTGCGGTCGCTGACCCAAGGGCGCGCGACCTACACGATGGAGTTCAAGCACTACGCCGAAGCGCCGCGACAAGTGGCGCAGGAAGTGATCGCGGCCCAAGGCTCGGGCCGCTGATCGGGCAGTGTCAGGCGCGGGCGGCGGCGGTGGCCGCCGTCGGCGCGATGGCCTCGTTTGCACGCATGCGCGACGAGGCCAGTTTTACGCCGATCAAGATCATCACGAAGCCATACGCATGGAACAACTGCGGGGCTTCACCCAGCAAGGGCCACGCGAGCAGCGCGGCGTAAACCGGCACCAGGAACATCGACAGCCCGGCGGTTGCCGGACCCGCCTGGCTGATCAGCCGCCCGTAGACGTAGTACGCGCCCAGGCTGGGCACCACCGCCAGGAACAGCAGCACGGCCGCCAGCCGGGGATCGGTCCACGGGGGCGTCGCGCCCGCCGCTGCTTCGATGCCAGCAAACGGCGCCAGCGCCAACACACCACCCAGCATCATCACCGCCAGCCGGGCGCTGGCCGGCACGGCCGGCAAGGGCAGCCGCTTTTGCAGCACGGTGTAGAACGCCCAGCCGGTGGCGGCCAGCAGCACCCACAAGTCACCCTGGCCGAACGCCAATCGGGCCAACGCCTGCGTATCGCCGCGTGACAGCACGACCAGCACGCCGCCCAAGGCCAACGCCAAGCCGGCCGCACGCAGCGCCGACAGCGGCTTGCGCCAGATCAGCGCTTCCAGCAGGGCCACCAGGATGGGGCTGCACGAAAAGATCAGGGCGATATTGGTGGCGCTGGTGGTCTGCGCGCCGATGTATTGCGGCGCCACGGCCACGCCCATGCCCAGCACGGCCAGCGGCAGCAGGGCGGGCAAGCCGCGCCACAACGCGCGGCGATGCGTGCGCAACGCGGGGGCGGCCAAGGGCAACAGGATCAGAAAGGCCAGCAGCCAACGGCCGAAGGCAAGGAAAACAGGGGGAAGGCTGGCGTCGTGCGCCCAGCGGGCGGCGACCATATTCGAGGCGAATAGCGCCGGGGCGGTCAAAAGCATGGCGGCGCCGGATAGGCCCAGACCGGTTCTTGCGGGGACTGCTGCTGCGTGAGACATGGTTTCCAGCCGCGCGGATCGGCGCGCGGGTTGCTGCGTGGGAACTGCCGGCGCTTCTGCCGGGTTGTGCCGCAGCGAAAGCGCCGAAATCCGACGGGCGGGATAGATGCCCGTCTTGCTGGAAAGTCTACGGCCAGGGAAACAAAATAGGTTTCCTGATTCACGCCAGTT
This sequence comes from Achromobacter kerstersii, assembly GCF_902859595.1. Lineage (GTDB taxonomy): Bacteria > Pseudomonadota > Gammaproteobacteria > Burkholderiales > Burkholderiaceae_B > Achromobacter > Achromobacter kerstersii. Next base: position 32,384 of record NZ_CADIJQ010000013.1, on the reverse strand, counting down.
TGGTGCTTTATGGAAAATATCTATCTTGTAGAATTGATTTTTACAGAGATATTCTCTTTGCAGGTGCGCCGCCCATGTCCACTCCTCCCAAAATCGACGATACCGACCGCAAGATCCTGCGCGCGCTGCGCTCGGATGGCCGGCTGACGAACCTGAAGCTGGCGGAGCAGGTGGGCTTGTCGCCCACACCCTGTTGGAACCGCGTGAAGGCGTTGGAAGAGGCGGGGGTGATTGAGGGCTACGCGGCCCTGCTGAACCAGAAAGCGTTGGGCTTGCCGGATACGGTGATGATCGAAGTGACGCTGGAGCACCACGACGACGAGACGCTGGCGCGGTTCGGCGAAGAAATCACCCGGCTGCCCGAAGTGGTCGAAGCCTTTCTTGTCACAGGCGAATATGACTACCTGATCAAGGTGGCCGTGGCCGGCACCGAAGGCTACGAGGAATTCCTGCGCAAGCGCCTGTACAAGCTGCGCGGCGTGCGCCACAGCCGGTCTACATTTGTGCTGCGCCGCTTGAAGCACACGCCTTCGGTCGAACCGTGAGCGCGGGGGCGTTCAGCCCCCCAGAAATTCCTGGATGGCGCCGTTGAAGGCGCGCGGGTTGCCCAGGTTCATGCCGTGCGACGACCCCACGACGGTGACCCGATGCGCGTGCGGCAGCCATTGCGACAGCGCATCCAGCACGGCAGGATAGGGCGCGGGGCTGAGCGCGCCGCCGATCAACAGGGTTGGTAACTTCAGCGTGGCGATCTGTTGCGGCGTCAGGGTTTCCGGCTTTTCGTCGGCCTGGCCAAAGAGCGTGCCCACGTTGTCGCGCACCATCTCTTTGAACCACGGCACCATGCGCTGCCAGGTGTCTGGCCCCGTCACGGTGTCCACGAACAACGCCAGGCCTTCCTCGATTTCGCCTTGCCGGATCAACGCCAAGGCGCGCTGGCGAAAGCCGCCCCGCGCATCATCGCCACCGGGCAAGGGCAGGCCGGGATCGGCCAGCGTCAGGCTGCGCAGCGCATCGGGCTGGCGCAAGGCCACTTCCAGCGCCACGCGGCCGCCGCGCGAATGGCCCACCAGATGGGCGGGGCCGCCTGCGACGGTATCAATGAATTCCAACACATCGTCTGCGTGCTGATCGATGGAAAACCCATCGCCTTCGCCGTCCCAGGATTCCGGCCAGTAGCGGCGCAGGCACACCGCCAGCACGCGGAACGATTTGCCCAGCGGCGCCATCTGCGACTTCCAGTAGCGGCAGTCAGACAGGGAACCGTGCACCAGCACCATGGGCGCGCCGCTGCCGTATTCGGTGTAGGACATGGCGTAGCCGCCGATCAGGGCGGTTTGCAGGGGCAAGACGGGTTCGGAACGCATGAGGGGCAGGAAGGGGAAAGCCAGGTCCGCATTCTAGCCCGGCACGGCGTGACGCCAGTGCGCGCCGCCGCTGATAAACTCGTTCGCAGTCTTACACGGAGCCCATCACGATGTCCCCTGAGTCTCTTGCCGCCTTGCCCGAATCGGCCCAACGCGTGGCCCGCCTGTTGCTGGAAATTGGTCACGACAAACCCGTCGTGGTCCTGCCGCAAACCGGCAAGACATCGGCGGAAGCCGCGGCAGGGCTAGGGTGCGAGGTGGCGCAGATTGCGAAGTCAATCATCTTCCGGCGCGCTGCCGACAATGCGCCGGTGCTCGTCATCGCCAGCGGCGCCAACCGCGTGGACGAGGCCAAGGTCGCCGAGCAGGTCGGCGCATTGGCCAAGGCCGATGCCAAGTTCGTGCGCGACAACACGGGTTACGCGATTGGCGGCGTCTGCCCCATCGGCCATGCCGTCAAACCGGTGATGCTGTTGGACGCTGACCTGTTCAATTACGACAGCCTGTGGGCCGCGGCCGGCCATCCGCACGCCGTGTTCAATCTGACCCCGCAGCAGTTGGCTGACATGACCGGCGCGCCGGTGGTGGATGTGGCTCAGCGCGCCTGAATTCAGTACTGGAGCCCTAGCAGCTGAGTTTCTGCGACTGAGCCAGCACGCGGGTCCCAGCGCCTGTGGGGCGCCTGCTTCAGCGCGGGTGCTCGTCCAGCCCGTCGATCAGCACTTGCCGCAAGCCTCGCGAGCAGGCCTCGACCCGCGCTTGCACGCCATACACGGCCGCAAGCGATGCAGGCGTGATGACGTCCGCCGGCTTGCCTTGCGCGTGCAGCCGGCCTGCCTGAATCATCACGGCGCGGTCGGCGTGCTGTAAGGCCACGTTCAAGTCGTGCAGCACGATGACGCTGATCAGCCCGTGTTCCTGCGTTTCCTGCTTCAGCAGGCGCATCACGTGGAATTGGTAATTCAAGTCCAGGGCAGACAGGGGTTCGTCCAGCAGCAGCACGCGCGGATGGCGGATCAGCGCTTGCGCCAGCCCGACCAACTGCTTCTGTCCGCCAGACAGCGCATCCAGGTAATGCATCGCCAAGTGCGCGATGCCCAGCCGATCCAGCAGCCGCTCGATAGCGGCCATGTCCACGGGGGGCGCCAACGCGTTGTGGCTGGCATTGGCCGCGACCAGCACCGATTCAAAGACGCGCAGGTGCACGGCGGCCGGCAGGCTCTGCGGCAGATAAACCATGTGCTGGGCGCGTTCACCGACGCCCAGCCGGTTCAAGTCTTGGCCGTTCAGCAAGACGCGCCCGTGGCGGGTACGAACGAGCCCGGCCAGCGCCTTGAGCAAGGTGGATTTGCCGCTGCCGTTCGGGCCGAGCAGGGCGGTGACTTCCCCCGCCGCCAAGGCCGGAATCGATAGCGCGTGCAACACGTCCTCGCGGCCATAGCCCGCGCTTAGTTGATCGATATCCAGGGGGGCTCCGCGCGTCATGGCAGTTGCCGGCGCAGCACCACCGCCACGAAAAAGGGAATGCCGACCAACGCCGTCACGATGCCCACTGGCACGACCACATCTGGCAGCAGATTTTTCGAGACGACGGAAGCCAGTGACAAAATCAGCGCGCCCACCAGCGCGCTGCCCGGCAGATAAAAACGATGGTCTTCACCGAACAGGCGGCGCGCAATGTGCGGGGCCACCAATCCGATGAAACCAATCGTGCCGACAAAAGCCACGGCCAGCGCCGACAGCAGGCTGACGCGCGCCAGCGCCGCGACACGCACCCGGCGCACGTCCACGCCGAAACTGGCGGCGCGGTCTTCGCCCAAGCGCAGCGCGGTCAGCTTCCAGGATTGGCGCATCGCCACCGGCAGCGTCAGCACGATTGCCGTCACCATCACGCCCACGCTCGTCCAGCTGGACCGCGCCAGGCTGCCCATGGTCCAGAACACCAGGCTCTGCAACGCTTCCGCGCTGGCCAGGAACTGCACCAGCGACACCAGTGCGTTGAACGTGAACACCATGGCAATGCCGAACAGCACGACGCCCGACGTGTTCATGCCGCTCCATCGGGCGACGGTGTCCAGCAACAATGCCGCCCCGATTGCAAAGACGAAGGCGTTGCCCCCGATCAGCCAACCGCTGGGCACGCCTGGAATGCCAAATTGCAAGACGATCGCCAGCGACGCGCCCAAGGCGGCGGCCGACGACACGCCCAGCGTGTAGGGGCTGGCCAGCGGGTTGTTCAGGATGGTCTGCATTTCGGCGCCTGCCAGCCCCAAGGCCATGCCGACCAGCGCGGCCATCAAGGCGGAAGGCAGTCGGATGTCCCACACGATGACGCGGTAGGTGGCGTCGGCGGCTTCCGGGGCGCTCAACGTTCGCCACAGCTCGCGCCAAGGCAGGCCCGTTGGGCCGATGGTGAAGTCGATCAGCAGCGCCATGAAAATCGCCGCCAGCAGCAGGGCGATAAGCCCTGCGCGGCGGCGCAGGATGTGCCGGTACGCGCTGACCGCGCTAGCGGCGTGGCGCATTACTGCAGCAGTTGCAGGCGGCTCTTGGCCGTGCTTGCCGCGGGCGAGTTCGGGTAGTCGCGAACGATGCGCTGCAGCGACGCCTTGGCGCCGGCGCGGTTGTTCAGTTCGATCTGGCCGCCGGCGATGATCAGCAGGGCGTCCGGCGCGCGCGCGTTGTCGGGCGACTTCTGCACCATGGCGGTCAGCTGTTCGATGGCGCCCTTGAAGTCCTTCATGCCGTAGCGGCTGCTGCCCAGGTAGAACTGCGCGCTGGGGGCCAGCTGGCTGTTCGGGTAGAGGGCGGTAAAGGCGGCCAGCGATTCGGCGGCGTCCTTGTACTGGCCTTTGCGGAACAGGTCCATGGCGCCGTCATAGGCGGCTTGTTCTTGCGGGTCGCCGGCAGCGGTGCCCGGCGGGTTCGTGCCGCTGGGTGCGCCCGGCTTGGCGCTGGGCTGTTGGCGGGACACCAGTTCCAGCTGGTCGCGCAATTGGGCGACTTCCTGTTGCAGGGATTGAATCTGGTCGGCCAATTGCAGCTTGGCGCGCTGGCTTTGCTCGTTCTGCTGCTGAACCTGCTGACGCAAATCCAGAATGGCCTTACGAGCCTCGTCATCGGAAAAAGCGTGAGCGGGCGCCGTCAGGGCCGCAAGCACCAGGCCAGTGGCCACCATCAGAGGACGCAGAGACAGAACGTTATCGCGCATGAATATTCCCGGGTATAAAAACAAACGTCGGGACGGCCGGCTGACCGTCCCGACGCGTGGTAGGGCTCTTGGACTAAGCGAAAAGCTTAACGCAGATAGTTGATATCGGCGCGGCGGTTTTCAGCAAAGTCGGCTTCCGACGTACCCGTCGACTTCGGCTTTTCTTTACCGAAGCTGATGGTTTCGATCTGGTTGTCGCTGACGCCCAGCAGGGTCATCATGCGACGCACGGCGTCTGCACGACGCTGGCCCAGGGCCAGGTTGTACTCAGCACCGCCGCGTTCGTCGGTGTTGCCTTCGATCTTGACCTTCTGCTGCTGGTGCGAAGCCAGGTAGCGGGCGTGGGTTTCGACCAAGCCGCGGTACTGGTCCGACACGGTGTAGCTGTCGAAATCAAAGTACACCGAGCGCTGTTGCGCCAGGATGCTTTGGGGGTTAAAGGGATCAAGGATTTGGCCAGAGGCCGAAGATCCTTGGCCAGCGCCTCCGCCCTGACCCGCTTTATCGTCGAGAGGGACGGAGCTGCAAGCTGCCAGCGTGGCAGCCAGAGCGGCAATGGTCAGGCTTTTGGCAATGCGCGACTTCATGATAGTTCCTTTGCAAAGAGAGTCACACGTGTTATCGGGTAAATGGGCCCCAAGTCGGTTCACGTATTTCCCCGTTCAGTACCGAAAGCGTCTGCCGTACGCGGCCATCGCTCGAGACACCCGCAAGTACGCTACGGCCATTTTGGATAGCGGCGTAAAGGACTTGCATGCCATTCGGCGCGAAACTTGGCGACTGATCGTCACGACCATCAGTGATCAAGGATTCGGAGCCTGAGGACAGGTTCAACGACGCGATTCGAAACGCGCCGTCGCGTCTTGCAACGTACAGCAGCGTCGATCCATCGGGGGAAATTCGGGGTGATATGTTGTAACCACCATTAAACGTGAGGCGGCGTGCGTCGCCACCTGTCGAGCCGGTCTGGTAGATTTGCGGCCCGCCGCTGCGGTCACTCGTAAAGATAATGGAAGCACCGTCTGGCGTAAAGGTCGGTTCGGTGTCAATCCCGGGAGAACGCGTAACTCGCGTGGGATTCGACCCGTCGGACGCGCCAACGATGTAAATTTGCGACAAACCATCACGCGTCAACGCCACGGCAAGCTTGGAGCCATCGGGCGACCAGGCGGGGGCGCTGTTGTTGCCCTTGAAGTTGGCAACGGGAACGCGGGCGCTGGTGGCCAATGTGTGCACGTAGACAACCGGCTTGCCGGACTCGAAGCTCACGTAGGCCAGCTTGGCGCCATCGGGCGACCAGGACGGCGAAATGATGGGCTCGCGCGAACGCAGGGCCACTTGCGGGTTTTGCCCGTCAGCGTCGGCCACTTGCAGTTCGTAGGTCGCGCCCTTCTTCAGCACGTAGGCGATGCGCGTCGAGAACACGCCGCGAACGCCGGTGATCTTCTCGTAGATGCGGTCAGCAATCTGGTGGGCAACGCGGCGCAGTTCTTGCTCGGTGCCAGAGAACGCCACGCCATCCAGTTGGCCCTTCTTGACCGTGTCGGCCAAGCGGTAGCGCACGTCGTAGCGGCCATCGGCGCCACGGGTGATGCTGCCGTAAGCCAGGAAGTCGGCGCCTTTACCGCGCCAATCGTCATGGGCGATGGGGGAGTCGACGTTCAGGCCGGAGCCGGCGGCGTTGATCAGGCGGAACTGGCCCGTGCGGGTCAAGTCAGCGCGGATCACTTCGGCCAGGGCGCGGCCGTGGGTGTCATCAACGGCGAAATCGGCGATGGCGACGGGATACTGCGTCGCGCCAGTGCCAGAAATATCAACACGCAATTGCGCATGGGCGGGTTTCACTGCCATCAGGCAGAGCGCGAGCATCAGCAAGCCGAGCCCATACGATCGCCAGAGAGCGAGGAGCGAACCTCGTCGGCTATAAGCGGGAGTCATATTCATCAATCTCCTGTCAATCATACATTTTGTGCACTACGTCAATGAACTTGTCGTAGCCGCCCGTGGAGGGCTTCGGGAAGGGGTTGCAACGGCGGATGCCGGTTTCGACCGCGCGGTCGAATGCCGGATTGCCCGACGATTCGGTCAGCGACACGCCGTTCACCTTCCCGTCAGTGCCTAACTGTACCCGGTATTGTGCCGTCGGATTGGTGCTGCCGGCCCGGGGCGGAGGCTGATATGCCACGCCCGGCAGGATGCAAGCGCGCACCTTTGCGGCATAGCCGTTATCGCGTCCACCGCCCGCCTGATTGCGGTCAGCCGTGCCGCCGGGGATGCCGGCTGCGCCCAGGGCGTCGTTGCGGAATGCGTCCTTCAACGCCTTGTCGGCAGCCGCCTTCTTCGCGGCAGCGGCCTTCTCGGCGGCCGCTTTTTCAGCAGCAGCCTTCTCCGCAGCGGCCTTCTCTGCCGCCGCCTTTTCGGTAGCCGCCTTTTCAGCGGCAGCCTTCTTGGCGGCGTCGTCCTTGGCCTTCTTTTCAGCAGCGGCCTTGTCGGCAGCGGCCTTCTCGGCGGCAGCCTTGTCAGCAGCGGCCTTTTCAGCCGCAGCCTTCTCGGCCGCTTTCTCGGCGGCAGCCTTTTCCGCAGCCTGGCGTTCTTGCTCCAGGCGCTTCTTCTCTTTCAGTTCAGCCTGCTTGCGTTCCTCTTCGAGGCGCGCCTTTTCCTTGGCTTCCGCTGCCTGGCGAGCCTTCTCTTCCTGCTCGCGCTTCTTCTTGGCTTCCTGAATGGCGATCTCGGGGTCCACTTCCTCGGTCTTCGGCTGAACCTGGGGTTCAGGCTTGGGCGGAGGAGGGGGAGGAGGCGGTGGCGGCGGCTCGGGCGCCTTTTCAGGCTCCGGCTGCGGCTCGGGCTTGGGTTGCGGCTTGGGCGGTTCGGGTTGGGGCGTGGGCGGCGGGGCGACGGGCGAATTGCCGTCAGCCCAGAGTTGGACCTCGACGGGGCCGGGGGCCTCCGTGCGCCAGTTCACGCCAAAGATCAAGGCGACCAGCAGCAGCAAGTGCACCGCCACAGCCAGAATGAGCGCATTCCGGTTGTCGTTGTTAGGCGGGGTGGCGGGTGGGCCGCTGCGGTGTCGAATTATGGGTGGCGTCATGGGCGTTGCGTGCCGGACATGCCGGCGGAAGGCGGCACGTTAGCGTTTTTTCGCGGATGCGGGCTGGGAGGAACCGGCGGCGGACTGATCCACCAGCAGGCCCAGGCGGGTGATGCCGTTGGTGCGCAGTTCGTCCATCACCTTCACGACCGTCTCGTAGGGCACCTTGCCGTCGGCGGCGATGACCACCGGCGTTTCCGCGGTAATACGCGAACGCACTTGCGCCACCAGTTCGGGGCGCGCGATGTCCTGCAGGGTTGCGCCGGGTTCGCGCATGCGCAGGGCGATCTTGCCATCTTCCGAAATCTGGACTTCCAGCGGCTTCACGGGCACGTCCGAGGCCGCCCCGACCGAGGGCAACTGGATCAGGCCCGGCGTGATCAGGGGCGCGGTCACCATGAAGATGACCAGCAGCACCAGCATCACGTCGATGTACGGCACCACATTGATGTCGGCCTTCATGCGGCGGCCGGACCTGCCGCGTGAGCTTACCGAGGGCATTAGCGCACCTGCCGTTGCAGAATGTTCAGGAATTCATCGACGAAGCTGTCGAAACGGATCGAGATGCGGTCGATGTCATTCGTGAAGCGGTTGTAGGCGACCACGGCGGGGATGGCGGCGAACAGGCCGATGGCGGTAGCGATCAGCGCTTCCGCGATACCGGGGGCCACCGAAGCCAGCGTGGCTTGCTGCATGTTCGACAGGCCGATGAAGGCGTGCATGATGCCCCAGACCGTACCCAGCAGGCCGATGTACGGCGACACCGAACCGGCCGAAGCCAGGAAGTTCAGGTGCGATTCCAGCGAATCCATTTCGCGCTGGTAGGCGGCGCGCATGGCGCGGCGCGGGCCGTCGAGCAGGGCGGTGGCGTCACCGGCGGAGTTACCGCGGCGGGCCTTCAGGAATTCGGTCATGCCGGCATCGAAGATGCGGGCGAGGGCGCCCTGTTCATCGCGGCGCGAGGCCACGGCCTGTTGCAGCATGGACAGGTCGCCGCCCGACCAGAAGTCGTCTTCAAAGCGGCGCGTCTGGGTATGCGCGCGCTTGATGGCCAGGCGTTTGGCGAAAATATAGGTCCAGGACATGATCGAAATGCCCAACAGCATCAGCATGATCAGCTGGACCGGCACGCTGGCGTGCGAAATCAGCGAAAGCAACGACATGTCGTTGGTGACTTGCATGGTTATTCCTGAATGAATTCCAGTTTTGCGCGAACGTCAGCCGGCAACTCCGCCGGCCGCATGTGAATGGCGTCGACACAGCAGACTTGGATGTTGCCTTCGGCAAGCAGTTCCCCGTCGCGTTCCGCGCGCTGCGCGAAGTGTATCGAAGCGCGGCCGAGTTTGGTGATTCGGCTGCGTATGGTAAGCAAATCGTCTAGCTTGGCCGGTTTCCGGTAAGACATGTCCAAGGAGCGGACAACAAATAAGCGTTGTTCGCTGGCGGCCAGGCTGGACTGGTTGACTCCCAGGTTGCGCAGCCACTCGGTGCGTGCGCGTTCCAGGAATTTCAAGTAGTTAGCGTAGAAAACCACCCCGCCCGCATCCGTGTCTTCGTAATAGACACGGACTTGCAGGAGGGATTCGGCAGACTTCGGATCGGTCACGGTACGGATAGGCAATGAAGCGGGGTCGGGACGCGGGAAGTCCGTAGCTACTATGGGGTTTAAAGGGTGTCGAGTTTCGTCAGCACCGCTTCAAGCGCGGACTCTACCGGAATCTTGGCCGCTTCGGTTTCCCGACGCGCTTGCAATTCCACCACACCATCGTTCAGGCCGCGTTCTCCAACTGTTACACGCAGCGGGGCGCCAATCAGTTCCCACTCGGCAAACATGACGCCGGGGCGGGCATCGCGGTCGTCCAGAATGACGTCCACGCCGCGCGCCAGCAGCGATTCATAGAGCTTCAGGGCAGTGTCACGCACCGTTTCACTTTTGCCCCAGCCCACCGGGCAAATTACCACTTCGAACGGGGCAATGGCGCGGGGCCAGATGATGCCGCGGGCGTCGTGGTTCTGCTCGATGGCGGCGCCCACGATACGGGTCACGCCGATGCCGTAGCAGCCCATTTCCAGTGTGGCCGGCTTGCCGGTTTCGTCCAGGAAGGTGGCTTTCAGGGCTTCGGAGTACTTCTTGCCCAGGTAGAAAACGTGTCCTACTTCGATGCCGCGCTGGATGGAAAGCGTGCCCTTGCCATCCGGCGACGGGTCGCCCGCGACCACGTTGCGCAGATCGGCCACGAGCTCGGGCTCGGGCAGGTCGCGGCCCCAGTTTACGCCCTGGATGTGGAAATCTTCTTTGTTCGCGCCGCAGACGAAATCAGCCATGTTGGCAACCGTACGGTCGGCAATCACGTGCACCGGCTTGGCCGTCTTGACCGGACCCAGGTAGCCGGGCTTGCAACCGAAATACTCGACGATCTCGCTTTCGGTGGCGAAGCGGAAGCCCGCCAGGCCCGGCAGCTTGCCCGTCTTGATCTCGTTCAGTTCGTGGTCGCCGCGCAAGAGCAGCAGCCAGATGTCGACTTTGCCCTTGTCGCCGTCGGTGGCCAGGACGATCGACTTGATCGTCTTTTCCAGCGGCAGGCCCAGCAGCTTGGCCACGTCTTCGCACTTGGCCGCGCCCGGGGTGGCGACCTCGGCCATGGCTTGGGTGGCGTCACCGCGGGTCGGGTACAGCGCCACGGCTTCGGCCAGCTCGATGTTGGCGGCGTAGTCGGTGTCGGCGTTGTAGACCAGCAGATCTTCGCCGGTGTCGGCGATAACCTGGAATTCATGGCTGCGCGTGCCGCCAATGGAGCCCGTATCGGCCGCAACGGCGCGGAATTCCAGGCCCAGACGGCTGAAAATCCGCATGTACGCGGCGTACATGTTGTCGTAGCTCTTGAGCGCGCCCGCTTCGTCACGGTCGAAGGAGTAGGCGTCCTTCATGGTGAATTCGCGGCCACGCATCAGGCCGAAGCGCGGACGGCGTTCGTCACGGAACTTGGTCTGAATGTGATAGAAATTCAGCGGCAGCTGGCGATAGCTGTGGATTTCGTTGCGCGCGATGTCCGTGATGACTTCCTCGGACGTGGGCTGCAGCACGAAGTCGCGCTGATGGCGGTCTTTGATGCGCAGCAGTTCAGCGCCGTACTGCTCCCAGCGGCCCGATTCCTGCCAGAGTTCGGCGGGTTGCACCACCGGCATCAGCAGCTCGATGGCGCCCGAGGCGTTCATTTCCTCGCGGACGATAGCCTCGACCTTGCGGATGATCTTCAGGCCCAGGGGCATGTAGGTGTAGATGCCGCCCGCGAGTTTGCGGATCATCCCGGCCCGGGTCATCAGCTGGTGGCTGGCGACTTCGGCTTCGGAAGGGGCTTCTTTGAGGGTGTTGATGTGGTAGTTGGATGCGCGCATGTTTAAAGGTGGCAGCAGATACGTATAATCGACTGTAATTGTATTGAATTCGGTGGGGGTGGCCCATGCTTGACCGCGAAGGCTACCGCCCCAATGTCGGCATCATTCTCGTCAACAGTCGAAACGAGGTCTTTTGGGGCAAGCGTATCAGGGAACATGCATGGCAGTTCCCCCAGGGCGGCATCAAATATGGCGAAAGCCCGGTGCAGGCCATGTATCGCGAACTCCATGAAGAGGTGGGCTTGAAGCCCGAGCATGTCCGTATTTTGGGGCGTACACGCGATTGGTTACGTTATAACGTGCCCGATCACTTCGTCCGGCGTGAGTGGCGTGGCCACTATAAAGGACAAAAACAGATTTGGTTCTTGTTGCGCCTGGTAGGACGTGACAGTGATGTGTGCTTGCGCGCGACGCAGCATCCGGAATTCGATGCCTGGCGCTGGAGCCAGTATTGGGTGCCCCTGGACGCCGTGATCGAGTTCAAGCGTGACGTCTATACCCAGGCGTTGAACGAGTTGTCGGCGATCCTCTTTCGGCGTCATCACGAAACCCGCTACCTGCGCCAGCGCGTGCATGGGCAGCGGGCAGCAGAGAATTTGCCCGAAGGAACGGACGGTCATGCGCATATTGTTGGTTGAAGACGAACGGGACATGGCGTCCTGGTTGATGCGCGCGCTCGCCCAGAGCGGGTTTGTGCCGGACCATGCGGCAGACGCCCGCACGGCCGAGGCATTCATGGCAGGCACGGAATATGACGCCATCGTCATGGACCTGCGCCTGCCCGACAAGCACGGGCTGGTCGTCTTGCGTGAAATGCGCAACCGCGACGACCGCACGCCCGTGCTGTTGTTGACGGCCCAGGGCGCATTGCAGGATCGGGTCCGTGGCCTGAATCTGGGCGCGGACGATTTCCTGACCAAGCCTTTCGCGTTGGAAGAACTGGAAGCGCGGCTGACCGCGTTGGTGCGCCGCAGCCGTGGCCGCCAGCATCCGCGCCTGCAATGCGGCTCGCTCTCGTACGACAGCGAAAGCCGCGCCTTCACGCTGGACGGTTCCTTGCTGTTCCTGACGCCCCGCGAGCATGCCGCGCTGGCAGCGTTGCTGACCCGCAGTGGCTATCCCGTGGACAAGTCACAATTGTTCGGCAAAGTCTTCACGCATGACAGCGAAGCCAACCCCGACGCCATCGAGGTCGTGCTGCACCGTCTGCGCAAGAAGCTCGCCGGCAGCGACGTGCGCATCGTTACCGTGCGCGGATTGGGCTACATGCTGGAAAGTGTCGCCAGCGAATCCGCCGAATCGGAATCCTAAGTGAGCCTGCGGATTCCGGGGCTGCCGCGCGTCGGCATCCGCGCGCTGCTGATCATCCTGCTGCTGCCCGGCGTGGTGGTATTGCTGGTCATCGACAGCCTGAACGACTACCGCACCCTGGCCGAAATCACCAACGAGGCGTATGACAGCGCCTTGGTGGAACCCGCGCGCGTGCTGGAAAGCAGCCTCGAATTCACGCCGGACGGCAACTTGCAAGTGGCCACGCCGCTGTATGCGCAGGTGATGCTGGAATCCCGCGCGGGCCTGCGCAAGTATTTCCGCATTGAACAGATTGATCCCCCGCTGCCGGACGGTTCGCCCGTGCCGACGGACCAGGGCAAGACGCTCTTGGGCATGCCCGAAATGCCGCGTCCCCCGACCTGGCCGCGTTCCAACGGCCAACCCATCTTCTACGACGGCGTTTATCGCAACGATCCGGTGCGCGTCGTGTCGGTGGTGCGCGATCTCTATTACCAGGGCCAGCATCGTCAGGTGCTGGTTGTGGTGGCGGAAAGCACGGGTAAGCGGATCGAAGCCGAGAACAATGCGCGGCGCCAGGAAATTCTGCGTGATGCGCGAATGCTGGCGCTGGTGGTGGTGCTGGTGTGGTGGGGCGTGTCGTGGGCGTTGAAACCGTTGCGCCGCCTGCGTGCTGATATCCGCAATCGCCGTCCCGACGATCTGACGCCGCTGGACGCCTCGCGCGTGCCTAGCGAGGTGTCGCCGCTGGTCGACGCCGTCAATCACCACATCGCCCGCTACCGCCGCGTGTTGGATGAGCAGTCGCATTTTCTGGCGGACGCGTCGCATCAGCTGCGCACGCCGCTGGCCATCATGTTGACGCAGGCGCAGTACGCGCTGCGTGAGCGCGACCCGGCGCGTACCCGCGAAGGGCTGCGCGCCATCGTGGACCAGTTGGGCCGCACGCGCCGCCTGACCGAACAGCTGCTGTCCTTGGCGCACGCCAACCAGGCGGATCAGTTGCCGCGCCAATTGCTCGACATGAATGCTGTGTCGCGCGAAGTCGTGCTTCAGTACTTGCCGCTGGCACACGAGAAGCAGCAGGATCTGGGTTGGGTGCAGGCTGTTTCGGAAGCGGGGCTTGAAGTGGCCGCGCCGGTATCGGGCAACGAGGCCGAGCTGCACGAAGCCCTGTCCAATCTAGTGCACAACGCCATTCATTACGCGCCGGTCGGCGCGCGCATCACCGTGTCGGTCAACCGGCTGGAGCATCGCGCCGAGGTCTCCGTGTCCGACAATGGCCCCGGCCTCGACCCCGACTTGCGCGGTCGCGCCTTCGCCCGTTTCGAACGCGTGGGCACGGATAAACCCGTCACCTCCAGCGGGTCTGGTCTGGGGTTGGCCATCGCGCGCGCCTATGCGCGCCGAAATGATGGCGACATTGAACTGCGCGATGGCGAGCCCAATGCGCAAGGCGGAGTCGGCCTGGCGTCGGTGCTGTGGCTGCCGCTGGCGCCCACCGTGTCACAGTACCCGCGGCCGCTTGATGTTGAGCTGAAAGGCGAGCAATAAAGCGAGCATCACAGCAGGCAACAAAGCAGGCAGCAGAGCAGGCATCGACGCAGGTCACAAAGCAGGCAACAAAGCAGGCATCAAAGCAGGTCACAAAGCAGGCATCAAAGCCGGCAACATCGCCGCTTTCACCCCCCGGCTTTCAAATTTTTTTCTCTTTTCCCCCTTTCTTACGCCGCATCCACTCAGGGATAACCCCTGAATTCAGGAATGCGACAGCGCATAGAAAGCGGATTAGCAGCTTCCCTCCGTAATCTGCGCTCCGGCTCGTTGTTAAAGGGCCGGGCGAGGCTCGTGTCGAGCGCCGCATCAAGGGCCGGCACGGTCCTGCACCAGGAAGGAGGATGGAAGTGCAAAAAAATATCAACAGAAAGGACTACTACGGCGGCGCGCTGATGGTCCTGATCGGGTTGGGGGCGATATACGGCGGCACCGACTATCACATCGGGTCGCTGAGCCACATGGGCCCGGGGTTTTTTCCCGCCGCACTTGGCGGCTTGCTGGCGCTGACGGGCGTGCTGATTGCGGTCTCTGCGCGGTCGGGCGAGCCTTCGGCGCCCGCACCGGCCGAAGGCCATCCGCACGGCTTGCCGGACATGCGCGGCAGCATCTGCATCTTGCTGGGCATTCTGGCCTTCTTGCTGCTGGGGCATTACGGCGGCCTGCTGCCGGCGACGTTCGCCATCGTGTTCATCTCGGCACTCGGTGACCGCAAGAACACCATCAAGCAAGCCATCCTGCTGTCGGTCGGAATGTCCGCGATTGCGGTCGTCGTTTTCTGGTGGGCGCTGCAACTGCAGCTGCCGCTGTTTCGTTGGGGTTGACGCGCCATGATCTCTCAATCTTTGATGGACCTTTGGTACGGCTTCGGTGTCGCGTTCCAGTGGCACAACCTGATGTGGTCGTTCTTTGGCGTGCTGGTGGGTAACCTCATTGGCGTGCTGCCCGGCATGGGCGCCTTGTCGGCGATTTCCATTCTGCTGCCGCTAACCTACGTCATGCAGCCCGTGCCTGCCATTCTGATGCTGGCCGGTATTTTCTACGGTTCGCAATACGGCGGCGCCATCGGCGCCATCCTGCTCAACCTGCCTTCGCATCCGCCGCACGCGGTCACCTGCCTTGATGGTTATCCATTGACCAAACAAGGCAAGGGCGGAACGGCGCTGGGCATCACGATGATCTGCTCGTTCTTCGCGGCATCGGTCGGCATCATCGTCATGATCTTCGCGTCGCCCTTGCTGGTCGAAGTGGCGTTCAAGTTCGGCCCGACCGAGATCTTCTCGATCATGTTGCTGGGCTTGCTGGCAGGCGCCACGATGTCGCGCGGCTCGCCGCTCAAGGGCGTGGCGATGACGCTCTTCGGCTTGATGTGCGGCGTGGTGGGCACGGACGTGAACACCGGCACCATCCGTTTCTCGTTCGGCCTGCTGGACTTGTCCGACGGCCTGGAGCTGGTGGCGATCTCGATGGGTCTGTTCGGCGTGGCCGACTTCCTGATGAGCGTGAACCGCATGACCATCATCGGCAGCGGCGCCAAGCTGCGCATTCGCGACATGCGGCCGACGAAGCAGGAATTGAAGACGGCGTTCTGGCCCATGGTGCGCGGCACCGCGGTTGGCACGTTGTTCGGCGCCATGCCCGGCACCGGCCCGACCATCACCACGTTCGTGGCCTACGCGTTGGAACGCAAGATCTCGAAGACGCCGGAAAAATTCGGCACCGGCATGATCGCAGGCGTGGCTTCGCCGGAAGCGTCGTCGCACTCGAAGACGCAGGTCGACTTCATCCCCACGATGAGCCTGGGCATCCCCGGCGACGCGGTGATGGCGCTGATTCTGGGCGCGCTGCTGATCCAGGGCATTCAGCCTGGCCCGCAGCTGATCACCGAGCATCCGGACATCTTCTGGGGTCTGATCGCCAGCTTCTGGGTGGGTAACGTGCTGCTGATGGTGCTGAACGTGCCGCTGATCGGCGTGTGGGTCAAGCTGCTGCAAGTGCCGTACCGCTATCTGTTCCCGTCCGCGTTGTTCTTTATCGCGGTGGGCGTGTACAGCACGCAGAACAGCCTCTTCCAGATTTGGGAAGTGCTGGCCTTCGGTGTGATCGGCGCCATCTTGATGACGCTGGAATTTTCGGTGGCCCCCATCTTGCTCGGCTTCGTGCTGGGGCCGATGGTGGAAGAGAACTTCCGCCGCGCATTGCTGCTGTCGCGTGGGGATCTGGCGGTGTTCGTGCAACGCCCGATCAGCGCCTGGTTCATCGCTGCCAGCGCCTTGCTGATCCTGCTGCAAGTGTGGGCGTTCCTGCGCCGCGGCAAGGGCAAAGGCAAGAACAAGCCTGAAGTGCCGCAAACGGTTTAAGCGGTACTTACCAAGCAGTACTTACGCTTGCGTGGCAACGGCCCGGCTTCATGCCGGGCCGTTTGATTTGTGAGTCGCCATCCTGCATGCTTGAGGTTTCCGAAAGCCCTGAACCCGACACCATGCACATTCTCTTTGCCTGCCCCCATCACGATCCCGACGTCTGGGTGCCGCGCCTGGAAGCCTCCATGCCCGGTTGCCGCATTTCGATATGGAACCCTGACGGCCCGCCTTCGGGCGCGGAAGTCGCCCTGGTCTGGCGTCCGCCGGCGGAGCTCTTCAAGCATGAGACGGGCATCACGACCCTGTTCAACCTTGGTGCGGGCGTTGATGCGTTGTTGAAGATGCCCGAGATCCCCGAGCACGTGCGCATCGTGCGCCTGGAAGACGCCGGCATGTCGGTGCAGATGGCCGAGTACGCCTTGTATGCGCTGTTGCGTGTGTCGCGCGATTTTGAAGCGTTCGATCAGGCGCAGGCCCGTCAGCATTGGGATACGCGTGAAGGCACGGCGCAATCGGATTGGCCCGTGGGCGTGCTGGGGCTGGGTCAGGTCGGCGCGCGTGTGGCGCAGACGCTGGCTGAATTCGGATATCCGGTTGCTGGGTGGTCGCGTTCGCCGCGCGATATTCCCGGCGTCGAATCCTTTGCTGGCGAAGCCGCGCTGCCGGAGTTCCTGGCGCGGACCCGCTTCCTGGTGAATGTGCTGCCGCTAACGCCC
The DNA here is from genome assembly GCF_902859595.1 of Achromobacter kerstersii. Classification (GTDB taxonomy): domain Bacteria; phylum Pseudomonadota; class Gammaproteobacteria; order Burkholderiales; family Burkholderiaceae_B; genus Achromobacter; species Achromobacter kerstersii. The sequence continues at coordinate 15,399 of NZ_CADIJQ010000013.1, read as the reverse complement.
GATACGCGTGGCATTCTGAACCGCGACACGCTGTCCCAACTGCTGCCCAATGCGCACCTGGTCAACGTGGGCCGCGGCGAGCATCTGGTGGAAGACGATCTGGTGCAGATGCTGGAAGAAGGCGAGATCGCGGGCGCCACGCTTGATGTGTTCCACACCGAGCCCTTGCCCCAGGATCACCCGTTTTGGCGCGACCCGCGCGTCCACGTCACGCCGCATATTGCAGCGCGCACACTGCGTGACGAAAGCATCGCCCAGATCGCGGGCAAGGTTGCGCAGCTGATGCGCGGCGAAGCCATCACCGGTGTCGTCGAACGCACGCGGGGTTACTAACCGTTTACTGAGCGGCAGCTGCAACGGGGACCACTGCCTTTTCCAGCCGTTGGTACATCGACGGCAGCCGTTGCGACAGAAAATCCAGCAAGGTCCGGACGGCGGGCATCATGCCCCGCCGCGACGGATAAATGCAATGCACGATCCCCTCTGGTGATTGCCATTGCGGCAGCACTGGCACCAGCTGACCGCGGCGCAATTCCTCTTGCGTCGCAATTGACGGCAGCAGCGCAATGCCCCGGCCGCGTACCGCTGCTTCCGTCAGCACGATGAAGTCATTGCAGGACAGTTGTGGCTTGAGCTCAATCTGCACCTCTTCGCCCTTGTCGTTGCGCAAGGGCCAACGCACCTCGTTTTGCGGATCAGAAAAGCTCAGCGTCGTGTGCGACGCCAGATCTTGCGGCGTGTCGGGCGTGCCGTGACGTTGCAGATAACCGGGGCTGGCGACGAGCGTGCCACGCGCCGTGCCCAGATGACGCACGACCAGTTCTGCGTCGGTATCCAGCTTTGTGCGCACGCGCAGCGCCAGGTCGACGCCTTCGCGGATCAGGTCCACGCGCCGGTTCGTCACCAGCAACTGCACCGATATCGCTGGCCACGCATCCAGGAATTCCGGCAGCAGCGGCGCCAGCACGTCCTGCGCAATGGATACGGGGCAACTCACGATTACCGGGCCGGCGGGCTCTGACTGTAATTGCCGCATGGCATCGTCCGCAGCACGCGCGGAGGCCGCCATCTCGCGGCAGTAATGCAGATAACGTTCCCCCGCTGATGTCAGGCGCAGCCGGCGTGTCGTGCGTTGCAGCAGGCGCACGCCAAGGCTTTCCTCCAGATGAGAAATCCGGCGTGACAATCGGGATTTGGGAATATCCAGCGCGCGGGCCGCAGCGCTGAAGCCGCCTTGCTCGACGACTTGAGAGAAATAGTAGAGGTCGTTTAGATCTTGCATGATTGTTCTATTCCTGGAACGAACAGTTCATCATACCTGGGTTTATGCGAACAATGAACGGATCTACAGTGACGCCATGCATTCGGGATCTGCCAACGCCATTCGGCGTCAAGCCCTAGTCCAAAACGCTTTCAAGCATCGGGCGTGGCGCTGACAGATCCTGGCCGTCCGCCCAAGGCGGACCATCCCTGGAGAAATTTGCAATGAAAACCCTCGTTATCCTTTCCTCGATTCTCGGCGACCGTTCCAACAGCAAGCAATTGGCCGATCACCTGATTGCGCGCGTCAAAAACGCCAACCCGGCCGCGGCCGTGAAGGTGCGCGACATCGGCGCGCAACCCATTCCTTACTTCGATGGCAATACCGCTGGCGCCCTGTTCACGCCGGCCGATGCTCGCAGCGTTGAGCAACAGCGCATCGTTGAACTTAGCGATACGCTGGTCGCCGAAGTGATGGAAGCCGACCGCATTGTGTTTGCCGTGCCGGTCTACAACTTCAACCTGCCGGCCCAGTTCAAGAGCTATCTGGACTACCTGGCCCGCGCCGGCGTCACGTTCCGTTATACGCCCGAAGGCGTGCCGGAAGGCCTCGTCAAGGGTAAACAGGTGTTTGTGTTGACGGCACGCGGCGGCAAGGCTGAAGGCACGCCGTCGGACACGATGACGCCGTACCTGCGCCAGATGCTGAGCTTCCTGGGCATGAACGACGTCACGTTCATCGCCGCTGAAGGCATGGCGATGGGCGAAGTGGCCGCGCTGGAAGGCGTGACGCTGGCCAAGCAACGCATCGACGCGCTGCTGCTGGATGCCGCAGAAGCGGACTTGGCCGCGTAATCGGGTGCCGCGCAAGCAGCATTGCGCTGCCGACGTGCCAAAGTAAAAAGGCGAGCCGCAGGGCTCGCCTTTTTCATGGCCGCTGCTGCGCGGCTAAGGCTAAGAACACGCCGCGCGGCTTAGTCGCGCAAACGCTTGATCAGGCTGGACGTATCCCAGCGGCCGCCGCCCATCTTTTGGACGTCGCCATAAAACTGATCCACCAGCGCCGTCACCGGCACGCGCGCGCCGTTGTTGCGCGCCTCGGCCAGTACCAGGCCCAGGTCCTTGCGCATCCAATCCACCGCGAAGCCGAAGTCGAACTTGTCGTCGACCATGGTGCCGCCCCGGTTTTCCATCTGCCAGCTTTGTGCCGCGCCCTTGCTGATCACATCCAGCACGAGCTTCATGTCCAGATCCGCCGCCTGGCCAAAGGCCACGGCTTCGGACAAGCCCTGCACGAGGCCGGCGATGCAGATCTGGTTGACCATCTTGGCCAGCTGTCCGGCGCCCGATGCGCCCACCAGCGTGACCGCGCGGCCAAAGCTCTGCGCCACCGGCTTGATGGCGTCGAACACGGCTTGTTCACCGCCGCACATGATGGTCAGCGCGCCATTGACGGCGCCGGCCTGTCCGCCCGAGACGGGCGCGTCCACGAAATTCAGGCCCAGGCCCTTGGCTTGAGCGTAGAGTTCGCGCGCAACATCGGCGGACGCGGTGGTGTGGTCGACGAACACGGCGCCCGGCGCCATGCCAGCGAACGCGCCGTCGGGTCCCAGCACCACGCTGCGCAGGTCATCGTCATTGCCCACGCAGGCGAAGACGATTTGTGCGCCAGCAACGGCTTCACGCGGCGTCGCGGCATGGCGGCCACCGAACTCGGCGACCCAGGCTTGCGCTTTGGCGGGCGTGCGGTTGTAGACGGTCACGTCGTGCCCGGCGCGGGCCAGGTGGCCGGCCATGGGCAAGCCCATGACGCCCAAGCCGAGAAAAGCGACTTTCTGTGCTACGACCGCGTCGTAGCTCTTGGTACCGATCGTTGCCATGCAGGGGACTCCACGCTAGGTAGGTAAGGTCAGTCTGAGGACAGTAACCTTAACGCAATCAAAAGCCGGCGGCGAGTCCATCTCGACGGCTATCGCTGGCGCTGACATACCCGTCCACAGCGGGGTCGCCCAGCCGCCAGATGAATTGGCCCGATCCGAAGTCCATGTAGGGGTCGTCGATGCCTTCCAGCACATGGCCACGCGCGCGCAGCCCTTGGGCCACGGCAGGCGCAAGGCCGGCTTCGGCGTCTACGGCCAGCCCATGGTTCCATTTCCAGCGAGGCGCGTCGCAGGCGGCCTGCGGCTGCTGGCCATAGTCCAGCATGCGCACGAGCGTCTGCACCTGCCCCTGCGGCTGCATATTGCCGCCCATGACGCCAAAGCTCATCACCGGCGCCCCGTTACGCATCAGGAACCCGGGGATGATCGTGTGGAAGGGCCGCTTGCCGCCCGCCACCACATTGGGGTGATCGGGCTGGGTGCTGAAGCAGTGTCCACGGTTTTGCAGGCTGACACCCGTACCCGGCACCACCACGCCTGAGCCGAAGCCCATGTAGTTCGATTGGATGAAGCTCACCATCATGCCGCGCTTGTCGGCCGCGGTCAGGTAGACGGTACCGCCCTGCGGCGCATGGCCCGAGGCGAAGGCCTGAGCCACATTGGGGTCGATCAGCCCCGCGCGCTCGGCCAGATAATCGGGGCGCAGCATCTGCTCGGGCGTCATGCGCATGTGGCGCGCGTCGGCCACATGCGCGTAGACATCGGCGAATGCCAGTTTCATGGCTTCGATCAGCAGGTGCTGGGTGTCGGGGTGGTCGATCGGGCGGGCCGCCAGATCAAAGTTCTGCAAAATGCCCAGGGCAATCAGCGCTGCGATGCCCTGGCCGTTGGGCGGAATCTGATGCAGCGTGTGGCCGCGATACGGCTGGCTGATGGGGGCGACCCATTCCGGCGCGTAGTCCCGCAGGTCGGCCAGCGTCAGCGCGGCGTCGTGGGCTTGCGCGTGCGCCACGAGCTTATGCGCGGTTTCGCCTTCGTAGAAGTCACGTCCGCCGGTTGCGGCAATGCGCTTGAGGGTTGCCGCGGCGCCTTGCAGCACGAAATGTTCGCCGATGTGGGGCGGGCGGCCTCGGGGTAGAAAGTGATCCGCGAATCCGGGCTGGGGATGCAGCACGTCGGCCTGCGCCGCCCACTTTTCTTGCACCATGGGCGACACGGCGTAGCCGCGTTCAGCGTATTCGATGGCCGGCGCCAGCACGTCCGCGAACGCCAGCGAGCCCAACTTTTCATGCAATGCGGCCCATCCCGCCACGCAACCCGGCACGGTGACGCTGTCCCATCCCCGCATCGGGATCACGCCTTGATGCTTGCGGCGGAAGTAATCGACGTTCCAGGCGGCAGGGGCGGTGCCTGATGCGTTCAATCCATGCAGCTTCGAACCATCCCAGACGATGGCGAAGCAATCGGAACCCAGTCCGTTACTGACCGGTTCGGTCAATGCCAGCGTCGCGGCAGCGGCGATGGCGGCATCAACGGCATTACCGCCTTGAGCAAGCACTCGCAACCCGGCCTGGGCAGCCAAGGGTTGCGAAGTGGCGACCACGTTGCGGGCGAACACCGGAGTCCGGGTGGTGGAGTAGGGGTTGTGCCAGTCGAAATTCATGCCGAATCATCGCGTGGGGTAAACCCGTAGCTTACCGTAGATAAATCGCAATCAAACACAGTCAGTAGTAAATGGAATTTATTAGTAGCTTTTGGCGGGTGTGCATTTTGAGCGCGCAAAGAAAAACCCCCGGACGGTGCCGGGGGGTCTTTGAGAGCAGGACTGCCGCCGCAAGGACGGCAAATCGGGCTTTACTCTTCTTCGACGAAGGTCTCTTCGCGCTTCTTGCGAATGGCGGGCAGAGCCACCAGGATCACCAGGATCGCGGCCACGGCCAGCAGGGAAGCCGACAGAGGACGGGTCACGAAGGTGGTGAAATCGCCACGCGACAGCAGCAATGCACGGCGGAAGTTCTCTTCCATCATGGGGCCCAGAACCAGGCCCAGCAGCAGCGGTGCGCCTTCGCACTTCAGCTTCGACCACACGTAGCCGATCACACCGAAGATTGCCGTTGTGAAGATGTCGAACGAGTTGTAGTTCAACGAATACACACCGATCGTGCAGAACACCAAAATCGCCGGGAACAGGATGCGGTAAGGCACCTTCAGCAGCTTGACCCACAGGCCGATCAGCGGCAGGTTCAGCACCACCAGCATCAGGTTGCCGATCCACATCGAGGCGATCAGGCCCCAGAACAGCTCCGGGTGGCTCGTCATGACTTGCGGGCCGGGCTGGATGTTGTGAATCGTCATTGCGCCAACCATCAGCGCCATCACGGCGTTACCCGGGATACCGAGCGTCAGCAGCGGAATGAACGACGTCTGGGCTGCAGCGTTGTTTGCCGATTCCGGGCCTGCCAGGCCGGCCGGGTGGCCCTTGCCGAAGCGTTCCGGATTCCGCGAGATCTTCTTTTCCAGCGTGTAGGAAGCAAACGACGACAGCACGGCGCCACCGCCGGGCAAGATACCCAGGGCCGAACCCAGGGCGGTACCGCGCAGCACTGCCGGGTACGCTTCCTTGAATTCCTGCTTGTTCGGGTACAGCGAGCCGATCTTGTCGGTGATGTCGACGCGGTTTTCCTTCTGCTCGAGGTTGGTCATGATTTCGGCAAAGCCGAACACGCCCATGGCCACGATGGCGAAGTCGATACCGTCTTGCAGTTCGGGAATGCCGAAGTCGAAGCGGGCAACGCCAGAGTTGACGTCGGTGCCGACCATGCCGAGCAGCAGGCCCAGGATGATCATCGAGATCGCCTTGGGCAGCGAGCCCGAAGCCAGCACCACGGCGCCAACCAGGCCCAGGCACATCAGCGAGAAGTACTCGGCGGGGCCGAACTTGAAGGCGACTTCAGCCAGCGGGGGCGCAAACGCAGCCAACAGCAGCGTGGCGACGCAACCGGCGAAGAACGAACCCAGAGCGGCGATAGCCAGCGCGGCGCCAGCACGGCCATTACGGGCCATCTGGTGACCGTCCAGCACGGTCACCACCGCGGACGTTTCCCCTGGCAGCGCCACAAGAATTGCCGTGGTCGAACCGCCGTATTGCGCGCCGTAATAGATGCCTGCAAGCATGATCAAGCCGGCAATCGGGGGCAACACATACGTGATCGGAAGCAGCATCGCGATGGTCGGGACCGGGCCAATACCCGGCAACACGCCAATCAGCGTACCCAGGATGCAGCCCAGCAGTGCGTAGGCCAAGTTCTCGGGCGTAAACGCTACCGAAAAGCCCAACATCAGGTTGTCAAACAATTCCATGACCGGTTGCTCCTTAGTTCATGCCCAGAAAGGACGGCCACAGCGGGAAGATCAGCCCCAGCCCCTTGACGAATGCCAGATACGAGAACACCACCAGGAAGATCGCGTTGGCGACGGCGACCTTCAGGCTGAACTCATGGCTGGCCAGGCTGCTTACGACAACCAGGATGAATACCGAAAGGTAGATGCCCAGCGGCTTGAGGATGAAGCCGTACAACACCACCGAACCCACGACGAGAAAAACAATGCGCCAGTCGAACTTGTCGACATGCGTTTCGTGCGCTTTCTTGGAAAGCGAGCCAAGCAGCACGATGGCGCCCAGCAAAGCCAGAACAATGCCTAGCCAGAAAGGAAAGTACCCTGGGCCCATTCGGGCGGCAGTACCCATTTGGTAGCTGCTGGCTTGCCAGGCGAATCCCAGTCCAAGGGCGATGAACATCACCCCAGACCAGAAGTCCTGTCGATTGCGTAGCTGCATGATTGGTTGGCTCCTGTTTACAGCATGTAGATAAAAAAGTTTGTAGCCGGATGGGACCCGCCGAAAGGCGAGTGACAGGCACAAAAAAGGCACTTCGGGGTGCCATTAGTTATTCTGAAAGCGACGGCGTGGTTTCTTGAAAGGGCGAATGGTAATGGACGCCTGCCACGCTGCAAACCCTGTAAGCTCGGTGAAAGGCTGGGGTTTTCCCTAGAATTCGGGAACTCCCGACCCCCAGATGTAACCTCGCAGCGGGTTTGAGGGTTTTTTGAAAGCTAAGTGAAAGTTTATAGAAAGAAATGCGAAAGCCAGATCGGCCGGATGCGGGGAATTTGGAGGAGGGGGACTTTTCTTCAGGGGCCGGAATCGGTTAGCCTCGCGCCGCCCGAAATCACAACCGTATTTCCTACTGAATATTGCCGGGTTTCTCACCTTGCGTGAAGAGGCCCGGTTCAACTCAGGATGGTTTACGATAGCGCCCATGCTGCAAGATCTAGACCAACTCGCCGCCCGAATCGGGCAACTGGTGCAACGCACCCGCCAACTCCACGCAGAGCGTGACGCGTTGCGCCTCCGCCTGAATGACTTCGAAGCTGAGCAGCGCGTGCTCAAGCAGCGCGCCGCCGAGCGCGAGGCTGAAATCGTCACGCTGAAAAGCAAGCTTCAAGATCACGACGGCGCGGTCACCGCGATGCTCGAGCAGGCACAGCAGGCCGAAGTCGCCCTGCGTGAACAGCTCGCTCGCGAAGCCACTGAACGTCAATCGCTTGAATCGCGTTTCTCGGCACGAGAAACCGAGTTGCAGGGCAACCTGCAATCCCGCGACACCGAATTACAGCGCTTGCGCGTGGCCGCCGCCGCAGCCCGCGAGCGCATCGACGCCGTGCTGGCCCGTCTGCCGGGCGCACCGTCTGGAGAGCAACACTAATGGAACGCGTAGATGTCACCATCCTGGGGCGCGACTATTCCCTGGCCTGCTCCGCTGAAGAGAAGCCCACGCTGATGGCCGCCGTGCGCCACGTCGATCAACTGATGTTGCGCATTCAAGGCACCGGCAAGATTTCCAGCAACGAACGCATCGCCGTGATGGCTGCTTTGCAGGTCGCAGGCGAGCTTCTTGCCATGAAAGCACCCGACGGTCCGCTAGGCGGTTTGGCGGTCGGCGACTTCAAGCGTAGAATTGAGGACATGAACGCAGTACTCGATGACGCCTTGTCGGGTCAGGAAAAACTGCTCTGACCGTTCATAAGCTGTATTCAAGAATTTTCAGTTTGTCCCTGCCGTGTTCGTGACTAGGCCATACATTCTCTGAACCTATGCTTTCGGCATATGGTTGCGGGAGTGTGGAGCTGGAGTGATCGTCTCTCGTAGACGAACCCGACGCTCCGCGGAACGCGACCACCTCTTACCCTAGGGTTCGAGATGCCGGCCTTGACGGCACAGGCGGGGCATTTACCCAGCGGGCCTGCCATTAGCGCAGGTCCGCGCCGGGCACCTCATCTCTCCCTCCGCTCTTCCTCCCCCCTGGTTTTTTCCTTTAGTCCTCCCTCCTAGGACCAGTCCATGTTCAAACACCCTGTTTTTTCGCTGACGAAACTCGGCGCAGCGTGCGCAGCCGTGGCCGCCATTGCCGCCGTTCAACCCGTCTATGCGCAAACGCCGGCCACCGCGCCAGCCGCCACGGAATCGTCCACGAACCGCTCACCCGAAATGACGTTGCAGGCGACTGCGTCGTCCGAGGTCAAGCAGGACACCGTCCGTATTTCGCTGTCGGCGGAAGTCGAGGCGCCGGATCAGCCGGCCGCAGGCAAGAAGTTGACGGCCGCATTGGACGACGCCGTCAAGCGCGCGCGCGACACCAAGGGCGTGGAGGTTCGCACCGGCGGCTACAACGTCTGGCCGAACACCAATAGCAAGGGGAAGATCGGCTCCTGGCGTGGCCAGGGCGAAATCGTTCTGGAATCGAAGGACTTCGAAGCGGCCGCCGCGCTGGCGTCCAAGCTGTCGGACAAGACCGCCATTTCGAACATCAGCTTCTCGCTGTCGCGCGAAGCGCGCGAAGCCGAAGAACGCAAGCTGCTGAAAGAAGCCGCGCAGGCCTTCAAGGACCGCGCACTGGCCGCAGCCAATGCGTTCGGCTTTTCAGGCTACCGCTTGTCCAAATTGGAACTCGGCGGTTCGGGCGGCCCGATGCCGATGCCGCGCATGATGGGCGCCGCAGCCATGGCCAAGGACGCCTCTGGCGGCTACAGCCCGGACGTCCCGCTGGAAGCGGGAGACGTCACGGTCAGCATCGCCGTCAACGGGACGATCGTTTTGCAGTAAGACTGAACATGATGGCGCCCAAGGCGACCATCGGCAGGGACAGCCACTGTCCCATGCTCAAACCACCCGCGAGCAGACCCAGGAAGTTGTCGGGCTCGCGAGTGAATTCCACCAGGAAGCGGAACGTTCCGTATCCCATCAGGAAAAGCCCGCTCACTTGTCCCAGCGGACGCGGCTTGCTCGAAAACCACCAAAGCAGCACAAACAGCACAATGCCTTCCAGACCCAGCTCATACAGCTGAGACGGATGGCGCGCGAGCCCGTCGCCGCTGTCCGGGAACACCATCGCCCACGGCACGTCGGTGGGGCGGCCCCACAGTTCACCGTTGATGAAGTTGCCCAGGCGGCCGAATCCCAAGCCCAGCGGAATCAGCGGCGCAATGAAATCGCTGATTGCAAAAAAGGGCAGCTTCTTCTTGCGTGCGAACAGCAGCATGACGACGATCACGCCGATCAGGCCGCCATGGAACGACATCCCGCCTTGCCACAAATACGCGACTTCCAGCGGATGGGCCAGGTAATACGACGGCTTGTAGAACAGCACATAGCCCAGCCGGCCGCCCAACACCACGCCCAGCACGCTATAGAAGATCAGGTCTTCAAGATCCTTCACATTTAGTGAAGTGGTGTGGCCGCTGGTGATGCGACGGCGGCCCAGCACGTACACCAGGGCGAATCCCGCCAGATACATCAGCCCGTACCAGTGGATGGCCAGCGGCCCGATCTGCAAGGCTACGGGGTCGAATTTTGGATATTGCAGCATGTTCTGCCCGACACAATAAAGTTGAATGATAATAACCGGCGAGCACTGAAGATTCGCATGCATGCAAGCGAGCCAGCTTCCCGGGTGCGTTCGCCATGTCCGCGCCCCGACGGCCGACAGGAGAGACAGACCATGCCGAACAACGAACGTTCCCGCCACATCACCCACGGCGTCGCGCGCGCGCCCAACCGCGCCATGTACTACGCGCTGGGCTATAAGGAAGCCGACTTCGACAACCCGATGATCGGCGTGGCCAATGGCCATTCCACCATCACCCCGTGCAACAGCGGCTTGCAGCGTCTGGCCGACGCCGCCATCGACGCCATCCGAGCGTCCAGCGCCAACCCTCAGGTGTTCGGCACGCCGACTATCTCGGACGGTATGTCCATGGGCACCGAGGGCATGAAATATTCGCTGGTCTCGCGCGAAGTCATTGCGGACTGTATTGAAACCGCCGCGCAGGGCCAGTGGATGGACGGCGTGGTGGTGATCGGCGGCTGCGACAAAAACATGCCCGGCGGCATGATCGCGCTGGCCCGCACCAATGTGCCGGGCATCTACGTCTATGGCGGCACCATCAAGCCTGGACATTACAAAGGCAATGACCTGACCATCGTTTCGGTGTTCGAAGCCGTGGGCGAATACACGATGGGCCGCATGCCCGAAGCCGACTTCAAGCAGATCGAGAAATGCGCGATCCCGGGCTCCGGTTCCTGTGGCGGCATGTACACCGCCAACACCATGAGCTCCGCCTTCGAGGCCATGGGCATGAGCTTGCCGTACTCCAGCACGATGGCCAACGAAGACGACGAGAAAGTCGTGTCCGCCGCGGAATCGGCACGCGTGCTGGTCGACGCGGTCAGGCGCAACTTGCGGCCGCGCGACATCATCACGCGCGAGTCCATCGAGAACGCCGTGTCCGTCATCATGGCCACGGGCGGCTCCACCAATGCCGTGCTGCACTTCCTGGCGATCGCGCATGCAGCCGAAGTGCCGTGGACGATTGATGACTTCGAACGCATCCGCAAACGCGTGCCGGTGTTGTGCAATTTGAAGCCCTCGGGCAAGTATGTGGCCACCGATCTGCATCGCGCGGGCGGGATTCCCCAGGTCATGAAGCTGTTGCTCAACGCAGGGCTGCTGCACGGCGACTGCATCACCATCAGCGGCAAGACCATTGCTGAAACCCTGGCACACGTGCCGGACGCACCGCGCGCGGATCAGGACGTCATCATGCCGATCGACCGCGCGCTGTATCCGCAAGGGCACCTGGCCATCCTTAAGGGGAATCTGTCGCCCGAAGGCTGTGTGGCTAAGATTACCGGGCTGAAGAACCCCGTCATGACCGGCCCCGCGCGCGTCTTTGATTCCGAAGACGACGCGATGACTGCCATCATGGCCCAGCAGATCAAGGATGGCGATGTGGTGGTCATCCGCTATGAAGGCCCCAAGGGCGGACCCGGCATGCGCGAAATGCTGGCGCCCACGTCCGCGTTGGTGGGGCAGGGCTTGGGCGAAACCGTTGGGCTCATCACCGACGGCCGCTTTTCCGGCGGCACGTGGGGCATGGTGGTGGGTCACGTCGCACCCGAGGCATTTGTTGGCGGCCCGATCGCTCTGATTCAAGAGGGCGATTCGGTTACCATCGATGCCCACAAGCTGTTGTTGCAGCTCAATATTAGCGACGAAGACCTGGCGGCTCGTCGACAGGCCTGGGTCCCGCCCAAGCCGCGCTATACACGCGGTGTGCTCGCCAAATTCGGCAAGCTCGCCAGCACCGCGAGCCGTGGGGCAGTAACCGATGCATTTGAAGATTAGTGTGTGGCTGGCCGTGGCCGGCGTCATGAGCGCTGGCGCGGTCCATGCGCAAACCACTGGCCTGGATCTGGCCAAGAGCAAAGCCTGTATGGCCTGCCACCAAGTGGAAATCAAGCGCGTGGGTCCGCCGTTGAAGGGCGTGGCGGAACGTTATGCAGGGCAGGGCGACGCCATGGTGGACTACCTGGCGGGCAAAATCCGAGGGGGCGGCCGGGGCGCGTGGGGCGCCGTGCCCATGCCCGCCCAGACGCACGTCAGCCAGGAAGACGCCCGGCTGTTAGCCGAATGGATCTTGTCGCTGGCACCGCCCAAGCAGTAGCCTTATTCTCTATGCCCCGTGCATGAAGCCGGGGCGCCGGCCGCAGGTAGCGGCCGACTACAAGAAAGGAATCGTCATGGCAGAACAACCCTCTCCGGGCAACGAAGTCGCCGTTCTTGGCGGCGGCTGCTTCTGGTGCGTTGAAGCGGTCTTCACTGATCTGCGGGGCGTCAAAAGCGTGCTGCCCGGCTATAGCGGCGGGCACGTCGACAATCCCAGCTACGAACAGGTGTGCGGCAAGGACACCGGCCACATCGAAGTCGCCCGTGTGGAATTCGATCCTGCCGAGTTGTCGTTCAGCGATCTGCTGCGCGTCTTCTTCGCCACGCACGACCCCACCACGCCGGGTCGTCAAGGCAATGACATCGGCCCGCAGTACGAGTCGGCGATCTTCTGGCAGAACGAGTCGCAGCGCGAGCAAGCGGAAGCCGTCATTGCCGAGGTCGAGGCGCAACAGGTTTACGACGCGCCGATCGTCACGAAGCTGCTGGCGCCCGCCAAGTTCTGGCAGGCCGAGGACTATCACAGCAACTACTTCGCGCTGCATCCCGAGCAGGGCTATTGCCAGTTCGTGATCGCGCCCAAGGTCGCCAAGTTTCGCAAGCAATTCCAGGACCGCCTGACGCGTTGAGTCCGGTTTGCTCGTTCGGTTTCGAGCGGGCAAAAAAAACCTCACCACCAGGTGAGGTATCAAAGCCAGCGCCGATGCCCGAGCACCGAGCGCTGGCGGGGGAAGTCCTTACTCGACTGTCTTCACGACGCCGCGGCGCATCTGGTCCAGTTCGATCGACTCGAACAGCGCCTTGAAGTTACCTTCACCAAAGCCGTCGTTGCCCTTGCGCTGGATGATCTCAAAGAAGATCGGCCCGATTTGATTTTCAGTGAAGATCTGCAAGAGCAGTCCGCCGCCGGGGGCGCCATCCAGCAGGATGCGGTTCTTCTGCAAGCGCGCCACGTCTTCGCCATGGTTGGGCAAGCGGCGATCCAGCAGCTCGTAGTACGTTTCCGGCGTGTCCAGGAACACCACGCCTGATTCGCGCAGGGCTTCAATCGTGCTGTAGATGTCATCCGTTGCCATGGCGATGTGCTGAATGCCCTCGCCGCGGTACAGGTCCAGATACTCCTGGATCTGGCCTTTCTCTTCCGTGCCTTCTTCGTTGATCGGAATGCGGATGTTGCCGCACGGCGAGGTCATGGCCTTCGACTTGACGCCCGTTACCTTGCCTTCGATATCGAAATAGCGCACTTCGCGGAAATTGAACAGGCGTTCGTAGAACTCCGACCACTCGGCCATGCGGCCCTTGTGGACGTTGTGCGTCAAGTGGTCCACGAGCGTCAAGCCGGCGCCGCGATGGTTCAGGTCAGCTTGCGCGTTGCCCGGGTCCACCGGCACGAAGTCGACGTCATAGATACTGATATCGCCGATACCGCCGTGGCCTTCCTTGCCTGTCCAGCGATCAACCAGATAGATCAGCGAATCGCCAATGCCCTTGATGGCGGGAATGTTCAGCTCCATCGGGCCGCTATGCGAGTCGAAACCCCAGGCGCCCAGTTCGAGCGCGCGCTTATACGCGGCATTGGCGTCTTGCACGCGAAAGCCAATCGCACAGATCGACGGGCCATGCAGGCGCGCGAAGCGTTGAGCGAAAGAATCCGGTTCGGCATTGATCAGGAAGTTGACACCGCCTTGGCGGTATAGCGTCACATCCTTGTGGCGATGCTTGGCGATGGCTTTGAAGCCCAGCAGCTCGAACACCTTGCGCAGCGCGGCGGGGTCCGGCGCGGCGTACTCGATGAATTCGAACCCGGCGGTGCCCATCGGGTTGTCCCAGGGTTGGAAAGCGCTGCTCATAGGTCTGCTCCCTTGCATCATTTTTCAGGACGACTTGTTCTTCAAGTCTAGACGGAGATTGTAGGAAGGAAGCGCAGGCAGACAATTGCAAAGATGGCTCAATACATGCGCCATTGAGCAATAATATTGCCGTCAATAAATAATTTGGGGCTAAAAATGTCTGACATCGAGCTGGATCGGACAGATCTAAGGATTTTGGCTGAGCTGCAGAGGGATGGCAGGCTCAGTAACCAGGAGCTGGCTGACCGGGTTTCGCTCTCGCCCAGCCCTTGTCTGCGCCGGGTTCGCCGCCTGGAAGAGAAAGGCTTCATCAAGAAGTACGTGGCTCTGATCGACGCAGAAAAGGTCGGGCTGGGGTTGCTTGCCTACGTGAACATCCGATTGAACAAACATAGCGGCTCCAGCCATGCGCCCATGAGCGACTTTGCCCGCGACGTGCAGCTTTGGCCGGAAGTGGTTGAGTGCTATGCCATGTCGGGGGATATGGACTACCTGCTGCGCATTCAGGTGGCTGACTTGGCGCATTTCTCCAAATTCGCGATGGACACGTTGATGCGCCACCCTGCGGTCATCGACATGCGCTCTTTCTTCGCGCTGCAGCAGATCAAGGAGACCACCGAGCTCAGGCTGTGAAAGGTTTTTGCCATCTCTATATATAGAGGGTCTATAAGGCGGGCCTAACGGATGCGTTTCGGCAGGGGAGTAGCCCTAACTGGCAGGGGGAGTAGCCCTAACTTTTAGTGCGCGCCTACCTAGCGCCTACTTAATTGGCACCCTCCTATATATAGAGTGGAGAAGAACCCCCCGGCAAACGTGGGCGTGCCCTGTGGGAAGGGCCTGCTGAGGCAATGCGGCTGGGATTGCGGGTACTGGCTTCGGTGCGTCCCCTAAAAACTTCATCTTTCTGCAAAAAGGGTGTCATCTTGGGCGCACACGGAAAATTTCCGTGCTATAGTCTCGCTCCTTCGCAGTTCAGACAGTTTTGAACCGCGAAGGCAAGGCAAGCGCAACAGGCCGAACGAGGGTCTCCAAAAGGGGAAACGAGCCAGGTCTGCCGCGAAGCGATCAGAAATGAGAGTCAAGCGGTTATTGCAAGGATTGCAGCAAATTAGGCAAAAGCCAGTTGCACAATCCGCAAAAATCGTGCTATAGTCTTGGGCTTGGCTGGTGATGTTGATCAAGGGTTTACCCGGATCAAATTGCTAGCCACCTGAGCAGTAACCAGCCCCTGAGTTCAGGGCCAAAGCTAGCGCGAAAGCAAAAGCGGCGGGGTTGCAAGATAGGATGCAAATTAGGCAAAAGCCGGTTGCATAATCTGCAAAAGTTGTGTTATAGTTTCAGGCT
>NZ_CADIJQ010000012.1 GCF_902859595.1 Achromobacter kerstersii | reverse complement strand
CAATGCTGGCCCCCGAAAAGGCCATCGAACCGATAAGGCCAATCATCAAAAGCTGCTTCTTCATGGTCGAGCTCCTAATCGTACTAAGGATGAGGGTAGCTTTGTAAATATAGTGAGCTTTAACTCACATTTGAAGATTACTTAATCGATGGGTGGCGGTCAACGAAGATTATCTTTTTTTAAATAAATTTCGACGAAATTTTTTATTTAAAGATTATCTGATTGATATTCAATCGGGCTGTTCAATCATGCGCGATTAATACAAAGAAAATGCGCGAAGGCTACGGGTTAATGGTTCGATGTCAGGTCCAATCTTCCAGACGCAGTCCTGGCACGCGAGCGAACTCACGCGTGTTGTTCGTGACAAGAATCAAACCCCGAGAACGCGCGTGCCCGGCAATCATTGCGTCATAAGGTCCGATAGGAGTCCCTGCTCGGGCCAGCTCTGCGCGTAGTTGCCCCGTGCTGTCTGCTGCGGCCAAGTCATAGTCAAGAACATCCAGTCGCGCCAGAAAGCCCTCAACAACGGCTTGATTGCGTGCAACAGCTGCCGATTTTTCGGCGCCATAGGCGAGTTCCATCGCAGTAATTGCGCTGACGCAGAGTTGCGCGTGTCGTTGGTTGAATGCCTGCCGAACCACGTCTGGCTTGTTCTTGATAGTGAAGATGCAGATGTTCGTGTCGAGCATGAACTTGAGCATTACAAGTCCTCGCGCCTTTGATCTGCGGGTTGATCGCGATCATTAGAAAAGTCCGGCGTCACTGAATCGCCGGCAAACCAGGTGTCCCAGGATTCCCCAGCGGGGACCAAGAGTCGCGCGCGGCCGACCGTCACAATATCCACGCGCGTGACGTCGTCAGGAAAAGCGGCTGCTTTAGGCAGCCGCACGGCCTGGCTGCGATTGCTCTTGAAGATGGAGCCTTGTTCCATGTTGATCTCCTGGGGATATACGTATGGGATATGCCATTGTACCGAATAAGTGCTTACCCCTCATGCCCCCGAGATTCAAAAACGGATCAGCTTTTGTTCGCCTCGAATGTAAACATCTGCATGTCGATCCGAGGCGCCGGCTTTCCGTTTACTCCCCCGGAAACGCAGGTTCGGCGCCTGCCTCTTCCAGAAGATCGGCAAGTTCTTCGGCGCCTTTTTCGGTAGCCCAGGCCCAGGCGTTCCAGCCTTCGTTGTCACGCAGGTCTGCTTGGGCGCCACGGGCGAGCAGCAGTTGCGCGATCTTCAGATTGCCGCGCGCCGCGGCAGCCATCAAGGGCGTGCCCCCGTCATCCATGACGGCGTCGACGTCGGCGCCTGCCTCCAGCAGCAGGGCGACCACGGCTTCGCGGTCCCAGCTTGCCGCTTGATGCAGGGCGGTCAGCCCGTGGCCGGCGCGGCTGGATAGGCTGGCGCCGTGCGCGAGCAGGACGCGGGCGGCATCGGCCGCGCCGTCTGTGGCGGCGCAGAACAGCGCGGTGCCGCCGAAGTCGTTGCGGGTGTTCACGGACGCGCCCAGCGCCAGCGCCTGTTCGATGGCCGCGGTGTCGTTCTTGCTTGCCGCGTGCAGGAGTTGTTGGTCTGGAGTCATAGGGGATGTAGATGTCAGGAAAACGGATAGGCGAACGATACACGGTGGTGCGTTACCACGGTGGCGTGTGACCCCGGCGCCAGGCGGCTGGCCCGGTTCGAATCGCGTGGCACAGATCGCGGCGGATCGCAGCGGAACCCCCGCGCCGCCTCCAAAGAAAAGCCGCCTTGCGGCGGCTTCTCTTTCTGAACGGTGGCCGTGTGGGTTACACCCCGATCGGCCCGCCATCGGCACGCTGGATCACCACCGTGGATGAGCGCGGGCGTACCGTGCCTGCGCTTGCAACGGTGGCGTCATCCGTGCCGTATGCCGGCCAGTTCACCGGGTGCTGGATGTTCAGGAAGATGCTGGTGTAGTCCGGCGTGAAGGCGAAACCGGTAACTTCGGCTTCGTTGGGGCCAACGAAGAAGCGGCGCAGGTCGGCCTGGTTGGACGCGTTGATGGCCGGGCCGGTGCCGGTGCTGTCGGCCAGCGATCCGGGGATCACGGCCAGCATCTGGTCGTTGGTGGCGCGGGCCACGTCGTTGTTGCGGCCGCCATCGATGCCGTTGTCGGTTTGAATCCACAGGATGCCGCGGGGGTCGAAGCCCAGGCCGTCGGGGCTGGCCAGCTGGTTCAGCGTGGTCAGGCCCGAGCGGTTGGTGTCGGCGTTGGCGGCGGCGTTCGAACCGAAGACGAAGATGTCCCACTCGAATTGGGTCGAGCCGGCTTCGTCGTGCCAGCGGATGATGTGGCCGTTGACGTTGTTCAGGCGCGGGTTGGGCGGGTTGGTGCCGCTGGTGGCGTTGCGGCTGCTGTTGTTCGTCAGCGTCAGGTAGATGTCGCCGTTGGTCGGGTGCGTGGCCGTCCACTCGGGGCGGTCCATCGGGGTGGCGCCCACGAAGTCGGCGGCGCCGCGCGTGTTGATCAGGATGGCGTCCAGGCTGCCGAATTCATCGGCCAGCGTGCGTCCGCCCGTGCCCTTGGTGGCGCCAATCAACGGCAGCCATTCGCCCGTGCCGTCTTCGTTGAAGCGCGCAACGTAGAGCGTGCCCTTGTCCAGGTACTTGGCGCCCACGGCCAGGCGGTCGGTGCGCTCGGCGTCCTTCGGGTCCCACACGGCTTCGGACACGAAACGGTAGATGTATTCAAAGCGCGAATCGTCGCCGCTGTAGAAGGCCAGCGGCTTGCCGGCTTCGGGCTTGCTGTAGGCGCAGCCTTCGTGGGCGAAGCGGCCCATCGACGTGCGCTTGGTGGCGATGCTGGCGGGGTCGTGGGGGTCGATCTCAACCAGGTAGCCGAAGCCGTTGACTTCATTGCGCCAGTCTTGCGTGGCGCTGGCGCCCGTTTCCGTGACATTGAAACGCGCGAATTCGCCCAGCACTTCCGACGGATCGCCTTGCGCGGTTTCCCATTGGTAGCGGCCGGCGGGGCCTGCGGACACGCCCACGCGGAGCTGGTGCGCAGGGCGCGTGCCGGTGTTCACGAAGCAGGCCGCCCAGTTTTCTTCGGCGGTAATGTAGGTGCCCCACGGCGTGTAGCCGTTGCCGCAGTTGTTGTTGGTGCCGCGCACTTGCGTGCCGTTGGGCGAGAACGGCGTCTTGACCCAGTCGGTGCCGGCGATGGGGCCGGCAATTTTCATGGCGGTGGCCGACGTGAAGCGGCGGTTGAAGCGCGAATTGTTGACGATGTTCCAGCGGCCGTTCTCGCGGCGCACGTGGACGATGGCCACGCCGTGCGCGTTGATTTCCTTGCGCACTTCTTCGGCGGGGCGTTTGCCGGCAACCGTGGTCGGGCCGTTCGGATGCAGCGCAGCCGGGTCGATGTACTCGTGGTTGATGGCGAGCAGGCCTTCGGTGGAGCTGCCTTCGATCGGGAAGAAGTGCATGCCGTCGTGATGCATGCCCATCGAGTTGAGCAGGTCGTTCGACGAGTTGTTGCCGTTCTGGTCCCAGGGCAGGGCGTTGTCGTTCAGCGGCGTGCCCCAGGGCGCGAACACGTGAGCGACGTAGCCGTTGGGCACGACGCAGCCGTCGGTCATCGAGTTGGGCAGCGATTCGAAACCCAGCTTCAGCGCGGCGGGCGGCTCGGTGCCGCCACCGGGCACTTCAGGCGGTTGCGTCGGCGGCGTGCCGCCGCCCGAGATGTCGTCATCGTCGTCGCTGCTGTTACAGCCCGCCAGGCCCAGCGTCGTCATGGTGGCGAAGGCGGCCGCCAGACCGCCACGCATCACCATGCGGCGCGACATGTTCTTTTCCAGAATGTCGCTGAACGGGCTGTTCTGGCTGGGGTTGCGGACGGTCTTGTCGGAAATGGATTTGCTCATTTGGATTCCTGGCTTGGGGGCTGTGCCTTGAAGGGACGAGCAATGCTAGAAGTCGCAAATGAAAGGTTAATGACAGTCAGCTGAATGCGTGGAAGATTTGACGATTAGATTAAGGGCGACGGGCGCGGCGCGCACGGCGCCAAACGATGGCGCGCGCCCAGCAAAAGGCCGACACCGTTTGCACGGGCCGGCCTTTTGTTGGGTGCGCGAGCGAAAGGTTACTTCGCAGCCACCAGCGTTGGGCGCGCGAGTGAAAGGTTACTTCGCAGCCTCTAGCGTTGGGCGCGCGAGCGAAAGGTTGCTTCGCAGCCTCTAGCGTTGGGCGCGCGAGCGAAAGGCTATTTCGCAGCCACCAGCGTTGGGCGCGCGTTTGAAAGGTTACTTCGCAGCCTCTAGCGTTGGGCGCGCGAGTGAAAGGTTACTTCGCAGCCACCAACGGGCAGCCGCCCTGGTTCAGCGGGCGGAACGCGTTGTCGCCGGGGATGGTGCGCAGAATCTTGTAGTAGTCCCAGCGCGCTTTGGATTCCGACGGCTTCTTCACTTCGACCAGGTACATATCGTGCACCAGCCGGCCATCTTCGCGCAGATAGGCATTACGCGCGAACATGTCGTCGATCTTCATGCCGCGAATCTGCTTCATCACCGCATCGCCTTCCAGCTTGCCGCTTTCCTTCACGCCCTTCAGAAAGGTCAGCACCGACGAATACACGCCCGCTTGCGCCATCGTCGGCACGCGGCCCTTCATGCGTTCGGCGTAGCGCTTGCTCCAGTCGCGCGTGCGGTCGTCCATGTCCCAGTAAAAGCCGGTCGTCAGCACCAAGCCTTGCGCCTGGTCCAGCCCCACGCCATCGACATCCGTAATGAACATCAGCAGGCCGGCCAGCTTCTGGCCGCCTTTGATCAGGCCGAATTCATTGGCTTGCTTGATCGCCATGGTGGTGTCGCCCGACGAATTGGCCAGCGCCACGATCTCGGCTTTTGAGGCCTGGGCTTGCAGCAGGAACGACGA
This sequence comes from Achromobacter kerstersii, assembly GCF_902859595.1. GTDB lineage: Bacteria > Pseudomonadota > Gammaproteobacteria > Burkholderiales > Burkholderiaceae_B > Achromobacter > Achromobacter kerstersii. The sequence continues at coordinate 196,020 of NZ_CADIJQ010000012.1, read as the reverse complement.
AAAATCGTTCGAGGCGCGGGGGTGTTTGACGGCGCCCAAGGTCTGCCCGCCCGCTTGCTTCACGGCGTTTTCCGTGTCGGCCTGCAAGGCGTGGCCGAACGCGTAGTCGGCCGTCAGGAAGTACCACTTCTTGATGCCGGATTCGGTCAGCGCACGGCCAGTGCCGTTGGCCAGTGCGTAGGTGTCGTAGGTCCATTGCGCGGTTGACGCCGAACACGCCTTGCCCGTCAGGTCCGACGTGCCGGCGGTGGATGCCAGGAACGCGATGTTGGCGGTGCGCGTGATCTCTTGCACGGCCAGCGCAACGGAAGACGTCGGTACATCCACGATGGCCTTCACGTTGTCCTGGTCGATCCAGCGGCGTGCGGTGGCCGAACCCACGTCCGCTTTGTTCTGGTGATCGCTGACGATGACTTCGATCTTGCGGCCCAGCACGGTTGGCCCGAAGTCCTCCACCGCCATGCGGGCGGCTTCCACCGAGCCCGGGCCAGACAGGTCGGCGTTCATGCCGGACAGGTCGGTCAGAACACCGATGCGGATGGGCTTGTCGGATTGGGCGTGCGCAGCCGGCAGCGCGAAGGCGCCGGCCACAAGCAGGGCGCTAAGCAGTGGTTTCATGTCTTTCCTCCAGGATGGGTGCCCGTTTTGATCGGGTCTGAATGGCGTATCTAAAAGTGGGAGCTACAAGGTGGCGCTACACCGCCGCAGCGGGGGACAGCAAATGGCACAACAGGAATTGATCGGTCTGCGCGTGCGCGTGTGGGCTCGCGTCGAATTGCGCGTCGATGGCGCGCTTGGTCAGGCGCAGCGCCAGCGTCGGGCAGGCGGCGGCGTCCCGCGCCAGTGCCGTCGCGGCGTGAACGACTTCGCCTTTGGGGGCGACGCCGTCAGCCAGGCCCCACGCTTCAGCCGTGGCGGCATCCAGCTGCAAGTCCGTGAACAGCGCCCGCTTCGCGCGTGCCGGGCCGACCAGGCTGGCCAGGCGCGGCAGCCCGCCCCAGGCTAGCGGCAGCCCCAGGCGCACTTCCGGCAAACGCAGAAACGCATCGGCGCCCAGCACGCGCCAGTCGCACGCCAGCGCCAGCACCGCACCACCGCCCACCGCCGCGCCCTCGATGGCGGCGATGGTCACCTGCGGCAGTTCGCTCCAGGCGCGGCACAGCGCTTCGCCACGCGCCAGCGCGCGTTGCGTGGCCAGGGGGTCGCCCTGCAGCCAGAGCGCAGGGTCTTTCAGGTCGATGCCCGCGCTGAAGATGGCGGGCGTGCCTGTCAGCACCACGGCGCGGATGCGGTCATCGCGCGCCAGTTCGTGCGCGGCGTCGATCAACGCTTCGATAGCCGCCAGATTCAGCGCGTTCGCCTTGCCGCCCCGGTCGTAACGCACCACCGCCACGCCGTCATCGCGCTCGATTGAAACCATGCTCATCCGCTGTCCTTCAGGTTTATTTCGTGGATATACTACCAAGTATGTTGAAAGTCGCAAGACTCCGCGGGGCGTCTGGCAGGGGGTGTGCGGGTAAGTCCGCATCTGCCCGCGCTGGATGGCGGCGGAAAAGTCATGAAAAATAAGCGAAATAACAAAGCGAGGAGACAGTTGATGAACGACGAGGCTCGGGCGGCCGTTCCCGACCGCCAGGCGTGCGTGTTGCGCTATCTGCTGGAAAGCCAGGCGAAAAAGATACCGGACAGAATCTTTGTCCGTTTCCATGGGGGACCCACATGGACCTATGACCAAACGCTGGCGCAGGTTCGCCGCCGCGCGGCCACGCTGCGTCGCGAAGGCGTCAAGCAGGGCGACCGCGTGCTGTGCTGGATGGGCAACGGCCCAGAGCTGCTGACCAACTGGTTCGCCATCAATTACCTGGGCGCGGTGTATGTGCCGCTGAACACCGCTTTGCGCGGCCGGCCGTTGGAGCATGTGCTGGACAACGCGCAGGCGCAGCTGATGCTCGCGCACCGCGCGCTGGTCGGGCGTTTGCAGGATCTGTCGCCGGGGGCGCTTAGCCGCGTGCTGCTGACGGGTGAAGGGGAAGCTCCCCCTGCGGCGCCCGCGGGCGTGTCGTTTGCCGCGCTGGTGGATGCATCGGGCGAACCGGGGGCGGACTTGTTGGCCACCGAAACGCCCATCGAACCCTGGGATACCCAATCCATCATGTACACGTCCGGCACCACCGGGCTGTCCAAGGGCGTCGTCACGTCATACGTGCAGATCTACACCATGGGGCCGGACGCGTTTGACTGCATCACGCCGGATGACCGCTGCATGATCGCGGGCCCTATCTTCCATTGCGGCAGCACGCTGTACGTGTACGCGATGCTGGCCTATGGCGGCTCGATCGCCATGGTGCCGGAGTTCCGTACGGCCGAATTCTGGGACGCCATCCGCGACACCGAGAGCACGGTCGTGCTGCTGCTGGGCGTGATGGCGAACTTTTTGCTCAAGCAGCCGCCATCGCCGCGCGACCACGAGCACACCTTGAAGAAGGCGTTCATCGTGCCCTTCGGCGAAGACGCGCCGGCGTTCAAGACGCGCTTTGGCGTGGACTTGTACACGGTCTACAACATGACCGAAATCGCCAGTCCGTTAAGCGCGGGCCCCGGGCTCACCGAAGCCGGGCGCTGCGGCAAGCCCCGCCCCTGGTTTGAACTGCGCGTGGGCGACGCGCAAGACCGCGCGGTGCCAGACGGCCAGGTGGGCGAACTGCTGATCCGCTCGCATCGGCCCTGGGCGCTGTTCTCGGGCTACTACCGCAACCCCGAGGCCACCGCTGCGTCCATGCGCAACGGCTGGTTCCACACGGGCGACGCGTTCCGGCGCGACGAAGACGGCACGTTCTTTTTCGTGGACCGCCTGAAAGACGTCATCCGCCGGCGGGGCGAGAACATCTCGTCGTTCGAGCTGGAAGGAGAAATCTGCGCGCACCCTGCCGTGCGCGAAGCGGTTGCCGTGGCGGTCCCCAGCGAACATAGCGAAGACGAAGTGCTGGCGGTGGTGACGGCGGTGGACGGTGCGGAAATCGAACCTGGCGCGCTGGTGAACTGGCTGGCCGAACGCGTGCCGCATTACATGGTGCCGCGCTACGTGCGGGTGGTGGAAGAACTGCCGAAGACCGCCAGCGGCAAGCTGCAAAAGCATGTGCTGCGCAGCGAGGGGCTGGCCGATGGCACGTGGGACCGTGACGCGGCGGGGATACGGTTGCGCCGAGAGCGGCTGGCTTGAAGCGGCTGGCTTGAAGCGGCTGGCCAGAAAGCGGCTGGCCAGAAAGCGGCTGACTTGAAACGGTTGGTCGGAAACGGCTGGCCTGAAAGCGATAGCAATAGTGTGCGGCGCGCTTCAACGAGAAGCGCGCCGTGTTGCCTCAGCCGCGTGTGCCCAAGCCCGCGATGATGGTGTGAACCACCTTGCCCGCCAGGATCTCGCGGTCATCGCGCGTTTCGCCCAGGCGCGGGCGATACCACACGGCCAGCCAGTTGATGGCGCCCAGCGCCGCCTTTACCGCCACGGAAACGTCGTCAATAGCCAACGACCCATCTTCCACGCCTTCGTACGCCACGCGCTTGAACAGCGCTTCGAAGTCATCCCGGATGGTCATCAGTTCGGCCAGCGTCTGGCGCTGGGCCGGGGTGGTCGCGCCCAGGCGATGCATATGCACGCCTTGCACCACGACCGTCTCGAACGCCAGGTTCTCCATCATCGACAGCGCGTGGTGCTTGAGCATCAGCGCCAGCCGGTGGGCGGCCGTGCCTTTTTCCTTCATGACTGGGCGCACGGCTTCGAAGTTGCGCCGCATGCCTTCGCGGTGCACGTCGAAGAACAGATCGGTCTTGGACCGGTAGTAGTGGTAGACGCGGCCCTTGGTAGCCCCCAGCCGGCGGGCGACGTCGTCGATGCTGGATGCGTGGAACCCTTGCTCCATGAAGCATTCAGCCGCCGCGGTCAGTAGTTCAATGTTGCCCATGCCGTCATCGCGTGCAGCCGTCACCGTAGGTTCCCCCTTCATGCGCCTTCCTCCATCCATGCGTTACGGCAAAGCGCCAGTTTAGCCAATTGCCCGCCGATACATGGCCGAACCCCTGGCTTGAACGCGTGGTGGGGGGCGGCCTCGTCCGTGTGGCCGAATGGCTGTACAAATCAGAAAACCGAAGTTTATACTACTCGGTATGTTTTTTGCCTTTCAGCCTGCCATCCCCTTCGCATTCGACTCCCAGCAGCCCATGACCACAGACCTTGTTCACGCTCCCGCAAGCCCCCAAGCCCTGGCCGATCAGGTGTCGCAGGAAATCGGCGTATCGGAATGGGTGACCATTTCGCAGGCGCAGGTGGATCTATTTGCCCACGCCACCGATGACCACCAGTTCATCCACGTGGACCCGGCGCGCGCCGCACGCGAAAGCGCCTTTGGCGGGCCCATCGCGCATGGCTTCTTGTCGCTGTCGCTGTTGACGGCCTTGAGCCAGAAAGTGCTGCCCGCGTTCGAGGGCGCCATCGGCATCAACTACGGTTTCGACAAAGTCCGCTTCCTGACGCCAGTGCCGGTGGGCGCGCGCGTGCGGGGCCGCTTCGTGTTGAGCGAATTCACGCCGCGCAACGCGCGAGAATTCACGACCCGGTACGCCGTCACCGTCGAGATCGAGGGCGCCCCGCGCCCCGCGCTGGTGGCCGACTGGATCACCATGACCATTCTTCAAGGATGAACTCCATGAGCATTCGCTTCGATGAACGCGTCGCCATCGTGACGGGCGCCGGCCAAGGCCTGGGCCGCAGCCATGCACTGCAACTGGCCGCGCGCGGCTGCCGGGTTGTGGTCAACGACTTTGGCGGCGCCGCACAAACCGTGGTGGACGAGATCGTGGCCGCAGGCGGCCAGGCCATTGCTGACGACGGCAACGTGTGCGACAGCGCCAACGTGGACGCCATGGTGGCGCGCGCCATGAACGCCTGGGGCCGCGTCGACATCCTGATCAACAACGCCGGCATCCTGCGCGACAAGACCTTCGCCAAGATGAGCGCCGACGACTTCAACGCCGTGATCGACGTGCACCTGCTGGGCTCGGCGAATTGCGCGCGCGCCGTGTGGCCGATCATGCGCGAGCAGCGCTACGGCCGCATCCTGATGACGACCTCCACGTCTGGCATGTACGGCAACTTCGGCCAGTCGAACTACGGCGCGGCGAAGGCGGGCGTTGTGGGCTTGATGAACGTGCTGCACCTGGAAGGGCAAAAGCACGGCATCCACGTCAACGCACTGGTGCCTACCGCCGCCACCCGCATGACGGCCGAGATGTTTGATGCCGATGCGCTGCGGGCGCTGGACCCGGCGTTCGTTACCCCCGCCGCTTTGTTCCTGGTGGGCGAGGGCGCGCCCAGCCGCACGGCGTTGCTGGCGGGCGCGGGCACCTACGCGCGCCTGGCCATCGTCGAAAGCGAGGGCATGTATTTCCCCGAAGGCGAACGCACGCCGGAGAACATCGCTGCGAATTTTGACGAGATCGCCAGCCTGTCCCGCCACATCGAACCGCCCGAAGGCCTGGCGCATGTGGCGCGCATCTTGAAGCGCGCACAGGAGGCTGCATGAGCGAGCACGCCCAACCCCAACGCGCCGCGCCGCACGTGCGCGCCGACTATCCTCGCCTGCTGCCGATGACCACGCGGCTGCGCGATATCGATGTCTACGGCCACATGAATAACGTGGTCTACAACGAGTACTTTGATACGGCGGTCAACCAGACACTCGTCGAGCTGGGCGTGCTGGACCTGGAAAAGAGCGACGTGATTGGCCTGGTGGTGCACAGCCAGACGTCGTACTTCCGCCCGGTGTCATTCCCCGACCGAGTCGTGCTGGGCCTGCGCGTGGGCCGCCTGGGCCGCACTAGCGTGACGTATGAATTCGCGTTGTTCCGCGGCGACGACGACAGCGCCGCCGCCCAAGGCAGCTACACGCACGCCTATGTCGACCGCGCCAGCAGCCGGCCCGTCGAATTGCCGCCGGCCTTGCGGCGCGCGCTGGAACCGCTGGTGCGCGCCTCGGCCTGAACGCCGCTTCGGGAGCGACTGTGATCGACCACACCCTGCCTCGCGTCACGTACTCGAACATCCATACCGACTTTTCAGCGGTGCACAACGTGCTGGACCAGCGCCTGCCCGATTTTGAATCTCGCATGCTGGGCCTGGATTACCGCCATCGCTTCGATGGCCGCGCGGTGGCGGGCGAGCCGTTGCAGGAATCGTATTCGCCGATAGATCACTGGCTGCTGATCGGCCGCTTTCCCAGCGCGGGCGCAGACACCGTCGACCAGGCCATCGCCTGCGCCCGCCACGCGCAGCCGGCGTGGGCCGGGCAAGGCTGGACGGCGCGCATCGCCGTGTTGCGGCGTTTGGCGATGGTGCTGTCTGAACGCAAGTACGACTTTGCCATGGCGACGATGATCGAGATAGGTAAGTCGCGCATGGAAGCGCTGGGCGAAGCCGAAGAAGCGGTGGACCTGATCCGCTATTACTGCGATCAGGCCGAACGCAGCGACGGCTATCGCCAGCCGCTTGCGCGCGCCTTCGACAATGAAAGCACGCACGATGTGTTGCGCCCTTATGGCGTCTTCGCCGTGATTGCGCCCTTCAATTTTCCCTTGGCTTTGTCGGTCAACATGGTGTGCGCGGCCTTGCTGGCGGGCAATGCGGTCGTCTACAAACCGTCGCCCCGCGCCGCCTTGACGGGCGCGCTGCTGCTCACCGCCTGCGATGCGGCGGGCGTGCCGCCGGGTTGCGTGAATGGCGTATTCGGCGGCGCGCAGACCGGTGCGATGCTGGCGCATCACGCGGACGTGGATGGTTATGCCTTCACCGGCAGCCTGGAAGTGGGCATGGACTTGCTGCAAACCGTGGCCCAAGGCCGCCATGCGCGGCCCGTGATTGCTGAGATGGGCGGCAAGAACCCCACCTATGTCACGGCCAGCGCCGATCTGGATGTGGCCGTGCAAGGCGTTGTGCGATCGGCCTTTGGGCTGCAAGGGCAAAAGTGTTCGGCGGGCTCGAAGGTCTATGCGCACACGTCCGTGCACGACGCCTTCCTGGAACGGCTGTGCGCCGCGACCGAAGCCGTGTCGGTGGGCGACCCGCGCGACCGCAGCGTGTTCATGGGGCCGCTGATCGATGAAGCCGCCTGGCGGCGCTACCGCACGGCGTGCGAAGACGTCAGCGCCGCGGGCCGGCTGCTGGCCGGGGGGCGCCGATTGAGCGCGGGCGAACTGGCCTATGGCCACTACGTGCGTCCTGCGGTGGCGGCCGGATTGCCCTCTGATCACCGCTTGAATCGCAAGGAACTCTTCCTGCCCTTCGTCTCCGTGCTGCCGTTTACCGACCTGCATGCCGCTATCGACGACGGCAACAACGTCGACTACGGCCTGACGGCGGGCTGCTACGCGCAAGAGCAGGACGAGATCGACCTGTTCCTGAATCGCGCCCAAGCCGGCGCGCTGTACGTGAACCGGGCCAGCGGCGCGACGACCGGCGCGTGGCCGGGCATCCAGACGTTTTGCGGCTGGAAGGGTTCAGGCATGACCGGCAAGGGCGGCCTGGGGCCGTACTACGTCGCCCAATTCGCACGTGAACAAAGCCACACCGTCTGGCATCGCTAAGTCACAGGACCCAATCATGAGAGAAGCCGTCATCGTTTCCACCGCGCGCACGCCGATTGGCCGCGCTTATCGCGGGGCGTTCAACGACACCACCGCGCCTGCCTTGGGCGGCCACGCGATTTCACATGCGGTGGCGCGCGCGGGCATTGCGCCCGGCGAGGTGGAAGATGTGATCCTGGGCGCGGCCCTGCAGCAAGGCACGACCCACATGAATGTGGCGCGCCAGGCGGCATTGCGCGCCGGCTTGCCCGCGCACGTGGCCGCCATGACGCTGGACCGCCAGTGCGCGTCCGGCTTGATGGCCATTGCCACGGCCGCGCGGCAAGTCACGCAGGAAGGTATGGACATCGTGGTGGCGGGCGGCCTGGAATCCATCTCGCTGGTGCAGAACGACACGATGAACCGCCACCGCTGGTTTGATGATGCGTTGATGCGCGAGCAACCCGAAATTTTCATGAGCATGCTGGAAACGGCCGAGATCGTGGCCAGCCGCTATGGCATTCCGCGCGCCGCGCAAGACGCCTACGCGCTGCGTTCGCAACAGCGCACCGCTGCAGCGCAAGCCGCGGGGCGTTTCGATGATGAGATCGTGCCGCTTGCCGCCGTGATGCAAGTGACTGACCGCGCCACGGGCCAGACGTCCACGCAAGCCGTGACCCTGGCGCGTGACGAAGGCAACCGCCCGGACACGTCGCTGGAAAGTCTGGCGAAGCTGCAACCGGTGTTCAAGAACGGCCAGCGGCTTCAGACCGGGGAACACATCACGGCGGGCAATTCGTCGCAGCTGTCCGATGGCGCGTCGGCCTGCGTGATCATGGACGCGGCCGAGGCGCGCCGGCGCGGACTCACGCCGTTGGGCACGTACCGGGGCATGGCGGTCGCCGGTTGCGGCCCCGAGGAAATGGGCATCGGCCCGGTGCTTGCGGTGCCGCGCTTGCTGGCGCGCCATGGCCTGAAGATCGACGATATCGGCTTGTGGGAGTTGAATGAAGCGTTTGCCTGCCAGGTGCTGTACTGCCGCGATCAGCTGGGCATTCCGGACGACCGCTTGAACGTGAACGGCGGCGCCATTGCCATTGGCCACCCCTACGGCATGTCAGGCGCGCGCATGGCAGGGCATGCGCTGATCGAAGGCCGCCGGCGCGGCGTGCGCTACGCGGTCGTCACGATGTGCGTGGGTGGCGGCATGGGCGCGGCGGGCTTGTTCGAAATCACGAACTGAACCCGCTGCCCGCCTGCCAGCGTTGACTGCAAGGGCTACTTGGCCGTGTTCTCGTCGTCCACAGTCAGGCCGCCGTCTTTCATGATGCCTTGCGCGATGTCTTCGGCGCTCTTGCCGGCAAAGCCGTGTTCGCCTGCCGTGATGCGAAAGCTGTCGCCTTCCAGCGGGCTTTGCAAGGTGGCGGACGTAAGCAGCACGCCATTCGAACGCAGCTGAATGCGTTTGCCCACGCGGTTGCGCGTGAAGTCGGCCAGGGCCTTTTGGCTTTCGGGTTTCAAGGCCACATCGACGACGCGGGCGCCGGTGTGCGGGTCGGCGCTGGGCGTGGCGCTGGCGGCTTGCAGGGTGACGGTTTCGGCGTGCGCGGCCAAGGGCAGCGACAGGGCCAGGGCGGCGGCGCAGGCCAGATGTTTCATCAAGGGCATGGCGGTTTCCTTTGGCGGGACAAGTGCTCCATCCTAGCCGAAGTGCGCCGCGCCGACGAATTCAGGGCCGGCCGGGCGCTCGCATGACCGGCGCGCGCATCCATGGCATATCGGGCAGCCCCTGGATCTGCGGCATGCCCGGCGTGGGCATGCCCAGGGGGTTGAGCGCGGCGTCTTGCAGCACGGTCATCCATTCGCGCGGGTCCATCGGCTCACCCATGCGCGCGCGCACATCCAGCAGATCCAGCGCGGCGCGGCGGTGGCCGGCTTCCGCGGCTTCGCGGAACAGGCGTTCGGCCACGTTGTAGTTCTTGGGTACGCCGCGGCCCATGCCGGTCAGTTCGCCCAGGTACGTTTGCGCGGGTGCGAAGCCCTGGTCGGCGGCGCGTTGATACCAGCGGGCCGCCGCCTTGTAGTCCTGCTCGACGTGTTCGCCGTTTTCGGCGATGAGGCCCAACGTGGTCATGGCGACCACGTCACCGGCCTTGGCGCGCGCTTGCAGCGAGGCCAGGCGGGGCTCGTCCAGGTACTTCGCGCCCCGTTCAATTTCGAATTCCCACGCGCTCATGCGCGCCTTGATCAAGTCGCGGCCCAGCGTGGGCGACGGCCCGCGGCCGGCTTGCCCGGGTTTGCCGCCCGGCACAGCGGGCGTCTGCCCGTCGGCCAGGGTCGTGAACGTGACCGTGCCCACGAGGCTGCTGGCGTAGTGCGGAATCTGGCGGTAAGCGGTGGCGACTTGCACGTCGCCCGTCAGCTGCTTGAAGAAGTTCTCGACCGGGGCGGAGGCGGGCAGGTCGTCCAAGCCCTGCGCGAAGTAATACGCGTAGGGGCTATGGCGCGGGCCGTCGTTGCCAAAGCCGTCTTCGGCCGTGGCGCCGGGCTGCGTGGAGAAGGCGATCAGTTCACCCCCGGCCGGCACGGTGTGGACCAGCCCGGCCGAAGACGCGCCACGCGTCAGGTTCGTGCGGCAGGCGTCCAGCACCATCAGCCGCGCGCGCACGTTGGCGCGGCGCATCGCTTGCGATACCCGCTTCAGGCTCAGTGAGCTTTGCTGCGCGGTGCGGATGCGGACTTCGCCCAACGGCAACGCCAGGTCCACGCCAAACAGATAGTTCACGTCGTCCACCGCCACCGCGTGGCCGGCGAAATACACCAGCGCAAGGTCGGCGCCCGTTGCGCGCGTGGCGAACTCGTCGACGGCGTCTTCCATTTGCGCCGTGGTCAGGTCGGTCAGCAGCGTGACGTCGAATTGCCGCTTGCGCAGCGACTCGGCAATTAAGCGCGCGTCGTTGACCGGGTTGACCAGCGCGTTGGCCGGCACCGCGTAGCGGGCGTTGCCGATGACAAGCGCGTAGCGATGCTTGGCGGCGGTGGGTGTAGGCGCGGCTTTGGGAGCGGGTGTGGTCGCGTTTGTGGTCGCGGGTATGGGCGAGGGTTTGGTCGCGGGTATGGGCGAGGGTGTGGGCGAGTCTGCCCCGGCCGGGTTGGCCAATACACCAGCATGCAGCGGCAACAACCCCGCGCCCAGCATGGCGGCAAGCAGCCGCCGGCGCGTCAAAGGCACAGAGCAAGGCATAGGCAAGGGCATCGCAACCGGAAGCGGATTCGTCTTCATGCCGGACCTCAGGGACGGGGGCAAACGCCGGCCGGGCCGGGGGTGGCGGACAGCACGCCCAGCGCGCGGGCGGCATCTTGCAACGAGGACTCGCGCGCGGCGCTCAGCACGTAGCGGCCATCGGCGTCGGGGCCGTCCACAATCGACACGTCGTACTGGGACAAGGTGTTGCGCAGCTGTTTGGCGCTCAGCGCGTCAGGCAGGTCCACGACAAGCCGTGGGCAGGAGCCGCCGCCGCGCGTCAGCACGCCGTCCGGCGCGGCGACGTCAAGCGGGGCTTGTTGCACCACGATGACCGACAACATGATGGCCAGCGCCCAGCCCAACGGCATCAGCGGGCTGGCGGGCGTGGGCCACAGCCATTGCCACAGCCGGCGCGCGCGCGAAGGCGCGGCGGGGGCAGGCTGCGGGCGTTCGGCCAGCGCGCGCAGGAACGCGGAGTCGCGGTCGGCCTGACCGATTTCGTTGTGGGCCAGCTGGCGCGCCTGGGACAGCGTGCGCCATTCTTCGACTTCGGCGTGCAGCGCGGGGTCGCGCGCCATGTCGGCTTCGAAGGCGCGGCGGGCGTCGTCGTCGAGCTCGCCCGACAAATAGGACAGCACTCGGTCTTCAGACATGATCAGTCCATTCCTTTGCGCGTGCACTCGGCCACGAGCTTGCGTGCGGCATGCAAGCGGCTCTTGACGGTAGGCACGTGCAGGTCCTGCTGCTTGGCGATCTGCTCCATCGGGACTTCGTCCAGATACAGGAACATCGTGGCGCGCAGGGTATCGCTGAGTTTGTTCAGGCAGTCGCGCATGCGCTTGACGAGCGACAGATGCTCGTAGGCGTGCGCGGGGTCGGCAAAGGGCGACGGGTCGCCCACGTCTTCCGCGTCGTCGAAGGCGGTGTCGTCGGGCCCGCCGTCACCGTCCGCCCCGGTCCATCGCACTTCGTGCCGGGTGCGCCGATGCATCTGGATCAGCTCGTGCAGCGACCCCCGATACAGGTAGCCGCCCAGCTTGCTGACCGCGAGCTCATGCGCGGCCCAGCCGCCCGGCGGCTGGCCATGCTGGAAGCCTTCGTCCTTGAACGTGCGCGTTTGCAGGAACTTCATCAGCGCATTATTGAAGGCGTCCACCACGCCTTCCGGCGAGGTGTTGAAGAACTTCTTGCGCAGCTTCAGCGTGATGTGCTGCTCGGCTTTGTTGCGGAATTCCAGCGCGTAGCGCGGGTCGGCATGCATGATGCGCAGCAACGCGTCGACGTTGTTGATGACGTAGCGCTTGGGATCGAGCGTGTTCATGGTTCAGATTCTTGGTGTCGAACTGGACGCGGAACGTCAGCCCATCGGCGGAAAATGCCGCAGCCCTCCAGGGCGAGGGCTGCGGCACCTTAGCCGTGCAGGGGCGGAAAATCAAGCGCGGCGCCGAAGCACGGCGACGCCGCGGACGGTAAACGCAATGACGATCGCCAGCGACAGGTAGAAGCCAAAACCGAAGCTCATGCTGTTCCACAGGTTCGACGCCATGTCGCCCGCCAGGTTGCGGCTGGCGCGCGAATTGCCCATGAAACCGGCGAACTGGCGCGTGGCGTTCATCACTTCACGCACTTGCGAGACCACACCGGCCAACGCAATGAGCCACAACACGAGCGGGGCGAAATAGCCCAGACGGCCGGCGCGATGGTTCAACAGCGACGGCAGCAACGGGCCCACAACCGCCAGCAGCCACAGCAGCGCATAGATGCCGGCGCCCGAGCCTTGACCGGCCATTGCGCCCTGCACGTTGCCGCCATTCTGCAAGCGCAGCAGGTCATAGAAGCTCAAGCTGGCGTTCGACCCCATCATGCGCACGGAAATCACCGAGAACATCGTGGTGGCCAGCAGGAACAGGACGGCGCCCACGGCGTCGCCCCGGTTCACGCGCTGGACGAAGAGGGATGCCCAGCGGGCGCCGTGCGCCTTGGCCTGGGTCAGTACGTCGCGCGGCTCTTTCGCTTCTTGCATGGTCTTTCCTTATTAGTGGTGGCGGGGTGCCTGTACCCCTAGCTATGCATGGCGGCGAAAAAGGTTCGATTTATTTTTCGATAAAAATTTTTCGAACCTTTTCGCGGCTGGCGCGTAGCAGGGGACAAGGGCGCGCAATTCCCGCCGCCAACCATCCACCCGGAGAGTCCAATCATGTCGAACCCCACCCCGCTTGCCGCCCTGTACCAGACCGTCGTGCAAGAAGAACTGGGCCTGGTCGCCCGCGTTGACGACGACGGCGACGTGCAGTTCCGTTATCCCGACCTGGGCACCATGTTCTTCAGCCTGAGCGAGTCGGACCCGGAATTCCTGCGCCTGGTCTACCCGAGCTTTGTCGACGCCGAGGAACTGGGCATGACCCGCGTTCAGCTGCTGGAAGTCATCAACGCGGTGAACAACCGCTGCAAGGCCGTCAAGCTGAGCCTGCAACAAGACCGTGGCGGCAAGGCCGGCCGCGTGTCGGCCTCGCTGGAAAGCTTTGTGGCCGCGCCTGACACCTTGCCCGCCGAAGCGCTGCTGCGCGCCATCGTGGCGCGTTGCGTGTCGGTCATCCGCCACAGCGCTGGCGAGTTGGTGAAGGACGCGCTGGAGCTCAAGCAAGCGGCCTCGCAATAAAGGCCAAACCGGCAAGGCGGAATTGAAACAGCCCTGGCCCTGCGCTGTAACTTTGCGATACATTGCAGGGCTTTGACGGAAATTGCGCCTTGCCGCCGCCGGATTTCCCGCCACCACGATGATGTCGATGCGCCTGCCCTTATCCCGTTCGCCTTTGTCTCCGCAGTTCTTTTCCCGTTCTCTGCTCCTGCGCCTTGCGACCATGCTGCTGTTGCTGGGGACGGTGAGCGCCTGCGCGGTCAAGACCAATTCGCGGGGCGGGCTGGTCTATGGCGTAGATACCGCCGCCTTGTTCGGCACCGAGATCGGCCAGTTCCCCTTGCAGGACGGGGGGCTGGGCACGCTGCGCCGCGAGGGCAAGAACTTCTCGGTCAAGCTGTCGGGCAACCAGCGCGTGGTGCCCTTGAACAATGTGGATTCGGCCCGCATCGCGCGTACCGAGAACGTGGGGCCGCGCACCGTTGTCGTCATCGAAACGCAGCGGCGTAACTGCGACTACCGCTACACCGTGCTGGCGATTGAAGGGTCCGACGTGTTGTCGTGGGACCTGGGCAACTGCCGCGACCGGCCCGCCGTGCTGGTGCAGGACGACCGCAGCGCGTTGACGTTCGACTTCCCGAAGGGCTCGGTCATCGAGCGTTTCGTCTACACGCAGGACGGCCGCATGCGCCGGGGCGACGTCAAGACCGTGGCGGGCATGAACCCGCGCGCAAAGCCCTTTGCCGACGAATCGTTGTATCCGCCGGGGTACATGGATTCGCTGCGCCTGTATGGGGTGTATCCGCCACCGGCCGCGCCCGCCGCGAAATCGGGCCGATCGGGCAAATCGGGAAAGCCTGGCAAGCCGGGAACGTCAACGCCATCTGCCGCGCCGTCGCGTTCGGCCACGCCCGATGCGCCTGCGCCGATGCAGACCAGCACCCAATCCGCAGGCCGGGTCATTCCGCCGCCACCGCAACGCGTGCCGGGCGGCGATGCGCCGACGGCCGCCGCCACCGGTGCAGCCTCTTCCCGCAGCGCCAGCGCATCGCGCACGCCGGCCAAGCTGGATCTGCCTGACGAGGAAATCACCTCGACTCGCCTTGATCTGAGGGATTGACGTGCGCCAAGCTCAGATTCGCCAGATTCTTTTCCTGATCGTGCTGACGGTGATTTACCTCAGCTTTGAATTGGGATTCAACGCCCGCTTGCTGGACGTGGTGGGCAGCCGCGCCACGCCGCACGACATCGAAGAACTCGAATTCTTCGGCCGCACGCTGTCCGGCATCGCGGCCGCCCTGGTCGTGCTGCAACTGCTGCTGACCCGGCGCTTGCGTACGGGTGGCCAGCCGTCGTATCTGAAGATCGCCGTCGCTTGCGCCGTGACCGCGCTGCTGGTGTTCAGCGCCATCAAGCTGATTGTGAATGTGCTGGTCGATACGCGTGATGGCGACTTCCGCCGCATCGCCACGAATTCCGGCTTGCTGCAACGTTCGCTGGTCCAGGGCGATCTGCATCTGGACGGGCTGGTCGACGACGAGGTCTATGCGCGGCCCGAGGGCAAGGCGTTCCTGGCGGTGTTCCAGGTGCTGCTGTCCAACATCGAGAACCTGGACGAGAAGGTCGAGCCCAAGAAGCGCCAGGTCATCCGCACCGATCTGCAACGCCAGATGAAGACCTTCACGTTCGATGACCGCGAAGTCCGCATGACGGCGCCGGGCATTCGGGGCTATCACCAGGTCTACACCAGCGTGATGCAGTCGGTGGCTGACCGCTGGAAGAAATACGCGGGCGTGCCGGTTGCGTCCGATATCGGTCTGGCGCGCGAGCAGGACAGCGCCTGGAGCGATTACCGCCGCAACCTGTCGCGCCGCGGCTGGACGCCGGAAAACGTGCCTGCCCGCTATCAAGGCCGGGTCGTGCAAGACGTGCGCAAGCGCATTCCGGTGCCGGGCGACTGGCAGCCGCATGACCGCGCCACCTTCAATGCCGCGGTTGCGCAGCAGTATTGGAAGACGATGCGCAGCCGCACCGTGCATGTGGAAGGCGACGCCATTCCGCCGGGCCTGTCGTACGAGGATTTCGTGGGGCGCCCCGGCGTGCAGAAACTGTTGCGCCAAACCTTGATGGTGCCGGTCAACATGCCTGTCGCGTCGAACTACACGGATGCCGCCAGCTTCAAACGCCTGTACGACAGCATGCTGGACCGCGCGGTGGACGAAGCGATGCCGCGCTTCTCGGCCACGAATGCCGACTTCGCACGCGGCGGCCAGCACTACAAGCTGGGTGAAGACGCGGCGCGCGCGGCCATCGTGCCGCCGGTGGCGTTGTTGTTCTCGCTGTTGGGCGCGGTGGGCCACTTCGCCAAGCTGCTGTACCTGATCGCGAAACTGGTGGTGTGGTGGCGTACGCCGGCCGGCCAGGAGCCGGGCCGCACCGCCACGCGCGCGGCCGGGTTGGCGCTGGTGTTGACGCTCGCCTGCGTGTGGACGGCGTTCTCGTTCATGCAGAACGGGGTGACCAAGAGCGAACTCTTTCAGCAGATGTCGCGGGTGGAATCCGGCCGCGATGATGAATCGATCGGCCAGGCGCTGCGCCGCCGCGTGCTGGCCAATGTGGCGCACGTGGTGGTGGTGGGCCAGGCCTACACCTACCCGTTCAACGAAACGGTGCGCACGCGCGTGTTGGGCGGCATCAAGTACGGATATCACGGCGATGCGAGCTAAGTACTTGCTTGCGGCGGTGCGAGCTAAGCATTGGCTTGCGGCGATGCGGGCTAAGCGTTTTGCCGCGGCGTCGCGGGCCAAGCGCGTGATCGCGGTGGGGCTTGCCGCTGCGCTGCCGTGGTCGGGCGCAAGCGCCGCGTGCCTGGGCATGCAGGTGCACGCGCACCGGGGCGCGCCCACGCTGCCAGAGAATTCGCTGGCGTCGATCAGCGCGGCGTATGCGGGCGGCTGGGACGGTGTCGAGATCGACATGCAACGGCTGAAGGACGGCCGCTGGGTGCTGCATCACGACATGCTGACGGGCCGCACGGTGGGCGGCGTCGGGCGCAAGGCGGTGCTGCAACTAAGCAGCGCGGATTGGCGCGGGGCCAAGCTATTGGGGCAGGGCGGGGGTTCACCACCGCCGTTCCTGGATGACGCGTTGCGCGTGGCGGCGGCGCAGCCCGCCAAGACGTTCAATGCGGAACTCAAGGTGGTGTATCGCGACTGCGCGCCAGTGGGGCAACTGGTGGCGGGCATGAAGCAGGCGCTGCCGCATGGCAACTGGATGATCACGTCGGCCTTTCCCGAGGCGCTGCGCTGCGTGCGCGGCACCGATCGCCAGGGCTATCTGGGCCTGATCGTCTTTGACCCGCGCCATGCGGAGTCGGTCAGCGCCAACCCGCTGGGCAAGTACGTGGCGCAACGCGCCACTGCGCCCAAGCTCACGCGGCAATGGCTGGCCAACCTGGCGGCCAATGTGGGCGCGCCCGTGGGCGTGCATGTGGACGCAATGACGCTGGCCGCCAACCCGCAACTGTTGCGCGACGCGGCTGCCCAATCGGTGCGCGTCTTCGTCTACGCGGTGGGCGGGGATGCGGCCTTGGCGCAGCAACTGCGGGCCACGAAGCAGCGCGAAGGCTATCTGCCGTCGGGCGTGATCATCGATGGCGACGCGCAGGCGTTTTGCCGGGCCATGGGTGGCTGAACGCGGCTGAATGCGGTTGCATGCGGTTGAACGCGGTTGAACGCGGTTGAACGCGGTTGAACGCGGCTGAACGCGGTTGAACGGGGCTGATCGGGGCTGAACGTCGCGGAATCTCGCCCTCGTGCGCGGCCGCCGTTTCCGCATAAACTGGGCGCCTTCTTCCCGCTACCCATTCGCAAGGAAACGCCCATGACTGCACGCGCCACCTGGTTCCTGTCCTGCATGCTGCTGGCGGGCGTCGCCCACGCCGGCTCCGCGCCGGCCGAACTGTCTTGCGTATCGGAAAGCGGCAACGTCGCGTTGAAAGGCGTCATCCCGTCGCCGTCGTCGGAAGACCTGAACGTGACCCTGCGTTATTTCGACGCGAATCTGGCGTTCACGTCGGACACGAATTCCAACAGCTATGTCGTGTCAGATTTCCCGCAATCGGTGTTCACGCTGTTGGTGCCCGCCGAGGGCGTCGCGCTGACGCTGTACGCGCTGCCGTCCAGCGTGGCGATTGAAAAGAAGGCCGATGGCGAAGTCGCCGGCACGTTCCAGGCCAAGCTGACGGCGCCTCGCCCGCGCTCGGCGGCGGGTGCGCAAACCAACAGCCCGCTCAAGGCGACGCTGACCTGCGAATACCACTACTCGATTTAAAGACCGCCGCCCCGGCCATGCCGGCGCGGCGGTTTTGCGTTGACCGCCCGGCGTCAGTCGCCGGGCTTCAGGCATAAGGAAAGTGCGTCTTGCCTCTATCGCGCAGGGCATGCCTGCTGGCATGATCATGTTGCGATTGAGAATCAAGGAGACAAACGCATGACCTCGACGCCCTCTGGCCTGCCTCAGCAGGAACCGCCCCTTTGCCTTGCGCCGCTGCCCGACATGGACGCGGCCACGTTCGATATTCCCGCAGGCGCTTGCGACACGCACGCGCACGTCATCGCCACCGACGCCACCGCCTATCCGCTGGTGCCAGAACGCAGCTACACGCCGCCGCCGGCTTCCGAATCCGCCTATCTGGCCATGCTGAAGCAAACCGGCATGTCGCGCGGTGTGCTGGTGCAGATCAGCGTTTACGGCACCGATAACCGCTACATGCTTGAGGTGCTGCGCCGTCATCCCGACCAGCTGCGCGGCATAGGCGTGGTCGCACCCACCGTCACCGATGCCGAGCTTGAAGCCATGCATGCCGCGGGCGTGCGCGGCTTGCGCATCAACGTGTTGTTTGGCGGCGGCATCGGTTTTGATGCGATGGAAACGCTGGCGCACCGCATTGCAGACTTTGGCTGGCACATGCAGTTTCTGTTGGACGCGCGCCAACTGCCCGAGCTGCTGCCGCGCATGCGCAAGCTGCCGGTGCCGGGCGTGGTCGACCACATGGGCCACATGCCGGTTGCCGAAGGCATTCACAGCGCCGGGTTCCAGGCCTTGCAGCATCTGGTGCAGGATCACGGCTGGTGGGTGAAGTTGTCGGGCGCGTATCGCATCAGCGAACGCTTCGATGATTTCAGCGATGTCGTGCCGTGGGCGCAAGCGCTGATCGACACCGCACCCGACCGCATGCTTTGGGGCAGCGACTGGCCGCACGTGCATCTGACGCGCATGGTCAACACGGGCCGATTGCGCAACCAGTTGGCGCTGTGGGCGCCCGATGCTGACATCCGCCACCGCATTCTGGTCAGCAATCCGGAACGCTTGTACGGCTTCGCGCCGTCGAAATAAGCCCCTCACAACAACAACGAACGAGGCAAATCATGCAGTGGTACAGAGAATTGAACAAAACCGAACGCCGCACGTTTATTGCGGCGTTTGGCGGATGGGCGATCGACGCGTTGGACTTCATGGTGTTCACCTTCGTGATCGCCACGCTGATGACGCTGTGGGGCATCGACAAGGGCCAGGCGGGCATGCTGGGTACGGTCACGCTGCTGTTCTCCGCCATTGGCGGATGGCTGGCCGGTATTCTGGCCGACCGTTACGGCCGCGTGCGCGTGCTGCAATACACCATCCTGTGGTTCTCGGCGTGCACCGTGGCCATTGGCTTTGCGCAGAGCTTCGAACAGCTGTTCATGCTGCGCGCGTTGCAAGGCCTGGGCTTTGGCGGTGAATGGGCCGTGGGCTCGGTGCTGATGGGCGAAATCGTGCGCGCGGAACATCGCGGCAAAGCGGTCGGCACCGTCCAAAGCGGCTGGGCCGTGGGCTGGGGCGCGGCGGCGGTGCTGTACACCGTGGCGTTCTCGGTGCTGCCGTCCGAATGGGCGTGGCGCAGCCTGTTCTGGATTGGCGTGTTGCCCGCCTTCCTGGTGCTGTACATCCGCAAGAACGTGCCTGAACCCGAAGTGTTCCAGCGTGCGCAGGCCAAGGTGCAGGCGGGTGAGGCGCGCGCCTCGTTCTGGACGATCTTCTCGCCCGCGCTGATCAAAACCACGGTCATCACCGCCATCCTGTGCACGGGCGTGCAAGGCGGCTATTACGCCATCACCACCTGGCTGCCGACCTACCTGAAGGTGGAGCGCCAGTTGTCGGTGCTGAACACCGGCGGGTACTTGATGGTCATCATCTTCGGCTCGTTCTGCGGCTACATCGCGGGCGCGTATCTGGCCGACCGCCTGGGCCGCCGTGCAAACCTGTTGATCTTCTCGGTGCTGTCCACCATCAGCGTCTACGCCTACACGCAGCTGCCGCTGACCGATCATCAGATGTTGTTCCTGGGCTTTCCGCTGGGCTTTGCGGCGTCGGGCATCTTCAGCGGTATCGGCGCTTATTTGACCGAGCTGTTCCCGTCTGGCGTGCGCGCATCGGGCCAAGGCTTCGCGTACAACTTCGGGCGCGGCATTGGCGCATTGTTCCCAAGCTTGGTGGGCTTTTTGAGCCAGACGCATGGGCTGGGCTGGGCCATCGGCGCGTTCGCCACGGGCGCGTATGCGGTGGTGATCGTGACCGCGTTGCTGCTGCCTGAAACCAAGGGGCGCGTGCTCGAATAAACGTCGTTTGTCATCTGGAAAGCAGGTCAGGCCCGGGCAGCAGTCCGGGCCTTTTTTATGTCTGACTAGGGTTTACCCGGTATGGCAGGCAAAGCCAAAATTTGTATGATGACCCGATAACTTTTACTCAAGAGACACATCATCATGCAGGCCGAAAACCGCGTCCGCGAAGAAATCTGCACCGTCGGCGCCAGCCTTTACAACCGCGGCTACACCGTTGGTGCAGCGGGCAATATCAGCGCCCGCCTGGACGACGGCTGGCTCATCACGCCCACCGACGCCTGCCTGGGCCGGCTAGATCCGGCCGAGTTGGCCAAGGTGGATCTGGACGGCAACTGGGTGTCGGGCGCCAAGCCGTCCAAGACGCTCGTGCTGCATCAAGGCATCTACCGCGCCAGCCCCGAGTCGCGCGGCATCATTCACACGCATTCCACGCATCTGGTTGCGTTGACGCTGGCGGGTGTGTGGCGGCCAGATGAAGTGCTGCCGCCCATCACGCCGTATCAGGTGATGAAGGTGGGCCGCATTCCGCTGATCGGCTATCGCCGGCCCGGCGACGCGCAAGCGGCGGCCGACGTGGCTGCGGTCGCAAGCCAGGTGCGCGGCGCGTTGTTCGAGCGGCTGGGCCCGGTGGTATGGGAACGTTCGGTCGCCCACGCCTCGTATGCGTTGGAAGAACTGGAAGAGACCGCGCGCTTGTGGCTGATGTCCAACCCGCGCCCCGCGCCGCTGTCCGCCGAAGCCATCGAAGACCTGCGCGTGACCTTCGGCGCGCGCTACTGATTTCGCCGTACTGACAACCCTCGCATTACTCCCCATACCCGTACAAAGCCGGCAGGCCGCCACGCCAACACGCGCGGACCCGCACGGCGCATCCCTGGAGACTTTTCATGCCCCCGATGGACTTGGCGTCGACCGCCGCACCCGCTGCGGCCTCACAGCCTGAATCCCGCGAGACCGCCCGCGCTTATGCCAAGGTGTTCTGGCGGCTCGTGCCGTTCTTGATGCTCTGCTATGTGATCGCCTATCTGGACCGCGTCAACGTCGGTTTCGCCAAGCTGCAAATGTCGCAAGACCTGGGCTTCAGCGAGACGGTCTTCGGCCTGGGCGCGGGCGTGTTCTTCATCGGCTACTTCCTCTTTGAAGTGCCCAGCAACCTGTTGATGCACCGCCTGGGCGCGCGTATCTGGATTGCGCGCATCATGATCACGTGGGGCATCTTGTCGGGCATGTTCATGTTCGTCGAGACGCCCACCGGCTTCTACATCCTGCGCTTCCTGTTGGGTCTGGCTGAAGCGGGCTTCTACCCCGGCGTCATCCTGTACCTGACCTACTGGTATCCGGCGCATCGCCGCGCGAAGATCATTGCGCTGTTCATGTCGGCGATTCCGGTGGCCGGCATTTTCGGCAACCCGCTGTCGGGCTGGATCATGGAAGCGTTTCACGGCACGCACGGCCTGCAAGGCTGGCAGTGGATGTTCCTGATTGAAGCCATTCCGGCGCTGCTCATCGGCGTCGTCACCGTCATGTATCTGGACAACGGCATCTCCAGCGCCAAGTGGCTCACCGCCGATGAAAAACAGATCCTGACCCGCGAGATCGAACAAGACCAGAAGCAGACCGGCACGCAAAAGCATTCGCTGCGCGCCGTGTTTGCGGACGCGCGCGTGTGGTGGATGTGCTTGATCTACTTTGCTTTCGTCGCTGGCCAGTACGGCCTGACGTTCTGGATGCCCACGCTGATCAAATCCACGGGCGTGACCGGTGCATTCAACATCGGCCTGCTTAGCGCCATTCCGTTCCTGTGCGCCATTGTCGTGATGAACCTGCTGGGCCACTCGGCCGACAAACGCCGCGAACGCCGCTGGCACCTGATCGTGCCGGCGCTGGCGGGCGCCGTGGGCTTTACCGCGGCGGCGTCCTTTGCCGACAACACCGTGATTTCGCTGGTCTGCCTGTCGATGGCCGCGGCCGGCGTGCTGACGTGCGCGCCGTTGTTCTGGTCCTTGCCCACCGCCTTCCTGTCTGGCACCGCCGCTGCCGCAGGCATCGCCATCGTCAACTCGGTTGGCAACCTGGCCGGCTTCGCCAGCCCCTACATGATCGGCTACCTGAAAGACGTCACCAGCTCTACCGCGTCCGGCATGTACGTGCTGGCCGCCGTGCTGGTGGTGGGCGCCATCGCGGTCTGGTTCACGCCAGCCAAGCTGGTCAACCGCTGAACCGCATTATTCATAAGGAATCGCCATGCCGCGCCTGGCCGCCAACCTCACCATGATGTACGCCGAACACGCCTTTCTGGACCGCTTCAAGGCGGCCGCCAGCGACGGGTTCCAAGGCGTGGAGTTTTTGTTTCCGTATGAGTTCGCGGCCGCGGACCTGAAGTCGCGCTTGCAAGACAACGGTCTGACGCAAGCGCTCTTCAATGCGCCGCCGGGCGACTGGGCGGCTGGCGAACGCGGCATTGCGTCCTTGCCCGGCCGCGAGGCCGAGTTCCAGCGCGGGCTGGATCAAGCGCTGGAATACGCCGCGCAGCTGGGCAACCGCAGCCTGCACGTCATGGCGGGGCTGATTCGCGCTGACCAGAACCGCGCGGCGCATCGCGAGGTCTATCTGAAGAACCTGGCGCGCGCCGCCGCTGCCGCGGCATCCGCCGGCATCACCATCGTGATCGAACCCATCAACACGCGTGACATCCCTGGCTTCTTCCTGAACCGCCAAGACGACGCGCAAGCCATTTGCGCAGAGGTCGGCGCCGACAATCTGAAGGTGCAGTTCGACTGCTATCACTGCCAGATCGTTGAAGGCGATATCGCCGTGAAGTTGCAGCGCGACATCGCAGGCATCGGCCATATCCAGATCGCGGGCGTGCCAGACCGGCACGAACCTGATCTTGGCGAATTGCACTATCCGTATCTGTTCGAGCGCATCGACGCGTTGGGCTACACGGGCTGGATCGGCTGCGAATACCGGCCGCGCGCCGGCACCTCCGCCGGCCTGGGCTGGGCCCGTCCTTACCTACACAATCAATGAGCATCCCATCATGAAGATCCTGATCACCGGCGGCGCCGGATTCCTGGGCCAGCGGCTGGCCCGCAAACTGCTGGAGCAAGGCTCGCTGACGCTGGACGCCATCGGGCCGCAACCCATCACGCAGATCGATCTGCTGGATGTGGTCAAGACGGATGCCTTCACCGACCCGCGTGTGCACTCGCTGGTGGGCGATATCGCTGACCCCGCCGTGCTGCGCCAGGCCATCGACAAGAACACGCGCGCCATCTTCCATCTGGCAGCCATTGTCAGCGGGCAAGCCGAGGCGGATTTCGATCTGGGCATGCGCATCAACCTGGACGCCTCGCGCGCCTTGCTGGAAACATGCCGGGCGCTGGGTCACCAGCCGCGCGTCATCTTCACCAGCTCGGTGGCGGTGTACGGCGGCGCGTTGCCGGACACCGTGCAGGACGACACCGCGCTGAATCCGCAGTCGTCCTACGGCACGCAAAAGGCCATCGCCGAATTGCTGCTGGCCGACTACACGCGGCGCGGCTTTGTCGACGGCCGTGTGCTGCGCCTGCCTACCATCAGCGTGCGGCCGGGCCGCCCGAACGCCGCGGCGTCATCGTTTGCCAGCGGCATCATTCGCGAACCGTTGAACGGCGAACCCGCCGTGTGCCCCGTGGGCGCCGACACGCGCTTGTGGCTGTTGTCGCCGCGCGGCGCGATCCAGGCCTTGATTGCCGGTTGCGAATTGCCGGCAGACGCTGTCGCTGACCGCGCACCGATCAACCTGCCCGGCGTATCCGTTTCTGTTGCCGAGATGGCGCAGGCGCTGCGCGAGGTGGCGGGCGACGCCGTGGCCGACCGCATTACGTGGCAACGCGACGAGCGCGTCGAACGCATCGTTGGCAGTTGGCCGGGCCGCTGGGACACCACGCGCGCGGCGCGTCTGGGCCTGGCGGGCGACAAGGACTTCGCCGACATCATCCGCGCCTACATGGCCGACGACCTGACGCGTTAAGCGCAGCGCTCGCGCCCCGACGATCTACCCGGACGAACCCAACATGAACTCTTCGCAATCGACTTCCCGCCGCGTTGGCGTCATTGGCCTGGGGGCCATGGGCGCGGGCATCGCGCAAAGCCTGCGCCGCGCGGGCCACGACGTACACGTCTACGACATCCGCGCCGAAGCGGCCGCCGCCTTTGCCGCGCAGGGCGGCGTGGCCTGCGCCACGCTGGCCGAACTGGCCGCCGCGTGCGACATCATCATCAGCGTGGTCGTCAACGCGCAGCAGACCGAAGCCGTGCTGTACGGCGATGGCGGCATTGCCGCGGCCCTGCGCCCCGGCGCGGTGTTCGTGATGTGCTCCACCGTGGACCCCAACTGGTCTGTCGCGCTGGAAGCGCGGCTGGCCGAGCAGGGCGTCCTGTATCTGGATGCGCCGATTTCGGGCGGCGCGGCCAAGGCGGCGTCGGGCCAGATGACCATGATGACGGCAGGCAGCGCGGCGGCGTACGACGCCTGCGGCGCGGTGCTGGAATCCATGGCGGGCAAGGTCTACCGCCTGGGCGACCGCGCGGGGGCGGGCAGCAAGGTCAAGATCATCAACCAGCTGCTGGCCGGCGTGCACATTGCGGCCGCCGCCGAGGCCATGGCGCTGGGCCTGCGCGAAGGCGTGAATGCCGACGCCTTGTACGAAGTCATCACGCACAGCGCGGGCAATAGCTGGATGTTCGAAAACCGCATGGCGCACGTGCTGGCGGGCGACTACACGCCGCTGTCCGCCGTGGACATCTTCGTGAAGGACCTGGGGCTGGTGCTGGACACCGCACGCCACACCAAATTTCCGCTGCCGCTGGCGTCCACCGCGCATCAGATGTTCATGCAGGCGTCCACCGCCGGGCATGGCCGCGAAGACGATAGCGCCGTCATCAAAATATTCCCGGGCATCACGCTGCCGGAGGAAAAATGAGCATCAAACTGGGCTGTATTGCCGACGACTTCACGGGCGCCACCGACTTGGCCAACAACCTGGTGCGCGCGGGCATGCGCACGGTGCAGACCATCGGCATTCCCGGCGCACCGCTGCGCGATGACGCCGACGCGGTGGTCGTCGCGCTGAAGACGCGCACGTTGCCTGCCGACGAGGCCGTCGCGCAATCGCTGGCGGCGTTGGAATGGCTGCAACAGCAGGGCGCCGAGCAAATCTACTTCAAGTACTGCTCCACGTTCGACAGCACGGCGCAGGGCAATATCGGCCCCGTGACCGATGCGCTGATGACGCGCCTGGGCACGGACTTCACCATCGCCACGCCCGCCTTCCCCGACAACAAGCGCACGGTCTTCAAGGGCTATTTGTTCGCGGGCGATGTGCTGTTGAACGAATCGGGCATGCAGCATCATCCGCTGACACCGATGACGGACCCGAACCTGGTGCGCGTCTTGTCTGCGCAGACCTCACGCAAAGTCGGCCTGATCGATTACACCGTGGTGGCGGCGGGCGCTGACGCGATCCGCGCACGCATTCAAGCGTTGAAGGAAGACGGCGTCGAGATCGCCATCGTGGACGCCGTGTCGAACCAGGATCTGCTGACTCTGGGGCCGGCGCTGCGCGGCATGCCGTTGGTCACCGCGGGTTCGGGTGTGGCGATCGGGCTGCCGGGCAACTGGGGGCTGAGCGCCGCGCAGGCCGTGACGCAAACCCGTTCAGTGGGCTTGCAGGCCGTGGTGGCAGGCAGCTGCTCCACCGCGACCAACGGGCAAGTCGCCGCATTCATCGACAGCGGCCGGCCGGCCTACGCGCTGGACCCGATGCGCTTGGCGTCGGGCGATGACGTGGTGGCGGACGTGTTGGCATGGGCCGAGCCGCGCATGCAAGACGGCCCCGTGCTGGTCTATTCCACCGCGCAGCCGGATCAGGTCAAGGCCGCACAAGGGCAGTTGGGCGTGGAACGCGCGGGGGCAATGATCGAAGCGGCCATCGCGCGCATTGCGGTGGGCCTGGTCGAACGCGGCGTGCGCCAGTTGATCGTGGCTGGCGGAGAAACGTCGGGCGCAGTGGTGCAGGCGCTGGGCTTGGAGCAGATCGCCATTGGCGAACAGATCGACCCTGGCGTGCCGTGGTGCGCGGGCTACACGCCGGTGGCGAATGCGGACGTCAGCATCGCACTGAAGTCGGGCAACTTCGGCACGCAGGACTTCTTCATCAAGGCGTTTCGCTGACGACGCGATTCCGCTATTCAGACAGGCAGGAGACAGGGCATTGTCCAGAAACCAGAACCACACGACCACCCCGAAAAATACGCTTAAAGGCGGTTTGAAATCGCGCCACCTGACGATGATGTCCATCGCCGGGGTCATCGGGGCGGCGCTGTTCGTCGGCTCGGGCAAGCAGATCGCACTGGCTGGCCCGGCCGTCATCCTGGCCTATCTGGGTGGCGGCATTCTGGTCATTCTGGCGATGCGCATGCTGGGAGAAATGGCCGTTGCGCAGCCCGACACGGGTTCGTTTTCCACCTATGCGGACCGCGCTATCGGGCGGTGGGCGGGCTTCACCATCGGTTGGCTGTACTGGTATTTCTGGGCGTTTCTGATGGGCTGGGAAGCCTATGTGGCCGGGCAGATCCTGCACGGCTGGTTTCCGCAGGTGCCGGACTGGGGCTACGCGCTGTTCATCACCGTGTCGCTCATCATCGTCAACTTCATGAACGTTCGAAACTACGGTGAATTTGAATTCTGGTTCGCGCTGATCAAGGTGATCGCCATCGTGGCGTTCCTGATCATCGGCAGCCTGGCCGTGGTGCATCTGTGGCCGTGGGGTGAAGCGCGCGGCGTGTCGCAATTGACCGCGCAGGGCTTCATGCCCAATGGCGTGAAGTCGGTGGTGGTGGCCATGTTGGGCGTGATGTTCGCGTTCATTGGCGCGGAAATCGTCACGGTGGCCGCGGCCGAATCCGCCGACCCCGCCCGCGAAATCATCAAGACCACGCGGTCGGTGGTGTGGCGGATCTGCCTATTCTATGTGGGCTCGATCTTCCTGATTGTGTGCCTGGTGCCGTACAACGACCCGTTGCTGTCGCAACCCACCCACGGCAGCTACAACGTGGCGCTGAGCAGGCTGGGCGTGCCGCATGCGCAGGCCATCGTCAACTTCATCGTGTTGACCTCGGTGTGCAGCTGCTTCAATTCCGCGTTGTACACGGCGTCGCGCATGCTGTATTCGCTGTCGCGGCGCGGCGACGCGCACCGCATCATGCAAGTGACGGGGCGGCGCACCGGCACCCCATATGTCGGGGTGCTGGTATCCAGCGTGTTCGCGTTCGTGGCGATCTGGATGATGGCGACGTCGAAGATGGATCTGTACGACGTGCTGATGCAGGCCACGGGCACCATTGCGTTGTTCGTATATCTGGCGATTGCGTTGTCGCAGCTGCGCATGCGCTACCGGTTGCAGGCGCAAGGCGTTGAACTGACGTTCAAGATGTGGTTGTTTCCGTGGCTGACCTATGCCGTCATTGTGTGCATCATCGCCGCGCTGATCACCATGGTGGTCGAAGGCACGTACCGCAACGAAGTCGCCTACACGTCATTGCTGGCGGGGGTGATCGTCGTGATGGGTCTGGTCGCGCAGCGCTGGGAAATCGGTACGCGCAGGCGCGGCTTGCAAGTCAGCGGTGCGCCCGGCTAAGCCGCTTGGCCGCATTCACCATGTGGATGCGGGCGGCTTCGCGGGCGCCTTCCACATCTTGGCGGCGGATGGCTTCAACGATGGCATTGTGCTCTTGCAGCACGTCGCGCATCAGGTCCGCGTGGCGCGCTTCGTTGCCGCGCGTCACGCGTGTGGCGGCTTCCAGAAACTGGCTGACAAAGGCCAGCGTCGTCAGAAAGTACGGGTTGCCCGTGGCGCGTGCGATGCTGCGATGAAACGCCACGTCTTCCTTCACGCCGTCGCCACCGTTGGCCACCGCTTGTGAAATCGCGGCGAGCGCCGCGTCGATCTCGGCCATGTCGCGCTTCTTGCGCATGGCGGCGGCCTGGGCGGCGATTTCGGTTTCCAGCGCGCGGCGCAGGTCCACGATGTGCAGCACGGCGTCCAGCGAACTCAGGTCGGCGGCGTCGATGCGCAGCGCACGGTTGCCCGTCAAGCCGGTGACATAGACGCCGCTGCCTTGCCGCGCTTCAACGATGCCATCCTGCCGCAGCCGCGACACGGCTTCGCGGATAACGGTGCGGCTGACGCCGAACTGTTCCGCCAGCGCGGCTTCGGTGGGCAGCTTTTCGCCGGGCAGCACGCGGCCCTCGTCAATTTCGGCGAGCAGGCGCTTGGCGACCGTATCGGTCAAGGTGGGCGGGGAGGGAAGTCGTGGAAACGCCATGGATGAGAACCGCAGAGTGTGGGCGACTGGCCGGAAGGGACGTCATCGGCGTGGCCCGGCGCCAATGATAACCGGTCTGTCGGCGGCCTTTGGACGCTTGCCCGCCGGACTGGAACGCGCCGCCATCAGGCAGTCGATAAAACATTGCGCCGCCGGTGTGGGCGGCGAATCGGCCCGCGTCAGAATCGATACGCGGGCGGCGGGCAGCTCGTGCGAGAGCGGCATCATGCGCAGGGGCCGGGGCATCAGTTGATGGTCGAACAAGGCGCGCACAAAGATGCCCAGCGCATCGCTTTCGGCCATGATGGCCAACGCAATGGCGATGGACTGGCACGGGATGACGTCGCGCGGCGGCGGCAAACCATGCGCGTCGAACGCCAGGCGCAGCAGGTTCGACGGCGCTTGGATATTGCCCGGCAGCAGCCACAGCGCGCCGTGCAGGTCGGCCAGGCTGCGTGCATGGCGCAAGGGGTGGCCGGCGCGTGCGCCAATCGCCATCGGCAGCGTGAACAGGGTGCGGCGCGCGAAGCCGTCTTCGATGTCGCCGTCGTACTCGGTTTGCACGAGCAGGTCGTAGCGGCCCGATTCCAGTTGCTCGTGGCTATAGGGCGGGGCGACTTCGTTGAACGACACGGCCACGCGCGGCATGCGCGCGCGAAACGCCATCAACGCGGCGGGCAGCGCGGTCAGCGCCGACGAACTGATGGCCAGATTCAACGTGCCGCCTTCGCCGTCCAGCATCTGGCCGATCTCTTCCTGCGCGCGCCGCGTCTCTTGCAGGATGATGACGGCGCGTTTGTACAGCGCTTCACCGTAAGTGGTGAGCTCGACCCCGCGTGCGCTGCGGCGCACGAGCTCCGCGCCCACGCTTTGCTCCAGGTCGCGCAGGCTGCGCGTGGCGGCGGGCTGGGTCACGAACAGGGCGCGCGCCGCGGCGCGGATGCTGCGGTGTTCGGCAATCAAGACAAAGGCGCGCAACTGGCGCAGGTTCATGAGCGAGGTCTCAAGACGGGGTCGGACGTAGCCGCAGCCGTGGCCGCGGCCAGAGATAGGGCCGGGTGGCGGATCACGGGTCAGCGAACTGGGGGGATATAAGAAAAAGGTTTCACTGGAACAAAAATACTGTCTTTTCCTTATCGTGCGCCATCCGTATGTTCATCCAGTCAGGGCGGCCACAGCGTCCGGTTAACGGACCGGCCGCCCGGAAAAACGGACATCAAGGGGAAAACATGTCTATCGCCATTGCCGCCGCGCCTGGCCGGCAGGATTTGCATTCGAGCGCCATGCGCCGGCGCGTGATCGCCGGCACCACCATTGGCAACGCGCTGGAATTCTTCGACTTCACTGTCTTCACGTTTCTGATGCTGGTGATCGGGCCGCTGTTCTTTCCGGCCGCCTCGGGGTACGGCCAGCTGCTGCTCACCACCGCCACGTTCGGTGTGGGCTTTCTGATGCGCCCGGTGGGCGGCATGCTGATTGGTTCCTATGCCGACCGCCACGGCCGCCGCGCCGCCATGACCTTGACGTTGTGGCTGATGGGGCTGGGCTGTGCGCTGATTGCTGCCGCGCCCACGTACGCCCAGATGGGCGTCGCCGGCCCGGTGCTGATGGTGCTGGCGCGGCTGATTCAGGGCTTTGCCGCAGGCGGCGAAGTCGGTGCGTCCACCACCTTGCTGGTGGAGCACGCACCCGCGGACAAGCGCGGGTTTTATTCCAGCTGGCAGTTCGGCAGCCAGTCGCTGGGCGTGATGCTGGGCGCGCTGACGGTGGCGCTGCTGACGGCGGCGCTCAGCAAGGAACAGATGCAGGCCTGGGGCTGGCGCGTGCCGTTCGTGATCGGCATTCTGACCGTGCCGGTGGGCGCGTACATCCGCCGCAATCTGGAAGAGACGCTGGAGCCCGCGAAAACCTCCACATCCTCGCAGAACCCGCGCACCCCGCACACTCCGCACACCTCGCACACCTCGCACCCCTCGAAGCCCTCGGCAGGCACAGCACAACACCAGCCGCTGCGTTTGGTCTTTGCCGAACACAAGGCGCAAATCGTCAAAGGCATTTTGCTGGTGATCGGCGGCATGGTGTGTGCGCAAATCATCGGCTTCTACATGCCGGCCTATGCCAATAAGGAATTGGGCCTGCCGGCCACCTCCACGCTGTTTGCCAGCGTGGTGCTGGGCGCCATCGGCTTTGTCATCGCGCCATTTGTCGGCATGCTGGCCGATCGCGTGGGGCGCAAGAAGGTCATCTTCTGGTCGCGCGCCGCCACGGTGTGCGCCTTGCTGCCGTGCTTTCAATGGCTGGTATCCGCACCCAGCACCGAACGGCTGATGACGGTGATTGCGCTGCTGGCTGTTCTGCTGGCGTTACAGACCGCACCCGTCATCACGATGTTGCCCGAACTCTTTCCCAAGGCCGTGCGCACCACGGGGATGTCGGTCGTGTATGGTCTGGGCATCTCGGTCTTTGGCGGCTTCGCCCAGTTCTTCGTGACCTGGCTGCTGCACGTCACCGGCAATCCCATGGCGCCTGCCTGGTACTTGATGGTGACGGTGACGCTTTCCACCGTGGTGCTGTTCTGGATTCAGGACCGCACCGGCCACGTCATCGATACGCAGGAGCCATGATGCCCAGCAGCACGAGTTACTTCCCCCGCAGCTACGCCGAGTCCCGCGACCGCTTCCTGGCCGACGCTGCGCGTTTGGGCGCCACCGTCGAGTCCTACCCCATTTCGGACGTGGGCAGCGAGGGCGAAGCCCTGGCCACCGACGTGGCGCTGCTGGGCGCGCCGGACGCGCAACGGCTGCTGATCATGACGTCGGCGACGCACGGCGTGGAAGGGTTCTGCGGCGCGGGCTGCCAGTTTTCGCTGATGGATGACGCCGCGATGATCAAGCGCGCGGCGCAAGCCGGCGTGGCTTTGCTGCTGGTGCACGCAGTGAACCCGTATGGCTTCTCGTGGATGGCGCGCACCGATGAAGGCAACGTCGACCTGAACCGCAACGCCCAGCCCTTTGACGGCACGCCGCTGCCCACAAACCCGGGCTATGCCGCGCTGCATCCGCTGCTGTTGCCCGCAGAATGGCCGCCTTCCGAAAGCAACCAGCGCGACATCGCGCGCTACGTCGCCGAGCACGGGCAGCCCGCCTTCGCGCAGGCTGTGTCGCGCGGCCAGTACACGCACGCCGACGGGCTGTTCTACGGCGGCGCGCGCCCGGCGGCGTCGCTGTTGAACCTGCGCCGCATCCTGGAAACGCACGCAAGCCGCTACGCGCACATCGGCTGGATCGACGTGCATACCGGCTTGGGCCCGCGCGGCCACGGCGAAAAAATCTACGCAGGGCGGCGCAACGATGCGGAAGTCGCGCGCGCGCGGCAGTGGTGGGGCGCGGATATTGCGGTGCCGTATCAGGGCAGCTCGGCGTCGGTAGACATTACCGGGCATCTGGCCGGCTTGATCTATCAAGCGTGCCCCGATGCCTCGCCCACGCTGATGGCGCTGGAATACGGCACGGTGCCGTTCGATGACATCGTGCTGGCGCTGCGCGGCCGCAACTGGCTGCGGGCGAATCCCGATGCGCCGCCTGCATTGCGGCGCGACATCCTGCAAGCCACGCAAGACGCGTTCTATTGCCACGCGTATGACTGGCACGGCATGGTGCTGGGGCAAAGCCGGGTCGCGGTACTGCAAGCGTTGTGTGGCTTGGAAGCGGCGAAGTAACGCCCGTGTTTTGATCGCGCAACAATCCGGTTCAACAACCCGGTCCAACACACCGGGTTGCACCTATTTAAGGTGCTGCACTGCGGCAGGTTGCACCTGTTTTCGCTTGATTTCAGGGATTACCCGCGAGTTGCAAAGCGCGTGGGTTATCCCTAGTTGAGCCGAGCAGCAACCCATAGATATGCTTCGGTTAACCAAGTGAACCGAAGAGTTCCAGGAGGAGTTTCAAACCGAGCCGGCACCTCGCTGACAAGGAATCTGGATTTGCATAGCGCGCCTCCTTTGGACCCGGCCGTTGCGGCCACCCGGGTTACGCCCATCCGCGTGATCCCGTGGGCAACGTGGCTGCACCGGGTCTTCGTCGTCCTGATGTATGCGTTCATGCTCTGCCCCATCGTGCTGGTGGTTTGGCTGAGCTTCTTCAAGGACGCCATCCTCTACTTCCCCCCGTCCGGCTACACGCTGTCCTGGTACGTGAAAGCGTGGCAGAACCCCGCGTTCGCCAATGGCTTTCTGTTCAGCCTGCAAGTGTCGCTGGTGGCCGCCGCCATTGGCGTCGTGATGGGCGTGCTGGCCGCCGTCGGCATCGCGCGCTACCGCTTCCAGGGCAGCAAGGGCGTCAATACGCTGCTGCTGTCGCCGCTGCTGATTCCCGGCATCGTGGCGGGCGTGGGCATCTACCTGTTCTACCTGCGCGCTGAAGAGGTGCTGGACCAAGACATCATCGGCACCTTTGGCGGGCTCGTCATTGCGCACGTCTGCCTGACGATTCCCTGGACCGTGCGTTTGGTCACGGCCGGCATGGCCGGGCTGGACGGCTCCATCGAGGAAGCCGCGCGCAACCTGGGGGCAAGCGCACCGGTGGCCTTTCTGCGTGTGACCTTGCCCATGCTGCGCCCGTCGATTGTGGCTGCGGCGCTGTTCAGTTTCGTGGTGTCGTTCGAAAACCTGGAGCTGTCGCTGTCGCTGGTGGGTCCGGGCCGCACCACGCTGCCGATCGCCATCATGCAGTACCTGGAATTCAATCTGGACCCGACCATCGCTTCGGTGGCATCGGTGCAAATCTTGCTGTTGGGGATCATCATGCTTGTGACCGACCGCTACGTGAAACTCAGTCAGGTGGTGTAAGAAATGGCGAAGGTCTCAATCGAGAATATCCGCAAGCAATTCGGCTCGGCGGTGGCGGTATCCGACTTTTCCCTGGAGATCGCGGAAGGCGAGCTGGTGACGTTCCTGGGCCCCAGCGGCTGCGGCAAGACCACCACGCTGCGCATGATTGCCGGCTTCATCACCCCCACCGCAGGCCGCATCCGCATTGGCGACACCGACGTCACCCGGCTGCCCGTGCACAAGCGCGATACCGGCATGGTGTTCCAGCGCTATGCGCTGTTTCCGCACATGACGGTGGCCGAGAACGTGGCCTTCGGGCTGGAAATGCACAAGGTGCCCAAGGCCGATCGCGACGCCAAGATCCGCCGCGTGCTGGACATGGTGCGCATGACCGAACTGCGTGACCGCTATCCGCGCCAGCTGTCCGGCGGCCAGCAACAGCGCGTGGCGATTGCGCGAGCGCTGGCAATCGAACCCAAAGTCTTTTTGCTTGACGAGCCCTTGTCCAACCTGGACGCCAAGCTGCGGCTGGAAGTGCGCGAAGAGATTCGATCCTTGCAACAGCGTCTTGGCCTGACAACCGTGTTCGTCACACACGACCAGGAAGAAGCGCTGGCCATTGCCGACCGCATGGCCATCATGCATGACGGCATCGTGCAGCAGGTGGGCGCACCCGACACGCTGTACGAGCGCCCCGCCAATCTTTTCGTGGCCGACTTCCTGGGCAAGATGAACGTCTTCACGGGCCGGGGCCAGGCCGACAACCAGTTTCACACCGACGCGGGCCAGCGCATCGCCACGCCGGGCGGCGCGGGGGCAACGCACGTGGGCGTGCGGCCGGAACGCGTGCGGCTGTCCGAGCAGCCTTCGGGCGGCAACGCCTTGGCGGGCGTGGTGGAATCGTCGTTGTATCTGGGATCGGTGCTGGAAGTGCGCGTGCAGCTGGAAGGCGGCAACCGCATGATCAGCCAGATCGTCAATGGTGGCGCAAGCCGCGCGCAACCGGCGCCGGGCGCGCGCGTGTACGCGTGCTTCGAGCCCGAAGACTGCGTGGCCTTCACGCAATAGGAGCCGCCATGACGACTGCAACACAAGACGGGCGGCCCAGCCGGTGGCTGGGGCCGGGGCTGGCGTTTCCGGCGTCGCTGGTGGTGCTGGTGATCATCCTGGTCCCCATCCTGCAACTGGCGCGCTACAGCTTCAATCATTTCGATCCGGCGGAGCTGATGCAAACCGCCTTCACCTTCGAAAACTACGCCAAGTTTTTCGGCGACCCTTACTACCGCGACATCTTCTTCACGACGCTTTGGGTGGCCGCGCTGTGCACCGTGCTGGCGCTGGTGCTGGGCTTTCCGGTGGCGTACTTCCTGGCGCGCACGCAAAGCAAATACAAGAGCCTGTTCGTGATTCTGCTGGTGTTCCCGCTGATGGTGGGCAACGTGGTGCGCGCGGCGGGCTGGATGGTGGCGCTGGGCAACGCGGGCGTGGTGAACGCGGTGTTGTTGGGGCTGGGGCTGGTCGATAAACCCATCACGCTGATGTATACGCCCACGGCGGTTGTCATCGGCACTACCGCCGTCGTCATGCCCTACCTGATCCTCACCTTGCAAAGCGTGCTGGAAGGCATGGACCTGTCGGTCGAGGAAGCCGCCCGCAACGTCGGCGCGAATTTCTTCACGACGTTTCGCCGCATTGTGCTGCCCATTGCCGCGCCCGGCGTGGCGGCGGGCACGATGCTGGTGTTCATCTTGTGCATGAACGCTTACGCCACGCCAGTGCTGCTGGGCGGCTCCGGCCTGACGATGATGGCGCCCGCGCTCTATGACCAGATCACGCGCGCATCGAACTGGCCGTTTGGCGCGGCGCTGGCCGTCATTCTGGTCTGCGGCACGCTGGTCATTGCACTGATTTCGAATTGGCTGATTCATCGGCGCTACATCAAGACCATGGCGTCTTGACCCGACTCCCCCTCAAGGAATATTCATGGCATCCGTATTGTTCAAGAACGCGAACCTGCTTGATCCCTTGCAGGCCGACCTGCTGGAAGGCCACCACGTGCTGGTCGAGGACGGCGTCATCAAGGAAGTGTCAGACAAGCCCATTACCAGCGCGTCCGCGCAGGTCATCGACGCGGCGGGCCGCACGCTCATGCCCGGCCTGATCGATCTGCACGTACACGTGCTGGCCACGCAGCTGAACCTGAGCACGCAAGGCGTGTTGCCCGACGCGCTGGTGATGATGCGCGCCGTGCCCATCATGGCGGCGATGCTGCGCCGGGGTTTCACCACCGTGCGTGACGCGGGCGGCGCGGGCTGGGGCCTGAAGTGCGCCGTCAACGAAGGCACGGTGAAGGGGCCGCGCCTGTTCATCTCGGGCCGCGCCATCAGCCAGACGGGCGGCCATGGCGACCCGCGTCCCCGTTCCGACCATCTGCGCCCGATGAGCTTCTGCGGCTGCTGCTTCCGCGCGGGCGACATCGGCCGCGTGGCCGACGGCATCGACGACGTGCGCAAAGCCGTGCGCCAGGAACTGCAAATGGGCGCGGATCAGATCAAGATGATGGCCTCGGGTGGCGTCGCATCGCCCACCGACCCCATCGCGTCCTATGGCTATTCGGAAGAAGAAATTCGCGTCATCGTCGAAGAAGCCGCCAGCCGTCAGACTTACGTGATGGCGCACTCTTACACCGCCGACGCCATCGAACGCGCCATCCGCAACGGCGTGCGCACGATTGAACACGGCAATCTGGTGGATGAGCGCGTGGCGCGCTTCATGGCCGAGAAGGGCGCGTTTGTTGTGCCCACGCTGGTGACCTACGAAGCCCTGGCCAACGAAGGCGCCGACTACGGCCTGCCGCCCGACTCGGTCGCAAAGATCGCCACGGTGCGCACCGCGGGCCTGCATTCGCTGGAAATCTACAAGAAGGCGGGCGTGAAGATCGGCTATGGCTCGGACTTGCTCGGCCCGTCGCAACGCCTGCAAAGCGATGAATTCCGCATCCGCAACGAAGTCTTGTCCGCGCAGGAAGTCATTCAGTGCGCCACAACAACTGCGGCCGAAGTGCTGAACCAGGTCGGCCAGTTGGGCCGCATTCAGCCGGGCGCCTTGGCGGACGTGCTGCTGGTGGACGGCAACCCGTACCGCGACTTGTCCTGCCTGTTGGGGCAGGGCGAACATCTGGCGCTGATCATGAAGGGCGGCGTCATCGAACATAACGGGCTGGGGGTGTAAGCGCCATGAGCGATCCCACGTTTTCACAGTCGGAAGTCGGTGAGGAATCCCGCGACGTCAACGCCGCCAAGGGCTGGCATCCGCCGACGGCGCCGGTGTCGCGCGACCGCGGGCTGGGGCCGTTTCCCCGGCTGATCCTGCGCGGCGCGACGATCATCGATGGCACGGGCGCTCCGCCTTGGGGGCCGGTCGACATCGTGATCGAAAACGAACGCATCACCGCACTGGTCAACGTGGGTACGCCGCACAAGGCCATCGACCCCAAACGCCGCCCGGGTCCGGGCGACCACGAAATCGATTGCCACGGCAAGTTCGTCACCCCCGGTTTTGTGGATGCGCACGCGCACATCGGCACGCCGTATCACGCCATGAGCGGCATCGTGCCGCCCGCTGACTACATCTACAAACTGTGGCTGGCGCACGGCGTGACCACGGTGCGCGAGATGGGCGCGATGGGCGGGCTGGGCTGGACGCTGGAGCAGCGCGAGCTTTCCGCCGCCAACAAGATCGCCGCGCCGCGCATGATCGTGCATAGCGTCTTCCCCGCCGTGAACGACCGCGTCAAAACCATCCACACGCCGGAGCAGGGCCGCGAATGGGTGCGCAAGCTGGCCGCGCGCGGCGCCGACGGTATCAAGTTCTTTGGGGCGCCGCCCGCCATCATGGAAGCCGCGCTGGACGAAGCCGCGCAACAGGGCCTGCGCTCGGGCTGCCACCATGCGCAGATGGCCGTCACACGCGTGAACGCGTTGAAGTCTGCGCGCTGGGGGCTGACCAGTTCCGAACACTATTACGGCCTGCCCGAAGCGTTGTTCGAAGACCGCGTGGTGCAGTCCTTTCCCACCGACTACAACTACAGCGACGAGTACTACCGCTTCGCCGTCGCCGGCCAGACCTTCATGCAGGCCGCCCAACCGGGCTCGGCCAAGTGGCGTCAGGTCATGGACCAATTCCTGGAACTCGGCCACACCTTCGTCCCCACCTTCAACATCTACGACGCCAACCGCGACCTGATGCGCGCACGCCGCGCCGACTGGCACGACGACTACACGTGGAAGGCGGTGTGGAAGTACTTCCAGCCGCAGCGCGGCGGGCACGGCGCGTACTGGTATCGCTGGAGCACCACCAACGAGATCGAGTGGAAGCAGAACTACCGGCTGTGGATGCAGTTCATCAACGAATACAAGAACCTGGGCGGCCGCGTTTGCGCCGGCAGCGATTCCGGTTTCATCTTCCAGATTTACGGCTTTGGCTTTGTGCGTGAACTGGAACTGTTGCAAGAGGCCGGCTTCCACCCCATTGAAGTGCTGCGCGCGGCCACGTCGCAAAGCGCCGCGTTGCTGGGCATTGATGACGACACCGGCTCCATCGACGTGCAAAAGCGCGCCGACCTGCTGATTCACGATCAAAACCCGCTGACCGATTTCAAGCTGCTGTTCGGCACCGGCGCCATGCGCCTGAACGACGACACGGCCAAGGTTGAATGGCAGCGCTGCCTGCGCACCACCATCAAGTCGGGCGTGGTGTACGACACCGCCGAGCTGCTGGCGGACGTGCGCAAGATGGTCAAGGACAGCTGGGCGGAAGACCCCGATGGCGAGCGTCCTCCCGTTGGTGGGTCACCCGGTGGTTCGCTTGCCGGTTCACCCTGCGACAGCGCCGACGAGGCCGCTTGATATGGCCGTCGACCTGTTCCTCTTGTGCGGTTTTCTGGGCAGCGGCAAGACCACGCTGCTGGTGGATTACCTGCGCGATCCGTCGTCGCGCGATACGGGCGTGATCGTCAACGAGGCGGGTGAGATCGGTGTGGACGGCGCCATCGTCGCCAATGACAGCGACAACGTGCCGATGACGCTGATGGCCAACGGCTGCGTGTGCTGCTCGTTGCGCAGCGACCTGGTCTATACCTTGAGCGCCTTGCTGGACGCGCCGCGCCCCGAAGGCGCGGGGCCATTGCAGCGCGTGATCCTGGAATGCAGCGGCCTGTCGCGGCCCGGCCCCATCATTGCGTCGCTGGCCGATCCTGAACTGGCCAGCCGGGGGCTGCGGCTGACGGTCGTCTGCACCGATGATTGCGCGCGCGATCCCGATGCGCTGGCCGAGATAGACGAGGCCATGGCGCAGTTCGGCGCGGCGCATCGCATCGTGCTGACGAAGACCGATCTCTTGCCCGCAGCCGAACTTGAAGGCCGCGCCGCGCGCGCTGCCGTATTGAACCCGCTGG
Source organism: Achromobacter kerstersii (assembly GCF_902859595.1). Classification (GTDB taxonomy): domain Bacteria; phylum Pseudomonadota; class Gammaproteobacteria; order Burkholderiales; family Burkholderiaceae_B; genus Achromobacter; species Achromobacter kerstersii. The sequence continues at coordinate 157,209 of NZ_CADIJQ010000012.1, read as the reverse complement.
CGCTTGTCATCGCCGACCCTGACCGCAGCCGTGCCGTGCAAGCCGCTTTCGCGCCGTCGCAAGGCGTGGCGGACCTGGCCGGGCTGGCCGCGCGCATGCTGATCGCGGGTGGGTCCGGCAAAAGCGCTGCCGACACCGCCGCGCACCCGCGCATCCGCGTCATGGCGGCACGCGCCCGCGAGGGCATCAGCTGGACGGACTTTTCAGAATGGCTGGATAACCTGGCCGGCTTGTGCGGCGAACGCCTCCTGCGGGTGAAAGCCGTGGTGCGCGTGACCGAATGCGCCGAGCCCATCCTGATCCAGTCGGTGGGCACCACCTTCAGCGCGCCGCAGCGGCTGACGCGTCAACCCGATGCGCGCGACGCCATCATCGTCATCGCGCGCGATATCGAGGTGGACGACATCCGCGCGTCCGCGCCCGATGCGCCGGTCGAGATGCTCGCCTGAATTTTTTTAGAAACCCGGGCGCGCGGCGGGCACAGCCGCCTGCGCACCCGCACCGTAGCAAGTCGTCAGTCCCCCTTCGATACGAGGTTGTTATGCAAGAGAAAAACCTGACTCGCCGTGGCTTCATCAAGACCGCCTCTGGCCTGGCGCTGGCACCTGCGCTGGGCTGGGTGCCGGGCATGGCGCACGCCGCTGAAAAAGAACTCGTCGTGGGCACGTGGGGCGGCGATTACCAAAACCTGCTGCAACAGATCATCAACCCCATCGTCGAGAAAAAGGGCGTGAAGGTCGTGTACGACACCGGCAACGCGGTGGGCCGCGTCACCAAGCTGCGCGCCGAGAAGAACTCGCGTCGCGGCAGCATGGACGTGGCGTTGCTGGGCGAAGTCGACATGTACGACGCCGAACGCTCCGGCACGCTGGAACCCATCGATGTAAAGAAGTTGCCGAATCTGGCGCACGCCATTGCCGCGCTGAAAACGCCGTACTCGATTCCGCACATCTTCAGCGCGATGACGCTGGTCTACAACACCGAAAAATTCCCCACGCCGCCTGATTCGCTGGAAGTGCTGCTGGACCCGAAGTGGAAGGGCCAGGTGGGCTTCTCCGACATTCTGTACCTGTACAACGCCGTCTTCGTCGGCCTGGGCGCGGGTGGCGACACCAAGACGTTTGATGGCGGCAAGCGCTTCCTGGCGAAGCTAAAGCCCAACGCGCCGCGCATCTATCCGTCCAACGAGGCCGTGGCGTCGGCATTCAAATCCGGCGAAATCGCCATCGCCTGCATGTGGAAAGCCCGCGCGCTGCAATGGAAAGACAGCGGCCTGCCGCTGGGCTTTGTGATCCCGAAGGAAGGCTCGGTGCCGGTGTCGTTCGAAGCGGGTGTGGCCAAAAATAGCCGCAACAAGGACGCGGCCTGGGAATACCTGAACGCCATGCTCGACCCGCAAGGCCAGATCGGCTTCGCCGAAAAAATGGGCTACGCGCCGACCGTGACCAACGCAACGCTGCCGGAAAACCTGAAGCGCGTGGGCTTCACCGACGCCGAAGTGAAGCTCTTGCATGCCTACGACCTGAAGGGCCTGACCGAAGGCAAAGCCGACATGCTGGAATTCTGGAACAAGGAATTCAAGGCGGGTTGATGAGCTAGGCGGATTGATTCTGGCGGATTGATTCAGGCTGGGCGGATTGATTCAGACTGCATTTTTTGGGTGTCAGACTGCAATTGTTCGAGAGTTGACTCAGACTGCATTTTTTCCATTTTTTAAGGTGTCAGACTGCACTTCTTATGCACGTATGCTGCGAAATTGCAGTCTGATTCCAATGAAAAATAGCAGTCGAAAAATTGCAGTCAGACTCCAATAAAAAATTGCAGTCTGACTCCAGATAAACGTCTAGCTCCTGCCGCGCGCCGATCAGCCCCGGCGCGCCGCCTCGATCTTCGCGACGTCGATCTTGCCCATCGTCATCATGGCTTCGAAGACGCGCTTGGCGGCCGCGCGGTCAGCGCCCGTGTATGCCTCGGTCAGCACACGCGGCGTGATCTGCCACGACAAGCCCCACTTGTCCTTGCACCAGCCACAATCACTTTCCTGGCCGCCATTCTCGACAATGGCGTTCCACAAGCGGTCAGTCTCTGCCTGATCGTCGGTGGCGACCTGAAATGAAAACGACTCGTTGTGCTGAAACGCCGGACCGCCATTCAGGCCCAGACACGGTATGCCCATCACGGTGAATTGCACCGTCAGCACTTCGCCTTCCTTGCCTGAGGGATAGTCGGACGGCGCTTTGTGAACCGCGTCCACGGAGCTATTGGGGAACGTCTTCGCGTAAAACTGCGCGGCCTCCAGCGCGGTGCCATCGAACCAGAGGCAAATCGTGTTCTTGGGAATCATCGGGGGTCTCCTCGTGAGATGAAAACCCATCGACGCTGGGCGCCCGAACAACCGGCGCGCCTTGACGTGCGGGGTTTCGTGCTGTTGAGGATACTCGGTCGGATTGTGCAATTCGGCCACGTGAAATCCTCGTTGCAACTGTCAGGTTCTGCCTGGAATGGGCCGGCAGTTTGTGTGTCTCTCAATTGAGAGACATAATGGCTGCCTCATTACGGGAGTTTTCCTCATGGCACAGACTTCAATGTTGCACGTCCGGGTTGACGATCAACTCAAGGCGGAAGCGGCGGAAAAGCTCGCCAACGTCGGGCTGACGATTTCCGACGCGGTGCGTATTTTGCTGACGAGAGTGGCGAAGGAAGGGGGCTTGCCGGCGGGTTTGACTGTCGACGCCGCTAGTCACGACGCATGGTTTCGCGCCAAGGTCCACGAGGCTTTGAGCGATACACGCCCAGCGGTTGCCCATCAACAGGTCATGGACGAGGCGCATGCGCTGATCGCCAAGAAACGTCGTGCCGATTCTTGAGTGGCGCGAAACTGCCCGCGAGGATTTGCTGGCAATTGTTGACTACATTTCGGACGATAGCCCAGCAGCCGCGCTGCGCCTGGTGCAAGACATAAACTTGAAAATCTCCAAGCTGCGTGAGCGTCCGCGTTTGTATCGCGCTGGCCGCGTGCCAGGAACGCGAGAGATGGTGGTACGGCCGAATTACGTCGTGGTCTATGCCCACACGCCTCGTGCCGTGACGATATTGCGCGTGCTTCACGCCGCGCAACAATGGCCCCGCGACAGCGCCTGACGTCGTTTGGTCTGAATCGACATTCTTCAGACTTCATCCTCCAAAACTTCATCGCACCAATTATGAAATGTTATATCATTCGTCAGCGATTTGTAATGATATAACATCCGAGAGAACGTAGATGAAAGGCAAGAAGCTGGGGTTCAACAAGGGAAGCCGCAACGTGACGGGGGGCCGCAAGCCGCGTGGGGGCAGTCTGAAACCGCTGGTCTGCTCGTTGATGCTGATTGCGCCGGTGGCGCAGGCCGAGACGGAAACCGATCCGCAACGCGCGAAAACGCTGGCGCCCATTACCGTGTCCGCCAATCCCTTGGGGTTGGACTTGAACAGCACCACGCTGCCCGCTTCTGTGTTGGAGGGCGACGCGCTGATTGAGCAGCGCACTGGCACGTTGGGTGAAACCCTGAAGAATCTGCCGGGCGTGAATAGCGACACGTTTGGCGGCGGCGCAAGCCGACCGGTGATCCGGGGTCAAAGCGCACCGCGCGTGAAGGTGCTGTCTGATGGGTCCGAAGTGATGGACGCTTCCAGCATTTCCCCTGATCACGCGGTGACGGTGGAACCGCTGCTGGCCGAGCGCATTGAAGTGCTGCGCGGCCCCGCGACCTTGCTCTACGGCGGCGGCGCGATTGGTGGCGTGGTGAACGTGGTGGACAAGAAGATTCCGACCGCGGTGCCGGAAAAGGGCATCGAGGCCGAAGCCGAATTGCGCGGCGCGACGGGCACCAAGGAACGTTCAGGCGCGGTGGGCATCACGGCGGGCGAAGGTCAGTTCGCCGTGCGCGTTGAAGGCATGAAGCGGCGCACCAGCGATTACGACGTGCCCGATTGGCCGGGCGGCAAGCTTGAAGGCTCGTACAGCGAATCCACGCAGGGCTCCGTCGGCATGTCGTGGATCACCCCGCGCGGTTACGTCGGCCTGGCGTTCACGCATCTGGAAAGCAAGTACGGCTTGCCGGGACACAACCACGAATACGAAGGCTGCCACCCGCACGGCACGCACCTGCATTGCGGCGGCCACGACCATGATCACGAAGAAGAAGGCCACGACCACGATCATGATCACGAACACGGCGGCGTGCCGTACGTGAAGCTGCGCAGCAACCGCCTGGATCTGCGCGCCGAATATCAAGACCCGTTCGCCGGCTTCGAAAAGATCCGCGTGCGCGGTGGCCTGACTGACTATCAGCACGACGAGATCGAAGGCGGCGAAGTTGGCACGCGCTTCAAGAACAAGGGCTACGACTTGCGCGTGGAATTGCAGCACAAGCCGATCGCCGGCTGGCGCGGCGTGGTGGGTTTGCAGAACGCCTACAGCGATTTTCGCGCCGACGGCGAAGAGGCTTTTTTGCCGCGCAGCCGCACGCGTTCGAACGGCTTGTTCGTGCTCGAGGAATATCAGCTGAACGACTGGCGTTTTGAAGTGGGCGCGCGTCAGGACTGGCAGCGCATTTCGCCGGAAGGCGGCGCGCCGCGCAGCAGCTTGTCTGGTACGTCCTTGTCGGCGGCAGCCATCTGGGACTTCGCGCCGCAGTACTCGGTGGCGCTGTCGCTGTCGCGTTCGCAACGCCTGCCCAATGCGCAAGAGCTTTACGCAGACGGCGTGCACCTGGCCACCAACACCTACGAACTCGGCAACGCCGACCTGGGCCGCGAAACGTCACACAACATTGACCTGACCTTGCGCAAGCATTCGGGCGACACCACGTTCTCGGCCAGCGTGTTCCACAACCGCGTGAAGAACTATATCTACGCCAATACGCTGGACCGCTACGAAGACTTCCGCCTGATCGAATATACGCAACGCGACGCAGAATTCACGGGCGTGGAAGGCGAGCTTCGCCACCAGTTCACCCCGGTGTTCTCGGCCGCCGTGTTCGGCGACTACGTGCGCGGCAAGCTGACGGGCGGCGACGGCAACTTGCCGCGCATTCCGGCAGCGCGCGCGGGTGTGCGCGGCAATGTGAAGTGGGATCAATGGTCGGGCGGCGTGGAATACGCACGCGTGTTCTCGCAAAAAGACATCGCATCGTATGAAGACAGCACGCCGGGCTACAACCTGGTCAACGCCGTGGTCGCTTACCGCGGCCGCTACGGCGAGACGGGCTACGAAGTCTATCTGCGCGGCACCAACCTGCTGAACAAACTGGCCTACAACCACGCGTCGTTTATCTCATCGGTGGCGCCGCTGCCCGGCCGCAGCGTGATGCTGGGCGTGCGACTGACGTACTGACAAGGGTAGGGCGTGGCGGCAAGACGCCCGCCCGCCAGCAAGCACCACGCCGGGGCCTAGCGCCCCGGCTTTTTTGTTGCGCCGCGCCATGCTCTCCACGCGTCGACCACCCCCGGGTAGACCCCGATGCCGATCTTGTTGACGCTCGCCACCTTGGGTTTCTAGAATCCAATTTGTGATCACATATCAGAAATAGCGCCCGGCATCCGCCGGCGCGCGGGCAGCGGCGAAGCAGAGCATGACCCAACAACTATTCAGTGTTCGAGACAAAGTCGTTTTGATTACCGGTGCCGCGGGCGGCATTGGCGCTGCGCTTAGCCGGGCTTTCGCTCAAGGCGGCGCGACGCTGGTGCTGGCCGACCTGGCGGGGGAAAAGCTGGACGCGTTGGCGTCCGAGCTGCGCGAATCCGGCGTGAAGACCGGAGCCATCGCGCTGCAAGTCGAAGACCGCGAGGCTTGCGCCAATGCGGTCGCCGACGCGGTTGCCAAGTACGGCGGCGTCGATGTGCTGATCAATTGCGCCGGGGTCAACACCCGCATGCGGCCAGAGCTCTACGCCGAAGACGTGTGGGACCGCATCGTGGACATCAACCTGAAGGGCACCTTCAACATGTGCCAGGCGGTGCACGCTCCGATGAGCCTGCGTGGCAAGGGCAAGATCATCAACATCGGGTCGATCCTGGCGCTGGCGTCCAACGCCGTCACGGCCGCGTATTCGGCCAGCAAGGGCGGGGTGCTGCAACTGACGCGATCGCTCGCTTGCGCCTGGGCGGCGGACGGCATCACCGTCAACGTGATCCAGCCCGGCTGGATCGACACCGCGCTATCGCGGCAGGCGCGAGTGGACATCCCCGGCCATGCCGAACGCGTGGTGGCCACGACTCCGTTGGGCCGCTGGGGCGAACCCGAAGACCTGATCGGTTCGACGTTGTTCCTGGCCAGCGCCGCGTCCGATTTCGTGACGGGTGCAAGCCTGGTGGTCGATGGCGGCGTGACCGCCCATATTTGACGAACCAATCTGGCGCACCTATCTGACCGCGCAGGGTTGAACGCAAAGAGCCGGCCCCACAGAGCCGGCCCGCCATAAGGAGGAGACATGCAATTCGAGGACATCGGGCAGACGACGCCAGCCCGCACCCTGGTCGTGGAAGACAGCGACTGGGAGCAGCTGAGCCGCACCGACGCCATGCGCCTGACGACGCTGTTTCTGGCGGCGCGCCGCTTCGAAGAAAAGATCCTGATGCTGGACAAGCTGAACCTGGTGCACGGGCCGGCACACTCCAGCATCGGCCAGGAAGGCGGCGCGGCCGGCTGCATTGCGGCGCTGCCCATCGACACCTTGATGAATGGCACACATCGCGCGCACCACCAATGCGTCGCCAAGGCGGTCAACGCCCTCTATGAAGACGGCATGGACCCGGTGGCAAGCGGACTCAGCCTGCGCATGCGGCAAGAGATCCAGGGCTTGATGCACGAGATCCTGGGCTTGAAGGATGGCTGGACCGGCGGGCGCGGCGGCTCCATGCATTTACGCCGTGCGGACCTGGGCATCATGGGCACGAACGCCATCGTGGCGGGCGGTATTCCCATCGCTTGCGGCCATGCCTTTGCGGAAAAGCAGCGGCAGTCGGGCAAGCTGATGGTGACCTTCTTTGGCGACGGCGCCGTGCATCAGGGCGCCACCCATGAAGCGATGAATCTGGCGGCGCTGTACGGCCTGCCCATGATCTTCTTCCTGGAAAACAACAAGTACGCCGTGTCGATGAGCGTGGAGCAATCCACCTTTCAGACCGAACTGCTGACGCGTCCGCAGGGCCACGGCATCGCGGCCGTCAAGGTCGACGGCATGAACCCCTTCGCCGTGTGGCTGGCCACGCGCTGGGCGCAAGAATATATTGAACGCGAAGGCCGGCCGGCATTCATTCTGGCCGAGGTCTACCGCTACTACCACCAGAGCTCGTCCATTCCCGGCAGCGCGTTTGGCTATCGCACGCGCGACGAAGAAAACGCCTGGAAGGCGCGCGACCCCTGGCTGTTCCTGCAACGTGAGCTGACCGGACGCGGCATTCTGAATGCTGATGAACTGGCGGCCATCGACGCCGCGGTGACCGATGCCATGGACGCCGCGGCGGCTTCTTGCGTGGAAGGCGCGGGGTCATCCGCGCGTATCCGCCCCGAACTCTGGCCGGAGGCGTCCAGCGTGGACGCCAACCTGAACAGCGACATGCGCGAATTCGACGGCGTGCAGTTTGCCGAGGCCGAAGACTACGCCGCAGAAGACATGGAAACGCTGTCCTATATCGAAGCCATGGCGCGCACGATGGGCGCGCGCATGGCTGAGGACGAGCGCATTTACGTCTTCGGTGAAGACGTCGCCAACATGGGCGGCGGCACGGTAGGCGCCACGCGCGGCCTGACGGAAACCTACGCGGGCCGGCTCATCAATACGCCAATCACCGAGAACGGCTTTTGCGGCCTGGCAACCGGCGCAGCGCTGTCGGGCCTTAAGCCTGTCGTTGAACTGATGTACAGCGACTTCTTCCTGGTGGCGGGCGACCAGCTGCTGAACCAGGCGGGCAAGATCCGCCATCTGTTCAACGGCTCGGCGAGCGTGCCGCTGGTGTTGCGCACCCGGATTCCAGGCGCGGAAGGGTATGGATCGCAGCACTCAATGGACCCGGCTGGCGTGTTTGCGCTGTTTCCCGGATGGCGCATCGTTGCCCCGTCAAATGCCTTCGACTACGTGGGCCTGATGAATTCGGCGCTGCGCTGCGAAGACCCGGTGCTGGTGATCGAGCCGCAAGAACTGCACAAGCGCAAGACGCTGGTGCCAAAGAAGCTGGACTACTACATTCCCATTGGCCGCGCGAAGCGCGTGCAGGAAGGGGATCAGATCACGCTGCTGGCCACGCTCAGCATGGTGGAGCGCTGCGTGCAGGTGGCCGCCGAGATGGGCGTGCGCGCCGACATCATCGACCTGCGCACGCTGTCGCAACGCGATATTGATTACGACACCATCGGCGCCTCCGTCATGAAGACGGGCCGCGTCGCGATCGTTGAGCAAACCACGCGCGGCGCAAGCCTGGGCGCATTGATCGCTGACGAGATTCAACGCCGCTATTTTGATTATCTGGATCAGCCGGTGCAGCGTGTGACGGGCCGCTGGGCGCCGCCTACGGTGTCGCAAGCGCTGGAACGCGCGGCGCTGGCGAGCGAAGACGATATCCGCACACGTCTGGCCGCCATGCTTCAGGAAAGCGGATTGACCGCCCAACCAGGAAACGTTCATGCCCTGCGCGCTTGAAGGCAAAACCATCTTGATCACGGGCGCGGCTGGCGGCATCGGCAGCGAAACCGCGCGCGTGTGCGCAGAGCAGGGCGCATCGCTGGTGTTGGCGGACCGCGAAGCGCCGGAAGCGTTGGCGGCCGAATTACGCGCGAAAAACGTGACGGCGCGTGCGCTCGCGTTCGACGTGACCGACCGCGCCGCGGCCGAAGCTGCGGTTGCCAGCATCGAACGCCTGGACGCGCTGGTCGCCAACGCGGGCTATTGCCCGTGGGACGATTGGAACGCGGACGGCTGGGACCAGGTGTTTCACCAGGTCATCGACATCAATCTGCTGGGCGTCATGCACTTGACGCGCGCGGCGCTGGCCAAGATGGCGGCACAGGGCGCGGGGCGCATGGTGCTGGTGTCGTCCGTGGCGGCGCGTATGGGCGGTCTGGCGGCCAGCCCGCATTACGTGGCGGCCAAAGGCGGCACGCACGCGTTCGTGAAATGGCTGGCGCGCAAGGCGGCCGATTCGGGCGTGACGGTCAACAGCGTGGCGCCTGGCGCCACCGACACGGGCATGACCCAAGGCGCGCCGCTGGATGCGAATAGAATTCCCCTGCGACGCATGGCCCAGCCCCGCGAAATCGCCTTGCCCATCGCGTTTTTGTGTTCGGATGGCGCAAGCTACATATGCGGCGCCACGCTGGACGTGAACGGTGGCGTCTACATGACATAGGCGTACACATACATGGACAACACCATCCTGGAAGGGCTGCTGGAAAAGCAGGAACGCGTCACCGTCGCGGATCAGATCTATCAGCGCACGCGTCAGCTCCTGATGAGCGGCGCGGTGCCGCCCGGCGAAAAGGTCACGCTGCGCGGCCTGGCCGCCGCCTTGAACACCAGCCCGATGCCGGTGCGCGAAGCGGTGAACAAGCTGGTGGCCGAAGGCGCGCTGGAAATGCTGCCAAGCCGGGGCGTGCGCGTGCCCAAACCCAGCCTGCCGAAGTTTCGCGAAGTGGTGCGCATCCGCTGCTGCCTCGAAGGCTTTGCGGCGGCGGAAGCCGTGAAGGTCATCACTGACGACACCGTGGCGCGCATCGAACGCTATGCGCACGAGTTCGACAAGCTGGGCCACCAGCGCAAGATCGACACCCTGAAGACGATTGAAGCCAACCGCAATCTGCATTTCACCTTGTATGAAGCGGCGGGCATGCCGTTGCTGGTCACGATGATCGAGAACATCTGGCTGCAAATCGCGCCGCTGTTTTCGCTGAGCATGAGCAGCAAAGACCGCAAGTCGGAAAGCTGGGAATCGTTCAGCCATCACGACACGCTGCTGCAGGCGCTGCGCCGCCGTGATCCGGATGGCGCGCGCGATGCCGTGGTGGCAGACATTTCCGATGCGGCGGCGTTCATCGAGAAGACGGGCAATTTGACTCAAACCTGAAGCGAGTGAGACATGGATATCGAGGTCGTAATGCCCGCGATTGGCGCGGGCACGACGCAGGGCAGAATTCTCCAATGGTTGAAGCAGTCCGGCGACACGGTCAAGGTGGGCGATATCCTGGCCGAAATCGAAACGGACAAGGCGGTCATTGAACTGGAAGCCGTGGATAGCGGCGTGCTCGACCGCATCCATGTTGCGGCAGGCGACACCGCCGTGCCGGTGGGTGACGTCATCGCGACGATGTTGGCAGAGGGCGCGAACCAGGTGCAAACGCCCGTTCCGGCGCGCGCCGAAGAAGCGCTTGAGTCTGCACCTGCGTCTGCGTCTGCCTCTGCCTCTGCTCCTGCCTCTGCCTCTGCTCCTGCCTCTGCTCCTGCCTCTGCGCCTGCCCCGGTGTCCGCGCCTTTCGCGGCCGAGCCCCCCGCGCATCGCCTCTTCGCCAGTCCGTCTGCGCGTCGGCTGGCGCGCCTGATGGGCGTGGACCTGCACACGTTGGCCGGCAGCGGTCCGAACGGCCGGATCGTGCGGGTGGATATCGAACATGCCGCAGAACAGCGTCCCGCCGTGGACACCAAGTCCGCGCCGGCAACGGACTCCGCGCGGCCCGCGAACCCCAGCGCATCCGCAAGCCTGGGAACGCTCACCCCCCACACGCCCATGCGCGCCACCATCGCGCGCCGGCTGGTGCAGTCCAAGCAGCAGATTCCGCACTTCTACCTGACGGTGGACTGCCGTATGGACGCGATGATGGCGGCGCGCGAATCGTTGAACGCCAGCGCGCAAGCCAGCCCGGACCCCGTCCGCTATTCCTTGAACGACTTGCTGCTGCTGGCCGTGGCGCGTGCCGCCGCACGCGTGGCGGACATTAACGCGCAATGGACGGACGACGGCGTGCTGCGCCACGATCAGGTCGACCTGAGCTTCGCCGTTGCGCTGGACTCGGGCCTGATCACACCCATCTTGCGCGACGCTGATCGCAAAGGCCTGCGTGAACTCTCCGCAGAAGTCCGCCAGCTGACCGAGCAGGCGCGCGCGGGACGGCTGCGCCCAGAGCAATACGAAGGCGGCAGCCTGACGGTGTCGAATCTGGGCATGCATGGCGTGAAGTCGTTCGCCGCCATCATCAACCCGCCGCAGTCCGTCATTCTGGCGGCGGGCGCGGTGACGCGTCAGCCGGTGGTGGACGGCGATGCGCTGGCCATCGGCCACGTGATGAGCCTGACGCTGTCGGCAGACCATCGTGTGGTGGATGGCGCAGTGGGCGCAAGATTTTTGAAGGACGTCCGGCATTTGCTGGAACATCCCATCGAATTGATTCTCTAGCGTGTTGAGTGGAAGGTTGTTCTAGTCAGTGTCCACATCAGCAGCGCGCAGGGTGGACCGCGAACGGCGCACAGACCGATGGCGGCAGGTAAGTCGAAGCACCATTACATAAAGTCTGGAGACAAAGCAATGAACAAGCAGAATCCGCTGACGCGCCTTGCCTGCGCCGCCGCCCTGGTGGTTGCCGCGCAGGGCGCCTGGGCGCAGAGCGATATCAAGATCGGATACAACAGCGACATGTCCGCCAGCGGCTCGGCCGACTTTGGCGTGTCGGCGTTGTCGGGCGCGCGGCAGGCCGCCGAAGAGATCAACGCCGCAGGCGGCGTGCTGGGCAGAAAGATCGTCATCGTGCCGCGTGATGACGTGGGCTCGCCGCCCAAGTCCATTCAGAACGCCAACGAGCTGGTCGACAACGAAAAAGTCGTGGCGATGCTGGGCGGGGTGAACTCGGGCAACATGCTGGCCTGGCTGCACATCGTGCAACAGAAGAAGATTCCGACCATTTCGCCCTCGGCCACGGCCACCGAAATCACCAACCGCTACAGCAAGGAACCGGCCAACTACATCTTCCGCGTTTCCATGCGGGACCTGGACCAGATCACGCTGCTGGCAGCCTACGCGGCGCGCGCGACGAAGAACAAGAAGGTCGCCATCATTGCCGATACGACGGGCTACGGGCAGCAGGGCGCGAAAGACGCGGCCGCCGTCTTGCAGTTGCACGGCATCACGCCGGTGGCTAATGAGAAGTTCGGTCCGAAGGACACGGACATGAGCTCGCAGCTGAACAAGATCAAGGCGTCGGGCGCGGACACGCTGATCGTCTACGCGCTGGCGGATTCCAACGGCCACCTGATGCGCAGCCAGGAAAAAATCGGCTACTACCCGACCACGCTCGGTTCGTGGTCGAACCTGAGCCCCCCGTTCCTGCGCATTGCGGGGCCGGAGCTGGCCAAGAAGATGATCTTCTCGGCGTCCATTACCGAAGACTCCACGCCGCAATCCAAGGCGCTGTACGACACCATCATGAAAAAGGAGGGCAAGCTGCCCACCTATGTGTTCGCGGCGCACGCCTATGACTCGGTGAAGATCCTGGCGGCGGCGATGACGCAGGCGAAGTCCACTGATGGCGAAAAGGTGCAGCAGGCGCTGGAGAACCTGGGCAAGGTGGATGGCGTGATCAAGGCCTACGCGCCGGCCTTCACCAAGGCCAACCACGAAGCCCTGTCGTACAAGGACTTCCGGCTGGTGCGCTGGGTGGACGGCAAGGTGGTGTCGGTGGACGACGCCGTCACGCAGGCCATCAAGCCCGAAGACCTGAAGCAATAAGGCGGCGCGCGGCCGGGCCTGTTCAGGCCTGGCCGCGGCTCAGGTGGTTGACGAAGAGCTTGGCGGCGGTGGGCAGCGAATCAAACGACCGCACGCAGATCTGGATCTTGCGGCGCGCCCAGGGTTCGGCCAGCGGGATGATGCGCAGGTCGAACATGACCGAGTAGCGGCGCGCAATGTCCAGCGGCAGCACGCCTATGCCCAGCCCGGAATTGACCATGAAGCACAGCGCGTCAAAGCCGGTCACCTGCACCTTCAAGCGGATGTTGCGCTTCTCGTCGTCGGCGGCGGCCGACAGGATGCGGTTGATGGCGCTGCCGCGATGCAGGCCGATGAAGTCGTGTTCCAGCGCGTCCGCGAAGCGAAAGCCGGGCTTGTCGCGCAAGGGGTGATCGGCGGGCACGACGAGCGCAAGCGTGTCTTCGCGGTAGGGGCGGATCTCAACGTCGGTATCGGGCGCGTCGCCCGAGAAGATGCCCACGTCCGCCGCGTTCTCGGCCACCGACTTGATGATGGTGGACGTGATTTTCTCTTCCAGGTCCACCTGCACGTTAGGGTAGTCGTTCAGGAACAGCTTGATGTCTTGCGGCAGGAACTGCGTGATGGCGGAAATGTTGGCGTAGACGCGGATGAAGCCGCGCAGCCCGCGCGAGTAGTCGCGCATCTGCACGGAGATTTCGTCCAGCTCGTGCAGCGCGCGCCGCGCCATGGTGGATAACGCAACGCCTGCCGGTGTGGGGCGTATGCCCTTGTTGGTGCGGATCAGCAGCCGGATCTTCAGGTTGTCTTCAAGTTCGCTGATGCGTTTGCTGATGGCGGCCGCGGCAATGTGCTCGTGTTCGGCCGCCGCCGCGATGGTGCCTTGCTCGACCACGCTGATGAAAAGCTTGAGGGAAGTGGGGTCTAAACGCATGGTGGCGGGCGGGCAACGGACGGGACGGGCCATTGTAGCCACGCGCGGGCTTGCCATCGCGTTTGGCGATGGCGGCATCGTTAATGACTGCTATTGGGGACGGCAAGCCCGGCGCTATCCTCACGAAAAATAGTGACCGGCCGCCCTGCGCGGACGGCGCAAGAATGGTGGATGGAGCGAGACGACGATGCATTTGCAAAACAGCCAGCTGCTGCGGCAGCAGGCGTACATTGGCGGCGCCTGGTGCGACGCCGACAATCAGGCCACCATCACGGTGCGCAATCCCTTTGATGCCAGCGTGCTCGGCACCGTGCCCAACCTGGGTCAGGCCGAAACCGCCCGCGCCATCGCGGCGGCCGATGCCGCGCTGCCCGCGTGGCGCGCCAAGACCGGCAAGGAGCGGGGCGCCATTCTGCGCCGCTGGCACGCGCTGATCGAAGCCAATAGCGACGACCTGGCGCTGCTGCTGACGCTTGAGCAGGGCAAGCCGCTGGCCGAAGCGCGGGGCGAACTGAACTACGCGCTGTCGTTCGTCGAGTGGTTCGCCGAGGAAGCCAAGCGCGTCTATGGCGACGTGCTGCCGTCCACGCGCTGCGACCAGCGCATGATGGCGATCCGCCAGCCCGTGGGCGTGTGCGCGGCCATCATTGCGTGGAATTTTCCGTCGGCGCTTGTAACGCGCAAGGTCAGCCCGGCGCTGGCCGCCGGCTGCACGGTGGTGCTCAAGCCGTCTGAACTGACGCCGTTCACCGCGCTGGCGCTGGCCTGGCTGGGCGAGCAGGCCGGCATCCCGCCGGGCGTGCTGAACGTGGTTATTGGCGACCCGGCTCCCATCGGCACCGAACTGACGCAGAACCCCACGGTGCGCAAGCTGACGTTCACCGGCTCCACGCAGACGGGCCGCCTGTTGATGCAGCAAAGCGCATCCAATATCAAGAAGCTGTCGCTGGAACTGGGCGGCAACGCGCCCTTCATCGTGTTCGAAGACGCCGATCTGGACGAGGCGGTGGCCGGGCTGGTGCTCTCCAAATTCCGTAACGCCGGCCAGACCTGCGTCTGCGCCAACCGCGTCTACGTGCACGCCAGCGTGGCCGGTGCCTTCAACGACAAGCTGCTGGCCGAAATCCGCCGCATGAAGGTGGGTGGCGGCTTGGAAGCGGGTGTCACGCAAGGCCCACTGATCGATCAGCGCGCCGTCGACAAGGTGACGCGTCTGGTGGCGGACGCCACCGCGCACGGCGCGTCGCTGCTGGCAGGCGGCAAGCTGCGCCAGGCGGGCACCTTGTTGTATGAACCGACGCTGCTCGCCGGCATCACCGACGCCATGGAACTGGCGCACGAAGAAATCTTCGGGCCGGTGGTGGGCATCAGCACCTTTGAGTCCGAAGCCGACGTGCTGGCGCGCGCCAATGACAGCGCCTCGGGCCTGGCCGCTTATTTCTATACGGCCAATCTGGAACGCGTGTGGCGCGTGATGGAAGCGCTGGAATACGGCATCGTGGGTGTGAACACGGGCGCGGTCTCCAACGAGGTCGGCCCGTTTGGCGGCATCAAGGAATCGGGCGTGGGCCGCGAAGGTTCGAAGTACGGCATCGAAGAATTCCTTGAAATCAAATACGTGTGCCTGGGCGGCAAGTCGTTCAACGCCCCGCGCTAAGCCTTCCGGATTCCTGACATGAGCCCAGCACAGCAAGCATCCCTGCGCGATGCCGATACGTTCGATTATGTGATTGTCGGTTCCGGCGCGGCCGGGTCCATCCTGGCCAACCGCTTGTCGGCCGATGGCGCCACCGTGTGTGTGCTGGAAGCGGGCCCGCCCGACAACAGCCCCTTTCTGCACATCCCGGCCGGCTTCATCAAGGCCGTTTTCAACAAGAAATACGCCTGGCAGTTTTCCAGCGAAGGCACGGCGCAAACCAACGGGCGGCGCGTGCCGATCCCGCAGGGCCGCACGCTGGGCGGCTCCACGTCCATCAACGGCCTGGTCTACAACCGTGGCCAGGCGGCCGACTTCGACCACTGGGCCAGCCTGGGCAACCCGGGCTGGGCGTATGCGGACGTGCTGCCGTACTTCAAGTCGATGGAACGCCGCGTGGGTGGCGACGACCGCTACCGCGGACGCCAGGGCGAACTGCCCGTCACCGACATCGACTGGATTCATCCGCTGTGCGAAGCGTTCATCGCGGGCGCGGTCGAGCAGGGCATTCCGCGCAACCCCGATTACAACGGCGCGGAGCAGGCGGGCGTCGGCTACTTCCAGCGCACCATCAGCAACGGCTGGCGCATGAGTACGGCCAAGTGCTTCCTGAAGCCCGCGATGGCGCGCAAGAACCTGGACGTGCGCACCTACGCGCAAGCGACCCGCGTGCTGTTCGACGGCACGCGCGCCGTGGGCGTGGCCTATTGCCACCCCGCGCATCCCAGCCGCTTACGCGCGGTGCGCGCCAGCCGCGAAGTGATCGTGGCGTGTGGGGCGATCAACACGCCCAAGCTGCTGCAGCTGTCGGGCATTGGCCCAGCTGATCTGCTGCGCCAGCATGGCATCGACGTCGTGCGCGACCTGCCCGGCGTGGGCGAGAACCTGAGCGACCACTACTCCGTGCGCATCGTGGCGCGCGTGAAGAACAGCAAGACGATGAACGAGTTGGTGAAGGGCTTCAGCCTGGCCGGCCAGATCAGCCGCTGGATGATGAAGCGGCCGAGCATCATGGCGCTGAGCCCGTCGCTGCTGCATTACTTCTGGAAGTCCACGCCCGAACTCACTGCGCCCGACCTGCAAGGCGTGTTCACGCCCGCCAGCTACAAGGAAGGCTATGTGGGCGTGCTGGATGACTTCCCTGGCATGACCGCAGGCGTCTGGCAACACCGCCCCGACAGCCGCGGCCAGGTCCGCATTCAGTCGGCCGACCCGCTGCAAGACCCCATCATCCTGGCCAACTATCTGGCCGATGAACGCGATCAAGTCACGCTGGTGCGCGGCATCCGCCTTGCGCGCCGGTTGCTGCAATCGCAGGCGCTGGCGCCGTTTTCGGACGGCGAAGCGCTGCCCGGCCCGTTGTGCGAATCGGATTCCGAACTGCTGGATTTCGCGCGCCGTTTTGGCGTGTCGTCCTATCACGTCAACGGTACGGCCCGCATGGGTCCGGCCGACGACAAATATGCCGTGGTGGACGCGCAGCTGCGCGTGCACGGCGTGCAGAACCTGCGTGTGATCGATTCGTCGGTCATGCCATCCATGCCGTCGGCGAACATCTGCGCCGCAACCATGATGATCGGCAACAAGGCGGCCGATCTGATCAGGAAAGCCTGAATAAGCCATCGTGATCACTTGAGTGATCCCTAGGAGACAACGTGTACACCAAGCATTTCCCCAAGACGATGAAGGCCCTGCTGCTGTCGGCGGCGCTGATGGGCGCGGCCGCAAGCGCGCAGGCCGACGACATCAAGATCGGCTTCAACAGCGATATGTCGGCTACCGGTTCGGCCGACTTCGGCATTTCGGCGCTGGCTGGCGCGCGCCAGGCAGCCGACGACCTTAACGCAGCCGGCGGCGTGCTGGGCAAGAAGGTCGTCATCGTCGAACGCGATGACGTGGGCGCTCCGCCCAAGGCGATTCAGAACACCAATGAGCTGGTCGACAACATCAAGGTCAACGCGATGTTGGGCGGCGTGAACTCCGGCAACATGCTGGCGTGGCTGCACATCGTGCAGCAGAAGAAGATTCCGACGATCTCGCCGGTGGCCACCGCCACCGACATCACGGGCCGCTACGCCAAGACGCCGCCGAACTACGTGTTCCGCGTGTCCATGCGCGACCGCGACCAGATCGCGCTGTTGGCCGCCTACGCGGCGCGCGCCAGCAAGTCGGGCAAGATCGCCATCATTGCCGACACCACCGGCTACGGCCAGCAAGGCGCGAAAGACGCGCTGGAAATCCTGGCGCTGCACAAGGTCACGCCGGTGGCGAACGAGAAGTTCGGTCCGAAAGATACCGACATGAGCTCGCAGCTGAACAAGATCAAGGCATCGGGCGCAGACACGCTGATCGTCTACGCGCTGGCGGATTCCAACGCGCACGTGATGCGCAGCCTGGAAAAGATCAACTACTTCCCGACGACGCTGGCCTCGTGGGCCAACCTGAGCTCGCCGTTCCTGCGCATTGCCGGCCCGGAACTGGCCGGCAAGATGATCTTCACGGCGTCGATTACCGAAGATTCGTCACCGCAATCCAAGGCCTTGTACGACACGCTGATGAAGCGCGATGGCCGCGTACCCACCTACGTGATGGCGGCGCAGGCCTATGACTCGGTCAAGCTGATTGCGGCCGCCATGGAGCAGGCCAAGTCCACCGACGGCGCGGCGGTGCAGGCCGCCTTGCAGCAATTGCAGCAGGCGCAAGGCGTGATCAAGAGCTATCAGCAGCCGTTCTCGGCGGACAACCACGAAGCCTTGTCGGTGAAGGACTTCCGCCTGGTGCGCTGGATCGACGGCAAGGTGGTGACGGTGGATGACGAGGTGACGCGCGCGATCAAGCCGGAAGACTTGAAGCTGTAACGCGAAGCTGTAACGCGAAGCGCTAACGCATAGCGGCAATCACGTCAGTCAGCAGGACATCAAGGATCTCTCCCGCGCGGCGCCACCGCTGCGCGGGAGTCGTCAAAAGGGGGCCTTCAGCATGCAAATACTACAAGCCATATTGAGTGGATTGGCCATGGGCAGCGTCTATGCCCTGGTCGCGTTCGGGTTCAGCATCACGTACACCACGACCAAGACGTTCAACTTCGGCCAGGGCGCGTTCCTGGCGCTTGCCAGCCTGATCGGCATCAGCGCGATTCTGCTGGTGACGCAGGGCAAGCTGATCGGCTTTCCCAACCCGGAAGACGTGACCTGGGGATCGTTCCTGTTCGCGCTGCTAGCCGCCATGCTCATCCTGGGCCTGCTGGGTTTCGTGCTGTACATCACGGCCATCAAGCACTTTGTGGGTGAGGCCGGCTTGTCGTGGGTGATGAGCACCATCGGCTTTGGCATCATCATCCAGAACCTGGCGCTGCTGATTTGGGGCCCCGCGCCGATCGCGGTGGCGTCGCCCTTGGGCGAAGGCATCATCACGATCTTCGGCACGGGCGTGCGTCCGCAGGAGATTTTGGTGTTCTGCACGACGCTTGTACTGATGATCGTGTTCGATTGGGCCTTGCACAAGACCAAGATGGGCAAGGCGGTGCGTGCGGTGGCGTTCAGCAAGTCCACCGCCAGCCTGATGGGCATCAACGCGAATGCGGTGGCGGTGGCGGTGTTTGTCATCAGCTCGGCGCTGGCGGCGATTGCCGGCGTGATGATCGCACCGATTGCCACGGCATCCGTGTTCGTGGGCACGCTGCTGTCGCTGAAAGCGTTTTCGGCCGCCATCCTGGGCGGGCTTGAGAACCCGCGCGGCTGCATCTTTGGCGGCTTCCTGATCGGGCTGCTGGAGTCGCTGATCGGCCTGTGGTATTCGAACCTGCGCGAGATCGCGGTGTTTGCGCTGATCATCGTCGTGCTGTATTTCCGCCCGGCGGGCATCCTCGGCCGCGTGCATGCGGAGAAGGTGTGAACATGTCCAAACTGCTTATTCCGCTTGTCATCGCGGCGCTTGCCGTAGGGTTCGCCTATTCGGGGCTGAACGATTTTTATCTGCTGATCCTGTTCAACATCGGGGTCTATTACATTGCCGCCACTGGCTTCAATATTCTGGTCGGCCAGACCGGCCAGAAGTCGCTGGGTCATGCCGGCCTGTTCGGCGTGGGCGCCTACACAGTGGCGCTGCTGACGGTGAACTACCAGGTCAACCCGTGGCTGGCGCTGTTGTGCGCGGCGGGCGTGTCAGCGGTGTTCGGCGTGGCCATCGCCATTCCGGCATTGAAGGTGAAGGGGCCGAGCCTGGCCATGGTCACCATCGCGTTCGGCCTCTTGATTGAAAAGATCGTGTCCGAATGGACGGATGTGTTCAAGGGGCAGGAAGGCTTCTACGGCATCACCGGCCTGACGTTCAACGGCGCCACGCTGGATAGCCGCCAATGGGTGGTCGTGGTGGTGGTGCTGGGCTTGGCCTTGCATGCGATGACGTCGCTGTTGTTGAACGGGCGCTTTGGCCGGGGCTTTGCCGCCGTGCGCACGTCCGAGATCGCCGCTGAAAGCGTGGGCATCAGCGTCTACCGTTTCAAGATTCTGGCGTTTGCCATCAGCGCCATCACCTGCGGCATCGCCGGAGGTTTGGTGGCGCAGCAGAACCAATACATCAACTCGGACTTCGTCAATTTCAACCTGTCGGTGTTCTTCCTGGTGCTGGTGCTGTTTGGCGGCCGCACGCCGGTAGGCTCGTTCTTGGGCGCCGTCGTGTTGACGGTGCTGGACGCGATGCTTGCGCGTTGGCCTGAAGTGCAGCATTTCGCCTATGGCCTGATCCTGCTGTTTGCGTTGTACGCCATGCCGGAAGGCCTGGCCGGCCTGTTGCGCCGGGTGTTGCCGCAACGCGGTCAGCGTGATGCGCTGGCGCGTAGCGCGGCGGCGGCCGAATGGACGCCCGAGCGTGCGGCTTCGTCGTCTGCGCAGCGGGGGGCTTCCGACTTCCTGGAAGTGAAGGACTTGTACAAAGCCTTCGGCGGCGTGATCCCGACCAACAAGGTGTCGTTCTCGCTGGCGCAAGGGTCTATTGTGTCGCTGATTGGCCCCAACGGTGCGGGCAAGACGACGACGCTTAATCTGTTGTCGGGTCTGGTTGCGCCGGACGCCGGCAGCATCCGCTTCAAGGGCAAGCAGATGGTGGGCCTGTCGCCCAACGAAATCGCGGCCTCGGGCATTGGCCGCACGTTCCAGAACCTGAAGCTGTTCGATGGGCTGACGGCGCTTGAGAACGTGATGGTGGGCTTTTACCGGGTGCAGAAATCAGGCTTCTTCTCGAACCTGTTGGGCCTGCCCGCAAGCTTGCTTGAAGAGCGCCGCATGCGCCGCGAAGCGTTTGCGATTCTGAAGTTCTTTGAGCTGGACCGCTATGCGGACGACGCGGCCAACAGCTTGCCGTACGGTTTGCAGCGCCGGCTGGAGATTGCCCGTGCGGTGGCCGCCATGCCGGACTTGCTGCTGCTGGATGAACCCGCCGCCGGCCTGAACCCGGCCGAGACCGACCAGCTGACCGACCTGATCGTGAAGTTGAAGAACATGGGCCTGACCATCCTGCTGATCGAGCATCACATGGACCTGGTCATGGCGATTTCGGACCATATCGTTGTGCTGGACTATGGCGTGAAGATCGCCTCCGGCCTGCCGAACCATATCCAGGAGAATCCGAAAGTGATCGAAGCCTACCTGGGCGCGCCCGCATAGGAGACACCACCATGAGCCGATTACTGGACATCAAGAACCTGGCGGTGAGCTACGGCGCCGTCAATGCTTTGAAGCAGGTGTCGCTGCATGTGGACACGAACGAAATCGTGACCATCATCGGTGGCAACGGCGCGGGCAAAAGCACGATGATGCGCGCGTTGTCGGGCATCGAAAAGTCGACTGGGTCCATCGCGTTTGCGGGGCAGGACCTGGGCGGCGTGAGCGCGCACAAGCGCGTGGGGCTGGGCATTGCACACGTGCCGGAAGGGCGCCAGGTGTTTCCCGACCAGACCGTGTTCGACAACCTGATGCTGGGCGCCTTTCTGCGCCGCGAAACGCCGGCGGAGTTGGCCGTTGAGATTGAAAGCTGCTTTGCAATGTTCCCGCGCCTGAAAGAGCGCCGGGATCAGTACGCTGGCACGTTGTCGGGCGGCGAGCAGCAGATGCTGGCCATTTGCCGCGCGCTGATGAGCAAGCCGCGCATCCTGATGCTGGACGAACCTTCCCTGGGGCTCGCGCCGTTGATCGTGGCCGAGATCTTCAAGATCATCAAGTCGCTGAAGGAACGCGGCATGACGATTTTGCTGGTCGAGCAGATGGCCAATCAGGCGCTGTCCATTTCAGACCGCGCCTATGTGCTGGAGGTGGGTTCCATCGTGATGGAAGGTACCGGCCAGGAATTGCTGGCCAGCGAGCGCGTGCGCGAGGCCTATCTGGGAAAACACAAGAGCTGACGAGGCAATCATGTCATCCAAACCTTTGAGCGGTATCCGTGTGCTGGAGTTGGGCCAGCTGATCGCCGGGCCGTTCGCCGCCAAGATGCTGGGCGAATTTGGCGCCGAGGTGATCAAGATCGAGCCGCCCGGCAAGGGCGACCCCCTGCGCAACTGGCGCCTGATCCACGACGGCACGTCCGTGTGGTGGCAAGTGCAGTCGCGCAACAAGAAGTCGGTAAGCCTGGACCTGCGCCAGCCCGAAGCGCAGGACCTGATCCGTGAACTGGTCAAGGACATCGACGTTGTTGTCGAGAACTTCAAGCCGGGCACGATGGAAAACTGGGGCCTGGGCTGGGAAGACCTGCGCGCGATCAATCCGCGTCTGGTGATGCTGCGCGTGTCGGGTTACGGCCAGACCGGGCCATATCGCGACCTGCCGGGCTTTGGCGCAATTGGTGAAGCCATGGGTGGCCTGCGCCACCTGAGCGGCGAGCCAGACCGCACGCCCGTGCGAGTCGGCATTTCGATTGGCGATTCGCTGTCGGCGCTGCATGGCGTGATTGGCATCCTGCTGGCGCTGCGGGCACGTGATCAGAACGGCCAGGGCCAGATGATCGACGTGGCGCTGTACGAGTCCGTCTTCAACATGATGGAAAGCCTGCTGCCTGAATATGCCGTGTTCAACGAGGTGCGCCAGCCCGCAGGCAGCAGCCTGCCGGGCATCGCGCCCAGCAATGCCTACCGCTGCCAGGACAACAAGTACGTGCTGGTGGCCGGTAATGGCGACAGCATCTTCAAGCGCTTGATGGGCGTGATCGGCCGGCCGGATCTGGCGGAATCGCCGGAGCTTTCCAACAACGCGGGCCGCGTGAAGCACGTGGTGATGCTGGATGACGCCATCTCGCAATGGACGGGCCAGCATCCGCTGGACGTGGTGCTGGCGCGCTTGAATGAAGGGCAGATTCCCGCCGGCAAGATCTACGACGTGGCCGACATCGCGGCCGACCCGCACTACCAGGCGCGCGGCATGATCCTGGACGGCGCGCTGCCGGACGGCACGCCGATCAAGCTGCCGGGCATTGTGCCGAAGTTGTCCGAGACGCCGGGCGAAGTGCGCAGCGCCGCACCCGCGCTGGGCCAGGATACCGACGACGTGCTGGCCGGGTTGGGCGTAGACGAGGCAAAGCGCGCCGATTGGCGCGCACGCGGCATCATCTGATAAGGAAGGGCATGAACGAACCGAGCGCAAACCGCAAGAAGCTGTACATCCAGGACGTCGCGCCGCGGGACGGCTTTCAGAACGAAAAGCAGTTCATCGAGACGCAAGACAAAATCGACTTCATCAACGCGCTGTCGCAAAGCGGCTTTGCGAAGATCGAGGCCACGTCGTTCACATCACCGAAGGCGATTCCCGCGCTGCGCGATGCCGAAGTCGTCATGCACGAGATCGAGCGCAATCCGGATGTGATCTACACGGTGCTGGTGCCCAATGTGCGCGGTGCGCAGCGGGCGCTGGAGTGCAACGTGGACGAGGTCAATCTGGTGATGTCGGTCAGCGAAACGCACAACCGCGCCAACCTGCGCATGACGCGCGAGCAGTCGTTCGAACAATTGAGCGACGTAGTGAACGCGGTGCGCGGCAGCCGGGTGGCGATCAATGTGTCGTTGTCCACGGTGTTTGGCTGCCCGATGGAAGGCGACATCAACGCGTTCGACGTGCTGGAGCTGGTGGGGCGCTTTGCCGCGCTGGGCGTGGACGGCGTGACCTTGTGCGACACGACGGGCATGGCCTACCCCACGCAAGTCGGCAAGATCGGGCGCGAGGTGCGCAAGCTGTTCCCCGACCTGACAACCACCATGCACTTTCACAACACGCGCGGCATGGCGCTGGCCAATACGCTGGCGGCGCTGGAGGCGGGTATCGACCGCTTCGATGCGTCCTTGGGCGGCCTGGGCGGCTGCCCTTACGCGCCGGGCGCAAGCGGCAATGTGTGTACGGAAGAGCTTGTGCACATGCTGGAGCTGATGGGCTACGACACGGGCGTGGACCTGACGCGCATCCTGGGTATCGCGGCGACCTTGCCCGCATTGGTCGGGCACGACATTCCCAGCCAGATCCTCAAAGCCGGCCCTCGGCTGACCTTGCATCCGGCGCCTGACGCCCCGGCGTAGCGCGAGGGGTAACGCAGGGCGCGCGGACCGCGCGGCGGTGTGCTAAGTTGCCGGAATGCCGCCCGGTACGGAGCCCCGCCATGCTGAAATTCGCCGCCAATCTGTCGATGATGTATCAGGAACACGCGTTCCTGGACCGCTATGCCGCCGCCGCCTCTGACGGCTATACCGGTGTGGAATGCATGTTTCCGTATGAGGAACCCGCCGCCTTCGTGCGTGAACGCATGGACGCGGCCGGCGTGTCGCAGGTGCTGTTCAACGCGCCGCCGGGCGTGGCAAGCCAGGGTGATCGCGGGCTGGCCGCATTGCCGGGACGGCAGTCGGAATTTCGCGCAGGCGTTGAGCAGGCGCTGGCGTACGCCACCACGCTGTCCTGCTCGAATGTGCACGTGATGGCGGGCATTGCGCCCGCTGATGCCTCGCGCCAGACCTTGCTGGATTGCTACTACGAGAATCTGGACTGGGCCGCGCGCCAGGCGCGGTCGGTGGGCGTCACCGTCCTGATCGAACCCATCAACACCCGCGACATCCCCGGATATTTCCTGAACCGCCAAGACGATGCGCATGCGATCGTGCAGGCGGTGAACGCGTCCAATCTGAAAGTGCAGATGGACCTTTATCATTGCCAGATCGTCGAGGGCGATGTCACCACCAAGCTGCGGGAATATTTGCCGACCGGCCGCGTGGGGCATTTGCAGATTGCGGGTGTGCCGCAGCGTCAGGAACCGGATCGCGGCGAACTCGATTACGGCTGGGTGTTCAGCGTGCTGCGCGAGCTGGAATACGCCGGTTGGATCGGCTGCGAATACCGGCCGGCCGGTTCCACCTCGGCCGGTTTGCGATGGCTGAACGCCGCGCGCGCCTGATGCGGTTCATCAAAAAATAAGTCCAGGAAATCTGACATGACCCGAAGTTTGTTGCCGCGCGTTGCGGCGCTTGCGTTGTCCCGTGCCTTGTCTCGCACGGTGTCTCGCGCCTTGATGGCCGTTGCGTTGACGGGCGCCGCCGCGGCCGCCTGCGCGGCGGAATATCCCGATCACCCCATCCGTTGGCTGGTGCCGTTCAGTGCGGGCGGCGGCAGCGATATCGCCACCCGCATCGTCGCCAAGCATGTGGGCGAATCGCTGGGGCAGCCGATCGTCGTTGAAAACCGTCCCGGTGCGGCCACCATCGTCGCGGCCCAAGAGACCGCGCGCGCCGCGCCCGATGGCTACACGCTGATGACGGCGGGCATGAGCACGCTGGCGCTGAACCCGTGGCTGTACAAGCAGCTGCCGTACGCCGCGGGCCGCGATTTCACACCGGTCTCGACGCTGGTGTCCTTGCCGATCGTGCTGGTGACGTCGCCGGGTTCCGACCTGACCGATCTGCCCGCCGTCATGCACTATCTGCGCAGCGCGCAGCCGGGCAGTTATGCGTCTCTGGGCGTGGGCAGCCCGCATCATCTGGCGATGGAATTGTTTCTGGAATCCATTGGCGGCCGCGCCACCGCGATTCCGTACAAGGGCACGCCGCCCGCGTTGCAGGATGTGGCTTCGGGGGTGGTGCCGCTGATGATGGCCGACTTGGCCGCGGCGCGTCCGTTGATTCAGGCGGGCAAGCTGCGTGCGATTGCGGTGCCCGCCGCAAAGCGCTCCGCGCAGTTACCCGACGTGCCGACGTTCGCCGAAGCGGGCGGGCACACGTTTGAAGCTGCGGCGTGGCAAGCCGTCGTGGCGCCGGCCGGTACGCCCGCACCCATCGTCGACAAGCTCAGCCGCGCGATTGTTGCCGCGTTGAAGTCGCCCGATGTGGTCAAGCAGCTGACCCTGCAAGGCATGGAACCCACGGGCAGCACGCCACGGGAATTCGCGGCGTTCACGCGCGAGGAATACGAGCGCTGGGGCGCGGTGATCCGCCATAAGGGCATTTCGGCGGAGTAACGCCAGGCCTGGTCGGCAGGTGGCGCTGGCGCGATATCCAGACGCGCAACCCCGGCGCCTAGTCCGGCAGTTAAGCCAAGCCGTCAAACCCCGGCGCCTAGTCCAGCGGTCAAGCCAAGCCGTCAAACCCCGGCGCCTGGTCCAGCGATCAAGCCAAGCCGTCAAACCCCGGCGCTTAATCCCGCGCCGTCGCGCCTGCGCGTTTCTTCCCGCGTTGCGCCGACGCCGCGCGCTTTTTCCCACGCTGCGCCGTTGCCGCGCAACCGGCCGATGCAATGACGATGCCGCAGATGGCCAGCCATTGCGTCTGGCTCAGATGTTCGTTCAACACGATGACGCCGGCCAGCGCGCCCATCGCGGGTTCCATGCTGAGCAGCACACCAAACGTTTTTTGCGGCAAGCGCCGCAACGCCACCATTTCCAGCGAGTACGGCAGCGCGCTGGACAGGATGCCCACGCCGATGCCGGCCAAAATCAGCTTCGGGTCCAGCAAGGCCATGCCCGCATGCGCCGCGCCGACGGGCAGCGCGACCATGGCGGCCGCCAGCAGGCCCAGCGATGTCGCCTGGCCGCCGTGCACATTGCCGGCCATCTTGCCAAAGATGATGTACAGCGCCCAACACACCGCCGCAGCCAAGGCATAGGCAATGCCGGTGGGGTCCAGGTCATGGACGGATTGGCCGGTGGGAATCAGCAGCACCAAGCCGGCCAGCGCACAGGCGATCCACAAGAAGTCGATCGCGCGCCGCGATAGCACCACCGCCAACGTCAGCGGCCCGGTGAATTCGATGGCGATGGCCACCCCCAGCGGCAGCGTTTGCAACGCCATATAGAAGAGCAGGTTCATGCATGCCAGCGTCACCCCGTACAGCGCGATCTTGCCGGCGTTTTGACGGGTCAGCGGGAACCGCCACGGGCGCCAGAACGCAATCAGGATGATGGCGCCGATGACGATGCGATACGCCGTCGTGCCTTGCGCACCCACTTCGGGGAACAGCGACTTGGCAAACGACGTGCCGATGCACAAAGACGCCATCGCGCCGATCAGCGACAGCGTGGGGAGCAGGGTGGAGGCCGAGGCGTTTTGCCCGGAGTTCAAGGTGGCGGCGGTCATGGAAG
Organism: Achromobacter kerstersii; assembly: GCF_902859595.1. Taxonomy (GTDB): domain Bacteria; phylum Pseudomonadota; class Gammaproteobacteria; order Burkholderiales; family Burkholderiaceae_B; genus Achromobacter; species Achromobacter kerstersii. The sequence goes on along the minus strand of NZ_CADIJQ010000012.1, from coordinate 130,261 downwards.
CGGGGTGAAGCTCAAAACGTTGGGGCGGTGCAACGATCAAATGGGCGTTGCCCAGTGATCAGGGGATGGGGTTCGCGGCCGTGGAGTAAAGCACATACAGCGCTAGGCCGAGCATGATGGCGCCCAGCAGGCCTTGCTGCATCCGCAAAAACCACGGATTGCGCCCGACCCAACCCCGGATGCGCGACGCGCCGTAGGCAAAGCAACTGCCGTACGGCAGGCTCAGCACCTTCATGGTGACGCCCAGCACCAGCATCTGAATCCACACCGGCCCGTTGTCCGGCGTGGTGAACTGCGGCAGGAAGGCGATCATGAAGAGCAGCACCTTCGGGTTCAGCAGGTTCGTCATGAAGCCTTGCCAGAAGGCGTCGCGCGCATCGCCGGGGCGGGCCGACAACGACACGTCGGCCGACTGCGCGCAACGAATGATGGCTTTCACGCCCAGGTAACCCAGATACAGGCCGCCCGCCGCCTTGATGCCCACGAACAGCGTCGGAAAGGCTTGCAGCACCGACGCCAGCCCCAGCACCACGGCCGGCACCTGGATGAAACCGGCCGCCACGTTGCCAAGCACGCTGTGGAACGCCGGGCGGAACCCTTGGGTCATGCCCCGCGACAGCGTCAGCGCCATGTCGGGGCCGGGCGTGAGTTTAAGCGCCGCGTCGGCGGCGAGGAAAAGCAGGAACAACTGGAGTGACGGCATTGCGGGATACGGCTGGAAATCCCGCAGCGCGGGGGGTGGGTTCCCAGTGTAAGCAAGCGGCTTGATGAATTCCTGCGTCCGGAGGGGGCGAAATGAAGTTTCCCGTCGAAATGGGGCCGGGTTGCGTCGCGGCCAGGATTAGAATCTGCCGGTGACCGCATTTGCCGGCATTTCGCCGGAACTTTGCCCCCCATTTGGCTTCGCCTCTGGCCTGATTCCCCTGCGTTCCGAGACCCTCATGGAACTAGACGACTTCGACCTTCAGATCTTGCAAAGCCTGCAAGAAGACAACCAGCGCACCAGCCAGGACGTCGCCCAGCGCGTGAACCTGTCGCCCGTGTCGTGCCTGCGCCGCATGAAGCGGCTGCGTGAAGCCAAGGTGGTGACGGCCGACGTGTCGGTCGTGGACCCCGCCGCGGTGGGGCGCGGAATCATGATGGTGGTGCTGGTGTCGCTGGAAAGCGAGCGCGCCGACAAGCTGGACCTCTTCAAGCGCGCCATGCAGGGCGCGCCGGAAATCATGCAGTGCCTGTCGGTCACGGGCGAAGTCGATTTTGTGCTGACCCTGACCATGGCCGACATGGCGGAATACGAAGTCTTCGCGCAACGCCACTTCTGGGGCAACCCCAACGTCAAACGGTTTTCGACGCTGGTGGTGATGAACCGCGTGAAGAACGGGCTGACCGTTCCGGTGCCGGTTTAACCATTGCAGGGCTACGCGGTCTGGCATTCCCTGCGGGACGCATCGCGTTTGAGCGGATCGACGGCGTTGGCCTGACGAGGCCCCCGCCGATGTTTCGGCAGGGACAGGCCGCGCAGCCGCTACATCGGTTTCAGCCCCAGCGCCTGGATCATTTCCTGATACTTGGCCACCTGCGCCACGGCGTAGGCGTCGGCATCCTGCTGGCTCATCGGTTGCAGCAGCAAGCGCCCTTCGGCCTCCATGCGCGTGCGTAGCTCGGGCTGCTCCAGCGCATAACCGACGGCGCGGCGCAGGGTGTCGACTTCGGGCGCAGGCGTGTCCTGGCGAACGTAGTAGCCGCCCGCAATCGTGTAGACGAAATCGGGAATGGTCTTGCTGCGCGAGATGAGCGGCAGCGTTGCCAACGGGGCGGGCAGCGTGTCGGAGAAGCTGGTCAGGATTTTCAGCTGCCCTTGCGCCGCCATGCCTTCCATGGCTTGCTGGTACGGCAGCACGGCGAAATCCACCTGGCGGCCGATCAGGTCTTGCAGCGCGGGCGCTGCGCCCCGATACGGCACGTGCAAAAATTCCGCGCCGACGCGGCGGCCCAGGTACTCGGTCATGATGTGGTACAGCGAGCCCACGCCCACGCTGCCGAAGGTCAGCGGCTTGGCGCCCGGGCGCTTGGCGTAGGCGATGAACGCGTCGACGTCGTCCACCGGCAGGTCGGCGCGCGCGAGCAGCACGATAGTGGCTTCGCTGATGGGTTGCGTCAGCCGGAAGTCTTCGGGCTTGTAATGCGCCGCCGCATTCAGGAAGGGACTCAGGATGATTTCATTGGCGGAGCCATGCAGGAACGTGTAGCCGTCAGGCGCGCTGGTCAAGACGCGGCGCGCGCCCAGCATGCCCGCGCCGCCGCCCACGTTTTCCACCACCACTTGTTGCTTGAGCGCATGGGCGATGTGCACGCCGAACTGCCGCGCGGACGCGTCGCTGGCGCCACCGGCGGGATAGGGAACGATCAGGCTCAGCGGCTTCTTTGCGGGGTAGTCCGCGGCCTGCGCCAGCGACGCGGCGCTGAACGCGGAAATGCATAACACGCCTAGCGCGGCGGCCCGGGCGAGGAGGGGCGGTAGGGTCCAACGCATGCTGCTTCTCCCTTGTCATTGCTGTTGTGAAGCAGCCGGATATCGTGACTGCTGCATGCAGTCTAGGCAGCGGCGTTTGCCCGCATCAATGACGCGGCGCAGGTTGGATCATTGTGAAAACCGCAACGATGGAGGCGCAAAACTCGTCCAAACTCGCCCTCAAACCCACCATCAACCTCACCATCAACCCCGCCCTCAAACCCGCCATCCCCCCCAACAACCCTGATCAGGCCCGCCGGGATTCCAGCGCGGGAAATGTCTTCAGGATATGGCGCAGCATGCTGGCCGTGGCCGGCGGCAGATGGCGGCCCGCCAGGCTGATCACATGCGTGCGGCTGTTGTTAAGAATGGGGTTGGCCAGCGGCAGCGACACCATCTGGCGAAACTGCGCGCCCTTCAATGGCATCGACAACGGGTTCACCACATAGCCCAATCCTTGGCTGGCGAATTCCCACAGGATCTTGAACGAGTTCGTCAGCAGCGCGGGCTTGAGCTTGACGTTTTCATCCAGTTCGGCGGCTTGGATGTGCTGGCGCACGCCGAACGATTCGTCCATCGCGGCCCAGCCGTAAGGCGCCAGGTCCGACAGGCGCAAGGCCCGGCGCGATCGCGCCAGCGGATGGTCTTTGTGTACATGCACGCGCATCGGCGCGGGGCGCGAATAATGCGAACGCAGCCGCACGTCGTTAGGGGGCTGGAACGCCAGGGCGATCTGCGCGCGTTCCTCGACGATGCACCGCACGGTTTCATTGGTGCCGGCCACGTGGATGCTGTAGGTGATGTCCGGGTGCTTGCGCACGAAGGTCAGCAGCACGGGTTCCAGCAGCATGTCGACAAAGCCTTCGCCCAGCGCCAGCTCCACATGGCCGCGCGTGGCGCTTTTCAGGTTGTTGACCTCAGCCTGGAAAGACTCGTTCAGATCTTGCTGGCGGCGCGCAAACAGCGCTACCAGCCGCCCCGCATCCGTGGGCACCACGCCGCGGCCACGGCGTTCCAAGAGCGTCAGCCCCGTGTCCGCCTCCAGGCGGGCGATGGCGCGGCTGATGGCGGAGGGGTCGGTGTTCAGCTGATCGGCGGCGGCGCGCAAGGTGCCGGTCTCGATCACTTGCAGCAGGCACAAGGTGCGCTTGAATTCCAGGACATCGTCCATGACGGGGTTCCTTGCCGTGGTCGTGGCGTGGGATTGAATCGTTGCAAAAACCGCATCGATAAGGCGTGATCATTGCTATCGGCTTTGTACCCGCGCCTGTCTATAGTCGATAGGCGTATTTCCCCCAAGCCCGCCCTACGGAGACACCGCCATGGCCATCGTCGAATCGCCCGTCAGCCCGGAATTGCTGCGCCTTATGCGCGAATGGCGCCGCGACCTGCACGCCCATCCCGAGACCGCCTTCTGTGAATTTCGCACCGCCGACGTGGTGGCGCGCGAGCTGGAACGGGCTGGCGCGACGGTGCATCGCGGCTTGGGACGCACGGGCGTGGTCGGCACGCTGACGCGCGGCGGCGGGCCCGTCATTGGACTGCGCGCCGACATGGATGCGTTGGACATGCAGGAATTGGGCGATGCGTCGCACCGTTCAACCATCCCCGGCAAGATGCACGGCTGCGGGCACGATGGCCATACCGCGATGTTGCTGGGCGCGGCCCGCCATCTGGCGGCCGACCCGGGGTGGCGTGGCACCTTGCACCTGATCTTCCAGCCCGCCGAAGAACACGCGGGCGGAGGGCTCGCCATGGTGCAGGACGGGCTGTTTGATCAGTTCCCGTGCGACGCCGTGTTCGCGCTGCATAACTCGCCCAATCTGCCCTTCGGCACGGTGTCCACGCGCGTGGGTACGGTGATGGCCAACTGCGACACCTATGAAATCAACGTCACCGGCAAGGGTTGCCACGCGGCCCAGCCCGAGCATGGCGTGGACCCCATCGTGGCGGCGGCGCAGCTTGTGACGGCCATGCAGACCATCGTCAGCCGCAACGTGAAACCGACCGATTCGTTGGCGTTGAGCCTGACGCAGATTCACGCGGGCGACACCTGGAACGTGGTGCCTAACAGCGTGATGTTGCGCGGCAGCTGCCGCACGCTGACCGCCGCCACGCGCGACCTGGCCGAGCGCCGCTTGCGTGAGGTGTGCGCGGGGGTGGCGTTGACGTCGGGCGCCGCGATCGACGTGCAGGTGTTTCGCGGCTATCCGGCATGCGTCAACACGGAAGCCGAGGTAGCGCTGGCCGCTCGCGCCGCCGCGCGCGTGGTGGGTGAAGACAAGGTGGATACGGCTTGCACGCCGCGCATGGGGTCGGAAGATTTCGCGTACATGCTGGAGCAGCGTCCGGGCGCTTATGTGTTCATTGGCGCGGCGCGTCCGGGGCAAGACAACCCGCCTGTGCATAACCCGTACTACGACTTCAACGACGATATCTTGCCGTTGGGCGCGCACTACTGGGTGGAGCTGGTGAAGGCGGCGATGCCGGTCTAACGCGCCGGGGTGTCGGACTCGGGTGCGTTGGAACCGGGCGCGCCGGTTCTGCGTCCGACGCCTAGCGCGGCGCTGGCTTCATCCGACACCGTTCGCAGATGCAGATCGCGCTGCGGAAATGCGATCTCGATGCCGGCCTGGCGCAGCGCGTCGTACATGCGCGCCATCAAGTCGCTACGAATGTTGATCCAATTGTCGAAGTCGTGGGTCCAGGCGCGAATGCTGAAGTCCAGCGTGCTGGCGCCAAAGCCCATGAACAGCACCGTGGGCGCCGGTTCGGTGACGACGCCGGCCGTTTCCCGGGCCACGGCATCCAGCACGTCGATCGCCCGGTTGGGCTCGGTGCCGTAGGCCAGGCCGATACTGACTTCGATGCGGCGGCTGCGGTCCAGCAGCGTCCAGTTGGTCAGCTTTTCGGACAGCAATGTGCCGTTGGGCACGATGACATCGGCGCCGTCGAACGTCTTGATCCGGGTGGCGCGCATGCCGATGTCGCGAACCTGTCCGGACGTGCCGCTGATTTCCACCACGTCGCCAGGCTGTATCGGACGTTCGAACATCAGGATCAAGCCGGACACGAAGTTGTTCACGACGCCTTGCAGGCCGAAACCGATGCCCACGCCCAGCGCGCCGAACACGATGGTTAACTGGCTGGTCTCAAAGCCCGCTGCCGACAGCGCGATGCCCAGGCCCAGCAGCAGCACCAGGTAGTACGAAAGCGACGCGATGCTGTTGCCCACGCCGCGCGGCAGCGCCATACGCGTGAGCACCTCGTCGCGCAGGATCAGGCGGATGGTGCGCGCGGCCCAGAATGCAATCACCACGGAAATCAGAAAGAGCAGCACGTTGCCCAGGCTGATGGACACTTCGCCCACGGTCAGGGTGTAGGACAGTATCTGGGTAGCGTATGCATAGGTGGCGCGCAGGATGCGGAATCGGTCCATCGCGTAGACCGCCCAGCCGACGACGGCGGCGAATGTCAGCAGGCGGATCAGCAACTGAACCAGCGGCGGCGCATGTTCGCGCGCCAGCCGGAAACGCGATATGCCTTGGCGCGCCAACAACACTTGCACCAGTGTGATGATGACGGTGACGCCGGCGTAGAGCACCAACCCGAAGTAGCCGCAACCGATGACGGCGCTGGTCAACATTTCCGCCAACGAGACATTGCCGAACAGGTTGGACGCCAGCGACACGCATAGCAACGCAACCGCGACCCAGGCAATGCCGCGCAGCATACCCGCCAGGCGGGTGGGAGCGGGCGACTGGGGTTGGCGCCGGCCGCGCCGCAGCAACCACAGGATGGCGGCCAGCGACACCGCGGTCAGCGCCACGGTGGACAGGCGGTAGAACAAGGTGTTGGCCAAGAACAAAAAGCCCAGCCGCTCCGCCAGGAACAGGGCGGTGATGGCGTAGGGCCACAGGTCCAGTTGCCGGCGCGCAGAAGGCGGCAGCAAACGCAGCACCGGCGCCGCCGCCAGCACCAGCGCCACTTGCTGCACCATCAGCGGCGCATCGGGTTCCAACGCCAGCACGGCCAGCATCGACAGCAGCAGCCAGGTGGACAACGGGCGGCCCAGGACGCCCGCCGCGGTTTCACTCATGACGCCCGCGCGGATCGCGTCGCGGCTCTTCCGGGCCAGCCATAGCATCAGCACCAGCAGCGCGATCTGAATCACATGCAGCGCGCGTTGGTTGCCACTGCCCGACGCGCTGTATTCGCGCGCGAAGCGGGCTTCGATGTCGACGCCCGTGTGCAGCAAGGCCATGGTGTCTTCGCTTGTATCTTGCGTCTTGCCCAGATCCCAGAGCGGCGGTGAATCCACGCGCATCAGGCGCGCGTCGATGTCGTTGATGGCTTCGGCCACGGAACGCTGGCCCGCCTTGATGCGTTCTTCGACGGCGTTGGCGCGTTGTTCAAGGTCGGCCTGTCGCGACAGCGGGCCGGACAGCGCCTGCGCGGCGCCCGTCAACTGCGCCAGAACGGCATCCACGCGGTCGGCCAGCGCGGGCGGCAGACTGGCGGCGAAGGCTGAACTTTTGATGGCCTGCCAGGCATCGCGGCGGCGCAGCAGTTCGGCCGCATCGCTGGCGTACCAGGCGGTGGCCTGGCGCAGATCCGCCTGCCAGCGCGCCAGCCGGCGAGCGTCAAAGATCCAATGCCGCTCCAGGCTCTCGACCCGCATGATGGGCAGGGTGCGAAGTTGGGCCGGTTGAAATTCGTAGAGCTTTTCGTCGGCGGACTTGGCGATTGCTTCCAGTAGCGGGCCAAGCTTGGCCTCGGGGTCAGCGGTGGCGACGCGCTGCAACACGCCTTCGGCGTAGCGCGTGTCGCTGTCTGCGCGCAGCGGAATGTCGCCCATCTGAATGGCGGCGAGCGGCGGGGCGGTTGTGGGGGGGGGCGGGTCGGCCAGCGCGAGCCGTGCCTGGGCCAGGCTCAACAAGCCAAGGATCAATCCGAACAGGCAGGCGAAAATTCGTGCTCGGACGCGCATGGGGCGGCTCCGGGGGAATGCTGCGAAGCTGGGGGGCTACCCACTCTAGCGCATCACCAGTCCGCCGTCCACGAACAGGACTTGCCCCGTCATGAAGCTGCTCCAGCCGGACGCCAGGAACAGCACGGGGCCGGCCACGTCTTCCGGCTGGGCGATGCGGCGCAACGGCGTGGCGGCAATCAATTGTTCGCGGAAGGCTTCCTGCGTGCCGCCGCTGGCTTCGGTGGGGTACACCAGACCCGGCGCGACGCAGTTCACCCGGATGCCGAAGGGGCCCAGTTCCGCTGCCAGGTTGCGGCTGAACGCCACCAGCGCGGCCTTCGCGGTGGTGTAGTCGTGATACGGCACGACCGGATGTTCAACCAGGTTGCTGACGATGTTGACGATGCACCCTTGCGCGCGTTGCTTGAAATGCGGGAGCGCCGCGCGGCAGACGTTGAACGCCGCACCGACCGAGCCGTCGAATTGCGACTGGTACTGCTGCCATGACAGATCATCGAACGCCGTGCGCGTGCGCGGATCAAACGCGTAATGGCGCAGGGCGTTGTTGACGACGATATCAAGCCGGCCGGCGTCCTGCACAATGCCGTCAACCAGGGCTTGCACGGCGTCCGCCGACCCCACGTCGGCCTGCACGGCCCAGGCGTCGCCGCCCGCGGCCACGCACTGCGCCACGACGGCGTTGGCGGCTTCGGTGTTGCTCAGGTAGTTGACGACGACGGTGGCGCCTTCCCGCGCAAAGCTGCGCGCGATCTCGGCGCCGATGCCGCGGCTGGCGCCGGTCACCAGCACCACCTTGCCTGCAAACTTCAGGGCGGCGGTCATGTCAGGCTCCGGGCAACAGGCTGGCGTCGACGACGGCGGCGACATCGATGGGGTGCTGAATCAAACCCAGCGCGCGGTAGGCGTCAGCGGCCTTCTGCAACAGATCCAGATCAAACGCGCCCAGCGGCCGGCCGGCAGGCGATATTGACGCGGCATTGCGCAGCCGGATCACGTCCAGGTTGATGCTGCGGTCGGTGCCGTCGATGGCGCGTTTGCCGGCCAGCGTGGCGGCTTCTTCCGGCTGGGCGATCATCCACGTGGCGCTGTCGCGATACGCCTTGAGGAACGCGCGCAGCAGCGGCTGCTTTTGCTGATAGACCGATTCGCGCACCACGAACAGGTCGCTGGATACGTTGAGGGTGTCGCGCACTTCCATCACGTTGACCTCCCCCAGGCCACGGCGGCGGCCGACCAGCAGGCCGGTGTCGGTGGCGGCAGTGGCGTCGACCTGGCCCTGCAACAGCGGCGCAAAGTTCAGCACGCCGGTCACGACGATTTCAACGTCGGCTTCGGTCAGGCCGGCTTGATGCAGCATCACCAGCAGATTCTGGCGCGTGCCGCTTGCCAGGCTGTAGACGCCGATGCGCTTGCCTTTCAGGTCCGCTGGCCGCGTGATGTTCGCCGACTTCAGCGACACCACGTTGAAAACGTTCTGCGGATAAATGTCGTAGATGGCGCGCAGCTTCTCGCCCTTGTCCAGCGCCATGAAGAACGAGCCGGGGTCGGTGAAGGCCACGTCAGCCTGGCCGCTAAGAATATTGCGGATGGCGTCGCCGCCGCCCGCCCCAGGCAGGTAGACGAGGTTCACGCCCTGCGCCTTGAAGAAGCCCTTGTCGGGTTCGACCAGCAGGTTCGTGATTTCGCTGATGGGCTTGCTCCAGCCGGCCAGTGTGACCGTGCCGGTGGCAGGGTCGGCTTGCTTGCTTTGGGCGCGCGCCGCCATGGGCACGAGCGACGTGGCGGCAAGGCCGGCGGCGGCCGTCAACAACGCGCGGCGGGTAGGGGACGGGAGCATGGGTAAGGTCCTGATAGGGGTCATGATTGATCTGCGTAGGGGCGCAGCAGGCGGCGTTCGAGCATCAGCGTGGCTTGGTAGCCCAGCAGCCCGATGGCGGCAATGGCGGTGAGCGCGGCGAACATCAGCGGCGTGTCCATCATGCCTTGCGCGGCGATGATGACGGCGCCCAGCCCGCGGCTGGCGCCAATGAATTCGCCGACGACGGCGCCCACCAGCGCCAGCACCAACGCCACGCGCAGGCCGGCCAGGATGCCGGGCAGGCCTGCGGGCAGCTTCAGCCGCAGCAAGGTCTGTGCGCGTGATGCGCCCAGCATGCGAAACAGTTGAAGCCGGTTGGGGTCCACCTGGCGCAAACTGGTGAGCGTGTTTTCCATCAACGGAAAGAAGCAGATCAGCGCGGTCATGACGATGGTGGGCGCCATGCCAAAGCCGAACCACAACACAAAAAGCGGCGCGAGGGCCAGCTTGGGAACCACCTGGCTGACGATGACGTAGGGCTTGAACACGCGGTCCAGCAAGGCGGATTCAGCCAGCGCCACCCCCATCGCCAGGCCGGCGGCGCCGCCCAGCGCCAAGCCCAGCAGCATCTCGGCCAGCGTCGCGCCGATGTGCGGCCAGAGGTAGCCGGTGGCAAGACTCGTCCACAGCGTCTTCGCAACGGCCGAGGGGGCGGGCAGCACCAGTGCCGAGATACCGGCCTGCCGCACGGTGACTTCCCATGCGCCCACCAGCAACACCAGCAGCGCCAACGACAGCAGGCGGGAGGAGATGGCGGGCTTCATGCGCGCGCTCCGTTCATGAATTCAAATACCTGCGCGCAATAGGCGTTGAAGGCGGCGCCGTGGCGCATCGATTGCGTGCGCGGCGCGGCCAGGCCGATCGGCAGGTCGGCAGCCATGCGGCCCTGGTGCATGACGGCGACGCGGTCGCCCAGGTACACGGCTTCGCTGATGTCGTGCGTGACGAACAGCACGGTCGTCTTGCGCAGGCGGCACAGCCGCATCAAGTCGTCTTGCAGCTCGCCGCGCGTAATGGCGTCCAGCGCCGCGAAGGGCTCGTCGAGCAGCAGCAGCGCGGGCTCAAGAATCAGCGCGCGCGCCAGCGCCACGCGGCTTTGCTGGCCGCCAGACAGTTGGCGGGGATAGCGCTGTGCGTAGTCGGACAAGCCCAGCATCGCAAGCAGGGCATGCGCGCGTTCGATGTCTTCAGGCAGGGGCCGGCGTTGCAATGACACGGGCAGCAGCACGTTGTCGATGACGCGGCGCCATTCCAGCAACGTCGGCGCCTGAAACACATAGCCCAGTTGCGGGCCGGGCGTGGCGGGCGTGCCGTCCCACAGCTGGACGCGGCCCGACTGCGGGGCCAGCAGGCCCGCAGCCAGCTTGAGCAGTGTCGTCTTGCCGCAACCGCTCCGCCCCACCAGGCAATGCACGCCACCGGCCTCCAGCCGCCAGTCGACGCCATCCACAATGGGCGGCCGGCCGGGGTAGGTGTACACCACCTGTTCAAGGTTCAGAAAAGGCATGGCCCGGTCCGCGCTCATGGCTCGTAGGGGGCGAACGGGTCGGCGGCGGTTTCGGCGGATTGTTCAATTTCCGTCATGCGCACGAGGTCCAGCAGATTGAAGCGGCCGTCGTGATGCCAGCCCGCTTCGGGCAGGCTCATCGAGCCGATGGCGCTGATGCGGGTGACGCCCGCTGCGCCCAGTTGCTCGGCCAGCCGGTACAGTTCTTCGGGCGTCGCCGCGACGCCCGCCGTTTGCAGATAGTCGTGATGGGCGGCCACGAGCGGCGCAACGTCGTCCAGCGTGTCGATGCCCGCCACCACGATGCTGCGTTGCAGGGCGGTCGGCATCAGAGGCTGCGCCGCGTCGGCATAGGCGACGCTCCACGCCGTGTCGGGGTCGCCGATCAGCGCGTTGGCGCCATCCGCAGGCAACTGCCATTCGATCGACTGCCGCCACTTCGCCACGGCAGCGGATTCTTCCAGGTCCATCGCGCGCCGGGGAAAGCGGCGTTGCAGATTCGACAGTTCGCCCGCCAGATAGCTGGCGAATTGGCGCGGCGACACCCGGCCGCCGCGCTGCACGTAAAACACATGCGGGGAATAACAACCCTGCTGGTCATAACGCATGACATCCCACGCCGCGCGGCGCGCCAGCGCAGGGGCTTTCTGTGTATCCAGCGCCATTGCGCTGACAACGCCAAAGCCCAGCTTGTGGCCGTGCGCCAGAAAGCGTGTCGTGACCGGCAGGCGGCGCTGGATGGCGTGCAGCGCGTCGTTGCCGCCATAGGCGACCACGGTATCGGCCTGTGCATACAGCGCCGACGCGTCGTCATCGCCTGCGCCACGCCACCAGACGACCGCCATGCAGTCAGCCAGCGGCGGGTGCACGTCGGCCAGCAAACGCGCGAACCAGCCGGCGAAGAGCGGCTCGGCGCTAGGCAGTTTTCCGATGTTGCCGGCCTTCACCAGCAGGCCGCAGATCAAGCTCCACAACGCGAGTGCGGGCACGTTGCCGGCCCAGCTGTGCACCAGTAGTTGCGGGCCGTATGCGCGCACGGCGCCGCCTTTGATCGCAGGCTGGAAGCTGTCCAGCACCTTGGGGTTGGCGAAGTCTTCGGCCACAAAACGATGCAGCTGCGGGGCGCGGAATGTCTTTAGAAAACCGGTGAGCCCCAGACGAACCATGTCGGCGTCGTAGCCGGTCACGACCGGCAGCAGCGTATCGGCCTGGCGGCGCAGCGGGTCGTTCGGGTCGAGCAGGCGGCCGATGGCGCGGTCGATGATGGTGATGATTTCCGACACCGTCATCGTCTTCAGATGCTGCGCGCTGGCGCGTTTGACGCGCTGGGCAAGCGCTTGCATCTGCGCGGCCGTCAGCACCGGCACGGCGACGTCCACGCGTTGCCCGTCCTGCTCGAACGGCAGCGTATGCCATTGGACATCAGCCGAGGCGAGCCCCGGCAGGTATCCCGCCTCGACCCGTTGCACGTTCATGATCGCGCCGACTGAATGAACTCTTCGACCGCCAGCGAGCAGCCCTTGGCCTGCGCGCCTTCGGCCCGGCCCAGCAGCAGGAAGCCGCCCTCGGCGGGTTCGCCCACGTCTTCCGTCAGGATGGTGTTGACCGAATTGAAGTTGCCCAAGTCGCAATGCGCGAGGATGCCGCGTTCGCCCGCCGGCACGGTGCGGCCCGTGGCGGGGTCCACCAGCCGCGACCGAATCCAGTGCGGCCCCGATTTCACCGACGGCACGGCGGCGTTGCCGTTGTCGTAGAACTGCGTGCTGAGTTCGGTCATGCCGTACATGTTGATGCACAGCGAACGCGGCACGCCCAGCAGCGCAGAGAGCTCCGCATAGAACGTGTCCAGCGGCAGCTCGCGCGATTGGCCCTTGTAGCCGCCCGTATCCAGAATGCGGCTGCCCGGCGGCAGGCGGAACTTGCGGCCTTCGCGGCGCAAGGCGTCAATCACATGCACGAAGCTGAAGCTTGCGCCCAGCAGCGCATAAGGCTCGCCGCTGCGCTCGGCGTCTTCCAGCTGGCGCCACAAACCGTCAAGATCAATACCCTGCGGTGACATGAAATAGCGGCTGCCTTCGCTGCCAAAGGCGGATTTGGCCAGCGCCAGATAATGCGCCAGCGACGAATTCGGCATCGCCACTTCGTCTGGAAACAAGATGCCCATCGGCAGTTGCGCCGTGCCTTGCATGACGCGGGCCGCGAAGTTGCGCGTCATGGACAGGTCGTAGACGGCCAGATGCGGATGGAAGTGCCGCCCGCGCATGTCGGCGCGCGTCGTGCCGCTGGTCATGAACACGCGCTCGTCGGGCCGCGCGGGTTCACAGCGCAACTCCATCGCCTTGAACGCGTCGATCGGCACGGCCGGAATATCGCTCCACGTCTTCACATTGCGCACGGTTGCGCCACGGCGCTGGCAGAAGCTGCGGTAGGGCGCGCTGGCCCCATATTGATAGGCAAAAAGCCGCAGCGCGAGCTGATCAAACTGCTCGTCGGTGCAGCCGTCCTGGGCGATGAATTCGAGTAGTTCCGCGACCGGCGGTGCGACGTTGTTCATGGGCGTTCGATGATTCCTGTACAGGGAAGCTCCGAAGCCCGCCTGCGCAAGCGGCGCAAAGGCGCGGCAGGTCAAGGCGAATGCTCTTCTTACGCCGGCATGAACCGGGTCAAGTTCGCGGGTCTGATTCTCAGCACTGGCGTGCACCCCGGAGCAGAGGCAATGTTAACCCGCAATGGGGTGGAAGTTTCGGGCTTGCCGGCTATCGTGGCCGCCCAGCGTCAATCCACTTCTGCGTCATGCCTCTAGCCAGGTTATAGCGGGCGCAGTTGTATTGCTCGAGGTGGTCCAGTTCCGTGTTCGCGATGGCGCGCAATGCCTCAACGTCGGCAGACTGGACCGAAACCTCCGGCAACGCGTCCGCCAGCGTTCGGCGATAGAAGACGACGAACTGCATGATCTCATTGAGGCTCTGCCGATACCGGGCTCGAAGCGGGTCGGGGACGGATAGAGAGGCGCGCAGTACGCTGTATTTCCGAATGGATCGGCGATAAATGAATTCAAACAACTCCACCGCGGCGGCGACGTTGCGCTGTTCATAGACGCCCAGCATGGCCACGGCGTAGTCCGTGCGCTCTACATCCAGGAAAGACAGGGGCGCGCAGTTGTGCAGCAAGAGCGGCATGTTGGCGCTCAGGCGGCTTGTGCGCTTGTTGCCGTCCGCGAAGGGCTGTAGATAAGCCACGTGGACCCAAAGGAAGAATGCCGCTTCAACGGGGTTGTGAATGTGGCGGGCCTTGTCGACGATGTCATTCAGCGATTCTTCCAGGAACGTGGGAATGTTGCTCGGTGTATAGACAGAGCCATCTATATTCACCAGACGTCGACGGAAGCTGCCGATGTCGCGTGAGTCCCGCAAGAGATCCCTCATCAACTTGGCCTGCAGGTCGACGATGACCGGCACAGTGATGCCCTCGGTAGGCACCGCGTCGACAAGGAACTCAATGGCGTTCTTGTGGTTCAGCAACATCAGGGCGTCTTCGTCGAGGGGGCCAGCTTGCTCGCCGAGCTCGAAGAGTTCCTTGGTGTCCAGCAAGCTTTTGTTGTTGCCCTCCAGGCGCGACGATGACCAGGACAAGTCGATAAGCAATTGCTCCAGCACCTCGCGGGCGTACGTTCCCGCCGGTTGCTGATCTTGGCTTCGGCCTGCGTTGTACAAGTCCGTGGCGAGTGTCGGTGGCAGCAGGCTGGACTGATTTGGAACGTAGTTAGCGACGAAGCTCCTTTCGTAGCCCACTGGAGTGCGGGTTCCCAAAGGTGCGCGTAGCGCTTGAACCAATGGCAAGGCTGCCGGTGACCAATGCAGGTGGCCAGTGAGCGGTGGCACGGTTGCGAGTGACGGCAACGCAGCCAGGGCAGACTGGCCCGCATCGGTGGCCACGTAGCGGGTGGCTCGGCCCGCGCCCAGTTTTTCCAGAAAGCCGGCGGCCACGAGGTCCCGCAAGGTCCGGTTGATGCTGGGCCGGGAGGCTTGAAGGATTTGCTCGAGTGCGCCAGGTTCTATGGGTCGTCTGGCGGCCAGAATCTGACGCAGCATGGCTTCATGCCGGAGTGACAGGCTGGCGAGGCTAGGTGGGGTCATCTGGGCGAGACTTGCCTATGGAGGGGGCTAATCTTGTCAGGGTGACAAGATTAAGGCTCAAATCTTATCACCTGACAAGATTTCGATAAGATTTCGACAAGATTAGGGCGTAGTGATAAGAAAGACGGCGCTAGAAAGCAGGGCAGCGCCAAACGCAAAAAGCCCCGCCAAGGCGGGGCTCAATGCTTGAATCTGTTGGTGGCCTGGGGCGGAATCGAACCACCGACACAAGGATTTTCAATCCTCTGCTCTACCGACTGAGCTACCAGGCCAACGAAGTCCGCAACTATACACAATTTTTTCTGCCTGTGCCAGCCAAGTAGAAAAAATCGCGACAATTTCTGGTTAAGGGGCCAGAGCCAAAGTGTTGGGTGAATGGCACGCCAGGGTGCGACGCAGGGTCGCGGACGGGGCGTGAATTGGCCTGGGGATAACCCGCAGGGGTATAATCTTCGACAGTTCGCTGTTACGTTTCCGGAAAATTCCCGGCCCGGGTTCCGCCCCGGTTGCTTAAGGTGGCCCTGACGTAACGCCTTGTTCTTAGTGGCAGTTCTTAACGCTAACTCATGTCGGTAGCTGTCCTTGCCTTCGGTCTGAATCACACGTCCGCGCCGGTTTCGGTTCGCGAACGCGTGTCTATGCCCGTCGATCTGGTCAAGCCCGCGCTGGAAGGTCTGCGTTCGGCATTCGGCGGTTCCGTCCGCGAAGCCGCCATCCTGTCCACCTGTAATCGCACCGAGATCTATTGCGCGGCTGACGGCCATGTCGCTGATCAACTGCCCGCCTGGCTGGCTGAACACAACCGCCTGGACGCCGGCACGCTGCGCCCGCACCTGTACCGCCATCATCAAGACGACGCCGTTCGTCACGCGTTCCGCGTGGCCAGCGGCCTGGATTCCATGGTGCTGGGCGAAACCCAGATCGTGGGCCAGATGAAAGACGCCGTGCGCGCTGCGGGCGAAGCCGGGTCGTTGGGCACCTTGCTGCATCAGATGTTCCAGCGCACGTTCTCGGTCGCCAAAGAAGTGCGGTCGCAAACCGCGATCGGCGCGCAGTCGGTGTCCATGGCCGCCGCCGCCGTCCGCTTGGCCGAACGCGTGTTCGGCAATCTGGACCAGGCCCGCACGCTCTTCATCGGCGCGGGCGAAATGATCGAACTTTGCGCCACGCACTTCGCCGCGCAACGTCCGCGCAGCATGGTCGTGGCCAACCGCACGGCCGAGCGCGCCGAAATGCTGGCCAACCGGTTCTCGGCCAGCACGATGAAACTGTCTGACCTGACAGACCGCCTGTCCGAGTTCGACGTCATCGTTTCCTGTACGGCAAGCTCCTTGCCCATCCTCGGTCTGGGGATGGTGGAAAGGGCCACGCGCCTGCGCCGTCACCGCCCGATGGTCATGATTGATCTGGCCGTGCCGCGCGATATCGAACCCGAAGTCGGCCGCCTGGACGACGTCTATCTGTATTCGGTGGATGATCTGGGCCGCCTGGTGCAGACCGGCACCGACGCGCGCCGCGCGGCCGTGGTGCAAGCCGAAGCCATCATCGAAACCCGCGTCCAGGGCTTCATGCACTGGATGCAATCCCGCGAAGTGGTGCCCGTCATCCGCGACCTGCATCAGGCCGCCGAAGACGTCCGCGCCGCCGAACTCGAACGTGCGCGCCGCATGCTGGCGCGTGGCGAATCGCCCGAAGCCGTGCTGGAACAACTGGCCCACGGCCTGACGCAAAAATATCTGCACGGCCCGCTGGCGGCGTTGAACCGCAGCGAAGGCGACGAGCGCAAGCAGCTGCTTGCGTGGATGCCGCGCCTGTTCCCCGGCCGCGACTCCCGCCGTTAGCGAATCTGTCCCACGTCCCGCCTCCTGGCGGGCGTTCGTCTTGTGGGCGCCCGCTATTCCTGTTTTCTCTTTGGTCATTCCCCCATGAAATCTTCCATGCGTAGCCGGCTGGAGCATCTGTGTCACCGCCTGACCGAGGTGGACGCGTTGCTCGCCCAACCGGAAACCGCGTCCGATATGGACCGTTTCCGCAAGCTCTCGCGCGAACGCGCCGAGCTGGAACCCGTGGTCGAGGCCTTCACCGCGTTTGCCCGAACCGAGGAAGACCTGGCGACGGCGCAGGAAATGCTGTCGGACCCCGACATGAAGGCGATGGCCGAAGACGAGATCAAGTCGGGCCGCGGCAAGCTGGAAAGCCTGGAAAGCGCGTTGCAGCTGTTGCTGCTGCCGCGTGACCCCAACGATGGCCGCAGCGTGTTCCTGGAAATCCGCGCGGGCACGGGCGGCGACGAAAGCGCGCTGTTCTCCGGCGACCTGCTGCGCATGTATTCACGCTATGCGGAAACGCGTGGCTGGCGCGTTGAGCTGATGTCGGAAAGCGCATCGGAACTGGGCGGCTACAAGGAAGTGATTGCGCGTATCGATGGCGATGGCGCCTATGGCCGCCTGAAGTTCGAGTCCGGCGCGCACCGCGTGCAGCGCGTGCCGGCGACCGAAGCGCAGGGCCGCATCCATACGTCGGCCTGCACCGTGGCGATCATGGCGGAAGCCGACGAGATGTCGGAGATCGTCATCAATGCGAATGACCTGCGCATCGACACGTTCCGCGCCAGCGGCGCGGGCGGCCAGCACATCAACAAGACCGATTCGGCCGTGCGTATCACGCACTTGCCGACGGGCCTGGTGGTGGAATGCCAGGACGACCGCTCGCAGCATCGCAACAAGGACAAGGCCATGCAGGTGCTGGCCGCGCGCCTGAAAGACAAGGAAACGCGCGAACGGCAAAGCAAGGAAGCCGCCGAACGCAAGAGCCTGATCGGCACGGGTGACCGCTCCGAGCGCATCCGCACGTATAACTTCCCGCAGGGCCGCGTGACGGATCACCGCATCAACCTGACGCTGTACAAGCTGCAACAGATCATGGAAGGCGATCTGGAAGAACTGACCGGTGCGCTGATTGCCGAGCATCAGGCCGAGCAGCTGGCGGCGCTGGGCGACGACATCTGAGCCCCTGCCCATGACCACGCCCCAGCTGAAAAGCCTGCTGCTCGACACACGCCTGCCGCGTCTGGAAGTGCGCATGCTGCTTGAGCACGTGCTGCAAAAGCCGCGTGCGTGGCTGCTGGCGCATGACACGGACCCGTTGGCGCCCGACGTTGCCGCCGCCTACGAGGCCCTGCTGGCACGCCGCCTGGCGGGCGAGCCGATGGCGTATCTGTTGGGCCATCGCGAATTCATGGGCCACCCATTTCGCGTAACGCCCGACGTGCTGATCCCGCGGCCCGACACGGAAGTGCTGGTGGAAACCGCGCTGGAATGCGTGGCCGGTATTGCCGGCCCTGCCGTGCTGGACCTGGGCACGGGCAGCGGCGCCATTGCGATCTCGATCGCGCTTGCGCGCCGCGATGCGCGGGTGATGGCCTCCGACATCAGCGCCGCTGCGTTGAAAGTGGCGGCCGCCAACGCGTGGGAGCTCACCGCGTCAGTGCGGTTTGTGGAAGGCAGCTGGTATGACGCCGTGCCGGCCGGCGAAGGCTTTGACCTGATCGTGTCGAACCCGCCCTATGTGGCCAGCGACGACCCCCATCTGGACCAAGGCGACCTGCGTTTCGAGCCGCGCGGCGCGCTGACCGATGGCGCGGGCGGCCTGGAAGACCTGGGCCGCATCGTGGCGGGCGCAAGCCGGCATCTGAAGCCGGGCGGCGCGTTGTGGATGGAGCATGGCTGGGACCAGGCGCAGGCGGTACGGGATTTGCTGACCGCAGCCGGGTTCGATGACGTGCACAGCCGCCAGGACCTGGCGGGTATCGAACGCATTTCCGGCGGACGTTACAAGCGCCGCTAGGCCGGTTGTTACAGAATCCCGCCGCTGAAATCCCGGCAAAGTCCGGCGGCGCGCCCGGGTAATTCGGGCGGTTTTTCCGGCTGTACCTATAATTGCCCTATTCCGTTATGCCTGTCGAAGAGACCACCATGAGCGACGTTCAAGAATTCATCCGCGAAACCGTGACCCAGCACCCCGTCGTGCTGTTCATGAAGGGCACCGCCCAATTCCCGCAATGCGGCTTTTCCGGCAAGGCCATTCAGATCCTGAAGGGCTGTGGCGTGAAGAAGCTGGTCACCGTCAATGTGCTGGAAGACGACGAAGTCCGCCAGGGCATCAAGGAATTCTCCAGCTGGCCGACCATCCCCCAACTGTACGTGGCGGGCGAATTCATCGGCGGCTCGGACATCATGAACGAGATGAATGAATCCGGCGAACTGAAGACGCTGCTGGAGCAATCCGGCGCAACGGCTTAACGCCTCGATGCGTCGGCTTGTTATCGGCATCACCGGCGCCACTGGCGCGCTCTACGCGGTGCGCATGCTGCAAGCATTGCGCGGCGTGGACGATGTGGAGACGCATCTGGTGGTGTCGGCCTCGGGCGTGCTGAACATCAAGCACGAGCTGGACGTTAGCCGCCACGACATCTACGCGCTGGCCGACCACGTGCATTCGGTGCGCGACGTGGGCGCCACGCTGGCCAGCGGCGCGTTCCAGACCGCAGGCATGGTGATCGTGCCGTGTTCGATGCGCACGCTGGCGGCCGTGGCCCATGGCTTGTCGGATAACCTCATCACGCGCGCGGCCGACGTCACCTTGAAGGAACGCCGCCGCCTGGTGCTGATGGTGCGCGAAACGCCCTTCAACCTGGCGCACTTGCGCAACATGACGGCCGTAACCGAAATGGGCGGCATCGTGTTTCCGCCGCTGCCGGCGTTTTATCACCGCCCGGCGTCCATCGAAGAAATGGTGGACCACACGGTCGCACGCGTGCTGGAACTCTTCGACATCGTCGTGCCCGGCCCGCATTGGGAAGGCATGAAGTAGTGCGCCTGCCAGGCAGTCAGCCTGCCAGTCAGCTAGGCAGCCAGCCAGGCAGTCAGCCAGCCAGCCCAAAATACAAACAGCCCCGCATGCGGGGCTGTTTGCATGGGCAGGACGTTGGCCTATTCCACCAGCCCCAACCCGTTCAACGCCGCCAGGTTTTCCGGCCATTGGCGCGCGCGGGCGTTTTGCAATTCGATGCGCGCCCAGGCCATCCAGCCCGCCCATTCAATGCGCTTGTCCCACGCCGTGCCCCACGCTTGCAACGCGGCAAGCCCGGAGGCGGCGTGCTGTTCTGCGGCGTCGAAATCGCCCGTGGTCAGCGCCAGTTGCGCCAGCAGCAAGCGCGGTTCGCCGACCCAGGGGTTGTGCGCTACGGCGGCTTCCAGCAGATGGCGCGCGCTATCCATTTCCGTCAACGGATGCATGCGCGTGATGACTTGCCAGTACAGCGCGCTGGCCGCCGCTTCGTCACGCGGGCTGAGCGTGGCGCGGCATTGGTCGAACGCGGGCGGGATGGGGATGCCGGTATCGGCCGATATGGGCGACGAAGGCGACAAGGGCGACAAGGGCGACGAAGGCGACAAGGGCGCCAACAGGTGCGACAACATCGACAGGATATTCGACGGCGGTTTCAGCGGCCCCGGCCACAACGACGACGCCCAGTTCGTCTTCAAGTCGCGGCGCTGTTGCTGCGGATACCCCGCGAAGATCTCGTCTTGCCAGCTGTGCCATTGCTCGCCGATGTCGGCGGCGGACACCACGATGAACGCGGCAACCTGGCGCGGCGTCAGCGTGAAGACCTGTCCGTCCGTGCCCTCAAGCGTCATGCCTTCGACGCCCGTGCCTTGCCCCGCCAGCACGGCCTGCACAAACTTCGTGCGCGGCATTGCGCAGAACAGGCTGACCCATTCTTCGGCTTCTTCGCCCAGCACCTCGCGCAAGGTCGAGCGTTCGCGCTCGCGGTCGAACAAGGTCAGGTCCACGTATTCGTTGCCGTAAACGCTGTGGAACAGGCCCAGCAGGCGCACTTCGCGCGGCTGGTTCCACAGCGTCAGCGTGCGGTACACGCCCAGCAGGTGATGCTTGAAGGTGCCGGCCTTGTGCCAGTCTTCTCCGGCGCTGCGGGCGAACAGCAAGTCCAGCAGCGCGGGCAGGTCGGCGTCGACGGCGGCGTAGTGGTCAGCGAGCAGGGCGCGCGCATGCGGATGGAGTTCGGGGGATGTGGACATGGCATGAAGGCGTGTGATTGAAAGCAGCCGCTATTGTGTCCGCATGACGCGGGCTTGTCATGGCGCAGCGCTTATATCGTTTTGCACATATCAATATGAATATTCATCGCTTCCAGTTTTGTAGGGCGGTCAATAGAATCGCGGGTCATTCTTCCTACTCTAGAGATGTCTCATGCGCCTTCGTCATTCCTTGGTTGTTTTCGCCGCCGTGCTCGGATTCGCCAGCACCCAAGCCATGGCGCAGGACGCCGAATTGAAGGTGGGCGTGACCGTCGGCCCGCACGCGCAAATTGGTGAAGTGGTGCAACAGGTTGCCGCCAAGCAGGGCCTGAAAGTGAAGCTGATCGAATTCAGCGATTTCATTCAGCCCAACGCCGCGCTGGACGCCAAGGAACTGGACCTGAACATCTACCAGCACAAGCCTTTCCTGGATTCGCAGAACAAGGCGCGTGGCTACAAGCTGGTGCCGGTGGCGACTGCGGTGGTGCAGCAAATGGGCATCTATTCCAAGCGATTGAAGTCGCTGGATGATTTGCCGCAAGGCGGCAAGGTCGCCATTCCCAATGACCCGACCAACGGCGCCCGCGCGCTGCTGGTGTTGCAGGCGGCCAAGCTGATCAAACTGAAAGACGGCGTGACGGTGACGGCGTCGTTGTTCGATGTGGTCGAGAACCCGAAGAAACTGAAGTTCATCGAAATCGAAGCCGCGCAATTGCCGCATTCGCTGTCGGACGTGGACGCGGCGGCGGTGAATTCGGCCTACGCCATCCCGGCCGGCCTGTCGCCCGCCAAGGACGCGCTGGCGCTGGAAAGCAAGGACGCGCCGTTTGCCGCCGTGGTGATCGCCGCGCGCGAAGACAACAAGAACGACCCGCGCATTGCGCGCTTCATCAAGGCGTATCAGTCGGACGAAGTGAAGGCGTTTGTGGCCAAGCAGTTCCCGGGGGCGTATTCGACGTCTTGGTAAGGCAGTAGCAGCGCCGCCCGCCTTCCAAACGCGGCGCCTGCAACGGGCGCCGCGCGGCAGGTGAGGGCGGTCAGGCGTACTTTCCGGTCAGCCCGCCATCCACGACCAGCTCTGTGCCGGTGATGTAAGACGCATCGTCGGATGCCAGGAACGCCACGGCGCGGGCGACTTCCCACGGCGTGCCCATCCGGCCCATCGGCACTTGCCGGTCGCGCGCGGCCAGCGCCGCCTGCAAATCGTCAGGGTCGAACATGCGCGCCACGTTTTGCGCCACGCGCGGCGTATCAATCAGCCCGGGGATCACGGTATTCACGCGGATGCCATCGGCGGCATATTGCTGCGCCGCCATGCGCGCGAAGTGAATGACGGCGGCCTTGCTGACGCTATAGGCCAGGTGGGGATAACCGGTGTACCGAATGCCCGCGATGGACGACACCGTGACGATGGCGCCGCCGCCCTGTTGACGCATCACGGGCACCAGCAAGCGCGTGGCGATCAGCAGGCTGGTCACGTTCACTTGCTGGATGCGATCCCAATCTTCCAGGGAAATATCTTCCGGCCCGCCCACCTTGCCGATGCCCGCGTTGGCTTGCAGGATGTCGATGCGGCCGTAGCGGCGCAGCGCGGTGTCCACCGCCGCCTGCATGGCTTCCGGGTCGGCCACGTCCGCCTGCACCGGCAAGGCGCTGCCGCCGGCTTGCTCGACTTCGTGAGCCGCATCTTGCGCGGCGGCCAGGTTGGCGTCCAGCGCGACAATCGCCGCGCCTTGTTGCGCCAGTGTCACGCAGCTGGCCTTGCCAATGCTCCACCCGGTGGCCGACGCGCCCGCGCCGGCCACCAGCGCCACCTTGCCCGCCAATCGTGCATCGCTGCCGGCCGCCGTCATGCGGATTCTCCGTCCTCTTGCTGATGCGTTTTGCCCTTGCCGACATAAGGGATGGCGTGGTCGATGGTTTCCCAGATGTAGCGGCCAGACGGGCTCTGCTGTTCTTCCGCCACGTGCGACACCAGGCCGGCGGCGCGCGATATCACGGCAAAGCCGCGCATCAGATTGGTTGGCACGCCGATCTCGCTCAGCAGCGCCGCGACCGCGCCTGTGGCATTGATGGTGATGTGCTTGCCATAGGTTTCATCGACGGCGGCCGCCAGCAGGCGCAACGCTTTCAGGGATGCTCCTTCCAGGTCGGGTTCGGCTTCGGCCAGCGCCAGCAGCTTGATCGAGCGGGGGTCGTCGGGCTTGTGCAAATGGTGGCCGAAGCCGGGCAGGGCCTGCCGCTGTTCGCGGAACTCGCGCGCGATGGCCAGCGCTTCGGCGCGGCCGTCCGGCGCCTGCTTGATGCGGTCGAGCAGGCGTGAGCAATTTTCCATGGTGCCGACAAACTGGCTGCCCACCGCCATCAACCCCGAGGCCACCGCGCCTTGCAGGTTTTCGGGGGCGCTCATGTAGATCAGGCGCGTGGCGATGGCGCTGGGCGTCATGCCATGTTCCATCAACGTGACCAGCACCGCGTCCACGATGCGCATGTCCACGGGCCGCGCATCGCGCCCAAGGATCTGCATGATCATGACTTCGGTGAAGGTCTTCTTGCCGATCAGGTCATCCACCAGGTCGACGTCGCGGTACGACATGCCGGTCAAATGATGGGCGCAGAGGCGGGTCTCGGGGGTGTTCATGGCGTCTCCTTTTGTGCGGCGTCGCGCACGGCATTCTTCAGAACCTTGCCGACGCTTGAGCGCGGCAGGCTGTCATGGATATGAAATTGCTTGGGCGTGGCGACCGGGCCCAGCAGGGCGCGCACATGGGCTTTCAGCGCATCGGCATCGGCCTGCGCGCCGGGGTGGAACTGCACGGCGGCGTGGACCGCTTCGCCCCATTTGTCATCCGGCAGGCCGAACACCGAGCACTCGTACACGGCGGGGTGTGACGACAGCGCGTTTTCGACATCGACCGGGTAGACGTTGAAGCCGCCGGTGATGATGACGTCGCGCAGCCGGTCCTTCAGAAAGAGATAGCCGCGCGCATCGATCAGGCCCGTGTCGCCGGTGTGCAGCCAGCCGTCGACAAGCGTTTCGGCGGTTTTCTCCGGCAGGCGCCAATAGCCCGTCATCGTCAGGTCGCCCTGCACCACCACTTCGCCGATCTCGCCGCGCGGCAGCAGCGTGCCGTCGGGCGCCATGATGGCCACGTCGGACAGCCACGTTGCACGCCCGACCGACGCGCGGTTGCGCGGGTCGTTCAGGTCTGCCGGGCGCAGCACGGTAGCGATTTGCGGCGCTTCGGTCTGCCCATAGGTCGTGCCCAGCACCGGCCCGAAAAATTCGCGTGCGCGGTCGATTTTTTCAGGCGGCATCGGCGCGCCACCGTAGATCAGGTTGCGCAGCTTGGGAAAGTCAGCGCGCGACACGCCATCCTGCGCCATGATCATGTAGATCAGCGTGGGCGGCATGAAGCTGAGCGTGCCGCCCCGTTCCCGGAAGGCGGCGGTGATGGTGGCTGGGGTAACGCTGTCCAGCAGCAGGTGCGCACCGCCACTGGCCAGCACGGGCAACACATACGTGCCGGTGCCGTGCGTGATGGGCGCGGACACCACATAGCGGTCGTCGCGCGTCAGCGCCCAACTGGATATTTGATTGATGATGCCCGCGTTCCACGCGCGGTAGGGCTGCATCACGCCTTTGGGCAGCCCTGTCGTGCCGCCCGTGAACTTGATGGCTTGCGTGGCATCGCGGGACAGCGCGTGGCGCGTGGGCTCGCGTCCGGCGTACTGGCGCAGCAGCGCGTTCAGGCGCAGGCTGTCGCCCGAGCCGCCGTCCCCGTCATCCCCATCATCAAGATGGATGCGCGCGCCATCCCCCGTGGGCGTCAGCGGGGCGCCGGCCGGGTCGACGATGACGATGGACGGCGTGGTGGCATCCAGGATGCGCCCGATTTCCCGCGCAGTGCTGCGGTAGTTGAGCGGCACCCAGATTTTTCCGCTGGCCAGCACGGCAAGCAGCGCCAGAATGTGCCGCGCGGAATTGCCCGCACAGATGGCCACGCGCGTCTGCGGTTCGGGGTCCAGAGCTTGAAGGGCGGCCGCCAAGGCCCGGGTGCTGGCGGCCAGCTCGGCGTAGGTGATCACGCCTTCGGGGCCGTCCAGCGCAACGCGTTCGGGATACTGCTCCGCCGCGCGGAAAAAGAAATCGATCGGGTACACCTTGTGCTCCTGGAAACTAGTTCGCCTTGATGTCGGCGCGTTTGACGACGGCGGCCCATTTGTCTATTTCGCTGTCGATCTTCTTCGCGAAGGTCTCGGGCGTGTTGGGCGTGGCGGGGGCGTAAAAGCCGGCCTGCTGGTACGACGCCTGCAATGCCGGACTGGCAAGCGCCTGGTTCAACGCTTCATTCAGGCGTGCGATGACGGCTTGCGGCGTGCCGGCGGGCGCCACCAGGCCGAACCACGATTCCACGTCAAACCCCGGCAAACCGGATTCGGCCAGCGTGGGCACGTCGGGGGTGGACGGCAGGCGCTTCGGCGACGTGACGCCAATGGCGCGCAGCTTGCCGGCCTGCACATGCGGCAACGAAGAAGGCAGGTTGTCGAACATGGAATCGACCTGGCCCCCCAGCAAGTCGGCCACGGCCGGGCCGCTGCCGCGGTAGGGCACATGCAGGATGTCGGTGCCCGTTTCCATCTTGAACAGCTCGCACGACAGGTGAATGGATGAGCCGCTGCCCGATGACGCGCAGGTCAATTTGCCGGGATGCGCGCGGGCATAGGCGATGTATTCCTGCACGGTCTTGACCGGCAGTTTGGGGTTGACGACCAGAATGTTCGGAATGGTCGCCACCATGCCAACTGGCTTGAAGTCTTTGACGAAGTTGTAGTTCAGCTGGCTGTACAGGCTGCGGTTGATCGTGTTGGCGATGGACCCCATGTACAGCGTGTAGCCGTCAGGCGCCGCGCGCGACACGATCTCGGCGCCGATATTGCTGTTGGCCCCCGTCTTGTTTTCAACGACGAAGGTCTGGCCCAGCGTTTCCGATAGCGATTTGGCCATCAGGCGCGCGACGATGTCGGTGGCGCCGCCCGCTGCGTAGCCCACCACCAGGGTCACGGGCCGATCGGGATAGGGTTTGGCGGCCAGTGCTGGGGCGCTGGCGGCCAGCGCGCTGCCAAGCGTTACCGCAACGGCGGCCAAGCGCCTTGTCAATGCAGTCTTCATGTTTGTCTCCGTCCTGTTTTGTCTAATATTTGGACAGATCTTTGTCTGCCCGATTTCATATTGGGCTTTGATACAGGCGTCAGCAACGCAGGGTGTCCAAAATATGAACAAACCGGAATCGGAGTCCTCGGGGCCTGTGGTCTTGCGCCGCGGGCTGCGGGTGTTGGGGGTGCTGCGCCAGGCCGGGGCGGGCGGCATGCACGTGGCCGACATTGCGCGCGCCGCGGCCATGCAGCGATCTACCGCGTATCGGTATCTGGAGGTGTTGGTGCAGGAAGGCTATGCGTTGCGCGAGTCCGCGGCGCCTCGGTGGCGGATTGCGGAACTGGGCGTGATGATGGCGGGCGACCCGCATGCGCAAGCGGTGCGCGGCTTGCGTCCGGTGCTGCGCCAGATCAGCGACGTGACCGGGGATTCGGCCTTTCTCATTTGCCGGGCGGCGAACGATTCGCTATGCCTGCATCGCGAAGTGGGCAATTACCCGGTGCAGGTGCTGGCGGTAACGGTGGGGCATCGTCAGCCCTTGGGAGTGGGGGCGGCGGGCTTGGCGCTGTTGGCGGCCTTGCCGCCGGCCGAGGCCGACGAAGTGGTGACCCAGAACGAGCAGGCGTTGCGCGCCTATGGCGGCATGACCGGCGTGCAGATGCGGCGCCTGGTTGAGAACACGCGTGACCGGGGCTGGTCGGTGGTGGGCAACGCCGCGGTGCCCGGGGTGTTGGGCGTGGGCGTTGCCGTGTGCGATGCAAACGGCTATCCGCGCCTGGCGGTCAGCGTATCCAGCCTGATCGACCGGATGCAGGCCCTGCGCCAGCGCAGCATTGCGGAGCTGATCCGCAATCAGCTGGCGCAGGACGAGGTCAAGCCGCAGCCGGCGTCGGCGCCCGGTACGTCTTCTGGTAATGCACCGTGAACGTCTGGAACGCGGCCAGCGCCTTCTTGGGATCGTGGCCGGGCTTCACCAGAAAGCTGTTGAAGCCGACGCGCGCCTGATAGTGGATGGTGTCGATCATCACATCACCCACCGCGCGCAGCTCGCCCGTCCAGTGGTACTGCGTGCGCAGCAGCTGCGCCAGCGAGTAGCCACGGCCGTCGGTGTAGACGGGGAAGTCCACGGCGATGAAGGCGATGCCAGCGGGGTTCAGCGTGCCATCGGGCTCGGCCAGATCACGCAGGTCGGCGTCGGCGCCCAGCAGCACGGCCACCGGATGCTGATGACGGCGGAGCGTGGCGCGAGAGGTTTTCCAGATGGACAGCGGCACAACCCAGCCGGGCTCGTCGCTTGGCACCTGGCCTTCGGCGGCCACTTCGGGTTCAGGCACAAACGGGCGCGAGGTATCGGCTTGCAGTTGGCCGTCGCGAATCAGGTGCGGGCCGGGGGCGTCGTGGGCGTAGAGGTCAGACATGAGCGGGCTCGGCGCTTTGTGCGGGTTTGGCGAAGGCGGGGTCAGCGTAGACGTCTTGCTTGAAGGGGTCGATGCCAACGCGGTCCACCACGTCGATGAAGCGTTCGATTTCGCTGTCGCGCAAACCGAGATAGGTGCGGATCAGGCGGTCGACCACACCCGGGACTTGGTCGCGGGCGAACGACGGGCCGATGATGCGGCCAACGGCCGCGCCGCCACCGCGCGTGGATTCCAGATCGGGCAGGGGCTTCGCGCCACCGTTCTGGCGGCCGCCCAGCGTGACCTGATACCACTCTTCGCCGGCCTTATCGACACCGAGGATGCCGATGTGCCCCACGTGGTGGTGGCCACAGGAGTTGATGCAGCCCGAGATGTTCAAGTCGAGTTCGCCGATTTCGAACAGGTAGTCCAGATCGTCGAATTGGCGCTGAATGGCCTCGGCCACGGGGATGGAGACGGCGTTGGCCAGCGCGCAGAAGTCTCCGCCCGGACAGGCGATGATGTTGGTCAGCAGGCCGACGTTGGGCGTGGCCAGGTTCAGCGCTTCCAGCTTCTGCCAGAGCTCGTGCAGACGGGCGCGGCGCACGTCGGCCAGGATCAGGTTCTGCTCGTGCGACACGCGCAGCTCGCCGAAACCGTAGGCGTCGGCCAGGTCGGCCACGGCGTCCATCTGGTCGGCGGTGATGTCGCCCGGCGGCACGCCGGTGGGCTTGAGCGAAACGGTGACGGCGGCGTAGCCCGCGACCTTGTGCGCGTGCACGTTGGTGCGCAGCCAGCGCGCAAAGCGCTTGTCATTGGCCGCCAGCACATCGGTGTTGTCGGCGTCGGTGGCGGCGGCCGCCTCGTATTGCGGCCAGACGAAGCGGGCCTTGATGCTGTCGACGAATTCCTGGGTGATGGTGTCAGGGCCGCCCTTGATGAGCTGCCACTGTTCATCGACCTGCTGTGCATAGACTTCGGGCGTCAGGTCCTTGACCAGGATCTTGATGCGCGCCTTGTACTTGTTGTCGCGGCGGCCATGCAGGTTGTAGACGCGCAGCGCGGCCTGCATGTAAGTCAGCAGGTCTTGCCATTCGACAAACGGGTTGATCAGCTTGCCGACGATGGGCGTGCGGCCCATGCCGCCGCCGACCCACACGCGAAAGCCCAGCTTGCCGTCGCGCTCAACGGCTTGCAGGCCGATGTCGTGCACGCCCACGGCCGCGCGGTCTTGCACGGCGCCGCTGACGGCGATCTTGAACTTGCGCGGCAGGAACGCGAATTCGGGATGCAGCGTGGACCACTGGCGGATGATTTCGCACCACACCAGCGGGTCGACAAGTTCGTCTGGCGCGACGCCGGCGAAGTGGTCGGTGGTGGTGTTGCGGATGCAGTTGCCGCTGGTCTGGATGGCGTGCATCTGAACGGTGGCAAGCTCCGCCAGGATGTCCGGCACGTCTTCCAGGCGGGGCCAATTGAACTGGATGTTCTGGCGCGTGCTGAAGTGGCCATAACCGCGGTCCCACTTGCGCGCAATGTGCGCCAGCGTGCGCAGTTGGCGCGAGGCCAGCATGCCGTAGGGAATGGCCACGCGCAGCATCGGCGCGTGGCGTTGGATGTACAGGCCGTTCTGCAGGCGCAGAACGCGGAATTCATCTTCGGTGAGCTGGCCATCGAGGAAGCGGCGCGTCTGATCGGCAAACTGCGCGACTCGCTGCTCGACAAGCTGCTGGTCGACGGGGTCATACACGTACATGTCTACTGCCCTTGAAGTCTTCTCGGTCTGAGCCCTTTGCGTCCGGCGCGAGGCGGCGGGAAAAGGGGATTCATAACCGTAACAGGCAGCAGATATCAGCGTCTAAGTCATTCTGGTAATAAGGAAATAAGGCCTCGGCGCAGGGGCCGTAGCGTCACAACGCGGCGTTGACCGCCCAGCGTGCGACCAGCACCAGAACAATCACCAACACCGTGGCCATCAGCAGCCCCGTTGCTATCAACGGACCGGGTTTGTTGTTGGCGATGTCGGCGTCATAACCGCGGCCGCGCCGCACGCCGAAAAAGCCCCAGAGCACGGAGCGGACCGTGCGCAGGAAACTAAGCATATGCGCCTCCTGGCGGATGATGGGAACTGGCACTGTAGGCGTTGCTGCGCGACCCAAACAGATGCAGATCCGCGTCAAGCGACCAGATCAGATGCAGGCGCCGCGGGTGCGCCGATGCCGCGCACGATGTGTTCCAGCAATTCCCGCGCGGCGGGCGAAATGTGGCGGCCGGCGCGGCTCAGCACGTGCAGGCTGCCCTGGTTCAGGATCGGATTCGCCAGCGGCAGGCTGGCCAGACGCTTGGCGCGCATGTCGGCGGTGACGGCGATGGGCGGCGTCAGCGCGTAGCCGATGCCGGTTGCCGCGAATTGCCACAGCGCCTTGAATGACGACGTTGTCAGCACGTTGCGCAGCCGCACTTGTTCGCTGATCTCGGCGGCCTGAATGTGTTGCCGCACGCCAAACCCTTCCTGCATCGACGCGCCGGGATAATCCGCCAGGTCCGTCAGCAGCAGGGGGCGGCCCAGCCGCGTCAGCGGATGGTCCTGGCGCACGATGGCGCGTATGGGTTCCGGGCGGGAATAGTGCGTGCGCAGGCGGGCGTCGGTGGGCGGCTGGAACACCAGTCCTATATAGGCACGG
The DNA here is from genome assembly GCF_902859595.1 of Achromobacter kerstersii. Classification (GTDB taxonomy): domain Bacteria; phylum Pseudomonadota; class Gammaproteobacteria; order Burkholderiales; family Burkholderiaceae_B; genus Achromobacter; species Achromobacter kerstersii. Next base: position 99,915 of record NZ_CADIJQ010000012.1, on the reverse strand, counting down.
TCATCCACGATGCGCTGCACGATCTCGGACGTGCGGGCGACATCAATGTCCAGCGTGACCTCGGGGTGATTGCGCCAGTACTCGGGCAGCACGCGATCAAACATCAGTTCGACAAAGCCTTCGCCCAGCACCAGATCAATATGGCCGCGTTCCGCTTTGCGCAGGCTGTCGATTTCCGAGAAAAAGCTTTCCTGGATATTCTGCTGCCGCTTCACATAGCGCGCCAGGATGTGGCCGGCGTCGGTCGGCACCACACCGCGTCCGCGCCGTTCGAACAGCGCCATGCCGCAGTCGCGCTCCAGTGCGGCAATGGCGCGGCTGACGGCGGACGGGTCCATGTCCAGCACTTCGGCGGCGCCGCGCACCGAGCCGCGGCTCATGACCTGCATGAAGTAATGGGTGCGGCGAGCGTCGAGTTTTTCGTCCATGGCGGGGCTCTGTCAGTCTGAGTGCGGCGGGAGATCCACAGTGCTTTCCTAGGGTTTACCCGTAAAATACGGCATCTCTTGCAAAATTTTCCCAGGAAAAGGCTGTGCGTTGCATTTTACGCAACGCTAATGCGCAGGTGGTGTCATGGTTGCCCCGAAGGCCCCCAGGCGAAAATCGCGCCTGCTGCCTCGGCGCGGCCGCTCTGCGATGCCGCGCCCTACGAAAACTTATTCACGTTCATCAGGGGAATTCGATGTCTCACGCCAGCATGAGTCTGGCCGCGCCTTCCATGTCGCTAGCCGCGCGCGTCCGCATGCTTGCCGCCATTTTGTTGGTGGTGGTCATTTCGGAAGCGATCGGCAGCGTCACCTTCGCGGTAGGCCCGGGCAAGATCGTTCTGCAACCGATGCTGTGGGCGATCTTCATCGGCGCCATCGTGGCTGCCTTTGGCCAACGGCTGCCGGAAGGCTCGGGCATCGACAAGGCCATGCAGACCCGCATCAGCGGCTATCTGCAATACGCGTTGCTGCCGTTCCTGGCCAAGCTGGGCCTGATGGTGGGCGGCGCGCTGCCGCAGGTGCGTGAAGCCGGCTGGGCGCTGGTGTTCCAGGAATTCGGCCACTTCTTTGGCACGATGGCCATTGGCCTGCCGCTGGCGCTGCTGCTGGGCATCAAGCGCGAAGCGATTGGCGCGACGTTCTCGGTGGGCCGCGAGCCCAGCCTGGCAATCATCGGCGAACGCTATGGCATGAATTCGCCGGAAGGCCGTGGCGTGATGGCCGAGTACATCACCGGCACCGTGATCGGCGCGCTGTTCGTGGCGCTGATGGCCGGCTTCATCACCAGCCTGAACATCTTCGATCCGCGTTCGCTCGCCATGGGCGCCGGCGTGGGCTCGGGCAGCATGATGGCCGCTGGCGTGGGCGCAATTGCGTCGCAGCAGACGCCGGAAATGGCGCACCAGGTGGCCGCGCTGGCCGCCGCCGCCAACCTGCTGACGACGGTGGTTGGCGTGTACTTCACGCTGTTCATCTCGCTGCCGACGACCATCTTCCTGTACGGCAAGCTGGAACCCGTGCTGGGCCGCTTCTCGCGCAGCAAGTCCGACGAAGCCGTGGTCGACAACAGCGTGTCGGAAGACGTGCCGGCGCATAACTCCAAATTGGGTTTTGGCGACCGCCTGACCGCCTATGTCATCTGCGGCCTGTTCGCGCTGGTGGGCAACCGCCTGGGCTACAACGTGCCGTTCATGGACGCGCTGCCGGGCATGGGCATCATCATTTCGCTGGTTGTGCTGACTGACCTGATCCTGCGCGTTGTGCCCAAGCTGCCGGCCGTGTTCGTGCTGTCGCTGATTGCGATGACCGCAGGCTGCCCGGGCGTGCTGCCGTACTCTGACCAGATCATTGCGCTGGTCGGCAAGGTCAACTTCCTGCCGTTCACGACGGTGATCCTGGCCATGGCCGGCCTGTCGATCCTGAAAGACCTGCCTGCCTTCCGCAAGCTGGGCTGGAAGATCGTGGTGGTGTCGCTGGCCGCCAACGCAGGCACGTTCCTGGGCGCCACGATGATCGCGGAATTCTTCCACTGATCCCGTTGCGTGTAAGCGCTGCTGAGTAAAAAAGCCGTCTGCAAAACAGGCGGCTTTCTTTTGTGCGGACCGGTTGTGTGAACGGGTTGTGCGAACGGGTTGCGCGACCCGTTTACGCGAACACGTTGCGCGATCTGCGCGGACAAACCCTTTGCAGCGGCCCGCCGCGTTAAGGCGTGAAGCCGGGCCGGTAGCGGGCGTTGTCGGTGACGTTTTCGGTGGGGCCGATGTTGGCGACTGCCGGGACGGCAACGGCGGCCGCCTTCACGGCCACAGCGGTTTGCAGTTCCTGTACTTGCGGGTTGCCCATGGCAACGCGATAGGGCTGCAACGGCGTCAGGCCTTCGATGGTGCCCAGGTCGTTGGCGCTGCCGGCGCGCTGAGCCGCCGGGTCGGGCAGGGCGGTGTAGTCGTCCACCGCGCGGCGCAGGCGCATATCGGCGTATTGGTCGCGTAAGACATCCAGATTGGGCAGTGGCGCCGCGGCAGGCAAATGCCGCGCGGCGGCGCCAGCGCGTGCGTGCTGGGCGATGACGCCAAAGGAGTTCGGCGTATTCCGCGCATCCGCCTCGCGGTTGCGGGCAATGCGCTGGGCTTCCCACGCGGCTTGCGCTTGCGCGCTGCGTTGGGCGTCGCGGACGGCGGCGTTCTTCGCCAGCCGTTCGGCTTCCCAGGTGGGGCGGGTATCGTCCACCAGCGGCACGCGCGCCGGGTAGGGCGCGGTAACGCGGGGGATGGGGGAGATCGCAGTCACGTTCATCCGTGCTCCCTGAGTGAGTGGGCCAGGACCTTTACATTGGTCCGGCCCGGGGCCGACGAGTTCAAAATTTACCGCGTTGCGGGCGCGGCGTCGTGTCAGCCCCTTGCACTAGGCGTCAAGGCGTAACCGGGAGCCAGGCGTGATTGAACGCCAAGGCGTGACCCGGATGCGTCAGACCGGCGGCAGCGTCGACTGCATCGACCCGTCAGGCCGGCGGCAGCGTTGATTGCATCGACGGGCGCGCGTTGAAGGTCTTGAACCATGCGGCAACGCCGGGGTGCGTGCTGCGCCAGTCGTAGCTGGCGTAACGGAAGTCCAGATAGCCCAGCGCACAGCCGATGGCGATGGTGCCGATGTCCACGCGGCCGTCCAGGCGGGCCACGTCTTTTTCCAGCTGCGCCAGGGCGTCGTGCGCCTTGCTCATCTGGCCGTCGACCCAGTCGGTCCAACGCAGTGCTTCGGGGCGCAGGGCGGTTTCGTAGCGGGCCAGCAGCGCGGCGTCCATGACGCCGTCGCCTAGGGCTTGATCCGCCAGCGCCTGCCAACGGGCGCGGCCGCTGGCGGGGAACAGGCTGCCCCCGCCAATGTCATTCAGGTATTCGCAGATGACGCGGCTGTCGTACAGCACCTGGCCGTCGTCCGTGATCAAGGTGGGCACCTTGCCCAGCGGGTTGCTGGGGATGATGCTCTTGTCGCGGGCGACGGGGCCAGCGGCGCTGGGCAGTTGCTCAAGGCGTTCCGTCAGCCCCAGTTCGTGGGCAATGACCATGCATTTGCGCACGAAGGGTGAAGACGGCGAGAAAAACAATTTCATATCGGTCCTTGTCGGTGGCCAGGCAGTCTGGGAAGAAAGCGAAAAGCAGCCGCAAGCGTACCGGATATGCGCCTTATTCGGTGATGCCGGTTTCCAGGCAGGGATTGAATTCGCCCGTGTCCGGATCGCGCAGGAACAGCACGCCGGTGGCCACGCCGAAGTACGTGCCGTGCAATTCCAGTTCGCCGTTTTCGACACGGCGGCGGATGGACGGGAACGTCATCAGGTTGTTCAGGCTGTGTTCGACCACGGCCAGTTCCAGGCGCTTGAGCTTGGTCTGGCGGTCGCCGGTGCCGGGACCCAGGCGTTCCGCCATGGGTTCAATTTGCGACATCCATTTGCCGATGAAGTCGCCCTTGGACAGCGGCTTGGCGTCGTCGAAGAACGAGCGGATGCCGCCGCAGGACGCATGGCCCAGTACGACGATGTGTTTGACGTTCAGGCCGTTGACCGCGAACTCGATCGCGGCGCTGGTGCCGTGATAGGACGATTCGGAATCCGGCTCACAGGGCGGCACCAGGTTGGCGACGTTACGCACCACAAACATCTCGCCTGGTCCGGCGTCAAAGATCACTTCAGGCGACACGCGAGAATCGCAGCAGCCAATGAGCAGGATTTCCGGGCTTTGCCCGATTTCAGCCAGTTTCTGATAGCGGCTGCTTTCCGAATGGAAACGGCCGCCCAGGAACGATTGATAGCCTTCGGTGAGTCTTTTAGGGAACATGGTCTTCACTTCCTAGTAACGAGGCCAGGCTTGCTGGCACGCCGACAGACGCAATAAGGGGCTTCGTTTGGAAGCCCCTGTTATCGAGTCGGCAAGAAGAATTTTCCCATATTTGTCCCTACAATCCCCTGTCTAAACCCTGCTTGGCAAAGGGTTTTTTGCCTCATCGGGGCAATCCCCCGGGCGTGCCGTGGGGGCTCACATTCATTGAGCCCTGACGTCCAGCACGGTCACCTTGGTGAATTGCAGCGGCGTCACCGCCTTGACCAAGCGGATCTGTCCCGGGGGAATCGGGCCGATCACGTCGTCGTTCACCCGGCCCACTTCGCGCCCTTGCGCGTCATAAAGCACGTAGGTCAGCACCGCGCTTGAGACCGGGCGGCCCGACAGGTTGGCCAGCGACCCGGTGATGGTGGACATGTTGATGTTGGTATCGCGCACCGCCTGCACATTGCCTAGCGTGACGCCATAAGTCAGGCTTTGCGCACTGACGGCGCCGGACATGCCGGCAAGCAAGGCTAGGGAAGCAAGGGCAAGTTTCATGGCGGTCTCCTGTGTGCCGGCGTGGCGGCGCTTGACTGTCTGCGCCGCCGTTTGCGCCGTCCGCGCATCATGCGGACAGGCTTATCTCACTCCTTTCCGCGGCCGCGCACAACGGGGCAAAAGGATGAATCGGTAACAGGTTGCGTGGGTTGTTCCCATATTCGTCGCCTAATGACAAGAATGCGTCGGAATGTCTCTAGATTGAGATTTTTAGGCCCTGTATTTTCTTAACTTTTCGATGCTTGCAGTGCGGGGTGGTTTGTTCGATGATGGCCGGGTCGGCACTGGGCCGACGGCCCGTTTCAGGCACGTTCCCACGCAAGCGGGCGCTTAACGCAAGGGAGAAACTCATGCTTTCCCGTACTAGCCAGTTGGCCTCGGCCATTGTGTTGTCCGCATGTTTTTTCGGGGCATACGCCCAGACCCCCGCCGCGCCTGCGCCCGCCAAGACGCCCACCCCGCAGCAGCAGCGCATGACCGAATGCAATAAGTCGGCCACTGGCAAGACAGGCGACGACCGCAAGACCTACATGAGCTCCTGCCTGAAAGGCGAAGCGCCCGCGCCGGAAAAGCAGCTGACGCCGCAGCAGCAGAAAATGAAGGACTGCAACGCCAAGGCCGGTGATCAGAAGCTGACGGGCGACGCGCGCAAGACCTTCATGAGCACGTGCCTGAAGGGCTGATCGTTCGGCTTACGCCGTGGCGATCGGCGTGACCGGCGAACCGATCGCATGCGGCAGGCGCAGCGGCGGGGCGGTCAGCATGAAGTGATGGCGGCCATTGGCGTACAGGAAGTCCGCCAGGTCCTTCAGATACCAAAGCTCCGCCAGCGGCAGGCCCAGTTTGAACAGGCAATGGTGGTGCAGCGGCAGCATCGCGCGCGGGCCGGTTTTTTCGCGGGCGGGGTAGGCCTCGACCGCGTAGTTGTCGGCGCAGATCGCGGCGATGCCGCTGTCCGTAATCCATTGCAGCAGCGCTGCGTCCGTGCCATCCAGCGCCGCGCCGTACGTGTGCAGCACGTTGGGGTCCGGCGTGCCGTTCATGGCGACGACGGCCTCGGCGTAGCCCGTGCGCAGCACCAGCATGTCGCCGGGTTCAACGCTGATGCCATCCGTTTGCAGCACATGCATCAGCTCGGCGTGGCCGATCAGCGTGCGGCCCGGACCGTAGTGGCGGAACAGGTCCACCAGCACGCCGCGGCCTTGCATGCCTTTCTGCGCCAGGTTTTCCACCCCCAGCTTCAACGCCGCGGACGGGCCGCCGGTTGAGCAACCGCAGCCGGTGTGTTCACTGTCAGCGGGGCCGACGACATCAACGCCCGCCTGAAAGCCGTTGTAGTAGCGCAGTTCAGGCGTGCCATCCCCATCAGCGTCAAACAGCGCGCCCACGTGCGCCAGCGCGTCCCACTGCGTGGAGTACTGCATCGACAGCAGCACCTGATCATCGCTCAGCACGTCCAACGCATCCGGGTTGACGTTCTTCAACGGAAAGTTCAGGTAGGGCGTGCCGGCCAGTTTCGTCGGGCTCAGTTGCGGCGGATGGCGGCGCGGGTTGAGCACGTTGCCGCCGGGCAGGTCCAGCGGCAGCGACAGGCAGAAGGTCTTGCCCGCGCGAATTTCGCGCGCGCCCTTCAGCACTTGTTCTTCGGTGATGAGGTTCAGGCGGCCGAGTTGGTCGTCAGGCCCGAAGTCGCCCCAGTTGGAGCCTTCAGGCCGGTGTTTCCAGCGCTGCATGCGGTTACTCCGTCAGGAAGTCGACGACCGCGCGGGTGAAGGCTTCCGGTTGCTCCCAGTTCGAAATGTGGGAGGTATTCAGTTCGACATAGCGCGCGCCGGCAATGGCGGCAGTCAGTTCGCGGCCTTGGGCGGGCGTTGCCGCCAGGTCGTGCGTGCTGCTGATGACGAGCGTGGGCGCGGTGATGGCGGACACTTGCTCGCGGTAGTCGGCGTCGCGCAGCGCGGCGCAGTTGGCCGAGTAGCCGGCGTCCGGCGTGCGGCGCAGCATGTCGATCAGCACTTGCGTCAGGCCCGGTTCGGCGGCGCGGTAGTCATCGGTCAGCCAGCGCTCGACGAGCGTGGGCGCCATCTTTTCCAGCGTCTGATCGGCAACGGCGGCGATGCGGGTGCTCCAGCCTTCGGCCGAGCCGATGCGCGCGGCGGTGTTGCACAAGATCAGCTTGCCAACGCGTTCCGGGTGCGCCAGCGCCAGCGCGATGCCGGTCGGGCCGCCCATGGACAGGCCGCAGAAATGTGCGCGCTTGATGTTCAGATGCGCCAGCAGCTCGGCGACATCGCCAGCCAGTTGCGCAAAGGTGTATTCGCCATCGGGAATCGACGACTTGCCGTGGCCGCGGGTGTCGTAACGCAGCACGCGAAAGTGCTTGGTCAGTTCGGGAATCTGGCGGGCCCACATGTCGGAGCAGGTGCCCAGCGAGTTGGAGAGCACGAGCACCGGCGCGTCGGCGGGGCCATCGATGACGTAGAACAGCCGTGCCTGGCTGAGTTCGGCGTAAGCCATGTGGGAATACCTCGGATAAGACAGCGGCCGCGCAATCGGCGGCCGCTTGGGGATTACAGGTGGCAGGTGCCGTCGACGTAGGCTTTGCGCCAGCGCGTGATGGTCACGCGGTCGAACAGATTGGCTTGCGAGAACGGGTCGGCGTCGATGAACTGTTGCGCGGCTTCGCGCGTGTCCAGGTCAACGATGTACAAACCGCCGCCCGCATCCTTGCCGTCGTCTTGCAGCTTGGCGCCGCACGCCAGCAGCAGCTGCTTGTTGGCGTCCAGGTATTCAAGATGCGCTGCGCGATGTTGCTGGCGCACTTCCTGATGGCGGGGCTTGTCGAAGGTTTCGATGATGTAGGGCATGGAAGGCTCCGGTCAGATCGCCGACGGGTGGCGGGCCAGCGCCGTGACGTTGATGTCCATGTACGGGAACAGCGGCAAGGACGCCAGCAGCGTGTGCAGTTCGTCGTTGCTTTCAACGTCGAAGATGCTGACGTTGGCGTAACGGCCCACCACGCGCCACAGCTCTTTCCACTTGCCGTCGCGTTGCAGTTGCTGCGCCAGGGCCTTTTCGTCGGCCTTCAGTTTGTCGGCGCGTTCGGCCGGCATGTCGACGGGCAGATTGACTTGCATTTGAACCATGAACAACATGAGTGTTTCTCCTGATCAGCGGGAAAATTTCAACGGCAGGCCGGTCAGGGCCAGCAGCTCATCGGCGGTGACGTCGCCGAACATATCAATGACGGTCACGCCGTCGGCGCGAATGTCGAACACCGCCACGTCCGTGTACACGCGCGACACACAGCGCACGCCGGTCAGCGGATACGTGCACGCCTCGACCAGCTTGCTCTGGCCTTCGCGCGTTTGCAGTTCCATCATCACGAAGACGTCTTTGGCGCCGATAGCCAGGTCCATCGCGCCGCCCACGGCGGGGATGGCGTCGGGCGCGCCGGTGTGCCAGTTGGCCAGGTCGCCGTGCTGCGACACCTGGAAGGCGCCCAGCACGCAGATGTCCAGATGGCCGCCGCGCATCATCGCGAACGAGTCGGCGTGGTGGAAGAACGAGCAACCGGGCAGTTCGGTCACGGGCTGCTTGCCGGCGTTGATTAGGTCGTAGTCTTCTTCGCCTTTGGCGGGCGCGGGGCCCATGCCGAGCATGCCGTTTTCGGTATGCAGGATGACTTCGCGGTCGGCCGGCAGGTGGTTGGCGACGAGCGTGGGCAGGCCGATGCCCAGGTTGACGTAGGCGCCTTCAGGAATGTCCTGGGCGACGCGGGCGGCGATCTGATCGCGGGTCAGTTTGGTGCTCATTGCTGCTCCTTGGCGTCGATCTCGACGACGCGCTGCACGAAGATGCCGGGGGTGACGACGGTTTCGGGGTCCAGCGTGCCCAGCTCAACCACTTCACGCACCTGCGCCACGGCCACGCGCGCGGCGCTGGCCATGATGGGGCCGAAGTTGCGGGCGGTCTTGCGGTAGACCAGGTTGCCCCAGCGGTCGCCGCGTTCGGCCTTGATCAGCGCGTAGTCGGCATGCAGGGGATATTCCAGCACGTAGTGGCGGCCGTTGATTTCGCGGACTTCCTTGCCATCGGCAAGCGGGGTGCCGTAGCCGGTGGGCGAGAAGAACGCGCCGATGCCGGCGCCGGCGGCGCGGATGCGCTCGGCCAGGTTGCCTTGGGGCACCAGTTCCAGTTCCAGCTTGCCGCTGCGGTACAGGCCGTCGAAGATCTGCGAGTCCGCCTGGCGGGGGAACGAGCAGATGATCTTGCGCACGCGGTTGGCGCCCAGCAAGGCGGCAAGGCCCGTGGTGCCATTGCCGGCGTTGTTATTGATGATGACCAGGTCTTTCGCGCCCTGTTCGAGCAGGGCGTCGATCAATTCCATGGGCTGGCCGGCAGTGCCGAAGCCGCCAATCATGACGGTGGCGCCGTCGGGTACGTCCGCCAGGGCGGCCGCCGCGCTTGCAACAAGCTTAGAGATCATGATGTTCGCTCATAGGTGGCGTGTCATAATTTGTTCTTCATTAGAACTTTCGTTCTTCTGAAGAACATCGTTTCATGGGGACCGCATAGCGTCAAGGCAAGCCCGCGAGCTGCCATCCCCACCGTGATTGCGTTGCCTTCCAGGGCAACGGACGGCTCGCCAGCGGCGAGCTTTTTACTCTTGGGACCAGACGGATGGCCGAGCTTGACCCCCAGCAACCCAGCGACAGCTACGTGCAATCTTTCGCACGCGGCCTGTCGGTGATCCGGGCGTTCGGCCCCAACCGTTCGCAGATGACGCTGTCGGAAGTGGCGGCCGTGACGGGGCTGACCCGCGCTGGCGCGCGCCGCATCCTGCTGACGCTGGAACACCTGGGCTACGTCACCGTCGAAGACCGCAAGTTCGCCCTGACGCCGCGCATTCTGGAGCTGGGCTACGCCTATCTGTCGGGCACGCCGTTGTGGAACCTGGCGCTGCCCTACATGGAAGAAGTGGCCGAGCAGACGCGCGAATCCTGCTCCGTGTCCGTGCTGGAAGGCGCGGACATCGTCTACATCCTGCGCCTGTCCACGCACAAGGTCATGACCATCAACCTGGCCGTGGGCAGCCGGCTGCCCGCCTGGGTGACGTCGATGGGCCGCGTGCTGTTGGCCGGCCTGCCGGAAGCGGAGCTGGACCGGGTGCTGGCCATGAGCCAGATCCAGCCCTACACGGCCGACACGGTCACCAACGTGGCGGAGTTGAAGCGCGTGCTGGCCGGCGTGCGCGCCGATGGCTACGCCTGCGTCGCGCAGGAGCTCGAACCGGGCTTGCAGTCCGTGGCGGTGCCCATCATTGACCGCAGCGGCCGGGTGATCGCCGCGATGAATGTCAGCGGGCATTCCAACCGCTTTTCGCGCGAGGCCATGCTGGCGGCATTCCTGCCGCCCTTGCGCCACGCCGCCGACCAGATCAACCACGCGCTGCTGCGCCGCTAGACCACGCGGGCGGCGGGACGCAAGGCGCGTCCGGGCGAGAGGTTGAAAGAGGGGCTCGGCGGTCATGGCGGCAGCGCTCAGATCGGGGCGACGCCCAACGTTGTGCCGCCGCACACATACAGCATCTGGCCCGTCACGAAACCGTTATCCGGCGACAGGAAGAACATGGCGGCGCGCGCCACGTCTTCCGGCGTGCCCAGACGCTTGACGACGATGCTGTTGATGATGCGTTCGGTTTGCGGTGCGCCTGCCGGGTTGCTCTTGGTGAAGAGGTCGGTGGCGATGGGGCCCGGGCCGATGGCGTTGACGGTGATGCCGTCGCCGCCCAGCTCCATGGCCAGCGTGCGCGTCAGGCCCACCAGGCCGGCCTTGGTGGCCGAATAGACCACGCGGTCCGGCTTGCCCAGCGCAGCGCGCGACGACATGTTCACGATGCGGCCAAAGCCGGCTTCGCGCATGGCGGGCAGCGCGGCTTGCACCAGGATCAGCGCGGTGCGCAGATGCAGGTTCACCACATAGTCCAGATCCGCCAGGGTGGCCGTGTCGGCCGTGCCCGGGCGGGTGGCGCCGGCGTTGTTCACCAGGCCCACGATGTTGTAGGCGTTGGTGACTTCGCTGGCGACGGCTTTCGTGCGCGCTTCATCGGTCAGGTCGGCCTGATACGAGACCAGTCCCGCCGGCGGATTCTCGGGCAGCTTGTAGTCAATGTTGACCACCTTGTGGCCCGCATCCAGCAGCATGCGGATGATGGCGGCGCCAATCCCGGCGCTGCCGCCGGTGACGAGATACGCAGTCGGTTTGCTCATATCAGTTCCTGTCTGTTCGATGAAAGCGCGGTGGATCAGTGCGTGGCGTAGCCCCAGGCCAGCACGGCGGTGATGTGGATCACGCCCACCCACAGCATCATGATGACGGTATAGCCCATCACGTCGCGCAGCTTCAGCTTCGACAAGGCCAGCGCCGGCAGAATCCAGAAGGGTTGCACCAGGTCGTTCCAGGCGTTGCCCAGCATGACGGCCATGGTCGTCTGGTTCAGGGCGCTGCCGATTTCCTTCGCGGCGTCGATCATGAACGGACCCTGGATGACCCAGTGGCCGCCGGCGGACGGGGCGAAGAAGTTGATGAAGAACGAGCTGATCAGGCCCCAGAACGGCAGCGTGGCGGGCGTGGCGAAGTCAACGAACACTTGCGAGATCGACGTCACCAGGCCGGAGGCGGCCATGATGGCCATGATGCCGGCGTAGAACGGGTATTGCAGGATGATGCCCGAGATCGTCTTGATGCCTTCGGTCAGCTTGGCCACGTAGGCGGCCGGCGTGCCCAGCAGGATGATGCCCAGGAACAGGATGATGAAGTTGATCAGGTTCAGGTCCAGCGAGCCGCCGTCCATGAAGTGGAACGTGACGTAGGCAATGCCCAGCGCGCCGATCAGCATGCTCAGGATGCGGCTGTTGTTCAGCTTCGAGGCAATGGTGCCTTTTTCCAGCATGTCTTCGGTGGCGTTGGAAGCGTTGGCGTCGCGGTCGATGCCCGGGTCCACTTCAACAATCTTCTCGCCCTTCTTCGGGTGCAGCCATGCGTTGAGCAGCGGCAGCGTGATGATGATGACCAGGCTGGTGATCAGCATGGGCACCGAGAAAATGGTTTCCGACAGCGGGATGGTGCCCATCTGCTTGGCGGTCGGGTGGCCCGGCGTGGCGACCAGCACGGGGATGCTGGCGGACAAGCCCAGGCCGTACATGGTGAAGCCGCTATAGGCTGCGGCGATGATCAGCGGGTAGTGCACGCCCTTGACCTTCAGCGCCAGCTTCTTGGCGACGATGCCGCCGATGACGAGGCCAAAGCCCCAGTTCAGGTAGCTGCCCACGCCGCCGACCAAGGTCGCGACGATGATGGCGGTGTGCGGCTTGTGCACGTGGCTGACGATGCGGTTGAGCAGGCGGTCAGTCAGCGGCGCGGTGGCCAGCACGTAGCCCATGGCCAGAATCACGGCCATCTGGGTCGTGAAGGCCAACAGGCTCCAGAAGCCCTTGCCCCAGGCGCGGGTGACGTCGCCGATGCTCTGGCCTTCGATGCCCATGGCAAGCAGCACGGTGAGCAGCGTCAGCGCAATCGCGAAAACGAAAGGATCGGGCAGATACTTGCGCATCAGCTCGGTAAAGAATGAAGCCAATTTATTCATGGTGCCTCCAACAACTCCGTAGGCGGGTTCTCTTGTGTCGTGTCCGGTCCGGCATCGGGTGGCGAAGCTGGCCGCGGATGGACGTCTGGTTTTCTTTGTGTGGTTGGGCTCGTGGCCCGATGGCGCGGTTGGCGGTTGCCCCCGCGCCTTATCTTTTGGGAATGCTTGGGGGCGCGGTCAGGCGTCGCCGGCTTTGCTGTTCAGCCAGGCGGCCAGCTCGCCGAGCGTGGCGCTTTTTTCGCGCAGCACGCGTTCGCGGCGTTCGGGGCTCCAGGTGTAGAAGCCCTGGCCGCTCTTGGCGCCGATCTGGCCGCTGTCGACTTTGCTTTTCAACAGGTCGGAAGGTTCGGTGCGGTTTTCCAGGTCTTTGTACAGGTAGCTGGCGATGGCGTAGTGCACATCGATGCCGTTCATGTCGCGCTGTTCCAGCGGGCCGGACAGGGCCAGGCGGATGCCGAGGCTCCACTTGACCACTTCGTCGATGTCTTCGGCGCTGGCCACGCCTTTTTCCAGCAGCGAGATGGCTTCGCGGGCCAGGGCGTGCTGGATGCGGTTGGCGATGAAGCCGGGAATGTCCTGGCGCACCAGCACGGGCCGTTTGCCGGCAAAGCGCAGCGTGGCCATGACTTGGGTGACGGTGGCGTCAGAGGTGTCGTCGTTACGGACGACTTCGACCAGCGGGATGACGTCAGCGGGGGTGAAGAAGTGAGTGCCGACGAAACGGTCGCGGCGCGTGACGGCGCTGGCGATGGCGTTGATGGACAGGCCCGATGTATTCGTGGCGAACAGCGTGTGTGCAGGGCACAGGGCGTCAAGTTTGGCGAAGATGCCGCGCTTGAGTTCCAGGTTTTCCGGCACGGCTTCGATGACCAGGTCACAGCTGGCGGCGGCTTCCAGGGCCGGTTCCAGTCGGATGCGCTGGATGGCTTCCTGAACGTTGCCGGGAGCGTAGACGTTCAATTGGCGGTCGATGGTTTTCAAGGCGCGCTCAAGGGCGCCTTCCATCGGATCGATCAGGACAATGTTCAGTCCCTTCGAGGCGAATAATGCGGCGATGCCGCTGCCCATGGCGCCTGCGCCGATGACGGCGAGATTCTTGAGGGGAGTATCCATGTGGTTCGCTCGATGCTGTCTTGCGGGCGGCTGCCAGGCAGTCAGGCACGCGGGGGAACTAGGGTGATCTCTGTCTCTTCCTGAGGTGCCTTTCTGTGCGGCGGGGCCAGAAAAATCGTTTTGTTCTATATACGAACATTTGTGCGTGTATAGAATTTCTGGAAGGGATAGTACTAAAAGTTGCCGCGGGTGGACAAATGGGGAGGTGGGGGTGTTCGTCTGGTGGACGGGGGGCGGTAGCGGTGGAGGGGGCGCTGGACGTTTGACGGTGGGTCGGGGCCGGGGGGCGGTTTCGGAGGCGGTAGGGGTGTAGCGGGAGCGTGTGGAATGCGGGCGGAGTGGGTTTTTAAGACGCCTGGTGCGGCGGCGGCCCGGGGCGCGCGGGTCAACGATTGCGGTCCGGAGCCTTCGCTCCGGACTCCCCCGTTGTCATCTTCGTCCAGGCCTGCGGCCTTCCCTTCAGATTCCCTCGGGCTTATCGACTCCCCGCGCACCCCGGGCCGCCGCCGCACCAGGCTCCAGTCGTGGAAACGTGACGTCAGCTGGGGCGGGCGGTGTGCTTGGGGTTCTGCTCACCAGTGGGGGGGGGTGAGGAATATCTTGCGGGGCCCGCCCCATGCCGGCCGCGCGGGCGGCCTCGTGGGGCTTACGCGGTGTCTTGCGTCGTGGTGATGGCGCTGCCCGCCGCCTGCCGCATCTTCACCCCGAATTGCGTAGTCCCGCTGCGATGCCGTTGATCGTCAAATGAATCGCGCTTTGCACGCGCTTGTCGACTTCCGCGTCCGGGTGTTTTTGTGCCGCGCGGTGGCGGCGGATTAGGTCAATCTGCAAATAATTCAGCGGGTCGATGTACGCAAACCGTTCGCGCAGCGAGTCTTGCAGCATGGGGTTGTCGGCCAGCAGTTCGCGTTGCGTCAACAGCTTCAGCATTTGCAGCGTGCGGCCGTGTTCGGCGCTGATGGAGCCGAACACGCGTTCACGTAGCGCGCGTTGCGGAACGAGTTGGGCGTAGCGCGCGGCGATGGCCAGGTCGGATTTGGCCAGCACCATTTCCATGTTGGACAAGAGTGTGCGGAAGGCGGGCCAGTCGCGGGCCATCTCGCGCAGTTGGGCCAGGCGGCTGCGGCGTGAACGGGGGGCGTCGGGGGCGCCGGTTTCCAGATAGGCCTCGATGGCGGAGCCCATGCCGTACCAGCCGGTCAGCATCAGGCGGCATTGCGCCCACGAAAAGCCCCAGGGAATGGCGCGCAGGTCTTCGATGCGTTGGCCCTTCTTGCGCGAAGCTGGGCGCGAGCCGATGTTCAGGCCGGCGATTTCGCTGATGGGGGTGGCGGCGAAGAAGTACTCGGCAAAGCGCGGGGTGTCGTAGACCAGGCCGCGATAGGTGCGTTGCGCGGTGTCTGACATGAATGACATGGCCGGGCCGTGTTGCGCCATGTGTGCGTCTTCGGCGCTGGTGGCTTCGGCGCGCGGGGCCAGGCTGGATTCCAGCGAGGCGGCGACCAGCAGTTCCAAGTGCCAGCGGCCGACTTCGGCGTCCTTGTATTTGCTTTGGATGACTTCGCCTTGTTCGGTCAGGCGGATCTGGCCGGCGACGGTGCCGGGGGGCTGGGCCAGGATGGCGTCAAAGCTGGAGCCGCCGCCGCGTCCCACCGAGCCGCCTCGGCCGTGGAACAGGCGCAGGCGCACGTTGCGGGCCGAGAACACGTCGACCAGCGCGCGTTCGGCCTGATACAGCGACCAGTTCGAGGTGAGGAAGCCGCCGTCCTTGTTGCTGTCGGAATAGCCCAGCATGACTTCCTGCGCGCCGTTTTGCGCCTGCTTTACGCGCTGGCGGACTTCGGGCAGGTCGAGCCAGGCGGCCATGATGTCGGCGCCGCGTTGCAAGTCGGGAATGGTTTCGAAGAGTGGCACGACCATCAAGCCGTCTTCGGCCGCGATGTCCTGGCCGGCGGGGGCGATCAGGCCGGCTTCCTTTTGCAGCACCATCACTTCCAGCAGGTCGCTCAGGGTTTCGGTGTGCGACACGATGGTCTGGCGCACGGCCTGTTTGCCGTAGCGGGCGCGGCCGGCGGCGGCGGCGCGCAGCACGGCCAGTTCGCGGGTGGTGTCTTCGCTGTAGGCGATCCAGGGGGATGCGAGCGGGCGGGCTTGCGCCAGTTCGGTGCGCAAGAGGGCCACGCGTTCGTCTTCGTTTAACGCCAGGTAGTCGAGCGCTTTGCCGTCGCGCTGGGTGCCGGCGCGTTCGAAGAGTTCGGCCAGCACGCGTTCGTGTACGTCGGAGCTTTGGCGCAGGTCGACGGTGGCCAGGTGGAAGCCGAACACTTCCACGGCTTGTTGAAGCCCTGACAGGCGCAGTTTGGCGATGGGCGCGCCGTGGTGCGCGGCGAGCGATGCGGCGATGGTGGCCAGGTCGGCTGATAGTTCTTGCGGCGCTTGGTACGCGGGCGCGGCGACGGTGCTGCGGCGGGCCAGGTTCTGCCCGGTCAGCGCTTGCGCCGTGGCGGCAAGCCGGGCGTAGACGCCGACCAGCGCGCGGCGGTAGGGTTCGTCGCTGCGGTGGGGGGAGTCGTCGCCGCTGCTGTCGGCCAGCGCCAGCAGTTCGGCGTCGGCTGAGATCAGGAGCGTGGTGATCGACAGTTCCGCACCCAGCGCGTGGACCTCTTGCAGATAGTGTTCGAACAGCACGGTGGCCTGGCGCAGCAGCGCGCGTTCCAGCGTGCTGGCGTCCACGTTCGGGTTGCCATCGCGGTCGCCGCCAATCCAGCTGCCCATGCGCAGAAAGGGTTCCAGCGGCGCGGGCGGGGCGGCAAACGGCTTGGCGGGTTCGCGGTTCAGCAGTTTGGACAGGTCGGCGTAGACGCGCGGGATGACGGTAAGAAAGGTGCTGCGGTAGTACGACAGCGCGTTTTCAATTTCATCGGCCACGGTCAGGCGCGTGTAGCGCAGCATGCGGGTCTGCCACAACGTGGCGACTCGGCCGAGCAGGGCCGCATCCAGATCGGCGAGCTCTTGCGGCGTCAACGGGACGTCGCGCTGGGTCAGCGCGGTGGCGATTTCACGATGCACGTCCAGCGTGCTCTTGCGCTGCACTTCGGTGGGGTGCGCGGTCAGCACCGGCACGACGCAGGCATCGGCCAGCCAGCGGCGGATACGGGCAACGCTGACGCCCTGGCTGGCCAGGGTTTGCACGGCGTCGCGCAGGCTGCCGCGCGCGGCGGTGTCGTCGATCAGGGCGCGTGCGCGTTGGCGGCGGTTCTGGTCGCGGTCTTCAGCGATGTTGGCCAGGTGCAGGAAGTAGCTGAAGGCGCGCGCAACCGAGTTGGGGTCGGTGCCTTGCAGGCGCTTGACGCGCTGTTCCAGCAGTTTGCTGTCGGCGTCGATGCCTTCGCGCCGGAATTTCACGGCGGTGCGCCGCAGCGTTTCGATGGTGTCGAAAACGCGTTTGCCTTCGCATTCCTCAATGACGGTGCCTAACAGGCGGCCTAGTAGCCGGATATCGTGACGCAAGGGTTCTGCTGAATCGGACTGCGGGCGGATGGCATTCATCGGGCGGGGGTATCCGTCTGGCGGCTGAGGAAAGGTTGGGAAAAGACGATGGGCGTTGCGGGAAAACCGGGGAATAAGACGAATCTGATTTTACGCAGCGTTCCTTACGGGAAAGCGCCTTTGCTCGGTTACAGTCCGTCCTATCCCTTCGTCTTTTTAGAAGCCCCCTTTATGCAAAATCATCAACGTCGCGCGCTCGTCCTCTTTTCGGGCGGTCAAGATTCCACCACGTGTCTCGCCTGGGCGCTGGACCGCTATGCCCATGTGGAAACGGTGGCGTTTGATTACGGTCAGCGTCATCACATCGAATTGTCTGCGCGGCTGAATGTGCTGCGCGAGATTCGGGCGAACTTTCCGGATTGGGCGCCGCGGTTGGGTGAAGATCATCTGCTGGACCTGAAGGTGCTGGGGCAAGTGGGTGATACGGCCATGACGAGCAACCGCGCGATCGAGATGCAGGCCAATGGTTTGCCGAACACGTTTGTGCCGGGGCGCAATCTGCTGTTTCTGACGCTGGCGGCGGCGCTGGGGTATCGGCGTCAGCTGGATGTGCTGGTGGGCGGGATGTGCGAGACGGATTTTTCCGGCTATCCCGATTGCCGGGACGACACGATCAAGGCGCAGCAGGTGGCGCTAGGGTTGGGGTTAGGGTCGCGGGTGACGATCGAGACGCCGCTGATGTGGATTGATAAGTCCGAGACGTGGGCGCTGGCGTATCAGTTGGGTGGGGATGCGTTGGTGGAGACGATCGTTGAGGAAAGTCATACGTGCTATTTGGGGGAGCGGGGGGCGCGGCATGACTGGGGGTATGGATGTGGGGAGTGTCCGGCTTGTAAGTTGAGGAAGATTGGGTGGGAGAAGTGGGTGGTGGCTTCTGCTGCTGAGGGGTGATGGGGTGGTCGTTTTGATTGTGGGACTGGTTGATGGATCAGTCGCTGAAAGTCGTTGAAGACCCGGTTTTTTTGACGGCCGGTGCGGCGGGGTCACGGGGCGCGCGGGTCAACGATTGCGGTCCGGAGCCTTCGCTCCGGACTGCCCCGTCGTCATCTTCGTCCAGGCCTGCGGCCTTCCCTTCAGATTCCCTCGGGCTTATCGACTCCCCGCGCACCCCGTGACCCCGCCGCACCGGCCTGCGGTGATTGAAACTTGACGTCCGCTGGGGCGAGTGGGGTGCTTAGGGTGCTACTCACCGGTGGGGTAGGGATGGAATATCTTGCGGGGCCCGCCCCATGCCGGCCGCGCGGGCGGCCTTGTGGGGCTTACGCGGTGTCTGGCGTCGTGACGGTGGCGCTCGCGCGTCGTCCGAATTCATCCTGCTGCACCCACCCGCCCGATGAACTTCCATCGCAACGTGAACGCGGCCGCCGCAATGGCTGCCGCCAACACGATTGATAGCGCCATCGCGGTCGAAGCGCCGTGGGTATCGATGACGAAGGCATAGGCGACTGGCGCCGTCGCGGTTAGCAGGAAGCTGGGGATCAGCAGGGCGCCTACCAAAGTTCCGTAGCTGCGGAAATCGAACAGTGCCAGCGGCAGCGTGCCGCGGGTGATGGTCAGCAGGCCGTTGCAGGCGCCGTAGAGCAGGGCGTAGGCGGCGGTGGCGTAGAGGTTGCCGCGCGATAGCAGCGCCAGCAAAAAACACAGTGGCAATAGTGCGGCGACGGCGAGGGTCAGTGTCAGCGGGTGCAGTCTTGATCCCAGCGTCACGTCGGCGACGCGGGCGGTGAATTGGCCTACGCCCCATAGCGCGGCGACGCTGACGGCGGCGGCGCTGGCCAGGCCCAGGCCGGACAGTAGCGAGATCAGGTGGGCGGCGTTGCCGGCGGCAAGGAAGTTGGTCAGCATGGCGATCACGGCGTACAGCGTGCCGGCGAGCCGCCGTTCCGTGGACGTGCGGGTGAGGCCGGTGCTGGTCTGTTTCGCGGTGGAGGCGGATGCGGTGTAGCGGTCGCGTGGCAGCGCCAGGTAGAGCGGCACGGTGGCCAGCGCCAGGGCGGCGTAGACGAAGACCGCGCCGCGCCAGCCAAGCGCGTCCGATAGCGTGTGGCCCACTGGCCACATCACCGTGGAGGCCAAGCCGCCGAACAGCGTGATTTGCGACATGGGGCGGCGCGCGGTGGGGCCGGCGGCGCGGGCGAGTGAGGCGAAGGCGGCGTCGTACAGGCAGAGGCGCATGCCAAGGCCCAGCAGCAGCCACGCCAGGAAATACACCGGCACGTGGTGCGCTGCGGCCAGCAGGGCGCAGCCCGCGGCGGCGATCACGGCGCCCACGGGCATGACGCGGTGGCCGCCCCAGCGGTCAACGGCTGCGCCCGCCAGGGGGGATACCAGCGCCATCGTGACGATGGCGGCCGAGAAGCCGCCGTAGACGGTAGCGGCGTTCCAGCCCAGGTCAGCCGTCATGGCCGGGCCCAGCGCGCCGATCAGGTAGAACGTGACGCCCCAGCCGATCAGTTGCGTCAGGCCCAGGCAGACGATGGCGCGTGGGGCAATCACGGCCGTTGCGGCGGTGTGGTGTCGCCTTCGCCCAGGCTGCGTTGCATGAGGACGGTGTCGCGCCATTCGCCGTGCTTGTGGCCGACGGAACGCAGCGTGCCGACCGGATGAAAGCCTTGGGCGGCGTGCAGCGCCAGCGATGCCGCGTTGCGGCTGTCGCCCACCACCGCCAGCATCTGGCGCCAGCCGGCGGCGGTGCAGCGTTCGATCAGCGCGGCCAGCAGCTTGCCGCCGATGCCCAGGCCCGCGCGGCCGGCTTTGACGTAGACGGAATCTTCGACGGTGTGGCGGTAGGCGGGGCGGGGGCGGTACGCCGTGACGTAGCCGTAGCCCACGACTTCGCCATTGATCTCGGCGACCAGATACGGCATTTCCTTTTCCAGCACGCCCGCGCGGCGCGTGCGCATTTCCGAGATGGACGGCGGGTCCAGTTCGAACGAGGCGGTGCCGTGTTCGACGTGGTGCGCGTAGATGGTCTTGATGGCGGGCAGGTCGGCTTCCGCGCTGTCGCGGATGACGATGGTGGGGGTGTTGGGCGACATGAAAAGGGCCGGCGAAGTCGAAGGGGGAAGGGGCAAATCAGCAGCCGCCAGTGTGGGGCAAGTTTTGGCATTAATAAAGCTTTGGTCTGTTATCGTTTTCATAAGCAAAACTTTGGATAAGACGCCATGCGAGGCCTGAACCTGGACCACCTGCGCACCTTTGCGCGGGTGGTCGAACTGGGCAGCTTTTCCGCCGCCGCCGAACGGGGCGGCGTCACCCAGCCCGCCGTCAGCTTGCAGATCCGCCAGTTGGAGCGGCGCTTCGGTTTGAAGCTGGTTGAGCGCATTGGCCGCCGCGCCGGGCCCACCGCGGCGGGGCTGGAGTTGCTGACGCATATCCGCGTGATCGACGCGGCCCTGGCGCAGGCCGAGCAGGCGATGACGGCGCATGCGTCCCAGGTGTCTGGCCGCATTCGGCTGGGCACGGGCGCCACCGCCTGCACCTATTTGCTGCCGCCCGTGCTGGCGGAGCTGCGCCGTCGCTTTCCTGCGCTGGACGTCGTGGCCAGCACCGGCAATACGGCCGACATGCTGCGCGCCCTGGAGAACAACACGCTGGATATGGGGCTGGTGACTTTGCCCGCGCCCGGCCGCATGTTCCAGGTCACGACGGTGATGGAGGACGAGTTCGTGGCGATCTTTCCCGCGAGTGACCCGGGCGGTATTCCCGCCGTTGTCACTCCGCAGACGTTGGCGCTGCGTCCGCTGGTGCTGTTCGAGCCGGGCGCCCGCACGCGCCGGCTGGTGGATGATTGGTTTGAGGCCGCGGGTGTCGCCGCCAAGCCCGTCATGGAGTTGGGCAGCACGGAAGCCATGAAAGAGATCGTGGCGGCGGGCCTGGGTTGCGCGGTGCTGCCCAAGCTGGCCGTGAGCGCTGCGGGCCAGCGCGATGCCCTGGTGGTGCGGTCGTTGACGCCGCGTTTGTCGCGCGATCTGGCTATCGTGCTTCGGCGAGACAAGCCGCTCAGCCATGGCCTGCGCCATTTGCAAGAGGCGTTGTTGGCGCTGCGCGCCTGAACGCATCGCCTCGCCCTGGACGAATCACTGAGAACACTTCATGCCTTCCTCCCCAACGCCAGTCCGCAAGCCACCCAGCACCTCAGCCAGCGCCCCAGCCCCCGCGCGTTCCCCCGCCGGTTTGGACCTGTTCCCGTACGAATCCTCGCGGCCGCCCGTCGCAGGCCTGGCGGTGGATTACGAAGATGGTCACCGCGTGCGCCGGCACCGCCATCGGCGCGGCCAGTTGCTTTACGCGATTTCGGGCGTGATGGTGGTGAATACGGATGCTGGCATCTGGGTCGTGCCGCCCACGCGTGGCGTGTGGGTGCCGGCGTGGGTGCCGCACGGCATCCGCATGAGTGGCGAGCCGCGCATGCGCACGGTCTTCGTCGAGCCGGGGGCCGCAGCCCATCTGCCGGCGCAGTGCTGCGTGCTGTCGATTTCGCCCCTGCTGCGCGAGCTGATGGTGGCCGCCGCCGACGTGCCGCTGGACTGGGCGCCCGACACGCGCGACGGCCGGCTGATGATGCTGTTGCTGGACGAAATGCGTCAGGAACCCGTGCTGCCGCTGCATTTGCCGCAGCCCGCGGAGCCGCGACTGGCGCGCATCTGCCGCGCCATCGTGCGGCATCCCGAGCGGCAGGCGGGGGCGGCGGAATGGGCGCGGGAATTGGGCGTAGACCCGAAGACCGTGCACCGGCTGTTCTTGCGTCACACGGGCATGACCTTCGGCCGCTGGCGCCAGCAGGCGCGCCTGCTGGCCGCCATGGAGCGGCTGGCGCGGGGCGCGCGTGTGCTGGATGTGGCGCTGGACTTAGGGTACGAAAGCCCCAGCGCCTTCGCCGCGATGTTTCGCCGTGCGGTGGGCGAGTCGCCCAGCGCCTTCGCGGCGCGCGGCCAGGCGACTGAATGATGTCCGCCTGACGTTTGCCTGATGTTTGCCTGCCGGTTGCCGGGCATTTGCCAGTCGTTTGCCCGCCGGTTGCCAGCCGTCCGGCCAATGTCCGTCTGATGGCCAATGGCCGCTCTCAGGGCGGCCATTGGTGGGGTCATCGGACAACCCCGGCCCGATCCAGCGTATTATTTACCGTTTTGCCGCCACGCTAACAGCACTCGAGACAAATCATGCCGCACTACCGTTCCCGCACATCGACCCACGGCCGCAACATGGCCGGCGCCCGCGCCTTGTGGCGCGCCACTGGCATGAAGGACGGTGATTTCGGCAAGCCGATTATCGCGGTAGTGAACTCGTTCACGCAGTTCGTGCCGGGCCACGTGCACCTGCGCGACCTGGGCGCGCTGGTCGCCAAAGAGATCGAAGCCGCAGGCGGCGTCGCTAAGGAATTCAACACGATCGCCGTCGATGACGGCATCGCCATGGGCCACGGCGGCATGCTGTATTCGCTGCCGTCGCGCGAACTCATCGCCGACTCGGTGGAATACATGGTGAACGCGCATTGCGCCGACGCCATGGTCTGCATTTCGAACTGCGACAAGATCACCCCGGGGATGCTGATGGCCGCGATGCGCCTGAACATCCCGGTCGTGTTCGTGTCCGGCGGCCCGATGGAAGCGGGCAAGGTCAAGTCGCCGACCGACGGCAAGGTCATCGCCAAGATCGACCTGATCGACGCCATGATCAAGGCCGCCGATCCGAAGGTGTCGGACGCCGAAGTCGCCGAAGTGGAACGCAGCGCGTGCCCGACGTGCGGCTCCTGTTCCGGCATGTTCACCGCCAACTCCATGAACTGCCTGACCGAAGCCATCGGCCTGGCGCTGCCGGGTAACGGCACCATCGTCGCGACCCACGCATGGCGCAAGGGCTTGTTCGAGCAAGCCGGCCGCCTGGTCGTCGACCTGTGCCGCCGCTACTACGTGGAAGAAGACGAATCGGTTCTGCCGCGCAATATCGCCACCAAGAGCGCGTTCCAGAACGCGATGGCGCTGGACGTGGCGATGGGCGGTTCCACCAACACCGTGCTGCACTTGCTGGCCGCCGCGCAGGAAGCGGGTGTGGATTTCACGATGGCCGACATCGACCGCATTTCGCGCAAGGTGCCCTGCCTGTGCAAGGCGGCGCCCGCCACCGACAAGTACCACATCGAAGACGTGCACCGCGCAGGCGGCATCCTGGGCATCCTGGGTGAACTGGCGCGCGCCGACCTGCTGGACCTGTCTTGCGGCAACGTGCACAGCGGCACGCTGGGCAACGCCATCCAGAACTGGGACGTGGCTGGTGGCGGCGCGGGTGAAGACGCGCAGAAGTTCTATCGCGCAGCACCCGGCGGCATTCCGACGACCGTGGCGTTCAGCCAGGACGCCACCTTCCTGACGCTGGACACCGACCGCCAGACGGGCTGCATCCGCAGCAAGGAAAATGCCTACTCGAAGGACGGCGGCCTGGCTGTGCTGTACGGCAACCTGGCCGAGAAGGGCTGCATTGTGAAGACGGCCGGCGTGGACGAATCGCAATGGGTCTTCACGGGCCGCGCCCGCGTGTTCGAAAGCCAGGATGACGCCGTTGAAGGCATCCTGGGCGACAAGATCGTGGCGGGCGACGTGGTCGTGATCCGCTACGAAGGCCCCAAGGGCGGCCCGGGCATGCAAGAAATGCTGTACCCCACGTCGTACCTGAAGTCCAAGGGCTTGGGCAAGACGTGCGCGCTGTTCACCGACGGCCGCTTCTCGGGCGGTTCATCCGGCCTGGTGATCGGCCACGCCTCGCCGGAAGCGGCCGAAGGCGGCACGATCGGCTTGGTGGAAGAAGGCGACATCATCGAGATCGACATCCCGAACCGCAAGATGCATCTGGCCGTGTCCGACGAAGAACTGGCACGCCGCCGCGCAGCGATGGACGCGCGTGCGGATGGCTGGGAGCCGGTTGGACGCGAACGCGTCGTGTCGCTGGCCTTGCAGGCTTACGCGGCCCTGGCCACGTCGGCGGACCGCGGCGCGGTGCGTGACCTGTCGCAGCTGAAGCAGAAAGCCAAGCGTTGAGGGTGGCGAACGCCTAGGAAGAACGGCGCCTTTGGGCGCCGTTTTTTTTGTCCGCGATCACTGCAGATTCGGCTACAGTTTATAAGCTGTAAAACGGAAATACAGCTTATTAAGAGTGAATAAACAGCTTATAGGGAGTAAAACAGTTTTACAGCCTATACTGCGTAAATTCGAAATACAGCGTTGAGAACGGGATGAGCGAATTCACCGTCCGTACCTCGGATCAGCTTTCGGGCATGCTCCGAGCCTTCAGGAAGCAAGCCGGCCTGACGCAGGGCGAGGTCGCCGAACGCTTGGGCTTGCGCCAGCAGACGTATTCCACCCTGGAGCGCAATGCTGAAACGGTCAGCGCGGGCAGGCTCATGAAGGTATTGGCCGTGCTGGGCGTGGATCTCGTGTTGCATCAGCGCGAGCCCGCGGACTCAAGCGGCCACGGCATTGCCGATGAACGCGATGCCGGCATGGGCGGCCATCACGCATCCCCGAAGTGGTAGTGATGGGACGCCGCTCATACGTCCGCGCATTGGCACTATGGATGAATGGTGTCTTCGTTGGCACCTGGCGGTTGCACCCGCAGTCGGGTGACGAGCTTGCCTACGACGATGCATGGGTCCAGCGGCCAGAGGGACGGGCGTTGTCGTTGTCCCTGCCTTTTCAGCCGGGCAATGCGCCCCATCGCGGAGAGGCGGTACGCGCGTATTTCGACAATCTGCTGCCCGATAGCCAAGCCATCCGCGAGCGCGTGGCTCGTCGTTTCGGCGCCGATTCAACCGGCGCCTTCGACTTGTTGGCGCAGATCGGCAGAGATTGCATCGGCGCCCTGCAAATCCTGCCTCTTGGCGAGACGCCCGCAGGGGTGCAGACCATTGACGCGGACCCGCTCTCCAGCGCCAAGATGGCGCACCTGATGGCCACGCAAAGAATTTCAGCATTGCGTTGCAGCCACATGGCCAATACCACATGACGCCTTTGTACGATGTGCTGTCCGCGTATCCGTTGCTGGGGGCTGGCCCAGGAAAGTTCTCTTCCAAAAAAATAACGTTGGCGATGGCCGTGCGGACCAAGAATACGCATTACCGCGTCAGCGAAATCATGCGGCGTCATTGGGTGCAGCTGGGCCGTCAGTTTGGCGTGATCGCGCCAAACGGCGCCAATGCCGACATCGTGATTGATGATCTGGTAGGCCGCACGCCGGGCGCAATACGCAGCGTGCAGGCCCAACTGCCCGATGCGTTTCCGCAAGACCTGGCCGACAGCATCTTCGCCGGCCTTCAGGCTGCTGCCGACAAGCTCGCCACCTAGCGCGAAAGGACACACCCCACATGGCTTTGAATTCCGATGCATTGCGCGTGTTCCTGGGCGTGGTGGACGCCGGGTCGCTGAGCGCCGCCGCTGAAATGCTGGGCCAGACGGCGTCGGGGGTCAGCCGGGGCTTGTCGCGCTTGGAAGAAGACCTGGGCGTGATCCTGCTGAACCGCACGACGCGCCGCATGGAGCTCACGGAAGAAGGCGCGCATTTTCTGCCGAAGGCGCGTCAGATCATCGCGTCGTTGGAAGAAGCCGAAGAGTGCATGCGGATGGTGCATCAGCGGCCGGCGGGGCGGTTGCGGGTGGATGCGTCGGTGCCGGTGATGCTGCATTGCGTGGTGCCGCAAGTGGCGGAATTTCGGCGCGAGTATCCCGAGATCACGCTGGAACTCACCAGCAATGACCGCATCGTGGACCTCATGGAACATCGCACCGATGTCGCCATCCGCATGGGGCCGCTGACGGATTCCACCTTGCACGCGCGGCCGCTGCGGCCGTCGCCGCGCTGGATGATGGCCAGCCCTGATTACATCGCGCGGCGCGGCGCGCCGGAGACGGTGGAGGACTTGGCCCGCCATGAAGTGCTGGGCTTCACGCAGCCCGAAAGCTTGAACGTGTGGCCGTTGAAGCACGCGGGCGGGTCCAGTTATCTGGCGACACCGACGTTGGCGACCTCAAGCGGAGAGACGCAGCGGCAATTGGCGATCCGCGGCGTGGGCATCGCGTGCCTGTCGGATTTTGTGGTGCGCGAAGATATCGCGGCGGGCAGGCTGGTGAAGGTGATGGAGGGGGTGTACAGCGATCAACTTCAGCCCATGCACGCCGTGTACCACCGCAATACGCAGCTGTCGCGGCGCATTGCGTGCTTTCTGGATTTCTTCGCGGGGCGGGTGTGATGGGGTGCGCGCGCTGAACTGCCGCTCATCCTGGATGATGAGCTCGCGCGTCACCCATCCTACGCGTGCAACGCTCTTCCAAAGGCCGACAACACCGATTCATGCAACGTTTCCGACAACGTCGGATGCGCGAACACGGTGTGCATCAGATCTTCCTCCGTTGCTTCCAGCGACGCCGCCACGCCATACCCCGTGATCAGCTCGGACGCTTCCGGATGGATGATGTGTGCGCCCAGCAATTCCCCCGACGTCGCATCGAACACGGTCTTGACCAAGCCTTGGTCTTCGCCCATTGCGATGGCCTTGCCGTTGCCGGCGAAGGTGAATTTGCCGACACGGATCTCGCCGCCGTTTGCCTTCGCGTGCTCGCGTGCGCGGGCTTCGGTCATGCCGATGCTGGCGACTTGCGGGTACGAATAGGTGCAGGCGGGAATGCGCAGCGGGTCGATGGCGTGTACGGGTTTGCCGGCCATGGCTTCCACGCACAGCACGCCTTCGTGACTGGCCTTGTGCGCCAGCCAGGGCGCGCCGGCCACGTCGCCAATGGCGTAAACGCCGGGCTCGGCGGTGCGGCATAAGCCATCGGTGACGATGTGGGTCTTCTCGATCTTCACGCGCGTCTTTTCCAGCCCCAGGTTTTCGACGTTGCCGACGATGCCGGCGGCGACGATGACGCGGTCGACTTCCAGTTCCGTCTTCTTGCCCTGTTGGTCCAGCGTCACCTTGACGCCGGTTGCCGTCAACGCCGATGCCGTGACCGCGCATTGCGTCAGCACGCGTATGCCTTGTTTCTCGAACGCCTTGCGCGCCAGCTGCGAAATTTCCGCGTCTTCCTGCGGCAAGATTTCTGGCGTCATGTCGATCAGTGTGACGTCCGATCCGATCGCGCGGTAGAAGCTTGCGAACTCGGCGCCAATGGCGCCTGCCCCCACCACCAGCAACGACTTCGGGATCTCGGTGGGCATCAAGGCCTGGCGGTACGCCCAGATGCGCTCACCCACGGGCAGCGCGGGCAATTCGCGGGCGCGCGCGCCGGTAGCCAGAATGATGTGTTTGGCCGATAGCGTCGTGCCGTTATCCAGCGCCAGCTTGCCCGCGCCCGCCAGCGTGGCGCTGGCCGCGAATACTGTCACGCCGTTCTTCTTCATCAAATGCGCCACGCCTAGTCCCAGGCGGCCCGCCACCTTGCGCGACCGGGCCACCATGGCGGCCAGATCAGGCCGGGCTTCGCCCGCGCCCGTGACGCCGTAGTGCGACGCCTCTTGGCAGGCGCGCAGCACGGTCGCGCTGTGCAGCAGCGCCTTGGTGGGAATGCAGCCCCAGTTCAGGCAGATGCCGCCAAGTTCCGCGCGCTCTACCAACGCTACCGACATGCCCAGCTGCGCGCCGCGAATGGCGGCCACATAGCCGCCAGGGCCGCCGCCGACGACGACCAGATCAAACACGTTCTTCGTCATCGTCGGGCTCACAGCAGAATGCGCACAGGGTTTTCGATCAACGTGCGGAAGGCGGCGAGCCAGCGCGCGCCGACCGCGCCATCCACTGCGCGGTGATCGGCCGACAAGGTCACCGTCATGACGGTGGCGGCAACCAGGTCGCCGTTCTCGGCCACGACGGGGCGGCGTTCGGCTGCGCCCACCGCCAAGATGGCGGCCTGCGGCGGGTTGATGATGGCCGCGAACTGGCTGATGCCGTACATGCCCAGGTTGCTGACCGTCAGCGAACCGCCGGTGAACTCTTCGGGCTTCAAGCGGTTGATCTTGGCGCGTCCGGCAAGCTCCACGATTTCGCCTGCGATGGCCGACAGCGACTTCACGTCCGCGTCGCGCACGATGGGGGTGACCAGCCCGCCGTCGGTCGCAACCGCCACCGAGATGTCGGCGCCCGCGTGGTATTCGATGGCGTCTTCGTGCCAGCTGACATTCACTTCCGGCACTTCGCGCAAGGCGAGCGCCGCCGCGCGCACGATGAAGTCATTGACCGACAGCTTCACCGCGCCGCCGTGGTTCGCTTGCGCGCGAAGCGCCAGCAGCGCGTCCATCTTGCAATCCACCGACAGGTAGAAGTGCGGCACGTTCTGCTTGCTTTCGGTCAGGCGGCGGGCGATGGCGCGGCGCATGCCGGTGTGCGGCACGCGGCGGGCAGCCGGGCGGCCGGCTGACGTCGCCACCGCGGCCACGGGCGCACGGTCGCGTGCGGATTCAACGTCACGGCGCACGATGCGGCCATGCGGTCCGGTGCCGGCGACGCCCAGCAGGTCCACATGCCACTGCGCCGCCAGACGGCGCGCCAGCGGGCTGGCGAACAGGCGTCCGCCGGGAACCGGGGTGTTGGATGCGGGCGTGGCGGCGGATGCCTTGGGGGCGGCGGCAGCGGGTGCGGCCGAAGAGGCAGCCGCAGAGGTGGCCGCAGACGCAGCCGAAGACGTAGCCGAAGACACAGGCGCAGATGCAGCCGCAGACGCAGCCGTCGATGCCGCAGCAGCGGGTGCCGCCGCAGCGGCAACCACTGCCGCCGCGCCGCCATGTTCGGCCAGCACGCGATCAATCGCCGAGGCATCGTCGCCGTCAGCCAACAACACGCCGATAACGGTATTGATCGGCACCGACGCCGCGCCTGCCGGGACGACGATGCGGCCCAGCACGCCCGCATGCTCGGCGTTGATTTCAACAATGGCTTTTTCGGTTTCGATTTCCGCCAGCGCGTCGCCGACGGCGACCGTGTCGCCTTCTTTCTTGAGCCACTGGTGCAGGTTGCCGCCCGACGTGTCGGCGGCAACGGAGGGGAGCTTGATAAGGTGAGCCACGATAGTCGTCCTAGTTTGCGGCGGCGGCCAGGTCGGGCCGGTAGGCGGCGGGGTCGTCGTATTCGACCAGTTCCAGCACGTTGCCTTCGGGGTCGCGGAAGAACGCCAGCCACGTGCCCGGGCGCACTTCCATCGGCGCGGGCGCGCTGTCGAACACCACGCCCTTGGATTCCAGGCTGCGCACCACGCCCGCCAGATCGCGCACGATGAAGGTCAGGTAGGTAGCGCCCTGGCGGTCGAGTATGGTCTTGCCGCGCACCGCGGCGTCAGGCGCCACGCTGGGTTGCAGCAGCTTGATGCGTTCGCCGTACGACGTCTGCAAGCGCGCCACGTCGTAGCCGTGCACGGTCAGGCCGGTGGCGCGCGCCTTGTCGGCAGGCACCGTCACGCGGTTGACGAGCGCGAGGCCGACGACGTCGGTATAGAACGCCAGCAGCGCATCCAGGTTCTGGCAGCAGATGCCGACTTCCATCGGCACCGTCATGTGCAGCGCGCTCATGCTTGTTCTCCCAGATCCGCCAGCACATCGGCCAGGCCCGCCAGCACTTCTTCGGTGTCGGCGAACGCTGCGCGTTCCAGCACCTTCGAAATGCTGGGCGACGCCTCGCCGCCAGTCACGCGCTTGATCGGCTGGTCGAGCCAGTCGAAGTAGCGGCGCTGGATTTCATCGGACAGCATCGCGCCATACGACGTGCCGCGCGCGCCTTGCTCCACGATCAGCACGTTGTTGGTCTTCTGGATGCTGGCGCCGATGGTGTCCCAGTCCAGGCTGGCGCGGTCCAGCGTGCGCAGGTCGATGATCTCGGCGTCCACGCCGGCTTCCTCGGCGGCCTTCAATGCGCGGCCCACCATCGCCAGATACGTCAGGATGGTGACCTTGCCGCCCGTGCGGCGCACGCGGGCTTTGCCGAACGGAATGGCGTAGTCCAAGTCGCCCTCGGCAACCTCGCCGGACGACGCATACAAGTCCACGTGTTCGATGACCAGCACCGGGTCCTTGGAGGCCAGCGCGGTGTTCATCAAGCCCACGTAGTCGTACGGTGTGGAAGGCGCGACGATGCGCCAGCCCGGCGCGGTGGCGAAGATGCCGGCGGGGTCCATCGAGTGCTGCGAGCCGTAGCCCGTGCCCATCGCGACCTTGGTGCGCAGCACGAAGGGCACGTCGATGTCGCCGCCGAACATGTGGCGGGCCTTGCCGATCTGGTTGAAGATCTGGTCGGCCGCCACCCACATGAAGTCGGGGTACATGAATTCAACGATGGGCTTGTAGCGCCCGTCCATCGCCAGCCCGCCGCCCAGGCCGGCGAAAGCGTTTTCGGAAATCGGGGTGCCCAGCACGCGGTCGGGGTACTTGTCTTTCAGGCCGCGCGTGGCGCCGTTGGTGCCGCCCTTCAGGCGGTGCACGTCTTCGCCCAGCACGACGACGCCGCCATCCGTTTCCATGCGGCGGTCCAGCACGTCGGCCACGGCGTCGACGAACTTGCGTTCGACCTTCGTGCCCGTGTAGTCATCGGCGTCCTGGTAGCGCAGGCCGGCCAGTTCCGAACCATCGCTGCGCAAGCCGACGTCGCGGAAGTCGGGGCTGGGCCAGAGGTCGGCGCGCACGCGGCGCTTGCCGCCGTCCGCCGCTTCGGTCAGACGGCCGGCCACGTCTTTCATGACGTCCTTGCAGCGTTGACGCAGCGCGTCCACTTCCGCTTGCGTGATCAGCTGGCGGCCGATCATTTCAGAGGCGATCTTGTCCAAAGGATCGCGGCGGCGCCATTGCGCTTCTTCGTCTTTCGAGCGATAGCCGAAGGCGCTGCCGGGGAAGGGGCCGTTCTGGTGGAAGAAGCGGTACACGTCCACTTCGACGATGGTCGGGCCGTTGCCCGCGCGCATGTGCGCCACGGCTTCCGACATGGCCAGATGCACGGCCAGCGGGTCCATGCCGTCAACCTTCCACGACGGAATGTTGAACGCCAGACCACGCGCAGACAGGCGCGGTTCGGCGGTGGACTCTTCCACCGTCGTCGACACCGCGTAGCGGTTGTTTTCGATGAAGAAGCACAGCGGCGTTTTCCACGCGGCGGTCAGGTTCATCGTTTCCAGCACCGAGCCGATGTTGACCGCGCCGTCACCAAAGTACGTCACGGCCACGCGGTCAGTACCCGCGTGCTTGTGCGCCCAGCCCGCGCCCGCCGCCAGCGGCACGCCGCCGCCCACGATGGCATTGGTGCCCAGCGCGCCGGCTTCCAGCCAGCGCAAGTGCATGCTGCCCCCACGGCCCCGGCAATAGCCTTGCGCCAGCCC
The DNA here is from genome assembly GCF_902859595.1 of Achromobacter kerstersii. GTDB lineage: Bacteria > Pseudomonadota > Gammaproteobacteria > Burkholderiales > Burkholderiaceae_B > Achromobacter > Achromobacter kerstersii. The sequence goes on along the minus strand of NZ_CADIJQ010000012.1, from coordinate 68,408 downwards.
CATGATTTCGGCCAGCGTCTTTTGCAGGACTTCATCGATGGCGGGCGTGTGCGGGTTGCGCGGGTCCAGGCCCAGCGGGGCCACGTGCTGCAAGGCCTTGGCCAGAAACTGATGGTGGCCGCGATGCGAGCCATTGATCTGATCGCCGGCGCCCAGCGCCAGCACCGAACCGACGGCGCCGCCTTCCTGGCCGACTGACGAGTGCGCGGGGCCGTGCACCAGGCCTTCGGCGGCCAAGTCCAGCACAGCCTCTTCAAAGGCGCGAATCCAGTGCAGCTGGGTCAGCATCGTGCCGAGCAGGGCGGGGTCCGCCTGCTGCCAGTCGCGAGCCTCGACCGTCAGTTGCCGCCAGGGCGCTTGGGGCTCAAGCGGTTGGTAGGTGGCCATGAGTGAATCTCCAGAATGTTTTTAAGCGTCGGTGCGGTTAGAGGTAGCTGTAGCGGCTCCAGCCGCCGTCGGCCACCAGGGTGTGTCCGGTGATGTAGGCGGCCTGGCGCGATGCCAGGAAGACCGCCAGGTCGGCCATTTCTGCCGGCTGCGCCATGCGGCGCAGCGGCGTGCGCTGCTTCAGGCGTTCGGGGTCCAGGCGGCCACGCGCGGCCAGGTCGCGCACCAGATCGGTCTCGACATAGCCGGGCGCCAGCGCGTTCACGCGCACGCCCATCGGGCCCCATTCCACGGCCAGCGTTTCGGTCAGCAGCACCACCGCGCCCTTCGTGGCGCAGTAGGCGGCGCGGTCGGGCGCGGCCACCACGCCGTACATCGAGGCCAGGTTGATGATGCTGCCCGACCCTGCCGGCACCATGCGGCGGCCGGCGGCCTGTGCGCACAGAAACACGCCGGTCAGGTTGATGTCGACCGCGCGCCGCCATTCGTCCACGGTGACTTCCAGCGTGGGCTTGTTGGCCGAGATGCCGGCGTTGTTGACCAGCACGTCGATGCCGCCCCAGGCCTGTTCGACTTGCGCGAACGCGCGTTCCACGGCGTCGGCATCCGTGACGGATGCCTGCACGGCCAGGGCGTCCCCGCCCGCCGCGTTCAGATCGGCCACGGCGGCGTCCAGCGCGGTGGCGTCCATGTCCAGCAGCGCCACGCGCGCGCCTTGGCGCACGAAGGCCTGCGCGGTGGAAAAGCCGATGCCTTTGGCGCCGCCGGTAATCACGACCGTTTGGCCGCGCAGGTCGCTATGGATGACTTCAGTAGGGTTGTCCAAGAGGGTTACCTGTAGAGCTGTAGAGGGGTTACGTGATGGCGGGGTCAGACCGCCAGCCATTCCTGGACGACGTCCTGGCGCTCATGCAGCTGCGCGGGCGGTCCTTCGAACACGATGCGGCCGTGGCCCATGACGCTGACCCGCGTGGACACCTTCAGCGCAATCGTCAGCTTTTGCTCCACCAGCACCACCGAAACGCCGCGCTTGTGGATATCGCGGATGACGTCGGCAATCACTTCCACGATCTTCGGCGCCAGCCCTTCGGTGGGCTCGTCGATCAGCATCACCTTGGGGTTGCCCAGCAGCGAACGGCACATGGTCAGCATCTGCTGTTCGCCGCCCGACAGGTTGCCGGCCTTGGTGTTGCTGCGTTCTTTCAGGCGCGGGAAGTAGTCGAACATCTGCGCGGCCGTCCAGTAGGGCGCGTCGTCTCGCTTGGGCTGTTCGCCCATGCGCAGGTTTTCGTCCACGGTCAGGTTGGCGAAGACTTCGCGCTCTTCAGGCACAAAGCCCACGCCTGCGCGTGCGATTTCGAAGGGGCGTTTGTTGGTGATGTCGCGCCCTTCGATGGCGATGCGCCCGCCGGTCACGTCCACCAGACCCATGATGCTTTTCATGGTGGTGGAGCGGCCCGCGCCGTTGCGGCCCAGCAGGCTGACGACTTCGCCTTGCCCGATGGACAAGTCGATGCCGTGCAGGATGTGGCTCTTGCCGTAGTGCGCGTGCACGCCGTGCAGGCTGAGCAGGGGGGAGTGCGCAGGGGCGTGCGCGGGGGATGTTGTCGTCATACCGTTTCCTCTCCCAGGTAGGCTTCGCGCACGCGGGCGTCGCCGCGAATTTCTGCGGGCGTGCCGGTGGCAAGGATCTCGCCATAGACCAGCACGCTGATGCGGTCGGCCAGCGAGAACACCACCTGCATATCGTGTTCGACGATCAGCAAAGTGCAGTCGCGCGTCACGTCTTTGATGAGTTCTACCGTGTAGTCGACTTCGTGCTGCGACATGCCGGCCATCGGCTCGTCCAGCAAGATGACTTTCGGGCGCGAGGCCAGCGTCATGCCGATTTCCAGCGAGCGCTGTTCGGAGTAGTTCAGGTCGCCGGCGGCGGTGGCTTGCTTGGCCGTCAGGCGCACTTTTTCCAGCAGACGGTCCACGTCTTCGTTGACGGCGCGGTTGCGCGCAATGGGGCGCCAGAAGTTGTAGACCAGCCCGTGCATGCGCAGCACCGCCAGGCGCAGGTTTTCACGCACGGACAGGCGCGGGAACACGTTGGTGATCTGAAACGATCGCGCCAGGCCCAGCCGGTTGATGGCTTCGGGGGCCAGGCCGCCAATGGAGCGCGAACGCAGGCTGATATCACCCGAGGTGGGCGCAAACGAACCCGACATCAGGTGGAACAGCGTGGACTTGCCCGCGCCGTTGGGGCCGATGACGGCATGGCGTTCACCGGCTTCAATCGCCAGGTTCACGCCGCGGATGATCTGCGCTTCGCCAAAGGACTTGCGCACGTCGGTCAGGGTCAGGATCTCGTGGCTCATTTTGCGGGCTCCAGCACAGGGGCGGCATCGCCGTCGTTACGCCACATCGCCATCGCCCAGCGGCAAGCCAACAGGCCCGCGGCGAACAGCGCCACCGGAATCAGCCAGGTCGAGACCGCAAGCGGCGCCCAGTCGTGGCCGAAAAGGGGAATGGCGGGCCAGCCGGCGTCGGGGTTCATGGCGAGCAGCGCGCGGTAGTCACGCGCGAACATGCGTTGCAAGAGCTCTACCGAAAACACGGTGGCGGCGGTCAGCAGCAGGCCGCCGGCAACCGACACGATGGCGCGCGGCAGCCAGTTGGCCAGGCCGCGCTCGCGCAGCGACTTGGCGGCGCGTTGCACCAGGCCCACCAGGCCGTCCGGCACGAACAGCATCACCAGCACAAACAGAATGCCTTGATACAGCAGCCACGAACGCGTGATGTCGGCCAGCGTCTGCGACAGGAACGTCAGGATGGACGCGCCCAGCACCGGCCCCAGGAAGGCATTGACGCCGCCGATGTAGGCGAACAGCACGGCATCGGTCGACAGCTTGACCTCGAACAGCACGTAGTTGCCGGCCTCGATGTTCAAGGCCTGCAACCCTCCCGCGATGCCCGCGAACATGGCCGACAACGCAAACACCATCGTCTTCAGCGCATGCGGGCGGTAACCCAGATAGCGCAGGCGGTTGGCGTTTTCACGCAGACCCAGCGTGAGCCGGCCCAGCGGCGTGCGGGTCAGGCCATACAGCGCGGCCAGCGAGATCAGCACCCAGGCCAGCACCAGGAAGTACACCTCGATGTCGGAGCCGAAGGTGAAGCCCCATGCCGGCATGCGCATGGCGGACACGCCCGCTTCGCCGCCGAACACGCCTTTCAGGTGCGGCGCCAATGCGTGCAGCAGTTCAGCCAGCGCCAAGGTGATCATCGAAAAGTACACGCCGGAACGCATGGTGGCGAACCAGCCGGCGACCAAGCCGAACAGCAGCCCGGCCACGCCGCCCACCAGCGGCATCAGCGGCGTGGGCAAGAGGCCCGCGCCACCCAATGCGTTCATCGCGTGGATGGTGGCGAACGTACCTACGCCAAAGTACGCGGCGTGGCCAAAGGACAGCATGCCGCCCTGGCCGGCCAACAGATTGAACGCGCAGGCAAACAGCGCGGCGATCAGCATCTGCACGGCTGCCACCAGCTGGCCCGGAGGCAGCAGCCAGGGCAGCGCGCACAGCGCCGCCACACACGCAATCAACAACAAGGCGCCAGAGGCTTTACGGGTGTGGCTCATGCCTGCTCTCCCTTCAGGCCCGACGGCTTCACCAGCAGCACCACCAGCATCAGCAGGAAGGGCAGGGTGGCGGCCAGGCTGGAAATCTTCACGGTCATCAAACCGCCCACGCTTTCCGCCCACTCGCCCGCGCCGAACAGGCCGAACAGCGACGCCAGGCTGGCGTCGATACCGACCGAGAACGAACTGATCAGGCCGATCAGCAGCGACGCGATCATGGCGCCTTCCAGCGAACCGAGTCCGCCCACGACCACGACCACGAACACCAGCACGCCCAGTTCAAGCGCCATGTTGGGGTTGGTGGTGTAGAAGGCGCCGGCCACCGCACCGGCCAGGCCGGCCATGGCGGCGCCCACGCCGAACACGCTCATGAACACCAGCGGCACGTTGTGGCCCAGCGCTTCGGCCATGCGCGGCCGGTAGATGGCCGAGCGCACGACGATGCCCACGCGGGTGCGCGACAGCAGCAGGTAGATGACGGCGAACATCGCCAGCGACACGCCGCCCATCAAGAGGCGGTAGAAGGGGTAGTCCGCATCGAACACGCGGAAGGCCGCGAAGTTCAGGAATTGCGGCACGCGGTAGTCCACGGGGAAGTCACCGTAGAACAGCTTGATCAGCTCAGCCACGATGAACGCCAGGCCAAAGGTCACCAGCAGTTCCTGCGCGTGGCCGAACTTGTGGACGCGGCGCAGGAAGAAGCGTTCAACGCCCATGCCCAGCACGCCCGAGATGATCGTCGCCAGCACCAGCGCCACCCAGAAACCGGTGACGGGCGTCAGCGTGTAGGCGGCGTAGGCGCCGATCATGTAGAACGACGCGTGCGCAAAATTCAGCACGCCCATCATTCCGAAAATCAGTGTCAGGCCTGCCGACACCATGAATAGCAGCAGGCCGTAAATCACGCCGTTCAACAGCGAGACGGTAAAGTATTCCATGTCCGCTCCATAATTCTTGCGCTAAGACGTCACGCGTCTTGCGAGCGATTGCGCACGTTGTTTTTCCGGCCCGCGCCGGGAGTGCGCTTATTGGGGCTGGGTGATGATGGGTTGCGCGCGCGTGGCAAGGTGTCGTTGGCCAGGCGCGCGCAAGCCATCATCCCGTTCTTAATTCGGCCGCTGCATCTTGCAGGTTTCCTGCACCGGCGCCGACACGTCCGCCGCCGCCAACACCTTCACCGGCTCAAAGCCCATGTCCGTGCCGTCGGCCTTGTACTTGGCGTTCTTGCTCACTTTCGACACCACCATCGGCAACTGCACCTGGTGGTCTTCGGCGCGCATCGTGTAGGCGCCCAGCGACGACGTGTACGTTACCTTTTCCAAAGCCTTCGCCAGTTCCGGCACGGACAGCTTGCCGTCCTTGGGCTGCACCTGCTTTAACGCTTCACCCAGGAAGCGCACGCCGATCACGGTTTGCGGTTCGGTGTAGCTGGGGTAGTGGCCGGTCTTGGACTTGTAGTCTTCGGCGAACTTGGCGCCTTCTTCGCCCGCGGCTTCGATGTTGTACGGGTGAGCGATGTAGTGGCCCAGCGCGACGTCGCCGGCGTTGGCCAGGTTGCCCACCTGGTCCAGGAACACGGTGGCGAAACGCACCTTCAGGCCGGCGGCCTGCGTGGCCTTCATCAACAGCAGCAGGTCGTTGGACCAGTTGCCGGTGATGACGGTGTCGGGCGTGGCCGAGCGGATGCGCGCAACGTAGGGCGCGAAGTCCTGGATCTTGTTGACTTCGTGCAGCGTCTTGCCCACCACTTCATAGCCGTACTGGTTGGCGAAGCGCTCGGTGGCGCCTTCCATGTCCTGGCCCCAGGAATAGTTCTGGTTGATGGCGTACACGCGCTTGCCCAGCGTGCCGTCGGCCGACATGACCGAGGCCAGCGACTTCACGCGCAGGTCGGCGTTGGTGGTGAAGCGGAAGTGATAGAAGTGGCACTTCTGGCCGGTCAGTTCCAGGGCTTCGCCGCCCACGTTCAGGAATACGACTTCCTTGCCGGGGTTGCGCAGATTGTGTTTGCGCACGTCTTCGGTCAGCTGCCCCGAGATGGCGGACGACGAACCCTGCACCAGCACCTGCACGCCTTCAGCGGCTGCGGCGCGGAAGCGGTCGGACGCGCCGACAGGGCCGCCCTGGTTGTCGAACTCAACGAGTTCCAGCGGCTGGCCGTTCCAGCCGCCCGCGGCATTGATGCGGTCCAGCTCGTATTTGACGGCGGCGCGGAACATCAGGCCGGTGGACGCTTGCGGGCCGGACAAGGTTTCGATCAGACCGATCTTGACGGGTGCGGCGTGCGCCGATGCGGCAAAGCCGGCCAGGCACAGCAGGCCGGTAGTGAAAGCCAATTTCATGCGTGTCTCCTCCGTGGGACGGGAGTGGTAAGTGCGTGAGTCGATCAAGCGCGCTTGGTGGCGGCTCTTGTGTGGCTGGGAGTCGTGCAAGGGGGAGGGGATAAACGCGAGATAGGGGCGAATACGGTCGTGCTGCCGGTGATATTCACCCTGTTGTCTCCTGCCTGTTTTGCGGCGCTCGGCCTTGTTTTTGCTGACTGGCTTGCCTGAAAACGTGACTTGATTTACGCTTTCGGAATAAGTTGTCAGGCAACTTTATTAAGTTGTCCGATAAATCATAGGGCAAGCGATTTTCTTGTGTCAAGCGGCGGATTCAGGAGTTCAATCAAAGATTCCGCGGCGGCCGGGAAGGCAGCAGGCACGCCCATAACAAGCTTGGAGACAGGATGATCTCGTTTGAAGGACAGGTGGCCGTGATCACCGGCGCGGGCAATGGCATCGGCTTGGCGACGGCGCGGCTGATGGCCGCCCACGGCGCGCGGCTGGTGCTGACTGACATCAACAACGCGCGCCTGGAAGAGGTTGCAGCCGAGCTGGACCCGACCGGGCAGCGCGTCTACACGCATGCGCTGGACGTGTCCGTCTCGCATGATTGCGAACGCGTGTTCGATGCGGCCGCCAAGCATTTCGGCGGGCTGGATCACCTGGTGCATTGCGCCGGCATCTACCCGGAACAACTGGTCAAAGACACCAGCGACGAGGCCTGGCGCACGCTGATGCGCGTGAACCTGGACGGCACCTTCTACACGTGCCGGGCGGCGCAGCGCCACCTGCGTCACAACGGCTCCATCGTGCTGTTGACGTCGCTGGCCGCGCAGCGCGGCAGCTACGCGCACGCCGCCTATTCCGCGTCCAAGGGCGCGGTGCAGAGCTTCACGCGCAGCCTGGCGCTGGAGCTGGCCCCGCAGATCCGCGTGAACGCGGTGGCGCCGGGCATCATCGCCACATCCATGACGCATGACCTGATTGGCCAGAAAGGCGCGCAGCTGCTGGAAAGCACGCCGCTACGCCGCTTTGGCACGGCCGAAGAGATCGCCGGGTCCATCGCCTTCCTGTGCTCGCCGCTGGCGGGCTTCGTGACCGGGGAAGTCATGCAGGTCAACGGCGGCATCTATATCGCTTAAAGTGCAGGACGCCGCCATTACGAGTTCACGATTTTCCATGTCGACGAATCCAGACCAGGACCCGCCGCGCAACGCGCCCAAGAGTTCGCTTTCCGCGGGCTTGGCCGACACGCTGGCCGAGCAGATACGCCAAGGGGTGCTTGCCCCCGGCGACCGCCTGCCCACCGAAAAGCAGCTGACCGAAACGTATTCGGTCAGCCGCGCCGTCGTGCGCGAGGCGCTGGCCCGGCTGAAGTCCGAAGGGCTCATCACGTCTCAGCAGGGCAGCGGCGTGTTCGTGGACCCCAACTTCCAGCGCAACGCGTTTCGTATCGCCGCGCCCACGCCGGGCGACACGCAGGACCTGGAACACATCCTGGAACTGATGCTGTCCATCGAAGTCACCGCCGCGCGCTACGCAGCGCAGCGCCGCACGGATCAGGACTTGAAGAAGATGCGCCAGGCGCTGGTCGGCATGGAGTACGCGCTGATCAACGACAAGCTGGGCGATGAAGAGGACTACCAGTTCCATCAGGCCATCGTGCAGGCCACCCACAACCCGCATCTGGTGTCGCTGAACGATTATCTGGAAGCGAATGTGCGGCGCGTCATTCGCAGCGCGCGCAACAACACGGCGCGCCGGTATGCGGAACGCATGGCCGCCGTGCAAAGCGAGCATCAGGCGATCTTTGTGGCTATCGAAGGGTCAGACCCGGATGCCGCCGGGCGCGCGGCGGAACAGCATCTGCGCAACGCGGCAGATCGCCTGCGCTTGTTTCAGGCCGAACGCCCCGCGCCGGTGTAGGCGGCGGGGCGGGGTGGCCTGGCTTCGCTTCAGGCGAAGGTCTGTTCCATTTCGCGGCGGAATTGCACGGCCGTTGAGCGCTCGTCGTATTCCACGTCGCGCCAGCGGATCGCCTGCGATTGCCGCACGGGGTGTTTCAGTTTGACCTGATGCGACAGCCCCAGCGGCAGATAGCCTTCTTCCACGGAATCAGGCGCGGGCATCAGCCGGCCATACACCGTGTAGCCGCCTTCGCCATCCAGAATCTGGCCGGCCTGCAAATCGCGCTTGGCGGTGGCGACCACATCGCCGTGCCAGCCGGCGGGCGCGCCAGTGGGTTCACGCCGCAGCCCGACGCTGGCCACGCTGATGCCCAGCTCCAACCCGATCAGGTGATAGGGCTTGTACATGGCGGTGTAGTTGCCGCTGGGGTCCGTCACCAGTCCGTATTCCTGGAAGCAGCGGCGCACGTAATCGCTATCGGCCGCAAGCGTCACATACACGCCCCAGCGCAGGTCGCGAAACACGGGGCGGCCATCGCGTTCCAACGATGAAATCACTTCCACCTGGCCGCGATGGTGCAAGATGCCGCCGTCCTCGCGCGGGCGCAGCACACGGGCCAGATCGTCCACGCCGCAAGGCGGGAAGTGCAGGCCCGACGGCGACGGCAGCAAGCCCGTGGCGTTGGACACCGCCGCCATCTCGATGGCGCTTTTGGTGCCGTCCAGAAAGCTGTTGAACATCTGCGCGTTGAAGTCGCCCGCCGCCACCATTTCCGCGGTGAAGCCGTAGTACGGCCACACGGTGTCGGGCGTGGACGTGTGAAATTCGGGCAGGTATTTCGTGCCCTTGCCGGCCGCCATCACTTCGAAACCGGACGCGCGCGCCCAATCCACCATTTCGCAGATCAGCGCAGGCTGGTCGCCGTAGGCCAGTGAATAGACGATGCCCGCTTCGCGCGCGCGGCGCGCCAACAGCGGGCCGGCCAGCGCGTCGGCTTCAACATTGACCATGATGATGTGCTTGCCGTATTCGCAGCAGGCCAGCACGTGGGTGATGCCGGCGGCGGCCTGGCCGGTGGCGTCGATAACGATGTCGACGTCGGGACTCGCGATGATGGCCAAGGGGTCATCGCTGAAGAAGACTTTGCCGTTCTTCAGCGCGTCGTTGGTGTTGGCGGCGTTAAGGGCGCTGGCGGGCCAGCCGACGCGGGTCAGGGCGGCGCGGGCGCGGTCGGGCGCCAGATCCGCCACCGCCACCAGCCGCATCCCCGGCGTGCGGGGAGCCTGGCTCATGAACATGGCGCCGAACTTTCCGGCGCCCAACAGTGCAACTCGTAAAGGCTTGTGGTCGGCTTCTCGCTGCTTGAGCAGACGGTACAGATTCATGGTGCGGGCTCCTCCGGGGTGGGGGGGTACAGCCAACACAGAATAGTCCTAATTCATGACCGCTGAACAGGATTCAGGCGAACTCACTCGTCTGCTGTATAGAGCTCGCCCGCCAGCACATTGCGCCACGTCGACCACGTGATGCGGGGCCGGTCGGTAACGTGCCGGTTGTAAGGCGTGTCAAACAGAATGTGTTTCCAGCGCGGCTTCACGGCGCCTTCAATCAGGGGCTTGTCGTCGATCAGCAGATGGCCTTGAACCAGCGTCTTGTCTTTGGTCAGGATCAGCCGGTGCGTGGCGTCGCGGCCCAGGTTCTTTTCTACCCACAGGTATTTTTCGGCCACGCAATTTTCAAACTGCGATAGCGGCGACGTGCAGATGCGCACGTCCATGCCCAGCGCCAGCAATTCGCGCACGGCGTCCAGCGCGCCGGGCACGGGCGGCAGGTTGCGGATGAAGCCGGGCGCGGTGTAGATGGCCTCGGCCATATCGCGTAGTTCGGGGCCGTAATCCTCGCGGATGTAGAACGACTTGCGGTCTTCAAATTCAATGGGCGCGATGTCGGGGTAGCGCGCGCGCCAGGCGTCGATGAACGCGTGTTCGAAATCGGCCAGCACGCCGTCTTGGTCCAGCAGGATGATCATGGCGATCCCAGGGGGTTGTGCAAGCGCCTGATTGTGCCAGAGCCCGGCTAGGGTTCCACGGGGCGCGATTGCGCAACGATGCGGTAGCGGCTGCCGCCCGTCAGCGATTCGGACGCCACCAGCACCATGCGGTCATAGCGCCAGACGAGCGGTTCAGGGGGCTGCTCAGCAGGGGCCAGCTCAGGGGAGCGATCGGGGGAGCGATCTGAGGCGTGATCGGGGGAGTGATCTGAGGCGTGATCTGAGGCGTGATCAGGGGAGTGATCAGGGGAGTGATCAGGGGAGTGATCAGGGGAGTGATCAGGGGGGAAATCCGGCGTGCCTTCGGCCGGACCCGCACGTTCGATATTGCGCAGCAGTGTGACGTGCGGTCGGAAAGGCTGGGGCGGCGCAGCCAGGCCGAATCCGGCCAGCCAACGCCACAGTTCGTCATGCACGGCTTGCAGCGCGGCAGGGGTGGCGCGCGGCCCGGCCCAGAGGATGCGCTGGCGTTTGAATACGCCGTAATGATCCAGCGTGACCTCGCCCGGCGGCAGCCGGAGTTCCGGCGTGGCGGCGGCAAGCTTGTCGGCCAGTTGCGCATCCACGGGGCCGAGAAAGGCCAGGGTCAGGTGCAGCGTTTCGGTGCGCATGACGCGCCCGCCGCAGGCAGGCCGGGCGGCTTCCGCCCAGCCGGCAAGCGAGGCGGCAAGCGGGGGCGACGGCCACAGGGCGAAGAAGAGACGGACGGTGGACATGCGCTGATTGTAGGCGCGCAGCGTCCCGTTCCGTCGTCGCTTGCCCTTCAGGTGTCGGTGGTTTCCGACTTGTTGCGCAGGCGCGAGAGCGCGGTGTCAAAGCGTTCGACGCCGGGCCGGGCAGGGCGGTCGAACCGCTCTACGCCAGGGCGGGCCGGTTTGTCGAAACGTTCCACACCGGGGCGCGCAGGCTTGTCGAAACGTTCTACGCCAGGACGATCAAAGCGTTCCACACCCGGCCGGGTGAAGCGTTCGACACGCTGCGGCGTTTGCGTCTTGGCTTGCACGCTTTGCGCCGCGGCCTGTTCGCGCTTGGCGATGATTTCCTCGGCGCGCTGGTGGTGCGGCGCCATCTTGCGCACCATCACCCGGCCATCACGCGGGAAGTAATTGATGCGCCGCGCATGCACGTCGCCCAGGTCCTGCCCCTTGACCGGAATGCCTTCCGTGCGCAGGTAGTTCAGGACGAATTCGCCGTTGCGCTCGCCAATGTTCATCTGCTGCATGGCGCTTAGCACCGCGCCGCCGCCGAACACCTTGGCTTCCAGGCGGTCGCGCACGGCGCCCGCTTTGAGCAGTTCGTTGATCAGCACTTCCATGGCAAACGCGCCATAGCGCATCGTGGCCGACGCGGGCGACTGCATGTCGCCTTCCGGCAACATGAAATGGTTCATGCCGCCCACGCCCGTGACCGGGTCATGGATACAGGCGGCAACACACGACCCGAGTACGGTCGAGATCATCAGGTCTTCGTCGGTGACGTAGTACTCGTTGGGGAGCACTTTCACCGCCTGACATTGGAACGCGCTATCGAAATAGTGGCGCGTTGCACGGGCTTCAAGACGGGCGACCATGGGACTTAAGGGGCAAGAACAGCGATTGGGACACGAAGGACGTAGCTCGGTAAAACAGCGAATGTTTCAAAAAGTGTAAAAAAATGTCGCTTTATTCTTGCATATCCCAGCGGACAACGGGGGAAATGCTTGTAACGGCTGCGACGTGATACGTCCCTGATTATTAACGCGCTTTCCTCTCCCTGGCGCATCGCCGGCTGATTGCTGGACGCTCGAAGACGTAGTCTCCGCCCGTAAGGGACGGCTTGGAATCATCGTACACAGCCACGCATGAAGCCTTTCCCCGGATCACGGGGAGGTTCAGGCTTCATACGTGGCTTTATGGAAGATTTTCCGGGCGCGGCCGCCCTGGCGCGGTGTGAACGTACTGGTATGGGAATACCAGCGCAGGTGCCCGCGCCGCTGCGATCAGAACCGCGTGCTGCGCGTCACCGACCAGCGGGCCGACAAGGCGCCCAAGGCGGCAGAGGCCACCACGGCGAAGATCAGCACGGACGCGCCCGGCAGGTGCAGGGCGAATTCCGCGCCGTAGCTGCGGGCAAGCCCAAGCAGGGCGTCGTTCAGCGGTGACAGCGCAATGGCCGACACGCCAATCGCCAGCAGTGACGCCACGGCGCCCGACAGCGCACCCAGGTACAAAAACGGCCGGCGCACGAAGGATTCCGTGGCGCCCACCAAGCGGGCGACGCCAATTTCTTCACGTTGCGACAGCGCTTGCATGCGCACGGTGTTGAACACCGTGGCCAGCACCACGACGGCGACGCACGCGGCCAGGAAACCCAGGCCGATGCGCGCAAAACGCAGAATGGCTTCCAGGCGCTGCACCCAGGCGCTGTCCAGCTGCACCAGGTCTACGTGATTCCATTGTTTCCAGGCGCCGGCCAGCTTGTCGGCGCGCCCGGCCAGGTTGTCGCCATCGGCCAGCGTCACGACCACGGCGTCCGGCAGCGGGTTGCCGGGCAGCACGGCCAGCGCCTGCTGCCACGCCGGATTGGCGCGCAGATCGGCCAGTGCGGCATCGCGTCCCACCACGCGCACGGCGCGCACGTCTTCCTGATATTCGTCCTTGATGCGTTTAGCCACGTCTGCCGCGGCGCCCGATGGAGCATCCACGCGCATGAACACAGTCACTTCCGGGGTAACGGACATCTGCCGCGCCACGGGTTGGACCGACACCAGAATGGCGCTGCCCAGCAACGGCAGGGCCAATGCCAGCGCCATCACCAGCAGGTTGGCCAAGGATGAGAACGGTTGTTTGGCCAGCCGGCGCAGCGTGACCATCAACGCATAGCGGTGTTGCCGCAGCCAGGCGTTCATGACGAGGCTCCCGGATGGCCCATGCCGGGTTCCGCGCGGCCGCCGCCCGTGCGGGGCGGGGCGGCTTGAGGCGGTGCGGCGTCTGGGGGCGGGGCGGACCCGTTCGAATCGGCGAACTTGCCCGGGTCGATGCGCAAGGTGCGAGTGGCGTAGCGCGCCATGAGGTCCTGGTCGTGCGAGGCGATCAGCGTCGTCACGCCCACGCGGTTGAAGTCGCGGAACACGTTCATGATGCGTTGCGCGTTGTCGTGGTCAAGGTTGGCGGTGGGTTCATCCGCAATCAGGATGGCGGGCCGGTTCACGATGGCGCGCGCAATCGCCAGCCGCTGCTGTTCGCCGCCCGATAGTTCGATGGGATTCAAATCTTCTTTGCCCGACAGCCCCACTTTGTCCAGCGCGGCGCGGGCGCGCGCGGCGGCGGAATCCCAGGGGTGCCCCTGAACCGCCAACGGCAGCATCACGTTTTCGAACGCGCTTCGATCGAACAACAGATGGGTGTCTTGCAAGATGACGCCTACGGCGCGGCGCAAGTACGGCCGGGCCCGTGCGGGCAGCTTGTCCAGCCGCTGGCCGTTGACCTGGATGGACCCGCGGCTAGCGGGCTCCAGCCCGCCAATCAGCTTGAGCAGTGTGGACTTGCCGGCGCCGGACGGCCCCGAGACGAAAACGAATTCTCCCGCGCTTACGCGGAAGTTGATGTCGGCCAGAATATTTCGGCCGCGACCATATGATTTGAATACGTGTTGGAATTCGATCATGGCGGCTGTCAGATGAAGCCGCAATAGTAACTCGGGGACAGTAAGGAGACCTAAGCCGATTCGTGCCTGCCCTGTGAAAAAGCATTACGCCGTGACCAGGTGGACACCTTTTGATCAGAACGAAATGAACGCGTCTCGGACGGGTTCGAAATAGGTGAAAACGCGTCCCCGTTTTCGTACGAAAACGACGTTTGATTTCGCCAGTGTCCCTATATTTCAAGGGAATTCCCGGATGCGCCGCGTGCTTCGTGGACGCTACCATCCGCCCCATGCGTCGGCCCAACCCGGCTCGCGCAAGGCTCGCTTTATCCCACACGGAGATCACGATGAAGTACTGAAACTCGCTGCTATTGGCGCGGCATTGTTCGCTGTTTCGGCAGCCGCCAATGCGGGCGCGACCTTCGATAACGTCAAGAAAAAAGGGTTTGTCCAGTGCGGCGTGTCGACGGGCATTCCGGGTTTCTCCATCGCCGACAGCAAGGGCGAGTACAAGGGCATTGACGTGGACATGTGCCGCGCCATCGCGTCGACCATGTTCGGCGATGCCTCCAAGGTGAAGTTCACGCCGCTGAACACGCAGCAACGCTTCACCGCGCTGCAATCCGGCGAAGTCGACGTGCTGACCCGCAACACCACCGTGACGCTGACCCGCGACACGACGCTGGGCCTGATCGGCGTTGGCGTGAACTACTACGACTCGCAAGGCGTCATGGTCTCCAAGGACCTGAACGTCAAGAGCGCAAAGGAACTGAACGGCGCCACGATCTGCGTGCAGCCGGGCACGACCACCGAGCTGAACCTGGCTGACTGGTTCCGCGGCCAGAAGATCGAATTCAAGCCGGTCGTGATCGACAAGTACGACGAAATCATCCGCGCCTTCTCGGCCGGCCGCTGCGACGCCTTCACGACCGACAAGTCGCAACTGGCTTCCACCCGCACCACGCTCGAGAATCCGGACAAGTTCGTCATCCTGCCGGAAGACTTCTCGAAGGAACCGTTGGGCCCCATGGTTCGCCAGGGCGACGAGCAATGGTTCAACATCGTGCGCTGGTCGCTGAACGCCATGCTGGAAGCCGAGGAATACGGCATCACCAAGGCGAACGTGGATGAAATGCTGAAGAGCCCCAACCCCAACATCCAGCGCATCCTGGGCGTGACCCCGGGCATGGGCAAGAACCTGGGCGTGGACGACAAGTGGGCCTACAACATCATCAAGAACGTGGGCAACTACGGTGAAAGCTTCGAAAACACGCTGGGCAAGAACAGCGCGATGAAGCTGGAACGTGGCTTGAACGCGTCGTACAAGCAAGGCGGTTTGATGTACGGCTGGCCGGTGCGCTAACATACGGCTGCCTGGCAAAACGGAGCCCTAGCGCTCCGTTTTGCCTAGCCCGCCACCGAGCGGGCGGCAGGAGTGGGGGGCGTGGCCTTGCCGGCGTTGCCACCCGGTGTACGACTTCTGTAGATTCATCATGACGACTTCCAATAAAAACGCCCCGATTTCGGCACCTCGCCGGCGGCTGAACTGGAATGACCCCGGGGTGCGCTCCGTGGTTTACCAGGTGCTTGCGCTGTCCGCGGTTGCCTGGGCCGTGTGGTTCCTGGTTTCCAACACGCTACACAACCTGTCCGTGCGCAACATCGCCACGGGGTTCGGGTTCCTGAGCCGTGAAGCCGGGTTCGCGATCGGCGAAACGCCCATCGCCTAC
Organism: Achromobacter kerstersii; assembly: GCF_902859595.1. Taxonomy (GTDB): domain Bacteria; phylum Pseudomonadota; class Gammaproteobacteria; order Burkholderiales; family Burkholderiaceae_B; genus Achromobacter; species Achromobacter kerstersii. The sequence goes on along the minus strand of NZ_CADIJQ010000012.1, from coordinate 52,757 downwards.
ACCCCCGCCAATGATTACGGCCGCGCCATCCTGGTCGGCCTGCTCAACACGCTACGCGTCGCCGTCATCGGCATCGTGCTGGCCACCATCCTCGGCACCCTGATCGGTATCGGCCGCCTGTCCAAGAACTGGCTGGTTGCGAAGATCACCTCGTTCTACGTCGAGGTCATGCGCAACGTGCCGCTGCTGCTGCAATTGTTCTTCTGGTACGCGCTGATCACGGAAAACATGCCGGGTCCGCGTCAGGCGCACAATCCGCTGCCCGGTGTCTTCATCTCCAACCGCGGCCTGAAAGTGCCGGGGCTGGAAGGCAATTCGCTGGACTGGATGCTGGCCGGCCTGGGCCTGGCCATCGTCGCCATCATCTTCCTGGGCCACTACGGCAAGAAGCGCCACGAAGCCACCGGCCACATGTTCCCGTTGGGCCGTTGGGCCATCGGCCTGTTGATCGGTCTGCCGTTCATCGGCTGGCTGGTCAGCGGCGCGTCGCTGACGCTGGACATGCCGGAACTGAAGGGCTTTAACTTCTCGGGCGGTTTGACCTTGTCGCCGGAGTTCGCCGCATTGCTGGCGGGTCTGGTGATCTACACGTCGGCGTTCATCGCTGAAGTGGTGCGCTCGGGTATCCAGGCCGTGAACAACGGCCAATGGGAAGCTGCCGGTTCGCTGGGGCTGCCGCGCGCGAAGGTGCTGCGCCTGGTGATTCTGCCGCAGGCGCTGCGCGTGATCATCCCCCCGATGACCAGCCAGTACCTGAACCTGACGAAGAACAGCTCGCTGGCAGTCGCCATCGGCTACCCCGACATCGTGTCGGTCGTGAACACCACGCTGAACCAGACGGGCCAGGCCATCGAGGGCATTCTCATCATCATGGGCGCGTACCTGACGGTCAGCCTGTCGATCTCGATATTCATGAACTGGTACAACAAGCGCATCGCGCTGGTGGAGCGTTGAGATGAGCAGCACTACGCATACTCCCACCGAAGCCATGCCGCCGCCCAGCACGCACGTGGGCGTGTGGCCCTGGTTCAAGACCCGACTGTTCTCGTCGCCGCTGAACATCCTCATCACGGTACTGCTTGCGTGGTTCCTGTTGATGGCGGTGCCGGCGCTGCTGGAATGGGCCTTCTTCAAAGCGGACTTCAACGCGGCCAACGCGCAGGAATGCCGTGCCTCGGGGGGCGCCTGCTGGGCGTTCATCATCGAGAAGCACCGGCTGATTCTGTTCGGCACGTATCCGTTCGACGAGCAATGGCGTCCGCTGATCGCCACCATCATCCTGGTGGGCGTGATCATCTGCAGCGGCATCCGTTACTTCTGGAACTGGAAGCTGGCCGCCATCTGGACCGTGGGCCTGACGGCCGTGGCGTTGCTCATGTGGGGCGGCGTGTTCGGCCTGACCTACGTGGAAAACGCGCGCTGGGGCGGCTTGCCGCTGACGCTCATCCTGTCCACGTTCGGCATCGCATTTGCCTTCCCGATCGGCGTGTTGCTGGCCCTGGGCCGGCGTTCGAAGATGCCGGCCATCAAGGCGCTGTGCGTTGTGTACATCGAGCTGATCCGCGGCGTGCCGCTGATCAGCCTGCTGTTCATGTCGTCGGTCATGCTGCCCTTGTTCCTGCCCGAAGGCTTCTCCATCGACAAGCTCTTGCGCGCGCAGATCGCCATCATCCTGTTCGCCGCGGCCTATATCGCGGAAACGGTGCGCGGCGGCTTGCAAGCCATTCCGAAGGGCCAGTACGAAGGCGCCGATTCGCTGGGCCTGAACTACTGGCAGCAGATGCGCAAGATCATCCTGCCGCAAGCGCTGAAGATCGTGATCCCGCCGCTGGTCAGCATCTTCATTGCGCTGTTCAAGGACACGTCGCTGGTGGTGATCATCGGTATTTTCGACCTGACACTGGCAGCCAAGGCGGCCTTGTCCGACGCGGCATGGCGCGGGTTCGGCGTAGAGGCGTACCTGTTCATTTCGCTGATCTACTTCGTGTTCTGCTTTTCCATGTCCAAGTACAGTCAGGCGCTTGAAAAACGTCTTGCGACTGATCACAAACGCTAGCCCCTGGCGCGCGTCCGCCTTCGGGTGGGCGCGCACAGCGATATTTACGGGAGTACAGGCATGTCGGATGCCATTATTCGTATGCAGGACGTGAACAAGTGGTACGGCCAGTTCCACGTGTTGCGCAACATCAATCTGGACGTGGCGCAGGGCGAGCGCATCGTGGTGTGCGGCCCTTCGGGCTCGGGCAAGTCCACGATGATCCGCTGCATCAACCGTCTTGAAGAGCACCAGAAAGGCCACATCATTGTGGACGGCACGGAACTCACCAATGACTTGAAGCACATCGAGACGATCCGCAAGGACGTGGGCATGGTGTTTCAGCACTTCAATCTGTTCCCGCACCTGACCGTGCTGGAAAACCTGACGCTGGGCCCCATGTGGGTGCTGAAGAAGCCGCGCGCGGAAGCCGAGGCGACGGCCATGAAGTACCTGGAGCGCGTGCGCATTCCGGAACAGGCGAAGAAATTCCCCGGCCAGTTGTCAGGCGGCCAGCAGCAGCGCGTGGCGATCGCGCGTTCGCTGTGCATGAACCCGAAGATCATGCTGTTCGATGAGCCGACCTCGGCGCTTGATCCGGAAATGGTCAAGGAAGTGCTGGACGTGATGGTGTCGTTGGCCCAGGAAAGCGGCATGACGATGATCTGCGTGACCCACGAAATGGGCTTCGCACGCAAGGTCGCCAACCGCGTGATCTTCATGGACCGCGGCGAAATCATCGAGCAGAACAACCCGGACGAGTTCTTCGACAACCCGCAGAACGAACGGACGAAGCTGTTCTTGAGCCAGATCTTGCACTGATCGGCTGAAGACCGCCTGTTCGGCAAACACCCCAAAAGTTGGATTTCGGTCCGGATTTTGGGGTGTTTTTCATGGGCGCTTTTCTGAATGTACCTTTTGAGCGACAATCCGGTATGTTCAGATTTCGAGAAACCGAGGAATTTTCCCGTTGGCTTGAATCATTGCGAGACGCCCGAGCGCGCGCTCAAATCCTGCGGCGCTTATCCCGTGCAACAAAGGGAAATTTTGGCGATGCTGAACCCGTGGGTGAAGGCATAAGCGAAATGCGTGTGGACGTCGGTGCTGGCTACCGCGTGTACTACGCCCGAGCTGGAAGGGTGGTCTACGTGCTGCTTTGCGGTGGTAATAAGGGCAGCCAAACCAGAGACATCGCCCACGCGAAACGTCTCTGGTCGCAAATAAAACGGAGTACCGATCATGACGAAATACCGTGACTTCGACGCTGCGAATTATCTGAAAGATGATGAAACGATCGCGCATTATCTTGCGGACGCAGCGGCCGAAGATGATCCCGATGCGTTTCTCGAAGCGCTGGGCGATGTGGCACGTGCGCGCGGCATTACCGAAATCTCGCGCGAAACGGGACTCGCAAGGACGAACCTATATCGGGTGCTCGCTCCGGGCGCGAATCCCAGCTATCACACGTTGCGCAAGGTAATGAACGCGCTTGGCGTTTCGTTGACGGCGCTAGTCAAAACCAAACGGGAGCCGACTCCCCAGGGATGAGATCTGCCAGTATCCCTTTGTTACGCCATCCTTCTCCCTGCGGTATGCTACTGACCGCCATCGATCTGGAGTGAGGAGAACAACATCATGACGAAGACCCCCCGTAGCGCGGTTCGCCGCGCGCTGTTGCAAGGCGCTGTGGCGCTTGCCGTGACCCTGCCTTTCGGCGCGCCTGCGCTGGCTCAGGCCACTGATTTTCCGACGAAGCCGATCCGCTTCGTTGTGCCTTACCCGCCTGGCGGCCCGCTGGACACCATGGCCCGCATGCTGGCCGAGAAGGTGCGTGGTTCGCTGGGGCAGCCCGTGATCGTGGAAAACCGGTCGGGCGCGGGCGGCAATATTGGCGCTGACCTGGTGGCCAAGGCGCCGGCTGATGGCTACACGCTGGTGATGGGCGCTGTGGCGACGCACGCCATCAACCCCTGGCTGTTCGCGAATCTGCCGTACGACCCGGTGAAGGATTTTGCGCCGGTGACGATTGTGGCGTCGGTGCCGAATGTGCTGGTGATGAACGTTGAGTTCGCTGAGAAGAACAACATCAAGACCCTGGCGGATCTGATCGAGTATGCGAAGAAAAATCCGGGCAAGCTGAACTACGGTTCGGGCGGCAACGGCAGCGCGGGCCATCTGTCGGGTGAGTTGCTGAAGGCGCGTGCTGGCATCAATGTCGAGCACATTCCTTACCAGGGCGCGGCGCCCGCGCAGTTGGCGTTGCTGTCGGGGCAGTCGGATTTCATGTTCGACAATCTGGCGGCGTCGGCGCCGTTGATCAAGGACGGCAAGGTGAAGGCGCTGGCGGTGACGACGGCGAAGCGTTCGTCGTTGTTGGCGGATGTGCCGACGGTTGAAGAGTCGGGTGTGAAGGGCTTTGATCTGGGTACGTGGTTTGGCGTGTTCACGACGGGCGGCACGCCGGCGCCGGTGGTGGCGAAGCTGAACAAGGCGTATGCGGATGCGATGCAACAGCCGGATGTGAAGCAACGCCTGCTGACCATGGGGTCGGAGACGGGGCCGATGACGGCAGAGGCGTTTGCTGAATTTGTGAAGGGTGAGAAGGCGAAGTATCAGGAGATTGTTAAGATTTCTGGGGCTAGTTTGAATTGATGGTTTAGGGTTTTGTTGACGCCCGTGGCGCCGGTGGCCTGCGGTGCGCGGGGCAACGATTGCGGTCCGGAGCCTTCGCTCCGGACTTCCCCTTTGTCATCTTCGTCACCCGCCGTTGGCGGGTTCCTTCAGATTCCCTCGGGCTTATCGACGCCCCGCGCACCGCAGGCCACCGGCGCCACGGGCTCCAGCAGTTGCAATCTCACGGTCGCTGGGGCGAGCTGCTTGCTTAGGGTTCTGCTCATCGGCGGGGTGGGTGAGGAAGATCTTGCGGGGCCCGCCCCATGCCGGCCGCGCGGGCGGCCTTGTGGGGCTTACGCGGTGTCTTGCGTCGGGGTGGTGTCGCTTCGCGAGGTTTGTGCGATGTCTCGCTTCGCGGTTCGTGTACGTGGTGTCGCGTCGCTCGTCTTGTAGGATGGGGGAAGCGCTTGCGGGTGTGGCCTTGAGCGCCGATGCGTGCCGCGCGTAACCCATCAACCTTTGTCCCGTGACTTCATCATGCAATTTTCCCCCGCCATTCCCATCCTTCGCATTTTCTCCGTCGACAAGGCGCGCGAGTTCTATCTGGACTTTCTTGGCTTTGAATGGGATTGGGAACATCGCTTTGAAGCGGGCTTCCCGTTGTACGCGCAGGTGCATCGCGGCGATTTGATTTTGCATCTGTCCGAACATCACGGCGATGCCACGCCCGGGTCCGCTGTGTTTGTGCGGATGCAAGGCGTGGACGCGTATCACGCGGAAGTCACGGCCAAACAATACGGGTATATGCGGCCGGGCGTCGAAGACTTGCCTTGGGGGCGGGTGATGGCGGTTACCGATCCGTTTGGCAACCGCCTGAGCTTTTGCGAAAGCCAGGACTAGACCCTCGCCTTTCTTTGCGCACTACATCTTTGCGCACTACATCTTGCAGTCGGCGGCGTGCACGTCGGTGTGGTCGCGGGCCAGCACTTTCAGGTTTTTGTACACGAGCTTGCCGTCTGGGCCGGCTTCGATGTGCAGCAGGTACCAGTCCTGAATGGGATGGTTGTTGGGGCCGAATTTGAATTTGCCGCGGACGCTGGCGAAGTCGGCTTTGCGTAGCGCAGCGCGGAAGTCGTCGGGGCGGCCGGTGATGTCGCCGTTGACGGCTTTCAGGGCCGAGGCGATCAGGTTGGCGGTGTCGTAGGCCTGGGCAGCGTAGGCGGTGGGCGGGCGCTTGTAGGCTTGCGTGAAGGCGTCGACGAAGTGTTTGTTTTGCGCGTTGTCCAGGTCGGCGCTCCACAGTGAACTCAGGTAGAAGCCTTTGCTTGCCGTACCGGTTGCGGCGAGCATGCGGTCGTCCATGGAGTAGATCGGGGTGATCATTTTGATCTTGTCCGACAGGCCGGAATTGGCGAATTGCTTGGTCAGGTTGATGCCTGCGCCGCCCGGATGGAACTGGAAGATGGCGTCGGGGTTCAGCGAGCGGATGCGGGCGAGTTCTACCGAGAAGTCGGATTGGTCGAGCTTGGTGTAGATCTCTTCGGCAATGTCGCCTTTGTAGGCGCGCTTGAAGCCGGCGACGGCGTCGCGGCCGGCCTGGTAGTTGGGCGCCATGACGACGACGCGTTTGACGCCCAGTTCGTTGGCGGCGATGCCGGCGGTGTCGGCGTAGGAGTCGTTCTGGAAGGCGACGGCGAAGTAGTTCGGGTTGCAGGCTTTGCCGGCGTAGTTGGAGGGGCCGGCGTTCAGGCTGACGTAGAAGCCGCCTGCGTTCAGCACCGTGGGGCCAACGGCCGCCATGACGTTCGAAAAGTTGACGCCTGTGAACAGCCGCACGCCATCCTGCACCATCTTGTCGGCGGTCTGCTTGGCGTTGGCGGGCTTGAGCGCGTCGTCTTCAACGCGCACGTTGACGGGTACGCCACCCAGCTTTCCGCCGCCTTCCTTCACGGCCAGCATGAAAGCATCGCGCTCGTCTTCGCCGATGTAGCCGGCGGGCGTGGAGAGCGTGCCGATGAAGCCGATGTCCAGCGGTTTCGCCTGCGCGCCGGCCACGGATGCCACGAGCGCGAGCGCGATGGCGGCGGTGCCGCGTAAGGTGATGCTTGTCATGGTTGTCTCCTCATTTGCGCTTGTTTAGTGCGCTTGTTTAGCGTGCGGTTCGTTGCGCCTGTTCCGTGCGCTTGTTCCGTGCGCTTGTCTTCTGCGCTGTTATGGTGCCGCGAGGCAGTGCTCTACCTTCCAGCCGTACAGCCACTGCAATGCGTCGTAAAACTGGGACTGGCTGCGGCCCGTCCACAGCATGTTGCGCACGGTGCGTTCAACGCCTCGTGCGTGATAGAGCCTGCCCATTTCGCGGGTTGACCACACCACGCGCGCGCTGCGCGGAATGCGCACCGATTCATACAAGCGGAACGCGGCTTCTAGATCGTGTTCGCATTGGCGGACGGCTTCGCCCAGCGTGACGGCGTCTTCCAGCGCCATGCAGGCGCCTTGGGCCATGTATTGCGTCATCGGATGCGCGGCGTCGCCCAGCAGGGTGACGCGGCCTTCGCCCCAGTGGTCGACGGGTTCGCGGTCGGCGGTGGCCCAGCGTTTCCATGAGGTCGGGCGGTCCAGCATTTGATGCGGGCGCGGGTGTATGCCTTCGAAGTACGACAGCACTTCTTCCTTGCTGCCTTCGCGCACGCCCCATTCTTCTTGTTCGCGGCTGTGGAAGGTGACGACCAGGTTGTATTGCTGGCCGCCGCGCAAGGGGTAATGCACCAGGTGGCAGTGCGGGCCGGCCCACAGTACGGGGGCGTTGATGCGCAGTTCGTCGGGCATGTTGTCGCGTTCGACGACGGCGCGGTAGACCACGTGGCCGGTCACGCGCGCGGGGTCGCCCACGGTGCGTTCGCGGATCACGGATTTGACGCCATCCGCGCCCACCACGGCGTCCGCGCGGTAGCGGTTGCCGTCGGTGTCCACCACTTCCACGCCGTGCGCGTCCTGCGACATGCTGGCGATCTGGGTCGACGTGCGAAAGCGGATCAGCGGGTTCTGCTGCACGGCTTCCAGAATGGACAGGTGGATGTCGGCGCGGTGAATCACGGCATACGGCCCGCCAAAGCGCGCGCGGAATGCGTCGCCCGTGTCGATGCGCACGACTTCTTTGGCGTCCACCGCGTCCATCATGATGATGTGGTCGGTGAAGACGGCACGCGTGCGCGCCGTCTGGCCCACGCCCAGCGCGTCCAACGCCGCAAATGCGTTGGGCCCCAATTGAATGCCGGCGCCAATTTCGCCGATGTGCGCGGCTTGCTCCAGCAGTTGCACGGCGATGCCTTGTCTTGTCAGCGCCAGCGCGGCGGCTAGCCCGCCGATGCCGCCGCCCACCACGATGACGGATCGCGCCGCCTGCGTTGCCGTTGTTGCCGTTGTGGATGTGTTCATGTTTGCTTCCTGCATGCCATCAGCCTTGCCCGCCCAGGAAGGCGCCCTGTGCTGTCAGCTGCGCCTGCAAGGCGGCAATGGAAATGTCGGCCGGTGCGAGACCTGCGCGCAACGCCATCGCCGCCGCCGTGCCGGCCGCCTCGCCCATGACAAAGCAGCTGCCGCTGACGCGCGCGGCCGATTGGCCTTCGTGCGTCATGGACGCGCAGCGGCCCGCCACCAGCACGTTGCTGGCGACACCCGGCCCGCGCTTGGGCACCATCATGCGAAAGGGTAGCTGGTTGTAGCCGCGTGATTCGGGAATGGGCGGCCACATCCATTGCACGTCGCCCGCCGTGTGCATTTCCAGCGGCCAGCCGTTCACGCCGATGCTGTCGTCGAAGTTGGCGCAGCCCAATACGTCTTCCTTGGTCAGCACCGCTTCGCCCACGATGCGGCGCGTTTCGCGAATGCCCAGTTGCGGCGCGATGTCCAGCACATAGGCGTTTTCAAAGCCCGGCACCTTGGCGCGCAAGAAGCTCAAGTACTGCACGATCTGGCGGCGGCCTTCGAGTTCGCCCGCGGACAGCGAACCGGCATCGGTGCCGTCCGCCGCGCTGCCATCGGCATTGGCCAGCTGCGTGACGTTGACGCGCCATTCGTAGTCGTGCTTTTGCGGACGCACGATGGCGCCCCGGCGCGGAAACGTGAACTCGCCGCTGGCGGCGGCTTCGTCCATCAATAGCGGGATGGTCTTCCAGGCTTCCTGTGCGCGCGCGCCGTCCACGTTGCCGACCTTGAACATCAGCGTGGGGTAGAGCATGTGGCCGTGTTCGTCGCCTTTTTCAAACGGCAGGCCGCCCCATTGCGCGATGTCGGCGTCGCCCGAGCAATCGATGAAGACCTTTGCGCGCACGGCGCAGCGGCCGGATTTCGTTTCCAGGAACAAGGCGTCGACGCGGCCTTCGGCGTCGCGCGCGAGGCCGGTCGCCAGGGCGTGGAACAGAACGTGCGCGCCGCTGTCTTGCACCAGGCCGTCGGCGGCGCATTTGAATGCCGAGATGTCGTAGGCCTGTGCGTGGATCTTGCCCAGGATCAGGTGCGGGTCGTTCAGCCCGTCCATGGCGCGCATGCGGTCCAGCAGATCGTTGGTCATGCCGTGCACCACTTGCTGGATGCTGCCGTGGATGTTGGCGTGCAGCCCGCAGAAGTTGGACACGCCCGCGGCGGTGCCCATGCCGCCCAGGAAGCCGTAGCGCTCCACGAGCAGCACGCGCGCGCCGTTGCGGGCGGCGCTGGTGGCGGCCAGGATGCCGGCGGGGCCGCCGCCCAGCACCACAACGTCATATTCCCCGTACAGCGGGACTTGGCGGGCGGGTTCGGTAATGACCATCAGATTCTCCTTGCGTGTGATGCGTGTCACTGGCCCTTGATGCCCAGCTTCTTGATCAGGGGTTCCCAGCGCGTGAGCTCGTCATCCATATAGGTGCGGAATTCGGCAGGCGTGCTGGCCACCGGGTCCATGAACTGCGCTTGCAGACGCTTGGCCACTTCCGGGTCGCGGATCGCCTGGATCAGCGCATCGGACAGCTTCTTTTGAATATCGGCCGGCACCTTCGACGACACCACGAAACCGATCCACGCCGAGCCTTCAATGCCCGGCACGCCCACTTCAGCCAAGGTCGGAATCTGGGGCAGCAGCGCCGAACGCTTGGACGACGTGACGGCCAGCGCCTTCAGGCGGCCATCCTTCACCATCGGCATGACGGCAATGGGCGGCAGCGCGGCGAATTGGGTGTCGCCCGACAGCAGTGACGTTAGCGCGGCGGGTGACGACGGATACGGCACATGCGTTGCGCGCGCGCCGATCTGTTGCAGCAGCAGCTCCACCGCCAGATGCGATACGGTGCCCGCGCCTGGTGACGGAAAGTTGTACTTGTCCGGATTCTTCTTCAGCGCTTCCAGCAGTTGGCCCACGTTGTCGATACCGGCCGAAGCGGGCACAACCAGCACGTTGGGCTGATGCACGGCCAGCGTCAGTGGCGACAGATCGGTGGCGGGCGCATAGGGCAGCTTGTCGAACAGCAGCGTGTTGTTCACCAGTGGGCCGGTGATGGACACGCCAAACGTGTAGCCGTCGGGCTTAGCGTTGGCGATGGCGAAGGTGCCGATGTTGCCGCTTGCGCCCGGCTTGTTTTCGATGACGATGGTCTGGCCCAGGATGGCGCCGGCCTTCTCGCCAACGATACGCGCGACCTGATCGGGGCTGGAGCCGGGGCCAAAAGGCACGATGGCTTTGAGCGGTTGCGCGGGCCAGGTGTCGGCGGCCTGCGCTGTCGTCCAGGGCGTCAGTGCAGCCAGCCCCAGCAGCATGGCGGCAGCCATGGCGGGCGCGATGCGAAAGTGCGTCGGCGGCAAGAACTTAAGCATGCGTGTCTCCCACATCTTTCATGGTGTCGAAATAGGTTTGCTCGTTGGCGATGAAGGCGGCGACCATTGCGCGGTAGGTGGCGTCCACCACCTGTTCCAGGTTCGCAAAGCCGGCGTTGTGGCGCGTGGCCAGCGCGCGGGCCTTGTCGAACACCTGCGCCTGGCGCGCGGGTGCGCTCACCTGAAACGCATCGCGCTTGAAGCGCGCGGCGTCCTTCACATACATGGCGCGTTCGGCGATCAGGCGCACGATCTCGTCGTCGAGCCGGTCGATGTTGGCGCGTACGTCAGCCAGGTTGGCGCACAAGGGGCGATAGGCGGGGTCGGTGTATGCGCGCAGCGGCGCGCCGTGGGTGTCGGGCTCTTGCGGGGGAGTCGGCGTCGTCATGAGGTGTAGTCGGGTTGTTGCGAGGGCGCGGCCTGCTGGAACGCGGGTTGCGCATTGCAGTGTTCAAAAATGCGCAGGATGCGCGGGTAGGCGGACACATCGCAGCCCATGCGCTGCGCGTTGGCCACTTGCGGCACCAGGCAGCAATCAGCCAGCGTGGGCGCATCGCCAAAGCAGTACGCGCCGTGTCCGTGCCGAGCCAGCAACGCTTCAACCGCCGTCAGCCCTTCCTTGATCCAGTGGTGATACCAGGCCGTCTTTTGTTCATCGCTTGCGCCCAGCACGTCTTGCAGATAGCGCAGGATGCGCATGTTGTTGACGGGGTGGATGTCGCAGGAGATGGCGTCCGACAGTTCCAGCACGCGTGCGCGCGCCAACGTGTCAGCGGGAATCAGGCGCGGTTCGGGGTGCGTTGCGTCCAGGTAGTCGATGATGGCAAGCGACTGCGACAGCTGCACGCCGTCATCAATCAGCAGCGGGACGCCCGCCGACGGATTCTTCGCCACATAATCTGCCGCGCGCTGCTCCTGCTTGCGCAGATTCACGGGCAGATAGTCGTAAGACAAACCCTTGAGCGCCAGCGCGATGCGCACGCGATACGACGTCGAGCTGTTGAAGAAGCTATGAAGTTGCATGGAGGCTTCCTGTAAGGGTCAAACCATCTGCACATTGAGGGTGCCCAGGCCGTCGACGCCGCCTGTCATCTTGTCGCCGCGCACCACGGGGCCCACGCCTTCGGGCGTGCCGGTGTAGATCAGGTCGCCCGCTTCCAGGCGGAAGTATTTGGACAGGTAGGCGATGGTTTCGGCGACGGACCAGATCAGCTTGCCGATGTCGCTGCGCTGTTTGTCGGCGCCGTTGACTTGCAGCCAGATGGCGGCCTGGTTGATGTTGCGCACGGCTTCGGCAGGATGCAGCGGGCCGATGGGCGCGCTTTGGTCGAAGGCTTTGCCCAGTTCCCACGGGCGGCCCGCTTCGCGCATCTTCATCTGCAAGTCGCGCCGCGTCATGTCCAGGCCGACGGCGTAGCCCCACACGTATTGCAGCGCGTCGCCGACTGCGATGTTGGCGCCGCCTTTGCCGATGGCCGCGACCAGTTCAATCTCGTAATGCAGGTTGGCGGTCTCGGGCGGGTAGGGCAGTTCCAGCGTGTGGCCATCGGCAACCGGCACGACGGCGTCGGCGGGCTTGCAGAAAAAGAACGGCGGTTCGCGGTCAGGGTCGAAGCCCATCTCGCGCGCATGCGCGGCGTAGTTGCGGCCCACGCAGTACACGCGGCGCACCGGGAAGACGTCCTGGCTGCCGGCAACAGGCACGGCGACAGGGGCGGGGGGAGCAAACACAAAAGACATGGATCACCCTTGGAGGGAAACTGCGGGAATCAATGAGGAAAGCGCGGAGGAAAGCAATGAGGAAAGCGCGGAGAAAGGCGCACAGGAAAGCGCAGCGGTAAGCGAACGGGGCGGCGTGGATCAGTCGACGCGTTCTTCGCGCCACACGCCCAGTGCGTCTTGCACGGGGCGGTCGGAATAGCTGAACAGGGTGACGTCATCCAGCGCGGCTAATTGCACGGGCAGCCACGACGGCGCCACGAAGACGTCGCGCGGGCCGAAGTGGAATTCCTGGTCGCCGATGCGGGCGGTGCCGCGGCCTTCCACCACGCTGTAAACCGTGGAGTCGGTGCTGCGGTACGTCTTGCCCTGAAAGCCCGCTGGCAGCAGCTGCATGAAGGTCGCCATCGTGGGCATGGGGTACCCGCCCGTGGCCGGGTTCAGGTAGCGCAGCTTCACGCCGTCCCAGGGGTCGAGTTCGCCGTGGCGGTACAGCGCGTCCAGCGCTTCGCGGCTGCGTTCGTAGGGGTAGTTGAAGATGGGCGACGTGCCGCTGCTGGTCTGGTGCCGCACCGGCGCCATGTTGTTGCCGTAGCGCGCCATGCTGTCGCCTTCGGGGCGGGTGACGGGTTGGGTCGCGTGCGGATAGTTTTCGGCGAAGCCGGCATCCAGGAAGCGCAACAGCGGGATGTCCAGCCCATCCAGCCAGACGACGGGCTCGCCGCCTTCGGTGGTTTCGGCGTTGCCGTGGTCGTGCCACGTCCAGGAAGGCGTGATGATGAAGTCGCCCGGATGCATGGTGGTGCGTTCGCCGTTGACGGCGGTGTACGCGCCGCGGCCTTCCACGATGAAGCGCAACGCCGACTGTGTGTGGCGGTGGCTGGGCGCGATTTCGCCGGGCAGGATCAGTTGCAGTCCGGCATACAGGCTTTGCGTGATGCTGGCTTGTCCGGGCAGGCCGGGGTTTTCCAGGATCAGCACGCGGCGCACGGCTTCTTCCGCGGTGATGAGCGAGCCAGACGCCATGACGTCGTCGCGCACGTCGTCGTACTTCCAGAGCGCGGGCACGCAGCGCGGGGCGGGCTGGCGGGGAACCAGGTTGTGCAGGGACTCCCACAGGGGAGCCATGTTTTTCTTGGCGATGCGGGCGTAGTAGGCGGCGCGATCGGCGCTGCGATCCGATGGGCGGTCGGACGCTTGATGGGCGGCGGGGGCGGCGGCAGGAATGGCTGCGCTATCCGCGCGGCCGCTGTGGCTGTCGGGCATGGTTGTCTCCAGTATGTCCGGCTGATGCCGGCTTCTACGGGTGGCCGCCGCGTGGTTCGCGGCTGGTCTCGATATGGAGACGATTATGCGCAGAGCAGCTATGTGTTTTGAAATGAAATTATCTTATTATCCATACGAATAACGATATACATACGAGACAAATCCCCCCAAGACGAGGGCCTGCATGGACTGGACCCACCGCCTGCGGCTGCGCAATCTGAAGATGCTGTTGAGTCTGGCGCAGACCCGCAACATCAGCCATTCCGCCGCAATGCTCAATACGACGCAGCCCGGCTTGTCGAAGTGGCTGAAAGACCTGGAAGACGACATCGGGCTGCCGCTCTTCGAACGCCACGCGCGCGGGCTGCGGCCTACGCCGCATGGCGATGTGTTGATTGCGCATGCGCAGCGCATGGAGGCGCAGCTGGATCGCGCCAGCGCCGACATGGCTGCGCTGCGCGAAGGCGGCGGCGGGCGTGTGGTGATCGGCGCGTCTGGTGCGTCGGCGTCCGACACGGTGCCGTTGGCGGTGATGAAGCTGCTGGAACGCATGCCGCAAGCGCGTGTGAAGCTGGTGGAAGGTACGACGGACCGCTTGCTGGCGCAGTTGGCGCAGGGCGATCTGGACATCGTGGTGGGCCGTTCGGCGCCCGAGCATCACGACCCCGCCATCCGCTTTGAAGCGCTGTACCTGGAACCGATTCATCTGGTGGCGCGTCCGCGTCATCCGCTGTTTTCCATTGAGCAACCCAGTTGGCAGGATCTGTTGTCGTACCGATGGATTCTGTGGCCCAAGGGCACGCCGATCCGTAACGCGGTGGACGCGGCGCTGGCGGCGGCGGGGCAGTCGCCGCCGGTGGATCATGTGGAGTCGAATTCGGTGACGATCAACCTTACGCTGATCAACAACAGCGACATGATCGGCGTGGCGTCGCATCGCGCGGCGTTGCGGTTTTCGCAGATGCGGGCGATGCAGATCATTCCGGTGCGGCTGTCAGGCTTCGGGTCCGTGGCGATGTATTGGCGTGAGGACGCGTTCCGGCCGATGGCGGTGCAAGAGGCCATGGCGGCGTTGCGCAATACCGTGGCGGAACATGCGCCGGGTGTGACGAGGTTGTGATGCCATCTTCCCGCTCCGGCCTGAATGCGTTGATTGCGCAGTGCCGCAGGGTGGAGGCTGCGCTGGCGGAAGGCAAGCGCCCGGCAGAGTCTGCGGCCATGCATCGGTTTGTGGCGGAAATGGATGCGCGCGATACGCCGCCGGGGATGTGGTCGCCGCTGGCGTTGTCGGTGCTGGTGATGACGGGCGGGCTGGGAGTGGGGATTGAAGTGCTGAGCCTGCTGCTGCGGGTTGCCGGGTCGGCATGGGCGGCGTTTGCGCTGGTGGCGGTGTGCGCGGGAACGGCGCTGGCGTTGTCGATTGGAGTCGTAATGCTGATGGCGGGACGGTCAGCGGGGTTGGTTGTGGTGAAGCGGCTGGCGATTGGGTTGGTGACGGTGGGCGCGTTGGGGGTGATCGCGTGGACGCAGGGCGATGTGAGAGCGGTGGGGCCGGTGGTGGCATTGCTGGGCGGGTTGGGGGCGTGGTTGGTGGCGAATAGTTCGGGGTTTTATGTGTTTGTGGGGTATCGGGTGGCGCGGAGGTGGTTGGAGGGGGGGAGGTAGGGGGCGGGTATGGCTGTGGGTGTGGGTGTGGCTGTGGTTGCGGCTGAGGATGAGGTTGCGATTGCGATTGCGTGTGGGGGGGTGTGCGAGTGACGCCCGTTGCGTCGGCGGCCTGCGGGGCGCGGGGCAACGATTGCGGTCCGGAGCCTTCGCTCAGGACTTGCCTAGGCGGCCCCCCCCATCGTCATCGTCGTTGTCGCCTTCGGCGACTGCCTTCCGATTCCCTCGGGCTTATCGACGCCCCGCGCCCCGCAGGCCGCCGACGCAACGGACTCGGTCAGTTGCAATCTCAAAGCAGCGGGGGCGAACGGGTTTTTTAGGGAGCTCACCACGGGGGGTGGGTGATGGAAGATCTTGCGGGGCCCGCTCCATGCCGGCCGCGCAGGCGGCCTTGTGGAGCTTACGCGTGGTGGTGCGGCGTGAGGGTGTGCGCTTCGCGTGTGGATGCGCTGCTTGGAGGGAGGAGTCAGACTGCAATTTATTTCTGGTGTCAGACTGCATTTCTTTGGTGGCCACCGTTTCGTAATTCTGGTGTCAGACTGCAATTTCGTGCTGCTGGAGTCTGCTGCTGGAGTCAGACTGCAATTTCAAAAATGCAGTCTGACTCCAGCACACTCAGCACACTACTCCAATACACGCTATCAACGCACCGGTCCTACTTGGCGGCTACCGTTTCGGGCGGGACCGGGTTTTCCCAGCCGCCGCCAATGGCGCGGATCAGTTCTACGGCTGATCTTGCTTGCTCGCCGCTCAATTGCACGGCCACGCGTTGTTGCAAGAGGACGCTGCGGTCGGCTTCGATGACGTCCAGGTAGCTGATCGAACCTTCGCGATACTGCGTGTGGGACAGCTTGGCGGCGCGGGCCGAGGCGTCGACGGCGGCGTCTTGGGCCTTGGTCTGGTCGGACAGGATGCGCAGGTTGGCCAGGTTGTCTTCGACTTCGCGGAACGCGTTCAGGACGGTTTGGCGGTAGACGGCGACGTCTTCTTCGTAGACGGCGCGGGCGCGGTCCAGGCCGGCTTGGCGGCGGCCGCCGTCGAAGATGGGCATCGACAGCGCGGCGCCGACAAGCGGGCCGAGCAGGAACGTGCGGCTGGACCATTGGAACAGGTTGCCCAGGTCAGACGACTCGTAGCCGAAGGCGCCGGTGATGTCCAGGCGCGGGAAGAACGCGGACTTGGCGGCGCCGACCCGGGCGTTGGCGGCGGCCATGGCGCGTTCGGCGGCGGCGATGTCGGGGCGGCGTTCCAGCAAGGTCGACGGCAAGCCGGCGGGGATCGACAAGGCGACCTTCTGGATGGGCTGCGGCGGCATCGTGAAGTCGGACGGGGCGCGGCCCAGCAGCACGGCCAGCGCGTGTTCAGACGCGGCGCGGCGGCGATCGATGCCTAGTGCTTCCGATTGCGCGGATGCGAGTTCGGCCTTGGCGCGCGCCAGGTCCAGTTCGCTGATGTCGCCGGCGTCGTAGCGACGCTGGATCAGTTGCAAGGTGTCGGTGCGCAGCTTGACCGTTTGGCGGTAGAGCTGCGATTCGGCGTCTTGTTCGCGGACCAGGAAGTACGTGGTGGCCACGTCTGCCTGCAAGGCCAGCAGCACCGAACGGTACAGCGCTTCGCTTTGCTGGGCGTCAGCGGTGGCGGCGTCTGCGGTGGAGGCCACGCGGCCGAACAGGTCGGCTTCATACGACACCGCGCCTTGCGCGCGCCACGTCGTGACCGGCGAGGTTGAGGTGCCGTCGGGCAGGCCTTGCGATACGGCCGACGGGCGTTGGCGGTTGGGGCCGAAGGCGGCGTCCAGCGTGGGGAAGAAGCCGGCGCGGGCTTCGCGTTGCAGCGCGCGGGATTGCGCCAGGCGGGCGGCGGCGGCTTGCAGGTTCTGGTTGGCCTGTTGCGCTTCGTCTTCCAGCTGGTTCAGGCCCTCGTCGCCGAACACCTTCCACCAGGCGCCGCGCAGCGCGTCTTCCGACGGCTCGGCGGGCTTCCAGGTGCCGGCTTCAGCGGCGGGCAGCGCGGCTTCCTTGAATGCCGCGGGCGCGGCGGCAGACGGCTTTTCGTAGGTGGGGCCCACCGCGCAGCCGGCCAGCACGAGCAGGACGGCAAGCAGGGCGGAACCGCGGGTCAGTCTTTGGATCATGATGAATTCTCTTTGGCGCGCGCCCCGCCGGGTGGGGCGGGACGCGCTGGCTTCTCTTTTTGTCTGCCGGCTTTATGCGTGAGTCTGCGTGGCGGGCGGCGCGTTCGTGTCGATGTGCGGGGCGCACTCCGGCGCTTCATGCGGGGCCGCCGAGTGCAGCGGCTTGCCGCCCAGCGAACGCAGCAGCACGTAGAACACCGGCGTCAGGAACAGGCCGAACAAGGTCACGCCCAGCATCCCGAAGAACACGGCAACCCCCATCGCGTGGCGCATTTCCGAACCGGCGCCGGACGACAGCACCAGCGGCACCACACCCATGATGAACGCGATGGACGTCATCAAGATCGGGCGCAGACGCAGGCGGCTGGCTTCGATGGCGGCTTCCAACGGCGTGCGGCCGCTCATCTCCAGCTCTCTTGCGAATTCCACGATCAGAATCGCGTTCTTCGCCGACAAGCCCACCAGCACCATCAAGCCGATCTGCGTGAAGATGTTGTTGTCGTTGCCCGTCAGGTAGACGCCCGTCAGGGCGGCCAGGATGCTCATCGGCACGATCAGGATCACGGCCAACGGCAGGGTCAGGCTTTCGTACAACGCGGCCAGCACCAGGAACACCAGCAGCACGCTGATCGGGAATACCCACAAGCCGGCATTGCCCGCCAGAATTTGCTGATACGTCAGGTCAGTCCATTCGAACTTCACGCCACGCGGCAGCGTCTCGGCGGCGACGCGTTCGGCCGCGGCTTGCGCCTGGTCAGACGAGTAGCCGGGCGCCGGGCCGCCGTTGATGTCGGCGGCGGTGTAGCCGTTGTAGCGCACCACCATTTCGGGGCCGAACGTTTGCTTCACCGTCACCAGCGACGACAACGGCACCATGTCGCCCGCGGCGTTGCGGGTCTTCAGTTGCAGGATGTCGTCGGCGTGGGCGCGGAACGGCGCATCGGCTTGGGCGCGCACCTGGAACACGCGGCCAAAGCGGTTGAAGTCGTTCACGTACATCGAGCCCAGATAGATCTGCATGGTGTCGAACACTTCCGTCACCGGCACACCCAGCTGCTTGGCCTTCACGCGGTCCAGGTCCACATCCAGTTGCGGCACGTTGATTTCGTAGCTGGAGAACGCGGGGCCGAGCTCAGGCGTTTGGCGCGCCTTTTCCAGGAAGGCCTGCTTGGCCTTGTCCAGTTCGGCGTAGCCCAGCGCGGCGCGGTCTTCCAGTTGCAGCTTGAAGCCGCCGAGCGTGCCCAAACCCATCACAGGCGGGGGCGGGAACACGGCAATGAACGACTCCGGGATGGCCGCAAACTTCTGGTTCAGCGATGCGGCAATGGCGTTGCCCGACAGTTCAGCGCCCTTGCGTTCTTCAAAGGGCTTGAGCGTCACGAACACGATGCCGGCGCTGGAGCTGTTGGTAAAGCCGTTGATCGACAGGCCGGGGAAGGCGATGGCGGATTGCACGCCGGGTTCCTTCAGGGCGATGTCGCTCATGCGGCGGATCACGGCTTCCGTGCGGTCCAGCGACGCGCCGTTGGGCAACTGCGTGAAGCCGATCAGGTACTGCTTGTCTTGCGCCGGCACAAAGCCGCCTGGCACCAGGTACGACACGCCGATGGTGGCGGCCACCAGCACCGCGTACACGCCCATCGCGCCGGCCTTGCGGCGGATCACGCCGGACACGCCCGTGCCATAGGACTCGGACGCGCGGCCAAACATGTTGTTGAACCAGTTGAAGAAGCGGCCGAAGACACGGTTCATGCCACGGGTCAGCCAGTCTTGCTTGTCGTGATGGCTTTTCAGCAGCAGGGCCGACAGCGCGGGCGACAGGGTCAGCGAGTTAAAGGCCGAGATCACCGTCGAGATGGCGATGGTCATGGCGAACTGCTTGTAGAACTGGCCGGTCAGGCCCGTCATGAACGCCAGCGGCACGAACACGGCGCAGAGCGTCAACGCGATGGCGATGATGGGGCCGCTGACTTCGCGCATGGCGCGGTAGGTGGCGTCGCGTGGACTCAAGCCCGCCGCGATATTGCGTTCGACGTTTTCCACCACCACGATGGCGTCGTCCACCACAATCCCGATGGCAAGCACCATCCCGAACAGCGACAAGGCGTTGATCGAATAGCCAAACACCAGCAGCAGCGCGAACGTGCCCACGATGGAGACCGGCACGGCCAAGAGCGGGATGATCGACGCGCGCCACGTTTGCAGGAACAGAATCACCACCAGCACGACCAGCGCGATGGCTTCCAGCAGCGTGTGCACCACGGCTTCGATACTGGAACGCACGAACTGCGTGGGGTCGTATTCGATGCGGTATTCCACGCCCGGCGGGAAGTCTTGCGCCAGCTCGGTCATGGCGGCGCGCACCTTGGACGACACGTCCAACGCGTTTGCGCCCGGCGATTGCATGATGCCCATGCCGACTGCCTGCTTGTTGTCCAGCAGCGAACGCAGGCCGTATTCCTGTGCATCCAATTCCACGCGGGCAACGTCGGACAAGTGCGTCACGGCGCCGTCGGGCGAGGTCTTCAGGATGATGTCGCGGAATTCCTCTTCGCTTTGCAGACGGCCGCGAGCGTTCACGTTCAGTTGCAACGGCACATCGCCTTGCGTGGGCGACGCGCCGATCACGCCGGCGGCCACTTGCACGTTCTGTTCGCGGATGGCGGCGACCACTTCAGACGCGGTCATGCCGCGCTGCGCCACCTTTTGCGGGTCAAGCCACACGCGCATCGAGTAGTTGCCCGACCCCCACACCGTTACTTCGCCCACGCCCGTGATGCGGGCCAGACGATCCTTGACGTTCAGGATGGCGTAGTTGCGCAGGTAGGTGATGTCGTAGCGGTCGTTCGGCGAGATCAAGTGCACGACCAGCGTCAGCGTGGGCGAGCTTTTCGCCGTGGTCACGCCCAGGCGCTGCACGTCCGGCGGCAGGCGCGGCAGCGCTTGCGACACGCGGTTCTGCACCAGCTGCTGCGCCTTGTCCGGGTCCACGCCCAGCTTGAAGTTGACCGTCAGCGTCAGGTTGCCGTCGCTGTTGGCCTGCGACTGCATGTACAGCATGTCTTCGACGCCGTTGATGGATTCTTCCAGCGGCGACGCGACGGTCTCGGCGATGACCTTGGGGTTGGCGCCGGGGTACTGCGCGCGCACCACCACCGATGGCGGCACGACTTCCGGGTATTCGGAAATGGGCAGCTGGAACATGGCCAGAAGGCCCGCCAGCAGCACCAGGATGGACAGCACGCCGGCAAAAATCGGCCGGTCGATGAAGAACTTTGAGATATTCATGGACGTTCTCTGTAGACGCGCAGGCCTTACTTCAGTTGGGCCGCGGCGGTCTGGACCGGGGCGCTCTTGGCGGCGACCATGGGGACGACGGTCGGGGCGACGGCGTCGCCGGGGCGGATGCGTTGCAGGCCGTTGACGACGATGCGTTCACCGGCGGCCAGGCCGGAATCCACGACACGCAGGCCTTCCTGGTTGGCGCCCAGCTTCACTTGGCGATAGACGGCGTGGTTTTTGTCGTCCAGCACCAGCACGTAGCGCTTGTCCTGGTCGGTGCCGATGGCTTTTTCATCGATCAGCACGGCAGAACGCGGGTCGCTGCCGCCCAGGCGGACGCGGGCGTACAGGCCGGGCAAGAGCGAGCCGTCGGCGTTGTCGAACTCGGCGCGCACGCGGATCGTGCCGGACGTTGCATCCAGGCGGTTGTCCACCGATTGCACGAAGCCCGTGCGAGAGTAGCCGTCTTCGTTCGCCAGACCCAGCTCAACGGGCACCGAGCCAGCCTTGCCATTGCGGGCGGGGTTCACGTAGCGCAGGAAGGTTTGTTCGTCCACGTCGAACGATGCGTACATCTTCGACACCGACACCAGCGTCGTCAGCGGCACCGAACCGGCGCCGGCTGCGACGACGTTGCCCACGGTGACTTCAGCGCGCGAGACGCGGCCGGCCACCGGCGCTTCGATGCGGGTGTAGCCCAGGTTCAGCTTCGCGTAGTCCAGCGCGGCTTGCGCGCCTTGCAGGTTGGCGGCGGCTTCGCGCGCGGCGTTCTGCTTTTCTTCGAAGTCGCGGCGGGCGATGGCGTTGTCCGTCAGCAGGCGCTGGCCGCGGGCCAGGTCCGTGGCGGTGTACGACGCGCGGGCTTTGGCTGCCGTCAGGGCGGCCGCGGCGCGGTCGACTTCGGCCGCGTAGGGGCGCGGATCGATGGTGAAGAGCACGTCGCCCTTCTTGACGATGGTGCCGTCCTGGAAGTGCACTTGCGTCAGCGTGCCAGAGACCAGCGGGCGGATGTCGACGCGGTCAATCGCTTCCAGGCGGCCGGAATAGCGCTGCCAATCCACGATGGTCTTGGTGACGACTTCGGCCACTTCGACGGGCGTGGCGGCCGGGGCGCCCTGGGCCATGGCGACATTGCCGCCGGCCGGGCCGCGGGTGAGGGCGTAGCCGCCTCCGGCCGCGAGCACGGCGGCAAAGACGACGAACATAGCAATACGATTACGCGAAACCATGATGTTTCCTTGAGGGGTATAGGAGCGAAAGCGCGCTTGTTTGGGCCTGGGGCGGAGGCGGCTGCGGCGGTCCGTGGCATGGCAGTCCTTAGCGTCCGTTTGCATATGCTTATGCTGCGGTGCAACATCAAGCGGAGTTGCGAGTCCTGGTCAGAGCGCTTTGGCGAAGCGGCTCTGCGGGGACGGAAGCTGAGGGTTGACATGCCCTGTGGGGTCGCCGGGAGGCAAGGGCACTTCAAGATGGTTTGCATTCTGAGTGTTTTGTGGGGCCGGATAAACCTGTCTATTCCGGCAACACTGTTCGGCGAGAATGACTAATCAGCGCCGAAATCGGGTTATGCTCCGTTCACCCCGACTTTTTTGCCTAAAGGACACCGCCGCCATGGACCGTTTTCAGGCTATGCAGGTGTTTGTGCGCGTCGTGGACGCCAATAGCTTCACCCGGGCGGCCGACAGCCTCTCGCTTCCGCGCACCACCGTCACCACCATCATTCAGAACCTCGAACGCCTGCTGGGCGTGCGCCTGCTCAATCGCACCACGCGCCGTATCGGCCTGACGCCCGACGGCGCGGGCTATTACCAGCACTGCGTGCGCATTCTTGCCGACGTCGAGGAAACCGAGGCCTGCTTCCAGGAAGCGGCCCTGCGCTTGAAGGGCCGGCTGCGCATCGACGTGCCGACCTGCATCGGGCGCCTGATCCTGATTCCCTCATTGTGTGATTTCCACGACAAATACCCCGACGTCGAGCTGGTGCTGGGCTTGGGCGACCGCCCTGTGGATATGGTGCAAGAGGCCGTCGACTGCGTCATCCGCGGGGGTGAGCTGGAAGATTCCAGCCTGGTCGCGCGCCGAATTGGCACCCTGCAAACCGTGACCTGCGCGTCGCCCACGTATGTGGCGCGCTACGGCATGCCGCAAACCATCGAGTCGTTGCGCGACCACCACGCCGTGCATTACTTCATGAGCCGCACGGGCCGCAACTGCGCCTGGGACTTCAAGGTGGATGGCAAGCACCAGGAAGTGGACATGAAGGGCACGGTCGCCGTGAACGAGGCCGGCGCGTATCTGGATTGCGGGTTGAAGGGCTTTGGCCTGATCCAGGTGGCGCGCTATATGGCATTGCCGCATCTGCAATCGGGCGAGCTGATCGAAATTCTGCCGCAGTGGAAACCCAGTTCAACGCCGATTTCGGTGCTGTACCCGCAAAGCCGGCAGTTGTCGCCCAAGGTGCGTGCGTTTACGGACTGGGTGGCGGAATTGTTCGCCGGTTGCCCGCTGCTGAGCGGCCGCGACGAAACCGATCCGTCGGCGGCAAGCTGCGGCGTGTACCAGCGCCAGCTGGGCATGCCCAGCGCGATGACGATGGCGCAACCGCAACCCGAACCCGCCCTGATCCAGACCGCGCCCCAGCGCCGCCGCAGCCCGCGTGAAGAGGCGGCGGAGTACGCGCTGTAAGAATCGCGCGTGGCGCGTGGCGGGCCTGCGCGTCCGCCACGCCGTCAAAACACGGGAAACCCCGTAGTAAATACAGGGCTTGCGTCCCTCGTATTTTATGAAACGTCTGTATAGTCCGACAGTCAAAGCCTACAACGCCCTTACTGTCGATCCGCTCTATGCAGCCTGTTCTACCCGCTTACCTGATCGCCCGTTGGCTGCTGCTGCTTGTCTTGTTGGCAGGGGTTTACTTCCTTAGCGGCTTCCTCGTTCCCGCCCTGGCGGCGCTCATTATTGGTCTGGCCAGCTGGCCCTTGTACCAGCGCCTGGTCGTGCGCTGCGGCGGCCGCACCGCGATTGCGGCGTCGTTGGCGCTGCTGATGGTCATCGTCGTACTGATCGTGCCGCTCACGCTGGCGCTGTCTTACGCCATCAAGGAAGCCAGCACCTTCTTCGCCTGGGCCATTGCGGCCAACCGCCACGGCGTGGCGGTGCCGAACTGGATCACGTCCATGCCCGCCGTGGGCGAGCGGCTGGGGCAGTACTGGGAATCCTATATTGGCCAGCCCCATGCCTTGGGCGCGCTGGTCGAAGCCGTCAGCGGTGAACATCTGGGCAACATCTACCGCATGGTGCTGGCGGCCACGGGCAATGTGTTCCAGCTGCTGCTGACCGTGCTGTTCATGCTGATCACGCTGTTCTTTGTCTATAAGGACGGCATCCGCATGGTGGCTCAGCTGGACGTGCTGGGCGAACGCATTCTGCCGGCGCGCTGGCAGCGCTTTTCGCGCGTGGTGCCGGCCACCATCAATTCCACCGTAACCGGCATGGGCCTGATCGCGCTGGGCGAAGGCTTTGTGCTGGGTGTCGCGTACTGGGTGGCGGGCGTGCCGTCGCCCGTGCTGCTGGGCGTGGTCACGGGTTTCATGGCGTTGATCCCTGGCGGCGCGCCGCTGTCGTTCACGCTGGTGTCGCTGTACCTGGTGGGTTCCGGCCATGTGGTTGCTGGTATCGCGCTGATGGTGTGGGGCAGCGTTGAACTCTTCATCGTCGACAAGACCCTGCGCCCGCGCTTGGTGGGCGGCCCTGTCAAACTGCCGTTCCTGCCGACCTTCTTCGGCCTGGTGGGCGGCGTGAAAACCATGGGGATCGTCGGCTTGTTCGTCGGCCCGGTGCTGATGGCGTTGCTGGTGGCGGTGTGGCGCGAATGGGTGCACCACGAAGTGACGGAGCGCGATGCGGCGCGCTTGCATCCACCCGTGCCGGTTCCCGTGCCTGCGCCCATAGAAAAAACACCCTCCGCCTGACGCGGCCACGCCCGGCGCGGACGATGCTTTTGGTAATCTAGCCATCCCCGCGTATACCGGCGCCTGACCGGTACGCGCCTGCCCCGCACGCAGACGCTTCGCAACCGCCGCGGGGTGTGAGGATTGAGATGTCCGGGTTACTGCCTGATGATCAGATAGCGGTCCTGCGCGAGCAGGGGTTTGTGGTGGCGCGCCAGTTCGTGCCCGCAGAACAAGTCGCCGCGCTGCGCGCGCTGGCCGAGCGCCACTTGCAAGAGCACGTGGCGCCCATTGAATACGAAGCTGACCTGCGCTACCCCGGCGCACCCGAGTCCCGCACCGCTGAAGGCGGCCTGACGGTGCGCCGCCTGCTAAGCGCCTACGCCCGCGACCCGCTGTTTGCGCAATGGGCAACCGACCCGCGCATTGCCCAATGGCTGGCCCGCTACTTCGGCGAACCTGCGGTGCTGTCCACCGTTCACCACAACTGCGTGATGACCAAGCACCCCGCCTATGGCAGCCTGACGGGCTGGCACCAGGACATCCGCTACTGGTCATTTTCAGACACCGACCTGGTGTCCTGTTGGCTGGCCCTGGGGCCGGAAACCCGCAACAACGGCGGCCTGTCGTTCATTCCGGGCTCGCACGCGGCAGCCTTCACGCCCGACCAATTCGACGACAAGAAATTCTTTCGCGACGACGCGCCGCAAAACGCCGAGTGGATTGCCCGCGCGGTCTGCCCTGACCTTGAGGCGGGCGACGTGGTGTTCTTCCATTGCCGCACGCTGCACGCCGCGCAAGGCAACCGCAGCGACCGCGTGAAATTGTCGGTCGTGCACACGTATCACCCGCAGTCCTGCCACCCGATTCCCGATACGCGTTCGGCATCGCAACCCGGGGTGCCATTGGCATAAAGTCATTGTTATTCGATATTAATAATTGAATTACAATTAAATTAAGCGCAATACGCGAGGACGGGCCGGCAAATCCCGCCTCGCGTTGATTCTTGCGTGGCATCCCTAGAACTCAATAGGCTGGTCTCTGTGCGCAAAACAACTATCGACGACACGGAAAAACCGCAGGCGACGACCGGGACCCGGTCGTCGCTGTTTGTCGGTTCCACTGAAAAAGCCTTTCAGGTGCTGCACGCGTTCGACGGTTCGAAACGCCACATGACGCTGGCCGATATCGCACGCGCCTCGGGCCTGGACCGCAGCGCCACGCAACGCCTGGTCTACACGCTGGAAACGCTGGGCTATCTGCGCCGCATTCCCGACACGCGCAACTACGGCCTGACGCCGAAGGTGCTGCAATTCTCGTACAACTATGTGCGCGCGAATGAGCTGATCGACAAGGCGTCGCCGTATCTGCTGGACATCAGTCGGACGTTGGGTGAGACGACCAATCTGCAAGAACTGGACGGCCACGAGATCGTGTTCGTGGCGCGCTTTCCGGGCCACCATCTGGTGAACGTGGACATCGCGGTAGGCAGCCGCCTGCCGGCGTTCTTCACGGCATCGGGTACGGCAATTCTGTCCCGCCTGTCTGACGAACACCGCCGCGAGATCCTGGCGCAGACGCGCCTGGAAGCGATTACGCCGTACACGGAAGTGAACCCGGAGAAGCTGCTGGACCGCGTGCAGCGCGTGGCGGAAAAGGGCTACGCGATCATCGTGAACGAAACGGTGCTGGGGGATATTTCGGTGGCGGCGCCGGTCACGGATCATCGCGGTTTTGCGGTGGCGGCGATCAATATTTCTGTGCCGACGACGCGGTGGACGGTGGCTAAGGTGGAAGCAGAACTGGCGCCGCATGTGCAGGTGGCAGCTACGTCGATTTCTAAGTCTAAGTTCTCGGCTTATTCGAGGTAGGGGTTTTTGGGGCGGTCGGCTTCGGGGGCGGTTGAGGGTCTTCGTGAGGCGGGCGTCGGGTTTTTGAGGGCGGTCGTTGATCTTCGTAGGTCGCCCGTCGGCGCGGTGGCCCTGACTGCGCGCGCCCACGATTGCGGTCCGGAGCCTTCGCTCCGGACTTCCCCCTCGTCATCTTCGTCACCCGCCTTCGGCGGGTTCCTTCAGATTCCCTCGGGCGCATCGAGGTTGCGCGCAGTCAGGGCCACCGCGCCGACGGGCTGCCTGCGTCTTGGTTCGTCGCGCTGCTAGGACGTGCCTTAGTCACGAGTGCTGCGGGGCCCGCCGAGTGGCGGCCGCGCGGGCGGCCTTACTCGGCATACGCATTGGTGGGCGTGTGCGCGGTAGTCGCTTTCGCGAATGTGCAGAGCGGTTTTCTAATGCTCGCGCCGCAGGTTTTTTGGGGGGGTAAAGGGTGGCGCGCGGCGCGAACTGTCTTGCGCATGCCAACTCGTTGCGCGCCACGCACCGGGGTTTAAGTGGCGGTCATCATGCGACGGACGATGAGGGGTGTTGTGTAGCGTGCATCGGTGCTCGCGCAGAGCGTCACTCACGTCAGCCATCCTACGAAGCGCTGGCGATGTTCGCATTAATGCAGTCAGACTGCATTTCCTAAAAAGAACCAGCGCACTGTTGCAATTAAAAATGCAGTCTGACTGCATTTTTAAGGGCTTCAAGTCACGAAGAAGAGCTCGAACATCGCTGCCACACGCGAAGCGAACAGCGCGACGACGTACCACTACGCGTAAGCTCCAAAAGGCCGCCCGCGCGGCCGGCCTGGAGCGGGCCCCGCAAGATCTTCCACCACCAAAAATCACGTGGCGAGAACCCTAAGAAAACGAATCGTCCCAGCTGACGCGAGATTGCAACTGACGGAGCCCGTGGTGTCGGGGGCCTGGGGTGCGCGGGGCGTCGATAAGCCCGAGGGAATCTGAAGGGAAGGCCGTAGGCCTGGACGAAGATGACGACGGGGCAGTCCGGAGCGAAGGCTCCGGACCGCAATCGTTGCCCCGCGCACCCCAGGCCCCCGACACCACGGGCGTCTAAAGAACTCACCACCCCACCGAACAACACCACCCCCGCCCATCAAAACAACAACTAAACCCCCACCCCCTCGAACTCCTTCAACAACGCCGCAACTTCCGCCCGCAAAGCCGTCTGCAAGCTGTCCGCCGGCGATACCAACGGGTCCAGCACTTCCGGTGCGTTCACGCCGATCAAATCCATCACCGACTTCATCGGCCCCGGATTCGTTTCCGCAAACGCCAGATTCATCATCGGAATCAAACGGCGATGCAATTCCATCGACTCCTTCGTGCGCCCCTCCGCCGCCAGCGTATAAACCTTGCGCCATGCAGTCGGCAGCAAACTTGCCGTCACCACGATCCCACCGCGCGCACCCGCCGCCAGATGAACCGGCAGCAGCGTGTCTTCACCGCTGAACACCGCGAACGAATCATCCACGCCCGCCACCGTGCGCAGGAAATGGTACATGTCGGTATTGCATGCCTTCATGCCGATGATGTTCGGATGCCGTGACAGCTCGTGCAGCACTTCCGGTGCAATCGCGATGCGCGTGCGGTACGGGATTTCGTAAATCATGATCGGCAGCGGCGACTCGTCCGCGTAGCGCATGAAGTAATCCCGGATGCCGGCTTGCGTTGGCGTCGTGTAGTAGGGCGTCAGCACCATCAGCGCATCGGCGCCGGTCTTGGCGAACTCACGGCCGGCTTGGATCGCGTCGTAATAGCCGGGGTCCAGCACGCCAGGAATCACCGGCACTCGGCCTTCAACGGTTTCCACCGTCAGCCGGCACATGCGCACGCGTTCTTCGCGGGACAGGGCGCCGTATTCGCCCGTGCCGCCCAACGGCACCAAGCCGTCGATGCCTTGCTTGAGCAGATAGCCGATCAGCGCTTTGGTGGCCGGCACGTTGATGGTGTCGTCGGCGTTGACCGGCGTCGGGATCGCGGGGAAAACTCCGCGCAAGTGTTGGGCATTCAGCATGTTGCGTATCCTAAAAAAACAATCAAACGCGCGGAGATCAGTTGGCCAGGCTGCGCCGGCGCAGACGGTCGGCCAGCCAGATCAGCGCGGCAATGAAAATGAACAGGCACGTCGAGACCGCTGCGATCACCGGGGAAATTTGCAGCGTCACTTCGTCCCAGAATTGCTTGGGCAGCGTGGCGTTCAACCCGCCGGAGGCGAACAGCGCAATCGTCAGTTCATCGAACGACGTTGCGAAGGCGAACAGGAATGACGACATCAGCCCCGCGCTCAGAATCGGGAACGTCACAAACCGCAGCGTTGCCCACGGGCCTGCGCCCAGGCTCTGCGCCGCCAGATCCAGACGCGTGTCGTAGTTGCGTAGCACCGCCATCATGGTGATCACCACATACGGCACCGCCACCACCGTGTGCGCCAGAATCAGGCCGATGGTCGAGCCCACCAAGCCCACACGCGCAAAGAAATAGAACATGCCCACCGCGATGATCATGCGCGGCACAACAATCGGGGACAGCACAAACGCCAGCATCGCCGACTTGCCACGCATGTTCGCGCGCACCAGCAGGAAGGCGGCGGGCGTGCCGATCAGCATTGCCAGAAATCCCGTGCCCACGCCCACGATCAACGACCGCGTGATCGCCTGCATCCACACGGGCGACGTGAACATCTGCTCGTACCATTGCAGCGAAAAGCCCTTGGGCGGCCACGTCAGGCCCGAGCCGGAATCGAATGACAGCGGAATCATCAGAAACGCCGGCGCGCTCAGGAACGCCAGCACGCCCAGCACAATCCACCACAACGTGCGCGACTGGCCGGTGCCAGACACCGACCGGCGCACGCGCTTGGGCAGCAACGCAAACATCGCATCAGACACGTTCGCCAGCACCGTCAGCACCGCATCGCCCGCCCGGCGCGACAGGCTTTCCTTGCCCGATGCGCGCACGCGGGTGGACGCGCCGCCCGTCATCGTCGACAGGCCCAGCACCTTGTCGTAGATCGCAAAGACCACCAGCACCACCACCAGCAGCAACACCGACACCGCGCCGGCGAACTCCCAGTTCATGGTCTGCTGGACCTGGTCAATGATGATCTGCGTGATCATCGTTTCCTTGCGTCCGCCCAACAGCGCGGGCGTGATGAAAAAGCCGATCGCGGTCACGAACACCATGATGGCGGCCGCCGCAACGCCCGGCATCGACAGCGGGAAATAGATCTTCCAGAACGCTGTGCCTGGCCGTGCGCCCAACGTGGACGCGGCGCGCGGCAGGTTGCGGTCAATGTTCTCCATCACGGACAGCATCGTCAGCACCGCCAGCGGCATCAGCGCATGGACCATGCCCACCAGCACGCTGCCGAAGTTGTAGAGCAGGTTGGCGGGCGCATCCAGAATGCCCAGCGCTTGCAGCAGCTGATTGACGACGCCGTTGCGGCCCAGCAGCACCACCCATGCAAAGGTGCGCACCAGGAAGCTCGTCCAGAACGACAGCAGCACCCAGAACAGCAGCGACGTCTTGCGCTTGGCCGACAGGCTGGATATCAGGTAGGCCACGGGGTAGCCCGCGACCACGGCGAAGAACGTCGTCCACAACGAAATCTTCAACGTGATCAGCAGCACGTTCACATAGACCGACGATTCAAACAGCCGGTGATACTGCGACAACGTGAAGCCCTGGTCGCCGACAACGCTGAGCAGCAGCAACTGGCCCACGGGGTAGATGAGCAGCACCAGCAGCAGCACGACCAGCGGGGCCGCCATCAGGAAATGTCGGCGGCCCGCGCTCATGCGCTTGCGAGGAGTAGCAAGGGTTGTCATGCGTTTACTCCGCAATGGCCACCGCGTCGGCGGCTTGCCAGCTGACCGAGAGCGGCTGGCCGATGGCGTATTGCTCGGCTTCGCGCTGGGTCGGGTAGGCCACGACGATCGGTGCGGCGTCTGGCACGCCCGAATCCAGGTACAGCTTAGTGAGGCTGCCCGTTACCATCACATCAAGCAGCTTGCCGGTCAGGCCGGGGCCGCTCGCCGACACGCGCAGGTTCTGCGGGCGCAACATCACCGTGACCTTCTGCCCCGCCTTGATGGGCGAGCCGTTGGACAGCGCCTGCCCCGTCACGCCCTGATGCGCCAGCTTGACCGTCAGCGTGTCGCCATCAACTGCGGTGACCTCGCCTTGCAGCAGGTTCGATTCGCCCAGGAAGTCCGCCACGAACAGCGTGCGCGGGCGGAAGTACAGGTCGGCCGGCGTGCCCAGCTGTTCGATCGCGCCGCCGTTCATCAGGCAGATGCGGTCAGACATGGTCATGGCCTCTTCCTGGTCGTGCGTCACGTACACGATGGTGGTGCCCAGCTCGCGGTGGATGCGCTTGATCTCCAGCTGCATCTGGTCGCGCAGCTTCTTGTCCAGCGCGCCCAGCGGTTCGTCCATCAGGATGATGGCGGGGCGATAGACCATGCAGCGCGCAAGCGCAATGCGCTGCTGCTGGCCGCCAGACAGCTCGCGCGGCAGGCGCGACGCCACGTGCGGCAGCCGCACCATTTCCAGCGCTTCGTGCGCACGGCGGCGCGCTTCGGCCGCCGGCACCTTGCGCATCTTCAAGGGGAACGCAATGTTCTCCTCGATGCTCATGTGCGGAAACAGCGCGTAGTTCTGGAACACCATGCCGATATCCCGTTCATACGGCGCGCCATACGTGACGTCGGCGCCGTCGATCAGCACGCGGCCCTCGTCGGGCTGCGCCAGGCCGGCGATCAGGCTCAAGAGGGTGGTCTTGCCGGAGCCGGACGGACCGAGCAGCGTCAGGAATTCGCCGCGGGCGACGTCCAGGTGCGTGGGCGCCAGCGCAACGAAATCGCCATAGCGTTTGCCCAGACCCGAGATTTGCAGATTGGAAGAAGACATGGTGTTCATTCAGGAAAGAATTACTTCAGGACCCAGCCGTTGAAGCGCTCGAGCACATCGCGCTGCTTGTCCAGCCAGTAGGCCGCGTTGATGTGCAGGCCGCTCTTGATGTTGTCGGGGTGGGTCGGGCAATTGCGCGCCACGTCGGCCTTGATGTAGTCAAAGGCGGCGGGTTGCGTCACGCCCGCGGCAAAGTACTCGACCAGCGCCGCCTGACGCTTGGGGTCGGATGCAAACTTGATGAACTCGCGGCAAGCGTCGGCGTTGGGCGTGCCTTTCAAGATGGACCAGTTGTCGCAGCCCCAGATGTTTTGATCCCACACGATCTGCACCGGCGCGCCGTTGGCAATTGCCGATTGCGCGCGCGAGACCCAGGTGGCGATCATGTCGACTTCGCCCGATCCCAGCATCTGCTCAACCTGCGCGCCCGTGTTCCACCACACGTCTACCGACGGCTTCACCTTGTCCAGGCTGGCCAGTGCGCGGTCGATGTCGCAGGGGTAGACCTTGTCGGTCGGCACGCCGTCGGCCATCAGGGCTTCTTCGATGGTGTCGAACGGATGCTTGCGCAGGCCGCGGCGGCCGGGGATGTCTTTCACGTTCCAGAAGTCGGCCCACGAGGCCGGCGCGCGGCGGCCCTTGAAGGCATCGGTGCGATACGCCAGCACGGTCGTGTAGACGTTGTTGCCCACGCCGTACGGCGACATGTATTGCTTGGGAATCGTGGCCACGACCGGGTCGGATTCCAGGCCGTGCTTTTCCAGGTACACCTTGCCGCCTTCGGTCAGCATCAGGATGGCGGGCTGGCTAATCTTGGCCATGTCCCAGGTGTAGTTGCCGGTGTCCACCATGCTCCGGATCTGCGCGGTGGGTTCGGCGTTGGCCTGCACACCCACCACCTGAATGCCGGTGGCTTCCGTGAACGGCTTGTAGAACACGGCGCCATACGCCTTGCTGTAGATGCCGCCGTCATCGCGCACCACGATGCGCTTGGACGCCGCACGCGACGGCGTCCAGATCATGGGCATGGCCAGCGCGGCGGCGCCGGCGGCAACGGTTTTCAGCGCGGTGCGGCGCGAAGCGTTATGGGGGATCGATTTCATGGAAGACTCCTGCGGGTCGGGTCAGGGACGGCGGATCAAGGCAGCAAGCGGCCGGGGTTGAATAGGTTGGCGGGATCGAAGGTGGATTTCAGCGCGCGCATCATGGTCAGTTCGACGGGCGATTTGTAGTGCGCCATCTCGGCCAGTGATGTGCGGCCCACGCCGTGCTCGGCGCTGAACGTGCCGCCCAGCGCATCGGCCACATCGTTGACGGCGCGGCGGATATTGGCGGCCATCGTGTCGCGGTCGGGCAGGGCGTTCCAGGCGTCGAACGTGAAGAACGGAATGAAGTGCACGTTGCCGTCGCCCAGATGGGCCACGATGAGCACGGGCAGGTCAGGCACCAGACGGCGCACGGCGGCGGTGGCGTCTTCGATGAAGCGCGGCACGCTGGAGACCGGGACGGCGCTGTCGGTCGTCAGGCCCACGCCCGCTTTCTTATTGCCCTCGGACACGCTATGGCGCACTTCCCACAGCGCGGCGCGCTGCGTGTCGTTGCTGGCGATGACGGCGTCGTGCAGCAAGCCGAGTTCGGAGGCTTGTTCCAGAATCTGTTGCAGCAGGTCTTGCAGTTCAGCACCGCTGCCGGTGTCAGACAATTCCACCAGCACATGCCAGGGATGCGCGCCCGCCAGCGGATTCTTGCGGCCCGGCACGTGCGCCATGACGATGTCCAGCTGGTTGCTGTCGATCATTTCAAACGCCGACAAGCGCGAACCGCAGGCGCGTTGGAACAGGCCCAGGATGTCGAGCGCGGCTTGCG
Source organism: Achromobacter kerstersii (assembly GCF_902859595.1). Classification (GTDB taxonomy): domain Bacteria; phylum Pseudomonadota; class Gammaproteobacteria; order Burkholderiales; family Burkholderiaceae_B; genus Achromobacter; species Achromobacter kerstersii. The sequence goes on along the minus strand of NZ_CADIJQ010000012.1, from coordinate 19,572 downwards.
GGCTGTCGGGGGCGATCCACGCCACGGCGTGGCTGGTGGGCAGCGGATGCAGCTTCAGCACGGCGGCGGTGACGATGCCCATCGTGCCTTCCGCGCCGATGAACAGATGCTTCAAGTCGAAGCCGGTATTGTTCTTGCGCAGCGCCGTCAGGCCGTTCCAGATGGCGCCATCGGGCAGCACCACTTCCAGGCCCAGGATGTTGTCGCGCGTATTGCCGTAGCGCAGCACGCCCGTGCCGCCCGCGTTGGTGGCGATGGTGCCGCCAATCTGGCACGAGCCTTCGGCGCCCAGGCTGATCGGGTACAGCCGGCCTTCGGCGGCGGCCGCTTCCTGCACCGTGGCCAGCACGCAACCCGCTTCGACTTCCATGGAGTTGTTGGCGGCGTCGACCCGGCGCACGCGGCGCATGCGCGCCAGGTTCACGATGACCGGCGGCGTGCCGTGGGCGGCAGGCACTGCGCCGCCGCACAAGCTGGTGTTGCCGCCCTGCGGCAAAACTGGTGTGGCATGCGCGTTGCACAGGCGCACGATGTCGGCCACCTGCTGCGTGTTGCCGGGCAGGGCGACGCACAGCGCCGGCCCCTTGTACCGGCCGCGCCAGTCTTCGGTGTAGCCAGCGGTATCGGCCTCGGAATGAAGGATGGCGTCCGCGCCCAGGGCCTGGGTCAACGCGTCTAGCAGAGTGGTGCCGTTGGTCATGTCTGTGGTCCCGAATGGGGCTCGGAGATCGACGGAACCCCGAGCGCATTGAGGCACAGCATACGATTACTTAAATCGCTTTTCGATTTGATTAATCGTATTTCAATTGAATCTAGGGTATGTCCTAGGGATCGCTGTTCCGGATTGCGATTCCAGAAATGATCGAAATACAATCATATCGTGCGATATGCAATTCTATGTGGACTCTGCAAATCAAGGAAGGGACATGCTTCCCAGCGTGATGGAGTACCGGCGGCAGGCGCAAAGGCGCTTGCCCCGGCTGGCATTTGATTACCTGGAAGGCGGCGCCGAAGACGGCCGCACGCTGGCGCGCAACGCGGCGGCCTACGCCGATATTGAGTTCCGCCCCGATGTGTTGGTTGACGTCACCGATTGCCAGCTCGATACGACCGTGCTGGGCGCGTCGGCCGCCATGCCCGCCATCGTCGGACCGACCGGTTTGAACGGCTTGTTCTGGCCCGACGCCGACGTGCATCTGGCGCGCGCGGGGCATCAGGCGGGGTTGCCCTTCGTGCTGTCCACCGCATCCACCTCGCTCTTGGAAGACGTGCGCGCGGCCACGGCCGGCGAGCTCTGGCTGCAACTGTATGTGCAGCGCGACCGCCGCATCGCCGAACACCTGATGGACCGCGCCTGGCAGAACGGCTACACGGTGCTGTTCCTGACCGTGGACGTGCCGGTGCACGGCAACCGCGACCACGACAAGCGCAACGGCTTCAAGCTGCCGCTGCGCCCGTCGCCTCGGCTGATGCTGGATCTGGCCGCACACCCCGGCTGGTGCTGGCGCATGCTGCGCCACGGCGGGCCGCAGTTGAAGAATCTGGCCGTCAGTTCAAATGCGCGTGAAAACATCACCGAGCAGGCCTCCGCGCTCAGCCGGCAGATGGACTTGGCGCTTAGCTGGAATGACGTCGCCTGGCTGCGCCGCCATTGGCGCGGCCGCATCGTGATCAAGGGCATTCAAGGGCTGGCCGATGCGCGCCGCGCGCAGGCGCACGGCGTGGATGGCATCGTGCTGTCCAACCACGGCGGCCGGCAACTGGAAGGCGCACCGTGTCCGCTCGACGTGCTGCCCGACGTGGCGTCGGAATTGGGTTCGCAGCTGGAAGTGCTGGTCGACGGCGGGATCAGACGCGGCAGCGACATCGCCAAGGCGGTGGCGCTGGGCGCACGCGCCGTGCTGCTGGGCCGCGCGCCGCTGTACGGCCTGGCGGGCCGAGGCCCGGCCGGCGCGCACGAGGTACTGGCGATATTGCGCACCGAATTGGAAAATACCCTGCGACTGCTTGGCCGCAACCGCATCGGCGCGTTGGACTCGGATGCCGTGCGCAAACGTTGACGCGTGGCGCAGCCTATCTCTTGTCAGGCCTTCTTTTGCGAACCTCACTCTTGCAAGCCCACCTTCTGCAAGACCACCTTTGGGAATCAAAGCAACATGCGTGAAAAGATTGTTTTCGTCGGGGGCGGCAACATGGCCTCCGCCATCATTGATGGCCTGCTCGAGCAGGGCCGCGAATTGGCTGACTTCCTGGTGATCGAACCCTACGCGCCCACGCGCGACGCGCTGCTGGCGCGCGGGCTCACGTGCCGGGAAAGCGTCGGCGCCGATATCGGCGATGCCGCGCTGTGCGTGCTGGCCACCAAGCCGCAAGTGCTGCAAGAAGCCTGCGGACAGATTCATCAACACCTGCCGGCCACCGCCACCGTGGTCAGCATTGCGGCGGGCGTGGAGCTGGCGTCGTTGTCGGCATGGCTGGGCGGCCACGCGCGCATCGTGCGCGCCATGCCCAACACGCCGGCCAAGGTGGGCTTGGGCATGACGGGCCTGTACGCCACGCCCGCCTGCTCGGCGGCCGAACGCGAACAGGTCGACGCCTTGTTTGCCGCCGTCGGCGAACGCATCTGGACGGAGTCCGAAGCCATGATCGACGCCGTGACGGCGGTGACGGGCAGCGGCCCGGGCTACGTGTTTCACTTCATGGCGGCGTTGGAAAAGGGCGCGTTGGAATTGGGCTTTGCCAAGGATGATGCGCGCCGCTTGGCCGTGTCTGTGTTCCGTGGCGCGGCAGGGCTGGCGGCCAGCGAAGACGTGCCATTGACCGAGCTGCAAGAACGCGTCACGTCCAAGGGCGGCACCACCTACGCCGCGTTGTCGCACATGCGCGAAGCAGGCGTGGCCGATGCCATCACGCAAGCGGTGCACAAAGCGGAACAGCGCGCGCGGGAATTGTCGGCGGGTTGAACCCGGCGCACGGGGGCCGCGCCTTCAGCGCCGGCGCCCCAGCCACCCCAACCCCGCCAACAGCAGCACCGACGCCGCAATCGCCGCCACGTTGAATTGCATGGCTGCGGCGAAGGCCTGCGCGTAGCGTTCGGGGGCGCTGGCGTCGGCGTGCGCCTGCAATGCGCCGCTGAACAACATGCCCGCTGCCGACACGCCCAGCGCCGCGCCCACTTGCTGCAACGTCGACACCACGCCCGCCGCCATGCCGGCGTGGCGGTCTTCGACCAGACCCATCGCCAGATTCACCAGCGGCGTGTTGACCGCGCCTTGCGCCGCGCCCAGCCACACCAGCGCAGGCACCAGCGACCAGGGCGATAGCGCCGCGCCCGCCATGCCCACATGCAGCATCAACGCGGCGGTGGCGCCGCCATACAGCAAGGCGGCGACTGCGATGGCGGCCGTGCCGAAGCGTGCCACCAGACGAGGCGCCACCATCGACCCCGCCACAAAGCCAACGCTGGCGGGCGCGAAGATCAAGCCCGCCGTCAGCGCGTCCAGCCCGAAGCCGGTCTGCACCAGCAGTGCATAGCAAAGAAACATGGCGCTGGCGGTGGAGAACACCAGCATCACCAACAGGCAGCCTGCCGCAAAGCGCGGTTGCGCCAGCAAGCCCATGTCGACCAGCGGCACGCCGCCTTGCGCTTTCACTCGGCGCTGCATGCGCACGAACGCGGCAAGCAACACCACGGACGCCGCGCCGCACGCCAGCGTCCACGCCGGCCAGTGCCGCGCGGGGCCTTCGATCAACGCCAACAGCAGCAAGGCCAGCCCCGCGCCCACTTGCACCGCACCGGGCCAATCCATCGCCGCGCTCGACGGCTCGCGGGATTCCGGAATGTGGCGCGCCAAACGGCAGGCCAGCAGGCCCAGCGGCACATTGATCAGAAAGATGGTGCGCCACGCCAGGCCGAACAGGTCGGCGTGCACGATCCACCCGCCCAATACCTGGCCCGCAATGGCGGCCAAGCCCAGCGTCATGCCCATCAGCCCGAACGCGCGCTGTCGCGCGTGGCCGTGGTAGCTGACGCGGATCAGCGCATAGACCTGCGGAAACAGCATCGCGGCGGCTGCGCCTTGCAGGATGCGCGCGGCGATCAGCGTGTTGGCGGTCGGCGCCAGTCCGCACAACGCGGACGCCATCGCGAAGCCCGCCATGCCCAGCATGAACAAGCGGCGGCGGCCATGGCGGTCGCCCAGGCGGCTGCCGGCAATCAGCAGCACGCCGTAGGCCAGCTCGTACGCAACGATGATGAAGTTGATCTGCGCGAAGCTGGCCGACAGCGTGCTCTGCATGCTGGGAATGGCAACGTTCACCACGAACAGGTCGAAGATGGTGATGAAGCCGCCCGACAGCAGCACGGCAAGGCCAAGCGGGCTGAGCGACGCGGTGTCGGGCGCGGGGTCGGCGCAGCGGGAGGGCAGGGGGGTGGACGACATATCAGCGCCTTCAGAAACAGAATCGGCGCTATTCTGGGCGGCCTTGCAGCCTTATACAATTTAGCTGCTTATGCTATTACTGCATGCAATAGTCCTGGATTGCAGTAGTCCTGGCTTGCCGTAGTCCTGGCTTGCAGTAGTCCTCGCTTGCAATCGTCCCGGCTTGCCATAGTCCTGGCTTGCAATAGTCCTCGCTTGCAATAGTCCTCGCTTGCAATAGTCCCGGCTTGCCACGGCCCCTGCTCCCTGAACCTTGCCCATCGCCTCTGCCCGCAATACTCGCTTCCCGCCATCGCCCCTGCCTGTAATCGCCTGCCGCTCAAGGCCCTATCCATGACCGCATCCCCCACTCCCCAACGCCTGGACCGCACGCGCGCGGACTTGTCTGAATTCCTGCGTCTGCGCCGCGAACGTCTTAGCCCCACCGATTTGGGTTTGCCTGCTGGCGGCCGCCGCCGCACGCCGGGGTTGCGGCGCGAGGAAGTCGCCGCGCTGGCCGGCGTGGGCCTCGCTTGGTACACGTGGTTCGAACAGGGCCGCAACATCAGCGTGTCGGCCGGCTTTCTGGAGAACCTGGCGCGCGTGCTGAAGCTGGACGCCGCCGAACGCCGTCACCTGTATCTGCTGGCCCACCAGCGCCCGCCTGCCGAACCCGGCCGCACCTGGTGCACGGTGCCGCCGCAGGTGCGCCGCTTGATGGACGACCTGCCCGCGCGCCCGGCGTACATCCTGAACCTGCGTTGGGACGTCGTGGTGTGGAATGCCGCGGCAGACCGCGTGTTCAATTTTTCGGGTCAACCGCCAGGCCGCCGCAATCTGCTGTGGATGCTGTTTGTCGTGCCGGCGATGCGGCAGGTCTTTGTGGATTGGCCTGCGCAGGCGCCCGCCATGCTGTCGACCTTCCGGCGCGATTTCGCCAGCGCGTCGGGCGTGCCAGACATCGCGGAACTGGTCGACGAACTGGAAGCGGTATCGCCGGATTTCAAGACATGGTGGCGCGAACACGATGTGCATGGCGCCTGCATGGGCCAGCGCAAATTGCACGTGGCATCGCTGGGCGACATCGCTTTCGAACACGCCACGCTGACCGTGGACGAGAGCCGTCATCTGCGGCTGGTGGTCTATGCGCCGGCGCCAGATGAACCCTGCGCGGAAGATTTCGCGCGCTGGGTGCAAACGCCTGCACAGGCGGGTGCGGTGACGGCGTAGCAGGCAGAGGGCGCGAAACGCCGCGCTTGACGCCGGGAATTTGGCGGGTGTATCGTAAGATCTATATCTTAAGATACATCGTAAGAGCCATCCCATGCGCCATACCGACATCCATCACCACGGCCACCGCGGCCATCACGCCCATCACGCCCACCACGCCCATCACGCCCATCACGGCCAACACGGCCAACACGGCCAACACCATCACCACCATCACCACGGCCATCACGGTCATCATCCCCACCACGCCAGCGCGGGTGGGGATTGGTTTTCCGGTCCCCCGGACGGAGGCGGCCGGGGCGATGCCGACGGCTTCGGCGGCGACGGGCGCGGGTTCACGCGTGGCCGCCGTGTCTCTGCAGACGACCTGCAACTGATGCTGTTGGGCCTGCTCGAACAAAACCCCAGCCACGGCTATGAACTCATCAAAGCGCTGGGTACCCTTAGCAACGGCTTCTACACGCCCAGCCCCGGCATGGTCTACCCCGCGCTGACCTATCTGGAAGAGCTGGGCTACGCCACCGTCGAGCCCGACGGCACGAAGAAGCGCTACCACTTGGCGGACGCCGGCCGCGCGCATCTGGACGCCCACCGCGAACGCCTGGCGCTGATGTTCAACCGCTTCAAACACATCGCCAAAAAAATGGATTGGATGCGTCAGGCCTGGAGCGGTGCGCCGCGTGACGTGGGGCCGGAAGGCGAAGACGCGCGCACTGGCTGGCTGCCGGAGTTTGTGGAAGCGCGCCAAGCCATCCGCCGCGCGCTGCTCGAGCGCACCGACGCGTCCCCCGCAGAACAACGCCGCATTGCCGCCATCCTGGCGCGTGCTACCGACGAGATCAACGCCAAGCCCTGTGCTTGATTTCGTCCCCCCAAATACTGGAGTGTTAATGACTCGTAGCGACCTGAATGTGGAGCGCGTGCGCCACAACCTGAAAATGCGCGAGCTGACCGTCGTGCGTATCGAACGCATCGCCGGCCTGCTGGCTCGCATCACGTTCACCGGCGAGGACTTGCAGGACTTTGTGTCCGCCTCGTTCGACGACCACGTGAAGCTGTTCTTCCCCGCCGATCCATCACAACCGCCGGCTTTGCCCACGGTAGGCCCCGATGGCGTCAAATTTCCCGAAGGCGCGCCCAAGCCCGCCGCGCGTGACTACACGCCGCGCCGCTTTGACGCCGCCGCACGCGAGCTGGACATTGAATTCGTGCTGCACGGCGACGGCCCGGCATGCACGTGGGCCGAGCAGGCCGAGCCGGGCCAGAAGCTGGGCATCGGCGGCCCGCGCGGTTCCTTCGTGGTGCCCAAGGGGTTTGACTGGCATGTGTTGATCGGCGACGAAACCGCGCTGCCCGCCATCGCCCGCCGCCTGGAAGAATTGCCCGCCGCTGCGCAGGCGCTGGTGCTGATCGAAGTGCCGTCCGCCGCCAACGAAATTTCTCTGGACTCCGCCGCCAAGACCACCGTGCGCTGGCTGCATCGTGACGGCATCGCGCCGGGCTACAGCACGCTGCTGCTGGAAGCAGCGCGCGAATTGCAGCTGCCGTCGGGTGAGGGCTACGTGTGGGTCGCGGCCGAATCCGCTGTGGCCAAGGCCGTGCGCGAAATCATGGTGTCGCAGCACGGCATCGACAAGAGCCGCATCCGCGCCGCCAGCTATTGGAAGCGCGGCGCCGTGGCGGTGCATGAAGCGCACGACGATTAAGGCGCTGCGCTTGAACGTCACGCATTGATCCCCTCACGCGTCTACCGCGACGCGCCCTTCGCCAAGCGCAGCAGATTTTCCACCCTGCCGCCCGGCGTGTTCCCCCGTACCGCCAGCCCCAGCACCGCGCGGGGCCAATCCAGCGCAAAGGGGCGATACACCACGCCGTCGGGCCGCAGGTGGCGCAGGGATGCCGGCACCACCGCCACGCCCATGCCGGCGGCAACCAGGTTCACCGCCGACGACAATTGCGGCGCGCGCTGACCGATCAGCGGGTTCAATCCATGCTGCCGGCATGCCGCCATGATGTCCGCGCTAAGGCCATAGCCTGACTTGCGTGAATAGAGGATGAAGCGCTCTTGCGTCAGGTCCTTCGGCGCCAGCCGCTTGCGGCGCGCCAGCGCGTGGCCGAGCGGCAAGGCCACCACCAGCGGCTCTTCGGCCAGCTGCGTAAAGGACAACTGCTTAGAGGACAACTGCTTAGAGGCCAACTGCGTAGAGGCCAACTGCGGAAAGGCCAGCCCGCCGTCCAGCGCGAACGGGGGGCGCACGAAGGCGGCATCAATCGCGCCTTCACGCAATTGCGCGATGAGCGATTCGCTATCCCCTTGCGACAGCGTCATCTCCACATCGGGATATTGCTGGCGGTACTGGCGGATCAGCTCCGTCACCACGCCATTGAATGACGCCGATTCCGTGAAGCCAAGCGTCAACTCTCCGACCTCGCCACGCGCCGCACGTTGTGCCGTTTCCACGGCCGCTTGCGTGCGTTGCAGGATGTCTTGCGCGCAGGCCAGAAACGCGTGCCCCGCATCGTTCAACACCACGCCGCGTCCGGTGCGGTCAAACAGCGGCGTTCCCACTTCCTGCTCCAGCTGACGTATCTGCTGGCTAAGCGGCGGCTGCGCCATGCCCAACAGTTCTGCCGCGCGCGTGAAGTGCTGCGCCTCGGCGGTCACCACGAAATAGCGCAGATGGCGCAGTTCCATATTGATACCTAATAAGTACTGATTATCAATTTTCCATATATTGGACATTCTATTTCGTCAGGACGATCATTGGCGTATCGATTTAATCCGCCAAGGAATTCCCATGACCGCAACCCTTTCTCCCGGCGCCTTGCTGCGCCAGCATCTGGCCCATGACATCGTGGTTGCGCCGGGTGCATACGACGGCCTGTCAGCGCGGCTGGTCGCCGCCGCAGGCTTCAACGCCGTCTACGCCAGCGGCGGCGCGATAGCGCGCGCGGCCGGCTACCCCGATATCGGCCTGTTGAGCTTTACCGAAGTGATGGACCGGGTGGAGAAGATTGTCGACGCCAGTGGCTTGCCGGTCGTGGCCGATGCGGACACGGGATTCGGCGGTTCCGCCAACGTCGAGCGCACCGTGCGCATCATGGAGCGCGCGGGCGTGGCGGCCTTTCACATTGAAGACCAGTCGTTTCCCAAACGCTGCGGCCATCTGGACGACAAGAGCCTGGTGGACGCCGACGAAATGTGCCGCAAGGTGCACATTGCGCGCCAGACGCTAAGCGATGCCGACACGCTTGTCATCGCGCGCACCGACGCGATTGCAGTGGAAGGGTTCGACGCCGCCATCGCACGGGCGGAGCGCTACGTGAAGGCGGGGGCTGACATGATTTTTGTGGAAGCGCCCGAAACGCTGGAGCAGATTCGCGCCATCGCCGACCGCTTGCCCGGCCTGAAGCTGATCAACATGTTCTACGGCGGCAAGACGCCGCTCGTGCCGCTGCCGGAACTTGCCGCGATGGGCTATCGGCTGGCCATCATCCCGTCGGACTTGCAGCGCGCCGCCATCCACGCCATGCAGGCGACGCTGGCCGCCATCAAGCAGACGGGCGACAGCAGCGCGCTGGCCGACCGGCTGACGAGCTTCAAGGAACGCGAAGCCATCGTGCAGACGCAGCGCTATCTGGCGCTGGACGCGCAATAGGCGCCCAGCGGGGGGAGGAGGGGGGGGGCGCCGAGCCGGGCGCCGAGCCGGGCGCCGAACCGGGGCGCCAAACTGAGGCGCCAAACCGGGGGCGCCAAACCGGGGGCGCCAAACCGGGGGCGCCGCCGAACCGGGGCACCCAGCCGGGTGCGCCGAGCTCGGCTTGGCGGGCCTACTTAGGGCGATGTTCGCAGCGCGCCGGCATCGTGTTCGGCCACAGGCGCTGGCCGGCGCTGCCGTACAACGTGCGTACGCCACACACCATTTCGACGCGGGCGAGCGCTTGGCCGGCAGGGTCGATCAGTTCCGAGGCTTCCATCGTCGACACCACCGCGCGCTGATTGGCGAACGGCGTCACCGCGCTGTATTGCTGTGGAATCACGAACGTGCCTTCGCGGTTCACGTAGCCGAAGGTGTAGTCGGAAAGCGCCGGAGCCAGGCCATCGCGCATCGTGCCCAGCGCATCGAACGCGGGTCCGGTGAGCGCACCCTTGGCATCCACGGCGCGCACGGCGCGGGTCGCCAGTATCGTCACCGCGCGGCCTTCGGAGTACGCCGACGCCATACCCTCGACCTGCAGCGTCGTCTTGCCGTTCATGTCGACATAGTCGGTCTGAATGCGCCCACGGGTACTGACGTGCCGGAGCAACGTCGATGACCCTTGCGGCCAGCGCCAATCGCCTTCCGGCAGCGTGGCCACCGTCTTGCCTTGCGCATCGATCAGGCGCGTGGCGTTCTCGTCCGTGACCAGCGCACGGGCGGGCGACCCATGAAACACCGAGCCCACCGCCGCGCTGGGCGCAATCTGCCATTTGCCTTGCGCGTCCAGATAGCCATAGCGTGTGGCGCGGCGAATCTCCAGCCATTCGCCCAAGCGCGTGTAGGTGGCGTCTTCCAGGTCCAGCGCCGCCGCGCCATCGGCCGAGAAAACCCAACGACGCTGCTCGCTATCAACCGTGATGGAACCATCAGGCGTCTGGCTCAATTGCAAGCGCTTCACGAACGGCGTCAGCGCGCGGCCCTGGTCGTTGAATGCCGCTGCGGCACGGCCGTAATCGTCTTCCTGCCCCCCCGCCTGCATCACCTTCCACAGCTTGTCGTTGATGCGTTCGACACGTTGATGGCGGGCGGGCACCGCCCACTTGCCTTGCAGATCGATCACGCCCTCGCGGCCCTCGCCCAGCGTGGCGACGGCCTGGCCATGCTGAAACTCGCCGATGCCCCGGAACGCGGGCGCGGCCAATTCCTTGCCGGCCACAACGTCGTACAGGCCCCACGGCGCATCATCGCTGGCGGTCTTCACGTAGCGGATCACGCCGGGCGCGACGACGTATGAATCGAACACGTCGGCGGGCAATGCGTAGACCTTGCCGTCGCGGTCGATCATGCGGTTGACGCCATCCGCATAAACCAGCGCGTAGCCCTGGTGGAACCTGCCAATGTGCTGCTGCAGCGGCAGCTTCATCGGACGGCCCTGCGCGTCCAGCAGCTGCATGCCGTCGGCCGTTTCGGCCGCGTAGCGCAGCTGTTCGGGCTTGAGCGTGTCGGGCGACACCGGCTCGTCGCCGTAGTTGCTGTCGGGATCGCCATCCAGCGGGACCACGTCCGTCCACTTCGGATCAGTCACGATGCTGCCATCGGCCAGCAACAGGCTGGCGCCATTGGGTCCGCATTGGCAATGGCTTTGCCCCAAGGTGCCAAGCGGCGCGCCCGGCACGTTCAGCGGCAGCGCTTTCAGTGTCATGCTCTGCACGGCTTCGACAGCCTCGGGCTTGAGCAGCACCTGGCCGTCAGCGTCCACGATGTTGAGCAAACCGCGTTCGCGCTTCATGATCCACAGCCGGCCCTGACGCACTTCGAACGAGCCCGCCTCGGCCAGCCACGCAGGCGCCGACGCGCCGTGCAGCCACGCGCCCTTGGGGGTGAGCAACCCCGCGCCTTCGCCTGCTTCGTTTCGGAACAGCACGAATCCGTTTTCGTCGTTGGCGGGCAATATCGATTGGCCCAACGTCACGGGTTTGGCCTGGCCCGGCACCAGCGCCATGAGCGTGTTGTTGGAGGGGTAGACGATGGTGTCCGTGAAGCGTTGCGAGGCTTGCGCTTCGTCTGGCGTCATCGTGACGATGAGCGTGCCCGCCGCATCCAGAATCGCGTAGCCCTTGCCGCGGCCCAGGTTCGCGCTCCAGAACTTGCGGCCCACGGCGTTCAGATCTTCATAGTGCTGGTCTTCGCCGATCAGCTTGCCATCTGCGCCCAGCAGCATCACGCCGTCACGCCCATAAGCTACGGCCAGCATGCCGTCGCGCGGGTTCGAGACATCTTGGAATACGGGTTCGATCAGCCAGTTCCAATCGCGGTCCAACACGCCGTACTGGTGCTCGTCATTCATGGCGATGTACAAGCCATTGCCATACGCCTGCGTAACGGTGATGCCGGGCTTTGCAAAGCGGCGTTCGCCGGTGGGCGAGCGGTATTCCTGCTTGTATTGCACCGAGGCCTGCGCGGGCACCCCGTCGTTCAGGTCCAGGTTTTGGATACCGGCATCCAAGGGGTCGCCCACGGATTCGCCGTTGCGGTTGATCAATTGCTGACGTCCGTCGACGGTCACCACGGCCAGGCCGATCTCGGCAAAGTCGCCCACGCTGTCGTAGCGCGGCGGCACCGCCATGCGTCCGTTCACATTGATGAAGCCCCACTTGCCTTGCCATTGCACGGCGGCCAGGCCGTGGCGAAAGTCGCGCACGTCTTCGAAGATGGGGCGAATCGCCAGCCGGCCATTCTGGTCCAGAAAGCCCCAGGCATGGCGGCGCAAGGATTGGTTCGCGGGCACGCGGCTGATGGGTTCCAGCGCGGACGGCAACAGCACGGCGGCGCGTCCATCGGCCAGATCGCGGATGCAACCGTTGGCGTAGGGGCTATGCGCGGCGATGTCGTCGGCAGCGGCCACGTTGCGGAAGGTGGCTTCGTCCACGCAGTACACATGGCCGGTTTGGGCGTGTGCGGACAACGAGGCGCCCAAGGCGGCCAGCGCGCAGGCAAGGCGGGTAGTGCGAATCACGCGTGACGTCATGGTTATTCTGCTTTGGCGGTGTCTAGGGCGGGGGGATCAATGCGCGTCGCGTCAGAGCAGGTCAGCGCTTCGCGCGGCCAGCTTTGGTTTTCCTCTGCGTCAAAGATCACGATCTGGTCGCACAGCACGCCGAATGTGGTGGTGGTCTTGCCTTGGGTATTGATGAACTCGACCAGATAGTCGTGCATCACCATGGCGCGTCCGTCATGGAAGTCATCCGCCCACTTGAAGGCGGGCGCGATGGCGTAGCGGCCGCTCAGGTCGATGTAGCCGTAAAGCTTGCCGGTGCGGTCCACGCGGCGCGCTTTCGCCAAGCCGTTCTTCAACGGACCCAGCTCGGTAAAGTGCGCGCCCACCACGCGTTTGCCCTCCGCGTTCAGGAAGCCGTACTTGCCATAGTTTTCGCTGTACGGCACGACGCCTTCGCTGGCCTTGCGGTATTCCACCGGATACTTGCCCGACAGACGCGCCACTTCGCGGCCTTGCAGGTCGGTCATCACCGCCGTGGACGAGCTGTCGTCGGTGAACAAAATGCGTTGCATGGATGCCAGCGGGAAACCATCGCCGCGTGCTTCCTGCACGGTCTTGCCGCTTTGGTCGATGACGCGGTAACCCGATCCCAAATTCACGCGCGCCAGGCCTTCCGGTTGCGCGAAGAAGGGGTTGAACTCGCCATACAAGGCGGGCACCTTCATGTTGCCGCGCGCATCAATCGCGCCTTCGCGTTCGTCTTGCCGCACGATGAGCCAGTCGCCATGCTGCTCTTTGCTTTCCGGCTGGCCGTCTGAGATGCGCGTGGCCTTGCCTTGCGCGTCAAACAGCACGGCGCTGCCGTCGGCCAGTGCCCCGATGTAGCGCCCGTCTTGAAGCTTGTCCGGTTTGCCGTAGATGGTGTCGCTGCTTTTGCCCGTGCGCAAGTTGACCATCTTGTAGGGGCTGTCGCTATAGCGGCCCGCCTTGCCCTTGCCTTCGGGGTCCTTGACCAGCATGAAGCCGTTGCCCAGGTAGTCCATGTCGTAGGCGCTGTCATGCGTGGCGGGGATGACCCATTGACCGTCGCGGTTGACGGCGCCCCAGTGGCCCTTGTGCTGCACGCGGACCCAGTCGTCGTCGAAGTCTTCAATACTCTCGAATTCCGGCTTCAGCGCCGGCGCGCCACGGCGGATGTTCCACAGGCCATAGCGGCGTTCACGGTTTTCGTTGGGCGATTGGTAGAACAGCAGGTCGCCGTCCAGTTTGGATGCGCCGGTATCCACGTTGTCTGGCAGACGCATGGGCTTGCCGTGTGCGTCGATCAGCAGGGCGTCGCGTTGCTGCATGTCGCGCGTGCGCGCCCAGGTGTAAGCGCCGTTGAAGGGGCGGATCTGGTCGTACTCGGGCTTCACGGCCCAAGCGCCTTGGGCGTCGATGGCGCCGAGCTTGCTCTTCTTGGCCTGCACCACAAGCGGCATCGTCACGTCATAGGTGTCGATGTTTTCCCATTCCGGGTTCGAGACGATCTTGCCGTCGGCCGTCAGAATGGCCAGCGGCTGGGCGGAGTCATGGGGCCGCAACAGCGCCAGCGGCAGGCCGGGAATGCGGGTGCTGTTGTCATTGCCGCGCAGCGCCCTTCGGCTGGGCGAGAACGCGCTGAGTTCGTAGGCGCGCAATTGTGCGGCCGTGTTGGTGTCGAGCAGGGCGCGGCCGTCACGGTTGTAAATCTGGACCAGCACGCCTTCGCCCGTCGCGTCGGCAGAGGCGGCGGCGTAAGCGGCGGCATCTGCGGCGGCTTCAGCGGCCGGTTGCGCAACGTCGCTGATGGCGGCAACGTCGGCCACTTCGGTGTCCGCGGCGGAGCCATCGGCGTTGGGAGCCGCATCGGTGGCGGGCGTGACCGCGTCGGTCGTGTAAGTGGCCGCAGCGTCTGCCACGGCGGCCGACGGGTGGGCTTCTTCGGCAATGTCGACGGCGCCATCCGATGCTTCGACTGCAACGGGGGCATCGGACGCGGCTTTCACTGCATCGCTCAAGCCTTCCGTGGTGGCATGCGTGCCGCCCTGCATGGCGGCATCTGCCGCATCCATGGCGTCGCCCGCGGCATCCATCGCTTGATTCAGCGCCGGCGGTACCGACGACGCAGGCACGCCGTAAACCCAGGCCTGCCCTTGCTCAATGTCGACGCGCCCTTCGCGCACCGCCAGCTTTTGCACGGTGCCGTTGGGGCTGATCAGCAGCGTCATTGACGCATCCGCCAGGTACCGCCACCCTTCGCGTTGCTGCACGCCCAGGTGAGACATCGAGAACGTGTGCACGGGCTTGAGCTTGCTGTCCAGCAACGTCGTCTTGCCATCATCGGCCACGACCAGCCACAGGCCTGGCGCGGCCCACTGCACGCGGTCGTACGTGGTTTGTCCAAGCGCTTCCCCGCGCGGGTTCACGAACAGCCATTTCTCGTCGCGGCGCACTGCCACGATATTGCCGTCGCGCATCGGCGCTTCACGCGAGCGCAGCACGTCCGGCGCAACCGCCCATTGGCCATGCGCATCCAACAGACCCCACCAACCGGAGTAGCGCGATCCGCGCACTTGCGCGGGCAGAAAGCCCGCTGTGGGCGCGGCCAGCATCATCACGCCGTCGGGCAGGTTCGCGGCGGTGCCGGTGGCGGTGTTGATCAGGCGCGGCGGCGTCGGCACCTCCATCGACGCCAGCTTCTGCCCGGGCATGAAGCCCCAGGTACGGGTACCCAAGGGGAAGGTCTTCACCACCTTGCCCTGCCGGTCGATCAGCACATCGTGTTCGTTGTCTTCGGCCAGCGCCGTGCCTTCGGCGTTAAAGCCGGTGGCGTTGGCGAACCTCGGCTTGATGACCCATTGCCCCTTGGTGTCGATATAGCCCCACAGGCCGCCTTGGCGGACGGCGGCCAAGCCGTTCTGAAACGGCGTCGCTTCCGCGTAGGCGGGCGCGATGGCCATGCGGCCTTGCTTGTCGATGTATCCCCACGCGCCCGCGTTGTCGCTGCGCGATCCCGTCAGCACCGCCGCCAGGCCTTCGCTGAAGGCTTGATGGCAAGACGTGTCGGCGCCCTGGCCGTAGTAGCTGGTGGTGCATTGATCCAACCAGGAATCCGCGTGCGCCGCACCGGGCAGGGCGGGCAGCGCCAGCATCAAGGCCAGCGTCAGGGGCTTCAAAGCGGTCCTCATTGCGTGCGGGCGCGGGCGCGAGCCGCGGGAAAAGAGGAGCCAAGCCGAACGTGCCACATGGTCGGGTGCCTGCATCAGAAAATGGGGAAGGCAGCACTGTAACTAGCAGTAGCAGACAATGAAACGGGAAATGTAACGATAGAAAACCAAGCGTTAATGGGGCCACGATTTGGGGCCACGATTTGGGGCTCCGATTTGGGGCTCCGATTTGCAGCCCCGATTTGGGACACGATTAGGAGTTCCGATTTGGGGACACGATTTGAGGACACGACTCTCCGCCCGGATCACATTCTTGCCAGGCATGTAGCGGACAAAAAATAATCAGTTGAAGCGCACGGCCGGCGCCTCTGTAATACAGGCGTGTTGCTGCCTTGATTGAAGCGCTGCGCCTGTCCGGAGG
The DNA here is from genome assembly GCF_902859595.1 of Achromobacter kerstersii. Classification (GTDB taxonomy): domain Bacteria; phylum Pseudomonadota; class Gammaproteobacteria; order Burkholderiales; family Burkholderiaceae_B; genus Achromobacter; species Achromobacter kerstersii. Next base: position 3,613 of record NZ_CADIJQ010000012.1, on the reverse strand, counting down.
GTTCACCATGTCGTCCCCGTCTTCCCCTGATGTTTCGCGGTTGTGGTTGCTGGTCCTGGCCGGTGGCGTCGTCATGGGCCTGGCGCTGGGCGTGCGCCATGTGCAGGGCTTGTTCCTGCTGCCCGTGTCGATGGACCGGGGCTGGAGCCGCGAGACATTCGCCATGGCGATGGCCGTGCAGAACCTCACCTGGGGCATCGTGCAACCCTTCACCGGCATGATTGCCGACCGCTACGGATCGGCCAAAGTCATCGCGGGCGGCCTGGTGTTCTACGCGCTGGGGCTCGCGGGCATGGCGCACGCCGCCACGCCTGCGGCATTCATGCTGACGGCGGGCGTGTGCATCGGCATCGCGCTGTCGGGCACAGCATTCGCCGCCATCTACGGCGCGTTGAGCCGGCTGGTGCCGCCTGAACGCCGGGGCTGGGCGCTGGGGGTCGCGGGCGCGGTCGGCGGATTGGGCCAATTCATCATGGTGCCTGCGGCGCAGTGGCTGATTGGTGGGTGGGGCTGGGTCAGCGCTCTACTGGTGTTCGCCGTGCTGCTGGCCATCGTGCTGCCCTTGGCGCGTCCGCTGCGTGAACCCGCCACGCCCGCGCTGGACCCGTCCGCCCCAGACGCCAGCCTGTCGATGCGCGCCGCCATTGGCGAAGCGTTTCGGCAGCCGGGCTTCTGGCTTCTGAACCTGGGCTTTCTGGCTTGCGGCTTCCAGCTGGCATTCATCGGCACGCATCTGCCCGCGTATCTGATGGACAAGGGCCTGCGCGCGTCAGACGCCGTGGCCGCGCTGGCCATCATCGCGCTAACGAACGTCATGGGGACCTATGCCTGCGGCGTCCTGGGCGCGCGCCATCGCCGCAAATACCTGCTGGCCGGCATCTACCTGCTGCGCACCGCGGCCATCGCGCTGTTCCTGCTGCTGCCGCTATCCACATGGACCGTCTACGCGTTCGCCGCCATCATGGGCTTTGTCTGGCTGGGCACCGTACCGCTGACCAACGGCCTGATCGCGCAGGTGTTCGGCGTGCGTTACCTGACCACGCTGTTCGGCTTCGTCTTCTTCGGCCATCAGCTGGGATCATTCCTGGGCGTGTGGCTGGGCGGCGTGGTGTTCGAAGCCACGCATTCCTATGACTTGATCTGGCTGGGCGCGATGGCGCTCGGCATCTTGTCCGCCGTGCTGCATTGGCCCATCGACGACCGCGAGATCACGCGCGTCCGCCCCGTGCGGGTGGGGGGCTGAGGCCGCTACGCCGCCCGATGCTGCGTCCCGGCGCCCATCGTGATGTGCAGCATGCGACAGGGCTCCATCACCTTCACCGTATGCCACACGCCCTTCGGAATCACATACCCGTCGCCGGCCAGCATCTTCACCACCTGATTGCCCGTTGGCCATTCCAGATGCAGCTCGGCGGCGCCCGCCATCAAGCGCACAATCTCGTCCGCTTCCGGATGCATCTCCCATTGCGGCCAATCGGACGCGAACGCGTATTCCGACACCAGCCAGCCGCGGCCAAACTTGTCGAGCTCGTCAGGCGACTGCGACCAGAACGCATCGCCGCCATTCACCGTTGACGCGGCGCCGGAAGCGTCCAGCAAGACATAGTGCGAAGACAGATCAAGAGCCATGGTGCGCATCCTTAGGGAAGGGGGGGCGTGGGGTCATTCGTCAAGGCAAGAGCCAGATATGACCCCCTCGGGCCAGATTTGACCCGATCGGGCCAATTTTGACCCGCTACAAGCCATTGATTCAATAGCGATATTTTTTAATCAGGTCAGAAGTGGCCCGGTTTCTAGCGAAAAGCGGGGGTTTCGCGGGAATGTGGATCAGAGCATTCCGTCGTAAGCGTCTTAGTTGCGCGGCAAGCCATTGATTCCATGGGGGTTATTGAGCGGGCGTGACGCTTGGCATGGATGTTGCATCAGTGCGGGTAGCGCTTCCTACAGGAAGCATCCCGGCCGCCACGGCCGGCACTACGACGCCGGAGCCCGTCATGCTTACCCCCGCTGCGTTCTGCATTGCCCGCAAAAGCTCTGGCCTTCGAGTTGTCACATGACACTCAGCCAACAGCTCATCGACATCGTCGAAGAAACCATGCCGCTGCCGCCCGGCAGCTGCAACGCCTGTGAACGCAACGGCGTGCCGATCCTGCTGCTGCGCCCGGCGGTGGTAGTTGAAAACTCGTTCTTACGCGCCCGCCGTGCGCTGTCGCATCCCGGTCTGCAAGAATCGCTGCGCATCATGCGCAAGGGCTATGTGTATGTGCTGCTGGATCGCAGGGTGTGGCACGCCTATCAAGTGACTGATGCGGGCCATTTGCGGCACTTCAACCCTTATGAAATGCCGCGCGCCGAGCCTGCGCCATTGGCCGAGCGCTGCGTCCAGGCCGCGCACAATCTGCCTGCGTCATTCATCGGTATCGACATTGATAAATACAAGGTCGCCTGGATCGCGTATTCGCAAGACCCTTGGCCGACGTCAGTGCTGGATGCGTACAAGTCGGGCAAGGGCTTGAATGCCGATTACCCCAAGCGGTTTGTCATCGTCGACTTGCCGAAGCTGCGCGAAGACCCCTCGGCCGGCGGCACCGCGCTGGCCTTGGAACATGCGCATCTGTTGAACGAGCACGTGGCGGAATATGCCAGCGGCGTCGACGACTTCGGCAGCGTTCATGGCTGGTCATCGCGCGTGGCGCAAGCCGCGGGAATGCGTAACTACTTGACGTTGATGGAACGGCAACACCGCTTGCCGCAAGGCGTGAGCGGGCTGATTCTGCCTGATCCTGTCGGCATGGCAGAAGAACTTAACAACGTCCGCCTGGCCGCTTACACGCAAAAGCGATTGTGGTCCGAAGAGCCGGAGCGCCGCTACGCGTATCTGACCTCGCAATGCCTGCTGGCGATTCAGCAACTGTACGCCGTTCAGGCCGATGCCGAGACCTTGGATAGCCCCACACCCTTGCTCGACATCATGCCCAGCGAGTCCGGCACGCCACCCGTGTTCTGGGACCCCGCACGTGAACGGCAAGAGCGTGTGCAAGACAAGATCACCGATCGCGTGGAACGATTAAAGGAACGCTATTGGGAAACGAATCCGCCCACCGAACCTCGCCGCCACGGCCGGGCGAGTTTTCAGGCGCGGTACGACAGGGAGATCAAGCGCTTTGAAAGCGACATCGATGCGTATGGCAAAGACTGGGCGCAGGTGATCGCCAGCGCATCGTGGAAGCGCATCGTGGCGATGGATTATTCCGATACCGATGAACGTTCGCGGCAGCTGCGCTTGATGACGGTGGGGGCGTGTTTGGATGGAGGCATCACGGATGCGATGCCGGCGGCTGATCCCGCGTCGGATGAACCCGAAACGCTGGGGCCAACAGGCACCGCGTGGCAGTCGTTGCTAAGCGATCCCAACAGCGCCGCCTATCTGGCCTTGAACGGCCATCAAACCTTTTTGCAAACCACCTTTATCCCTCTGTTCGGCGCAGGGGCGGTGGCTAATGACGCCGGCAAAAAATACTTCGATGCCGTCAAAAGCATCATCAGCAGCAAGGAAATCGGCGCATGGCGCGAAGGCCGCGCCGCCGACGCCGCCGACCAACTGCTCACCGCC
>NZ_CADIJQ010000011.1 GCF_902859595.1 Achromobacter kerstersii | reverse complement strand
AAATTCAAACCAGGTCATACGTCGCTACTCAAAGGAAGTGAGGTATGTTCTTAAACTTGACGTCTAAGGTACTTCACTTCTAGTGAGCACTTGATTTCATTGTGCTTGTGACAAGCCAGGATTTGACTCCCAACTTGATCACAGTGCATCGCATCAAGCGCCCACACTTATCGGTTGTTTAATTGTTAAAGAGCGGTACTGCTAAATTCTTTACTGCTACCTGCTGAACCCGCCAGCGTCGCTGCGGCTTTTGCCTTGCGTCGCTCGCTGTTTTCAGCAGCAGAGAAGCGAGATTATGAAGGAGTTTTTATCGCTTGTCAAGTCAGCTTCGTTTCGCCTTTCGGCTCACTCAACCGCTTTTCCTGCGACCCCTTCAGGTCCGCTTCTCTTTAGCAGCTATCGAAATATCAGGGTAAACCCTAAGTTTTCGGCAACTGCCAAGCCTGAAACTATAACACAACTTTTGCAGATTATGCAACCGGCTTTTGCCTAATTTGCATCCTATCTTGCAACCCCGCCGCTTTTGCTTTCGCGCTAGCTTTGGCCCTGAATTCAGGGGCTGGTTACTGCTCAGGTGGCTAGCAATTCGATCCGGGTAAACCCTTGATCAACACCACCAGCCAAGCCCAAGACTATAGCACGATTTTTGCAGATTGTGCAACTGGCTTTTGCCTTATTTGCTGCAATCCTTGCAATAACCGCTTGGCTCTCATTTCTGATCGCTTCGCGGCAGACCTGGCTCGTTTCTCCTTTTGGAGACCCTCGTTCGGCCTGTTGCGCTTGCCTTGCCTTCGCGGTTCAAAACTGTCTGAACTGCGAAGGAGCGAGACTATAGCACAAGTTTTTGCACTGTCATGTCCATGCAGCAAATATTTCTACTCACCCGCCCTGCCGCCTAACAGGCCAACGCCCCTCTATATATAGAGAGGTCCTCGACCAAGCACTTCTCTCTATATATAGAGGGGCGAATTTTGACCGGCCCATCGGCAGTGACACCTACCAGCGCATGTAGTCTGCATCCCGCATGCGGCTAAGCTCGCGATGCAGGGTGGTTTCGTTCACCAGCCAGTCCGGCACGCCGATGTCTTGCATGATGTGCGGGTCCATATCGGCGGCCTGGTTGCGCATGCGCGCCTTCATTCGCCATTGACGGACCGCAGCAACCAGCTTGCCCAGCAGTCCACCCATCGCGCGCGGCTTATGCGGGGCATCCGCCACCACCGCCACCGGGGCGGGCGCTGCTGGTGGCGCAAGCACTTGCTGGGACGGCTTGGCGGCAGACTCAAATAGAGAGGAAGAGGCACTGCAAGTATGGGCAGACATGATCGGCTCCTTGGTTTCCGACGTTTTGGTTAGCGTAATCGCCCAATACCCGGGTGAAAATCGAATTGTTTTTGGACTATTGGTCAGCTAAGCTAACCGAATCGATTTTTCTCCTGAAAAGCCCATCATGCGCTTGCCTCTGAATACCCTGCCCGCCTTCCGCGCCGTCGCCGAATTACAGAATTTGCGCGCCGCCGCCGATCGGCTGCACCTGACACACAGCGCCGTGAGCCAGCAGATCAAAGGCCTTGAGGAGCAATTGGGCTTCCCTTTGTTTGAACGCAGCGGGCGCGGGATTGTGCTGAACAGTGCGGGCGCCGCACTGCTGTGCAGTGTGCAAAGCGCCCTATCGTTGCTGGACGAAGGGGTGATGGCCGCAGCCGCGGCGGCCACCGGCAGCGAACAGCGCCTGCGCGTGTCGGTCCTGCCCTCTTTTGCGCAACGCTGGCTCTTGCCGCGAATGAGCCGGTGGCGCTTGCGGAATCCCGGGGTGTCGCTGGAGATTGAAACGTCGCAGCAAGTCGTGGACTTGGTACGCGATGGTTTTCATGCGGCGCTTCGGTTTGGACGCGGCCCGTGGGCGGGCACCGAGTCCGAGCCGCTATTTGACATGCCGTTACCCCTGATCGCGCTGGCCTCGCCGGAAACCGCGGCTGCGCTTGAAGACCATACGCCCGAAACCCTGGCGCGCCAGCCCTTGTTAGGCGAACGCGAGATGTGGCAGCACTGGTTCAATGCGGCGGGTGTGCGCACACCGGTCACGCCGGTGGCGACCTTCAACGATGCGGGGATGATGCTGCAAGCCGCCGAACAGGGGCTGGGCATCACGCTGGGGCGCGAACTCCTTGCGGCGGACGCGCTGTGCGCAGGCAGATTGGTGCGGATATCGCCGATGAGCGTGCATTACGAACAGGCGCAGACCTATCACCTGGTCTACCCGCCCAGCCTGCGCGACTGGGCGCCGCTGGTGGCGCTCAAGCAATGGCTGCACGAAGAGCTGGAATTGTCCCGCTGCGCGCTGGTCACGACGCAGCCGGAATCCGACGCCTAGACGGCGCCGGGCAAAAAAAAAGGTAAAGCAGCTTGCGCTCCTTTACCTCTACCCAAAACACGGCGCCCGGCGGAAGCCTTCCCCACAAACCAGGATTCGCTTCGCTCGAAGGGCCTGGCGGACGCTGAGACGGCGGCAGCAAAAACGTGCGGGTTCAGGCCGCCTTGCGTGCCGTGGGCTTCGCGGGCTGCATGGAATCCGTTTCGTTGAAACGCTGGTGCCAGGAAAATGCCTCTTCCAGCAGATGGGGCGTTTGGCCGCCGCGCTGGCAGGCGCGGTCGAAATAGTCTTGCAGCGCGGCGCGATAAGACGGGTGCACGCAGTTCTGGATGATGGCGCGGGCGCGTTCGCGCGGCGCCAAGCCACGCAGGTCGGCCAAGCCGCATTCGGTGACCAGCACATCCACATCGTGCTCGGTGTGATCCACATGGGACACCATTGGCACCACGCTGGAGATGTCGCCGTTCTTGGCCATGGATTTCGACACGAAGATCGCCAGATGCGCATTGCGCGCGAAGTCGCCCGACCCGCCGATGCCATTCATCATGTGCGTGCCACCCACGTGCGTGGAATTCACGTTGCCGTAAATATCGAATTCCAACGCCGTGTTGATGGCGATGATGCCCAGACGGCGCACAAGCTCGGGCGCATTGCTGATTTCCTGCGGCCGCAGCACGATGCGTTCGCGGTAGTGCTCCATGTTGGCCAGGATCTTGTCGTACACGGGCTTGGACACCGTGATCGACGAGGCCGACGCGAACGCGAGCTTGCCCTGGTCCAGCAATTCGATCGCGCTGTCTTGCAGCACTTCGGAGTACATCGTCAGGTTATCGAAGTCCGAAGACTCAAAGCCATGCAGCACCGCGTTGGCGATCGTGCCGATGCCCGCCTGCAACGGCAGCAGCGCGTTGGTCAGGCGGCCCGCATCCACTTCGCCCCGCAGGAACGTATTGATGTGGCCGGCGATGGCGTTGGTTTCATCATCCGGCGGCAAGGCGTTGGACGGGCTATCCGGCTCATGCGTGATGACGATGGCAGCGATCTTGTCGGGGTCGACTTCGATAAACGGCTGGCCAATACGTTGATCGACCGACACCAAACCAATCGGCTGGCGCGCCGGGCGGTCGGCCGGCACGTAGATATCGTGCAGGCCTTCGATGGCGGCCGGCACGCCCATGTTCAATTCGATGATGATTTTGTCCGCCTGCTGCGCGAACGATGCCGAGTTGCCGACCGACATCGTCGGCACGATGGCGCCGGTTTCGGTAATGGCGGCCGCCTCGATGATGGCGACGTTGATCCGGCCCAGATGACCCGCGCGCAATTGCTCAACCGTTTCAGACAAGTGCTGGTCAATGAAGGCGATGTCGCCCTGGTTGATCTTGCGGCGCAGCGTCGTGTCGACCTGGAACGGCATGCGGCGCGCCAGAGCATTGGCCTGCGCCAGCATCTTGTCGGTGTCGTGGCCCAGCGACGCGCCCGTGATCAGCGTGATCGACAGCGGTTCGCGTTCGGCGCGGCTGGCCAAGGCCGCCGGCACCGACTTACAGTCCCCCGCGCGGGTGAAACCGCTCATGCCGACGGTCATGCCGTCCTGAACCAGCAAGGCCGCCTGCTCGGCGGATGTGATCTTGGCGTGCAGCCCAGGGTGGCGAATACGGTCGAGATGCATGGTGTCTCCAAATTTAAAGGCCAACGGCTTGCGGCCGGGCGCGGCGATGCCGCCTGCGAGCCCGGGCGCCGTCTGTCGCGGCGTTTCCCGATATCCCGGTGCTGGCGTCTGCCCGCCTCGGGAAGAATTTTCGGCAGTATAGGAACGCCGGCTCAAATCTCGTAATGACTTAAAATCATTCAATCCAGTCGTTTTTTTCATTGATTGAGTGTTTTGCGCACGACGCGCCCAGGAGCCCGGACATGGATGTGCGTGCATTGCGATACTTCGTCGAGACGGTTCGGCATGCCAGCTTTACGCAGGCGGCGAAGGCCTTGTTCGTTACGCAGTCCACCGTCAGCAAGATGATTCGCCAGCTGGAAGAAGAAGCCGGCACGCCGCTGCTGATCCGCGACGGGCACACCGCCCGCCCGACCGATACCGGACGCGTGATGTACCAGCGCGGGCTGCAAGTGCTGGAGACCATGCGGCAGCTGTCCGAGGAATTGCGCCAGACCGCCGACCTGCATCGCGGCGCGCTGGAAGTCGGCATTCCGCCGATGATCAATCTGCTGTTCACGCCGGTTGTAAAGCGATTCCGCGAGCTGCACCCCGGCATCCATCTGACGCTGCGCGAAGGCACGGGCCAGGCGGTTGAAGGCCTGGTGGCCAGCGGCGAACTGGAAGTCGGCGCCACGATTCTGCCCATTGCGGCCGATAGCGGCCTGACGGCGCAGGCGTTCGGCAGTTATCCGATTTGGGTGATCGGCCCGCCCGACGCCCCCTGGGCCGGGAAGACGTCGCTCCCCTTGAGCGCCCTGCGCGACACGCGGCTGCTGATTCCCACCGATGACTTCGCCATCACGCGACGCTTGCGCCAGGCCTTTGCCGACGCCGGGTTTCAACCCAGCATCGCGGCACAAAGCGCGCATTGGGACTTTTTGGTGGCGATGGCATCTGCCGGGCTCGGCGTGGCGCTCTTGCCCGAGCCGCTGATGCAGCGCATGAAGACGCGGGGACTCAGCACCGCGAAGCTGGCCAAGTCGGGCATGCAGTGGGAAGTGGGCCATATCTGGCTGCAATCGGGCTATCTGTCGTTTGCCGCCCGTGCCTGGCTGGACGTCTGTGATGCGGTGCTGGGAAAACCTAAAAAAGCCCTGCCCCGAGGCCCCGTCGCCTGAACTCAGTTGAATCCAAACGTTGGCGGCGTAAACGTGGATTTCGGGCGGCTGCGCCACTTGGCGGCCATGCCCCCATGGCCAACGATCCGGCCCTTTTTCCACCCCCGGCGCATCGGGGCAATACGCCTCCCTACCGGTGCAAAAAAACAGGGGACAAAGCACTAGTTTTTGTTGCAACGGATGGGTCGCAGGCGCGTTATGCTGCCGCCTCGACGCGAGTGCCTCGCCCTTAGAAAATGACCCAGATCAGCCACCCCTTGCTCTTACGCGCCCGCCGCATCCGCACGCCCAATTTCGCCGCAATGCTTGCGGCGTTGTTCCTGGCGCTCTGTATGTTGCCAGCGTTTGCGGCGCCGCCCGCCACGCCCGCCGATACGGAAACCGTGCTGGCTGCCGCACGCAAGCAAATCGACGACATCCGCAAGCGCGTTGCGGACGAAACCGACGACGCCACGTTGATGCAGCAACGCAGCGACGCGCTCGATATTCAATCCAAGGCGGACGCGGCCAGCGACGCGCTGACGCCGCAACTGGCCAGCGTGACGGCCAGGCTCAGTGAATTGGGTTCGCCCCCGGAAGGCGCCAAGGAAGCGCCTGATGTTGCCGCCCAGCGCACGCAGCTGGAGAAAAACAGCCGCGCGCTGGACGCACAGATCAAACTGGCGCGCTTGCTGTCCGTGGATGCCGCGCAGACCGCCGAACAAGTGTCGGCGCAACGCCGCAAGCAATTCCAGGCGCGCTTGGGCGAACGCCGCGATTCATTCCTGTCCAGCCAGTTCTGGAAGGAATTCCGCGAAGAATTTCCCAGTGACCTTGAACGGCTGGAAGCGTTGGGCACCGACTTGTCGACCGCCGTTGGCCAGACGCCGAAATGGGGCTGGCTATTGCTGCTGGCCGCCGCGGCAAGCGTGATTGCGCTGCGCGTCTGGATCGGCCGGTTTATCTTGCGTCTGACCGCAACGCGGGTTCCGCCCGGCCGCTTGCGCCGCTCGTTCCTGGCGGTGGCGCAAGTGGTGCTGTCGGTCGCCACGCCCGGCCTGGTGGCCCTGCTGATTCAGACCGGCCTGGACTGGAATTCCCAGCTTTCGGACAACACCTCCGCGCTGCTCGTGACGCTGGTGGCCACGGTGTGTTTTGGCGGGTATGTGTCCGGGATGGGCAATGCGCTGCTGTCGACGCATCGCCCGTCGTGGCGCCTGCCGCCCATCAGCGATGCCGTCGCCACGCGGCTGCGCTGGCTGCCTAATTTGCTGGGCACGCTGGTGGTGATGATCTGGCTGGCGGAACGCCTGCCCGTGTTGTTGAACGCCAGCCTGACCACAACGATTACGCTGACCGGCATCGTCGCCGTGCTGATCATGGCGACGATGGGCGCCGTGTTGTCCATCAGCCGCCGGCTGCGGCGCCAGAGCATTCAAGAAAACGACGCGCCGGTACCCTTCTGGATTTCGCTGCTGCTGGGCGCCGTCTGGACCGTGCTGATCCTGGGGCTGGCGAGCCTGCTGGCGGGCTATGTGGCGTTTGGCGCTTTCCTGGCCAAGCAAGTGCTGTGGGTGCTGATCATTCTGGCCTCCGCCTACCTGCTGTCCACGCTGATCGAAGACGGTTTCAGCACGCTGCTGGGCACGTCGCACCGCGAAGGCGATACCGAAGGCCCGAGCCTGCGCGATCAGGCGGCCGTGCTGTTGTCAGGCCTGGGCCGAGTCGCCGTGGGTCTCTTGACGATCATCCTGCTGCTGGCCCCGTTCGGCGAAGGGCCGATGGACCTGATCCAGCGCTTCGACCAGTTGCGCAAAGGCCTGGCGATTGGTGAAGCGCAGATCCGCCCCGGCGCGGTATTACAGGCGCTGATCGTGCTGGCCTTGTCGCTGCTGAGCGTGAAGATGCTCAAGCGCTGGTTGTCGAACCGCTATCTGCCCACGACCGAGCTGGACCCGGGCATGCAGTTGTCGGCCGCCACGCTGTTCGGCTATGCGGGCTTTGTCATCGCGTTTGCCTTGTCGCTGTCAGCGGCCGGCATCGGCCTGGAGCGCGTGGCGTGGATTGCCAGCGCGCTGTCGGTGGGTATTGGTTTTGGCTTGCAAGCGGTGGTGCAGAACTTTGTGTCGGGCCTGATCCTGCTGGCCGAACGCCCTGTCAAAGTGGGCGACTGGGTATCGCTGGGCGGCGTCGAAGGCGACATTCTGCGCATCAACGTGCGCGCCACCGAAATCCAGATGGGCGACCGCTCGACCGTGATCGTGCCGAACTCTGAATTCGTGACGAAGACGGTCCGCAACGTGACGCGGTCCAATCCGCTGGGCCTGGTGCAGATCAAGCTGCCGCTGCCGCTATCGACCGATGCCGAGCAGGTGCGTGAGCTGATCTTGCAGGCGTTTGGTGACCACGAGGACGTGCTGGACACGCCCGCCCCCAATGTGTTCCTGGACGGCATCGAGAACGGCCACCTGATCTTCAACGCCAAGGGCTATGTGTCGTCGCCGCGCGCCGCTTATGGCGTGCGCAGCGCGCTGCTGTTCACCGTGCTCAAGCGCCTGAACGATGCTGGGCTGGAGGTATCGTCGCCGCCCACCATGTTGCTGGCTTCGGCGCCACAGGCCGTCGGGGTCGCCCCTAGCGGGGTCGCCCCAAGCGGGGACGCCCCACGCGGAGTTGCCCCAGGCGGAAACGCCCCCGGCGGAGTCGCGCCGCCGGCCTCCAGCTGATCAAGGGCGTGGCTTAGCCCGGCGAATACAGGTCCGCAAACTTCTGGCGGTCCAGACGCGGATTGCGCAGGGGCGGCGACGCCAGCGCCGTGGTTTGCGCCGCCTGCACCGGGTAGGCTTGCACCGGCGCCACCGTGACAGGCAACTGCGCTTGTGACTGCAATTGTGACTGCAATTGCGGCTGCCCCTGTGGCTGCACTCGCGACTGCAATTGCACGGGCGCGGCGGGGACGCCAGCGGCGGTCGACGTCGGCGCGGATTGCGCAACCGCCGTGGTGTCAAAGCGATGATCGGCCGTCGTCAGTGCGGGATTCGTACACAGCCCTTGCGCCACCAACGCGGCCTTGGTGCGGTCGTCGGTCTGGCACAGGATATCGATGGCCGCCGTCTCCAGACGGCGAGAACGGTCGGCGTCCTTCGTGGACGCGGCCGCCTGCATCGTGCGCTCGAAGTTGCGCCGCAAGCTGCATTTCTGGTCTTCGATCGGAATGGCGATGTTCATCCCGAACCCCACCACGGAACCGCCACCGCCGGCGGACACCATGCAGCTGTCCGACGAGAACGATCCATAAAAGCTCTGCCCGCCCACCGGCGGCACCGTCTTTACGGTGCTGGAACCGCTGTTGTTGGAATTCAGCGTAATGCCCTGGTTGTTGCCGGCATTGGTCGAGCCCGACGACGCGGACGTCGTGGAACTGGAATTGCTGGTCTGCGCCATGGCCGTGCAAGCCGCAAGCGACAGAGAGACTGCAAGCACTATGTTCTTCATGATGTCCCCTCGCCCGGACGGCCGAAGCCGTCCGGATAATTGGGTCAGCGATTGAAGCCACCAATGTGGCCCATCGAGCCGACACCGCCAATCGCCCCAAACGCACCAATGTTGGCCGACGCGAACGTGCCCGAGGCCGATGCCTTGGTTTCCGTCTGGCCGAACGAGGCGCCGCCGTTGGCGATGCTGTCGCCCACCATGATCGGCGCATTGCCCGACACGTGGCCGTAGGTTTCGCTGGTGGCGTACTGCCGCGTGCTGGTCACGACCGTGGTGCCGTCCCGGTTGAACGTCCCGCCCACTTGCGCGACGCCGCCCGTTTCACCAAACGAAGTCTGGCTGGACGAGCCATAGCCGTTGACCTGAGTGGCTACGACCGAACTGCCGTTGGAGATGGACGAGGCCGTGCCATTGATCGTGCCGGCGTGGCCGGTGACAGACACGGACGGACCGCTTGGTCCACTGGCGTAGGCCGACGCGGCAAACAATGACAACGCTGCGACTGCTGCGAGCTTTTTCATTTGAGCTCCTCCTGATCCGTTTGAAGCGGATGCACAGGTGCCGGTGGCCGACCGGCGCGGACCGCTACGTCCTTGCTGCGCGCCTGACAACGACGTTGGGCGTGGGACTTTCGTATTGGTACGGAATGATTGCTCCGTCCTAGGCACGTCGGTATCGGCTAAACGGGGGACCGCGTCTTTGTGGGCTAGAGCCATATGTAAAACATGCAGCGAAAAAGACGAGCACGCTGTCGCCACGCCATGCGTATGGCGGATGAAAGGCGCAGAGGATGCGCGCCGCGCAAGCGCGCGGTTCAACTTTATGGATGGGGAGATGGCCCGTGCGCTCGGACAAGGCGGCTAGCGCACATGCCGGCGGGCAAGCCGTTGATGGCCTTTAGGCTTACTGTCAGCCTTGCTGCCGGGACGCCACGCGAAAGAACTGAGCGGCCTCACGCCGCGCCAGCCACAAGTCGCCCGCCACCAAGAGCAGCAGGAAGCCGCATTCGGCCAAATCAAGGTCAGCCAGCACGTGATAGCTGGCCAACAGCACGATGCCCAAGGTGGCGGTCAACCACGCCGGCCACGCAGACGGCAGCCCACGCAGGGGCGCGCGAACGCCGCGGCTCCAGCTCAGCCATGCCATCAGCGGCAGGCACAGCATCGACAAGGGAATGTAGATGGCGATGGCGGACAGCACGACCACCACGCTGAATTGCGTGTGCAGCGACAAGGCCAGGAAAGCGATCACGCCAATGGCGGCGTACCAGAGCAGGCGAACAGCAATAAGACGAGTCAAGGTTACGGCTCGAGGGGTCATCGGACAGGCTGGATTTGGAATTTTCAGCCATACTACTCCGGCCGGCCAGGACCACCCTGGCCCCAATTAATTGGAGACACCGTCATGATCCAGGAGATTGCCAGCATCCATGTCCGCGAAGGGCAGGAAGCGCTGTTCGAAGCAGGTGTTGCGCAGGCCAAGCCGCTGTTCTTGCGCGCGCGCGGCTGCCACGGCATGGAGCTGTACCGCAGCATTGAACAGCCGCAGCGCTACACGCTGGTCGTTGACTGGGAAACCGTGGAAAACCACATGGTGGATTTCCGTGAATCGGCCGACTTCCAGGAATGGCGCAAACTGGTGGCGGGCTTTTTCGTCGAACCGCCGCAAGTTCATCACGAACAGAAAGTGATCTGACGGCTACGCATCTGCGGGCGGATCGTTGTACTTGCGCGCGCTGCCCGCAAACCGGTCCGCCGGATATTTCTGCGCATTCTTCACCATCTTGCTCGACACCGCCGCGGCAATGTCGACGCCCAACTGATCGGCCAACGCCACCAGATACATCTGCACGTCGGCGATCTCATCGGCCGCATCAGCCAGGCGTTCCGGCGTCAACTTGCGCGACTCTGCCTCGGTCAGCCATTGGAACAGCGACACCAGTTCGCCTGCCTCGCCCGACAAGGCCATGGCCAAGTTTTTGGGCGAATGAAAGGGCTGCCAATCGCGTTCCGCAGTGAAGGCCCGCAAAGCAAGTTTGATCTGTTCCAGGTCGGACATGAACGCTTCCCGAAAAACCAAAGCAACCGGCGAAGGGAATCAGCCTTCACCCGCCGCCAGACGCGAATGGGCGGCCAACGCCACCGCTACCGTGGTGCGCACGTCGGCTAACGCGCGGTGAGTCGGATTGGATGCGCCCACATGGCGCGCCAGGATTTCCAGCTTGTGCGACGGCAGCTCCGGCCAGGCATGCCGCGCCAAGGCCAGCGTGCAATGCGTGGGGTTGGCAAACGGCAGGCCGGTGCGATCGGCTGCGGCACCCAGGAACCGCCGGTCAAACGACGCATTGTGAAAAAACACGGGCAGGTCTTCGACGAACTCAAGAAACGACGAAAACGCCTGCACCACCGGCACGCCGTGGCGATCAACTTCCGCTTGGGTAATGCCGGTCAGCCGCGTGATGAAAGGCGGCACCGGCGACATCGTGCGAACCACCTGCGTGTATTCGCGCGCCAGCGTGCCGCACGTTTCAACACGCACCGCCGCGAACTCCAGGATTTCGCAAGTGGCCGTGGACAGGCCGGTGGTTTCCAAGTCGGCCACGATGAAGGGGCCGCGCAGGGCTTGCAGCGCAGACGCCAGTGCCACGGACGCTTGGGTTCGGGCGCCCGTACTGCGGCTGCTGGTTGCGCGCGGACGCGTGACGCCGGGCGCGAGCGTCGCCGTTACGCCGGGTGTGCGCGGACGCCGGTTGTAGAACGTCACGGTGTTACGACGCCGCGTGCAGCGGCGCAAAACGCGCCGAGCCATCCGCCAACTTGCCGAAGAACAGCGTTGCGGGGCGCACCCACAAGCCACGCTCGTGCGGCCACAGATGTTCATACACCACCATCGACTCTTCGGTTTCAGAATGGCGGGCGGTGCCCACATACAGGTACAGGCCGCCTTTGTAATGGCGGTGCGAGGCGAGAGCCAGGGCTTCGGATTCAGTCATGGACGGGGTGCCACAAATAACGTGGCCCGGGCGGGAAGGTTCCGGCCCAGGCCTGGGGTTCAGACAATACCGTCTTTATAGCGCACTCGCGCGGGTCCGATACGGCAGCCCTCAGTAGCGCACATACTCCAGCACCGGCTTGGGCGGCAGCGGCGTATTGGCCGCCGGCCTTGCGCGCACCGTGGCCGTCACCGGCTTGACGAAGCCGACATGCTGGCGCGCCGCCTGGGTATCCGCGGCCTCTTGCGTGGCCCGCAACGTCTGCGCGGCCTCGGCAGTCATCTGCGTGATGTCTTCGGTAACGTCGCCCAGCTTGGCGGACTGGGCGAGTGACACATTCACCACTTCCGCCATGATCTCCGTGACGCGGCGCGACGACGCCACGATGTCTTCCATCGTCGCCCCTGCCGACTGCACCTGGCCCGCACCGCTTTCAATTTGCTCAACCGACGTCGTGATCAGCCCCTTGATTTCCTTGGCGGCTGCGGCGCTGTTCTGCGCCAGGCTGCGCACCTCGGCAGCCACCACGGCAAAGCCCTTGCCATGCGTGCCTGCGCGGGCGGCCTCGACCGCGGCGTTCAGCGCCAGGATGTTCGTCTGAAAAGCGATGCCGTCCATGACGCCGATGATCTCGGAGATGCGGCGCGAGCTTTCGGTAATGGCGCCCATCGTCTGCACCACGCCTTTCACGGTCTTGCCGCCTTGTTCGGCCACCTGGCTGGCGTCCAGCGCCAGCGCGTTGGCCTGGCTGGCGCGCTCGGCGTTTTCCGTCAGCCCCTGCACGGCCACCCGCAAGGTTTGCGCCGCGGTGAAGCGTTTGGTGATGTCGGTGGCGTACTTCACGACTTTAAAGGGCCGACCCTCGGCGTCGAAGATGGGGTTATAGCTGGCT
This sequence comes from Achromobacter kerstersii, assembly GCF_902859595.1. Taxonomy (GTDB): domain Bacteria; phylum Pseudomonadota; class Gammaproteobacteria; order Burkholderiales; family Burkholderiaceae_B; genus Achromobacter; species Achromobacter kerstersii. The sequence continues at coordinate 235,067 of NZ_CADIJQ010000011.1, read as the reverse complement.
TCGATCCAGACCTGCCTGCCGCCCTTGCCGATGCGCAGGTACTGCCCGGTGTCGTATTCGCCGCTGCGTAGCTTGCGCCAGAACTCCTTGTACGCCGCGCCGCGCGCTTCTTCCGGCCGCACGAACATGCTGTGATGGCGCCCTTCGACTTCCTCGGCCTGATACCCCACTGCGTTCAAGAACAGGTCATTGGCGCGGATGATCGTGCCATCGAGCTCAAACTCGATAATCGCCTGCACCTTTGAAATGGCGGCGAGCTGGCCTTCGGTATCGGCCTGCCGCTGCTGCTGTTCAGTGATGTCGGTGGCGTACTTGACCACTTTGAGCGGCCGGCCGCGCTTATCGAAAATAGGGTTGTACGAGGCTTGCAGCCAAACATCGCGGCCATCGGAACGGACCCGGCGATATCGCCCCGCGTCATAGGCGCCCTGCCCCAGCTTGTGCCAGAACGCCGCGTACTCAGCGGATTCGCGTTCTTCGGGGTTGACGAACATGCAGTGGTGCTGGCCTACGACCTCGTCCAGGGAATAACCCATGGTGTCCAGAAAGTTCTGGTTGGCCATCAGCACATGGCCTTGAAGATCGAATTCGATCACGGCTTGCGCCTTGTGAATCGCTTCGATCTGGCCGTAGAGTTCGGCCTTCGGCATTTCGCGGTCTCCGCGAAACAGCCGGCGTAGAGTGATCCATTGCATGGTGGCATCTCCTGCCAAGGATGGGACGACGTGGCTGACAAAAATCGGCAAGCGAAATAGTCAAAACAGAACCGCTGGCGCGTCCCAAGCGTAGGCAGTGCATGCCGCGCCGCATGCATCGCTACCTGCTGGTCCGTTGCCAATGCGGTAACGGCAGGCTGGAAAAAAACATAAGCACTTCTGAATGTATCCAGTCGAAAATATTTAATCCTAAAAACGGGTGTTTCTCAACATTTTCCCGATAGCCATGACAAAAAATTAATGGTTCAGAAATTATTCAACTTCCGCTTGAAGTCATGGCCGCCACGTTAATCAGGGTTAATACGAAGCCTGCTACGGCATTTTCAGAAAAGTGATTAAGTGGTCACATTTGCGCGCAGCAAATGACCCTATTATTTAATGCGCTGAAAATAATTCGAGACGCATCTTGCGGCATATCGCGCGACCTCATCAGCGCGACCCCATCATTACGCCGGCATTACGCATCCGTCACGCATCCGTCACGCCCCCGTCACGCCGCATCCAGTTCCCGATACTGGCGGAAGATGCCGTCACCAAAGGCCAGGCGCCGGTCGCTGGAAAAATAGGGCTGCAACACCGGCAACTGCGCCACGCGCGCATGCAGCGCCATGACATTCGGATAATGCGAGGCGACCGTCCCCATGCGCTTCGGAAAGGCGTAGAGCAAACCATCAACCAGATGAAAGAGCGACAGGTCCACATACGTCCAGCGCTCGCCACCCGCCAGCCAGGCGTCTGGCCCCGTCAGCACGCGTTCGAAATACCCCAGGAATTTCGGAATGCGCTCATCGCGAAACCCTCGCGCACGCTGCACCGCCGCTTCTTTCTGGTCTTCGTAATAGTCGTCGGCGGAAATGGGGTGATGGGTGTCATGCGCCTCGGTGACCATGTCGGCAATCGTCAATTGCAATTGATTCACCCAAAGCCGGCCTTCCAGGGAATCCGGCGCCAGCCCGTGTTTTTCACCCAGGAAATACAGGATGTTGGCGGTCTGGCCCAAGGTCATCTTGCCCGCCACCAGATAAGGCGGCGCAAAGGGCGGATGCGCGCGTGGCGATTGCATGTCGTCGATCAGCGTACGTTCCGTTGCGCCGGGTTCGCGCGCACGTTCGCGATACGGAATGCCGCCTGCTTCCAATGCCAGGCGCACGAACTCGCCTCGTCCGGTAATTCCGTCCCAATACCAAAGGTCGTAGGTCATGCCGTTCTCCTTGCGTGAGCCGAGGGCTACGCAAGAAACATACCGGCGTCGTCCTCTTGCCCGATGGCGGGTTGCTGGCCACGGGCCTGTTGATACTGCCTGGGAGATAGACCGAAGTGCGCACGAAAGTCGCGTGAAAAATGCGCGCCATCGGCAAAGCCGCAGTCCAGCGCAATCTGCGTGATGCTGGAAGGATTATTCAACAATAACCAGCTGCCGTATTCCAGCCGCAGTTGCCGCTGAAACGCCATGGGCGACATGCCGGTAGCCAGCCGAAAGGCGCGTTCCAATTGCCGGCGGCCCACGCCGACATACCGCGCAATGGCATCCAGCGGCGGCGGGTTGTCGATGCGCTGCTCGATGAAGTGCGCCGCCTGCCGCACGCGCAAGTCCTGAATGCCGGACAGATCCGTGCGGAAATGCGCCTGCGGCACGCGCCCCGGCCGCACGCCCTGAAGCATCATGTGCCGCATCGCCTGCTGCGCCTTGTCGCGCCCGCAATGCCGCGCCACCAGATACAAGGCCAAGTCGATTGCCGCCGTGGAGCCCGCGCAGGAAATCAGATCGCCTTCATCCACAAACAGCCGGTCGACCACCGCACGCGTTTGCGGGAAGCGTTCGCGAAACGCATCCAGCACATTCCAATGCACGCACACCGTGCGCGGTCCGATCACGTCGGCTTGCGCGAGCGCGAACGTACCCGTGCAGATGCCCAGCAGCCGCACGCGCTGCGCGGCCGCCAGACGCAACCAATCGCGCAGCGGTTCGGGCATGCGCCCGCTGATGTAGTCATTACCGCCGCACACGGCAACGTAATCGAACTCGGCGGGATCGGCGGGCAGGCTGTCGGCGACATCGATGGTCAGCCCCGCACTTGAGCAACGCGGCTTGCCATCCCAGCTCATCACGCGCCACGCGGTATGGATCTGCCGGCTGCGTCCGCCGTGGTCGCCCGCCAGCCGCAACACATCTACCAAGCCGGCGAAAGCGGCCAGCGTGAATTGGTCCATCAGCACGATGCCGACGGTCAGTGCGGGTTTCCCCCGAGGCAAGTCCTCGGCGCCCTCTTCATAGGGAGACGTCGGAAAAGCGGGGGGTGTGGCGGCAGTCATGACGCAATTATTCAAGTTTTTGTCCCGCGCCTTCAAGCTCGTTTTCCCGGGGATCACCCAAGATGCAGTTATGGCAACGTCTTGGATCGTTCCGGCCACACGGACGGGCAGGACACGCCAATAAATCGACAAGGGGAATCCGACATGGCAACACCGAACCGCAGCGCACTGGGCGCCGCCTTGCTGGGCGCCGGGCTATTGCTGGCCACGCCAGCGATGGCGCAGCAGCAGAAGATCACCGTCGCCTGGTATGGCGGCAATTGGGGCGACGCCTTCCGCGCCTGCGTCGCCGACCCCTACACCAAGGCCACGGGCGTCACCGTGGTGCCGGAAGTGGGCACGTCGACCACCACGCTGGCCAAGCTGCAACAGCAGAAGAACGCGCCGACGATCGACGTCGCGTGGATGGACGGCGGCATCAGCGAACTGGCCGCGCAGGCGGGCGTGCTGGACACGCTGGAACCCGCCACGATTCCGAATCTGAAAAACGTCATCGACCAAGGCGTGTACCGCAATGGCGATGCGGCCTATGCCGTCAGCACCGGCTATTACTCGCTGGGCATCACCTACAACACCAAGGAAGTGCCGCAAGCGCCGACCAGCTGGAAAGACCTGTGGAAGCCTGAGTACGCCGGCGCCGTCGCCGTGCCCTCGCCTGCGAATTCGTCCGGTGTGCCGTTCATCTTCTTCCTGGCCCGCGTCTTCGCCATCGACCCCTCCAACCTGGCGCCGCTCTACACCAAGCTGGCCTCGCTGGACACGGCCTTGTTCTTCGATAGTTCGGGCGCAGCCAGCAATGCCTATCAAAGCGGCGAAGCCATCATCGGCGCGCATTTCAACGTGGGCGCATGGGACCTGATCGACAAGGGGCTGCCCATCGGCTTTGCCGTTCCCAAGGAAGGCGCGTGGGCCACCGACGCTCGCCTGCATCTGGTCAAGGGTGCGCCCAACGCGGCCGCCGCCAAGCAATTCATCAACACCGCATTGACCCCTGACGCCGCGGCGTGCCTGGCCACGCGCTTGTATCTGGGCCCCGCCGTCAAAGACGTGCAGGTGTCCAAAGATGTGGCCCGCAAGCTGCCGTGGGGTGCTGAAGGCTCGGTCAAGAACTTGAGCCTGTTCGATTGGAACCTCATCAACAGCCGCCGCGCTGAAGTGACCGACGCGTGGAACCGCCAGGTTGCCCGCAAGCGCTAGGCCGGGGTCGAACATGTCTGCTTTGCTCACCATTGAAGGCGTGTCGATGCGCTTTGGCGCCTACCAGGCGCTGGACCATATTGACCTGGACATCCAGCAGGGGGAATTCGTGGCCCTGCTGGGGCCCAGCGGTTGCGGCAAGACCACCTTGCTGCGCTCGATTGCCGGCTTTCTGAAACCGGAGTCGGGCCGCATTCTGATCGATGGCCAGGACATCAGCCGCTTGGCAGCGCACCACCGCCCGCTGAACACGGTCTTCCAGAACTACGCGCTGTTTCCGCACATGACCGTGCTGGAAAATGTGGCCTATGGCCCGCGGCGCCAAGGCGCATCCAAAGCCGAGGCCGCTGAACGAGCGCGCGCAGCGCTCGACATGGTGGGGCTGGCGGACTTCGGCCCGCGCTACCCCCGCGAAATGTCCGGCGGCCAACAGCAGCGCGTGGCGCTGGCGCGCGCCATCGTGAATCAGCCCAAGCTGCTGTTGCTGGACGAACCCCTGTCTGCGCTCGATTTGAAGCTGCGCAAGCGCATGCAGCTGGAGCTCAAGCATCTGCAAGCCAAGCTGGGCATCGCATTCATCTTCGTCACCCACGACCAGGAAGAGGCCATGACCATGGCCGACCGCGTCGTCGTCATGCATGCCGGCCGTATCGAACAGGTGGGCGCGGGCACGGATATTTATCGCCAGCCCGCGACCCGCTTCGTCGCCGAATTCATCGGCGATGCAAACTTCATGGCGTTCACCGCGGCAGACAGCAACGCGCTGCGGCTGGACGTGCAGGGCCTGCGCGTGCCGCTGGCCTCCGCACCCGCCTTGGCGCGCGGCGTGGCGGTGCTGCGCCCGGAAGATCTGCGCTTGAGCGACGGCCAGGCCGGCTGCGTATTGACGGGCACCGTCACCGACGTCATCAACGTGGGCAGCCACAGCATGATCCACGTCGACATCGGCGGCCAGACGGTCGTGGCGCGCCATGGCGGCATCGCGCCGTCGGGCTTGCGGACAGGAGCCACCGTGAGCCTGGCGTTCGCGCCCGAACACCTGCACCTGATTGGTGAACAGCCATGAACCGGCGCGCCTGGCTCTCACCCGGCCTGCTGCTGGCGGCCCCCGTGCTGTTTTTTGCAGCCTTTTTCCTGGCGCCGTTGGCGGTGGTGGCGTTGGCCAGTATCACGGGCGGCCCGGATGGCGCCACGCTGACCTTGCAGCAGTACACGCGCGTGCTGGCCGACCAATACCACTGGGACGTGATCCTGGTGACCTTCCGCCTGGCGTTCTTCACGACGGTCGTCTGCGTGATCCTGGGCTATCCGCTGGCTTGGTATCTGGTGCGCGTGGTGCGATGGCAGGCGTGGCGGCGCTTCTGCGTCATCTTGCTGGTCGTGCCGCTGTTCACCAGCAACATCGTGCGCGCCTTTGGCTGGATGGTGCTGTTGGGCCGTAATGGCCTGGTCAACCAGGCGCTGGTGGGCGTGGGCGCAGCCGACCGCCCCGTGCGCTTCATCGGCACCGAGCTGGGCATTTTGATTGGCATGGTCTATGTGCTGCTGCCGTTCGTGGTGCTGGCCGTAGGCAATGCGCTGGCCCGCGTGGACCCGGCGTGCGAACACGCGTCTGCCGACCTGGGCGCCAGCCCCGCCGCGACGTTCTTTCATATCACCTGGCCGCTGACCCTGCCCGGCGTGGTGTCCGGCGCCATCATCGTCTTCACGCTGGCGGTCAGCGCGTACGTGACACCGGCGCTGCTGTCGGGCGGCCGCATCTCGGTGCTGTCCATGCTGATCTTCCAGCAATACAGCTCGGTGTTCGACTTCCATTACGGCGGCGCGCTGAGCATGGTGCTGCTGGTCTTCACTCTGATTCTGGTGGCGCTGGCCAACCGCGCCGCCACCTTGCCCGGAGCCGCGCGATGATCGCCCGCCATCTGATCCGCCTGATCGCGCTGGCAGTGCTGGCGTACCTGGCCCTGCCGCTGATCGTGATCCTGGGTTCGTCCTTCACGGCCACGCCGTACCTGGCGTTTCCGCCGCAAGGCTGGACGCTGGAGTGGTACCGCACGCTGTTGGTCGAAGCCGGCTATGTGGCGGCGTTCACGACCAGCACGGTGCTGGCGCTGGCGGCAACCATCGTGGCGGTGCTGCTGACCGTGCCCGCCGCGCTGGCGGTGGCGCGCTACGAATTCCCGGGCAAGGCGGCGTTGACGTCGGTGCTGATGTCGCCGCTGGTGCTGCCGCACATCGTGCTGGGCGCGGCGCTATTGCAGTACGGCGCGTATTTCGGTTTGACGCGCAGCTTCCTGTCGCTGTTGATCGGGCACATCGTCATCATCGCGCCGTTTGTGCTGCGGTCGACGTTGACGTTGTTGACGCCCGAGCAGCGCGCGCTGGAAGAAGCGTCTGCCGATCTGGGCGCTAATCCCTGGACCACGTTCTTCCTGGTGGTACTGCCGCAGATCCGCCCCGGCATCGTCACCGGTTCCATCTTTGCGTTCATCTCATCGTGGATCAACGTGGAGCTTTCCATCTTCAACACCACGGCGGACCTGAACACCATCCCCGTCAAACTTTTCAACTATGTGCAGTACACGATTGATCCGACCATCGCAGCCGTATCGGGCGCCACGATTGTGGTTGCGGTGATCGCTATCGTCATTCTGGATTTGACCGTCGGGTTGGACATGCTGTCCGAACGCGGCAAATAGTTTCCCTCCTTCCGCTTTTCCCCTTCATCCTACTTAGTCTGGAGCCACAGTCATGCGCAAGCAAGACGCGTTCGATGTCATCTATACCCATACCGAAGGCGAGCCCCTGTGCATCGTGCATAGCGGCATCCCCTACCCCGCCGGGTCCACCATCCTGGAAAAACGGGCCTTTCTGGAGCAGAACTACGACTGGCTGCGCCAAGCGCTGATGCGCGAACCGCGCGGCCACAAAGACATGTTTGGCGTGTTCCTCACGCCGCCGTCCAGCCCCGAATTCGATGCGGGCCTGATCTACATCGACGGCACCGAGTATTCGCATATGTGCGGCCACGGCACCATTGCTGTCAGCATGGCGATGGTGGCCAATGGCCTGGTTGCCCGCGGCAAGGACGGCATCACGAAGATCCGCTTTGAAACCACGGCCGGGCTCGTGGTGTCGGAAGTGGCGTCCGAAGGCGACAACGTGTTGTGGACACGCTTTGAAAACGTGCCGGCCTATGTGGCCGCGCAAGACATCCCGGTGGAACTGCCGGGCTATGGCAAGCTGTCGGCCGACATCGTCTGGGGCGGCAACTACTTCGGCATCGTCGACTTGTCGGGCTGCGATCTGCGGATCTCGCCAGACAACGGCACCGAGCTGTCGCGCATGGGCTTGATCGTGCGTGATCAGTTGAACGCGCGCCACCGCATCCAGCATCCGACCGAAGCGCACATCAATAACCTGAACTTCATCACGTTCTGGCACCAGCCGACGATTGAAGGCGCGTTCTACAAGAACGTGCACGTGTTCAGCGCCGGCCAGTTGGACCGCTCGCCGGGCGGCACCGGCACCAGCGCCATGATGGCCATGTTCGAGGCGCGCGGAAAAATGGGCCTGAACCAGCCGATCAAGTCGGAAGGCTTGTTGGGCAGCGGCACGTTCGAAGGCTGCCTGCTGGGTGAAGTGGACCTGAACGGCACGCGCGCCGTGCGCCCCACGGTGAAAGGCACGGCCAGCATTCTGGGCACGGCACGCTGGGTGATCGACCGCAACGACCCGGTGGGCGCGGGGTTTTTGATTCGCTGATGTTGATTGGCTGAAAAAAAGCGCGCAAGGCCAGCCGGCCTTGCGCGCTTTGCTTCATGCCCAGTCACGCTGCCGCAGCGTCTTCCAGAATCATTTCCGCGCCGCGCTCGGCCACCATCATGACGGCGGCCTGCGTGTTGCCGGACACCATCTTCGGCATCACCGATGCGTCCACCACGCGCAAGCCCGTCACGCCATTCACACGCAGCCTGACGTCCGTTACGGCGGCCGCGTCCGACCCCATGCGGCAGGTGCCGATCGGGTGATAGATGGTCTGGCCGTTACGGCGCGCAAACTCCAGCCATTGCTCGTCGCTTTCAACCGCGGCGCCCGGGCTGACTTCGGCTTCGATATAGCGTTGCATGGCGGGCTGCCCCACGATACGGCGTGCGGCTTTCATGCCGCCCACGAGACTGTCGCGGTCGATCTGCGCCGACAGGAAGTTCGGGCGGATCGACGGGCCAGCCAACGGGTCCGCCGACTTCAGGTGGATGGAACCCACCGATTCCGGCCGCAACTGCGCCACTCCGATCGTCATGCCCGGATGCCGGTCCAGGATGCGCTCGGCGGCGTTGGCGTAGCTGGCGTGCACAAAGAAGAATTGCACGTCTGGCGTGGGCAGGCCCGGCGCGCTTTTGACAAAGCCATGAACGAGCCCCGTGCCTAGCGTCAGAATGCCGGTGTGACGCGTGTAGTAGCGCGCCACCTGTTGCGCCAGCCGCCAGCCGCGCGACATCTCGTTCAAGGTCACCGTGTTTTTCACGCGCCAATTCATGCGCGTGGCGAAGTGGTCGATATAGTTCTCGCCCACCTGCGGCTGCGCATGCACCAGCGCAATATTGAACGATTGCAGCAGCGCGGGGTTGCCCACGCCGGACAGCTCAAGCAGCTGCGGCGATTGCACGGCGCCCATGCACAGCACCGTTTCGCGGCGCGCGCGCACCGTGTGCTCCTGCCCGTTCTGGCGGTACGTGACGCCCACGCAGCGCTTGCCTTCGAACACCAGCCGCGTCACATGCGCGCCGCACTCGACGCTTAGGTTCTTGCGTCCGGCGGCGGGCTTCATGTAGCCGTCCACCACGCTCCAGCGGCGTCCACGATGCTGCAGCACCTGGTAGTAGCCCACGCCTTCCTGGTTGCCGCTGTTGTAGTCGGCGTTCAAGGGCTGGCCGTCTTCCTGCGCGGCGCGCAGAAACGCGTCGGATACGGGAAAGCGCTCGGCCACTTCCTCAAGATGCATGGGGCCGTTCTTGCCGCGCGTGTCACCGCCTGCATCGTAATGTTCGATCTTGCGGAACAGGCGCTCGGCCTGCGCATGCCCCCAGCCTGTCGCGCCCGCCGCTTCCCAGCCGTCGTAATCCTGAGGCTGGCCGCGCACGTAAATCATGCCGTTGATCAGCGTTGATCCGCCCACGCCCTTGCCGCGCGGCACGGCGATGGTGCGGCCATACACGTTGTCTTCCGGCTCGGTTGCGAAGCGCCAGTTGTAGTCGGGGCTCACCAGCAGCTTGGAAAAGCCTGCCGGGATGCCGATCCACATGCTGCGCGCCTCTTGCCCGGCTTCCAACATCAGCACCCGATGCTTGCCATCGGCGCTGAGCCGGTTGGCCAGAATGCAGCCCGCCGTGCCGCCGCCCGCAATAATGAAGTCGTAATCCGCCATCGCTATTCACCGAATCCTGATGTTGGCTGCATGGCTACTTGGCGGACGTCACGCCCAGCATCTCGGCCATCAATTCAATCTGGCAGGCCAGCATCGGCGCGCCGTAGTGAACCTTGCAGCCCTTGGCTTGCGCGGCCAGCAGCAGCGCAGTGTCTTTCGGCTGCATGATGACTTCGCACACCAGTTGGTCCGGCGTCAGACGCGCGGTGTCCAGCGGCAGCGCATCGCCTTCCTTCATGCCCAGCGAGGTGCCGTTGACGACGAGGTCATGGCCCGACGGGTCGGGCGTGCCCACCGAGATATCGGCATCGGGATGCAGCGACAAAATGCGCGCCTTCAGGTCTTCGGCCTTGGCCGGGGTGCGGTTGGCAATCGTCAGGTGCGACACGCCCGCCTGAACGAGTGCAAAGCCGATGGCGTTGGCCGCGCCGCCGGCGCCCGCCAGATACGCGCGCTTGCCTTGCACCGTGACGCCAGCCGTCAACAAGCCGCGCACGAAGCCTTCGCCGTCCAGCATATGCGCCGTCAGCCGGCCGTCGGCATCGCGGCGCACCACATTGGCCGCACCGATTTTTTGCGCGACGGGCGTCACCTCGTCAACGAGGTCCAGGATGGCCGTCTTGTGCGGCATGGTGACGATGACGCCACCCAGGTTTTCCAGCCGGCGCAGGCCGTTGACGACGTCGGCCAGATTGTCGGGCCGCGCGTGAAACGGCACGCACACGCCGTCAAAGCCCAGCTTGTCGAACAGCTCATTCAAGCGCTGCGGCGTCTTCACGTGATGGATGGGGTCGGCCAGGATGCCGAACAGGCGGGTGTTTCCGCTGATTTCCTTCATGGGGTCTCCGGGATGTTGGGGTCGTATCAGGACTTGATCAGAGCTCGCGCCACGTCGCCAATTCCGGCGGCGTCAAGCTGGTAGTGGGCGTACAAGGTAGTGGGCGGCGCGATCAGGCTGTATTCATCATAGATGCCGTGACGGCGCAGACGCGTGCCGGTGCCGGCATCCGTCAACACTTCAGCCACGGCCGAGCCCAGCCCGCCCAACACGTTGTGTTCTTCCACCGTCATCATCAGACGGGACTGGCCAGCGGCGGCCAGCACGGCGTCGCGGTCCAGCGGCTTGATGGTGGGCATGTCGATGACGCCAACCGACAAGCCCTCTTCTCGCAATTGCTCGGCGGCTGCCAACGCGGCGTGCAAGGTGATGCCGCAAGCAATGATGTTCAGGTCGCTGCCGGTTGAATGCACGATGGCGCGGCCGAATTCGAATGGCGCGCCGTCTTCATACACCTGCGGATCGCGGCCGCGGCCAATGCGGAAGTAGATCGGTTCAGGCCAATTGACGGATGCCTTGATGGCCGAGGCCAGTTGCGGGCCGTCGGCGGGCGACACCACCGTCAGGCCCGCCAACGCGCGCATCGTCGAGATGTCTTCGGTGGCGTGGTGCGACGTGCCATAAAAGCCCAGGCTGATGCCGGTGTGATGGCCAATGAGCCGGACGGGCAGCTTGGTGTAGGCCACGTCCATGCGGATCTGTTCGCAGCACAACAGACCCAGGAAGGACGCAAAGGTGGCGACGAACGGCATCATGCCGGTGGTGGCCAGGCCGGCCGCGGCCGACACCATGTTCTGTTCCGAAATGCCGAACTGGATGTAGCGGTCGGGATAGGCCTGCGCGAAACGGTTCAGGCCGTTGGAATATTGCAGGTCGGCCGAGCCCGCCACAACCGGGTGCCCGGCCTGCGCCAATTCGATCAGCGCATCGGAAAGATAGGACAGCCCGGGGTTCACCGCATTCAGGGCGCGGTACTGCCAGGAGTCAGGAGAGAGAACTTGTGCCTGTGCCATTCAGATCTCGCGGGAAAGAATTTCGTCGACGGCGCTTTGCGCGTCTTGCGGCGCCAGATAGCCCAAGTGCCAGCCCGGCTCGGTTTCCATATAGGAAACGCCCTTGCCCTTGATGGTCTTGGCGATGACGCAGGCGGGCTTGTCGCGTGTGTCGTCCGCGCGCAGGCGGCGCAGCAAGGCGGTCAGCGCGTGCAAGTCATGGCCGTCCACTTCATGCACGTCCCAGCCGAAGGCCTGCCACTTTTCCTTTAGCGATTCGACGCCCATCACGTCATCCACCTTGCCGTCCAGCTGGTAGCCATTGCGGTCGATGATGGCGATCAGGCGCGACAGCCGGTTGTGCGCGGCAAAGAGCGCCGCTTCCCAAACCTGCCCTTCCTGCATCTCGCCGTCGCCAAGCATGACGAAGACATTGAAGTCGCGCTGGCTCATGCGCCCGCCCACCGCCATGCCGACGCCGTTGGACAGCGCATGCCCGATGGAGCCCGAGCTGAAGTCCACGCCCGGCACCTTGCTCATGTCGGGGTGGTCGCCCAGCGGGCTGCCCAGGCGCGTGTAGCCGTCAAGCAGTTCGCGGTCGATGAAGCCGTGATCGGCCAGCACCGGGAACAGGCCGACAGCGGCGTGCCCTTTGCCCATCAGGAAGCGGTCGCGATCCGGCCACTGCGGCTCGCCCGGACGCAAGCGCATCACGTCGTAGTACAGCGACGCAAAAATCTCAGCGCACGAGAACACCGAGCTGTAATGCCCGACCTTGGCGATTTCGATCAGTCTGATTGTCTCCAGCCGGATGTAGCGGGCCTTTTCCCGCAGCATCCTGACTTCCCCCTCGGTGGGGGCCTCCTGGTTGTGGCGCATGGCGCGTCCTTTCTTCGTTAGGATATATGATATATAATATACCCATTGTGCTCGGATTGGCTATGGCGGGCTAGAATTCATCCCGGATTCACCCGTTCCCCTCATACAGCAAGCTCCGAAACGTCATGCCCAGCCTCAAACCGGTCAAGAAAGAGAACCTCTCCGTCAGGGTCTACAACGAAATCCGCAATGCCCTGATCAACGGGCAGTACGAACCCGGAGAACGCCTGATCATTGGCGAACTGGCTCAGGAAATGGGCGTGTCGATCACGCCCGTACGCGAAGCCATCTTCCGTCTCATCAGCGAACAAGGCCTGGAAATGCAGGCGGCCACGGCCGTCTATGTGCCGTACGTGAATTCGGAAAAATTGCGCGAGATCCAGCAGATCCGGTTCCATCTCGAAGGCATGGGCGCGGCTGAAGCCGCGCAGAACATCACGCGCAAGCAGCTGGACAACCTGATCGCGCTGCAAAAGGATTTCATTTCCTGCACGTCGACTGACCCCAAGCGCGCCAGCTACCTGAACCGCAAGTTCCACTTCGGCATTCTGGAAGCCAGCAACAAGCCCATCTTGCGCAGCACCGTGGAATCGTTCTGGGTCATCACCGGCCCCATCCTCAAGGTGTTCCACATCAAGACCGCCGGGCTGGACTATTCCGAAAACGAACACCGCCACGAAGCCGTGCTTGAAGCATTGGAAGCACGCGACTCCGAAGCCGCGCGCAGCGCCATCCAGGCCGATCTGGTCTGGGGCGGCAAGATCATGATCGACTGGTTGGTCGAACGCGAAAAAGAGCTCGACTACCGCCCTCCCGTGCCACGCAAATAGGAAGACTTCATGCTGAAGATTTTTGGCGCTCCCTGCCGCTACATACAGGGAGCGGGCGCCCTGGACACCCTGGGTCAGTACGCCGCCCTGTTCGGACAACGCGCCGCCCTGGTCATCGACCGCTACGTGCATGGCGTGTTGGGGTCCAGAATCGAAAGCCTGTGCGCCGAACACAATGTGGCGCTGACGCCCTTGATCGTTGATGGCGACCTGACGCCTGAACTGATTGCCGAGCTGCGCGCGCAGGCCGCGCCCGCCAGCATCGACATGGTGATTGCAGTGGGCGGCGGCAAGTCGCTGGACGCAGGCAAGGCGGTGGCGAAGTCGTCGCATTGCCACCTGATCACGGTGCCGACGGTGGCCTCCAACGACGCGCCCACCAGCAAGAACTACGTGCTGTACGACGCCCATCACAACCTCCTGGCGGTAGAACACATGCTGTTCAACCCCACGATCGTGCTGGTGGACACGGCCATCATCGCGACCGCGCCCGTGCACTTCTTCCGAGCCGGCCTGGGCGATGCGGTGTCGAAGAAATTCGAAGCCGAGCAATGCCAGCGCAACGGCGGCAAGAACATGTATGACGGCGCGCCCCTGCTGTCGGCGCAGCTGATTGCCGACGGCTGCCTGCGCACGCTGCTGGCCGATGGCGTGGACGCCGTGGCGGCGGCCGGCACCGGCGAACCCACGCCCGCATTCGAACGCGTGGTGGAAGCGATGATCCTCATGAGCGGTCTCGGTTTTGAAAGCGGTGGCCTGTCCATTGCGCATGCCCTGACGCGCGGGTTGCCCAAGATCGGCGGCGTGGGAACGGCGCTGCACGGCTTGCAAGTCGCGGTTGGCTTGCTGGTGCAGCTTGACCTGGAGCAACGCAACGACGGCATGCTGGCCGACCTGACGCAGTGGTACGCCCAAGTCGGTCTGCCCACCACGCTGCGTGAACTGGGCGCGGCCGACATGCCCAGCGACGCTGACCTGACGCTGGCGGCCGAACTCACGTTGAAAGCCCGCCATGCCGCCAACTTCGATCGCGTGCTGGACGTCGCCCAGCTGACCGAGGCGCTGCGCCGCCACGCTTGAGATCAGCCGGCAGCCGGCGCCCACGCGCCGGCCCGCATGTTCTTCCGATCAGAACGCCACGTTGTCCCGGCCCTTCAGGCCGAGCTTGGCGCGCGCTTCGTCAGGCGTCGCCACTTCCAGGTTCAACGCTTCCACAATGGTGCGGATGCGTTCCACCTGCGAGCGGTTGGATTCCGCCAACTGGCCCGGCCCGATCCACAGCGAATCTTCCAGACCCACGCGCACGTTCGACCCCATGGCCGCACCAATCGTGGCCAGCGGCATCTGGTTGCGTCCGGCGCCCAGAATCGACCATTCATAGTCGTTGCCGAACAGGCGGTCGGCCGTGCGCTTCATGTGCATCAGGTCTTCGGGATGCGGGCCGATGCCGCCCAGAATGCCAAACACCGACTGGATGAACGGCGGCGACTTCACCAGCCCCCGGTCCACGAAGTGCGCCAGGTTGTACAGGTGGCTGATGTCATAGCACTCGAACTCAAAGCGCGTGCCGTTGGCGTTGCCCAGGGTCAGAATGGATTCGATGTCCTGATAGGTATTACGGAAGATCAGCGAACGGCTGTTCTCCAGATGCTCTCGTTCCCAGTCGTGCTTGAAATCCTGGAAGCGGTCCAGCATCGGGAACAGGCCGAAGTTCATCGAGCCCATGTTCAGCGACGCCAGCTCGGGCTTGAACGTCGTGGCCGGGCGCATGCGTTCTTCCACCGTCATGTGCGGGCTGCCGCCGGTGGTGATGTTGATGATGGCGTCGGTCTCGTTCTTGATGCGTTCCAAGAAGGGCTTGAACAGCGCCGGGTCTTGCGACGGCTTGCCCGTTTCCGGATCGCGCGCATGCAGGTGCAGCACCGCCGCGCCCGCCTTGGCCGCACCAATGGCGGCTTCCGCAATCTCATCCGCCGTGACCGGCAGATGCGGCGACATGCTGGGCGTGTGGATGGCGCCCGTCACGGCGCAGGTGATGACGACTTTCTGTTTCGGCTTAGCCATGATTGTCTCCGTCCTCTTGTTTGTGGCGCATCAAGCGCATCAGTTTTTCATCGCGCCAGAAGCGGCGCTTGCCCAGGTCTTCCTGCGGCAGCAGGCTGCGGCGTTCCTGTTCCAAGGCATCCACCAGCGCGCCATCCCACGCGACGCATTCGCTTTGGTCGGCGCCAATCGACTGATACAGGCCGCCGTAACGCGCGCAATAGTCGGCAATGCCGCCCGGCGCATTCAGGTCGATGGTTTCAAACGGCCCCATGAACGACCAGCGCAGGCCCAGGCCGTCTTTCACCGTTGTGTCGATGTCTTCGGCGCTGGCAATCCCTTCCTTGGCCAGCCGGAAAGCTTCGTGCAGCAACGCGCCTTGCAGGCGGTTCAAAATGAAGCCTTCGATTTCACGGCGCACGCGAACCGGTTTTTGGCCGATGTCCGTCATGACGTCGCGTGCGCCCTCAAGCGCCGCGGCATCCGTCCACGGCGCGGGGCAAAGCTCCACTACCGGAATCAGATACGGCGGGTTCACCGGATGCGCGACCAGGCAGCGATGCCGCCCGGCCAGGTGCTCGGTGAACTGGCTGGCGGGAATGCTCGATGTTGAGCTGCCGATGATCGCGTCCGGCTCGGCCACGGCGTCCAATTCCAAGAACAAGGCGCGCTTCACGTCCACCTTTTCAGGCGAGTTCTCTTGAATGTAGCGGGCGCCCTTGACCGCGTCGGCCAGGCTGGCGGCCACGTGGACCCGTTCGATGATGGTGTCAGCGCCCTTCACGAGCCCTTGCGACTCCAGCTCGCGCAGCTGTTGCAGAATCAGCGCACGCGCCTCGGCCAGCATGGCGGCGTTGACATCGAACAGGCGCACCGTCCAGCCCATGCGCGCGAAGACGATGGCCCATCCCTGGCCGATCAGGCCCGTGCCGATGATGGCGGCGCAGCGCACCGCATTGCCGGCGGCCATCAGTAGAGCTTCTGCGTGAAGCCGTCCACCACGATGGCCTGGCCCGTGACGCTGCGGGCGGCCTCGCTGGCGTTGAACAGCACCATGTTGGCGATATCGCGTGCGGTCACCATGCGGCCCAGCACGGCCTGGTTCTCGTACTGCGCAGCAATCTCGTCCACGGGACGGCCCAGCGTGCCGGCCTTGGCCGCGATGACGGCGCGGATGCGCGGGCCTTCAACTGCGCCCGGCAGGATGGCGTTGACGCGAATGCCGTGGGCGCCAAGCTCAATGGCAAGCGACTTCGTGAAACCAATCACCGCCCACTTGGACGCCGAATACACCGAGCGTCCGGCAAAGCCCAGATGACCGGCGGCGGAAGACAGGTTGATCATCACGCCCGCCTTCGATTCCTTCAGCATGGGAATGGCCTGGCGCGCGCATAGGAACTGGCCCGTGATGTTGACGGCCAGCGTGCGGTCCCAGTCGGCCTTGGACAAGGACTCAACATACCCCGTCGGCCCGGCCACGCCCGCGTTGTTGATCAGGATGTCCAGCCCGCCCAGTTTCTGCTTGACCGCAGCAAACAGCGCGCCCACGCTGTCTTCGTCGGACACATCCGCCACCGCGGTATGCACGCCGGGAAGCTCAGAAGGCAGCTCAGCCAGCCGGGCCTGATTCACGTCGCACACGAAAACCGTGGCGCCTGCGTGATGAAACACCTTGGCCATCTCCAGGCCCAGACCATCCGCACCGGCGGTGATCAGGACCCGTTTTCCGGCGAAATCGACTTCCTCGAACATGCTGTTGTCTCCTGGGTTTTATGGAAAATCGCGCGTTTGATCATATACGATATATGATAAAACCCAATTTTTTCTTGTAAGAATTCCACCATGCGACTCCTCCGAAAGGTGTCGTCCGCCTGGCGGAATATTGCGGTTCATTTCCTATGAAATTGGCCGCTAAGGCTTTATTCACGCGGCTTTAGGGAATTCCCCGATTCGGCTTGAAGCCGCCGACACTAGAATCCACTTCGGGGTTTTTGTACCTGACCGGCGCATATATCATATATTTAAAAAAGACGGACAACACAAAAAACAGTCCGCATCCCAAACCGACAAAGGAGCGAAGACAGTGTTCAAGTTCAACAAGATTATTGTGGCGCTGGGCGTGTGCGGCGTACTGGCAAGCGGCACCGCAGCGGCCGACATGAAAGTGGGCGCCCTCTTCCCGTTCAGCGGCGCGCTTGCGCTCCTGGGGCAAGAGAGCTATCGCGGCCTGGAGCTGGCCGTCAACGAGATCAACGCTGCGGGTGGCGTCAACGGAGAGAAGATTGAAATCGTCAAGGCGGACGCGGTTGACCCGACGCAAGCCGTGTCGGAAACCAAGCGCCTGATTTCAGCCAATGTGGTCGGCGTGTTTGGCAGCTACGCATCGGGCATCTCGTACGCGGCCTCGCCCGTGACGGAACTGGCCGGCGTGCCGTACTTCGAACTGGGCGCCACCGCCCACAAGATCACGACGCGCGGCTACAAGTACCTGTTCCGCAGCAACCCCAACACGGCGCTGTACGGCGTGTCGGTCGTCAACGCGCTGCACGACACCATTGCCCCGGGCATGGGGCTGAACCCCAAGGACATCAAGATCGGCATCATCCACGAAGACGGCCCTTATGGCACCGACGTGGCGGCGACCGAAAAGAAGCGCGCGCAAGAGCTGGGCTACACGGTCGCCGAAGTGCTGCCGTATTCGGCCAAGACGGTGGACCTGTCGTCGCTCATCCTGCGCTTGAAGGGCGCCAAGGTTGATGTGGTGTTGCAAACGGCTTACCAGAACGACGCCATCCTGTTCTTCAGCCAGGCGCGTGCCGCAGGCTTCAAGCCCAAGGTCGTGATTGGCGCGGGCGGCGGCTATTCGCTGGCCGATACCGCCAAGGCGGTGGGCGCCGACATGAACGGCGTGTTCGATCTGGACTTCCCGCAATCGTCCATCAACCCTGCCGGCGCGCCGGGCCTGGACAAGTTCCTGGAAGCCTACAAATCCACCTACAAGAGCGATCCGCAATCCGGCCATAGCCTGACCAACTACGTCGGCGCCAAGGCCTTCTTCGAAGCCATCGGCAACGCCAAATCCACCGACAAGGACAAGATCCGCGCCGCGGTCATGGCCTACAAGAAGCCCGCCGGCCAGACGGCCAACGGCTGGGCCTTCGACTTTGGCGAAGACGGGCAGAACAACGCTTCCACGTTCTACGTCATGCAATGGCAAGACGGCAAGCTCGTCACCATCGCGCCCAGCAACCTCGCACTTGGCAAGCCTGTCTTCAAGAAATAAGCGCTACGCCAGTGATCAGGCGCTCGGGGGCGCCTGACGATTCCCGGGTTTTGCGCGCCCCGGCGCGGCTGCACTCCATGCGGCCGCGCCGGGGCGGCATCCCGCTCTAAGAGGTTGCACCATGGATATCTTCATTCAACTGGTCATCAATGGCCTGTTGCTGGGTGGCGCGTACACCATCATCAGTCTGGGGCTGACACTGATCTTCGGCGTCGTGCGCGTCGTGAACTTTGCGCACGGCGAGTTCCTGATGATCGGTATGTACCTGGTCTATCTGATCGCCGCGCAATTCGGCGTACACCCTTATGTGGGCCTGGTTCCGGTGGCCGTCATTCTGTTCGCGCTGGGTGCGCTGACGCAGAAGGGCATCATCCAGCCGCTGCTTAACGCCGACCAGCACATTCAGATTTTCGCCACGGTGGGCGTGTCCACCATCCTGCTCAATCTGGCGCTGGTGATCTTCGGCGCCAACGTGTATCGCGCGCCGGTTGCGCTGGGCACCAACGCCATCGACGTCGGTAACTACTCGATGGTGACGGGCCAATTGATCACGTTTGTGGTCGGCATCAGCCTGGCCGTGCTGCTGCATCTGTTCATGCATCGCACCTACCTGGGACGCGCGCTGCGCGCCGTGGCCCAACATCGCTATGCCGCCACGCTGATGGGCGTGAACGTGAACAACGTCTACGCCATCGCCTTCGGCCTGGGCACCGCATTCGTCGGCATCGCCGCGGGCCTGCTGGCGCCGCAGTATCCGGTGTTTCCGACCGTCGGCACGTATTTCGTGCTGACGGCATTTGTGATCGTGGTGCTGGGCGGCCTGGGCAGTTTGTACGGCGCCGTCGCCGGTTCAATGATCATCGGCATCGTCGATACGCTGGCCGGTTATTACATCGCCCCCGACCTGAAAGAGGTCGTGTATTTCGGGATCTTCCTCTTGATCCTTGTCCTGCGTCCGAACGGTTTGTTCGGCGTCGGCACCGAGTGATCAACGCCACAAGGAGCGAGACGTGTTTCCCGACTTTAGAAGCCCCAAAGCCTACGTCAGCCTGATTCTGCTGATCGTCATGTTCATCGTGCCCGCCGTGATGGGCACGCCTTTCTGGACCAATCTTTTCGTTCTGCTGTTCGTCTTTTCATCGCTGTCGGTGGCCTGGAACATCGTGGGCGGCTACGCAGGGCAGCTGTCGCTGGGCCATGCCGTGTTCTACGGCATCGGCGGCTATACCGCGACGCTGCTCACGCAGAACTTCGGCATCTCGCCGTGGTTCGGCATGTTGGCGGGCGCGGCGATTTCGGCGGCCGTCGCCATCCTGATCAGCTACCCCACGCTGCGGCTGCGCGGCCCGTTCTTCGCGCTGGCCACCATCGCCATTCTTGAAGTGGTGCGGCTGCTGGTCATCCACGAAGAAAGCTGGACGGGCGGTTCTAGCGGTATCAGCCTGCCGCTGAACATCGGCTGGGCGTGGATTGTGTTCCGCGAAAAGCTCAACTACGTGATCATCGCGTTCGGGCTGTTCCTGTTCGTGACGTGGGTGTCCTGGTACGTCCGCAAGTCACGCATCGGCCACTACCTGATCGCCATTCGTGAACGCGAAGACGCAGCGCTGGCCGTGGGCATTCCCACGGTGCGCGTGAAGATCATCGCCGCGGTCGTGTCGGCCATGCTGACCAGCATCATCGGCACGTTCCACATCACCTACCTGACGTTCGTGGACCCGAGCTCGGCGTTCTCGCTGGAGCTGTCGATTCAGGTGGCTATGTTCGCGTTGATTGGCGGCCTGGGCACCGTTGCTGGCCCCATCGCGGGCACCTTCCTGGTGCTGCCAATTGCTGAGCTTGCACGCGGCTGGCTGTCGAGCGTGGGCAACGGCATGCACGGGCTGATCTACGGCCTGATTCTGGTGGCCGTAGTGCTGACCATTCCGCGTGGTCTGGCCGGCGCGTTCGGCCCTGCCATTGAACGCATGCTGGCGCGTCTGCCTTACCTGGGCACGCCGCGCAAGAAGCTGAAATTGGCTGACGAACTGCGCATGCATAACGCCACGCGCGTCGAGCAACCGGTGCTGAAGGCCGACAAGCTGTTCAAGAGTTTTGGCGGCCTGCGCGCCACCAACGACGTGTCGCTGACGCTGAACCAGAACGAAATCCTGGGCATGATCGGGCCGAACGGCGCGGGCAAGACCACGGTGTTCAATCTGCTGTCGGGCTTTTTGTCGCCCGACAAGGGCGGCATTTCGATGCTGGATGCGGACGGCAATTGGGTCACGTGCAAGACGCCGGACGAGTTCGCGCACAAGGGGCTGGGCCGCACGTTCCAGATCGCCAAGCCGTTCACGGGCCTGACGGTGCTTGAGAACATCATGCTGGGCGCTTTCATCCGCACGTCCAGCCGCGACGAGGCCGAGCAGATTGCGCTGAAGGTGGCCGAGCAGACGGACTTGGTCAAGTACTTGAACACCGAGGCGCGCAGCCTGACGGTGGGTGGCATGAAGCGTCTGGAGATTGCCCGCGCGCTGGCCATCAAGCCGCGCATTCTGTTGCTGGACGAAGTGATGGCGGGGCTGAATCCCACCGACATTGAAAAGTCGATCCAGATGATTCGCCGCATCCGAGATTCGGGCGTGTCGGTGCTGCTGATCGAACACATGATGCAGGCCACGATGGCGCTGTCCGACCGCATCATCGTCCTGAACGAAGGCGCCGTGCTGGTCAGCGGCGCGCCGAAGGACGTGGTCGAGAACCCCGCCGTCATCGAGGCCTATTTGGGCAAGGAGTACCAGGATGCTTAAGGTGTCGAATCTGTCGTCGGGCTATGGCAAGAGCCAGGTGCTCAACGGCCTGAACTTCGAGGTCAACGCGGGCGAAATCGTGACCCTGATCGGCGCCAACGGCGCGGGCAAGACCACGACGCTGAAGACGCTGTGCGGCGTGATTCCCGCCATGCAGGGCAAGGTCGAGTTCGAAGGCCATGACCTGACCAACCGCAACCCCTACGACATCGTGGACGCCGGGATCACCATGATTCCCGAAGGCCGCCAGTTGTTCCCGCACTTCACGGTGAAAGATAACCTGTTGATGGGGTCGTACAAGCGCGCCGCGCGGCCGATCGTGCAACGCAAGCTGGACGAAGTGCTGCGCATTTTTCCGCGCGTGAAGGAACGCCTGTCGCAATACGCCGGCTCGTTGTCGGGCGGTGAGCAGCAGATGGTGGCCATTGCGCGCGGCATGATGGCGGACCCCAAGCTATTGGTGTTCGATGAACCTTCGCTAGGCCTGTCGCCGCTCTTGGTGCAGCAGATGTTCGACATCATCCGCAACGTCACGTCCCATGGCGTGACGGTGCTGCTGGTGGAACAGAACGTGTTCCGCACCTTGCGGCTGGCCGACCGCGGCTATGTGCTGGAGAACGGCGCCATCGTGCGCACCGGCACTGGCGCCGAGCTGCTTAGCGACCCCCACGTAAAGAAGGCCTATCTGGGCCATTGAAGATCAGGATTCCCTTATGTCCTTACGCTGCACATTCATCGACCATGGCAAGGGCGGCGCGCCCGACTGCATGCACATCGCCGAACGCGACATGGACGCGCCCACCGGCCGCCAGGTGCTGATCGAAGTGGCTTATGCCGGGGTCAACCGCCCCGACGTGCTGCAACGCTCGGGTTCGTACCCGCCGCCCCCGGGCGCATCGCCCTATCTGGGGCTGGAAGTCTCCGGCACCGTCATCGCCGTGGGTCCTGACGTGACCGCCTGGAAAGTGGGCGACGCCGTCTGCGCGTTAACGCCAGGCGGCGGTTACGCGCAGTACTGCCTGGCCGACGAGCGCCATTGCCTGCCGGTGCCGCGCGGCATGGACATGCTGTCCGCTGCCGCCATCCCCGAAAACTACTTCACCGTCTGGACCAATGTGTTCGACCGCGCCCGCTTGTCGGCCGGCGAAAAATTCCTGGTGCACGGCGGCTCCAGCGGTATCGGGCTGACGGCCATTCAACTGGCGCGCGCCTTCGGCGCAGAAATCTGGACGACGGTTGGCAACCAGGCCAAGGCCGACGCCTGCTTGAAAGCGGGCGCGCACCACGCCCTGCTTTACCGCGATGCGGACTTCGAAGCGGAAATCCGGCTCGCCACCGATGGCGCGGGCGTTGACGTCATTCTGGACATGGTGGGCGGCGCCTACATCAACAAGAACATCCGGTCGCTCGGCATCAACGGCCGGCTGGTGCAGATTGCGTTCCTTGAAGGCAGCAAAGCCGAAATCGATGCGCTGCCCATCATGACGAAGCGGCTGCAGTTCACGGGTTCCACGCTGCGCCCCAGGTCAGATGACGACAAAGGCGCCATCGCGCAATCACTGGCGGAAAAAGTCGTGCCGCTGATGGAGCAAGGCCAGTGCCTGCCGCTGATTCACGAAGTGTTCCCGCTGGCCGAGGCCGCGCGCGCACATGCCTTGATGGAAAGCAGCAAGCACATCGGCAAGATCATGCTGAAGGTGCAGGCATGAGCGGACGCTTTCAGGATCAGGTCGCTATCGTGACCGGCGCTGTGGGCGGCATCGGGTCGGCGATTGTCGAGGGCTTTCTGGCAGAAGGCGGCCGGGTGGGCCTGATTGATTTCAACGCGCAAGGCGGACAAGCCTACGAAAAGACGCTGCGCGAACACGGCCACGACGCCGTTTTCGTGCCGGCAGATGTGGCGCACTTCGACCAATGCCAGGCCGCGTACGACCGCATTACGTCAGAGCTAGGTGCGGCCACGATTCTGGTCAACAACGTCGGCATCTCGCCCAAGACCGAGGGGCGCGCGCTGAAGGTCTGGGAGATGCCGCCCGGCGAATGGAACAACGTGGTCGCGGTGAACCTGAACAGCGTGTTCTACATGACACATCTGGCCACGCCGCACATGGTCAAGCAACGCCAGGGGCGCGTGATCAATATGTCGTCCGTGGCCGGCAAGGCGTATTGCGACATCGTCGCCGCGCATTACGCAGCGACCAAGGCCGGGCTGATCGGCCTGACGCGCCACTGGGCCGCCGAGCTGGGCGAGTTCGACGTCACGGTGAACGGGCTGGCGCCCGGGCGCATCAGCACGCCACTGCTGAAAAGCGTGCCGCAGGAAATCAACGACGCGGTCACGCGCGTGACCGCGTTGCGCCGGCTGGGCACGCCCGAAGAAGTGGCCGATGCCTGCCTGTTCTTCGCGTCCGATCAGGCAAGATTCGTCACCGGCCAGGTACTGGATGTGGCGGGCGGCTGGTTGATGACGTAAGCGCCTTGCCCCAGAAAAAAAGCCCGTTTGCGAAAACGGGCTTTTTCAATGGTGCTGCAACGTCGATGACGCAACAACGGTCAGGCGTCTTGCACACCCAGCCGGTACACCACCGTGTCCAACCGGCTGACGCCCGCGCTCTGGAACTTGGGTTCTTTTTCAAGAATGTCGCGGCGGTCAATGATGGCCGCGGGCGACACGCCGGTGAAGATTGCCTGCACTTCGCTGTCCAGCACCGCAAACGGCGGCCCCGCCATTTCTTCCTGCGGGTAGTCCAGCGTGATCAGCAGCCCCCGGCTGGCCGGCGACAACTGCCCGTAGACGTGCCGCACATAGTCGGCGCGCATGTCTGCAGGCAAGGCGACGAGCGCGGCGCGGTCGTACGCGCCCACGCAATGCGACAGCAGTTGCGCATCCAGCTTGAAGATGTCGCCGCAGATGATCTCGATGTTGCCCGCCACATAGTGCTTGCCGTACACGGATTCATGCGTCACCGGCCGCAGCTCGTTTTCAGTGAAGAACTGGTCCACCGCGAGCTGCGAGAGTTCAACCCCCAGCACCGAATGCCCCTGCGCCGCCAGCCAGACCATGTCCAGCGATTTTCCGCATAACGGCACCAACACCCGTCCACCCTTCGGTACGGCCAACGTGGGCCAATACTTCTGCAAGAGCGGCGTGATTCGGGTTTGATGAAAATGCGTGCGCCCTTCGCGCCAGCGTTCCAACCAGAATTCTGCGTCCATGCTTTGTCTGCTCCTCCTGTGTTTCGGTTGCAAGCTCATCGCTTCTGCCGGGCCGGCCGGGGCCCGGATGCCTTGGCGTAACCAGCGTAGCGGGTATCGCCGCCCGAGCGCTTGATGCCGCGCAAAATCGGACTGGCGCATTGTAGTGCCCGCACGATGGATGACGGCAACCACCGCCCCCGGGTATGCTCTGAAACAGCACGCCCTTGCCCCCCCTAGGAACCGATGCCCGACGCCCAGCACCTCCAGGCCCTGCTCCTTCAGTGCGCGGAAAAACGCGAATCCGCACTGGCGGAGATTTATCGCCTTGCGTCCCCGCATCTGTTTGCGCTGGCCAGACGTATGTTGAGAGACCAGGCCGCTGCGGAAGACGTGCTTCAAGAGTGTTTCGTGTCGATCTGGCGCCAGGCCGGGCAGTACCAGGCCGAGCAGAGCCAGCCCATGACATGGATGACCCGTATCGTTCGCAACCGCTGCATTGACCGCTTGAGGCGCCCCGACCTCCTGGTGCCCGACCCGGACGATACGCTGACCCTAGCCATGGCCGACAACAGCCCCGGCCCGCTAGCCCGACTGGAAGACAGTCAGGAAGGCCGCCGGCTGGCTGATTGCATGGGCCAGCTGGAGGGACCGCAGCGCGTCGCCATCGCCATGGCGTTCTTTGACGACCTGGCTCACCCCGACATTGCAGCGCGCCTGGAAACGCCGTTAGGAACGATCAAGAGCTGGATACGCCGTGGGTTGCAACGGCTGAAAAGGTGCCTGGAATGAATTACCGCCACCCCGAACTGCAAGACCGCCTGGCCGCCGAGTACGTGCTTGGCGGCCTGCGCTCTGGTGCGCGGCGGCGCTTCCAGCAATTGCTGCGCGACGATGCCGGCCTGCGCCGCGCAGTCACCGAATGGGAAGACCGGCTGCTGCCGCTGGCGCTTGCCCTGCCTCCTGAAACGCCGCCGGCCCATGTGTGGAAGGCCATCGCCGCCCGCATTGCGCCCGCGGCCAGCCCGGCCCCGGCCCGCGCCGCGTCGGGTCGCGGTCTTTCATGGTGGCGCACGCTGTCTGCCGGCTTGGCCACGGCCGTCGTGGTGCTGGCCTTCCTGACGCTCAAACCGCCCGCCACGCCGCAAGATGTGCGCACCGTTGCCGTGCTGTCGGGCGAAAAGACGCCGGGCGCGCTGGTCGTGAACACCTTGCCGGACAAGCGCTTGTCCGTGCAGCCCATGCAGGATCTTGTTGCCTTGGCCGATGGCCGCGCGCTGGAACTGTGGGCGATCTCGCCCGGGCAAGCCCCGCGTTCATTGGGCGTGGTGCTGCCCGGCCAGACCACCGTGCTGTCGCCGCGCTTGCCACCGCTGCAAGGCGATACGGTTGCCATCACGCTGGAACCGGAAGGCGGCGCCCCGAATGGCATCCCGACCGGCCCCGTCGTGTTAAGCGGCAAAGTGATCTGATCAGGGTTTGTCCTTAGTGAAATAAGCGCATCCATTCGCAGGCCAGCCGCGTATCTCCTCATGACGGCCACACAAAAGGAGATCGTCATGAAATTGCTAGCCTCGATTGCCATCGCTTGCTCCGCCCTGACCCTGTCGCCCGTGTACGCAGCCGACGTCATGGTGGGTGGACAGCCGATGATGCCCGCCAAGAACATCGTGGCGAACGCCGTGAATTCCGCGGACCACACCACATTGGTTGCAGCCGTGAAAGCGGCGGGCCTGGTCGATACGCTGCAAGGCAAAGGTCCGTTCACGGTGTTCGCACCGACCAACGCCGCCTTCGGCAAGCTGCCTGCCGGCACGGTGGACACGCTGGTCAAGCCTGAAAACAAGGCAACGCTGACCAAGATCCTGACCTATCACGTTGTGCCTGGAAAGCTGGACTTCGACGCGCTGGCCGCCAAGATCAAGAAGGGTGGCGGCAAGACCGACCTGACCACCGCCAGCGGCGGCAAGCTGTGGGTGATGATGAACGGCAAACACAACCTGACCTTGAACGACGAAAAGGGCGGCGTGTCCACCATCAGCACGTATGACGTCTACCAGTCCAATGGCGTTATCCACGTCATTGATACGGTGCTGATGCCGCAGTGATCGTTGCGGCCTTGCGCCGCGCCACGTGATGAAGCGCCCGGCCTATGTGCCGGGCCTTTTCGCTACTGGCCGGGCTTACGGTATCGTAGGAGCCAAATTTGCCTCCCCTTCCTCATCCGGAACCGCCGACCCCATGCTTGCGATCCTGCGCCGCCGTCTGCTGCCCTTTCTGCTGTGCTCACCGCTGCTGATCCTGGCGTTGCCCGCCGCCCACGCACAAAGTGCAGCGCAGCTGGACCATGCTTATCAATCGGAACTCCAGGCGGAGAACGACGCCCTGCGTGCGCGCATCCAGCAGTTGCCCCCCGCCATGCAGGAATTGAACACGCAAATCGCGGCCGCGTTGCGCGCCGGCAATCGCCCGGAAGCGCAGCGTGTCGCCGAAGAGATGGCGCGACAAGATCCCCGCAATGCGGATGTGCGGCTGTTCCTGGGCAAGCTTCACGCCCAGCAGGGCGACCTGCCCGCCGCGCAAGACCTGTTCGACCAGGCCATCAAGCTGAACCCCGACAATAAATGGGCCTACGTGAACAAGGCCGGCACGCAGGCCGAACGTTCTGACCTGCCCAACGCGCTGGCGACCTCCCGTGAACTGACGACACGCTTTCCCGGCTGGAGCATTGGCTACAACTTGCAGGCATCGTTGCTGGATGCCATGAACCGCGAAAGCGAAGCGCTGGACGCTTATCAAAAAGCCGTGCGCGCCGAACCCGCCAGTGCGCTGATCCTGACGAATCAGGGTAATTTGCTGCGCCGCGTGGGGCGGTTGACCGATGCGCGCCTGTCCTATGAAGATGCATTGCGAATTCAGCCGGGCTATACGCTAGCCAAATCCGCACTGGCTGATTTGCCGAATTCACCGGAGAAACAATGATGAAGCGCCGTCCACTGCTTGCGGGTCTGAGTTTGGGCTGGCTATTGACCGCGCCGTTGCGCGCACTAGCCGCCACCGACCGCAAGCCGATCATCCGGCAGGTGTTTGCCACGCCGGCCGACGCCATCCCGATGTCTTCCCAACACGCGGCCCTGATACGGTTGCTGCGCGTGCTGTGGATGCCCATCGAATCCGGCGCACCGGGCATCGATTTCGAACAACCGCTGCTAGGCGGCCCCGACACGCTGGCCATCGCGCGCCAGGCGTTGAAGACGTCGGATGATGCGATTGCCATCCGGTGCATGGCCGAGGTGTGCCGCTTGGTGCCCGGCTTCGTTGCATCAATGGGCAAACTGGAGCCGGGCCATTACACGCTGCCGGCCGAGATGAAAGAAGCGTTCGACTTTCCCGAAAGCGGTGTCGACGCGCAAGGCGGTTTTACACTGCGCGCCGAACACCTGACGGTGTTGCGCGCGGCCGCCTGGCGCGAAGCGAACCCGCAGCAGCTGGAAGCCGTGCTGCGCGAAGGTGATCGGTACTGGCCCGCGCCCCTGATCGACGGCAAGCGGCCCTATGGCGACGCGAGCTACTACCAGGTCGACATGGCCCGCCTGCTGGGCGAGCCCTACCCGCTGGACGCCAAAGGCTACGCCCTCACCGAGCCGGCCAAGGACGCCCGGCTGAAAAAACTGCATTACGAAACCTACGCCGCGCTACAGGTTTTTCTGGGCCATGCCACCCCGCGCAAAGCGATACGCTGACATTGCCGTTGCCGCTGACGTTGGCGCTGACGTTGCCGCTGCCGTTGCCGCCACAGCTGCCGCGCTAGGCGCGGCGCAGAAAGCTGCGGATGTCGTCCGTGATCGGCACCGCCGCCAGCACCAGCAGCAACAGCGCCAGCGGCCAGGTCGAACCGAAACCAAAGTGGTAGAACGAATACGCGCCCGTCACGCCGCCCACGAAGAACAGCGACACCATCAGGCTCAGCACGATGAGTTTGCCCCGGTCGGCGAGCACGTGCGGCGTGGTCTGCGCATCGCTCTTGGCAACGTTCCAGTAAAACAGCTTGCCCAGTTCAATGCCGATGTCGGTCACCATGCCGGTGACGTGCGTCGTGCGGATCTCGGAGCGCGACACCTTGGTGATCATCGCGTTTTGCAGGCCCATGATGTAGCACAGCAGCATCACGGTGCCTGGCACGTAGAACCAGCGCAGCGTTTCCAGGTTAGCGCCCAGCAGGCCGAATAGCAGCAACAGCACGGCTTCCAGCAGCAGCGGCAGCGCGTATTCGCTGGCCAGGTGCGAGCGCCGTCCGAAATTGATCAGGAACGCGGAGCTGGCCGCACCCGCCAGGAACGACAGCAACGCCGCCACGCCCTGCAACACCACCACCACGCCGCCCAACGCCATGTGGTCGGCCATCATCGAAACGATGCCCGACATGTGCGAGGTGTATTGCTGGACGGCCAAAAAGCCGCCCGCGTTGACCGCGCCGGCGGTAAAGGTCAGGAGGTAGGCAAGATGCCTGTTGGCTTGCGGGCTACGGCTAACCGCCGTCAGTCGGCGCAGATACGGAATGGCCACGCGGTTCCCTTGTCATTGCGACGCGACAGACATTCTAGTCGGGGATGGCGCGTGGCGGCCGGCCAGCGCCAGGCATCGTCATAGCGAAAAATCTCGCAGGTTGGCCACGCGTTCGGCAAGCCCATCCGCGCCAAGGTAATGGCTCAGGTTGCCTGCGCGTACGCGGCGCAGGTCTTCCTGGTAGCTGTTGGCCATGGAATCGCGCACGTCCGCAAACGCGGTGGCGATATCGTCTGCGCAGGCCGCCGCGACAAGACGCGCGGCCTCGGGCGATCCGCAGGCCACGCATCGGGCCACGCCCAACGCATCGGCTTGGGCGCCCTGCGCCAGCAGCCGCTCGACGAGTGCCGCCGAAGGCTTGCGGTCAAAGCGATGGATCGCCGTGGGGCTGACCGCTGCGCCTGCCTGCAGCAAGGCATCGGCGGCGGCGTACGCGTTCTGCATCAGCGCCACATCCACCGGCTTGGCGCTGCCGCGCAAGGGCTGGTCGAAACGCATGCCCTGGTCCGCCAGCTGTCGCACCAGCGCCGCGTCATCGTTGCTTAAGGCGTGCTGCAAGGCCAGGCCGGCCAAGCGCGGCGATTCCATCAACGTGCCGGCCGCAAGCGGACCACGCCAGTCCACCAGCGCGCGCCGGTAATAGGCGACGAGCGCATCGGCCAACGCTTGCGGCATGCCATGGTCCGACACGCGTTCATCCACATATTCCAGCACGCGCACGCCGGGGCTATCCACGTCGTCTTCGGGGTCTGTCTCCAGGCTCAGCGCGGCGAAGGCGGCGAGCAGATCCGGCGCAATGGTTGCAATGCCATCCTGTTGCAGCGCGTGCGTCCAGCCGGGCAGGCCTTGCTTCCAGGCGACGATGCTGCCTGCGCGGGGGCCGGGTTCGGTCGCGACGTAGATGCGGTCGCAGTATTCAAAGCCGCCAATCGGCACATAGCGCAGCGTGCCATTCCAGGTCTCGCCGTCTTCGGCGGCGGCCTCTTCCGCGCACTCTTGTTCGTGTTCGATCCAGCCTTGCAGATCGCGATAGTGGTCGCTGCCGTCATAGAACAGTTCAGACCAGCTCAACGCCTCTTCATTGCCGTCCATTTGCGCGCGCAAGTCGTAGGCAAGTTCGCCGCCGGCAGTCAGGCGCCATAGGTCGCGCAAAGCTTGTGGCAAGGGGCCGGCGCAGGCGGATTCAATTTCCGCAATGCGCGCGTCTGACAAGGGCGGCTGCACCGCAATCAGCACGCGGCCGGCGAACAGTGCAATGCCGTGTTCGCGCAAAACGCGCACATCGTCGGGGGAAAACGGGTCGGTCATCGGGCATCGTCGGTAGTGAAAGCTGCCCTGGATTCTACTAGCCGGCCATCCCATTAAGATGGCCGGCTGAAGCGTCCAGATGACGCCGCCCTTTTTGCTTTTTACGCGGCGCCCGATTCCAGCAGCTGCTTGCGGCGGAACTCGCCCTGGCGCACGTGCATCCAGCCGGGATACTCGGGCGGCAGCGCGCTGACCTTGTCCAGTGCGGCCAGCTCGTCTTGCGTCAGCTTGATGCCCGTAGCGGCCAGGTTGTCGTCCAGCTGGTCCACGCGCTTGGCGCCGATGATGACGCTGGTGACCACTTGCTGATGCAGCAGCCATGCCAGCGCCACTTGCGCAACCGACACGCCACGCTCATCGGCCACGGATTTCAGCGCGTCGATGCTGTCGTAGGCGCGGTCGCGGTCCACGGGCGGGAAGTCGAAAGCGGCGCGGCGGCTGCCGGCTTCGGCCGAACCATCACGGCCATACTTGCCGCTGAGCAAACCGCCCGCAAGCGGGCTCCACACCATCAGGCCGACGCCTTCGCTTTGCAGCATGGGCACGAGTTCGCGCTCCAGGTCGCGGCCCGCGATCGTGTAGTAGGCCTGTAGCGATTCAAATCGCGCCAGCCCCAGGCGTTCGGCAATACCCAGCGCCTTCATGATTTGCCACGCCGCCCAATTCGACACGCCCACATAACGCACATGGCCATGCTGCACCAGATTGTCCAGCGCGCGCACGGTTTCCTCGACAGGCGTCGCGGGGTCGAAGCCATGGATCTGATACAGGTCGATATGGTCCAGCTGCAAGCGTGACAAGCTCTTCTTCACGCTATCCAGAATATGAAAGCGCGAGTTGCCGCGCGCGTTCACCCCGGCGCCGGTCTGGCCGAACACCTTGGTGGCGATGACCACATCGTCGCGCGCCACCTTCAAGTCGCGCAGCGCCTGGCCCGTGATGATTTCCGAGCGGCCTTCGGAATACACATCCGCCGTGTCGATGAAGTTGACGCCCGCATCCAGGGCGCGTCCGACCAGGCGGTTGGCGTCCTCTTGTTGCAGGTTGCCGATCTTGCTCCACAGCTCGCCTTCGCCGCCAAAGGTCATGGTGCCCAGGCACAGTTCCGAGACGAACAGACCGGTACTGCCAAATTTCTTGTATCGCATGATGGGACTCCTTCAGGGGCGTCGCCGGGCCGCGCGCCCCGGGATGGGACGCCGGGCGCCTGCTTGCCGGGGTGCTGACAGTATGCGTCGCCGCCCATCCGATTGCGCTGCTTGATCCTGCCCTTTTTTTGCCTGATTCTCTGGCAGCCGCTTTGCAGGATCAGGCATGCGCCCGATCCTCCAAACTTTTTGCCCATTTCTCCACACCCGGAAAAAGGCGCTGTGCAGCGCGTTCCGGCCGCGCATACACTGGAGCGCATCCACCCCCTGTTGCGCCGCCGGCCCACCCGCGCGGGCGACGCGCCCTTCGGAGCCCACATGCCTATTACTACCGAACGACCGGGAGACTCCGTCAGCGCCGCCGCCCTGGACATCGCCGTCGAACCGGCCCGCCGGGAACTGTTGTGCACGTTGGACCGGATGACGGGCCACTTGGAAGGTTCATTGGATACGCCCATCGAGGGCTTGTATCTGCACCGCCTGTCGCAGCCGACGGGCGCCAAGCCCGGCTTGCAGAAAGCCGCGTTGGCAGTCATTGCCCAGGGGTCCAAGCGCCTGCTGATCGGCGACGAGAGCTTTGAGTACGACCCCTTCCACTATCTGATCTCGTCGGTGGACCTGCCCGTGGTAGCCAAGGTGTCTGTCGCCAGCCCGACCCTGCCCTACCTGGGATTGCGGCTGGATCTGAACCCCGAAGAGATCGCCGAACTGATCAGCGACGAAAACCTGCCGCCGCTGGTGCCCGCCGAAGCGGCGCGGGCGCTGTGCGTGAACCCGCTGGGCGGCTGCCTGCTGGACGTGGTGCTGCGCCTGCTGCGCTTGCTGGACACGCCGCGCGACATCCCCATCCTGGCGCCCATGATCAAGCGCGAGCTGTTGTACCGCCTGCTGATGAACGGCCAGGGCGTGGTGCTGCGCCAGTCGGTGTTGCAAGACAGCCAGTTGAACCGCGTGGCCAAGGCCATTCGCATCCTGCGCGACAACTATGCGCAGCCGCTGCGGGTGGAAGAGATTGCGCGCGACGTGCACATGAGCGTGTCGTCTCTGCATCACCATTTCAAGCAGGCCACCGCCATGAGCCCGCTGCAATACCAGAAGCATCTGCGGCTTCAGGAAGCGCGCCGGCTGATGCTGAGCGATGACGCCGGCGTGGCGCTGGCCGCGCACGCAGTGGGCTACGAGAGCTCATCGCAATTCAGCCGCGAATACAGCCGCTTGTTCGGCACCCCGCCGCTGCGCGACAAGCAGCGCTGGAAGGAAGAGTCAGCCGGCGCAGCCGCCTAGGCCCGTTCGGACCCCTCGCCCCGCCGCTTTCCGCCCGAAGACGCGGGGGCGTTATATGCTCCCCGCTACGTCTTAATTCGGAAACTGCGGGAAGCTCATGCACGACTTGAATGATCTCTACTACTTTGTCCAGGTCGTGAAACATGGGGGCTTTGCCCCCGCCGGCCGCGCGCTGGATATCCCGAAATCCCGCCTTAGCCGCCGCATCGCCCTGTTGGAAGAACGCCTGGGCGTGCGCCTGATCCAGCGGTCCACCCGCACCTTCGCCGTGACCGAGCTGGGGCAGGAATATTTCGACCAGTGCCTGTCGATGCTGGCGGGCGCCGAAGCCGCGCAGGATGTCATCGACCGCACGCACGCCGAACCGCAAGGCACCATCCGCATGAGCGCCCCGCCCGCGCTGATCTATTACTTTCTGGGTGACGTGGTGGCGCGCTTCATGGAAAAGTGCCCCAAGGTGCACGTGTATCTGAAGAGTTTTTCGCGCTCGGTCGACGTGCTGCGCGAAGGCTTTGACCTGGCTGTGCGCGTGCGTTTCGGCCCCATTGAAAGCAGCGACCTGGTGATGAAGCATCTGGGCATGAGCTGCCAGAGCCTGGTCGCCAGCCCGGCTCTTGCGCGCAACTTGCCCCCCAACGCCGACCCCGCGCAGATCAGCCAATTGCCGACCCTGGCGCTGGGCACCGAGCAGCGCGAATGCCTGTGGCGGCTGGATGGCCCTGATGGCCAGCGGCAGAACGTGCCGTTCACGCCCCGGCTTGTCACCGACGACATGCTGGCGTTAAAGCAGGCCACGCTGCGCGGTGTGGGTGCGGCGGCCTTGCCCCTGATGATGATCCATGAAGAACTGGACGCCGGCACGCTCGTGCCGGTGGGCGCGCCCTGGCACCCCGAGCCCGGGGCCGTCCATGCCGTTTTCCCGTCGCGGCGGGGTTTGTTACCTGCGGTGCGCGAACTACTGGATTTCATGAGCGCGGAGTATCGTGAAAACGCCCGGCGCGAAACGCAAACGCAACTGCGCCACGGCATTTCATCCCTGAAGGGAGTGTCCCAATCGTCCGATTTATAGAACGCTGAGACACAATTTCACCCTCTACCGGGGTCATTGGCTTGTATTTAGAATTCTGTTCATGCACTCACCGCGCAACACCGCGCACCAAAACCTGAAGACATAACGGAGCAAACCATGACCAAGCCCTACGTGAAACTGGACAAGAACGAAGCCGCCGTCCTGCTGGTTGACCACCAAGCCGGCCTGCTTTCCCTGGTGCGTGATTTCCAACCGGACCAATTCAAGAACAACGTGCTGGCGCTGGCCGATCTGGCCGAATACTTCAAGCTGCCCACCATCCTGACCACCAGCTTCGAAGACGGCCCCAACGGCCCGCTGGTTCAAGAACTGAAAGACAAATTCCCTGCCGCCCCCTACATCGCCCGCCCCGGCAACATCAACGCCTGGGACAACGAAGACTTCGTGAAGGCCGTCAAGGCCACCGGCAAGAAGCAGCTGATCATCGCTGGCGTGGTCACCGAAGTGTGCGTCGCCTTCCCCGCCCTGTCGGCCCTGGAAGAAGGCTTTGACGTGTTCGTCGTGACGGATGCCTCGGGCACGTTCAACGAAGTCACCCGCAACGCCGCCTGGAGCCGCATGGAGCAGGCCGGCGCCCAGCTGATGTCGTGGTTCGGCGTGGCGTGCGAACTGCATCGCGACTGGCGCAATGACGTGGAAGGCCTGGGTACGCTGTTCGCCAACCACATTCCCGACTACCGCAACCTGATGGCGTCGTACTCGACCAAGGCCGCGAAGTAAGCGGATCTCCCCCCCTACAGGCCGGATGCAAAAATATTTGCATCCGGCCTGCATCCGTTTCGGCCTCCCGCGTGTAGTACCTGTACCGGCGCGCATCGTGCGCGTCGTCTACAGACCTTTCACGTCGCTGGAGACCGCTCATGAAGACCCAACGTTCGAATCGCCTTCCCACCGTTGCCGGCCTGTTCGCCGTGTCGCTCCTTGCCGCTTGCGGCACGATGAGCTCGAAGTCCATGGCTTATTCGCAGGCCAGCCTGCCCGCCAGCGTTCAAGTGCCAGCCGGCAACAAGGTCGCCTGGGAAACCGTGGGCGTGGGCGAGATCACCTACGAATGCCGCGCCAAAGCCGACATGAAGAGCCAGACGGAATGGGTCTTTGCCGGCCCCAAGGCCGTGCTGAATGACCGCCAGGGCAAACAAGTGGGCACGTACTACGGCCCGCCCGCCACGTGGGAGGCCATGGACGGCTCCAAGCTGACCGGCACGCAAGTGGCCGTGGCCCCGGCCGGCGATGGCAACCTGCCCTATCAATTGGTGAAGGCCAACCCCGCCATGGGCGCGGGCGCGCTGACGGGCGTGACCTATATCCAGCGCGTGGCGCTCAAGGGCGGCGTGGCGCCGAAAACGCCCTGCACGCCGGCGACCGTCGGCCAGAAAAGCCAGGTGCCGTACCAGGCCGACTACATTTTCTGGAAGGCGAACTAAGGCGGGGCTGCGCACCCAGATGTCTCTGGCCGCCGGTCAGCCGATCGTATCGGCGGGCCGGCGGCGGGAAAGAGTCCGGTAAGATGGCGCGATTCCTTGCCGCGCGAGCGTCATGCGCGCGGCCGCCTCCTACTGACCTTTCCCTTGCTATCGCATGCCGAATCGCCAGACCCAGGATTTTGATTACGACGCGGCTATCAAGGCGTGCGCGGCCGGCCATCGGCCCGCACTGGAAACCTTGTACCGGCAAGAAGGCCCACGCCTGCTGGGGGTGGCCCAACGACTCCTGCGCGATCGCGCTTGGGCAGAGGACATCGTGCATGACGCCTTCGTCAAGATCTGGAACCAGGCAGGCAGCTTCGACGCATCGCGCGGCTCGGGGCGCGGCTGGCTCTACAGCATCACCCGCAACCTGGCGCTGAACGCGCTGCGCGACACCGCACGCGAAACCGATGTCGACGACGACACCGCTGCGGCGCTTGACGCCCGCGACGCCATCGACGCTTGGCAAGACACCCGCGACGCCTTCGACTGGCGCGCCAGCGCCGGCCAGATCGGCCCTTGCCTGGAACAACTGGAACCCGTGCGCCGCAATTGCGTGTTGCACGCCTATGTGGAAGGGCTGTCGCATAGCGAAATCGCGCAGCGCCTGGGCGCGCCGCTGGGCACCGTCAAGGCCTGGATCAAGCGCAGCCTGCAAGCGCTCAAGGAGTGCCTGGCATGAGCGCCCCGCAAGATTTTCAAGATGACCGCGACGAACTTGCCGGTGAGTATGTGCTGGGCACCTTGTCCGCGGCGCAGCGCCGCGACGTGCAAGCCCGTCTGATGCACGACGCCGCGTTGCGCGAGGCCGTCGCCCGCTGGGAAGACAGGCTGCTGCCCTTGACCAACTTGTCCGAACCCGTTGAGCCTTCCAGCCGCTTGTGGCCGCGCATCCTTCGTACCCTGGACGCGTCCCAAGCCGCCGCGCGCCCCGCCGCGCCGCGCGCGGCCGGACTATGGAACAGCTTGAACTTCTGGCGCAGTCTGGCGGCCGGAGGACTTGCCGCCGTCTTGGTTCTGGGCAGCACCTTGGCCTTGCGCCCCGCCGCCATTCCCGGTGCGCCGCAGTATGTGGTGGTGCTGGTTGCGCCGCAATCGCAGGCGCCCGGCTGGGTGGTGCAAGCGCAGGCTGGCCAGAGCGCGGTGCAACTGGTGCCGATCGCGGCAACCGAAGTGCCGCCTGATCGTGCGCTGGAATTCTGGACCAAGGCAGACGGCTGGGCCGGCCCCGTGTCGCTCGGCCTGATCAAGCCGGGTGAACCGGTCATCATCCCGCTGGATAAGCTGCCGCCGCTGGAACCCAACCAGCTTTTCGAGCTGACGCTTGAGCCCAAGACCGGTTCGCCTATCGGCAAGCCGACGGGTCCGATCCAGTTCATCGGACGCGCGGTGAAGATGCTGTAGGGAATGAGGGGGGGGCGCCCTACTTCTTGCGCGCGAACGGATACGCCTGTTGCGCCAGGAACGTGCCCGGCATGTCGTTGTCCAGAATGCCGTAGTTCTCGGGCAAGCGCTTGCCCACGCCGAGCACGGCGGTGCCGAACAGGTAGTCGATGAACGAGAAATGCGCGGCGTAATTCTTGTCGATGGCTTCGGTGTCCGACGAGTGATGCCAGTGATGGAAGTCCGGCGTCACGATGATGTAGCGCAGCCAGCCCCACGGCAGTTTCACGTTGGAGTGAATCAGCACCGCCTGGAAGCCGACGATGATGATGTAGGCGTCCAGCACCGCTTTCGAAAAGCCCAGCACGAACAGCACGCCCAGCACGGCCACGCGCGTGATCAGAAGCTCGACGATATGCAGACGCGAACCCGCCAGCCAATCCAGGGTGCGCGTGCTGTGGTGCACGGCATGAAAGCGCCACATGAACGGCACCTCGTGATAAATCCGGTGCGCCGCGTACTGCGCCAGGTCCGCCACCAGCACGGCGACGAACAGTTCCAGCAAGTACGGCATCGACTGAATGGCGGCTTGAAGCGGCTCGTACGCCGCCCACGAGAACAGCCGGTGAATGAAGAAGTTGATGCACAGCAGCACCGCCCCCACCGACAGGTGGTTGAACAGGAAGTGCTTCATGTCCACCTGCCACTCGCCCCGGAACACCGGTTGCCCCGGATACAGCGGCGTCAGCTTTTCGAAGATGATGAAGACCGTGCTGGAAGCCAGCAAGTCCAGAATGAACCAGTCCAGGCCCAGATAAGGATGGTTGCCCGTGTTCGTCGTGGTCACCACAACCTGGCTGCCGCCTGCCGCAACCGCGCAGCAGACCAGCACGAAGGCGGAAATGTTCAGCCAGCGCTGGCGGCCCAGAATGGTGTTGGCCAGCGCGATGGAACCGGACACCAGCAGCGCGGTGAACAGCAGCGTGCGCATGGCTTCGACGGAATAGAAGCTGCGCAATTCCGGCGTGGTCAGGTAGGCCGGGAAGTGAAATGCCAATACGCCCAGCACGGAAAGTATGGCCAGAAACAGCGCTATCACGCCGCTCATCATGCCGGTGCCAGCGTGAATACGCCCGTCTTGCCTGAAAAGTTCAAAGACTTGCCGATGAATAGGCGCGCGCTGTTTCATATCACTTCTATGGCTAACCACGGGGAAGCGAGTGTATCGCCAGGAAAAATTGGCCTTGTAATGAAACGTGAGCATAAGAGACAGAGTTGCGGGCGCCGCGCGGGCCCTTGCGCGGCGTCAATTTCTGTCACTTGACGCGCCCGGCGCTTGGTTGACAACGCGCAGGCGTTGGCGTGTCATGGAAATGACGCTGACGCGTGCGCTACCCGACGCGCCGTCGGTCCCGTCAATCAGTTCACTTAAGAGAGGCCCCAATGTTCCCTGAATATCGCCAACTCATTACTCAACTGAAATCCGAGAACGCGCATTTTTCCGCGCTGTTCCAACGGCATAACGATCTGGACCAGGAAATTCAAAATATGGAAGACGGCATCGTGCCGACTTCGGGCGTGAACATTGAAGTGCTGAAGAAGGAAAAGCTGCACTTGAAAGACAAGCTGTATGGCTTGCTGAAAGCGGCGGACCAGAACGGAGGCTGACCCGCCCCGCGCGGTTTACATCAGCTCCAAGCCCGCGCCTTTGACGACCGCCGCGTACTTCGCCATTTCGGAGCGGAAGTACGCCACCGTCTGATCCGGTGGCATCAACAGGATCTTGTTGTTCTGTGTCGCCATCGCCTGCTTGACCTCTGGCGTGTTGAAAGCCCGCCCCAGTGCATCGTAGATGCGGCGCACTTCGGCGGGCGGCAACTTCGCCGGGCCCGCCGCGGCAAACCATCCCCCAATCTCGTAGTCCGCCAAACCCTGCTCGCGCACCGTGGGCAGATCCGGCAGCGCCGCCATGCGCTCACCGCCACAGGCGCCTAGCGCCTTGAGCGCGCCGCTTTTCAATTGCGGCAACACCGACGGCAGCGACAGCACCCCAAAATCCACCTGCCCGCCGATCAGGTCCGCCATCATCGGACCCACGCCCTTGTAAGGAATATGCCGCGCCTTGACCCCCGCCTGCTGCACATACATTTCAGCGGCCAGATGCAAAATCGTGCCATTGCCCGATGACGCGTAGTTGTACCGCCCCGGCTGCGCGGCCAGCAACGCGGTCAGCTCTTTGATATTGCGGGCAGGAATGTTCTTCGGATTCGCCACCAGCAGGAACGGCGTCATGCCAATCATGCTGATCGGCGTAATGTCATTCAGCGGATCAAACGGCAACGACTTGTACACGCTGGGAAAGATCACATGATTGTTCGACAGCATGCTTAGCGTGTAGCCGTCTGGCGTTGACCGAACCAGCGCCGACGTGCCAACGATGCCACCCGCCCCCGGCTGGTTTTCAACCACGACCGTATGCCCCAGCGCGGTAGTCAATGCCGGCCCCGCCGCGCGGGTAATCGTGTCCACGCCCGACCCTACGCCCACGGGCAGAATGAATTTCACCGGGCGCGCGTCCTGCGCCCACGTCATGGCAGGCGCGGCCAGCATCGCGGCGCCCAGCGCTCCCAGCATCTGACGGCGGCTCCAGCCAGCGCGTTGATGGTTCATGTTTGTCTCCTATCGGTTTTCGTATCGGCCGACTGGCGCGGCCGTTTCCATACAGCAACTTCAATCTTGCATCGCGCGCCCTACTGCAACCCCGCGCGTCGGGCTGCCTGCCTTATGCCGCGGCGCCCTGCTCCCGCATCGCCGCAATCTGACCCGCGTCATAGCCCAAGTCCGACAACAACGCATCCGTATCCGCTCCCAACACAGGCGGGTGTTGCCTGACGCCCAGGCGTTGCCCGTCCATCATCAGCGGAAACAGCGCCGCGCCCGCCATCTGGCCGGCGCGCTCGCCGTCGGGTAAACGGATGTCGGCCAGGCCGCCCGTCGCGCGCAGGTGAGGGTCGTCATACAGTTCTTCGGGCTTCACGATGGGTGCGAACGGCAGGCCGATGCGTTCGAACACCTGCGCCAATTCCGCCGCCCGATAACCGCCCAAGCGCTGGCGCAGATCCGCCAGCAAGGTGTGGCGCATGCGCACGCGATCGTTGTTGGTGGCCAAGGCGGGATCGCACTTCAGGTCATCAAAGCCGAAGGCGTCGCAAAAGGTGATCCACTGCGCATCGCTCACCGCCGCCAGGAAAATCTGCTCGCCGTCTTTCACGGTAAACACGTCGTACAGCGCCCAGGCGGAGACGCGGTCGGGCATCGGCGCGGACGGCTGGCCGGTGATCGCGTACTGCAACATGTGCTGGCCCACCAGGAACACATTGTTCTCGAACAACGCCGACTGCACCTCTTGCCCGCGCCCGGTAATGCCGCGCTGGATCAGCGCCGCCATCGCGCCGATGGCGCCGAACATGCCGCCCATGATGTCGTTCACGCTGGTGCCCGCGCGCACCGGGTCACCCGGGCGGCCGGTCATGTAGGCCAGCCCGCCCATCATCTGCACCACCT
The DNA here is from genome assembly GCF_902859595.1 of Achromobacter kerstersii. Classification (GTDB taxonomy): domain Bacteria; phylum Pseudomonadota; class Gammaproteobacteria; order Burkholderiales; family Burkholderiaceae_B; genus Achromobacter; species Achromobacter kerstersii. The sequence goes on along the minus strand of NZ_CADIJQ010000011.1, from coordinate 194,752 downwards.
CGTCCAGCGCGGTGCGCATGGCGTAAGGCCCGGGCAGAAAACCCTTGTGGCTGACATAGATCAGGCGGGGGTTGTCCTTCGCCAGCGACGCGTAGTCGAGCCCGTACTTCGCCATCGTTCCTGGCCGGAAGTTCTCGGCCACCACGTCGGCGCTGGCCGCGAGCTTGCGCGCAGCCGCCGCACCCGCCGGGCTCTGGATATCCAGCGCGATGCTCTTCTTGTTGCGGTTGAACATGGGGAAAAAGCCCGCCCCCACGCCCAACAGATGACGCGTGCGGTCGCCTTGCACCGGTTCAACCTTGATGACCTCGGCGCCCAGGTCGGCCAGCACCATGCCGCATGTGGGGCCCATCACCATGTGCGTGAATTCCACGACGCGCAGGCCGGCCAGCGGCAAGGTGCGAGCGGGTGTGGAAACGGGGGGGTCTTCAATGGCGTGTGACATGGGCAAACTCAGTGTGGCGGGCGCGTTCAAACTGCGCCCGCGTAGGAAGGAAAGGTCTTGGGCAGGCCAGCGCGCCACAGCGCGCCATGCAGGGGCTGATCCGGTAACCAGCGGCCCGCAGCCTCGCGCAGTGCGAGCAAGCGGCTGATGTCCACGCCCGTTGCGATGCCCATGCTTTCCAGCATGAACACCAGGTCTTCGGTACTGACGTTGCCGCTGGCGCCCGGCGCATGCGGGCACCCGCCGATGCCCGCCAGACAGGCATCAAAACGCGACACCCCGGTCTCAAGCGCGGCCAGCACATTGGCCAGCCCCAGCCCGCGCGTGTCATGAAAATGCGCGCAACACAGGCGGTCGCCCACGATACGGCGCGCCTGTTCAAACAGACGCCGCACTGACGCCGGGTCCGCATAGCCGACGGTATCGGCCAGGCTGACGCGATCAGCGCCGGCATCCAGCAGCGCCTGCATCAGCCGCAAGACCTCGTCCGCCCGGACTTCGCCCTGCAACGTGCAACCAAACGCCGTGCCGACGCCGCCCTCAATCAGCATCGCCGACCCGGCCGCATCGCGCGCCGCGCGGATTTCACCGACCATGGCCACCACGTCTTCGGGCGTCTTGCGCAAGTTGGCCAGGCTGTGCGCATGGCTGGCCGACAGCGGCACCAGCATCAAGTCCGCGCCGCTGGCGATCGCGCGTTCCGCGCCTTTCAAGTTGGGCACCAGTACCGACACCAACAGGTCCGGCCGCTGCTTGGCGTAGGACACCAGCGCATCGGTATCCGCCAGTTGCGGCAGCAACTTGGCCGGCACAAACGAGCCCACCTCGATTTCGCGCTGACCGGCGACATAGGCGGCGTCGATCCATTCGAATTTGGTCTGCGTGGGCAGCACAATCGGCAGACTTTGCAGCCCATCACGCAGGCCCACTTCGCGCACGGTTGCGGAAGTCGGAAGACAGGAGGACGTGGAAAGGGTTGTCATTGCAGCCGGAACCAGATCAAGGAACTGCCAGTTTAGATATTCTGGTTTCGCTCACCAGCGCTATTTAGGAACGTCTAATATTCCGTATCGGAACTTCATAAGGCAGCGCGCGATGCGTGACCTGGACATCACCACCTTGAGGCTCTTCATCTCGGTCTGCGAGACGGGCAACATCGCGCGCGCCGGCCAGCACGCCAACATCGTGGGCTCGGCCATCAGCAAACGGCTGGCGCAATTGGAAGACACCGTCGGCGCCAAGCTGTTGACGCGCAAGCGGCGGGGCGTTGAGCCCACCGAAGCCGGCGAGACGCTGCTGGAACACGCGCGCGCCATTCTGGCGAGCTCGGAGCGCATCGAACGCGATATGTCGGCCTATGCCAGCGGCGTCAAAGGCCAGGTCCGCATTCTGGCCACCGCATCGGTGCTGGCCGAGTCGCTGGCCGAAGACATTGCCGCCTTTCTTCAGGCCGCCCCCCATCGCAACATTCGCGTCGACATGGAAGAGCGCGTCAGCCAGGACGTCGTGCGCGACGTCAAAGGCGGCATCGCCAGCCTGGGCATCTGCTGGGACGCCGCCGATTTCCACGGCTTGGCCACCCGCCCTTACCAGGGCGACCGGCTGGCCGTAGTCACCGCGCCCGGCCACCCGCTGGCCCAACGCGACACCGTCTGGTTTGAAGAGGCGCTGGCGTACGAACACGTCAACATGCCGGCAGCCGGCGCCGTATTGCGCATGCTGCAAACGGCCGCCAGCCAAAGCGGCAAGGTGCTTCGGCACCGGGTGACCGTCAGCAACTTCGACTCGGCCTTTCGTGTGGTGTTGGCCGGCCTGGCGATCAGCGTGGCGCCCATTGAAGTGGCCACGCCCTACGCCATGGCCCATGGCCTGCGGGTGCTGCCGCTGAACGACGCCTGGAGCCACCGCCGCTTCGCCATCTGCATGCGCGACGAAAACGCCTTGTCCGCCGCAGCCAGTTTGTTGCTGGACCATCTGGTGGAGGCCGGGCGTCAGAGGGACTGAAATGTCTGACTGAAATGCTGGGCTGAAATCCGGAGCGGAAATGCTGGGCTGAAATCCGGGGCGGAAATGCTGGGCTGAAATCCGGGGCGGAAATGCTGGGCGGAAATGCCGGGCTGAAATCCGGCGCTGAAACTCAGCCAGACACTCCGCCGATTGCTTACATTTTGCTGAACAACTAGAATCGCCACCGCCCGGAATCTTGTCCGGGTGAACACCAGAGGCGTCAACATGTTGGACAGAGATTTCAAGGAAGGCGAACCGGTGTTGCCGGTCACGGGGTGGGCCATGATGCCCATCGCGGAATACGATTCCTTGCTGGTTCGGCTGGATTTCATTACCGAGGCCACGCAAACGCCCGACGAAGCCAAGCGCGGCCGCGTCTACGCGCTGACGTCCGAGCAGATTCAGATGCTGCTGCAATCGCTACAACAGCAACTGCAAAACCTGACCGCAACGCCGCCCGGCAAGCAGCGGCATTGAACGCTGCACGTCTGACGAATTCCATCTATTTAGGAAAACTAAACAAGCTTTAGGCTATTTAGTTTTTCTAACGCCGCAACAACGGCTAGTCTGTCGCCCTTTAAATTCAGGGTTCGCCATGACAACCGCCTTCATTCCCGGCTTTCTGCTCAGCCTTGGCCTGATCCTGGCGATCGGCGCACAAAATGCATTTGTCTTGCGCCAGGGCCTGCGCCAGGAATATGTATTCGCCGTCTGCCTGACGTGTGCGCTGTCCGACGCCATCCTGATTGCCGCAGGCGTAGCCGGATTCGGATTCGCCGCTGACACCCTCCCCTGGCTGGAACCCGCCATGCGATATGGCGGCGCGCTGTTCCTGTTCGTCTACGCCGCACGCAGCCTGCGTTCCGCCCTGCGCACCCAACACGACAGCCTGTCGCCGTCAGCCAAACAAACCGCCGGGCTCGCCGCGACGCTAGCGGCCTGCCTGGCATTCACCTGGCTCAACCCGCACGTGTATCTGGACACCGTGGTGTTGCTGGGGTCGATCTCCAGCCAGTACGAAGGGCAAAAAGTGGCCTTTGCGCTGGGCGCGATGTCGGCGTCGTTCGTGTTTTTCTTCACACTGGGATTTGGCGCGCGACTACTGCGCCCATGGTTCGCCAGCCCCAAAGCGTGGCGCGTGCTTGACGCGTGTGTGGGCGTTGCAATGTTCGCCATCGGATTGAAGCTGGTGCTGTAACGCGGGTTGCAGCCCGCCTCTTGCGGGTGCCCGCAGTCATCTACAATCCGATGGCATCGGCCACCCGCTCGACCACCAGGCGCCGGCCCGCAACACACAGGCAGCATGACGCGCGCGAAGAAATCAGCACCCACCAAGAGACGCCCCGCCAGCCGGGCCAACACAAAAACCGCAAGCCGCGGCTTTCGCTTTCTTAGAGCGCTACTGCTGTCGTCGCTCGCCAGCTTTGGCGCCGCCACTTACGTCCTACAGCCCAAATGGCCCGTGCAACTTTCGCCCGACGCCATCCTGGCGCGGTTGGGATGGCCGGCCCAAGAAACGTACGCGCCCGCCGCCGTTCCCAACGGATCGCAGACCCACACCCGGTTCGCGGAATGCCCGCAGTTCTTCCCCAAGGGCAACATGCCCGTCGTGCCGACAAAGCAGGCGCTGCGCGAGCTATGTTTCTCGGGCTTTGCCATCTTGCACAACGGCCAGACGAAGACGCCCGTATTCGTGGCGGAACGGCTGAACAGAAAGCTGCTGACGCAGGCCCAAGGCTTGCAGCGCACCGACAAGTTCTACCCTGAAGCCCGCCTGCCCAGCGGCGAACGCGCCGCCTTGGACGACTACAAAGGCTCGGGATACTCGCGCGGCCACATGGCGCCTGCCGGCGACATGTATTCCAAAGAGACCATGGCGCAGAGCTTCTCGCTGGCCAACATGGTGCCGCAGGACCAGACGCATAACGCAGGCCCCTGGAGCCGCATCGAACAAGACACCCGCAAATACGTGATGCGCGCCGCAGGCGATGTGTACGTGTACACCGGGCCTTATTACGACGACAAACCCAGGTCGATCGGCTTCGGCGTCGCCGTGCCCAGCCACATTTTCAAAGTGGTCTACGACGCCACAACCGGGCGCTCCTGGGTGCACTGGCAGGCCAACAGCGCCAGCACGAAAGAAAGCGCGCCGATCAGCTATGACGAGTTCGTGAGAAGAACGGGGATGCAGTTGTTGCCGGCGGGGGGATGACAGGAAGCAATGACTGACGGCAGGGGGTGCATGGGGAGGGTGTCAGGAACGCACATAGGTGCTGCGATGCACAGCGACGAACCTGGAAAGTCGGGAAAAGCCGCCTGCAATCCCCAACTGATCCCACCGACAATTCCAAAAAAAAATGCCGGCAAGATCAGTTCCCCCGCTACTTTGCCAAGGGAGCCTCGTCGGCCTTGAACATCAGCGTCTGACGGTCCAGGCTTTCCTTCCATTGCTCGCCCGGCTGAAATGCAAGCACCGCCGCGTCGCGACCGGACGCGGCCAGGAAGGCCGGGTCATTCAACGTGTCTTGAAGTGCCCGCTCCAGCTTGTCCCGGATCGGGGCGGGCAGATTCGCCGGCCCGCCCATGCCGCGTTCTGACGAGTATCGCAACGCAATGCCGGCCTCTGCGGCGGTGGGAATGGTTCCGTTGTGGCGCTTGTCGCTGGCGATGGCGATGGCCGCGAAGGGACCGTTCGGATCGTTGAGCTCCGGCACCTCGCTGACCGTGATCAGGCCGTAGTCGATGTGATTGCCCAGCACGCCCAAGCGGATGTCACCGCCGCCCTTGAACGGAACGCTGTTGCCTCGCACGCCCTGACTGCGCTCCAGGTCCATTAGCGCCAGGTGCCCCGTCGTGCCGTCGCCGCTGTGCCCGAAGGACAGCGATTCAGACGATTGCTTCAGCTTTTGCACCAAGCTGGGCAGATCGTCCGGCGCGGTGGAGCCACGGCGCTTGATGAACAGCAGCGGATCGTCGACCAGGCGGGCAATAAGGCGGATATCTTCGGGCTTGTACTTCGCGCCCTTGCGCAGGGGCAGGTACACGAAGCCCGGAGCGTTGATCATGCCCAGCGTGTACCCGTCCGGCTTTGCCGCCGCGACGTAGCGCACCGCGATCTCCCCGCCTGCGCCGGGCTTGTTGATGACGATGATCCGCGCATTCGTGCCCAGGCGCTTCTCCAAGTGCTGCGCCACCAGCCGGGCCATGACGTCCGTGCCCCCGCCGGGCGCAAACCCTACCACCAGCTCGATCGGGCGATCATCCGGCCAGGCGGCGCAGGCTGTGTTGGCAACCAACGCCAGCGCTCCGGCCGCGAAAAACCGCGTCAAGGTAAGTGCTTTCATGCTGTCTCCCCCACCGGCTGCTGTGCGCCGTGGAGTCCTTCGCCGCCCCAAATGAGCGGGCGATACCGGTCCGGCTTGTGGACCCAGAGCGCGGGTGCCAGGGCGCCGAACGCCCAAAGCCTGATGGGAAAGCGCATGTTTGTCTCCTTGGTAGCCCCTCCCTCTTGCTCGTTGGCGTGTCGGGGAGGTGTGTGGATGAACCGCGATGAATCGGGTTGACCCAGATTAATCCGTTATGAAAATGCCTAATAAATAGAATTTCGTGATGGATATGATCACAGCGGGAGATGGCGCGGCGACGGGCTATTTGGCGAGCCATTGCGCGGAAGGCCAGCGATCCTGCCGGACCGCGTCGCGCGCGCACTGGATCAGTTCGTTCATGACGCAGTGCACAGAATTCGCCACTGCCCGCGTGGCGGGCTGCGCCAGCACGATGCGACGTACCAGAAGCGGGTCGACGACCGGAGCCGCCGCCAGGATTCCCCGGTCCACATCGTCCGCCACCGCAATCGAGGGCAGGATGGTGTAGCCATGGCCGTCCAGCACCAGACGTTTCTGCACGCTCATCGCGTTGGTCTCCGCCACGATATGCAGATCCGTTTCCTGCGCGCGCGCGGCCTGCTCCACAAGCGAGCGCAGGCCATGCGGCGCGCTCGGCAGCACCAGCGGACGCCCGATGATGTCGGCCATGCGCACGGGGTTGTGCTTGTCCAGCCCGCTTGCCGGCGGGCCCACGAACCACAGGCTTTCTTCCAGCAATGGCCGGAACTTCAAGGCAGGGTTTGGCTTGGAGTCGTAGAGCAGCGCAAAGTCCACGTCGCCGGTTTCCAGCCAGGATTGCAGGTGCCCGGCATAGCCGGCCGTCAGCCGCAGGCGAATGCCCGGGTAGTGGGCCGTCACCGCGCTTAGCAACGCGCTGGACAGCATGTCCGCAGTGCTGGGCAACAGGCCGACGGTAACGATGCCTCCCACGGTCCCGCTGGACGGCCGGATCTCGGCTCGCGCCCGATCCAGCTCGTTCAAGGCGCGGCGGGCGTAGTCCTCGAGCGTCTTGCCGGCGTCCGTCAGCTCCATCCCAAGGCGGCCGCGAGTAAAGAGCGGCGCGCCGATGTCATCTTCCAGCAGCTTCAACTGGCGCGAGACCGCCGGCTGCACGATGTTCAGCAGACGCGCGGCGCTGGTCACGCTGCCGGTCTCCGCCACCGTCACGAACGCCTTCAATTGCTTCAGGTCCATCAATGCCTCCGGGGTATGCAGATGGGTGATGAGATCCATCAAATAATTCTATTTAGTTGGCAATTCTATAGCGATATAAGATGGATCGAAGTACTCAGCCACTGGGAATAGAAACCATGACTTCGACCACTACCGAGGCGCCGGCTTGGCAGCAAGCCGTGTTTGACGCCTTGAAATCCGGCGGCATCCGCCAGATCGCTTATGTGCCGGACGCCGGCCATGCCTACGCCATTCGGCAGGCTCAGCTGGACCCTGACATCAACGACGTTGTTCTGACGACGGAAGAAGAGGGCGTGGCGCTGGTCAGCGGCGCGTGGCTTGGCGGCCAGCGCGCCGCGCTGCTGATGCAAAGCAGCGGCGTGGGCAATTGCGTGAACATGTTTTCGTTGCTGCGCAGCTGCAACTTTCCCTTCCTGGCGCTGGTGACCATGCGCGGTGAGTATGCCGAGTTCAATCCGTGGCAAGGTCCGATGGGCAAGACGACGCAGCAGGCGCTGGAATTGATGGGGATCACGGTGCTTAGGGCTTCGAATCCTGAAGAGGTCGGCGAGATTGTCAGCGCCGCGCTCGATTCCGCCTTCCTGGCGGGCGAACAGGTGGCCGTACTGCTTTCGCAGACGTTGATCGGACGCAAGAAATGGGAGCGCAACTAATGTCGACCCACGTGAACGCATCCGGCGCCGTCGAGCGCCGCGCCTTCGTGTCGCAACTGATCGCCGCAGCTCCTGATGCGTTGGTCATTTCCGGCCTGGGGTCGCCTTCCTATGACGTCTTTGCCGCCGGCGACCGGGACCACAACTTCTATCTCTGGGGCGCCATGGGCGGCGCCGCGGCGATGGGACTTGGACTGGCGCTGGCGCAGCCTGCGCGCTCGGTCGTCGTAATCACCGGGGATGGTGAACAATTGATGGGTGTCGGCACCCTGGGCACCATAGGCGCCAAACAACCAAAGAACCTGACGATCGTGGTGCTGGACAACGGCCACTTTGGCGAAACCGGCATGCAGCGCAGCCACACCAGCCTGGGCACTGACCTGGTCGCGGTGGCGCGGGGGTTCGGCATCAAGGATGCCTTCAGCGTCCGCGAAACGGATCAGGCGAGCGAGGTCGCAGAACGGGTGAAGGCCCGGCGCGGCGTGGCATTCGCGCAGGTGTTCATCCTGCCCGACGAACCGGCGCGTGCGCTGCCACCGCGCGATGGCGTCCACGTCAAGAACCGGTTCCGGGCCGCGCTGGATTTGCCGACATTCTGAGAAACGACGGCGCGTCGATGGTACCTATAGGGGTACCCATGGCGCCGCAGAAATGAACAAGGGCTTACGCTTTAAAAGCGTAAGCCCTTGAATTTTTTTGGTCGGGGCGGTGGGATTCGAACTCACGACCCTCTGCTCCCAAAGCAGATGCGCTACCAGGCTGCGCTACGCCCCGAAGGGTGCAGACTATACCAGAATCCCACCCGCTGCGGGAGCCGCACCGGGAGCCACGCCCACCGTGCAGCGCTCCTGACCACCAAAAAAAACGCGCCGATGTGGCGCGCTTTTTGCATTGATGCTGGCAATCAGCCGAAACGGCCCGTGATGTAGTCTTCCGTTTCCTTGCGCGACGGCTTCACGAAGATCTGGTCGGTCTGGCCGAATTCCATGAGTTCGCCCAGGTACATATAGGCGGTGTAGTCCGAGCAGCGCGCGGCCTGCTGCATGTTGTGCGTCACGATCACGACCGTGTAGTCGTTCTTCAGTTCGGCGATCAGCTCTTCGATCTTGGCAGTGGAAATGGGGTCCAGCGCCGAGCAGGGCTCGTCCAGCAGCAACACTTCCGGCTTGATGGCCACGCCGCGTGCAATGCACAGACGCTGTTGCTGGCCGCCCGACAGGCTGTTGCCGCTTTGATGCAGCTTGTCCTTCACTTCGTTCCACAGGGCCGCCTTGCTCAGCGCCCATTCCACGCGCTCGTCCATTTCGCCCTTGGACAGGCGTTCGAACAGGCGCACGCCAAACGCGATGTTGTCGTAGATGCTCATCGGGAACGGCGTCGGCTTCTGGAACACCATGCCGACTTTCGCGCGGATCAGCGAAATATCGGTCTTGGCCGTCAGCAGGTTCTCACCGTCCAGGATGATTTCGCCTTCGGCGCGTTGGCCCGGATACAGCTCAAACATGCGGTTGAACGTGCGCAACAAGGTCGATTTGCCGCAGCCCGACGGGCCGATGAAGGCCGTGACCTTCTTCTCCTGGATCGACATGTTCACATTGCGGATCGCATGGAACTTGCCGTAGTAGAAGTTCAGGTTCTTGACCTCGATCTTGTTCTTGACGGCGGTAGCGGTGTTTTCCATTTCTTTTCCCTTGGCTCCGGCGCGCCACGCGCGCCGGCAAAGCGATCTTTACTTGCGGAACATGTTGCGGGCAATGATGTTGATGCCCAGCACCAGCAACGTAATCAGCGTAGCCCCGGCCCAGGCCAGGTCGTTCCAGTCCTTGAAGGGGCTGGCGGCGTATTGGTAGATGACGACTGGCAGGTTGGCCATCGGCGCGTTCATGTTGAACGACATGAACTGGTTGGACAGCGCGGTGAACAGCAGCGGCGCGGTCTCGCCCGAGATCCGGGCAATGGCCAGCAGCACGCCGGTGATGATGCCGGTCTTGGCGGCGCGATAGCACACCAGCGTGATCATGCGCCACTTGGGGCAACCCAGCGCCGCAGCCGCTTCACGCAAGCTGTTGGGCACCAGCAGCAGCATGTTGTCGGTCGTGCGCACCACCACCGGTATCACCAGGATGGACAGCGCCAGCGCGCCCGCCCAGCCCGAGTAATGGCCCACCTGCGCCACGTACACGGCGTAGATGAACAGGCCGATGATGATGGACGGTGCGGACAGCAACACATCGTTCAGGAAGCGCGTGGCCGGCGCCAGCCAGCCGCGCTGGCCATATTCAGCCAGGTAGGTGCCAGCCAGAATACCGACCGGCGTGCCGATCAGCGTGCCCACGCCCGCCATCACCACGCTGCCGAAAATCGCGTTGATCAGGCCGCCGGTTTGACCCGGGGGCGGCGTGATCTCGGTGAACAGCGTGTAGGACAGCGCGGGCGCGCCCTTGGTCAGCAGGGTCAGGATGATCCAGAACAGCCAGAACAAGCCGAACGCCAGCGTGCCCAGCGACACCGTCAGCATGATGCGGTTGAGGATGCGGCGGCGTCGGTAAACGCCATTCTGCATATTGAGTACGGAGACAGCCATGATCTTTTCCTTGTGCTCGCGGCGCGTCAGGTCTTCTTGCCTTCGCCAGCAGACAGGCGAACCAGCAGCACTTTGGCCAGCGCCAGCACGATCGTCGTGATCAGGAACAGGATCAACCCCAGCTCCAGCAACGCCGACTTCTGAATGCCGCCCGCTTCATTGAATTCGTTGGCCAGCGCCGAGGCGATCGAGTTGCCCGGCGAGAACAGCGAACCGGACCACTTGAAGGCGTTGCCGATCACGAAGGTGACAGCCATCGTCTCGCCCAGGGCGCGCCCCAGGCCCAGCATGATGCCGCCGATGACGCCCGACTTCGTGAAGGGCAGCACCACGCGCCACATCACTTCCCAGGTCGTGCTGCCCAGGCCGTAGGCCGATTCCTTCAGCATCGCCGGCACCAGTTCGAACACGTCGCGCATCACTGCGGCGATGAACGGGATGATCATGATCGACAGGATCAGGCCGGCCGTGAAGATGCCGATGCCGAACGGCGGACCCGCGAAGATGCCGCCAATGACAGGCACGCTGCCCAAGGTGGCGATCAGGAACGGTTGCACATACTGCTGGAACACCGGCACGAAGACGAACAGGCCCCACATGCCGTAGATGATGGACGGAATGGCGGCCAGCATTTCAACGGCCGTGCCCAACGGGCGGCGCAGCCAGGTCGGCGACAGCTCGGTCAGGAAGATGGCAATGCCGAACGAGACGGGCACGGCGATGATGAGGGCGATGGCCGACGTCAGCAGGGTGCCGATGATGGGCACCACCGCGCCGTAGTTCTGATTGACCGGGTCCCAGTCGTTCAGCCACAGGAACGACAAGCCGTATTTGGCCAGCGACTCGCGGCTGCCGTAGATCAGGGATACCAGAATCGCCGCCAGCAAAATGAACACCAGGAAGGCGAACAGGCGGGTCAGATTCTTGAATAGCGCATCCATCAGCGCGTTTTTATTTTGCTTCATAGGCGAAGGCGTGCCGGTAGTCACGGAGTCCGCCACGCTGGGCGAAAGCGGCACACTATTATCCATTACCGCGCTCATGGATGGACTTTCCTTAGAGAACCTGGGGGAAAACATCGAGGGTCTTGCAGCGCACCGCCCCTGTCCTTCCGTTCGCGGAATTCAAGGGGCGATGGCTTGATGGGTTGGGCGCGCGGGGGTTCTGCATACCTGCCAGGCCCCAGCGCGCCACCCCCCTTTACTTCCAGACGGCCTTGCCGTCGGCAGCCTTCACTTCGCCCCAAGCAGCGCGAATTTCCTTGGTGACGGCTTCCGGCAACGGCACGTAGTCCATCGTTTCAGCCGACTTGGCGCCGTTCTTGAACGCCCAGTCAAAGAACTCCAGCACAGCCTTGCCCTGAGCCGGCTTGTCTTGCGACTTGTGGATCAGGATGAAGGTGGCGGCGGTGACGGGCCACGAATCGGCGCCCGGCTCGTCGGTCAGGACCACGCCCATACCCGGCGCGCTCTTCCAGTCGGCGTTGGCAGCGGCAGCAGCGAAGGCCTTTTGTTCCGGCTGAACAAACTTGCCTTCCTTGTTCTTCAGCTGCGTCCAGGCCAGCTTGTTTTGCTTGGCGTAGGCGTATTCCACGTAGCCGATGGAGTTCTTCAGCTGGCCAACGTAGGCGGCGACGCCTTCGTTGCCCTTGCCGCCTTGACCCACGGGCCACTTGACGGCCTTGCCTTCACCCACTTGCGACTTCCAGTCAGCCGACACCTTGGACAGGTAGTTGGTCCAGCCGAAGGTGGTGCCCGAGCCGTCCGAACGGTGCACGACGATGATGTCGGCAGACGGCAGCTTGACGTCGGGGTTCAGCGCCTTGATGGCGTTGTCGTCCCACTTCTTGATCTTGCCCAGGAAGATGTCGGCCAGCACGGGGCCCGACAGCTTCAGCTTGCCCGGCTCGACGCCGTCAACGTTAACGACGGCCACGGTGCCACCGATAACAGCCGGGAATTGCAGCAGACCATTCTTTTCCAGGTCAGCGGCCTTCATGGGATCGTCCGAGGCGCCGAAATCGACGGTCTTGGCGATGATTTGTTGCTGGCCGCCGCCCGAACCGATCGACTGGTAGTTGACCGCGTTGTTGGTGGCTGCCTTGTAGTCCGACGCCCACTTGGCGTAGACCGGGTACGGGAACGATGCGCCGGCGCCGGTCACATCGGCGGCCTGGACGGCAAACACGGCGGCGCTCAGCGCGACGCCCAGGGAAACTTGTTTGAAGACACGTTTGAACATCAGGGTTCCTTCTGTGCTCGTTGGAGGAGTCTAGTCAGGCTTTTTCTAGTGCCTGTCTTTCAGCGACCCTCGCATCTTAGAAGCCCAACGTGACAAGATAGTGACAGTCACATACGCTTCATACGACACCGTTTCCGCCCTGCTCTTCCCCTGAAAACACCGCGGCCGCCCTGGAAAACCAGGGCGGCCGCGAAATTCGGGGACGCGTCGTTGTGTGACAGACCGCGTGTGACCACCGCCGCCGTTACACGCCCAGCTTCTCCATCAGGTACAGATGCACGTTGAATGGCTCGCGACGGCTTTTGACGCGGGCGTAATCGCCATCGGGTTGCTGCTGCCATGCCAGTTGGTTATCACGCAGGGCGTAGGTGAACGCCTCGTCGATGACACGCTTTTTCAACGTCTTGTCGTAGATGGGGAAGGCAATTTCCACGCGGCGGAAGAAGTTGCGGTCCATCCAGTCAGCCGACGACAAGTACACGGTTTCCTCGCCCTCGGCAAAGAAATAGAAGACGCGCGAATGCTCCAGGAAGCGGCCCACGATGGAGCGCACCCGGATGTTCTCGGACAGGCCCGGCACGCCCGCGCGCAACGCACATACGCCGCGCACGATCAGGTCAATCTTCACGCCCGCCTGGCTGGCTTTGTAGAGCTCTTCGATGACCTGCTCTTCCAGCAACGAATTCATCTTGGCCATGATGCGCGAGCGCTTGCCCGCCTTGGCCGCGCGCGCTTCGGCACGGATCAGCGCCACCATGCCGTCATGCATGGTGAAGGGCGACTGCATCAACGCTTTCAGCGAACGGCGCGCACCCAGCCCGGTCAGCTGCGCAAACACCTTGTCCATGTCTTCGCACAACTTCGGGTCAGCGGTCAGCAAACCAAAGTCGGTGTAAAGCCGTGCGGTACGCGGGTGGTAATTGCCCGTGCCCAAGTGGGCATAGCGGCGCAGACGGCCTTTTTCACGGCGCAGCACCACCGCCATCTTGGCGTGCGTCTTGTGCGCCACGACGCCGTACACCACATGCGCGCCCACCTCTTCCAGCTTGGATGCCCAGTTGATGTTGGTCTGCTCGTCAAAGCGCGCCATCAGCTCCACCACCACCGTGACTTCCTTGCCGGCGCGGGCTGCGGCCAGCAAGATTTTCATCAGCTCGGAATCTTCGCCGGTGCGGTAGATGGTCTGCTTGATGGCCATCACATCGGGGTCGAGCGCGGCCGCGGTCAGGAAATCGATGACGGGCTGAAACGACTGGTACGGATGGTGCAGCAGACGGTCTTGCTGGGCGACGGCTTCGAACAACTCATGCGGCTTGTCGCCGATGCGGTCAAATGGCGCCGGCACGGGCGCGCGATAGTCCGGGAACAGCAGGTCGGGCCGCAAATCGGAATTGCACAGCTGCATCAGGCGCGACAGGTTTACCGGCCCTGGCACGCGGTAGGTGTCTTCGGCCTTCAGCGAGAACTCGCGCTGCAAGAAGGTTTCCAGTTCGACGGGCGTGAGCTTGTCGATTTCCAAGCGCACCGCCGCACCGAAGTTGCGTTGCGACAACTCGCCTTGCAGCGCGTGACGCAGATTGGTGACTTCTTCCTCGTCCACGAACAGATCGCTGTTGCGCGTGACGCGCCACTGGTAGCACCCCAGCATCTCCAGCCCCGGGAACAGCTCGCCCACAAAGGCGCGCAAGAGCGAGGTCAGCAGGATGAAGCCTTCAGGGTGGCCGGACAGTTCCGGCGGCATCTTGATCAGGCGGGGCAAGGCGCGCGGCGCCTGCACCACGGCGATCGACGCCTGCCGGCCAAAGGCGTCGGCCCCGGCCAGCGACACAATGAAATTCAGGCTCTTGTTGTAGACGCGGGGAAACGGGTGCGCCGGGTCCAGCCCGATGGGCGTCAGCAGCGGCATCACATCGCGGTTGAAGACATCACGCGCCCACTCTTGCTGCTCGGCGTTCCATTCCGATGCGTGATGCAGGGTGATGCCCTCGGTCTGCATGGCCGGCAGAATTTCGTCATTCAGCAGGTTGTACTGGCGGGCGACCAGCGCATGCACCGCCTGCTGAACGTTTTCAAACGCCTGGTCCGGCGTCATCCCGTCGGGGCCGACCAGGTTCGGCGACTGGCGCTGCTGCTCTTTCAGGCTGGAGATCCGGATTTCAAAAAACTCATCCAGGTTCGAGCTCACAATGCACACGTAACGCAGCCGCTCCAGCAGGGGCGTCTTCGGATTTTCCGCCATCGCCAGCACACGATCGTTGAACTTAAGCAGCGACAACTCGCGATTCATGAGCAAGGGCTCGCCAGGCGGGCGTGTGGGCATACCGGATTCCATACGTAGGGAGGGAGCGTGGAGTTTTACTGCAAAAGAGTGACGGTTCTATGACACCGCGCCAAAACCATAGCGTACGCCTAAATCGGGACATATGGCGCACCCGCGATATGCCGCCAAGCCCCTGTTCCATAAGCGAAAACCCGTAGCTGGGGGCACTGTCATATGGGGTCTCTATAATCAGGCCACCTCTAAGCCAATATCACGAGCCGCATGGATCAACTTCTGGCCGCGGTGGACCTCGGGTCCAACAGCTTCCGCCTCTCCATCGGACGCATCGTTCAACAGGACGGTACGCCCCAGATCTATCAGATTGATCGTCTCAAGGAAACCGTTCGGCTTGCCGCCGGCCTGGACGCCGAGAAACGCCTTGGCGACGACGCCATCGAGCGCGCCATCGCCGTCCTGGAGCGCTTTGGCGACCGCCTGCGCAGCTTCCACCCCAACCGGGTTCGCGCGGTCGCCACCAACACGTTCCGGGTCGCCCGCAACACGAAAGACTTCCTGCCCCGCGCCGAAGCCGCGTTGGGCTTTCCCATTGAAGTCATCGCCGGCCGCGAAGAGGCCCGCCTGATCTTCTCGGGCGTGGTTCATACCCTGCCCCCGTCGCCGAACAAGCGGCTGGTCATCGACATCGGCGGCGGGTCCACCGAAGTCATCATCGGCAAGGGCCACGAGCCCGGGCTGATGTCGTCGCTGTACATGGGTTGCGTCAGCTACAGCCGCCAGTTCTTCTCGGACGGCGTTGTGGATGCGCACCAGATGAAGCAGGCCGAACTGGCCGCGCGCCGCGAAATCGAAGTCATCGCCAAGCAGTACCGCAAGATGGGCTGGAAGGAAGCCTACGGCTCGTCCGGCACCGCCAAGGCGTTGTTTGCGATTCTGACCGAAAGCCGGTTCTCGGACCGCGGCATCACGCGCGCCGGCCTGGCCAAGCTGAAAGACCGCATCGTGCGTTCGGGCCGCGTCATTCCGTCCGAGCTGCCCGGCATCAAGATCGAACGCTCCGACGTGCTGCCCGGCGGGCTGGCCATCATGAGCGCGTTGTTCGATGAGTTGGGCATTGAAGTCATGCACACGGGCGACGGCGCGTTGCGCCTGGGCGTGCTGTACGACCTGCTGGGCCGCGACGACGAACACGACAAGCGCGACGAATCAGTACGCCAGTTCATGAAGCGCTATCACGTCGACCTGAACCAGGCTCGCCGCGTGCGCCACGCCGCGCTGACGTTGTTTGACGCCATGTTCCCCGAAGGCCCCGAACGCGCCGAACTCCGCCCCGCGCTGGGCTGGGCGGCCGACCTGCACGAAGTGGGTTTGTCGATTGCCCACAACGCGTATCACAAGCACACGGCCTACGTCCTGGAAAACGCCGACATGCCGGGCTTCTCGCGGGCCGACCAGCAACTGCTGGCCCTGCTGGCGCTGGGCCACCAGGGCAAGCTGACCAAGCTGGAACCCCTGATCCGCACGCGTCCGCAATGGAAGGCCATCCTGAGCCTGCGTCTGGCGGTGCTGCTGTTCCGCCGCCGCGGTGAAATCGAACCGCTGCCGTTGACGGCATCCGTGCGCGATAACTCCATCGTCGTGCGCGTCAACCGCGAATGGCTGGCGCAACATCCGCTTAGCGACTTCACGCTGCGCGCGGAAGAAGCAGAATGGAACAAGGTAGGTTTCTCGTTCGAACTGCTTGAGTACTGACGCCCGCGCGGATGAGCGCGCGCGGACGAAAAAACGGGCGATGGCAGCAATGCCATCGCCCGTTTTACGGTGCCAGCAGAATCGACTCAGAACGGCGACAAATCTGTCTCGCGATGGAGCTGCTTGAGCTCCATGCGCAAGGGCCGCGTGGCCCGCCGTATCAATCTGATCTTCATACGGCGGATCAGGCGGCGCATGATGATCAGCGCTGGCCGTTCAGAGCGGCCGGTTGGTCCAGGCCGAAGTGACGGCGGTAGCGCTCGTCCATACGCTCCATCTTCAGCAGCACCGGGAAGTCAGCGGCGTTGAAATCCGGGTCCCAGGCGGGTTCGCCACACACCTTGGCGCCCAGCTTCAGATAACCCTTGATCAGCGGCGGCACGCGCGCTGGCAGCGTGCTGTTCAGCTTTTCTACCGGATAGCGGTGCAGCGGTTTGACCTGGGGCTCACCGTCTTGCGGCAGCTGCTTGGAGATCGTGCGCCAGACTTCAGCGGCAGTGACGCCATCGTCACGCAGGCTCACGCTGGCGCAGCCCAGCACGTATTCGTAGCCGCCGCGACGCAGGTATTCCGCCAGGCCGGACCACAACAACATGATGACGGCGCCGTTGCGGTAGTCGCTGTGCGTACAAGAGCGGCCGACTTCGACGAGTTCGTCGCGGATTGAACCCAGACCGGAAAGATCGAATTCAGACTGCGAGTAATAGCCGCCGGCTTCCCGCGCCTTTTCAGGGGTCAGGATGCGGTAGGTGCCGACC
Source organism: Achromobacter kerstersii (assembly GCF_902859595.1). Taxonomy (GTDB): domain Bacteria; phylum Pseudomonadota; class Gammaproteobacteria; order Burkholderiales; family Burkholderiaceae_B; genus Achromobacter; species Achromobacter kerstersii. Next base: position 177,454 of record NZ_CADIJQ010000011.1, on the reverse strand, counting down.
ACGCGGCCGGTGTCCATTTCGCGAACCATCAGATGTTCGCAGAAGGGATCGAAGCGATCGTGTTCGATTCCATCTTGGGCGTTGGGAAAGACCACGCCCATATCTTCAGTGAAGACGTCGTAGCGCAGACGTTGAATCTGCTCGATTTCTTCCGCCGTGCGCGCCAGGCCGACCGCCAGCACCTTCGGGGCGACGCCCGGCCACGGTTCAGCGGGATTACGACTGGGGTTAATGCGTGCTAGTTCCAGCATTGCGCGAAGCTCCTAGAGAGTCCAGTCAGTGTGGACGCCCTGTATGTCAAAGACTTGACAGATATGTTACGTGACTATGAAGTTTAGTTCGGGGGAGATAGATCAACTTTAGGCAAATCTCGACAAAACTTTACAATTAAATACTGCGTCACAATGCAGAAAAGCCACCCACCGCAACGCGGTGAGTGGCTTTCAATTCAAAAGGCCTGGGGTGCTTACGCCAAGCTGGCGGCAAGCTTCTCGGCGCTGGAAACGGCAAGGGCTTCATCTTCCGCTTCGACCATCAGGCGCAGCTTCGGTTCCGTGCCCGAGGCGCGGATCAGAATGCGGCCACGGCCGTTAAGCTCGGCTTCGACGGCCTGGCGCGCGGCGGTCAAACCGGCGTGGGTTTTCCAGTCCTGGCCCGGGGCCAGCGGCACGTTGATCATCTTCTGCGGGTACATGCGCAGGTCGCTGACCCACTCTGCCATCGTCGTGCCGTTGCGGCGCAGGGCCGTCAGCACCTGCAGGGCGGCGATGATGCCATCGCCCGTGGAGTGGCAATCCAGGCACAGCAGGTGGCCGGAGCTTTCGCCGCCATACTGCCAGCCGCGCGATTGCATTTGCTCCAGCACGTAGCGGTCGCCCACGTTGGCGCGCTCAAAGCCGACGCCCAAACGGGTCATTTCACGTTCGAAACCAAAGTTGGTCATCAGCGTGCCGACAACCCCGTCCACCTTGCCGCGCTGCATGCGCTCGCGGACGATGGCGTACAGCAGTTCGTCGCCGTTGTAGATACGGCCGTCGCCATCTACCACTTGCAGGCGGTCGGCGTCGCCGTCCAATGCGATGCCCAGTTGCGCGCCGCGCGCCTTCACTTCCTTGGCCAGCATCTCAGGGTGCAACGCGCCTACACCCTTGTTGATGTTGAAGCCGTCCGGGTGCACGCCGATGGCATGCACTTCGGCGCCCAGCTCGCGGAACACGTGCGGGGCGATGTTGTAGGCCGCGCCGTGCGCCGCATCCACCACGATCGTCATCCCGTTCAGGTCCAGATCGTTGGGGAATGTGCTCTTGCAGAATTCGATGTAGCGGCCTTGCGAGTCCGACATGCGGCGCGCGCGTCCCAGGCCTTCGGAGCTGACGCAGCCCAGCGGTTCGTCCAGGGCGGCCTCGATGTCGGCTTCGATCTCATCGGGCAGCTTCATGCCCTGCGCCGAGAAGAACTTGATGCCGTTGTCCTGATAAGGATTGTGCGAGGCGCTGATGACGATGCCCGCCACCAGACGCAGTGCGCGCGTCAGGTAGGCGACGGCTGGCGTCGGGATGGGGCCGGCCAGCAACACATCGATGCCCGCCGCCGACAAGCCGGCTTCCAAGGCGGATTCCAACATGTAGCCCGAAATGCGGGTGTCTTTACCGATGACGACTTGCGGGCGGCTGCCACCGCGCGCGGCGTGCTCACGCGCCAGGACGCGGCCCGCCGCATAGCCCAGGCGCAAGGCGAATTCGGCGTTGATCACCGGACCGCCCACTTCGCCACGTACGCCATCGGTACCAAAATACTTGCGTCGAATCATGAACTGATTGCTCCTTGTTCAGCCGCATGCCATACCTTAAGCGCATCCACGGTGGCGGCAACATCGTGCACACGCACGATGGAAGCCCCACGAGACACACAGGCAAGCGCCGCGGCAATGCTGCCGGGCAGCCTGTCGCCAACCGGCCGGCCGGTGGCCTGGCCAATCATGTTCTTGCGCGACAGGCCGATCAGCAATGGATAACCTGTGCTGCGCAGGCTGGACAGCCGGCGCAGTAATTGAAAGTTCTGGTCCGCCGTCTTGCCAAAGCCGAAGCCCGGGTCCAGCACGATACGGCGGGGGTCGACCCAGGCGGCACGCAACTTCTGCGCGCGCGAACCTAGGAAGAGTCCGATTTCACCGAGCAGGTCGGTGTATTCGGGGGGGGCGGCCTGCATGGTGCGGGGCTCGCCCTTCATGTGCATCACGCACAGCCCGCAGCGCGACTGCGCCACCGCTTCGATAGCGCCGGGCTGACGGAAGCCATAAATGTCGTTGATCATGTCCGCGCCCGCATCCAGCGTGGCGCGCATCACTTCGGGTTTGAAAGTGTCGATAGACAGCGGCACACCGCAATCGCGCAGGGCTTCGATCACGGGCAACAGCCGGTCGAGTTCATCGGCCACCGACACCGGATCAGCGCCAGGGCGCGTGGACTCGCCGCCCAGATCCAGAATCTGCGCGCCTTCTGCGATCAACTGGCGCGCATGCGCCACCGCGGAATCCGTATCGTCGTGCTGGCCGCCGTCGGAAAAAGAATCCGGCGTGACATTGACGATACCCATGACAAGCGGGCGCTCGAGATCAAACTCGAAGCGCCCGCAAAGAAAGTTATTTGCCATAACTCAGGACAAAGAACCTCAGACTGCTGCAGCCGTGCTGCCGCCAGCCGCCAAACCCGTGCTGGGCGGCGTGTCCGTCGAATCCGACGGACCTTGCGGCGTTTTCGGGGGACGCGGAGGACGGCCCTCGATGATGTCGTTGATCTGGTCTGCGTCAATGGTTTCCCATTCCAGCAGCGCCGAGGTCATCACTTCGACCTTGTCACGGTTGTCTTCCAGGATCTTGCGCGCGACGCTGTACTGCTCGTCGATGATGCGGCGGATCTCGGTGTCCACCTTTTGCATGGTGGCTTCCGACATGTGAGTCGTCTTGGTGACGCTGCGGCCCAGGAACACTTCGCCTTCGTTCTCGGCGTAGACCATCGGGCCCAGTTCGTCGGTCATGCCGTAGCGCGTGACGATGTCGCGGGCGATGGCGGTGGCGCGTTCGAAGTCATTCGAGGCGCCCGTCGTCATCTGGTCCATGAACAGTTCTTCGGCGATACGGCCACCGAACAGCACGGCGATGGTGGACAGCAAGCGGCCCTTGTCCATGCTGTAGCGGTCGGTTTCAGGCAACTGCATCGTCACGCCCAGCGCACGGCCGCGCGGGATGATGGTGACCTTGTGAACCGGATCGGTCTTGGGCAACAGGCGGGCAACGATCGCGTGGCCAGATTCGTGGTACGCGGTGTTCTTGCGTTCCTCTTCAGGCATGACGATCGAGCGGCGCTCGGCACCCATGATGATCTTGTCCTTGGCCTTTTCGAAGTCAGACATATCCACCGTGCGGCCATTACGGCGAGCGGCGAACAAGGCGGCCTCGTTGACCAGGTTGGCCAGGTCGGCACCCGAGAAGCCCGGGCAACCGCGCGCGAGGATGGTCGCGTCGACGTTAGGCGACAGCGGAACCTTGCGCATATGGACCTTCAGGATCTGCTCGCGGCCACGGATATCGGGCAGCGGCACAACCACTTGACGGTCGAAACGGCCGGGACGCAGCAGCGCCGGGTCCAGCACGTCGGGACGGTTGGTTGCGGCGATGACGATAACGCCCTGGCCGGATTCGAAACCGTCCATCTCAACCAGCATCTGGTTCAGCGTTTGTTCGCGTTCGTCGTTGCCGCCACCCAGGCCGGCGCCACGCTGACGGCCCACCGCATCGATTTCGTCGATGAAGATGATGCAGGGAGCGTGCTTCTTGGCGTTTTCGAACATGTCGCGGACGCGCGCAGCGCCCACGCCGACGAACATTTCAACGAAGTCCGAACCGGAAATGCTGAAGAACGGAACCTTGGCTTCGCCGGCGATGGCCTTGGCCAGCAGCGTTTTACCGGTACCGGGCGAGCCCACCATCAGCACGCCACGGGGAATGCGGCCGCCAAGCTTCTGGAACTTGCTGGGGTCGCGCAGGAAGTCGACCAGTTCCTGGACGTCTTCCTTGGCTTCATCGCAGCCGGCAACGTCAGCGAACGTGATCTGGTTGGTGTTTTCGTCGAGCATGCGGGCGCGAGATTTGCCGAAGCTGAACGCCCCGCCTCTGCCACCGCCCTGCATCTGTCGCATGAAGAATACCCAGACGCCAATCAGCAGCAGCATGGGGAACCACGACACGAAGATGCTCATCAGCAGCGATTGCTCTTCGCGCGGCTTGCCCGACACCTGCACGCCGTACTTCAGCAGATCGGAGACCATCCAGAGGTCGCCAGGCGAAGTCAGCGTGTAGGCGCGGCCCGCGTCCGGGGTGACGTACAGCACATCGCCCTGAACGTCGACCTTGCGGATACGTCCCGCCTTGGCGTCGTCCATAAACTGCGTGTAGGTCACGCCGTCCTGGGTCTGAGCGCGTCCGTCGAACTGTTTGAAGACGGTGAACAGCACAAGGGCTATCACCATCCAGACAGCGACTTTCGAAAATGAATTATTCAAGGTCGATCTCCTGCTTTCGATTCCGACCGGCGACCGCGCACCCGCATATGGCACAGTCACAAGTATGTCAATAGCCCATTCTACCCTGTTGGACCCGATTGCGTCCTGGGGCCCCTGGGGTCCGTGTAGTTACGTCTGATTCTTCGTTATGGTGGTCGTTGTCTCGGCAAGCAGGTAAGTTCTTCGGGATTCCGGAGCCACATGCCCCGGCCCGGGGTTACTTGAGATCGCGGGCAACCAGAAAGGTTTCAGAGGACTTTGCCCTTGATGCCTTCGGCTTGCGCTCGACCACCCGCTTGAAGTGCTGCTTGAAGCTTTGCACGATCTGCGAAAAACCGCTGCCGTGGAAAGCCTTGACGATCAGCACGCCGTCGGGCTTGAGGTGAGCGCGGGAAAATTCCATCGCCAGGTCACACACATGCTGGATGCGCGCGGCGTCGGCAATACCCACGCCTGACAAGTTGGGGGCCATGTCTGAAATAACAAGGTCCACGGCATGCGATCCGACCATGTCTTCCAATTGTTTCAGAACTTCGTCTTCGCGGAAATCGCCCTGGATGAATTCCACGCCCGCAATGGGTTCCATGGGAAGCATGTCCAACGCAATAATACGTCCGTCCACGATGCCGCCCGGCCCCGTCAGGCGCTCTCGCACCACTTGGGACCAACTGCCGGGCGACGAACCCAGATCGACGACCAGGTCTCCCCGGCGGAGCAACTTTTCGTTGTCCAAAAGCTCGATCAGCTTGAAAGCGCCCCGGGCCCGATAGCCCTTCTGTTGCGCCAGCTTCACATAGGGATCGTTGATGTGCTGGTGAATCCAGTCTTTAGAGAATTTATTCTTGGCCATTACCGTACAATTCCACGCATGCCTATATTAGAACTTACCTCTCGTGAGCGCAGCGACCTTCGCTCCGCCGCTCACCCTCTGCGCCCCGTCGTCCTGATTGGCGACAATGGCCTGACCGAAGCCGTGCTTAAGGAAATTGACCTGGCACTGACTTCGCACGGCTTGATCAAGGTACGCGCCGGCGGCGATGACCGCGAGGCCCGCGAGACCATGTTGTCGACGATTTGCGACACTTTGTCCTGCGCCGCGGTGCATCACCTGGGCAAGACCCTGATTCTTTTCCGCCCGCTGGCCGGCAACGTCAAGCCCGCCGCGCTGGCCGCCATGGAGCCCGAAGCTCCTGCCAAGCGCCGAGCCTCCGAGCCGTACACGCCCAAGAAGATCGCCGCCGAAGGCAAGACGCTTGCCAAGCGCCCCCGCCGCAGCGAGACCGAAGAGCCCAAAGCCGCCAAAACGCGCTTCGTGCCCCAGGACCAGCTGAACAAGAACGGCAAGCCCATGCGTCCCAGCAACAAGCGCGCTACCGTCAGCGGCCACGGCATTCCCCGCCGCGCGGGCAGTGCACTGAGCTTGCGAGCCGGTGCTCGCAGCGGCACCAGCCGCAAGACCACGAAAAAGTAAGGCCAGGCACAAAAACGGGCGCTCTACGCGCCCGGTTCACCATAGCGATCCGCGAATGTACCGCGGAAATCAGACGAACGCAGGGTTCGGGCTATGGCGTTTTGACAATTTACCGCTTGGGCGGATGCGTCAGATGTAACGCACGCCCAGAACTTCATACTCGCGAACGCCTGCCGGGGCCTTGACCTCGACAACATCGCCTTCGCTCTTGCCGATCAGTGCGCGCGCCACAGGGCTGGACACAGAGATCAAGTTGGACTTGATGTCGGCTTCGACGTCGCCAACGATCTGGTAAGTCACGCGGTCGCCGGAATCCAGGTCTTCGATGTCGACGGTGGCGCCAAACACGGCGCGGCCTTCGGCGTCGAGCGACGTCGGGTCGATCAGGTGAGCATTGGAAAGCGTGCCTTCAAGTTCGGCAATCCGGCCTTCGATAAAGCCTTGGCGCTCGCGAGCGGCGTCATATTCGGCGTTTTCCGACAGATCACCCTGCGCACGCGCCTCAGCAATGGCGTTAATCACGGCAGGACGTTCCACGGTTTTCAGCCGTTGGAGCTCTTCTTGCAAGCGCTCGGCCCCGCGCACGGTCAAAGGAATGGCAGACATGTCGTTTCCCAAACAAAAGTAGAAAAACGCCCCGACGGAGCGTTCTCGGTGAAGGTCGTTACCCTGGCGCGCGCATGACGTCTGGGGCTTTTTTAAAGCGAGACGAGCGGCGCGGACGACCAAAACAAAACCCCGGCTCGGGTCGGAACCGGGGCAATCAAAGTCATATTGTGGGCAAAGTCCACCGGAATTGCAAGCCGCTGGAAAAAACGCGGTTTTCGGCGCAATTCACCGCTGTAACCCGCTAAAACCGGGCATTTCCTCAACAATCCTTAAATTTGCAGACGATGGCGACCCAACCGCCCCTGTGCACGTTGCGCAAAAGATACTTAAGGATAGTTTTTAGCCCTTGATGGCGAAATTTAAAAATTTTGGGCGCAGGAAAATCAACAAAAACGGTATAACCGAAAACAAGCAGGATTAATAACAATTAGATACCAGCCTGTAGTCCCCGGCGTATCTCCTTATTTCAAGTGCGGGCATCGCGGCAGAAGCCGCCGCGATATCGATTGTGCGTGATGTGCATGTTCAGACGAACGCATCGCTGCCATCCGGTCCGACGTTCGTCGCTGCGCGCCGCGTGACGGGCTGCCCTGTCACCGCGTGCAGAGCCGCGTTCTAGACTGAGGAGCTCTCATGCTGGAAAAAATGAAAGTCCGTACAGGCATGCTGCTGGTGCTGGCCTGCTTCGTCGTTGCGCTGGGACTGGCTTGCGGATTGAGCTGGCTGAATGCGGGGCACAGCGTCCGCGAAATCGAAGATCTGAACACGGTGGCCGTCCACCAGGTTGACCCGCTGTATGAGGCCAATGGCGCCTTGCTGCGCACTCGGCTGGCGCTGGACGACGCGCTGGCGGGCATGCTGGCCAGCAACGCCGAGCAGACCCGCACGGCCGAGCAGGAAGCCGCCGCCGAGCTGGCGCAGGCGCGTGAACGATTCACCCGCTACATGGAGGTGCCCAAGAGCGAACGCGGCCAGGCGCTGGCGCTGACGCTGCAAGGCCGCTTCACGGAATACGCCGCGCTGCTGGACACGCTAAGCGCCGCCATCAAGGAACGTTCCGCGGCCAAGTACCAGCAGGATGTGGGCCGGACGCGCCAGGCCGATGTGAACTTCGTGCGTGACATGAAGACGTTCCTGGCCCGCGTGCAGGAGCGCAGCGACGGCGTGCTGGCCAGTTCACAAGCCACTTATTCGAATGCACGAATTTCATCCATCGCCCTGCTGACCGCCGCCCTGTTGTTGACCGCCCTGTGCTGGACCTTCATCCGGCGCGGCGTGCTGCTGCCCTTGCAAGAGGCGGGCCGGCACTTTGACCGTATCGCCGCAGGCGACCTGACCCAACGGGTCGACAGCCGCTCCAACAATGAGATCGGCGCGCTGTTTGCGTCACTCAAGCGGATGCAGGAAGGCCTAACCCGCACGGTGACCACCGTGCGCCAGGGGGTAGAAGAGATCAACGTGGGCGCGGCGGAAATCGCCGCAGGCAACGCCAACCTGTCCACCCGCACCGAGCAGCAGGCCGCCGCCCTGGAAGAAACCGCCGCCACGATGGAAGAGCTGGCCGCCACCGTCAAGCAGAACGCCGAAAACGCCGCGCAAGCGAATCAGATGGCCGCCATCAGCATGGACGTCGCGCAGCGCGGCGGGCACAACGTGGGCCAGGTGGTGTCGACCATGCAGGGCATTTCGGACAGCTCACGCAAAATCGCCGACATCGTCTCGGTGATTGATGGCATCGCCTTCCAGACCAACATCCTGGCGTTGAACGCCGCCGTGGAAGCCGCGCGCGCGGGGGAACAGGGCAAGGGCTTCGCCGTGGTAGCGGGTGAAGTGCGCAACCTGGCGCAGCGCGCCGCGCAGGCCGCCAAAGAGATCAAGACCCTGATTGAAGCCTCGGTAGATACGGTGCAGGCCGGCTCGGCCCAGGTAGCGGCCGCGGGCCAGACCATGCAGGAAATCGTGGCGTCCGTGCAGCGGGTGACGGACATCATGGGCGAGATCTCGGCCGCCTCGGCCCAACAGGCCAGCGGCATCGATCAGGTCAGCCTGGCGGTCTCGCAAATGGATGAGGTAACGCAGCAGAACGCGGCGTTGGTGGAAGAGGCGTCAGCCGCCGCCTCCGCGATGGAGGAGCAGGCGCGCCGCTTGTCCGAGGCGACCGCCGTATTCAAGACACAGTCGGGGCAAGTGATTGACGCCACGCCGGTAGTGGCATCCCCGCTAGCCCACACCAAACCCTCGGCGCGCTTGTCGCGGTCTTGATCGGGCGCCAGCCTGCGCGGGCCGCAAGGCCCTGCGCAGGCTTGTCAGATCAGACGACTGCCGGCGCCCGGCGGCGCAGCAAGGCGTACAGGATGATGGCGCCGAAGGTGGCGGTACCGATGCCGCCCAGCATGAAATCGCCCAGCTTGATCGTGAAGTCGCCCGCGCCCAGCACCAGGGTCACGGCGGCCACGATCAGGTTGCGGTTGTCGCTGAAGTCCACCTGGTTGACCACCCAGATGCGGGCGCCGGCGATCGCGATCAGGCCGAACACCACGACTGACATACCGCCCAGGACCGGGCCCGGAATCGTCTGGATCAGCGCGCCGAACTTGGGCGAGAAGCCCAGCACGATGGCGATCAGCGCGGCCACCACGAAGACCAGCGTGGAATAAATGCGGGTAACCGCCATCACGCCGATGTTCTCGGCGTAGGTCGTGACGCCCGTGCCGCCCACCGCACCCGACACCATCGTTGCCACGCCGTCGCCGACGAAGGCGCGGCCGAGATAGCGGTCCAGGTCCTGCCCGGTCATGGCGCTGACCGCCTTCACGTGGCCCAGGTTTTCCGCGACCAGGATGATCGCAACCGGCACGATCAGGCCCATGGCTTCCGCCTTGAAGACAGGCGCCGCGAAATGCGGCAGCCCGATCCAGGCGGCGGCCGCCACGCCGGAGAAGTCGATCGGCTTGCCCAGCCCCATGCCGTTAGCCAGCACGGCGTAGATCACGCAGGCCAGGATCAGGCCGACCAGGATCAACAGCCGCTGGACCATGCCCTTCGTATAGACGGCGATGCCGCCCACGCAGACGATGGTGACTAGCGCCATGAAGGTATCGAAGCCCGATGCCCCCATGGCGCCCTTGGCCGCAATCGGCGCCAGGTTCAGCCCGATCACGGCGACGACCGCGCCCGTCACCACGGGCGGCATCAGCGTATCGATCCAGTTGGCCCCGCCGCCCGCGCGCGCATTCACGATCCAGACGATGACGCCGATCAGCGTATAGACCAGCCCGCAGGCGATGATGGCGCCCAGCGCCACCCCGATGTTCGCGTTGGCCCCGCCCCCGGCGTACCCGGTCACCGCAATGACGCCGCCGATGAAGGCAAAGCTGGAGCCCAGATAGCTGGGCACGCGGCCGCCCACGAACAGGAAAAAGATCAGCGTGCCGATCCCCGACATCAGGATGGCGACGTTGGGGTCAAAGCCCATCAGCAGGGGCGCCAGCACGGTCGAGCCGAACATCGCAACCACGTGCTGCGCGCCCATGGCGACGTTCTTGGGCCAGGACAGCCGTTCATCGGGCGCGATGATGACGCCAGGTTCGGCGTCGTCCGCCAGGCGCCAACGCGGGAAATAGGAATTGGACATGGGAATCCCAAAGAAGGTGTTGGGGTGAGCGGGCGCCAGTGTAAAGGGGGCCACGAAAACGGGGCAATGCTTAAGTTCGCAACGAAAATGCCGTAGCTAGGGAAAGCCCCAAGATCAATAACCGAACGGAGCCATCATGGCGACCAATCCCATCAGCGGCGTTTCCCGAATCAACTCGATGGCCGACCTGTGGGCCGAACGAATTCAGGCCAACAAAGAAGCCAAGTCGGCCGCCGGCGGCGAAGCGGTCTCGGTCAGCGCCGAAGGCTCGATCCGCGTCAACACGCCGGGCGCCTCGAAGGTGAATACCGCGAAGGCCACCGAGGAAACCGACAACGACGACGCATACACCCGTCAGATCAAGGCCTTGCAAAAACAGCTCAAGCAGATCATGGACCAGATCGCCAGGGTCAAGGCCAGCGGCATGTCGGACGAAATGAAGGCGCAGCAGATGCTGGCGCTTAATACCCAAGCCGTGCAGATCCAGAACCAGATTTCCCAGGTGTTGGCGCAGCAGGCGCGCGACGCACAACGCAACAGCGCCTAGGCGACGGCCTGAGGCCAGCGCGATGACGCGGGCGCCCCGATAGCGGGCGCCAGCATCGGCGCGTGCGCGCGCATCCGGGCATCGGCACCGGCGCCTGAGCATCGGGCGCCCCCGATGATGATGCGCATCAAAATTTCTGATTGGACGCGTAGCAGACCAGACATTACTGTCTCCGGACAAATTAAAACTACGGAGACAAACCATGCATGCAATGCGCACAGCACTTGCAGGAGCGCTGCTGGCCGTCTGCTCGGCCCCTGCCCTGGCCGGCACCGTCACGGTCATCACGTCGTTCCCCAAGGACCTGACCCAGGCCTACAAGAGCGCCTTCGAGAAGGCCAATCCCGGCATCACGCTGGAAATTCTGAACAAGAACACCGTGTCGGGCATCGCCTACGTGCGCGAAACGCCCGCCGGCCAACGTCCCGAAGTGTTCTGGGCCAGCGCCCCTGACGCCTTCGAAGTGCTGGGCCGCGACAAGCTGCTGGCCAAGTCGTCCGACGTGGCGAATAAAGATGTGCCGGACAAGATCGGCAACTACCCCATCAATGACCCCTCGGGCATGTACCTGGGCCAGGCGCTGGCCGGCTACGGCATTGTCTACAACACGCGCTATATCGCAGCGCACAAGATTCCCGCGCCCGTGGAATGGAAAGACCTGTTGTCGCCGAAATGGTTTGGCCACGTGGGCATTACGTCTCCGTCGCGCTCGGGCACGATGCACCTGACGGTGGAAACCATTCTGCAAGGCGAAGGCTGGGATGACGGCTGGAACACGTTGCTCCGCATGTCGGGCAACAGCAGCGCCGTAACCGAGCGTTCGTTCGGCGTACCGGATGGTGTCAACAACGGCCAATTCGGCGCGGGCCCGGTCATCGACTTCTTCGGCCTGTCCAGCAAGTACTCCAAGTTCCCGGTGGAATTCGTCTACCCGTCCGAAACCGCCATCGTGCCGGCCAACATCGCGTTGATTGAGGGCGCCAAGAACACGGAAGAAGGCAAGAAGTTCATCGCCTTCACGTTGAGCCAGGCGGGCCAGGAATTGCTGCTGGAACCGAAGATCTCGCGTCTGCCGGTGCTGCCGTACACGGCGCTTGCCGGCAAGATTCCGCCGGGCTACCCGGACCCGGCCGAGATCGCCCGCCGCAGCAAGGTCCAGTTCAATGCCGACCTGTCGCAGACGCGCTACTACGTCGTGCAATCGCTGTATGACCAAACCGTCACCTTCCGCTTGAAGGAATTGCAGGCCGCCACCAAGGCCATCTACGACGCCGAAGCCAAGCTGGGCGACAAGGCCAAGAGCGGCAAAGCCGCCGAGCTGCTGGCCCAGGCGCGCAAGCTCGCGTGGGCGCCGCTGGTCGATGGCAAGCAGGCCGCCGACCCGGCGTTCCTGGCGATCTTCGCCGGCAACAAGAAGGACGCCGCCGTCAACCAGCAGATCACGCAGCTGGAAGGCGAATGGAACGGCAAGTCCAAGGCGAACTACGAAGAAGCCGTGAAGCTGGCCAAGCAGGCCGCGGCACTCTAAGCCGCTACTCCGCGACCGGCGCGACGGCGGACGGACACTTCAGCCCGCCCGCCGCCACCCTCCCCTGGCAACGATTTCGGGAATCTCGATGAATTCTTCGGGCCACTCACGCCTGCCCGCCGGCCCCGTCATGGTGGCGCTGCTGGTGTTCGGCTTTCTGCTGCTTTTCCTGGCCGTGCCCGTAGGCACGGTCTTCTACAGCGCCTTCGTGAACGCCGACGGCAGTTTCACGATGGGCCACTTCGGCGCGTTCTTCAACCAGCCGCTGATGCAGGAAGCGTTTTTCAACAGCCTGTATGTGGCGGGGTGGTCGGCGCTGCTGGCGTCGTTGATCGCCGTGCCGCTGGCGTATTTCACCGTACGCTTCGACTTTCGCGGCGCACTGATCATCCAGACGCTGGGCGTGCTGCCGCTGATCATGCCGCCGTTTGTGGGCGCGGTGGCGATGCAACTGATCTTCGGACGGTCGGGCAGCGTCAACCTGCTGCTGAACGACTGGTTCGGCTTCACGATTCCCTTCATGGAAGGCCTGAACGGCGTCATCTTTGTGGAAGCGCTGCACTACTTCCCGTTCATCCTGATGAACCTGGTCGTGGCGCTGCGCAATATCGACGGCGCCATGGAAGAAGCCGCATTCAACCTGGGTTCGCGCGGGTTCCGGCTGTTTCGCCGCGTGATCTTTCCGCTGGCGCTGCCGGGCTATGTGGCGGGCGCATCGCTGGTGTTCGTCAAAGTGTTTGACGACCTGGGCACCCCGCTTGTGCTGGGCACCACCAACATGCTGGCGCCGCAAGCGTACTTGCGCATCACGCAGGTGGGGCTGGAAGATCCGCTGGGCTATGTGATCAGCGTGATCATGATTGCGTTCTCGATTCTGGCGTTGTGGCTGTCGGCGCGCGTGCTCAAGGGCCGCGACTACTCCACGCTGCAAAAGGGTGGCAATTCCATCCAGAAGCGCAAGCTGGGGCCGATGGAAAGCGTGCTGGCCTATGGCTGGATCATCATGGTGCTGCTGCTGGTGCTGTCGCCGCACATGGGCGTGCTGCTGCTGTCCCTGGCTAGCGTCTGGAGCTTTGCGCCGCTGCCTGACGGCTACACGCTGGCGCATTACTCGGCGGTGTTCTCCGAGTCGCAGGGCATGATTGCGAACACGCTGCTCTATTGCGGCCTGGCCGCAGGCGTGGACGTCATCCTCGGCACTGCAATTGCCTACCTGATGCTGCGCACCCGCCTGCCGGCGCGCCAATGGCTGGACCTCATGGCGTCTGCCGCGCTGGCGATTCCGGGCATCGTGCTGGCGATCGGCTTTCTGCGCACGTTCCGGGGGATCGAGCTTCCTGGCACGGGCACGCTACTGACGTCGTCGTGGATCATCATCATGATTGCGTATTCCGTCAGGCGCCTGCCTTACGCGCTGCGGTCGTGCGTGGCGTCGTTGCAGCAGATCAACGTCTCGCTTGAGGAAGCCGCGCAATCGCTTGGCGCCACGCGCATGAGCACGATTCGCCGCATCGTCGTGCCCTTGATGGCGGGCGGCATGCTGGCCGGTTTTGTGACCAGCTTCGTGACGGCGGCGGTAGAGCTGTCGGCCACCATCATGCTGGTCACGAAAGACAGCCAGGCGCCCATGAGCTACGGCATCTATCTGTATATGCAAAGCGCGGCGGGCCGGGGGCCCGGCGCCGCGCTGGGTGTGCTGGCGGTGGCCGCGGTGGCTATCGGCACGTATGTATCGCACTTGCTGGTGGAGCGCGCGCAGTCGCGCCAGCGTCCGGCACGCACTGAAGGGGAATCCGCATGAAGAAAGTCAGCGTCGAGTGCCGCAACATCCGCTTGTCTTACGGCAAGACGGAAGTGCTGAAGGACGTCAACATCCATATCGAGCCGGGCGAGTTCTTTGCGCTGCTTGGGCCGTCGGGCTCCGGCAAGTCCACGCTGCTGCGGCTGATTGCCGGCTTCAACCGCCATAGCGCGGGGCAGTTGCTGGTGGACGGCAAAGACATCACCGGCACCCCGCCCTGGGATCGCAACATCGGCATGGTGTTCCAGAACTACGCGCTGTGGCCGCACATGACGGTGTGGGACAACGTGGCGTTTGGTCTGGTCGAACGCAAGCTGCCCAAGGCGGAAATCCGCGCCAAGGTGGAAGCCGCGCTGGAACTGGTGGGGCTGTCGCAATACGGCAAGCGCCGTCCGAATCAGTTGTCGGGCGGCCAGCAGCAACGCGTGGCGCTGGCCCGCACCATCGTCATCGAACCGCAGGTGCTGTTGCTGGATGAACCCTTGTCGAACCTGGACAAGAAGCTGCGCGTGCAGATGCGCCAGGACTTGCTCAGCCTGCAACGGCGGCTGGGCATCACCACCATCTTCGTCACGCATGATCAAGAGGAAGCCATGACCACGGCCGACCGGATGGCCGTGCTGGACCACGGCGTGGTGCAGCAGATTGGCGCGCCCAGCACCTTGTTCGACTATCCGGTCAACCGCTTCGTGGCCAACTTCGTGGGCACGATGAACGTGCTGGAAGGCAATGTGCGCGAACGCACCAGCGGCAGTGTCGTGCTGGCGGTGGAAGGCGTGGGCGACTTGCATTTGCCGCTGACGGCCGAGGCTCCCGCCGCCACGCGGCTGGCGGCCAGCTTCCGGCCGCACACAGTGCAGATCGAAATGGCCGATGGCTTGGGCGATGCGCGTTATGTGTGGCTGCCGGGCATTGTGGAAAGCAGCGAGTTCCTGGGCGAGTTCACGCGCTATCAGGTGTTGATTGGCGAGCAGCGGCTGACGGCGGATCAATCGCACCTGGCGGGCCTGTCGCCCTTCCCGCCTGGCGCACCCGTATCAATCGGACTGGAACCGACCCAAGTGCGGCTGCTCGCGGCCTAAACTTGCGGCCATGGAAATCTATCAGATCCGCGCCTTCGTCACGGTTGCCCGTCTGGGCAATCTGACGAAGGCGGCCGAAGCGCTGTCGCTGACTCAGCCCGCCGTCACCGCGCAGATCAAGGCGCTGGAACAGAGCCTGGGCGTCGCGTTGTTCGACCGCAGTGGCGGACGCCTGGCGCTGGCCAAGGCGGGTGAAGTGCTGTTGCCCACGGCCGAATCGTTGCTGGTGCTGGGGGCGCAGTTGAAGTCCGAAGCGCAGCAGTTGCAGGGCAGCCTGCATGGCGTGGTGGAACTCGGCGTGCCGAGCGAGAAGCCGGATTTCCTGCGCCTGGGCGAATTGGCTTCGGCCGTGACGCAACGCCTGCCGCTCGTGGAATTGAAAACGCAGACCTTGCCCACCGCCACGCTAGCCGAACAGGTCAGCACCGGCCGTCTGCCCGCGGCATTGACCATCGCAGCCAATCCGCCGCGTGGCGTGCTGTGGCTGCCCTTGCGCAGCGTGCGTTACCGCATCGCCATGCCTCGCGAACACGCCGCCGTGCTCAAGCGCGGCGGCTGGCGTGAAGTGGCGCAACTGCCTTGGCTTGACGGCCCGTCTGGCAGCCACACGCACCTGCTGCTGCGCGACATGTTCGAACGCCACGGTTTGTCGCCGCGCATCGTGATGCAGCACGACGACCAGGCGAATCTGGATGCGCTGGTGCGCGCGGGGGCCGGTTGCGCCCTGCTGCGCGAAGAGACCGCGCTGGCGGGTGCCGCGTCGAACGATTTCATCGTGTGGGGCCAGGCACGCGTTGACGCCATGCTAGGCTTCATCCTGCCCTATGAGCGCGCTAGCGAGCCCGCGCTGGTCGCGTTAAGCTCGATCATTCAAACCATCTGGAAGCCGCGCGCGGCCATCACGCCGGCCCAGCTTTAAGCCTATTCCGCATCATCACTCAATGACTGAAATCTGGTTCATCCGCCATGGCGAAACCGACTGGAACCGCCAGCGCCGCCTGCAAGGCTGGAAAGACATTCCCCTGAACGAATTTGGCGTCAACCAAGCCAGCCTGCTGGCCGCGCGCCTGCGCGAAGAGGCCCGCCACACGCCCATCCACGCCATCTACAGCAGCGATCTGCAACGCGCTCACGCCACTGCCGTGCCTGTATCCGAACAACTGGGCCTGCGCGTGCGTGTGGAACCGGGCATCCGCGAACGCGGTTTTGGTGTGCTTGAAGGGCTGGATCACGAACGTATCGACGTGCTGGCGCCGGAAGCTGCCGCCGCCTGGAAAAGCCGCGACCCGCTGCGCGCGCTGGACGCCGGCGAGACGCTGGGCCAATTCCAGTCGCGCGTGGTTTCCACCGTGGACGACATCGCCAGCCGTCACGACGGCGAACGCATCCTGCTGTTTACGCACGGCGGCGTGCTGGACATCATCTGGCGCCATGCTTCGGGCGTGCCGCTGAATGCACCGCGCGACGCGGCACTGCTGAACGTCAGCATCAACCGAGTCGGCATCCAGGGCCGCAAATGGGAAGTGCTGGACTGGGGTGATGTGGGCCACATCGCAGATGAGGTTGGCGACGACGTGGTGCCGTAAGACGCTGGCGTGGTCACATGCGGCGGGGCATGCCCGCTGCAAGATTGCACATCGCCGGATCTAACGCCGCTGGCGCGATGTGTTCTTTCATCACGCGGGGCGTGCTGCCCTCACCCGGCTTTACGCGGTTTGCGCGGCGCATCGCGCGCCAGCTTGTCGTACACCGCGTTGGGCAGCAGGCGCATCAGCTTGGCCACCACACCCATCTGCCACGGAATCACCTTGTACGACGTGCCGCGTGTAATCGCCGCATGCGCGCGCTGCGCAAAGGCGTCCGCTTCCATCAAAAACGGCATCGAGTACGGGTTCTTCGCCGTCATCGCGGTCTTGATGTAGCCGGGCGCAATCGTCACCACCCGGATACCGTCAGCCGCCAGCTCCAGCCGCAGGCTTTCGCAATAGGTCACCACCGCCGATTTGGACGCGCTGTACGCGCCTGCCCCCGGCAGCCCGCGCACGCCCGCCACGCTGGCGATGCCTACCAAACGGCCTGATCCGGCGGCGCGCATGGCGCCGACAAAGGGCTCGAAGGTAGCCACGGTGGCCAGCAAGTTGGTATCGACAATGGCTTTGAAGACGTCGTAGTCCTCACCGTGCTCGGTCAACGTGCCCGCACTGATGCCGGCGCTGGCGATGACCACATCCACCCTGCCCTGGCAAAACGCAATGAAATCGGCCGCCGCCGCATGCAGCGCGGCGCGGTCGCGCACGTCTACCGCATAGCAGCGATGCTCACCGGGCAAGCTGTCGGCCAGTTCACGCAGCGCGTCTTCGCGCCGGCCCAAGAGTCCCAGCGTGGCGCCCGATGCGGCGTACTGCTGCGCCAGGGCGCGGCCCAGGCCACTGCTGGCGCCGGTAATGAAGACTCTGTTCATGGATCGTCGTAGGCGAAGAGGAGACGCAAGAATGGAAAAAGGGCGACCCTTTTTCAAGGGCCGCCCCGGCATCCTACCTCAAGCCCGCGGGCTTGGCGCGATGGCTTTAGCCTTGTCCGCTGAGCGATGCGTGCAGATCCTGCAACGGGTAGACCTGAAGGCCCAGGCCCTGGCGCAGATACTGCATGCCTTCGACCGCGGCGCGGGCGCCGGCGATGGTGGTGAAGAACGTGACGCGAGCGGCCAGCGACTGCGTGCGGATGGTGCGCGAGTCAACGATGGCGTTGCGACGTTCTTCGACGGTGTTGATGACCAGCGCGATTTCGCCGTTCTTCACCATGTCGACGATGTGCGGACGGCCTTCCGTGACCTTGTTCACCACTTGCACGGGGATGCCGGCAGCTTCGATCTCGGCGGCGGTGCCACGCGTGGCGACCAGCTTGAAGCCCAGGGCATGCAGGCCGCGCGCCACTTCCACGGCGCGGGGCTTGTCCTGGTTCTTCACGCTGATGAACACCGTGCCGGAATCCGGCAGGCGCACGCCAGCGGCCAGCTGCGACTTCACGAAGGCTTCGCCGAAGCTCATGCCCACGCCCATCACTTCACCGGTCGACTTCATTTCCGGACCCAGAATGGTGTCCACGCCCGGGAACTTCACGAACGGGAACACGGCTTCCTTGACCGAGAAGTAAGGCGGCACGACTTCCTTCGTGATGCCTTGCGCCGCCAGCGTCTGGCCGGCCATGGCGCGCGCGGCGATCTTGGCCAGTTGCAGGCCGGTGGCCTTGGACACGTAAGGCACCGTACGCGACGCGCGCGGGTTCACTTCCAGCACGTAGACGTCGCCGCCCTGGATGGCGAACTGCACGTTCATCAGGCCGCTGACGTTCAAGGCCTTGGCCATCATCGTGGTCTGGCGCTTGATCTCGGCGATGACTTCCGCCGACAGCGAGTACGGGGGCAGGCTGCAAGCCGAGTCGCCCGAGTGCACGCCAGCCTGTTCGATGTGTTCCATGACGCCGCCGATGAAGACGGTTTCGCCATCGGCCAGGCAGTCCACGTCGACTTCGGTGGCGTTGTTCAGGAAGCGGTCCAGCAGCACGGGCGAGTCATTGCTGACCTTCACGGCCTCGCGCATGTAGCGCTCGAGGTCTTGCTGCTCGTGCACGATTTCCATGGCGCGGCCGCCCAGCACGTAGCTGGGGCGAACGACCAGCGGGTAGCCGATTTCGGTGGCATGGGCCAGGGCCTCGCCTTCGGTGCGCGCGGTGCGGTTGGGCGGCTGACGCAGACCCAGCTTGTTCAGCAGCTTCTGGAAGCGTTCGCGGTCTTCAGCAACGTCGATGGATTCCGGGCTGGTGCCGATGATCGGCACGCCGTTGGCTTCCAGGGCACGCGCCAGCTTCAACGGGGTCTGGCCGCCGTACTGGACGATCATGCCGACCGGGTTTTCCTTGTGGACGATTTCCAGCACGTCTTCCAAGGTCAGCGGTTCGAAGTACAGGCGATCCGACGTGTCGTAGTCGGTGGACACGGTTTCCGGGTTGCAGTTGACCATGATGGTCTCGTACCCGTCTTCGCGCAGCGCCAGCGCGGCATGCACGCAGCAGTAGTCGAACTCGATGCCCTGGCCGATACGGTTCGGGCCACCGCCCAGCACCACGATCTTCTTGCGATCGGTGGGGGCGGCTTCGCACTCTTCCTCGTACGTGGAGTACATGTAGGCGGTGCGGGTGGCGAATTCGGCGGCGCAGGTGTCCACGCGCTTGTAGACCGGGCGCACGTTCAGCTGGTGACGCAGCTTGCGGACTTCGGATTCAGCTGAGTCCAGCAGGAACGCCAGGCGGCGGTCAGAGAAACCGCGGCGCTTCAGTTCCCACAGGGTGGCGTAGTCCAGATCGGCCAGCGTCTTTTGTTCCAGCGCCAGTTCGATGTCGACGATTTCCTTGATCTGCGACAGGAACCACGGGTCGATGTGCGTGATGTTGTGCACTTCGTCCAGCGTGAAGCCTTGCGCAAAGGCATCGCCCACGTACCAGATGCGTTCCGGACCGGGCTCGCCCAGTTCGACTTGCAGCTTTTCGCGGTCGGTGGTTTTCTGGTTCAGGCCGTCGACGCCCACTTCCAGACCACGCAGCGCCTTCTGGAACGATTCCTGAAAGGTGCGGCCGATGGCCATGACTTCACCCACGGACTTCATCTGGGTGGTCAGGCGCGCGTCGGCGGTGGGGAATTTTTCGAATGCGAAACGCGGCACCTTGGTGACGACGTAGTCGATCGACGGTTCGAACGAGGCGGGCGTGGCGCCGCCGGTGATTTCGTTCTTGAGCTCGTCCAGCGTGTAGCCCACGGCCAGGCGCGCGGCGACCTTGGCGATGGGGAAGCCGGTGGCCTTGGATGCCAGCGCCGACGAACGCGACACGCGCGGGTTCATCTCGATGACGATCATGCGGCCGTCACGCGGGTTGACCGCGAACTGCACGTTCGAACCACCCGTATCCACACCGATCTCGCGCAACACCGCGATCGATGCGTTACGCATGATCTGGTATTCCTTGTCGGTCAGCGTCTGAGCCGGCGCCACGGTGATGGAGTCACCGGTGTGCACGCCCATGGGGTCCAGGTTTTCGATCGAGCAGACGATGATGCAGTTGTCCGCCTTGTCGCGGACCACTTCCATCTCGAATTCCTTCCAGCCCAGCAGCGACTCTTCGATCAGCAGTTCGCTGGTCGGCGAGGCTTCCAGACCGCGGCGGCAGATGGTTTCGAACTCTTCGGCGTTGTAGGCGATACCACCGCCCGAGCCACCCATGGTGAAGCTGGGGCGAATGACGGCCGGGAAACCCGAGGTGCCAACTTCGGAAGCGATGCGGCGCTGCACTTCCCAGGCTTCGTCCATGCTGTGGGCCACGCCCGACTTGGCCGATTCCAGGCCGATGTCGGTCATGGCCTGCTTGAACTTCTGGCGGTCTTCGGCCTTTTCGATGGCGTGCTCGTTGGCGCCGATCAGTTCCACGTTGTGCTTTTTCAGCACGCCGTGGTGGGCCAGGTCCAGTGCGCAGTTCAGCGCGGTCTGGCCGCCCATGGTCGGCAGCAGCGCATCGGGCTTTTCGCGCTCGATGATCTTTTCAACGGCTTGCCAGGTGATGGGCTCGATGTAGGTGACGTCGGCCGTTTCCGGGTCCGTCATGATCGTGGCCGGGTTGCTGTTCACCAGGATGGTGCGGTAACCCTCAGCCTTGAGCGCCTTGCACGCCTGTGCGCCGGAATAGTCGAATTCGCAGGCCTGCCCGATGATGATGGGGCCGGCGCCGATGATGAGAATACTTTTTAGGTCTGTACGCTTGGGCATGATGCAATCTTTACTTTTGGCCGGACATCAGGGCGATGAACTTGTCGAACAGTTCAAGGATGTCGTGCGGACCCGGGCTGGCTTCGGGGTGACCCTGGAAGCAGAAGGCCGGGCGGTCGGTGAGCTCGAAGCCCTGCAAGGTGCCGTCGAACAGCGACACGTGCGTCACGCGCGCATTGGCCGGCAGGCTGGCCGCGTCAACCGCGAAGCCATGGTTCTGGCTCGTGATGAACACGCGCTTGGACTGGAGGTCCTGCACAGGGTGGTTCGCGCCATGGTGGCCGGTCTTCATCTTGAGCGTCTTGCCGCCCACGGCCAGGCCCATGATCTGGTGGCCCAGGCAGATGCCGAATACCGGCAGCTTCTTGTCCAGGAACACGCGCGTGGCGTCGATGGCGTAGTCGCAAGGCTCGGGGTCGCCGGGGCCGTTGGACAGGAACACGCCGTCGGGATTGAGCTTCAGGACGTCTTCAGCGCTGGTTTGCGCCGGCACCAAGGTCAGGCGGCAACCGCGGTCAGCCAAGAGGCGCAAGATGTTGGTCTTGATGCCGAAGTCGTAAGCGA
This sequence comes from Achromobacter kerstersii, assembly GCF_902859595.1. Classification (GTDB taxonomy): domain Bacteria; phylum Pseudomonadota; class Gammaproteobacteria; order Burkholderiales; family Burkholderiaceae_B; genus Achromobacter; species Achromobacter kerstersii. Next base: position 155,845 of record NZ_CADIJQ010000011.1, on the reverse strand, counting down.
CGACGTGGAACTTGGACTGGTCAGGCTTGGAAAAGCCTTCGCCCAGTTGCCAGGTGCCTTCGGTCCATTCAGAGCTGCTCTTGACCGAGACAACCTTGGCCAGATCCTGGCCGGCCATGCCGGCAAAGCCTTGAGCCAGTTCAACCGCGCGTTCTGCGTCGGTGCCGACGAAGATGCAGCCGCCTTGGGCGCCTTTTTCACGCAGGATGCGCGTGAGCTTGCGGGTGTCGATGCCAGAAATGGCGACGATGCCCTGCGCGGCCAGATAGTCGGGCAGGGATTGCGTGGAACGGAAGTTCGACACGCGGGCGGGACAGTCGCGGACCACAAGTCCGGCGGCATAGACGCGATTGGCTTCCACGTCTTCGGCGTTGACGCCGGTGTTGCCAATATGCGGATACGTCAGCGTGACGATCTGTCCGCTATAGCTGGGATCGGTGAGAATTTCCTGGTACCCGGTCATCGCGGTGTTGAACACCACTTCGGCAACGGTATGGCCAGGCGCACCGATCGACACGCCTCGAAAAATGGTACCGTCCGCCAGAGCCAGAATTGCAGGAGGGAAGCGGTTGATCCCCTCGGGAAAAAGTTGCGGCAGCACAGTAAACCCCGGTTTTAGAATCGATAATCAAACCTTCGGATTATACCTCGACCGGCCGGCTTTCCCGGCGAACCGCGCCAAATAAGGCCCGGACGGGCGATTCCCCCGTTTCAGCGCAGGCACGCGGCCTCCTGCTTGTGGGCGGCGGCGGGCAAGCAGCGGCAGTGATACGCTTACAGCACCTTCAACCCTTGCCGTTGTGAGCCGTAACTGTCCATGTCCAGCCAACTTGACGCCCTGCGCAATCACACCACCGTTGTCGCCGACACCGGGGATTTTGAAGCGATGAAGGCGCTGCGTCCCACCGACGCCACCACTAATCCGTCCCTGATTCTGAAAGCCGTGCAGCAGGATGCGTACCGCCCGCTGCTGGAAAAAACCGCACGCGATCACGGCGGCGCCTCCACGCCCGAACTCGTTGACCGCCTGCTGGTGTCGTTTGGCCGGGCCATTTTGAATATTGTGCCGGGACGCGTGTCGACGGAAGTCGACGCCCGCCTGTCGTTCGACACCCGCGCCACCATCGAACGCGCCCGCGGCCTGATCGCCCTGTATGAAGCCGCCGGCGTGCCGCGCGAGCGCGTGCTGATCAAGATTGCGTCTACGTGGGAAGGCATCCAGGCCGCCCGCGTGCTGCAAGCCGAAGGCGTGCGCTGCAACCTGACGCTGCTGTTTTCGCTGCCGCAGGCCGTGGCTTGCGCCGATGCCAAGGTGCAGCTGATTTCGCCCTTTGTCGGCCGCATCTACGACTGGTACAAGAAGTCCGCCGGCGCCGCCTGGGTCGAAGCCGACAACGCAGGCGCACGCGACCCGGGCGTGCTGTCCGTGACGCGCATTTACCGTTATTACAAACAGCACGGAATTCCTACCGAAATCATGGGCGCCAGCTTCCGCAACGCCGGCCAGATTCTGGCGCTGTCGGGCTGCGACCTGCTGACGATCAGCCCTGATCTTCTGAAGCAGTTGTCCACCACCGAAGGCGACGCGCCGGCGCGATTGCGCGCTGACGACACCGGTGAAGCCATCGCCCACATCGGCGCGGATGAAATCACGTTCCGCACCTTGCTCAATGACGACGCGATGGCCTCCGAAAAGCTGTCGGAAGGCATCCGCCTGTTCGTGGCGGACGCCGTCAAGCTGGATGCGCTGATCGAGGCGCAACGCGGGTAATCGCGCCGCATCTGCCACCCCATCAGCGCGCCCCGACGTTTGGGCACGGCGCTTGCTGATGAGGTGGCGGCAGGTTTACCGGTGATCGTGCGAATGCACCTGCAACGCTTCCAGGAAGCGCGACACCATGTTGTAGGCGGCCACCGTCGCGGTGAGTTCAACGATTAATTTTTCCGAACCCATTGCGGCGCGCGCAGCTTGAAAGACCGGTTCCGGCACTTGAACGTGGCGCGTCATCGCGTCGGTGTAGGCCAGCACCGCCTTTTCGCGTTCGCTGAACAGGCTTGAGCTTTCCCAGGTATCCAGTGCATCCAGTTGCGCCTGCGTGACGCCTTCTTTCAGGGCAATCGGCGCGTGCTGGTCGGCTTCGTAGGGCGCGCCGTTAATGGCCGCCACCCGCATGATGACGAGTTCCCGCAGGTCACCCGGCAAGGTGCTGAGCTGCCGGATTGAGGTCAGATAGTTCAGCCAGCCACCCGCCACGGCGGGGCTGTGCAGCAGCATTTGGTACAGGTGCAGCACACTGCCGCGCTCGGCGACGATGCGGTCCACAAGGGGCCGTGCTTCGGGATGAGTCAGATCGGCGTAGGGTAGACGAGCCATGAAATCTCCATATAGATGACTGCGCTGCAGATGCACACATTCGTACAATTTCTTTGACATAATGACAGCATATTGCGCGCCCAGGACCCCCCGCCCAGAATGAATGCGCCTCCCCAATCCCATCCGCCAGTCACGCTCGCCAACTGCGATAGCGAACCGATACATGTACCGGGCGCCATCCAGCCGTTGGGCGCGCTGCTGGCGTTTGATGCGGAGGGAATGCTGCAATTCGCCAGCGAAAATGCGCCTGACTTGCTGGGCGCGCCGCTCACGCTGGGGCAAGCCTGCACACCCGGCGCGCTGCCGCCCAGCCTGACGCATTATCTGTCGGTCTGGCTGGGCAATGCAGACCCGATTTTCGACCCGCTGACCATCGTGCTCAACGATGCCACGTTCGACGTGATTGGCCATCGAAACGTGGATGGCCTGACCGTCATTGAACTGGAACGCCGCCCCGAGGATGTGGGCGTGGCCGACCCCGCTCATATTTATCGCAGCATAGAACGGGTGCGCCGGCAGCCTGATGTAGCCGGGCTGCTCGACAGCGCGGTGCGCGAAGTGCATCGCGCGACCGGTTTTGACCGCGTCATGGCCTACCGATTTCACCCCGACGACAGCGGCGAAATCGTCACGGAGCGGCACCACGAATCGTTGGATGACTGGGTGGGCAGGCGCTACCCTGCCGGCGACATTCCGGCCCAGGCGCGCCGCTTGTACACCGTCAACACGCTGCGTCAGATTGCGGATGCGCGCTACACGCCCGTGCGCGTGCTGGGTGCGCCGTGCGCAGACCCGAAGCCGCTGGACATGAGCTTTTCATCACTACGCAGCGTGTCGCCGATTCACCTGGAGTACATGGCCAACATGGGCGTAGAGGCGTCGATGAGCCTGTCGATCGTGATCGGCGGCCGGCTCTGGGGCATGATCGCCTGCCACCACCATTCACCGCACCCCCTCCCCTACCCCGCGCGACTGGCTTGCGAAGCGCTGGCGCAAGTGCTGTCCGCCGCGCTGGCCAACATCGAAGGCGCCGCGCGCGCAGAGCAATCGCGGCGCAATGCCGAGCTGGTCAGCGAACTGACCGAACGCGCATCCGCCTCGGAAAACCTGCATCTGGCCTTGTCAGGCGGCGCGGAAACGCCGGCCTCGCTGGTTCCGAACGACGCGGCACTGTGTTTGTGGGGCAATAGCGTCACGGTGTTTGGCGGCATCGCCCCACGCGGCGAACTCGTCGGCATTCTGTGCGCGCTGGATCAAAGCGGCCAGCGCCTGGTGCACACCGACAACATCGCGCGCGACTACCCTGGCCTGCAAACGGACCTTGTGCCGTACGCGGGCCTGCTTGCCTGCAAGTTCGACCCGATGAACAACGGCTGGCTGATCTGGCTGCGCAAAGAGCAGATCGAAACGCTGGTGTGGGGCGGCAAACCCGAAAAGCAATATGCCGTGGGCAGCCAGGGCCCGCGCCTGACGCCGCGTGGTTCATTCGAAGCGTGGCGCGAAGTGGTGCGTGGCACGAGCACGCCGTGGCTGGCGGCGGAACTGGAAGCGGCTGACAACCTGCGCGACGAGCTATCCCATATTGCGACCAGCCGCGCCGCTGATGTCGACCGCGCCCGCACCGCGCTGCTGGCGATGCTGGGCCATGACTTGCGCGACCCGCTGCAATCCATTTCCATGGCGGCCACGCTGTTGTCGAAGACGGATTCCGGCGCCCGCATGGGCGAGCGCATCCGCTATTCCAGCGGCCGCATGCAACGCCTGATCTCGCAGGTGCTGGACCTGTCGCGGCTGCAAGGCGGCATGGGGCTGGGCATCCAGAAGCGGCTGTGCAATCTGACTGAACTGATGAATGGGCTGATCGCCGAAAAGCGTCAGGCCTATCCCGGCCTGCTGATCGAGCCGGACGTTGATCCTGGCCTGGAGCTGATGGCCGACACCGACCGCATCGCCCAAGTCATCACCAACCTGATGAGCAACGCGCGCCAACACGGCGCCCCGCGCCAGCCCATCGTGGTTCAGGCGCATCAGGTGGATGACGATATTGAATTGCGCGTCATCAACCATGGCGCGCCCATTGCAGAAGACGTGCTGACGCACTTGTTTTCGCCTTTCAAGCCCGAATCGCTGGGCCATTCGCGCAATCGCAATGGCTTGGGGCTGGGCCTGTACATTGCTGACCAGGTCGTGCGCGACCATGAAGGCGAGATCTCGGTAGCGTGCCGCGACGGCCTGGTCATATTCACGGTGATGTTGCCGCGCGGAGAGTGCGGCGCAAGCACCCCTTGATAAATTTGGAGACTTCTTTTGGATGAAGTACGCGCGGTTCGCGTCCTGCTGGTTGACGACAATGAAATGGGCTCGGAGCTGCTGGCCGAATTCCTGACGCTTTCGGGGCTGGAGGCGCGTTGCGCAGCCACCGGTGAAGCAGCGCTGGAACTGGTTGACAGCTTCGGCCCCGAAGCCGTTCTCGTCGACATCCTGCTGCCCGATATGGACGGCTACGAACTGGCCACGCGCCTGCGCGCCCGCAAGACGCCGGCGCGCATTTACGCGCTAAGCGGCCTTGCACGCCATGAACGCCGCGGCGACGCCGAAGACATGTTCAATGGCTGGATCGAAAAACCCGCCGACCCGGACGCGCTGCTTGCCGTGCTGCGCCAAGCCGAATGACGCCGCCTGCCGTGCCGATCAGCCCGTCGCTGCTTGCCCTGGCGGCGCATGGCGTGCGCCTGAAGGTGCTGGCGCAGATATTTCCGGTTCTGCGCCACGATGTCGTGGGCCCGCTGTCCAATGCATCGCTTGCGGCGGCAATGCTACGCCAGTCGCCCGAAGGCGCTGACGCCAACGCCTTGCAGCAGCGCTGCCAGCGTCTGGCGGGCGACCTCACCGGCATGCTGGACGACGGCGTAGCCGTTGTGCGGGAACTGGACCAATGGCTGGCCGACAACGGCGCGCGCACGAGCACCGAGACACTGCTTCGCGAATGCCGCAAGCTGATGTTCTCGCAACTGCTCTTGTCGCGGCAAAGCGTGGTCTGGCCCGAAGATGTCGCCGATGAGGAACTGCCGCAATTCACCTCACGGTATCTGCTGCTGGCCTGGCTGCTCAGCCTGCTGCAAGCGATGCCCGCTGACGTCGTCTTGACGTTGGACCTCTCGCAAACTCACGCCTGGCACGCCCATTTTTCCTCCGAGTTTGGCGACGACGACGTTGCCGCGCCGGCAACGGCGATCACTCCGCAGGATGTAGAGTTGCTTGCGGCCGCGTCGGGCTGGCGTCTGGAGCGGCAAGCGCAGTGCTGGTCGCTGCACCTGCCCGCCCCCACCCCAGACAAGTGAGCGGACCCCATGATTTCACCCGTCCATCAGGTCCTTAGAGAAGGCACGCGCGAACGGCACGAAACGCTGGACCAGGGCCTGGCCCTGACCGGCGGCGACATTGATCGCGGTGACTATCTGAACTACCTGCGCGCCCTGCTCGGCTGGCTGGAACCGCTGGAGCAACAGCTCTGGCGGCTGGACTGGCCGGGCAGCCTGCAAGCGCCGGTGCGCGCAGGCAAAAGCGATTGGCTGCGCGCCGACCTGGCCGATGCCGGTGACTTGAGCCCCGTGCCGCAATGCACCGACGCGCCGCAGCTGCATACGGCCGACGCGTACGCATTGGGCGTGGCGTATGTGGTCGAAGGTTCGCAATTGGGCGGCCGCTTTCTGGCCAAGCATCTGGCGGACGTCACCCCCGCTTTGCCGCTGCGCTATTTGCGCGGTTACGGCGAACAGGTCGGGCCGATGTGGAAAGTATTTCTACAATTTCTGGACAGCGAAGCCGGCGCCCAAGGACGCGAAGCGCACGCGCTGCATGGCGCGCGCGACGCGTTCGACAGCCTGACGATCTGGCTGCGCAGCCAGCGCGCGCTACGGGCCTGAAAGCCCGTAACGCGGTGGCGTTGTCGTGTCGTGATCTGGCGTGACGCGCTACAGCTTTTCGGTTTCGCCTGACTTGGGCTGCCACTTCATCAGGCGCTTTTCACCGATGCCGACGATGTAGTCCAACACCAGCGCAAACGCCGTCAGCACGACGATGCCCGCGAACACCGTGTTCACGTCGAACGTGCCTTCCGCTTGCAGAATCAGGTAGCCCACCCCGCTTGCCGAACCCAGGTATTCGCCCACCACCGCCCCCACGAAGGCCAGGCCCACGGACGTGTGCAAGCTGGAAAACACCCAGCTGGTGGCCGACGGCAGGTACACGTGGCGCAGCAATTGGCGCTTGCGTGCGCCCAGCATGCGGGCGTTATCCAGCAAGGTCGGGCTGACTTCGCGCACGCCCTGGTAGACGTTGAAGAACACGATGAAGAACACCAGCGTGACCGCCAGCGCCACCTTTGACCAGATACCCAACCCGAACCACATGCCGAAAATAGGCGCGAGAATCACGCGCGGCATCGAGTTGGCGGCTTTGATGTAGGGGTCGAGAATCGCGCTGGCACGCGGCGACAAGCCCAGCCACAAGCCGAAGCCCAGGCCGGCGATGGTGCCGATGAAGAACGCCAGCACGGTTTCGGTCAGCGTCACCCACAAGTGCGTGTAGATGTCGGCGTTGGTGACGAACCAGGCCCAGATGCGGCCCCAGACCTTCAGCGGCTCACCGAAGAAGAACGCCACTTTGGAATCACGCGATGCGAAATGCCAGACGCCCAGGATGACAACCAAGAGCAGCAGTTGCCAGAAGCGCAGGCTGGCGGAACCGGATTTGAATGACTTCGACATACCTCAGGCTCGCTTCTGTTGGGCATAGCCCTTGAGCACTTCTTCGCGCAGCACGGCCCAGATGGCGGAGTGCAGCTCGATGAAACGCGGATGGGCGCGCACTTCGGCCACGTCGCGCGGACGCGGCAGGTCGATCGTGAATTCGCCGATCGGATGCGTGCCAGGCCCGGCCGACAGCACGATCACGCGGTCGCTCATGGCGATGGCTTCGTCCAGGTCGTGCGTGATGAAGAGCACGGCCTTGCGCTTGGCCATCCACAATTCCAGGACCTCGTTTTCCATCAGCTGGCGCGTCTGGATGTCGAGCGCCGAGAACGGCTCGTCCATCAGGATGATGTCCGGATCGCGGATCAGCGTCTGCGCCAGCATGGCGCGCTTGCGCATGCCGCCCGACATCTGGTGCGGGTAACGTTGCTCGAACCCGCCCAGGCCGACCCGACGCATCCACTCGCGGCCACGCTCCAGCGCTTCCGGCCGCGCCACGCCTGCGAATTCCAGGCCGGCCACCACGTTGTCCAGCGCGCTGCGCCAGGGCAAGAGCGCCTCGCCCTGGAACATGTAACCCGCGCGGGAATTGATGCCGGACAACGGTTGCCCGAACACCTTCACCTGGCCCGAGGACGGCGCCAGCAAACCGGCGCCCACGTTGAGCAGCGTGGACTTGCCGCAACCGGTCGGGCCCACCACCGACACGAACTCCCCTGGCGCAATGGCCAGGGTCGTGTCGCTGACAGCGGTGTAGCGCTGCGACCGGTCGTCACGCGAAACAAAGGTGCAACTGATATTTTCCAGCGACAGTGCGGCTTCAGCCATTGGCATACTTCTCGTTGGCGCGGCGCGCGAAATCGTTGGTCCAGACCTTGGACGGATCGATCTTCGCGCCGTCGAAGTCCGCCTGGTAGGCGGCCAGCGCCTTCAGCGCGGTGGCGGCGCCGTCTTCGGGGATCATGCCGTCGGGCGACAGGCCTTCCAGGCTCTTGGCGATGGCGGCCTTGTACACGGCCGGGTCGCCCAGCAGATAGGTTTCCGGCACGATCTTGGCGATCTCGTCGGGGCCGGCCTTCTGAATCCACTTGTCGGCGCGCACCAGCGCGTTGGTCAGCGCCTGGGTGGTGTTCGGGTTGGCGTCGATGAAGGCTTGCGGCGCGTACAGGCAGCCGGCGGGCATGTTGCCGCCAAAGATGTCCTGCGTGTCTTTCAGCGTGCGCGTGTCGACAATGATCTGGATGTCGCCCGGCATTTCCAACATCGACACCACGGGGTCAGTGTTGGAGATGGCGTCGATCTGGCCGCTGCGCAATGCCGTGACGGCGCCTGCGCCTGCGCCCACGCCGATGATGGACACGTCCGACGCCTTCAGGCCGTGCTTGGCCAGGAAGAAGCTCACCACCATGTTGGTGGACGAGCCCGGCGCGGTCACGCCGATCTTCTTGCCTTTGAGGTCGGCCGGGCCCTTGTAGTTGGGCAGGTTCTTCTTGGACACGCCCACGCCGATCATCGGCGCGCGGCCTTGCAACACAAAGGCGCGGTAGGCCTGGCCCTTGGACTGCATCGACAGCGTGTGTTCGAACGCGCCCGAGACCACGTCGGCGCTGCCGCCCACCACCGCCTGCAAGGCCTTCGAACCCCCGGCGAAGTCAGCAATGCTGACCTCCAGGCCTTCGTCCTTGAAGTAGCCGCGCGCTTCTGCGATGGACAGCGGAAGGTAATAGATCAGGGGCTTGCCGCCCACGGCGATCTGGACCTTGGTCTTTTCAAGTTTCTGTGCGCGCACGATGGCGGGCGCCATGCCCATGACGCCGGCAGCGCCAGCCATCTTGAGCAAGTCACGGCGAGTAACTGACATATGGTTGTCTCCTAATTGTCGGGTTTACCGATAGCGCCGGTCTTCGCCAGCTCATCAATAGCCGCTGAATCATACCCCAGCGATTTCAGGACTTCCTCGGTATGTTCCCCTAAAGCCGGCCCCACCCAGCGCGTCTGGCCAGGGGTCTCGGACAGCTTCGGAACCACGCCCGGAAGCTTGACCGGACGGCCATCGGCGAAGTGATGTTGTTCGATCATGCGGCGCGCCAGGAACTGCGGATCGTTGAACATGTCGGCCACGCTGTAGATCTTGCCGACCGGCACATCCGCCGCCTTCAGCACGCCCAACGCGTCCTCGATGCCACGGCCGTCGCACCATTGCTGGATGGCGCCGTCGATCTCTTCGACCCGGCGGGCGCGGCCATCGTTGCGCACCAGCTCTGGGTCTTCGGCCAGGTCGTCGCGGCCGATGGCGCGCATCAGGCGGTGGAAGATGGCGTCGCCATTGCCGGCGATGACGATGTTCTGGCCATCGCGGGTGGTGTACGTGTTGGAGGGCACGATGCCCGGCAGCGCGCCGCCGGTGCGCTCGCGCACCACGCCGGCCACGTCGTATTCGGGCACCAGGCTTTCCATCATGTTGAAGACGGCTTCGTACAGCGCCACGTCAACCATCTGGCCTTGGCCCGCCGTGCATTCGGCGCCCGACTTGCCATTCCAGCGGCCGCCCGTGGCGTCGCGGTGGCGCAGCGCCATCATCGCGCCGATCACGCCGTGCAGCGCGGCAATGGAATCACCAATGGAGATGCCGACCCGCAGCGGCGGCCGGTCTGGGTGGCCCGACACATAACGCAGGCCACCCATCGATTCACCGATGGCGCCGAAGCCCGGCTGGTCTTTCATGGGGCCGGTCTGGCCGTAGCCCGACAGCCGCACCATGATCAGCGCGGGGTTGATGGCGCGCAGTTGCTCATAGCCCAAGCCCCACTTTTCCAGCACACCGGGCCGGTAGTTTTCAACCACGACGTCGGCGTCCAGCGCCAGCTTGCGGGCGATTTCCTGCGCGCGCGGGTCTTTCAGGTTGAGGGCGATGGATTGCTTGTTGCGCGCCTGTACCGTCCACCAGAGCGAATTGCCCTCGTGCAGGTGGCGCCAGCTGCGGATGGGATCGCCGCCGCCCGTGCCATCAGGGCCGTGCGGGGTTTCCACTTTGATGACATCGGCGCCGAATTCGCCGAAGATGCGCGCGGCGAACGGGCCGGCGATGAGCGTGCCGAGTTCCAGGACCTTGAGTCCGGTCAGCGCTGACATGGTTTGTCTACCTCACAGTTTGCCGCCCCGGTACGTTGCCGGTGGGCTTTTTGATGTTGCGAGCCCTGCCTGATTACGTCGTCTTACGCTCCATCAGCGCCCAGGCGATCGTGCCGGCGTCCACATATTCCAGCTCGCTGCCGGCCGGCACGCCACGCGCCAGACGCGTCACGCGCAAGCCGCGTTCGCCCAGCGCTTCACCCAGGAAGTGAGCCGTGGTTTCGCCTTCCGCCGTGAAGTTGGTGGCCAGGATGACTTCCTGAACCACGCCGTCGGTAGCGCGCTTGATGACGCGATCGAAATCCAGCTCGCGCGGGCCGATGCCTTCAAGCGGCGCGACCCGGCCCATCAGCACGTAGTACAGGCCACGGTAGCCGTGGCTGGACTCGATCATGTTCTGATCGGCGGGCGTTTCAACGATGCACAAGAGCGAGGGGTCGCGCTTGGTATTGGCGCAAGTTCCGCAGACTTCGTCTTCCGAAAAGCTGTTGCAGCGGGCGCAGTGCTTCAGATCGCGCACAGCGCCGGCCAACGCCTGCCCCAGCATGTCCGCGCCTTGCGGGTCATGCTGCAGCAGGTGATACGCCATGCGCCTGGCGGATCGAACGCCCACGCCGGGCAGGCGTCGCAGCGCCTCGATCAGCGACACCAGCGGTTCGGGTTCAGGCAGTAAGGGGTCCATTGCGGCCTAGGGCGGCGTCGATCAGAACGGCAGCTTCATGCCCGGGGGCAGCGGCATGCCGGCGGTGACGCCCGCCATCTTTTCTTGCGACGTGGTTTCGGCCTTGCGAAGCGCGTCGTTGAACGCAGCGGCGACCAGGTCTTCCAGCATGTCTTTGTCATCGCCCAGCAGCGACGGGTCGATCACGACGCGCTTGACGTCGTGGCGGCAGGTCATGGTGACCTTGACCAGGCCGCCGCCCGAGGCGCCTTCGACCAGGATTTCGGCCAGCGCGTCTTGCGCCTTCTTCATGTTTTCCTGCATCTGCTGCGCCTGGCGCATCAGGCCGGCCAGTTGTCCTTTCATCATGATGGATGTTCCTTGAACGAGGGGAATAAGAGGGGCCGCCGCCTCAGGCAGCGGCCGGGGGATCAACGTGGCGGATGGAGTCGGGGACGACATGGCCCCCGAAATCGGCCAGCAACGCTTGCACAAAAGGATCAACGGCCACCGCATCTTCGGCGGCCTGCTGGCGCGCAGCGCGTTCGGCTTTCGCCACGGCATGCGCCGTGTCGTCGCCGGTGACGCCAACTCGCACGTCCAGCCGGATGCCCTGACCGAAATGTTCGCACAAGACGGTTTGCAGGCGAACCCGGCTTTCGCTTTCGGCCAGGGTTTTCACAGCCACGCGCAGGATGATCGCGTCACCTTGCACGCCAGCCCATTCGCTTTGCCGCGCGAGTTCAGCGGCCAGGCCGGTGACGGGCAGGGTCGCGGCCAACTCGGGCCAGCCGGCTTGCGTCATGTCCGTGACACGGGCGCGCGAGCCGCGCTTGCGCGTCGGGGCTGCGCCTTCGCGGCGGACGGCGGCCACAGGCGGCGCGACAGAAGGCGCGCTGGCCAGCGTTTCAAAATCATCGTCGTCCGGGTCGGACGTGAAGCCGCTTTCCGGAACGAAACCGCCTTCGGCTTCGAAGGGGATTTCTTCGTCGACCCAGGAAGGCGGGCCGTCGCCGTCGGCGTCCGCCGGCGCTGTCGCCAACACCGCCGCGACAGCAGGCGTGACCGCCAGCGCGGCGGAGCCTGCGGCTTTGGCGGTGGTGACGTCGGGCGTTGCGGGGGATGCGGGCGCGCCTTGAACGGAGCCAGGCGTTGCTGCGGGGGATGCTGATGCAGCGGCGGCCGGCGTATCCGCGGGCAAGTCTTCCCAAGGCGGCACGCTGTCGGCGGTTGCGGCGGGCTGGGCTGCGGTTGCGGCGGGCTGGGCTGCGGTTGCGGCGGGCTGGGCTGCGGTCGCGGCGGGCTCGGGCTGAACGTCGGCGGAGGCCGGCGCAGCGGGAACGGCAGCCACCGTGGTCGCGGTGATAGCGGGTTCAGCGGATGACGCGGCGGGCGCTGCTACGGGGGCAATGACCGAGGTAACAGCCGACCCGACGGCCGACTCGGACGCGAGCTCGGCAGCCGGAGCCGCTGCCGAGGCGACGGCGGTGTCTTGAGCGCCTGCCGCAGGTGCGCTTGCGGCGGGTACGCCTGCCACAGGAACGCCTGCCGCAGGACCGCTTGCCGCAGGTACGCCTGCCGCAGGACCGCCTGCCGCAGGAACGCCTGCGGCGGGTAGGTTGGCAGCAACAGCAGGAGCAACGGCAGGGGCTGCGACCGGCGCTGCGGCAGCAGTCGCCACGACGGCCGGAGCCGCCACCGCCACCGCCGGTTCCGCCGTCTGGCGGGCAGGCGTGGCGGGCGCTTCCAGCGCGGTCTGCGGGCCGGCGTCGCCATTGAGCGACAACATGCGCAGGCAGGCCATGATGAAGCCGGCGTACTCGTCAGGCGCCAACGTCAATTCGCTGCGGCTATGCACCGCCACGGAATAGAACAGTTGCACGGCGTCGGGATGCAGGCTCAGCGCCAGGCGCGCAATGTCGGCCGCCAGCGGGTCTTCAGCCGGCGTGACGCCCGTGACACGCTGTTCGATCGCCACGCGCGACAACAGCACGGCCAGATCGGCCAGCGCCCCCGCGTAGGACAACCCGCGCGTGGACAATTCGTCGGCCACGGCCAGCACGCTTTTCGCGTCGCCCGCGGACAAGGCATCCAGCAGGCGCACCAGATGGCGCTGATCAATCGTGCCGAGCATGCCGCGCACGGCGTCCTCGGTCATGTTGCCAGCGCTATAGGCGATGGCCTGATCGGTCAGGGAGAGCGCATCGCGCATGGACCCTTGAGCCGCCTGGCCAATCAAGCGCAGGGCCGGCACTTCAAAAGGGACGGCTTCCTGGCCCAGCACCGCTTGCAGGTGGCCAACGATGGAGTCGGCCGGCATCTGCTTCAAATTGAATTGCAGGCAACGCGACAACACCGTCACCGGAATCTTTTGCGGATCGGTGGTGGCCAGGATGAATTTGACGTGAGGGGGCGGCTCTTCCAGCGTCTTCAACATGGCGTTGAAAGCGTGGCCGGTCAGCATGTGCACTTCGTCGATCATGTAGACCTTGAAGCGCCCCGCGCCCGGCGCGTACACCGCCTGTTCGAGCAGCTGCGTCATTTCTTCGACGCCGCGGTTCGAGGCCGCATCCAGTTCCAGGTAGTCGACAAAGCGCCCGGCGTCGATTTCCGTACAAGCGCGGCAGACGCCGCAAGGCTTGGACGTGATGCCGATTTCACAGTTGAGCGACTTGGCCAGGATGCGGGAAAGCGTGGTCTTGCCCACGCCCCGGGTGCCGGTGAACAACCAGGCATGGTGCAGGCGTTGGGTGTCGAGCGCGTGAGTCAGCGCGCGCACCACGTGATCCTGTCCCACAAGGGTATCGAACGATCTCGGCCGCCACTTGCGGGCCAGTACCAGATAAGTCATGGCTGGATTGTAGAGCCTGTTTCGCGTGCTGGCTGAAATGCAAAGGGGACGGGCTTATTCCCGCGGAACGAATCCCTGGAAAATAACCCCGTCCCCCTTGAAAGCGAAGGGCCATGAACTGAATTCATGACCCTTTGCTTTGAAGAATCCGGTTGGCGAGCCTTACTCCGGCACTGACCCTAAACGACTATGGCTGCTTCGTTCCCGACCTGACCAGGTTCACCGTCGAACCATGCGAAGGGGCCCGCCAGCCGGAATTCTAGCAGAGCTGCGCGATGCTTGCTTGCCAGCCTTCCGGCAGGCGGGCCCCAAGGGGCGGTATGTTGCCCCCTCCCCGGCCCTCCCCCCGAGGGGGAGGGGGTGATGGCTTTGCTTCGCTTGCCATTTTTGGCTCGCTTCGCTTTGCCTTGCTTTCTAGCCACAGTGTCCTTCGCTTTGCCTTGCTTTCTCGCCGCTTTGTGCTTCGCTTTGGCTTGCTCTCTCGCCGCTTTGTGCTTCGTGGGGTGGGAGGGGCGGTGAAATCTTCACGCCCATGCGGGCGTTCATCGCGCTTAATCCGTCTTGCGTCAGTGCTTGATATCGACGCCTTACCCTTCGATCGACACGGCCCGCCTTTGCGCTATGGCTGAAGGTCAATCCATGCCTTGGCTCGGGGGAAATAGAGGGCGGCTTTGGCTTTGCGGCCGTCTAGCGATGTCACTTGCGTGCAGTACCGCAGCAACTGGTCTCCATGACGCTGGCGCATTCTTGCCGCGAACGCAGCCGGGGTTTCGCCTGGGTGCGGGCGGCCGGTTTTGTAGTCGACGATCAGCCAGCCGTCTTCGGTACTCAGCGCCAAGTCGATGACCGATACCTTGCCGGCGGCGTCGATGAGCGGCCATTCGCGGCGGGCGCCGGATTGGGATAGCAGCCACAAGCCGCGATCATCTGCCAAGGTGGCTTGCAGGGTTTCGAGTACGGCTTCGGCGGCGGCGTCGGCTTGGCTGGCGGGGATGCCGGCGCGGGTCAGTTGGCGGCGCATGGCGGGCAGGCGTTCGGCCAGGGCGTCGGCGGGCCAGGTGTGGACGCCGTCTTGGCCGATGCGGGCCAGCCAGGCGTGCGCCAGCGTGCCGATGGCGGCGTCGTAGCCGGCTTCGAGTTGCCAGGCGGGATGCTCGCCGCCGTCGCCCCACGCGCCGCGTTCGGCGGCGCCGAAACCGGGGCTGACGGTGATGGTCGACAGGCGCGCCAGTTGTGCGAGGCCGTCGCTGGCCACGCGCCGCAAGGGTTCGCCTTGCCATTCGGGGCCGTCAATGGCGTCGGGTTCGGCCTCGCCTTCCAGCGCGGGCGGCACGGGCGTGATCAGGCACGGCCACAAGCGTCCCAGCAGGCTGGCCGATGGCGGCGTCTTGACCTGACCGCTGGCCTCGTCAACCGACACGTGGCCCACCAGATGCAGGCGTTTGCGCGCGCGGGTGGCCGCCACGTATAGCAGACGGTCAATTTCGTACGACGCCCGGCGCGCTTCGCGGGCGCCCAGATAGCGCGACACCGGATCCGCTTCGGTTTCCGCACGCGGCTTGACCGGGCCGAACAGCACACGGCCGCCGCTTTGCTCGAAACGCACCAGCGGCGCCTGGTCACCCCGGGGCGCGCGATGCAGGCCATACAAGATGACCGTTTCAAATTGCAAGCCCTTGGACTTGTGCATGGTCATGATTTCGACTGCGCCTTCGTCTTCGTCCGCGGCATCCGGAGACGCGAACAGGCGCGAGATGCCCGCGTCTAGCGCGGCGGGGTCGATGCCGCCGTGCGGCGCCAGACGCTCAACCAGTTGGAACAGGCTTTCGGCATCGTTCGCCACCGACAGGCCGGCATACAACGCGGGGCCGCCCAAGCGCCGCCATAGCGACTCCACCCACGCTGCGAAAGGCATCGCGCCCGAGGCGTTGCGCTTGTCCAGCAAAATGGCCGCGACATGGCGCAGGCGTTCGAACTCGTCGGCGCTCAAGAGGGCTTGCGCAGAAGGCGACTCGGCGGCGGCCGGCGCGGCATCATCAAACAAGGAACCTTGCGGCGCGGTGCTGGCGGCGACCGGCGCCGTTGACGGCACGATGCGCAACGCGCGTTCGAGCAGCACCGGCACGGGCGTGATGTGATCATCGCCGAACAGGCGCTGCAAGGACGTCAGCGTCAGCCCGCAATACGGCGCGCGCAACACCGACAGCCAAGCCATACGGTCGGCCGGATGCGACAGTGCCCGCACCAGTTGCACCAGGTCCGCCACCACCGGACGCAGCGCCAAGGGCACCAAGTCCACGGCACGGCAGCGGATGCCTTCTTGCGCCAGCCGGCGCGTCAGGTTGCCCAGGTGGCTGCGCGCGCGCACCAGCACCGCAACCGGATGCTTTGCGCCCTTGTGATCGATCAGCGCCTGGCGCACCAGCCCCACGGCGATATCTTCGGCCTGCTCTTCAGCTGGGGCCGCGCCCGCGCGTGACCACGCGGGGTGAAAGCGCACAGCCGGGTCCGGCAGCGCATCGTGAAAGGCGGTGGACGGGCTGTACGTGATCGCTCCCGCAGCAGCGTCGCTGCGCTTGGGCAGCAGGCCCGCGAACGATTGGTTCACCCAGTCCACGATGCCCGCCTGCGAGCGGAAGTTGTCGGTCAGGTTCAGGAAGTCAGGCGTCAACTCGCCCACGCCGATGTCGGCCACTTCCAGGAACAGCCCCACCTCGGCCTTGCGGAAGCGGTAGATGGATTGCATCGGGTCGCCCACCAGGAACAGGCTGCGACCGTCGCCCGCCTGCCAGCCCGACGTCAGCGTACGCAGCAAGTCCAGCTGCGTCTGGCTGGTGTCCTGGAATTCGTCGATCAGCAGATGGCGGATGGATGCGTCCAGCTTCAGCAGCAGTTCGCCCGGGTCATCGGCGCTGCCCAATGCGGCGGCCGCGCGCTGCGCGATTTCAATGAAGTCGACCTCGCCGGTATCAGCGAAGCGCAGACGCAACTGGGCCACGGCCAGCGCCAAGGTCATCAGCTGCGCGCCCAGCACTTCCCATTGCGCATCGGTGAAATGCGGGTCGGGGATATCGCGCACGGCGTTCAGGCGGCGCACCCAAGGCGCTTGCGCGTCGGCGGCTTCCAGCCACGCCACAAAGGGTTCCTTGTGCGCGCACTTGGCCGGAAAGCCCAGGTTCTTGTTGACCGTCTTGCGCAAGGTGCCCGTGCCGGTCAGCAGCAGATGCGCCACGGCGCGCCACTGGTCCAGCACGTCGGCGTCAGGCGGCAGTTCGTCCGTCCAGTCCAGCAGCGCCAGCAGCTTGTTGTCGTCTTCGCCGTCCTGCAATTGCGCTGCGGCAAGACGAGCGGGGCCGCACAGCGCTTCGGCCCAGCCATACGGCATGGCGTCGCAAAGCGCGTCCAGGTCTTCGCCGATGGCTTCAGCCAGCATGGCTTCCATGCCCGCGCGATCAGAACCGTGGCGCAACAGCGGCAGCCATTGGTCGCGCTGGCCGAGCATGTCGGCGATGGCGTCCTTGGCTGCCTGCACGTCTACATCCAGATGCTGGAGCAGGATGCGCACGGCTTCGTAATCGTCGGCCAGGTCCAGCGTGGCGCGCGCGGCGGCTTCATAGTGCGCGCGCGCATCGTCGGTAATCTCGGGCATGCCGCCCAGTTCAGACAGCCAAGGCATGCTGCGCACCAGCCCCGCGCAGAACGAATCGATGGTGCGAATCGCCAAACGCGCCGGGTGGTCCAGCAGGTGCCAGCCCTGCGCCTCGTTGCGCGCCAATGCAGCGCGCGCAAGCTCCCAGCTGCGGCGTTCGTGCATGGCTTCGGGCGGCGCGTCCAGCCCGCGGCGCAGTTTGCTCAGCACGCGCGCATGCATTTCGGACGCGGCCTTACGGGTGAACGTGATGGCGACGATTTCTTCGGGCCGGTTCACGGTAGCCAGCAGCGCCAGAATGCGGTCGGTCAGCAGCTCGGTCTTGCCGGAGCCGGCCGGCGCTTGCACGAGAAACGAGCGGGTCGGGTCCAGCGCGTCGGTGCGTGCGGCATGGTCCTGTGGCAGGCGTTCAATGTCGGCCATGGCTTAGGCGTCCTCGTCGTCAAGATGCAAACGCAAGAACGGCAATGCATCGCAGTATTTCAAATCGTCGCGGCGGTAGGCCACATTGGCCGCCACCCCCGCCACGTACTCATCGGCCAGGGCCTCGATGGCCACGCGCCAGCGTTGCCGGATTTCTGGCCAGGACAGGCCATCGAAATACTTGCTGTCACTGGCGAGGGTGACGCCCGGCACGCCCAAGTCTTCGTCGGCCAGACCTTGCGCAGCGACTTGCCGCGCGTGAATCTGCGCCAGCACCAGGCCGGCCACCTCGCCGCCCGCGGCGTCCGCCAGCACCGACGCATAGAACGGCAACTGCACGTTCACCGGACGGCTGCGCGACCAATCAGGTTCGGGCTTGGCGGCTGCCACGCCGGTTTTGTAGTCAACGATGACGTTGCGCCCGTCGGCCAAGCTATCGATACGGTCAAGCCGCAGCTTCAGGTTCAGCGCGCCGCGCTGCCACTGATGATTCTTTTCGACCTGGGCAACGGCGAAGGGCAGGCGCTGCGCCTCCATGTCGAGCCAGGACGCCAGCACGGCACGCGCCCGCTGG
Organism: Achromobacter kerstersii; assembly: GCF_902859595.1. Lineage (GTDB taxonomy): Bacteria > Pseudomonadota > Gammaproteobacteria > Burkholderiales > Burkholderiaceae_B > Achromobacter > Achromobacter kerstersii. Next base: position 137,427 of record NZ_CADIJQ010000011.1, on the reverse strand, counting down.
CATTCCAGCGCCTTCAACGCGGGCGCGTAGTCTTTGAGTTCTTCGTCCGCGGCTTGCGCCACGGCCTGCTCCAGCAAAGCGGGCAAGCGGCCCGTGGCCATGACCTCGTGCAGCGTTTCCTGATCGGGCATCATGCCCCACACCAGCTCCAACGCTTTATGCAGGAACTGGCCGCGCACGTTCACCGTGGCGCTGTCCGCATACGGCGCAAGCTCGCGTCCGCCCAAGCGGTGCCGCACGAATGCCCACAAGGGATTGCGCGCCTGCGTGTCCAGCACGTCCAGGCCGCCGCCCCCACGATTGCCCGGCGCAAGCGGCGGGCCTTGGTTGTCTTCCAAAGATTCCTGCGGCAAGGCGGCAGCAAGCTCGGCTGCGGCCGGCGTGAAGTCTGTTAGCGCAGCAGCCGCTATCAATGGAGACGGGCGCAGTTCGCGCTCGCCATCCATATGGGCATGGCTGACGATGATGTCGGGCGCGCAACGGCACAGCGCGGCATACATGCCTTCGGCCCATTCGCGTTCGCGTTCGGGCGTTGCGCGCGGGGCCTTGGCCAGACGCAGCACCGCCAGCGGCAACAGCGGGTTCGGCTTGGGGGACGCGGGCAAAACGTCGTCCGTCAGGCCCAGCATCCACACGCCATCCCAAGAACCGCCTTCGGCTTCCAGCAGACCCAGCACGTCCAGCCGCGCCAAGGGGTCGCGTTGCGGCTGGAACGAGGCCGACCGCGCCACGCTTTGCAGCAGGTTCACTGCGGCCACGCCGCCCAGCCGGCCGGCCGCAGGCGCCAATGCCGAAAAGCTGCCCAGCGCATCGCCCAATGCGCCCATGACCTGGTAGCCCACGCTGTCCAGCACGCCCTCGCCGGGGAAACCCAGCGCCATCAGCGCGGCCTTCATGCGCAACATCCAGACGTCGCAGGTGGCTTGGCGGCCGCCTTGCGTCCAGATTTCCATGGCCTGGTTCCAGGCCTGCGCCAACGCTGGCGTGTCGGCCAGCAACTTCTTCCATGCTTGTGGGCCAACATGCTGCACGGCTTGACGGCGCCAGCGCGCGTCGATAGCCGCCAACCGCGCGCGGTCGCGCACGTCGCTAGCGCAATGGCCAGCCAGTAGCGCCGCACCCAACACGTCCACGCCGCAGCCTTTGCCATCAGCGCATTCAGCCAACGCCCGCAGCCACGCCAGCGCGGCGCGCGCCATCGGCCATTCATTCAGCGGGCGGCCCACGGCCACGTTAAAGGCATACGCCGGCGCGCCATCGCGGCCTGCCAACGCCTGACTCAACACGCGCCGCGCGAAGGGTGATTCAGCTTCCAGTTGCGGCGACACGATGGCGTAGCGGCCATGCGGATACGCCTTCAATTGGCTGGCCGCCCACGCCGCCGCGGCGCGCCATTCCGCGCCCTGGTCTGCGGCCTCGAACCGCCGCGCCACGGTTTCCACCCGCTGGGCATCGCGCCATTGCGCAACCGCAGTGCCTTGCGCTTCAAAGGCGTGCAGCAGGCGCTGAAAACGCGGCGACACATCCGTGAAACCAGCCAGCACGAGTTGCGCGGGCGTGGCCAGCCGGCCATCTTCCAGCGCGCGCAACACGCGCGCATAGCCCTGGTTCGCATCTTCGGCATCAATGCTGGCCAGCGTTTCGCGATAGCGCTCGCGCCAGCGGGCAAAGCCGCGGTATTCGTCCGTGTCCGCGCCAGACGGCACGTGCAAATTCCATTCGTCCATCAACAGGTCGGCGTCCATGGACAGCCGCGCCGCCTGGCTGGCGTCCAGCAGCACGCGTTCGGCTTCTTCGGCGCGGATGGCTTGCGTCCACACCAATTGCGTGGCGAAACTGTCCAGCCGGTAGGCGGGAACGTCGTCGTCGGTTTCAAACGCCAGTTCGTTGGCGGACTCCGCCAGCCACGCCGACAGCGGCAGAATGCGCGGCAGTTCGCTGACCTGGCGTTCCTGGCGCAGCAGCCCCGCCAGTTCCAGCGTGAGCCGGCGCGACAGGCGGTTGTTTACCGTCAGCACCAGCGTGTCTGCGGCGGGCATGGCGCCGATGGCGGGCAACGACAAAGAGGGATAGGAAAACGATGCGTCCTGCATGGGCATCCAAAAATCGCGCGCGGGTGGCGGGCGGGGAAAAAAATCGCGCGCGGGGTGGCGGCGGGGAAAACGAAAAACGACGGAGAAAACTCCGTCGTAGGATACCGCGAGCCGAGGCGGGATAAAACGCTGAAAAACCGGCTAGAAGCCGCAGAGCGCCGCCAGGTTTTCCCAATGGATCTGCATCTGGGGCGTGGTGTAACCCCAGAACGCCAAGCCCAGCACGGCGGCCAGCGCCAGCATGCCCACGGCGCGCCAGCCGCGGTGGCGTCGAACGGTGGAAGGGGGCGCTGACATTATTGATCGCTCTCCGTGTGACATTTTTGGCGCATTCGTAGTCGGGTTCACATCAAGACAAGGTCGGGGCAAAGTCAGGACAACGGCGGGGCACGTCAAAGCAACGTCAAGCCGACGCCGGCCGGGGTTCAACCGGCGTCACCGGCTGTTCGCGCACCGGCAGGCACAGCAGCGCAGCGATGACGGCAAGCGCCACGCCCAGCCACCAGACCATGTCGTAATTGCCCGTCTTGGCGTAGGCATAGCCGCCCAGCCAGACGCCGGTGAAGCTGCCCAGTTGATGGCCCAGGAACACGATGCCCGACAGCGTGGCCGCGTAGCGCAGGCCGTAGATCTGCCCGATCAGCCCTTGCGTCAGCGGCACCGTGCCCAGCCAGAACAGCCCCATCCACGCCGCAAACGCGTACAGCACCCAGGCCGACAATGGCATCGCCAGCAATAGCAGAATGCCGAAGGCGCGCATGAAGTAGACCAGCGCCAACAGCCGCTTCTTGCTGTGCTTGCCGCCCAGCTTGCCCGCGTAGAACGACCCCACCACGTTGAACAGCCCGATCAGCGCCACGGCGGTTGCGCCCTGCCCCGGCGTCAGGCCGCCATCGGTGACGTAGGCCGGCAAGTGCAAGGTGATGAAGGCGGTGTGGAAGCCGCAGACGAAGTAGCTCCAGAACAGAAAGTGGAACGACGGGTGACGCACCGCTTGCCGCACGGCCGAGGCCAGCGACTGTTGCGGCCCCGACTGCGCATGCGGACGGCCCCGCAGGAAATAGGCCAGCGGCGCGGCGCAGGCCACGAACAGTGACAGCACCCACAACGCGCCCGGCCAATCCATGCCGGTGATCAGCGCCTGGCCGGTTGGCACCACGGCGAACTGGCCCAACGATCCGCCCGCGCTGGCGATGCCCATCGCGGTGCTGCGGTAGGCCGGCGGCACCGCGCGCGCCACCACCGGCAAGATCACCGGGAACGTGGTGCCCGCCTGCCCCAGCCCGACCAGCACGCCCGCAGTCAGGTACAGCGTGGTTTCGTCGGTGGCGAAGCGCGTGCCGATCATGCCCAGCATGTACAGCACCGCACCCAGCGCGATCGTGCGGCCCGAGCCGTAGCGGTCGGCCAGAATGCCCATGAAGATACAGGCCACGCCCCAGACCAGGTTCTGCAAGGCGAACGCCATGGAAAAGACGTCGCGGCCCCAGCCATGCGCCAGGCCCATCGGCTGCATGAAAAGACCAAAAGTGGCGCGCACGCCCATGGCAAGCAGCACCACCAGAGTGCCCAGGATGAGGGTGCGCGTGGAAATCGAATCGGTTTGGCTAGACATGAAACCCGTGTCTCGTTGTTGTGTGGGTCTGTGTCCCCTCCTCGGGACAGCTTTCGACATCTTATACAAATCGCCTTGGGCGAACCGGCAATAGCCATGCTGGCGCATCCCACATTTCCGACGGCGTGCGCCCCTGATCCCTAGGGCGTACCCCTACGACTAAGGTCGTGTGTCCGGCGAAGCGATGCGTCTCTATATTGGGCAGAGGCCCGCCGGGCATCACCGAGCGGGCCGCCCCGGACTTGCATGCCGTCCGGCAATAACAACAAGGAGACCCCACATGCCCTCCCCCGACACCACAGTCGCCGCCGTCCTCCGGCATCCCAAATATCAGGAATTACTGCGCCGCCGCAGCCAGACCAGCCTGCTGTTCTTCGCCATCGCCAGCGTCATCTACGCGGGCTTCATCCTGACCCTTGCATTCGACCCGGTCTTCTTCGCGCGCCCCATGCCGGGCATGACGATGAGCATCGGCGTGCTGACCGGCACGCTCGTCGTGTGCAGCGCCGTGGTGCTGATCTCGGCCTACGTCCATATCTCCAACACCGTCTTCGACCCCCTGCTGGCCGCCATCATCAAGGACGTGTCATGAAAAACAAAAAACTGGGCGGCGCATTGATCTTCGTGCTGGGCTGTGCGCTGGCAGGCGCCGCGCGCGCCGCCACGAACGCGCAAACCAGCACCTCCGCCATCGTCATGTTCCTGGTGTTCATTGCGGGCACCATGGGCATCACCTACTGGGCGGCCAAGCGCACGCACACCACCTCTGACTTCTACACAGCGGGCGGCGGCTTGTCGGGCTTTCAAAACGGCCTGGCCATTGCGGGCGACTATCTTTCCGCAGCCTCGTTCCTGGGCATTGCGGGCATGGTCTATGTCAGCGGCTTTGACGGCATGATCTACGCCATCGGCTTTCTGTTCGGCTGGCCGGTCGTGATGTTCCTGATTGCCGAACGCCTGCGTAATCTGGGCCGCTACAACTTTGCGGACGTGACGTCGTTCCGGCTGGCGCAGACGCCAATGCGCGTGCTGGCCGCCAGCGCGTCGTTGCTGATCATCGCGCTCTACCTGATCGCGCAGATGGTGGGCGCGGGCAAGCTCATCGTGCTGCTGTTCGGGCTGGACTACAACATCGCCGTGCTGATCGTGGGCTCGCTGATGATGATCTACGTCGCCTTTGGCGGCATGACGGCCACGACCTGGGTGCAGATCATCAAGGCCGTGCTGATGCTGTTTGGCGCCACGCTGATGACGGTGCTGGTGATGGCCGCCTTTGAATACAGCCCCGACGCGCTGTTGGCCGAAGCCGCGCGTGTGCATCCGTCGGGCATGGAACTGTTGGCGCCGGGCGCGGAAGTCAGCAGCAATCCGCTCAATGCCTTGTCGCTGGGCATCGCGCTGGCATTCGGCACCGCCGGGCTGCCGCACATCCTGATGCGCTTTTTCACCGTGTCCAACGCCAAGGAAGCGCGCAAGTCGGTCATCTACGCCAGTTCCTTCATCGGCTACTTCTACCTGCTCACCTTCATCATCGGCTTTGGCGCCGTGGCATTGCTGGTGCGGCATCCTGAGTATTACGTGACGGGCGCGGACGGCAGCTTCGACATGATGAAAAGCCTGATCGGCGGCACCAACATGGTGGCCGTGCATCTGGCCAACGCCGTGGGCGGCAACCTGTTGCTGGGCTTCCTGGCGGCCGTCACCTTCGCCACCATCGTCGCGGTGGTGGCGGGGCTGGCGCTGGCGGGCGCGGCGGCCATCTCGCATGACCTGTACGCTAACGTCATCGCCCGTGGCCGCGCCACCGAGCACCAGCAAATGCGCATATCGCGCTTGTCCACCATCGCGCTGGGCATCCTGGCCATTCTGCTGGGCATCGTGTTCGAAAACCAGAACGTGGCGTTCATGGTGGGACTGGCCTTCGCCATTGCCGCCAGCGCCAACTTCCCCGTGCTGGTGCTGTCGATTTCATGGCGCGGCTGCACCACGCGCGGCGCCACCATCGGCGGCTTTCTTGGCTTGGCCTCGGCCACGATCTGGGTCGTGTTGAGCACGACCGTGTGGGTGGACGTGTTCGGCTTCGCCACCCCCATCACGCCGTTTCCCAACCCGGGAATCCTGTCCATCCCGCTTGCCTTCTTCTCGATCTGGCTGTTCTCCAAGCTGGACCACAGCCCACGCGCTCAGCAGGAAGCCGCGGCATTTGACGCCCTGACCGTCCGCAGCCAGACGGGCATCGGCGCCACCACCGCCGTCGCCCATTAACCCCACACAGGAGCCACCATGGAACCCATCCGCGATCTCTATCCCGTGCCTCAGGGCTTTGCCGGGCCGGACACGGTGACGCAGGATCAATACCGCGCGTGCTATGCCGCGTCGCTCGCCGATCCCGATGCCTTCTGGGCGAATGCCGCACAGCGCGTGCAGTGGTATCGCAACCCCACGCAAATCCGCGACGTCAACCTTGATGCTGACGACTTCCGCATCCGCTGGTATGCCGATGGCGAATTGAATGTCAGCGTGAATTGTCTGGATCGGCATCTGGAAAAACGCGGCGACAAGGCCGCGCTGATCTGGGAGTCTGACGACCCTGACGAGCCCGCCCAACGCATCACGTACCGCGCGCTGCACGCCAAGGTCTGCAAAATGGGCAACGCGCTGCGCCGGCTGGGCATCGGCCGGGGCGACCGCGTCACGATCTACCTGCCCATGATTGTCGAGACCGTTGCCGCGATGCTGGCCTGCGCGCGCATCGGCGCCGTGCACAACGTGGTGTTCGGCGGATTCGCGCCCGCTTCCATTGCCGACCGCGTGCGCAACTGCGGCGCCAAAGCCATCATCACCGCCGACGAAGGCCGCCGCGCGGGCCGCCCCATTCCCTTGAAGGCCAACGTGGACGCCGCGCTCGACATGCCAGGCATGGAAGGCGTGCGCACGGTGCTGGTCGTGAAGCACACGGGCGCATCCATCCCGATGAAGGCCGAACGCGATTACTGGCTCGACCGCCTGATGGACCGCGAGCCGGACGAGTGCATTCCCGAACGCATGAACGCCGAAGACCCGCTCTTCATCCTCTACACGTCCGGCAGCACCGGCAAGCCCAAGGGCATGCTGCACACGACGGGCGGCTACCTGGTGTATGCGTCCTACACGCACGCCGCCATTTTCGACATCCGCGACAGCGACGTGTTCTGGTGCACGGCCGACGTGGGCTGGATCACCGGCCACAGCTATCTGGTGTATGGGCCGCTGGCCAACGGCGCAACGTCGTTGATGTTCGAAGGCGTGCCCAGCTATCCGGACGCCTCGCGCTTCTGGCAAGTGATCGACAAACATCAAGTCACCATCTTCTACACCGCCCCCACCGCCATCCGCGCGCTGATGCGCGAAGGCGCCGAGCCCGTGCGGCGCACGTCGCGCGAGTCGTTGCGCTTGCTGGGCAGCGTGGGCGAACCCATCAACCCCGAAGCGTGGCGCTGGTATCACGATGTGGTGGGCGAAGGCCGCTGCCCCATCGTCGATACCTGGTGGCAGACGGAAACCGGCGGCATCCTGATTTCACCGTTACCAGGCGCCACGGCGTGCAAGCCGGGCGCGGCCAGCATGCCGTTCTTCGGCATCCAGCCCGAGTTGGTCGATGTGAAAACCGGCACGGTGATTCAAGGGCCGGGCGAAGGCAACCTGTTCATCCGCGGTTCGTGGCCCGGGCAGGCGCGGTCGGTGTATGGCGACGAGCAGCGCTACATCCAGGGCTGCTTCAAGGACTATCCCGGCATGTACTTCACCGGCGACAGCTGCCGCCGCGATGAAGACGGCGACTACTGGATCACCGGCCGCGTGGACGACGTGTTGAACGTCAGCGGCCACCGCATCGGCACGGCCGAATTGGAAAGCGCGCTGGTGTCGCATCCGAAGGTGGCGGAAGCGGCGGTCGTGGGGTTCGCACACGACATCAAGGGCCAGGGCATCTACGTGTATGTCACGTTGAAAACCGGCACGTCGCAGTCTGACAGCTTGCGCCAGGAACTGGTGGCGCACGTGCGCCGCGAGATCGGGCCCATCGCCACGCCCGACCATCTGCAATGGGCGCCCAGCCTGCCCAAGACGCGCTCGGGCAAGATCATGCGGCGCATTCTGCGCAAGATCGCCGAGAACACCATCGACGACTTGGGCGACATCACCACGCTGGCTGACCCGTCCGTCGTGCAAGCGCTGGTGCGCGAACGGCGTGTGGCATGATCGGCCGATGCCTGTTCTGCTCATTGCCGACGATCACCCGCTGTTCCGCGACGCCCTGCGAGGGGTGATTGATCGGGTGATGCCCGGCGCCGTCATCCATGAAGCCGACCAGATCAGCGCGCTTTACGATCTGGTCGACTCCTGCCCCGATGCCGACCTGCTGCTGCTGGATCTGGACATGCCCGGGTCGTCCGGCCTGGGCCCGCTGATTCATCTGCGCGGCCAGCAGCCGCAACTGCCGATCGTCATCGTGTCGGCGCATGAAGATCCGCTCTTGATACGCCGGGCGCTGGCGCATGGCGTGATGGGCTTCATCCCGAAATCTTCCGATGCCGATACCTTGGGCACGGCGCTGTTGCATGTGCTGGACGGCGGCACCTGGCAGCCCGAGACCGGCTACGGCGCCACCGGGCCAGCCTGCACAACCGCCGCGCCTTCGCCGGAAAAGTCATTGGCGGCCAGCGTGCGGGAACTGACGCCGCAGCAGTTCCGTGTGCTGCAAATGGTGGGTGCAGGCCTGTTGAACAAGCAGATCGCCCATGAGCTGCGCGTGTCTGAAGCCACCATCAAAGCGCACATGACTTCCATCATGCGTAAGCTCGGCGTCACCAACCGCACGCAGGCGGTGTTGATTGCGGGCCGGCTGGGCTTGAACACGTGGCGCTACGGCGCCAAGTTCTGATCGCGCAACTGCGCAGATAAAAACGCGCGCAGCGACGCCGGTTTGATCGGCTTGGCCAATACCCGGTAGCCGCGCAATCGCGCCGCGTGCTTCAAGGCGTCGCCGCCGTCGGTTGACAACAATGCGCCGCGCACGCCGGGCGTAGCCGCCCGCAAGACGTCCAGGCTGTTCAGCCCATCCAGCCGATCACAGAGGTGATAGTCAACCAGCAGCACATCGGGTTGATGGCGCATCAGCGCCAGCGCGTCGTTCAGGTGGGTTGCACACAGCACGCTGGCCTGCCAGCGTTCCAGCAAGGCCTGCAAGCCGCTTAAATGATGGGGATCATTGTCCAGGCACAACACACGCAAGCCTTGCAAGGACGCCGGCGGCAAAGGCGTAAGCGGCATCGCTGCCCGGCCTGACCAGGGCGCAGGCACGCGCGGCACGCGAATCGAGAACACACTGCCGCGATGCATTTCAGACCGGACATCCAGCGCGTGCTCCAGCAGCATCGCAAAGCGCCGGCAGATGGACAGGCCCAGCCCAAAGCCCCGGCCGCCGCGGCTCAAGGGCTGCTCATAGCGGTGGAACTCGTCGTAGATCCAGCGCAGCTGATGCGCCGGAATGCCCGGCCCCGTGTCCCACACCTGCAACGCAACCTCACCACCCCTAGGTCTGGCGCACAGCAGGATGCGGCCGCTGTGGGTGTAGCGCAGCGCATTGGCCAGCAGGTTCTGCAACATGCGCCACAGCAGACGCGGATCGCTGCGTATATAAAGTGGGCCGCGTGCATGCAGGCGCAGTTGCAGGCCGGCGCGCAACGCCAGTTCGCCGTACTGGTCCGCCAGCTGGCGCAACATCGGTTGCACATCGAAGTCGCTGAGCGCCGGCTTGAGTGCCCCGGCATTCAAGCGGGAAATATCCAGCAGGCCGTCCAACAGTTCTTCGGCCGCGCGCAGTGACGTATTGATCCGCTCGGCCAGATGACGTTGCTCTTCGGGCTTGTCCTCGTCATGCAGGGCCGAGGCGAACAGGCGCGCGGCGTTGATGGGTTGCAGCACGTCATGGCTCACCGCCATCAGGAACTGGGTGCGCGAGCGTTGCGCAAGCTCGGCCTCGCGCTCGGTGCGTTTGAAATCCGTGATGTCGCTGTAGCTGGTGACATACCCGCCACGGGGCAAGGGCCGCCCATGCCACTCCACCACCCGGCCCGACCGCAGCGTGCGCTGGTGGCGGTAGGCAGACCCGGCCTGCATGAAAGCGATCCGCCTGCGAACCAGTCTTTCAATATCCAGCCCCGGCCCCGCGCCGAATTTGCCGCGCCGCGCGTTGAAGCGGATGACATCGGCCACGGGACGCCCCACCCGCAGCAGACCCTCGGGGTAATCGAAGAAGCGCTGGTATTGCCGGTTCCATGCCACCAGCCGCATCTTTGCATCGACCACGCTGACGCCTTGCTCCAGATGTTCCAGCGCGGCCAGCACATCGGGCGCCCGGCCGCCTGCGCGCAGGCTGGGCGCCAGCCGGACAGCGGCCAGCCCCAGCGCGGCGAAGGTCAACAAGGCAAGCGCAAGCCAGCCCAGCATCATGGCGCGTGTCTCCTGCGTTCAGGGAGGGTGCCGCGGGCGGTTCGTTTTTCTGATCGTGGGCCGGCGGCGCTGCGGGCATTATGCCGTCGGCACGGCCACGCGGACGGCCTTCGCCCAATTTTCAGACTGGTCCTAAATTTGGCGCAGGAATCGTGCCCTGATTTGGGGCTCGCTGCGGCTGCTGATAGACTTGCGTCCTGCTCAGACTGCCGCGCCCGCAGTGATAAACTCTGGCCCGGAAGATTCTCTGCAATATCAAAACGTTAGTGTCGTTTTGACTGTCTCGCCGTAGTTAAATGGATATAACCGGCCCCTCCTAAGGGTCAATTGGTGGTTCGATTCCACCCGGCGAGGCCATCCCCCGGCCTCGATCCCGACGCCTGCCCCCCCAAAATTTTCCGCACGTTCAGCCAGATGAGGGTTAATCCGGGCTACGCTCACGCGCCTTGCGCCGTTAGCTTCTCATGTCGCGCCTTGTGACGAATTGAAGCGACGTCAATACGTCACCGATATTTTTTTCAGTCATCATTGCGAATCGCCTTGCGTACAACTTAATGTGCTGTTTAAATTCGACGCGTAAGCCCCTAATTCATCTGGACTTTTCCTGAACCGACGTCCCGCCGGCTTAAGAAATACTTCTTCACAGACTGACAAGCCTGCTCAAACCATGGCATTTTCCTGGAAACGTGCAATTGCGAACGCGGTAGCGCCGGCGGCGCTGGCGCTGTGCGCGCTCCTGCCCCCTGCCGCGCAAGCCGCAAAGAATTCCGACCCTTGCAAGACGAACGCCAAATCGGCGGCCTGCAAGGCGCAACAAGCCAAGAAAGCTCCCGCTCCGAAAGCCGCCTCTGGCAAGAGCTCGGCCGGCAAACAAGCCGCCCCTGCCGCCAAAAAGGCCGCCCCGCCCAAGTCTTCGTCCACCGCCAAGAAGGCGGCCCCGCCCAAGGGCGGCAAGCAAGCGGCCGGCAAGGCCACGCCCCCCAAGAAGACGGCCGCCGCCTCGGGCAAGAACGGCAAACCGAATAAACCCGCCGCCGGCCGTGGCCGCTCGGGCGCAGCCGCGTCCGCCGCGATGCCGCCGCCCGCGGCATCGGTGCGCGCCGAAGCCGCCGCGCTGCGTTCCAGCACCGCCTATGTGCAAGACCTGGAAACGTCGACCGTCCTGTTCGCCAAAAATGAAAACGTCGTGCGCCCCATCGCTTCGATCTCGAAGCTGATGACCGCGGTGGTTGTGGTCGACGCCAACCTGCCGATGGATGAAATGCTTGAAATCACCGACGACGATGTCGATGGTCTGAAGCACACCACCTCGCGGCTGCGCGTGGGCACGAAGCTGTCACGCGGCGACATGCTGCATCTGGCGCTGATGTCATCCGAGAACCGCGCCGCCAACGCGCTGGGCCGCCACTATCCGGGCGGCTTGCCCGCTTTTGTCGCGGCGATGAACGCCAAGGCGCAATCGCTGGGCATGACCAGCACGCGCTTCATTGAGCCGACCGGCCTGTCGAGCAACAACGTGTCGTCGCCGCATGATCTGGCCCGCCTGCTGCGCGCCGCCTCGCAGCGTCCGCTGATCCATCGCTACTCGACCGACACCGAGTACGACGTCGAGATCAACAACCGCACGCAGACCTTCCGCAACACTAACCTGCTGGTGCGCAAGCCCGACTGGGACATCAAGGTCTCCAAGACGGGCTACATCAACGAAGCCGGCGAATGCTTGGTGATGCTGGCCCGCATCAATGGCCGCGATCTGGCGATCGTGCTGCTGGACTCGCAAGGCAAGCTGTCGCGCATCGGGGATGCCGTACGCATCCGCCGCATTGTGCAAAACGAAGTCGCGCTGGCGTCGATTCAGCCGGGCGGTTGAACCCCGCTGCTTAACCCGGCTGTTACGCCCCCGGCGCTTCTCGCCACAAAAAAAGGCCCGATCTTCATCGGGCCTTTTTCATGCGCACGCGGGCGGACTCGAGGGCGGACTCGAACTACGCCGCCACGGGCCGCTTGCTGCGCAAGGGTTTGGCGTCATACATCGAGGCAGGCAGCCCTTCCAGCACGGCCTGCGCGTTTAGCGACCGGATCGGCACCGCCGCATCCGGCGGAATGCGCCCATCGGCCTGCAACAGCTGATAGCGCAGACAACATACCCGCAGGAAAGAGGTGAAGTTGGCGGCCTCGCCACGGTACTCGGTGAGTTCGTCGTATAGGCGTTCGATCAGCTGCGTGACGCGCATGCCGTCACGCCCGGCGATTTCTTCCAGCACCTGCCAGAACAACTGCTCCAGCCGCAAGCTGGTTGCCACGCCATGCAGGCGCAGCGAACGGGTTTCGGGCGCGTAGGACTGTTCGCTCGCGCGGATGAAGATTTCACACATGAGAGCTCCTGAAGCGGGGCCGGCGACGCGCTGGGGTGGCGCCGCTGGACAACGCGCTTGGATGGTCACGCTTGGATGGTCACTCTTGGATGGTCACTCTTGGACGTAGCGCTGAGCCGCGCGTCGCCGGTGGGTCACTGTACGACGTTTGCCGCGCAGCCTGCAAGACGCGGCGCGCCCTAGGCCGTTCGGGCCGAGCCCCGCCATTCTGCAACGACACGTTTCCTGACAGTCATCCATTCCGGCTCGGTTGATATAAATCATGGACTCGACAGTGCGAGCGTTCGAGCATAGTGAAACTGATCAGACTTCGGAGGCAGAGATGGAAAAGACCATGAAGGCCGCAGTTGCACGAGCATTTGGCAAACCCCTGGTAATCGAAGAAGTCGCAGTGCCCCGCCCCGGTCCGGGTGAACTGCTGGTGAAGATCGAAGCCTGCGGCGTGTGTCATACCGACTTGCACGCCGTCCAAGGCGACTGGCCCGTCAAACCCAATCCCCCCTTCATTCCCGGCCACGAAGGCGTGGGCCACGTTGTGGCGGTGGGCGCGGGCGTGACGCACGTCAAGGAAGGCGACCGCGTGGGCATCCCGTGGCTGTATTCCGCCTGCGGCCATTGCGAGCACTGCCTGGGCGGCTGGGAAACCCTGTGTGAACAGCAGCAGAACGCCGGCTACTCCGTCAACGGCGGCTTTGCCGAATACGCGCTGGCCGCCGCCGATTATGTGGGGCTGCTGCCGAAAAACGTGGGCTTCGTCGACATCGCCCCCGTGCTGTGCGCGGGCGTCACCGTCTACAAGGGCCTGAAGATGACGGACACCCGCCCGGGCAACTGGGTGGTGATTTCGGGGATAGGCGGGCTGGGCCATATGGCGGTGCAATACGCCAAGGCCATGGGCCTGAACGTAGCCGCCGTCGACATCGACGACACGAAGCTGGACCTGGCGCGGCGCCTGGGCGCGGAAGTCACCGTGAACGCGAAGACCACCGACCCCGCCGCGTACCTGAAGCGCGAAATTGGCGGTGCGCATGGGGCGCTGATTACGGCCGTATCGCCCAAGGCGTTCGAACAGGCGATGGGCATGGTGCGGCGCGGCGGAACCGTGGCGCTCAATGGCCTGCCTCCCGGCGACTTCCCGCTGTCGATCTTCGACATGGTGTTGAACGGCGTTACCGTGCGCGGCTCCATCGTGGGGTCGCGGCTGGACTTGCAGGAGTCGCTGCAATTTGCCGAGGAAGGCAAGGTGCACGCCACCGTCGCCACGGAACGCCTGGAGAACATCAACAGTGTGTTTGACCGCATGAAGCAAGGGCAGATCGAAGGCCGAATCGTGCTGGACTTTGCCTGAACCGCCTTAGCGCGACCCCTGACATGCAAAGGCTCCCGGGGCGTGGATGCCCCGGGAGCCTTATTCGCTTCCGCAAACGGGAGCGGCGCTGCGGATAGCGGATCAGCGCATCGCGCCGTCACGCAATCACCAAATCGTCGCGTCAGTGCGTGATTTTCGTGCCCAACACCACCAGGAACTGCGACAGCCATGCCGGGTGCGCGGGCCAGGCCGGGGCGGTCACCAGGTTGCCATCGGTATAGGCTTGGTCGATGCCGATTTCGGCATAGGTGCCGCCGGCCAAACGCACTTCGGGTGCGCAAGCCGGGTACGCCGAGCACGTGCGGCCTTTGAGGATGCCGGCGGCGGCCAGCAGTTGCGCGCCGTGGCAAACGGCCGCGATCGGCTTACCGGCCTGATCGAAATAACGCACGATATCCAGCACCTTTTCGTTCAAGCGCAGGTATTCCGGTGCACGGCCGCCCGGAATCACCAGGCCGTCATACGAGGCCGGTTCGACGCGGTCGAAGTCGAAATTCAGCGCAAAGTTGTGCCCGCGCTTTTCGCTGTAGGTCTGGTCGCCTTCAAAATCGTGAATGGCGGTGGCGATGGTGTCGCCGGCTTTCTTGTCCGGGCAGACCGCATGCACCGTATGCCCCACGGCCAGCAGCGTCTGGAACGGCACCATGGTTTCGTAGTCTTCGGCGTAATCGCCGACCAGCATCAATAGTCTCTTGCTCATGAATGTCTCCTTGGGATGGGGGATGGCGGCGCCGGTTGCACACCCGTCAGGCCGGGCTCCGGTTCTTGATGTTCTGCGTCCATTGTGCCTGCTGCCGATTCGCCGCTGGTGGTAGTGGGATACCACGCCGGGTCACGAGCGCCGCCCCAAGGCTGACCCGCTCTACTCCAGCGCCACCGACACGGGTTTTGCGCCCAGCACCGTGACAAGCGCCTGGGGATCAATCCCCACCAGATACCCGCGCCGCCCGCCGTTGATATACACGACGGGGTATTCCAGCACCTCGGCTTCGACCCAGACCGGCATTTTCTTGCGCGTGCCAAACGGCGAGGTGCCGCCGACCTGATACCCGGAATGCCGCTGCGCGACTTCAGGCTTGCAGGGTTCGACTTTCTTCAGCCCTGCCTGACGCGCCAGATTCTTCGTGGAGACCTCGCGGTCGCCATGCATGACCACGATCAGCGGCTTGGCGGATTCGTCTTCCATGACCAGCGTCTTCACCACCGCATGCGGGTCCAGGCCCAGCTGGCGCGCGGCCTCGCCTGCGCCGCCGTGATCCACATAGTCATAGGTGTGTTCCGTGTAGGCCACCTTGTTCTGCTTCAGCATTTGGGTGGCGGGCGTTTCGGAGACGTGGCGGGCTTTGCTCATGGGTAGGCCGGGTGAAAAAAGGAAAAGTGTAAGACAGGGTGAACAATGACGGTTCGCGCGTCAGCCGCGCGGATGGTGGGCCGCATGCAGCGCCTTCAAGCGTTCGCGGGCGACGTGGGTGTAGATCTGGGTCGTGGAAATATCCGCGTGACCCAGCAGCATCTGCACAACCCGCAAGTCGGCGCCGTGGTTCAACAAGTGGGTCGCGAACGCATGGCGCAACACGTGCGGCGACAGCGGCGCATGGATGTCGGCCAGCAGCGCGTACTTCTTCACCAACTGCCAGAAGGCTTGGCGCGACATCGCTTCGGCGCGGCCGGTGATGAAGAGCGCATCGCTTTGACGGCCCGCCGCCAGCTCGGGCCGGGCGGTCTTCAGGTACTGATCGATCCAGTGCGCGGCCTCTGCGCCCAGCGGCACCAGGCGGTCCTTGCCGCCCTTGCCCAGCACCACGCGCACGACACCTTCATTCAGGCTGACGTCCAGCGCGCGCACGCCCACCAGTTCAGACACGCGCAAGCCGGTGGCGTACAGCGTTTCCAGCATGGCGCGGTCGCGCAGGCCACGTGCCTGGCTGAGGTCGGGCGCGCGCAGCAAGGCGTCCACTTGTGATTCCGACAGCGTCTTGGGCAAGCGCGGCGGCTGCTTGGCGGCGATCAAGGTCAGGCAAGGGTCGCGTTCGGCGCGGTGTTCGCGCAAGGCCCAGGCATAGAAGCGGCGCAGCGCGGCCAGCCGGCGGTTGGCGGTGGTGGCGCGCGTTTCGTCGTGGCGGAAGGCGAACCAGGCTTCGATGTCGGCTTTGCCGGCGTCGCAGAGCGTCTTGGCGGGGCCGACGGGCAACGCATGCGCCGAGGCGGCGTCGCCGTAGCGGTCGGCCATTTCGCGGGCATAGGCTTCGGGGTCTTCCAGCCAGCGGGCAAAGCCGGTCAGGTCGCGGCGGTAGGCGGCCAGGGTGTTGGCTGACAGGCCGTCTTCCAGCCAGACGGCGTCGATGAAGGCGTCGATATCGCCTTGGGAAGCCAGGGGCGCTTTAAGGATGGACATATTGCGGGTTACCTATCGCCCACGCCGGCGGCTGCCGACTTCAGCCAGGTTTCAAACAGCTTGAGCGCATCAGACCGTTCGCTGCGCTGCGGGTAGCCGAAGTAATAGCCCTGGCTAACGGTCAGCGATTGCGGCACCGGCATCGTCAATGTGCCAAGGTCTAGCGCCGGCTGCGCCAGGAAGCGCGGCATCAGGCCCACGCCCAGCCCTGCCTGCACGGCCGCCATCACCATGGTGAAGAGTTCATAGCGCGGGCCGCCCGCCGCCTGCGGGCCGTACAGATGGTTATTGGCGGCATACCACTGCCGCCACGCGTCGGGCCGCGACGCCAGGTGCAGGTGCGTCATGCCGGCCAAGGCGCTCACGCCCGCGTCCGTCTGCTGCGCCACGCGCGCCGCCAGTTGCGGCGCGCATACCGGCACCAATTCGCGTTCGGGGAACAGCAGCACGCCCTGCGTGCCGGGCCACAGGCCGTCGCCATGGTAAAGCGCGCCATCAAAGGGCTGATCCTTGAACTGGAACGGCAAAGTGCGCACTGACAAGCTGACGGTGATATCGGCGTGTTCCGCTTGAAAATCCGCCAGACGCGGGATCAGCCAGGTGGTGGCCAACGTGGGCACGACGGCAATGTGGATGCTGCGGCCCATGCCCGTCCGGCTGACCAGGCCAAAGGTGTCTTTTTCGATCTGGTCCAAATGGTGACGAATCCGCCCGGCGTATTCCGCCCCGTGGTCCGTCAGCACGATGCGGCGGCGCACGCGGGTGAACAACTGCACGCCCAGCCGCGACTCCAGGCTGGCCACCTGCCGGTAAACGGCGCTGTGCGTCAGGGACAGTTCCTCGGCCGCGCGGGAAAAACTGCCCAGCCGGGCCGATGCTTCGAACGCCTGGAGCGCGCTCAGATTGGGAATGCCGTTTCTCATGGAGCGGAGTATTTGCCTGAAATCGGCCTGAAATCGGCCTGAGACCCGTCGAAACCGGTCGCGGCGCAACGAGACACTACGTGCCGGGGGATCACTAGATTGTGCAATTTTATCAATTGCGTTGTGCACTCAAGGCACATATCCTCAAGAGTCTTATCCTCGGCTACCCACGACACCCCACCATGTCTCAGCAAGATTCCCGCCTTGGCGGTCACATTCTGGTCGACCAACTGGTCGCCCAGGGCGTCAAACACGTTTTCTGCGTTCCCGGCGAGAGCTATCTGGCGGTGCTGGACGGCCTGCACGATGCGGATATCAAGGTTACCGTCTGCCGCCAGGAAGGCGGCGCGGCGATGATGGCTGACGCCCACGGCAAACTGACCGGCGAACCCGGCATCTGCATGGTGACTCGTGGCCCGGGCGCGTCCAACGCGCTGGCCGGCGTGCACATCGCCAAGCAGGACTCCACCCCGCTGATCCTGTTCGTGGGCCAGATCGAACGCGGCATGCGCGAGCGTGAAGCCTTCCAGGAAATGGACTACCGCGCCGTGTTCGGCACGCAGGCCAAGTGGGTCACCGAGATCGACCAGGTCGAACGCATTCCCGAACTGATTTCGCGCGCTTTCCACATTGCCACGTCCGGCCGTCCCGGCCCCGTCGTGATCGCCTTGCCGGAAGACATGCTGGTTGAAGCCGCCAAGGTGGCCGACGCCCCGCGCTACGAACTGATCGACTCCGCCCCCACGGCCGGCCAGCTGGCCGACCTGGAAAAGCTGCTGGCCGACGCCAAGAACCCCGTCGCCATCCTGGGCGGCACGCGCTGGGATGCCCGCGCCGTGCAACAGTTTGCCGACTTCGCGCAGCGCCACGCGCTGCCTACGGCCGTGTCGTTCCGCCGCCAGATGCTGTTCCCCGCCGACCACCCTTGCTTCGTCGGTGACGTGGGCCTGGGCATCAACCCGGCGCTGCTCAAGCGCGTGGCCGACGCCGACCTGATTCTGCTGGTGGGCGGCCGCATGTCCGAGAACCCCAGCCAGGCCTACACGCTGCTGGACATTCCGGTTCCGAAGCAAAAGCTGGTGCATGTGCACCCCGACACCGCCGAACTCGGCCGCGTCTACCGCGCAACGCTGGCCATCAACACGTCGCCGGCCGCATTTGCGGAATCGCTGGCTGGCCTGAAGGCCCCCGCCAAGCCCGTGTGGGCCGAAGGCACCCAGGCCATGCGCGAGTCGTACCTGAAATGGAGCGACCCGGAAACCATCACCACGCCGGGCGCGCTGCAAATGGGCCAGGTGATGGCCTACCTGGAAAAGTCGTTGCCGGCGGACGCCATCATGACCAACGGCGCGGGCAACTACGCCACCTGGCTGCACCGCTTCCACCGCTTCACGCGCTTTGGCACGCAGCTGGCGCCCACCTCGGGTTCCATGGGCTATGGCCTGCCGGCCGCCGTAGGCGCCAAGCGCGTCTGGCCTGACAAAACCGTTGTCTGCTTTGCAGGCGACGGCTGCTTCCTGATGCACGGCCAGGAGTTCGCCACCGCCGTCCAGTACGACCTGCCCATCATCGTGGTGCTGGTCGACAACGGCATGTACGGCACCATCCGCATGCACCAGGAAAAGCACTACCCCGGCCGCGTGTCGGCAACCGAACTCAAGAACCCGGACTTCGCCGACTACGCGCGCGCTTTTGGCGGCCACGGCGAACGCGTCGAGACCACCGACCAGTTCGGCCCGGCCTTCGAACGCGCGCTGGCCAGCGGCAAGCCGGCCATCCTGCATTGCTTCATCGACCCTGAAACCATCACCCCGTCGACGACCTTGGAAAAGATCCGCGACGCGGCATTGAAAGCCCAGCACTGAATCCCGATCAGGCGGTAATTTCCGGCGGCGCGCTCAGGCGCGCTGCCCGCGCAAACCCCAACTTGCCGCCCGAATTATTTTAGGTTTAAACTTTTAAAATTCCGAATACGGAAATCCATAGCGGAGACCCAGCATGTCCTCGAATCCTTCTTTTCAATGGCAAGATCCCCTGTTGCTGGACCAGCAACTGACCGAAGAAGAACGCATGGTGCGCGATGCCGCCTATGCCTATTCGCAGGACAAGCTTGCCCCCCGCGTGCTGAACGCCTTCCGCAACGAGAAGACCGATCCGGAAATCTTCTCGGAAATGGGCGAACTCGGCCTGCTCGGCGCCACCATTCCTGAAGAATACGGCGGCGCTGGCCTGAACTACGTCAGCTACGGCCTGATCGCCCGCGAAGTCGAACGCATCGACTCCGGCTACCGCTCGATGATGAGCGTGCAGTCGTCGTTGGTGATGGTGCCCATCAACGAATTCGGCAGCGAAGCGCAAAAGCAGAAGTACCTGCCCAAGCTGGCTCGCGGCGAATGGATCGGCTGCTTCGGCCTGACCGAACCCAACCACGGTTCCGACCCCGGCGGCATGGAAACCCGCGCCGTCAAGACGTCCGACGGCTACAAGATTTCCGGCAACAAGATGTGGATCACCAACTCGCCCATCGCTGATGTGTTCGTGGTGTGGGCCAAGTGCGTCGGCGGCGACTTCGACGGCAAGATTCGCGGCTTCATCCTGGACAAGGGCATGAAGGGCCTGTCGGCTCCAGCCATTCACGGCAAGGTCGGCCTGCGCGCCTCGATCACCGGCGAAATCGTCATGGACGAAGTCGAAGTGTCGGCAGACCAGATGATGCCCGGCGTGTCCGGCCTGAAGGGTCCGTTCACGTGCTTGAACTCCGCCCGCTACGGCATCGCCTGGGGTGCTGTCGGCGCCGCTGAAGCGTGCTGGCACACTGCCCGCCAGTACACGCTGGACCGCAAGCAATTTGGCCGCCCGCTGGCCGCCAACCAGCTGATCCAGAAGAAGCTGGCCGACATGCAAACCGAAATCACGCTGGCCCTGCAAGGCTGCCTGCGTTTGGGCCGCATGAAGGACGAAGGCACCGCCGCCGTCGAAATCACCTCCATCATGAAGCGCAATTCTTGCGGCAAGGCGCTGGACATCGCCCGCCTGGCGCGCGACATGCTCGGCGGCAACGGCATCTCGGATGAATTCGGCGTGGCCCGCCACCTGGTGAACCTGGAAGTGGTCAACACGTACGAAGGCACCCACGACGTGCACGCCCTGATTTTGGGCCGCGCACAAACGGGCATCCAGGCGTTCTATTGATCGCTTGCTTGGCTTGAATGGCCTGAATGAAAAAACCGCCTTCAATTTTGAAGGCGGTTTTTCTTTGGCGCTCCGCACTTGATAGAAAATGCTTGATGCCCCGCGCTTGATACTTCGCACTTGATACTTCGCACTTGATACTTCGCACTTGATACTTCGCACTTGATACTTCGCGCTTGATACCCCGCGCTGGATACCCAATGCTTGAAACAAGCACTTTGATGCGAAGCGCCTAGTTCTCGCCCGACAGATCAAACAAGCTCGTCGCGTCCAGTTCCAGCACGCCTTCGTCGTGCTGGTTGATGACCGTCCACGCCCACGTGATGATGCCCAGGTCGGGGCGCGACGACGAGGTGCGCGCGCCTTGCACACGCGCTTCCAGACGCAGCGTGTCGCCCGGACGCACCGGCGTGCGCCAGCGCACTTCACCCAGCCCCGGGGAACCGAAAGATTCGGAGTCATGCAGCGCCGCATCCACCGCCATGCGCATGGCCAGCGCGCACGTGTGCCAGCCGCTGGCGATCAGTCCGCCCCAGCGCCCTTCTGCGGCGCGTTGCGGGTCGGTGTGAAACCACTGCGGGTCGAACTTGCGTGCAAATTCCACGATCTCGGCCTCGGTGATGGTGACCGGGCCTGCCTTGATCATCATGCCGTCTTTGAATTCGGCGAACTTCATATTTTCCCCCTGCAAACGCAAACGGCGCGCCATGGCGCGCCGTTTTTCACGTGTGTCACGCGTTGGTTTTAGGACTTAATACGTCTCGAAATGCAGCCGCCCTTCGCGACGCAGCACATCGTGCAGGATAGACCAATCCTGCCCCGATTGCATCGTCACCTCGCGCAGTGCGTCCAGCACGCCGACTTCCATTCCCTTCAGCCCGCAGACATAGATGCAGGTGTTGCGATCCAACAGCAACTCGCGTACCTGCCCCGCGCGTTCGCGGATCAGGTCCTGCACATAGCGCTTGGGCTGGCCGGGTTCGCGCGACAGCGCAAGATTGATGTCGATGAAGTCGCGCGGCAGCTTCATCAGCGGCCCGAAGTACGGCAGCTCGCGTTCGGTGCGGGCGCCAAAGAACAGCATCAGGCGGCCGTTGTCGCCTGTGTCGATGCGGCGGCGGTAGCGCTCGGTCATCGCGCGCATCGGCGCGGAACCTGTCCCCGTGCAGATCATGATGAGGTTCGCGCGCGGATGGTTCGGCATCAGGAAGGTATGACCGAACGGGCCGATGACCTGCACGGTGTCGTTCTTGGCCAGATCGCACAGGTAGTTCGAACACACGCCATGCGCCGCCGCGCCGCCATGGTCTTCGGTGACGCGCTTCACCGTCAAAGACAGGTTGTTGTAGCCCGCGCGTTCGCCATCACGCGGGCTGGCCAGCGAATACTGGCGCGCGTGATGCGGCCGGCCTTGGGCATCGACACCGGGGGGCAGAATGCCGATGGACTGCCCTTCCAGCACGGGAAACGGCAGCTCGCCAAAGTCCAGCACGATGTGATGGATATCGCTTTCGGTATCGGCGCCCGTCACGCGGTAATTGCCGACGACGGTGGCCGTCATTGGCGCCTTGTGCGTGTACAGATTGACGTAGGGGTGGGCGGCGGACCAGGGTGGGACGGAGGCGCCGGGCAGGCTGAATGCGGGGGCGGCGGCAGACGCCGCGCCAGTCATCACGCCAGGTGCATCGGCCGCCGCGGTGCCGACCGCCGCGGTATCGACCGCCGCGGCATCGGCCGCCGCAGCATCGCCCCCCGCATCCACGGCCGCCGTTTCCGGCAACGCCTTTTCCTTCGGCAATTCTTCCCAGCCGAACTGATCCTGCACCGAGTACGCCTCGTTGCGCAGCATCAGCCGCCAGTTGTCGATCGACCCCGTTGGGCATGGCGGCACACAGGCCATGCAGCCATTACAGATGTCGGGGTCCACCACGTAGTTATTGGAATCGTGGGTGATCGCGTCGACCGGACAGGTTTCTTCGCACGTGTTGCAGCGGATGCAGATCTCGGGATCGATCAGATGCTGCTTCAGCACTTCTACGGGTAAGGGGGCGTTCATCGCAATCTTCCCAATGCGCTGGCGGGGCGGCGCACAAACGCGCCGCCCCTTCTCGCCTTAGTTGAAACGGACGTAGTCAAAATTCACCGGCTGGCGGTTGATGCCCATGACGGGCGGCGCAATCCAGTTGGCGAACTTGCCGGGTTCTGTCACCCGGCCCATCAGTGACGCGACAAACGCGCGGTCCTCAGGCGTGGGCAGCCATTTGTGGCTGTTGGCCTGCCATTGCGATTCCGACAGGATCTCGCCTTCAGGCGACATGCGTATGCCGGCCAGCGTGCCGATCTGGCGGTTGAACGCCTTGTGCGGCACGTGCAGCCGGAACGGGATGCCGCTCTTTTCAATGACCTTGTTCCAGCGCCCGATGCCCGCCACCGAATCACGGATGAAGTCGTCGCGCAGCACTTCGTTCAACGCGTTCAGCATCGGCACTTCAATCTCGTTCAGCTTGCCGTTGTTCACGGTCAGCACGCGATAGGTGTCGTTCTTCAATTGATGGTCGTCGGTGCGCTTGGATTCTTCGTAGCGCCCCTTCAGGCCCGAGCCGTAGAAGATGGCGGCGTTGGAAGATTGGTCCGCGCCGAACAGGTCGATGGTGACGCTGTAGTGGAAGTTCAAGTAGCGCTGGATGGTGGGCAGGTCGATGACGCCGGCGGCGCGCACGCTTTCCGGGTCGTCGGTCTTCAACTGGTTCATCACTTCGCAGGTGCGCTGGATCACGCGCGAAATGCCCGATTCGCCCACGAACATGTGGTGCGCTTCTTCGGTCAGCATGAACTTCGTGGTGCGGGCCAGCGGGTCGAAGCTGGACTCGGCCAACGCGCACAGCTGGAACTTGCCGTCGCGGTCAGTGAAGTACGTGAACATGTAGAAGGCCAGCCAGTCGGGCGTCTTCTCGTTGAAGGCGCCCAGAATGCGCGGGTTGTCGGAATCACCCGAGCTGCGTTGCAGCAGCGCATCGGCCTCTTCGCGGCCATCGCGGCCAAAGTAGCGATGCAGCAGATACACCATGGCCCACAAGTGGCGGCCTTCTTCGACGTTGATCTGAAACAGGTTGCGCAGGTCGTACTGCGACGGCGCGGTCAGGCCCAGATGGCGTTGCTGTTCAATCGACGCGGGTTCGGTGTCGCCCTGCGTGACGATGATGCGGCGCAGGTTGGCGCGGTGTTCACCCGGCACATCCTGCCAAACATCACGCCCCATGTTTTCGCCAAAGTGGATCTTGCGCTGCCCGTCTTGCGGCGCCAGGAAAATGCCCCAGCGGTAGTCGGGCATGCGCACGTGGTTGAAGTTCGCCCAGCCATCGGGTTCCACACTGACGGCGGTGCGCAGGTACACATCAAAACCGTGCGAACCGTCGGGGCCCATGTCCTGCCACCATTGCAGGTAATTGGGCTGCCAATGTTCCAGCGCGCGTTGCAACGTGCGGTCGCCAGACAAGTTGACGTTGTTGGGGATCTTATCGGTGTAATTGATTCCAGACATTGTCTCGCTCCTTGTTTTTTTCAGACCCGGTTCCAATCGAACGCGGCTTGCTCGCCCTTGCCGTACAGCTTCAGGGCGCCCTTGTCGCCGGCCGCATTCGGACGGTTGAAGATCCAGTTCTGCCACGCGGTCAGGCGGCCGAAGATGCGGGTTTCCATCGTTTCCTTGCCGCCAAAGCGCAGGTTGGCCTCCAGCCCGGTCAAGGCGTCGGGCGACAAGGCGCGGCGCTCTTCCAGCATCATGCGAACTTCGTCGTCCCAGTCGATGCTGTCGGGGGCGAAGGTCACCAGGCCCAGCTCCAGCGCATCGGCGGCAGACAGCGCTTGCCCGGCGCGCGCGCGCACGGCTTCAAGCGGCGCGGTCTCTTCGTAGAAGCGGCGCTGCAATCGGCTTTGGCCATTCACCAGCGGATACGCGCCGAAGTTGCGTTCACCCACGACGATCTGCGCGCGCGCGGCGGGGGTTTCCACGTTGTCCTCAACGTCCGCCTCGTTATCCAGCATGTAGCTGCGGTCGGCCGCCAGCGCCAGTTCCAGCAAGGTGCCGACAAAGCAGGAGCCCGGTTCGATCAGCGCGAACAGGCTGCGCGACGTCACATCCAGACGCGCCAGCGTGCGGCGCAGCATGCCGGCGGTTTCGCGCACGAACCAATGGCCGGCATGCCGTTCCAGCGCAGCGTCAGCGGCCAGCACGGCGGCGGGGTCGCCTTCTGTCTTCAGCACCCAGGTGCCGATGTCGAGTTCGTTGGTGCGCATGGACAGGATGGCGTCGTCCAGTTCGCGCGCCATGCGCAAGGGCCACCAGTTGGCGCCCGCGGCAATGATGTCGGCCAGTTCCGATTCGACCGGGCCAATCGGTGCGCGCACAGTCCAGGTGGCTTGACGTTTTTCCCGGTCGAGCTGGATGTCTACGTAGCGGTACGACAGGCTGTTGGCGCCTTCGGTGCGTTCGATGGGGGTCAGCGCAATGCCCGCTTCGTTCGCCTGGCGCGTGCTGCCTTCGGCCAGCGCCAGCGCGCGTTCGCGCACCGCCGCTTCAAAACGCGCAGGCTTGACCACGTCGTCCACCAGCCGCCAGTCCTTGGCCCGTTGGCCGCGCACGCCTTCAACCAGCGTGCAGAAGATGTCGGCGTGGTCGTGGCGCACGCGGCGCTTGTCGGTTACGCGCGTCAGGCCGCCGGTGCCGGGCAAGACGCCCAAGAGCGGCACTTCGGGCAAGGCCACGGACGACGAACGGTCGTCGATCAGCAGGATTTCGTCGCAGGCCAGCGCCAGCTCGTAGCCGCCGCCTGCGCACGCGCCGTTCAGCGCGGCGATGAACTTCAAGCCGCTATGACGGCTGGAGTCTTCGATGCCATTGCGGGTTTCGTTGGTGAACTTGCAGAAGTTCACCTTCCAGGCGTGCGAGGACAAGCCCAGCATGAAGATATTGGCGCCCGAACAGAAGATGCGGTCCTTCATGCTGGTGACGACTACGCTGCGCACTTCCGGGTGTTCGAAGCGGATGCGTTGCAGGGCGTCGTGCAGTTCGATGTCTACGCCCAGGTCGTACGAGTTCAGCTTGAGCTTGTAGCCGGGGCGCAGGCCGCCGTCTTCGGCCACGTCCATGGCCAGCGTGGCGACCGGGCCGTCGAACGTCAGGCGCCAATGGCGGTACTGGTCGGGCTGGGTGCGGAAATCAACCCGGCTGTTGGCCCCATTGGCGTTGGCCCCATGGGTGTTGACCCCATTGTTGGTGCTGCTCATCTCGTGTCTCCTCGTACGCCCTGCCTGGACAGGAAAAATACTGCATCACATGAATTATTGTGCAGATTAGTTCAGGCAAAAACGCACGTCAAGCGAGACATGCATAAAAGTGCAGCTTTACAGAGGCAGACCGCAGGCCTTGCGAACTTGGGTGCGCAGGCCGGCAAAGCTCTCCTGCACTTCCAAATTGCTGGTCACCCAGGTGAGATCCGCCTTGGCGTAGAAGGCTTCGCGCCCGGCCAGGATGCGTTTCAAGTCGGCCATGGCCTCGTTGTTGCCCGACATGGGGCGGAAATCGCCCTGCGCCATGACGCGGCCCATGTGCTCTTCGGGCGTGGCGCGCAGCCATACCGTGTAGCAGTGCGCCAGCAACAGGTTCAGCGTGGCGGGTTCGGACACCAGCCCGCCCGGGGTCGCCAGCACCATTTCCGGATAGATCTGCACGGCCTCTTCCAGCGCGCGGCGTTCATAGCGGCGGTAGGCGTTGGGACCATACAGGTTGTGGATTTCCAGGATGCTGCACCCGGCCACGCGTTCGATCTCGCGGTTGAGCTCCACGAACGGGTAGCCCAGATCATCGGCCAGCATCTGGCCCAACGTGGATTTGCCCGCGCCGCGCAGCCCGATCAGCGCCACACGCTGCGTGCGGTTGGGGCGTTGCGCGCCCGCCCCCACGCCGAACAGCTGGGTCAGGGCCTCTCGGGCGCGTTGCAAGTCGGATTCCGTGCGGCCACTGAGCAGCTCGCGGATCAGCAGCCAATCGGGCGATTCGGTGGTGACGTCGCCCACCAGCTCAGCCAGCGCGCAGTTGAACGCACGGGCAATCTGCAACAGCACCAGGATGGACGCGTTGCCCACCCCATGTTCCAGATTGGCCAGATGCCGTTCCGACACGCCCGTGACCTGGGACAGGCCCTTGCGCGTCATGCCGCGTATGGCTCGCAGGCGGCGCACGCGCTCGCCCAATGCCACCAGGAAAGCTTCCCGCCTGGGTTCGGATGGCGCCGCATCTAGCGCTTGATTCATGTTTTGGCTGACTCCGCAAATACCCTGATACGCCTTGTTTTATGCACTATAGTGCTTGACCCAAACCATTGGAAGCACTATTTTTCCTTCCAAGCAGTCCAAAGCCGTCACGGTGCAAAAAAGCAGCATTCAAATTCATGCCGCATCCAAAGCGCCGACAGTGTAAAGGAGGAGTCCCGGTGAGCACGCCAGATCAATTCCATGCCCTGATGCGCGAGGCCACGCGTCTGGTGTCCGGCCAGCCGTTCGATAGCGGCCTTCAAGCCCGCTTGAATCGCGAAGCCGGCCCCGGCAGCCCCCTGTACCAGAACATCTTCGCCGCCTGTAAGCAGGGCGTGGCCGATGGCTGGATGTGCAATCGCGAAGGCGGCGGCATCCGCTACGGCCGCGTCATCAAACCCGCCGACGATCTGGCCGGCTGCTCGGTAGACGTCGTCGACATGAACGACCTGGCCGGCCCCCACCACGCCCACCCCAACGGCGAGATCGATCTGATCATGCCGCTGACCGGCGACGCCCGCTTTGACGGCCACGGCGCCGGCTGGCTCGTCTACGGCCCCGGCAGCGCCCACAGCCCCACGGTCACGCAAGGCCGCGCGCTGGTGCTGTACCTGTTGCCCGGCGGCGCTATCGAATTCACGCGGCCCAGCAGCTAGCCCCGCGCCTTACGGCCAGGCGACAAAAAAACACAGCCATGGCCCGCCCCCACCAGGACATCAGGAGACAACCGTGAACACCTGCCCCGCCGAACTGAACTTCGCCAGTTATCTGGCCGCGCTGAACGCGCCGCGCGCCGCCAAGCCGGCCTATATCGACGACACGCGTCAGCTGAGCTATGGCGAACTGGCCGAGCGGGTGGCCCGCATGGCGGGCGCGCTGCGCCAATTGGGGCTGCGGCGCGAAGAACGCATCCTGCTGCTGATGCAAGACACGGTGGATTGGCCCATCGTGTTTCTGGGTGCGTTGCATGCGGGCGTGGTGCCGGTCGCCGTGAACACCTTGCTGACGGCCGACGACTACGCCTACATCGTGTCGCACAGCCGCGTACGCGCCGCGTTCGTCTCGGGTGCGTTGCTGCCCGTCTTGCAGACCGCGCTGGCGCAAGCGCCCGGCGATGTCGAGCACGTGGTGGTGGCTCAGCCCCTCGCTTCTCAGGCCGTTGCTTCTCAGCCCGTCACTTCACAATCCTCCTCCGCCCTGCCCGTCCGCACCCACGAATTCGATGCCCTGCTGGCCGCCGCCCCCCTTGCCCCTGCCGTGCGCACGCTGGCCGATGAAATTGCGTTTTGGCTGTATTCATCGGGCTCCACCGGCAAGCCCAAGGGCGTCGTCCACACGCACGGCAACCTGTGGCACACGGCCGAACTCTACGCCAAGCCCGTGCTGGGCATCCGCGAAGACGACGTGGTGTTCTCCGCCGCAAAGCTGTTCTTCGCCTACGGCCTGGGCAATGGGCTGACCTTTCCGCTGTCGGCGGGCGCCACCGTCATCCTGATGGGCGAACGGCCCACGCCGCAGGCCGTGTTCCAGCGTCTGACCCGGCACCGCCCCACTGTGTTCTATGGCGTGCCCACGCTGTACGCCAGCATGCTGGCCTCGCCAGATCTGCCGCCACGCGATCAAGTGGCGATGCGCGTGTGTACCTCAGCGGGCGAAGCGTTGCCGCGCGATATCGGCGAACGCTTCACGCGGCATTTCGGCTGTGAAATCCTGGACGGTATCGGTTCCACCGAGATGCTGCACATCTTTATCTCGAACCAGACCGGCCAGTTGCGCTACGGCACCACCGGCAAGCCCGTGCCCGGCTACGAAGTGCAGCTGCGCGATGACAACGGCGCACCCGTCGCGGCGGGCGCCATCGGCGACCTCTACATCAAAGGCCCCAGCGCCGCGCTCATGTACTGGAACAACCGCGACAAAACCCGCCAGTGTTTTCTGGGCGACTGGTTAAAGAGCGGCGACAAATACACCTGTGACGCCGACGGCTACTACACCTATGCGGGCCGCAGCGACGACATGATCAAAGTCAGCGGGCAGTACGTGTCGCCAGTGGAAGTTGAGAACATTCTGGTGCAGCACGAAGCCGTACTGGAAGCCGCCGTGATCGGCGTGCCGGACCACGACGGCCTGGTGAAGACGAAGGCCTACGTCGTGCTGCGCCCGGGCTTCGAGCCCGATGCGAATACCGGCGCGGCGCTGCAAAGCTATGTGAAGCAGCATCTGGCGCCGTTCAAGTATCCGCGCCAGATCAACTTCACCGAAGAACTGCCCAAGACCGCCACCGGCAAGATCCAACGCTTCCGCCTGCGTCAACTGGAAGAGTCGACGCTATGAATTCCGCGGCAGACACGTCCGACGTGATGACGCGCACCGACATGGCCGATGTGATGACGCGCACCGACATGGCCGATGTCGTCATCGGCGGCCAGACGCGCCGCCTGGAATGCCTGTGGATTGCGCCCGATCGCGGGCAGGCGCCGTTGCTGGTCTTCCTGCACGAAGGGCTGGGCTCGGTAGCCATGTGGAAGGACTTTCCGGCGCACGTGTGCGAGGCCGCCGGCTGCCGGGGGCTCGTCGTGTCGCGCTATGGCTACGGGCAATCCACACCGCGCCCGCCGCAGGAAAAATGGACGGTGGACTTCATGCACGGCGACGCGCGCGACGGGCTGCCCGCGCTGTTCACCGCACTGGGCATCGACGCGCGGCAAGACAAGCCCGTGCTGTTCGGCCATAGCGACGGCGGATCGATTGCGCTGCTGTACGCGGCCATGCACCCGGATGCCGTGGCCGGCATCGTCGTGGCGGCCCCGCACATCTTTGTTGAAGCGCAGACGGTAGCGAACATCGAGCTTGCGCGGCAGGCCTATCTGAACACTGACCTGCGCAGCCGCCTGGCCCGCTATCACGCCGACGTGGATTCCGCCTTCTGGGGCTGGAACGACATCTGGCTGAACCCTGACTTCCGCCACTGGAACATCGAAGATTATCTGCCCCGCATCGTCTGCCCCGTGCTGGCGATTCAGGGCGTGGACGACGAGTACGGAACGCTTGCGCAGATACGCGGCATACACCGCCATGCGCCGCAAACCGCACTGCTGGAAATTCCCGGCTGCCGCCATTCGCCGCACCGGGACCAGCCCGCCATTGTTATCCAGGCCGTTGCCGATTTCATCGGCGCGTTGGACAAACCCGGCTGAGCCAGGGCCTATCCGCCCAGACCAGCCCATAACAAGCACGGAGACAAACCATGAACCACGCCCTGACCCGGGCTGCGATTGCCGCAGCCCTGACGCTCGCCGCCAGCGGCGCGCAGGCCGCAGACAAAATCAAAGTCGGCTTCATGCTGCCCTATAGCGGCACCTTCGCCGCGCTTGGCACCGCCATTGAAAACGGCTTCAAGCTGTACGTGGCCGAACAAGGCGGCAAGCTGGGCGGGCGCGAAATCGAATACTTCAAGGTGGATGACGAATCCAACCCCGCCAAGGCCGCCGAAAACGCCAACCGCCTGATCAAGCGCGATCAGGTCGACGTGCTGATCGGCACGGTGCATTCGGGCGTGGCGATGGCGCTGGCCAAGGCCGCGAAAGACAGCGACACCACGCTCATCGTCACCAACGCGGGCGCCAACGCCATCACCGGCCCGTTGTGCGGCCCCGGCATCTTCCGCACGTCGTTCACCAACTGGCAGCCCGCGTACGCCATGGGCCCCGTTGCCTACGCCAAGGGCCACAAGACCGCCGTCACCATCACCTGGAAATACGCGGCGGGCGACGAGGCCATTGGCGGCTTCAAGGAAGGCTTCGAAAAGGCAGGCGGCAAAGTCGTGAAGGAACTGAGCCTGCCGTTTCCGAACGTGGAATTCCAGTCGCTGCTGACCGAGATCGCCGCCACCAAACCCGACATGGTGTTCACCTTCTTTGCCGGCGGCGGCGCAGTGAAGTTCGTGCAGGACTATCACGCGGCGGGCCTGGACAAGACCATTCCGCTGTACGGTTCGGGCTTCCTGACCGACGGCACCTTGCAGGCCCAGGGCGCGTCCGCGCAGGGCTTGTTGACCACGCTGCATTACGCCGACGGCCTGAACACCCCGCGCGACAACGCCTTCCGCGCCGACTACACCAAGAACTACAACGTGCAGCCTGACGTGTACGCCGTGCAAGGCTATGACGCGGCCCAACTGATGCAGTCTGGCCTGACCGCCGTGAAGGGCGACTTCGCCAAGAAGGCCGACTTCCGCAGCGCCATGCGCGGCGCCACGGTAGACAGCCCGCGCGGCCCCTTCACGTTGTCGGCGGCGGGCAACCCGGTGCAGGACATTTACCTGCGCCGCGTCGACGGCCTGGAAAACAAGGTGGTGGAAGTTGCCGTGAAGAAGCTGGCCGATCCGGCCCGCGGCTGCAAGCTCTGACACGACGTCCGCCACGGGAGGCCCCATGGACATCAGCATCCTGCTTATTCAAAGCCTGAACGCATTCCAGTACGGCTTGCTGCTGTTCCTGGTGGCCAGCGGCCTTACGCTGATCTTCGGCATCATGGGCATCATCAACCTGGCCCATGGCAGCTTCTACATGATCGGCGCCTACATGGCGTTTGCGCTGGGGCCGGTAGTTGACCGCTGGCTGGGCGGCGGCTTCATCGCCACGCTGGCCGTGTGCGTCGCGCTGGCGGCGGTGCTGGGCTACTTTCTTGAAGCCGCCTTCTTCAGCTATCTGTATCACCGCAACCACTTGCAGCAAGTGCTGATGACGTACGGGCTGATCCTGGTGTTTGAAGAGCTGCGCAGCATCCTCGTCGGCAACGACGTGCACGGCGTGCCGCTGCCGGCGTGGCTGCAAGGCAGCATTTCGCTGGGCGGGGTGATGACGTATCCGGTGTATCGATTGTTCATCTCGGCCGTGGGCATCGCGGTGGCCTTGCTGCTGTATTGGGTCATCACGCGCACGCGGCTGGGCATGATGCTGCGCGCGGGCGCCAGCAATCGCGAGATGACCGGGTCGCTCGGTATCGACGTCAACAAGCTGTACCGGCTGGTGTTCGCGGCCGGCGTGGCGCTGGCCGCGCTGGCGGGCACCATCGCCGCACCCGTGTCGTCCGTTTACCCGGGCATGGGCAACGGCGTGCTGATCATCTGTTTCGTGGTGGTGGTGATAGGCGGCATCGGCTCGATTCGCGGCGCGTTCCTGGCCGCGATGCTCGTGGGCTTTGTAGAAACCTTCGGACAGGTGCTGTTCCCGTCCGCGGCAGGCGTGCTGGTGTACCTGCTGATGGCCTTCATTCTTCTTTGCAAGCCCGAAGGGCTGTTCAAACAGGGCTAGCCATGCAGAAACTTCTACCCGTCGTAACGCTGCTGGCGCTGGCCGCGTTTGCCTGGAGCGGCAGCGATTACTACACCGGGCTGGCGATCAAGGTCATGATCTACGCCATCTTCGCGCTCAGCCTGCAATTGCTGGTGGGCGGCGCGGGGCTCGTCAGCCTGGGGCACGCCGCCTTCTTCGGCATTGGGGCGTATGTGGCGGCGTTGTTGTCGCCCGAATCCGAGGCGGCCAGCCTGTGGTGGCTGCTGCCCGCGGCGCTGCTGGCGGCGGCCGCCTATGCCGTGGTGACGGGCGCGCTGGCGCTGCGCACGCGCGGCGTGTACTTCATCATGGTCACGCTGGCCTTTGCGCAAATGGCGTACTACGTCTTCCACGACACCAAAGTCGGCGGCGGCAGCGACGGCATCTATCTGTACTTCCGGCCCGAGCTCGCCTTGGGCGGCTGGATGCCCTTCGACTTAAGCAACGCCACCACGTTCTATTTCTTTGTGCTGGCTTGCCTGACGCTGACCTGGGGCTTTCTGGCGCTGCTGCGGCGTTCGCCCTTTGGCGCGGCGCTGGCGGGCATTCGCATCAACGAACAGCGCATGCGGGCAGCGGGGTATTCGACGTATCCCTACAAGCTGACGGCCTACGTGGTGGGCGCCACGCTGGCCAGCTTGGCGGGCTTTCTGTTCGCGCTGAAAGACGGCTTTGTCACGCCGGAATTATTGGCTTGGGAGCAATCGGGCCTGGTGTTGCTGATGGTGATTCTGGGCGGCATGGCCAGCCTGGGCGGCGCGGTGATCGGTACGGTGACGCTGGTGCTGATGCAGGAGTTGTTCCAGTCGCAGGCGCTGTTTGGAGACTATGCGCGGCATTGGCATCTGCCCTTGGGGCTGGCCATCATTGCGCTGGTGGCGTTGTTGCCCAACGGCATTGCGGGCCTGCCGGCGCAATGGCGCCAGCGGCATCAGCGTCGGCCGTTGCAAAGCCCCGGCGCGCGCGCGACGCCAGCGGCAGCCGCCCCCCTGCCCGCTCCCCCCGCCGCCGCCCGCCTGCCCATTCAAGGAGAGCCCCATGTCTGACGTCTTGCTTGCCGCCGCCGATGTCACGCGGCGCTTCGGCGGCCTGACCGCCGTCAACGGCGTATCGCTGGGCTTGGCGCGCGGCCAGGTGCATGCCGTGATCGGCACCAACGGTGCGGGAAAATCCACGCTGATCAACATCCTGTCGGGTGAACTGGCGCCCAGCAGCGGGCACGTGATGCTGGGCGGGCGCGACATCACCGCCTGGCGCCAGCCCGAACGCGCGCGTGCGGGGCTGGGCCGCAGCTATCAGCGCTCTACCCTCTTTCCCGAACTTTCTGTGTTCGAAAACTGCCGGCTGGCCGCACAAGCTGGACGGCAGCGCTTCTGGCATTGGTGGCGCGCGGCATCCGATTGCCGGCGCAGCGCGGAATTGGCGCACCATGCGTTGGAACGCACGGGGCTGGCCGACGACGCCACGCGGCTGGCCGGGCTGCTGCCGCATGGCCGCAAGCGCCAATTGGAAATCGCCATGTGCCTGGCGGGCGAACCGCAGGTGCTGCTGCTGGACGAACCCTTGGCCGGCATGGGCCCCGAAGAAACCGACCGCATTCTGGACCTGCTGCAAACCTTGAAAGCGGGCCACGCAATCCTGTTGGTGGAACACGATATGGATGCGGTCTTTCGCATCGCCGAAACCATCACCGTGATGGTCAACGGCACCGCCATCGCCAGCGGCACGCCCGCCGACATCCGCGCCAATGCCGACGTGCGCACCGCCTACCTGGGCGAAGACACCGGCGCGTCCCACGAAGGAGCCGCAGCATGCACGCACTGATCGAAGCAGGCGGACTGCATGTGTACTACGGCGCCAGCCATGTGCTGCGTGGCGTGGACATGCACATCGCGCCGGGTGAATCGGTGGGTCTCGTCGGACGCAATGGCATGGGCAAGACGACGTTGATCCGCAGCCTGATGGGGCAAGTGAAAAGCGCGCAGGGGCAGGTGCGGGTCAGCGGCCGCGATTGCACGCGCGCGCAGCCGCACACGATAGCGCGCATGGGCTTGGCCTACGTGCCAGAGGGGCGCGGCATTTTTCCCAACCTGAATGTGCGCGAAAACCTGCAAGTGGCCGCGCGCCCCGGCGTGCGCGGCGGGCAGGACTGGACATACGCGCGCGTGCTGGACACGTTTCCGCGCCTGCGTGAACGGCTGGGGCATGGCGGGCAACAGTTGTCGGGCGGCGAGCAACAGATGCTGGCCATCGGCCGCGCGCTGATGACCAACCCCGACCTGCTGATTCTTGACGAAGCCACCGAAGGTCTGGCCCCGCTGATCGTGGCCGAGATCTGGAAGATCATTCGGCAGATTCGCACCACGGGCATGTCCACGCTGATCGTGGACCGCAATTACCGCGCGGTGCTGGAACACACCGACCGCTGCCTGGTAATGGAAAAAGGCGTGATCGTGCAAGATGGCGACAGCGCGTCGCTGGCCCGGCAACCCGAACAGCTGACGCGCTATCTGGGCGTGTAGGGAAACACGCCCGCCTTAGATCACCGCTTCGATCAGGAACGGGCCACGGCGCTTCAGGCCGTCGGCCAGTGCGCGTGCAAAGCCTTCAACCGTATCCACGCTGACCGCTTCCACGCCCATGCCGCGCGCCAGATGCGTCCAGTCCAGATACGGTTCTTCCAGGTCGAGCATGCGGCGCGCGTTGCGGCCCGGTTCCTTCACGCCCACGTTTTTCATTTCGCCGTGCAGCGTGGCGTAGGAACGGTTGGCCAGAATCACCGTCAGGCAATTCAGGTTTTCACGCGCCTGCGTCCACAAGGCTTGCAGCGTGTACATGCCGCTGCCGTCCGCCTGCAACGTGATGACCTTGCGGTCGGGGCACGCCACAGCGGCGCCGGTGGCCATGGGCAGGCCAATACCGATGGCGCCGCCCGTCAGCATCAGCCAATCGTGCGGGGCGCTGCTGGCGCTGTAGATCGGGAATTCACGGCCTTGCGTGATGGACTCATCGCACACGATGGCCTGTTCGGGCAAGGTGTGTGCGACCAGAATGTTCACGGCGGCACCCGTCAGCTTGCCGGACGACGGCACTTCATAGGCCGCGGCCGGCGTGGCCAGGCGCGGCGCGTCGGCGGCGATGCCAAGCTCATCCGCCAGCCATTCCAGCGCGTGGGCCAAGTCCTGTTCAGCAGAGGCCAGCACCACCTGGTTGCTGTCCGGCGGGGCCAGCAGGCTGGGCTTGCCGGGGTACGCGAAGAAGCCGACCGGCGCCTTCGCGCCTGCCAGCACCAGGTGCTTGACGTCTTTCAGCTTGGCCACGGCCATGTCGATGGGGTACGGCAGGCGGTCAACCGGCGTGCGCGCGCCGCCGCGTTCGATGCGGCGGTTGGACGTTTCCGACATCAGGCGCACGCCGGTGGCGCGCGCGATGCGGCCCGCGGCGTTCAGTGCGCGCTCGCGCAGCGCCGCGCCGCCCAGCATCAGCACGGTGACTTCACCCGAGCGGATGGCGGCGGCGGCCGCGCGCACGGCCTCGGCAGAGGTCTGCGCCAGCGGCGCGTCTTTCACCTGCACGGGCGCGGGGGCAGTGTCAGGCAGATCGGTCCAGGCGGTATCGGCAGGCAGGATCAGCGTGGCGATGTTGCCGGGCGACTGGCGCGCGACCCCGATGGCTTCGGCGGCATCGGCGGAAACGGCGGCGGCCGTCATCGTGCGCTTGACCCAGTGCGACATCGGGCGCGCCACGCCTTCGACGTCGCTCGTCAGCGGGGCGTCGTATTGCACGTGGTACGTCGCGTGGTCGCCCACAATGTTGACCATGGGCGTGCGGGCGCGCTTGGCGTTGTGCAGATTGGCCAGGCCATTGCCCAGGCCGGGGCCCAGATGCAGCAAGGTCGCGGCCGGCTTGTCGGCCATGCGCGCGTAACCGTCGGCCGCGCCCGTCACCACACCTTCGAACAGACCCAGCACGCAACGCATCTTGGGCTTGCGATCCAAGGCCGCGACAAAGTGCATTTCAGACGTGCCGGGGTTGGCAAAGCACACGTCCACATCGTTGGCCAGCAAGGTATCGCAAAGACTGTCAGCGCCGTTCATGATTTTCCCTAGTCGTTTTCAATGGCGATGCGGGCGCATGCGCGCCCGCCTGATATGCATGATAGGTAGCGTATCCGCATCGCGATAGAGCCATTTCAGCTTGCGGACATGGAACCATTCCGCCTGTGTTCCGTCTGCCGGAATCATGCAATAAAAACGGCCCGCGTGGGGCGGGCCGTGGTGGCGGTCAAGGCAGCCCGGTCAGCGGATGGGCCACGGATACATCGCGCCGCCCTGATTCCACAGCGCGTTCGTGCCGCGTTGCAGGCCCAGCTTGCTGTCCTTGCCGACGTTGCGTTCGAACACTTCGCTGTAGTTGCCGACCGCCTTGATGGCGTTGTAGGCCCACTTTTCATCCAGGCCCATGTTCTTGCCCGCGCCCGGCGTCACGCCCAGGATGCGCAAGACGTTGGGGTTATTGCTCTTGAGCATCTCATCCACGTTCTTTTGCGTGATGCCGTATTCCTCGGCTTCCAGCAGCGCAAACAGCGTCCAGCGCACGATGCCCAGCCAGTTCTCGTCGCCCTGGCGCACCATGGGGCCCAGCGGTTCCTTCGAGAAGCGTTCGGGCAGAATTTCGAAGTCGTTCGGGTTAGCGACTTGCGTCGCGCGCACGGCGGCCAGTTGCGAAGCGTCGTCAGTGAAGGCGTCGCAGCGGCCCGACTCAAAGGCGCGGACCACTTCAGTCACCTTGTCGATCACGACGGGTTTGAATTCGATGTTGTTGGAACGGAACCAGTCGGCCAGATTCAGTTCGGTGGTGGTGCCCGGCTGCACGCAAACCGTGGCGCCGTTCAGTTCCTTGGCGCTTTTGACGCCCAGCTTCTTGTTCACCAGAATGCCCTGGCCGTCATAAAAGCTGGCCGCCACGGCGGACAGGCCCAACGAGGTATCGCGCGTCTGCGTCAGCGTCACGGTGCGCAGCAGCACGTCCACTTCGCCCGATTGCAGCGCGGTGAAGCGTTGCTGAGTCGACAGCGCGGTGCCTTTGAATTTGCTTGCGTCACCGAAGACGGCGGCGGCCACGGCGCGGCAGATGTCCACGTCCATGCCTTCCCATTCGCCCTTGCTGTTGGTGGCCGAGAAACCGGAGACGCCGTCGGTCAGGCCGCACTGCACGAACCCTTTTTTCTTCACCGCATCCAGCGTGGGGCCGGCCACGGCGGCCTGGGACGCGCAAGCCAGGGCCAAGGCGCCGGCTGCAAACAAGATAGACCGCTTCATCGCTGCTTCTCCTGAAAGGGATGGCCGGGCGGCTTGTAAGCCGGCGCCGGCTGAAAACCGGGGCCCTGTTTTGCTGGGCCGCTCGCCAGATTAAGCGATGTCCACGGCGTGAACAACGCGATGCGGCCTAGTGAAAACCCGAGGCGTGACAAGTTGGCACGCCCACGGCATTTGTCCGGTGATCGAACTTAATCAGACTGATTCACCTCTTGGTGCACCGCCTTGCATGCCATACTTTTTTCGCGCCGATGTCCGATATACGGCATGGGCGTCATCCCCGCGCGGCACCGCCGCAACATCTTAAAAAACGCCGAGCGCGCCACAAAAAAAAACCCGGGCGCGCATCGATATTCGGTCGATTCATGGAGGAGACAAATCCATGGCACGTGTAGTCACGCCGCAGCCTCGCCGCCACGCCGCCGCCCCGCGCCGTCTGGCCCTGAAAACCTTGTTGTGGTCCGCGCTGGCGGCCGTCGGCCTGGTTGCCGGCCCCACCGGCCCCGCTAATGCGGCCGATGACTGGCCGTCCAAACCCATCAAGATCATCGTGCCGTATACCCCGGGCGGGTCTACCGACATCGTGACCCGCATCGTGATGGAAAAGCTGGGGCCGCGCTTAAAGCAGACGATCATCGTTGAAAACAAGCCCGGCGCGAACAGCAGCGTGGGGTCGGCAATGGCCGCCAAGTCGGACCCCGATGGCTACACCTTCCTGTCCATCCTGCCGGCCTACATCATCAACTTCCACCTGTACAAGCTCAACTATGCGCCCGCCGACCTGACGCCGGTGGTGCAGATGGCCGACCTGCCGCTGTTCCTGTTCGTGTCCGAAGACCTGCCCGTGAAAACGGTGGCCGATCTGGTGGCCTATGGCCGCAAGCACCCCGACAAACTGACCTACGCCTCCAGCGGCAATGGCTCCAGCGCGCACCTGACCGGCGCCGACTTCGCCTTGCAGAACAAGCTCACGATGACGCACGTGGCCTACAAGGGCAGCGCGCCGATCCTGACAGACCTGCTGGGCGGACGCGTCTCCATGGTGTTCGACCCGATCCTGGTGCCGATGCAATACGTGAAGCAGAACCGGTTGAAGGCGCTGGCGTTCACTGGCAAGGAACGCTGGCCGACCGAACCCGGCATTCCCACCATGGAAGAAGCCGGCATGCCCGGCTTCGTGACGGGCTCGTGGGCCGGTCTGATGGCGCCGGCCGGCACGCCCAAGCCGATCATCGAACGCATGGCGCGCGAGATCAGTGAAATCGTGAAGGAACCCGACGTGAAGCAGAAGTTCGTGGATGCCGGCTTCCTGCCTGTCGGCGGCACGACGGCGCAATTCGCAGAACTGATGAAGACCGACTCGGCACGCTACGCCGAGATCATCAAGCAGGCGGGCATTACCGTGAATTGAACGCGCGGCGGGCGCTGGTGCGGCCGGAATGCCGCAGCAGCGTCGCGCCGCCTCGGAGTCATCATGATCAATAAATTCATCGACACGCCCGACGACGCGGTCGCAGATATCCACGACGGCGCCACGGTGCTGATCAGCGGCTTTGGCGGCGCGGGCATGCCCACCGAACTCATCCACGCCTTGATCGACCAGGGCGCGCGCGAACTCACGGTAGTGAGCAACAACGCCGGCAATCACGAAACGGGGCTGGCCGCGCTGATCAAGGCCGGACGCGTGCGCAAGGTGATCTGCTCGTTTCCCAAGGCGTCGCACTCCTGGGTGTTCGACGACCTGTACCGCCGCGGCGGCATCGAACTGGAATGCGTGCCGCAAGGCACCATTGCCGAACGGCTGCGCGCGGCGGGCGCCGGGCTGGGCGGTTTCTTCACGCCCACCGCCTACGGCACCGAGCTGGCGCAAGGCAAAGAAACCCGCATCATCAACGGCCGCGGCCACGTGTTTGAAACGCCGCTGCATGGTGATTTTGCGCTGGTCAAAGCCGACCAGGGCGACCGCTGGGGCAACCTGACTTATCACAAGAGCGCGCGCAACTTCGGCCCCATCATGTGCATGGCGGCCAAGACCGCCATCGTGCAGGTGCGCGCCAAAGCCGAGCTGGGCGAGCTGCCGCCCGAAGCCATCGTCACGCCGGGCATTTTCGTCAAGCGCATCACCGAGGTGGCCCACGCCGCCTTCTCCAGCTGAAGGAATCCGCATGACTCTTTCCCCGACGTCCCGCCCGCAGACTTCCAGCCCTCGGGCGTATCAACCCCTGACCCGCGAGGCCATGGCGCGCCGCCTGGCCCTGGACATTCCCGATGGCAGCTACGTCAACCTGGGCATCGGCATGCCGGTGCTGGTGGCGGCCCATCTGCCCGATGACCGCGAGATCGTGCTGCACAGCGAAAACGGCATCCTGGGCATGGGCCCGCCGCCTGCTGACGACGCCATCAATCTGGATCTCATCAACGCCGGCAAGCAGCCCGTGACCTTGCTGACCGGCGGCTCGTACTTTCACCACGCGGATTCGTTCGCGATGATGCGCGGCGGCCATCTGGACATCTGCGTGATGGGCGGCATGCAGGTCGCGGCCAATGGCGATTTGGCCAACTGGTCGCTGGCCAAACCCGGCGAAGCCCCGGCCGTGGGCGGCGCGATGGACCTGGCGGTGGGCGCGCGCAGCGTGTTCATCATGATGGAGCACAACAGCAAGAACGGCGATCCGAAGATCGTTGAACGCTGCACCTATCCGCTGACCGGCGCGGGCGTGGTGGACCGCATCTACACGGACCTTGCCGTCATCGACGTCACGCCAGAAGGCCTGGTGGTTCGGGATATGATCGACGGCATGACGCTATCCGAACTGCAATCGCGCACGGGCGCACCGCTGCACGCACGCTGATGCTGCCCAACCTGCCTCCGCCCGGCTACGCCGCGCCGCTGGCCGCGGAGGATCATCCTGATCAGTTCCGTGGCGATCCTGATTACATGCTGACCTTGGCGCGCGGCCTGCACGTGATCCGCGCGTTCGGCACGCGCCGCCATCCGCAAACCGCCGCCGAACTGAGCCGGCGCGCCGGGCTGCCGCGTGCGGTGGTGCAGCGCTGCCTGCATACGCTGGTGCTGTTGGGCATTGCCGAGCAACACGGCCGGCTGTTCGTGCTGACGCCACGCATTTTGGGTTTGGGGTACGCGTACTTCTCATCCACGCCGTTCGTGTCGCTGGCCCAGCCCGTGCTGGAAGAGTTAAGCGCCACCGTCAACGAGACCTGCGCGCTGGCCATCATGGAAGGCAATGAAATGCTGTACCTGGCGCGTTCCGAAGTGAACCGCCTGCTGGCCACATCGATGGGACTGGGCAGCCGCCTGCCCGCATACTGCACGTCGATCGGCCGTGTGCTGCTGGCGCAATTGCCCGAGCCGGCGCTGGCGCGCTACTTCGCCGCGACCGATTTGCAGCCCTATACGGAATTCACGCTGATCACCGAAGCGAAACTGCGCGTGGAACTGGAACGTATCCGCGAGCAGGACTACGCGGTCGTCGACCAGGAATTGGAATTGAATGTGCGGGCGATTTCGGTGCCCGTGCGCTCAGCCAGCGGCAAAGCCTGCGGCGCGGTGAACGTCAGCGTCAAAGCGGCCAGGGTGCCGTTGACGAGATTGACGGATGAATTCCTGCCGCCGTTGCGGCAAGCGGTGGAGAGAATCGGAGAGTTCTTGGTGGCGTGAATGCAGCGGATGACGCGCGATGCAGGGCTTCCCGTGCGTAACGACAGGGCCACGCGACGATAGGGCCGCGCGACGACAGGTCCGCGCGACATCCAGCCTGCAATCACAAATCCGTCGTGTCCAACGTAAACGCAGCGGCCGCGCGGCCGATGCGGTCGTTGACCGCGTGCCATTCGTCTGTTGCCGGCGGCGCTTGCACGATGATGCGCGCATAACCCTGTTTGTCCAGATCGCGCAGCAGGCCGTACAAGGCTTGCGCATAACGCGCCGGGTCCGCAAGCACGGCATGCCATTGCAAGCGCGGGTCCAACGAGGCGGGCTTGTCCCCATACGCCACCACCACCACCTTGCCTGCCGGCAGGTTGCGGCCCTGGGCCACGTCTTGCAGGCGCGCGTCGGAGGCCAGCTCCAGCGGCGTGCGTGGCGCGTAGTGCGCTTTCAGCGTGCCGGATGCGCGCGGTGCGGCGGCGTCCGGGGCAAACACCTGCACGCCCAACACCGCTTCGATTTGCGCCGCGCTGATGTGACCCGGGCGCAGCAGCACGGGGCCGGCGCCGCGATCCAGGCGCGACAGATCCAGAATGGTGGATTCGATACCCACTTCCGATGCGCCGCCTTCCAGCACGGGCATGCCGGCAGCCACTTCGTCGGGGAATTCGCTCTTCACGTGCTCGGCCCGCGTGGGTGACACCTGGCCGAACTTGTTGGCGGATGGCGCGGCTACACCGCCCTGCCCGTTCGGCTTGCCGGCAGCAAACGCCGCCAGCAGCGCCTGCGCCACCGGATGCGATGGGCAGCGGATGCCGATGCTGTCCTGCCCGCCGCTTACCGTGTCAACGATATGCGGCGCGCGCTTCAGAATCAGCGTCAACGGACCGGGCCAGAACGCGTCGATCAGCAGACGCGCCTCGGGCGGCACCTGCGACGCCCAATACGACACATCGCCATCAGGCGCGATGTGCACGATGACGGGATGGTTCGACGGGCGGCCCTTGGCCGCGTAGATCTTCGCCACCGCCTGCGGGCTTTCCGCATCCGCACCCAGACCGTAGACGGTCTCGGTGGGAAAGGCGGCCAGCTCGCCGTCCAGCAAGCGTTGGGCGGCGCGGGCAATCTCCGCGGCGTTGGCGGACTCGGGCGGGGGCAAGGAAGACATCAGGATCGTCGCGGGTTACTCGGGGGCTTGCATGCCCAGCGCGGCCGCCACGCGGGCGGCATCGCTACGGGCTTGTTCCAGCGTGGGCGCCACGATGGTGATGTGGCCCATCTTGCGGCCACGGCGCGCCTCGCGCTTGCCGTACAGATGCAGCTTGGCCGTGGGCACCGCCAGCGCGGCGGCCCAATCGGGTTCGCGCTGCGTGGTGGCGGACTCGGACGCATACCAGATGTCGCCCAGGATGTTCAGCATGACGGCCGGCGCCATCAACGCGGCGCTGCCCAGCGGCAAGCCGGCCATGGCGCGCGCCTGTTGCTCGAACTGGCTGGTGACGCAGGCGTTCATCGTGTAGTGGCCGCTGTTGTGCGGACGCGGCGCGATCTCGTTGACGATCAGGCTGCCGTCTTGCAGCACGAAGAATTCCACGCACATCACGCCGTGGTAACCCAGGCCTTGCGCGATGGCTTTTGCCGCATCGGTGGCGCGGGCCTGCCGTTCTGCATGGGCCGCGTCCGATTCCACGGGCGCTGCGGTGGACACCGCCAGGATGCCATCGCGGTGCACGTTGCGCGCAACGGGGAACACGACGGTGGCGCCATCGAAACCGCGTGCAATCACGACCGAGATTTCATAATCCAGCGGCATCAGCGCTTCCAGCACGCACGCCACGCCGCCGAACTCGGCAAACGCCGCCAGCGCTTCGTCACGCGTGTTGATGCGGGCCTGGCCCTTGCCGTCGTAACCCAGACGGGCCACTTTCAGAATGCCGGGAAACAGCGCGTCGGACGCGGCGCGCACATCGGCTTCGCTGCGGATGGCGGCGTGCGGCGCAACGGGAATGCCTTGCGAAGCGATGAAGGTTTTTTCGGCGATGCGATCCTGCACGATGGCCACGGCGTCAGCGGCCGGGCTCACGCGGCAGCGCGTGGCCAGCGTGCGCAGGCTGTCGGCAGGCACGTTCTCGAATTCGGTGGTGACGGCTTGACAGGTCTGCGCCAGCCGGGCCAGGCCGGCTTCGTCATCGTAGGCGGCCTGAATGTGCAGGTCGGCCACCATGCCGGCGGGGCATTCGTCGGCCGGGTCCAGCACCGCAACCTTGTAGCCCAGGCTTTGCGCCGCGTGGCAGAACATGCGGCCCAGTTGGCCGCCGCCCAGCAAACCCAGCCAGCCGCCGGGAGCAATCATGAAAGAAGTCGATTGAGTCATACGGATCAGGCCTCGGGCGGAACCTTCATGTCGCGCGCGGCTTGCGTCTGGCGCGCGCGGAAGGCCACCAGCTTCTTGTGCAAACCGGCATCGGTGCCCGCCAGCGTGGCGATCAGGTGCAGCGCTGCGTTGGCCGCGCCCGCTTCGCCGATGGCGAAGGTGGCCACCGGCACGCCCTTGGGCATCTGCACGATGGACAAGAGCGAGTCTTCGCCACGCAGGTATTTGGAAGGCACCGGCACGCCAAACACCGGCACTTCGGTCAGCGCCGCCATCATGCCCGGCAAGTGGGCCGCGCCCCCGGCGCCGGCGATGATGCCGCGCAGGCCGCGGTCGTACGCCGCAGCGCCGTACTCGGCCATGTCCTGCGGCATGCGGTGCGCGGAAATCACGCGCGCCTCGTAGGCCACGCCGAAGTCCTCAAGCATGGTGACCGCGTGCTTCATGACCTCCCAATCGCTGGAAGATCCCATAATCACGCCCACCACGGGGGTGGCCTCTGCCGCTGCGGAAGTCTTGGCTGTCATAACCGGTGTCAAAGAGGTAAGACCGCGGAAACCCGCCCGCGGAATGTCAAAGGACCGCGGAACGTATCCGCGAAACCCGGTATTTTACCCGGCGCGCGCGACAGGCTACGGCGTGGCCGAAGACGGCAGCCACAGATAGGTGGTGGGATCGTCCGGGCAAGGCCCGAAACCGCACTCTAGCGTGGTGCTGCCAACGTTGGCCAGGGTCATGATGAAAAACAGGGCCATGACCACCACGCCCAGCATGGGCACCGGCTTTTTCAGCATGCTGTCGCCCCATTTGCGGTCGGCGGTCTGCATCAGGATGCTGAAAACGATGATGGCGGCGAATGCGATGAACGCCCAGGTATAGAAGTGCATGCCCAGAAAGGGCGAGCCATAGCCCGGGTCGCCGGGCGCCATGTGCAGCAGGACTTGCCGGCCAGAGGCGAC
This sequence comes from Achromobacter kerstersii, assembly GCF_902859595.1. Taxonomy (GTDB): domain Bacteria; phylum Pseudomonadota; class Gammaproteobacteria; order Burkholderiales; family Burkholderiaceae_B; genus Achromobacter; species Achromobacter kerstersii. The sequence goes on along the minus strand of NZ_CADIJQ010000011.1, from coordinate 93,007 downwards.
CATGCCGCCCAGCGATGCGGCGATGCTCATCGCGTAGTGCATGGGCGATGGCCCCAGGCGCATGTTCAAGAGGAAGCCGACGCCGGCCAGGATAAGCGCGACGCGTTGCAGCAGGCAAAGCGGGCAAGGCAGCTCGTCATAGACGATCTGCCAGGCAAACGCCATGCCAAGAATGCCGGTCACACCCAGCAGCGCCAGGCCGTTCAAGACGCGCGAGCCGCGCGCTGGATTGCGGGAGAAGATCATGGCTTGGCCCTTACAGCGACAGCGCCAGCGGGCTGGTCATGTGGTGCTGGCACCAAGCGGCGAAGATCACCAACGTCAGCACCCAGAAGGTCACGCACGGGCGGCGTTTACCCGCCACGCCAAACCACACCGCGACCAATCCGGTCAGAAAAGGCAACATCATGATCATGCGGAAGGCTCCTGTCGTCGGACGTTCTGCGAAGGCAACCGACGAGTATAGCGTAACAATCCGACATATTTCCTATCGAAAACCCCCTATTGCCGGGGCCGATCGGGCTGCAAGAACCGCCGGCAACCGGCGAAAAAAACCCGCTCAACACAGGAGCGGGTTTTTGACAGCGCAGAGCTTGCCGGGTCAGGCGACCAGGCGGTCCAGCGCTTCGCGGTACTTGGCGGCGGTCTTTTCCAGCACGTCCTGCGGCAGGCGCGGTGCGGGCGGCGTCTTGTCCCAGGTTTGGGTTTCGAGCCAGTCGCGCACGAACTGCTTGTCGAACGACGGGGGGCTGATGCCCACGCGGTAGCCGTCAGCCGGCCAGAAGCGCGAGGAATCGGGCGTCAGCACTTCGTCCATCAAGTGCAGCGTGCCGTTGTCGTCCAGGCCGAATTCGAACTTGGTGTCGGCAATGATGATGCCCTTGGTGGCGGCGAACTTGGCGGCTTCGGCATACAGCTTGAGCGTCACGTCGCGGATGCGCTCGGCCATTTCCTGGCCGACTTCCTTGACCACGTGCGCGAAATCCACGTTCTCGTCGTGCATGCCGAATTCGGCCTTGGCGGCGGGCGTGAAGATGGGTTCGGGCAACTGGCTGGCCTGTTGCAGGCCGGCGGGCAGCTTGATGCCGCAGATGGCGCCGGTGGATTGGTAGTCTTTCCAGCCGGAACCGATCAGGTAGCCGCGGGCAACCGCTTCCACCAGGATCGGCTTCAGGCGCTTGACGACGACGGCGCGGCCGCGCACCTGGTCAACTTCGTCCGGGGCCACCACGTCTTCGGGCTTCACGCCCGTGGAGTGGTTCGGCAGGATGTGGGCCAGCTTCTGCAACCAGAATTCGGTCAGCTCGGTCAGCACCTGTCCCTTGCCGGGAATGGGATCGTCAAGAATCACGTCGAAGGCGGAGATACGATCCGACGCGACGATCAGCAACTTGTCGTCGCCCACCGCGTACATATCGCGCACCTTACCGCGGCCCAGCAGCGGCAAGGACTTGATGCTGGATTGATGCAAAGCAGAAGTCACGGGAATGGCCTATGGCAAAAATGAAGATTCCCGCCTCGGGCAGCGCCAGGGCGGGAAGTAGAACGAAATTGGAAACTTCAGAGCCGACCGGGCGCTGGAAAGCGGGTCGTGCAAAGCGCATAGATTACTGCAAATAAGCCCGTCTTGCCGGGCGGCGGGCAGCAGGTTAGTCTGGCTGCGTTCCAACATGCGCGCCGACCGCGACCCGCGTTACGGCGCCCCCCAATACCCCTGGAGGAGACAACGTCGTATGCAGGATGCATCCCAAAAACGCCCGTCCCACGCCGACGCGCAGGTTCATCTGACGGGGGGATGCCAGTGCGGCGCCGTCCGTTACGCCGTCACGGATGAGCCCATCACCGCGGCCACCTGTCATTGCCGGGACTGCCAGTATTCCAGCGGCGGCGCCCCGTCCCATGCGTTGATCTTCCCCGCCGGCTCGGTCACGATGCTGCGCGGCCAGGCCAAGGAGCACCGCTACAAGGGCGATTCCGGCCACACCGTCATGCGCAGCTTCTGCGCCGCCTGTGGCACGCCGCTGTTCGGCGGCTCGGAAGGCATGGGGTACGAAGTGGTGCGCGCGGGGTCGCTGGACGACCCGGAAGCCTTCCACGCCAAGGCCAGCCTGTGGACGAGCTCGGCGCCGTCCTGGCACCACGTGGACCGCAACGTGCCGCACTTTCCCAAGAACTCGCCGGCGGGATAGCGCTATTCAGACTGCACTGCATAGTCCTATTCAGACTGCATCGCACCCGCATAAAAAAAGGGGCGGCCCCATGCGAGGCCGCCCCTTTTGCTTGTGTGCGCCGCCCGAGGACGGCGCACGGCAGAGCTTATTGCACCACTTGCGACAGCTTGCCCGACGCGTATTGCGCGGCGATGTCGGTCAGCGGCAGCGCCTTGATCTTGCTGGCGTTGCCGGCGGTGCCGAATTCCGTGTAGCGAGCCACACAGATCGCGCGGGCGGCGGCGCGGGCGGGCTTCAGGTATTCACGCGGGTCGAACTTTTCCGGGTTCTCGGCAAAGAAGCGGCGGATCGCGCCGGTCATGGCCAGACGGATATCGGTGTCGATATTGATCTTGCGCACGCCGTACTTGATGGCTTCCTGGATTTCCTCGACCGGCACGCCGTAGGTTTCCTTCATGTTGCCGCCGAATTCACGGATCTCGGCCAGCAGTTCCTGCGGCACGCTGGAGCTGCCGTGCATCACCAGGTGGGTGTTCGGCAGGCGGGCGTGGATTTCCTTGATGCGGGAGATCGACAGGATGTCGCCCGTGGGCTTGCGCGTGAACTTGTAGGCGCCGTGGCTGGTGCCGATGGCGATCGCCAGGGCGTCCAGCTGCGTGCGGCGCACGAAGTCGGCGGCTTGTTCCGGGTCGGTCAGCAGCTGGTCCATCGTCAGCTTGCCGTCGGCGCCGTGGCCGTCTTCCTTGTCGCCTTCCATGGTTTCCAGGGAACCCAGGCAGCCGAGTTCGCCTTCAACCGTCACGCCCAGCTTGTGGGCGATGTCCACGACTTTCTTGGTGACTTCGACGTTGTAGTCGTAGTCGGCGATGGTCTTGCCGTCTTCTTTCAGCGAACCGTCCATCATCACGCTGGAGAATCCCAGGTCGATGGCGCCTTGGCAGACCTTGGGCGACTGGCCGTGATCCTGGTGCATCACGACGGGGATGTGCGGGTAGGATTCCACTGCGGCCTGGATCAGGTGCTTCAGGAAGCCTTCGCCCGCGTACTTACGCGCGCCGGCCGACGCCTGCATGATCACCGGGCTGTCGGTCTCCGCAGCGGCTTCCATGATGGCCTGGACTTGTTCCAGGTTGTTGACGTTGAAAGCCGGAATGCCGTAGCCGTTCTCGGCGGCGTGGTCGAGCAACTGGCGCATGGAGACTAGGGCCATGAGTGGTCCTCCTAAGTACTGTCTATGGAAAGATGGTTGAAGTCCTGCTGAATGGGGTGATTTTACGGGGGAATCGCTGAAAGGTCTTGCAACCGGCCGTATCCGGTCCATTCAGAGGATGGCGCGCTGCTCGGCGGCTAGGTCGCATCCCCCGGACGAGGGATGGACAAAGGGGCGACGGCCCCGTTTGGACCCTCGCCCGCGATCAAGGCCGGCCGGCGTGCGGCACGTCTACCCGAGTCATCAGAATGCGCCCTTCGGGTTTGGCGCGGCGGTTGGCTTCGATGAAGTCCGGTGCTGCGGCCATGAACAATGTGCAGCCGTCCGGCCCGCCCAGCGCTGCGGCGAAGATGCCGAATTCGCCGGTGTCGATCTGCTCAAGAATCTGGCCGCCGCGCGCCACCCGCACGATTCGTTTGCCGATGGCGTCCGCCACCCACACCGCGCCTTCCGCGTCCAGCGCGCCGCCGTCGGGGCCGATGGCCGACGCCGCGATCAGCACTGACAAGTCGTCGCTGTCGGGCAAGGCGCCGAAGTTCGCCCAGTCGCGCCGGGGGCCCAGCGCACCGTTGGCCAGGATGTCGAACTCGGAAATGCGGTTGCCGAAGGTTTCGTTGACGATCATCGTCTTGCCGTCGGGGGTAATGAACGAGCCGTTGGGAAAGCACAGCCCGTCGGCCACCACTTGCGCCACGCCGTCCGTGTCCACCTTCACCAGCGTCGTCGTCGCGACCGGCTCGCCCGCCATCAGGTCAAAACCGAAATTGCCCACATAGGCCCGGCCTTCGGCATCCACCACCATGTCATTGATAGGGCCGCCCGTCAGCGCTGACAAGTCGGCATGCACGGCGAGCGTGCCATCCTTCTCGCGGCGCAGCACCTTGCGGTCTTTCATGGATGAGATCAGCAAGCGGCCATCGGGCAGCCAGCCCAGGCCCGAAGGCTGCTGCGGCACTCGGCAGATCTGTTCGACCTTGCCGGCCAGATCCACGGCGATCACCTGCTCGGTATAGAAATCCGACGCCCACAGGCGGTCTTCGTGCCACCGCAGCCCTTCCAGGTACGTGTACCCGGACGCCAGCACGGACAATTCACGTTTCGGCATTGCCTTGTCTCCTATTTATCGCCCCGGTCGGGGCCGGTTCTTATCGGTGCGCCCCTGGCCGTCAGAAGGCGCCGGAGCGGGCCCATTCTGGCATGGGCGGCGAGGGTTCGGGGAGCTCGGAATATTGATACGAAACGTATCCAACCCATCGCCCTGGCCCCCTGGGAATCAACACTCGATGCGTCCCCAAGCTGACAACTAACTGTCAGGTTTGCGGCGTTAACATCGCGCCCCAAGGGAAAACCCGCGCTCTCGGGGCCCCTGGCATATCCGTCTCACCGGACCCCGTCCTGCCTCGCCCCATGCCGGCGGGCCGCGCCCCGAATGCGGGCCGAGCGACAGGTCCCTCGTTTCCGTTTTGATCATGAATACAAAGAAGCTGACGCGTTACATCGGCATCGCCATGGTGTTGGGCGTCCTGGTGGGCTACCTCTGCAATAAGACGGCGCAAGACGCGAAACATGCCGCAGACATTGCGTCGTACTTCAGCCTGATCACAGACATCTTCCTGCGCATGATCAAGATGATCATCGCCCCGCTGGTGTTCGCGACGCTGGTATCCGGTCTGGCCAGCATGAGCGACGCCAATGCTGTGGGCCGCATCGGCCTGCGCGCCATGGTCTGGTTCATCTCTGCGTCGGCAATCTCGCTGCTGCTTGGGCTGATGCTGGTCAATATCTTCCAGCCCGGCGCGCACATGAACCTGGCGATTCCGGACGCGGGCATCACATCGGGTCTGAAGACGGGCGACTTCACGCTCAAGGCCTTCATTGCGCACGTGTTCCCCAAGAGCATCGCCGAAGCGATGGCCAACAACGAGATCCTGCAGATTCTGGTGTTCTCGCTGTTCTTCGGCGCGGCGCTGTCGTTCATTCGCAGCAAGGGCCACAACACGATCTACAACATGATCGACGAGCTGGCCAAGATCATGTTCCGCGTGACCGACTACGTGATGCGCTTTGCGCCGCTGGGCGTGTTCGCCGCCATGGCCGCCGCCATCACTACCGAAGGCCTGGGCGTGCTGGTCAGCTACGGCAAGCTGATCGGGGAGTTCTATCTGGGCCTGGCGCTGCTGTGGGCCATTCTGTTTGGCGTCGGCTACCTGTTCCTGGGCAAGTCCACGCGCCGCTTGGGCGGGCTGATCAAGGAACCCACCCTGCTCGCCTTCTCTACCGCCAGCAGCGAATCCGCATACCCCAAGACCATCGAAGCGCTGGAACGCTTTGGCGTGTCCAAGCGCATCTCGGGTTTTGTGCTGCCGCTGGGTTACTCGTTCAACCTGGACGGCTCGATGATGTATCAGTCGTTCGCGGTGCTGTTCATCGCGCAGGCTTACAACATCGAGATGAGCTTCTCGCAGCAGCTCACGCTGCTGCTGGTGCTGATGGTGACCAGCAAGGGCATGGCCGGTGTGGCGCGCGCCTCGCTCGTGGTGGTGGCCGCCACCCTGCCGATGTTCCACCTGCCCGAAGCCGGCCTGCTGCTGATCATGGGCATCGACCAGTTCTTCGACATGGGCCGCACGGCCACCAACGTGGTGGGCAACAGCCTGGCCACCGCCGTCATCGCCAAACTGGAAGGTGACCAGGGTGACCAGAATAATCAGGATGAGCAGGCCGCAGTGGCCAGCCCGGCCGCTCAAATGAACGTGGCCGAGGCCCGCGACAACGCTTGACCGGCGCGCAGCGGCGGGAGCAACATAGGAATCCCTGTTGCCACCCGCCGGCGCGTCGCGCCCCAGCGCCACGTGCTACCCGCATGCCATGACACCCCACCCCCTGCGCGGCATTCTCGCGGCCATCGCCGTGATGGCCGCCGCACCTGCCGCCCACGCCTGGACGCGCATCTCCTGCGACTTGAGCGGCACGGCTTCCACGCCTGCCGTCCAGATGCGTCAATACCGCACCGATGGCACGGAGCTGTCTCAAACCACGTTCAAGTTGAAGGTCAAGTCGGCCGACATTCCGGACGGCGCGCGCGCCGATACCGATTGCACCGAATTTGTGGACCGCGAGATTGATGTGTCGCTGGACAACACGCCGCCCGGCCAGATCCGCAAGGGCCGCCCGATCACGCTGCGTTATCGCTACGATGAGTCGCTGGGGCAAAGCCTGGCGACGAAATTCGAGCTGGTCCGTTAAGACCAGCTCGATGCCGCGTGGCGGCAGATTTGCTTAGTCGTTGACCGAGCAGGACACCGGTGCGCCGTCTTCGAATTCGACGTCGTAGGTGTGGACCGGGTCCCAGGGCAACGTGAACCACAGTTCGTAGCCGTCGCCGTCTTCGTCGAACAGCCACAACGCGCGCAGCACGGCTTTTTCCGCCATGGCTTCCGCCGTTTCTTCCTGCAGCAGTTGATCGTCTTCGATGCCCAGCTTCTTGCAGTGCTCGTACGAATAGTTATCCAGCAGGAACTCGGCCGCTGCCAGGATGTGATCGTCCAGATTGTCGATGATGCCCTTGACCACCTTGGATGCGCCGCTATCGGGCTCTTCGCCATCCGTCTGGATCATGACGTGAATGGGAGGACGCCCATCGCCGGCAGGCACGTTTTCGGCCGCCCACAGATCGGGTTCTTCGGGGTCTTGGGTGAAATTGAATCGTGCCATCGCGCGCTCCGGAAGATGGGATAGCGAGCCGTGAAAGAGTCGGCTGCGCCTTAGGCCGTTACGCCATTTCGCCATTTAACCAGATGCGCGGCGGCCCGTCTGTGACTGCTGGCGATGTTTTTGCCCCTATACGCGTTCCAGCGGCCAATGCGGCAGTGCGGGCAGATCGGTGCGGATGGTGTCGCCCGGGCTCACCGCCCCGCCTTCAATCACGATTCCCATCACGCCCGCCCGGCGTTGCAGGCTGCCGTCGGGGTTGCGGCCCAGCACCGCGGCCGTCAGACCTTTCTGATAATGGTCCAGTTGCACGCAGGGGTTGCGCAGGCCGGTGATCTCGATCACGGCATCGGCGCCGATGCGCAGCCGCGCCCCACGCGGCAGGGCCAGTAAATCAATACCCCGCGTGGTGATGTTTTCGCCCATCGTGCCCTCGGCCACGTTGAATCCGGCCAGTTGCAACTCGTCATGCAACTCTGCCTGAATCAGATGCACTTGACGCAGGTTGGGCTGCGTCGGGTCGGCCCGCACGCGGGACCGGTGTTTGACGGTCACGCCCAGATGGGCATCCCCCTCCACACCCAAGCCTTCAATCAACATGATCATCGGCACAATCGGCTTGCTGAACGTGTGCGTGGCGCTTAGCGCCACGGCGGTCACGATCGGATGCATCGCGGTTCTCCAGGAAGGACGAGACGTGCGCAAAAGCGCATTCAGGCCGCCACGCGCTGCGGCTCGCGTATCGCTACCGCCGGCGTGCGCGCCGGCAGATAGTGCGTGGAGAATACCAGCCGGCCCGCCGACCACGTGTGACTGACCAACGGCAGGCAGCCCACTTGCGCCACCGCCACCAGATCCGCCCGCTGGCCGACCGCAATGCGGCCCCGATCCGTCAACCCGCAAGCGTCGGCCGGGTTTGCCGTGACAAGCGCAATCGCCTGCGGCCACGTCAGGTCCGTCTGCGCCGCCACCGCGAACGCTGCGGCAATCAGCGTGGACGGCTGGTAGTCGGAACACAGGCAGCTGGCCACGCCCGCGCGGATGGCGTCAATGGCCCGCATCGACCCGCTCTGGCTTTGCCCGCGCAACACATTGGGCGCGCCCAGAATCGTCGGCAGCCCGCAAGAGACCGCAGCGCGCGCGGTATCCAGCGTGATCGGGAATTCGCTCATCGCCACGCCCAGATTGCGCATGGTGGCGATGCGGTGGATGGAGTCGTCATCGTGGCTGGCCGTGGGAATGCCGCGCGATTGCGCGTGCGACAGCAAGGTCTCCACCCGCGTCACCGCGCCGTCTTTCGCACGCGTCTTGGCATTGGCGGCTTCTTCCGCCTGCTCGCGGCTCATCGCGTGGTTTCCCATCATGTATTGCAGATAGGATTCCAGCGTTTTGAACTGCCCCTGCCCCGGCGAATGGTCCATGACCGACAACAGGTCCACCGCGTCCTCGTCCATCAAGGCGCAAAGCACCTCCACCGAGGTCTCGTCGGTGACTTCGTAGCGGCAATGCACGCGGTTGTCCACCAGGCTGTGCTGACGAAACGCGCGCAACGTGCGCACCACTTCGGCCGCCGTCTTGTTGTTGCGCACGCCCCATTCATTGTTCGCAAACGACAGCGCGTGATAGGGCGTGGTGATGCCCGCGGCGGCGTTGCGGCGGTCCACCTGGGCGACCGCAAAGTCCAGCGGAAACAGCACGCGCGAACGCGGCTCCGCTTCTTTTTCGATGGCGTCGCAATGCAGGTCGATCAGGCCGGGCATCAGGGTCTGGCCTTGCAGGTCGATCACGCGGTCCGCCTGCGCGCCGTCGGGGTCGATGGCCACGATGCAACCGTCGTCGATCAGCACCGCGCTGTTTTCCAGGACGCGGTCAGGCATCAACACGCGGGCGTTCGTCAGATAAGTGCTTTGCATGGTCACTCCAGGTCGGCCGTCGCGGGCTGCGGAGGGCGCAGCGCCAGGGTTTGGGTCGCGACGGCGTCGCGCACTTCTGCATCGTGGAAGATGCCCAGCAGGCAGCGGCCTGCGGCCAGCGCTTCGTGTATCAGCGCGATCACCACGCGCCGGTTATCGGCGTCCAGCGACGCGGTGGGTTCGTCCAGCAACAGAATGGGGTGGCGGGCGATGAAGCCGCGCGCGATATTCACGCGCTGCTGTTCGCCGCCCGAAAACGTAGCGGGCGCCAGCCCCCACAGCCGCGACGGCACATTCAGCCGCTGCAACAACGCGCCCGCCTGGCTGCGCGCATCTTCCGCGTCCACCCCCGCCATGCGCAGCGGTTCGGCCACCACGTCCAGCGCCGACACGCGCGGAATGACCCGCAGGAACTGGCTGACATAACCGATCACGTCGCGGCGCAGCGCCAGGATGCGCTGCTCGGGCGCCCCCACCAGCTCGACCCAATCGCCGTGGGCACGCACGCGGATGCTGCCCTCGGTGGCCAGATAGTTGCCATACAGGCAGCGCAGCAAGGTGCTCTTGCCGGTGCCAGACGGCCCGGACAGCACCAGGCAGTCGCCCGCCGCCGCGTCGAAGTCCACCGCGTCCAGCACGGGCAGGCGGATGCCGCCCTGGTTATGCAGCGTGAACATTTTTCCGAGGCCTCGCACCTCGATCATGGGAGTGCTTGCGTGCATGGTCAGCTCTGCAAAATGGAAGACACCAGCAACTGGGTGTAGGGGTGTTGAGGGTCGTCAAGAATCTGGTCGGTCAGGCCGCTTTCCACCACGACGCCGCCACGCATCACCAAGGTGCGATGCGCCAGCAGACGCGCCACTGCCAGATCATGCGTGACGACAATCGCAGCCAGGCCCAGGTCCGTCACCAGTTGGCGCAACAGGTCCAGCAGACGCGCCTGCACCGATACGTCGAGCGACGCCGTGGGCTCGTCCATGAACACCAGACGCGGATGCGTGACAAGGTTGCGGGCGATCTGCAAGCGCTGCTGCATGCCGCCGGAAAACGAGACCGGCGTATCGTCCAGCCGGCTCACGTCGATCTCCATCTTTTGCAGCCAGTTGCCGGCCACGTCGCGCAGCTCGCCGTAGTGGCGTTCGCCCACGGCCATCAGGCGTTCTGCGACGTTCGCGCCCGCGCTGACCTGCATGCGCAACCCATCCCGTGCGTTCTGGCGCACAAAGCCCCAATCGGTGCGCGCCAGCAGCCGCAGCCGGGCGCCTTGCAGCGCGGCCAGGTCGATGAAGCCCTGGTCGCGGGTGTCGTACCAGACGCTGCCCGCGTCCGGCTGGGTTTGGTACGACACGGCCGACAGCAAGGTGCTCTTGCCCGAGCCGGACTCCCCCACCACGCACAGCACTTCACCGGGGTAAAGATCGAAGCTGACGTCGCGGCAACCATGCACGCCGTCCCACGTGCGCGTCATGTTGCGCACGGATAGCAAAGGGTGGGATGTCATGCGGCGGCCTCATCGTGGAGTTGCCCTGCGGGGTGGGCGGGATTGGAGGATTTGGCGGGTTTGGCTGGATTGGCGGGTTTGGCTTGATTCGCTTGATCGGCCTGGCGATCGTTGCAGTACTCCGTGTCCGAGCACACAAAGCGGCGCGTGCCGGCGTCGTCCAGAATGATTTCGTCCAGATAGCTGTCACGTGACCCGCACAGGTCGCAGCACTCGGACCACGTTTCGACCGTGAAGGGGTGGTCTTCGAAATCCAGGCTTTTCACGCGCGTATACGGTGGCACCGCATACACGCGCTTTTCGCGGCCCGCGCCAAACAGCATCAGCGCGGGGCTGCCGTCCAGCTTGGGGTTGTCGAACTTCGGAATCGGCGACGGCCGCATCATGTAGCGATCATTCACGATGACGGGGTAGTCATACGTCGTGGCGATGTGGCCGTGCTGCGCAATGTCTTCGTACAGCTTCACATGCATGCCGCCATACTCGGCCAGCGCGTGCATCGTGCGGGTTTCGGTTTCGCTGGGCTCCAGCCAGCGCAGCGGCTCAGGGATCGGCACCTGGAACACCATCACCTGCCCTTCGCGCAACGGCGTTTCAGGAATGCGATGGCGCGTTTGCACGATGGTGGCAGCCGGCGTGGATTCCGTCGTGGCCACGCCCGTCACGCGGCCAAAGAAGCGGCGGATGTTGATGGCGTTGGTGGTGTCGTCAGACCCTTGGTCTATCACCTTCAACACATCGTCCTGCCCGATGATGGCCGCGGTGACCTGAATGCCGCCCGTGCCCCAGCCATAGGGCAGCGGCATTTCGCGGCTGCCGAATGGCACTTGATAGCCGGGGATTGCCACCGCCTTCAGCAGCGCGCGGCGCAGCATGCGCTTGGTGGATTCATCCAGATACGCGAAGTTGTAGTGGTCGTCGCGTTCGACCGTTGCGTGGGGTGCGTTCATGAGGAAACCGCCTCGTCCATCAGATCGTTAATTGCGTCCTGCGGCGCGCGGCGGTCGGCGCGCAGGCGGCGCAGCAGTTCCAGATTGGCCTGGAAGTCCACGTAATGCGGCAGCTTCAAGTGCTGCACAAAGCCCGAGGCCTCGACGTTGTCGCTGTGATACAGCACGAACTCGTGGTCGTTGGCGGGCGAGTCGGCGCGTTCGCCCAGGTCTTTGGCTTTCAGTGCGCGGTCTACCAGCGCCATCGACATGGCCTTGCGTTCGCCGTAGCCAAACGTCAGGCCGTAGCCGCGTGTGAACTTCGGGCCTTCGGCGGCGTTGCCGGCAAACTGGCTGACCATCTGGCATTCGGTGATGTCGATTTCGCCCACGGTGACGGTGAAGCCAAGCTCTTCGATATGCATCTCGACTTCCAGCGCGCCGTAGCGGATTTCGGCCGCGAACGGGTGCGTGTTGCCGTAGCCGCGCTGCGTGGAATACCCCATCGACAACAAGAAGCCTTCATCGGCGCGCGCCAGATTCTGCAAGCGGGCGGCGCGGCTTGCCGGAAAGTCCAGCGGCTGACGGGTCAGGTCGAAGGGTTCGGGGTCGCCTTCCGGCACGGGCTCGGCGTCGATCAGCTCATCGTGCGCCAGCAGGTCGGTCACGCGCGGCATGCTGCTGTCCAGCGCGTCGTCGCCCGCAGGCAAGGCATCGGCCTCGCGCTGCGCTTCCAGCGTGAAGTCCAGCAGGCGCTGGGTGTAGTCATAGGTGGGGCCCAGAATCTGGCCACCCGGCACGTCCTTGAACGTGGACGAGATGCGGCGCTGCAAACGCATGGCGCCCGTATCGATCGGCTGCGTATAGCCGTAGCGCGACAAGGTCGTGCGATAGGCGCGCAGCAAAAACACCGCTTCGATCACATCGCCCGCCGCCTGCTTCAACGCCAGCGACGCCAGTTGCGGATCGTAGAGCGAGCCCTCGGCCATCACGCGCGATACCGCCAGCGGCATCTGTTCACGAATCTGGTCCAGGCTTAGCTCAGGCACCTCGCGGTCGCCGCGCCGGTAGTCGTCCAGCATGCGGTAGGAATTGAGGATGGCGCGTTCGCCCCCTTTGACGGCCACATACATGTCAGTTCTCCACGCGCGTGGTGCGCGGCAATCCACACATCCGCCGGTCTTGCGTCAGGAACACGTCCACGCCCAGCGGAAACCGTTGATGATTCAAGCGCCATTCGCGCCAGAAGCCGTCGGGCAGGCCCGCCACCGATAGCGTCTGCCGCGTCTGGATGCCGGGGCCGGTAAGGCTGACCGCGTCGCCCGCCGACAGCGAGGCCACGTCGATCAGCAAGGTCGTGGACAGGTCGGGATAGGCCGGGTCACCGGGATGGCACGCCGACAGGGCCGGGGCTTCGCAGCCCGCCGGCACCGCCGCAAAGCGCGCCAGCGCGGGCGACGGCACGATGGGGCAGGCGCAATGAAAGCGCAGAAAGGCCAGCACATCGGCGTGCACGGTGCGCGGCAGCCACAGCGGCGTGTCCACATCCACCAGCGTCAACAGCAGCGCCGTCATCGCGGGCGACAAGCCTTCCGGCACGCCGCTGTCAGCGGTAATTTCCTGGATACGGCCGGGGTGCGCCAAGGCTTGCAAGGCGCTGCGAAAGGTGGTTTGCGCATCGCGCACGGGGTCAGCGAACCCGGGGAGCAGACCACGGCTGGCGGCCGGGGCAGTGAAAGCTTGTGCTTGCATGTCAGTCCTCGCCTCGCACCATCGTGAAGAATTCCACCTTGGTCTGCGCCGCAATGCGCGCCTGGCGTTCGACCTTGTCCGCGTGCTCGCGGGCCAGCGGCTGTATCAGTTGCGTCTGCACCGTGTCGTGCCAGTCAGGCAGTTGCAGCAGCGCGTCGGCCACCGCCGCCTGCTCGGCGTGACGCAGCGACCGCCCCTGCACATAGGCCACGCCCACCACGCCGCCATCCAGCGTGACGGCGCAACGTGTCACGGTCATTTCGCCCAGGTTGAAGCGCGCGCCCGTGCCGCCGCTGCGCGCCCGCACCATGGCCATGCCGGTCTGCGCCGGCCGCAACGTCTGGTGGCCAGGCAGTTGCCCCAAGGCGCTGAATGCGCCTTCCAGCGCAGCCGGGCTGGCCAGCGACAACACGCGCATCCAGGCGGCGCGCTGGGCGTTGGCCGCTTCCTGTCCTGCTTGTGAGTGATCCATTATTTCCTCTACACGTCTAGACGACTGGATGAAGTATGATCGCTGGCAATTCGAAGTTCAACAGGCTGGCGTGAATTTTTGATGACAGTTGCGGCATCCGTACACCGCCTATCCGGCGGGGGCCGCATGGTGCACAATCACAGCCATTCTTCATGAAGCTGTTGTGACAGCACGAGCGCACCCCTATGGTTGAACGAGGTTCCGGCATCGCCGTCTGGCGGCAAATTGGCGAGTCCCTGGCGGACGACATCCGCAACAAGCTCTACATGGCGGGCGAACAGCTGCCGTCCGAGCCGGAGCTGGCCGCCAAGTTTTCCGTCAACCGCCACACCATCCGGCGCGCCATGGGCGAGCTGGAGCAAAGCGGCCTGGTCCGGATCGAACAGGGCCGCGGCACCTTCGTGCAGGAACATGCCATTGATTACGCCATCGGCAAGCGCACGCGCTTTTCCGAGAACCTGCGCAGCCAGGGCGTGTTGGGCCATGTGGAATCAATGGGCAGCCAGACCTTGCGCGCCGCCGACATCGCCAAGCACCTGGGGCTGGCGCGCACCGCGCCGCTCTTGCGCGTGCAGATCGTGGGCAAGGCCGAGAACCGGCCGATCAGCGCTTCAGAACATTTCTTTGACGAAAAGCGCTTTCCGGATTTTGCCGACCGCCTGACCGCGTTGCGTTCGGTGTCGAAGGTGTACGCGCACTACGGCATTGGCGACTACACGCGCAAGTGGTCGCGCATTACCGCCACCCTGCCCTCGCCTGAAATCGCGCGTCTGCTGGGCCAGCCCAAGACGCGCCCGATTCTTCAGGTGGAAGCGCTGAACGTGGACCAGGACGGCGCACCGCTGCAATACAGCATCACCCGCTTCGTGGGCGATCTGGTGCAGTTGATGGTGGCGGACGACAGCTAGAAGGCACGGCCGCCGCCGCCCGTGGCGTCACGGCGGCGGCGGCTGAAACTGAAATTGAAAGCAACTCTACTCATCTAGACATCTGGTTGTCATGCAACGTCGATAACGTCACGCTATGAACTCACACGCCCCCTCGCCCCTGGCCGGTGTCACAGGCCAACGCATCCTGACGCCGCGCGGCGTCGAACAAGCCAGCCTGCGCTTTCAAGGCGGGCTGATCGCCGACGGCGGGCCCGCGCCCGCCCGGGGCGCGCCCTGGTTCGACGCGGGCAACCTGCTGGTCTTGCCCGGCATTGTTGACCTGCATGGCGACGCCTTCGAACGCGCCATCATGCCGCGTCCCAGTGTCACCTTTCCGTATGACAGCGCGCTGTTCGACGTCGACCGCCAATTACTCGCCAACGGCATCACCACCGAATTCCACGGCGTCACCCTGTCTTGGGAAGGCGGCTTGCGCGGCGAAGCCTATGCCGAACGCATGTTCGACGCGCTGGACCGCATGAAGCTCATGATGGGCGCGCGCCACTACGTGCACCTGCGCTTTGAAACGCACCACGTGGGCGGTGTGGACCTGGCCCAGCAATGGATACGCGATGGCCGCGTGCGCTTTCTGGCCTTGAACGACCACCTGCCCAGCATGGCGCGCCGCCTGGGCGACGACCGCAAGCTGATGCAATACGCCAACCGCGCCGAATGCGATCTGGACACCTTCCAGGAGCGCATCCGCGCGGCGATGTCTGCCGCGGATTCCGTGGCCGACGCCATGCGCGAGCTGACCCTGTGTGCGCAAGCCGCCGGTTTGAAGGTGGCCTCGCACGACGACCCCGACGCCGCCACGCGCCGTTACTACCATCAGCTGGGCTGCGGCGTGGCGGAGTTTCCGCTGACCCGCGACGCCGCGTGCGTGGCGCGCGACCTGGGCAACTCCGTGGTGTTCGGTGCGCCCAACGTCGTGCGCGGCGGCAGCCACACGGGCGCGCCCAGCGCCACCGAGATGGTGCGCGACGGCTTGTGCGACATCCTCACGTCCGACTACTACTACCCTGCCCCGCTGGCTGCCGTGATGCGGCTGGTGCAGGACGGCGTGCTGCCGCTGGCGCAAGCGTGGAATCTGGTGTCGATGAACCCGGCACGCGCCGCGGGCTTGAAAGACCGTGGCGCGCTGACGCCGGGGCTGATTGCCGACGCCATCGTCGTAGACGATCACATTGCCGGGCTGCCCCGTGTTGTGGCCACGATTGTCGGCGGCGAATTGCGCTACGCCACGCGCGCATTCGGCGACGATCACAGCCACCGCATGGCGGCCTGACCATGCCGCTTGCCCATCGCTACGCCCTGTACCTGGCGCCCACCGGCCCGTGGCGCGAACTCGGCAGCCGCTGGCTCGGCCGTTGCGCCGACACCGGCCTGGCCCTGCCATTGTTGCCGGGCCAGTTGGACACGCCGCCAGCCTGGACGCAGGCGCCGCGTCACTACGGCCTGCATGCCACCTTGAAGGCGCCATTTCGCTTGCGCACGGGCGCCACGCCGCAAGCCGTGGACGCCGCCGCACGCGAACTCGCCCGATCCAACCAAGCGTTTGATGTCGCGCTGGAATGCGAAACGCTGCGCGGTTTTCTCGCGTGGTGCATCGCCGAAGACGACGCCCAAGGGCAAGCCCACATCCAGGCGCTGGCCAATGCGGCCGTGCAGCAGCTCGATGACTTGCGCGCCCCGCCCACGCCTGAGGAAACCGCACGCCGCCAGCCGCAATGGCTATCGCCCGAACAGCAGGCCATGCTGGCGCGCTGGGGCTACCCCTACGCCTTCGACACCTACACGTTCCACATCACGCTGACGGGAAAGCTCAGCGGTGATGCGCTGGAACAGGCGCAACGCCGCGTCGCGGCCTTTGCCGACCCCTTGCTCGGCCAGCGCATGGCGGTGCCGGGCGTCAGCGTGTATGTGCAGCCCGCGCCCGGCGCGGATTTCGTCGCAGCGCGCCACTACCATTTCGATGGCGCGCATACGGATGCGATCGGGGCGGACTATCTGCAAGGGCCCGCGGCGCCATGACACTTCCTGACCCGTTTCCTGCCCCGTTTCCTGCCGCATCTCCTGCCCCATCTGCTGCCCCGGTTCCATCCCCATCTGCTGCCCCCTTGCCCACATTCGTCACGCCGCCCGCCAGCGGCGCGCGGCTGATCTACTTGATGGGCGCATCCGGCAGCGGCAAGGACACCTTGCTGCGTCTGTTGCGCGCGCATCTGACGGATGACGAGCCGGTGCTGGTGGCGCACCGCTACATCACGCGTGACAGCGGCGGCACCGAAGATGCGCTGCGTCTGTCCACCGAAGAATTCGCGCGCCGCGCCGCGCTGGGATGCTTCGCCCTGCGCTGGGCGAGCCACGGCTTGCACTACGGCATCGGTATCGAGATTGACACCTGGCTGGCGTATGGCGCGGCGGTGATTGTGAATGGGTCACGAGAACACCTGGAACAGGCGCATGCGCGCTACCCGGCGATGACGGCGGTGGAAATCACGGTGGACCCCGCAAGGCTTGCCGAACGGCTGGCGGGACGCGGACGGGAAAGCGCCGAGCAGATCGTGCAACGCTTGTCGCGCGCGACGCAGGCGTTCGCGGTGCCGCAGAGCTGCGCGTTGAAGCGGGTCAGCAATGACGCCGAGCCGGAAGCGGCGGCCGCGACGCTGCTGGGGATCGCGCGGGACATGCTGGCGCGCTAAGTTTGGCTGACTATGGCTGGCTGACTATGGCTGGCTGACTACGGCTGGCTGACTACGGCTGGCTTGCTACGCCTGGCTGACTACGGCCGGCTTGCTACGCCTGGCTGACTACGGCCGGCTTGCTACGGCTGGCTTGCTAACCGCGCGGGGTCGACACCGCGTTACCCGCCGCACTGGCCACCGCCCCTTCCGGCAGCGCGCCATCGCCACACAATTCCGAAAGAATTTCGGAAAAGCGTTCTTCCGCCGCCAGCACCTGGTCCCGCTTGCGGCGGATCAGATTGATCGGCGGCAGCTCCCAGCCGAAATCCCAGGGCAGCATGCCCAGCTTGCCGCGCTGGCAAAGTTCGCGCGCGATGTCTTCGGGCACCACCGACATCAGCGATTCATTCATCGTCAGCATGCCCTCGATCACATCGGTGGAATAGGCCTCAAGCACGGGGGACGGCGCACGCAGCCCCGCGCGGATGAAGTGTTCGATGATCAATTGACGCGTAGGCGTATTCGCCGCCGGCAACACCCAGTTCATTGCCGCCACCGCCGCCCAGTCGGGCTTGCGGCGCGCAAGCCGCTGCGCCAGCCGGCTATGCGCAATCAGCCGCGGCCGCTGGCGGTACAGCACGCGGTGGATCAGGTCGTCCAGCATCACCGTGGACGTCGCGCGGCTGATCACGCAATCCAGCTCGTGCCGGCGCAGCATGGGCACCAGATGATCGGTGGTGGCGCGGTGCAGCGTCAGCGTGACGCCATAGCGCTGATGCAGCCGGCTGATGGCCGCCGTCAACAAGGCGCTGGACACGTAGGGCACCACGCCCACGTTCAGGTGCGCGGAATGGCCCGCATGCAGCGCTTCAACTTCGCGCGCCCACAAGTCCAGATCGCTTTGCATGTGCCGCGCGCGCACCAGCGCCAGATCGCCCAACGGAGTGGGCAGCAGGCCGCGGCCGCTGCGCACGAACAGCGGGCCGCCGAAGATGTCTTCAAGCTCGGCCAGCGCCTTGGTGACGGCGGGCTGGCTGATGCCGGTGGCGGCGGCCACACGGGTCAACGAGCCATGCGCGGCGATGTTGATCAGCAGCGCCAGATGGCGGTGCTTCAGGCGGTTGGCCAAACGGGCGGCATCCCAGCTCACGGTTTTCTCTATAACTATACGGTTATCGAATTATGCCAATAAAGATGAATCCAGTTATTTCACGATCCTATACTTCAGGCATTCCCAACCGCTGCCGGCCCCGTCGACCATGAGCGCATCCGCACCTTCACCCGCATCTCCGTCGTTCACCACCCGCCCTGAAATCCGCGGCACCTTCGGCGTGGTCTCGTCCACGCACTGGCTCGCCTCGCAAGTGGCGATGGGCGTGCTGGAGCGCGGCGGCAATGCGTACGACGCGGCCGTGGCGGGCGGCTTCACCTTGCAGATTGTCGAGCCGCACCTGAACGGCCCGGGCGGCGAAGTGCCCATTCTGTTCTGGAGCGAAAACGAAAAGCGCATGCGCGCGCTGTGCGGCCAAGGCCCCGCGCCCGCGCTGGCCACGCCCGCTTACTTTCGTGGGCTGGGCGTGGAGCTGGTGCCGGGCATCGGGCTGCTGCCCGCAACCGTGCCGGGTGCGTTCGGCGCGTGGCTGACCCTGCTGCGCGACTACGGCACCTGGGAATTGGCCGATGTGCTGCAGCCCGCCATCGACTATGCGCAGAACGGCTTTCCGCTGGTGCCGCGCGTGTCGCAAGCCATTCTTGCCGTGCAGGCCTTGTTCCGCGACGAATGGACGAGCTCGCGCGATGTCTGGCTGCCCGATGGCCGCGTGCCCGCGCCCGACGCCTTGTTCCGCACGCCCGCCATCGCCGCCACCTACGCCCGCATCCTGGACGAAGCGCATGCGGCCAGCAGCGACCGCGTGGGCCGCATCGACGCCGCGCTGGCGTGCTGGTATCGCGGTTTTGTCGCCGACAAGATCGACGCCTTCTACACCCACGAAGCCGTGCGCGACACCACCGGGCAACGCAATCGCGGCCTGCTGCGCAAGTCGGACATGGCCGATTGGCGCGCCACGTATGACGAACCCGTCACCACGCAATACGGCCGCTACACGGTGGCCAAATGCGGCGTGTGGTCGCAAGGGCCGGTGCATTTGCAGCAGCTGGCCATGCTGCGGCATCTGGGTGTGGATGGCCTGGACCCGACCTCGCCTGAATTCGTGCACCGCATCGCCGAAGCCGCCAAGCTGGCGTTCGCCGATCGCGCCGCCTGGTATGGCGACCCCGATTTTGTGCAGGTGCCGCTGGCTGCCTTGCTGAGCGATGCCTACGCCAAGACGCGCGCCGCCAGCATTCTTGGCACCGCGTCTGCCACCTTGCAACCGGGCAGCCCGGCAGGCGTGGCGCCGCGCCTGCCCGACCTGGCCGCTGCCGACCGCACACTGGCCGCCTCCGACACGCGCTTTGGCGTGGGCGAGCCGACGTTTGCCGCCTTGCCGCCCGTGGCCGAATGGGCCGCACGCGAAATCTTCGTCGGCGACACCTGCCAGATCGACGTCATCGACCGCGACGGCAACATGGTGGCGGCCACGCCGTCGGGCGGCTGGCTGTCGTCCAGCCCGGTCGTGCCGGGGCTGGGCTTTCCGCTGACGACCCGTTTGCAAATGACGTGGCTAGACGACGGCGTCGCCGGCCAACTGCAACCGGGCAAGCGCCCGTGCACGACGTTGTCGCCGGGCCTGGTGCTGCGCGACGGCCAGCCTTATATGGCGTTTGGCACGCCGGGCGGCGATCAGCAGGATCAATGGACGGTTGCCTTTTTCCTGCGCCACGCCATGGGCATGAATCTGCAAGAGGCCATCGATGCGCCGTCCTGGCACATCGACCACTTCCCCGGTTCGTTCTGGCCGCGCACGCAAACGCTGAACCGTCTGACGGTGGAATCACGATTGCCCGAGGCCACCATTGAAGCGCTGCGCGCCGCCGGCCACGACGTCAAGGTCGGCCCCGCGTGGTCCGAAGGACGCATCAGCGCCTGCACACGCGAACCCGGGGCGGGCGGCGGCCTGCTGCTGCGCGCCGGCGCCAACCCGCGCGGCATGCAGGGTTACGCCGTTGGCCGGTAGCCACACAACGAACACGCATCTATTTTCTTTCCAGCCGGCGTCCAGACCGGCACTGACACAAGGGGTAAACATCATGAAAGTGCAATTCAAACGACTGCTGCGCGCGTGCGCGCTGGGCCTGGCCCTGGCCGCGCCCGCGGTATCGCAGGCCGCCTGGCCTGAAAAGCCCATCACGCTGATCGTGCCGTGGGCGGCAGGCGGGTCCACCGACATCCTGGCGCGCGTGCTGTCCGAAGGGCTGACCCAATCGCTCGGCCAGCCCGTCATCGTGGAAAACCGTTCGGGCGCATCGGGCAACATCGGCACCGCCTTCGTCGCGCGCGCCAAGCCCGATGGCTACACACTGCTGGTCGGCTCGATGAGCACGCACACGATGAATCAGGCGCTGTATTCCAACATGCCGTTTGACGGCGTGAAGGACTTCACGCCCATCGCCGAACTGGCGTTGGTCACCAACACGATGGTGGTGCATCCGTCGGTGCCGGCCACCAACGTGAAGGAATTCGTCGACTACCTGAAAGCGCACCCGGACACCGTGGCGTACGCGTCCGCCGGCCAGGGTTCGACCAACCACCTGAGCGCCGCGCTGTTCGAAAAAGCCGCTGGCGTGAAGATGATGCACATCCCGTATCGTGGCGGCGCGCCTGCGGTGCTGGACACGGTGGCGGGCCGCACGCAAGTGCTGTTCAGCGCCGGCACGCAAACCCTGCCGCACGTGCAGACGGGCAAGCTGAAGCTGCTGGCCGTCACCGAAGAAAAGCGCTCGCCACTCATGCCCAACGTGCCGACGGTAGCCGAAACGCTGCCGGGCTACGAGCTGTCGGTTTGGTACGGCGCGTTCGGCCCCGCCGGCATGCCGCCTGAACTGACCGCCCGCCTGAACCGCGAAATCAACCTGATTCTGAAGCGTCCCGACGTCATCAAGAAAATGGGCGACATGGGCGTGCTGCTGACGGAAACCACGCCGGAACAATTCGGCCAGAT
The DNA here is from genome assembly GCF_902859595.1 of Achromobacter kerstersii. Taxonomy (GTDB): domain Bacteria; phylum Pseudomonadota; class Gammaproteobacteria; order Burkholderiales; family Burkholderiaceae_B; genus Achromobacter; species Achromobacter kerstersii. The sequence continues at coordinate 71,629 of NZ_CADIJQ010000011.1, read as the reverse complement.
CCTGACGCGCGACGCCGACAAGTACGGCAAGCTGATCAAGGAATTGGGAATTACCGCCGAATGACATCGCAACCGACTTCCGTCACGCCAGCCTTGGCCGGCGTGCACGCGGTCGCGCTGGCGTACGCCGCCGCCGACGCCACGGCGGCGTTCGCGGCGATCGACGCCTACGCCCGCGCCTCGCTTGAACACACGCTGTGCACCGTCAACCGCTACGACGCCGACGCCATGCGCGTCGTGCGCCTGTACAGCTCCAACCCCAAGGCTTACCCGCCCGGCGGCAGCAAAGACAAAAACGGCACCCCCTGGGGCCGCCATGTGTTGCTGGAGCAACGCGTGTTCGTGGGCGAAGGCGTCGACGCCATCCGCGAATTCTTCAACGACCACGACGCCATCCGCGAGCTTGGTTTGCAATCGGTGATCAACGTGCCCGTCGTCTACGGGGACACCTGCCTGGGCACGGTGAACTTCCTGATGACGCGCGCGCAAGTGTCCGAGGCTGATGTTGACAACGCAAGACTGGCGGCGCTGCTGGCGCTGCCGGCGTTTCTGGCGTTGCGGCAGGCGTAAGTCAGTTGGGCCGCCTGCACAAACAGGCCCCCACTCCGCATTGCTAAATCAACGCCCGCCGAATCCTTGACGACAGCATGTCGATCACGATCACGAACGCGACGATGATGATCATCACTGCGCAGGTTTCGGCGTAGCGGAAGCTGCGGATGATTTCCCACAGGACGGTGCCGATGCCGCCCGCGCCCACGATGCCGACGACGGACGCCGACCGCACGTTGGATTCAAAGCGATACAGCGAATACGAGATCCACAGCGGCAGCACTTGCGGGATGACGCCGTAGACGATTTCTTCCAGTGCGTTGGCGCCGGTGGCGCGCACGCCTTCGACCGGACGCGGGTCGATGGCTTCGACCGCTTCGGAAAACAGCTTGGCCAGCACGCCCGTGGTGTGTACCCACAAGGCCAGCACGCCAGCGAACGGCCCCAGGCCGACGGCCACGATGAACAGCATCGCGAACACCATTTCGTTGATGGCGCGGCACGCGTCCATCAGGCGGCGCATTGGCTGATAGACCCACGCGGGCACCATGTTCGACGAGCACAGCAGCCCCAGCGGCACCGCCACGACGATGGCCAGGAATGTGCCCCACACCGCGATCTGCACCGTCACGATCATCTCGTCCAGGTACATGCGCCAGTCGCGGAAATTGGGCGGGAAGAAGTCGGCGGCGAATTGGGCCATGTTGCCCGAGTCGCGCAACAGGTCCATCGGCCGCATGTCCGCGCCCTGCCATGACATGACCAGCAGCGCGAGGACGACGGCCCAGACAAGCAGGACCGGCAGCGACGAACGCGGCGCGGCAGGCAGGCGGGAAGAGTGAGTGGCTAGGTTCATGGCGTCAGGCGGTCCGCGTGATGGCGTTCAACAAGGGCAAGGCCGGCGCACCTGATGGCGCGCCGCCTGACCGTCTTAATGCTTGGCCAATTGCTTGGCTTACTACGTGGCTAATTGCTTGGCTTACTGCTTGGCGACGGCGGGCTGGCCCAGGCTGGCCAGCTTGCTATCGATGTCCGCCAATTGCTTTTGCTTGTCGGCTTGGCCCAGCGTGCTGTCCGCTTCGACCTTGGCCTTTTCACGCGCCAGTTCGATCTGGCGGATCGGCACCAGTTGCTGGTTGTCGGACGCGCGGAAGCCCTGGTAGGTCAGCGCCTTCAGGTTGGCCATTTCACGCTCGGCGTCCTTGCCCTTGCCGTAGTTGATGAAGAAGTCACGGATGCGGCCCTTCAGGTCGGCCGGCAGGTCGCTGCGCATGACGAGGGGGTCGGCCGGAATCAGCGGCGACTTCCACAGCACGCGCACGCTGTCGTTAGCGTCTTTGCCGGTGCTCAGGCGATAGCGCTCCAACGCTTCGGTGTTATTCACCGCCACGTCTACCTGCTTGTTGATGACGGACAGCAGGTTGGCTTCGTGGTTGCTGGCGCGCACCGTCTTGAAGAAGGTCTTGGGTTCGATCTTGTTGGCGGCCCACAAGTAGTAGCCAGGCACGGCGGTGCCGGACGTGGAGTTCGGATCGCCCGCGCCATAGCTCAGCTTGCCGCCGCTTTTCAATACGTCGTCCAGCGTTTTCAGGTTGCTGTCCTTGTTGACGATCAACAGCGACCAGTAGCCCGGGTTGCCGTCCTTGTCGATGACCGAGGCGAACACTTCGCCCTTGGCGCGGTCCACGGCTTCGATGGCCGACTTGTTGCCGAACCAGCCCATCTGCACCTTGTTGAAACGCATGCCTTCGATGATGCCGGCGTAGTCCGACGCGAAGAACGGTTTGACCGGCACGCCAATGGCGCGGCTCAGGTCATCAATGACGGGCTGCCAGACGGACTTCAGGTTGGTCGACGACTCGGTCGAGATGATGCCGAAGTTCAACGTCTTGGCGTCTTGCGCGTAAGCCTGCGTGGACAACGCGGCGGCGGCGATCAGGGTGACGAAGGTTCTGCGTAGCATGGATGGCTCCGGGGGAAATGGCCAAAAGTGACTGGGGCGAAAGTGACTGGGGTAGAGGTGACCGAGGGGCAGAACAGGCCGCGTGGCAGGCTGCATGTCAGGCGGCATGTGAGACTGCATGTCAGGCGGCATGTCAGGCCGCACGTCAGGCGGCTTGCGCCAGCTGAGACAACGGCGCCAGGCCCGGCATGGCCGGCGCCTGTTGCGTGTATTCGGGAAGCAGCTCGCTGAGTTCCGATCCGTACAGGTTGCGCAGCATCTCGGGCGTCAGGTCGGCGGCGCGGCCGTCGTAGACGACCTTGCCGTGGCGCAGCGCGACCACGCGCGGGCAATAGCGCAGCGCCACATCCACCTGATGCAGCGACACCACCACGGCCACCTTGCGGCTGCGGTTGATCTGCGCCAGCGTGTCCATCACGCGGCGCGACGATTCCGGGTCCAGCGACGCGATGGGTTCGTCCGCCAGGATCACGCGGGCGTTTTGCACCAGCGTGCGCGCAATCGCGGCGCGCTGCTGCTGGCCGCCCGACAAGGTGGAGGCGCGCTGAAATGCGTAGTCGTCTATACCAACCTGCGCAAGCGCATCCAGCCCCTGGCGCACTTCAGCGCGCAGAAACCAGCGGGTCAGGCTGCGCCACAGCGGCACACGCGGCAACAAGCCCGTCAGCACATTGGTGATGACCGGCAGGCGGCCCACCAGATTGAATTGCTGGAACACGAAACCGATGCTGGCGCGCGCACGGCGCACGTTGCGGCTCAGGCGGCCATTCTGTTGAATGAGCTGGCCATTGACCGTCACGCTGCCCTGGCCCGCATCACCCGCGACAAAGCCCGCCAGATGACGCAGCAAGGTGGATTTGCCCGAGCCCGATGCGCCCAGTAAGGCCACCATTTCGCCGTCGGCGATTTGCAGGCTGACGTTGTCCAGCGCTTTGGCGCCGGCATGGAACGTCTTGCTCAAGGCATGTACTTCGATGGCGTACGTCATCGCTTGATCCCCTTGTATGTGGTCATTGCGGCATTCTGTTTTGGGCGCATGACAGCGCGATGACCCGGAGATTGAATCCGTTGACAGAAAATACGGGGTCAGCAATCGATTGAAAGACCTGCGTCATAAATGCGCCGACCGGCCTGTCGCAGCGGTTTGACGGCGCGGGTATATTCGAACTGTTTCCCCACTTGCCGGGCGGTCATCATGATCAAAGGTTCTTGCCTGTGCGGCCGCGTTGAATATGAAATCGACGGCCCTCTCACCAACGCCCTGAATTGCCATTGCGTGATGTGCCGCAAGTCGCATGGCGCCGCCTTTCGCAGCCGAGCGTCGGTTCAAGTCACCGACTTCAAATGGACCAAGGGCGAAAACCACGTCACCTGGTATGCCTCGTCGCCGGGCAATTACCGCGGTTTTTGCGAAGCCTGCGGCACGCCGTTGCTCAGCCGCTTCGACCAGACTCCGGATACCTATGGTTTGCCATTGGGCGCCCTGGACGATGATCCCGGCATCAAACCTGCCGCGCACTGTCATGTAGGCAGCAAGGCGCCGTGGTTCGACATCACGGACAACCTTCCGCAACACCCGGGCGCCATCGAAGACGCGCACGAACCCGTCGCGCAAGCCGTTACATAAATTCTCAACCTGATGGTTGAAGAACTGCGGCGGCCGATTTATATTCAACCGCATGGTTGAACTTATTCCCTCCCCCGCTCTGGATGCCGTCTTTCGCGCGCTGGCCGACCCCACGCGCCGCGACATGCTGCGCACCCTGGCGCAAGGGGATCACACCATCGGAGAGCTGGCCGCGCCCTTGCGCATGAGTTTTGCTGGCGCCTCCAAACATGTGCAGGCCCTGGAACGCGCCGGTCTCATCCGGCGCACCATCCATGGCCGCACGCACGTGTGCAGCCTGAATCCCGAACCCATGGCCGAGGCCATGCAGTGGCTGCGCTTCTATGAACAGTTCTGGGCGGGCAAGCTGGATGCGCTGGAATCGGCGATTGCCGCCAGCGCCGGCGTGGCCCCGTCCACTTCCCATGGAGAGCAACATGAGTGAACACGGCGTCGTCCTGGACCCCACGTCCCTGCGCTTTACCCGCACGCTTCCCGCCAGCGTGGAAACCGTCTGGGCATTTCTGACCGAATCCGACAAGCGGGGCCGCTGGCTGGCCACTGGCGACATGGAGCTGCGCGAGGGCGGCGGCGTGACCTTGCGCTTCGTGCACGCGGACCTGTCATCGGTAAAGGAACCCACGCCCGAGCCCTACACGCCGTATGAGAACGGCGTCACAACCCATGGCGTGATCACCCGGTGCGAGCCGCCCCGGCTGCTGGCCTTCACATGGGGTGGATCGCAGGGCGTGCCGTCCGAGGTGACGTTTGAATTGACGCCGCAAGGCGAAGGCACGCTGCTGGTGCTGACGCACCGCAAACTGAACTCGCGCAACGACATGGTGGACGTGGCAGGCGGATGGCACACGCATCTGGGCGTGTTGTCGGCCCGCTTGGCAGGGCGCGATCCCGGCCCCTTCTGGTCGGCGCATCGCGGCTGGGAAGCCGACTACCAGGCGCGCATCCCGGGGGCGTAGAGTCGTTCAGCAACAACTATCACGGCGCAACGACAGATAAAAACTGGCTAATCGTTGCGCTTTGCTGTAACATCAGTCCGTGATTTTTCCGCAAAAACCGGGCTTCGGTCACTCTGCGTACCCAACCTGTACTCCTTCGGGTCAATCCCCTAGATACCCAGGCAGTTCCCGGTTTGGGAATGGATTTGGGAACAAATCGCACCTCTGCCAATTGCGCCGCGTTACCCCAGCACGACCCCCGCGCCGCCCGGCATTGCAGCAAACGATCCAACCCGCTTCTTCCGGCGCTGTGCGCTTGCACGGTGCCGCGACCAAGCCGCGCACCGCGCGCACATTGCCCACGCTGCGCGAGTATCCGTCATATCAGACATCCCCTTGTGATGCCGTGGCCCTTACCCGCGCTTGCCCGAACGTTTTACGTTCAAACCGCTGGACCTGGTTATCTGTGTCCAACGCGCTTGCCGCTACATGCGGCGCGTCATGCCGCCGGCCTGGCTGCGCGTATTGATCAAGGAGTAGAGAATGGCTAAAGAAGAACTCATCGAATTGGATGGCATTGTTGACGAAGTGCTGCCCGATAGCCGCTACCGCGTCAAACTGGACAACGGCATCGAAGTCGGCGCCTACGCCTCCGGCCGTATCCGCAAGCACCGCATCCGCATCCTGGCGGGCGACCGCGTCACCCTGGAAATGTCGCCTTATGACCTGACCAAGGGCCGCATCAACTTCCGCCACAAAGACGAACGCGCTCCCGCGCCGCATCGTCCCCAGCAATACCGCCGTTAAGCCAGGGCCTCAGGGCCGGCCCTGGGCCGGCTCCCTGACCCTGCTGCGCGCGGGCCTCGGGCCGAGACTGGCCTTAAGCCCAAGCCGCGACATGCCGTAATGCGTGGGACGTCCATTCGTGAAAGAATGGCCCCCAAGTCAGGCGCAATGTCTGACGGAATACGCATGAAGCAAGATGGATCTCAAACAAGAATTGCAAGCCGCTGCTGACCAGCTTTCCCTGGCACGACGAAGGTTCGTGAAGGGGGAAGAAGGCCTGCGCCTGCTCAATCAGTCGCGCGAGGCGTTCATCAACAGCCTGCGCAATACCGGCCTGACCTACGCCGAAGCCAAGATCAAGTACGACAACTGCCTGGATGACCAGGAAGCCGAGCAGCTCCACGTGCGCCAGCAGATGGAGTATGCCGAGCGCATGCACCAGTTCGTGCTGAACAAGATAGCGCAACAGACCGCCACGGTCTGACGCGCGCATGGCCGGGCTGGGCTGGGCTGGGCTGGGCTGGGCCAGGTTGGGCCGAGTTTGGTCAGATTTGGCGGCAGTGACCCCGCCGCCGCCCAGCGTAGCCCCCCCGATCAGGGCTTGAACGCCCCGATGAAAATGGCGGGGTCCACCCGCGCATCGTTCAGGCTGACATTCCAGTGCAGATGCGGCCCGGTCGCCCGGCCCGTCGCCCCCACCTTGCCCACCACGCCGCCACGCGGCACCTCGTCGCCCACCTTCACATCGATGGCCGACATGTGGCAGAACATGCTGACGAAGCCCTGGCCATGGTCCAGGAACACCGTCTTGCCGTTGAAGAAATAATCCCCCACCAGCACCACGATGCCCGCTGCAGGCGCCTTGATCGGCGTACCCGCCGGCACGGCGAAGTCCAGCCCGGAATGCGGGTTGCGTTCCTGACCGTTGAAAAAGCGCCGCAAGCCGAAGGGGCTGGACAGGCGCCCGCCGTTCACCGGGCGGTCCAGCAACAGGTTGCTGGGCATAACGCCCGCGCGATACGTCCGATTGGCCGCGCTTTGCTCGGCCATTTCGCGTTCGATGCGCTTCATGTCGTCGGGATTGGGGTCCACCTGACGCGGATTCTTCAGCGTGATGTGCTGCGCCACGTATTCCTTGGCGCCCACCTTGAACGGCAGCTTGCGCGGGCCGCGCGCATCCGTCACCACCGCCTGCTGTTCGCCAGGCTTCACGCTGAGCGGAATGCCGATGATGGCGATCCACTGCTTGCCCTCTTCGCGCACGACCAGCACGCGGCGGTCCAGGAACGTGACTTCGGGCGCGCGCTCGGCGTCACCCAGCGGCAACACGGCAACGCCGCCCGGCACGGGCGCATTGAGTTTGCGGGTGATGAAGCCCTGCTGCGCCTGAGCGCGAGCCGGCAGGCTCAGACTGAGGGCGGCGGCGGCAAGACCCAAGCGCAGGATGTCGCGGCGTTGGAATGCAACGGTTACGGGCATCGGGGCGCTTACAGGCACAGGTTCGCCGGTTCGATGATGCTTTGATCGCGGCGCGCGATGCGGGTCGACAGGCGCGTTTCGGTCTTGCCCTTCCAGGTGGTCGTCGTCAGCACGGCTTCGACGCCCAGGCTGTCTTCCTGGACCAGTTCAAAGCCGTTGCGCACGGCGTTCTGCTTGAAATTGACGCCCATATTCTTCCAGGCGGAGGCCACGCAGGTCGTGTAGTCCTCGGCCGTGCGCTGGGTGGCGCCATAGAAGACCGGGTCGCGCTGGCGCACGTCTTTGACATTGGCGCAGGCCGACAAGGCAGCCAGGACGGTAAGGGACAGGGCGATGCGAACCTTCATACGGTCAGACTCTCAAGCAGAAAATGGTGGACGGAAGCGGGGTGGACAAAAACGGCCAAAACTATAACGCAGCGGTCAATCAGGCCTTGGGCGCGCGGCGGGCCGATTTGGGGCGGAAGGCGTCGATGACCTGGGCATGCGTTTCCGCGTAGGGGCCGCCGATCAGGTCGATGCAATAGGGAATGGCGGCGAAGATGCCAGGCAGGAGCACGGCGCCGTCGTCGCCCTTCAGCCCTTCCAAGGTCTCGCGTATGGACTTCGGCTGGCCAGGAAGGTTCACGATCAGCGCGGCATGCGACGGCGTTTCGCGGATGACGGCGACCTGGCGCGACAAGATCGCCGTGGGCACAAAACGCAGGCTGATCTGGCGCATCTGTTCGCCAAAGCCCGGCATTTCCTTGGTGCCGACCGCCAGCGTGGCCTCGGGTGTGACGTCGCGGCGAGCCGGCCCGGTGCCGCCTGTGGTCAGCACCAGGTCGCACCCGCAGATGTCGACCAGTTCAATCAGCGTTTCGGAAATGCGGGCCGGTTCATCGGGAATCAGCCGGTCCACCGCCTGCCACGGCGACGCGAGCGCCGAGCCCAGCCATTCGCGCAGCGCGGGCAGCCCCTGATCCTGGTAGGTGCCGGACGAGGCGCGGTCAGAGACGGACACCAGGCCGATGATCAGGTCGTCGGGATGGCGGCGGGCGATACGGGGAATGGCGGTCATGGGCGGCTGATATCGGTAAGGAGATTTGGGAAGACAGCGCGGCGCGGTCAATCCTGGAAATCCTTAAAGCGCGCCGCGATGTCGATGCTATCGCATTCTTTCCCAGGAGGAAGCGCTGCCCCGGCCGGCTCAAGCGCCCTCGCCTTGTGGCAAAAATGCGAATCGCCGCCGCTTGGGGTTTGCCGCGCTTGTTCCGGTCATACGCGCTGGATAACATCCGCTAACAATCTAATTCGAATTTCCAGCGCGCCCGCCTCATCCCATGTTCAAACGCACTCTTCGGCAGCACGCGCTGGCCGCGGCGCTGGCCCTGTCCGCCGCCGTCGTTGCCGGCTGGGTCGCCTGGCACCCGCTGGCCTTGAAGACCGAGCCAGTCCCCGCCGCCGCACCCGGCATCTACATCCCCAACCTGGGCAACACCCTGAATGAGCAGACGCGCAACCTGTCGCGGCTGAGCCAGGCGCTGCGCACGGGCGACCGGCTGGTGATCCTGGGGTCGTCCGAGCTGACCAGCAACGACCTGCGTTTCGTGCCGTATCGCTACCTGGCCGACGAATTGCAGATGCCCGTGCTGGCGTATGGCCATTCGGGCTTCCAGTCTCTGGGCATGCAGTTTGTGCTGGCCGCGCTGGCCAATGACCTGTCGCCCGCGTCCCGGGTGGTGATCATGCTGTCGCCCGGCTGGTTCGATGGCGACGGGGGACTGAGCGCGGACGAATTCAACGAACACGCCAACCCGCTCTTGCCGCGCCTGCTCAAGCAGCCCGAGGGCCGGGCGGAACTCGCCCGCTGGCTGCAAGACAAGGGCGACGCCCGCGTGGCCTGGTCGATGATGGCCGAACAGGCCTACGTGTTGCGCCAGCGCCTGGTGGATCTATGGGCGCCCGCGTACGCCGCATCCGCCCCCGTGCAGGAACCGGAAGGCCCGGCCGCCGCCGCGCGCGTCGTCGACTGGGATGCGCTGGCCCAAGAGGCCCAAAGCGCGGAACAGAGCCTGATGGCCGGCAACCGCTATGCCGTTCGCGATGACTTCTTCAACAAGTACCTGCGCACGATCCCCGAAGGCGGCAAGACCGCCTACCAGCCGCAGCCCCTGACCGGGCGCGACGAGCTGCGCGAATTGACCGCGCTGATGGCGCTGCTGCGCCAGCACAACGTGAACGCGCTGTTTGTGATGCAGCCGCTGCACCCGATGGTGTTCAAGGATCTGAATCGCTTTGAACCCGTGCAACGCGAAGTGGCCTCGCTGTGCCAGCGCTACGCCATGACCTGCATGGACATGTACAGCGCGCCGTTCGAAGTCGGGATGCTGCGCGACGTGCAGCACCTGGGCGAACTGGGCTGGCTGCGTGTGAATCAGAAAATCGCCGAGACCTTCCGGCCATGACAGGCGCCCAGATATGAAAAGAACCCTTTGGCTGTGCCTGTTGTATCTGGGCGTGCTGGCCGTGCTGCTGATTCAGGCCGACACGGCCGCCAACCTGGGCAAACCGATGGAAATCGAGTTCCAGTACTCCAAGTTCTGAAGCGGCTGACGGGGACGGACCAGGCTTTGGTTTTCCAACGCAACCAGGGTCAGGTCACAAATCTGCAATAATCGGCTCCTCTCGCCGGAACCTCGCCCCCCGCCTCCATGTTCGACCTCTTCCACGGCCTAGATCTCTGGGTCGGCCTCAGTCTTGTGCTGGCCCTGACATTCGTCCTGGCCTTTGAATTCATCAATGGCTTTCACGACACGGCAAACGCCGTGGCCACGGTCATTTACACCAAGGCCATGCCGCCGCATCTGGCGGTAGTGCTGTCCGGCATTTTCAACTTCCTGGGCGTGCTGCTGGGCGGCGTGGGGGTGGCATACGCCATCGTGCACCTGCTGCCGGTGGAGCTGCTGATCAATGTGGATACGGGACGCGGGCTGGCCATGGTGTTCGCCATGCTGGCCGCGGCCATCGCCTGGAACCTGGGCACCTGGTACTTCGGCATCCCGGCGTCAAGCTCGCACACGCTGATCGGTTCGATCCTGGGCGTGGGCCTGGCCAACGCCTTGATCACCGACCTGCCGCTGGCCGATGGCGTCAACTGGGGCAAGGCGGTCGATATCGGCCTGTCGCTGGTAGCCTCGCCCATCGCCGGCTTTGTGGTGGCGGGCGGGTTGTTGCTGCTGCTCAAGCGGTGGCTGCCGGTCTCGAAGATGCACAAAACGCCTGACCAGCGCCGCGCCATCGACAACAAGAAGCACCCGCCCTTCTGGAACCGCCTGGTGCTGGTGCTGTCCGCCATGGGCGTGAGCTTTGTGCACGGTTCCAATGACGGGCAAAAGGGTATTGGCCTGATCATGCTGGTGCTGATCGGCATCGTGCCGGCCAACTTCGTGCTGGATACGGCCAGCACCACCTACCAGATCGAACGCACCCGCGACGCGGCGAACCATCTGAACGTGTTCTACCAGCGCAACGAAGCGATGCTGGGCGACTTCCTGGCGCTCAAGCGTTCGGATTCCACCACCGAACTGCCCCGCAATTTCCGCTGCGACCCCGAACTGACCGTGCCGACGATTGCCGCCCTGCAAACCGACCTGGCGGGCGTCAGCAACTACGCCGACCTGTCGGCAGAAAAGCGCATCGACGTCCGCCGCTATCTGCTGTGCCTGGACGATACCGCCAAGAAGGTGTCGCGCATTGAAGGGCTGCCCGCCCGTGAACGCGCCGACTTGCAACGCCTGCGCGCCGACCTGACCGCCACCACCGAATACGCGCCCTTCTGGGTGATCGTGGCGGTGGCCCTGGCGCTGGGCGCGGGCACCATGGTGGGCTGGCGCCGCGTGGTGCTGACCGTGGGCGAGAAGATCGGCAAGCAAGGCATGACGTATGCGCAAGGCATGTCGGCGCAGGTGACGGCGGTGGCCGCCATCGGTCTGGCCAACGTGTTCAGCCTGCCCGTGTCCACCACCCACGTGCTGTCCTCAGGCGTGGCAGGCACGATGATCGCCAACAAGACCGGCCTGCAAGGCAACACCGTGCGCAACATCCTGCTGGCCTGGGTGCTGACCCTGCCCGCGTCGATGGCGCTGGCGGCCGGCCTGTTCTGGATCGGCGTGCAGATCGCGGGGTAATGGCTGGCTGTGGTTGGCCAATGGCCGGCTGATGGCCCGCTAATGGCTGGCTAATGGCTGGCTAATGGCTGGCTAATGACCGGCTAATGGCAAGACGGCCGTGCGGGCAATCCGCACGGCCGATGCAACACTCTGGCAACCGCGCCAGGGCTGTTTTTCAGCAAAGCCCGCGTCTACCATGGCGCCATGGCTACCTCGACCCCCACCCTGCATTACATTTTTGATCCGCTTTGCGGCTGGTGCTATGGCGCCGCGCCGCTCGTGGACGCCGCCCGCCGCGTCGCCGGCCTGCAAGTCACGCCCCATGGCGGCGGCATGATGACCGGCGGCAACCGCCAACCCGTCTCTGACGCCTTGCGACGCTACGTCATGCCGCACGATGAACGCATCGCGGGCCTGACAGGCCAGACTTTCGGCAAGGACTACTTCGACGGTTTACTGCTCGACACGGGCGCCGTGTTCGACTCCGAACCGCCCACCACCGCCATCCTGGCTGCGCAAACGCTGGCGGGCCGCGGGCTGGACTTGCTCAAGCGCTTGCAAGTGGCGCACTACGTAGAAGGCAAGCGCATTGCCGACCCGGTGGTGCTGAAGTTGCTGGCTCGCGAAATTGGCCTGGACGGCGATGCGTTCGATGCCGCCTACGCAACGGCCGAAGGCGCGGATACCGCCGCCCACATCGCGGCCAGCCGGAAGCTGCTTGCACAGGTGGGCGGCACGGGCTTTCCCACCATGGCGCTAGAGCAGGACGGCGTGTACACGCTGCTGGAACCGGCCAAGTATCTGGGCCGTCCGGAACTGTGGCAAGCGGATTTGCAGGCGCGCGTGCAAGGCAAGAAGGCGTAAAAAAAAGGAGGCGGCGTTAAGCCCGCTGGGTTAAGCCCGCTGGGTTCAGTACGCCGCAATCACCTCGCTGCATTCACCCCGCTGCATTCGCCCCGCCGCATTCACCCCGCTGCACTCACTCCCGCTGCATTCACCCCCGCTGCATTCACCCCGCCGCGTTCACCCAGCCAACGCCAGCAACACGCCATACCCCGCCATTCCCAACAACACGGCGACGCCAGTATTGGCGACAAGGCGCGCGGCCACGCCCGTGACGACCAAGCCGCCCACATAAGGCGCGATGCGGGCGGCGTCCGCCCCCGCATCCATCAAGTCAGGCACGATCACCGCCGCCGCGATGCCCGCCAGCAGGCTGGGCCCCAGCGCGGCCAGCGCCGAGCCTTCGCGCGACAAATGGCGCAACAGGCGGCTGCGTTCGGACAACATGAAAGGCAGCGCGCGCGTCAGATACGTAATGACGGCCATCGCAATCACCGCGCCCCAAAAACCCAAGCCTTCGGCGTTCATGCTGACCTCTTCAAACGGTAGGCCACGCAGCCGACGATGGCGCCGACCAGAATCGCCAGCGTCGTATGCCCCATGGCGGCCACGGCGGCCGCGCCCGCCACCGCGGCGATGACGGGCAAGCCCATGCCGCGCTTGGCGCTCTGGCACACCAGCGCCATGAACAGCGCGGGCAAGGCGAAACGCATCACTTGCGACAGCATCGGGTAATGGCGTTCCAGCCCGTCGCCCGCGTAGACGCCCACCGCCGTGCCGGCGATCCACGTCAGCCAGGCGCCCAGCCCCAGCGCAATCATCCAGCCCTGGCGCCGCGCGGGCGGCACGGTTTGCAGGCGATTGAAGGCCGTGGCGAAGACCTCATCAGTCAGCAGAAATGCGACCTTCAACCGGTCGCGCAGCGCCGCCGGCAGAAAGCGCGACAGCAGCGGGCCATACAGCAGATGGCGCGCATTCAACAGCGAACACAGCGCCACCACCCATAACCAGGGCGTGCCGGCCTTGATCGAGGCCAGCAGCAGGAATTGGCTGGCCCCGGCGTAGACAAATACGGAAATCAGGATGACTTGCAGCGGGGTCAGCCCCGCCGCCATGCCCGCAATGCCGAACGTCACGGCCACCGGGAAGTAGCCGATCATGACGGGCAGGCAGGATTTCAGGCCATCCAGGCGCGCGCTGGCCGCTGGGGCCTGCGCGGAAGGGGAAGACGTCTCCAAGATGCGTTTCGCTTGTTTGTTGTGGCAAAGCAAGCGCGTAGTTTACTGGCCCCTTATCCCCTCTGCCCCTCTGCCCCGGCCGTAATCAGCGGTCCGTTCCCTCCAGCGCACGCAGGTGCGCCTTCAGGCGGCGCACTTCCTGGCTCAGGTCCAGGATCAGCGCCACGGCGTCCAGGCTGGCGCCGAAATCATGCTCAAGGCGGCGGGCGTGCAGGGCGCGCTGCAAGTCGACGCTGTAGAAGCACCATTCCGCCTGCTGGCCGCTGGCGTTGACGATGCCGACCTCTACCAACTGAGCGACCCATTCCACTTCCGCGCCGCATGCGCGCGCCAGGTCGTCCGCGCTGAGCGGCTGTGATTTGCCCACGACGGTGGCGCTGGTGATGACAACTTTCTTCATGATCAAACCCCCATGTGGCGCCGTGGGTTGAAGGGCACGTCTTGCTGGAGCTTGCGGTAGGCCGCCTTGGCCGCCTCGCTATCGGCAGGCGGCAACACCAGGTCCAGCACCAGGTACAAATCGCCCGGCGGATCACCCGGTATGCCGCGCCCGCGCAGACGCAGCTTGCGCCCATTGCCCGAGCCAGCCGGAATCGACACTTCAACGGTGCCGCCCGGCGTGGGCGTGTTCACCTTCGCGCCCAGCGCGGCTTCCCAGGGCGCCACCGGCAGCGTCATGTAAAGGTCACGCCCTTCCGCCCGATATTGCGGATGCGGCTTGAAGCGCACTTCCAGGTACAGATCGCCATTTTCTCCGCCGCCGTAACCGGGCATGCCCTGCCCCGACAGCCGGATGTACTGGCCTTCACGCACGCCCGCCGGAATGCGCACGCTGAGCGTGCGCGTCTTCATGTGGGGGCGGCCCTGGTCGTCCATCTCCATGGCCCGTAGGCTGATGTCGCGCGTCGCGCCCTTGAGCGCGTCTTCCAGGTCGACTTCGATGGCGGCGTGATGGTCGTCTCCGCGCGCACGAAAATCCTGCTGGCGCGCGCCGCCGCGCTGGCCGCGTCCGCCAAACAGTGACGAAAAGAACTCGCTGAATTGCGCTTCGTCGCCGGGCGCTGCGCCGCGGTGGAATTCGAAGCCTTCGTCCCAGCCTGGCGGCGGTTGGAAGCCGCCATCGGGCGACACGCCAGCCGCAAGATTGTCATAGGCCAGGCGCTTTTCTTTGTCGCGCAAGACGTCATAGGCCTCGTTGACGTCGCGCATGCGGACCTCGGCGTCGCTTTCCTTGCTGACGTCCGGATGATATTTGCGGGCGAGTTTGCGGTATGCGCGCCGGATTTCGTCTTCCGACGCGCCGCGCTCCACCCCAAGAATGCTGTAGTAGTCCTTGAACTCCATGTTCCAGCCCACCTTAACGGTTTCGGCCGCGCGCGGCGGCGCCGCATCCGGCCTTGAATATCAAGAAGATAGGGGTTGCGAACCGATTTTTCAATGTCATTCGCCAGGGCGGCTGGCCGCGTTTGGAAGCATTTGGGCCGTAAGCGTCAGTGACTTGTCGCATCAGTGGCGTAGTATCTGATTTTTACCGGTCGGCCCTACCCTTTGCCCGTCCGCCCGGATCACCCCGCAGGATTCACGATGAAGATGAGCAACATCCCCTTCGGCACCACTGATTGGTCCGAAGTCGAACGCACCGAACACGCTGGCGACACCGGCATGGCGTACTGGCGCACCCGCCAGTTTGGTGACCTGCGCGTGCGCATGGTCGAATACACGGCCGGTTACCTGGCCGACCACTGGTGCAGCAAAGGCCACATCCTGTTCTGTCTGGAAGGCGAGCTGCACACCGAACTGGAAGACGGCCGCCAATTCCTGCTGACCCCGGGCATGAGCTACCAGGTGGCCGATCAGGCCGAACCGCATCGCTCGTCTACCGCCACGGGCGCCAAGCTCTTCATCGTTGACTGACGCGCCGGCGCGACACGGCAAATTGCAATTGCGTTACGCTTTGCAATTCGCATGGCCTCCCGCCACGTGTCGATTCCGTACCGCCATCGCAACCCCCGCCTGACCGGAGACATGATTTGGGCGCCCCGATTACGCTATACGTCGATTCCCAGTTCCTTAGCCCCTACGCCATGTCGGTGTATGTGGCGCTGACCGAAAAGCAGTTGCCTTTCGAAGTGCGCCCCATTGACCTGAGTGCGGGCGAGCAACGCATGCAGCCCTATCAATGCCGCGCGCTGACGGCCCGCGTGCCGGCGCTGACGCATGACGACTTCAACCTGACCGAGTCGAGCGTCATCGAGGAATACCTGGAAGAAGTCTTCCCCGCGCCCAAGCACGCGGCGCTGTATCCCCAAGGCATCCGAGAACGCGCCCGCGCCCGCCAGTTGCAAGCGTGGCTGCGCAGCGACCTGGGCGCGCTGCGCCAGGAACGCCCCACTGAAACCGTGTTCTACGGCCAAGCCGGCCAGCCCCTGTCCGACGCCGCGCACGCCGCGTCGGCCAAGCTGATCCAGGTGGCCAGCTACCTGGTTGGCGTGGGCCAGACGACGCTGTTCGACGACTGGTGTATTGCCGACCTGGACTTGGCGGTGACGCTCAAGCGCCTGGCGCTGGATGATCTGCCCGACCCCTTGCGCGCCTACGCCGATGCCCAATGGCAACGGCCCTCCGTCCAGAAATGGCTGGAGCACAACGCCGCCGCGCGGGACTGACTCCCCCGCAGGCGCCGCGATGCCATGGCCCCAAACAGCTGAAGCCCTCTCCAAAGCCGTGCGTCACGCCCTGTTAAGCAGGGACAGATAGCACGCTTTTTTTTGACCGGGATCAACCCATCTTATGTTGCAGCGCAGCATCCGTTGCGGTGTAATGGGGAAGTCAACTCGGCCGGTTCCACTCGGGAATCGGCCCGGCGGCCTTTCGCCGCCGGGAGCAACTTACAGGAGATCGCCATGGCCGGTTCCGGCAACGATCGCGTCCCCACCCCGTCCTTCAACCCCTGGACGGCCGCCTACGAATACGCCGTGGATGCCTGGCAGCGTGGCGTGCTCTACGCCGATGTGCTGCGCCAGCGCGGCAACCAGTACCACGAACACATGGCCAAGCGCGCGCCCAACGTGCTGAGCATGGAGTTTGAGCTGGTGCTGGATGGCCGCGAATTGCCGCGCCCCGTTAACTACGGGCTGTTGCGCATCAAGCCGCCCGCCGACGTGGAAACGGACCCGATCAAACGCCCCTTCCTGGTCGTGGACCCCCGCGCCGGACATGGCCCCGGCATTGGCGGCTTCAAGCCTGAAAGCGAAATCGGCGTGGCCGTGCGTGCCGGCCACCCCTGCTACTTCGCCACCTTCCTGCCCCAGCCCATGCCAGAGCAGACCGTCGAAGACGTGATGATGGCGGAAGCGCACTTCCTGGAAAAGATCATCGCGCTGCACCCGGACGCGGAAGGCAAGCCTGTTGTGGTCGCCAACTGCCAGGCCGGCTGGCAGATCATGATGACGGCGGCGATTCGCCCGGAACTGTTCGGCCCCATCATCGTGGCCGGCGCTCCGCTGTCTTATTGGGCAGGCTGGCGCGGCATGAACCCCATGCGCTATTCCGGCGGTTTGCTCGGTGGCAGCTGGCTGACGGCGATGACCAGCGATCTGGGCAATGGCAAGTTCGACGGCGCCTGGCTGGTACAGAACTTCGAAAACCTGAATCCGGCCAACACGCTGTGGTCCAAGCAGTACAACCTGTACTCCAAGGTGGACACCGAGGCCGACCGCTACCTGAGCTTTGAAAAATGGTGGGGCGGCCACGTATTTTTGAACGGCCCCGAAATTCAGTACATCGTCGACAACCTGTTTGTCGGCAACCGCCTGTCCACCGCGGGTCTTGTGACGTCTGACGGCATCCGCATCGACCTGCGCAACATCCAATCGCCCATCGTGGTGTTCTGCTCCAAGGGCGACAACATCACGCCCCCGCCGCAAGCGCTGGGCTGGATTCCCGACCTTTATCAGAACGAAGCCGAAGTGCTGGCGCACGGCCAGACCATCGTCTACGCCGTGCATGAAAGCATCGGCCACCTGGGCATCTTCGTGTCGGGCAGCGTGGCCCGCAAGGAACACCAGGAATTCACGTCGAACATCGACATGATCGACGTGCTGCCGCCCGGCATCTACGAAGCCGAGATCGTCGACAAGACGCCCGACACGCCCAACGCCGACCTGGCGTTCGGCAACTACGTGCTGTCGTTCGAACAACGCAAGCTGGACGACGTGCGCGCCATCGTCGACCGCAAGGAAGAAGACGACCGCCGCTTTGCCGCGGTTGCCCGCATTTCGGACATCAACCTGGGCATGTACCGCAGCTTCATGCAGCCGTGGTTGCGCGCCATGGTCACGCCGCAATCGGCCGAATGGAGCCAACGCCTGCATCCGCTGCGCCTGCCCTACGAGCTGATCTCGGACCGCAATCCGATGATTGCGCCCATTGCCAAGGTGGCCGAGCAGGTGCGTGAAAATCGCCAGGAAGTATCGTCGGCCAACCCCTTCCTGATGGCGCAGGAAATGTTCTCAAACTGGGTCGAGACCAGCCTGAACATCTGGCAGGAAATGCGTGACTCGGCTGATGAGCGCACGTTCATGAGCGTCTATGGTTCGCCGCTGGTGCAGGACCTGGCCGGCTTGGGCGCGAAGTCTGGCCCGCCGCGCAAGCACCCGGGCGTGTCGCCGGAACATCGCCGCTTCATGGAAGAACGCGCGTCTGAGTTGCGTTCGCTGGTGCAGGAAGGCGGCTTGCGCGTCGCAGCCATTCGCATGCTCTTGTATGTATCCGGCGCGGAAGGCGGCCTGGACGAACGCAGTTTCGCCTTGATCCGCAAGATGCGCGCCGAATCCGACAACGCGATGACCTTGCAGGAATTCAAGGACGTCACGCGCGATCAGGCCTTGATCCTGACGCTGGATTCGGATGCCGCCATCCAGGCCATGCCGCGACTGCTTGAAAATTCGCCCGCTGCCGCCATCCGCGGCACGCTGCGCAACATGAAGCATGTGCTGGAAGCCGCCGAACCGCTGAGCCCCGCTGCACGCGAAAGCCTGGCGGAAATGGAGCGCATCTTCGAAACGGCCGAGCGCCGTGCGCTCAAGCGCGAACAGGGCAATGTGACCAAGCTGCCGGAGCCGTCCGCCCCGATCATGACGCTGGTCGAAGCGGCGGCAAGCGTGCCCGCCAAGAAGGCGGTGCCGCACCCCGAGGCGGCAAAATCCGCCGCGGCCGAACTCGAGGCGAAAGCGCCGGCGAAGCGAGCAGCCAAGGTAGCGACCAAGACGGCTGCTAAGACGGACACTAAGACAGACACTAAGACGGCCCCTAAGACGGCTGCTAAGACGGCGACAAGGACGGCGACCAAGGCAGCCGACAAGACCGCCGCCAAGCCGGCCACGACGGCGGCTACCAAGGCAGCTACGAAGGCGGCCACGTCGTCGGCCACCAAGACGGCCGCGCCCGCCAAGCGCGCCGCCAAGCCCGCCGCCCGTCAACCCGCCAAGGTGAAATCCGCATGACGCTGCCCACCTCGACGCATTACGACAAGCTCATCGCGCGCGCGCAGACGCTGGAACCGGCCTTCTGCGCCATCGCCCACCCCTGCGACGAGCCGTCGCTGTCGGCAGCGCTGGAAGCACGCGATCTGGGCCTGTTGCACCCGATTCTGGTGGGCCCGGAAAAGAAGATCCGCGACACCGCCGCCCAGTTCAACCTGAACCTGGGCGACGCCCGCATCGTTGACGTGCCGCACAGCCACGCGGCCGCCGAAACGGCCGTGGCGCTGGTGCGCAATGGCGAGGCCACCTTGCTGATGAAGGGCAGCCTGCACACCGACGAGCTGATGCATGAAGTGGTGGCTCGCACAACGGGCTTGCGCAGCGGCCGGCGCATCAGCCATGCATTCATCATGGAAGTGCCGACCTACGCCGAGCCGCTCTTCATCACCGATGCCGCCATCAACATCTTCCCCGACCTGGAAACCAAGGCCGACATCATCCGCAACGTGATCGACCTGCACCAGGGCCTGGGGCTGGGCGAACCGCGCGTGGCGATTTTGTCGGCGGTGGAACAAGTCACGCCCAACATTCCCAGCACCATCGAAGCCGCCGCGCTGTGCAAGATGGCTGACCGTGGCCAGATCACGGGCGGCTTGCTGGACGGCCCGCTGGCGCTGGACAACGCGATCAGCCCGGACGCCGCGCGCATCAAGGGCATCCGCTCGCCCGTGGCGGGGGTGGCGCAAGTGCTGGTGGTGCCGGATCTGGAAGCCGGCAACATGCTGGCCAAGAACCTGACGTTCCTAGCTAACGCCGAAGCCGCCGGCATTGTGCTGGGCGCGCGCGTGCCCATCATCCTGACCAGCCGGGCCGACAGCCCGCGTTCGCGCCTGGCCTCTTGCGCCGTGGCGGCGATCTACGCGCACCACCTGAGCCAGCAAGCAGCCCGTCCGCTGGCCTGACACGTTGGACTGACACGTTGGACTGACACGTTGGACTGACACGTTGGTCTGAAACGTTGATCTGAAACGCGGGGTTGATCCCCGCCCCATTGCTACCGGATTCCAGAGCCATGAGCGACACCATTCTCGTCATCAACGCCGGCAGTTCCAGCATCAAGTTCTACCTGTACGACATCGACGACAAGCAAGAACTCGCGCCGCGCCTGGGCGGGCAGCTGGAAGGCATCGGCACGTCACACCCCCGCTTGCGCGTGCGTGCCGCCGACGGCCAGACCCTGGTCGAACGCGACATTGCGCCCGCCCACGCCGCCGACGTGCCCAACGGCCAGGAAGTGGTCGGCACGTGGCTAAGCGGCCATCTGGGCGGCGCGCCGCTGGCGGTGGGCCACCGCGTGGTGCATGGCGGCCCGGATCTGTCTGAACCCGTCCTGATCGACGACGCCATCCTGGCCAAGCTCGACACCTTCACCCCGCTTGCGCCGCTGCATCAGCCAAACAATCTGGCGCCCATTCGTGTCATCCGCGAACGCCGCCCGTGGATTCCGCAGGTGGCGTGCTTCGACACCGCCTTTCACCGCAGCCATTCCGATGTGGCCGACCGCTACGCGCTGCCGGAATCGCTGTATCAGGAAGGCGTGCGCCGCTACGGCTTTCACGGTCTGTCTTACGAGTACATCGCGCAGCGCTTGCGCCAGGCGCTGCCTGACCTGGCGATGGGCAAGATCATTGCCGCGCATCTGGGCTCGGGCGTGTCGGCTTGCGCCATGTTTGAAGGCAAGAGCGTGGACAGCACGATGGGCTTCACCGCACTGGAAGGCCTGCCCATGGGCACGCGCCCCGGCCGGCTGGACCCGGGCGTGGTGCTGTGGATGATGGAACGCGGCATGGACCACGACCAGATCGAGCACCTGCTCTATCACGACTGCGGCATGAAAGGCCTGTCGGGCATCAGCAACGACATGCGCGAACTGCTGGCCAGCGATGCGCCCGCCGCGCAATTGGCGCTGAAGTATTTCGCGTGGCGCGTCGCCGAAGGCATGATCGGCCTGGGCTGCGCCATGAACGGTATCGACGGCATCGTCTTCACCGCCGGCGTGGGTGAAAATTCTGCCGAAATCCGCCAAGCCATCGCCGACCATTGGGGCTGGCTGGGCATCAAGCTGGACCCCGAACGCAACGCTCATCACGGGCCGCGCATCTCTACCGACGACAGCCGCATCGGCGTGTATGTGGTTCGCACGAACGAAGAGCTGATCATCGCGCAGCACACGCTGGCCTTGGTGCGTCAACGATGAACGCGCCCACCCTCAACCCGGCGCTGCCATTGGCCGGCAAACGTGGACTGGTTACCGGCATCGCCAACGCGGATTCCATTGCCTGGGGCTGCGCCAAGGCGTTTCGTGCGATGGGCGCGGAGCTGGCCGTAACCTACCTGAACGACAAGGCGCTGCCGCATGTGGAGCCGCTTGCGCGCCAGGTGGATGCGTCATTGCTGATGCCGCTGAACCTGTTGAACGAGGGCGAACTGGAAGCCGTGTTCGACCGCGTCACCGCCGAATGGGGCCAGCTGGACTTCGTGCTGCACTCCATCGCATTCGCGCCGCGCGCCGACCTGCACGGCCGCGTCACCGACTGTTCGCGCGAGGGCTTTCTGCAAGCGATGGACGTGTCGTGCTGGTCATTCATCCGCATGGCCAAACTTGCCGAACCGCTGATGGCCAAGGGCGGCGCCCTCTTCTGCATGAGCTATTACGGCTCGCAGATGGTGGTGGAACACTACAACATGATGGGCCCGGTCAAAGCCGCGCTGGAATCCGCCACGCGCTATCTGGCCGCCGAACTCGGCCCGCAAGGCATCCGCGTGCATGCGATATCACCGGGGCCGCTGAAGACGCGCGCCGCCTCGGGCATTGCGGAATTCGACGCCTTGCTGGACCGCGCCCAGTCCAAGGCGCCGGCGCGCAGCCTGGTGTCGATTGATGACGTGGGCGAAGCCACCGCCTGGCTCGCCACCGACGCCGCCCGCCTGATGACGGGGCAGACGCTGTACATCGACGGCGGCTATCACATCATCGATTAGGGGCACGCCAACGTCGGGGCAACGTCGGAGCAACGTCGGAGCAACGTCGGGGCGACGTCGGGGCAACGTCGGAGCAACCTCGGGGCAACGTCAGGCCAAACTCAGGCCAACGTCTCTGGCGCTGGCTGACGCCAACATTCAATCGCTTCCACCGCTTGCTCTGGGCTGCCGAAGATTTTGTCGCGGCCGATCTTCTTGACCAGCCCCGAGCGTTCCAGCGCCATGCGGAACTGGCCGTGGCCGCCCGCCACCAGCAGGGTGATGTGCCGGTCGTCGAGCTCGCGCTTGAGCTCATACAAGGCTTCCACCGCGTCGGCATCGGCCTGCGTCATGGCTTCGGCGTCCAGCACGAACCATTGCACATCGCCAGCCTGATCCATGACTTCGCGCGCGCGGCGGCGGAAGGCGTCGGCGTTAAAGAACCACACCGACGATTCAAATAGCCAGATCACGGCGCCCGGCACCGGCTGCGCTTCGGGATTCAGGTGCAGCTTGCCCAGCACGGATTCGCCGGGCAACCGGCCCAGCAGCGCATCACGCGGGTTGCCTGACACGTACATCGCGTACAGCAAGGTGGCGCCCACCGACACGGCCACGCCTTGCAGCACGCCGAATCCCACCACGCCTACCGCTGCCAAGACGCCGAACGCCAGTTCGATGCGGGAAATTCGCGCCAGCCGCATGAAGGCTTTGACATCAAACAAGCTCACCGCAGCCAGCAGCAAGATGGCTGACAGCACCGCTTGCGGCAGCCAGTACAACGGCTCACTCAAAAGACCCACCACGATCGCCAGCGCCATCGCCGCGCTGATGCTGACCAAAGGCGACGACCCGCCCGCCACCAGCCCCACCGCCGTGCGCGAATCGGCGCCCGTCACGACGAAACCCTGGAACAGGCCTGCCGCGACGTTGGCCGCGCCGAACCCCACGAGCTCGCGGTTGGGGTCAACGTGCTCGCCCGTGCGCGCGGCAAAGCTGCGCGCGGTGACGATGCCACTGGAAAAGCTGACCACCAGCACGCCTGCCGCGCCCAACAGCATGCTGTCCACGCCTTCAAGCCGAACGGGCAGGCTGATGCCGGGCAAGCCGGCAGGCACTTCGCCCACCACCGCAATGCCCAGCTCGGGAAAGTTGAATAGCCACGACAGCAGGCAGCCGCCCAGCACCAGCAAAATCGGCCCCGGCCACGCCGGGCGCCAGCGCTTGAGCCCCACCAATAGAATGCACGACGCCAGCCCCAGGCACAGCGTTGGAATCTGAATTTCCTGAATGCGGCGCGACAGCTCCAGAAACGGATGCACCAGCCCGCTATTGCGCAAGCCCACGCCCGTCAGGCCACTCAGTTGCGACATCGCCAGCGTGATGGCCACGCCCGCCATGTAGCCGATCAGCACGGGGCGCGACAGCAGGTTGGCCAGCACGCCCAGCCGCAGCACGCGCGCGATCAGGCAGCCCACGCCCACGGTCAGCGCAATGCCCGTGGCCGCAACCAGGCGGTCTTCGGGCGAGGTCAGCGCCATACCCGTCAAGGTGGCGGCGATCAGCGTGCAGGTAGCGGTGTCCGGCCCCACGATCAGCGTGCGCGACGAGCCGAACAAGGCGTAGCCCAGCATGCCCGCAATGGCGGCCCACAGGCCGGCAACGGGCGGCACGCCCATCATTGCGGCGTACGCCAGCCCCACCGGCAAGGCAACGGCCGCCACGCTCAACCCGGCCATGACGTCACGCCGCGCCGAGTCTCGCGTGATGCCACGGAAATTATTCAGGCCGGGAAAGAAACGTAGATTCATGGTGCTGCGAACGACCTGAAGGTTGAGATGACGCAAGGCGCGTGAGGACCGCCAGCCTACACCAAGGGCAGGCGCACCAAACCGTTTTAGATCAAACGACCGCCGCGTGCCATCCCTCAATCCATTCGCATTCCATTCCCGCATTTCATTCCCTTATGGAATAGAGTTTGTTGATTATTTATCTCTTTTGCAGGAAAGGAGGATTGCGTAGAGTCCCTCGCATAAGAAAAGCGGCGACACGCCGCGTCATTGCACACCGACACGGCCCGCCGCCTCGCCCACCCGATGCGGACACAACGGCCGGCACATCTGGAGACTCCATGTCCTTCGCCTTCCTGCGGCGCGCCAGCCGCGCGCTCGCTGTCGCCGGGCTTGCCGCGGTTGCCGCTGGCGCCGCCCCCGCCGCCTACGCCCAAAGCTACCCCGAGCGCCCCATCAAACTCGTCGTGCCATGGCCCCCGGGCGGCGCCACTGACTCGCTTGCGCGCCTGCTGGCGCAGCGCCTGACGGAACGCCTGGGCCAGACGGTGATCGTGGACAACAAGGCCGGCGCAGGCGGCAATATCGGCACGGCGTCGTTCGTGCGCGAAAAGGCGGACGGCTACACCCTGCTGATGGCCACCAGCTCCACCAACGCTGCGAACCCGCATCTGTATTCGCGCCTGGGGTTCGATGCGTCCAAGGACTTCGCACCCGTCGCTTTCGTGGCCGAGATCCCGAACATTTTGGAAGTGCCCAAGCAGTCACCCTTCAAATCGGTGGCGGACCTGGTGGCCGCCGCCAAGGCTGAGCCGGGCAAGCTGAATTACGGCTCGGGCGGCGTGGGGTCGTCGCAGCACCTGGCGGGCGCGCTGTTCAAGCATCTGACCGGTGCGGACGTGCTGCACATTCCCTACAAGGGCAGCGGCCCCGCCGTGTCGGATCTGCTGGCCGGACAAGTCGACATGATGCTGGACACGGGTTCATTGGCCCAGGTGCAAGCAGGCGCGTTGCGCGCGCTGGCCGTTGCGTCGCACCAGCGTTTGCCGGCGCTGCCGGACGTACCCACGTTCGAGGAAGCCGGGGTGCCGAAGATGATTGCGTCGGCCTGGTACGGCATCGTCGCCCCTGCCGGCACGCCGGCCGATGTGGTGCAACGCCTGAACAAAGAAGTGAACGCCGTCACGGCCACGCCGGGAGTGAAGCAGCGCATGGAAAGCATGGGCGCGCTGGTGCCGGCCGGTCAGACGCCGGAGCAGTTCAGCGCGTTTATTCAATCTGAAATTGCGCGGTATGCAGAGATCGTGAAGATCTCGGGCGCGAAGATGGAATAGCTACCGGCATCTGGCGCCCGCATCTGGCGCCGGCATCTGGCGCCGGCACATCTGGCTGGACGAAAAAAACGCCCCGAAAGGGGCGTTTTTGCATGGCGCGCGGACACGTTGCGAACGTGCCCGCCCCGCCATTTACTTTGCCGCGCGGGCTTCCAGCACGGCCACGGCCGGCAGGGTTTTGCCTTCCAGGAATTCCAGGAATGCGCCGCCGCCCGTCGAGATGTAGCCGACTTGTTCGCCGATGCCGTACTTGGCGATGGCGGCCAGCGTGTCGCCGCCGCCCGCAATCGAAAAGCCGTCCGATTCCGCGATGGCGCGCGCCACCACTTCGGTGCCGTTGGCGAACTGGTCGAATTCAAACACGCCCACCGGGCCGTTCCAGACGATGGTGCCAGCCTTCTTCAGGATCTCGGCCAACTGCGCCGCGGTCTGCGGGCCGATGTCCAGAATCATGTCGTCGTCGGCCACATCGGTGGCGGCTTTCACCGTCGCTTCAGCATCCGCGCCGAACGCCTTGGCGCACACCACGTCCACCGGAATCGGCACGGCCGCGCCGCGCTGCTTCATCAGTTCGATCACGGCGCGCGCCTGATCCACCTGGTCGGGTTCCGCCAGCGACTTGCCAATCGGCAGGCCAGCGGCCAGCAGGAAGGTGTTGGCGATGCCACCACCCACCACCAGCTGGTCAACCTTGTCGGCCAGCGATTGCAGGATGGACAGCTTGGTCGACACCTTGGAGCCGCCCACGATGGCGACCAGCGGGCGCTTGGGTTCGTGCAGCGCACGGCCCAGCGCGTCGAGCTCGGCTTCCAGCAAGGGGCCGGCGCAGGCCACGGGCGCAAAGCGCGCGATGCCGTGCGTGGTGGCTTCGGCGCGGTGGGCGGTGCCGAACGCGTCGTTGACATAGACGTCGCACAGCGCGGCCATCTTCTTGGCCAGCGCTTCGTCGTCTTTCTTTTCGCCGACGTTCACGCGGCAGTTTTCCAGCAGCACGACCTGGCCGTGATCCACCTGCACGCCATCGACCCAGTCACGCACCAATTGCACGGGCATGCCCAGCAATTCGGACAGGCGCTGGCCAACCTTGGCGAGCGAGTCGGCTTCGGTCAGCACGCCTTCTTTCGGGCGGCCCAAGTGGGACGTGACCATCACGGCGGCGCCGGCATCCAGCGCCAGGCGAATGCCGGGCACCGACGCACGGATGCGGGTGTCTTCGGAAATGCGGCCGGCATCATCGAACGGCACGTTCAAGTCGGCACGAATGAACACGCGCTTG
The DNA here is from genome assembly GCF_902859595.1 of Achromobacter kerstersii. Taxonomy (GTDB): domain Bacteria; phylum Pseudomonadota; class Gammaproteobacteria; order Burkholderiales; family Burkholderiaceae_B; genus Achromobacter; species Achromobacter kerstersii. The sequence goes on along the minus strand of NZ_CADIJQ010000011.1, from coordinate 45,152 downwards.
CCGGACAGTGCGCCGGACTTGGCCAGCGCGGACAGGGTATTGACCTTGGACATATTTGAATTCCTACGATGGGCGAACAAAGGGGACGAACCCATTTTCCGCAATGGCGGAAAATAAATCCGTCCCCTCTGGACTGACCGTGTTGCTTACTTGGCCGACATCAGCGCGACGGTGGTGTCGAGCATGCGGTTCGAGAAGCCCCACTCGTTGTCGTACCAGGACGAGACCTTGACCAGACGGCCCGAGACCTTGGTCAGCGACGCGTCAACGGTGCTGGAGGCCGGGTTGTGGTTGTAGTCCACCGAAACCAGGGGCTCGGTGTTGTAGTCCAGAATGCCCTTCAACTCGCCTTCCGACGCCGCCTTCAGGATGCTGTTCACTTCTTCGGCGGTCGTGTCGCGGCTGGCCACGAACGACAGGTCAACCAGCGACACGTTGATGGTCGGGACGCGGATGGCGTAGCCGTCCAGCTTGCCGTTCAGTTCCGGCAGCACCAGGCCCACGGCGGCGGCAGCGCCGGTCTTCGTGGGGATCATGCTCATCGTGGCCGAACGCGCGCGGCGCAGGTCTTCGTGATAGACGTCGGTCAGGACCTGGTCGTTGGTGTAGGCGTGAACGGTCGTCATCAGGCCGTTCTCCAGACCCAGCTTGTCGTTCAGCGGCTTGACCAGCGGGGCCAGGCAGTTGGTGGTGCACGAAGCGTTCGAGATGACGGTGTCCGTCGACTTCAGCACGCCGTGGTTCACGCCGAAGACGATGGTGGCGTCCACATCCTTGCCGCCCGGGGCCGAGATGATGACTTTCTTGGCGCCGCCCTTGATGTGCGCGCCGGCCTTTTCCTTCGTCGTGAAGAAGCCCGTGCATTCCAGAACCACGTCGACCTTCAGCTCGCCCCAGGGCAGTTCAGCCGGGTTGCGGTTGGCCAGCACACGGATCTTGTCGCCGTTGACGACCATGAAGTCGCCGTCGACTTCGACGGTGCCCGGGAACTTGCCGTGGGCGGTGTCGTAACGCGTCAGGTGCGCGTTGGTCTTGGGGTCGCCCAAGTCGTTGATGGCGACGATTTCGATATCGTGCTTCTTGCCACCTTCGTAGTGGGCACGCAGGATGTTGCGGCCGATGCGACCGTAACCGTTGATGGCGACGCGAATAGTCATACTAAGCTCCTTTTTTACAAAACCTGTTTGACGGTCTCGGCCACCTTGTCGGCGGTCAGCCCGAAGAACTTGAACAGTGCGCCGGCCGGAGCGGACTCACCGTAGCGGTCGATGCCGACCACGGCGCCTTCAAGGCCCACGTACTTGTGCCAGAAGGCGGTGACGCCGGCTTCGACAGCCACGCGCGGCAGGCCCTTGGGCAGCACGGATTGTTTCCAGGCGGCATCTTGCTTATCGAACACGTCGGTGCTGGGCATGGAGACCACGCGCACAGCAACGCCTTCCTTGGCCAGCTGCGCCTGCGCGTCCAGCGCGATGGCCACTTCCGAACCCGTGGCGATGATGACGGCGCGGGCGCCTTCGGCATCGCGCAGCACGTAGCCGCCACGCGCAATGGCGTCAACGGTTGCGGCGTCGCGCGGCACGAACGGCAGGTTCTGGCGCGACAGCAACAGGGCCGTCGGGCCGCCGTCATGGACGTCCATGCCGATGCTGGTCGGGCGCGTCACGGCAGCATTCCAGGCGACGGCGGTTTCGGCCGTATCGCAAGGACGCCAGAGCGACAGGTTGGGGATCAAACGCAGGCTGGCGGCGTGTTCGATGGATTGGTGGGTCGGGCCGTCTTCGCCCAGGCCGATCGAATCGTGCGTGAACACGTGCACCACGCGCTGCTTCATCAGCGCGGCCATGCGGATGGCGTTGCGCGAGTAGTCGGAGAACGTCAGGAATGTGCCGCCGAAGGGCAGGTAGCCGCCGTGCAGGGCCACGCCGTTCATGATGGCGGCCATGCCGAATTCGCGCACGCCGTAGTTGATGTGGCGGCCGAACTGGATACCCTTGTCACCGGCGCGAACGGCGGCAACGCCCTTCCAGTCGGTGAAGTTGGAACCGGTCAGGTCAGCGGAACCGCCCAGCATTTCCGGCAGCACCGGCGCCAGCGCGCCAATGGCGAATTGCGAGGCCTTGCGGGTGGCCACGGTTTCGGCCTTTTCCAGCGTGGCGTTCAGGAATGCCTTGAACTGTTCGTTGTAGCCTTCGGGCAATTCACCCTTCATGCGGCGCGTGAATTCAGCGGCTTCGGCGGGGAATTCGGCGGCGTAGGCGTCAAACGCAGATTGCCATTCGGCTTGGGCGGCTGCGCCCTGCTTGCGGCCATCCCAGCCGTCGTACACGGCTTGCGGAATCTGGAAGGGTTCCGACGACCAGCCCAGCGCAGCGCGCGTGGCGGCGATTTCGTCCTTGCCCAGCGGCGCGCCGTGCACGTTGTGCGTGCCGGCCATGTTGGGCGAACCCTTGCCGATCACGGTGCGGCAGATCACCAACGTGGGCTTTTCCGATTGCGAACGCGCGGCCTTGATGGCGGCGTCCACGGCGGCGACGTCATGGCCGTCTACGCCACGGATCACGTTCCAGCCGTAGCCTTCGAAACGCTTGGCGGTGTCGTCGGCGAACCAGTGTTCGACGTGACCGTCGATGGAGATGCCGTTGTCGTCATACAGCACGACCAGCTTGGACAGCTTCAGCGTGCCGGCCAGCGAGCACACTTCGTGCGAGATGCCTTCCATCAGGCAGCCGTCGCCCGTGAAGGCGTAGGTGTGGTGGTCGACGATGTTGTGGCCGGGCTTGTTGAATTCAGCAGCCAGCAGCGCTTCAGCCAGCGCCATGCCCACGGCGTTGCCCAGGCCCTGGCCCAGCGGGCCGGTGGTCGTTTCCACGCCCGGGGTGATGCCCACTTCGGGGTGGCCCGGCGTCTTGGAATGCAACTGGCGGAAGTTCTTCAGTTCTTCGATCGGCAGATCGTAGCCCGTCAGGTGCAGCAGGGCGTAGATCAGCATCGAGCCGTGGCCATTGGACAGCACGAAGCGGTCGCGGTTGGCCCAGGCGGGATCTTTGGGGTTGTGGCGCAGGTTGCCCGTCCACAAGGCTTGGGCGATTTCCGCCATGCCCATGGGTGCACCCGGATGCCCGGAGTTCGCTTGTTGCACGGCATCCATCGCGAGGGCGCGGATGGCATCCGCCAAGGCAAGTTTAGGGGCGGTCGGATTGCTCATTCGGAAGGCTCTTTGAAGCTGACCCGTCTACAGGAAATATAGGGGCCAGTTGAGTGGGTTGCGAAGCAGACGATTTTAGCATCAGGGGATTTCCCTCACGCCATCCCCCTTAAGCTCGATGTAATGCGCGATGTAATCAGCCGTTTCCGCGAGAGAAGTATTAGCGTACATCCCACAATTGCGGGAATGTGGTCTGACATTCAGGATGTGGCCCTGTACCCCTCTACCGGAGCCGCCTACCATGGGCCTCATGCTGAACCTCACCATTCCTGTCGAAGGCATCATGGCATTGCGCACCGCCCTGGGCGAAGAGCGCGCCATTGCGGTGGCGCGCGCACTTGAGCACGCCCAGATCAAAGGCGAAGCCGAACTGGCCGCCAAGCTTCGGCAGGACTGGCGCAATGAAATGGCCACCATGATTGCCCCCTTCGCGCGCCGTGAAGAACTGGCTGAAATCCGCAATCAGATTGCGCAGTTGCCCACCCGCGAAGAACTCAAGCGTTTCGCCACCCACGAAGATCTGGCCGACCTGCGCGCGCAGTTCATGCGCCTGGACAAGAAAATGACCGTGGGGTTTCTGACGCTGCTGGGCCTGAACCTGGCGTCCAGCGCGCCCACCTTCCTGGAATGGGGGGTCAAGATGGTAGGCTACGCGCTCAAATAATCTGATCGCCCGCCCCTTCTTCGCCAGAACCCCATGTCCGCCCCCCGCTTCTTTTGCGACATCCCCCTTTCCGCCGGCACCCGCATCGCCTTGCCCGAAGCGCTGGCGCACCACGCACTGCGCGTGCTGCGGTTAAAAGCCGGTGAAACCGTTGTGCTGTTCAATGGCCAGGGTGGCGAGTACCCCGCCGTGCTGGACGTTGAAGGCAAGGCGGGCTTTGCTCAACTGGGTGATTTCACCGCTCGCGAAGCCGAGCTTGGCGGACGCATCACCCTCGTGCAGGGTCTGCCTTCGGGTGACAAGATGGATTGGGTGGTGGAAAAAGCCGTGGAACTGGGCGCCGCGCGCGTCAGCCCCATCGCCGCGCAACGCAGCGTGCTGCAACTGTCTGGCCCCCGGCTGGATAAGCGCGTGGCGCATTGGCAGCGCATTGCGCAATCCGCCGCCGAGCAATGTGGCCGCAACCGGCTGATGGCGGTGGATGCCCCGCAATCACTGGCCGACTGGCTGGCTCTGCCTGCCGAAGGCCCGCGCCTGTTGTGCCACCCCGAAGCGGCTGACGACCTGGCTGGCGCACTGCGCGCCACGCCCGGCGTGCAGGCGCTGACCTTGCTGGTGGGGCCTGAAGGGGGCTGGTCTGACAAGGAATTGGAACTCGCCCGCCAGGCGGGTGTGCAGGCCGTGCGATTCGGCCCGCGTGTGCTGCGAACCGAGACCGCCGGGCTGGCGCTGATATCTGCTGTCAGCGCCTTGTTGGGCTGGTAGCGTTTGAGCTGGCGGTTTAGCTGGCGGTTGGACTGGTAGCGGTTGGGCGGGTAGCGATCAGTCGTTTTCGCCGTAAGGCGCGGCCGCAATGCCGGGCTCCGGGTCGGGGTGCTTGCCTGCGTGTTCAATAACAAACGCAAAGATGCGCCCGTTCTCGCGGGCAAAATCGGCTGCGTCCGAACACACCGTTTCAATGCGGGCGGCATCCTCTTCCAAGACCGGGTCGCCGGAATGCAGCCGGTACAGCCACAGCACGACGCCAATCTTGTGATCCAGCACCGTGTCGCACAGGCAGTCATAGAGCGCATCCAGATTGCCGCCGAAGTATTCGGGGAAGTCCACCGCCTTGACGATGGCGCGCAGCACCGCAGAACGGCTCCTGGCAGGATCGCAGTTGGCAACGAACAAGGACAGGCCCAGTTCGTGGGAGGCATCCACCACGGCCTTCTTGTCCAGCCCTTCATGAGGAAGCGCTCCGCCGCGCAGAAGCTGCTTCTGCAACGTAGATTGGCCATTGCGCGTCATGCCTGAGCCTCCTTGAAAAAGGCGATCACTTCGTCGTTACGCTGCATCGTATCGGCATAACCCAGATCGATCAATCGCTTGGTGTAGCTGGATTCGAACAAGAGATAGGACATCAGGGCCCCGCCTCCTGGACGGCGTGGATCGGACGATACACCGAGTACGCGGAAAAGAGCACGGGCTTGTGCAGGCATGTCGTTCAAGTGTTCCAGCGCCATCGTGTCCAGCGACTGGCTGGGCGTGATCGTCAGCACCTGAATGCGCCGCACATTCACGGTCGCGCCGTCCGGCGTGGCGTGGTCCATCAGGTAATTGATGCGCTCCAAGCGCTCAACGTCGACCGACAAGCCATCCAGGAAAATGCTCGACAGCGCATGGCCGCCCACTTGGGCCAAAGAGGGATACGGCGGCGAATCCGCCCGGTGCTCAGGGTGGGTGTCGTCGCGGAACCCTGTGCCAATCACCATCACCCGATGCGCCCCCAGATGAATGGCCGGACTGATCGGGGCCAGTTGCCGCATGGAGCCGTCGCCGCACCACTCGCCCTTACCATGCACCTGCACCTGGCGGGCGGGGAACACGAACGGAATCGACGACGACGCCATCAGATGATCCATGCTGATCGGCGTGGGAATGGCCAGGCGCAGATATCGGTGCCAGGGCTCGATGGGCGTGTGCGCCTGGTAGAACGTCAGATGCTCGCCGCTGGTGTAGCCCGACGCGGTAATCGCCAGCGCCGACAGCGAACCGCGTTCAAGATTGGACCGCAAGTTGCCAAAGTCCAGCACCCGCCCCAGCAGGGCTTCCATGGGGCTGTTGTCCAGCAGCGATTGCGGCCGCTTGCGCGTCAACCCCGAATACATCCAGCCCAGCGCCAGCAGGCCCAGCCAGCGCACGCCCGTGCGGATCAGGCCCGGCGCGTCGGCGCGGTAAATCATGTCGGTGTTCAGCGACGACCACAGCCGGCGGATGCGGCGCACGCCCAGGTGCGGGCGGTCGGCGCGGCACGCCAGCGCGGCGGCGTTGATCGCGCCGGCCGAGGTGCCGCAAATGATGTCGAAGGGATTCTGAAAGCGCGAGTGCCAGTCGGGGTCCAGCAGCTCCATGATGGCGCTGAGCACGCCGACCTGATAGGCGGCTCGCGCGCCGCCACCCGTCAGGACCAGACCGGTCGGCGTGCGTGGGCACGCCGGGCCGGCGGGACTGACTTCAACGTGGCGTGTTGACATCGACCACAGTCATCGCGGTCATGTTGACGATGCGGCGCACGGTCGAGCTGGAGGTCAGAATATGCACCGGCGCATTGCAGCCCAGCAGGAACGGGCCCACCGCCACGTTGCCGCCGGCTGCCGTCTTGAGCAGGTTGTAGGCGATATTGCCGGAGTCCACGTTCGGGCACACCAGCAGATTCGCTTCGCCCTTCAACGTGGACGACGGCAGGATGCGCATGCGCAGCGCTTCGTCCAGCGCGCAGTCGCCGTGCATTTCGCCGTCGATTTCCAGGTCGGGCGCTTGCTCGCGCACGATTTCCAGCGCACGGCGCATCTTGGCGCCAGACGCCGAACTGCCCGAACCGAAGTTCGACCGCGACAGCAGCGCCACCTTCGGCGCCAGGTACATCCGGCGCATTTCGTTGGCGGCCGCGATCGTGAATTCCGCGATCTGTTCGGCCGACGGTTCGTCGTTCACGTGCGTGTCCACCAGCACCACCGTGCGCTCGTTGAGCAGCAGGATGTTCATGGCGGCATATACGTTGTGGCCGGGGCGGCGGCCAATCACTTCATCTACAAAACGCAGGTGATCGTGATACGCGCCCACCGAGCCGCAAACCATGCCGTCGGCGTCGCCCAAGTGAACCATCATCGCGCCAATCAAGGTCATGCGGCGGCGCATTTCCACGCGCGCCATTTCCTTGGTGATGCCGCGGCGGCACATGCGTTCCCAGTACGTCGTCCAGTATTGATGGAAACGTTCGTCGTATTCCGGGTTGGTGACTTCAACGTCTTCGCCCAGACGCAAGCGCAGGCCCAGCTTTTCGATGCGGGTCAGCAGCACCGACGGACGGCCCACCAGGATGGGACGCGCCAGGCCTTCGTCCACCACCACTTGCACGGCGCGCAGCACGCGTTCGTCTTCGCCTTCCGCAAACACGATACGGGCCGGGCCGCCTTCGCGCACGATGCGCTTGGCCGCCGAGAACAGCGGCTTCATGAACGCGCCCGAGTGGTACACGAACTGCTGCAACTGTGCTTCGTAGGCTTCCAAATCAGCCAGCGGGCGCGTGGCGACACCGCCGTCCATGGCGGCCTTGGCCACTGCCGGGGCGATGCGCACGATCAGGCGCGGGTCGAACGGCTTGGGAATCAGGTATTCGGCGCCGAATGAAATATCGAACGTGCCATACGCCGCGGCGACGACTTCGTTCTGCTCTTCCTGCGCGAGCTGGGCAATGGCGTACACCGCCGCCTTTTCCATTTCACGCGTGATGGTCGTGGCGCCCACATCCAGCGCACCACGGAAAATGTACGGGAAGCACAGCACGTTGTTGACCTGGTTCGGGTAGTCCGAACGGCCCGTGGCCATGACCACATCGTCACGTACCGAGTGCGCCAGTTCCGGCAGGATTTCCGGGGTCGGGTTGGCCAGCGCCAGAATCAGCGGGCGCGTGCCCATGGCAGCAACCATTTCAGGTTTCAGCACGCGGCCTGCCGACAGGCCCAGGAACACGTCGGCGTCCTGGATCACTTCGGCCAGCTTGCGGGCGTCGGTTTTCTGCGCAAAGCGCGCCTTGTCCGGGTCCATCAACACGGTGCGGCCTTCATAGACCACGCCTTCAATGTCCGTCACCCAGATGTTTTCCAGCGGCAGACCCAGGTCCACCATCAGGTCCAGGCAAGCCAAGGCAGCGGCGCCCGCGCCCGAGGTCACAACCTTGACCTTCTTGATGTCTTTACCCACGACCTTCAAGCCGTTGATGAACGCGGCCGATACACAGATCGCGGTGCCATGCTGGTCGTCATGGAAAACCGGGATCTTCATGCGTTCACGGAGCTTGCGCTCAACGGTGAAGCATTCGGGTGCCTTGATGTCTTCCAGGTTAATGCCGCCGAACGTGGCTTCCAGGCCGGCGATGATTTCGACCAGCTTGTCCGGATCGGTTTCGTTGATTTCGATGTCAAAAACATCCAGGCCGGCGAACTTCTTGAACAGCACCGCCTTGCCTTCCATCACCGGTTTGGATGCCAGCGCGCCGATATTGCCCAGGCCCAGCACGGCCGTGCCGTTGGTGATCACGCCCACCAGGTTGCCGCGCGCGGTGTAGCGGAACACGTTGGCCGGGTCGGCCACGATTTCCTCACAGGCCGCCGCCACGCCGGGCGAATACGCCAACGCCAGATCGCGCTGGTTCGTCAGTTGCTTGGTCGGCGTGACCGAGATTTTGCCGGGGCGCCCATGCTCGTGATATTCAAGGGCGGCTTTGCGAAGGTTGGCATCCATAGGGGCGGCTACTAGCTAATAAGTGAGACACGGAGAGGGAGGAATTCTATTCCCATGACGGCCAGCGCGATACGTCTGCGGCGAGCCACCCTCTTAATTGGGGACGAGCGGCGAAATCTTACAGCAAGCTGAATTTCTATTCGGTAGCGCGGGGCAGGAATAAGGGAAAACGACCATCCGGATCGAACAAGGTCTTCACTCGCCCATCCAGCCGCACGGTCGCCAGCCCCAGGGTTTCGGGCGCGGGGCCGGTCTCGTTCCAGGCCGGCGCAGCCGTCAGCGTCACGCTTTGCACCCACGCCAGCGTGCCGCCATGCCCGAGCAGCAGGTGCGCTAGGTTGACGGTGGCCGGGGCCAGGGGTTTCAGTGCATCCAGGCGGTAGCGGCCCAGCCAGTGATAGCCATCGTGCGTGGCGAAAGCATCACCGCCCGAAGCCAGCTGGAACAGCGCTGGCACCAGGCTTTGCACGGTGGCCGAGCGCAGGGGCTGCACGTCGGCCTCGCCGAAGGGGCCAAGCGTTTCTTCGATGCCATCTGCCAGCATCACGTCCACCGCCAGTACGCCCGAGGCCGCGCACTGCCCGGCAGGCCAAGGCGCGGGCGCCGCCAGCCATTCGGCCAGGGTCATGGCGCCCGGAAAATCCGCGAATTGCCGCAACCCGGCTTGGGCCAAGGCAGCCAGCGGCACGCCTGGCTGGGCCCGCCAGCGCGGCGGCTCACCCGCCAACCGGGCCAGCCCGGTCAATGCGGAAGGGTCGATGCGCAGCCGCGGGCGGGCAGACAGCGCATACGGCCCGGTTGCCCCTTCCAGCGTCATCACAATGCGGTACTCCGCGCACAGCGTGCGCGCATGCGCGACATCAGCGTCGCGCGTCGGCGTCAGAATGGCTTGCGCCCCGCCAGGGCCGTCTTCGCCCAGGTCTTGAACCTGCCCTTGGCAAAGCAGCTTCAGACGCTGCATGAAGGCTGCCCACGGAGTCTGGGCAGGCCGCCGGCCTAGCAGGAAGGCGCGCCGGGATGGCTGCATGACTACAATTCCTTTTTCGCTACAAGACGCTTTCGAGAATCCAATGCCCCGCTTAGCTACTCGCACTCATGATTTTCTGACCTTTCACGCGGTCGAACTCTTCAAGCAGGCGCAAGCGCTGCAAGCGGCGGGCAAGGACATTATCAGCCTGGGCATTGGCGAACCGGACTTTACCGCGCCCCCTCAAGTGGTGGAAGCGCTGGAGCGCGCCGCACGCGCCGGGCTCAGCGGCTACAGCCCGCCCGCAGGTATTACGCCATTGCGCGAAGCCATTGCGCAGTTCTACCACGACCAGTTCGGCGCCAAGATCAATCCGGCCCGCGTCATCGTCACCGCCGGCGCGTCGGGCGCGTTGACGCTGGCCTGCGCGGCGCTGGTCAATAGCGGCGGCGAAGTCCTGATGCCGGACCCGGCCTACCCTGCCAACAGCAACTTCGTGCTGGCCGCGGGCGGCGTGCCGCGCCTGATTCCAAGTTCGGCCGAGAAGCGCTTCCAGCTGTCGGCCCAGGACGTGGCCCAGCACTGGACGCCTGCCACGCAAGGCGTGATGGTGGCCTCGCCCAGCAACCCCACTGGCACCAGCATCGCCCACGACGAGCTGGCCGAGTTGTTGGCGCAAGTGCGCGCCCGCGACGGCTTCGCCATCGTCGACGAAATTTATCTGGGCCTGTCTTATGACGGCCAGCCGCGCTCGGCCCTGACGCTGGACGATGACATCATCGTCATCAACAGCTTCTCGAAGTACTTCCACATGACGGGCTGGCGCCTGGGCTGGATGATCGTGCCTGAAGACATGGTGGCGCCGGTAGAAAAGATTGCCGCCAGCCTGGCCATCTGCGCGCCCACGCTGGCGCAGCACGCCGCGCTGGCGTGCTTTACTGAACAGGCCATGAAAACGTTTGAGCACCGCCGCGAAGCCTTCAAGCAGCGCCGCGATTACCTGCTGCCCGAATTCGAGCGCCTGGGCATCCAGGTGCCGGTCAAGCCGGACGGCGCGTTCTATATCTACGCCGACATCAGCAACCAGGGCATGGACAGCAACACGTTCTCGCAGCGCCTGCTGCTGGAAGCGGGCGTGGCGGCCGTGCCGGGCGTGGACTTCGGCCCCGCCCACGGCGCGCACACCATGCGCTTTTCGTATGCCACCGGCCTGGACCGCCTGGAAGAGGCGGTGGCGCGAATCGGTAAATTCCTGGGTCGTTGACCCCCAAAGCACAAGGCGCGCTCCAATGGAGCGCGCCTTGCGGGCTTGCAGGCAGGCGTGGCGACGTGCCGGTTTCCGGACTTAATCCCGAGCCAGAGCAATACCCGAGGCCAGCGCCAAGCGCCGGCGTTCAGCCTGCACCTTTGCGCCATAGCCGTTGTCGTCCGGCCCCGTGGAACCCACGTAGCAGGCCAGGCCGCCATCGACGGACCCGCGCCGGTTGATACAGTCGCGCAAGATCGTGGCCCCGACACCAATATTGGCGATCGGGTCCAGCGCCGTCTTGCCGACCGCGTCGAACTTCTCCTGGTGCACGCTGGTCATGACCTGCATCAGGCCCTGCGCGCCCACATGGCTTTCGGCCAGCGGGTTGTAGCGGGACTCGATGGCGATCACCGCCAGCACCAGCAAGGGGTCCAGCTGCTTTTCGCGGCTGACCTTATACACGGTGTTCAACAGCGGACCGGTGGCGTCATAGGCCACCTTGTACTTGCGCGAGATATAGTTGCGCAATGCTTCGGCTTGCGGACCGGTCGCCACCAAGGCGGGCTTCTTCGGTACGGGCGGCGCGACGCGAGCCGGCCCCAGCATGCCGGTGGCATTGCTGGCGGGAGCGGTTGGAACGGCCATGGCAATCGCCGACGCAGTGTCGGAACCCAACTCGGAGCCGACATCGGATTCGGTGCCGGATTGCATGGATGAAGGCGCTAGGGCGGTCAACAAGGCTTTGTGCACTTGCAATGCCTGATCGCGCAAACCAGGCAGGGCAAATCCCATGCTTACCGTCACAATCACCGCGATGCCCAGATAGACTGAGCAGATACGCAAGGACTCGGCAAGATATTCGTGCACTCCTTGGGCCATATTCCTGAACAGGTTGGCCACTGACGCATCGGGCATAAAAACCTCCTGCGTGAAAAAGAGGGAGTCAATGTTAACCTCTCTTTCTCCGTAAAATGTAACCAAATCGCTGGGATCTGTAGTGAAATACCGCGACCTTAGAGACTTCCTCGCCCAACTTGAACGCATGGGCGACCTCAAACGCATCGGCGCGCCGGTGTCCACCCGGCTGGAAATGACGGAAATTTCCGACCGTGTGCTGCGCGCCGAAGGCCCCGCCCTGCTGTTCGAAAAAGCCCAGCACGACGGCAAGCCGGCCGAGATGCCGGTGCTTACGAATCTGTTCGGAACGCCGTCGCGCGTGGCCCGCGGCATGGGCGCCGACAACGTCAGCGCGCTGCGCGACATCGGCGAGCTGCTGGCATCGCTGCGCGAACCCGAAGCGCCCAAAGGCCTGCGCGATGCGCTGGCCAAGGTCTCGATGCTGAAGGCCGCCTTGTGGGACATGAGCCCCAAGAACGTCAAAAGCCCGGCCTGCCAGGAAGTGGTCTGGGAAGGCAAGGACGTGGACCTGACCCGCCTGCCGATTCAAACCTGCTGGCCCGGCGACGTGGCGCCGCTTCTGACGTGGGGCCTGGTGATTACGCGTGGCCCCAACGCCAAGCGCCAAAACCTGGGCATCTACCGCCAGCAATTGCTGGGGCCGAACAAGCTGATCATGCGCTGGCTGTCGCACCGCGGCGGCGCGCTGGACTTCCGGGACCACGCCCTGGCCAACCCGGGCACGCCGTTTCCCATCGCCGTTGCGCTGGGCGCTGACCCGGCCACCACCTTGGGCGCCGTCACCCCCGTGCCCGACAGCCTGTCCGAATACCAGTTCGCCGGTCTGCTGCGCGGTTCGCGCACCGAGGTGGCGCAGGCGCTAGGCAGCAATTTGTCGGTGCCGGCCTGGGCCGAAATCGTGCTGGAAGGCCATCTGCTGCCGTCTTCCGACCCGCGCGCCATCAAGCCTGTGGTGCCGGAAGGCGTGAACCCGCCGCCCAACAGCGACTACGAAATGGCGCTGGAAGGCCCCTACGGCGACCACACCGGCTACTACAACGAGCAAGATTGGTTTCCGGTCTTCACGGTCGAGCGGATCACGATGCGGCGCAATCCCATCTATCACTCCACCTACACCGGCAAACCGCCCGACGAGCCCGCCGTGCTGGGCGTGGCGCTGAACGAAGTGTTCGTGCCGCTGCTGCGCCGTCAGTTGCCGGAAATCGTGGATTTCTACCTGCCGCCCGAAGGGTGCAGCTACCGCCTGGCGGTGGTGTCGATCCGCAAGCAGTACGCGGGTCACGCCAAGCGCGTCATGTTTGGCCTGTGGAGCATCCTGCGCCAGTTCATGTACACCAAGTTCATCGTGGTGGTGGACGAAGACATCAACCCGCGCGACTGGAAGGAAGTGGTGTGGGCGATGACCACCCGCATGGACCCGGTGCGTGACACGCTGCTGGTGGAAAACACGCCGATCGACTATCTGGACTTTGCATCCCCGGTCTCCGGCCTGGGCGGCAAGATGGGCCTGGACGCCACCAACAAATGGCCGGGCGAAACGAATCGCGAATGGGGTACCCCCATCACGATGGACGCCGACGTCAAGAAACGCGTGGACGACATCTGGGGCCAATTGGGCCTGTAAACCCGCTCAAGTCACCACAAAGAAAAAACCCCGTCCGTAACGCGTTACGGACGGGGTTTTTTATTGGCAAGGCGGGCTGCGAGACGACGATTACTACGAGCCGTCCCGCGAGCTTTGCCAGAGCTTGTACAACTGCCAGCCGACCAATGCGCCCCCGGCAATCTTGAGCACCTTGGACCGGTTGCCGCCACGCATGAACAACGTGGACAACGACGAGCTGACCAGCGGATAACGGCGCGCCATCGTGATGGCCTGCAATGCCCAGCGCGAGGCCCCGCCCGCCGCCAACCGAGGCAGCAAGCCCCGGATGATGGATGCGGGTTCCAGCTTGTGGCCCGTCGACACGATATTCTGCGCCAGCGATTCGCGCTCGATGGCTGCGCGCGCGCGCAGCAATTCGATACGCACGGCGCGATCAACGATAGGAGACCTTTTCGACATGGTTCAGTCCTCCTCGCGTCGGCGCGTGGGCGGGGGATCGTCGTCTTGCGCATCGCGGATGCGTTCCAGCAATTCCGCATCACGGCCCAGTTCTTCGAGCGTGGCCGCGAAAGGCGGCGCGCCGTAGACCAAGCCGTGCCGCACCACCAGCAACAAGGCCACGCCGACAATGCCGTAGAAGGCAGCCAGCAGGCCCAGGGCCAGATAGCGGTCTTCTGTGGGCCAGAACAGCACGGCGACAGTCACCGTGAACACCAGCACCGCCAACGTCAAGAAGAGCAACGCGGCAAATGCCATGCCCAACAGTTTGAGCAAGCGCGATTTCTCGTCGGCGGCTTCCAGCGCCAGCAACTCGAGGCGCGTGCGTACCAACCCGACCAGGCTGGACGCAACTCCGAAAACAGATTTTCGTAGACCCATGGCATGAAGGACACCGGGCGGGCAGCGCGGCAAGATGCCGGCGCGGCCCGCCCGGACGTCCAAGCCTTATCAGCGGCGGCTGATCAGCAAGCCGAGCAGCAGGCCGGTCACGCCTGCGATCCCGATGGCTTGCCAGGGATTGTCGTGCACGTAGTCGTCGGTGGCGCGAGCGGCTTTGCGGCCACGCTCCAGCACGGCGTCTTGGGCTTCGTATAGGGCTTCGCGCGTGCGCTTGAGCGAGGTCATGGCGCGGTCACGCAGTTCGTTTGCCTTTTCGCCGGTGGTGCCGGCCGCTTCGCGCAGCAGGTTTTCGGCGTCATTCAAACTGGTCTTGACACTGTCGATGAGTTTTTCTTTTGCGACTTCTTCGGATTTTCTCGTGGCCATTTTTTGAGCTCCTGTTGTGTGTCTATGACGAAAACATCATACCAGCCGCCATGCCCGCAGCATGGCCCGCTTGATACTGTGTGCTACTTGATCTGCGTAATTTCAACGGCTGACTTTACACCGCCTTGATCAATGTCTTGCTTCATCACCAGGTTCACCGCGGGGCAATACCAATCGGTGACGGTCGTGTTCATGCCGGGGATCGGAATGGTCAAACCTTGGAAGGTCGCCATCGTGGGGTCCGAGTTGCGCGTATACGTGATGGGATGGCACGACTGGTTGCCCAGCGCCGTGTTCACCGCCTTCTTCTGGCCCACCGATTTCTCGCCGATGCGCACCGTTGTGCTGGGCTGGCCGCCCACCGGCGCTTCCTTGCCGATCTTCAAACGGAACGACGAGCCGGGCAGTTTTTGTCCCGGGTTGAGCTTGCCGTCGTACGCGAACAAACCCAGCATGCGCAAATCAAACTGGCCTTCGGAAGGTTGCGGGGCTTCGCCGGCATTGGCGTAGCGCAAAAAGGTGGCTTGGCCGCCCTTTACCGTCATCAAATAATCCAGCTTGGACTTGCCCGGCGGCAGGCCTGCATAGCTGAACGTGGCGACGCCTTGCACGCGTGCGCGGCAGTTGTCGCCATTGCTTTTTGTAACCTCGGCGAAGGTCAGGTCAGCGCCCAAGGACAAGTTGCCCGAGCCGGTCAGTTGCACCGCGCCGCCGTCATGCATGAACTGCGCATCGCAAACGCCGGCCTGCGCCGACGCGGCCGCGCCCAGCGCGCCCGCCGCCAAAATCAGGGATGCCATTTTTCGCATCGTCACAAGCCACTCCATATATCCGGAAAGCGCCGCCCGCCCGAGCGAACGGCGGTTTGATACTACACCGGTTAAACCGGGCGGCGTATGTCGGAACGTGTCCGAAACGCGCGTTCGCAGAGCGCCCCCGTCAAATAAGTTCTGGAAATATGGATTCATGAAATCAAAAGTTGTGGGGATGTAAACCCGTCCCTATCATCGGGTGATATTTTGCCGGGGACACCCGAGGCGGCTAAGAGATGAAGCTTTTCCCGATTTTTGCCGATCTGAAAAATCGGCGGGTGCTGGTGGTGGGCGGCGGCGCGGTGGCGGAGCGCAAGACGCTTGCCCTGCTGGAAGCCGCCGCAGATGTCGTCGTGGGCGCGCCGGAACTCACGCCTGCGCTGACGGCGCTTGCCGCAGACGGCCGCATTCGCTATTTGCCCGGCCGGTTCGACCCAGCCTGGCTGGACGACATCTGGCTGGTGGTGGCCGCAACGGACGATCGCAGCGCCAATGCCACCGTATCGGACGCGGCCAGCGCGCGCCGCATCTTTGCCAATGTGGTGGACGACCCCGAACTGTCGTCCTTTCAGGTGCCGTCCATCGTTGACCGCTCGCCCGTCATCGTGGCCATTTCATCGTCGGGCGTGGCGCCCGTGCTGGCGCGCCGCGTACGCGAGCGCATCGAATCGCTGTTCGACCACACGCTGGGCCAATTGGCCGCGCTGGCCGCAACCTACCGCAAGCGCATTCGTGCAAGCCACCCGGATCTGGGCGCGCGCCGCCGCTTCTACGACTGGCTGCTGGACGGCCCCGTCGCTGGCTTTCTGCGCCAGCAGCAACCCGCACAGGCCGAAGCCGCGTTGTCTGACGCGCTGGACACGCCCATCGCGCCTGCCGACGGCAGCGTCGTGCTGGTCGGCGCCGGCCCTGGCGACCCCGGCCTGCTGACCTTGAAGGCATTGCGCGCGCTGAACGAAGCAGACGTCATTCTGTACGACCGCCTGGTCAGCGACGACATCATGTCGCTGGCGCGCCGCGATGCCGACCGCGTGCCCGTAGGCAAGCTGCCCGGCGAAAACCACCACGCCACGCAGGCCCGCATCCACGCGCTGCTGGTGGAACATGCGCAAGCGGGCCGCCGCGTAGTGCGGCTGAAAGGCGGCGACGCGTTTATTTTTGGCCGGGGCGGCGAAGAACTGGAATATCTGCGCACGCACGGCGTGCGTTATGAAGTGGTGCCGGGCATTACCGCCGCACTAGCCTGTGCGGCCTATGCGGGCATTCCGCTCACGCACCGCGAGCACGCGCAATCGGTACGCCTGATCACGGCGCATTGCCGCGAAGATGAAGACAACCTGGATTGGCCCGCGCTGGCGCGTGAAAAGCAGACGCTGGCGTTCTATATGGGTGTGGGGCAGTTGGACCTGCTGACCCGCAGGCTGCTGAGCCACGGACGCGCCGCCCAGACCCCGTTCGCGTTGATTGAAAACGGCAGCCGGCCGGAACAGCGGGTGCTGTCCGGCACGCTGGAGGCGTTACCCCGATTGGCGGCGGAACATGGCATTCATTCGCCCGCATTGTTGATCGTGGGCGAGGTCGCCGGTCTCGCGCCGAAACTCCAATGGTTTGGGCAGCATCTGGAGGGGCGGTGACCGGCTGAGGAAAAGGCCGGGGGAACGCAACATGACGCAACGTCACCCCGGCCCTGCCTTTCAATCCGTCTTTTGCGTGGTCCCGAAAATGCGGTCGCCCGCATCACCCAGGCCCGGCATGATGTAGCCGTGTTCGTTCAAGCCGTCATCGATGGACGCCGTATAAATATGCACGTCCGGGTGCTTGGCCAGCACGGTATCGATACCCACCGGCGCCGCCACCAGCACCAGCGCGCGGATTTCCTTGCAGCCGGCGCGCTTGAGCAGGTCGATAGCAGCAACCATGGAGCCGCCCGTGGCCAGCATGGGGTCGACGATCAGCGCCAGGCGCTGGTCCAGTTCGCCCACCAGGCGTTCCAGGTACGTGTGCGCTTCCAGCGTTTCTTCGTTGCGGGCCACGCCCACCACGCTGACCTTGGCGCCCGGAATCAGGCTGAGCACGCCGTCCAGCATGCCGATGCCAGCGCGCAAAATCGGCACGACCGTGACCTTTTTGCCCGCAATTTTCTCGACTTGAACCTGGCCACACCAGCCTTCCACGGTGGTCGGCGCCAGCGGCAGATCCTTGGACGCCTCATAGGTAAGCAGCGCGCCCACTTCCTGCGACAACTCACGGAAGCTCTTCGTGCTGAGGTCTGCGCGACGCATGATCCCGAGCTTATGGCGGATCAGCGGATGGCGGATTTCGTGCACAGGCATGTGCGTAACTCTCCAGAATATTGAAATACAGGGGTTATCGCCTCGGGGGAACCAGACCGGCGCAACGCGTTTGCGTCGCCCGTTTTCGAGCCACACCCGAGGATCGTAATCGGTTTAAGAAAGTTGTGGCCTGTTGTTGCGGCCTGTTGTTGTGGTCTATTGATCGGCAAGCCAGGCGATGAGCGCGTCGTCAAACGCCCGGACAGCGCCCGCCTGCTCATGGTTGACGATGCTGACCACCACATAGCGCTTGCCGCTGGCGCCCAGCACGTACCCGGCAATCGAGCGCACGTCGCGCAGCGACCCCGTCTTCAGGTGGGCCATGCCCTGCGTGCCATCGCCTTTCAGGCGGCGGCGCACCGTGCCGTCCACCCCCGCAATGGCGAAGGACGAAATGTACTCCGGCATAACCGGCGAATTCCAGGCCACGGTCAACATCGAAGCCAGGCTGTCAGCCGACACGCGCGCATCACGCGACAGGCCCGCGCCGTTGTCGATGACCAGCTCCGGCATGTCCAGCCCCTGCTTGACCAGCAGCCCCTTGGCCACGGCCTCGCTGCTGCCCACGGTAGCGGGCCGGCGGCCGCGTTCGGCGCCCAAGGTCAACAGCAGCGTGCGCGCCATGACGTTGTTGCTGCGCTTGTTGATCTGGCGGATCACCTCGGCCAGCGTCGGCGAATCATGCGAGGCCAGCACCACGGCGTCAGCCGGCACCATGCCCGCCCGGACCTGCCCCTTGAACGTGCCGCCCAACTCCTTCCAGAGCATGCGGAAGATTTCGGTGGCGTAGTCGGGTTGCGACAACGCCAGCCGGTACAAACTGAATTCGCCGCAAGAACCCGCCACTTTGCCGCCCACGCGGATCGTCACGCCTTGTTGGGTGATGAGCGGCTCGGTCGTCACCACCGGGGGGCCGGGGCAGCGGATGTCGCTCCATTCCACGCTGCCTTCGATCTTCAGGCCGGGTAACGGCGGATCGATCAGCGGCACCCATTTATGGGCGGCGGCGTCTGGCGTGAACAGCAGGCGCAGCGCACCGAAACCCACCATCAGGGCGTCGGGGCTGGCGTTATAGGCGCGGTCCGGGGCGCCATCGAAGGCGCCCGGGTCGGTTGCGACCTGGCCAAAGATGCTGCGGTCGATAACCAGATCGTTGATCTGCTTGACCCCGCGCAAGCGCAGTTCGCGCAGCAGCGCCCACAGGTCTTGCATCAGAAATTGGGGGTCGCCGCCCGCCCGCAGATACAAGGGGCCGGCCAGCACGCCCTTGGCGTCGGGGCGCGCGCCCGGTGCCGTCATGAATTCCGTGCGCCAGACATAGTTGGGGCCAAGCTCGGACAGCGCGGCCCAGGTGGTAACCAGCTTCATCACCGAAGCCGGGTTGCGAGCCTCCTTCGCGTTCAGCGCCACCAGACGCTGCCCGCCCAGCTCTTGCACGACCAGCGACAGCGCGCTGTCGGGCAGCTTGGTGGCCTTCCAGGCGTTGACGACGTTGGGCGGCAAGCCCTGGACTTGCGCGCAGGCCGCCCCCGCGGACAGGGCCAGCAGCCCGCCGGCCAGCCATTGCTTCAGCCCGCCCACCCGCTTATTCGCTTGTCCCGTCATGCCTTGTCCACCCGGTTGCTAGTCCTGCAAACCCGAGAGCATACAAAACCTGAGACGGTTACGGGCGGCCAGGCCTGCTGGAAACCGCCCGCCCGCCCCGCGCCCGGCGGTTTACTGCAAGCGCCACTTGCCGGACGCCACGGTCGCCATGACCAGCGCCCGCTCGTCCAGCCCGTTGTGATCGGTGGGGCTCATGCTGACCACGCCCGTCGCGGTCGGCAGGTTCTTGACGTTCTCCAGGGCGTCGCGCAGCGCGGCCCGGAACTCGGGCGTGCCGGGCTTGGCCGTTTTCAGCGCGACGGGAATCGCCTGTTGCAGCAGCAGGCCCACGTCCCAGGTGTAGGCGGCGAAGAGCGACACGCTGCCCGCCCCGTTGGCGGCCTCGTACTTCTTCGCGAACGCCTGCGCCGTGGCCTTGACCGGGTTGTCAGCGGGCAGCAGGTCAGCCACCATCACCGGCCCGACCGGCACCCAGGCACCCTCGCAGGCCGTGCCGCACACGCGCAGGAAATCGTTGTTGGCCACGCCATGGTTGAAATAGATCTTGCCCTTGAAGCCGCGTTCGCGCAGCGCCCGGGCGGGCATGGCGGCCGGCGTGCCAGACGCGCCCACCACCACGGCGTCGGGCGCCGCGCCGATCAATTTCAAGGTCTGGGCGACGGCCGAGGTGTCGGCCGGCGCGAAGCTTTCTCTGCCCACCACCTCGATCCCGTGCTTCTTGGCCGCCTTCTCGACTTCCACCCAGAAGGTCTCGCCCAGGGCGTTGTTGAATCCGATGAAGCCCAGCTTCTTCACGCCATTGGCGGCGGCGTGGCGGGCGATGCCTTCGGCCATCAGCGAATCGGAGTGTGGCGTTTTGAACACCCAGCGCCGCTTGTCGTCCACCGGGTCAATCAGCCGGGCCGACGAGGCCAGCGTAATAACGGGCGTGGCCCCGGTTGCCACCGTATCCAGCATGGCCATCGTGTTGGGCGTGGTGGTGGAACCGATGATCAGGTCCACCTTGTTCTCGGAGATCAGCTTGTGGGAATTGCTGACGGCCCGGGTGGTGTCGGAAGCGTCATCCAGGACGATGTATTCAACCTTCATGCCGCCGATTTCGGTGGGCAACAGGCTGATGGTGTTGCGTTCGGGGATGCCCAGCGACGCCTGCGGGCCGGTCGTGGACAGGGTGGCGCCAATCTTCACTTGCGCCAGCGCGGGCGAGCCGCCCGCCATCATCAAGGCCGCCAGGGCGGCGGCCATCAAGGTGCTACGAGGGGTCATGCGCGGTCTCCTTGGGTGCGCGGATGTCGTTGTAAGGACGACGCCGATCCGCTACGGCGGTGAACGCAGTTATACGGCGGGAATGGCGCGGCGCAACCCCCTCGGAATCCCCTCTGTTCCGCCCCTATTAACCGTCCCCTTTACAATAGCCGGTTGCCCCGAGCTCGCCCGGCCGTCGCGGCCTGCGTTTTGCGCCGCCGGCCCTCACTGACAGACAGATATCCGCGTGACCCAGTCCCTGACCGTTTCCGATTTCAATTACGAGCTGCCGCCCGAGCTGATTGCGCAGACGCCCGCCGCCGAACGCACGGCCAGCCGGCTGCTGCATCTGGACGCCGCAAGCCAGCTGCACGACCGCCAATTCGCCGACCTTGCCGGCCTGCTGCGCCCGGACGACCTGCTGGTCTTCAACGACACGCGCGTAATCAAGGCGCGCCTGGCCGGGCACAAGATCACGGGCGGCAAGATCGAAGTCCTGGTCGAACGCATCACCGAACCTGACCGCGTGCTGGCCCATGTGCGCGCCAGCAAGTCGCCCGGCGCTGGCATGGTGCTGCGCCTGGCCGACGCGTTTGACGCCACGGTGCTGGGCCGCGAAGGTGAGCTTTTCGACATCCGCTTCCCTGGCCCCGTGCTGGACTTGCTGGACGCCCATGGCGCGACCCCGCTGCCGCCCTACATCACGCACGCGGCCGACGCGGGCGACGATGACCGTTATCAAACGGTCTACGCCCGCGAACCGGGCGCGGTGGCCGCGCCCACAGCCGGCCTGCACTTTGACCAGCCCACGCTTGACCGCCTGGCCAGCCTGGGCGTGGCGCGCGCTTTTGTCACGCTGCACGTCGGCGCAGGCACGTTCCAGCCGGTGCGCGTGGACAATCTGGCCGACCACATCATGCACGCCGAATGGTTCACGGTGCCGCAGGCTACCGTGGACGCCATCGCCGCCACCCGCGCCAAGGGCGGCCGCGTCATCGCCGTTGGCACCACCAGCGTGCGCGCCCTGGAGTCCGCCGCCGCACAGACCGAAGGCCGCACGGCCCCCGGCCTGCCGCTGGCTGCCGCCCAAGGCGACACCCGCTTGTTCATCACCCCCGGCTACACGTACCGTGTGGTGGACGCGCTGGTCACCAACTTCCACTTACCCCAGTCGACCCTGCTGATGCTGGTGTCGGCGCTGGCCGGCGTCGAGCCGATCCGCCGCGCCTACGCCCATGCGGTGGCCCAGCGCTACCGCTTCTTCAGCTATGGCGACGCCATGTTTATCGAGTCCCCCGCCCCATGACCGGACTGAATTTCGAACTGCTCGCCACTGACGGCGGCGCCCGCCGCGGCCGCATCACGCTGAATCACGGCGTGGTCGAGACGCCCATCTTCATGCCTGTGGGCACCTATGGCAGCGTGAAGGCCATGATGCCGCACGAGCTGAAAGAGATCGGCTCGCAGATCGTGCTGGGCAACACGTTCCACCTGTGGCTGCGCCCGGGCACGGAAATCATGGAAAAGCACGGCGGCCTGCACGGCTTCATGCAGTGGGACAAGCCCATCCTGACCGACTCGGGCGGCTTCCAGGTGTTCAGCCTGCAAGGCATGCGCAAGATCACCGAGGAAGGCGTGAAGTTCGCCTCCCCGATCGACGGCGCGCGCCTGTTCCTGACGCCCGAAGAATCCATGCGCATCCAGCGTTCGCTGAATTCGGACATCGTCATGGTGTTCGACGAATGCACGCCTTACGAAATCGACGGCCGCCCGGCCACGGTGGAAGAAGCTGCCCGCTCGATGCGCATGTCGTTGCGCTGGGCGCGCCGCTCGCGCGACGAATTCGACCGCCTGGGCAACCCGAACGCGCTCTTTGGCATCGTTCAGGGCGGCATGTACGAATCGCTGCGCGATGAATCGCTGGCGGGCCTGCAAGACATCGGTTTCCACGGGTACGCCATCGGCGGCCTGTCGGTGGGGGAACCCAAAGAAGACATGATGCGCATCCTGGCGCACGTGACGCCCAAGCTGCCGGAGCAAGCCCCCCGCTACCTGATGGGTGTGGGCACGCCGGAAGACCTGGTCGAAGGCGTGAGCCGCGGCGTAGACATGTTCGACTGCGTCATGCCCACCCGCAACGCGCGCAACGGCTGGCTGTTCACCCGCTTTGGCGACGTCAAGATCCGCAACGCCAAGTACCGCGACGACACCCGCCCGCTGGACCCCAGCTGCTCGTGCCACACCTGCGGGAATTTTTCGCGCGCTTATCTGCATCATTTGCAGCGGGCCAACGAGATCACCGGCGCGCGCCTGAACACGCTGCACAATCTGCATTTCTATCTGACTATCATGAAGGAAATGCGCGAAGCGATCGCCGCCGGGCGTTTCGACGCATGGCGCGCGCAGTTCGCCGCCGACCGGGCGCGCGGCATCGAATAAACCGGCCTTTTTCCAGGGGGGCCTTTTCTATCGGGAATTCGCCCCCATAGATTCGGTTCCCTCCCTAGTGAAAGGCTGGCAATAAGATAGATACAATAGTCGGCTTGCCCTATCCATGGCTCGCGCGGGGATGGGCGCATAACAAGACAGCTAAGAGGTTTGACGCTGACCCACGGTTACACAGAGAACCCGGGCATCGCCAGCCGTAGCAACAAACAACCCAAACAGACTTAAACGCAGGAGAATTCAATGTCCGTTATCGATACCGCAAGCCTCGTCGTGGCTCAAGCCGCCGCCCCTGAAGGTAATGCGTTGATGGGCATGTTGCCCATCGTCCTGATGTTCGTGATCCTCTATTTCCTGATGATCCGTCCCCAGATGAAGCGTCAGAAAGAGCACCGTAACCTGATCGCCGCCCTGGCCAAGGGTGACGAAGTGGTCACCGCCGGCGGCATGCTCGGCAAGGTCACCAAGGTCAACGACAGCTACGTGACCGTTGAAGTCTCCGAGCTGGCCGACAAGCCCGTCGAAGTGATCATGCAGAAGTCGTCGGTTTCGACCGTGCTTCCTAAAGGAACCATCAAGGCCCTTTAAGCGTCTAATAGAGCCCCATCGGGCTCTTAATTACGTTTGATGGGACCCACCGCCGCCCGCCGCGTTCATCGCCCGGGCGGCCCTTTTATCACCCTGACATGAAGTAGCCGGCAATGAACCGCTATCCCCTCTGGAAGTACATTACGGTCCTGATCGCGGTCATCATTGGCCTGCTGTACACGCTTCCCAATTTCTACGGCGAATCCCCTGCCGTCCAGGTGTCCAGCGCCAAAGCCACCATCAAGGTCGACGCGGCCATGCTGAGCCGGGTCGATCAGATCCTGACGGACGCCAAAATCCCCAACGAAGGGGTGTTCTACGAACAGAACGGCACGCTCGGCACCGTGCGCGCCCGCTTCTCCTCGACCGACCTGCAATTGCAGGCGCGCGATCTCATCGACAAATCCCTGAATACCGTCGCAGGCGACCCGCATTACACCGTGGCGCTGAACCTGCTGCCCGCCTCGCCCGCCTGGATGCGCGCGATGGGCTGGTTCGCCCCCAAGCCCATGTACCTGGGCCTGGACTTGCGCGGTGGCGTGCACTTCCTGCTGCAAGTCGACATGCAGGGCGCGCTCACCGCCCGCTACGACTCGCTGTCGGCCGACGTGCGCTCGGTGCTGCGTGACCAGAAGGTCAACGTCGCCAGCGTCGAACGCTCCGGCATGGGTGTGGCCGCCACGTTCGCCAACAACGACGACCGCGACCGCGCCATCTCGACGCTGCGCACCCGCCTGCCCGACCTGGAATTCACCGAGCGCGAAGAAGGCGGCAAGCCGCTGCTGATGGGCGCCCTGAACCCGGCCGCCGTCCAGCGCGTGCAAGACTCGGCGCTCAAGCAGAACATCAACACCCTGCACAACCGGATCAACGAACTGGGCGTGGCCGAACCGGTCATCCAGCAACAAGGTTCGGACCGCATCGTGGTGCAACTGCCCGGCGTGCAAGACGTGGCCAAGGCCAAGGAATTGCTGGGCCGCACCGCCACGCTGGAAATCCGCATGGTTGACGACACCCCCACCGCGCAAGCCGCGCTGATGGGCGGCACCGTGCCGTTCGGCCTGGAACGCTACAACGACCGCGACGGCCGTCCGATTCTGGTTCGCCGCCAGGTCGTCCTGACGGGTGAAAACCTGCAAGACGCCCAGCCCGGCCGCGATTCGCAAACCCAGCAAGCCGCCGTCCACCTGACGCTGGATTCCAAGGGCGCCCGCATCTTCCGCGACGTCACCCGCGACAACATCGGCAAGCGCATGGCCATCCTGCTGTTTGAAAACGGCAAGGGTGAAGTGGTCACGGCGCCGGTCATCCGCAGCGAAATCGCGGGCGGCCAAGTGCAGATCTCGGGCAGCATGAGCTCCGAAGAAGCTGCCGACACCGCGCTGCTGCTGCGCGCCGGCGCGCTGGCCGCACCGATGTCCATCATCGAAGAACGCACCATCGGCCCGAGCCTGGGCGCCGACAACATCTCGAAGGGCTTCCATTCGACGCTGTACGGTTTCCTGGCCATCGCTGCCTTCATCATCCTGTACTACCACTTGTTCGGCGTGTTCTCCACCGTCGGCCTGACGCTGAACGTGCTGTTGCTGCTGGCGCTGTTGTCCATGCTGCAAGCCACGCTCACGCTGCCCGGCATTGCCGCTATCGCGCTGACGCTCGGTATGGCCATTGACTCGAACGTGCTGATCAACGAGCGGATACGGGAAGAATTGCGCGCGGGGGCTTCTCCGCAGCAGGCCATTCACCAAGGTTTCGAACGCGCCTGGGGCACCATTCTTGACTCCAACCTCACGACGCTCATCGTCGGTCTGGCGCTCTTGGCCTTCGGTTCGGGTCCGATCCGCGGCTTCGCGGTGGTGCACTGCCTGGGCATCCTGACCTCGATGTTCTCGTCGGTGGTGGGTGTGCGCGCGCTGGCCAATCTGTACTACGGCCGCAAGAAGAAGCTCACCACGATTTCCATCGGCGAAGTCTGGAAACCGAAGGCTAACTGACAATAAGGCGGGCGGCGCAAGCCGCCCTCCACAGAAAAGAACCGAAGGCGAAAAATGGAATTTTTCCGTATTCACCGCACCATCCCGTTCATGCGCCACGCGTTGGTGCTGAACATCATCAGTCTCGTCACGTTCGTCCTGGCGGTCTTCTTCATCCTCACGCGCGGCTTCCACCTGTCGATCGAGTTCACCGGCGGCACGGTCATGGAAGTCAACTACGCCCAGACGGCGCAGTTGGAAAACGTGCGGGGCGTGGTGTCCAAGCTGGGCTACACCGACTTCCAGGTGCAGAACTTCGGCACCTCGCACGACGTCATGATCCGCCTGCCGCTGCAGGAAGGCCAAACGTCGGCGACCCAAAGCGAAACCGTCATGGCCGCGCTGAAGACGGCCGACTCCGGCGTCGAACTGCGCCGCGTGGAATTCGTGGGCCCGCAAGTCGGCCAGGAGCTGTTGCACAACGGCTTGATGGCGCTGCTGGTCGTGGTCATCGGCATCATGGTGTACCTGGGCTTCCGCTTTGAATGGAAGTTCGCCGTCGCCGGCGTGATCGCCAACCTGCACGACGTGGTGATCATCCTGGGCTTCTTCGCCTTCTTCCAGTGGGAATTCTCGCTGTCGGTGCTGGCGGGCGTGCTGGCGGTGCTGGGCTACTCCGTGAACGAATCCGTGGTCATCATGGATCGTATCCGCGAGAACTTCCGCAAGTACCGCAAGGCGGACGTGCAGGAAGTCATCAACAGCGCCATCACGCAAACCATTTCGCGGACCATCATCACCCACGGTTCGACGCAGATGATGGTGCTGGCCATGCTGTTCTTCGGCGGCCCCACCCTGCACTACTTCGCCATGGCCCTCACCATCGGCATCTGGTTCGGCATCTACTCGTCGGTGTTCGTCGCCGCCGCGCTGGCCATGTGGATGGGCGTGAAACGCGAAGACCTGATCAAGCCGGTCAAGAAGGAAGGCGAGGAAGGCGAAGTCGCCTGATCCCCACCTAACCTGGGCTTCAAACAAAAACCCGTCGCTTGTGCGACGGGTTTTTTGTTTTCTGCTTGCTTTGATTCCTGGCCCTGCACACCTCGGTCTCTACGAATAGCCGCACGGGGCCGATTCGTATACCTTTGCCGTTCTCGCCGCAAGGCGTATTGAAATATATCGGCAATCGGACGCGGCGGGCATCATCGTCACGGCCTGATTCGCACTGTACCGATGGCATGCCTGCGGGTGTACGGGTACGAATCCGCCAGCATTCGCTACCATAGGCCACCATGAAACTCACCATTGATCATCTCGTCATTGCCGCGGCGGATCTTGCCAGCGGTACGGAATATGTCGCTGACCTGTTGGGTATTGCGCCCCAAGGCGGTGGCGCGCACCCGCGCATGGGGACCCACAACCGCGTGCTGGGCATGGCGGACGGCGTGTATCTGGAGGTCATCGCCATTGATCCCGATGCGCCCGCCCCCGAGCGGCCACGCTGGTTCGGGCTGGATCAGGGCGCGATGCGCGCGCGGCTGGAACAGGGGCCTTTCCTGGCGCATTGGGCCGCGCGGGTGGAAGCGCCGCTGGATCTGACCCACATGCAGGCCGAGCACCCCGACCGCATAGCGCCCGTCATCCCCATGATGCGTGGCGACCTGCGCTGGCGCTTGACGGTGCCAGACGACGGCAGCCTGCCCGTCTGGCGCGAAGCGGGCCACACGGTCGGCGATGGCCTGCTGCCCACGCTGATTCAATGGGATGTGGACACTTACCCCGGCGTCAGCTTGCCCCGCCAGCCCCTGAAACTGCTGCGGCTGACCGGTCACCACCCGCAGGCGGGCCTGCTGCGCCAAGGGCTGACCTGGATGGGCGCCGATACCCTGATCGACCTGGAACAAACTGACGGCCCGCCGCGCCTGACCGCGCTGATCGACACGCCACACGGGCAGAAGACCCTGGCGTAGATCGTGGCCCCCCAAAAAAAACCAACCGGAGACTTCGCATGACCGCCACCCGCAAACGCTTTGACGACGAGCCCTATCTGGACCAGTGCCAAGCCACCGTCATCGCCGTCAACCCCGAAGGCGTCGAGCTGGACGAGACCATCTGCTATGCCCGCAGCGGAGGCCAAGCTGGCGACAGCGGCACGCTGACCCTGGCCGACGGACGCGTCCTGACGCTGGCAGACACCGTCTACGCCGACGACCGCCAGCGCATCCTGCACGTGCTGACGCTGGCGGACGGCGACACGCCCCCGCAAGTGGGCGACCGCGTCACCGTCGCCATCGACTGGGCGCGCCGCCATCGCCTGATGCGCCTGCATACCTGCCTGCACCTGCTGGGGTCGCTGGTGCCCGCACCCGTGACGGGATGCAGCATCTCGGCCGACTCCGCCCGCATCGATTTCGACCTGCCCGAATCCACGCTGGAAAAAGTGGAACTGACCGAACGTCTGAACGCACTGATCAGCCGCGACATCGACGTCACCGTGAACGGCATCACGCCTGAGGAACTGGCCGCGCAGCCTGACCTGGTGCGCACCGTGGGCGCCGCCCCGCCGGCAGGCACCGCCAAGATCCGCATCATTGAAATCCCGGGGGTAGACCGCCAGCCCTGTGGCGGCACCCATGTGCGCAATACCCGTGAAATTGGCCCGGTGGCGATTGCCAAGATCGAAAAGAAAAGCCGCACGAACCGCCGCGTGGTCGTCAATTTCGCCTGAAGCTCCGCCGTAGAGCTTTACCGAGAAGCTCCGCCGTAACGCTTTACCGTGAAGCTCCGCCGTAACGCTTTACCGTGAAGCTCCGCCGTGACGCTTTACCGTGAAGCCCCCGAACGTTGCGATAAAAAAAGCCGCGATTCACATCGCGGCTGTTTTTCTCCAGCAAGCCCCTTCACGCTTTTTTCCACCAACGCCAGGGCGCGCGCAACGGCCATTGATACTTGCTGCACAACACGCGCGGCGCCAGCACATGGCCGACCAGCACGGCGATACCGGCCGCCGTCATCACATCCGACAGGTAGTGGTCCAGGTTAACCAGGCGGCTCATCGCCACCAGCGTGGCCAGCAGCAGAAACGCCACGCGCCAGCGCGGGGCCAGGATGCTCAGCACCACCGCCACGGCAAACGCCGCATAGGTGTGGCTGGACGGAAAGGAATTGAACTGCTGCACGCGCGAAAAGGACTCGCCCAGGCCGTAGATGCCTTTCTCGAAAAACAATTCAGGACGGGCGCGCGCCACCGAACGCTTGAGCACCAGCACAATCAGCCCGCCCACCGCCATGGTGGACAGCATCAGCAAGCTGCCGCGCGCCATGCTGGCATAGCTCATGCGCAAGGGGTTGCGCCAGCCGCGCGCCAGGCCCACCAGGCCGATCACGTAGAACGCCAGCGCCACGCCAATGTACGGGCCGCTTTCACCCATCTGCCCGACCCATTCGAACGACTCGTTCACGCCGTCGGACACCGACTGCTTGATCCAGATGGCCAGCGGCAAATCCACCCAGCGCGCACACGCGCCCGCCAGCAGCGCCAGGCCGGCGCCCAACAACAGCCAGACGGCCAGCGAAAACGGGTTGCGAACCTCGTCCTGCACAGGCAGGCCAGGCGCGGCGGAGGCGGCAGGAGCGGTGACCGGAGGCGTGAGAGGGTTGGAGTTCATCGGTACCGCTCAAAGAGAATAAGAAATGTTACTGCGGGCTGAAATTCGGCCGGCTCGC
Source organism: Achromobacter kerstersii (assembly GCF_902859595.1). Classification (GTDB taxonomy): domain Bacteria; phylum Pseudomonadota; class Gammaproteobacteria; order Burkholderiales; family Burkholderiaceae_B; genus Achromobacter; species Achromobacter kerstersii. The sequence continues at coordinate 15,762 of NZ_CADIJQ010000011.1, read as the reverse complement.
TATCGTAACGGCGCCCGCGCGCCAGACCAAGAAACAATTTTCACGCAAGGGTTAAAATCCCGCCTTTCCACCCCTTTCAGCCCCCGGGATCTACACCCGTCACGGCGAACATCATGCAAGCAACCTCCCTCAAGCGTGAAAACGCGCCCGCGCGCGATGGCGACACCGCCGCAGCCCCCAATTCCGACGCCCTGGCCGACGTCCTGGCCGCTACCGAAGCCGGTTCCCCCCGCAAGCTGTACATCCGCACCTTCGGCTGCCAAATGAACGAGTACGACTCGGACAAGATGGCTGACGTGCTGCGCGACGACCAGGGCCTGGAACTGACCGACAACCCGGAAGAGGCCGACGTCATCCTGTTCAACACCTGTTCGGTGCGCGAAAAGGCGCAAGAAAAAGTGTTCTCGGACCTGGGCCGCGTGCAGCACCTGAAAAAGACCAACCCGAACCTCGTGATCGGCGTGGGCGGCTGTGTGGCCAGCCAGGAAGGCGAGGCCATCGTCAAGCGCGCGCCTTACGTGGACGTGGTGTTTGGCCCGCAGACGCTGCACCGCCTGCCCGACCTGATCGCGCGCCGCCGCGCCGAAGGCCGGTCGCAAGTGGACATCAGCTTCCCGGAAATCGAAAAATTCGACAACATGCCGCCCCCGCGCGTCGATGGCGCGACCGCATTTGTGTCGATCATGGAAGGCTGTAGCAAGTACTGCAGCTTCTGCGTCGTGCCGTACACGCGCGGCGAAGAAGTCTCGCGCCCGTTTGAAGACGTGCTCGTTGAAGTGGCTGACCTGGCCGACCAGGGCGTGAAGGAAGTGACGCTGCTGGGCCAGAACGTGAACGCCTATCGCGGCAAGATGGAAGGCACGGACGAAATCGCCGACTTCGCCATGCTGCTGGAATACGTGCACGAAATTCCCGGCATCGAGCGCATCCGCTACACAACGTCGCACCCCAAGGAAATGACGCAGCGCATGGTGGACGCCTACGCCCGCCTGCCCAAGCTGGTGTCGTTCCTGCACCTGCCCGTGCAGGCCGGCAGCGACCGCGTGCTGGCCGGCATGAAGCGCGGCTACACCACGCTGGAATTCAAGTCGGTCGTGCGCCGCCTGCGCGCGGCCCGCCCGGACCTGACCCTGTCTTCCGACTTCATCGTGGGCTTTCCGGGCGAAACGGAAGAAGACTTCGAAAAGACGATGAAGCTGATCGAGGATGTCGGTTTCGACACGTCGTTCTCGTTCGTCTATTCCCGCCGCCCGGGCACGCCCGCCGCCGACCTGACGGACGACACGCCGCAAGACGTGAAGCTGCGCCGTCTGCAGCGGCTGCAAGCCCTGATCAACGAGCAGGCGGCCACCATCGCCCGCAACATGGTCGGCACGCGCCAGCGTCTGCTGGTGGAAGGCCCCTCGCGCCGCGATCCCAACGAACTGATGGGACGCACCGAGAACAACCGCATCGTGAATTTCGCCGCGCCCGCGCGGCTTATCGGACAAATGGTCGACGTCATCATCACCGAAGCGCACACGAATTCGTTGCGCGCCCGGGTGGCCGATGTGGACCGCGTTTCCCAAGAGGCTGAATGACCACTCCCCGCTCCCGCGCCCGTCGCAGCATGCCCGCCGTCGTCAGTCTGGATGGCGACAACACCCACCTGGCCAATCTGTGCGGCCCGCTGGACGAAAATTTGCGGCAGCTTGCCGACGGCATGGGCGTCACGCTCTCGCGCCGTGGCAGCCGCGTCACCATTGAAGGCGAACGGGCCGAGCTGGCCGGCCGCGTACTGCGCCGATTCCACGAACAGGCCGTACACCGCGCCTTGTCGGTGGATGATATCCAGCTGGGTCTGGTGGAAATTGGCGTGGGGCGGCAGGAAGACAAGCCCGAGGCGGAACAGGCTCGCGAAGCCGATCCGCTGCCGGCCCTGGACGACGAAAGCGACAGCATCGCGCTACGCACCAAGCGCAGCGACTTGCGTCCGCGCACGCCGCGCCAGCGCGACTACCTGAACAACATCCTGAAGCACGACATCACGTTTGGCGTCGGCCCGGCCGGCACCGGCAAGACCTGGCTGGCCGTGGCGTGCGCCATCGACGCGATGGAACGCGACACCGTGCAGCGCCTGGTGCTGACGCGCCCGGCGGTTGAAGCCGGCGAGCGCCTGGGCTTTCTGCCCGGCGATCTGGCCCAGAAGGTGGACCCGTATCTGCGCCCCCTGTATGACGCGCTGTACGACTTGATGGGGTTCGAGAAGGTGCAGCGCCTGTTCGAAAAGCAGACCATCGAAATCGCCCCGCTGGCCTACATGCGCGGCCGCACGCTGAACCATGCCTTTGTCATCCTGGACGAAGCGCAGAACACCACGCCGGAACAGATGAAGATGTTCCTGACGCGGATCGGCTTTGGCAGCAAGGCCGTCATCACCGGCGACCCGTCGCAGGTGGACCTGCCGCGCGGCCAGGACAGCGGCCTGGCCCATGCGGTCAAGGTGCTTGAAGACGTGCAGGGCATCGCCACCACCCGTTTCACCAGCCGCGATGTTGTGCGCCACCCGCTGGTCGCCCGCATCGTCGACGCCTATGACCGCGCCTCTGAAAATGACGCCTGAGCTGTCCCTGTCCGTCCAGTACGGGGTTGAAGAAGCCCGCCTGCCCCGCTGGCGCCTGCGCCGGTGGGCGCAGCGCGCACTGGCCGCCGCGGCCGAAGACGGTCTGGTCGATTTTTCGGCCGCCGAACTCAGCCTGCGGCTGGTCGGCACGGCCGAGGGCCGCCGCCTGAACCGCGATTTCCGCGAGCGTGACTACGCAACCAATGTGCTGACGTTCGAGTACGGCGTCGACCCGCTGGGGGTCGCGCGCGGCGACATCGTGATGTGCGTGCCCGTGCTGGTGCGCGAGGCCCGCGAACAGCGCAAAGCCCTGCTGGACCACGCTGCCCACCTGACCATCCACGGCGTGCTGCATTCGCTGGGCTATGACCACATCAAAGCCCGCGACGCCAAGCGCATGGAGGCCCTGGAAACCGCCACGCTGGCGCAGATGGGCATCACGGACCCGTACCTGATTACGGAATAACGGCGTTCGGGTCTACCCCTAGAAATTGCGGAAAATGGCGGCCAGCAAGGCGCAGATGCCGTCGTTTGGACCCATTTTCAGGGGCGCAGTTACAAACGGGAAGCCAGTTTCGGTTATGCTGGCCCCTCCATAACTTGTCCTCCCGGACGATGTCTGACCCTTACCCTGCTCCCGAAGCGACCTCTGCTCGCTCAGCCAAACCCGCCACCAAATCCCTTCTAGACCGCCTGCTTTCCCTTGTGCGCCGAGAGCCCGAGGACCGCGAAGGCATCAAGGCCATTCTGGAAGCCGCCCACGACCGCCACCTGCTGGACGCGGAGTCCTACAAGATGATCAAGGGCGCGCTGGCCGTGTCCGAAGGCACTGTTGGCGACATCATGGTCCCGCGCTCGCGCATGGATCTGCTGGACGTCACGCAGCCCATCCCGTATCTGGTGGCCTCGGTGATCGAAACCGCGCACTCGCGGTTCCCGGTCTACGAAGGCGATCGCGACAACATCATCGGCATCCTGCTGGCCAAGGATCTGCTGCGCTGCATGCTGGAACCCGGCATTGAAGTGCGCACGCTGGTCCGCCCCGCCGTGTTCATCCCCGAATCCAAGCGCCTGAACGTGCTGCTGCACGAATTCCGCGCCAGCCGTAACCACCAGGCCATCGTCATCGATGAGCATGGCGGCATTTCGGGCCTGGTCACGATGGAAGACGTGCTGGAACAGATCGTCGGCGACATCGAAGACGAGTTCGACGAAACCGAGGAAGACGAGATCTTCCCCGAAGGCGAGAACCAGTGGCGCGTCTTGGCGGCCACCGACATCTCGCACTTCAACGAGGTGTTCGGCTGCCAACTGCCGGATGACGAATACGACAGCGTCGGCGGTTGGATGGGCGGCCAGTTGGGCCGCATTCCTCGCCGCGGCGACATCGCCGAATTCGACGGCCTGCGCATGGAAGTGGCTCGCGGTGACGCGCGCCGCGCCATCTGGCTGCGCGTCAAGCGCAACAACCCCACCCAAACCCCCCGCCCCAACGACGACGCATGAGCCGTACCCCGCGCAGCCGACTCCTGCGCGGCGCCGCCGGCCTGATGCTGGCGGGCGCCGTGCACGCCCTGACTTTTGCGCCCGGCCCCTTGCCGGACTGGGTGTTGGCCATCACGCAAATCCTGGCGCTGGCCATCGCCGCGCGGGTCACCTTGACCGCACCGTCGGCCAAGCAGGCCTGGATGCGGGGCTGGCTGTTTGGCTTCACCACGTACGCGGTGGGCCTGTATTGGCTGTTCATCAGCATGCATCGCTACGGCGACCTTGCCGCGCCGCTGGCTGTGGCCGGCGTGCTGGCCTTGTCTGCCTTCCTGGCGTTGTTTCCCGCCACGGCCAGTGCGCTCACGCGCCGCTTTGCGCCGCTTGCGCCCGATTCAAAACCGTCCGCCATCCTGGCCTCCACGTTGACGTGGGCCGCCATGTGGGCGGGTTTCGAATGGCTGCGCGCGGTGCTGCTCACGGGCTTTCCGTGGCTGAACATCGGCTACGCCCATGTGGACAGCCCCATCGCGGGCTGGGCGCCAGTGCTGGGCGTACACGGCATGGCGTTTGTGGCGGCGTTCGTTGCGGCCGCCATCGCCAGCCTGTGGCAACCGTCGCGCAAGAAAGCGATGGATTCGCGCCAGGCCATGGCGGCGGGTATCGCGGTGGCGTTGGCTGCCGCGGGCTGGCCGCTGTCGCGCGTGGACTGGTCATCGCCCACCGGCGACCCGCTGAATGTGCGGCTGATCCAGGGCAACATCGAGCAATCCCAAAAATTCGACCCGGCGCTGCTGGAACAAAGCCTGGTGCGCCATCTGGAAATGACGGCCTTGCCGCCCGCCGCTGGCGTGCCGGCGCCGCAACTCGTGATCCTGCCGGAAACCGTGCTGCCCGTATTTCAGGACCAGCTTGATCCGCGCATCTGGGACGCCTGGCGCGGCGTGGCGGCGCGCGGCAACATGACGATTGCCATGGGCGTGCCGCTGCACGACCGCATCAACGGCCGCGAACGCTACACCAACAGCGTGATCGGATTCGACGGCAACACGCCGGTCGAGCAACTGGTGGGCGGCAGCACGGCCATGCGCTACGACAAACGCCATCTGGTGCCGTGGGGCGAATATGTGCCGCCGGGCTTTCACTGGTTCGTCGACATGCTGAACATTCCGCTGGGCGACTTTGATCGCGGCGGCGAACGCCAGACGCCGTTCGCGGTGGGTGGCCAGCACATCGCGTTCAACATCTGCTACGAAGACCTGTTCGGCCCCGATCTACTGCCCGCCTTGCAACCCGGCGACAAGGGCGAACCGGGCGCGACCATCCTGGTCAACGTCAGCAACCTGGGGTGGTTCGGGGATTCCTGGGCCTTGCGCCAGCACTTGCAAATTGGCCGCCTGCGCACGATGGAAACCGCTCGCCCCATGCTGACCGCCACCAATACCGGCATCACCGCCGCCATCGACGCCAAGGGCCACGTTGCGGCTCAGCTCGCGCCGCTGCAAGCGGGCGTGCTGCCGGTGTCGGTGCAAGGCATGACCGGGTTGACGCCCTATGCGCGCTTTGGCGACAAGCTGGCGTTGGCGCTGGTGGGCTTGGCGCTGATCGCCGCCATCGGTACTGGCCGGAAATCCCGCCGGCCCTGATCTCGTATCAAGCGAACAGGAGCCGCCCCTGATCTCCTATCAAGCGAACAGGGGCCGCCCCTGTCTTCGTATCAGGCGAACAGGTTGGCGGGCAGTTTGCCGCTGTCTTGCGGCGGACGCAGCGGCCCCGAACCCGCGCCCGTCAGCTCAATCGCTTCGGCGATGATGTCCAGATCGTCACTATCCAACTCCAATTCCGCCGCCCCCAACAGGCCATTGACCTGCGCGGCGCTACGCGCGCCCACGATGGCGCCCGTGACCCCCGGCCACGCCAGCGTCCAGGCGGCCGCCACCGCCGCCACCGTGGTGCCATGCTGTTCAGCAATGGGTTTGAGCGCGTCGGCCAAGGCCAGATTGCGCTCCAGATTCGGGGACGTAAATTCCGCGTTGCGTGAACGCCAGTCATCCGCTGGCAGCGCCCGCGCTCGCGCCGCCGAGAAGCCGCCGGTCAACAGACCGGACTGCATCGGGCTGTAGACGATGACGCCCACATCGTGCTCCGCGCACCACGGAATCAAATCGGCGCCCGCGCCGCGTTGAATGGCCGAAAACGGCGGCTGCAACGAATCCACCTGCCCCAACCCACACGCGTCCTGCAACTGCGCCAGGTTGTGGTTCGACAAACCCACCGCCGCGACCTTGCCTTCCTGCTTCAAGTCGAGCAAGGTCTGCCAATAGGTTTCGATGGGCGTGTCGTCGCCCGCCGGCCAGTGCATTTGGTAGAGGTCGATGCGCTCTATGCCCAACCGGCGCAGCGAGTCTTCGACTTCTCGGCGAATGCTGGCGGGGGCCCCTGTGCGGCGAGGCATCGCTTGCGGATTTTCCGTGGACCACGTCAACCCGCATTTCGTGAAGACATAAGGCCGTTCGGCGGGCGCCATCTGCGCCAGCGCGCGGCGCACGATCTCTTCGGAATGCCCCAGCCCGTACACCGCCGCGGTATCGACCCAGTTGATGCCGCGATCTACCGCCAGACGTATCGCGGCAATCGAGTCCGCGTCGTCCTGCTGCCCCCAGCCGACTGCCCATCCATTGCCGCCGATTGCCCACGCGCCCAGTCCGATACGCGTAATGTCCATGCCACTGCGGCCCAGCGGCCGAGTGGGTAAAGAAGTGTTTGTGCGCATGCCGGATGTCTCAGGTTGGCGCGGCGCTTTTTTTTTGCTTGAAAGCCGCATGATGAACAAAAAAATTTCCCTTCACGATATCACTGTCACAAGCCTTTGATTTTTCTGGATTCTGCACCAATCGCCCGGCACTCGCAGCCGAAAAATCGCTCAAGAAATGCGCAAAAAAAGGCGTCCTGCCCCTATTTTTTTTGAAGTTTTATGCTTTTTGCGCCACATCGACTTGCACACCCGATTTTGTTCGTGCATAATCTCGTTTCTTCGCCAACGGCACTAAACAAAACCGGCAACGAACTACGAAAAACGCACCATAAAACGTGTGTTCAACTCGTAAAACGTAGCAGGAATTGATTAGAGAAACGGGGGTATAGCTCAGCTGGGAGAGCGCTTGCATGGCATGCAAGAGGTCAGCGGTTCGATCCCGCTTACCTCCACCAGTCAACAGCGAAGAATGCGGTACAGCAAGTCCAAGTCCCCTTCGTCTAGAGGCCTAGGACATCACCCTTTCACGGTGAGTACAGGGGTTCGAATCCCCTAGGGGACGCCAGTTTACTGGCAGCAGTAAAGCAGTAGATAAGTGCAGTTGAAGTGACAAAGTAGTTGAGTAAGCCGCTGCGGAGCGGTAGTTCAGTTGGTTAGAATACCGGCCTGTCACGCCGGGGGTCGCGGGTTCGAGCCCCGTCCGCTCCGCCAAAAGCTCTCGCTCTGAGTCTTTCAAGAGCTCCGTCTTCGGGGCTTTTTGCTTTTATAGAGTGTGAGACCTTGTTGTCTGTAGTGTGAGACATCAAGTGCCCTGGGGGGTATAGCTCAGCTGGGAGAGCGCTTGCATGGCATGCAAGAGGTCAGCGGTTCGATCCCGCTTACCTCCACCAGTAAGCAGTACAGTAGTAAAGTTGTTTGCAGTTCTGTTAGTTCAGGTCCCCTTCGTCTAGAGGCCTAGGACATCACCCTTTCACGGTGAGTACAGGGGTTCGAATCCCCTAGGGGACGCCAGCTTTTCTGGCATGCAGTACCTAGTAATATCAAGCTGCCTTGACACCGCAGTGTAGTAATGAAGTTCAGTTAAGCCGCTGCGGAGCGGTAGTTCAGTTGGTTAGAATACCGGCCTGTCACGCCGGGGGTCGCGGGTTCGAGCCCCGTCCGCTCCGCCAAGCACTTTGTGCTTGTCAGCATCGCAGCATGCAAATCGCAGTACCCGCCTAGAGCTCCGGATTCCGGAGCTTTTTGCTTTTCAGCGCCTGCATTTTTTCAGCGCCTGCATTTTTTCAGCGCCTGCTTTTTTTCATGCGCCTCTCTTTTTCAGCGCCTGCACTTTTTTCGTGCATGCCACGCATGCGATTCGATGCGCGAGCGCCGCGCCTCTCTCTACCCTCCCCCCCGCCGCTAAGACTCGTTCGTTTTGCCCTCTGGACAGCATCGCCATGCGCCTGCATTCTGTGTGCTCATGCCATGCGAACCCGAAGAGGACTACGTGACCGCAAACGCCGCCGCCCCCCACGCGCATCGCCAGCACCTGCAAAGCATCATTGCAGGCTTGAATGAAGGCATCATCGTGCTTGAACCCGACGGCTCCATTGCCTGGGCCAATGACAGCGCACTTGAGTTGCACGGCGCAGAATCATTGGAAGCACTGGGCGACACGCCCGCCGGCTATCGCAAGCACTACACACTGACCTATCGCAACCATCACCGCGTGCCTGCGCGCCAGTATCCGCTGGACCGCCTGGCCGCTGGCGAAGCGTTCGATGACTTGCTGCTGGACCTTGGCCGCAAGGACGACGAAGACTTCCTGCGCAACGTCCGTGCACGCGGCTTGAATCTGGAAGGAGACAGCGGCGCCGACTACCGCGTGCTGATCCTGCATGACCAGACCGAGCAAATAAACGCCGAGCAGCGCTTTGAACGCACCTTCGGCGCAAACCCCGCGCCCGCGCTTATCTGCCGCTTGTCAGACCTGCGCTACGTCAAAGTGAACCAGGGCTTTCTGGAAATGACGGGCTACACGCGCGACGCCGTGCTAGGCAAGTCGGCTTATGAACTGGATGTGCTGGACGGCGGCGAAGACAAAGAAGAGGCCGTCGCCAAATTGAACGAAGGCGAGACCATTCCCCAACGCGAAGGCGTGGTGAAGCTGGCCGATGGCGGCGCCAAGTTCGTGATGGTGGCGGGCCAACCCATCGACATGCAGGACGAGCCCTGCATGCTGTTCACCTTCATCGACCTGGAAGCGCGCAAGCGCACCGAGCTGGCGTTGCGCGAAAGTGAAGAGCGCTTCTCGAAAGCGTTCCTGCTTGCGCCCGTGCCAATGGCGGTGTGCGAAGGCGACACGCTGCGCGTGCTGGACATCAATGACGCGTTTGCGGCGGCGACCGGCGCTTCGCCGGAAGCAAGCGTGGGCGAAGTGCTGACCGACGTGGGCTTGCAGCCCTACGAAGGCATGGCCACGAGCCTGAAGCGCGGGGACAGCGCGCGCAACCGCGAGGCCACGCTACGCACGCAGGAAGGCGACACGCTGAACTGCCTGGTGTCTGCCGAGCCCGTCATGATCGGCGGACAGCGCCGCCTGCTGATCGTGATGCAGGACATCACCGAACGCAAACGCTCTGAAACCGAACTGCTGACTGCGATTGAAGCGGTGATGCAGGACACGTCGTGGTTCAGCCGCGGCATCATCGAAAAGCTGGCCCAACTGCGCGAACCCGCGCCCGCCTCTCGCGACGTCGCCGAGCTGTCGCAACTGACGGCACGTGAACGCGAGGTGCTCGGCCTGCTGTGCCAGGGCCACGACGATGATGGCATCGCCAAGAGCCTGAATTTGTCGCGCAATACGGTGCGCAACCACGTAGCCACCATCTACAGCAAGATCGGCGTGCATCGGCGCAGCGCGGCCATTGTGTGGGCGCGCGACCGGGGCATCACGGGGCACGAAGCGGGGCGCGCGAAGGACAAACCCGCCAAAGACTGACCTTGGCGCTTGGTTATTTACAATTTGAATCAAAATATCCGGGGTGTTCGCGTCGGCGAAGATGCCATCGCGTTAGACAACGCCGCCTGCTTAAATCGCCTATTTGATCCAAAAATGCCGGCAACCCGCCGGCATTTTCACGCCTGCGGCCTACATTGCGCAAACCCTGCGCAGGTTCTTACGATCCGCCGATCCCGTGCTTGCCCGTTCCGGACAAGCGGCGCGATCCCCGTAAGACCGACAGGAGCCCGTTCATGCAGACCGCCTATATCCCCGTCCCGACAACGTCCAAGCACACGCCCGCCCCCGCCTGGAGCACTGCGGACATCATGGCGCTTTACGAGCTGCCGTTCATGGACCTGGTGCATCGCGCCCAGCAGACGCACCGCGCGCATTTCGACCCGAACGCCATTCAGTTGTCGAGCCTGCTGTCGATCAAGACCGGCGGCTGTCCCGAAGACTGCGCGTATTGCCCGCAGTCTTCGCATTACGACACCGGGCTGGATGCCGACAAACTGATGCCGCTGGACGAGGTTGTCGCGGCCGCCCGCGCGGCGCAAGCCGGTGGCGCGCAGCGCTTCTGCATGGGCGCCGCGTGGCGCAGCCCCAAGCCGCATCACCTGCAAGCCGTGGCCGAGATGGTGACCGCCGTGAAGGCGCTGGGCCTGGAGACCTGCGTCACGCTGGGCATGCTGCGCGACGGCCAGGCCGAACAGTTGAAGGAAGCCGGCCTGGACTACTACAACCACAACCTGGACACGTCGCCCGAGTTCTACGGCAAGATCATCTCCACCCGCACGTACCAAGACCGCCTGGACACGCTGGACCGCGTGCGCGACGCCGGCATCAACGTGTGCTGCGGCGGCATCGTCGGCATGGGCGAATCGCGCCGCGAACGCGCCGGGTTGATCGCACAGCTGGCCAGCATGGAGCCGTACCCCGAGTCGGTGCCGATCAACAACCTGGTCCAGGTGGAAGGCACGCCGCTGGCGAATGTGGATGCGCTGGACCCGTTCGAATTCGTACGCACCATTGCGGTGGCGCGCATCACGATGCCGCGCGCCGCCGTGCGCTTGTCGGCAGGCCGCGAGACCATGGACGACGCCTTGCAGGCCTTGTGCTTCATGGCCGGCGCCAATTCCATGTTCTACGGCGACGCGCTGCTCACCACCGCCAACCCGCAGATGGAAGCCGACCAGCGTCTGCTGGAACGCCTGGGCATGCGGGTCGATGCAACGCAGCATCATGCCCAGCAGCCTGCGCAACCGAACGCGCAACAACACCCGCAGCAGCATCCGCAGCAGCATCCGCAACAGCACACGCAACCCCACACGCAACCACGCGCAGGCGCGACGTGTCGCTGACCCCGGGCGTGCTGTATCTGCTGGCCAGCGTGGGGTGCAGCGTCACCGTTGCGGTGCTGCTGAAGCTGGCGCGCCGCTACGACATCGACGTGCGGCAGGCCATCGCCGTCAACTACGCGGTGGCCGCCCTGCTCTGCTGGGCCGTGCTGCGCCCGGACACGGCCACGTTGATGACGCCGCACACACCGTGGGCCGTGCTGGCGGCGCTGGGGGTGCTGTTGCCCAGCGTGTTTCTGGCGATGGCGGCGGCGGTGCGGCATGCGGGCATCGTGCGCAGCGATGCGGCACAGCGGCTCTCGCTGTTCATCCCCTTACTGGCGGCCTTCGTGCTGTTCGGCGAACCCGTCAGCGGCCGCAAGCTGGCGGCGATTCTGCTGGCGTTCACGGCATTGGCGTGCTTGTTGCGACGCGCGGGGTCCGGTCGCTCGGGACACCGTAACCCGATGCCCGGCCATCCGGCATCCGGCAGCCCGGAATCTGGCAGCCCGGCATCTGGCCACCCGGCATCCGGCGGCTCGTCTACTGGCCCAGCGGCACCGGACGGCCGAAGTCTGTGGGTCTGGCCGCTGGTGGTGTGGGCCGGCTATGGCGTCATCGACATCCTGTTCAAACAGGTGGCGCGCGCGGGTACGGCGTTCTCGGGCGGTTTGTTGTTGGCGTTTGTGCTGGCGGGGCTGCTGATGCTGGCCTATCTGCTGGCCCGCCGGGTGCGATGGGAGCGCCGCCATCTGCTGGCCGGCGTGGCGCTGGGGCTCGCCAACTTTGGCAATATCCTGACCTACATCCGCGCGCACCAGTCGCTGCCGGAGCATCCTGCGCTGGTGTTCGCATCGATGAACATGGGCGTGATTACGCTGGGTACGCTGGTGGGCGCGCTAGCGTTCCGCGAGCCGCTGACGCGGGTCAATGCGCTGGGCATCGTGCTGGCGCTGACCGCGATCGTGCTGATGGCGCCCTGGTAAGGGCGCAGGGTCAAGTGCCGGTGCGGCGCTCGGGTTCGGATGCGTCAGCCTCGGCTGCCGCTTCTGTCCTGGCGCCGATTGCCCTAGCGTCGACGGTTCCTGCTTCGGGGAGCCCACCAGCATGGACTGCCCCAGCTCCGGCTGCCGCAGCATGGGCTGCCCCAGCATGGGCTGCCCCAGCTTCTGCTGCCCCAGCTTCTGCTACCCCAGCTTCTGCTACCCCAGCTTCTGCTGCCCCAGCATCGGCTGCCGCAGCATGGGCTGCCCCAGCATGGGCTGCCCCAGCATCGCCCGCGACATCCGTCACAGGCGGGGCAGGCGCGGCCGACGGGTCGGGTTGCACCATTTCCATCGCAATATCGTTCTCAGGATCAACACGCGGGTCCAGCACCGCCGAGGCGGGCGAGCTTTGCAGCGTGTCGGGCATCGGAACGAAATGCGTTGGCGCTTCGTCGACCTGATGCGCGCCGGTCACGCGGGTCGGGCGCACCTGCCAGACCAGGATCAACGCGCAAGCCGAGATGAACACGTAGTACATGCTGGGGCCAGCCAAGGACATCAGCAGACCCGCCACCATGGGGCCGATGCACGCGCCCACGCCGTAGGTCATGAGCAGCACGGCGGACAGGCTCACGCGGCGCTCGGATTCAACGTGGTCGTTCGCGAACGCCGCGCCCAGTGGATACAGGGTGAATTGCAAGATGCCGAACACGCACGACAGCGCCACCATCGCCCAATACGGCAAGGTCAGCCAGCCCCACATGACCGTGGGCAGCAGCACCAGCAGCAAGGCGTTGAAACGGATCAGGCCCGCGCGGTTGATGCGGTCAGACAGCCAGCCCATCGGCCATTGCGACAACAGGCCGGCGGTAACGGCAGCCGCGACAAAGATAGCCGCCTGCGACGTCGACAAACCATGCTTGGCGCCATAGACGGCAGCCAGGCCATAGAAGGCGCCGGATAGATTGCCCGCCACGAACAACACCGTCATCGACAACGGCACGCGGCGCATGAAGAAGCGGATATCCAGCGGCGCAGGCAACGGCGTGGGCGGGTGAGAACGCGCGGTGACGGCAATAGGCACCAGACACAGCACCAGGCACATCGCGACGAGCGTCAAGGGACGCAGGTCCAGCGTGGCGTAGGCGGTCAGCGCCAGTTGCCCCAGCACCGTGCCCAGCCCGGACACCACCATGTACACCGAGAACACCCGGCCGCGCTGATGGTTTTCCGTCTGCTCATTCAACCAGCTCTCGATGACCATGAATTCGGTCACCATCACCACGCCTGAAATCACGCGGAACACCAGCCACAGCGGCATGGAATCGACCAGCGTCTGGGCCAGGATCATGCTGGTGGCGATGGCCGCACAGGCAACGAACGCGCGGATATGTCCCACGCGGATGATGAGCTTGTGCCCCAGCCGCGCCCCGCACACCAGGCCCAGGTAGTAGCCGGCGATCAACGCGCCGATCCACACTTCGCTGACGGACTGTGACGTCAGCCGAAGACCCATATAGGTGTTGAACAGACCCGTGCCGATAAGCATCAGCAAGGTCGCGAAGTACAGCGACGAGAAAGAGGAGATGGTGGCGAGCATGGCGTTGGCAACCGCTGCTGGCAATAGCGCGGCAGGCTGCAAAGGCAACCTGCCGCGTTGAGCGGTAAGACAGGAACTACGTTAGATCAGACTTGCGACAACATCGTGGCGGCGTCGCTGACTTCGAACTTGCCAGCCGCTTCCACGTTCAGTTGCTTGACCACGCCGTCGACGATCAGGGCCGAGTAGCGTTGCGAACGCACGCCCATGCCGCGCGCGATCAGGTCCAGTTCCAGACCCAGTTCCTTGGTCCACAGCGCCGAGCCGTCGGCCAGCATGCGAACCTTGCCTTCGGTCTTCTGTTCACGGCCCCAGGCGCCCATGACGAAGGCGTCGTTGACGGACACGCACCAGATTTCATCCACGCCCTTGGCCTTCAAGGCGTCGGCTTGTTCCACGTAGCCAGGCAGATGCTTGGCGGAGCAGGTCGGGGTGAAAGCGCCCGGCACGGCGAACAGCGCGATAGTCTTGCCGCGGGTCAGGTCAGCGACCTGGAACGCGTTGGGGCCCAGCGAGCAGCCGGCGGTTTCGGTTTCGATGAATTCGGTCAGGGTGCCATCGGGCACGCGGTCGCCGACTTTGATCGTCATGTAAATCTCCAGGATGTAGGGGGTGATGCATTGAGGCAGGAGCGCCTCACATCCGCCATCATAGTTCCTGTATGGCTCACTTGCTGCGTGAGACCGCGCAAGGAAAGAAAGTCGCACAGTCTGAAACGACTCCATACCCTGGCTACATGGCGAGGAAACGGCTGCTTGCCATAATGATGTAGTAACCCACGCCCGCGGCGCTTGGGGTTCCCCTGTGTGTTCAGTGCTATTTCCAGCCCTGCGGGCATTGAGCGGAGATTCAATGATGCGAAAGATCTTGACCGGCTTGGCTTGGGTCCTGGCCACCGCAACGGCCCCGGCCTGGGCCGCCCCGGATGCGGCCGATCAGGCCCAATACGATTCCTTCGTGGTCGCGGCAGGCGCCTCCAATGGCGCGGCCCGTGCTTGTGGCGCATCGGAACCGGATTTGGCGCAGCATCAGGCGACGTCTAAGAAAAACCTGATGCAGTACGCAGAGGAGTATGGATTTTCGTCTAAGGAATACGAGGGCTTGTTTCAGAAGGGCCTGGGAGACGGGAAGACGATGATGGAGGATATGAAGCGGTCTGGCGTGGATGGATGCCGGGGCGTGCTGGGAAGCTTTCAGAACGAGCGGGTGATGGGATATGAGGAGATGAAGGGGGTGTTGGCAGAGGTTAGTGATGGGTTGCCGGGGGAGAAGGCGCAGTAGCTTTTTTGACGTGGGGTTGTTGGTTCTTAAGGCGCCCGACGGGCCGGTGCCTGGGGGTGGGCGGGTCAACGATTGCGGTCCGGAGCCTTCGCTCCGGACGCTCCCTTCGTCATCCGTTGCGGCCTGCGGCCGCTGCCTTCAGATTCCCTCGGGCTTATCGACTCCCCGCCCACCCCCAGGCACCGGCCCGTCGGGCTCTGCTGGTTGAATCTTGGCGGCCCAGGGGGAGAACGGTGTGCTTGGGGTTCTGCTGCACCAAGAGAAGTGGTGGAGGATCTTGCGGGGCCCGCCCCCGGCCGGCCGCGCGGGCGGCCTTGGGGGGCTTACGCGTTGTGGTGCGTCGTGACGAAGTTCGCTTCGCGTGTGGCTGCTGGGCGCCGGTTCTTTTTGGCGCTGGTGGCCGTTTGAAGCAATTTGCGGGGTCGTCCCTTGTCGGCCGCGCGGGCGGCCTCGGGGACTTGGCGGTGTCTGACGTTGGGATGATGCCGCTGTGCGCTTGCAGAAAGTGGCCTTGCGGGGCTTGCCTCAACCCGGCCGCCCGGGCGGCCTTTTGAGGCTATCGTGATGTGCTACGTCGTGACGACGTTGATTGTCTTCGTGGGAAGAATCGCTTGCCGCGACGGGAGTGTCAGTTTTTTTGTGTTTAAGGCACTCAGTGCCTGATCCCGTGGAGGATCAGGCGTGTTGATGCTATCTCAGCGATACGGGTCAGTGAAGCGTTCAGCGTAAA
>NZ_CADIJQ010000010.1 GCF_902859595.1 Achromobacter kerstersii | reverse complement strand
AACAACGCTATTATTCAAGGCTTGCTTTTTGATGCGCCCGTAGCTCAGCTGGATAGAGTACCTGGCTACGAACCAGGGGGTCGTAGGTTCGAATCCTGCCGGGCGCGCCAAAGCAAAGAATGTCGCAAGACAACAGCAGTAAAAATGGAAAGGCCTTTGATCTTGAATCGAAGGCCTTTTTGTTTAGTGACAGCCAATGCATGTCGATGCAGAAGCTGCAACAGGCGGCGAAGATACTTCGCATGAAAGTTACGCAGAGAGCTTAAGCAAAGGACCGAAGCAAAGGGCTCAAGCAAAGCGTTTAAGCAGAAAATTCGCACAGCACTTCGCGAATTTCCCCAAGCGATTTGCGTGATGTGTTTTTTTCATGTTATAAACACGCCTCTTTCGGAGCGCCCGTAGCTCAGCTGGATAGAGTACCTGGCTACGAACCAGGGGGTCGTAGGTTCGAATCCTGCCGGGCGCGCCACCTTATTCAGAACTCGCGATGATGTTGATATCGCGGTTCAGCCGAAAGGCAAAGCAAGACAAAAAAGCGGCTTGATGGTTATCCATCAAGCCGCTTTTGTTTTGTCTGATCGCAGGATCGGAGTCACTGAGCCCGATCACCAAAAACGATCACTAAACCCCATCACCAAACCCCGATCACCAAACCCGGATCACCCGTCCCGTTTGCACGCCTTCCACGCTGCGGCAATACGCCAGAGCGACGCGGCTGGCGGGGGCGGCTTCGAAGCCTGGGAAGAAGGGGCCGTAGCTGCCCATCGATTCTTGCAACACGGTCGGGCTGACCGAGTTGATGCGGATGCCTTGCAGTTCAACTGCTGCGCCGCGCACGAAGCCGTCGATGGCGGAGTTCACGGCTGATGCGTTGGCGCCGTGGCGGATGGGTTCGTCGCTGACGATGCCGCTGGTCAGCGTGATGGAGCCGCCTGCGTTCACATAGTGCTGGCCGATCAGCGCCAGGTCCACTTGGCCCAGCAGCTTGTTGTGCAAGCCGATCTTGAATTGTTCGGCCGTCATCTCCGACAGCGGGCCGAAGTGCAGCGCGCCGGTGGTGGAGACGATGGCGTCCACCTTGCCGACCTGTTCAAACAAGGCGCGGATGCTGTCGCTGCGCGTCACGTCGACTTGATATTGGCCATGGGTTTTGCCGACGGAGATGATGTCGTGGCGTTGGCCCAGCGCTTCCGCCACTGCGCGGCCGATGGTGCCGGTGGCGCCGATAAGGATGATTTTCATGGAGTGCTCCCGAGCTTGCTGGTTTGTAAAAGGGCGCCCCGGCCAAGCGCCAGGGCATGCAAGCATTCTCGCCGTTCGATTTCCATGGAAAAATCCGGGAATGGTGGAAACACTTCACACTCAGGGTGCGTAATTCATGGACCGCTTGCTCAGCATGGAAGTCTTTGTGGCGGTTGTGGAATTGGGCAGCCTGACGGCGGCCGCCGCGCGCCATCAGATGTCTGCCGCGATGGCGGCCAAGCACATCAAGGGCCTTGAAGCGCGGCTGGGCCTGCGGCTGATGAACCGCACGACGCGCCGGCAAAGTCTGACCGAAGCGGGGCAGGCGTATTTCGCGCGCTGCAAAACCATCTTGTCGGATATCCGTGAGGCCGAGCAGGGCGCCGAGGCCTTGCGGCTGACGCCGCGCGGGCATCTGCGCATCACGTCAACGGTCACCTTCGGATCGTTCTCGCTCACGCCCGCCATTACCGATTACCTGTCCGTCTATCCCGATGTCAGCGTTGAACTGGTGCTGAGCGATATGGTCGAGGACATCGTCGCCGCGCGTTACGACCTTGCCGTGCGTATTGGCGAGCCGGCCGACTCGGGGCTGGTCGCGCGCACGATCGGGCGCTACCAGATGATCATCTGCGCCGCGCCCGCGTATCTGGAACGCTACGGCACACCGGCCTCGCCTGATGATCTGATGCGTCATCAATGCCTGGATTTTTCCTACTGGAGCCGCCGCACGGGCTGGCAACTGGCCAGCAACGATGGCAGCCGGGCGGGTTACCCCACCGGCCGCTTCGTGTCGAACAATGGCCAGGCCTTGCGACAAGCCGCGCTGGCGGGCTTTGGCGTCGTGCTGCAACCCGAGCTGCTGCTGGGTGACGATGTGCGCGCAGGCAGGCT
Source organism: Achromobacter kerstersii (assembly GCF_902859595.1). Classification (GTDB taxonomy): domain Bacteria; phylum Pseudomonadota; class Gammaproteobacteria; order Burkholderiales; family Burkholderiaceae_B; genus Achromobacter; species Achromobacter kerstersii. Next base: position 267,474 of record NZ_CADIJQ010000010.1, on the reverse strand, counting down.
CGTACCGATCTTGCAGCCGTACTGGCCCGTGGCGCGGCCGATCTCTCTGCTGTATCCAAAGGACAGGCAGGCGCTGCCGAAGCTCACGACCTTCGTGGACTTTCTGGTGGATCGGTTTACGCGATAGGGAAGGGGGCGTTCAGCGCCGTCGCCGGTCTACCGCCGTCAGCGCGATGCCGTTCTTCAGCATCTGATACGCCTGGCCGCCAAGCCAGGTGACTTTTTCACCTGAGCTCGTGCGGCAGATGCAATGCATCTTGGGGTCGAACCGGGACGTGCCCAGCGCGGAATACGCATCAAGATCCGCAACGAAGCGTTCGATGCGATACAGGGTGCCATCAGGCGATGTGACAAGCACATCGGTCAAGCGTCTTGCGGTGCCGAGCATACTCAGTACCTCCTGCGGGCCGTCTTTTTTGCGGCACCAAAGTCACGTGGACGTTTCAACGTGCGTAGCGGAAAGGCGGATGCCCCCGCTGTGGCGCTATTGAAGCCGCCCTCCTAACAATGAATCATCGAGTTGGTCTGGTGACACGCCTAACGCCTCCGACACGCGGTCCAGGACGACTTGCCGAGGCCTTGGACGTGGCCGTTCCAATTCAATGTAGATGGAGTGATCTACTCCCAGACGAGCCGCCATATCCGCAGTGGTGATATTGAGGTGCTCGCGCCAGGCGCGTATCAAACTCCAATCGTTGCCGGTTTTTAGATTGATGACAGCTAGTGGTAGCGGACTGTGCCCCGCATTCAGTTTCTGGTGCGGGGCCGCCCGGTATGCCTCCGGCGCATTCCGCTTGGCGTTGCCTTTGCGGGCATCGCCACGAGGCGTCGTGACGTCGGTTTCGGCGGTATAAATTGCGCCGCCATTAGTCTGACGATACTGGTTATTTCCGATCCAGGAAAGCGTTTCACCGTTGTCCAGCTTGCACTCGCAATCCAGGTGGTAATTGCTGGGAATGCTCTCAAGTTTGGCAATGGTTTCGGTGGTCGTGGCGTGGCGCACCACACGATGCAAGGCACCGTCTGATGAACGCACGAAGATGTCGGGAAGTCTCCAGGAAAACGGAATGATGCTCTCCACAGCCAAAACCACTCGCCACTGTATCGCGGTGGCCAAGCGGTGAGATTTGGGGTTTCCCCTCGAGTGGTGCAGCTGGCTTCTTTCTACCGCAGATCAGATGGGCAGATGTTCACAAATGTTCACTTGCGGCGGCCAGCACACGCGGCATCACGTCGGCGGCCAGCCCATGCAGATTGCAATGCGCGTGCGGGTCCAGCGGTGTCACGCCGGGGTTCACCTGCACGACTGTGGCGCCTGCGGCCAAGGCGCGTTGCGGCAATTCCGCGGCGGGATAGACCAGCGCTGATGTGCCGATGGCAAACAGCACATCGCATTGTTCCGCCGCGCGCAACGCGGTGCTCCAGGCGTCGCCCGGCAGGCTTTCGCCAAACCACACGACGCCGGGGCGCACCGGCGCGCCGCATGCGGTGCAAGCGGGCGGCGTGATGCGCCGTCCTTCGTCGGGTTCGACTGGGATCTCATCGCCAAAGACATAGGGCGCGGCGCATACGGAACAGCGCGGCGCGTGCAGGCTGCCATGCAGATGCACCACATGCTTGCTGCCTGCGCGTTCGTGCAAGTCATCCACGTTTTGTGTGACGACGATCAGTTCGGGCACATGCTGCGCCAATGCCGCGATGGCATGGTGCGCGGCGTTCGGCGCGGCGCGCAGCACTTGCGCACGCCGCCATTCATACCAGCCCCAGACCACGTCGGGCTGCGCGCGAAACGCCTCGGGGGTGGCCAAGGCTTGCGCGTCAAAGCGCGACCACAAACCCGTCAGCGCATCGCGAAACGTGGCGATGCCGCTTTCGGCGGAGACGCCGGCGCCAGTGAAGATCACGACGCGCTGCGCGCCGCGTAATGCGTCCGCCAACGCGGGCGGAATATCGTGATGCGGGTTTTTCATTTCCAACCTTCAAGACAGTCCGATACGCTGCGCGCTGGGGCGCCGGCCTGTCAAGCCTGGCGTGACGTGGCGTGCGCTGGTATCGGCGTGATCACCACACTCGCGTCAGGCTCACCCGTGCGCGGGCGTCCCGAATGGTGGATACTGCTTTTCTCATCTGGGATATTCCCATCGATCTGGAGACCCGCAATGCCCGATTCCGTTACCGGCCTGGACCGGCTTCGCTGCTTCATCGCGACGGCGACCCGCTTGGCGACGCCGGACGCCTTGGCGCAGACGCCCGCGCTGCAAGCCGCGTTTGCCGATCTGGTGCGCCACGACGACTGGCTGCCCGACGCCTGTACCGCACCGCATCCGCAGTACTACCAGCAATACCTGCTGCATTGCGATCCGCTGGAGCGCTTTTCGCTGGTGAGCTTCGTGTGGGGGCCGGGCCAATTCACGCCGGTGCATGACCACGAGGTCTGGGGCTACGTGGGTATGTTGCGTGGCGCCGAAATCAATCAGCGCTACGTGCGCCATGCGGATGGCCGGTTGACGGCGGCGGGCGAGCCCACCACCTTGCAGCCCGGTGACGTCGAGCGCTTGTCGCCGCAAGAGGGTGACATCCACCGCGTTTCCAATGCCTTTGCCGACCGCGTGTCGATCAGTGTGCATCTGTATGGCGGCAACATCGGCGCGGTGTCGCGCCATGTGTATGACCCGGAAACCGGCCAGCCCAAACCGTTTGTGTCGGGCTATTCGTCGCCCAGCCTGCCGAACCTGTGGGATCGTTCGGCCGCCGTGCGCGCCACCATTCCCGGCTTGAAGGCCTGAGCGCCGCGGCGCCCGAAAGCGCTGTCCGCCCGGGCGCGTCTCGTGCTATGTTCCCGTCCTAAATATTAGGAAAATCAAGATGGACAAGACGCTGCTCAAGGGATTGATGGTTTTGGAGGCGGTGACCGATGTGGACAATCCGCCGCGCACCATCGACGCGCTGGCCGCCCGGGTCGGGCTCACGCGCAGCAACACGCATCGCACGTTGCAGACGCTGATCCACGCGGGCTACGTCATCAAAGACGACGACGGCGGCGGCTATCGCGGTGCGGTGCGCCTGTTTGAATTGGCGGCCCGCCAGTTGGCGCAGCTGGACGTGCGCAAGCTGGCCGCGCCCTTCATGCGCACGCTGGCCGATCAAACGGGCGAGACCGTGCACTTGTCGGTGCTGGATGGGTTTGATGTGGTCTACGTGGACAAGATCGACAGCCCGCAGCCCATCCGAGCGTACTCGATGGTGGGCGGGCGCGCGCCGGCGTATGCGGTGGCCACCGGCAAGGCGCTGCTGGCCTATCAGCCTGAAGGCTATGTGGAGCGTTACGCCGAGCAGCTGGTGCGCCACACGCCGTCCACGATCGTTTCCATGCCCTTGCTGAAAGATGAACTGCGCAAGATTGCCCGCGCCGGTTACGCCGTGAATCGCGGCGAATGGCGCGAGGGCGTGGGCGGGCTGGCCGTGACGCTGTTCAACAGCCTGGACCAGCCCGTGGCGGCCGTGGGCATTTCTGGCCCGCTTGACCGCCTGAGCGCCGCTAGGATGAAGCAGCTGGCGCCGGATGTGTCGGCCTGTGCGCAGTCCATCTCTCAGGGGATGGGATATCGGCGCGGCTATCTGGATCAATAAGCGGCACGGGCTGCGTCAGTGCGGCAGCGATGCGCTGCGCCTGATCTTGCGCCAGCCGCGCGTTCACATCCATGGACGTGGTCCAGAAGTACGTGCCGCCCGCCAGGCTGCCCAGCACCGATAGCTGACGCAGCACGGCGCCATGCGCCGTTTTCACGCAACCCGTGTCGTAGTCCAATGCCATGCCGCCGAATGGGTCGGCGCATGCGTGGCCCTCGCGCAGCAAGGCTGAGATCAGTGGGTCGCCGGTGCGCGCGGCATCCACCGAGAAGCTGGTGGCGTTGATCAGATAAGGGCTGCGCGTGGTGGTGTCTGCTTGCTCCTCACGCAGCCGCGTATGGAACTGGCCGTCGGCCGGGTCGTAACGCGTATCCCGATAGCCTGCACGCACTTGCAGCTGGCCGCTCTTGAACAAGGCTTGCAGGGTGAGCGCGTTGCGCATCGGGAAGGTAGCGCGCCGCGCCATCCACAATGACCGAAAACGCGAATGGAACAGATGACGCTCGGCGTCCGGCATCAGATGCCAGATCTGATCCACCGCCGCGTTGGTGGCGGCCGCCACGGCTTGCCAGGGGCGCGCGGCGCCTGATGATCGGCGTATCTCGTCGTCCAGCGCGGTGTGCGCATCAGCGGCCAAGCCCAACACGTCGTCCGCATCCAGCGCGCCGTTCATGGCGCGCACTTCATCTTGCAACGCGCGCAGAATCACTTCTACTGATAGTGCGCCACCATGGTCTGCCGCCAGTTGCCGTGCGCCGTCGCGGCTTAAGTGGCGCAGTGCGGCCGGCGGCTGATTGTGCGGACTGCGCACCGACGGCAGCCGCCCATTGCGCGACACGCACAGGATCGGGCCGCGATGGCCCGAGCGCGTCAACGCCGCGATAGCGTCCACCGCGCTAAGGCTGGTGCCAACGATGCACACGGAGGCATCCGGCTGGATGCCGCGCGCCAATTCCGCGACGGGATAGGGGCTGTTGAAATACCCCGGCGCATCCTGCAAGTGGGGAAACGCTTGCGAGGGCAGGTTGCCATTGCACAGCACCGCGTAGCGGGCCTGCCAAGGCGCGCCTTGATCCGGCTCGATACGCATCCCGCCATCAGGCAAGGGCGACACGCGTTGCACCCGCTGTGGCACATGCGCAAGCGACACGCCCAGCGCCCGCGCCAGCGTCTGGCAGCGCGCGTACACATCGCGCAAGTACGCGCCGAACAGGGGGCGCGGCAGAAAGTCCGACGGCGCAATGGCTTGAACGCCATAGCCACGCAGCCACTCGGCATCCTGCCCGCGCAGCCACTCGACGAAGTCCATCCGCTGGTCTGCCCGCGCCGACATATTGCCGGCCGGGATGTTGAGCAGATTGCTGGGCAAGTCGTCCTGATACGCGCCGCCCGGGCCAGGCTCGGCTTGCGGTTCGAACAGCGCGATCGTCAGCGGACGGCGCGCGTCCGCCGATTCCGTCGACAGCAGAAACTGGTACAGAAAGCTGACGGCCACGGAGCCGCCGCCCACGATGGCTAGGTCTGCGTGTTGCATCATGCCGGTCGTCATTTCGCCGCCGACATCCGCACCACATCGCCCCAGCGCGCCACTTCCTGCTTCAGCACGCGGCTGGTGTCAGCGGGGGAGGTGGCCACGGCGTCCGCGCCCAGCTTTAGCGCGGCCTGTTGCACCGACGCCATCGCGGCGGCCTTCTGCATGCCGGCCGACAGCTTGTCGACCACCGCGGGCGGCGTGCCGGCCGGCGCCAGCAGCGCGTAGGCGGTGGCGACGGAATAGTCTTTCACGCCTTGCTCCATCAGCGTGGGCAGATCAGGCAGCGCCGTGGCGCGGGTGGCGGTGGTGACGCCCAGCAGCCGGATCTTGCCGCTGGCCACTTGCGGCAGCAGCGCGGGCAGGGTCTCGATCACCATGTCGATCTGGCCGCCCAGCAAATCGGTGATGGCGGGGCCGCTGCCGCGATACGGCACGTGCATGAGCTTGGTGCCCGTCACCACCTGGAACAGCTCGCCCGCCATGTGCTGCGAGGTGCCGGGGCCGGCAGACCCGAACGTGATCGTGCCGGGTTTGCTCTTGGCCAGCGCAATCAGTTCCTGCACGTTGTTGGCCGGCACCTTGCTGTTGACGGCCACGGCCATGGGCATGCTGGTGGCCATGGACACGCCCACGAACGCGGTGGCGAAGTCATAGCCGGGCTTGTCTGGCATGGCGGCGTGGATGGCATGGCTGCCCACCGCGCCCATCAGCAGCGTGTAGCCGTCGGGCGCAGACTTGGCCACGTATTCAGCGCCGATCTCACCGCCCGCGCCCGCCTTGTTTTCAACGACAACGCCTTGGCCCAGGAAGTCGCCCAGGTGTTGCGCGTAGATGCGGGCCGCGGCATCCGTGGCCCCGCCCGGCGGGAACGGCACCACCATGCGTACGGGTTTGGCGGGCCAGGCTTGCGCCGATACGGGTCCGGCGGCCAACGCCAGGACGGCGCCCGCGAGGGCAATGCGCCACGTCTGCTTCATGAAAGTCTCCTTGGTGTGATCGGGCCGTCATGCGCGAGCCGGCGCCGCGTTGGCGGGCGTTTGCTTGGCTGCGGTCCGTTTTTATAAATCCTAAAATATAGGACTCGAATTCCAATAAATGGTTTACCTAGAATTCCACACGGTGATATGCTGGTCAACAATTAAGCGCGGCACCTAGGGATTGCACTAGGATTCACGCGGTAAACGCCACGGCGGCCCACCGCTCGCCGGGCATGATGCCATCCAGAAAGCCGCGCTCTTATAATATTTTTCGCATCCCAAATATTGAATTTTCATAACGAGAGGTCAGACATGACACCCAGTTCGGCACTTACCGGCATCACCGTGCTGGAAATTTGCAATGTCGCGGCGGGACCGTTTTGCGGCATGTTGTTGGCGGATATGGGCGCCGACGTGATCAAGGTTGAAAACCCGGAAGGCGGCGACACGCTGCGTAGCTGGCCGCCCATTTCCGATGGCTATAGCGAGAACTTCGCGTCGCTGAACCGCAACAAGAAGTCGGTGACGCTGAACCTGAAAGACCCGGCCGACCTGGCGCTGGCGCGCGAGCTGGCGCAAACCGTGGACGTGCTGATCGAAAACAACCGCCCCGGCGTGATGGACCGTCTGGGCCTGGGCTATGCGCAATTGCGCGAAGCCAATCCCAAGCTCGTGTACTGCTCGATCTCGGCGTACGGCCAATCCGGCCCGCGCTCGCAGGAAGGCGGTTTCGACCTGACCATCCAGGCCATGAGCGGCATCATGAGCGTGACGGGCGAAGCCGGCGGTGAACCCGTTAAATGCGGCGTGCCGGTGGCGGATTTTTCAGCGGGCCTGTATGGCGCGTTCGCCATTGCCTCGGCCTTGCGCGCGGCGCAGGCCAGCGGGCAGGGCACGCATATCGACGTGCCGATGTTGGGCGCCACGCTGGGCATCGCCGCGTTGCAAACGTCAGAGTTCTTCGGCAGCGGCAAAGACCCCGTCAAGCTGGGTTCCGCGCATCCGCGCAATGCGCCGTATCAGGCGTTTCGCTGCCAGGGCGGTTACTTCGGCATGGCCGCGGGCAATCAGGCCTTGTGGAAGGCCGTGTGCGTCACGGTGGGCCGTGAAGACCTGCTGGCTGACCCGCGCTTTACCGACACCAGCGCACGCGCGCGCAACCAGACGGCGCTGCGGGAAATTCTGGAAACGATCTTCGCCGGCGATGATGCCCAGACCTGGTTGTCGCGCTTTCGCGCGGCAGGCGTGCCGTGCGCGCCCATCAACACGTATTCCGAAGTGCTGGCCGACCCGCAAGTCGAACACATGGGCTGGGTGCAGCCGGTGGAATTGCCCAACGGCGTGCAGACCCGCACCTTCGGCCTGCCCGTGCGCTTTGACGGCCAGACGACGGCGCTGCGGCTGCGTCCGCCTGCGCTGGGCGAGCACAACGACGAAGTGCTGGGCGCATTGCGCGCCGCCAAGCAGGGAGGCCAGGCATGAGCGCCGTTCTGCGTATCGACAAGCAAGACGCGCGCCATGTGCTGACCCTGACGCGCGCTGAAAAAATGAACGCGCTGTCTGCCGATTTGGTGGAAGCGCTGATCTCGGCGCTGGACGATGCCGAAGCGCAAGGCGCCAAGCTGATCGTGCTGAAGGGTGAAGGCAAGAACTTCAGCGCGGGGTTTGATTTTGGCGATTGGCAAACGCAAAGCGAAGGCGATCTGTTGCTGCGCTTCGTGCGCATCGAAACCTTGCTGCAACGTCTGGCGGGCTCACCCTGCCTGACGGTGGCGCTGGCGCATGGCCGTAATTTTGGCGCAGGCGTGGATCTGTTTGGCGCCTGCAAATGGCGCGTCAGCGCACCGGACGCTACGTTCCGCATGCCGGGCCTGAAGTTCGGATTGGTGCTGGGCACGCGCCGCTTTGCCGCGCTGGTGGGCGCCGAGCGCGCGCGCGCGGTGCTGGAGCAAGCGGCGACCTTTAGCGCGGAAGAAGCTTTGCGCGACGGCTTCGCCACGCGGCTGGCCGTGGCGCAGGAATGGGCGGAGATCGAGCAGCAGGCGGCCGACACCGCAGCCGCGTTGACGGACGCTAGCCGTGCGCAGTTGTATGCCGCGCTGTCGCAGGAATCGCCGGACGCCGATCTGGCGCGGCTGGTGCGGTCCGCTGCCGCGCCCGGTTTGAAAGACCGCGTGGCCGCCTATCTGCAAGCGCGCTAACGCCAAGAACAAACAGCAGGGAGGAAGACAATGGCTTCGGGTTTCAATCAAAAGAACAAGCAGTGCTCGGTGGCGGAACTGGCGGCGTTGGTGCCCAACGGCGCCTCGATTGCGCTGGGCGGCAGCTTTCTGCATCGCGGGCCGTTCGCGTTCGTGCGTGAACTGATTCGCCAGGGCAAGCGCGATCTGGAATTGATCAAGCAGTCGCCGGGTTACGACGTAGACATCCTTTGCCGCGCGGGCGTGTTGCGCCGCGTGCGCGCAGGCATCGTCGCCATGGAAGGCAACTTCGGTTTGGCGCCGTGGTATCGGCGCGCCGTGGAACGGCATGAAATCGAACTGGAAGAACACGCCTGCGCCAGCCTGACGGCGGGGCTGCGGGCGGCGGCCTTCGGCGTGCCGTTTCAGCCTTGCGGCGGCCTGCACGGCAGCGGCTTGCCGGAATTGAATGGCTGGGCGTGCCTGGACGACCCCTATGGCAGCGGACAAAAGACGTATGTGGTGCCGGCCATCCGCCCGGACTTCGCCGTGATCCAGGCGTCCGAAGTGGATGCGCTGGGCAATGTGCGCGTGCACGGCACGGCGCATTGGGACCGCATCATGTCGCGCGCGGCGGGCAGCGTGCTGGTGGTGGCCGAGAAGGTGGTGGACAGCGCCGTGTTCGAAGCGCAACCGGAGTCCACGCTGGTGCCGTACTTCATGGTGCAGGCCTACGCGGTGGCGCCGGGCAGTGCGTGGCCGGGTTCGTGCTGGCCCGACTACGCCATCGACTATCCGGCGGTGGAATCCTACATGGACAAGAACAGCGATCTGGCGGCGCATCTGGCGGCCGCACCGGAAGCGCAAGGGGGCAATCATGGCTGAGCAATGGTCGGCTTTTTCGTACATCGTCACGAACCTGGCGCGCTTCATCCGCCCGGATGAAATCACCTTCAGCGGCGTGAATTCCACCATGCCGATGTTGGCGTGCCTGCTGGCCAAGCGCGCCTACGACTGGGACTTCGTCTACATCAACGTGGCGGGCGGCGTGAACCCGCGCCCTTCGCACATTCCCATTTCAAGCTCTGATCCGGTGCTGGCCGAGCACACGGCGTCGATCTTTTCCAACGAAGACTTCTACGACCTGTGCACGCGCGGCCGCATGGACCTGACCTTTCTGGGCGCGGCGCAGATCGACGGCGCGGGCTGCGCGAACAACTCCTGCATTGGCGACTGGCATGCACCCAAGGTGCGCTTGCCGGGCGGCGGTGGCGGCGCGGTGATGCTGCCCACCGCCCGTCGCGCCTGCACGTGGCGCACGGAACATTCGCGCCGCACCTTCGTGCCGAAGCTGGACTTTATGACGTCGTGGGGCGGGTTCCATGGGGTGGTGACGCCGATCGCCGTGTTCGTGAAGCGCGACGGGCGCTTGGCGCTGCAATCGTGGCATCCGGAGTCCAGCCTGTCGGAAGTGCGCGAGCGCACGGGCTTTGAGTTCGACGCCACGGGCGCCGCGCCATCGGAACCGCCCACCGCTGCCGAAGCCCGCGCGTTGCGCGAGCTGGACGCGGACGGGCAGTTCGAACGCGACGCCGCTGTCGCGCTGCGCTAGGAGACCGCCATGACGATTGCCGATGCCACGCTAGTGGCGGCGTTTTCGCGCGCATGGCGTCAGTCCGAATGGGCGGCGCGCCCCGCCATCGTGACGGCGGACGAGACGCTGACGTATGCCGGCTTGCACCGCCGGGTCGGGCAAATCGCCGCGGGCTTGCGCGCCGCGGGCGTTGCGCCCGGCAGCTACGTGGCGATTGCGATGGAGCGGTCGCTCGATCAGGTGCTGACGATTCTGGGCGTGATGGTGGCGGGGGCGTGCCCCTGCCCGTTGGAGCCCCGGCTATCGGTTGAAGAAACCGCGCGCCGGGTGACGGCGGTGGGGCTCACGTGGATGGTGCACGACGACGCCAACACGGCCACGGCGCAGGCGAGCGGAATGGCGCAGTCCAGGCTGCTAGATGCGGCACGGGTGGCGCAGGCGCGCGTGGATGGCGAAGCGGGGATGGGGTGGGAGTCGGGTGCGGGTTTGGATGTGGAACTGGCCCCTGACGCCCCGGGTCTGCTGCTGTTTACCTCCGGCAGCACGGGCAACCCCAAGGGCGTGTTGCTGAGCCATCGGGGCCTGGCGAACAATGCGCGCGGCGTGCTGGCGCATACGGCCCTGACGCCTGCTGACCGCTTGCTGCACGTGATGCCGCTGCATCACACCAATGCGCTGAACAATCAAATTTTCGCGCCGCTGCTGGCGGGCGCAAGCGTGGCGTTGGCGGGGCGCTTTCGCGCCGACGACATGCCAGGGCTGCTGCGCGCGTTTGCGCCCACCATCATCACCGGCGTGCCGACCATGTATGCGCGCATGCTGGAATTGGCGTTCGATGCGCAAAGCTTGTCGGGCCTGCGCTTTGCCCGCTGCGGGTCTGCGCCCATCACCGAGGCGCTGCATCGGCGCATCGAAGCCTTTCTGGGTTGCCCGCTGGTGGTGTCCTACGGCTTGTCGGAAGCGACATGCACGTCAACCATGAACCCGCCTGCGGCGCGCCGTGTCGGGACGGTGGGGACGGTGCTGGCGGGGCAAAGCGTCACGCTGCGCCTGCCCGATGGCACCGAAGCCGCGCGCGGTGGCGAAGGCGAAATCTGCATCGCGGGCGACAGCCTGATGCTGGGCTATCTGGGCGTAGACAACGGTGAGGATGGCGCGCTGCAATTGCTGCGCACGGGCGACCTTGGGCGCTTTGACGATGACGGATACCTGAGCATCACCGGCCGCATCAAGGACGTGATCATCCGGGGCGGCGAAAACCTGTCGCCCGCGCTGATCGAAGGCGTGGTCACCGGGTTGCCCTTTGTCGCTGCATGCTGTGTGGTGGGCGCGCCCGACGAAGACTTGGGCGAAGTGCCGGTGATCTTCGTGCAGCGCAAGGGGGAGGCATCAGAAGGCGCGAGGGTGAGCGCTGCGGGCCGGGATGATGAAGGCGCGCAGATCCAGGCCAGTGTGCTGGCCGGACTAGGCCGCATCTATGTGCCGCGCGATGTGCTGTGGGTTGAACGCTTGCCGGAGAATGCCGTGGGCAAGGTGGATCGCAAGGCGCTGGCGCAGCAGGTGAAGGCGGCGGCCAGCGCTTGAGCAAAGCGAATCAGGAGGCGCGCCGCAGTCGGGCCAGTTCGGCTGACAGCTCCGCCACCAGCGCTTCGGCGCGGGCCAACGGGTCTGCGTCGGCATCCGGTGCCGCCACGGCGGATGTTTCCGAAGTGGCGGCAGGCGCATCCTGCAAACGCGGATGCACGCTTTCGTGTCCCATGCTGACGTCCACATCGAACACCAGCTGTTCGGCGCGGTGCCAGGTTGTGAACCATTCCAGCGGCCGGTCGTGCTGGTCCATGCCCTGGCCTTGCAGCATCAGTAAGGGCGTGCCGGTTTGGGTGTCCAGCAATTCCGCCAGCGTGGCGTCAGCGGCCACGGCGCGAATCTGATTGCGGCCCGCCCCAGGGCGCAGACCAAAACGGCGGGTCAGCACACCATGCAGCGACGCATCCGCCAGGTCATCGGCGCGCAGGCCGGGCACCGCATCAGCGGGCAGCCAGGTGCGCACGTAGGCCAAGGGCGCATCGGCCACATGGCGCAGCCGTTCCAGCATCAATAACTTATTCGTGCCGAAGAATGCCGCCACGTCTGCAGGCGGCTCGGCGCGTGCAAAGGCCAGCACGCGGGTTTGCAGGGCCACGCCCGATTGGGCGAATTGTTCGTACAGGCCGGTAGACCGCTGCACCAGACGGCGGTGCTCTTGCGGCGCCGCCACGGTGGCGGGGCGGCCGGTTTCGCGCTGGATCAGGCCTTCGGCGGCCAGCGCCGCCAGGGCCTGGCGCACCACGCTGCGCGCCACGCCAAAGCGTTCGCACAGTGCGGCTTCGCTGGGCAGCACGGCGCCCGCCGCGAGCTTGTTCGTTCGGATGACGCCGCGCAGCAGGGTGGCCACCTGCGCGTGCAGCGGGATATCGCCGGAGCGATCAAGAACGGGCAATGCGTCGTGCGTGGCGGGCGCCATGGAAATCAACCTCCGGTTTGTGCCCGCGCAGTTTCCCACACATGCGTCCAGCCCGGGGCCAGATGCGCGGCGCGCTCGGCGGCCAGGATCAGGCTGTCTTCGCGGGCGATGCCCTTGCCGGCGATGTCGAAGGCGGTGCCGTGGTCCACGGACACGCGCACAACCGGCAGGCCGACCGTGATGTTGACGCCGTCGTCGCCGTACACGGCCTTGAAGGGCGCGTGGCCTTGGTCGTGGTAACAGGCGATCACGAACTGCCATTTGCCGCGCACGGCTTGCGGGAACAGCGCGTCGGCCGGAATGGGGCCGGCGGCCAGGATGCCGGCCGCGTTGGCTTCGGCCACGGCGGGCGCCAGGATGTCGGCGTCTTCGCTGCCGAAGATGCCGTTTTCGCCGGCGTGCGGGTTCAGGCCCGACACGGCAACCGGCTGGTCGCCACGGCCCAGCGCCTTGGCGAACGAACCCGCCAGGCGCAGCACCGCGCGCATGCGCACGGGCGTCAGGTCTTCGATGGCCTGGCGCAGCGACACGTGGGTGGTGGCGTGGAAGATGTAGAGGTCGCCGGCCGACAGCACCAGCGAGAAGGTCTTGACGCCGAACTCGTGGGCCAGCAGTTCGGTATGGCCGGGCCACTTGTGGCCAGCGGCGTGCATGGCCGCCTTGTTCAGCGGCGCGGTGACGATGCCGTCGACTTCACCGGCGCGGGCCAGGGCGCAAGCCGTGGTCACGAAACGGACCGAACCGTCGCCCGCATCGGCGCTGATTTCACCCAGCTTGACGTGGGCCAGGGACGGGCCGGCTTGCAGCACTTCAATCGTGCCGGGCGTGTTGGTGCAGTCAGCCGGACGGTCCAGCTTCTTCACAATGGCGGGGTCGCCGCCCAGGCTGCGCACGGCGTTGACCATGACGTCCACGTCGCCGACCACCAGCAGGCGGGCCTTCTGGCGCAGTTCGTCGTGGCCCATCAGCATCTTGGCCGTGATTTCCGGCCCGATGCCCGCCACGTCGCCCAGGGTGACGGCCAGCAAAGGCAGCTTGTTGGGTTGGGGTTGTGTCATCGCTTGAATCTCCTGTCGCGGATCGCGCGCACTGCGCGAACCAGTACGTCTTCGGTGCCAAAGCCGCCGGCCTTGGTCACCACGGGCAGACCCGCGGCCGTGCCCCCGGTCAGCGTGCCCAAAGGCACGCCGCCCATCACTTCATCCACCAGCGCAATGCCGCGCGCGGCCAGCGCCACCAGCACGCTGCGTGCGCCGTCGCCACCGGTGGCGACCACGCCCGCGGCTCGCGAGGTGGTGATCAATTGCGCCGCCAGGCTGCCCAGCCTGTCAGCGACTTTTTCAGAATCCAGGCCGTCGAGTTGGCCTTCGGGCGCCAGCAGCAGCACCGTGCCCGCCTCGGCGGGGGCTTGCGCGTGCGATTGCAGCAGCGGCTGGCTCCAGGCCTGCCACGCGGCGTCGTCGGCCAGTTGCGCCAGCGACGGCGTCCAGGTGTCGGCGCCCGACGCTTGCAGCGCGGCCGCTTGTGCACGCGCCGCGCTGTGCTGCGACGTAACGACGACCACGACGGGCGCCGTCTGATCCGCACCCGCCCACACGCGGGCCAGCGGCACGGCCAGGCCGCCCGCGCCTACGGGCAGCGCGTGTTCGCCCAGCAGGCCGATGGCGCGCGCCAGGCGCTCCAGGTCGGCGTCCGAGGCGGCGTCCACCACCACGGTGTTGCCGGCCTGGCGGATGCGCTGGGCCAGCGTTTCCGGCGTATCGCCGTCTTGCGCGGCCACGTGGGCGCAGCCCAGCAGCGTGGGGATATGGCTTTCGGTCACGGGCGTGACGGGGTCGGTTGCCGCCGAGGTCTCGGTGACCGGCTTGCCGTTCACGTAGAGAATGCCTTGCTCGACGGTGCGGCCGGTGGCCGGGAACGCGGGGCAGATCACCGCCACCGTGTCCGGGCCCCAGGCCTCGCGCGCCGCATCGATCTCGGCCTTGAACGCGCCGCGCAAGGTGGAGTCCACCTTCTTGTACAGGCGCGACACGCCGGCCGCGCGCAGCTGCTGCACGTTTTGCTGGATGACGCGGGCGGCGTCGGCGGCGGGCAGGGCACGGCTGTTGGTGGTGACGGCCAGCACTTCGACCCCGGCCGTCGCCGGGCCGGACAACGCTTCGTCGGCGCCGCCGATGGACAGGTGCGTGCTCCAGCCGGCGCGCACAAACTGCACCGCGGTGTCACCGGAACCGGTCAGATCATCAGCGACGATGGCGATGGTGGGAGTCAAAGCGCCTCTCCGCGCGCCTCGCCCAAGGTGGGCGTGCCGCTGGTTGTGTCCGCATCTTCGGACTTGAGTTCACCCGCGCGCTTCAGGAAGTACGAAGCGAGGATCGGCGCCAGGATCGAGCTGATCAGCACGCATGCGGCGACCTGCGCGGTGGCGGTCGCGACGTACTGCTGGAAGTTCGGGTCGGCTGCCGCCACCACGGCGGGCGTGGCGATGGCGTTACCGGCCGTCGTGCCCGCTGCAAAACCCAGGCCGCTCTTGCCGCCACGGCGCAGGATCATACGATAGCCCAGGTAGACCAGGCCACCGGTGATGGGGCTGATGATCAGGCCCAGGATCAGGCCGCTCATGCCGCCGCTGACGACCGCGCCCAGGTTGATGCCGGTGCCCAGCGCAAAGGCGAAGAACGGGATGACGATGTTCGGCACGGGCTTGAGCACGTCGCGCCACTTCGGGTCCAGGTTGCCGACCACGACGCCCAACAGGAACGGCACCAGGGCCGCCACCAGGGCAATCATCGGAATATCGGCCAGGCCCGACGCGCCCAGGAACAGCAGGCTGAAGAAGGGACCATCGTTGACCGCGCTGGCGACATAGGCGCCACGGTCGCGGGCGTCGCCGTACTGGCCGGTATAGGCCAGCCACAGGCCGCCGTTGCTGTTGTCGAACGCGGCCAGCAGGGCCAGGATCGACACGCCCAGCACGCCGTCCAGGCCGACGTAGCTGCCCAGAATGATGATCAGCGTGGCGGGCACCAGCGTCTTCATCAACAGGATGGTGCCGGCGGTAGCCAGGATGGGGCCGCCGGTGCGGGCGTTGACTTGCGTGCCGGTCGCGAAGATCAGCAGAGCGATCAGCGGCAGGGCGCTGTTTTTGAAGAGGGCGGTGGTGAAGCCGCCGATGGCCAGCGCATCAGGGGCGAAGGTGCCGATCAGGGAACCCAGGATCAGCGGCACAAGCATCAATCCACCAGGGATTTTCTGCATGGTGCCAAAAAAAGGCGAACGGGAAGAGGCAGCGGTCGACACTTGCGTAAGTCTCCAGGACGGTTCTGGTGGGTTGCAGACGTTCGTTGACGCGTCTGTCAGTGGGGGTTGAAAACGCGTAGTGTACACCTGTACGTACTAGCTGTACGTACAGGTTAACCCGTCCTGGAGTGCGCGATGCCGCCTAGAAGCGGTAGGCCCCGCTCAGCATCACCGTGCGGCGCGCGCCGTAGAAGCAGTCGCCCCGATCCAGGCAAACCACTTCGTACGTCCGGTCGGCAATGTTGTTGACGTTCAGCGCATAGCGCCACGGCCCGTTGTCGTAGCTGACCATGGCGTCAAACAAGGTGACGGCGGGCGTTTGCGGCGCGCCGCCATCGCGGAATGCGCTCAGGTAGCGCACGCCCGCGCCCACGGCAAAGCCGGGCTGGCCGGCCAGCGCGAAGCGGTACTTGCCCCACAACGACGCCATGTGTTTGGGCAGGCCTTCCAGCTGCGGGTCCGGGTCGGTGTAGATGTAGTTGGCGATCACGTCCACGTCTTTGGTGGCGCGGCCGCGCAGTTCCAGTTCCACCCCGCGCGTGCGCGTCTTGCCGGCCTGGAGCTGGTTGTTGGGGTTTTCGGGGTCGTTCGTCTGCCGGTTCTTTTCCCGCAGGTCGTAGGCGGCGGCGGTGAATTCGATGTCGGCGTCCTTCGGCATGTACTTGATGCCGGCCTCGACCTGCTTGCCGCGCATCGGCTTGTAGCGCTCGTTGTAGAAGTTCGATCCGGCGATCGGCGTGAATGATTCGCTGTAGCTCAGGTACGGCGACCAGCCGTTGTCGGCCGCGTACATCAGGCCGAAGCGCTTGGTGGTGGCGTAATCGGTTTCCTTGTCCTGGCCATCGATGCGGTTGTCGGCGCGGTCGCGGCGGATGCCCGCCAGGAAGATCCAGTTCTTGTCGAACTTGATCTGGTCCTGCGCGTAAAAGCCCAGTTGCTGCTGCTTTTGCTTGGGGGTGTCTGACAGCTCGTATTCCGGGATGTTGCCGTACACGGGGTGGTACAGGTTCAGCGGCGCGCCCAGGCCGCTGGCCGTCTGGCTGGTTTCGCGGTAATGCGAATAGTCCATGCCGACGATCACGGTGTGTTCGGTGCGGCCCCAGTTCAGTTTGCCTTCGATGTTCTGGTCGGCCAGCAGCGTGCGCATGCGCGGCTTGTTGACGTAGAAGAAGCGGTCGGTGGTGGTTTGGTCCGGGTCGATGTAGGAATTGCCGCGGCGCTCGCCATACACGTTCGGGTACAGCGATTGATAGTCGACGCGGCTGACCGTGTTGCGGAAGTTCTGGCGGAATTTCCAGGTGTCGTTGAACTGGTGTTCGAACAGCCAGCCCACACTGAACTGTTCAGTGTCGTAGGCGTCCCAACCCGGTTCGCTGACGAAGCGGCGGGTGGGAATGCGGCCATTGGGGTTCTCTTGCACCGACCCGCTCCAGGGCAGGAACGATTGCGTCGTGCCGGCCTTGTCCTTTTGCCACAAGGCCTGCAACGTCAGCGACGTGGCCGCGCTGGGGCGCCACGTCAGGGACGGCGCCAGCATCAGGCGGTCGTCGGGGGCGTGCTGCACCTGCGTGTCGCTGTCCCGGCCCACCGCCACCACGCGGTACAGCCATTGGCCGTCTTCCGTCACCGGGCCGGTCAGGTCGGCCTGGATTTCGCGGCGGTGATCGTTGCCCAGCACCACGCCGATCTCGCGTTGGGCTTCGGCCTGCGGGCGCTTGCTGACCAGGTTCACGATGCCGCCGGTGCTGCCCTGTCCGTACAGCATGGACGACGGGCCGCGCAGCACTTCCACGCGTTCCATGCCGTAGATCTCGGTGCGCGGGTTGTTGTAGTTGAAGTACTGGCGCAGGCCGTCCAGGTACTGGGCGGGCTCCACGCCACGGATGCGCACATAGTCGCCGCGGTTGTCCACGCCATACGCGTTAGGGCGCACGCCGGCCGCGTAGTTCATGGCGTCCTGCACATTCTGCGAACCCTGGTCCACGATCTGGCCGCGCGGAATCACGGTGATGGCCTGCGGCGTTTCCGATAGCGGCGTATCGGTCTTGGTGCCGGTGGCGCTGCGCGTGGCGACGTAGCCATCAACCGGCCCCGTCGCGGTTTCACCCGTGCCGGTCACCTGCACCGCGGGCAGGACGGTGGTGGGTTCGGCCGTTTGGGCATGCGTGGCCGCGCTTAAGCAAGCCGCCAGCGCGGCGGCGATGGGCAATAGCGGTTGAGGCCGCACGCGGTGGGCGGCATGGACTAGGTGGCGTTTCAAGAGAGTCCCCTCGCGGCCCGTCGGCCGCCGATTACATATAGGAATAGCAACGATAATTATTATTAATTAATGTTTATGGGATCACCGGCATTTGCGCCCAACGCAGATGTAAAAAAGCCCTGCAAGGCACGTTGGCGGGCAGGGCAGAAAGAAAAATAGGCCTATTTTTCAGGGGTTTGGCGCAGTTCTTTGTGGCGATGGGCCAATGATCGCGTTGTTGGCCGCACGCGACAACCGTCGCCTCAGGCGTACTGCGCCCGCCGCGTGCCGCCTTCGCGGCGGCTGGCCTTTTCCGACACGATGTTGTCTTCTGCCATGCGGCGGCCGCGTTGTTCGATGCGGCCCAACAGGTCACGCAAGACCGCGATTTCGCTATCGCTCAGGTCTTGCACCAGCAGGTCATTCAAGCCCGCAACTTCCGGCAGCAGGGCGTGATAGCGGGCCAGGCCTTCGACGGTGGCTTCGACGCGCACCACGCGCCGGTCAGCGCTGTCGTGCAAGCGGCGCAGCCAGCCTTTTTCGCACAGCGCGCCCAAGGTGCGCGAGGTGCGGGCCAGGTCCAGCTTGGCGGCCGCGGCCAGTTCGGCCGAATTCATGATGCCGCCTTCCACGGCACAGGCCAGGATGCGCCATTCGCGCCGCGTGATGCCAAAGCGCCCTTCGCACAGCCGCACAAAAACAGGGTTGGACTGCGACCAGGCCTGGTACAGCCGGTACATCAGCATGTCGGCCAGATGGCGGGGGTCGGGCGCGGGCGCGGGGGCGGGGGCGGGCAATTCAGGCATGGCGTCTCTTTCCGGGTCGGATGGCGTGTAGCGCGCATCGCGTTCTTCATATCGTTATGGATAGTGCTGGATTAGATCAAGCAATGGCCCCGTTGCTACATTCAATTTGCTTATTTGGGTATCGGCCAGGCATCAATAACCATAACCGACAGCAGGCCACTGTCTCCAGGAGAAGACGATGCGGAAATGGATGGCGAGCGCCCTGGCGGCGGCCGCGTTGACGGGGCTGGCGCCGCTGGCTGGTGCGCAGCAACCGGCGCTGGACGGCGCGCTGACGATTGTGGTTGGCTATCCGCCGGGCGGCAGTTCCGACCGCATTGCGCGGCTGGTTGCTGACCGTCTGAAAGACCGGGTCGGCGTGCCCGTCGTGGTCGAGAACAAGACGGGCGCGGGCGGCCGCATCGCGGCGCAGGGCCTGCACGCCGCGCCCGCCAATCAGAATGTGCTGATGCTGGCCAACCCGGCGGTCATGGTGGTGGCGCCGCTGGTGTATGCGCAACCGGGCTACGACGCTCAACAGGACTTCAAACCCGTGTCGCTGGCCAGCCGCTACAAGTTCGCCTTGGCCGTGCCGGCCAGTTCGCCGATTCAAGATGTGCCGGCATTGCGCCAGTGGCTGCGCGCCAACCCCAAACAGTTCACCGTCGGCGTGCCGGCCACCGGCAGCTTGCCGCACTTTTTCGCGCTGATGCTGGGCCGTGAAATCAAGCAGGAGCCAGAAGTGATTGGCTACCGCGGCTCGGCCCCGCTGATCTCGGAACTGATCGGCGGCATCCTGCCGCAGGGTATCGACACGCTGGACACGCTGCTGCCGCAACACCGCGCGGGCAAGATCCGCATCCTGGCAACCTCCGGCGACACGCGCGACGCTGATCTGAAAGACGTGCCCACCTTCAAGGAAAGCGGCGTGGATCTGGCCGCAGACGGCTGGAACGCCTTCTTCGCCCCGGCAGCAATGCCGCAAGCGAAGATCGACCGCTTGGGCGCCGAAATTGCCGCCATCCTGCGCGAACCCGCCATGCAGGAGGCCGTGCGCGGCGTGTTCCTGGAGCCGGTGTCGCTGGACGCCGCCGCCACGGCTGACGCGCTGGCCGCCTACCGCAAGCAGTGGGAACCCGTGGTGCGGGCCTCCGGCTTCACGGCCACACAATAAGGGGCGCCGCAATGAGCACTGTGCAAAATGTCTTGTTCATCATGGCCGACCAGCTGCGTGCCGACCACCTCAGCTGTTATGGCCATCCGTACTTGCAGACCCCCAGCCTGGACGCGCTGGCCGCGCGCGGCGTGCGCTTTGATCGCGCCTTCGTGAATTCCGGCGTGTGCGGGCCGTCACGCATGAGCTACTACACCGGCCGCTATCCGTCACGTCATGGCGCAACGTGGAACCGCGTGCCACTGTCCGTCAACGAGATCACGCTGGGCGAATATCTGGCGGGGCAGGGGCGGGAATTGGCCCTGGCTGGCAAAACCCACATCATCCCTGACCGCGCGGGTATGGACCGCCTGGCCATCGATGGCGCGTCGGAACTGGGCGTGTTGCTCAGCCAGGGCGGCTTTACCGAACTGGACCGCTACGACGGCCACCACACCCCCGGTCAGGAAAGCGGCTACCCCGCCTTCCTGCGCCGCCACGGCTATGACAGCGCAGACCCCTGGACTGACTACGTCATCGCGGGCGTGGACGCCAGCGGCCAGGTCGTCAGCGGCTGGAACATGCGCAACGTGCATCTGCCGTCCCGCGTGGCCGAGCCGCATTCCGAAACCGCCTACATGACGGACCAGGCGCTGGATTTCATGAAGCGCCGCGGCAGCCAGCCCTGGGTGCTGCACTTAAGCTACGTGAAGCCGCACTGGCCTTACATGGCGCCTGCGCCCTACCACCAGCGCTATACCGCCGATCAATGCCTGCCGGTGCGGCGCAACCAGGAAGAGCTGCGCGACGCGCATCCCGTTGTGGCCGCCTATCGGCAGCAGGAAGAAAGCATCAGCTTTTCCACGGACGAATGCGTGCGCGTCGTGCGCCCTGCGTATCAAGGCTTGATCCGGCAACTGGACGATCACCTTGGCCGTCTGTTCGACTACATGGAAGGCGCGGGCCTGATGCAGAACACGCTGATCGTCTTCACGGCCGATCACGGCGACTTCCTGGGCGACCACTGGCTGGGCGAAAAGGAACTGTTCTACGACACCGTGCAACGCGTGCCGTTCATCGTGATGGACCCGTCCGCCGCCGCCAACGCCACGCGCGGCCAGGCGCTGGACGATATGGTCGAAAGCGTGGACGTCGTGCCAACCGTGCTGCGCGCATTAGGCACACCGGGGCCTGCGCATCGGCTGGAAGGCCGCGAACTGCAAACGCTGCTGCACGGCCGGGATGCCGCCACGCCCTGGCGCGACTGCGTGTTTTCGGAGCTGGACTACAGCTTCCGCCAAGCGCGCATCCTGCGCGGCAAAACGCCGCAGAACGCTCGCGCATGGTCAGTGCGCACCGACCGCTGGCGCTACGTGCATTGGCTCGACGAACCCGAACAGCTTTTTGATTTGCACGCCGACCCCGACGAGTTCCAGGACCTGGGTAGAAGCACCGCGCATGCAGACGTGCGCGCGGACCTGCGCGCACGCCTGCTGGACTGGATGCTGCGCGGCAAACGCCGAACCACCATCAGTGACGAAGCCATTGAAAAAGCCACGAACGCGCACAAGCGCGCGGGGGTGTTTTTCGGACAGTGGTAGGGGCGGGGGCGGCTGAACGTGATGGCGATGCCGCCCCGAATCATTTAGCCGTGGCCCGACGCCTGCGCTTCGGGTTGCGCCGCCGCCACTTTCGGCGCTTCCGGCTTCAACTCCCGACGCAAAATCTTGCCCACGTTGGTGCGCGGCAGATCATCGCGAAACTCCACGTACCGCGGCACCTTGTACCCCGTCAGTTGCGTGCGGCAATGGGCGATCAGCGTTTCGGCATCCAGCCCCGGGTCTTTGCGGATCACATACAGCTTTACCGCTTCGCCCGAGCGTTCGTCTGGCACGCCGACGGCCGCCACTTCGCGCACGCCGGGATGCAGCGCGGCGGCGTCTTCGACCTCGTTGGGATACACGTTAAAGCCCGACACCAGAATCATGTCTTTCTTGCGGTCGATCAGGAACACGTAGCCATCCTGGTCCACGTAGCCGATGTCGCCCGTGCGCAGAAAGCCGTCGGGGTACATGACCAGCGCGGTTTCGTCGGGGCGGTTCCAGTAGCCTTGCGTGACCTGTGGCCCGCGCACGCAGATTTCTCCGCTTTCGCCGATGCCTTGTTCTTCGCCGTCATCGTTGCGAATGGAGATCTCGGTAGATGGCACCGGCAGCCCGATCGAGCCCGTGAACACCTTGACGTCCAGCGGGTTGACGGTAACGGCGGGCGAGGTCTCGGTCAGCCCGTAGGCCTGCGCCAGCGACTTGCCGGTGACGGCGCGCCAGCGGTCGGCAACCGCGCGTTGCACCGCCATGCCGCCGCCCATGGTCAAGCGCAGGCGCGAGAAATCCAGCTTGGCGAAATCGGGATGGTTGAGGAGCGCGTTGAACAGCGTGTTCACGCCCGTGAAGGCCGAGAACGGCACCTTGCTCATTTCCTTGATCAGGCCGGGAATGTCGCGCGGGTTGATGATCAGCAGGTTGCTGGCGCCGATCTTCATAAAGGTCAGGCAGTTCGCTGTGAGCGCGAAGATGTGATACAGCGGCAGCGCCGTCACGACGCATTCTTCGCCTTCTTTCACCAACGGTTTGATCCACGCATGCGCCTGGCTCAGGTTGGCCACCAGATTGCCGTGCGACAGCATTGCAGCCTTGGCCACGCCCGTGGTGCCGCCCGTGTATTGCAGGCAGGCCAGGTCGCGCTGGTCCAGCGGCACTTCAGTGAAAGGCGCTTTGCGCCCCTCGCGCAGCGCGTCGCTCAAGCGAATGGCGCGTGGCAGCGACCACGCCGGCACCATGCGCTTGACGCGGCGAATCACGAAGTCCACCAGCCAGCCTTTGACGGGGCCGAGCATTTCACCGATGGACGTTACCAGCACGTGTTCGACTGCCGTCTTCGGCAAGGCCTTTTGCAGCGTGGCGGCGAAGTTGTCGGCGACGACAATGGCGCGCGCGCCGGAATCAGCCAATTGATGTTCAAGCTCGTGCGCGGTGTAGAGCGGGTTGCAATTGACCACGATGCAGCCGGCGCGCAGCGCGCCGAACAGGCAGACGGGGTATTGCAGCAGGTTGGGCATCATGAGCGCGATGCGGTCGCCCTTGCCCAGCCCATTGGCGTGCAACCAGGCGGCGAAGTCGCGGGTCAGCGCGTCCAGCTCGGCGTAGCGGATGGACTTGCCCATGCTGATGTACGCCGTCTTCTCGGCGTAGCGGCGGCAGCTGTCGCGCACAACCGAGACCAGCGTGGTGACGCCGTCCATCGCGATCTCTGCGGGGACGCCAGAGGGATAGCTCTTATGCCAGATTCGTTCCATCGTGGTGAGGTTCCGCCTAGTTGCCCAAGAGGGCTTTCTTCAGGGAGGTCTGTGCCGGCTTGTCGCCCAGCCAGACGCGCAGCAAGGCGCGCGCGAATGCAGGGTTGTCGATGCGGCCCCGTTGCTTGCCGTTGCCGGTGAACGTGACGCCGCGGGCGTCAAAGTCCAGATCGACCACATCGCCCTCTTTGGCGTTGCCGATCTCGGCCATCATTTGCGACAAACGATCCGCAGCCGCCTTCAGCGCGGCCAGTTCCTGCTTGGGCGTATTGTCGCGCAAACCTTCCTGCAGCGCTTCGTTCAGGCTCTGGCTATCGACCTCGCGCAGCAATTGCAGCCGGATGCGGCGGGGCTCGGTGCTGTTGATCACGGTGGCCGCGTCACTGCTTTTAGCGGTGACGTACAAGGCGGCCACGTAGACCTTCACGACGAATTTGGTGCGCACGCCCGCGCCATTCAATACCAGCGCATGGCTGCCGTCGGACAATTGTTCGGGGACGCGTTTGCCGGCAACCTCGATGTCGGCGGCGAACGCGGGCGCGGCCGCCAGGCTGGCGGCAAGGATGAGGCTCAGGGCGGCGGATCGCCCTCCAGAGATGCGTTGCATGTGTCTCCTCCAGTGTTTTTTCGCTTGTAGAACTTCTTGTCTGCGATATAGATCGTGCGTTCCACGACGGCATACACCACGCCGTCCTTGTCCTTCAATTCCACCGTGTACGTGCGGGTGGTTTCATGGTCGCGCGCAAGGGTCTCGCGGATGGCCGCGATTTCTCCGGGCGGCAACCGGAAGTCGACATACAACGTCGTGTAGGCGGGCTTGCGGTAGCGGATGGACGCCGCCTTGTCCCACACGATGTGATCCGCGCCCAACGCAGACATCAGCATCGTGGGATGGGCGCCGTCCGTCACCGCAAACAACGACCCGCCGTACATCGACCCAACAATATTGCGCGTGCGCCGCAAGAGCGGCAGCTTGATGCGGATGTGCTGAAAGTCCGGCGACACGTGCAACACCCGGCCGCCGGTGGCGCGAAACGCGGGATGCAGGTTGAAGCCCACCCGCATCAGGCGCGCGCGCCATTCTGGCGACAGGTTCTTGAACCAATAAGGCTTCACGCGGGGTCCGTTTGGGTGAGCATCATGGGGCGGGGATCACGGGGCCGGAATCACAAGGCTTCGAACAAACCGGCCGCGCCCATGCCGGTGCCGATGCACATGGTGACCAGACCATACTTGCCCCCCGTGCGGCGCAAGCCGTGCGTGATGGTGGCGGTGCGGATGGCGCCGGTCGCGCCCAGCGGGTGGCCCAACGCGATGGCGCCGCCCAGCGGGTTGACCTTGGCGGGGTCCAGCTTCAGCTCCCGGATCACAGCAAGCGATTGCGCGGCGAACGCCTCGTTCAGTTCGATCCAGTCCAGCGCGTCTTGCGTGATGCCCGCGCGTTCCAGGACCTTGGGAATGGCGGCCACCGGGCCGATGCCCATCACTTCGGGCGGCACGCCGGCCACCGCGAAACTGACGAAGCGCGCCAGCGGGCTCAGGTTGAATTCGCGCAGGATGCGGTCGGACACGAGCACGATGGCGGCCGCGCCGTCGGACATCTGCGAGCTGTTGCCGGCGGTGACGCTGCCGCGCGTTGAGAACACGGGGCGCAGGCGGGCCAGCGCTTCGGCGCTGCTGTCCGGGCGCGGGCCTTCGTCCACTTCCACCAGCCGGCGCACGACGCGCACCGCGCCGCTTGCGCCGTCAGGCAGATGTTGCACCACTTCAAACGGCGTGGTCTCGGCGCGGAAATGGCCCGCGGCAATGGCGGCGCAGGCCTTCTGGTGCGAGGCGAGCGCAAAGGCGTCCTGATCTTCGCGCGAGACCTTCCAGCGCTCGGCCACCTTTTCACCGGTCAGGCCCATGCCGAACGCCATGCCGATGTTTTCCTCGTGCGCGAAGATGGCGGGGTTCATCGACACCTTGTTGCCCATGATCTGCGGCATGGCGCTCATGGACTCGGTGCCTGCGCCGATCATGATGTCGGCTTCGCCCGTGCGGATGCGGGCGGCGGCGTCTGCCACCGCTTGCAGGCCCGACGCGCAGAAGCGGTTGACGGTCACGCCCGCCACGCTTTGCGGCAGGCCCGCCAGCAGCAGGCCGATGCGCGCCACGTTCATGCCTTGCTCGGCTTCCGGCATGGCGCAGCCGGCGATGACGTCTTCGATGCGCGCAGTGTCCAGCCCTGGCACTTGCGCCAGCGCGCCGTTCAGCGCGGCGGCCAGCATGTCGTCGGGGCGGGTGGTGATGTAGGCGCCGTTGCGCTTGCCCACCGGCAAGCGCGTGGCGGCGACGATGTAGGCGTCTTGAATCTGCTTCGTCATGATCGTTTCCTCAGTTGCGCAAGGGCTTGCCGGTTTCCAGCGTGTGGCGAATGCGGGCCTGGGTTTCAGGCGTGCGCAAGAGCGCAACGAATTCCTTTCGTTCCACGGCCAGCAGCCATTCCTCGTCCACCTTGGTGCCGGTTTCGATTTCGCCACCGCACAAAGCCACGGCGGCGCTGCGGGCCACGCGGTAGTCGTGCGCGCTGATCATGCCGCCTTCGCGCATGTTGACCAGCACCATTTCAAAGTTGGCGATGCCGTTGCGGCCTGCGACCGGCACGTTCGACAGGCGCGGGGGCGGTGTGTAGCCGGCCTGGGCGGCGGCGCGCGCCTGGCCGATAGCCACAAAGAGCAGCTCGTCGGGATGGAACAGCACGATGTCGTGCTCGCGGGCAAAGCCGGCGTCGATGGCTTCCAGGCCGCTCTTGGCCACCTGCGCCATGGCGATGGTCTGGAACACGGGTTGCAGATAGGGGAAGACTTCGCCGGGGGTTGCGGTTTTGGCCGCCAATGCAGCGGCGCGGCCCGCAAATTCCTTGCTGCCGCCGCCCGCTGGAATCAGGCCGACGCCCGCTTCGACCAAGCCGATATAGCTTTCCAGCGCCAGAACGCGGTGCGAGGCGTGCATCAGGAATTCGCAGCCCCCGCCCAGCGCCATGCCCTGCACGGCCGCTACGGTGGGAATCTGCGCGTACTTGAACGACTGGGATGCGCGCTGGAATTTTTCGACCATGGCTTCCAGCATGTCGAACTGGCCGGCGGCGCAGGCTTCGACCACTTGCTGCAAGTTGGCGCCCACGGCAAACGGCGGTTCGTGCCAGATGACCAAGCCATCGAATTCGCGTTCCGCACGAGCCACGGCTTGCAGCACGCCTTCCAGCACTTCGCCGCCCAGCGTGTGGTTCTTCGACGTGACCGACAGGATGGCGATGCCGGCATCCACGTCGGGCAGGTTCCACAGGCGCACGCCTTCGTTTTCCCAGACGGTGACGCCACGGTCGTCGGCGCCTTCGCCAAAGACGCGTTCCGGGAACAGCTGGCGCTGGTAGACCGGCAGCGACGAACGCGGGTGCAGCGTGCCGGTGCGGGCGGAATACGAGCCTTCGGGCGTGTGCACGCCCTGGCGATCGGGCTCCTGAACCCAGGCGGGCAGCGGCGCATCGCTCATGGCGCGGCCTGCGGCGATGTCCTCGGCCACCGCAGCGGCGATGTCTTGCCAGCCCGCAGCCTGCCAGGTTTCGAACGGGCCTTGCGACCAGCCAAAGCCCCAGCGCATGGCCAGGTCCAGGTCGCGGGCGTTATCAGCCACGTGCTCAAGCTGCACGGCGCTGTAGTGGAAGATGTCGCGGAACAGGCTCCACAGGAACTGGGCCTGCGGGTGTTCGCTTGCGCGCAAGGCGGCGAACCGCTTGGCGGGGTTGCGTTCTTTCAGCAGTGCGGCGACCTCGTCAGCCAGCTTGCCGGCGCTGGGCACGTAGTCTTGCGCCTTCAGGTCCAGCACCAGGATGTCGCGGCCTTGCTTGCGGTAGACGCCTGCGCCCGTCTTCTGGCCCAGCGCGCCTTTTTGGATCAGTGCAGACAACCACGCGGGCAGCGCGAAGTGGCGGTGCCACGGGTCGTTCGGCAGATTCTTTTCCATCGTGCCAACCACGTGGGCCAGCGTGTCCAGGCCGACCACATCCGCCGTGCGGTACGTGGCGCTCTTGGGGCGGCCAATCTTCGGGCCGGTCAGCGCGTCGACTTCGTCAAAGCCCAAACCCAGGCGCGCGGTGTGGTGCATGGCGGCCAGAATGGAGAACACGCCGATGCGGTTGGCCACGAAGTTGGGCGTGTCCAGTGCGCGGATCACGCCTTTGCCCAGCGTGGACGTCAGCCAGGTTTCCAGCTGGTCCAGCACGGCCGGCTGCGTGTGCGACGTGGCGATGATTTCCACCAGCCGCATGTAGCGGGGCGGATTAAAAAAGTGGATGCCGCAGAAACGGTTGCGCAGGCTTGCGGGCAGCGCGTTGGCCAGCGCGTCGATCGACAGGCCGGACGTGTTCGACGCAATGATGGCGTCGGGCGACACATGCGGGGCGATGCGCTCATACAGCGCCGTCTTCCAGTCCATGCGTTCGGCAATGGCCTCGATGACCAGATCGCAGCCGCGTAGCGCGTCCAGATGGTCGTCGTAATTGGCGGGGGTGATCAGCGCGATGCGGGCGGCGCCCGCCAGCGGCGCGGGTTCCAGCTTTTTCAGGCCGGCCAGCGCCTTGTTGACGATGCCGTTGCGGTCGCCTTCGGCCGCGGCCAGATCGAACAGCGTGACGGGCACGCCGGCATTGGCCAGGTGGGCGGCGATTTGCGCGCCCATGACGCCGGCACCCAGCACGGCAACGTGTTTGACGACGAACTTGCTCAAGGGATTCTCCTGAAAAAGCGGGCGGCGGCGCGTGGCCGGCCGCCCGCGCATAGGCTAGAAGCGGGACGACAGTTGCAGGCCGAGAATGTGGCCGCTGCTGTCATAGGTGCCCGCCACGCGGCCCTTGGTCAGCTGATTGCCGGACGTCGTGTCGATGTCCGTCTTGCGCAGGTACAGATAGGTGTAGCCCAGGTCCAGCGTGGTGCTCTTGGTGGCTTGCCACTGCACGCCCGTCGAGAACCAGTAGCGGTCGTTGTCGGGCAGCGAGGTCGGGCGGTCGGCTTCCTTGTGAACGGGCGATTGGTCGTAGGCCAGACCGAACTTCCACTTCCAGTCCGGGGCGAACTTGTAGTTCGCGCCCACTGCCACGCGCCACGTGTCGCGGAAGTTCAGCGGCAGGTCGTCATCGCGCGCGCCTGCGCCGGAGTTGCGGATCTTCAGGTCGGGAATGCTGCTCCAGCCCGTCCACGATACGTCGCCCAGCAGTTCCCAGCGTTCGTTCAGCTGGTGCGCGGCACTGAGAATCAGCGTGTCGGGCAGGTCCACCGAGGCCTTGGCGTCAAACGACACCGACTGCTTGGTGGGGCCGATGCTGGTGATCTCGGTGTCGCCCTTGGCGGTGTGCTTGATCTTCGAACGGTACGACAGGCCGATGCGGGTGTCTTCCGTGGGTTGCAGCATGAAGCCGACGTTCCAGCCCCAGGCGTCGCCCTTCAGATTCAAGTCGGCGTCGCCGTTGGTGGCGACCGGCAGGCCGGCAATCGGCACCACCGTTTTCTTCTTGTAGTTGGCGTCGATGTGCTGCCAGTTCACGCCGAAGCCCATCGAGAATTTTTCGTTGACCTTGTAGGCGATCGACGGGTTGACGTTGATCGTCTTGATCTCGAATTTGTTGGAATGGTATTGGCCGACCCAGCCATCGTCGTATTCGGTCATCAGGCCGAAGGGGGCGCCCACGCCCAGGCCCAGATACCACTGTTCGTTCAACTGCCAGGAGGCGTACAGGTTCGGAACCACGCCCAGGTTGCCGGCGTCACCGCCATTGCCGCCCGTGGGAACCGAGCCGTTCAGGCCCGAGCCGGGCAGGCCGGGCACGCTGGGGTTGCGGCTGTCGCCGTTGTCCTTGAACTTGAAGGACGGTTTGATCAGGTTGACCCCGCCCGAAAAGTTCACGCCGGGCAAGTACGTCATGCCTGCCGGGTTGTAGTAGATGATGCTGGCGTTTTCCGGATTTGCCGCCGAGCCTGCATAAGCGTTGCCCAGTCCACTGGCGTTCTGCTCTAAAAGCTGAAAGCCGGCAGCGTAGGACGTTGCGGATGCGCCCAGGCCGACCACTAGGGCCGACAAGGTGCTCAGGGACAATGAACGTCTGCGCATGGTACTGCCTCCTCGAGTTGGATGATGTCTCTATTCCACTGCCGGTCTGCATGCTGGCCGGTCTAATCGGCGTGAGCCGTTTTGCTGCGGGTTTTTGCCGCGGGTTCTGCCGTGGGCTTTTGCCGCGGGTTTTGCCGTGGTACTACGCATTGCTGCCTTGGTAATGCAAGGGGCCGCCCGTGAATGGCGCGAACCCTGTTCCGAAAATCACACCGGCGTCGGCCAGATCGGCATCGGCGACGACGCCGGCTTGCACGCGCTGACGGGTGGCGTCCACCAGGGGCTGAATCAGGCGCTCCGCCAAACCTGCGGGCGCGGCGGCGGGGCTGGCCCCGCCTTGCTTGACCGGCTTGCCGTCGCGCCATGTGTAGAAGCCCTTGCCGCTTTTTTTGCCGAGATCGCCGCGCGCCAGCCGTTCGGCCAGGCATCGCGGGGGTTCGGCGCCGCCGGCCAGTTCTTCGCCTGCGGCGCGCGCGATGTCCAGGCCCACCGTGTCGGCCAATTCCAATGGCCCCATCGGCATGCCGAAGGCCACCATGGCGGCGTCGATGGTTTCGGGCGCGATGCCTTCATCCACACTGCGCATGGCTTGCAGCATGTAGGGCGCCAGCACCGCGTTGACCAGAAAGCCGGGCGCGCTCTTGACGGGCAGCGCAAGCTTGTCGATCTGGCCGACGAACGCGCAGGCACGTGCCGTGGCGTCGCCGGCATCGCCCTCGGCATGCACGACTTCCACCAACGGCATCTTCGCCACCGGGTTGAAGAAATGAATGCCGACCAGACGCTCGGGGCGGGTGAGTCCCGTGCGCAGCGTTTCGAGTGACAGGCTGGACGTGTTGGTGGCCAGCAGCGCGCCGGCCTTCATGCGCGGTTCCAGCGAGGCGTACAGCGCGCGCTTGGCTTCGGGCTGTTCGCTGATGGCTTCGATGATGACGTCGGCCAGCGGCACGCCGCCGCCAGCAGGGTCGGGGATCAGCCGGTCAAACGCGGCGCGCGCCAGACGCGGGTCTTTCAACCGGCGCGCATACAGCGTGGCCGCGCGCTTGATGGCGGGCGCAATGCGCGCCATGTCCTGGTCTTGCAACGTGACGGTCATGCCCTTGAGCGCGCACCACGCAGCGATGTCGCCGCCCATCACGCCCGCGCCCACCACATGCACGTGGCGTGCAGGCGTCACGCCCGGTTGTTTGCCGTTCGCCTTCAGGCGTTCTTGCAGGCGGAACACGCGCAGCAGATTGCGGGCGGTGTCGGACGAGATGATGCCGTCGATAAGTTCTGGTGCTTGCAGCGCATTGCCGCCATGCTTTTCCCACAGCGTCACGATGGCGGGCGCGGCGGGGTAGTGGCCCAAGGGGTCCTTGGCGGCAATCTGCTTGCGGGCGCGGTTGGCGACGAGCAATTTCAACGGCCAGAGATTGGCCAGCGCACCGAAGCCGCGTGCGCGGCGCGGCGGCTTTTTCGACAGCACCGTCTGGCGGGCGGCCGCGAGCAGCAAACGCGGCGGCACCCGCGCATCGGCCAAGCCCAATGCGGCCGCGCGGCGCGCATCCGCGCCGCGGCCGGTCAGCATCATGTCCAGTGCGGCGGGCGCGCCAATCACCTGCGGCAGCCGCAGCATGCCGCCCCAGCCGGGGAAGATGCCCAGCATCACTTCGGGCAACGCGAGGGAAGTGCCGGGTTGGTCCGCCACCAGCCGGTAGCGGCAGGCCAGCGCCAGTTCCAGTCCGCCGCCCAGGCAGTGGCCCTGGATCAGCGCCAGCGTGGGGTAGCGCACGGCGGCCAGCCGCTTGAACAGATTCCAGCCGCGAGCCACCAGCGCGCGCGCTTGTTCGGGGGTATCCAGGCTGGCGAATTCGTTGACGTCGGCGCCCACGATGAAGCCCGTGGACTTGCCGGATTGAATGATCAAGCCCGGGGGCGGCGCGGCGTCCAGCGCGTCCAGCACGATGCCAAGCTCGGTCATGGTGTCGGCCGACAGCGCGTTGACGGCGCTGCCCGCGCGGTCGAACGTCAGCCAGGCCAGGCCGTCAGGGTCGCGGTCCAGGCGCCAGTGGGAAAGCGTGTCCAGTGTCGTCATGGGCGGTCCTCGTCCAGGGTTTCAACCAGCATCGCACCGCCTTGTCCGCCGCCGATGCAGATGGCGGCCATGCCGCGCTTGGCGCCTCGGCGCTTCAGGGCGTCAAGCAAGTGCAGCACGATGCGGGCGCCGGAAGCGCCCACGGGGTGCCCGATCGCAATGGCGCCGCCGTCCACGTTGAGTTTGTCGGGGTCGAGTGGCCCCCATGCTGGCGTACCGAAGTGTTCTTGGCAATAGGCGTCGTCTTGCCATGCTGCCAGGCAGCCTAGCACTTGGGCGGCGAACGCCTCGTTGATTTCCCACAAGTCCAGGTCGTTCAAGCCCAGGCCGTGGCGTTGCAGGATGGGCGTGGCGGCATGCACCGGACCCAGCCCCATCTGCGCCGGGTCCAGGCCGGCCCACTGGCTGTCGACAATGCGGCCGATGGGGCGCAGGTTCCATTTGGCGACGGCTTCTTCGGAGGCCAGCACGAGCATGGCCGCGCCGTCCGTCACTTGCGAGCTGTTGCCGGCGGTGATGTTGCCCCAGGGCTTGTCGAACACGGGCTTGAGCTTGGCCAATTTTTCTGGCGTTGAATCTTCGCGCACGCCGTCATCGTCGGGGTAGAGCTTGCCTTGCGTGTCGATCAGCGGGGTAATTTCGGTCATGGCGCCGGCGGCGCGGGCGGCCAGCGCACGGCGATGGCTGCTGGCCGCGTAGGCGTCCATGGCGGCGCGGTCGATGCCGAAGCGGGTCGCGACGTTCTCGGCGGTCTGCCCCATCGACAGGCCCACGACGGGGTCCGTCAAGCCTTTGAGCAGACCGATGACGGGCGCCAGATTTTTCAACTTGAAGCCGCGCAGCGCCGCCAGTTTTGCGCCCACGCCGCGCGCCGCGTACCAGCCCGCGAGCCAGCGCACCATGTCGTCTGAGAACAACAGCGGCGCACGCGACAGCGCGTCGGTGCCGCCGGCCAGCACCAATTGCGAGCGGCCGGACTGGATGTTGGCGATGCCGGAATCCAATGCCTGCATGCCGGATGCGCAGTTGCGCATCACCGTCCAGCCGGGCACTTTGTTGCCGCAACCCAGGCGCAGCGCGATCACACGGCCGATGTTGACTTCATCGGGCGAGGGGGCCGCGCAGCCGATGATGACCTCGTCCAGGTCAGCGGGCGCATAGGGCTGGCGCAGCAGCAGGCCGCGGCCCGCTTGCACCGCCAGGTCGCCGGCGGAAAAAGGCCCTGGCCCGGTGCGGGCTTTCAG
Source organism: Achromobacter kerstersii (assembly GCF_902859595.1). Lineage (GTDB taxonomy): Bacteria > Pseudomonadota > Gammaproteobacteria > Burkholderiales > Burkholderiaceae_B > Achromobacter > Achromobacter kerstersii. The sequence goes on along the minus strand of NZ_CADIJQ010000010.1, from coordinate 234,759 downwards.
GAATGGAGTGCGGGCGCCGTCAACGACGTAAACCGGTTTGAATGCCATCCGTACCCTCCCTTAAGCGACCTTGCGTTCGGCCGCAGGCTTGATTGCGTCCGATGCGCCAAGATCAAAGGGGAAATCATCCACTTTCACGACGGCATCGCGCAACCGGTTGCGGCGTTTTACAACCGTATATTCTTCCGCCGTGATGCCGCCCATGGCGAACGCGGCATCGGCAATATCGCGCACGTTGGCTTGGGGGTTGCCTTCCAGCGCGCCACGCTTTTCCAGTTCGCGGATCTTGGCTTCGATGGGTTCGGCGTCCAGCGTTGCGGTCAGCGCCTGTTCGATCGCGCCCACGGGTTCGTCTTCGGTGGCGGGCAAATGGCAGCCGGCGGTCAGGCGGTCTCGCGTGTCGCAGGGGTTGATCAAGAGCCGCGCCACATCCTGACCCAACTGGTCAGAAGGCAGCATCTGCGTGCGGCCCCACGGGAAGATGATGCGGGCAAGGCCCCAGGCCACGAATCGGTTGGGATAGTTTTCCAGCACGCCATTAATGGCTTCCTGCAACTTGTACAGCGCGTCTTGAATGGACCAGTGCGCAAGCGGCGCATCGGCAGCTTGGCGGCCTTCATCTTCATAGCGCTTGAGCGTGGCGCTCACCAGGTACATCTGCGACAGCACGTCGCCTAAGCGCGCCGACAGCCGCTCGCGACGCTTCAGGCTGCCGCCCAGCACCAGCATCGATGTATCGGCCAGCAGTGCGAACGCGGCGGAATAGCGGCTAAGCAGTTGGTAGTAGCGCTTCATGCCGGGTGCGACATCGGCGTTCACGGTGACGAACCGCGCGCCGGTCAGTGCGGTGCCCAACGCGCGCAGCTTGTTGCGCACGACAAAGCCCACGTGGCCCCAGAAGGCGGTGTCGAAATCGGTCAGGCCTTGCTTGCGATCCGGCGATTGCGCGGCGCGCATTTCCGCCAGCACGTACGGATGGCAGCGGATGGCGCCCTGGCCAAAGATGATCAGGCTGCGCGTGAGAATGTTTGCGCCTTCGACCGTGATGCCGATGGGAATCTGCTGATACGCGCGGCCCAGGAAGTTGTTGGGGCCCAGGCAGATGCCCTTGCCGCCAATCACGTCCATGCCGTCATTGACGACCTGGCGCGCGCGTTCGGTGACGTGGTATTTGACGATGGCCGATACCACCGAAGGCTTCTCGCCCAGGTCCACCGCGCCCGCCGTCATGCTGCGCGCGGCGTCCATCATGTAGGTGTTGCCGCCGATGCGGGCCAGCGCTTCTTCCACGCCTTCGAACTTGCCAACCGGCATGCGGAACTGGCTGCGCACGCGGGCGTAGCCGCCCACGGCGCGCGCCGTCAGCTTGGACATGCCGGTGTTGGAAGAGGGCAGCGAAATCGAGCGGCCGGCGGCCAGGCATTCCATCAGCATGCGCCAGCCTTGGCCGGCCATGGCGGGGCCGCCGATGATGAAGTCCAGCGGCATGAAGACGTCATCGCCGCGGGTCGGCCCGTTCATGAACATGGCGTTCAGCGGGAAGTGGCGGCGGCCGGTGTCCACGCCAGGGTGGTCGTGCGGCACCAGCGCGCACGTGATGCCCAGGTCTTTCTTGCCGCCCAACAGGCCGTCGGGGTCGTACAGGCGAAACGCCAGCCCCAGCAACGTGCAAACGGGCGCCAGCGTGATGTAGCGCTTGTCCCAGGTGACGCGCATGCCGAGCACTTCGCGGCCTTGCCATTCGCCTTTGCAAATAATGCCGCTGTCGGGAATGGCGGCGGCGTCCGACCCGGCCCAGGGGCTGGTCAGCGCGAAGGCGGGTACGTCTTCACCGCGCGCCAGACGCGGCAGGTAGTGGTTCTTTTGTTCTTCGGTGCCGTAGTGCAGCAGCAGCTCGGCCGGGCCGAGCGAGTTGGGCACCATCACCGAGACGGCCAGCGCGGACGAGCGCGTGGACAACTTGGTCACGATTTCGGAGTGGGCATAGGCCGAGAACGCCAAGCCGCCGTATTCCTTGGGGATGATCATGCCCAGAAAGCCCTGGGTCTTCAGATAGTTCCAGACGTCGGCCGGCAGATCGTAGCGTTCCTGCGTGACGCTCCAGTCGTTGACCATGCGGCAGGCCTCTTCGGCCTGATTGTCCAGAAAGTGCTGTTCTTCGGCAGTCAGCTGCGGACGTGGATAGGCCAGCAGGCGGCTCCAGTCGGGCCGGCCGCGGAACAATTCCCCTTCCCACCACACGGTGCCGGCTTCCAGCGCATCGCGCTCGGTGTCGGACATCTGCGGCAGCACCTTGCGGTACAGATTGAAGATCGGCGCCGACAGCAGTGCGCGGCGCACGGGCCGCACGGCCAACACGATGATGGCAAGGAGCGCGATGACGACCAGCGCGAGGATGACTGCGTTCATTTCTTTGTCTCCGTAGGGGTTCTGTCTTGTTCTGTCTTTGCCGCTGTCCTTGCCGCCGCCCGGGCGGCGCGGCTAGGTGCCCGCCACCGGCGGCAACGGCGCGCGCAGGCCGCCCAGCAGGAAGCTCATCAGGCGCGGCAGCAGCAGTTCGGGGTTGTTGGGCTGTTCGGATTCATCAACCGTCATTCCCGTCACGGAGCGCAGCAGGTCGGTGCCGATGATGGCGTAGGACGTCGCGCCCAACATGAATTGAAAGCGCCACATGATTTCCGCCTTGGGCACATCGGGCAGCGCGGCAAAGAGGGCGTTGCGGTAGCGCTCGAGCACATCCGCGTATTCCTCGGCGAATAGCGCGCGGATGAAGTCAGACGGGTCGGTCATGGTGCGTTCCAGCAGGGGCAGGAACGTGCTGCCTGCCTGGGCTGGATCGGCGGCCAGGCGCAAGAGGGTGCCGAAGAAGGCGTCGACGATTTGCGACGGCTTCAAGGGCTTGCCGCCGGATTGCGCCTCAAGTTCGTCCAACAGGCGCAGGCGCTCGTGATTCAGGACTTCCAGGCGGCGTTTGAGCACCGCCTGCACGAGTGACTCCTTCGAGCCGAAGTGGTAGTTCACCGAAGCCAGGTTGACGCCTGCCGCGCCGGTGATTTGACGCATCGACGTGCCGTCATGACCTTGTTGCGCAAACAGGGCCTCGGCCGTGTCGAGGATGGTTTCGCGAGTGTTGGGTGTTCTGATTTCTTGCATATGGTTGAATTCAAACGTTCGTTTAAAAATCATTATGCGTGAGGGATGAAGGAGACGCGAGCCTCGGCTATCCCCAATAGGGTTTACCCCTAACGTTCCCGCGTGGTTCCACGATGTGCACCCTTCAGGTACTGACGCACCGGGACAGGTAGCTCAGATGGATGAGGCGGCTCGCGCGGTCGGACGAGCCGGGCGTCGGTCACAGGGGGGTAGGTGAATCGTTTGTCCTCGGACGGCCGCCCTAGGATGAATGTGGTCTGGAAGGCAGGGCGAAAACGCATCAGTATCAGCGCGAAGACCTATGCGTAGCCCCGGCGAACCGCACGCCCTGACACAGGAGCAGGACAAAATGAAGACCTACCGAGTGGGACTGCTGGTTGACGGGTATGAGCAACCCGGCTGGATGCATGAGATGGTTGACTGGCTGATCCATAGTCAGGACTTCGTCATGTCCGCGGTGCTGGTGATGACGGCGGCGGGCGTCACCAAAGGGCCAAGGCTGGGGATGAGGGCGTTGTTCGGCACCTTGTCGCGCCTAGAGGCCCGCATGCTGCCACTCAAGCAGCGGCAGATGCTGGCGGACTGCCGTGATCTGCGCCAGAGCCTGCCGGCCAGTACGCCGGTGTTGCCGCTTGAGCCGGGCGAGCCCGATGCGGGGGCGCAAGAGGCGGTGGAGGCGTTGGGGCTGGACCTGGTGATCACCTTGGGAGCGTCGCTGGCCACACGCGCGCAAATGACGGGGTGGGCGCGTTTGGGGGTCTGGCAGCTGAGTTATTCCGACATTGCCGTGTCGACCAGCCGCTACGCCGGATTTTGGGAGGTCTATCAGCGCGAGGATCACACCACGGTGAAACTCTGGCGCGTCGGGCCGGAAGCCGATCAGGACGAACTGCTGGACCAGCGCAGTTTCAACACGGAAGTGTTCTGGCTGAAAAATCAGGCCCGCGCATTCAGCCTGGGAAATTTCATGGTCTACGACGCGTTGCAGGCGCTGGCGCGGGCCAGGCAAGCCGTTGCCACGCCCGAGATGCAGATCATGAGCGGGCCTCGGCGGGGCGACCCGGCGGAGTGGGACAGCGCTTCGTATATTGCGCGGCAAGCCTGGTTAATTTCGGATTTGATTGTGCGGCGCATCATGAAACGCAATGTGCGATGGCGGATTGGTATGTTCCCGTCATCCCGCCAACAGGCGGTGGTATCCGAAGCCATGGTGCTGCAACCTCCAAAAGGCAGGTTCTTCGCAGATCCGTTTGTTTATACGCACGATAAAAAACCTTATATATTTTTTGAAGATTACGACTTCACTTCCCGCAAGGGCACAATTTCCGTTGCGACCTACTCCGACGGGGCTTTCCGGCTGTTGGGCACGGCGCTGAACCTGCCCTATCATTTATCTTTTCCGTATATTTTTGAGCACGAAGGCGTCACGTACATGGTGCCGGAGACGTGCGGAAATCGCAGTATAGAGCTGTGGAAGTGCACTGAATTTCCGCTTAAATGGGAATTGGATGTCACGTTAATGACCAATATATCCGCCGTGGATACTATTATTTTTAAACACGGAGAATACTGGTGGTTATTAACGAATATTGATCGAACAGATGGCCAAAGCCATTGCGACGAGCTTTTCGCATTTTTCTCGGATTCGCCGCGCTCGACCGAGTGGACGCCTCACGCCTGCAACCCCATCGTTCGCAACCCCATGCGGGCCCGCAACGCGGGAATCGTTGTGTCGCCTAGCGGAGAGGTGATCCGCTGCGCCCAGTACCAGGGCTTTTGCCACTACGGAAAGGGCGTGTCGCTCAACCGCATCGAAGAGCTCACGCCGTCCACTTACGTTGAAACGGACGGCGAAATCCACTACGCAAGCTTCCTGAGGAAGCGTCATGCTTCAATGCACCATTGGCACCATCAGGGGGGTCATACGGTATTTGACTTCGCCTATATGGAGTAAATGGAAGGTCCGGCACAAAAATAAAAATGTTACCTATATTTCGATTGCGCATCCCCGGCACGGGCAGGTTGTGTCGGCGGAAACATATCGACAGTCTTTTCGTCGAAAAAGCCTCTTTCTTGCCGCGCCCGGCATGTGCCGGGTCGCGGCTTTTTTTCGGCAGGTAACGGGGTCAAAACCCCGTTGATGTTGGCGCTGGCGGCAGGTCCTCATAGAGGGAATCCCCAGGGCGCAAGGCGACAGCTAGTAAAAACCCTAGCGGTTAAAAGGTTGAGGACGTCATCTCATCCCTATTTAGGATGGTGATTAAGGCTAACGAATGATTTCTGTTTTTATCGGATTATATCGCCCTGAAACGTCTTGATTTTGAAGGTTTCGAACCATAAGATGGGTTCATGCCATCCGTTATGTTGGCTACCAAAGTTGCCCAGCCCAAATGTCCCGGTCCAGCTTCATTAGATATTCCGGGATATTGCGGACCACCCCCGTGGGGCTGGAAAAAAAATAGTCTTCAGCACAGCGAAGATCCCTTCTAGGCCCGTCGAAAAACCGGGAGGACACCATGGCCAAGATGGTCCTGATTGAAGCCCATCCGCTACTGCGGTTGGGGTTGTGGCAGATACTTAGCAAGTTGGATGATGTGTGGGAAATCGAGGGGATGGGCCTGGCAGATTTGTCCAAGGCCGATGGCGCGCACGCGGGCGCCGATCTCCTGATCTATGGGTTGCCGGTAGATACCGATGAAGCATGGAGCGCGCTGCACGAAATTCAGCGCGTGCTCACGCCGAAGCGGATTCTGCTTCTGACGGATGTGATGCCCCTGCCCATGCCGGTGCAGGGCCTGCCTGGCGCAAGCGTGTATGGCTGCCTGATGAAGACCGCCTCGGTCGAGATTCTTGAAGCTGCGATACGCCTGGTGATGGCGGGTGGACAGTGCTTTCCCAGCGAGCAGGCGATGCAAGCGCCCGCAGCTGCGGTCTGCGCCTTGCCGTCCCGTGATGCCGATGACGTGTCCAGCAAGGGCACGATGCCGGTCAGTGCGGGTGCGCAATTGCTGCAGATCACGCCCCGTCAATATGAAGTGTTGGTGTTGCTGGCCCGAGGCTATCCGATCAAGACGGTCAGCCGCATGCTCAACATCTCGGTTGCAACCGCCAAGACGCACGCGTGCACGCTTTACCAGCGCCTGCATGTCAAGAACAAGGGCGAAGCTGTGTATGCAGCGCTGCAACGCGGCGCAACCTTGGAGTGGCATGAACCCAATAACAGGGATTCGGACGCCGGGCAGCTCTATGGGCGCAAGCTTGGGTAGTTAACAGGCCGCGCCGCCTGCCCGGCAGCCCAGGAACAGGTTCTGTTCTGTTGCTGCCGGGTTCGCCCCACCATCCCGCCTAATACATACATCGCAGTTCGCAGCGCCTTTGCTGGCGCACCTTTCAACCACCATTCATCCTCCTGAACGAGATTCAGCGAACGTAGCCGCTGATAGCATGGGTTGTGTCCGCAAGCATGGGTTGAGAGCGCGAATCACAACGCCTCGCCATCACGATCCAATAGCGCGGACGAGATTCCCAAGGGGGCGTCGCCGCACAAGAACCTGCCATTGCAGCGTGATGCGCCAACACCGTGGGAACCGTGTATGGGCCATGTGTCACAAGGTTCTTCCCGGGATGACAACCGTACTGATCGAAGACTACGCTCTGCTTCGCGTCGCAATCCAGCATGTCCTGGAACGTGTACGGAACGCCGACGACATCCTGGCCATCTCGCCAGCTCACCTGCTCAACATGTCCAGTTCGATCAACCGCCCAGTGGAATTACTGGTCGTTGGTTGTAGTGGCGTGGCCGAGCAGGATATTGGGCTTATCTCGCAGGCGATGGCTTTTTTCATGCCCCGGCTGGTGCTGGTGCTTTACTCGATACTGGACCCCGCCGTGATGGGAACGTGCGCGCGGGCGGGCGTGGCGGGCTATCTGCCTAAAGCGTCCAACCCGGACGCGCTGGCGGCGGCTGTGAGCCTGGTGATGGCGGGCGGTGAATGCTATCCGCAGCCTGCCGGCCGGCCCCAAGGCGCAACGCATGCGCCCACGCAAGAACTACGGGAGCTGACGCAACGGCAAGAAGAAATCCTGCAACTGCTGGTGCAGGGAAAGACAATGCGCGAGATCGGCCAGCAGGTCGGCATTTCGGTGGCGACGGTAAAGAGTCATGCGCGCACGCTGTACTGGAAGCTCAATGCGCGGAACCAGGCAGAGGCGGCTTATATCGCTGTGCAGATGGGGTTGGTGCGCAGCGGCAACAATGTGCCGCCCGGAAAGGAATGATCCGTAAGAGAAATGAAGCGCGCCACGACGTTCGCAAGAACGAAGTGGCCACGCGCGCGTCAGGCATCGTTCGGATGTCGTTCGGACGGTGGGGTGATGGTGCAGCGATGGTGCAGCGCTGGCGCAGTGATGGGTCACGCGCGATAACGGTCTGAGTTTTCGCTGCCCAATGCCAATGCCCAGAGGGCCGCGGCGTGCGCATCAGACGCAACACAGGGCTTAGATATCGCCTTCGCGCGTACGCGAGTCCAGCGGTTTCGCGCGGCCTTGCACCACGGCTTCGAATTCACGCTCGGCCGCGGCCAGCACGGCGTCCACATGCAAATGATTCAACGCGTACTGGCGCGCTGCGGCGCCCAGCGTTTCGCGGATCTGCGCGTTGCAGCTCAGCTTGCGCACGGCTTCGGCCATGGCGTCGGCGTCTTCGGGCGGCGTCAGCAGGCCGCAATGCGTGACGACACTGGCAAGCTCGGTGCCCGGCGCTGCGCCGCAGACGACCGGTCGGCCGCTGGCCAGCATGCCGGTCAGCTTGGACGGCATGACTAGGTCGGCCGCGCCGGCGCGTTGCGGCAGCAGGTGTATGTCGGCGGTGTTCAGCAGCGCGCCCAGGCGGTTGGCCGGTTGCAAGTCCAGGAAGATGACTTGCGACAAGCCTTCGCAGGCGGCCTGAAGCGGTGCGCGTTCGGGGCCTTGGCCGCAAAACACGAACCACAGCCGTTTGTCGTGGCTTAACCGCCGCGCCACATCGGCCAGCGTCTGCAAGCCTTGCTTGCCGCCCATGTTGCCCGAATACAGCGCCACCACTGCATCGGCAGGAATGCCGAGTTCGGCGCGGTAGTCGCCACTGTCAGCGCGCGGCGTGATGGCGTTGACGTCGATCCAGTTGGGCAACAGCACTGCGCGATCGGCGTCCACGCCCTTGACCAGCGCCAGGTCTAGCATGCGGTTCGATATCGTCGACACGCGGTCAAAGCGGCGCATCAGCCAGCGTTCGGCACGCTTGACCAGTGACCGCAAGCCGGCGCCCTTGAGCAACCCCAGCTCAAACGCGGCGTCGACCTCGTAGTCTTGAATGTGCAGCCAGGCGCGCGCGCCGCACAAGCGTGCGGTGATCCACGCGGCGGGCGCACAGAACAGCGCGGGCTCCACCACCAGAATCAAGTCCGGCCGGCCGGCTGCCGCGCGCAGCAATGACGGCAAGCTGGATACGGCAAAGCTGGCCAGGTGAATCAGGCGTTTCAGCCCGCCCGGCTTGCTCGGCACCCACAGCGGCGCGCGGCGCACGGTGACGCCGCGCCGGTCTTCCTTTTGGTAGCGGCCCGCGCGATAGCCGTCGTGCACTTTCCATTGCGGGTAATAGGGCGGCGCGGTGACGACGCTGACTTCATGCCCATGCGCGGCCAGCCATTCGGCCAGCTCGGCGCTGTACTTGCCGATGCCGGTGAGTTCGGGCGCGTAGTTGATGCCGTAGATCAGTATTTTCATGGCGATGTCGCCATGCGGGGGCGCACGGGGCGGCAGGGGTTGCCGTGGCACACCATCGCGGGCGGCATGTTGCGAAACACCGAACTGCGCGCACCCACGACGGCTTCACGGCCGATCGTCACGCCCGGCCCCACGAAGACGTCTGTTGCAACCCAGGCGCCATCCTCAATCCGCACCGCGCGTTCGCGCAACGGAAAATCCGGCTGGCCTGCGTCGTGGTCGGCCGCGCACAGATAGCTGCGTTGCGACACCACGGCGTGTGCGCCGACGTGGATGGGACCCAGGCTGTAGATCACGGCGTCGTCGCCGATCCAGGCGTAGTCGCCAATCTCGACCTTCCACGGATAGGTCACCGTGGCGGTCGGGCGGATCAGCACCTTGCGGCCCACCTGCGCGCCAAAGCAACGCAGCAGCCATCGGCGAAATCCATACGCCACTTGGGGCGACCAGCGAAACAGCGTGCTTTGCACCGTCCACCACAGCTGCACCGTCAGCGCGGAGCGGCCACGCTGGCCCGGGGCCAGCGCAAAGCGATCCAGTTGCTGAAGGGTGCTCATTTGGCGGCCCCCGCTACGGTGTCGGCCTGCGTGTCTTCTTGCGCCAGCCGCGCCTTCTGCAATTCTTCGGTCTTGATGCGGATCTGCCAGTAGTACATGGCGCGCGCAACGGCGTAGTCATAGCCGGCCTTGCCATCCAGAAAGCCCAGCTTGAAGACGTAGGAATGCAGGAACGAGATCGGCGCCTTGAAGGGCAGGGCCTGGAAAATGCGCTTGAGCAAGGCGCGTGCGCCGACGTTGGCTTCGCGCGGATCGTTCATCAGCCCCTTGGTGCGCAGGTTCGCTTCCCAGTCCGAATAGCGGTTGTGCTTGTCGAAATAATGGAACAGCGAATCGTGATCGTTGTGCACCATGCGTTGGCGCAACGCGAATGTTTCGCCTTGAACTTGCGGCTGATAGTGGCCTTCCACTTCCCACATGTGCGCCACGTCCAGGTCGTCGTAATCCAGGAAGCGGGACTGGTCGCGCGCCAGCAGCGCCAGCTTGTAGACGCGGTGGCCGTGCTCCAGCTTCTTGCCGCAGAACACGTAGTCAAACGGCACGAACGCGCCGCCTGCCCCCGCGGCAAAGCGCGGCAGCACGTCGCGAATTTCGGCAGCAAGGGCGGGCGTCATTTCTTCGTCGGCGTCCACATACAGCACCACCGGATGCGAGAACGGCAACTGCTCCAGGCACCATTGCTTTTTCTTCGGATACTTGCCATTCCATTGGAAGTTGGAGACGCGGGCGCCCAGCGCCGTCGCCATCGCGCAGGTGGCGTCGGTGCTGTTGGAGTCCACCACGAAGACTTCGTCGAACTCAACCAGCGCCTTCAAACACTTGGCGATATTGCGTTCTTCATTCTTCGTCATGACGACCACGGAAACCGGAATTTTCTGCATGATGCTGTCCTGTTCAGGGCGTGCCGCGTTGCATCAGCGGCTGGAATAGCGCGATGACGTTGCGGCAGTGCCGCTCTAGGGAAAAGGCGTCGGCGCGTTCGGGGCCTTGGGCGGCCAGTTGTTCGCGTATTTCGCCGTCGTAGGCCAGGCGGCGCACCGCCGCGGCCAGCGCATGGGCGTCGCCCACGGGCACCAGCAGGCCGTAGCGGCCTGCGTCCAGAATTTCGGCGGGGCCATGCGGACAGTCGGTGGAGATCACCGGCACGCCCAGGCACAGCGCCTCCACCAGCACGTTGCCAAAGCTCTCGCGGATGGACGTCAGCGCAAACGCACCGGCGCCGGCAATAACGGGGAAGGGGTTGTCGATATGGCCGGCCAGCGTGACGGGCGTGCGCGAGGCGCGCTCGTCGATGCGCTTTTGCAAGGCGTCGTGTTCCGAACCTTCGCCCAGAATCGTGAAGGCGATGCCGGGGTCGTCCAGGATCGCCGCCGCGTCGATCAGCGTGGCGTAGTCCTTCACCGCTTCCAGCCGGCCCACCGCCACCACTTGGTACGGCGCATTGCCATCGTCATTGGGGCGCTGAGCGCCTTGCCGGCGCACCTTGTCCAGCGGCACGCCGTTGTAGATGGTTTGCACTTTGCCGCGCAGCGGCGGGAACATGCTGACCAGGTCTTCCTTCACGCCGCGCGACACGCCCACCACGGCGTCGTGCCGCCGATACGTCTGGCTGACCAGCCAGCACTTCAGGCGCCGCATCCGCGATGCACCGTAGTGGATGGCCGGGCTGCTGTGCTCGAACGCCACGGTCTTGAAGCTGCCGCCCAGAAGTTTTCTGGCCAGCACCACCAGCATGTTGCACAACAAGCCATGCGAACACACGATGGCCGGCTTCTCGCGGCGGATCTGCGCCATCAGGCGAAAAAACGCCACGGGCAGCATGAGCCGCAGCTTTGTGGGCGATTCAATAATGGGCAAGGCGCGCGTCACCTTTGGGTTGGCGACGGGGTACTCACGGTTGCGCGAACGCAGCAGGAACAGGGCCGAGTCGACTCCCTGTTCCGGCAAGGCATCCACGATGAAGGCGACGCATCTTCCGACGCCGCCGTGCAGGTCCGGCGCGACAAACAGGACATCAGGCATGGGGGATTACTCGCGGTGGCGCCCGGCGCGCAGCGCTCGGACGGTGGCTGGGGGTAAGCGGCGTAGCGGCGGCCTTTGCCTGGGGTACGGGCATGATCTGCGCATTGCGCATCAGCGACAGGCAGTAGCAAAGCAGGAATCCGGTGAACGCGGTCTTGGGCGCATAGGCCAGCCCGCCGGATAGCGAATCGATGAAGATGTAGATCGGGGCGGTGGCGAGCAGGTAGCGCCGGTGCATCTCCAGCCCGGGATGCGCGTAGCGCCTGAGCAGCGTCAGCAGCAGAATCAGCAAGGGCGGCAACATGATCATGATGGTGCCGACCACGCCGAACTTCATCAGATAGAAGGCCCAGGAATTGTGCGCGAAGGTGCTGAGTTCGAATCCGTTCTCGCCCATCACCCAGCTGCGAAAGCCCGCACCCTTGCCGAACACGGGGCTTTCGGCGAAGAAGTCCATCTGCCCCTGCATTTCTTGAATGCGCGCGCCGTAGCTGGAATCTTCGTCCAGCTTTTCCACGCTGAAAATGCGGTTGGCCAGCACATCCAGGTAGCCGATGCTGGCAAACACCAGCACACCCGCCAGCGCCGCCGGCGCAAAGATGATGATGGCGCGCCGCCGGATTTCGGCGCTGGAACCCAGCAGCACCGCAATCAGCACGGACACGGCCAGTTGCAGGTATTGGCTGCGGTTCAGCGAGAAGACCAGCGCCAGCAGCATATACACCGTCAACGCGTAAGCCTTGGGCCCGGACACGTTCAAGGTGCGCCGGAAGTACAGCAGCGACACCACGCCAAACGGAATTGCCCACACCCCCAGCCGCACGTTGCGCAGCGGGTTGGATACGCTGAACCCCTGCAACTGTTCCAGCAGCATCAGCGTGGCCACCGCCAGGCAGGCCGCCACAATGTACTTTTGCAGCACGGCATAGGCGGCGGGGCTGTCGATGTCCTTGTAGCAAAGGAACGGCGTGCACAGAAAATAGAAGACGATGCGCAGGTCGCGCGCCACGTCGCCCGTTTCAATGCCGGGGTGATGCATGGACACCAGCAGCAGATAAATCACCGACATGGCCTGCAGGCCCAGCAGGGCGCCCAGCAGCCCGCGCGGCAAGGCGTAGGCGCTGGGTTCCGCCAGCCGCAGCGCCTTGACGGCCAGCATGGCGACGAACAGCACATCAAAGGGCGATAGCTTGAAGCTGCCCACGCCCAGGATGAAGCGGTCATCGTTCAGGGCCAGCGCGGTGAACGCGAACAGGCCCAGCAGATGCAGGGTGGTAAAGCGGCGATGCGGGCTCATGTCGGTGTCGTCCTAGTGCGCGGCCCAGTCGTCGCGTCCGAAAATTTTCGTGGTCAGCTTTTCGAACAGGTACGACAGGTCGCCCTGACGGGCGTGCGCCGCCACCTTGGACGCGCGGCAAGACAGTTCGAACAGCCGGCCCAGCCCCGGCTCCGTGCGCCGGATGCGGGTGACGATCTGTTCGCGCTCTTCCAGCAGCACGTCCTGCATCAGCGCCGTCTTGGTTTCGTCATGCGCGGTGTAGACGCCCAGCGCATCCGGCACGATCAGGTTCTTGCCTTCGCGCAGCAGCCGGCTCCATAGCTCCAGGTCCATGCAGTAGCGCATGCTTTCCTGAAGCAGCCCGTACTTGCGCAGCAGGTCGCGGCGGAAAATGGCCGATTGGTTGGGAATCGACGCCTTCACCACCGTCAACGTGCCGCGGTTGACGGGCGTGTAGTGGATCTTGCGGAAGATCTTGTTGTCGGCATCCGCCACGAACAGGTTGCCGCTGACGATTGGCGCGCGGCCTTTTGCCGCGGCCGCGCCCAGCTTGCGCAACGCGCCCGGGAAGTACAGGTCGTCGGAATTCTGCCAGCCCACGTAATCGCCCGTGGCGCGTTCGAATCCCTTGTTGATGGCGTGCGACTGGCCGCGGTCGGGGGTGCTTTCCCAATAGGTCAGGTAGCGCTCGTACTTGCGGATGATGTCCACGCTGCCATCGGTGGAACCGCCGTCGATGATGATGTATTCCAGACGCGGATAGCCCTGGTTCAACACCGACAGAATGGTGCGTTCCAGGAACTTCGCCTGGTTGAACGAGGGGGTCACGATGGTCACTTTGGGCAACAGGCCGCCGGCGATCGGCGCGGGCGGGCGAAGCTCGCGAACGAAGTCGATGAGCTGACGTGAATACTCGTTATGACGCTTGCGCATGTAAGACCTCAGCATGTGGGTGTTATCGGGTGGCCGCAGGCAATGCGCCCGGGAAGTCGGGGCGGGATTGACGGATGGCGAGGGCCACGCCGGCCAGCGTGATCGCCGCGTAGGCCATGCGGCCCCAAGCCGCGGCGTGTTCACCGGCCGCGTGTACGAGTCCAGCCATGACGCACAGCATCGCCAGCCCGCCAAGACCATTCAGAATGGCGACGGCGCGGGAATTCCCCAGGCCAAGCAGCGAGAAGTGCGCGGCGGCGTTGAGCGACAACAAGCCCGACGCCACGATCAGCAACTGAAAGGTGCCCAGGTGGCCGGTGGCCACGTTGTCGCCCAACAGCAGATTCAAAAGCGGATGGCTCACCGCCAGCACGGCCAGTGTGGCGCTGGCTGACAGCACCAGGTTCCACATCATCATGCGGCGGATCTCGCGTTCGGCTGCGCCCACATAAGGCGGCGACACCGTCAGGCGGCTGACGCGCGGCATCGCTTTCTGGAAGATGGCGACGGACGCCGTGTGGATGATCTGGCCCACTTGCACGCCCACCGTGTAGATGGCTAGCGCCGCCGGGCCCATCATGCTGCCAACCAGCACGCGGTCCACCGAGCCGAAGGCCAGCGCGCTCAGACTGTTCAGCCACGACCAGCGCGAAAACTTGAATGCGTCAGACATGGCCGCGCGATCACGCACCGGGCGCACCAACACCCGGCCGTAGGCGCGCGAGAACACGCGCATCTTCACCGTGCCGGCCACCAGCAGCCCGAACGCTTGTGCGACCCCGGTCCACGTGGGCGATGCCGTCAGCGCGGCCGTGGCGCAGGCCAGCGCCATCGTGCCGGTGCGGCTGAACAGTTCGCACAAGGCGGTCGCACGAAAATCTTCCCGGCCTTTCAGGCAGCCGGAGAAAAGCTGGTCATATTGTTGAGTCAGGTAGATGGCCAGTGCGGGCATGGCCAGCAGCGTCACGGCCACGCCGCCAAAGGTCGCGGCGGGCCAACCCAGGCCCACCACCGCCCACAGCAACACCGCGGCCAGCGTCACCACGCCCAGCGCGCAGCCAATCAACGACATGCTGACCCCGGCGGCACGGTAAGCGCCGCCAGGTTCGTGCAGGCGTTCGGACACAAGCTTGGTCGCGGTGACCGCCGCGCCCAGGTTGGCCGCGTTGCCGAACCCGGCCAGCGCGATGATCATCGAGTACTGGCCAAAGCCCACCGTACCCAACTGGCGGAACAGAATGGGCAAGGCCACCAGCGCCGCAACGGGGCCGATGCCGTACTCCACCAGCCCCCAGAAGGAAGCATTGCCGGCGATGTGTTTTCTGACGAATCCAAGCATCGGGAAGCCTGTGGTTGAAGCTGCTGGCGCGGCCCTCAGGCCACGGGCAGCGCCTGTTGGGATTGGTCTGCGCGTTCACGCAGAAAATGTCCGTAGGCCAGCGTGATGCCGTCTACCAGCGAGATGCCGGGTTGCCACCCCAGCGCCTGCACGCGCGACGAATCCATCAGCTTGCGCGGCGTGCCGTCGGGCTTGCTGGTGTCGTAGACGATGCGGCCTTGATAGCCCACCACGCGCGCCACCAGCGCCGCCAGATCCGCAATCGAGATGTCTTTGCCGGCGCCGATGTTGTACATGCCGGTGGCATCCGGATGTTCCATCAGCATCACGCAGGCTTGGGCCAGATCGTCCACGTACAGGAATTCGCGCAGCGGCGTGCCCGTGCCCCAGATCGTCACGCTCTCCTGACCGGCTTCGCGGCCTTCATGGAACTTGCGGATCAGCGCGGGCAGCACATGGCTGCTATGCAGGTCGTAGTTGTCGTGCGGCCCATACAGGTTCGTGGGCATGGCGCAGATGAAGCGCGCGCCATACTCGCGTTGGTAGGCCTCGCACAACTTCAAGCCCGCGATCTTGGCGATGGCGTAGGGCTCGTTGGTGGCTTCCAGCGGGCCGGTCAGCAAGGCGTCTTCGTGAATCGGCTGCGGGGCTTCGCGGGGGTAGATGCATGACGAACCCAGAAACAGCAGCTTGCGCACGCCGGCCGCATAGGCGGCGCGGATCACGTTGCACTGGATCATCAGGTTCTTGTACAGAAAGTCCACCGGATGATTCTGGTTGGCCAGAATGCCGCCCACCTTGGCGGCGGCCAGGTACACCACATCGACCGGCGTGGTCGAAAAGAAGCGGTGCACCTGGTTCTGGTTTTCCAGGTCCAGCTCGGCGTGGCTGCGGGTCAGCACCTGCTCGTACCCGCGGCGGCGCAGTTCGCGCGTGATCGCGGCGCCCACCATGCCACGGTGGCCGGCGACAAACACGCGTTGGTCCAGGTTCGTCATGGCGCGCTACTCCTTGTAGGCGTAGATTTCGTAGCCGTTCTGCTCGACCAGCGCGTCGCGGCGCGCATCCTTCAGGTCGCTCTCCACCATTTCCTTGACCAGCTCCTGGAAGGTGGTGCGCGGCGACCAGCCCAGCTTTTCGCGCGCCTTGGTGGGGTCGCCCAACAGGGTTTCCACTTCGGTCGGACGGAAATAGCGCGGGTCGACGCGCACGATGACCTGGCCCGGCTTGACGTCGTGCACCGGCGAGAACAGCACGGTGGCCGTTTCTTCCAGGCCTTCGCCTTCCCACGCCAGCAGAATGCCCAGCTCGCGCGCCGCCGTATTGATGAATTCGCGCACGCTGTATTGCATGCCGGTGGCGATGACGTAGTCCTCCGGCGTGTCCTGTTGCAGCATCAACCACTGCATTTCGACGTAGTCGCGGGCATGGCCCCAGTCACGCAGCGCAGACAGGTTGCCCAGGTACAGGCATTCCTGCAGGCCGAGCACAATGCGCGCCAGGCCGCGGGTGATCTTGCGCGTCACGAAGGTTTCGCCGCGCTTGGGCGATTCGTGGTTGAACAAGATGCCGTTGCAGGCGTACATGCCATACGCTTCGCGGTAGTTCACGCTGATCCAGTAGGCGTAGAGCTTGGCGGCGGCGTAGGGGCTGCGCGGATAGAAGGGGGTGGTTTCCTTCTGCGGCGTTTCCTGCACCAGGCCATACAGTTCGGACGTAGACGCCTGATAGAAACGCGCCTTCTCCTCCAGCTTGAGGATGCGGATGGCTTCCAGCAAACGCAGCGTGCCTAGCCCATCGGCGTTGGCGGTGTACTCCGGCTCTTCGAACGAGACCCCCACATGGCTTTGAGCGGCCAGGTTATAGATCTCGTCGGGCTGCACCGACTGCACGATCCGGATCAGGCTGCACGAGTCAGTCATGTCGCCGTGATGCAGCACGAAATTGCGGGGCTTATCGTGCGGATCTTGGTACAGATGGTCGATACGCGCGGTATTGAACAGCGAAGCGCGCCGCTTGATGCCATGGACTTCATAGCCCTTGGCCAGCAGGAACTCCGCCAGATAGGCGCCGTCTTGTCCGGTAACGCCGGTAATCAGTGCCCGTTTTGGCATGGTTGTATCCTTAAGACTTAGTAACTGCACGAAAGGAGCCGAAGGCTGCGGTACCAATGTGCAATGAGATTACTGTTGCACCAGCCGCCAAGATATCGGCCAAAAGGTCTAAGAGTTCAGCCTGTCGATAGGGAAAAAAGGATTGGATTGATTCATCCAATGCGCCCAAGGCCGTGATGGTCAGCATGGCCACCAGCGCCGGGCGCCGGTTGACCGACAGGTAAATCAAACCGGTCAGGAAGGCGTAAGCCAGAAGATGCAGGCGCTTGTCGCCAAACGCGTCTGACATGTCGGCAGCCAGGCCAGGCAGGTTCCCCACGGTGATCAGCACCGCGAAGAACACACCCGCCAGAGGCAGGCAGATGCGAGCCATGCCGGGACGCCAGAACGGTTCGTGAGGCGCCTGCCTTTCAGACCCGGCCATACATGTCCTGGAATCTGACGATGTCGTCCTCGCCCAGGTACGCGCCCGATTGGACTTCGATGATTTCCAGCGGAATCTTTCCCGGGTTTTCCAGGCTGTGGGTTTCCCCCAGCGGGATGTAGGTCGACTGGTTCTCCGTCAGCAGGTACTGCTTGTCGCCGTTGTAGATGCGCGCCGTGCCTGACACCACGATCCAGTGTTCCGCCCGGTGGTGATGCATCTGCGACGACAGGCGTGCGCCCGGCTTCACCGTGATGCGCTTGACCTGGTAGCGCGGGCCTTGGCCCACCGAGTCATACGACCCCCACGGCCGCTGCACTTCGCGGTGATGGTTCAGCTCGGAGCGATGCTGCGTCTTGAAGATCTCGACCAGGCGCTTGACGTCCTGCGAACGCGATTTATGCGCCACCAGCACGGCGTCGGCCGTTTCGATCACCACAATGTCGTCCAGACCCACCGATGCGACGAGACGGCTGGTGGAGTGGATCAAACAATTGCGCGAATCCTCCACCATGACGTCGCCGGTGGTGGAGTTGCCTTCCACCGTCTTCTGGGCGATGCCCCAGACGGCGTCCCAGGCGCCCACGTCGCTCCACGAGGCGGCCAGCGGGATGACGACGGCGCTGTCCGTGCGTTCCATGATGGCGTAGTCCATCGAGTCGCTGGGGCAGGCTTCGAACGACGGCCCGTCCAGGTGGAACAGCCCGTTGTCTCCGTGGCCGGTGGCAACCGCTGCCTGCACCTGCTCAAGCATCTTCGGGGCCAGCCGGGCCATTTCAGACAGGAAGACAGACGCCTGGAACGCGAACATGCCGCTGTTCCAGTAGTAGCCGCCATCCTCGATGAAACGCTGCGCCACTTCCGGCGACGGCTTTTCCACGAAGCGGCGCACGCGGCGCGCGGGCGCCATCACGCCCGGCTCTTCCGACTGGATGTAGCCATAGCCGCTGAGCGGCGCGGTCGGGGTGATGCCGAACGTGACCAAGGCGCCCTGGCGCGCGGCCTCATAGGCCTGGGCGAACGCGGCGCTGAGCACCTCGCCGTCTTCCAGCACATGGTCCGACGGCATGATCAGCATGATGGGGTCTTCGCCATCACGCATGGCGCGCAGCGTGGCGGCCGCAATGGCGGGCGCGGTGTTGCGGGCAAAGGGTTCAAGAATCACCTCGGCGTCCTTGATGCCCAGCTCCAGCGCCTGCTCGGCCGCAATGTATTGGTGGGCGTCATTGCACACCAGCATCGGCTTGGCCTCGGCGCCGGCCGACCCCAACCGCAACAGCGTGTTCTGCAACAGGCTGCGGGCATCGGTCAAACGGATGAACTGCTTCGGCAGCAGTTCGCGCGACAGCGGCCACAGGCGCGAGCCGGAGCCGCCGCAAAGAATGACTGCCCGGTAGGGGGGAGGGGGATTCGTCATGGCGCTCACTCCTTGAAGTAGGCCTGGGTGTACGGATGCACGCCGGGGTCGGCGGCGATCTCTTGTGCGGGCAGCCAGCGGTAGCCTTGGTGCTGGCGTTGGGGAAGGCTTGCGGTGTCCAGCGACAGCTCGGCCTCATAGGCGAGGACGACGTAATGGGTGGAGCGTCCGGCTTCACCCGCGAAATTGGTGCCGTAGAAGTGTTCGTACACGCCGCGCGGCGTCCACGCGTCTGCCTCGATGGGCAGGCCGAGTTCTTCGCGGGCGATGCGGGCGAGCGCGTCGCGCAAGGATTCGTTTTTGCGGATGCGTCCGCCCGGCACAAACCAGGCGCCGCGCGCGGGCGGGTTGGTACGCAAGCCGGTCAGGTAGCGGCCGTCGGCGTCGCGCAGCAGCAGGTCAATGGACACCAGCGGCAGCATCTCCACCGCCTGGCGGAAGTCCGCCTGCGGGAGGACGCCGGCGCACGTGTTGTGCGGCCCAGTGCTGTGGGCGGGCCATCCCAAAGGTTTAGTAGACATTGCGGCCCGTCCATCCCGACACGGCCGTGCGGGCGATGATCAGCAGGTCCATCCTGAACGTCCAGTGCTGGATGTAATAGATGTCGTGCTCGACGCGGTCGCTCATCTTGCGCAGCGTGTCCGTCTGACCCCGAAAGCCATTCACCTGCGCCCAGCCCGTGATGCCCGGTTTGACGCGGTGGCGCATCATGTAGCGCTGCACCAGGTCCTTGTACATCTCGTTATGTTCCAGCGCGTGCGGGCGCGGCCCCACGACGGACATATCGCCCATCAGCACGTTCAAAAACTGCGGCAGCTCATCCAGGCTGGTACGGCGCAGGAAGCCGCCGATACGGGTGATGCGCGTGTCGTTACGCGTGGCCTGGGTGACAGTGCCATGCTCCTCATGCACCGTCATCGTGCGGAATTTGTAGACGTGAAAGACCTTGCCATCGACGCCCAAGCGCGGCTGGGTAAAGAACACCGGCCCGCGTGAAGTCAGCTTCACCATCAGCGCGATGGACAACATCACGGGCGACAACCCGATCAGCGCGCAAAAAGCGAAGCTGCGATCAAACACTTCCTTGGCCCAACCGCGCACGCCAGCCGCCGGCAGGCTATTCAGTTGAATGGCGGGCAGCCCCAGGAATTCGCCGATGCGATGGCCCAGCAGCTGAATCGACATCACATCTGGAATCCAGCGGATATCCACCAAGTCGTTACGCAAGTGATAGAGCACTTCGCGCAGCTCCTGGCCCGCCTCCATCGGAAGCACGATCCAGATCTCGCGCACATTGTTTTCATGGACGAAGCTGTGCAGGTTGTCCAGATCATGCAGGCGGCGGACTTGCGGCGGCAGGCTTTCATGCGGCTCGGCGTAGATGCCCGCCACTTCATAGCCCGCGCCCCGGTACTGTTCAACGCGGCGCCACAGGTCATGGCCCAGTGCGCCAAAGCCCACCAGCAGCACATGCTTTTTATTCAGCCCGCGATCACGCGCCGCGCCCAACGCGGCATAGACGGCGATGCGCACGCCGGCCAGCGTCAGCGCCGCCATGCCAAACCAGGTAGCCGCCCATATGCGCGATATCGCGGCGGTCTGATGCATGAGAAAACTGACAAGAATGCCAAGTGCGAACACGGTCGCCCACGCCGCCAGGCTGCGCACGACGAGATCCGTCAGCAGCCGGCCCCGCCAAGACACATACAGGCGGAAGGCGGGGAACAGGGCAATCACGCCCAGCCCGCACAAATACACCAGGAACAGATGAATTTGCGGCGGTTCCGCCAATGCATCGTCCGAGAATTTCAAGCCGGTGGCAGTCAGGCCGCAGGTGATGACGATCGCGGCGTCGAGCAGGCGGTATAGATAGCTTGCTCCACTGAATCTTGCCGACGTGTCCGATTGGGACGGGTCCATCGCGCACTCCTGTTCGGGGGGAGTCTTTCTTGCGGCGACAACAACAACGGTGCAGTGCCGCAAAACTTGTGGCTACCGACGAAATCTTATTGAGTGCAAGGCGTACCCGAAACCTCCAAACGATGTAGGAGAAGGCTTAGGGCATCCGTCGAATGTGCGGGGCTTCAAAAAGAGAGTGGAATGTCGCAACCCGTTACGCATCGGGCTCCTTTCCAAGCAACGAAGTCATTCACAGTGGATTTGCCATGACGACATTTTTCGGAACGTTGAGCCGGGCCATCGCCGCTATCGCGCTCGTGTCCTCGCTAGGCGCTTGCGCCCTGTCACCCGGTATGACCTTCAGCGCCGGCCATCTCGTTGATCCGCTGGACCCGAACTCCGTGGCGCCGATCAAGGAAATTACGCCTTCGCTCGTGGTGGACGACTTGCGCGCCCGCCAGGCATTGATCAATAACGACGGCGTCGAACGCCTGGTCGGTACCGTTGAACCCTACCGCATTGGACCCGGAGACATCCTCTCCATTGTCGTGTGGGATCACCCCGAGCTCGTCCTTCCGACGCAAACCTACGCCATCGGAACTGGGGTGACCGAACTAATCATGGGAGATACCGCCTCGGGCATTCCGGGCTATACGGTCTCATCCACTGGATACATCCAATTTCCGTATGCAGGATTGCTGAAAGTGGCGGGGTTGACGGAACTTCAGGCGCGCAATCTCATAGTGAATAGTTCCGGCAAGTACATCCAGGATCCGCAGATCACGGTACGCGTGCTGGGCTATCGAAGCAAGCGTGTCTACGTCGAAGGCGAAGTGAAGTTGCCGGGCACGGTTGCCATCAACGACATTCCGATGACTCTGCTTGAAGCGGTCAACCGCGCGGGAGGTTTGTTGCCTACCGCTGATCGCAGCGCCGTCTATGTGATTCGTGATGGACGCCGGACTCGCGTGAATCTGCCTGCGCTGATCGAGCGTGGCCAAGACTTGAATCAAGTGATGCTGAAGTCGGGCGACATCGTGCGTGTCACGCCGCGAGACGACAGCAAAGTGTTCGTGATGGGCGAGGTGTTCCTGCCCACCACGGTGGTGATGCGCGACGGACGGATGTCGTTGACCGAGGCGCTGGGCATGGCGGGAGGACCTAACCAGCTCACGGCTGACGCGTCGCAAATTTTTGTAGTCCGCAGTACCGAGGAAGCGATGCCGCTGGTGTTCCATCTGAACTCCAAGTCGCCGCAGGCCTTGGCGGTAGGAGCGAAGTTCGAGCTGGAGCCCAAAGACGTCGTGTTCGTGGATACGGCTGCGCTGGTGCGGTGGAACCGCTTCATCAGCAACCTGTTCCCGAGCGCGCAAACGGTACAGACCGTGAAGTCGATCAACTAAGTCCGCCTTTCGGGGCCGCAAGGCTCCAAAACCACGCCTTTGGGGGCGCCGCGTCCGCGGCGGCGCCCACGTCTGGAGAGCTGCATGTCGTTGCCCATCGAATCATTCGAGCCGAACGTCCCGGCTCGCCAGCAGGAAACCCCGTTGTCGTCCCATGTGGATGCAATCGTGTCGAACCGGTGGATGATCTTCGCGATCACCTTGCTCGCCTTCCTGGGCGCCTTGGCCTACGTGATGGTGACCCCATCGGTCTATTCGGCCGACATCATCGTGCAGGTTGAAGAGGAAATGCCGAACGGCCAGGCGCGCAGCCTGTTGGGCGATGTGTCCGCCATGTTCGACACCAAGGCCGAAACCTCCGGCGAAATGGAAGTGCTGCGTTCGCGCATGGTGGTGGGACCCGCCGTCGATAAATTCCTGCTCTACATCCACGCCAAGCCTCGCTACTTCCCGGTGGTGGGCGAATGGCTTGCACAGCGTTATGAAGCGCTGCCGTATCCGTCCAGCCTGCCGCGTGGCGGTTATGCATGGGGCGGAGAATCCATTGCGATCTCGCAGCTGGATGTGCCCAACGAATGGCTGGGCAAGCCGTTTCGCGTGACCACGCTTGGCGAAGGCCGCTACACGCTGACCGACAAATTCACCGGCGCCACGTTCAACGGCACGGTGGGCAAGGCCGAGCATTTCCTGTTGCCTGGCGGTGGCGCCATGGACGTGCACATCGATGCGTTGGCAGGCCGGCCCGGCACCGAATTCACCGTGTCGCGCAGCTCGCGCCTGGCGGCCATTGAAGACGTGCAATCGCACCTGGGCATCTTCGAGCGCGGCCGCACATCGGGCGTGATCGGCGTCACGCTGGAAGGCAATGACCCGGCGTTGACCACCGCCGTGCTGAACCAGATCGGCCAGGAATACGTGCAGCAGAACGTGAACCGGAAGTCGGCGCAAGCGGAAAAATCGCTGGGCTTCCTGGAGCAGCAACTGCCTATCCTGAAGGGCGAGCTGGACGCGGCCGAAACCAAGTACAACGCCTTGCGCAACAAGCGCGGCACGATCGACCTGAGCGAAGAAGCCAAGCTGATCCTGGCGCAATCGGTGGATGCGCAAACGAAGGTGATGGAGCTACGTTCGAAGCGTCAGGAACTGATCACGCGCTTTGCGCCCACGCACCCGAGCATCGTCGCCATCGACCGCCAGATTGCATCGCTGTCGGGGGATGTCAGCCGCATTGGCAACAACATCAAGCAGCTGCCGGATCTGGAGCAAGACGTGGTGCGCCTGGTGCGTGATGTGCGCGTGAACACCGAGCTCTACACGGGGCTGTTGAACAACGCGCAGCAACTGCGTTTGATCCGCGCCGGCAAGGTGGGCAACGTGCGCATCCTGGATGCCGCCGTGCAGCCTGACCGCCCCGTGCGCCCCAAGGCCGCGATCATTCTGGGCGTGGCCACCGCCATCGGCCTGATCTTCGGCATGCTGTGCGCCTTTGTCCGCAACGCGTTGTTCGGCGGCCTGTCCGAACCCGAAGACGTCGAACGCTACACGGGCCTGCCGGTGCTGGCCGCCATTCCCTACAGCGACATGCAGGACAAGCTGTGGCGCCGCAGCCGCCGCAAGAACGCGACGGTGCCTGCGCTGTTGGCGCAAAGCCAGGGCAACTCGCCACCCATCGAAAGCCTGCGATCGTTCCGCAATGTGCTGCAAGCGTCGCTGCGCCAATCGGCCAACAACATGGTCATGTTTACCGGCCCGGTGGCGGGCGTGGGCAAGTCGTTCCTGTCGGCCAACTTCGCGTTCATCCAGGGCGGCGTGGGCAAGCGCGTGCTGCTGATCGACGCCGACTTCCGCAAGGGCCAACTGAACCGTTATTTCGGCGTGCCGAAGGAAGACGGTTTGTTCGAAGTGCTGTCGGGCACGATCCCGCTGGCACGCGTCAAAAAGCACAGTGTGTCTGAAGGCGTGGACTTCATCGCCACGGGTGCGGTGACGTTCGACCCGTCTGAACTGCTGGCCTCGCCGGTGTTTGGCGCCACGCTGCGCGAACTGTCTTCCCAATACGACATGGTGATTCTGGACACCGCGCCCGTGCTGTCGTCGCCCGATGCGGCGGTGGTGGGCACGCATGCCGCGGCAGTCATGGTGGTGGTGCGCTCCGGCCAAAACACCGTGGGTGAAATCCGCGAGACCGCCAAGCGGCTCATCCAGGCAGGTGCGCCCGTGGACGGCGTGTTGTTCAACGGCTTGAAACTCATGCCGGAACGCTTTGGCTTCCGGTCCAAGTATGGGAGCTATCGATACTCCCGTGCGGCGTATTACGGCGATTTCAAACAGAACGGCCCCAAATAACGCCACCCGGAGAAACTGGCATGCACGGAACTTTTGGCTGGGATACCCCGCAAATTCTGGATGCGGTTTTCAAGGCTTATGACATACGCGGCACGGTGCCGGACGAAATCGATGCGCGCTTCGCGCACAGCCTGGGCATGGCGGTGGGCAGCAAGGCGCGGGACCTGGGCGCGCGTTCGATTGTGGTGGGACGCGATGGCCGGCTGAGCAGCGTGGAGCTGGCGGCGGCGCTGCAAGCCGGTTTGCGTTCGGCGGGCATGCACGTCATCGACCTGGGCATGGCGACCACGCCGATGGTGTACTTCGCCACGCGCCTGATGGACACGGGCGCGGGCATTGCGGTGACGGGCAGCCACAACCCGCCCGCGCACAACGGCTTCAAGATTGTGCTGGACGGCGCGTCGCTGTACGGCGAGGGCATCACCGCGCTGCGCGATGCGATGCGCTTGCCGATTGAATCGGCCGACGTGCCGGGCGGGCGCACGCAGATGCAGCTTCAACCCTGCTACGCGGCACGGCTGGTGGGCGACATCCGCATGGCGCGCCCGATGAAGATCGCCATCGACTGCGGCAGCGGCGTGGCAGGCGCGGTGGCGCCCGCCTTGTTTCGCGCCTTGGGGTGCGAAGTGACGGAACTGTTCTGCGAGGTGGATGGCTCGTTCCCGGGCCATCACCCTGATCCTGCCGACCCCCAAAACCTGCAAGACCTGATCTATTGCCTGCGCTATTCCGATTGCGAAGTCGGCCTGGCGTTTGACGGCGATGGCGACCGGCTGGGCGTTGTCACCAAATCGGGACAGATCATCTGGCCAGACCGGCAGTTGATTCTGTTTGCGCGCGACGTGCTGGCGCGCAACCCGGGCGCCGAGATCATCTACGACGTCAAGTGCAGCCGCCATGTGGCGCGCGCCGTTGTCGAAGCGGGGGGCCGGGCCACCATGTGGAAATCAGGGCATTCCCTGATCAAAGCCAAGATGCGCGAGACGGGAGCGCTACTTGCTGGAGAGATGAGCGGCCACATGTTTTTCAAAGAGCGCTGGTACGGCTTTGACGATGGCATCTACGCCGCTGCACGGCTGTTGGAAATTCTGTCGTCTGCGCCGGACCCGTCAGGCTTGCTCGAAAGCCTGCCTCAGTCTTGCGCGACCCCCGAAATCAAGCTGGACACCGCCGAAGGCGAGCAGTTCGAACTGGTGGAGACATTGCGCGCACAAGGGGAATTCCCGGGCGCCGTGTCCATCAACGATCTGGACGGCGTGCGGGTGGACTATGCCGACGGCTTCGGCCTGGCGCGTCCATCCAACACGACGCCGACGGTGGTTTTGCGTTTTGAAGGAGACACCGTGGCCGCATTGGCCCGTATTGAGGAGGACTTCCGCAACGCGTTCCGGCGCATTGCACCTCATGTTCGTTTACCGTTCTAAGGAGCATCACGCGATGGGTAAGGCCAATTATGCGATTGAGGCGTTAAGGGCGAATTCCGGCCTGGCGCAGAGCCCCGAGTGGCAGGCGTTTGCGCAGGCGGCGCAAACTGCCGAATTGGATGCCAGCACGCTGAAAGTGATCGAAGCGGCCGGGTTGTGCGTGGACCTGACCATGCAGCGCCAGTCTCCGGCGCTGGAGGCCGCGGCGCTGAATCTGTTGCAGGCGCGCGCGCTGGCGGATGCCCGCCACGCGCTGTTCGCCGGCGATCCGGTCAACTGGACGGAAGGCAAGCCCGCGTGGCACACGGCGCTGCGAGCCGGCCGCACGCGCGAGCAACCTGACGGCCAGGACGCCGATTCTGTTTGCGAATATTCGCGCATGACGGACTTCGTGCGCCGCGTGGATCAGACGGCAGATTTTTCCACCGTGCTGCATATTGGTATCGGCGGCAGCGACTGGGGCCCGCGCCTGGCCATCCAGGCGTTCGGCGGCCCGTCGCAACGCCGCCAGATCCGCTTCGTGTCCAACATCGACGGCCATGCGTTTCACGACGCTATCGCCGGCCTGGACCCGCGGCGTTGCCTGGTGGTGGTGTCGTCCAAATCGTTCACCACGTCTGAAACCCTGCACAACGCCCGCGCGGCCATTGCCTGGCTCAAGCAAGGCGGTGTAGCCGACGTGTCTGAACATCTGGCGGCGGTGACCGCCAATGCGCCGGCGGCGCGCGCGCTGGGTGTGCCGGCCAGCCAGGTGTTCAAGATGTGCGACTGGGTGGGTGGACGCTATTCCGTGTGGTCGGTGGCGGGCCTGTCGATTGCGTTGACCGTGGGCGCCGATGTGCTGATTGGCATGCGCGCGGGCGCCGAAGCGATGGACCAGCACTTCCAACAAGCACCATTCGCGGCCAATGCGCCGATTCAGCTGGCGCTGGCCGGGCTGGTCAATTGCAGCGTGTTGGGCCACAACTCGTTGAACATTGCCGCGTACAGCGCGCGTCTGCTGCACCTGGTGACCTATCTTCAGCAGTTGGAAATGGAATCGCTGGGCAAGCGCGTGGCGGGCGATGGCACGGCGGTGGGGGTGCCCACGGCGCCCATCATCTGGGGCATGCCGGGCACCGATGGCCAGCACACCTTCTTCCAATGGCTGCATCAAAGCGAAGACGGCGCGCCGGTGGACTTCATCGCCAGCCTGCAAGGGCATACCGACAGCCCGGACGCGCATCGTCTGTTGCTGGCCAATTGCCTGGCGCAGCGGCAAGCGCTGTTGCGCGGCAAGTGCCTGGAGCAAGCGCTGCAAGACGTGGCGCATATCGACGACCAGGAGCGCGCGCTGAGCCTCGCGCAGCACATGGTGCATCCGGGCGGACGGCCGTCAACGCTGATCGTGCTGCGTCAACTGGACCCGCGCGGTCTGGGCGCGCTGCTGGCGCTGTACGAACACAAAGTGTTTGTGCAAAGCGTGGTCTGGGGCATCAACCCGTTTGACCAATGGGGTGTGGAACTGGGCAAACGGCTGGCCACGGGCATTGAACGTGAACTGGCCGTGCCGGTGTCGGCCGGCGTGGTGGACTGGGGGCATGACGCGTCCACCTCGTACTGGATCGACCGTTATCGCGGCCACGCGCAGGCGCCGCGCCCGCGCCATGCATGGGTGCCCGGCATGGCCGCACACCTTTGACGGAGACGGGCATGCCGGACCTGCATGTGCTGGTGACGGGCGGGGCGGGCTACATCGGCACGCACACGCTGGTGGCGATGGTGGCGGCGGGCCAGCGGCCGCTGGTGCTGGATAACTTCAGCAACGGCAGCCGCGAGGCCGTGCGCCGGGTCGAACAACTGTGCGGCGTGCCGATACCGCTTATCGAAGGCGATATCCGCACGCCCGGGTTGATTGAATCCGTGCTGGCCGGCGCGGCGGCCAGCGGTACGCCGGTAGAGGCGGTGCTGCATCTGGCCGGCTGCAAGGCGGTGGGCGAATCGGTGGCGGACCCGCTCAAGTATTACGACAACAACGTCACAGGGTCGATGGTGCTGTTGCGCGCCATGCGTGACACGGGGGTCACGCGGCTGGTGTTCAGTTCGTCGGCCACGGTCTATGGCGAACCGCAGTATCTGCCTTTCGATGAGTCGCATCCTTTGGCGCCCACCAATCCTTACGGGCGCACCAAGCTGATGGTGGAAGAGATGCTGCGCGACGTCTGCGTGGCGGACCCGGCCTTCAGCGCGCTGACTTTACGCTACTTCAATCCTATCGGCGCGCACGCGAGCGGCCGCATCGGCGAAAGCCCGCGCGACCTGCCCAATAATCTGTTCCCCTTCATTACCCAGGTGGCGGTGGGGCGGCAGCCATATCTGCGCGTGTTCGGCGACGACTACGACACCGCCGATGGCACGGGCGAACGCGACTATCTGCACGTGATGGATCTGGCGCGGGGGCATGTGCTGGGGTTGGCGCACGCCATGACGCACACGGGCTTTGCCGCGGTGAACCTGGGCACGGGGCAGGGCACCAGCGTCTTGCAGCTGGTGCGCGCGTTCGAGGCGGCCAGCGGCTGCCGAATTCCGCTGAACCGGCAGGGACGGCGCGCGGGAGACGTGGCGCGGACCTGGGCCGACCCGGCGCTGGCGGCATCGCTGCTGGGCTGGCGCAGCACGCATGACGTGGCGGCGATGTGCGCGGACGGCTGGCGCTGGCAGCAGGGGAATCCGCAGGGGTATGACGCCGAGGCCCATACGGACGAATCTGCGGGGCAGGCCGTGCGCGATCCGGCGGGTCGGGCCGCGGCATAACCCCAATGGCGTGTCGGAGGGATTCCGGAAACGGGGCGCCTGCGGTTACAGTTGACGGCATTATTGCGTAGCAGCATGGCGCAGGCGGCGCATCCGCCCACGCCATGCACCCGTCAGTGAGGCTCTCCCATGTTTGAATTCCATCCGTATGCCGGACGCCGCGGACAACACCGCGCCCGCCAGGGGCAGTCGCAATGAGCGGCCCCACCTACATCCCGCCCGCCCACTGGAACCTGGACAGCATCGTGTCCGGCCTGCGCGACGCGCGCGTGGCGTGGCGCGGCCCGCGTGGCCGCCTGCGTGAAGACTCGGGCCTGCGTGAATTCCCGTCGCAGGAAAGCCTGCGTCAGATCATCAAAGACCTCTGTGGCGCCTTGTTCCCGATGCGCCTGGGCCCCATCGACCTGCGCGAAGAGGTCGAAGACTTCTATGTGGGGCACACCATCGGCGCGGCCTTGGACGCGCTGTTGCATCAGGTCTGTCTTGAACTGCAATACGTGGGCCGTCACGAACACGCGGACCCTGCCCAAACCCAGCAACGCGCCATCGAAATCGTGCGCCAGTTCGGCGCCGAGCTTCCGCGCGTGCGCGCCGCCCTCGACCTGGACGTCACCGCCGCCTATCAAGGCGACCCGGCCGCGCACAGCGTTGACGAAGTGCTGCTCTGCTATCCCGGCGTGGCGGCGATGATTCATCACCGCCTGGCCAACGTGCTGTATCGGCTGAATGTGCCGATGCTGGCCCGTATCGTGGCCGAGATCGCACACGCCGATACCGGCATCGACATCCACCCGGGCGCCACCATCGGCCGCAGCTTCTTCATTGATCACGGCACGGGTGTCGTCATTGGTGAAACCGCCATCATCGGCGACCGCGTGCGGCTCTATCAGATGGTGACGCTTGGCGCCAAGCGCTTCCCGCCCGGTGAAAACGGCGAGCTCAAGAAGGGCCTGCCGCGCCACCCGCTGATTGAAGACGACGTGGTGATCTACGCGGGCGCCACCATCCTGGGCCGCGTCACGATCGGCAAGGGCTCGACCATTGGCGGTAACGTCTGGCTCACGCGCAGCGTGCCGCCGGGCAGCAACGTCACGCAGGCCAGCCTGGTCAGCGACATGCCCGACTGCGGGCTGGGCGGCTAAGCGCCGTCCACGCGGGCGCTGCCCCTGCGGGCGGCGCCCAGACCGGCACACAGGAGTCAGGATGGACACACGAGTCTCGGACATGGCCGCCTTGCGCGGCTTCATCGACCGCCACCCACGGCTGTTCGTGCTGACGGGGGCGGGCGTCAGCACTGACTCCGGCATTCCCGACTACCGCGACACCGAAGGCGAATGGAAGCGCAAGCCGCCCATGACGTTGCAGACGTTCATGGGCGACGACCTGGCGCGCGCCCGCTACTGGGCGCGCAGCATGGTTGGCTGGCGCCGCTTTGGCCACGTCAAACCCAACGACTCGCACCGGGCGCTGGCGCGGCTGGAGTCGCAAGGCCACATCAGTGTGCTGGTCACGCAAAACGTAGACGGCCTGCATGAAGCCGCAGGCAGCCGCGAGGTCGTGGACCTGCACGGCCGGCTGGATGAAGTGCGCTGCATGAACTGCGATTGGCGCGGCGACCGCCAGCCCTGGCAAGAGGCCCTGCAGCAGGGCAACCCGTATTGGACGTCGCTGGACGCCACCGATGCGCCCGACGGCGACGCCGATCTGGACGGCGAAGATTTCTCGCAATTCACCGTGCCGCCGTGTCCGCGCTGTGGCGGCATCGTCAAACCGGATGTGGTGTTCTTCGGCGAAACCGTTCCGCGCGACCGTGTGGACCGCGCCAACGCGGGCTTGATGAGCGCCGACGCGGTGCTGGTCGTGGGCTCATCATTGATGGTGTATTCGGGCTACCGCTTCGTGACGGCTGCGGCGCGTAACGGCGTGCCGATTGCCGCCATCAACCTGGGCCGCACCCGCGCCGACAGCCTGTTGACCCTGAAGGTGGAACAGCCTTGCGCGGTGGCGCTGGACGCCTTGTAACCGGCCGGTTTTTGACCGGTTTAAGCAAGTGCTTGCCCCGTAAGGGATTTTTCCCGCTGTTACAGACCTTTCCAAAGGGTTGTCCACAGGAACTGTGGATAATTCCTAGGGATTACCCGCGTCTGCCATCTCTACCGCCTCGCCCAGCAGGGCCTTGCGGGCGGCGTGCCAGCTGCCGGCGTCGGGTGCGTACAGGAGCCCGCCTGTGCGGTGCGTGGGCTTGTAGGGCGATCCGTCAAAGCGCGCGGCATAGCCGCCGGCCTCGCGGTGCAGCAGCCAGCCGGCCGCGTGGTCCCACGCCGTCAGCTGGTTGTACAGCGCAATGTGGCAATGGCCGGCGGCCAGCATGCGGTATTCATGCGCGGCGCAACGCAGCGACGCGGTACTGGCCAAACGCGACAGATGGCTGTTGACGGTGGTGCGCAGCGGCTCGGGCAGGGCGCCCGTGGCGATCAGGCCATCCATGTCTTCCAGGGGCGCAGGCGGCGCCACGGTCAGCGGCACGCGCCGGCCGTTCTCGTACTCCATCCAGGCGCCTTCGCCGCGCACGGCCAGCGCGCTGTCGCGGTTGACCGGGTCGTAGATGACGCCCGCGATGACGTCGCCGCGATGGCAGGCCGCGATCATCATGCCGAACAGCGGCAGGCCCGCCACGTAGTTGCGAGTGCCGTCGATGGGGTCAATCAGAAAGGCCAGGTCAGCGTCGACCAGCATGTTCAGCAAGGCCGGGTTGCGCGCGGACGCTTCTTCACCAATGAGCACGGCACCCGGGTGCAGCTTGGCCAGCCGCGCGCCGATCATGCGTTCGGCGGCTTCGTCTGCGTCGGTGACCAGATCGCGCGGCGAACTCTTGCCCCGCACCGAGCCTTCCGGCAGGTTGCGAAAGCGCGGCATGACTTCCGTCAGGGCGGTTTCGGCCAGCACGGCGGCAAGCTTGCGGGTGTCCTCAAGGGTAAAAGTTCTGCTCATTCGGTGTCATCCAGGGAACGCGCAAATCTATCACGCCTGAGCGGCAATTGATCGTGATTTATAAGTCACTGGATTGAAAGGACATTTTCCGGCTATGCAGGAGTTATCTGCCGGGTTGTCCACAGTTGCTGGGGATAAGCGCGGCGTGTCTGGTGACATGCCGGCTTATCCCCGGTGCGCGGCAGGGCGCCGCGCACCGGTTGGGCGTCAGGCGCCCAGATCCACGCAGAGGTACTTGATTTCGAGGTATTCCTCGATGCCGTACTTCGAGCCTTCACGGCCCAGGCCGGATTGCTTCACGCCGCCAAACGGGCCGACTTCGTTCGAGATCAAACCCGTGTTGATGCCGACGATGCCGTATTCCAGCGCTTCGGACACGCGCCAGATGCGGGCGTAGTCGCGCGTGAAGAAATAAGCGGCCAGACCGAAGATGGTGTCGTTGGCCATGCCGATGACTTCTTCTTCCGTTTCGAAGCGGAACAGCGGTGCGACCGGGCCGAAGGTTTCTTCGGTGGCAAAGCGCATCGACTGCGTCACGTCGCGCACGACGGTGGGTTCGAAGAACGTGCCGCCCAGTGCATGCGGCTTGCCGCCAGCGATGACCTTGGCGCCGTGGGACGTCGCGTCAGCGATGTGTTCCTGCACCTTTTCAACGGCGTTGGCGTCGATCAGCGGACCTTGCGTCACGCCATCACCAAAGCCGTCGCCCACCTTCATGGCGTTGACCTTGGCGACCAGGCGCTTGGCGATTTCTTCGTACACGCCGGCCTGCACGTAGATGCGGTTCGCGCATACGCACGTCTGGCCTGCGTTGCGGTACTTGGAGGCCAGGATGCCGTCGACCGCGCGGTCCAGATCGGCGTCGTCGAACACGATGAAGGGCGCGTTGCCGCCAAGTTCCAGCGACAGCTTCTTGATGGTCGGGGCGCATTGCTCCATCAGCGTGCGGCCGACTTCGGTGGAACCCGTGAAGCTCAGCTTGCGCACCACGTCGCTTTCGCACAGGGCGGCGCCGATGTCGCGCGAGCTGCCGGTGATGACGTGGAACACGCCAGCCGGCACGCCGGCTTCTTCGGCCAGCACGGCCAGCGCCAGCGCGGTCAGCGGGGTTTGCTGAGCGGGCTTGACGACCATGGTGCAACCGGCAGCCAGCGCGGGGCCGACCTTGCGGGTGATCATGGCGGCCGGGAAGTTCCACGGCGTGATGGCGGCGGTTACGCCGATGGGCTGCTTCAACGCCAGCAGGCGCTGGCCGGCCTTGGGGCTTTGCAGCACGTCGCCGTCGATGCGCTTGGCTTCTTCGGCAAACCATTCCAGGAACGACGCGGCGTAGGCGATTTCGCCGGCGGCTTCGGTCACGGGCTTGCCCTGCTCGGACGTCATGATGGCGGCCAGGTCTTGCTGGTTCTGCATCATCAGTTGCGCCCACTTCAGCAGGATCGCGGCGCGTTCCTTGCCGGTCTTGGCGCTCCAGGCCGGCAGCGCGGCTTGAGCGCTGGCGATGGCCTGTTCGGTTTCCTTGCGGCCCAGCTTGGGCACGGACACGATGGTCTTGCCGGTGGAGGGGTTGTCCACCGGGATCGACGCGCCATTGCCGGCGCCAACCCACTTGCCGTCGATGTAGCAGGCGTCGCGCAGCAGTTCAGGGCGCGACAGGGGGTGAGTCAAAGCGGTCATTATCGGAGTCTCCTTGAATGAAATGCAGCGGGGTCAGGAAACGGCTGCGGGCGTGGCGGTAAACCGCTGCACGCCCGCAATTGCCATGCCTGCCCACCGGCTATCGGGGTTCAGGCCCTGAACGTCAAGCGGCCAGCGCTTCCGACAGGATAACCAGCGCGCGGTCGAATTGCGCGTCGGGAATCGTCAGCGGGTACAGGAAGCGCAGCACGTTGCCGTACACGCCGCAGCTCAGCAGGATCAGGCCTTGTTCCAGCGCGCGCGCTTGCACACGCTTGACGGCTTCGGCGTCCGGCTTGCCATTGGCGTCGTTCAGTTCCAGCGCCACCATCGAACCCAGGCCGCGCACATCGGCGATACCCGGGACCTTGGCGCGCAGGCCTTCCAGATGGGCGCGCAGCTTCTCGCCCAGCACGTTGGCGCGGTCGCACAGCTTTTCTTCAGCGATGACGTCCAGCACGGCGTGCGCGGCGGCAACTGCCAGCGGGTTGCCGGCGTACGTGCCACCCAGGCCGCCAGCGGCCGGGCCGTCCATGACATCGGCGCGGCCGACGACGCCCGAAATCGGGAAGCCGCCGCCCAGGCTCTTGGCCATGGTGATCAGGTCGGCTTGCACCGAGTGGTGTTCCATCGCGTACAGCTTGCCGGTGCGGCCAAAGCCCGTTTGCACTTCGTCAGCGATCAGCAGGATGCCGTGCTCGTCGCAGAGCTTGCGCAGCGCGGTCATCAGTTCAGGCGGGGTGATGTTGAAGCCGCCTTCGCCTTGCACCGGTTCGATGATGATGGCGGCCACGCGCTTCGGATCGATGTCGCACTTGAACAGCAAGTCCAGCGCCTTGAGCGAGTCAGCCACGCTGATGGCTTGCGTGGCGTTGGGGAACGGCACGTGATAGATGTCGCCGGGCATCGGGCCGAACGACAGCTTGTACGGGGCGACCTTGCCGGTCAGCGCCATGCCCAGCATGGTGCGGCCGTGGAACGAACCCGAGAAGGCGATGACGCCCGAGCGGCCCGTCGACGAACGCGCAATCTTGATGGCGTTTTCAACGGCTTCGACGCCGGTCGTGAAGAAGGCGGTCTTTTTCAGGCCGTCGATGGGGGCCAGGCGGTTGATGCGCTCTGCCAGCGAGATGTAGCCTTCATACGGCACGATCTGGTAGGCGGTGTGCGTGAAGTTGTCCAGCTGGGCGGACACGGCGGCCTTGACCTTGGGGTGCAAGTGGCCGGTGTTCAGCACGGCGATGCCGCCTGCGAAATCGATGTATTCCTTGCCGTTGGCGTCCCACAGCGTGGCGTTTTCAGCGCGCACGGCGTAGAAGTCGCACATGACGCCAACGCCGCGCGGCGTGGCCAGGGAACGGCGGGTATTCAGGTCCTGATTCTTCATCTCTGCCTCGGGGAACGTGATGGGCGGGAAAAACCTTATTTAATGCTACGATGGCCCCATTTGTGGGAACCACTTTGATAAAACAGGTAGAACCAATTGCGGTCCATTGTTGGTGACTTGCTTCTGCTGCGCTTGGCAGATGGCTCTACTGAGCCGATGAACAAGCGCCTGTATCGCGGAATCCGTGAAGCGATCCTCGATGGCGCCATCGCGGCGGACTCGCGGCTGCCCGCCTCACGTGACCTGGCCGCCGAGCTCGGCATCGCCCGCAACACCGTCGTTCACGTTTACAGCCAACTGCTGGCCGAAGGCTATACGCGCAGCCGCCAGGGCAACGGCACCTTCGTCAACGCGTCAGTGCCGGACTCGTATCTGGCCAGCGGCCGCCGCCTGCGCCAGCCGCCGCAAGCCCAGCCGGGGCCGGCGCTGTCGCCGCGCGGTGCGGCCATCGTCGATGGCGTGTCGGCATCGCCCTATCAATGGGGGGCGTTCATGCCGGGCGTGCCCGACCTGACCGAATTCCCGCACAAGAAGTTTGGCCGCATTTTCAGCGCGCTGTGGCGCAACCCGTCGCCCGACTTGCTGACTTACGCCTACGGCGGCGGCCTGCCTGCGCTGCGCGAGGCCCTGGCCCAGCATCTGGCGCTGACGCGTTCCATCGATTGCGACCCGGAACAGATCATCATCACCGAAGGCTCGCACCAAGCCATCGACCTTACCACCCGCATCCTGGGCGAAGCCGGAGAAACCGCGTGGGTCGAAGACCCGGGCTACTGGGGCGCCCGCACCATCCTGCAAGCCAATGGCCTGCACACCGTGCACCTGCCTGTCGACGAAGAAGGCATGCGCCTGCCCGACACGGTGGGCACGCCGCCGCGCTTCATTTTCGTCACGCCGTCGCATCAATATCCGCTTGGCCCTGTGATGTCGTTGACCCGGCGCCGCCAGTTGCTGGCCGTGGCGCGGCAATGCGGCAGCTGGATCATCGAAGACGATTACGACAGCGAGTTCCGCTTCTCGGGCCGGCCCATTGCATCGCTGCTGGGGCTGGAGCCGGACGCGCCCGTCATCTATATGGGTACGTTCAGCAAGACGCTGTACCCGGGGCTGCGCGTGGGCTATCTGGTGCTGCCCAAGCCGCTGACGGCCGCGTTCCAGGCGGCGCACGCCGAGCTGTACCGCGAAGGCCACTTGATGACGCACGCGGCGCTGGCGACCTTTATTTCAGAAGGCCATTACGCCGCCCACATCCGCCGCATGCGCATGCTGTATGGCCGGCGGCGCGCAATGCTCGTCAACCTGATCGAACGCCGCCTGGGGCCGGATTGGCTGCATCGCGACGCCAGCATGGCGGGCTTGCATCTGGTGCTGACGCTGCCGCCGGACATGGATGACCTGCGCGTGGTGGACGTGGCGCGCAGCAAGGGCGTGCTGACGCGTGCGCTGTCGCGTTATTACGTGAATGAAGCAGGGCGGCGGCCGGGGCTGCTGTTGGGGTACGCCTGTGTGCCCGAGCACGACATTGCGCGCAAGTTCGAGGTGTTGCTGGAAAGCCTGGCGGAAGTGGCGCGCAAGCCGGCCGCGGCTTGAGCGGTGCCCGTCAGGGTTAAAACGGTACCAAGGCGGCATCACAGCTGCATCCGCACGGCGTCAGAACGGAACTAAAACGGCAACAGCGCCGACGCGAAGGCGGCGGCGTTGCGCATGCCCTGGTCTTCAAAGTTGGTGTTGAACACGGCGTGGGCCTGCGCGCTTTGCGTGGCCAGCCGCGAAAAGCGTTCCGCCAGCTCTGCCAGTTCCTGTTCGGTGTACTCGTATTGAAAGCGCCCCGACGAGGCCGTGCCCGACACATTCCACGCGTTGGTGTTGCGGCCGTGCAGGCGCAGCAAGGTCAGATCGGGATGCGTGCATTCCCATATGGCGGGCACCGTGTTCTCAAAGCCTTGCGGCGCGTCGACCACCGTGTGCACCACGCCCAGGTCGCGTTCAAACGCTAGCGTGTCCGCGATGGCGGCTGGGCTGTCAAACCAGCTGCGATGCCTGAACTCCACGGAAATCAGATGCTCTTCCATGCGCCGCGCGCAATCGGCCACATGCGCGCGGCCCCGCGCATCGCGCCGGACCCAGGGCGGAAACTGGAAATGCACCGCGCCCAGTTTGCCCGGCATGCGCAGCGGTTCCAGCGCCAGCTGATAGCGGCGCCACAGCGCATCGCGCAAGTCTTCCGGCATCTGGCCGTGATAGATGATGGGCTCCGGCCAATCGTCCAGTTCGCGCTGGATGTCGTGGGGCAGGGCGGCAAGCGGCGTCTGGTGGCCGGTGAATAGCCGGAAGGCCTTGATGTTGAAGACAAAATCGTCCGGCGTGCGTTGGTCCCAAAGATAGGCGTTGTCGGCCGAGGGCAGGGCGTAGTAGCTGGAATCGACCTCGGCCAGCCGGTAGCGCGAGGCGTAAAAGCGCAGCCGCGATTCGGCGCTGCGGGCCTCGGGCGGGTAGAAGCGGCCGCAGGCAAGCAGGGTGGGATCGGTCCAGGAGGCGGTGCCGGTCAGAAGGCGCATGGGGGGAATCGGGTTCGTATCGTGCCGGCGGCGGGGCCGGCTACGCTGCTATGATAGCTGGATAAATAGCCAGTCATTGGCCGCCAATTCAGCCCAGCCCGCCGGTCAGGTTTTGCCGCCCAGCCGTGCCCAGCGCCGTCACAACGCGTCATGCCCGATCAGAATCCCGCTTCTACTCCCGCCCGTCCCGACCCTCTGGCCGACTTGAATCCCGCGCAGCGCGAAGCTGCCGAATTCGGCGTGGCGGGCGCTGCCGGCGATGACGGCCCCTTGCTGGTGATTGCCGGGGCGGGTTCAGGCAAGACCAACACGCTGGCGCATCGTGTCGCGCACCTGATCCTGAACGGCGCCGATCCCCAACGCATGTTGCTGCTGACCTTTTCACGCCGCGCCGCGCAGGAAATGGATCGCCGCGTGGGTTCGGTATTGCAGCGGGTGATGAACCTGCGCGGCTCGCAACAGGCGCCGTCGCTGCCGTGGGCCGGCACGTTCCACGCCATCGGCGCGCGCCTGCTGCGCGACTGCGCGCTGCGCATCGGGCTGTCGGAAGCCTTCACCATCCATGACCGCGGCGACGCCGAAGACCTGATGGGGATGGTGCGGCACGAGCAGGGCCTGTCGTCCACCAAATCCCGCTTTCCCTTGAAAGGCACATGCCTGGCCATTTATTCGCGCGTGGTCAACAGCCAGACGCCGGTGGCCGACGTACTGAAAACGTCATTCCCCTGGTGCGCCCAATGGGAAGACGAACTGAAGAATCTGTTTCGCGGCTATGTGGCCGCCAAGCAGGATCAGCAAGTGCTGGACTACGACGACCTGCTGCTCTACTGGGCCGAGATGATGTCCGACCCCGGCATCGCGGCCGACGTGGGGGCGCGGTTCGACCACGTGCTGGTGGACGAATACCAGGACACCAACCGCTTGCAATCGGCCATTCTGCTGGCGATGAAGCCCGACGGGCGCGGGCTGACGGTGGTGGGCGACGACGCCCAATCCATCTATTCCTTCCGCGCGGCCACGGTGCGCAACATCCTGGACTTCCCGACGCAATTCCCCAAACCCGCGCGCGTCATCACGCTGGACCGCAACTACCGCTCCACGCAGCCCATCCTGAACGC
Organism: Achromobacter kerstersii; assembly: GCF_902859595.1. Lineage (GTDB taxonomy): Bacteria > Pseudomonadota > Gammaproteobacteria > Burkholderiales > Burkholderiaceae_B > Achromobacter > Achromobacter kerstersii. Next base: position 196,162 of record NZ_CADIJQ010000010.1, on the reverse strand, counting down.
ATCGAATGCGGTGATCGGGCTGGCGACGGAGCGCTTCGCCAAAGACCTCTGGACGGATCGCGCGTCGTCGCAATTGCCTGAACTGGTGACCGTCAGCGATGAAGCCGGTCAGGCGCGTTGGGTGGCCGATCAGGTGTTGGCGCAGCGCGAGGGCGGCGCCACGCTGAAATCGCAGGCGGCGCTGTTCCGCACGGCCAGCCACAGCGCCGCGCTGGAACTTGAGCTGACCCGCCGCAACATCCCCTTCGTGAAATTCGGCGGTCTGCGCTTTCTGGAAGCCGCGCACGTGAAGGACTTGCTGTCGCTGTTGCGCTGGGCCGAGAACCCGCGTGGCCGCATGGCGGGCTTTCGCGTGGCGCAGTTGATGCCGGGCATTGGCCCCGCCACCGCCGGCAAACTGATGGACGCCATGTCCGCGTCCGCAGAACCGCTGCAAGCCCTGCGCGAATTCAAGCCGGGCGCAGCCGCCCAAGAAGAGTGGGGCGCATTTGCCGATACCTACGCGGCCTTGTGCGACCCCGGCCTGCGCTGGCCCGCGGATGTCGATCTTGCCCTGCGCTGGTATGCCGGCCAGCTCGAACGCCTGTATGACGATGCCCGCGTGCGCAAGACCGATCTTGACCAACTGGTGCGCCTGGCCGCGGGCTATCCGTCGCGCGAACGCTTCCTGACCGAACTGACGCTGGACCCGCCCGATGCCACCAGCGATGAGTCCGGCGCGCCGTCCCGCGACGAGGACTACATGATCCTGTCCACCATCCATTCCGCCAAGGGCCAGGAATGGAAGGCCGTGTACGTGCTGAACGTGGTCGACGGCTGCATTCCGTCCGACATGAGCACCGGCACCGCCGAAGAAATCGAGGAAGAACGCCGCCTGCTGTACGTGGCCATGACGCGCGCGAAAGAACGCTTGCAGCTCATCGTGCCGCAGCGCTTTTATGTGCATCAGCAAACGGGCATGGGCGACCGCCATGTGTACGGCTCGCGCACGCGCTACATCACGAATGCGATGCTGCCGCTGTTTGACCATCTGCCCAAGCCGCCCGCACTGTCTGATTTGCCCGGCGGCGGCCAGCCCAAGGAACCCCAGGCGCCCAGCATCGACGTCACCAAGCGGGTGCGCAGCCTGTTCTCCTAGCCTGGGCTATCATCGGCCGATGCTTATAAGTTGTCCGGTAGGGATCGCGTTGCCAAAGGAAGTCCATGTCCGCCGAAGATAGTTTTGCCGACGCCCACAAGGGCGAGGTGGTCGCGTCGATTGCCTACGTGAACGGGCGCCGCGACCGTGAAGTTCCCATCGACGAGGTGGGGCAGCACATCACCCGGTACAACAGCCAGCCCCAGGGCCAACCGCCCGGCATGTTGTGGATAGGTCTGCGCAACCCCACGCCGGAATTGCTGGCCCGGATCACCGGCGAACTGGGCGCCTGCGGCAAGAACCAGGAAGAAATGCTGGAGCCGCACCGGCGGCCGAAGATCATCGACTACGGCAACATGGTCCTGATCGTGACCATCACGGTCGAGGTCGAAGCCGAACGGCCCATCTTTGGCGAGACCCAGCTGCTGATTGGCGACGGCTTTCTCGTCACCGTGCGCCGGGGTGCGACGGCGGCGCACAGCCCCTTGCGTGAACGGCTGGAAGCCTCGCCCGATTTGCTCAAGCGCGGCAGCGATTACGTGGCGTCTGAAGTGCTGGACTGGCTGGTCGACCGCTATGTGGCCGCGGCCGGCAAGATCGAAAGCGTGGTCGAAGGCGCCGAACAAAAGCTCCTGATCCGCGGCGCCAAAGATACCGATATCCGCAGGCTGTACCGGCAGCGCCGCGACCTGCTGCGCATACACACCGTGGTGTCGCCGATGGCCGAGATCTGCCGCCGCCTGGCGCGCGTCGAGATGTCGGCGGTGGACGAACATGCACGCCCGTACTTCGGCGAAGTGGCCGACCGGGTGCTGCGCGTGGACGAATTGTTCAATGCCTTGCGGGAATCGCTGGCCTTCGCGTTTGAAGCCAGCCTGATGATCGGGCAGGCGGCGCAGAACGACACCACCCGCAAGCTCGCGTCCTGGGCCGCCATTCTGGCGGTGCCAACGGCTATTGCCGGCATCTACGGCATGAACTTCAAATTCATGCCCGAACTGGAATCGCCCTGGGGATATCCGATTACGCTGGGCGTCATCGCATCCATCTGTTCGGTGCTGTATTGGCGCTTCCGCAAGTCGGGCTGGCTGTAGGCGCGGGCTCGGGAAAGGGTGAGACCGGGAGCACCCCGCCAAGCGGGACATTTTCCTCTCATTACGCCGGTGGAAACGGGGCTGGCTGTGGCAAACTTCCTGCGTTTCTAACGTGGAGTGTGGCCGGTGCGTGGCAAACCCCCTTTTCGCGGCGGCAGCAAGCTGACCGCCCTGATCGTCGCCGTGATCCTTGCGGCGGCGGGCGCCATCGTCAATTGGCTGCAACCCGACGGGCGGGATCAACAACGGCCGCCGTCAACCTCGTCCCCCTCCCGCCCCGGCCCTGCCTTGGCGGGCGGCATTCCGCAAGGCAGCTATACGCTGACCGGCCCCATCGTCAACGTGTCCGATGGCGACACGGTCACGCTGCGCGCGCCCGACGGCCAGCGCCGCATCCGCATGGACAGCATCGACGCCCCTGAAGAAGGCCATGGCGCTGACCAGCCCGGCCAGCCCTATGCCGAGGCGTCCCGCAAGAATCTGGCGAGTCTGGTGGCGGGCAAGACGCTCACCGCCCAATGCTACGAACAAGACCAGTACGGCCGCGACGTGTGCGCGCTGATCCTGGACGACGGCCGTTCGGCCAACCGCCTGCAAGTGGAATCGGGCTACGCCTGGGCCTACACGGCCAGAAAAGGCGACTATCTGCGCGACAAGGCCATGCCCGACCTGCAACGCCAGGCCAAGGACGCCAAGCGCGGATTATGGGTCGATCAACACGCCATGCAGCCCTGGAAATGGCGCTACGACTGCTGGCGCCAACGCCAGTGCGGATGAGCCCGGCCGGTAGGGGGATGCCTGGGTACTGGCTCTGTCCCGCGTTTGCTATCCTCTGTCGCAACGATTTGAAGGGAAGGTTTCCATGCGTGCACTGAAGCGGCTCTGGGCGACAGCCATGCTGCTGTTGCTGGCGACGACGGGCTGCTCGCAAGAAAGCCCCATCAACAGCCCGTATCCGTCCGGCGCGGAAAGCCAGAACACGTTTTTCTCAGCGTTCGCGTCGCGCTCGCCCAAGTACCTGGACCCGGCTAACTCTTATTCCGGCGACGAAACGCCTTATACCTACAACATCTATGAACCGCTGTACGGCTATCACTATCTGAAGCGGCCGTACGAATTGGTGCCGCGCGCGGCCCAGTCCATTGATCCCCCGGTCTATCTGGATGCCCAAGGCAAGGAACTGCCCGCTGATGCGCCGGGCGATCAAATCGCCGAAAGCGTTTACGACATCAAGATCCGGCCCGGCGTGCGCTTTCAGCCGCATCCGGCCTTTGCCCGCAAGACGGACGGCAGCTACGACTACTACCCGCTGGCAAGCGGCGAGCTGGACGACAAGTTCTACATTCCCGATTTCCCGCGCACCGGCACGCGCGAACTGACCGCAGACGATTACGTCTACGCCTTCCGCCGCCTGGCCAGCCCGCGCGTGGCTTCGCCCATTTATTCCGTCATGGCTGACCACGTCGAAGGCATGCAGGAATACGGCGACCGCCTGCGCAAGCGCGACCAGGCCCTGCGGCGCGACATGCCCGGCGGCAGCACGCCGCCCTGGCTCGACTTGCGCGAACCCGATGGCTTTACCGGCGTACAGGCGCTGGACCCCCACACGCTGCGCGTGCGCGTCAAGGGCAAGTACCCGCAGTTCAAGTACTGGCTGGCCATGACCTTCACCGCGCCCGTGCCGTGGGAAGCCGACCGCTTCTACAACCAGCCGGGCATGGCCGAACATGATTTGTCCTTGAACACGTGGCCGGTGGGCACGGGGCCGTACATGATGGCGGAGTCGTTGACGAACCGCCGCCACGTGCTGGTCCGCAACCCCAACTTCCGCGGCGAACCCTATCCCTGCGAAGGCGAACCCGGCGACAAGGCGGCTGGCCTCTTGGAAGACTGCGGCAAGCCCACGCCCTTCATTGACCGCGCGGTGTTCAGCCTGGAAAAGGAAGCCATCCCGCTCAGCGGCAAATTCATGCAGGGCTATTACGACGTGCCGCAGATTGAACGCGGCGAGTACGGCGTGGCCATGCTGGTGGCGGCGGGCGACAGCGAGGACAAGGCGCGCCTGTACCGCGACCGTGGCATCCGGCTGCCAACCACCGTCGAAACTTCGATCTGGTACATGGGTTTCAACTGGCAGGACCCGGTGGTGGGCAAGGGCGACACGCCCGAGCAGGAAGAAAAGAACCGCAAGCTGCGTCAGGCCATCAGCATCGTGTTCGACTGGGAAGAGTACGTTGCCGTGTTTGAGAACAGCCAGGCGTCCGTAGCGCAAGGGCCGGTGCCGCCCGGCGTGCTGGGCTACCGCGAACCGCCAGAAGGCGTGAACCCCGTTGTCTACGACCTGGTCGATGGCAAGCCCGTACGTAAATCCCTGGACGTGGCCAAGCGCCTGCTGGCCGAAGCGGGCTACCCCGACGGCCGCAACGCCAAGACCGGCGCGCCGCTGGTGCTGTACTACGACGCCATGCAAGGCGGCGGCTCCAACCCGCAGTTCGACTGGATGCGCCGGCAACTGAACAAGCTGGGCGTGCAACTGGATTTGCGCTCTACCGACTACAACCGCTTCCAGGACAAGATGCGGCGCGGCGCGGCGCAGATTTTCCTGTGGGGTTGGGTGGCCGATTACCCCGATGCCGAGAATTTCCTGTTCCTGCTCTATGGCCCCAACGCCAAGGCCAAGACGGGCGGCGAAAATGCCGCCAACTACGCCAGCCCGGAATTCGACAAGCTGTTCGAGCAGATGAAATTCCTGGACGACGGCCCCGAAAAAGAACAGCTGATCGCCAAGATGGTGGCCGTGGTGCAGCGCGACGCGCCCTGGATGTTCGGCTACTACCCGATGTCGGCGGGCGCGTATCAGCAGTGGGTGGGCAATGCCAAGCCCACGCAGATGGTGCGCAACACGCTTCAGTACATGAAGCTGGACCCCGCGCTGCGCGAGCGGAAGATTGACGAATGGAACTCGCCGATCTGGTGGCCGATCGGCGTACTGATACTGCTGTTGGCGCTGGCGATCTGGCCGTCATACATCGCGCTCAAGCGCCGTGAACGCCAGACGGCGTTTGGCCCCGCCGTCCGTAAGGAGCATCAATCATGATCGGCTATGTGATCCGCCGGCTGCTGTATGGCGTGCTGATTCTGATCGGCGTGAACCTCTTCACCTTCATCCTGTTCTTCGCCGTCAACACGCCGGACGACATGGCGCGGCTGGCCATTGGCGGCCAGCGCGCCAGCCAGGACGCGGTTGAAAAATGGAAGGCCGAACGGGGCTACGACAAACCGCTGTTCTTCAATGCCAAAGCCGAGGGCGCGTCGCAACTGACCGATACCGTCTTCTATCAGCGCTCGGTGCCGCTCTTGGCCATGAAATTCGGCGCGTCCGACAACGGGCGCGACATCAGCCGCGAGATCAAGACGCGCATGGGACCCAGCCTGGCGCTGGCGGTGCCCACGTTCATCCTGGGCCTGTTCGTCAGCATCGTGTTTTCGCTGACGCTGGTATTTTTCCGGGCGACGCGGCTGGACTTCTGGGGCGTGGTCGTGTGCGTGCTGCTGCTATCGATCTCCGGCCTGTTCTACATCATCGCGGGCCAGTGGGTCTTCGCCAAGCTGATGCGGCTGGTGCCGTTCTCGGGGTTTTCGGGCGGGTTGGACGTCGTCAAGTTCCTGGCGTTGCCGGTGCTGGTGGCGATTGTGTCGCGGCTGGGGCCTGAAGCGCGCTTTTACCGCACGCTGTTCCTGGAGGAAATTGGCAAGGACTACGTGCGCACCGCGCGCGCCAAGGGCCTGGCCGAACGCGTGGTGCTGTTCCGCCACGTGCTGCGTAACGCCATGCTGCCCATCCTGACCAGCACGGTTGCCGCCTTGCCGCTGCTGTTCATGGGCAGCCTGATCGCGGAATCCTTCTTCGGCATACCCGGGCTGGGCAGCTACACGATCGACGCCATCAACGCGCAGGACTTTTCGGTGGTGCGCGCCATGGTGTTCCTGGGCGCGGCGCTCTATATCGTGGGCCTGATCCTGGCCGATATTTCCTACACGCTGGCTGACCCCCGCGTCCGATTCGAGTAGCCGCCATGCCCAAGATCGTCTTCCTGTGGACCGATGTCGCGCTGTGGCTGATGGTGCTGAGCGCGCTGGCCTACCTGTGGCATGTGCGCCGCAGCCCCAACCTGCGCGCCACCTGGGCGCGCGTGGCGCGCGACACGCCCGCGATGTGTTCCGCTGTCATCCTCGTTGCCTTTTCGGTGGTGGGGCTGCTGGACTCGGTGCACTACCGGCCGCTGTTGCCGCCCGCGCCGGGCGCCGCCGCTGACGCGCCGCCCGTCTATGCGCCCGCCGTCAAGTCGGCGCTGGACGGGCTGTTGACCGGCACCGTGCTGACCCAACCTGAAAAGAACTATTCACAGCCGCTGGCGGCCTATCTGTTCCTGAAGGAAACCATGCTGGTCAATGACCAGCCGGTGCGCGACTTCCCGCGCTTGCGCGGCGCCGCCACGCACCTGACCGATCCCAAGCAGGAACGCACAAGCGATGTGCTCACGCGGTTGGGCTTCGGGCTGGCGGGCGGCTTGGCCGTGGCGGTGGCGGGGGCGGCCATCCTGTTCGCGGGCTTGGCGCGGCGCGAGAAATCGGCAGCGGCCGCGGCCGATGCCTTGCTGCTTGGCCAGTCCGACATCCCATGGCGCGCCATGGTGATCACCTTCACCGGGCTGTGCCTGTTCGCAGGCGCGCTGGCGGGCTTGTCCAGCGGCTATCACGCGCTAGGCACTGACCGCATTGGCAACGACGTCTTGTGGCAGGCGCTCAAAAGCATCCGCACGGCGCTGGTCATCGGCAGCCTGACCACCATCGCCATGCTGCCGCCCGCCATCATCTTCGGCATCGCGGCGGGCTATTTCAAGGGCAAGGTCGACGACGCCATTCAATATCTGTACACGACCATCACGTCTATTCCCGGTGTGCTGCTCGTAGCCGCCTGCGCGCTGATGATGCAGGTGTATATCGACAACCACGCGGATCTTTTCGACACCTCGGTGGCGCGCGCGGATTTGCGCCTGTTTCTGCTGTGCATGATCCTGGGGTTCACCGGCTGGGCGGGGCTGTGCCGCTTGCTGCGCGCGGAAACGCTCAAGCTGCGTGAACTGGAATACGTGCAGGCGGCGCGCGCATTTGGCGTGTCGCACTGGCGCATCATGACGCGCCACCTGTTGCCTAACGTGGCGCACCTGGTGCTGATTACCGTGGTGCTGGAATTCTCGGGGCTGGTGCTGTACGAAGCCGTGCTGTCGTACCTGGGCATTGGCGTCGACCCCAGCATGAATTCGTTCGGTTCGATGATCAATGGCGCCCGGCTTGAGATGTCGCGTGACCCGATGATCTGGTGGAGCCTGATGACGGCTTTCATTTTCATGCTGGCGCTGGTGCTGGCGGCCAACCTGTTCGCAGACGCCGTGCGCGACGCCTTTGACCCGCGCACGCGCCGCTACAAGCCCAGCCGGATGGCGCGGTTGGGCGGGTGGGGCGGCCTGATCGGCCGTCGTTCGGCGCCGGCGCTTGGCGCCGAACCGCGCGCCTCGAAGTCCGGAGACGCACCATGAACGCCCCGACTCCGTTGCTTGAAGTCCGCGGCCTGGAAGTGGACATTGCCGGCGAAAGCGGCATGACGCATGCCGTCAAACGCCTGGAACTCGCTATTTCACAGCGCGAGACCTTTGCGCTGGTCGGCGAATCCGGCTGCGGCAAAAGCATTACCGCGCTGGCGCTGCTGCGCTTGCTGCCCGATGCCGGCCGCATTGTCGGCGGGCAGATCGATCTGGACGGCGAAGACCTGAACCGGTTGCCCGAAAGCGCCATGCGTGGAGTGCGCGGCGGCCGCATCGGCATCATCTTCCAAGAGCCGTCCACCAGCCTGAACCCGGTTATGCGGGTGGGCGACCAGATCATCGAAACGCTGACGGCGCACACGCCTTTACGCGGCGCCGCCGCACGCACACGCGCCATCGACTGGCTGCGGCGCGTGGGCATTCCCGAGCCCGAGCGGCGCGTGGATGATTACCCGTTCCAGTTCTCGGGCGGACAAAAGCAGCGCGTCATGATCGCCATTGCGCTGGCGGCGGAGCCCTTGCTGCTGATCGCGGACGAACCCACCACCGCGCTGGACGTCACCGTGCAGGCGCAGGTGCTGGATTTGCTGGCTGACATCCAGCGGGAAATGGGCATGGCCGTGCTGCTCATCACGCACGACCTGGCCGTGGTGAAAAATGTGGCGCACCATGTGGCGCTGATGCGCGGCGGCGAAATCGTTGAAAGCGCCAGCGCCGAGGAATTTTTCCGCGCGCCCAAACACCCCTACGCGCGCCAATTGTTCGAAGCCATTCCCACCTTCGAAAAGCGCGGCGTGCCGCTCACCGAACACGGGCGTCAAGCCATTGCGCGTGACGACCACCGTCGCACGAAGCCGCGCGAGGCGGGCGAGGTGGTGCTGGACGTGCAAGATCTGAAAGTGCATTACCCCATACGCAAAGGTCCGCTGCGGCGGATTGTGTCGTGGGTCAAGGCCGTGGATGGCGTCACGTTTTCGCTGCGTGCCGGTGAAACCCTGGCGCTGCTGGGTGAATCCGGTTGCGGCAAGACGACCACGGGCAAGGCCTTGCTGCGCTTGATCGACGGCGCGCGGATTTCGGGCCGGGCCATGCTGCAAGGCAAGGATGTGCTGACGGCTGACCGCCGCACCTTGCGCGACCTGCGCCAAGACATTCAGATCGTCTTTCAGGACCCCTATGCCTCGCTCGATCCCCGCATGCGCGTGGGCGATATTCTTGACGAAGGCCTGGAGTCTCTGCGCCGCGGCATGAGCCAGAAAGCGCGCGCCGCGCATGCCGCGCAGTTGATTGAACGCGTCGGCTTGCCCGCCAATACGCTGACACGCTATCCGCATGAGTTTTCGGGTGGACAACGCCAGCGCATCGCCATTGCGCGGGCGCTGGCGGTTGAACCGCGCGTGCTGATTTGCGATGAACCCACGTCCGCGCTCGACGTTTCCGTCCAGGCGCAGATTCTGGATCTGCTGCGCGAGCTGCAAGACGAACTGGGCATTGCCTACCTGTTCATCACCCACAACTTTGGCGTGGTGGAATACCTGGCCGACCGCATCGCGGTCATGGATGGCGGGCAGATCGTCGACCTGGGCCCGGCGGACACGGTGCTGCACGCGCCGCGCCATGCGGTCACGCGGCGCTTGCTTGATGCGGTGCCGCGCTTGCAGTTTGGGTCATGAAAAACGCGCCCTGATCCGGTGGGATCAGGGCGCGTAAAACGCTTTGGGGTAAAACTTGCGCGGGGCTGGCTCAGAGATCGTCGTGATGCGCGCTGCGCGTCTCCAGCCAGACCAGCGTGTCATGCCGCAAGGTGCGCACGCATTGCGCCAGGAAGGCATGAACCGTTTCCATCTCGGCGGTGTCGTAGCGGCGCGCCATCAACATGACCGCATCGGCGACCCACTGGCGTTCCTGCGACAGGTGCTGGCACCGTTCCTCAACTGGCCGGATCACGATCATCCGGCGATCCAGCGGGTGGCGGCCGCGTTGCACATAACCCGCCGCCTCCAGCCGGTTGATCAAGGCCGTGGCGCCGCCTGAGCTGATGCCCATCAGTTGGGCAAGCTGCCCGGTGGGCAGGGCATCGAACTCCATCACCAGTTCCAGCGCTTTCAGGTCGGCCAGGGGGATACCCAGCTTTTCCGCCAGCGCGGACTGGCATGCGGCGTTGTAAACCGAGAATTGACGGCCCAGCATCAAGGCGATGTCGTCAAGCATTCCCGGGCGCAGTTCACTCGTGCGAGATTCTGGCATCACGGTCACATGCTCATGGTGTATGAGGTTTTCTTGAAGCATGGTGTTACTCCCAAGCGTTGGTAGTCGATTACTTCTTGGCCGAGAGGCCGCCCAGCAAGCCACCCAACAGTCCGCCGTTGGTGGTTCCATTCGTGGTGGTGCCGGTGACGCCGCCCAGCACGCCGCCCAACAAGCCGCCGTTGTTGGCAGCGCCCGCACCCGCCGCACCGCCCGCACCGGCGCCCGCCGCGCCGCCTGCGCTCACCCCAGCACTGGCGCCCGTCCCGGTGGTTGCCCCGACGGACACACCGCCGACCAAGCCACCGACCACCCCGCCCAGCAAGCCGCCACTGGCCGTACCGCCCGAGGCGCCGCCTGTCGTGCCGCCCGCAGCACCGCCTGTCACACCGCCCAGCAGGCCGCCCAGCAAGCCGCCGTTGGCCGTGCCGCCAGCGGTGCCCCCGGTGGCGCCGCCCGTCGCGCCGCCCACGGCGCCGGTCACGCCGCTCAGCAGGCCCGTCACCGGCGCCAGCAGGCCGGCTACGCCACCGTTCGCCGGGGTGCCGCCCGCACCGCCCAAACCGCCCACGCCACCGAGAATGCCGGTGATGGGGCTGAGCAAGCCGCCCGTGCCGCCTCCGGTGACGCCACTGGTGACGTTGTTCAAGCCCAGTCCACCCGTCAGCGAGGCGACAGCACCTGTGGCGTTGGCCAGCGTCGCGCCCAACGGATTCGTGTTGCCCGGCGTGGCGGTGAGCAGGCCGCCGGCACTGGCCACTGCGCCGCCCAGGCCTTGCAAGACCCCGTTCAAGCCGGCAGTGTTGCCCGGCAGCGTGCTGCCGGCGTTGGCAACGGTGCCACCCAAGCTCGTGAGCAGGCCGGCGACCGGCGCGCCCAATTTGGTCGTATCACCCACTTGTTGCGTCAGGCCGACCACTTTGCCGGCCAGCGGGCTGGCGGTGGGGTCAAGCGCGGCGCCCACACCCGTAAGGGTCGTTTGCAGCCCCAGCGGCAAGACGTTGTCTACGGTCTTGCCGGCATTGCCCAGGGCAGGCTCCAGCAACGGGGTCGACGGGCCAGATACAAGGCCGCCCGTCACGCCGCCCGCGACCTGCATAATCGGGTTCAGCAAACCCCCTTCGCCCGACAGGCCCGCGGTCAGAGCGCCTACGGCGTTCGTCGCGTTACCCAGGACGTTCTTCAGAGGCGCCGGATTGTTCGGGTCTGCATTCAGCAGGCCACCCACGCCCGATACCGTTTTGCCCAAGCCATCGACCAAGCCGCCGACGCCACTGTCCAAACCGCCGGGCAGACCCGAGCTTTTCACCGAGCCGCCCAGGTCGCTGACCAGGCCGCCCACTTGTTTCGTCACGCCATCCACGGGCTGACCCAGGCCGGTCGTGGCGCCCACTTGCTGGGTCAGGCCGACGACGGTGTTGGCGATGGGTTCCACAGTGGGGTCCAGCGCTTTACCCACACCACTCAGCGTCGTGCCCAGATTCAAGGGCAGGGTGTTGTCCAACGCGGTACCGGTATTGCCCAGCGTGGTTTCCAACAAGCCGGCGGATACCGGGTTCGTGGGATTGGTGGGGTTCGTGGGGTTAGTCGGGTTAGTCGGGTTGGTAGGATTCGTGGGATTGGTGGGATCGGTGCCACCGGGGTTGGTCGGATTGTTGCCGCCCGGATTGGTCGGGATATCGATGCCGGGCAGGCTGGCTGACTTCTTACCGCTGCCGCCACCGCCGCAGGCAGCCAATGCGCTCATCAGAGCTGCAGCCAACAGGGTGGAGGTCAGAACGCGTTGAATACGGTTTGCTTCGACTTTGGAATACATGGCGAGCTCCTAGTGGGATAAGCAGGCGCTGAAACTGCCCGATACGTCTCTCCATGCATAAACCGTGCCAATTTTTTTCAGAAGTGCGTTTTTAGGAATGAATTTGAAAGGTGTTCCTTAAAAAAATCCTTATATATCAATGGCATGCGACGCAAATAAAGGGTTTGCACTAGGCATGGGAAATTCCCATTTTTGCGACCACGAAAACGCTGCGAATGTTACGAATGACGGGGGATTGCCCGTTACGTTACGGGGAACGTTACGTAACGCGATGTGGAAAACGGGGTGCGGAACTGTCGTAACGCGGCAAGCGCCGTGGCCTTTATTAATTGATGCATCAATAAAAAACGCCTGCTTAAGCAGGCGTTTTTATTCGGCTCGGCGTGGCGTCAGATCAAAATGCGTCGTAGAAGAGTGAATAGTTGGCGTTGAATCGAACGTCGCGGCCATCGTTCACGGTGGCCGAACCCACAGGCTTCGCCACGTTGAAATCGAATAGATAGTATTTGTCGTCCGTGAAACGCAGGCCCAGCGCCACGGAAGACAAGTGCCGATTGTTCAAGGCTTGCAGGCCCTTGTTGTTGTACCAAGTGCGTGCATAGTCCACTAACACGTAAGGCTGAACCCCCGCGACGTATTCCCAACCCGTGGCAAAACGGCGGTTGATTTCAGCGGATACGCCAATGCCTTTGTCGCCACTTTGGTCGCCTTGCGGATACCCCATGGCATAACGCCAGCTGCCATAAGATACTTGCTCCGACGACGGCAAGATATTGCTGGAGTACTGGCCAGCGCCCGACAACGTCAGGCCAAACTGTCCCGGCAGCGCAAAGATCTGCTTGGCGCTCAGGTTATAGCGGGTGAAGTCCAGGTCCAGGATCGGGGTTGCCGAGTACCCGTAGTTGGTCGAGATATCTTTCTTTGCGCCGGCCGCATCGAACCCTTTAGAAACGCTGACTGTCACGTCCGTGGAAGCGGCTTCCCCTACCTGCACATAGCGCAGCTCCGCATTGGCGGCGCGCACGCGGGCGTCTTGTTGCAGCCAGAGGTCGGTGGTGCGCGAATCGTAACGGTCTTTGGAGTTGGCGGCGTACATGCCCAGCGTGCCCGTCAGCGATCGCGTGTTGTTCAGCAAGAACGGGTAACTGACGCCAATACCGATACGGTCGTTTTTCACGCGGCGTTCAAAACCCAGGTATTCGACGGCGTCATCCTTGGGTTTGGCGTCGTAATGGTAGCCGTCGACTTTGATCGCCAGGCCATCGGCGCCGATGGGCACGCTAATTTCACCCATGACGTATTTCACGTCGTCGCTATTGAAAGGGATGGCCGTCGTCAGTTTTACCTGTTCACCCAAAGGCGTCAGGCTGTTGGCCGCCATATTGACGATGGGCTGCATGCCCGTGCCCAGGTCCGCAATGCCGCCGGTCAGGCTGACGGGATGGCGGGTCGCGGTCAACACCAATTCGGTTTCGCCATCGGCGCGGCGCGGCAAGTCCAGCGCGGGGGTGAATTTCACGCCGGGCACGGTGCGCATCAGATTCAGCTGCCGTTCGAGCGTGGCTTGTTTCAGAGGGCGGTCTGCTTTCAGCGGACCCGCAAGGGTTTCCAAGCGGTCTTGCGCATTGCCGATATCGCCTTCGATTCGAACCGTTCCGATATACCCCTCAACCACTGTCACGACGACCAGTCCATTGGCGAACGTCTGGTTTTGCACCAAGGCAAAGGACAGGGGATAGCCCTTATCGCGATACAGCTGGGTAATCTTATCGACCTGCTGCACCAGTTCGCCCAAGCTGATTTCTTTTCCTGACAGCGGGCTGAGTATTGCCGAGACTTCTTCAAACGGGATCGCGTGCACACCGCTGACGTCGAAATTCAGCGGCACGATGCGCTGCGCCAGACGCGCCTGCAACGCCAATTGTTCGGGGGTGGCCGTTTGTACGACGGGGGGTGGCTGCGTCGCGCCCGGCGGCCGTTCCAGCTGGGGCAGGGCATCAACGGGATTGCCGCGAAGTGGGCCATCCGCTTGCGCCGCAGCGCTAAAGCCAAGCAGGCAAATCAGGGCGAGGGTAAGCGGACTTGCCGGTACGGTACGTCTCATGCCTTGTGTTTCTCTCGTTTCCGCAGGCGCTATCCCTTGTGTATTCAATATTCTCTAGATATTGAATATATAAAGGGACATAACGTTAGAAGAAAAAATTTACCTGCGCTGCTGGCGGTATGGTGCCAGCGGCTAGGGATAATGACAATTTATTTCATTGTGACCAAGTGGAAACGGCAGGATAACAACATTGCGAAACTAGCGGCAATGGAAACATATAAGACAAGTGAGGGTTAACTAGCGGTTTTTAATAGGATTCCTACTATTTTTGCTGTATTCGTTACATGTCTGTTGTCGCAGTCTCAATAAGATTGGTATAAACCCTGATGTGTATTAAATGTTAATAGATAAGACTATATAAACGTATCAATACTATCGGCTATTCGGACTACCGGGGGTCCACCAAATGGACGAGCTAGACCGTAATACTTCTTGCGACGGCGCAGCGGCCGCGCACTGCAATGGCAGATTATTTCGCCGGGGCCATTCATGAACCCGGGTGACATCGTTCCCCTTTCTTTCAATAGCGGCCTGGTCGCGTTGTCATTCCTGACGGCGGTGCTGGGCTCGTACGTTGCTTTGCTTGCCGCCGCCGGTATCCGAACCGAAACGCAGGACGGCGAAATCCGTATTGGTTACATCATCATCGGCGCCGTCGCGATGGGCGGCGTCGGTATCTGGAGCATGCATTTCATCGGCATGCAGGCGCAGAACCTGCCGTTTGAAGTGGGCTATCAAGTGGGCCTGACGGTACTCAGCTTTTTCGTCGCAGCCGGCTTCTCTGGCTGGGCATTCTGGTTTGTCGGGCGCGATCGCTTCACATTTTCCCGTTGCGTCATCGGTGGCACGGCCGCGGGCCTGGGCGTTGCCGCCATGCATTATCTGGGCATGGGCGCCATGCGCATGCCGGCAGTGCTGCTTTGGAATTTTCCGATCGTTGTTTTATCAGTCCTTATCGCAGTTGTTGCGGCGTCAGCCGCGCTGTGGCTTGCTTTCAATACGCAGAATGAGTTTCAGCGCGCCGGAGCCGCCATTTTGATGGCGGTGGCCGTGTGCGGCATGCATTACACCGGCGCGGCCGCCGGCACCGTTATCTGCAGCACCCCGCGTGACTATTCCAGCCTGCAAATTGGCGGGCTCATGCTGCCTTACATCGCTTTCGTGCTGTCCGCCGTCACGCTGCTGATCATGCGTTGGCAACTACAGCGGGCGTCCCGCCGTTTCCGCGCGCGCATGGCGCAACGGATTGACTCTTTCATTGAATCGGCGCCGGTGGCCGAACCAGGCAAGTTGCCGGGTTCGACCCTGGGGCCGGGTTAGCAGGACCCCGGTTTGCTTCGGGTGGGGAATACACCCGTCAGCAAGCAGTTCCGGGTTTAGGGGGCTGGTACCGCGTTGCGGCGCAGCTCAATTATCAATCGAGACTAGGAGCTCGACATGAAAGCGAAACTTGCGCAGTTCTGGAACGACGAAGATGGCATTACCGCCCTGGAATACGGGCTGATCGCTGGGTTGGTTGCTGTTGCCCTGATTGCTGCCGTGGGCACATTTAGCGACGCGCTCAGCACCATGTTCACGGATCTCGGCGCCAAGCTCGACGCGGCAAGAACGTAACCCCCAGGACGCGTACCGCGATGGCTGACGCCGTTGCGGTACGTGCCTGATTTGCCGTAGCACCGCTTGACTGAGTGGCATGTTCATCTGGATGGACATGCTTGCCGTTGAATCTGATTGATCAGAAGGTCCTGCCTTGTATCCAGGGGAAGTGCTGTGGTGGCTGCTGTTCGCAAGCTGGAATCTGGCGCTGATCTACAACGATCTGCGCTATCGCCGAGTACCCAACACGTTGATCGTGGCTGGGTTTGCGGCGCAGCTGCTTTGGCTGGTTGCCGCCGCCCTGTTGCCTGGATGGCTGTATCCCCCTCGCTGGACGGGGTGGCCCATGACACTGGCAGGCTTTCTGAGCGCATTTCTCTTCTTGCCGCTTTGGGGCCGACGCGTGATGGGCGCGGGCGACGTCAAGGCGATCGCCATACTGGGACTGCTGCTGGGGCTGGCTCCTCTGATTCTGGTGCTGGTGGGAGCAAGCCTGCTGGCGGGGCTGCACGCGCTGGTTTACGTGTTGGTGTCGCAATACTGGGCGCTGTCCGACCGGACGCGCAAGATTCCCTACGGCATGTACCTGGGGCTCGCCGCGTTCAGCGTGGCGCTTACGCCCTTGAATTCGGTTTGGTATTCCTGGTGTTCTTCCTGGTGCTCTACGGGATCCTGACGTTCGGGCTCGCGTTTCTTGCGCAGAATTCACTGACGCTCGCCGCCCAGGATGGGGCTCGCAAGGTGCTCCAATGGCAGGCCGGAACCACGTCGCTCACCGCACGTGCCAATGCCGGACGCGACACCGCGCTGGACATCGCGCAGTGGGTCTCATCGATGTCGTCCGCGCCAATCAAGGTGGCGGTGTGCGGCAACGGCGGCACCTTGAGCAGCAGCGCGGGCGGCACGTGCAGTGGCCAGACGCTGGCCCCCGATCAAATTGAAGTGACGGTGTCTTACGCCTACGGCGCGAATCCGCTGATTCCCAATGTTCCGTTGTTGCAGGCGGTGTTGGTGCCCGCCTCCAGTGTGCTGAGCGCGCGCGCCACCGTGCACCTGGGCAATACCTTGGGCGTAGGGGGCTGATATGCCGCTGCCGACATCGCCCCGCCGGTCTCTTGCGTTGTCACCCCGCTTGATGCGGCAGCGTGGCATCGCCGCCCTCGAACTTTCGCTGACCCTGACCATGCTGCTGATGTTCGTCTGCGCCGTGGTCGGCTATGGCGTGCTGTTCTGGATGCAGCAGCAGCTGGCGTCGGCTGCGACGGAAGGCGCTCGCGCCGCCGTGTATGCGCAGATCAGTGGCAGCAACAACGTGCAGGGCGATGCCTGCGTCGCCGCCATGAGCGTGTTCTCTACCGGTTCCGCAGTGGCGTGCGCGACAACGCGCGCGCCCTGCACATGGGCCGGTTCGGGCGGGCAGACGGCCAACTGCGCCACGGTCGCCATGACTTACAACACCCAGTCCTGGCCGTTGCTGGCGACGCTGCAGACGTTCATCGTCATGCTGCCCGGCACGAACAAGAACTGGGTGCCCACCCGGTTGTCATCGAAAGCCATCGTGCAGATATCGCAAGGGACACCATGAGCAGTCTTAGCAAGATCATCGCGGGCGTTTTGTTGGTGGCGGGCATCCTGCTGGCCTTCCTGGCGTGGCGTTTGGCGTCGCATTCCAGCGCGCCGCCGGCGCCGCCCGCGCCGGTGGCGGCTGCGCAGGAACCGGCCGCGCCGCCAGTCACCTTTCATCCCGTCGTGGTGGCCAGGGAAGCGATACCGGCCGGCACCCGCATCGATTCCGCAAAAATGCTGATGGTGGCGCAGTGGCAAGTCGCCTTGTCCAACAGCTTTGATTCCGTGACGCCGCTGGAAGGCGCCGTCACGCGGGTGGATATCGCCGTGGGCGATCCCATCGTTCCCAGCCTGTTGGCGCAAGGGCTAGCCAAGCAGCTCAAGCCGGGCGAACGCGCGGTGGCGGTGGCGGTTGATGAGGTCATCGGCGGCGGCAACCGTATTGCGCCGGGCGATCTGGTCGACGTGTTCTTCATGGTCGAGAAAAGCCCCGAAGTACCGGGCGGCCAGGCGCGTCTGCTTCAGTCGCAAGTCCGCGTGCTGGCCTATGGCCGGCAATCCGTGGATGGGCCGGAAGAAAAATCCGTGCTGCAACAAGGTCCGGGCCAGCCTGCCAAGACCGCCGTGCTGGCCGTGCCGGTGGATCAGATCAATGACTTGATATTGGCCAGCCGCGCGGGCCGCCTGCAATTGGCGCTGCGCCCCGTGGGCGATGACGCCGTTCCCGACGTGACGCTGTTCGCCAAACGTGGCGCGGTGTTGTCCACGCGCGCCGACCTGACGCCTGCGCAACGCGAGGCCTTGCTGACCGGCCCGAACCGCGCGTTCGCCGGCGACAGCCTGGTGCAGCTTGATGGCACGACGCCAGCCGCCCGCACGACGCCCAACCGCGTGGCGGGTTCCAGCGGCGGGGGCGGCGGCAGAACCGTTGAAATCGTGCGGGGAGATAAATCCGAGCGCGTGCGTTATTGACCGAGGCTGCGCGTGGCCAGGTGCCGCCCGCGGCTGGACCTTTCAAAACAAGTAGATCCAGCACAATGAAGAAATATCAGCGCACCACCTTGATATGCGTCCTGTCGGCCGCAGCGGCGATGACCTACGGTGTCGCCAGTCTGGCGCAAACCGCCACGCCTGCGGCAGGTGCGAATGCGCCTGTCCGTGACATCGCGGTGGCCGTGCGCGGCCAGCAGTCGCTCATGCTGGATGGCGGGGCGCCCAGCCGCATCGCCATCGGCGACCCGGAAGTGGCGGACGTGAAGGTCTTGCCGGCGTCAGGCAAGCGGGCGGGGTCGATATTGCTCTACGGCAAGAAGGCCGGCAGCACTCAGCTGCAAATCTGGACCGGCAACAACGCCGCGCCTCAGATTTGGAACGTGCGCGTGGCGGGCAGCGTGCAGGCGGCCTTGGCCAGCCGTGGCCTGGAAAGCGGCGCCAACGTGGATATCGCGGGCGACCGGGCGGTGGTGTCGGGGCATGCCGAAACGCCGCTGGGCCAGCTCGCGTCCGCCAAGGCGGCTGCTGCAGCGGTAGGCGACAAGAATGTCGTCGACGTGTCCACCGCGGGCACGGGCGGTGTCGTGCAGGTTGAGGTCAAGGTCGTGGAAGTGTCGCGGTCCGTGTTGAAGCAGGCGGGCATCAACTTCGCCGCTCGCAACGGGCCTTGGGCCAGCACCAGCGGCACCTTGGCGGGGGCCTTGGGGTTCGTACGGGGCGACGCCATCGCCTCGGGCTTTTCACTGTTCTACGACTCAAACGACTTCGCGGCGCGTCTGCGCCTGTTGCAAACCAACGGCATGGCGCGCGTGTTGGCGGAACCGACGCTGGTGGCGTTGACGGGCCAAAGTGCGAGCTTCCTGGCCGGCGGCGAGCTGCCGATTCCGGAAGCCGGCGGCCTGGGCACCACCACCATCACCTTCAAGCCCTTCGGTATCGGCCTGACGGTGACGCCGACGGTGCTGTCGCGGGAACGCATTGCGCTCAAGGTCGCGCCGGAAGCCAGTGAGCTGGACTACAACAACGGCATCTCCATTCCCAACGGCTCTGAAGCCCCTACGATGATCCCCGCGCTGCGTACGCGCCGGGCAGATACGACGGTTGAACTGGGCGACGGGGAAAGCTTCGTCATCAGCGGCCTGGTGTCGCGCCAGACCAAAGCGTTGGTCAACAAGGTTCCGATGCTGGGCGACCTGCCCATCATCGGCGCGTTTTTCCGCAGCGTCGATTACTCCCAGGAGGATACCGAGCTGGTCATTGTGGTGACGCCGCGTCTCGTGCGCCCGATTGCGCGCGGGGTGACGCTGCCACTACCCGGGGGCCGCCAGGAGCGTGCCGATTCCACATTCAATGCCTGGGGCTATTACTTGATGGGCCCCGTCGGCGGCGAACAAATGCCGGGATTCTCACGGTGAGCAATATGAAGACACATGCCAGCGAGTGGGTGGGCCTGCAAAATGGGAAGCGGTTCCTGTTTTGCTCTAAAGGCGATGGTGTTGCCGCGCAGCTTGGACATGCCCTGGGTGACATGGGCATGTTGACCCAGGAGACTCCTGGCGTGGAAGAGTTGGCGCGGCGCTTGACCGAAATTGCCCCCCAGGTGGTGTTTCTGGATTTCACCCTGAGCGAAGACGAACCGGGCAAGCTGTTCAAGTCCGCGGAGTTGGCGCGGTTGCTGGCGCGCATTGCGCCGACTGTTCCGCGTGTGGCGGTGGGCCTCTTGAGTCAGCCCGAAGGCGCGATCGCGGCATTGCGTGCAGGCGTCAGCGATTTCGTCGACCCCTCCGTGGCGCCCGAGGAGGTCAAGGAAGTGGTGTTGCGCTTGCTGGATGTGCCGGCGGGCGGCGGGCGCATGGACGGCTCGCGCCGCAGCGTCCTCTTGCTGGGCGCGCGGCCCGGTGTCGGCACCAGCACGCTGGCCGTGCATCTTGCCGGCATGGTTCAAGACCGCCTCAAACACATGCATGCGGCGCGCGCCACGGCGGCGGGCGCCAAGCCCGCCAAACCGCCGGAGCAGGCGGGCGCGATGCTGCCTCTGTCCAGCCGCGTGGCGCTGATGGACCTGGGCTGGCCCGTTGGCGATTGCCAGCTGTATCTGAATATCGGCAGCGACTTCGATTTCGCCGAAGCCGCCCGCAACTTGCGCCGCCTGGATTCCACCTTGTTGGGATCGGCCATGGCGCACACCCCCAACGGACTCAGCGTGCTGGCCTTGCCGCGCGACCTGAACCAGATGCGAGATGTCTCGCAATCCGATTCGCTCTTGGTGTTTGAACGCATGCGCCAGCATTTCGGCGTGGTCGTGGCCGATGCAGGCGGCTTCACGAATCCGGAATTCGTGGCGGGTCTTGCGCGGTCGTCTCAACAGAACTGGATCGTGACCGACCAGAGTGTGGGTGCGCTGGTGTCGCTGGCCGGTTTGCTGCAAGAGCTTGAGCAACTGCATGTCGACCGCCGCAGCCTGGGCTTGATCGTCAACCGTTACGACGAACGCTATGGCATGACGGCGCAACAGATTGCCGACCGGTTCCAGCTGGATCTGATTGGCACCTTGCCCGACCGCACGCTGGCGCTGATGGTGTGCACGAACCAGGGCCATTTGCTGCACGAGGAGGCCGAGCGCGATGTGTACGTGCGCGCCGTGCAGACGCTGGCGGAAAAGCTCAGCGCGGAAGAGAACACCCCCGGCGGGAGGGCAAGCTGGCTGGCCACCTGGCTGCCCGGCGTGCACCGCCGCATGATCGTTGGTTAACGGCAAGATTCAGGGACGGCGGCGGAATCCGACATGATCATGACAGCGACCATAGAGTTCGGCGGCGATGGCGACAAAGGGTTCTCGTCGTCAAACCGCTTCCAGGAAGTGAAAACGGCGGCGTACGAACACCTGCTGTCCCGTATCGAGGAACTGGGGGCGGAGTTCGGACGCTGGGCGCGTTCGGCGATACAGGAATTCGTTGATATCGAAGTCGCCAGCTTTGTCCGATTGCGCCGCGTGCCCATCAACGAAGGCGAAATGCGGCAGATTGCCGAAGCGCTGACCAAGGAACTGGCGGGCCTGGGGCCGCTGGAAGATCTGCTGGCCGATCCGGCGGTGGAAGACATCCTGATCAACGGTTACGACAACGTGTTTGTGTCGCGGCGCGGCGTGCTGGCCCGCGAGACGCTGCGCTTTACCGATAACCAGCACGTGTTGCGCATCGTGCGCCGCATCCTGGCGCCCATCGGTCGTCGGCTGGATGAATCCAGCCCCATGGTGGATGCACGCTTGCCCGATGGCGGCCGCTTGAATGTGGTGATTGAACCGCTGGCCGTTGATGGCCCGATGGTGTCGATCCGGAAGTTTCGCCAAGACCCGCTCAAGCCCGCTGACCTGCTGACACTGGGCACGTTCGACGAAGAGATCTACCGCTTGCTGCATGAAGCCGTGAAGAACCGTTGCAACGTGCTGGTGTCAGGCGGCACCAGCTCGGGCAAGACGTCGCTGCTGAACGCGCTGGCCTTTTTCATCCCCGAAACGGAACGCGTGGTGACGGTGGAAGATACCGCCGAACTGTCGCTCAACCATCCGCACGTGGTGCGGCTGGAATCGCGCCAGGGCGGGTTCGACGGCAGTGGCGCAGTCAGCATCCGCGAA
Source organism: Achromobacter kerstersii (assembly GCF_902859595.1). Lineage (GTDB taxonomy): Bacteria > Pseudomonadota > Gammaproteobacteria > Burkholderiales > Burkholderiaceae_B > Achromobacter > Achromobacter kerstersii. The sequence continues at coordinate 174,368 of NZ_CADIJQ010000010.1, read as the reverse complement.
CTGATCCGCAACAGCTTGCGGATGCGGCCTGACCGCGTGGTGGTGGGCGAAGTGCGCGGCGCGGAAGTCATGGACATGCTGCAAGCCATGAACACCGGGCACGAAGGCTCCATGGCCACCATCCACGCGAACTCGCCGCGCGAATGTCTGTACCGGATCGAAATGCTGGCGGGCTTTGCGGGCTTTCAGGGCAGCGAAGACAGCTTGCGCCGGCAGATTGCCAGCGCGCTGGACTTCATTGTGCAGATTGGCCGCTTGTCCAACGGCAAGCGGCGCGTGCTGTCGGTGACCGAAGTCACGGGCATGGGCGACAACGTCATCTCCACGCAGGAACTTTACCGCCACGAAACCTTCACCACGCCTGAAGGCGAAGAGAAAGACCGCTGGAACTGGCTGGGCATTCATCCGCACACGCCCAAGCTGGCCAAGATGCGCAACGAAGCGCGCGCCAACGACAACCCGCAAGGGGATAACGATGGCGGTGGCGGCGGCGGATTCTGGAGCCGGAGGCGCTGATGCAAGACGCTCTGATCCTGGGAGGCATGGCGCTGCTGCTTGCCGTCGGGGCGGTGCTGTTGTGGCGTCACGCCAATAGCGGCGCGCGTCGCAAGGCCAGCTCTGATTTTCTCGACAACCAGCTCAAGCGCGGACGCGAGACGCCGGCCGAAGGCACGTTTTCGGAAGCGGCGCGCGGCAGCGCGTTGCGCAGCGGCTTTTCGGGCTGGGACCGCATGCTGCTGCTGGCAGGCGTACGGCAAACCCCGGGTTTCTATCTGCGGATCACGCTGCCTGTGATTGCGGGCGGTGTCCTCGCCTGGCTGTTCCTGGGGCCGCTGTCTGGCGTGGTGACCAGCATCATGCTGGCCGTGCTGATGTACTTCATGTTGTGGCTGCGCGCCGACCGCCGCCAGCGGCGCATGATCTCGCAGCTGCCCGCATTTCTGGACAACATCGTGCGCCTGATCACGATCGGCAACAGCATGGGGTCGGCGTTCCAGACGGCCGCCGCAACCACCGACCAGCCCTTGCTGGAAGTGGTGGAAACCGCGGCCAGCCTGAGCCGCTCGGCCAAGGAATTGGATGCCGCGCTGGTGCAGGTGTCGCGCATGTACGGCTTGAAAGAGCTCTACATGATTGCCGCGGTGGTGTCGCTGGCCATGCGGTTCGGCGGGCGCAGCGACCAGGTGCTGGAGCGTATGGCGGCCTTCATGCGCGACGTGTCACAGGCCCGCGACGAGCTCACCGCCAGCTCGGCCGAAGTGCGCTTGTCGGCATGGATTCTGGCTTTGCTGCCCGTGGGCATTGCCGGTTTCATCATCGTGGCCAACAACAAGTTGTTCATGGGCCTGTGGGAAGACCCGGTGGGCTTCAAGATGCTGCTGACCGCGGTGGGTCTGCAACTGGGCGGCTGCTATTGGCTGTACCGCATGGCCAAGTCGATTTAAGAGGAGGCGACGATGGATATCCTGCAATCCTTGAATGCCTCGACGGTGCTGGCGGTGGCGCTGATGCTGGTTGCTGGCGCGATGCTGGTGCTGGGCGTCAGCATGACGCGGCGCCTGCGCGGCCAGGGCCGCAGCCGGCAGGTGGTTGAGCAGGCGCTGGCCACGCGCAAGAATGCGGGGGCATCCGCGGCAGTGGCGCCTGCCGATGCAAGCAAGGGCAAGTTCGCCTCGGCCACGCGTGCGGCGGACGCGTTCGGCAAACGTCTTAGCGAAGGCCGTCTGGCCGACGCGCTGCTGGCCGCCGAAGACCGCAAGATGGTCGACATGGCCGGCTACGCCGACATCGGCACCGCGCGCTCGCGCTTTGTCGCGGCGCGTTTCGGCTTGGCCATCTTGTTCCCCGTGCTGGCAGTGGTGCTGGACCTGAAGAAGCACCTGATCAACTCATCGATGGGCGTGCTCATCGCCGCCTTCTTCGGGTTTGCGATTGGCTACATGCTGCCCAAATGGATTGTCCGGCGGCGCATGGCGCGGCGGCGGCGCATGGCTGCTGACGAGCTGCCGCTGCTGATTGATTTGCTGCGTCTGCTGCAAGGCGTCGGCTTGTCAATTGACCAAAGCATGCAGGTACTGATCAAGGAATTCGCGCAGGTGCTGCCGGTGCTGTCGTCCGAGCTGCGTCTGGCGTCTGAACTGTATGTGCGAGGCCGCACGCGCGAACAATCGCTGGCTCGCCTGGCGACGGGCTTTGATAACGACGACCTGTCCGCCATCTGCCGCCTGATCGCGCAGGTGGATCAGCATGGCGGCGCGGTGCAGGAACCGTTGAACCGGTTCGGCGAGCGGCTGCGCGACAAACGTCGCTTGGAGCTGAAGGAAAAAGTGGGCAAGACCACCGTGAAGATGACGGGGGTCATGATCTTGACGCTGTTGCCCGCGCTGTTGATCGTGACGGGCGGCGCAGGGTTCATTGCGGTATTGCGCGGTATGTCGCGCTTGGGGGGCTTGTGATGGCTGGTGGCATGGGAAGAAAAAAGGGCGCCCTGCGTTGGACCTTGATGGCGGCAGCCATCGCGGCCGTTGCCGGGCTGGCCGGATGCAAGAGCAATAGCGCGGAGAGCGCTTGGCAATTGATTCAGCAGCAACAGCAGGAGCAGGCGTTGGCACGCCAGAAAGAGGAGGATGCCGAGAACAAGCGCCGTCCGAAAGAGCCCGAAATGATGCTGTCGCTGATTTCGGAAGCGCAGCGCCAGGATCGCTACTTTGCATCCCTGGCTTACATCGACGCTTTTCAGCAGAAATTCGGAAACGATCCGCGCGTGGCCGTGTTGCGTGCGGAAGCTTTGCGGCAGACCGGGCAGGTGGCCATGAGCGAGCAGGCGTATCGCGCGCTGCTCAGCACTGATCAGGCTGCCGACGGCTGGCATGGCTTGGGCCTGATTGCGGGTTCGCGCGGGCAGTTCGATCAGGCGGCTGACGACTTCGCGCGCGCGGCAAAGCTGTCGCCGATGGACCCGCGCATTCTGGGCGACCTGGGCTACGCGCGCTTGCGTGCCGGTGATCCGTCAGGGGCTCGTGTGCCGTTGGGGCAGGCGGCCGAACTGGCGCCCGACAACGGCAAGGTGTTGGCCAATCTGGCGGTGCTGTTGCTGGTGGAAGGCGAACCCGTGCGTGCGCAGCGCTTGATGGATCAGGCTCAACTGGGTGATGAGGCGCGCAGCCAGGTGCTGCGCTTGGCCTCGGATATCCGCAGCCAGCGCACGCTGTCGCCCTCGGCGTCGACGGTAGCGGCGCCGTCGGTGTCTGCGGCATCGGCGGATTCGCCCGCGACGCGGGTGTCCAGCGGGGGCGGCATCGTCATGCCGATGATGAGTCCGTTGATGGAAGGGCTGAGCAATGGCCCCATCGTGCGTTAACTCCGAACTCAGGAAGCCAACCATGTCTCGTTTTCGCATGCCCGATTTCCGCATTTCTGGTCCCCTGACATTGGCGGTGGCGGTGGCCACGTTGATGCCGTTGGCATCCCTTGCGCAATCGAACGCGCCGCTGACCGGCAACATGACGAGTGGCGCGCCGGCTGCCGGGACGCCTGCAGGGTCGCCTGCCGGGTCGCCTGCCGCCGCCGCCGCTCCCGCTTCTACATTGCCCCAGGCGCAGTTGCCTCAGCGGCCGGTGGTGCAGCAGGTGCAGACGCCGATGCCGCAGCCTGCGGCGCAGTCCGCCCAATCCGCCCAGGCCGCACCGGCGGCTGCGGCCACCCAAACGGCATCATCGGCCCCCGCCGTTGAAGAAAATTTCGGCGACGTCACGCGCGCCTTGCTCGCGGCGCAGGCGGACGGCCGGCGGGCGGGCGGCGCATTACCCGTCCTGGGGCCCGTATCCACCGCAGCCTGGAACCGCTATCTGGATAGCTTCTCGCATCCCATACCGGAATATTTGCAGAAGCGGGTCGAGACGAAGAACACCAATTAAGCGTGGACCCGCGGCGCCCGCGCGCGATTCCCCTCCAAGGTTGCTAACGTCATGCCAGCCCTTCCTCTTCGTGTTCCGCCGCTGCGTCAGCGCGGCAGCATGGCCATCGCCGTGGTGTTCGCGGTGCTGGTGGGCATCCTGTTGCTGGGCGTGGCGCAGCTGGGCTATGGCTATTACATGAAGCGCGAAATGCAGAAGGCGGCGGATCTGGCCGCGCTGTCTGCGGTGCAGGTGCTGGGCATGGGCTCGGCCGCTGACTGCACGCGCGCCGTCACGGCGGGGCGCACGTCGGCATTGGCGAACGTGCCCAATATTTTCGACACCTTCGCGGCGGGCGACATCACCGTGGAATGCAAGCTCTGGGATTCCACCCGCGCCGACGCCACGGGCATGCATGTGTTCGATCCCACTGGCGCGCAGACGCTCAATGCGGTGCGCCTGACCATCCGCAAGGACCTGAGTAGCCTGTTTGGCGTCTTGGGCCTGGGGACGACGGTGTCGGTGAACGCGGTGGCAACCAACACCCAGCCCGTTGCGGCGTTCATGGTGGGCTCGCGCTTGCTGCGCTTGCAACGCGGCGGCCTGTTGTCGCAATTGCTGTCGAGCGTGGGCGCAACGCCCACGCAGCTGGACGTGCTGGATGCCGCGGGGCTTGCCAGCGTCAACATCACGCCTTCGGGCTTGCTCAAGGCGCTGGGCTTGCCGCTGTCGGTTGCAACTGGCGTGGGTACGCCCGCCGAGCTGGCCGCGGTCAACAACCTGACGCTGGGCCAGTTGCTGCAAGCCACGCTGACGGTCGTCAACCAAAGCGGCACGGCCGGCGCGAACGTGGGGCTGGTCAGCAACGCCATCAATACCGTGCTGGCCGTGATGCCGTTGAACTTGCCGGTCAAGCTGTTCGGCAATGGCGGCGTGTTGAACTTGTCGGTGGTGGGGGGCGATGCCACGGGCGCATTGTCGGCGAATCTCAACGCGCTCAACCTGCTTGAAACCGCGCTGGTCGTGGCCAACGGCCAGAACCTGATCAATCTGGGCCTGAGCGTCCCGCTGCTGGGCGTGGACGCCCGCGTGCGCGTGGTGGAGCCGCCCACCTTGGCGATTGGCGGCATCGGCACGCAAGCCACCAGCGCAGGCATACGCGTGTACATCCGGGTGAATACCAGCAACATTCCGCTGGTGGGGCCGCTCTTGGCGAACACGCTAGGCACGAAGGTGGACCTGCCCATCATCGTGGACGTGGCGCAATCCACGGGCACGCTGACGAATCTGTGCCAGGCGCCATTGACGCAGTCGCAAGCCACGATCGCGGTGACGTCGTCCGTGGCGAATATCTGCCTGGGTCGGTTCCCGGGCATGACGTCCAGCACCGATCAAACCGCCGCCAACTTCGTGTCGCTGACCAACAGTTGCCAGGTCAGTTCGTTTTCCGCCATCCAGCGCTATCAGGTGCTGAATGTGCTGGGCATCTTGCCGTTGACGGCCAAGGTGACGTTGCCGGTATTCAATTCAACGGCGCCCGTGTCCGTGACGCTGACCGAACCGCCTGGCACGCCGTCCACGCAGACGGTGACCGCCACGTCCGTCAACCTGGGCGCGCTGGCATCGAACCTGTCAGACGCCTTGATCGGCGGCATCTTGGGCGATCTTTTCAACACCGGCACGCCGCTGACGGCGGCCGAGCGCACGGCGTTGGCCACAGACTTGGTGGGCGGTGGCGGCAGCAGCGCCGGCAACTCCATCACGCAGGTCGTCAATAACTTGCAGTGGTCCACGACTGCGCTGAACCAGTTAAGCGCGCGTCTGACCACAGGCGGCCTGACGGGCGTGTTGGGCGGCACGTTGCAACTGGTCGGCAATGTTCTGAGCTCGTTGTTGCTGGCGCCCGTGAACGACGTGGTGTGCGCGTTGGGCTTGACGCCTAGCGCCATCCGCCAATGCCGTATCAATTCCGTCGCCTCGTTGGCGCTTAGCGGCAGCTCGCAGGTAAGCGGTGTGCTGTCGATTGTGGTGAACCTGTTGCAACCCGTGCTGGCGCCGCTGTCTACCTTGTTGCAGCAACTGCTAGACCTGCTGGGTCTGAGCGTGGGCCAGACTGACGTTTCGTTGCTGTCCGTGGATTGCGGCCAGCCGCGCTTGGTGTACTGATGACTCAAAAATTCGCGCGCGACGAGTTCGATGTGTACGTCTGGGAAGGCACTTCCGATATTGCCAGCCGCGCCGAGCGCTGCCTGGCGGGCATGGACGTGTCGCTGGTGCGGGCGGATGCGGGCACCGCGTTTCCGCCACCGCGCGACCCGACGCGTCCGGCGGTTGCGCTGGTGTCGGTATCGGTGATGGGCGACAACCGGTTCAGCGGCTATGACTGGCTATCGGTGCAGGCAATGCCTGTTATCTGGGTGTCGGCCGAAACCCGCGGGCGCGATTCGCGCTACTACCCGCCCGAATACTCGTACACCTTGCCGCTGTCTTTCACCACGGCAGACCTGCGCAAGCTGCTGTTCGAGCTGCTTGGCACGCTGGACCAGTTCAATCGCACCGCGCCCAAGCGCGAGCAGCCGCTGATCGCGGTGTCTGAGCCGATGCGGGCGTTGCTGGCCGAAGCCGAGATGTTTGCCGACTGCCGCAGCAATGCGCTGATCCATGGCGAAACGGGGGTGGGCAAGGAGCGCATTGCCCGTCTGCTGCACGACCGCGCGGCCTGGTCCGACGGGCCGTTCGTAGCCGTGAATTGCGGGGCGATTCCCGAAGGTTTGTTCGAAGCGCATTTCTTCGGTCATGCCAAAGGCGCTTTTACGGGCGCGGTGGGCGCACACAAGGGCTATTTCGAACAGGCAAATGGCGGCACGCTGTTCCTGGATGAAATCGGCGATCTGCCGCTGTACCAACAGGTGAAGCTGCTGCGCGTGCTGGAGCAAAGCACCGTGACCCGGCTGGGTTCCACCGCCGAGGTGCCGGTGGACTTCCGGCTGGTCGCCGCCACCAATAAAGATCTGCGTGTGCTGGTGGGGCAGGACGAATTCCGCGCCGATCTGTATTACCGGCTGGCGGTGATCGAGCTGCGTATTCCCAACCTGGAACAGCGCGGCGGCGAAGAGAAGATCGCTATTTTCCGTTCGCTGCTTGAGCGCCTGGGCGGGGAAGGGGAGCCGCCGGACTGGCTGCTGGAGCGCGTGGCGCGTACCCGCTATGCGGGCAATGTGCGTGAACTGTCCAACGTGGCCGAACGCGTGGCCATCATGCAGAAGCAGTTCAAAACCTGGGACCAGCCCCGCATCGAACGCATTTTTGATCAGATTGCCGAACCGCTGCGCGCAGCAGGTGCGTTGGGCGGCGCCAGCACGCTGTGCGAACCGCCCGTCTTCACCGATGCGGAGCGCGCCGAACGCGCCCGTATCCTGGCCGCGCTGGACGTCAACGGATGGCGCCGGCAGGACACCGCCAACACCTTGGGCATCAGCCGCAAAGTGCTCTGGGAGAAGATGCGCAAACTGCATCTGGGCGGCGGCCAAGGCGAAACGGCGGAAGGAATCGTCGAGGCATCCTGATCACGCAATAGGGAAAGGCCCGTATCGGGCGACAAATTGCTTGCCGGCAATGTAAGTGGAACAGCCGCGAGCGAAATAAATTGCTATAGTTCCGCAACGATTTTTTTGGGGAAGGCATGAACGTCCAATTTATCCGTGCCGCCACTCGCATGGCGCTGTTGGGCACGGCTCTGTCCGGCCTGGCGGCTTGCGCCAGCGCGCAATCCGAAGCGCCGCGGCCCACGGTTAAGCAGGTCGAAGACAAGCAGCCGGCCACAACGCCGGTGACCCCGCCCGCCGCGCCTGCACCCGCTGCTGCACGGCCGTCGTCGACCGTGGCTGAATTGCAAGGCCTGATCCAGAACCGTCAGGTCTCTGAGCTGCGTACCGCCTACAACGGCACGTACGGCGCCAGCCTGTTGTTCAAGCCGGACGACCTGACGTATTACGTCGCGCTGTTTCAGCAAAAGGATTTCTGGCGCGTGCTGAAAACGGTGTCGGAAAAGCAGGCCGAAGCGACGTACCGGGCTTTCACGACGCAATCGGCCGAGCTGGCCGAAGTGGACATCAAGCGCATCAAGCTGCAAGCCGAATACGCCAATGCTGAGAAGCTCTTGGCCACCCGCAGCGCGCAGTTGAGCACGCTGCAAGCCGACCGCACGCTGCGCATGCAGCAGGAAGAGCAAGTGGCGGCGCGTCAGGAACAGTCGCGCCAGGAAACCACCGCGTTGGCCGATCAGCAAAAGGATGTGCGTCAGCAACTGCGTGATCTGCAACGCCAGATCGATTCCCTGCAGGCGCAGCAGGCGCAAATCGACGCCAGCCCGGCGTCCAAGCGCGGCAAGTAAGCGCAGGCTTACGCCAAGACGAAGACGGGCCTTCGGGCCCGTTTTTTCTTGAAAGCCCGTGTCCTTTATCCCATCGCTGCGGGAATGGCGCTTGCTGGTGGATGCTTGATATCTTGCGCCCGGACCCCATATAGCCACCATGGCTCTTAAAGTTTTCGATCTCCAGTGCGAACACAGCCACATTTTTGAAGGCTGGTTCGGTTCGCACGAAGACTATGACGCGCAAACGGCGCGTGGCTTGGTCACGTGCCCAGTGTGCGGGTCGGCCACCATTACCAAGCGCCTGTCGGCCCCGCGTTTGAATGTGTCGCACCTGCACGCCCCGGCGGCCCAAGCGCCCGCCGTGTCGGCTGGCGCGTCGGATGCCGAGAAGATGGCGGCGGTGCAGGCGTTGGTGATGAAGCAGGTGCGCGCGCTGTTGCGCAATACCGAAAACGTGGGCCCGCGCTTTGCCGAAGAGGCGCGCCGCATCCACGATGGCGACGCCGATGAGCGGCCCATTCGCGGCACGGCCACGCAGGAAGAACGGCAATCGCTGGCCGAAGACGGTATCGACGTCATGGCCGTGCCGGATTTTCTGGACGACGAACGCTTGCAGTAAACGTTGGCAAGCGTTGCCGGCCTTCACGCGGCGATATGCGCAGACATAAAAAAAAGCCAGGCCCTGAAAACAGGGCCTGGCTTTTTCGTACCTGCTGCCGGATCAGTTGTTGACGCGGCTGCGGTATTCGTTCGTGCGGGTGTCGATTTCGATCTTGTCGCCGATGGCGCAGAACAGCGGCACGTTCAGTTCGTAGCCGGTGTTGATCTTGGCCGGCTTCGTGACCTTGCCCGACGTATCGCCACGGACGGCGGGTTCGGTGTAGGTGATTTCGCGGACCAGCGTGGTGGGCAGTTCAACCGAGATGGCGCGGCCGTCGTAGAAGACCACTTCCACGGGCATCGCTTCTTCCAGGTAGTTCAGGGCGTCGCCCATGCTTTCGGCTTCGATTTCGTACTGGTTGTACTCTTCGTCCATGAAGACGTACATCGGGTCGCCGAAGTAGGAGTAGGTGCACTCCTTGCGATCCAGTTGAACGACTTCGAACTTTTCGTCGGCCTTGTAGACCGATTCGCTGGCCGAGGCGGTCAGCAGGTTCTTGAACTTCAGCTTCACAACAGCAGCGTTACGGCCAGACTTGTTGTATTCGGCTTTCTGGACCACGAGGGGGTCCTTGCCGACCATGACCACGTTGCCGACTCGCAATTCCTGAGCGGTTTTCATCGATAAAACTCCGGGGGTGATAGGTGCACTCGCCGTGCTTGCAAAAAACCGCTGGCGCTCGGTAGCGTGTTGCTGATGGCTACCCAAGCTCGCGACGTTTCATGCACACCCCGGGAGGCGTCATAGTTGAGGCCCGACACATTCAGGGCGACTCAGAAAACTCTCTATTCTAACGTTTCTTGGCCAAGTCTGCGCAAAAGTCGGCCAGATTTTCGGCGAGATCCGGGCGCGCGGCCTGGCTGGCGTCCCAGTCGCGCGCGGCGTTGGCCCAGGCTTTCCATGCTGCGGGCGCAAGCGCTGCGGCGGCCGTTGCTTGTGTTTGGCCGGTTTCCGGCTGGTTCCAGGCGCGGATGAGCGCGTGGGCGGAATCCGGGGCCGGATAGCGGGCCAGCCAGGCGTCCAGCTTTTCCAGATGGATGTTTTCGTCTTGGGGGTAGATCTGCCACACCAGCGGCCGGGCGGCCCAGGCGGCGCGGATGAAGGAATCTTCGCCGCGTACGAAATTCAGGTCCGAACTCCACAGCAAGCGGTCGAAATCCGGTTGTGCCACGAACGGCAGGCGCGCGAGCAGCGGCGCGCCGGGCGCCGAACAGGCCGCTTCCAGCCCGGGGGCGATGCCCTCTGGCACCAGCAGAACGCTTGCGCGCGGGTCCGCCGCCAGGGCCTGCACCAGCGCATCGACCGGCGCGGAAGGGTAGCAAAACAGAGACACCGTGCGCGCGCCGTCTTGCCGGCGCAACAGCACGGCCTCGTCCACGCCTAGCGTGCGCAGGAAGGCATTTTGCTGGTCTATCGACGCTTGCAGCGCGTCGCGCTCGGCGGTGAGGCCGGGTTCACGCAGCAGGCCACCGGTGGCTGCCGTGAAACCCGGAAAGAAGAAGTGCTTGACCAGCCCGTCGGGCCGCTGCGAGGGCAGGCCGTGGCAGCTTTCCACCCAGGCTTCCGCGCTCAGATATTCCAGGTTGATCCAGGCAGGATGCGTTTGGCGCATGCTGTCCAGAAACGCGGGCGGCGGGTCGCAGGCAAAGGCTTCGATGACGACATCGCGGGCGGTCAGGGCCGGGTCAGGCGTGTCGGACCAATGGACGATGTCGACCCCGCCCAACTGCTGGCGGGGGGCTGACACGGTGATGCCCGGCTGGATGCGTGCAAAGCTGGCCAGGTCGTCGACCCACAGGCGGATATCCCAGCCACGGCCTTGCGCAAGCCGGCGGGCCAGCCGCCAGCACACGCCGATGTCGCCGTAGTTGTCGACGACCCGGCAGAAGATGTCCGCTTGCATGGCCGCTTAGTGGAACTTGGCGGGCGCGGCCTCGGCGTCCTCGGGCAGTTCGGCGTGCACCAGCTCGCCCAGGGGATTGGGGAAGTAGGGCGCGCCGCAATCTTCGCAGTACTCGGCCGGCAGCACGCCGGGAATGCGGCGCACTTCGGTGACCCCGTATTCCTTCAGCAATGCGGCGATTTCGTCGACCACATCGGGCTGGCCTTCTTCGGACGGCAGCTCTTCTTCGCGGCCGTACAGCGGCCACACGCAGCCGTAGTAGACGTCGTTGCTGCTGCGTGCCGTGAAGCTGATGCGGTATTCGTCGATGCGGCTTTCACCGCAGCCGGCCACGACCGCGCGCAATTGCGAGGCTTCGAGGCTGACCGCGCCTTCCAGCCAGCTGATGGCGGCGCGCAGCGACAACGGGCGCACGCGGCGGTCGGCTTCGCGGTTGCTGACGTAATAGGCGTCAGGCAACAGCGCTTCGAAACCGCAGCCCGGCAGCAGCGCGGCCAGCGTGGGCTGCGCCTGCTCGGCCCATTGCGCCTGGCAGGCGTCGCGGGTGGCGTCGGCGTCGCCCATGCTTTCCTGCCAGCGGAAGATCGGCGCGTTTTCGGGCACTGCCACCGCGCCGATGATGTAGCGCGTGTCGGCCAGCATGTTGGCGGTTTCGATTTCGGTGTTCAGCGTCGGCTTCGTCGTTTCGGCGCCCAGCGCCTGCGAACCCAGGCGTTGCAACCACTGCCAGGTTTCGCCGAAGGTGCGCGGCATCTGGTCCACGCTGACCAGCATGGGCATCAGCGCGGTGCGGGCCTGGCTGGACAACACATGGCCATGCAACTGAGCCAGCAGCGCCTGTTGGGCGGTGGCGGAAACGGGGCCGGTGGGAATGGCGTACCGGGTCCAGGCGACGATGGGCGCGACGATCAGCAATACGTCGTACTGGACGCCGTTTTTCTCGATCTTCATCGATTCAGACAGGGTTTCGGCCTGCTCGATCAAGACCTCGTAAGCGCCTATGTCGCTTTGCGCGAGGTGGTCCAGGGCCGCTTCCAGCGGGGCATCCTGCCCGGCCTTCAGCAGCTTGGGGATCGCCTCGCCAAGCTGGTTCTCCCAGAACACGTCTTCGACGCGGCTGCCCGAGCGGTTCAGCGCTTGGGCAAGCGCAACCAGGCGGGTAGCGTCACGGGTCATGCGGGGAGCGGATTGGCTGCGGGATCGGGCCATAACTTCGAGGGACGTCCAGTAAGTGTGTAACGACGTAGTTTAACGCCCGCCGCGCGCACCGGCATGACGGCGCGGCATTGCCTGGTAATAGGGCAATGCGGCGAGCGAGGCGGACGCTTCGGCACATTAGTGCTGGAATGACAACAGATTATCCCCACTGCGGGGGTTTATTGCTGATTGGAAACAGCTGAAAATGCTTCCATCAACTTATTCTCTGGAGGCTTCGCCATGCGTTGGCCTACGCTTTTTGTTTCTCACGGCTCGCCCATGCTGGCCGTTGAACCGGGCCTGACCGGCCCCGTGCTGGCGGATTGGAGCGCTGCGCAAGGCCGCAAGCCGCGCGGCATTCTGGTGGTGTCGCCGCACTGGATGGGCGAGGGCCTGGCGCTGTCCACCCGCGATCAACAGGTGGCCTGGCATGACTTCGGCGGCTTTCCGCCAGAGCTCTACACGCTGCAATATGCCGCGCCGGGTTCTCCCGAGCTGGCCGCGCGCGTGCAGGCGCTGCTGGCCGAATCGGGCATTGCCGCCGACCGCGACCCGCGCCGTCCGCTGGACCACGGCGCCTGGGTGCCGTTGCGCTACCTGTATCCCGACGTGGACGTGCCTGTGGTGCAGTTGTCGCTGGACATGGGCCGGGATGCCGCGGGCCAGCTGGCGCTGGGGCGGGCGTTGGCGCCGCTGCGTGATGAAGACATCCTGATCATCGGGTCGGGGTCGTTGACGCACAATCTGCGCCATGTCCGCATGCCGCAGAATGCGCCGGCGGTGCCGTACGTGCCGGCGTTTCAGGAGTGGTATGCGCGCAATCTGGCCGAGCACAATGTGCCGGCGCTGCTGGACTGGCAGGCGCAGGCGCCGGGCGCGTTGCAGGCCCATCCGCACGACGATCACCTGATGCCTTTGTATGTGGCGCTGGGCGCGGCGGGCGCATCGGCCAAGCGTCTGAACGACGAGATTTCGTACGGCGCGCTGGCGATGGACGCGTATCAGTTCGACGACTGATGCGAAGCCCTTAGGCGACTGGCGCGTATTCGTTCGGCGGCAGACGCCGGCCGTTTTCCGCCAGTAAAAAGCCCCGGAACCTGGCGGTTCCGGGGCTTTTTGCATCGCGCTCGGCGCGGTGCGGCGCAGTAACGTGCTTAGGCCGCGAGCAACTGGCGCAGCACGAAGGGCAGGATGCCGCCGTGCTGGTAGTAGTCAACCTCGATCGGCGTGTCGATGCGCAGCAGCACGGTTACGTCCTGCTTCGAACCATCCTTGCGGGTGATCGTCAGCGTCACGTCCTGCATCGGCTTGATGCCGTTTTCCAGGCCCGAGATGTCGTACGTTTCTTCGCCCGTGATGCCCAGCGACTGCACGCTGTCCGTACCCTTGAACTGCAGCGGCAACACGCCCATGCCGACGAGGTTGCTGCGGTGGATGCGTTCGAAGCTGCGGGTGATCACGGCCTTCACGCCCAGCAGTTGCGTACCCTTGGCCGCCCAGTCGCGCGACGAGCCCGTGCCGTATTCTTCGCCGCCGAACACCACGGTGGGCGTGCCGTCGGCCACGTACTTCATGGCGGCGTCATAGATCGACATCTGTTCGCCGGTGGGCTGGAACAGGGTCTCGCCGCCTTCGAAGCGGCTGCCATCCGGCAACGACGGGATCATCAGGTTCTTGATGCGCACGTTGGCAAACGTGCCGCGCATCATGATTTCGTGGTTGCCGCGGCGCGAGCCGTAGCTGTTGAAATCGGCCTTCATGACGCCGTTTTCCTTCAGCCACTTGCCTGCGGGAGAGGTTTCCTTGATGGAACCGGCGGGCGAGATGTGGTCGGTGGTGACGGAATCACCAAACACGCCCAGCGCACGCGCGTTCTTGACGGTGGGCATCGCGGCCGGCGTCATGTCGAAGCCTTCAAAGAAGGGCGGTTCGGCGATGTAGGTGGAGTCGGGCCAGTTGTAGGTGTCGCCGCTGACGCCCTTGATGTTTTCCCAGAGCTTGCCCGGGTTGCTCTTGACCTGGCCGTAGTTGGCCTCGAACACCTTCGGGTCCAGCGCATGCTTCATCAGCGCTTCGACTTCTTCGGACGTGGGCCAGATGTCGCCCAGCCAGACGTCGCCGTTCTTGCCCTTTCCAACCGGCTCGGTCATCAGGTCGCGCGTGACGGTGCCGGCCAGCGCGTACGCCACCACCAGCGGGGGCGAGGCCAGGAAGTTGGCCTTGATGTTCGGGTGGATGCGCGCTTCGAAGTTGCGGTTGCCAGACAGCACGGCCGAGCAGACGAGGTCGTTGCCGGTGATGGCTTCGTTCAGGTCCGGCGTGAGGTCGCCCGCGTTGCCGATGCAGGTGGTGCAGCCGTAGGCGGCCACGTCAAAGCCCAGCTTTTCCAGGTAGGGCAGCAGGCCCGTCTTGGTCAGGTAGTCGGTCACGACGCGCGATCCGGGCGCAAGCGAGGTCTTGATGTGCTTGGGCACCTTCAGGCCGGCTTCCACGGCCTTCTTGGCCAACAGGCCTGCGGCCAGCAGCACGTTCGGGTTCGACGTGTTGGTGCAAGACGTGATGGCGGCAATCAGGATGTCGCCGTTCTTGATCTTGGTGCCGGTGCTGGTGGTGAAGGTTTCGGCCAGCTTTTCGGCGGGCTGGTTGAAGCCGTTTTCAGCGACCGGCTTGGAGAACAAGTCGATGAACGTGTTCTTGACGTTGCCGATTTCGATGCGGTCTTGCGGGCGCTTCGGGCCGGCCAGCGACGGGGCGACGGTGGACAGGTCCAGCGTCAGCAGCTTGGTGAAGTTGATGTCTTGGGCGGCCGGAATGCCGAACATCTTCTGCGCCTTGAAATAGGCTTCAAAGGCGGCAATTTCAGCTTCCGTGCGGCCGGTGCCGCGGAAGTAGTCGATGGTGCGTTCGTCAACGGGGAAGAAGCCCATGGTGGCGCCGTACTCCGGCGCCATGTTGCCGATGGTGGCGCGTTCGGCCACGGTCAGGCTGGCGGTGCCTTCGCCGCAGAATTCAACGAACTTGCCCACCACTTTTTCACGGCGCAGCATTTCGGTGATGGTCAGCACCAGGTCGGTGGCGGTGACGCCGCCGCGCAACTGGCCCTTGAGCTCAACGCCCACCACGTCGGGCGTCAGGAAGTACACGGGCTGGCCCAGCATGCCGGCTTCGGCTTCGATGCCGCCCACGCCCCAGCCCACCACGCCGATGCCGTTGATCATCGTGGTGTGGCTATCGGTGCCCACCAGCGAATCGGGGTAATAGACGTTGTTCTTTTTGTCCTGGTGCACGCCGCGCGCCAGGTATTCCAGGTTGACCTGGTGGACGATGCCAAAGCCCGGGGGCACGACGCCGAACGTGTCGAACGCCTGCATGCCCCACTTCATGAACTGGTAGCGCTCTTGGTTGCGCTTGAATTCCAGCTTCATGTTCAGGTCCAGCGCGTTCTTGGTGCCGAAGTAGTCGATCATGACCGAGTGGTCGACGACCAGGTCAACCGGCACCAGCGGCTCAATGCTCTTGGGGCTCTTGCCCATTTTGTCGGCGACCGAGCGCATGGCGGCGATGTCAGCCAGCAGCGGCACGCCCGTGAAATCCTGCAACACCACGCGCGCCACGACGAAGGGGATTTCGTCTTCGCGGCGGGCGTTGGCTTGCCAGTTGGCCAGCTGCTTCACGTGCTCTTCAGTGACCTTCTTGCCATCACAGTTGCGCAGCACGGATTCCAGCACGATGCGGATAGAAACCGGGAGCCGCTGCACATCAATGCCGAGGGACTTGCCCAGCGCCGGCAGCGAATAGTACTGACAGGATTTATTGCCGATCTTGAAGTTCTTGAGGGTGTCTAGAGTGTTGTGCGGCATGATGGACTCCGTTGTTTTGCCCGACTGTATGTGCCCAGGCGCAGGCGGCATTTTCTGGCGATTTTGCGCGGTTGTCATTGTAGGGGAGACAAGCCCTTGCGCGGCTGCATGTCTTATATCTTATATAAGACTTGGGGCGCACGTCAAAGTTCCGTCCAAGTTCCGGCAAGGCACCGGGATGGCACTCCCCGCACTGCAAAACCCCTACTTTGGCGGACATGAGCCAAGCCTGCAAGACCCCGCGTTTTTAACAGGGAAGTTCTACCGTGGCGTGGCGGCGGTCAGGAAAATTTCAGATCAGGCCAGGAAGCCGCGCAACAGCGGTTCCAGCTCGGATTTCAAAAAGTCGACCAGCGCGCGTTGAGCGGTCGACGGGTAGGGCGTGGGGGACGTCAGGATGAACAACTTGTCGCCCGGTCCTTGCGCCTTGTAGGCCGGCAGCACTTCAATGAGCCGGCCGGCTTCCAGATCGGGCTGCACGATGTAGGCGGGCAGCAGCGCGATGCCGGCGCCGTCGCGCGCGGCCTGGGCCAGAAAGGGGAAGTACTCGGATTGCAGCCGGGGCGCCAGCTTGGCTTCGTAAACCTGGCCTTTGCGGGTCAGGCGCAGCGTCGTTTGTGGCTTGGGGCCAGGCGGGCAAAGAAAATCCAGCCGGCCCAGGTCGCGCGGGTGGGCGGGTTTGCCCACGCGCTGCAAGTAGCCGGGGGCGGCGCACAGATGCCATTTCACTTCGCCCAGCTCGCGGGCCACGTAGTCCTGCGGCGGCGTCGAAATTACCCGCAGCGCCACATCGATTTCTGACGAAATCAGGTCGCTGACACGGTTGGAGAACAGCACCCGCAGGCTCAGGCTGGGGTGTTCCAGCGCAAATCGCACCAGCAGCGGGCGCAGCGCGTCCAGCTCGCCCAGGCCGGTGGGCAAGGACAGCCGCACATGGCCCGTGGGTTCCGCGCCCAGCTTCTGCAGCGTATGTCGCGCCGATTCCACCTCGCGCGACATGCGCGCGCCGTGCTCATACAGCACCGTGCCTTGCTGCGTCAGTTCCAGGCGGCGGGTGGTGCGCCGGATCAGTTGGGCGCCGAACGTGCGCTCGAGCTTTTGCAGATTCCGGCTGACGTGCGACCGCGTCACGCCCTGGCGCAAGGCCGCCTCACTGAGCGTGCCGGCTTCGACGATGGTGACGAACAGCTGGATCAGGTTCAGGTCTAGCGCGGGCAAGGCGGACATGGGCGTCTTCGATTGTTGCCTGTGAGGAAACATAGTTTACGCAAGCCGAAGGATTGTCGCGGAATATTGGCGTTGATACTCTCGGTCCAAAGCAAATCCATATCGACATAAAGGAGACAATCCCATGGTCCAAAGCATGTTCCGCGCGGATCTGTTCCGCGGTCAGCGCGTCCTGGTCACAGGCGGGGGCACCGGGCTGGGCTACGCCATGGCCGAACAACTGGCCGCGCTGGGCGCCACCGTGCACCTGTGCGGCCGCCGGCTGTCGGTCGTTGAAGCTGCCGCGGCCACGCTGCGCGCCCGCTACGGCGGCCAGGCCCATGCGCATGCCGTCGACATCCGCGATGCCGACGCCGTGGACGCCATGGTGGACGGCATCTGGCGCGAGCATGGCGGCTTGGACGGCCTGATCAATAATGCCGCGGGCAACTTCATCAGCCCGACTGAGAAGCTGTCGGCGCGCGGCTTCAACGCCATCGCCGACACGGTATTTCGCGGCACCTTCTATATGACCCAGGCGGTCGGCAAGCGCTGGATCGAGACCGGCACGCACGGCGCGGTGGTGTCGATTGTGGTGACGTGGGTCTGGACGGGCTCGCCGTTCGTGGTGCCGTCGGCCATGTCCAAGGCGGGTATCGACGCGATGACGAAGTCGCTGGCGGTGGAATGGGGCCGCCACGGTATCCGCCTGAACGCCATCGCGCCTGGCGTGATTCCCACCGAAGGCGCAACCGCAAGGCTGCGCCCCAACGGCGATGGCCAGGACGCGCTGACCCAGCAAAATCCGATGCGCCGTCTGGGCACCGGGCACGACATCGGCGAATTGGCCGCGTTCCTGCTGGGGCCGGGCAACGATTGGATCAACGGCCAGACGATTGCGCTGGACGGCGGCGACTACCTGGCCAACGGCGCGTACTTCAAGCAGTACTTCGAATGGAGCGACGACGATTGGGCGGCCGCCCGCGCCGCGATCGAGGCGCGCACCGCACAAGACAAGGCGCAGCGCGCCGGGAAGCCGGCATGAGCGGGCGCATCATTGCGGGCGGCATTGAGTTGACCCGTGACGCGCTGGTTGCGCGCGGCGAGCAAGTGGCGGCCGGCCTGGCGGCGATGGGCGTGCGCGAAGGCGATGTGATCGCGGTGCTGCTGCGCAACGGCATGCCGTATCTGGAAATCATCCAGGCCTGCAAGCGGCTGGGCTGCTATTACTGCCCGATCAACTGGCATTACACGGCCGAGGAAGTGGCGTTTCTGGTGACCGATAGCGGCGCCAAGCTGGTGATTGCCGAAGACGATTTGTGGCGGCAGGTCTGGACCGCGCTGCCCAAGGGGCTGCCCGCGCTGCGGGTGATGGGCGGCGGGAAGTCGGTGGCCGGCAACATTGATGTAGCCGCCGACGAGTCCGACCCCGACGAGTCTGCCCCCAACGACTTCGAAGCCAACAACTTCGAAGCCAACGACTTCCAAGCCAACAACTTCGAAGCCAACAACTACGAAACCTGGCGCAATGCGCAGCCGCGCTACGACGGGCCGCTCGTCGCGCCCCGCGGGCACATGGCGTACACCTCGGGCACCACCGGCCGGCCAAAGGGCGTGGTGCGTCAGCCGTTTCCGGTGGCGCATCTGCCCGAGCACCTGGCGGCCGTCGAAGCCGTGGTGGAACAAGCCTACGGATTGCGCCCCGGATGCCGGGCCTTGCTGCCCGCGCCGGTCTATCACAGCGCGCCCAGCGTCTTCGCCCAGGTGGCGCTGCGCGTGTGCGACACGCTGGTGCTGACCGCGCGCTTTGATCCCATCGAGGTGTTGCGCCTGATCGAACAGCATCGCATCGACACCATCTATCTCGTGCCCATCATGTATGTGCGGCTGCTGAAGCTGGATGCGCGCACACGAGCGTCGTTCGACTTGTCGTCGCTGCGTTTCGTGGCGTCGACGGGGGCGCCGTGCGCGCCTGAACTCAAGCAGGCCATGATCGACTGGCTAGGCCCCGTGGTCCATGAAACCTACGCGTCCAGCGAGGCAGGCATGGTGACGGTAATTGACTCCCACGAGGCGCGGGCCAAGCCCGGCAGCGCGGGGCGGCCCATCGGGCCGGCGCAGGTGCGCGTGTATGCCGAAGACGGGTCGCTTTGCGCGCCCGGCGAGGTCGGCCGCATCTACGTGCGCCAGCCGGCCTATGCCGACTTCACCTACCGCAACCACCCCGAGGCCCGCCAGGCCGTCGAGCGCGACGGCCTGATCGGCCTGGGTGACTTGGGCTATGTGGACGAAGACGGTTATCTGTTCGTGTGCGACCGCGAATCGGACCTGGTGATTTCCGGCGGCGTGAACATCTATCCCGCCGAAATCGAACACCACCTGACGCAGTACCCGGGCGTGGCTGATTGCGCCGTATTTGGCGTGCCGGATGCCGAGTTCGGGGAACGCTTGCTGGGTTTGATTCAACCCGCGCCGGACGCCACGGTGAATGTGCAGGACGCCCTGCAATGGCTGGCTGGCCGCGTCGCGCGCTACAAGATCCCGCGCGACCTGCAACTGCGCCCGGCCTTGCCGCGCGACGACAACGGCAAGATCGCCAAACGCCGCCTGCGCGCCGAGTTCTGGGAGGGGCAGGCGCGCAAGGTGTAGCGGCGAACGTCAGGCCAACACCCCAGCAATACCCCAGCAATACCCCAGCAATACCCCAGTAGTACCCCAGCAGTACCCACTACAAGAGTCGTTCAAGACTCGGGAGACAAGCATGTTGAAAATGAATCGTTGGTTGGGCCGCACCGCGGCCGCCGTGCTGGCTTGCGCGGCAATTGCACCCCAAGCGCTGGCGGCGTTCCCTGACCGCCCGGTGAAGCTGGTGGTGCCGTATACGCCGGGCGGCGCGGCGGATCAGTTGTCGCGCGTGCTGGCCGAGCGCCTGTCGCGCGAACTCGGCCAGCCCGTCGTGGTGGAGAACAAGCCGGGCGCCAACACGATGATTGCGGCCACGCAGGTGGCCCGCGCCCAGCCCGATGGCTACACCCTGTTTCTGGCCAGCAATGCCAGCATGGTGCTGAACCCCATGCTGTATCAGAAGATCGCCTACGACGCCGCGCGCGATTTCCGCGTGCTGTCGGTGGTGGCTGAACTGCCGCTGGTGGTCGTGGCGAACAACGCGGTGCCGGCCACCACGCTGGCGCAATTCGTCAGCTACGCCAAGACGCGTCCGGGCAAGCTGAACTATGCGTCGGTGGGCATTGGCAACCCCTTGCAGCTGGCGACGGAATTGCTCAAGTCGCGCACCGGCGTCGACATTGCGCACATCCCGTACAACGGCAGCGCGCCGGCCTTGAGCTCGCTGATGGCCAACGACACGCAACTGATGGTGGATGTGATCAGCACGTCGCTGCCGCTGGTGAAAGAGAACAAAATCAAGGCCTTGGCGGTAACGACGGCGGAACGCCTGCCCGTGCTGCCCGATGTGCCGACGGTGGCGGAAAGCGGCTTTCCGGGGTTCCGCGCAGCCACCTGGTTTGGCATCGCCGTGCCGCAAGCGACGCCGGCCGCCGAAGGGCGAGCCTTGCAGGAGGCGGTTGCGCGCGTCATGGCGCAACCGGATTTCCGCGAACGTTTCCAGACCTTGGGGCTGGTCATCCAGGCGCCGCGTGATCAGGCGGAAACCGACCGCTACGTGGCGGAAGACCGCGAGCGGTGGGGCGCGGTCATTCAGGCGAATCACATCAAGCTGGATTAGATGCGGGGTCTCAAGCCAGCAACACGGGCAGCTCCGCCGCCGCCAGTTCCAGAAAGCGGCGCAGCGCAAGAGGCTCGCCGCGGCGGGCGGGCATGATGGCGTAGATGCGTGATGGCGCGGCCTGCCAGCCGGGCAGAATCGGAACCAGTTCGCCCTTGGCCATCATGGTTGCGCTGAGGTAGTGCGGCAGCAGCGCCACGCCCAGCCCGCTGCGCGCCATCGAACGCAGCGTGGCCATGTTGCTGCTCAGGCAGCGCGGCTGGAATTCCAAAGTCTCGATTTCCCCAGCCGGCCCGGTAAAGCGCCACGTGTGGCGGTTGTCTTGCGTGGCGTGCGCCAGCAAGGGCAGGGCGGCCAGGTCGCGGGGGTGGCGCGGCCGCGCCTGGGCCAGCGCTGGCGCGCCAAGCAGCGTCAGCGGCACCAGCGCCAGTTCACGGCCGATCAGCCGGGAGTCCGTCAGCGCCGAACTCATGGCGCGAAACGCCAGGTCATAGCCTTCACCGACCAGGTCGATGATTTCGTCACGCGTATCCAGCAGCACCCGTACCCCGGGGTTCGCCATGCAGAAGCGGGCCACCATGTCCCCCAACAAGGTCACAGCCAGCGGAGACGGCGCCGTGATGCGCAGCAGGCCGCTGGGGGTGTCGCCCATGGACGCCGCCAGATCGAACGCCGTGCGGGCTTCGCGGGCCATGGTCTGGGCATGCACATAGATCTGTTCGCCCATCGGGGTCAGCGATACCCGGCGCGTATTGCGTTGAAGCAACCGGACACCCAGGCGCGCTTCCAGCTCGGCCACGCGCCGGCTGAGCTTCGAACGTTGCATATTCAACACACGCGCGGCGGCGGAGAAGCCGCCTTTTTCAACGACCTCGCTAAAGAGCAGCAGGTCGTCGACGTGATGAATGTGCGATTGCATGGGGGTTTCAGCTGGGCGCGAACGAAAAAGGAGCGAATTGTCCTGCAAGACAGGACAACTATTCCTGAAATTGGGCTCTACTGTCCGCCAGGTGGAACTCATAAGCTTGGCGTCAGCCAGCGTTACCACTTCCCCAGGCAGCACTTTTTTGACTATCCATCTCAGTAACGTCGTTGCCAGCCCGGTCCAGTCCGCGGGCGACGCCTGCACCGTCCGCCCGTTCCGCCACACCGATTTTTCCCGCAGCCCGTCGCCAGTGGTCAGCGTGGACCACTTCGTCATGACAGGGCCTGCCACGGCGCCTGAGCCGGCCCCCGGCCTGTGCGCCGCGACGCTGTTGCTGGAGGACTCCAAGGGCGTCATGCAAAGCCTGGGCAGCACCAAGGACGACCACGAGATCCGGGCGGGCGACCTGCATTGGACGCAGGCGAGCCAGGGGATTCTGCGGGTACACCGGCCCGAGGCGCAGGCGCGGCTGCACGGGCTGCGCATCGGGATCAAGCTGTCAGACCGCCAGCCCGCCCAAGCGCCAGGCATTGCGTTGCTGCGGGGCTGGGAGATGCCCGTCATCCAGACCGACGCGGGCCGTATCCGCGTGGCGGCGGGTAGCCATAGCGGCTGGCAATCGCCGCTGGCCACGCCAGACCCCCTGATGCTGCTGGACGCCTGGCTGCGCCCCGGCGCGACGCAACTGGTGCCGTTGGCGCCGGGGTGGAATGCCTGGATCTATGCGGTGCAGGGGGAGGTGGGCGTACGCGCCAGGCATCGCCTGACGGGCGCACCGGCCTTGCCGAAACGGCCGGGCGGTGACCCGGATTTCGCTGTGGTGCACGCGGGCTCGGCCCTGGCCGCGTCGGCGTCCGTTGACGATGAACATGGCGTGCTGGTCTTGATGGCGGGCAGGGCGCCGGTGCATTTCGTGCTGATTGCGGGCGGCGCCATCGAAGCCGCTTCAGGCCAGCCCCATGCGGCCGCCAAGCCAGCCCGACGCGGTCTGACCCAGTCGGAAACCGCTTTCGAGGCGGGTGATTTTGGGCGGTTGCAGCCCGATTTAGCCGCCTGATCCTGACCTTGACCTTAACGAACCCGACTTGTTGCGGCCGGGCAACGGGCGGGTTTTCCTGCGTTGGAAATGGTATGAGAATGATTCTCGGTTTGATAACATTTTCGTCGTCAGACCTCAATACCCCATGGTGAACGGGCTCGGCAGGGCCGTTGTACAGCCTTGCGGTAGTGCAAGGAGATAAGCCGTTTTCCGCGCGTGACCCCATCGGGATTTGGTGTTTCTTCGCGCGGTGACGCGCATTCTCTAGCCCATCGATCCCGATATGAAAATCAGAACTCTAGCTTGCGTGGCGGCCACGCTTCCGTGCCTGGGCGCAGCCTATGGCCAGACGGCTCCGGCTGCCCAATCTGGCGACGCTACCGTATCCATGGAAGCCATCAAGGTCGAAGCCAGCGCGGACGCGTCGGCAGGCGGCCTGTCGGCCCCGTTCGCGGGCGGCCAAGTCGCCACCGGCGGCCGCGTCGGCATTCTGGGTACGCAAGACAACTTGAGCACGCCGTTCAGCATCACCAGCTACACGAACGAGCTGATCCAGGACAAGCAGGCACGCAGCGTCGGCGACGTGCTGCAAAACGACTCCGGCGTGCGCGTGGCGCGCGGCTTCGGTAACTTTCAGGAGTCGTACTTCATTCGCGGCTTCATCCTGAGCTCGGACGATGTGGCCTACAACGGCCTGTACAGCCTGCTGCCGCGCCAGTACATCGCCACTGAACTGTTCGAACGCGTGGAAGTGCTGCGCGGCGCAACGGCATTCCTGACCGGCGCCACCCCTGGCGGCGGCGGTATCGGCGGCGTGATCAACCTGGTGCCCAAGCGCGCCCCGAACGATCCGCTGACGCGCGTCACGACCGGTATTTCCAGCGGCGGCCAGTTTCAGTTGTCCACCGACATCGCCCGCCGCTTTGGCCCGGACGACAGCACTGGCATCCGCCTGAACGCCGCGCAACGCAGTGGTGATACGGCGATTGATGATGAACATTCCCGCACCAGCCTGGTGTCGCTGGGCATTGATTGGCGCTCGGCGGATACGCGCTTGTCGGGGGATATCGGCTGGCAGGAAAACAAGCTCAAGCGCGCGCGTCCGAACGTGACGCTGGGCGCGGGCGTCACCACCGTGCCCGACGCACCGGACGCCAGCTCCAACTACGCGCAACCGTGGTCGTACTCCAACGAACGCGATGTGTTCGGCACCTTGCGCGCGGAACATGACTTCAGCGACAAGCTGACCGGCTGGGCAGCCTACGGATTCCGCCGCAGCGATGAAGCGAACTCGCTGGGCAACGTCACGTTGACGAACGGCAGCACGGGCGCGGGCAATTTCTATCGCTTCGACAACACCCGTGAAGACAGCGTCAACACGGGCGAATTCGGCCTGCGCGCCAAGGTGCGCACCGGCCCGGTCGGCCACGAAATCGTTGCGTCGGCGTCCTTCTTCGATCTGAAGAAGAAGAACGCCTACATCATGGATTTCGGCAATACGTTTCCGACCAACATCTATGACCCGATCTCCTACGACAAGCCCGCCTTCAGCGCGGGAGCATTGCGTGGCAACGATATTGATAACCCTGCCTTGCAAGGCCGTACGCGCATGAGCAGCTACGCCCTGGGTGACACCTTGTCGTTCCTGGACGACAAGGTGCTGCTGACCCTGGGCATCCGCCATCAACGCTTGTCGCAGCGTGATTACGCCTACAACACGGGCAAGGAAAGCGGCGCCTATGACGCCAGCCGCAACTCGCCGGCCGCCGGTATCGTCTTCAAGGTGGCGCCCAGCGTATCGCTGTATGCCAACTACATCGAAGCCCTGGTCGCGGGGCCGACCGCGCCTGCCAACGCGAACGGCAAGCCGGTGCCTAACGTCGGCCAAAGCCTGCAACCCTACGTGTCCAAGCAAAAGGAAATCGGCGTGAAGTACGAGGGTGACGGGCTTGGCGCCGGTCTGGCCTTGTTCTCCACCGACAAGCCGCGCGCGATGTACAACGCCAGCAACGAGCTGACCACCTCCGGCAAGGACCGTCACCAAGGCGCGGAACTGACCGTCTACGGCGAGCCCATCAAGAGCGTGCGCGTGCTGGGCGGCTTGACGTGGCTGGATGCCGAGCAGCGCTCCACCGGCAACGCCTCGCTGGACGGCAACCGCGTGATCGGTGTGCCGCGCTTTCAGGCCAACATGGGCGTGGAATGGGACATCCCCGGCGTGCAAGGCCTGGCCGTGGACGGCCGCGTCGTCTACACCGGTTCGTCTTACGCGAACGACGCCAACACCCTCAAAGTGCCCGGCTGGACCCGCTTTGACGCCGGCCTGCGCTACATGACGGACATCGACGGCCACGTCGTGACGCTGCGCGCCCGCGTGGAAAACATCGCCAACCGCAACTATTGGTCGTCGGTGGGCGGATACCCCGGCAACGGCTATCTGGTACTGGGCGGCCCGCGCACGTTCCTGTTGTCAGCCAGCATGGACTTCTGATCACAGCCGGCTTTGGCCGGTACGCAACAAAAAATCCCGGCCTGGCGCCGGGATTTTTATTTGAAGGAAAGCAAGCGGGTGCTCAGGCGGCTTCTTGAATCGTCATCTGCACATGCAGGCCCGCGGCGGTTGCCATATTGACCAGGGCGTCCAGGCCAAACAGGTTGATCTTGCCGCGCATCAGGTCTGACACGCGCGGTTGCGTAACGCCGAGCAGCTGCGCCGCTTGCTGTTGGCTCATCTCCGATCGGGCAATGTGATGCTTCAGCGCCACCATGAGTTCTGAGCGCAGTTTCATGTTTTCAGCTTCGGCGGGGGTGTCTTCAATGGCATCCCACACACTGGCGAATTGTTGCTTGCTCATAGGCCTAGCTCCTTCAACAGATCGCGGTATCGTCTGGCCGCCAGATCCAGGTCGGTCTTTCCTGTCTTTGCCGCCTTCTTTTGGAAGCAATGCAAGACATAGACAGCTTTGGCAAATTTTGCGACGTATATCACGCGAAACGCGCCCGACTCTTCCCGAAGCCGAATTTCACGGACCCCTGGTCCGATCGTTGTCATAGGCTTCCAGTCGTCCGGCTCCAAGCCGCGCTGTACCTGATCTATCTGATGCCCCGCGTCGCGTCGTGCATGCAGTGGAAAGGCCCGCAGTTCGTCAAGTGCCGTACCTAAAAAGGTGACGAGTTTGAGGACGCTCATACGGCGATTATACAAATTTTTGTATAAGGATCAATTGCCCACGGGATTCCTCTATCCCCTCACCAGAACCACCCCCCGCGCGTCAAATCTCCTTCGCAACTCTTGTACTGCGACGAGAATTTCTCGGCGCGTGCCTGCACTTTTTGCGACACCGTTTTCAACCAGGCCTTGCGGTCGTAGCTGCGGTTGCGGTAGCCGGTCCAGCCTTCGTGGTAATTCAAGTACTGGCCATAGGCGTCCCATTTGGACACGCCGTTGATGCGTTGTGACTTGCTCATGTACCAGCCCATGAAGTCCAGCGCGTCGGCGAAGTTGTCGCGGCTGGAACCCCATCCGCCGGCTTCTTTTTTGTAGTCGGCCCAGGTTTCGTCCTTGGCTTGGGCGTAGCCATAGGCAGAGCTGACGCGGCCCCAGGGAATGATGCCCAGGAAGTAATAGCGGGGCGGCACGGCGTCCTGTTTGAAGGACGACTCCTGGTACATCATCGCCATGGGCACCGGGACGGGGGCGCCCCATTTCTTCTGCACCTTCAGGGCGGCGTCGTGCCAGTCCGGCTTTTCTCGGAAGATCGCGCAAATATTCTCGGGGTTCGATGGCGGCGCCGTGGCGCAACCGGCAAGCGCCAGCAGTAGCAGCGGCGGCAGCAAAAGCCGGGTCATTGGCGGGCTTCCTCCTCAGGTTCGGGGCGCAAACGGGATGCTGCGCCGGGCAGGTGTCACAAGGTACCGCGATTGTATGAAAACGTATCGCCGGAAAAGTTTCCTGTTCGGATGCTTGCTCTGGCGTTAAGGGAGCAACTGCTGAAACCCTCTGCCCGGAACTCGGCCCCAAAAGGAAGCGGCCTGCAAAGAAAGCGGCGTGCAAAAGGAGCTGCCTGCAATGGGAGCTGCCTGCAAAGGAAGCAGCCTGCAAAGAAAGCAGCCTGCAAAGAAAGCAGCCTGCAAAGAAAACGACCTGCAAAGAAAACGACCTGCAAAGAAAAACGGCCCCGGATTGCTCCGGGGCCGTCGTTCGTACTGCAAGCAGGCTAAGACACCTGGCTAGCGCGCAAAGCTTACACCTCGATCACGTCCGCCACGTCCTTGTAGTCCGCGATCTTGTCGAAGTTCAGGTACTGATAGATCTGGTCGCCGCTCTTGTTGATGACGCCCATATCGGCCATGTACTCGTCCTTGGTCGGGATGCGGCCCAGCTTCGAGCAGATGGCGGCCAGCTCGGCCGAACCCAGGTACACGTTCGTGTTCTTGCCCAGACGGTTCGGGAAGTTGCGGGTGCTGGTCGACATGACGGTCGCGCCTTCGCGCACTTGTGCCTGGTTACCCATGCACAGCGAGCAGCCCGGCATTTCCGTGCGCGCGCCAGCGGTGCCGAAGACGCCGTAGTGGCCTTCTTCGGTCAGTTGCGTGGCGTCCATCTTGGTGGGCGGGGCCACCCACAGCTTGACCGGGATGTCGCGCTTGCCTTCCAGCAGCTTGGAGGCTGCGCGGAAGTGGCCGATGTTGGTCATGCAGCTGCCGATGAACACTTCGTCGATCTTGGCGCCAGCCACTTCCGACAGCGTCTTGACGTCGTCGGGGTCGTTCGGGCAGGCCACGATGGGCTCGTGCACGTCGGCCAGGTCGATGTCGATGATGGCGGCGTATTCGGCGTCGGCGTCCGGCTCCAGCAGCTTGGGGTCAGCCAGCCAGGCTTCCATGGCCTTGATGCGGCGGCCCAGCGTGCGCTCGTCTTCGTAGCCGTTGGCGATCATCCACTTCAACATCACGATGTTGCTGTTGATGTATTCGATGATCGGTTCCTTGTTCAGGAACACCGAGCAGCCGGCGGCCGAACGTTCAGCGGAAGCGTCCGACAGTTCGAAAGCTTGCTCGACCTTCAGGTCCGGCAAGCCTTCGATTTCCAGGATGCGGCCCGAGAAGATGTTCTTCTTGCCTTGCTTGGCCACCGTCAGCAAGCCTTGCTTGATGGCGTACAGCGGGATGGCGTTGACCAGGTCACGCAGGGTGACGCCGGGTTGCAGCTTGCCCTTGAAGCGGACCAGCACCGATTCCGGCATGTCCAGCGGCATCACGCCGGTGGCGGCGGCAAAGGCGACCAGGCCCGAACCGGCCGGGAACGAAATGCCGATGGGGAAACGGGTGTGCGAGTCGCCGCCGGTGCCGACGGTGTCGGGCAACAGCATGCGGTTCAGCCACGAGTGGATCACGCCATCACCCGGACGCAGCGACACGCCGCCACGGGTGCTGATGAATTCCGGCAGCGTGTGGTGCGTCTTGACGTCCACGGGCTTCGGGTAGGCGGCGGTGTGGCAGAACGACTGCATCACGAGGTCAGCCGAGAAGCCCAGGCAAGCCAGATCCTTCAGCTCGTCGCGGGTCATCGGGCCGGTGGTGTCCTGGCTGCCGACCGAGGTCATCTTCGGTTCGCAATAGGTGCCCGGGCGAATGCCCTTGCCATCCGGCAGACCGCAGGCGCGGCCAACCATCTTCTGAGCCAGCGTGTAGCCCTTGCCGGTGTCGACCGGGTCTTTCGGCAGGCGGAACAGCGTCGACGGCGCCAGGCCCAGCGCTTCACGCGCCTTGCTGGTCAGGCCACGGCCGATGATCAGCGGAATGCGGCCACCGGCGCGCACTTCGTCGAACAGCACGTCGGACTTCACTTCGAATTCAGCGATGACTTCGCCGTTCTTCAGCGCTTTGCCATCGTAGGGGCGCAGTTCGACGACATCGCCCATTTCCATCTTGGAAACGTCGAGTTCGATCGGCAGCGCGCCGGCGTCTTCCATCGTGTTGTAGAAGATGGGGGCGATCTTGTTGCCCAGGCACACGCCGCCAAAGCGCTTGTTCGGCACAAACGGGATGTCTTCGCCCGTGAACCACAGCACCGAGTTGGTGGCCGACTTGCGCGACGAACCCGTGCCAACCACGTCACCCACGTAGGCGACCAGGTGGCCCTTTTCTTTCAGGGATTCGATGAACTTGACCGGGCCGCGCTTGCCGTCTTCTTCCGGTTCGAACGCGGCGCCGTCGCGCTTGTTCTTCAGCATCGCCAGGGCGTGCATCGGGATGTCGGGGCGGGTCGTGGCGTCAGGCGCCGGCGACAGGTCGTCGGTGTTGGTTTCGCCAGGCACCTTGAAGACGGTGATGGTCAGGCTTTCCGGCAGTTCCGGGCGGCTGGTGAACCATTCGGCGTCGGCCCAGCTTTGCAGCACGGACTTGGCGTTGGCGTTGCCCTTGTCGGCCTTTTCCTTCACGTCATGGAAGGCGTCGAACATCAACAGGGTCTTTTTCAGCGCATCGGCGGCGATGGTGCCGATTTCAGCATCGTCCAGCAGGTCGACCAGCGGGCCAATGTTGTAGCCGCCGAGCATCGTGCCCAGCAGTTCCGTCGCCTTGGCACGGCTGATCAGCGCACAAGCTTCCTTGCCCAGCGCCACGGCGGCCAGGTAGGACGCCTTCACCTTGGCGGCATCGTCCACGCCGGCCGGCACACGGTAGGTCAGCAGTTCGACCAGATTCTGCTCCTCGCCAGCGGGCGGGTTCTTCAGCAGTTCGATCAGTTCAGCGGTTTGTTTAGCCGTAAGGGGCAGCGGGGGAATCCCCAGAGCCGCGCGTTCGGCAACGTGTTGGCGGTAGTTATCCAGCATGTGAGGCCTGCTCAAAGTCGGGTTGGAAGAAGGGTTTTCGACCGGAATTGTAGAGGCAACAGAAGTCGCTAGCAAATGTCTTATATCTTATATAAGACCTGAGCCGATAGCTGTTGCGTTACGGCGACGCAGAGCGGGGTCGCGCAGGCGCGGCGCACGGGGAGCGTAGGGCGAGCGTAGGGCGAGCGTAGGGGGCGCGCAGGGCGCGCGCTGGGGATTGGGCAGGGGATTGGGCTGTGGGCGAGCTAGCGCGCCGTGACGTCGTACACCACGCCAACCCGCGCAAAATTCCCGCCGTACTGCTTCACGATGACCTCATACGGGGCGCTTTCGCCGGGTTGCAGCTTGGGCAGGCGCAGTTCCTTGAAACTGGCGCCGCTGAGCTTGTCCTGCGCGTCATACAGGCTGACCCAGACCCGCACGTTGTTCACTTCCGCCTGATCCTCGTTGCGCACGCGGCCCGTCACGGTGACGTATTTGTAACGGTAGCGGTAGCTGAAGTTCAGCGTGCCGGTGCCGACGCCGGCCTCGGTGTTGTCGACGGAAATGTCCAGCTTGGGCCGGGGGCCGGGCAGGGCGGCGCGCTTGGCGGGCATCCAGTCGGTCTTGACCTCGGTGTAGCGTTCGTAGTTGCCGCCGACCAGCGCCACCGGCACGCGCTCGCCCGGATACAGATAGGCGGGCAGGGTCCAGTCCTGCCGGACCTTCAGCGGGGTCGAGCCATCGAACACGGTGATCTGCGCCTGGGGCGACAGGGCGACATAGTCCGGGCTGGTGTTGACGACTTCCGCGTACATGATCGGGCGGTCGATTTCGTCCAGCAGCCGACGCGGCGCGGACAAGGTCAGCGCTTTGGTGTCGAACAGCGCAAAGCCGGGGTCCAGCAGTTCTTCGGTGGTCAGGCGCACATGGTCGATCACCCGCACATCTGCCGGGCTGACCCGCACCATGCGGGTGGCGGGGGCGGCCTCTTTGGGCGGTTCCACCTTGGCAGCTTCCACGTTGGGCGCGTCGTTGGCCGGCGCGTCTTGCATGCCGAGTTTGCGCATGGCCCAGGGGCCGGCGGCGGTGTACTTCGTCAATGCAAACCCGGCGGCCGCCAGGATGATCAGCACCAATACGGCCTTGGCCGGCCAGGACAGCGGCTGGGCGCCGCGACGATCAGCTTTCACTTTGCACCATGTAGTCGTAGGACGCGACCTTGCCGTCGCCGAACATTTCGCACCGCGCATCGAACGCCGTCACCGCGCCCGGCGCGAGCGTACCCGCGGCGGCGTAGCCGTTGCCGGTGCCGATCATGGCGCCATCTTCGCCATACAGGATGACGGTGATCTGGGTGCTGTTGGCGTCGCCATGTCCTTGATTCTTCAACAATCCCACCAGCCGGTACGCGCCATCATTCTTTACCAGCTGCACCCTGCTGGCCACCACATCGTTGGGCTTGCCGCGGGCGGGCGCAGGGGTTGCGACCTGCAGCGTGTAGCGCGTATAGGCCTTGCCCGGCACCGAGATCCGCAAGGGCGCGTATTCACCTGGCTGCAGGGAACGCGCCGAGATCGAACCCCAGGACGACGTCAGCGTCAGCTCCCCCTGGAAGAAGGTGGCCGTGACGCGTGGCGGGTCGATCTTCTTGCCCGTTTCGTTGCGCATCATCATGACCAACTCTTTGCTGCCGCGCGTCTGGATCTCGCGCACATCGGTCAGCTTCACCAGCGACGCGTCGATTGGCGGCGTGACGGCAGGCGCACGATACGGCGTCGATGTCCGGTTTGATGACACCAGCGATATCACCAGCGGCACGACCACCGCGGCCACCACCACGAAAGCAATCGCAGCCAGCGCCCCGGGCTTGATCGCCGTGTGCTGCGCGGGCTGCTGCATGCCGCGCAGAATCTTTTCCAGCCGTTGGGCAACGTCATCTTCTACCAGCGTCAGCGCGTGGCAGTGATTGCAGCGGTATTCGTTCGGAGCCAATTTGGTGAACTGAGCGCTGCCGCAAGTCGAGCAGGTCAGGGTTACCGTGTTGATCGTGGTGTGTTTGGGCGTCATTCTGAGCGCGAGCTTTCCGGCAAGGACGGACAGGGCGGCAAGGATAGCGGCAGCGCGCAGCGGCCGGGTTCGGGGACGCTTCCAGTTGTGACAAGATATGTGATTCGGCATGTTCACCCGCCCGCGTTGGGCGGGTGGTCAGCACCCCGGTGATATCATCGCCGCGACCCCAAACCCTCAAAGCGCATGAGTATCTCCCACCACTTGCTGTTCCTGGCCTGCGTGGCGCTCGCCACCTATGCCCAGACCATGACCGGCTTTGCGTTCGGACTCGTGCTTCTCGGTTTGTCGGGGGTGTTCCAGCTGGCGTCGGTGTCGGAAGTGGCCAATGTGGTCAGCGTGTTGTCGCTGGTGAACGCCGCCGTGACGCTGGCGCGGGCCAAGCCGCAAGTGAACTGGTCGCTGATGCGGCCGGCCATGATCGCCAGCCTGGTGGGCGTGGGTGCCGGGGTTGCCGCGCTGACGTGGATCAGCGGATCGATGGCGGTCTTGCTGCAACTGCTGTTGGGCGTCACGATTCTGGCCTGTGCCATCTTGCTGGTGGCGCGCGCCAAGCCGCTGGAACGCTTGTCGTCCAAAGCCTCTTTCGTATTTTTCGGCGGAATTTCCGGCGTGCTGGGCGGCTTGTTCTCAAGCGCCGGGCCGCCCATGGTGTATCACCTGTACCGCCAGCCCTTGCCGCTGGCGTCCATCCGCAACAGCCTGCTGGTGCTGTTTTCGCTGAATGCCGTGGTGCGCCTGACGCTGGTGACCGGGCAGGGCGCGTTCATGGCGTCGTCATTCTGGCTGAGTTTGCAGGCCTTGCCGGTGGTGATTGGCGTGACGTGGGTGGCGCGCCGCTACAGCACGGCCGGGTCGATGAAGACCGTCAAGCGCATGGTGTTCGTGCTGTTGCTGGCAGCCGGCATGGGGCTGATCGTGCCGGCGGCGCGGATACTGGCGGCGGGCTAGCCGCCAGGGTCATGGCCGCCACTTGCCGTGGCGGCTAGCGGTGGCGGCTCGGGAGAGAACTCGCCGGACAACTCGCCAGACAACTAGCCGTGGCCGCCGCTGATGTAGCGTTCGAGCTCGTGGATGATGAATTTCTGCTCGCTCATGATGTCCTTGACCAAGTCGCCAATGGACAACAGACCAATCAGTTTTTCGTTTTCGATGACCGGAAGATGACGAAAATGCCGTTCCGTCATCATGGCCATACAGTGTTCCCGGGTGTCGGTGGGGCCCACGTAATAGACCGAGTCGGTCATGATTTCCCGCACTTTGGTGCTGCGCGACGAGCGGTCTTGCAGAACGACTTTGCGGGCGTAGTCGCGCTCGGAGAGCATGCCCAGCACGGTGTCGCCCTCCACCACCACGACGGCGCCGATGCTGCGTTCGGCCATGGTCTTGATGGCGTCAAACACCGAAGAATCCGGTGAAACCGTCACGACGGAATTGTTCGACTTTTCCCTAAGAATCTCAGCAACTGATTTCACGATGTGCTCCCGGATCGCTGACAAGGTTCAAACGCCGGCCGCGCGTCGCGCCCTCGGTCTGACGGGGCGCTGCGGCGCAACCATGCTCCATCCTAAGCCTGCGGGCCATCTTGCCGCAAGCGCGGCGCCGCTTATTTGGCACCCTTGTCGCGGAACGACAGGCTGGCCAATTCGCGCAGGTTGCGGGCGGCGCTGCGTTCGATGTCGGGGTTCCACGCCAGGGAAATGCCGATGGATGCGTCTGCCGGAAAGTCCGCCAGCGTCTTGTAGACCACATTGGGGCCGGGATGGCGCCGGCTGCCCGCCGGCACCAGCGCCACGCCCAAGCCGCTTTCAACCAGGCTCAGCAGCGTTTGCACCTGCACGGCTTCCTGCGTGATGCGGGGCGTGAAGCCTCGCAACTGGCACGCGTTGATGGCCGCCATGCGCAGCCCCGCGGCTTCTGTCGCGGTGTACATGATGAAGGCCTCATCCGCCAGATCGGCTAGACGGATGCGGCCGCGGCGCGCCAGCGGATGGCTCTTGGGCACGGCCAGCGCAAAATTCTCGGTGGTCAGGGGGGTTAAGCGAACGTTCGAGCCCATGGCCACCGGCACGCGCACGATGCCGACTTCCAACGCATCTTCGGCCAGGTCCTGCATGATGCGGATCGACGTGGCTTCGCGCAGCACCACCGTCACGCCAGGATAACGCTGGCGAAACGCGGGCAGGATGCGCGGCAGGATGCCGTGCGTGGCGGAGCCCACGAAGCCGACGCGCACCGTGCCGCCTTCGCCCGCCGCGCCCGCGCGTGCCGCGAGGCGGAACTGCTCGGCATGGAACAGCGCGCGGCGCGCTTCGTCGCGAGCGGCCAGGCCGGCTTCGGTCAGCTGCACGCCCTGGCGTCCGCGCACAAACAGCGGCACGCCCACCATATCTTCAAGCTTGCGGATCGACACCGACAACGGCGGCTGCGACATGTGCAGCTTTTCGGCGGCGCGGTGAAAGTTCAGCGTGTCGGCAAGAACCAGGAACTGCTGAAGATGGCGAAAATCCATGGGGGCGGTCCGGGGCGAGGGTTGCCCAGGATGATACGGCCCGCGTATCGGATTCGGCATCGGTGCTATCCCTTCGGTATCGGGTCCGTTGGCATCATGCTCTTCGCTATCCGGGACGTTGCTATCCGGGACGTTGCTCTCCGGCGCTTCGCTGTCAGCCCGCCGCCCCTTGGAGTTCGGTACGCAGATACGTCAGCGCATCGTGATGGCTACTCAACGCCGCCGCGCCAATCCGCGCGTGCCAATACGATTCCGAGCCGCCCGCCAGACGCCAGTCGCGCAGCCGTCTTGTGTAGCACTGCAAGTCGAATTCCGCCGTGATGCCGATTGCGCCATGCACCGCGTGCGCAATGTCTGCGACTAGCGGTGCGGCCTGGCTGGTGCGCGCTTTGCCCAATGCGGCCATCAACGCTTGCGGCTGGCCGCCGCGCCCCTGAAACGCCAGTTGCGCCGCCATGCGCGCGGCCCACACGTGTTCTGCCATGACGCTGATCTGTTGCTGCACCGCCTGAAACCGGCCGATGGCTTTGCCAAATTGCGTGCGTTGGTTGGCATAGTCCAGCGTCATCGCCAACACGCGATCCATGGCGCCGGCCATCAGGCCGGCATAGGCGATGGCGGCGAGTTCATCCAACGGAGCGTCGCCATGCTCCCGGTTGGCAATACGTGATGCCCCGGCCGCTTCGCCATCCACGCGGACGGCTGCACGCAAGCCCCAAGACGCTTCGCCATCCAGACTGCCGTGCACGCCGTTGGGCGCGACGCAGCCGGCCGCAACAGGCAGCAGCCAGACGTGCCCGTCAGCCTGCGCTAGAACATAGTCCGCAACGCGCACCCAAGGCACGTTCACGCCTGTCATGCGATCCTGCTGCATCGACAAACCCTGCGCGGCGATGGCGATGGACCCCTTTGGCACGGCGTGTCCGGCGCGGGCGAGCCAGGCGCGCGCCAGCACGGTGTGCGCGATGGGGTAGGGGCAAAGATGCCGCCCGGCTGCCAACACCACGGGCAGCGCGTCGGCCAAATCCAGGCCCGCGCCGCCTTGCGCTTCGGGCACCAGCGCATCCGCAAAGCCTGCGTCTTCGCAGGCCTGCCACGCGGCGGCAATGCTATGGCCCTGTTCCGCGGCGCGCAGCAGGGCAGGCGTGCAGGTTTGGGCAAACAGGCGTTCGGCGGCGTCGCCAAGCAAGGTGTCCATGGTCATCGTCCTTATCGAAGTCCCAGCCCGCGCGCGATGATGCCGCGCAGGATTTCGCGCGTACCGCCGCGCAACGAGAACGTGGGCGCCACCTGCTCCAGGTACGCCAGCGTGCGCATCAGTGGCAAGGGAATCGGCGTATTGGGATGGCGGCCCAGCGCGTCGCCGATCAGGCGTGGAATCTGTTGTTCCAGCGCTGTGCCCAAGTCCTTCACCAGCGCGGCTTCGACGGCAGGGCTGGCGCCTGCCGCGAGCTTGCCCGCCACCGCCACGGACAGAGCGCGCAGCACCGCCATCTGCGACAGGATGCTGCCCAGCACCGCATGATCGTTCTGGTGGTCTGCCATATCAGCGGGGTTCGTGTGACCCGAACGGCGACGGCAATGCGTCAGCCAACACTCCAGCAGCGCGATGCTGGAATACAAACGTTCCGGCCCGCTGCGTTCAAACGCCAGCTCGGCATTCACTTGCGCCCAGCCCGCGCCTTCCTGGCCGATCAGCGCGTCGTCGGCCAACTCGACGTTGTCGAAGAACACTTCCGAGAAATGCGCGTCGCCGGCCAGGTCTTCAATGGGGCGGATCGACACGCCGGGCAGCGACAAGTCGATGATGACTTGCGACAAGCCCTGATGCCGGTCTTCTGCCGTACCTGACGTGCGGACCAACGCAATCATGTAGTGCGAACGGTGCGCGTTGGTTGTCCAGATCTTGCTGCCATTCAAGCGCCAGCCGTTCGCGGTGGGCTCGGCGCGGCTGCGGATGCTGGCCAGGTCCGAGCCCGAGCCGGGTTCGCTCATGCCGATGCAGAAGAAGGCTTGGGCGCGGCAGATGCGGGGCAGGTAGAACGCCTGCTGCGCGGGCGTGCCGTACTTCAAGATCAGCGGTGCGCTTTGGCGGTCGGCGATCCAGTGCGCCGATACCGGTGCGCCCGCGCCCAGCAGTTCTTCCGACAGCACGAAGCGCGCGAAATGTCCGCGCGCCGCGCCGCCGTGTTCGCGCGGTAGTGTCAGCCCGAGCCAGCCACGTTCGGCCAGTTGGCGGCTGAAGCCTGCATCGAACCCCATCCACGAGCGCGCGCGTTCATCGGGTTCCAGGCCATCCAGCGTCTCGGCCAGAAAGTCGCGCACCTCGGCGCGCAAGGCTTCGTCGGCGGCGGGGATGGCAGTGAGTTCCAGCGTGTCGATCATGAGGCGCTCCGGTGCGGGCCGGCGCTTGGCCGGGGGGCTCGAAAGCGCACTATCGCGGCCTGCGGCTGTGCGCGTCCAATATTATTTTTGGGCTTTCCGATACGAATCTCGTATCACCCGCGCGAAAACTAATATTGGACGGCAAGCAACGCCTACACCTACGCTGGGGCGATCAACCCTTTCACTATCAGGAGCGGGCATGACGGAACGTGTGCATTACGAATTGGACGCGCAGGGCGTTGCAACGTTGACGCTGGACGACCCCGCTACGCGCAACGCGCTGACCGGCAGCGACATCGTGGACCAGATTCTGGCGGTGTTCGCACGCATTGAACGTGACCCCGCCGTGCGGGTGCTGATCGTGACGGCGGCAGGCGATGTGTTTTCATCCGGCGGCAACATCAACGACATGCAGCGGCAGATTGGCCCAGAGGTGGGCAGCGCCGCGTTGCGTCAGGAATACCGGCACGGCATCCAGCGTTTGCCGCTGGCGTTGCATGCGCTGGAAGTGCCGACGATCGCCGCCGTGAATGGCGCCGCCATCGGCGCGGGCTGCGACCTGGCGTGCATGTGCGACGTGCGCATCGCAGCCGAAGGGGCGTCGTTCGCGGAAAGCTTCGTGAAGCTGGGGTTGATTCCCGGCGACGGCGGCGCCTGGTTCCTGCCGCGTTTGATCGGTATGGCGCGGGCGGCCGAGATGTCGTTCACGGGCGACGCCATCAGCGCGCAAACGGCGTTGGACTGGGGGCTGGTGTCGCGCGTGGTGCCGGCCACGGAATTGCTGCCCGCCGCGCACGCACTGGCCAGCCGCATCGCGGCCAATTCGCCAGACGCCGTGCGCCTGACCAAGCGCCTGTTGCGCGAAAGCCAGCACGCCCGCCTGGACCATTTGCTGGAGCTGTCGGCCGCCTATCAGGCCCTGGCCCACAAGACGCCCGCGCACGCGGAGGCGGTTGAAAACTTCATCGCACAACGCGCCGCGCGCAAAGCGGGACGCCCGTCTGGCGGCTAGGCAGAGAGCGGGCGCGCATGAATGCAGGCCAGGCAAACAGGGGGCGGGTTTGAGTACGGGCCTAGGCAAAGCGAGGGTGGGCGGCAGTATGATGGAGCGCATTACAAGGAGGAAACACCATGAATGAAGTCATCGTCGCTTCGGCCGTCCGCACCGCCATTGGCGACTTCGGGGGCGCGCTGAAAGACGTGCCGCCGTGCGACCTGGGCGCCACTGTCATCCGCGCCGCGCTGGAACGCGCAGGCGTCAAGGGTGACGAGGTCGGCCACGTTGCGGTCGGCCACGTCATCAACACCGAACCGCGCGATATGTACCTGTCGCGCGTGGCCGCCATGAACGCGGGCATCGCCAAGGAAACCCCGGCCTTCAACGTCAACCGCCTGTGCGGCTCGGGCTTGCAGGCCATCGTGTCGGCAGCGCAAACCATCTTGTTGGGCGATGCCGATATCGCCATCGGCGCGGGCGCCGAAAGCATGAGCCGCGCGCCGTACATCGTGCCGTCGCAGCGCTGGGGCGCCCGCATGGGTGACAGCGTCATGCTGGACATGATGACGGGCGCGTTGTCCGACCCGTTCGGCCGCATGCACATGGGCGTTACCGCTGAAAACGTGGCCGCCAAGTTCGGCATCAGCCGTCAGGACCAGGACGCGCTGGCCGCCGAATCGCACCGCCGGGCGGCCGCCGCCATCGACGCGGGCTACTTCCGCGACCAGATCGTTCCCGTCGTGCAAAAGACGCGCAAGGGCGAAGTCGTGTTCGACACCGACGAGCACGTGCGCCGCGACGTGTCGGCCGCCACCATGGCCACGCTGAAGCCGGTTTTCCAGAAAGAGAACGGCACCGTCACGGCGGGCAACGCGTCGGGCCTGAACGACGGCGCGGGCGCCGTGGTGCTGATGAACGCGTCGGTTGCCGCCAAGCGCGGCATCAAACCGCTGGCGCGTCTGGTGGCCTACGCCCACGCGGGCGTTGACCCCGACATCATGGGCATCGGCCCGGTGCCGGCCACGCAAGCCGCGCTCAAGCGCGCCGGCCTGACGGTGGACCAGCTGGACGTCATTGAAGCCAACGAAGCCTTCGCCGCGCAAGCGTGCGCAGTGTCGCGCGAACTGAAGCTGGACCCCGCCAAGGTCAACCCGAACGGCAGCGGCATCGGCCTGGGCCACCCCATCGGCGCCACCGGCGCGATCATCACCGTCAAGGCGCTGCACGAGCTGCAACGCGTGGGCGGGCGCTACGCGCTGGTGACGATGTGCATCGGCGGCGGTCAAGGCATCGCCGCGATCTTCGAACGCATTTAAGCGTTTGAACCCAAGCGGCCTCCGCCAGTTACGGCGGAGGCCGCTTTTTTTCGCCTCGCCCCGATGCGTTACGCATCCCCCAAATAGTCCCGCGCCCACGCCAGGCATTCGGCGTGCAGTAACGCGCCCATCTCCGCGCGTCTTGGCGCGTCCAGCCGGCTGCTGATGGCGCCGAAGCTGAACGCCACCCAGGTCAGTTCCGACACCGGAAACGCCACGCCCACGCCTGAAACTCCTGGCGTGATCGTGTCTACGATTTCGGCATGGCCGGTGGCGCGCGTCTGTTTCACGGCCTTCATCAACGCGCTGCTGGAAACGCCGATCTGCGCGTAGCTGGCCGCATGCCGCGCATAGAGCGCGGAGATGTCTTCATCGGGCAGGCTGGCCATCAGCGCCAAGCCGCCCGCGCCCACGCCCAGCAAGCGGCGTTCGCCCTGGTCAATGGTGAACACCTTCACCGGAAACGACCCCGCTTCGCGCAGCAGGCACAGCGCGTAGTCGCCCTGGCGAATCACCAGAAACACGGTGTCGCCCGACAGCCGCGCGAGCTTTTGCGCGAAGGGGCGCAGCGCGTCCAGCAGGGGAGTGCGCCGCAACGCCGCAAACCCCAGCTGCATGGAATCCACGCCTAGCCGGTAGCGGCGCGTGCTGCTGTCGCGTTCGGCGAATTGTTCTTCCAGCAGGCAGCTCAGCAGCCGATGCGCGGTGGAGCGCTCAAGCCCGGTCGCGTTCATGACGCCTTGCAGATCCAGCCCGTCTTCCTGGTGCTGCGCCAGCACGCGCAGCAGGCCGAGCGCGCGCCGCATGCTTTGGGTTCCGCCCGTTGCGGTCGATTTGTTCATATTATGGGAAAAGTTGATTGAATATTTTGTATTCTAGGATTTGAGGTGCGTTAATTCAATCCAATCGATCCGCGCCATCCGTCGAGCGCGGGCATAGCAAGCGTTGAGGAGACTATGGAATACGCCACCCTTGCCGTCGAACGGCTCGACTCGGTATGCCGCATCAGCCTGGCGCGCGAATCTGCGCGCAACGCCCAAAGCCAGCAGATGCTGGACGAACTGGATGACGCCCTGACGCGGGCCGAGCAAGACGATTCCGTGCGGGTCGTGGTGCTGGCCGGGCGCGGCGCGCACTTTTCGGCGGGCCATGACCTGAAGGAAGCGCAGGCCAAGCGCGCCGACTTCACCGTGGAAGAACGCTGGGACTATGAGTCGCGCCGTTACTACGGCTACTGCCTGCGCATCTGGGATTTCCCGAAACCCACCATTGCCCAGGTGCAAGGCGCCTGCGTGGCGGGCGGCTTCATGATCGCCAATATGTGCGACCTGGTGGTCTGCTCCGACACCGCGTATTTCTCTGATCCGGTGGGCCACACGCTGGCCGCCGCCGCCACCGAAGTGCTGATCCATCCCTGGGTGATGGGGCTGCGCAAGGCCAAGGAAATGCTTTACACCGGCGAGAAGGTCGACGCGCAGGAAGCACTGCGCATCGGCATGGTGAACCGCGTGGTGCCGGAAGCCGAACTGGATGAAGCCACCTTGGCGCTGGCTCGCCGTATTGCGCAGGCGCCGCCGTTCGGGCTGCGGCTGATCAAGCGGTCACTGAACCGCACGGCCGATGCGCAAGGTTTCCGCACGGCGTTGTCGGCGCACTTCGACACGCATCAGCTGTCGCACCTGAGCGAAGAGTTTCAAGCCGTGCGCGAGCGCGGGCTGGCGCAAGCCATCCAGCGCAACAAGAAGGGCGAAACGGCATGAGGGCCGCGCTGGACTGTTTGCTGAATCCGGGGTCCATCGCCATGATCGGCGCCAGCGCCAACGCGGGGCGCATCGGCGGCATGCCGCTGGAATTGCTGACGCGCTTTGGCTACGCGGGCGGCATCTATCCGGTGAACCCGAAGTACCAGGAAGTGTTCGGCAAGCGCTGCTGGCCCGACATCGAATCTGTGCCTGAACCGGTAGACCTGGCGGTGCTGGCCATTGCCGCAGCCGACGTCACGCCCATGTTGCGCCGCTGCCATGCCAAGGGCGTGCGCGCGGCCATCGTGTACGCCGCGGGCTTCGCGGAAGCGGGCGGCGACGGCCAGCGCTTGCAAGACGAACTGGAAGCCTTCGTGGCGGAAAGCGGCATGGCGGTGGCCGGGCCCAACTGCATGGGCTTTGCCAACCTGAACACGCAGGCGCACACGGCGTTTGCGTCGGTTTTCAAAACCGCGCCCGCCCAGAGCGGCCCAGGCGTGGTCAGCCTGCTGACGCAAAGCGGCAACGTCTGCGCAGCGGTGTACGCCATCGCGCGCAAGCTGGATTTGCCGTTCTCGCACTTCATCAACACCGGCAACGAAGCGTGCCTGGATTTTTCGCAGTACCTGGAATATCTGGCCGCTGACCCGCAGACGGAAATCGTGCTGGGCTACATCGAGCAACTGCGCGATGGCGAACGCTTCGTGCGCGCCTGCCGCGAGCTTGAACGCCAAGGCAAATTGCTGATTGCGTTGAAGGCCGGCAATACCGACAAGGGCGCGCAGGCCGTGCGTTCGCACACGTCTGCGCTGGCGGGTGACCGGCGCGTGTACGCGGCGGCGTTCCGGCAATTGAATGTGATCGAGGCATCGGACTTCGCCCAGATGGCGCACCTGGCCAGCCTGGCCACGCTGCGCCATCGCAGCGCGGGCAAACGCGTGGCGGTGCTGACGATGTCGGGCGCATTGGGCGCCATCCTGGCCGATAAATTCATCGGCGCGGGGCTGGACTTGCCTGATCTGCCCGAGGCCTTGCAAGCCGTGTTGCGCGGCGGCATTCCCGATTACGGCATGGTGGGCAACCCGGTGGACGTGACTGGCAACGTGGTCAATGATCCTGCTTTCGTGCGCACCGTGCTGCAGGCGCTGGCGACGACAGACGCGATTGACGCGGTCGTCGTCTATGCGCCCGGCTACATGCTCGACCGCATGGCGGACGCGCTGGCCGAGGCGTCGCGCCAGCATCAACGCCTGTTCATCGCCATCGACACGGGCCTTGCGCAAAGCCGCGCCGCCT
Organism: Achromobacter kerstersii; assembly: GCF_902859595.1. GTDB lineage: Bacteria > Pseudomonadota > Gammaproteobacteria > Burkholderiales > Burkholderiaceae_B > Achromobacter > Achromobacter kerstersii. Next base: position 132,428 of record NZ_CADIJQ010000010.1, on the reverse strand, counting down.
TGCGCGAGGCCGAAGTGGCCGTGTTCGATGACCTGGGCCTGGCCGTGTCCGCGCTGGCGCCGTATCTGTTGTGGTGCGAGGCGCGTGGGAAGCCGCGCATTGCCCCGATGCCGCCGCTTGAGACGGTGCCCGTGCCGCCGTTGCCCTGCAACGAAGCCGACGCGCGTGCGTATGTTGCGGCGTTTGGCTTGCCGCAGGCGCGCGTGCATTGCGCCCGCGATGCCGACGAAGCCGTGGCCGAGGCTCAAGCCGCCGGCTACCCCGTAGCCCTGAAAATCCTAAGCGCCGACATCGCGCACAAGACGGAAGCGGGCGGCGTGGCCTTGGGGCTGGCCGACGCCGCCGCCGTACGTGCCGCGTTCGATCAAGTCCGCCAAGCCGCCGCGCAAGCGCAGCCGGACGCCCGCATCGACGGCGTGATGGTGCAGAAGATGGAGCGCGGTGTGGCAGAGCTGATCGTGGGCGCCACGCGCGACCCTGTCTTCGGACCCGTGCTGACCGTGGGCCTGGGCGGCGTGCTGACCGAGATCTATCAAGACACCAGCCATCGCTTGTTGCCGGTGGACGAGAACATCGCCTTGCAGATGCTGCATGAGCTCAAGGCGTTTGCGCTGCTGGACGGTTACCGGGGCAAGCCCCGCGCCGATCTGGCGGCGGCGTGCCGCAGCATCGTGGCAATTGGCAATGCGCTGCTTGCCGCGCCCGCCCACGTGGCGGAAATTGAAGTGAATCCTTTGCTGATCAAAGAGGCGGGACAAGGCGTTGCGGTACTGGACGCCCTGATCCTGCCCGCAACCCCGTAGCGCCATCGCGCAATCCGCGCAGCGCATCCCCAGGAGGAGACAAGCATGATGAAGAGACTATTGGCCGGCGTCGCGCTGGCCTGCATTGGCGTCGCGAACCCGTCGTACGCTCAGGACCCGTATCCCAGCCGGCCCGTGCGCATCGTGGTGCCGTTTTCACCGGGCGGCGCGGCGGACATCATGAGCCGGCTGCTCGCCGAGCGCCTGACCGCCAAGCTGGGCCAGACCGTGATCGTCGAAAACAAGCCGGGCGGCGGCACGATGATCGCGTCCGACTACGTGTCGCGCGCCGAGCCCGATGGCTACACGCTGCTGATGGCGGCTTCGTCGCTGGGCATCGCGCCCAGCATCTACGCCAAGGTCAATTACGACCCCATCAAGGACTTCGCGCCGGTCAGCCAGGTGGCGTCGGTGGTGCACGTGCTGGAAGTGCATCCGTCGATTCCCGCCAAGAACGTAGGCGAACTCATCGCCTACCTGAAGGCGAACCCCGGCAAGGTCAGCTACGGCTCGGTGGGCACCGGCAGCTCCACGCATCTGGAGGCCGAACTCTTCAACAGCATGGCGGGCGTGCAGATGGCGCACATTCCGTACAAGGGCAGCGCACCCGCGCTGAATGACTTGGTGGCTGGGCGCATTCAGGTGATGTTCGACGCCTGGGCCTCGTCCGGCCCCTTCGTGAAGGACGGCAAGCTGCGCGCGCTGGCAGTCACCACGACGCGGCCGTCGGCGTCTGTGCCGGATCTGCCGACGGTGGCGGGCTCAGGTCTGCCGGGTTATTCCGCGATGCCGTGGCTGGGTCTGGTGGCGCCGGCCCGCACGCCGCAACCGGTGATCGACAAGCTCTACCAGAATCTGGCGCAGATTCTGGAGCAGCCCGATGTGAAAGCGCAGTTTGTGGGGCTGGGGCTGGACATCATCGGCAGCGACCCCAAGACGTTTGCCGCCTTCATCCGGCAGGACGTGACCACGTGGGCCAAGGTGGCGCGCGAGTCGAATATTCGTCTGGAGTAGCAGGAATGAGTGAAGTGCAATCCGCACGCAACACCGCGGGCGACCCCGTAGGCAACACCGCGTGCGACAGCGCAGCGATTGACGACGCGGCCTTTCGGCAGTCGTTGCGCGCGTGGCTGGCCTCGGCCTATGCCCGGTTCGCCCGGGACTGGCCGGGCGGCGCGGCCCCGCGCGACCTGGACTATCGCCGCGCCTGGGAAGACACCTTGTGCGCCAACGGCTGGTCGGGCTTGGGCTGGCCCAAGGCGCACGGCGGACAGGCTTTGCCGCTGTCTCGCCAAGCTGTGTTCCATGAAGAGCACGCGCGCTCTGGCGCGCCGCTGGGCGTGAACCTGATTGGCCACGGCATCCTGGCGCCGACCTTGCTGCACTTTGGCACCGACGCGCAAAAGGCCCGCTTCCTGCCCGGCATTCTGTCCAACCGCGAAGTCTGGTGCCAGGGCTATTCGGAACCGGGCGCGGGGTCCGATCTGGCCTCCGTGCGCACGCGCGCCGAGGCCGTTGACGGCGGCTACCGGCTGAACGGCCACAAGATATGGACGTCGTTCGCCGACCGCGCGCAGTGGTGCTTCGTGCTGGCGCGCACCGACCCGCAAGCGCCCAAGCACAAGGGCTTGAGCTTCTTGCTGGTGGACATGCGCAGCCCCGGCGTGCGGGTCGAGCCCATCCGCCAGATCACGGGCGAGGCCGAGTTCTGCGAAGTGTTCTTCGAAGATGTCTTCGTGCCGGCGGACTTGCTGCTGGGTGAACAGAACCAGGGCTGGAAGGTGGCGATGGCGGCCGCCAGTTTCGAGCGCGGCACCTACTTCATTCCGCGTCTGGTGCGTTTTGCGCAAGAACTCGGCACGGTGCGCCAGTTGGCGCTGCGCCCCGACGCCTATGGCCATGTGCCGGCCTCGTCAGCTTCCGTGCGCCACAAGTGGGCGCGGCTGGCGGCGGACAGCCATGTGCTGGCGTTGAAGTCGCAGCGCGCGTTGGCGGGCGCCATGCGGGGCGATCCGCCGGGGCCTGAGGGTTCGTCCACCAAGATCCACTGGAGCGAAGCGCATCAGCGCTTGTTGGAACTGTCGATGCAGCTGCTGGGCGAATCCGCCTGCCTGACGGACGGCGCCGACGAGCAGGCCGCGGCGCTGACGCACGCCTATCTGTGGTCGCGCGCCGAGACCATTCTGGCGGGCACCTCCGAGATCCAGCGCAACATCATTGCCGAGCAGATGCTGGGCTTGCCCAAATTTTGAAACCCGTAGCCACATCACCATGACCTTTCTGCTGACTGAAGACCAGCGCATGCTGCAAGACGCGGCGCGCCGCTATTTGTCCGAACGCCATCCGCTGTCTTTGGCGCGCAATGCGGCGGCGCGCACGCACGCTGAACGTCTGGCGCAATGGCGCGAGTTGGCCGCGCAAGGCTGGCCGGCGTTGTTGGCGCCCGCCGAACAGGATGGCCTGGGGCTGGGTCTGTCCGACGCGTGGGTGGTTGCCGAAGCGGCCGGCCGTCATCTGCTGAGCCTGCCGCTTGTGGCCAACATAGTCGTGCTGCCTACGCTCGTTGATGCGGGCATCAAGGGGCTGGCCGCGCAGTGGGCGCGTGAAGTGATGCAGGGCGACCGCTATTTTGCAGACGCCTCGGTGCGCCCCGATGGGTCGATCTTCATCGAGGGCGCGGGCGAGGGCGTGTCGGCGTTGTCCGTACGGTGCACGGGGCCGAACGCCTTGCTGCTGGAACGCTACGCGCCGGTTGGCGGCTTGGCGGGGTTGGACCCGACGATGCCCGTGGCGGTGGTGGCGCGGCCTGACGTTCTGGACCGCATCGAACTGCCCATTGGCACGGAAACTGCGCGCCGCTTGCGAACCCGGCTGACGCTGCTACGTTCGGCCGAACTGTTGGGCGCGGCCGCGGCAGCCTTGAATATGGCGGCGGCCTACGCGCAGGAACGCCGTCAATTCGACCGCGCCATCGGCGCCAACCAGGCCATCAAGCATCGGCTGGCGGACGATTGGATGGCGCTGGATGACGCCCGGCTGGCCGGCATGGCTGCGGTGGCATCGCACGACGCGGGTTCCGAAAACGCGGACCTCGATGCGCTTTATGTGCCGCTATTGGCGGTTGAAGGCGGCCGCCGCGCCGTGCAAAACGCCATCCAGACGCATGGGGCGATGGGCGTCACGTGGGAGTGCGACGCGCATCTGTATCTGAAGCGCGTGCTGCGGCTGGCGGCGGCGCTGCATGCGCAAGCCTCCTGCGCCGAACTGTTGGAACGAATCTGGGAAGGCGGCGCGGCAATAGCGGCGTGAGCGGGGCCGCCGTGCCTGACGCCGCGCGGCGTCCGCCCTACAATCCCGCCATGCATAAATCGAACTTCCCCTCTGAACTTGATCAGCCGACGCTGTCCGAAGTGGACGGCGTGCGCTATTTGCACTTCAACACCGAATGGGTTCAGGGCGCCATGCGCATCAAGAACCCGTCGGAACTGGTGTTGGAATACACCGGCCAGATGATGGCTTGGCTGCTGTTCCTGGAGCCGCCCAAGGAAGAAGCCATCGGCATGCTGGGCCTGGGCGCGGGGTCGCTTGTGCGGTACTGCGTCAAGCACACGCGCAGCCCCTTGCTGGCGGTGGAGTGGAACCCGCGCGTGACGGCGGCCTGCCACATGTTCTTCCGGCTGCCGGGGGCCAACCGGCTGGAAGTCGAGCACGCGGACGCGGGCGCCTGGGTGGCCGACCCCATGAACGCGGGGCGCTGCCCGGTGCTGATGGTTGACCTGTACGACGCGGCCGCCGCAGGGCCGGTGCGCGACAGCGTGAAGTTCTACCGCGATTGCCGCCGGGTGTTGGGTGATGTCGGCGTGCTGGCCGTGAACCTGTTCGGCCGCCACGAGAGCTTTGGCAAGAACATCGACAACCTGTCCAAGGCGTTCGACGACCGCGTGCTGCTGCTGCCCGAGGTCGACGCGGGCAACCAGATCGTGCTGGCCTTTTCCGGGCCGCGCCTGGCCGTGACCCCGGCAGACCTGCTGGCGCGGGCCGAGGTCGTGGAATCGAAGTACGGCCTGCCGGCGCGCCGCTGGGCGCGGGCGCTGACCCGCCACGCCGTGGACGGCGTGCTGCATTTCTAAGACCATCGCCCGGCGTTCTGCCGGGCGTGTTCCCCTATTAGGGTAGGTACGGGGGCGGAAGGGGGTTTACCTTTTTCCGTGGCGGGCTCTATCATGGCCTTATTCATAATTATGAATTACGGCGCAGTTCAAGCCGTTCATCCATGAGCCAACCCATCGTCCGTCAAGCCCTGTACCTGGAAGTCGCGGATCGCCTGCGTGCCATGATCCATGCGCGCGCGCTCAGCAATGGTGAATGGATCGACGAGCTTCGGCTGGCAGGCGAAATGGGCATTTCGCGCACCCCGTTGCGCGAGGCCCTGAAAGTGCTGGCCACCGAAGGGCTGGTTCGGCTGGAGCCGCGCCGCGGCTGCTTCGTCAATGAGCTGTCCACGCAAGATCTGGAAGACATCTTCCCGCTGATGGCCATGCTGGAAGGGCGCTGCGCCTTCGAGGCCGCCCGCAAGGCCACCGACGCGGAGCTGGCGGCGCTGGAGCCGCTGCACACTGAACTGGCGGGCCACGCCCAGGCCGGCCGCATCGACGCCTATTACCAAACCAACTACCTGATCCATGAAGCCGTGCAGGCGCTGGCCGGCAACCAATGGTTGTCCGATATGGTCGGCAATCTGCGCAAGGTGCTGAGCCTGTCGCGGCATCGCAGCCTGGCGCGGCCGGGGCGCATTGAACAATCCTGCACCGAACACCTGGCCATTTTCGATGCGCTGAAGGCGCATGACAGCGAAGCCGCGCAGGCGCTCGCCCACACCCATCTGATGCGGCAGCTGGAAGCGCTGCGCGTGTTGGCCAATGAAGACGCCGCCGATCCGGCGTTATCCGATCCCATCGTTATCCAGGAGCCCGCCCATGTCCGACCCCGCCAATCTCGCGCCCGCGCGGGGCGCACGCACGCCTGAGCCCGAGGCCGAACTGATCGACGCCGCAACGGCGGCCGAAAGCGCCAGCCTGATGACGCGGCTGGGCCGCTTGTGGGAACGCGGCCGCCTGCCCAGCGAATCCGAAGTCCGGCGCCTGTTCGAAGCGCGCCTGACCGACGTCGCCGCCAACAAGCTGGCGCGCCGCTGGTGCGAGCAATACAGCGCGGCCGACGGCAAAGACCGCCGGCTGATGCTGGCCGCCTTGGCGCAGGTGCGCGCAACTTACGCGGGCGACGGCGGCGAGGGCACGCGCCTCTTCAAACGATTCAATGGCTTGCCGCAGGGCTTGCGCTTCCTGGTGGAATTGCGGGCCGACATGGTGCGCTGGCGCAAACAGGTATCCGGCATTCAGGGGCTGGACAAGGAACTGGAAGCGCTGCTGTCGGCGTGGTTCGATGTGGGCCTGCTGGAGCTGCGTCCGCTGACGTGGGATTCGCCCGCGTCGCTGCTGGAAAAGCTGATCCTGTATGAAGCGGTGCACGAGATCAAATCCTGGGATGATCTGCGCCGCCGCGTGTCGCCCGACCGCCGCTGCTACGCCTACTTCCATCCGCAAATGCCGGGTGTGCCGTTGATTTTTGTGGAAGTCGCATTCGCCAGCCAGATGGCCGACAACGTGCAGGTGCTGCTGGACAGCACGCTGCCGCCGCAGGATCTGGACAAGGCGCGCTGGGCAATCTTCTATTCCATTTCGAATACGCAGCCGGGCTTGAAGGGCATCAGCTTTGGCAACTTCCTGCTCAAGCGCGTGGTGGAACAATTGCTGGAAGAACTGCCCAAGCTGAAGGCGTTTGCGACGTTGTCGCCGATTCCCGGGTTCTCGGATTGGCTGAGCAAGCTGGATGCCGACGCGGTGGAAGCCATCGTGCGCGAAGACAAGTCGCGCGCCAAGGACCGCAAGCGCGAAGGCGTGCCGGACGGCCAGCGTTGGGTGGCCCGCCTGGCCACGGCCGCGCAGGGCAAGGCGTCCGATGTGGTCAAGCGCGCGGGCTTCAAGCTGGCGGCGACGTATCTGCAATCCATGAAAAACGGTTTGCCAGTGGACGCCGTGGCGCGCTTTCACTTGGGCAATGGCGCGCGCATCGAACGCCTGAACTGGGCGGCGGACACGTCGCCCAAGGGTCTCAAGCAATCGTGCGCGCTGATGGTCAATTACCTGTATGACCTGGACGAGCTTGATACCAACCTGGCGCGTCTGGGTGAAGGCAAGCCCCAGGTCAGCCGGGGCGTGGGACGCGTGGGCTGAACGCCGGATACACGGCGCCATCCATCCATAAGAAGGGCGGGGGACATGAAGGAAGACGACGCTGGCCGCGTGCGGCTGGAACGCGAAGGGGGCTTTGCCTGGGTGACGCTATCGCACCCCGGGCGGCTGAACGCGATCACGGTGGGCATGTGGGGGCAACTGCGGGACGTGTTCACGCAGCTGGCCGCCGATGACAGCCTGCGCTGCGTGATCGTGCGCGGCGAAGGCGGCAATTTTGCGGCGGGTGCGGATATCCGCGAATTCCCGCAGCAGCGCGCCGACATGGCCGGCGTGCAGCGCTATCACCGTGACATCCTGGCGCCCGCGCTGCAAGCCGTGGCGCAATGCCCGCATCCTGTGATTGCTCAGATTGAAGGCGTGTGCGTGGGCGGAGGGCTGGAAATCGCCAGCCAGTGCGACCTGCGCATTGCCGGCGCATCCGCCCGCTTTGGCGTGCCGATCAACCGGCTGGGCTTTCCCATGGCGCCCGACGAAATGCGCGGCCTGCTGGCGCTGGCCGGGCGCGCCGCCACGCTCGCCATCCTGCTCGAAGGCCGCGTGTTCGGCGCCGACGAAGCGCACGGCCTGGGCCTGTTGACGCGCATCGTGCCGGATGAGCAGGTGGCCGACGCCGCCCGCCGCAGCGCCGAACGCATCGCGCAGGGCGCACCCATCGCCGCCCGCATCAATAAACGCTTGTCCGCAAGGCTCGCCCAAGGCGGCGCCTTGACCGAAGCCGAATATCAAGATTATTTCTCCTATGCCGACAGCCGGGACCACAAGGAAGGCGTGCGCGCTTTCCTGGCCGGCGTAGACCCTTCCTTTTCCGGAGATTGACCAAGGTGAGCAACGCCAACCTCTATGCCGTCCTGCAAGGCGGCTTTCCCAAGGACCGCAGCAAAGTCGCGCTGGAAACGCCCGACCTGGAATACACCTGGGATGACATCGACCGCGCCACCGCGTGCCTGGCCAACCTGCTGACGTCGCTGGACTTGCCCGAGGGCTCGCGCGTGGCGGTGCAGGTGGAAAAATCGCCCGAAGCACTGCTGCTGTATCTGGCCACGTTGCGTGCCGGGCTGGTGTACCTGCCGCTGAACACGGCGTACCGCGAATCCGAAATCGAATACTTCCTGGGCAATGCCGAACCGGCCGTGGTGGTGTGCGCCAGCAAGAACCGCGACTGGGTGCAACGCGCCGCTGACAAGGCGGGCTGCGCGCATGTTTACACGCTGGATGAAGACCGCACCGGCACCTTGCTGGAGGCCGCCGGCAGCCTGCCGCAAACGTTCACCACCGTGGTCCGGCAGGCCGATGACCTGGCCGCCATTCTGTACACGTCCGGCACCACCGGCCGCAGCAAGGGCGCGATGCTGTCGCATGGCAACCTGGCCGCCAACGCCCAGGTGCTGCATGAATACTGGGGCTGGCGCGAAGACGATGTGCTGCTGCACATGCTGCCCATCTTCCACGTGCACGGCTTGTTCGTGGCCTCGCACGGCGCGCTGCTGGCCGGCGCCAAGATGATCTGGCTGCCCAAGCTGGACGCCGATCAGGCGCTGCATTACCTGCCGCAAAGCACGGTGATGATGGGCGTGCCAACGTATTACGTTCGTCTGCTGGCCGACCCGCGCTTTACCCGCGACGTGTGCGCGAAGATGCGCCTGTTCATTTCGGGCTCGGCGCCGTTGCTGGCTGAAACGTTTACCGACTTCGAACAGCGCAGCGGCCACGCCATTCTGGAACGCTACGGCATGAGCGAAACCGTCATGCTGACGTCCAACCCCTACGACGCCAAGCTGGGCGAGCGTTTGGCCGGCACCGTCGGCCGTGCGCTGCCGGGCGTGCAGGTGCGCGTGGTGGACGATGCGGGCATCGCCTTGGCGCCGGGTGAAATCGGCAACGTGCAGGTGCGCGGCCCCAACGTGTTCTCGGGCTACTGGCGCATGCCGGAAAAGACGCGCGAAGAATTCACCGAAGACGGCTGGTTCAAAACGGGCGACGTGGGCCGCTGGGGCGGCGAATCCGCTGGGCGCGACGTGCCGGCCGATTACCTGTCCATCGTGGGCCGCAGCAAGGACTTGATCATCTCGGGCGGCTTCAACGTCTATCCGAAAGAGATCGAAACGCTGATCGACGACATGCCCGGCGTGGCGGAATCGGCAGTGATTGGCGTGCCGCACGCCGACTTCGGCGAAGCCGTGGTGGCGGTGGTGGTGCCCAAGAACGGCGTGTCGCTGGATGCCGCGGCGATGCAGCTTGAACTCAAGTCACGCATCGCGAACTTCAAGGTGCCCAAGCGCGTGCACATCGTGGGCGAGCTGCCGCGCAACACCATGGGCAAGGTGCAGAAGAACGTGCTGCGCGAAACGTACAAGGCGCTTTAACGCCAGGCGAAGATGCCGGTCCCCAGGGGCCGGCATTTTTTTATCCCAAGGAGACCATCCCCATTCAATGTGAACGCAGTCCTGGCAGCTTCATTCCATAAAAAATCCAAGAGACGAGACGCACATAACCGCGCCGTCCCCATGATGCAGCAAGAGGAGACACTATGAGAGTTCGCACGACCGCCGCAGCCGTATTCGCCGTGGCAGCCCTGAGTGTTGGCGGTGTGGCCGCCGCGCAATGGCCTGAGCGCCCCATCACGCTGATCGTTCCGTTCCCCGCAGGCGGCGGCACGGATACCTTTGCCCGTCCGCTGGCCCAGCAACTGACCATGCAGCTTGGCCAGACGGTGGTGATCGACAACAAGGGCGGCGCAGGCGGCACGGTGGGCGCAGGCGTGGCCGCCAAGGCCCGGCCCGACGGCTACACCTTCTTCATGGGCGGCGCGCATCACGCGTTGGCCCCGTCGCTGTACAAAAGCCTGAACTACAACATCCAGAAGGACTTCGTGCCCGTGGCGCTGGTGGCGCAGCCGCCGCAGGTGGTGGTCATCAACGCCAGCAAGCTGCCGGTGAAGACCTTGCAGGAATTCATCGACTACGCCAAGAAGCACCCTGGCGAAATCAACTTCGGCACGGCCGGCAAGGGCAGCACGCATCACCTGGCGGGCGAATTGTTTGCCATGCAGACCGGCATCAAGTTGGTTGATGTGCCATATCAGGGGGCAGGACCTATGTTGTCGGCGCTGATCGGCGGCCAGGTGGATCTGGCGTTTGACGGGCTGGGGTCGTCGTCGGGCCATATTCGCGCTGGCGTCATCAAGCCCCTGGCCGTGGCCGCGACCGAACGCTCGGCTTCGTTGCCCGACGTGCCGACCGCCGCCGAAGCAGGCGTGCCGAATTACGTCGTGTCGACCTGGTACGCCATCTGGGCGCCCGCCGGCACGCCGAAGGAAGCGGTCGACAAGATGGCGGTGGAAATCACCAAGGCCTTGAACACGCCGAAGCTCAAGGAAACCTGGGCCGGTAACGGTTCTGCGGTGCCGACATTGACGGGCGCTGACTTCGGTAAGTTCGTCGATAGCGAGGTGGATCGCTGGGCGAAAGTCGTGAAAGATTCCGGGGTGAAGCTGGATTGATGCGTTTGCCGGACCGGATTCATATTACTATTGATAATCGTTATCATTGGTAAATCTGCTTTCCGGTCCGTCGAACGTCATGAATCAAAGCGGTACGCCTGCCCCCATCGAAGGGCTCTATATTCAGCATCAATCCTGGCTGCGCGACTGGCTGCGCAGAAAGACGGGCTGCCCATTCGATGCGGCCGACCTGACCCACGACACCTATCTGAAAGTGCTGGTCCGCGAGGACGACACGCGCGCCCTGCGCGAGCCGCGCGCGTATCTGACGACCATTGCGCACGGCTTGATGGTGAACCTGTTTCGCCGCCGCGATATCGAACGCGCCTATCTGGACAGCCTGGCGCTGGTGGAGGACGCGCACGCGCCTTCGCCCGAACGCCGCGCCCTGGCATTGGAAGCGCTGCTGGAAATTGACCGCCTGCTTGACGGGCTGCCCGCCAAGGTGCGCAAGGCGTTTCTGCTATCGCAGCTGGAAGGGCTGCGCCACGGCGAGATCGCGGAACGCATGGCGGTGTCGGTGAGCTCGGTGCGCCAGTATCTGGCGCGCGCCATGCAGCATTGCCTGGCGGCGTGGTGAGCGCGCGCGCCACGGGGCGGGTGGAATTGCCGCCCGCCGTCATCCGAGAAGCCAGCAACTGGTTTGTGCGCCTGGGCGCCGAAGAGGCCACGCCGACCGATGGCGCGGCCTGTCGCCGCTGGATCGACGCCGACCCCTTGCATCGCCTGGCATGGGAACGCGTGGAAATGCTGGGGCGCCAATTCGGTCAGGTTGACCCCCAAGCCGGTTTGGCGGCGCTGGACCGCGTGCCATCCCGTGGCCGGCGTCAGGCGCTGAAGGCCTTGTCGCTGGTGCTGGGGGCGGGCGGGCTGGCGGCGGCGGGCTTGCCGTGGCGCGCCTGGAGCGCCGACTTCACCACATCGGTGGGGGAACGGCGCGTCGCCACGCTGGCCGACGGCACGGTGCTTAGCCTGAACACGGACAGCGCGGCGGACGTGCGGTTTGACGGCTTGCTTCGCCAGATCGTGTTGCGCCGGGGCGAGCTGCATATTGCGTCGCACGCCGATCCGCACGCGCCTGCGCGGCCCTTGGTCGTGGCCACGCCCCTGGGCCGCATCACCGCGCTAGGCACGCGCTTTGTCGTGCGCTTGTTGGACGACGAGGCCTGGGTGGCGGTGACCGACGGCGCCGTCAGAATCGAACCGATCTCAGGCGGCGCGGGCGCGGCGCGCGTGGTGGACTCGGGCGCCGGTACGCATTTTGATGCGCGCGCGGTGCAAGCCGCCCGCCCCGCGCCCCATGCCGACGACTGGGTGCAAGGCGCGCTGTACGCCGATGCCATGCGGCTGGATGCCTTCGTTGATGCGCTCAGCCGGCATCGCAAGGGCAGGCTTGTGTGCGACCCGGCCGTGGCGGGCTTGCGTATCTCGGGCTCGTACCCGCTGGGCGACACCGACCGCATCCTGGCCGCCGTTGAACGCGCGCTGCCCGTGCGCGTCGATCGGTTCACACGCTACTGGGTAACGATCCGCCCGCGAGGGTGATTCAAAGAATTTTCTGCGCGGCCCTGTCACTTTTGCATTCTCGATTGGCATACGGGTGAAGCCTCGATTTTCTTCGCCTGGAACCCAACGAAATGTCTCTGCCGTTTTTCCCCTCTCATTGCTCAGCGCCAGCGGGTTTGCGCTTGAAGGCGTTTGCCGCGCTGGTGCTGGCCGCCATGGCGGGCGCCGCGCTGTCACCCACGGCCGTGCAGGCGCAACCCCGCGCCGCCAATACGATCCGCCATTCCGTGACCATTCCGGCCGGCGCACTCGGCGCCGCGTTGTCCAGCTTCGCCCAGCAGACGCAGGTGCTGCTGTCGTTCGACCCGGCGCTGACGTCAGGCATGGAGTCGGCCGGGCTGCAAGGCGGTTACGACATCGACCAGGGCTTCGCGGCCCTGTTGGCGGGGACGGGCCTGGAAGCCGTGCGCCGCGCCGATGGGGATTACCAATTGCTGCGCGCGGGCGGCCCGCAGGCCACGCAGTTGGCGCCTGTGGTGGTGCTGGGCGCAGGCGCCACCACCGAAGGCACGGGCGATTACACCGCTGACTGGATGCGGTCGGCCAACGGCCTGGTGCTGTCCCAACGCGAAACGCCGCAATCCACCAGCGTGCTGACCCGCCAGCAGATGGACGACCGTTCCATCACGTCCGTGCGCGACGTTATGGAAAACGCCACCGGCATGAACGTGCAGCAGGCGGAGTCCGAGCGCCTGACGTATTACTCGCGCGGCTTTTCCATGGACACGTTCCAGTTCGACGGCGTGGTCAAGCCGCTGAACGGCCTCTACCAGTTTGGCGATAGCAACCTGGACCCGGTCATCTACGACCACGTGGAAATCATCCGCGGCGCGACCGGCCTGATGAGCGGCACGGGCAACCCAGGCGGCTCGGTGAACTTCATCCGCAAGCGTCCCACCCGCGAGTTCCAGGGCGACATAAAATTGTCGGCCGGTACCGAAGACACCTATCGCGGCGAAGTGGACTTGTCCACGCCGTTCAATGAGTCGGGCTCGGTGCGCGGGCGCATCGTCGGCGCCAAGGAACGGCGCGGCGACACGATGGACCTCTACAAGAAAAAGCGCGACGTGCTGTATGGCATTGTCGAGGCCGACATCGCCGACGCCACCACGGTCAGCCTGGGCGCATCAGTGCAACGCACGCGGCCCAGCGGCATCAGTTGGGGCGGGCTGCCCGCACTCGATGCCGATGGCAAGCCGATCGATTGGCCCAAGGGCCAGGCCATGGGAGCGAAGTGGTCGCGCTGGGACACCGATTCGCATGAGTATTTCGCGCAGCTGGACCATGGCTTCGCCAACGGTTGGAACGCGCGTTTGTCGTTCACGCGCCTGGAAAACAAGTTTGACGCGCCGCTGCTGTTCACATCAGACGTGCCCGTCACCATCGATGGCTTTTCCACGCCGCCATTGCTGCGTAAATTCGTGGGCGGCAGCGACCAGAACGTGGTGGGCGGTTCGATGGACGGCGGCTTCGATGCGTTTGGCCGGCAGCATCAGTTCAACGTCGGCTTCTCGCATTCCGATATCAAGGCCTGGAACCAAAGCTGGGACACGACGGATCAGGACACCTATCCCATTCCCGACGTCCACCACTGGACGGGCGACTGGCCCGCGCCCAACTGGGACATCCTGGCGCTGTCGCAAACCAACCGCAACAAGCAGACGGGCATCTACGGCACGCTGCGCCTGGGCCTGACCGAGCGGCTGCATCTGCTGACCGGCGCGCGTTGGACCCGTTGGGAATCCACCGAAACCAGCGGGGGCGTGACGGGCTATTCGCACACGTACTCCGAAGTCACGCCGTATGTGGGCGTGACCTATGACCTGAACGACACCTACACGGCCTACGCCAGCTACACCAACATCTTCCAGCCGCAGATGGTGAAAACGCAGACGTGGGACATGGCCGGCCCAGCCTATGGCCACAACTACGAGATGGGCCTGAAGGCGGCGTACCTGGATGGCCGCGTGAACGCATCCGTTGCGGTGTTCCAAACCGATCAGAAAGATGTGGCCGAGTACGGCGGCTACGACTACGCGCACGACGACGGCTGGTATTACATCCTGGACGGCACGCGCACGCGCGGCTTCGAAGCCGAAGTGGCGGGCGAAGTGATGCCGGGCTGGAACGTATTCCTGGGCTATACGTATCGCCAGTCCAAGGACAACAACGGCAAGAAGGTGCAGACGACCCAGCCCGAACAGCTGCTGAAGCTGAGCACGGCGTACCGTCTGCCCGGCGCGCTGAACAAGGTGACGGTGGGCGGCGGCGTGCGCTGGCAAAGCCAGACCAGCGCACAGACGTACTACGGTCTGAAGTCCGGTTCGATCGTGCAGAAACCCTACGCGTTGTTTGATCTGATGGCGCAGATCAACTTCACGGACAAGACGCAGTTGCAGCTGAATGTGCGCAACCTGGCCGACAAGAAGTACTACCGCTCGATGGGCTTTTACAACTCGGTCTTCTATGGCGAAGGCCGAACCGCGCTGCTCACGCTGACGCAGCGCTTCTAGTCATCGTGCTATCGCCAGTCGCTCGCCTGGCTGAGCTTGGCCAACTGGTCACGCGTCAGCGTCAGGCTGGCGGCCTTGACCAGTTCGTCCAGCTGGGCGATCGACGTTGCGCTGACGATCGGCGAGGTAATGCCGGGCTGCGCGATCTGCCAGGCGAGTGCCGCCTGCGCAGGCGTGCAGCCGGCGTCTTCCGAAACTTCGTCCAGCGCTTTCAGGATGCGGAACCCGCGCTCGTTCAGATACGTGTCCACAATCTTCTGGCCGCGCGCGCTCTTGCTGACGTCGGCGGCGCTGCGGTACTTGCCGCTGAGAAAGCCGCTGGCCAGCGCGTAGTAGTTGATGGTGCCCATCTGCTGCGTCTTCACCAGGCTTTGCAGGCCAGACTCGAAGGGCTCGCGGCTGTACAGGTTGTATTCCGGCTGGATGCTTTCATAGCGCGGCAGGTCGTGGCGTTCGGCGGTGATCAGCGCTTCCGACAGGCGCACGGCCGTGTAGTTTGACGCGCCAATGGCGCGTACCTTGCCCGATTCGATGTGCTTGGCGTATTCGGCCAGCGTATCGGTCAGCGGCGTATCGGGATCATCCTTGTGCGACTGGTACAGGTCCACGTAATCCGTTTGCAGCCGGGCAAGCGAGGCATCCAGCGAGCGGCGGATGTAGGCGGGCGCCAGACCTTTGGCGTCGGGCCCCATTTCCATGCCGACCTTGGTGGCGATCATCACGCGGTCGCGCTTGCCGGAACGCTTTAGCCATTTGCCGATCAGCGTTTCAGATTCACCGCCCTGGTTGCCCGGCACCCACCGCGAGTACACGTCGGCGGTGTCGATGAAGTTCAGCCCGGCATCCACCAGCGCGTCCAGCAGCGAGTACGTGCCGGCCTCGTCAACGGTCCAGCCGAAGACGTTGCCGCCGAAAGTGAGGGGGGGAATTTGCAGGCCGGAACGGCCCAATGCGCGTTTGATCATGATGAGGCCTTTGGATGCGGCGGCCGGTCTTGGAGCAAGGGCGGCCGCGCGGATTTAGTATATTGGCGCCGCGTGCCCCGGCGTGGGGCGCGCCACTTCCGGCATGCACCATTTCAGGGATTCCCCCCAAATTCTTTTGCGTGGCGGCAAGTTAGACTATACGGCTTTACGGCCTGCGCAAGCCGTCGGGAAGCCGCCGGCGCTGCCGTAACCACGAACAAATACCCGACGAACATATACCAAGGGTTCAAGGAGCTAAGTAATGCTGATCGGAAAAAAACATTTTCTGACGGTTGGCGCCATGGCGCTGGCAATGGCTATCGCCGCGCCGGTGTCCGCGCAGCAGAAGTCGGTGGCGGTGACCGCCATCGTCGAGCACCCGGCGCTGGATGCCGTGCGCGACGGCGTGCAAGACGCGCTGAAGCAAGCCGGCTATGAACCCGGCAAGAACCTGAAGTGGCAATACCAAAGCGCGCAGGGCAACAACGGCACCGCCGCGCAGATCGCCCGCAAGTTCGTCGGCGACCGCCCCGACGCCATCGTCGCCATCGCCACGCCCTCGGCCCAGGCGGTTGTCGCCGCCACGAAGGACGTGCCGGTGGTGTATTCCGCCGTGACCGATCCCGTTGCCGCCCAGCTGGTGTCCAGCATGGATGCTTCCGGCACCAACGTGACCGGCGTGTCCGACTTGCTGGCGCTGGACAAGCAGGTTGAACTCATCAAGAAAATCGTTCCCAACGCCAAGCGCGTGGGCATCGTCTACAACCCGGGCGAAGCCAACTCGGTGGTGGTGGTGAAGAAGCTTCAGGAAATTCTGCCGAAGTCGGGCATGAGCCTGGTGGAAGCCGCCGCCCCGCGTTCGGTTGACGTGGCGTCCGCCGCGCGCAGCCTGATCGGCAAGGTCGACGTCATCTACACCAACACCGACAACAACGTCGTCTCGGCGTATGAATCGCTGGTGAAGGTGGGCAACGACGCCAAGATCCCGCTGATCGCCTCCGACACCGACAGCGTCAAGCGCGGCGGCATTGCTGCGCTGGGCATCAACTACCGCGACCTGGGCGTGCAGACGGGCAAGGTGGTGGTTCGCATCCTGAAGGGCGAAAAGCCCGGCGCCATCCCGTCGGAAGTGGTCTCCAAGCTTGAGCTCTACGTGAACCCGGGCGCCGCCGCCAAGCAAGGCGTGACGCTGTCTGACGCCATCATCAAGTCGGCCGCCGTGGTTGTGAAGTAAAACGGCGCCGCACAAACCCCGCCATGCCTGCTAGGTGTGCGCGGGGTTTTTTTTCACCGATGCGCTTGACCAACTCCGCTTGCGGCCCAATCCGCAGGCGTGGCGGCGCTTTGGCAGAAAAAAAGCGAAAATGACGCGCCGGGAAACGTTTGTTGCGAAAGCTGGGGTAAAACTGACCCCCAAACGCAAGAAACCCGACGTTTCAAGTCTTTAATATGCACCATCCTTACCCTGATTGGATTTAACCCATGTCATTGTTCTCGTTGTTAGGCGCGTTGGAGATCGGGCTGATCTTCAGCCTGGTGGCCTTGGGCGTGTTTATCTCCTTTCGCCTGCTGCGCTTCCCCGACCTGACCGTTGACGGCAGCTTCCCGCTGGGCGGCGCCGTCTGTGCCACGCTGATCGCGTCGGGCACCGATCCGTTTTCGGCCACCATCATCGCCACCTTCGCCGGCGCGGCCGCGGGGCTGGTCACCGGCTGGCTGAACGTGAAGCTGAAGATCATGGATCTGCTGGCCAGCATCCTGATGATGATTGCGCTGTACTCGGTCAACTTGCGCATCATGGGCAAGCCCAACGTTCCGCTGATCACCGAACCCACGGTGTTCACCATTTTGCAGCCGGGCTGGATTGCTGATTACGTGGCGCGCCCGCTGATCCTGATAGTGATTGTGATTCTGGCCAAGCTGGCGCTGGACTGGTTCTTCGCCACGCAGACCGGGCTGGCCGTGCGCGCCACCGGTTCAAACGGCCGCATGGCCCGCGCGCAAGGCGTGAATACCGGCCGCATGATTCTGGGCGGCATGGCGCTGTCCAACGCGCTGGTTGCCTTGGCGGGCGCGCTGTTCGCGCAGACGCAAGGCGGTTCCGATATTTCGATGGGCATCGGCACCATCGTGATCGGTCTGGCCGCGGTGATCGTCGGCGAAAGCATTCTGTCGTCGCGCAAGCTGGTGCTGGCGACACTTGCCGTCATCATCGGCGCCATCGTTTACCGCTTCTTCATCGCGCTGGCGTTGAATAGCGATTTCATCGGCCTGAAGGCGCAAGACCTGAACCTGGTTACCGCGGTGCTGGTCACGTTCGCCCTGGTCATTCCGATGCTCAAGCGCCGCCTGGTCGGCAAGAAGGGGCGCTGATATGTTGTCCGCACAAGATCTGAAAATTACCTTCAACGCGGGTACGCCAATCGAAACCCGCGCGCTGCGCGGCCTGTCGCTGGAAATTCCGTCGGGCCAGTTCGTGACCGTGATTGGTTCCAACGGCGCGGGCAAGTCCACGTTCCTGAACGCCGTGTCGGGCGACCTGCCGATTGATTCCGGCCGCATCGACATCAATGGCGTGGACGTCACGCGTCAGCCCGTGTGGGCGCGCGCCGGCCGTGTGGCTCGCGTGTTCCAGGACCCCATGGCCGGCACCTGCGAAGACCTGACCATTGAAGAAAACATGGCGCTGGCGCAGATGCGCGGCGTGCGGCGCGGCTTTGGCCGCGCGGTGAAGGCGTCAATGAAAGACGGCTTCCGCGAACGTCTGGCCACCTTGGGCCTGGGCCTGGAAAACCGGCTGACCGACCGCATTGGCCTGTTGTCCGGCGGCCAGCGTCAGGCAGTGAGTTTGCTGATGGCCGCCTTGCAGCCGTCGCGCATCCTGCTGCTGGACGAGCACACGGCGGCCTTGGACCCGCGCACGGCGGACTTCGTGTTGCAGCTGACGGCGCGCATTGTCGCCGAAAACCAGTTGACGACGATGATGGTCACGCACAGCATGCGTCAGGCGCTGGACGTGGGCGACCGCACGGTCATGCTGCATCAGGGCCAGGTGGTGCTGGACGTGTCGGGCGACGAGCGCCGCGGCATGGACGTGCCTGACCTGCTGCAAATGTTTGAACGCGTGCGCGGTGAAAAGCTGTCGGACGACGCGTTGCTGCTGGGTTGAATCGGCCCCGGGCTGACCGGCTTTACGCCGGCAGCCCGCGCCAAGTTCGAAGCGCAATTTACAAAAAGCGGCCGGGCCGGAACGCGTGGTGCAAGGCCGTAGCACGGCCATCGATCATCAACTCCGCCAGCAGTTTCGCCGTGCCGGGCGCGGTGCTGAAGCCGATGTGCTGATGCCCCAGCGCCAGCCACAGGCCGGGATGTTTGGGCGCTTCGCCAATCATTGGGCGGCTGTCGGGCAGAGTGGGGCGGCGGCCCAGCCAGGCGGATGCATCCAGCCGTTCGCCTAACGGAAAGGCTTCGCGCGCACGCGATTCCGCCAGCTCCAGCTGCGCCGGCCGTGGGGCGGCGTCGCACGCATCCAGTTCGACGCCGGTGGTCAAGCGCAGCCCGCGCGCCATCGGCGACAACACATAACCGCCACCCGTGTCATACACCGGCCGGCTGACACGCGCGCCGTCCGCGCCGCGGTAATGCATGTGATAGCCGCGTTCAAACGCCATGGGCAAGTCGATGCCCGTGGTTTTCAGCAGCGCCTTGGACCACGGGCCCAGCGCCACCACCACCTGATCCGCGGATAGCGATTCCGAGTCTTGCGCGCCTTGCACCGTCCAGCGCTGGCCGTCGCGGCGCACGCCGGTGGCGGTCATGCGCTTGAGCGTGCCGCCCGCTTGAAGGAACAGGTCAGCATACGCGGCCACAACTGCATGCGGATCATCCACCGAATACGAACCTTGAATCCACAAGGCGCGATGGAAGATGGGCGCCAGCGCGGGTTCCATCTGGGCAAGCTCGGCGGGGCTGAGCGTC
Source organism: Achromobacter kerstersii (assembly GCF_902859595.1). Taxonomy (GTDB): domain Bacteria; phylum Pseudomonadota; class Gammaproteobacteria; order Burkholderiales; family Burkholderiaceae_B; genus Achromobacter; species Achromobacter kerstersii. The sequence goes on along the minus strand of NZ_CADIJQ010000010.1, from coordinate 112,790 downwards.
TGAGTGGGCACCTGGTATTGCGCAAAGGTCTTGCGCGCCAGCTCGCTGCCATTCCACGCAGCCTCGCTGCGGTACAGGAACACCCAGCCCGTATCGCGCAAGCGATCGCGCGCGCCCGCTTCGTCCAGCAGTTTCAGGTGTTCAGGGGCCGACAGCCGGATCAGCCCGTCCAGCGCGTTGACGGTTTCGCGGAAGACGGCGGGCCGGGCGTTCAGCAGGAAGCGCGTCGCCCAGCCCAGATGCTTTGCCAGGAACGCGGGGTGATAACGGAATTGGACGGTATCGTTTTTCAGCAGCCGGGGCAGTTGCGACCACAGGCCCGGGTGGTTGAACGGCATCAGCGAGCTGCGCGCCAGCACGCCCGCGTTTCCCATTGACGTCTCCATGCCCGGTTCCCGCTTGTCGACCAAGGTGACCGTGGCGCCACGGCGCAACAATTCCAATGCGCAGCAGACACCGACGATGCCCGCGCCCAGAACAATGACGTGCTTTCCCATGATTTTTTATTCGAAGCGTCAAGGCCGGGGATTGTATTGCAGTCCTTCCTTGGGATGCACCGTTAGCTGGCCGGCTTTTGCCCCAGGATGCGGCCCGCCGCCACCACGCCCCACCACGACGCTTCTTCAAACACGGAATAGCCCGACAGGTCCGCATGCGCGAACAGCACCGGGCCATCTACCTCGCGCAGCGCGGCCAAGCCCGCGTTGGACAAATAACCGCACAGCGGCGAGGCCATGGCGTGGCCGCGCACGGTGATGTCCAATTGCCGCGCGTTGCGCCAGAACTCGCTGCCGTAGGCGGCGACAAGATCTGCGGCCGCCTCGTCGCGCAAGGCTTCGGGGCTTGCCGTGGTGAGCCATCGCCGTGCGGCTTGTGGCGTTTGCCCGCTTAGCGCGTGATACGCGGTGAACACCGTGCGGGGCGAACGCGCAACGCGCAGCAGCTGATGCGTGGACACCACGTAGCCCAGCGCCCGGCCTTGGTAGACGACGTTGTCCCAAGACAGCGGTTCGCCGGGCGCTTCCAGCGGATAGCCTTCCAAGACGAAGTTGGACACCAGCCACGGCGCGTGCGATGACGTGTGTACGGCCGGGTCGTAACCGTAGGCGCGGATGTCGGGCAGGATGCGCTGCGCGACGAACAAGGGCATGGCGCAGACGGTGCGCCGGGTTTGCAGCGTGTAGGCGGCGGTGGCGGCTTGGGTGCCATTCATGCCCGTCATACCTGGCATACCCGTCGTGTCCGCCATACCCGTGATGCACGTCACGCGCGGGCCGGCGGCCGTCTCGTCCACGCGCACCGCCGTACCCGGAATCAGCCAGCGGTTGTGTCCCAGCTTCTGGGTGATGGCGTCGCGCATGCGGGCGGCCAGCACGGCCAGCCCGCCCGGCCACGTCAGCACTGCGCCTTCGCCGGCGTTGGCGGCGTGGCCGTCGCGGCTGGCGAAGTAGTGCAGGCCGGCCCAGGCCGAGACCACGTCGTATTGCGCGCCGTAATCGTCGCGGCAGCAGTAGTTCAGATACCAGTGCAGCGCGGGCGACGTATAGCCCTCGCGCGCCAGCCATTGTTTGAAGGTGATGGCGTCCAGCGCGCGCCACGCCGGGTCTTGCGATGACAGCACAAGCGGAATGCAGAACACCTTGCGGCCATCGTTGCCGACCTGCGTGTGCAGCCGGTCGATCAGCGCCAGAAAGCGGTGATGCTGCGCCACGTCTTCGTCCGGCAGCCCGGTCATGGGCAGCAGGCCTTCTTCCCAACGCCCGTTGCGCAGCAGCCGTTCTTGCGGCGAATGGACGAGCAGGGCTTCGTCGTAAGTCGGGTGCACGTCACCCGCGCCGCGTTCGATGATGCCGAAGTCGGACAGCATCTCGCGCACATGGGTAGACGCCATCGAGGGCAGCGGCAGGTAATGCGCGCCCAGCGGGTAGTCCAGTTCATCGCGCTTGCCTGCCGCCGCATTGCCTGCGAATTCCGGGCCTTGCACCACCACGAAATCGGTAAAGCCCTCGCGCGCAAGCTTCCACGCGCATGACAGGCCGGCCACCCCCGCGCCCAGGATGGCGACGTTGTGCTGATAGTGGGCGGACGGCGCGGGCAACGCTGCGCCATCGCGCAAGGCGTGTCCGGCTTGCATGCCCGGGTAGTGAACGCTGGGCGGGGTCTCGACGATGCGCGACCGATACCAGCCCGCGGTGCCGGCGGCCGCGGCCGTGGCTGCGCCCAGCAGAAAGCTGCGGCGGCGCATCAGCGGATAACCTTGCGCCAGTCCTCGTCGAAATAGCGCACGAGCGACTGCTCATTCAAGCGGTTGGGCGGCATCGCCAGCGCCGGCATGTCGGCGGGGAAGTGGAACAGTTCGCGCGTGGTGGCCGGGTCGAGATAGCGCGTTGGCACGGTGATCTTGTCAGGCGGTGTGTAGTCGCGCCGCTTGCTGGCCAGAATGAAACCCCAGTCGCCAAACGATGGCACATAGGTGTGGTACGGCCAGGTGTTCAGGCCCGCTTCCTTCAACGTGGCGTCCACGCTCCAGAACGAGCGCGGCGCGAAGTAGGGCGACGTCGACTGGATCACCATATAGCCGTTTTCGGCCAGATGGCGCGCCATCAGATGGTAGACCGGCACCGAGTACAGCCGGCCTAGCCCGAAGTTGGACGGGTCGGGAAAGTCCACCACGATGAAGTCATAGACCTCGGCATGCGTTTCCAGCCAGCGGCCGGCGTCGTCGTTGATGACGGTAACGCGCGGGTCTTTGAGCGAGCCCTGGTTCAACGCCACCAGCGGCTCCGAGCGCGAGAACAAGCCCGTCATCGCCGGGTCCAGATCCACCAGCGTCACGTGTTCGATGTTCTTGTATTTGAGGATTTCGCGCACCGCCAGCCCGTCGCCGCCGCCCAGCACCAGCACGTTGCGCGCCCAGGGCAGCGTCTGCAAACCCGGATGCACCAGCGACTCGTGATAACGATGTTCGTCGCGCGACGAGAATTGCAGGTTGTTGTTGATGTACAGGCGCAGGTCGTCATGCCAGCGCGTCACCACCAGCCGCTGATACGGCGTGGTTTCGGCGTGGACCACATCGTCGCCATACAGGCCCTTTTCAGCCCAGGCCGTCATCGCGGTGGAATAGATGAAGCCCAGCGCCAGAAAGCCGATCACCACGCAGGCGCGGATGGCTTTTTCGCCGGGCCGGCGGACCTCGGCGCGAAACAGCCACGTCGTCCACAGTGCGACGCTGGCGTTCAGGATGCCGAACAGAAAGCTCGTGCGCAGCAGGCCCAGCTTGGGGGCGAGCAGCAGCGGGAAGATCAGGGAGACGGCCAGCGCGCCCAGGTAGTCAAAGGTCAGCACGCGGCTGACTATCTCGCGGAATTCGGCCTTGCGCTGGTTGAACACGCGCATCACCAGCGGGATCTCCATGCCGACCATCAGGCCGATGACGAAGACGCCCACATACAAGGCCGCGCGAAAGGGGGCGGACAGCCAGGCGAAAACCAGGAACAAGACGGCGGCGGACACGCCGCCCAACAACGCAACAAGCAGTTCGACGTCGATGAACCGATTCAAAACGTCTTCGTCTTTTACATATTTTGACAACCACGAACCGATGCCCATGGCGAACAAATAGCAGCCGATGACGGACGAGAACTGAAGGATGGAATCCCCCAGTAAATAGCTGGCCAGCGCGCTGCTGATGAGCTCATAGCCCAAACCGCAGGAAGCAACGATCAATACCGATAGGATGAGAACGCGGTCGCGCATGGGGTGTCCGGAGCGAAAAATGCGTTCGCAGTATATCGAACGCCGCGTATATACTGCGCGCAATTAGGAGGGTGGCAATGGGAGAAGCGATGCATCCGGCGGTGACCTATCTGATCTATATCGTCTCGGCGCTTGTCATGCTGGGTGTTTTCACCGCGGTCTACACCGCCGTGACCCGCTACAAAGAATTCGACCTGATCCGCGAAGGCAACATCGCAGCGGTGCTGTCCTACGGCGGCGCGCTGGTCGGTTTCAGCTTCACGCTGTGCTCCAGTATTGCCGTGCACGCCAGCTTTGTGATGTTCCTGGTGTGGGGCGCCGCCGCCATGGTGGTGCAGATCGTGGTGTATGTCGTGATCGCCCAGGCCATACGCGGCATGAACGAGGCCATCGAACAAAACAATATCGCCATGGGCGGCCTGATCGGTTCGATCTCGCTGGCCGCAGGCGTCGTCAACGCCGCCTGCCTGACCTGACGGCCGGCGCGCGTCATCCGATCTGACACGGGAGAACTTGCCATGAGTCTCGGTTCATTTATTCGCAAGCAGTTTATTGACATCCTGCAATGGAACGAGGATCGCGACGGCGTGCTCGCCTGGCGCCATCCGATGCAGGATTTCGAAATCCAGTACGGCGCCAGCCTGACCGTGCGGGAATCGCAAATGGCGGTGTTCGTCAACGAAGGCAAGGTGGCCGATGTGTTCGGCCCCGGCATGTACAAGCTGACGACGCAGACGCTGCCGATCCTGACGTACCTGAAGAACTGGGACAAGCTGTTCGAGTCGCCCTTCAAGTCGGACGTGATCTTCTTCAGCACGCGCCTGCAACTGGGCCGGCGCTGGGGCACGGCGCAGCCGGTGACGCTGCGCGACAGCGAATTCGGCATGGTGCGCCTGCGCGCATTCGGCGTGTATTCGTATCAGATTTCCGACCCGGCCAAGTTCTATCGCGAAATCAGCGGCACGCGTGATGAATACACCGTGGACGACCTGGAAGCGCAGCTGCGCAACATGGTGGTCGCCGCGATGACGACGGCGCTGGGCGGCTCCAAGGTGCCGTTCCTGGATATCGCGGGTAACCAGGGGCTGATGTCGCAAAGCATCAGCGAGCAGCTGGCCCCGGTGTTCGACCGTTATGGCGTGAAGCTCGACAACTTCACCGTTGAAAACGTGTCCCTGCCCGAAGAGCTGCAAAAGGCGCTGGACACGCGGATTTCGATGGGTATGGCGGGCGATCTGGGCAAGTTCACCCAGTACCAGACTGCGACGTCGATTCCGCTGGCGGCGCAGAACGAAGGCGGCATTGCCGGCATCGGCGCGGGCCTGGCGGCCGGCGCCGCGCTGGGCCAGACGATGGCCGCGGGGTTGGGCGTGGGGCAGGGCCAGCCGCAACAGCCACAGCAACAACCGCCGCAGCCCGCGCAGCAAGCCGCGCCCGCTGCGACCGGCGCCGACCCGGTCGCGCGCCTGCAACAGCTGAAGGACTTGCTGGACAAAGGGCTGATCACCGCCGCTGACTACGATTCGGCCAAGGCCGAAGTGCTGAAGAAACTTACCAGCTAAGGACTTATGCAGCAGGTTCTGTGTCCGCAGTGCGGCGCCCCGGTCAAGTTCACGTCCACCGCATCCGTCATGGCGGTTTGCGGCGCTTGCCGCAGCACCTTGTTGAAGGATGCCGAATCGGTCAAGCGCATTGGCGAGATGGCCGATGTGCTGGAAGACTATTCGCCCTTGTGCCTGGGCGCGACGGGCAAGTTCGACAGCAAGCGTTTTGACGTCATCGGCCGCATCCAGCTGCGCTTTGACGAGGGCTTCTGGAACGAGTGGTACGTGTGGTTCGAAGATGGCTCCGACGGCTGGTTGTCGGACGCGTCGGGCCAGTACGCCGTCACGCGCCGCCGCAAGGTCAAGTCCTTGCAAGGCATGCCGGCGTTTACCGACATTTCGCCAGGCGACGAGCTCAAGCTGGATGGCCAGCGCTTTGTCGCCGCCGATGTCCGCACGGCGCAGGCGGGTGGTGCGCAGGGCGAACTGCCGTTTGTGCCGGGCGATGGCTGGGAAGCAAAGGTGGCGGACTACCGCAGCCTGGACGCGTTTCTCACGCTGGATTTTTCCGACGCGCCCGAACCCGAACTCTATATCGGCAAAGCCTTCGACCTGTCCGCCATGCAGGCGGGGTCGCTGCGCACCAACGAGCAGGTCGAGGAAACCGCGGGCCGCTTCCGTGGACAGATCAAGGCGCTGGAGTGCCCCAACTGCGGCGCGCCGATCAGCTTCGTGGCGGCCATGGCCACCCACGTTGTCTGCCCGTCGTGCGCATCGGCGGTGGATTGCTCGGGCCCCACGGCCGAAGTCATCGCCAAGGGCCACAAGGTCAAGGCGATCACCACCACGCTGTCACTGGGCGCGGTGGCCAAGATCGACGGCGCCAGCTACACGCTGATCGGCCTGATGAAATGCGCGGACCCCGATCCCGACGAACCGTCTGACTGGATCGAGTATCTGCTGTTCAACCCGGCCAAAGGCTTTATCTGGCTGGTGGAAACCGACGAAGGCTGGGAACGCGTGCAGGTCTGCGACACCTGGCCCAGCCTGAATAACGCCACCAGCGTGCGCTGGCGGTCAAAGCTGTACCAGAAGCTGTACGACTACACCTCGCGGGTCGAGGTGCCGCTGGGCGCGTTCAACTGGCGCGTCAAGGCGGGCGACACCACGAAGATCACCGACTACAAGGCCGGCACGTTGAAGCTCACGCGTGAACTCGCGGCCAACGAACTCGGCTGGTCGGCGTCGGCGCCCATCGTCCCGGCGCAGTTGGCGGAGTGGTTTGGCGACGCGCAACTGGCCAAGCAGAAGTCGCTGCCTATGGGCGGCAAGCGCGGCGGCTACGGCAAATGGGCCTGGATCGCGACGATCGGCATGGTGTTCCTGAACATGAGCAATATCTTGAACGGCCGCTTTATTCCAGTCCTGATCGGGCTGGCGTTCCTGTGGTTCCCCGCCAAGCTGGCGGACAAGTTTTCCAGAAAGGACGACTAGGACGATGGGCAAGTTCCTTTATGCCGTCTATGCGGTGGTGGTGGTGCTGGCGGCCACGGGCGCCAGTTCGCCCGGCGCCCGTATCGTGAGCGGCGGCAGCAGCAGTAGCAGCAGCTGGGGCAGCAGCTCGTCCGGCAGTTCGGGCTGGTCATCGGGCGGATCGCACAAGTGACGGTGCATGCCACTCCGGGCCGCCACGTGCTGGCGGATTTTCGCGGCGTGCCTGCCACGCGGCTCACGGATGCCGCCGCGTTGGAAGCGCAATTGATCGGCGCGGCGCAGGCCGCCGGCGCGCATGTGCTGAGCGCGCATTTCCACCACTTTGGCGAAGGCGCGGGCGTGACGGGCGTGGTCATGCTGAGCGAATCCCATATCAGCATCCATTCCTGGCCCGAACACCAGTTCGCGGCGCTGGACATCTTCATGTGCGGCACGGCGCAGCCCGAGCTGGCGCTGGCCTGGCTGCAAGACGCGCTGGCGCCGGAATCGGTACACGTCACGACGGTCGCGCGCGGCTGATATTCCCCCATTTTTTGCCCGTTTGATCTGGCGCAATGGCCGGCGGGACGCAAATTGACGAGCGTTATATACCTCTATATATTTCGTTACCGATATGGCGATACCCGAGGAGAAGATCATGACCTGCAAACGCCCGCCGTTGGCCCTGTCCCTGGCGCTATCCCTGGCGCTGTCCACCCTGTGGGGCGCGAGCGCCCACGCGGGTGACCTGGTGGTGTCCGCCGCCGCCAGCCTGACCAACGCATTCAAGGAAGTGGCGCAAGGCTACGAGAAAGCGCATCCCGGCACCAAGGTCGTGCTGAATTTCGGCGCGTCCGACGTGCTGCTGCAGCAGATCGTGAAGGGCGCGCCCGCCGATGTGTTCGCTTCGGCCGACCAGAAAGCGATGGACAAGGCCGTGGAAGAAAAGGCCGTCAAGCCTGCTTCGCGCGTGGACTTCGCCGCCAACCAGATTGTGCTGATCGTTCCCACGGACAGCAAGGCCAACATCACCGCGCTGAAAGACCTGACGCGCGACGACATCAAGCGCATCGCCTATGGCAACCCGGCCTCGGTGCCGGTGGGCCGTTACACCCAGGGCGCGCTTGAAGCCGCCGGGTTGTGGACGGCGGTGCAAGCCAAGAGCGTGCTGGCGCAGAACGTGCGCCAAAGCCTGGACTACGTGTCGCGCGGCGAAGTGGACGCGGGCTTTGTGTTCGCAACAGACGCCGCCGTCATGCCTGACAAGGTCAAGGTGGCGGTGCGCGTGCCGTCGCAAACGCCCGTGACGTATCCCATTGCCGTGACCACGCGTGAAGCCGCGGCGAAAGAAGCCGATAGCTTCGTCGCCTATGTGCTGTCGCCCGAAGGGCAGGCTATTCTGTCGCGCTACGGCTTTCAGAAGCCCTGATATTGCTGATGCGTTGAACTGATGACAGATCCGGTTTGGGTGCCGCTGCTGCTTTCGTTGAAGGTGGCGGGCTGGGCAACATTGTTGGCGACCGTGGCCGGTACCGCCGCGGCGTTCGGCTTGTCGCGATGGCGCTGGCCGGGGCGCGATCTGCTGGACGCCATCCTCACCCTGCCGCTGGTCTTGCCGCCCACCGTGTTGGGCTATTACCTGCTGGTCTTGCTGGGCCGGCGCGGCGTCATCGGTGAAACGCTGGCGGGCTGGGGCATTGAACTGGTGTTCACGTGGCAGGGCGCGGTGATCGCGGCATCCGTCGTGGCGTTTCCGCTGGTGTTCAAGTCGGCGCGCGCGGCGTTTGAAAACGTGGACCCGCAGCTTGAGAATGCGGCGCGGGTGTTGGGCGTGCGCGAAGCCGGCGTGTTCTTCCGTGTGACCTTACCGTTGGCGGCGCGCGGTATTGCGGCCGGCGTGCTGCTGGCGTTCGCCCGCGCCTTGGGCGAGTTCGGCGCCACGTTGATGATTGCGGGCAACTTGCCGGGCCGCACGCAGACCTTGTCGGTGGCCATCTACGAAGCCGTGCAGGCAGGCGACGATCACACCGCGAACCTGCTGGTGCTGGTCACGTCCGTCACCTGCGTCATCGTGTTGCTGGTGGCGGGCAAGCTTGTGCCTATCGGGGCGGGTCAACGCAACGGGGGCGGGCGATGAGCATCAACATCCAGGTCGCCAAGCGCATGGTGTCGGGCGACCGCCAATTTGAGCTGGACGTGGCCTTCACGTCGTCGTCCAAGCGCATCGCCTTGTTCGGGCCGTCGGGCGCGGGCAAGAGCCTGACCTTGCGCGCGGTGGCGGGGTTGCTGCGGCCGGACGCTGGCCGCATCGATATCAATGGGCGCGTGCTGTTCGATAGCCAGGCGGGCGTCAGCCTGCCAACGCAGTCGCGGCGCGTGGCCTATCTGTTTCAGGACTACGCGCTGTTTCCCCATCTGACGGTGGCGCAGAACATCGCGTTCGGCTTGCGGCGCGGCTGGCTCAACCCGCCCAGGCGCGGCGTGGCGCCAGAGGCCAAACGCTGGGTGGATGCGTTTGAGCTGGGCGCCATCATCGGCAGTTATCCCAACGAGATTTCGGGCGGGCAGAAGCAGCGCGTGGCGCTGGCGCGCGCGCTGACGTTGCAGCCCGACATCCTGCTGCTGGACGAGCCGTTTTCTGCGCTGGATTCACAACTGCGCGGCAAGATGCGCCAGGAACTGAATGCGCTGCAGCGGCAGCTGGACGTGCCGATGCTGCTGATCACGCATGACCCGGCGGATGTGGATGCCCTGGCCGATGAAGTGTTCGAAGTGCGCGACGGCAAGGTGCGCCGCCGTGCGGATGACCCGGGGGTTTGATCGGGCTTGATCCCGGGGGATGGATGCGGGTTGCGGATTGGGCGTTAGATCGGACGTCTGACCGGACCGCTGACGCGTTGCGCGTCAGTCCAGCACGCCCAGGATCACGCTGGACGCCTTGAAAATCGCCACGGCGGGTTCGCCTTCGGCCAGGCCCAGTTCCGTCGCGCTGTCGTTGGTGACAATCGCCACCATCGTCGCGCCGCCGTCCATGGCGATCAGGATTTCACTGTTGACGGCGCCCGGACGCACCGCGCTGATCTTGCCCAGCAACTGGTTGCGGGCCGACAGCCGCAGGCCCGGGCCCGGTGCGCCGACGATCACGTTGGACGCCTTCACCAGCGCAATCGCTTCCTTGCCCGGCTCCAGGCCCAATTCCGTCGTGCTTTCACGCGTGATGGTCGCGGTGACGGTATGGCCGCCCGCGATGCGCAACAGGATTTCGTCGTTGACGGCGCCCGTGCGGATCTCGATGACAGTGCCCAGAAATTTATTGCGCGCGCTGGTCTTCAGCATGAAACGCCTCATCAGGTCGATGTCGCCGCTGGCGTCCAGCCCTGCGCGCGTCAGGTTGTCCATGAACTTCCGGTGTTCGGCTTCCAACGCCCGAAAGGTGCCGATCAGGCGGCGCGCGCGGTCGGTCAGCTGCGTGCCGCCGCCGCCTTTGCCGCCTGCGGCCCGTACCACCAGCGGTTCACCCGCCAGATTGTTCATGGCGTCGATGGCGTCCCACGCGCCCTTGTAGCTCATGCCCACGGCGCGCGCAGCCGCCGTGATCGAGCCAGTGGCGTCGATCTGGGAGAGCAGGTCGATGCGGTTCTTTCCGCCCCAGGTCTGGGCGCCGGAACGAAACCAGATTGAGCCGTCGAGTTCCAACATGCTGGTTTGGGTCTGTGTCAGGGGGATGAATCAGCTGCGAGTGTAATGGACGGCAGGCGGGGGGATGCGAATGAGATTCTGTTGAAACTTTGCGGGCTTCGCGGCACTATGTCCAAGCCTTGAGCTCTCGGAGAAATCGACATGAAAGCGTTTCCAGCGTTGAAATGGTTGACGGCCGGTTCCATGACGGCATTGCTGGCGGCCTGCGCATCAGGCCCCACCGTGAAGGGCGATTACGATCACCAGGCGGATTTTGCCCAATACCGGACATTCGCTTTCATGAACCCGCTAGGCACGGACAAGGCGGGCTACAGCAGCCTCTTGACCGAGCGGCTCAAGGACGCCACGCGCGGCCAGATGGAGATGCGCGGTTATACGTACAGCGCCGCCAACCCGGATCTGCTCGTCAACTTCGGCGCCAAGCTCCAGCAAAAAACCCAAGTCACGCCGGCCGCGCCGCCGATGGGGCCTTACTATGGCTACCGCACGGGGTTCTACGGCGGCTGGCCCGGCTACGGCTGGGGCGACGACGTTTATCAATACACCGAAGGCACGCTGAATATCGACTTGGTCGATCCCCGGCGCAAGCAGCTGGTGTGGGAAGGCGTGGCCGTGGGTGAAGTGCAGAATCCCGATACCGCCAACACCTCGCAGAACGTGGACAAGGCGGTGGCGCAAATCTTCGCCAAGTATCCTTTCCGGGCCGGCGTCGCCGCGCCGCAAGTGCCGGACAAAAGCAAACCCTAGCCAGAGGTAGCCGAATGACCACTCGCCGCAAGGCCCCGTCCACCGATACCGGCGATACGCCTCCCTACGAAACCGTTGCCCTCGTCCTGCAAGGCGGGGGCGCGCTGGGGTCCTATCAGGCGGGGGTGTACCAAGGCTTGCACGAAGCGGGCATTCGGCCCAACTGGATTTCCGGCATTTCCATCGGGTCGATCAACGCGGCCATCATCGCGGGCTCGCCCGAAGACGAACGCGTTGAGCGGCTGCGGGGCTTCTGGGAAAGCATTTGCCGCCCGGCCGGTTTTGCCTCGGTGCCGTGGGGTGACACGCTGGCGGGCATGTTCGAAGGCATTCCCTTCGGCTTCGGCTCGCCGGCCATGAACGGCCAGCTGTCTGCCTTTCAGGCGCTATTTTCAGGGCAGCCGGGGTTTTTCAAACCGCGCTTCCCGCCTCCGTACTGGGCCAGCGGCCGGGGTGCGGCGTCCACCAGCTTTTACGACACCACGCCGCTTGCGGCCACGTTGCGCCAGTTCGTCGACTTCGATGTGCTCAATAGCGGCAAGGTGCGCGCAAGCTTCGGCGTGGTGAATGTGCGCAGTGGCAACTTCGCCTATTTCGACAGCCAGACCGATAAGCTGGGCCCCGAGCACATCATGGCTTCCGGCGCCTTGCCGCCGGGTTTTCCGTCGGTGGAGATCGAGGGAGAGCATTATTGGGACGGCGGTATCGTATCGAACACGCCGCTGGCGCAGGTGCTGACCAACGACAACATGCGCGACACCTTGGCGTTTCAGGTTGATTTATGGCCTGCGCGTGGCGGGCTGCCGACTTCGCTTGAAGAAGTGGCCGAGCGCCAAAAAGACATTCAGTATTCCAGCCGAACCCGCCTTGTCACGGATCAGCTGCGGCGGGTGCTGAAGTTGCGCCATGGCTTGCAGCGCCTGCTTGAGCGCCTGCCCGAGTCCGAGCGCAACGCGCCCGAGTTCGCCGACATCCGCAAGTTGTCGCATACGCCCGCCACCAACATCATCAACCTCATCTACGAATCCAAGCACCTGGAGCGTTACTCCAAGGACTACGAATTCGGCACCGAGGCCATGCGCGAGCACTGGGAATCCGGTTTGGCCGACATCCGCCAAACGCTGGCCAAGCCCGGCATTCTGGCGCGGCCCACCGAAAACAGCTGCTTTGTGACGCACGATATTCATCGCAACGGTACGCATAAGTAGGCAGGGTGGGCACAAACAGGCCGGGTCGCCACAAACAGATAGGGCGCGTAAGACTGGTCTGATAATTGGCTCATTCGGCAGCCAGAAGCCGTTCACACCGGTAGTCTTCAGGGACAAACAGCAACCTTGTTCCGGGTTCCGGCTGCCGCCACGCCAGGCGGGGCCGGCCCGATGGAGACCTGCCATGAATGTCCCTCACGCGCTTGCTCCTCACGCGCTCGCCCCTCACGCACCTACGCCTCACGCGCCTGCCGCTGATGCGCTTGCCCGCCTGGATCAACCCTCGCCACGCGGCGCGCGCCTGCCGCCGTCCATCACCGTCAATGCCCCTGCCACGCTTGCCTCCGACCGGGTCGACGGCTGGTGGAGCCTGATGTACCAAGGGTGGACGCTGCTGGCGCCCAGCGGCGCGCGTATCGACCTGACCGAAATTGAACGCGCGTGCTTTGTCTGCCTGCTGCAGAGCCCGCATCGCGAATTGCGCCGCGAAGCGTTGATGGCCGTGCGCCAGAGCACCAATATGCGCACGCTCAATGTGGCGATTTGCCGGCTACGCAGCAAAGTCCTGCAGACAGGCGCCCGTTTGCCGCTGCATACTGTGCACGGCGTGGGTTACGTGTTCCTGGGCAATCTCAGAGCGCTTCCCAACTGCTGAGGCTGTTACGGATTTGTCTCTCCCGCGCATCGTTGTACGGCTTGAAAATACGTGATTTCCCCAATAACTGAGTTACATTATTGGGCTATTCACGGGTCACTACGCTATGCGCGGGGGTTTCAATGCGGTTTTCGCCTAAACGTGTTTCAGGTCTGGCTGTTTCCGGTGGCGTCCTCGCGCTGATATTGGCAGGGTGCGGCGAAAAGCCACAGATGAATCCCGGCATGCCTCAAGTCAGCGTCATTACCGTGCAGCCCGAGCGCGCGCCCATCGTTTCTGAATTGCCCGGCCGCGTGGATGCCGTGCGTGATGCGCAGATCCGTTCGCGTGTTACCGGCATCGTTCAGAAAATCGCCTTCGAGCAAGGCGGTGACGTCAAAGAAAACCAACTGCTGTTCAAGATTGATCCGGCGCCCTACAAGGCAGCCTACGATCAAGCGACGGCGCAGTTGAAGCAGGCGCAGGCCAATCTGTTCAGCGCCAAGCTGCTGGCAGACCGCTATGCGCCGCTGGTCAAGGCCAACGCCGTCAGCAAGCAGGAATACGACAACGCCGTGGCCTCGTTCCGCCAGGCCGATGCCTCGGTGGCGGCCGCCAAGGCCAACCAGGACAACGCGGCCATCAACCTGGGCTACACCGATGTCACGTCGCCCATCACGGGCCGCATCGGCAAGCCGCTGGTCACCGAAGGCGCACTGGTGGAAGCCACGTCCGCCACGCAAATGGCTACCGTGCAGCAGCTGGACCCGGTCTATGTTGACTTCACGCAGTCCACTTCCGAATTGGCGACGCTGCGCCGCGCATTCGCCAGCGGCCAATTGCAGAAGGTGGGCAAAGACACCGCTCGCGCCACCGTTGTGCTGGAAGACGGCACGGAATACGAGCACGCCGGCAAGCTGCTGTTCACCGGCATCACCGTGGACCCGTCCACGGGCCAGGTGAACCTGCGCGCCGAAGTGCCCAACCCCGACGGCATCCTGCTGCCCGGCATGTACGTGCGCGTGCGGCTGGAGCAGGGCGTGGATGACAAGGCGCTGGTCGTGCCGCAGCAGGCGCTGCAACGCACGGCCGACGGCTCGCAAAGCCTGATGCTGGTGAAGGACAACAAGATTTCCCAGTTGCCCGTCACCACCGGCGGCGCCATCAAGAACAACTGGTTGATCACCAGCGGCCTGAAGGCAGGCGACGTTGTCGTGGTCGAAGGCTTCCAGAAAATCCGCCCAGGCGCGCCGGTGCAGGTCAGCCAATGGAACAAGAACGGAGCCCCCGCGAACGGCGCCCAGCCCGCGGCGCAACCCGGCGCCAAGCCGGCCGCGCCCGAGCAATCGCCCAAGCCTGCCGAACCTGCCCAGCAGGACAAGGCAGCAGGCCAGAAATCTTGAGCGGCACGCGGCGCAACCAGCGCCGCGTTCCCCTTTGGTGAGCATCGCTTTCAGAGTCAGCCCACATGCCGCAATTTTTCATTGATCGACCAATTTTCGCCTGGGTAGTTGCCCTGTTCATTCTGCTGGCGGGGGTGCTGGCCATCCCGAACATGCCGGTGGCGCAATACCCCGACGTGGCCCCGCCGGCGATCACGATTACCGCTACCTACCCTGGCGCATCGGCCAAGGAAGTGGCGGAATCGGTCACCAGTATCATCGAAGACAAGCTCAACGGGGCCAAGGGCCTGATCTACTACGAGTCGGTCAGCGATTCCTACGGCACCGCCACGATCACCGCCACCTTCGCCCCGGGCACCAACCCCGACTTGGCGCAGGTGGACGTGCAGAACCGCGTGTCCAACGTGATTGCGCAGTTGCCGGCGGCCGTGCAACAGCAGGGCCTGCAATACGAGCAGACCAGTACCGGCTTCCTGATGATCGTGACGTTGTCGTCCGAAGACGGCTCGCTGGATCAAACGGCATTGGCCGACTACATCACCCGCAACGTGCAGAACCCGGTCTCGCGTGTGGCCGGCGTGGGCCAGTTCCAGCTGTTCGCTGCGCCGCGCGCGATGCGCATCTGGGTCGATCCCGCCAAGCTGGTGGGCTTTAACCTGAGCATGTCCGAAGTCAACCAGGCGATCTCGGGCCAGAACGTGTTGATCTCTGGCGGCAGCATCGGTTCGCCGCCCAACCCGGAGTCGCAGCGCATCACCGCCACCGTCACGGCCAACGGCCAGTTGAGCACGGTGGAAGGCTTCGGCAAGATCGTCCTGCGCGCCAACACCGATGGTTCCAAGGTGCTGCTGCGCGACGTCGCCCGTATCGAAGTGGGCGCCGACAACTATCAATTCGGGGCCCGCCTGAACGGCAAGCCCACGGCCGCTTTCGCCATCGTGCTGTCGCCGGACGCCAACGCGTTGGCCACCGCCCAGGGCGTGCGCCAACAGATGGAAGAGCTGTCCAAGTACTTCCCGGGCAACATCCAGTACGCCATTCCCTACGACACCGCACCCTATGTGAAGGTGTCCATCGAGCAGGTGCTGCACACCCTGGCCGAAGCCATGGTGCTGGTGTTCCTGGTGATGTACCTGTTCCTGCAGAACGTACGCTACACGCTGATCCCGGCACTTGTCGTGCCGGTGGCCATGCTGGGTTCGTTTGCGGTGATGCTGGGGCTGGGCTTCTCGATCAACGTGCTGACCATGTTTGCGATGGTGCTGGCCATCGGGATTCTGGTGGACGACGCCATCGTGGTGGTTGAAAACGTTGAGCGGATCATGGCCACCGAAGGCTTACCGCCAAAAGAGGCCACCAAGAAAGCCATGCCGCAGATCAGCGGGGCCATCGTCGGCATCACGCTGGTGCTGGTGACGGTGTTCCTGCCGCTGGCCTTCATGAGCGGGTCGGTGGGCGTGATCTACCGTCAGTTCTCGGTGGCCATGGCCGTGTCGATCTTCTTCTCGGCCCTGCTGGCGCTGACCTTCACGCCGGCGTTGTGCGCCACCATTCTCAAGCCGGTGGCCAAGGGTCACCACGACGAGAAAAAGGGTTTCTTCGGTTGGTTCAACCGCAAGTTCGACGCCACCACCCACGGTTATCAGAACTGGGTATCGCGCATTCTGCACAAGGGCGGCCGCATGATGCTGGCCTTCCTGGTGCTGGTGCTGCTGCTGGGCTGGCTGTACCTGCGTCTGCCGTCGTCGTTCCTGCCCGAAGAAGACCAGGGCTACGTGATCAGCAACATCGAGCTGCCCACGGGCGCCAGCGCCAACCGTACGGTTGAGGTCATCGAACAGGTCGAGGAATACTTCCGCAACATTCCCGCGGTGGAAAACGTCATCGCCGTGCAGGGCTACAGCTTCAACGGTAACGGCCTGAACGCCGCTATTGCGTTCACCACGCTGAAAGACTTCAAAGACCGCAAGGAACGCCAGGACTCCGCCGGCGCCATCGCCTTCAATGCCTTCCAGAAGCAGTTGATGGGCATTCACGATGCGCAGGTGTTCACGCTGGTGCCGCCCGCCATTTCGTCCTTGGGTAA
The DNA here is from genome assembly GCF_902859595.1 of Achromobacter kerstersii. GTDB lineage: Bacteria > Pseudomonadota > Gammaproteobacteria > Burkholderiales > Burkholderiaceae_B > Achromobacter > Achromobacter kerstersii. The sequence continues at coordinate 96,240 of NZ_CADIJQ010000010.1, read as the reverse complement.
CGCCACGGGCTTCGACCTGCGCTTGCAGGATCGCGGTGCGGCCGGCTCCGAGGCGCTGGCCGCGGCCACGGGCCAGTTGATGGGCGCGGCAATGAAGAGCCCGGTGCTGTCGCAAGTCCGCATCACCGGTCTGGCGGCGGGCACGCAACTGACGCTGAACATCGACCGCGACAAGGCAGCAGCCTTGGGGGTGGACTTCAACGAGGCGGCATCGCTGATCTCGACGGCGGTGGGCTCGGCCTACCTGAGCAAGTTCCCGAACATGGGCCGGATGCAGAACATCTGGGTCCAGGCCGATGCGCCGTACCGCATGCAGCTGTCTGACGTCTTGAAGCTGAACGCGCGCAACACGCAAGGCGGGATGGTGCCGCTGTCGACGTTCGTCACGGCCGATTGGGTGCAGGGTCCGGTGCAGGTGGTGCGCTACAACAGCTACGAGTCCATGCGTATCGGCGGCAGCGCCGCGGCGGGCTACACCACGGGCCAGGCCATGGAGGAAATGCAGAACCTCGTCGCGCAGTTGCCGCAAGGCTTCGGCTACGAGTGGACGGGGCTGTCGTATCAGGAACGCCAAGCGGGTAACCAGGCGCCCATCCTGATGGGCCTGTCGCTGCTGATCGTGTTCCTGGTGCTGGCCGCGCTGTATGAAAGCTGGGCCATCCCGATCTCGGTCATGCTGGTGGTGCCGCTGGGTATGTTGGGTGCGGTGGCCCTGGTCAGCGCGCTGGGCATGTCGAACGACGTGTACTTCCAGGTGGGCATGGTGACCGTGATCGGCTTGGCGGCCAAGAACGCCATTCTGATCGTGGAGTTCGCCAAGGATCAGTACGCGCGGGGCATGGGGCTATATGAATCTGCGGTGGAAGCCGCAAGGCTGCGGTTCCGGCCGATTCTGATGACGTCGCTGGCGTTCATTCTGGGCGTGGTGCCGTTGGCGATGGCCACGGGCGCAGGCGCCGCCAGCCAGCGCGCAGTGGGTCTGGGCGTGCTGGGCGGCATGTTGGCGGCAACCCCGTTCGCCGTCATCTTCGTGCCGACGTTCTTCGTCGTGGTGCTGGGCCTGTTCAAGACCCGCCCGCGTCTGCTGGGCGCTGAACTGAAGGCCTGGGAAGAAGAGCAGGCGGCCAAGAAGGCGGCTGGCGAACCCACCGCTGATTCGTCCCACGCTGCGCAAACTCCCGCACAACCCCACGGTGGCCCGGAGGGCAAGGCATGAAAGCCCTGATGATCAAACAGACCGCTTTGTCCGCCTTCGTGGCGGTGGCGTTGGCCGGCTGCTCGCTGGCGCCTGACTACAAGCGCCCCGATGCGCCGGTTACGGGCGCGTGGCCCGACCAGCCCAAGGTGCAGTACGGCGCGTACAACAACCCTTCAACGCTGGGCACGCAGCCATCGACGTCGGTGATGCCGCAAGACGGCACGCCCGCGGCCGACCTGGGCTGGCGCGAGTTCTTCCGCGATCCGCGCCTGCAAAGCCTGATCGCCTTGTCGCTTGAGAACAACCGCGACTTGCGCGTGGCCGTGCAGCGTGTCGAAGAGGCGCGTGCGCAGTACGGCGTGCAGCGCGGCGCGCAGTGGCCGAGCATCGGCGCCGGCATTCAGGGCCAGCGCCAGCACTTGCCCGCCAACATGCGGGCAGGCGGCCCCGATTCCAGTTCGATTTCCAGTTCCTATCAGGCCGGTATCGGCCTGACGACCTTCGAAATCGATCTGTTCGGCCGTTTGCGCAATTTGTCCGAAGCGGCGTATCAGCAGTATCTGTCGACCGAACAGGCGCAAAAGAGCGTGCAGATCACGCTGGTCGGTTCCGTGGCGCAGTCGTACTTCAACCTGCGCGCGGCCGAAGTGCAGCTGGACCTGACGCAGCGCACGCTGGCCTCGCGCCAGGAATCCTACAACCTCGTCAAGCGCCGTTTCGATGGCGGCGTGGCGTCGGAACTGGATTTGAACCAGTCGAAGTCGCTGCTGGATACGGCGTCGTCTGACCTGGCGCAATTGGCCCGCGCCCGTGCGCAGGCCATGAACGCGCTGGTGCTGCTGGTGGGAACGCCGTTGCCGGAAAACCTGCCCGAGCCCGCCACGTTCGGCCGCGACCAGTTGCTGGCGACGGTGCCTTCCGGCCTGCCGTCTGACCTGCTTGAGCGCCGGCCCGATATTCTGGCCGCAGAAAACCAGTTGAAGGCCGCCAACGCCAATATCGGCGCGGCGCGCGCGGCTTTCTTCCCGACGATTTCGCTGACCGGCCTGCTGGGCGTGGCCAGCCCGTCGCTGGGTGATCTGTTCAAGGGTGGCCAGGGGTACTGGAGCTTCTCGCCGTCGATCACGACGCCGCTGTTTGCGGGTGGCAGCATCCGCGAAGGGTTGAATCTGGCGAAGGCGCGCGACAACATCGCCGTGGCTCAATACGAGCAAACCATCCAGACGGCGTTCCGCGAAGTGTCGGACGCGCTGGCGGGCGAAGCCACGTATGGCGCGCAGCTTGATGCGCAGCGCGCGTTGCAGGATTCGTCTTCGCGCACGCTGGAACTGTCGAATCTGCGTTATACCAATGGCATCGACAGCTACCTGCAAGTGCAGACCGCTCAGGTAGACTTCTTCAATGCCCAGCTTTCGCTGGTGCAAACCGGTTTGGCCGCGCTGATCAACCGCGTGGAGCTCTACAAGGCGTTGGGCGGCGGCTGGGAAGAAACCACGAAAGAACCGACCAAAGTGACGACGACCGCTCAATGATAGAACTTGGTGTAAATATCGATCACGTTGCCACGTTGCGGCAACAACGCCATACGGTGTACCCGGACCCGGTGGCCGCCGCGCTGCGCGCGGAGGACGCCGGCGCCGACCTGATCACGCTGCATCTGCGTGAAGACCGCCGCCACATTCAAGACGCGGACGTTTACGCCATTCGTCCGCAGTTGCGCACGCGCATGAATCTGGAATGCGCCATCACGGCGGAAATGCTGGAAATTGCCTGCGCCGTCAAACCCAACGACGTCTGCCTGGTGCCTGAAAAGCGTACCGAGCTCACGACCGAGGGCGGCCTGGAAGTGGCGGGCGCCATGGGGCCGGTGACGGACGCCGTGGCCTTGCTGCGCGAAGCCGGTATTCGCGTGTCGTTGTTCATCGACGCGGACCCGGTGCAGATCGCCGCGGCGGCCAAGGCTGGCGCCACGGTCATCGAACTGCATACCGGCGCCTACGCCGAAGCCCAGGGCGACGCCGCCCAGGCCGAGTTGCAGCGCATCCGCCTGGCCGTCACCGAAGGCTTGCGCCATGGCCTGCGCGTGAACGCCGGACACGGCCTGCATGTGGGCAACGTATCGCCCATTGCCGCCATTGACGGTATTTCCGAGCTGAACATCGGCCACGCCATCGTGGCGCAGGCGGTGTTTGATGGCTGGGAAAAGGCGGTGCGCGACATGAAAGCGCTGATGGTGCAGGCCCGGCTGCAAGCGCTGCGCGGCCTGTGACGGCAGGCTGGATGATGAAACCCCGCGCCGCGTTTTTGGCGGCGTTGTTTTTGGTTGATGCCCATGTCTGACACGCCCAAGACCCCCGCGCCCGCTGGCGCCATCGCCGGCATCGGCATGGACTTGCTGCGCATCGACCGCATCGAGCGCGCATTGGAACGCCACGGCGACCGCTTCGCCGAAAAGATTTTAGGCGTGGAAGAGTTGCAGAAATTCCATGCGCGCCGCGCCCGCGACCCGGTGCGCGGCCTGCGCTTTCTGGCCACGCGCTTTGCCGCCAAAGAAGCCTTTTCCAAAGCGATCGGCCTGGGCATGCGCATGCCCATGACGTGGCGGCGCGTGCAAACGCTGAATGCGCCGGGCGGACGCCCGGTACTCGTCATCGCGCCCGAGCTGCTCGACTGGTACACGCAGCGTTTCGGCGCGGCGCATGTATCCATCACCGACGAATCCGACATGGCCGCCGCGTATGTGGTGGTCGAACGCAAGCCCTGAGCCTCCGCCTTGCGCGGTGCCGGCTTGCCATATCTAGACACAAGGACAGCCTCATGGCCAAGAAGAAATCCAAGGGTGGCCTGCCCCCCGGCCCCGTGATGGTCGACGTGGCGGGCTTCACGCTGACAAAAGAAGAGAAGACGCGCCTGCGCCATCCGCTGGTCGGCGGCGTGATTCTTTTCGCCCGCAATTTCGAAAGCCGCAAGCAGCTGACCAAGCTGACTCGCCAGATTCACAAAGCCCGCAAGGAACCGCTGCTGATCCTGGTGGATCACGAAGGCGGCCGCGTGCAGCGCTTCCGCGAAGACGGTTTCACTGCCTTGCCCGCGATGCGCGACCTGGGCGCGCTGTGGGACCGCGACCCCCTTCAGGCCATGCGCCTGGCGACCGAAGCCGGCTATGTGCTGGCCGCCGAGCTGCGCGCCTGCGGGGTGGACATGAGCTTCACGCCCGTGCTCGATCTGGATTACGGCGTCAGCAAAGTCATCGGCAATCGCGCCTTCCATTCCGACCCGCGCGTGGTGACGATGCTGTCGCGCGCCCTGGTTCAGGGTTTGGCGCTGGCCGGCATGTCGGCTTGCGGCAAGCACTTCCCGGGCCATGGTTTTGTGGGCGCGGATTCGCACCACGAAATCCCCGTGGACCCGCGCGGCCTGGACGACATCCTGAAGGACGACGCCGCGCCGTACGCCTGGCTGGGCGACGCCGTGCTGCCGTCCGTGATGCCCGCGCACGTGATCTACCCCAAGGTCGACAAGCATCCCGCCGGGTTCTCCAAGCGCTGGGTGCAGGACATTCTGCGCAAGCGCCTGGGCTATGACGGCGTGGTGTTCTCGGACGACCTGACGATGGAAGGCGCATCGGTTGCGGGCGACATCCTGGACCGCGCCAACGCCGCGCTGCGCGCCGGTTGCGATATGGTGCTGGTGTGCAACCGCCCCGATCTGGCCGACGATCTGCTGTCGCGCCTGAAGTTCGACCATGCTCCCGAATCGGTTGAACGCATCCGCCGCCTCATGCCGCGTTTCGATGCGCCCGACTGGGACACCTTGCAGGCTGAAAGCCGCTATCAGAATGCCCGACGACTTCAATCTCAAATCGTTCCTGGCTGATCTGCCGCATCTTCCAGGTGTCTACCGGCACCTGGATGCGGCCGGTGAAGTCATGTATGTCGGCAAGGCGCGCGACCTGAAGAAGCGCGTCTCGTCGTATTTCCAGAAGAACCTAGCCAGCCCCCGTATCGCCCAGATGGTGTCGAAGGTGGCGCGGCTGGAGGTCACCGTCACGCGCTCGGAAGCCGAAGCGCTGATCCTGGAAAACAACCTCATCAAGAGCCTGAAGCCGCGCTACAACATCCTGTTTCGCGACGACAAGTCTTATCCCTACCTGCTGATCACCGGCCACGAATGGCCGCGCATCGCCTACTACCGGGGCGCAACGAACAAGCGCGGCCAGTATTTCGGCCCGTTTCCCAACGCCTGGGCGGTGCGCGAAACCATCCAGATCCTGCAAAAGGTCTTCCGGCTGCGCACCTGTGAAGACACCGTCTTCGCCAACCGCTCGCGGCCCTGTCTGCTACATCAGATCGGGCGTTGCTCGGCGCCGTGCGTGGGCGCCATCGAGGCCGCCGAGTACGAACGCGACGTGCAGCGCGCCGTGCGCTTTCTGAATGGCGAGGCCAAGGAAGTCATGGGCGAAATCGAAGCCCGCATGCAGCAGGCGGCGGGTGAACTCCGCTTTGAAGAAGCCGCGGCGCTGCGAGACCAGATGGGATCGCTGGCGCGCGTGCTGCATCAGCAGACCATGGAGAACACCAGCGGCGAAGACACCGACATCATTGCCGTGGCGGTGGCGGGCGGCAAAGTCTGCGTCAACCTGGCGATGGTGCGCGGCGGCCGCCACTTGGGCGACAAGCCCTTCTTTCCGACGCACGCCGAGGGCGAGGCCGCGCCGCAAGTGCTGGAAGCCTTCGTGGCGCAGCATTACACCGACAACGCCATGCCGCCCGTGCTGGTCTGTTCCCACGCCTTGCCCGACCCTGACCTGATCGGTCTGCTGGTCGAACAGGCGGGTGGCCGCCCGTCGCGCTTGTTGACGCGTCCTCAGGGCGCGCGCCGGTCGTGGCTGGAACAGGCGGGCAAGAATGCCGAAATGGCGCTGGCCCGCGCCTTGACCGAATCGGGCGCCCGCGCCGGCCGCACCTTGGCGCTGGCCGAAGCGCTGGACCTGGATACCGATGAAGCCGCGCTGGACGCGTTGCGCATCGAATGTTTCGACATCAGCCATACGGCGGGCGAAGCGACGCAGGCATCCTGTGTGGTGTTCGAACACCACGACATGCAGCCATCCCTGTACCGCCGTTACAACATTGCGGGCATCACCCCGGGCGACGACTACGCCGCCATGCGCCAGGTGCTGACGCGCCGTTTCGCCAAGGTGGCGGATGGTGACGCGCCAATGCCGGGCCTGGTGCTGATCGATGGCGGCAAGGGCCAGGTCGAAGTGGCCCGCAAGGTGTTCGTGGAGTTGGGGTTGGACATCCAGACGCTGGTGGGCGTGGCCAAGGGAGAAGGGCGCAAGGTAGGCCTGGAAACGCTGGTGTTCGCCGACGAAAGGCCCCCGGTGGCGCTGGGCGGCGAGTCTGCCGCGCTGATGCTGATCGCCCAGGTGCGCGACGAAGCCCACCGTTTCGCCATCACCGGCATGCGAGCACGGCGCGCCAAGACGCGCAATGTGTCGCGGTTGGAGGAAATTGAAGGCGTGGGCGCGCGGCGGCGTCAACGTTTGTTGGCCCGTTTCGGCGGATTTTCGGGCGTGGCCTCGGCCAGCATCGAAGATCTGGCGTCGGTGGATGGCATTTCCCAGGATTTGGCCGAACGCATTTACGAGGCGCTGCGTGGGTAGCCCGATTCGCCCATGCGGCCAGCGGGCGGTCATGCCAAGGCTTCGATACAGCCAGTGTCACCCGGCTGATGTAGCATACGGACACTATGCCAATTAACGTACCCATTATCCTGACATGGCTGCGCATCGCCATGATTCCTCTGGTGGTCGGGCTGTTCTACCTGCCCGAGAGCTGGATGTCGGTTCCCACGCGTGACAGCTTTGCCGCTTGGGCATTCATCATCGCGGCGCTGACCGACTGGTTCGACGGCTGGCTGGCCCGCCGCTGGAACCAGACCTCGGCCTTTGGCGCGTTCCTGGACCCGGTTGCCGACAAGCTGATGGTGTGCGCGGCGCTGATCGTCCTGCTGGACTTGAGCCGCGTCGACGCCTTCATTTCGCTGATCATCATCGGCCGCGAAATCACTATTTCGGCATTGCGCGAATGGATGGCCAAGATCGGCGCCAGCGCCAGCGTGGCCGTGCACCGCCTGGGCAAATTCAAAACCGCCGCCCAAATGGTTGCGATTCCGTGCCTGCTGTACAACCAGCCGGTCTACGGCATCAGCACCAAGCTGTTGGGTGATGTGCTGATTATCGTGGCGGCGGTGCTGACGGTCTGGTCGATGCTGTATTACCTGCAACGCGCCTGGCCCGCCATCCGCGAGAAAGCGCTGTAAATGCATCTCCATGGCTGGTACGAAAGTACTGGCCATGTTTGTTTTGCAACACCCTTGGTTTTGCAACACCCCGGCGGCCCGGCTCGCGCAACACGGCCGCCGAGATATTCCAAGAGCGATCGGCCGGCCCGCCGGACCACGTCGCCAAGCACACAACGCCCGGTTCTTCCGGACGTTGCCGGAGACAACCTTGCACCGCCTTTGGCGGGCGCCTTCCGCCGCTGCCCGCGGCCTTCTGCAATGAACACCGCTGCCACCCCTATGCCTTCGGATGCCGACGTCCGCCGGCGCGACTGGAAAATCATCCTGCTGATTGGCGTTGCGCACGCCTCGTCGCATTTCTTTCAATTGGTCTTGCCTTCCCTGTACGTATCGCTGGGCAACGAGTTCGGGCTGGACTTCGCCCGGCTGGGCTTGCTGGTGTCCACGTTCTATGTGGTGTCGGGCATCGGCCAGGCGTCATCGGGTTTTGTGGTGGACCGCATCGGCGCGCGGCCGGTGCTGTGGTTCGGGCTGGCGTGCTTTGTGGTGTCGGGCCTGCTGATCGGGTCGGCCACGGGCTACACGATGCTGGTGACCGCGGCCGTGGTGGGCGGCATCGGCAATTCGGTGTTCCATCCGGCAGACTATTCCATCATCAACCATCGGATTACCGCGCCGCGTCTGGGCCATGCGTTTTCGGCGCACGGGCTGACGGGCAACCTGGGCTGGGCGCTGACGCCGGTCTTCATCACCACCATCACTTTGCTGGCCGACTGGCGCGTGGCGGCCTATAGCGCGGCGGGCTTGGTGGCGGCGGTGCTGCTGCTGACGGTGATCGGCCGTAATCTCATCGGCGGCCCGTCGCCGCTGGATGTTCAGCCGGACGCCAAATCCGCCAAGCCGGCCGCCGCCAAACCGCAGGAAGGTGTGCTGACCACGTTGAGCACTTTGCTGTCCAAGCCGGCGTTGTGGGGCGCGTTCCTGTTCTTTGCGTGCACGTCGATTGCGCTGTCGTCGGTGCAGAACTACACGATTCCGCTGTTGGGCCAGCTGTACGACTTGTCCAAGGTGGCCGCCAGTTCGGCCTTGTCCGGCTACATGGTGGCGTCGGCCGTGGGCATGGCGGCGGGCGGCTTCCTGGTGTCGGCCAACCCGCGCACCGAACGCACGGTGATGGTGGCGTTGATTCTGGCGGGCCTGACGCTCGTGGTGCTGGCGCTGGGTCTGGTGCCGGCCGCGTTTGCCGCGCCGGTGGTGGCGCTGGCCGGCTTCTGCTCGGGCGTGGCCGCGCCGTCGCGCGACATGCTGATCCGCCGCGTCACGCCCAAGGGGTCGACGGGTTCTGTTTACGGCTTGGTGTATTCGGGCATGGACGTGGGCTCGGCGCTGGGGCCGCTGGCGTTTGGTTTGCTGCTGGACGCCGGCATGCGGCAGGGTCCGTGGGTGGGCGCTGGCGTGGCGTTCACAGCCGCGGCCTTCCTGGCGCAATGGATCGCGGTGCAGGCGCGTCGCGCCGAGCCGATGACGGCAGGCGGCGCGGTGGCGCGTTCCTGATACGTCCCGTCTTGCCTGAAAGCCAAAACGGCGCACCCGAGGGTGCGCCGTTTATCTATGCCCGCTGCCGCGTTTGACGTGGCGGCGTCCAATCCTGACGAGTCCTGACTAGCGCGTTTGCATCAGCGGCATCAAATTGTCGGCGGGCGGGGCGCCTCGCCGGCCCAGCAACAACAAGCCCGCCAGTCCGATGACCACGCACAAGCCCACGTAATACGCCGGCACCATCCGGTTGCCGGTGTACTGGATCACCGCCGTATTGATGAACGGCGCCAGGCCCCCGAACAACATCACCGCCAGGTTGTACGACAGCGATACGCCTGTGGACCGCAGGTTGACGGGCAGGATTTCGGTCATCAGCGCGGGCGTCGGCCCCCACATGAATCCCATGCACGCCGCCGCCAGCAATTGCGCTTGTACGAGCGTGGCGAAGGACGGGTTGTGCAGCACGCGCGCCATCATGATCCAGGTGGCGATGCCAAAGGCCAGCGTGGCCGGCAGCATCAGCGCACGGCGCGACAGCCGGTCAGACAATGCGCCCGACAAGGGGCAAAGCACCAGCAGCAAGGCCCCGGCCAGCGCACTGCTGAGTTGCGCGTCGCCCATCGTCAGGCCCAATTCCCGCACGGCGAAGATGGGCAGGTACAGCAACATGACGTAGTTGGACGCCGTGCCGGTCACCACGATGCAGAACGATCCGATGAGCTCGCGCGGGTAACGCGAAAACAAGGTGCGGAACGTGGTTTGTTGGGGTTTGACGCGCTGGTCCTGAAAGCGCCGGAACTCGGGCGTTTCGTCCACCTGCGTGCGCAGGTAATAGCCGATGGGGCCAATCAGCACGCCAAACAGGAATGGGATGCGCCAGCCCCAGCTTTCCAGGTCCGCCGTCGACAGGTTCGACGACAGCAGATGCACCACGCCCGCGCCAATTGAAAACGCCAACGACTGCGAACACATCTGAAAACTGCCATACAGGCCGCGGCGTCCTTTTGGGGCGAATTCCACCAGCATGGCGCTGGCGCTGGCGTATTCGCCGCCTACCGAAAAGCCCTGGATCAGCCGCGCCACCAACATCAGCACGCTGGCGGCCACGCCGATGGACGCGTAAGTGGGCAGCACGCCGATCATGGCGGTGCCGCCCGCCATCATCAAGATCATCAAAGACAGCGCGCGGCGCCGTCCGTAGCGGTCGGCATACAAACCCAGCACCAAGCCGCCGATCGGGCGCACGGCGAACGCCACGCCAAACGTGGCCAGCCCCAGCAGCAGCGACGTTTCGTTGTCGCCGGTGGGGAAGTACAGCTTTGCGATGATCGTGGCGAACATGCCGTAGATGGCGAAGTCGAACCATTCGAAGGCATTGCCCAGCACCGACGCGATGACCACGCGGCGGCGCATGCTGGCGGAAACGGTGTAAGAGGAAGCGGAAACAGACGTCATCAGGGACTCCTGCAGGCGCGGCGAAGGCGCAAGGGGGCACAGAGCGCGGCGCTTGAGCGCCACGCTCCGGGGATTCAAAAAAGTGGGGAAGGGCGGTCAGCCCAGACCCGAGACGCGAAAAAGGCGGGAGCGGGTCAGCTCAGCCGGTCGCGCACGATCTCAACGAAGACGCTTGCGCCGATGGGCAGAATGTCGTCGTCGAAGTCGTACTCGGGGTGGTGGCAGAAGTGGCCGTCCTGGCCGACGAAGAAGTACGCGCCAGGACACGCCTGAAGCAGATACGAAAAGTCTTCGGACGCCATCAGTGGCGTGATCTGCGCGTCAACCAGGTCTTGGCCGACCACGCGCGCGGCGGCGGCGGCCACCGTGGCGGTGGGGCCGGGCGCGTTGATGGTGGGCGGGCAGCCCAGGTCGAATTCGCAATCGATGCGGGTGGCGTGGCTGGCCGCCAGGCCGTCGCAGATTTCACGCACGCGGCGCAAGGCGGTTTCGCGCGCGGAAATGCTCAGCGTGCGCACCGTGCCTTGCAGCTCCATCAGGTCGGGGATGACGTTGCGCGCGGTGCCGCCGTTCATCATGCCCACGCTGAGTACGCCCGCCACCAAGGGGTCCAGCGAACGGCTGACCACGGTTTGCAGCATGCCCACCAATTGGCTGGCGATGACGACTGGGTCGTTGCCTTGCTGCGGCATGCCGCCGTGGCATCCCACGCCATGCACGCGGATCGTGAAGCCGTCACAGGCCGCCAGCAACGCGCCTTCGCGTACGGCGACGCGCCCTTTGCCGACCATGGGATTGTTGTGCAGGCCGTAGATTTCGTCGCAGGGAAAACGGGTGAAAAGGCCGTCTTCAAGCATCGCCGCGCCGCCGGCCAGGGTTTCTTCAGCGGGCTGGAAGATGAAGTTGACGGTGCCCGCGAAATCGCGGTTCTGCGACAGGTGCAGCGCCACGGCCAGCAGCGTGGCCGTGTGCCCGTCGTGTCCGCAGCCATGGAAGTTGCCTTCGTGCGTGGAACGGTAGGGCAGCGTGGTTTTCTCCTGCATGGGCAGCGCGTCCATGTCGGCGCGCAGGCCGATGCTGCGCTTGCCTGCGCGTTCGCCACGCAGCACACCCACCACGCCGGTGCGGCCTACGCCGCGATGCACCTCCAGCCCCCATTGCGCCAGCTTGGACGCCACGACTTCCGCGGTGCGGTGTTCCTGGAACCCTAATTCGGGGTGGGCATGGATGTCTTGCCGCCATTGGGCAAATTCGGGTTGACGCTCGACAAACCAATCACGGACTTGCATTACGGCCTCCTGTGGGGAGTTGAATGACTGCGGTTCGGATGTGGCGGCGGGCCCGAAGGCCCGCCTGGATGCCGGGGCAACAATAAACGATATCGATTCGAAGCAGGCGTTCTGTAACTGCTTGTCAGCAAGCCGCTGTCGGCGGCACGATTTGCCGCAGATCAACGGCGCCGGCTCAGGGCGAGCCGACGCTGTGTCCGTTCTTTCATGACGGTGAGGCCGCCACGTTCACCCGGGCCGGGCCGGGCAACGTGTGCTTACTGGCGGACGGTGCGGACGTCGGCCGGGGGCGCGCTTTCGAAGTTGCTGCGCCACGGGTTGATGTCCAGCCCGCCCCGGCGCGTATAGCGCGCGTAGACGGTCAGTTGTTCGGGTGCGCAGGCTTGCATGATGTCGCTGAAGATGCGTTCCACGCAGTGCTCGTGGAATTCAGCGTGCTGGCGGAACGACACCACATAGCGCAGCAGCGATTCGCGGTCGATGGGTGCACCGCGATAACGGATTTGCACGCTGGCCCAATCAGGTTGCCCGGTGACCGGGCAGTTCGACTTCAACAAGCGCGAGGCCAGCGTTTCCTCGACCACATCGCCGGGCCGCGTGCGCAGCACCTCGGGCGCGGGCTCATAGGTATCGATTTCGATATCCAGCTTGTCGATGTAAATGCCGTCCATCTCACCCATCTGCAATTCAGAAAAGCGCTGCGGCAGGAAAAAATCCAGGCCCACGGGCGCGCCCGCGGCGGCGCTCAGGTCACGTTCCAGTCGTCCGCGCAACGCGGCCGAATTCACCAGGCGCGTCTGGTTGAACGAATTCAGATAGAGCTTGAACGACTTGGACTCGATGATGTTGGGGCTGTCGGCCGGCACCGAGAACGTCGCCATGGCGACGCGGGGCTTGCCCTTGGCGTCCAGCCACGACAGCTCATAGGCGTTCCACAAGTCCACGCCCGTAAAGGGCAGGCTGCCGGCGGTGAGATTCAGTGCCGCGCGATTGTGCGAACGCGCAATGGGAAAGAGCAGGGACGGGTCGTATTGCGAGGCGTAGGCCACGCTCTGGCCCAGCGGGCCGTGAGACAGGGTCATAGCGAAACCATGGAAATCATCGGAATGGAGGCATTGTAGGCGCTTCAAAAACCGGCATTTTTTCGCATTATGAAATGTAAGTCTCGTCATGTGAAAGTTCCTGCTGCTATGCAACGAGGGCACATTTCACAGATGACAATATCGTTTCGCAATGCGAAACCGCACTTATAAGTTAATGATTTATAAGCAAAACATTTTTCATCTTCTATAAGACATAAGCCCGCATTGCTCCGCAGCAGAGGCATAGACTTTGTCCAACGATTCACGCAATGCAAGACGCGAATCTTTTGAAGTCTTCTCATCACTGACCAGGAGCATCACCATGAGCAATCGCGAAACCGAAATCCGCAATCTGCAGAAAGACTGGGCCGAGAACAGCCGGTGGCAGGGCATCAAGCGCGACTACAGCGCCGAAGATGTCATCCGCCTGCGCGGTTCCATCAGCGTGCAGCACACGCTGGCCCAGCGTGGCGCGACCCGTCTGTGGGAGCAACTGCATAGCGAGCCTTTCGTGAATTCGCTGGGCGCATTGACGGGCAACCAGGCCATGCAGCAGGTCAAGGCCGGCCTGAAGGCGATTTACCTGTCTGGCTGGCAAGTTGCCGGTGACGCCAACCTGGCCGGCGAAATGTATCCCGATCAGTCGCTGTACCCCGCCAACTCGGTGCCGCAAGTGGTTCGCCGCATCAATAATTCGCTGGCCCGCTGCGACCAGATCCAGTGGATGGAAGGCAAGAACCCGGGCGATGAAGGCTACATCGATTACTTCGCGCCCATCGTGGCGGATGCTGAAGCCGGTTTTGGCGGCGTGCTGAACGCCTTCGAACTGATGAAGGCCATGATCGACGCCGGCGCCTCGGGCGTGCACTTTGAAGACCAGCTGGCTTCCGTGAAGAAGTGCGGCCACATGGGCGGCAAGGTGCTGGTGCCCACCCGCGAGGCCGTGGCCAAGCTGGTGTCCGCCCGTCTCGCCGCCGACACGATGGGCACGCCCACCGTGCTGCTGGCTCGTACTGACGCCGACGCGGCGGATCTCGTGACCAGCGACGTCGATGAAAACGACCGTCCGTTCATCACCGGCGAACGCACCGTGGAAGGCTTCTTCCGCACCAAGGCCGGTATCGACCAGGCCATCTCGCGTGGTCTGGCCTATGCGCCGTACGCCGACCTGATCTGGTGCGAAACGTCCACGCCCAACCTGGAATACGCCCGCAAGTTCGCGGACGCCATCCATCGCCAATTCCCGGGCAAGCTGCTGGCGTACAACTGCTCGCCCTCGTTCAACTGGAAGAAGAACCTGGACGACGGCACCATCGCCAAGTTCCAGCGCGAGCTGGGCGCCATGGGCTACAAGTTCCAGTTCATCACGCTGGCCGGCTTCCACGCGCTGAACTACGGCATGTTCGAACTGGCCCACGGCTATGCCCGCCGCCAGATGAGCGCCTTCGTGGAATTGCAGCAGAAGGAATTCGCCGCCGCCGACCTGGGCTTCACCGCCGTGAAGCACCAGCGCGAAGTGGGCACCGGCTACTTCGACGCCGTCACGCAGACGATCGAAGGCGGCCAGTCTTCCACCACCGCGCTGACCGGCTCGACGGAAGAGGCCCAGTTTGAACACGGCAAGACGCAGAAGGTGGCTTAAAGCAGCCTTGCGCGCATGATTGAAGGGATTGCTTTGCAGTTGTAGGTGCTGTTGTAGGGTGGATTCAGGGTGCCTTCGGGCACCCTTTTTTTTCACCCTGAAGCGTCGGCCTGGGGCGCGCGGCCTTATGCGCCGCCGACCCTCGGCAGCGCAGGCCCTATGCCGCGCTACGCTGCCCTATGCGGCCAGCGGCTGTTCAGCCGCCAGCGAAGCCATGTCAATCACGAAGCGGTACTTCACATCGTTCTTGATCAAGCGTTCGTAGGCCTCGTTGACGGACTGGATCGGCACCATTTCCACATCGCTGACGATGCCGTGTTCGGCGCAGAAGTCCATCATCTCTTGCGTTTCTTCCATGCCGCCGATGGCCGAGCCCGCAATCGACTTGCGGCCCATGATCAGGTTGGCGCCGGGGATGGGGTCCAGCGGCGTCAGCGCGCCGACCAGCGCCATGGTGCCGTTCAAGCCCAGCAGGGCCAGGTACGGGTTCACGTCATGGCTGACGGGCACGGTGTTCAGCAGGAAGTCGAAGGTGCCGGCGTGCGCCGCCATCGCGTCGGCATCGCGCGACACCAGCACGTCGTCGGCGCCCAGCCGCTTGGCGTCGCGCCCCTTGTCGGCGGACGTGGTGATCATGACGACATGCGCGCCCATCGCGTGGGCGAACTTCACGCCCATGTGGCCCAGGCCGCCCAGGCCGATGACGCCCACCTTCTGCCCCGGGCCGACCTTCCAGTGGCGCAGCGGGGAATAGGTCGTGATGCCCGCGCACAGCAGCGGGGCCACGGCCTTCAGGTCGAGCTTGTCGGACACCTTCACCGCAAAGTGTTCCTTCACGACGATGCGGTCGGAGTAACCGCCGAAGGTCAGCTGGTCGCTGCCGCGTTCCTTGTCGTTGTAGGTCAGCGTTGCGCCTTCCTCGCAGTATTGCTCCAGGTTCAGGCGGCAGGCCTTGCAGTGCAGGCAGGAGTCCACCATGCAGCCCACGCCAGCGTAGTCGCCCGTCTTGAACTTGCTGACGTTCTTGCCGACCTGGGTGACGCGGCCCACGATTTCGTGGCCTGGCACCATCGGGTAGACGGAGTTGCCCCAGTCGCCACGCGCCTGATGCAAGTCGGAATGGCAGATGCCGCTGTACAGAATGTCGATCAGCACGTCGTCGTCGCCCGGCTCGCGGCGGGTGAAGCTGAACGGGACGAGGGGGGTATCGGTGCTGTGGGCGGCGTAGCCACGGGCTTGAATCATGGGGTATCTCGACAGAATTTGTTAAGCAGGCGTTCACAATATTCCTGTGGAAACCCCGGATCAAGCTAGAATTTCCGCATGCTTTGTTCGATGAAATAGCACAATCATGCTGCCCGATAACCTGTCCCACCTGGCCGCGTTCGCCGCCGTCGCCCGTCACTGTAGTTTTCGCCGCGCGGGCGAAGAACTGGGCTTGTCGACCTCCGCCGTCAGCTACGCCATCCGCAGCCTGGAAGAGCGGCTGGGCGTGAACCTGTTCAACCGCACGACGCGCAGCGTGGCGTTGACCGATGCGGGCCAACGGCTGGCCGAGCGCATGCTGCCCGTGCTGCATGACCTGGGCGATGCGCTCGAAGAAATGAACCAGTTTCGCGGGTCGGCGTCGGGCACCCTGCGCATCAACACCTCGCGCGCGGCGTCCTACCTGTTGTTGATGCCGTTTGCGGCGCGCTTTTTAGCGGCGTACCCGGATATCCGGCTGGAAATCGGTGAAGACGATAACTTTGTCGATATCGTGGCCTCGGGCTTTGATGCGGGGGTGCGCTTGCTGGAGGCCGTTCCCGAAGACATGGTGGCCGTGCAGATCGGCCCGCGCCTGCGCGTGGCGGTCGTGGCGTCGCCCGCGTATCTTCAAGGGCGCGAACCGCCCCGGCATCCCAATGATTTGATGCAGCACGAATGCGTGCGCTATCGCTTTGCCAGCGGGCGATTCTATAAATGGGAATTCGAAAAGGACGGCGTGGCGATCGAGCTGGATGTGGCGGGCCGCATTTCGCTGAGCGATGTGCACGCCGAGGTGCGCGCCGCGGTGGACGGCATCGGCATTGGCAGCGTGCCGGAAACCTACGTCACGGAATTGCTGGCCGCCGGCAAGCTCGTGCGGCTGCTGGAAGATTGGTGCCCGTCCATTCCCGGCTTCATGCTGTATTACCCGCGGCAACGGCGCGTGTCGTCGGCGTTGCGGGCGTTCATCGACATGGCCAAGGTGGAAGGCGAGGCGTAGGGCGCAGCGGCGATGGGCCATCGGGAAACGGGGGCGGTGTCCAAGCCCGGTGTCCAAGCCCGGTGTCCAAGGCCGGTGTCCAAGCCCGATGTGCTACGGCCTTGCGCCTTCCAGCAGGGCTTGCACCAGGCGGTTGTCCTGGTCGGTCTGGCGGCAGACGAATGAAATCTGGCGATAAGGCGCGTGCTTGCCCAGCGGCAGCACGCGCACCGGGTGCACGTCCAGCAAATTGGCCCCGGGTTCTGGCAACACGCACACGCCCAGCCCGGCGGACACCAGCGCCGTCAACGCGGCCAGCGATTGCATTTCGATGCGGCAACGCGCGTGCGGGGCGTGTTGCGCCACATAACGCGCGGCCAGGCGCCCGCCGATGGTGGTCTTGTCGAAACGAATCCACTCGTACTGCTGGAACAATTCCGCCACGCGCGTCTCACGCGAATCGGGCGGTGCAATCAACACCAGCGTTTCACGAAACAGCGGCGTCCATGTCAGACGGCGCGAGCCGCCCGTTTCCGGCTGGGTGATGATGGCCGCGTCGATCTCGCCTTGCTTCAATTTTTCTGTCAGCTCCGTGGCGCGGCCGCGCACCAGCCGCACGTCCAGCAGCGGATAGCGTTCGCGCAGCTTGCGCAGCAGCGGGGGCAGCAGCGTGACCTGCAACGGTTCGATCGTGCCCAGGCGGACGCGGCCCTCAACGGCGGGCGTGCTGCGCCGGCGCAATTCGTCCAGACGCGACAGCGCCTCTTGCAACACCGCATCCACCTCGGCCGCAAACGCGTTGGGCCGCACCTGTAGCGCCGAACGGTCAAACAGCGGCTGGCCGAAGTATTCCTCCATCTGCTTCATTTGCAGGCTGACCGCGCTGGGCGAGAGGTTCATGTCCGCCGCACCCGCCGCAAAGCTGCCGCCGCGCAGCACGGCGTTAAGCGTACGGAAAGACTCGATCTTCATCAGAAATCCTCACGTAGTGTTTTAAGAATCCTCGCTTTATATCACCAGAGCGGCGTCCTAGTATCGGCTTCAACCACAACGACAAGCGGCTGAACGCCAGGCATTCCACGCCGGCCAGACCGCAACCGAGGAGACACCGCATGAACAAGATCCTGGCCGGCGCACGCGCCGCCTTATTGCCCGCGTTGGCGTTGACCGTGGCGCTGGGCGCGCCGGGCGTGTCCGTGGCGCAAGCTGCACCCGCCGTGCCGGCCACGATCACGATGGTGGTGCCGTTTCCGCCAGGCGGCAGCAACGACGTCTTCGCCCGCGTGCTGGCCGAGAAGCTGGGCGCCAAGCTGTCCACCACCGTCATCGTCGAAAACCGCCCCGGCGCGGGCGGCGCAATTGGCGCGGAATACGTGGCGCGCGCGCCCAAGGATGGGTCGGTGCTGATGCTGTCGTCGTCCACGTTGACGACCAACGCCGCCGTGCAGACCAATCTGAAGTACGACGTGGTGCGCAGCTTTGCGCCCGTGGCGATGCTGGCGCGCAGCCCGATGGCGCTGGTGGTGGGCAAGGATTCGCCGTATCAGTCCATGGCCGATCTGCTGGCCGCAGGCCGCAAGGAACCCGGCAAGCTGACTTACGGCAGCGCCGGCTTGGGCTCGGTCAACCAGATGGCCAGCGAAATTCTGGCCGGCGGCGAGAAAACGTCCTTCACGCATGTGCCCTACAAGGGCATGTCGCATGCGCTGAATGATCTGGCGGGTGGCCGCGTGGACTTTGTGATCGGCAGCTTTGCGTCCACGGCGTCGCTGCTCAAGGGCGGCAAGCTGCGCGTGCTGGCCGTGACGTCGCCTGAGCGTTCGCAGTTCTATCCGGCGCTGCCCACGATAGGCGAAGGCCAGCCCGGCTACGCGGTGGAACTCTGGTGGGGCGTGCTGGCCCCGGCAGGCACGCCTGCGCCCCTGGTGGACAAGCTGAACGCCGAAATCCGCGGCATCGTGAACGACCAGAAGATGCGCGCCATGTTCGCGGAGGAAAGCGCGGTGCCGGCCGAACTGACGGTGCCGCAATTCGCAGACCTGGTCCGGGCCGATGCGGCCAAGTGGAAACAGGTGGCGAGCGACCGCAACATCTCCATCCAGTAAGCGCGTCATCGGTCCCGATTCCCATTCCCCAAAGAGTGCAAGCATGAGAAGCAAACTGTTCGTTCCGGGATCGCGTCCCGAGTTGTTCGCCAAGGCCTTCAATGGCGACGCCGATGCCCTGTCGTTCGACCTGGAAGACGCCGTGGCCGACTCGCGCAAGGACGAAGCGCGCGGCCATCTGGCCCGTATGCTCGCGGGGCCGGAAGCGGCGGCGTCGGGCAAGACGCTGATCGTGCGCGTCAACGCGCTGGACTCCGGACACTTTCATGCGGACGTGCAGGCGGTCGTGCGGCCGGGGCTGCATCTGGTGAACCTGCCGAAGGCGGAACGCGAAGAAGATGTGGTGGCGGCAGCCAGCGCGATCGAGCAGGCGCGAATCGCCAATGGCGTGCATGACGCGGTGGGCTTGCTGCTGAACATCGAGTCGCCGCGCGCGTTGCGGCGGGCGGCGAGTTTGGCGGCGGCGCACCCCAGCGTGGCCGGTTTGCAATTGGGCTTGGGCGACTTGTTCGAGCCGGCTGGCATCGGCCGCCGTGAACCAGCCGCTGTGCAGCAAGCCATGTTCGCCTTGCGCATGGCCGCGGCGGAGGCGGGCGTGTTCGCCTATGACTCGGCATTCGCCAACATCGAAGACGAAGCGGGCTATCGCGCCGAAGCGGCGTTGGCGCGTAGCTTTGGCTTTCTGGGCAAGAGCTGCATTCATCCCAAACAAGTGGCGCTGGCCAATGCGGCATTTCGCCCCACAGACGAAGAAATCGCACACGCGGGCCGAGTGGTGCTGGCGGCGCGCGAGGCCTCTGCAAAGGGCGTTGCAGCGTTCGTCGTGGACGGCCGCATGATCGATGGCCCCTTCCTGCGCCGCGCCGAAGCGATTTTGCGTGCGGCTTCGGGGCTGGGTCTGGTCAACGCCGCGGAGGCGCAATGATGCCGGGCGCAGCAACCACCGCGGCGCAGAGCACCGGCGGCCCCTTGGCGGGCGTGCGCGTGCTGGACCTTAGCGCCTACATCGCCGGCCCTTATGGCTGCACCTTGCTGGCGGACCAGGGCGCAGACGTCATCAAAGTCGAGCCGCCCACGGGCGACAACCTGCGCAAATATCCGTCCACGCTCGACGCCGAAAGCCGCGCCTTTCTGGGCGTGAACCGGGGCAAGCGCGGCCTGGTGCTGGATCTGAAAAACCCCGACGCGCTGGCTGTGCTGCATGAACTCGCCCGGCAGGCGGATGTGCTGGTCCACAACTTCCGGCCCAGCGTGCCCGCGCGTCTGGGCATCGCCTACGAGCAACTGGCCGAGCTGAACCCGCGCCTGATCTATTGCGCGGTGTCGGGCTATGGCGAGCAGGGCCCCTTGAAGGACAAGGCCGGCTACGACCAGGTGCTGCAAACGATGACGGGCATGTGCGCGTTGCAGGGCAAGGCCGATGGCCCGCCTGAGATCCTGTACGGATCGATCGTGGATTACTACGCGTCGTCGATGGTGGCGGCGGGCGTGGCGTCGGCGCTCTACGAACGTGAACGCAGCGGGCGTGGCCAGTTCGTGGGCGTGTCGTTGCTGCGCAGCGCGCTGGCGCTGCAATCGGCAAGGTTGATCTGGGCCGAAGGCGAACCGCGCAACATCGGGCGCGACATGCGCTCAGGCGGCATCACCGGCATTCACCCCACGGGCGATGGCTATCTGTACATTTCTGCGAACACGCCGCATTTCTGGCAAGCCCTGTGCGAGAAAACCGGCTTGTCCGACCTGGCCGCAAACGCGCGCTACGACTCGGTGCGCAAGCGCGCCGAACACCGCGACGAAATCGTGCCGCGCCTGCACGAGGCGTTGCGCGCCCGCAGCGCGCTGGAATGGGAAGCCTGGTTCGGCGAAGCCGTTCCCTGCGCCGCCGCGCGTGGTGTCGAAGACATGTTCGACTTCCCGCAGGTGCAAGCCGAAAACATGATCTCGACCTTCACCCACCCGGTCGTCGGCAGCTACCAGGGCTTCGCCCAAGCCATCAAGTTCGGCCGCACCGCGCCCGGCACCCCAAGCGCCGCGCCCGCGTTCGGAGAACACAGCGAGGCGGTGCTGGCGGAAGCGGGGATATCCCCGGAAAGAGCCGAGGCGTTACGGGTAGGGGGGGCGTTGGGGTGATGTAGTCCCCCCTAATCCGCCACCGCCGGCGCGCCGCCTAGCGCGGCCAGGCATTCCTCCAGTGGCGGGATGCTTTGCGCCAGCATTGCGACGGCTGCCGCGTCGACGTGCGCCAGGGGCGGGATCTCGGCCAGTACGCGGACGTCGCCAAAGCGTTCGATGGCTTCCTTGTTGCCGGCGGACAGCGGGCCGCTCATTACCACGCCCAGAATTGGGATGCCGCGGCGTTTCAGCGCTTCCACGCTGAGCAATGTGTGATTGATGGTGCCCAGCCCGCTGCGCGCGGCCAGCACCACGGGCATGTCCAGGCGAGCGATCAGGTCGATCATCATGTGCGTGTCGTCGATCGGCACGTACAGGCCGCCCGCGCCTTCCACGATCAGCGGGGCGGTGGTGGCGGGGGGCACGATGGAGGTGGCGTCGACGACGGTGTCTTCCAGCGTGGCCGCGGCCCACGGGGATAGCGGCGCTTGCAGCACGTAGGCGGGCAGGTGCAGGCGTTCGGGCGGCAGTTGCGCCAGTTGGGCGACGGTGTCGGTGTCGCCCGGGTCTTCGGAGACGCCGGTTTGCACCGGCTTCCAGTAGTCGGCGTTCCAGGCGCGCGCCAGGATGGCGGACACCAGCGTCTTGCCGATGCCGGTGTCAGTGCCGGTCACGAAAACCCCGGCGGGGCGTTGCGT
Organism: Achromobacter kerstersii; assembly: GCF_902859595.1. Classification (GTDB taxonomy): domain Bacteria; phylum Pseudomonadota; class Gammaproteobacteria; order Burkholderiales; family Burkholderiaceae_B; genus Achromobacter; species Achromobacter kerstersii. The sequence continues at coordinate 74,584 of NZ_CADIJQ010000010.1, read as the reverse complement.
CGATTGTTTCCACATACCGTAGGCCAGGTGATACGTCACCGTGGCTCCTTGTTCGTCAAACGCCGCCAACACCCGGCGCAGCGCCGCCGCAGAGAGCGGCGGGCGGCCGGGCGCGGGCGTGGTGGCGCCTATGCCTTTCAAGCCCTTCAGAAAAGCGAGGCCATCAGGATGATTTTGTATCAGCCGCTCGCTGCGCACGCCACCGGCCAGATTGCTCATGGCGGGACGGATGAGCTGGCACGGCGGGTAGGGTGGCGTGCCGGCAACGAAACCCGCCGCCAGATGCGCGTCCTGCCATTCGGCGAAGGTGCCTGCCGCCAACGTGGCCACGGCCAGATAGCCACCGGGCGCCAGCCGCGCGGCGAGTCGGCCCAGGCCCGCGTTCAGGTCTGTGAACCATTGCACGGCCAGGCTGGAGCAGATCAGGTCGTATTCGCCATCCAGCACCTGGGGGTTTTCGCCATCCAGCACCAGGTAGCGCGCGGTGCCAGGTAACGCCGGGCCGCTTCGGGCGGTGGCGAGCATGGCGGGCGAGATGTCGGTGATGGTCCAGTCTGCCGCACCCAGCTGGCGCGCCAGGGCCTGGGTCAGCAACCCGGTGCCGCAACCGATTTCCAGGATGCGAGGGCGCGCGGGCAAGTTCAAGCGGGCGATATCGCTGGCCAGCCGTTCGGCGGTGATGCGCTGGATGGGCGCATGCGCTTCATAGTGGTGGGCGGCGGCGCCGAAGCGGGCGCCGACCCGGGCATTGCGTTGGGTGGCTTGCATCAAGCCGCTGGCGCCACGCGGGCGATGAAGCCGGCGATATGGCGCGCGCACCAGGGGGCGTCCGACACCGGCAGCAAATGGCCGCCGTGTTCCAGATCGTGCCGTTCGTCACCCACGCGGCCGCCGAACGCGGCTTGCGTCATGGCGGCGGGAACGATGGGGTCGTCTTCCCCGGCCAGGATCAGCAACGGAACGGGCAGCGCCGCCAACGCGCTGCGCTGGTCGTCGTCGCGTAATAGTTCCAGGTCGCGGGCCAGCGGTTCCAGGCGCGGTTCACCTAATACGGATGCCTCTGCGCAACGTTCGCGGAAGTCCTGCACGACGGCGGCTGGGTCGGCCGACAAGCGTTTCATCATGCGGTCGAGCATGCGGCGCGGCACGCCGGCCTCAAAGTCTGGCGCGGCGCTAAAGCGCGGGAAGCCGTTGATCGACACCACGCCTACGCAATTGGACGGCAGGCTTCGCAACAGGCGCATCACGCCCAGCGAATGGCCAATGGCGATGACGGGGCCATTGATGGGGGCAATGTCGGGGCCGGTGATGGGGCCAGTGACGGGGTCGATCACTGCGGGCGTAGCGCCGAAGTAACCGGCGTCGGCCACAGCATGCGGCCAGTCGGCAAGCGCGGCGCGCAGTTGCGTCCAGACGGACGCGTCGAACGCCCAGCCGTGAACGAAGAGCAGGGTGGGGCGCAGGGTACTCATGCCAGCACCGCCTTGATGCCGTCGATCAGTTGCGCGACATCGGCGTCGCGATGCGCCGCGCTGAGCGTCAGGCGCAAGCGGCTGGTGCCGGCCGGCACGGTGGGCGGGCGGATGGCCACGGCCAGCAGGCCACGGCGTTCCAGGCTGGCCGCCATGTCCAGCGCGCGCGCTTCGTCGCCCACGATGGCCGGCACGATCTGCGTGGAGGAATCGCCGGTGTCCAAACCCATGTCTTGCAGCGCGGCGCGCAGCCGGTCACCGTTCGCACCCAGCCGGGCGCGTTCGGCGTCCAGGGTCGGCACAAGGTCGAGCGCGGCGTCCATCGCGCCCAGCACGGCGGGCGGCAATGCCGTGGTGTAGATGAAGCCGGAGCACGTGTTGATCAGGTAGTCGCACAGCGCGCGCGACCCGGCCACATACGCGCCGAACCCGCCCAGCGCCTTGCTGAACGTGCCCATCGCCAGATCGATGCGCCCGGGGGCCAGCCCTGCCAGCCCCATGCCGCCGGGTCCCAGCACGCCGGTCGCGTGCGCTTCGTCCAGGTAGACAAAGGCTTGGTAGCGGTCGGCCAGGTCCGCCAGGCGGGCGACGTCGGTGCGGTCGCCGTCCATGCTGAACACGCTTTCGGTGACGATGAAGCGCGACACGGGCTTGCCCCTGCCCGCGCCGGTGCCCGCGCCCGCTTTCACCTTGGCGGCGAGCAGGCTTTCCAGATGGTCCAGGTCGTTGTGCCGGAACCGGATCTGCTTGACCCCGGCCGCCTGGCACCCCTGATGCAGGCTGGCGTGGTTGAGCTTGTCGGCATAGAGCTCGATGTCGCCCTGGCTTGCGGCGGCGCGCAGCAGGGCGGGCAGCACTGCGGCGTTGGCCTGCCAGCCCGAAGCCAGCAGCAGCGCGGCCTCGGTGCCTTTCAGGCGGGCCAGCTTGGCTTCCACCTGTTCGTGCAAATCCAGGTTGCCGCACACGAGCCGCGACGCTTGCGCGCCCGCACCATGGCGAGCCGCCCATTCGCGCGCACGCTCGATCAGCAGCGGGTGCTTGGACAGCCCCAGATAATCGTTGCTGGAAAAGTTCAGCACGGGGGCGCCATTGAGCACGATGCGCCCGGGCGGCGCGGCCGTGGCGGTGCGCAGGCGGCGGCGTACGCGGCGGGTGTCCGCGGCGGCCAACTCAGAGAAAAACAGGGAATCCAGCTTAGACATCAATCGTTCCGGCAGCGGCCGGGCCAGGGCAACGCCCGCGCCAAGCCGTAGAATGCGGGCCATTGTAGTGGAGGCGCGCCCGGCGCTTTCCGGCGTCCAAGGCGCCGGGAATGCCTGCGGCGGCGCCTGCTTTTTCGGAGCTCAAACATGCACACGCCCGACTGGGTGGCCCAGGGCCAGCCCCACATCTGGCTCCCCTATGCCCAAATGAAAACGGTGACGCCACCGCTGCCCGTCGTGCGCAGCCACGGCAGCCGGCTGGAACTGGCCGACGGGCGCAGCCTGATCGATGGCGTGGCGTCCTGGTGGACGGCCTGTCACGGTTACAACCACCCGCACATTGCCCAGGCCGTGCGCGCGCAGTTGGACGCCATGCCGCATGTGATGTTCGGCGGCCTGACCCACGAGCCCGCGCTGACGCTGGCGCGCCGGTTGGCCGGGTTGCTGGGGCCGGGGCTGGACCGCGTCTTCTATACCGACTCGGGGTCGGTGGCGGTGGAAGTCGCCATGAAGATGGCGGTGCAGTTCTGGTTGAACCAGGGCGAGCGCGGCCGCAGCCGCTTTCTGGCGTTTCGGGGCGGCTATCACGGTGACACGTTCGGCACCATGGCCGTGTGCGATCCCGAAGACGGCATGCACAGCCTGTACCGCGGCATGCTGGCCGAGCACGACATCGTGGACCTGCCGCGCGATGACGCCGCCCTGGCGGCGCTGGACCAGTTCCTGGAAACGCGCGGGCCGCAACTGGCGGGCATCCTCGTCGAACCGCTGGTGCAGGGCGCGGGCGGCATGCTGCTGCATGACCCGGAAGTGCTGCGCCGCTTGCGCCGCCTGGCCGACCGCCACGGCTTGCTGCTGATCTTTGACGAAATCTTCACCGGCTTCGGGCGCACGGGCTCGATGTTCGCGTTTGAGCAGGCCGGCATCAAGCCCGACATCATCACCTTGTCCAAAGCGCTGACGGGCGGCACGCTGCCGCTGGCCGCCACGGTGGCCAGCAACCGGGTGTTCGACGCCTTCTGGTCCGACAACCCAGCGCACGCGCTGATGCACGGCCCCACGTTCATGGGCAATGCGCTGGCCTGCGCGGCGGCCAATGCGTCGCTGGATCTGTTCGAATCCGAACCCCGGCTGGCGCAGGCGCAGGCGCTGTCCCAGGCATTGGCGGCTGGCCTGGAACCGTGCCGCGACTTGCCCTGGGTGCGCGATGTGCGCGTGCTGGGCGCGATTGGCGTGGTGGAGCTGGATGGCATCACCGACCGCGAAGCCTTGAAGCGGCGGCTGGTCGAAGCCGGGGTCTGGGTGCGCCCCTTCGGCAACGTCGTGTACCTGACGCCCGCGCTGACGATCACAGACGACGAACTGGCCACGCTGATCCGCGCCGTCGTGGCCGTGCTGCGTCAGCAACGCCCCTGATCCGGTTCATAGGCAAGCCATAAAAAGCGGCTTGATCCAGATCAAGGCGGGGGGCGGGGGCGCTCGTTACCATCGGCGCATGCGAGCAAAATCGATCTTCGCCGTCCCGGCCTGCCTGTCAGATACCGACCGCCAGCAGCGCCGCCATGCCCTGGTGCGCTTGTCGCTGGCCTGGCTGGCGATGATGCAGGTGATGATGTTCGCGTGGCCCGGCTACCTGCGCCACGACAGCATGCCCGCCGATGCGTTGGAAACGCTGGACTGGGCCATCGTGCTGATGAACTGGGCCAGCTTTGCGCTGACCATCCCCGTGGTGCTGTATTCAGCGTGGCCGATCTGGCGTCATGCTGGAGACAACCTGCGCCACGGGCGCGCCGGCATGGACGTGCCGGTGGCGCTGGGCATCGTCGCCGCGTTCATCCCCAGCGTTCATGCCACCTGGACGGGGCGCGGCGAAGTCTATTTTGATTCCGTCACGATGTTCGTGGCCTTTCTGTTGACCGCCCGCTACCTGGAACTGTGCGCCCGCCAATCGTTTGGCGGTGCGGCGGGCGGGCAGCGCCATCAACGCGTCGAGGCGCAGCGGCTGGACCTTGGCGCACGCGCTGATCGGCTGGCTTCACGCTTCGTCATGATCCAGGTGGCGCTGGCCTTGGCGGCTGCTGCCGGCTGGGCATACATCGACCCGGCGCACAGCATTCCGGTGATGGTTGCGCTGCTGGTCATGAGCTGCCCTTGCGCAATGTCGATGGCGGTGCCCACCGCGATGGCGTCCGCGCACTCCGCGCTGGCCGCACATCCCACGATGCCGGACGCCGCGCTAGACGAACTCTTGGAACAGGCGCGCCACAAGGCGCGGCAGAACCTGTATGGTTCGCTGATCTGGCACCTGCTCATGACGCCGCTTGCGCTGATGGGCTGGGTGCAGCCGTGGCTGGCCGCCATCACGATGCTGGTGTCGTCATTGGCCGTGGCCTATAACTCGTGGCGCTTGTGCCGCCGCGACTGGTCGGGCGCGATCGCTTCGCCCGCAGCGCTGGACGCCGCGCCATGACCATCCTCTACCTGCTCTTGCCCTTGTCGCTGCTGTTTGTGCTGGTGATAGGCGTGTCGCTCTGGTGGGCCGTTTTCAATGGCCAGTACGACGACACCGACAGCGCCGGCACCGCCATCTTGCGCGACGACGACAGCGGCCCCGCCAGCCGCGGCTAAGCACGATTGCGTTCGGCCTGTTCGCTGCGCACGGGCTGGCGCGGCATGCCCGAGCAACAACGGAATTTTCTTTAAAGCGGCCTTGGTTCGTTGTGCCCGCGCTGCGTTCCCGCGCGCGCCCTCTGGCGCTTGATCCATATCAACGCCGACTCCTGTGACGTGTCCCATCATTCAAGCCTGGAGCTATTTGTTACTTTAGGGGAAGGGTGATGAACGATTGCGCCGCAATCGCAAGCAAGGCCGATACCTTCAACTACAAGATCGTGAGGCAGTTCGCGCTCATGACGGTGGTGTGGGGCATTGTCGGCATGGCTGTGGGCGTTTTTATCGCCGCGCAGCTGATTTGGCCTCAGTTGAATTTCGACACCGCATGGCTCAGCTACGGCCGCCTGCGCCCGCTGCACACCAACGCGGTGATCTTCGCGTTCGGCGGCAGCGCGCTGTTCACGACGTCGTACTACGTCGTGCAACGCACCTGTCAGGCGCGGCTGTTCTCGGACAAGCTTGCCGCCTTCACGTTCTGGGGCTGGCAGGTCGTCATCGTCGCCGCCGCGATCACCTTGCCGATGGGGTTCACCAGCAGCAAGGAATACGCCGAACTCGAATGGCCCATCGACATCCTGATCACGCTGGTCTGGGTGGCCTACGCCATCGTGTTCTTCGGCACGATCATCAAGCGCCGGTCCAAACACATCTACGTGGCCAACTGGTTCTTCGGCTCGTACATCCTCACCATCGCCATTCTCCACATCTTCAACAACATCGAAATGCCGGTGTCGATGTGGAAGTCGTACTCGGCCTACGCCGGCGTGCAGGACGCGATGGTGCAGTGGTGGTATGGCCACAACGCGGTGGGCTTTTTCCTGACGACGAGCTTCCTGGGCATGATGTATTACTTCGTGCCCAAGCAGGCTGGCCGCCCGATCTATTCGTACCGCCTGTCCATCGTCCACTTCTGGGCGCTGGCCTTCACGTACATGTGGGCGGGTCCGCACCATCTGCTGTATACGTCGCTGCCTGACTGGACGCAATCGCTGGGCATGACGTTTTCGCTGATTCTGCTGGCGCCGTCGTGGGGCGGGATGATCAACGGCATCATGACGCTGCAAGGCGCCTGGTACAAGCTGCGCACCGACCCGATCCTGAAGTTCATGGTCACGGCGCTGTCGTTCTACGGCATGTCCACGTTCGAAGGGTCGATGATGTCGATCCGCACCGTCAACGCGCTGTCGCACTACACGGACTGGACCATCGGCCACGTGCACTCCGGCGCGCTGGGCTGGGTCGCGATGATCTCGTTTGGATCGCTCTACTACCTGATCCCGCGCCTGTATGGCCGCGAGAAGATGTACAGCGTGCGCGCCATCGAACTGCACTTCTGGATTGCGACCATCGGCGTGGTGCTGTACATCGCCGCCATGTGGATCGCCGGCGTGCAGCAGGGCCTGATGTGGCGCGACACCGCACCCGACGGCACCCTGGTCTACAGCTTCGTCGAAGAACTGAAGACGCGGGTTCCGTACTACCTGATCCGCTTGCTTGGTGGCACGTTGTTCCTGTCGGGGGTGTTCGTCATGGCCTGGAACGTGTGGAAGACGGTGCGCGGTGCGCAGCCGGTCAACCCCGCCATTCCGCTGGACGATCCCCATGCCGCTCGCCCGCCGGTCGCCGTCGTTGACGCGCCCGCCGTGCCGGCCACTGTTTGACGAGAGGACATCATGGCCAACAAGAAAACTGGCTTCTTTTCTCACCAGACGCTTGAGAAGAACATTGGCTGGATGATCATCGCGAGCATCCTGGTGGTGTCCTTTGCGGGCCTGGTCCAGATCGTTCCGCTGTTCTTCCAGCACAGCACGACCCAGCCGGTGGCGGGCGTTGAACCCTACAGCCCGCTGCGGCTGATGGGCCGCGACGTGTACATCCGCGAAGGCTGCGTCGGCTGCCACTCGCAGCAGGTGCGCGTGCTGGCTGCGGAGGTGCAGCGCTACGGGCCGTACTCGACGGCGGCGGAATCGGTCTTCGATCATCCGTTCCTGTGGGGTTCGAAGCGCACCGGCCCCGATCTGGCGCGCGTGGGCGAGCGTTACTCCGACGACTGGCACCGCATCCACTTGCGCGATCCGCGCAAGCTGGTGCCCGAGTCGAACATGCCTGCCTATCCGTGGCTGCAAAAGACGGTGATCACCGGCGAGAACGTGGCCGAGCGCATGCGTGCGCTGCGGATGCTGGGCGTGCCGTACACGGATCAGCAGATCGCCGACGCGCCCAAGGCCATTGAAGGCAAGACGGAAGAGGACGCACTGGTCGAGTACCTGCAAAGCTTGGGCGTCGGTGTGCGCAAGGCCAAGCAGGCTGCAGAAGCCAAGCAGGCTGCGGAAGCCAAAAAGGCAGAGGAGGCCAAAAAGGCAGAAGACGCCAAGAAAGCTGAAGACGCCAAGCAGGCCGCTGACACCGCCGCACCGGCCGCGACGGCGCCGGCCGCGCAGTCCGCCTTGCAACCTGCCGCGCAAGCGGCCACGGGAGGCTGATCATGCTGGGTTACTTGAGCGCAATCGTTACCGCCATTTCGATGGCGACCTTTTTCGGCATTGTCTGGTGGGCCTGCTCACGCGGGCGCCAGAGCGCCAACCGCGAATCGGCCATGCTGCCGTTCGCCCTGCCCGATGAGTTCGGCCAGGCACAACAAGATGGAGCGAATCGGTCATGAGCGATTTCGTTAATGGCTTCTGGGGATATTTCATCTCGGTCGTCGCCGTGGGCGGCGTGGTCTGGTGCCTGTGGCTGCTGTACACGCAGCGCCGCTGGCTGGGCGCCAAGCCCGCCAGCGGCCAGGTCGAAGACACCGGCCACGTCTGGGACGGCGACCTGACCGAGCTCAACAACCCGGTCCCCACCTGGTGGACATGGATGTACTTGCTGGCGTGCTTGTTCGCGCTGGGCTACCTGTTCTTCATGCCGGGCCTGGGTTCGTACAAGGGCCAGCTGGGCTACAGCAGCACCGAAGAAGTGGCGCAGCATCAGGCCAAGATGGCCGAGGCCGTGCGCCCGATCTACGCGCGGTTTGAAACCATGACGGTGCCGCAGATTGCGCAGGACCCGGGCGCCCGTGAAATCGGCCAGCGCCTGTTCCTGAACAACTGCGCGCAATGCCACGGCTCCGACGCCAAGGGCGGCCCCAGCTTTCCGAACCTGACGGATGGCGACTGGCTGCACGGCGGCACGCCGGAAATCATCATGGAGACCATCAAGAAGGGCCGCCATGGCGTGATGCCGCCCTGGAAGGCCGCCATCGACGCCAAGATGGCCGGCGACATCGCGCAGTACGTGCGGTCGTTGTCCGGGTTGACGGCGGACCCGGTGCGCGTGTTCCGCGGCAAGCGCGAATTCGGCAACTTCTGCGTGGCCTGTCACGGTGTGGATGGCAAGGGCAACCAGCTGGTGGGCGCGCCCAACCTGACCGATGACGTCTGGCTGTACGGCAGTTCCGAAGCATCGATCGTCAAGACCATTCTGGATGGCCGCGACAACCGCATGCCGGCGCAGGAACATGTGCTGAATCCTGAGCAGATCAAGGTGCTGACGGCCTGGGTCTGGGGCTTGTCGAACAAACCGGAAGGCGGCGCGCAAGCGGCAGTGGTGGATACGGCCGCGGCCAGCACGGCGGCAGTGGCCAAGTAACGCGCAGTCAGCAGGACTTAAGTGGGAGGACGCCTTGCGCGCCTCCCACATCATCGGACTTACAGGACGGAGCAGCATATGGAAGATGGGTCAACCGCAAGCGTCGGCACGCCGCCTGGCGGCGACCCGCCGCCCTGGCGCCCGCATACGCGTCCGCCACGCCCCGGGGCCGAAACCCTGGAGCAGACACTGGCCGGGGTGCGCAGCAAGATCTATCCGCGATCCGTCAGTGGCAATTTCGCCCGCTGGCGCATCGCGTTCGTGTTTATCACCCAGCTGATTTTCTACGGCCTTCCGTGGCTGCAATGGAACGGCCGGCAGGCCGTGCTGTTCGACCTGGGCGCGCGTAAATTCTATTTGTTTGGCCTGGTGTTGTGGCCGCAAGACGTGGTGTACCTGGCGGTGCTGCTGGTGATATCCGCGCTGGCGCTGTTCCTGTTCACCGCGGTGGCGGGGCGTTTGTTCTGCGGCTACGCCTGTCCGCAAACGGTCTACACCGAAATCTTCATGTGGATCGAGCGCAAGGTTGAGGGCGACCGCATTGCGCGCATCCGCCTGGACGAAGCGCCGTGGACGCTGCGCAAGGCGCGCCTGAAAATCACCAAGCATGTGCTGTGGATTGCGCTGGCATGGTGGACGGGCTCGACCTTCATCGGCTATTTCGCGCCCATCCGTGAACTGGGGCATGAACTCTTCACGCTGCAACTGGGGCCGTGGCAATGGTTCTGGATGCTGTTCTATGGCTTTGCCACGTGGGGCAACGCGGGCTTCATGCGCGAATCCGTGTGCAAGTACATGTGCCCCTACGCGCGATTCCAAAGCGTGATGGTGGACCCGGACACCTTCGTCGTCACCTACGACAAGCGGCGGGGCGATCCGCGCGGCGGCCGTTCGCGCAAGGTGGACCACAAGGCCGCCGGCATGGGCGATTGCGTGGATTGCAGCCTGTGCGTGCAAGTCTGCCCCACCGGCATTGATATCCGCGAAGGCCTGCAATACATGTGCATCGGCTGCGGCGCCTGTATCGACGCTTGCGAACAGGTCATGGACAAGATGCAGTACGAGCCCGGCCTGATCCGCTACACGTCAGACCGCGCCATGCTCGACGGCTTGAGCACGCAAAGCGCGCGCTCGCATCTGCTGCGTCCGCGCGTGCTGATCTACGGCACCCTGATCCTGATTCTGGCCGTGGCGTTCGTGGCGTCGCTGGCGATGCGCAACCCGCTGCGGGTTGACGTCATTCGTGACCGTGGCGCGCTGGGCCGTGAAGTGGCGGGCGGGCAGATCGAAAACGTCTACCGCTTGCAGATCATCAATACGTCAGACACTCCGATGCGGCTGCGCCTGTCGGCCGACGGCATGCCGGGGCTGGCGGTGATGGCTGGCCGCCAAGGCTCGGACACCGTTGAAGTGGAAGCCGCCTCCAACAAGCTGGTGCCGATGGTGATTCGCGCGCCGGCAGGCGCTGAGCCCGGTGCGCACTCCATCACGCTGCGCGCGCGCGGCCACGACGGCGAAAACCGGTCCATCGAGACCGATGAAGCCGCCAGTTTTTACGTACCTGATTAAGCCTGAAGGACACTCCCATGACCCTCGCCCAAACCGCACCGTCGCCCAAGCCCTGGTACCAGGAGCCCTGGCCCTGGATTCTGATGGCGGGCCCTGCCGCCGCCATGATTGGCTGCTTCATCACGATCTATTTCGCGTACAGCAACTTCACCCACGAGCCGATTCAGGAAGGCGTGGTCAAGCGCGGCCTGGTGATCGAGCAGGCCGCACCCAAGGCGAGCGAGGGCGCGCGCGCCGCGCAAGCCAACCCGTAAAGCAGGGAGAGCACAGATGGGCCTGCGTTCATTGATGTGGATTTTGTGGCCGTCGTTCCTGGCGGCCGCGATGGGCAGCGCGTTGATCTTCGCGCTGATCGACCCCTTGGATGTGGCGATTTTCGGGCATGTGCCCACGGGGCGCGTGGGCTTTTACACCGTGTCGTTTTTCGTGCTGTGGGTGATGGCGGGGCTGTCCAGCACGCTGACGGCGTACTTGATGCCCAAGCAGGAAGAAGACGAAGACGTGTGATTGCGGTGTGGCCCGCGCTTGCCCGGCATTTATGCCGGGCAAGTTGCGCAACTTGCACACGTGGCGCAAGGCAAGCGGGGCAGCACCGGCAAAGCGGGCGGCGCCGCGTCAGACCTTTTTGACGAATTCCGACTTCAGGCTCATTTGTCCGAAGCCGTCGATCTTGCAGTCGATGTCGTGGTCGCTATCCACCAGGCGGATGCTTTTGACCTTCGTGCCCATCTTCACCACGCCGCCCGAGCCCTTGAGCTTCAAGTCTTTGATGACGGTGACGGTGTCGCCGTCTTGCAGCACGTTGCCGGCCGAGTCGCGGTAGACGCGGGCATCGTCGTCGGCGGGCGCGGCGTCTTGGGCCGACCATTCATGCGCGCATTCCGGGCAGACATACGTGCTGCCATCTTCGTAGGTGAATTCAGATTGGCACTTCGGACAGGCGGGCAGAGCACTCACGGATAGACCTCAAGGTAACAACGCAAAAAGCGCAATCGGCGATTGTACTGCGCCGGGCACGCAAAATGCGCTGAACGCGCATTTATCATCGCTTATCTTCATGCAGCAAGTCGACAAAATGCTGTCCGGCTGCGGTGAGCGGGCGGTCGCGCGAAACGATGCTGCCAAATGCGGTCAGCGACTGCTGGATCTGATACGGCAGGATGGCCAGCAGGCCGTGGCGCGCATAGCGGCTGGCGACGGATTCCGGAATCACGCCCAGCATCTGTGACTTCATCGCCAGGTTGGTCGTCGTGAGGATGGACGCGGATTCAATCAGCCCCGGCGGCAGGGCAATGCTGTGCGACCGGAACTCCTGTTCGATCACGTCCCGCATGGGGCTGCCCTGCGGTTGCAGAATCCAGGAGTAGTCCTGCATGGCTTCGAAGCTCACGCGCTTCTGGCCAGCCAGCGGGTGATCCACCGCCGCGATCACGGACAGCGCTTCGTCGCCGATCGGGCGGAACACGTAGTTGCGGTCGGACGCGGTCAGCATGCGCCCAATCACCACATCCAGCTTGCCCTCGTTCAGTTGCGCGATCAGCAGATCGCTGGTGCCGGTGGAAATTTCCACGGCCAGCAGCGGATAAGTTTGCTTTAACCGCAAAAGCGCGTCGGTCAGATGGCCGGGCGACGCCGCCATGATGCTGCCAATGAACAGCTTGCCTGCGCTGCCCAGCCGCAGCTCGTCCAGTTCTCGCGCCAGCGATGACACCGTGCCGCGCATGCCGCGGAAATAGCCCATGACGCAATCGCCGGCCGGCGTCAGCGCCAGCCCGCGGCCCACGCGGTCAAACAGCGGCTGGCCCAGCGCCAGCTCAAGCTCGTGCAGCATTTTGCTGGCGGCCGATTGGGTCATGTTCAGCTGGGTGGCGGCCGCGCGCAGCGTGCCGCGTTCGTCAATGGCCAGCAGCAGCACGATCTGCCGCATGCGCAAGCGTGACAACAGCGCGGGGACGTTCAGGGTGCGTTCCATGATTGATCGCCTGTGGTGAACGGTTGGTGCAAAAGTTTCATTTTACGGAAACGAACCGAATCCCTAAGATGAACCCATAAGAAATGCCCGTCAGTGGCAAAGAAAACCCCAAGGAGACAACCATGAAGATCCGCGTATTGGCCGCGATGGCGGCGGGCGCCCTGTGCCTGTCGGCAATGGCGTCGGCCCCAGCCGCCGCCCAAACCCCAGCAGCCGGCTGGCCCACGAAACCTTTGCGTCTGTTGGTGGGCTCGGCGCCTGGCGGCGGCACGGATGCCATGGCGCGCGCCGTGGCCGACCGGCTGGGGCCGATGCTGAAACAGACCGTGGTCGTCGAGAACAAGCCCGGCGCGTCGAACACGCTGGCGGCTGATCTGGCCGCGAAGTCTGCCGACAACCACACGATGGTGATGGGCGTGTCTACCGCGCACGCCATCGCGCCGCATCTGCTGAAGCTGGGCTACGACAACGACCGCGACCTGACTCCCGTGGTGTTCGTGGGCGCGGTGCCCAACATCCTGGTCGTGAACAACCAGGTGCCCGCCAAGACCGTGCAGGAATTGATCGCGCTGTTAAAGAGCAAGCCGGGCGAATACAACTTCGCCAGCAGCGGCTCGGGCAGCACGCAGCACATCGCGGCCGAACTGTTCAAGGACGCCACCGGCGTGCAGATGACGCACATCCCTTATCGCGGCAGCGGCCCCGCCATGGTCGACCTGATGGGCGGGCAGGTGCAGATCGCCTTCGAGACCGCGTCGTCGGTCATCCCCCACATCAAGAGCGGCAAGGTGCGCGCGCTGGCCGTGCTGAGCGCACGCCGCAATGCGCAGTTGCCCGACGTGCCGACGATGGCCGAAGCCGGCGTGCCCGGCGTGGAAATGAGCGCCTGGTACGGCATCTATATGCCCAGCGCCACGCCTGCCGACATCCAGAAACGCATCCATGACGACGTCAACCAGATCCTGGCGCTGCCCGAAACGCAGACGCGCTTGCTGGCGATTGGCGCCGACATTACCCCGATGAGCCAGGAACAGTTTGCGCAGTTCCACAAGAGCGAGAACCAGCGCTACGCCGGCATCATCAAGAAGAACAACATTTCCGTGGAATGACACCAGCATGACGCCGCAGCAACTCCCCGTAATTGCCCTGACCCTGGGCGACCCCGCCGGCATCGGCGCCGAACTGATCGCTCGCCTGCTGGCGCGCCCCGACGCCTGCGAGCACGCCAACATCGTGCTGGTGGGCGACGCGTGGCTGTGGAAAGCAGGCCAGCGCGTGGCGGGCGTGACCGTCGCGACCCAAGCGGTGGATAGCCTGGACGCCGTACGCCACCGCGCGGATACCCATCTGCCCGCCTGGCTGGCGATGGACACGGTGCAGCCCGATCAGGTCACCGTGGGCCAGGCGCAGGCCCCCGGCGGCGCCTCGGTGCTGCGCGTGCTGAACGCCTGCATGGACGCCGCGCGCGACGGCCATGTCGACGCGATCTGTTTCGCGCCGCTGAACAAGTACGCCATGAAGCAGGGCGGCTTGAAGCACGACGACGAGCTGCACCACTTTGCGCAGTACCTGGGCGTCACCGGCTATTTCTGTGAATTCAATACCTTGGGCGATCTGTGGACGTCTCGCGTGTCGTCGCACATTCCGCTGAAGGACGCGGCGGCCGCGCTCAGCATCGACGGCATCAAGGCGGCCACAAGGCTGATCTACCGGTCGTTGCAAGCCAACGGCATCGACGCGCCCCGCGTGGCGGTGGCGGCGTTCAACCCGCATGGCGGCGACGGCGGCACGTGCGGCCGCGAAGAGGTCGACATCATTGCGCCCGCCGTGCGCGAGCTGAATGCTGAAGGCTTGGCGGTTCAAGGCCCGTTCCCGGCCGACACGATTTTTCTGAAGTCGCAGGCCGGCGAGTTCCAGGCGATTGTCACCATGTATCACGACCAGGGGCAGATCGCCATCAAGCTGCTGGGCTTTTCGCGCGGTGTGACCGTGCAGGGCGGCCTGCCCATTCCCATCACCACGCCCGCGCACGGCACGGCGTACGACATCGCGGGCCAGGGCCGCGCGAATGTGGACGCCACGTGGCAAGCCTTTCTGATCGCCTGCCGCATGGGCCGGTCGCATCGTTCCCTTTCCCAATAAGGTTGGATTCCCCATGAAGATCAAATCCGTCCGCGCCCGCGTCTTCGAATGGACCGGCAAGACCGTGCCGCCGCAAGGCAATTTTTGCTCCAACGCCATGGACCTGCTGTATTCCAAGCAGGAAACGATGAGCACCTTCCGCTTTCACGGCTGGACGGTGGTGGAAGTGGAAACAGACGACGGCATCGTGGGCCTGGGCAATGTGGCGCTGGCCCCGCGCGTGGCCAAGGCCATCATCGACCAATACCTGGCGCCGCTGGTGGTGGGCCAAGACCCCTGGGACTACGAATACCTGTGGCAGCGCATGTACCGCGCCACCCACGCCTGGGGCCGCAAAGGCGTGACGATGGCGGCGATTTCGGGCGTGGACCTGGCCATCTGGGACATCTTGGGCAAGTCCGTGAACAAGCCCGTCTTCAAGCTGCTGGGCGGGCGCACGAAGGAAAAGATTCCGGTCTATTACTCCAAGCTCTACCGCACCGACTTGAAGGCCATGCAGGACGAGGCGCAAACGTATCTGGACCAGGGCTTCACCGCGTTCAAGATGCGCTTTGGCTACGGGCCGGCGCATTTGCAAAAGGGCGTGTCCGAAAACTTGAAGTCAGTGGAGGCGGTGCGCGAAGTCATCGGCTACGACACGGACCTGATGCTGGAATGCTATATGGGCTGGAACCTGGAATACGCCAAGCGCATCCTGCCCAAGCTGGAAAAATTCGAACCGCGATGGCTCGAAGAACCCGTCATCGCTGACGATATCGACGGCTATGCCGAATTGAATCAGCTGACGTCGATTCCGATTTCGGGCGGCGAGCACGAGTTTTCTTTGTATGGGTTCAAACAGCTGCTGGACCGCAAGGCCGTGTCCGTCGTGCAGTACGACACCAACCGGGTGGGCGGCATCACGGCGGCGCACAAGATCAACGCGCTGTGCGAGGCCTATAGCGTGCCGGTTATTCCGCACGCGGGGCAGATGCACAACTACCATCTGACGATGAGTACGCTGGCCTCACCCATGAGCGAGTACTTCCCGATGTTTGACGTGGAAGTGGGCAACGAGCTGTTCTACTACATCTTCGACGGTGAGCCCGTCGCCAAGGAAGGCTTTATCGACCTGGACGACAACAAGCCGGGCCTGGGCCTGACCTTGAAGACCGAGTACCTGAACGATTTCAACATCATCGAATAGGCCCGCCATGACGACGCCGATGACCTCGACCACGACCTCGACCACGACCTCGACCACGACCTCGACCCCGACCACGACCCCGACCACGACCCCGACCCCGACCACCACCCCACCGCCGCGCTACCGGGGCATTTTCCCGGTGGTGCCCACGCCTTTCACCGAGTCAGGCGAGCTGGATCTGCCCAGCCAGAAACGCGCGGTGGACTTCATGATTGACTCGGGCGTGGACGGGCTGTGCATTCTGGCCAACTTCTCCGAGCAGTTCGTGCTGTCGGACGACGAACGTGAAGTGCTGACGCGCGCCATTCTGGAACACGTGGCGGGCCGCGTGCCGGTGATTGTGACGACCACGCACTTCAGCACCCGCGTGTGCGCCGCGCGCAGCCGGCGCGCGCAGGACCAGGGCGCGGCCATGCTGATGATCATGCCGCCGTATCACGGCGCCACCATCCGCGTGCCGGAAGCGCAGGTCGAAGCCTTCTTTCAGCAGGTGTCGGACGCGGTCGAAATTCCCATCATGATCCAGGACGCGCCGGTGGCGGGCACGCCGCTGTCCGCCGCGCTGCTGGCGAAAATGGCGCGTGAGATCGAACAGGTGTCGTATTTCAAGATTGAAACGGCGGGCGCGGCGTCCAAGCTGCGAGACCTGATTGCGCTGGGCGGCGCGGCGGTGGAAGGGCCGTGGGACGGCGAAGAGGCCATTACCCTGCTGCCGGACCTGGATGCAGGCGCCACGGGCTCGATGACGGGGGGCGGCTTTGCCGACGGCATCCGCCCCATCATCCAGGCGCACCGGGCGGGCCAGCGCGACGAGGCCTACCGCCTGTACGAGCGCTGGCTGCCGCTGATCAACTACGAGAACCGCCAGGGCGGCATCCTGACGGCCAAGGCCTTGATGCAGGCGGGCGGGGTGATCGCGTGCGACGCGCCCCGCCATCCGTTCCCCGGCATGCGCGACGAAGTCCGCCAGGGCCTGTTGGAAACCGCCCGCCGGCTGGACCCGCTGGTGCTGCGCTGGGGCCGGTAATTCCCGAATCGCGAACACAGCGTTCCGCCACGCCGACCAAGCGGCCCCCGTCGTGGCGGGTAAAATCCCTAACTATCGATCAAGTTGGGGGCGCGTGTGCAGCCTGTCATTTCAGTTCAGGGTTTATCTAAACGGTATGCCTCGGGATTCCAGGCGCTGAAAAGCGTCAACCTGGAAATTCAACGCGGTGAGATCTTCGCCTTGCTCGGGCCGAACGGCGCGGGCAAGACGACGCTGATCAGCATCATCTGCGGCATCGTCAACCCCAGCGACGGCCGGGTGCTGGCCGATGGCCACGACATCGTGTCGGACTTTCGCGCCGCGCGGTCCAAGATCGGCCTGGTGCCGCAAGAGATTTCCACCGACGCCTTTGAAAGCGTCTGGAACACGGTGACGTTCAGCCGTGGCTTGTTCGGCAAACCGGCCAACCCCGCGTATATCGAAAAGGTGCTGCGCGACTTGTCGCTGTGGGACAAGAAAGACAGCCGCATCATGGCGCTGTCGGGTGGCATGAAACGCCGCGTGATGATCGCCAAGGCGCTGTCGCACGAGCCGGCCATTCTGTTCCTGGACGAACCCACGGCAGGCGTGGACGTCGAATTGCGGCGCGGCATGTGGGAAATGGTGCGGCGCCTGCGCGAGAGCGGCGTCACCATCATCCTGACGACGCACTACATCGAAGAAGCCCAGGAAATGGCCGACCGTATCGGCGTGATCCGCAAAGGCGAGATCATTCTGGTCGAAGAAAAAGACGCGCTGATGGCCAAGCTGGGCAAGCGCCAGCTGAGCCTGACGCTGACCGCGCCGCTGCCGGGCATTCCCACCGCGCTTGACGCCTATCAGCTGGACTTGTCGGCCGACGGCTACAAGCTGGTCTACACCTACGACAACCAGGGCGGCGGCCAGATTTCCCAGCTGCTGCACGACCTTAGCCGGCTCCAGATTGAATTCACCGACTTGAATTCATCGGAAAGCTCGCTTGAGGATATTTTTGTCAGCCTGGTACACGGTCAATCATGAACTTCTACGCCATCCGCGCTATCTATCTGTTTGAAATGGCCCGCGCCTGGCGCACGCTGATGCAAAGCGTGTTGTCGCCCGTCATTTCCACGTCGCTGTACTTCGTGGTGTTCGGTTCGGCCATCGGCTCGCACATGGTCGAGATCGACGGCGTGAGCTACGGCGCGTTCATTGTGCCGGGCATGATCATGCTGTCGCTGTTAACGCAGAGCATCGCCAATGCGTCGTTCGGCATCTACATGCCAAGATTCTCGGGCACCATCTACGAAATCCACTCCGCGCCGATTTCCTACGTAGAGATCGTCATGGGCTATGTGGGCGCAGCCGCCAGCAAGTCCATCATTTTGGGGCTGATCATGTTGGCGACGGCGCGGTTGTTCGTGTCGTTCGAGATCGCGCACCCGATCTGGATGCTGGGTTTCTTGGTGCTGACCGCCGTCACGTTCAGCCTTTTCGGCTTCATCATCGGCGTGTGGGCCGATGGCTTTGAGAAGCTGCAAATCATTCCGCTGATGATCATCACGCCGCTGACCTTTCTGGGCGGCACCTTCTACTCCATCAAGATGCTGCCGCCGTTCTGGCAGACCGCCACGTTGTTCAACCCGGTGGTCTATCTGGTCAGCGGTTTCCGGTGGGCGTTCTACGGCGTGTCGGACGTGAGCGTCGGGGTCAGCGTGGGCATGACGCTCGTGTTCCTGCTGGCATGCTTGATCGGCGTGCGCTGGATCTTCAAGACGGGTTATCGCCTGAAGACCTGAGTGCGCTGATTGATCGGGTTGATCTGTTCATCCTGATTGCGCTGATTGATCGGGTTGACCTGTTCATGCGGCCGCGGTGGGCGCGCGGCGCGCAAGGCCGTCAAAGGCATCCAGCAGCCTCTCGCGCCACGCGTACACCGTGTCGTCTTCCGCCAGCAGTTCCAGGGGGCTCGTGCAGCGCGCCCACATGAACATGCCAAACACCGCGTAGTCGGCATAGGCGTGCTGGCTGCCCGACAGGTACGGCTGCTTGCCCAGCAGGTGACGCAGCGGCAACAGGGCGGCGCGCAACGCGGCGACCTGGTCTGCGTAACCCGCGGGCAGGTCTTCCAGCTTGCCAAAGCGCTTCTCGCGCGAGGCGCGGAAGTAGTCCTGATCTTTCTCGTGGATCAGGCCATGGATGGCGGGCAGCAGCAGGCGCGCCAGCACCGGCACCAGCGTGGTGTCGGCCCAGCTGTTCGCAAACAGGCTCACCGCGCGTCCGCCCGCGCCGCCAAACAGCGACGGGCGTTCTGGGAACGTGTCTTCCAGATAGCAGGCAATCTGCCAGGAATCGCTGACGACATGCGTGTCATGCACCAGCACCGGCACGAGCTTCTGCCCGGAAAAATCAATGGCTTCTTTTTCAGTGAAGCGCCACGGCACCGTCTTGGCGGACAGCCCCTTGTGGGCCAAGGCCATATGCGTCTTCCAGCAATGCGGGCTGAAGCGTAGGGTCGCATCCGCGCCCGCCAGGTCGTACAGGGTAAGGTCCGGGGTCAAGATACCGCGCTCCTTGAAGATGTCTTCGGGGTGAGAACCGCAGCCAGCATACTGCGATCACGCCACGCACGAACAGGCGGCGCGGGCAATAAAATTGCGATCACGCCACGCGCGAACAGGCGGCACGGGCAATAAAAATTGTGATCACGCTGCGCACGAACGGACGGCGCGGGCAATAAAAAGCGCCACGTACCCCAGGGGCGCGTGGCGCAGGCCGGACAATCCCCGGTCCAGCCTTACTGCTTGGGCGCGCCCTGGCTCAAGTTCATTACCCGCTGCTTCAATTGCGGGTTCTGCTGCACGGCCTGGCCGATGCCATTGAATTCTTCGACGGTCAGCCCATCGGCACGCACCAGCTGCACCATCTTGGCGTCCGCTTCCTGGACGACCTTTTGCTTGGCGTCGTCCGTTTTCGCGGCGTCGACCTTGGGACGGTACTCGTCAACCACGCCAGACACCTTCTGCGATGCCGAGGCAAAGCGCTGCAACTGCTGGTCGGTGGGCTGGGCGATGGCGGGGGCCATCTGCGGTTGAGCCGCCGGCGGCTGGCTGGCGTTCTGCGCCAGGGCGGGAGCACCGGACAACGCCGTCGTCAACATGGCGGCGGATAGGAATGCGTAAGTGGAACGCTGCATGAAACCTCCTTGTTCCGGTTAAGAGTCCGACCATGATGACGACGTGACCGGCCGCGGGACAAGTTTCGCGATGTGTTTTCCTGTGTCGGCACGCCACGATATGGGGTGGCTTCTGTGGGAGGGCGGCCCCCGGGGGCGGTGCGGAAACGTTTTGCGCGGTTTCGTAGTCGCTGCTGGCCGCGATGTTTCCTTAGGTGTGTGGGCGAGGCCGAAGAATCGTGCGTGGCGCGCCGAAATCAGCCGCCGGCTTGTCTCAGCGGCGCGCTCAGATCAGCGGTGCGCTCAGCAGCGGCGCGCTCAAATCAGCAGCGCGCTCAGCAGCAGCGCACTCAGATCAGCAGCGCGCTCAACGCAGTCACCCCGCTTAAATCAGCAGCATGCTCAGCATCACCAGCGCCAGCAGCAGGATGTAGACCCGCGCATGCAAGCGGTCGGGAATGCGCGGGATCAGCGGCGCGCCCAGGCGGATGCCGATCAGCGACCCCAGCGCCAGTGCGGCGAACGCCAGCAGATCCACATAGCCCACGATCCAGGGCGCGAGCGCGGCGGGCAGGCTGCGCGCGGCCGCCATGTAGGCCACGGTGCCCACCAGCGCGACGGGCAGCGTCAACGGGTTGGCCATGGCGGCGGCCTTGGCCATCGGCAAGCCACGCCGCCGCAACAGGGGCACGGTCATCACGCTGCCGCCCACGCCCAGAAACGTGGCGATGGTGCCGATGACCACGCCGCCACCCACCACCACGCCCTGGCCCAGCGGCCGGGGTGTTTGTGCGGCGTGCTGCGCCATGAAGCCCTGGCGCAGCACGCAGTCCAGAATCGTCACGCCCAGATAGACGATGAACGCCACGCGCACCAGATCGCCGCTGGCGCGCGTGGCGGCCCATGCGCCCAGCAAGGCGCCCACGGCGATAAAGCCCGCCAGCGGCCATACGTAGGCGCGCAGGATATTGCCCGCGCGTTGGTGCTTGCGCGTGGCCGCAATGGAATTGACGATCATCACGCAGGTGGAGGTGGCCACCGCGATGTGCATGGCCGATTGGCCGATGGCGTCGTTCGCGCCATGCGTGGCCGTCAACACGCCGTACAGCACGGGCACCACCACAAAGCCGCCGCCAAAGCCAAACAGCACGGTGGTAACGCCGCTTGCGCAGCCAAATATTGCCAAGATCACATACAGCATGCCGTTCGTCCGGTTGCGGAAAAAGATGACGATACGGCGGCGCGGCGTGGCCTGCTTTCGAGGATTGGACAATAATGTTTGCGTTTCGGCCAACGCGTCATCGCCTGCCATGCGCAACACGCACATCGATCACTACGATTCCCTGGACCGCGCGGTCGTCGCCATCGGCAACGACTACGCGCCGGGCACGCTGCTGCCTGCGCACGCACACAGGCGCGCGCAACTGCTGTATGGCGCAACCGGCGTCATGCAGGTGACCACGCGCGATGGCAACTGGGTGGTGCCGCCGCAACGCGCCGTGTGGATACCGGCAGGGGTCACGCATCAGGTGCGCATGCTGGACGTCAGCACGCGCAGCGCGTACCTGGAACCGGGGTCGGCGCGCGCGCAGCGCACCGCGTGTGAAGTGATTGAGGTGTCGCCGCTATTGCGGCAACTGTTGCTGGACGCGGTGGATATGCCCGCCGACTACGAGCTGGCGGGCCGCGACGGCGCGCTGGCCGCGCTGCTGGTGCACGAGGTGGATCGGGCTTCCGTGTTGCCGTTGCACATCCCGGTGCCGCGCGACAAGCGGCTGGCGGCCTTGTGCCGCGCCTTCATCGCCGCGCCCGATGCCCGTCAGCCCCCGCAAGGGTGGGCCGACCGCCTGCACATGAGCCCGCGCACGTTCAGCCGCCATTTCCACGCGCACACGGGCATGTCGTTTTCGGAATGGCGTCAGCGCGCGTGTGTGGTGCTGGCGCTGGCGCGGCTGGCGGCAGGCGAAGCCGTGACCGCCATTGCGCTGGACTTCGGCTACCAAAGCCCGGCGGCATTCTCAACGATGTTCCGCCGGGTGCTGGGCCGCTCGCCGACTGAGTTTCTGCGCCAGGGTTAGGGCAGGGGCGTGCTACGCGGCGTACCCTATGCGGCGTACCAGAGCACCGCGAAGAAGTGGCACACCGTGCCCGCCAGCACGAACAGATGCCAGATGAAATGGCTGTAGCGCCAGCGGTTGTCGAACACGAAGAACACCACGCCGCCCGTATACGCCAGGCCGCCCGCAACCAGCCACCACAGTCCGCCCGTGGGCACGCGTTCGATCAGCGGGTTCACCGCAATGACGACGATCCACCCCATCGCCAGATACAGCCCGGTGGAAATCGCGGGCCGGTTCAGGCGCTTGCTGGCCTTCAGCCCCACGCCCAAGAGCGCCAGCCCCCACACCAGACCAAACAACGTCCAACCCCAAGGGCCGCGCAACGCACCCAAGGCAAACGGAGTGTAGGTGCCGGCGATCAGCAGATAGATGGCCGAGTGGTCCAGCACATTGAAGATCTGTTTGGCGCGGCACCGCGGCAGCGCGTGATAGATGGTGGACGCCAGATACAGCAGGCACATCGACACCGCAAAGACCGCCGCGCCTGCGATGAACGCGGCGTCGCCCTGACGCACGGCGGCAATCATGAGGATGGGGGCAGAGGCGACGGCGGCGGCCGCGCCTACGCCATGGCTGATGGTGTTGGCGATTTCTTCGCCCAGAGTCTGGGGTCTGTCGTTGGGGAACATGAATGCGTCTTGTTGATGCGAAGTGTCCACCTTAGGCGCTTTGCGGCGTGTGCTCAAGTGCGCGGCGCCTCTCGTTGCCTGCGATGCGGGGCCCGTTTGATGTAGGGCAAGCAAGGCGGCGTTGATCACTGTTTGATGGGCGGCGCGAAAGTTACTGTGTGATACATTTCACGCACAAAATGATCCGCCCCAAGAGGCGGTGCAGACGTTCTTTTTTCTGGGCTCGCACACGCGGCAGCGCACGAGCCCGTCCGCAAACAGATCTCCAAGGGGAGGCACCATGATTCCGGCAATTGGCTTAATGGTAGGGGCTTACATCATCACACGCATGACAGACATGTTGACGCGTCCCGACTCCAGTAAAGTGCTCAGGGTATTGTCAATACTCACCATCGCCGTCGCGTTGATGTCCTGTCTGCAATTGCTGACGGGCGGTCCCGGCCCGGCCCCGAGGTTCTAAGAGAAGGTTTACTGGCCGAGGCCTCGCAATGGCACGCAGTTTTACCAGTCTGTTTTTCAAAGCCGCCAAGAAATTAAGCAAGCTCCAGCGCGCCGCGTTACGCATGGCGTCGCCCAAGCCCGCCCGCAAACGCGCTGCGGCGCGCAAGTCGACGGCCAAGCCAGCAGCGGGCAGCACATCGTCCGCCAGCTCTGCATCCGCCAGCCCCCCGTCACGCACGCCTGCGGTCTCATCGCTGGGCGGCGGGCGCTGGGAAGCCTCGCGGCAGTTCTCCGATGGGGCAGGGCGGCAGTTGGCTTTCGCTCGCTACACGCCGCTTGCCGCAGCCAAGACCGGCCTGCCGGTGGTGGTGATGCTGCACGGCTGCCGGCAGACGTCACTGTCCTTTGCGCGTGGCACGCGCATGAATCAATGGGCGGATGCCGGCGGCTTCATGGTGCTGTATCCGCAACAGTCCATGACGCGCCAGGTGCAGCGCTGCTGGCGCTGGTTTCAGCCCGATGACCAGCATGGCGGGGGCGAGGCCGATCTGATCGCGGCGTTGATCCGGTCCGAAGTCGCGCGCCATGGGCTGGACCCCGAACGCGTCTACGTCGCCGGAATGTCGGCGGGGGCGGGCATGGCGGCACTCGTCGCCTTGCGGCATCCGTCGCTGGTTGCCGCGGTGGCCATGCATTCCGGCCCGGTCGTGGGCGACGCGCACACCGCCGCCAACGGCATCAGCACGATGCGGCGCGGGTCGGTGAAACCGTTGTTGCCCATTCTGGAAGGCGTGTCGGACCCCGCCGTTTTCCAATTGGGCATGCCAGCGCTGATCCTGCAAGGTCAGCTGGACCCGGCGGTAGCGCCGCGCAATGCCAAGCAATTGTTCGAACAATTCCGCGCCTTGAATGATCTGCGTCCGGAAGACGTGCCGATGGAACGCGTGCTGGGCCTGGGCACCGAAAAGGCGTACCGTCGGCTGGACATGATGCGCGGACGCAAGACCGTATTGCGGCTATGCGAAATCACGCGGCTGGAACATGCGTGGAGCGGCGGCGATGCCTCGGTGAAATACCATGCGGGCGGCGGGCCGGATGCGTCGGCGCTGGTCTGGCGGTTCTTTCAAAGCCTGCGGCGCACCGGGGCCGGGAAGATCGCGCCGTAGGGCGTGAAAGTTCGTCATTCGTGGCGATTGTTCGTCTTTTGAGAATGCTGATGTCGACGGGCACGGGCGGGATTCGGCAGGGCGCGGCAGTAAGATCTGCGCATCCCCGATCCCCCTGATTCCCGTGACCCCCCTGACCCGTAAAGCGCCCGAGTGGGCGCCGTTCAGGCCGGCCCCTAGCGTGGGCCAACTTTGGAAATTATCGCCATGACTCTTTCTGTCTATCAGGTCTCTGTGCCTGTCTTCATCCGCGGCATGACCGTGCTGGCCTCGTTGCTGGAAAAAGCAGCGGCCCACGCCGACGCCGCGGGGTTCGATCCGTCTGAACTCGTCAACGCGCGGCTCGCGCCCGATATGTATCCCTTGTCCGGCCAGATCCAGCGCGCCAGCGACGCCGCCAAATTTGCCGTTCAGCGCTTGTCGCAAGGGCAGGCGCCCAAGTTTCCGGATGAGGAAACTACGTTTGCGCAATTGCAGCAGCGCATCGCCGACACCATCGCCTATCTGCAAACGGTGACGCCCGAGCAAGTCGAAGGCGCGGAATCCCGCAAGATCGTCGTGAACTTCGGCGACTTCAAACCCGAGTTCCAGGGCGATACGTATCTGCTGACGTTCGCGCTGCCCAACTTCTATTTCCACGTGACGACCGCGTATGCAATCTTGCGCAACGCGGGAGTCAAAATCGGCAAGCTGGATTTCCTGGGACCGTACACGCCTCAATAGCGTTCATGCAGGTCCATGCAGGCGGGTGCAAGCAGGCCCGTCCATGCAGCTCTCGGTCCACGCAGGCCGGTCCACGCAGGTCGGTCCACGCAAGCCGGTCCAAGCAGCCAGGGCCATGCCGGCCGGGACGGCGTCGTGCCGGCCCGGACGCAGGGCTTATTTTTTAGCCGCGTCGCCGCAACCGCTCATCTCACCCATCTTCGCCATGTTCTGCTGGATTTCTTCGGGCGAATAATCGAACTTGTGCGTGGCGATCGACCAGCGGTGACCGCAAGGGTCGATCACCTGGCCATAGCGGTCGCCCCAGAACATGTCGGCAACGGGCATTGCAACGGTGGCGCCCGCATCCGTCGCCTGCTTCATGGCGGCGTCCACGTCTTTGACGTACAGGTGCAGCGTCACGGGCGAACCCTTCAGCGCCTTCGGACCCAGGCTGCCCCATTCGGGAAAGTCATCCATCAGCATCACCACGGAATCGCCGATGCGGATGGCCGCGTGCATGATCTTGCCGTTGGGGCCGGGCAGGCGTGCCAGCTCTTCGGCATTGAACGCCTTCTTGTAGAAAGCGATCGCGTCCGACGCGCCTTCGCACACGATGTGCGCGGTGACGGTGTGCATGCCTTCGGGAATGGGCTGCGTTGCAGGGGTAGCCATGATGCGTCTCCAAATACGTTGAATGAGCGGTGGGGGACGGACCGGCCTGCCGCAATGCAATGCAATGCGATGCAAAGCGATGCGATGCACTGCGATGCAATGCGATGTGGGGGCGAGTCCTCCTGCTACTACGACGAACGGGGAGTGCCAATATCGACACGCCGCCCGTTTTATTTTTTACTTGGCGACCAAGGTGCTGAATCCGCCCCAATGCATCCGCTTGAAATCGAACACGCCTTCGCAGGCCATGTCATTCAAGCGGGGGTCCGCCATGACTTTCTCGTTGATGCGGTCGCGTTCAGCCTTGTTCTCGTAAAGAATCCAGGCGAACACCACCGTTTCTCCGTCCTGCGCGCCAGCCGCCTTCGAGAACGACGCAAACCCTTCCTTGTCGATGTCGTCGGCCACGCATTCGCGGTAATCCAGCGCCCCATGTTCCAGCCACACCACCTTGGCCTTGTTGGCCATGTCGACGTAGGTAGACAAGTTCGCTTTCGGCACGGCAAGCAGGTAACCATCTATGTACTTTTCCATCTGCCACTCCTTTGATCCCTGTTGTTCTACAGGCGCCGGCCACGCCCGCTGGCCATGGCCGATGCCTGCCCGGCCTGACAGCCGGTAGATGCCACTGTATCGGGATTGACGACGGTTTCAGATAGGGATTTGCGACATTCTTGCGGGTGGATTGCGACACCTCTCAGGCGTATGCTTATCGGCATGAAAAACGTCGCCTTTCTTTTGCCGACGGGTGCGAATATCGCCTCGTTGGAAACTGCACGCCACGGTTTCCTGGTGGCCAACGAATACCTTGCCGCACGTGGCCGCCCGCCCCAATTCACGGTGCGCACGCTGGCGCTCACGCGTGAAGTCAGCCTGGATGACGGGCGCATCCGGGTGCAGGCCGATATGGTGCTGGCCGATGCGCCAGACGTTGATATCTGCATTGCGCCGCCCTTGCTGGGCGCGGTGTCCGACGCCGTGTTGTCCAACCGCGAACTCATCGATTGGTTGGCCCGCCATCACCGCAACGGCGGCGAAGTGGCCAGCCTGTGCATGGGCGCTGCGTTGTTGGCGGCGGGCGGCGTGCTGGATGGCCAACAGGCCGTCGTGCATTGGGTGGCGCAGAACCTGTACGCCAGCCTGTTCCCCAACGTGCAGTGGACGAGCGACCGCGTCGTCATGGCCGAAAATGGCGTCTACACCAGCGGCGGCGCCTTCTCCGCCGCGCATCTGGTCTTGCACCTGATCGAAAAATACACCGACCGCGACACCGCCATCTGGTGCGCCAAGTATTTTCAGCTGGACTGGAGCCGGCAAAGCCAATTGCCGTTCGCCGTGTTCATGGGCCAGAAGGCCCACGCTGACGACGTCGTGCGCGCGGTGCAGACGTATATCGAAGGGCGCTATACAGAAAAAATCACGGTGGAAGATCTGGCCGATCGTCACGCGCTGGGCCGCCGCACATTGGAACGCCGCTTTCGTCAGGCCACCGGCAACAGCATCGTCGAGTACGTGCAGCGCGTGCGCGTGGAAGCGGCCAAGAAGTGCTTGGAGAGTTCGCGCAAAAGCGTGGCCGAAGTCATGTATGAGGTCGGCTACAACGACACCAAAGCGTTTCGCGACATCTTCAACAAGTATTGCGGCATGTCGCCCGTGGGATATCGCGAGCGGTATCAGTAGACGCCGCAAGGGGACGGGCGGTGCGGCGATCGTCGATGCGTCGGCGGCGCAAACATCGGACGTTGAAAAATCGGACGATTGAAAAATCGGACGTCGAAACATCGGACGTCGAAAAATCGGACGTGGAAAAATCGGACTCCTCTTACAGATCTTCGGCGGGCTCTCGGCCTATCCTTGACGCGTCGTGGCCAAGCATGCGGCCCGGGAGGCGAGTCAAGA
This sequence comes from Achromobacter kerstersii, assembly GCF_902859595.1. Classification (GTDB taxonomy): domain Bacteria; phylum Pseudomonadota; class Gammaproteobacteria; order Burkholderiales; family Burkholderiaceae_B; genus Achromobacter; species Achromobacter kerstersii. The sequence goes on along the minus strand of NZ_CADIJQ010000010.1, from coordinate 46,922 downwards.
TGAGCATCAGCGTAATGCCGGGCGATCCCCGCTACACCACCCTTAAAAAAGGCTTCAACCTGCGGTGGCCGGCCCAGCCCGGTGAGGCCGCCTCCCGCATCGAACTCTGTGAAACCCCCGAAGAGGCGGCCGCTGCATTGGCCCGCATCGTCGCCGCAGGCATGCGCCCCACGGTGCGCAGCGGCGGCCATTGCTACGAAGACTTCGTCTCGAATAACCCGGGCGGCGCCATCCTGGACTTGAGCCTGCTTGACCGCGTGCCGCCATCGGCCGACGGGCTGCTACGCATTGCGGCCGGCTCACAAAACTGGAATGGCGATCAAGACTTGTACAAGCGCTACGGCGTGTCGTTGCCCGGCGGCTCCTGCTATTCGGTGGGGGCGGGCGGCCACATCAGCGGCGGGGGCTACGGCTTGTTGTCACGCCTGCAAGGGCTGGCGTCCGATTGGCTAAGCGCCGTCGACATCCTGACCGTGGACGCCAGCGGGCAAGTCGTGCCGCGCACGGTCAACGCCACGCACGATGCGGACTTGTTCCGCGCCTGCCGCGGCGCGGGCGGCGGAAACTTTGGCGTCATCACCAGCTATGGGTTCGCCACGCTGCCGCAAGCGCCGCGCGAAGTGGCCATCGCCACCGTTGCGTTCGACTGGGCGGGCATGACGCCCGCCCGCTTTGCGCAGTTGCTGGATATCTACGGCGGCTACTGGGACACGCGGGGCCGGGACGCCGACACCTGGGGCATGTTTTCATTGCTGAAGCTCACGCATCAAGCCGCCGGGCAGATCGTGATGATCGTGCAGTTCTGCAATCCGGATGGCACGTGCCGTAACTTGAGCGTGCTGCAAGACTTCCTCGACCGCTTTCGTCCGTGTGCGCCCGTTGCCGCGCGCGCCACCACGCCGGGCCTGCCGCGTCCGCGCTTGGGCGGCGACTTGCTCTGTAGCGAACCCCACACGGTCATCCGCTACGACTGGCTCGCGGCCACGCAAACGCTGAACGGCTCGGGGCCGAACCAGCGGGGCAAATACAAGTCGGCCTATATGAAGGGCAACTTCACGGCGCACGAGTCCGCGCGCATTTACGCGCACCTGACGCGTGACGTGCCTGGCGCCGATCTGCGGCAGTCGCTGTTGCAGGTGGATTCGTATGGCGGCGCCATCAACCGGCCTGAACGCCTACGGGACACGGCCGTTCATCAACGCGACTCCGTCATGAAGCTTCAGTATCAAACCTATTGGAACAACGCCGATCACGACGCCATGCACTTGCGCTGGATGGCGGATTTCTATCGCGACGTTTATACCGGCCCGGGGCTGGACGCGGCCTACGCAGGCACGCCGTATCCGGGCAGCCGCTATCAGGGTTGCTACATCAACTACCCCGACCGCGACATGCTGGCCTATCCGTTCTGGCCGCAGCTGTATTACGGCGACGGCGGGTTGTACCCCTTCCTGCAACAGGTCAAGCGCCGCTACGATCCCAACAATATCTTCCACCACGCGATGTCGGTGCGCCCATGATGGCGCGCGGCTTGCCTTGCCGGAACCTGTCATGAACTCCCTTTCGAGTGCGCCGCGCAGATCCTTCATTCAGTTCGCCGGCGGCTTATCGGCCGCAGGCGCGGTGGGGCCGTGGCTGTCGGCGATGGGCGCCACGGCATCTGCCGCGGACCCTGTCCGCTTTGCCTACGTGGGCACCTATACGCATGACGCGCCGGGCGGCACCGCCGGCGGGCCGCCTTCCGCAGGTATCCACGTCTTTGCATTGCGCGCGGACGAATGGCGCCTGGTTCAGGTCGTGCAAAGCGTCAATCCGTCGTTCCTTGCGGTCCATCCGTCACAACGATTTCTGTACGCCATCAATGAAATCGATCACTGGGAAGGCCTGCCCCGAGGCACCGCGGAAGCCTATGCCATCAACGAGAACGATGGCACGTTGCACCTGCTGAACCGGCAGCCGCTGTCGTTGGCCAGCACCGCGCCCGCACACTTGGCCGTATCGCCCGACGGCCGCCATCTGGTCACCGCGCAGTACCTGGGTGGCACCTACAACGTGTTGCCAATCCATCGCGACGGGTCACTGGGTTCCGTCTCAGGCATCGTCAAGGAAACCGGTTCGGGCCCGCGCCCGGAACAGGAATCCGCGCATCCGCACATGGTGCTGTTCGACCCTACCGGCCAACGCGTGCTGGCCACCGACCTGGGCAGTGACCGCATCAATCTGTTCACCCTGGAAGACGGCCGCTTGGCCCTGGCCGGCCGCACGGCATTGCCGGCCGGCAGCGGCCCCCGGCACCTCGCGCTGCATCCTGGCGGCAAGCTGCTGTATGTCGTCAACGAGCTGGACGCCACGATCGCGTGCTTGGGATACGACGCCCGGGCAGGCCGCGTCCTGGAACCGCGCCACATCGTGCCGGCCACGCCCGCAGGCTTTACCGGCGCGGCCAATGCGGCGTCCCTGCTGATCCATCCGTCCGGCCGCTACCTCTATGCGTCCACGCGCCGCGTGCAGAACGACCACCCCCAGGCAGACAGCATCGCCGTCTTCGCCGTCGGCGCAGACGGCGCGCTGACCCGTGTGCAAACCTGGACCGAAGGGCTGCGCTTCCCGCGCGCGCTAAGCATGTCGCCAGACGGCGGCAGCGTGTATGCGCTAAACCAAAAGGGCGACTCGATTCTGCGCCTGCGCGTAGACGGTCCGAGCGGGCGCCTGGGAGACCCGGACGTGGTCGCCCAGGTGGCGACGCCGGTTTGTCTGGTGTTCGTGTAACGAGGGGGCAGGCGAGGGGGTGAAGGGCGAAGGGCGAGGGGGCGAAGGGCGAGGGGGCGAAGGGGCGAAGGGGCGGTGCGGGGAACCCCCTGGGGTGCCAAGCGTCGAACCCTTCATGAATGCACACCCCCTATGGCGTTTTCTCCGGCGTGTCGTCGTCCTGGCTGTAGTCGCCGCGCTGGCAGTTTGGGCATGGCCGCGGCTGCCGGATGCCGCGCGTGCGCCGTGGCATATGGCGCGGCTGGCATGGCAGGAAGCGCCTTCCGCTTTGCCGGTTCCTGTGCAGGGCGTCACGCCTGCGCGGCTGGCCGATACCTGGGGCGCGGCGCGCGCGGGCGGGCGGCGGCATGAAGGCATCGACATCTTTGCGGCGCGCGGGACGCCCGTGCTGTCCACGACGGAAGGCGTCGTCATGCAGGTCGGCACCAACAATCTGGGCGGGCAAGTGGTGTGGGTGCTGGGGCCCGGCCGCCAGCGGCATTACTACGCGCACCTGGACGGCTATGCAGATATCCAGCGCGGACAATTGGTCGCGCCAGGCGATGTGCTGGGGTATGTGGGCAATACCGGCAACGCCAAGGGCACACCGCCGCATTTGCACTATGGAATCTATGACGGCGGGGCAATCAACCCCTATGACTTACTGATGGCGGCCCCTTCGGTTTCTCGCACCGTTACCGAGCGGCGATAATCCCCGGCATTCGTCTTCCCGCATTTGCCCATTGCCGCCATGATTTCCATTCCCAAGATCCGAGAACAATTTTCCCTGTTCGGCGAACTGCGCCCGCAACCCCGCAGCGCATGGACCGGCGATATTCCCTTGCCTGAATCATTGGCTGACTTCTACGAGCAGATCGGCCCCTGGGGCGAGACCTATCACGAGAACGTCGGCCCGGTGGGCATCACGCTGTCAGAGACCGCAATCAGTTTTCCGCCGCTGCATCGCCTGTGGACGCTGCAAGCCGGTTATCGATGGGATGCGTCAAACGGCCAGCGCGTAGCCGATTGGCGGGATGAATGGCTGGTGATCGCAGATATGAACGCCGACCCGTTCATTCTGGAGACTCAAACCGGACAGATACTGTTCGCGCGCCATGGCGCGGGGTCTTGGACCGCCGATGAATTTGCGCCTGACCTGCTGACGTTCGCGGCGGCAGCGGCTGCGATTGGCGTCGTGTTTCATGACGCCGATGAAGACTTGCGGGACGATGATTGGGAACTAAAGCCGAAGTATCGGGAGGCGGCGATTCGTGAAGCTGCCAAGGTGCTTGGGAATGGTGATGAGGCTGAATCGTTTTTCGAGACCTTGCAGGGGTAAGGCTTTTTGCCCGTGCACGAATTGACCCGGCGCGGTCAGCGCGTTGAAACCCGCGGAAGGTGAAATGCCTTCCGCGGGCCCATCGTGCGAAGCGCAACGATCTTGTCCTCTGCGCTTCTCGGCTTACCGCAATCCCCCCTTCCTCACCCCACCGGCAGCGCACGCCCCACGCTCGCCGCCAGCATCTGCGCCGTTGCTGCCGACAGCGTCCACCCCAAATGCCCGTGTCCGGTGTTGTAGAACACGCCGGGCCGTTTGCCGGGGCCGACGCGCGGCATCATGTTGGGGGTCATGGGGCGCAGGCCGCACCAGGGCACCACGCGGGACGTCTTCACGTTGGGGAAGTGCTTGCGGGTCCAGTCGATCAGGGGTTGGACGCGTTCGGCGCGGATGTCCATGTTGAAGCCGTTGAATTCCGCCGTGCCGGCCACGCGGAAGCGGTCGCCCAGGCGGCTGGTGACGATTTTTGCGGCTTCGTCCAGCAGGCTGACGCGCGGCGCGGCGGCCTGGCTTTCTGCGTCGTCCAGGTGGACGCTGATGGAATAGCCCTTGACCGGATAGATGTTCAGCGAATCACCCAGTTGCTGGGCGAATTTGCGGCTGGCGGCGCCCGCGCAGACGACGATGGCGTGGGCTTCGTGTTGTTCGCGTTGTGTGCCGCCGTTGCGCAGGATGTCGAGCACGTACGGCCGGCTGTCGCGGCTGATGTTGTCGATGTCGGCGTCTTGCACGAAGGTGACGCCCCGGCGTTCGCAGGCGGCGGCCAGGCCGCGCGTGAATTTGTGGATGTCGCCGGTGGCGTCGGATGGCGTGTAGAAGCCGCCGTAGCAACCGGTTTGCAGGGTGGGTTCGATGTCTCGCGCTTCGCTGCTGGACACCGCGTAGCGTTCAAGCCCGCCCGCTTCCAGCAATGCATTCGAACGGCGCGCGGTGTCGAAACTGGCGGCGTCGTGATAGATGTGCAGGATGCCCCGGCGTTCCAGGTCGAAATCAATACCTTCTGCGTCGGCCATGTCGAACAGGTGTTGGCGCGCCTCGATGGCCAGGCGGGTGGTGGCGATGGTGTTGTCGCGGTAGTTCGGGATTTGCGCCATGAACTGCGCCAGCCACGAATACTTGTGCCAGCTGAACTTGGGGTTGAGCAGCAGCGGGGCGTTCTTGCGCAACATCCAGCGCAGTCCTTTCAGGATGGTGGCGGTGCTGTTCCAGACTTCGGCGTTGCTGGCCGATAGCTGCCCGCCGTTGGCGTAGGACGTTTCCATGGCGGGGTAGCGCTGGCGGTCGTAGACGGTGACGTCGTAACCCAGTTTGGACAAGGCATAGGCGGACGTGACGCCGGTGATACCGGCGCCAATGATGGCGATGCGGGGCATGATGGCTCCAGACGGTGTGGCAGCGGCCCATCTAGGCCGCAGCACCCCATCTGTCTCTGTACCTGAGAGCTTCACCCGCAGCGCTGACGGCGGCGGGTTCCCCTTCGGTGGGCGCGCACGGCGCCTCTCTCCAGATTGTCTAGACTCGCGCAGTCCTGTTGCCTGAGAGTTTCCGGGGCGGTTGCTCCGTCGGCGCTGGCCGCAAGGGCCAGTCTCTTCTACGCGGTTTTAAAACGACGGAGTAGAGAATAGCCAAGTTTCTGTCGCATTTGATTCAGGGTTAGTACTATGTTGCCGGCGGCGCAGCGTAGCTGCCTGATCAAAATAGGACGAAAAGAATGAGCTTTCCCGCGATGCGACGCACGATGTTGTTGGCATTGGCCGTTTTTTCATCGATGGCGTCTGTGCCGCCCGCGATGGCGGCGCCCTCCGAGACCGACCAAAAGATCGATGCCGCAGCGCAGGCGCTGATGCAGGAACACGACGTGCCGGGCCTGGTGATTGCCATTACCCGCGACGGCCGCCACGAATTTCACCAGTACGGCGTGGCGTCGCGTCAGACAAAGGCGAAGGTCAGCCCCGACACGTTGTTTGAAGTGGGCTCGATCAGCAAGACCTACACGGCGACCTTGGCCACCTACGCAGAAGCGCTGGGCAAGCTGTCGCTGGGCGATAGCCCGGCGCGTTTCGTTCCCGCGTTGCAGGGCTCGGCATTCGCCAAACTGAACCTGATTCATCTGGGTACGCACACGGGTGGCGGCTTTCCGTTGCAGGTGCCGGACGCGGTGCGCAATGACGCGCAGTTGATGGATTACTTGAAAGCCTGGACCCCGCAGTACGCCGCAGGCACCTACCGGACTTATGCGAATCCCAGCATCGGCATGTTGGGCGTGGTGGCGGCCAAAAGCCTGGATCAGCCGTTCACGCAGGCCATGGAAAAGACGCTGTTTCCGTTGCTGGGCTTGTCGCACACCTACATCGACGTGCCGGCGGCGAAGATGGGCGATTATGCGCAGGGCTACAACAAGCAGGATGCGCCCGTGCGCGTGAACCCGGGCGTGCTGGCGGCCGAGGCGTATGGCGTGAAGACGAGCGCGCGTGACTTGATCCGCTTTGTGGATGCGAACATGAACGCCGCGGGCAATGATGCCATTCATCGCGCGATTCGCCAGACGCATGTCGGGTACTACCGCGTGGGCGACATGACGCAAGACTTGGCGTGGGAGCAATTGGCGTATCCCGCCACGCTGGACGCGCTGCTGGCGGCCAACGCGGGGACGCTGAACAGCCAGAGCCACCCGGTCACCGCACTGACGCCGCCGTCCGCGCCGCGCGATGATGTGTGGATCAACAAGACGGGGTCGACCAACGGTTTCGGCGGTTACGTGGCGTTCGTGCCGGCCAGAAAGGTCGGGGTCGTGATTCTGGCCAACAAGAACTATCCGAACGAAGCGCGTGTGCGGCTGGCGTATCAGATTCTGGAGGAATTGATCCGCTAAGCGCCGTCCGCGAACTGCAAACTGCGACCTGCGACCTGCGACCTGCCACCTGCGAACCGCGACCTGCGAACCGCGAACCGCGAACTGCGATCCGCGATTCGCCAACCGCTAACCGCGAACCGCCAACCGCTAACCGCTAACCGCTAACCGCTAACCGCTAACCGCTAACTGCCGGTCCGGTTCGAACCGGCGGCAGCCTTCGCCGCATCAAAGCGCGGCAGCAGTCCCATCACCTCCAGCCGTTTGCACAATTCGCCCAGGCGTTTCAGCTTGTAGGCGTCCACGTCCACCCCGACGTAGTCGTAAAAGCCCTGGCCATCGCGCAGCCCGTTACGCCCTTGTTCCATGTTGCGGGCAATGACGTCGGGCGCGGCGAAGCGCGGGCCGATTTCGGCGGACAGGTAGCGCGAGGCGTAGTAGAGGATGTCGCCGCCGCCCCAATCAATGAATTCCAGCAGGCCCAGCACCGAGAAGCGCAGGCCGAAACCCAGCCGCACGGCGGTGTCGATATCTTCGGCGCTGGCCACGCCTTCCTCGACCATGCGGGCGGCTTCGTTCATCGCCAAGGCCTGAATGCGCGGCACGATGTAGCCCGCCGCAGGGGCGCATTGCACAGGCACCTTGCCGGCTTGCCGCAAGACGTTCAGCAGGCGTTGAAGCGCGTCGTTGCTGGTCTTCGGGCCACGGCTCACTTCGACCAGCGGGATCAGGTGCGCGGGGTTCAACCAATGCGCGTTCAGGAATCGTTCCGGGCCTGCCACGAGTTCCGCCAGTTCGGTCACCAGAAAGGTGGATGTGGTGGAGGCGATGACGGTGTCAGGCGCGCAGGCTTGCGCAAGCCACAGGAAGGCATCGCGCTTGGCGTCCAGCCGTTCGGGCACGGCTTCAAAGACGATGCGTGCCCCATGCAGGTCAGCCGCCGCGCTATCGCGCCCGCACAGGCGCACGCGGCGCATGGCGAGGCCAGCTTGGGCGGCATCCAGCAGGCCCAGCCGCGTCATCGTGGCCAGTTCGCGTTGCAGGTTGGCCAGCACGCGCGCGTCGTGCTCGGTTTGCTCGGTCGGGCTGCGGGGCTTGATGTCGATCAGCGTCACGTCCCGCCCCGCGTGCACATACGACAACGCAATGCCTTCGCCCATGCGGCCCGCGCCGACCACGCAGATTCTGTCGTCCATGTTCAGCATCCTTGCGCCAGCAGTTCGGCCATGCCGCGGCGCGACAGGCGGTCCAACCCCAGGCGTTCCAGCGTGCGGCCTTCGGCGTACAGGTCGCGGCCGGTGATGGCGCTGGCAACGCTTAGCAGCCCCTGTGCAACCGGGGTTGGCACGCCCGCCCAACGGCCCATCGACACCAGGAAAGACAGGCCCAGCCGCGTGTCTTCCAGCATGTAGCGATGCGTGTGCAGGTTGATGGTTTCCCGCCAGTCGCCGCTGTCTGTGAGCTTGCCGTGCGCGCCGCGGCCGTACATCCATTCGTCGCCCTCGCTGGCGTAATGGTCGGCCAGCGGGAAGTGCGGCGCGGCGTAGCCCAGCGCGACACGGATGGCGATGCGTTCGGCGTCCAGCGCGTCAGTCACGCGGCGGATGGAAGCTTGCGTGCCTTCGTTGTGGATGTCCCACTTGTCGAAGTGCTCCAACGGCCCGGCGTTCATCATGATGAGCGGCGGGTGGATGATGGGGCCAGCGTTCATCAGCGCGCCCGACAGGCCGTCTTCAATGGGTTCGATGCTGGGGTAAGCCTGCTTCAGCCGCGCCAATGCTTCGTCCGACAAGCGGCTGGGGAATACGCCCGTGGGCAGCCGCGTGGCGTAGCCGCTGATCACGACCGTGTTCCCGTGCTTGCGCGCCAGATAGGGCAGGGTGCCGGTTTCTGCATAGGCCACGCGCGCGGTGTTGCCGGCGTCTTTCTGGGCGCGCGCAAAGACGTAGCTGCCGAATGTGCCGGGCGGCAGGAACACCACCTGCCCGTCTTGCAACAGCGGCGCCAATGCCGGCGCCAGCGCGTCGTGCGTGGTCGAGGGCAGGGGGACGACCAACACTTGCGCGTCGGCCACTGCGTCGGGCAGCGAGGCGCTCAGTTCCAGTTGGCCTGGCCCCTTGCCCAGCGGCACTTGGCGCGTGCCGCGATAGTCGGTGACGGTCAGCGCGCCCGCGTCTTGCAAGCCCTGGAACGCGGCAGTGTCGCGGCGCCACCAGCGCACCTCGTGCCCCCGTTCCGCCAGTTCGGCCGCCGCCGCGTAGCAGCCGTGGCCGCCGCCTATTACGCTGATTCGCATGATCAAAGCTCCTTCGATGGAGCCTTGATCCTAGCGGCGGGGCGCCACGCGGCGCTGCGCCAAACGCGCAAGCGCCATTCCAATCCGGCAAGGGAATGGTCGGGCCGCGCAGGCCGGGCCGCGCAGGCCGAGCCGCGCAGGCCGGGCCGCGCAAGCCGAGCCACGCAGGCCGGTCAGCGCAACCAGGGCCGACAGCGCAGCCAAGGCCGACAGCGCAGCCAAGGCCGACAGCGCAGCCAAGGCCGCCAGCGCTGACGCCTAGGGCCTGTGCTGGCGCAAGGTATCCGACGGCAGGCAGCCGTAACGCTTGCGGTAATGGGTTGCGAAATGCCCGAAGCTGGTGACGCCGTGGCGCAGCAGAATGTCGGTGACGTTGTCGCCCGCGCGCGCCGCTTCCAGCGCCGCATGCACCAGCGTCAGGCGTTGGTTGCGCACATAGTCGCTGGGGCTTTGCTTCAAGAACTGGGTGAATCCGTTCTGCAAGGTGCGGATCGATACGCCGCAGTGCGCGGCCAGATCCGCCAGCGAGATGGCCTCGTCAAGATGGTGCTCGATGTATTCCCGCGCGCGCCGCACATGCTGCGGCAGGGGCTGGCCGCGCTGGGCGCGCAGCGACTCGGAATAGTTATGAGGCAGTTGGGTCAGCAGCAAGGCCAGCAAGTAATCGGAAAACCCTGCTGCCAGCGTCTGCGTGACGCCGTCGATGGCGGGGTGCTGGTACAGCCGGCAAAGATAGTCCAGCGTTTCGCGCACGGCGGCCAGGCCCGGCGCGTCGGCATCCACTTCAAGATCAAACACCAGCGCCTGCTTGATGGGGCGGTCAAGCAGGCGTTGCAGTTGGTGCTCAAGCGCCTGGCGTTCGACACGCAGGATCAGGTTGCGGCAGTCGCGGCCGATGCTGATCACGCTGGGCTCGGATGGCGACGAAATCGTCAGGCTGCCCGCCTGCATCAACGCGCTGCGCTTGCCCAGCGTGACAAGGCCCGAGCCTTGCAGCGTGATGCGGATCAGGTAGTAGCTGGCGATGTCGCCGGCGTCAATTTCAACTTCGGCGCCGTAGTGCAGATCGAACAGCGCCGCGTTGCCGAAGAACACGCCGTACAGACGCGACTGCAAGGGTTTTCCCTGGGCGACGCACATGCGATGTGACCACAGGTGTTGGCTGACCTGATCCTTGACCTCGGCGGCGTTGCCCGAGTTCAGCAAGCAATGGCGGTTCAGCGGATAGGTGTCGTTGAACATGCTTTCCTGCGCGGTGGGAACAGTCGTTGCGTCCGGCGTATAGAGCCTGGCTGCGCAAAGACCTACAAAAGACGGACAACTACCAGGGAAAAAAATGACTGACGCCACGCTGCCGCAAGTGACGAAACGAAGCTACGCCTACGAGTGGTACGTCGTCGTGATATGCATGCTAGCGTACATATTTTCCTTCGTCGACAGACAGATCCTGGCGCTGATGATCGAACCGATCAAGCACGATCTTCAGCTGTCAGACACGCAGTTCAGCTTGTTGCACGGCTTGGCGTTTTCCTTGTTCTACGCCGTGATGGGCATCCCCATCGCCTTGCTGGCCGACCGCTATTCGCGCCCGAAGATCATCGCGATAGGCGTGGCGTTCTGGAGCCTGGCGACGGCCGCCTGTGGCCTGTCGCGCAACTTTGCGCACATGTTCCTGGCGCGCATTGGCGTGGGCGTGGGCGAGGCCGCGCTGTCGCCCGCCACCTATTCCATGCTTAGCGACATGTTCCCGCGCGACAAGCTGGGCCGCGCCGTGGGCATCTATTCGATCGGCTCGTTCATCGGCGGCGGCATGGCGTTTTTGATTGGCGGCTACGTCATCAATCTGCTCAAGAGCGTAGACAGCGTGGTGGTGCCGTGGATAGGTGCGATGCGGCCCTGGCAGGTGACGTTCTTCATCGTGGGGCTGCCGGGCTTGCTGGTGGCATTGCTGATTCTGTTGACGGTGCGTGACCCGCAACGGCTGGGCCTGCGCCGCAGCGCCGATGGCCAGGCAAAAAAACCAACCATCCGCGACACCTTCCGTTTCCTGGGCCGCCACCGCCGCACCTTCTTTTGCCACTACCTGGGCTTTTCGTTTTACGCCATGGTGCTGTTTGCGCTGCTGGGCTGGACGCCCGCCTTCTACATGCGCAAGTTCGGCATGTCGCCCGTGGACGTGGGGTACATGCTGGGCGTGGTGGTGCTGGTGGCCAACACCGCGGGCGTGTTCTGCGGCGGCTGGCTGATGGATGCGCTGGCCAAGCGCGGCTACCGCGATGCGCCGCTGCGCGCAGGCGTGATCGGCGCCGTGGGCATGGCGTTGCCGGCGGTGGCGTTCACACAGGTGGACAGCGTGGGCGTGTCGGTGGCGCTCTTGCTGCCCGCGATGTTCTTTGCGTCGTTTCCCATGCCCACGTCTACCGCAGCGATGCAGATCCTGCCGCCGAATCAGATTCGCGCGCAGGTGTCGGCGCTGTTCCTGCTGATATCGAACCTGATCGGGCTGGGGCTGGGCACGACGGCGGTGGCCTTGCTGACTGACCGTTTGTTCAAGAATCCCGGTGCGGTGGGGCAGTCGCTTTCGCTGTTGATCGCCGGGGCGACGGTGCTGTGTGTGGTGCTGCTGGCGGCGGGTTGCAGAAGCTATCGGCAGAGCCTGACGCGCGAGGAGGGTGAGGGGAATCCCTTGTAGGCCGGCGTTTGCATCGGGCTGGTACACAGCGCAGAATCGGGCGAACCATTGCCGCGAGGTGTCGCGGCCGACTTGTCACCAGGAGTCCCCATGAGCCTTGCCCCCGCACCTGAAACGCTGGCCGACCTGCGCGTGGATGGCGCACGGTTGTGGCAGTCCTTGATGGATCTGGCCGCGATCGGCGGCACGGAAAAAGGCGGCGTGTGCCGGCTGGCGCTGACCGAGCTTGACCGCCAGGGCCGCGATCTGTTCGTGCGCTGGGTGCGCGAGGCCGGCTGTGAAGTGCGCGTGGATGCCATCGGTAATATCTTCGCGCGCCGTGCGGGCCGCAACAACGATTTGCCCGCCATCATGACCGGCAGCCACATCGACACCCAGCCCACCGGCGGCAAGTTTGACGGCAACTACGGCGTGCTGGCAGGCCTCGAAGTGTTGCGCACGCTGAACGACGAGAACATCCAGACCGAAGCGCCGCTGGAGCTGGCCGTGTGGACCAACGAAGAGGGGTCGCGCTTTGTGCCGGTGATGATGGGCTCGGGCGTGTACGCCGGTGCGTTCACGTTGGAGCATGCGTTGTCGCAAGAAGACCGCGAGAGCGTCAGCGTGCAGGATGCCTTGACCGCCATCGGCTACGACGGCAAGACCGCCGTGCCGCCGTCCAACCCGAACGAAGTGGGCGCCTATTTCGAAGCGCACATCGAGCAAGGCCCGGTGCTGGAAGCGGCCGATACCGTGATCGGCGTCGTGACCGGCGCGCTGGGGCAGCGCTGGTACGACGTGGTGCTGACGGGCGTCGAAGCGCATGCCGGCCCCACGCCGATGCCACTGCGCCGCGACGCCTTGTTGGCTGCCTCGGAATTGGTGCTGGCCGTGAACCAGATTGCGTTGGCGCATGCGCCCGATGCGCGCGGCACGGTGGGCTGGATGGATGTGTTTCCCAATTCGCGCAACGTCATCCCCGGCCGTGTGCGCCTGACGGTGGACTTGCGCGCGGCCGATGATGTGACGCTGTCCGCCATGGACGCCGCCTTGCGCGCGGCGGTGCAGGCGGCGGCCGGCAACCGGGGCGTGAAGGCGGACGTCGAGCAGGTGGTGTACTTTGCGCCGCAACCGTTTGCGCCCGCGCTGGTGCAGTCGGTGCGGGACGGCGCGCGCGCGTTGTCCTTGTCGGCCATGGATGTGGTCAGCGGGGCGGGGCATGACGCCGTGTATGTGGCTCGCGTAGCGCCTACCGCGATGATCTTCGTGCCGTGCAAGGACGGCATCAGCCACAACGAAATCGAGGACGCTCGCCCCGATCACCTGGAAGCAGGATGCAACGTCCTGCTGCGCGCCATGCTGGCGCAAGCGGGCATCGCGTGATGCGTTGACGTGCAGGGTGCACCAAGGCGGCGCACGCGGCGCTGCGTTGGTGCCTTTTCGGTGCTCTTTTAGGTGCTCTTTTAGGTGTTTTAGGTGGCTGCTGGGTGCCCTGCACTGGCCCGCTGCCTGCCTTCTCTGTGACGTCGGCTTGCCTGCGCCGCATGCTGGTTTCCCTGTCGATAGCCCTCTGCCCGCGTGGCTGCCTACGCCCGCGCGTGTGACCTGCCTCGCGCCGCGGCGGGCCGGGCCTGGCCTGGCCGCTCGGGACTATCCCTGACACCACTGCGATGTTCTCAAAATGGCACAGAAATTGCTTATACAAATTCTGTGTACTAACTCTGTTCACGCGCACGGCACCCTCGCGGGGAATGCGCGTTCGGGGTTGGTTCCTTCATCCGGCTCCTCGCCATGCAAGACATTGGAGAACCACAATGCAGACACGGAGTTTCCGCATCAAATCCCTCGCCGCCGCGCTCGCGCTGACGGCGGCCGGCGCCGCCGTTATTGCCCCCGGATCGGCGCATGCCGAAAAGGTCTTGCGCATTGGCATGACCGCCGGAGACATCCCCCGCACGCTGGGTCAGCCAGACCAGGGGTTCGAGGGAAATCGCTTCACCGGCATTCCGATGTACGACGGCCTGACGCAATGGGACTTGTCGCAGAAGGACGGCCCCAGCGTGTTGATCCCGGACCTTGCCGTGTCGTGGGAGGTGGATGCGGCGGACAAGACAAAGTGGGTGTTCAAGCTGCGCCCCGGCGTGAAGTTCCACGACGGCTCTGACTTCAATGCGGATGCCGTGGTGTGGAACGTGGGCAAGGTGCTGGACAAGAGCGCCCCGCAGTTCGACGCCAGCCAGGTGGGCGTCACGGCCTCGCGCATGCCGACGTTGAAGTCAGCGAAAAAGATCGACGACCTGACGGTGGAACTGATCACCACCGAGCCGGATTCCTTCCTGCCGATCAACCTGACCAATCTGTACATGGCGTCGCCCGCGCACTGGAACAAGAAGCTGGCGGAAGTGCCCGCGTCGGTGACCGATGCCGCCGAGCGTTCGCAGAAGGCATGGGCCGCGTTTGCGGCTGACGCGTCCGGCACCGGCCCCTTCAAGATGGCCAAGTTCGTGCCGCGCGAGCGCTTGGAAGTCGTCAAGAACGATCAGTACTGGGATGAAAAGCGCCGGCCGAAGATCGACCGCGTGGTGATGCTGCCCCTGCCGGAAGCCAACTCGCGCACGGCGGCGCTGATGTCCGGGCAGGTGGACTGGATTGAAGCGCCCGCGCCCGACGCGTTCGACACGATCAAGGGCCGCGGCTTCATCATCTATTCCAACGAGCAGCCGCACGTGTGGCCGTGGCAGTTGTCGTTCAAGGAAGGCTCGCCGTGGCTGGATGCGCGCGTGCGGCAAGCCGCCAACCTGTGCGTGAACCGCGGTGAACTCAAGCAGCTGCTGGGCGGCATGATGGCCGAGCCCAAGGGGACGGTGCCGCCGGGCCATCCGTGGTGGGGCAACCCCAAGTTCGACATCAAGTACGACCCGGACGCCGCACGCAAGCTGATGACGGAAGCCGGCTTCTCCAAGGCCAAGCCGGTGAAGGTGAAAGTGCAGACATCCGCGTCCGGCTCCGGCCAGATGCAGCCTTTGCCCATGAATGAGTTCGTGCAGCAGAACCTGAAAGACTGCTATTTCGACGTGAGCTTTGACGTGGTCGAGTGGAACACGCTGTTCACCAACTGGCGCAAGGGCGCCAAGGACCCGTCGGCCAACGGCAGCGACGCCATCAACGTCAGCTTCGCGGCGATGGACCCGTTCTTTGCCATCGTGCGCTTTGTCAGCACCAAGACCTTTCCGCCGGCCTCCAACAACTGGGGCTACTTCGGCAACGCCGAGATCGACGGCTTGATCAAGGATGCGCGCACCACCTTCGCACCCGCCGAGCGCGACGCGGCCCTGGCCAAGTTGCATGCGCGCGTGGTGGAAGAAGCGCCGTTCGTCTGGATTGCGCATGACGTCGGCCCGCGCGCGATCTCGCCGAAGGTCAAGGGCGTGGTGCAGCCCAAGAGCTGGTTCATCGATATCGCCACGATGTCGATGGATTGATCTTGAACGCGCTGGACGCCGCGCGCCACCTTGAGCGCGCGGCGTCCAGCGCCCTAGCCGGTGACGCCTATGCTGTCTTACCTTATCCGGCGTATCGCGTACGCCCTGCCCATCATGGTGGGGGTCGCGCTGCTCTGTTTTCTGCTGATCCATCTGGCGCCCGGCGATCCGCTGGTCTCCATTCTTCCGCCTGACGCGTCCGCCGACCTGCAACGGCAGCTGATGCAGCTCTATGGTTTTGACCGCCCGCTGGTGGAGCAATTTGCCGGCTGGCTGTGGCGCGCGTTGCATGGCGATCTGGGCACGTCGATTGCCACCGGCCGCCCCGTGGCCGCCGAGGTCTTCAAAGCCGTGGGCAACACCTTGCGGCTGGCCTGTCTGGCCACGCTGCTGGGTTTCATCGTGGGCGCATTCCTGGGGTTCGTGGGCGGCTATTACCGCAATTCGGTGATGGACCGCGTGGCGTCCTTCGTGTCGGTCATTGGCGTCAGCGTGCCGCACTACTGGCTGGGCATGGTGCTGGTCATCCTTTTTTCCACGCAGCTGATGTGGCTGCCGCCCACGGGGGCAGGGCCGGGCGGGTCCGGCGAGTGGACGGCGGACTGGGCGCATTTTCGCCACATGATCCTGCCGGCCGTGACGATGTCGGTGATTCCGATGGGCATCATCGCGCGCACCGTGCGCGCGCTGGTGGCCGAGACGCTGTCGCAGGAATTTGTGGTGGGTTTGCGCGCGCGCGGGCTGACCGACCTGGGCGTCTTCCTGCATGTCGTCAAGAATTGCGCGCCCACGGCCCTGGCCGTGATGGGCCTGCAACTGGGCTATCTGCTGGGCGGCTCCATCCTGATCGAAACGGTGTTCTCGTGGCCCGGCACGGGCTTCCTGCTCAACGCCGCCATCTTCCAGCGCGACCTGCCCTTGTTGCAGGGAACGATTCTGGTGCTGGCGTTGTTCTTCGTGATCCTGAACCTGGCGGTCGACATCCTGCAAGGGCTGTTCGACCCTCGTATCGAAAGGAGCTGATATGACGGATTCCGTTGCCAGCCTGACCGCGGCGGCCGTCACGGCCCCCGTGGCGCGGTCGCCGGGCTATTGGTCCAATGTGTTGCGCCGCTTGCGGCGCGACCCGCTGGCGCTGACCGCGGGCGGCGTCATCCTGGCGCTGATCATCATCGCCATCCTGGCGCCGTGGATCACACCGGCCGACCCGTTCCAGGCGTCGATGTTGAAACGCCTGCGGCCCATCGGCACCGAAGGCTACCCGCTGGGCGCCGACGAGCTGGGCCGCGACATGCTGTCCCGCCTGATGCTGGGCGCGCGCCTGTCGCTGTTCATGGGCATCGTGCCGGTGATTGCCGCGTTCGTCGTGGGTAGCGCCATCGGCATCCTGGCGGGCTATGCGGGCGGCTGGACCAGCACGCTGATCATGCGGGTGGTGGACGTGTTCTATGCGTTTCCGTCGGTGCTGCTGGCCATTGCGCTGTCAGGCACGTTGGGCGCGGGCATCTTCAACGCCATCCTGTCGCTCACCATCGTGTTCGTGCCGCAGATTGTGCGCGTGGCCGAAAGCGTCACCACGCAAGTGCGGCGCAGCGACTATGTGGACGCGGCGCGCGCATCCGGCGCGTCGCCGTTCACGATCGTGCGCGCGCATGTGCTGTCCAACGTGCTGGGGCCGATTTTCGTGTATTCCACAAGCCTGATTTCGGTGTCGATGATTCTGGCGTCGGGCCTGTCGTTCCTGGGCTTGGGCGTGCGTCCGCCAGAACCGGAATGGGGCTTGATGCTGAACACCTTGCGCACCGCCATCTACACGCAGCCTTGGGTGGCGGCGTTGCCGGGCGTGATGATCTTCATCACGTCGATGTCCTTCAACCTGCTGTCCGACGGACTGCGCTCGGCCATGGAGGTCAAGGAATGAACGCTGTCATCGACGCCGTGCGTGTCACGCACGAAGACGTAGGCGGCCCCGCACAGCCCTTGCTGAGCGTGCGCGGTTTGATCAAACACTTTCCGTTGAAGCGTGACCCGCTGTCGCGCGGCCGGGGCGGCAACGCCGTGCGCGCGGTGGACGGCGTGGACTTCGATGTGAAGAAAGGCGAAACGCTGGGCGTGGTGGGCGAATCCGGTTGCGGCAAGTCGACCACCGCGCGGCTGGTCATGCAGCTGATCACGCAGGATCATGGCGAGCTGGTGTTTGACGGCATGGCCGTGGGGTCGCGCGTGCTGGCGCTGCGCGAATTCCGGCGGCAGACGCAGATGGTGTTTCAGGATAGTTATTCGTCGCTGAACCCGCGCATGACCATCGAGGACTCGGTGGCGTTCGGCCCGCTGGTGCATGGCAGCGCCAAGCGCGACGCCATTGCGGTGGCGCGCGGGCTGCTGGGCCGCGTGGGGCTGGACGCGCAACGCTTCGCTGGCCGCTATCCGCATGAACTGTCTGGCGGCCAGCGTCAGCGCGTGAACATCGCGCGCGCGCTGGCCCTGCACCCCCGGCTGGTGATTCTGGATGAGGCAGTGTCCGCGCTGGACAAGTCCGTCGAAGCGCAGGTGCTGAACCTGCTGCTGGACCTGAAAGACGATTTCGGGCTGACGTATATGTTCATCAGCCATGATCTGAACGTGGTGCGGTACATCTCTGACCGCGTCATGGTGATGTACCTGGGCGAAGTCGTAGAGCTGGGGCCGGTGGACCAGGTGTTTGATGCGCCCCGTCATCCCTACACGCAGGCGCTGCTGCGTTCGATGCCGTCGATGGAACCCGGGCAGCGCACGGAATCGGCGCCCTTGTCGGGCGACCCGCCCAACCCCATTGATCCGCCCTCGGGTTGCCGTTTCCATACGCGTTGCGCATTGGCGCGCGCGGCCTGTGCGGCAGAGGCGCCCGCCATGACACAGTTAGACGGCCACGCCGTGCGTTGCCTGATTCATCAACCCGATTCCGGCTACGCCGCATCAGGAGCGCTGACATGACCGCGACCACATCCCCCTTGGTCAGCATCCGCAACCTGGAAGTGGCATTTCAGGCGGGCGCCAAGACCGTGCATGCCTTGAACGGCGTGAACCTGGAAGTGGGGCGGGGCGAAGCGGTGGCGCTGATCGGTGAGTCTGGCTCCGGCAAGAGCGTGACCCTGCGCGCGCTGATGCGCCTGCACCCGCCGCGCCGCACGCGCATCAGCGGTGAAATGGTGGTGGACGGCCGCGACGTATTGGCGATGAATGCGCGCGAGCTGGCCGCCATGCGCGGCCCGGTGGTGTCAATGGTGTTCCAGGAGCCGCTGTTGGCGCTGGACCCGGTCTATACCGTGGGCCGCCAGATCGAGGAAATGGTGCGCCGGCATACCGGCAAGAGCGCCGCCGAGGCGCGCGCGCGGGCGCTGTCATTGTTTGAACGCGTGCGCATTCCCAGCCCCGAGCGCCGGCTGCAAGCGTATCCGCATGAGATGTCGGGCGGCATGCGCCAACGCGCCATGATTGCGCTGGCGCTGTCCTGCAATCCGAAGGTGTTGCTGGCCGACGAGCCCACCACCGCGCTGGACGCCACGGTGCAGATTCAGATTCTGCTGTTGCTGCGCGAGCTGCAACGCGAACTGGGGCTGGCCATTGTGTTCGTGACCCATGACATCGGCGCCGCCGCCGAAATTGCGGACCGCGTGGCCGTGATGTATGGCGGGCGCATTGTGGAGCAGGGCAGCATGGCCGACCTGTTGCGCGCACCGCGCCATCCGTACACGCTGGCGCTGTTGAAGGGCCGCGCGCACGGCGCCATGCAAAAAGGGCAACGGCTTGAAACCATTCCAGGTTCCCCGCCCGACCTGGCCGCCTTGCCGCCGGGGTGTTCGTTTGCGCCGCGTTGCAGTCTGGCAGAAGCGCAATGCCTGGCGAAGGTGCCTGACATCGTGCCGGTGGCGGCGGGGCATGAGGTGCGATGCGTAAAGGTGGCGTAGGGAGGAGGCTTAGGATGGCGCGGCCACAGGGGGGCGGTGTTCGACGCCGGTGTCGGGGCCGGCAAAACCGGAGCGAAAAATAGGGGCGGAGCAGTGCGGCGCACCCTGGCCCCGTTAAACCTGTTTCAACCCATCACGGCCGGTAGTGGGCCATTCGCCAGATTCCCCCTTCGTGGCCGATAATGCCCCCTTTACGCCAACAGCTGGACCCCTCATGCCCTGCGTTACCCGTCGTTTGTCTGTTCCCCTGCTCGTCTGCGTTTCGGCAATTTTGGCGGGCTGCGCGTCCCCCAAAGCGGCATACGAAAGAGAAGACTTCGCGCAGAACGACGTGTTTTCCCGCACCTTTCCCACCGCCAGCAACACGGCCTGCGACGCGGGCCGCCGCGCCTTGCTGAGCCAGGGCTACAACATCGACCGCTTCGATCCGGCGCGTGTGTCGGGCCACAAGAACTTCCAGGGCGAAGACGGGCTGCATACGCAGATCAATTTCAATATCGATTGCGCCTCGGACGGCAGCGCCAACCAGCGCGCCACCGTGTTCGCCAATGCCGTGCAGGATCGCTATTCCATCAAGCGCACCACCAGTTCGGCCAGCGTGGGCGTGAGCGTGCTGGGCCAGGTGTCGATGCCGTTCGGCTCCAGCGACGATTCGCTGGTGAAGACGGCCAGCCAGACCGTGTCGCGGCCCAAGTTCTACGAAGGCTTCTTCCAGCTGTTGCAGCGCTTCCTGCCGGATGCCGAAGCCGCCGCCGCGCCGCATGTGCCGACGCCCAGCCGCGCCCGCGCCTCGCAATCCAAACTGCTGGTTCCAGCCGATCCGGTGGTGTCGCCAGATGCGCCGGCCGACACCTTGAACCCGGCTGCGGCGAACGGTCCGTCTCCGGCCCCTGGGGCAGCAAAGGCCACGGAAGCCGCGCCGGACAAGGCCACGCCGGCAGCCGAAGCGCCGCATGCCACGCCGCCGTCCACGGCAGGCAACGCGGAGTCCGGTACGACGGCCACGACCCCTGCGGCGCCGACGGCAGCCCCCTCGCCGACGACCACCACCCCGACGACGACCCCGGCGGCCACGTCCACGACGCCTGCCGTTTCGACGCCGGCAGCGGCGGGTGCCCCTGCCACCGGCAACTGACCGTCACTTCCGATATGCCCGCCACCTGCACCTGATCGCCGCGTCCGGTTTGCGCTGACGCAAACGGGCGTTCAGCGCGCCGCTTGCCGGCTCCGAGCATCCGGCGATAATGCCGGCCATGACTTATCAACTATTGAAAATGGCCCACGTGGCGGCCGTCGTTGCGTGGATCGTCGGCTCGCTGTTCGTCTCGCTGTTCCTCTTGTCGTCGCAACCGCAAGACGGTGACGAGGCGCCCAAAGAACGCAAGATGCTTGGCGCGCTGCGGCGCTGGACGCTGTGGGTCACGACCCCGGCCATGGTCATCACGTGGTTGATCGGCCTGCACCTGGCCATGACTTTCGGCTGGTTCGCCATGAACTGGATCTGGGTCAAGCTGGGTTTCGCGCTGGCGTTGTCGGCGTTGCTGGGCATCCAGAGCGCGGCCTTGCGCCGCATGGTGAAGGGCAATCTGAAGCGCCCGCCGATGATCGACCTGTATGCGCCGTTCACCGTCATCGCATGCGCAGTCATCGTGACGCTGGTGGTGGTCAAGCCGTTCTAGGCTTCGACCAGACCAGACCTGACCTGACCAGACCAGACCAGACCAGACCAGACCTGACCTGACCTACGCGCCAACCTTCCGCGCGCCATGGCCGGGTGCATCGCTTATGCCGCCCGGCCATATCCAAAGATCCCTGTAATAAGGACTCAACGAAGTATTCGTTCGTGGCCGCCAGGGCCCTCCCTAGAATCGTCTCTCTCATAACTGCATTGACTTAGAGGCGATTCCATCATGACTACCCGTTTTCTAGCTGCGGCGTCCGAACAAGGCGCATCGCCAACCGTCAATCGCACGCGCGTCTTTCTGAAAGCGCTGGTGGGCGCGGTGCTGGCGTCGGCGGCCATGTTCCATGGCCCCGCCTTCTCGGCGGACCCCAAGCCGCTGAAAGTGGGCGTGCGTGGCGGCGTGGACGAGCAAATCTGGGAAGTGGTGACGCAAGTCGCCAAGAAGAACGGCCTGGCTGTGGAACCCGTGATCATTACCGGCACCGCCAGCCCCAACGAGGCGCTGAACAACGGTGACCTGGAGGCCAACGCCTTCCAGCACATTCCCTTTTTGAACGACCAGATCAAGCAGCGCGGCTACAAGATCGTGCCGGTGGCGAACACGCTGATCTCGCCCATCGCCTTCTACTCCAAGAAATACAAGTCGCTGAAAGCGCTGCCGGACGGCGCCAAGGTGGGCATTCCGAACGACCCCAGCAACCAGACCCGCGCGCTGGTCATCTTGCGCGATCAGGGTTTGATTACCTTGAAAGACGGCTTTGACCCGGCAACAGGCACGGCGACGCTGGCGGACGTCACGTCCAACCCCAAGAAGCTGAACTTCGTGGAAAGTGCATCGGTCGTGCTGGCGCGTTCGTTGCCGGATGTGGATACCGCCGCCATCGTGAACAGCTTTGCGTACCAGGCCGGCCTGATCGCCACGCGTGACGGCATTGCCGTGGAGAAGAAAGAAAACAATCCCTACGTGAACATCATTGCCGTGCGCGAAAAAGACAAGAACGCGCCGTGGGTGCCCGAGCTGGTGAAGGCGTACCACTCCGAGGAAGTTCGCCAGTTCATTCTGAGCAAGTACGAAGGCTCGGTGATCCCGGTTTTCTAAGCCGGGCAAGGCCATGATGCAACACGAATTTTCCCAACCCGCGCCGTCGCGGGCGCCCGGGGACCCTGCTGCGTATGACGCGCACATCGTCTTTGACGGATTGCAGAAGCGCTATCCCAGCGCGCAAGGCGTGGTGACGGCGTTGGCCGACGTGTCGTTCTCGGTGGCGCGCGGCGAGGTGTTTGGCATTATCGGGCGCAGCGGCGCGGGCAAGTCCACGCTGCTGCGTTCCATCAACATGCTTGAACGCCCATCCGCGGGCCGCGTGCAGGTGGATGGCGTGGACGTGGGCCAGCTGGATGAAGATGCGCTGGTGGGCCTGCGCCGCCGCATCGGCATGATCTTCCAGCATTTCAATCTGCTGTCCGCCAAGACCGTGGCTGAAAACGTTGCGCTGCCCTTGCGTGTGGCCGGCGTGAAGCCCGCCGCCGCGCGGGCGCGCGTTGAGGCCTTGCTGGACATGGTGGGCCTGCGCGACAAGGCCGACGTGTATCCGTCCAAGCTGTCGGGCGGGCAGAAGCAGCGCGTGGGGATTGCGCGTGCGCTGGTGCATGAACCCGAAATCCTGCTGTGCGATGAAGCCACGTCGGCGCTCGACCCCGAGACCACGCAATCGATTCTGGCGCTATTGCAGGACATCAACCGCAAGCTGGGGCTGACGGTGGTGCTGATCACGCACGACATGGCGGTGATCCGCGAGGTCTGCCATCGGGTGCTGGTGCTGGACGGCGGCCGCAAGGTTGAGCTGGGCGACGTCTGGCGCGTGTTCGGCAACCCGCAAGCGGATGCCACGCGCGCCTTGCTGCGCCCCTTGCAGCATGAACTGCCGGCGGACCTGGCGGCGCGCTTGGTGCCCGATCTGCAAGGCCGCGATGGCGTCGCCATCTTGCGGCTGCGCTTCACGGGGCAGGGCAGGCCGGAGGGCGTGTCATTGCAAGCCTTGGCCGCGATGGGGCCGGGCGCCACGCTGTTGCATGGCGGCTTGGACCGCTTGAGCGGCCACGCACAGGGCAGCCTGCTGGTTTCCGTGCCAGCGGGCGCATTACAGGAAGAGGCCGCGCGCGCCGCGCTAGTGGCCGATCAGATCAAGGTGCTGGGTTATGTCGCTGCCGATGCTTGATAAATACCTGCAAGCGTTCTTGCAGACTCTGGCGATGGTGAGCGTGTCCGCCGTCATCGCAATCGTGTCCGGCCTGGCGCTGGCGGTGGTGCTGACGGTGACCGCGCCCGGCAACCTGTATCCCAAGCCGCGCTTCAACAAGGCGCTGTCCATCACGGTGAACACGTTCCGCGCCATCCCGTTCATCATTTTGCTGGTGGCCATGCTGCCATTCACCCGCTTTCTGGTGGGCACCACGTTGGGCACGTGGGCGGCCATTGTGCCGCTGTCGGCCAACCTGGTGCCGTTCTTTGCCCGCATTGCGCAGGTCAGCCTGAATGATGTGGACCATGGGCTGGTGGAAGCGGCGCGCGCCATGGGGTGCCGGCGCTGGCACATCGTGCGCCATGTGCTGCTGCCCGAGGCCTTGCCCGGCATCATCGGCGGCATGACGGTCAGCGTCATCGCCATGATCAACGCGTCGGCGATGGCGGGCGCGGTGGGGGCGGGCGGCCTGGGCGATCTGGCCATCCGCTACGGTTACGAACGCTATGAAACGCGCGTGATGTTTGAAGTGATCGTGATTCTGATCGCGCTGGTGTCGATCGTGCAGTTCACCGGCGAATGGTTGTCACGCCGGGCGGACCACAAGCGGTAGGGCGGGGCTGATGAGCCCCAAGCGCGCGCGGCAGCAGGCAGGGCGATGGCGGCCGCGCCTAGCGCAACGCCGAAAACACGTTTGCCAACTGCCGCTTGCCCAGCTGTTCCTGTTCCGTCGCCATCTTGCCAATCGCGGCTTGATGCTGATGGAACCGCGTCAGATCGGCATCGCGCACAAACATCAGTTCATCGTGGTCGGCATACCAGTATTGGCGGTTGTCATCCAGCAGCGTGATCATCTTGCCGAACTCTTGCAGGATGCGCGTTTCAAGGCGCCAGACTTGCTCCAGGCTTTCGTTGCGTTGCGCCAGCGACGTATCGAGCGTGTGCAGCATCTTCTGCTTTTCCGGTTCGCGGATGGCCAGCGAACGGATCAGCGTGGGCATGTTGTTCAACACTTGCAGGCTTTGCTGCCGGTACTTCGGCACCAGCCGTTCGGCCTGTTCCAGAATCATGCGGCTTTCGATCAGGCCGGCGTCCTGCGCCAAACGATGCGCATCCAGCAGGCGGGGCATGCCGATGGTTTTGAGCTCTTGCACATAGGCTTTGTGCTGCGCAAGGCGTTCGCTGGCAATGGTCTTGAAGGCGCGCTCCATTTCGCCGTAGAAGCCGGTGGCCTTGGGCGTAGGGTCAATGGACGGCAGTTCGCCGGATTCGCTTTCGGCGCCGCTGACCATCAGGTTGAGCGTGTCGGCCACCTTGCGGATTTCGCCGGTCGCCACGCGTTCCTGTTCGCGGTCGCGCATTTGGCTCAGCCCGGTCACCGCGGCGCATATCAGCACCACCAGGCCCACCGCGACGGCGATGCGCAGGCGGCGTGGCCGGCCCTTCGGCGGCCGCGGGGAGCACTCCGGGGACGATTCCTGCGACGTCATGGCGCACCAAAAATTGGGGACATTGCTTTGCAATGTAACGAGTGGATCTGCACCCGTCAACGCCTGCGGGCCGCGTCGGGACCGTGCAATTTCTTGCAAGGGCGGGATGCCTTTGCGCCATCTGATGACAGGAGTTCATATGTCTGACACCTTGAAGCAAGGCTTCGCCACGCGCGCCATACACCTGGGTTACGACCCGCTGGATGAGCAAGGCGCTTTGTCGCCGCCTTTGTACCTGACGTCGACCTACACGCAGGACAGCATCGAAGCCTTCGACCAGATTCGCCTGGGCGAGAAGCAGGGCTATGTGTATGGCCGCACGCGCAACCCCACGCAGGCGTTGCTGGAAGAGCGGCTGGCATCGCTGGAAGGCGCCGAGGCGGGCGTGGTCACGGCTTCAGGCATGGCGGCGATTTCCGCCACGCTGTTTTCGCTGCTGCAAAGCGGTGACGAAATCGTGGTGGACCAGATTGTCTACGGCACGGCGTTCACGCTGTTCACACAGGGGCTGACGCGCTTTGGCGTGCGCGCCGTGTTTGCGGACTTCACGCGGCCCGAGACGGTGGCCGCCGCCATCGGCCCCAAGACGCGCGCCGTGTATTTCGAGACGCCGGCCAATCCGAACTTGCGCCTGGTCGACATCGCCGCCGTGTCCGCCATTGCGCGCGGCAAGGGCCTGCTGACCATCGTGGACAACACCTTCGCCACGCCCGTGCTGCAACGGCCGCTGGAACATGGTGCGGACATCGTGCTGCATTCGGCCACCAAATACCTGGGCGGCCACGGCGACTTGCTGGCGGGGGCGGTGGTGGGGCGCAAGGAGCACATTGACGCCATCCGTCTGCAAGGCCTGCGCTACTTCACGGGGGCCACGTTGTCGCCGTTCACCGCGTTCCTGGTGCTGCGCGGCATCAAGACGCTGGAACTGCGCGTGCAACGCCATAGCGAATCTGCCTTGAAGGTGGCCAAGCTGTTGCGCGAGCATCGGGCGGTGGCGGATATGTTCTATCCGGGTCTTGCCGGCACGGCGGGCGCGGACATCGCGCTGCGCCAACAGGCGGCGGGCGGCGGTTTGGTGGCGTTTGAGCTGAAGGGCGGACTGGCGGCGGGGCGCAATCTGCTGAACAGCCTGAAGCTTGCGCGTATCGCCGTCAGCCTGGGTGACCCGGAAACGCTGATCCAGCATCCGGCGTCGATGACGCATGCCAGCTATTCCGCGGAAGACCGCGAGAAGTATGGCTTGTCAGAAGGGTTGTTGCGCTTGTCCGTGGGCCTGGAGACGCCGGAAGATATTCTGGCGGATCTCAAGCAGGGTCTGGATCGCGTGTAGGGTCTGGCTGGGGGGCGGTGCCGTAACCGCGAGTCGGCGGATTCGGCGAGTCGACCGAGTCGGGCGGCTGAGGCGAGTCGGGCGACTGAGGCGAGTGGGGCGGCTGGGGCGGCTGAGGCGGCTGAGGCGGCTGAGGCGACTGAGGCGGTTGGGCCGACGTGCGCCGCCATGCCACCCATATGCCTTCGCCGTCGAAGTGGCGCGGGCCGCGGCCGGCCACGGCCAGGCCTTCGCGCAGCACGTCCACATCCAGCCCCGGCAGATGGCGCAGCAGTGCGGGCGGCAGCTGGCTGATGGCGAGCTGGTCTTCTTCCAGATCGACGCGCATCAGATCGCCGTCTTCGCAGCGCAAGCGCAGGAACCACAGGCTTTCCATGTAGTCGCCATACCAGGGGTCGGGGAACATCGCCTTGCTGAAGGCGAACCCGAATTCTTCGACATCGCTCCACGGCCAGAACTCCTGCAAGCCCATCGCGCGCGCCAATTCGCACTGGCGCGTGAAACCGGTGTCGTCGAACCGCACGGTTTTGCGGAAAGGGTCTTCGGGCGGAGGCGGGCCGATCAAGAACCGCTTGATGCGTGACCACATGGCAAGGATGAAGGATGAAGGCTGAAGGCGGATCGGGCAGTGTATCGGACGGCGCGGCTGCAATGAAATCGCAATAGATGTTACAACGTTTGATTCTCGTCAAATCCACGCCTGAAGGCGCGCGTTAGGGTGTTGCCTTTGCCTCGCAGGTCGCCGGCGACTGGCCGGCCGGTGTGGGCAAGACGACAAGCGCAGCAAGGACTGGACACATGACAGACAAGACACCGCAAGCCGCCGAATCAGACACCGCCATCAGCGCGAAGCCGCGCGCAAGCGGCACGCAGGGCGCCGCCAAACGCTCGGTGCGCGCAGGCAGCGGCACGACTTCGCGCCGCACGCCGGCCAAGGCGGCGGCTGTCGTCAAGGCGAATGCGCGGGGTGCGGGTCCGGCCATTGATGCCGCCATTGAACCGGGCGACAAGCCTGCCATCGAGCCGGCATTGCAGGCGCGCAAGAAAGTCGCAGCGCGCGAAGATGCGGCGCGTCAGGAAGCGGTGTCGGTGCTGTCGGACATTGCGCGCCGCTACACCGTCGGCGCGGATACGCAGGCGCACGACGCGCTGCGTTCGGTCATCGAAGAACTGTCGGCGGACGATGCGCGCGCCGTGCATCGCGCGCTGCTGGACGCCAATGCGCAAGTGCCGGGCAGCCGCCGCAATCCTGATGAAGAGTTGGCCGCCGATTGGCGCGAAGGCATCTATCCGTATCGCCATCGCATGCTGCGCCGCAATTATGAAAAGCAGAAGTACCAGCTGCAGGTGGAATTGTTGAAGCTGCAAGCCTGGGTCAAAGCGACCGGGCAGCGCGTGGTGATCCTGTTCGAAGGCCGCGACGCGGCCGGCAAGGGCGGCACCATCAAGCGCATGATGGAACACCTGAACCCGCGGGGCGCACGCGTGGTCGCGTTGGAAAAGCCGTCTGATACCGAAAAGGGCCAGTGGTACTTCCAGCGCTATGTGCAGCACCTGCCCACGGCGGGCGAGATCGTGATGTTCGACCGGTCCTGGTACAACCGCGCTGGCGTGGAACGCGTCATGGGCTTTTGCTCGCAGCAGGAGTATCTGGATTTTCTGCGTCAGGTGCCTGACTTCGAACGCCATCTGGTGTCCAGCGGCATCCACCTGATCAAGTTCTGGTTCTCGGTCAGCCAGGAAGAGCAGCGCCGCCGCTTCCTGCAACGCAAAGTGCACCCGCTCAAGCAATGGAAGCTGAGCCCGGTGGACTTGGCGTCGCTGGATAAATGGGATGACTACACGCGCGCCAAGGAAGCGATGTTTGCGCATACGGACACCGCGGACGCGCCGTGGATCGTGGTGAAGTCGAACTGCAAGAAGCGCGCGCGCCTTAACGCCATGCGCTACGTGCTGAGCCGGCTGCCGTATGAAGGCAAAAGCAGCGAACCCGATATGGCATTGGATTCGCTGATCGTGGGGCGTGCGCTGTAAAGCAAATTGGGCAGCCTGTGATCAGGCTGCCCAAGTTCAAGCGAGCCACGTTCAAGCGAGCCACGTTCAAGCGGGCCAAGTTCAAGCGAGCCACGTTCAAGCGGCCTAGGTTCAAGCGGCCTAGGTTCAAGCGGCTGTATTCAGTCCGCCTTCGTTCAAGCCCCCAGCACCTGAAGATTCAGCGTGTAGCTGCGGCCGATCCACACGGCGCAGTCGCGGTGGTCGCGCAGTGAATCGCCGGTGTTGGGGTGCATGAAGACATCCAGCTCGCCATGGTTCAGCGTCAACCAGGTTGCGATCTCGGCGAAGTGCGCCGGGGTGAACGCAATCTGGTAGCTCCATTGGGGATGCGGGCCGACGGGGCGCTCATGAAAGCGCCCTATGTCCATCTTGCCGTCGAACTGCGCAATCACCCGTTCGCGCAACGCATACGCGGTATCGCGGCTGGCCGCGTCGAAGTACACATGCGCGTGCCAACTGGCCACGCCGTTTACCGCCAGATCATTCATGGTCGTCTCGTCAGGTTCAGCCGCCAGCGCGCTTGGCGCGGTGGCCGCGGGTGGTTAGTGCGTCGATGATGCGGTCGCAGTGGTCTCCCTGCACTTCGATCACCCCGTCTTTCACGGTGCCGCCCGACCCGCAGGCCGTGCGCAATTCCTTACCCAGCACCGCAAGCGCCATCGGTTCCAGCGCCAGCCCCCGCACCAGCGTGACGCTCTTGCCGCCCCGGCCCTTGGTCTCGCGCGAGACCCGCGCCACGCCATCACCCGCAGGCACGGCGCGCGCGGCTGGCTTGCATTGGCATTGCGTCAGGGCTTGGCGGCATTCGGGACACATGCGGCCGCTTTCGGTGGAATAGACCAGCCCGCCGCTTGAACTGCGCTTCATCATTTGCCTCGCATCTGATCGATCAGGCGGCGGTCGCGCTTGGTCGGGCGGCCCGTTTCGATGCCTAGCGCCGGTTCGGGCGCCAGGCGGCGCATTTCGGCGGCACGTTCGCGGGCGGCGATGCTGTCGGGGGTTTCCTCATAGAGCAGGCGCGCGACGGGGGCGGGGCCACGCACGCCGCTGACGGCCACCACCTGCACCTGTAGCGCCGGGTCTTCCTTGCGGATCGTAATGCGGTCGCCGGGTGCGACTTCGCGCGCGGGCTTCGCCGCTTGGTCGTTCACCAGGACCCGGCCCTTGCCGATCTCTTGCACGGCCAGGCTGCGCGTCTTGTAAAAGCGCGCGGCCCATAGCCATTTGTCGAGTCGAATCTTGTCCATCTTGCTGCTCTCTGCGATGTGCGGTCTGCAATGCGTTTGCCCAAGGCGCAATGATAGCCCCGTGCGTCGCCCGGCGAAAAAATGGCGCCCCGCAGGGCGCCATTGCAAACTCCGTTCATCGGGCGTGAACGCCCCGCGCGGCTTAATCCAATTTCAGATTCGCTTCTTTCACCACGCGCTGCCATTTGGCAATTTCGGCGCGGCGGAACGTATCGAGTTCGGCCGGGGTCGAGCCTATGGGCTCGGCGCCAATGCCGGCCAATTGTTCGGCAATGGCCGGGTCTTTCAGTACCTTCGCCAGCGCCTGCGACACCTGGTCGACGATGGCGGGCGGCGTGCCGGCCGGTGCGAACACCGCGTTCCATTCATAAGTCTCGTAGCCCGGCACGCCGGACTCGGCAATGGTGGGCAGATCGGGCGCGGTCTTCGAACGTTCCAGGCCGCCCACGGCCACGGCGCGCAGCTTGCCGTTCTTCACGTGCTGCCACGCCGAACCCATGCTGGCGAACATGACGGGCACCTGGCCCGACATCACGTCGATCATGGCCGGGCCGCCGCCCTTGTAGGCCACGTGTTGCAGCTGGGTCTTCGCCAGCAGGTTGAACAATTCGCCCGCCAGATGCTGCGCCGAGCCGGGGCCGGCCGACGCAAAGTACACGTGATCCTTGGCGCCGGGCTGACCCAGCTTGATCAGGTCAGCCACCGTTTTCACTTCATACGAAGGCGTCACCACCAACACGTTCGGCACGCGCAACAGCAGCGAGACGGGCGCAAACGCGGTCAGCGTGTCGAACTGCATCTTGGAATGCAGCGCGGGGTTCTGCGCATGGTTGGAGGCGTCGAGCATTAGCGTGTAGCCGTCGGATTGCGCCTTGGCCACCACCGCGCCGCCGATCATGCCGCCTGCGCCGCCGCGGTTTTCAATCACCACGGGCTGGCCGAGTTCGGCTGCGAGCTTGGGGCCGATCAAGCGGGCCACGACGTCCACGGTGCCGCCGGGCGGATAGGTCACCACCAGCGTGATGGCGCGTTCGGGATAGGCGGCAGACGCCGAACTGGCGGCGCCCGCCAACAGGCCGGCGGCAACCAGCAAGCCGCCACGGCACGCCACGCGTTTGATCAGAGGGTTCATTTTTTGTCTCCTTGGAATTGGAATAGCTGCAACGGCGTATCGGCAAGCACGATGCGCCGTTGCGTGGGGTCGTCGATCCACGCGTCCAGCCACTGCCGTGCGGCAGGGTAGGACGCCACGTGGCGATGCTCTGTGTGGGGCCAGTCGCTGCCCCACATCAAACGTTCGGGGGTAAAGGCCAGCAGCAGTTGTTGCGTGGCCAGCCAGCCCGAAGCCGCGCAAGCCGGGGCCTGCCAGTTGCGATACGGCGCGGACAGCTTGACCCAGACGCGTCCGCTGTCCGCCTGTTGCAGCAGATACTGAAAGCCCGGGTCGGACACGCCCAGCGCCGGGTCGGGCCGGCCAAAGTGGTCCACCACCACGCGGCATCCGGCCGCCAGCAGGGTGGGCATGACGTCCTGCAGGCGCTGGGCTTGAAGATGGACTTCAACGTGCCAGCCCAACGCGTTCACGCGGGCCAGCAAGGCTTGCCAGGCCGGCGCGTGCAGCTCGGGCGCGGGCAGGCCGATCAGGTTCAGGCGGATGCCCACGACACCGGCGTCGGCCAGCGTTTGCAGCGCGGCGTCGGTGATGTCGGGGGACACCACGGCCACGCCGCGCAGCCGATCGGGCGCCGCACGCAACGCGTCCACCATGTGGTGGTTGTCGGTGCCCAGGAAACTGGGCTGGACCAGCACGCCATGAGAGAGGCCGTGCGCATCCAGCAGCGCCAGGTACTGCGTGGGCGTGGCGTCGTAATCGGGGGTGTGGCGGCGGGCGTCAGCCAGGGGCAAACCGGGCCGGAACACGTGCGCGTGGGTGTCGACGGCGGCGCCGGTCGAATGCGGGGGCAAGGCGGTCTCCTGTTCTTGGCGCCGGGCGTGGACCAGCGCTTCTGTTCTCTGCGGCGGGCGGTGCCAAGGGCTTCTATTCGCTTAGGCGGCGTGGCCCAACGCGCTTCTATTAGCCGGAATTCTAGGAACTCGGGGTATAGTTTTCCATTGTCTAAATCGGCTTTATATATATCGGAATGATATGGAAACCCGGCACCTGCGGTACTTCCTGGCAGTGGTGGACCATGGCAGCGTCAGCCGTGCGTCGGAATGGCTGGGCATCGCGCAGCCCGCCTTGAGCCAGGCCTTGGGCCGCATGGAGAAAGACCTGGGCGTGCGGCTGTTCGAGCGTTCGCGCCAGGGCGCCGCGCCCACCCCGGCGGCATTGGCGATTCTGGAAGACGTGCGCATCAGCGTGGCGCGCATCGACGCCGCAGCGCACCGCGCGCGCGAGATCGGGCGGGGCAGTGCCGGGCAGTTGACGGTGGGGCTGGTGTCGTCGGCGCTATTCGATACCTTGCCGCGCGCCTTGCGCGAGATGCGCCGCCAAGCGCCGGGCGTGCGCGTCATCTTGCGAGAGATGAGCAACGCCGAGCAAGCCGAAGCCTTGCAGACGGGCGAGATCGATATCGGCCTGATGCATACGCCAGTGGCGGTGGGCGGACGCATGCGCGAACGGCAACTGCTGCGCGACCGGCTGGTAGCCGCCGTGCCGGACGAATTCGACGTTGCCGAAGACGGCAAGGTGTCGATGGCGCAAATCGCGCGAGCCGGGCTGGTGATGTATCCGCAAGCGCAATTGCCCGCGTTCTATGCGGGCATTCTGGATGCCATGCGCAAGGGCGGCCACGATGTGCACGTTGCCCAAGAAGCGAACCGCACGCTGACAGTGCTGTCTTGCGTGGCGGGCGGTTGCGGCGTGGCCTTGTTGCCCAGCTGGATACGCACCATGAATTTTGGCGGGGTGCGTTTCTGCGACGTGCGCGACGGGCAGACGCTGCCCAGCTTCGACCTGAGCGCCATCTGGCCCGCCCGTTCCGTCCCCACCTTGGCCGACATGTTCGCCAACCTGGACCTGGCCGCACGCTGATTACAGTGCTGGCTTTCACTGCGCATTCAGTTGCCCTGCCAGAACGCTTAAGCCTGGCTTAAAACGGCATTTTCTTCGGAACCCGGCACGCCCGCCCCGTCTAACAAGAAACGACGATGGGGGTGTCCATGGATCTGAACTGGCAACAACAACTTGTGGAAAGCGCAATCTGGCTGGCGCGCGCGTTCGGCATCACCGCCGTCGCCATGGCGGTGATTGCCGTGGTGCTTGCGCGCACCACCGATTGGGGGCGCAAGTTCTGGCGCCTGGCCTGGCCCTATCTGACCCCGCGCCGCAGCTGGCGTCCGCTATTGACGCTGGCGTTGCTGCTGCTGTTGGCGATGGCGGCCGTGCGCATGACGGTGCTGTTCTCGTTTTGGTACAACGGCTTCTACAGCGCGCTGCAAGCGCTGGACCAGAGCGCGTTCTGGCGCTTTCTGGGTATCTTCGCCGTGCTGGCCACGGTCCATGTGGTGCGCACGCTGGTCGACAGCTACGCGGGCCAGGCCTTTGATATCCATTGGCGCGTCTGGCTCAATGACCACCTGACGCGCGATTGGCTGGGCGCGGGCGCGTACTACCGTGGCCACTTCGTCAACGAACCGGTCGACAACCCCGACCAGCGCATCGAACAAGACATCACGATGTTCGTGACGGGTTCACGCACGCTGGCTATCGGCGCGTTGAGCGCACTGGTGTCGCTGGTGGCGTTCACGGGCATCTTGTGGGGCTTGTCGGGCCCGTTGACGGTGGCGGGCGTGGAGATTCCGCGCGCCATGGTGTTTGTCGTATTCCTGTACGTGATCGTCGCCACATGGTTTGCCTTCAAGATCGGACGGCCGTTGATCAAACTGAATTTCCTGTCAGAGCGGCTCACGGCTAACTTCCGTTATGCGCTGGTGCGCTTGCGTGAGAACGCCGAGAACGTCGCGTTCTATCAAGGCGAAGCCGTCGAGCGCGGCAACCTGTGGACGCGTTTCACCGCTTACATCGCCAATCTGTGGGCGCGCGTTTACCGGGGCTTGAAGTTCGATGGCTTCAACCTGTCGGTGAGCCAGGTGGCGGTGGTGTTTCCGTTCATCTTGCAGGCGCCGCGCTTCTTTACCGGCGCGATCAAGCTGGGTGACGTGATGCAAACGTCCCAGGCGTTCGGGCAGGTGCAGGACGCGTTGTCGTTCTTTCGCACGTCGTACGACACCTTTGCGCAATACCGCGCCACGCTGGACCGTTTGAATGGGTTTCTTGACGCCAACGAAGCGGCGCGCGCCCTGCCGTCGGTGCAGACGGAACCCTTGCCTGATGGCTTGGACATCAATGGCGTCACGGTTCGCCGGCCTGATGGCGGCGTCTTGCTGCACACCTTGAATTTGCGCTTGCGTCCCGGCCAGACCTTGCTGATCAAAGGCCC
Organism: Achromobacter kerstersii; assembly: GCF_902859595.1. Lineage (GTDB taxonomy): Bacteria > Pseudomonadota > Gammaproteobacteria > Burkholderiales > Burkholderiaceae_B > Achromobacter > Achromobacter kerstersii. Next base: position 13,097 of record NZ_CADIJQ010000010.1, on the reverse strand, counting down.
GTCGGGCAGTGGCAAGACGACATTGCTGCGTGCGCTTGCCGGGCTGTGGCCGTATGCGCAAGGCCATGTGCGGCGGCCGGAAGGCGCGTCGGCCTTGTTCCTGTCGCAGCGGCCTTACTTGCCCTTGGGCGACTTGCGTAGCGCGGTAGCGTATCCGGGGGTGGCCCTGCCGCAAGATGACGCCCGGCTGGCCGATGCGCTGCGGCAAGTCAACCTGGGGCATTTAAGCGCGCGCCTGGACGAGGTGGCGGACTGGTCGCGCATCTTGTCCATTGGTGAACAGCAGCGCGTGGCGTTTGCGCGCGTGCTGTTCAACCGGCCAGCCATTGTGTTCCTGGACGAAGCCACATCCGCTACCGATGAAGGGCTGGAACACATGCTGTACAGCCTGCTGCGCAGCGCTTTACCTGATTGCATGCTGGTCAGCGTGGGGCATCGCAGCACGCTGGACCCGTTTCATACGCATCGGCTGGACCTGGATGGCGCGGGTGGCTGGACGGCCGGCCCGATGGCGCCGCCCGCTGTTGGCACGCCACTACGGGTGGCGGCCTGATCAGGTGCCTACGCGCAACGGCCCGGACAGCTTGCGCAAGGCGGCGACGACGCTTTGCGCGGTGATGCGGCCCGTCTTGGGGTTGGCCGACGGGATGTTCTGGATTTCCATCGAGAACGTGGCGGCGTCAGACACGACTTCCACGCGGTGCACATTGCGTTCCAGCGACGGGTCGGCCCAGATTTCCAGGGTGCTGCGGTCGGGCCCGATGCCGGCCAACGACACGCTGACCGCCACGTTCAAATTCGCGGGAAAGCCGATGGCGGCTTCACGCGGTGAACCGCGGAAGATCAGGCGCGGTTCGGTGATGCCGGCGATGTCGATGTTGTTGTCGGTGAGGTAGGGCGCGCCCAGCAGGCCCTGCACCGGCTTGCGGGTGATCATCGTGACGGAATGGATGACGCCTTCGGCGGCGGCGGTGATGGCGTCCAGGCCCAGGATGGCGCCCGATGGCACGATGATCTGGCCATGATGCTGGCGGGCGAGTTCGATCAGGTCATCGTTGCGCAGCAGCGCGCCGGAGCTGAGCACCACCAGCTTCTTGCCCGCGCGCAGCACGGGTTCGGCGATGTTGCGGAACACGGCGGCGGGGGCGCATTCCACGACCACGTCGCAATACTCGTGCAAGGCGTCAATGGTGGTGAAGCGCGGCGCGGCGTTCGTCCATGCGACGGTGGGGGCGGCGCTGGGATCGCGTACCCCGATGGCGGCAAGCGACAGGCCGGGCAGGCCGGCATCCAGGGATTGCGCCACGGCCTGGCCGATGGCGCCGAAGCCGGCAATGCCGACGCGGATGTTGTTCATGGAGAGTCCCGTGTGAGGCCGCGGCGCACCGCGAGCCCTGCATCAAAGAAAACGCCATCGACACCGATGGCGCAAGGTTGCCGGCCACTTTATCCAGCGCCCGCGCGGGCGTCAATGCGGAATGGCCGCAATGCGGGCAGCCCGCTCAGCGCCAGACTACGCCGACAACGCAAACTCCGCGCCCGCGTAGTCGTTCGCCACGTGGACGTCGCCGGATGCGAGCTTGCCCGCCCAGTCATCCAGCGTGCGGCGTTCTTCCGCGCCCACCTTGGCGCCCAGCACCAGCCGTAACGCGGCCGCCTCTTCCAGGCCGTAGCGGGTGACGCGGCCCACCGCCAACGCGCCCGCCGCATGGTCGGCTACCGCACGCTCGACGCATAAGCCAGAGTCGGCCAGGGCCGAGGCCAGATAGACCTGCGGGTCGCGGGCCACCCAGTCCAGCACGTTTCCAATTTGCCACACGCCGGTATCGCGGCACGTGCGCGTCACGCCATCGCGTCCGCCGTCCATCATGGCGAACACCACGCGGGCGCCGCGTCCCGCCAAAGCGCGGGTCCACTTCGCACCCAGTTCCGGGTCGTGCTGATTGCCGCAAAACGCGGTCAGCGGGTCGCGGCCCGTCACGCGCCTGACACCGTCCGCATAGGCGGCGCGGCCCTTCAGGCCCGGGCGGACGCGTTCGCCTGACAGATGCGCGGCGCGCCCATTGGCCGCGCGCAAACCGGCCAGCACCCCCGCAAGAAAGGCGGTGTGTTCTTGCAGGATTTCATACGACGCCACGTTGGCGGCGGTGTGATGGCCTTGCGTGATGGCGAATTGCGTGCCGGGAAAACGCGGTGCCACGTCCGCCACCGGCCCATCGCCCTGACCGCCATGCACGACGACCAGGTCGGGGTGGCTCGTGCACAGCTGCGCAAGGCGGGCCGTGCGCGCGGCGATGTCGTTGTCCGCGATCCATTCCACTTGCAAAGGCAGGCCGGCCTGAGCGGCGCGCGCCGCGCCTTCTACCGCGGCTTCGTTAAAGCCGCCGCGGCCCGCATGGCCGAACAGCACGAGGATGCGGCGGGCGCTCACAGGCTGGCTCCCGTTGCGCGCACGACCGGTCCCCAGGCCTGCGCTTGCCGACGCACAAAGTCGGTGAATTCCGCGGGCGATTTGTGGCTTAGCACAAAGCCCTGTGCTTCCAGTTTGCTGCGGATGTCGGGGGTGTCCAGCACGTGCGAGATTTCGTCATTCAAGCGTTGCGACACCGCGTCGGGCAGCCCGGCCGGACCAGACACGCCGATGAAGTTTTCCGCGATCAATCCCGGATACCCCAGTTCGCCCACGGCGGGAATGCCGGGCGCTTGCGGCACGCGCTGCTCGGTGGTCACCGCCAACAGCCGTAATTGGCCGGACTTCAGAAAGGGCAGATTCTGCGGCAGCGCATCTACCGCAAAGCGGATCTGTCCGCCCAGCAGATCATTCCGCATGGCGCCCGATCCCTTGTACGGAATGTGCTGTAGCGGCGCGCCGGTTTGCTGGGCATAGAGTTCGCCGACGATCTGGCCCACCGACGCCAGGCCGCCGCTGCCGTACTGCACGGGCGCATCCTGCGCCTTGATCCACGCGGTCAGTTGCGCGAAGTCCGACACGGGCACCGACGGGTGCACGACAAACGCTGTGGGCACCGCGCCCAGGTAGGCAACGTGCTGAAAGCTGCGAATCGCGTCATAGCCGCCTTGCGGCAGCAGCGCGGGTGAAATCGACAAGGGCGCCGAGTTCGACATCAGCAGCGTGTAGCCATCGGCGGGCGCTTGCGCAACCAGGTTTGCGCCGATGGTGGACCCTGCACCCGGCTTGTTCTCGATGACGATGGGCTGGCCTAACCGTTCAGCCAGAACGGGCGCGATGATGCGTGCCGCGATGTCGCTTGCGCCGCCCGGCGGGAAGGTGACGACGAGCCGGATAGGGCGGTCGGGCCAAGCTGACGCACGCCCGATGCGCGGCCGCGCCAAGGGCAGCGCCAGCGTGCTGGCAAGCATGAATTTTCGTCGGGAAATCGGCATGGCGTGGGTTCTACAGAGCCGCCGCGCGGGCGGCAAAGGGGCGTACTGTAGAAAACCGCACATCGGCTGACAAAGAATTTGTAGCCGTTTGCTTATGCGTTATGCGTGCCCGCCGCACGATGGGGCGGCGGGCAGGGGGCTGGCGGCTGGCGGGCAGGGGCCGGCGGGTAGTACCTGTCGTACTACATGCGGTACTACACGCCGTGCTACCCGCCGTACTACATGGCGCACTACATGTCGTACGACGCGTCTTCGACGGCTTACCCGCGCAAGTTCAACCGCCTTGCTGCGCGCGAGCCATGTAGTCCACCGTCAGGTTCGACAACGCGCGCACGCCGTTGATCAAGCCCGATTCATCCACATAGAATCGCGGCGAGTGATTCGGCGCGGCCTTCTCCACATCCGTGCCCTTGGGCGTGACGCCCAGGTAGAAGAACATGCCCGGCACTTTTTCCTGATAGAACGAAAAGTCTTCCGATGCGGTGGACTTCGGTTGCAGGCCGTAGTTGCCTTCGCCCGCCACGCGCCGCAGCGTGGAGCCCATTTTCTCGGTCAGCGCGGGGTTGTTGACGGTGGCGTTGTAGAGCTCGACCACGCGCACATCCGCCTTCGCGCCTGCGCTTTGCGCAATCATGTCAGCGGTGCGGGCGATGCGCTGGTGGATGTCCTTCTTCATGCCTTCGTCGTACGTGCGGATGGTGCCCGTCATGGCCACGCTGTCCGGCACGATGTTCATGCGGTTGCCGCCATGGATGGCGCCCACGGTGATGACGGCCGGCTCCAGCATGCTGTTGATCTGGCGGCTGGGAATGGTCTGCAAGCCCAGAATGATTTGCGAGCTGACGACGATGGGGTCGATGCCCGACCACGGCCGCGCGCCGTGCGTCTGCTTGCCGGTGACGTCGATCCAGAACTGGTCGGCCGCGGCCATGGCGGGGCCGCTGCGCCACGACAGCCAGCCGGCCGGATAGGCGCTGGACACGTGCAGGCCGAAGATGGCGTCCACCTTCGGATTTTCCAGCACGCCTTCCTGCACCATCATCTTGGCGCCCCAGATTTTCTTGCCGTCGGGTTCGAAGTCGGCGGGGCTTTCCTCGGCGGGCTGGAAGATGAACTTCACGCTGCCAGGCAATTGGTCTTTCATGCCGGCCAGCACTTCGGCCGTGGCCATCAGGATGGCCGTGTGCGTGTCGTGGCCGCAGGCGTGCATCACGTCCACTTCCTTGCCTAGATAGGTGCCCTTGGCCTTGGACGCAAAGGGCACGTCAACCTGTTCTTTCACGGGCAGCGCGTCCATGTCGGCACGCAACGCCACCACGGGGCCGGGCTTGCCGCCCTTGAGCACCGCAACCACGCCCGTGCCCGCCACGCCCGTCTTCACCTCCATGCCCAGCGCGCGCAGATGGTCGGCGACGAGCTTGGACGTGCGCGTTTCCTGATTGCCCAGTTCGGGGTGTTGGTGGATGTCGCGGCGCCAGGCGATGAGCTTGTCTTCGATGGCGCGTGCGCGTTGGTCGATCTGTTCGGACAGCGCCGCATTGGGCGCGGGCGGCAACGGGCCTTGCGTGCCGGGCGCGCTTTGCGCGGCGGCGGGGCCGGCCATCAACAGATGGGCGCCCAGCGCCAACGGCGCCAGGCGGAACAGCGTCTTGCGTGCTTGCATGGGGGTCTCCTCGTGGTTGTTAACCTGTTATTGGGTGAGGATCTTACCCAAGCGCCACGCCGCCGGCGTGTTTGTTACGGATGCTTAAAATCGGCGCGTTTTGATTCCGGCCGATGGAATTTTCGCGAAGGCGGCGTTGGCGATGTAGAGGGCGCAATGCGCTATTGCAGCTTGATGCCCAGCTCCTTGATCAAGGGCGCCATCTCGGCGCGATCCGCTTCAATCGTGGCGGCCAGCACGTCCGGCGTACTGCCGATGGGAATCATGCCCAGCGTTTCCATCTGCGCCCGCATCGCGGGTTCCTTCAGGATTTCCGACACAGACTTCTGGATCAGGGCGACCCGGTCCTTTGGCACGCCCGCTGGCGCCATCAGGCCGATCCACGGTTGCGGGGCGTAGTTCAGGCCAGACTCTTTCAGTGTGGGCGTGTCGGGCAACCCGCCGAAACGCTCGGGGCTGGTGATGGCCAGCGCGCGCAGCCGGCCACTATCGATCAGGCCTTTGGAACTGGACGGGGCATCCAGCCCCACATCCAACTGCCCGCCGATCAAATCGTTCTGCGTCTTGCCGGATGACGACGACGGCACGTACAGCGCCTTGATGCCGGCGCGCCGCGCCGTCTGCTCCCACACCAGATGAAACGCCGTGCCAATGGAGAACGAGCCCACGCTCAAGCTGCGCGTCTTGCTTTCGCGGACGAAGTCATCCCAGGACTTGATGGGGCTGTCTTTCGGAACGATGAAGATGAACGGCGTGCGCGCCACCAGCGACACCGGCTGCAAGTCTTTCTGCGTATCGAACGGCAGGCTGTCCACCGCGAACGGCACGATGGTGACGGTGGACGCCACCACCATGCCCAGCGTGTAGCCGTCGGGCGCGGACTTCACCAGCGCGCTGGTGCTGATGATGCCCGAGGCGCCCGGCCGGTTTTCAACCACCACGGGCTGCCCCCAGGCCGCGCCCAGTTTGCTGGCCAACACGCGCAACATCACATCCACCGGCCCGCCCGGCGGGTTGGACACGATGATCTTGACGGGCTTGTCGGGATAGACGGCGTGAGCGGCCAATGGCGCGAGCAGCGCAAGCGCCAGCGCGGTTTGCTTGAACATGGAATTCCCCTTGTGTTGTTGGTGTGTGCGGCGGCGGTGCATTCGAGCTATGAACTCAGGCTGCGGCCTCGGGCGGTGAACGTGAGCTTTGACCCTTGTCCGCCCGCCTTCAGGCCAGAATCTGCTGATGTGGCGCCATGGGCCAGCCGGGCGTTTCGCCACGGATGAATGCGATCCAGGCGTTCTGTGTCTGCCGCGTCAATTGCGCAGCGTGGCTGCCGGGCAACCCGACGAGCATGGGCGCCGCGGCGAAAGCGTCAACGGTGCCGAAGACGAACGGCAGTTCAATGCAATGGCAGGCGCCAAAGCGCGATGTGGGCGCAACGTCGAAACGGGCCAGCCAAGCTTGCCGGCCCAGCGCAACGGCGTCCGTGGCCCATTGCCGCGACGGCGCGCCGAACACCTGTTCGCTTTGTTCGCGGCCAGCAGCATCCGCCGCGTGGCCGGGAAAGGCGGCCATCTCGTCGCGGGTGTAAGCCACCAGCACATCCGCACGGGACGCTGCTGCCTTCAATGCCGGCGCAATGTCTTGCGGCAGCACGTGTCCGTCCAGGACCGGGCAGAACTGGCTGCGGCGGCTGCCTTCGGCTTGCAACGCTTCGGCCACCGCGGGGGCTTGCTGAGCGGTGAGCAACGCGGACACCGGGAGTTCGCGCGCCGCCTCCAGCGAGTCAACGCCGGCCGCTTGCAAGAAGGCGCGCCCCAACGTTTCGGCTTGCGCGGCTGTTCGAAAGCCCCGGCCCAGCGCCGCGCTTTGCAGAATGGCGCGTGAGAAACGCGGCCGCCGCGCCAGCATCGCGCAGATCGACGACGCGCCTGCGGATTGGCCCATCACCGTGATGCGTTCTGGGTCGCCGCCCAGGTCTTGAATGTTGTCCAACACCCAATCAATGGCGGCCTCTTGATCCAGCAGGCCGGCGTTGGCCGTCTCGCCGGGCACATACAACCATCCCAGCGCGGCCAGCCGATAGTTCACGGCCACGACCACGATGCCGCCGCTTGCGGCCACGCGCGCGCCGTCATACCAGTCCAGCGCGCCGCCACCGCTTTGCCATGCGCCGCCATGCAGCCACACCACGACGGGCCGCCGCGCGGTGTCGGCGCCGGGCGTCCAGACGGTCAGATGCAGGCAGTCTTCCGATTGCGGCACGTCGAAGTCGCCCATCGCGCCGCGCAAGCGCGACGGAATCTGCGGCGCAATGGGTCCCGGCTGGGTGGCGTCGCGGTCTCCGCGCCACGTTGCGGGTTCGGGCGGCGCAAAGCGCAAACGGCCCACGGGCGCTTGCGCATAGGGAATCGCGCTGTAGCGGCAGACGCCGTCGTTATCGCGTACGCCGGTCAGCGTGCCAGCCCGTAGCACCGCCTGGACGGTTTCACTCATGTCCTGCCCCTTGTGTTGTTGTGGTGTTGACCGGCGGCATGCGCCGCATCGGTGGAACTCATGGTAGGGACGAAAGGGGCGTAGCGGATATGCCGGTTTTGAACGGGGCCATGCGGAACGCGCATGGCTGGTGGAAATGGTGTGTGGAACATGGCCAGTAAGGCAGGTCTCTCCGTACGCGGGCCAAATTTGACCCGATCGGGCCAGATTTGACCCGCCGATAAATGCTTATGAATCAAGGGCTTGAAAATTATCGAGTCAAAACTGGCCCGATTTTCGCGGCAAACGTGCTGTTTTCAGCGGAGAACGGGTTGCGGCGGTTTGCATGGTGTTGCTGGATTCGGTGTATGTCGTTGATTTCATTGACGTTAAAAGCGTGATGCGAAAGCTGGCACGGATGTTGCATTAGTCCGGTATCGCGCGATTCACCGCGCCTTTGCTCAGGATGCCGCCATGCCCCGCCAATCCGATTTGCGCTTCACCTTCACGCCCTCTGGCCGCGGTCTGGATTTCGACGTCATCGAATTCACGCTGGACGAGGCGCTGTCCGAAACCTATCGGCTGGAATTGGACCTATCCAGCTTCAACCCCGCCATCGACTTCGGCGCCATGCTGGATGAGCCCGCGTTGTTCACGATCTGGCGCGGCGATCAGGCGGTGCGCCATGTGCACGGCATCGTGACGGCCTTTCAACAAGGCGACACCGGCTTTCGGCGCACTCGCTACCGTGCCGTGGTCGAGCCATCACTTGCGCGCGCGGCATTGTGTTCGGACTGGCGCGTGTTTCAGCAGCTGTCCGTGCCAGAGATTTTGGCTGATGTATTGAAGCGCCACGGCATCACCGACTATGAACAGGTCACCACGAACGAGCACTTGCCACGCGAATACTGTGTGCAGGCCGGCGAAACCGATCTGGCGTTCTTGAACCGGCTGGCCGCCGAAGAAGGCTACTTCCATCGCTACGAACATACCGAGAAAAGCCATCGGCTGATTCACGGCGACCGCATCTACATCCACGGCGAAATCGCTGGCGGCCCGGTCGTATACGTGCAGCTGTCAGGCGGCGACCCGGCTCAGCCCGCGCTGCATCGTTTCACCTATACCGAGCAGCTGCGCACCGCCCGCCAGACCCAGCGCGACTACACCTACACGCACCCGCAGTACGAACAAGAACACACGCACGTCGCGTCAGACCTGCAACACCAAGACCGCCGCTACGAACGCTACGACTATCCCGGCCGCTACAAGCGCGACGAAGCCGGCAAGCCCTTCACACAAAGCCGGCTGCTGGGCCTGCGCCGCGATGCGCGCATGGCGCAAGTGGAAGGCGACGATGCGCGCTTGATACCCGGCGTGGCGTTTGACCTGACCGGCCACCCGCGCGAAGACTGGAACCAAGGCTGGCGGCCCGTGCGCATGCGCCATCACGGCGTGCAGCACACCAGCCAGGAAGAAGACAGCGCGGGCGCAGAATACGGCACGCGCTATCACTACACGGCCGATATCGTGCCCGACAAAGTCGATTGGAAGCCCGAACCCAGCTATAAGCCGCTAGTGGACGGCCCCCAGATCGCCAGCGTAGTCGGGCCGCCCAACGAAGAGATCTACTGCGACGCCTATGGCCGCGTCAAAGTGCAATTCCCGTGGGACCGCCTGGGCCAGCACAACGAACACAGCTCCTGCTGGATACGCGTGTCACAAAACTGGGCGGGCGCGGGCTGGGGCCACACGGCCATCCCGCGTATCGGGCAAGAAGTCATCGTCAGCTTTCTGGATGGCGATAGTTCGCAGCCGATCATCACGGGCCGCACGCACCGGTCGATCAACCCGCCTCCGTATGAACTGCCGCGTCACAAAACGCGCATGACGATCAAAAGCCAGACGCATAAAGGCGATGGCTATAACGAACTGCGTTTTGAAGACGAACGGGATCAGGAAGAGATCTACGTGCATGCGCAGAAAGATCAGAACCTCCATGTGAACCACAACGAAACCACCTTCGTCGGCCATGACCGCAGCGAGCAGGTGGAGCACGACGAGACCATCGTGATCGGCCACGACCGCAAGGAAACCGTGGGCAACGATGAACAAGTAAACATCGGGCACGACCGGCGTCACGACATCGGCCAGGATGATTTTCTGACGATCGGGCGTAATCACACGGTGATGACGGGCAAGGACCGGACTGAAGACGTCGGCAACAACCGGCGCGACAAGACCGCGGCGAACCACTGGATTGAAACCGGCGGGAATGTGGAACACACCGTGCAGGGGCATCATCAGCTGCATGCGGGTCAGCGGATTGCGCGTAAGACGGTGGTGTATGAATTGCAGTCCGCCCAGCGCGCCGTCATCAAGGGGCCGGGCGGCACGATCACGATTGATGGCGGCGGCATCACCTTTGAAGGCGTGGCAATCAACTTGAAGGGCCCCATCTCGCAATCGGGCGGGGTTGGCAACTCGGTTTCCATGGCGGGCCAGGCAGTTGAAGGCCTGTTGGCGGATTGCCAGGAACGTTCGTGATGACCGCCTCAGTCATCGCGGAACGAATCGCCGCGCACAGAGCGCCGGAAGATTCTGTTTATCTGCTCGTCGATCCGTTGGCGGGTTGTGCGCCGGATCATCCGCTAAGCCCGTCATCGCTGGCCGCTGCCTTGGGGGATGACGCGCTTGTCAGCGTCCCCAGGCCGGACCTGGCGCATACGGTTGGGGCGTGTCCGATTCTGGTTCGATTCGCCGGGCCGGGGCTCGCGCCTGCCGCGGATCTTCTGGCTCGTACGGAACGGCTTGCTTTGACCGAGACCGGCCATCGCAAGCGATATGGCTGCGGGTGTTTGCTGAGCCCGCTGTCCGCCGACGCCTTGGCCGAGCACATCGCGGCGCGATGTTTAACGTTTTCCGCCAGCGCCTCGGGCGGCGTGTCGCCGTGGTTCGAACCGTTGCGCCTGGAGCTGCTGGCGGCATCGATGGCGGATTCGCTGGGCAGTGCGCTGTGGCCGATCCGTGCATGGTTGCTGCCGACCAGCTGGGGCGAAATCGCCATGGTGAGCGGTGCGCCGGGCGAGGCGTGTGACGTCCCGCCGATTGCGCGCGATGCGCAGAGGGAGGCCACGCTGATTGCGTTGCTGCTGGCGGCATGGCGCCGAACATTGCAAGCGCCGTTGCCGTTCGCGCCACGACGATGGCAAGGCAAGACGCTGCTACCGCCGCAGGCCGCCGCATTGGCATTCCGCCTAATCCGGCAGGCGCGTCAACGCGGCGTCACGGATAGCAATGACCTCCTCGCGCTCGCCCTGCATCAAGAGACGATCCATCCGCAATTGCTGAGGTTTGAACCGTTGCGTGACGCATTGGTTCGCGCGACGCCCGGACACGCATCCAGCGTCCTGGTCGCATACGGCGACGTGGCATGGAGCCGCATTGCCGCCTACCTGAACGAAACGGGGGAAAGCGTATGACACTCAGCCAACAGCTCATCGACATCGTCGAAGAAACCATGCCGCTGCCGCCCGGCAGCTGCAACGCCTGCGAACGCAACGGCGTGCCGATTCTGCTGCTGCGCCCGGCGGTGGTGGCTAAAAATTCGTTCTTGCGTGCGCGCGGTGCGCTGTCGCATTCCGGTCTGCAAGAATCGCTGCGCATCTTGCGCATGGGTTATGTGTATGTGCTGCTGGATCGCAGGGTGTGGCATGCCTATCAAGTGACTGATGCCGGGCATCTGCGGCATTTCAACCCTTATGAAATGCCCCGCGCCGAGCCTGCGCCATTGGCCGAGCGCTGCGTTCAGGCCGCGCACAATCTTCCTGCGTCATTCATCGGTATCGACATTGATAAATACAAGGTCGCCTGGATCGCGTATTCGCAAGACCCTTGGCCGACTTCAGTGTTGGATGCGTACAAGTCGGGCAAGGGCTTAAATGCCGATTACCCCCAGCGGTTTGTCATCGTCGACTTGCCGAAGCTGCGGGAAGACCCCTCGGCCGGCGGCACCGCGCTGGCCTTGGAACATGCGCATCTGTTGAACGAGCACGTGGCGGAATATGCCAGCGGCGTCGACGACTTCGGCAGCGTTCACGGCTGGTCATCACGTTCGGCGCAAGCCGCAGGCATGCGCAATTACCTGACGTTGATGGAACGGCAGCACCGCTTGCCGCAAGGCGTGAGCGGGCTGATCCTGCCCGACCCGATCGGCATGGCCGAAGAACTTAACAACGTCCGCCTGGCCGCTTACACGCAAAAGCGATTGTGGTCCGAAGAACCGGAGCGCCGCTACGCGTATCTGACCTCGCAATGCCTGCTGGCGATTCAGCAGCTGTACGCCGTACAGGCCGACGCCGAGACCCTGGATAGCCCCACACCCTTGCTCGACATCATGCCCAGCGAGTCCGGCACGCCACCCGTGTTCTGGGACCCCGCACGTGAACGGCAAGAGCGTGTGCAAGACAAGATCACCGATCGCGTGGAACGATTGAAAGAACGCTATTGGGAAACGAATCCGCCCACCGAACCTCGCCGCCACGGCCGGGCAAGTTTTCAGGCGCGGTACGACCGGGACATCAAGCGGTTTGAAAACGACATCGATGCGTATGGCAAGGACTGGGCGCAGGTGATCGGCAGCGCGGCGTGGAAGCGCATCGTGGCGATGGATTATTCCGATACCGACGAACGTTCGCGGCAGCTGCGCTTGATCACGGTGGGGGCGTGTTTGGATGGAGGCATCACGGATGCCATGCCGGCGTCTGATCCCGCGTCGGATGAACCCGAAACGCTGGGGCCAACAGGCACCGCGTGGCAGTCGTTGCTAAGCGACCCCAACAGCGCTGCCTATCTGGCCTTGAACGGCCATCAAACCTTTCTGCAAACCACGTTTATCCCTCTGTTCGGCGCGGGCGCGGTGGCCAACGACGCCGGCAAAAAATACTTCGATGCCGTCAAAAGCATCATCAGCAGCAAGGAAATCGGCGCATGGCGCGAAGGCCGCGCCGCCGACGCCGCCGACCAACTGCTCACCGCCATGCACGGCGCCAGCAAGCGCCTGCACCAACACTTGAGCGCGGGTGCAAAGTCCGCCGTCGATGCGGTTCACGTGGGCGGGACATGGCTGTACCGCAAGGCGCAGATGACCCAAGTCGTGATCCAACTCACGGTGGGGGAACTGTTGTCCATCTGCGCGGAAGAGCTGCAACGCGTCGGCGAGTCCCTACAGCAAGACGCCAGCCGGCGCGTGCGCGCGTTCGTCTTCGCAGGCTTGATCAGCATCCCCGATCCAGCGGTGAGAAACACGTTGATTGACGTGACGTTGTGGGTCGAAGGCAGTGCGGAAGACGTCCACAAGCGAATCAACGCCCTTAAGACGGTCGCGGGCAATCAAGTAGAGAACGCGGCGCGCCACGTGGAAGGAGTCGTCCGCCAAGCAGAAGATGCGGCGCGCAAGGTGTCAAACGGCGCAATGCGAAAGATCTCGGCCGGTATGAAGAACCTGGAAGCCCCGGCTGCGCAATTGCTGAAAGGCCTGGAACTAAGCGCGGCGCACGCGCAG
>NZ_CADIJQ010000009.1 GCF_902859595.1 Achromobacter kerstersii | reverse complement strand
CGCACCGCCTCGAGCTTGAACTCCGCCGTAAAGGCACGCCGTTTTATCTTGGTCATGACTCACCTCCTAGGTTCAACCTATCTGGGTGTCCACCAAAATTAAACCACCACAAACCACAAAGGTTCCCCCCCGCCCGTTACCGGGCGCGGCTCCCCCTCCTCCCCAAAGACGTCTTCAGTCTGAGGGCTTCCAGCGTCCCACTCATGGCCCATTTATGTCCGACACAGACCCCGTCCATGCGCGGCTATTTCATCAGATCAAGGGCCTAGCGGGCGGCCATCGAAGGGCTGTCCTTCGGTCCTTGATGCCGGCTATAGACACTGCGCTCACACAAGGCGTTCCGTACGCAGAGATTACGCGTCAACTGGGCGCATCCGGAATTGAGCTCACCGCCGAATCCCTCCGCAAGGCTCGCTACCGCTGGCGCAAGCGAGGCGCCCGAACTATCGAAGATCGCAGAACCGGAGCAGCCGACCTCATGGCGGCCGGCCCGCTGACTCCAAGTCCCAAAGCCATCCAGGCTGAGCGCATTACGAGCAAAGCCGATTTGGTTCGGCTTCGCAAATCGCAAGACCACATTGACCTTGACGAACTGGCCGATCTCGGCCGACAAAAATAGGAGAAGTCCCCATGAAAATCGCAACCGTGAATTACTCCGGCTCCGTCGGAAAAACCACCGTTACCAGCCACGTGTTCGCCCCGCGTATGCCCGGCGCGGAAATCATCGCGGTGGAGTCCACCAATGAAAGCGCCGCGGATCTGGGCCTGGACGTCGAGCAGATGCGAGGCGAACATTTCGGCCGCCTGTTTCGCAAACTGCTCATGGCCGAATCCGCCATCGTCGACGTCGGCGCCTCCAACATCGAAGACTTCCTGGCCGAACTGGTTAAGTACGACGAAGCGCATCTCGAAATCGACTTCTACGTGCTTCCAGTCGTCGCGACCGGAAAAGCGCAGCGGGAGACGATCAAGACCATCCAGGCGCTGGCCGAGATGGGTGTACCGTCCGAGCGCGTTCGCGTGCTTTTCAACCGCGTTGATGCAGACGTGCGGGAAGAGTTCTCCGCCATCTTCGGATATGCGCACAAGGCGGGCACCTTCATGGCCAACCCGGAAGCGGCCATTTTGGAGAACGAAGTCTTCGATCTGCTCGCGAACAAGCGGACGACCATCACGGAGATCCTTTCTGACCAGCGCAACTATCGCCAGGAGCTTCGCGAGGCAGACCGTAACGACGCCAAGCTCATCCGACATCTGAGCGATATGCACGCGCTTCAATCGTTGGCCCGACCGGTCAATCGGCAGCTGGATAAGGCATTTGAAGCGGTCTTTGCATAGGGGCCACTATGCAACCCGACGTGCAAAGTGGTCCGCAGAGCGGTGCCGCCCCGGCGCGCACCAGGGTCGAATTTCTCTATCGCGAGATCCTCGTGGAAAGCGATCAGCTCCTCACTCGCATGGAGCAACTCACCTCACGCCAGACAGAAATTCAACAGGCGATGCAAGCCCTACCCGGGTCGATCCGCCAGGCCGGTATGGACGCGGCGAGCTTGGCAGCAGAACACGCAAACCGATCCTTGCTTGAGGCTTCCAGAACTATCGCAAAGGCCACAAGCGACCTGCGGGTTGCCTCCCGGATGGCCACGAACGCGTTGCCCTCTGCCGCCTGGCGCACTGGCTTGCTTTGCGCCGCGAGTGCGTTTGTTGGTGGCGCCTTCAGTGCGACGTTAGTCGCGATTGCTCTCTATCGCTAAGCCAATCCCCTTGTCACGTGGCGCGATCCCGAACCGGGCCGCGCCAATTTTGCGCTTGTGCGCTGCAAAAGGAAACTCATGGCACCAGACACTCGCCGGCGAATACTTCGGTTCGCGGCGCTACTACTGCCGATCGCAGCTTGGCTTGTCACGGCCAAAGTAATGACTGGAATCCCGTTCAACCATATCACTTGGACGGTGCTGTCGCGCTGGCTGCTGGCCACACCGCATCACACTCCGCTCATCGTCGCGCCCATAGTTGGCCTGGCGCTTGTCCTTGCCCTCGCCTTCGCTTTGAAACGACAGTCGACCAAGGCAGGGTTCGACGGGGCCGGCTACAAGATTCACATTCGCGGCACCGAAGCTGTACCCGTCGCAAAGCTGAAAAAGTTGTGCACGGAGCGGGAGCAGCAGCAAGTGGATATCGCTGGCGTACCCATGCCGACGTCTGTCGAGAACCTGCATACTCTTCTCAACGGCGCAACTGGCACGGGTAAATCCGTGCTTCTGCGGCAGCTCGTCTACTCAATTCAAAAGCGCGCCGACAGAATGGTAATCGTTGATCCGAACGGCGACCTCTTCAGCAAGTTCGGGCGCGCGAACGACGTCCTGTTGAATCCTTATGACGCACGCACCGAGGGCTGGTCGTTCTTCAATGAAGTGCGCGCCGAATACGACTGGAAGCGGCTTGCGCTTTCCATCGTCCCGCTTGGCAAAGACGCGAACGCCGAGGAGTGGAACGAATATAGTCGGCTTCTCCTACGCGAAAGTGCACGTAAGCTCAGCGAATTGGGCACGCCATCAGTGCAAGAGCTATTCCGCTGGACGACGGTAGCCGCCGACAACGATCTGCGGGCCTTCTTATCCGGCACCCTGGCCGAGTCGCTGTTTGCCGGCTCATCCGAGGCCAGCAAAGCACTCACGAGCGCGCGGTTCGTGCTTTCCAAGTACCTCGCCGAGCACGTGACGATGCCAGCTGGGAAGTTCAGCATCCGAGACTGGATGGACAGTGACACGGGGAATCTCTACATCACCTGGCGGGAAGACATGAAGCACGCCATGAAGCCCTTGCTTTCGGCCTGGGTCGACGTCTTCTGCTCTTCGTTTCTCTCGATGTCCGAAGACGCCACTCGTCGGTGGTGGCTAGTCCTGGATGAGCTGGCTTCCCTGGAAAAGCTGGCGACTCTCGAAGACTTCCTCACCAAGGGGCGCAAGAACGGTGGTCGCGCGCTCGCCGGCCTGCAATCAATCTCCCAACTGGATCATATCTACGGCAAAGACATGGCGCAGACGCTACGTGCGAGCTTTCGGTCTTTGGTCGTTTTAGGTGGTTCGAAGACTGACTATGAAACGGCCGAGGTGATGTCCAAATCACTCGGTGAACACGAGGTTGCGCGCCCCGAGTACACCGATAGCCGCAATCCGGGAAGCGCTCGAAACACAAGCGAGCGCATGGTTCGCTCGACCGAGCGCGTAGTCACTGCGGCGCAGGTCCAAACCCTGCCTGAACTCACGGGCTGGATTGCGTTCGCGGGCGACCGGCCCATTTCGAAATTCCTGCTTGAGCCAGTCAATTTTGCTGTTCGCAACGCACCGTTTGTGGAAGCGAAGCGAGCGAACGCGCACGACGTCGCACACTCCGGCACCAACGAACCGCAGCGGTGGAGCGAAATTGACCTGCCGGAAGATCCAACAATAGCGGCCTAGCCGCTGCACCCGAGGCCGTCGCGTCGAGCGACGGCCTGGTCCCTTTGGAGAGTTTTATGATCTCTTTGAAATCTATCCATCGCAGTGCAGCCACAAAGGCGTCGCACTACTATGCTGACCAGAAAGACGACTACTACAGTCGTGACGGAACCGCTGCGCAGTGGCAAGGCAAGGCCGCTGACGCGCTCGGATTGACCGGCGCCATACAGCAGGAGGAATTTCTGCGTGCGCTGCGCGGTGACTTCGGCCCCGACGTTGAACTATCGCGCTCGATCAGGCTGGATGCTGAGGCGCGTGCGGCACTGGATATGACGTTTTCACCGCCCAAGAGCGTCAGCATCCAGGCGCTGGCCGGCAAGGATGCCTCGGTAATCGAGGCCCATGATTACGCCGTCACCAAGGCGCTGGATTTTCTAGAACATGAGCTGTTGCGCGCGCGCCAAACTGAAAAGGGGATTACGACTACTGAGCGCACAGGCAACGCGGTGATCGCAAAGTTCCGGCATGAGACGGCCAGGCCAACGGATGGTGCCTATTCGGATCCCCAGCTGCACACCCACGCACTGTTGATGAACCTCACCCAACGCGCCGATGGCCGCTGGGTCGCCATATCGAACGACGAAATTTATCGATTGAAGTCCATGATGGAATCGGTGTATCACGCCGAGCTGGCCAGCAGCCTGGAGAAGTCCGGCCATCAAATTCGCTACGAGGGCAAGAGCTTCGAACTCGCGCATATCTCTCGGGACCACATCGAAGGGTTCTCCAAGCGATCGCAGGACATCAATGCCGAACTGGCGGCATTGGGTGAAACGCGCGAATCTGCGAGCAGAGCGCTCAAGCAAACTATCGCGCTCAAAACTCGCCTGGACAAGGCACCCGAAATTTCTCGCGAAGAACTTCAGCGTGACTGGGAACGACAGGCGACTGAACTCGGCATTGATTTCAATGGAGTAAAGCAACCACTGGAAAAGGAAGCCGAATTGGAAAGCGGCAAGCCGCCCCGTCAGGAATTGACGCCGGAAGCGGCTGCTCTGATTGCCGACGAGTGTCTTCGGTGGGCGATCAAGCACCACACCGAACGCGAATCCGTGATGGACGGAAAAGAGATGCTCAAGACCGCGCTGCACCGTTCGCACGGCATGGGCATAAAGCTGGGCGACCTCAAATCGGCCGTCAAGCGCTCACTTGATAAAGGCCATCTGATCCTTGGGACGATTCAGTACCGGCACGCGAAGGACAAAGATGGTGCCGGCGAATCACGGTCGGACTTGGTCGCCGCCCTCGTCGTCGGTGGCATGAGAAAAAAACATGCGGAAGAGAGAATCCGCATTTCAATTGCTCGCGGCGAGCTTGTTCCGACCGGCGCACGGTACACCACACAGGTGGCACGGGAGCGCGAAAAGCGAATCCTCCAGATCGAGCGCGAGGGGCGTGACCAGGTCGCGCCAATCTTGGATATTCAAGCAGCCCAAGGCGCTATGGCTGGCCGCTCGCTGAAGCCAGGCCAGCTGGCGGCCGCCAATCTGATCCTCAGCACGCCACACCGATTCATCGGCGTCCAAGGCCTGGCGGGGACCGGCAAGTCGCACATGCTGGCTGAGGTCAAGGAGGCCGCTGAAGCAGCGGGCTTCAAGGTCCAGGCCGTGGCGTCCTACGGCAAGCAGATCGAGGCCTTGCGGGAACTTGGAATGGAATCCAGGACCGTGGCGTCTGTTCTGGAGGCACGTCAGAAAGACCGCTTCAAGCTCGACCCGAAGACCGTCCTGGTCATCGATGAGGCGGGCGTGGTCCCAGCCCGCCTCATGGAACGCCTGATGAAAATGGCCGAGGCTGACGACGCACGCATCGTCATGCTGGGCGACACGGGCCAAACCAAGGCCATCGAGGCTGGCCGCCCGTTTCACCAATTGCAGGTCGCTGGCATGGCTACAGCCCTAATGGGCGACATCATTCGGCAGAAATCGCCTGAATTGAAGGCTGCGGTGGAACTAGCTGCAAAGGGTCAGGCGTCGGCCTCCCTTGGCGTGTTAGATCAGAAGCTGAAAGCCGTGCACACCATCAAGGACGACGGCGAACGATATGACGCGATAGCGACGCGATACGCAACGCTGAACGACGACGAGCGGCGGGAAACGCTCATCGTGACTGGCACCAATGATTCGCGCAACGCTTTGAACGAGGCAACTCACCAGGCGCTAGGATTGGGCGGCCGCGGCTTTGAATTCAAGATGCTCACCCGACGCGACACTACGCAGGCAGAACGGCGGGTCGCCAAGTACTTCATCGTTGGGGATATCGTGCAGCCGGAGCGAGACTACAAAACCGGGAATTTGCGCCAGGGCGAGATGTACCGCGTCATAGGCACGCTTGCCGGAAAGCCCAATGACCTAGTTGTAGAGCATATGGAAAGTAAGGTCCGGACCACCTTCAATCCAGCGCGCGCCGCCAAGTTATCAGTCTACGAACCAGTCAAGGCAGAATTATCCGCTGGCGATTGGGTTCGGGCGACGAGGCACAACGCGGCTCTCGATTTGGCCAACGGTGATCGGTTTGAGGTGCTCGCCGTCACGCCAACAACGGTCACCATCGGCGGCGGCAAGCGACGAATCGTGATGGACGCGGCAACAGCACCGTTGCATCTGGACCGTGCCTACGCGTCCACGAGCCACAGCGCGCAGGGGCTGACGTGCGATCGCGCGCTGATCAACTCTGAGAGTTTCAGCCGCACCACGCAGCGGGACGTCTATTACGTGGCAATTTCCCGGGCACGGTATCACACAGAAATTTATACCGAGAACGCCGCCAAGCTGTCCGGTGCAGTGAACCGGCTGGAGGAGAAGACGGCCGCTCTCGATATCGGCCTTGAGGCGTCGCGACCATGGCGTCTCAAGAATACGCCATCACGAATGGTTGCCAACTCCGAAGAAAAGGAAGTGACAGATAGCGCACTCCAACGATAGGTCGCCGACGTGGGCGATTTTCGCCGGCCCTAGCCAACCTGGGGAGTCATATCGAACAGTGAAGTTGATGCTCCCAAATTTAGAGGACTATGCGTGAAAAATGTGGGTAGGTGCGATAATACCTAGCATAGTGTGCAAGAGATTCCGAGGTGCCCCCTGGCTTGTATCCCAAATGACGCTCAAGCCTTGCCTGCCACTGCGAGTCCGATCCTCTCTCAAATGGCAAAACCTCGTCTAGGCGCATTCGCTCTTTAGCGGTAAGTGCCGGCACGGAGATAGGCCGCGGCTCAGCCCAGTCGAGGTTTGTGAACGGCCAACTCTGTATTCTAGATAGTCGTTTGAACTCTGCGCATGCCGCTCGTGCCGGCGTTTTAAAGATAATTCCAGTTACGGTCAGCATAGGCTGTCCGTCCGCGTACTGGAATGACGAGAGTATTTGAAAATACCGCCCTCCCCGTCCTGCCGGAAGGCTACCAAGCGCGCGTTTCACGCACGCTTGCAAAGTTCGCGGAAAGCGCCTCCCCTGCATGTCGGCAGGCGACAAATCGGGCGGGGCGTAATTCCCCATACGACGAACGAACTCAGCGAGTCGAAGCCTTGCGCGGTCCTGGGTCGGCTTGTCTTCCGATCCGAGATACTTGACGTTGGCGTTGAGTGTGATCTTAATGATGTCGTGGCAATCCAGACTGGAAGCCACCGTAACCAACTCGTCTAACTGTGTCTTATGTTGGCAGTCGACGTAATCGAGCCAGACGATGGTCCCGGCGGCGCTGTAGGCATGAGTACGGAAAAACTCGTCACTATCTTTAAAGTGCAAATTGACGAAGCCAGCCGGCTTGTTGAATCGCTGCCGCTTAAAAGTGTCCTCGTCTCGCTCAATGGAATGCATTCGCGTAATTCGAAGCGAAGCATGCATTGCCTTGTAGTCCTCCAGCATGGGGCCACCGAAGCCGATGTATTCATAATTCGAAATATTTCGAACTCGTCCCACGCGCTCCAAAAGCATTATGAAGAGGTTGCGATCAATGGCCTTGTTCGGCCTCAAGTGGTAGGCGATATCAGTGCCGCTCATGCTTTAGCCTGGTCCTCAACCCAGTCGAAAGCCGCTGCGCCAACATCGGACATCGATTGGTCATTAGAGAGTTCAAGATAATCGCGGACAGTCTCGATTGACTCTAGTGGGCGCACGAAACTCAGGCGTCCATGGGTTCGGACTGTATTCGGCTTAGGCAGGTCTGGCACATAACGTCGTCCCTTGAGATTTTTGCGCACTTCCTGCCACTTAGCGGACGGAATTTGCTTGGCAGCCGTCCGAATGTCCATTGCAACGGCGTGCCGCTGCAATGCACCGCGCTCTTCAGTATCCGATTTCCAATGATTGGTAAATGTCGTGAAGTGCTTGAGGGCGTCGCGCATCACATCTTTGACCGAGGCGTACAGAGGTGAATCGAGGTTAATGCCCCGTTTGGTTGTTGTGACCGGCAGTTTAGCAGCGTCGTTGCCGGTGAATTCAACAATTCCAGAAAGCATTACAAACTGGCTGTGGTAAGAAGGCACGCCAGCTTCTCCCCATCCAGTTCGATGTGTGGTGTCATGGCTCAAGACCACCCGGTCATTGCAAATCACCGTCCAACCGGCGGAATTCTTGCTTCGTTTTCCTTCTACGAAGTCCCCGAGCTCAGTCTCGGTCGGAAATGCTGCATACATACCCATAGCTAACCGTACTGTCACCCCGTCTTCCTCTGTTTCGTATAGGTACGGAGCAAGAGAAGGAACGCCTTTCTTTGGTTTGCTGTCTATAAGTGTTTGGATCAAATTTGGCTTGACAAGTGTTCCATTAACTTTGACTGCGAAGCCCTTTTGAATGATATACGCATAATGGTTACGTATCTTTTCAATTAGGTCGCCCTCAAAAGCACTGGCAGAACCGTCAAATCGACTAGCTATTCCAGGGTGCAAATCTGTTACTTCAATCTTGACCCCGTCATCTTTCAATACGCCGGCCTTACTTACACCGAGGTTGATGTTCCATTTATCGTTCTGAATCCATGCCCTATCAATGTGCACCATGAATTCGCCACTAGGGCTCCGGCTAAAGACTTTACTATCCTGTCCAAGCTTGAACAGTGCCCGTTTCATACCGATTCCGTAGACACCCACCGTCTGGACGTGTTCATCGATGTCACCGCGCGGCCTTCCGAACTTGAATGCGTAATCCCGCGCAACGTCGAACGGAATACCACCGCAATTATCCTTAATGGAAAACCGCTTTTCATTTAGTTCGATTTCGGCCCAGAAGTCCTTATATGCATGTTCCGCAGCAGGCTGCTTGCGCTTGTTCGCATTGACCCGAACAGCGCCGTCGACGCAGTTGTCCAGAAGATCCAATATCGCATCCTCTAGCTCGATATCGCGAGTGAGCATCTCGACAAAGAAGCGCTTCGGCGGCGTCACATCCACGTCGTTCTTTACAACAACTGGTGTACTCTTCGAAGCGCCGGCACTTCTCTTACTTGCGGTGACCATGGCGTTCCCTCTCATGCATTGTTGTGGTGTCGTTCCAGGTTCTTTCTTTATCGCCTACCCAAGTCCGCTTGGATGCTGTAACGCTGACTGGCAACAGCCGATCGAACGTCCGCACTTTAAAGTGTAGCTTATTGCTACAGCCCATCAAGATACGCTGTGCCGCGATGACTGCGGATCCGTCTCCCAGGGCACAGATCCGCCTCTGGATGCTTCGCAGATTGAGTGCAAACAGTGGGGCGGGCCCGATCGATGCTTCGGCTATTCGTCATGGGAGAAATGACGGTTTTGCGGTCGACGATTAGTCGCCTTTTCTATAGAATCGCGCCCAGTAA
The DNA here is from genome assembly GCF_902859595.1 of Achromobacter kerstersii. Taxonomy (GTDB): domain Bacteria; phylum Pseudomonadota; class Gammaproteobacteria; order Burkholderiales; family Burkholderiaceae_B; genus Achromobacter; species Achromobacter kerstersii. The sequence goes on along the minus strand of NZ_CADIJQ010000009.1, from coordinate 282,986 downwards.
TGAGGAGCGCGAGACGAGATGCCCAATTTAATTGATCTTTTTGCAGGAGCCGGGGGATTGAGCCTCGGAGCCTTTCGAGCTGGCTTTGAAGTCCGTGCCGCAGTGGAACTTGATAAGCAGGCAATGGCAACGCACAAGCGCAACTTTCCCACGACTGTGCACATCGCTCAAGACGTATCCACACTTGACGGGCCAAGCCTCCTTGCTCTCAGTGGGATTCAAGCGGGAGAGCTGGACGGCTTGATCGGCGGGCCACCGTGTCAGGGTTTCAGCAGCATTGGAAACAAAGACGCCGGAGATGCGCGTAACGGGCTGTTCTCGGATTTCTTCCGATTGGTCAGCCAAATGCGCCCGGCGTTCTTCGTTGCTGAAAACGTGCCTGGCATCCTAGCGGAGCGCAATGACGACATCCGGGCGCAAGCGCTTCGCAACGTGCCCGGTAACTATTGCGTCCTAGATCCGATCGAGGTTCAGGCGAATCTCTACGGAGCGCCGACGACCCGAAAGCGAATTTTTTTCATCGGCTATCAGCCAAATCGCTTCAGTGTAGAGTTGACCGCGGAGCACTTTGCTCCTCCTACGCATATCGAACAGGCTATCGTTTCGCTCGCCCTTCAAGGTCTTCCTCTACGCATCGATTCCCGCTGGCAGACTGAAGAACTCGGCTGGAGGTCTGCTACGACATGCGGCGGAGAATTTTTAGCCGATCGTATTACCAACTGCGTGCCGCAAGGGGTAGGCGACCCACAGCTCCTTGAACGCTACTTCGAAAAAGGCCAAGTATCGGGCTGCCTAGGGACACGCCATAGCGACGAACTGCGGCGCCGTTACCGAGCTCTTAAGTATGGCCAGATGGATGCGGCCACTAGGTCACGCCGTTTGGATCCAAACGGCTTTTGCCCGACGCTACGTGCGGGGACCGGTTCCGACAAAGGATCGTATCAAGCGGTGAGGCCTATCCACTTCAGTGCGCCGAGGGTGATAACGCCGCGGGAGGCCGCAAGACTTCAAGGCTTTCCAGACTGGTTCGTATTCGACCCTACCAAGTGGCACAGTTTCCGCCAAATTGGCAACAGCGTGTCACCGATCGTGGCCGAACGGATCCTGACGCCGCTTCGCCAGTTTCTGCTGTAAGCGGAAGGTTTGACGGGTGATCGTTACCTTTCTTCCGGGTCGGAAAGAATTGCGAGCGTGAAAAATGGGGTGCTCAAGGCATTCGTTAGTCCTGGCCACTGGTGTGTTCATCTCTCGAAGAATTGGAAGCAGCCCGATGCACAGGCACCAATGGATGAATGCAGGGTTTCACGCCCAGCCGTGATTTTGGCAACAACAGATCATTGCCCGTCGCCCCATCGTCCGTGTTTCGCCCGTTCGGTCCATCATGCTTCCGGCCTATCCTCCAGTGAGGGCCATGGTTGCACCGTCGATTTGGCACGGTAATGGCTCGGTCATATCCAGGATGTGGCACGGTCATGTCCCGGTTGCGTCCCGGTTGCGTCCCGGTTGCGTCCCGGTTGGGTCCCGGTTGGGTCACGGTTGGGTCACGGTTGGGTCCGATTAGTCCTGCGGCCTGCCTCTCACACCCATTTTGTATACGCGCGCACCGGTTTTTGAGCCATATGGCGCGGGGCTTTGGCCTATCGCAGCGATTTCGTTGTCAGACAAAAGAAAAAAGCTCTCTCGCAAGAAAACCCACAAAAATCAAAGAGATAAACCCACCCGGAGGGTGCGTCCTGTGTGGTGGCTTTAAGGGACCCGCCGCCGCCTGGCGGCGGGGGCCTTAAGGGCACCTGTGAGCGTCCGGGGGACGCTCACGAAGTCCGCAGGACGGCCCCGCCGGCGCAGCCGGTGGGATAGGCCGCCCCATACCAAACCCGTTGGTACATCCAAAGCAAAAGGCCGCCCTAGGGCGGCCTTTTGCTTTGGCGGATGGTTTAGGTCAGTGCGATGCTGCCGTTGAGGCCAACGGCCGAACAGGCGGCTGCTCATGCTGTAGCGCCTGCCATAAATCATAGTTGGCCTGCATTGCCACCCAGGCCTGTGCGGTACTGACCCCAGCATGCTCAAGCCGGACAGCCAGATCTGGGCGGACACCAGCCTTGCCATTGAGTACCCGGGAAAGTGCCACCCGCGACATGGCCAGCCGTTCAGCAGCCTCGGTCACAGATAGCCCCAAGGGGGCAATTACGTCCTCCCGGAGAATTTCCCCGGGGTGCGGCGGGCGGTGCATGGTCATGGTCTAGCTTCCACTAGCTCTGCCCCACCGATCTTGTCCGACAGGTCGGAAAAGTTGCTGATCCGCACGGACCCGTCCGGGAACCGGGCGACAACTTCAAGCTGGCCACCCATCGCCTCGATGTGGCTGCGCAGCGTCGAAATGTACATGTCCGTCCGCTTCTCCATCTTGGCGATGGACGGCTGCTGTACGTGCAATATGTCGGCCAGGACCTTTTGCGACAGACCACGGGCCTGACGCAATTCCTGTAGCGGCATGTCCCGGAGCATCTCTTCCGTAGCAGCCTTGGCGCGAAGCTGAGATTCCGGCGACATGGCCGCTCGGAGCGCTGCAAATTTCTTAGCCATTGATCTGCCCTTCCTTTCGCAATTGTTCCAAATGATCGTCGTAAAGCATGTCGGCTCGCGGCACGAACTCTTCATACCAGCGGTCATTCCCCGTTTTGTCACCGCCTATCAGCAAAATGGCGGTCCTCCTGGGGTCAAACGCGTACAGGGTACGCAGAGGATGCCCGCCCGCCTGCGTTCTAAGCTCACGCATGTGTTCGTGTTTTGAGCCGTTGATTCCACTCGAATGCGGAAAGCCCAACGACGTGCCCCGTTTTTTTAGCAGCCCAACCGTGGCGGCCACTGATTCCTGTTCGCTGACGGACAAGCTGTTCCACCAGTCTTCGAACTCATCCGTGAACTCAACTTCCCAAACCATCAGTTCCCCGCCGTTGCTGTTTGAAAAATTATAACCTGCACGGAATATTCCATCAAGGGAATATTCCGTTGTTTTCGCCGTGTCGCAGACGACCCACGGACCGGAACGCCCGTCGGCTCGCGTTCTGGGCCAGGGGCCGTCGCGCGGCCCCTGCGGACATGCTCCTTATTCCTCCATTTCCCCCATCGGGTGTTCCACGGCCAGTGCGACCTGAAGGGGTTGGGCGCGCATCAGTTCAGGCACCCAGCCCTTCCCTTCCAGCAATTGCTCGGCAGCGGTGGCGGCCTGCGCCTTTTTCATCGCAAGCAGCGGCTTCGCCTGCTCGGCATCGACCGCTTCCGTGACCACTGCTGCGATTCGGTCCTTGGACACGTGGGCGAGGTAGGACTGCGCCGTGGGCTTCCACCAACTGCTCATGTCCAGGCTTACCATTTCTCCCAGGCGGTCCAGGTGCTTCGTTTCCGATCCGTATGCATGGCTGCGATGGCGGTAGATCGAAACGCTGGCCAGTACTGCCAACAATGAAATCAAATCGGCGTGCGATTTTTCGAGCAGCCAGGGCAGCACGGCTGCGCCGTCCTCGGGCACACCCTTCGTCGCGGCTTCGATATGCTCCTGCACCGCTGCCCACGCCGGACTGGCCTTGATGTCCGGGTCGGTATTCGCCAGATCGTGATGCGCGGGCCGCAACGAAAAATCGAAAGTGTCGCCGCTGCCGGGACGCCGGTTGAATTCAAAATCGCCCAGCATCTGTTCGATAAGCAGGCAAAGCGCCAGCGTAGGACGCGCCATGACTTCAGCTTGAATGGCTATCACGCGCTGCGCGTGAAGGCGAGTGGTCAACGCTTCAGAATGGACGGGCCGTGTTTTGACGGGGGGCAAGTCCACGCCCGCCATCGTGTCACCCTCTCCTGCTTTGCTGCGCACGATTTGCGCCACCGCCTCGCGTTCATCCTGGCGGATCAGGCCACGGGTAACGGTCAGCTCACCTTGATAAGTCAGGTGCAGGACCGCGCCAGCCAGGGCTTTGAGGTCGGAGGGGTAATCCGCGAATGAGTCGCGGAGCGCTTGGATTTGCTCTTGAAGCCGTTCATGCTCGTCGATCAACTGGCAGTACTTGTCGTCGTCGCGATCATCGTCCTGTTCCAACTCACCAAGGCTCTCGCCAACCTTTTCCAACTTGGATTGCAGCGCCTTCATCGACTTCGCCTCGTCTTTGGTCGGCTCACGACGCGCGCGTGCGATCTCTCCAAAATTATTTTTGTCCTGGTCCGTGAACGACACTTGATAATCCACCCAGAGCCAGCCTTCTGCCTCAATTGCCTTATTGCGCTTGGACCGTTGCATCTTCGCCTTAACCATCGAGCGAACCATTTCCGAGTCGGTCAGATACACGTCGTCTTCGAAAAGATCACGGCGGACGTCCCCGCCCGCCTTCTCGTAGGCCGCGACCGTCACGTAGCGGGCAGCGGCCGAGTCGCTGCGGATTTCGGATTCCCCCAACAGACTCCGGATGTAGTGAGGCCGGTTCCAGTATTGCCCGTTTGCCGACTTCCATGCGGCTTCTTGGCGGGCATGGTCTGCGACGGAAGCCAGCGCTTGCATATCCACCAATTCCATCTTGCCGTCGCGATAAAGCTGCATCAACGCGGGGGAAACGCTGCCCAGCGCAAGCAGCTTCTTCACTGCCGATTCGGTCGCGCCATGAGCCGCCGCGATAGCCTCTACCGTCCAGTTATCGGCGCGCAGTTGCGCATACCCCGCATACACGTCTGCCGGGTGCATCGCCTTGCGCCCGATGTTTTCGATCAGGCTGGCGTGGTAAGCGTAAGCGGCCGGAATCACGAGGCAAGCGACCGGGTAGTCGGCAGGGAAAACTCCGTCTTCGATCAGCAGGCCGAGGGCCGTCCAACGCCGCCCGCCCGCGCATACTTCGTAGGAACCGTCCGGCGCGGCGACGACAACCAGGTTTTGCAACAGCCCGCCCATGGCCCGAATCGTTGCCTTCAATTGCAGGAGTTCAGGATCGTGCTTGCGGTCTTGTACGCCACGAGCCTGATACGTGTCGCTGAGGCGCAGTTGCGAATGGGGAATGTCCATGCGAATTGCGGCAGCGTGGACGGCGGCGAGTTCGTTGGAATCGAGTTTCATAGGTATGTACTCCAGGTCAGTATCGGGATCAGTGCAGTTGCGGCGCGGCGGCAGGCTCGTCCAGCGCGGCGATTAGGACGGTGAGTTGTCGCATGGTCATCGCGGGAATGCGAAAGCCCAGGCCCAGCAAGTGAGCGCGGCGCATGTCGTTCGCCAATCTGATAAAGTCGTGGTTCATCACGATTCTCCTAGTCCGAGGGTTGCGGGTGATGGCCCTTGTCGGTTGCAGCCGACAGGGGCCTTTTACTTAATAGCCCAGCCAGTTCAGCAGGTCGCGCCCGCGATATAGCGGGTGGTTCCCGTTGTCGGTGAAAAAGTCTTCGGCGCTCAGTTGGTGATCACGTATCTCGTGCATCACCTGAAGCCGGGTCAACACGGCTTCCTCTGCCGCGTCACTTTCGCGCAGGCCGTCCGCAGCGACCGGGCCGGTGTCCAACAAGTCGGCCAGCAGTTCGATCATGTCGGGACGGTGGCCTGTCCAGGCGACCAACTCGTTTTCGATGGCGACGGCCAAGACCGGCGCGGTGTCATAGCCTTTTTCCGCGAGCGCCTGCGCAAAGTCGGCGGCGCTGCGTTCGGTGAACTCGATGCCGCGTGCGGCAAGATCATCTTTAGAAAGCTCGCACTGGGCGCAAGCAAGGTGGGTGTACAGAACGACGCCGCAAGACATGGTGGATTTCCTTGTTTGACTAGACTTCGGTTGAACCGATCCAGGACGTTCCCAGAAACGCATCGCAGCCGATCACGGCCGATTCAGGTTGCACATCGCAAAGCCCCTCATGTGTCCAGCCCTGGGTCGGTGCCTGTTGGACGTGCAGGGTCAACCCATCCAGGCCACGCAGGAGCAAAGTCCGGTGGCGCAGCGCGGCCAAAATATCCGGCTCGCCTTCCATCTGGTCCGTTACGTACTTGATAAGCATCTCGGCTCCGCACTCAGCCGTGGTGCGGGCAAGGATTGCCGAAGCCGTCGTAGCAGCACGAACATTCGGCCATGGCTATGGATTCCTCTGCGGCGTTCCAGCCGTCCACCCATGCGCTTGCCAGTTCGGCAACATCCGCCAGCAGCGGCGGTACGTTTTCGGCGTCACGGCCACGGGAAAAGTCTTCCCGGCCCTGAACGTGAGCAAGCATTTGCGAGTAGCCAAGCTCCATGTAGCGACTTTCATCGTCGAACATTCCGGTGGCCTTAGTACGAGCCACTCGGGCATCCAAGCCGCGAAGGAACACAACGAAGGGCTTCGGCGTTGCAGTTATCTGTACAGTGTTTGCCATGGCTATTTCCTCTGCATCAAAGATTGTTTTGAAGTGCTGACCGGGCCTGAAGATCGTTAGCCCGATCGTGAACGGCTGGAATCGCTGGACTTTGTCTTCGTGGTGTTTGCCGCCAGTCCTGTTAGTCGCCGAGCCCGTGCCGATCTGGATCATGGAGAGAGGAGCGGAAAGGGGCAGGAACGGAAGCCGCAGCCTTGCGCTCAGCGCAAGGACCGGGTGAGTACCTGGCGAAGCGAACCCCTTGGAGGGACGAACGCAGTGATACAGTCGGCGTTTCTAGGGCGCGGGGACTGACAGGGCGCCAGGCTTGCGTGAGATAGCCAGAGAGGCGCAGGCGTGCCGCGCGGCGAGCGCCCCAAGCCCGTAGGGCTCAAATTCGGCCGTAGGCCGTTGGCAAGCGGTAGCGCGCAGCGCCGTCAGGCGCGGAGGCGTGAGCCGACCAGAGGGAGGGACGGATGGAAGCCCCCACGGGGGGCAAGACTGGCGGGGTTGGCCAGGCTTGACGCGCAGCGCGAGAGCCCGACCCGTAGCGAGTAGCGTAGGGGCACGCCCTAGCCTGGTTGGCTTACCTGATCGTCCACTTTCTGATCCTGCTGCGTATGCACATAATGGCGGACCAGCTATAAAAAAATCGACCTCTTACACGGTTCTACTTAGGCGTTGCTGGCGGCGAAACCGGTCCCGTAGACGCGGATCTCTCCGTGCTCGAGAACCCATAGTCCAAGGGCGCTGAGCATTGGTTGCACAACTAACTCATACACTGCAACGGCTACGAGTTGGGCCGACTCGGCTTGCTCAATATCCGCCCTTGCTCCCTGATGGATGATCTGGTTGCGCAACTTCTGCTGCTGCTTGCATTCTTCGAGCAAAGATTTCGACACCAGGGGTCGTCGAACTTCAGCAATGTCCATACCGGCAAGATCAGCGAACAACGTCTTGAGCAAATTTACGTACCGATCGAAGCCGGCTTGTCCAAGTGCTTGCCCCACGATGACTTCCGCCAAACCGTCCATGTGGACGAGCCCATGAACGACTGGCTTCAGTAACGTTGCCTTGAGTAGAAGTTCGATCGCGGTCACGAAATACACGACGGCGGCGCCAGAATGACCATTGGAACGAAGCCTCCTTCCCTCCTGGATCGCATCGACAGCAGGCCGCATGACGCGCGGATTCGCCACGTAATAAGATTGAAGGCGGTCTCTGGTGAACTCGGTAATAGCCTGAGCTTTGTGGTCGGGATAGAAATCACGGGCAATCTGCTCGTACATTTCATTGCGATCATCTTCATCAGGAGTGTTCATTTCTGTGCGTCCCTGGAAACGCTCCGCGGGCATGCGGCGAAAGCGATATTGGCTTTGCAGTTTAGCTGCTAAATCCAGGCGGCAAATGACTGGGCGACGAATGACTGTTCCCACACTACGGCAGTTGAGGCGAGCTGGTCTCATACGCCTTCCCCGAGGTTGATCACGCAGCCGCCGGCGGCAACCGCCCTCCTATATGCATTCGCCGTACGCGGCCGCGTCGAGGTGCGCCACGCCGAAGGCTGACGCACCGGCCCCGCTAGTCGGACCGGTGGTGGTCCACCATGCCAGCCAGATACGCCGCCTGCAATGCCCTCCAAAGATCCCACACCGATATTTCGCGATAGTCCTTGGAGCGGATCCTCTGAAGTTCCAGACATTCAATGTCCAAGATTTCCAGGGCGATGTTTTCGATGGCCAGTTCCGCGGCCTCGGATAGTTGCGGCATTGCCATCCGTCACTCCCTATCCAGTTCGACCAGCACCTGGCTGGCCAGCTCGTTGAGGTTGATTTCCAACAGGGCGATGGCTCGCACCTCGTCCAGCGGCAAGGATTCGAGGAATCGCGCCATGCGTTGTTCAATTTCCTGAGCCGCCAGCACCGGCCAGGCGCCGTATGCGGCGATCGCGGATAAACCTGCCCGATTGTTGCGGCCGTAGCCTTGTAGGTATGCGATAAGCCCACTCTGCATTTCGTTAGCTGTCCGGCTCATGCTGCGATCCTTTCCTGGCTGGCCAGCGCGAGGCGCTGCATTGCGGCGTCGTGGTACTTCGGGTCCATTTCGATCCCGTAGAAGCGCCGACCGGTCTGCCGGGCGGCCACGCACGTGGAACCGGAACCGGCGAACGGGTCTAGAACAATGTCGCGCGGACGACTAAAGGTTTCGATCAGCGGCGTCAGGCATTCAACCGGCTTCTGGGTCGGATGGTGGCGGTTCCCGGTGTACTTCCAGGGCAGCACATCGGGCAATGGCGTCGCTGGCAGCGCCGGCTGGCCCTTGGCTAGCAAGTAGGCGGACTCGTGCTGGTACGCCAAGAATCGCGCATTCGATTGGTATTGCTTGGCGAACACGATGTGGCCTACAACACGAAAGCCTGCCGCGCGCCAGGCGGCAAAGAACCGATCGACGCGGTTCCAGCCATAGAACGAAATGCAGAACGCATCATCGCGAAGCACGCGGAACATCTGCGCAAACGCCGGCGTCATCCATTCGTCGGTGCGGTCATTGGCAATGCTCCGGCCGGAGCGGTCAACGTAGTTGACCAGGTACGGCGGATCGGTCAGTACCAGGTCAACACAGCGATCCGGCAAGGTGGGAAGAACGGACAGGCAATCGCCCAGGACAACACGACTCATGGTTGGCTCCTTGCGTGCAGCAATGTCAGCCGATCTGCATTGCACTGCACGGGGCAGGCGGGCGCAGCCCACGAAAGCGCGGTCAAGGGACGTGGAATAAATAGCGAACGTAGTGAGCGGTTTATGCCGCGAAAGCCCTTGAAGATGGGGCCGCGGCTACAAAGCCGCGCGCAGCGGCCCTAGCGTCCGTGCGGGAGTGGGATGCGACTGTATGCTCCGTGCAGTGCTTGTGGCTCTGCATGGTCCGAAGTTGGCGCGTCGCCAGCGCGCCAGGCCCCGATGAGGGGCCATCACGGCGAGCCTAGAAGAGCGACATTTGGCCCGCGGCAGCGGCCTGACGTGCTGCCTTCGGCATTGCGTACAGCGCCTCGTTGATTTGGGGTTCAGGCGCCTCGACTGCGGGCTGCCCCACGTGCACCTGGCCAGCGGCCGCCGGTGCCTCCACTAGATTGCGCATCGCATCGAGCGCCTCACGTTGACGCAGCCGCGCACTCCAGCCGCCCAGCACGTGCGCCGGGGTAAACCAATGCTCCCATTCCTCGAGCGACAGCGCGTTGCCGTGAATGACGATCGCCGGCACATGCAGCAAGGCCAGCTGCAAGTACGTCATATGCACGCAGCGGCGGTCGAGGTCGATCGCAGTCACGTGCATGGCTTCCTGATAGTTGATCTCTGCGTCGGACATCGCATGCGCTGCCGCAATGATCATTCCGCCGGCGCCGCTCGTCGGCTCCGATACCCGGACGAATCCACGATCGGCAACCTGCTTGGCCAGTGCTTCGCGATCACCCATGACGATGCCACCTATCTGGCATCGAGGTAGACGATGCTCTTGAATAGGCAGAGCAAACCGAGGTTTGATGGGTTGCCTGCCGGCGAGCGGTCGCTTGCCGGTCAATATGCTCTTGGCGCTGGCATAGCTCCCTCACCACGGGACAAAACGACACGGGCCCGGGCGCTGCAGCTGATAGTACATTCCTGAAACTAAACAGCTTGCCACATAGGATCATACGTAATGAACTTAAGACTTAACGACTTTCTTGAACCGCCTGAGGATGCTAGCCCAGCTTGGTTTCAGCGTCGCGGCCGCAGCTTTGAGCGAGTTCTTAAGCAAATATTTGAGCGCGAAGGCATGGCTCCTAGAGCCAGCATGCGTCCCAGCGGAGAGGAAATTGACGGATCCTTTTCTATCGGTGATCGTTTTTTTTTGCTAGAGGCCAAGTGGCACACCCCGCCGATGGCGGCCTCCGCTCTTTATGCCTTCAAGGGCAAAGTTGATGGCAAGCTCGTCGGCACTATTGGTGTCTTCTTCTCAATGTCCGACTACAGCGCCGAGGCCGTAGATGCGCTGCTTTACGGAAAGGAGCTCAACCTGATCCTATTTGGCCGTCAGGATCTGCTGCTGATTGAAGACCAGAAAATCTCCATGCATGAGGCCATGCGGGTGAAGCTGCGTTATGCAGCCGAGTACGGCCAACCTTTCTTTCCCCTGTCCACTCATCTCGCCGAGCAGGCACGACTTGGCGCAGAAGACGCAACTCCAAAGCCTCAGCACGACTGGACCATAATCGTCGAAGGTGTGGATGATGTTCGGACTATCGAGGAGTTGCTTGCGCGTCTTGAAATCCCGGCTAAGGTCACAGTGTTTTCGGCAGGTGGCCAATTGTCTGTAGCACCGTTGGTCATGCATCTGCGAAGGACAGGCAATCGTCATGTGGCAGCCATCGTCACTCCGATCCCGGACGATGAAATGCAGCAGGAACATATGCAAGAGCTCCAGCGCAGTGGCGCTATCTTGATTCCCTTGCAGCATTCGTTGGAGGATTGGCTGGGTAGCTATGTCAATACGAACTATTACAACGCGGCCTATCCCCTCACTAATCGCGCCGGAAAAATGGCGCGTCGGTACGCCCGCAATGCCGACCTCCTTCAATTGCTGGCCGGCACACCGTCCTTTGCAGCGTTTTTGGAGCAACTAGAGGTGCGCCCTAAAGAGTGACCGGCCAAGTAAAACAACACATTAACTCGGCCAGTGGCGGATCCGGGTTGTCATCAGCCGATAGACGAGTACGGCTCTCGGCCAAAAGCGGACCTCACGGGTCACTCTTGAGATGACGGGTTCAGGCCGATTACGCCCCCCCAGGGTCAGATGTCTACGACCGTGATGGACATAGTTGGACTTTGACTACAGACAGCCTCATTGAATCCACTGGACCACACTTACTTCACCTACAACCAAAGCGTGAAGATGGCTAGTATCGCCAATATCCAAAAAGAGTTTGCATGCAGGGCAAAAAACGCCGAGGGAGATAACTATGAGATGTGATTTTGATGATTCGACACCTGCAGTCTGGCAGCGCGAATTGACAGTTGAAAATCTGATTGACTATGCGACAGCTTCGAGACAACTGTCAGCCTACATTCGCGTACTGAATGACGAAGGCTATAAAAACCTTGTTGTACCTAGTCGGGGAGCAGTGCCGTTTGTCCGTGCAGCTACGCAGGCTTACATGCTTCAATCGAACGAGTTGCCGACGCGTGAGGAGCGACTTGCAGGGAAGGTTGACTTGATCACCTCGCCGTTCATGCGCAAGTTGATCTTGCCATTCTCAGCAGATCCTAGCGAACAGTCTCAGACCAGCGGTGCAATCAGGGAGTACTGGAGCCGTGTTCTCGCTGCGATCATCAGAAGAGATGGCCGAGATCAATACTTAGTTTTATACAAGGCTCTTGTTGAAAAGCTTGCCAGGCGACGATGGGCTGATGCACTTGATCGCGATCTGCCAACGGAGAAGTTCATCTTCGTGGATACAGTGATCTCCGGTCGCGCTATCTGCGAAATTATTGCGGCCTTCAAAAAGGTTGGCCTTGATAAATGCTACTTCATACTGATTACAGATGACAATGGCAACAAGATTGCGCCGAAGTACAGACAAGTGATAAACGATCTCACCCAGGCGGGTCGATGTACCGTGATCGATGTAAAGCGAATGTTTACGGAAGACCGCGGCCCTGGTGCGAGTGGCGTCTGGAGTACTGTATATCCGCAGGTACTAAAGGCTGTTCAGCAGACATTTCCATGGGCGAAAAATTGCTACGGCGCGGGTACTTTTTATCACAAGGTCTCAAGCGCTCAATTCGAACCTAATGATGGAATTGGCAAGGCTGACTACAACATGCCTGTCACTCTGATGTACTCCTCAATTAGGACGGGCATCTTCACAGCGCTGCAAGCCATGCATCAGTGTGACCAAGCCGAAAATTACTTAGGAGGAGAGGGGCGTAAACAACTACCGAATTTTGGCTCTCTGGTAACAGATTACCGCACTAGGATAATGGACACGATGGAGAAAATGCTTAACTTTCAGCTTCGCGAGATGCGTGAGACGTTGAATAGCTTGGGGAGTTATTCGCCCCTGGACAAAAGGACCACGAAGCTCTTGGCTGGGCCAAGGGTCAAAGAGGAGCACCCTAATGCGGAAGTTGAGGTTTCGAGCTCACACCTAGTGAGGGTTATCCTGCCTGAGGCCGAGGTCGATGCCTTTGTTCGAGAGGCGATAACCGAACTCAGCACTAATCGCGATGTGCTCGCGGATGATTGGTTTCGTTGACGACGACTAACGCGATTCGCATTGTGTTTTGTAGCGAACGAACTGAATCGCCCCGGTTTTCGCCGAGGCTGAGGCAAACTATTACGACCAACTCGGCAAAACCGCCGACGAGGCCGTTTTTACTCTAACCAAACAGCCTCCGCGAAAACCGGGGCGATTCAGTTTGTCGTTGGTTCAAACCTAAAGAGCCCACCTCGATCTACCCTTAGCAGCCGGCATCTGCAGCGATTCTGCGGCAGGTGCTTCTTGCTTCGTGGGCCTGTGCCAAATCGAACGTCTGCAACATGCATGTTACAGTGAGCAACGTAGCTCTTGGAGGGACGATGGGTACCTACCGTGTTGCAGAGGTCTGCCCGAACGGGCATGTGTCCACCAGTTCGGCAGACACATCACCGGAGTTGCGCGAGAAGTTCTGCTCCTCGTGCGGCGAGCCGACGATGACCCAGTGCCCGTCGTGCCGTGCTGCGATACGTGGATACTATTACGTCGAAGGGGTGTTCTCCTTGAGTGAATACATCCCACCTGCGCACTGTCACAACTGCGGAAGCGAGTTCCCGTGGACGGCTCGCAAGGTCGAAAGTGCTGTCGAACTGGTGGAAGTGGGCGGCGGCCTGACCGACACAGAACTTGTGCAGTTGCGTACTGACTTGATTGAGTTGACGAAAGACAGCCCGAAGACGCAAGTAGCGTCTCTTCGCTTCAAGAAGGCAATGACCAAGGTCGGCGGCACCGTAGCTCAGGGCGTGCGCGACATCGTCGTTGACGTGTTGAGCGAAGCGGCCAAGAAGGCCATCTGGGGCGCTTGAGAGTAGGTACAACTACATGGCCGACGCATTCCACTATCCACCGGAGCTACTTGAGCTGTTGGTTGAGACCGTTCCTCGACTAAGCCGGGCGAAGAAAGGCGTTGTGCTATTCCTGCGCGGCGCTGGCGTAGCCGACGAGGATCTATCAGAGGTCGAACGTACCTTGGCGACGAATCCCCACTCGATCAACAAGTTTGAGATCGTCCGCAAAGTGCTCACCAAGGTCAACGTTCGTGGCGATAGCGGGCTGCGTCCTCGGCGCGAGATCATCAAGCGCGTTGTGGAGTTCGAGAACTTCGAGACCTGTTGGCCGGAAGATCAGTTGAAGGCCAAAGGGCTTGTCACCAGCGTGCGTGAAGCCGTCAACGCAAAGGACGCGTTCACGCGCATGAAACAAGAACGGGATGCCGAGCGTGAAGTTACGCTCGCCCGCCAGCGCGCAGAGCAGGCAGCATCGGCGGAGAAGCGCGCCAAGATTGAGCAGGTGGAAACGCGGCTCTCTGCATTGTTCGGCATGGACGACAGACCTCAGGAGCGCGGAAAGCTTCTTGAAGGCGTTCTAAATGACCTGTTTCAAGCCTACGGAATCTTGGTCCGTGAGGACTTCCGGCGAAAGGACCCTGACACATTGGTTGTGCTCGAACAGATCGACGGAGTCATTGAAGTCGATGGCGCCATCCACCTGGTAGAGATGAAGTGGCTCAAGGCGCCGGTTGGCACTGGAGAGTTCTTTCCGCATCTAGGTCGCCTCTTCCTCCGAGCAAACGCACAGGGCATATTCATCTCGTCCGCAGGCTTCACCGAACCTGTGGTCAAGGAGTGTGCGAACGCCCTGGCCCAGAAGACGATGGTCCTCTGTTCGTTGCAGGAGATCGTGATGCTGTTACAGCGCCGGGACGATCTCCTTTCGTTTTTGAAGAAGAAGTCGCGGGCAGCAATCGTTGACAAGAACCCGTACCTGCAAATCCTCGCGTGATCGAGTGGCCTCTTCTTTTGTGATTCGCGGCGCAGTCATCGCAGCAGGCGGCACAAGAGGCGGTCGACACCGCACCCGTACTACCCCTGCGGCGCGCGGGGGCACCTATAGTGCTCTGCTCAACATTCTTTAGGCTTGACATCGCACACAGTTACTCAAGTGTCGAAGACGGCCAGCGGCCGCAAGTGGCGCCGGCGCAGCCGGCGCCGCGCTGCACTTGAACGCGAGAACGCCGTGGCACCCTGACCGGGAATGCAGACCCGCCACCCCGTGTGGCTTGCAACGGTCTACCTTCAAAGCGCTACCCTCCCCCGTCATCGCCACTTAGTAGGGGCATCACTGCGCACCTCCGCCGGCGCAGCAAATGGAAATGCCCGCCAAAGGCGGGCAGTACATTTTTCAATCGATGGCCGCGAAGATGGCGCTGGCCTCCAGATGCTCGCCGGCGAAGTCGCGCAACGCGTGGTATTTCTCGATGAGTTCATCGATTGGATGCTGGCTGCACAGCTCGTTCAACGCGTACAGCGTCGCCACAATGCCGGCGGCATCGGCGGACATATTTCGGTCGCACCAGTTCATGGGCCACTCGATGCGCAGCTTGTCGTAGCCAGCCGGCGCCATGTAGAAGCCGCTGGGAATCTCGTAGTAGTGCCAGTATCCGCCGCGGTAGTCCTGGGCCAAGCGATCGAGCCAGTTGTAGACCGAGATTTCGCCGCGCAGCATCAGCCGCGTTCCGAAGTGCTTAGGCAGGAAGGCTAGACGCTCGTGATCGGCGACCAGGCGGCGGGCTTCGGCGAGGGTGGCTTGCGTCATGTAGTGCTCCTTGGAGGTGGGTCCCGGCCGGGTGGCGGGACGGGAGCACTGGCGCCCTGCGGAACAAGCGCCGCAGGCAAGGGGACGTGGAATATAAAGCGAGCACAGCGAGCGGCTATATGCCGCGAAAGCCCCTTGCGTTCGGTGCGCGCAGGGCCAAGATGCGCCCAGGCCTGACACCAGGTCGGACCTCACGTAGGTCGAGAGAATAGATGCGGCACCGCGAAGGTGCAGCGGCAGGTGCATGCAGAATTCTCCCCGACCCGCTATATTCCATGCCGTTACATAACGGAAAAGATGATGTTAGTTCTTGGCGTATATCTGGCAGGCCTGTGCATAATTGCAACCTTCGCCCATTATAAAAAATGGTATCGAATCGACGGAAAAGCACTGTCCGCTCAACCACTTTTTTGGATCAGCATTTTGGTGCCTGTGGCATCGTTTTTGTTTTTTGGATGCTTTTCATGGCAGGGATATGAATTTGACTGGAGCCCGAACGGCTATGCGAAATTCATCGAAATCAGCAAACTTCCGCTAGCTTTCCTGTCGCTTTCGATACCGTTTTCCGCCATAGTCGCTGCGATCCACCGCACGACGCAAACAGCGTCACAGATGCAGCAAGCCGCTTTGCAGTTGTCAATGGCTAGCGCAAAGAACTCTCTTGACGGCTTCTACGCGCATCAGAAAGACTTCATCGAGCATATAGCCACCTGGAAATTTGGCGAAACAAAGATATTTAACTCTGACGATCGCATATCGTCGGTTTACGTCGCATATCCCCGATTGCTATATCGGAAGATATATCCTGGAGCTAAAGGCACGGCCGAGGCTAGCTATTCTGTCGAGCCTAGTTTTGAGGCGGCCATTCGACTTAAAATAGCATCCATTAACGATGGTCTTTGGAATCACGTTGAGCGGGCGATGAGGAACGATCAACCAAGTATTGGAGACGAAGCGACGACTATTTACGTAGTTTTGCTCCAGACCTATGATATCTTCGATCACGTAGGGATAGACAACGCCTCGGATAATTATTTCTTCATTCCGCATCATTTGGGCGGGCACCAGTTCAATATTGTGTCGGAAGCAGACTTCAAGGAATTAATGCGGCTCTTGCTGAAAATTGCGACAGCAGTGATTGATATGATCTCCACTAAGCCGCTAGAGAACGTGTCGGGAATCCGGCGCTTCGCTGTCAGTGCTAATCCATTTTTCTTTTCGTTCAACAATGGTCAAAGGTCGACTCCAAAGCGAGCGAATACATGGAGAGAGACAGTCAACTCTTTCCCACATACGCCGCTCTTAGCCAAGTGATTCGCTTTAGATAGATGTTCCGTCCTTCAACGCCCGACACTCCTGACACTGCATTCACGCGCCTATACTGGCCTGACATCTGCATAGGGGGAGAGGTGATCAATGTGCGGTCGAATCGTTCAGAAATCTGGCCCGTTGGACTACGTTGAGCGAATCTTTACCAACCTGGGTAAGATCTTCGCGGACCCAGCGGGGCCGCGATTCAACATACCCCCGGGCACTCGCCCGCTCACGTTGCATCGCCTGACCGGTGCTGACGAGCTGGACCGCCAGTTCTGGACGTATCGACCCCAAGGCTCGAAGTACAAGATGAATTGCGCACGCCTGGACAAGGTCCTGGCTGGCGGCTGGCCGTGGAAGATGCTCGTAGCTCACGGCCGCATCCTTGTGCCGGCAGATGGGTGGTACGAGTGGAAAGCCCTCGGGACAGGAACGAAAGCTCCCAAGCGGCCCTACTACATTCATGGGGATGGACCACTATTTTTTGCGGGACTCACCGGCTGGCGGCCTGGTGATGAAAAGGATGAAGCCCACGGTTTCGCCATCGTGACCAACGATGCGCTGGGCGGCATGATTGATGTCCATGATCGACGCCCAGTGGCGCTGCCGCCCGAGCTGGCCATCCATTGGATCGACCCCGACTTCCCCACGCAGCACGCGCTTGAACTGCTGCACTCCGGATTGCCCGAGGATGCGTTTAGCTGGCATCCGGTACGACGGGAGGTTGGCAACTCGAAGTATCAACTGCCCGACGCTATTGACCCCGTAGACCCCATCTGAATGCGCGCTATCAACCAGTCTGATGGTCGAAAAGCGCAATCGCGGCTTCGAATGAAGCTCGCATGCCGATAAGCCGCCCTGCTTCTCCACGGGTATGCCACAGCTCGTGCTGATACCGGCCATCTACCCATACGCGACAGATCGTCCAGCCTGCCGGCCCGGCCCAGTAGTAGTCATCCATGCGGCGCCACTCTTCGGGATCAATCACCTTGCTGCCCCTATTTCGGCCCCATAAATCGGGGTGGTATGGCGCGGATTCTAGGCTTGTTTATACTGTATGTCCATACAGTATTTTTATCATGCCGTTCAGACCTCCCCTTCCGCTTGCCCAGCTTCGTGCCATTCAGGATCGTCATCGCGGCCCGGACGGCAAGATCCATGACGCGGACGTCCTCGCTCTGCTGCTAGAGGTCAAGCGCTACAGATCCTTCATCCTGCGCACCAAGCAGCTGTCCAGCGAATTCAAGCGTCCTGCCGGTGTGCTGGCGCCTGTGTACGACGAGTGGTGGGACACCTTGCTGGCCGAGCCATGCGTGGCCGAGCAGGAACAGATGATTCGCGAATTGCTAGAAGCCCCAAATAAACTGCGCAAGGGAATGGCCCCACGGTAGGTCGCACGCAGGGCCAGATCATTGGCTGGAAACTGCCGGAAAGCGCCCCACTGCTGGGCGAATCGTTTTTTCAGAGCGACGTTTAGCTGCTAAACAACCGCGCATGTTGCGCGGTTAAGTTTCGTCTAGACATATCATGAGATATCTGAGTTCATCGATATCTACATGCGCAAATCACTCCTGACCCTGCTTCGTTTCATCGGATACACCGCCGCTGCAATTCTTGGCTGGCTTGTGCATGTCTTCCTCGCCGTCCCTATGCAATTCGCGTTAGGACCGATATCCAGGACATGTTGGGGCCGTCGATGCTTTGTGACGGTGAGCCGATCGCGGGCACGAGTTTGGTGGGTAGCATTGTTCGCGTTCGTGGTGGCCATACCTCTACATCTGGATCCTTGGGTGGGCGCTGGCTTGAGCTTGACAGTGCTCGCCATTGGACGAGTTCTGTTCAACTATCACGGGCGAATCCTCCTCGTAAGCAATATCGGGACTGCCAGGTGGACGGTGCATATGAATCTCCTCAAGGCAGACAAACCAGCCACATTGTGGAAAGGGGCGTTCGAAGAACTCGACAATCTGATTCGAATGGCAAGGGCTGCCGGGATTGAGGGACTGAAGTTTAAGTCCCCGCTATTGGTCAACGACGCCACGGCGCGTCTGTTGCAGGGAAAGCTGGATAGGGTGCTGGCGAACAATGGCCTTACGGCCCGTGCGACCGTGTCTGAACCCAAAGCCATGGGCGTCCTGGGCACCGGCCTTATCCACGTGTACTTGGTCCGTCAGAAGCGGCTCAAATCGAAACGCAAGGCATATCACTGCAAGCCGTGGAATCTGAATACCCGCAAAGTCGAGGTCGAAATCACTTCTGCCTCGAGCCCCACCTCTTAGTCGGCGATCTCCGCGTCGCGTCATAGGACCGGCCGAGCATTCGCAGTCCGTACCCTGAATGTGATGACTTAATTGCGCCGGTCGCCACATTCGGGCGCGTGTCTTGAACTTCTGTATCTCATGATTGGTCGGTGGGGGCCGGTGGGTATGTGGGTGAAACTCGGGAAGCCGGTGGGCACACCCTGTGGTCAAGCGCGTGGTCAGGCGGAGCCTGTCCACCGTTTGTCCATCAGTGGTTGTCCATGGGCCGAGCGAAGCGAGCCGGGTGGTCGCGAAGCGATCATCCACATATCCACGGGTTCGGATAAACGTGTTTTGAATTTGATGTTTAGCGGCTAAACAGTCGCTTCACCGCTCTATGTCGCGGTCGCGTTGCAGCTGTTTTGAATTCTCTCGCTCGGACTGTGACAGAGATGCTTCCACCAGGCCGACGTCACCATGCGGATAGCGGATTCCGATCATCTGCCCCGGAACGACGAGATCCACGTTGAGAAGCGCGCGACGGCTGTGCAGGACCATCTCCCCAGCCAGCCCTTTTTGTTCTTGAACCAGGTACCGCTCCGTCAATCCGATAACCACGCCCTCATAGCTCTGCCCAGGAATAGCCTGAACGACGTGTGCGCGATCGCCTGCCACCGCCCTCGCCAGATCCAGCGCGTATTCCCGGTCAATTTCTCGGAGACTGGCGCGAATCAAGTGCGCCATGCGCTGCGAGTCTCCTTGATAGGCCTCAATCGACGCCTTCGTCATCTCGCCCCGATCAACGCCCTGCCAGTCAATGCCGTAGCCGGCATCCCTTGCAAGCTGACCGATGAACTCCCGGATACTTCTGCCATTGCCTTCCCGGAAGGGATGGAGCACATTCAACTCGCCCAAGTAATGGCCAGCACGCTCACTGAACGAATCAGGCGCAAGGCCCTTTAGGAGACCTTCGCGCGAAAGTGGTCTCGTGATCTGTGGCGCATAACTCGTGATCTGCTCGTGGCTGGCGAAGCGTGTTGTGCCCTTCGAAATGTCGACCGTGCGGATCTTGCCCGCCCAGTCATAGACGTCGCCGAACAACCGCTGATGGATCTGTTGAAGGTGCGCCAGGTCAAACTGCCCCCGAATGGGGTCCGTAGCAAGCTCATAAGAGCGCACGGCGGCGAAGGTTGCCTCCACCTTGTCCAGTTCGGCCTGGTCAGTGATTGCAAGACGATTACGCAGAACCCCGGAAACAGGGTCTCCGTATGGATCTTGCGCGTTGATGGGGTATTTGGCCATGAACTGGCCTATGCGGTCATTGAAGCTATCGAGCGGGCGACGAACGAAATTCGCCAGCGGCGATGCGGGCATGCAGCGTACGGAGGACGTCCGACACGCTCAATTCACCAGCCGCTGCACGTTCAAGATCGGCAACTGTGCGTGAGTCGGGTTCCAAGCCTTCCAGCCGCTGGTTCGCCACCGCATTTGCTACAGCGCGGCGCCGTTCTATCACGTCTTTAGAAGTCAGCATTGGGGTATCTCCGAAGGTCTTTCATTTTACTGCAACAAGTCCTGCGTTAGGGGCTAACTTACCGGGTGGACGCAACTGCACGACGTAAAGCCGGCCGAGTCACTCTGGCCAACGCCGCGACATAAAGCATGCACTGACGACGATGAGGAAAGCGATAAAGAAGAACGAGATAATGTCGACGAACATCCTTGTGTCTGCGGCCAGGCTGTCCATAAAAATGGATGCGAGGTAGAAGAGCCCGATCGCAGCCGCGAGGGCCATTAGCAGCATGCAGATCACAGTCGCCCTGTACACCCACAAGTTGCCCAGGCATTGACGGGGTCTGGGACGCAAATGGCTATCGCTCATGACATATCTCCAACGTCGCAATGTTGTTTCCAGGATGGCGTCTGAGCCATCCTGCTTCAGATTCTGAATTGTTCGCGCGACGCTCCTGCGAGCTCCGCAGCAGTCAGCCAGCGCGGCGCTCGCCCACGTCCGGTCCAGGTATAGCCAGATTCAGGATGACGGTATTTCGGCGCGACCGGGCGACGGGATTCGGTTCGCTCAACAGCCTTTTTGCGCTTGGGGCGAGCGGACTTCGTTGCGCCATATGCGGCCTGGATATCCGAGGGCGAAATCTGGAACTCGTGCATTTGCGCGACGATCTTTTGTACGGCCGACGCCCGACCGTTGGCGCGCAGGGTTTCGGCACGTCGCTGTAGAGCTTGAATTTGAGCAGTGAGTTTCGCGAGCGTTTTGTTCGAGTGCATTGAAGTTCCTTGCGCTTATTTCGTTGGAAGGATAAGTAGGTGGGTTGTGCGGCTTAGTTGTTCGATACGACTAGGCGCACATGTGGGCCTTTCGCCACTCTGGGGCAAAGCTTGCCCACTGCCTCGCCATTGGTTCTTGTAATGATGTAGCCAGTGAAGGCGAAGACATCGAGCGCCTTGAGTAGTTCGGGGTCTTCCTCGTCAACAGTCGCCAGGTAGAGTTGCGGCGTCATACCGTAGCGCTTGAGGACATTTGCTGCATTGCTTCGCTTCCGCCCGTCTTCACTTCTACGCCAGAACCTGACGAGCCAGCCACCGATCCCTGCCAACGCGGCGCCACAAAGCAGCCATAAGAACGCGTCCATTTACCAGACTCCGTAAGGTGGATTTCGTTGCGGGCTCCTGAGCTTGCCTCAAAAGCTGCGTGTTTAGCCGCTAAACATCCAGGGGCCATGTCATTCGTTAACGAGCTGGGGCCTCCAGATCTTTACTAGTTCTTTGAACGCCTCGTGAACGGGGGTAGTGAGCGTGTCCGGATAGGATCGGCTGCGCCGGACGAGGGCGATCACTGACGACATGTCGTCGTAGATTTCTTTGTCCACGCTCCACAGATCAGCTAAGTCGAAGCCGCCGCAGCTCGTCGCGTTCCACCAAGCAAGCAGAAAGTTGGCAACACGTGAGCTCTGTCCGGTCTCACGCCTGGCAATTTCAATCAGACGATTCAAGGCGGCCATACCGGCCTGGCGCAGCGCTGGATTGGCACCGTCTTGTCGCTCCTGTTCGAGCATGTCCCTGCGGCGTTGAAATTCGGCCTTCGCCTCGCTGGGGACTTCACGCTGAAAGCGGATACCGGTCGTGTCGGCCACAAAAGTGATCGTCGCGCCCTGTTCTACCGCCTGCCCCTCTTGCCGATCTTCAACGCAATCTTCGGATTGCGTATGAGCCTTGGGGACGGCCGGATGGCCCTTCGCCTTGGTGCTTTGCCGAATAGCTTTTACGGCCGCGCGGGTGGGCTTCTGCTCCGCAGCGTTGAGGAGATTTTCGACTGCTTGCGGGTCTTCCCGATATGCAATCACGAGTTCTTTGGCAACAGTGACGTCGGTGATCTGCCCATTCGCGACCGCCTCCGCAACCGGCTCTGGAAGGTTGAGCATTGCGACGTGCATGCTGACCCATGCCTTGGACTTCCCCATCTTGAGTGCGACATCCGACTGGGTCATGCCTTCCGCAAGCTTCCCACCGATGAAGTCCGCCATTTCACGCCCGGTCAGGCCCTCGTGATGGAGGTTCTCCGTCACCTGGTCGAAGTCGTCGAAATCAGGAT
Organism: Achromobacter kerstersii; assembly: GCF_902859595.1. Classification (GTDB taxonomy): domain Bacteria; phylum Pseudomonadota; class Gammaproteobacteria; order Burkholderiales; family Burkholderiaceae_B; genus Achromobacter; species Achromobacter kerstersii. Next base: position 260,595 of record NZ_CADIJQ010000009.1, on the reverse strand, counting down.
CTTCGTGTGCGGGAATCTGGTCGAGACCGACCTCGCGCGTACCCAGGTAGCGGCGGTGTCCATGATTAATTATGAAGTCGCCCGGGATGGTCGGGTGAGGGCGCAATGAAATGGGGCACAGCACCCCTCTTTTCCCTGCCGCAACTCTTTCCCGAATAGTCGAGGCCATCTCCGCGATACTCTCCTTCGTGAGCCCCGGATTGCCGGCGCGACGAACGTTCCGCGCATCGAGATGGATTCGGGCGACGTCGTACATCTTGAAGCCGCCCTCCTGCTTCGGGTCGTCCAGCATCGATGCCAAGTCACCCAGTCCTTTCAGATCCATCATGCCTTTACTCCCATCTTGGTGCGGATGTACTGGCCCAGGGCGCGCATTTCGGCGCCCGCCGCACGCGCGGTGGTCTTCTTGGATTTCCAGACGGGTTCGCCAATAGACTGTGCCTCAGCGACGCTCGTGCGTAGACCGATGGTGACGGGAGCAAGCAGCTTCTCGTGGGCGGCACGGACTTCTGCCAAATGTCGGACCTGGCGCGGATTCCGCCGATCCACCATGCTAGGAAGTAGCCCAAGAAATTGCAGCTTAGGATTGCGCTGCCGAGCATTGAGTATCACGCGCATCATCTTCTTGATCCCTTCGATGCTGTACTCCTCCATCTCCACAGGGGATATGACCGCATCGGCAGCGTGAAGCGCTGCTGCCAAGGCGATACTTACGCCCGGCGCGGTATCAATCACGCAGAGGTCATAACCCTTTTCGGCGAACGCCGACAGATTTACCCGGAAATTCCTCAGCGCGGTTTCAAGCGGCATGTAGATCAAATTTGCCAGCAGCTGATCTGCGGCGATCAAGGAGATGCTCGATTCGTGAGTAGGCACTACCGGCGGACTGTCGAGAAAGAGCGCGCTTGCAGCGATTTCCAGCTTGAACCGAGCCATGGTTTTGGAGAGGTCGCCAGAATCCAAGTCGACAACTAAGACCCTAGCTCCTGCTTCGGCTGCTTCAAATGAGGTGTTGACTGCGGTCGTGGTCTTGCCAACACCGCCCTTTCCTTGTGCGACCGCGAGAATTTTCATTTCCATAAGCATTCCTCTTTTGCATTGAGGTGCGGGCGTTTAGCGGCTAAAGCGGCAATGTGTTTAGCCGCTAAACATTGAATTAGGGAAACCGCTTCAACTCGGCTTCGCCCGTGTGTTCTTGGTCCGAGGGCTCGGGGAGATCAGGCCAGGCAAGCCAATAATCATGAGGACGCAACTCGCGACGAGGAACTCCCGTAGCCCGTTCGATGGCCACGCCTCGGCGAGGGCCGACGAGTTTGTAGCCATATGCGATTTGGCGTAGGTATTCCCACGTGGTGTGCTGAGCAAGGCACTGCGCGCGAGCCTCGGCGACAGGCGTTACCTTCAGCCACTTGATCAGGGGTTCAATGCGGGGGTATCGTTTAGCGGCATTCATATGTACTAAATAGTACATTTTTTTAGTACATATGTCTTGTACTTTTTGGTAAAGCGCTGTCCCGTCATGCAGAATCCGGCCCATGGACGCCGCTGCGCAGGAGATGCAGGTCCGCCGGGACCAGTTACGTGCGTGGATTACTGCGCACCATGCAAACACGCGCGCGTTTTGCATCGCTCACAATCTCAATGAGAGCGAAATTTCCCAGTTGCTGCGGACAAAGAGCTTTGGCTCTCGGCGTGCCAGGAACCTAGAAGCGACCGTGGGGATGCCGCTGCGCTATCTAGAAGGCGTGATGAAGGCGGAAGGCAGGCCCGCTGCCCCGTCGCCCAGCCGAGCAACAGCGTTACCTCACACCGAATGGCCCTTTCGGTTGGCGTCATACGATGATTTCATACATCTCAGCCCCGAGAAGCGACACGAACTAGATGTTCGAGTGTCGGAGTTCATTGCGGGCGCTATTCAGAAAAAAAGAACGGCCTAATCCCCGTCTAAGAACCCAAGCTTGCAGCGTCGGTCGGGCAACCTCGTCCGCCAAACGCTTGCACCTGCGATTGGTATGGTCCGCGCCCTCGACTGGCGGCTAAGACTTCCCGCTTGCTAGGGACAGTCGCGATGTGTGTCAGCTTTGTTTCCCAGTGTATCAAATGATGAAAAATTCTCCTGTAATGGAGAGCTTTCGAAATATGTACTAAAAGGTATTGACCAAATATGTACTAAAGAGTACAGTCATTTCTCAACGCTCTTTAACACGACGAAACAAGTAAACGCCTCGCAGCGGCTCATGGAGCGCTGCGGTAGGGGAGATTGCCGCGAGCGAAAGCTTGGCCCCGGGCATTAAAGAAGCGGCAAGAATCAATGCGCCAGACGAGGCCCGTGAAGCTCGTTAGCAACCATGCTGACGTACAAATCCGGCCAGGTGCAGAGCCTGGCGGGCGCATTGATCTCGTGCAGTGAATGGAGTTGCTTTCCATCCCTGCTGAAGTGAACCGACTGAACGCTACTGCGTGGTCGGGCTTTCAAACGAGCGCCTAAGTAAGACATGCCCCACGTGGCGAATAACGTGTTGGGCGAACACCTGGCAGGGTCTCAACTTGCCTGCGCCGTGCAAGTCGGCAGGAAGCCGCCAACGTTGTGGTATCTCGGCGGCGGCATCCGAATCGGCGTTCATCAGAATTTTTCCCGGTGTTTAGCTGCTAAACACCACGGAATTCGAGCGCTCCGATCCGGATGGCACATTTCTCCATCTCACGGAGGTCTATCCAAATGAACGCTCTTCAAAGAAAGCGTGACTTCAACAGCAAGTATCAATTTTGTAGTCAGGCTGATGGGAGCCGCGCAACCAACCAGCGATGGTTGAAGGCCTTAGCGAGGAATGCCACCGCGCATTTTCTTGCTTTTGTGGCCCTGACGATTCTCGGCACAGCTATCTGGCATGCCCACAGCCACGATGTTCCTACCGTAGACGCTTTTCAAGAAGCATTCATGGCCATCCTGCTGGATGCGCAACTTCTAATTGCCCTTGCGTTGATGTCAACGGTCGCCGGATTGCGCGGCGGAAAGAAGGCTGTCTACGTCCGCGCTTCCGAACTATCAAAGCTAGGGACGTCGCTGACTTGACACCTCGCATTGGGAGGGGAACGTGCATAAATTTATCCGTGGCCTAGCAGCCGGCCTTTTCATACAGATTTACCTACTGCTCGGCATATTCGTCGTGACAGTAAGCCTTGGCGCCTTTGCCATAACCGCCTTGCACGGCCAGGAAATCTACGCCTGGGTGATGCAGCAACCGGCGCTGGCCCCGCTCACCGGGGCAGTCGTCGTGTTGGCCGGGCTGAAGATTGACCCAACTGGTAGCAGCTCAGACGCGCTGTTCATTAGCAACGGCATCCTCGGGATGTTGGCGCTCTCTTCGACCGCTATCTCGATATCGGTCTGCATCTCCATCCTGACAAGAGCCAGCTCCATGCTGACGAGGGGCATCCTGTTCTGGTGCCAATGGTGCCGCTCGCGCTCGACGTGAGTCCGTCAAGCGGGGCTTCCTTCATACGGAAATTCAATGAAAAAGCACATGATTATCTGGGGAGTCGTATCCGTGATCCTCGCTGCGGGCTATGCGTTATACGAGTTTTACTCCTCCACCAACGAAGATTGCTACGAGCAGCCCTACGTAAGCAGCACATTTTGTGCGATCGAGCGAAAGTAGCAAAAGGGGTCAGCCAATCATTGTCTTCGTCGGCTACGACTCTCCTCCATCGGGAAAGGCTGGCCGTCTGAAAAATGGAGTACATCTTGCACAAAAAACAGCACACTCATCGAAATCCAAACAGCACGTTAATGGCTTCGTCCGCGATAAAGGTCGCAATTGGGCTGGTCTTGATCGTCGTGGTGCTGGCCACGGTTGGAAAGCTAATTCAAGAATGGGCAACTGTTCTGTGGCTGGTGTCCCTGGGCGGACGGTTCTGGGGAGCTGTCTCCGTGGGACTAATCTGCGTCGCATGCGCTACTTGGGCCGGGTTGGTCAGTTATGGCATGAGGGAAAGAGAGGCCCCGATAGAGCCTGGCGCATCAAAGCGTAAGGCAGCGTTCTTGTTCTGGCTTGACGCCACGCTGATAGCGGGCCTGGTGATTTTCCTTGTCGCTAACGTCGCCCTGTACGTTTCGTACGGCTCTTTCAGCGGACTGAACATCTATCAACAGATCGCCGCGGCTGTTATGCACGGCTCCATCGCCATAGGGATTCCCGTCCTTTTCGTGCACGCGGTGATCGAGTTCGGAGACCACTGATGGATCGAATGATATATACCGTGGAGGTCACGCTAGCCGGAATGACCCGACCGTACTCGTCGGAGTTTCAAACGGCTGATCAGTTCAAGGACGGCTGGAAACGCGTACTGTTGATGGCGCATGGCAAGGCAGACGTGAGGTGCACTTGCCCTGGATCGGGCGAACGGCGCTTGTCGATCCACAGCCGTTCCAACTCTGATCGGTTCCACCTTGCCCGCTTTCCCGAGACAGGGTCGGAGCACAGCGAAGACTGCGTCTATTACGGTGTAGATCCGAGCATGTCCGGTCTTGGTTCATACCGGCGCGGAGTGGTCCAGGAACTCGACGACGGCGCGGTCAAGATTAAGCTGAAGGTCGGGCTTCAACAGCGTGCGACGTCCGCCCCAGAAGAAGGTGACGCCTCGTCCGCCACCGCACCGTCGATGCCTGCGACGCGCCCGCGAACCGGTCAAGCCAGCATGACGTTGCTCGGCCTCCTGCATTTTCTCTGGACACAAGCAGGCCTGCACGCATGGTCGCCAGGCATGGAAGGAAAGCGCAATCTTGGTGTGGTGCATTACCACTTGATGCGCTCGGCCATGACTACCTATGCGGGGCGTGTCCGACTGGCTCAAAACCTCCTAATCTCCACGCCGACCGCAAGCGGGCAGCAAGCGGGACACAACAAGGCCAAGGCCCTGGAGGCGGTGACTCAACGACGGCGTTTGGTTGTGATTGCCCCCCTCGCACAGCACCAAGAAGGAATGGACGGCAGCGCCACACTGCCTATCGCGGGGTTTCATGGAATCCCGTACCTGACCCTCGATGAGAACGTCTGGGAACCGTTGGAGCGCCGCTTCGCCCGAGAAATCGACTCTTGGCGGGCTGGGAATGCCGTCATCGCTGTCGTACAAACTGACCCACCCAAGTCCTCTGGCGGCAGCATGCGCGCGCAGGTTGTCGATATCGCCCTGATGCAGACAACGCGCGACTGGATACCAGTCGATTCAGGCTACGAGGCTCTAGTCGCTGAAAAGCTCGTGGCCGAAAAGCGTCGGTTCGAAAAACCGCTGCGGTTTGATGCTGGCGAGGACGCCGTTTTCCCCGACTTCTGGCTACGCGATACTGACACGCCCACGCCTTTGGAGGTTTGGGGTATGAGCACGCCCGAGTACCAATCTCGAAAGGCAGGAAAAACAGCTCTTTACGATGACAGGTACGGGCAAGATGGTTGGTGGTCCTGGAACGCCGGAGCCGGAGATCCAGTTCCGAGTTTCCCCTCATGAACACATCAACGCTGAACCACGGAGATTCACGTCGTGAGCGAATATCTGACAGCATCAGAGCTCGCCGAACTTGTCGGCTGCAAGGCGAACCAACGAGCCGCTATGGCAAATTGGCTCACCGCTAACCGTTGGAGCTACGTCGTGACTATGAACGGTCTACCGCGCGTGCTTCGCGAATACAGAAACAGAAAGCTAGGTCTTGTTGATGAGCAAAGAACAAAAGCCCGCCTCGAAGCGAGCCCGAACGTCGACGCGTTCCGGCGGCCAGCGAGAACCCACAGGAGTGGCGCGACTCTATAAACGCGTCGGCACGAACGTCGTGTCGTTCTATTACATTCACCCCGACGGCAGGGGCGAAACTCTGGGCAGGGCATCACTCGGCGATAAAGCGGCTATTGAACAGGCCCGTCGCACAGCTATGCGACGGGCCTTAGAAATCCGCGATGGTGCAGTCATTGCTGGCTCCGTTGCCGAAATGATCGAGAAGTTCCGCGATGAGATCGATTCAACGCACTATGCAGATCAAAGTCCGCACGGGAAGGCACTGAGGCTCGCCGCTTACGAAAATCTGTCTGCCTTTTTTGGAAGAATGGGGCCAAGGACTCTACGCAAACAACACGGCTATCAATATCTGCAAGCGCGGGCCGAAGCAGGTGCGCCCGCTCGCGCAAACAAGGAGCTCTCGCAGCTAGCAACGATTTGCCACTATGGGGTGCGTTGGGACTTGATGGAAGACAACCCGTTCACGGGAATGATGCTCAACAAGACGGACACGAAAGTCCGCGTGGTCAGTCGACGGCAAGTTTTGAGGTTCTACCTTTGGTCTCTCAAACAGCGCCAGAACTATCGAACGCTGGGCTGCGCGGCGATGTTCACGTATCTCACTGGGTTTCGTGCCGCCGAAGTGCGTCCGTTCACAAAAGACGGCCTCCAACGTGATGGCGTTATCGTCGTCTCCGCAAAACGGAAAAAAGGTGAAGCAGCCTCAGTAAAGCGGCGATACTGGTCTCGACGATTGCGTTGTGTAGTCGAACGCGCCCTACAGCGAGAGGACAAGATCGCTAGCAAATACCTGTTCGCTGCAACCCGCCGGGGCGCTTGCTATTCAAGGTCAGGATGGGGATCTTCTTGGCAAGACGCCATGAACGCTTGGATCAGAGCTCAGGACCAATCTGTGAACGAAACTGACCTCGTCACGGATCATCCGCTCTACTTCTCACTGCTTGATATTCGCCCGGCAGCAGTTTCCCGAAAGTTGGAGATGCAGGCCAAAGACGCATACGACTTCGCCGGTCACGCGAACCCATCAACGACGCACAAGCACTATGATCGCCGACTGGTGAAAAGTGCCGCAGCAACGGAGTGAATTTAAAACTTCGAATTTCTATTTAAAAATTCACATCGTGAAATGAAAAAAGGCACTTAGCTTTCGCGTAAGTGCCTGATTTCTTTTAATTCTTTGGGGTGGCTGATGGGGCTCGAACCCACGACAACTGGAATCACAATCCAGGACTCTACCAACTGAGCTACAGCCACCTCTGGTACTGCTTCAAGCGGTACTTTCGTACTGCTTTCTTCTTCACCGCCGCGCTTCAGGAAGAAGCTCAACAACGAAGAGGCCGAACTATAGCACATTTTTTTGACCTGTCAAAAGCCCTGCCCCTAATTTTGCTTGCCTGACTTCGCCAGCTTGCTATCCTTCCGCTTGGCTCACCTTTGGAGGCCGGCTTTTTTGCCATCGCTATGGATCGCCTACACGCATTTTTGATCGATTACTGGCCTCATATCGTGTTCGCCATCAGCATCGTGGCGGGGTCGGGCGCGGCGGTGCATGCCGCGATGACCAAGCAGGATGTGCGCGCCGCCATCGGCTGGGTGGGGGTCGCGTTGTTCTCGCCGCTGTTTGGCGCGCTGTTTTATTTTGTGGCGGGGATCAACCGTATCCGCAAGACACGCGTATCGCAGCTGCGCGATGAAGCCATGGTGGTGGATGCCGAGCAAGTTGAAACGCGGCCCGTGGATGTTGCGCCGATCTCGGGGCCGCAGTTCGCGTCGCTGAAGGTGCTGGGCGACCGGGTCAGCCGGTTCCGTTTGCTGGGCGGCAATGCCGTGCAGCCGCTGGCGGGGGGGGATGAAACCTATCCGGCCATGCTGAAGGCCATTCGCGATGCGCGTCATGCCATCGCGATGCAAAGCTACATCTTCGACAACGATGCCATCGGCCGTGAACTGGCAGAGGCGCTGATCGAAGCGCACGCGCGCGGCGTACAGGTGCGGGTGTTGATTGACGCCATTGGTTCCAAGTATTCGCGCCCGCCCATCGTGCGCATGCTCGCGCGCGGCGGTGTGCCCGTGGCGCGCTTCATGACGAATCCGCTGGGCGTGCTGCGCATGCCGTATGCCAATCTGCGTAGCCACCGCAAGGTGCTGGTGATCGATGGGCGCGTGGGTTTCACCGGCGGCATGAACGTGCGGGCGGCCTTTGTCAGCGCGTTGTCGGGGGATGCCACCAACCGCGACACGCACTTTCGGGTGGAAGGGCCGATCGTGACGCAGCTGATGTCGGTGTTTGCGCATGACTGGAACTTCACCACGCACGAATCGCTGCCCGCCAAACCCTGGTTTGATCCGCACGCCTTGCCGCCCACGGGCAACGTGCCGGTGCGCTGCGTGCCGTCCGGGCCGGACCGTGCGCTGGGCAGTTCGCACAATATGCTGCTGGGTGCGCTGGCGGTGGCGCAGCGCCATGTCCGCATTCAGTCGCCCTACTTCCTGCCCGACCAGACGCTGATTGGGGCGCTGGCCACCGCAGCGCGGCGCGGCATCGTGGTCGATATTGTCATTCCGGACAAGAACAACTTACGGCTGGTGGACTACGCCATGTCGGCGCAGCTGGACCAGGTCGTGCGCACGGGCTGCCGCGTGTGGCGCGCGTTGGGCGCGTTTGATCACTCCAAGCTGATGACGGTGGACGACGCGTGGGCCTACGCCGGTTCGTCGAACCTGGACCCGCGCAGCTTGCGGCTGAACTTCGAGTTGGACATCGAGATCTACGACCCAACGGTAGCGTGCTGGATTGGCGACCAGATCGACGGGCGCATCGCGCACGCCAAGCGCGAGACGCTGGAAACGCTGACGCAGACGCCGTTTGCCAAACGGCTGCGCAACAAGATCATCTGGCTGGCGACGCCCTATCTGTAAGGGGGCCAGCGATGGCTGAGTTGCCCTTCGCCAGCAGCGGCCGATGACAGCCGCCCAGCGGCTCAGCCGTCGGACGCCGGCACGGCCGCGTGGCGGACGGCGAACACCGCGTTGGCTTTCAACATCACCCGGCCGTCCGCTTTGAGCAGGCAGGTGGCGTAGATCAGCCGCTTGCCCTGCTTGTCCACCTGCACATGCGCTTCGAGCCAGTCGCCGGGCTGCACGGCGTTCAGGTATTCCACCGACATCTGCACCGTTACGATCGACACGTGCGCCTGTTGCGCGATGGTGTAGCCCAGCGCGCTGTCGGCAAGTGTGGCGAGCAGGCCGCCATGCGCCATGCCGTGCATGTTCGTATGCGGCTCGCCGACGCGCAGCGCCATGACGCCGTCTGCATCGCGCCGGTAAAAGGCGCCCAAGTCCGCCAGGTGCGTCATGAAGGGGCTGCTGGGGGTCCAGCGTTCAAAGCCCTCGGGGATGGAATCTGTCATGGCCTGGAAATTAGAAAAGTCCGATAGTGGATGATCGAAAGTACCCCAAAGCGCAAACCATTGGGCATCCCCGGCTGCAAGAGGTGACCGCACAGCGAACGAAGCGGTCATTTGCCCGGCGCGGGGGCCCGCCCCCCCTGAGGCCTTCGTATCGTCCGACTTCTGAGAGTAAGATTTACGGCACAACAAACACCTACACATGGCAGGAGCAGTGGAAGATGGCGAAAGTCGGCATGGTTGGAATCGGCCTCATGGGCCACGGCATTGCAAGCAATTTGGTAAAGCATGGTCATAGCCTGACCGTGCTGGAGCACCCGGGCAATCAGCCCCTGGATGCCTTGAAGGCCGCGGGCGCAGCCAGCGTGACCACAGGCGCCGCGTTGGCCGCGCAAGCGGATGTGATCATTCTGTGTGTGACGGGCAGCCCGCAAGTCGAGGCCGTGCTGCTGTCCGAAGGCGGCGTGCTGGAAGGCCTGCGCGCAGGCACCGTCATCATCGATTGCTCGACCGCGATCCCGTCGTCGACCGTGAAGGTGGCGCAGGCCGTGACGGAATCCGGCGGCCGCTTCCTGGACGCGCCGATGACGCGCACGCCCAAGGAAGCCGCCGAAGGCCGGTTGAATCTGCTGGTGGGCGGTGACGCCGCCTTGTTCGAAGAGTGCAAGCCGATCCTGGCCTGCTTCGCCGAGAACATCACGCATGCCGGCCCCGTGGGCGCCGGCCACCGCATGAAGCTGCTGCACAACTACGTGTCGCTGGGTGTTGTCGCCCTGCTGTCCGAAGCGGCGGCGTGCGCCCTGCGTTCCGACATTGATCCGGCGGTGTTCGCCGATGTGCTCAGCAAGGGCGGCGGTGGCGGCGTAGCGCTGGAACGCATCAAGCCCTATCTGCTGGAACAGGACCCGTCGTCGCTGCGCTTTTTCATGTCGAACGCGCAGAAGGACCTGTCCTACTACAACACCATGGCGGCCGAAGCCGGCGCCGTGCGCGAAATCGGCGCGGCCGTGCAGCACACGTTCGACCAGGCCGTGACGCAAGGCGGCGGTGACCGCTATGTGCCTGAGCTGGTGTCGTTGCTGAAAGACCGCTAAGGCGCCCGCAACGCGTTAACGACTGACGGCTGCCGGCGCCCGCACCAATCCGCGGCCCGGCAGCCGCAGCGAAATCGCTGCAGCCAGCAGCAGCAACACGCCCGCCGATCCGAAGGCGACCCAATGCGTGTGGAACGTGTCGAAGGCCCAGCCGCCCAGCCACGAACTGATCATGCCGCCGACCTGGTGGCCCAGATACGTCAGCCCGTACAGCACGCCGACCAGCCGGATACCGTAAACGTCCGCCAGAATCGCCGAGGACAAGGCGATGCTGCCCGCCCACACGATGCCGCCGATGGTGGCCGCGGCGTAGAGCTCCCAATGCGCGCCCACCATGACCAGCGCGAAGAATCCCAGGCCACGCACCAGATAGATGGCGGCCAGGATGTTGCGCCGTTCGACCTGGTCCGACATGCGCCCCAGCACCAGCGTGCTGAAGATGGCGACCAAGCCAATCAAGCCGATACCCAGCGAGCTCGTCGTGGCGTCAAAGCCGTGGTCCATCAGCATCGGCATGCCGTGTGTGCCCAGCAGGTTCATGCTGTAGCCACAGGCGAAAAGACCCAGCGCCACCTGCCAGAAAGGCAGCGTGCGCAAGGCATTGCGCACGTTGGGCGCGGGCCCCTTTGCTGCGGGCTTGGCGGCGGACTTGCCTTCGATGATCTGGTGCGGCAGCAGGTCGGTGTGCTCGGGTGCGGTGTCGCGCATCACGAAGAGCGCGACGGGCACCGTCAGCAAGGCGAACAACACCGAGAAGGCCAGCAGCGTTTCCTTCCAGCCCACTGCGGCGATGGCGAACGTCAGGGTCGGCGTCATCAGCGCGATGCCCGCCATTGAACCCGTGGACAAAAAGAACAGCGCCATGCCGCGCTGGCGCGTGAACCAGCGGCTGATCACCGGGGTCAGCGCAACGGGGCTGGTGAAGGCCAGGCCGACTGATAGCGCCACGCCGAACGACAGCAAGAATTCAATGGGGCCGCGCGCGAATACTGTCCATAGCGAAGACGCCACGACGATGGCAGTGCCGGTCAGCAGCACGAAGCGCGTGCCGCGCGTGCTGACCAGGTACCCCGCCAGCGGCATGGCCAGGCCGTAGCACAGCATGCCCACCGCGACGATGCCCGACAGCAGGCTGCGCGAAAATCCCAGCCCGTCCGCCATGGGCAGGAAAAACGGCCCGATGCCCATGCGCAGGCCAACCGTCAACAGGGTGAGTACCGCGGCGGCGCCGACGATGTTCCAGCCGAAATACCAGCCGCCCGACTCTTGCTTGTCCAAGTCCTTCTCCTCGATGTCTTCTTATGGCCGCTTGCGCGCCAAGGCTTACAGACACCGCAGGGAAGGCGCGGAGAGGCTCCGCTATCGACACGGGTGGGAAGGGCGAGGCGTGGATCGGCGTGTTCTTGCCAGCGGCCATCGGCCGTCCGGACGCGTCATATTACTCCTGGCTATAAAGCTTGCGCCCGCCAGAAATTAAAAACTGTCCGATCTCCGGGCAATCTCCCAAGCCGGCGCGCCAGGCGATCTCGCAGGCCCGTGCGCCGAGGGATCTCGCAGGCCGCCGGGCCGGGCACTCACGCAGGCCGCCGCGCCGGCCCCTTCGGCGCAGCACGTTGCGCACGAAGCGCAGCACGTTGCGCACGAAGCGCAGCACGTTGCGCGCGAAGCACAGCACGTTGCGCACGAAGCGCAGCACGTTGCGCACGAAGCACAGCACGTTGCGCATGAAGCGCAGGCGCGTCTCGCCGTCATTGAAGCAGGCATACGGCTGGGCACTGCTGTAGATCGCGAAGTCATCCGTGCCCCACCCGTGTGAGCGACGCTCGACCATTCCAGGCGTAATATGCCGCCGATGCCGTAGGCCATTTCGTGCCACCCATCAGGATCGGTGCGGCCACCTATTGTTCGCCCGGCGCCACGGTCCAGATCCACAACTGCGCAGCTGCTGAATTCAATCGTGAACCCCAAGACGTCGATGTTCGCCCTTTCCCGCCAGGAAATTGCCCTGGTGCTGGTCACCATGCTGTGGGGAAGCACGTTCCTCATCATTCATATCGCCATGCAGCACAGCGGACCGCTGTTCTTCGTGGGGTTGCGCTTCACCATTGCGGGTTTGATGGCGCTGTTGCTGTTCAGAAAACACATGGCGGGGATCACCCGTCTGGAAGTCGGCGCAGGCATCGCCATCGGCTGCGCGCTGTTCCTGGGCTACTTTCTGCAGACCGAAGGCCTGCGCACCATCACCAGCAGCCAGTCCGCCTTCATCACCGCGCTGTATGTGCCGATTGTGCCGCTGTTGCAATGGGCGGTGCTGAAGCGTCCGCCTGGGCTGATGAGCTGGATCGGCGTGGCGCTGGCCTTCTCCGGACTGATCCTGTTGGCGGGCCCCGAGGCGGGTTCGCTGAGTTTCAGCCCCGGTGAAGTCGCCACGCTGGCCGGCGCCGTCGCCATTGCCGCGGAAATCATTTTGATCGGTCTGTTCGCCAAGCGTGTCGACAGCCGCCGCGTGACCTTCGTGCAGTTGCTGACTGCCGGGCTGGTGTCGTTTGCGCTGATGCCGGTGATGGGCGAATCGATCCCGGCGTTTTCCTGGCTGTGGGCGGGCGCCGCGATTGGGCTGGGCCTGGCCAGCGCCATCATCCAGCTGACCATGAACTGGGCGCAGAAGTCGGTGTCTCCGACACGCGCCACCGTCATTTATGCGGGCGAACCGGTATGGGGCGGCATCGTCGGGCGCTTGGCGGGTGACCGTTTGCCGGCGCTGGCCCTGGCGGGCGCGGCGCTGATTGTGGCCGGCGTGCTGGCCAGCGAAATCAAGTTCGGCAGAAAGAAACCCGTCGCGGCGAAGGGTAAGCAAGCGGTGGGCGGCTCGGCCTGAATTGAAGTCGGCCTGAATCGAAGTCGGCCCACGTCAAAGCCGACGTCGGCGAAATCAGCCCGCCTGTTCCAGAAATGCTTGCAAGGCGGGCACGGTATTGAGCACATGCTGGCGCATGGCGGCCTCGCAGCGCGCGGGGTCGCGGGTCTTTAACGCGTCGATCAGTTCCTGGTGCGATTCGCGCACGCGCAGCACGCGGCCCGGTTGGGCGGCCCACAAGCGCATATAGGGTTCCACCACGGAATGCAGTTCCGAGAGCTGGCCCAGCAAGCGCGGCTGCTGACAGAAGCTGCACAGGTATTCGTGAAACTCGCGGTGCGCGGTGGTCCAGTCGAGATCCTCGCCCGAGCCCTGGTCCAGTTGCTCAAGCATGTTCGACAGGCGGCGGATGTGCTCGGCGTTCATGTGCAGGACGGCGTTGCGCATGGCCAGCCCTTCCAGCACCGAGCGCATCTCGAACACTTCCAGCATCTCCTGCTGATTCAAGCCGCGCACGACCGCACTGCGGTTCGCGCGAATTTCCACCAGCCCTTCCGATGCCAACCGGCGCAACGCCGCGCGCACGGGCATGCGGCTGGTACCGATCTCGGTGGCGACAACATCCGGCACCAGGCGCTGGCCCGGGGCATAGTTGCCCAGCCGGATTTCGCGTTGCAGATGCAGATACGCCTCGTCTTCGGCGCTGATCGCTGTCTTTTGAAATTGCAGCATCGTCGTCCCCGGGCTTGGAAAGCCGCAATGATAGATAAACGCAAAAATAACACAAACTGGATACAGTTATCCATGGATGCAAATACCAATGGTTCGAGGGCGCGCGGTCCCGTCTAATTCCCTCCGAAGGGCGTTGTCATGCGCCCTCATAACAGGGGAACCCATGAAATTTCGTCTTATCCGGACGCTGGCGGGCCTAGCCGCCGTGGCCTTCGCGGCCCAGGCCGGTGCGCAAGCTGGCGCCCCGGCCACCGATTGGCCGCAGCATCCCGTGCGTATCGTCGTGCCCTTCCAGGCCGGCTCCGCCACCGATCTGATCTCGCGCCAGCTGGGCGCCGCGCTGGCGACTGAACTGGGCCAGCCTTTCGTCGTCGAAGCCCGTCCGGGCGCGGCGGCCGCCATTGGCAGCGCCTCGGTGGCGCGTTCGGCGCCCGACGGCTACACGCTGTTGATGGGCGGCCCGGCCGCCGTGGTCACGAACCGCTTCCTGCAAAAACGCCTGGCCTATGACCCCGACGCCTTCGCGCTGGTGTCGATGGTGGCCTACACGCCCAACATCCTGCTGGCCAACCCGCAGCAGCCGTTCAAGACGCTGCCCGAAATGGTCGCCTATGCGCGCGCCAACCCGGGCAAGCTGACCTATGCCTCGTTCGGCACCGGCACCACCTCGCACATGGCGGGTGAAATGCTGAAGTCCATTGCCGGCATCGACATCCTGCACGTGCCGTACAAGGGCGCGGGCGAAGCCATTCCGGCGTTGCTGTCGGGCCAGGTGTCCATGTACTTCGACACCATCATGACCGGCCTGCCGCAGGTCAAGAGCGGTTCGTTGCTGGCGCTGGGCATGTCCAACTCGCAGCGCTCGGCGCTGGCGCCGGACATCCCCACCATCGCCGAACAAGGCTACGCCGGCTACGACATCGCCCCTTGGTACGGTCTGGTCGCGCCTGAAGGCACGCCGGCCCCGATCCTCGACAAGCTCAACCGCGCCGTGAACAAGGTGCTGGCCGACCCGGCATTGCGCGGTAAGCTCGCCGAAGCAGGCGCCGAGCCCCGTGGCGGCAGCCGCGAAGAATTCGCCGCCTTCATCAAGGCCGAAATTCCGCGCACCAAGCAGTTGATCGATCAAGCCGGCATCACGCCGCAGTAATCCTATTCACGAGTTTCCAGCATCCATGTCCTCCTCCTTCGATTGGTCTTTTCCGTACGCTTCCCGAAAAATGCCGGTCCTGGCCGCCAACGCGGTCGCGACCAGCCAGCCGCTGGCGGCGCAGGCGGGGCTACGCATGCTGCTGGCCGGTGGCAATGCCGTTGATAGCGCCATTGCCACCGCGATTGCTCTGACCGTTGTCGAGCCCGTCATGAACGGGATCGGCGGCGACATGTTCGCGCTTGTCTGGCATGACGGCCGCCTGCATGGCTTGAACTCCAGCGGCTGTGCGCCGGCCGCATGGACCCCCGAATTCTTCAACGGCCGCGACGCCATGCCCGGCACCGGCTGGGGCACCGTCACCGTGCCGGGCCAAGTGGCAGGCTGGAAGGCCTTGTCGGAACGCTTTGGCAAGCTGCCCTTCGCCAAGCTGTTCGAACCCGCCATCGCCTACGCCGAAGAAGGCTTCGCGGCATCGCCCACCATTGCGCGCCAATGGGCCACGCAAGCGCCCAAGCTGGCTCACGAACCCGGCTTTGCCGACGCGTTCCTGCCGCAGGGCCGCGCCCCGCAAGCTGGCGAATGGTGGCGCTTTCCGGCGCAGGCCAAGACGCTGCGCGACATCGCCGAAACCGGCGGCGAAAGCTTCTACCGCGGCGAACTCGCCCGCAAGATCACCGACTTCGCCCGCCAGACGGGCGGCGCGCTCAGCGCCACGGACTTGGCCGAGCACCGCCCGGAATGGGTCGCGCCCATCTCGCAATCGTTCCGCGATGTCGAGCTGCATGAAATCCCGCCAAACGGCCAGGGCATTTCCGCGTTGATGGCGCTGGGCATGTTGGAACAGTTCGACCTGGAAGGCATGGGCCGCGACAGCGCCGACTACTACCACGTCAGCATCGAAGCCATGAAGCTGGCGTTCGCCGACCTGCACCATCACGTCGCCGACCCGCGCCACATGCGCACCGATGCCCGCGCCCTGCTCGACCGCGCCTATCTGGCCGAGCGCGCGCGTCTGATTTCCATGGACCGCGCCAGCGTCCCCACCGCGGGCACGCCCGCCACGGGCGGCACCGTCTACCTGACCGCGGCCGATGCCAGCGGCACCATGGTGTCGTTCATTCAATCGAACTATCACGGCTTTGGCTCCGGCGTCGTGGTGCCTGACACCGGCATCAGCCTGCACAACCGTGGCCTGAACTTCGTGCTCACACCCGGCCACGCCAACCAGGTCGCGCCGCGCAAGAAACCCATGCACACGATCATCCCCGCGTTCGTCACGCGTGGCGGTGAACCGCTGATGTCGTTCGGTGTGATGGGCGGGTCCATGCAGGCGCAAGGCCATCTGCAAATGGTCACGCGGCTGGCCGCGTTTGGCCAGAACCCGCAGGCGATGAGCGACGCGCCGCGCTTCCGAGTGGAAAAGGGCCCGGTCGTGAATGTGGAATCGCACCTGCCGGCGGATGTGGTCGAGGCGCTGCGCGCACGCGGCCACAACGTGGCCGTGGCGCCTGCCGACAGCCTGGAATTTGGCTCGGCGCAATTGATTTGCCGTTTGCCGCAGGGTGGTTATGTGGCGGCGTCGGACTCGCGCCGCGACGGCCAGGCGGTGGGCTTCTAAGCCATCCGGGCGGTCAAACGCGGTTCCAGACGCGCTCGTCCATGCGCGGGATCATCGACAGCCCGCCATCGCCCGCCTGGATTTGCGCCGCGTCGGCGCCGTACTTGATCAAGTCGGCGTCGCGTTCGATTCCCAGCTTGCGCATGGCGCTACGCTTTTGCGAACTGACCGTCTGCACGCTGCGATGCGACATCTGAGATATTTCGGTCACGGTGGCGCCGGCGCAAAACAACCGCACGATTTCGGCTTCGCGCTTGGTCAGGCGCGCGCGCCCCAATGCAAACGCCTGATTCACGATCATGTCCTTGATCGTGGGCGAATAATAGGTGCGGCCCTGGTACATGGCGTGCACCGCATTAATGATGTGGCTCGTCGAATCCGACTTGCTGAGCACGCACAGATTTTCATACGCCAGCAAGGCGCGGATCAGCGTGGGGTTGTCGATCATGGTCAACACCGCCACGCGCAAGGCAGGATAGCGCCGGCGCAATAGCGCAATCAGGCCCAGGCCGTCGCCGTACTTTCCACCTGGCATGGTGTAATCGGAAACCACTACGTCGCAATGCTGAGTTTCCAGCCGCGCAATCAGGTCGGTGGAATTTTCCGCGCAGCCGATGACATCGATGGCGGGATCAAGACCCAATTCATAACTGACGCCCAGCGCAACGGCGGGATGGTCGTCTGCGACGATGACACGAATATATCGGGACGACATTGTTGCATTCCCCTCTTCCACATTGGGACTCCCCGGGCAACATTCTCGTTCTCGCGCAATGTCGACGATCGGCGAAAACGAGGTTTCTCATTTATCGGATGATACTCATGGGTGCTTCGTCGGTGTCAAACCACTAGAGCGATAGACCGATATAGTGCTGCCGTACACCTAATAAACAAATAGGAAGAATACGAAAGTGCCAGTTTCGTACCGTTGCCGCGCATGAGTCAGACGTAATCCTAATACGCCTCAGACCAATCCCACAGACGACGCCTCTCTTTTGGCGCATATTGTCTGATCCCGCGTACCGGCACTCAGGACGCTAGCCAGGCCCATGAAAGAAAAAGACCCATTGGAAGCCGGGACTTCCCCCTCCAGACCCACCGCACTCGCCCTAGACCAAGACCAAAACATGGCCTCACCTGACGTGACGGCGCTTGTGCTGCCCCCTCGGCCCGAAGACCGCGAACGCCGCCATGAACAACGCGTGCGCATGATCAGCGACTTGACCGCGGCCGACCCCGCTCGCATCCGCACGCTGGCCAGCGCATTCGTCAAAGCCAACGACGTCGACAAGCAGCAGTTGCGCCGGCTGCATGACAACGGCGACCGCCTGGCGTTGCGCCAACTGGCGCACCGCATCAAAGGCGCCGCACAAATGATGGGCGACACGCAACTCGTTGCGCACTGTACCGCGCTCGGGGCCGCCTGCATTGATTCCAAGGCCTCACCCTTTACGCTGACCCGCTGCGTTCATAACATGGAAGACGCCATGCGCGAGTTCGGCGAGTCCTGCGAGCGCATGGCGCAAGAAGCCGACGGGCCGCCGCCCTGAACGCCGCGATTCAGGTGTCGGACACGTTCCCGACACCGCTAGGGCACAGCTCGGCCCCTGCTCGGACAAACCCCGGGCACACCTCGGACACGAATCGGAATCGTCAACCGCGGAATTCGTACTCTTCATAGGGCTTGATTCCTGCCCGCTCCGTATATTGGCCGCTTGCATCGCGTGACCTGATTTTTCGCGTCCACGCCACGCCTCTGACGCCCATTCGCACCGCGTTCACGTCTGCGACGCCAGCGTCCCATACGGATGACCCTGATGACCCTACGACACGGCGGCGCCCGCTGCATGGCGCTCGCCAAGACGTCCCACACGCTCTTTCGACACTTCCGCATCACGCCCAACCGGGCCGCCTGCCTGGCGCTGCTCTTTGCCCAACCCGCCTGGGCGCAGGTACCCGACGCCGGCCGCTCTATCCGGGATCTGGAATCCACCATCCCCACCCCGCCGCCCGCCGCCCCCGCGCCGGCGCTCGACCTGCGTGAACCCGGCGCACCCGCAAGCCCTGCTGCCGACAACGCCGCCCCCCTTGCCACCATCAGGGTGCAGGGCTTCCAACTGGACGGCAACCGCGTTTACGACAGCGCCGCATTGCAGGCGTTGCTGGCCGACCTGGTCGGCTCCGAGCAAGACCTCAACGGCCTGCGCAGCGCCGCCGCGCGCCTCACGGCCCACTATCAGCGCGGCGGTTATCCGCTGGCGCGCGCCTACCTGCCCGCGCAGGAAATTCAGAACGGCATCGTGCGGATCAGCGTGCTGGAAGGGGTGTATGGGCAGGTCGTTCTGAACAATGCCTCACGCACCCGCAACCACGTGCTGCAACCCGCCCTTGATGCGTTGCATAGCGGCGATGCGGTACATGGCGCCGAGCTCGACCGTGCGCTGCTCGCGTTGAACGATATCCCGGGCGTCACCGCCAAAGGCACTTTGCGCGCAGGCTCGGCGACGGGGGCCACCGACCTGCTCGTCAATGCGGACTCGGGCCCCTGGATTTCCGGCAGCGTTGACGCCGACAACTACGGCGGCGCCTACACCGGGGAATACCGGCTGAGCGCAGCGGCCAACATCAACAGCCCCTTGACGCTGGGCGACCAGCTCGATGTGCGCCTGCTCTCAAGCGACCGCCAACAACGCTACTACCACGTCGACTACTCCCTGCCGCTAGGCCCCTGGTCCACGCGCGTGGGCGCCGGCATGTCGGCCATGCGTTATGAATTGGGCCGGGAATTCAACTACCTGGAAGCGCATGGGCGCGCCGACACGGCAAACGTTTACATCAGGCAAACCCTGTTGCGCAGCCGCGATGCCACCGTGCAGGCCACTCTGCAATACGAACACAAGCGCTTGCAAGACGACTACGACGCCGTGGACTACACGCGCGCGCATCGCGTCGGCTTGTGGACGGCCGCGCTGAACGCCAGCGCCCGCGACCACATCCTGGGCGGCGGGCGCAACGCCGCCTATCTGAGTTTTTCCCGGGGCAACTTGCGCTTTGGCGATACGGCGCTGCGCGATGAAGACCGGCGCTTCAAGCACGCGGGCGGCGGGTTCGGCGTGGTCAATGCCAGCCTGGGCCGCTTGCAGCACGTAGCGGGTCCCGTGCAGTTCTATGGCCGCCTACGTGCGCAGTGGTCCAGCAAGAACCTGAACAGTTCGGAAAAATTCAGCCTGGGCGGGCCGTACGGCGTGCGCGCATTCGCGCCCGGCGCGGCCAGCGGCGACCAAGGCTGGCAGGCCTCGGGCGAGCTGCGTTATCTGCCCCTGCCGGGCTTGCAGCTATCGGCCTTCATCGACACCGGTTCGGTGCAGGCCAGCAAGCGCAGCTGGACGGACGAACGCAACCGCCATTTCCTGACCGCCTTTGGCGTCAGCATTGCGCATGCCGCGCCCACCCATTTGATCAACGTCAGCGCCGCCTGGCCCTTGCAGCAAAGCATGCCACGCACCGCGACGGATCAAGAGCCACGCTTCTGGGTGCAAGCCACCCGGTATTTCTAAGCGTAGACACCGCCCTTGTTGCATCGTCCTGGGCCAATGCCGCAGGCGTTAAGGGCACCCATCCATCCCTGGAGAGAGCTTTGAACAAGACCTATGCATTAGTGTGGAGCGAATCGCGACGCGCCTGGATCGCCGCCAGCGAGTGCGCGCGCCGTCGGGGCAAGTCCACTCAATCGGGCGCCCGTGCCGCCGCAGCGGCCATTGCGCTGCTCGGCCTGAGCACCCACTTTTGCGCGCAAGCGTTACCGACAGGCGGCACCATCACGCATGGCGACGCCACGATTACTACCGACGCCGGACAGATGGTCATCCAGCAGAACAGCGAAAAGATCATCGCGGACTGGACCTCGTTTGACATCAGCGCCGGGAATACCGTCAGGTTCGAGCAGCCCAGCAGCACGTCCGCGGCATTGAATAAAGTCACCAGCTTCCTGCACACCGAGATCAACGGCAAGCTCGAGGCCAATGGCCGGGTCTTCCTGATCAACCCGAGCGGCGTGATTTTCAAGCACGGGGCAGAAGTCAACGTGGGCGGCCTCGTCGCATCGACGCAACCTATTCAGGATGCCGATTTTATCGGCAGCCATTACGTCTTTTCCGGCGACAGTGCATCGGTGGTCGAAAACTATGGCGCCATTACCGCTAGCGGCGGGGGCGGCGTTGCATTGCTCGGAGCGAACGTCAGTAACGAAGGCGTCATCCGTGCGGAGTTGGGCACCATCGCTCTGGCCGCGGGCGAAGCCTTCACGCTGACTTTCCAGGACAACCAACTCCTGGATCTGCAGATCGACCGCGCCACCGTCGCCGCCATAGCCAGTAATGGCCATCTGCTGCAGGCGAACGGCGGCCAGGTGCTGATCAAAGCCGACGCCGCGAACGCCACGTTAAGAACGGTCATCAACAGCGTAGGCATCATCGAAGCCAACACCCTGTCCGGCAAGGCGGGCAGGATCGTGTTGGATGGTGGCGCACAAGGCTTGGTACGGGTCGCTGGCACGATGAGCGCTGCGGCGCTGGGCGGCCAAGGAGACGGCGGCGCCGTTACCACCCGGGGAAGTGAAGTGCGCGTCCAGCAGTCCACCCAGACGGATACCCGTGCAAACAAGGGCAAGAGCGGCATCTGGAACATCGACAGCAACATCGTGAAGGTCAACACGGTAGGCGCTAACACCGAGGGCCTGACGATACACAGCAACACGCTCAGCCAGAACCTTGCCACCACGGCAGTTGCGTTGACCGCCGTCGACGGCGATCTTTCGATCAATGGCCCAGTCTCCTGGGCCAGCTCCAATGCTTTGAGTCTGCACACCAACCAAAACGCCAACATCAATAGCAACGTGCGCGGCTCGGGCGCGAATGTCCATATGTCCGTGAGCGCAGGGGCTGGCGCGTTCATCAATGGCTCTCTGGGCGTCACAGGCGCCAAGAGCAGGATGACGATCAACACCTTGAACGGCTACGAGATAGCGGATGGCGCGACCGTGATGCTGTCCGGCGCGGGGACGACGTTCAGCGCCAATGGCCGGGAGCACACCGTGATCCAAAACGTGTCCCAGTTGCAGGCGATTAACAAGCGCCTGGACGGTCATTATGTATTGGGCAACAGCATGGGGGCCAAGGCCAATTTTCAAGCCATCGGCGGCGAAAGCGGCACATTCTCAGGCACGTTCGATGGTCTGGGCCACACGATAGAGAACCTCTCGATAAAGGGCAGCGGCGCCAATCTTGGACTATTCGCGGCGTCCTCCGGCGTGGTCCGCAACACCGTTCTGAAGTCCGTGACGGTCAGCGGGGCGCGCGATAGTCTGGCAGCGATGTCGATAGGATCGCTGGTGGGCTTGAATACCGGAGACATCTACAACGTCAAATCCTGGAGCACGGTGGTAGAGGGTTCCGCCAATCGCGAAAATGTCATCGGTGGTCTGGTCGGCACCAACGAGGGCGCCATCATTCAACGCGCCACGGTGTCGGGCAACGTACGAAGCAACGGTCATACCCGAGCCGCAGGCGGTCTGGTGGGCGAGAACAAAGGGGGTGCTACGGGCCGCGGGACCATTCGGAACAGTGCGTCGACCGCTACCGTATCCGGCGACATGCAGCGCAGTTCGACAGGCGGCATGGGAGGGCTGGTAGGGGTCAACAACCGTGGGTCTGTCCACCATTCGTCCGCCACGGGTAAGACGGCAACCCGCAGTGTTGGCATTAATGTGGGCGGCTTGGTTGGCAACCACACCGACAGCTTCATTGAGTCCTCACAGGCTGGCGGTCTTGTCCAGGGCGGCAAACTCGGCAACACCGGCGGCCTGGTAGGGGCCAACAACGGCGGCGCGATTTACCACGCGATCGCGAGCAACACCGTCGAAGCCTTTGGCGCCGGCAACACGGGCGGAGCGGTGGGCAGCAATAATGATCGAGGCGAACTGCTCAACGTCAGATCCAATGGAAAAGTCGCAGATTGGGAAGGCCATAACGTCGGCGGACTGGTGGGCGCGAACGTCGGAAGCGATAGCCTGATCGAGGAAGGCCACTCCACCGGACGGGTCGACGCGCGCAAGAGCCAGAAGGGCGCACAAATCGGCGGTCTGGTCGGCTACAACAGCGGCGTCATCAGAGACTCCGAATCACATGCTTCTGTCGAGACCGGCCACAACGCATCGGCCGGCGGCCTGGTCGGCACCAACGATGGAAGGCTGCAACGCGTGCGCGCAAACGGCAATGTCACCGCCTACAAGCATTCGTCCGTCGGAGGATTGGTAGGCACCAATAATGGCAGAATAGATTCGGCTGTCGCGTCTGGTGCAGTGTGGGGCCATGATCAAAGCCGTATCGGCGGCATCGCTGGCGTGAACGCGCGCAATGGATTTATCTTCAACGCCACTGCGCGTGGAACCCTGGAAGGCGCTCACCACACAACGATTGGAGGCATCGCCGGATTGAATCAAGGACTGATTGAAAGGTCTAGCGCCGCAGGCCGCATCAAAACGCATTGGTACACATGGTTGCTGGGCCAGACGCATGGCGTGGTCGCGGGAAAGAATACCGGCATTATTCGCTAATGGGCTCCATGCCCCTTTGATCGTCTAAAGCACTTTCCACGCCTAAGTTCCAGGGCATGAAAAAGGCCGTACGGGTTAAACCGTACGGCCTTCTTTCCTATCACGCCATCATCAGTCATCAGGGAAATTCAATGGTGAACTCCGCTGTCCCATTCGCATGCCCGCCTGCCATCTGGGCCGGGTGCGCGGCGGTGCGCAAATAGCTGGCGCGCAGAAATATGCTTGCGCTGTCCGCGCCGGCTCTCGCCATGTCATAGAACTTGCCGAATTCGATGCGCTTGTTGGTCGCCGCGTTAATCATCACAATGCCCACGCCTTTGGCCGGTGGCAATCCCCGGTCGTCCACTTTGGGATCGAGCTTCAGCACAGTCTTGTCAGCACTGGCGCCGTGTTTGGCGGTAAAAGAAATTTTGGGTCTGGCAAGGGCGCTGCATTTGCCCAGCGTGATATCAAATGGTCTTTCTTCAGAGGTGGCTCCTTGACTGGGAAAATCACGCAGCGAGTAGGACCCCAGTTCCACGGTCTTGGTCTGTGTCAGCCCCACTTCGCACGCGTTGGAAAACACCACCTCGCTGCCACCCGCCCCAAGTCCCATGATGCCGCTTCCCAGCAAGGGGCCCAGCTTGGTAGAGACACAAACCTGCGGCCCTGCGGGATAAGACGGAAAGCGCGGAATCGTTTGTCCGAGTTGATACGGATTACCTTTCGGAAAGCTCATTGCATACAGCGCGAATCCCGCGCCAAGGGCGACACCGGTCACACTCTGCGGCCCGTTGGAAGGCAACTGATCCAGCGGGGAGGCCAACACAAGCTGTTGGATCAAAGCGGTATGCACCGAATCATGTTTCGGCTTCGGCTTTCCGTCGTTGACAGCCAGCGCGTGCTTTGCCACCACCACCGGAAGATTGCCGGGCAACACTGCCTGGCCGTTTGCCAATATCGCCATGGAGATGCCGGGAACGTTGGTCTTGGCCCAGCCGTTTTGATCCACAGCCAACCTGGGTTCCCAAATTGCCGCCACGATCAATTCGTATTCCTCCGAAGGATCGCCGTAATCCTCATAGGTAAAATCCGTCGTCACAATGGCACTTCTTTCAGACAGCACATCACTCACTTGCGCCGCACTGCTAAGTTGCGGCCTAAGCGGATTCCATCGCGAGCCTAGCTTATTGCTCCAGGTGCAATTCCCGGCGATCAGGCCTTTCTGCGTTGACTGGCCCCACGCCATCGGCGCTGCCACCGCCAGCAACACGCCCGCCAATCCTCCCGCGCCGAGACGCCGCAACACACCCCTGCTTGCCATGTTTGTCTTCCTTGTTCGGTTGACGACGGCTTGCCCGCAGCCGCCGCCTTGATTCAGTTGGCCGCGCCCGTCGCGAGCGCGCTCGTGCCCTGCACCATGACGCCGTCGTCCGTCGGCGCTTCAAACCGCAGTGCGTCCCGGCCGGCTAACGGGATAACGCCCGGCGCCAGCGGAAAGCGCGTTCCGCCCATAGGCGCCACGGTCAGTCCGTCCAGCAGGACGGGGCCGCCACGGGCCTTGAATTCCACGCGGGCGAACGACACGAAGTAGGCCGACGGATTCCACGCTTCAAGCACGCCCTCGCCCTGCGCCCCCTCTGCCGCATTGCGATACGTCCACCTCACCTGATCAATGGCCTCACGCGCCGATCCCGCCAAGCCCGATGGCCGGTACAACACCTTCATCCGAAAGCGATGCGACAACTTCAAGCGATTAGGCGCGTCGCCCGCCACCGACGGCGTACTCGACGGCACGTTCAGAAAATTGATCCAGAACACGGATTCACGATCCGTGGGCATGGGTTCACCCGTGTGCCGCAGCGACACCGCCGCGCGTTCATGCGCGTTCAGACGAAACACGGGCGGCGCCACAACAAACGGCACCGCCAGCTGGCTGGGGTCCGCATCACGGCTTCCTTGATCCAGCCAGACCTGCACCAGAATCGGCCGCTCGCCCGTGTTGCGGGTTTGAATCGTCAGTGATTTGTCGTTTGCCGGGTAGACATGACGCGTACCCACCACGGCGAGATCGGCGCGCGCAGCCGCGCTCAGGCCCAGCGCCAAGGCAAGACACAGAATGACTCGGTAACCAGCAGGCAAGATAGGCGCATTCATCGCATCGTCAGCGCGTCGCCCGCCGCCGCCTTCAACACCGGCGTTGCCACCCCCGCGGTGCAGGCCAGCTCAAGCACGTCATAGCCCTTGGACGTGTTCCGCTCGGGCAATTGGTAGTCAATCAGGCATTGCTCATCGTCACCCGTTCCCCACTGCACACGCACCGTACCGCTGTCTTGTTCGGCGCGCATGACGATACGGCTGCCCTGCCCGACCACGCCCACTGGCAATGCGGTTGCCACATCGATGACCTCGGCGCCAAACGGCAGCGAAGCGCCGTCGGCCTGCGTGCTGCGAATCAGCAGTTGGCGCGCACGCAACGTCGGGTAAACCAGTTTGGCGATGGCCCCGGCCCGGGGCGCGATGTTGACCGAGCTGGTCTTCAGTTCAATGTCGTCCGGAATATTCTTGGGGTCCAGGTCCACCGAGTTCAGGCGATACGGCGTCAGATGGCCAACGATGGCGTAGCCGCGAGCGTCCACCTGATTGAAGCCGTACCCTACCCGCGCACCCTGAGCGCCCTTGGCCTCGACCAGCGCCACGGTCTCGCCCATTGCCTGGGCGAACGTCACGCCGCCGCCGTGCACCAAGACTCCGCCATTGGCGCTCATGGATGCCTGGCGGTACCCCTGGCCCGCGCCTACGCTTGCCGACACCGATACCTGAGGGAATTGGTACGCCAGGCTGGCATCCGCCGTATTGGAGCCATTGCCGCCCGTGTGAGAGGCAGATACCGAGTAAGTGCCGGCGCTTTCCTCATCCAATGCGCCGGTTGCACCGGTGGTGAGGCGCGTTCCAGACTGGCTGTCGCGGCTGTAGAACGTATTCAATCGGGGCGATCCGCCCGAGGCTGCGCTGCCCAAGGAGATGGAGATATTCAGCGTCACCTGCGTGCTTCTGTCGCCATTGCCACGACGGTACCCGTCTGCGCCGCCCACGTTGTGCACCCGCTGCACGCCTAAGGAATACGAAATGCGGTTCCAGGAATTGCTGTAGCCCAATGCATAGTTCAGGGCGTTGCCCCGCTCGCTCCAGTAGTTCGCCGCCGAGCCCGCCACATACACGCTGCCCCACCGCTCACCCAGCGCCTGATTGATGTTCGCGTCGAACCGGCTGCGCATGCCATTGACACGAAATGGCCGGTAGCCGTCTCCGTGCGACGTTCTCCCGGCGGCGACGGCCTCTCCCAAGCCGACGTATCCGCTGGTGGAGTACCGGTACGCCAGCAACGAAAAGCTGGTGCCGCTGTTCGGCAAATCCTTGCTGTAGGTCAGCCGGTAGCTGGCGCCGCTGCGCTTGCCCGAACCCGGCAAATCAGCGCGCGCTGTCGTGACGTCCGCCGCAAAAGCGCCTATCCGCGTACTCATCGCCGCGCCCAACAGCATCGAGCGGTAATCGTCGGTAAAGGCCAGCCCGCCGTAGGCCGTCACGGCGTCGCCCACCCCGCGTTTGAGCGTTCCTTGCAGGACGTACTGCGAACTGCCGCGCAGCCCCGGGTCCGCCGCGCGGCCCGCAGTCAGGCTGTATTGGGTCGTGCCCGGTCTGAGCAACTGCACGATCGTGGCAAACGGCACCACGAAGCTGCGTGAGCTGCCATCGGCTTCCGTCACGCGTACGTCCAGGTCGCCGCCATAGCTGTTGGCGCGCACGTCTTCAATCGCAAACGGGCCGGGCGAGACGGTCGTTTCATACACAAGAAAGCCGCGCTGATAGACCGACACCTTGGCATTGCTGTTGGCCGTGCCCCGCACGATGGGCGTGTAGTACCGCAGGGTCTCGGGCAACATACGGTCATCGCTGGCAAGTTGAACGCCCCGGAACGTCACCGAGTCGAACAGTTCACCGCTGGTGGCGCTTTCCCCCAGCAGCAACTGTGATTGCCACGAGGGCAAATCAGTTTGCACATAGTAGGAACTGGCTTGATACCTGGCTCCGTTGCGGGTGGACCACGTGACCGATCCCGTGTGCCGGAACCGCAGCGCGCCCAC
The DNA here is from genome assembly GCF_902859595.1 of Achromobacter kerstersii. GTDB lineage: Bacteria > Pseudomonadota > Gammaproteobacteria > Burkholderiales > Burkholderiaceae_B > Achromobacter > Achromobacter kerstersii. The sequence goes on along the minus strand of NZ_CADIJQ010000009.1, from coordinate 233,210 downwards.
ATTGACGCCCAGGTTCAGCCCCGAGTATCCCCGCGTCATGCGGCGCCCCGCGCCTTCGCTGGTGTACACGTTGACCGTGTAGTTCAGTCGCGCCGCCGTCATGCCGCTGTCCCATTGCGACGGGTCCACATACCGGTGCGACGCCGCCAGCCGTTGCAGGTATTCGGGGTAGGTGATGTACAGGCGCTGTTGCGCGATATCCAGCTTTATCTGACCGCCCGGCACGTATGCCGCCAGCTCCTCGCAGGTCAGCGCGTCCGGCAAGGGATCAACGCCTTCTGCGCGCGACACCTTGTTCAGATCCAGCCCGCCCCGGTCGAGAAAGGCGGTGTCATAGCAAGGCACGGCGCTATCGAAGCCCTCGATGTGACGGAACTCGATGTCCTCGACCCCGCGCCATTGGCCGTTGAAATAAACATCCAAATGATGTGTGCCGGCCTCGGCGTAATTCACGCGCTGAAACCGGCGCGGATCAATGGTGACGCCTCCGATGCCTTGCACCAGCATGTTCGGGTCGAAGATGGCGATTTCGTCCTGCGCGTTCGTGGCGGTTGCCGCGACACCCAGGGCGAAAGCCAGCGCCATCATGCCCCCGATTGGCCGCCGCGAGGGCGCGGCAGGCGCCGCGATCAGAGGCGATGGGCGTGCAGAGGCACGAACGAAAGTCCGCAAGCGTAAAGGTTCCATCTCGGGCGAATTGGCTCCTTGGCCCAACCACAGTCAAAGTGACGGGGAGTCAATCAAGCAGGCGCATATCCTGAGGCTGCAACCCGCCGTAATCGTTGACAATTTCGTAGCGAACGCTCAGCCCTTTTTGGGTAGCTGAAATGCCGGCCGCCGGCAATTCAAAACGTGCGGTGTCAAAGGGCGCCACCATACCGCTACCGGCATCGACTCGACCGTTCTTGGAGTACAGCCCAATGCCCACCAACGTCAAGTGGTACGGCGTCGGATTGGCGACTTCAAGGACAGTCTTGCCCTTCGCACTGCGCGCGAGCTTCCAGCCGAGCTTGCCGGGCGCGCCGCCCACCCCTTGCTTCAATGAGACCGGCCGAAAGAAGATCTTGATGCGCGTTCTGATGTTGAACATCAGTGCGTTCTCGGCGCCCGCCACGCGCGGAGGCGTTTCCATCACGTTCAGGTAGAACAGGCTTTCGCGATCAGCAGGCAGCGGTTCACGGGTGTACGAAATGCGAACCACCGCCGAACCACTGGGTTCTACCCGAACGATGGCCGGCGTCAGGATGAACGGCACATTGATATCCGCAGGCAAGGCGTCTTGCCGCCCGTCATCGATCCAGTTCTGCGCCAGCACGGGCACATCACCCGTGTTCTGCATGCCAAGCGTGACACTGCGCGCATCGGACGAGATCACAACGCGAGTTCCGTCCAGCACGATCGCAGCTTGGACCGGGGTGGCCCAAGCTGCCAGGATCACTGCGGACGACACAGCAAGTAACGATGCGCCGCGCGCAAGGATTCCAGAGTCAAACATCATGTCGCTGACAGCAATTAACGGACGTTGACCGTAAAGTTCAGGCGCGCGTTACCATCGCCCGGCGTGACCGGAGCCGCGTTGTCCCGGCGCACATACTGCGCGAAGTACGAGTACTTCGCCGCGTTGTCGACGATCTCGGCTTCCACCGCGCCAACCTGGCCAAGCAGCACCTTGTCGCCCTTCACGCCGTTCGTGCTGTTGGAGATTTCGATTTGCACGTTGCCCGCACCGCCCGCATACAGCGGAACGTTGTTGGACACCAGGTCGACGTCGTTGCGGTCGAAGCTCAACATGGCCTTCTTGCCATTGGTGCAATCGGCCCCGCCACCCACGTTGATGTCGAAACTCAGGGCCGGCGCGGTGCCGGCAATGACGGCATCCGGTTTGACGGTGCCAAACCGCACTTCCGAGCCCGTGGCCGACGAAACATCGACGGCGCACGTCGTGTCGCTGATGTCACCGCGAAATTGAATAACCCCGTTGGCGGCATACGTCGATACGGGCGCCAACACGGCCAGGAGTAAACCGGAGGCGGCAAGGGTATTCACAATACTGCGCTTCATGCGAGTTCCTCTATGCAGAGATAAAAAAGTCCATTCGAAAAAAGGCACCGCCAACGGGCAATAGCTGCTTGCCGACGGTGCTTCAAATGGCTACCAACGCTGTGAAAAGCCCAGACACGGCAATGCCGTACACAAGGCTGAAAGGACATACACAGACCTGATTGGCGGACCAAGTCGTGGATCTGTGCAGACCCACGAACGATACTTTTTTGACACGCTCAAGGAACTAGGATGATGCTTAATTCAAACCCTGATTAATCAGATATTCCCCTCGAAATCTGAGGGTGATGCGCAGGCTGTATTACTGGATTGCAAAGCGCAGTGTCTGGGCTCAGCCATCTTGGCCAAGCCACAGTGGCGGTTCGGTGCTGAACGTTCCAGTACAGGCCGCGTCGACGCAATCCGCCAAGGACCCGAAGCGTACGTTCCTGTCCACCAGCCCCGGCCCGTAATGCGCGTACTTTCCGGAATTGGTCATGACCGTCTTGACGGCGGGGTCAAAGACCGGCGCCTGGATCACGCACCAACACGTGTCCACGACGAAACTGACGCCGAAGCTGCGCAATGCCGCAACGGGCCCGGCTATTGCCGCAGAACGCAGTACGTCGCCATGGGTCGTGACCGTGATGCCCACCGTGTCGCTCTTCTTCCGGCCGGCGCATCGCTCTGCCAGCGCCGTGATTTCTTCGGCAGAAAAGTGCGGATTACCCAACGCCACCCATTCCACCTGATCCCGCTCGGCCTTGTTGAATGCCCGCCACGCGTTTCGCAAATCTGCAACCGTGATTCGCCGCGTCGAGTTGGGCTCCGCCCCGCCCAGCGCCGCCGCCAGATCAGGCGCTTCCGGGGTGTCGCCCGCGATATGAAACATGGGTGCAGACGACGTGGTCGCGAACGCGGCGCCAAACGCGCGCAGCGCGTCCAGCGTGGGCGACGCAGCCTGCAGTCCATTCACCACCGGCACATCGCGGCCCGCCCAAACGCCCACGAGATAACCCAGCAGGGGCCAAAAGCTATCGTCATGATCGGCCGGCGGGTCGATGTCCACTTGCAACACGGCACGGCGGTTCTGTGTCAGATGACTGCTGGCCGCGGCGGCGCGACCGGTCAGCGCGATGAATATGTCCAGGAAATCCGGATACTTGGCCGTGCGCGCGCCGATCACGCTGTTCGCATAGACAACCGCATTGGATTCGGCCCAGGCAATCTGTTCGCCGAACCTCGGCGCCGTGGGCAGGTGATAGGGCGCACAGGTGTAGGTGGGCGCCACGCCCATGGCCACATAGGCGTCGGCCAGCGCTTCGGCTGGTACGCCCAACGTTGCCGGCACGCCCTGGGCGCGCCAGGCGCAACGGTCCACGGAAATGGCGTTCATGGTCGTGGGGATCTTCACCTTCGCGTCCCAACTGGCCAGCCGCCGGGCGAACGCCAGGCCTGCCGGCCCGGTATAGATGCAGCCGTCGATATGGCCTTGCTGGATATCAAGCAGTTGCGTCGCACCCGCCGCGCGCGCCATGCGCACGATGATCTCCATCGCAACCCGCGCAGCCTTGCCTTCGGTCCCTTGCAACATCCGCAGGTCGCCTTCGCCCAATGCCACCACCGACCAATGGGATGCATCGGCGATGATGACCGCGTCGTCCGTCTGCTCGGGCATCGGTGCGGACTCCGGCATGGGCGCTTCCCCTGCCTGCACCCGCAGCGATGGGCGTTGCTTCAAGGCAAGAAAGGCCGAAGCGCCGACGCTGACCACGGGGATGCTCTTGCCGAACACCGCTTCGGCCACCAGCACGCCCAGCATGAGGACGTCGTCGCGGCCGGCCAGCACCAGCGCCCGCGGGGCCCGGCCGCCCAGCAGCAATTCAAGCATGACGGCGCTGCCGGTGCACGAGCCCCGACTGCCCGGCAACACCAGGATGCGGTCTGAGAGGGTTTGCCCGTGCAACGGATGATGCTTGTCGATCACCACGCCCGTGCGCGGGTCGACGCCGCCCCAGAAGCTCAAGTCCATATCGGTCCAGAGCACCTTGCCTGACGCCTCGCCAGAAACCCAGGTCTTGCCCAGCAGTTTGGGCGTGTCCGACTGAAAGCGATCCACTTTTTTCTCCCTGTTGGTCCTATTCGTACCCGGCGCGCGCGCCACGTGGGCGGCGACGCGGTTGCCACAAGCGCCGGCCTTAGCGCAGTTGCCGCAGGCGCTGGCCTTAGTTCAGGACGCGCTGCAAAAACTGCCGGGTTCTTTCTTCGCGCGGTGCGTTGATGACGGTTTTGGCGGGCCCCACTTCGCACAGGGTGCCTTGATCAAAGAAGGCCACCCGATCTCCGCTTTCGCGGGCGAAGGCAATGTCGTGAGTGACGACGATCATCGACATTCCGGATGACTTCAGCCGGCGCAGCGTGTCCAGCACTTCGCCCACCAACTCCGGGTCCAGCGCCGAGGTGACCTCGTCAAACAGCATGTAGTCGGGCCGCATCGCCAGCGCGCGGGCAATGGCCAGACGTTGTTGCTGCCCGCCCGACAGCTTCACCGGGCGCAGCGTAGCGCGCTGGCTCAAGCCCACGTAATCCAGATACTCGGCAGCCAGCGCCAGCGCATCCTTGCGGCTCATGCCCTTGACCACCCGGGGCGCCAGCGCCACGTTCTCCAGCGCGGACAAATGCGGAAACGCGTTGTACTGCTGAAACACGATGCCTAGCTTCTGACGCAGCTGGTTCAGGTTCGTATGCTTGTCATGCACGTCCACGCCATCCACCAGGATCTGCCCGCTTTGTATCGGCTCCAACCCGTTGATGCATTGAAGCAGCGTCGATTTACCCGAGCCGCTGGCGCCGATCAGGCACACGACCTCGCCCCGTGCAATGGTCAGGTCTATGCCTTTGATGACCTCGACCTGGCCGAACGACTTTCTTACGTTTTTGATTTCGATCATGGGGTTGCCTTGGCAGGAGTGGCGCGGCGTCAAACGCCGTCAAGACGGCGTTCCAGCGCACGGCTGTAGCGGGACACCGGGTAGCAGATCAGGAAATACGCGATGCCCACGCCAGTCAGCAGCAGCAAGGCATCGTTGGTGCGCGTAATGAGGATCTGCGCCGCGCGCAACAGCTCGACATAGCCGACCACGCTCACCAGCGCCGTATCCTTCGTCAGGCCCAGCACCGTGCCGATCCAGCTGGGAAACACCGTCCGTAACGCCAGCGGCAGGGAAACATGACGAAGCTCCTGCCAATACGTCATGCCCAGAGACCGCGCCGCCCGCGTGAGCTCGGGCCGCACCGACCGTAACCCCGAGCGCACCAGTTCCGACGTCAGCACGCCCATATAGAGGCTCAAGGTCAGCACCCCAACTTGAAGCGGATCAAGCGGCACGCCCAACACCGAGAACGCGCTGTTCACCAGAATGAACTGGATCAGCAGCGGTATGCTGCGCGTGATGTCGACATAGGGCGCCAGCAACACTGACACGGCGCCATTGGCCTCTCGCGCCCAACCCAGCAGCACCCCAAGCAGCGTGCCGAAGGTGGTGGCTATTGCGGCCAGCAACAAGGTGCGGCTCAAGCCGATCAATACGAAGCTCATGTCGCCCCACTGCAACCCGGCGTAGGCAAATTGAAATTGCATGGATCATCCCCTTCCCATCAGGCGCCAGGCCAGCATGCGCGCCACGAAGCTGATGCCCTTGGAGATCAGGTAGTACATCGCGGCGGCGACAACGAAGAATTCAAACGTGCGAAACGACTCCGCCAGTGAGGTCTGCGTGGCGCCGGTCAGTTCGGCCACCCCGATGATCGACCCCAGCGAACTGTTCAACAGCGCCCAATTCAGCTGATTGATGTACGGGAAGAACACCATCACGAAGACCTGAGGAAAAATGACGCGGGTATACGCCTGCATGGCCGTCAGCCCCAAGGAGCGGGCGGCGGCATACTGAGTCGCGGGCACCGACGCAATTCCGCCACGGAATATTTCAGCCAGATAGCCCGCGTTGTTGAAGCTCAGCGCGGCCAGCAGCGAGGCGTAGCTGGGGATGTCGATACCGATGGCGCCCAGACCGAAATACGCCATGTAGATCTGAAACAACGCTGGCGTGTTGCGCGACAGTTCGACCCAGGCCGTCGCCACGTAGTACCCCACGCCGCCCGCCCGGTTGCGCATCAGCGCGAGCGGCAGCGCGATGCATGTGCCGATCAGCATCGATAGCGCGGTGATCTCGATGGTGCGGCGCGCGCCATCCAGCAGGATGGGCAGCTTTGCCCACACGACGGACCAGTAGAAGGTGTAATCAAGCATGGGGCGCGAGCACTCGGATCAGAAGTCCACACCGGCCACGTTCAGGGCGGGTGCGTTGGCGGTGCCGTAATAGGTTTCGTAAAGCGCTTGATACCGGCCGGTGCGAACCTGGTTCCAGACAAACACGTTCACCCAGCGCAGCAAGGCCGTATCGCCCAACCGCACCGCAATCCCGACGAGATCAGGCGGATAGTGGGTGGCGCCCTTGGTCACGAACGACGGAAACTGTCCGCTGCGTATCAACGCGTCTGCGGTATTGGAGCTGGCCACCAAGCCATCGATCTTCTTTTGATTAAGCGCCAGATAGGTCTCGGCTTCGGAACCATACGTGATGAACTTTCCGCGGGCGTCGTTCCAGGCGTCGAACGACGTACGCAATTGCAGCGCTTGCGTGGTGCCGGTGACGCCGCCGATCGTGCGGCCCTTGAAGTCTTCGTAGCGATTGATCCCCGCGTCCTTGCGCGTCAGCACGACGTTCTGAAGGCTGAGATAAGGCTGCGAGAACGCCACGCTCAATGCACGCTGCGGCGTGATCGAGGTGGACGCAATCAGGACGTCGATGCGGTTCGACACCAGCGCGGGAATGCGCTCGGCCGACGGCGTTTCAATGATCTCGGCCTTGACGCCCAGCGCGCGAGCCATGTCCTTGCAATACGCAACGTCGTAGCCCTCGGGCTCGTTCTTGGGCGTGCGAAAACCGGCGGGCGGAAAGTCGAGCTGCACGCCGCACTTGAGGGTGTTGGCGGCCAGCACCTTTTCAAGCGTGGGGGAGCTTTGCGCGTGGGCGGCCGAAGCCAGGACAACACCCGTCAACACGGCGCAAGGCGCCAACATCGCGGCAGCGCGTGCCAAAAAACGGTAGGTCATATCGATTCCTGTGTAGATCAAACGCGGCGGTTATCCGGGGCTTGGGCATTGCCAGGGGCAATGTGGACCAACCCATCAAATTAAGTCACCATTGTTCTTTGGAATCGGGATTCAAGAATGACAATGTCGTTAACACGCCAGGCCCGCTGACAGCCGTCGCGCGGGTTGGGCCCTGCAACGCCACACTGGGAGGCGCCGTGAACACGGATCACATCCATCTTTCGATAGACCAGATCTACGAACTGTCGTTTGACGTACTGACACACAACGGTTTCTCGGCGGCTCACGCCGCAGCCATCGCAAAGACCATCACTGCCGGGCAGCGTGACGATTGCCAGTCACATGGCTTGTACCGTTTGCTGGTGTGCGTGCGCACGTTGAAAACGGGCTTGGTGGACGCGGCCGCCCTGCCCTTGATTACCCATCCCACTCCCGCCGTCGTACAAGTGGACGCGCAACGCGCGTACTCGCTGCTGGCGTTTCAGGAAGGCCTGCCGCATCTGGTTGAAAAGGCCAAAAGCAATGGCGTGGCCGTGCTGGCGATTAATAACTGCTTTCATTTTTCGGCGTTGTGGCCGGAAGTTGAAGCCATCGCCCAACACGGTCTGGCCGGGCTCGCCATGACGCCCAGCCACAGCTGGGTAGCGCCCGCTGGCGGCACGCGCCCCGTCTTCGGCACCAACCCGTTTGCCTTCGCCTGGCCACGTCCGGGCGGCTACCCCTACGTGTTCGATTTCGCGACCAGCATGGTGGCGCGCGGCGAGATCGAACTGCATCGCCGCAGCGGCCGCGCCATCCCCGAAGGCTGGGCCATCGACCGCGACGGGCGCCCCACCACCGATGCCGCAGCCGGCCTGGACGGCGCGATGCTGACCTTCGGCTCGTACAAGGGGTCTGCGCTGTCGACCATGATCGAACTGCTTGCCGGCCCGCTGATTGGCGACTGGACCAGCCTGCAATCCCAGGCGTTCGACAACGGCGCAGGCGGCACGCCCCTGCATGGCGAACTGGTGATTGCGCTAGACCCGGACATCCTGGGCCGCGGCCAACGGGCCATCAACGCCAGCAGCGCCGAAGCGATGCTGGACGCCATCAGCGGCCAAGGCGCCCGCTTGCCGTCCGAGCGGCGTTTCAAAGCCCGCGCGGTCAGCGAACGGGAAGGCGTCTGGGTCGGCCGCGCGCTTTACGACGATGTGATGGCCCTGAGCACGCCGTCATCCTCTCGCCGTACTTGAAGCCATCACCGCGGGCAACGGCGCATGCCGCACGCGCTGCCCCGGCGCGTCACGCTGGGACAGGCCGTAGATCAGGCTGCGCCGCGCGCCCGCAGCCTTACACCAGGTTCTTCGCGCGCGGATCGTGCTTGCCCAAGCGGGTCAGCAGATGATCCACCTCAGCCTTCGCCGCCGGCGTCAACGCACCGCCCGGACGGCGTTGCGCCGCACTGGACAAGATGCCTCGGCGCATCATCACGTACTTGCGCACAGCCAAGCCCACGCCCGGTTGCTGCTCATAGCGCAACAGCGGCAAGTGCGCGTCGAACAAGTCGTGTGCGGCTTCTGTTTTGCCCTCGCCCACCCATTTGACGAAGTCGCACAGCATGTCGGGGAAGCAATACCCGGTGTTGGCGCCATCTGCGCCGCGCGCCATTTCGTAGTCCAGGAACAGGCCGTTGTTGCCGCACAGGATCGAGATGTGACGCATGGCGCCTTCGGCTTCGAAGCGGCGCAGCGCCGAGATCTTTTCCAGGCCGGGCCAGTCTTCGTGCTTGAGCATCACGCACGAGGCCAAGTCTGTGACGATGCGGCGGATCACCGACGGCGCCATCTGCACCGAGAACGTCAGCGGATAGTCTTGCAGCACGAACGGCACGTCATCGCCAATGGCCTCGACCGCCTGGTGGTAATACGTGACGATCTGGTCATCCGTGCGCAAAGTGTTGGGCGGCGCGATCATCACGCCAGCGGCGCCCCGGTCCATCACTTCACGCGTCAGCGAGCGCATGGACGCAAAGCCCGGCGCCGACACGCCCACCACGATGGGCATGCCGCCGGCCTTGCCGATCACCTGCGAGGCGATGTCCAGCGATTCCTTGAAATCCAGCTTGGGCGCTTCGCCCAATTGGCCCAGCACCGTCAGGCCGGTCGCGCCGCACGCTTGGTAGAAATCCATCATGCGGTCGATGGACGCGTGGTCCACCGCGCCGTCGTCAAAGAACGGCGTGGGCGCAATGGGAAACACGCCCTTGGCGTCAGCAGTCAGTTTCATCTTCAACATCCTTCAATGTCGCTGCCAAGTTCGGCAACGGTTGCGTTCAGATCAATGGCGTTGCAGCAATTGGCCGCAGTGGCGTTCAGATACTGGCGATCAGGCCGCCGTCCACGCGGATCGTCGATCCGGTGATGTAGCTGGCGCGCGTGCTGGCCAGAAACGCCACCGCGTCGCCATATTCCTTGGGGTCGCCATAGCGTCCCACCGGAATCGTGCCGGTGCTTTCGCGGCTGACGTCTTCCACGCTGCGCCCTTCGCGCTTGGCGCGCGCTTCGTCCAGGAACGTGATGCGGGCGGTGGCGATGCGGCCCGGCAGCACGATGTTTGACGTGATGCCGTCCTTGCCGACTTCGCGCGCCAGCGTTTTGGACCAGCCCACCAGCGACATGCGCAGCGCGTTTGAAATACCCAGGTTGGCGATCGGCGCAATCACGCCCGACGACGTGCTGGTGATGATGCGGCCCCACTGCCGTTCACGCATGCCGGGCAGCACGCGGTCAGTCAGTTTGATGACGGACAGCACCATGCCTTCGAAGTGCTCGCGCCACAGATCGGCCGTCTGGCCCGAGGACGGTGTGGGCGGCGGGCCGCCCGTGTTGTTGACCAGAATATCGACCGCGCCCACGTTGGCTTCAATCCACGCGACCTGGCTGTCGATGGCGTCAAGCGCCCGCAGATCCCACTGCAGGGCCACCGCCGTCAGGCCGTCGGCGCGGAGCTTGTCCGCCGTGGCCGTGGCGGCATCGAGGTTCAGGTCGGCCACCACCACCTTGGCGCCCTCCTGCGCCAGCGACGCCGCAATCGCGCTGCCCAGCCCGCCGCCACCGCCCAACACCAGCGCCGTCTTGTTCTTGATACCCAGATCCATCGTTGTCTCCTGAAGTCAGACCTTATTTTCCGTCAGGCGACGGGGCGTGAAAAACGGAAAAACCTCATGCAGATCATTCATTTTATGAATGACCTTTGACCGAAGACGATTGATTCATCTCAATATATTCCAGCGTGCCGCGGTATATTGATGCCCCACCATTCATGTATTTACAGAATGAATCCGCGCCGCCTGACCCCGTCCATGTCGCTGCTGCTGGCCTTTGAGGCCAGCGCGCGCCACCTCAGCTTCACCCGCGCAGCGACCGAGCTCGCGCTGACGCAAAGCGCCGTCAGCCGGCAGGTGCAAGCGCTGGAGGATCTGCTGGAAGTGGCGCTGTTCCGGCGCGAGAAGCGGCGCATTCTGCTGACCGAAGCCGGCATGCGGTATCAGAAGGAACTGGAGGCCGCGCTACAGCGCATTCGCAGCGCGTCGCTGCAAGCGATCTCGCACCGTACCGGCCGCGGCGACATTCATCTGGCCGCGCTGCCCACCTTTACCGCCAAGTGGCTGATGCCCCGACTGAACCGGTTCTACGCGCGCCACCCGGGCATACTCGTCCACCTGCATTCGCGCGTGACGCGGTTCGATCTGGATCTGGCTGGTATTGATGCCGTGATCGCCGTGGGTGACGGCGATTGGCCGGGTCTGACGCCGTATCGCTTGATGGATGAATACGTCATTCCGGTCATCAGCCCGGAGCTGGCGGTCAGCCATCCGACGCGTCAACCGTCGGACCTGGCGCAACACAGCCTGCTGCAAGTGGCCGCCCGCCCGGCAGTGTGGCAGCGCTGGTTTGAAGCGCACAAGCTGCCCGTACGTTCGATGCGCTGGGGCGCGCAGTTTGAGCTGACCACCCATTTGATTCAGGCGGTGGCCTCGGGTATTGGCATCGGCTTGCTGCCGACCTTCCTGGTGGAAGACGAGCTGCGGCAAGGCGTGCTGGCGCCTGCGCTGGATGAGGCATTCAGTACCGGCGCGGGCTACTACTTTTTGGCGCCGCCAGAGAAATTGGCGACCTCTCCCGTTGCCGCATTTCGCGACTGGCTGCTGGAAGAAAGCGGCCAGGCGGGTAACGGTATGGCCTGCGCTACACGATAGGATCACGCTGAAACTCAGGGCGGCGGCGCATCAGTCGCGCCAGCTTTTCCAGCGCATCCGCAAGCGCCTGCCGGTCTTTCACGCCGCCCAGTGAAATACGGATGGCATTCTGCGCCGCGTTCCCCATCACTGCCGTGCCCACCTGAAACGCGTCCGACGACGCCACGCTCAAGCCTTCGTCACGCGCCACGCGCGCCAGATCTGCCGCCATCCACTGCGACGGCAGCGGCTGCCACAGATGAATCCCCACCGGGGCCGAACCAAACGGGCCGGGCAACAGCTTGCGCGCCACGCGCTGGCGCGCCTGCGCTTCGGCCCGCACCCCGTTCAGCACGGTCTGCGCGGTGCCGCTCACGATCCATTGCGTGGTCAGCGCGCCCATTAACGGCGTGGCCATCAGCGCGAAGGAACGCATGGCGGCCATCACGCGCGTGCGGCTGTCTTGATCCGGGCTCAGCACGAAGGCGGTGCGCAGACCCGGCGTCAGGCACTTGGCTAGCGTGGCGATGTGAAACACCGACGCAGGCGCGAGGCTGGCCAAGGGCGGCGGCGCGTCGTCCAGGAACAGCCGATACGGATCGTCTTCAATAATGCGTGCGCCGCAAGCGGATGCCGATCGCACCAGATCACGCCGGCGGCGCGCGCTCATCGTGTGCGTGGTCGGATTCTGCAACGTGGGATTCAGATAGACCAGCCGGCTGCCGCTTTCGCGGCAGGCGCGTTCCAGGCCGGCGGGCGTCATGCCGTCGTCGTCGACCTCGGCGGCCAGCACGTGGCGGCCCAGATGTTGCGCAGCGTTGAGCAGGCCGGGGTACACCAGCGGCTCGGCAATGATGCTGTCGCCGGGTTGGCTCAGCGCCAGGATCAGCGCGGCCAGCGCCGCTTGCGCGCCGGGGCAGACCAGCACCAGTTCGGGGTCAATGGGACCCAACGCCTGCGCCAGCCATTGGGCGCCTGCGGCGCGGCCATCGGGGCCGCCGCCCGCCAGGTGATACGCCATCATCACGTTGACGTCGTGGCGGTCCATCACCTTGGCCAGCCCGCGTTGCACCAGCTCTTGCAAGTCGCATCCCAGCGGCACGGGCGGCATGTTCATGCCCAGGTCGATCAGTTGAGTGGACTGCGCGGCGGGCCGGGCGATGAAGGTGCCCAGCGCGCCGCGCGGGTCCAGCAGCCGGCGCTGCCCGGCTTCGGCATAAGCGCGCGTGACGGTGGTCAGATCCACCCCCAGCCGCTGCGCCAGCCCACGTTGCGGGGGCAGGCGGTCGCCGGGATGGAGTTGGTTTTCAGCGACGGCGCGCTCAATGAAATCTGCAATCTGGCGGTAGCGCGGGCCACCGCCACGGATCAGATGTTGCGGCCAAATTGCATACAAATCTTCGTCTTGCATGTGTTTTAGGTGCGCCGGAATGTCGCAATGTATGGATGATACTGCACCCCTTCTACACCATGGGCGGCGACGCCAACGTGAACGCCTTCTTCGGCGTCATGACGGCATCGTCACGCGCCGCCTGTCCTGCCCCCTATGTTCCGGCACTTCCCGGATCTGGTCTGGATCTGCGTCTTCACCTTTGTCTACCTGCGAGAGTTCGTATGAGCACGGCCACCCATCCTTCCCCTCACGCCCGATCCGTTATCGCCGGCAAGCCTGCAAGCAGCTTGTCCAGCGTAATCGGATAGTCCCGCACGCGTACCCCGGTGGCGTTGTAGACCGCGTTGGCAATCGCCGCACCCACGCCGCAAAGACCCAGTTCGCCCACGCCCTTGGCTTTCATCGGCGACGACGTCGGGTCGGTTTCGTCCAGGAACACCACCTCTTGCGATGGAATGTCGGCATGCACCGGCACTTCGTACCCCGCCAGATCGTGGTTGACGAAGAAGCCCACCCGATGGTCCACGGCCAGTTCCTCCATCAGCGCCGACCCCACGCCCATCGTCATTGCGCCAATCACCTGGCTGCGCGCCGTTTTGGGGTTCAGAATGCGGCCCGATGCGCACACGGCCAGCATGCGGCGGATACGCGTTTCGCCCGTGTCGGCGTCGACCGCCACTTCCACGAAGTGCGCGCCGAACGTGGACTGCTGGAATTTCTTGTCCAGGTCGCCAAACTCCACGCCGCCTTCCACCACCAGCTCGCCGTCGCTAGCCGCTTGCCGCAGCAGCGCCGTCCGGCCGCCGGCCTCGGTCACCGACCCGTCGGCAAACGTCGCGCCTTCCGATTTGAAACCCAGCTTGTCCAGCACCGCCGTGCGCAGCTTTTGGCAAGCCGCGTACACGCCGGCCGTGGCGCTGTTCGCGCCCCACTGCCCGCCCGAACCGGCCGACACCGGGAACGACGAATCCCCCAGCCGCACCACGACTTTCGCCAGCGGCACGCCCAGCATCTCGGCGGCGGTCTGCGCAATGATGGTGTAGCTGCCCGTGCCGATGTCGGTCATGTCGGTTTCAACGATGACCTGGCCCGCGGCATCCAGCCGTACCCGCGCGGCGGAATCCATCACCAGGTTGTTGCGAAATGCCGCCGCTACGCCCATGCCCACCAGCCATCGGCCTTCGCGCCGTGTCCCCGGCTGCGTGTTGCGCGCCGTCCAGCCAAAGCGCTCGGCGCCTGAAAGCAGGCACTCGATCAAGCTGCGTTGAGAGAACGGCCGATCAGGTTTTTCCGGGTCCACCTGCGTGTCGTTGCGGACGCGAAATTCGATGGGGTCCAGCTTCAGGGCCTCGGCCATTTCATCGATGGCGATTTCCAGCGCCATCAAACCCGGGGCCTCCCCCGGCGCACGCATCGCGTTGCCTTCGGGCAAGTCCAGCTCCATCAGATTCAATGCGGTCAGCCGGTTGGCGCCGGCATACAGCAAGCGCGTCTGCTGCACGGCTTCTTCAGGCTTGCCGCCGGGCAAATCGCCCGACCAGCTTTCATGCCCGATGGCGGTGATCTTGCCGTCTGGCGTCGTGCCAATGCGGATGCGTTGAATGGTCGCCGGACGGTGCGTGGTGTTGTTGGCGATCAGCGGGCGTTGCAGCGCCACCTTCACCGCGCGCTTGGCCGCGCGCGCGCCCAGCGCCGCCAGCAAGGCATCCGATCGCACAAACAACTTGCCGCCAAAGCCGCCGCCGATGTAGGGAGAAATCAATCGCACTTTGTCCTTGGAGATTCCCAAGGTCTTGGCGACGTCGCTGCGCCCCCAATCTATCATCTGGTTCGACGTCCACAACGTCAGCGCATCGCCTTGCCACATGGCGGTGGACGCATGCGGTTCCATCATCGCGTGGGTGTGGTCGGGCGTGGTGTAGGTGTGGTCGATCTTCACGGCGGCTTGCGCGAACGCGCCTTCGAAGTCGCCGACGCGATCCGCCTGCGGTGGCTTGCCGGCTTTGTCTGCGGCGTCTTTTTCCGCCGCCAGATCGAATGCCCCCCGCGCACGCTCGTACTGCACGCGAATCAAGCGGCTGGCGGCGCGCGCCTGCTCCAGCGTGTCGGCCACCACCAACGCAATGGCTTGGTGATAGTGTTCAACGTCGGGGCCGCCCAGCAAGGTGGCGGTGTTCATCTTGCCCTTGCCGAGCTTGCCCGCGTTTTGCGCGGTGACCACGGCCAGCACGCCGGGCGCGCGCCGCGCGGCCTCGATGTCCATGCTGCTGATGCGGCCCTTGGCAATGGCGGAACCCAGCACGTAGCCCACGGCGGCGTCAGGCGCCGTGTCGTGGTGTTCATACGCGTAATGCGCCGTGCCGGTCGTTTTCAGCGGGCCGTCAATGCGGTCAACGCCATGGCCCACGATCTTCAATTGATCGATGGGATTTTGGGTAGCGGGAGTATCGAATTTCATCGCGTCAGGCCCTCGCTTGCGCCAGCACTGCACTCAGGGTTCGCGCCGCCAAGGTCAGCTTGAAGGCGTTGTCGTCTGTGGGGCGCGCGTCGGCCAGCAGCCGGTCGGCCACCGCTTTCGCGCCTTGCGGCACGGCGGCATCCGCCGCGTCCATGCGCCACGGCTGCGGCGCAACGCCGCCCATCGCCACGCGCCCGCTGCCGTCCGCCTGCACAATCGCGCCCACCGACACCAGCGCAAACGCAAAAGAGGCGCGGTCGCGCACCTTGCGGTAGACGTGCGTGCCGCCTGCGGGCTTGGGCAAGGTGACGGCCGTGATGAGTTCGCCCGCGTCCAGCGCGGTGTCGATGTGCGGCGTGTTCCCCGGCAAACGGTAGAAGTCTGCAATCGGGATCACACGCGCCGCGCCGTCCGGGCGCACGGTTTCAACCTGGGCATCCAACAGCCGCATGGCCACCGCCATGTCGCTGGGATGCGTGGCGATACAGGCATCGCTTGCGCCAATCACGGCCAGTTGCCGCGTCACGCCGCCAATGGCCGAACAGCCGCTGCCCGGCGCGCGCTTGTTGCACGGCATGTTGGTGTCGTAGAAGTACGGGCAGCGCGTGCGTTGCAGCAAGTTGCCCGCGGTGGTGGCGCGGTTGCGAATCTGCCCGGACGCGCCCGCCAGAATCGCGCGTGACAGCACGGCGTAGTCGCGGCGGATGCGTGTGTCCGCCGCCAGATCCGTATTGCGCACCAGGCTGCCGACGCGCAAACCGCCTTCGGGCGTCTCGGTGATCTGGTCCAGGCCCAGGCCGTTCACGTCAATCAGGTGCGCGGGCGTTTCCACTTCCAGCTTCATCAGGTCCAGCAGGTTGGTGCCGCCCGCGATGAAGCGCGCGCCACGCATCTGCGCCGCGCTGGCCGCAGCTTCGGCGGGCGTGCGGGGGCGCTCATAGGTAAAGGGCTTCATGATTTGCCCCCCGCCACGTCGACGATGGCGTCAACGATGTTTGAATACGCGCCGCAGCGGCAGATGTTGCCGCTCATGCGCTCGCGGATCTCGTCTGCGCTGAGCAGCGGGCGTTCGGTCAGGCTGGCGCTGACGTGGCTGGGCACGCCTTGGGACATTTCGTCCAGCATGCCGACGGCGGAGCATATCTGCCCCGGCGTACAGTAGCCGCATTGGTAGCCGTCGTGCTTCACAAACGCCGCTTGCAAGGGATGCAGCGCGCGGGGTGAGCCCAGGCCTTCGATGGTGGTGATCTCGGCGCCTTCGTGCATCACCGCCAAGGTCAGACAGGAATTGACCCGCCTGCCGTCCAGCATCACCGTACAGGCGCCGCATTGGCCGTGATCACAGCCTTTCTTGGTGCCGGTCAGGTGCAGATGCTCGCGCAAGGCGTCAAGCAGCGTGGTGCGCATGTCCAGCGATAATTCGCGCGCGGTGCCGTTGACGCGCAAGTTCACGGTGGACGACATGGGCAGCGTGCCGGCCTGGGCCGCCTGCTGCGCGTGGGCGATTGATGGCGTGGCCATTGCGGTGGCGGACACGGCGCCTGCCTTCAGCAGATTGCGCCGGGTGATCTTGAGTGCGAGCGAATTTTCCAAGGCAGCCCCTTCATGAATTTGCAAAAGCCAGCAAGCCGCATTCCTGCAACGCTGGCGAGGTGGCAGGCGCGCCATCCAAACTGCGGATCTGCGCCGTTTGCCGGATGCGTTCCGCCGTCAGCTCCGCCAGGATCGACACCGCGATTTCCGGCGGCGTGCGGCTGCCGATGTCCAGGCCCACCGGCCCGTGCAAGCGTTGGACGGTCTCGTCCGAAAAACCAAAATGTTCGACCAGCCGTTTGCGCCGGTGCGCATTGGTGCGCCGGGAACCCAGCGCGCCCACAAAGAATGCGGGCGACGGCAGCGCTTCAAGCAGCGCCATGTCGTCCAGCTTCGGGTCGTGCGCCAGCACGATGATGGCGGTGCGGATGTCGGGCGCCAGGGCGGTGACCGCGTCGTCGGGCATGGCCGTCACCAGCTGAGTACCCGGCACGTTCCACGACGCCGCGTATTCGTCGCGCGGGTCGCAGACGATGACGTCAAACTCCAGCGCCACCGCCATGGGAGCCACATACCGGGCGATATCGCCCGCCCCCACCAACAGCAGGCGCCACTGCGGCCCGTGGAGTGTCGTCAGCGATGCGCCGTCCCAACGAAAGCGGCCGCCCCGCTCCGCATGCGCCAACGTCGCGGCGCCATCTTTCAACGTGACGGTGCGGCTCACGAGTTCGCCGCGGCGCAAGCGCGTATCCAGCTGCTGCAACGCCGCCATGTCAGGGGCCGGCTCAATCAGCAGTTCCAGGATGCCGCCGCAAGGCAGGCCAAAATTCAGCGCCTCGTCGCGCGTGGCGCCATACGTCAACGCGTAAGGATGCGCGGCCCACAACGCGCCGCGCCGCATCTTGTCGATCAGGTCATCTTCAATACAGCCGCCCGAGACAGAGCCGGCGATTCGGCCGTCGTCGCGCACGGCCAGCCAGGAACCCGGCGGGCGTGGCGATGCGCCCCAGGTGGCGGCAACGGTGGCCAGTACAACGCGATGCCCCTGGCGATGCCAATCGCGGATGGCGGACAGCACTTGTAAATCCAGACTCTGCATGACGGCGCCCCCCAGATAGTCGAACGAGTCTAACAACCGGCCCCTTTCGGGAAAAAGGGGCAAAATCTGCATACACCGTTGAAACTGACTCATCAATGCCAGCCTTGCTGGCCCCTTACCCTTAGCCTGTCGCGTCTTATCGGCAAACTGCCATCGGCAAGACGCCATCGGCAAGAATCATGCCCAATCCTCTGACCATTACCGAATCGTCATCAATGCCCGCCACGGCGTGCGTGGGCTTGCTGCTGGCCGCGGGCCATGGCCGGCGCTTTGCCGCGATGGCGCCCGGGCAGGACAAATTACTGGCGCCGCTCACACCACTCAGGCCGGGCTGGTCCGTGGCGCAGGCCGCCACCACCGCGCTTTGCGCCGCCACCGGCCGGACCATCGCCGTGACCCGTGCAGACCAGGCCGCGCTGCGCACCCTGCTGGCATCAGCGGGGTGCGAGGTGCTTGTCGTCGGCCCCGATGCCAACGGCATGGGCGACAGCCTGGCGGCCGCCGCGCGCCACTTGCTGAACACGGCGGCGCCGGGCGAACAAACTTGCCTGATCGCCTTGGCAGACATGCCCTGGTTGCGTCACGACACCTGCCAGCACGTGGCTGCGGCGGCGCTGGAACATGCCATCGTCGTGCCCACGTGGCAAGGCCGGCGGGGCCACCCGGTGGCATTCAGCCGCGCGCTCTGGCCGGAACTCGCCACGCTGTCCGGCGACACGGGCGCGCGATCGCTGTTGGCCCGGCATCCGGTTACGGAACTGGCGGTGGACGACGCCGGCGTGCTGGCCGACGTCGACACGCCGCAGGACTTGCACCCTTCCATCGAAGGCCGGTCCCGGCCCTGACCGGGAAATTGTGTAAATCTATAAAGCGACGGCGCACCCTTCTTCACACTTCTTAAATGGATTGAAGAAGGTTGCCACGCCCCTCCCGATACATTGCCCGCCAGCGGTCGCGTGACCGCAGCGCCATGCACGGGAGGAAGCGGTGTCGGAAGTCGTCGTCTATATCAGAAGCCAGCCGCAGTGGGGCGACCAGATCGTCGCGCTGCCCACGCTGTACCAGCTGAAAACGTGGTGGGCGTCTGAACGAATCCGCGTGGTGGCGCGCGACGACGTGGGCAGCTTTTACCGGGCCGTGCCCTGGGTTGATGAGTTTGTGCGCGTTGCCTCATTCGGCGACACCGTGCGCAGCCTGACGCCGAATACACAGATGTGCGTCAGCCTGCATCACAGCAGCGAACGCGTCGGCATGGCCACCCTGCTGCGGCCGCCGGCCATTCGGCTGGGGTTTCGCAATGCGCGCTTGAGCGACCTGATCTGGACGCACTGCCACCGCAAGACCACTGCCGAATACATCGGCCTGGCCAACCTGCGCCTGCTGGCCACCTACCGGCCCTTTGACGCCGAAGACGCCACGCGGCGCTGTTTTCAAACGCTGGCCGGCCCGCATCTGCGCTCGTCGCCCAGCGCCGACGTCGTCATGATTCCCGGCGGCGGCGCGGGGGCGTTCAAACGCTGGGGGCTGATGAATTACCTGCGGCTGGCTGACCGGCTCACGCCCTTGCTGGGCGCAGACGCCCGCTTCCTGTTCGTGCTGGGGCCGCAAGAAGCCGCCGAACGCGAAGCGCTTGAAGCCATGCGCCGCCCGGACTTCGCCATCGCCTATTGCCGCACCCTTTCCGAACTCAGCGCCATCATGCTGCGCGCACGGCTGGTAGTGGCTAACGATTGCGGGCCTTCGCACATTGCGCAAGGCGCCTGTGTGCCCTACGTGGGCATCTTCAACGAACCCAATCCGGAATGGTTCTGGGACCGGCCCTACTCGGCGGCCGTCGTTCCCCCCCATCCTAAAGACGGCATTGACGCCATCACGCCCGACGACGTGCTGCACGCCTGCCAAAACGTACTGGATCATCATGCGCATTCTTCATACGCTGGCTGAACACAGCCTGGGCGGACTGGAATTTCGAACGCTTGAGCAGGCCAGCTGGCTGCAACGCACAGGCTACGGCGTGGCGATCGCGGCGCCTGCCGCCAGCGCCGTCAACCATGAAGCCCGGCGGCGCAATCTGGACGTGGTGGACATCGACTTCAGCCCCGCCTACGCGCCCGGTACGGTCTTGGCGCTGAGGCGCGCCGTCAAAGCGCTGAACATCAGCGTCATCGACAGCCACAGCCGCGCCGACGGCAAGACCGCGGCGCTATGCCGCGACCTGTGCACGGTCGTGCGGACGCGCCACTTCGCCAAGCCGATGCGCACCTCGCCGCGCCGCAGGCTGGAATGGAAGATCGGCTGTGACCACGTCATCGCGACCAGTCTGACCGGCAGGCACGAGCTGCTGGCAGCGCGGTTCGCGCCAGAAGAACGCATCAGTGTGGTGGGGGAATGGGCCGCGGATGCCTTTTTTCAAACGGGCGGCACACCCGGCCCGCGCGTAAAAGCCCGGCGCGAACTGGGGCTGCCCGCGCACGATGCCGCCTGCGTCATCGCCACGATTGGCATGTTGCGCCCGGACAAACGGCAGGCCGACCTGCTGCGCGTCGTGCAGCGGTTGCGCGCGCAGGGCGTGCCCGCGGTGGCGCTGGTCATCGGCATGCCCACGCCCGCCACCCAGCCCTATGCCTATGAGCTTTACCAATTGGCCGTGGAGCTAGGCATCTCGGAACACACCGTGTTCGCCGGGCACCGGACCGATATCGCCCAGATCATCCACGCCGCCGATGTGGTGCTTGTGCCATCGGCCACTGAAGCCTGGTCGCGTATCGTGCCCGAAGCCTTCGCCTCGGGCCTGCCCGTGGTCGCAAGCAATGTGGGAGGACTGCCCGAGATCATCTCGCCCGGTCAAACCGGGTGGCTGGCCGCGCCTGGCAATGTCCGGGAATTCGCCGACTGCATCATGCAGATCCGCGCACAACCGGCTGACGCGCAAGCCGTGACCGCCCGCGCGCGCGCCTATGCGGAGCAGCACTTTCGGCTGTCAGCCAAAATGATCAGCACCTTGGATGCCTATAAAAAGGCGATGGGCGCGCCGGTCAGCCTCGAATTCCGGTAACCGCGCGAAGGCGGTTGACGCTGGTTTGCCGTGCGCCGATGCATCCCGCACCCTGCGGCAATTCCCATTGGATAAATACGTCTTTTCGCATCAGCACGATTATCTTCGTGCTGGCTGGCGACGCCAAACATATTATTTGCTCCATTATTGTCGGTGACGGCCAAGCCGCAAGCAAAGACGCTATAGACACTACCACTGCATTGTTCAGCATCCGGATTCGCTATCTATACGGAGCGCGCAGTGTAGTGAGGGTTATGCCAAACCCACGCTAGGAAAGGCAAACAAAGAAAACAGAAAGTATCTAACACATTAACTATATTTCGATTTATTCCGCAATAAATAATTTTGCTTATCGAACCAGTCCTATATCCAGGGCCGGTGGTGGCTACTACATTCGGCACTGAACTTTCGCCGGCTTACCGGCGCCCGACTTTATTCCAAACTGAATGCCACTGAACCGCACCCTTAATGGACACGCCGCCCCAGACTTCGAACCGAGTGCGTTGGGCCTCTCTGGCCGCGTCAGCGCTGATTTGCCTGGAGCCCAAGGGGCAACGGGCCATCCTGAACGCCACCCGAGCGCTGGCGAACTCTCCCGAAAGTGCCAGCCTGCCACACGCAGGCGGTATCTCTCGGCGCATCTTGACGGTGTCCCACTTATGGAACGTGCATTATCAATGGGACAAAAATGGAATATTGATCAAGCACCTGGAGCCGTCGCCCCCACTAATCAAACCGCGCCCGCCCATCCCCGTGAATCTGCCCCGCTAACGTCACGCGTAGACGGTGAGCCCGCTTATGTGCTCTTGCATTACGACGAGTATCTGGAACTGCTGCAAGCCAAACTGCCGGGCAACGCCGCAACGGATTCGATTACCGCCCCGTTGATTCGAGCGCCGCTCGCATGGGCGCAAAGTGACTTGCTAACGGCCGCCGCCAAACAGGATGCAAACCTGGCGCATTTGGCCAGTGAAGATGCGCACGTTCCCGATGACGGCACCATCCCACAGGACGTGCTGGAAAAAGTCATCCAGAACCGTTGGCCCTTGCCGCGCGCATGGCGCGAATACTTGAAACTGTCCAAGCAGGAAGTTGCCGCGCGCGCCGATATCTCAGACCGGCGTTACGGCGAACTGGAGGACAGCTTCGTCAGGCTCAGCAAACGGCGCAAGGCCATGATTGCAGACGGCCTGGCGCTGCAAGCGGCGCAATTGCTGGCGGAATAGAACGCGGCAGCGGGCAGCGGGCGGCCCGGCGATCACGGCAGCGGTTGGCCCGGCGATCACTGCAGCGGTTAGCCCGGCGATCACGGCAGCTGGCAGCGCGTAGCCCGGCGTTTTAACCGGACAGCGAGTTCTTGTAGATCTTGCCGTCCTTCATGATCACCCGCAGGTTCTTCTCCGGGTCGCCCAGGAAATCCAGATTGCGGGCCGGGTCGCCGTCGGCCACCAGCAGATCAGCAAACGCGCCGGGAACAATGCGCCCGAGCACATGCGGATAGGGATTGCGCGCGCCAGACAAGCCCAGCAGTTCGCCGTTGGCGCCCGTGGCCTGGGCAAGCGCCGTCAGCGGGTCATAGAAGCGCACCATCTTCGCCAACTGCCTGCCCTGGCTGGGCGTGTTCTTGGCGTTGAACAG
Organism: Achromobacter kerstersii; assembly: GCF_902859595.1. Lineage (GTDB taxonomy): Bacteria > Pseudomonadota > Gammaproteobacteria > Burkholderiales > Burkholderiaceae_B > Achromobacter > Achromobacter kerstersii. The sequence continues at coordinate 210,599 of NZ_CADIJQ010000009.1, read as the reverse complement.
AATGTCCGTACCCCATCCCGTCTTGACGCCGTACTTTTGCGCCAAGGCATAGGCGTTGACCGTGCCTTCGGAGACCAAGCGCTGGCTTTCGCGCCGCTCTGCGTCGGGGTAGGTATTGGCGTCTTCGTCCATCAAGAAGGGCTGCAAGCTCCACCACACGCCTTCGTCGCGCATCATCCGCGCGCTGGCCTCGTCCGCCAGCTGGCCGTGCTCGATGCTTTTCACGCCGGCCTTGATGGTGCGCTGGATGCCTCGGGGCGTGTAGACGTGCGCCATCACATAGGTGTTCCAATCTGCCGCCGCATCCACCGCTGCACGCACTTCGACTTCCGAGAACTGCGTGCTGTCCAAGGGGTCGTAAAGCGACGCCACGCCGCCGCCTGCCATGATCTTGACCTGCGACGCGCCCAGCATCAGCTGCTCGCGCACGCGGCGCAGCACCTGGTCCGCGCCATCGGCAATCATCGCCACGCCGCGCTGCTCCACCAGATTGTGCGGCGTGTCGGAGCCGCGCGGCACCTCGCTGCGCAAGCGAAAATCGCCATGCCCGGCCGTCTGCGAAATCATTGCCCCGCTGGGGTAGATGCGCGGGCCGGGCACCATGCCTTCATCAATGGCGCGCTTTAACGCAAACGCCGGCCCGCCCGCATCGCGTATGGAGGTGAAGCCGCGCAGCAGCGTGCGCTCGGCCTCTTGGGCCGCCGCAATATAGAGATACCCAAGGTCGGCCGTCATGGCCGTGGTCTGTGCAATGGCGGCCAGCATCGTGTGCCAATGCACATCGATCAGCCCGGGCATCACCAGCTTGCCTTGGCAATCCATCACCTGCGCGCCTTCCACGGTTTCACCGGCAGCGGGCAATGCAGTGATCACGTTGCCCTGGATCAGCACCTGCACCCCGTCCTGCACCGGCTTGCCTGAGCCGTCGAACAGCCGCAGATTGGTCAGCAGCAGGGGGCGGTCAGACGTGGCGGGACGCCGCACACGTTCGTCTGCCGCACGCAACGACGTAAACGGAATCAGCGTCGCGGCGATGCCGCCCAGAAACAGCCGGCGCGACATGTCGGCCATGACGCGTTGATAAATCAGCGTGCAGGCCACGCTGCCACACTGGCAGACACGATTCCGGCGGGAGAGATAACCCTGCGACGTGTCGCGGCGGGACATTGCGGGCACGCCCATAGCTAACTCCTGATTGCGCTTATTTGGCGAACGCGCGGCGCAGCCGCTCCAATTCAGCGGTGTTCAGCCGTTTGGCTTCTTGCTCCGCATAATTGCGTTCCCCCGCATCATACGAGCCTTCGTAGATGCACCGGCTACGCAGCCATTTGCAGTTGTCGCTGACCACCCGTTCCGAGGCGGCGGCGGAGCTGGAGTTTGACGCGGCACCAGACGCGCCGGGCTTCACCGACGAACAGCCGGCAATCAGCGCAGCGAACAACAGCGCCACCCCGTAGCGGCTTAGCGTTTGAACAGACATTTTCTTTAGGCCTTACATCGCAAAGACACGGTTGTAGCAAGCGGCGCGTCAAATTGGCGTTCAACACGGGGCCTCGCGGCCACCCGAGATTCGGCTTAGTCTTCCTCGGCGCCAGACAGGTCGGTGAAGTCCACCACCTTGCCGTCCTGAATGTTCACCATGATGCCGTAGGGTTCGCAGATGGGAAACACGCCGTCTGCGAAAAGAATCGACCATTCGTCTGCGCTATGAAAAATGACTTCCGGCCCCTCCACGACGGGCACGCCCGCCGGAAGCGCGAAGGATTCGTCCGCACCCAGGGCCTCGGGGTCGGATCGGAAAACGCTTTCCAGATAGGCGTTGGCTTGCGCAATCCAGCCGCCCAGATCCGCCATGATGCGTTCAAACGCCGCCAGGCCGGCTTCATTGTCTTGCGAATCCGCCAGCACCTGCACGGACACATAGACCTTGCCATCGTTGATATCGGAGGCGGTGTCGTAGTTGCCCTGAAGATAGCGCAGGCCGTCTTCGCTGGTATTGAGGGTCAGGGCGGACAAGGGGGAATCGGGGGCGGTCATGGCGTGTCCTTGAAAAAGCGGAGTCAGGGTTCATTGTGCGCGAAGTGCGGGGCAATGGGGATGACAATAAAGGTGCAGGCTGAATGCGCCCTCATGGGATGGCCATGGGAATCCGTCTGAGATATGTCGATGATGGCGGCTAGATCATTGTGTATTATTGTGTAGCCCATAACATTGGGCTGATGAACAGCACCGATATCATCAAACGACTGAAAGCGGATGGCTGGTATCACGTGCACAGCGTCGGATCGCACCACCAGTTCAAGCATCCAACCAAGCGTGGCAAGGTCACCGTGCCCCACCCTCGCCGGGATCTACCCACGCCGACCGCGCACAGCATCCTCAAGCAGGCCGGCTTGCGGTAGGCGCGATCCGCCAGGAGAACCACATGCTTTACCCCATCTACGTCCACAAGGAAAAGGGCAGCGCCTACGGCGCGTCTTTTCCTGACTTCCCAGGTTGCTACGCGGCAGCCGCCACGCTACAACGCCTACCGTCAGCGGCCCAAGAAGCCGTGGAGGCCCATTTCTTCGGTGAAACCGAACCCATTTCGCCGCCCACCGCCCCTGATGTCTGGATGAAGACAAAAGCGTTCAAAGGCGGATTCTGGATGCTGGTCGAGATCGACTTGTCGAAAGTCAATGCCAAGGCAGTTCGGCTCAATATCAGCCTGCCCGAGAATCTGGTGCACAGGATCGATGCCGTGGCGAGAGCCCGGAAACTATCGCGGTCTGCATTTCTTGCGCTGGCGGCGGAACATGAGATGGAAGCGGCGTAGTCCTGCGCAACAAAGGTAGCGGCCCGCGCAACTGACTCGCCCCTGCCCCCTACCCCGCCTCCAACGTATGCGACAAACAATAAACCTCTGACCAGGCCGCCTCGGCGCCGTAGTCGCGCAACTCAGGCGCATTCAGCACATCGCCGTCACACGCCGCCACCGCATTGATTTCGTAGCCGTTGATGATGTAGATCCAGTCGGCCGCTTGATCCTTGCCGCCGCGTATCTGCTGCTCGGTCGTGGCGGCGATGGGTGGGGTTTGTGTCATCAGCAGGTGGGCGCCTGAGATGCCGGGTTGCAGGGACACGGACGCTGCATGCGCCTTCAGATACGCACGCAATTCGTCTTGCGCGCCCGGCTGCGGCGACAGGCGGAGGGTGAGTGCGTAACGGGCCAGGCCGCCGCCAGCGCTTTCCAGCACCCGGCACTGGCTGCGGATCATGTTGCGATGCTGCGGCATCAGGGTCGTGGACCACGGCGTCGGACGATTGAGCCGGTTTAGGTAGGCGGGAGAGCTCAACGTTTCGTAGGCATCCAGCTCGTACAGAACGAAGAACCCTTCCCCTCCCCGCGCGCTCACCCATCGCGACCCCCGCAAGAAGCCCGGCACATTCATCCGCTCAGGAAAGTGTTCATGGGAATGCCAGTCTTCGAACTCAGCGCGCCAAGCGGGCGAAATGTCCCACCACATGGCGATGGCGGCTTCTCCAAGCAGCGCCATGATCAGCGCTTGGCCCGCAGCGTGGAGAGTTCGGTGGCCGTCTGCTGCATGACTTCGGGGCCGATCTCTGCCGCAAACTTATCGACCACGGGCTTCACGGCGTCGCGCAGCTGGGTGACCTGATCCGGGGTCAAGCCATTGACCTGCATCAGCTTCTTCAGGTCGTCGATGGCCACGGCTTCCTTGGCTTGCGAGATCTTGCGTTCCTGCGCCTTGGCTTCCGCGGCCGCATCCAGAATGATCTGGCGCTCAGTTTGTGTCATGCCGTCCCACGTCTTCTTGCTCATCAGAAACGGCATGCCCGTGTAGATATGACGCGTGAGCGACAGGTACTTCTGCACCTCGGCAAACTTGGCAGACTGGATGACGCCCACGGGATTGTCCTGCCCATCAATCGCCTTGGATTCCAGCGCGCCATAGACTTCGCCAAAGGTCATCGGGACAGGATTGGCACCCAAGGTTTTGAACATCTCGATATACACCGGCGCGGCAATCACGCGAATTTTCAGGCCCTGAAAATCCTGCACCGTTGAAATGGGCCGCTTGCTGTTGGTCATGTTGCGAAAGCCCAAGTCCCAGATACCCAGGCCAATCAGACCGTGATCCGCCAACCCGCCCAAAAGGCGCTGGCCGACCGGCCCATCAGACACCGCATAGGCTTCCTGCGCATCGTTGAACAGAAACGGCAGGTCGAACACCATGAAGCGCTTGTCGATGCCGGCCAACAAGCCCGTCGCCATGGACGTGAAATCCAGCGTGCCGCCACGCACCGCCGAAAGGTTCTGCGGGTCTCCGCCCAACACCGCGTTGGCGTAGATCGACACCTTCATCTTGCCGCCGCTTTTCTCGGCAACAAGATCCGCGAATTTCTGCGCGCCCTGGCCTAGCGGATGATCCTGCGCCAGGCTGAAGGCGAACTTCAAGGTGCGCGTCTTGACGTCCTGCGCGGCCGCGGAGGCCATCAGCGCCAGGCTCGCCAACAGGGATGCGGCTGCCATTACGGCAACGCGCGTGGGCGATTGCTTCGTCTTCATCTCCAACCCCTTATTCCATTTGGTGGTGGCAAGTGGTCCGCATCCATCGACAGCCGCAGCAGACCTTATCGTTGAATATTCGGCTGCGAGCATAGGGCATAATTTTGAATGCCGTTCAAAAATTGAGTGAATTCAAAATTTGAATAATCGGCGTGACGATCTTCAGGAGAAGGCGATGAGCGGGGCAATTGAAAAGACGCTGGCGCTACTTGAATACCTGGCGGACCACCCCGACGGCGTGGCGCTTGCCAACATCGCCGACGACTTGAATCAGCTACGCAGCGGATGCCATCGCACGCTGCACGAGTTGATGAAATACGGCTATGTGCGGCAGACGCCCGTGCGCGGCGAATACGCGCTGACCACCAAACTGGCTTCCATGGGCTTGAGCTTTCTAAGCCGCTCGGGCGTGGTCGACATCGCGCAACCCGTCATCGACCGCTTCGCCTTGGCCACCGGTGAACTGGTTCGGCTGGCCATCGTTGACGGCAAGCGGCTGACCTTGGTGGCCAAGGCTCAGGGCGCAAAATCCGGCCTGCTTTACGACCCCGACATGGGCATCGATCTGCGTCTGTCTTGCAGCGCGGCGGGCCATGCCTGGCTGATGACCTTGCCCGAGGACCAAGCCATTGCGTATGTCACCGAACAAGGGCTGGGCAAGCCGCGCGACTTCGGGCCGAATGCGCCGACGTCAATACGTGCGCTGCTGGCCAGCCTGGACGGCCACCGCCGGCGCGGGTACAGCATCCTGCAAGACGTGTATGCCGCCGGCATGAGCGCGATGGCCGCGCCCGTACGCCGCCCTGGCTACGCAAGCACCGGCATCCTGGTGGTGGCCGGGCCATCGCAGCGGTTGACGTTGAAGGCAATGGAGAAGTTTGGGCCCGCCTTGCTGCGCGCAGCAAGCGAGCTTGCGCAAGCGGGGGACGCGTCGCCGTTGCTGCGATCAGCACGCGTGGGAACGTGGGGCAATGGCCCGGCTGACCCCGGCTGACCCCCGCTGACCCCGTCTGACCCCGTCTGACCCCGTCTGACCCCGCCCGACCCCGGCTGACAATGGCGAATGCCGAATGGCGACGCGGGCGGCGCCCCCGCGCCATTACTCACTTAGCCGTCTCGTCCCCGGCATTGCGGCCCTGCATCGGAAAGCGCGTGCGGAACATGGGCGAGGCCAAGCTGGCCAGCGCCAGTTCCTCGGCCGCGGCCAACAAGTCCGGGCCCAGCTCCAGCATGCGCGCTTCGGTCAAACGCATCGCGGGCCCGGCAATACTCAACACGCCGATGGCGTCTTCGCCCTTGCGCTGCACGGGCGCAGCCATGGCGGTCATGCCCGGCGCGAACACTTCATTGATCATTGCGTAGCCGCGCTTGCGGCCAGCGTGCAGGATCTTGGTCAGAGCGGTGATGGTCGTCGGCGCATTGGGGCCATATTCCTCGGGCGTGCCGAAGCCCTGCCGCGAGACCAGATCCAATGCGCGCTCATCAGACATCGTCAGCATCCAGGCGTGCCCGGATGCGCTGCACGACAGCCGCGCGTCCGAGCCCATCTCGGGGTCATAGCGCAGGCCGTGCCGCGCGCCTTGGGCCTTGGCCACCCAGGTCAGCCGTTCGTTGTCGACGATCGCCAGGCGCACGAGTTCGCCTGAGGTTTCCGCCAGACGATCCACCAGCGGCTGCGCGATATCGACGATGCCGGTGGCGGCCAGGTAGCTCAGGCCAATCGACGCCACGCGAGCCGTCAGTGCGTAGTCGCCGTGGTCACGCATCTGCCGCACGTAGCCGCAACGGCACAGGTCGGTCAACAGACGATGCGCGGCGCTTTGCGGAATCTCGAGCTGTTGAGCCAGGGACGCAAGCGGAACACCTTCCGGCCTGGAAGAGAGGTGCTCCATGACGGCGAGGGCGCGTTCGAGGATTCCGGCCATGACATCTCAACAAGTAGTGGGGTGATGGATGATAACCCTAGGTGGAAAACTATTCCACTCGGAATTAAATTCCACTACCGAGTCTTGCAAGACATCGAGAACATTCCAAAAAAACCGGAAGGAGACAACCATGAAGACCAGCATTTTCCGCTTGGCTTTGGTAGGCGCCCTGTGCTCGGCCGCCATGACGGCCACCGCGCAGGACATCCAGGAACGCACGATCCGCTTCGGCCACCTGAACAACACCGACCACCCCGTGAGCGCGGGCGTGCAGAAGTTTGCCGAGCTGGTGTCCGCCAAGAGCGGCGGCAAGATGAAGGTCAAGGAATTCCCGGCGTCGCAGCTGGGCAATGAAATGCAGCAGCAGTCGGGCTTGCAAGGCGGCGTGCAGGAAATGTCGGCGCCCGCATCAACGTCGCTGGCCGGCATCGTCAAGGAATTCGGCTTGATCGACCTGCCCTTCTCGGTCACCGATTTCGGTCAGGCGGACGCGCTGCTGGACGGCCCGCTGGGCAAAGCGCTGATCGCCAAGCTGCCCGAAAAAGGCCTGGTTGCGCTGGGCTTCTGGGACCTGGGCTTTCGCAACGTCACCAACTCCAAGCACCCCATCACCAAGCCGGAAGACCTGGCGGGCTTGAAGATTCGCGTCATTCCCAATCCGGTGTTCCTGGATACGTTCAAGGCGTTCAAGGCCAACCCGGTGCCCATGCCGTTCGCGGAACTGTACGGCGCGCTGGAATCGAAAGCGGTGGACGGCCAGGAGAATCCGTACTCGGTGATCCTGTCGAACAAGTTCTACGAAGTGCAGAAATACGTCAGCGCGACCAACCATGTGTACGCCGCGAACATCGTGCTGGTCAGCAAGAAACTCTGGGACAAGCTCTCGCCCGCCGAGCAGCGCATCATGAACGAAGCCGCGGATGAAGCGCGCGGCTACCAGCGCAAGGTCAGCCGCGACGCCGCGCAGAAGGCGGTGGCCGAATTGCAGGCCAAGGGCATCCAATACAACACGATCGAGCCGGGTGAAAAAGTCCGCATGCAGCAGGTGGTCAAGCCCGTCATCGAACACTTCACGGGCAGCTACGACCCCGCCATCGTCAAGCTCTACAACGACGAACTCGCACGCATCCGCAAGTAAACGCACCGGCGTATCCATCATGAAGATTCTTGTTCTGCACGGCCCGAACCTCAACCTGTTCGGCCGCCGCGAGCCGCACATCTATGGCACCACCACGCTGGCGGAAATCAACCAGCGGCTGGCCGCGCTGGCCGGCGAACTGGGCGTTGAGCTTGCTACGGTGCAATCCAACCACGAAGGCGCGTTGATCGATTTTCTGCACGAGAACATCGACACCGCGCAAGGCGCGCTCGTGAACCCGGCCGGGCTGACTCAGCATGGCGTGCCGCTGCACGACGCCATCAAGGCCATGCCCTTTCCCACGCTGGAAGTGCATATGTCGAACATCGCGGCGCGCGAAGCGTGGCGGGCGCATTCGATCATCTCGCCTGCCGTGCGTGGCACCGTGCAAGGGCTGGGGCCGCACTCCTACCTGACGGCGCTGCGCGGGCTGGTCGATATCGTCCGGGAAGCGCAAGCATGACGCGGCCGCACCTTCATCCGATTCTTCAAGGGGCCGCGCCATGGTCTACATAGACAGATTCATTGGAGGTATCTGCCGCGTGCTGGAACTGGCCATCGCGCTGCTGCTGGCGGCGATGGTAGTGCTGGTGTTCGGCAACGTGGTCGCGCGCTATGGCTTCAATTCGGGCATCACGCTGTCGGAAGAAATCTCGCGCTGGATGTTCATCTGGCTGACCTTCCTGGGCGCCGTCATCGCGCTCAAGGAACGCGGGCATCTGGGCATGGACATGGTGGTGGCCAAGCTGCCCACGGCGGGCAAGAAAATATGCCTGGTCGTGGGGCAGGTCATCATGCTGTACATCGTGGGCCTGATGTTCAAGGGCAGCTGGGAACAGGCCGTGATCAACGCGGATGTCAGCGCGCCGGTCAGCGGCTTGCCGATGGCGATTGTCTACGCGTCAGGCTTGGTGTTCTCGGCCTTGGCCGGGCTGATCATCGCGCTGGACCTCTACCGCGTGCTCGCCGGCAAGCTGCATGAGCAGGACCTGATCATGGTGCAGGAGTCTGAAGAAGCGGTGCAGCTCAAGCAGATTCTTGACGACGCCCAACAAGGCGCGCCGGGGAGAAGCGCATGACCATCGCCGTCTTCATTGGATCGCTGTTGGGGGTGATGGCGCTGGGCGTGCCGATCGCGTTTGCACTGCTGGCAAGCGGCGTGGCGTTGATGTGGCACCTGGACATTTTCGATTCGCAGATCCTGGCGCAGAACGTCATCGGCGGCGCCGACAGTTTTCCGCTGCTGGCCGTGCCGTTCTTCATGCTGGCCGGCGAAATCATGAACGTCGGCGGCTTGTCGCGCCGCATCGTAGACCTGGCGTTGGCGCTGGTGGGCCACGTCAAAGGCGGGCTGGGCTACGTGACCATCATGGCGGGCTGCCTGCTGTCCGCATTGTCTGGTTCCGCCGTGGCGGATGCCGCCGCCCTCACCGCGCTGCTGCTGCCCATGATGGTCGCGGCCGGCCACAAAAAATCGACGGCGGGCGGGCTGATTGCGGCCACCGGCGTGATCGGCCCGGTGATTCCGCCCAGCATCGGTTTGGTTATTTTTGGTGTGGCGGCCAATGTGTCCATCTCGAAGCTGTTCATGGCGGCCATCGTGCCCGGCCTGATGATCGGCGGCGCCTTGTGGCTGACGTGGGCATGGCTTGTCCGCCGCGAAAAAGTCGTGCCGCCGCCGCGCAAATCCGCACAGGACATTGCCATCGCCTTCCGCAAAGCGCTGTGGGCGCTGATGCTGCCGGTCATCATCCTGGTGGGCCTGCGCATGGGCGTGTTCACGCCGACGGAAGCCGCCGTGGTGGCCGCCGCCTACGCCTTGTTCGTGTCTACGGTGGTCTACCGCGAGCTGAAACTCAGTCAGCTGTACGCCGTGTTCGTGTCGGCGGCCAAGACCAGCGCCATCGTCATGTTCCTGATTGCCGCGGCGATGGTCAGCGCATGGCTCATCACCGTAGCCGACCTGCCCGCCAAAGTGGTGGAAATGTTGCAGCCGTTCATGGGCAACAAGATCCTGCTGATGGCCGCCATCATGGTGCTGGTCATGGTCGTGGGCACCGCCATGGACATGACGCCCACCATCCTGATCCTGACGCCCGTGCTGATGCCGCTGGTGCGCGCGGCCGGGATCGACCCGGTGTACTTCGGCGTGCTGTTCATCATCAACAACTCGATCGGCCTGGTCACGCCGCCCGTCGGCACCGTCCTGAACGTGGTGGCGGGCGTGGGGAGGATGAAGATGGACGACGTCACGCGCGGCGTGATCCCGTTCATGGTGGCGGAATTCCTGATCATGTTCCTGATGGTGGCCTTCCCTGCCCTGGTGATCGTTCCCGCCCGCTGGTTCGGCGGCTGACGCCCGGCGCGTTTGCCTATTCGCCTATTCGCCTATCCGCCTACGCCCGTTCGCCCGTTCGCCTGTTCGCCCGCTCGCCCGTTCGCCCGTTCGCCTGTTCGTCCGTTCGCCCGTTCGCCTATTCGACTGTTCGCCTATTTGCGCCGCCAGGGCCAGTGATCTGCCCCGGCGGCACTTCCAAGGAGATTCGCTGCAATGTCTCAACTTGCTCAATACCGGCGCCCGTTCTGGGATACGCAGCCGGGATACCGTTTCGATCCCTATGGTTCCACGCAACTGCGGTCACCCAACGAACCGCTGATCGTCGTGCCGCAAACCTTGTCGGAAATCACCGGCCCGGCGTTCGGCGGCGCGTTCGTCAAACAAGGCGACAACGATCTCACGCGCATCGCCAGCGCAGACGCCATCGGTGAACGCATCATCGTGTCCGGCCGCGTGCTGGACGAGAACGGCCGGCCCGTGCCCGATGCGCTGATCGAAATCTGGCAGGCCAACGCCGCCGGCCGATACCTGCATAAACGCGACCAGCACGACGCGCCGTTGGACCCGAACTTCAGCGGCGAAGGCCGCACCGTCACCGACGCGCAGGGCCGCTATCAGTTCAAGACAATCAAGCCGGGCGCGTATCCCTGGGGCAACCACTACAACGGATGGCGGCCGCAGCACATCCATTTTTCCTTATTCGGCCGCGCCTACGCCACGCGCCTGGTCACGCAGATGTACTTCCCGGGTGACCCGCTGCTGGAGTTTGATCCCATCTTCCAATGCGTCCCGGACGTCAAGGCGCGCAACCGTCTCGTCGCCACGCTCGACTGGGAAACCACCGTGCCCGAATACGCGCTGGGCTATCGCTTCGACATCGTGCTGCGCGGCCGCAACGCCACCCCCATGGAGTAACGCATGCTCTACCCCACCACCTCGCAAACCGTTGGCCCTTATCTGCATATCGGCTTGTCCGGCCTGAACTGTGCGGACCTGTCCGCCGGCCTGCCCGACCAGGGCGCCCCCAAGGTCGTGATTGAAGGCCGCGTCATCGATGGGCAGGGCAACCCGGTACCCGACGGCATGATCGAAATCTGGCAAGCCGATGCCCGGGGCGTGTACCGGCATTCGGATGATCCGGGCTATGCCGGAGCCGATGACGCGCGCTCGGCGTTTACTGGCTTTGGCCGTTTGCCGACGGAAGCCGACGGCTCATTTCGCTTCACCACGATCAAACCCGGTCGCGTGGCTGGCCCGGGTGGCTCGTTGCAAGCGCCGCATTTAGTCGTGTCGTTGTTCATGCGCGGGTTGCTGAAGCATTTGTCGACGCGCATGTATTTTCCGGACGAAGCGCAGGCGAATGAGGAGGACTGGATACTGCAGCAGGTGCCTGCGGCCCGGCGTGCGACGTTGGTGGCGCAGCGGGTGGAGAACGGCGAGCTGCGGTGGGAGGTCGTGCTTCAAGGGAAGGGGGAAACGGTGTTTTTTGATATTTGAGGGTGCGTGTAAGCGGCGTGGCTCGGCGCAGTAGAGCAACTGTGGCGCCGCGACGCTCAAAAAACGAAGCCACCTCTTGGTGGCTTTTTTAAATCCGACCCGCCTACTGCTTAATCGGCATCAACCTACGGCGAGGGATCTATAACGCCGGACTGTATGCGGCCAATGCTTTTTTCAGGTCTGAATGCGGGCGCTTGCCGGTTGATGTCGTAGACCGAGATCCGCGACCGAGAACAGCCAGCGGTACCGTATCCTAAAGGATACTTTTATGTTGACATTCGTATCCTTGCGGCTACAATTATCTTTCCAGTTTTAGAAAGGAGGAAGCCTGCAATGATCGGCAAGAGACATGAAAGAACTAGAGAGCACCAAAGACTATGACGAGTTCGAAGCAGACCTGAAAGATCTGCGGGCTCGCGCGCGAATCCAGGCACGTATTCAGCGGTTGCGACACGGCAACCCGGGTGACCACCGAAACCTAGAAAAAGGGGTCTCGGAATTACGGATTGATGTCGGACAAGGGTACAGGGTGTATTACACACAGCGACGTGACGGAACGCTGATCATCCTCTTAGCGGGGGGCGGCAAGTCCAGTCAACAAGCTGATATTGCTAGAGCCTACAGGCTGGCTTCCAACCTTTAGTTCATTTCTTTAAAGAACGTCAAAGCGTGTTTGCACTTTCAGCAAACACGCTGTCATATCAGCTCCCTCGGATAGGAGCAAACCCATGAAAAAGCTACAGACAAAAAAATACGACATCGCGGAACGGCTTCGTACGGCCGAAGAGATGGCGCTTTATCTGGATGCATGCATCGAAGAGAGTGAAGGTGATGCCGCGTTTATTGCAAAGGCGCTGGGAGACATTGCGCGCGCACAGGGTATGACGAAGATTGCCAGAGAGACAGGAATGTCCCGCGAGAGCCTTTACAAAGCCCTCTCAGGCGACAGATCCCCTGATTTCGCGACCATACTCAAAGTCATGGGAGCCCTTGGCATTGCGCTACACGCAGCAGTCGCCAAACCGGCGAACTCCAACGTGGCTGCGTTTGGCAACATTGCGCTGCCGGCATAACAAATTCCAAGTAGAGATATTGGCGCGGGAAGCAGCATATGATTGCTGCCACATAAATTCCGTCAGGAATCACTCCCTTTATGCATATCGAAGAGCGCATCCACATTGCAGTCCCGGTCATGGTCGTCGATCGCATTTGGAGCGAGGTCGACCGGTGGCACCTATGGGACCCGGACACCAAGCAAGCCCGTCTTAATGGCGCATTCGCCGTGGGAACAAAGGGCCGGATAATTCCCCGCAAGGGCATGGGCGTTCCGATGGTTGTCACAGAGCGCTCCGAGGGCCGTTCGTTCACCGTGGAAGGCTACATCCCTCTGTTCCGCATGCACTTCGAACATACCGTTTCTGCCGTAGATGGCGGCTCGGAAGTCACTCATCGCGTGTGGTTTTCTGGCGCCCTTGCCTTTCTGTTCGGGCCACGCGTTGCTGCGCAGATTCGAGAGGGGCTGCCTCGAACCATGCAGTCGCTCAAAGCCTATGCTGAGCAACGACAAACGGCTCCCCTCACTGCCTGACCCCACCCGCCACACCAAGGGGGTTCCCCTTGGATGCGGCGGGTGACAACAGCTTAGAAGCGGCCGCGCAAGGTCAATGCGGCGCTGCGCGGCGTCCCGTAGAAGTTGCCGTAGTCCAGGTAACCGACCGTGCTGTAGTAGGTCTTGTCGAACAGATTGTTCACGTTGACCTGCGCCGACCAGTTGTCGCTGATCTGGTATTGGGCAAACGCATTCCAGATCGCGTAGCCGGGCTGCGTGAACTTGTAAGGCGTGCTTTGCTTGCTGAGGCTGCCGTCGGCATTACGCAAGTACGCGCTGCCGCTGACATAGGTGGTGCTTTGGATACTGACGCCGCCGCCCACTTTCCAGCGATGCAGTTCGCCCGGCAACTGGTAGGTCGCAAAGATCTTGGCCATGTGCTTGGGCGTCAGGGGCTGATAGCTGCCCCCCGACGCATTGCGGTCGCGATTCTGGTTGTAGTTGTAGCTGGCTGTCAGTTGGACGCCCGGCGCCACTTCCCCGCTCAGTTCCGCGTCAAAGCCCTTGCTGACGATGTTCCCGTTGGGCAGGAAGCAGCAAGTCGCGCCGTTGCCCGCCCTGCTGGACGGATAGGCCGTATCGCGCACGGCGGCATTCTTACGCTCGATCTGATAAATGGCGAACGCGCTATGCAGCTTGCCGCCCAGATGCTCGCCTTTCAGGCCGATCTCGTAGTTGCGGCCGGTTACCGGGTCCAGCGGGTTACCGGGCGCGGGGCCTTGCAGGCTGTTGGCCTGTGATTTGAAGGTTTCGGCCACGCTGGCGTAGGTGGTCCAGGTGTCGTTCAGGTCAACCGTCGCGGCCACATAGGGCGTAAAGACATTGTCGTCCTGGTACTGGGTCACCGACGTTGCCGTGACCTTCCTGGCCGCATTCAAGGTCTGGTTCGTAAAGGTGTAGTCATACCGGCTCAGGCGGCCGCCCACAATCACATGCAGCGGGTCTGCCAGATGCATGTTCAGCGACCCGTACACGCCGGCCTGCCGCGTGTCGGTGGTCTGATTCCACATCGGCGTGAAGTCTGAGCCGCGCGGGTAATCGTAAGGATTGAACTCGAAGATGTCAGGCACCGCCTGGCCGCGGTTGGACGGTTTGGAACCATAAGTGCTGGGCCGGAAACGTTCCCAACTGGCGCCCACCACCACCTGGTGGCGGCGGCCCCACAGGCCAAACGAACCATTGGCGGACAAGTCGATGGACGTGTTCTTGAAGTGCTCGTTCTGGTCGCTGGCGGCGTCGAACAACCCGCTCCCCGTCACGGGATCGATCGCGCCGGAGAAATAGTGATCGAAGCGGTCCTGGTGCGAGTTTTCCTGGTTGATGTCCAGGTTGGCGCTCCAATCGCCTCCAAGCTGCTGCGTCACATGCCCGAAGAGATTGACGATGGTCCGGGTCGCGTGATCGTCGGCGCCGCTCAGGTAGGTATTGCGGGGAAGCTTCAGGTCCTCGCCGGTGGCATATCGCGGCAAACCGTAGCCCTGATAGGACGAATCCCGCTTTTGATAAGACGCCCCGACAAAGGCCGTGGTGGTGCTGGTCAGATCCGCTTCAAGAATGCCGTAGCCCAGCGTGCGGCGGCTGTGCGCCACATCGTAGAAGAAGTTCTTGTCTTCATAGGCCAGCACGCCGCGCCCACGCAACTTGCCGTTTTCCGTCAGCGGGCCACTCACGTCCAGATCCGTACGCTTATAAGCCCAACTGCCTACCTCGGCCTGCGCGATGATCTGCAATTCCGGGGTGGGTTTCTTGCGTACCAGGTTGATCGTGCCGCCCGCTTCGTTGGCGCCGCCAAACAGGCCGTCAGCACCGCGCAGCACTTCGACGTGGTCATAGAACGCCATGTCATCGTCCGCACCGAACGAGCGGTACATCGACGCCCCACCATCCACGCGCATATTGCCGATTGCGAATCCGCGCGACAGGTAGTTGCTGCTGAGCATCGCCCCCTGGAACATCGAGATGCCCGGCGTGGCGCTCATCACGTCGTTCAGGCTGACCAGACGCCGGTCTTCGATCTCTTGCCGGGTGATCACCGATACGCTTTGCGGCACCTCGCGCAGCGCTTGCGCCGTCTTGCCCCCCACCGTGGCCGAACTGGCGGTGAAAGAACCCGTGTTTTCGGTCACGCCCGCGCGGCCCAGCACGGTGACGGGCTCAAGCTGCGTCACGCCGGGCGGCGGCACGCGAACCAGGCGATACCCGTCACGCTCGGGCAGTGCCTCCAGACCCGTGCCGCGCAGCAACGCCACCAGCCCTTCCCTGACGCTCATCACCCCGTCCACGCCCGGACTCTGCAAACCCGACGTGACGGCGGGATCGCTTGCGATCAACACCCCGGCCTGAGCGCCGAAGCTCAACAAGGCGGCATTCAAGCCACCCGCGTCAATGCGATAGGCGCGACGTTGATCGTCGGCTGCCGCCTGCGCCCAAGCAGAAGACGGCAGATGGGGAAGGATTGCGCCAAGCAATACCGACGCAAGAAGGGTGTGGCGGGCGGCTCGGGGAAAGGCCATGACTCAGAGTTCCTAGACGGTGATGGAAAACAGATACGCCGGTGTGTTGGCGCCGTTCTCTATCTCTTTCGCTTGAACGCTGAATTTCCGCCTTTCCTGTAACAACTTCGCCGCGCCATCAGCGGGCGGCGCTCAGGGTCACCCAATACCGCGTGCGGTAATGCACCCGCACGGGCAACACCCGGGGCAGCATCGTCAGGATGCTGTCGGTGTCCGCCAAGGGATACGTGCCCACCACTTCCAGCCGCGCGATGGCGGGATCACAACGCAGCACGCCCGTCCGGTAGCGGGCCAATTGCGCCACGAAGTCGCTCAACGGCATCCGGTCGGCCAACAACATGCCATGCGTCCAGGCGTCCGCGCCCGGCGCCACCGGCAGCACCGGACCGGCGCCCAACGCTTGCAGCGCCGTATGCTGGCCTGCCAGCACCCGTGTCACCCGCCCATCGGCGCGCGCGACGATATCCACCGCCCCTTCGAAAACGGCAATCTCATAGCCCAGGTCATCCCCGTTGTCGCGCACGGAATAGCGCGTACCGACCGGCGTCAGCACGCCGTCGCGCGTCATCACCGACAGCGGGCCCAAGTCGTTGGAACTGGCGCTGGTGATCAAGATTTCACCCGAACGCAGCACCAGGGAGCGAGGCCGCTGGTCCAGCCGCAGGTCCAGCGCGGTGCCCGGCCCCATGACGATGCGCGTGCCGTCATCCAACGTCAGGGTGCGCAGCTCGCCCGTGCCCGTGCGTTGATCCGCCAGCAGGACGGGCCAGCGCTCCCACGGTTCGGCGGCCCATGCCAACCCGGCCACGGCACCGCCCGTCACCATCCACTTGAGCGCGTCGCGGCGCGCGCGGCGCATCGCGGCCCGCTCGATCAATTCGAC
This sequence comes from Achromobacter kerstersii, assembly GCF_902859595.1. Lineage (GTDB taxonomy): Bacteria > Pseudomonadota > Gammaproteobacteria > Burkholderiales > Burkholderiaceae_B > Achromobacter > Achromobacter kerstersii. Next base: position 194,126 of record NZ_CADIJQ010000009.1, on the reverse strand, counting down.
CGCAACCGCCGGCGTCGCCACGGCACAGCGCGCCGCAAGATCGCCGCGCATGGCGCACATCCGCTGCCAGATGGTTTCATTGTCGGGATGCGCCTGACGCCAGCGCAGACAGGCGGCCACCGTCGCGTCGCTGGGCTCGCCTTGCAGCCGGGCCATCCAGTCGGCCGCCTGCGCCAGGCGCTTGCGATCGACCGGCAGGCCGTCCGGGGCACGCTTGCTCAGCATCGCGGCGTCAGCCATAGATCGCCAGATAGCAATGCTGCAAGGCCTTGGACAAGGCTTTCTGTACGGCGTTGGTGGAAATGCCCAGTTCGCGGGCGATGTCGGGCTGCGACAGGCCTTGCACCTGCGCCAGCATGAACACCCGGTGCACGTGCACCGACAAGCCATCCAACACGGCGCACACCGCCGTCACCGCCTCGACCACCAGCGCCTGCTCTTCCGGCGAAGGGGCCACGTCGACGGGCTGGCGCGCCAGCACCTCGCAATAGGCCGCCTCGACGGCCGCCCGGCGGAAATGGCCGATAGTCAGCGTGCGAGCGATGTTGGTCAGGCAGGCGCGCGGCGCCGCGATGATGGCGCGGATATCGTCACGCAAGACCCGTTCGAAGGTGTCGTGCGCCAAGTCGGCCGCCTGGTCGACGTTACCCGTCTTGCGCCGCAGTAGTGTCACTAGCCAACGGTGATGGACGCGATAAAGGTCCTCGACCGCCTGGCCTTTCATAACATCGGATGAGGAAGACACGGCTGCGCCCGCACCAAAATGGAACAATAACGATTCGCATTATAGACACAGCGCCCAGATGATTTCTGGCATTCGGCCCGTGGCTGAGAAAACCATCTGGGCCATTGAGACGATGCCCGGCATGAAGGGCTGGTTTGACGCCGAAGGCGCCACAGAATCCTTAAGCCTGCCTTCACCTGCGTCTTGGCCCTTTCCCGAGATCCCAGAGCAAGAGGTGCGCGCCCTTCCTCCGGCTCAGTTGAGCGCCCTTCAAGACTTGGTCGACGAGTAAGAAGGATTTGGAGCGTCTCACAAAGAAGGGATTGCTGATGTTTCAACCCGGCGATTATGTTCGAGATCCTAAAGCTACGTATCGGATCGCCCCGCGGCGGTCGTAGACCGAGCCACGTAGGCGCGCAGGCGCGGATAGGCCCAGGGCTCAACCCGTTACCCCTGAAGAAGATCGACGGCTACCAGGTCGCGCCTGGCTCCGGGAGTGGCGCTATAGAACGCGGCTTGGTTGAAGAGGTGCCAGCCAGCGCTGCGAGTCAGCGCTGACCGAAACGGTCCCACCTCCGTTAAGGCGAAACACCGAACCTACTTGGACTGAAAGAAAGCCCGATACCACTTCTGCGTGGTGTAGTCACCCAAGCCGCGTGCGAGGGGGCACATTTCGTCTTCGTCCCAGTCTGGAGCCAGTTGCGTTCCGACCAGCGTCCATGACGTTCGATACGGATTGACGTATATCTGGATTTTCCATTCGGGGGTCTGCGCGCGCTCGGCAGAAGGCTCTTGCTTATGCATCGCCTTTAGCGCTTCAGGCAGGGCATAGCTGCAGATCGGGTTCTTTTCAAGCCCGTACTCGTCAAACACAGGCACGTGAGGAGGTGCCCCGACGGCCGCCATGGAGAACGCTGCACACAGAACAATGATGCTGGTTCGGGCACATTTGCTCATAAGCATCTCCGGCTAGATGTCGCATAAGTCGAGTGAAGGCCGGCTCGGCCGCTCTTCGTTCCAGATCATCTTAGGCCTGCTGGAATCGACATGTCACCCCAACGCGAATGTCTATCCCCAGCCTCTACCTATGCCCCGCGTGCGGGGTATCGGCAGGCGATGCCGCCCTGGAACTGGAATTCCCCGCGTTATTTCATCTTTGCGCGCTCCGCCTTGCAATCGACTTCCAGTACCACTTTTCCAGTGCCTTTTTCTGTCACCTTGGACGCCAAATTCAGGTCTTTGGGGTTACCCCGATCTTTGCAAGTTTCGTATGCATAACCCTCGGCCAAAGCGAGATTTCCCCCAGGATCGGAACCAAATCCGTGCGTCCATCTACCGAACGTATCTTGCCGGGAAACTTGGTAAGTCGTAGCACTTGAAGACGGGACTGCCCCAGGTTGACCCTTCTTTGTCTTGGTGCGCTCCGCGTTGCAATCTAGTTCTACGAACACCTTTCCTGTCGCCTTCTCCGTCACTTTAGCTGCACGGTTCCAAAGCTTGGGATTACCTCGGTCTAAGCAAGCTCGGTGCGCGGCTCCGGCTGCAAGCTCAAGGTCCGTCCCCGGCTGACTCTCCGCAGGGCCTTTCCACACTCCCGCAGGGTCCTGCCAGGTGGCGATGTATTGCGCTGCCACCGGGCCAGTCAACAGCATCCCCACAATGCCCGCACCGCATAGCCATCTCTTCATGACGATCCCCTCGTTCTTTTTGCGAACAAACAGGGTAGTCGCGGAAACGGTTTACGTAACTCCACCAAAAGGGGCAGTCCAACCCCACTAGGCAGCAATTGACGCCGCAAGCCTAGACACCCCGGAAAGACGGGAACCATCAAGCCCGATCACTGCCAACGACCATGTCGCGCATGGTTAGACGTTGGATGCGTGTATTTCCGCTCTTCGGAGACGCGTCCATTCCTCAAAACCGGTTTGACCGATGACGGCGTCAGCGTCCTTTCGAGCAAGCGAAAGAAGGGGCAGGTGGAAGTACTGAAGATCCGGGAATGGTCAACGCGGCTTCGTGTTGTCGTCGCCATGCTGACCCGTCCACAACCCACAAACACTACGATAGGCGGCTGGTGAAACGGGCTACGGCAACTGAGTAAAATTCTAACGCAGGCATTTTTATTCTAATGATTAACCTGCTAGCGAATTCAAAACTCACATAAAGCCTAGTATTTGCTAGATATTCTGGCGCGGCAGGAGGGGCTCGAACCCCCGACCCCGGGCTTAGAAGGCCCGTGCTCTATCCAGCTGAGCTACTGCCGCGCAGTCTTTTGACGACCCGGAACATGTCCGGGCGCCGAATTTTACCTTGTTGCGGAAAAAGGTGGGTGCGGCCTGATCCGGGCGCCTGAAGCGGCCCAGATACCGGCCCAAATACCGGCCCCTGCCGCACGCCCTACTCTTCCTCAATATCGGCGTGCGTCGACACCCACAGCACGATCGCGTCTTGCGAGCTCAGGCTGATGACCCGGTGTCCCATGCGGCTGTCTATATAGAAACTCTCGCCAGCTTTCAAGCGGGCGGGTTCGTAGAATTCCGTGTACAGCTGCACCTCGCCTTCCAGCACGTAGACGAATTCTTCGCCGCCGTGGCGGCTCCAGTCTTGGAATTCGTCGAACGAGCGGGCTTTGACGCGGGTGTGGAACGGCATCATGCGCTTGTGTGACAGCGCGGTGCACAGCAGGCGGTGGTCGTAGTACGGGGTGTCGTATTGGCGGCCTTCGCCTTGGCGGCTGAGGCTGCGGCGGCCGGTGCCCATGTGGGCATCGGACGCGGTGAAGAGTTCGGCCACGTCCAGGTCGAGGCCGGCGGCGATCTTGATCAGGTTGTCATAGGTGGGCGACAGCAGGCTGTTCTCGATTTTGGACAGCGTGGACGCGGCCACGCCGGTGGCCGCCGCCAACTGCTTCAGAGTCCAATCGCGCTCTTGGCGCAGGGCTCGCAGCCGTTGTGCCAATGCGCTCTGTTTGTTGCCTTGCATCCTGTGTACCTTGTCATGCCCGCGATGAGCGCTCCCGCCACCAGTCGCGCGCCTGGTAAGACCAATAAGTCAGTTGAACCGCCGCTGTCCCCAGCCCGCCGCCGTTCCACGCCAGCCCGAACGGTTCGAACAGCTTGTAGCGCTGCGTGTCGCCGCTGATCCCTTCGGCCACGACGCGTCCGCCGATTGAGGTGGTGTTCATGCCGTGCCCGCCAAACGCCGTGCAATACCAGACGTCCGGCGCCAGCCGGCCGATCTGCGGCATCAGGTGCCGGGCGTAGGCCATGCGCCCCGACCATGCGGTCTCGACGCGCAGCCCCTGCAATTGGGGGTAGACGGACAGCAATTCGCGGCGCAGGGACTCGGCCAGATCGGGCGGGTCATCGACACGGGTGGTGATTCTACTGCCCCAGCCGATGCGGCCGCCATCCAGCACGCGATAGTAGTTGCCGGCGCGGCGGTCGTCGCCAATCGCGGCGGTGCTACGGATGGCTTCATGCACGCGGTCGCCCAGCGGTTCGGTCAGCATGATGTAGGTGGCGATCGGCAGCATCGCGCGGCGCAGCGCCGGCACGACGTCGCCCGTGTAGCCGCCGGTAGCCAGCACCACAGTACGCGCGTCGATCTGGCCCTGCGCCGTCTTCAAATGTTTGATGGCGCCTTCCAAGGTGGCGCCGGTGACCGGGGAATCTTCATGGATGCGCACGCCCAGCCGGACACATTCGCGGGCCAGCGCGCGGGCGTAGTTCAGCGGATGAAAGTGAAACGAGCTCGGGTCTTCCACGCCTTGGTGGTAGACGTCGGACACCAGGCGTTCGCGCACCTGGTTGCGCGTCAGAAAGCGCACGTCACGGCCGAAGTCGCGGCGCTGGGCGTCGCACCACTGGTTCAGCGCATCCGTGGCTTCGTAGCGCACCACGCGCAGCCGGCCGTCGACCTTGTGTGCGTCGGCGATGGCGAGCGTGCGGATGTTGTCGCGGATGATCTCCACGCCTTCCATCGACAGCCGGTACAGCTGGCGGTAGTGGTCTTCGTCCACATGCTTTCTGATGGCGTCGGCGCCGGCCGAGAACGCCGGCGAGACCGAGCCGCCGTTGCGGCCCGACGCGCCCCAGGCCACGCGCTGCGCTTCCAGCACGGTGACGTTGCGGCCGCGGCGCGCCAGTTCCAGCGCGGTGGACAAGCCCGCCAGCCCCGCGCCCACCACGCAGACATCGGTGCTGGACACGCCCGCCAACGCCGGATAAGTGGTCTCGGTGTCGGACAGCGTGCGTTTGTAATAGGTGTCGATGTACTCGGAGGCCATGCCGATGCGGTCCGTGTCAGTGCAGGCTTGCGCCCTGCAAGCCGCCCGTCAAGCGCTTTTCCAGCCAGTTGGCCAGGCGCAGCAGCGGGTAGCAGTAGATGAAATAGATGGCGGCGATCATGCCGTAGATGAACAGCGATTTCGCCGGGAAGGTAATGATGAACACCTCGCCCTGGCGCGTCAGTTCGGTAATGCCGACCACCGACAAGATGGCGGTGCTTTTGATCAGCATGACGTAGACGCCGCTCATGGGCTGCACGATCAGGCGCATGGCTTGCGGCAAGACCACCAGACGCAGAATCTGCAAGGGCCGCAGGCCAAGCGTCATGGCCCCTTCGGTCTGGCCGCGCGGCACAGACTGAATGGCGCCCATGACGATTTCGGCCACATAGCACGACGTATAGACGGATAGCGACACAAACGCCGCGGTGCCGGAATCCCAATGCAGCAGTTCGATGCCGGTGCTGGGCAGCACGAAGTAGAAGATGTAGAGCTGCACCAGGAACGGCGTGCCGCGCAGGATGTGGATGTATAGGCCGAGCAGCTGGTGGATGACACGAATGTGATAGCTGCGGATCACGCCAATCACGAAGCCCAGCAACGAGCCCGCGATGATGGCCACGAACGAAATCTTCAGCGTTTCCCAGAAGCCCTTCAGCAGAAAGGGCAGCACGACGCCGGCAGTGGAAAGATAGGAATCCAGCATGTTTACCTCGCGTTCCAGGCCGGGCCGGCCAACCACAGGCTGACGCCTCGTGACAACAACAGCATGCAGCCGTAGATCAGCAGATAGCCGGCGGCAATCGTCAGGAAGCTCTCGCTGGGCACGATGCGGTCGCTGTTCATCTGCACGCCTGCGGCGACCAGCTCAAACACGGTGATCAGCGACAGCAGCGACGTGTCTTTGATGAGAACGGCGGTCTGCCCCAGCAGCGGCGGCAGCGTATTGACGAAGGCTTGCGGCAGCACGACGTAGCGCAACCGCTGTTGATAGTTCATGCCGCAGGCCTTGGCGCCTTCGATCTGGCCGCGCGGCACAGACTCGATGCCCACGCGAATGATCTCGCTCATGTAGGCGGCGTGGTGCAGCGTCATGGCCATGATGCCCAGGATCATTTCGCTCCAGCGCCCGGCGCCCGGAATCAGCATCGGCACCGCGTAATAGACCAGATAGATCTGCACCAGCAAGGGGGTGGAACGAATGAACTGCACGTAGGCCGCCACCGGGCGCCAGATGGCGGGGCGGCGCGACATGTGCAGCAAGGCCAGCGGCACGCCGGCCAACACCGACAGCACCAGGCTTGCGCCCGCCGCGATCAGCGTGTTGGCCAGGCCGGTGGCGAATTGGCCCGTGTACTGGCTGACGATGCGCCAGTTGTAGTAATCGATCAGCCAGTCCATGGGCGCTCAGGTCTCCGTGTGGTGTTGCGTGATCGCAATCGATGGATCAGTGGTCTTTCTTCCAATCCGTGGAGTACCAGTACTTGACCTGCTCGGGCAGCGTGTTGTCGGCGGTCTTCAGCGTCTGCCAGTTGTCCAGCCAGAACTTCAGGCGGAACGCATTGGGGCCGACGGCGAACGCCAGCGGCTCGCGCACCATCACGCCATCCAGCACCCGCAGGTTGCCAAAGTCCACCAGGAACTGGTTCGCGGTGGACATGGACATGATGCCGGCGTCCAGACGGCCGCTGGACAAGGCCTGCCCGACCGGGGCGCTGCCGCCCGAGAACTCTTTCATCGTGGCCTTGGGCAGCATCTTCTTGCCCACTTCGGCATAGGTGCTGGCGCCCAGCACGCCGACATTGACGCCGGCCTTGTCGAGTTCCTCGTACGACTTGTACGGGGAATCCTTGGGCACGACGGCGACGGTTTCGGCATAGAACATCGGCGCCGAGAACAGCACCTGCGCCGCGCGCTGCGGGGTGGGCGTCATGTCGGCAGCCACCATGTCAGCCTTGCCGGACAGCAGCGCCGGCAACAGGCCCTTCCACTCGTAGTCCTGCAAAACGAGCTTCACGCCCAGGTCGTCGGCCATGCGCTTGGCCACTTCCACGGCCAGGCCCGTGCGGTTGCCGGACTTGTCCATGAAGCTCATCAGCGGGCCAGAAGTCTGCACCGCCACCCGCAATTCACCGCGCTTGATGATGTCGCCCAGCTCGTCGGCTTGCGCCGGCTGCGCAACCGTGGCGGCCGCGAATGCGACGCTGGCCACGCCCAGCCATTGTTTGATTTTCAGCATTTCAATATCCCCTAGAGGTGGATGAAGCCTTGTCGTTCCGGGCGAAGCGAATCGTGTTGCCGCAGGGCCGGCAGCGCCCGGATTAGCCGGACCGGCCTGCTTGGACTACAAAATCTTTTCCAGAAAGGCGCGCGTGCGCGCCTCTTTCGGATGACAGAACACCTCGTCGGGCGTGCCGATTTCGACGATGCGGCCGGCGTCCATGAACAGCGCGCGGTCGCCGACGTCGCGGGCGAATCCCATTTCGTGGGTCACCACCGCCATCGTCATGCCATCGCGGGCCAGCTGACGCATCAGCTCCAGAATGCCGCCAACCGTTTCGGGGTCAAGCGCAGAGGTCGCCTCGTCAAACAGCATCAGCTTGGGGTCCATGGCCAGCGCGCGGGCAATCGCCACGCGCTGCTGCTGGCCGCCGGATAACTGGCTGGGATAGCGCTCGCCGTAATCGCCCATGCCCACGCGGCCCAAAAGCTCGCGGGCATAACGTTCGGCATCCGCACGGCTGCGGCCGCGCACCACGCGCTGGGGTAGCGCAACGTTGTCCAGCGCAGTACGGTGTTGGAACAGGTTGAAGTGCTGGAACACCATGCCCACTTCGGTGCGCCAGCGGTTGACGTCGGTGGCGGGGTCAGTGAGCGACACGCCATCCACGCGGATCGTGCCGCTATCGATGCTTTCCAGCCCGTTCAAGGTGCGCAGCAAGGTGCTCTTGCCGGAGCCGGACGGCCCGACAACCACCATCACTTCGCCCCGATTCAGCTGGCAATCGACGGCGTCCAACGCCAGATGCGGCGGCTGGCCGTCGCGTTGGAAGGTCTTGGTGACTGCTTGAACATCAAGTAAAGCGTCTGCCACGTAGGCACCCCATCACGTTGGGCCGGCTCTAAAAAAAAGTTTCGCAATTCACGCCAGAGTTTCGTATAGTAAATTTTTTTCCAGAATCGCCACTTAGGCATAACCCTTAAGCGAAGACATGAGTTTCAAAACATGGGCTTCGCTGGCAATCCAAGGAACCGGCATGGACACCCCCCAAGACATCCTGCGCGCGCTCGGCCTGAACGCCGACGCGCTTACCGGCGGCACGCTGACCGCACGCAGCCCGATCGACGGCGCTGAACTGGCCCAGGTGCACGAACACACGGTGGCGCAGGCCCATTCGGCCATCACCCGCGCCCGTCAGGCAAGCCTGGCTTGGCGCGACGTGCCGGCCCCGCGCCGGGGGGAACTGATCCGCCTGCTGGGCGAAACGCTGCGCGAAAACAAAACCGCGCTGGGCCGTCTCGTCAGCCTGGAAGCCGGCAAGATCGTGGCCGAAGGCGAAGGCGAAGTGCAGGAAATGATCGACATCTGCGACTTCGCCGTCGGCCTGTCGCGCCAGTTGTACGGCCTGACCATCGCGTCTGAACGCCCCGGCCACCGCATGATGGAAACCTGGCATCCGCTGGGCGTGATCGGCATCATCAGCGCCTTCAACTTCCCCGTGGCCGTGTGGTCGTGGAACGCCGCGCTGGCCATCGTCTGCGGCAACGCCGTCGTCTGGAAGCCGTCTGAAAAAACACCGCTGACGGCGCTTGCCTGCCAAGCTCTGTTCGCCCAAGCCGTGCAACGCTTTGGCGACGCGCCCGCCGGCCTGTCCGAAGTGCTGATCGGCGGCCGTGAAGTGGGCGAAGCGCTGGTCGACTCGCACACCGTCGCGCTCGTGTCCGCCACCGGCTCCACCCGCATGGGCCGCCAGGTGGGCCCGCGCGTCGCACAGCGCTTTGGCCGCGTGCTGCTCGAACTGGGCGGCAACAACGCCATCATCGTCGGCCCCACCGCCGACCTGGACATGGCCGCACGCGGCATCGTCTTCGGCGCCATCGGCACGGCCGGCCAGCGCTGCACCACCACGCGCCGCCTGATCGTGCACGAAAGCGTGGCCGACGCCCTGGTCCAACGCCTGCACAAAGCCTACGCCAGCGCCCCCATCGGCAACCCGCTGGACAGCGGCAACCTGGTTGGTCCGCTGATCGACCGCGGCTCGTTCGACGCCATGCAAGAAGCCCTGAAAGCCGCGCGCGAACAAGGCGGCAAAGTCACCGGCGGCGAACGCGTGCTGGCCGATGAATACCCCAACGCCTGGTACGTGCGTCCGGCCATCGCCGAAATGCCCGGCCAGACCGACGTGGTCTGCCACGAAACCTTCGCGCCCATCCTGTACGTGATGCGCTACAAGGAATTCAGCGACGCACTGGCCCTGCAAAACGGCGTGCCGCAAGGCCTGTCGTCAGCCATCTTCACCAACGACCTGCGCGAAGCCGAAACCTTCCTGTCGGCATCCGGTTCGGACTGCGGCATCGCCAACGTCAACATCGGCACATCCGGCGCTGAAATCGGCGGCGCCTTCGGTGGCGAAAAAGAAACCGGCGGCGGCCGCGAATCGGGTTCCGACGCCTGGCGCAACTACATGCGCCGCGCGACCAACACCATCAACTACTCGCGCAACCTGCCCCTGGCGCAAGGCATCAAGTTCGGCGAATAAGCCGAACGAGTAGACGCTTAGCGCTTAAACGCTTACCCGGCGCGCACTCGCCACTTGGGCCGCGCTGCGGCTTCGCCACCAAACACAAGGCCCCGCGCATTGTCATCAATGCGCGGGGCCTTGTCGTATGCCGCGCAAGCAATGCCACGCCGACATCCTGAGTAACACCTGTTTATTACAAGCCCTACATCCGATAAGCCTGCCTTACAAACAGTTGCCGCGCGCGATGCTACATTGCCTCGTCACAAGAACAACACACCGCGCCCATGTCCCTACGCCGTCTTGCACACCCCCACTTCGCCCTGCACACCCTGACCGCCGCCGTCGCCCTCAGCGCCGCCAGCGCCGCCACCGCAGGCGTGTCGTACCGGATGGACCGCCCGTCCGCCGCCCCCGGCGAAACCGTCACCATCGAAGCCGTGTACTTCAACGAAGGCAGCGCGCGCGCCAATTGGGAAGCGCCACCAGAACTGGTGCTGCAATGGCGCAGCCAAGACGGCCAGATCGTGCGCAGCCTGGCCAAGCTGGCCGGCGACCGCGCCAGCTACAGCGTGCCCGTCAACAACTTCGCGCGCATGGCCTGGACCGCCGTCGTCCCCAGCACCGCACGCGGCCTGCAAGCCGTCTCCATCGAAGGCCAGCCCTCGATGATGGCGCTGGACGCCACCGGCCGCGAAAGCGGCACCGTCGCCAGCACGCCCGCCCAAGGCCCCGTCGTTGACGCCCGCAGCGGCCAGCCCGTCCCCGTGGCCGCCGTCACCGCCGTCGGCGCATCGCCCGAAGGCGGCCCCGCCCCCGCCGCCGCCGTCACGCCCACCGTACAACCGCAAACGGCGTTCGATCATTTCCGCAGCTCGATCTCGGAATACAAACCCGTCTACTTCGACATCGGCACGCGCGGCCAAACCACCGCCCGCTTCCAGATCAGCGCCAAGTACCGCCTATTCAGCCCCAGCGGCGACCGCCCGGCAACCTGGGGCGAGAACTTCTACCTGGCCTACACCCAGACCTCGCTGTGGGACTTGCAGGGCGACTCCATGCCCTTCATCGACACCACCTTCAACCCCAGCGCGTTCTGGCTATCGGACAACATCTGGCAGTCGGCCAACCAGAACTGGCGCTTCGGCATGAACACGGGCGTTGAGCACAACTCCAACGGCAAGGACGGCGAAGACTCCCGCTCCGTCAACGACGGCTACATCGAACCGCGCTTCCACTACCGCTTCGACAGCGGCAGCACGCTGACCTTCGCCCCCAAGGTCAAAGCCTACTTCGCCGTGGCCGACGAAAACCGCGACTACGCCGACTACGCCGGCCGCGTCGATTGGCAGTTGCGCTGGGCGCAAGACAACGGCGCCGTGGTGTCCGCGATGTACCGCCAAGGCGACCAGAAGCGCCGCACAACGCAGTTGGACTTCGCCTGGCCCTTGCAGCGCACGTTCTTGAACATGAACGGGTATCTGCATTTGCAGTATTTCAACGGGTACGGCGAGACCTTGTTGGGATACAACCAACGCAACGAATCGCAGTTCCGCGTAGGCCTGTCATTGGTGCCGTAGCACGACGCCGTGCGATGGCGCACGCGCGATCTGCAACGGATCGCGCGTGACGCAAAGCGACGCTTCCCCCATCCCACGAATGCACAAGCCCACATGCCCACCGCCCGCCGCCCGGGCGGCAGGCGACGGGCGGCCCTGCAAGATCTTCCAAGCCAAATACAGCCCCCAGAAGCAGGCCAAGCAATCCGCCCGCCCCCGCTGACGTCCAAATTTCAACCGGCGCAGCCCGGGGTGGCGGCGGGCTGGGGGGCGCGGGGAGTCGATGCGCCCGAGGGAATCTGAAGGCAGCGGCCGTAGGCCGCAACGAAGATGACGACGGGGCAGTCCGGAGCGAAGGCTCCGGACCGCAATCGTTGACCCGCGCCCCCCAGCCCGCCGCCACCCCGGGCGTCCCAAGCAATCCGCCCGACGTATTACCCGCGCGGGGTTTCGCCGTGAACTAAAGCTCTCCAAAACAAGCACGACAACCAACGCCACTTCAAGTAAGGCACATGCCCTTTCAACCACGGCCAACACCCTTCCCGTAAACTTCCCAAAAAACAAAGACCAAGCGCGCCCCGGGGAAAACACGTAATCATGTTCGCCGACTTAAACCATCTCTCCCACCACGCCGCCTGGCGCCGGCAGTTGGAAATGCTTCTGGAGTCCGCCGGCGAAGGCATCTACGGCATCGACCTGCGCGGCCGCTGCATCTTCATCAACGGCGCCGGCGCCACCCTGCTCGGCTACTCCCCCGATGAAGTCGTCGGCCGCAACATGCACTACCTCATCCATCACTCCCACGCCAACCGCGACCTGATGCCCGTCCACGACTGCCGCATCTTCCAAGCCTTCCGCGAAGGCCGTGGCGTGCGCGTTGACGACGAAGTGCTCTGGCGCCGCGACGGCTCCTGCTTCGACGCCCAATACGCCTCCTACCCCATCCGCAACGAACAGGAAGTCGTCGGCGCCGTCGTCACGTTTTCAGACATCACCGACCGCAAACGCATCGAACGCGAACTGCACAGCACCCAAGCCCAGCTTGAACGCCGAGTCGGCGAACGCACCGCCGAACTCACAAGCGCCCACGACTCGCTGCGCCGCCTGTCTTCCCACCTGTCCACCCTGCGCGAAGAAGAACGCGCCCACATCGCCCGCAACATCCATGACGATCTTGGCGCCTCGTTCACCGCCCTGCAGCTGGACCTGAACTGGCTGCGCCGCCAGCTGGGCGCCACGCCCCAACTGCAAACCCACGTCGACCGCATGCTGGACGTCACCCAGACCGCCATGGGCGCCACCCGCCGCATCCTCAGCGACCTGCGCCCCGTCGTCCTGGATCACCTGGGCCTCTGGGCCGCCCTGGAAACCCTGCTGCAAGACCTGCAAACCCGCACCGGCCTGCAATGCCGCTACCTGTGCCCGCCTGACACCGAACGCCGGCGCCTGGACCGCAACGCCGAAATCGCCGTCTACCGCATCGTCCAGGAACTGCTCACCAACGTCCAACGCCACGCCTGCGCCCGCAGCGTCAGCGTCAGCGCCGTGTGGACCGAAGACGGCCTGCTCATCACCGTCGAAGACGACGGCATCGGCATGCAACTGCCCGAAACCCGCCACACCTTCGGCATCCTCGGCATGCGCGAACGCGCTCGCGGCATCGGTGGCGACCTTGCCTTGGACAGCGCCCCCGGCGCCGGCATGCGCGCCCGCCTGCGCCTCAACCCCACCTGAAGTTATCGCCCCGAATTTCCCGCCCTAGATTTCCCGCCCTGAATTTCCCGCCCTAGATTTCCCGCGCTGAACTTCCCGCGCTGACTTCGCGCCCCGATCCCCCAAGATTTCGCCATGGCCCTGAACCTGCTCATCGTTGACGACCACCTCATCATCCGCCGCGGCCTTGCCCGCATCCTGGAAGAAGACCCACGCGTGGCGCTCGTGGACGAAGCCGCCGACGCGCCTTCCGCCTTGCGCGCCCTGCGTCAAACCCACTACGACGCCATCGTGCTGGACGTCGCGCTAGGCGAACGTGACGGCCTGGACGTCCTGAAGACCGTGCGCGCCGACTACCCCGCATTGGGCGTCGTCATGCTGTCCGTCTACCCCGAAACCCAGTTCGCCGTGCGCGCCCTGCGCACCGGCGCGCACGCCTACCTGAACAAAGGCTGCGACCCCGACGAACTGCTGTCCGCGCTTGTCAACGCCGCCGCCGGAAAACTGTACGTCACCCCCGCCGTCGCCGAACTGCTGGCCCACACCGTCCGCCAGGACACCACCCGCCCCCCGCACGAACAACTGTCCAACCGCGAATTCCAGGTCTTGCAGCTGCTGGTCGCCGGCCGATCCGTATCCGCCATCGGCGAACAACTGGCCTTGTCCGTCAACACCATCTCCACCTACCGCAGCCGCATCTTCGAAAAGCTCGGCGTGCGCACGCTGGTGGAACTGGTCGCCTACGCCAACACGCACCAGCTGGGTGCGCTTTAAGCCCACGCGCACCACCCCGGCGCACACCGCGCACCGCGTAGTAGATCCCCTACACGCATATCGTCGAACCCGGGATACCGCCCCCGCGCGGCCGGCCCCATGATGGCTCCAACCCCCTCTAGGCCGGAGCCATCCCATGTCCCTATTCAGCAATCCGTTCGACGCCAACAGCCGTCTTGCCTGCGGCTGCGGCCGCCATGCCTCGCAGGCCGAACACGAACGCGCCGCGCAAGCGGCCACATCATCCGCCACGGACAACGCGGTAGAACAGGCCGTAATGCGCGCCCTGTTCCCGCAAGACGCGCTGCGCCGCCGCTTCCTGCGCGCCGTGGGCAGCAGCACCGCCATGGCCGCCATTGCGTCGATCTTCCCGCTGGCCGCCGCCCGCGAAGCCTTCGCGCAATCCACCGGCCCGCTGGAAAAACAGAAACTCAAAGTCGGCTTCATCCCCATCACCTGCGCCACGCCCATCATCATGGCGCACCCCATGGGCTTCTACGCCAAGCAAGGCCTGGATGTGGAAGTGGTCAAGACCGCCGGCTGGGCGCTGATCCGCGACAAAGCCATGTCCGGCGAATTCGACGCCGCCCACATGCTGTCGCCCATGCCGCTGGCGATCTCGATGGGCGTGGGCGCCAGCCGCGCCGTGCCGTGGACGATGCCCGCCGTGGAAAACATCAACGGCCAGGCCATCACGCTGTCCATGAAGCACAAAGACCGCCGTGACCCCAAGGACTGGAAGGGCTTCAAGTTCGCCGTGCCGTTCGACTACTCCATGCACAACTACCTGTTGCGCTACTACCTGGCCGAGCACGGTCTTGACCCCGACACCGACGTGCAGATCCGTTCCGTGCCGCCCCCGGAAATGGTGGCCAACCTGCGCGCCGACAACATCGACGGCTTCCTGGCGCCTGACCCCGTCAACCAGCGCGCCGTGTACGACGGCGTGGGCTTCATCCACACGCTGTCCAAAGCCATCTGGGACGGCCACCCCTGCTGCGCATTTTCCGCCAGCAAGGAATTCGTCACGACGATGCCCAACACCTACCAGGCGCTGCTGAAGTCCATCATCGAAGCCACCGCCTACGCCCGCGACCCGAAGCACCGCAAGGAAATCGCCACCGCCATCGCCGCGCCCAACTACTTGAACCAGCCCGTCACCGTGGTCGAACAAGTGCTGACCGGCACCTACGCCGACGGCCTGGGCAAAGTGCTGACCGACCCCAACCGCATCGACTTCGATCCCATGCCCTGGCAATCGTTTGCCGTGTGGATACTGACGCAGATGAAACGCTGGGGCCAGATCAAGGGCGACGTCGACTACCAGAAGGTGGCCGCCGACGTCTTCCTGGCGACCGACGCCGTGCGCCTGATGCGCGAAGCCGGCCTGACCCCGCCCGCTGAAACCAACAAGACCTTCAGCATCATGGGCAAACCGTTCGACCCCACCCAGCCTGAAGCCTATCTGGCCGGCTTCAAGATCCGGAGGACCTGATGCGGTCCATGCAATATTGGCGGGCAACGTTCCTGTCCGTCGCGCTGTTCCTCGCGTTTCTGCTGCTCTGGCACGCCGCCACCCGCCCCGACACGGGCGGTGTGGCCGTGGACCCGGCCTATGCGGCACTGGTCGGCAATGCGGCGGCCAGCGGTTCGAAGACGCCCTTCCCCGGCCCCGCCGAGGTGGGCGAGAAACTGTGGCAACACATCAAAGACCCGTTCTACGACCGCGGCCCCAACGACAAAGGCATCGGCGTGCAGCTGGCGTATTCGGTGGCGCGCGTGCTGACGGGCTTTGGCCTGGCGGCACTGGTAGCGATACCGCTGGGCTTTCTGATTGGCATGTCGAAGACCGTCTACCGCGCCTTCGACCCCTTCATCCAGGTGCTCAAACCGATTTCACCGCTGGCGTGGATGCCGCTGGCGCTCTACACCATCAAAGACGCCGACACGTCCGCCATCTTCGTGATCTTCATCTGCTCGCTGTGGCCGATGCTGGTGAACACCGCGTTCGGCGTGGGCGCCGTGCGGCAAGACTGGCTGAACGTAGCGCGCACGCTGGAAGTGTCGCGCCTGCGCACCGCGTTGCAGGTGATTCTGCCTGCCGCCGCGCCCACCATCATGACGGGCATGCGCATTTCGGTGGGCATCGCCTGGCTGGTGATCGTGGCCGCCGAAATGCTCATCGGCGGCACCGGCATCGGCTACTTCGTCTGGAATGAATGGAACAACCTGTCCATCGCCAACATCATCTGCGCGATCTTCTTCATTGGCCTGATCGGCATGCTGCTGGACACCTTGCTGGCGCGCGCGGCGCGGCTGGTCAGCTATCGGGAGTAACGCCATGAGCCATGCATTTCTGCAAGTCCAGGGCCTGGGCAAACGCTACCCGGGCCGCAACGGCCAACCCCAGCCGCCGGTGTTCGAGAACATTGATTTCGACATCGAGCAAGGCCAGTTCGTCTGCGTCATCGGCCATTCGGGTTGCGGCAAGACGACCATCCTGAATGTGCTGGCCGGCATCGACGACACCAGCGAAGGCGTCGTCATCATGGACGGCCGCCAGATCTCTGGCCCGTCGCTGGAGCGCGGCGTTGTGTTCCAGGCGCATGCGCTGTTGCCGTGGCTGACCGCGCTGCAAAACGTGGAATTCGGCGTGCGTTCGCGCTGGCCCGCCTACACCCGCGAACAGGTGCGCGAACACAGCATGCGCTATCTGGACATGGTGGGCCTGGCGCATGCAGCGGCCAAGAAACCCAGCGAGTTGTCGGGCGGCATGAAGCAGCGCGTGGGCATCGCCCGCGCCTTCGCCATCCAGCCCAAGATGCTCTTGCTGGACGAACCCTTTGGCGCGCTGGACGCGCTGACGCGCGGCACCATTCAGGATGAGCTGCGCAGCATCGTTCAGCAAACCCGCCAGACCGTATTCATGATCACGCACGACGTGGACGAAGCCATTCTGCTGTCGGACCGCATCCTTCTCATGAGCGCGGGCCCCTACGCCCGCATTGCCGAGTCCGTCAGCGTGGACCTGCCGCGCGACCGGACGCGCGCCAGCCTGCACCACGAACCCCGCTACTACGAAATCCGCAACCATCTCGTCGACTTCCTGGTCGACAAGGCATCCCACAAGGAGTGAATCCCATCATGATGTCCCGCGCTGAAGTCACCGAACTGATCGTTACCCGCAAGCTGGAAAAGAAGCTCAGCTGGTCCGCCATTGCCGAGGCCGTGGGCCAGAGCAAGGAATGGACCACCGCCGCATTGCTGGGCCAGATGACCCTTACCGAGGAACAGGCGCTGGCCGCCGCCCGCGTGCTGGACCTGCCCGCCGACGCCGTGGTGCAGCTGCAAGTGGTGCCTTACAAGGGCTCGCTGCCCACCTCGGTGCCGACCGACCCGCTCATCTACCGCTTCTACGAACTGATCAACGTCTACGGCACCACCTTCAAGGCGCTGATCAATGAAGAATTTGGCGACGGCATCATGAGCGCCATCGACTTCAAGATGGACCTGTCGCGCGAAGCCGACCCCAAGGGCGACCGCGTGCAGATCGTGATGAGCGGCAAGTTCCTGCCGTACAAGACGTACTGATCAGTCGTCCACCGCCAGCTCTTCCCACGCCAGCTCGCGCGTGCGGACAAGCGTGGCGGTGACCAAGGCCGCGGCCTCGCGCACGGCTTCGGGCAAGTCCTGCCCGGTCAGCAGCTTGGCCGTGACGCTGGCCATGAACACGTCGCCGGTGCCATGCACCGACGGCGGAATGGCGATCTCGGGGTGCGTGACCACGCTGACGTTGTCGCGCGTCACCACCGCCAGCTGCAAAGTGCCCGGCGCCGCCGCCATCGGCGCGGCGCTGGTCACGACAATCCATTGCGGCCCCAGCGCGATGAGTTCGCGGGCGGCCACCACCACCTCTTCCATCGTCGACAAGGCGCGGCCTGCCAGCAGCTCAAGTTCGAAATGGTTCGGCGTCATGCCATCGGCCAAGGGCACCAGCAGGCTGCGGTACTGCGCGACCAGCCCCTCGTTCACGTACAGGCCATCGTTGCGGTCGCCCATGACGGGATCAATGTGCACGCGCACGTCCGGCCGCGCCGCACGCAAGGCCGGCAGCCATTGCGCCAGCAAGTCCGCCTGCCCCGGCTGGCCCAGATAGCCGCAGACGACCGCGCGCGCCACCTTGGTGACGCCACGCTCGTCCAGGCCCTTCAACAAGCCTTCGAACCAGTCCAGCGGCACCGCGCCGCCATGCAGCGTGGGATAGTGCGGCGTGTTGCTCAAGAGCACCGTCGGCACGGCAATGGCCCGCAGGCCGGCGCGGCGAAATACCGGCATGGCGGCGTTGTTGCCAACATAGCCATAGACGACTTGGGACTGGATGGAAACGATGTCCACCTGCGCGGTGTAGGCGGGCAACGCTGCGCCCGTCTCGGGGGCAGCGGAGATTGCGGTCATACGTCGGGCTCCTGACAGGAACGAAAGGCACGCCGGCCCACGCCGGCTGTGCCACATTCTAGTCCTGCCCGCCCCCGGCATCCGCCGCGGCCAGCCAGGCGGCGTCTTCCCGCACCGCGCGGGCGATGCCCGCCAGGTGTGGCGCATAGGGATACGCCACTGACGACACGATCTGGCATTGCGACAACTGGGGATGCGCCGCGTTCAGCAAATACTGCACGCCCCCCGCCGCCGATGGCACGCGCAGCAGCAGCGACTCGCCGCTGGCCAACCACGCGTTGCCCAGCGCGCGGGTGGCGGGCAGATCCGTTTGCCAATGCACGGGCAGATCGGCCTCGCTGACGACATCGCTGACGGCCCCGCCGGGCGCCTTCACTTCCAGCAGGAAGTAGTGGCGCGGCAAGGCGCGCGGATGCGCGACTTCGGACAACGCCAGCCGGGCGAACACGGCGGCGGCGGGATTCGCATCCAGCACCACCACCGGCGCGCCGGCACTGTGCCAGCGGCCCGCTGGCCGCGCCCGAGGCTGCAAGTCCTGGCTATTGCTTAAGCGCCAGAGCGCAATCATGGGCCGTTTCCTTCATCAATATCGACCAGCCATTCTTCAATGACCGCGGCGTAGCGCCCGTGTTGGCACAGCAGCAACGGCACCCGGCCATGCAGCCGCCGCTTCGGCGTGCATAGCCAGCGCCGCGCCTCATCGCGGCCGCCGAAGATAAGCTCCGCCAGCCACGCCACGCGAATCGCCCGATACAGCACGCGCAGGTCGGCCAAGTCCAGGCCGAGCGCGCGCGCCGGGTCTCGCCCGCGACGGGATGCGGGCTGCGGCAACGCGAATGGCGACGGCAGGGGTGTAGACCTCGCCAGGGGCATCGACGACGCCCCCGCCACGGCCATCGATGACGCCCCCGGCAACGACATCGGCATCAAGGGAAACCAGCGCGCAAGTTCGTCGGGAAACGTCAGCCGTAGCGCCTGCAACAGCGCCGCCGCGTCTTGCATGCTGGCTGGCGGCTGGGCGCTGCCCAGCGCTTGCGTCAGGCGCTGGTCAAGCGCGTGGGTGATCGCGCTTGCCGCGTCATGCAGGCCACCATGAAGCCCATCATCACGCCCGTCTTGCCCCCCATCCTGAAACCCATCACGGGGCGCGTGCGACGGACGGGGCGTTGGTCTGACCGGCCGCGCTTTGTTCAAACGCGGCATTGAGGGCTGCGCCATCGATGCTGACGGTTCCGGCATTCAGCAGTCCCTCCATATAGGCCCGCGCGGCCAGTTCCTGACGTTGATTACGCAGCGCAACGCGCAGCTCGTCCTTCACCTGCTCAAACGGCGTCACGCTGGCCGGCTGCGACGCCGTCAGCTTCAGGATGTGAAACCCCGCCGCCGACTGCACCGGGGCCGACACCTCGCCCGCCTTCATCTGCGCCACCACCGGCCGCATCTCGGGCGTCAGCTGCGCCAAGGGCACGTAGCCAATGTCGCCGCCTTGCGCCCGCGTGGTCTCGTCGCGCGATTGGCTTTGGGCCAACGCCGCGAAATCGGCCTTCGGCGCCTGCGCGCGTTTGGCCAGGTCTTGCGCCTGCTTGCGCGCCGCCGCCACCGCGTCTGCATCGCTTAACGCCGCGGGCAAAAAGATCTGGCTGACGCGGTACTGCGCCGGCACCGTCAGCTGCGGCTTGGCGCGCTCGTAGGCGGCTTGCAGATCGGCGTCCGACGGATAGGCGTCGGGTGCGCGGCTGACGGAATCCAGATAGCTCTGCACCACGATGCGCTCTTGCGCCGCTTGCACGGCGCGCTTGATCTCGGGCTTGTCCTGCCAGCCCTGCGCACGCGCCTGCTCGATCAGCGCACGCTCGGCCAGACGCGCGCGCAGCCACTGCTCCAGACCCGCCCGGTTGTCCTGCAATTGCTGGCGCGCCTGCGGCGGCATGGTCTGCAACTGGCGCAGTAGTTCGTCGCGTTCGACGCGAACCGCGCCCAAGGTGGCGATGGGTGGCGTTTGAGGCGCGGGCGCGGCGGCGGACGACGCGACCGATGGGGCGGCGGAGGCGACGGCTTTGGCCGGAGCCGAAGCCAGCGTCGGGGCTGGGCCAGAATTTTTGGCCGGGGTCGCCTCGCTGCTTTGCGCATCGTTGCCGCGCATCAACGCCACCGCGCCCGCCAGCACGGCAATCAACAACACGGCCGCCGTCAGGCGCAGGCGGTTCGAGGAAGTCAGGGTCTTGGTCATGAAGAGTGCCTCAAGGCATCAATGCGCGGTAGCGGCTTCGGTCTCGGCGTTGGCCTCAAGCGCGGGCGCGGCTTCGGTCTCGGCGTTAGCATCAGGCGCAGGCGCGGCCTCGCCATCCTGCCCCGTTGCATTCGCGCGCAGGAACAGCAGAAACTCTTGCAGCAAGCGGTCCCAGAGTTCCGTCGTTGCGCGCAAGTACGATTCCGACACGCCGCCCGCCACAATCACGTCCAGCTCCAGCACCAAAAACACGCCTTGCACCGACAGGCGGGCAAAGCGCTTTTCCACGTTCCAGCGCTCGGCAAGCCCCGGCGGCACGTCGCCTTGCACGCGCAGCGCGCAGCTCAGCGTGTAGTCCAGATAGTGGCCGTCGTGCTGGGAGGGGTTACCCATGCGGGCAGCAAAGCCCACGCCTTGGCTGGCGCTCAGCAACTGCACCGAGCCGTTCTGTTCGGACAGCGTCACGCGGTAGCCCACCGATTGCAGCAGCGCTTGCAGGCGCTCGGCGTTCACGTCAAGAATCAGGCCGGCCTCGGCCATGGCAACGTCAGCCGTTGCCACTTCGGTCGTTTCAATTTCAGTCATTTCAAATTTCCTGGATACGCAAAAATTAATCTGGAACAGACTACGGGTTGGACGTTGCAGCCGCTTGACTGCGCGGCGCTTGCGCGTCGTACAGCTTGTCGCCATAGGCTTGCGCCTGTTCCTCGAACTGCACGCGCGCCTTGCCGGCAAACGGTTGCTTCAGCGCCAGGATGTCGCCCGTGCTGATGCGTTCATAGGCGTTAAGAATTTCCTTGCCGGCCACGTACATCTCGCGGTTCTTCGCCACGCATACCTTGACCTCTTCATCGCGCTGGGCGAGCGTGCGCGCCAACGCCACGCGCTCGGTTTCCTTTGCGCGCGACAGCGTCAGCAACTCGTCATACGCGCCCTTGAACTTGCCCAGCTGCGCATGGCTGGCTGCGGCTTGCGCCTGGACGCTTTCCAGCATGGCCTCTTGCTGGCCGGCCAGCTTTTCGGCTTGCCCACGGCTCTTGGCCAACTGCGCACGCAGCGACTCCAGCTCTTTCTGCGCGGCGTCGCGTTGCGTTTCCGCGGCCGTCTTGGCCGCGTTGATCTGCGCCTGCTCGCTTTGCAATTGCTGCAGCTGCTGCGTGGTGCTGCGCAGTTGCGCGCGCAGGCGCTCTTCCATGCTTTCAGCCTGCGCGGCGCTCCCTATGCTCAAGCCCGCCGCGCACAAGGCCACGGCGGCGGCCAGGCGCCGGCCGCGCCCGGACGAATGGCGGGATGCATCCCCTACGATGTGCATGTTCATGGCCTTAGAACCTGGCGTTGATTTCAAACTGCATCGTGTCGATGGCCAAGGGCGCACCATAGATCTCCTTGGTGCTCATCCAGCGGAACACGCCGTACACGTTCTTCTCGAACGCGTAGCCCGCGCCGATGTAGTAGCCGCGCGCATTCGTGCCGCCCTGGTGGAACGACGAATCGTTGAACGCATCGGGCAGCGCGTCCGGCTGGATGTACTTGTAGCCAACAAAGGCCAGCCAATCGCCCTTTTCCTTCAGGTCGTACGAACGGCCCAGCGTGGCTTGCAGCATCCAGGCGTTGGGGCCGCTTTCGATGTCGCCGTTATCGCCGAAGTTATTGACGATGTAGCCTTGCGAGCGGCTCGCCATCTTGCTCTTGCTGTAAGCCAGGTTGCGGATGTAGTTACCGTTCAGGCGCAGGCCCAGGCCGTCAAACACGCGCGTGTCCCAACGCAGGTTCAAGTCCAGCAAGTCGAACTTGGACGCCAGGCCCACGTATTGCGGCTGCGGCGTGTCGGCCGGGTTGAGCGGGTTGGGCGCGATGTTGCGCAACAGGAACAGCGTGTTGCCCTTCTGCATGAAGGCGGGGCGCGACCAATCGGTATCGCAGCTTTCATCCCCCGCCCACGGCGAACACGCGCTGGATCGCTTGCCCGCGATGTTGTCGAAGTGGTAGTAGGCCAGCGCGCCGCGCAGGCTGTTCTGGTTGTTGATCTTCCAGTCGGCGCCCACTTGCCCGCCCAGCAGCCACTTGTTCTCGGTGGCGCCTTCGCTCATCGACGACGAGTTCCAGCCGTTGTTCGCGTACTCCGTCGCAAACGCGCCCAGCGTGCCGAACAGCGTCACGTCGCGGCCTTGCAGCGGCTGCTTGAAAATCGCGGCGATGCCGTCAAAGTTCAGGTCGTTGGAGAACAGCGTGTCGGTGGATTCGAAGGGGTTGGCGATGCGCCCGCCCGTCACCGTGGCCCACTTGGCCGGGCGATAGGTCAGGTAAGCCTGATCCAGCCAGATGTCTTTCTTGCCCATGCCGCCGCCCAGCGTCTGGGACGTGGAGACCGGGCTGTCGTCGCTGCCGGTCGCCAGCCGGATGCCGGCCGTCCAGTCGTCGGAAATCTCGGCGCGCACGCCCAGGCGGGCGCGAATGCGCAGCTGATTGCGGCGGTCTTCGCGCGTGTTCAGCATGGGCGGATAGCCGCCGTTGGTGTTGGGGTTGACGTCGTACGGGCCATTGGCGTTCAGCTTGGCGAAGTCCGTGATTTCGTTGCTGTTGCCGCCGTTATAGAAACGCGATTCGTCGCGCACGCGCACGTCGCCTTCCACCGTGATGCGCGACACCCAATCGGGGAACGTGTTGGGCTGCGCCCAGTTCTCTTCCTTGGCCTGCACCATGACTTCGGCCTTGACCTCGTCACGGATCTGATCGCGCACGGTCTGCGGAATGTAGGGCACGCGCACATCGCCCGCTTGCGCGACGGCCGCGCCGCGATCTGGCGTGGCCTGGCGCGCCGTCTTGGCTTCAGCTTCGGCCTGCGCGACCAGCGCGTCGGCTTGTTCGGGCTTGAGCACGCCTTGCTGCACCAGCAGGCGGATCAGGTTGATGGTGGCGTTCTCGGACGGCGCGGGCGCGGAATGCGCCGGCAGCGCGGCGGCGCCTGCGGCGGCCAGCGCCAGCGATGCCGCCAGCCGGTTCAGTTGGAACTTCATGCTTAGGTCACTCCAGGATCGGTTCTATTCAGGACATCAAGAGGGGCGGCGGCCGGTGAGCGAGGCGCGGATCGGCATGTTGGCCGAGGCCGGCGGGCGTTCATCCAGGCCTGGCACGGCGCGCAACGCCGCGACCACGCGGGCGTCGACATCGGCGTCACCACTGCCCCGGGTCAGTTCCACGCGCGTGATCTGGCCGGACGCCGTGAGCCAGATGTTGGCTTGCAGGCGGAAGGTCAGATTGCGGGTGCGTTCGTCTTCGCGCAGGATCTTTTGCAGCGCGTAGGCTAGGTACTGGCTGTAGGTAGCGTTGCCTGCCCGGCCGCCGCCCCCGCCCGACATGCCCTTGCCCTGCCCCGCGCCGATGTTGAACGCGTCGCTGCCGGCTTGCGCGTCGCCATCGATCTGCATGGGGTTGGCCAGGTCATCGGCGGGGCGCGGCGGCGCTTCGTCCTGCGGTTTGGGCGGTTCGGGCGTAGGCGTCGGCTCGGGCTCGGGCGTGGCCACCGGTTCTTCCTTGGGCGGCTCGGGCTCCGGCGGCTTCTCGGGTTCGGGCGGCGGCGGCGGGGGCGGCGGCAGCGGGATGATGGCCGTGACCTTGGGCGCATCGCGCCGGACACCGGACATATCGTTGGCCCAGCGCCAAAGCGCGTAGGCCGCCACGATCGCCGCCACCGCCACGGCCGCCAGCTTCAGCCAGCGGCGCGCCGGATGCGGAACGCGCGAGGAATCGGATGCGTGTTGCGGCATGACGTTGGTCCCGGCCCCTATTGCGGCTTGCCGGTAACGAGACCGACCTGCGCAAGTTCCAGACGGCGCAACAGGTCCAGCACTTCCACGACCTTCTGGTATTGCACGGCGGCGTCGCCGCGCACAATGACCGGGAAGTCAGGGTTCAGCGCTTTCTCCGTGCGCAGCCGGTCTTCGAGCTCGGGCAAGGTGACCGGGTAGGCGTCCAGGAACACCTGGCCGGCATCGTTGACGGAAATCGCCTTGGTCTTCGGCTGCGACAAGGCCATGGTGGAACTGGCCTTGGGCAGGTTGACCTTGATGCCGGCGATTTGCGCGGTGGCGGTCAGAATGAACATGACCAGCACCACCATCAGCACGTCGACCAGCGGCGTGATGTTGATACCGTCGACGGGTGCGTCGTCATCATCGTCCTGGGAGGCGGATACGGAAGCCATGGTTGCTCCTTACGCTTCGGCGGCTGCGGGTTGGACGTCGCGGCCCACCTCGCGCGCGGCGGGGCGGCCCGCGGCCGGCGCACGCGTGGCGGGGTGATGGGCAGCTTCCTGCGCTTGCGACTCGCCGTGTACTTCGGCCAGACGCGTGACGAACTCGTCGACGAACACGCGCATGTCGGCGCTGACTTCCTTGTTGCGCGACACCAGGCGGTTGTAGCCAAACAGCGCCGGGATGGCCACGAAGAGACCCATCGCGGTGGCCAGCAAGGCCGCGGCCATGCCGGGTGCGATAGCGTTGATGTTCACGTCGCCCGCCATGGCCGTACCCAGAAACACCACCATGATGCCCAGCACCGTGCCCAGCAGGCCGATGTACGGGCCGCCGGCAATGGCGTTGGACAGCGAGCCAAGCTTGGCGCCCAGCACCTGGTTTTCCTTGGTGCGCACGGCGTCCATCGATGCGCGGATGGCTTCGATGGTGGCTGCCGAGATCGACGTGGTGTCTGCACCTTGCGCACGGCGCGTGCGGATTTCATTGATGGCCACGCGGTACAGGCGCCACAGGGACGCGTGTTCCAGGCGCGTGGCCAGGCCCTTGTCATCGGCCAGCAATTCCAGGCGCTGGCCCACCGTGGCGAACGACTCGCGGAAGGCGTCATTGGCGCGCGCCAGACGCGCCACGTGGCGGCTCTTCTTGATCATGATGATCCAGGACTGCACCATCATCAGCACCAGCACGCCGATGATGATCCACGCGTCCACCGGCACAGCCTTGAGCAGAAAGCCCAGGCCGCCAAAACCGAAGCCCGACTGTTCTTCGTCGGCCCCATACGCCACCAGACGCGACTCTGCGCCTTGCGACGTGGCGTCGGCGTAGATCAGCGCGGCGGGGCGCGCCACCTTCGACAAACGCACTTCATCGATGGCGCCCACAAACGGCGCGTACACCGGACGCGGCGCGGGTGCGGCTTCAGCGGGAACCGTGCCGTCAGCAGCAGGCGTGGCCGCGGCCGGGGCGACAGGTACAACCGGCATCGGCACATCGCCACCCAACGCGGCGGTGGTCGCCAGCGGCGGCAGGCTCGCGGCCAGCGACGCGGTGGCGCGGCCGTTCACATACAGATGGACCTGGCTGCCATCGGCCGTCACGGCCAGATGCTGCCAGGCGGCGGGGGTCAGCGGCTGGCCGGGCTGGCTGCGCTGGCCGTTCACTTCCACAAAAGGCACGCCCTGGTTGAGTCCGATCAGCAAGGCGTTACCGGCGTCGCGGCGGGCATAGACGAGCTGTTCGCCGGCCGGTTGGTCAGCGCGCACCCAGGCGCTGAACGTGAACGCGCCCGCGGCGGGAATGGCCAGCGAGGGGCTGGCGGGCAACATCAAGGGGGCTGCGCCCGTGAACTGCGCGGCGCGTCCAATCACGCCATCAACGGCAGCTCCCGTGGGCGTCTGGCCGTGGTTGCTGTAGGCCGTGGTGTCGCGCGGCGGCGCACCGGCCGCGCCATCAAAGTGATAGACCAGCGTGTAGTTGGGGTCAAACGTCAGTTGGCCATTGGCGGACGCCGGCGCCTTCTGGTTGCCGTAGTACATCCAGATGTCCTGGCGCTGGCCGTCGGCCACCTCCGGCACGTCCACCCACACCAGCGCCATGCCCAGCAAGGGGTCGAACGATTCCAGCTGGTGGTTCAGCACGGTCTGGTCGTCTGCCGCCACGAAGCGGATGTCGGCGCCCTTCTCATGGATGCCATCGAACGTGAAGTTGCCGGTATGCAGGCGAACCAGCAGCGGCGTGCGGCCGGCGGCGCCGCCCAGCGGCATGCCTTGCGCGGTGCTGTCGACGGTGATCTGTTTGCGGTACTGCCAGTCTGGCTGCCACCAGGCGTGGGCGGCGGACGGCAATACGCCGGCCAGCACGGTCAGTAGGAGCATCAATAGGCGTTGCATGGATAAGACTCCGGGGGTGAATGAGGAAACGGCGCGCGCTCAGAAGCTGGCGCGAACGCTGAAGTTCAGGCGGGGATCATGTTTGCGGGTGTTGGGGCCGTCTTTCAGCGGATAGCCCCAGTCCAACGAGCCGGACAGCCAATCCAGCACCTGCATGCGGGTGCCCAGGCCAACGCTGGCCAGCGAGTAGCTGGAATCCTGTTCGGGCAAGGGGTCGCGCAGGCGCAGGGTGGCGGCGTCGGCAAAGGCGTAGAAGCGCCACTCGTTGACGTTCGCGCCCAGCCAGCGCGCAAGCGACGGCGTGCGCCATTCGACCGAGCCCAACACACCGTCGTCGCCCGTGCGTTCGGCCGCCAGGTAACCGCGCACGCTGGTCGCGCCGCCGGCTGAGAATTGCTCGTTGGACACCAGCGCGCCAGACGCCAGCTGGAACGCACCGCGCAGGCCCAGCTGCCAGTCGCCAAACAGGTTTTGCGTATGCGTGCCGTCGCCACGCAGCAAGGCGAAGCTGGGGCTGGCTTGATAGCGCTTGTCGTCGAATTCCTTCCAGTCGCTGCCCTGGTTGAAGAACGAACCGCTGGCGCCCACGATGGACAGGCCCACACTGCTTTGCGACGACTCGGAATAGCGGTAGCCGTTGTACGCGAGCGTGAACGGCAGGTACTTGATGGGAATCTGGTCTTCGTTGGCGCCAAAGCGGGTGGACTCGTCGAACTTCTTGTAGTCCAGGCCAACAGACAACGAGTTGCTCCAGTCGCCCTGCGGGTCCATCGTGTAGATGGCCGACAGCCCGAACGAATAGCCCTTGCCCAGCACGTTGGTGCCGCCGATGGTGGCCACGTTGCTGTCGCTCTTGTAGCCCGAGAATTGCAGGCCCCAGCGCGGCGCAAGCGGCATCGAGTACGAACCCGACCAGACCTTGGCGTTGTCGGTTTCCTGGGGCGCGGTGAAGAACGTCAGGCTGACGGAATGCCCCAGCTGCCACAGGTTGTCGTAGCCCAGCGACGCGGTGCTGCGCAAACGCGTGGTGTCGGCGCTGTAGTCGTTGTTCAGGCCCACGCTGGCGTGCCAGGGGCTTTTGTCTTCGACCTTCAGGTCCACGTCCATCGTGCCGGGCATGCGCCCTTCCTTCACCACCGGCACCACCTGGCGGCTGGCGCCCTTGTTCAGGTTGGTCAGCTCGGCTTGCGCGCGGTTGAAGTTGGGCACTTCGCCTTCCTTCAAGGCGGGCACTTCGTCGCGAATCGTCAGCGGCGAATAGTGCTGCGCGCCCACCACCCGCACGCGGCCGACCTTGGTCTCGGAGACTTGCAGGAACACGATGCCATCGGCCACCTGCTGCTCGGGCAGGTCCACATACACCGACTGAAAGCCGCGTTCCTGATAGATCGTCTGCAAGGCTTCGCGCGCCGATTCAATATCGGCCAGCGTGCGGTCAGGGCCCAGGTAGGGGTAGACGGCGCGCTCGATGTCGCGCGCCTCAAGCACGGTGTTGCCCCGCACGATGTACTCGTTGATGTTGACCAAACGTGCGGCGGCCTCGCCTGGCGCGCCCTGCGCCCCGGCTGCGTTGATCGCCAGGGCCAGAACAAGCGCTTGCGGCGCGCGGCGCAATATGGCGCGCAAGGCGCTGCCCCTACTGTCGAAATCATGCATAGCGATGCACTCAGTTCCTTGTGTGAAAACCGGTCAAATACCGGCTGCTACCGTGCAGCGCTTCGCGACAATCCCGTTACGGTTTTCGCCCGCAACCCTGCGTCTACAGCTTCTGCTTGTTACTAGACGTACTGGCACGCCCAAGACCACGCGTTGTAAGAAAAACTTCATGAAAAAAATCACGGCGGGAGTTCAAGGGGGCTGTCATGGCGTGGATGTCGGCTGGGATGTCGGCTGGGATTCTGGCCGCGCAAGATGACGGCGCTAGCGCTTCGTTGCGCAAATTTCCCGGCACGAATTTCTTGCCGAAAAAAAGGCGGCCAGTGATCACTGGCCGCCTCATGACAAGGGGATGACGGCCAGCAACGCGTTGGCCGCCCCTGGCATCGCCTGCCCCGTCACATCGTCAGCTTGCGCCGCTCCTCCGCGCTCAAGGCCCCGGTTTCGCTGGCGTCCAACGCCCCCGCGCCCAGCACCTGTACGGCGCTGGCGGCGTCGTACTTCGGCGCGGCGGATGCCGATCCGCCCGACGGCGTGGTGGTGATTGCACCCGCCACCGGCTCGTCGCCATACCCCAGGATCTGCACATTGATCACCGACGGCTGGTTCTGGCGCGCTTCGTTCTGCGCACGCTGCGCGGAATCCTGCGCGGCGTTCACGGCGGACGTGGCGGCGGCACTGGCGGACGACAACGCGCCGGTGTTGACGGACGCCGTCACCGGCACGCCCACGCTGTCGCCTTGCGCCTGGATGTTGGCGGCGTTCACCACCTGCAAGGCCGCGATGTTCACGTTGCCCGACACGCGGATACCGGCTTCCCCCGCGTCAATCGTGCCAAGCGGCGCGTACAGGTCCACGTCGCCGGCCGGCACTTCCGGCAGCGGCGCCAGCGTGGCGATGCCCGCGCCGGTGCTGGGCGCGTTGGGCGACAAGGTCACGTTGCCGACGTCGTCGTAGACACGCTTGGGCGGCGTGTACAACACCGTCGTCTTCGACCCCCGGCCCGCGTTGATATCGCCTTGGGCCGACCATGCGGTGATGCCGCCGCCAAAGGTCGTCATGACCCGGCTTTGGCCCAGCAGGATGCTGCCCTGCGCATACAGCTGGATGTTGCCCTCGCCCTGCGTGATGATGCCGGCGGTGGCGGGCGGCGCCACGCCTTCCACGCCAAACACCTGCTGCCCGCCCGGCGTCATCAGTTGGATGTCGCCGCCGAAAGTGCTGCGAATTCCGGCCGCGCCATACAGCGTCAGATCACCTTGATAGGCGCCCGGCGTGGTCTCGGGGAACAGCGCGGCAATGGCCTGGCGGCCGCGCAAATAGCTGCCGTTGCGCGGGTTGGCCTTGTCGTTGTATTCACGGCCACCGGCACGCAGCTCGGCAAAGTAAACCTGCCGCGCGAAGATGCGTTGCTGCTCGGCGGGCAGCGCCGCGAAATAGGCGCGCGCGTCGTCCGTGTTGCCGGCAAAACCGTAGCGCTGCGTCAGCCACAGCAGCAGTTCCGCTTCGTAGGTCTTGAACGCCAGGCCCTGGTCCACCAGCGGGCGGCTGGGGTCCGCCGCCATGGCCGGGTCCAGATAGCGCGCGATGAAGCCCGCGTAGTCCGGCCCCTTGGCGCCCACGCCCGCTTGCACGGCGATGGCCGCGCCCGGGCGGCGGTCACCCGGCAATACCGCGCCCAGGCTGGTGATGGACGCGCGGTCCGCCATCAGCACATGACGGCCGGCAGACACTTCCAGCACGCCCGGCCCCGCCACCTGGAACGAGCTGTACAGGATGTCGCGGCCCGCCGACACGCGCGACACATCCAACGCGTCGCGGTGCAGGAACAGGTTACCGGTGGACGTCGCCGACGCGCCGCTTGCGCCAAAGAACAGGCCGTTGGTGGATGGCACGTCGGTCGACACGCCCGGCGCGGTGCCAGATGCCACGATGTCGCGACCCGCCATCATCCACACCGGCCCCGACGCTTCGTACCACGTCTGACCCACATTCGGCCCCTGCACAATCGCCAGCGCTTCGCCCGTGCGCAGCCCCACGATGTCGCCATCGCGGGCATAGAAGCGCGTGACGGTATTGGAACCCGCCGTGCTGGCCGTCAACGCATCGAAATAGAACAGGGGGAAGTGGGTGTCACGGCTGCCCGCGATGCCGTTCTCGCCCAGGTTGCCCAAGACGACATTCGAATTGGCCTCCGACGCGTAGCCCGAGAAGGCCGGCCGGAGCACACTGGCCACGCTGGCCGGGTCGGCGCCCGAGCGGTTAATGGCGTAACCGCCCGCGTAGATGGAATTGCCCGCCAGCATTTCCAGCTGGCCGCGCGTGCCGGGCGCCAAGGTCAGCGAGTACGGCAGGCCCGAATCTTCGTTGTTCAGATAGGCCGCCGACAACCCCGCATAGATGCTGCCGTCAAACGCCGTGGCGCGCAGGATGGACGGGTACAGATAGCGCCCGTCCGACGGCGACGTGTTGCGCCCTGTGCGCACCGCCAGGCCTTGCGCGCTATTCGACGTCTGGCGGCTGGGCGTGAGGTTGCCGCCCGCGCTCGACAGTTCGATGGCCGTGTTCTCCGTCCACATCGAGAACCAGCTGTAGCCGCCGCCATCGCGCAAGGTGCCGTCCGTCATGCGGTACGGGGTGCTGTTCGGCAAGGCGACACGGCCGGGGTCGCTCGCGCCGCCCACCACCAGATCGCCACGCGTATCCAGACGCATGACCGAGTCGCCAGGGATCAGCACCAGCCCGCCCGTGGCGCTGGCCAGCGTGGACACATAGGGGTCGTAGCCGCGGCTGTCTTTGGCGTCTTGCTGGTTGGCTTCGTTGCCGTACCGCAAGTCCAGGCCGCCCACCGCGCCGCCGGACAACTGCGCATGGCCGCGCAAGTTGATCAGCGCGCCTTGCAGATCCAGCGCGGGTTCGCCGTAATACGGCGTGGGGCCCGAGGTGGACGACACCACCCCGCGCGCGCTCTGCGTGGGGTTCAAGCCGCCGCCCACACGGATGTCGATGTCGCCGCCACCCGTGAGCGTCATGCCGCCGTCTGCCGCCACGCGGCCGGTGCTGCCCACGGCCACGATCAGGCCCTGGCTGCGCGGGTTGCTGATGGAGCCGCGCGATTCGATGTTGCCCGCATCGCCATCCACACGCACGCTGACGTTACCGCCGCCCAGCGCGCCAAAGCCCGTGAAGCCGACCAGCAGCGGCGTGTTGTCCTTGAATGCGGACGGTGCGCGGGTATAGCTGCCGAAGTTGATCCACCATGCGGTCGGCGTGTCGCCGCCGTTGGCGCTGCCGGTTCCTTGGCGCCACAGCCAGTTGCCGATGCCGACGCTGGGATCGATCACGCGCGCATCGTAGGGGCCGCCCGTGGACTTGCCCCACACGTCGCCGCGCAAGGCGCCACCCGTGTACAGGCTAAGGTTGCCGCCCGCTTCCGGATACCACGCCTGATAGCCGGCGCCCGCCGTCACAAAGGGCTCGTACGTGGTCGAATGATCGTCGCCCAGCACGGTGGCTTCATAGCGGCCGCGCGGCAACTGGTAAGCCGGCGCCACGTTGGCCGATTGCGTACCCGCCGTGTAAACGCCATAGGCCGACATCAGGCTGATATCGCCGCCCGCCGCTAGGTTCAGGTCGCCCGTGCCGGTGCGCAAGACGCTGAAGTTCTGCGTGTGCGCGGTGACCGTGGTCGACGATTTGTTCTCGTAGCACTGGTCGGCGGATAGCTCGCAGTTTTTGAGATCTTCGTCCGCCACGGGCGAGCCTGCGGGATGCCCGAACCAGTTATCCGGCCCCCACGCGATGGCGGGTGGCGGCACGCATAGGCCTTCAATCACGTCACACAGCCACAGCAGGTCCTCCGGCACGGGTGAGTACGGGTCAAAGCCCGACAGCTCCGCCTCGGGTGCCCAGACCAGACGCGCGCCTTGTATCAGGCTGGCGTTGTAGTGCGTGTCGGCCAGCGTGAGCTTGCCGGCGTTCGGGCCGGGCAGCACACGCAACGGATCGGCGGCGTCCAAGTCCGCGCCCGCCACCAGTTGCACCGACCACGACTGGCTGCCTGCCGGCAGCATCTGCGCCACCGCCCAGTTGCGCCGCTGATCCGCCGCCGTGCCGGGGCGCAGCTCCACATAGTCCACGCCGTCGGGAAACACCAGCTTCGTTTGCGACGGAATGAAGGCGCCCTGCTTGAGCGTGATGCTGCCGGCCATCAGCAGCACATTCGGCTCATAGCCTTGCGTGGTGTGCAAATTGGGCAAGGCCACGTTCGCCGGCCACGTGAACGCCTGCATGGCGGTGCCTGCCGTCAGCACGGTGCCTGCGCCCAAACGCGTGCCAACGGGCAAGTCCACCGCTTGCTTGAGGATGCTGCCCGCCGCGTACAGCAACTGCCCCGAAGCGTCGCGCACATCGCCCGACAACACCGTGCCTGCGGCGATCGACAGCGCTTGATTCAGCGCGGCTTCGACCGGCAGGCGTGTGCCGGCGGCCAGCGTCGTCGCCTGCAACGGCAAGGCGTAGTTCAGGGTTTTACCGCCCGGGAATTCCGTGCCATCCGCCAGTACGACGCCGCCGCGCGGCAACACCACGTCGCCGCCAAAGGCTTGCGCACCCGGCGTCAGAATCCAGCCATGCTCATCATCGGGTGTGGCCTGCGGCGGCGCGAAGCCGTCGTTGATGCTGCCATACACATCCAGGTTGCCCTTGGCGCGCAGCGTCAGCGCACCCGCTTCGCCCGAACCATAGGCGGACGTCATCGCCGAACGCGGGTTCAGGCTGGCGTAGCGATAGCGCGACAAATCCAGGTCGCCTTGCACGACCAGATCACCGTCGCTGGTCTTGCTGACAATCTCCACGCCCGGACGCAGATGGAACACATCGCGGTAGGTGGCGTTGTTCAGACCGGCCAGCTTGCCGTTCAGCAGATTGCCGTTGGCCAGCGCATTGCCGATGAACGTTGCGCTGTCGCCATGCAGGGTGTCCAGGTAGGCCTGATCAATGATCTGATAGCTGCGGCCATTCGCACGATCCGCCGCGTCGCCGGGGCGGGCATCGTCATAGCGCTGCGTGGCGACCACCGAGATGGACTTGGCGCCGTCGATGGTGACGGGGCCGCGCGCTTCGATGGCGATATCGCCGTAAGTCGCAGCCGCGCCGCCGTTGATACCCGCGTTGCCGGCCGCATCAATACGCGGCGCCAGCAAGTCCAGCGTGCCGCGCGATGCGCCGTCGTGCTGGCCCGCGCCCGTGCCGGGCGTGGCGGACGTGCCATGGCGCAAGTCGATGCGCGCGCCGCTGGCCAAGGTCAACACGCCGCGGCCGGCGTTCAATTCCACCACCGCCCGGTTGGGCGCGTCGATGATCTTGCCGTAGCTGTCCACGCGCAGCACGGTGCCGTGCGCATCCAGCACCGCGTTCGAGGCCAAGGTCAGCCCATCCCGCGCAGCCATGCGGATGCGGCCCACGCGTTCTCCGCTGGCGTCAACCAGGCCGGCCACCGTCAGGCTTCCGCTGTCGATCGACAGGTTGATGTCGTTGGCGCGCAGCGTATTGCCCACCGTCAGGCTGCCTTGCTTGAACTGGAAGCTGCGCGCGCCGGTGACACCACCGTCATTCAAGCGCTGGTTCAAGGCGTCGAAATCGGTGCTGAGCGAACCCGCCGCCCCCAGATGCTGCGCGCGGATATCGATGCTGCCCGCGCGGTACGGCACGGCGGTGCCGCCCGCATCGTAGTACCCCGAGCTTGCGCCCAGAATGCGGCCTTGCAGGTCCACCACCCCGGCTGACGCCGCGAGCGCGTCGGCCCGCTGGCTGCCCGCGTTGTTCTGCTGCGCCGACACATCGATCAACGCCCCGCCTTCCTGCCGGATGCTGCCCTGGCTGCTTTCCAGGATGACGTCACCGCCCCAGCTGTAGCGCATCACATCGTTGAACGCGATGGCGCGCCCGGACAGGTCAATCTGCGATGCGCCCGTCAGCGTGACGCCATCGCGCCCTTGCACCGTCAGCTTGCCGCTGGGCAGCACGATCCGGCCGTCGATCTGCACATTCGCGCCAGACAGACTGATCTCGCCCCCCAAGTCCTGCACCGCCGCCGCTTGCCCGCCCGGCATCGCCGCCAGACGCACATCGCCGCCCGCGGTGAGCCGGTTGACGGAGCTCGCCCCGCCGGTCAGCAGCGGCGTATTCAGATTCAAGTTGCCGCCGCTATAGGCGTAGCGTCCCGTCGTGCTGTCGAACGCGCCTTGCGATACGTAGACCGACAGGCTGCCGCGATGGTTGGCCGTGATGCGGTCGCTGGCGTTCAAGTTGACGTTGGCAAAGCCCAACGCCAAGCGCGCGTTGTCATCCTGGCCATCCGGCTGGGCGCCTTGCGCGTAGCCGAATTCGATGCGTTCGGCGTCGAGTCGCAGCGTGCCTTTACCCGTGCCGGCGCCGCCCGCCACCACTGCGCCGGGCGCTTGTGTGGCGCCGTTCCAGATCAGGTTTTGCGTGCGGATGCTGGCCTCGTCGCCCGCGTCGCCATAGCCATAGATGGCGGGCGTGCCAAGCGCCAGCGTGGCCAGGCTGTATTTGCCGGTGACAGGGTCGCGCGTGTCCAGCGCCACGGTGCCGTAGAAGTTCATGGCTTCGCGCGCGGTCAGCGTCAGGACTTCCAGCGCGGGCGCACCCGTGCTGGTGTCGCCACGCAGCAGACGGCCCAGGATGTCCTGGTTCAGCGTCAGCCCGCTGGGCAAGATGCCGCGCGCCGCCGCGTCCGCCAGCGCCTCGGCCGTACCGGCGTTCACTGCGCCCACGGCCAACGCCAGGTTGCGGGTGCCGTAGCGCACCTGCTCGCCCAGATCAAACGTGCCGTTGGTGGCGGCGGCGATGGTGCCTTCGGAATACAGACGCGTCACGCCGTCGCAAGCCGACGCCGCGCAGGTGCCGACGCGGATGGCGCCCGAGGCCAGCGCGTCGGGCGCCAGCACGTCCAGACGGCCATTCGATACCGCCAGCAAACTGGCCTTGCCGGGCTGGAAGGCGTAGCCGCTGGACGAATCCACCGACGGCGCACCCCGGCCCAGCGTTGAAATGCCCGCGCCCGCCTCAAGTTCGATCGTGCGCGACGAGATCAGCACTTCCGGCCCCGTCAGTTGCGCACCGGCCCGCAGCACGACGTTGTTGGCGGACGCCTGGAAGGTGTAGAAACGCCCGCCCTGCCCGTACTGCACCATCGGCAACGCGCCGATGATCAGCCGGCTGGCGCCCAGCGCGGTCAGCGCATCGGCTTGCACCGACGTGCCATCGAACCCCGCCGTGGGCGACTGCCCCGCCGCCAGAATTTCTACCGTTGTGCTTCCGCCATTCAGCGCCACCGCACCACCAAAACCACCCTGCGCCGCCTTGAAGTTCGCCAAGCCTTCGAAGCTCAGCGCCTGCCCGTCGGCGGACCCGGGGTGGATCGCCAGCCGCAAGGTACGCGCATCGGCGGGCAGCATGGCGCGCGGCACGCCACGCGTCACCGCGTCCGCCGCCACAAAGCTGGCGTAGCTCATCTCGTTGTATTGCGACAGCGTGCGCAGCACCTTCGCCGGGGTCAGGATGACCGCGCTGGCCAGCGGGTTCGCCACGTTGGTGCCTGCCGTCGACAAGGTGCCGCTGGCCGCCCACGACTGGTTGCGCATCTGCATCGGCGCCACCGCCGCGCCTGCCGACGCACCACCGTTGATTTCGACGCGGAACGCGCCGGGCAGCAGGGCATAGGTAGACGGCATCAGCGTGTAGGTGCCGGCCGGCAAGCCAGGCACGCCTGCACCCAGCGTAATCTGCTGGCCCACGCCCGGTGTGGAGGCACCGGCCTCGCCACCCGACGGCGCTACGGGGGCTTGCGCGCCCGGCACAATCGCGTAGACCGGGTTGCTGGCCAGCCCCGGCAAGGTGAACCCGCCATTGGGATTCATGCGGACCAGCGGCGCATAGCGCGCATCGGTTGAACCCCCACGGCCCGACACAAAGCCCGCGCCCGTCAGTTCACCGCCGCCCGACAGGTCGATCACCGAGCCCGGCATCGCGTCCACGTCGCGGAAGCCCAAGGTAATACCGGTGCGCAGGTTCGCCTGCCCATCCACGCCGATTGCGCCGCCCACGCCCACCAAGGACACGTCCGCACCCTTGAACTTGTACGACACGCCATCGGTCGTGCCGCCGTATGGCATGAGCAGGCCCGCGCCGCTGACGGACATGACGCTGCCCGGCAACAAGGTCAGACGTTGCGTGCCCATCAGTTCGCCCAGATCGCCCAGCGTGATGGCGCCCAACGGCGCACGCAGCACACCGCCCTGCTCCACCGTGGAGGCCGCCAGACGCAAGGTGCCAAACGCCGAATAGGGCGTTGCGGGCAAGGCGTCCGTCGTACCTTCGTGGCGGCCGATCCGCAAGCTGCGGTCCGGGTCAAAGCCCTGCGTGCCGTCCGGCTTGCGCGTGTAGCCCGCCAGCACTTCGGCTTCGGCGCCCGTGGCGGGATAGATCTGCGCGGCGATCAGGTCCAGATCGCCCCGGGTCCACAGACGCGAGCGCGGCTCGTTGTCGTTGTTCGCCAGAAAGCGCAGGTCGCCCGCGCTGTCCAGCGTCACCCGGTCAAAGCCGCTGCGTGCAATCGCCAACGCGCCGCCCACGCCGCGGTTGATCGAGCCCTGCGTGCCGAAGGACAAGCTGTTGCCCACATCCAGCAGGCGGCCGGCGCGCACGGTGAACGTGCCCTCGCCCACGTCCGGCGCGTCGGCGAACAACACGCGCGGGCGCAACACGCCCGTGGTGGCCGCGTACTTGCCCAAGCCGGACAAGCGCACATACGACGACGCCAGTTCGACGCGTGTCTGGGCATCGGCCTCGGGCGCCAGTGAGAATGCGCCGGCGTACAGACGCAGGCTTTGCGGCGTTGCAACGCGGACGTCGCCATCGAAAGACATCAGGCCGTTGGACAACAGCCCCAGATGATCAAAGCCGCCGCCGGCCAGCAGACGCGCCGAGTCCAACCGGGTTTGGCCGTAGCGCAGGCCATCGTCCGCCTCGCCCGGTTTCAGGTCCACGTTCAGACCCGCGTTCAGACCCTTGCTGCCGCCGCCTGCCGCCAGCACCAATTCGCGCGGCACCTGCACATCCATGCCTGCGGCGCCCTCCCCCGCGACGCGGTAGAGCGGCGTTTCCAGCGCAATGTCCAAGGTGCCACCCGACGCGTTCGCCCCACCCGCCCGCGCAATGAACGTGCCGTCCAGATGCAGGCCGTTGTACGAGCTAAGCGAAATCCGGCCGCCATCGCGATTCAGTTGCACCGGCCCCACGCCGTTAACATCCACCAGCGCACTGGCGCCCGATGCATCCAGCACCGCACCCGGCCGGACAATCACATACGCATCGGCCGACGTTGCGGTTGCGCGGTCGTGATCGATCTCGCCGCCGATCACGATGACGCCGCCCGCATCCGCCACGCCATAGCGGCGGCCCTGCGCGTCGACGCCCGTTTCCGCACGGCCGGCGACATTCAGCACGGCGTTTTCGCCAATCCAGATTGACCGGTTGTGCACCTCGCCGGCGGCCGTGTCGAATGACTCGGCCACATCCAGCGTGCCGGTGCGCAGTTGGCGGATATCGATCTTGCCGCCCGCCGCCGTCAACGCGCCGGATACGGTGATCTGCCCCGCGCCCAGCAACTGAATGGTCTGGCCCGGGTCCACGTTTACCTGCGCGCCCCGGCCGATGGTCAATTCGGCGTCGGTGTCAGCGCCCGCCGGCGCCAGCGTGCGTCCGCTTTGCAGCAGCAGGCTTGCGCCGCGCCGCCGCGTGGCCGTGCCTGCCACGATGTCGTGCTGATACAGCGGCGGCAACCAGGTGTCCAGCACCGCCGACGGATCAGAGCCCGTGGGCAAGCCCGCCGCGCCCGACACCAGGCGCGAGACCGGCATCAAGACGTCGACGCGAGCATCCTCAGCCACCGTCAGGCCCTTGCGTCCGGTCACCTCGTAGCGCGCATAGCCCTGCTGGAAGAACGGGGCGGCAAGCGTCAGCAACTCTGCGTCAGCGGCGGCGGGTTGTGCGCCGGACTCAACGCCGGGTTGGGTGCCGGATTCAACGCCGGATTCAACGCCGGGTTGGGCGCCGCGTTGTGCGCCGGATTGGGCATCCGTTTTTTCACCAAGGTTGCCAACCACAGCCACCTTGCCCGCCACCACCGTCAACGTTCCCCCGCCTTCCACGCCGTAACCGCGCAGTTCGGCGCCCAGGGTCACCACGCCGCCCGAGCCGTCATTCCCGGCTACCGCATCAATCGTGGTGTTGCCGCCCTTGCCGCCCGTCACCTTGTTCATCTTGCCCAGCACCGCGCCCGAGCTGACGTCAATCACGCTACCGGCGTCCAGCTGGATGTCTCCGCTGCTGCGCACCGAGACCGAACCGCCGTTCAAGTACGGCATGCCGGCGGTCTGCTCGGGCGACATCGCCAGGTTCGTCCACATGCCCCGGGTGTCCAGACGGCTGCGGCTGCTCAACGTCACGTTCGGCTGTTCTGCCACGCCCGAAAAAGTGTCCACTGCCCCAGTCGCCGAGAACTGATTCAGCACATTGCCCAGACGGATGCTGCCCGCGCGCGCGGTCAGCGTGGCGTCCACCGACACCTGGTTCGCGAACAAGGTGATGTCGCCCGACGGCCCCACCGTCAGGTCCGACTTCACCGTAATGTCCTGCGCCGCAATCTTGATGGCGCCCAGCTTCGCGCGATTCAGCTGCGCCGTGTCCAGATGCAGGATGCCCGTGCGGTCCTCGGGCAAAGCCGCGTCCAGCTCCAGCCCGGCCGCAATGGCGGCCACCTGATCAGACAGCTGAACGTGCTGGATCGTCGCCTCCGACATGCCCAACGCGTATTGCAACGCCCCCGTGCTCTTGACGTAGTACGGCGTGTACGTGCCGGCAATCAGTTGCGCGCCGCGCGCCGCCGCGCGTTGTGATTGCTGATAGCCGTCCAGCCCGGCCTGCGCGGCGGCGGTCTGGCGCTCGCCCTGATAGGTCTCGCCCACCAGCTCGCCTTCCAGCACGGCGCTCTTCGTGCCGATGACCAGCCGGCCCGCATCGCGGCCCACCGTGTAGCCGGTCTCGAAGCGTTCCTTCGGCGCAATCAGCGGGTTGTAGAAATAGTGCGTCTGGCCCCAGCGCTCGTGCGTGGCCTCGTAGCCCTTGTACAAGCCCGTATACGCCAGGTCACCCGGCGCGCTCGACACCTCGTACAGCCGGCCATCCACCGCCCGCAACCACGTCTGCTGGATCTTGCCGTCCTGCACATCCAGCGTGCCGCCCGACACGTTGATCTGCGACCCCGCGCGCGTCACGACGTCGCCGCCGGTGAATTCAACGTTGCCGCCCTGCGCCATCCATTCGTTGACGGCATGGCCCTGTGTGCCCAGATACCCGCTTACTTCCAGCAGGCCGCCGGCCGTGTACCAGCGGTCGGTGGCGTAGCCGTTGGTGCCGGCCGGCACCAGGACGAGGTCGCGCGCATCCACCCAGATGTCGTTGCTGTTCAGCTTGCCGCTGTCGCGGTTGATCGGCGCATCGCGCTGCTCATTGCCCTGCACGTTGATCTTGACGCTGTTGTTTTCCATCGCCACGGGCACGCCCACGGCGCCGGCCACGTCCAGGATGGAGCCCTCGCGCACCAGGCTGCGCTTGGCGGCTTGCACGGCGATCTGGCCGCCCGTGGCCAGCGTGATGGAACCGGATGCGAAGTCCACCGTGCCAGCGCTTGAGATTTCCACGCGCGACAGTTCGCGGCGGTCGGCGCCCGCCGCCACAATCGGGGAATTGGCAGCGGTCGTGGCCGCAGGCGCGCGCAAGCCGTCGCGCTGGCTGTCCAGCGCCAGTGCGCCGCTGCGGTCCAACAGAATGGCCGTGGTGCCGCCTTCGGCCAAAGTGATCTTGCCGCCGTCGCCCAAGGCGTTCAGGTGCACCGTGCCGCGCGTGTCGACAGACGTGCTGGACAGCACCACGCCGCCTTGCACGACATCGCCGCCCGTCAGCGTTACGTCGCCCATTGCGGCCTGCATCAAACCCGTGTTCACCACGCGGCCAGGCGTGCCGCCGGGGGTGACTTCGTTGCCCTTGGTCGTGGACGCAAGATTGCCCGACGTGCCTTGGCCGCGCTTGATCACAAAGCTGTCACCCGCGGCCATCAGCGTCTGGCCGGACGGGGTGTTGATGGCGCCCGCGTTCGCGGCTTCCTTGCCCAGCAGCAGCACATACCCGCCGCCCGCGGTCGACGAGGCCGGGGCCGCCGTCTGGATCAACGCGCCCGCTTGCACATCGATGTTGCCACGCGCATCCAGGAAGGTGGGCTGCGTGCCGTTGTCGGCGTACAGGCCCTTCTCGCGAAACTGCGCGTCGGTAATCGTGGCGGCTGCGGCCACCAGGTTGCGCGCGTTCACCTGGCTGGTGCCGGTGAAGATCACGCCGTTCTGGTTCACCACCATCACGGTGCCATCAGCCTTGATCGCGCCCTGAATCTGGCTCGGCTTGGCCGCCGCGCCCACCACCCGGTTCAGCACCGCATCGTCAGTGCCCTGCTTGAATTGCAGCGTCGTGTTGCGGCCGACGTTGAAGGTGTCCCAGTTCAGAATCGCGCGCGACTGCGTCTGTTCAATGGTGACGATCTGGCGTCCGTTTTCCACGCTGGGGGTCGCGGCCTTCGCGCCTTCCCATTGGGCCAGCTCGCCCTTGGCCACCGACAAGCCGCCTTCGACAAGACCATCGGGGGCGTCGCCGCCATTGTTGGCGGCGGCGGCAGCACGTGCCGCCGCCTGCGCCGCCTGCTGCGCCGCGACGGCCGCCGCCGTGCGGTTCAGGTTGTCTAGCGAGCGCTGCAATTGCTGACGCGACTGCGCCTGCTGGCGTGCGCTGTTGCCAATGCCGGCCAGGCTGCCATCAGGCATGCGGCCCGTGCGCTGCGCGGTGGATTGCACCGCATTCTTGTCGGAGAACCAGCCCGGGCTGAAGGCGCGCTGCTGCGCCTGCGCGGCCCCGCTTGCGCTGCCCGCAATCAGCAGCGCCGTCACAGCCTGGGATAGCGGCGTCGGACGCCAGTTCGGGCGCGCCCGCGCCGGTGCGGTCCCCGTGTTTCGCTTGCTGCCCATTCCCGACATCCGTGCCTGCATGATCGCCATCCCTTGTTCCAATCGCGCGTGTTCGTCACCTAGAACAAGACAGACGGATGGAAAAATGCCGACCGGCACCCTGTCACAAATAATTCATCAAGGGGCCGTCTTTGTGGCGCGCTTATGACAGCAACACGACGCCTGCGGGCAGATGTGTCACACGCGCGCCATACGCGTCGCGGATCAAGCGTTCGGCGTCGGCCACCTGCGCCAGCGAAAAACGCGCCTGCACCAGACGCTTGCCCAGCTGCTCGTTCATCAGCACCAAACGCCCGCGCCGATAGCGGTTCAGCTCGTCCACCACTTGCGCCAAGGGCTGCTGGTTGAACACCAGCCAGCCTTGCCGCCACGCGGTCACGACATCGGGGTCCACCTGCACCGGCGGCATCACCCGCGCATCGTCGTAGCGCAGTTCGCGGTTGGCCACGACATCGAACACGCCCTGCGCATGCACCAGCCGCAACGCGCCCGACAGGCAGCACAGCCGCGCCTCGCCATCGATGTAGCGCAAGTTGAAGGTCGCGTCGCGCGCGGTGATGCGGCCCTTGCCGGCCACCACCACGGCGGGCGTGGAGCCGCTGCGGATTTCCGCTTCGCCATCAGCCAGCTCAATGACCGCGCCATGCGCATCGCTGCCCACATTGATGCGCGTCAGCGTGTTCATGTCCACGTCCAGCGCATTGCCCAGCGACACGCGCCGCTGTTCGCCCGCGGCCGTGCGATAGTCCGCGCCCAAGGTGTCCACGCCGGGCCACAGGCCCAAGGGCGGCTTGAATGCCAGATAGGTAGCTGATGCCGCCAGCGCGCCCCCCAGAAAGGCGCGCCGGCCCGTCACGACAGGTTTGCGCTTGCGCTCCGCCACCACGTTTTGAATCGCCGGCCCCACGTTTTGCCACAGCTGCTTCTGCTCGGCAAAGGCGGCCTGATGCCGGGCATCCGCGCCCAGCCAACTGCGAAACGCTTGCGCATCGTCCTCAGTGGCGCGGCCCGACGTCAACGCCAGCAGCCACGCCCGCGCCTCGCGCGACGCCGCGTCTTCGTGCTTGTTTCTTCCGGGCATGCTCATCGTCAACGCCATGGTTCTTCGTCCTGGTGCAACTCCCGCGCGCAATGTTCCAGCGCACGCTTGAGTTCTTTGGAGACGATGCGTTCCGACACGCCATAGCGGCGCGCAATCTCCGCGTGCGGCAAGTCGTGCACCCGCGCGGCCAACACCATCTGCTGCGTGCGTTCGGGCAATTTGCGCAGCGCGCGCCCGAAGGCGTCGATCTGATTGCGGCCCTGCGCAATACGCGCGGGGTCCGCGGCCTCGTCCGTGAGGTGGATCAGTTCACTGATCTCTACCCCCGTCAGCAAACGGGAATCCCGCCGCCGCTGGTCTTCCGCGATGTTCAACGCCACCCGGAAAAGATAGGCCGCGGGCTGTTGAATCGACGCGCTGGCGGGCAGATCATTGACCTTCAAGAACGCCTCCTGCATCGCATCGTGCGCCAGGTCTTCCGACCCTAGCCTGCGCTTGAGCTGATTACGAAAATCGTTGTAGCGCTCAAGAAACAAGGAACGCAACGACGTGTCGGCCGGCTTATCCCGCATGGACGGCTCCCGGCATATCGGCGCATTCCGCCGCACTGCGCGGCGTCAACAACACCGTCAACGGTTGCGGCAAGGTGGCAGGCAACGGGCCGATCACCACGCCGCGCAAGGCCGCTTCCAGCCGGTCATCCAGGCCAGCCTGTCCGGTAGAGGCCACCCAGCCCACGCGTGTCACGCGCCATGCCTTGTCAAACCACAGCTGCACCAGCGCACGATAATTGCCCGGCTGCGTGGCCGCCGCGGCGCACAGGGCGCGCTTCAATGCGCCCTGCACGACGGCGGCGTAAGGCGTATCGCGCAGGCGCTTGCCCGACCGCGCGGTGGCCGCGGCCGACTCATCTGGTTTCGCCACCAGCGTGAACGAGCGCTCGCTGGCGTAACGGATGGCCAAGGGCGAATCGGCCAGCAGCTTGCGCAGGGCGTCGCCCGGCGTATAGCGGCCGACAACTGCCGGGGCCTGCCGGCCCGCTGTCAAGGTGCTGTCGACCAGCACGGTCAGGCCGCTGGCCAGACTGTATTCGACCAGCGCCTGCGCCAACGGCTGCGCCGCAATCGCGAACTCAATGGGCTTGGCAGGCGGCGCTGCCCCGCTTGAGGGCGCCAGCCCCAGCAGGCCCAAGGCCAGACAAGCGCGCAGCGCCACGCCACGCCCCTTGAAGGCGCCGCTCATGAACGTGACCGCAAGGGGGAAGTGCCTGACATGGCCGCCACACAGGACGCCTGGGCGCCCGCCCTAACAAAAGCCGCCATGCTAGAGGCGCTGAATGACGCATTCGTGACACGACGCGCCCCCCGCACGCGCCGCCGCCACGCAACGGTCACCTGCGCGCCCGTGGCCGTCCCTATACTTTGCGGATTGCACCGGCTGCAACAGGCCGGGTTTGTTCAAGGAGCGCGCATGCGCACAGTGTTACGGGTGATTGGCTTTGTTGTGTTGGCGCTGGCCGGGCCGCCGTCGTTCGCGGCCGACACGCAACCC
The DNA here is from genome assembly GCF_902859595.1 of Achromobacter kerstersii. Taxonomy (GTDB): domain Bacteria; phylum Pseudomonadota; class Gammaproteobacteria; order Burkholderiales; family Burkholderiaceae_B; genus Achromobacter; species Achromobacter kerstersii. The sequence continues at coordinate 150,093 of NZ_CADIJQ010000009.1, read as the reverse complement.
GCCGCCGCAGCCGCCGCATCCGGCGCACGTGGTGCCCCCGCGCCCGCCGCAGCAGGCGGCGCCTGCATCGAGACCGAGGTCAACGGCTATCGCGCACTGTCCTATGACTGTCTGAACCAGAAGATGGCGCCTGCTGCGCCGGTGAGGCCCGCTCCGAGTTTGGAGTCTGAAGCCGTCACGCAACGCCCGCCCAATCAGATGGGCCTGCCCACGCCGGCCACCATTGGCAACCGCATGGGCAATACATTCGGCACGTCGGCGTATCCGCAACGGCCACAGCCATAACGGGCATGCGCGTGGATGGGCGTCAGGCCAGGCGCGTGATGAAGTAGATCTTCTTCACGAATTGGTCCACTTCCCAGCGGCCCGTGTAGCCCTCGGGCATGACGAAGGCCTCGCCCACGGTCAGTTCATGCACGGTGCCGTCCGGGTCGACCAGCCGGGCCGAACCTTCGATGATGGTGCCAAATTCGATGTAGCCGGTGGTGTTTGCCTGGAAGACGCCCGCCGTGCTTTCCCACACGCCGGCTTCCGCCTTGCCCGCATTGCCTTCAAAGGCCGTCACCGTCAGAAAAGCAGCGTCGCCCGAAATCGGGCGGCGGGGCTTGCCCGGCACCGGGTTCATCAGCGGGCCGGTATCGATGCGGACCAGCCGCGATTGATCATGTTTCATGAGATCCCTGTGTGTCGTTATCGGTTTATGCGTTGCCGGCGTCCCGGCGAATCAATGCGCCGCCACCACCAGCACCTCGGCCAGGGCGCGGCTGACAGTGCGCATGCGATGCGGCAGTTCGGAATCGAAGTAGACGGAATCGCCCGTGTCCAGGCGGAACTGGCGTTCGCCCACTTGCACTTCTATCGACCCTTTGATCACCAGCAGGAACTCTTCGCCCGGATGCGGAAACACCGCGGCGGCGTCTGGAAAGTCGCGCGGCGGATGCACCACAAAGGGTTCCATCGCCTTGACCTTGCGGCGTCCGGCCAGCGATTCGTACCGGTATTCCGCGCCCAGCCCGCCCCGTTGCAGGGCTTCTCGGTCAGCCACGCGCACCACGCTGACCACTTCGTCTTGCGCGGCGTCGTCCGCCCCCACCAGTTGCGACACGCCCACGCCATAGGCTTCTGCCAGCCGCAGCACGGTGGAGATCGACGGCTCGCTCAAGCCCCGCTCAAGTTTGGAGAGGTAGCTTTTGGTCAGGCCCGTACGTTGCGCCAGCTGTTCCAAAGACAGGGATTGCTGGCGGCGCAGGGTGCGAAGGCGGTGCGGCAGGTCGATCATTGGGGCAAGGGTCGAAAAGACGACCGGTAAGCATGCCCGAAACCGGCCCGGCCGTCGAGCGGGCAGCATCTTCCTGCCCCGCTGCGCTCCGCTCGCCTCTGCCTGCCGCCCCCGCCACAAAACGCCCGCAGACGCCAGCAGACGCCAGCTGCCCCGGTTACGCCAATACGTCCGGATGCGCCCGCAGCGCCCGACGCGCGTAGTACGAAAACCCCACCTGCGAGCGCTTGGGCGTCAGAATCCAGTCGTGCGCCTCGCGGCCCAGCGCCGGCGGAATCGGCTGAATCTTGCCCGCCGACATCGCCAACAGTTGCATGCGCGCCGCACGTTCGAATTGCAGCGCCAGCACGCAGGCCTCTTCCACCGAGCCGGCCGCAATCAGCATGCCGTGGTGCGACAACAAGATGGCGCGCTTGCTGCCCAGCGCCGCCGAGATGATCTCGCCTTCTTCGTTCCCCACCGGCACGCCCGGCCAGTCCTTCAAGAAGGCCACGTCGTCATACAGCGTGCAATTATCCATGTGCGAGACTTCAAGCGGCACCTCCAGCATCGACAGCGACGCCACATGCAGCGGGTGCGTGTGAATGATGCAGTTCACGTCCGGACGCGCGCGGTAAATCCACGAATGAAAACGGTTGGCCGGGTTGGGCATGCCCCCGCCTTCCTGCACACGCAGGTCTTCGTCCACCACCAGCAGATTGCTGGCCGTGATCTCGTCAAAACCCAGCCCCAGCCGCTGCGTGTAGTAGCGGCCCGGCTCCGTCGTGCGCGCGGTGATCTGCCCGGCCAGACCAGAGTCGTGACCGCCATCGAACAAGATCCGGCACGTCAGCGCCAGGCGCTCGCGCAGGCTCCATTGCGGCGTCTCGAACTGACGCTGCATTTCGGCTTGCGCCCGCGCGATCAGCTCGTCTTTTCCCAGGTGCATCGTATCGTTCATCATGTCTCCGTCAGGCCGTTTCCATCAACGGCGTAAATCCCGGCAAGGCGCGCATGCGCGCCAGCCAGGCAGTGATATTCGCGAAGGCGGACAGGTCGTAACCGCCCTCCGCCGCCATGCTGGTGTAGGGGTACAAGGCCACGTCAGCAATCGTCGGCGCCCTGCCCACCAAATAATGGCGGCCCGCCAGATGCGCATCCATCCACGCCGCGGCCTTCATCCCAATCGCACGCCACGCCACCATCGCCGGATCGTCCACGCGCGCCGTCTGGCGCAAATGAATCAACAAGCGCGGCTGCGCAAACGCGTGCATGTGCTGCGTCTGCTCGAAGCTCAGCCAACTGCACACCTGCGCGCGCGCCAGACGATCACCAGGCAGCCATGGCGTGCCTTCGGCCAGATACCAAAGAATCGCTTGCGACTCGGCCAGCCACTCGCCTTCCGGCGTCAACAACGCCGGCACCTGACGCCAAGGATTGATCCGCGCAAACGCGTCGGTCTCCAGATCGCCCTTCACAATATCAAAGGTGCGCCGCGTCAACGGCAGGCCCATCAGCCCGCAGGCGAGCCTGATTTTCCACGCATTGCCCGACCGCAACGTGTCGGCCAATTCCAGCGGCTTGCCCGCCAGCGGATGAGAAGTCAGTGCCATCGCTTCAGTCCATCTTGATGTTGGCGCGCTTCACGATCTCGGCCCACTTGGTTTTTTCGCCCGAGATGAAGCGCTGATATTCGTCGGGCGAACCCGTGTAAAGCTGCGTGCCTTGCGCAGCCAGGCGTTCCTTCAGGTCAGGCGACGCCAACGTCTTCTGCAACGCCGCATTCAACGCGGCCACCACCTCGGGCGGCGTGCCTGCCGGCGCAAAGAATGCGTTCCACGAACTGATCTGCAACCCGGCATCGCCCACTTCGGGGCTGGCCGGCACCGCCGGCGCGGACGGCAAACGCTTGTCGGCCGCCACGGCCAACGCGCGCAGCTTGCCAGACGCCACGTGCGGCATGATGACGGGACTGGCGTCCATCACCACATCCACCTGCTCACCAATCGCGGCGTTAACCGCTTCGCTGCCGCTCTTGAACGGCACATGCACAATGTCCAGCCCGGCTGTCAGCTTCAGCAGCTCCAGCCCCAGATGCGGCGAACTGGCGTTGCCCGCTGACCCGAAGTTGAGCTTGGCCGGATTCTTCTTGGCATACGCCACGAACTCAGTGAACGACGCCGCCGGCAGCCCGGCCCGCACGGCCAGCAAGTACGGCGACCCCGACACCATGCCCACCGGCGCAAACTTGTCCGCGTCATAGCTCAGCTTGCTGTAGATCAGCGGGTTCACAACCTGCGTGCCCACGGTGCCCATGAAGATCGTGTAGCCATCCGGCGCAGCCGTCGCCGCCACCTGCGCGGCAATTACGCCGCCCGCCCCGGGCCGGTTTTCAATTACGACGCCCTGCCCCAGCACATCGCCCATGCCCTTGCCCACCTGACGCGCCACGATATCCGTGATCCCGCCAGCGCCAAATGGCACAACCAAACGGATAGTCCGCTCAGGGTAAGCCGCGTGCGCGCTGCCTGCGAACCCCACTATTCCCGCCGTCAACGCCAGCGCAGCTACCTTGCCAAAAACCGTCATGCCATTCCCCTTGATTGCGCCGTGTCGGCTCTAATGACACAAAGTGTCCTATAGGGGATTGAGTTTCCGCAAGGAGAATGTGATTGGGGGAATCCCTGAGGGGTGCCGGTGGGGCGATGAGATGCCGGCGCGGAGTTTCCTTGTCGTTGTTTGTCTTTTAAGGCGACGAGGGAGAGACATCCCTTGCCTTATGTATGGGTTTTTTAGACATTAATGAACGAACAAAACCATACAACCAGAACAATTCAACAACTTGTATGGATCTTGACGGTAAAATGTGGCTTCCTATGGGGAGCACGGCGCTCACGCTCCCCAATCCCCCCGCTCTCAGCGTTGCCATTTTTTTTAAGCAGCTACGAGGTGACCGTCTGGGAAAGCGCCTTCGGGATCTGTCTATGGCACCTGCTCATAGCGCTCACCGCGCTGAGTTTGTCGTTGCCTGGCCCACGAGTCGAAATTGAAGCTGCTGAGGCAGCGTGTTGAGGAAATGATGAATTTTTGGGTCCCTGTAATCTTCGGTACGTTCAAGGTCCTCGTGTTGGGCACCGGCATGTTTCTCGCCATCAAGTCGCATTACGACGGAGAAAAAAAGGAAAAGAAGGAGAAGGAAAAGGAGATGAACGCACCGCAGTAGAGGCGTCGTAGATAGAGGCTTCGTAGATAGAGGCTTCGTAGATAGAAGCTTCGTTGCTATCGATGCGGTGGCCGGCGTTCTGCTCAGTGCGGGCGTCACGGGAGTCGCGCTGTGGATCAATAGCCGCCATTCGTGGACGACGTCTTCCAACCCGGGGGGTCGAGGTAGTTGAACGTGCTGGCTGTCTTGGCCGACGCCTGTTTTCCCAGCGGGTAAATGCGCAAGTCGGTTGCCAACCGATCCGACCGGTGCTTCAGGGCATTTTGCTTTTGGTGGCTTTCTCTTTGTGTGCGATGTTTAAAAACGTTAGGAATCGGTTGCTCGTATTCCCTGGTATCACGACTGTCTTGATCGCCGCTATTCTAAAGCTGCTGTTGTGGGCTCTACCGCACCGCGTCCGGCTTGATCGGCATTCATGCGGGCGCGCAGTCGAAGGCCATGGTTCTGCTGTTCATCACGGATGACGCCTCGAATAACTTGCGCAACAGCAATGGCTGGACCGTCGGCGCCGACGCCACCGTAGCTCTAGTCAATATCGGCGCAGACGAACCATCGATACCAATACGGCGAACCCGCCGATCGTTGGGTTCGTGATGAACAAATAGCGGCCTGATGCCCGGCGTGTCGCGCTAAGGGTACCAATATCTCGAATTACGAGCCCTGACTGCGTCGGTGTGATCTAAACCGCCGCAGAGTCAGTTCAAGGTGTGTCCAATACGCGGCATTTTTTTCCGGTCGTAATGGGAACGTCGATATGACAGGGAAAATAAGGACAGTTCCATTACCGTATTGGACCCGTCATTTCTCCTCGACGGCCGCAATAACCGCAATAACCGCAAGACTCCGGGTAGCGATACTGTTTGTACTGCTCTCTGTTTCCGCCGCCCCCGCACAGTCTTGCGACAGCATGCCCAACTGGGCGCGGTCCGCCTGCAACCGGCTTGACCAGATCTGGACCGAGGGCGGTAACGATCTCTACATAAGCGGATATACGTGGCACAACCGCGCCACGTACAGCAAAGAACAAATCAACGGCTTTAACGAATTGGCCTGGGGCGGCGGATACGGCCGCAGCATCTACGATGAAGACGGTGATTGGCAGGGCCTTTACGCCATGGCCTTTCTGGACTCACACAGCAAGGTCCAACCCGCCGCGGGCTACGGCTTCCTGAAGATCGGCCAGGTCAGCGAGAACTTCCGACTGGGTGCGGGCTATACGGTGTTCCTGACCGCGCGCCAAGACATCATGGGTTATGTGCCTTTCCCCGGCATCCTGCCACTGGTCAGCGCGAGCTACAGGGGCGCTATGCTCTATGCCACCTACATCCCAGGTTCAAGCGGCACGGGTAACGTCCTTTTCATATTCGGCCGCTGGCGCTTCTGAGGCCTCGGCCCCGCGCCCCGGAACGCCGGGCAGTGCGCATACACGACCGAGCGTCGCAACGACGTTGTCACCTCGCAGATTTTGTCCAATGCCGATGGCGAATCCGGCTCTGTTCGCTTTGCTGCTCGTTTTCACGGGTACCCCTTTCCAGTAAGCAGGAGGTACTTTGCAAAGAGAGATAAATGAATTTCAAGGGTTGACGGTTTTCGTGCGGTTCTATCCGAATTGGCAGACTTCGATAGCGAGTGGTGTCAAACGATGATCACGTTACCTCCAAGTCCAGCGGGCGCCGACGCAAGCGCGGAATGCCAGAGCAGTATCTCGGTCATCATCCCGTTCTTCAATGAGCTGGACGTCTTGCCCATCTGTCATTCCAAGCTGAAAGAAATACTAGGAAAGCTGGCCCTGCCGTACGAACTCGTGTACGTGGATGACGGAAGCACAGACGAAAGCGTCTTGTACCTGGCTGCGTTGATTCAGAAAGAGCCCGGAGTCCGCGTAGTGTGTTTAAGCAGAAACTTCGGCAAAGAGGCGGCGATGAGCGCCGGCCTTGCCTATGCGCGGGGCGAGGCGATGATCCTGCTGGATGCCGATTTGCAAGATCCTCCGGAACTCATCCCGGAGATGGTCAAGGCATGGCTGGAGGGATTCGATGTCGTTTCGATGCGAAGACGAAAACGCGAGGGCGAAGGGTTTGCCAAGCGATTGTCCGCCTACGCGTTCTATCGAGTCCTGAGCCGTTTGAGCCGCTCTCGAATTCCCGCAGACACTGGCGATTTCAGACTGATGAGTCGTCGAACCGTGGCGGCTCTGCTCCAAATGCCAGAGCGGTGCCGGTATATGAAAGGTCTCTATTCGTGGATCGGGTTCCCGACCAAAGTGATCGATTATGACCGAGCCCCCAGAGTCGCGGGCAAGACAAAATGGAAGTACCTGGCCTTGTTCGGTCTCGCCCTTGAGGGCATTACCTCCTTTTCAACCGCGCCGTTGAGATGGGCAACCGCCATCGGCGCGGTCGTTGCATTGGCAGGTGGCAGTTTCGGCCTCTGGATAATTTTCAAGACTATTGTGTTCGGCCATGATGTGCCGGGCTACCCGTCCCTGACGGCCATGATCACCCTTCTAAGCGGCATTCAACTTTTGACAATCGGTCTATTGGGCGAATACGTAGGCAAGGGGTACATGGAGACGAAGCAGCGTCCCATCTTTGTCGTGCGAGATGTTCTTGAGGCCGCCATCGAAATGGCGCCACACCAAGCCGGAATGCGAGCAAGAAATGCAGTTGACGGCTAAACGCTTTTTTTGGATGCTGGCGGGCGTCGTCATTGCGCGTCTACTTTCAATGGCTCTGATGCCACTGATTGATAATTCAGAACCACGATACGCCGAGATTGCCAGATTCATGGTCGAGTCTGGAGACTGGATAACTCCTTGGTACGAACCTGGCGTTCCGTTCTGGGGAAAACCACCTCTATCGTTCTGGGCCCAGGCGCTGGGGATACTTACCCTGGGAAACTCTGAATTCGCCGTTCGATTCCCCTCATTCCTTGCGATGGCGGCGCTTGCGGCCTTGCTCTATCGTGGGACAGCTATCCTGGCTGAGCGAGAGACGGCACGATGGGCGACCCTCACACTTGCGACCATGTTCCTGCCGCTGACCGCAGCCGGCGCGGTGCTGACGGATGCGTTCTTTGCGCTGGGGGTCGCCTATGCAGTGTTGGCGTTCCTTGTTGCGCGGGAATCGCCTACACCGTTTTGGCGCTATGGCCTCTTTGTGGGCTTGGCGATTGGTGTGCTGTCCAAAGGACCATTGGCCATCGTCCTCGTCGGGATAGTGGTCGTGCCATGGCTTGCCATATACCGGGAGCGCATAGTGCATCTGACCCATCTGCCTTGGGTCAAAGGCACGTTGGTATTCCTGGCGCTGACCGTTCCCTGGTACATCTGCGCAGAGATAAAGACCCCAGGATTTCTCCGGTACTTTTTAATCGGCGAGCACTTTCTGCGATTCGTGGACGCAGGCTGGCAAGGCGATCTGTACGGTACGGCGCACCGCAGGCCTTTAGGCAGTATTTGGGGCGACTGGCTGCTTGCATCGTTTCCGTGGGGATGCGGCGGTATCCTGTTTGCCATTTGGGTAGGTACGCGATCCTCTCGCAGGGCAAAGGCAGTCGAGATCAGCAGGTCGCCTGTCGCCGGATACCTGGCCCTGTGGGCCCTTGCCGCGCCGGTCTTCTTCTCATTTTCCGGAAATATACTTTGGACGTATGTGTTGCCAAGCTTGCCTGGTTTCGCAGTGCTTTTCGCGATTCACGCCAAAGCGTTTTTCGCTGCCTGCGACTCAACACGCTTAGGCAGAGTGTTGATCGTCACAGGTGCGCTGGCGCCAATCGCGGCCATTAGTCTTGGGCTGATTTCGTTCGCCGTCCCGACTAAATTCAAGACCGAGAAGCAGTTGGTTGCAGCGGCCCGGTCTCAGATGAGCGAAGGACAACAGCTGTATTTTTTGGATAACCTGCCTTACTCCGCGCGCTTCTATTCGGAAGGTCGGGCAAAGCTGATTGCTATCGGGGACCTGGAAGGGCTCGACTTTGCACAGGGAAAAATCGCTTTTATAGCCATTCCCCCGGATGAAGAGCCTTCAATTCAAGCAAGTGTCAGAGCGCGGTTGGCGCCGATCTATAAAAGTCGTCGCTATACGCTGTACAGGTTGAATGGCTAGCGCGTCGCCGCAGACGAGCTACGGCCGCGATCTGCGGCATTGGCAGGCCCTGTCCCCACCCGGCGGCCAAGACCTGCACGTCACGCAAAGGATCGGACGCCTTGGCCCGCTCGTTGCGCAGGCGGCAGGTTTCAGGATCGGTGGCGAATAACCCGCGAGCGAAGCCCCGACCTTGCTCCGCCAGCTTTGCCGTTTTGGGGCTGCGGATCTTCGTGAACGCCCGAAAGGCCTCATCCAGGCTGCCGCTTGCGCCATCCAGGCACCGGACCAAATGCCACGCATCCTCCAACGCCTGGCAGGCCCCTTGCCCCGACGTCGGCAACGGCGCGTGTGCGGCATCCCCCACCAGCAGTACATTTGCCCGACTCCACGTATGCAGCGGCTCCAGGTCATGCACCGCAATCAGCCGGATGGCATCTGCGGGCGTCGCACGGATAATACGCGCGACCGGTTCGGGCCATCCCGCGAACAGATCTTCGACCTCCCTGCGTATATCTGCAGCCGGTATGGCATCAGATAGGGGCCGAGCCTGGGCTGCAGCCCAGTACACCAGTTGGGGTCGAACCGCGACGCAACCAAAGCGCTCGCCTGCCCCCCAGAAATCCTGAATCGAAATATCGTCCACCAGCGCATGCTGCCCCTGCGCTACGCCAATCCAGTTCACGAAGCCCTGATAGACAGGGGTGTTGTCACCTGCGACAAACTTGCGCGCCACGGAATCCATGCGGCCGTCGGCGCCAATGAGCAGATCCGGGCGGATGCTCGCACCGTTCTCGAAATGGGCCACAGCCCTGCCATTGGCATCCAGCTCAATACCCACCGCCCGGTGCCCGAACGCCACGGGTATCCTGGCCCGGACGACATGATCTAGTAACACCTCCTGCAAGTGCCGGCGTAGCACCGTGTAGGTCGGGTATCCCATCGTCCGGTCCAGCAAGGCGATATCGAGGCCTCCCAGTGCATTGCCCACCGCATCCTGGCGGTGCATGGCCAGCGGCCGACCGCCAATGGCGTCGATGTCTTGCAACAGCCCCAGTTGATCCAGCACAAAGCTGGCATTGGGCCAGAGCGTCACGCCGGCCCCCATGGTTGCCGGCTCCGCTCGGCGCTCATAGACCCGAGGGTTGTAACCCTGCTTGCGCAACGCCAATGCCACGCTCAGGCCCGCGATGCCGCCGCCAAGTATTCCAATTTCCACGCTGAATCTCTCCTGTCCATACGGTGCTCGATGCGGGACTCACCGCCCTCGCATCGAACAAAATGGCATCTTAGATTTCGCCACAGCAGAGAACTAGCATGCAAAAATGGGACGCTTTCGTACCTCAGTCGGGATAATTAATGCGCGATGCGCTTGATCTGAATGCCGTCCGCGTCTACACAGCCGTTGTTGACGAGCAGAGCTTTGCTGGCGCATCGCGTCTTTTGGCTATTCCCTCATCCAACGTCAGCCGCCACGTTGCCGCACTGGAACGCAAACTCGGGACACGCTTGCTGGAACGAAGCACCCGTCATCTGCGTATGACGGAAGCCGGTCGACTGCTCTATGAACGCGCCAAGCCCTTGCTCGACACTCTGCTCTCCACGCAGGAAGAGCTGGGTGCGGTACAGCGCGAACTGCGTGGTCCTCTGAAAATGTGCATGCCCGGCGAAGCGCCAAGGCTGCTGGCTCCCATCCTCGCCGAATTCTGTAGCCTCCATCCAGGCATCGAGCTGGAATGCGATACCCGGATGACCGGACTGGAAGTGCTTCGAGAGGACGTGGACCTATCCATCGTCTTCCACCGGGGCCATCAGGAGGACAGTGCCTTCATCACCCGCGAACTCGCCACACTGCCCAGCATCGTGGTTGCGGCCCCCTCCTTGCTGGCCAGGACCGGCACGCCACGCCACGTTCGCGAGCTGAAGTCTCTGCCCTGTATCACTACCCTCAGTGCGCTGAAGGGCCAGCCCTGGCAGTTTCAGGACGCCGCAGGCGAAATCGTCAAGGTGCCGGTACGCAGCCGCTACCGCGTCAACAGCGGCGAGTTGGCCGTGGCAGGCGCACGCCAAGGCATCGGCTTCGCGATTGTGGCGGCCTACCCCTGCCAGGAAGACCTTGCTACGGGCCGATTGCAGGAGGTACCACTGGACCTGTGTCCCGCCCCCCTGCAGTTGCTGGGGGCATACAGCCATCGCCATTCCGTGACTGCGCGGGTTCGGGCGCTGCTGGAATTGATTCAGATACGGTTGGCTGGATTGGCGGGCCCTCCTTCAAGTTGCGCCTTGCTTCCCGTTTAGGACCAATTCCAGCCCAGATGAAGAGGCCAGCAATGCGGTGTTTCTGCCTAAAGGTCCACGCAGACAGCGTTGGCCGGAACGGCGGCACGACTGGCGAAACGAATAACAGTGAGTCTGAAATCGTATTGGAATCCCGATTTTGTCGATCCTAGAATCCGAGGGTGCGGCCCTTCAGCCCACCCTGCAAAACTAGGAGACAGAATTGGATCACCGACGACAAGGGGCGCTTCCCGGCGCCAGATGGCTGACTTGCATAGTGGCATCCATGGTATCGATGTGCGCCATGACTCAACATGCCTTTGCTTCGGATTTCCCTGACAAGCCGATCCGATGGATTGTTCCATGGGGTCCGGGCAGCACAACAGACACGTTGGCCCGGCTCGTTTCCGGCGAGCTGTCAAAGATCCTTAAGGTGCCGGTGGTTGTGGAAAACAAGGCAGGCGCGGACGGCAACATCGGCGCGGCTTACGTGGCGTCTTCGCGCCCAGACGGCTATGTACTGATGCTAGGCACGACCAGCACCAATGCCGTCAATGTGGTCATGCAGCAAAACCTCTCGTATGACCCCCAGAAGGACTTCCGTGCGGTTGCCAAGCTAGCCTCGATTCCAAACCTGTTGGTGGTGGGCAATGACATTCCAGCCCGTAACGTGACTGAGCTGATCGCGCTGGCGAAGCAAAAGCCCTACACGTTCGCCTCGACCGGCGCAGGCGGAACCGTGCATCTCTCCGGAGAATTGTTCAAGAAGATGGCGCACGTGGATATGCTGCACGTCCCGTACAAAGGGGGGACGACGCTTTTGCCCGATCTGATCACGGGCCGCGTCGAGATGATGTTCTGCAATGTTCCGCTCTGCATCAGTCAGATCAAAGCGGGAAAGCTAAAGGCGCTGGGCGTGACGTCGGCGGTACGAAGTCCGGCGTTCCCAGATGTCCCGACCATCGCCGAACAAGGTATTCCCGGGTTTGATGTGGTTGGCTGGTATGGCGTTTTTGTCCCGGCGGGTGTGCCCGACGCGGTGGTGAACAAGCTGAACGCCGCATTCAATCAAGCATTGCAGGCGCCTGATGTCGCCGCGGCCTTGAACGACTTGGGAGCGAACGTGAACCTCGTCACGCCGCAAGCCATGGACGCCTTCACGGCCGAAGAACGCAGGCGCTGGACCAAACTGATCGATGAGATGGGCCTGCGATGACTCACGATTTGAACAGCACCCGCGCGCGTTCGTCACGCGCATCCGATCCGTGCTTCTGGTCCGCGACTCAGATGCATGCTGCGTTCCGCGCGAAGCGCTTTTCCCCTGCGGAAGCCGTCGATGCCTGCGCCGGGCAGATCGACCAACTAGAGGGCACGCTTGCGGCGTTTCTAGCAGTTGATCTCGACCATGCCAGAGATGCCGCAGCGCTGATCGACGTGTCTGCGGAGCCGGCCAAGAACCTGGCCGGCATACCCTACTCCCTCAAAGACAATATTGATGTCAAGAATTGGCGAACAACCTGCCATTCGAGTGCCCGGCGGGATGTCGTCGCAGACAAAGACAGTGACGTTGCCTCGGCCCTGCGTGACGCTGCGGCGATTCTGATCGGCAAGAACAGCTTGCATGAACTGGCCACTGGCGGACCTTCACTGGACCTGCCTTGGCCGCCCGCGCGCAACCCATGGGACTCGGCCAGGCACCCGGGCGGTTCTTCCAGCGGGTCAGCCGTGGCGGTGGCGGCTGGCATGGCTTACTTTGCACTGGGCACAGATACCGGAGGCTCCGTGCGCCACCCGGCCAGTGCATGCGGCATCTACGGCTTCAAGCCCACCTTCGAAGCAATCTCTACCACCGGCGTGGTTCCGCTCTCAGGAAGTTGCGACCACGTGGGCGTGCTCTGCCGATCCGCGCACGATCTTCCGTTGACCATGGGCGCGATCGCGGCACGATCAGCCGACCGGCAGGCCTATCAGGCGCTTGCGCTGACCACACCGAAGGCATCATTGCGCGGAGCGGTCGTCGGCGTCATCGATTCGTTTTCTTCAGGGATAGATGCGCATCCGGAAATGACAAAGGCGCTGAACGCGATGATTGCCAGCCTGCACAAGGCGGGCGCCATCATCAAACGCGTTGATGCGCCGCCCCTTGCCCGGTTTATTGCGTGCTCTAGGTCCGTGGTTTACACCGAGGCGTACGCCTACCATGGCGAAGCAATCGATGCGCACCCGACTGCGTACGGTCAGCGAACCTTGGATCGAATCGGGAAAGGCCGCTTGGTGACAGTTCGGGAATACGTGTTGGCGAAGGATGAACAGCGGCTGCTCACCCAGCAGCTGGATACGGCGCTTAGAGACGTTGATGTGTGTCTATCGCTATCGAGCTTCGTTTTCCCGTGTCCTATCGATGACCAGGCCCTCATTCGGGACACTTACGATCTCCAGGCCAGGGTTCCTTTCAGCCTGACGGGATTGCCGGCAGCAAGCGTGCCCGTCGGGCTGTCCGCGCAGGGCCTTCCCGTGGGCCTGCAATTCGGCGCCGCAGCCGGCCGTGACATCAGTCTTGTGTCGTTCCTTCAAGCGCTTGAAGAAGCGGGCTTGTGTGGATATACGCCGCCGCCTGCCTAGGCGCCATGCAACGCTTGGATGTCACTCGCGCCTGGCCCGTCCCGATGGGCAGGCCAGGCGCGGCACGTCACCGCGAGCGATGCTTGCTCAGGTAATCCAGCACGGCGGCAACCACCGCCTCCGGCTGTTCTGGCAGCAGCGCGTGCGCGGCATTGGGAATGGTGACGTTGGTCACCCGTTCGCCCAGCCGATCGCTCAATACCCGCGCGAAACGTTGCGGCGCGATCACGTCGTATTGCGCCTGCAAGTTCAGGATGGGGGCAACACCGCCCGCAAAGAAATCGTCCACGGGCGTACGCTTTTGCGCGAGCGTCTGCATGGTCAATAACCGCGTGTTCCATCCGGTCAGCCATACGCTGGCGTCATTGCCCGGCGCAAAAAATACTTCTTGCAGGCTTCTGAGACGCACGTCCGTGGGAAGCGACGTGTCTCCGCAACGTTCAATCACCGCCCGTGTTTCATGGCTGATCGGCAGTCCCTCAAAGCCCTCGGGCACCTTGCCTGCGGAACCTGCCAACAACAGCAGCGCACGCACCAGGTCCGGGCGGTCAGAGGCCAGCGTTCTGGCGATCCAATTCCCATGCGCGTGGCCCAGGATAAATGCCGGACCGGCATGCTGGCTTTCCACGACCGCAGCGATGTCCTCCGCCCAATCGTGCAAGGTCTTGTCTTCCAGCGGACCCACACTGCGGCCATTTCCGCGAGGCTCGGGACGCAGCACCCGATATCCCGAAGCGGCCAATGGCGTTGATATGTCTTCCATATCTATCGCGCCACGGCCAAGCGACGGGAGCAGGACAAGCAAGTCCCCCTGCCCCTGCGCGTACACCTCCAGACACACGCCATTTTCACGCTCGACAAAGAATGAGCTTGTTGCGCAGGCGTCAGATTTATCTGCTTTCGTTTCTCGTTCCATGCGAGACTGTTGAACAACCGATTCCATTCGCTCTCCTGTTTGCATCTACGGTTTCCACTTCGAAAGTGAGCCCAAGCTCAGCACTCTAGGCGTTTGCCAAGCATCCATCCAATATGGAATTCGGCTAACAGTTATCGGAACACTGACTAATGGACATTCGCCAGCTTCGTTACTTCGTTACCGTCGCAGAAGAACTGAATTTCAGCCGTGCGGCGACGAAGCTGCACATGTCGCAACCCCCGTTGTCTCAGCAGATCAAAGCGCTGGAAGAAGAGATGGGGGTGATGCTCTTTCTGCGCACGCGGCGCGAAGTGAAATTGACGGATGCAGGAAAGGTCTTCCTGCGCGAAAGCCGATCCGTGCTTGCGCATCTGCAAGCCGCGGTCGACACCACGCTGAAAACGGCCAAAGGCGACATCGGTGAACTGCGGCTGGGCATGGCGACATCGGCCGTGTTTCACGTGATGCCAAAGATACTGGAGCGGCTACAGGCCCAGTTTCCGCAGGTGAATGTGGCGGTCACCGATATGGGGTCCAGAGACCAGATTCGGGCGGTGCTTCAGGACAAGATCGATATCGGCATCATTCACGAACAGCCCCACATTGAAGAGCTGGCTGCGCTGCCGATATTCACCGAGCCGTTCAGCCTGGCCATTCCTTCCAGCCACGCCTTCGCCACCCGCGCGGACATACCCTTGGGTGAAATGCGCGATCAGGCATTCGTGGCGTTTTCGCGCGAGTATGCACCCGCGCTCTTTGACAGCTTTATCGCGGCGTGCGCCGAGGCGGGCTTCAGCCCCAAGATCGCGCACACGGCGCGGCACGCGCTGACGATTTTCCAAATGGTCAGCCTGGGGCTGGGCATTGCGTTCGTGCCCAGCTCATTCGCGCAAAGCGCCGTCCCGGGCGTGGTCTACCGCAAGCTTGACCAGGTGCAGCAACGCGTCCGCATCTGCGCCATCTGGAACCCCAAGAACCCCTCGGATGTTGTCGCCAACGTGGTCCGAGGCATTCTTGAGCCCCCTATCGCCTGAGCGCGCCGCCGCTACGCAATTTGGCGAACCGGCCGCGCCGGTTCCGCCACGTCGTGGATCGTGGCGTT
Source organism: Achromobacter kerstersii (assembly GCF_902859595.1). Classification (GTDB taxonomy): domain Bacteria; phylum Pseudomonadota; class Gammaproteobacteria; order Burkholderiales; family Burkholderiaceae_B; genus Achromobacter; species Achromobacter kerstersii. The sequence goes on along the minus strand of NZ_CADIJQ010000009.1, from coordinate 134,610 downwards.
GGCTAGCAGCTCGCGGATGGGCGTTTCGCCCAGCGAGTTGAACGATCCGCGCAATCTCGCCGCATCGTTCGCGCCCAACAATGGCGTCAGAAGGGTATGGGCCTTGGCCTGTATCGCCTCGCCACGCGACGCGTTGGCCGCAGACCCGGACGGATTCAACACCGCGTGGCGCTTCCATTCGCCATCCGGGCGCTGCACCTCGACCCAGCCGCAAAAGTTGCGCGGGTAAAGCGCGTCCAGGTCCTTGTCGTGGACCAGCTCCAGTTGCCCGGCAAGCGTGACGACATCCTCCGACTGCATCCTGCCCGCTTCGAACTGTTCGGGCAGCACTGCACCGTCCAGCAGCGCCACCGCCACGCTGTATCGGCCGCTCATCTGCGCATTCAGCGCACTGCCCGGCAGATAGTCGTAACCGCACTGCACCCGAACCACCTCGGGCATGCCCACGCGCACGCGGCCGCCCGGCCTCCAGTGGGGCCGCAGTGCGATCGCAGCGTCCACATGTGCATGCACGCTGCCGCAGCACGCATAAGGTTTGAAGTTGGTCTCTGGAGCGTGCCAATGCACGCCCAGGCGATCGGTCAGCGCCGATTCATCCGGATCTTCTGAAAATGCGCGCAGCCATCCTCCATCTTCCGCCTCGAACAGCTGGGTGGGGCCGCTCAAGCCCAGGCTCGCCAGTTCCGCCGCCATCACGCCGGCATGCGCCGCGCGCCCCGGGTGAAAGCGTTTGGAAGACGCGCCGTCTGCCGTAAAGGCAAACAGCCCGCCCGACTGCGTCCCAGCCAAGCCCAAGGCCCAACTGGTGCGCTCCGCGTCCAGCCCCAGCATCACGGACGCTGCCGCCGCTGCGCCCAAAGGACCGCACACGGCGGTCAGGTGCCAACCGTGCAGCCGCGCCAACGCGGGCTTAAGCGCCAGCGAACTTCGGATGATGATCTCGTAACCCGCTGCCAGTGCGGTCTCGACGCGTTCGGGCGTGGCGTCCAGGCTTTCAGCCAGCGCAAACACCGTGGGCACCACCACCGCACCCAGATGCACCTTGGCGTTGTGGAAGTCATCCAACTCGAACGCATGGGCGGCCGCGCCGTTCACCATGGCGGCGTCCGACGCGCGCAAGCGTCCCGTGGACTCCCCCCAAATTCGCGACGGCCCCTGCAAGCTGGAGCCGGGCGCCAACGCCCATGACCGGATGGCCTGCGTCCACGGCTGCGCGCCGCCTACCATTGCGCACGCGAACGTATCTAGAGCCAGCAAACGCAAGGCACGGCGCACGTCCTCTGGCACGTCATCGCGCCGCAAACCGGAAATCCACTGCGCAAGCGCCTTCGTGGTTGTCGTCATCACGGCTTCTCCTTAAAACGCCACGCGAATATTTGCGTCCGCGACAATGCCTTTGACCTTCTCGATGTCTTTGCGGATCACGTCTGCGAAGGCGGCCGGCGTCGACGGCACAGTGACAAACGACAATTCCTGGAATCGTGCTTGCAAGGCGGTATTGGTTTTCACGGCCTCGACTTCCTGCGCCAGCCGCTGCACGACCGGCTCGGGCATGCCAGCCGGCCCCCACACGCCGTACCACGACAACAGTTCGAAGCCGGGCAGACCGCTTTCCGCAACGGTGGGCACATCCGGCATTTGCGGTAGACGCTCTGCGCTGGTCACCGCCAGCGGCCGTAGCTTGCCGGATTTGACGTGGGGATAGACGCCGGGCATGGGCGACACAGCGGCGGACACGTGGCCGCCCATCACGTCCGTCAGCTGCGGCGCGGCGCCCTTGTACGAGATGATGTCCATGTCCAGCTTCAGCCCGTGCTTGATGAGCTCTTCGGCCAGATGGCCCGACGTGCCGTAGCCAGACGTCGCCCAGGTGTATTTGTTCTTCCCGCCTTTAACCAGCGACGAGAATTCGCGCAAGTCCTTGGCGGGTATGCCGGGATGCGTCACCACCAGCAAGGGCACGTACCCGACCTGCGAGATGGCGGTGAAATCCTTCTCGGCGTCATAGGTGGCGCGGCCCATCACCAAGGGCATTTCCACTTGGCTCGACGCGTTGAACAGCAAGGTGTAGCCATCGGGCGCAGAGCGCGCGACGTATTCAGAGCCGATCAGTCCCGACGCGCCTGCGCGGTTCTCGACGATGATGTTCTGGCCCAGCCTGGCCTGCAATTGTTCGGCCACCAGGCGCGCCATTGTATCGATTGATCCGCCGGGGGTGTACGGCACCACCAGCGTGATCGCCTTCTGCTTCGGATACGCCGTATCGGCCCATGCTGTAGCGGGAAGCGCAGCCGCGCCAGATGCGATCAGTGCGGCTAACGGCAGGCTTGCGCGCAGGAACGCGCGTCGTTGATTGGACTTCATGTTGTCTCCAGCCAGGGATGTCGAGTTCATCCGCAGCGCACGCCGCGCTTTCAGGGTTGCGCGTGCCGGCTGCGAATGGCGCGGACGTTCTGTCGCGTCCGTGCAAGCACTCTATCTTTGCGGCTTCAAGACGGTCCAATATCGATTTCGACCAACAGTTATATGTCTGACTACGCCATGTTGCGCAGGTCGGCGCGCTGATCGATACGCCAAAGCTCCGCCAGCTTTTCCTTTGCCGCCGCAGCACCCAGGCATGGGGTGGCAAGCTCGATGAACTTTGACTCAAGCTCAGCATCGCTCAACGGATCTTCCGGATCGCCCTTGCGGTTTGCCTGGAAGTGCGTGCGCCGTTCTCCGGATGTGAATGCAATGTCGATCCGAGCGGACCGGTTCGCCGGGAATGCGGCGTCGATATCGGGGTCCGCATGCACATCGATACGGTCGATCAGCGCGCCGAGCACGGGGTCGTGGACACGTTCATCGTCATAGGCGTTCAAGCGGACGCTGCCGTGAAGCAAGGCATGCGCCACTACGTAGCGCAGGCTGAAGCGGGCTTCGTTGGAGCTTGCCGGCTTGCCATAGCAGGCGATGTCCAACGCGGGACGATAGGTGTAGACATGGATTCGGCTGGCGTCCCCGAGCTTGAAGCCCGCCCCCTCGCGCAGCGCAAGCGCGGCATCGATGGCCGCGAAGGTATGGCCGCAACCCACATGATTCTTGAACGTCAGCCGGGTAATGTGAAAGTCCTTGCCCAAGGTGTCGCCCACGCCATCCCACGTGGGGCCATCGCTCATGGCTTGCCCCAGCCCCCCTTTTCCGTCCAGCATGTCCCAAGCCCCCGTCAGCCCGCGCCGCGCCGCCTTCGCGGCCAGCACCCCGGCTTCGGCCGCCCGCGCGGCATGCAGCGGTTTGGACATGGAGTCGCTGCGAAAGGCTTGCTGCAAGCCGGCCGCAAAGGTGGCGGCGGTGCCCAGGGCATGCGCGAATTGCGCCGGGTTCAGGCCATAGGCGGAACCCGCCGCAGCCGCCGCGCCGAACGTGCCCACCGTGCCGGTGCTATGCCAGTACTGATAGTGCGCGCGGCCCAGCACCACGCCGATGCGGGTAGACACTTCGTAGCCCGTCACGATGGCCTTCAACAGCCGCGCCCCGCTCAAGCCTTGTTCCTGGCAGGCGGCAAGCGCCGCGGCGATGGTTGCGGCCCCCGGGTGGTACATGGCGTCGCGATAGCTGTCGTCCAGTTCGGCGGCATGCGCGGCCGCCCCATTGATCAGCGCCGCCGAGCGCGCCGTCGCCTGCCCCCCCGCCACCAGATCGGCCGCGTCGCAGGCGGGTTCGTCCAGCACCAACGAACGCAGTATTGCCACGGCGGGGTCAGACGCGCCGGGATAGGCCGCAGCATACCAATCGACAAGCGCGCGCTTGGCGTGCCGGCTGACCTCTGCGGACAGGGGTTCTTGTTGGATCTTGTCGGCAAAGGCGCTCAACACTTCGATGGCAGGCATGCGGCAGCTTCCACGTGACGTTCGGTTTTCTCTGAGGCATCTGGCTGGATAGCCAGGCCCTGCCGAGTCTAGGGTCGCCCACTGGGCCGCCGCAACGCGGCAATTCCACTTGATGGAATTGAGCGCGAGCCACGCGCAAGGCCCAGGCGCTAGTGTTCGCCGCCCAACAGGCTCAACACATGAGGCAAGAGCGGCAAGGTATTGGCGGGGTTCCATACTGCCGAGTACTCCGCTTCGACCACCAGGCCATCGATGTCCTTGAACACCACGCCCGGCACACCCGCGCGGGCGAATGACCGCGGCACGAGCGACACGCCGCGCCCCATGGCAACCAAGCTCACCACCGATACGAGGTGTTTGGCGTAATGCATGATCCTGGGGCTGAACCCGGCCTCCATGCAGGCGGCGATTGTCAGGTCATGAAAGCTTGGCCCGCTGTGCCGGGGAATGGCGACGAAGGCATCTTCAGCCAACTCTTCCAGCTTGACGCGCCGGCGTCGCGCCAACCGGTGCCCTTCGTCCAGCGCAATCACCAGCCCGACGCGGCCCACGGGTATCGACTTCATGTCGCCCACGCCCTGGGAAACCTGCGCAAAGCCGATGTCGATGCGGTCCTGCTCCAGCGCCTGTAGCTGCTCTGACGACCCCATTTCTTCCCAAACGCTTTCCAGGCCGGGCAGATCGCGTTCCAAGCCCAGCACCACTTCCCGGATATCCATGAACAGCACGGCCGCCACAAAGCCGATGCGCAAGCGCCCCGCATCGCCACGCTCGGCGCGCTGCACCGTGCGGATCGAGAGCTCGGTCTGCGCCAACAATCTGCGGGCTTCCTGCACCAGCGCCGTGCCGGCCACCGTCAGTTTGACGCTTCGTTTGTTGCGGTCAAAAAGGGTGACGCCCAGCCGTTCTTCCAACTGCTGGATGGCCTTGGTCAACGGCGGCTGGGAAATGAAAAAACGCGCGGCGGCCCGCCCGTAGTGAAGCTCTTCAGCAAGCGCAAGAAACATGCGCATCGACTTCAAATCCATGGAGCGGGACGTCAGAAAGGGGAAAGCGTGAATGGGACCGCCAAATTCAGTAATTCCGAATAAGAATTACTGACATCCGAAAAACATATTGGACGGCTATTACACAGAATAAGCAGAATCGCTCCATAGAACAATATTCATATCGGAGACTTTCATGCGCAGCCCCTACTTTCGATGGTTTGCCGCAGTTGGCGCTTGCGTGCTGGCCGCGGCCAGCGGGGTGGCGCAAGCCGATTACCCCGAACGCCCCATCCGCCTGATCGTGACGTTCGTCCCGGGCGGCGGCGCCGACTTGCTGGCGCGATATCTGGGCCAGGCCCTGACGGCGGAATTGAAGCAGACCGTCGTCGTGGAAAACCGGCCGGGTGCGGGCGGCATGATCGGCGTCGAGACCGGCCGCAACGCGCCCGCAGACGGCTACACGCTGACGCTGATTTCCTCCAGCTACACGGTCAACCCCAGCCTTTATCGGATGTCGTTCGACCCGGTTGCGGACATCACGCCCATCGTGCAGGTGTCGCGCGGCCCCTTGTTGGTGGTGGCCAGCCCCGGCTTCGCCCCCAATACCGTGCCCGAACTGATCGACTACGCCAAGAAGCATCCCGGCGCCATCAACTACGCGTCTTCGGGCCAGGGCAGCGTCATTCATCTGGCCAATGAAATGTTCAACCGCAAGGCGGGCGTCGAGATGACGCACATCCCCTACAAGGGCGGCGGCAACGCACAGAATGATCTGATGGCCGGCCAGGTCCAACTCTATTTCGCGGCCACCGCCAGCGCCCTGCCGCACGTAGCGTCCGGCAAGATGAAGGCGCTGGCCGTCACCACCGCAACGCGCATTGCCGCATTACCCAATGTGCCGACCATTGCCGAATCGGGTCTGCCTGGCTACGACGCCACGCTCTGGTACGGCTTGATCGGCCCCAAGAACCTGCCCGCCCCCATCGTTGAAAAACTCAACGCCGCCGTCAATCGCGCATTGCTGACCCCGGAAGCCCGGGAAAAGCTGTTGGCCGATGGCGCCGAACCGGCCGGCGGCACGCCCGCCGAATTCACCACCGCGATCCGCAACGAGATTTCCCAATGGGGCAAGGTGGTTCAGGACCTGGGCATCAAGCCCGAATAATTCAGGAGCAAGCATGGCACGCGTCAGCCCCCCGCAGGTTCAGGACATGTCCGCCGAACAAAAGCGTATTTACGACCTCATCGCCTCCGGCCCGCGCGGCCGCGTACGCGGCCCGCTGGCGGTATGGCTGCACCGGCCATCCATGGCCGAACCCGCGCAGGCGCTGGGCCAGTTCTGCCGCTACGACAGTTCGCTCTCCCCCCGCCTGTCCGAATTCGGAATTCTCGTGCTCGCGCGCTGGTGGGGGTCGGAATTCGAATGGTGGGCGCATAAGGCCATTGCGCTCAAGGCGGGCGTGTCCGAAGCGGTGATCGACGCGTTGCGCGATGGCAAGCCCATCCCGTTTGGGCAAGCCGATGAAGCCTTGATCCACGAGTTCCTGACGCAGCTGCACGAGACACGCCGCGTGTCTGACGACGTCTACGCACGCGCTGAAGCCATGTTTGGCCAGCACGGCGTCATCGATCTGGTGGCGCTGGCCGGTTACTACACCCTGATTTCAATGACGCTGAATGTCTTTCAGATCGACCCGCCCGAGGGCGAGCCGCACGAGCTGAAAGCCGCCGACAGCGTCACCCCTTAACACTGCATGTCATCAACAGATAGAGCGAAGATCATGAGCAAGAGGCTGGAAGGAAAAGTTGCGATCGTCACGGGCGCGGGTTGCGTCGGCCCGGGTTGGGGAAATGGACGCGCCGTCGCGGTGCGTTTCGCGCAGGAAGGCGCCAAGGTTTTCGCGGTGGACAAAAACGCGGACGCCATGGCTGAAACGCTGCTGCGAGCCCAGGACGCGGGCGGAGACATCACCGCCTGGACGGGTGACGCGACGGTCAGCGCCGACGTCCAGGCCATGGTGCAGGCTTGCGTCGAACGCTATGGCCGCGTCGACATCCTGGTCAACAACGTCGGGGGTTCCCGCCGCGGCGGGCCGGTGGACCTGTCCGAAGCGGACTGGGACGCGCAGATGGCCTTCAATCTGAAGAGCGTGTTCCTGGCCTGCAAACACGTCATCCCCGTCATGCAACGCCATGGTGGCGGCGCCATCGTGAACACCGCGTCCACCTCCGGCATACGCTGGACTGGCGCGGCGCAGGTCGGCTACGCCTCGGCCAAGGCCGGCATCATCCAGCTGTCGCGCGTCGTCGCCGTGGAATACGCCAAGCACAACATCCGCGTGAATACGGTGGTGCCGGGGCAGATGCACACCCCCATGGTCGAAGCGCGGCTGGCCGGACAGCGCGCAGGCGGCAACGTGGATGCCCTGCTGGCCGAACGTCAGGCCCGCATTCCCCTGGGCTTCATGGGAGACGGCACAGACACCGCGAATGCCGCGTTGTTCCTGGCCTCCGACGAAGCCCGGTTCGTGACCGGCACCGAGATCATCGTCGACGGCGGCATGAGCGTGCGCTGCGACTGACATCGCCCCTTGAAAAGAGAGAGGCGCACCAAGCGCCTCCCAGGAGACATCATGAATGATTCAACGCGGTTCTTTTCGTCCCAGCGCAGGCGCATCTTGCACACGCTGGCCGGTGCAGCGCTGTTGGCATGTGGCAGCGCTCCGGCGCTGGCGGGCGCCTATCCCGACAAGCCGATCCGGCTGATCGTCGCGTTCTCGCCGGGCGGGCCGACGGACGTGCTGGCGCGGCTCGTCGCCAAGCGCCTGGGCGATGGACTGGGCCAGCAGGTCGTGGTCGAGAACAAGCCCGGCGCGGGCGGCAACATCGCCGCCGAAATGGTCGCCAACGCGCCCGCCGATGGCTACACGTTGCTCTACAACAGTTCGTCCATTGCGATATCGCCGGCATTGTTCGCCAACGACAAGCTCGACCCGGGGAAGATCTTCACCCCCGTCGCGTCCGTAGCGAACGTACCCTTGGTGCTGATCGTGAACCCCGAAGTCTCCGCCAACACGGCTGTTGAATTCGTCAAGCTGCTCAAGGAAAAGCCCGGCAAGCTGAACATGGGTTCGTCCGGCAACGGCACCATTGATCATCTGACCAGCATTCTTTTCGCCCGCCAGACCGCAACCGACTTCGCGCACGTGCCCTACAAAGGCAATGCCGCGGCGCTTCCCGACCTGCTATCGGGCCGCATTGAATTCATGATGTCCGGCAGCCTGAATGCGTTTCTGCCGTATGTGAAGGAAGGCAAGTTGAAAGCGCTGGCCGTCACGACGGCAAAGCGCGTGTCGGTACTGCCAGAGGTTCCCACCCTGGCCGAGACCGTCGCCCCCGGTTTCGATTCCGGCACCTGGCAAGGCATTGTTGGCCCAGCCGGCATGCCCGCCGATGTGACCGCCCGCCTGAACCAGGCCGTCAACGACGCCATCAAAGACCCCACCCTCAAGGCCAGCCTGGACGCGCAGGGCGCCGAAGCCACGCCCGGCACGCCCGCCCAGTATGGCGACTTGATCAAGTCGGAATACCGGCGCTGGAGCGCCATCATCAAAGAAACCGGCGCCACCTCAAACTGAATCGAGCCCCCCCATGCCCCTAGCCCGTGAACGCTGGGATTGCCATACGCACATCTTTGGCCCCTGGAACGAATACCCGCTTGCCGAGCGCCCCACCTATGTTCCCGACGAAGCCCCCTTCCGGGCACTGGAAGCCTTGCATGCCGAATGCGGCATCACGCGCGGCGTCATCGTCCAGGCCACGCCTTATGGCGATGACCACCGCGCGTTGCTGGCGGCGCTGTCCGCCAGCCAAGGCGCGTATCGCGGCATTGCCGTCATCACGGAGAACACGCCCGAGGAAAGCCTGGCCCACATGCACCAGCACGGTGTGCGTGGCATACGCCTGGGGATGATGAAGCACCTGGCCGGCAAGCCGGATGTCTCGCGTATGGGCGAGCTGCTGGCGCGCATCAAGCCTTATGGCTGGCACGCGTTGGTGCATGCGGAGCTGGACGATGTGCTTGCCACCGTGCCCGCCCTGCTTCGGTATGACGTACCGCTCATCATCGACCACATGGCCCGCGCGCCCGTCGCACGCCCGCAGGAATGGCAGCCTCTGCTGGAACTGCTGCATCACCCCAGCCTCTGGATCAAGGTTTCGGGGGCTGACCGAGTGACGGATGGCGCGAACGGTTTCCAGGCCGCGCTGCCGCTGATGTCGGCGCTGATCCAGGGCGCGCCCACCCGGGCCATCTGGGGCAGTGATTGGCCGCACGTCAACATCCGCTACCCCCAGCCGCGCTTGCCCGACCTGCTTGCCCTGCTGCGGCGCGCCTGCGGTGAAGACCCGGCCGCGCTGGATGCCGTGCTGAACGGCAACCCCCGCCGGCTCTACGGCTAAGTCCATCCATCCCTTCTTGTGGAGGCCCTATGTGGGAACCCTCTCAGCGCTACCCCGACCCCGCCATTCGAACGCTGGCGCCCCAATTTGAGAAATACCATCTGCTGTCCGCCGCCGTGGAACGCTTGGCAACGGGCTGCCGCTGGGCCGAAGGCCCCGTATGGTTTGGAGATGGCCGCTACCTGCTGTGGAGCGATGTGCCCAACGACCGCATCCTGCGCTGGGACGAGATCAGCAATTCGGTCCACGCCTACCGCGCGCCATCCAACCATGCCAACGGCAACACGCGCGACCGCCAAGGCCGGTTGATCACCTGCGAACACCGCACCCGCCGCGTGACCCGCACCGAGCACGATGGACGCATCACCGTGCTGGCCGACAGCCACGCGGGCCGGCCGCTCAATTCACCGAACGATGTCGTGGTCAAGTCGGATGGCTCCATCTGGTTCACCGACCCGCCCTTCGGCATCGTCGGCCACTATCAAGGCGAACCTGCCCGCCAGGAACTGCCCGCAAACATCTACCGGATCGACGGTGCGTCGGGAGATCTCACCGTTGTCGCCGAAGGGGTGAACGGTCCTAATGGGCTGGCGTTCTCGCCCGATGAAAAGCTGCTGTATGTCATCGAATCGCGCGCGCGCCCGCGCAACATCCTGGTGTTTCAGGTTCAGGACGACGGCGTCACGCTGTCGCGGCCGGATGTGCTGTTGAACGCCGGTTCCGGAACGCCCGACGGCTTTCGCGTCGATGTCGACGGCAACCTTTGGTGCGGCTGGGGAATGGGCACCGAAGAACTCGACGGCGTGCGCATCTTTTCGCCCGACGGCGAAGCCATCGGACATATCGCCCTGCCCGAACGCTGCGCAAACCTGTGCTTTGGCGGCACGCACCGCAATCGCCTGTTCATGGCGTCATGCACATCCATTTACTCGCTATACGTCAACACCCAAGGAGCGCCCGGCGGTTGAATCGCCGGCTGCCAGGAGACCTCACACCATGAAAAATAGAATCCTCAGCACCTTTCTGGGCGGCGCGTTGGCGGCCGCATTCGCATTTGCCAGCGTCAGCATCGCCGCGCAGCCGACGCGCCTGGTCGTCGCCTTTCCGCCGGGCGGTCCCGCCGATTCCTTGGCGCGCATTCTGGCCAAGGAGCTGGAAACCGAGCTCAAGACGACCGTCATCGTTGAAAACAAGCCGGGCGCCAACGGCGCCATCGCCGCCAACTATGTGATGCGCAGCCCCGCAGACGGCAGCGTGCTGTTTCTGAGTTCGGCGGGCGCCATCGCGATCAACCCGTCTCTGTATCCCAGCCTGTCTTACAAGCCAACCGAAGACTTCACGCCGATTGCGCTGGTGGTGCATACGCCCGAAGTGCTGGTGGTGTCTCCCAAGAACCCGATCAAGACCGCGTCGGACTACGTCGCCGCAGCAGCCAAGCGTAGTGAACCCGCTACCCTGGCCTCGTCGGGCGTGGGCAGCATGCCGCACATGACCATCGAGCTGTTCAAGAACCAGACGAAGGTCGACTTCCTGCATGTGGCCTACAAGGGCGCCGCACCGGCCATCGCCGACACCATCGGCGGTCACGTCGAGGCATTTTTTGGGGATGTGTCGGGCTTGATGCCGTTCATCAATGACGGACAGCTCGTGGCGCTGGGCGTCGCGGCGCCGGCACGCTTGAAGTCCTTGCCCAACGTGCCCACGCTGGCAGAGCAAGGCATTCCGAACGTGGAAGCCAACAACTGGTACGGCGTGTTCGCGCCCAAGGGCACGTCGGCCGAAGTCGTGACCAAGCTGAACGAAGCCGTACGCAACAGCCTGAAGGCCAACGCGCTGATCGCCAATCTGGCCAGCCTGGGTGTGGAACCCAGCCCCTCGTCACCCGAAGCATTCCGCGATCTGGTGCAAAAAGACACCGCCAAATGGGCGGCGGTCATCAAGGCGGGCAACGTCAAAGCCGAATAAGGCCATCCCGCAAGCCCACATGCCGCGCGCCCCAATCGGGGCGCGCGTTGCATTCCAGCTGTACCGCCGGCGTTCAAGGGTTGTCGGTGATTCCCGCGTCCTTGATGATCTTGGTCCAGCGGCTCTCTTCCTGCTTCACGTATTCGCCCAACGCGGCAGGCGTCCCCACGCTGGCGACCAGGCCTTCCAGTTCCAGCGCCGCCTGGAAGTCGGGCTTGCCCGACACCTTTTTGATGGCCGCGTTCAACTGATCAATGACGGCAGTGGGCGTGCCTCGTGGGACAAACACGCCATACCAGCTGTCCACGAAGTATCCCGGCTCACCCGATTCGGCCACGGTGGGCACGCCCGGATACGACGGCGAACGGTCCTTCGTGGTGACGGCCAACGCGCGCAGCTGGCCGTTCTTTATTTGTCCGCTGACGCTGGCTGACGTCGAGAAAATCATGTCGATCTGCCCACCCATAAGGTCGTTGATCCCCGGGCCCGCGCCCTTGTAAGGCACATGCAGAATATCCACCTTGCCCAGGCTCTTGAACAGCTCGCCCGCCAGGTGCGCCGACGTGCCATTCCCGTACGAGCCAAAGGTCAGTTTCCCCGGGTTGGCGCGCGCATAGTTCAGGATTTCCTGAACGCTTTTGAACTTGGACTTCGGCGACACAACCAGCACATTGGGGGACTTCCCGATCAGCGCCACGGGCGCGAACGCCTCGTCGGTATCGTAGGGCAGCTTCTTGTGAATGGCCGGGTTCACCGCGTGAGCAAAGGTCGACATCAACAAGGTGTAGCCATCCGGCGGACTCTTGGCCACGTTCTCGGTGCCTATGATGGTGCTTCCGCCGGGGCGGTTCTCCACCACCACCGATTGGCCCAACTCATCCGAGAGCCCTTTGGCTAACTGACGCGCAACGATGTCAGTGCCGCCACCGGGCGTGAAGGGCACCACGATGCGCAACGGGCGCTCTGGAAAGGCGGCCCATGCCTGCGGCGCCGCAAGCGTACCCATCATCACCAAAGCAGCGCCCAGCGCCTTGACGCGTCGCGTCGCGATCTGGCTAGTTTTCATGCGTTGTCTCCTGATATTTCTTGCGCCTGTCTGATTGCGGCGCATGAGAAAAGTGTAGGAGCGGCAACCCTGCTTGCCACCCCATCAATTCCACCTGATGGAACTAGTTCGACGCCTCTTGCAAGATGGCGATGCCGTCGGCCGCGCATACCCCTTGGCCCAACGGTTTGACGAACAGCGGGTTGATCTCGGCTTCGAGCAATTGGCCTTGCAATGCGCCGGCCATGCGCGAGAAGGCCAGCACGGCCTCGATCAGGGCCGGCACGTCGGCGCGTTCCCGCCCCCGGTATCCATCAAGCAACGGCCACGTCTTCAGTCGCCGCAGGGCGGCCTCGACTTCATCGGCCGTCAGCGCCGCGCCATCCTCCGGCAGCAGCAACAGCGTCGTATCCCGGATCAGTTCGGCCACCACTCCGCCCATGCCCAGCAAAATGGCGGTACCCAAGGAGTCCTGGTGCAAGCCCACAATCACCTCGGCCGCGCCAGAAACCATTTCCTGAACCAGGTACGCCTCGGGTTCACGCCCGGTATGGCGCTGCACGTCCGCCGCCATTTGCCGCAACCGCTGCGCCATGTCTTGCGGCGTGACGTTGACCGCAACCCCGCCCACCTCGCTCTTGTGCGTAATCTCGCGGGACAAGAGCTTCAACACCACGCGTGGCCCCAGTTGCCGGGCGGCCTCAACCGCTTCGGCTTCCGAGCGCACCGTAATCTCTCTGACGCCAGGCACGCCAAAGCGGGAGAACAAGGCCTTGGCCTGCGCTTCATCCAGTGAACCCGTTTCCTCGCAAACCACCGGGGTCAACGTCACCGTGCGCGGACGATCTGCAACATGCGCGCCGCGTGCTTGCACCCGCCACATGGCCGACAAGGCGGCGCTAACGCTCTCCGGCGCATGGAATGCCGGAATGCCGTAGCGGCTGAGAACCTCCGCCGCCTCCGGCGCATGCGGGCTGATATAGGCCAACAAGGGCTTGCAGCTCAGCGCCAGCGAATCCCGCAGCGCACCGGCCATCAGTTCAGGCTGCGCCACCGCCGACGAACCGACAATCACGACCAGAGCGTCATAGTCGTCGCTTTCCAGCACGATACGGATGGCGCTGCGCAGCAGATCCGGCTGCAACCCCGCCAGCGTCACATCAATGGGGTTGCGGTCCAGCGCCGCGTGATCACCGGTCTGCAAGGCGCGCAACGCGGCGCCCGTGTGTGCGTCCGGCGCGGGCAGCGTGAAGCCGGCCACGCCCAGGCAATCCGCCACCAGCGTGCCGGCGCCGCCCGTTGACGTCAGAATCGCTACCCGCCGGCCGCCCAGTTTGCGTTCATTGGCCAGCGCGGCCGGAATATCCAGCAGATCCGAGAACGTTTGCGCACGAATGATGCCCACCTCTTCGAACAGGGCGTCATACATGCCGTCAGCGCCCGCCAAGGCCCCGGTGTGCGAGGCCGCCGCTTGCGCTCCGGATTCCGAGCGCCCGATCTTGAAAGCAACAATCGGCTTGCCGGCGCGGGCCGCCTTGCGAGCAGCCGCCATAAAAGTTTTGGGGTTGCGGATACTTTCCACGTACAGCGCGATCACGCGGGTGGCCGGGTCGTCCGCCAGCGCATCAACAAAGTCGGCCAGGTCCAGGTCGACCTCGTTGCTCGTCGAGATCAGCTTGGAAAATCCAATGCCCCGCGCCGCTGCGCGCGACAACAGCGCGCCCAGGATGCCGCCGCTTTGCGACACCAGGCCAATGGCGCCGCTATGCAGCTTGTCCACCTCCAGCGCGCCGCTGGCAGACAGGATGATGCGGTCGGTCAGATTGACCAGCCCGATTGTGTTCGGCCCAAGAATACGCATGCTGCCCGCCGCTTCGCGCAACTCGCGCTGACGGCGCGCGCCGTCCTCGCCCGTTTCCGAGTAGCCGCTGGCCAACACAATTGCGGCCCCCGTGCCGATGGCGGCAAGATCGCGGATGGCTTGTTGAGTACGTTCGGCGCCCAGCAGCACGATCGCCACGTCCGGCGCCTCCGGCAAGGACCGCACGTCGGGATAGCAACGCAGGCCATCAATCTCGGAAGCCTTGGGGTTGATGGGATAGATACGGCCCTGAAACCCGTGCTTACGCAGATAGCCCACCGGCCGCCCGGACGTCTTGGCCGGGTCCGCCGACGCGCCGACGACGGCCACGCTTTGGGGTTGCAGCAGTCTGGACAAGCCGCTCATTTTGCGTCTCCCTTGGCCGCGGCCATCTTGGCCAGGAACGCCGTCACTGACTCGCGGTGCTCCGTGCTGGTGTAGCAAATGCCCTGCGCCTGGCTGCCCATGGCAAAGATCTGGTCTGCGGTCAGCTCGGAACTCTGATCAAGGATCGATTTGCTGAGCGCAAGCGCCGTGGCCGACCCTTGCGCCAATTCCGCCGCCCACGCCTGCGCCGCCTTCAGTTCGTCGCCAGCCGGCGCCAGGCGGTCGGCGATGCCCAGCGTAAACGCTTCGTCTGCCGCGACCTTGCGGCCGGAATAAATCAGATCCTTGGCGCGCGCCAGCCCCACTCGGCGCGGCAAGAAGTACATGCCGCCTCCGTCCGGAATCAGACCGCGAGCGATGTAGCTCCAGGTGAACGACGCGCTTTCAGACGCAACGATGAAGTCGCAGCTTAGTGCGGTGTCTGCCCCCAGCCCCGCCGCCGCGCCATTCACGGCCGCGATTGTCGGCTTGGGCATGCGAAACAGCAGGCTGACCGCATGGTGCACCCGCTGCTGGCGCGACCAGCCGTTGAAAGCCACCTCGCCTGCCGGCGCATCCATGCGGCGCTGCATGCCAGAGATGTCGCCGCCCGCGCAGAACCCTTTTCCTGCGCCCGTCAGCACCAGCGCCTTGACGGCGCGATCCTGAGCAACGGACTCCAGCGCATGGATCAGCTCGGCGCGCATCGGGTCGCTGATTGCGTTGCGCTTCTCCGGCCGGTTCAACGTCAGCGTCGCCACGCCACGATCCGATTGAAGTTTGATGAATTCGTAGTCCGCCATCTCTAAGCTCCGTGATATCGAAAGGCCAGCGGTTCCTGTTGCAGGACTTTTCTTAGCTAGCTCTGATGACACAGTAGGCGGTACAGTCGCTGAAAACACTTCCCTATTTCCACAGAATGGAATTGCATGGCTGCTTCCGCCAAGCCCGAACCCGCCGCTGAAACCCGTCACCGTTTCGATGGCGTCAGCCAGAACCGATCCCTGGAACGCGGCCTGGAAATACTGCGCGCGTTTCGCCCCGGCACCGATTTGCTGGG
This sequence comes from Achromobacter kerstersii, assembly GCF_902859595.1. GTDB lineage: Bacteria > Pseudomonadota > Gammaproteobacteria > Burkholderiales > Burkholderiaceae_B > Achromobacter > Achromobacter kerstersii. The sequence goes on along the minus strand of NZ_CADIJQ010000009.1, from coordinate 118,994 downwards.
CAATGGCGAACTCGCGGAGCGCACCGGGCTGTCGGCGGCAACCGTCAGCCGGCTGACGCAAACCCTGGTGACCAGCGGCTTTCTGGAACACGACCGGGCCGCACGCGCCTACCGGCTTGCCGTGCCAGTACTAAGCCTGGGGCACGCCATGCGCGCCGCCTCGCCGGTCTTGAAAGCGGCCACCCCGCTGATGCAGGAGCTTTCCACCAAGCTCAAGGTCAACGTCGGCTTGGCCGCGCCAGATCGCGCCGAAATGATTTACCTGGAATCCATCCGGTACAACCGTAAGCCCGCGTTACGCACCATCGTGGGCGGCCAGCGCGTGCCCATCGAACTGACATCGCTGGGACGCGCCTATCTGGCCACATTGGACGCGGCCGTTCGCGACACGCTGATACGCAGCATCAAGCGCGGCTACCGCAGCGCAACCTGGAAGCCGGTCGGCGCCGACATCGACGCCGCGATCACGCAAGTCCATGCCGATGACTACTGCGTCGCGTCCTGGCAACCCGGCGTGGTTGCGATGTCAACGCCCCTGATATTGCCGGGCGGCCGGACGCTGGCGCTGAATTTGAGTCTGACGACCGATGAGCCCTGCGCGCCGGTGGCGCAACGGTATGTTGGAGACCTGTTGGCGCTGAAGGATCGTATTGCCCATCAGCTGGCGCTTTCTGATCGAGGCGCTTTGTGATCGTGAGCGGTCGTCACGCCCATCACGTTGTTCGCCAGTCCATAGCCGGATTCCTGAAGCACTGAACGCCCTATCCGCGATGCGCTGACTCGTGCTCCAGGAAATGCTCCATGATCCCCAGCAATGCGAACTCCGCGCTCGCCTCGCGTATTCCGTTGCGATCCCCTGAGAACTGTCGAGTTGCGGTGTACACCATGGGACTGGCATCCGCCCGGCCTCGCTTGAACACCCAGGCGTAGCACTGCGTACCGCTGGGGATTCGGTCATCAACCGCGTCGGTGACGCCGGTGTTAGCCACTGCCACGTTGGCGTGGCTCTTGCGCGCCGCACCCAGCGCCATGTCCAGGGCCACGGCCTCGCTCGTCAGGTTATGGGAGGACAGCGTCGATTGCGGCACACCCAGGCAACGGCGCTTGGCCTCAACGGAATAGACGACAAACGCGCAATCCAACAGCTGGCCGGCTCCGGGAACATCCGCTAACTTTGCCGCGATCAGCCCCGCCGTGCACGACTCCGCTGTGACCAACGTGAGCTTGTTTTCCAGCATAAATCTGGCGACTCGTTCAATGGCGTTCATTGGCGTGCTCCCGAGGGTTGCAACGCTTGCAGCAAGGCGTGTACCCAAGACGCTTGACGATCTTGAAGTCACGCCAATCCGTGATATTTCCTGCCGATTTCCATGGTGGCTTGGTAAAAGCCTTCTTTGCTGCCGCAGTCGTAGCGCGTGCCGTCGTACTCGTAGCCGAATACCGGTCGCGCTGCCATCAGGCTGGCGATGGCGTCAGTCAACTGAATCTCGCCGCCCACACCAGGCGGGGTGTTATGCAATGCCTGGAAAATGGACGGGTCCAACACATAGCGCCCTACCACCGCCATATCAGACGGGGCGTCGGCCGGATCAGGCTTTTCCACGATGCCGGACAGCCGCAAAACGTGCGCGGCCGCCTTCTGGCCTGACACGATGCCGTACTGCCGCGTGGCCGCCGCGGGCACGCGCTGGATCGCCAACACACTGCCCTGGAACTCTTTCGCCACCTTCATCATTTCGCCAATGACGGGGGAGTCCGCATCGATTAGGTCATCGGCCAGCAACACCACAAACGGTTCGTCGCCCACGATCGATTCGGCGCACAGCACGGCATGCCCCAGGCCCAACGCGGCCGGCTGTCGCGTGTACACGCATTTGACGTGGTCCGGGATTACGCTGCGCACGCTATCCAGCAACGCCACCTTGTTCTTCGACTCCAACTCCAATTCCAATTCGGGAACCCGATCGAAGTGGTCTTCGATCGCCCGCTTATTCCGGCCGGTCACGAAGACCAGTTCCGTAATCCCCGCCGCCACCGCCTCTTCGACCGCGTACTGAATCAGGGGCTTGTCGACGACGGGTAGCATTTCTTTGGGCATGGCTTTCGTGGCTGGCAGAAACCGCGTGCCCAGCCCGGCCACCGGGAATACCGCTTTGCGTATGGGAAACATAAATGCCTCTGTCTCGTGATCCGTCGCCCCTTGAACGATGGGGCGCACTGGCGGTTAGCAAATTACGTGCCCAACAGACGGAACCCCAGAAGTCAGTCGCCGCCGACAACGTCGCAACGTTATGTTGATCGAAGCTTCACAAACACAAGCTCGGGATCGTTGTCATCCAGATTTTCAATCCGGCCGCTTTCGATATAACCCAGGCGCCCGAGCAATTGGCGCATCGCGATGTTCGACGTATTGGTTGATGTGAACAATTTTCCTTGGCATTGCGATTCCAGCGTCCGCATGATGGCAGTCGCTACCCCGCGGCGCCGTGCAGAAGCCTTTACGACGATCAGCGGGATGAAATCGTGCTCGAAAAAAGATTGGTTCAGTACGCCGTAACCAATCACCGCCGACGCATCCGCCGGCTCTACGGCGGCCCAGCATTGGCCAGCGGCCACCGCCTTGGTGATAAACATTCTTCTGCCCCGTTCCTGCTTGGCAACCGGGTCCAGCTCAATGATCGAATCGATGTCTTCACGAGAGGCGGGTCGGACGTTCGTTGGGGAAAGCATGGTCGCGATCTATCAGGAGGGAAGAACGGTGAGTCTATCCCGTTACTTCATGAGCACCGTGGCCGCCTGGGCCCGCGCAGCCCGAAGGGTCAAACCGGCGCCGATCACCAGCACCGCTGCACTCGCGATGAAGGTGCTTTGATAGCCGTTCGCATCGAACAGTATCCCGCCCAGGGTTGAGCCCAGCGCAATGGAAAACTGAATCACCGCCACCATCAGGCCGCCGCCGGCCTCGGCGTCGTGGGGTAGCGCGTGCGCGACCCAGCTCCACCAGCCCACGGGTGCAGCGGTCGCCATCAGCCCCCACAGGCCCAGCAGAACGGCCACGGGCGCGACCCAGCCGCCAAGCGGAATCAGCGCCACGGCAATCACCGACATGAGGATCGGAATGATGCTCAGCGGACCATACAAACTTCGCTTGAGAATCGAGCCGATCACCGCCGTGCCGATGAAGCCCGCAACACCGATCACCAGCAGCAGGAGCGATAGCGTGGAGACGCTGACGTGTGTCACCGTTTCGAGGAAGGGGCGCAGATAGGTGAACAGCGTGAATTGGCCCATGAAGAAGGCGCCGCACGCCGCCATGCCGTAGGCCACATTGCGGCGCTTGAGCACGTTGAACACGTTGCCGGACCCCGCTGCGCGCGCCCCGGTCTTCATGGCGGGCAGCGCGATCCATTGCCAGGCGAAGGCGATCAGCGCCAAGGGGACCAAGGCGAAAAACGCGCCTCGCCATCCGATGATCGAACCCACGTAGCTTCCCAATGGAGCGGCAATGACCGTCGCCAAGGCATTGCCGCCGTTGAAGATCGCCAGGGCTTTCGGCACTTGACTGGGGGGCACCAGGCGCATCGCCATGGCGGCCGACATGGACCAGAAGCCGCCGATCACCACGCCAAGGAGCGCGCGGCCGGCCATGTAGGTCAGGGTGTTCGGGGCGAACGCGACGGTGGCGCCGGAGACGCCCATCAGAACGGTCAGCGCCAGCAGCAGCGTCTTGCGATCCATCGTGCCGGCCAACGCGGAAATCGACAGGCTGGTCAACACCGCGAAGGCGCCCGAGATGGCGATGCCCTGCCCGACCCTGCCTTCGGTAATCTGCAGATCCGTGGCAATCGGAGACAGCAGGCTGACGGGCATGAACTCAGAGGCCACCAGCGCGAAAACGCACAGCGACATCGCGAAGACGCCGCTCCAGCAGGCGGGCCGGTCTTCCGATACGCGTTGCGCCCCCGCCGGGGCGTCAGCGAGGTGGGTGGTCATGCCGAAGCCAGGTGCTGCTTGAAGAATGCCGTCAGCTTGCCGAATGGAATTACGTCCGTGCGATCGTACAAATCGGTGTGGTTGGCGCCCGGGATGATCATGAGTTCCTTCGGCTGCGCCGCGGCCGCATAGGCGGTTTCGCTGAAGTAGCGCGAGTGGGCTTTTTCGCCATGGATGAACAGGACCGGACGCGGGGAAATTTCCGAGATGTAGGTCAGGATCGGCATGTTCATGAACGACAACGGCGTGGTGATCGTCCAAGCGTTGCCCGAATTGACCGCACGCGGATGCCGCCCGCGCGGCGTCATGTAGTAGTCGTGATAGTCCACCAGGAACTGCGCGTCGCCTCCCTTGAGTTCGTTGTAGGGCGCTTGGTAGGCGGGCGCGCCTTTTTCTGCGTCCGCCCAACGTTGCTGGCTCAGCGCCTCCAGTGTTTGCGTGCGCTGTTCGCGTGTGACGCGATCGTCATAGCCCTTGGACATGACGCGCGTCATGTCGTACATGGTGCTGGCGACGACGGCCTTCACGCGCTTGTCCACGGCGGCGGCGTTCAGAGCCATGCCGCCCCACCCGCAAATGCCAATCACGCCTATCCTTTCGCGGTCAACAACGGGTTGCAGGCCAAGGCAATCCACAGCGGCGCTCACGTCTTCGGTATTGATGTCCGGCGAGGCGACATTACGGGGTTCACCGCCGCTCTCACCGGTGTAAGACGGATCGAAGGCCAGCGTGACAAAGCCCTGCTCGGCCATGGTTTGCGCGTAGAGCCCCGAAGACTGTTCCTTCACCGCACCGAACGGGCCGCAGACGACGATAGCGGCCTGCTTGCCGCGGACGTTCCGGGGTTGGTACAGGTCGCCCACCAGCGTGACGCCGTAGCGGTTCTTGAAGGTGACCTTCTTGTGCTCCACCTTGTCGCTCTTGGCGAAGGTCTTGTCCCATGTGTCGCCGGGCGTTACCCGCGGCTGGGCGGCGGCCGGTCCCGCAGCAATGGCCGCCACGCTCAGGGCCGCGATGCCGGTGCCGGTCATCTTCAGGATGTCGCGGCGACTCACGTCCTTGCCGTCTTGCACCGCAGTTGCAGCGCGCGCTTCGTTTCTCTTGGCCATGGTGTTTCTCCTTGAATGCTGGGACGAGTGCGTCCATCGGTATGACGCAAATTTTCCCGCGCAGGGCACACCATGACTAGCTAATGAATGCTTAAAGGGCTTATAAGTTCCACTAATGAAAAGTCCGTGGGAAACTGACAGCATGGTCCGGCGAAATCTGAACGATCTCCTCTCATTTGTCACCGTGGCGCGGGAAGGCAGCTTCACGCGCGCAGCCGCGCTGCTGGGCGTCACGCAATCAGCGCTGAGCCAGGCAATCAGCGGCTTGGAGGCCAGGCTGGACATCCGCCTGCTGACGCGCACCACGCGCAGTGTGTCGCTGACCGCTGCCGGGGAACGGCTGTTGCAGGCCATCGGGCATCGCTTTGACGAAATCGAAGCAGAGCTGGATGAGCTCTCGGAACTTCGCGACAAGCCGGCCGGCACGGTACGCATCACCTGCGGCGACCATGTGCTCAAGACCACGCTGTTGCCGAAGGTTTCGCCGCTGCTGCACAAGTACCCGGACGTCAACGTTGAATTCGACGTCAATTACGGCTTCAGGGACATCGTGGCGGATAGATTCGACGCGGGGGTGCGCTTGGGAGACACCATCGACAAGGACATGATCGCGATGCCGATCGGCCCCAAATTGCGGATGGCCGCCGTCGCTGCGCCGGCCTATTTCGCCAAGCATGCGAAGCCGAAGAAACCGGAAGACCTGACGACGCACAGCTGCATCAACATGCGCTTTCCCACGCATGGCGGTCTTTACGTTTGGGAGTTCGCGCGCAAGGCGAAGCAGTTGAACGTGCGCGTTGAAGGACAAGTCACGCTCAACAGTACGCCGCACATCGTTCAGGCAGCGCTGGCGGGCCTGGGCATTGCCTATCTGCCCGAAGAAGAGTTCGCGCCCCACATCGAGAAGGGCCGCCTCATCCGGGTGCTGGAGGAATGGTGCCCCGCCTTTGACGGTTACTACCTCTATTACCCGAGCCGGCGGCAGCCGTCTCCTGCGTTTTCATTGGTGCTGGACGCGCTGCGTATGCCCCCGCAAGGAATCTGATGACGCAGGCTGACACCCGGTATCTCAGCGCGCCCCTTTATGGTCTTTTTGCCCCACATTCTTGTGGCGCCCCACCACCTCGGCCATTTCGGCCTTGCGTTGTTGCTGCGACGCTTCCTCCTTCGGATCGGAGGGCGTCTTTCTCTGTTTGTTCTGCGGCGTTTTTCCAGGTTGTTCCATGTTGATCTCCAGGGGTTGTGGATCAGGGATCGGTTGAGCCGCCCGTCACGGCGTACGGACCAGCAATACGGGAACAGGAGAGGTGCGCAGCACGGCTTCGGCGCTGCTGCCCAGCATTGCGCGCGTCACGCCACGCCGACCGTGTGTGCCCATCACGATCAGGTCGGCTGGCCAGTCCCGGGCGGCCATCACAATTCGCTCTTCCACCGGCAAGCCCAGATCATCGTAAAGCACCGTTTCCACCGGCAGTTCTGCCGCGGTGGCGCGCGTGCGCGCTTGGTCCAGAATCTTCACGCCTTCCTGCTTCAGATTCTCGATCAGCTCGCCCGTGTAGTAGCCCGCGTAGGGGTTGGTGGCAATAAAGAGCGACAGGTCATCCAGCACATGGATGATGCGCAGCGTCGCGTGCGCCCCCTTTGCGATCTTGATGGCTTCGTCCAGAGCCCGATTGGATGCGTGGCTGCTATCAACCGCGACAATGATGCGTGTGTACATGATCTCGTCCTTGCTGGGGGCGCGGCATCGCCCCATGCCTTGAGTCCTATAGTGCGCTATCGCGATCAACGCATGTTGACCATTGTCAATTCGAAAACGGGGACGAAGATCTGCCCCTGCGCCATGCAGCCGGGTTGCAATGAAGTTGACCGGCGTCAATGGAATTCATCACCGCAGTGCCATGATGGAGTTCAAACCACAAACGGCCTTCTGACGAAGACCATCCCAGCACTCCGGAGGCATCGTGAAAAACGTTCTGATTCCCGTAGACGGCTCGGCCAACTCGTTACGCGCCGTGGGCTACATGATTGACCACGTCCGCGAAAATGGCCCCTGCACCCTGCACCTGCTCAACGTGCAACCTCCCATCGTTTCCGGGACGGTGCTGGGCTTTGTTTCCAAGGACATGATTCAGGAGTACTACCTGGACGAGGCCAAGATGGCGCTGGCCGACGCCAAGGTGGCGCTGGACAAGGCGGGGGTGATGTATCAAGAGGCGCTTCGGGTTGGCCACATTGCCGAATCGATCAAGGCGTACGCCACCGAGCATCAATGTGACCACATCATCATGGGCTCACGTGGACTGGGCGCGGCGGGGAGCCTGCTGCTGGGATCGGTGGCGTTGAAGGTGCTGCACACCATCCATATCCCGGTCGTCCTGATCAATTAGGCCAAAGCGCATGAGTCCGCGGCCCCTCCAGCGTCGCGCCATACCGGCGTGGGTGACCGCGGGTGCAATGGTTGCCGCGCCCCTGGCCGGCAACGTGACGGCCTGGGCGCAAGTCTCGGTCGAGGACGTCGAGCGCGCCTTCCGCCAAGAGGTCACCCCTGCGCTGGCCCTGCCCGCCGACGAGCAGACGCGCTATGCCAACCTGGCCTTGCAAACGCTGCAAATGGCGGGCATCGATTTGTTAGGCCCCCAATATGTGCTCGTTGTGGACCGGCATGTGAAAGTGCAGGCCGCGATGCTCTACTGGATGCGCCCTGCTGCCCCGGCCACTTACATAGGCGCGGCCCCGGTGTCCACGGGCCGGGTCGGCCAGTTCGATCATTTCGAAACCCCAACGGGCGTATTCGCGCACAACTTGAATAACCCCGATTTCCGCGCCGAGGGGACGAAGAACGCCAATGGCATTCTTGGCTATGGCGCAAAAGGCATGCGCGTCTACGACTTGGGCTGGCAACAGGCCCGCCAGGGCTGGACCACGGATGGTGTGAGCACGATGCGCTTGCAGATGCATGCGACAGACCCGTCTCTGCTGGAGTCCAAACTAGGCACGCCGCAGTCCAAAGGGTGCATCCGGATTCCGGCAACGCTCAATCAGTTGATCGACCGGCTGGGCCTGTTGGACGCCGACTACGAACTCGCCGCCGACCTCGTTTCCACGCCTTGGGTGTTGCGGCGCGACCGAACGCCTGCCTATGGCGCGGGGCGTTACCTTATCGTTGTTGAAACCGTGCGCGATGGGCGCCCCGCCTGGTCGCTGGCCCCCGGCCACACGAAGGGAAAACCATGACTAGCGCATCGCCGAACACCCAGCTGGACCGCATCCACGCCTACTGGCAGGCCAGCAATTACCTGTGCGCCGGCATGCTTTATCTGCGTGACAACGCGTTGCTGAGAAGGCCGCTGCACGCGGATCACATCAAGCGCCGGATTCTTGGCCACTGGGGTACCTGCCCGGGGCAGTCCTTCACGCTCACGCACTTGAATCGGCTGATTGTCGAGCACGACCTCAACCTGATGTATGTGTGCGGCCCGGGGCATGGGGCAGCGGCGGTGCTCGCGCACGCCTATCTGGAGGGGCACTATTCGGAACGCTATCCCGAGTGCTCGCAAGATGAAGCCGGGATGCTCCGGCTATTCCAGAAGTTCTCGGCGCCAGGCGGTGTCGGATCGCATTGTTCGCCTCATACGCCCGGCTCCATTCACGAAGGCGGCGAGCTGGGCTACAGCTTGTCGCACGCGTTTGGCGCGGCGTTCGACAACCCCGATCTCATCGTGGCCGCGATGATTGGCGATGGCGAAGCCGAGACCGGAGCCCTTGCGGCGTCATGGCACTCCAGCAAGTTTCTGAATCCGGCGCGCGACGGTGCGGTGCTTCCTATTCTGCATCTGAACGGATACAAGATCGCCAACCCCGCCATCCTGGCTCGCATTCCGCATGCCGAGCTGCTTGCGCTGTTCGAAGGCTACGGGTATCGGCCGATTTTCGTCGAAGGGTCCGACGCGCCCGCCATGCATCGCAAGATGGCGCGCGCCCTGGACCAGTGCGTGGCGGATATCCACGGCATCCAGGCGCGTGCGCGCGCAAGCGGCCCCAAGACGCGGCCTTGCTGGCCGATGATCGTCTTACGCACGCCCAAGGGCTGGACGGGGCCGCAACGCGTGCACGGCCACGCGGTTGAAGATTCCTGGCGGGCGCATCAGATACCGGTGTCCGACCCGGCAGGCCGCGCTGACGAGCTGCATGTGCTGGCCGAGTGGCTCAGCAGTTATGGCCCCGAAAAACTGTTTGACGCGGCGGGCAGGCTGATACCGGAATTGCGCGCCCTGGCGCCCGCCGGCCATCGGCGCATCAGCGCCAACCCCCATGCCAATGGCGGAAACTTGCGCCGGGCGCTTGAACTTCCCGACATCGCCGGGCATCAGATCGCCGTGCCGCAGCCAGGCGTGCACACGGCGCAGGCCACGCAGGTGCTCGGGGAATACCTGCGCGACGTGATGCGCATGAACCTGGACCGGTTCCGGGTGTTCGGGCCGGACGAAACCGCCAGCAACCGGCTGTCCGCCATCTATGACGCCTCTGGCAAGACGTGGATGGCGCAACTGCTCGACAGCGATGCCGACGGCGGCAACCTGTCACCCACGGGCCGCGTCATGGAAATTCTGAGTGAACAAACGCTGGAGGGGTGGCTGGAAGGCTATGTGCTGACGGGCCGGCATGGCCTGCTTTCCACGTATGAGGCATTCGCCCACGTCATTGATTCGATGTTCAATCAGCACGCGAAGTGGCTGGACAAGGCTAAACACCTGGTGGACTGGCGCACGCCCGTGCCGTCACTGAATTTGCTGATTACCTCGCTGGTCTGGCGCCAGGACCACAACGGGTTTAGCCATCAGGACCCCGGCTTTCTGGATGTGGTGGCCAACAAGAGCCCTGATGTTGTCCGAATCTATCTGCCGCCGGACACGAACTGCCTGCTGAGCGTGACGGATCATTGCCTGCGGTCTGTGGACTATGTCAACGTCATCGTGGCCGACAAGCAGCCGCACCTGACGTATCTGAACGGGCCGGACGCCATGCGCCATTGCCAGGCAGGCATCGGCGTGTGGGAGTGGGCCAGCACGTTCGTGCCTCATGAACCCGATGTCGTCATCGCCTGCGCGGGCGACATCCCCACGCAGGAAGCGTTGGCCGCCGTGGCGATGCTCAAGCAGATGTTCAGCGGGCTGAAAATTCGCTTCGTCAACGTGGTGGACCTGTTCACGCTGATACCCGATCAGCAACACCCGCACGGCTTGTCAGACGACGCCTTTGACCGCCTGTTCACGCTGGACAAGCCGGTCATTTTCAACTTTCACGCCTATCCCGCCCTGATCCACAAGCTCTGTTACCGCCGCCGCAATCACGCCAATTTCCACGTACACGGCTACCGGGAGCAAGGCGACGTCAACACGCCGTTCGAGCTCGCCATCCTGAATGGCATTGACCGCTACAGCCTGGCGATGGATGTGCTCAAGCGCGTCCCGCGTCTGCGCACGTGTTCGGCGGCGCACATGCAAACCCTGCTGGCGCTGCAAGCCCAGGCGCTCGCCCAGGCTCGGGCGGAAGGCATCGATTCAGACGACATTGTGAACTGGCAGTGGCCGGCGGCAGGCCCGCTGCGTCATTGACTCTGGTCAATGTCGCAGCCCGCAAGGGGCCGATACTGGGTACCCGGCCACCGCCTGGAGACTCGCCATGTATGAACGCATTCTGGTGCCCATTGATGGAAGCCCGACCTCGGAACTTGGCTTGAAAGAGGCGATGCGCCTGGCGATGCTGACCCATGGCAGGCTGCGCCTGATCCATGTGATCGACGAATTGTCCTTTGCCCTGGCCGCCGACTCCTACGGCAATTACGCGGGCGAATTGCTGGACCTGCTTCAGAAAAACGGCGCCGACCTCCTGGCCAAGGCGCAGACCACGGCGCGCGCGCAAGGGCTTCAGACCGACACCGTGCTCTATGAAAACCTGGCCAAGACCGTGGCGCAACGGGTGGTGGACGAGGCCGTCAGTTGGCAGGCAGACCTGATCGTCGTCGGGACGCACGGCCGCCGCGGCGTGCGCCGCATGGTATTGGGCAGCAGCGCCGAAGGCATCCTGCGAACCTCACCGGTTCCCGTGCTGCTGGTGCGCGCCCCCGAAGGCGCGTCGTGATGGCACCTCGTAACGGCACCTCGTGATCGCGACCCGCCCACAACCCTTGCTTGACCAAAATCAAGTTCCGCCGCCCTTGAGGGATCACTATAGAGATGACGATTTCACAGGACAGGGTACGCCTCTGCCCTCCCGGAGAACAGCCATGCTTGCGCACGAACTCATGACCCCTGACCCCTATTGCGTGACGGCCCGAACGCCTGTTTCCCAGATCATGCATGCGATGCTCGACCACGATATCAGCGCCGTGATGGTGACCGGCGACGATGGCGGACTGATTGGTGTGGTCACTGAAGGCGATCTCATCCGGCGTCAGGACAGCGTGCATCAGAAGAAACTGGACCACTGGCTGACTTTGCTTGCCGAGGGCGAGGCGCTGAATCTGGAGTTTCTGCACAGCCTGCAGCTCAGCGAGCAAACCGCGTCCGCAGTGATGAGCCGGCCCGCCATCACGGTGGAGGAAACCGCCGATCTGGCAACGATTGCGGACGTGTTGCTCAAGCGCGGCATCAAGCGCGTTCCCGTCACCCGGGCGGGAAAACTGGTCGGCGTGGTCAGCCGGCGCGACATTCTGCGAGCGCTGCTGGCTCAAGAGACGTGATGCCGCCATTGCGGCAAGGGGACACACCATGGCACGCATCGGCATTTTCTTCTATTCCCGTACGGGAACCGGGCGAACCGTCGCCGAACGCCTGGCTAGCGTCAGCGGATGGCCAAGCTACGAAATCCGCGACGCGTCTCCGCGTTTTGGATTGCGGGGAGATCTGCGCTGCGTCGTCGATACCCTGTTCAAGCGCAGCCCCGCCTTTCGCTATGACGGCCCCGGGCTGGACCAGTTCGATCATGTGGTGCTGATCGCCCCCGTGTGGCTGCGCGCGCTGGCCGCGCCGATGCGCTCGTTCTTGAAAGCGCAGGGCCGAATGATCAAGGCCTATTCGGTGATCGTCGTCATGTCGGGTTATGGCGGGTTTCGCGCCGTGGACGATATGGCGGCCATTGCAGGCGCCAAGCCGCGCTCGATTCTGCTCTTGAAACAATACGATGTGCTTGCCGAAGAGTGCGATGCGTCTCTGTGCCGTTTCAGAGAGCAAACGCTGGCCGCCGATGGCCCCGGCGGATGGAACGCCCCCTTGCTACCGTCCATCGACTGACGCTGCGTTTCCCACCAGATTTCTCCAGCGGATTGCTCCCACGGGCTGCTCCAACAGGCTGCTCCAACAGGCTGCTCCCACGGCTGCTCCCACAGATGCGGCCCCTGTAAACGCACTAGTGCTTTTGGCGCAGCCGCGCTGCGCCTATGGCTTCACCCGGCAATGTGTGCTGCAATGATTTTTCCCCGAACCAGGCTGGCTCGCATCCATCGCACACATTGCAATGACGCCCTCGCCTAGCGCGCCTCCGCTGCTCGATATCATCCAGTCCGCAACCGAACCGATCATCACAATCGACGAGCATCAACGCATTGTGATGTTCAACCCGGCGGCAGAGCGCGTGTTTCTGTGCCACGCCGACCAGGCCATTGGCGCCAGCCTCGATATCTTGATACCGGCGCGCTTTCGCACGGTGCATGCCAAGCACGTCAGCCGTTTCAAAGATACGGGCATGTCCGACCGGAAAATGGGCTTGGGCGCGCCGCTATGGGGGCTGCGGTCCAACGGCGAAGAGTTTCCGATGGAAGCCTCTATCTCGCAGACGAAAACGGAATCGGGGGTATTCCTGTCGATCTTCCTGCGAGACATTACCGAGCGGCAGCGCGTTGACCAAGCGCTGCGCGCGTCGCGGGACGAACTGACCCGGCTGTCCAACGCCTTGCTGCATGTGCGCGAGCAGGAAAAAAAACACATCGCCCGCGAGCTGCACGACGATCTTGGCCAGAGCCTGACGGCCTTGACCATGGAGCTGTCCCAACTGGAATCCAACCTTGATCCCGACGACAACGACGCGCGGGATCGGGTTCGTGCGATGCGCCAGGTGATCAAGGCCACCTTTGCTTCATTGCGGCGTATTGCCTCTGACCTGCGGCCCGTCATGCTGGATGACCTGGGGCTGGCCGCGGCCGTCGAATGGCTTGTGGCGAATTTTGTATCGCGCTATGGCATCGACACGCATGCAGAGATCCACATCGGCCCGGCCGAGCCCTCCAAACGGGTCGCCACGACCTTGTTTCGGGTGGTGCAAGAGGCGCTGACCAATATCGCCAAGCATGCCCAGGCGACGCAGGTGCAACTGCACCTGACCTGTGACGACACGCAATGCACGCTGACCGTGCGGGACAACGGCGTGGGCGCCGCGCCTGAAAGCCTGACCAAGAAGCTGCCGCTGTCGCTCGGCCTGCAAGGTATACGCGAACGGGTTCGGCTGCTTAATGGTGATGTGACGATCACTACCCGCAAGAAGGAAGGATTCCGCCTGGATGCCCGCATGCCGGCGCAACATCCCGAATCGCCCTGGGAGGCATCGTGATCACCGTCATGCTGGCAGACGACCACACCTTGCTGCGCGAAGGGCTACGGCGCCTGCTTGAGCAGGCCGGCGACATCTCCGTTCAGGGCGAGGCCGCCAATGGCGCTGAAGCGCTGAAACTGCTGGAACAGCGGGCGTGGGATCTGCTGGTGCTCGATATGTCCATGCCCGGCCGCAACGGCGTAGATCTAATCCGTCAAATCAAGAGCGGCCATCCCGACGTGCCGATTCTGGTGCTGACCATGCACGGTGAACAGCAATACGCCATCCAGGCCATCAAAGCCGGCGCGTCAGGCTTTCTGACCAAAGACATCGCCGCCGAAGAATTGGTTCAGGCGGTTCGGAAGGTAGCGGGCGGCGGCCGCTATCTGAGCCCATCCCTGGCAGAAAGCATCGCCTTTGATCGGCAGGACAACACCGGCGCACTGCCCCACTTGCTGCTGTCAGATCGAGAACTGTCCGTGTTCCGCCATCTTGCCTCTGGCTTGAACAATTCAGATATTGCCCGGCGCCTGTTCCTGAGCGTCAAGACGGTCAGCACTTACAAAAGCCGCATCCTGGTGAAAATGAACCTGCGCAATCAGACGGACCTGGTGCGTTATGCCATCCGGCACCAGCTGATCAACGAGCAAGATCTCCCGGACCTCTAAGCGGAACGTGTAGGAATATTCCTACGCTTGTAAGGCACCGCTGCCAAAAACTGGCGAACGGCGCTGATAGCGCGAGCCTGGCGGACATCCGATACTGCTGAAAAGCCTGCCGCGTTGCGCAGCGCGCATTTCCTCAGCAAAGCATCGCTCCGATCGAACGACCTAGCGAGATGCAGCCATGGACAATATCGTTGCTTATCCTACCGGCCCAGCCTGGCGCACGGCCGTGCCCCCGAACTGCGAGCTATGCGTCATGGCGCATTTGTGCAACCCCGTATCGGATGGGTACGCGCCTCAGATTCCCGTCCCCGTACGCAGCCAGAAGCTGGTGCATCGCGGAGAACCTGTCTATCGGGCGGGTGATCCGCTGTTGAATTTGTATCAGCTTCGATCCGGATCAGCCAAGGTGCGTGTCACCAATCTGTCGGGGCAAGAGCAGATCACGGCGTTCCCCGTTGCGGGCGCCTTGCTGGGGCTGGACGGGATCGAAACGGGCATCCACACCTGCGACGCCATCGCGCTGGAAGATTCGCTGGTCTGCATCCTGCCGTATGCGGAACTGATGGGCAACTGCCGCAAGGACTACGACGTGGCCCAGCAATTCAATCGGCTGATTGCTCACGACTCAAACCAGTATTGCCGCCTGTTGCTGACCCTGGGCTGCATGACCACCGATGAGCGGGTCGCTGGCTTTCTGATCGGCATTTCCGAGCAGATGGCCGCCAACGGCTACTCGCCGCTGGCGTTCACCCTGAAGATGACGCGCGAGGATATCGCCAACCATTTAGGCATGAAGGTTGAAACCGTTTGCCGCGTGCTCGCGCGTCTGCAAGTGGCGTCCATGGTCAAGGTGAGCCGGCGGCAACTGGAAATACGCAACGTTGAGGGTTTGCGCCAGATGAGCTGCCAATAAGGCGTCCCATTAATCCGCCGCCCCATCAATCAGCCGCCCCGTCAATCCGCCGCGCTATCGCACGCTCTCCAGCAACGCCCGCGCCTCCTGCTTGCGGCCAGCATCGGCCACGTCGCGGCCGGGCCGCGGCGGCGCCTTCAGCGCTTTCTCAAGGTAAGGAATGGCCTCGGGCTTTCGATTCCGATAGATCAGGTAGTCGGCATAAAAGTAGTTGGCGTCGATCCCATCGGGGTTTATCGCCAAGGCCTGCTGCAACAGCGCTTCCGCTTTTTTGTTGTCGCCAAATCCCACCGGCCAGCCGGGCACCTTGTAGTACAGGACGCCCAGGCTGTTCAGGGCGGACCCGCCCAGCGCCTTGCTATCGATCTGGATGGCCGTTTCGTATTCCGCTTTGGCCTGCTTGGCCAAACCCAACGCGCCCAGCCCGCCTTTGGCGCCCGCCCACGAGCTCAGGATGATCCCCTCCCAGATGTGTGGTTCCGCCTTGGCGGCAAAGCGCTCCGTGAGCGCATGCGCCTGCTGCGACAGCGCCTCGAAACGGGTTTCGCGCTGGTTGGCCGGCGTCTGGTACTGGATCACCGCCCAGTCATTCTGAAGAGCGCGTATGCCCTGATCAAGATCGTCGGGGGCCGACGCGGCAAAGGCTGATAGGGACATTGACGCGCCCGCCAGCATGGCGGCGGCCGCTTTGAACAAGGAAAGTCGGGTAATCATGAAGAGGCTCCTGGAGGGAATTTCAAAGACATCAGCGCGCGGCGATGTTTTGCAAACGCGCCATCAAGCCATTCGGGACACAAGCCATTCAAGCGCGCGGCAATCGCCTCGACGCCGCCTGCAAAACCCTGGCGCGATTCGCGTTGCAGCATGTGCGACACGCGAACCGCAATCACCTCCGGGGTGTCGCTGGCGGAACCAGTTGCGTGGTTGAATGCCTGGACCTGCGGGGAATTGAATGGCGTGTCAATCGCGCGCGGCGCGTAGTACTGCACCCGGACGGTAGAGTCCGCCAGTTCGCGGCGCAGCGACTCGGTGTAAATCCGAAGCGCGGCTTTGCTTGCGCCGTACACAGAGAACCCGGGTACGCCCAAGCTGCCCAGCGTCGATCCGATATTCAGCACCTGAGCGCGCGGGCGGCTGCGCAGTAGCGGCAGCATCCCCGCCGTCAGCATCATGGGCGCCACGACATTCGTTTCCATCACGCGCCGGGCGTCGTCGCTCTGCACGTCCTCTGCGGGCCCGAACGCCGCCACGGCCGCGTTATTGATCAGCACATTCGCGCCTCTGGCCGCAGCGGCGTCGATGATGGCCGCGCGGCCGTGATCCGTCGTCACGTCCACCACCAGGGCATCAACGCGATTGCGGTCTTGCGCGCCCGCGCTGAGCGACTGCGCCAGACTCAGCAGCGGCCCCGCCGTGCGTCCGATCAACAGCAAACGTGCGCCTTCGGCAAAGAGCTGCCGAGCAATCGCGCTGCCCAGGCCGCCCGCGGCCCCGGTCAACACGATGGAGGCATCGCGCGGGCTCATGCGGCCTCCGTTTGCGTCTGCGCACGGGGCAATGCGCGGAAAATTGCGCCGTACAGGCCGTAGAACATGTTGGCGGCGTGGATCACTGCGGCCTGATCCCCCGCATCGTCCAGCCGATTCATCAGCAGGGCGAAGTGCGCGGTGTGTTCCTGGTCCAGCGTGCCATGCGAACGCAGATAGCTGAAAGCGGACGCCGGCAGCGCCAGCTTCTGCTGAATCTGATCCGCAGCATTCAACGCCAACGCGACGCTGGTGCCTTCCAGAACGTGCACCATCCCGAAAAATCCCACCGGATTCTTGCGCGCGATCATGTCATAGGCATAGGCCACCATCACCTCGGTCTGCGGGCCAGGTCCGGCAAGCCGGACCTCGTCGGCGTCCTGCCCAAGCGCCCGCAGATCGTTCAGAATCCAGGCGTCGTGCCCGGTTTCCTCTTCGATGTATTCGTCGATGGGCGCCAGCATCCAATTCAACCTGGCCGGCATGCGGGCACGGCAGGCGTGCAACAGCGGCACGGTATGGCTGACGTGGTGATAGGCCTCGCGCAGGAAGGCAATGTAGGCAGGCAACGCGACGGTGCCATGCAAGCAGTCCTGGATGATCGGAGTCGTCACCAGCGACTCCCGGCTTGCACGGGTATCGATAAGCAGTTTGTCGAAAAAGGTCATGACGGTTTACACCAGAGGTTGTGCGGATTTCCGCGAAAACAGATCGGCGTGCAGGTCTGCGACAGCGCTTCGGCGCGGACGGCCGTTGGCGGTCGCCATGCCGCTTGCCGCGCTGAACTCGGCTCGCCCGCGCATCCACGGGCCGATCCGCGCATAGTCAGGAAGGGTGTGGTTGGCGCGGTCGATACCGGCGCGGATGGCGTCGTCACCCACATCGCCCAGCGGCCAAATCACCGCGCCCAGCTCGGGCTGGCCCTCACCCAGCACCACGGCCTGGGCGATAGCGGACTGGTTCGCCAAGCGCAGCTCGATCCATTCGGGCGACACGTTGCGCCCGAAGCCGGTGATCAGCAGATTCTTCTTGCGTCCGTGGATGTGCAGGAACCCCGCTTCGTCCAGCCGCCCCAAATCGCCGGTGGGCAGCCACTGCCGGGGCGCGGCCTGCTCGCCCAGATAGCCCAGCGCATGGGTGCCGGCCACCTCGATTTCGCCGTCGGCCGTCACGCGCAAGCGGGCATGTGGCAAGGGGTAGCCCGCCGAACCCGGGCAATCGGCGCCGGGCAAATTCAAGGTTTGCACCGAGCAGGCCTCGGACAGCCCGTAGCCTTCGTAGGCGGGCAGCCCTTGCGCCCGGGCGCTTGCCAGCAAGTCCACCCCCACCGCGGCGCCGCCGACCGCCATCAAGCGCAGTTCGGGCGGCGCGCTGGTGACCGTGGCTCGCAGAAAGCCGGTGTACGCGCGCAGCATCTGCGGCAGAACAATGACGCTTTGTGCGGCGGCGCCCGTCAGCGCCGCATGAAAGATGGCCGGATCAAAACGCGATGAGCCCTGCAACCCGGTCTCGATCAAAGGACGCGTCACAATCGCGGCCCCTTCCATCAAAGGCGAATAGACGCCCGCAATGTTTTCCAGCAAGACGGGAAGCGGCAACGCGGTCAGGTGGCGGCGTATTCCAAGCGGCCGGGTAGCTTCCGCAAGGCTCGCCGCCACCGCCAGCATTTCGGCGGCGCCCAGGCACACGCCCTTGGGGCTGCCCGTCGAGCCGGACGTGAACGTAATCTTCGCCGTCCGGCTGGGCAAGGACGCCCCCGTGTGGGGACGCCGGAACAGCGCTAGCCGGTCGGGCAGGCTATCGGCCAATTCGAAGCCGAACGCATGCAGCATGGGTTGAATCGACGACGGGCCCACCACGGTATTCGCGCCCGCCGCGTCCAGCGTTTCGCGCCATTGGCCAGGGGTAAAGAACAAGGGCAACGGCACATGCACCACGCCCGCCTGCAAGCACGCCAGGTCATGAATGATCCAGTCGGCGCCGTTGTCCATCAGCGACGCGGTGACGTGTGCCCGATGCGCCGCAAGCAGCTCCGCGCGCACTTGCACCCGGCCAAGCAGCGCTTCGTAATCCAATGATTCCCTTGGGGTCTGTAGCGCAAGGCGGCCAGCGCGGCTCGGGTCTCGCAATAGCGAAATGAAGTCGGCAGCGTTCATGCTTCTTGCTCCGGAAAGTGTTCAAGGATGGTGTGCAGACGGCCTGCAAAGACGTGAGGCGCATGGGCGTAGTAGTCGCCCCAGTCTCTGCGTTCCTGCTCGTTCAGGTGATCCGAGGTCGCCGCCGAAATCGCCTGGTGCGCCAACCCCATTCTGGCGAACAGATGGTGCAGCTCGCTGGTAAGGGTGCTGACCGCCCAGTCGAAGCCTTGCTGGTGCAGGTGGCGGGCAAGCAGCGGCACGAGCACTCGCCCGCCCCCCGGCCTGGCCGCCGCGAACTGGCCGGCCTCGACAATCAGGCGGCGCGCCACGGGCGCGTTCTGATCGCGCAGATACTGTTCGATCGGCGCGGCAAGGTAGCGCTCAAGAAACAACAGATCGTCCGCGCCCCGATAGCCCGCCGCCGCCAGGATTTCCCCGTTCTCCTGCACGCTTACCAGCGTGGGCAACCACTCTTTCAGCGTCGCGCCGAATCGTTGTTGATAGCGTTGGTGGATGTAGGATTCCACGCGGCCGCGCATCGGGTCGTCCACGGGATGGATATGCAGCGTGCGGGGCATGGCCCCTGACTGTGCAGCGATAGCGCGCTGCGTGGGCGAAGATGAAAACTTGGTTTGCGGCATACTGGCATCCGGTCGATGTGGCGTCGGTTTATCGACACTTGGTGCGCAGCTTAGGCAGCCAACCTTAATGAGAAATTAACCGTCCTGCGGTGGTAATCTCAGCCGTACACGGCGCGAAGGCAATAAATGAGAATCCTCATCATTGAAGACGACCCGCTGATCGGTGATGGCCTGAAATCCGGCCTGCGCCTGCTGGGTTACGCGGTCGACTGGTTTTCAAGCAGCCGCGAAGGCGACCAGGCCATGGGCGTCGTGCACTACGATGCCGTGGTGCTGGACCTTGGGTTGCCGGGCGAAGACGGCGTGTCGCTGCTCACTCGGTGGCGCCGCGCGGGCCACACCTTGCCTGTCGTCATCCTGACGGCGCGCGAAGCCGTGGAAAGCCGCATCGCGGGGCTGGACGCCGGCGCCGACGACTACCTGATCAAACCCATCACGCTGGACGAACTTGCCGCACGCTTGCGCGCGGTAACGCGACGCGTTGCGGGCAAGCCCGAACCGGTATGGCGCCATGGCAATCTGGACTACCACCCGGCCCTGCACGAAGTGCACTGGAAGGGTCAAAAGGTGGATCTGACAACGCGGGAAGCGCTGCTGCTTGAACTATTTCTGACCCATCCGAACCGCGTCCTTACCCGCGACTTCATCCGCGACAAACTCTACGACTGGGACTCCGAACTGGAAAGCAATGCGCTCGAGGTGTTCGTGCATCACTTGCGCAAGAAGATTCATCCCAAGATTGTGCGCACCGTGCGGGGTTCGGGCTATGCACTGGGCCAAGTGGACGCCGAGTCATGACACTGCAACGCAGGCTTATCATCGCCGTGCTGCTGGCGGCCCCCTTCGCATGGCTCATCACAATCGCCGGCACCTACTGGCGCGCCGCGCACGAAATCAACGAGCTCTACGACACCGACATGCTGCGGCTGGCGCAGCAAACGCTTGCCATCTCTTCGTTGATCCCGCCCTCCGCCCCCCTGCGGCCCATGCCCGCACAGACGCCGGCTTCGACGGATTCGGGTGATGCTGGGCTGGGTGATCTCTCTGTCGCCATCTGGCGCGGCTCTGATGCTCCGCTGGTGCTTGATCCCGAAGCATTGCAATTCCCGCGTGAAGGAAGTCGGACGGGGTTCTTCGATAGCGTCGTCAGCGGCGAGCCGTGGCGGCTGGTCTACCTGAGCGATCCCGACGGCCAGACCCGCGTCGCAGTGGGACAGCGCATCGGCGAACGCAACGACCTGGTGGTGGCCTACATCGCGGGCCAGATTCTGCCCTGGCTGATCGGGCTGCCGGTGCTGATCGCTTTGCTGATCTTCGCCGTTCGCCGGGCGATGCGGCCCGTGCGTGATCTATCGATGCAGTTAGAGCAACGCAGCCCCGATGACGCCACCCCCTTGCCTAGCGCCGACGTGCCAGGCGAACTGAAGGGCCTGCTCAATGCCATGAACGGTTTGCTCGCGCGCGTGGGCACGCTGATCGAACAAGAGCGGCGGCTGACAGCCGATGCCGCACACGAACTGCGTACGCCGTTGGCGGCGGTGCGGGCGCAATGGGACGTGGTGCAACGCACCGCAGATCCCGCTGAACGATTGCAGGCGCAGACGAGCGTCACTCGCGGGATGGAAAGACTGGACCGGCTGGTGTCGCAGTTGTTGACCATGGCCCAGCTGGACAGCGCCAACCATGCCGACTTTGGCGGCTCCGTGGATTGGCGCGCCGTCGCGGAACAGGCGGTGGGAGATTGCCTGTGGATCGCGGATCGGCGCGACGTGGACATCGCCGTGGAATGGCCGGATGCGGGCATCCTGCCGCTGCCAATGGCGGGTGACGAAAATGCGCTGACCATCATGCTGAAGAACATTCTGGACAACGCCATTCGTTATGGCCCGCGGCATTCGCTTGTGCGGCTGACGTTCTCTTCATCACGCATCATCATCGACGACCAGGGCTCGGGCATTGCGCCCGAGGTCCTGCCCCGGCTGGGCGGCCGATTTGTCCGCGCCCCGGGCAATGAAGAAGCCGGCAGCGGGCTGGGCGTGTCGATCGCTCGCCGCATCGCCCATCACCACGGCATGAGCATCCACTTCGCCATGCGCGATGCCAGCAGCGAGCTGGGACCCGGGCTGCAAGTCACGTTGCGGCGGGGTGAGTAGGCAGGCTCTGCTCAAGGTGCTGACCATCGTCAGCAACAATGCAAGCGCCGCGTCGTCAATCAATCGGCCGATTTCGCAACCGCTTCCAAAGCGTTGTGCGCGAGATTCCCAGCTTTTTTGCGGCAAGGCCCAGCTGGCCGCCGGATACCGCGATCGCTTGCTCTATTGACCGCAGTTCCGCCTCGGCGCGTACTGCGCCCAGATCGGGAACACCTCTTGCGTTGAGCCCCCCTTCGGGAAATAGATCCTGCTCTTCGATCATGGCCCTGTCCGCCAACACCGCCGCACGCACCACGCGATTCTTCAATTCCCGGATATTGCCTGGCCATTCGTGGGCTTGCAGTGCCGTTTGCGCGTCATCCGACAAGCGCTTGGCGGGCTGCCCGGACTCTGCTGCGCACCACTCCTGCAAGAACCGGTGCGCCAAGGGCAGGATGTCCTGCCACCGCTCTCGCAGTGGCGGCAAGCGCAGATGCCCCGCTTCCAACCGATAGAAGAGATCCGCCCGGAACGCCTTGTTGGCGACTGCGGCCTGAAGATCGATATTGCTGCTGGCCATGAACCGGCAGCTGGCTTGCTGCGGCGTAGCGTCGCCCAATGGCTGGAACTGCTTGTCTTCCAGCACGCGCAGCAGCAACGCCTGCGCCTTGACGCCCAGTTCATCGACCCCGTCCAGAAAGAGCGTGCCGCCGGCCGCCTGATCGATCAGCCCCCGGCGGCTTTCCCGCGCGCCCGAAAATGCGCCGCGCACATGGCCGAACAACAGGCTGCCAGCCAGGTCTTCGGTCAGGCTTGCGCAGTTAACGGCAACAAATGGGCCGGTGGCCAGCGCTGAATTCGCGTGCAGGTATTGCGCGGTCAACTCTTTCCCAACGCCCGTTTCGCCTTGCAGAAATACCGTCAGGGTCTGTGACGCCAAGCGTTGAACCTCCAAGGCGATGCGGCTCGTCTCACCACTGATCAGAAATGGATTTTCCGGCGTTCGCCTGACCGCATCGGCATCGTTGAAGGCGGTGATCGCCGCACGTATGCGAGGGATCAGCGCGTCAACATCGTAGGGCTTGGTCAGGTAGTCCGTTGCGCCCGCGGCCACCAGCCGCACCGCTTGCGACAAGTCTCCATAGGCGGTGGCGAACACGATGGTCGTGCGGGCAACATAGGGAATGATGCGGCGGTAAAGGTCTTCTCCGGACCCATCTGGCAGGCGGATATCGGCAAGCAGAAACGCAGGGCGCAGACGGGTCCGGCGAAACGCCTCGACCGCTTGCGCGCAGTTCTCCACCCAGTTCACCGAGATCCCTTCCAGGCCCAACCGTTGGCGCAGTGCGCCCCCCAGCACGCGGTCGTCTTCAATCAGCAGTACATCCACATAGCTCATTTGTCTTTCTTCCCTGCTGCTGCAAACGGCAAGCTCACGATAATCAACGTACCGGGACCCGGCACGTCTTGCACGGCAATGGAACCGCCCAGGCCTTGGACCAGATCGCGCACAATCCCCAGACCAATTCCCCCGGAGGGGTCCTCGCCCGATTGCATCAATACCGCCATGGCCGCATCCGGCATGCCGTGGCCCTGGTCTTGTATTTGCACTTGCAGGCGCTCTCCATGGCTTGCGCTGGTGACGTGTACGGCCCCGCCCGACGGCGATGCAGCAATCGCGTTAAGAACCAGGTTCAGCAATATCTGGCGCACAGGCACGCTGGGCAACGGCAGCTCGGCCGACGGCCAATCATTTCGGAACGCCAGGCTGACGTTCTTGCGCCGGGCTTCGGAACGAATCAGCAATTGCACATCGTCGATGTCTTCCTGACGCAGTGGCGATGAGTGCCCATCCGCTCGAAACGTCTTGAGGCTGGCGTCCACCACAGAACGCAGGGCCGCGACACCGCGCTCGACAAAATCAATGGCGTCATGCCTGGCCTGCTCCTGGTGACCAAACTGGCGCAGCGTTTGCAGCGCCGTGAGCATGCCGCCCAACGGATTGCGGACTTCATGCGCCAGGGCAGCCGACATCCGGCCCAACAGCGCGGCCCGTTCCAGGCGGTCTTGCCGGCGAGCCAACGCTTCCCGCTCTTGTACGCTTTGCACCATCCAGTTGTAGGCATCGAGCAAGTCGGCGACTTCGGTGTCGCCCGTCGCGCCAGCCGGGATATCGACGGGCTGCGGTTCGCGCCGCCGCGCCGCACGCAACTGCTGCGTGAGCTGGATGATGGGCCGCTGGAGCCGGCGCGCCAGCAGAAAGCTCAGGCCCGCGCCAGCCAGGCTGACCCCCAGGCCCACCAGCACGAGTTCGATGGCCAGCGTTCGGCGCTGCGAAATGAAATCGCTGACGTCGAGATTGGCGACGACGGTCCCCATTGATGGCTGGGACTCGTCCAGCAGGCGCCACGTCCAGACGCCTTGCGCCATCTCATTCAAATACGTCCCGCTGTGGTTGAGCGCCAGTTGCGCATTCAGCGGAATATCTTCGACTTCCGGATATCGCGCAACGTGAGCGATAGGACGTTTGTCAGGTCCGATGATCGCGAGTGTGCGGTCGACAATCCCCACATGCGTGTCCAGCGCGCGATTCAGGACATCCAACATTTGCACGGTGTTGCCCGCGCGCACCGCAGGCAGAATCGCCGCGGAAAGCCCGTCCAGATAGACCTGCCCCAGATCCGCCACCTGACGCTCGAACTGGCGCGACAAGCCATGCAGCGACAGCGAAATCAATACGGTCGACACCCCGAAGAAGAGGACTGCTACGCCCATCGGGATTCTGACAGTCAACGGCAGGCGGCCAAGGCGTTTGAGCATGTCGGGCAGAAATTCAAAAGAGAACGGAATTATGCCTGCCCTGCGCGGCCCTCTCTGTGGCAGAAAAATGCAACGCTTGGAAAACAGCACCTGGCCCGGCAATTTTCGTGCCAACAAGCTCCCGCCGCGCTGTGACGCCTTGCGCTTGAAGGCTCGATGTTCACGTTTGTGAACATGCTATTCGAACACGTTCACTTTCCTGAACACGCCACCGCGATGCCTGTCCAGAAGCGGCGCCTAGCGGTGCGCCACACGCCAAATCATGAAAGCAGAATGCAAGCGCGCAACCCTACAGTGCCTGCTCTTTTCCGAGTTGGCCTGTAGCGGGCCCAAAAACAAAACTGACTCCAGAGAGGGGAAACATGCGCGGCAAGATACTGACAGTGAAACGCGATTTATGGGGAGGCGCGCTCATTGCGCTTTGTGGGGCATTGACCATCATGGAGGCGAACACCTACGCCGTCGGTGAACTGGCTCGCATGGGGCCGGGATACTTCCCGATGCTGATCGGCGGCTTTCTGGTGGCGCTGGGACTTCTGATTCCGCTGAGCCCTGACCCGGACGAAGTGCTGGAGACCCAGGAAAGCGACGCAGACGGCGCTCCGCAACCCACGCGCGCGCAACGCCTGCGCGGCATGGCATGCATTGCGGCGGGCATCGGCGCATTCATTCTGGTGGGAAATTTTGCGGGATTCCTGCCGGCCACCTTTGCGCTGGTGTTCATCTCGGCAATGGGCGATACCTCCAACACGTGGCGCTCGGCCGCGCTGCTGGCCGCCGCCATGACGCTGTTCGGCGCCATTGTCTTCTCCTGGGGCTTGCAGCTTCAGTTTCCGATGTTTCGCTGGGGTTGAGCCATGGAACTGCTATCTAACGTAATGCATGGTTTTTCCGTTGCCTTCCAATGGGAGAACCTGGGCTGGTCGTTCTTCGGCGTGTTCATGGGCAACCTGATCGGCGTCTTGCCGGGCATGGGTGTCCTGGCGGCCATTTCCATTCTGTTGCCGCTGACGTACGCCATGACGCCCACCGCGGCATTGATGATGCTGGCGGGCATTTACTATGGCGCGCAGTATGGCGGCGGGATCACCTGCATTCTGTTGAACCTGCCCGGTACGCCGTCTCACGCGGTGACCTGCCTGGACGGCAATCCGCTCGCCAAACAAGGCAAGTCAGGTTCGGCGCTGTTCATGCTGGTGATGTCGTCTTTCATCGGCGCGTGCATTGGGATTCTGATCATGATCCTGTTCTCGCCGATTCTTGTGGAGGTCGCCTTCAAGTTCGGTCCCGCCGAGTATTTCTCAATGATGATGCTGGGGCTGTTTGCGGGCGCCACCCTGGCCAAGGGCTCGGCGATCAAGGGCGTGGCGATGGTCTTTTTGGGCCTGCTGCTGGGCGTGGTCGGCACGGACGTCAACACCGGTACGATCCGCTACGCGTTCGGTGTGATCGAGCTTAGCGACGGTGTGCAGCTTGTTGCGCTGGCCATGGGCCTGTTCGGGTTGGCGGACTTCTTTGCCAACGTCAACCGGATTGGCAAGGCGACGGTGGTCAACACGGGCTCCAAGCGCATGTCGGTCAAGCCCGAACCCGGCGACATCAAGAAGTCGATTGCACCGATTGCGCGCGGCAGCGCCATCGGTTCGCTGCTTGGCATCCTGCCTGGCAC
Organism: Achromobacter kerstersii; assembly: GCF_902859595.1. GTDB lineage: Bacteria > Pseudomonadota > Gammaproteobacteria > Burkholderiales > Burkholderiaceae_B > Achromobacter > Achromobacter kerstersii. Next base: position 92,796 of record NZ_CADIJQ010000009.1, on the reverse strand, counting down.
GGGCGCGACCATTGCGTCATTCATGTCGTACGCCGTGGAGAAACGCGTATCGAAGACGCCGGGCCGCTTTGGCAATGGCGCGATCGAAGGCGTGGCGGGTCCCGAGTCGGCCAACAACTCGGCGGCGCAGACCAGCTTCATCCCCACGATGAGCCTGGGTATTCCCGGCGACTCCGTGATGGCGCTGATGCTTGGCGCATTGATCATCCATGGCATCCAGCCCGGCCCGCAAATGGTCACGGAACATGCCGACATATTCTGGGGGCTGATCGCCAGCTTCTGGATCGGCAACGCGCTGCTCGTGGTCTTGAACCTGCCGCTGATCGGCATGTGGGCCAAGCTGCTGCGCGTGCCCTACAAGTACCTGTTCCCGTCGGCGCTGTTCTTCGTCTGCGTGGGCGTCTACAGCACCAACAACAGCTTGTTCGACGTGGTTCTGGTGTTGATTCTGGGCATCGTCGGCTACCTGTTCCTGAAGTTGCGATTCTCGCCCGCGCCGTTGTTGTTGGGCTTCGTGCTGGGACCGATGGTTGAAGAGAACTTCCGGCGCGCGCTGCTCTTGTCGCGTGGCGATATGGGAATCTTCATCAGCCGTCCGATCAGCGCCGCCTTCATCTACGCGATTCTTGCGCTGGCCGTCTGGCTCGCCTACTCCACAGTCAAGGCTCGCCGGAAAGTCCGTGCGGCGCTGCAAGCGCAAACCCAAACGCAGTAATTCGTGTCCGCGCCCGCGACCGCTCCTCCACGAGCGGCCGCGGGCTTTTTTCCATGCTGAGCGGGGAGATGTCATCGCTATGAGCGACGGTTCCGAAATCGTTCCCAACCCGGTGTTCAACGCCACCGATTGCGTCGGCCTGACACGCAGGCTTGCGTTCATAGAACTGATGGAATTGCTGGAGTTCAGCGTATTGCGGCTGGACCCGCCATCAGCCGGCCTGTCGCCCGCGCCGTTGACGGAGCTGATTGGAACGCAGGATTGGCGGCTTGCCGAGGGCGGAGAAGCGCCGCCATCCTCGGCTGAGCGGGATGAAGATCACGCGGTCTATATCTACTCGACGACAGACGCCCTGCGGGAAGCGGTATTGCCGGCAGAAGACACGCTGGTGCGCCTGGACAGCGCGGCCGCCGTGTCCGGTGATTCGCTTCCTTCAGCGCCCGATATGCACGGCGTCCGGCTGTCTGCGTCGGCGCGCGGGCCGCAGACCTGGCCACGCGTGCAAACGCGCGCCCGGCGCCCCACCTTGCGCGTCGACCTGACCCGCCTGCTCAGCCGCGTGGTGGTGCCGGCCGCACGCCCGCACCACATGTTCGAGCTGGTGCAAAGCGTTGTCCGTTCACGGGTATGGATCGACGTCGTGCGCGCATGACGTCGCGCGGGCGCGCAGCCAGCCGAAAACCCTTCATCACCAGGCAGGAATCTTCGACATGACATTGATCAACGGGCTGTCCGCCGGCCTATTCGCCATTGCGCTGCTACACACTTTTTCCGCATCCCTGTTTCTACGCCTGGCGCACCGCAGCAAGCGCCACGCCGGGTTATGGCATCTATTGGGAGAAGTTGAAGTTGTGTTCGGCTTCTGGGCGGCGGTGCTGATCATCGTGATGGCATTTGCGGGCACGGGTGAACAGGCGTTGGCCTACGCCGAGTCCCGCAATTACACCGAACCGTTGTTTGTCTTTGCGGTCATGGTCGTGGCGGCATCCTTGCCCGTGTTGACTGCGGTGATGCGCGTGGTGAACGTTATTGCGCGCTGGATACCGGTCGCCACGACAACCGCCAAGGTCTGGCTGAGCCTTTGCCTGGTGCCCCTGGCCGGCTCCTTGATCACCGAACCCGCCGCGATGACGATCGCCGCCCTGATGCTCGGCCCCCAGGTATTCCACCAAGGGATGCCGGAGCGGCTCAAGTATGCCGCGCTGGGCGTGCTGTTCGTCAACATCTCGATTGGCGGCACCCTCACCTCTTATGCCGCCCCGCCTGTGCTGATGGTGGCGTCCACCTGGGGCTGGGACAGCGCGTTCATGTTTGCCCATTTCGGATGGAAGGCCGCGCTTGCCGTGTTGATCAACGCCACCGTGGTCACGTACTGCCTGAAAGCGCACGTGCGCAGCGCCGATGTGATGGCCGGGGCGCGCCAGAACGCGCCCGTGTCGGCAGTGGCAATTGCGATCCACCTTCTGTTCTTGGCGGGGATCGTCTTCTTTGCCCATCATCCCGTCATCTTTCTTGGGCTGTTCCTGTTTTTCCTGGGCTACACCCAGGCGTATGCGGCGTCCCAAAGCCGCCTGATCATCAAAGAAGCGTTGCTAGTGGGGTTCTTCCTGGCAGGGCTGGTGGTGCTGGGCGGGATGCAGCAATGGTGGTTGCAGCCGCTCGTCTCCAGCCTGGAGCCCGCCATGCTGTTTCTGGGCGCGCTGGGCCTGACCGCGATCACCGACAACGCTGCGCTGACCTACCTGGGATCGTTGATCAGCGGCATTTCCGACGACGCCAAATACATGTTGGTCGCTGGCGCAGTGGCCGGCGGCGGGTTGACGGTAATTGCCAATGCGCCCAACCCTGCGGGCGCGGCGCTGCTGCGTGGCGGCTTTGAAAATGGAGCAATCAGTATGGGAGGACTATTCGTGGCGGCATTGGCGCCGACCCTCGTTGCCGGAACCGCCCTCTTCCTGCTGTGACTGCGCCATCACAAAAGCGCCCATCAAACGGCAACGCGGCCGCGAACAAATCGTAGGAAACCCCATATCCAAACTGGTTAATAATGCCTGTCCTCGCAACGAAGACAGGGAGACCCTGCAAGATGAGTCTGAACACACCCAGCCTATGGCATCGACTGCGGCGTCCGGTCGCCGCAATGATCTTGGGCTTGCTGCCCTTCTGGTTATTCTTGGGAACGTCCCAGACGACCACCGTGAATGGCAAGCTGGTGCAGGACTCCAGCTTCAATGTGCTGGGCTTGATTCTGGCCATTGCGGGGCTTGTCATGGCCGTGAAGATGCTGAAGCAGGATGGCGCTTACGGTGAAGCGCCGCGCTGGTGGCCACGCACTGTGCTGGCGGTGTTGGCGGGCCTGCTCTGCGTCTTTCAGATCGGGCAAACCGCAGGGTTCTATCACGTCAATGTCGGCCAATCGATCGCACAGTGGCAGGCCAAGCTTCTTGGCCCCTCTGAACCGCGCGCGCAGGCGCTGGCGGCTGAGCTCGATAAAGCGATGCACGCCCGCACCCAGCAGCGTGCGGCAAGCGTGGACCAAGTTCTGCTGCGCGATGACATCGCCACGTCGCTCGCACGCATCCACGCTAACGGCACGCTCTTCAACCTGTATGCCGAGGCGTGCAACAACCCTGGCAAACGCTTCGTGCTGGACGCAGCCCCCGCGCTGCTGACCGACGACGACAAGACCTATGTCAACAAGGCCCAGCAGCTGGCCGCGCGCAATGCGACGGAGCGCTTTGATTGCAATAGCCCGCAGGTGCGCGACTTCATGTCGAACTGGCTGGCCGACGACGTGCTGCGCGACCGCGCCAATCTGGCCCTGCAAACCGCCGCCTACCGCGAACGTTTCGGCGACAAGCCCGCGCCGGCAGGCAAGGATGCGCTGGTCACCAACGGCTTGGGGATATGGCTGGGCGATACGATCAGCCAGGTGCAGACGGCGCTTGGCACCCAGAGCGAGCCGGTGGCCGCGGCCAGTTCGGGCTATTACCGACTTGACCTTCCCGAGCGCGGCATCGAACTGCTGTTCAGCCCGGTTGGCCAAGTGGCCTCCATTACCGTGCGTGCACCATTCAAGGGCAGCATCGTGGGCCTGAAGATCGGTGATAGCCGCCGCACGGTCAACCGTTTGCTGGGCGATGGGTGGATTGACGTCCGGCTGCCCTACGACAACGCCGCCGCTGGCTACGACATCCAGTTGCGCAAGCAGACGCCGGGCACGCAGGCGCAATGGCTCGACCGGCGCGCCGGTAACGACGTAGCGGTGGTGCAGCTGTCAGGCGCAAACTATGCCAGCACCATCGACGAGATCCGGCTGATCACGCCCCGCCGGCCGGGGTAGCGCCGGGCACATTCCAGACCAGGGAACGGGGCCGATGCGCCCCCGGTTCCCATGCTGCAACGCGTATTGACCTCTCCTTGTATGCGTGACCCAATAAACGCGACAACCCAAATCGTATGGAGGCGGTCATGATGAATGCGCAAACCAAGCGGGTCATGGAAGTCGTGGCGGCCGCAGAGGACGGGACGACTTACCGCATCAACCGGTACTGCCGCTCCGAACCCGACCAGCCGGCAGATCCCCACTACTTTTGCTGCCTTCAGGATGGGCAGTTGGTGTCATGGCGCGGGGATGGCAACTACGAGTTGCCCGACGGAACCATCGTGACGACGGTGGCCACACGACTTTGCCAATAGCGCGCACGTCACGAACGCCCGGGCCGCGCCCCCGTCGCAATGCGGCGGCGCGGCCAACCCCGGCGTAGACCTACTTCGTGCCCCCCTTCTTCCCTATTGCAGATGGCTGAATCAGCTTGATCCCGCGCGCCGCCTGATAGCCGTGGATTTCCTTCACATCCAGCTTGCGCATGAATTCGATGGTGCCGGCATCGATGATCTGGCCAGGCACCATGATGGGAAAGCCGGGCGGATACGGGATCACAAAGTTTGCCGATACCAGTTCCGGGCCATTCGCCAGGCGTTCGTCCAGCTTGGGGCTGGTCAAGGGCAGGTACTCGCACTCGTCCTCGTTGTAGGCCGCGAAGAAGGCGGTGCGCATATTGCCTTCCGACGTGGTGCTGGCGGGATTGTCGCGGTAACCATCGTGAAAGCTGCTGAAGTTGGGCAGGCTGGGCACGTCTTCCATCAAGCTCTTGACCTTGGCGGCGAACGCCATTCGCCCTTCCTCCCCTTCGGACTTGAGCCGGGCCTCAATATCTTGGGAGATCTCCAACAGCACCTTGATCAACGCGGCCACGTCGCTGCGCGTGTTGTTGATATTGCTTTGCAACAGCGCGCTATTGCGCGAGGTCTTGTTCAGCTGGATGTTGTACTTGGAGGCCAGCAGGTTCTTGAAGGTGGTGCCGTCGAATCCCGCCGTACCGCACACCAGCGTCAACCGGGTGGGGTCCAGGCAGAACTCGTCGTCCTTCAACGCCTTCACGGCGGTCAGCCAGGTCATGCCCGGCTGCATGTAGTCAGAAAAGCCCGAGCCGCGATACGCCTCCGGGATCATCTTGTCGGCTCCCAGCACGCTGAAGTACTTCGAGATCAGCGGATGCTTGGCCACTTCGCGGCGTATGGCCAACGCGACTTCAATCGCGCGCATGACCAGCTCGTACCCTTCGAGCTCCATCTGGCGCCGAGCGACATCCAGCGAAGCGATGATCTGCGCGTTCGGCGAGGTCGATGCGTGAATGAAGACGGCTTCGTGAAACGCCGAGATGTGATGGTCGTAGTCTTCATCGCGCACAGCCACAATCGACCCTTGCCGCAGGCTCGACATGGACTTGTGAACGGAGTCCGTTTCATAGACACGGATGCGCATGGTTTGCGGGTTCGGCACCAATTGCCGTTCCATCACGCGCGGGTCTTTCGGGTCCAGGTCTTCGCCCAGTTCCTTGACCTGGGCGTTCCATTCCTCCATGGCGGCTGGGTCGTCACGCCATTGCTCAAGCGCGGCGGCCGCGCCCATGGCCGTTCTGGGACGCAGGAACGGTGACCACCGGGCAAAGCCGAACCAGGCTTCGTCCCAAAGAAAAATCAGGTCTGGCTTGATGGCCAGGCATTCCGCCATGACGCGGCGCGTGTTGTAGATATGGCCATCGAACGTGCAGTTGGTCAGCGTGATCATCGACACCTTGTCGAGCCGCCCTTCCGCTTTGAGATCCAATAACGCCCGCTTGATGGTGGCCAGCGGCACCGCGCCGTACATCGAATATTCCGTCATCGGAAACGCTTCAACGTAGAGCGGCTGCGCGCCGGACAGCACCATGCCGTAGTGGTGAGACTTATGGCAGTTGCGGTCGACGATGACGATGTCGCCCGGCTTGGTCACGGCCTGGTAGACCATCTTGTTCGAGGTGGACGTGCCGTTGGTCACGAAAAAAACGTGGTCCGCACCGACTGCGCGCGCGAACTTTTCTTGCGCAAGCTTGATGTTGCCCGTGGGCTCCAGCATGCTGTCCAGCCCGCCTGTCGTGGCCGACGTTTCCGCCAGGAACAGATTCAAGCCATAGAACTCGCCGAAGTCGCGTATCCAGTTCGACTTGATGATGGACTTGCCGCGCGCAATCGGCAGCGCGTGAAACGTGCTGATCGGCCGCGAGGCATAGAGCTTGAGATTGTCGAAGTGCGGGGTCGACTGCCGGTCGCGCACGCCTTCCAGGATGTTGAGGTGGACCTCCATGGGTTCTTCAGCTTCATAGAACACGCGGCGGATCGCTGACGCTGCCGGGTCGCCCGCCAGCTGCTCGACGTTGCGGTCGGTCAGCAGATAGACATCCAGTTCCGGCCGGATGTTGGCGATGAAACGGGCCAGCTTGAGGCCCGCCTCTTGGGTCTCGCCCGCAGAGGGCTCCATGTGCTGATACACCGTCAGGAAGTCGCGCAGCACCGGGGTGTCGTGCTTGGAGCCAAAGGGCACGCCGTCATAGATGACAACCGCCTCGATCTTGCCGTTAAGAATGGTCGCCAGTACCGCGTCTTCGAAGGTGCCGACCAGCACGGGTTCGTAGACCAGGCCATCTTCGGCCCGGCGCAGTTGCCGGATCTCTTGGCAAATGGCCGCCGAACGTGCAGGAGACATCGCGTTCACGAACAGGGTTTCGAAATACGGCCGCCGCTGTGCGCCCGCGCCCAAGCCGGGCGGCAGGCGGTCGGGGACATCGGTAGAGGTCTCGTCAGCCACTTCCCATTCGCTGTTGTCGTAACGGTAGCTGCCAGAGAGCAAGGCGCCGCTCATGCGAAGCACCAGGCGCGCCACGCCTATCGCATCGCCTTCGGCCAAACGGTCGTCCAGCGCGTGCAGCAAGTGCGCGCCGGGATAAGCGAAGTAGCTTTCCAGCGCGCGCAATTCCGCCAACGCCTGCTGCACGGCCTCGCCGCCCGAATGGCGCTTGCCGCTTCGTTCCGCGGCGGCCCAGGCCTGCGCCTTGGCATTCATGTCGCGCCACCGGTCAGCCCGGGCGGCGGAATTCGAAAACAGATGGTCCAGATGCTGCGGAGTATTTGTGTCACGGGTCATGGTGCTCTCCTAAGCAAGAATCATGATGATGACCATGCCCCATATGGTCAGCAGGGTATTGCCGACGGCATACGTGACCGTATATCCCAAGCCGGGCACCTGGCTCTTGGCGGCTTCGCACACCATGCCCAGCGCCGCGGTCGTGGTGCGAGCGCCCGCGCAAATCCCAAGGATCAGCGCCGGATGAAATTTGAAAACGAATTTGGCAAGGAACATGCCCAGGACCAGCGGGACGGCGGTTGCGAAAATGCCCCACAGGAACAGGCTGATCCCCAGCTTCTGCAAGCCGGCCACAAACCCCGGCCCGGCTGAAATGCCCACCACGGCGATGAAGACATTCAGGCCCACGGAATTCATGAACCAGAGCGTGGGTTCAGGGATGCGGCCGAAGGTAGGCCGAATCGCGCGGAACCAGCCGAACACAATACCGGCGATCAACGCGCCGCCTGCCGTTGAGAGGGTGATCGGGATGCCCCTGACATTGATCACCGCGGCGCCGATCAGCGCGCCGACTGTGATGGCCAGCGACATGAACGCCACATCGGTTACGGTGGTGGGCCGGTCCACATATCCGATTTCCTTGGCGGTAGTGTTGATGTCCTGCGTGCGCCCCACCACCGTGATGACGTCGCCACGGAACAGCTGCGTCTTCGGCAACACAGGGATCACGGTCTCGGTCGGGCCACGGCGTATGCGCTTCAGAAATACGCCACGCGCACCGGGCCAGCGCGCCAGCTCTTCCAGCCGCTTGCCGTCCACCTTCTTGTTCGAGATATAGATATCCACGCCTTCGGTCTTGATATCCAGCAGCTCGGCGTCTTGCACTTCGCGGCCGCTTGGACCCAGCCGGGCAATCAGCTGATCGCGCTTGCCGCCGATGGCGACAATGTCTCCGGCCTGGATCAGCGTGGTCCGATCCGCTTCGATGATCTTGCCGTCGCGGCGGATGCGTTCAACAAAGGCCCGCACGCCATCCTGCGTACCCGCTTCGATGTCGCCGACCGCACGGCCGATGAACGGGCTCTCGGGCGCCACGGAATACGCACGCACCTCGAAGTCATGCCACTGCGTTTCGCCTTCTGCGCCGCTTCCCGCGCCCAGCATCTGCTCGTATTCCTTGCAGGCCGCAACCAGATCAATGCCCAACAGCTTGGGGCCGATCTGCGCCAGAATGATGGCCGACCCCACCGTGCCGAAGATGTACGTCACGGCATAGGCAATAGGCATCGCATCCAGCAGCGCCTGCGCTTCTTCCGGCGACTTGCCCAAGCGGTTGATGGCGTCAGTCGCCAGCCCCATCGACGCCGAAATGGTCTGGGACCCGGCAAACAAACCGGCGGCCGAACCCAGGTCATATCCCGCGAGGACAGCGGCAACTGCGGCCGCGCCCAGCGAGAACAGCGCCATGATCACGGCAAAAATCGCTTGTGGCAGCCCGTCTTTGGCGATGCCGCGCACAAACTGCGGACCCACGCCATAGCCCACCGCAAACAGGAACATCAGGAAGAAAACCGACTTCACGTTCGGCGAAATCTTCACGCCCAGGATGCCAATGACAATCGCAACCAGCAGCGTTGCCGTCACCGCCCCAAGACTGAATCCCTTGAAGCTCTTTCCTCCGATCCAATAGCCAATCCCGAGCGCCAGGAAGATCGCGATTTCGGGATAGGCCTTGAGCGTAGCGACGAACCAATCCATGGTCTTCTCCTTATTCAACGGAATCTAGCCGTTGAAAATTTGGCGGGCCATACCCCATCTGCGGTACGTCTGGCCCGTTACTCTGAAGGGACATCGACAACACTGAACTTTCCGCCCAGCGCCAAATGCAGATTCACGCGCTGAACCAGCCGTTCGGCGCGCACATGCAACAGGTCGCCTTTCACGCGCAACACATCGCGCTTGCGCTGCAAGACATCGAAGGTGTCGAACTGGCCAATCTGACGCTGCACCTCTGCCAGCTCCAGCGCGCGGGTGCTTTCGGAATACTGGCGTTGAATCGCGCGCTCGCGCAGCGCCAGTTGCTGCTCGCCCGTCAATCCGTTTTCCACTTCGCCCATGGCCGTGAGGATGGCGCGTGCATAGGACGCCAGCGCTTCGCGCTGCTGCTCGGTACGCAGTTCCAGCGTGATCTGGCGGCGGCCGGCATCAAACAACGGCCAGATCAACGATGCGCCCACCGGGTAGACCCAGCTCTGCATGCTGGTGGCCAGCCCCGAGTAATCTTTCGTGAAACGGCCCGCTCCCGCAAAGATGGAAATCGCGGGCAGGCGCGCGGCCTTGGCTTCTTCGGCGCCGAAGTACGCGGACACCATCCGCTCGCGCGCCGCAATCAGGTCAGGCCTGCGGTCCAGCAAGTCCAAGGGCAGCCCGGGCGCAAGCGGCGGCGGGGTGTCGGGGATGGCTTCGTTCGCTTGCGCGGCCCCTTCTGGGTAGCGGCCCAGCAATAACTCCAGCGCACGCAGCGCCTGCATGCGCGCCTGTTCCCGTTGCGCCACGACATCTGCCGCGGCTTCGCGCTGCTGCGCCCAATAAGCCACGTCCAGTTCGCTGACCTTGCCAATGCGGCGACGGTATTGCACCAGTTCAAGCTGTTCGCCGGTCGTGCTTTCAAGTTCCTGCGCCAGCGCCAATTGGCCGGTGGCCTCTAACGCAGCAAGCCAACTCTTGGCGGTCAATGCGCCGATGGACTGGCGCGCGTATGCGTAATCGGCTTCGGTAGACCGGTATCCGGCCTCACCCGCGCGTTTCTCTGCGCGCGCCCTGCCCCATAAATCGATTTCCCAGTTGATCAGGATGGCGTAGCCATTGGCGGAAAATGCGCTGCCCGGCGTGGGGTCGGTCGCCGTGCGCGCCCCGAAGCCAACCGTGGGCAGCAGGTCCGCGCCCGCCAGCCTGGCCTGCTGCGCCGCCTGTTGCACCCGGCTGGCCGCGACACGAAGGTCCAGGTTATTGGCCAGTGCTTCATCAATCAACGCTTGCAAGGTTCCATGTTCGGGAAATCCCGCCCATGCCGGATCAAAGGCCGCCACCCTGGCGCTGGCGACCCAGTGTTCAGGCACTGCCTTGCCCTCCATGGCCTGTTCGGCCATCGCCTGGTTGGTGGGCGCGTCCAAGTTGGCGCAGCCCGCCATCAGCGCGGCCGCGCACATCGCGGTGAGAAGTTGGGGAACGATCATGCGGTTCGGGTGCATGTCGGCCCCGTCAATGAAGCTTCAGAACCAGATAATCCAGCTTGGACTGCACGCGGAAGATAACTTTGCGCACCATATGCAGCGCGCCCAGACGGTCCGTGTAGATTGCGGCATTACCGCGGGCGCCCATCGCCAGCGTCATGTCTTGCGGCGTTTCAAGATCAATGCGCACCGCGAACTGCATGGGCGCATCGGCTCGCGCGCCTTCGCTGGTGGTGCCGGGCAGCAGGCCCGATGCCTGGAATTGGCCTTGCGAAGTGGCCCACACAATGGAATCCACCTTGCCCTTGAAGACGTGGCCGGGCACCGTGCGCAGCGACACTTCGACCTCGTTGCCTTCCTCGACTTTGGTCAGCTGATTCTGATCAAAAAACGCGATCACCTGCTGCGTGGTCTCCACAAACGACATGATGGGGCGTAGCGGTATCGCGGCCGCGTATGACCCCACGCGCGCCTGCAAGTTGATTGCGTAGCCATCAGCGGGGGCATACAGCGTGGTCTGCGCCAGTTCCCACTTCGCCGTGTCCAGCTCGGCCTTGACCTGCGCCACGGCTACTTGGTCCCCGTCGACCACCGCCTCTTGATTCAATTTGATCTTGCGTTCGGTCTCGCGCGCGGCTTCCCAGTTGCCCAGCCGGACTTTCAATTCGCTTTGAAAGCTCTGCACGTCGTACTGGCTGCCCGCGCCGCGCGCCGCCAAGGCGGTGCTTTGGCGCAAGCGCATCCGGGCAAGGTCGACTTGCGCCAAGGCCGCTGCCGTCAACGATTGCGCGGCGGCAAGGTCACGGTCCAGCGATTGCCGCGTGGCTTGCGCATCGATGAGCTTGGCTTCCAGCTGCCTGACCTTCAATTGATAGGGTTCCGCATCCAGGCGCAGCAGCACGTCGCCCTTCTTGATCAGCCGGTTGCCTTCCACCGCAATTTCCACCACGCGCCCGGTCACCCGGGGAATGATTTCCACCACGTAATTGACAACGCGCAGCTCGTTGGACGATGGCGTAACCACATTGATGATCAGCACCAGCGCCGCCACGCCGGCGGCCCCGATGGCCACCACGCCAACCTGGGATTTGATGTTCCACGGCAGCCACTTCAGCTTGATGAAGATCAGCCAAATCAACAGCCCATACACCATCAAGATGAGTTCAAGCATGCCGGCGCCCCTTTATGGTCAACCCAAGGTTTCCGGACCGGGCCCGTCTTCCTCATGCTTGTCGCGGCCATAGGCGAGCCGGTATCCGACGGGTCTGGTATGCGCCCACAGCCAGGCAAAGGGCCAGAGCATGCCGCCAAACACCAGCGATAACAGGCACAGCGACTTGATGGCCTCGGCTTGAGGGTGATGACGTTTTTCGGCAATCACTTCCGGCAAAACGTGCAGCTTCCAGAAGATCCAGATGGCCAGAATGGGGACAAGAACGAGCACGACCCAGACGAGCACATCCGCGATGGCGTCCTCCAGGTGTCCCGACACCGCGTGTCCCGTCAGGGGAAAGCACAGCAGCGCAACGGTTGCTACGGCCACGAACCGGCGCCGCGATTTGGCAAGAAACATGTAGAGCCCCTTGCAAGAGAACGTGTGCTGCATTTTCGCCAGTGACGGAGTGCTAAGTCCATGCTAATTTCGGCAATATGTCGTCAGCTCTCTTGCGTGGAGGCTTAGATGAAATTGCAGCACTTCGAGTCGTTTGATTCGTACGCGGCCGCTCTATTCCACGCCGACGTAAGGGTATTCCTGCTGGGTTCCAAAGACGGCGGCTGGCGAACCGGCCATCTGGATGTGGATGGCATCGACGTGCAACGCGGCGTCACCCGGGTGCCTAACCTGTGCGAGGCCGCGGGCTGGGCCACGCACCTGACCTTGCTATTGCCAGAACCCTCGCCCGCCCAGGCATGGCTGAATGGCGTCCCCTTTAGTCAGGATTCGATGGGTGTGCTGGCGCCTGGCAAAGGGTTCGTCTTCCGCGCCGCTGGCCCCAATGACTGGGTCAGCATCGCGCTGCCGCTGGCGTCTGATTTATTGATGGACGACAGCTTTGCGGCGCAAACGCTGCGGCGCTGGGCTAGCGCGGCTGACATGGTGAAAGCAGACCCCCTGCAAGTTGCCGCGCTGCGCGAGGCGGCGCTCCTGTCGATGGCGCCCGCCTGCCCGCCCGCGCTGGGGCGCCGTCTGGTTGAGCAGCGCTTGCGTAATCTGATCGCCAACCGTGTGCCGCACGACAAGAACAAGGGCCGGCCCAGCTTGCGCTTGCCCCAGCTGTGCGAGTTGGCGCTGGCCATCTTTCGCGACCCGCAGCAGGCGGTGCATGTGGACGAATTGCGCAAGGGCCTGAAGATCAGCGAACGCAGCTTGCGCGATGTTTTCCAGGCCTGTTTCGGCATGAGTCCGGGCCATTACTTAGCCTTGAGAAAACTGCATGACGTTTATCTGGACCTGGCCCACAGCAATAACCAGCAGACCGTTTCCGATTGCTTTTTTCAGCATGGCTATCCGTATTCCACATACGCGGCCGCGCGCTATCACGACCTGTTTCTAGAAACGCCGTCCGAAACCCGGCGCAGGCGGCATCCGCATTCGCATCCCGCCTGACGGCTTTTCGCCGGAATCATCATGGACGCGCGGCGGGCTCGCGCCTCACAATCGCGAAGGACGTGGGAAATACCCGAGCAATACAAGAGCAATACGCAAGTAATTCGTGCGACTCAAGGAGGCACATCATGGCCAAGAAAAGAGCAGCGGAAGACAGCGTGAAAACAGCAAAGCCCCTGACGGGCAAGGACTACGAAAAAGAACTCGCCCGCCTGCATATCGAACTGGTCAAACTTCAGCAGTGGGTGGTGCATAGCGGCGCCAAGGTCTGCATTCTGTTTGAAGGCCGCGATGGCGCGGGCAAGGGCGGCACCATCAAAGCGATTACGGAGCGCGTCAGCCCGCGCGTGTTTCGCGTCATTGCCTTGCCCTCACCCACCGATCGCGAGAAGACGCAGATGTATGTGCAGCGTTATCTGCCGCATCTGCCCGCAGCCGGTGAAATCGTGATCTTCGACCGCAGCTGGTACAACCGCGCGGGGGTCGAACGCGTAATGGGCTTTTGCACGAAGGAACAGGCCAAGGTGTTCCTGAAAGCGGTGCCGCTGGTAGAACGGGCGATCGTTGATTCCGGGATCATCCTGCTGAAGTACTGGCTGGAAGTCAGCGAAGAAGAACAGACCCGCCGGCTTCAAGCGCGCATTCACGACGAGCGCAAGATCTGGAAGCTGTCGAAGCTGGACCTGGATTCGTACAGCCACTGGTACGACTATTCACGGGCGCGAGACGACATGTTTGCCGCCAGCGATACCGACCATGCGCCGTGGTACGTGGCCGACTCCAACAACAAGAAGCGCGTGCGCCTGAACATCATCAGCCACATCCTTCAGAGCATTCCGTACAAAGCCCTGCCCCATCCCGAAGTCAAACTGCCTAAGCGGCAAAAGGCGCAGGGGTATCAAGAGCCGGATCGGCCGATTCGATTCGTTCCGGAGAAATTCTGAACCGAGCTGAACCTCGCTGAATCACGCTGAATCGCGCTGACACCTGCTGAACCGCGTGAGTCGCCACGCGCGTTCAAGCGCCCTGCCGCGCGCCCATCATCGAGCGCGACAGCCGGCTGGCCGCGGCAAGAATGGCATCCTTGTGGCCCAGCAGCACTTGCTCGGTCAGCCGGGAGATCGGGCCCGAGATGCACATTGCGCCCAGCAAGGTCCAGTTCATGCCATAGACCGGCGCCGAGAGGCTTGAGACCTCGGCGTCGCGCTCGCCCAGCGACATCATGTAGCCGGCCCGCCGCACGGATTCGTAGGGCTCGCCAGCTTCGCCGGAGAAGGCCAGCAGCACGCGGCCCGGGCTGCCCAGCGTGAGCGGCAGCGACGCCCCCACCCGCACGTGATGGCGGATGGACTTGGGCCCTTCGACACGCGCCATGCAGATCCGCTGGTTGCCCTCGCGCACATAGAACGTGGCGCTTTCGCCCGTGGCGGCCGATAGCTCGCGCAGCACCGGCTGCACCACTTCCTGCACGTTGAAGGTGGCCTGATAACAAGCGCCCAGCCAGCCGGCCGCGCGCGCCAGCCGCCAGGTGCCATCGGCACGTTGCGCCAGGTAATCGTCCATGGCGAGCGTGCGCGCCAGCCGCAGCACCGTCGAACGATGGCAGCCGGTGCGCCGGCTCAGTTCCGCCAGCGTCAGGTGCGAATCTTCAACGCCGAACGCCTCCAGGATGCGCATGGCGCGGCGCACCGCAATAACGCCTTCTTCGCCGTCCTCGCCTGCCTTCGCGGCATCGGGGTTGCCAGTCTCTTCTTCGTTCATGGTACGCAACATGTTTCGCTAGACGAACTTGGATTGTATTGTGCGGAACACGATCCGACAATGCGCCTACCAAAACAAAAATCGGAGACAAACCATGAAGGTCGTCGTACGCGCGCTCTCAGGACTCGCCCTCGTCTGCGCAACCGGGCTCAGCCTGGCCCAGGGCTACCCCAACAAACCCATCCGCCTGGTCGTCCCGTTCCCCCCGGGCGGCGGCACCGACGTGCTGGCCCGCGAAGCCGCCGTGAAGGTCGCCAGCAACACCGGCTGGAACATCGTGACCGAGAACCGCCCCGGGTCCGGCGGCAACATCGGCGTGGACACGGTGGCCAAGTCCGACCCCGATGGTTATTCGCTGGTGCTGGGGCAAACCAGCAACCTGGCGATCAACCCCACGCTGTACGCCAAGCTGCCCTATGACCCCGAGAAAGACCTGAGCGCGATTGGGCTCATTGCCGACGCGCCGCTGGTGATCGTGGTGCCGGCGGGTTCGCCGTTGAAGTCGCTGGACGACATGATTGCGGCCGCCAAGGCGAAGCCGGGAATACTGAATTACGCCAGCTCGGGCAACGGCACCGTGTCGCATCTGGCGGCCGTGCAGTTGCAGAACGCAGCCGGCATCCAGCTCACGCACATCCCCTACAAAGGGGCCGCGCAGGCCTCCAATGACCTGATCGGCGGGCAGATCGACATGTACCTGTCGTCCGTTCCCACGCTGATCGGCCACGTGCGCAACGGCAAGATGCGCGCGCTGGCGGTCACGTCCGCGCAACGCGTGCCCGATCTGCCCGACGTGCCCACCATCGCCGAACGCGGCTATCCGGGGTTTGAAGCCGTGACCTGGTTCGGCCTGGCCGCCCCCAAGGGCGTGCCGAAAGACATCGTGGACCGCCTGAACGCCGAGTTCAACAAGGCGCTGCAATCCAAGGAACTGAGCGTGAAGTATCAGGAACAAGGCGCGCGCGTGTTGACGGGCACCCCTGAGGACTTCGCCACACTGATCCGCGACGACCGCGCCCGCTGGGGAAAGATCGTCAAGGACTCGGGCGCCCGCGTCGAGTGACCTTTCATGCGTGCCCCCTACGCCTATTCTGCCGGTGAAGGACGGCCTGCCATCGCCGCGCCCGCTGGCGCTTGCGACTGCCATGTCCACGTCTACGACGGCCGCTATCCGCCCGCGGCGGGCGCAACGTTGCTGCCGCCGGACGCAAGCATTGCGCAGTACCGCGCGATCCAATCCCGGCTCGGCACGCAGCGCGCGGTGCTGGTCACACCTTCCACCTATGGCGCAGACAACCGCAGCATGCTGGCCGGTCTGGCCGAATTGGGTGAACAGGCGCGCGGCGTCGCCGTCATCGACGGCACGGAGTCCGACGCGCAACTGGAAGCGCTGCATGCGCAGGGCGTGCGTGGCATTCGGCTGAACCTGTCGCTGGGCGTGACGGGGTCGGCGGCGCACATCGCGCCCTTGGCCGCGCGAGTGGCGCCGCTGGGCTGGCACGTGCAGTTGCTGATGCCGCCCGATCAGCTCGCGCAGCTGGGCGAACTGCTGTCGTCGTTACCCTCGCCCATCGTGTTCGACCACCTGGCCCGCATCACGCCCGCGCTGGCCGGCCAGCATCCCGCGCATGCGCGGGTGCTGCGCTTGCTTGGCGCCGGGCGCGCCTGGGTGAAGCTGTCTGGCGGGTATCTCGTCAGTGATCAGCGGTCGACCGACGACCCATCGCTGCATGCCTTGGCGCGCACCTACCTCGACGCCAACCCCGACCACGTTATCTGGGGCAGCGACTGGCCGCACGCTACCGCGTCGGCCGGCAAACAGCCTATGCCCGATGACGCCCGCCAGCTCGACCGGCTGAGCGAATGGGCAAGCAGCCCGGCCGCATTGAATCGCATTCTGGTGAGCAACCCGGCAGCCCTCTACGGCTTTCCGGAATGAAAAAAGACAACATCACGGAGACACCCTCATGCCTACCCTGGCCACCGCAACCCTCACCCGGCGCCGCCTGCTGACCCTTGGCGCAGCACTGGCCGCCACCACGGCTTTCAACGTGCGCGCAGCGCCGGACTGGCCGGCAGGCAAGACCATCACCTGGGTCGTGCCTTATCCGGCGGGCGGCAGCACCGACGTGCTGGGCCGCGCCATCGCGCAGCAACTCGATGCGCTGCTTGCCACCCGCGTGATCGTCGACAACCGGCCGGGCGCAACAGGCACCATCGGCGCCGCACGCGTCGCGCGCGCCGAACCCGACGGTCTGACGCTGCTAGGCACCTCGATCGGCCCGCAAGCCATCGCGCCGCACGTAATGGGCAAGCTCACCTATGACCCGGTCGCGGACTTCGCGCCCGTCATCATGATCGGCACGATCCCGCACCTGTTGGTCGTGGGCGCGGCGCAACCCTTCAAGACGCTGGACGACCTGCTGAAAGCCGCAAAGGCCGCGCCGCAAAGCCTGGCCTATGCCTCTGGCGGCACGGGGACCATCCTGCATATGCAGGGCGAACTGCTACAGCAACGCACCGGGGCGCGATTCCTGCACGTGCCTTACAAGGGCGACACGCCCGCCTTGCAGGACACGCTGGCCGGCCAGGTGCAGTTCGCCTTCATCCCGGCCGCCGCCGCGCTCCCCCATGTGCGCACGGGAGCGCTGCGCGCCTTGGCCGCCACGTCGGCCCGCCGCCTGCCCGCCCTGCCCAACGTTCCCACCATGGAAGATGCCGGCATGCCCGACTTCGTGGTCGAGCAATGGCAAGCCGTGTTCGCCCCGGCCAGCACGCCTGCCGCCGTCATCGAACGGCTGAATACCGATATCGCCAAAGCGCTGCAAAGCCCCGCGTTGATTGCGCTGGCCGAGCAGCTTGGCATCACGCTCGCCGGCGGCTCGCCGCAGGCATTGGACCAGACCCGCAAGGCCGACTTCGACAAGTGGGGCAAGGTCATTCGCGACGCTGGCATCAAGCCGGCCTGACGACGCCCCACCTCCCTTCTGACTCTTACAGGAATCTTCATGGCAAACCAGGACATCATCAAAGACTTTCCCCGCGTAGACGCCGCCATCGTGCGCCGCGCGGCGGAACTGCAACCCGCGATTCTGGCCGACGTGGCTGGCCGCCGCGGCGCGCTCAGCGGCCGCATCCGGCCCTTGCATCCCAGCATGAGAGTCGCGGGCACGGCGCTCACCGTTGAAGTTCGGCCGGGCGACAACCTGATGATTCACGCCGCCATCTCGCTGGCCAAGCCGGGCGATGTGCTGGTCATCGACGGCAAGGGCGATCTGAGCTCGGCGCTGATGGGCACCATCATGATGACCGCCTGCCGCAAGCTGGGCATCGCGGGCGTGGTGATGGATGGCGCGGCACGCGACACCGTCGAAATCATCGAGATGGACTACCCGGTGTTCGCCGCAGGCACCAACCCCAACGGCCCGACCAAGAACGTGCCCGGCCGCATCGGCCACCCCGTGTCGGTGGGCGGCGTGACCGTCAATGCGGGCGACTTCATCATCGGCGACGCCGACGGCGTGGTTGTCGTCGAACGCGAAAAAATTGAAGGCCTGCTTCCCGCCGCCGAAAAGAAAGTGCGCGACGAAGCCGCCCGCATCGCCGCCATCCAGGCGGGCGACACCGAGGCCAAGTGGCTGACGGCAGCGCTGCGTGCGGCGGGTGTGTTGAAGGAAGGGGAATCGCTGTGAACGCTCCCGCTTCTGACAAACCCGCCATCCTCGTCACGGCGGCCGACCTGGCGCCCGAAGCGCTGGCGCTGCTGGGCGACTTCAACGTGGTCTACGCGGGCAAGACGCCGTCTGAAGACGACGTCGTGGCGCTGTGCCGCACGCACAACCCCATTGCCATCATCGTGCGCTACAGCAAGGTCGGCGCGGCCGCGATGGATGCGGCGCCGGCGCTGCGCGTGATCTCCAAGCATGGCAGCGGCACCGACACCATCGACAAGGCCGCGGCCGCACAACGCGGCATCGACGTGGTTGCCGCCGTGGGCGTGAACGCGGCGGCGGTCGCCGAGCAGGCGCTGGCGCTCTTGATGAGCTGCGCCAAATCGGTGGTGGCGCTGGATGCACGCATGCGCGGCGGCCACTGGGACAAGTCCACGCACAAGAGCGTGGAACTGGCCGGCAAGACGATTGGCCTGATCGGCCTGGGCGCCATCGGCCAGCGCATGGCGGCGGTGGCGCACGGCATGGACATGCGCGTGATCGGTTTTGATCCTTACGCGCAGAACCTGCCCGCGTATGTTGAGCGTGTGCCGTTGGAGCGCATCTGGAAGGACGCCGATGCGATCTCCCTGCACTGCCCGCTGACGGATGACAACCGCGGCATGGTCAATGCCGCCACGCTGGCGCAATGCCGGCCGGGCGTGATTCTCGTCAACACCGCGCGCGGCGGTTTGGTGGACGAAGACGCGCTGCTGGCGGCGGTGCGATCCGGCCAGGTGATGGCGGCGGGCCTGGACAGCTTCGCCACCGAACCGATGGCGGCCGGCCACCCCTTCCAAGAAGAACCGCGCATCATCCTCAGCCCGCACATTGGCGGCGTCACCAGCGCGGCCTATGTGAACATGGGCATGGCCGCGGCACGCAACATTTTGGCGGTGCTGGAGCCGTCAGTTCAACGCTGAAGGCAAGCCGAAACGTCTGCCTTCAACCGCGCCATTTCCTGATTGACGCCCAAGTCCGCGCAGTACGCGCCCGCGCCCCGCAAGGTCAGGGTCAGCGTCGACGGCGTCTTCTTTGACAGCTCGGCTTTCAGACGAAACCCGGATACGTTCGACGCGCGGTACTGGTCTGTCTCGTACACGCCGGCCGTCAGATCCCGGGTGGCCTTGCCCTTGCCTGCGTATTCAGGGCGATCGCCCTTGCCGCTGGTGGCCTCGTCCAGGCAGGCAAACACCTTCTGGGCGGAGGCGGCTGGCGGCACATCCATCGACGCGCTTTGGCTCGGGCCGAAGCTGTCGCACAACCCTGACGACGTTGAACACGCGCTCAATAGCCCGGCAAACACCAGCGTCGCGGCAAACTTGCCCTTCCATTGCCAACGCGCCAACACCCGATTCTTGCCTACGATCGATCGCATTCGCGCATCCTTTACAGAGGTCATGGAATCGCGAAAATATAGCAGCCCGACGCCCGATCACCTTTTTTGACATGGAGGCGTGCGGCACTTTGTGGCAGCATGCCGGTGCATCCCGCCCCGCTGACCTCACGCGCGGCGCAAGAACCCACACACGACGGAGTGTTTTTCCTATGAAATTCAAGGCCTTGACCCTGGGCATCCTCATGGCCGGCGCTAGCGCTTCGCAAGCCGCAACGGTGAAGGAAGTGTTCAACGGCAGCATGCTGGGCACGACGCAGCGCTACTTCGAATCGATTGCCGGGGTGCCGCGCGAATCCTTCAAAAATGACCACGTTTTCGTGGTGCAGGAATGCCGCATCACGGCCACCATCACCAACGACAAGGTCTCGGCTCTGCGCATGGACTTGGCCGACAACTGCAAGCCCGACCTGACGAGCTTCATTGGTGAAGACGCCCCCAAGGCCGGTCAGCCCATCACCCCGGGCGCGTTTGGCCGTGGCCAACGCTACACGGCAAGCTGCCTGACGGACTGCGGCAACGCCGTGGACCCGTCGGCCTATGCCCTATGGGTGGCTCCGCGTTCGTCGGGCGGCCTGGAAGTCTTGATGGAAATGGTGCTGGCGGGCGACAAGGCGCTGGATGCGGCCGACCAATGGGAAGCCGACATCAAGAAGGCCGCTGGCCAAGACTACGTGCTCAACCGGAAATTCAATTGCGAAACCCGCTTTGACACCGCCGCGGAAGCCGCCTTCAAGGACGTCCCGGTCAACGCCATCACGGTCGGCTACGGCTTGCCGGTAGAACGCTGCAACTGAAACCGATGTAGCCGTCTGGCGCAACGGCTACAACGTGCCTTCACGCGCCTTTTCCCGCGATGTCATCAGTGCGGCTTCGGCGGCTTTCATCTTGTCGCCGAAGTCCCGCGCATAGTCTCGCCAGACCTGCTTCATCGCCTCGGGCTTGTCGTTGCGATCGCCCATATTGCGTAGTTCACCCTGGATGTTGGCGCCTACCTGCCAGAAGCTTTCGAATGCCGGCGTTGCCCCGGGAATAAGATCCATCAGACGCGGACGCGCCTGTCGCATCAACTTCTCGGCCGCCTCCGCATCAGCGTCGACATAGCCGCCGTACTCCAACGCAGCAAGGGCGTAGTAGTAGCTCGATATTGCGGTACTGACTGTGACGCTTGCGATAGCGACTTGCCCCATGGCGAAATCGACAAGCTGCATACCGCGATCGATCTCACCCTTCAACCGTGCGAGATCGCCGTTCACTTTGCTGCTGATATCTCCCTTCAGCGCTTCAAGTTCGCTGTTGGCCGCCTGCTGACTGGACAGGACGATCAACGACACGGCGGCACCGAGCGCTGCTGTCAACGCCGCAATCCACGCGGCAATGAGCTTGACGAACTCGTCACCGGTATTGACGAACTTCCACGACCATACGGCCGCCACCAACAGCAGTACCGCATACGCCACGACCAGGCGAAAAATCACGTTGCTTTTCTTGCTCATGTCTTACCCCCCCGGGGCAAGTTGATGTCAGCCGCACATCTTCGTATTGGGATGACAAAGACATCCCAAGCGAATACATCGATCTACGCACGCGTCGGGCATGCAGCTTGTGTTCTGCAAGTCCAGATAGCTCATGATTTGTTCGGGCACCCATCGGCAAGCGATCACCGCGGGGTCTTCGGCGTGATCCACGAACTCAACATACGACCTGACACGTATCAGCACCTTGCGCGTGCTGCCGTCAGATTCCAGCCGTAAATAAACGCCCGTTCCTCTGTCTTCCGGGCCGGTAATCGCCGCACAGGCGTAATCAGTTTGGTCTTTCATCGCAGAGTCCCGTCCTTGGCTTCGCCGTTAGACAACGCGCCTATCATGCGCCGCGCACCTACCGGCGGCAACGAGGCCACGCCGGATTCAATCGTCCGCGCGCGGCACTCCTGCTTTAGTGCGGCCAAAAGAGACTAGGCGTGGGGGGTCAGCATGAAAGTCACCAGTGAGAAATTACCGGTACCCAAGGATGACGCGCCTGCCGTCAGCCGTCAGCATCTACCGGCTAAAATTCCCGCTTCACTGTTCTTGACAATGCAAGCGGCTTTCCATGGATCAAAGCTCGACGTCGTGGGAATACTCCGCACACATGCATGCCGAGGTCACGCAGACCATCGTCAGCAATGCGTTGCAAGCCTCTCCCATCGGCATTTCCCGCGTTCAAAGCGCTCGGCGTGACAACGGGCTCACCGAGCCCTATCAGCTGGAAGCGGCCTACCTGGTGGTGTTGCAGCTGAAGCCGTTTTCCGAGCAGGATTTGTGGGTGGACGGCAAGCCCGCCCCCCATCGCCCATCCAGCGTAGGCACCTTGATCATCTACGACCTGGACCGCCATTGGGTGTCGAACTTGCGTGGCAGCTACGACTGCCTGCAATTCTATGTGCCGCAATCCGCGCTGGATGAAACCGCTGAAGACATCGGCGGCCGCCGGGCCGGGCGGCTGTTTCACCCGCCGCATCTGGCCACCATCGACCCCACCGTGCATCAACTCGGGCAAGCGTTGCTGCCGGCCCTGGCGCACCCTGAATGCGCCTCGCGCCTGTTTGTTGACCATATGGCGCTGGCGCTGCACGCACATTTATCCAAGACCTATGGCAGCTTGACCCCGCCCCGCCTGCGCGGCGGCTTGGCGCCCTGGCAAGAGCGCCGCGCCAAAGAGATGATGCTGGCGCACATGGATGGCGATCTGCCGCTGGCTGAACTTGCACAGGCTTGCGGGCTGTCGCGCAGCCACTTTGCGCGCGCGTTTCGTGAGACGACCGGGCTGCCGCCGCACCGCTGGCTGATGCAGGCGCGGCTGGACCGCGCCAAGGACTATCTGCGCACGTCCACGCTGCTGCTGGGTCAGATTGCGCATTTGTGCGGGTATGCCGACCAGAGCCATTTCACCCGCACCTTTTCGCGCGCCATGGGATGCAGCCCCGTGGCGTGGCGCCGGCTTCAGGCGTAGCGCGACAGGCTGTAGACGGACGCGGGCGGCAGATTCAACGGCACAAAGCTGGACCGCCGGGCCTTCAAACCGAAGTCGTCCAGCACACTGGCGGATATCGGGCAGCGCACGCCATAGGTAAACAAGTGCATGGCCCCGCCCGGACGCATCGCCTCGAACACCGCCGCCAATAAGCGGCTATGCAGCGCCGAGCTCATGTTGCGCAAGGGCAGCCCGCAGATGGTGGCGCCGATGCCGTCCAGCTCCGGATGCGTGTCACGCGACAGATCCTCGGCGGACGCCTGAAGCACGGTCGCATTCGGAAACTGTTGGCGCAGGCGGGAGCTCATGGCGGAGTCCTGTTCAACCAGCACCAGGTTCGACGGGTCCACGCCCTTGCGCACCATCTCGCGCGTGAAGACGCCGGTGCCGCAACCCAGCTCCAGCACTTTGCCTTCCGCCGCGTGCAAGGGCGCCGTGATGGCCGCCGCCAGCGCTGCGCTGGAGGGCGCGATAGCGCCAATGGCGGCGGGGTTCGCCAACAACGCCTTGATGAACTGGCTGCGCTCTTGCACCCAATGCATCGAACGATGCGACAAGGGGTTAAGCCGCGCAGCGGTCTTGAGTGACTGCCTGAAATGCATAGTGCGTCTGACTCCAAACGAGACACGCCGGCGTGTCTGCCACCGCAGACCTTAACCGAGGCATACCGCCCGAGTCGTCAACCGGATGTAAGCACTCCTGCCAAGTTGACACGGGGGGCGATGCTGCGCCCCAGGAAAGTATCCATCATCATCAGGCCGTTACATCCACAGCCTGACGTGCACTACCGCCCCGACATCGCCGCCGGCAACCACGTCGCCAGTTGTGGCACGGCCAGCAGCAGCGCGATCATCACCAGCAGCACCGCCAGAAACGGCAGCACGCCGATGACGACATCCATGAACTTTCCCTCGCCTCGCACGCTGTGCACCACGAACAGGTTCATGCCAAACGGCGGCGTCAGCTGCCCCATTTCGCACAGCACGATCAACATGATGCCGAACCACACCGGGTCGTAACCCAAGGCGACGACGATCGGCACGGTCAACGGCGCGGTCGTCACCAGCATCGCCAGCGTGTCCATGAAGCAGCCCAGCAGGATGTAGAACGCGATGATGGCCAGCATCATGCCCAGTGGCGGCAGGTCGAGTCCTTGCACCGCATCTACCAGCATCGTCGTCAGGCCCACGGACGACAGCACGAAGTTCAGAAAGAAGGCCGCCAGCGTGATCAGGATGATCATGCCCGTTGTGCGCAGCGTGGCCTCGAAAGCGCGGCTCAGCATGTTCCAGCTGAGCGCGCCCTTGGCCGCGCACAACAGCGTCGCCGCCACCACGCCCAGCGCGGCGGATTCGCTGGCGGTGGCGATGCCGCCATAGATCACGCCGATCACCAGCACGAAGATGGCCAGCGGGGGCACCAGATGCGGCAAGGCGGCAATCCGTTCAGCCCAGCTGATCGACGGCAGGCTGCCGGCAAGCCCCGGCCGCCACAGACACAAGCCCACGATCAGCAGAATGAACAGGCAGACCAGCAGCAGGCCGGGCAGCGTGGCCGCCAGATACAGCTTGGGCACGGACACGTTGGCGATCAGCGCATAGACGATCATGTTGATCGATGGCGGGATCAGGATGCCCAGCGTGCCGCCCGCCGCGATCGACCCCAGAAACAGCGGCGCGTTGTAGCCCGCCTTGCGCTGCTCGGGCAACGCCAGCGTAGAGATGGTGGCGGCGGTAGCCACGCTGGACCCGCTGGTGGCCGAGAACAGCGCGGACGCGCCGATGTTCGCGTTCATCAGCCCGCCAGGCAGCCACGACACCCATTTGGACACCGCGCCATACATCTGCCCGGCCACGCCCGAACTGACCAGCAATTCACCCATCAGCACGTACAAGGGGATGGCCACCAGCAAGAATTCAGAGCTGGTGCCCCAGGCCAGTTCGCCCATGGCGTTCACGAGCGACAGCGGGGAATACGCGCCCGCCAGCGTTACGCCCAACAGGCCCACGGTAGCGGCCGCCGTCACGCTCAGCGCCAGCAGGCCGAGCAGCATGGAAATCGTCAGAGTCAACATGCGGCGCTCCTAGCGTTGCATTGGGGTGGCAGGCGCGGCAACGGGCGGGGGTGCCGCCGATTGCGTTTCCGCCTGAATCTCTTCATCAAGCGAATGAATGCCGATCAAACCATTCACGTCTTGCCAGCGGCCTGCCATCAACCGCGCAACCGCGCACGCAGCCAGCACCACGATGGTCAGCAGGAAGAACGCATAGCCTGCAAACCACAACGACTGCGGAATCCATTGCGGCACCTGCAACGGCGTGTTCGACACCGAACGAAAGCGGATGGAGTCGGCCAGCACGCCCCAGGCGTGAAACGTCAGCAAGCCGATGAAGACGCTCAGGCAAGCGATCGCAAAAAAGTCGAGCGCTACGCGGGTCTTCGCGGAAAGATGCGTGTAGAGCACGTCGACGCGGATGTGCGAGCGGCGCAGCAGCGTGATGGGAAACGCCCAGGCGCTGGCCACCGCCAGCACGTAACCCGCGATCTCGTCGGCGCCGCCCAGCGACACGCCGGCCAGTTTGCGCGCAGCAAGATCAACGACGATGAGCCAGGACGCAGCCATCAGGCCTAGCCCGCCGATCCAGACGCCGCCGCGTGCAATGCGCTCCAGGACGCGCACCGGAGCATGAGTAGTCGATGACATGGAATCTCCTTGTTTGAGTGGCGTTAGCGCAAGGTCACGCCCAACGCCTGGCCGACCGATCCGCTCCACGCGCGGGCGCACTCCGCACCGCAGCGCTTGCCCCATTCACCCGCCACTTGCGAGGCGATGGCGTGCAGCCGTTCCCGCTCGGCGGGCGAAGGCGAGGCCGCCTGCATGTCGGCCTTCGTGTGAATGCGGCATTCGCCCTGCCCCGTGTTGCAGGCCAGCGCAAAGTCGTTCTCGCGCCCCGTCTCTTGCCAGAGGCGGTCTTCCAGAACACGGGCCTGTTCTTGCAGAAACCGTTGCACAGCTGGGTCCAGCCGCTGCCAGCGCTTTTCGCCCATGGCGTAAAAGCCAATGGACCAGTCGGTCGGCAGGTTGTACAGGTGCTTGGCCACGTCGTACCACTTGGCCGAGTTGCCCGAGCCGATGCCCGACACCGCGCAATCCACCACGCCGGTCTGTAGCGCAGGGATCACTTCAGCAAACGGAATAGTGACCGGCGAGCCGCCCAGCGCGCTGATGAAGTCCGCCATGTTGCGGCCGCGCGTGCGGATCTTGCGGCCCTTCAGGTCTTCAAGCTGCTGCACGGGTTCGCGGCAGAAGAACACCTGCGCCGTGTATGGCACCGTGGCCAGCAGATGCACGCCGTGGCGGTCGCGCATGCGGGCTTCGAGCACCGGCCGGTACGCCTGCACCATCTTTCTGGCGGTGGCGATGTCGGGCGCCATCCCGGGCAGGTCCACGCCTTCCAGCATGGCGTCGTCGCCGCTGACAAAGGCGAACACGCCCATGCCGACGTCCAGCGCGTTGCCCCGCATCAAGCGCAAGATCTCGGGGCCTTTCAGCCCGCGTTCGTTCAGACCCGCCAGTTCAGCCGTGACATGGCCGCCCGATGCGGCCGGCAAGGTCTTTTCCCAGAAGGGCTTTTCAACCGCCGAGTACGTGTAGTTGTGGCTGCCGCCCCCGACCACCTGGAAGTGGACGTCGGGCAAGGCGTCAGCGTCCGCCGCCATCGAGACGGCCGGCGCCAAAGCGGCAGAGGTCAGAGCGGCCGACGTCAGAGCGGCCAACAACGGGGCGGCCGAAAGCCGCACAGAACACCGCACAGAACACCGCACAGAACGCCCCAAAGAACGCCCCACAGAACGCCCCACAGCACACCGCACAGCAAACCGCACAGCAACCCGCCGGACGGCAACCATCGGGACGGCCGCCAGCAGCGCCGCCAGGGTCCTACGCTTCATGATTTCCCCTTGTAGGTTTTAGTTCTTGCGCCGCGTCAGCCCGGAACGTGTTCCGCCTGCGGCTCCGCGCGCGCCAGATGCCAATCGGTGTGGTGTTGATAGACCTCGGCCAGGAACAGCGCCAGCCGGTCTTCGCCGCCTGGGCAAAGAATCTGCAAGCCGGTCGGCAAGTCATTGGCGTCGCGGCCATTCGGCACCGACAGCCCGCACATCTGCAGCAGGTTGCCAATGCGCGTGTAGTGCACCGGCGCATTGCCATGATCGACCTGCTCAAGCGGCAACGCGGTGGTCAGCGTGGTGGGCGTCAACAGCCCCGCTACGCCCTGCAACCGTTGCAATAGATCGGCCTGCAAGCGATCACGCTCGCGCAGCGCGGCCAGATAGCGGGTGGCCGGCACCTCCAGCCCCACCAACAACCGTGGCCGCACGGAATCGTCTACAGGCAGGCTCATGTCCGTGATTTCGCGTTCGAATGAGAACGCGCCCTCGGTCATCATGATGTCGCCCGTGACCGCCTTGAAGTGCGCCAGCGTGGCGGGCAGCGTCACGGTGACGATGCGCGCGCCCAGCGACTGGTACACGGCCACCGAATCTTCGTAGGCTTCGCGCACGGCGGGCTGCACGTCTGGCAGAAATTCGTCGGGCAAGCGGGCCAGCGTCATGCCGCGCACGTCAAAGCGCGGCGCGTGGAATCCTTCGGCCCACTCGCCCGGCTGGGCAGGGACCAGTGCGTCGAACACGGTGCGCGCGTCCGCCGCGCTGTGTGCGAAGACGCCTACGCTGTCCAGCGTGTGGCTCAGTGTCGCGACGCCTTCGGTGGATATCCGCCCTGCCGTCGGCTTGAAGCCCGTGATGCCGCAATAGCTGGCCGGCACCCGCACCGAGCCGCCCGTGTCCGTGCCGATGGCCAGCGGCGCAAGCCGGCCCGCCACCGCCACGGCCGAGCCGCTGCTGGAGCCGCCGGGAATGCGATGCACCGCGTCGTCCCAGGGATTGCGCGGCGTGCCCATGTGTTCGTTGGTGCCCCAGGCGCCCATGGCGAACTGCACCATGTGCGTCTTGCCCAGCACGATGGCGCCCGCGCGTTGCAGCTGCCGCACCAGCGTCGCCGTGTGGGCGGCGATGCGCTGCGCGTGGTTGGGCGAACCGATTGTCGTGGGGCGGCCCGCGATATCGATGATGTCTTTCAGCGCAATGGGAATGCCATGCAAGGGGCCCAGGTCCACACCCGCACGCAGTTGCAAGTCGGCGGCGCGGGCGGCGGCCATGGCCTCGTCGGCATAGACGTTCAGGTACGCGTGATACCAGCCATTCAATGCGCTGATGCGCGCCAGGTAGGCGCCCACAATGTCTTCTGCGCTGCTCTCACGGCGGCGGATCAAATTGGCCAGTGCGGCGGCGTCCAGATTGATACTCATGACGGTTCCCCTTGTGTCTGCGCGGCGGCGTAGGCGCGGCCTGCGGCGATGGCGCGGTCGATCACGGCGCGCGAGCCCACGATGTCTGGAAATTTTTCACCCGCACGCAAGCGCGCAAGCGTCGCCTGTTCGTTGGTTTGGAATTCGATGGCGCGTTGGGCCTCGGCGCGCACGTCTTGCGGCGCAAGAATCAGCACGCCGTTTTCATCGGCCAGCACCGCGTCGCCCGGCTGCACGGCCACGCCGCCGCAGCTGATGGCGCAGCAGAAGCCGCCGTCATGGCCCAGCAGACGCGTCGTGACCGGCGACGGCCCCTTCGACCACACCGGCACGCCATGCTGGCGCAGCTCGCCCAAGTCCGTGACGAGGCCATCGACGATGATGGCCGCCACGCCGGCCTGCTTGGCCGCATAGGCCATGGCCCCGCCCAGCGCCGCCGTCACGGCTTCACCGCAACGGTCAATCACCAGCACATCACCGGGACGCACGCAGCCCATCGCGTAATGCAGAATGCCGCCATCGATGCCCGGCATGCGCACCGTCACCGCCGTGCCCGCCACGCGCACATCCTGCTGATGGGCACGGATGTCAGCGCGTAGAAAACCGGCTGACCGGAAGTGGCCGATGGTGGCGGGCTCGGCCTTCAGCAGCAGCGCCAGATCATCGGGCGGCACTTGCGCGGGCAAAGAATTGATCAGATACATCGTCTGGTTTCACTACAATCAAAAGGGCCAAAACCCGGTGAATAAAAAGGTAGCACGGGGCAATTCGGCCCAAATAATCAAAATTTCGGCGCACTTTGAAAAGTAATTCTTATCATGCGGATAACCCTTAGCCAGCTGGAAGCCTTCTACTGGGCGGCCAAGCTGGGCAGCATTCATGCCGCGGCGCGCCACCTTCATGTCACCCAACCCGCGGTGTCATCCCGCATCCGCGAACTTGAAAGCACGTTGGATGTGCAGCTCTTTGATCGTTCGCGCCAACGCATCACGTTGACCGACACCGGGCAGTCCGCGTTGCGTCATGCCGAGACCGCGCTGCACAGCAGCCGGCAGCTGGAACACTTCGGCAAAGACCGCACGCTGGGCGGCAAGCTTCGTCTGGGCGCCGACGAATGCTCGGCCAACGTGGGGCTGACGGCCGTCATCGCGCAGCTGAAAGAGCACTACCCGTCGCTGGCGCTGGAAATGACGGTGGACGTGGGCTCGGTGCTGAACCGCAAGCTCAATGCGGGCGAGCTCGACATGGCGCTGTTGACCAACCCCGCCACCAGCGAGGAAGTCAGCGACGTGTTCATCGGCTGGATGCCGTTTCATTGGGTGGCCTCGCCCTCGTTGCGCATCGCCGCCGACCCATTCAAGCCCGAGCATGCGCGCGGCCATCACATCGCCACGCACTCGCCGCCTTCCACGTTGTATACGGTGGTAGAGAACTGGCTGGGGTCGGGCGGTGTAGACATGGCGGGGCTGAGCACCACGAATTCGCTGGCGCTGATCTCGCGCCTGATCGGGGCCGGACACGCCATCGGCATCCTGCCGGTGCCGTTGCTGCACGACATGCTGTCGATGGGCGTGCTGCAAGCGCTGCCCAGCGACCCGCCCATTCCGCCCGCGCGCTTTTATATTTCGTACCTGACTGCGGCGCATGGCGCGCACATTGATTCCATTGTGGACATCACGCGGGACACGCTGACCCGCTTGAATTTCCTGATGCCGACGCAGGGCGTGGAATGACACAGCGCCTGGAATGACACAAGGCCTGAAATGACACAAGGCCGCATACGCGGCCCTGTGCCGGGTTGATGCCGTCTTCCGTTGACGGGATCAGTCGATCCGCGCCCCCGAGGCGCGCACCACCTCGCCCCATTTCGCGACCTCGCCATTGACGAGTTCGGCGTACTGCTTGTTGTCGGTCAATGTCGGAATCACCAATCCCACGGCGGTAAGCTTTTCGCGAATCTGCGGCGATTGCATCGCGGTGCGTGTCGCTTCAAACAGCTTCTGCGAGACGTCGTCTGGCAGCCCGGCCGGTGCGCTCAAGCCAAACCAGTATTCCGATGAAAAGCCCGTCACCCCGCTTTCCGCCAGCGTGGGCGTATCGGGAAACACCGGGTTGCGTTCGGCGCTGCCAATCGCCAGCGCGCGCAGCTTGCCTGCCCGCACATGCGGCAGCACGGTGTCCTGGTTCACGAACAGCGTATCAACGCGGCCCGCCAGCACATCATTGATGGCCGCCGAACCGCCGTTGTACGGCACGTGCATCATGTCCAGCTGGGCGCGCATCTTCAGCATCTCCATGCCCAGATGGCCTGACGTGCCATTGCCCGACGACGCATATGACAACTTGCCCGGTTCCTTGCGCACGCGTTCCACGAACTCCGCGTAGGTCTTGGCCGGAAACGTGGGCGCCGTCACCAACACGTCTACGCCGTAAGCCAGGATGGCGATCTGCTCCAACTGATCCAGCCGGTAAGGCAGCCGGCTGTAGAGCGCTTGATTGGTCGCCATGCCCACCCCCGACAGCAGCAAGGTGTAGCCATCCGGCTTGGCTTGCGTGACATACGCCGTGCCGATATTGCTGTTGGCGCCGCCCTTGTTTTCGACCACGACGGTGGTTTGCAGAATCTTGCCCAGCTCGGCCGCAAGCAACCGGCCGATGAAGTCCGTGCCGCCGCCAGCGGGGAACGGCACCACCAGGTTGATCGGCTTGCCTGCGGGGTAATCCGCCGCGGCTGCGGCAGGGTTTGCCCACAATGCCCCAGCGCACAGTGCGGCGGCGGCGATCGTCAGGAAGCCTCTGCGCGAGGCAGAAAACGGCGACGCCGCCAGGCGCATATCTTGCACAGCATTCATGATTCTTGATTCCCTTGCTTTATGGATTAGTCTTTGAAAAGCAAGGAAAAAGTAGCATGTGGGCCGACGCGTTCAGTAATCAAAAATACCTGGGGAATTGAAAGATTCCGCTTATCAACTCGCCGCCACGCGCGTCAGCACATCAATCAAACTTGCCGCATCGCGCCTGCCGTCATAGCGCAGTCCGTTAATGAAAAGTGTGGGCGTGCCGTTCACGCCGCTGCGCACGCCGCCCGAGAAGTCCTGCTCGATTTTTTTATCGAAGCTGCCTTCAAAAGCCTGCCGCAAGGTGGCGCCGCCCACGCCCAGGCGGGCGCCGTACGCCACCAAATCCTGCTCCGACAACGCGTTCTGGTTTTCGTACAGCAGATCGTGCGCCTGCCAGAACTGCCCGACCTGCGCGGCGGCTTCGGCGAACTCGGCCGCGCGCATCGCGTCGGGGTGCAATTCCGAAATGGGAAAGTTGCGGAACACGAAGCGCAGGCGGTCGCCCATGGCCTGCTGCACGGCCTTCAGCACGGGATAGGCTTCGCCGCAATACGGGCATTCGTAGTCGCCGTACTCCACCAGCGTGACGGGGGCGTCGGCGGGTCCGGCTGCATGGTCCTGTGCGGAAACCGGCAAGTAAAGGTGGCTCATGATCAGGCTCCTTTGTGTTGGGTAGGCGCGGCAAGTTTGTCCAGCGCATCAAGAATGCCGTCGGCGCCCGGGTTGATGCCCAGCGGCGAGACCTCGCTCCAGCGGATGATGCCGTCCGCGTCCAGCACGAACAGCGCGCGTTCGGTGATGCCGTCGGCTTCGCGGTAGACGCCGTAGCGGCGCGCCACCGCGCCCTTGGGTTCAAAGTCCGCCAACAGCGGAAAGTGCAGCTTGCGTGCCTGGGCGAAGGCCGCGTGGCACCAGACGCCATCCACCGAAATGCCCACCAGCTGCGCACCTGCGCGGTGGAATTCGGGCAGGATTTCGTTGTACAGCGCCATCTGGTCGCCGCAGACCGGGCTCCAGTCGGCGGGGTAAAAGGCCAGAATCGCGGGGCGGCCGCGCAGGTCCTGCAACGACACCTTCTGGTCCGGCGTGGCCGGCAGGATGAAGTCGGGAGCCGCCGTGCCCGCAGGCAGAGGCGTGATGGAAGACATGGGGTTTCTCCTTAGCAATCAGGGCAAGCAATGCCAGCAGGCTTAGCGGGCCGCGCGGGTGGACTCGAACAGGAACCAGCTGCGGCGCTCGGCTTCGTCGATCCAGTTCTCAAGCAGGCTTGTCGAGGCCACGTCGTTGTAGTTGTCGCAGACGACATGGGTGGCGCGCAGGAAGCTCAGCAGTTGCCGGTTGTCGTCGCCCAGCTCGGCCAGCATGTCTTCGGGCGTGACGTAGTCGGCGTCGTTGTCCAGCAGGCGCTGGGTGCGGTGGATGTGGCCAATCGACCGCAGCGTCGTGCCGCCGACCTTGCGGGCACGTTCGGCAATGGCGTCGGTGGTGGCGAAGATTTCATCGCCCTGCTCGTCCAGCATCAGGTGGTAGTCGCGAAAGTGCGGCCCCGACATATGCCAGTGGAAGTTCTTCGTCTTCAGGTACAGCGCAAACATGTCGGCCAGCAGCGCCGTCAGCGCGCCCGAAATGTCGACACGGGCCTGGGCGCCCAAGTCAGTAGGCGTACGCAGGGGGGCGCTCAGACGGGACGGGATAGCAAGATCGTTCATGGAAATCTCCGGGTTCAGGGGACAGACCGTCGGGCTTCGCCGCCCGATGGAAAGCAGAATAGGCGCGCCCTGGCAGCGGCGAAATCGGCAGATCGTTTCCCCACCCCATACCTTTGTTTAATCGCCGGAACAGGATGATTTCGTTCAAAGTTGATTGATAACGTGCAAGCCGCAGCGTGATGCAACCGCTACCGTGACGGTTTGGCCGCTTCCATCCCGGAGACTTCTCTTGCTCTTGACGCCTCGCGCGCGCGCGCCCCGGCTGCCATTCTTGCCGCCCGATCATGACGGGCTGCATGCGTCCGCGCCCCGGGGTTCCCTCCTGGCCTGCCGCCTGGCCGCCGCCAGCTTGGCGCTGGCCATCTTTCTGTTCGACTCGCTCAGCACCTTCGAAGGCGCGGTGGCCGTGTTGTATGTGGTGGTTGTGATGCTGGCGGCGCGCTCGGCGCGTGCGCGCGACATCATCATCGCCGCCGTGGCGGGCATCACGCTGACCCTGGTGGCGTATATCGACTCGCACGGTTTCAACCATGTGGGTTCCCAGACGGTGCGCGCCTTTGTCAGCCTGGCCGCCATCGGCATTACGGCCGTACTGGCGCTACAGAACCAGACCGCCACCAAAAGGCTGGCGGCCCAGGCCCGGCTGCTGAACCTGTCGCACGACATGATCTTCGTGCGAGACCGTACCGGCGCCATCACCTTCTGGAACCGCACGGCCGAAGAGGTCTATGGGTGGCCCTCGCACCTGGCGGTCGGCCAGCGAGCCGACGCGCTGCTGCAAACGTGCTACCCGGAACCTCGCGCCGCCATCGAGGCCCGGCTGCTGGAAGCGGGCAGTTGGGAAGGGACGCTCGCGCAAACGACCCAGGCCGGCAAGACGCTGACCCTGGCCAGCCGATGGGTGGTGCAGCGCGACCACAACGGCCGCTCCGTGGGCGTGATGGAAACGCATACCGACATCACTGAACGCAGGCAGGCGCAAGACGCCTTGCTAGAAGCGCGGGCCGAACTGGCGCACGCGGCGCGCGTGGCCACGCTGGGCGAGCTGACGGCGTCCATCGCCCACGAAGTCAACCAGCCGCTGATGGCGGTGGTCACCAGCGGGGAAGCCGGCATGCGCTGGCTGCGGCGCGAGCCGCCGGACTTGCACGAAGTGGGCATTTCCATTGAACGCATCGTGTCTGAAGGCCGCCGCGCCAGTGAGATCGTCAAGCGCATCCGCGCTTTTTTGAGCAAGTCGCCCGCGCAGTGCAACACGTTGGACGCGGGCGCACTCATCGATGAGGCCGCGCGGCTCGTCGAACACGAGCTGAACCGCGAGCGCGTCTTTCTTCACGTCGCCATTGCGCCCGATCTGCCGGCGCTGTCGGGCGACCGCATCCAGCTTCAGCAAGTGCTCGTCAACCTGATGGTGAACGCCGCGCAGGCCATGGCGGGGCTGCCCGAGCCGCGCATCTTGTCCATCAGCGCCAACCTCGCCAATGCCAATGCTGATGCCAATGCTGATGCCGATGCCGATGCCGATGCCGATGCTGATGCTGATGCCGACGCCGATGCTGATGCCGACGCCGATGCCGATGCCGATGCCGATGCCGACCCAAGCGCCGTGGAAATCATCGTGGCCGATACCGGGCCGGGTATCGACATGAACGCCATCGACCGCTTGTTCGACCCGTTCTACACCACCAAACCGCAAGGCATGGGCATGGGGCTGGCCATCTGCCGCACCACGGTCCAGGCGCACGGCGGCCAGTTGACGGCCAGCAACCAGCCCGGCGCTGGCGCGCGATTCGTGCTGACGCTGCCCCCTGCCTCTAAAGGCTGAACGCTAGTGCCTATTCACAGCCCGCAGCCCGCAGCCCCTAGCCCCTAGCCCGCAACCCTGAACCCAGAACCCTGAACCCTGAACCCTGAACCCACCGCCCCCATGATCGCGACCAACAAGACTGCTCCCCCGCCGCCCGCCCAGGTGCTTATCGTGGACGACGACGCCGGCGTGCGCGACGCGCTGGACAGCCTGCTGCGCTCGGTCGGATTGCGCACGCTGGTGTTTGCCTCGCCCGCCGAACTGCTGCAAGCGACGCTGCCCGATGCGCCCGGCTGCATCATCCTGGACGTGCGCCTGCCCGGCGCCAGCGGGCTGGATTTTCAGGACCATCTGTCGGCGCTCGGCATTGCCCTGCCCATCATCTTCATCACCGGCCACGGCGACATTCCCATGACCGTGCGCGCCATGAAGGCGGGCGCCGTCGATTTTCTATCCAAGCCGTTTCGCGAACAGGACATGCTGGACGCGGTTGCCGCGGCGATCGACCGCGACCGCGCACGCCGCGACCAGGCGGCCGCGCTGGGGGATGTGCGCGCCCGCTATGACACGTTGACGCCGCGTGAACGCGAGGTGCTGGCGCATGTGGTGTCGGGGCTGATGAACAAGCAGGTGGCCGGCCTGATCGGGCTGAGTGAAATCACGGTGAAGATCCATCGCGGCAATGTCATGCGCAAAATGGGGGTGCGGTCGCTGGCCGATCTGGTGCGCAGCGCCGAAGCGCTGGGCGTTTCGCGCCCTTGATCGCGCCCGCCCCAAACCTGCGTATGATTTTCCAGACGGCGGCGAAGGTTCATAAAGGAGGCATGCCGCGCATTGGACGCTCTTTCATGCATCACGCGGCAGGAAGGATTTGTCTATGAATCACGCCTCAACGATCGCGATCGTCGACGACGACGACGGGGTCAGGGTCTCGTTGTCCAGCCTGGTGCGCTCGCTGGGCTACGCCGTACGCACGTATGGTTCCGCGCACGAATTTCTGCATGACCCGGACGCCGGCAAGCCCGTCTGCCTGATCGCCGATATCCAGATGCCCCTTATGACGGGAGACCAGCTACAGGCCGCCTTGCTGGCGGCCGGCAGACGGCTCCCGATGATTTTCATGACGGCGTTTCCCACGGAAGCCATGCGCCGACGCGTCATGGACGCCGGGGCCTGCGCCTATCTTGAAAAGCCGGTTGACGCCGACGCCATCGCCCGCTGCCTGGCGGCGGCAATGGCGCGCCGCGCCGCGTTGGACTAAGCAACGTGGCGTGCGCGACACAACCGGAGCAAGCGCAGCACGCGGCGTTCATACCGCCGCCTATACGTTCGTATGAGGGCGCAAACCCAGCGTAGGATTTTCCTGCGCGGGTCTTGGCTCTAGTCTTAGTCTTAGTCTTGGTCTCAGTCCTAGTCTTAGTCCTAGTCTTAGTCTTAGCCCTAATCTTGCTTCTCCTCTTCCCCTGCGGTTCACCCCCCCTCGCTTCATCACCAGGAGTCACCGACCATGAGCACCATCACCACTACCGACGGCGTGCAGATCTTCTTCAAGGACTGGGGCCCGAAGTCGGCCCAGCCCATCATGTTCCATCATGGCTGGCCGTTGTCGAGCGACGACTGGGACGCCCAGATGCTGTACTTCGTCAGCAAGGGCTTTCGCGTCATTGCGCACGACCGCCGCGGCCACGGCCGTTCCAGCCAGGTCAGCGATGGCCATGACATGGACCACTACGCAGCCGACGCCGCCGCCGTGGCCGAACACCTGGACTTGCGCAACGCCGTGCACATCGGCCATTCCACG
This sequence comes from Achromobacter kerstersii, assembly GCF_902859595.1. Classification (GTDB taxonomy): domain Bacteria; phylum Pseudomonadota; class Gammaproteobacteria; order Burkholderiales; family Burkholderiaceae_B; genus Achromobacter; species Achromobacter kerstersii. Next base: position 56,366 of record NZ_CADIJQ010000009.1, on the reverse strand, counting down.
GGCGGCGGCGAAGTGGCGCGCTATGTGGCGAAATTCGGCCAGCCGCAAGGCCGCGTCGCCAAAGCCGTGCTGGTCAGCGCCGTGCCGCCCTTGATGGTCAAGACGGACAGCAACCCGGGCGGCACGCCAATCGAAGTCTTCGACGGCTTCCGCGCCGCGCTGGCCGCCAACCGCGCGCAGTTCTTCCTGGATGTGGCCGCCGGCCCCTTCTACGGCTTTAACCGCGCCGACGCAAAGGTGTCGCAAGGCGTCATCAACAACTGGTGGCGCCAGGGCATGATCGGCGGCGCCAAGGCGCATTACGAGGGCATCAAGGCCTTCTCGGAAACCGATCAGACCGAAGACCTGAAGGCCATCACCGTGCCCACGCTGGTCATGCATGGTGACGACGATCAGATCGTGCCGATCGATGACGCCTCGCGCCTGTCGGTCAAATTGCTGAAAAACGGCACGCTGAAGGTGTACGCGGGCTTTCCGCACGGCATGCTGACAACCCACGCGGAAGTCCTCAATCCGGACCTGTTGGCCTTCATCAAGGGCTGATTTTTCTCAACATCTTGTAAAAGGGGGCGGGTTAACCCTGCCTTCTTTCGGACTTTTCCGATACTTCGGCCCGCCGATGGCCTATATACTCCCCTCTTGCCGACAGCAGATTGGGCGCCAACCCGCGCAAAACCTGCACGCTTCGATGCAAGAATCAGCCCCGTGGGGCTCTCCCCGGGGACACGGAACGCTTCACGATCCGTCTGCCGCCACGGCGGCGAACTCTCCCACGCCAGATTCAAACGCTACGCATCGTCGCGGCACTGCTTGAACATTTTCTTCCCAAAGCGCTGTCATCTCCTCCATCGCCTTGCCCCGTGCATGCCAGCCGGCATACGCAGGCCGAGGCATTTCGTCTAAGAAGAACCGACATGAACGCCGTGCCGCAAGACAAACTGATTACCGCCCTGGACCACGCCCGCCTGCTGGGCATGATCACCCGGCCGGCCACCGCCGCCGCATTGCCGCGCGACGCGATCGACGCCGCCCAGGACATCCTGGATTCCGCGCCCATCATCGCCATCGAAGAAGTCACGCCCGACATCGTGACGATGCGCTCGCGCCTTCGCCTGCTGAATGACAACGGCACGGAACTCCTCGTCACGCTGTGCTACCCCGCGGACGCAAACCTGGCGCAAGGCCAGGTCTCGGTGCTGTCGCCGCTGGGCTTGAGCCTGCTCGGGTCGCGCCAGGGCCAGCGCATTACGTGGACGGCGCCCAACCAGACCGAACACGCCGGCACCATCGAAGAAATCGTCTACCAGCCCGAAGCGGCTGGCGACACCACGGCCTAGCATGTCGTGGCCAGCGCGCCACGCCTTGCGTTGACAAGACGCGGCGCGCTGTTTTAGGATTCGGCCCTCTTTGCTTGACCTGCTCGTTTTCTCTTCTTCACCCCCTTTTCTCTTGAGTGCAACCGTGTCTGCCATTCGTCAATTCGCCTAAACGCCGACGACTACCTCCCTGGTAATCGCGGTCTGCTTGCTCGCCCTTGCGGCCAGACGCCTTCGTCTTCGCCCCAACACCAGAGTTCAAGCGCGGTTCCAGAAAGCACACACACACTCCCGCTTTCCCCCCCGTTCAGACTGCGTCGTCGGCTTCCCCTATTTGCTTTGGAGAAGACCCATGACGCTGGATTTCTGCGCCTACGCGCAATCGCTGGACCTGTTCCGTTACCCCCGCACGCCGCACCTTGAAGGCTCGCGCCTGCAAGACGGCGACGAAGGCCATGACCACGCGCCCTACCGCAAGCTGGCCGGCCTGCATCTGGTCGTTGAAGAAAAGCTGGATGGCGCCAACACGGGCATCAGCTTCAGCCCGTCGGGCGAACTGCTGCTGCAATCGCGCGGCCATTATCTGGTGGGCGGCGGCCGCGAACGGCAGTTCAGCTTCGTCAAGGCCTGGGCCGCCGCGCATGCGGATTGGCTGCTGCAACGCCTGGAAGACCGCTACGTGATGTACGGCGAAACGCTGTCGAAGAAACATTCTGTTTTCTACGACGCGCTGCCGCATCACTTCTTCGAATTCGATGTGCTGGACCGCCACACGGGCGAATTCCTGTCCACCGATGCGCGGCGTGTGCTGCTAGCGGAGGGTCCGGTGCTATCGGTACCCGTGCTGTACGAAGGCGTGGCGCCCGCCAAACTGAGCACGCTGAAAGCCCTGCTGAAGCCGTCGCTTGCCAAGACGCGCGACTGGCGCGCCGCCTTTGAAGCCACGGTGCTGCGCGAAGGGCACGACCTGACGCGTGCGTGGAAGCAGTGCGACAAGTCGGACTTGTCGGAAGGCCTGTACATCAAGGTCGAAGCCGATGGCAGAACGCTGGCCCGCTACAAATGGGTGCGCGCCGACTTCGTGCAGGCCATTCTGGATTCCGACAAGCATCACTCGGAACAGCCCTACGTGCCGAACCTGCTGGCCGCGGGCGTGGACCTCTATGCGCCGCGCCTGACGGTGGACTGGGACACGTTGCGCGCCGGCAGCGCCCAAGAATAAGGAACGATCATGCAATTCGATACCCTGCGGGCGCTGGCGCCCGAGCCCGGCCAATCACCGGATTACGCCGCGTGCCTGGCGGCATTCCCCGCCCTGGAACTGGCCAAGACCACCCCGCAAGACCCGCGCTATCACGGCGAAGGCGATGTCTGGACGCACACCATGATGGTGGTCGACGCCCTGCTGGCGCTGCCGCAGTACCAGACCGCGTCGCGCGCTGACCAGGAAGTGGTGTTTCTGGCCGCCCTGCTGCAAGACGTGGCCAAGCACAGCACCACCGTCATCGACCCCGTCACGGGCGCCATCGGCCAGCCGGGCCATTCGCGCAAGGGCGCTATCGACGCGCGCATCGCGCTGTGGGATGCCGGCGCGCCTTTCGCCGTGCGCGAGGCCGTGTGCCGGCTGATCAGCGTGCATCAGGTGCCGTTCTTTGCGCTGGAAGGCTCGCGCCGGGGCAAGCCGCCCGAGTTCATCGCGCGTGAATTGTCATGGCACGTCAGCCTGCCCTTGCTGGCGATGCTGGCAGAAGCCGACATGCGTGGGCGCATCTGCGCCGATGCGCAGCGGGTGCTGGACAACATCGCGCTGTTCTGCGAACTGGCGCGCGATGACGGCTGCTTTGAACAGCCCCGGGCTTTCGCCGACGCGCACACCGCGGTCAGCTACTTTCGCGGTGCGGACGTGCACCCCGACTACCCGCTGTTCCAGGAGCCGGGCTCGCGCGTCATCGTGATGTCGGGCCTGCCGGCATCGGGCAAGAATACGTGGGTGAACGCGCATTACCCCGACCTGCCGGTGATTTCCTTCGACGATGCCCGCGAAGAGCTCGGCCTGCGCCACGGCAAGAACGAAGGCAAGGTGGCGCATCTGGCCATCGAGCGCGCGCGTGAACTGCTGCGCCGCAAAGCGCCATTCGTGTGGAACGCCACGAACCTGAGCGAGCTGATGCGCAAGAAGACGCTGGACCTGCTCTACGCCTACCACGCCGAGGTGGAGCTGGTGTACTTGGAAAAACCGCGTGCCGAACTGCTGCGCCGCAACAGCCGGCGCGACACATCGTTGTCGAACAAGACGTTGACCGGCATGCTGCACCGCTGGGATCTGCCGCTGCCGACCGAGGCGCATCGGGTTGTGTACGCGGTATAGCCGGAGGGGCATTGTGCCGCCTCGGCTTGCGGTGTGCAGCACGCGGCACGCCGCAAACCCGGCTAGCAGTCAAAGAACACCGTTTCTTCCGAGCCTTGCATGTGCACATCGAATGCGTAAACGATGTCGGCACCGCGCTGCACACGCCGGGCCAGCAAGGTGTGGCGGCGTGACGCAGGGACGCTGTTCAGCACGGCATCATGCGAGTTCGCCGCCGTCTCGTCGTCGAAGTACACGCGCGTAAACACATGCAGCAACAAGCCGCGCATGGTCACGATCATGTTGATATGCGGTGCGTCGGCCTCGGCCTGCCCTGCGGGCTTGACCGTGTGGAACGCGTAGCGATGCTGCGGGTCGGTGCCGGTGCCGCAGCGGCCAACGCCTCGAAAGCCCATGCGTTCCGCCTGGTCCGCGTCTTGCGGATAGCGCCCGTCGCCATCCACGTGCGAGATTTCAACCAGCGCGTCAAACACCGGCACGCCATCGCCATCCAGCACACGCCCTTCCAGCAGGATACGTTCGCCATGCGCCGCATCGGTGGCGACAACCGCATCAAACGGCTGGTTGAACGGGTATCCGTACTGCGCGGCGGTAAGCCCGTAGGCAAAGTACGGCCCCACCGTTTGCGAGGGGGTCTGTCCGAAGTTGTCTTGCAAACCTTGCATCAGCATGGCGGGCCTTTTTAGCGGTGTTCGAAGGGCGTTTCATCCGCCCCGCGCAGCACGATGTCGAACTGATAGCCCAGCGCGTAACCCTCTTGCGTCAGGTCCAGGCTGAAGTCCGCGATCAAGCGGCGGCGTACCCGTTCAGGCGTGCCGGTGATCATCGGGTCCAATGGCAGCAGCGGGTCGCCGGGGAAGTACATCTGCGTCACCAGCCGGCTGGCGAAGTGCTGGCCAAACAGTGACAGGTGTATGTGTTGCGGCCGCCACGCGTTGGGATGATTGCCCCAGGGATACGCGCCCGGCTTGATGGTCAGAAAGCGGTAGCGGCCCTGGCTGTCGGTCATGCAGCGGCCCGCGCCCAGAAAGTTCGGGTCAAGTGGCGCGTCGTGCTGGTCACCCTTGTGTACGTAGCGCCCGGCGGCGTTCGCTTGCCAGATTTCCACCAGCGTGTGCGGCACGGGCCGGCCGCGGTCATCCAGCACGCGGCCGGCCAGCACAATGCGTTCGCCAATTGGCTCACCAACCGGGTCGCCCGGACGTCGCGCGTTGCGCGTCAGGTCGTGATCCAGTTCGCCCACGCACGCGTGCCCGTAGACCGGCTGGCGCAGTTCGCCCAGCGCGGCCTTCAATGGAATCAGCGGTTGCAGGGGCCCACGCTTGGCGGTTGAGCGGTAGCCGTCGTACTGGTACGCCGGGTGGCTGTCCCAATCACGCGGAGACAACCCCGCGCCAGAACAAGGATTGCGGTTCATCGTGACACTCCGGAATGCGCAACAGGGCGCGTCAGGTCAGGGGAAACTTGCGCGGGGATGTGGCGGCGCAAGAGCAACAGGGCGATCAACGCAAACACCATCACCGTGCCCAACATCATCAGATAGCCGTGCGCACCGCCCAGCGTGATCACCGTAGCGCCCACGAAGGCGCTGAGGATGGCGCCAAGCCGGCCGAACGCGAGCGCCGACGCCGTGCCCGTTGCCCGTACGCCCGTGGGGTAAACGAAGGCGCACAGCGCGTACATGGTGGATTGCACGGCGTTGACGAAGAGCCCATGCACGCCGAAGCCAAACACCAGCAGCGATGTGTCTTGCTGCACGTTCAGCTTCAGCATCAGGAACGCGCTGCCAAAGGCGCCGGCGCAGCAGATGGCCAGCGGCCAGCGCGAGCCCCAACGCGTCATGGCGACGGCGCACACCAGCGCACCGATCACGCCGCCCAGGTTGTAGGCGGTCAGGCCCGAACCCGCCACCGCCAGCGGCAAGCCCTCGGCCGACAGCATCGTCGGCAACCAGCTGAATGCGCTGTACACCGCCGTCAAGCACATGAAGAACGCCACCCAGATGGCAAGGGTGTCGCCGCGATAGCCCCGTGCAAACAGCGCGCGTACCCCGCCCTGCTTGGCCGATGCGCGTTGCTCGATGGCCTGCTCCACCGCATCGGTATAGATGGCGCCTTGCGCCATGGGCCGCCCCATGCGCGCCAGCAGCACATTCAGTTCTGGCCAGCGCTCGGGCCGGCGCGCCAGGAAGCGTGGCGATTCCGGCAAGGTCCGCATCAACACCACGCCTAGCACCAAAGGCAACGCGCCGCCGACAAAGAACAGCGTGCGCCAGCCATACAGCGGCAACACGTGGGCCGAAAAGAACCCGGCAAGCATGCCGCCCAGCGGCACGCAAACGATAGTGGCCGTAACCGCCAGCGTGCGCCGGCGTGCGGGCGTGAATTCGGCGGTCATCGTGGTGGAGCTGGGCAGCGCGCCACCGATGCCCAGGCCGGCGATCAGGCGCAGCACGGCGACGGTGAGCGGGTCGGGCGCCAGACCGATTGCGCAGGTGGCGGCGCCGAACACGAAGACGCTGACGATCACCGCCATCCGCCGCCCGAAGCGGTCGGCGAACAGCCCGGCGCAGGCGCTGCCGATTGCCATGCCGATCAGCCCGGCAGCCACGGCGGGGGCGAAGGCTTCGCGCGTGATGCCCCATTCCTTGATCATCAGCGGAATGGCAAAGCCGATCAATTGGGCGTCAAACCCATCCATCACGATTGCCAGCGCGGCCAGCATCACGACGATCTTCTGCGTGCCGGTGAACGGGCCGTTATCCAGCAACGCGCCGATGTCGGCGGTGGCGCGCGCGGGCGCCGCGCCCGGGTGGGTTCCTGCCATGTGTTGTCTCCTTTGTCTTGCGCTCTGTGTTGCACCCGGTGTTGCACCCGGTGTTGCTCTGATGGCATCGCTCTGTCTGGGGCAGGGAATTTAAGCGGGTATCACTGCATTCAATCCCAAGGCGCCTCCATCGGCAAACCCACGTAGTTTTCCGCGAGCGCCGTAGAGGCGGCACGTGAACGGGTCAGGTAGTCAAGGTTGGCGTCTTGCACTTTGCGCTCAAACGCATCCGCGCCGGGCGCGCGATGCAGTATCGACGTCATCCACCATGAGAATCGTTGCGCCCGCCAAATACGGCGCAGCGCCGAGGCGCTGTACTGGTCCAGCAGTTCTTCGCTGCGGTGCTGGTAATAGCGCGTGAGCGCACGCGACAGCAGCCGTACATCGGACATGGCCAGGTTCAACCCCTTGGCGCCCGTGGGCGGCACCACATGCGCGGCGTCGCCCGCCAGGAACAGCCGGCCATGGCGCATCGGTTCGGTCACCATGCTGCGCATGCCTACCACCGTCTTGCTGAAGATTTCGCCTTCTTTCGGTTCCCACCCATCCCGCGTGGCCAAGCGCGCACGCAAGCCAGACCAGATGCGGTCGTCGGACCAGTCGTCAAGCGTATCGCCGGGGTCGCATTGCAGGTACATGCGTTGCACCTGCGGCGAACGCGTGCTGACGAGCGCAAAGCCGTCGTCGCCCAGCGCGTAGATCAGTTCATCGGAAGACGGCGGGGCCTTGCACAGAATGCCCAGCCAGCCGAAGGGGTAGTGGCGTTCGGCGGTTTGCCGCGCGTGCGCAGGGATCGCGGCGCGGCTCACGCCGTGCGTGCCGTCGCACCCGGCGATGAAGTCTGCTTCCAGAATATGCGTGCTGCCGTCCGGCCCGGTAAAGCGCACGCTGGGGTGCGTGGACTCCAGCGCATGTAAAGACACGCCGCTGACGTCGAAGCGGATGTCGCCGCCTGCGGCCAAGCGCGCGTCAACTAGGTCCTTGATGACCTCGTGTTGCGCGTAGACCATCACGGCCCGGCCCTGGGTGAGTTCAACGAAATCAATGCGCCGGTCAACGCCGTTAAAGCGCAACACCGTGCCTTCGTGGCGAAAACCTTCGCGCCGCAGCCTGCCGCCCAGACCGGTTTCGGTCATCAAGTCGACGGTGCCTTGCTCCAGCACGCCGGCGCGAATGGTTGCGCAGATGTCTTCCCGGCTGCGCGTTTCCAGCACCACCGATTCGATACCCTGCAAATGCAATAGATGCGACAGCATCAAGCCAGCCGGCCCTGCACCGATGATTGCCACCTGCGTCCGCATACCGATTCCCCTTGTCGTCACGCGCCGCGACAGCCGTCAGAACAGGCAGGCATGTGCAGTTGGCGAAGACCCTTGAGTGTCACCTCCTCTGTCGTTCTTGAGAATGGGTTTAACGCAACGAATTCATTACGCTTTGGTAGGACTTTCGGCTTTCAGCCACTGGCGGCGCTCAACGCCGTCGCCCGCCCCGCTTCCTGCAATTGCCGCCACAGGATCTTGCCTGTGCTGGACTTGGGCAGCGCGTCCACAAACTCCACGATGCGCGGGGCTTTGTATGCCGCCATGCGGGCACGCGCCCAGGCGATGACCTCGTCTTCACTGGCGCTGTCACGCGCCTCGGGGCGCAACACCAGCAAGGCCTTTACCGTTTCGCCACGGCACGCGTCCGGCACGCCGATGACGCAAGCCTCGTGGACGGCGGGGTGGTCGTACAGCGCGTTCTCGACTTCCGCCGGCCAGACCTTGTAGCCCGACGCGTTGATCATGCGCTTGAGCCGGTCGGTGACGAAGAAATAGCCGTCTTCATCGACCCGCCCCAAATCCCCCGTGCGGAAATAGCGTTGGCCATCCAGCATGAAGAAGGCCTCGGCATCCGCCGCCGGGTTGTTCCAATAGCCTTGCATGATCTGCGCGCCGCGCGTGGCGAGTTCGCCGACTTCACCGGGCGGCAGTTCCTGCAACGTGGACGGGTCGACCACCCGCGTGTCGACGCCAAAGGTCGGCACCCCGATGCATTGGCGCTTGTTGCGGTTCATGGGGTTGCAGTGCAGGAAGGACGCGGTCTCGGTCAGGCCGTAGGCTTCGTTGAAGATGATGCCGTAGCGCTCGGCCAGCATCGCCGCCACCGCTTCGGGCATGGGCGCGCCGCCGCCGCACAGCAAGGCCAGGCGCGACAGGTCATACGATTCGATGCCGGGTTGTGCGAAGAAGTCCACGATCATCGCGGGCGGCGCGGCCCAGACGCTGACGCGATGCCGCGCCATCAGTTGCGCGGCCACGTGCCGGTCCCAGCGCGGCAGCAGCACGACGGTGGCGCCCAGCAAGATCGGCAGATTCATGCAGTTCTGCATGCCCAGCAAATGGAACAGGGGCGCCACGCCCATGATGACCGCTTCGGATGTCAGCCCGCGCCACAGCTGCGACCCCGTCACCGCCGCGCCCAGCGTACCGTGCGTGTGGCGGCACCCCTTGGGCCGGCCGGTCGTGCCGGATGTGTAGGGCAGCAGGCACAGATCGCCCGCCTTCGCCTTGTGCGGCAGCGGCGGCGAATTGACCGCCATTGCGCCGTACCACGGCACGCCGCCGGCAACGTCCGGCGCACGCCGCGGTGCGGCGATGAGTTCGGGCGGCGCCACGCTGCTGTCGTCTGCCTTGTTGTCCGTCCCCCGGTCTTTGTCTTCGCCTTTGTCCGAGTATGCGTACTTGCTTACCCCCAGATAATCCGAATACGTATGCACGATCACGCGGTCCAGCCGGCCGTCTTCGACAAAGCCCGCCAGGCGCCCCGCAAGCTCCTGCGCGGCGAACGCCACGCGGGCGCCGCTGTCATCCAGATAATGCGCAAGCTCCTCCGGCGTGCTCATGGCGTTCACCGGCACCACCACCGCGTCCGCGCGCAGCACCGCGTAGTAGGCAATGATGAACTGCGGACAGTTCTGGCTGAACAGCAACACGCGGTCGCCCGCCTTCACGCCCGCGCCGTGTTGCAGATAACCGGCCATGGCGTCGACCTCGCGCTTGAGCCGCGCGTAGTCCAGCACCGTGTCATAGAACACGATGGCGGGCTTGGCGGGATAGCGCGTGGCCGCGGCCTCCAGGTTGAAATACAGACTGGATTGGGGCGGGCTGATCTCAGCCGGCAGCCCCTTGGGCCAGTACTGATAGTGCGCTTGCTGCATCCGTTGTCTCCGGTTCCCGCTCGTCGGGTGAGCCGCGTCAGGCGGTCATGCCTCGGGCGATGATTTCTTTCATGATCTCGTTTGAGCCGCCGTAGATCTTGCCCACGCGCGCATCCGCATACATGCGGGCGATGGGGTATTCCAGCATGTACCCGTAGCCACCGTGCAGTTGCAGGCATTCATCGATCACCTGGCAGTTCATCTGGGTCGTCCACCACTTGGCCATCGCAGCGGTGGACAGGTCCAGCGTGCCCGCCAGCTGCCGCGCAATGCAGTCGTCGACAAAGCGTGCGGCGATGGTAGCGACAGTCTCGCATTCAGCGAGTTTGAAGCGCGTGTTCTGCATGTCGATCAGCGGCTGGCCAAAGACTTGCCGCGTGGATGTGTAGGCCACGGTATCGTCGATGGCGCGGCGCATGGTGGCCACCGCGCCTACCGCAATCAGCAGGCGTTCACGCGGCAGTTGCTGCATCAGCTGGGAAAAGCCCCGGCCCTCGGCTTCACCCAGCAGGTTGGCGGCGGGCACGCGCACGCCGTCAAAGAACAGCTCGGCGGTGTCCAGGCTTTTCTGGCCCAGCTTTTCCAGCAGCCGCCCGCGTCGGAAGCCGGGCAAGTCCTGCGTTTCAACCATGACGAGCGACACGCCGCGCGACCCGGCCTGCGGGTCAGTCTTGGCGACGACGCAAATCAGGTCGGCATGCAGGCCATTGGTGATGAAGGTCTTGGAGCCGTTGACCACATACGTATCGCCGTTGCGCACTGCCGTCGTGCGCACGCTTTTCAAGTCGGACCCGGCCCCCGGCTCGCTCATGGCAATGGCGCCCACGAGTTCGCCCGTGGCCATCTTCGGCAGCCAGCGCTGCTTTTGCGCCTCGGTGCCGTAGTTCAGAATGTAGTGCGCCAGAATGGCGCTGTGCACGTTGTTGCTGAAGCCGTAGACCATGGCGCGCGCCTGCTCAGCCGCCACAATGGCTTCGTGCGCAAAGCTGCCCCCGCCGCCGCCATACGCTTCGGGCATGCTGACGCACAACAGGCCCATCCGCCCGGCCTTATGCCAGACCTCGCGGTCAGCGTGCTGCTGCTTGCGCCACTTTTCTTCGTCAGGCACAAATTCGTTTTCAAAGAGGCGGCGCGTGGAATCCTGAAACAGCGTCAGGTCGGCATCCATCCAGCCTTGCCGTGGCGTGTCCATCGTGGTCTCCTGGCCGTTCACGGACGGCCGCCGCCCACGACCAGCACCTGGCCGCTGACGTAGTTGGATTCAGGCAGGCAGAACAGATACACCGCCCCCGCCGCTTCGGCCGGCGTGCCGGCGCGCCCGATCGGGATCAGGCTTTCGGCGTTCTTCAGCACCTGCGGGTTCACGCCCACCTTGATCTGCCGGCCCTGGATATCCAGCGTGGCGTCGCCATCGGCGGCCGCTTCGGTCAGGCGCGTCTTGATCAGGCCGAACGCCACGCTGTTCACGTTGACCTTGTAGCGCCCCCATTCCTTGGCCAGCGCGCGCGTCAGGCCATTGATGCCCGCCTTGGCCGCCGCGTAATTGGCCTGGCCCGCGTTGCCCATTACGCCCGACGTCGAAGAAATGTTCACGACCTTGCGGAACACTTCGCGGCCATCGGCGGCTTCGGCCTTGGCGGCTTCGCGGATGAAGCCCGAGGCCGCGCGCAAGATGCGAAACGGGGCCGACAGATGCACCGCCAGGATCTCGTCCCATTGCTCATCCGTCATCTTCTGGATGACGTTGTCCCAGGTGTAGCCGGCGTTGTTCACGATGATGTCCAGGCCGCCAAACGTATCGATGGCCGTACCGACAAAGCGTTCCGCAAAGCCTGTTTCCGTGACGCTGCCAGCGCACGCCTGCGCCTGCCCGCCCGCCTGCCGGATCATCGCAACGGTATCTTCGGCAGGCCCGGCGTCCAGGTCATTGACCACCACCTTCGCCCCTTCGCGCGCCAGCTTCAACGCGATTTCCTGACCAATGCCGCGTCCCGATCCTGACACCAGCGCAACCTTGCCTTCAAGCGTTCCCATTGTCTTGCTCCTGTTTGGTTTTCAACGCGCGGCCAACACCGCCACGCCGCTTAATCTGAGTTCACCTGCCTGGCTGCGCGCTTGCAGTTCCACGCGCAAGCGCGTTTCGCCTTGCGCGTCGAAACGTTCGACAACCTGGCCGGTGCAGCGCACTTCATCGCCCACATGCGTGATCGCCACGAAGCGCACCGCGAATTCGCGCAAGGCCGATTGCGGCGCCCAGTTCGTCAGCAAGCGCGCCAGGTAGGCGGTGGACAACATGCCGTGCGCGAACACATCGTCCATACCGGCTGCGCGTGCGAAGTCGATGTCGACGTGGATGGGATTGTGGTCGCCCGAGGCGCCGCAGTACAACGCCAGCGCATGCCGGCTGATGGGGCCGGCGGTGAAACCGGGCAGCGCATCGCCCGCGCGGGCAGCGTCCAGGCGGTGGGGGTCGACGCTTCGTGCATCCAAACCTCGTGATTCCATGTCTGCCCCCTTAGCCATTGCGCACCACCGTCACGGCGCGCATCTCGGCCACCAGATTTCCTGCGGCGTCGCTTACGCGCGTTTCGCGCACCACGAATTCCAGCGCGCCGCCCTTCTTGGCATAGATGTCGGTGATGCGCGGCTCGAAGCGCAGCACGTCGCCCGCGCAGGCCATGGCGTGGTACGTGAAGCCCTGCTCGCCGTGCAGCACGCGACCGATGTCGATGCCCAGCAGTTCCCGCATGGCAGCTGGGCGCGGGCTGTCCATTTCCAGGCAGAAGAAGAACGTGGGCGGCACGGGCAGGCCACGATGGCCGGCCGCGCGCGCCGCGTCGTCATCGGTGTAGACGGGGTCGTCCTGGCCCGTCGCCTTGGCGAAGAAGCGCAAGCGGCCGGCTTCCACCGTCGTGGTGAAGGCGGGAAGCTTGGCGCCGATATGGCGGGTGTCCAACATGGGAATTTTTCCTTGTTGTTGACTGAGGTGGCTGGAATCAGGCGGCTGGCATCAGGCGGCTGGGTTCAGGCCGCTTGATACAGCGTGACCACGCACGCGCCGCCCAGCCCCAGGTTGTGCTGCAACGCCAGCCTTGCGCCCTCCACCTGACGCAAGTCGGCCTGCCCGCGCAACTGCCACACCAGCTCCGTGCATTGCGCCAAGCCCGTTGCACCCAGTGGGTGGCCCTTGGACAACAGGCCGCCTGAAGGATTGGTCACCACGCGGCCGCCGTAGGTGTTGTCGCCATCGACAATGAATTTTTCGGCGGTGCCTTCGGGCGTCAGGCGCAGGCCTTCGTAGGTGATCAATTCATTTGCCGTGAAGCAGTCATGCAGTTCCACCACGTCTACATCGGCCGGGTCCACGCCCGCGGCCTCGTAGACCTGATCCGCCGCGGCGCGCGTCATGTCGGCGCCGACGAGTTTGCGCATGTCCTGTTCGCCAAAGGTGGATGGGGTGTCGGTCGTCATGGCTTGCGCGGCGATGCTGACGGCCGGGTTCAAGCCGTGGCGGCGTGCGAAATCTTCCGAACACAGAATGGCGGCCGCCGCGCCGCAGGTGGGCGGGCAGCATTGCAGCCGCGTCAACGGATCAAAGATCATGGGCGCGGCCAGCACTTCGTCCAAGGTGACGGTCTGGCGGAACACGGCGTACGGATTACGCGCGGCGTGCTGGCGCGCCTTGACCGAAATGCGCGCGAACGTGTCGGCGCGGATGCCGTGTTCTTTCATATAGTCGCGCCCGGCGCCGCCAAAGAATTGCGCGGCGCGCGGCTTGTCGGTGTCGTACCCTTGCAGGCCCGACATCGACGACACGAATTCGGTAAGCGGCGACGGCCGGTCTTCGTACACGCCCTTCAGCGCGCCCGGCACCATCTGCTCAAAGCCCACCGCCAGCGCGCATTCCACCGCGCCGCTTTCCACGGCCTGACGCGCCAGGAACAAGGCCGACGACCCGCTGGCGCAGTTGTTGTTCACGTTGAAGACGGGAATGCCCGTCAGGCCCACGCCATACACCACCGCCTGACCGGATGTGGAGTCGCCGTACACGTAGCCGGCGTAAGCCTGTTGCACGGCGTCGTAAGGCACGCCGGCATCCGTCAAGGCTTCGCGCACGGCGCGCATGCCCATCACGGAATAGGGATCGCTTGCACCGGGTTTGCTGAACGGGATCATGCCGACACCGGCCACCCATACTTTTCGATTCATGCCTGCTTCTCCTGTGGGGTCGTGGCGGCCGTTGCCGCACGCGGGGGTTCATAGCCTTGCCGTAGCGCGGACTTCAATACTTTTCCGGCGGCAGACATCGGCAGTTCGTTGCGGAAGTCATAGCTCTTGGGGCATTTGTAGGTGGCCAGCAACGGGCGGCAATGCGCGCGCAGCGCGTCCGCATCCAGCGCATGGCCCGTACGCGGCACGATCACGGCGTGCACGGCTTCGCCCCAGCGTTCGTGCGGCACGCCGATCACGGCGCAGCGCGCGACCGACTCGTGCTGCGCGAGCGCGGCCTCGACTTCAGCGGCATAGACGTTTTCGCCCCCGCTGACGATCATGTCTTTCAGGCGGTCCACCACATGCAGGTAGCCGTCTTCGTCTATGCGCGCGGCGTCTCCGGTCAACAGCCACCCCTGTGAGAACGCGCTGGCGGTGGCGTCGGGCAGGTTCCAGTAGCCCGAGATCACCATGGGGCCGCGCACGGCAAGTTCGCCCACGTGGTTGACGGCAGCCTCTTCGCCATCGGGCGTGAGGATGCGCACTTCCACGCCCACGGCGGGCCGGCCCACGGAGTGCATGCGCGCACCGCCGTGGCGCACGTGGCGGTGGATGGCGACCAGCGCCGAGGTTTCCGTCATGCCATACGCGTGTACGAATTCCGCTTGCGGAAATGCGGCCAGCGCGCGGTCGAGCAAGGCCGGTGCAATGGGTGATGCGCCCCAGATCACGCGCTGAACGCCGTCCAGGCGATAGCTTGAGAAGTCAGGGTCATCCAGCAGCATCTGGATCATGCTGGGCACGAGCAGCACTTCGGACACGCCGTCATCTTGCAAGGATCGCAGCACCGCCTTGGGGTTAAAACCGCGCTGCATCACCACCGAGCCGCCCGCCAGCAACTGGCCCATCAAGCGCCCCAGCCCCGCCACATGAAACAGCGGCGCCACCAGCAGCACGCAGCTGTCTGCGTCGGTGGGCACCGTGGCCAGCCGGGCGACGGCGGCGCTCCAGAGATTGGCGTGCGTGAGCATCGCGCCTTTTGGAAAGCCGGTGGTGCCGCCCGTGTACAAGATGGCGGCCAGCGTGTCGCCGCCCGCGCGCAGATCATCAAGGGGCGCGGCGGATTCAGCTTGCGTTTCCACCGTGGCGAACGACACGGTCTGCGTGGAAGACGGCGGGGTGACTTCATCCAGGCGCGGGGCCAGCGCGTCGTCCACCAACAGCAGGCGCGGTGCGCCGTCTGCCAGCCCTTGCGTCAGCTCTGCGCTGCTCCAGCGCGTGTTCAAGGGTTGAATCGCCGCGCCCAGCCACCAGCACGCCAGCATCGACGACACATAGGCGGCGCTGTTCACGCCCAACAACGCGACGCGGTCACCCGGCTGCACCCCGCTGGCGCGCAACACGGCGGCCTTGCGTGCGGCCCAGGCCAGCAGTTCGGGATACGTCCATCGCTGCGCGTCTTCGCGCAGCGCGGTCTTGCCGGGATACAGCCTGCTGGCGCGGTGCAGGCCTTGCGTCAGATACATCACCGTTGTCTCCTGCGGCGCGGGTCTCTGTGGCCCGCTGTGCTGTCTGGCCGGCAGTCTTCTGCCCAGCCGTTGACGAGCCCCTAGCTTCCCGCCGGGCGCGCATGGCGGCAATGGCCGCAGGCGTCAAATGGATTGGCGGAAAGTGTCAGCGGGTGCGCGGGGGCCACACACCAATTGATGGCGCCGGTATTCGCCGGGCGACACGCCGGTCCATTTCTTGAATGCACGATGGAACGTGCTGGATTCCGAGAAGCCCAGGCGCTCGGCGATGTCCATCAACGACAACTCATGCCGCCCCAGATACTCCACCGCCGCATCGCGCCGCAAGTCATCCTTCAGCACCTGGAAGCCTTGGCCCTCTTCGCGCAGATGCCGCCTGAGCGTTTGCGGCGTCATCGACAAATGCGCGCTGATTTGCGCGAGCGACGGCAGGTCGGCTGACAAGTCATTGCGCAGCAGCCGCCGAATGCGATCGGTAAGCGTGGCGCGGTCTTGGTACTTCACCAGCAGGTCGAACGGCGCATTGGCCAGAAAGGCCTTCAGTGATTGCGCGTCCTGCACGACGGGCAGCGCAAGCCAGCGCGACTCCAGCCACAGGCCCGTGACCGGCTGGCCATAGCGCACAGGCGCATGGAACACCTTATGCGCATCGGCGCTGCGCGTGCCGCCGTTGTAGTCCACACCCAGAATCGGAATGCGGCGCGCGGCCAGCCAGTTGGCCACGCCGAGCGTGAAAAAGAGAAAGGTGCGCTCGCCGTACCACTGCGTGCAGTGGCGCGCGCCACGGGCGTCCAGCACGATGTGGGCGGCGTCGCCCGTGACACACAGGCGGGCGGTGAAGTCGCGCAGCACGCCGTGGTAATAACGGAACGCCACGCGCAGCGCATCACCGATGGTGGCTTCCTGCAAGGCCAGCCGGCATGCGTGCGCGAACACGCCCAGCGGCACCGGGTGTTGTCCCATGCCCAGAAAATCGTCACGGGTGGCGCGCCGCAGCATCCGCAATATCTGCGCGAACTGCGCTTGCGACACGCGCGCCATCGGCGCCTGCAACAGCGCAGGCGGCACGTCGGCGCGCAGCAGGACGCGATCAACATCCACGCCCCGGCTGCGCGCGCCTTGCAGGATCTGGGCGATATGCCCGACGGCAATGGTGTGATGCGTCATGGCGGATTCCTACGGCTTGGCGAGCACCGGTAGCGCTGATGGTAGCCAAAACCATGGCGGCAAGGAATGCCCGGCATGAGCATTCCCGCCAAGTGGAATCAGCGATTTCGCCATTGGTTCGCCGCAAAGCCGCGCCTAGACTGGATCGCGCCCCTGACTGGCCGCCTCTTCGTATTTACCGGAGTCCCTCTTTGGATACGCCGAACACCGCCCCGCTTGCGGGCATCAAGATCCTGGACCTGTCGCGTTTACTGCCCGGCCCGCTGGGCGCGCAGTACCTGGCCGACCTGGGCGCAGACGTGATCAAGATCGAAGACACGCAGGCAGGCGATTACGCGCCGCCCGCCCTGCGCGCCGTGTGCAACCGCAACAAGCGCGGCTTGCGGCTGGACTTGAAACACCCCGACGGGCAAGCCGCGCTGGCCGCACTGGTGCGCGACGCCGACGTGCTGATCGAGAGCTTCCGGCCCGGTGTGACGGCGCGATTGAAGGCCGATTACGACACCTTGTCGCGGCACAATCCGCGCTTGGTGTATTGCAGCATTACGGGCTACGGCCAGGATGGCCCGCAGCGGGATGCGGCCGGACACGACCTGAACTATTCGGCCTATGCCGGCGTGGCGGATCAAATGGGGTGCGGGCCGGATCAGCCCGCGCTGTCCAACCTGCCGGTCGCCGACATTCTGGGCGGATCATTGACGGCGGTGATGGGCATTCTGGCCGCGCTGGTGGATGCGCAGCGCACGGGCCGAGGCCGCTATGTGGACATCGCCATTGCCGATGGACTGCTTGCCGGGGCGGTGGTGCCATTGGCCACGCTGAATGCGCATGGCGATACGCGCCCGTCCGGCGGCGATACGTTGTCGGGCGCGCTGGCGTGTTACGGCCAGTACCGCACGCAAGACGGGCGCTATCTGGCGGTGGCGGCGCTGGAACCAAAATTCTGGAACACCTTGTGCCGCCGGCTGGATCGGCCCGACCTGATTGCACTGCACCGCGACGACAGCGCCGCGCAACAGGCGCACGTGAAAGGCGAACTGCAAAGCCTGTTCGGTTCGCGGCCGTTGGCGCATTGGGTGGAATTGCTTGAAGACGCCGATTGCTGCGTGTCGCCTGTGCTGACACTGTCTGACAGCCTGGTGCACCCGCACTTCAATGCGCGCGGCATGGTGCATCACGCGCGCCACGAGGTCTATGGCCCCGGCGCGCACATCGGCAGCCCCGTGAAGATGTCGGGCTTTCAATTTGCGATTCATCGCCAGGCCCCGCTGCCCGGCGAACACACCGATCAGATTCTGCGCGAAGCCGGTTACGACGATGCCGGCATCGCCAGCCTGACCGAGCGCGGCATTGCGCGGTAGCGCGCGCCGCCGTGTTCGGATGCCGCCGTGACAAGTGGCGCTGCCAAAGACCCGCTGTACCCATAACAATCAGGACGGAGACAACCATGACTGATCATCCTCGCAGCACCGCCTCGCCCGGACGCCGCAGCCTGCTGAAGCTTGGGCTGGCGCTGCCCGCCGCTCTGACGCTGGCCAAGCCCGCGCGCGCGGCCACCTTCCCCACGCGCCCCATCACGCTGATCGTGCCGTTTCCCGCGGGCGGCGCCACCGACACGCAGATGCGCGCACTGGCAGTCGCAGCCTCGCGCGAATTGGGGCAGACGGTCATCATCGCCAACCGCCCCGGTGCAGGCGGCACGCTAGGCCCGGCGGCGATGGCGCACACCACGGCCCCCGATGGCTACACGGTGTCCGTCGTGGTCGGCACGCTGTTCCGCTATCCGTTCCTGCAACAGGTGAACTACGACCCGCTCACGGACTTCACCTACGTGGCGTGCATGACGGCGTATTCCTACGGCATCGTCGTGCGCCAGGATGCGCCCTGGAAAACGCTGGACGAGCTGATCGCGCACGCGCGCGCGAATCCGGATCAGGTCAGTTATGGCGGCACCGGTGCGGGTGGCTCGGGCCGCATCGCCATCGAACGTCTGTCGCGATTGACGGGCGTGCGCTTCAACTTCATTCCGTACAAGGGCGCAGCGGAAGAAACGACCGCGCTGTTGGGCGGCCACATCCAGATGGTGTCGGACGCCGGATGGGGGCCAATGATCGACACCGGCAAGGCGCGCCTGTTGGCGGTGATGGGCGAGGCGCGCGCCAAGCGCGTGCCTGACGTGCCCACGCTGACCGAACTGGGCTACCCCATCATTGCGTCGAACCCGGTGGGCATCGCGGGGCCGAAGGGGATGGACCCGAAGGTGGTGGCGGTGCTGCAAAAGGCGTTCCACCGCGCGTCCCGAGATCCGGAATACAACCGCGCGCTGGAAAATGCGGATCAGCCGCACATGCTGATGGACAGCGCGGCCTATACCGAATACGCCGTCCGTCAGGTGGCGGAGGAAAAACAGTTCGTGGCCGAACTGGGCTTGAAGATGCAGTAATCGAACGGCGGGTGCGTGGGCTTAACGGCCAGCGGCTTTGGCGCTGATGCCGTTGGCCACGCCCATGTCAACCTTGGGCACGTCACGGATCAGGACGCGCACGTCTTCGCCCGAGATGTCGATGCTGGTGCACACGGCCTGGTTCAACGCCGCGATCAGCGCCGCCTTCTTGGCTTCGTCGCGGCCTTCGATCAGCGCCACGTCCACGCGCACCATGCGCTTGCCGATTTCACCGGCCACGATCACGTTCTCGGCAGGCACTTCCTGCAACACGATACGCACGCTGGGCAGCGGCGCGGCGATGCTCTCGACGACCGCGTTCGAGGCGGCCGTCAACAGCGCGGCTTTCTGAGCGGCCGAGTGGCCTTGCAGGATCTGGACATTCAAAATGGGCATGACGGCTTCCGATAATCCGAATGGGAGAAACCGGCCGAACTGACCGGCCAGCCATCATAAAACGACTTTGCCCGCATGCAAGGGATTGCATGCGGGCAAAAGGGTCAAGCTTGGGCGACGATGGGCGACGATGGGCGATGCTGGGACGCCCCCGTCAACCGCGCCGTCAGGGTCAGGCTGCTTCGCCCCGGTGTTCCGGCACGGGCTGGCCTTCGAGCTCGCTGGCAACCGCTTCCGCAGGCGCGGACTCGGTCAACGCAGGCGTCACCAGTTCCACGACCTTCTTGCGCGACAACATGCCCAGGAACTCGTCGTCTTCGCCCGTGACGGCAACCGGCTGGTCGCTGTGCACCAGTTGGGCCAGCACTTCGCCCAGGCCGGCGGTGGCGGGCACCGAGGCCAGGTCCTCGACAAAGCGCGACACATCGCGTGCGCCTTGCTCAATGGCCTGCTCGGCCGCCATGGCCGTCAGCACACCGGCCAGGCGCTTGCCGTCCAGCACCGGCGCGTACTGGTAGTCCATGGCGCGCATGCGGTCCAGCGCGTGCGCGGGGCGCGAACGCATGGTCAAGGTCAGGCGCGCCGGGTTCACGGCGTGCGTGGCGTTGAGCACCTTGGTGCGGTTCACGTCCTGCAAGAACGACTGCACATAATCGTTGGCCGGATTCAGCAGAATGTCTTCCGGCGTGCCTTCCTGCACCAGTTCGCCGTCCTTCAGGATGGCGATGCGGTTGCCCAGGCGCAGCGCTTCGTCCAGATCATGCGTGATGAACACGATGGTCTTGTTCAGCTTGGCTTGCAGTTGCAGCAGCTGATCCTGCATTTCGCGGCGGATCAGCGGGTCCAGTGCGGAGAACGCTTCGTCCATCAGCAGGATTTCGGCGTCGGTCGCCAGCGCGCGCGCCAGGCCCACACGTTGTTGCATACCGCCCGACAACTGATGCGGGTACTGGTTTTCAAAACCGGCCAGGCCCACTTGTTCAAGCCAGTCACGGGCGCGCTTTTCGCGTTCCGCCTTGCCCACGCCCTGCACGGTCAGGCCATACGCGGCGTTGTCCAGCACCGTGCGGTGCGGGAACAGGCCAAAGCGCTGGAACACCATGCTCATCTTCTTTTGACGGAAGACTTCCAGGTCGCGCTTGTTCAGGCTGACCACGTCCACGCCGTCTACCAGGATGTGGCCGGCGCTGGGTTCGATCAGGCGGTTGAAGTGACGGATCAGCGTCGACTTGCCGGAACCCGACAAGCCCATGATGACGTAGATGCTGCCTTCTTCAATCGACAGGCTGATGTCGCGCAGGCCCAGCGTGTGGCCGCTTTCGGCCAACAGCTGTTCCTTGCTCATGCCGCCCTGGGCCGCTTGCAGCCACTTCTTCGGATGCGATCCAAAGACCTTGTAGATGTTCTTGACTTCGATCTTGCTCATCGCTGGCCTCCCATGCGCATGCGCTGTCCATACGATTGCGTGATCCGGTCGAACAGCACGGCCAGCACCACGATACCCAAGCCTGCCAGCAGGCCACGGCCCACTTCCAGACGGTTGATCCCCAGCAGCACTTCATAGCCCAGGCCGCGTGCGCCGATCATCGACGCAATCACCACCATCGACAGCGCCATCATCGTGGTCTGGTTGATACCGGCCATGATGTTGGGCAGCGCCAGCGGCAACTGCACGCCAAAGAGTTGCTGGCGCGGATTGGCGCCGAACGCGCGCGACGCTTCCAGCACTTCGCGGTCGACCAGGCGGATGCCCAGGTCGGTCAGGCGGATCAGCGGCGGCACGGCGTAGATGACGGTGGCGATGATGGCGGGAATCTTGCCCAGGCCAAACAACATCACAACCGGAATCAGGTACACGAAGCTGGGCATGGTCTGCATCACGTCCAGCACGGGCAGCATGATGGAGCGCAGCCAGTTCACACGCGCCATCAGCACGCCCAACGGAATGCCGATTACCACCGACAGGCCCGCGGCCATGATCATCAGCGCCAGCGTCTGCATGCCGGCGTCCCACAAGCCCAGCACGCCAATGACGCACAGCAGCGCGCCCATCGCCAGGCTCAGGCCGATACGGCGGCTCACGCCATAGGCGATGGCGATGGTCACGGCAACCACCGCCCACCAGGGCGAGCTGCGCAACACTTGTTCAAGCCACACCAAGGCGTGCAGGACCGGCTGAGACAGGGTCTCTAGCGTGTCCGCGTAATTGGTGACCAGGTGATCGACGAACCCGTCGATCGCCGCCCTGACCTGACGGGCGGGAATAATTTCAGGAAACATATCTTTGACTCCATTCTGGGGCGCTTGGTGGCAGCCGCCGCCACGCATTCCGAGTAATCGGATGTCCATGCAGCCAGGACACTTCCGGTTGGAAACCGGCTGCTGGAAGGGGCGGCGCCATGTGCTTGCTTCCGAACGCATGCGTCCGGCAAACGGCCGTCCCAGGGGAAAAAACCCAGGGCAACATGCCCGCCACGGGGCTTTTTCCCTTAGGGGCTTTCCTATTCAGGGCGCTTCCTGAAGGGCTTTGCCTTCGGGGAGGCCCGGCTGGCGGGAACACTTCCCGCTGGCCGGGCCGGCACGCGCCACAAGGGCGCGGCACCAGCACCACGTTACGTTACAGCGCGCTTTGGACGCGCCCGGCGACGTCTGCGGGGACCCACTTGGTCCAGACATCGGGCTTGTTCTTCAAGAACCACTTGGCCACCGTGTTGGAATCGTCGCCAGACTCTTCCATGTGGGCCAGGGTTTCATTGATCACCGGCAGCGGCACCGAGACCTTAGCCAGGAAGGCGGTCAGCGTCGGGGCTTCTTCGGAGAACTTGGTGTTCACCGCGGTGAAGACGGGATTGTCAGGATAGGCGCTGGCCTCGGGCTTGGCGCACTTGGGCGACGTCAGGCACTTGTGCTTTTCGGCGTCGTAGGGCGGCATGTCCAGCTTGACCAGGTCCATCGCGCCAACCAGCGGCGTGGGCGACCAGTAGTAGAAGACGACGTTCTGCTTGCGCTTGTAGGCCGACATCAACGCCGCCTTTTGCGCCGCGCCCGTGCCGGGCGAGTACAGCGTGTAGGTGTCGTCCAGCTTCAAGGCGTGGAAGAGGTTGTTGCTGGTGACTTCGCAGCCCCAGCCCGCCGGGCAGCCGTAGAAACGGCCCTTGCCGGGTTCTTCCGGGTCCTTGAACTTGTCCTTGAACTTCGGCAGGTCGGCCGCGGACTTCAGTTCAGGCAGGCGTTCGGCCGTGTAGCGGGGGATGTACCAGCCTTCGGCGCCCATGTAGATGTCGCCGATGCGCTTGACCTTGCCAGTCTTTTCAGCGCGTTCCCAAGGTTCGGCCACGCTGTTCAGCCAAATCTCGGTATTGATATCCAGATCGCCGCGCTCAAGCGCAGCCAGGGCAGGCAGCGTTTCCGTCGGCAGGGTTTCGGTTTTGCAACCGTAGCCCTTTTCCATGATGAAACGTTCGACATCCACGAGGACCAGGTTGGATTCCCAGTTCATGGCGCCGAAATTGACCGGACGCTTGATTTCACATTGCGGCGCGTCGGCAGCTTGGGCTGCACCGGCAAACGCAAACAGAACGGCCGCGGCGGCCAGGGTCTTGACAGGGGTAAAACGCATTGGCTTTTGCCTCCATAGGTTCAGGGACACACGCCGGGTCTGGCCCGGAAGTGCCATGGAGCTAAGGGGGTTGTGCGGAAGACGGGCAGAACCGCCAATACAAACCGACACTAGCGACAAGAGGAACCGCAAAGGTGCGGAGTCTTGCAAGACAGAGGTTTCAAAAACGCGGTTTTTGAAAACCCACAGAAAGTGAACAAACTGAACGAAGAAGGCAGCATCTTAAACGAAATTGCTGCGCCGCCCAACCCCTGGGATGAATGAAACAGATACATTCCCAAGAAAATCTGTACGGGATTACCCGGAGTAAACCGAGGCGAATTGCGAATTTCCTCTGGGGAATAATGGGTCAAAAATGAAGATACATTCAGTAAATATTATGTTCTTATTAGTACATTCAAGGCGTTCCAGAAGGCCGGGAAATCGCCGTTTTAAGCTCTTTCTGAGCATAAATTCAGGTGAAATTCAGCTGGAAGCGGCGGAGAATCGGCGCGGCGATCGGCTTCTGGACGGTTAGTGCGACGACGGGTTTGCAGAAATAATGCAGCGCAGCATGGGGCATGACAGAGAGTCAACACCGCGAGCGCCGTGTTGTGCCCTATCCACCGTTCAATTCATCGCAGCCTTGCCTCTTCCGCGTTGATTCTGGCCAGGATGCGCTGGGCGCGATGGCGCTGCGCCTGCAACACCGTCAGACGCTGACGAATGCCCGGCCCCGCCGCACGATACCGGCGCTCACGAACGCGATCCTCAAGCCAGAACACGACTCGCATGCCCACCCAGGTCACAATCGTCATCCATACAACGGGTGCGTAATCGCCCCAAAATGCCGAGATATGGTGATAGATATTCATAGCCTCCTCGCCATCCATTCCGTTGCCACCGTTCCCGCAAAATAGTAGCTACTCCCGATGACGAACGGCGAGAACTCCATGATTTCTCGGACTTCATTACTGAACGACGCCATCAAAAGGTAGATCCAGCACACCGCGCCAAGGAGCGCCATCCAAAAACTCAACGCCGCGATGGACCGGGCCATCCCTCCTTGGCAGGCTTCACGGCTGGACGCCGCCGTCAACGCAACGAACAAGCCGATGCCCGCAACCGTCAGCGAAAGCGGAAAAAAGGCGTCCTTGTCTGGCTGCCGGAAACCCACGCGGAGCAAGTACTCCACGGTCCCCATGATGATGGGAAGCACATAGATCAGCCGTCTGGTCGTCGAAGGGAATCCGCCGATTCTCATTGCTTGCACGCCTTTGCAAAGGAATGCGCGCGGCTGAGCCATCCCCGCCGACGCGCAGCGCCCAGGATGCAGGATCAAGCAAGAGTTGTGGCGGGAATGCGTGCCCGTTACCTACCCTGATTCCGTCCGACTTTCAGCGGTCGCCGCTATACATATAGTCGCGCCGCCATGGGTACGAGAGGTCGGCGGGGTTGTCGAGTTCGTCCGGGCGGCCGGTGGCGGGCGGTTGGCCCAGGATCTGGTGCAGCGCGATCCAGCCGTGCTCGAACGCCATGGCGCAGCCGGCCAGATACAGGCGGTACGCCCGC
Source organism: Achromobacter kerstersii (assembly GCF_902859595.1). Taxonomy (GTDB): domain Bacteria; phylum Pseudomonadota; class Gammaproteobacteria; order Burkholderiales; family Burkholderiaceae_B; genus Achromobacter; species Achromobacter kerstersii. The sequence goes on along the minus strand of NZ_CADIJQ010000009.1, from coordinate 31,740 downwards.
AATGACCGTGCGCCCTGCTCGCCGCCTAATACCTGCGCGGCTTCGGGCAAGCGGGCTTCCAGCGCGTCGCTCCAGGCCCACAGCGTGCGCGCGTAGTGCGGCCGCAGGTTTTCGATGTCCACTTCCTCCAGGCCGCCATTGGTCATGGCTTCCATTACGACGCTGATGTGGGTCAGCTCGCCGCCGGGGAAGATGTATTTTTCGATGAACTCGCCCATGCCGTTGCCCAGCTCGGCGTTGTAGACGCCGGCGGCGGTAATGCCATGGTTCATGATCAGTCCGCCCGGTTTGAGCAGGCGGCGCAATTTGGCGAAGTAGCCTTCCAGCTGCGCCCGGCCCACGTGCTCGAACATGCCCACCGATGCAATCTTGTCGTAGGGCTGGGATTCATCCAGCTTGCGGTAGTCCAGCAGTTCCATGCGGACGCGGCCCGCCAGGCCTTTTTCCTGAATCAGTTTGGTCACGTGCGCATGCTGGTTGCGCGACAGCGTGATGCCGGTGGCGTCCACGCCGTAATGCTCGGCCGCCCACAGCAGCAAGCCGCCCCAACCCGCCCCCACGTCCAGAAAGCGCTCGCCGGCTTGCAGGCGCAGCTTGCGGCAGATGTGATCGAGCTTGGCTTCCTGGGCCTGCGCCAACGTCATGTCCGGCGTGCGGTAATAAGCGCAGGAATAGACCCGGCGCGGGTCTAGCCACAAGGCGTAGAAATCGTCTGACAGGTCGTAATGGAATTCGATCTGTTTGGCGTCCCGCTCAATCGAATGGCGCCACACCGACATCACTTTGCGCACCAGTTCCGTCAGCCAGCCGCCGCGCGCCGCGTCGACCGGAGACCCGGGCATCAGCGCTGACGCCGCCGCCATCACATCGCGCATATTGCCTTCGATATCGATGCGGCCTTCGACATAGTCCTGCCCCAGCACCCCGACTGCGCCTTCGGCCAGATGGGCCAGCGCCGTCTTGTCATGCGTGACAAAGCGCACGCGCGGGTCGGGCGGACCCAGCACCACGCCGTCAGGCAGAACGAGTTGGACGGTGACGGGCAACGCGTCGAGTTTGCGTTCCACAACAGACAACAAAGGATTCACGGCCTCTCCTCTGAACACGGTCGGACGCCAACGACTTTATCGGAAAACCGCTTAAATTTGCGTGTCAGGTTGCCCGTGATAAAGTCGCTGGCTTGGCGCAAACCCTGCAACAAACGCATTCGCGCCTTGTCTTTGCGCACTGTTTTTGCGCTACACCTCTGCGCTTTACCGCCACCACAATGCCCCCATCACCCGTTTCCCGCTCCGGCCTGCCCGGCTGGCTCATCCTCATGGGCGCGCTGACGGCGATCGGCCCGTTCGCCATCGACATGTACCTGCCCGCGTTCCCGACCATTGCGGCGAACCTGGGCGTGCCGCGCGGCGATGTCGAACGCACGCTGGCGGCCTACCTGATCGGCCTGGCGCTGGCGCAAGTGTTCTACGGCCCGATGGCCGACCGCTTCGGCCGCAAGCCGCCGCTGATGGTGGGGCTGGCGCTGTTCATGGTGGCTTCGCTGGGGTGTGCGCTGTCGGGTTCCGTCGAAGCGCTGACCGGCTGGCGCGTCGTGCAAGCCATGGGCGGCGCGGCGGGCATTGTGATTCCGCGTGCGGTGATCCGCGACCATTACGAAACCCATGAAGCGGCGCGCGCGATGTCGCTGCTGATGCTGATCATGGGCCTGGCCCCGATTCTTGCACCGCTTGCGGGCGGGCAGTTGCTGGCCATCACATCGTGGCGCAGCCTGTTCTGGATCATGCTTGCCGGCGGCGCCATGCTGATGTTTGCCGTGGCGAAGATCATGAAGGAATCGCTTGCGCCCGAACGCGTGGTGCCGCTGCGCTGGAGCACCATCCTGCGCAACTATCGTGACCTGTTCCGCCATCGCGGCTTCATGGCGCACAGCCTGGCCGGCGGTTTTGGGCAGGCGGGCATGTTCGCCTACATCATTGGATCGCCGCGCGTTTTCATCGAACTGTATGGCGTGGCCCCCCAGTACTACGGCCTGCTCTTTGGCACCAACGCGCTGTCGCTGATTATCTGTTCGCAGATCAGCGCCCGCCTGCTGCGCACCTATAAGCCCCGCCAGCTGCAACGCAAAGCGCTGACGGCGCTGGCGCTGGCCAGCCTGGTGGCCGTTGCGCTGACGCTCGCTGGCTGGATGACCCTGCCCCTTTTGATGCTGTGCTTGATCAGCTATATGGGTAGTCAGGGTTTCGTGAACCCCAATTCGGCAGCGCTGGCGCTGTCGGAGCAAGGCAAGCGGCTGGGCGCAGCGTCTGCCTTATTGGGGACGCTGCAATTGTCCTGCGGGGCGCTGGCCGGTTTTGCCGTCAGCGCCTGGCAGACGGACAGCGCCCTGCCCCTGACGACCACGCTGGCGACCTGCGCCTGCCTGTCCTGGATTTCGGGCCGTGTGGCGCAAACCCACACCGCTTGAACATGGCCGCTTGATTTACTTGCGTTTTTCGTATTAGAATCGAAGTCTTCACATGAAGTTTCCCGTGCTGATCTACTATGCTTTGTAGTTCAGCACTCTGACCCCAACCGCGCATAGCGAGATTCCAACGGAATCTGCAGCGATAGATGCAGCGGGTGCAGGCAGCGGGTATAAGCACGGGCGGATTCCGATCCCCCTCATCCACTAAGACTGGGTGGCCGGCAAAGGCAGCGCAACAGGCAACACATTGCGCTTACTTCACAGCCCGGCGGCTAAAACCCTGTCTACCCCCCAAGCGATGCGCGACAAGAACGACATAAAGAGGTGCATCCATGGCACGCGTATGCCAAGTGACCGGCAAAGGCCCGATGGTGGGCAACAATGTTTCGCACGCGAACAACAAGACCAAGCGTCGCTTCCTGCCCAACCTGCAATCGCGCCGGTTCTGGGTTGAATCCGAAAACCGCTGGGTCCGCCTGCGCGTTTCGGCCAAGGCCATCCGCACGATCGACAAGAATGGCATCGACGCCGTCCTGGCCGACATGCGTGCCCGTGGCGAAGCCGCCTAATCGGCGCCCCCAATCACCATACTAGGAGCACGACATGGCCAAAGGTATCCGCGAAAAGATCAAACTCGAGTCGACCGCCGGCACGGGTCATTTCTACACGACCACCAAGAACAAGCGCAACATGCCCGAGAAGATGCTGATCAAGAAATTTGATCCGGTCGCTCGCAAGCACGTTGACTACAAGGAAACCAAGCTGAAGTAATTCAGCCGGTTTTCTGGTTAGCGAAAAGCCCTGCACGGTAACGTGCGGGGCTTTTTTATTGCCGCAAGGCAAAGGTGCGTGCTTCAATCCGGTCAAGCCCGATTCCTCTTGCTTCTCGATAACCGCCATGCTCCGTCCCTGCCTTACCCTGCTGCGCCGCGCGCTCGCGCCCGCGCTATTGGCCCTGGCGCTGACGCCGGTCGCCGTTGCCGTCGCCAAAGACCGTGAACCGCCGATCCGCATTGGCGAGATCAACAGCTACAAGGCCATTCCCGCTTTCCTGGGCCCCTACAAAAAGGGTTGGCAGCTGGCGCTGGAGCAGGTCAATGCCGAAGGCGGCGTGCTGGGCAGAAAACTGGAAGTCATCTCGCGCGATGACAACGGCAACCCTGGCGATTCCGTGCGCGCCGCGCAAGAATTGCTGGCCCGCGAGAAAGTCGAGCTGCTGTTTGGCGGCTTCTTGTCCAACACGGGCCTGGCGCTGACCGATTTCGCCAAGCAGCAGCAGGTATTCTTCCTGGCCGCCGAGCCGCTGACGGACAAGATCACCTGGCAGGAAGGCAACCGCTATACGTACCGCCTGCGCCCGTCCACCTGGATGCACGTGGCGGCGCTGGCCCCCAAGGCGCTGGCCTTACGCAAGAAGCGCTGGGCCATCGTCTACCCCAACTATGAATACGGGCAGTCCGCCGTGGCCACGTTCAAGGCCATGATGAAGTCGTTCCAATCCGACGTGGAGTTCGTTGCCGAGCAGGCCGTGCCGCTGGGCAAGGTGGATGCCGGCGCGGTGGTGCAGGCCTTGGCCGACGCCAAGCCGGACGCCATCTTCAACGTGCTCTTCGCCGCCGACCTGACGCGTTTTGTCCGCGAAGGCAACACGCGCGGCCTGTTCGAAAACCGCGCCGTGGTGTCCGTGCTGTCCGGCGAACCGGAATACCTGGAACCGCTGGGCGCTGACACGCCGTCGGGCTGGATCGTGACGGGCTACCCCTGGTACGCCATCGACACGCCGGCCAACAACGCCTTCGTAGAAGCCTACAAGAAGCGCTACAACGAGACGCCCAAGGTGGGTTCGGTGGTGGGCTACGCGTCGCTGATGTCTATCGCCCAGGGCCTGAAAGCCGCGGGCGCCGTGGATACCGAAAAGCTCGTCGACGCGTTTGCCGGCCTGAAGGTGGATACGCCTTATGGCCAGATCCAATACCGCAAGCTGGACCATCAATCGACGATGGGCGTCTATGTGGGCGTGACGGCGGTGGAAGACGGCAAGGGCATCATGAAAGACTTCACCTACATTGACGGTGCGCGTCTGCAACCGCCTGACGAACAGGTGCGCAAGATGCGTCCGGCACACTGATGAGCCTGTCGGGGCTGCTGTCGCAGTTGCTGAACGGGCTGGCAGACGCCAGCGCCTTGTTCCTGGTTGCCGCGGGTTTGTCGCTGATCTTCGGTGTCACCCGCGTCGTGAACTTCGCGCATGGCTCGTTCTACATGCTGGGCGTGTATCTGGCGTGGACCTTCACCACGGCATTTGGCGACGGCGCGGGCTATTGGGCCGGTCTGCTGTTGGCCGCGCTGGCCACCGGCCTGATCGGGGCGGCCGCCGAATGGCTGGTGCTGAAACGGCTGTACCAGGCGCCCGAACTCTTCCAGTTGCTGGCGACCTTTGCGCTGGTGCTCATCATCGGCGACGCTGCGCTGGCCATCTGGGGGCCTGAAGACCTGTTCGCCGCGCGCGCCCCCGGGCTGTCTGGCGCGGTGCAGATCCTGGGCCGCCGCTTTCCCGAATACGACTTGCTGCTGATCGCCGCCGGCCCCATCGTGCTGGGGCTGCTGTGGCTGCTGCTGATGCGCACGCGCTGGGGCCGGCTGCTGCGCGCGGCCGCTGAGAACCGCAGCATGCTGGCCGCCCTGGGTGTAAACCAGGCCTGGCTGTTCACGTCCGCGTTCACCTTGGGCGCCTTCCTGGCCGGATTGGGCGGCGCGTTGGCCGCGCCCCGCGTCCCCGCCACGCTGGGGCTGGACCTGGAGATCATCGCCAGCGCATTTGTCGTGGTCGTGGTGGGCGGGCTGGGCTCGATTCCTGGCGCTTTCCTGGCGGCGCTGCTCATTTGTTCAGTGAAGGCGGTGTTCGTCTTCCTGGGCCAGGTGGCAATCGGCCCTTGGGTGTTCAATCTGTCCAAACTCACGCTGCTGGCCGAATTCGCCGTGATGGCGGTGGTGCTGGTGGTGCGCCCTTGGGGCCTGCTTGGCAAGCCCCCTGCCCCGGCCTCGCATGCTGGCGCGCCGGAACGCCCCATCGCCCCCGCGGGCCGGCGCTTGCGGGCGGCGTATGGCCTGCTAGTGGTGCTGTTGGCCCTGGTGCCGATTGCCGCATTGCAATGGCCGTATCTCAGCATTCTGATGACCGAAATCCTGATCGCGGCGCTGTTCGCGGCCAGTTTGCACTTTCTGACCGGGCTGGCCGGCATGACGTCGTTCGGCCATGCCGCGTGGTTTGGTCTGGGCGCGTATGGCGCGGCCTTGCTGCTCAAACTGGCGGCCGTGCCGATGGAAGCCGCCTTGTTGCTCGGCCCGTTTGCCGCCGCCTTTGGCGCGTTGCTGTTCGGCTGGTTCTGCGTGCGGCTGTCTGGCGTGTACTTGGCGATGCTGACGCTGGCCGTCGCGCAGATTCTGTGGGCGCTGGCGTTTCAATGGGACGACGTCACGGGCGGCAGCAACGGCCTCATCGGGCTATGGCCGTCGTCGTGGCTGGCGCAAGGCCCGTGGTTCTATTACGTGACGCTGGCCCTGTGCGCGGCGGGCATCGCGTGGTTGCGGCGCTTGGCCTTTTCACCATTGGGCTACGCATTGCGAGGCGTGCGCGATTCGTCGTTGCGCGCGGAAGCGCTGGGCATGGAAACGCGGCGCGTGCAGTGGGCGGGCTTTGTGGCCGCGTCCTTTGCGGCGGGCATGGCGGGTTCGCTGTATGCGTTTTCCAAGGGCAGCATCGCGCCCGACGTACTGGCCGTGAGCCGCTCGGTTGATGGTTTGGTGATGGTGCTGCTGGGCGGCGTGCAAACGCTGGCCGGCCCGCTCGTGGGCGCTGCCTCCTACACATGGCTGCAAGACGTTGCCGCGCGCAGCACCGAGTACTGGCATGCCGTGTTGGGCGTGGCGATTCTGGCGTTGGTGCTGGCCTTTCCGGATGGTTTGGCCGGCGCCGCCGCGCGTCTGCGGGGAAAGCGCGCATGACGGCCGCAACCGCCCTGTTGCAAGTGAAGGACTTGCGCAAATCCTTCGGCGGCATCGACGCCCTGGCCGGCGTGTCCTTCACGCTGGGGGCGGGCCAGATGCTGGCGCTGATCGGCCCGAACGGCGCGGGCAAGTCCACGTGCTTCAACGCGTTAGGCGGGCAATTACGCCCCGATTCCGGCTCGGTGCAGCTGGATGGCCGTGAACTCGTCGGCTTGTCGCCCGGCAAGATCTGCCGCCTGGGCGTGGGCCGCACCTTTCAGACCGCCGCCACGTTCCGCTCGATGACGGTGCGCGAAAACGTACAGACGGCTTTGCTGTCGCGTGACCGCCTGCTGTTCAACCCCTGGCGCCGCGCCGCGCACCACGCGGCCGACGAAGCCATGGATCTGTTGTCACAAGTGCAGATGGCGGACAAGGCGCACGCCGCCTGCGGCACCTTGGCGTATGGCGACGTCAAGCGGGTTGAGCTCGCGATGGCGCTGGCGCATCGGCCGCGGCTGTTGCTGATGGACGAACCTACCGCAGGCATGGCCACCAACGAACGCCACGCGTTGATGCGCCTGACGCGCCAACTGGCCGACACGCAACGCCTTGCCGTGCTGTTCACCGAGCACAGCCTGGATGTGGTGTTCAAGCATGCGGACCGCATCGCCGTGCTCGTGCGTGGCGCACTGTTGGCCGAAGGCGAACCCGCCGCGATCGCCGCAGATGAACGCGTCCGAGCCGCCTATCTGGGTACCGATACGCCCTGACGGCAGGCCTTGCGTCATGGGTATCGACTCGCCCTGACGCCACGCCCTGCGTCATGGGTACCGACTCGCCCTGACGCCAGGCCCTGCGTCATGGGTAGCGGCTCGGCCTGACGCCAGGCCCTGCGTCAGTGGCCGCGTTGCGAGGAATCCGGCTGGCATTCCCAGAAGATCTTGGCCTGGCAGCCCGCGCAGATGCCGGGGTCCAGCTTGGCGTAGATCGCGTGCAGCGCCGTGGCCTTGTCCGGGTAGATGTGGTCTTCGCCCAGGCGCGTCAAGAACCCCGTACGCCGCCACATATCCAGCACTTCGGGGCGCGGCCGATGGAAATACAGATCGCCCCCCATCGCACGGCGCGCCGCAAGCTCGTCTTCCCACACCTGCGCGCCCGCCAGATCAATGAAGTTCATGCTTTTGGCCATCACCAGCAGATGGCGCGGCGCGTTCGGGGCTTCACGCAGCGCGTGCAAGCGCTGCGCTACATGCGCCGCCGCACCGAAATAAATGGACCCTTCCATACGCAACAGCTTCAATTGCGGGCATTCCGGTAACGCATCCGGCTGGTGTTCCAGCACCACGAAGCGGCGGTCCAGCCCGCGAGAATCAAAGCCCATCGTCCGCATGGCGGGGCGCGACGTGCGGTGCAGGTACGCCATCAAGGACAGCACCGTCCCCAGCAGAATCGCCACTTCCATGCGGATTGTGACGGTGGCGGCCAGCGTGGCGGCGGCAATGGCGCTTTCGCCCGGCTGCATGCGGATCAATTCGCGCCAACGCGGAATATCCAGCAAGGTCCATGCCACCAGCAACAGCAGCCCCGAGATGGCCGCATTGGGAATCATCGCCAAGAGCGGCGCCGACACCGCTACCAGCACCACCAGCAGCACCGCCGAAAATACCGCGGCCAGCGGCGTTTTCGCGCCGGCTTCATAGTTCGGAATGGACCGGTTCAGCGACCCGCAAGACAGGTAGGAAGAGAAGAATCCGCCCACGATGTTCGACAGCCCCTGCCCCACGAATTCGCGGTTGGCGTCGATGCGCTGGCCCGAACGCGTGGCCACCGCCTTGGCGATGGAGATCGATTGCGCCAGCGCCACGATGGTCAGTGCAAACGCCAGGCTCAGCAGGTCGGGCAGCGCGCGCCAGTCGACGCTGGGAATATGAAACGGCGGCCAGGGCTGGGCAATGGCGCCCAACACGGACACGGGCGTAACTCCGTTAGCCGCAGCCCACGCATTGAACACTGCCGCCGCCGCAGACCCGGCGACCAAGCCCAGCAGCATGTAGGGTTTGCGCTTGTCCAAGCGGCGCACCAGCAACGCAACGCCCAACGTCGCGAGCGTCACCATTAGCGCGCCGGGATGCACCTGCCCCAGATGCGTGCCCACACTGACCAGCAAGGCCCCCGCGCCGTGCGATTCCGGCGACGGCATGCCCAGCGCGTCTTTCAAGGCATGCACCGCAATCAACAACGCGGCGCCGCTTGTGAACCCGAACAGCGCCGACGGAGAAATGAAGTGCGCCAGCGACCCCAGCCGCAACGCGCCCACCAGCCACTGCATGATGCCGACCAGCACCGTCACCGCAAGCGCCAGCTGGATATAGCCCGGGCTGCCGGCAACGGCCAACGGCGTCAGTACCGCAAACAGCGCGAGGGAATTCGCGTTGGTCGGGCCAGACATCACATGGCGGCTGGAGCCGAACAGCGCGGCCACAATACAGGGAATGATGGCGGAGTACAGGCCGTATTCGGGGGGCAGCCCGGCCAGCGTGGCAAACGCCACCCCTTGCGGCAATACCAGCAACGCCCCCAACAGCCCCGCCGACAAGTCGGCGCGCAAGGTCAGCCGATTGACGTCGTCGACCCAAGCGCCAAACATCCGGCCCGCCAGTTTCCTTCCCTGCGTCATGCTGTCTCGATTCCTGAGCTGGTGTGTCCCGCCCCTTCCACAGTGAAGGGTCGTCTAGCGTAAACGCTCACTCTGGCGCACGCAACGCATCTGGTGATGATCTTGTCACGCCCCATCACTTGAGATAGCGGCGTTCCAGCTCACGCATATCGGCATCGCCCTGCAACGCGATGATCTCCTTTACCGAAGGCAAATCCGCATCCACCGCATGAATGCCGCCATCGCTGCGGATGCGGGCAAATACGTCACGCATCGCCCCAACGGCCGCGCGGATGGCATGATTGCCGTAGATCACCAGCCCCACTTTGCCCAGCGCCTGGATGTCGGATTCGCGCAGTTGCGGATACGCCGTCGGCACCAGCACCAACGGCGCACGGCCTTGCCACGCCGCAATAAAGGACAGGATTTCGTCAGGCGTGTTCTGCTTGGAATGAATCAGGATGGCGTCGGCGCCCGCGGCCTCGTAAGCGTGAGCGCGGTCCAGCGCTTCTTGCTGGCCCAGCCCGGCAATCAGGGCTTCGGTGCGAGCGATCACGCAGAAATCCGGGTCGCGCCGTGCCGCGCAAGCCGCTTCGATCTTCCCTTGAAACTCCTGCACGCGCACGAGCTCCTGCCGCCCATTGGCGCGCAGGCTCGTGTCTTTGGGAAAGGTCTTGTCTTCCATCACCACGGCGGATACGCCGGCCGCTTCGTACTGCGGCACCATGTAGGACACGTTGATCGCGTTGCCAAAGCCGGTGTCGATATCGGCAATGACGGGTACGTCGACCGTGGCGGCGATGGCGCGCATCATGTCCAGGTGCTGCGATGCGGAAAGAATGCTGGCGTCGGGCACGGCGTAGCTGGCGGACAGCTCAAACCCGCTGCCCCAGATGGCGTCAAAGCCCGCATCGGCGGCCAGACGCGCCGCCATCGGGTTATGGGCCGACATGGCGTGCATCAAGACGGAATCCTGCAATTTCTGGCGAAAGCGTGAGTTGCGGTTCATGGCGTGGCGGCGAAAGTTGCCGGCGCCCGGTGCGCCGGCCAGCGGCAATCGTAGCGCCAATTCAGCTTGCGCCACCGCCTCGCCGCGCGCGCATCGCCTGACCGATGGCGGCTAAGGCGTCATCGGAAATCAGCCGCGCCGCCATGGGCAAGAGCTCGTCGTCTTCGCGTTGAATGTGCGCCGCATAGGCCTCGGCAAAGGCCTGCACTTGCGGCATCGGCAACACGGCGGGCCGCCCCGCTGCGATGTCGGACAAGGCCGCGCGCAGCGGCAGCCACAATGCCGCCAAGCGGCGATGCTCGTCGATCAGCCCCTGCACCAGCGCATGCAGGCAGCCCGCATCGGAACCTGCCATGGATTCGATCAGCGCGGGAAAGAGATCGGCTTCCTCGTCTTCGTGATGGTGCACCGCGGCCGTGTCGAAGTAGCGCGACACGCTGGCCGCAGCCGTCTGCGCGGCTTCGTCACTGCCATGCATGGGCAGATGCGCGGCCAGACGCGACAACGTCGCACATTGGCGCGCGATGCGTCCGTGACAGGCGGACAGCAGCGCCAGCGGATCATCCGCGCCCGGCGCAGGCGCCGGACCTCCGGGAAAGCTCACTGCCATTGCATCGCTCCTTGTCCCCTTGGCTGGCATTTATGCCCGCGCGTTGCCGGCCTCTAGCTCGCTTGTTGCCGGCCTCTATGCAGTCTTGTCCGCCGCTTGCGATCAGCCTGAATGGCCCCGCCACCACAACCGAACAGAGTCCCATGCGCGGCCGGCGAAACCGGCCTCAGCCACGGGTTCCAGCGCCACCACCGGGAACTGCATGGCCGGCTTGCCATCCACCATCACGCGCAGTGCGCCCACCGTGGCCTGCGCGGCAATCGGGGCGACCAGCGGTTCCTGCGGCGTCCACACCGGCTCCACCTTGGCGCCCGCTGGCACGGTCACGTAGGCGTCCCGCGCGAAACCGGCCTTCAGGCTGTCGCTTTCGCCCTTCCAGACTTCGGGCGTGGCCACTGCCTGGCCGCGCGCGTACAGCTTGATCGTATTGAACCCCTGGAAACCCCACTCCAGCAACTCGCGGCTTTCCTGCGTACGCAACTTGTCGGACGCCGTGCCCACCACCACCGTGATCAAGCGCCGCTGGTCGGCGCCGTTGGGCCGGCGCGCCGTGGCCACAATGCAGTAGCCGGCCGATTCCGTGTGCCCCGTCTTCAAGCCGTCCACGCTCGGGTCCAGCCAAAGCAGGCGGTTTCGATTGGGCTGCGTGATCTTGTTGAATGTGAATTGCTTGGCGGAATCGTAGGTCTTGTATAGCTGCGGGTAATCGCGAATGAAGCGCGTGGCCAATATGGACAGGTCGCTGGCCGTGGAGTAGGTGTTCGGGTCCGGCAGGCCATGCGGGCTCGCAAAGCGGGTCGCGTGCAGGCCCAGCTTGGCAGCCGTATCGTTCATTCGCGCGACGAAGGCTTCCACGCTGCCCGACACCGCTTCGGCCAGCGCAATGGCCGCATCATTGCCAGACTGGATCATCAGCCCGCGCAGCAATTCGTCAACCGACACCTTGGAGCCCGGCTCCAGGAACATCTTCGAGCTGCCCGCCGGCACCTTCCAGGCGCGCGTCGAGATCACCACCAGTTGGCCGGGCGTCACCTCCTTCTTATTCAGTGCATCGAACACGACATAGGCCGTCATGATCTTGGTCAGCGACGCCGGTTCGATACGCGTCGTTGCGGCGTGCGACGCGATGACCTGTCCGCTGGTCTCATCCAGCAAGAGCCACGCCTTGGCCGACAACACCGGTTCCGGCATCGGCTGCGCCATCGCGCTGGTCAAACACGCGCTTGCGACGAGCAGACTCGCCGCCAATTTCTTCATCAACATATAGGTGCTTGCATCCCGTGCATTCTGTTTTTCGCACGCAATTGGAACATGCTCGGCGCGGTTGGTTCAGTGCGCGCATGTGCCGCAAAAAAAGGACTCGAATGTCACGACCTATTGCAAGAGCCCTTGCTAGAAGCACTTTTCGCGTCGAAAACAACAAACAGTGGCTTAAAACCCGTTGTAAAGCCGCAAGAACCCCAAGTCTTCCGCTATCATCGGGCGCGTAGCGTTAATTGCCGATACCCGGCGCACGCTGCCCCATGTCCTCAACTACGGATTTTGACCATGGCCACCAAAGCAAAAGCTCCTGCGAAGAAAGTCACCAAGCCCGCCGTCAAGGCGCCTGCAAAGAAGGCAACCGCCACCAAGGCCGCTGTGAAGCCCGCAGCAAAGAAGGTCGTCGCCGCCAAGAAGGTCGCTGCTGCACCCAAGGCCATCAAGGCTGCTCTGAACAAGACCCAACTGATCGCTTACATCGTTGAGCAATCGGGCGTTGAAGCCAAGGCCGTCAAGGCCGTTCTGGCCAGCCTGGAAACCTCGGTGCTGGGTTCCGTGGACAAGAAGGGCGCTGGCGAATTCACGCTGCCCGGCCTGTTCAAGGTTGCCGTGCAGAAGGTTCCCGCCAAGGCCAAGCGCTTCGGCAAGGACCCGTTCACGGGTGAAGAGCGCTGGTTCCCCGCCAAGCCGGCTTCGGTCAAGGTGAAGGTTCGCCCGCTCAAGAAGCTGAAGGACGCCGCGCAGTAATTCGCGCGAGTATCTGGTCAAGCCGGAAAGGCCCGCCTCGAAAGAGGCGGGCCTTTCTCTTTGGTGGCGCGCTTTTTTGCCGCGCGCTTTGCATTTCGGGTGGGCGGCCTGCTAGAATTTATCTCAACGTCAAGAAACTTCATATCAAACAATCATCGCTTGCCCCCGTCGTCTGCCCCGTCGTCTGCCCCGTCGTCTGCCCCATCGTCTGCCCCATCGTCTGCCCCATCGTCCGCCCTCCTCCCCTGCCCATGAATGACCTTGTTGATTTGGTGATCTCGCAATGGACCACGGAATGTCCCAACCAGGACTTCGCGGCCATGTCGGTCGTCACCCGCGTGTTCCGTCTGAATGCCTTCGCCACCCGCAACGTGAACCGCAGCTTTCGCCGCTACCACCTGCACCAGGGCGAATTCGATGTGCTGGCCACGCTGTACCGCAGCGGCGCGCCTCACGCCATGAATCCGCAGAAGCTGGTCGAAGCCTTGCTGCTGACCTCCGGCGCCATGACCAACCGTCTGGACCGCCTGGAACAAGCCGGCCTGCTGGTGCGCAATCCCAACCCTGACGACCGCCGCGGCATCATCGTGTCGCTCACGGCCGAAGGCTTGCGCGTCATCAAGCTGGTGTTGAAGGACTATCTGAAAGACCTGGGCGAACTGCTCGACCCGCTGTCGTCCACGGAACGCAAGCAATTGGCGGGGCTGCTGAAAAAACTGCTGATCAAACATGATCAGGAAACGCCGGGAGGCATTGGGGCCTGACGCGCCCTTCCGTCATCCTGCCGCGCAGACCGACGCATTGCCACCCCACACGGCACGGTTTTCGCCCCCCGCTTTTCGCATCCGAATCCCGCCTGATTCGCCGCATCCAAACCCCGCCTGATTCGCCGCATCCAAACCCCGCCTGATTCGCCGCATCCAAACCCCGCCTGACTCGCCTTGCCCCTTATGACATCCGCTTCCGCCCCCACTCCGACACCGGTGCTCACCGCGCCGATCATCCTGTTGATGTCCGTGGCCACTGGCCTGGCCGTCGCCAGTAACTATTACGCGCAACCGCTGTTGCACACGATCGGCCAGCAATTCCAGCTGTCGAACGCGGCAGCCGGTGCCATCGTCACCACCGCCCAGCTCAGTTATGCGCTGGGGCTGATGCTGCTGGTGCCGTTGGGCGACCTGTTCGAACGCCGCAGCCTGATCGTGCTGATGACGCTGCTGTCCGCGGGCGGGCTGCTGATTTCAGCGTTTGCCGACAACATCATCGTGCTGCTGGTGGGCACCGCGCTGACGGGGCTGCTGTCCGTCGTCGCCCAGATTCTGGTGCCGTTTGCGGCGACCCTGGCCGCGCCGCATGAACGGGGCAAGGCGGTGGGCACCGTCATGAGCGGCCTGCTGCTGGGCATTCTGCTGGCCCGCACCGTGGCCGGCGCGCTGGCCGACGTGGGCAGCTGGCGCACGGTTTACTGGGTGGCCGCCATTCTGATGCTGGTCATGTCCGCCGTCCTGTGGCGCGTGCTGCCCCGTTATCAGAGCCCGACAACGATGAGCTATCCACGCCTGTTGGGTTCCATCCTGCGCATGTTCGTGGAAGAGCCGCTGTTTCGCGCGCGGTCGCTGCTGGGCTTCCTGTTGTTCGCCGCCTTCAGCATGCTGTGGACGCCGCTGACCTTTCTGCTGGCCAGCCCCCCTTATGAATACAGCAACACCACCATTGGCCTGTTCGGGCTGGCGGGAGCGGCGGGCGCCTATGCCGCCAACCGCTTTGGCCGGCTGGCCGACCGGGGCCTGGGCAACCTGGCCACCCGCGTCGGGCTGCTGTTGCTGCTGGGTTCCTGGGGGCTGATGGCGTTTGGCCAGATGTCGGTCGTGGCCCTGCTGGCGGGCATCGTGGTGCAGGATCTGGCGATCCAGGGTGTCCATGTCACCAATAGCAGTTCGCTGTATCGCCTGCGCCCGGAAGCCCGCAGCCGCCTGACTGCCGGCTATATGACGTGTTACTTCATCGGCGGCGCATCCGGTTCACTGGTATCGTCCTGGCTTTACGCCCATTTTGGCTGGCCCGGCGTGGTGATCGCGGGCGCCGTCCTGGGGGTCGTGACATTGGCCTATGGCGCCCTGGCGCCCAGTGCGCGCATCCCCGAAACGGCTCCGTCCCCTGTCCGTGCCTAGCACCTCCTATAATCAGGGGTTTTGACCGCCACCGCGTCAGGCCGCCCCCGCGTCCGCGCGGCAGGGCGGCTCACCCTTTTTTGCCACCGTGCCCGAGCCCATGCAGGAACGTTACCTCCCCACTACCGTCGAAGCGGCCGCCCATCAAGACTGGCAGGCCCGCGACGTCTATCTGGTCCACGAACACGCGAAGAACGCCGACGGCTCTGAAAAGCCGAAGTTCTACGCCTGCTCGATGCTGCCCTATCCCAGCGGCAAGCTGCACATGGGCCACGTGCGCAACTACACCATCAACGACATGATGGCGCGCCAGTTGCGCATGCGTGGCTATAACGTCCTGATGCCCATGGGCTGGGACGCCTTCGGCATGCCGGCGGAAAACGCCGCCATCAAGTCCAAGGTGCCGCCGGCAAAATGGACCTACGACAACATCGCCTACATGAAGAAGCAGATGAAGGCGATGGGTCTGGCAATCGACTGGACGCGCGAAATGTGCGCCTGCGATCCCCAGTACTACAAATGGAACCAGTGGCTGTTCCTGAAGATGCTGGAAAAGGGCGTGGCCTACCGCAAGACCCAGGTCGTGAACTGGGACCCGGTGGACCAAACCGTGCTGGCCAACGAACAAGTCATTGATGGCCGTGGCTGGCGGTCGGGCGCGCTGGTTGAAAAGCGCGAGATCCCGGGTTACTACCTGCGCATCACCGATTACGCCGACGAACTGCTTGGCGCCGTCCAGAACGACCTGCCCGGCTGGCCCGAGCGCGTCCGCCTGATGCAGGAAAACTGGATCGGCAAGTCCGAGGGCCTGCGTTTCGCCTTCCCGCACAAGATCGCCGGCCACGATGGCCAACTGATCCAGGACGGCAAGCTGTACGTCTTCACGACCCGCGCCGACACCATCATGGGCGTGACGTTCTGCGCCGTGGCGCCGGAACACCCGCTGGCGACGCACGCCGCGCGCAACAACCCGCAGCTGGCCGCGTTCATCGAACAGTGCAAGCTGGGCGGCACGACCGAGGCCGAAATGGCCACGCGTGAAAAAGAAGGCATGCGTACGGGTTTGACCGTCACGCACCCGATCACGGGCGCGGACGTCGAAGTCTGGGTCGGCAACTACGTGCTGATGACCTACGGCGACGGCGCCGTCATGGGCGTGCCCGCGCATGACGAACGCGACTTCGCCTTCGCCAAGAAATATGACCTGCCCATCGTGCAAGTCGTGGAAGTGGCCGGCAAGGAATACTCCACCGCCGCCTGGCAGGAATGGTATGGCGACAAGCAGTCGGGCCGCACCATCAATTCCGGCAAGTACGACGGCCTGTCGCACAAGGAAGCCGTGGACGCCATCGCCGCCGACCTGGGCCCGCAAGGCCTGGGCGAAAAGCAGACCACGTGGCGCCTGCGCGACTGGGGCATTTCGCGCCAGCGCTACTGGGGCACCCCGATCCCCATCATCCACTGCGCGGATTGCGGCCCGGTTCCGGTTCCGGAAAAAGACCTGCCCGTCATCCTGCCCGATGATCTGATCCCCGACGGCAGCGGCAACCCGCTGGCCAAGAACGAAGCCTTCCTGTCCTGCGCCTGCCCCAGCTGCGGCAAGCCCGCGCGCCGCGAAACGGACACGATGGACACGTTCGTGGACTCGTCCTGGTACTTCATGCGCTACACCTCGCCGGGCAATGACAATGCCATGGTCGATGCGCGCAATGACTACTGGATGCCGATGGACCAGTACATCGGCGGCATCGAGCACGCCGTGCTGCACTTGCTGTACGCGCGCTTCTGGACCAAGGTCATGCGCGACATGGGCTTGCTCAATTTCGACGAGCCCTTCACCAAGCTGCTGTGCCAGGGCATGGTGCTGAACCATATCTATTCGCGCAAGACGCCCCAGGGCGGCATTGAATACTTCTGGCCCGAAGACGTCGAAAACGTCTACGACGACCGCGGCGCCATCACCGGCGCCAAGCTGAAGTCGGACGGCTCCGCCATCAACTATGGCGGCGTGGGCACGATGTCCAAGTCGAAGAACAACGGCGTCGATCCGCAATCGCTGATCGACACGCTGGGCGCCGACACGGCTCGCCTGTTCGTCATGTTCGCCAGCCCGCCCGAGCAGACCCTTGAATGGTCGGACTCCGGCGTTGAAGGCTCCAACCGCTTCCTGCGCCGCCTCTGGTCCATCAGCTACGCCCGCCGCGACGCCATCGCGCGTGGCCTGGCCAATGGCGCCGACTGGTCGCAAGCGGCAACCGCCGTCAAGGATCTGCGCCGCGAGGTCTACACGCTGCTCAAGCAAGCCGACTACGACTACCAGCGCATCCAGTACAACACCGTCGTGTCGGCCTGCATGAAGATGCTGAACGCCATCGACGACGCCAAGCTGGCCGAAGACGCCGCTGCCGACGCCGCCTATGCCGAGACGCTGGGCGTGCTGCTGCGCGTGCTGTACCCGGTGGTCCCGCACATCACCTGGCACCTGTGGCAAGACCTCGGTTACGCCAAGGAACTGGGCGACCTGCTTGACGCGCCGTGGCCGCATGTGGACGAAGCCGCGCTGATCGCGGACGAAATCGAGCTGATGCTCCAGGTCAACGGCAAGCTGCGCGGCTCGATCCGCGTGGCCGCCACCGCCGCCAAAGAAGACATCGAAAAGCTCGCCGCCAGCCAGGAAGAAGTCACCCGATTCCTGGAAGGCCGTCCGCCCAAGCGTGTCATCGTGGTTCCGGGCAAACTGGTCAACGTCGTAGGCTGATGAGGTCAAGCATGCACTTCGCCGGGCAACAAACGCACTCCCCCCGCCAATCCTGGCTGCTGCGCGGCGCCTGCCTGGCGCTGTTCATGCTGCTCTCTGCTTGCGGTTTCGCGCTGCGGGGGGTGACTCCCATGCCGTTCGACACGCTCTATATCGGCATCCCCGACAACACGCAGTTCGGCGCCGACGTGCGCCGTTCGCTGCGGGCCGCCTCGCCGAACACGAAGCTCGTCGATTCGCCGAAGGAAGCGCAAGCCATTCTTCAGCAAGTCGCCGATACGCGCACGCTGCGCGAAGTCTCGCTGAACGCGCAAGGCCGGGTCGAGGAATACGAACTGGGCATCAACTACACGTTCCGCCTGATCGACAACAAGGGCCGTGCGCTGATTCCGGACACAACCCTGTCGATCTACCGCGAAATGCCGTATGACGATCAAGTCGTGCAGGCCAAGCAGGGCCAGATCGACACCTTGTACAAGGCCATGCAACGCGACCTGGTGTCTCGCTTGCTGCGCCGCATGACCGCGCCGGAAGTTCGCCGTGCGGTGGAGTCCGCAGAAGAACGTGGCGAAAGCGGCGAGATTCCGCTGTACGACCCGAACGCGCCGGAGCAAAAGCGTACGCCTACGCCGTGGCAAACGCCGTCCACCACCGACCCGGCCATCCTGCGCTAGCCCATGGCACAGCCTTTGGACGCAGACCGGTTGGCCGAACACCTGCAGCGGCCGGGCAACCGGCTTGCGCCGATGTACACGGTGTCGGGCGACGAACCGCTGCTGGTGACCGAAGCCGTCGACACCTTGCGCGCCTCGGCGCGCAATGCCGGCTACACCGAGCGTCTGTCCATGGTGATGGACGCCCGCAGCGACTGGAGCGCCGTGCTCGCCGCCACGCAAAGCGTGTCGCTGTTTGGCGACCGGCGCATTCTTGAAATCAAGATCCCTACCGGCAAGCCCGGCAAGTCCGGCGCAGACACCCTGACCAAGCTGGCCGAGCAAGCCGAAAAGCAGGCCGACGCCGACACGCTCATCCTCATCGCCCTGCCCCGGCTGGACAAAGCCACGCGCGAAAGCCGCTGGGTCCAAGCGCTTAACCGCGGCGGCATGATGGTGGATATCGCCAATGTCGAACGCGGCCGGCTGCCCGCCTGGGTGGGCATGCGGCTGGCCCGGCAGAACCAGCGCGCCGATGCCGCCACCCTGCAATGGATGGCGGACAAGGTCGAAGGCAATCTGCTGGCGGCGCACCAGGAAATCCAGAAGCTCGGCCTGCTCTATCCTGAAGGCCAACTGGCGGCAGAAGACGTCGAGCGCGCGGTGCTGAATGTGGCGCGCTATGACGTATTCGGCCTGCGCGACGCCATGCTGGCCGGCGATATCTCGCGCACCATCCGCATGATCGACGGCCTGCGTGCCGAAGGCGAAGCCTTGCCGCTGGTGCTGTGGGCAGTGGGCGAAGAAATCCGCTTGCTGGCCCGTGTCGCCGAAGCGCGCGCGCTGGGTCAGGACGTGAATGGCTTGATGCGCCGCCTACGTATTTTCGGCGCGCACGAACGCCTGGCATTGCAAGCGCTAGGCCGGGTACAGCCCAGCGTCTGGCCTGCCGCAGTGCAACACGCTCACGAAGTCGACCGGCTGATCAAGGGCCTGTCCGTGCCGGGACGTTTGTCTGACCCCTGGGAAGAAATGACCCGGCTGGCGCTGCGAGTCGCCGCCGCCGGCGGGCGACCGTGAAGGCGGCATTGCCGCCGCCTTCGCTTCGCTCTGCGCCCTTCGTTTCGGCCTTCGCTTCGGCCTTCGTTTCAGCCTTACGTTTCGGCTTTCGTTTCAGCTTTCGGTTCGCCCCACGCCCCCCCTTTGCCTACGCCCGGCCGCTTTGGCCGGATATACACTGATTCCTCAGACGGCCCCTGCGCCGCCCCCACTCCATGATCGACGCCGCCATGTCCTCGTCCTCCATTGAACACGCCATGTTGACCTTGGGCGAAAACGCCCGCCGCGCCTCGCGCGCCATGATGCGCGCCAATAGCGCCGCCAAGAACAAGGCGTTGCTCGCCATGGCTGACGCACTGGCCGCCAGCCACGACGAACTGAAAGCCGCCAACGAAAAAGACGTGGCCGCCGCGCGCGCCAATGGCCTGGAACCGGCCCTGCTCGACCGCCTGACGCTGTCAGACAAGACCCTGGCGCACATGGCGGAAGGCCTGCGCCAAATCGCCGCCCTGCCCGACCCCATCGGCAGCATCACCGCCACGACCGTGCGCCCCAACGGCATGCGGGTCGCGCAGATGCGCGTGCCGCTGGGCGTCATCGGCATCATTTATGAATCGCGGCCCAACGTCACGATCGACGCGGCAGCGCTGTGCTTGAAGTCGGGCAACGCGGCCATCTTGCGTGGCGGCAGCGAAGCCTTGCACTCCAATATCGCACTGGGCCGCATCGTGCAAATGGGCCTGGCTGCCGCCGGCCTGCCGCAAGATGCGGTGCAGGTCGTGGCCACCGCCGACCGCGCGGCCGTCGGCACGCTTATCACCATGACCGAACACATCGACGTCATCGTGCCGCGCGGCGGCAAGGGACTGATCGCCCGCCTGTCGCAAGAAGCGCGCGTGCCGCTGATCAAGCACCTGGATGGCAACTGCCACATCTACATCGACGCAGCGGCGGATCCGGACAAGGCGCACTCCATCGCCTTCAACGCCAAGACCTACCGCTACGGCATCTGCGGCGCCATGGAAACGCTGCTGGTCGACGCGGTGGCCGCTGTCTCGATTCTGCCGACGCTGGCCGCCGCTTTCACCGAGCACGGCGTCGAATTGCGCGGCTGCCCGCGCACGCTGGCGCTGTTGCCGCACATCACGCCCGCCACGGAAGAAGACTGGGGCACGGAATACCTGGGCCCAATCCTGGCCGTGCGCATCGTCGACACGCTGGACGACGCCATCGAACACATCGCCCGCTGGGGCTCCGGCCACACGGATGCCATCGTCACGGAAGACCTGTCCGCCGCGCAACGTTTCCAGCGTGAAGTGGATTCCAGCTCGGTGTACGTGAACCTGCCCACCTGCTTTGCCGACGGATTCGAATACGGCCTGGGCGCGGAAATCGGCATTTCCACGAACCGCCTGCATGCCCGTGGCCCCGTCGGCCTGGAAGGGCTGACCACGCTGAAATGGGTACTGACCGGCGAAGGCCAGGTCCGCGGTTAATCCGGTGCCGTTTCGTGCCGGACGGTTTCGTTCGGCGCGATATCAGGGCCGGGGCCGAAGCGATGGTCCAGGCAATCGCCGATGCCGAAGCAATGGCCCAGGCAATCGCCGATGCCGAAGCAATGGCCCAGGCAACCGCCGATGCCGAAGCAATGGCCCAAGCAATCGTCGAGGCCAAAGCAATGGTTCCGGCCGAAGCCAAGACGGGGACGATTCAACGCCCGTCAGCGCTGACGCAGCCCTGAACACGGGCTGCCGCCAAGCCTTCTACAATACGGCCAGAAATTCCATTCTGGCTTCTTATCATCCCAACGCGGCGTGCCGCGCAATCTTGAGATCTCCCCCATGCATTCTCCTGTCATGGCCATGGCCTTCAGCCTTTTCGTGCTGTGCTTCATCACCTGCTCGCTGAGCGGCATCGTGCTGTTTTTCTTCAAGAGCAAAGAGATCAACGCCACGCTCAAGCACCCGTATCTGCAGCATCGCCCGTTCAAGCAATACCCGCTGTCGATCCAGGCCGCGATCATGCTGGATTACTTTTTCCGCCTGATGTTCCCGGGTACTCGGTTCTGGCTGGTGGGCAACGCCAACGACCTGCTGGGTCACGTGGATCCGAAAAAGACGCCGCTGTCGCTGAAGTGGCCCATCGTGGGGTTTTGGGGCTCGTGCTGGCTCGGCCTGATCGCAATGATCGTCTTGTGGGTCATGTTGTATTTGGGGACCTGAACGCATGCAAATCAGAATCGAAGACTATCCGGGCAGCCTTGACGCCGCCCGTACCTTGATCGCCGCTCGCGAGTCCGGCATTGCGGGGCCGCGCCTGCCCGCTGAATGCCGCCCGCAATCGCTGGGGCAGGCATTTGCCGTCCAGCAACGCACCGCGCAGCTGCTGCAAGAAACTCGCCAGGACCGCATCGCGGCCTGGAAGAGCGCGTTGCCGTCACCGGAAAAAACCGTGGTGGCGCCGATTTACGCGTCAGGCACCGCCCACGCCGAAGCCGGCCCCATCGCAGCGCGCACCGACATCGTGCGGATCGAACCCGAGATCGCCTTCGAACTTGCCCACGATCTGCCCGCCCGCGCCACGCCCTACACCGAAGCTGAAATTGATGCCGCGGTGGGCAGCGCATGCTTGGCGTTGGAAGTGCTTGGCTGCCGCTACGCGTCGCCCGAACACGCCAGCCTGCCCGAGCTGCTGGCCGACCACATGTTCAACCAGGGCCTGGTCCTGGGCCCGCGCATTGCATCGCCCGACGCCGCCCCGTCCAGCATGACGCTGACCTTGTTGGTCAATGGCGAAGAAGTCGAGCAGCATCCCGGCTTCCACCCTAACGATCGCCCCAAGGCTGGCCTGTATTGGCTGGCGAACTTCCTGCGCGAACAAGGCCTTGGGCTGTATGCCGGCCAACACGTTATTACAGGTTCGTACGCCGGATTCCTGGATGTGCCGGCAAACCAGGATATCGAACTGGTTTATGGCGACCTGGGCGTGCTGCGGTTGCGCTTCAGTAAGTGAATACGCGCACGCGCGGTAAACCGTGCGTGCTGCCGCTGCATGTTGAGTAATACATTCGTCCTCGCGTCATCAACGGGGTCAACGCACCGTCCGACAATAACGCCCCACTTCGCCCCTTCCACCCTGCTGGAGCCTTCGTTCATGCTGACCCTGCGCCCGTTTGCGATCTCGGATTTTCCGTTGTTAGCCAGCTGGTTTTCGAGCCTGCCGGACGTCGTGCAATGGGGCGGCTCGCACCTGTCGTACCCGCTGACGCAAGACGATGTGGAAGACATGCTGGCGCAAGGGCAGTCCCGCCCGCCCAACCGCCGTTGCTGGATGGCGTATCGCGGCGACACCGCCATCGGCCATGCGCAGTTGGCCTATGAATGGCGCGACGGCAACGCCCGCCTTGGCCGCGTAGCCATCGCCCCGGCCGAGCGCGGACAAGGCTTGGCACGGCCCATGGTCACACTGATGATCGAAGAAGCCTTTCGCACACCCGGCATCGAACGCCTGGAGCTCAACGTGTACATGTTCAACACACGCGCCATCCGTACGTACGAAGCACTGGGTTTCACCATGGAAGGCGTCAGGCGTTCATCCACGCGCGCGGGCGACGCGCGCTGGGACACCGGCATGATGGGCCTGCTGCGAACCGAATGGCAGGCGGCACCCCCCGCCGCTTGAAGCACCCCGCTTGAAGCACCCCGCTTGAAGCACCCCACTTGAAGCACCCCACTTGAAGCACGCCGCCTGAGCCGGGCCACCTGAAGTTCGGTGGTCTACCTCGCCCGACGATCACGGCTGCCGAGCCAATCGGAACCTATCGGCGCCGATGCCGCGGTGCCGATTGCGGCATCGGCGCCGTGAATCTATCGCGGCTTGGGCTCCGCGATGCTGACCGGGTCGCCTGCCGCTTCGATCACTTCACCTGCCGCCAAGCACAGGTCTTCGCGGTAGCGCCCCGCCACAATCTGCACACCCACGGGGCTCGGGCCCGCGCTGCTCATTGCGCTGCCCATCGCCACCGACAAGCCGGGCAGGCCCATGAAGGGCACGCCGATTTGCGTCATCTGCGCGCGCCACACCCGGGCGTAGGCGGCGTCGCCCTGCAAGTCCAGCTTGTCTGGGAATGGCAACTCTGCGGACACAGGCAGCAGCAGAATCGGGTAGTCGGCAAAGAACAATTCCCACTGGCGAGTCAGCGTCGCGCGGCGCGTCAACACTGCAGAAAAGCTATTCAGGTCAGCGCCTGCGGCCTTATCGCGCTGCCCTCGCAAGGCCACGAGCGCGCCTTGGTCGCCTTCCTTTTCGGCTGCGGCCAACATGGCGTCATAGCCATCTGCCATCCACATACGAATTTGAAGATCGGCCGCTTCCTGCAGGGGGGGAATCGTGTCCAGGGTATCGACCGTCCACCCGGCTTCGGTCAGCCGGCGCGCGGCCTCTTGCAGCGCTTTGACCACGGCCGGTTCGGTGTCCATGCCTTCCGGGTTCACGCATAGCGCGGCACGGCGCGGCACATCCGGGCCCACCAAGGGCGCGGGCACCCACCAGGGGTCTCTGGGGTCGGCCGCTGCCAGCGCAGCCAGCCCCAACCGAACATCGGCGATGGTGCGGCCCAGCGGACCAGACACTGCGGTCAACTGGCCACCAATCGATCGTTCAGGCAAGGCCGCGTTGTAGGCCGCGACACGGCCCAACGACGGCCGCAAGCCATGCACGCCGCAGGCATAGGCGGGATAACGAATGGACCCGGCGATATCCGTGCCATGCGCCAGATGCCCGATGCCAGCCGCCACCGCCGATGCGGCGCCGCCCGACGACCCACCGGGCGTCAGCGCGGCGTTACGCGGGTTGCGCGTGTCGCCATGCAACGCGTTGCCAGTGAACCAGCGCAATGAAAATGCAGGCGTATTGGTACGCCCCAGGACGACAGCGCCGGCCCTGCGCAGGTTGTCGACGACGGGGCTGTTCACGGTGGCGATCAAATCTTTCTGCAGGCCAACGCCATTGGTGGTGGCATACCCGGCCTGATCCACGTTGACCTTCACGGTGACGGGGACCCCGGCCAACATGCCGGCATCTTCGCCACGGGCCAGCGCAGCGTCCACGGCGGCAGCCTGCGCCAGCACGTCTTCGGGACGATGATCGATGACGGCATTAAGCGCGGGGTTCACGGCATCCAGCCGGCCGAGCGCGCTTTGCGCGGCTTCCACGGCTGACACCTCACGGTTGCGGATACGGGCGGCTAATTCAACTGCGGACAAACGCCAAAGATCGGACACGCGTGACTCCTGAAGTCATAGGTTTCTTGCGGGGCAGACAAACCTTAGCGCCTGACGCGCCGCCCCACAAGCCACGGTTTACCGCAGTTGATGCGCCATTTGTCCGCTTCCGACCCTGTCCGCCCCAATGCCCACTTCAAACCTTATCCGCTTCAAACACGTCGACAATCGCATCAGCCACCGCGCGCACGCGAGCCGTGCGGTTCAAGTCACCGTGCATCACCAGCCACAGATCGTAAGGTTCGCTACGCGTCGGCCAGATCCGAACCAGTTCGGGATACGCCGGCGCCATATGGGTAGGCAATTCGCCGATGCCCAGGCCCGCAGCCACCGCGTCGATGATCATCATTCCGGAATTCAGTTCGACGGCAATATGGCCATTGCCCGTGGGTTCGCCGCAGAACGTGTCCGACCAGCCCGGCAGCACCGACTGCTGATACGTCACCAGCGCGTGGCCGGCGAACGCCGTGCCAGGCTTGGGCTCGCCATGCTGCGCCAGATAGCTGCGTGACGCGTACAAACCCACCTCTTTGCGCGCCAGATGGCGTTGGATCAGGTCAGGGTTATCCGGCTTGACGTTGCGTATCGCCAGGTCCGCCTCGCGCCGCGTCAGATTGCTGATCTGGATGGACGCGGACAGCACCACCCGGATATCCGGATGATGAACATGCACGCGGCGAATAGCCTCCATGATGAAGTAGCTGGCCACGGTTTCGGACGCCGCCACCCGCACGACGCCGGACAAGCGGTGGTCCAGCCCTTGCATTTGCCGTTGCAATTGATCAGCCGCCTGCTCCATGCGCTCCGCCGCAGCGAAGGCCAGCTCGCCAGCGGCGGTCGGCACATAGCCGCCGGGAGTGCGCAAGAACAAGCGTGCGTCCAGCGATGATTCCAGCGCCGCCAACCGCCGCCCCGCCGTCGCCTGATCGATCTGCAACAGGGCCGCCGCCCCTCGCAGTGTTCCGATCCGATAGATGGCCAGGAAGATCCTGGCATTGTCCCAATCCATGGTGCTCGTCCTTGGCAGAGGCTTGAAGCCCGCCTTGTGATGCAAATTTGCATGACTATAAAGCACTTATTCAGCTTTTTTGCATCGCTGAAAACTCCTAAGCTTCATTCCTCGAAATGCCGCCATTCCCCCGATCATCATGAATACCGCTTGCCCGCAAGTCCCCGCGCCCGTCCAGGACGCCACGCCCGCCACCGGTTGGCTGCCGCTTATCACCCTGGCCATCGGCTTTGTGATGGCGATGCTTGATGTCACCGTCGTCAACGTCGCCCTGCCCAGCATCGCGCTGCAATTCACCGTGCCGCTGACCGACCTGGTCTGGATTGTGGACGGCTACACCCTCACCTTCGCCGCTTTGCTGCTGGTTGCCGGCGCGCTGGCGGACCGCTACGGGGCCAAGACGATCTACCTGAGCGGCCTGGGCGTCTTCACGCTGGCCTCGCTGCTGTGCGGGTTGGCGCCCGACGCGAACACGCTGATCGCCGCCCGCATGCTGCAAGGGGTGGGCGCGGCCTTGTTCATGCCCAGCTCGCTCAGCCTGCTGACCCATGCGTATGACGACGAACACGTACGCAACCGGATGCTGGCCGCGTGGTCGGCCATCGTCGCAGTGGCCGGCGCGTCCGGCCCTTTATTGGGCGGCGTACTGATCCATCAGTTTGGATGGCGCGGCATTTTCCTGATCAATATTCCGCTTGGGGCGGCCGGCCTGTGGCTGGCGCGTCGCCGCATCCAGGCAGCCCCGCGCCGCCCGCGCGGGTTGAATCCGTTGAGCCACGTGCTGGGCGTGATCGCGCTGTCGTCGCTGTGCTTCGTGCTGATCCAGGGCAACGCCTACGGCTGGACCTCCAGCCGCATCGCCGGCGTCAGCGCTCTGTGCGCCGTCGCGGCCGTGTTGCTGGTGCGGCGCGAACGCCGCCATGCCGAACCCATCATTCCGCGCGCGTTGTTTCAGACGACGCAATTCGCCGCCGCCAATGGCGTGGGTTTTCTCATCAACCTGGCGTCGTACGGACAGCTCTTCTTACTAAGCCTGTTTCTGCAACACGCCCGAGGCGCAGACGCCCTGCAAACCGGCATTCAGCTGGTGCCGATGCTTGCCGTTTTCTCGATCGGCAACATGATTTCCGGCCGCGTCTCGGCGCGTTGGAACGTATCGGCGTCGCTGTTGGGCGGCGTCTCGCTTGCGGCCATCATGAGCGCGGCGGGCATCTATGCGTTCACGCCCGGCATCGCCTATTGGCCGTTCGCCATCATGGTCGCGCTGTCAAACCTGGGCGTGGGCATTGCCGTGCCGGCGATGACCAGCATCGTGATGCAGGTGTCCGGCAAGCAACATGCCAATAGCGCCGCCGCAGCGCTGAACGCCAACCGCCAGTCGGGCGCGCTGGTCGGCGTTGCGCTGATGGGCACCATTCTGCATGCGCTGCCCGACTGGAGCGCCAGCCTGCCCGTCGCTTACTGCGTCATTGCGGCAAGCTACGCGGTAGCGGTCGTACTGGTCTGGCAGCATCTGCGACGCACCCGCAACTCTTAAGCGTGCACATGGCAGCGCGGCGGCGTTTGCTTCACAATGTGGCCGAACCCCATCCTCGGAGAGCCGCATGTCCAGCACCGCCACGCCCATCCCCTCCATTCGCCGCGTCGCCATCGTGGGCGCGGGCACGATCGGCGCCAGCTGGGCGGCGCTGTTCCTGGCGCACGGGCTGGAGGTCGTGGTCAGTGACCCCGCCAGCGATGCCGAAGCACAAACGCGCGTTCGCGTCGCCGCCGCGTGGCCCGTACTCAAGGAACTGGGCCGCGTGGCCGAGGGCGCGTCATCCGATGCGCTGCATTTTGAACCGGACTTGACCGCCGCCTTGGCGGATGTGGATTTCGTTCAAGAAAACGCACCCGAACGCGAAGACTTCAAGATTGACCTCTTTGCCCGCATGGACGCGATATTGCCGCCGCACGTGATCGTGGCATCCAGCTCATCGGGGCTCATCATGAGCCGCCTGCAATCGCGCTGCCAGCATCCCGAGCGGTTTGTCATCGGCCATCCGTTCAACCCGCCCCATCTGATCCCGTTGGTGGAAGTGGTGGGCGGCGACAAGACGTCCGCAGACACCATCGACCGCAGCATCGCGTTCTACCAAGCGATGGGCAAGTACCCCATCCGCCTGAACAAGGAAGTGCCGGGCCATATCGCCAACCGGCTGCAAGCCGCGGTCTGGCGCGAAGCGATCCACCTGGCGGCGGAAAATGTGGCCAGCGTGGCCGATATCGACGCCGCTGTCTCGCAAGGCCCCGGACTGCGCTGGGCGCTGTTCGGGCCGCACATGACGTTTAACCTGGGCGGTGGCGAAGGCGGTTTGACGCAATTCATGCATCATCTGCTTGGGCCCGTCCAAACCTGGTGGGACGACCTGGGCGCACCCGTGGTCACGCCCGAACTTCAGCGCAAACTGATCGAAGGCGTCAACGCCGAAGCAGGCCAGCGCAGCATTGCTGATCTGGTGCAGACGCGCGACGCACAGCTCACCGCGCTGATCAAAACGCTGAATCGTTGAACCGTTGGACTGTTGAACGGTTGGACTGTTGAACCGTTGAGCTGTTGAACCGTTGAACTGCGGCACCGTTGAACTATGGCACCGCCAAACCGCCGAACCACTGACCCGTTGAACCAGAGAACGGCTACTCAAGAGACTCGCCCTATGACCATCGTCACCCACGACTCCGCGCAATCCCGATTCACCGCCACCGTCGATGGCGTGCTGTGCGTGCTGGACTATCAGTTGCACAACGGCGCCATGGCCATCGTTCACACGGGCGTGCCCAGCCAGGTCGGCGGCCGCGGCATTGCGGCCGACCTCACCAAAGTCGCGCTGGACACCGCGCGCGCCAATGGCTGGAAGGTACGCCCGTTGTGCTCCTACGCCGCGGTCTATGTGCGCCGCCACCCCGAATACAACGACCTGCTGGTCTGAATGGCTGTTTCGATTTTCCCGTGACCAAAAAGCCCGACTCCTCGAATCTGCCCTGCCCTTGTGGTGGCGCAACGTACCTCCAATGCTGTGGCCGCTGGCACGATGGCCCGCAAGCCATGCAAGCGCCCACCGCCGAAGCGCTGATGCGTTCGCGTTACAGCGCGTTTGTCTTGGACAAGCTGCCTTATCTGCTCGCCACCTGGCACCCCAACACACGCCCCGCCTCCCTGGAACCCAATCCGCCCGATTTGAAGTGGCTGGGGCTGGCCATCAAACAAGCGCGTAACCAGGATGACGAACACGCGACGGTTGAATTCGTGGCGCGTAGCCGTCAAGCCGGACGCGCGCATCGCATGCACGAAGTCAGCCGTTTCGTGCGTGAAGGCGGGCGATGGTATTACGTTGATGGCGATCTGAACTGATCGCGTTGTTGTCCTAAGGGGCCAGCGCGCCTTCGATATCCGTTTCGACGGCGTGTCTTAGCGCGGCCACTAACTGTTGTTCGATCCCCGTGGGCGCGCGCGAACGGCCCACGATGGCCAGCTCGGTCGCCGGCACCGCCGACAGCCCTTCTTGTTCGCCCAGCAAGGCGTGCGTAGACAACCGTGCAAAGGCCGGCAGCAAGCTCACGCCCAGCCCGGCCGCCACCGCCGCTTGCACGCCGGCCAGACTGTGGCTGTGATACGCCACATGCCAATGGCGGCCCATGCTTTCCAGGGCG
The DNA here is from genome assembly GCF_902859595.1 of Achromobacter kerstersii. Lineage (GTDB taxonomy): Bacteria > Pseudomonadota > Gammaproteobacteria > Burkholderiales > Burkholderiaceae_B > Achromobacter > Achromobacter kerstersii. Next base: position 2,379 of record NZ_CADIJQ010000009.1, on the reverse strand, counting down.
TAAATCATGCGCTTTCGATAGATGCAGCCGTGCGGGAATATCACCAACGGTACGGCCCCAGCCCCCGCCAGATGGCGCTTGTCGCCCACCCACACCAAACGCTCCGGCCACGCCGCCAGGCAAGGCCCCTCGCCAGGCTCGCGCTTGATCAGCGCCAAATCCAGATCCGCCGATGCCAGCTTGCCGCGCAGGTCGGTACTCATGCCACTGATCGTTTCCAGCCGCACGTCGGGATGGTTGGCCACAAACCCCGCCAGCAGCACGGTCAGCCGCGATACGTCGAAGTCCTCAGGTATCCCAAGCCGCACGACCCGCGCCGCGCGGGGCGCCGCCATCACATGCTCGGCCTCGTCCGCAATGAGCAACAAGCGGCGCGCATAGGCCAGCATCACTTCGCCATCTTCGGTGGCCGACACGTTGCTGCCGGTGCGATCACGCAGCAAGAGCGTCTTCCCCACGGTTTGTTCCAGCTTGCGGATCTGCTGGCTGACCGTTGACTGCGTCCGATGCACACGGCTAGCCGCGCGCGTGAAGCTGCCTTCATCGGCGACGCATACCAAGGTTCGTAGCAGTTCAAGATCGAGCATGGGAAGTTTGATATTTGACTATCAACTGAGTTGAGTTCGATTATTAATTTTACAACTGGATTGCGGGACCGCTACGCTCACAATTCCGAAATCGCTTCCAGGACACTCCTATGCCGCTGAATCATTTACCGCGTCCCGAATGGCTCACCTTCGATTGCTATGGCACCTTGATCCAATGGGATGAAGGCCTGCAAGCCGCCGTCGCACGCATTCTGGCGGCCAACGCGAACGGTCAGGAAACGCCAACGCCAGCTCAATTCCTGCATGTCTATGATGAGCACGAGCACCGCTTGGAGCGCACCCCGCCGCATCGCAGCTTCGCTGACATCACCCGTGAATCATTGCGGTTAACCATGCAGGAACTCGGCCTTGCCTATCGGCCGGAAGACGCCGACATGCTCACGGGTAGCATTTCTGCGATGCCGCCGTTTCCCGAGGTCGTCGGTGCTTTGGCAGCGTTGAAGCAGGCGGGATTCCGGCTTTGTATTGTCTCTAATACCGACGATCAGATCATCGCGGGCAATGTGGCGCAGCTTGGCGGCCACATCGACCGCGTGATCACGGCCGAGCAGGCGGGCGCCTACAAGCCATCCCGCAAGATCTTCGCCCACGCGCACGACAGCCTGGGCGTCTCGCCCGACCAGGTCGTACACATCTGCGCCAGCCCACATCTGGATCACGCGGCCGCCCGTGATATTGGCTTCCGCTGTGTATGGATCGACCGCGGAACTGGCCGCAAACTCTTGCCGGACTACCGCCCGGACGCTACCGTACCCACTTTGGATCTCGTGCCTGAATTGTTCCGCGCCGCGGGTTGGCGGTAAACGAGTTGGGCTCGTCTCACCCTTTCTGAACCTTCGAAGGCAGTCATGAATCAAGAACCCCGTTTTGCCGAGGCACTCTTTCACGCCAAACCCGTTGCCGCGCTGCGCGCGGATCTGGCGCTGGCACTGCGCGCTGCCGCTGCTCATGGCTTGGGCGAAGGCGTCTGCAACCATTTCAGCGTGGCGTTGCCCGGCGATCCGGACCACTTCCTGCTGAATCCGCGCGGCCTGATGTGGAATGAAGTCCAGGCGGACGATATCGTCTTGATTGATGCCCATGGCAACAAACTGGCCGGCCGGCATGCCGTCGAACCTACCGCCATGTTCATTCATGCCGCTATTCACCGCATTGCGGGCAAAGCCTGCGTCCTGCACACGCATATGCCCTATGCCACCGCATTGACGCTCACCTCAGATCGCGGGCTGGATACGACGCTGTCCCAAAATGCCATGCGCTTTCATGGCCGCTTGGCGATCGACGAAAACTACAACGGGCTGGCGCTCGATGTCAGCGAAGGCGAACGCATCGCCCACGCCATGCAAGGCGCGGATATCGTTTTCCTGGGCAACCACGGCGTCGTCGTCTGTGGCGAACGTCTGGATTATGCGTATGACGACCTTTTCTTCCTAGAGCGCGCCTGTGCTGCACAAGTATTGGCGCAATCCACCGGCCGCCCACTCAAGCCAGTTAATGCAGATATCGCCAGCAAAGTCGCCGCCCAGATCCAAAGTGAACGTCTGCAATCCGAGCTTTTCTTCGCAGCACTGCGTCGCCAATTGCCCTGACATCGGCGCGGCCGGTATCAACCACCGCACGATCCGAAGCCGTAGCGATAGCCGTAGCCGTAGCGTAAAGACAGGATTAATACCCGCGCCCATGCAAAAACCCCTCGCAGCGCCAGCTGCGAGGGGTTTTCTTTTAATCAATGCTCAATATCAATGGTCGAATCGTAAAAACCGAATCACCA
>NZ_CADIJQ010000008.1 GCF_902859595.1 Achromobacter kerstersii | reverse complement strand
GCGGAGAGCGTACAGCCGTTCATGCGACGGGTGGCGGCGGTAGAAGGTGGGGCCGTGGCCAGGGCGATTGGGATGGGGAAGACGCTGATCAAGGCAGGGGGAGTGATAGCGGCGTTGGGAGGGGTGGCGGATGGGGTGGGGAGTTTTGCGGCGGCGAATCGAGCTAAAGGCGTGGGTGATGAACGTGCTGACGAGAAGCACAGTATTAGCGGTTCAATCTCCATTGTTGGAGCGATATTCAGTGTTCACGGTGCGATGACTGGGGGCGCATTGTTGGGGACGCTGGGGATTGGAATAGTGTTGGGACTAATCGCTTTTGCCATAGGGAAGATAGCCAGAGATCTGGAATCAGACAGCCTGGAACTGTGGGCGCGGCGTTCTTACTTCGGGCGGGGTGCCGGAGATGTCCGTTGGGGGAGCCCCGATCAAATGGACGCGGCGATGTCAGCGTTGAACGCCGCAGTGCTCGGCATGGACGCAAACGTCGGGTTTCGTACCGCTAAACGCGTCATGGATGCCGACCAACTATTAACGGCGGACATTTTGGACATTAAGGCAACAGGTGGCGTTGAGTCGGGCACTGAGCTAGGGTATCGAATTGTGCTTCCTGGTTTCGATCCCACGTTGTCGCGCTTTGAATTCAAGCTGCTTGTACAGCGATTTGGCGTCGAAAGAAGTGGACGGCGTACTCCATTATTGACTGACGACGTGCTTGCGGCGATGAATCACAACAGTCATGACAGGGCTCCCCCGTTGGGTGATTTCAGACATCTGACTGCGAACGGTCAGCGTTTACCAACCCAGGAGCTTCCCGTCCTGAGCTGCCGATATTGGCTCGGCCCCTTACACAGCATTAAAAGCGCGACCATCGAAATCACCTTCTGGCCAGATAGGGAAGACCTTTCCGGATATGCCCGCATCAGCATGACCGAGGAAGCCTAATGGCCCAAGCCAAACTCATGCCGCGTTGTCCTGGGTGGCAACGAGATTTGCCTGGGCCAGACGATCCTCCCGAGGCTCTGCCTAGCCTGCGGGAAGATGCGCCGAATCACATAGATGGTATTTACATGGAGCTGTCTCGACGCTCATCCAGCATACGTGGGGTTCTACTGTTCGGCATTGTCTTTACCGTTTATTGGGCGGTGATCGGCGGGCCTAGGATTATTGTTTCCGTTCTGAATCGGGACGTTGTCGCATTCAATTTTGATGACTTGACCACGGTCTTGCTTTCCCTATTTACCATTGCCCTTTGCGCATGGACCACCGTGCTCCTGTACCGGCTTGAGATTACCCAGCCCCGCGACCTCCCCATCCGCTTCAACCGCGCCCGTCGCCGCATCTACGTCTACGGCTTCCACATGGTCCGGTGGAATCCCTTCACCCGCTGGTATGTCACCACAGCCAGCTACCCCTGGGACGATGTCCGTGCAGAAGTCTGGGAGCAATGGGGCGTGACCTCGGGCGGCGGTTTGATTATCAAGTGGGGCGTTTCGATCGCCATCGTCAAACCCGGCACGAATGACGTCATCGAACGCTTCCACCTCAGCACCTACAACCACGATCTTGACAACCTCTGGGCCTACGTCTGCACCTACATGCAACAAGGCCCGCAGGCCTTGCCGCCTTGCGACATCGAACCACGGGATGCGAACGATGTGCCCGCGTACAACCTGGCGTTGCGCTGGGCGCCTCGGGTGGAGTGGCCGGAAGAGATGGATTGGGAGTCGCGATCCAGCGGAGATTCGGGAGCGTTGGAGGGCAGGGGGCAAGGATGGTGATGAGAGCAGCCACTATTGCGCCTGCCAAGGACGGTCTTACCGGCGAAGCCCGCATCAGCATGACCGAGGAAGCGTAATGGCCAGATCAAAACTCAATCCGCCCTGCGCAGGATGGCAACGCGATCTACCGGGACCTAATGATCCGACCGAAGTTGCGGCAACGCTGCGGGAGGACGCGCCCAATCATGTTGATGAAATATATATGGAACTATCGAGGCGTTCGTCCAATATTCGCGGTTTGCTGCTCTTGTTTGTGCCACTTTGCGCATATTTTCTAGCAAGGCGACCACTTATTCTCTTGAGTCGAGGAGGGGTTGAACTCAGCTTTGACTCCATAGTGACAGAGCTGCTGTTCTTCGGAATACTCTCCACGACGGCCTATCTTGCTTATCGCTTCGACGTCTCCCCACCCCGCGATCTCCCCATCCGCTTCAACCGAGCCCGCCGCCGCATCTACGTCTACGGCTTCCACATGGTCTGGTGGAACCCCTTCACTCGCTGGTACGTCACCACAGCCAGCTACCCCTGGGACGACGTCCGCGCGGAAGTCTGGGAACAATGGGGTGCCACCTCTGGCGGTGGTTTGATGATCAAGTGGGGCGTATCGATTGCCATCGTGAAACCCAACACCAATGACGTCATCGAACGCTTCCACCTCAGCACCTACAACCACGACCTCGACAACGTCTGGGCCTACGTCTGCACCTACATGCAGCAAGGCCCGCAAGCCTTGCCGCCTTGCAACATCGAACCGCGCAATGCGAACGATGTGCCGGCGTACAACTTGGCATTACGCTGGGCGCCTCGGGTGGAGTGGCCGAAAGCGATGGATTGGGAGTCGAGGTCTAGCGAAGGATCACGAGTGCTGGAGGGGCCGGGGCAATGACGCTGACGAGGGAATTGTTGTTTGTCACTGACAAGGGCGACCTTGTCCGCTGCGGCCACGTCTCGGCGTGACGGAGGACGCGTCATGATCAAGCCCCAGCTCAATCCGCCATGCGCCGGTTGGAAGCGTGATCTTCCGGGTCCGAACGCGCCGCCGGAAGTGGCTCCGGCACTGCATGAATGCGCCCCAAACTATCTGGACGACACGTATCTGGAACTTTCTCGACGATCCTCGGCGGTGCGAGGCCTGCTCGTGCTGACGCCGGTTTTCTTGTGCCCTCCGCTGTTTGGTCTCGTTTTCCGTATACCTGATGCAATAGGACACGCAATCACTTCGGGACCTAGTCAGTCTTGGATAGGTTTAATAATTTGGATGTGCGCGACTTTTTTGATCGGATGCTATTCGGTCTTTCTCTTTGTGAAGGCTGATGTCCTGCCTCCACGCGACCTCCCCATCCGCTTCAACCGCGCCCGCCGCCGCATCTACGTCTACGGCTTCCACATGGTCTGGTGGAACCCCTTCACTCGCTGGTACGTCACCACGGCCAGCTACCCCTGGGACGATGTCCGCGCAGAAGTCTGGGAACAATGGGGCGCTACCACTGGCGGCGGTTTGATGATCAAGTGGGGCGTATCGATTGCCATCGTCAAACCCGGCACGAATGACGTCATCGAACGCTTCCACCTCAGCACCTACAACCACGATCTTGACAACCTCTGGGCCTACGTCTGCACCTATATGCAGCAAGGCCCGCAAGCCTTGCCGCCTTGCGACATCGAACCACGGGACGCGAACGATGTGCCCGCGTACAACCTGGCGTTGCGCTGGGCGCCTCGGGTCATATGGCCCGAGGCAATGGACCTTGAATCCCGCAGCGCGCCCTGACTTCAACCCAGGGTTACACCCGTCACGTTGAAGCGATATCATGTCGCCCATCAGCAATCACCACGGGAAAGGCGATGAGCCAGGGGTTCGATGGGGTCAGGCCCGCGTCGGAATCGTCGATCGAGATCGGCTTCTTTTTTGAAGGCCGGCACTGCGTCGAGCGCATCCGCGTCAAACCCACGGCCGCCAACCTCAAGCGCGCTGCGGATCGGCGCGCAGCCATTCTGGAAGCCATTGCCCGCGGCGATTTCGACTACGACGCCGAATTTCCGAAACGCGGCGCTTCGCCCAAGCCATCACAGGGTTCCGCATGACAAGCAACAAGCAATTGGAAGTCAATGTTCTGACACCCGACGCCTTTACCGCGTACGGCTGGATGCTGGGCAAGCCGATGCCGGACGGCAACGGCGTACCGTTGTTCTCGAACCCTGCCACCGATTTTTGGCAGGAGCATGTGTTCAACACGGGCGCGGGCGGTGATGCCGAACTGTTGTGGGTGAACTATCGCAGCCCGTCCACGGAAATCACGAATCTGGAAAAGCACTTGCTGACGCAGCAGGCCATCGTGCCGCTGACCGGCGAGATCATTCAAGTGGTGGCGCAGAGCGCCGCGGATGGCAGCCCCGATCTGGCCACGCTTGCCGCGTTTCGCGTGCCGCAAGGGCAGGGCATCTGCATGCGGCCGGGGTGCTGGCATGCGACGCGCGTTATCGATGGCGAGGTCACCTGCCTGATGCTGACGCGCCGCTCGACCACGGTGGATCTGATCCAGCATCTGACGACCGACGCGAGCGCCTCGGAAAGCGCCATCGTCGCCATTCCGTTGCATCACCTGGAAAACCTGACGGAGCAAGCGCAGGAAGTCGACGCGTAAGCATGGGATGCGTTAGCGGCGGCCGATTGCCGCCGCCAGACGCGCCAGCAATCATTCCCCCTCGCTGCACGCCACGCCCAGCCGTTTGAACAACGGCCACTTATTCCGATAGCCGTCTGTCCAGATCATGCGGGCGTAGCCATCGAACGGCGCGTCAACGGTGTGCACGGTGATCTGCGCGGCGGCGGCATCGTCCTTCGGGCAAAAGGGCTGACCCGGGGTCGGGTACAGCCCGCCTTCCCACACCGCGCTGCCGCAATGCTCGCAGAAGTTGGTCCATTGTTCTTGTTGCGTGGCATCCTGACGCAATGCTGGCGCCAGACTTTGCAAGGTCAATGCGACATCCGCCGATAGCATGTAGACCTGGGAAAGCAAGGCCGGGCCGGGTATCGTCTGCCATGCCTCAGGGCGGAACAGCCAGTCGTGAAAATCCCCCGGCGCCAGGCCAAGGCTGTCTTCGTTTTCGTCCAGCTCGCTGTCGGCTTCGGTGCTTTCATAGCCGGGCGGCACGGCTAGCGCGAACACCGGCGTGGCCTGCCCACATTGCTTGCACACGTGCTGCGCCTGCAATACGTAGTAGGAAGACGCCCGCACATTGGTGTCCGGGACGGTGGGGCGGGCGGAGTCGTCGTCTTGCATGATGTACCTGAGGGATTGCAATGCGGGGCTGCAAAGCGGGATTGCAAAGCGGGGTCGCAACGTGGGGTTGTACCGCGCGCGGACGCCCTGCCGGACGTTTCAGTGCGCTGATGCGGCGCGCGCGCCACACCCTTTCTTCTTCATTGCCGGGAAATATGCCAGAATCGTCCCCGGAAATTCTGCCTTGCCTGCGACGCTGCCGCCACCTGGGCGTTGCCAACATCTTGACCGTGTTGGAGCAAACCATGCGCGACCGCCAGAGTATCACTGGATTTTCCTGCCTTGCACGACGCGCGCCTGCGCGTTGGCTCACCGCCACCGTGGTTGCCGCCGGCCTGACGGCAGGGCTGGCCGGGTGCAGCTTCACGTCGCCCGACGAGGCCACGGGGTCGCAGTCGGTCGGTATCCATGGCGTCACGGCGCAACAAGCGCGCAGCATCGCCAGCGAAGCCTATCTGTATGGCACGCCCATGGTCGCCAGCTACCAGACCATGTATGCGTTCAGCATCGACAAGAGCAACCCGCAGTACAAGGGGCCGTTCAACACGGTCAACAACATTGCGCGCGTGTTCACGCCGGAAGACACGGCCTTTGTCACGCCGAATTCCGACACGCCGTATTCATTCGCCGTGCTGGATCTGCGGGCGGAGCCCGTCGTCATCAGCGTGCCGCCGATGGAAAAGCGGCGCTACTTTGTTCTGCAATTGATGGATCTGTATACGTACAATTTTGCGTATATCGGCAGCCGCAGCACGGGTAACGGCGGTGGCAATTTCCTGATCGCGGGTCCGCGCTGGAACGGTAAGGTACCGGCAGGCATTACCAAGGTGATCAAGTCCGAAACGGAACTCGTCAACATGGTGGGCCGCACGCAGCTGTTCAACGCGGCCGACCTTGAAAACGTCAAACGCATCCAGTCGCGCTACAAGATTCAGCCGCTATCGACCTTTGCCCAGCGGCCCGCGCCGCCAGCGCCTGCGGCCGTTGAGTGGATACCTCCGGTGCCGCCTGGTGAGATGCGCACGTCGCTGGAGTTCTATAACCAGCTGGCCTTTCTGATGCAATTTGCGCCCACGCATCCTACCGAGAAATGGCTGCGCGAACGCTTTGCCAGCATCGGCATCCGGCCGGGCGAGCCTTACAAGGCGGAAAGCCTGGACCCCCGGCTGCGCCGCGCGCTGCGGGAAGGCATGCATACGGCGCAAAACGATATCGACAAGAACCGCACGGCGCTCGGCGGCAAAACCGACACGCTGTTTGGCGACCGCAGCACGTTGAAAAACAACTACCTGGCGCGCGCGACCGGTACGCAAGTGGGCATCGGCGCCAACTCGCGCGAAGAGGCGCTATACCCCGTGCTGGAGAAAGACAGCCGCGGTCAGGAGCTGGATGGCAAGTACGCGTACACATTGCGTTTTGCGCCACGCAGCCTGCCGCCCGTCAACGCGTTCTGGTCCATGACGATGTATCGCTTGCCCGAACAGTTGCTGGCGCCGAACGCCATCAATCGATATCTGATCAATTCGCCCATGCTGCCGTCGCTGAAGAAAGACCCGGACGGCGGGTTGACGCTTTACATCCAGGCGCAATCGCCGGGCAAGGGCAAGGAATCCAATTGGCTGCCCGCGCCCGATGGCCCATTCATGGTGACGATGCGGTATTACTGGCCGAAGCCGGATTTGCTGAGCGGAAAGTGGGTGTCGCCAGAAATTGAACGCGTGGCGAAGTAGGGGTATGAAGCGCAATTTCAATATCCACGATCTGCGCATCTTCTATACGGTCGTCATGACCGGTTCGACGCGTCAGGCCGCGCAGGTGATGAGCCTGACACAGCCCGCGATCAGCCATGCCGTGTCGCGGCTGGAAAGCGCCACGGGCGTGCAGTTGTTTGACCGCTCGCACAAGACCCTGCGGCCCACGGAAGCCGGGCAATATCTCTACACCGAAGCGAAGTTCGTGCTGGACGAGCTGGTGCGTATCGACGAAGCGCTGCACAGCATCGAGCAGTTTGGCGGGCGCGGTTTGCGTATTGCGTCCTCGCCTGCGCTGGCCCTGGTGTATGCGCCCGAGGCCGTGAAGCGCTATGTGGATGAACATGGCAAGCGGCCCTTCTCGGTGGACGTGGAATCGTCGGTGCAGGTGATCAGCGCAGTCGAAACCATGCGGGCTGACTTTGGCCTGGGCGCGGTCGGGCGCGACAGCCCGCGTCTGAACTTCACGCCTTTTCTGCGCACCGACGTCATGGCTATCGTGCACCGCGAGCATCCCCTGGCGCAGCGCGGGGCGATTGCGGTAGCGGATATTTCACCGGAGTCGTTCGTGAAGCCGCTGTGGTCCGATTACGTGGTCGCGCAGGGCGACATTGGTGATACCGCAGCGTTGGATTCCAGCATGCAAGCGCACATGACCTTGGTGCCGGGAACGGTGCGCGCCGTGAAAGGCATCAGCCTGGTCAATGCGTTGTCGGCGTCGGATATTGCGTCCGTCTATCCCGACATCGTCGCGCTGCCGCTCACCTCGCGGCAGTGGTTCGAGTTCGTGTTGATCACCCGCAGAGAGGCGCAAAACCAGGAACTGGCTGAGCGTTTGTTGGGCGCGCTGCACGCCACCGCGCAAGCGCGCCGGGCGGGCGTTTTTGCGGACACGATCCAGCTGATCGGGTAGCACGCCGCGCGTCAGTCCGCCGGCGGCTGCCACGGCAGCGATTGCAGATCGCCGTCGATGCTGATGGCTTGCCCGCTGATCATCGCGCCAAATGGGCTGGCCAGGAACAGGGCCATGTTCGCGATATCGGCGGCGCTTACGAATTGCCGAAGGCTGACGCCCGCCAATTCCAGCTTGGTTTCTTCTTCCACCGTGAGCCCCATGGTGCGCGCCCGGGCGGCGATGACGCGGTCGATGCGCGGGCCAGCCACCAAGCCCGGCAGCAGGGCGTTAACGCGGATGCCGTAGGTGCCCAGCTCCACGGCCAACGACCGCGTCAGCCCCACCACGCCCCATTTGGACGCGGCATAGGGCGTGCGCATGGGCAACCCCATGCGGCCCGCCACGGAACTGATGTTGATGATGGAGCCGCCACCGGCTTCGCGCAGCGCGGGCACGGCGTGGCGCACGGTGTGAAACTGCGACGCCAGGTTGATGTCGAGCGTGGCGCTCAGGTCGGCCGGTTCAATGTCGGTGACGCTGGCGGTGGGGCCGGCAATGCCGGCGTTGTTCACCAGCACGTCCAGCCCGCCCAGGTGCGCTAGCGCGGTCTGCATGTAGCGGTCGATGTCGTCGCGGCGGCTGACGTCGGCGCGGCTCCAGGCGTGGCGGCAGTGGGCCAAGGCGCCGTCGTCCACATCACACAGATGCACGCGCGCGCCGCGGTCGGCAAAGGCATCGGCTAGCGCCGCGCCGATGCCTGATGCGCCGGCGGTGATGATGACGCGGCGGCCGCTCAGGTCCACCGGCAGGGCGGTCAAGTCTTGCGAGGTCATGGGTGTTCCTAGAGGTGTGTCGGGCGCGGCAGGGGCAGCGTGCGAAGCGGGTGTGGAGGGCGCGGAGGGCGCACCCGGCTCAGGGCGTCATCAAGCGGCACTTGGATTCCTGTGGCGACGTGTAGATGTCGCCACCCGGAATCTTCGCGATCAGCTTGTAGTAGTCCCACGGCCCCTTGGATTCCGCGGGCTTCTTCACCTGCATCAGATACATGTCGTGCACCAGTAGGCCGTCTGCGCGGACCGTCGCGTTCTGAACGAAGAAGTCATTCACGGGGTTGCTCTTTACCCACTTCATGATCGTGTCGCCATCGGTCGTGCCGGTGGCTTTCACCGCATTCAGATAGGTAGTGGTGACCGAATAATCGCCCGCTTGCAGCATCGACGGCTTCTTCTTCATGCGCTCTTCAAAGCGCGCCGCCCACTTGCGCGACGCGTCGTCCTGGTCCCAGTACCAGGCCGTGGTCAGGTACATGTCTTGCGCGGCGGCCAGGCCCAGCGCGTGGATGTCGGTGATCAGCACCAGCAGGCCGGCGATCTTCATCTTGGGCGTCAACCCGAATTCTGCGGCGGCCTTCACGGCGTTGCTGGTGTCGTTGGCGGAGTTCGCCAAACCCAATACGGTTGCGCCCGACGCCTGCGCCTGCAAGATGTATGACGAGAAGTCTGCCGTGTTCAGTGGGTGCCGCACGCGGCCCTTCACCTGACCGCCATTGGCTTGCACCACGGCGGACGCGTCGCGCTCCAGCGCATGGCCGAAGGCGTGGTCCACCGTCAGGAAGTACCAGTCCTTATTGCCTTCCTTGAGCATGGCGCGGGCCGTGCCGCGCGACAGCGATACCGTGTCGTACACGTAGTGCACCGTGTAGGGCGTGCACTGCGCGTTCGTCAATTCCGACGCACCCGCGCTGACCACGAAGAACGGCGTCTTCTTTTCTTCGGCCACCTTCGCCATGGCCAGTGCGGCGGCCGAGTTCGCGCCCGCGATCAGCATGTCTACGCCTTTCTGGTCCAGCCATTCGCGCGCTCGCGACGACGCGATGTCGGCGCGGTTCTGGTGGTCGGCCACCAGCACTTCAATCTTTTTGCCGTCGATGGCGCCGCCCATGTCCGCCACCGCCATCTTGATGGCTTCGGCGCCACCGGGGCCATCGGCGTCTGCCGACAAGCCCGACATATCGGTGATGAAGCCGATGCGGATCACGCTGTCGTCGGCGTGGGCGGCCGCGCCCAGGCTCAGCAATGCGGCGGCCACGGCCGCGTTCAAGGTGTTCTTCATGATGTTGTCTCCCCGCTAGGGTATGAATCGTTGTCGGTGCGCGGTCAAAACGCCACGTTGTTCCGGCCTTTCAGTTGCAAGATCTCGCGCGCGTCGTCGGGCGTGGCGATGCGCAGCGACAGGTCTTCAAGAATGCGGCGGATGCGCCGTACCTGGTCCGCGTTCGAGCGCGCCAATTCGCCCGGCCCGTCCCACAGCGAATCCTCCAGCCCCACGCGCACATTGCCGCCCATCGTGGCCGACATCGTGGCAAGCGGCGTTTGCTTGCGGCCAGCGGCCAGCACTGACCACACGTAGTCGTCACCAAACAGCCGGTCGGCCGTGCGGCGCATCGTCATTACATCTTCGGGGTGGGTGCCGATACCGCCGCGGATTCCGAATACCGACTGGATCAGGAACGGCGGCTTCAGCAAGCCCTTGTCCACAAAGTGCGCGGCCGTATATAGATGGCCAACGTCGTAGCATTCGATCTCAAAACGCGTGCCGTTGTCGTTGCAGGACGCCAGGATGTGCTCGATGTCCTTGAACGTGTTCCGAAAGATCAAGTCGTTGCTGGACTCCAGATACGGGCGTTCCCAGTCGTGCTTGAATTCCTGGAAGCGTTCCAGCAATTCATACATGCCGAAGTTCATCGACCCCATGTTCAACGAGGCCACTTCGGGCTTGAATTGGGTGGCGGGCAGCATGCGTTCGCTGACCGGCAGCACGGGCGAACCGCCCGTCGTGATGTTGATGACGACATCGCTGGCAGCCTTGATGCGCGGCAAGAATTGCGCGTACAGCGCGGGGTCTTGCGTGGGCTTGCCGGTTTGCGGGTCGCGCGCGTGCAGATGCACGATGGCTGCGCCGGCCTCGGCGGCGTCCAGCGCCGACTGCGCGATGTCGTCCGGCGTCACCGGCAGATACGGGGACATCGACGGCGTATGAACCGACCCCGTAATGGCGCAGGTGATGATCACATTGCTCTTGGTTTTTTTCATGGGCCTTGGACGTGTGATGTTATTTTTGGGCCCCGGCTGTCTCCTCCGGGTGCGGCCCATTCTGTCGTACGGTCTTGCCCTTGTCACCTGAACAGAAATTATCAACTGATAGGGTTTCCGGTGCTGCGGCGCAACGACGGCCGCAGCAGCGATACCACGCCGGCCGTCAGCCCGGCATCGCCTCGGCATCGTCTCGACGCCACCCCGGCCGTCGGCTCGGCATCGCCCCAACATCGTCTCGATGCCACCCCAACGCCACCTCGACATCCACGCTGCCAGTCCGCCCTGAAATACAATTCCCGGCTATGTCCGCCCCATCGATCGTCTCCACGGCTTCTTCCGAATCGTCCTCTTCCGGCTCCGGCTCCGGCTCCGGCTCTGGCTATGTGCTGGCCGTGGACCTAGGCGGCACGCGCTTTCGGGCGGCGCTGGTCGATGAGGCAGGCGGCATCGCGCATTCCTGCTTCATCGACAGCCCGGCGGGCGCGGGCGGCCCGCCCGGCTGGGACGAGATCGACGCCGACGCGTGGTGGCGCGGCCTGCAAACCCTATCCAACACCTTGGCCGAGCAAGCGGGCGCGGCGTTCGATGCCGTTGCCGCCATCGCCATCTGCGGCGTCACGCGCACGCAGGTGTTCGTTGATGCGCAGGGCGCCGCCATCCGCCCGGCCATCACATGGCGCGACACGCGTACGGCGGCGGACGTGGGCGAATGGCTGGCGGCCATCCCTGCCGATCACCCCGAACGCAAACAGATCAACGCCTTTCACCCCTGGGCGCGCCTGGCGTGGTTGCTGCGCACCGAGCCGCAACACGCCGCCCGCGTGCGCGTCGTGCTGGAACCCAAGGACTATCTGAACTTCCGGCTGACGGGCCGTGCCGCCAGCGACACCGTGTCGATGGCGCGGCTGGCAGCGGCCGCGCAGCCGCACGCGGGCGGGCCTGACCTGTTGACCGCGCTAGGCGCCGACCCTGCCTGGGTGCCGCCGCTGCTGGACCCGTTGGCGGTCGTCGCCGCCGTCCAGCCCGGCTTGCCCGGGGCATTGGCGCGGCTGGCCGGTCGCAGCGTCGTCGCGTGTTCCAACGACACCTGGGCGGCCGTGGCCGGCTTGGGCGCACTGCGCGCGGGCTATGCCTACAACATCTCGGGTACCACCGAAGTGTTTGGCGCGGTGGGCGCTGAACCGGTGCAGGCGCAAGGGCTGATGACGGTTGACTGGGGCAACGGCAATCACCAGATTGGCGGACCGGGCCAGAACGGCGCGGACACCATCGCATGGCTGCTGCCCTTGCTTGGGCGCTTGGGTGAAGACGGCATGGCGGGCGTCGGCCACGCCATGAACGCGCTGTTGAATGCGGCGCGAGATCCGCAGCCCGCGCTGTTCCTGCCTTATCTGCAAGGCGAGCGCGTGCCGTACTGGGACCCACATCTGCGTGGCGCTTTCGTTGGCCTGAACCGGCGCCATGGTCCGGGCGACTTGGCGTGGGCAGTGCTTGAGGGCGTGGCCTTCCTGAATCGCACCGTGCTGGAACGCGCCGAAGCCGCGCTGGGCAGCGCGGTCGGGGAAATTCGTTTCGGTGGCGGCGCGGCGTCCAACCCGCAGTGGTGCCAGGTCAAGGCCGACATCTGCGAACGCGCCGTCGTCGTGGGCCAGGCCGAACAGCCGGGCGTGGTGGGTGCGGCGGTTGCCGCCTGGACCGCGCTGGGCCGCTACGGCAGCTTTGCCGCCGCGCAGGATGCACTCGTGCGGCCCGCCCATCGCTACGAACCGCAGGCCGCGCGCAGGGACGCCTATCGCGCGTTGTACGCCCAGTTCCGCGCTGCTGAGGCGGCGTTGACCCCGGTGTCGCACGCCTTGGCCGGGTTGCGATTGCCGTAAAAACCCTAAGTCCACGCAGTGGCAACGCGCCCCTGCCGGCCGCCGCCCGGGTATAAACTGCTACGCCATCAGGGCGCCAACGCCCGGCAGGTGGTGGATAACCCTTGCACGACAACGAAAATCAACGCAGCAAGGGTCAAGTCGATGCGCGGCATCCTGGAAAAGTACGGCACGGCAATCGCAGGATTGGTCCTGGTGGGCTTCTTCGCAATCGCCGCGCAAAATTTCGCGGCGCCGAACAATCTACTGAACATCGCCAAGGAAACCAGCTTCCTGGCCATCATCGCCATCGGCTTCACGCTGGCGCTGGTCACCGCTGAACTGGATTTATCCGTGGCCGACGTGGCGAGCCTTGCCGCCGTCGTCACCGGCGCGCTGGTGCATACCGGCCAGCCCGTGTTGATGGCGGTTGCAGCGGGCTTGGGCGTCGGGTTGCTCTGCGGCCTGGTCAACGGCATTGCCGTGACCCGACTGCGCGTCCCTTCACTGATTGCGACGCTAGGCATGGCGGCCATGGCGCGCGGCTTCGCCTTCATGTTGACCGACGGCGTGTCTTACGTGGGCCGCTGGCCCGCCACCTTCACCGATCTGGCGCGCGCCAAACCGTTCGGCATCCCCGCACTGGTGCTCTGGATGCTGGGCACCGTGCTGGCCGCCTACTTCCTGATCAAGTGGACGCGCACCGGCGCGCGCATGACGGCCACGGGCGAAGCGGGGGAATCCGCGCGCCTGGCCGGCATCAACATCCGCGCCATGAAAAGCATCGGCCTGGCGCTGTCCGGCGTGTGCGCCGGCCTGGCCGCGGTGCTGCTCACGTCCAGCCTGTCGTCCGCCGCGCCCAACATGGCGGGCGACTACTTCCTGTACGCCATCGCCGCCGTCCTGCTGGGCATGACCATGTTCAACCCCGGCCACGCCAACATCCCCGGCACGCTTGTTGCCGCGCTGATCTTGAAGGTGCTGGGCAACGGCCTCGTGCTGATGGGCGCGCCGTACTACGTGCAGGACATCGTGCTGGGCTTCATCATGATCGCGTCCGTCGCGGTGTCATCGGCCGTGCTGAAGAAAGCGGCTTTCAAATTCTGATCCGAAGGGGAAACCACCATGAAGACATTGCTTAAGCGCACGTTGCTTGTCAGCGCGTTTGCTGTCCAGGCCCTGGCCGCCAGCGCCGCTCACGCCTTTGACGTGGGCATCGTCGCGTTCCAGATGTCGTCCGAAACGCACGCCCGTGTCGCCAACGCCGCGGCCGAAGCCGCCCGCGCCAAAGGCTGGACCGTGACGCAACTGAACGCCGAAGGCTCACTGCCCAAGCTGGCCGAACAGCTGGATACGCTCGTCAACAAGAAGGTCGACGCCATCGTCATCGCCATGGGCAAGCCCGTGGAAACCGATGCCCAGCTGCAAGCCGCCAAAGAGAAAGGCATCCCCGTTGTCGGCGTGATGTCCGGCGCCAGCCCGCACATGCTGTTCGACGTGGAAGTCAACGAATACGCCACCGGCGCGCAGTCGGTGCTGTATCTGCTGGGCAAGATGGGCTACCAGGGCAACATCCTGTCCGCGCGCTTTGATGGCAACTCCGGCACCCGCATTCGCGGCAAGATGCTCGACGCCGTCCTCACGGAAAACACCGCCGTCAAAGACCTGGCCAAGTTCAGCATGGCCCGCACTCAAAGCTGGCGCGACGACGTGCGCAACGGCATGCAGGCGCTGTTTCTGCGCCATCAAGGCCAGTTCAAAGGCGTGTGGGCATCGTTTGACGGGCAAGCCTATGTCATCGACGACCTGCTGCAATCCCAAGGCATGAAGAAGGGCGACATCACCTTGGTATCGGTGGACGGCGGCCCTGAAACCTATCGCCGCATCGCCGACCCCAACAGCCTGATCACGGCCACGATGATGATCCCGTTCGAGCAGTTGGGCGCCAGCGCCATCGACTCAATCGACCGCATCGTGGTGAAGAAGGAACCCAAAGAGAAGGTGGCGTCAGGCCCGTACCTGTTCATGGATTCCGTGCTGGTCGATGCCAGCAACGTCCAGAAATTCCTGCAACCCGCCGCCAAGTAACCCTGACAAAACCGTGACCACCATGACCGCCGCGTTGTCGCTTCGCCAGATTCGGAAGTCCTATGGGGCTGTTGAGGCCCTGAAGGGCGTGGACCTGGACGTGCCCGAAGGCAAGGTGATGGCCATCTGCGGCGACAACGGCGCGGGCAAATCCACGCTGATCCGCATCATCTCCGGGGCGCAAGCGCCAACGGGCGGGAACTTGAGCCTGAACGGCAAGCCGGTCGCGTTCCGCTCGCCGCACGACGCGCTGGTGCAGGGCATTGCGACGATCTACCAGGATTTGGCGCTGGCGCCGCGCCTGTCCATCTGGGAAAACGTCTTCATGGGCGCGGAACGCGTGCGCCGCGTGGGACCGTTCCAAGTGCTGGACAAGCGCCGCATGGCCGAAGAAGCGCGCGGCTATTTGCAGCGCCTGTCGGTACCCATCGAAGACATGGACCGCCCCGTCGAACGCATGTCAGGCGGCCAACGCCAAGCCGTCGCCATCGCCCGCGCCCTACGCTGGGACGCGCGCGTCGTCATCATGGACGAACCCACCGCCGCCCTGGGCGTCAAGGAAACCGCGCTGGTGTTGAACCTGGTGCGCAAACTGCGCGAAGAAGGACGCACAGTGATCCTGATCAGCCACAACATGGCGGATGTGGTGGCGCTGGCGGATCGTGTGGCGATCCTGAAGGGCGGCGTCAAGGTCATCGAACGGGATATCGCCGGGCTGGACGCAGATGCCTTGGCGCATCGGGTGATGACGGGCAAGGACGGATAGCGCCGGAGACGTTGGCGCGAGGATTGCAAGCGCGGGCAGCAATCGCAAACAGCAATCGCAAACAGTGATCGCAAACAGTGATCGCAAACACAATAAAAAACCGCCGCCGGGTCACCCCAGGCGGCGGTTTTTTTGCGTGCAGCGGCGGGACTTAGTCCTGGCGGCTGGTCACTTCAACCAGGTGATAACCAAACTGGGTCTTCACCGGACCCTGGACCACGCCAACCGGGGCGCTGAACACGACGGTATCGAATTCCTTGACCATTTGGCCCGGGCCAAACGTACCCAGATTGCCACCGTCACGGCTCGACGGGCAGCTGGAGTTTTCCTTGGCGACTTGAGCGAAGTCAGCGCCGTTTTCAATGGAGGTCTTGAGTTCGTTGCACTTGGCTTCGGTGGAAACGAGGATGTGACGGGCGGAGGCTTGTGCCATGTGGGGCTCCTGGAGGGGGGAGTGATTGGGGAGGGGAGAGTAACGCATTTGAGCGTGCTCACTACCCCGTAATGATAAACGGGAGCGGGACGAGGCTCGGAGTCCGGGGGGCTACGACAGGCGCGAAGATCTTACAAAAGATAACAACACCTACTCCACCAACCACTCCCGAAACGCCTCCAGATCCATCCCGCTCGGCACGTACCAGACCTTTCTCGTCTTATCCCACTGCGCGCCCAGCGCCTTCACTACATCCCGATTCGCATACGCGACCCGCAAATCCCGATGGCCCACCGCCTGCACTGGTGCCGCCATGTTCCGGCGCACGGCGGTATCTGCCCGCCTTTGGATTCCCGCCAGCTGCATCTGCCCGATAAACACGCTGCGCTGTGCCGCATCTTCCGTGGACACCAGCGTCAACCGTGCTTTCGTACGCGTCGCGGCGACGTAGAACAGGTTTTCTTCCTCGCTCACTTTCCGCAGCGGGTTCGGGAACTCTCCGGCGTCCATGAACGGCAGGATGACGTGGTCGAATTCCTTGCCTTTGACGTTCGCGATGCAGTCCAGCTGCACCGTGTTCTTTCCGGGCCGGGCGCCCGCGAAGGCTTCGGCGGCGCCGATCCATTCTGAGAATTCGCGCAGCGTTTTGCCGGAGCTTTTTGCGGAAGCGATGAAGCCGGTGACGGACTTGGTGACGACGGAGGCTTCGTACGGATGCACGTACAGACGCGTTGCCAGCTTATCCATGTCCACCAGCTCGCGGACTTTTTCCAGCGCGGCAAAGGCGGGGGAGTCGGCGGAGACTTCACGCAAGTGCGCCACCGCGTCAGAAATCCGGCCGCGCGCCGCCGGGCTGCCGACGCGTTGGATCTGGCCGGTGAAAAAGTGCTTGAGCGCGGACGGCTCCTTGGCCAGCGTGGTTTGGGCCTCGCGCAATTCCTGCGGCGTTAGCGGCACTTCGGCAAAGGTGGTCAGCGCGTCGACGATGGCTTCGCGCGTGGCGGGCGTGGCGACGTGGTGGAAGTCGTCAAGCGCGATGGCGATCATGCCGCGCAGGAACAGGATTTCTTCGCGCAGCAGGTAACTCTTCATCGTCAGGGTGCGGTATTGCACACCGGCGTTCATCAGCGCGTTTTCGATTTCGATGGATTGGTGCGCATCGCGCAGCAGAATGCAGCAGCCGTCCAGCGGTTTACGGTCTTGCTTCCACTGAAGCACGGCGCGCACGACCTCGGCGCCGCACGCGCCCGGGGTCTGCGCGTAGGGGCGTTCGTGTATATCCGTGCGCAACGGCAGGTTTGAATCGACGGGTTTACGTTTGAAGGCTTCCATCGCGTAGGCCAGGTGCGGGCCGTGGCGGTAGGTCATCGTCAGCGGGAAGCTTACGCAGTCGGGGAAGCTGGACGCGATGCGGTGTTGCAGGAACGATTCGTCGGCGCCCAAGTGCGAATAGATCACCTGGTCTTTGTCGCCGACGCCGACGAAGTACGTGATGCCCACGCTTAGCAGCGCTTCGATAATGCAGAACGAGGCCTCGTTGATGTCGTGCAGCTCGTCGCACAAGACCAGCCGGTACGCGGGCAGCACGTCGCGCGCGTCGGCGCCGTTGCGTATCAGGCAGGCCAGGTCGTACGTGGCGTCGAAGAAGCCACGCGCGTCGATGAAGCCGAAGACGTCGATGCGCTGCTTTTCATATTCGATGGCCCACAGAAAATCCGTCAGCGGAATGCCCAGGCTGTTGGCGGTGTATTCGGGGTCGGCGATATTGTCGGGCGACAACATCATCGTGGCTTTCAGTTTCAGCAGATTATCCAGAAACTGGCTGACCGCGGTGTTGTGGGTGCGAATGTCGAGTTCGTCCGCATACTGCGCGTGATTGATGGCGACGTTTTCCAGCGCATACAAGGCATAGCTTTGTTGTTCGCGCGTGGTCGGCAGGCTCTCGGGTTTGCCGTCTTCGATTTTCGACAACACGCGCTGCGCAAATTCTTCAACGGTCAGCACATTGACGCGCCGCGCCGTGTTGTAGGCGATGCCGACTTCCACCAGACGCGTTTGCAGAACCTGCCGGGCTTCGTCCGTGAAGGTCAGCGCCAGAATGTCTTCGGGCGGCAAGCCGCGTGTCAGAGCCTCGCCGACGCGCAGCGCCAAGGTGGTGGTTTTGGCGGCGCCTGCGTTGGCGATGACAAGGCTGGTCCGGCTCCGCGAGGTTTGGATCTTGGTCTGTTCCTCGGTGGGCACGAATCCGGCGGGGAAGAACTGGGCGGAGGGGGAGGTTGTCGTCATCTAGGCGGGGCAGGCGCGAACAGAATGGTCGCAGGAGGTGAACCGCCAGTGTAACGACTCCCGGGCTCTGGTTTTTCCGGGCGATTCTGCTGCGCGGCTTCCGAATCGGTGCCTACGCAGACCCATCCGGCCCAACCCGGCTCGGCATATCCTGCCACCCGCTACCCCAAACGCAAAACGGCCGGCGAGCGCGTTGAGCGTTCGCCGGCCGTTCAGGAGCCGCGTTCTACGCGCGTTTAGCGCACCGGCCACCCATACATCAGCCCGCCATCGCGGTACGACGCGTTCAATCCGCGCGACAGCTTCAACGGGCTGCTGGGGCCCAGGTTCTTCTCAAAGCTCTCACCGTAATTGCCGATGTGCTTGATGATGTTGTAGGCCCACTTATCGTCCACGCCCAGGTTCTTGCCCATGCCCGGCGTCACGCCCAGCAGGCGCTGCACGTTGGGATTCGTGCTTTTGAGCATTTCATCCACGTTCTTCGACGTGATGCCGTATTCCTCGGCTTCCAGCATGGCGAACATCGTCCAGCGCACGACGTTGAACCATTGCTCGTCGCCCTGGCGCACCATCGGGCCCAGCGGTTCCTTCGAGAAGTTCTCGGGAAGAATGTCGTACTGGCCCGGGTTCTCCAAGTTGCTGCGCGCGGCGGCCAGTTGGGATTTGTCGCCAGTGAAGGCATCGCAGCGGCCCACTGCAAACGCGCGGATGATCTCGTCCAGACGCTCGACCACAACGGGCTTGAAGACGATGTTCTGCGAACGGAACCAGTCCGCCAGGTTCAGTTCCGTGGTGGTGCCGGGCTGCACGCAGACGGTTGCGCCGTCCAGTTCCTTGGCGCTTTTCACGTTCAAGGATTTGTTCACCATGATGCCCTGGCTGTCGTAGTAGTTCACGCCGACGCCGATCAGGCCCAAGGTGGTGTCACGCGTGAGCGACAGCGTGGTGTTGCGCGGCAGGACGTCCACTTCGCCGGATTGCAGGGCGGTGAAACGTTGCACGGCGCTGACCGCCATGATCTTGGATTTGGCGGGGTCGCCAAACATGGTGATGGCAAGCGCGCGGCACAGGTCGACGTCCAGGCCGATCCAGCCGCCCTTGCTGTCATTGACCGAGAAGCCAGCCACGCCCGTGGACACGCCGCATTGGACGAAGCCCTTATTCTTGACGCTATCGAAAGTCACGCCGGCGGTGGCCGCCCAGGACGAAAGGAATAATGCGGTGCCTGCCGCGACGTGTTTAAGTGCTTTCATGGTGTCTCCGCGCGTTGAGCGCATGGGTATTCTGTCGGCCGGTGGCCGAGTGCGCGGAATGGTAGCCAGCGGGCCGGGGCGGGAATATCAGGGAATTCCCGTTAAATCCACTGGACGGAATTTGCGGAGGATAATCTTCGCCATGCCGACGAGGGGCCAGGGATGAAACAAGACGACGACAACAGGGATGCACGCGAAAGCCACGGGTTATGGCGGCCGATTGGCTTCGTCAAGGAGCAGGTGCGGGATGCGTGGCGTGAACTGATCCGCGTCAACACCAGCGACCGCCGTTGGGAAATGCCGCTGGCGGCGGCGTTGTCGTCGGGCCTGCCGCTGATGGTGGGCGCGTATTTCGGGCGCATGGATTATGGCTTGATGTCCAGCCTGGGCGGCATGGTGTTCCTGAGCCTGCCCAATTCTTCCTTGCAGCACCGCATGATGATGTTGCTGGCCGCGTCGTTCGGCATGGTGGCCTGCTTTGCGGTGGGCGCGCTGACGCAGTTCTGGCCCACGGCGATGGTTGCCGCGCTGACGATCATCGCCATCCTGGTCAATATGGTGTGCCGCTGCTACCGGCTAGGCCCGCCGGGCAGCTTGTTTTTCATTATGGCGACAGCCATTGCGGCCTACACGCCGGGGCGTATTGACGATGTGCCGATGCGCGTAGGCATGGTGGCGCTGGGGTGTTTGGTTGCCTGCCTGGTGGCGTTTGCCTATTCCCTGCACATGACGCGCGTGGCGCCGCCTCCTGTTGAAACCCCGCTGCCCAAGCCGACTTTTGATTTTGTCGTGTATGACTCCATCATCATCGGGCTGTTCGTAGGAATTTCCTTGCTGGTGGCCGAACTGCTGCAATTGCCGCGGCCCTATTGGGTGCCCGTCAGCTGCCTGGCGATTATCCAGGGGGCCAGCTTGTGGGCGGCCTGGAACCGCCAGCTGCATCGGATTTTTGGTACGGCGCTGGGCTTATGCGTGGCGTGGGCATTATTGAGCCTGCCGCTGAATGTGTGGACGTTGAGCCTGGTGATGATGGCGCTGTCGTTCGGGATAGAAACCTTGGTGGTGCGGCACTACGCCAGCGCGGTGGCGCTGATCACGCCGCTGACGATCTTCCTTGCCGAGGCGCCGCATCTGGGCCAGGGCTATCCGTCGGCGGTGATACAGGCGCGGTTCGTGGATACGGTGATTGGCGCGTTCATTGGCGTGCTAGGCGCGGTGCTTCTGCACAATCAGCGCATCCGGCCGCTGCTGTCACGCTGGATGCGGGCTGTGCTGCCCAAGCGGATCAGCTGATTCACTGGCGTCGCAGTAAGGGCAGTCTGCCGCAGCCGGCCCTGACGCGCCATGCAAACACTCATGCGATAGCCACTGGCTCAGCCGGTCGTAGCTTTCCATATTGCTGCGCCAGTTGGGCGCGCAAAGATAATAGCCAAGCGGGCTTTCAAACGTGCGGTCGAATATGTCCACCAATTGCCCCGTGGCCAATTCCTTTTCGATCAGGCAGTGCGGCATCAGCGCCACGCCAAAGCCTGACGACGCGGCTTGGATAATCATCGAAAACAAATTGAATCCCGGCCCGAAACGCGCGCGGTCATAATCGCCGAGGTAAGTAGAAAACCAGTATTCCCACGACAGCGGAATCTCAATGTGCTGCAACAGCGTGCATTGCTTGATGTCTTCCAGGCTGCTGATGGGATGCTGGTCCAGGTACTCGCGCGAGCACACCAGCCGGGTTTCCCGGCCCGTCAGGTACTTGGCATCACCGTCGTGCCAATCCCCGTAGCCATATTGAATGGACGCATCGAAATCCAGTTCGGTGCTTTTGTAATCCGCCACGCTGTAGCGGACGAAGTTGATGGAGATGTCGGGATTGAATTCGCGAAAGGTCTTCAGGCGGGGGAACAGCCATTGTGCGGCAAACGTGGGCGCGGCCGATACGTTCAGCGATTTGGCCGATTGTTGGGTCGCCATGACCTGCGACGTGGCGCTTTCCAGCGTGTGCAGCGCGGGGCGGATCAGGCTCAGGTAGGTAGCGCCCATGCGGGTCAGCTGCAGGCCGTTGGTGGCGCGAATGAACAGCGCGTGGCCCAGGTAGCTTTCCAGCGTGGCGATGTGCCGGCTGATGGCGCTTTGCGTAACGAACAGCTCTTTGCCCGCCTTGGAGAACGACAGATGGCGCGCCGCTGCGGTGAACGCATTCAATTCAGAGAGGGTGGGGCAGCGGCGTCTCATGGGGCAGTTAAACCATGCGTGAGCGAATACATCGGTCGGCGAATACCGGGGCGGCAATCACCCAGCCGGAAAAGACAGGGTATGAGTATTACTCATAAGGCTGTTCAAATTTGTGTCGATTCCCTAAGGGGAGACCCGGTATCGGACGTTTGGATTGTACCGGTAGAGTTCGCCATGCTGAATTTCCTGCATGTTGAACAGATAGCGTGATTTATTTATGAAGCCGGTTGTTGTTAAGAATTGCAAGATCTTGAATACCCGATCACTGGTCCTCGAAGAGGCAACCAACGTGCTGATCGAGGACGGGATGATCACCCGCATCAGCGCCGACGAATTGACGGCGCCGGATGCGCAGGTGCTGGATGCCAAGGGCATGACCCTGATGCCGGGCATGATCGATTGCCACGTGCACGTGGTGGCGTCGTCGTTCAACCTGGGCCGCGTGGCGTCCTTGCCGAATGCGCTGGCCCTGCTGCGCGCGCTGCCCATCATGCAGGGCATGCTGGACCGCGGCTTCACGTCGGTGCGTGACGCGGGCGGCGCCGACTGGGCGCTGGCGCAAGCCGTGCTGGACGGAACGGTCGATGGGCCGCGCCTGTTCTGCTCGGGCAAGGCCCTGTCGCAGACGGGCGGCCATGGCGACTTCCGCCAGCGCAACGACGAACTCGACCCCTGCCCGTGCTCGGTCAAGATTGGCAACATCGGCCGCGTGGTGGATGGCGTGGACAACTGCCGCCTGGCGGTGCGCGAAGAAATCCTGAAGGGCGCCACCCAGATCAAGGTCATGGCCTCGGGCGGCGTGGCCTCGCCCAATGACCCGATTCAGAACCTGGGCTTCTCGGAAGCCGAGCTGATCGCCATTGTGGAAGAAGCCAGCAACGCCAACACCTATGTGATGGCCCATGCCTACACGCCGCGCGCGATTACGCGCGCCGTGCGCTGCGGCGTTCGCACCATCGAACACGGCAACCTGGTCGACCGCGAGGCCGCGCAGGTGATGAAAGAGCACGGCGCCTACATGGTGCCCACGCTGATCACCTATGAAGGCCTGGCCAATGACGGCGAGCGTTATGGCTTGCCGCTGGACTCGGTGAAGAAGATTGCCACCGTGCGCACGCAAGGGCTGACCGCGCTTGAAATCCTGGACGAAGTCGGCGTGAAGATGGGTTACGGCAGCGACCTGCTGGGCGAAACCCACTACATGCAAGCCGATGAACTGACGCTGCGCGCCCGCGTGCTGGGCAACGCCAAGGTGATTCAGCAGGCGACGCTGATCGGCGCCGAGATCCTGAATCAGGAAGGCCTGCTCGGTGAAGTGTGCGAGGGCGCCCATGCCGACCTGTTGCTGGTGGATGGCAATCCGCTGGATGACATCGCGCTGTTGACCAAGCCCGATTCGCTCAAGCTGATCATGAACCGCGGCTTGCAGCACAAGAACGCGCTGAACTAAGCACTGAACCCAGCCCTGTCGGGCCAGGCACGCGTGCGCTCAATGCCCGCGCGCCCCGCCCGCTTTCACATTTCTACCGGAACTATCGTCATCATGTATTCCGTATCGGACCGCCTAGAGCGGCTGCCGTTCTCCAGCTTTCATTTCCGGCTGCTGATGATCGGCGGCCTGGGCCTCGCTTTTGAAGCGCTGGACGCCGGCATCATTGCCTTCATCATTCCGTCGTTGCGCGTGCAATGGGGGC
The DNA here is from genome assembly GCF_902859595.1 of Achromobacter kerstersii. Lineage (GTDB taxonomy): Bacteria > Pseudomonadota > Gammaproteobacteria > Burkholderiales > Burkholderiaceae_B > Achromobacter > Achromobacter kerstersii. The sequence continues at coordinate 316,309 of NZ_CADIJQ010000008.1, read as the reverse complement.
TTTCCACCGGCCAGATCGGCTGGATCGCCAGCAGCACCTACGTGGGCTTCCTGGTGGGCGCGCTGTTCTCCGGCATTCTGGGCGACCGCTACGGCCGCAAGAAAATCATGATGTGGGCCTTGCTGCTGTTCTGCGTGGCCACCTTTATCAATGCGTTTGCCCGCAACTATCACGAGTTCTACATCTTGCGCATGATCGCGGGCATTGGGATGGGCGCGGAAGGCGCCATCATCGCGCCGTACCTGGCGGAGTTCGTCAGCAGCAAGTATCGCGGCCGCTTCACCGGCGCGCTGGCCGGCTTCTTCTCGTTCGGCTTCGTGATGTCGGCGCTGCTGGGCTACTTCATTGTGCCGTTGAGCGACGATGGCTGGCGCTGGATCATGATCATTGCGTCCGTGCCGGTGGTGTTCCTGCTGTGGTGGCGCAAGTCGTTGTTTGAGTCGCCGCGTTGGCTGGAACACACGGGCCAAACCGCCGAAGCCAACCGCATTTGCTCGGCCATCGAAGCCGAGGTGGAGCAAAAGCTGGGCCGTCCGCTGCCCACGCCCGTGTCCACGCGCAAGGCCAACTCCAAGCCTGCTGCGCAACAGACCGCCATGGCCAAGCTGGCCTCGCTGTTCTCCAAACAGTATCTGGGCACGACCGCGCTGGTGTGGGTGTTCTGGATCACCGTGCTGTTCTGCTACTACGCCTTCCTGGTGTGGATTCCCAGCCTGCTGGTTGAACGCGGCTTCACGATCACCAAGAGCTTCTCGTACACGATCCTGATTTATCTATCGCAGATTCCGGGCTACTTCTCGGCCGCGTACTTCAACGACAAGATCGGCCGCAAGTACACGATTCTGATCTACATGCTGCTGTCGTGCCTGTCGGCATTGGGCTTGGCGCTGGCCAGTGGCGAGCAGCAAATCATCATGCTGAGCATGCTGCTGTCTTTCGGCATGAACGGCGTGATCGCGGGCCAGTACACCTACACCGCCGAAATCTACCCGACCTCTATCCGGGCAACCGGCATGGGCGCGGCGTCGGCCTTTGCGCGGATCGGCTCGATTGCGTCGCCCACCATCGTGGGCGTGGCGTACCCGGTGCTGGGCTTTGCGGGCGTGTTCGCCATGATGACGGCCATTTTGCTGGTGGGCGGCCTGGGCATTCTGTTCTTCGGCAAGAACACGCGTGGCGTGGTGCTTGAGGAGATCAACTGATGACATCCGCATCGGCATTCGAACCGTGGGCCAGGCATGCGCGGGCCTTGGGGCTGGCAAGCAGCCGCGAGGCGCAGTGGAACGTGATCTCTGGCCTGCTTGAGGAAGCCTTCGGGCACAAGCTCTTCACGGCGCTGCTGTATCTGGAGTCGCATCAGCTGATGAAGCGTCTGTACACGTCAGACGAAAGCATCAGCCCGCTGGGCGGTTTCAAGGCCACCGGCAGCGGCCCCTGGTCGCGCCATGTGCTGGAGCAAGGGCGGCTGTATGTGGCCAGCAATGAAGACGATGTGCGCACGGTGTTCTCTGAAGCGCCGATGCTGATTGATCGCGGGTTGCAATCGGCGTTCAACATTCCGGTGCGTCACGAGGGCCGGGTGATCGGGTCGTTGAACATGCTGAGCGGCCGCCATGCCTATGACAAGGCGGATCACGATCTGGCGGCGCTGATCGCTGGCGTGTGCGCGCCGGTCTTCATCGAGGAAATGCTCGCCGCGCAATCGGCCGCCGCCGAGGTGGACCGCTCCAGCCTGGACAGCGTCTAAGGACGTCTAAGGGCGTCTAAGGGTGTCGAAGGGCGTTCCAGGGCAAGCCGTTCCTTGCCCTGGGCCACGCGTTCCCACGTGTCTTGTGCCGCGCCATTCTTCGCGGCCACCACCTCCGCCATGATCGATAACGCGATCTCGGCGGGGGTTTTGCTGCCAATGAAAATGCCGGCCGGGCCGTGCAGCTTGTTCAGCGCGGCCTCATCCAGATCGAAGTACTCGCGCAGCCGCGACCGCCGCTGAAAACTGTTCTTGCGCGAGCCGATTGCGCCGACGTAGAACGCGTCCGATTGCAGCGCATCGATCAGCGCCAGGTCATCAAGCTTCGGATCATGGGTTAGCGCAATGACGGCCGTGCGCCTGTCGGGCCGCAGCCGCAAGATGACGTCGTCGGGCATTTCACGCGTGAACGTCATGCCCGCCTGCGTCCAGTCGTGCGGATGCGCGTCGCGCGGGTCGCAGACGATGATGTCAAAGCCCAGCGTCAGGGCGATCTGGCACAGATAGCGGCTGGTGTCCCCCGCGCCGATCACGATCAGCCGGGCGGTAGGGCCGAAGTGGCTGGTGAAGGTGGTGGCGGCCAAGCTCGGTGCGCGGTCGGGCGGGCCGGCTTGCAGCGTGGCCTGCCCCGACGCCAAATCCAGCGTGCGCGCCACGCAACGCCGCTGGATGCAGGCGTTCAATAGTTCGGGCAACAGGCTTTGCGGGCCGACGCGTTCCATCACCAATTCCACCGTACCGCCGCAGGGGATGCCGAAGCGCCGCGCGTCATCGGCCAGCACGCCATAGCGCAGCACGGCGGGCGGCTGTGGCGCCGCGTCCATTTCCTGCACGCGCGCCGCCAGATCATCTTCGATGCAACCGCCCGACACGGACCCAGCCACCGCGCCTTGCGCGTTCATCGCCATGATCGATCCGGGTGGCCGGGGGGATGAGCCCCACGTTCGCGCCACCGTGAACAGCCACACGGGAATGCCGGCGTGTGCCCATTCGACGGCGTGGCGCAATACCAATAGGTTGATGTCGGTCATGCGTGGGTTTCCCGTCAAACGCTCAGCCCGCCAGCGCGGCGCGCACCGCCTCGGGCGTGAACGGGGCTTCATAGAAGCGTCGCCCGGTCGCATCGAAAAGCGCGTTGGCAATCGCGGCGGGGCCAGGCACCGAAGCCGATTCGCCCGCGCCCATGGGCGGTTCGTCTTGGCGCGGCATCTGCAAGACGTCGATAGCGGGCAGATCCTTGAAGCCAATGATGGGGTAGCCGCCCCATTCGCGGCTGGATACGCCGGCCTGGTCGAAGTCCACTTTTTCAAGCAGGCAGCGGCTGAGCGTTTGCACGACGTTGCCGTGGATTTGATGGCGCACGCCGTCTGGGTTGATCACCATGCCGGTGTCTTGCCCGACGACGATGCGTTGCACGCGGAGGCGGCCGGTGGCGGCGTCGACGCTTAGGTCGATAACCCAGGCGGCCCAGGCCGCGCCAAAGCCGGGAAACTTGCTGTGCACGTAGCGGGCATAGGCCACGCCCCGGCCATGCAGCACGCCGTCGCCATCCGGCTTTCCCCGGCTGCCCGGCGTGCGTGGCTGCCATCCGGCGTGTTTTGCGGTGGCGTCGATCAGTGCAACGGCGCGCGCGTCATCCAGGTTGCGCAAGCGGTAGTCGACCGGGTCGGCGCCTGCCGCTTCGGCCAGTTCGTCGATCATGCAGTCATGCGCGAAGGAATTCGGCAGCGCCGACACGCCGCGCAGCCAGGACGAGCGCACGATGGGCGGCATGTCGTGGCAGACGACGCGGCGGTTCGCGTAACGGTAGGGCGGCGCGGCGGTGCGGTCGCCCATTTCCAACGTGCGCGGTTCGCCCGGTATGGCGCCCGTCAGCAGCAGCGCCAGCAGTGGCGCGTCGTTGGACGGGTAGCGCACGGCGAAGTCATAAGCCAGCAGCTCGCCTTGCGCATCAATGGCCGCGCCCACGTCCATCAATTGCCCGGTGCCTTTGGGCTCCCACTGATGCTCTTGTTCGCGCGTGAGTTGCACGCGCACGGGCGCGCCCACGGCCCGCGACAGCAAGGCCGCGTCGGCGCAGACGTCGTCGGCGCAATTGCGGCCATAACAACCGGCGGCCTCCAGGCGGATCAGCTCAATCTGGCCTTCGCCCAGTTTCAAGAGGCGGTCGAGATCGGTGCGCAGCATGTGCGGGTTCTGCGTGCCGGTCCAGACGGTAAGCCGGCCGTCGCAAAAATCCGCCACGGCGCAAGACGGGCCGATGGATGCATGCATCTGATATGGCCAGACGTAGGTGCGGCGCAGATGCGTGGCGGCTTGGGCACAGACGGCATCCACGTCGCCGTCTTCAATCAAGGGCCGTGCCTTCGACGGATTCGTGCGGATGGCGGCAGCCAGATCGTCCAGTTGCGGCGCGGGCGGAACCGGCTTCCAGCGCACCTTCAGCGTGCGCATCGCGGCAATAGCCTGCTCTTCGCGATCCGCCACCACGCCGATGAAATCGCCTTGCGCCACCACCTGCACGTTGCCGGGCAGATGCGCAACGGAATCCTGGTCTACATCGATCAGGCAATGGCCAATGAAGTCTCCGGCGTCGCGCCCGGGATGCGGCGGACGAATCACGCGGCCATGACGCATGCCCGGCACGCGCACGTCATGCACAAAGCTGAGTTCGCCCGTGGCCTTGGCGGGAATGTCCACGCGCGCCACACCTTGCCCGACGATGCGGTAGTCGCTGGCGGGCTTTAAGCGGACGGGTTGATCGGGCGGGGCCAGTGTCAGCCGAATGTGCTGGCCGGCTAGCAGTTCACCGTAGTCCAACTGGCGCGGGTCATCGTTGCTACGGGGGCGCACCACGCCGTCGCGTACGCGCAGCGCGTCACGCGGCAGGTTCCATCGTTCGGCGGCCAGCTGCATCAAGTGTTCGCGCGCCTGGGCGGCGGCGCGGCGCAGTGGAACGGCCGAGATCTGAATGCTGGCGCTGGCAATGGTTGGCCCTTGATTGGGCGCGGCGTTGGTGTGGCCCAGCACCATGTCCAGCCGCGCCATCGGCACGTCGATTTCTTCAGCGACAATTTGCGCAAGCGACGTGCGGATGCCGGTGCCCAGGTCTACGTGGCCATTGAAGGCCAGCACACGCCAGCCTGCGCCGCCTTCCGACACCCGGCTGCCATCGGCCACCACCGCGACGAAGATCTCGGGGGTGGCCTGAACATAATCCGTCGCGGTGCCGGGTTGCCCCGGCGCCGGCTTGGGCGGCGCGGTGGGCTCGCGCACAACGAGCAAGGCATCGGGGTGAGCGAGCAGCGCGGGGGACAAATGGTGAGGCTGGGGCAGGGGCATTGGGGCAGGTCCAGGCCGGACGATGATTATGCCGGGTTCAGCGAGCCGCCGGCATTAGGGAGTCCACCATGGCGTTAGTCTCTGACAGCGCTTGCTCCCACGGCATGACGGCGGCGTACTTCTGCGCCATGTCGAAGAGGTTGGCGTCATGCGGACCCAGGGCGCGGTCACCGCAGCAGTCGGCTACGACCAGCGGCCGGAAGCCCGCCTGCATGGCGTCCACCACGCTTGCGCGCACGCAGCCGCTGGTGACGCAGCCGGCCACCAGCAAGGTCTGCACGCCGCGCTGCGCAAGCCACGGTGCAAGCATCGTGCCGAAGAAGGCGGACGGCGTGCTTTTGCGCACCACGTATTCGCCGGGCGCGGGGGCCAGCTCAGGCACGATGGCGCTGTTGGGGCTGTGTTCTTTCAGGGCCAGCATGGCGGGCACTTTCAGGCAGAAGATGTTGCTGTCGGCATCGTCGTCAGAGAACACGATGCGGCTGTGCGCGACGGGCCAGCCGCGCGCGCGGGCATGGGCCAGCAGGTGGCGCGTCTGCGCGATGGCTTCGGGGATGTTGCCGCCGCCCAGCACGGCCGGGTCGGCAAAGCCATTGACGAAGTCGACGATCAACAAGCCGAAGGGCGCTTTAAGCGGCAGCGGCGTGCCGAAGCCCTGGCGGGAATAGGCAGAGATGTCGCCGGGCACGGCATCGGCGGGAATCGTTTGGGTGGATGCGTTCATGGGGTGTCCTTGCGGCGGGCGGCGCGCGCCAGTCCGGGTTCGTCTTGCACCACGCCACGAATCACGACGGGCTGGCCGTCGAGTGCGACGCTGCAATGGCGCATCGGGATGTCGATATGGCAGGCGGTATTGCGGCTGCCGCCTGCTTCGTTATTGGGGCCCATGGACCACAGGAAGTTGCCTTCGAAGGCGCGGGCGTCCATGCCGATATGCGCTTCCTTGTTGTAGTGCGCCAGCATTGACCACTGCGCGCGCGGCTGCAAGCCCCAGCCGATGTGCGACACGGCATAGGCTTCCGGGTCGTCGTAGGCCGCCATGTATTCCTTCAGGATGTCGGCCTGCAAGCCGCCGTTGATGCGCGTGACGTAGCCGCTTTCAATGACGAGTTCGATGGGGTCGGTCACGTAGTCTTTCATGGGCAACAGGATGTCGCCGCGGTCCAGCACCACGCGGCCGTTGCTCTGGCCTTCGTTGGGCCACGTCAGCACGAAGCCGCTGGGCCAGTGGTCCCAGCGGCCGGGCTGGTCGACAAAACCATATTCGGAAATGGCCGGGAAGTCGCCCAGCGCGCAGCGCAGGTCGGTGCCGGCGTCTGACGTGATGTGCATCTGCTTGGACGCTTCGATGCGGCGCGCGGCGGCTTGCACACGCGTGCGGTCGGCGTCGGTGGGCACCAGCCGGCACAGCACTTCGGGCGGTTCGATGGCCAGCAGGATCTTGGTGCCGGTCTTCAGGATCTCGTGCTGCTCGGGTGAGAACAGCAGCGTCATCAAGTCCAGAACCAGGTCGCTGGCCGTCAGCGCCGCGATGGCGGCCGGGTTGCCGGTGAGCGGCGTGGTGCCCAGATACGCCAGGGCATCGCGGCTGATGGATTTATCGGCGTTGACGGGCGGCAGGTCCAGGCGGTTGACGCGCGCGCCCATGTCGGTGGCGGCGGCAATCGCGCAGCGCAAGGTTTGCGGATGCGTGTCGGCGCCGGTCAACACGGTGACGATCTGGCCGGCTTCCAAGTGGGACAGCGTTAGCACCTGCTTCCAGGCGTGGATCAAATCGATATCGCTGACGGACATGGCGAATTCCTTAAGGCGGCAAAGTGATTGGTAGAGGGCGCGTCAGTCCACCCGAGCCCCAAGGAAATCGCCGAAGGCGGCGTAGAAGCCGGCTTCGTTGTCCCAGGGGATCATGTGGCCCGCACCGGGCACGCGCACATGCTGCGTCTGCGGCGCCAAGCCCTGCCATTCCGCCACGTCGTCGTCACCGACCACGCCGCCTTTTTCGGCCGTCATCAACAGCAGCGGCACGGTGATGCGGGGCAGGTCGGCGTGGATGTCGTCGCGGCCAAAGTCTTCAAAGCTCTGCACGATGGCGGGCTCATGGCAGGTGTGCAGCCACTGCGCGCGCAACTGGCGTTGGGCCTCGGTCCAGGTCGGGCAAAACGCCTTCATGTCTTCGGCGGTCATGCCGTGGGTGGCTTGCCGGATGGAGTCCACGTACCAGGCCAGATTGGCGGGGTAGGCGCGGCGGCCGGGGCCGGACACGGGCGGGTCAACGATGACCAGACTTGCCAGCCCCTGCGGTTGCTTGCTGGCTGCGCGCACGGCAATGCGGCCGCCCATCGAATGGCCGACGAGCGTGTAGCGTTCCAGCCCCAAGGCTTGCGCGAAAGCGGTGACGTCGGCGGCTTGCGCGTCCAGGCCGTAGTCCAGCCCGGGGCCGGAGGCCGACAGGCCGCGACCGCGCACGTCGAGCACATAGGTGTCGAATTGGCGGCCCAGGTGTTCGGCGACAAAGCCCCAGGTGACGGCGGGGCTGGTGATGCCGGGAATCAGGATGACGGCGGCGCGGCTGGCTCGGTTATCGGCCGTGCCGCCATAGCGCAGATAGTGTTGGCGGATGCCGTTGGCATGTACCTGGCCGCCGTAGAGATAGGTGCTGGGGGTCATTGTGCGCTCCGGGAATAGGGGTACGCGCCCGAGAGCAGGGCGCCGGCGCCCGGCACCACCGGGTCCAGCCCCAATTCCTTCAGGATGGCGTAGGTGGTGGCGATGGACGCGGTGAGCACGGGCTTGCCCGTTTCGGCTTCGACTTGCGACACGGCCGGCAGCGACGGCATTTGCACGCAGGCCGACAGCACGATCACATCGGCATCGGCCACGTTCATGCCCGCGACGATGCCCGGCAGCTTGGCGGGGTCATGGCGGCCCACCTCCAGGTTGTCGGGAATTTCCAGCGCGCGCCAATCCACAATTTCAAAACCCTCGGCGGCGATGTAGTCCATGACCAGTTCGGTCAGCGGCACCATATAGGGCGCGACCAGCGCAATCTTTTTTGCGCCCATGACGTGCAGCGCTTCCACCAGTGCACCGGCGCTGGTGATGACCGGGGCGGATGCGCCATTTTCGGCGGTGCGTTCGGTCAGGCGCTTTTGCGAGACGCGGTGATAGCCGCGCCCCATCGCCATGATGGCGACCAGGCAGGCGTAGCCCAGCACATCGACCCGCGCATCGCTGAGTTCCAGCGCGCAGCGGTCGCTCTCGGCGTCCATGGCGGCCAGCTCTTCCTTCTGCACTTTCTTCATGCGCATGCGGCTGGAGTGGAACGTAAAGCGGTCGGCGGGGCGCAGCGACGAATGCGCCTGCAGCATGGCGGGCACTTCAGTTTCCATCGTCGTGTTCGAGCTGGGGACGATCTGGCCAATTCGGAATGTCTTCGTCATGTAGGAAGCCTTGAAAAAGTGTCGGTCCTAGGGTTTTCGATAAATTCAAAAGAAGCGTATACGCTCTATTCTTGCAAAGAGCGAGACAGATGACCAGCCTGCATTCCGTAGTGGTTTTCACCTAATCATGTGAAATATAGGCACTATTTTGGTGCTCTGTCTTGGGGTTTACGCTTGATCTGAAAATTTTGGTACCAAAAATTAAAGCGTGTACTTCATAATTTTCAAGCGTTCGCTTTTCTGGATTTTCAAAAAACAGCAAGGAGAAGTTCCGTGTCTACATCCCCTCGTATCGCCATCGTCGGCGCGGGTCTCGGCGGCGCCGCCACCGCAGCGCTGTTGCTCAAGGAAGGGCTGAATGTCCGCGTCTACGAGCAGGCGCCGGGTTTTTCGCGGCTAGGGGCCGGCATCCACGTGGGGCCGAACGTCATGAAGATCCTGCGCCGCATCGGGGTCGAAGACGCGCTTAACGCTCAGGGGTCGCACCCGGATTACTGGTACAGCCGCCACTGGGAAACGGGCGACATCCTGGCGCAGATTCCGCTGGGTGATTACGCCGTGAAGGAATACGGCGCGTCGTACCTGACCGTGCACCGCGGCGACTTCCATGCCTTGCTGATCGACGCCCTGCCCAAGAGCGCTGTTGTCTACGACAAGAGCCTGACGCGCGTGGAAGACAAGGGCGATGTGGTGGTGATGCACTTTGCCGATGGCACGTCGGAAGAGGCCGACATCGTGATCGGCGCCGACGGCGTGAACTCCCGCATCCGCGAAGAACTGCTGGGGCCGGAACTGCCCAAGTACGCAGGCTATCTGGCGCACCGCGCGGTGTTTCCCACGCCGCAGGTCAAGGCCGGCATGCTGCCGTTCGACGCTTGCGTGAAATGGTGGAGCGACGACCGCCACATGATGGTGTACTTCGTGACCGGCAAGGCGGACGAGCTCTACTACGTGACGGGCGTACCCGTCGAACACTGGGACCTGAATGACCGTTGGCTGCCCAGCAGCAAGGACGAAATGCGCGAGGCGTTCAGCGGCTGGCACCCCACGGTGCAGGCGCTGATTGACGCCACGGTGGACGTGACCAAGTGGTCATTGCTGGAACGTGATCCGCTGCCGCTGTGGAGCCGGGGCCGCCTGGTGCTGTTGGGCGACGCCTGCCACCCGATGAAGCCGCACATGGCGCAAGGCGCCGCCATGGCCATTGAAGATGGCGCCATGCTGGCGCGTTGCTTCAAGGAAGTTGGCGTGAACAACCACGAGCTGGCGTTCGCGCTGTACGAAGCCAACCGCGCCGAACGCGCCAGCAAGGTGCAACGCATTTCGCACGACAACACCTGGCTGCGCACTAACGAGGACCCGTCCTGGTGCTTTGGTTACGACGTGTTCAGCGCGCCGCTTGTGGACCCCAAGTCCCGCGCCGCTGCCTGACGCCGTGTCCGCCGCGCGGGCAAAGGGGCTTGATCCCCAGCCCGCGTCGCGGCAACCTTCGTACCTTCCGAACTGCCGACATGCGTCACGCCCCATGGGATCTTCAGCCAATTCAAGCAGCGTCACCCCTCCGATCCGCTTGACCGTCAACGGACGCGAATGCGCCGTGCCGGCCGCGCCCGGGACGGCGCTGCTGCATGTGTTGCGTAACGATCTTGAGCTCAACAGCCCCAAGTACGGCTGCGGCCTGGGCGAATGCGGCGCGTGCACGGTGCTGATCGATGGGGTGGCGGCGCGGTCATGCGTCATCCCGGTCAAGGCGGCGCAGGGGCGGGCGGTGACCACGCTGGAAGGGCTGGGCACGCGCGAGCACCCCGGCCCCACGCAGCAAGCCTTCATCGACTGCCAGGCGGCGCAATGCGGCTACTGCTTGAACGGCATGATCATGACGGTGGAAGCGCTGCTGCGGCGCAATCCCAACCCCACTGAAGACGCGATACGCAGCGAGCTGCATCACAACCTGTGCCGCTGCGGCACGCATGTCGAGATCATGCAGGCGGCGATGCGGGCGGTGCAGCTGCGGGCGGTGAAGGGCGAGCCCACGCGATGAGCGCAATTCCTTTCGACGCACCCTCGCGTGCCGCCAGCCTGCCGGCCGCGCTGCCCGATGATCTGTTGCACGGCTTGGCGCTGCGTCCGCCCGAGGTGTTGTGGGACGGCGCGCGCTACCGGGGCAGCGTATTGCAACGGGTGCAGCTGGCAGAGGTTCGCGCGCAGGCGGGTGTGGTGGCGGCGGTGCAGCGCACGCATTTCGCGGGCGTGGTGGCGGTGACGCCGCTATACGCGCGGCAAGCGGCGGCGGCCTTGGCGCCGGTGTGGCAGCGCTTGACGCCTGATGCATCCTCGCCGGCGTCCGAGGACGATGCTGATGCACTTCAATACGCACTGCGGCCGTCACAATCCGAACCGCCTGTGGGCGCACGTGTGGTGGCATGGAGCTTGAACGGGCACACCCGCGTGTGGTTGCCGGCTTGCGCGGCGGCAACGCTGGCGTTGATCCGGCGCGAGCTTGCGGTGCTGCTACAGCAGCAAGACGCAGCGATCACGGTAACGGCGGAAGGCGATGGCGCGCGTGCCATCGCAACAGACGCCTTGCATCCCCTGGACCTGTTGGACGCGGCAGCCGATGCCGCGCTGCTGTCGCAGGCCGTGGGCCGGCCGGTGTGCGTGCCTTGCCAGTCGGGGGCGGCCGATGAACTCGTGCTGCGCGTGTCGAAGGCGAACGGTTCGCTGGCTGCCGATGTGGGCTCTCATTTGGGCTCTCATTTGGGCTCTGATATGGGCTCTGATATGAGCTCCGCTGTGGGCACTGATGTGGCCGCTGATTTGGCCCCTGATGTGGCCTCCGATTTGGCCTCCGATTTGGCCTCCGATCGCGCCGCGATATCGCCATCCGCGCATTCAGCTGATGCGTTGAACCACGTGTTTGCATCGGATGCGCCCTGGGCCGTGCGTCCCAGTCTGGCGCGCATGTTGAGCCAGCCTGGGCAGGCCGGTGCCTCGGCGCAGCCCACTGCGCGCAGCGATGCGCCCATCGCGTTCGGCAAGCGCGCTGCCGTGCCGCTGCACGCAAGTGTTGATGCCTTGAATGCCGCGCAGGTGTTTGCGCAGGAAAGCTTGTGGCATGAGCAGGCCTTGGCCTTGAACGAAGACCCCGTGCAATGGCGGCTGCGGCACTTGCCCGAGGGCAGGGCGCGCAACTTGGCGCGCCAAGTCGTTGAACAGGCGGGTCTGCCCGCGGCTGACGCCCCGCCCGCGCGGGCGGGCGTGCTGCGCGGAACCGGCTTCGCCACTGCGCAGGTGCAATGCACGGACGAATCCGGCGCGGCCCGCACGGTGTGGAGCGCCTGGGTCGCCGAGGTGACCGTGCAGCCGCAGACCGGCCACGTCGATGTAACCCGCGTGGTTGCCGGGCATGATAGCCAGCATCTGCACCCCGCGCACCCCGCGCACGCCGCGCACCGCGCGCCGGTGCGCGCTGAAATAGAAAGCCAATCTCCGTGGTTGTTGGAGAACGCCCGCCGCTTGCTGGCCGCGCCACCCGCCTTCGACGATTGGTCCAGCCCGGCATTGCAGGGCGCGGATGACTCGTCTGGCGCATTGTCCCGATACGAAACTGCGCATGAACTGAGCCGCCGCGAGCCGGCGGGCGATGTCGTCACGCAAGGCCAGTTGGACGTGGACGGCGTGGTGACCTTGCCCGCAGCGGCGGCCATCGCCAACGCCATCCACAACGCAACCGGCGTGCGCCTGCGGCAAGCGCCGTTCGAGGCCGAGTCATTGCGCGTGGCGCTGGCGGGACGCCGCCCCGCGCGCACTGCCTTGTCGCGCGCCAGGATGTGGCTGGCTGCGGGCGCGGCGGGGCTTGCAGGTCTGGCGGGTCTGGCCGTGACGCTCTGGCCGATGAAGCCGGCGCTGCCGCTTACGGCGGGGCCGGATGTGTCGCTGTATTCAATGCGTGCGATTGAACGCGGGCGATTGGTGGCGGCCGCGGGCGATTGCATGGTCTGCCACACGGCGCCTGGCGGCAAAACCAATGCGGGCGGCCTGGCGCTGGACACCCCCTTCGGCACGATCTACACCACCAACATCACGCCCGACAACGACACCGGTATCGGCCGCTGGTCGTACACGGCGTTCGAACGCGCCATGCGCCAAGGCGTGCATCAGGATGGCCGGCAACTGTATCCCGCATTCCCGTACACGGCCTACGCCAAGCTGAGCGATGCGGACATGCAGGCGCTGTACGGCTACTTGATGTCGCAGCCTGCCGTGAAGTCGGAACCGCCCAAGACACAGCTGGCGTTCCCGTTCAACATGCGTCCGCTGCTGGCGGGCTGGAACGCGTTGTTTCACGACGCCACGCCGTTCACGCCCGACCCGTCGCGCAGCGCGCAGTGGTTGCGGGGCGCGTATCTGGTGGAAGGCGCCGGCCATTGCGCCGCATGCCATTCCCCGCGCAACCAATTCGGTGCGGAGAAAACCGGCGTGCATTATCTGGCGGGCGGCGAGGCCGAAGGCTGGACCGCGCCCGCGCTGAACCAGTTGGCCAGCGGCCCGCGCGCCTGGGGCAGCGATGAGCTGTTTCAGTATCTGCGCACGGGCTATTCAACGCGGCATGGCGTGGCGGCGGGGCCGATGGCGCCGGTCATTCATGGCCTGGCCGAATTGCCCGATAGCGACGTGCGCGCCATCACGACGTATCTGTTGGACTTGCCGAAGGGGGCGGGCGCGGCGGCTCCGGCGGCGGTGGGCGATCTGACCGCTTCCGCCGATATGCCCGCTGCGCCGTCGCCTGACGCCGCCGCTACCGGGCCATCGCCTTACGCAGTGACCCCCGCGCCGTCGCCCATCACGGCCACCCCCGCGCCCGCCCCGACGATTCACGCCCTTCAGGGCCGTCGCGCCAATGGCGAACGCATCTATCAGAACGCCTGCGCAGCCTGTCATGACGCAGGCAGCGGCCCCACGCTGTTTGGCGCAAGGCCGTTGCTAAGCGCAAACACCAACGTGCATGCGGCCACGCCCGACAACCTGATCCAGGTGATCTTGAATGGCATCCAGGAACCCGCCGACGACGCGCTGGGATACATGCCGGGATTCAAGGACAGCCTTAACGACCAGCAGGTCGCGGACTTGGTCGGCTATTTGCGGGAACGCCATGCGCCACAAGCGCCGCCTTGGCCTGATCCCACGGCAACGATTAAGCGGCTACGCGAGCATGCGGCGCTGCATTAAGGAAACGCGGACATAACGCGTGCGGTTTTAGCGATGATCACATCAAGGGGTTTCATTTATGTCAGCTTCATTGGTTTCAGTGGACAAAGCCATTCAGGTGGCGGGCGTCGGCAAGTTCCAGTACCGGCTCTTCGTGATATTCGGATTGGTCTGGATGGCCGACGCCATGCAAGTGCTGTCCATCGGATTCTCCGCGCCGTCCATCGCGAAGACCTTCGGCATCACCGTGCCGCAAGCGCTTCAGAGCGGCACGTTCTTTTTTATCGGCATGCTGATTGGCGCCTTCGTGTTCGGCCGGATGGCCGACCGCATCGGGCGGCGTCCGGTCCTGATGATTGCCGTGGTCATCGACGCCTGCGCGGGCGTGGCGTCGGCCTTTGCGCCGGAATTCACGTGGCTGCTGTTCCTGCGTTTCCTGACAGGCATCGGCGTGGGCGGCACGCTGCCGGTGGACTACACGATGATGGCGGAATTCTTGCCCAGCGATCGCCGCGGCCGCTGGCTCGTGCTGCTGGAATCGTTCTGGGCCGTGGGCACCATCTTCCTGGCGCTGCTGGCGCTGGTCGCCGTGTCGTGGGGCGATGACGCCTGGCGCGTGATTTTCTTCGTGACCGGCCTGCCTGCCTTGATCGGTGTGGTGCTGCGCTTCTACATCCCTGAATCGCCGATGTACCTGAATCGGAACGGCAAGTCAGATCAGGCGCGCAAGGTGCTGGAGCGTGTCGCGCGCGTCAACCGCCGTGACGTCGAAGTGCCTGCGCTGCAACCGGAAGCGCCCGTGCACAAATCCATGTTCGCGCTGTTCTCGTCCAGTTATCGCCGCCGCAGTATTGGGCTGTTGCTGGCATGGGCGCTGATCTCCATCGCGTACTACGGCGTCTTCGTCTACCTGCCGGTCAAGCTCAGCACCGAAGGCTTCGCCTTCATGCGCGGGCAGGAATTCTTGGTGCTGCTGGCGCTGGTGCAGCTGCCCGGCTTCGCGCTGTCGGCCTATGGCGTTGAACGCTGGGGCCGCAAGCCCACGCTGATCGGCTTCCTGATCCTGAGCGCGGTGGGATGCATGCTGTACAGCCTGGGCACGTCGCCTGCCGTTGTGATCGGCTCGACCTTGTTGATGAGCTTCTCGCTGTTGGGCACGTGGGGTGCGCTGTACGCGTTCACGCCCGAGGTCTACCCGACAGACCTGCGCGCAAGCGGCATGGGCATGGCGGGAGCAGTGGCGCGTTTTGGCGGGTTGTTCGCACCGGCCATCATCGCACCCATCATGACCAGCCACTTCACGTTGTCGCTGGTGGTGCTGTCGAGCATGCTGGTGGCGGGCGCCGTCGCGATCTGGTCCGTGGATGTGGAGTCGAGGAACCGGGCGCTGGATTGATCTTGGCTTGATCAATCGTCATATGCCGCGATAGACCGCGGTGTGTGGCGCTGAATGGCTACGAGCCGTAGCCCGAAGCGATGAGCGTGCTTGCGGAACGCGATGAGCAGGCTTGCGGAACGGCGACGGACACAACTGAACAGCGGCGATGAACGGGTTATTCCTGTTCGTCGCCGTTCAGCATTTTGGTCAGCAGAAAATCCAGCGCCAGACGTTCGGCGGGGTTCAGTGTGCCGTAGGTGCTTTCGGTGATCTGCTTGGCGAACGGTTCCATTTCCTGAACCAGCGCCTGCCCGATGGGCGTCAGGTTGATGACGACTTTGCGGCGGTCGACCGGGTCGTGATCCACCTGCACCAATTCACGCTGCTTGAGCCGGTCCACCACGCCGCGCACCGTGGCCTGATCAATGACCGTGGCCTTGACCAGATCAGCCAACGAGCTCGCGCCATTGTCCCGCACCGAACACAGCACCACGAATTGCGCGGCGGTGAGTTGGGAATCGGGAATGTATTGCTGAAACAGCGCGGTGTGCCGTTGGTAAACACGCCGCAGCAGGTGACCTATCTGATCAGAAAACAAATAGCCATCCGTGGTGGACGAGGACTTGCCTTTTACGTTGCGCATAAGCCTATCCGAAGCGATGCAAGAGTCATGATGATTTTTGTCAACGGTACACGCTTTGAGGGGTGTGCGCCCGTAGCCAGAGAGTATGGTTTCTTAACGGTTCTTTGAAGTAAGCGATGCCACTTTCGTTCACTCTGCCGCGCACCACGATTTCCTTTTCTCCCATAGCGACATCCTCGCCGTCTGAAGAGTGGAATTTGACTTCGATGCAGTCGC
This sequence comes from Achromobacter kerstersii, assembly GCF_902859595.1. Classification (GTDB taxonomy): domain Bacteria; phylum Pseudomonadota; class Gammaproteobacteria; order Burkholderiales; family Burkholderiaceae_B; genus Achromobacter; species Achromobacter kerstersii. The sequence goes on along the minus strand of NZ_CADIJQ010000008.1, from coordinate 300,335 downwards.
CATGCCGATAGCCTGTCGTTCTGACGACCACGTTCAAATCCACGTAGTGATCGACTTCGTCAGTCGTCACGCGCGCGCCATCCGTACCGTTAGTCCAGTAGATTTCAATCGTCTTGGCGCCGGGCCGGACAGTTTTGGCGCGGCAGGGCGCGGATGGGGCGTAGATCTGGATGGGCGCTGGGGATGAAGCGGCGATGCCCGCTGGCGCCTTATGAGGGGCCTCTTGCGGCGATGCACGTTGTATGGCGTCCAGCTCACCAGGAGCGGAGGGTTCCGTGGCCATACTCGAAGACGCCATGACGCTGAGGGCCACTGCCCATAGGTGATGTGAGAACTTCATGATCTTCCGATGTGACTCCCGGCGCTCTTGACGGTATCTGACGATGAGTCGGGGTGTGACGCCTTCTGGGGCAATCATGCCTATGCGTTGCCGCTTGCATTCCCCGCGTCTAGCGATGCTGACGCGTCGACCTTCGCGGCGACAGCCTTGCATGCCCTGAGCGTTTCAGACCTTCAAATTCCCTGGGGTCGGGAGGCTCGGGCTTCAGTGGTTTTCCCGGGCCGCTGAGCGTTTCAAATGGGGAGGTCACCGTCTCCTCCTATGATCCAGATCTTGGGCTGCGCCAGCACTTGGGTCAGAAAAGACTCTTGCGCCTTCACCCGTTTGGTGAATTCCTTGTGCGTCAGTATGGTCGGATTCACCGGCCTGCCAAGCGTATTACCCGCAACCTCCAGTGCCGCGAATACATCGCCGTAGCTGATGTCGTCACTAAGCAGCATCAGATCAATGTCGCTGCGAGCGGTGTCGGTGTTTTTTGCAACCGAGCCGTAGACGAAAGCCGCCTGGATCTTCGGTGTCATCGGGGCAAGCGCCTCGCGTAGCGGTTCCGCCAAGCCGATCGTTTTTTGCACGATGGCGCAGAGTTCCGCGAAGATGGGCGAGTCGGGATTGGCTTGGTAGTGCTTCTGATTGCCGACCGCCTTCACCGTCACCAAGCCGGTCTGCGCGAGATTGGCCAACTCGCGCTGCACAGCTCCCGATCCACTGGCGACAAGCCCGATCACTTCGGTGGCATAGAAGCTGCGATCCGGCTGGCCGAACAACAACCCCAGCACGCGTTGTTTGGTGCCAGGAAAGAGCGCATCGGCAAGGCTGCTGTGCGGGAGGGGGGCTTTGGCTGCTATACCCATATTGGGTGTGATTGTACCCAAATTGGGAATGCTGGGACGCTGCCCATCGTTAGTGGCTCAACGTGCGGCTGGGTTTGCCCCCGTGCCAAACTCCGCAACGAAAAAAAAGCCTCTGCTTGTGCAGAGGCTTTTGAATCTTCTGTCGTGCATTCTTGGTTCGTGCAACGAACTCGTCGCGCCCGAGCACATCGTTCTACGCCGGCTAAAGGCGGAACGTATGGCGGAATCAATGCAGAGGAATTTGCGTTGCGCGGTTTCGATATAACCGGCGAATGCTTGAGAGCTTTCTGGTGCCCGGGGCCGGAATCGAACCGGCACGCCTTGCGGCGGGGGATTTTGAGTCCCCTGCGTCTACCAATTTCACCACCCGGGCAAGGGGGTCGCGAACACGTCCAGATGACGGCTGCGGGAGAACGAAGACAGCGATTATATGCGGACTTTTGAAAATTGTCAGGCGGCCTGATTTTTGGGCGGTCTGACAGGGGGGGATCAGGGCGTCATCAGCAGGAAAATCCACTGGCAACGCCCATCCACCCATCCCGCAATTACTTCTTTTCCGGCAGGAACCAATTCATCACCAGCGCGCAAATGCCGCCGGTAGCCACGCCCGATTCCAGCACGCTTTTCACGGCGTGCGGCAGGTGCGACAGGATTTCCGGCACTTGCGACACGCCCAGGCCCAAGGCCAGCGACACGGCGATGATCAGCAGCGCGCGGCGGTCCAGCTGAATGCCGGCCAGGATGTTGATGCCGGATGCGGCGACCGCGCCGAACATCACCATGGCGGCGCCGCCCAGTACGGGCTCGGGCACGGCTTGCAGCACGCCCGCCACGCCCGGGAACAGGCCCAGCAGGATCAGCATGCCGGCGATCCACACGCCGACGTGGCGGCTGGCGATGCCGGTCAGCTGGATCACGCCGTTGTTCTGCGCGAAGACCGAGCTCGGGAAGGTGTTGAAGACTCCGGCCAACAGCGAATTCGCGCCGTTGACGAGCACGCCGCCCTTGATGCGCTGCATCCACAGCGGGCCTTCAACGGGCTGCTTGGACACCTTGCTGGTGGCGGTGACGTCGCCGATGGCTTCGAGCGACGTGACCAGATAAATGATCAGCATCGGCACGAACAGCGCCCACGAGAAGCCCAGGCCGAAGTGCAGCGGCACGGGAATCTGGAACAGGGCGGCTTCGCGCGCGCCGGTGAAGTCCAGGCGGCCCATGGCGGCGGCGGCGATGTAGCCGATGGCCAGCGCCAGGACCAGCGCCGTGCTGCGAATCCACACGACCGGCACGCGGTTCAGCAGGATGATCGTGCCCAGCACCAGGCCGGACAGCGTCAGGTTTTCCGCGCTGGCGAAGGTGCCGTTGGCCATGGCGCCGAAGCCGCCGCCCATGCTGATCAGGCCGACCTTGATCAGGGTCAGGCCGATCAACAGCACCACGATGCCGGTGACAAGCGGGGTGATCAGGCGTTTGACGAACGGCAGGATGCGGCTGATGCCCATCTCGACGAACGAGCCGGCGATGACGACGCCAAAGATCGCGGCCATCACGGCTTCGACCGGCGTGCCTTGCTTGACCATGACCGAGCCGCCAGCGATCAGCGGTCCCACGAAGTTGAAGCTCGTGCCTTGCACGATGAGCAGCCCGGCGCCCAGGGGGCCGAAGCGCTTGCACTGCACGTAGGTGGCGATGCCGGAGATGACCAGCGACATCGACACGATCAGCGTCGTGTCGCGGCTGCTGACGCCGAGCGCCTGGCAGATCAAGAGGCCGGGGGTGACGATGGGAACCAGGATGGCCAGCAGGTGCTGCAACGCGGCGACGAAGGCGACGGGCGGCGCGGGGCGGTCGTCGGGGCCATAGACCAGATCATGGCTGGGCGCGTCGTCGGCGGCGCTGTGGGGGGCGGGTTGGGAAAGGGAGGCGGGTTGCATGGGCGGAGGGCCGGCCAGGTGGAGGGGGTAGGAGGGGAAAGTGCGGGATTTTAGCGGGGAAGGCCCGGGCTTGCCTGGGGAGTTAATCGCGGTCGGCAATGGCGGTATGGGCTTGTTAGAATTTTGGGCCGCCACTGTGAATGCAAAAAGGCCGAATGCTGAATCGCAAGAGATGGATCGGAATTATCCTGGCCTTGGTCATCGCCGGTTTGCCGATGACCCTGTTGTTGCTGGTGCTGGACAACGATGATTACGCCGCCGCTGATGACGGGGAATCGTATAAGGGCAGCATCTACAAGCGTTATGAAGGCGCGATTTACGCCGCCGTGCCCAGCAATGGCTATTACCGGATGGACGAGGCGGACCGGGCCAGTTTCAAGGCGTTTGACACGCCCACCTATGATGGCCGCCAGGCCGCCAGGGACAGCCGCCATGTGTATTGCGGCAATCTGATCCTGCCAGGCCTGAAACCCGCGTCGACGCAGTTTCTGGGCAATAGCTATTTCAGCGACGGCAACACCACGTATTACTGCGCGCTGTTCACCACCATCAATCGCCAGCTGGGCGCCGTGCGCGAGGTCTGGCAGACGATACGGTTCAGGACCGGGCATGGCCCCAAGCCGCAGACGTATCTGCATCCGTTTACCGCCTTGCCCGCCAGCTCGCAACCCTATCGGGCGCTGCTGGATCGGGATTTGGCAACGGATGGGTCGCGGGTTTTTTACGAAGGCCGCGAGATGCCGCAGGCACAGCCGGCCACGCTGCGCCGTTTACCGGCCACGCGGAATAGCCGCGAGCAGACCAGCGATGATTTCTTTGCGGATGGGCGCCGCGTGTATTTTCATGACACCTTGCTGCCGCTGTCGGATGACCCGGCGCTCAATACCTTCAAGGTGGGCGACCTGGACCGCGAAGCCTATTTGCACGACCCGCGCGACGGCATGATTTACGTGGGCGCGCAGCCCTTTGATGCGGCGCATGCGCCGTACCGGCTCTTGAGCGAGCGCGGCGAGCATATCTATCAAGTGCTGTTTGCGGGCAAGGACGGCATTTATTTCTTCAATAACCAAAAGCGGCGCATGGAGCGGGCGGGCGATGATCCGTTCGCGTCCGGGCGGTTTTCGGCGATGTCGCCGTTTGTGTTTACGGACGGCAAGCAGGTGCTGTATTTAAAGGGCGAAGAGTCCTGGGGTTCTTCGCGGGGCGGCCGGGGCGGGTTGATTTCCCGGTCTACGCTGATCATGCGGCTGAACGACGCGCCCGTGGGCGAGTGGAAAAAACGGGGTGACGTTTATCACCGCTTCGGTTCGGTCTGGCAGAACGGTGAGCGGCTTTATTATTTTGACGAGACGGGCAACAGCCAATTGGTGTCCAGCCCCATCTATCGGATTATGGACAGCGAGACGGCAGATTTTCTGTTGCGGTCGCAGCAGACGCTGGACATCAGGATGGACGATATCCGCAAGCTGATTCGCAGCGGAAAGCTCCAGGCGCCTGCCGGCGAGGAAGTGCTTCACGCCAAGACGCGATATCGCGGCTTTCTGTCACTGTTTTGAGGAACCCTTGAAAAGGGCGTGATAGCCCCCACTACAGTAGGGTTTCCCGGCTGCCGGGCAGCGCAACCGCAAGCGCCGTTGCGCCCGGGCATTCCGCCATTATTTGTCCCTAATTTTTTCGACCTTCTCGTAAAACTATGAGCCAAACCGCCACGTCTTCCACGTCCGAAACCCTGGGGTTCCAGGCCGAGGTGAAGCAACTGCTGCACCTGATGATTCATTCGCTGTACAGCAACAAGGAAATTTTCCTGCGCGAGCTGGTGTCGAACGCATCGGACGCTTGCGACAAGCTGCGCTTTGAAGCCATCGACCAGCCCGAGCTGCTGGAAGGCAATGGCGAACTGGCCATCACGGTCAGCTATGACAAGGCCGCCCGCACCATCACGATTTCCGACAACGGCATCGGCCTGTCGCGTGAAGAAGCCGTGGCTAACCTGGGCACGATCGCGCGTTCCGGCACGCGGGAATTCTTCTCGCAACTGACGGGCGACAAGCAAAAAGACGCGCAACTGATCGGCCAGTTTGGCGTGGGCTTTTATTCGTCGTTCATCGTGGCGGACAAGGTCACGGTGGTGAGCCGCCGCGCCGGCGCCACCGACGCCATCCAGTGGGAATCCGACGGCCAGGGCGAGTTCACGATTGCCGCCGCCGAGAAGGCCACGCGCGGTACCGACGTGACGCTGCATCTGCGCGCTGATGAAGACGAACTCTTGAACGGCTGGAAGTTGCGCGAGATTCTGCGCCGCTACTCCGACCACATTTCCTTGCCGATCCGCATGGCCAAGGAAGAGTGGGACCAAGAGAAGGGCGAGCAGGTCAAGACCGAAGAACTGGAAACGGTGAACCAGGCAAGCGCCCTGTGGGCCCGCAGCAAGTCTGACGTCACGGACGAGCAGTACCGCGAGTTCTACAAGACCGTCTCGCACGACTACGACGACCCGCTCGCCTGGACGCATAACCGCGTCGAAGGCCGCAGCGAATACACGCAACTGCTGTATGTGCCCAAGCACGCACCCATGGACATGTGGGACCGCGACGGCCGCCACGGCGTGAAGCTGTACGTCAAGCGCGTGTTCATCATGGACGACGCCGACCAGCTGCTGCCGTCGTACCTGCGCTTTGTGCGCGGCGTGATTGATTCGGCCGACCTGCCGTTGAACGTGTCGCGCGAAATCTTGCAGGAAAGCCGTGATGTGCGCGCGATTCGCGAAGGCTCGGCCAAGCGCATCCTGTCGCTCTTGGAAGACCTGGCTGAGAACAAGCCGGAAGACTACGCCACGTTCTGGTCGGAATTCGGCCAGGTGCTGAAGGAAGGCGCGGGCGAAGATTCGGCCAACCTGGAACGCATCGCCAAGCTGATGCGCTTTGCGTCCACGCAGTCGGGCGACCAGGCGCAGACGGTGTCGTTCGCCGACTACGTGTCGCGCATGAAGGAAGGCCAGGACAAGATCTACTACGTCACGGCAGACACGTTCGCCGCGGCCAGCAACAGCCCGCATCTGGAAATCTTCCGCAAGAAGGGCATCGAAGTGCTGCTGCTGTCGGATCGCGTGGACGAATGGATGCTGTCCTACCTGCGTGAGTTCGACGGCAAGTCGCTGGTGTCGGTGGCCAAGGGCGGTCTGGACTTGGCCGAACTGGCTGACGACGAAGAAAAGAAGCATCAGGCCGAAGTGGCTGAAGACTTCAAGCCGCTGGTCGAGCGCCTGCAAAAGACGCTGGAAGAGCAGGTCAAGGAAGTGCGCGTCACGCTGCGTCTGGTGGATTCGCCGGCGTGCGTGGTGGTGGGCCAGAACGAACTCAGCCCGCACCTGCTGCGCATGCTGAAGGCCGCCGGCCAGGAAGCGCCCAACGTGAAGCCGGTGCTTGAAATCAACCCGGAACACCCGCTGCTGGCCCGCATCCGCGCGGCAGATGACAGCGAGTTCGACCAGTGGGCACGTCTGCTGCTGGACCAAGCCCTGCTGGCCGAAGGCGCGCAAATCGCTGACCCGGCCGCGTTCGTGAAGCGCTTGAATGCGTTGTTGCTGAAGTAAGCGGCAGGGGTTGAAGGGAAGGGCGCCTGAGGGCGCCCTTTTTTTTGGGTGGGGGGATGCGGATTAATCAATATTCCCGATCGGTAATTTTCTGCCGATTTTCAACGACAAACGTTCGTAAACTTACCGATCGGTAATTTCGGAGAGTCTCGTGTTAACTAAGCCCGCAACCACTCCCTTGCAAGTGACGATACAGACCGCCGCAGAGCTTGGATTGGAAGTGCAAGTCGTCCCTAAGCGTCCGCGCTTCTCACGATGACGCCGAACGCCCGCAAGCACGCGCAGCGTTGGGAATAAGCACGGCGTCTAACGCCAGCGCGCCCTGGCCTTCGGGTAGCGCCAGCAGCGGGTTGATCTCGATTGAACTGAAATCGTCCCGATGCGCATGCGCGAATTGCGATAGCGCGGCCAAGGCATCGGCAAGCGCCCCGATGTCGCAGGGAGGCGTGCCGCGTGCGCCTTGCAGCAGCGCATAGCCTTTGATTTCACGGATCATCGCCATTGCTTGGGTGCGGTCAAAGGGGGCAAGGCGGAAGCTGACGTCTTTCAATACTTCGACGAACACGCCGCCCAAACCGAACATGACGACGGGGCCGAAGACCGGGTCGCCGTGCACGCCCACGATGCACTCCACGCCCTTGGGCGCCATGGGGGCGACCAGCACGCCGTCGATGCGGGCATCGGGGCAGTGGGATCGCACGCTGTCCAGGATGGCTGCGTGGCCGCGACGCACGGCGTCTTCACCGTGCAGGTTCAGCTTCACGCCGCCGACATCGCTTTTATGCAGGATGTCGGGCGAGACCACTTTCAAAACCACGGGGCCTGATGCGCGCGCTGCGGCAGCGACGGCGGTGTCGGCGTCGGTGGCAAGCGTGCAGTCTGGCACGGGAATGCCCGCTAGGCGCAGAACTTCCATCGCTTGCACTTCGTTGTAGGTGTCGAAGATTTTCGTGATGGATGTGGCGGCAGGGGCGGCGTCCGAAGGGTCTGCGGCCGTCTGCCCAGCGACGTTCTTGTCGGCCAGATTCGCCACTGCGCCGATGGTCCGGATTGCCGCGCTCGGGTCGACGAACACCAGCGTGCCCAGGCGTTCGAGTTCGCGGCGGCGGTCGGGCGGGAACAGAGCGCAGATGGCGAGCGGCACGTTGGGATGGTGGCTGCGCATTTCGCGGGCGAAGGTTTCGAACGTGGGCCACAAGGTGTCTGATGACCCCGCGGCCGCCAGGAACACGGCCAGTGCGTCGTAGCGGCCATCGGCCAGCATGTCGTCGGCAGTGGCTAGCAGCAGGCCGGGTTCGGATACCACCTGGCCGGTGACATCGATGGGGTTTCGCGGCCCGGCGAACGGCACGCGTTCCAGCAGCCGGGCTTGCGCCAAGGCGTCGGGTTCGGGCAGCGACAAGCCGGCGTCTTCGGCGTCGTCCGCCATCAGTGCGCCGACGCCGCCCGAGATCGTGAAGATGCCCAGGCGCTTGCCCTGTGGACGCTGCTTCCAGGTATCCAGCGCGTATCCCAGGTTGAAAAATTCTTCGATGGTTCGGGCGCGCAGCGCGCCGTATTGGCGAAAGAGTGCGTCGTAGACGGCGTCGTCGCCAGCAAGTGCCGCGGTGTGCGAGGCAGCGGCTTGCGCGCCAGCCTGCGTGCGGCCGATCTTCGTCACGACGACGGGCTTGCCGGCGTCGCGCGCGGCGGCTAGTGCGCGGCGCAGCTTGGCGCCGTCGCGGCAGCCTTCCATGTACGCCATGATGACGCGCGTATCGGCGTCGCGGGCCAGCCATTCGATGCAATCGGCCACGTCGATGTCGGCCTCGTTGCCGGTGCTGATCCAGTGCGACAGCCCCAAGCCACGGTCGCGCGCCATGCAATAGGCGTAGGCGCCGAACGCGCCGCTTTGCGACACCATGCCGATGCCGCCCGCTGCCACGGCACCGTTGGCGGGGGCGGGGGAAAACGTGGCGTAGACGTTGCGCCGCACATTCATGAAGCCCAGGCAGTTGGGGCCTAGCAAGCGGATGCCGCGTTCGCGCGCGATGGCGCACAACTGTTCCTGCATGTGCACGCCGGACGCGCCCGTTTCCGAGAAGCCTGACGTGAAGACGACGGCGCCGCCCACTTGTCCGGGCCGCGCGCGTTCCAGCGCCTGGGCCGCGTGCGCTGCCGGCACGGCCAGGATGACCAGATCAACGTCGCCGTCCAGCGCGGACAGGTCGGGCGCGGCGGGCAAGCCCTGAATGACATCGGCGCGTGGGTTGATGGGCAGGATGCGGCCGTCATAGCCGTGCTGGCGCAGCAGACTGACCGGCATCGCGCCGATCTTGCCCGCCGTGGCGGAAGCGCCCACGACGGCGATGCTGCCGGGATTGAACAGGCGGGACAGGGAAGCGTCGGAAGGCGTGGTCATGGTCTGGGCGGGAAAGAGTCCGCAGAAGCGGATCGATAGAAGCGGATCGATAGAAGCGAATCAAGACAAGCGAATCAGGAGAAACCAATCAAGACAAGCGAATCAAGACAAGCGAATCAGGAGAAACCAATCAAGAGAAGCGCACGACGCTGCGGCCGGTGCTGCTGCGTTCAAGCAGGGCGGCCAGCGCTTGCGGCAAATCCTGGGGTTCGATGACACGGGCGATAAGGTCCAGCCGCGACGGGCGGTATTCGCCCGCGAGTTTTTGCCATAGCGCGCGGCGCAGCGGCATCGGGCTGTTGGCATTGATGCCCAGCAGCTTCACACCACGCAGAATGAAGGGAATGACCGTGGTGGGCAGTTCCGCGCCGCCCGCATTGCCGAACGCGGCGGCCACGCCATCCGGGCGCAGGCTGGCCAGCGCATGGGCCAGCAGGCTGCCGCCTACGGAGTCGATGACACCGGCCCAGCGCGCACTCATCAACGGCTTGATCGGGGCGGACAGGTCGGGCGGGGCGATGACCTCGGCCGCGCCCAACGACCGCAGATAATCTTCGGCGCCGGGTTTGCCAGACATGGCGCATACGCGGTAGCCGCGTTGGCTCAGGATGTCGATGGCGATGCCCGCCACGCCGCCCGTTGCACCCGTGACCAGCACGTCGCCCTGATCGGGGGTCAGCCCGCAATGCTCCATCCAATGCAAGGACAGCGCGGCTGTGTAGCCCGCGGCGCCCAGCACGGCGGCGTCGCGCAGGCTGATGCCCGCAGGCAAGGGCAGCACCCATTCATGCGGCACGCGCGCAAGCTCCGCATAGCCGCCATCGCAATCCACGCCGATGCCAAAGCCGTGCACCACCACGGGCTGCCCCGGCGTAAGCGCGGGGTCGGCGGAGCGCACGACGGTGCCGCTCAAGTCGATGCCGCCGATGCGGGGGTACGCACGGACGATGTTGCCGCGCCCCGCTTGGGCCAGCGCGTCTTTGTAGTTCAGGCCGGCGTACGCAACCTTGATCACCGTGTCACCGGCGGATAATTCGTCGACGGACAAGGTGTCGAAGCGGCCTTGCGGGGGGGCGCCATTGGCGCCGCCATGCAAGCGATAGGCTTTGAATTGAAGATCAGACATCACAGTTCCAAAGAGGTCAGGCGTGCTTCAACAACCGCCGCGCCAGCGTGGCGCGATGCAGTTCGTTGGCGCCGTCGTAGATGCGGAACGGGCGCATTTCCTGCCAGATCATGGCGACGGGCGTGTCGTCCGATAGCCCCAACGCGCCCATCATCTGCACCGCGCGATCCGCCACGCGGTTCACGGCTTCGGACACGAACACTTTGGTCATGGCGCTGTGCTGCTTGACCGGCAACCCGGCATCCATGCGGCTTGCGCAATCCAGCGTCATCAGCCGGCTTGCGTGCAGATCGATATGCGAATCGGCCACCATCGCCTGAATCTGTTGCAGGTCGGCCAGCCGCGCGCCGAAGGATTCGCGCTGGGCCACATAGGCTTGTGCGGTTTCCAATGCGCGGCGGGCGCGTCCGATGTAGCGCATGCAGTGCGACAAGCGCGCGGGTTCCAACCGCAGTTGCGCGTATTCCAGGCCGCGCCCGGGTTCGCCCAGCACGGCGTCAGGGCCGACTTCGCAGCCATCCAGTTCAATCTCGGCGTGGCCGCCAATCTGATAACCGGTGACCATCCCGATGTCGCGCACGACGCGGTAGCCGGGTGTGTCAGCAGGCACCAAGAACAGCGTCGCACCGACGTCGGTCTGCGCCAGCACCAGCGCAAAGTTTGCGCCCACGCCGCCGCTGATGAATTGCTTGTGACCGTTCAGCACCCAACGCTGGCCGTGTTGCGTGGCGCGGGTGCGCAGCATGGACGGGTCGGAACCGGCGCCGGGTGCGGGTTCAGTCATGGCGAAGCAGGCGCGTTGTTCGGCACGCACCAGTGACCGCAGATAACTTTCTTGCTGGGCGGCCGTGCCTAAGCGCAACAAGGTCAGCATGTTGGGCTGATCGGGCGCGGCGCAGTTCAGTGCGGCCGGCCCCAGAAAGCCGCGCCCGGCGGCTTCCAGCACCTGAGCCAACGCGCGCCAGCCCAACCCCAGCCCGCCCCATTCCTTCGGCAACTGCGGCGCATACAGGCCGGCTTCGCGGGCTTGTATGCGCAAGCGCGCCACGCAGGCGTCCAGCGCGCTGACGTCGCGAGCGATGGCGGGGGACTCGGCGGGAATAGCAACGTCATCGACGAAGCGGCGCACGCGTTCGCACAGTTCCGCAATGGCGTCGTCGTCGGGGTGATGAGCGGTCATGTGAGCCTCGGCTGACGGTGTAGGCATTACTGAATGCGGGTGCCGGTGGACTGCACCAGCTTGCCCCACCACACGGTTTCATCCGCGATCTGCTTGGCGAACTCCGCAGGCGTGCTGCCCAACGGTTCAGCGCCCAGTTCCTGGAAACGAGCGCGCAGTTGCGGGTCTTGCAGCGCCTTGACCACGGCGGCATGCAGACGGTCAACCACCGCAGGCGGCGTGTTGGCGGGCGACATCAGCCCTTTCCAGGCCATGACTTCGAAGCCGGGCATACCCGCTTCGCTGAACGTGGGGATGTCGGGCGAGGCCGTTGCGCGCGCATCGCTGGGCACCGCCAGCGCGCGCAGGCTGCCTGCTTTGACTTGCGGCAGCAGCGCCGGCATGTTGTCGATCATGAAATCAATATGGCCGGCGACCAGGTCGGTGATGGCGGGGCCGGTGCCTTTGTACGGCACGTGCTCGGCTTGCAGGCCGGCCTTTTGCTTGAGCAGTTCGCCGGCCAGTTGCGCGGGCGAACCATTGCCGGGCGAACCGAACGACAGCTTGCCCGGGTGATTGCGTGCGTAGACCAGAAATTCCTGTAGCGTTTTCACGGGCATCGATTTCGTCACGACCATCAGGTTGTGTTCGCGTTCGATGCAGGTGATGGCGGTCAAGTCCTTGGCCGGATTGAACGGCATGTTGGCGTACAGGCTGGGGTTGATGACCGTTGGCCCGGCTGCCGCCAGCAGCAGCGTGTAGCCGTCGGGCGCGGCGCGCGCAACGAAGTCGCCGCCGATGTTGCCGCCTGCGCCCGGCTTGTTTTCCACGATGACGGGCTGCCCCAGGATGGGGTGCAAGGCCTCGGCCAGCAAGCGGCCCAGGATGTCGGTAGACCCGCCAGGGGCAAACGGAATGATCAGCCGGATCGGCTTGTCGGGGTAGGCGGCCGCGGCCTGGGGCGGCAGCGCGGCGCAGGCAAACGCGGCAGCCATGGCGCCGATCCACTTCGGCAAGTGCTTGTGCAGCATGTCAGTCTCCTTTGGTTTGAAGGGCCGCCGGCTTCTTGTGGCTGCGGTCCCCGGGGTGTCGTCCAGGCCTAACGGCTGGGCGTGTAGCCAGCTTGGGCCAGTGTGTGGCGGGCGATGGTCAATTGATGAATCTGGCTGGTGCCTTCATACAGGCGGAACAGGCGCACGTCGCGGTAGAAGCGTTCAATGCCTTGCTCGGCGATGTAGCCATAGCCGCCATGCATCTGCACGCAGCGGTCTGCCACGCGGCCGCACATTTCCGAGGCGAAGTATTTGCAGATCGACGCGTTTAACGTCACGTCCTGGCCGGTATCGCGTTCGCGCGCCGTTTGCAAGACCAGCGCCAACGCGGCTTGAATTTCTGTCTGGCAGTCGGCCAGCATCGCCTGGATCAGCTGGAAGTCCATCAACGGTTTGCCGAACTGTTCACGCTCGGCGACGAAGCGCATGGTGTCGTCCAGCATGCGAATGGCGGGGCCGATGCACAACGCCGCCAAGTGGATGCGCTGCTTGTTCAGCACTTTCATGGCCGTCTTGAAGCCCATGCCTTCCTGGCCGCCGATGAGGTTGGCGGCGGGCACGCGGCAGTTGTCAAAATGCACGGACGACACGGGTGAGCCGGCCTGGCCCATCTTGTCGTAGGGCTTGCCCGTGGACAGGCCCGGCATGCCCCGTTCAACGATGAAGGCCGAGATGCCCTTGGCGCCGGGCGCGTCGGGGTCCGTGCGGGCCATGACGGTGAACAGACCCGCAAGCGGGGCGTTAGTGATGAAGCACTTTTCGCCATTCAAGACATAGCTGTCGCCGTCGCGCACCGCCGTCGTGCGCAAGGCGGTGGCATCCGAACCCGCTTGCGGTTCGGTCAAGGCAAAGCAGCCGGTGAGTTCGCCCGAGGCAAGCCGGGGCAGATAGTGTTCCTTTTGCCGCTCGGTGCCGTCAGCGACCAGCGCTTCGGAGCCGATGCCGGTGTTGGTGCCCACCCGGGCGCGGAACGCCACCGAGCATTGCGATAGTTCGATAGCCGCCCGGATCAATTCTTCCGTGGTCATGCCCGCGCCACCGTAGGCCTCGGGGATGGAATAGCCGAACATGCCTTGCTCGGCCATGGCGCGCACCAAGTCATCCGGCACCGCATCCAGACGGGCCACTTCGGCTTCGCGCGGTACCAGCTGTTCGCGGACGAAGCGGCGCAGCGAATCGAGAAAGGCGGGGAAGCCGTCGGGGTCCCGGATCATGAGGTGTCTCCATTTTTTCTAGATGTCGTAGCCGCCTGGGAAGGCAAATCCGTACCGGGCCGACTGAGAATCCAGGCTAGCAAAGCGGCGCCGAATGCGAGACAAGTGTTTCGATATCTTGAACGAGTTGATGCTGTGGACGGGTGGCGTTGCTCTATGATCGTCGCCATGACCACGCCCCAAGGCAGCCGCCATCCTGATCCCGCTTTCGCCACGACGCTGGCGCATGGCCTATCGGTGCTGCAAACTTTTCGGCACGGCGAGCCCGCGCTCAGCAATCGCGAACTTGCTGACCGCACGGGCCTGTCCAAAGCCACGATCTCGCGGCTGACCGACACGCTGGTTCAGCGCGGCCTGCTGCGTTACGACGCCAGTCTGCGCCGGTACCGGCTGGGCACGGCGCTGCTGTCATTGAGTTACCCCTTGCTGGCCAGCATCAAGCTGCGGCAACTGGCGCGCCCGTTGATGACGCGGCTGGCGAATGCGGCGGGCGGGTCGGCGTCGCTGGGCATGCATCACGGCGCGCACATGGTGTACGTGGAAACGTGCCGGGGCCACGACGCGGTGGCGTTTCGGCCGGATATCGGCGCCATGTTGCCGCTGCTGGCCAGCGCCATGGGCCGGGCGTGGCTGGCGCAGGCCGATGCAGGCGAAGCCGAGGCGTTGATTGCGTCGTTGCGCCGGCAAGACCCCGAGGCCTGGCAGCGTCATGCGGCGGGTTGGGAAGCGGCGCGGCGCGACTATGCCGCGCATGGATTCTGCGTGGCCGAAGGCGAGTGGCACGCCGATGTGCATGCCGTGGCAGTGCCGATGCGCCGGCGTGTGGATGGGCAGGTGTTTGTGTTCAATTGCGGCGTGCCTGTGCGGCGGTTGCGAGCGGGCGAGCTGCGTCAGCGCATTGCGCCGCGGCTGCTCACCCTGGTTGCGCGCGTGGAGAAAATGCTGGAGCGCCAGGATGCCGATTGAATCTCCGCCACCCCGCGCACCGTCCGGCGAGCGCGATTTCGCCACCACGCTCGCGCATGGCATCGATATCCTGGCCTGCTTCCGGGCAGACCGGCCAGAGCTAGCCAATAAAGATTTTGCGCAGCAGACGGGCTTGTCGAAAAGCGCCGTGGCGCGCTTGACGCATACGCTTGTCGAGCTGGGCTTTCTGCTGCGTTCGGGGCCGCCGGCGCGTTACCGGCTGGGCGCCTCGGTGCTGGCGCTGAGCTACCCCTTGCTTGCCAGCATGCAGATTCGACAGCTGGCGCGGCCGCTGATGAAACAGCTGGCGGATCACGCGTGCGGCGCGGTGTCGCTGGTGGTGCGCGACCGCCTGCAAATGGTCTATGTGGAAACCGCCCGGTCCAACGACGCCTTGCAGACCCGCCCGGACATCGGCGCGGCGTTGCCGCTGTTGTCCAGCGCAGCCGGCAAGGCCTGGCTATGCCGGGCGCCAGAGGCCGAGCGGGCGGCCGTCTTGAACCAGCTGCGCGTGGCCGATCCGCGCCACTACGCGGAGCACTTCCCCAGCCTGGAGCCGGCCAGCCGCGATCTGGAGCAGAAGGGGTACTGCGGCAATAACGTGCAATGGCGTCCGGATGCGTACGGTTTCGCGGCGCCGTTGTGCCGGCCGTATCAGTCGCTGTTGTACGTTTTCAACTGCGGCGTGCCGTCGGGCGACGGCCCGTATCGTGCGCGGGCGGCAGATCTGGGGCCGCGGCTGGTGGGGTTGGCGCGCGAGACGGAGCGGTTGCTGGGGCTGTCGTAGGGGCCTGCGATAGGGGACGCCATATCGGCTGTCGTCGCGAATGTGCCGGCGGGGATGGTGCGGGGGACGGATGCGCCATCCCGCCGATTCGTGACTCCAAGTCAAAAGTGTTTGGCTGTCAGACGGCTTTTTCCGCAAAGGTGCTGCCGTCATACTGCAGGCCTGTCTCCCCGATGCGCCCGCCATTCTGGCCGGCAACGCCCCAGGAACATCCTGCCGGCGCCGTCGAACCCAAGGAACCTGCATGAACCCGCAAGATACTCAACCGGTGAAAGCCGGCCTGCCGTTGTTGGCGCTCGCCGTCGGTGCGTTTGGCATCGGCGTGACCGAGTTTTCTCCCATGGGCCTGTTGCCCGTCATTGCCGAGGGGGTTGGCGTGTCCATTCCCAGCGCCGGCATGCTGATCAGCGCGTACGCGATCGGCGTGATGGTGGGCGCGCCGCTGATGACGCTGGCGTTTTCGCGCTGGTCGCGGCGCAAGGCCTTGATTCTGCTGATGGCAATTTTCACCATCGGCAACGTGCTGTCCGCGCTGTCGCCCAACTACACGACGCTGCTGCTGGCCCGTCTGGTCACAAGCTTGAACCACGGCGCGTTCTTTGGCCTGGGTTCGCTGGTGGCGGCCAGCGTGGTGCCGCGCCACAAACAGGCCAGTGCGGTGGCCACCATGTTCATGGGCCTGACCATCGCCAACGTGGGCGGCGTGCCCGCGGCCACGTGGCTGGGGCAGGTTATCGGCTGGCGCATGTCGTTTGCCGCTACCGCCGTGCTGGGCTTGATTGCGATGCTGTCGCTGTGGTTCGCGTTGCCTGCTGGTGAAGCCGGCCGCCGTCCAAACGTGCGCCACGAACTGGCGGTGCTGAAGAGCCCCGTCGTGCTGTTGGCGTTGCTGACGACGGTGCTGGGCGCGGGCGCCATGTTCACGCTGTACACCTACATTGCGCCCACGTTGGCGGACATTACCGGCGCATCGCCCGCCTTCATTACCGGCATGCTGGTGCTGATCGGCCTGGGTTTCACGCTGGGTAACGGCATGGGTGGCCGCATGGCCGACCGCTCGCTGGACGGCACGCTGATCACGTTCCTGGTGATCGTCATCATCGACCTGCTGGCGTTCCCGTGGATCGCTTCCACGCAAGTCGGCGCGGCGATCTCGCTGCTGATCTTCGGCGTGGCGACCTTCGCGGTGGTGCCGCCCTTGCAGATGGGCGTGATGCGCGCCGCCACCGATGCGCCGGGGCTGGCGTCGTCGGTGAACGTGGGCGCATTCAACCTGGGCAACGCGGTTGGCGCCGCAGCGGGTGGCGCGGTGATCTCGGCGGGCATGGGCTACGCCGCGGTCCCCATCGCTGGCGCCGTGATCGCCGTCGCAGGCTTGGCGCTGGTGCTGGTGCAGCGGGCAAGCAATGTGCGCCGCCGGAAGCTGGCCGTGCAGGGCTGCTGATTTGGGGTAGTGGAAG
Source organism: Achromobacter kerstersii (assembly GCF_902859595.1). GTDB lineage: Bacteria > Pseudomonadota > Gammaproteobacteria > Burkholderiales > Burkholderiaceae_B > Achromobacter > Achromobacter kerstersii. The sequence continues at coordinate 283,453 of NZ_CADIJQ010000008.1, read as the reverse complement.
AAAAAGGCCGCGCTGGGTAGCGCGGCCTTTTTTTGTGGCGGGTGTCTCTCCCGCCCCGGCATCAAGCCTCGATCCGCTCCACCTTGCCTACCAGCAGGATGTACGACAGCGCGCCCAGCAAGGCCAGGGACGATACGTACACGATGGCGGGGGCGAAGCTGTCTTTCGACACCAGCAGGCCGATCACGATCGGGGTGCAGATCGATGACAGGTTGCCGACGAAGTTGAACACGCCGCCCGTCAGGCCCAAGAGGCGCACGGGCGCAAGCGTTGACACCAGCGACCAGGTGATCGACGCCAGGCCGTTGCCGAAGAACGCGACGGCCAGGAAGAAGATGACCCACGGCGTGGAGTCGGTGAAGTTGGCGCCGATCATTGATGTCGAGATCAAGAGGCCCAGAATGATGGGCAGCTTGCGCGCCAGGCCGACGGTGGCGCCGCGGCGGATCAGGAAGTCAGACAGCACGCCTGAGCACAGCACGCCGACAAACGCGGCCAGGAACGGCACCGACGCCAGAAAGCCGGACTTGATGAAGTCCATGCCGCGGTACTTCACCAGGTAGGTCGGGAACCAGGTCAGGAAGAACCACAGCGTGGACGTCAGGCAGAACTGGCCCAGGTACACGCCCCAGAGCTTGCGCTTGGACATCACCAGCCCCAAGTCATTCCAGTTGAAGGGCGTTTTTTTAGCTTTGACGCTGCGGTCCAGATCGACCACGCCGCCGCCTTGCTGGATCAGTTCGATCTCGGCCGCGTTCGCGCCTTTGAACTGGCGCGGTTCACGGTAGATCAGGTACCACAGCACGCCCCACACGATGCCCAGCAGGCCCGTGCTGACAAACACCATGTGCCAGCCGTAGTGGTGTTGCAGCCAGGCCAGCACCGGCGTCAGGAACGCCAGGCCGACGAACTGGCCCGACGTGTAGAAGCCGATGGCGGTGGCGCGTTCCTTTTCCGGGAACCAGGTCGTGACGACGCGGTTGTTGATCGGGTAGGCGGGCGCTTCCAGCGCGCCGACGGCTAGGCGCAGCACGAACAGAATGATGAAGCTGCTGGCAAAGCCCATGAAGAACGTCGCCGCCGACCACAGGATCAGCGCGGCGGCGTACAGCACGCGGGGCGACACGCGGTCGACCAGCCAGCCGCCGGGGATCTGCATCGCGGCGTAGGTCCAGCCGAAGGCCGACAGGATCAACCCTTCATGCCAGGTGTCCAGGCCGAACTCGTCCTTCAGTGCGGGCGCGGCGATGGACAGGTTGCTGCGGTCCAGGTAGTTGATGACGACGGTGATGAACAGCATCACCATGATGATGTAGCGGCTGCGCGTGGGCCGCTGGGCGGCTTGCAGGCCCGCGTGGGTGGCGGTGGACAAGGGGGTCTCCTCTCTCTTTTATCGGCTTACCACTCGGCGAAGCTGCCGTCGGCGTGACGCCAGATCGGGTTGCGCCAGCGGTGGCCCACGGCGGCGCGTTCCTTGACGTATTCCTCGTTGACCTCGATGCCCAGGCCCGGGCCTTGGGGAATGGCGACCATGCCGTCTTCGTACTTGAAGACTTCGCGGTTGCTGACGTAGTCCAGCAGGTCGTTGGCCGCGTTGTAGTGGATGCCCAGGCTTTGTTCCTGGATGAAGGCGTTGTAGCAGCCGGCGTCGATCTGCAAGCAGGTGGCCAGCGCAATCGGGCCCAGCGGGCAATGCAGCGCCAGCGCCACGTCATACGCTTCGGCCATCGCTGCGATCTTGCGGGTTTCGGTGATGCCGCCCGCGTGTGACGGGTCGGGCTGGATGATGTCGACATAGCCTTCGGACAGCACGCGCTTGAAGTCCCAGCGCGAGAACAGCCGTTCGCCCAGAGCGATGGGGGTCGACGTCAGCGGCGCCAGTTCCTTCAACGCTTCGTAGTGTTCGCTTAGCACGGGCTCTTCGATGAACATCAGCTTGAACGGGTCCAGCTCTTTCATCAGCACCTTGGCCATGGGCTTGTGAACGCGGCCGTGGAAGTCCACGCCGATGCCCACGTTCGGGCCGACGGCGTCGCGAACCGCAGCCACGTTCTCCAGGCACTTCTCGACCTTGTCGAAGGAATCGATGTACTGAAGTTCTTCGGTGCCGTTCATCTTCACGGCGGTGAAGCCGCGGTCGACGGCGCTCTTGGCGGCGGCTGCGGTGTCGGCCGGGCGGTCGCCGCCAATCCACGAATACACACGGATGCGGTCGCGCACATTGCCGCCCAACAGCTGCGACACCGGCACGCCCAGATGCTTGCCCTTGATGTCCCACAGCGCCTGGTCGATGCCGGCCAGCGCGCTCATGTGGATGGCGCCGCCGCGATAGAAACCGCCGCGGTACAGCACCGTCCAGTGGTCTTCGATGTTGCGCGGGTCTTTGCCGATCAGGTAGTCAGACAGTTCTTCAACGGCGGCGGCGACCGAGTGCGCGCGGCCTTCAACGACGGGTTCACCCCAGCCGACGATGCCTTCGTCCGTTTCGATTTTCAGGAAGCACCACCGGGGCGGCACGATGTAGGTAGTGAGCTTGGTGATCTTCATGCTTGAGTCTCCTGGACGGAATAGGCGCGTTGCCAGGCCGCGACGAATGCGCGCGCGTTCTGGCCGACGTCTTTGGCCGACAGGCCGGGTTTGTACAAAGCGGAGCCCAGGCCGAAGCCGCTGGCGCCCGCCTGGGCGTAAACGGAAATGTTGTCGGGCGTGATGCCGCCCACGGGCACCAGCGCAATCGGCGGGCGCATCACCGCGCGCCAGGCTTTCAGCACGACGGGGCCGAGTTGTTCGGCGGGGAACATCTTCAGCACGTCGGCGCCGGCGGCCAGCGCGGCGAAGGCTTCGGTGGGCGTGGCGACGCCGGGGCAGGACGCCATGCCCAGCGCTTTGGCGGCGCGGATCACGGCGGGGTCGCTGTGCGGCATCACAATCAGTTCACCGCCCGCGTCCTGAATGCGGGCGCAGTCGTCGGGGTTCAGCACGGTGCCGGCGCCGATCAGGCAGTCGGTGGGCAGCGCGGCGCGCATGGCGCGGATGCTGTCCAAGGGGTCGGGCGAATTCAGCGGCACTTCAATCAGGCGAAAGCCTGCTTCGTAGAGCTCGTGGCCGATGGCTTCGGCTTCCGTGGGTTGGATGCCGCGCAGGATGGCGATCAGGCCGCAGTGGGCCATGGCGGTTTGCAGACCGGGATGGTTCATGTGGGGTTCCTAGACGGGGCCGAAGAAGAGGGTGAAGCCGAAGCGGAAGGTGATGTCGAAGCCGAGGCCGAAGCGGGAGACGATGTCGCAGCCGATGCGAGGGCCAATGCCGGCGCGGCGGCATCGGCCGTGATCAGCCCGGCGCAGAGGGCCAGGTGCCACAGGCCGCGCTCGGTGGCGTTCTGCGCTTGCTCAGGCGTGCCCAGGCCGTAGTGCTGTATTGCCAGGATGTAGCGCTGGCACAGCGCGGGTTCGCCGCAAAGCACGATGCGGGGCAGTTCGCCCTGTTGGCGCAGCATCTCGGCAAGCGCGGCGATTTCGTGGCCAATCAACAGGCCCGACAAATAATCCGCTTGGGATGCGCTGGCCAGTTCACCCGTCAGCCCAAGCGCGCGCGTGCTGAAGATGGTGGACAGCACACCGGCGCGGCCGGCCGGGGCGCCGGCCACTTTCACGCCGCGCTCAAAAGCCGCCATGTCGGCGGCGGGCGCGTCGCTCATCGTGCGGCCCAGGATGGTGTGGCCGCGCAAGGCGGCGTAGACCTCGCCGGTCATGAAGGTGTCGAAGTGCGTGACGCGGCCTCGGCGCGCGTTGACCCACTTGGAATGCGTGCCGGGCAGGCCGATCAGCACGCTGTCGGCGGGGTGGGTGTCGGATGCGCCGGGCTGGTCGAACATCACGCCGAACACTTGGGTCTCTTCCCCGCGCATCACGTTGGGCAGGCCGTGGCGCTGGATCAGGCCGGGCACGATGTGCAGCGGGGTGGCGTTGGGGCCGGCGCCCGTGCGTTCGACCACGGTCAGCAAGGTGCCGATGCGTTCCAGGTCGACCGGCACGTCCAGGTAGGCTGCTTCCTTCCAGCCCTGCGCGCTGCCGACCATGCCGCAGGCGATCACGGGCAAGGCGGGTTCGGCGCGCAGCCAGTCGCCGCAAGCTTGTTCGAAGGCCAAGTCAAAGCCAGACAATGCCGTGCTGGCGGCGCCGTCTTGCAAGGGCTGTGGCAGGCGCATGATGCCCCAGGGCAAGTGGCGGGTGTCCAGCGTGCGGCCGGTGGCGTCCAGCCGGTACGCGCGCAACGATGAGGTGCCCCAATCCAGCGCGATAAGCGCCGCGCGGGCAGGCGATCCGGTAGTCATCTGATCTGTCTCGTCTCTGGCTGCGATGCCCGTTTCCCTGAGCGCCTGAGCGCAGGCGTGGGTGGGCGGGCATGGCTGGCCTTGTTGTCTGAGGCGCGCCGGGCGCAAGAAATGCGTCGGGCGTGCGTTGCGAAAAATTCTAGATCAGCGCTTGAAAAATCTCAAAATATAGAATTTAATCCCACATATAGGGAATAAAAGCTGGGCTTATCCCACTCGGGAGCTGCCCTCTGGCACCCCGCATCACGGCGCCCGGCTATGCTTGCCGTCGTTGTTGTCCTTCGTTTTTGCTGTGTAGCCTTGTTTCATGACCGCCATCCTCACTTCCGCTAGCCCCCCGTCCCTGGACCCCGATGCCGCCGCGCCCGCTGGCACGCAAACGTTGATGCGCGGGCTGGCCGTGGTGCAAGCCGTGGCCGACGGGGCGCGCGACTTGAAGGAAATCTGCGCGCGCATTGGCGTGGCGCGCAGCACCACCCACCGGTTGGCCAGCTGCCTGGTGCAAGAGCGCTATCTGCGCGCCTTGCCGGGCGTGGGCTATGTGCTGGGGCCGAAGCTGATTGAACTGGGTTTTCAGGCGCGTGAAGCGTTTCCGATGGCGACCTTGGCGCGCCCGTATCTGGACAGCCTGTCTGAACTGACGGGCGACACCATTCACCTGGCCGTGCGCGACAACGACGAAGTGCTGTATCTGGAGAAGATCCCCGGCAAGAAGGGCCTGGAGATGCGTTCGCGCGTGGGCCACCGCATGCCGCTGGCCGCGACCGGCGTGGGCAAGGCGCTATTGCTGGATACCGAAGAGCCGCAATGGAAGGCGCTGCATCGCATCGGCGCGCCAGTGTCGTCGCGTGCGCCGGGCGGGCAGCAGACCTGGGAAGCGTTCCGCGACCGTATGCGCGAATACGCGGCGCAAGGCTATGCGTTTGATCTGGAAGACAACGAGCCGTCGATCCGCTGCGTGGCGGCGCCCGTGCGCGACGCGTCCAGCGGCATCGTGGCGGCGATCAGCGTGTCCAGCACCGTGCCCTATATGTCGCTGGAACGGATGCGCGAAATGGTCGCCGTCGTGCAGGGCGCGGCGGCGGGCATTTCGGCGGAGATGGGCTGGAAGGTCGACCGCGGCTGAGTTATTCCAGCGGCAAGGTCAGCACGCCCTGCGGCGCGGGGCGCATCATCACGCGGCGATACCAGGCGGACAGCGCCGGCGTGTCGGGGCGTTCCATCGGCAGGGCCAGCCAGCGGTGGGCGGAACAGACCAGCGCAATATCACCCATCGTCAGATGGCGGCCAGCAATGAATTCGCGGCCTTGCAGCGCCTGGTCCAGAATCAGGGCGCGGGCGTTCGAACGCTTCACCGAATGTTCAATTGCGGCGTGATCGCGCTTGTCTTCCGGCGTGCGGATCAGGCCCAGGAACGCGGGGCCCATGGCGCCTTGCCATTCGGTTGCCTGCCAATCCATCCAGCGGTCGGCGTCGGCGCGCATGCACGCGTCTTCCGGCCACAGCGTACCCGCGCCGTAGCGCGCGGCCAGATAACGCACGATGGCGTTGGATTCCCACAGCACAAAGCCGCCATCGTCGATGACGGGCACGGTGCGGTTGGGATTGAGCTTGGCGTATTCCGGCGTGTCCACCACGCCGAACGGCCCGCCGGCGGGCGTAAAGGTGTGCGGCAGGGCCAATTCGCGCACGGCCAGCATCACTTTCTGCACGTTGACGGAAGTCAGGCGTCCCCAGATCTTCAACATATCCAGTCCTTGAGTCGTGTCAGGCGGGCGGCAATTGCCGCCGCGCAAAGCCACTGTCGCGCGAAAAACGCGTCCAGTTGAAAGCAGGCCCGGGGTCCGTTTTGCGGCCCGGGGCAATGTGTTCGTGCCCCCAGGCCGCAGCCAGGGGATAGCGTGCGCGCAGCACCGGCGTCAGCTTGCGTAGCGCCGCGTATTGTTCGTCGGCATAGGCAAGGGTATCCGTGCCTTCGAGTTCGATGCCGATGGAAAAGTCATTGCAGCGTTCGCGGCCGCCAAAGCGCGACACGCCAGCATGCCAGGCGCGCTGGTCGGTGGATACGAACTGAATGATGCGCCCATCGCGGCGGATGAAGAAGTGCGCCGACACGCGCAAGCCGCGCAGCCGTTCCAGCCAGGGGTGCGAGGAATAGTCCAGCGTGTTCAGGAACAGCCCGGCCACTTCGGGGCCGCCAAACTGCCCGGGGGGCAGGCTGATGTTGTGCAGGACCAAGAGCGACACTTGCGCGCCAGCAGGACGCGCGTCGCGGTTGGGCGAGGGCAAACGGGTAACACCGGGGGCGGGCGCCAGCCAGCCATGTCGATCCAGAAGCAGAGCCATGGGAGAGAACTTGCGTGGTGAATCCAACAGGCATTATGCCGTGGTCCCCGCTGCCTCCCAAATCTGGAGTGGGGACTTACTTTTTGCCCAAGGCCGCGTGCTCGGTGCTGCACCAGGTCAGCCCGTTCTGCAGCACCGCTTCGGAGCGTGGCAGATGGATGCCGCAATGCGCACACCGCACCATCGACTCTGGCGCCGCCGGGGCAGGCGCGCTGCGGCGGGTCTTGGGTTGCTCGTCCGCCTGCCGTGCCGCCGCCATGCGGGCCGCGATGCGGGCAACGAACAGCACCGCGATGATCAGAACCACCCAGAACAACAACTTGCCCACGTCAGCCTCGATGCAGAATCATTTCCAGCACGAACCGGCTGCCGGTATAGGCCAGAATCAGAAAACCAAAACCCGTCAGCGTCCAGCGTAGCGCCACCCGGCCACGCCATCCCCGGATGTGGCGGCCCACCAGCAGCACGCCGAACGTCAGCCACGACAGCAGGGTGAAAACGGTTTTGTGGTCAAACGGCAGGATCTTGCCCGTCAGCTTCATCGACGCGATCGACCCCGAGCCCACCGCCAATGTCAGCACGATGAAACCGATCCAGATAATACGGAACAGCAGTTGCTCTTGCACCAGCAGCGGCGGCTGAGAGTCCAGCACGCGGCCGATGATGCTGCGTTGGGCGGGGGCGTCGAGTGGCCGGTGCAGGTGGCGGTCAAGCAGCGCCATCATCATGGCGTGCAGAGCGGCGATGGTGATGAGGCCATAGGCGGCAAGCGCGATCAGCAGGTGCACGCGCAGCCAGGCGTCATTGGCGTGGGGCACGAATTGCCCCTGCGGAAACACGGCGGCCAGGGCGCTGGCGATGGCGGCGGCAGGCAACAGCAGCAATTGCAGGCCGTCAATGCGTACCAGCAGGCTCTCCAGCCAGAACACCACCATGCCCAGCCAGATGGCCGCAGACAGGGCCAGTGCCCACCCAATGAACAGATGCTGGGCGCCCAGCATCGATTGTTGCAGCCCGATTCCATGGAGAACCAGGGCCCCCAGCAGGCACAGACGGGCGATTTTGCCCGTCTGCTCCACTTCCCCGGCGCCGGCCAGGCGGGCCCAAAGTGACCCCCCGAGCACTGCGTACGCCAAGGCAGCCGCTGTGTGAAATACAATGCCTAGTGACATAGAAACCGTTGTCTGGATGGGGCCTTGGGGTGCATGTCACCCGAAAGCGCAGAATCCGCGCCTGCGGCCACCGTTCAATCAACTAGTTTAAGCGGAAACGCCTCTCATGCTCGATAACCTAACTCAACGCCTTTCGCGCGTCGTCAAGACGCTGCGCGGTGAAGCCCGCCTGACCGAGGCCAACACCCAGGAGATGCTGCGCGAAGTGCGCATGGCTCTGCTGGAAGCCGACGTGGCCCTGCCCGTCGTGCGTGAATTCGTCGCCCGCGTAAAGGAAAAGGCGCTGGGCGAAGAAGTGGCCGCCAGCCTCAGCCCGGGCCAAGCCCTGGTCGGCGTCGTCCACAAGGAACTGACTGCCCTGATGGGCGGCGACCTGGGCGCCGATTCCAACGAATTGTCGCTGGCGGTGCAACCGCCCGCGGTCATCCTGATGGCCGGCCTGCAAGGCGCCGGTAAAACCACCACCACCGGTAAGCTCGCCCGCTGGCTGTCCGAAGGCCAGCACACCCAGCACGGCCGCAAGACCGGCAAGAAGAAAGTGCTGGTGGTGTCCGCCGACGTGTATCGTCCGGCCGCTATTGACCAGTTGAAGAGCGTGGCCGCACAGGTCGGCGTCGACTTCCTGCCGTCAGACCCCAGCCAGAAGCCCGAAGACATTGCGCGCGGCGCGGTGGACCATGCTCGCCGTCACCACTACGACGTGCTGATCCTGGATACGGCCGGCCGCTTGGGCATTGACGAGGCCATGATGCGCGAAATTCGCGCGCTGCATGATCTGGTCAAGCCGGTGGAAACGCTGTTCGTCGTGGACGCCATGCAGGGCCAGGATGCGGTCAACACCGCGCGCGCCTTCGCAGACGCGCTGCCGCTGACGGGCGTTGTGCTGACCAAGCTGGACGGCGACGCCCGCGGCGGCGCGGCCCTGTCCGTGCGCCACGTCACCGGCAAGCCGCTGAAGTTTGTCGGCGTGTCGGAAAAGCTGGACGGTCTTGAGCCCTTCTACCCTGACCGCATGGCCCAACGCGTGCTGGGCATGGGCGATATCGTTTCGCTTGTTGAACAGGCGCAAAAGAACATCGACATCGCCGAAGCGCAGAAGCTGGCGGCGAAGATCAAGTCGGGCAACAAGTTCGACCTGAACGATTTCCGCGACCAGCTCGGCCAGGTGAAGAAACTGGGCGACATGGGTTCGCTGCTTGAAAAGCTGCCGGCTCAGTTCCAGCAGGCCGCGGGCCAGCTGCAAGGCGGCCAGGCGGAAAAGCAGTTGCGCCGCACGGAAGGCATCCTGAACTCCATGACGGCCGCCGAACGCGCCAAGCCCGAACTCATCAAGGCCTCGCGCAAGCGCCGCATCGCAACGGGTTCCGGCGTGCCGGTGCAAGAGGTCAACCGCCTGCTGGCTCAGTTCGAGCAGATGCAAGGCATGATGAAGCAGATGAAGAAGGGCGGCATGGCAAAGATGATGCGCGCCATGGGCGGCATGAAAGGCTTGGGCCGCTTCGGCATGAAGTAAGGCCCCCACGGCGCGCGCACTGCGTGCGCTTCCTGCCCCCCAAGGGGGCGCTTTTCCCTTGGGGCGGCCCGGCGGGAAATAGAGCCCCCACGGCGCGCGCACTGCGTGCGCTTCCTGCCCCCCAGGGGGGCGCTTTTCCCTTGGGGCGGCCCGGCGGGAAAAGAGGCCTCGCAGCGCGTGTGCTTCCTGCCAAAAAAATGGCCAGACATTGCGTCTGGCCAAGCAATCGCGGCAGGCAGGGGGCGCCGCGCCGCGACACAATCCGGAAAACGCATGGGTGTTCTCCGGGTTGTTTGGGTTCAGTTGCCGCTTACGACAGCGGCGGAATGCGCAGCACCTGGCCCGGGTAGATCTTGTCGGGGCTGGTCAACATCGGCTTGTTGGCTTCAAAGATCAGCGTGTTCTTCGCGCCCTGGCCCTTGCCGTATTGCGCTTCGGCGATCTTCCACAGGTTGTCGCCCTTTTGCACCGTGTACATCTTGGCTTCGGGCGTGGCCTGCTTCACCTTCAACTGGTTATCCACCGCCGCAACGCCGACGGTGTTGCCCAGCGCCAGGGAAATCTTCTCGGCGGCTTCGGTGCTTAGCGCCTCGCCGGCCACCGTGACCTTGTCGCCGTCCACGGTAATTTGCAGGCCATCCGCGTTCAGGCCGTGCTTATCCAGCTCTTTCTTCAACTCGTCTGCGGTCGCGGCCTTGGCCTCGCTGGCGCCGAAGAGTTTTTCCCCTACGTCCTTGATGAAATTGAGCAGACCCATAGTGTTTCCTTTATCGATGTAGCGGTGAGAAAACGATTGTCTTCAGGGCGCGCGGCCCACGAACATCTTGCGTACGATTCCGGCGATCAAGGTCAGCACGGCGCCACCAATGCCGCCGCCCACCACGTCCCCCGCAATCGCTGAAAGATCCAATCCTGCATTGCCCGCCGTTGCCGCTGCCCCCGCGCCGGCCGTGATCATGGGCGCCAGCCATGAACCGCCCGCCAAGCCACCAATCGCGCCGGCGATGGTATTGCCCAACGGGCCAAGGTTGAACTGCTGGAGCATTTTTCCCAATCCGTTGCCGGCGGCGGCGCCTGCGACAAGCTGGATGAGAAGATTGATGATGACCGCGGTGTTCATGATGCCTCCTTGCCCCGTGGGGCGATGTGCAACGCTAGAACAACAACACGACAACGTACGACGCCAGCAGCAACGATTATTACTCGCGTAAACGCCGCGAGACGAGGGGTTAACGTGTAACAGGTTGCTAGTCGCTTGCCAGACTACGCAACATTGCTCGTCACTTTGCAGGTGGCGTCACGCGCGCGCCGCAATCCTCATCGTGCACATGGTGCCGTGCGTCATGAACCCTGCTGAAAATGCATAAGCAAAGGGCCGCTGAATCAGCGGCCCTTCGTGTTTGCGGCGCGTATTTGCGGCGCAATAAAACCGTGCGAAGTGCGGCTCCAAGAAGAGCCGCGCAACCGTCAGGGCAATCAGCCTCCGCCCACCGCCACGACGATCTCGATCTGGTCGCCATCCGTCAGCGTGGTCTGCTCGTGCTGGCTCTTCGGCACGATCTCGCCGTTGCGTTCCACGGCCACGCGTTTGCCCGCATAACCGAGCGTTTGCAGCAGTTCGATGACAGTGGTGTCCAACGGAAATTCGCGCGCGTCGCCGTTCAACGTAATGTGCATATCAGGTCTCCTCACTGTTTTGCGTAGGCGTCGGTGGCGGCAATCAGGCGCGCCAAGGTGCCGGGTTCATCAAAGGCATGGCCCGCGTCCGGCACCAGATGGAATTCGGCTTCGGGCCAGGCGCGGTGCAGATCCCACGCGGTGCGCGCGGGTGTGCAGACGTCGTAGCGTCCCTGGACGATGGTGCCGGGAATGCCGCGCAGCTTGTGCGCGTCGCGGATCAGCTGGCCTTCTTCCATGAAGCCGGCGTTCACAAAGTAGTGGTTCTCGATGCGCGCAAACGCCAGCGCAGCGCGATCTGCCGCATGGCTTTGCTGATGGCGCGGGCTGGGCAGCAGCGTGATGGTGCTGTCTTCCCACTTGCTCCAGGCCTTGGCGGCGCGCAATTGCTCGGCCGCGTCATTGCCCGTCAGGCGCTTGTGATACGCCGCCACCAGGTCGCCGCGTTCCGCTTCCGGAATGGGCGCCAGATATTCTTCCCAGCGGTCGGGGAACAGCCACGACGCGCCTTCCTGATAGAACCATTGGATCTCGGCGCGGCGCAGCCCGAAGATGCCCCGCACAACCATCTCGCTGACGTGCGAAGGGTGCGTTTCGGCATAGGCCAGCGCCAACGTCGATCCCCACGAACCACCGAACACCAGCCACTTGTCCGCACCCATGATCTCGGTGCGCAGGCGTTCAATGTCCGACACCAGATGCCAGGTCGTGTTGTTGTCCAGGCTGGCGTGCGGCGTCGACCGCCCGCAACCGCGCTGATCGAACAACAGCACGTTGTAGCGCTGCGGATCAAACAGCTGGCGATGCACCGGCGAACAACCGCTGCCCGGGCCGCCATGCAGGAACACGGCGGGCTTGCCATTCGGATTGCCCGACATTTCCCAATAGATCTGGTGACCGTCGCCGGTATCCAGCGTGCCGTGGCGGTAGGGTTCGATCGGCGGATAGAGCATCAGGCGACTCGCTTGAAGATCAGGTCCCAGACGCCGTGGCCCAGGCGCAGGCCGCGTGTCTCGAATTTGGTCAGGGGGCGGTAATCGGGGCGGGGCGCGTAGCCGTCCGCCGTATTGGCCAGCAACGGTTCGCCGCTAAGCACTTCCAGCATCTGCACCGCGTAGTCTTCCCAGTCGGTGGCGCAATGGATGTAGCCACCCGGCGCAATGCGGCTGGCCAAGAGCGACACGAACGCGGGCTGCAACAGGCGGCGCTTGTGATGGCGCTTCTTGGGCCACGGGTCCGGAAAGTACACGTGCACGCCCGCCAGCGAGTCCGGCGCGATCATGTCGCGCACGACTTCGACCGCATCGTGCTGGATGATGCGCAGGTTCTGAATCTTGGAATCTTCAATGCGGCGCAGCAGCGAGCCGACACCGGCGTTGAACACTTCCACACCCAGGAAGTTGTCGTCCGGACGGGCCAGCGCGATCTTCTCGGTGGTCTCGCCCATGCCGAAACCAATCTCCAGCACCGTGGGCGCCTGCCGGCCAAACGCGGCGGCGGGGTCCAGGCGGCGGGGGGCGTACGGAATGGACCATTCGCCCATCAGACGTTCCAGCGCGGCCAACTGGCCCTGGGTGATGTGGCCGCGGCGATGCACGAAGCTGCGGATATGCGTCGCGCCCGGGCTGTTCGGCGCATGGGCGGTGCTGGCCAGCGCGGCCTGCGTCTCGGGGGAAACGGGGGCGGCGGCAGGCGCCGCTGCCGAAGAGCCGGCGGTGGTGTCAGAGGTGTTCACGGAAGGCGTCGCGGGTGTGTCCGCGGAGGAGTTCGCGGGGTGGTTCGCGGAGTTAGGCGTATTCATAGCCCCGAATTGTAGTAGCAGCCGCGCCGGGGCGGAGTCGGCCGGATGGACTAAATTAGGGACGTATTTAATTCCGGGGATGGGGACCACAGGATCGGGACCACGGGAAGGGGAAGTAAAAGAGGAAGCAAAAATCATCCGAAGATTCGAAAAATCCCGCGCTATAATCCTCGGCTCTGCCCCGGCCCTGCGTCGTGGCACGACACCCGAGCGGGTGTAGTTCAATGGTAGAACGGCAGCTTCCCAAGCTTCATACGAGGGTTCGATTCCCTTCACCCGCTCCACAATCCTTTTCAGATTTCTCCGCCGCTTTTGGCTGGTTGCGCTGAGCCTGTCTGCACACTCCCCATACCGTACCTTCCTAGCCGCTTATGGTTTACCTGCCATGGAGCTGAACGATCTTCGTCAGAGTTGATCAAATATGACTTATATAACGATTTAAAAAGTCATATATGAATGGTTATTTCTGAATCGTTCTGTTGATCAAAGTTTGACCATATGCTCAAATATGAACGCCTAACGGCTATTTTTATTCATATCTGAGCAGGTGCGCGTATGCCAACTTCCACGCAGAAAACTCCCGGCCCACGCGTTGCAATGCCACGCCCTGTAGACCGCGCGTTGCACCGCCTGGGGCAAGACATCTCGGCCGCGCGCCGGGTGCGCCGCTTAAGTCAGGAAGATCTGGCGCAGCGCATTGGCACATCGCTGAGCACGGTAAGGCGCATGGAAGATGGCTATCCTGGCACTGCCTTCCATACTTTCCTCCGCGCCTTGCATGTGCTTGGCCGTCTTGAGGACTTGGTGAAGGTGATGGCTACCGAGAATGACTCCCTGGGGATGGAACTGGTGCGGGAGCAACTGCCCCAACGGGTGCGCAGCTCTCGACGTGGCAGCGCGCAGACAGCGCATTCCGCGACAGCCAAAAAGAGCGATGTGGATGACACCGATGAGTTGGAGGGCTTTTGATGGCTACCAAAACATCACGGCGTCAGGATCTCGAGGTACATCTAGGTTCCAAAGGCCAGGTGGTGGGGCGACTTCATCTGGGCAGCGGCAAGCGCAGCGCGTTCAGTTACGACGAGCGTTGGCTGCGGGATTCTCGATTTTTTGCGCTATCGCCCGACCTGTTGCCGGTTTTAAGTGTTCAACATCCACAAGAGGTTTTTTTTCGCGCGCTCGAGGACACGGGGCCGGACTCCTGGGGCGAACGCGTGATCAGGCGCGCCCATGCTCGGTTGAGGCAGCAAGACCGAGATACGCCTGCGCTTGAACCTGTCGATTTCTTGATGTGGGTCGATGACGAGGCCCGTGTCGGCGCGTTGCGTCTGTTTGATCCTCAAGCCAACGTCTATTTGCGATCGGGTGGAACGCATTGGCATATTCCCCCGTTGGTGGAGCTGGGCAGGGTCGTGAACGCGGCCCGCGCGTTAGAAGCCGGCACAGAAAGCGAGCAAGACCTGCAATATCTGCTGGGGCAAGGCACCTCGCTGGGCGGGGCCCGCCCCAAGTCGACCGTTCGAGATACGGATGGCCGCCTGGCTTTGGGAAAATTTCCCAGCCAGTCTGACCAGCGCGACGTGATTCGAGGCGAGGTGCTGGCCATGCATCTCGCCGCCAAGGCGGGCATCAACGCGGCCGCAGCGCGTGTAGAACTGATCAATGGAACAGCCGTCGCCATCATTCGGCGATTCGACCGCACCGTTGATGGCGGTCGTATTCCCTACGTGTCGGCCGCGACGATGCTTCAGTCTACTGGCCGAGATGCCGTGCACGCGTATACGGAACTGGTGGACGTCCTGTTGCAGGAGGGCGCCAATCCTATTGCCGACATCCATGAGTTGTGGCGCAGGCTGGTCTTCAATTTTTTGATCTGCAACACCGACGATCATTTGCGTAATAGTGGGTTTCTGTATGACGCGCGTCAACATGGATGGCGTCTGTCGCCCGCATTCGACCTCAATCCAATGCCCGGAGACCGACGCGAAAGCAAGACATGGCTGACTGAAGATTCCGGCCCCATTGACAGTCGGGACGTGCTGATGGAAGGGGCGCCTTACTTCAGATTGACTGCGGAGGAAGCCAATGCAATGTGGGCCGAGGTGGCGCGAGCCGTCGACAGCTGGCGCGTGATGGCCAAGGGTTTAGGCATGCAGCCTACCGACCTTGTGGATTTCGACCGCGCATTTGCCTGACCTGATCTCACCCCGCATGGCTTTGGAAGTTGAAGACTTTCCACTGATCGTCCTGGGTGCGCCGGATTTCGAACGACATCATGCATCCCGATGCCGAGTCATGGAATTCCACCCAGACCTGGTCTTGATCCAGCGGCACGCCGTTTATCCAGCGGCGCAGCCGGTTGCCGTGGGTTTGCAGCGGACTCCAATACTTCAGCACGGACACGCGTCCGCAGAATTGGCGAGCCGCAACGGCGCGAAATTCATCGATTGTGCGGCCGGTGTTGCCATTCTTGAAGGTCAGGTCATAAGCGCGTTGCCAGTCATCTGCGTAGATGTCACGGATAAACGCCGACGCCGCCGACGTGGCGCCCTTGGGTTCATAGGGCGACTTCAGAAACATCCAGCCCGCCGCCGGCAGCAAGAGACAGGCCAGTACAAGGAACAACCAGGCAAGGGGCAGCCAAGTCCGGCGCCCCTGAGTGATATTGCGGCTCACTGTCCAAAACCCTTCATCCATTGATCAACGCGCGCCTGTACAGCGCATCCTTATCCAGAATCGTCATTCCGCCGTAGTGCGTCTGTAGCACTCCCGCGCGCGCCAGCCGCGTCAGCGCCGCGTTGCAGCGTTGGCGGGACACGCCGCACAAGCTGGCGATCTCTTCCTGGGATATCTTCAATCGCCCCTGCGTATCCGCATGGCGTTCGGCATCGAATTGCGCCGCCACGGCGCGGGCCACGGTGGTGTCCACATCCAGCAGCACGTTGCCGGTGTAGCTGGCCATCAGCCAGTTGACCCGCTGCGCCAGATGCATCGTCAATGCCTTCGTGAATTCGATGTTGTGGTTCCACAGCCGTTCGCAGGTGTCGCGCGGCAGGATGACGATGCGGCTCGGGCGCAGCGCAATCACCTCGTATTCAAAGCGCTCGCGGCGCAGCATGGTGGCTTCGCCAAACCAGCTGCCGATGCTGAAGCCGGCCAGCGACAGGGACTTGCCATCCGCGCCCGGCGACGTCCATTTCACCAGGCCTTCCACCACGCCATACCAGCCCAGCGATTTCGAACCCGCGCGAAACAGGTATTCGCCCGTGGCGAGCGACACCGTGCGCAGTTCGGAGCGGACCAGGTTGCGCTCAAGCGCCGGCAAGCCGTTGTACCAGGGGACGACGCTCAACATTTTGTCTACCGGGCATAGGGCAGGCTTGCGCTTTGCGCCGGTAGTCTGGCTGCCTACGCTGTCAGGCGGTCCGCGCATGTTTTCTCCGTTCAGCAGGGGTGACGGCGCTCAGGTAAACCCTAGGGCGCTTTGTCACCATGGTGACTGTTCGCGCCAGGGGCCAGTCCCAGAATAGTTGAGGCCCAAAGCGTCAAGACCTATTCAAGACGCACAAGAGCCAAAAAACATAAGAGGAGACAGGTATGTTGTCAATGCCACGCATCAAGTCCGGCACCGCGCTCGCCTTCGGCGTCGCCGCTTCGCTATTGAACGCCACGGCCGCCCACGCGCAGATTTCGGACGATGTTATTCGAATCGGTTTCATCACGGACCTGTCTGGCGTGTACTCGGGCCCCGATGGCCCGGGCGGGGCGGAAGCCATCAAGATGGCCATCGAGGAAATGGGTGGCGAGATCAACGGCAAGAAGATCGAACTCTTGACGGCAGACCACCAGAACAAGGCCGACATCGCGTCAGCCAAGGCGCGCGAATGGTTCGACCAGCGCGGCCTGGACATGCTGATTGGCGGCACCAACTCCAGCACCGCGCTGGCCATGTCGAAGGTAGCGGCCGACAAGAAGAAGCCCATCATCGTGGTGGGCGCGGGCGCCCCGGCGCTGACCAACGAACAATGCACGCCCTACACCTTGAACTACGCGTACGACACGGTCGCGTTGGCGCGCGGCACGGGCGCGGCGGTGGTCAAGGCGGGCGGTAAAAGCTGGTACTTCCTGACGGCCGATTACGCATTCGGCCACGCGTTGCAAGCGGATACGACGAAGGTGGTTGAAGCGGGCGGCGGCAAGGTGGTGGGGTCCGTCAAGCATCCCTTGTCGGCGAACGATTTTTCATCGTTCCTGTTGCAGGCGCAAAGCAGCAAGGCGGACATTCTTGCCTTGGCCAATGCCGGCGCCGACGCCACGAACGCCATCAAGGCCGCCAACGAATTCGGCGTGACCAAGACCATGCGGCTGGCGGGCATGATCATGTTCATCAACGACATCCACGCCATGGGCCTGCCCGCCACGCAGGGCATGTACCTGACCGACAGCTGGTACTGGAACGCATCGGAACCCACGCGCGCCTGGAGCCAGAAGTTCTACGAGCGCCGCAAGGCCATGCCGTCGTCGCTGCAGGCGGCCGATTATTCCGCGGCGTTGCAATACCTGCGCGCGGTCAAGGCCACGGGCACCGATGATGCCGACCGCGTGCTGGCGTATCTGCGCGAAAACAAGCTGAATGACATGTACATCAAGGATGGCGTCGTGCGTCCGGATGGCCGTGTCGTGCATGACATGTACCTGTTGCAGGTGAAGACGCCGGACGAATCGAAAGAACCGTGGGACTACTTCAAGGTGCTGCAGACGATTGACGGCAACGAGGCCTTTACCAAGCAAGCCGAAACCCGCTGCGCGCTCTGGAAGTGAATGGGAGACCAACATGGCAAAACGCAAAGTCATTGTGACCATCGCCCCGACCGGGGGCATGGCATTCAAAACCCAGAACCCGCATCTGCCCACGCAACCGGCTGAAATCGCAGACGACGTTTACCGTTGCTATAACGCGGGCGCCAGCGTGGTGGCGCTGCATGCGCGCCGGCCCGACGACCAGGCGACCTGCAACGCGGCGATCTATCGCGACATGAACCAGCGCATCCGCGAGCGCTGCGACATCATTCTGAATAACTCCACCGGTGGCGGCGTGCATGGCGACATGGTGAAAGAAACCTCGCCCGGCACGTGGGAAATTCTGTGGGAAGAGCGGTTGAAAGGAATGGATGCCGGCGCCGAGATGTGCACGCTGGACGCGACAACGCTGAACCTGGCGTTTGGCGACCGCGAATACCTGATGAACACGCCGCTGACCAAAGCGCGCGAGCTTGCCGCCGGCATGAAGGCGCGCGGCATCAAGCCCGAGTGGGAAGTCTTCAGCCCTACGCATATCCTGCAAGACGCCACCACGCTGATCGAAGAAGGGCTGGATGAAGGGCCGCACTTCATCAATCTGGTCATGAATGTGCACCGTAATTTTCAGAACGCGATGCCGTTCTCGCCCCGGCATTTGCAGATGATGGTGGACCTGCTGCCGAAGAACAGCATTTTCTGCGTCAGCGGCATCGGGCCGTCGCAACTCGAGGCCAACATCAGCGCCTTGCTGTTGGGCGGCCATGCGCGCGTGGGCCTGGAAGACAACCTGTATTACCGGCACGGGGAACTGGCCACCAATGTTCAGCTGACTGAGCGCATCGTGCGCATCATCCGCGAAATGGACATGGAGCCGGCTACGCCTGCGGAAGCGCGCGAAATCATGGGCCTGCCGTTGAAAAGCGGTATCCGCCCCGAGTTCGCGCTGTGATCGCTACTTTCTTGACGAGACAACATGATTGAATCTTTGAATGGCAAGCGCGTCCTGATCACTGCGGGCGCGCAAGGCATCGGCTTGGCAATCGCGAAGAAATTCCTGGCCTCTGGCGCGCAAGTGCATGTGTGCGATGTCGACACCGCCGCCTGCGATGCCGCGCGCACGGCGAACCCGCGTTTGAGCGTCAGCGTGACCGATGTGTCCAGCGAAGCGCAGGTGGCGGAGTTGTTCAGCGGCTTGGCCGCCAGGTGGGGCAAGCTGGATGCGCTGATCAACAACGCGGGCGTGTCCGGCCCCACCAGCCGGCTGGAAGACACCACACTGGACGCCTGGCAGCACACGCTGGACGTCAACCTGACCGGCACGTTCCTGTGCGCGCGCAGCGCCGTGCCCTTGCTGCGGGCAGCGGGCGGCGGCGCCATCATCAATATTTCTTCGGTGGCGGGCCGGCTTGGCTTTTCGCTGCGCAGCCCTTACAGCGCCAGCAAGTTCGGCTTGGCGGGGCTGACGCAGACGTGGGCCATGGAACTGGGCCCGTCCAACATTCGCGTCAACTCGGTTCTGCCGGGCGTGGTGTCGGGCGACCGTGTCGAGCGCGTCATCGCGGCGCGCGCAGAAGCCGGCGGCGTCAGCAACGATGCGATGCGTGAACAGCTGGTGGAGAAGGTTTCGCTGCGCCGCATGACTCGCCCTGAAGATGTGGCGAATCAAGTGGCCTTTCTGTGCTCCGACGAAGGCGCGGTCATCAGCGGGCAAAGCATCTCGGTTTGCGGCAACGTGGAGTACCTGGGCTAAGCGTTTCGGTTTGCGGCAACGTGGACTACCTGGGCTAAGCGTTTCGGTGCGGATAGAATGGCCTGCTTTGATTGATTCAATCTTATCCATCAGGCAGACCGCATGGCCAAGGCTTTTGAACTGGACACGCTGAAGATCCGGCTGAACGACGCCGATCTTCAGCCGTTGGATCTGCATCAGCGCATCCAGCGGGCGCTGCGCGCGCTGATCCTGGATGGCGCGCTGGATGCGGGCATCAAATTGCCCGCCACCCGCACGCTGGCCACGTCGCTGGGTGTTGCACGCGACACCGTTGAAAACGCATACGTACAGCTGCATCGCGACGGCTATATCGTGCGGCGCGGGGGTTCAGGCAGCTATGTGTCTGACACGGTAGGCGCCCAGCTGCGCGGCGCTGCCGGCCGCCGCGCCAAGCTTCAGGATGACAAGCGCGGCGTGCCGGCGCCGGCAGCCGGGTTGAGCCGCCGGGGCCGGATGATTTTCGATAGCGGCGGGGTGGCGGACCAGCAAGCGGTCAAGGCGTTTGCCACCGGGCTGCCCGAGACACGCACGTTTCCCACCGATGTCTGGGAACGCTTGCAGCGGCAGGCGCTGAAGGACTATCGGGACCACGTGCTGCTGCATGGCGACCCGCAAGGGGCTGCGCCGCTGCGCAAGGCCATTGCCGCCTATCTGAATCTGGAGCGGGGCGCCAAGGTATCTGCGGATCAGATTCTGGTGTTGAGCAGCACGCGGCAGGCGTTGTTTCTGTGCGCGCAATTGCTGGTGGACACGGGCAAGCCCATCCTGCTTGAGAACCCGGGATACTTCGGCGCCAAGAAGGCGTTTGAAGCGGCCGAAGCGAAAATCGTGCCGATCGATGTGGACGAGGACGGCATCCGCATGGATCTGCTGCGGGCGGATCGCAGCGGTGCGAACTGCGTGTACGTGACGCCGTCGCATCAGTACCCCACCGGCGCCACCTTGTCGTTGGCGCGCCGCCTGGAGCTGACCCGTTGGGCGGCCGAGCAGGGAAAGTGGATCATCGAGGACGACTACGACAGCGAGTTCCATTACGACGGCCTGCCAAACGCGTGCGTGCAGGGCGTGGACAAACATCAGCGCACGCTCTACGTCGGCACCTTCAGCAAGACGCTCTACCCGGGCCTGCGTATGGGCTATATGGCGTTGCCGCACGAGCTGGTTGGCGCCTTCACGCGCGCGCGCAGCATCATGGACGGGCATACGCCGCAGATTCTGCAATTGACGCTGGCGCGCTTCATGGAAGACGGGCATTACGCGGCCCACGTGCGCGCCATGCGCAAGCTGTATGCGTCGCGCCGCGACGCCATGCTGCAAGCGCTGAACACGCATCTGCCAGACATCGCCACCGCCTTGCGTCCAGAAGGCGGATTGCAGATTCCTTGCCTGCTTGCGCGGGGGTGGTCAGAGGCCAAGACGATCCGGCTGGCAGCAGCCGCTGGCCTGCAACTGCCGGGCTTGAGCCGCCTGTATGCCGGCGCGGAAAAGCGGCAAGGGTGGATATTGGGCTATTCCTCGTTGACGGCGCATGAGATTGATACGTCCGTGAAGCGCTTGTCACAGGCGCTAAGAAAGAAGTAGCTGCCCCAAAATAGCCCAATAGCACCCCTCGCATGGTTAGGGCTTGGCCGGGCTGCCAAGCAGCGCGCGGCTGCCGCCGTGTATCAGCAGGTGCGCAGTCAGCCCGGCGGCTAGCCCCCAGAATGCGCCACCCACGCCCAACAACGTAACGTTGGCCGCCGTCGCCAGGAACGTGATGAGCGCCGTTTCGCGCGTGCGCGCATCAGCCATGGCATTGGCCAGGCTGCCGCCAATGGCGCCCAGCAATGCCAGCCCGGCAAGCGTGGTGATGAAGGTCTTGGGCAGCACCATGAAAAGCGTCGCCAGGGTGACGCCGAAGGTGCCCACCAGAACGTAGAAGACGCCGCAGGCCAGCCCCGCGATGTAGCGCTTGCGCGGGTCAGGGTGCGCGTCGGGGCCGGTGCAGATGGCTGCCGTGATGGCCGCAAGGTTGAACGCGTGCGCGCCAAAGGGCGCCATCAGCAACGAGCCCAGGCCGGTGACGGTCAAAATCGGGCTGGCGCTGGTTTTGTATCCGTCATTGCGCAGCACCAGCATGCCCGGCATGTATTGCCCGGTCAGCGTGATGATGAACAGCGGCAACGCGACGCCCAACAGCGCATGCAACGAGAAGCGCGGCGTTTCGAACACGGGCGTGGCAAGGCTGAGGTGGATGGCCGAGACGTCGATACGTTGTTGCGCCAGCAGCATCGTGACGCCAATCACCAAGATGCCAACCACGGCAAAGCGTGAGGTATACCGCTTGAGCAATGCATAGCAAATCACCAGCACGATCACCAGCAAGGGGTCGGCGCTGGCGCCGCCAAATGCGTTGACGCCGAATTGCAGCAGGATGCCCGCCAAGAGGCCGGCGGCGATACCCGCGGGGATCATGCGGACCAGCTTTTCGAACGCACCGGACAGCCCCAATATGATGAAGCCCAGTGCCGACAGCATGTACGCACCGATGACTTCGCCATAGGGTGTGAAGGGCATCACCGTGGCCAGGAACGCCACGCCCGGCGTGGACCAGGCGGTGATGATGGGAGCCTTGTACCGGAAGCTGAGGAACGCGCCCGTGACGCCGACGCCGATGGACACGGCCCATACCCAGGACGTGGTCTGGGCGGGCGTCAGTTGCGCCAGTTCGGCAGCCTGGAAGACCAGGACAAAGGTGCCGCCGTAGTTCACCAGAACAGAAATCAGGGCGGCGACGGTCGGGGCGAAGAAGTCGGCGGGTTGCAGGCGGGCCGGCGTTAAATGCATGAATCACTCCACAGTGCGTAACGGCTGCAATGCGCGCAGCCTTATTCAACGCAAAGTGTAGAATTCAAGTGGACTGTTTATTCATGCCACTTTATGAATATCAATCAGACCACTTATCCGGCCACTTTTTGCCCCCCAACGGCTTGTTTCCTTCCCTTCAGTTTTCCGGCTTGCCCGTCGCAGGCCAGTAGTGGCTGTCGGGCAGCGCGCGCGATCCGTAAATCGCCTGGCCTACGCGCACGACTGTTGCGCCTTCTTCAATGGCCAGTTCGAAGTCACCCGACATGCCCATCGACAACTCGGCCAGGTCGATGCCTGCCGGCGCGGTCTGGCGTAGTGTGTCGCGCAGCTCGCGCAGGCGCACGAAGCATGGCCGCACGCGCGCGGCATCGCTTGCGAAGAGCGCCAGCGTCATCAACCCCTTCACGCGCAGCGATTGAAATGCGGGCAAGGCCTGCACGAAGGCGGCGGCGTCTTCCGGCGCCAGCCCGTACTTGCTGGCTTCGCCCGACGTATTGATCTGCACGAACACATCCAGCGCACGCCCTTCGGCCTGCAACCGGCGGTCGAGCTCTTCAGCCACGCGCAGGCTGTCCAGCGCCTGGAATTCTGACGCGAAGCGCGCAACCAGTTTGGCCTTGTTGGTTTGCAGATGGCCGATGACGGACCAACGCAGGTCGGGCAGGTCGCTCAAGGCTTCCCATTTGGAATACGCTTCCTGCACCTTGTTTTCGCCCAGATAGCGGATGCCTGCTTCGTACGACAGCCGCACGCGCGCCGCGTCCACGGTCTTGCTGACGGGCAATAGCCGCACGCTGCCGGCATCGCGGCCGGCGCGTTCGCAGGCTTGGGCGATGCGGTGTTGCACGGCGGCAAGGTTCGCAGTGAAGTCTTCGACCGTTTGGGCGGGCGGGTAATCCGCGTGAGCCAAGGCGTTGGTCGGTTGGGTCAAGATGAGTCTCCCGGTGCTGCTGAATGAATCCCGCCCGCGCGCGGGCGCGCGCAGTGCGTGCTGGAATTCTAGAAGCAAAGCGGCCTGACGGACCCGGCCACTTTTTGGCATCCCGCCATACCGCTATGAGATGCACGACGAACTGGGGCGCATCAGGAATCGGGGCGCCTGGCTAACTCTCGTTCCCGCTCAGCGTCAGCGGCGTCGCCCCGCAATTTTTTTGCGCTGCGTCATCGCGTCAGGAACTATTCAGCCTGGAGGACTCTTGTTACGCATTCGCGGGATATCCGTGTAATACCCGGTTTTCGGGCCGGGGGCTTTTCCATAAACTAGCCAACCGCCCTGGAGTCGGCTTCCCTATCGATCCCCCTATCGGCTTCGATGTCGACCGCCACAAGCACCCCAAAAACAATTCCCATAACGAGAACGCCATGAGACAGTTTCTTCCCACCCTGGGCGCCGCCCTGGTCTTGTCGCTGAGCACGCATGCCGCGCTGGCCCAAGCGGCGCCCGCGACGGCACCCGCCAACGCGCCCGCCGCTGCCGCGCCTGCCGCCACCGCCGTGCCGCGCGACCCCTTCTTCTGGCTGGGAGAAATCAACAAGGCCACCGCCGTCATCAACACCGATGAAGGGCTGCTGGACAAGTCCATGGCGCCGCGCCTGGCCGCAGGCGTGGCCAAGGTCATCAACGACGGCAACCAGCCCGGCGCCAAGCGCCCGGCAAGCGTCATCACCTTTGAACCCTTGCTGATCAAGGCGGCCGGCGAAGACGTGACCCTGCTGCATGCGGGCCGCTCCAGCCAGGACATGCACGCCACCTACCGCAGCGCCATCTTGCGCGACAAGCTGCTGGAACTGGCCGACCAGTTGAACAAGACGTCCACTACGCTGGTGGAACTGGCCGCCAAGCACGCCGGCACCGTCGTGCCGAACTACACCAATGGCGTGGCCGCGCAGCCCAACAGCTACGGACACTATCTGCTGGGCCAGGCGGCAGGCTTGGCGCGCGACGCGCAGCGCATCCGCGAAGCCTATGTGCGCATCGACCGTTCGCCCATGGGCACCACCGTGTTGAACGGCACCAGCTGGCCGCTGGACCGCAAGCGTATGGCGCAATACCTGGGCTTTGAAGCCTTGGTGGATAACGCCTACGATGCCTCGCAGATTTCGTCGATGGACCAGCCGGTGGAAGTGGCGTCGATCGTCACCAGCATCGCGCTGCGTACCGGCAACTTTGTTGAAGACGTCATGACCCAGTACGCGCAGTCGCGCCCGTGGATTCTGCTGGAAGAGGGCGGCGGCAATACCTATGTGTCCAGCGCCATGCCGCAAAAGCGCAACCCCGGTCTACTGAATGACACCCGCAGCGACGCGTCCACCGCCATCACCTTGGCGATGGGCCCCGTCATTCAGACGCACAACATCACGCCGGGCATGAGCGACCCCAAAGACGTGAAGCAGAATTCCGCCATGGTCGACAGCGGTATCTCGGCGCTCAAGCGCTGGGACCGCGTGCTCAAAGCCATGGTCATCAGCCCGGACCGCGCGCTGGAAGAACTGAACAGCGACTGGACCGCATCGCAGGAACTGGCCGACGTGCTGATGCGCAAGTACAAGCTGCCGTTCCGCGATGGCCATCACTTCGCCTCCGAAGTGGTCACCTACGCCAAGACCAATAACATCAAGCCCTTGGACTTCCCGTATGAACAGGCCCGCCGCATCTACGCCGATGCGATGAAGGATTCCAAGTACGGCAATGAACTGCCGATGAGCGAAGCCGAGTTTCGTTCCACGCTGGACCCGGTCGCCATCGTGAAGAACCGCGCCACCAGCGGCGGCCCGCAGCCGGCCGAGATGGATCGCATGCTGAAAGAAGCGCGCGAGCAACTGGCCTCGCAAGGCAAGTGGATCAAAGACCGCCGCGATCACATCAACCAGTCGCTCGCCGAACTGGATAAGAAGTTTGATGCGCTGGCGGCCACCGCGGCCAGTGCAGCCAAGTAAGCAGGAAAATAAGCGGCCAAATAACCCGCGTCGCGTCAGCGCGCGGGCAACTGCTGGACCGCTTCCAGCACGCACCCGCGCAGCCAGCGATGCGCGGCGTCCCCGTCCATGCGGGGATGCCACAGCATCGACACCGTGAACGCGGGCATCGGGAAGGGCAGCGGGAAGCTGTGCATCCCGGTGCGCAGATTGCCCGTGTGCCGCTCGGGCACCGTGGCGATCAGGTCCGAGTGCCGGGCCAGCGCCAGCGCGGCGGAAAATCCGCCGACGTTGGTGGCGATATGACGCTTGCGTCCCGTGGCGGCCAAGGCGTCGTCGACCGGGCCGGTCTCACGATTGCGCCGTGACATCAGAATGTGGTGTGCGTTGGCGTAGCGGGCAAGCGTTACCTTGCCGCCGCTTAGTGGATGGCCGGCGCGCACGACGCCGATGAATCTATCTTGGAAGAGTGCGCGGGTGCGCAGTTCGGGGCTGGCGGCGTCACTGACCACGCCCGTATCCAAATCGACTTCGCCCTCGCGCAGCGGCGCGCTGTCTTTGTCCGCTTTCTGCATGAAGCGCAGCCGCACGCCCGGGGCTTCCCGGCCGATGCGGTTGAGCAGAATCGGCCCGACATTTTCCACAAACCCGTCGCTGGTTCGCAACGTGAAGGTGCGCTCCAGGCGCATCAGATCCAGCTGTTCGGCAGGGCGCAACACCGCTTCAACGTCTTGCACCAGCGTATGCACCCGGCCGCGCAGCTCAAGCGCCCGAGGGGTAGGAACGAGGCCACGTCCGGCGCGCACCAGCAGCGGGTCGCCCGTGGTCTCCCGTAAGCGAGCCAGTGCGCGGCTCATGGCTGATGGGCTCAAGCGCAGCCGGCGCGCCGCGCGCGCGACGCTGCCTTCGTCCAGCAGCACGTCCAGGGTGATCAGCAGATTAAGGTCGGGGGAAGCCATGCCGCAAACGTAGCATGGCGGCGCGCAGATGTGCACGTCATGACATGGCGTTCCGTGCAGGTATTTAATGCAAATGCTGCGTCTTCCGCCTAATGACGCACAAGTCTAGGATGGTTTCAGCGCGCCATGTTGGCAAGCCATTCTTCTAGGCCTGATCGTGCAATCTTCTCATCCCGCTATGCCTGCTTCCCGGCCATTGTTGGCCAGCCTGTCCTTGGCGATGCTGTTGCCCGCGCTTGGCACCAGCATTGCGAACGTGGCGTTGCCGACGCTCGCGCAAACCTTTGATGCGGGCTTCGCCTCGGTGCAATGGGTGGTGCTGGCGTATCTGCTGGCCATCACCACGGTGATCGTCAGCGCAGGGCGCTTGGGCGATGTGATGGGCCGCCGGCGGCTGATGCTGCTGGGCATCGGCCTATTCACGGCGGGGTCGCTGTTGTGCGGCGTGTCGCCGTGGCTGGGCGGATTGATCGCCGCGCGTGCCGTGCAAGGGGTGGGGGCCGCCATCATGATGGCGCTGACGATGGCGTTCGCCAGCGTGGCCGTACCCAAGGAGAAGACGGGCAGCGTGATGGGGCTGCTGGGCACGATGTCGGCCATCGGCACCGCGCTCGGTCCGACGCTGGGCGGCGCGCTCATCAGCGGATTCGGCTGGCCGTCGATTTTCCTGATCAATCTGCCCTTGGGCGCCGCGCTGTTTGGCTTGGCGTGGCGGCATTTGCCTCAGGACACTGCGCATGCCGCTCAACCCGGGGCGCGCTTTGACGCCACGGGTTCGGTGCTGCTGGCGGTGGGTGTCGCCGCCTACGCGTTGGCGATGACGGCGGGCGGCGGCCTCGGCGTAACCACCCTGGCGCTACTGGCGGTCGCGGCAATCGCCGCCGCAATGTTCGTGCGGGTGCAGGCAAGGTCGGCATCGCCGTTGATCCGGCTGGCGCTGTTTCGCGAACCGATCTTGAGCGCCGGTGTGGCGACGAACGCACTTGTTTCAACCGTGATGATGACGACGTTGGTGGTTGGCCCGTTCTATCTGGCGGGCGCGTTGGGCCTGGACACGGCGAGAGTGGGGCTGGTGATGTCTTGCGGACCCGCCGTGGCCGCGTTGGCCGGTGTGCCGGCGGGCCGCAGTGTGGACCGTTACGGCGCGCAACGCGTGATGCTGGCCGGGCTCGTCGCGATGACGATAGGCGCAACGCTGTTGCCGCTGGCGCCGTTGACGTTTGGCCCAGTGGGCTACGTGGCGCCGCTGGTGGTCATCACCAGCGGCTATGCGCTGTTTCAGGCGGCCAACAGCAGCGCCATCATGGCGAGCGCCGGGGCGGATCAGCGCGGTGCGGTCTCGGGCCTGTTGAACCTGTCGCGCAATCTGGGGTTTATTACCGGCGCATCGTTGATGGGCGCGGTATTCGCGTGGGCGTCCGGCGCGGGCGACGTGCGGATGGCGCCGCCCGCCGCGTTGGCGGCAGGCATGCGTGGCACCTATGCGTTGGCGGCGGCGTTGCTGGTGCTGGCCGTGGCCATTGCCGCCATGGGCCAGCGCCGGGCGCGCGTGCCGGCTTAGAACGACACCATGTCGGCGGGGTTGATCAAGCCCCTGACGCCCAGCGCGCCCTTGATCAGCGGAATCGCAACGGGCGACAGATGACGGCCCAGCGGAATGCCGGCGTGATCAAAGCGCGTCAGCATGGCGTAGTCATTGTTGCGGCCGGTCAGGTCGTCGCTGATGGCGCGGCCAATGCGCACCGTCTGCGCCACGCCGTGCCCGCTCCAGCCGTGCACCATGTACACCGGCACGTCGCCCGCGCTTTTGCGGCTGTCGGTTGCGCCGTTCAAGGTCAGGTCGCTGATGCCGCTCCAGGAATATTCCAGCTCGGGATTTTCCAGTTGCGGGAACACGGTCTTGATGCGGTCGAGCAGGTAGTTGTTGACGTCACGCGGTGACCACGAGTTGCCCGTGCCTTGCCCGCCAAACAGCAGGCGGTTGTCGCGCACGGGGCGGTAGTAATCGATTTGCAGTTGCGTGTCGTAGACCGGCAGGCCGGATGGGATGAGCGCGTCCAGCGTATTGCCCAGCGGCGGCGTGACGGCCACATAGGTGAAGAATGGCACGGTGGTGGCGCTGCCCGGCATGAACTGGAACGTGGCGCTGTGCACGGCCAAGACCACGGCCTTGGTGGCCTTGAGCGCGCCCTGCGCCGTCTTCACCAGCGTGCTGCCCGGTGATTCTTCGATGGCTTGCGCGGCCGTGCCGTCATACACCCTGCCGCCCAGTTTGACGAAGGCGTGAATCAGGCCGCGCAGCAAGGCCAGCGGCTGCACCTGGCCGCCGCCGCTGTCGATGGCGGCGCCGAAGTAGATGTCGGACTTCACGTGCTGCTCGTTCAACTGATGGCGGCCAATGATCTTGACGCTGTCATCGCCCAGGCGGCGGCGCGCATCGGCGTTGTCGACCAGCGCGCCCATGTGGCCTGCGTGCACCGCTGCCGTGATGTGGCCGTATTGGCGGTCGCAATCGAAGCCGTGGCGGTGGCGCAAACCGTCCACGGTTTCCATGGCTTCGGCCGAGGCAAAGCGCCACAGCCGCTGGGCTTCATCGGGCGACAGGTTTTCCAGCATGGTGCCGGCTTCCCAACGCGCCAGCCCCGGCGTCATCTGGCCACCGTTGCGGCCGGACGCGCCCGAGCCGATGTGGTCTTTTTCGATCAGCACGACATCCACCCCCGCTTCGGCCAGGTGCAACGCCGTGGATGCGCCAAGCAGGCCGCCACCGATGACGACAACTTCGCAATGCAGGTCGCCCGGCAAGCCGCCGAAGGCGGGCCAGTCCGACAACGATGCTTCGTAGTAGTTGGCGGGCATGGGATCGGACGCGCTGGCGTCGCTGCGCCAGTTCCAGATGCGGGGGTCGATGCCCAGCCGCGTGGGCACCTTGCGTGCGTCTTGCAGCAGTTCTGATGGCGGCAGCATCGAGGCCGAGGGCGAAACGCCCGCGGGCGCCAAGGTCAGTGCGGCGGAATGCTTGGGCCATAGGCCCAGCGCACCCACGGCGCTTGCCGCGGTGGTCGCAACCGCGGTTTTGAGGATGAAATCGCGTCGGTTCAGTGTCATGTCTAAGGTCCTGGATTCAAGGGCTTTCGGCTTACGCCATCACCGGCGCGGGGGCAGGGCCGTAGCGGTTTCGTCCGCGCGCGCTGGCGGGCAGCATGAATGCCTGCAAGAGCAGCGTGCCGGCGACAGGCACGGCGTGCAGCAAGCCCCACCAGCCGCTGCGGCCGGTGTCGTGCAAGCGGCGGATCGTGACGGCCAGCGCGGGCAGCAAGGTCAGCAGCAGAAAGCCCGCGGTGTACCAGCCGAACAGAATCTCGGGGTTGGCGACGGCGGCCGCGCGTTCGGCGGCGGAAATCGCCAGCACGGCCAGGATTTGAATCAGCACGAAGATCCAGTACTCCTTGCGCGACGCGCGGCCGTTGAAGACGGCGTAGTGTTTCAGGGCTTGCAGATACCACTTCATGGGGTTCTCCAGTTTGCAAAAGATGTGCGCCGGCCGCGCCAGCAAGGGCGCGGAGCGTACGAAGTCAAGGGGAGTGGGGCGTGGCCCCGGCGCGTCAGCCGGGGTGGCGCAGCGGATGCGCGCTGGCGGGATGGCCGCGCGGCGTGCGGGACGGCGGCGTTGGCAGTACGGCCAGGCGCAGCGCGTTGGGAGCGCCAATCAGGCGGTCGCCGTCTTTGGCTTGCCACAGGGTGCCGGGGCGGACACCGCGCGCGGTAGAGGTCACGACGCGTGAGTCTGCGTTCAGAACGAGCGCCGGCGTGCCGATGTTGCGCAAGGCGGGCAGCAGCATGCGGTCCAGGGTGGAGACCAGTACGTCTACGGCCGCCACACCGGCGAACGCATCGCCGACCAGCACCGGATGCGCAGCGGTGATGGTGTAGGCGCCGTTGCAGATGTAGTCCACATACGGGCCTTCAATGATGGGGCGGTGGCGGCGGGCGGGCTCATCGAACCAGGCGAAGGCACGGAAGTCCAGCCGGCGGCGCGTTTCCTGATTGCGTTCCAGCTGCGCTTGCTGCAAGGATCGCCCCTCTTGGTGCCACCACTCCAGCGTCCAATAGCCGTCTTCGGGGCCTTCGGGCGCGGCATAGCTGGCAAAGCCCGCGCCGTTGCACCAGGGGTTCAGGCGCAGCGCCACCTGGATGTGGGTCTGCAACGCGCGCCGCTGTTCGGCCGACAGCCGCAGGCCGCTGTCCGGGGCCGGCGTTTGGTCCGAAAAAATCTGGGCCGTGGCGTCCGCCAGTGCGCTTGCGGTGTTCTGCGCATCGTTCAAGACGCATTCCAGAATGCCGTTGGCGCGATCGATGTTTGCGTCTTCGTTCATCTGCCGTCTCCTCTGTGCCTGGGGGGGCTGCTGTTTTCAGCAGCCTGTTTCAGCAGCCTACCCAGCGGCTTTTTCCAGCCGTCTTGTTCAGCGGGCGTTGTCAGTCACTGTTGTCAGCGGGTTGGTGGCGGGCTTGCTGTCGGCTGGGGGGTCGGTTGACCCCCCAGCGCATCCAGCCGCAGTTTGTGTTCCAGCAGGCAATCCGTCATTGCGCCGATCATGTCTTGCGCCCGTTCACCGCTGGCGGCTTCGTCGCCTTGGGTCAACGCCTCTTGCAAGCGCCGGTACGCCGCCACAGCGTCGGCATGCAGCGAGTCGTCTTGATACAGCGATGCCGCAAGCGGCGCCCATTCCGCCTGCACTTCCAGTTCCTGGTTCGCCAGCCGGGCCGACTGCGCATGGCTGGCCAGCATCAGCAGGCAGCGCATGTCGGCCTGCGCGCGCGCTTGCGGGTCAGCCGCTGCTTCGAACAGGTCGATCTGCTGCGCCAGCCGCTGGTGCTCATCCGGTGTGGACCGCTGCGAGGCAAGCCTTGCGCTGTGGCTGATCAGGGCGCAATGCAATTCGCCCAGATCAGCCAGATCGCCCGAAGTGGCCAGGCGCAGCGGATGG
This sequence comes from Achromobacter kerstersii, assembly GCF_902859595.1. Lineage (GTDB taxonomy): Bacteria > Pseudomonadota > Gammaproteobacteria > Burkholderiales > Burkholderiaceae_B > Achromobacter > Achromobacter kerstersii. The sequence goes on along the minus strand of NZ_CADIJQ010000008.1, from coordinate 252,330 downwards.
CGGTCACGCAGCATGTCCGCCGGCACGGGGCAGACAAAGCTGCCGCCGTTGCGCCCGCGCCGGGTGTCGATCAGTTGCCGCGCACGCAGCGTGTTCAAGGCTTCGCGTACGGTCACGGGCGACACCCCCATCAGGCGCGACAGCTCGTTCTCGTTGGGCAGTTGCTCGTCGGCATGAAGCAGCCCCGCAACGATGGCGTTGCTGAGCCGTTCAACAACCTGATCCGAGCGCGTGCCTTGGCCGATGGGGGCATAGACGATGGCGTGGGCGGTCATGGGCGGACTCCGGGGCGGAAAAGAGAAACGTGCATCATGCCATGGGCGCCGTCAGAAGATGCCGTGAGCGTGCGCCGCCTGCCGGTCGTCCGGCACCGGCATGATGGCGTCCCAGAGTTCAGCGACCTTGCCGTCTTGGACGCGCCACAGTTCGAAGTACGCGTGGCGCGTGCCGGCGATGCTGCCTTCCGAATGCGTCAGCACGAAATCGCCTTCGGCCACGCTGCGGTGGGTGCGGCTGTACTTCAGTTCCTGGCCGTCTTTGCGCAGCTGGTTCAGAAAGTCGATGACGGCCGTTGTGCCGTCGGCGATATCCGGGCTGTGTTGATGGAAGCCTTCGCCGTTGCCGTAGTCGCTGAATGCGGTGTAGTCGCCTTCAATCAGCGCGCGCTTGAAGAAGGCCGTGACCAGGGCGCGGTTGGCGTCGGTGTCTTGGCCCGTACGGGGTTCCGTCGGGCCGTCCAGCTGCGTGCGGCCGCTGGCGTTGGGTGCGGCTTCGGGCACCAGCCCGTCCCAGTGTTCGACGATCAAGCCGTCGGCCACGCGGTAGATGTCGAAGCCCACCAAGGGCTCGGCGTCCAGACCGGTGTAGCGGCCGTGCAAGGCGACGAGATCGCCATCCACCAGGACGCGATGCGCGTCGTACTGAATGGCGGGGTGGTCGTGCAGCAGCTTGAACAAGCCGTCGATGCCGTCCTTGACCAGCGCGGAGTGTTCGATGAAGGCCGGCGAGAACAGGCGTTCCAGCGCACCCGTGTTGTGCAGGTTGAAAAGTTCATGGTGCGCGCGAGTGACGAGCTCGCGCGTGCGATCGGCTTGCGTGTGGATGGATGTCATGGCCGGTCCTTAGTCGTGAGCGCTCATCACGTGCTTCACGCGCGTGTATTCCTCGAAGCCATAGGCGGACAAGTCCTTGCCGTAGCCGCTGCGCTTGAACCCGCCATGCGGCGCTTCCGCGACCAGCGGGATGTGGGTGTTGATCCACACGGTGCCGAAGTCCAGCTCGCGCGACAGGCGTTGGGCGCGGCCGTGGTCGCGCGTCCAGACGCTGGAGGCCAGGCCGTATTCCACGTCGTTGGCTTTGCTGATGGCGTCTTGTTCGTCTTTGAACTTCTGCACGGTGATGACCGGGCCGAAGACTTCCGTCTGGATGGCTTCGTCTTGCTGTTGCAGGCCGGTGATGACGGTGGGTTCGAAGTAGTAGCCGGGGCGCGCAGCTTGGCGGCCCCCGGTTTCGACGCGGGCATGGGCGGGCAGGCGCTGGATGAAGCCTTGCACGCGTTCCAGTTGGGCGGCGTTGTTCAGCGGGCCGTAGAGCGCGTCTTGGTCGTCCGGCTCGCCAAAGCGGGTGTCGCGCGCGGCGGCGACGAGTTTCGAGACGAACGCGTCATGCACGGATTCGGCCACGATCACGCGGGTGGCGGCGGTGCAATCTTGGCCGGCGTTGAAGTAGCCGGTCATGGCGATGTGCTGCGCGGCGCGGTCCAGGTCGGCGTCTTCGAAGATGACGACGGGCGCCTTGCCGCCCAGCTCAAGGTGGGCGCGGGTCAGGTTGGCGGCGGCGGAGGCGGCCACTTGCAGCCCGGCGCGCACCGAGCCGGTGATGGACACCAGCGCGGGCGTCTTGTGCGACACCACCTTGGCGCCGGTGGCGGCGTTGCCCAGCACCACGTTAAAGGCGCCGGCGGGGAAGAAGGGGGCGGCAATCTCGGCCAGCAGCAGCGTGCTTTCGGGGGTGCTGTCGCTGGGCTTGAGCACGACGGTGTTGCCCGCCGCAAGTGCCGGCGCGATCTTCCACACGGCCATCATCAACGGGTAGTTCCACGGCGTGACTTGCCCGACCACGCCCAAGGGTTCGCGGCGGATGCTGGAGGTCAGGCCTTCCATGTATTCGCCCGTGGCCTTGCCTTCCAGGAAGCGGGCGGCGCCGGCGAAGAAGCGGATCTGGTCGACGCACACGGCGACTTCTTCAGAGGCGATCAGGTGTTTGAGCTGGCCGGTGTTGCGGCTTTGGGCGTCGACCAGGCGGCTGCTGTTTTCGGCGACTGCGTCGGCCAGTTTCAGCAGCGCCTGCTGGCGCGCGGAGGGCGTGCTGCGGCCCCAGGTTTTGAACGCGTGGCGGGCGGCGGCGTAGGCGGCGTCAACGTCGGCATCGTTGGCGTTGGGAGAGCGGGCGATCGGCTTGCCGGTGACGGGGCTGATCAAATCAAAATACTCGGAGCCCGAGGACTCCGCGTATTGGCCGTTGATGAAATGCTTGAGGGTGGGCATTGCCATGGTCTTCTCCCGGAATTAGGGATGGGTGGGGTGGTGTCTCCAATAAATATATTCTCTGATGTTATAGGTATTAATTCTGCTGGGGTTAACCCGGTAACTCGGTAACTCGGTAACTCGGTCACGCGGTAGGCAGTAGCCAGTAGCGAGGAGCCAGTAGCCAGGAGCGAGGAGCCAGTAGCGAGGAGCGAGGAGCCAGTAGCCAGGAGCCGGTAGCCCGGCGCCGCCCCATGAAAAAGCCCAGGCGCAAGGCCTGGGCTCGTTCTATGCCGGGTGAAGCGAAAGACGCTATTCCGCTTTCAGCCCCGCCTGAACAATCAGCGGCTGCCACTTCAGACGTTCGCTGCGGGCAAAGGCGGCCAGTTCGCCCGGCGTGCCGCCGCCCGGTTCATGGCCTAACTCCAACAGACGTTGCTGCACTTCGGGGCGCGCCAGAATCTTTGTCAGTTCGGCGTTCAACTTCTGCACGACGGCGGGCGGCGTGCCTTTGGGGGCGTACAAGCCATTCCACGCAATCACCTGAAAGTCTGGCAAGCCTTGGGCCGATACGGGCTTGACCCCGGGCAGCAGCGCCGATTCCTTCAATGACGTTACCGCCAGCGCGCGCAGCTTGCCGCCCGTGATGAACGAGCGCGCGGCGCTGACGGTGTCGATGCCGATCTGCACCTGGCCGCCCATCAGGTCGGTGGTGGCGGTGGCTGAGCCCTTGTAGGGAATGCCGCGCAGGCTGGACACGCCTTGCTGCTTGAGCAGTTCAAACACCAGCCGCGCGGTGGTGCTGGGCATGCCGACGTTGACGCTGTCGGTCTTGGCCTTGGCGGCGTCGCGCAAGTCGGCAAGGCTCGTGTAGGACGACGCGGGCGTGGTCAGCAGCACCATCGGAAACGAGCTGACCAGCATGATGGGTTCGAAATCTTTTTCAGGATCGAAGTTGGTGGACGCGTACATGTACTGGTTCAGCACATGCGTGCCGTTCGTGCCCATCAACAGCGTGTAGCCGTCGGGCGTGGCGCGCGCCGCTTCGGACGCGCCGATGTTGCCGCCCGCGCCGGGCCGGTTTTCGACAATGACGGCTTGCCCTAGCGCCTTGGCCAGGTACTCGCCCAGGTAGCGGCCGGCCACGTCGGTGCCTTGCCCGGCTTGATAGGGAACGATGATGCGTATGGGTTTCGAGGGGTAGCTGTCGGCTGCGGCCGCAGGCTGCGTGAACAGCAAGGACGCCGCTAGCGCGGCGATCAAGCGTAGTGTCTTCATGGTGGTCTCCTGGATTTTTTTATGGGCGGTCGGTTGTGTTGCTACGGCTTCGAAGGAGGCCTGCGTGGCAAGACGCCCAGTTCGCGCAGGGCCGCGATGTGGGTGTCGCCGAGGCCGGCCTCCCGGAGGACCTCGTCGGTGTGCTGCGCATAAGCAGGGGGCAGGCGGCGCAGGCGCACGGGCGCGTCCGACAGGCGAGTGGCCGCGCCGATGCCGTGATAGCCGTCGCGGTCGATGCGCATGCCGCGGTGGCGCGTGTGCGCGTGTTCGAACGCTTCCGGCACCGTATGGACGGGGCCGACGGGTACGCCCAGTTGCATCAGGTCGTGGCAGACGGTGTCGCGCGCGCGATGGGCAAGCGCTTCGTCGATGGCGGTGCGCAGCGCATCGCGGTGTTCCAGGCGCTGGCGGTTGGTGGCAAAGCGTTCGTCTTCCAGCAAGGGCGCCAGGCCGATGTAGTCGCAGAACTTGCGGAACTGGCGGTCGTTGACGATGCCCAGGAAGATGTCGCCATCGCGGCAGGTATAGCGGTCATACGGTGCGATGTTGGGGTGCGCGCTGCCCAGCAGGCCCGGCGTGCGCTGCGTGTGCATCCAGTTGGCGGCGTGCGGCACCAGCAGGCTGAGCGCGGTGTCGTACAGCGTGGCCTCAACGCGCTGGCCGCGTCCGGTGCGTGCGCGGTGGTACAGCGCCAGCAAGATGCCAGCCTGCGCGGTGTAGCCCGTCAGGTGGTCCACGATGGGGATGCCGATGCGCGTGGGGCCGCTGGCGGCGTCGCCGTTCACGCTCATCAAGCCGCACATCGCTTGCAAGATGGCGTCGTAGCCCGGCAGGCCGCCCAGCGGGCCGTCTTCGCCGAAGCCGGAAATGGCGCAATAGATCAGTTGGGGAAAGCGGGCCTTCAAATCCGTTTCGTAGTCCAGCCCCCACTTGGCCATCGTGCCGGGAATGAAGTTCTCGACCAGCACGTCGGCATCTTCCAACAGGCGCAACAACACGTCGCGCCCTTCTGCGCGTGACAGGTCCAGGCCGATCGCGCGCTTGCCGCGGTTGACGGCGGTGAAGTAGGCGGCGTCGCCGTCGGCATTGACGGGCGGGCCCAACATGCGTGTTTCGTCGCCGCCCGGCGGCTCGACCTTGATCACGCTTGCGCCCTGGTCCGCCAGCATCTGAGTGCACAGCGGCCCCGCCAGCACGCGGGAAAGATCAATGACCCGTAAGCCTGCCAACGCGCCCGGCGCGCGGGCGTTGGGGGCGTCGGGGGCGTGTGCAGCATGCTCCGATGAACCAGACATCATTGACCTCGTTATGGTCATGTCCGACGCGCGGGCGGCAAGCGCACGCGCGCGATCATGGCAAGCAGCGGCGGCTGGTCAGCCGTCGGGAAAACAAGCCGCGCCGCGCGCGATGTGCGCCGGGCGGCCCGATTACGTCACGCTTGAATCACGCTGACATCACGCGCGGGTGGGCAATTCAACCACGCCGGAACCCAGCACGGACAATTCGTCGTCCTGATTGCGGGCTTCCTGTTCGATTTCGACCAGATGGCGGCCGTCTTCAACGTACTTGCGCGTGACGCGGCCTTTGAAGAACAGCATGTCGCCTTCCGGGTTGTGGCGGCGGATCTTGCACGTGGACTTGCGCAGGAAGCCGGCGTCGCCCATCCAGTTGGTCAGGTGATGCGTCAGCCAGGAATTGCGTTCGGGGCCGTAGTCATAGGCGCCCGGCGCGCCGACTTCCAGCGCGAATTCTTCTTCCCAGTGCACGCGTTCCGGCACGTCAGGAATGCCGAAGCGGTTGGTGATGCCCACGCCCGGGTGCGCGTCGATCAGTTGCCACGCCAATTTGTTGGCGCGGATGTACAGGCCGCCCCAGCCCTGCGCATAGGCGATGAAGCCGGTCACCGTCATCGGGCCTTTGAACATCACGGGAAGCGCTTCGCCTTCCTTCACGTCTTCCCAGTAGCGGGGCGTGGCGCCGCGCACTTCTTCCTGCGCGTAGAGCTTGTAGGCTTCCTTGATTTCTTCGGGGCTGTAGCGGCGCGGTTCGCGGGCGCGCACTTCCTTGTACTTGCTGCCTTGCTCGCGGGCGTGGTCGCGTTCGGTGCGAAAGCACCAGCTGTCGGCCTCGGCCACCTTGTCGCCATCCTGGTTGAAGAAGTCCACGTGATAGATCTGTTGGATCGCGCGGCCGGCAAAGCGGGTCTGGTGTTCGATCAGGTTCTTCAGGTGCGCCTCAGTAGAGATGGTGTCGTTGCGCTTGACGGTCTTGTGCCACGTCCAATCTGCGCCCGACCACATCGCATGCACGCCCGGCAGCCCGCCGACGTAGCCCGACACGATACGGCTCGTGGAAAACAGGAAGCTGGGCAGCGCGATGATGCCGCCGTGCTGGGTCTTGGCCGCGTACTCCGGGTCAGACCACAAGGGGTTGTCGTCGCCAATGCCATGGGCGTAGTGGCGGATGTTGTCGCGCGTGGCTTCGTAGCACCACGGTTCGGCGGTGGCGCCGATCTTCACGCCGATGCGGGCGCGCAGTTCGTCCAGGCCTTGCTCGGTGATGGTCGGGAAGCTACGTTCGATTTTGGTCTTGGTCAGCATGATGTCTCCTGGGGGGATGGTCAGACGTGCGCGGCGGGCGCGGCGTTTACGGTTGATGCATCAGCGGTTGCAAGTTCTTGCTCCCGCAGTTTTCGGCGATGGATCTTTCCGGCCGGCGTCTTGGGCAGTTCAGGCACGAACACCACCTGACGCGGGTACTCGTGCTGCGCCAGCTGGCTGCGCACGGCGTTCTGAATTTCTTCCACGAAGGCGTCGTCGCCCGGGCGGGCGGACACCACGAAGGCTTTGACGACCTGGCCGCGCAGCGCGTCCGGCACGCCGATGGCGGCGGCTTCGGACACGTCGCGATGTTTGAGGATGGCGTCTTCGATTTCGACGGCGCTCATGGTCCAGCCGGCCGAGATGATGACGTCGTCGGCGCGGCCGCCATGCCAGAAATAGCCGTCTTCATCGACACGCCCAAGGTCTTTGGTGGCCACCCAATCGTCGCGCCGCCACAGCTTCAATTCGCCGGTGACGCCGGGCGGGCAGGGCGCGCCGTTGGCGTCCTGCACTTCAACGCGCAGGCCAGGCACGGGTTTGCCGAGTGATCCGGGCTTGACCGTGAAGTCCGTCGCGCCGGGGTAGTTCACCAGGCACACGCCGATTTCGGTGGTGCCGTACATGCTGCAAACGGGCCGGCCGAAGGTGGCTTCCACGAACGCGGACGTTTCGCTGTCGATGGGTTCGCCGGTGAAGGACACCTTGTCCAGCTGATAGCGGTAGCGGCCTGCCGCGCCGGAATTGCGCATCATCCGGTAGTGCGTGGCGGCGGCCGAGATGTTGTTGAACGCGTGATCCTGCAAGGCTTGCAGCAAGCGTTCGGCGTTGAACTTGCCGGCGTAGGCGCCAATGGTCACGCCAAGCGCCAACGGGGCCAGCGTGCCATGCCACAAGCCATGGCCCCAAGCGGGCGATGACGGGCACATGAAGCGGTCACCGGGGCGCACGCCGGTGCCGTACAACGCGGCCAGCATCAGCGTGACGAGTGCGCGGTGCGTGTGCTTGACGGCGTCCGGCAGTTCGCGGGTGGTGCCCGAGGTGTACTGAAAGATGGCCAGATCGTCGGCCCGCGTATTGCAGGTGTAGTGCGTGGGGTAGCTGGCCAGTTTGCCCAGAAACGTGTCGTCGGCAATGACGACGCGCATGTCGTCCCCTGCCGCCACCATGGGCGCTTTTTCAGCGTTGGTGACCAGCATGCGCGGCTTGCAGTCCTGCACACGCAGGCGGATGCCGTCGGGGCCGAACAAGGTGAACAGCGGTACGGCGATGGCGCCCATTTTCATCGCGCCAAACATCGCCACGTAGAACGCCAGCGACGGTTCCAGCATCACCGCCACGCGGTCGCCGGGGCGGATGCCTTGCTCAACCAGTCCGTGCGCAAATTGCGACGACAGCTCGGCGATCTGGCGAAACGAGTAGATCTCATCACCGCCTGCCGCGCGCACCAGGATGATCGCGGGATCGTCCTTGCCCGCATGCCGGTCGATGCACTCGTGGGCAATGTTCATCTGCTCGCGGTTGCCGTCGAACAGCTCCCAGAGCTTGTCCGAGGAGCAGAGCGCCTGGGCGTCCGCGTAAGAAGTGGTCTGGGTCAGCGTCGTCATGTCGTCGTACCTGTGTGGGTTTGGCAATCCGTTGGGCAGACTATGCGCGCCAGCTTTTAAATTGTCAATGACGTCTATTTATTGTATATAGACAATTACGGGCATCCTAAAACGGCGACGCCGCAGGCCCGGCAAGGTATGCTTGCCGCAGTAAAAATCGGAGATGCAGATGAGCGAAGCCAGTTCCCAGGAATCCCCCGCAGCCGCAGGGCCACGCGTGCGGCCCGTGCCGGCCGTGACGCGGTCAATCGCCATCCTGCGATTGCTGGGCCGGGGCGGCGCGCCGATGACCTTGAAGGCGATCTCGCAGGAACTGGACATGGTGACCAGCACCTGCCTGCACATTCTTCGTGTGCTGGTGGAAGAGGGCCTGGTGAAAGTGGATGCCGCCACCAAGCGCTACAGCCTGGGCGTGGGCATGCTGACGCTGGCGCGCAGCGTGATCGAAAGCAGTCCTTTTCCGGCGTTGGTGCAGCCGGTGTTGGACAAGCTTTCCAGTGCCGCGAACGTCACCGCGATCGGTGTGGAAGTGGCGGGCAGCGAACACATGGTGGTGTTGGCGCTATCGCGTTCGACCGCGCCGTTCCGTTTGCATGTGGACGTGGGTAGCCGTTTCCCCGCGTTGATCAGCGCAACGGGCCGCCTGGTGGCCGCGTTTTCCGAGCTATCGGATAAAGAAATGGAACGCCGCTTCAAGGCCTTGCGCTGGGATCAGGCGCCGCCATACGCCGAGTGGAAGGCGGACGTGGACGCCGTGCGCCGTGATGGCTATAGCCTGGATCGCAACCACTACATCAACGGCGTCGTTGTGATTGCGGTGCCGGTATTGGACAAGCACGAGCGCATGACGCATTCGTTGGTGGCCGCGGGCTTGGCCGAGCAATTGGACGACGCACGCGCCCATGCGCTGGCCAAGGAATTGCAGGCCGAAGCGCAGACCTTGTCGCAACTGTTGTCCGCCCGGAGCTGATGCCATGCATGCGCCGCCCACCGCCGAATCGCTGGCTGCCGATGGCTGGCATCAGAAGACCTTGCCGGGATTCGCGGGGCTGATCGGCCCCTTGTGGGTGCGCAAGGAAGCGCAAGCGTGGGCGTATGGATTGCTGGCGACAGCAGACCATTTGAATCCCGCAGGCGTGGTGCATGGCGGCCTGCTGACCGCCATGCTGGATCACGGCTTGAGCGCCATCGCCTGGCAAGCGCTGGACCGCCGCCCGTGTGTGACGGTGCAACTGGACACGCACTTTCTGACGGCGGCGCGCGCCGGCCAATTCCTGGAAGTGCGCGGCCACGTCATGCGCACCACCGCCAGCCTGGTATTCATGCGCGGCGAATTAAGCGTGGCCGGCCATGTCGTGGCAACGGGTGCGGCGGTGTTGAAGGTGCTGGCGGCCGCGTCAGATCATTGACTTGCCGCTTTGCTTCGCCGCGCGGATATCTTTCCACAGCGTCACGCACAAGATCGCCAGAATGGCCGCGGATATCGCCGGCCAGATCAGAAAATAGGCGGTCAACCACATATCAATCTCCTTGTTGTTGATGGCTGGGGTTTCATTGCGCGGCGTCGGCGGAAAGCTTGCCTGAAGGCGCTTTCATCATGACCTCTTGCTCGTGATGAAACGACGTCACGCGGTCTGCCAGCAGCGAGAAATCAAAGCGTTCGCGGTTGCGCAGGCTAAGCGCCACGCACACGATGGCGCTGGCGCCGTAAGCGGTCAGCGATGCCAGCAGCACGATGTAGTCGCGCAGGTTGCCGATGAAGGCGGGCAGCATGACGATGACGCCCAATGTGCCCACCGCAATCGCAGCGGTGCGGCCGAAGAAGCCGAACGTCATCAAGCCCAACACGACGCCGCCGCCCACGGCCGCGCAGATTTCAAAGAACACGGCGATCACGCCCGTCATGGGCAGCAGTTCAAAACGCACGATCGTGAACAGCGCCACGGCGGACAGCACCGAGCACACGAATGCGCGGTTGTTGACGCGGTCCCAGTAGAAGCTGGCGATCACCGGAAAGACGATCGCGCCCCACAACGCACCCACGAACACCAGCATGACCAGGATGTCCAGGCGCAGGCTGGCGAAGATCACGCCAATCATCGTGGCGATGATCATGGTGGCGCGGCCCCACCACAGCATGCGGCGCGGGTCCGGGCGGCCGCGCGCCAGGTTCTTGGCGTAAACGTCCGTCATGACGATGGCCGACAGCGCAGCCAGGTCGGAGTCCGCCGTGGACGACAGCGAGCCCACCACCAGCAGAAAGAACAGCGCGATGCCAAACGGCGGCAAGTAGGTCGACGCCATCTGCGGAATGATGTTGTTCATGTCGCCGTTGGCGGGCTCAAGCCCGACGAACAACGCCAGCAGGCCCAGCATGCCCAGCCCGATCACCACCGCGCCGTACCCGATGGTGGCCGTCAGGAACGTGGGCTTGATCAAGTCTTCACGCACGGCGAAGAGCCGTTGCGCGATGGTCTGGTTGCCGATGGCGTAGGCCAGCACCGCCACGAAGTAGGGCGCGCCTTGTTCCAGGATGGCTTTGGTCGAATAGAAGTCGGCCTGGTCGCTGTCCAAGCGCCACATGTTGGCTTGCAGCAAGTCTGGCCCGCCCGCGTTGAAGAAGATCAGCGGGATGATGATGACGGCGGCGATGATCATCGCCGCCAGTTGCGCGAAGTCGGTCATGACAGATGTGCGAAAGCCCGACCACAGCGTGTAAGACAGCACGCCAAGCCCGGCGATCAGCACGCCCTGGATGAACGTCAGCGGGCTCAGTATCGACACCAGCGCGCCTGCCGCTGTGAAGTTCACCATCAAGCTGATGCAGCTGCCCACAATGTTCGACACCGCCATGATCATCTGGCTGGACGTGCCGTGGCGCGCATGGATCACTTCGGCCAGCGTGTGCGCCTTGGGCGCCAGCTGTCTGAAGCGTTTGCCGAAGGGGTAGATGAACAGAATCATCAACGCGCCCCAGAAGCCGTAATGCAGCGGGCCGGACAAGCCGTATTTGAATCCGGACGTGGCGCTGGCGTAGAAGGACGCCGCCCAGATCCAGGTCGCGATCATGCTGGCGGCCGACAGGCCGAAACCGACCGCGTTGTTCGACACCATGAAGCCATCCACGTTCTCGTGCTTTTCGCCGATGAATAGCGACATGAGAAACGTGGCGCCGTAGAAGCCGGCCAGCAACAAAATGGCCGTGGTGGCCGATAACTGGAAGAAAACACTCTCTTGCATCGTGTAGGTCCTTGCTCGTAGACGGCCAGGCACGAAACACCATTGATCGCGGCGCAGGGGTTGCACGTTTCGCGCGCGCGATCACATGCCTGCCCGCCCGGGCAGGGGATGGCAGCCCGGGGTGGACAAGACACAAGACACACCGTGATGGTGTCTTGCTGCGGCATCGGGCCGGCGCATCATGGAAACGAAGACGTCGTTCGAGCGCGTAGTCAGAACGCGTAATTCGACGCCATAGCTCGAAGCCCTAGATGCAGGCGCAGCTCAATGCGGTGAGCAATGGTCCTGCTGGGTAAGCAGGTTTTTGTTCCGCAGCCGCCGGTATAAGCCTGGCGGCTGGGTGGTGGTGTTTCGGCGCTGGCGCCGGGCCGCTGTGCGCGGCCGTGTGACGGTTGCCCTGGGATGACGATGCATCGTCAGGGTCCGGTGATGAGTAACAACAGGCCAAGAGTATAGGGATAGACGACGGCGGCGTCTACCCTTCAGGCCTAAAAAACCCGGTAAAAATGGGGGTTGCGAGTGTTTGCTCGCAACCTGAGACGATCAATTCCGGCTCAGAATCCGACGTTTGGCACGTGAACCCGACCTTCCATCAACACCCGCGCGCTGCGGCTCATGATGGCTTTCGTGACCTTCCATTCGCCGTCCACCAACTGCGCCTGCGCGCCCACGCGCAGCGTGCCGGAGGGGTGGCCGAAGCACACCTGATCGCGTTCGCCGCCGCCTGCCGCCAGGTTTACCAGCGTGCCGGGCACGGCCGCGGCGGTGGCGATGGCGACCGACGCCGTGCCCATCATGGCGTGGTGCAGCTTGCCCATGGACAGCGCGCGCACCAGCACGTCGACGTCGCCTTCGCCAATGGCCTTGCCGGCGGAAGATTCATACGCCTTGGGCGGCGCCACGAACGCCACCTTGGGCGTGTGCTGGCGGGCGGCGGCTTCTGCGATGTTCTTGATCAAGCCCATGCGCAGCGCACCGTGCGCGCGGATGGTCTCGAAGCGGGCCAGCGCCGCGGCGTCGCCGTTGATGTCGTCCTGCAATTCCGTGCCGGTGTAACCCAGCGCGGACGCGTCCAGGAAGATGGTTGGAATGCCCGAGTTGATCATCGTGGCCTTGAACGTACCCACGCCCGGCACTTCCAGGTTGTCCACCAGATTGCCGGTGGGGAACATCGAGCCGCCGTCGCCGTCTTCGGCCGGGTCCATGAATTCCAGCTGCAATTCGGCGGCGGGGAAGGTCACGCCGTCCAGTTCGAAGTCGCCAGTTTCCTGCACCGCGCCGTCAGTCATCGGCACGTGGGCGATGATGGTCTTCTTGATGTTGGCCTGCCAGATGCGCACTACCGCGATGCCGTTGGCAGGCACGCGGGCGGGGTCGATCAGGCCGTTGGTGATGGCAAATGGGCCGACGGCGGCCGACAGGTTGCCGCAGTTGCCGCTCCAGTCCACGAACGGCTGGTCGATGGAGACCTGGCCGAACAGGTAGTCCACGTCATGATCGGGCTGCGTGCTTTTGCCGACGATAACGGTCTTGCTGGTGCTGGACGTTGCCGCGCCCATGCCGTCGATCTGCTTGCCGTAGGGGTCGGGGCTGCCGATCACGCGCATCAGCAGCGCGTCGCGCGCGGCGCCGGGTACGCGGGCGGATTCGGGAAGATCGTCCAGCTTGAAGAACACGCCTTTGCTGGTGCCGCCGCGCATGTAGGTGGCGGCAATCTTGGTCTGGGGAGCATGGGCCATGGGTTGTCCTGATATCTCGGTGCGAATGTGCGGATTCGGTGTGAAAGCCTGGCGGGCGTGCGGGCACCCGCCAGTGGGAGTCATACTCAGCCGGCCTGCTTGGCGCCGGTGGCGGATTCGGCTTCCAGGAAGTCTTGTGCAAAGCGTTGCAGCACGCCGCCCGCGTCGTAGATCGACACTTCTTCCGCCGTGTCCAGACGGCAGGTGACGGGCACTTGCACGGTCTCGCCGTTGCGGCGGTGGATCACCAGCGTCAGGTCTGCGCGCGGCTTGCGTTCGCCGATGACGTCATAGCTTTCGGTGCCATCCAGCGCCAGCGTCTTGCGGTTCACGCCCGGCTTGAATTCCAGCGGCAGCACGCCCATGCCGATCAGGTTGGTGCGGTGGATGCGCTCAAAGCCTTCGGCCACGATGGCTTCCACGCCCGCCAGCCGCACGCCCTTGGCGGCCCAGTCGCGCGACGAGCCCTGGCCGTAGTCGGCACCGGCCACGATGATCAGGGGCTGCTTGCGGTCCATATAGGTTTCGATGGCTTCCCACATGCGCATGACCTGGCCTTCGGGCTCCACGCGCGCCAGCGAGCCTTGCTTCACGCTGCCGTCGTCGTTGGTCACCATCTCGTTAAAGAGCTTGGGGTTGGCGAAGGTGGCGCGTTGCGCGGTCAGGTGGTCGCCGCGGTGGGTCGCGTACGAGTTGAAGTCTTCTTCGGGCAGGCCCATCTTGTCCAGGTATTCACCCGCCGCGCTATCCAGCAGGATGGCGTTGGACGGCGACAGGTGGTCGGTGGTGATGTTGTCGCCCAGCACGGCCAGCGGCAGCATGCCGCGCAACGTGCGCTCGCCGGCCAACGCGCCTTCCCAGTACGGCGGACGGCGAATGTAGGTGCTTTGCGGGCGCCAGGCGTACAGCGGGCTGACGCCGGCTTTACGGTCATCCTGAATGCCGAACATCGGCGCGTACACCTTGCGGAATTGTTCCGGCTTGACGGCGGACTTGACCACGGCGTCGATCTCTTCGTCGCTGGGCCAGATGTCTTTCAGGCGGATCTCCTGGCCATTCTGGTCCCGGCCCAGCACGTCGCGTTCGATGTCAAAGCGGATGGTGCCGGCGATGGCGTAGGCCACCACCAGCGGGGGCGACGCCAGGAAGGCCTGCTTGGCGTAGGGATGGATGCGGCCGTCGAAGTTGCGGTTGCCGGACAGCACGGCGGTGGAATAGAGGTCGCGGTCGATGATCTCTTGCTGGATCTTCGGGTCCAGCGCGCCCGACATGCCGTTGCACGTGGTACAGGCAAACGCGACCACGCCAAAGCCCAGCGCTTCCAGGTCGGGCAGCAGGCCGGCTTCTTCCAGATACAGCTGCACGGCCTTGGAGCCCGGCGCAAGCGAACTCTTCACCCAGGGCTTGCGCGTCAGACCGCGGGCCTTGGCGTTGCGCGCCAACAGGCCGGCGGCAATCACGTTGCGCGGGTTGCTGGTGTTGGTGCAGCTGGTGATGGCGGCGATGATGACCGCGCCATCCGGCATCAGGCCGGGTTCGTTTTCCACCACGCCGGAAATACCGCGCGCGGCCAGATCCGACACGGGCAGGCGGCGATGCGGGTTCGACGGGCCGGCCAGCGTGCGCACGACGGTCGACAAATCAAAACGCAGCACGCGTTCGTACTCGGCGGTCTTCAAGCTGTCGGACCACAGACCCGCCGTCTTGGCATAGGTTTCCACCAGCGCAATCTGGTCGTCTTCGCGGCCGGTCAGGCGCAGGTAGTCGATGGTCTGCTGGTCAATCGAGAACATCGCGGCGGTGGCGCCGTACTCGGGCGCCATGTTCGAAATGGTGGCGCGGTCGCCCAAGGTCAGGCTGGCGGCGCCTTCGCCGTAGAACTCCAGGTACGCGCCCACCACCTTTTCCTTACGCAGGAATTCGGTCAGCGTCAGCACCACGTCGGTGGCGGTGATGCCGGGTTGCGCGCGGCCGGTGAGTTCAACGCCGATGATGTCCGGCAGGCGCATCCACGACGCGCGGCCCAGCATCACGTTTTCTGCTTCCAGGCCGCCCACGCCGATGGCGATGACGCCCAGCGCGTCCACGTGCGGGGTGTGGCTGTCGGTGCCGACAAGCGTATCGGGGAACGCCACACCGTCTTGCGTGTAGATGACGGGCGACATCCGCTCCAGGTTGATCTGGTGCATGATGCCGTTGCCCGGCGGCACGACTTCGATGTTGCGAAACGCCTGCTTGGTCCAGTCGATGAAGTGGAAGCGGTCTTCGTTGCGGCGGTCTTCCACCGCGCGGTTGCGCGCGAAGGCGTCGGGGTCGGTGCCGTCAAATTCCACGGCCAGCGAATGGTCCACGATCAACTGCACCGGCACCACCGGATTCACCTTGGCGGGGTCGCCACCCTTTTCGGCGATGGCGTCACGCAGGCCTGCCAGGTCCACCAGCGCGGTCTGGCCCAGGATGTCATGACAGACCACGCGCGCCGGAAACCACGGAAAGTCCAGGTCGCGGCGGCGTTCGATCAGCTGCTTCAACGCATCGGTCAGCATGGCCGGGTCGCAGCGGCGCACCAGGTTCTCAGCCAGCACGCGCGACGTATAGGGCAGGCCGGCGTAAGCGCCCGGCGCAATGGCTTCGACGGCGGCGCGCGCATCGAAATAATCCAGGCGGGTGCCGGGCAGGGTCTTGCGGTACGAGTGATTCATCATGCCTCCGTGCGCTGCTGCTTGCTCTGCGCGATCTGTTGTTCGATGTTGATGCGCGATACACGGATGTGCCGCCGCATCAGGATTTCAGCCAGCTCGCCATCGCGGTCGGCAATGGCGTCAAGAATGCGGTGGTGTTCAGCGTAGGCCTGGCGCGGCCGGTTGGGCGTGGTCGAGTACTGGATGCGGTACATGCGCGCCAATTGATAGAGCTCGTCGCACAGCATGCGAAACAGCATCTGGTTGCCGCTGCCCTTGACGATGCGGTAGTGGAAATCGTAATCGCCTTCCTGCTGGTAATAGCCCAGCCCGGCTTGAAAGGCCGCGTCGCGCTCGTGCGCTTCCAGCACGCCGCGCAGTTCAGCGATTTCAGACGGCGGCATGCGTTCGGCAGCCAGCCGGCACGCCATGCCTTCCAGCGATTCGCGGATTTCGTAGAGTTCGGACAGCTCTTGCTGCGACAGCGACACGACACGCGCGCCCGCATGCGGCACGCGCACCAGCAGCTTCTGGCCTTCCAGCCGATGCAGCGCCTCGCGCAGCGGCCCGCGGCTCACGCCATGAATGCGCGCCAGCTCGGGCTCGGAAATCTTGCTGCCCGGGGCGATCTCGCCTTTGACGATAGCGGCCTGGATCTTCTTGAAGATGTGATCCGACAGCGTTTCACCATCGCCCGGCACGGTGCCCGGCAGGGTCAGCACTTTGCTCATTGTGTCAACAATCTATCCGGTTTCAGGGGTAAAAATCGGGATAAGGCGTGCTTGGACGCCAGATTGTCAACAATTTAGCTTGGGATGGGGCAAGGTGCAAGCGGCGGAGGGGCTTGCGGGGAGCGCGCGTCCCCTACTGGATTTTGAGGCTCTGTATGACTTGGTATTGCCAGCGCGTATTCGAAAATAGCTCGGCTGAGCGGGCATCCACTAAGGAGCAGAGCGAATACCGAACGCCAAAAGTGGTGCCGTAGGCCACGCCGTCCCAGCAATCGTATTGCTCTTTGACGGACTCTATTTCTGAAGAACCCGGTGTTTCCCTTAGGTAGTCGACCTCCAGGCGCGTAATTATTACGGTGTTCTGTTTGTTTTTATGCGGGAACGAATAGTGTCGTCTCTTAATAATGGTCTGTCTCGTGTCGCGCGCTCCATCGTAGTAGTCGTTTCTTAAGGAATGTAATCGGCCATTCACATACTTAAGATGCGTTAGGTCAACATAAAACTTCTCGCTTGACTTGAAAGAGTTAATGCTCCCGTAGAACGCAGGACTGTTAACTTTATCTTCATAAAACAGTCTGCAGCCAGTGGCTTGAATATCTAATGGTCGAGATGACTCGACCGAATATCCGCACACAGAAGATAAGTCAAAGGCAGTCACCCGGTCTGAAGCTCGGGAATCGAAAAATACAGTGCTGATGCAGATGAGTATTCCGCCTAACGTCATTTTCCTTTTCATGATCGAATGTTGCCGCCAGGAAGGGTAATCAAAATATCGTCTGATACCGCTTGATATGCGTGGGAAAAATACATCACTCTCTTGTTCAAGTGCAGCGCTGCGCGATTTACTTGAAGAGTCACATTTAATACGTCGGCGGTAATGTGTGAGCCGGCATTCAAGTCTTGAAAGTTCTGTATATCCGCTCTTGTGTTTATGTTGGTGAGGCCATCTAATCGCCACCGATATTTGTTGGCGCTGTCCGGGGGGTTTAGTGTCCTATCTCGAGTTCGTTCCGCGACCCAATAGAAGCCGGACGCGTCACAAGCTGAATATGCATCTTGCTCAAGCAAAAGTTGATGAGGTTCAAGGGTTACGTTGATTCGGCGATATTCTTCATATCTTCTATAGTTGGCTCGCCCCGTTAGCTGAATGACACCTCTCCCTCGAAAGCGAGGCCCGTCCCCTGGAAGCGTATTTCCGAGATCCGGACGTTCGTCGTAGGCTGCACCACTTGCATACTCTCTAACAGTTTGAAAGCCATCTGTCTCTTGCACGATCTGCCCCCAGAAATGGGCGGTGCGTAGCGGATTTTCCAGATAGTATTTTCTGCGGATGAGATTAAGAGCCTTGTGCATTCCGGCCGGGACGACATATTTGTCGTTTCGATGTTGACCCTCGGTAATAATGGACATGGCATTTTCGTATGTAAGTCCCAATCCGGTTGCTGGGAGCATTTGAACCATTTCCTTTGCGCTAAGCCACCCGCACTTCTTAAACTCTTCAATAAACTGCAACGGATGAAAGTGATAATGCACCTTATCCAGTTCCAGCCCCTTCCCCTGCGCCTCCTCCCAAAACGCCAGCGCCAGGTGGTGCCGCTTCAGCCTGCCATACGCCTCGTCGCTCAGACACTCACTTGTCCTCAACACATTCGCCGGACGTTGATCAAGGTCGTCGACCTTCAACCAACGCCATCGCTGATCAAAATCATCACGCGACCATTCCGTAGGTATCTTCACCACACAGCGGCGCAGCATCTTGGATACCTGCGCGGTGCGAATCTTGGCGGTCGCGCGTGCCAGACGGTCCTGGTACTGCATCATGGCGTGCACGCCCTCGGCCACCTTGTGGATCAAGTCGCCAAAATCGCCTAGTTGCGGCGCTGGATGCGCGGTGGGTTTCAACGGCTCAATCAGGTTCAGCAGCGTGCCTGAATCACACCGGCTATTCCCATCCAGGTCGTCATCAATAAATGTCCAGCCTTGCCAATGCGGAAAATCCGCATCGCTACAGACGCGTACGCCTGCCGCATTCAGATCAACATGGAAAATGCTGCCATCCGAGAGCCTGATTCTGCGGATATGTGGCAGCCGGCCGTTATACAAATCGCTTTGCGCCGGCGCATCCGGGCCCAGCACACGGCCAAAGCGCAGCATTTCAAACCCTGCGCTGGGGCAGCCCGGATACGTGTTGACGGCCGTTTTGTAAAGCTCGTAGGAACTCTCGCTTTTCTCGGCGGCGCCTTGCAGGATGCCGACGACCTTGCCGTGCATGTTGCGGGCCGTCACGGTAAAAGCACCCCGCTGTTCGCTGATGCTGATCACCAGTTCCGATTGTGTTGTGGCAGCGACCGGGACGTGCCAAGTGGCCCAGTGTTCCGGATTGGACCCGGCGGGCACGATATGGGTAAGTGCGCCGTACACGCCGGGCACGTAGATGGTGCGTTCCATCGCGGTAGGTTCTGGCTTGTTGTGCACTTTCTGATGAACGCCGATCACCCGGTCAAACCAGTCTTTTTCCCCGCCGAGCCGGTTGGCGCCGCTCAGAGATTTGCGGTTCATCTCCCACAGCCGTTTGGGTGTGGTGTCAAACAGCGACGCGATGAACTCGGGGCTGTCAGCGTTGCGGGGTTGTGTGGAGTCGAACAGGCGAGTGAGATAGGTGTTCCGATGTTCCCGCGGATTCACTTCATACAGCGGGGTATTGGCGGGGAGCACAAAATGAATATCGCCCCACACGCAGTTGCGGCGGCCTTCGTTAGTTTTCAGCTTGCCCGTGCTGCGGCCCAAGAGCCTATCGACGTTGGCCTGATCGGCCACGATCTCGAAGTGGATACGGTCTCGTTCGCCGTAGATATACCCGGCTTTCGCGATAGCCTCTTTGCGGTAGACGGCGTCGCCTGTTTTCAGCGGCAGGTTTGTGCCCGGTTTGTTTCCCAGCGCATGCAGGTGCTGATAGATCGAGTAGAACGTGACGCTGACGCCTTCACCGATTTCGGTGTCGTGCTTCAAGACCAAGACGCCGTTGCTGGTCCAGCCCTTGTAGTACATCAAGGGATCATTGGCGGGGGCTGTTGACGGGCTGCTTTGCGGCGGCGGGTTGCTTTCCCTGGCATAGACCACCACGCCATCGGCAATGGCGCGGACCGGCTCGGGATTCTGTGGAGACCCCGGCGCCACGAGATGCACGCCGCCATGCCATCCGAACTGGTGGCTGACGGGAAACGCGCCTTTTCCGGTTCTCTCGCCCAGGCTCCAATAGGCGTTGCTTTCGGCATCTTCGGCTTGCAGCACGGCGCGCAGGAAGGGTGCACTGATCAGCATGTCGGCCTCACTCCCAAATTTGGACGCCCACCGGGCGCCGTTACTCGGACAATGGAATATCTGCGGCGTCGGCTTCGCGCGATAGGGCCGGGATTCCAGGAATCTGGAACGCGCTGCCGCCTCCGCCTGCGCTGTGACTCAACGGGCCGTTGATCTTTATTTCGACCCCATCCAGCGTGATGCCCGAGCCGTCGATGGTGATCGTTCCTCCCGGGCCTTTGAACACCACCTTCTCGCCAGTCTGCAGTTCGTACACCGTGGTTTTGCGGTGGATCTTTTGACCCGCCTCAAGCAAGTCGTAGCCTTCAACCTTGGTTTCGGCGTAACCGCCGATTTCGGTCCAGTGGTTGGCGGTGGTTTTATCGCGGCGGCTATTGCCGACTTCTTCAGTACGGTCTTTGGCGGTATGGATGGTGTGGTTGCGGCCCACGTTCAGAAAGTCATCCTGACCGGTGCGGTGACGGCGGTCTTGGCCGATGTCGACCTGTTCATCATTGGAGACGGTTTCTTTGCGGTTGCGGCCGATGACGATCGTTTCGTCGTTCTCCACCTTTTCGCTACGGTCGTGCCCGACGAAGGTGGTCTCGTCGTGATTGACGTGGATGTTCTGGTCGCGCTGCGCATGGACGAAGATCTCTTCCTGGTCACGCTCGTCTTCGAAGCGCAGCTCGTTGTAGCCTTCGCCTTTATGGGTCTGGCTTTTGATGGTCATGCGCGTCTTGTGGCGCGGCAGTTCATACGGGGGCAGTTGCAGCGCCATGTGGGTGCGGCCGGTGATGACCGCCTGGTCGACGTCGCCATCCAGAAAATTCACGATCACTTCTTGCCCGATGCGGGGAATGGCCATGTGCCCCCACATTGCGCCGGCCCAGTTTTGCGACACCCTGATCCAGCACGAGCTGTGCTCGTCGTGTTGGCCCAGGCGGTCCCAGGGGAATTGCACTTTGACTCTGCCGTAGCTGTCGCAATAAATTTCTTCGCCTTTAGGCCCCGTCACCGTCGCAATTTGAGGGCCATCGATACGCGGCTTGGGCAAGGGTTCTGCGCGCCATTCCGTATGTTTGGAGACGAGTTCCGCGGTGTAGCCGTAGCGGGTGCCTTGCTGAGCATCGGCGCCGTCTTCTTGTTGACTTGCGTGCTGCACGCCGTGATGACGGATGCGGATCGGGCGCCAGCCTTGGTTGAGGTCGTCGCGGGGGTGGCCTTGTAGTTCAAACGACAATCCCGGAACCAGACGCGGGTCGTCGCCCTCGACGGTGGCAATGCGCGCATCACGCCGCAGGCCGCGCAAACGGTTTTCGGTAAAGGGTTTACCGGCTTCGTCACGTTTGTAGCGGCCTGGGTAGTCGTAACGTTCGTAATGACGATGCTGATGATCCAGGTCGACGCCATCGCGGCTGTGTTCCTGGCTGTAGCGAGGGTGGGTGTAGGTGTAATCGCGTTGGGTTTGGCGGGCGGTGCGGACTTGTTCAGCGTAGGAGAAGCGGCGCAGCGCGGGTTCGGGTTGGTCGCCACCGGGCGCGGGCTGGTAGCGCACCGGGTCGCCGTCGATGGTTCCATGGATGTGCAAGCGGTCGCTGTGGACCATCCGGTGGCCTTTGACGTGATGATGAAAGGCATAGAAGAAGCCTTCTTCACGGGCCAGGCGTTCCATAAAGTACAGATCGGTATCGCCCGCTTGCACGCAGTATTCGCGGGGCAGATGTGCGTGGGTGACGGTTTGCTCGTAGTCCAGGATGCCATGCTCTTTGAGCACGGCTTGCAGGATTTCGGGTACGGACAGTTGCTGAAAAATACGCCAGTCGGAACACAAGCCCGCGCGGGCCAGCAAGGGTTCGACGGTGGCACGGTAGCGGGTGCGGCGAAATCCGGTCGTGCCTTGCTCGAAGCGGGAAATCACGCCGTGCACATATCGTACGGGTGCGTCGTGATGCCAGATGGTCAGTAAAGCAGGTTGGTCCAGCACCCGCCCGAAGTCCACCGAGGCGTCGTGGCTGCCCAGTTCGAGTTCAAGGCGGAAAGGCTCGGACAAGCCCTCGTCCAGGGTGAACTCGACCACTTCGAAGTCCATGCCGCCAACGATGCCAAAGCTGAATCGAAAGCTATGTTTCTGACTCACGTTGCCCCCACTAAGTGCGTCAATTCGCACATAGTGGACAGCTATGCCGGTACTGCCTATAGGAGGGCTATGAAATTAGCAGCCTATCCAGCGGTGTCGCTGTCCATGGACCGCAGCGCCTTGGGAATCCGATAACGCTTGCCGTCAAAGCGCAGCGTGTGGCGCGTCTTGCCCTGGCTGACGGTTTTTTCAGAACAGCCGCCGTCTTGCTGCACCACCGCACGGCTGGCGGAGTGCGAGTCGGTGGCCACCATGTCGCGGTAGCCCTTGGTTTGCGCCGATCCCATGGCCAGGCTGACCGCGCTTTCCCTAAATTCGCCCGCGCAGGTGGTGTCCCATTCGCCGGAGGAACGCTGGACGCTCAGGCCGTCGAGCACCAGGCGCAATTCGTTGTCTTCCACGGTGAAGAGCCGCAAGCTGGTTTCGTCAAAAGGGTTGGCGCGCGAAGCGCCTTGGCGTTCGATGCGGATACCGAAGGCGCGGCGGTCAGCGGTGACGTCGTAGCGCGCCGTATCGAACGACAGGCCGTCGATGCGCACGGCGTCATCCGACATCAGATCCACCAGCGTGCGGCGCTGCCGCACTTGCAGCGTCTGGCGGTCCAGCACCAGCACTTCCAGGTTGCCTTCGTGGCCGTTTTCGGGGTCGGGCGTGTCCTGCATCAACGGCACCGCCACCAGCAGCAAGTCCGGATTGGCCGGCCAGGCCTTGCACGCCACCGCGAAGGGCGCGCCCACGTCCGCGTCAGAAATCGTCACGATGGCGTGGCCTTGCTTCAAACGGATGCGGCCTTCGTGGTCGGGCTTATCTTGGTTTTGATAGACGGTGCGCACGATGTCGGCCGCCTGGGGGCAGGGGCCGCCTGCGGCTTGCGCCATGCCGGTCAACAAGGCGGACAAGGTCAGGGCGCCGGTCAAGCAGGAAAGGGGGCGGGGCATCGTGGGCGGGCAGGGACGAAGAAGACCGAATTCTAATCACGCAGCCTGCCGGCGTAAGCCCCCTTTCGCTACGGGCCGCTACAGATCGCTACAAGTCCACCCGCACCTTGCCCGCCTGTACCAGCCCGGCCACGTCGCGGATTTCGGACAGCAACGCCTGTTGCAACTGCGCGGGCGTGCCGCCGGTGGGCTGGAACCCTTGTTCGGCCAGCTTGGCGTGGACGGCGTCGGTTTGCAGCGCGCGGTTGATGCCTTGGTTCAGTGCGGCAATCGTCGCGTCCGGCGTGCCCGCCGCGCAGTAAGTGCCGAATTGAATTTGCGCATCGAAACCGGCGTAACCGCTTTCGGCGACGGTGGGAATGTTGGGGTATTTCGTCAGGCGTTCGCGGCTGGTCACGGCCAGCACGCGCAGCCGGCCGCTTTTCAGATACGGTTCGACGGCGGCAACGGTGGCCACCACCAGTTGAATCTGGCCGCCCAGCAGGTCCGTCATCATGGGACCGGTGCCGCGATACGGCACATGCAGCATGTCGATGCCGCAGGCGGCTTGCAGCAGCTCGGTCGCCAGATGCTGCGGTGTGGCGTTGCCGGGCGAACCGAAGGTCAGCCCCTTGGGCTCGCGCTTGGCCTGGGCGACCAGTTCGGCCAGCGTCTTGGCGGGCAGCTCGCTGTTCACGGCCACCATATACGGCGAACGCGCAATCGGGCAGACGGGCGCCAGCTGTTTCAACACCTCTTCTGGCGGACGCGCGTAGTAGCGCACCGATGGCACCAGCCCCGCGAACAACAGCACGCTGCCGTCCTTGGCGCCGTTGGCGGTGTAGTCGGCGCCCAGCATGCCGCTGGCGCCGGGTTTGTTTTCCACGACCACGGAGCGGTCCAGCGCGCTTTCCAACGTCGCGGCGATGACGCGGCCCAGCACGTCGGTGCCGCCACCGGGCGGGAAGGGCACGATCACGCGCAACGGCGCGTCGCGTGCGGCGGCGTAGCGGCTTAGCGATAAGGCCAGGGGCGCCGTCGCGGCCAGGGCCAGGTGCTTCAAAACAGTTCTGCGATGCATGCGGTTGTCTCCATCTCCGCCCGTGGGGGCGCGTGCCGATCGTCTCTATCAGGCGGACGATTCAGCGGTGGCCGGCTGCCGGGCCGGCAATAAAAAAGCGTGCAGCGCTGCGGCGACGACGGTGGGGTCCTCTACCGGCAGCATATGCCGTTGGCCGTCGATGACGCGCGCGCGGCTGTCGGGCAGCGCCCGCGCCAGGCCGCGCGTCATGCGCGGGGTGGACCCGACGTCGTGCTCGCCCGTCATCGCGAGCGTGGGGCAGGCAATGTCGGGCGCGGCGTGCGCCAGGATCTGATCGCCTTCGGCGAACAAGCGGTAGGCGGCCAGGAAATTGGCGCGGTCGTTCTGCACCAGCCGTTGGCCGATGGCGGCCACCCGCTCGGGCCGCGCCGCCTGGAACGCGGGCGTGAACCAGCGTTGCAACGAGACCGCGGCAGCGGCTTGCACATCCTGCGTGGCGGCGGCGTCCAGGCGCGCCATCACCGCTTGCACCTCTTCCGGTGTGCGCTGGAATACCGTGCTCAGCAGCACCAGCCGCTTCACGCGCTGCGGCCGGGCGGCGGCATAGGCGCCTGCGATCAGGCCGCCCATGGAATAGCCCAGCACGTTGGCGTGCTTCCAGCCCGCCTGATCCAGCTCTGCATCCAGCTGCGAGATGAAGTCCTGGATGTCGGCCGTGCCAGTGATGCCGGGCGCAGCCCCGTGCCCAAGCAGGTCATAGCGCAGCACGTCGAAGTCGGCTTCGAGCCGCGGCGCAAGATCATCCCAGAGCGTGTGGTCCAGCCCCACGCCGTGCAGCAGCACTAATGGCGCGCCGCGGCCAGAGCGGCGACGGGGCGCGCTCATTTCGATTGCGCCTCTTGCGCCAGTTCCTGCAAGTCGGAATAGCGGTTGCCAATGCGGTGATGCGGCCGGCCCGAGGTGGCGGCGCCCAGCGCGATGACGATTTCGTCCGGAGCCGGCGCGTCGGCAATGTTGGTCTGCACGGTCAGGTAGTGCGAGCGCAGGCCTTCGTCCTGCTTGTGCATCAGTGGCACCGAAATCACGCAGCCAGGGCCGCCGCGCATGTTGGTGAAGCTGAGGTAGCTGGTGCCGCCCACGGCATTGCGATACGCATTGCCAAAGCGCAGCGTGTGGATCAGCGCGGACGCGTGTTCGACTTCGCCCGCCGTGCCCACCACCGCGGCCTTGCCATAGGCTTCGATCTGATCGGCGGACCCTGCCTGCCGCAAGATCTCTTCCACCAGCAGCTCGCCCAGCGGCGGCGCGTTTTCCAGAATCTGCGGGCGCAGGTCTTCCTGGAAGGGCAGGCCGGCCCACGGGTTACGAATCACGGCGGCGGCCACGATCATGATCAGCGGGCGTTCAGCCGCCTTGCCGCCTTCGATAAGGGTCTTCTCGACATAACTGACAATCTTGCGGACTTGCAAAGCCATTCCATAGCTCCCGTGCATGTGGATAACGATGGAGCCATTGTTGAAGCGGTGGCCAAATTTTGACAATCCAAATTAACGTAAGTTAATTTCAGAAAATCTGAATTCAACCTTGGCCGCGTCATGCCTGCTCCGCTGAAGATCCAACACCTGCGCCAGTTTCTGCTGGCGGCCGACCATGGCAGTTTCCGGCTGGCGGCCGAAGGCACGCACCGGTCGCAAGCGGCGGTGTCCGCCGCCATGCAAGACCTGGAACAACAACTGGGCGCGCCGCTCTTCGAAGCGGGCAAGCGCGCGCAGCTGACGCCGCTGGGGCAAGCCGTGGCGCCCTTGTTTCGTGAGCTGCTGTCCACGCACGACCGCGTGCTGGATGCGGCGCGCCAATTGGGCATGGGCAACACGGGCCCGGTGTCGCTGGCGGTGATGCCGTCGCTGGCGGATGAGTGGTTGCCGAAGCTGCTGGAGCGGTACGCCCGCAATCATCCAGACATCCGAATCCGGGCGGTGGATGAGTCGTCGCAGGATGTGCATCGCTTGGTGCTGAATGGCGAGGTGCAAGTCGGCGTGGCGGGCCAGGTGCCGCGCACGGCCGAGGTCGCGTTCACGCCGGTGGCGCGCGATGCGTTCGGGCTGGTCTGCCGCAAGGGGCATGCGCTGGCGCGCCGGCGCGGGCCGGTGCCGTGGTCGGCGCTGGAAGACGAACGGCTGATCGGCAACGCCACCTTCGACACGCTGAAGAACCGGCAACTGGGCTGCGGCATTGATGACCCCGCCATGATCGTGTCCAACCGCGCCTCGCTGCTGGCCAGCGTGGTGAGCGGCCTGGGCGTGACGGTGCTGCCGGTGCTGGCGCGCCCTTCAGTGGGGTCCGGCTTGGCGTTCGTGCCATTGGCCGAACCCACGGTGGAACGCATCGTCGGCGTGCTGACCCGCAAGGAAGAAACGCTGCTGCCGTCGGTGGCCGCCATGCACGCGCTGGCGTTGCGGTCACTGGCGCAGTTCACGCGGCGCAAGGGGGCAGACCTGGTGTGAATGCGCTTACCGCTAAGGGTTCCTACTGTTAACGGTTCCTACTGTTAAGGGTTCCGACTCCTAAGAGTTCCGACGACTAAGGGTTCCGGCTTCTAAGGGTTCCTACCCGTTCACGGGCCGCGAAGCCCAGCTTAATAAAACCTTAATTGGCAGCCCCTCGGCGCTGCGTCAGAGTGCGCTTCAGAGAAAACGGCCGTCAGATGCCGTCTCGGCCGGTGAGTCCACCGGCCGCGCAGTCAGCCCCGCACAGCAGACCCTATCGAAAGAAACCCGGGACACACCGGGTGGCTTGCTATCGGCCGTCGCCCTCGGGTGGCGGCTCCCCCGTTGGTCCGAGGAGACAACAATGAGCAAGAGCTGGAAGACGTTTGCAGGTGCGGTGGGCGTATCCGTGTTGATGGCGGCCGGGGCGCAAGCCGCTGACCCGCCGCCCGACATCAAGCTGATGCAGTTATCGGTTGGCAAGATCGAACTGGACAAGGGCTTCATGACCGCCATGGTGGACGTGGGCACGAAGATCAAGATTCCGGTGCCGGCGTATGTGATCCAGCACCCGCGCGGGCTGGTGCTGTTCGACACCGGCATGAACCAGGCCACGGCCGATGGCAACTGCGCCAATTATTGGGGCCAGGGCCTGTGCGGCGCGTTCAACTCCATTCAGGGCCGCGACGAAGTGGTCGACCGCCAGTTGAAGGCCGCGGGCTTTGACGTCAGCGACGTGAAGTACGTCGTGTACTCGCACTTCCATCTGGACCACGCCGGCAACATCAAGATGTTCCCCAAGGCCAAGCACGTTGTTCAAAAGGCTGAGCTACGCGCCGCCTGGTGGCCCGAAAAATTCCAGCGCGCCGCCTATGTCATGAAAGACTTCGACACCACGCGCGACTACGACTTCATCCAGGTCGAAGGCGACTTCGACCTCTTTGGCGACGGCACCATCGTGCTGCTGGACACCAAGGGCCACACGCAAGGGCACCAGTCTTTGCAGGTGAAGCTGAAGAACACCGGCACGGTGCTGCTGGCGGCCGACGCCATCTATACCGGCGAGAACGAAGCGGGCGTGATCCCGGGCATCACCTGGAATACGGCGGCGTCGATGCTGGCGATTGACCGGCTCAAGCAGATCCGCGATGCGCGCCAGGGCCAGCTTTGGTATAGCCATGATGCGGAGCAGCATGCGCAGAACGCCAAGACGAAAGTCTTCGACTGACGCCGGCCACCGCTGACCCACGCCACCCCCCCCCGCAACCCCGACCCAAGGCGCCCCATGCAGCCGGCTGTTGTTTTGCACGAGGTCTGCAAGTCGTTCGGACCGCGGCAGGTCCTGCATTCCCTGAGCCTGTCCGTCAGGCCCGGGGAAATTGTGGGCCTGCTTGGGCCGAACGGCAGCGGCAAGACGACGACCCTGCGCCTGATGGCCGGGTTCTACACGCCTGATAGCGGCCGCATCACGATCCGGGGGCGCGAGCCGGCTCCCGGCCGTGGCAATGCCGACATCGGCTATCTGCCGGAACGCGCGCCGCTGTATGACGCGCTGACGGTGACGCAGTACCTGGAGTTCGGCGCGGGCGTGAAGGTGGCGGGCGGGGCGCGTGCGCGCCGCCAGGCCATCGAGCGCGCGATCGACGGCTTCGATCTGCAAGGCGTGGCGGGCTCCGCCATCGGCCGCTTGTCCAAAGGCCAGCGCCAGCGCGTGGGGCTGGCGCAAGCCGTGTTGAATGATCCGCCCGTGCTGCTGCTGGACGAGGCCACCAACGGCCTGGACCCGGTGCAGATTGTGGAGGCGCGCGCGATGATCCGGCGTTGCGCCGAAGGGCGCGCCGTGGTGTTCAGCAGTCACCTGATGCAAGAGGTGGAAGCGCTGTGCACGCGCATCGCCATCCTGCGCCACGGCCGGCTGGTGGAAGACGCCGCGCTGGGCCAGGCGCAGGCCGCCCTGCAATTGCAGCTGGCGCTGCCGCTTGCGCGCCACGCGGCGTTGCAGGCGGCGTTGTCGGCCTGCCCGGGCGTGCGTGGCGTGGACGCCATCGAAGGTGACGGCGGTGTGAGCAAGTGGCGGATCAGTTGGGAGACGGCTGATGGCGCAACCGGCGCCGCTTCCACGACCGCTTCCGACACCGCAGCTAGCCAAGCCACCTGCGACGCCGTGCTGCGCATCGTGCTCGCGCATGCCGAAGTGCGCGCCGTGCTGTCGCTACACGACGCCGTCGAAACCCGGCTGCTGGCGGCCCTGGCGCCCAACGATCCCTTGATGCGGAGGCGGGCATGAAAGGCTTTGCCGCGTTGTACCGGAAAGAACTGCGCACCGACTTCGGCTCGCCCGTGGCGCTGGTGGTGGTGGCCGTGTTCTGGGCGTTGTCTGGGTACCTGTTCAGCTTCAACCTGTTCTTCGTCAGCACCGGCCAGATGGTGACGGCGTTTCACAACATGACGATCCTGCTGATTCTGGTGATGCCGCTGGTCAGCATGCGCGCGTTCGCGGAAGAGGCGCGACAAGGCACGCTGGAATTGCTGCTGACCTTGCCGTTGTCCGACGCCACGCTGGTGGCCGCCAAGTACGCGGCCGGCTTGACGATGCTGGCCCTGATGCTGGCGGGCACGACCGCCGCCGTGTTGCCGCTGGCCTGGTACGGCCAGCCCGATTACGGCCCCATCGTGGGCGGCTACATCGGCGTGTTCCTGTACGGCGCGTTGTTCCTGGCGATTGGCATTGCCGTGTCCAGCGCCTGCACCAATCAGATTGTCGCGGCCAGCGCTACCTGGGGCATTCTGGTGCTGCTGTGGTTCATCGACTATCCGGCGGCGCTGGATGCGTTTCCCGCGTTGTCGCCGTTCTTTCAAGCGCTGTCGTTGTCGGCGCAGCATGTGGACTTCATCCGTGGCGTGTTGCCCGGCCCGGCCACGGTCACGCTGGCTAGCGTGGCCGTGCTGGCGCTGATGATCGCCGCCGTCAACCTGAAGCGCTGGAGGCTGCGATGAGCGCGCATTCCTCTTCGCGCGTGCGCCGCGCGGGCAAGCGGCTGCTGCTGTGGCTGCCGGTGCTGGCGGTTGCCGCGTTGTTGCTGGCGCTGAACCTGTGGACATCCCGCCATCTGGGCCGCGTGGACCTGACGGCGCAGCGGCTCTACAGCCTGGCGCCGGAAAGTGTCGAGGTGGCGCGGCAGATCAAGCAGCCGGTGAACGTGACGTGGTTCTACGACCTGCGCAACAAAAGCATGGTCGACGCGCTGGAGCTGCTGCGCCAGTACGAACACGCCAACCCGCTGATCCGCGTGCGCGGCGTGGACCCGGCCTTGCGTCCGGCCGAGGCGCGCGAAGCCGGCATCCAGTTTGCGGGCAGCGCAGTGCTGGCCTCGGATGATCGCAAGATGACGATCAACGGCGGCACCGAAACCGACTTCACCAATGCGCTGATCCGCATCAGCCAGCGCGGCGCGCAAACGGTCTGCTTCACGCAAGGCCATCGCGAAGCCATGCTCAACAGCCTGACGTCGCTGGACGATCTGGAAGACCATGGCGACGACGAAAACCTGGTCGCACGCGTGGAGGTTCACGAGCAGCACGGCATGGCGATGGCGCGCAACGCCTTGCAGACCCTGGGCTTCGGCACGCGCAGCGTCAACGCGGGCAACTTGGCGCAGGCCTTGCCGAGTTGCTCGGTGGTCGTGGCGGCCGGGCCGCGCACGCCCTTTGGTGATGACGATGCCCAGGCGCTGCGCCGCTGGACCAATGCCGGCGGCAAGACCTTGCTGCTGCTGGAGCCGGACACGCGCCATGGGCTGGACGCGTTACTGGGCGACTTTGGCATCGCGCGCCCGGCGGGGGCGCTGGCAGATCCGGGCAGCCACTATCGCAACGACCCGGGCAGCCCGGCCGTCAGCGACTACACCCGTCACAAGATGACGCGTGGCTTGCCGCTAAGTTTCTTTCCCGGTGCGGCAGGGCTGGAACCCGCGGGCGATGGCTTGCCGCCGGGCGTCGTCGTGACGCCTTTGGCGCAGACGTCCAGCCAGGCGCATCTGCCGGGCCAGCCGCCGTCGCGCTACACCCTGATGGCGCTGGCGACGCGTAACGCGCAGGCGGCCAGCAGTGACGGATCGGCGCGGCCCACGCTCTTGGTGGCGGGCGATAGCGACTTCGCCACCAACCGCCATTTCGCCACGCTGGGCAATGGCGCGCTGTTCACCAGCGCGGTGACGCTGCTGGCGGGCGAAGATGCCCTGCTGACGATCCGGCCCCGTCATTACGAAAACCGCCGCGTCGAACTTACGAACAATCAGATGCGCACCGTGTTCTGGACCAGCACGGTTGCCTTGCCGCTGCTGGCGTTGTTCACGGGATTGCTGCTGTGGTGGAGGCGGCGGTGAACGCGACGAAGACGGCTGCCACGTCGACAGTGGCGACAGCGGCGACTACGGCGACCGCGGCGGCCGCGGCGACCGCGGCGACTGCCGCCACATCTACCGGGACGACGCCCGCCGCACGCCTTCCCGCACGCCTCGTCTGGCCGCTGTTGCTTGCGGCCGGCGTCGCGCTGTCGGCGTGGCAATGGCGCGAAGCCACGGAGTCGCCCGCTGCGCATGGCGGCCATTCCCATCTGCATGACGACACCGGCAAGCCCGCGCGCCTGTATGCGTGGAACGCGGATCAGGCCGCGCGCATCACCTTGTCCACACCCGCATCCACGCTGGCCCTGACGCGAGGGGCAAGCGGATGGGCCGCCACGCCCGCGCACATCGGCAAAGCCTTTGACGCCGCCGACTTCGTCTCGCTGTTTTCCCAAGCGCGCAGCGACCGCATCCTGAGCCCGCATCCCGGCGAATCCTACGGCCTGGACCCGGCCGCAATGCACATCGCCATCGACGACGCCCAGGGCGTTCCCCTGGCGCGAATGGCAGTCGGCGCGTTGGCGCCAGATGGACTAGGCCGTTATGTGCAATTGCCCGGCGAAGCGCAGATCCGCATCATCCCTGACTACCAGACGCGTGCGCCGCTGGCCGCAGTGATTCAGGTAAACCCGTAGTCTCAGGTTGTGATTCAAGACGACTCTATCGCTTGTGAAACCCGGCTTGCACAAAGATAAATAGGCGCTGAAAAGGGGCCTCCCTATACTTCGTTTCCACTATCGGACGAGTGCGAAAAGCGGCGGCAGCCAACCTTCGGACTCCTCCACATAAACGCCTTCCGGCCCGTTACGCAGCGCATCGCGAACAGGCACGGCAAGGTCCATAACGAGACAAGGGCGCGCCATGCGCGTCCTGGGCGACACGCCCGCACCGCCAAGCAGGACGCGATGTTGCCGCGGCAATGCGCGAGCCTGGTGGCAGGTGCTTAGCGTATTGGGAGAAGACGCTTGACCTTGGATCTATTGCCTCTCGCCTTGGTGGATGGCGTGGCATACGCCAGTCTGCTGTTCCTGGTGTCGATGGGGTTAACCCTGGTGTTCGGCGTGATGGGCATCTTGAATGTCGCCCATGGCGCGTTCTACGCCTTCGGGGGTTACGCCGCCGCCAGCCTCGTCATGTTTCTGGCGCCCAAGACAGACTCCCCCTTCCTGCTGTTCGCCGCTTTGTTCGTGGCAGCCATCGCTGTGGGTTTGGCGCTGGGCAGCATCATGGAATTCGTGCTGATTCGCCGGGCGCAAAACTACGACCCCATTCTTAAATTGCTGATCACGTTTGGTGGCTTTCTGATGCTGGAAGACATCCAGCGCCTGCTCTGGGGCGCGCAGCCCTACAGCGCCAGCGAAGTCGTGAACCGGCTGGGCAATATCGAAATTGGCGACATCACCTACACCACCTATCAGCTGGTCGTGGTGCCGGTGGTGGCGGTGCTGGCCTACGTGTGCCTGGAATTCTTCCTGCGCCACACCAAGCTGGGCAAGCAGACGGTGGCCACCACGCACAACCGCGAAGTCGCGACGTCGTTGGGCATCAACGCCAAGAAGATCGGCTACGTCACCTTTGTGATCGCCACCATCCTTGGCGCGCTGGGCGGCGCGTTGGCCGCGCCCACCACGTCGCTGGTGCCGGGCGCAGGCACCGACATGACGGTGCTGTCGTTCGCCGTCGTCGCCACCGCTGGTTTGGGGCAGATCACAGGCGCGCTGATTGCCGCGCTGTTGATCGGCATCATTCGCGCCATCGCCGTGTACGCCGCGCCCGAGCTCGAAGTGGCGGTGCCGTACATCATCATGGTGCTGGTGCTGATCATTCGGCCGCACGGCCTGTTCACCGTCGCCCAGGCCCGGAGGATCTGATGAAAGTTGCCGTACTCAGCCTTGTGGCCGCCGTTGCCACGCTTATTCTTGGCTACACCTTGTCTTGGACCATCACGCCGATCGTCATCGGCCTGACCTACGCGATTGCTGCGCTGGGCGTGTCGGTGATGGCGCGCGCGGGCCAGATTTCGTTTGGCCATGCGATGTATTCCTGCATCTCGGCCTACACCGTCGCCTTCCTGGCGCGCGCCATGCCGGGCGCCGATGCGCTGGTGCTGATCCTGGCAGGCGTCGTCGCCAGCTTCCTGGCTGCCATCGTCATTGGTCTTTTCGTCGTGCGGTATCGCGGCATCTTCTTCGGCATGCTGAACCTGGCGCTGAGCATGGTGCTGTTCGCACTGCTGGGCAAGCTCTACACCTTGACGGGCGGCTCCGACGGCCTGCGCATCGTGCGTCCGACCATGGCCGGCATCGTGATGGAGCGCGAGTCGTTTGAACGCGCGCTGCTGGTGGTGACGCTGGTGTTGTCGATGGTGCTGGCCTGGTGGGTGCAGCGCTACTTCCGGTCGGGCAGCGGGCAAGCCCTGTCGGCCATCAAGACGAACGAAACGCGCATCGAATACCTGGGCTTTTCCGCGTACTTCATCATGTGGAAGGGTTACTTGCTGTCGGCTGTGGTGGTGGGCTTTTCGGGCGCCATCCTGGCGCTGATGCAGGGCCTGGTCACGCCGGAAATCGGCTCGTGGCTGCGCTCGGGTGAATTCGTTTTCATCACCATTCTGGGCGGCGCCGGCCACGCGGCGGGCGCGTTCCTGGGCGCGGTGGGGTTTGAATCGGTGAAGCTGGTGTCGGCGGCGTACTTCCCCGGCCTGTGGCAGTTCCTGCTGGGCCTCACGCTGATCCTGGTGATCTTCATGTTCCCCACCGGCTTTGTGGGCCAGATCATGAAGCGCATCGCCACGCAGAAGCGTGACCGCGCACGCGCTCAGGCGCGCGCCAACGCCACGCTGCAATCCCGCGTGCCGGTAAGGAACTGAAGATGAAACCTCTGATTCAAACGACTGACCTGTATCTGGCGTTCGGCGGCGTGGTGGCGGCGGACAACATCAATTTCGAATTGCACGAAGGCGAACGGCTGGCCGTCATTGGCCAGAACGGCGCGGGCAAGACCACCTTCATCAACATCTGCACAGGCTACCTGGCGCCGTCCAAGGGCAAGGTGTACTTCGACGGGCGCGACGTCACGGCCATGGCGCCGCGCAAGATCGTGCGCCTGGGGCTGGGCCGTTCGTTCCAGTTGCCGCAGTTGTTCACCGAACACACCGTGCGCGAATGCGTGCAGATTGCCGCCGCGCGCCGCAACAAGGAACTGAGCTGGTTCCGCTCGCTGGAAAGCACCATCGACGAACGCGAAGTGGACGCCACGCTGGACCTGGTGGGCCTGTTGCCCGAAGCCGATGAAGCGTCCATCGAACTGCCCGAAGGCAAGCGCAAGCTGCTGGATGTGGCGATGGCGCTGGCCTTGCGGCCCAAGCTGCTGATCATGGACGAGCCCACCAGCGGCGTGGCGTCCGAAGACAAATTCGCGCTGATGGAAACCGTGATGCACGCGCTGGATGAACGCCGCGTGACGAGCTGGTTCGTTGAGCACGATGTGGACATTGTGTCGCGCTACGCCACGCGGGTAGCGGCCTGGATTGCGGGCAAGGTGGCCGCCGACGGCTCGCCCAGCGAAGTCTTGAATAACCCGCAGATCAAAAGCGAAGTGCTGGGGGCCTGAACCATGTTGAATCTATCGGCCATCAACGTCGACCTGGCGGGAAACCGCATCCTGCGCGACGTCAGCGCAAGTTTCGAATCCTCAAAAACCATCGGCATCGTCGGCCGCAACGGCGCGGGCAAGACCACGCTGTTGCGCACCATCATGGGCCTGACCAAGATCAAGTCGGGCAAGATCGCCTTTGACGGGGCCGACCTGACCGCCATGCCCGGCCACAAGCGCGCCGCGCTGAAAGTGGGCTACGCGCCCGAAGACCGCGTCATCTTCCCGACCATGACCGTGGAAGAAAACCTGAACCTGCCTTGCGAAGTGCAGGGCCAGTCCAAGGCCGACATCGCCGCCCGCATCGCCACGGTGCTGAAGGTGGTGCCGCAGCTGGAGCCCATGCTGGGCCGCTCGGGTTCGGCGCTGTCGGGCGGCCAGGGAAAGATGGTGGCGCTGGCGCGCGCCATCATGGTGGGCACCCGCCTGCTGATGCTGGACGAACCCTTCCAGGGCCTGGCCCCCAAGCTTGCGCGTGACTACACCGAAGCGCTTGGGCGGCTGAAAGAACTGCAACCCGAGCTGTGCGTCGTGATCACCGAATCCAACGTGAAGCTATTGGGCGACATCCCTGACCAGATCTGGACGATTGAGCGCGGCTCGATCACCTTGAATTGAATTCCCGGAGACATTCCATGACGCAGATGATTATCGATGGCCGCAAGGTCGACGCCCAAGACGGCCGCAGCATTGACGTGGTGTCGCCCGTCAACGGCGACGTGTTCACCACCATTCCGCGCGGCCAGGAGGCCGACGTGAACGCCGCCGTCAAAGCCGCGCGCGCCGCGCTGGAAGGCGACTGGGGCCGCATGACGGCGCTGGACCGCGGCCGCCTGCTGCTGCGTCTGGGTGAATCCGTGCTGGCGCACCACGAAGAGCTGGCGCAACTGGAATCGCGCGACACCGGCAAGCCCATGTCCACCGCACGCGCCGACATCACCGTGCTGGCGCGCTACTTCGAGTTCTACGGCGGCGCAGCCGACAAGGTGCATGGCCAGACCATTCCGTTCCAGAAAGACTATTCGGTTCAGCTGATCCGCGAACCGCTGGGCGTTACCGCCCACATCATTCCGTGGAACTACCCGGCGCAAATGTTTGGCCGCAGCGTGGCGCCGGCCTTGGCCATGGGCAACGCCAGCGTCGTCAAACCCGCCGAAGACGCGTGCCTGTCGATCATCCGCGTGGCGGAACTGGCGCTGGAAGTGGGCTTTCCTGCGGGCGCATTGAACATCGTGACGGGCCTGGGCGAAGAGGCGGGCGCCAGCCTGTCGCGCCATTCGGATATCAACTTCATCACCTTCACCGGGTCGAACGAAGTGGGCGTGCTGATCCAGCAAGCGGCCGCTGTCAACGCGGTCAAGTGCGTGCTGGAGCTGGGCGGCAAGTCGGCGCACATTGTGTTCGACGACGCCAAGTTCAAGCTGGCCATTCCCGCCATTGTGAAGGGCATCGTGCACAACGCCGGCCAGACCTGCACGGCGGGCAGCCGCCTGCTGGTGCAAAAGGGCATCTATGCCGAGTTCATGAACGCGCTGGCCGAGGAATTCTCGAAGGTGCGCGCCGGCACGCCGGACATGGACCTGACCTGCGGCCCCGTCGTCAACAAGGCGCAGTTTGACCGCGTCAACCGCTACATCGCCAAGGGTCTGGCTGACGGCTTGAAGGTCGCAGCCGAGGGCACGATTGCCGATGGCGTGCCCGCGGGCGGCTACTTCGTCAAACCGACGCTGTTTGCCGCGCCGTCGCATGACAGCACCTTGCTGACCGAAGAGATCTTCGGGCCGGTGCTGGTGGCGCTGCCGTTTGACACCGAAGCCGACGCCATCCGGCTGGCCAACGCCACCGACTACGGCCTGCTCGGCGCGGTCTGGACCGAGAACGGCGGACGCCAGCAGCGTGTTGCGCGCGGCATCAAATGCGGCCAGGTCTACATCAACGGCTTTGGCGCGGGCGGCGGCGTGGAACTGCCGTTTGGCGGCGTGAAGAAAAGCGGCCACGGGCGCGAGAAGGGCTTCATCGCCCTGGAAGAAATGAGCACGACCAAAACGTTGATCCAATTCTATGGTGAGTGATCGCCGCGCAATTTCCGGAGTCCAGTCATGAGTCAGTTGCAAGGTAAGGTCGCCATCGTCACGGGCGGCGGCAGCGGTTTCGGCGAAGGCATCGTCAAGCTGTACGCGAAGGAAGGCGCGAAGGTCGTCATCGCCGACATCAACAAGGAAGCCGCCGACCGCGTGGCGGCCGAAGTAGGCGCTGCGGCCGTGGCCGTGAAGGCCGACGTGTCCAGCCGCGCCGACATCGACAACGTCGTGCGCGTTTGCCAGGACACGTTCGGTTCGGTCGACATCGTCGTCAACAACGCCGCCATCACCCACAAGAACCAGCCGATGCTGGACGTGGACGAGGCCATGTTCGATCGCATGTTCGACATCAACGTGAAGTCGATCTATCACATGGCGCAAGCCGTGGTGCCCGTGATGCGCAAGCAGAAGCGCGGCGTGATTCTGAACATCGGGTCCACCGCCGGCATCCGTCCGCGCCCCGGCCTCAGCTGGTACAACGCGTCCAAAGGCGCTGTGAACGTGCTGTCGAAATCCATGGCGGTGGAACTGGGCCCGGACGGCATCCGCGTGAACGCCATCTGCCCCGTGATGGGCATTACCGGCATGTTCGAGCTGTTCATGGGTCTGCCGGATACGCCGGAGAACCGCGCCAAGTTCGTCTCCACGATTCCGCTGGGCCGCTTCTGCCAGCCGTCGGATGTGGCGGCGGCAGCGTTGTTCCTGGCGAGCGACGCGGCGGAATTCATCACCGGCGTTGAGTTCCCGGTGGACGGCGGGCGCACCGTCTGATTGATTCGGATCGGCCGGCGCGCGCCGGCCGTCTTTGACCTACCAGGATGTCAGGCGCATGAAAATCAAAGCGGCGTTGTTGCGCAACGTAGGGGTGGAAGGCCCGTACGCCCAGACCCGGCCATTGACCATCACCGAGATCGAACTCGACCCGCCCGGTACGGGCGAGGTGCTGGTGCGGATCAAGGCGGCAGGCCTGTGCCATTCGGACTTGTCAGTCATCAACGGCGACCGCCCGCGTGGCGTGCCGATCGTGCTGGGGCATGAGTCGTCCGGCGAGGTCGTGGAAACGGGCCCTGGCGTCACCGACCTGAAACCCGGTGACCATGTGGCGATGGTGTTCGTGCCAAGCTGCGGCTGCTGCAACCCCTGCATGGAAGGCCGGCCCGCGCTGTGCGAGCCAGGCGCCGCCGCCAACACCCAAGGCACGCTGCTGGGCGGCGACCGCCGTCTGCACATCGGCGACGAATATATCAACCACCACACGGGCGTGTCCTGCTTCGCGGAATACGCGGTGGTGTCGCGCCGCTCTTGCGTCAGGGTCAACGTTGAACTCAGCCATCGCGAAGCCGCGTTGTTCGGCTGCGCGGTGCTGACCGGCGCGGGCGCCGTGCTGAATCGTGCGCGCATCAAAGCGGGTGACACCGCCGCCATCGTGGGCCTGGGCGGCGTGGGCTTGTCCGCCTTGCTGGCCGCCGTGGCCGCCGGCGCGCGCCGCGTCGTCGCCGTTGATCTCAGCGACGAGAAGCTGGCGCTGGCCCGCGAACTGGGCGCCACGCACGTCGTGAACCCCAAGCAGATCAAATCCGACGACGATCTCTTCGACCTGGCAGGCGGCCGCGTGGACTACGGCTTTGACATGGCGGGCGCTGTGCCTGCGTTCGAGACCGCCTACAAACTCACCCGCCGCGGCGGCGCCACCGTCACGTCGGGTTTGCCCAACCCGAAGCTCAGCTTCCCGTTGTCGCTGTCGCAAATGGTGGGCGAAGAGCGCGACATACGCGGCAGCTACTTGGGCTCGGGCGTGCCGGCCATCGACATCACCCGCTACATCGACCTGTACAAAGCCGGCCAGTTGCCGGTGGATCGGATGATGGGCAAATCGTTTTCGCTGGACCAGATCAACGAGGGGTTCGATCACCTCGCCACCGGCGGCAGCCTGCGCGACGCCATCGTTTTCTAAGGGCATAGACCCGACTACAACACTGGAGACAAGACCATGAAAACTTCAAGACTGGCTGCCCTGTTAGGCGCCACCCTGCTGTCAGGCTTCACGGCGCTGGCCAGCGCCGCCGACAAGCCCAAAGAACTGAACATTGGCATCTCGACGTTCCTGTCGGGCTCGGCCTCGGTGTTCGGCGTACCCGCCCGCGACGCGGCCGAGATCCTGATTCAGGACATCAATGCCGCAGGCGGCATCGACGGCGTCAAGCTCGTGCCCAGCTACATCGACGAAGGCGGCGGCGGCGAAAAGCTGCTGTCCGAATATCGCCGCTTGGCCGAAGGCGGCACGCGCGTGATGCTGTCGGCCATCTCCAGCGGCCACTGCAACATCGTGGCCCCCGTCGCCGAAGACCTGAAGGTGCTGAACGTGCTGTGGGACTGCGGCACGGAAAAGGCCCTGGAAGGCAAGAAGTACAAATACGTCGTCCGCACACAGGCCAACGCCACCACTGAAATGGTCGCGCAGGTGCTGTACCTGATGAAGGTCAAACCCGACTTCAAGACGATTGCCATCGTCAACCAGGACTACGCCTGGGGCCGCGATTCGCGCGACATCTTCCTGGCCGCGCTGAAGAAGTTCAAGCCCGACGTCAAGGTCGTGGCCGAGATGTTCCCCAAGTTCGGCGCCGCCGACTTCTCCACCGAAATCAGCCGTCTGCAAGCGCTGCGCCCGGACGTCATCGTATCCACGTCGTGGGGCGGCGACCTGGACAACTTCGTGCGCCAGGCCTCGCAACGCAACCTGTTCAAGAACTCCACCTTCGTGCTGTCGCTGGCCGAAAGCTCGCTGGAACGCTTGGGCAATGCCTTGCCCGAAGGCGTCTACGTCGGCGCGCGCGGCGACCACTACTTCCTGCACCCGGAAACCAAGGACGATCCGCAGCACCAGGCTTTCGTGAAGAAATTCCACGACAAGACGGGCGCCTATCCGATCTACTCGGTCTACCACATGGTGCAAGCCATCCAGGGGTTGAAAGCCGGCTACGAGAAAGCCATCAAAGACAACAACGGCGCCTGGCCCACCCCGGAACAAGTGGCCGCCGCCATGCATGACGTGACCTTCAAAGGCTACGGCCGCGAAGTCAAAATGCACCGCGCCGACGGCCAAGGCCTGGAAGCGCAGTTGTTCGGCGTGACGAAAAAGAGCGACAAGTACCCGTTCAAGGTGCTGGCCGACATCACCATCGTGCCGGCGGAGCTGGTCACCCCGGGCGTGGCGGACACGTCGATGGAGTGGATCGACAAGAGCCTGACGCCGGATGTGCTGAAGAGCGATCAGATCAAGGTGTACGCGAACTGAGTAAACGGTGTTGTGTGTGCAGGGACTCCCCGACGAGAGATCGTCGGGGTTTTTTTTGGGTTTTTTTGGAGTCTGACACCTTAAAGCACGGCTCAGGCCCGCCCCACAGGAAGTTCCGCCAACGCAGCTTTGAAATCAGGATAGTCTTTCATGTACAGAGGGTGTTGTTCGACGCGCTTCGCCATCCGTTCATCCACCGTCAAATTCAACACCGTCGCCCCATCCCAAACCCTTGGCCGTTTCTTCACATGAATAAGCACCTTCTCCGTGAACTCCCTATACGAATCGTGCGGTTCGCATTGGTCGTAGTCGGTCGCTATCCTCTGCACAACCCCCGCCTCTAACCCCACCTGCCGCGCCTTTTCCTGCAACCAAGCCGCAGGCAAGGTCTGCAAGCTCCCGTCCCGATACCCGCCACCGATATCCGAGTGCGCGCCAATAAACCAGCGCTGCTCAACGGGCCTGTCCGCCGGGCGCGGTTCCGACGTGGCAAGCCTTGTCCACAACGTCGGAAAGTACGGTTCGCGATATTCGTTCGTAGCAATCGCGTGATAGGCGTGATGCACGTGATTACTCAGCTCGGTGTCGTGAAAGTTATAGAACTTCGAGAATCCGGGAAACGAAATCCCGCCGACGGGAATGCCTAAGCTGCCTACGGTGTCCCATACGCCGACAAAGTGCAGGTCGGTCTCGCGCGAGAATTGCGCGCGAAACGAGAGGGCGTCGATGGACGAGGGCAGGCAGTCGTCGCGGTATAGCGCGTAGGCTTCGGCGACGTTGTCTTCAGTGGGGTTTTTGAGCAGCCCGCATTTGCGGACCATGCCGGCCAGGCTGCGAGCGGAGTACGCGCCGCGGCTGAAACCGAATAGAAATATGTGGTCGCCGGGTTCCTGGCGTTGGCAAAGCCATTGATAGCCGTGGCGGATGTTGGCGGATAGCCCTGCGCCGAATGCGCCGCCCAAGAACTTGTCGACGGCGGTCCACAGGCCGTGGCCTTGTGTGCCGACGCCTTCGATGTATAGGGTTTCCTGCGTGCTGGTTTCGGGTGCGGCTTTGTAAAGCTCGTAGGCGTTCGTGCGGTCGTTGGGTTCGTTCCACGTGCCGTCAAAGAAGATGGCCAGATTCTTCACCATGTTCAGCTCCCCACAGATCGAGTCTTGCGATACATCTGCTGCTGGCTGGGATGATGCCCGCGTGAGGCACGCTATCACGGTGCTCGTGCGTTTGCCGTCCAAGTGGTTTCCCTGCTGATGGGATGTACACCGCTTTTTGTACTAGTCGGAGGACGGCGTTAAGGTCATCGCCGCCGCGCGATGGGCGTGAGGTTAACTAGTGGATGAGACAACAGAACTAGATAAAACGTCGCCATCCGATTCTGTATGGATGGTATCCACGCAGGATCGGATGGCGGCTGGTTAAAAAGCGGAACCTTGGAACTTCAAAGCTCCAACACCACCTTTCCACCCCCGCACGCACGAGAACAGCACGCCATCATCTTGTTGTTCGCATCCCGCTCTGCGCGTGTCAGCACCACGTCCCGATGATCAATCTGACCTTCCAGCACTCGCACTTCGCACGACCCGCAAAGCCCTTCTTCGCAATCGCTTTGCACGTCGATATTTGCGCCGCGCAGCGCCGTCAGTAATGTCTGATCCGCGGGCACGTTCAAAACGATGCCGGAATCCTTCAGCACCACTTCAAACGCTTGTTCCTTCGACGGGTCCAACGTGCCCAGGGTGGAATGGAAGTGCTCGACTCGCAACGCATCCTCTGGCCACGACGCGCAACATCCGGCCAGCGCATCCAGCAACCCCTGCGGCCCGCACGCGTAAATCTGCGTGCTGGCGTCGGGCTGGGACAGCAGCGCCGCATAGTCGGCGCGCGTGCCTTCGTCTTTTACGTGGGCATGCATGCGGTCCCTGTGCAGGGCCGTTAACTCGTCCAGCATCGCCATGCAGACGCGCGACCGGCCGCTGTAGTGCAGCTGGTAATCCAAGCCCAGCTCCTTCGCGCGCCGCGCCATGGCGCTGATGGGGGTGATGCCGATGCCACCGGCAATCAGGATCAGCTTGCCGGCGGCTTCGTTCATCCGGAAGTGATTGCGCGGACCTCGGATGCGCAGGCGCGCACCGGCAACCGCGTTGGCGTGCATCCATGCAGAGCCGCCTCGGCCTTCTGTTTCCTTCAGCACCGCAATTTCAAATGCGCCGGCGTCCGCCGGATCGCCGCACAGTGAGTACTGCCGTGACAAGCCCGTATCACCGCATTCCACATCGATATGCGAACCCGGCGTCCAGCGGGGCAGGGGCTTTCCATCGGGCGATACCAAGCGCAAGCGCACGATGCCGTCAGCGGCTTCGACCGCGCTTTGCACGATCACGGGCCGCGTGATGGCGTGCGATGAGGGCTCGCCGATACGTACCGGGTGTTGATCGTTCAGCAGTTCGGGCGACGCCAGTTCAGGGTTTTGCGTGGCATCCCATTCCACCCACAAATGCTCCGGCCCGCGAAACGACGTGTTCGGCACATACGTAAATGCCTGTTCCGACAGCTTCAGATGCGGCAGCCGGCGCGTGAGTTCTTCCAGGAAGATCTGCATTTCCATGCGGGCCAGGTTCTTGCCCATGCATTGGTGCGAACCATAGCCAAAGGTGAGCTGGTCGCTGGCGTTTTCACGGCGGATGTCGAAGAGGTCGGCGTCGGCAAATTGGCCCTCGTCGTGGTTGGCGGATGAGGTGACGATCAGCAGTTTTGACCCCGCCGGAATCGGCACGCCGGCGATCTCGACGTCGCGCGTGGCCAGGCGGCGCCAGGCGGCGACCGAGCCGTTGTGGCGCAGGCATTCTTCGACGGCGTTGGGGATCAGGTCAGGGTCTTCGCAGATTTCGCGCCAGGCGTAGGGGTGTTGCAGCAGCAGCTTGATGGCGTTGGCCGAGGCGTTGGCGGTGGTTTCGTGGGCGGCGACGATGCCGGCCATCATCATGGAATGCAGGTAGGAATCGGTGACGACATCCGGGTGCGTCTGTTGTTTGCGCAGGCCGTACTGCATCCAGCCGGGGCCGGACGGGTCCTGGCGCATCTTGTCCAGGATCTTGCCGGCCAGCTGCCAGAAGTTGCCGACGGCATGCGCCACCGCAACCTGTTCTTCGGGCTGCGGGCGGCCCCAGGTGTTGACCGTGTGCGCGATGGAATATTGGCGCAGCAGGTCCATGTCTTCTTCCGGCACGCCCAGGAAATGCAGCGCCACGGTCAGCGGCACTTCCCACAGCATCTGGTCGACAAGGTCGGCGCGGCCGTCGTTGATGAAGCGGTCGACGTACTCGCGGGTCAGGCGGCGCACCATGGGTTCGTGGTGCTTCAATTCTTCGGGAGTGAACGGGTCCATCAGCACGCGGCGGCGCGGCATGTGGGCGGGTTCGTCTTCGTTCACCAGCGTGCGGTTCATGGCGTAGCCATAAGACGCCAGCACGGCGTTGGCTTCGGGGCCGGTGGGCGTAATTTTTTCCAGCGCGATCGACGGGCTGAAGGTGATGTTGTCGCGAAAGATGGCCTTGATGTCTTCGTAACGCGTGACCACCCAATAGCCCAGTTTGGGGCTGTAGAACACGGGTTCCTGGTCGCGCGCCCAGCGCACGTACTCGGGCGGATCTTGCTGATAGCCGTCGCCAAAGGGGTCGAACTCGGCCGCGCGCGCGCTGACCGGACAGCCGGTGGGGCTTTGCATCGCGGCAAGCGCCGCGTGGTCGATGGGACAGCCCGACGGGCGCGAGGAGGAGGGCGATTGGCTCATGAAATCCTTCCGTGTATTCGTGTTGCAGCAGGCCTGCCCCGCGGGCGAGGCAGGCCGAAAGCGCTTAGTCCAGCGTGATGTGCAGATCGCTGATCAGCTTTTGCCAGCGGGCGCGTTCGCCCGTCAGCAGTTCCGCATATTGGGCGGGCGTGTTGCCGACGGGTTCGATGCCGAACTCGATCAGGCGTTGGCGCGTGGCGGGGTCATTGATGGTGGCGACGACCTGCTTGTTCAGCGTGTCGATCAC
The DNA here is from genome assembly GCF_902859595.1 of Achromobacter kerstersii. Classification (GTDB taxonomy): domain Bacteria; phylum Pseudomonadota; class Gammaproteobacteria; order Burkholderiales; family Burkholderiaceae_B; genus Achromobacter; species Achromobacter kerstersii. Next base: position 208,571 of record NZ_CADIJQ010000008.1, on the reverse strand, counting down.
CGCTTGCGGCGTGCCGGCCGGCACCACCACGCCCACTTGCGCGGCGGCTTCCACGTTCTTCAGGCCGATCTCGGCGAAGGTGGGCACGTCAGGCAATTGCGCCAGACGGGTCGGGTTGGCCACGGCCAGCGCGCGGACCTTGCCGCCGTTGATGAAGCCGGCGCCCGCGGCCAGGTCCACCATCATCGCGGGAATCTGCCCGCCGGCCACGTCGGCCAGCGCGGGCGATGCGCCGCGGTAGGGCACGTGCGTCATGGTCAGGCCGCTTTCCACTTTCAGCAGTTCCATCGCCAGGTGGTGCGGGCTGCCGGCGCCGGCCGAACCGTAGTCCAGTCCGTCTTTGCGCGACTTGGCTTCGGCCAGGAACTCTTGCACCGTGTTGACCTTCATGGCGGGCCCGACGACAAGAATCATCGGGAAGCGGCCCATCAGCGTGACGGGGGCCAGGTCTTTCGCCGGGTCGTATGACAGCTTCTTGTACAGCGCCGGGTTGAACACCAGGGTGCCGTTGTCGGCAGACAGCATGGTGTAGCCGTCGGCGGGCGCGCGGGCGGTTTCGGATGCGGCGATGGCGGTGTTGCCGCCCGGCTTGTTCTCGATCACGACCGGCTGGTTCAGGCGGCCCGTCAGGCCCTGGCCGATGCTGCGCGCCAGGAAATCCGAGCCGCCGCCGGCGGCGTAAGGCACGATCCAGCGCACGGGCTTGGACGGATACGCGGACGGGGCTTGCTGGGCGGACGCGCCGGCACAGGCCAGCAAGGGCAAGGCCAAGAGGGCGGTCAGGATGGGGTGCTTCAAGGTGCGCATAGGCTGTCTCCTCATTGGGATAGCCTGATGGCATCCCTTCTTTTGCGTAAATCATATACGCAATGCGTAATTTTTCAAGAAGGGTTAACCTTGCTCCGTCCCTGGCAGCGCGCCGCGCCAGCCAGTGACCCCATCTCTGCCTGGAGCCGCACCCCGATATGAGCAAAGCCGTCCCGCCGTCCGAAACGTCTGCCGCCGATTCCGATCTGGAATCTGCCGCCAGCCCGCGCGCCCGCCGTCAACGGGTCCAGGCGGCCGAGACCGGCATGGTGGTGTTGAAGGGCTTGGCCCGCATGGGCGGCCGCGCAAGCCTGACGGCGCTGGCGGCCCACGTCGGCGAAAGCCCCGCCAAAGTGCACCGCTATCTGATGAGTCTGATGGCTGAAGGGCTGGTGGATCAGGAGGTTGCGACGCAGCAATACCACCTGGGCCTGGAAGCGCTGTTCGTGGGCGTGGCCGCCATGCGTCAGGCCGATCCATTACGAATCAGCGAACCTGCGCTGATCCGGCTGCGCGAAAGCCTGGCCGTCACGTGCTTCATCGCGGTGATGGGCAATAAGGGGCCGACCATCGTTCGCTTCGAAGAACCGGGCCTGCCGATTACCGTGAACGTGCGCGTGGGGTCGGTGCTGTCGATGCTGTGGTCGGCGACGGGGCGCGCGTTTTTGGGTGCCTTGGATGAAGCGCCGGTGCAGCAGATGGCGTTGGCGGAACTGGCGGACGCACCGCAGGATTTGCGCGCTTTGCTGGACCGCGATGATCCCATCGGCGTATTGCGGCGCGACGTGCGCGCGGCGGGTTGCGCGACGGTGAAGGACACGAATCTGCGCGGGATCAGCGCGGTGTCCGCGCCCCTGTATGACCACACCGGCCGGCCCTGCGCGGTGTTGACGGCGCTGGGCGCGACAGGCGGCTTCGACGTGTCGCCGGGCGGCAAGGTGGTGGCGGCGGTGAAAAAAGAAGCGGCGGCGGCAAGCGCTGCGCTGGGGTACACGGGGTAGCGAAGCCGTCCGCGGTGCGCTGGGGTACACGGGGTAGCGAAGCCGTCCGCGGTGCGCTGGGGTACACGGGGTAGCGAAGCCGTCCGCGACGCGCTGGGGTAGACGAGTAGCGATGCTGCCGCGCGGCGCTCCTGCTTTTCGAGTATGTTGCGCGCTGGGCGCGACCGGCGGGTTCGACGTCGCACCGCTACGCCATTCAGCATCGAAGGACATCATGGAACGTCTCGCCATTCTGGGCGCCTTGCACGAAGAAATCGCCGACCTGCTCGCCGCGATGGACCCGGGCGCGGCCGTACACCGCATCGCCATGCGCGATTTTCATGTGGGCACGTTGTGGGGCACGCCGTGCGTGATCGCGCTAAGCCGCATCGGCAAGGTGGCGGCGGCTGCGACGGCAACGATCGTCATCCGGGAATTCCAGGTGTCGCGCGTGATCTTCACGGGGCTTGCGGGCGGCTTGCATGCGGACGTGGACGTGGGCGACGTGGTGGTCGCCAGCACCTTGATGCAGCACGACATGGACGCGCGGCCCTTGTTCGATCAGCACGAAATTCCCTTGCTGGGGCGCGTGCACTTTGAAGCCGATGCGGTCTTGAGCCAGCAGCTGTATGACAGCGCGGCACGCTTTACGAGCCGGCGCGACATGCCTGTCATACAGGCCGGCGCCACGTTCGCCAAACCCCGCGTCCACCACGGCCTGATCGCCACTGGCGATGTGTTCGTCAGCCACAACGACGACGCGCAGGCGCTGCGCAAGCGCTTGCCCGATGCGTTGTGCGTGGAAATGGAAGGCGCGGCGATGGCGCAGATCTGCTATGAATTCGGCATCCCGTTTGCGGTGATGCGTGTGATTTCCGACCGTGCCGACCATGCCGCAAAGACCGACTTCACCGCGTTCCTGCAAAACGTGGCGCGGGTGTACACCGCTGGCATCCTAGAACCGCTGCTGAAGTCGGGCGCGTGGTCGGACGGCTGATGCTGGACGAACTGCGTTGACCGTTGCGCGCGAGGATAGCGTTGCGGTAGATGCAGTCTGAATGCAAAAACAAAATTTCTGGCGCTACGCCGTCAAGGCGTGCCGGCCATCTGCGCCGCGCACCAGTCGCGGACTTTTTCCAGCGCGGGCGGTGGCGTCTTGCCATCCAGCGTGACGAACATGAATTGCGAACTCAGCGCCAGCGGCGGCGACAGATGCAGCGGTACGAGCTCACCGCGTTCCAACCACACACGCGCCACTTGCAGCACGCCAAAGAACACCGCGTCACTGCGGCGCACCACTTCCACCAGGGCGTTCACGTCGTTGGACTGATATTGGATGGCGTCATGAAAGTGCGTGCGGTTGCCGAAGTATTCGTTCAGACGATGCAGCACGTCGTGGCTCATCGCGCGGCCGCTGGCGGCCAGCGGATACTTGCGCAGCTCGGCGAAGCTGAGCTCGTGCACGTGCTGTAGCGGGTGGCCTGCGCGGCAGACAAAGCCCAGCGGCGTAGGTGGAAACAGGTCCAGCGTCAGGTCGTCATCTGGCGGCACTTGTGTGCGGTGCAAGATCAGCGCATCGACATCGCCGTCGCGCAATTCCTGCAACTGCATGTCGGCCGTGCCGCCACTTAACTGCACCTTGATGGCGGGATAGCGCTGCATCATGTGCTGCAACAGGTGCACGGATAGCATGGCGGTGGGCGCGGGCCCCAGGCCCAGCCGCAGCGTGCCGCCTTCCACATCGGCAAGTATCTTTGCGCTGCGCCGCAGCTCGGCCAGCTCGACCCGTACGCGGCGCGCGCGCGCCAACGCCAGTTCACCCAGCGATGTCAGCGTCTTGTTCTTGCCGCGTTCCAGCAGCGGGCCGCCCAGTTCTTCTTCCAGCGCCTGGATGCTGCGGCTAAGCGCGGGTTGGGTCAGATGCAGTTTGTCGGCGGCGCGGCTGAAAGACTGCGTTTCCACCACGGCCAGGAAGTGGTCCAGCTGCTGAAGGTTCATGCGGGCCTGCCCAAATTATTCATTTTGATTATGGAAGGTAAGCCGATTATGCATTGGACGGCAATTAGTGGCGCTCCTAAGATCGCTGCACCTCCGCCGCTAGCCGGCACCCGCTTTCCAGTGAGCCGCCATGGTCCCGTCGCTATTCCCCTCTGTTGCTGCATCGCCCCTCTTTCCCCGTGCTTCGCTGCGCCGCTGGCTGGCCGCTGCAAGCGTGGCGGGCGCTGCGCTCGCCCCGTTCGCCGCGCAGGCGGACTACCCGGTCAAGCCGGTGTCGGTGGTGGTGCCGGTATCGGCCGGCGGCGCGGCAGATGCGCTGGCGCGCGCCTGGGCCAGCTACGTCGGCAAGGCCATCGGCGGCACGGTGATTGTCGAGAACAAGCCCGGCGCCAACGGCAGCATCGCCGCGGCGTTTGTGGCCAAGCAGCCGGCGGATGGTTATTCGCTGCTGTTTGGCAGCACGTCGAACATGTCGTTGAACCCGTTCTCGTACAAGACCCTGGCGTACAACCCGGTGCGCGACTTTGATCCGGTGACGATGATCGCCGGCACCTCGCAGGTGCTGGTCACGAATTCGGCCACCGGCATCAAAAGCATCGACGACCTGGTCAAGGTGGCCAAGAGCAAGCCCGGCGTACTGAACTATGGCTCGGCTGGCATGGGCAATTCAACGCATCTGAACGTGGCATTCCTGGCGCAGCATTTTGGCCTGGATATGTCGCATGTGCCGTACAAGGGCGCGGCGCCGGCCATGATGGATTTGGTTGGCGGGCAAATCGACCTGACGGCGGACGCGTTGACGGGCGCCATCCCGCAGATCAAGACCGGCAAGGCGGTGCCATTGGTGGTCTTTGGCAGCCAGCGCGTGGCCGAGCTGCCTGATGTTCCGACGATCTACGAAGTGGGCGCCCGCGATTTTCCCAGCGATGGCTGGTATGGCTTGATGGCGCCCAAAGGCACGCCGCCTGCCGTGCTGGCCCGCCTGACCGAAGCCACGCAGAAGTTCTGGGCCGACCCCGAGGCGCGTGCGCAGATGGCGCAGATCTACATGCTGCCGCCCGCCAGCTTCGGCGGCCCGGCCGTGGCTGAAGCCATGCAGCGCGAGGCCGCCACGTGGGGGCCCATCATCAAGCGCCTGGGCATCCAGAACGATTGATCTGACCCTTCCTTTTCGCGCGCCGCCCCACTGGCGGCGCGGCATTGCATTGAGCCTGATTCATGACCGACCTTTCCCTACCGCCCGCCGCCATCGCCCAGCCCACCGTCCACCTGCCGCGCAGTGAAGACTTTCTGCTGTGGCCGCCTTGCTTGCAGTCCTACGGCTATCGCATCGTTGACCAGCTGTTCGCCACGCGCACCGTGACGCGCGGCCCGGTCACGCGTGAACTGGCGCGCGGCCCGGAAGCCCAAGTGCGATACGTCACCGACGGCGTGCAACGCGGCGTGCCTGAATTCATGGACCGCAACAACGTCGCCGGCCTGCTGGCGATTCGTGACGGGCGCGTGGTGCTGGAGCAATACGGCTTGGGCCTGCAACCGCATGACCGCTGGTCCACGATGTCCACCATCAAGTCCGTCACCGCGCTGCTGGTTGGCGCGGCCGTGCAGGACGGCGCCATCGGCAGCATCGACGACCCCGTCACGCGTTACCTGCCCGCCATGCAAGGGTGCGCCTACGAACACGTAACGGTGCGCCATCTGATGACGATGTGTTCGGGCATGGCCTGGACCGAGGACTACACCGACAAACAGTCGGACGTGAACCGCTACAGCAAATCGCTGGCCGATAAAGCGCCCGGCGGCGTGCTGGCCTTGCTGCGCGCCTGCCAAAGCCTGCATGTGCCGGGCGACGTCTGGCACTACAACACCGGCGACACGTATCTGATGGGCGCGCTGATTTCCGCGGCCACCGGCAGCACGCTGGCGGATTACTTGTCGCGCAAGATCTGGCAGCCCTACGGCATGGAGTTCGATGCCTTCTACACGCTGGAATCCGAGAATGGCCAGGAAATTGGCGGCAGCCGCGCAGGCATGACGCTGCGTGATCTGGGGCGGGTGGGGCAGTTCGTGCTGGACGACGGCGTTGTCAACGGCCAGCGCGTGCTGCCGGAAGGCTGGATCGACCAGGCGGCGACGGTGGCGCACACCGTGCCGGAAGCCTTCCATGCCGCCAGCCGCCAGGCGCTGGGGCTGACGGGCTACGGCTATAGCTGGTGGCTGCGCGAAGACGGCGCGATGATGGCGATGGGCCATTCCGGCCAGCGCATCTACATCGACCGCCGCCATGCGCTGGTGGTGGTGCAACTGGCCGCGTACCCCGAGCCGCGCTATGTCAGCGCGAACGAGCCGGATCGCGATGCGGAATTGAATGCGCTGATTGCGGCCATTCGCGGCGCGGATTGATCCCGGAACGTCGGGCGCGAACCGTGCCCGACAAAACAGATATGCGATTCGGCGCATAGCGCCGCCCAGGCGCCGCGCCTACCATGCTCCAAACACAAGAAATAAGGTTTGGAGACAGCATGAAGATCGCAAGTGCGCTGGTGTGGGTCAGCCTGGGTATGGGGCTGGGTATTGGGCTGGCCCCGTTGACGCCGGCCTTGGCCGGCCCCTATCCCGATCATCCGGTCAGGATGATCGTGCCCTTTCCCGCAGGGGGCGCCACCGACTTGATGGCCCGCGCGCTGGCGCAGGGCTTAGGAGAAAAGCTCGGGCAGGCTGTCGTGGTGGAAAACCGGGGCGGCGCGGGCGGGTCGATCGGGGCCGAGGCCGTGGCCAGCGCGGCGCCTGATGGCTACACCTTGCTGTATTCGACGATGGGCGTGTTGACGATCAACCCGTCGCTGTACGCCAAGCTGCGCTACGACCCGCAGAAGAGCTTTGCGCCGATTTCGATGACGAATCTGACGTCGAATCTGCTGGTCGTGAACCCGGAATTAAAGGTCAACTCGGTCGCAGAGTTGGCGGCGCTGGCCAAGCAGCGGCCGGGTGAACTCACGTTCAGTTCGTCGGGCAATGGCACCACCAGCCATCTGGCGGGCGAAATGTTCAAGTCGACGGCAGGCGTTGATATCCGCCATATCCCGTACAAGGGCACGTCGGGCGCCATCAATGATTTTCTGGCTGGGCGTATCTCGATGATGATCGATACGTCGTCCAACTTTATCGAACAGGTCAAGCAGGGCAAGGTGCATGCGCTGGGCGTGACCAGCCGGAAACGGTTGCCGGCGTTGCCGGACGTGCCGTCGATTTCAGAATCGCCCGGTTTTGAATCCTACGAGGTCAGCTTGTGGTCAGGCGTGCTGGCGCCCGCCGGCACATCTCGCGCCGTTATCGACAAGCTGAATCAGGACATCAAGGCGGTCATGACATCGCCGCAGATGGTCGAACGCATGGCCGCTTACGGCATCCAGACCACGCACAGCACGCCTGAAGCGTTCGCCGCGCAGATTCAGACCGACACGGCGAAATGGGCGCAGGTGATCGAGCAGTCTGGGGCACGCGCGGATTGAATGCGGTTTTGCGGGCGCGACGTTTGCCATTCTTCGCGCGATGACTTCGACGGGAACTCCAATGACTTCGATGATCCGATCCCTGCTTGCGGCGGCCCTTGCCGCGTGCGCGTTCACGCCCATGGCCCAGGCGGCCTCTTACCCTGACCATCCGCTGACGCTGATCAATCCCTATGCTGCGGGCGGCCCGGCCGATGTCGTGGCGCGCAGCCTTGGGCGTGCGCTGGAGAAGCGGCTGGGCCAACCTGTGGTGGTGGAAAACAATCCGGGCGGCGGCGCGTCCATCGGCACGGGTTTTGTGGCGCGCGCCAAGCCGGATGGCTACACGCTGTTGCTAGGCACCTCCGCTGGCCATGTCGTCACGCCATTGATGCAGAAGACGCCTTATGACGGCGTTGAGGGGTTCGCGTTTTGCTCGGTGGTGGCGGTGCAGCCGATCATGCTGGTGGTGAATCCGTCGCGCGGCATCGGCAGTGTTGCGGCGCTGGTCGAACGCGCCCGCGCCGAGCCGGGCAAGCTGAGCTACGGTTCGGCGGGGGTGGGTGGCGCTACCCATCTGGGCGCAGAACTGTTCCAGCAAAAGGCGCACATCCAGCTGAACCATATTCCCTACGCGGGCGCGTCGCCCGCGATCAATGATGCGGTAGGCGGCCAGATCGACCTGGCCATGCTGAACCTGTCGGCCAGCTTGCCGTTCATCCGCCAGGGCCGGTTGAAGGCGCTGGCTTATGCGGCCGACAAACGTTCGGCCTTGTTGCCGGACGTGCCCACGCTGGAAGAAGCCGGCATCTCTGGCGCGCAGGCGGCCACGTGGTACAGCCTGGCGGCCCCCGCAGGGACGCCGCCCGACGTCGTGCAGCGCTTAAGCGATGCGGTCAAAGCTGTGAACAGCGACCCCGACTATCGCCGCGTCATGCAGGAACAAGCGATCGAGCTGATGGCGCTGTCACCGGCGGATGCCTACGCCTATGTGCGCCGCGACCGCGCCGACATGCAGCAGTTGCTGGACTCCTTGGGGCTGCTGGCAAAATGACGCTGATCCTTTCAGCCACCACGCGCAAGGCGATGCCACGATGAACTTTGACTTCAGCCAGTTGGCCGCGGCCGATGCGTTCAAGCTGCTGTCCAGCGTGGTCGTGCCGCGCCCCATCGCGTGGGTGGTCAGCCAGTCGGCAACCGGCGATATCAACGCCGCACCCTTCTCGTTCTTCAATGTGGTCAGCAGCGATCCGCCGATTGTGGCGCTGGGCATCGGCCCCCGGGGCGGGCAGTTGAAGGACACGTCGCGCAACATTCTGGACACACGTGAATTCGTGATCAATCTGGTGTCCGCCGAGCTTGCCGAACAGATGAATCGCACCAGCCTGGACTATCACGCCGATGTCAACGAATTGGTGCGTGCCGGCCTCACGACCGAGCCGTCGAAAACAGTGGCGCCGCCGCGCATCGCGCAAAGTCCCGCCGCGCTGGAGTGCAAGGTCTGGCAAGTGATCGAGGCTGCGCCGCAGCGGGTGATCGTGCTGGCGCGCGTGGTGGGCATGTACCTGCGCGATGATGCGCTGTTGAACCGCGACCGCTTCTACGTGGACACGCCCGCCTTGCGCTTGCTGGGCCGCATGCATGGGGCGGGCTGGTATGCGCACACCAGCGATCTGTTCCAGATGCTTGTCCCGGACGCAGCGAACGACCCCGCCGTGCGGCCCGCGCAGGGGCATTGAACCCGTCAGGATTAGACTCAACGAATCAGGAGCTGAACGATGAAACTGCATTGGTCGCCACGGTCGCCCTTTGTGCGCAAGGTGATGATTGTGTTGTACGAAACGGGCATGGAAGACCGCGTGACGCTCGCGCGCACGCCGGTGGCTATGGACAAGCCCAATCTGGATCTGATTCCGGATAACCCCTTGATCAAATTGCCAACGCTGGTGCTGGACGATGGCACGCCGGTGTATGACTCGCGGGTGATCTGCGCCTATCTGGACGGCCTGACGGGCGGACGCCTGCTGCCTCGGGAGCCGCACGCGCGGCTGGTGGCGGAACGCCGCCAGGCGCTGGGCGACGGCTTCCTGGATGCCTTGCTGCTGTATCGGCAAGAGCGCAACAAGCCTGTGGAAAAGCAGACGGCGGCCTGGCTGGATGCTTTTGCGCTGAAGGTGCGGTCGGTGCTGGCGGCCTTGGACGCCGAGGCTTCTGCGTTGGCGTCTACGCCGTTTGATCTGGGCCTGATCGCTATCGGATGCGCGCTGTCGTACATGGACTATCGTTTTCCAGACATCGCCTGGCGCGATGGGCACGACGCGCTGGCGGCATGGCATCGGAATTTCTCCGAACGCCCGTCGGTCGTGCGCAGCCAACCCGACGAAACCCCTTGAACTGAGGATGATGATGAGCCGTATCCCGCTGCCTTCTCCCGACAGCATGACTGATGACCAGAAGCGTGTGTACGAGAAGATCGTCTCGGGGCCGCGTGGCCGCCTGGTCGGCCCCTTGCGTGCGGCGTTGCACAACCCTGAGCTGGCCGAGCGCTGGCAGGCGTTGGGCGCTTTGCTGCGCTTTGGCACGAGCCTGCCGCCGCGCGTCAGCGAACTGGCCATCGTGGTCACGGCGCGCCGCTGGAACAGCCAGATCGAATGGTATATCCATGCGCAGGCCGCGCGTGCCGCCGGTATTTCTGACGCCGTGCTGGATGCCATTCAGGCGCGCGCGCTGCCCGTGTTCGATACCCGTGATGACGAGGTGGTGTACGAGTTTGCACGCCAGCTGCAAGAAACGGGGCAGGTCGAGCCTGCCCTTTACGCGCAAGCCGTTGAGCGGTGGGCGGCGGTGGGCGTCGTTGAACTGACGGCCGTGATCGGCTACTACACGATGGTGTCCATGACCTTGAACGCGCACGAGATTCCCATGCCGGACGACGCGCCCGCGCCGCTGGATACGCCGCGCGAACAAGATCAGCCGGCATTGAGCGCCATGGCGCCGCTGGCGCGCAAGGAGCCGTCATGAACGCGGAAATGCCGCGCATGCCGGTGGCGCCGCAACACGCCTTGCCTGCCCTGGCCTGCGACACGCACTGCCATGTGTTCGGCCCGTATGACCGGTTTCCCTTGCAGCATCCATCGTCTTACGCCGCACCGGACGCGCCGGTGGATCGCTACCTGCGCATGCTGGACACGCTAGGGGCGGCACGCGGCGTGCTGGTGCAGCCCGCGCCCTACGGCGTGAACCCCGCAGCGCTGCTGGATGCGCTGGCGCAGGGCGGCGATCGGCTGCGCGGCATTGCGGTGGCCGATCCGTCGGTGACGGATGCGCAGTTGCAGGCGATGGTGGACGGCGGCGTGCGCGGCTTGCGGTTTCTGGAAGCGCGCGATCCGGCCGGCAATCTTTTCCCCGGCAGCGTGGGCTTTGGCCAGCTGGCGGCGCTGGCGCCGCGCATGAAGCAGTTTGGCCTGCACGCTCAGCTATGGGCGCCTTGCGATGCCTATGTGCAGCATCTGCCCGCGTTGGCGGCGCTGGACGTGCCCATCGTCATTGATCACCTGGGCAGCGTGGTGCCGGCGCGCGGTGAGCAAGACCCGGCTTTTCAACTGTTGCACCGTCTGCTGGCAGAGGGCCGCATCTGGATGAAACTGACGCTGTGCCGGGTGGGCGCCGCGCCAGACTACGAGAACGCGCGGTTCATCCACGACGCCTATACCACTGCGAATCCAGACCAGGTGCTGTGGGGATCAGATTGGCCGTTCGTTCGGATGGGCGCATCCGCGCCGTCGGCGGACGCCCTGGTGGACGTGGCATATGACTGGTTGGGCAATGAGGGGTTGCGCAAGAAAGTATGGGTGGACAACCCGGCGCGGCTATACGGTTTTGCGTAGTCTGCCGGCGGCAGGCTGCGCCTTGGATACGGTCAGGCTAAGCGCAGGCTGAACCCCCGGGTCCGTCATCACGGACTCGCGTGCCACACGCCTTCGCCGCCGATCTCGCGCACCAGCGTTTCAATCTGCGCCGCCACTTCCATGACGGTGCGCCCGGGCCCTTTCGAACGTGAAAACGCCATCGAGATGATGCGGCCCATGGTGGGATCGCGCAGCGCGGCGATGCTGAGCCGGCCTTCCTGCACCTCTTGCCAGACGGCATGCAGGGGCAGCACGGTGTACATCTTTTCGTGCTCGACGATGGACTTCATCAACGGCAGCGAGTCCGCCTCGATCAGCGGCGCAATGGTGATCTTGCGCGCCCGCGCCAAGCCATCCAGCGCATTGCGCAGGCCGTTGGGGGCGCCCGGCAGAATGAAGGGCAAGCCATTGAGCTGGTCGAACGTGACCTCGCCGGATTGCGTGCGCGTGTCGCCCGCCGCGCCCACCAGGTAGGAATCCACATAGGCCAATGCCTGTTCGCCGGGCGGGCATTTGTCGCCATACCGGTACAGGATGGCGATGTCGACGCGGCTGTCGGTCAGCCACTCTTCGATCTGGCCGCTGGAACCCTCCAGAATCTTCAGGTGCACCTTCGGGAACTGCTTGCGCAGCCGCGAAAACAGGCGGCGGATAAGCGGGTGCGCCGTCGACGGCAGCAGCCCCAGCGTCACTTCCCCCGCCGGTTCACGCGCCTGGCCGTTGAGTTCCAGCTCGAGCCGCTCGGCGTCATTGAGCAGCGTCTGCACCAGCGGAAACAGGCGTTCTCCGACTTCGGATAAATGCACGCCGCGCCCTGTCCGGTTGAACAGCCGCGCATTGCATTCACGCTCCAGTGCGTTGATGCGGCGGCTGAGCACCGATTGATCCTGGTCCAGGTAGAGCGCGGCGCGTGTGATGCTGCCCAGCTCCGCAATAGCCAGGAACGCCCTCCATTTGTGCAGATCGGCGGTCAGGTCCAGGCTCAGGCCAGTGGCTTTGGCAGAAGGCATGTTCGGCAGTTCACGGTTAGGGGCTCAAGCAACGGCATAAGCGTACGGCAAAGCGCACGGGAATGGATCATTCCAGCCCCAGCTTGCCGCGCCGGATGACCTCGCCCCATTTCTTTGATTCCGTTTCCATCAGTGTGCGGTACTGGTCAGGCGTGGTGGCCGCCGGGATGGCTCCTTGGTCGATCATCTTCTTGCGCAGCACCGGGTCCGCCAGGGATTGGGCGATGGCGTCCGCCATCTTGTCCACGATGTCGCGGGGCGTGCCGGTGGGCGCAATGATGCCGTAGTTCGATTCCACGATCACGCCGGGAAAGCCGGCTTCGCGGGTGGTCGGCACATCAGGCAGGCCTTCGAAGCGTTCGGGGCTGGCCACGGCCAAGGCGCGCAGCTTGCCCGCCTTGATGAAGCCCAGCGCGGCCGACGCATCGCCCGGGAACATCTGCACCTCGTTGGACAGCAGCGCCGTCACCGCGGGCGCTGCGCCCTTGTACGGCACATGCATGATGTCGATGCCGGTTTGCTGCTTGAGCAATTCGCCGCCCAGATGCGGCGTGGTGACGTTGCCGGCGGAACCATAGTTGATCTTGCCGGGATGCTGTTTGGCGTCATTGACGAACGCGGCCAGCGTCGTGTCGGGCAGCGCCGGGTTGACCATGATGACCTGCGGAATGCGGGCCACCAGCGACACATACTGGATGCTGCCCACGTCGTACGGCACCTTCATGACGTGAGGCAATCCGGTAATGGCGCCCGGCACGCCAAAGCCGAAGGTGCTGCCGTCGGGGGTGGCGCGCACGGTGGCGTCCACGCCGATGGTGCCGCTGGCGCCGGCCTTGTTTTCAATGACGATGGTCTGGCCCAGCCGTTGCCCCAGCGCGGGCGCCAGCAGCCGGGCCAGATTGTCCACCGAGCCGCCGGGCGGATAGGGCACGATCATGCGGATAGGCTGGCTGGGCCAGGGTTGGGCGGCCTGAGCTGCGGGCAGCAGCGCGGCGCCCATCAATATTGCCGCCACCGTCAGTGCGGGTGCTTTGTGCATGGTCTCTCTCCAGGTCGCGCCGGGTCTTGCCGGCGCCATGTTGTTATGCGCCGTCCAGGCCCAGAACCTGTTTGGCGTAGATGTTTCGTTGAATCTCGTTGGTGCCGCTGAAGATGGTGGCGGCCAGCGCGTTGATGTACGGCGCCAGCGGCTGGACACCGCTGTTGCCGTAGCCCAGCCGCATGTCGGCGCCGCCATATTCTTCGGCAATCTGGATCAGCAGCGCACCCAGCCGTTCGTGGGTTTCGGTGGCCCAGATTTTCAATAGCGATAGCTCAGGTGGCAGCGGCCGCCCCGCACGGGCCAGATCGGCGAACACGCGGTACATGGCGGTCAGGTCAGCGCTGTCCAGCCGAAGCTCGGCCAGCCGGTCCGTGAATGCAGGGTCAGCCAGCAGGCCGCGTTGCCGCGCGATGCTGAAGAGTTGCTGCAACGCATGGTTGGCGTGCTTGGGGCTGCCGGTAAACAGCCGTTCAAACCCCAGCAGCGCCTTGGCGATGCCCCATCCCGCATTAAGTTCACCCACGACGTTCGCACGCGGCACGCGGACCTGATCAAAGAACACTTCGCAGAATTCTTCATGCCCGGACAAGGTTCGAATCGGCCGGCGGCTGATGCCGGGACGGTTCAGATCCACCAGCAGGAAGCTGATGCCCGCCTGCTTCTTCACGCTCTTGTCGGTGCGGACGAGCATGAACATGTGGGTGGCGTCTTGCGCCAGCGTTGACCAGGTCTTTTGCCCGGTCACGATCAGCGCATCGCCGTCTGTCACCGCTTCGCAACGCAACGACGCCAGATCGGAACCGGCGTTGGGTTCGGAATACCCCTGCGCCCACACGGCCTCGCCCGACAGAATGCCCGGCAGAAAGCGGGCGCGCTGTTCGTCGGTGCCGTAGCGGATCAGAATCGGGCCCAGCATCACCAGGCCTTGATCGGGCGCGCGCGCCACGCCGTAGCGTTCGGCTTCTTCGATGAATGCAATCTGGCGGGCGGGCGACAGCGCCATCCCGCCGTGTTCGCGGGGCCAGGACGGGGCAATCCAGCCCTGGCGCGATAGCGTGAAGTACCACGCCTTGATCTCGTCCCAATGCAGCCGCCAGGGAACGTGACGCAGGTGCGCCGGATAGTGCGCGCGGAAGAAGCGGCGCAACAGCGCGCGGAAGTCCGCTTCGGGCATGCCATTCCAGTCGGCATCCCGGGGAAAGGGCTCGGCCGCGTTGTCCGGTTCGTCTGCGTCATCCGCCAGCGGGGCGGGGTCGTCCGCCAATGCGCCATAGCGCTGGCGGTGGGCGGTGGCGTTGCCCAACCAGGCGGACAAGTGCAGGGCGCTACGGAAGTGCAGGCTGACATCGCATTCTTCCGTGTAGCCGATGGCGCCGTGAAGCTGGACAGCCAGCCGCGATGCCTCCAGCCCGGCACGCGCCGCGCGCGCCTTGACGCGGCTGGCCGCGACCTTACGCACGGTGATGGCGTCGGGCGTGTCAGCCAACGCGTTCAGCGCGTCTTGCAGGCTGCTTGCCGCCAGTTCAATTTGCGTTGCGGCGTCGACCACGCGGTGCTGCAACGCTTGAAACGACGACAAGGGTTTGCCGAATTGCTGGCGCGTGTTCAGGTAGGCCACGGTGTCGGCCAGCACCTGCCGCGCCACCCCGATCAATTCTGCAGACTGCATCAACCGGCCGTAGTCCAACGCGTGGTCAACCGCGTCCAGCACGTCATGGCGCGCCACAAGCGCGTCGGCGGGCACCGTGGCGGACTCAATGCTCAGGTGGCAGGCCGGCGTGCCGTCGGCGCGCGTGTGTGCGTGCGCCGTGATGCCGGGGGTGCCGGCTTCGACATAGAACAGCGCGGTGCCGTGTTCGCCGTCGGCCGTCACCAGCCAACCGTCCACGCCCGCACCGGGAATGACGTGGCGCTTTTCTCCGTTCAGCACGTAAGCGCCTTCTCGCGCCGTGACGCTGACGCCAAACGCGCCCGCCGCCTCGCCGGCTTCCAACTGGCCTTCGGTTTCTTGCCAGGCCACGCCAATGATGCGTGTGCCGGCGCAAAGGTCTTGCAGCAGCTGATCGCGCAGCGTTGAGCCCGGCGCCGGATCAATGCGCGTCAGCAGGGCGGTGGCGAGCACTCCCGCGCCCACCAGCGGCTCGGGCAATTGCGCGCGTCCCGCTTCTTCCATTACGGCCGCCATCGCGTGCCAGCCCAAGCCCAGGCCGCCCAGGGCTTCCGGCACGCTCATGCCTACCCAGCCGGCCGTGGCGATCTCTTGCCAGTAGTCCCGGTCTGCGGCGCGCGCGGCCCGCTTTCTTTGGCGCTGATCGCGCCTGGAAAGCAAGTCGCGTGCGCTGTCGCGAATGGCTTCGATAAGGTCGTGGTCAACGGCGTTCATACGATGCCCTCCGCGTGCAAGCGGGCGATCTCGTCGTCGGACAAGCCCAATTCCGCGCGCAGCACCGCCGCCGTGTGTTCGCCCAGCAGCGGCGGGGGCAGGCCCGGCGTGATGGGCGTGTTGGAAAAATGAATGGGGTTGTTGATAACCGGCATGGCGCCAAGCTCGGGGTGGTCAACGCTGCCCAGCACCTTGCGATGCTGCACCTGCGGGTCTTCAAACACCTGGTCCATCGTGTAGATGGGGCCGCAAGGCACGTTGGCGGCGGCCAGCGCTTCGTTCCACGCTTGGGCGGTGCGCAGGCGCATCGCCGGTTCGATCAGGCGTGATAGCTCGGCTTGCGCCGCGGCGCGCAAGGGGTTGGTCAGGAAGCGCGCGTCCTCGGCCAGCTCGGGTAATCCGATGACTTTGCAGAAGCTGCGGAACTGTGAGTCGTTGCCCACCGCCACCATCAGATGGCCATCGCTGCATGCGAACGCGCGAAAAGGTGCGGTGATCTGTGACGCCGAGCCCATGCGCGCAGGCAGTTTTCCGCTGGCCAGATAGTTCATGCCGATATGCGAAATGGCGGCAATCTGTGCGTCCAGCAGCGCCAGATCGATATGCTGGCCTACCCCCGAAATCTGATTCCTGTGATGCAAGGCAGCAAGGATGGCGGCCACCGCATAGAAGCCCGCGGTCAAGTCCGACACGGAATAGCCGGCCTTCACCGGCCCCGCACCCGGCTCGCCATCGGGCACGCCGGTGACGCTCATCAGGCCGCTCATGGACTGAAAGATCGGGTCGTAGCCGGGCAGGTGGCTGTACGGCCCCGTTTGGCCAAAGCCGGTGATCGAGCAATACACCAGCCGGGGATTCAACGCCGACAGCGACGCGTAGTCCAGCCCATACCGGCGCAGGTCGCCCGCTTTGAAATTCTCGATCACGATGTCGGCGGTCTGCGCCAGCCGGCGTACCAGCGCCTGGCCTTCGGGCCGCGAGATATCGATCGTCAATGATTTTTTGCCGCGGTTCATCGCCACGAAAGACGACGTTTGCGGGCTGGGTTCGCCGTTGCGGCCGGGCATCGGATAGCCTTGATGCCGGACGTCGTCACCGCGCCCCGGGCGTTCCACCTTGATCACGTCAGCGCCAAAGTCAGCCAACATTTGCGCGGCCCACGGGCCGGAGAACACGCGGCTCAGGTCCAGGACTTTTACGCCTTCTAGCGCACGGGTCATGTTGTCTCCTTAGCGGCCCTGAAAGACCGGCGCGCGCTTTTCCAGGAACGCACGGCGCGCTTCCTGGGCGTCTTCGGTTTTGGCGATGGCGGCCGTCATGTCCTGCTCGTACCGGTAGCCGTCGCGCAGGCTCATGTCTTCGATGGCGTTCAACGTCTGCTTGGCCAGCGCGCTTGCCAGCGGACTCTTGGACGCCAGTTCGCGCGCCAGTTCCATGGCGCGGTCCATCAGTGCGTCGGCGGGAACGGAGGCTTCAACGATGCCCAGCCGGTAGAGTTCGTCGCCATCGATTCGCAAACCGGTCAGCATCATTCTGCGCAGACGCGAATGGCTGAACAGCCGCATGCCGTGGCGGCCCCCGCCCAGCAGGCCCACATTGATTTCCGGCAGGCCCACCACCGCCGTGTTGGCGGCCAGCAGGATGTCGCACGACGCCACGATGGCCAGGCCCGCGCCAAGCGCCGCGCCGTTGATGGCGCCGATGACGGGCTTGGCGCATTCGCGGATGGCGTGAAAGCACTCGCGGGTACGGCGCGAGTGCTGCGGAAGATCACCCGGCCCTTTGATGGTGGCGGCACGGGTCTTCAAGTCGGCGCCCGCGCAGAACGTTTTGCCTTGCCCCGACAGCACCACGGCGCGGACCTCAGGGGTTTCAGAGATGCGGTCCAGCACCCACGACAGTTCGTTCATCATCTCGGTGCTCAACGCGTTCACCGGCGGGTTGGCAAGCAGGATGATGGCGACGCCGCCGTCTATCGTGACGTCGAGCGCGGTGTAGGGGCCGGCGAGATTTTCCGGGTGGCTCATGAGGCAGTCTCCGTTTGATTTATATGATCTTGCGGTCGCGGAAATCCTGGATCTGCTCGGCGCTCATGCCCAGTTCCTCCAGCACTTGTTCTGTGTGTTCGCCCAACAGCGGCGGCGCGCGATCCACGCGCAAATCCGATGACGCGAAGCGCAAGGGGTTCATCACTTGCGGCACCGAACCGGCAGCGGGATGCGGCAGCCGGCGCAGCATGGCGCGGTGCACGACCTGCGGATCTTCAAACACTTCCGGCACCGTATTGATCGACCCTGCCGGCACGCCCGCTTGCTTCAGCGCCGCCAGCCAGTGCGCGCGCGGTTGCGCGGCAAAGATTGCGTCCAGGATGGGGTCCAGCGTGGCCTGGTTCTTCACGCGTTGGCTGTTGGTGATATAGCGCGGGTCTTGCGCCAGCGCATCCTGGCCAAGCAAACGGCACAGCGTGGCGAACTGCGCGTCATTACCCACGACGATCACAATGTCTCCATCGGCGCAGGCGAAGGTGCGTTGAGGCTGAATGTTGGGATGCGCGGTACCCGTGCGGCGCGGCACGCGATTGCCCAACAGAAAGTTCATCGCCTGGTTGGCCAGCAGGCCGACCTGCACGTCCAGCATGGCGACGTCGATGTGTTCGCCTTGGCCCGTTTGCGAACGGCGCAGCAGCGCGGCAACGATGCCTAGTGCAGCGTAGACACCCGTGGTCAGGTCCACAATCGGCACGCCCACCTTTTGCGGCCCGCCACCGGGCTTGTCGTCGCGTTCGCCCGTGACGCTCATCAGGCCGCCCATGGCCTGGATCAGAAAGTCGTAGGCGGGTTCTGCTGCACGCGGGCCCGTCTGGCCAAAACCCGTGACCGAGCAATACACCAGACGTGGGTTTATTTTGGACAGCGATTCGTAATCCAGGCCCATGCGGGCCAGGGTGCCGACCTTGTAGTTTTCGAGCACGACGTCCGCGTCACGGCACAGCTCCTTGACCAGCGCCTGGCCTTCGGGCGTCTGCAAGTCCAGCGTGATGGAGCGTTTGCCACGATTGGTGGCGATGAAATAGGCACCGTCGGTGGTGTCCTGGCCCTGTTCGTCTTTCAGGAACGGCGGGCCCCATGACCGGGTGTCGTCGCCCAGGCCAGGCCGCTCGACCTTGATGACGTCCGCGCCCAGATCGGCCAGGATCTGGCTGGCCCAGGGGCCGGCCAGAATCCGGCTCAGGTCCAGCACTTTCACGTTTGATAACAGCGGCTGCAAAGCCTTCTCCTTGACGCCTGTGATGTGCAGGTAGTCTAGGATTTCAATGGCTGGGCGGGATGCGCGTGGCGCGCAAAGCTGTTATGCGTTCCGCGCCCCGGCTGCACGTGGCAGGCGGGGCGCGGTGAGGTCAGCGGCCGGTATCCGGGTAGTTTGGCCCGGCGTCATTAAAGCCGCCACTGCTGTACGGATTGACCGCGCCCGGGTGGGGCGGGCCGCCGTTACCGGGCGCGCAGCCGCTGAGCAACACAGCGGTGGCAAGCAGGGCAAGCAAATGCTTCAACGTGAATGTCATGGAGGTCTCCTGCGGCTGCCCCTCAGCAGGCGCGTCGTGCGCAGCGTATGCAGGAGATTATAGGCGCGGCTCAGTTCTCAAGCGCTGGCGCCAGCAGCGCAAATGCTTTGGCCTGATTGTTCGCGTTTGACAGCAATTCCGCCATCGATACGCCATTGCGCGGGTTCAGCGTCAGCGTGATCGAACGCTTGTCGCCGCTGGCGAAATTGGCTGCGGCCTTGCAGGCGTCGTCGTTGTCTTTGAAACCGGCGAACGACTTTTGGTCATAGCAGCGCTTCTTGCTGTCGCTGACCAGTTTGTCGAATTGCTTGGCGCGCTGTTTGTCGGGGTTGCCGTCGCCGGGCGTGGCGGTCAGGTTGTAGCGCTTGAAGAGTTCAATGCTGCGTTTGACGTGGCCGTCGTCCTTCACCGACAGGCTGCCCGTCTTGATGCGCATTTCGGCCAGCGGGGCCAGCGTGCGGTCAAGGCGGCCCATGCCCATCAAACCCATCATGCCTGCGGCGGCCAGCGCCGAGCCGTCTTCGGCCATGGCCACCGCGGCGTTGACGCGGTCCAAGTTCAGCGACAATTCCGCGCTAAGCGCGTCGGGCTGTTCCAGGTTCAGATGAACTTCGGCGTCGTCGTCGTCGCGGTCGTAGTCCCAGCGCACGCGCAGGTTGGCGGGCGGCAGGTCCAGCTTGCCGCCTTGGCGGGCCAGATCCGTCTGGCTCAGCACGCTGTAGCCGTTGGGCAACGCGGCGCCTTCAATCGTGACGTCGCCGCTGCGGCGGTCGGCGGTGTT
The DNA here is from genome assembly GCF_902859595.1 of Achromobacter kerstersii. Classification (GTDB taxonomy): domain Bacteria; phylum Pseudomonadota; class Gammaproteobacteria; order Burkholderiales; family Burkholderiaceae_B; genus Achromobacter; species Achromobacter kerstersii. Next base: position 188,609 of record NZ_CADIJQ010000008.1, on the reverse strand, counting down.
GCGCAGCCCGCTGATCTTGACGGTGTCGATCAGCGCGATGGGTGATCCCGCCGGGCCGATCGTCACCTGCTTCAACTTGGCGGACCCGAAGGGCGACGCCGAAATGCTTTCCCAACGCACCATGTCGCGCTGGCCGGTCTTGTCCAGCAGCGCCACGATTTCGTCTTCCGCCTTGCCGGACGCATACGCGCCCAGGCCCCACCAGGCAGCAACCAGCACCACCACGACACCGCCTGCGATCAGGCCATTCTTTTGTTTGATCATTGCGTTGCTCGTCTGGCGGTTAGGGTTGGGTCGCTTGGTCGATCACGGCCTGGGCCTTTTCAGGCGTCCAGTCCGGCAGGCCCAGCATCATGCGGGCGCCCACCAGCGGGTCGTTCAGGTCGGCGCAGCCTTCCTTTTGGCACGCGACGGGCGCGGCCTGGCCCAGCGTCAGCAAGGTCAGCGGCAGGCCCTTGTCGTCCTGGCGCTTGGCGTCCAGCGTGATTTCACCCGGCACCAGATACCAGCCTTCCTTCATGGCCTTCTGGCCGGGCAGGCGCATTTCGTAGGGCCAGTCGGCGATGGCGTCGTTGTCTTTGTGATCGTCCACGTGAACGACCATGCGCACCGCCGCCTTGCGGCCGGCCATCAGCGAACGGTAGTCGCCGCCGGTCAGCAAGTCGTAGTGCACGTCGCGTTGCATGCGTCCCAGGATGCCCTTGGGATCGCTCTTGGCCTGCTCCACCAGGTTCTGGTATTGGCGCAGGTGGTCGCGTTCCTTGTTGGCCAGGCGCATCAATTCTTCGCGCTTTTTGCGGGCCAGCATTTCGTCGCGTTTGAACAGGTAGTTCTGCGCGTATTGCAGGTTGTAGCGCCATTCGCCGCGCGGCTTGCCGGTGCGCCAGTCGGTCGGGCGGTCGGCGGTGATCACGTAGAGCAGGTGCTCCATCTGGTCGCCAATGGCGCCTTGCTGGAAGTCGTCCGAGAACACGATGCGGGCATTGCCGGCGTCGGGCAGTGCGGTGCGTTCCAGCACGCGCAGCGCGCCGTCCACGGCAACCTTGATGTCAGTGGCGTTGCGGAACACGTTCGCGCTTTCGGTGACGACATCGATGCGGCTCACGCGCCACACGTCCAGGCCGCTGCCGTACGACATGCGTTCGGCGCGCATCAGGTAGTGCGAGCGGCTGGCGGGGTCGCTGTCCAGGTGGAACCACAGCGTGCCTTCGTCGTTGACATAGGCCAGGCGCGCAGCGGCGACGGGTGATGTGAACGGAATGCCCGACACGACCCACACGTCATTGCTCTGCCCGATGCGCGCGCCGTCGGAACGTTCCAGCCGCAACCGGCCCTTGCCCGTGGCGTAGCCGTCGGGGCCGCAGGTCAAGCCGTCGGATTTCAACGTGATGTATTGCGCGCCTTCGCCCAGGCGGAAGGTCGAGACGACCTTGCAGCCGTTCTGATCCGCCATGGTCTTCAGCATCTGGGTGCTGGCCAACGCGGCGGCGGGCGACGGTGGCGTCCAGCCGCTGACCGCGAAGGCGGTTTGGACGGCGGGGGCGGGCGCAGGCGCTGGCGCCGGGGCCGGGGCCGGGGCCGTAGCGGAGGCAGTGGCAGTGGCAGTGGCCGGGGCAGGGGCAGGGGCAGGGGCAGCCGCCAGCGCCGGCGCGGCGGGTTCAGCGGCGGCAGGGGCCGGAGCTGGGGCTGGAGTCGGGGCCGCGGCAGGTTGCGCTTCAAAAACTGGGGCCGGTGCCACCGGCGCTTGCGCGATGGGCGCGACGCTGGCGGGAGCTTGAACGGATACCGTGGGCGCTGGCGCTTCCACTTGCGCAGGCGCTGCGGCTAGCGGCGCAGCGGCGACGGGCGCCGGCGCTTGCGGCGACACAGCCGTGGGAGCAATTGCGGGCGCCGCTTCAGGGGCGGTGACGGCCGGGGCGGCAATCGCGGGGGCGGTCGCCGCGGCAGCAGGAGCAGGTGCAACGGGAGCCGCAGCCACGGGCGCTACCGCAGCCGCCGCCACCTGCATCGCCCAACCGTTGGCTTTCGTGCTGGTGCCGTCCGCTACGCGTGCGCCGGCGTTGTTGACGCTGGTCCAGCGCAGGTCGACGGCTTGGGGGCATTGCTTGCTGAGCAGCACGCCGATCTTGGGCAGCAAACGGCCCAATGCGGCGGCGTCTGGGGCAGCGCCGTACACGGCGCGCAGATCAAGGTGAGGACCGCACCAGGGCGTACCCGTGGCGTGGTCGATGAATATTTCGATGTTTTCGGCTTTGGAATATGCCAGGCGATACGCCTCGGCGTGCGCTGGCAGGCTGCCAACACTGGCGGCGATTGCCGCGGCCACGCAGACCTTCTTCATGCTTCGAGCCTCGCCCTGTACGGATTGGTTTACAGTATAACATTGCGAATCATTTGGAAATAAATGATACGTCCGTCAGGAATGTTCCTATTCGGGTAAATATCGCGCTAAATCAAGGGGTTAGTGAATGGCTTCAGCATTCGTCGGATGGGTTTCAACGAAATTGGCAATCAGGTCCGATGTCAGCCGTTCATTTGGCGCAATAGTTTCCGTCACGGCCGTATTGGCGCTGACGGGGTGCGTCAGCACCGGCTCGGGCAAGATGGGCCTGGATTTCGGTGAAGTGCTGGCCAAAGAGCAGCAGGTGTTCACCGTGAATGGCGAGCGCGCGGCGCTGCGCAAGTACTACAACGATTCCTACGACATCAAGCTGTACGGCCAGAAAAAAGTGATGGAGCTTGAGGTCAAGGGCGCGGCCATGATGGTGGCCAATGTGTCCGAAGTGCCTGGCGCGACGCTGATCACGCTGGACGTTCCGGAGCTGGGCTGCAACCACGTTTATCACGTGTACCGCGTGTCGGGCACGCAATCGTCCAAGTGGCAAAACAGCTATCGCAGCTGCGAAGGCCCGCTGTCATTCAATGTGGCCAATGGCCAGTGGACCGCGCGTCAAACCGTGAAGCCCGCCGTCGGCAAGCCTTACATGCTGGTTTATCAAGACGGCAATCTGTACACGCGTCCGCTGGAAGTCGCCAAGCCGCGCGTGCCGGCCAAGCCGCGTCCCAAAGCGCCGCCCAAGGCCAAGCCCGCCGCACCCGTGGCGGATGCCGTGAACCTGGACGATGTGGCGGCGCCCGCGCCGGCCGCCGCCAACCTGGACGAGATCGACGCGCCGCCGCCGGGCAAGATCAACACCAGCGGCCTGAAGGCGGACACGGCCAGCGAAGTGAAGATGAAGGACGAGAAGTAATCACGGCGACGGCAAGGCGGTGACGGGCAAGCGCTCCGGGTACAGCAATCCCGGAGACGCGCCCAAGGACCAGCGATCCCGGAACGCGATCCCGGAACGCGAGCCCGAAACCGCGAGCCCGAAACCGCGATTACGCGGGGCCGCCCGCCACCGTCTTGCGTTTCGTTCTGGGCGGATCGCAGCGTTGCCGATACGCCTTCACCGCGTCGGACTCTGTCGATTGGAAGTAGGGGTGCGGGTACTGCACGTCGCGCATCGCGTCGTGCATGCGCCGGCCCCACACGCATTGCGCCTGGGCTTCGTCCCACAGCCGCACGGCCTGCTCCCGCTGGCCGCTACGCCAAAGCGCCAGGCCATAGTCGGCCACGAGTTCCTCGTTGCGCGACAAGTCGCGATACGACGTGTGCAGCAGACGCAGGCCTTCGTCGGCATCGCCGCGCAAGCTCAAGATCCAGCCCAGCGTGCCTTGGTTGTACGCGTTAGGCCCCCGCACCCGGATCGACTGCCGCGCCTGGGCCTCGGCTTGCGGCAGATAGTCAGGAAAGTCCGCCAGGTAGTACGCGACGTTGTTGGCCCAGTCGGTGTCGTCGGCGTGAGAGCCGCGCCCGCGCTTGTTCTGGCGTTGTTGCAGCGCTTCTGCATCGGCCAGCGCCAGGTCCGGCATGCCCAGCAACTGCTCAAGTTCCAGCCGGTCGCGCAACAAGGCGGTGTCGACAGGTTTGAGCGATTCCGGGAAGCGCCACGCCCGCGCACGCAGCAGCCATGCTTGCGCCGCGTCCTTGCGGCCGGTCATCAGCAGCAGATGCGCCACGTTTATTTGCTGCAGGGGTGTTTCCGCGCAATGCATGGTGTTGATCAACTGCTGCGCGCCTTCCGCATCGTTCTGACTGAACTTGCGGTTGATGGCGTCCAGCTCGTCGAAGCACTTCCGGTTGTCGGTGACATCGGATTCAATCGACAACGATATCGGCACGGCCGGCACGTCGTGGCTGAAGTACGCGGTCGCGCCTTGGCGCGTGGTGTAGCCCAGGTCTACCCATTGCTCGCCCCAGCGCTGATGCATGGTCAGAACGTAGGGCCAGGCGGGTACGGGTTCCCTTTCGCGGCTGGAGGAGTGCAGCTGGAAGAAATGGCCCCACGCCCCGTCGCCTACGCGGCGGATCAGCGTGAAGTCGTCGGGGTCGTGCGGCTTGTCTGTCCAGACCCAGGCGGTGCGCCCGTCGGCATCGGTCACGCCATGCAGGATGCCGTCCTGGCTGGGCGTGTTGTGGATAGATTCCTGCTTGCCCGTCAGGAACAAACGGTAGGGCGTGTTGGGGGCGGGGGCGGCATCGTGGTTGTTCAGCAGCGTCAGCGTCAGGGCCTGGCCGTGCGGCCCTGCGCCGTATTGCGCCATGCCGGCGGGTGGTTCGGCGGGGGCGTCGGCCTGCGCGCCGATTGGCGTCAGCAGGGCGGCGGCGGCCAGGAATAGCGGAGTCAAGCGGTGCTGCATCGAAGGTGTCATGGAAGCTGCGGAGGGCGGTGCCAGGGGGCCGGTTATGTCGGCGAGCCCGATTGTGTCACGAACGCACTACCGCGCCAGCCGCGCATCGATGAAGGCGCTGATCGCGCGGGTTTCGTCGTTGTCCGCGCCCACGTCCGCGTTGATCTGCGCGTGGTTGCGCGCCACGCCAACGAGCTCGGCCTGGCCGCCTTGCGCGGTCAGCAAATCCGCGTAGCGTTGCGCCCGCCGGCAAGGGTCGGGGCGCAAGGTCGAGCAGACGAATAGCGCGGGCGGTTGACCGCCGCGCAGTTGCGCGGCGGGCGAGGCCACGGCCCAGCGCGCGGGGTCGGTGCCGAAGGCCTCGTCGTAGAACGGGGCGTGTGGGCGGGGCATGACGTCCAGCAGATCAAACCCCGCGCCATCCAGGATGACGCTGGCCCGCCAGAGCGGCGCGCCGGTGCGTTGCCGCATGGCGTCGTCGGCGGCCAGCAGCGCCAGCAGATGCCCGCCCGATGAATGGCCCATGACGATCACGTTGCTGGCGTCCGCCTGCCAGCTTGGGGCCTGTTGGGTGATCCAGGCGATGGCGCGCCCCAGGTCTTCGGCTTGCGCTTCGGGGCGTGCCTGCGGCATGAGCCGCGTGTTGACCGACACGATGGCGTAGCCCTGGGGCAGCCAATGGGCGAGCTTGTTGTCGACGACTTCCGCCGCGGCCTTGTCGCCGTTCTTCCATGACCCGCCATGCACGATGACAAGGATGGGGGCGGCGCGCGCGTGCGGGGCGTCGGGCAGGTAGACGTCGGCGATCTGCGCGGCGTCGGGGCCATAGCGCTGGTCCGTCAGCGCGGCGGCAGAGGCCGGCGCGGATAGGGCGGTGGCCAAGGCCAAGGTCAGGGCAAGCAGCGAATGGCGTAAGCAGGGCGGGCGCATGGCGGGCAGGGAGGCAGGGGACGCCGAACACTGTAGCCCGAGGCGCGCGAAGCGGGGTGAACCTTCGTTGAACGCGTTGTCGAGTCCTTCGCTGGCTTCTTCGCTGACGCCTTCATTGACTCCTTCGCTGACGCCTTCATTGACTCCTTCGCTGGCTTCTTCGCTGTCTTCTTCGTTAGACGCTTCGTCGCCCTTGCCGTGGAATCCTTCTGCGCGTCGCCACAAGCTGTGGCATGCTCCGGCCCTTGTGGCCCGGCCCACCGCCTTCCCCGCCCGCACTCCATCGCCCTTATCCCATGCGTCTCATGCCGAAACTCCTGCTCCGCGTTTGCGACTTCCTGCTGCTGGCGGGCGCGGCCGCGCTCTTTGGCGCCTGCCTGACCTCGTTGCTGACAACAGGCAACTACGGCTGGGCGGTGCCCGATGCGCCCTACGTTTACTCGCCGCGCGACTTCTACGCCGACGCCGTGCTGGCGGGGCTGGCCGGCCTGCTGGTGCTGGTGGTGGCCGAGCGATTCTCCGCACCCCGCCTGCCCCCGGCCTGGCGGTTAGGTTTGACGTTCATCGCGGCGCTGCTCGCCCTGTACCTGGCCCCGCCCGCGCCGGTGGTGTTCGGCAATACCTGGGCGTCCGGCGAGGCCACCCGCGAATTGTTTCTGGCGCAATGGCGCCTGGTGCTGCCCATTGCCCTGGCCGTGGCGGCGGCGCGGTGGGTGCTGCGCCGCGTGTTTGTCCGCTGAGAACCGTTGAAACGCGCTAACGCCCGCTGAAACCGGCTGCCGCCCTGGGGCGCCGCCCGCCATTCACCCCGCCCGCCGACCCGGAATTTCATCGAGATGTGGGGCATTTGCGCTAGGATTGACGCCACAAATTCCCGCCTCCCCTGGAGAAACCCCGCATGACCTCCCTTGCCTCGTTCGACATCACCAAGAAGTGGCCCGCCCAGCATCCCGACCGCCTTCAGCTGTATTCGCTGCCCACGCCCAATGGCGTGAAGGTGTCGATCCTGCTGGAAGAAATGGGGCTGCCGTACGAGGTGCACCGGGTCAGTTTCGATACGCAAGACCAGTTTTCGCCCGAGTTCCTGTCGCTGAGCCCGAACAACAAGATTCCGGCCATCCTTGACCCCAATGGCCCCGACGGCAAGCCGTTGGCGCTGTTCGAGTCGGGCGCCATCCTGATCTATCTGGCCAGCAAGACGGGCCAGTTCATTCCCGCGGACACGGCCGGGCGCTACGAGACGCTGCAATGGGTGATGTTCCAGATGGGCGGCATCGGCCCCATGTTCGGCCAACTGGGCTTCTTCCATAAGTTTGCCGGCAAGGACTACGAAGACAAGCGTCCGCGCGACCGTTACGCCGCCGAATCCAAGCGCCTGCTGGGCGTGCTGGACAAGCGCCTGGAAGGCCGCGACTGGGTCATGGGCGACGAATACACCATCGCCGACATCGCCATCCTGCCGTGGGTGCGTAACCTGGTTGGCTTCTATGGCGCAGGAGACCTCGTCGAGTTCTCGCAGTTCAAGAACGTGGCCCGCGTGCTGGAAGCCTTTGTCGCCCGCCCGGCCGTCGTGCGCGGCCTGACGATTCCGCCCGCGCCGTAACGGCAACACCGAGCCCGCCATGGAACTGCGCCAACTGCGTTACTTCGTTCGCGTCGTTGAGGCGGGCAGCATCGGCCGGGCGGCCATGTCCATCGGCATGGTCACGTCCGCGCTCAGCCAGCAGATCAGCCGCCTGGAAGGCGAATTGTCGACGCGGCTGTTGCAGCGCAGCGCCAGCGGCGTGGTGCCCACCGATGCGGGCCTGGCGTTCTTTCGTCAGGCGCAACTGGCCCTGCGCCATGCCGATGACGCCGTGCAGGCCGCGCAGCAGGCGCGGCTGGCCGGCCACGTCAGCGTGGGCCTGCCATCCACCACCGCCGCTATTCTGGGGGCGCCGTTCCTGCAAGCCATGAACGAGCGTTATCCCGACATCCGGCTGCATCTGGTCGAGGCGCTGTCGGGCCATTTAAGCGACATGCTCAACGGCCGTCTGCTGGATCTGGCCATCGTGTTCCACACCGAATCCGCGCGCCGTTGGAGCGTGATGCCTTTGCTGGACGAACCCTTGTTTCTCTGCGCGCATCGCGACATGCCGGGGTTGCCATCGGGGGTTACATCGGGGGCGACATCGGGGGCGACATCGGGGGGCGCATCGGGCGGCGCGTCGGGCGGCACTACGCAGCTGGCTGCCATCGCTCACTTGCCGCTGGTCTTGCCCAGCGGCCGCCATGGCTTGCGGGCGTTGGTCAACAACGCGTTCCAGCAACTGGGCCAGACGCCGCGCGTGGTGGCTGAAGTGGATGGCTTGTCATTGCTGATGGACGTTGTACAGCTGGGCAACGCCGCCACCATCCAGCCCAGCTCGGCCACCGCGCGCATCGCGCCCGGCCAGCTGCACATGGCGCGCATTGAAGACGCGCACCTGTTCCGCCCCAATCTGCTGGCCAGTTTGTCGGACGACGAGCTCTCGCCCGCGGCGCTGGCCGCCCGCCTGGTGCTGGCCGATGTGTCGCGCACGCTGGCGCGCGAGGGCAAGTGGGCGGTCGTTACCCTTCACGAATCGTGAAGACCCGTTGACGCCTGCCTGATATCGCGCGCGCCACCCGCTGGGTACAGTCGGCCTCTTGAATTGGGGACGATGGCATGGTGGACGTCTTGGTGGTGGGAGGGGGCAATGCGGCGCTGTGCGCGGCCCTGATGGCGCGCGAAGCGGGCGCCAGCGTGATGCTGCTGGAAGCCGCGCCGCGCGAATGGCGTGGCGGCAATTCGCAGCACACGCGCAATTTGCGCTGCATGCACGATGCGCCGCAGGACGTGCTGATCGACGCGTATCCCGAAGAAGAATATTGGCAAGACCTGCTGAAGGTCACGGGCGGATTGACCAACGAGCATCTGGCGCGCCTGGTCATCCGCGAATCGTCGACGTGCCGCGACTGGATGCGCCGCCATGGCGTGAACTTCCAGCCGCCGTTGTCGGGCGCGTTGCATGTGGCGCGCACCAATGCGTTTTTCATGGGTGGCGGCAAAGCGCTGGTCAACGCGTACTACCGCAGCGCCGAGGCGCTGGGCGTGCAGATCCGCTACAACGCGCCGGTTGATGCGCTGGAACTGGAAGACGGCCGCTTCAAGGCCGCGCGCATCGGCGACGAACGCATCGAAGCGCGCGCCTGTGTGCTGGCCGCCGGGGGCTTTGAGTCCAACCGCGAATGGTTGCGCGAGGCCTGGGGCCAGAACGAACGCGGCGAATGGCCGGCCGACAATTTCCTGATCCGTGGCACGCGCTTCAACATGGGCGTGCTGCTGAAATTCATGCTGGATGCGGGCGCGGACAGTATTGGCGACCCGTCGCAATCCCACTGCGTGGCGATCGACGCGCGCGCGCCGCTGTATGACGGCGGCATCTGTACGCGCATTGACTGCGTGTCGCTGGGCGTCGTGGTCAACCGCGACGCCGTGCGCTTCTACGACGAAGGCGAAGACTTCTGGCCAAAGCGCTACGCCATCTGGGGCCGGCTGACCGCGATGCAGCCCGGCCAAATCGCGTATTCCATCATCGACGCCAAGGCCGTCGGCCGCTTCATGCCGCCGGTGTTTCCGGGCGTGAAGGCCGACACCTTGCCCGAGCTTGCTGAAAAGCTGGGCCTGGACGCCGCCACGTTCGAGAGGACTTTGCGCGACTACAACGCGTCTTGTCGTGTCGGCACGTTCGACCACACCGCGCTGGACGACTGTCACACCGAAGGCGTCACGCCCGCCAAGACGCACTGGGCGCGCCCCATCGACACGGCGCCGTTCTACGGCTACGCGCTGCGCCCCGGCATCACCTTTACCTATCTGGGCCTGAAGGTGGACGACACCGCGGCCGTGCGCTTTAACGATGTGCCTAGCGCCAACCTGTTCGTGGCCGGCGAAATGATGGCCGGCAACGTGCTGGGCAAGGGCTACACGGCAGGCGTGGGCATGTCCATCGGCACGGCGTTCGGCCGCATTGCCGGCACCCGCGCCGCCGCCGCTGCGCGCCAACAGACCCTTGCGAAGAGCACCACATGAAGCAGCTTGAAGCCCTGGCCCGCGAGGCGCAATCGTTTTCCCAAGCCGATGCGCAGGGGCACGCCCACCCTCAATCCGGCGGCCAACCCGCCATGACCGAACAACCCGTCCGATGGATGGGCAAAAACGCCAAGCCGCAAGCAGACGCGTTGACCGGCGATGAAACCGAAGTGGCGCGCGTCATGCAGATCTGCAATGCCTGCCGCTACTGCGAAGGCTTCTGTGCGGTGTTTCCCGCCATGACGCGCCGCCTGGAATTCGGCAAGGCCGACCTGAACTACCTGGCCAACCTGTGCCACAACTGCGGCGCCTGTCTGCACGCCTGCCAGTACGCGCCGCCGCACGAGTTTGCGGTGAACGTGCCGCAGGCCATGGCCAAGGTCCGCATGCAGACCTACACCGATTACGCCTGGCCCGCCGCGCTGGGCACGCTGTACAAGCGCAACGGCCTGGCCTTGTCGCTGGCGACCGCAGGCGGCCTGGCGCTGTTCCTGGTGCTGGCTGTGCTGATGGCGGGGGGGCTTTTTCACGAGCCCATGGCCGGCAATTTCTACGCGGTGTTCCCGCACAACACGCTGGCGCTGATGTTCGGCGTGGTGTTCGGCTTTTCGATGCTGGCGTTGGGCGTGGGCGTTACGCGCTTCTGGCGCAACGTCAGCCCGGGGGCGGCATCCGGCGCGGCGGTGGCCGAGGCGGCGCACGACGCGCTACGGCTGCGCTACCTGGACGGCGGCCACGGCAAGGGCTGCAACAACGCGGACGACGCCTTCACCTTGTGGCGCCGGCGCTTTCATCACTTCACCTTCTACGGCTTCATGCTGTGTTTTGCCGCCACCTGCGTGGCCACGGGGTATCACTATCTGCTGGGCCAGCAGGCGCCGTATCCGTTCTTCAGCGCGCCGGTATTGCTGGGCACGGCGGGCGGCATCGGGCTGTTGATTGGCCCGGCCGGCCTGCTGTGGCTGAACATCAAGCGTCACCCGCAGCAAGGCGACGCCGCGCAAAAGCCCATGGACCGCGGCTTCATCCTGCTGCTGTTCTTGACCAGCGCCACGGGGCTGGCCTTGCTGGCAGGCCGGGATGGCAGCGCCATGGCGCTGTTGCTGGCGATACACCTGGGCGTAGTGATGGCGCTGTTCCTGACGCTGCCTTACGGCAAGTTCGCGCACGGTATTTACCGCTCGGCGGCGCTGCTCAAGTGGTCGATTGAAAAGCGCCAACCGAACAAGCTGCAACTGGGGTCTGACTGAACGGCCCCACCCCTCGCGGGAATGACGGCGTCCTGTGAAGACGCCGCACTCATCACAACCCTGGAGACAACAATGTTCCTTACCCGACTGCCCGCGCGCGTTGCGCTGGCCGCCTGTCTGCTGCCGGCCCTGCCGGTGGCGCACGCGCAATCCTTTCCTTCCAAGCCCATCACGCTGGTGGTGCCGCACTCCGCCGGCGGCACGTCTGACATCCTGGCGCGCACGGTGGCGGCCGAAGCCGCCAAGACGCTGGGCCAGACCATAGTCATCGACAACAAGGGCGGCGCCAACGGCACCATTGCCGCCAAGCAAGTGGCCTCGTCCGCGCCGGACGGCTACACGCTGCTGCTGGCCACGGCCAGCACGCACGGCATCAACCCGTCGCTGTACTCGCGCATTTCGTATGACGCGGTGAAAGACTTCACGCCGGTCACGTTGCTGGCGACGGTGCCGAATGTGTTGGTGATCGGCCCCAACGTCAAGGCCGCGAACGTGCAGGAACTCATCACGTACATACGCGGTCAAGGCGACAAGACGAACATGGGTTCGGCGGGCGCCGGCACGCCGGGCCATCTGGCCGGCGAGATGTTCAAGAGCGCGGCCAAGCTGGAATTCACGCACGTGCCGTACAAGGGCGGCAGCCCCGCCATTACCGACTTGATCGGCGGCCAGATCGACTTCATGTTCACGACCATTCCTGGCGTGTTGCCGCACGTGAAGGCGGGCACCTTGCGCGCGCTGGCGGTGACGTCCCCCGAGCGTTCCCCCGCCATGCCCGATGTGCCGACGATGGCCGAATCCGGGCTGCCCGGCTTTCAGGCTGTGTCATGGCATGGCGTCGTGGCGCCGGCCGGCACGCCGCCTGAAGTGGTCAACAAATTGAACGCGGCATTGAGCGGCGCGCTGGCGGCGCCCGCGGTGAAACAGCGCCTGATGGAAGAGGGCGCAGCCGCCTCCAACCTGAACACGGCCGCGTTCGGCACGTTCATCCAGGCCGAGATCGCGGCCTGGGCGAAGGCCGTGAAGGACTCGGGCGCGACGGCGAACTGACGCGGGGTTCGACAGCCGTTTCCGTCAACATGGCGCGTAGCCCGGCTGTGTGCATGCGCATGCTAGGATGCCCGCCATGTTGACGACCCTGCTGTTTTCCCTGCTGACGGTGACGTCGGCGGATGCCGCCGCCGCCGCCGCCTTCGACCTGAACTGCATGATTGCGGAAAAAGACGAAGGCGGAATGTTGAATGCCGCCGAACACTGCGCGCGCGTGGATGGCGGCACGCTGGTATTCCGCCCCGGCCTGTTGGGCCAGATGGATTTCAACGCCGATGGCTTGTCGCCGGTCTTTACGAACCGGTCCTGGTATTGGGTGCGGCCCGACGGCAAGTCGGCCGCCGTCGTCACCTACGACAACATGGCCGACGACTTCGACGACGGCTTGACGCGCGGCCCCTGGTCGGGCGGCATGGCCTATTACGACACGCAGCTCAACCGCGTGCTGGCCACCCCTTACGAATGGGTCGACCGTTACAGCGCCGGTCTGGCCGTGGTGTGCGAAGGCTGCCGCAAGGCGTTCACGCCCGACGGCGAACACAGCTTCATGACGGGCGGCGAGTGGGGCGCCATCGACCGCGCAGGCAAGCTGGTGTTGCCGCTGCGGCCGGATGCGGCAAGCCTGATGCGCGAGGTCGAGGCGGCGCGGGCTGCGGCCCCCTCCGGTCCACGCTGACCTGGGTTTAGAACTTGTACCGCAGCTGTGCGAACACGTTACGCGGCGCGCCGTAGTAGACCGAGTTGTAGTTGCCCATGCCCGAGTAATAGTGTTTGTCGAACACGTTATTCAGGTTGACCGTCAGGCGCAAATCCTTGTTGAAGTCGTATCCCGCCATCAAGCCAAACACCGCGTAACTGTCCTGCGTGAATCGATAGTTGCGTGCATCGACTTCTTGCGTGAAGAAGATATTGCCTTGCCAGTGCAGGTTGCCGCCTACGGTCAGCCGGTTCCAGTCGCCCGGCAAGCGGTAGGTGGTGGCCAGCTTGAACAGCTGTTGCGGCTGCGTGCTGCTGACGCGGCGGCCTTCGCGATCGCGTGAACGGCTGTAGGTGTAGCCGGCATGCAATTGCCAGCCCGGGAGCACTTCGCCCGACATTTCCAGTTCGACGCCGCGCGTGGTCACGCCAGGAATCGCCACGTAAGCGGTGCTGCCGTCTGGCGTTGTCGCGCCGCTTGCGTCCAGCTCGGCGACGTTGTCCTGCTTGAGCTGGAACAGCGCAATGCTGGCGTTCAGGCGGCCATCCAGGTATTCGCCCTTGGCGCCGAATTCGAAGCTCTTGCCGGTCAGCGGGTCCAGTTGGCGGTTGTTGGCGTCGAAGTTATAGGCCTGTGGTTTGAACACGTCCGTGTAGCTTGCGTACACGGTGTGGTGCGTGTCGACGTCGTAGGTCACGCCGGCGTAGGGGATGAGCTTGTTGCGCACGTCCGTGGAATAGGCACGATGGCGGCCGTTGGCGTAGTTGATGTCCTGGCTCCACGAGTAGTTCGTCATCCGGCCGCCCAGGATGAATGACAGCCGATCCGTGGGATGCAGCACGGTCGCGGCGTACAGGATCTTCTGGTTGACCAGCATGTCTTGCGTCAGCCACCACTCGTAGGATGATGGCTCGGTGGCGTCGTTGTTCCAATGGAAAGCGTCATTGATCCACAAGTCGGTGTCGCCGTCTTTGCGGTTGGACTGCGCGTGCGTGCGCGCGGCGTTGTAACCGACCACCAAGTCGTGCTGGCGGCCGAACAGCGTGTACGGGCCAGAGGCCTGAATGTCGATGCTGTTCTCGCGCGAGTCGGTGTTGAACCGGCTGGCGCCGCCCGGATAGAACCCGTGGCTGATGCGGTGGTCCACCACATCCACGGTGCTGCTGCCCATGCCTGAGATCAGCTCGCGCGATTGGTAGTTGCGGTGCGCGGCGGCCAGTTTGAAGTTCCAGCCGTTGTCCAGCGTGTGCTGGATGTCGGCGAACAGGCGTGTCGTGTCCTGGTTGCGCCAGGCCCATTTGTCGGCGGGGTTGGTCGACCGCGAAAACGTGACCTGCGAGCCGTCCGAATACAGCGAAGGCAAATGCGTGTTGGTGGTGGCTTGGTTGCGGTTCTGCTGGGTGTCGACGCCAAAGGATGCGGTCGTGCGGGGTGACAGGTCGGCTTCGATGATGCCGTAAGCAATGTTCTCCTTGCCGCGTGCATAGTCCATGAAGCTGCCGTGAGTCTCGGTGGCGCCGACGACGCGGCCGCGAATCTTGCCGTCTTGCGTCAAGGGGCCGCCCAGATCCACTTCGCTGCGGTAGCGGTCCCAGGACCCGGCGCCCGCGCTCAGGCTGCCCTGAAATTCCTGGGTGGGCCGCTTGCGGATGAAGTTGACGACCCCCGATGGATAGCCGGCGCCATTGACCAGGCCAGTCGCGCCCTTGAGCACTTCGATGCGGTCATAGATCACAGAGTTGGTGATGCTGAAGTTGTCGCGGACATTGCCGCCATCGCTCGACAGGCTGGGCAGGCCGTCGAACTGGAAGTTCTCAAGCTGGAAGCCGCGTGAGAAGAAGCTGTAGCCCTCGGAGTTGTCCTGGTTGACGACGATGCCGGGGGTTTGTTCCAGCGCGCCCGCCACGCTCACGATGCCCTGGTCATCCATTTGCTGGCGCGTGATGACGCTGACAGACTGCGGCGTTTCCCGCATCGACAGCCGCATGCGCGTGGCCGATGAGGATTCCGGCACGGTGTAGGAACCCGTGCCTTCGCTGGGCGTGATTATGCTGGCGCCCGTCACGAGCACGGGTTCAAGCGACGTTACGCCGCTGGCCGCCGGTATGGGGCGCACGGTCATGACGCCGTTGCGCGTGATGAGCAATTCCAGCCCCGTTCCTGCCAGGGCCTGCCGCGCCGCCGCTTCGGGGCTCAGCGCGCCGCGTACCGGCGCGGCTTGCTTGCCTGAGACCAGCTCGGCGCTGGCTGAAATGGTGCGGCCGCTTTGCAGTGAGATCCGGCTCAGCGTGTCCGCCAGCGAGGCGGCGGGCAGGTCGTAGGACAGGACGCTTTGCGCTGCGGTGGGAGCGGCGGGGGCGTCCTGGGCGTAGGCGGTCTGCGATAGCAATGCGGCGGCGACAAGCGCGGCGCCGCGGGTCAGCGGGAAATTCATGGTGGCAAAGGTCCGGCGAAGGTGAGGATTTTTGGTTGCGTCATTAGTCATGACGGCCACGGCGCTCAAATCCCCTCATTGCCGGCGAATTGTTTTCTATGCCATGTCCACGATCGTCAGCCAGGGGCTGTAGCGGCGCACGCGGATTGGCAGCGTTTCGCTCAAGGCGATCAGCGTGCGGCCGGGGTCGTCCAAGGGAAAGACGCCAAACACGCGGAGCGCTGCCGCTTGGGGCGATACGCGAATCAGGCCGGGCTGATAGGCGCGCAGGCGTTCCACGACTTCGTCCAGCCGCGTGTCGCGCACGCTCAGGATGCCGGTACGCCAGCTGGCAAGCGCCGCGTCGCCGCGCGTCCACGCGTGTTCCCGGTCGAACGCCGCGGACCCGTTCTGGGGCAAGGCCAAGCCCTGGCCGTGTTCCGGCTGCAAGTTCAACGAATTTTCGATGGCGCACGCGACGGCATACGCGTTGAACTGATCAACGCTCAGACGCGATGCATCCGTGGTGACGTCGCCAAAACGTGTCCGCACCACGAAGGGCCGGCTGTCTGCGCGAGTCTCGGCATACAGGCCGCCTTGGCGCAACAGGATAGTGCGTTGCCTGTCGTCGAACCGGACGTCGGCGGCGGAGCGGGCATTCAGCGTCAGCAGCGTGCCGTCTTCCAGCGTGTAGGTGTGGCGTTCGCCTGTGTGCGTGGAATACGCAGACGACAGGCCAGCAAGCGGGACATAGCGATCGGTGACCAGCGCGCCGATTCCCACGCCGGAAAGCAACATGGCCAGCTTGAGGAGGCGGCGGCGGTCCAGTCCGCTGGGTTGCAACAAGGCCGCGCGGGCGGCACGCGCGGGGCCGGGAGCGTCGCTTGACGCGCCGCGTAAGCGGGACAGCGGCTGCTGCATCAGGCCGTCGACTTCCGCCCAGGCGCGGGCGTGGTCGGGATGGCTGCCGAGCCAGTGTTCAAAGCGCAGCCGGTCGCGCTCCGAGGCCTGGCCGGAAGTGAGCAGCACGATCCAGTCCACCGCGCGTTCCGTCAGCGGCTCGTTGAGCTGAGCGGTGTTGGTTTGAGCGGCATTAGTTTGAGCGGCGTTGGTGCGGGTGGCTTTCATGCCGCATCCGCTGCGCGGCGCGCGGCAAGGCAATGCAGAAAGGCGCGCTTCACGTGCCGCTCGACTGTGGCCAGTGACAGGCCCAGCGCCGCCGCAATCGCCGGGTGGGTCATGCCGTCCAGCCGGTTCAGTAGAAACGCGTGTTTGACTGGCACAGGCAGGCCATCGAGCACGGCGTCGATCTCCATGACCGCCTGCTTCAGCATGGCCAGAGTTTCAGGCGAGGCGGCCACGGGTTCCTGCTCGTGCGCGAGCGCTTCGAGGTAGCGCGCTTCGACATCTCGGGCGCGCCACAGATCAATCGTCAGGCGGCGGGCCAGCGTCAGCAGATAGGCGCGGGGTTCTGCGATGGGCGTTGGGCTGTGCGCGGTGAGGACACGGCAGAACGTATCCTGCGTCAGGTCGGCGGCATCGGCGTGGTTGTTGACGCGCCGGTTCAGCCAGCCGAACAGCCAGAGATGATGTTCCGCGTAGAGCCGGTGGACATTCTTGTACGCGGGGGAATCCATGGACGGGCGGCGTGAGTGTTAATGGGAATAACACTCATTTATAACGTGGATCGCCGCCCAAGACAATTGGCGCTACCCGTTCGCCATCAGCTTGCCCAGCGTCGCCATCCCTTGTTCCATGTCGTCGTTCCACGGATGCCCGTGGTTCAGGCGCAGGTAATTCGCGAATGCGCCTGACGACGAAAACAGCGGCCCCGGCGCAATGCTGATGCCGTGGTCGAGCGCGGCGCGGTGCAGCTTCAGGGTGTCGATGTGCGCCGGCAATTCCACCCACACGAAGTAGCCGCCCGCCGGCCGCGTGGCGCGTGTGCCTTTGGGAAAGTGGCGCGCCACGGCTTGCAGCAGCTCGCCTTGCTGTACCGCCAGCGCTTGCCGGAACTGGCGCAGGTGGCGGTCAAAGCCGCCTTTTTCCAGATACGCCGCGATGGCGGCTTGTGTGGGCGCGGCAGTCGCAAGGCTGGTGGTGAGCTTGTTGCGCATGATCTGCCGCGTGTAGCGCCCCGCCGCCACCCAGCCCACCCGGTAACCCGGCGCAAGCGTCTTCGAGAACGACGAGCAGTGCATCACGATGCCTTCCTTGTCGAACGCCTTGGCCGGGCGCGGGCGCGTGTCGCCGAAATAGAGCTCGCCGTATACGTCGTCTTCAATCAGCGCCACGCCGTGCCGCGTCAGCAGCTTGACCAACGCTTCTTTCTTGGCGTCGGGCATCAAACTGCCCAGCGGATTCTGAAACGTGGTCATCAGCCAGCAGGCGCGCGGGCGGTGTTGCAGGATGGCCTGTTCCAGCGCTTGCAGGTCGATGCCTTCGCGCGGATGGGTCGCCACTTCGATGGCGTGCAGCTGGTTGCGTTCCAACGATTGCAGCGCGGCGTAGAACGTGGGGGATTCCACGATCACGGCGTCGCCCGGTTGCGTGACGGCGGTCAGGCACAGGTTCAGCGCATCCAGCGCGCCGTTGGTGATGATGATGTCGTCCACCGGCACCGACAGGCCGTCGGCCAGATAGCGCAACGCGATGGCGCGGCGCAGGGCGGCGTCGCCGGGGCTCAAGTCGTCGATGGAGCCCCACGGGTCCAGCCGTTGCACGGTGGACGCCATGAACTTGGCCAGCCGCCCGTAGGGCAGCAGCGACGGGCTGGGAAAGGCGGAGCCAAACGGCGTCATGTCGCGCCGCAAGGTGGCGTTGAGCACTTGCAGCACGTTGTCGCTGACGTCCACCGGATGGCGGCCCGCGCTGGCGCTGGACACGGCATCCAGCTCGGGCAGCGCCGTGTGCGGCGCGCGCAGCACGTAGTAGCCGGAGCGGTCCCGCGCGCGGATCAGGCCGCGCGCTTCCAGCAGGTAATAGGCCTTGAACACCGTGGACGGGCTGACCCCGCGGCTGGTGCTGGTTTGCCGCACCGAGGGCAGGCGGTCGCCCACTTGCAGCAGGCCCGATCGGATCGATGCGGTGATGTCTTCGGTCAAGCGTTCATAGCGCTTCATGGCGGTTCCGTGTGGTGAAGACAAGGGCGCTCAGGCCGACATGCCGATGGCGCGCATGACCAGGCGCAGCGCATAGGCGGCTGCCCCCAACGCGGCGACGCTGGCCGCCCAGATCATGGCCAGCCACAGCAGGCGGCTGCGCCACGAGGGCAGCGCGGTGGGGTTGGGGGATGCGGAAGCAGACATGCGGGCCATCAGTGGAACTCCTCGCCAACGCGGACCTTGCCGCGGAACACGTAGTACGACCAGGCGGTGTACATCAGGATAATCGGAATGATCAGCAAGGCTCCCACCAATGCGAAGCCCAGGCTTTGCGTTGGCGCAGCTGCCGTCCAGATAGAGATGTCTGGCGGAATGATGGCGGGCCAGATGCTGATGCCCAGGCCGCTGTACGCCAGGAACACCAGCGCCAGCGACAACAGGAACGGGCCGGCGGACGGCATGCCGCGCACGCGGCGGATCAAATCGAAACCGGCCGCGGCCACCAGCACCGGCACCGGGATGAACCAGAACATGTTCGGCAAGCTGAACCAGCGCTGCGCGATGTGCGGCTGCGCAAGCGGCGTCCAGGCGCTAAGCACCGCGATGACGGCCAGCAGCGCCAGCGTCAACGGCTGCGCGATGCGGCACATGTGGCGATGCAGCCGGCCTTCGGTCTTCATGATCAGCCACGTGCAGCCCAGCAGCGCATAGCCCGCGACCAGCCCCAGGCCCGTGAACATCGAGAACGGGCTGATCCAATCCCAGGCCCCGCCCGCGTAGGCGCGGCCAACAACGGGAATGCCTTCGATGTACGCGCCCAAGGTCACGCCCTGGAAGAAGGTTGCGCAGACAGAGCCGAACACAAACGCGCGGTCCCACAGCGGGCGGTGGTGTTCGTCTGCCTTGAAGCGGAATTCGAACGCCACGCCGCGAAAGATCAGCCCCAGCAGCATGAAGACCAGCGGCAGGTGCAGCGCGCTCAGGATGACGGAGTACGCCAAGGGGAACGCCGCCATCAGGCCCGCGCCGCCCAGCACCAGCCAGGTCTCGTTGCCGTCCCACACAGGGGCGACGGTGTTGACCATGACGTCGCGTTCGTCGCGGTCGCGGATCAGCGGAAACAGGATGCCAATGCCCAGATCAAAGCCATCCATGATCACGTACATCATCACGCCGAACAGGATGATGACGGCCCATATCAATGCAAGGTCGATGCCCATGGCGTCAGACTCCGGTATGCGTGCGGGGCGCCGGCTCGATGCCGGCCAGGGTGGACGCCGCGGACAGCGGACGCGACGGCTGGCGCGGCTCGCCGGGGCCGCCGGACAAGGGCGCATGCCCCGGCGCGGGAGCCGGCCCCATGCGGATCAGGCGCAGCATGTACGACACGCCGGCGCCAAACACCAGCAGGTACACCACCACGAAGAGCGCGAGCGTCAGCGTCAGTTCACCCACGCCATGCGGCGTGGCGGCGTCGGCGGTGCGCATCACGCCGTAGACGATCCAGGGTTGGCGGCCAATCTCCGTCACGTACCAGCCGGCCAGCATCGCGATGACGCCCGACGGCCCCATCCACAGCGCAAAGCGTTGCAGCGCGCGCGAGTCATACAGCCGCCCGCGCCACCGCGCCCACAGCGCCCAACCCGCCAGCAGAATCATCAGCATGCCCAGCCCCGCCATGATGCGGAACGACCAGAACACGACGGCCGCGTTGGGGCGGTCTTCGGGCGGATACGACTTCAGCCCGGGGAACTGCCCATCCCAGCTGTGCGTCAGGATCAGGCTGCCCAAGCGCGGCACGTTCAGCGAAAAGCGCGTTGCTTCGCGTTCCATGTCGGGGATGCCAAAGAGCGTCAGCGGCACCCCCGCACCCGGCTCGTTTTCCCAATGGCCTTCGATGGCGGCAATCTTCGCGGGCTGGTGCTTCAGCGTGTTCAAACCGTGGAAATCGCCCACTACCGCTTGCAGCGGCGCCACCAGCAGCAGCATGCCCATGGCCATCGCAAACATCTTCTTCACGGCGGGGCTGCGGTCACCGCGCAGCAGATGCCACGCGCCGGACGCGCCCACCAGCAGCGCGGTGGCCAGAAAAGCAGCGATGCCCATGTGCGCCAGCCGGTACGGGAACGACGGGTTGAAGATCACGGCCAGCCAGTCGGTGGGCACGACGCGGCCGTCCAGGATTTCGTAGCCGGCTGGCGTCTGCATCCAGCTGTTGGACGCCAGAATCCAGGTGGCTGAAACCAGCGTGCCCAGCGCCACCATGATGGTGGAAAAGAAGTGCAGGCCCGGCCCCACGCGCGACCAGCCAAACAGCATCACGCCCAGAAAGCCGGCTTCCAGAAAGAAGGCGGTCAGCACTTCATAGGCCAATAACGGCCCGGTCACGCTGCCGGCGAAATCGGAAAAGAAGCTCCAGTTGGTGCCGAACTGGTACGCCATCACCAGGCCGGACACGACGCCCATGCCGAAGTTGACGGCGAAGATCTTCGTCCAGAAGTGATAGAGGTCGCGATATACGGTTTTGCGCGTGCGCAGCCACAGGCCTTCCAGCACGGCCAGATAGCTGGCCAGCCCAATGGTGATCGCGGGAAAAATGATGTGAAAAGAAATGGTGAAACCGAATTGAATTCGGGCAAGCAATAGCGCGTCGCCATGCATAACGGTCTTCCTGATGAACAAGTGTCCTACCCCTGCGACAGTAGTTCCGGCGCGCGATGTAGTACAGATTCAGAAAGCCGTTAAAAAAGCGGATCAGTTGATGGGGAACGACCCTGAATTCCTGGCAGTGACAGGGCAGGACGCTGTGCTATCTGATTTTGGCCCGCGCCGCATTTGATCTGAAAAAACAGCACAGATAGGCGCAGACAGAGGAAAAGGGGCCATAAGCGGGGATACGCCTGCGCCCGGTTCCCGAGGACGGGCCATTCGGCTACGATGGGAGCCCGCCGTTGGAACCTCCGACGTTTGCCGCAGGCCGCTGTCCTTCGCCGCAGAGATACCCCGATAGTCATGAGCATTACCAAAACGAAGGGCACGTCCAGTAAAGCCCAGGCCTTGCCGCACCGCATCCGCGACCAGTTGCGCTACGAAATCCTGACGGGCGCCTTGCCCGCTGGCACGCCGCTCAAGCAAGACGCCTTGGCCACGCGCTTTCAGGCCAGCCGCATTCCTGTGCGCGAAGCGCTGCGCCAGTTGGAAACGGAAGGCTTGGTGGCGTATCACCTGAACCGGGGCGCGGTGGTCATCCGCATGGACGTGGACCAGATCTGCGAGCTGCTCGACATCCGCATCGCGCTTGAAGGTTACGCGGTGCGCGCAGCCGTGCCGAACATGGCGCGGGCCGATCTCGACGCGCTGGAAGCCATTCTGAAAGCCTACGACGAGGCCGATTCGGTATCGCAATGGGCCGAGCTGAACCGCCGTTTTCACCTGGCCTTGTGCGCGCCCGCGAACAACACGCGCTTGCGCCGGCTGATCGAGGAATACGGCCTGAACACCGACCGCTACACGCACGAGATGATGTCGCAGGCGACCGGCAAGGAAGGCCCGCAATCGGACCACTACCGCATCCTGGAAGCCTGTAGACAACAGGACGGCGCGTTGGCTGCGCGCTTGGTGGAAGAACACATCCTTGAAACGAAGAAGAATCTGGTCGCCATGCACCGCATGCGCCAAGACGGCTGAAGGCCTGCCGGGCCGATACGCCCGGCAGGCAAGCACACATCGCCGGCAGGCAAGCACACATCGCCAGCAGGCAAGCGCCTACGCCGCGCGGGCGCCCAGATACAGCTCGCGCACCTGCTCGTCATGCATCAGCGCGTGCGCGTCACCCGTGATGGCGACCGTGCCCATCGACAGCACATACGCACGATCCGAAATCCGCAGCGCTTCCATGGCGTTTTGCTCCACCATCAGAATCGTCACGTTTTCCTTGGCGCGGATGCGTTGAATGGCTTCGAACACTTCGCCCAGCGTCTTGGGCGACAGCCCGGCCGAAGGTTCATCCAGCAGCAACAAGCCGGGCGATGGCATCAGCGCGTGCGCCAGCGCCAGAATCTGACGTTCACCGCCGGACAAGGACGCTGCCGGCGCATTCAGTTTGCGTTGCAGCACGGGGTAGTGCTGGCACAAGGTGCGCACGCGCGCGTCGCACTGCGCCTTGTCCATCGCATTGCCGCCGAGGCGGCACGCGTCACAACAATATGGGGTTAACCCGTTACTTGCTGTTTCAAACGTCGTTTTGATGGGGCGGGTTGCACCTTTCCTGCCGAGTTGCACCTTTTTGCCGCCGCTGAAACAGCCGCGCCTGCCGACGGGTTCGTGGGCAGGCGCGGTGGGCAAGATCTTGCAGGGGGCAAGGGCCCCGGGGAGTAGAGATCAGTACATATGCTGGCCGCCGTTCATGGCCACATTGCTGCCGGTCATGAAGCCGGCGGCGTCGCTGCAAATGAAAGCGACCAGCGCCGCAACTTCCTCGGGCTGGCCCAGCCGGCCCACGGGAATCTGCGGCAGAATCTTTTCCTTCAATACCTCCTCGGGTACCGCCTGCACCATGCGCGTGTCCAGATAACCGGGCGACACGGTGTTGACGGTGACGCCTCTGCTGGCCAGCTCCAGCGCCAGCGACTTCGTGAAGCCGTGTATGCCGGCTTTCGATGCGGCGTAGTTGGTTTGCCCGAACGCGCCCTTGCTGCCATTCACGGACGAGATGTTCACGATGCGGCCCCAGCCGCGGTCGGCCATGCCGCCGCACAACGGCTGCGTCATGTTGAACATCGAATCCAGATTGCTGTGCATGACTTCGGTCCAGTTTTCGAAGCTCATTTTGCGCAGCCGGACATCGCGCGTGATGCCCGCGTTGTTGATCAGGATATCGATCTGGCGGCCGTCGCGTTCCAGGCGGCCCATCAATGCCTGGCATGACGCGTAGTCGCCCACATCCACCTGATAGATGGCGAAGCGGCGCCCCTTGGCCGCTTCTTGTTCCACCCACGCGCGGGTATTGGCCTCGCTGGCGTGGTAGGTCACGATCACGTCGTGGCCGGCATCGTGCAGCGCCTGCGCAATGGCCCGCCCCAAGCCAACGCCGCCGGTCACGAGCGCCGTGCGCTTAGCCGTCATGATGGCCTCCCGGCTGGCTGGCGTCGCGCATGGCCGAGCATGCCGCGGCCATCTGGTTGGACATCGTCGACCACATCTGTGTCAGTGGCGACGCGCCAACGGCCATGCCGGCGCCCGTCGCAGTTTTGAACCAGCTGCTCATGGCTTCGCCGAAGCCGGCCGCCAATGCGGCTTGTTCCTCAAGCGCGGCGTGCGTGATCGCCTGGCTGGCTTCCAGCTGGCTTTGCCATCGCTTGCGCGTCACTTCGCCCAGCGCGGGCGCAATCTGTTGCCAGTCACCGCCATGAGCCAGCGGGCCCAGCGTTGACAGGTATTGCGTGGTGTGGTCGTCGGCCAGGCGTCGGCCCAGTTCCATCCAGCGTTGCTGGCTCTCTTGCGCAAGTTTGGCCAGCCGTTGGCAATAGGCGGCGTTGGCGCCGGCGATGCCTTGGGGGGCGGGGGCAGTAGTCTTATTCATCATCCGTCCTTTTAAGAAGTGGTAAGGGGAAACGAATCAGTCCCTCAAGCCATCTGGCTCAGGGTCTTGCGAAAACGCGCCAGAGAGAACGCGAATAGAACGGCGCCAATCAGCGTCAGCGCCAGGAAGGGTTGCCATACGACGCTGAATCCCGCGCCGCGATAGAGAATGGCCTGGCCCAGTTCCACGAAGTGGGTCGTGGGTGCGGCCAACATGATGTTCTGCACGAAGTCCGGCATGCTCTCGCGCGGGGTGGTGCCGCCCGACAGCATTTGCAGTGGCAGCAGCACCAGCACGAGCAGCATTCCAAACTGCGGCATGCTGCGTGCAAGCGTGGCCATGAAGATGCCCATGGACGTGGTCGCGAACAAGTGCAACGCGGCGCCCACCAGGAACAGCGCCACCGACCCTTCGATCGGCACCTGCAACAAGCCACGCACGACGAACGTCAACGATAGCCCAGCCGACACCAAAACCACCAGCCCCATGGACCACACCTTCGCCACCATGATTTCTGTGGGCGTCACTGGCATGACCAAAAGGTGTTCGATGGTGCCGTGTTCCCGCTCGCGGATCAGCGCGGCGCCGGTCAATATGATGGACAACATCGTGACGTTGTTGATGATCTCCATCATCGCGCCAAACCAGGCCTGCGTCAGGTTGGGGTTAAACCGCATACGCACGGCCAGCTCTACGGGCAGCGTCGTGGGCGCGCGGTAGCGATTGACGAATTCATTGATCTCGTCGGTGACGATCTGCTGGATATAGCTGCTGCCGGTGAACGCCTGGCTCATGCGGGTGGCGTCCACGTTCAGCTGGATTTCGGCGGGCCGGCCAGCCAACACGTCGCGTTGGAAGTTGGGTGGAATGTTGACCGAAAACGTATAGCGGCCCGCGTCCATGCCGGCGTCCGCCTGCGCCGACGTGATGGTTTCCGGCGGTGTGAAATGCGGCGGATAAAACGCCGACGTGATGCGCGCCGATAAAGGCGAAGCATCTTCGTCCACCACCGCGATGGGGGCGTTGTGCAGCGTTTCCGGTACGGCGGTGGCCGCGGTGTAGATCATCAGCGTGAACGACACGCCGATCAGGATCAGCATCATCGGGTCGCGCGCCAGGCTCCATAGTTCTTTGACGCCCAGGCGGTAGATGTTGGCTAGATGTCGCATTCAGGTCTCCTGCTTTTTCAGCAGCAGCACCGACGCGCCCAGAATGATCGGTATTGCGGCCAGCAGCGGCCAGAACGAGGCCTGCAGATCCGTAAACCCCAGCGCCTTGCTGAACACGCCACGGCTGATCGTCAGCATGTGTGTGGCGGGATAGATCTGCCCGATCAGCCGCCCCATGCCTTCCAGTGACGACACCGGGTTCAACAGCCCCGCGAATTGCACCGCGGGCACCAGCGTGCCGATCATCGTGAAGAACAGCGCCGCGATCTGGCTGCGTGTGAAGGTGGACGCCAGCAGGCCGATGGCGGTGGCCACCACGTTATAGATCAGCGCGGCCGCCAGCAGCGTCATAAAGCTTCCGGTGATGGGCACGCCGAATAGCGTCACGGCCAGCAAGGTCATCAACAGAAAATTCAACATGGCCAGCGCAACATACGGCGCCTGTTTGCCCAGCAGGAATTCCAGCCGCGTTACCGGCGTGACGTACAGGTTGATGATGGACCCGAGTTCCTTTTCGCGCACGACGGCAAGTGCGGTCAGCATGGCGGGCATCATCAGCAGCAACAGCGGAATCACGGCCGGCACCATGGCGGGCAGGCTGCGCACGTCGGGGTTATAGCGAAAGCGCGTTTCGATGCTGACGGCTTGTTGCGCGCTGGCGCCCAGCCGTTCGCGCGCCTGCTGCATCAGCCAGCCTTGATGCATGCCCTGCACATAGCCGCGTATGGTTTCCGCGCGCTGCGGCATGGCGCCGTCGATCCACACGCCGATCTGTACGGCTTTGCCGCGCTGCACGTCGCGCGCAAAGCCCTGCGGAATCTCGATCGCCAGCGATAGCTCGCCGCTGCGCATGCGCGCGTCCATCTCGTTGTAGTCCGAGATAGGCGGCTGTTCGATGAAGTACCGAGAGCCGGAAAGATTCAGGCTGTAGTTGTGGCTAAGGCTCGTCTGGTCGCGGTCCATGACGGCGTAGCGCAGGTCTTCCACATCCAGGCTGATGCCGTAACCCATCACGAACATCAGCAGCAGCGACCCCGCCAGCGCCAAGGTGGCGCGCACCGGGTCGCGGCGCAGTTCCAGCGTTTCGCGCCACATGTAGCTGAGTGCGCGTTGCAGGCTGAAACCGTGGCGGGGAGCGGGCGGCGGTTCTGGCTGCGGGGCGGGGGCGGCGTCTTCTGGTGCGGCGCTTGCCGCCGTGCCGGCCCCCGCATCGATCAGATACGCAATGAACGCTTCTTCCAGCGTCTTCGCGCCGCGCATGCGCGTGATCTCGGCAGGCGATGCGCTGACCAGCACCTTGCCCGCATGCATCAACGACATCCGGTCGCAGCGCTGCGCTTCGTTCATGAAGTGCGTCGAGATGAAAATCGTGACCTTGTCTTGTCGGGCCAGCGCAATCAGCAAGCGCCAGAACGCATCGCGCGCAACGGGGTCCACGCCAGAGGTCGGCTCGTCCAGGATCAGCAGCTCGGGTTTATGCACCATGGCCACCGCCAGCGATAAGCGCTGGCGCACGCCCATGGGCAGGCTTTCCGGCAAGGTGTCCAGCACGTCGCCCAATTCGAATCGCGCGACCATATCGTCCACGCGCGCCGGGATATCGGCTTCGGGCACGTGGAACAGCCGGGCATGCAGCACCAGGTTCTGGCGCACGGTCAGCTCGCCATACAGCGAAAACGCTTGCGACATATAACCCACACGGCGGCGGGTATCAATGTTGCGCGGATCGACCTCCTGGCCGAACAGCCAGGCCTGGCCTTCGCTGGCGGGCAGCAGGCCCGTCAGCATTTTCATGGTGGTGGATTTGCCGCAGCCGTTCGATCCCAGAAAGCCGAAGATCTCGCCACGGCGGATGCGGAAGTTCACGTGGTCTACCGCCACGAAGTCGCCAAAGCGCATGGTCAGATCGCGCGCCTCGATGGCGATTTCGGCGTTGTCGTCCAACGCCAGCGGCACGATTTCCACCGGCTTGTGGCCCCGGCGTTTCGCTTCGGGCAGCAGTGCGATGAAGGCCGCTTCCAGAGAATCCGCGCCGGTGCGCTGCGTAAGGTCAGCGGGCGTGCCGGTGGCCAGCACGCGGCCGTCGTCCATGGCGATGAGCCAATCAAAGCGCTGCGCTTCGTCCATATAGGCGGTGGCGACAATCACGCTCATGCCCGGACGTTCGTGGCGGATCTCGTTGATCAAGTCCCAGAATTGCGCGCGCGCCAGCGGGTCGACGCCGGTGGTCGGTTCATCCAGGATCAGCAGGTCAGGGTCGTGGATCAGCGCGCAGCACAGGCCCAGCTTCTGCTTCATGCCACCCGATAACTTGCCGGCGGGGCGCGACAGAAAGGCAGACATGCCGGTGCTGCGCGTCAGGCTGTCGATGCGGCGGCGGCGCTCGGCCTCGTCGTGGCCGAATAGGCGGCCGAAAAATTGCAGGTTCTCTTCCACCGACAGCGTGGGGTACAGATTCTTGCCCAGGCCTTGCGGCATGTAGGCGATGCGCGGGCAGACGTCGTCGCGGTGCCGGGGGTTGGCCATGTCACCGCCCAAGGCTTCGACGCGGCCTTCCTGCACCGCGCGTGCGCCCGCCACCAACGCCAGCAAGCTGGACTTGCCCACACCGTCGGGGCCGATCAGGCCCACCATGCGGCCGGGTGGAATATCCAGCGTGATGCCGTCCAGCGCCACGGTGCTGCCGTAGCGCAGGCGCACATCGGATAGCCGAACGACAGGGGCGGCGGCAGGGGCATCCATCAGGGCACCCGGACTTCAAGATTGGCGGGCCAGGCGGCGTCGGCATCCAGCTTCAGCCACGCGACGCCCGGCAGGCCCGTCTTCACCTGCGTCAAATGTTGTTGCAACAGCGCGGGGCTGATCTGCGCCTTGACGCGGAACATCAGCTTTTGCCGTTCGCTGGCGGTTTCCACGGTCTTGGGCGTGAACTGCGCCGTGCTGGCCACGAACGACACCTTGGCCGGAATCACATATTGCGGCGCGGCGTCCAGAATGATGCGCACGTCTTGGCCCAGCGCCACGCGGCCGGCGGCTTGCTCGGGCAGGAAGAACGTCATGTAGACATCGGACAGGTCGACCATGTTCAGCACTTTGCCGCCAGCCCCCAGGACTTCCCCGGGTTGAGCAACGCGGTACTGCACGCGGCCGTCGCGCGGGGCGCGCAGCTCGCTGTCGGTGATGTCGGCGTCGATGCGGGCGATGGTGGCTTGCGCAGCGGCGATGGCCGATTGCGCGCCCACCTGCGCGGCGCGCGCGGCGTCGATCGCGGCCGCAGCTGCCCGCACTTGGGCGCGGGCGGCTTGGGCGGCGGCCTGCGCGCTGCGCACGCGGGCGCGGTCATCGTCCAGCTCCTGGATAGACGACGCGCCTTCCTTGGACAGCGTTTCCGAGCGCGCCAGACGGCGGCGCGCGGCGTCGGCTTCGCTGTCGCGTTGCACAACGACGGCTTCGGCGGCCAGCTTGTCACTTTCACGCTGCGCGACTTGCGCTGCGGCGCTGGCCGCGCTGTTGATCGCTTGCTGATGCTGGGCGCGCGCTTCTTCGCGCTGTGCATTCAGCGTGTCGATCTGCATGCGCGCAAGCGGTTGGCCGGCTTTGACGAAGTCGCCTTCGATCACCAGCACATCGCTCACGCGGCCGGCCAATTTGGTGGCGACGTCGATTTCGGTGGCTTCGATGCGGCCGTTACCGCTGATGAAGCCTTCTCCCGGCCCGGTGTCGGCCAGCAGCCGCCAGCCGGCGTACCCCGCGGCCGCGACCGCCAGAACTATCAACACGGGAATCAGCTTTCGGGTGGGCAGAGGCATGACGGGTTCCTGGATTATTCGGTGGAAGGGGCGGCGGCGGTGAATCCCGCGGCGTGGGTGCCGCCGCCCAGCGCGGCGTATAGGCCGACCCGGCTGGACAACAGCGCGCGGCGCCGCTGCACCAGCGTCTGCTGCGCGGCGAGCAGGTCGCGCTGCGCGTCCAGCACTTCCAGATACGGTGACGCGCCGTGCTCATAGCGCAGCTGCGCCAGCCGCGCGCGTTCGCTTTGCGCGGCGACGGTGGCGCGCAGCACCTCCACTTGTTCGGCCAGCCAGTGGCGCGCCGTCAAGGCGTCGGACACGTCGCGAAACGCGCTCTGGATGCTCTTCTCGTAGGTGGCGATGGCTTGGTCGCGCCGCACCTCGGTCAGATCCAGTGTGGACTGGCGGCGGCCGGCGTCGAAGATCGGCAGGCTGATGCTGGGCGCGAAGTTCCAGGCGCGGCTACCACCCGAAAACAAGCCATCCAGCTCGGCGCTGGCGGTGCCGAATGCGCCGGTCAGCGTGATGCTGGGCAAGAAGGCGGCGCGCGCGGCGCCGATGTTGGCGTTGGCGGCTTGCAATTGATGCTCGGCCGCGACGATGTCGGGGCGGCTGACCAGCAGGTCCGACGGCAGCCCGGCGGGCAGGTCGCGCATGACGGCGTTGTCGTCCAGCTGCGTGATGTGCGCGGGTAGATTCAACGGTGCGCCCACCAGCAATTCCAGCGCGTGCGCCTGCGCGGCGCGGGTCTGTTCCAGGTCGGCGCCCAATACGCGCGCTTGCTGCCACAAGGTCTCGACTTGGGTCAGGTCAAGTTTTGATATCGCGCCCACTTCAAAACGGCGGCGGAAGATGCGCAGCGACTCCGCGCGCGAGGCGATGGTTTCGCGCGTGAGCGCGAGCCGTTCATCCAGTTCGCGCAGCGTCAGGTAGCTGTCGGCCACTTGCGTGATGAGGCTGAGCGTGGCGGCTTGCGCCGCGGCGTCGGACGCCAGGTAGTTCTGCAATGCGGCGTCTTTCAGGCTGCGCACGCGGCCCCAGAAATCCAGCTCCCAGGTGGCCATGCCCACGCCGGCTTGATACTGGCTGCTGATCTGCGGTTGGCCGGTCAGGTTCAGGTCCCCCGGCACGCGGCTGCGCGTGCCCTCGGCCTGCACGCCGATGGTGGGGAATTGATCTGCGCGTTGAATGCCGTACAGCGCGCGGGCTTCTTCAACACGCAGCAAGGCGGTGCGCAGGTCGCGGTTGTTCGCCAGTGCGCTGTCGATCAGGCCGTGCAGGACGGGGTCGGAAAAATAGGTCTGCCAGGCGATGTGGGCGGCGGCTTCGGCGTTGGCATCTGGTGTGGAATGCGGTACGGCGTGGGAAGCCGCATTAGGGGTGGCTTGGGACGCCGCATCCTGCGTGGCTTGCGGTGCAGCGTCGGGCGCCGTGGCCGGTGTGTAAGCGGCGGGCACGGGCAGAGCAGGGCGGGTGTAGGTTGGCGCCATGGACACGCAGCCCGCCAGCAGCACGCACAAGGCGGCGGGGGCGGCGCGCAGGGCGCTCAGGGTCTTGGCCGGATACGGACGGCGAGTCATGCAAGGGTCTCCAGCGCGAGGGCGCCGGGTGCGTCCGGGGCGGCGCGGCTTGTGGCCAGGCTTTCGGACGGACCCGATGCCAGGGTCATGCATTCATTGTGCCCAGGGTGCGCGCAGCGTTCCTTGATGCGGATCAAGTTAACGACTGACCGGTCGGTTTTTAATGTCCGGGACTTGCAGGGGAATTCGCTATGAGCGTGCAACGCCGTCGTCTGCCTCCTGCCGTGCGCGTCGGGCAGATCCTTGACGCGGCATTGCAGGAATTTTCACGAGCGGGCTATGCCGGCGCCAGGATGGAAGACATCGCCGTGCGCGCCGGCCTGTCCAAAGGGGGGCTGTACGCGCATTTCGCCAGTAAGGAAGACGTCTTCGAAGCGCTGCTCACGCGCCATCTGAATCCGGCCCGGCTGGACGTGGACGCGGTGGTGGATGGGGCGTCGTCCCCGCGCCATCTGGCCGAGCGCATCGTGAACCACCTGTACGCGTCTTTGGGCGACCCCGCCATGGCCGGCACGATGCGCCTGCTGCTGGCGGAAAGCGGGCGAGTGCCGCACCTGGCCTCTCGTTGGCGGCGTGAAACCGCTGATGCGTATCAGTCTGATATTGCGCAGGTGCTGGCGCGGGCGCGCAAGCGTGGCCTGTGCGGCAGGTGCCTGGCGCTGGAACATCCCTGGCTGCTGCTGTCGCCCATCGTGCATACGCTGGTCATGTCGGCGCTGATGGGTCCCGAAGAACAGATCAACCTGCCGGCCCGCAGACGGGCGCATATTGCGTTGATCCAGCGCTTGCTGGAATCCGCGGCTTGAATCTGCGGCATGAACCCGCGACGTGAACCCGCGACACGGCAGGCAGGGCGCTGTGTAATCGCTTCTTGACGCTGCGCCGCGCTTGGTGTCCTATCCCTTTCAGGATGATTTTGCACATAGACTGAATTTCCAGCGAGGCGGCTTTGACGACATCAGGAATGACGGTTCGTGTGCCGTCCTGGCGGTATTTGCCAGTGGCATTTGCCTTGCTGCTCCCGATTGTGTTGTGCGTGGCCTGGTCTTGGGTGCATGCCAAGAACGAACGGCGCAACGAAGCCGAAGCGGCCGCGCAAATCGTTCGTGTTCAAGTTGAGACCATTCTTTCGCAAGCGTGGTCTGTGCTGGACCGGGTGGCCGAGCTGACGCCGAAGCCTTGCGCGGAAGTGCTGCCTTTGCTGCAACGCTGGAGCGCGCTGAACCCGTATTTCCGCGCCCTGATTCTCGCCAACAGTGATCACATCTATTGTTCGTCGGTGCTCGGGACCGTGGATTTCTCCGTGGGTGATTTCCGCAATTGGCCCATCGACGCCACGCCCGACCGCTGGTTGTTCTCAGTGGCGGGAACGCCCCTGGCGCCTGAGCGCCCCGCGATTCTGCTGGGCAAGCCGGGTGCCCCGGGCTATAGCGGCGCCGTGGCGCTGGACGGCCGGTACATCCTGGACCTGCTCAATGCCGTTGCCTCGCTGGGCGACTACGGGCTGGAGCTGATCGTAGGCAAGGGGGCGCCCATCCGCAGTGAGTCCTGGAAGGCGTCAAGCAAGGGCGCCGAACTCATCTACGACGAAGTCACGCGGAACAACGGGCGTGTGGCGTTGACCATCAATGTCCGCGCCCCGGCCGAAGGCTTGGTGCATGCGTGGCAGCAGCTGTTGCTGAGCTATCTGCCCGTTGCGCTGCTGATCGGCGCCGGGCTGGCGTTTGCCGCTTACCGTTTGCAGGTCAATCGCCTGTCATTCAAAGAGCAGCTGCGCAGCGCCATGCGCGCCAACGAGTTCCAGGTCTACTACCAGCCGGTGTATGGGCAACTGACCGGGCAGTGCGAAGGGGCCGAAGCGCTGATGCGCTGGAATCGGCCCGGCGTGGGTTTCGTGCGGCCCGACATCTTCATCGCGTCGGCCGAGGCCGAGGGCATGATCATTCCGCTGACCCAGCATCTGTTGCGGCTGATCGAACGCGATATGCAAACGTGGGCTACGCCACCCGACTTTCACATTGGCGTGAACATCGCACCCGAGCATCTGTCTGGCACGACGCTCGTGTCCGACGTCCAGGCCTTTCGCGCGAATATCGCTGCGCGCCAACCGCTGGTCGTGCTGGAAATCACCGAACGCAGCCTGATTGCGGACAACGGCCAGGCGCGCCGCAATATCGATGCGCTGCGCGCCGACGGCGTGCGCGTGGCGATCGACGATTTCGGCACGGGCCATTGCTCGCTATCGTATTTGCAGAAGTTTCCGGTGGATTATCTGAAGATCGACAAGGGCTTCGTGCAGGCCATCTTGCCGTCGGGCGAAGAAGCGCCGGTGCTGGACGTGATCATCACGTTGTCGCATCGGTTGAATCTGGCGGTGGTGGCGGAAGGCGTCGAAACGCAAGTGCAGTTTGACTACCTGACGGCGCGCGGCGTGGCGTTCATTCAGGGGTATCTGTTTGCGCGGCCCATGCCGTCCGCGGATTTCGTGCGGTGGTATGTCGGGCATTCGCCGCCAGGGGCTGTCGCCGCCGCGGCGCAGCGCCCGGTCACGGACGCCCCTAACGCGGCGTGACGAGCCGCCCCGACGCGGCTCAAGACGGCGTCACGGGCGGCGTCGCCGACTTGGCGAAGAACAGATCCGTGATGGCCTGGCTGTCCATCGGTTCGCCATTGATGGCGCGCGTCAGCAGTTCAGCGCCCAGCAACTGCACCGAGAACACCATGTCCGGATGCACGCGCCGGATCTTCTCCAGATGCTTGCTGGTGTTGACCAGCGCCACCGTCTTCGCGCCGCCTTCGCCTGTGGCCTCTTTGGCCGCCAGCACGATGAACGCATTTTCGGCATCGTCATCGCGCAGCGCCAGCACATAGCGCGCGCGCGTCACTCCCGCATTGCGCAGGATTTCCACGCTGGAGGGGTCGCCTTCGATCAGGTCGGTGGCGGCGGGGTATTCGTGGGGCGTGCCGACAGGCACGATGACGGTCACTTCCTCGCTGCGTTGGCGCAGCCCGTTGTAGACGCTGAGCGCCAGCGGCGTGGCGCCTGCGATGATGATGTGGTTTTTTCTCATGGCGGTAGAGAGCCTGCCTTTGACCAGCCGTTTCAGATTGCCGCCGATCACCGGCCCGGCGATGGCGCTGATGGAGGTAGCGAACACCGTAATGCCAAGGATGATAATCGACGCGGTGAACAGCCTGGCGGTGGTGCTGTGCGGCGTGATGTCGCCATAGCCCACGGTGGACATCGATACGATGGAAAAGTAGAGCGCAGTGCCTGCGTCCAGCACGGGCGGATTGAATTCGTTGCCCAGGTAGAGCGTGCCGAAGATGGCGTAGATCAGCAGCGACAACACACTGACCAGCGCGAACAGCGAGCCTGCGGTAACGCTTGCGCGGTCAAAGCGGCGCCAATACGCGATCAGCGCAATCACCAGCACCAGCGTGTAGATGCCCAGCCCCGCGCGCCCGGCGTCACCCATAATCGCGAACGTGCCGATGCCGATCAGCAGCACCAGCGAGAACGCCCATGCGATGCGCGCCTTCAGGATCAGGCCGATGGCAATGACTTGCAGGCCGACGCCGAGCACCAGGCGCGGAATTTCCAGCAGGCCCACCACGCGCATCACTTCATGCCAGTTATCCAGCGCCAGCCAAAATGAGTATTCGCGCGCGCGCACTTCGCGCAGCACCGGGTGCATGAACGCATAGCCATCCAGCGCAACAAGAATCGCCAGGCACCAGTTCGGCGGAAACAGCGATAGCGCTTTGCGCAGGCGCTGTTTGAGGGTGTGGGTTGTGGTCGGCATCGGTGTGGGAGCGTGTCCTTTTGTCCGTATTTTAGGACGTTGCGCGACGGGCTCTGCTATGCCAAATAGGTATAGAAGGCTATCAACAAAGAATTACTGGAATCGCGCGGCAAGTCCTAAACTTCCTTCATCACGCGGCTATCCAAACGGAAAACCGCTGATACGGGCGGTAAGCCAACCAGTCTTCATTGGATGGTGTGACGCCCGGGCGTTGATCACGTTGCAGCTTGTATGGGGACTAGAGACCCTGCACAAGTTCACGGTTGGACCGTGCGTGAGCAGTATGAGGCACGAATGTTGGAATCGCGTGATCCAGGTAGAAGGCATCAGTGCCGGCTGATGACTCCGGGTTCACGTGTTGTTTTAGCGCGGCGTCTTACCTCTCGGGGGCAGCGCCGCGTTTTTTTCGCCTATACGATGCGCATGTCCGCATCGTGGCGCGGCCGCTTCAGTCCGCCGCGCCGGCATCCGCGGTTTCGCGGCGCCAATCTTCCAGCGCGTCCAGCCGGCTGTCTTCCCCCATCTCCCGATAGTCCAGATCCAGCGTGATGTCTGCGGCGAACATATAGCCCCAGCCATGCACCGCGCGGATCGGCAACGTCATCTGATTGGCGGCGGCCTTGCGGCGCAAGCGGCTGATCATCACATCCACGAAGCGGCGGCGCGTGATGCCGCTGTCGGCGTCGTCTGCGCCATCGGCATAGAAGGCGTCGCGGCTGACCTTGCGGTCTGGCGCCGTCACCAAGCGGGAAATGAAATCGCGTTCGCCTGTCGTCAGGCCCAGCGTGCGGCCCGTGGGGCTGATCAGCGTCCAGCCCTTGTTGGCCAACCGCCAGGTTTCCTGAGCGGGCTCTTCGGCGTGCGCGTCGGCGGCCGCGTCCATCCCATCCATGCCCACCGCGCGGCGCACCAGCGCTTGAAGCACCGCGGCCAACTCCAGGCCCGTGACGTCTGGCGGCAGGCAGGCATCCGCCCCGCACAGCAGCGTGCGGATTCGGCTTTCGGCGTCGGCGAATGCAGCGATTGCGACGATGCCCAGCCCGCGGTCCACGGCACGCAGGCGTACGGCGGCATTGTGTATGTCTGAAAGGGGAGCCTCCAGCACGACCAGCGGGCTGGGGCGGCGGGAGTAACGGTCGTACACGTCTACCAGATCCAGGCAGCGGCGGACGCAGAAGCCCAGGTGAGACAGGGCGTCCACGAGCCTGGCATGCCTGGCGTCGTCGGCTCCGAGGAAAATGACATCCAGCGTGTTATTCATTGATGCTTCCAATGAGGTGGCGCGGCATAGGGCGGCGCCTGAGAGGGAAGCGCGCGGCGTCAGCAGTCCCGGCATGCCCCTCTTTATCGCGCCGCGCCATGACGAGACCGTCTGGCGGTGTTGTTGGTATGGAGGCGAGAGGTCCGGACGATTGCCGTTCCGATGCATGGGCCGTTGGCCGCTGGTGACCCGATCCTGCCTGGAAGTCACGCCCGTGTTTCATTTAAACACGGGCGTGTTTTTTTGTGAAGATACGTTTCTGTAGTTTCTGATGGTAACTTCGCATCCAGCCAGCGCGCTGGGAAAGCGCATGAAACAGTGTTTGTTTTTGCCTTTGCGACGGAAAATTATTATGTATTACCGATACATTATTTTCTATTTTCTATCTCGAAATACCCATAAACTCCGTGCGGCTTTGCGCCGATGATGCGCAGGCATATGCATGCCCGCAGTGCCGGGGCTTTTGCAGGTGTGCTGAGGTAAGTCAATGTCAGGCTTGGATTTTTTCGGGATGCTGCCGATGGCGATGCACGTGCTCGCGGCGCGCAAGCCAGCGGACAAGCAGGCAAATATTGCGATGGATGGATTAGCCCGGAAATTGGGGTGTAATCCGTTTATTTGCCGCCAGTATTGAGATGTTTTAATCAAATAAATAAATTCATATTAATGTCTCAGGTTGATCGATTGGACACGTTTAGCCATCGTCTGCGCAACGCAAGAATGCTTCAGGGATGGACTCAAAAGGACTTGGCAGTCGCAAGCAATCTGTCGCAAAGCGCCATCGGCAACTACGAAAGCGGGCAACGCCTGCAACCCTCAAGCGATGCTCTCATCAAGCTGACCCGCGCGCTGCGCGTCAGCCCGATGTGGTTGAGCACCGGTGAGGGGCCGATGCTGAATTCCGGTTATGCCGAGCCGCCGCCCGCTCACGCCGGGGAATGTGCGCCCCAGCCCGCCTGGCCTTTCGAGTCCGTGTCGTACGCGACCTACGCGCGCTTGAGCTCGCAGGAAAAGCGGCAGATCGAGCTGGTGTTGGCGGCCTACATCAAGGCGCGCGGCGAATAGTCTCAGGGCGCGCGGCGAATAGTCCCGATAGGTTGGGCCGCGCTTGGCGGACGCCGCTGTGCGTCCGGCACCGGGGCCAGCACGTCGGCGGCCTGTTTTCCGCGATTGCGCAAACGGCTGCGCAAGCGTTCCACCGGGTCCGCAATCAAGCCATTCAGCAATGCCGAGAATCCGATACAGCCCGCAATCACCAGCGCCGAGAACAACATGGGCTGGTGCATTTCAACGTCGTTGAGCAGCCAGCTGAAGAACATGATCACCAGCGAATGGCAGATATAAATCGGATAGCTCAATTCACCGATCGCCTTGTCCAGCCGATGGCGCGACTGAAACAGGAACGCCAGCGGCAGCAGCGCCGCGAACAGCAGGACGGCGATGCCGTCGCGCACCGTCGGGTTCAGGCCAATCGAGAAATGAATCATGCAGTAAGCAACAAGCACGGCGGTGCCCACTTCCGGCAGCCGGTTGAAGCGGCGCATCCACGCTTTGCAGCGGGGCAGCAGCACCTGGTGGGACAGCGAGCCAATCAGGAACAGCGCCAGTTCTGTTGGGAAAAAGCGGTAGGTCCAGGGGTCGGAGAGGCCGATACCGGTCACGATCAGCACGGCGCGTAACGCCAGTGATGCGGCCAGCAACGCTAGCAGGCGGCGCGGCGAGCCCAGCACAAAGGGCGCGACCAGATAGAAGCTCATCTCAACGCCCAGCGTCCACGCCTGCGGCACCAGCAGCCCTTGATACAGCGGCACCTCGCTATGCGCGAAGCTGCCGGTAAAGGACAGGGCCGAATGCTCGATGCCGAAGAACATCAGCCAGTCCTGGCCGAAGATGAACAAGTTCGACAGCACCAGGAACAAGTCGGCGGAAAAGGGCAGGGCGTCGTAGAAGCGGAAGAACGCGCCGCCGGAGACGACATGGGCGACGAGCGTCATGGCGGCTACCGCCAGATAGATGGGGAACAGACGCAGGAAGCGATTGGCGTAGAACTTGCCGGTGGCGCCCTGATACGTGTCTGTTGCCGTCAGCACATAGGAAATCAAAAATCCGGAAATCACATAAAACAGTTGTACCGCCAGCCGGCCGCCGACCAGGTGGTCGGCATAGCCGCCGCCCAGGTGGTCCAGCACCACTGATAGCGCAAGTAAGGTTCTCAAAAAGCCCATCGCCGTGTCTCCCGGTAGTCTTATCGTTTTGGCCTCTTGGGCCGGACACCTGCGCCTGCAATGTTGCTGTGATCAGCTTCTATCCCTGTGCTGCCAGGGCCGGCCGGATGCGTGGTCTGCACTGATTCTGCGCGCGGGTGCCGGGGGCCGCTATGCGGCATTCGATTCAGCACCCTGCATCATCTGCGTTAGCGCCGGAATGGGAATTGCTGCTTTTGGATACGGCTGTAGGGGGGAGAACGCGGGACGTTCTGGCCCGGCCCCGGTTACAGTCGGGGGTGTGAAATTCAAAGGAGTCTCAACCATGCTTACCCATATGTCTTCGCGTTGCCGGCTGCTTTGCCTGAGCCTTCTGACCGTCGCGCTGGCGGGCTGCGCGGGGTCCACCGGGG
This sequence comes from Achromobacter kerstersii, assembly GCF_902859595.1. Lineage (GTDB taxonomy): Bacteria > Pseudomonadota > Gammaproteobacteria > Burkholderiales > Burkholderiaceae_B > Achromobacter > Achromobacter kerstersii. Next base: position 150,533 of record NZ_CADIJQ010000008.1, on the reverse strand, counting down.
GCGCGCGCCCGGAAGGCGCCGCGGCGGCCAATGCCGCAAGCAGCAAGGATTCCCTGGCGCAGACCAGCTGGGAGCTGGTGCGCTGGACGCAAAAAGGCGGTGCGCTGCGCGATATTCCGCATGGCGACAACGGTGAACCGGTGCGCCTGACCTTTCTGGCGCAAGGCAAGGAGTACCGCGCCAACGGCTTTTCGGGCTGCAACCGTTACATGGGCACGTACAAGCTGCAAAGCGGCAAGTTGTTCATCGATGCTCCAGCCACGACCCGCATGGCCTGCCCCTCGCCGGAACGCGCCAAGCTGGAAGCCGACTACCTGCGCGGCCTGACCACCATCGACACGTTCACGTTGGATAGTGGCGGCGCCCCGCGGCATCTGACCTTCAATCTGCGCGGTGGCGATGTGCTGGAGTTTGAGCGCCGTCAGGACCCTCCGACCCCTTAAAGCCGGTCGAACGCCGTAAGCCCTATAAGCCCTATAAGCCCAAATGCGCTAAGGCCTGTGAGCCCCATAAGGCCCAGGCCCATCAGCCCTAAGCCCTGTCAGCCCCGCCCCGTATGCCTCGTAAACACTCCCTATACGCCCCTGGAGATTCCAGGACGTCTCATTCTGCCTTGCTGCGCTGGCTGGCGCCTTGTGTGTTGTCGGTTGGCCTGGCCGCCTGCGCCTCGTCACCCCCGCGTGCGGCGGATGGGCAGGACCCCCGCTTCCAGCCGGCCTCGGCGTCCGACATCTTGGCGCAGACCAGCTGGGATCTGGCCCGCTGGACCCTGCCGGGCGGCGGCCTGCGCACCATCCCGCATCCGTCCACAGATTCCCGTCCACTGACGGCCAGCTTTGTCCATGACCAGGGCGCGCCCCGCATGTCCGGCTTTGCCGGCTGCAACCAGTACAACGCGCCGTACACGGTCGCCAATGGCCAGCTGATCGTGCGGGCGAACCCGGTTGCCACGATGATGGCCTGCGCCCCACAGAACATGCAGCTGGAGCAGGACTTCCTGGCCGGCCTGACCCGCATCACCGCCACGTCGGTGGACAACACCAACAACCCGCAGCGCATGACGTGGGTGCTGAGCTCGGGCGACACGCTGGACTTCGGCCGCCGCGCCGACCCCGTGGCAGGCGGCAGCGCCGGCCCGACGAAGCTGGTCTACGTGAACGCCGAGCGCGTGCCGTGCAACGCTGGCGCCGGCCGCGCCATGTGCTACCAGGTGCGCGACAGCGCCTCGCAACCATGGCAGCTCTGGTACGGCGACATCACCGGCTTCAATTTCCAGCCGGGCATCCGCTACCGGCTGCGCGTGGTCGAAGCCGCCGACCCGTCCCCGCCCGCCGGCGCCTCGACCGTGCGCTGGGTGCTGGACGCCGTGATCGAGCAGGAAATCGTCTCGCGTTGAGCAGGATCAAGGCGGGCGCTGGGCGGGGCGGCCCGCCCAGCGATTACTATTACGGGCTTCGCCGTCCGCATTTTCTTGCTTTGCCATGACTTCCGTCGTCAATATCGCCGCCTACAAATTCGTTTCGCTGGACTCCCTGCCCGAGCTGCGCGCCCACCTGCTGGCGCTTGCCGGCGACGGCGCGCTCAAGGGCACCATCCTGCTGGCCGAAGAAGGCATCAACCTGTTCCTGGCCGGCTCGGCCGCGAGCATCGACACCTTCTTGCAGGCGCTGCGCGCCGATCCGCGTTTCGCCGATCTGGAAGTCAAATTCAGCCAAAGCGAAGGCGTGCCGTTTCGCAAATTGCTCGTCAAGATCAAGCGCGAAATCATCCGCATGGACCACCCCACCATCCGCCCCGAAGCGGGCCGCGCGCCGGGCGTGGACGCCCGAACGGTCGCGCGCTGGCTGGAGCAGGGCGTGGACGACGCCGGACGCCCCGTCGTCATGCTGGACACCCGCAACGCGTTCGAAGTGGACGAAGGCACCTTCAAGAACGCCATCGATTGGCGTATTGACCGCTTCACGCAATTCCCCGCCGCCGTGCAGGCGCACCGCGCCGAACTCGAAGGCAAGACCATCGTCAGCTTCTGCACCGGCGGCATCCGCTGCGAGAAAGCCGCCATCTACATGAACGAAGCCGGCATCCCGAACGTGTACCAACTGGATGGCGGCATCCTCAAGTACTTCGAGGAAACGGGCGGCCCGGGCTACGAAGGCAAGTGCTTCGTCTTCGACGAACGCCACTCGCTGGACCCGGGGTTGGCGCCTAGCAAGTAATGCTTGCTGCGGTCGATACGGACGTGAGTTCGTCTGATTTGCCGTGCCGTCTCGCCCTTTAATGCAAGCTGGCGCAGTACCTTTCCCATCTGGTGATGACCAATCAGGAGGGAACCATGACCACGCCCCGAATTTCATGCCGCACCGCTGCGGTGAAAGCACGTCGCAGTAGGTGTGTGCGACGGATGGTGCTCGCCGCCGCGGCGCATCCCACGACTACACGGCGCAGATCAATCGTGGATCTGCTCGCTATGCCAAGCGCTGCCGGCATTGAAATCGAGCTTCCGTTTCGCCGCAGGCCTGCCAACGTTGCGGGTCGTGTGTGACCTTCATCTTGGATACGAACGTGGTGTCAGAACTGCGCAAGGTGCCCCTGGGTAAAGCCTATGCACCGGTCGCGCGGTGGGCTGACAGCGTGGATATTTCCGATCTCTATGTGTCGGTGATTACTGTCCACGAACTTGAAGTTGGCGTGCTCCGCCTGGAGCGCCGCGACCCGCTTCAAGGGGCCGTGCTTAGAAAATGGTTTGATCGCCATGTCCTGCCGGCCTTTGATGGCCGGGTGCTGCCGGTCGATGGTGCGGTTGCACTGCGCGGCGCGCAGCTTCACGTTCCAACAGTCCAGCCCTTGTCCGACGGTCTCATCGCCGCGACCGCCTTGGTTCACGGCATGACCGTTGTCACACGAGACGCCGCCGATTTTCTGCCTTGTGGCGTCAACGTCCTCAACCCATGGCAAGGCGATAGCCTTGCGTCCGTCAGCCCATAAAAAAAGGCCAGCTCGCTGATCCTGCGCGAGCTGGCCTTTTTGGCCGTGAATGGCGTACGCGATTAGCGCACGCGCATGCCGGGCTTGGCGCCGGGGAACGGTTCCAGCACGTAGATGCCGGCGTCGATGGCTTCATCCGCGTGGCTGGCGGCCAGCACCATGCCTTCGGACACGCCGAACTTCATCTTGCGCGGGGCCAGGTTGGCGACCATGACGGTCAGCTTGCCGATCAGGTCTTCCGGCTGGTAGGCCGACTTGATGCCCGAGAACACGTTGCGATGGCGGCCTTCGCCCACATCCAGCGTCAAGCGCAGCAGCTTGGTCGAGCCTTCGACGTGTTCGCAGTTGACGATCTGCGCAATGCGCAGGTCGACGCGGGCGAAGTCGTCGATAGAGATCGTCCCGGCCACCGGTTCGCCGCCAGGCACCACCACGGGGGCGGCGGGCGGTTCGAACAGGTCTTCCAGCATTTGCGGTTCGACGCGTTGCATCAGGTGCTTGAACGGCGCCACGCGCTGCGGCAGCACGGCGGCGTCGGCCCAGGTGAACGGGGCTTGCGCGCCGAAGAGTTCCAGCGCGACGCGCTCGGCCAGCGACGGCAGCACGGGGGCCAGCATCACGGACAGCGCCTTGAAGCCCGCCAGCGAACGCGAGCAGATGTCTTGCAGCGCGGCCTTTTGCGCGTCGTCTGCCGTGGCGATGCCCTTGGCCAGCACCCACGGTTGGGCCGTGTCGAACGCCTGGTTGATGCGGTCGGCGTAGGCCATGATTTCGCGGATGGCGCGGTTGTATTCGCGGGCCTCGAAGGCGGCGCGGATGGATTCGGCCTGCTCGGCATATTCCGCCGACAGCGCGGCGGTGTCGCCCGAATAGCCCAGCACGCCGTCGAAGTGCTTCGTGATGAAGCTGGCGGCGCGGCTGGCGATGTTGACGTACTTGCCGACCAGGTCGCTGTTGACGCGGGCGATGAAGTCTTCGGGGTTGAAGTCCATGTCTTCAACCCGGGCGTTCAGCTTGGCGGCGATGTAATAGCGCATCCATTCGGCGTTCATGCCGATTTCCAGGTAGCGCAGCGGTGAAATGCCGGTGCCGCGGCTCTTGGACATCTTTTCACCGCTGACGGTGATGAAACCGTGCACGTTTACGGCGTCCGGCGTCTTGCGGCCGGCGAACTTCAGCATGGCGGGCCAGAACAGCGCGTGGAAGTACACGATGTCCTTGCCGATGAAGTGCACCTGTTCGGTGGTGCCGTTGGGGTCAAGCAGGGCGTCGAAATCCAGGCCCTTGACCTCGCAGTACGACTTCAGCGACGCCAGGTAGCCCACCGGCGCGTCCAGCCACACGTAGAAGTACTTGCCCGGCGCATCGGGAATTTCGATGCCGAAGTAGGGCGCGTCGCGCGAGATGTCCCAGTCGCCGAGTTTGGCTTCGCCGTCTTCGGCGCCCAGCCATTCGCGGGTCTTGGCCAGCATTTCGGGCTGCAAGTGCTTGCCGCCGTTGGCGTTGGAACCCGTCGTCCATTGCTGCAGGAATTCCACGCAGCGCGGGTCGGACAGCTTGAAGAAAAAGTGGTCGGACGACTTCAGCACCGGGGTGGCGCCGGTCAGCGCCGAGTACGGGTTGATGAGCTCGGTGGGCGCGTAGACCGCGCCGCAGACTTCGCAGGAATCGCCGTATTGATCTTTCGCGTGGCACTTCGGGCATTCGCCCTTGATGTAGCGGTCGGCCAGGAACATGCCCTTGACCGGATCGTAGAACTGCTCGATGGAGCGGGTTTCGATCAGGTTCTGGGCCTTCAGCGCGCGGTAGATGTCGTGCGACAGCGCCACGTTCTCGGCGGAATCCGTGGAATGCCAGTGATCAAAACGGATATGGAAGCCGTTCAGGTACTGCGGCCGTTCGGCCGCGTAGCGGGCGACCAGCGCCTGCGGCGTGATGCCTTCCTTTTCGGCCTTCAACATGATCGGCGCGCCGTGCGCGTCGTCCGCGCCCACAAAGTGCACCGTGTGGCCCGCCATTCGCATCGAACGAACCCAGATATCAGCCTGGATGTACTCCATGATGTGGCCGATGTGGAAAGATCCGTTGGCGTAGGGCAGCGCTGTGGTGACAAAAAGGGTGCGAGACATGGTTGTCGACAGAGGTTGAGGGGAAAAGGGATTAGCCGGCCATTTTAGGACAACGGCGAAGACGTGCCCGGGCGGGTGTCCGGGAAGGCTTTGCGCTAACGACACAACCCGCCGATCGCAGGGCTGCGAATCAGGCGGGTTGAAGGGGACACGGCCAAGGCGAAGACGGCGGGCGGCTGGGGCAATGAGCCCTGGCGGCTTACCAGGCAATGGCCGGCTTGCGCCGCAGGCGGCGCAAGCGCTACGGAAATGCCGCGCTTAGCGGATTTCGCGGGCTTCGACGTCGATCACATCGCCACGCGGTTGCGTGGCGAAGGGGGCGGTGGCGGTCTGGAACGGACCCGGGCGGGCGCCTTGGCGCTGGCTCCAATAGGCGCGAACGCCGAAAGGTTTGCCGCGCACCTTGGCGACCACGTACAGGATCGCCACGGCGAGAGCCGTGGACAGCATAAAGACCAGCGCCATCGCCATACCGATCAAGGCCAGGGCGGCGAATAGGACGGCACGGAAGAAGCGGATAAGTGTGTTGGTCATGAAGGTCGGATGCAAAACGCAGCGAAAGGTTCCCGCGTATCCGCTATCCTTTAGGGGATGGCGGCCCGCAGAAGCCGCGCTGCCTACGGAACCATAGTGACATGAGTATAACGATAGAACACATCCGCGCTGCGCTGCGCGCCGCGCAAGACCCGAACACGGGATTGGACCTGGGCGTTTCTGTAAAAGATCGTGACATTCAGCTGGCGGGCGCTCGCGTGGCCCTGACGCTGGAACTCGGTTATCCCGCGGACAGCGTCCGCGAGCAGATTCAAGGCATTGCCGCCGCCGCGCTGGCCCAAGCTGGCGTGGCCGATGCGCAAGTCACCGTTACCTGGAAAGTGGCCTCGCACGCCGTGCAGAAGGGGCTGAAGCCGCTGCCCAACGTGCGCAACATTATTGCGGTGGCATCCGGCAAGGGCGGCGTGGGCAAGAGCACCACCGCCGTCAACCTGGCGCTGGCCCTGGCGGCCGAAGGCGCCAAGGTCGGGGTGCTGGACGCCGATATCTATGGCCCCAGCGTGCCGACGATGCTGGGCATTTCCGGCCGTCCGGAAAGCCTGGACAACAAAAGCATGGAGCCGCTGACGGGCCATGGCCTGCAGGCGAATTCCATCGGCTTCCTGATTGATGCCGACTCTCCCGCAATCTGGCGTGGCCCGATGGTCACGCAGGCGCTGGAACAATTGCTGCGCCAGACCAATTGGCGCGATCTGGATTACCTGATCGTCGACATGCCGCCTGGCACGGGCGACGTGGCGCTGACGCTGGCGCAGAAAGTGCCGGTGGTGGGTGCGGTCATCGTCACCACGCCGCAAGACGTGGCGTTGCTGGACGCCCGCAAGGGCTTGCGCATGTTCCAGAAGGTGGAAGTGCCGATCCTGGGCGTGGTCGAAAACATGGCCATCCATATCTGCTCGCAGTGCGGGCACGCCGAACACATCTTTGGCGAGGGCGGCGGCCAGCGCATGGCCGAGCAATATCAGACGCCGTGGCTGGGCAGCCTGCCTCTGACGCTGGCGATTCGCGAGCAGACGGACGCCGGCACGCCGACGGTGGTGTCGGATGCGGGCAGCGAAGCCGCCGCGCTTTACCGCGGCATTGCAAGAAAGCTGGCAGCGGGCGTCGCGGCGCTACCGCGCGATATGGCCGGGAAATTCCCGTCCATCGTCGTGCAGCAGCCGACCTGACGCATGCGGTGGGCAGCCCGCGCCTTTTTGGCAGGACTTTGCGTAGTGTCGGGCGAGGCGTTGGCCAAGCGCCCGGAAATCATCGTGGACCCCGGTGGCGTGCCGCCGGCCGCGTTGCAGGCGATCACCGAGGCGGTGAATGCCATTGCGCGCCTTGCCGAAGACCAAGACGGCGGTGAAATCAGCCGGCTGCGCCGGCGCGCGCGCGATGCGACGCTGGCTGCGCTGGCCACGCAGGGCTATTTTGCGCCCAAGGTAACGCTGGAAGCCGGCACCGATATCGGCGGGGAAACCTGGGATATCGGCATTGTGGCCGGCAAGCGCACGACCGTCTCGTCCGTTGACCTGACTTTCACGGGACGCATCACGCGGCCCGAATACGCGCAGCGCGTACAGAAACTGCGCGACGATTGGCAGCTCAAGGCGGGCCAGCCGTTCATCAATAGTGATTGGAACAAGGCCAAGGCGAACCTGCTGGACGAGGTGTCCACGCGGGATTTCATGCTGGCGCGCATGACGTCCTCGCAAGCCGAGGTGATGGCCGACACGGCGACAGCCGCCTTGCGCGTCACCATCGACAGCGGCCCGCAGGTCCGTATGGGCGAGCTGAATACGGAAGGCTTGAAGCGCGTGCCCGACAAACTGGTGCAGCGCTATGTGCGCTACTCGGTGGGCGCGGCCTACGATCAGAACCGGCTCGACACCTGGCAGCAGGATCTGCAATCCACGGCCTTTTTCCGTGGCGCCTTTGTGTCGCTGGAGCAACCCGGCGCCACGCCTCAGAAGCCCGCTGAGCCGAACTCCGACCGCGCCCGCGCGCCGGGTTCGAAAGACCTTGCAGCGGCTACACCGGCCGGCGACCCGTCGGTATCCGGCGCGGTGCCGCCGCCGCCCGCCGCCTATGATTCCGATGGCGAAGTGACCTTGCCCGTGCAGGTGCGAGTGGTCGAAGCGCCGCCCAAGCGCTTTACGGCGTCGCTGGGCGTGGACGACGAAGCGGGCGTGCGCGTGGAATCGCTATACCGCCAGAACGTCGTGTTCGGCCAGCCCGTCACCATGGAAACCGGCTTCAGCGTCGACCGGCTGCGCCAGCGCGCCTATGCCGACTTCCTGCTGCCGCCCACCGAGCGCGGCTACAAGGATTCCTTCGGCGTCTTGGCCGACCATTCCGATATCCAAGGGTTGGAAGTCACGCGTTACGCCTTGGGGGCGACGCGCCTGCAAGAGCGCAAGGGCGCGGGCGACAGCCGGGTCGAATACGAAACCCGCTGGGGCCTGCTGCTGGCGCAGGATCACGTGAAGATTGATGGCGGCGACGAATACACGTTGCCCACGTTGACGGCAACGGCCGAATGGCTGCGCCGCGATGTGGATAACAAGTACGACCCGCGCGAAGGCAACCTGATTGCGGTGGGCGGCGGCGTAGGCGTGACGCTGGACACCGGCGAACCCTACACCCGCGCCCGGGTGCGTGCGCAGAAGTGGTGGCCGATTGGCAAGCTCGATGTCCTGACCGTGCGCGGCGAAGTCGGCCGCGTGTGGTCAAACAGCAAGGTGCAGGTGCCTGACGATTTCGGCTTCCGCACCGGGGGCGCGCGGTCGATTCGCGGCTACAAGTATCAAAGCATCGGCGTGCAACGCGACAACGCGGTGGTGGGCGCGCCCACGCTTGTCGTCGGCAGTATTGAGTACGACCACTATTTCAATGAGCGCTGGGGCATGGGCGTCTTCGTGGACGCGGGCGATGCCGCCGAATCGTTCGGCGATATGTCGATGGCCGTGGGCTACGGCATGGGCGCGCGCGTGCGCACGCCGGCCGGCCCGCTGTTCCTGGACCTGGCCTATGGCCAGCGCGAACGTGACCTGCGGCTGCACTTTTCGTTGGGGATCGCGTTTTGACCGTGTTGCGCAAAATCCTGCGCCAGATACTGGTGTGGTGGTTGCCCGGTTTGGCGATGCTGGCGCTGCTGGCCAGCGGATTCGTCTTCTGGCTGGTGGGCTCGCAGAACGGCACGCGGCTGCTGTTGACCACCGCCGCCCAGCAACTGAACGGGCAGGCGCTGGACGTGAAGGGGTCGTTGCTGCGCGGCGTGACCGTCGGCAAGCTGAACCTGGATGTCAGCGGCACGTATATCGACATCACCGACCTGCATCTGGACGTGCATTGGCGCGCCTTGGGCGACCGCCTGTTGCACGTGCGCGACGTGTCGGCAGGGTCGGTTCATGTGGCGTTGACCTCATCGCCCGAAACCGCTCCCGCCCAGGATGATGGCGAGCCGTTCTCGCTGCCGTCGCTGCCGGTGGACATCGCAGTTGACCGCATCGCGCTGGGAGACTTCCAGCTGGATCAGGACGGGCAGCCTTTGCCCGTCACCCTGGGCGCCCTGAGCGCCACGTTCGCGGCGGGCAAGCAGGGCGCGCAATTGCGCATCGCCAACCTGCGCGTGGGACACGAAGTAGGGCAGGCGGACGTGTCGGGCCAGGCCGAGCTGCAAGGGCTGGCCGACCCCTGGCCGTTTGCGGCGCGCCTGGATGTGACGGCGCGCGGGTCGGGTCCGGATTCCCCGCTGTGCCAGGCCGACAAGCTCAGCGGCGTGTTCGATGCGCGCCCGACGGCGGGCAAGAGCGCTGACGCCAAGGCTGATCCCAAGGCCAAGGCCGATCCCAAAGTCGACCCCAAAGCCAAGTCTGAGCCCAAGGCCAAAGCCGATCCCAGGGCCGACGCCAAGGGCAAAAGCGATCCCAAGAACAAAGCCGACCCCAAGGCCGACGCCAAATCCGACCCGAAGGCCGACCCCAAGGCCGACCCCAAGGCCAAGCCGTCTTCTCAAGCCAAGCCCGCCTCGCCGTCCGAGCTGGCGGGTCCCCCCGCGCCTGCTTGCCAGGTTGTGTTGCGTGCCGACGCGGCGGGGTCGATGGATGGCATTCAGGCCAAGCTGGATGGCGCGGGCTCCGGCCTGCTGCTCGACGTGGTGGCGGATCTGGCGCCCCGCACGGCGCTGGTCCTGCGCAGCGCCAGGGCGAACGCGCAACTGCCCGACAAGTCGACCCTGACCGCGCAATTCGATCTGCAATCCGACGCCGCGCAAGGCGCTGGACGTGATCGCATCGCCGGCACCATCAGCGCCCAGCGTCTGGATCTGGCGCCCTGGCTCGGGGATGCCATCCCGCCCGCGGTCCTGACCGTGCGTGGTGATGTGCAGGCCGATATCGAAAACCTGAGCCAGCTGCGGCACGCCGCTATCGACCTGCGTTTCGAGGAAGGCACTCGCTGGAACAAGCAACCGCTGACGGGCGGACTTAAAGCCCAGGTGGATATCGCCGCGGCTGTGGCGGCCGCAACCGGGACTGCGGCCCCAACTAGCACCGCAACCGCCACAGCAACCGGCACAGCATCCGGCACAGCAACCGGCACCTCACCCAGCCCCGCCACCGCCACCGCCACCGCACCCACCACCGACGCCGCACCCACCACCGACGCCGCCATCGACCCGCTCGCCGGATTGCGCATTCATGGTCTGGATGTGGACCTGAAGCTAGGCCGCAACCGGGTTCAGGTGCAGGGCGAAATTGACGCCCGCGATGGCGCGTTGAGCGTGGACGCCCAGGCGCCGCAGTTGGATGCCTTCTGGCCCGGTATTCCCGGCGGCGCCGAATTGAAGGGCAAATTCACCGGTACCGTGGCCGCGCATCGGGGCGAACTGGCCGCCGGTTACACCCCTGCCAACCCGCGCGCTGGCGTGCTGGGGCAAGCGCCCGCCAAGGCCAATATCGCGTTCACCGGCGCGTGGGGCAAAGGCCCGGCGGGCCAGCCCGACGCCGCCTTGCTGGGCTGGCGCGGCACCTTTTCCAAGCTGACGGCAGATACCGCCGGGTTCGCCGTGTCGGTTGACCGGCCGGTGACGTTGGCCTTTCTGCCATCGGCCGTCGCACCCCAATGGCAATGGCAGGTCGGCCAGACCACATTGAGCCTGACGCTGCCCGGCAAGGAACGCCTGACGCTCGCGCATCAGGGGTCGCGTGGCGGCGGCAAGCGCTGGGAAACCGCAGGGCAGGCCGACAACCTCGTCATCACCGCGGCCATGGCGCGGCAAGTGATCGGCGCCGTAGACCCCGAGGCCGCCGCCAAGTTGGGCAAGGGCCCGAGCCGCGTGAACGCCGTCATCCCTGACGGCCAGCGCCGGATCGCGCTGGATCTGCTGTGGGACCTGAAGTTCGACGGCCGGCTGGGCGGCAAGGCCCGCATCTCGCGCCGGGAAGGCGATCTGCGGATTCCTGGCGACCCGCCGATTCCGCTGGGCTTAAAGGCGCTGGTGCTGGACGTGACCGCCACGCCCACGTCCGCCAACGCCAGCCGTCTGGACGCCAAGCTCAACGTGGCGACCGACAAGATGGGCACCATCAACGGCACGGGCACCGCCGTGCTGCGGGTGGACGCCAACGGCGCCATGGCGCTGGACGAACGCCAGCCGCTGCGCGCGAATCTGGATGCCGACATCGCCGACCTGGCCTGGGTCAGCCTGTTCGTAGGCGATTCGATGGAAGTGGGCGGCGCCGTCAAGGCCAACCTGCAAGCCCAAGGCACGCTGGCCGGCAAATGGTCGGCCACCGGCACCATCCGCGGCGACAAGCTGCGCGTGGTGCGCATTGACGACGGCGTGCGCCTGATTGACGGCACCTTGTCCGCGCGTCTGGATGGCGACCGCCTGGTGCTGGACAGCCTGCGCTTTCCGGCGTCGTTGCGGGTGATGCCGGCCGAATGGCGCACCAAGGAATGGATCACCACCAACCCCGAGGCCAAGGGCGGGTACGCCGAAGCCAAGGGCCAGTGGAACTTCATCGATGGCGGCGGCGATATCAAGCTGACGCTGTACCGCTTCCCGGCGTTGCAGCGCTCGGACCGCTACGCCATGGTGTCCGGCACGATCGACCTGAAGGCCGCCATGCCGCGCATCGAAATCGTGGGGGACCTGAAGGCCGACGCAGGCTGGTTCAGCCTGGAAATCCTGCAAGGCGTGCCGTCGCTGGACGACGACGTGAAGGTCGTGCATGCCGGCCAGGACCCCACCGCCGTCTCCACGCCCCTGCAAACCAGCATGAACCTGAAGTTCGACATGGGGCCGCGCTTCTACATCACCGGCATGGGCCTGGATGCGGGTTTGCTTGGCTCCATCCAGATCCTGCTGAACGATGGCCGCTTGACGGGCGTGGGCCAGTTGCGGACCCGTGGTGGCGGCATCGAGGCCTATGGCCAGAAGCTGCGCCTAAGCCGCGGCACGCTGACTTTCCAGGGCCGGCTGGACAATCCGATTCTGGATATCGAGGCCCTGCGCACCGGTGAGCAGGTTGAAGCCGGCGTCAAGGTGGTTGGCACGGCGCAGCGCCCGCGCATTGATCTGGTGTCCTATCCGGATGTCAGCGACGTGGAAAAGCTGTCGTGGCTGCTGCTGGGACGGGGGCCGGATGAAAGCGGCAGCGATGCCGCCCTGCTGGTGTCCGTGGGCACCGCGCTGCTGGGCGGCGGCCAGCCGTTCTACAAGCAGTTCGGGCTGGACGACGTCAGCGTGCGCACGGGCGCCTTGGGCAGTTCGGGCAGCATCCTGCCTGACCGCACCGTGGCGGGCGACGTAAACCGGGACAGTGACAGCCAGCTGGCGACGCAATTCCTGGTGGCCAGCAAGTCGTTCGCCAACGGCATCACGCTAAGCGTCGAGCAGGCGCTGGCGGGCAGCGACACCGTGGGCCGCGCCAGTTACCGGCTGGCGCGCGGGCTGTCGATCGACCTGAAGGGCGGTTCGGTCAACGGGATTGCGCTGGTCTACCGGACCTTCTGGGGGAACTGAGTAAAATGGGCCCCATTCCATCCCCTTTAGCACCATTCCCACCATGAGCATCAAAAGCGACCGCTGGATCCGCCGCCAGTCCGAAGCCGGCATGATCGAACCCTTTGAACCAGGGCAGGTCCGCACGGCCAATGGCGGGCGGATCGTCAGCTACGGCACCAGCAGCTACGGCTACGACGTGCGTTGCGCCGACGAATTCAAGATTTTCACGAACATCAATTCCACCATCGTCGACCCCAAGAATTTCGACGAAGGCTCGTTCGTGGACTTCAAGGGTGATGTTTGCATCATCCCGCCGAACTCGTTTGCGCTGGCCCGCACGGTTGAATACTTCCGCATTCCGCGCAGCGTCCTGACGATCTGCCTGGGCAAAAGCACCTACGCGCGCTGCGGCATCATCGTCAACGTGACACCGCTGGAACCCGAATGGGAAGGCCACGTCACGCTGGAATTCTCGAACACCACGCCGCTGCCCGCCAAGATTTACGCTGGCGAAGGCTGCGCGCAGATGCTGTTCCTGGAAAGCGATGAAGTGTGCGAGACGTCTTACGCCGATCGTGGCGGCAAGTATCAGGGCCAGCGCGGCGTCACGCTGCCGCGTACCTGATTCCTTAGCGTTGTGGCGCGGGGGCGGGGCGCAGGTAGTCGATGTCCCATTCGCTTTCGCCGGTCTGGATGAATCCGTGCCGGCGGTAGAAGCGGTTCGAATCGCTGTCCCGCAACGCGCCGACGGACACCGGCAGCCCCTGGCTGTCGGCGTCTTGCAGAATCCTTTGCATGACCTGGCTGCCCAGGCCTGCGCTCTGCGCTGCGGGCGTGATGTAAAGATGGTCCAGCCGCAAGCCCTCGCCGTCTGGCCGCAGGGCATAAAACCCCACCCGTTGTCCGCCGCGTTCGATCCACCAGGTGTGTTCGGGCCGGAAGGTGCTGCGTAGCCGCGAGCGGGCGCGTTCAGGATCAAAGCGGCCCAGCCGTTGCAGGCTGTCGCGCATGGCCTCGATGCGCAAGTCCGCCAGCGCATCGAAATCGGCATCGGATACCGCTTGGAACTGCACGCCGTTATCCGCCAGCTCGTCATAGCCCCGGCCCAGGAATTGCAGGATGCAGATGCCGTGGCCGTAGGGGTCGCTCAGGTGCGCGATGCGGCCCCAGGCGTGTGTGGACGCCGGGTCTTCCAAGCGGGCGCCAGCCGCCACGGCCTGGCTGACCGCAAGGTCCACGTCTTCCACCACCACGTCCAGATGCACGGGCGTCCAGTGGCGCGCGTAGTCGCGCGTCTGGCCCGTTGCGCTGGCGGCTGGCGTGCCTGCGGCTTTTTCCAGCAGGTAGATGGGAGCGCTTGCCCCAAGCATTTCCGCAGCCTTCGGACCCAGCCGCCGATGCAGCGTCAAGCCGAATGCGCGGGCGTAAAAGTCGACGGCGTGTTCAAGATCGGGCACATCGATATTGATCAGGAGCTGCATGGGGTCTTTCCTTCGGAATCATTCCTTTGGGCGGGACAAAAACATATCACGGGCGCCACGCCAGGGGGTGTGCGGCTTGCGGCCAAAGAAGTGGGCTAAACAAAGCGGCTAAACAAAGCGGCTAAACAAGGCGGATAAACAAGGCGGCTAAAGAAACCGCTACGCGCAACCGTAAAAAGAATATATGTGTTTGCCGATTTGGCGACGTCATCTCTGCAAGCTGAGCAAGGCCCCGACCCGTGCGTTACCCCCATATCCCCTGGCTGCCCCTGTTGTTTTATCCCGCGCTGCCAGTGGCCGCCGCGGTCGGCCTCATGCTGTGGCGTGAATGGCCGCCCGCGTTGACGCTGATCGTGCCGTTCGTGCCGTGGGTGATGGCGCTGATCGGCGCGGCGATCTGCCTGATGTACCAACGCTCGCAGACGATGGCGCTGATGCTATGCGTGCTGGCCGCCACCGCCATCTGGCCAACGCTCGCACGGGAAGCGCCGTGGGCCTTGGGGCCCGCGCTGGCGTGGTGGTCGTTGGCGTACACAATCAATGCGCTCTGGTCCGAGCGGTCCAGCATGTGGCTCGACATGGTGCTGCGCATCGCGCTGATGGCAGTGGGCGTGGCGGCGATTGCGCTTATTGGCAAGGATGGCCTGACCGATGTGTTTGGCACCATGGCGTTGCAGGGCAAGCTTGCGCGTCTGGGCGTGCCCGTCGAAGCGCTTGCGGCGCTGCTGGTGACGGGCCTCACATTGACCTTGTTGCTGTTGCGCTATGGGCGCCCGCAGCAGGCGGGCCAATGGCTGGGCTTTGTCTGCATGGCCTGGGCCTTGCCGCGTGGGGCGGAACATCCCATTGAACTGGCGTTGATGTCGGCCGCGGCGCTGACGGCGCTGTGCATCTCGCTGGCGCACGAAGGTTTCCACATGGCGTTCCGCGATGAGCTTACCGGCCTGCCGGGCCGGCGCGCGCTGAACGAACGCCTGCAACGCATGGGCCGCGTCTACACGTTGGCGATGGCCGACGTGGATCACTTCAAAGCGTTCAACGACACGCACGGACACGACGTGGGCGATCAGGTGCTGCGCATGGTGGCGTCGCAACTGCGCCGTGTGCCGGGCGGAGGGCAGGCGTACCGATATGGCGGCGAAGAGTTCACGCTGGTGTTCCCGGGCAAGACCGCCGCCGAAAGCATGCCGCATCTGGAAACGGTGCGGCGCGCCATCGAGGCCTATCAGATGCGCTTGCGCGACAAACCCGCGCGGCCCAAGGCGGACCAGGTCGGCCTGCGCCGCCGGGGCGGACGCGGCGGACGCAATTCGCGGCCGTTGCGGGTCACGGTCAGCATTGGCGTGGCCGAACGCGGTGACGCCTTGCGCGCGCCGGACGCGGTAATCAAGGCGGCCGACCAGGCGCTTTACAAAGCCAAGGACGGCGGCCGCAACCAGGTGTGCGCGTATGGCGCGCGCCGCAGCCGGGCGGCAACGGCGTGAGTCTTCGCAGCCGGGCGGCAGCGGCCTGAGTCTTCGCAGCCGGTCTTCAGCGGCCTGAGTTTCCCCAGCCGCCATCAACGCGGCGCCGCCTACTTGCCGGCCAGCGCCAGCGCCATCAACGTGACGCCGCCTACTTGCCGGCCAGCGCCAGCGCCATCAGTGTTTCGTCGTAGAGCGCGTCATTCACGCACAGCGCTTCGCGTTCGCGGCCATATTCGACAAAGCCCAGGCTGGCGTACAGCGCCGCTGCCGCGGTGTTGTTGGCGGTGACGCTTAGCTGCACCTGGCGGATGCCGCGCATGGTTTGGGCATGGGCGATGGCCGCATGCATCAGCAGCCGGCCCAGCCCGCGTCCGCGATGGGTGGGCGCCACATACATGCTCCAGACGTGCGCCTTGTGGCGCATCTTCAGCTTGCGCTGACGGCCCACGCCGACCATGCCAGCCAGGGCGTCATCGACGAACACGCCAAACATCGCGCCATCATCCAGCGGCGTGATCCACCCCCGGATGTCCTCCAGTGTCAGCGTGTGTTCCTCTTCGTAACTTGATCCGAACGATTCGGGTGTTTCCACCAGCGCGTCCAGGCGCAATTGACGCAGGGGCGCGGCATCCGGGGCGGTCAGACGTCTGACAAGCGGTATGGGCATGGTCTGAGAGTGTTGGGAATACGGAACGGTTGGGCGGTTTGGGCAGTATAGGCGGGGGGCGCTTGCCTATAATGGGCCTATTGCCGCTTGCGGTTTTCACAAAGGAGCCAACGATGTTCGGTTTCCTCAAGATAAACCAGGACGCCAATCTCGACGAAGTGCAGGAAGCCTTCGTCGCCAGAGTGGCAGACGCTGCGCAAGACTTTGTCGATGCCGCCGGGACAACCGGCGCCGTGCTGGACTACTCCCTGTCCAGTGTCCATGCGCTGGACGACGCGCTAGAGGCCGCCCACCTTGGGACCTTGCCTCTGACCCCCATGCAAACCGTTGGCGCCGCCGCCTACCTGTACGAGGTCGGACGCCGCGCGCATGGCGGCTTGTACGAGGTGTGCGACGACGAAGACCCGGTTGTGCTGGTATGTGGCGACCCCGGCTCCGAAGTTTGTTTTGGCGCCATCGCCAAGATCGAGCGGCGCATCCGGGACGGGGCCACCGAGTCCATCCCCGCCTACTTCGAGCAGTTCACCACCGCCTTGCAGACTGGCGAAGCCCGCACCATCCGCTAGGTTTGCTCCCCCCGGCGCCGTTGTCTCTGTGCTGAAAGCGCCCGCTTTTGGCGCGATGACAACGGCTGTGCATGCCTTCTGGGGATTTCCCGTAGGACTGTAAGAAAAACAGCCCTACAATTCCGCCATTCCCGCTTCCCGGCGGGTGCTCGCGCCGTCTGTCATCAGGCGGATTTTTACTAGAAGTACATTCGGGCTGCGAACCGCGTCCGATCCCGCCTTGCCCCCAGGAGCGCCTGCATGAAATTCCGCTTCCCCATTTTCATCATCGACGAGGACTACCGTTCGGAGAACGCGTCCGGTTTGGGTATTCGTGCCTTGTCAGCTGCAATCGAGGCCGAGGGCGTCGAGGTGATCGGGGTGACCAGCTATGGCGACCTGAGTTCGTTCGCGCAACAGCAAAGCCGCGCCAGCGCCTTCATCCTGTCGATCGACGATGAAGAGTTCGACGTGGATTCGCCCGAGGACGTGGCCAGCGCAATCAAGAACCTGCGCATGTTCATCGGCGAGCTGCGCTTTCGCAACGCCGATATCCCCATCTATCTGTACGGTGAGACGCGCACGTCGGAACACATTCCGAACGACATCCTGCGCGAACTGCACGGCTTCATCCACATGTTCGAGGACACCCCCGAATTCGTGGCGCGCCACATCATCCGCGAAGCCCGCAGCTACGTGGATTCGCTGCCGCCGCCGTTCTTCCGCGAGCTGGTCAAGTACGCGCAAGACGGTTCGTATTCCTGGCACTGCCCCGGGCACTCGGGCGGCGTGGCGTTCCTGAAGAGCCCGGTGGGCCGCATGTTCCACCAATTCTTCGGCGAGAACATGTTGCGCGCCGACGTCTGCAACGCCGTGGACGAACTGGGCCAGTTGCTGGACCACACCGGCCCCATCGCCGAGTCCGAACTGAACGCCGCGCGCATCTTCCATGCCGACCACTGCTTCTTCGTGACCAACGGCACGTCGACGTCGAACAAGGTGGTGTGGCACGCCAACGTTGCGGCCGGCGACGTCGTGGTGGTGGACCGCAACTGCCACAAGTCGATCCTGCACGCCATTACGATGACGGGCGCGATCCCGGTGTTCCTGCGCCCCACGCGCAACCACCTGGGCATCATCGGCCCGATCCCGCTGGAAGAATTCCACCCGGACAACATCCGCAAGAAGATCGAAGCCAACCCCTTCGCACGCGAAGCGGTGAACAAGAATCCGCGCATCCTGACGCTGACGCAAAGCACGTACGACGGCGTCATCTACAACGTGGAAATGATCAAGGAACAGCTCGGCAGCTACATCGACACGCTGCACTTTGACGAAGCGTGGCTGCCGCACGCGTCGTTCCACGAGTTCTACACGGACATGCACGCGATTGGCCAGGACCGCCCGCGCAGCCAGGACGCGATGGTGTTCGCCACACACTCCACGCACAAACTGCTGGCCGGTATTTCGCAGGCCTCGCAGATCATCGTGCAGGAATCCGAGACCCGCAAACTGGACCGCAACGTCTTCAACGAGGCGTACCTGATGCACACGTCGACCTCGCCGCAGTACGCGATCATCGCGTCGTGCGACGTGGCCGCCGCCATGATGGAGCCGCCCGGAGGCACCGCGCTGGTCGAGGAAAGCATCCGCGAAGCGCTGGACTTCCGCCGCGCCATGCGCAAGGTGGAATCGGAATTCGGCAAGAACGACTGGTGGTTCAAGGTCTGGGGCCCGAACCGTCTGGTGTCCGAAGGCATCGGCAACCGCGACGAGTGGATTCTGGAAGCCAACGACCACTGGCACGGCTTCGGCGAAATGGCCGAAGGCTTCAACATGCTGGACCCGATCAAGGCCACGGTCATCACCCCGGGGCTGGACATGTCGGGCAGCTTCGGCGAAACCGGCATTCCGGCAGCGCTGGTGTCCAAGTACCTGACCGAGCACGGCGTGGTGGTGGAAAAGACCGGCCTGTATTCGTTCTTCATCCTGTTCACCATCGGCATCACCAAGGGCCGCTGGAACACGCTGTTGACCGCCTTGCAGCAGTTCAAGGACGACTACGACCGCAACCAGCCGCTGTGGCGCATCCTGCCGGACTTCTGCCGCGTGCATCGCCGCTACGAGCGCATGGGCCTGCGCGATCTGTGCCAGGAAATCCACGAAGCCTACCGTGCGCGCGACGTCGCCCGCCTGACCACCGAGATGTACCTGAGCGACATGGTGCCGGCGCTGAAGCCGTCGGACGCCTTTGCCCGCATGGCGCACCGCGAAGTCGAACGCGTGGACATCGACAAGCTGGAAGGCCGCGTGACGGGCGTGCTGTTGACGCCGTATCCCCCGGGCATTCCGCTCTTGATTCCGGGCGAACGCTTTAACCGCACCATCGTGCAGTACCTGCAATTCGCGCGCGAATTCAACGAGCGCTTCCCGGGCTTCGAAACCTACATTCACGGCCTGGCCGACGAACCGGGTCCCGATGGCGAGAAGCGCTACTACGTTGATTGCCTGATTGAAGAATAAGGCCCGGCGGGTCTGGAGTTTCGATGTTTGATGTAGCCGTACTCGGCGCCGGCGCCGCTGGCATGATGTGTGCAGCGGTCGCCGGTCAGCGCGGCTTGCGCGTGGTGCTGGTCGACCACGCCGAGCGCCTGGCGGAGAAGATCCGCATTTCCGGTGGTGGCCGCTGCAACTTCACCAACATCGGGGCCGGACCCGCCAACTTCCTGTCCGACAATCCGCATTTCTGCCGCTCGGCCCTGTCGGCCTACACGCCGCAGGACTTTCTGGCGCTGATGAAGCGCCACCATATCGCCTGGCACGAGAAGCATCGCGGCCAGCTGTTCTGCAACGATTCCAGCGAATCCATCATCGACATGCTGCGCGCCGAGTGCGACGCGGGCAATGTGCAATGGCGCATGGGCTGCTCAGTGGCCGAGATCGGCCGCGGCGAGCAGGGCTTTGAACTGCGCACCGGCCAGGGCGTGATCCGCGCGGCCAAGCTGGTGGTGGCTACCGGCGGCATGGCGATTCCGCAGTTGGGCGCCACCGACTTCGGCCTGAAGATTGCGCGCCAGTTCGGCCTGAAGGTGGTCGAACCCCGGCCGGCGCTGGTGCCGCTGACGTTTGACCCCGTGCAATGGCAGCCCATGTCCGAACTATCGGGCGTGGCGCTGGAAGTGGGCCTGCACACGGGGCAGGGCAAGACGCGCGGAGAATTCCTGGAAGACCTGCTGTTCACGCATCGGGGCTTGTCAGGCCCGGCGATCTTGCAGATTTCCAGCTACTGGAAGCCCGGCGAACCCATCGTGATCGACCTGGCGCCCGGCCGCGATCTGGCCGAAGAGCTGCTAGCGTCAAAATCCGGTAACCGCCAGCAGGTGCATACCGTGCTGGCGGGCCTGTGGCCCAAACGGCTGGCTGACCGCTGGCTGCATCTGGCAGAGCAGGGCGGCAAGCCCGGCCTGGCGGCATTACGTCTGGCGGATGCGCCCGACAAAACGCTGCGCGCACTGGCGCAAGACATCCATCAATGGTCGCTCGTGCCCAGCGGCACCGCTGGCTACAAGAAGGCCGAAGTGATGCGCGGCGGTGTGGATACGCGCGGGCTGGACCAGAAATCCATGCAGGCCAAGACCACCCCCGGCCTGTATTTCATCGGCGAAGCGGTCGACGTGACCGGCTGGCTGGGCGGCTACAACTTCCAGTGGGCCTGGGCCTCGGGCGTGGCCTGCGGGAAAGCGGTGTAAGCAGGGGGCGAGGGGCGGGCGGGATGGACCCGGCGCCCGGGCGCATCGCGCATTCCGTTGGCTCGAATTGAAACAATCCCATTGTGATATCAAATAAAAATACATATCATTTATGTTTTCGATATCGACTGGTGCCTCTCCATCGGGAGGGCGAGTCCCACGGAGACATGCATGGCCTATACCCTTCCGACCCTGCCGTACGCTTATGACGCCCTGGAACCTCACATCGACGCGATGACGATGGAGATCCACTACAGCAAGCATCATCAAACCTATGTGACCAGCCTGAACGCCGCGCTGGATGGCGCCGGAATCAGCACTGACGAACCCGTCGAAGCCCTGGTGGCCCGCCTGGACCAATTGCCCGAAGCCATACGCGGCGCGGTCCGCAACCACGGCGGCGGCCATGCCAACCACAGCCTGTTCTGGTCGGTGATGTCGCCCGAAGGCGGCGGCGAGCCCGACGGCGCGCTGGCCGCGGCGATTGAATTGGAACTGGGCGGCCTGGCTGCCTTTCGCGACGCCTTCACCAAGGCGGCGCTGACCCGCTTTGGCAGCGGCTGGGCCTGGCTCTCGGTGACGCCCGCCGGCAAGCTGGTGGTGGAAAGCAGCGCCAACCAGGACAGCCCGCTGATGCACGGCAATACGCCGATTTTGGGCCTGGATGTCTGGGAACACGCCTACTATCTGAAATACCAGAACCGCCGTCCGGAATACATCGGCGCTTTCTACAATGTCGTGAACTGGCCCGAAGTGGCTCGCCGCTACGCGGCCGCGAAGGGCTAAGCCTATCTCTCTGAAGGAGGGTAGCGGCCCTATGAACACTTTCAGCCGTCATCGCGTGCGGCCTGCGGCCATGAGCATCAGCGTGTGGACGCTTGCCGTCATGGTGTCCTGCCTGGCGCTGCATCAGCTCTGGGTGTATCTGGACGAGCATGCGCCGCACGTGGCTGACGCGCTGTTAGGGGGGCTGGTCGCCGCTGGCGCGACCGCGCTGGGCACCTTGCCCATTCTTTTCGCCCGCACCATTCCGCAGAAAGTCCAGGACAGCATGTTCGGCTTCGGGGCGGGCGTGATGCTGGCGGCCAGCGCGTTTTCGCTGGTGGCCCCCGGTATTGCCGCTGCCGAAACGCAAGGCATGGGGCCGTGGGGCGCGGGGCTGACGGTGGGCGCCGCCATCTTGCTGGGCGCGGGCGTGCTGCTGATCATGGACCGTACCCTGCCGCACGAACACTTCATCAAGGGCCGGGAAGGCATCGAGGCGCACCGGCTGCGCCGCACCTGGCTGTTCGTGTTTGCGATCACGTTGCATAACCTGCCCGAAGGCCTGGCGATTGGGGTCGGGTATGCGGGCAGCGACCCCGTGCGCGGCACCGCATTGGCCA
The DNA here is from genome assembly GCF_902859595.1 of Achromobacter kerstersii. Taxonomy (GTDB): domain Bacteria; phylum Pseudomonadota; class Gammaproteobacteria; order Burkholderiales; family Burkholderiaceae_B; genus Achromobacter; species Achromobacter kerstersii. The sequence continues at coordinate 128,577 of NZ_CADIJQ010000008.1, read as the reverse complement.
CGGGTATCGCCATTCAGGACATTCCCGAAGGGCTGGTGGTGGCGGTGGCGCTGCTGGCGGCCGGCTACAAACGCGCGTTCGCCGTGGCGCTGGGCATGTTGTCGGGGCTGGTTGAACCGCTGGGCGCCGTGCTGGGGGCGGCCATCGTGGGGTTTTCGGCGACCATGCTGCCATGGGGCCTGGGCTTTGCCGCGGGGGCCATGTTGTTTGTCATCAGCCATGAAATCATTCCCGAATCCCATCGCAAGGGGCACGAGGTCTACGCCACCTGCGGGCTGATGTTGGGCTTTGTTTTGATGATGCTGCTGGATACCGCGCTGGGGTAGCGCGCTTGATTTTTCGGTTTTCGGCGCAAGGCTTTCGTTGTATGCTTTCGCCGCTGTCATGCATGTTTGCGGGAGAGAGCGGCTGTTTCCACGAATCAGCCGCCGCCGAAGGCGCAATTCGCCCAGAATCGCTCAGGTAACCGATACCGCACATGCTTGCCCCGTCCCGGTTTTTCACCGTGTGGATGCGGCAAAACAGTACTCTGGAGAGACCTGGCGCCGACCCTCGAACAAGGGACATATCGCGCAGCCCAGGCGCCGAAGGTGCAAACCCGCCACGCGGGGCAACTCTCAGGCAAAAGGACAGAGGGGCGGAAGATTCAGCCGTAGCCGTGCGGGCGCAGTCCGCTTGTCACGACCGGCATTCCGTAACCCTGGCAAAGATTGCCGTCCCGGAGTTTCCGCGCATGTCCGCAACCCTCAAACGCACCCCGCTGGCCGAAGAACATATCGCCTCCGGCGCCCGAATGGTCGATTTCGGCGGCTGGGATATGCCCTTGGCCTACGGCTCGCAGCTCGAGGAGCACCACGCGGTGCGCCAGGACGCCGGCATGTTCGATGTGTCGCACATGCTGAACGTTGACGTCACCGGCCCCGACGCCTTCGCCTTCCTGCAACGCCTGGTCGCCAATGACGTGTCCAAGCTGACCGTGCCCGGCAAGGCCTTGTACAGCTGCATGCTGAACCCGCAAGGCGGCGTCATCGACGACCTGATCATCTATTTCTTCGCTGCCGACGAATGGCGCGTGGTGGTCAACGCCGGCACGGCCGACAAAGACATCGCCTGGATGCAGCGTGTGAAGCAGGCCGGCCAGTTCGACGTCACCATCGCCGCGCGCCGCGATCTGGCCATGGTGGCCGTGCAAGGCCCCAACGCGCGCGCCAAGGTCTGGGCCGCGCGCCCGGCGTGGCAAGCCGCCACCGAAGCGCTGACCCCGTTTGTCGCAGCCCGCGTTGACGGCGACACGCTCGTGGCCCGCACCGGCTACACCGGCGAAGACGGCTTTGAAATCGTTTTGCCCGCGACCGAAGTCGTGCAGTTGTGGCGCGACCTGGTTGCGCAAGGCGTGCGACCGGCGGGCCTGGGCGCGCGCGATACGCTGCGCCTGGAAGCCGGCATGAACCTGTACGGCCAAGACATGGACGAGCTGACCCAGCCCGATCAAGCCGGCCTGACCTGGACCGTGTCGCTGAAGAACGCCGAGCGCCGTTTCATCGGCCGCGACGCCCTTGAACAGTTCGCCACCCCAGCCACCTTCATCGGCCTGAAGCTGCAAGAGCGCGGCGTGATGCGCGCCCACATGGCCGTGCGCACGCCGGCCGGCACGGGCGAACTCACCAGCGGCACCATGTCGCCCACCCTGGGCGTGTCGATCGGCTTTGCCCGCCTGCCGCAAGGCGTGCGTCCGGGCGATACCGTCGAGGTCGACATCCGCGGCAAATGGGTGCCCGCCCTGGTCTGCAAGCTGCCTTTCGTCCGTAACGGCAAAGCCGTCGAACACTCGTAAACTCGAAGCTTCGCGCGAGCCGCCTGCCCGGTCCGGGCACGCGCCGCCCGCGCGAGGCGCGCAACACCATTCATCTACCCGCATTCCCTCAGGAGTTCCCATGAGTCTGCCCACCGATCGCAAGTACACCTCGTCCCACGAATGGGTCAAAGCTGAAGGCGACGTGTTCGTCGTCGGCATCACCGACACCGCCCAGGATCAATTGGGCGATCTGGTCTTCGTTGGCGACGTGAAGGTTGGCGCCAAGTTGAACGCGGGCGAAACCGCCGGCGTCGTTGAATCGGTCAAGGCCGCATCCGACATCTACGCACCCGTCGCTGGCGAAATCGTCGCCTTCAACGAAGAGCTGGAAAACAACCCCAACCTGATCAACGAATCGGCCTTCACCGCCTGGATCTTCAAGATCAAGCCGGTCAACGCCGCGGATGCCGACAAGCTGCTGGACGCTGCCGGCTACGAAGCTGTCGCCAACGGCTAAGCCGTTTCGAGGCTGGCCCGCCGCCCGTATGGCGCGCCAGCCTCGCAACCTGCATCACCACCCCGAGATTCCCCCATGTCGCGCGCCCTAGACACCCATACCGACTTCATTCCCCGCCACATCGGCCCTTCTGACGCCGACCAGGCCGCCATGCTCAAGGTCATTGGCAGCTCCAGCCTGGACGCCCTGATCGAAGAAGTCGTGCCCCCGAAGATCCGCAGCCAGGCCCCGCTGGCGCTGCCGCCCTCGCGCAGCGAAACCGACGTGCTGGCCGAGCTGAAGCAGATCGCGGGCCGCAACAAGGTCTTCCGCAATTACATCGGCCAGGGTTACTACGGCACGCAGACGCCCAACGTCGTGCTGCGCAACATTCTTGAGAATCCCGCCTGGTACACGGCCTACACGCCGTATCAGCCGGAAATCTCGCAGGGCCGTCTTGAAGCCCTGCTGAACTACCAGACCATGGTCGCCGACCTGACCGGGCTGGACATCTCCAACGCCTCGCTGCTGGACGAAAGCACCGCCGCCGCCGAAGCCATGACGCTGGCCCGCCGTGGCGCCAAGTCGCAAAGCCCGGTGTTCTTCATCTCGCGCCATGTGCATCCGCAGACCATCGAAGTCGTGCGTACGCGCGCCGAAGGCCTGGACATCGAGATCACCGTCGGCGACGAAGCCGAAGGCCTGCCCGAGTGCTTTGGCGTGCTGCTGCAATACCCGCACAGCACCGGTTCCGTGTCCGACTACCGCAAGCTGGCGGAAGCCGCCCACGCGCAAGGCGCGGTCGTCGCGTGCGCCACCGACCTGCTGGCGCTGGCCCTGTTGGCCGCCCCGGGCGAGTGGGGCGCCGACATCGCCATCGGTTCGGCCCAGCGCTTTGGCGTGCCGTTCGGTTTTGGCGGCCCGCACGCGGGCTTCATGGCCTGCAAGGACGCCTTCAAGCGCAACATGGCCGGCCGTCTGGTCGGCGTGTCGAAAGACGCGCAAGGCAACCCGGCGATGCGTCTGGCGCTGCAAACGCGCGAGCAGCACATCCGCCGCGAGAAGGCCACGTCCAACATCTGCACGGCGCAAGTGCTGCTGGCCGTGATGGCGGGCATGTACGCCGTGTGGCACGGCCCGGCCGGCATCCGCCGCATTGCCGAGCGCGTGCAGCGCAGCACCGCCATCCTGCGCGCCGAACTGGTGAAGCTGGGCGTGAAGGTCGTGAACAACACGTTCTTCGACACGCTGCTGCTGGAAACCGGCCCCGCCACCCCGGCCATCCTGACCGCCGCCGAGTGCGAACACATCAACCTGCGCCGTGTTGACGGCGCGCGCCTGGCCGTGTCGCTGGACGAAACCGTGACCGTCGCCGACCTGCAAGCGCTGGTCAACGTGTTCGCCGCCGGCCTGGAGCGTGATGATGTCGAACTCGACATCGACGCCCTGGACGCCGCCGCCGCCAGCGGCATTCCCGCATCGGTTGCCCGCGAAAGCGCCATCCTGAAGCACCCGGTGTTCTCCAGCGTGCAATCCGAAACCGACATGCTGCGCTACCTGCGCAAGCTGGCCGACAAGGACCTGGCGCTGGACCGCACGATGATCCCGCTGGGTTCGTGCACGATGAAGCTGAACGCCACGGCCGAGATGATCCCGATCACGTGGCCCGAGTTCGCGTTGATCCACCCGTTTGCGCCCGCGTCGCAAAGCCAGGGCTACAACGAGCTGATCGACCGCCTGTCCGCCGCGCTGTGCGAAATCACTGGCTACGACAACATCAGCCTGCAACCCAACTCGGGCGCGCAAGGCGAATACGCCGGCCTGCTGGCAATTCGCGGCTATCACCAAGCCAACGGCCAGCATCAGCGCAACGTCTGCCTGATCCCGTCGTCGGCGCACGGCACCAACCCCGCGTCGGCGCAACTGGCCGGCATGGACGTCGTGGTGGTGGCGTCGGATTCCAACGGCAACGTGGATCTGGCTGACCTGCGCGCCAAGATCGAACAGGTTGGCGACAAGCTGGCCGCGCTGATGATCACGTACCCGTCCACGCACGGCGTGTTCGAAGAAGCCGTCACCGAGATCTGCGATCTGGTTCACCAGGCGGGCGGCCAGGTCTACCTGGACGGCGCCAACATGAACGCGATGGTCGGCGTGGCCCAGCCCGGCAAGTTCGGCTCGGACGTGTCGCACCTGAACCTGCACAAGACCTTCTGCATCCCGCACGGCGGCGGCGGCCCCGGCGTGGGTCCCGTGGCGGTGCGCGCCCACCTGGCGCCGTACCTGCCGGGCGTGGTGAACGAGCAGGGCAAGCTGCCCGGCGACGCGAAGGTTGGCCCGGTCTCGGCCGCGCCGTTCGGTTCGGCCGGCATCCTGCCGATTCCGTACGTGTACATCGCGCTGATGGGCGCCGACGGCCTGCGCCGCGCCACCGAAGTCGCCATCCTGAACGCCAACTACATCGCGACCCGCCTGCGTGACCACTACCCGGTGCTGTACGCGGGCCGTAACGGCCGTGTGGCGCACGAATGCATCCTGGACGTGCGTCCGCTGAAGGAAACCAGCGGCATCAGCGCCGAAGACATCGCCAAGCGCCTGATGGACTACGGTTTCCACGCGCCGACGATGAGCTTCCCGGTGGCGGGCACCTTGATGGTCGAGCCGACGGAATCCGAAGGCGTCGCCGAACTGGACCGCTTCATCGACGCGATGATTTCGATCCGCGAGGAAATCGCCCAGGTCGAACGTGGCGAACGCGATCGCGAAGACAACGTCCTGAAGAACGCGCCGCACACCGCCCAGATGCTGCTGGCCGAAGAATGGCTGCACGACTACCCGCGCCAGCAGGCCGCCTACCCGGTGGCGTCGCTGCGCGAGGCCAAGTACTGGCCGCCGGTGGGCCGTGTGGACAACGCCTACGGCGACCGCAACCTGGTCTGCGCCTGCCTGCCGATCGAAGCCTACGCATAAGCGCACGCGCTTCAGCTTCAGCTTTAGCTTTAGCTTTCAGGCAATAAAAAACCCCCATCAGCAATTGATGGGGGTTTTTCTTTGGGGCCGAGCGATGCGCCAGGTGGTGACCCTGGCGCGGCAGGCTTACTTGGCCGATGCGCCCTTGGCGACGTCGTTGAAGTCTTCAGCGATGCTGATGAACGTGTTCAACAGGATTTGCAGGTTGTCCTTGCCGATCCCGCCTTCTGCGTTCATGTCCATCTGCAGCACGGCCTGGTTCTTGTCGTCCAGGTAGGCGCGCGTCCAGCGGTATTCCTGATTCCAGCTGTTGATGGCCTTCAGCGTCACCGGCTTCTTGGTCTTGTACGTGGCGGTCATCACCAGGTCCAGGCACTTCTCGGTGAAGTCGTTGCACAGGAATTCCAGGCGCAGATCGCTGGCGCCGGTGGTGCCCGCGTCCAGCACCAGCACGGGGCCTTGGTCGCCGTCGGTCTTGTTGACCGTGTAGCCCATGTCGTCCAGCAGGCTGCTGACGGTGTCCAGGTTGAAGTCCTGCATCACGCCGGGCAGGGCAGGCGTGGCGCCGTCGGCCGGCTCGTCCTGGCCCATGCCGGGCATGGATTCGTCTTCGTCGTCGTGGTCCATCGAGCCCATGCCGGCTGCGCCCAGCAGGCCGCTGAACAACTCGTCCGCCGGGATTTCCTTGCCGTTCAGGTTGCCCATGCCGTCCGCGAACGTGAACTTGCCGACGATGTTGTCGCCGTCGTTCTTGCCCACGTTGAACATTTCGGCCATGCCCGACATCTGGCGCACGGTTTCGTCGGCGTCCTTGGCGGCCTGATCGGCGGCAATGCCTTCCTTCTTGATGGCGTACTGCGTGACCAGGTCCTGCACCATCGGCTTGGAAATGATCAGCGTGGCGTCGATGCGCTTGATGGCCTTGACCGCAATTTCCTGCGGCGTCAGGTTCTTGACGTCAGGCGGGTTGGCCAGGTCCAGCGTGAAGTTCAGCTTGCTTTCGCCCTTGGCGGTCTTCCAGCTCAAGGGATCAATGCTGAACGACGGGTTGCCCGCCAGCAGCTTGCCGGCGCTGTCCAGCATCGCTTCAACCTGCTCGTCCTTCAGACCTTCGTCTTCCGTGTGCGCCATGTACTGGCGCATCAGCTGGTTGTACGTGTCGGACAGGGTCTTGACGGCCTGGCCGTCCAGCTTGGCCAGCTTGATCACGGCCTGGCCGTTACCCAGCGGCACGTCGTTTACCGTGATGTCGCCCGTTTGGTAGGCGGCTTGCACGTTGATCGACTTGTCGTCTTCGGACAGCTTCACACCGTAGCCGAAGTTATCCAGCGACACCTTCATGTCATCCGACTTCTTCGTGACGTCGATGCGCTTGATCTTGATGTCGGAATCGCCCATCGACACGCCGAACTTGCCCATGCGGCTGTTGACGTCCATCGTCATGCCGGTGATGGCCATGACGACCGGGTCGTTGCTCTTCGTGCCGTCGATCGCCAGCTTGTCCATCACGCCGTGCGCGGTGACGGCTTCCAGCGAGCGGTCAAACGTGCCCGTGATCACCATGCCGCTGAAGTCGATCGTGTTGTTTTGCACCGTCGTCGACACCGGCGCAATCTTGGAGGTGGACGACGTGGTGCCGCTGTAGCTGACCATCGCGTCGCTGATCAGCGGCGAGATGTCTTTGGTCAGTGCGAACACTTCCTTCAGGTTGTCGGTCTTGGCGATTTCGGCGTGCACGTACGCCAGCTTGGGCGCAACAGCGCCGCGCGACAAGGCGGTCTTGGGGAACGGGCCGTGTTCAATGACGGCGTCGAACTCAATCATCCCGGCCGGCATGGCGTCCAGGCTCTTGTCGTTCTTTACCAGCGACAGGCCGTAGCGAGCCTGGGTCGAGAAGAGGCTGCGCTCGTACTTCAACTGGTCAATGCGCAAACCGAACAACGGCGTCAGCTTCGCCAGTTTTTCGTTCGCTTCGGCCAGATGGCGCTGCGAGCTTTCCTCGATCCGTTTGCCGGTGTACCACGTGGCGCCTATCCAGCTTCCCGCTCCCACAATGACCACGCCGAGGGTGATCGCTACGCTCTTTTTCATCGTTGTGCTTTTTTCGTTGATTATCGAGTCATATCCGGCAGACTGGCGCATTGCGCCGTCGCGTCCTGATCGCCAGGGGCGGCTGCCGGTATACACGTTATTCATCGGGCTGTAAGGGCCCGCGCCGGAGTATACCGAGGCACGCCTGCCGGGAAGCGTGCGCGCAGTTACCGAAGATTTCAAAATGAAAGGCCGGCGTAGGACGCCGGCCTTTTTGTCGACAATCCGGCTTTTCAGCCGAAGATCAGAGCGGGTCCAGCGGGTAGATGGGCCGGCGCACGTGCTTGAAATCCAGCTGGCTGTAGTCGGAGGTGGTGACGCCCACGCCCGTGCATTCGATGACTTCGGTGGCCATCGCCGAGAAGCCCGCGCGCCAATGCACCCGGCTCTTCAACACCACGTAGCGCTTTTGCAGCGGGTCGATGCCGGCCGACAGCAGGCAATTGATATCGAACGGTTCCTGGTGGCGCGACACCACCACGATTTCCACGCGGCCCGTGTCGATGACAACGGTAAGCCCCGTGTCGTTACGCACGCCCCGGTACATCGGGCCGCGGTTGAGATACACGCCGTCAAACACCAGCTTGACGCGGCCGGTCACTTCCAGCGGTTCGCTGGGTTCCTTGATGGCGGGCATGGGCAGCTTGCCGCCCAGCTTCAAGGTAATGGTCTTGCCCACGCCCGCAGCCGCGGCTTGCAATGCGGCTTCCGGGTCGCAGATGGCGTAGAACACCACGTTGTCCAGTTCCTGGCGCAGCACTTCGGCAAGCACCGCAGTGGTGTCCATGGTGCCGCCGGAACCGGTGTTGTCGAAGTGGTCCAGCAACACAACCGGGCCTTGCTCGATCTGCTTGGCGCGCGCGATGGTGGGCGCGAGCGGCTCCGGGTGAAACACCCAATCGGCGCGGCCGGCCCAGGCGCGTTCCAGCAGTTCGTCGCGGTACTTCTGCGCGTCTTCCAGCTTGCCGTCCGTACAGACGACGGCGCTCAAGCCCGCTTCGCGAATGTCCGCATGCGGAAAACCCACGAAGACGGACGCCGCCAGCACGCCATTCGCTTCCAGTTCCTTGCAGCGTTCCTGCAAAGGCTTATTGGGCGCGGCATGCGTGCCTTGGCACATGATGTGCGGCAGCATCGGCTTGTTGGCCCAGCTCATCACGGGCTTGATCTCGCCCTTGAGCGTGCGGACGATAACGTTCGCCGCACGCACGCCCGCTTCGCGGATGTCCACGTGCGGATACGTGTGAAAGCCGCTGATGACGGTGGCGTTGTTGACGATGTCGTCGTAGATGTTGGCGTGCATGTCCAGCGTGACGGCGACAGGCGTTTTCGGATCGATTTCGCGCAGACGGCGCAAGAGGTCGCCTTCTGCATCTTCCACGCCTTCGGCGACCATGGCGCCGTGCAGGTCCAGCAGGATGGCGTCAAAGCCGCCCAGCTTCACCTGGTCCAGCACCAGCTTGCACAGCTGCTCGTGCGTGTCGGCGCTGGTGGGGCCGCTGGGCCAGGACTCGGCCGCCACGGGCACGACCATTTCTGCGCCCTCGCGGCGGGCCACTTCGATATAGCCGCCCAGTCCGCTGTCGGTGTTCTCGTAGGCCTTGATGGCGCGTTCGCCAGCCAGGATGTCGGGGCTGCCGCGGAAGAAGCGTTCAAGCGGGGTCGGCACGGGCGAATAGGTATTCGTCTCGTGCTTGATCATTGCCAATAGCCAACGCATGGGAATTCCTGTGGGTTGCTGTGGAAAGTCAGTTCTTGGGCGGCTGCGGCCACGGTTGCTGCGCGGGACGCATCTCTTCCCAGGCGCGCGCCACGCGCAGGACGCCCAGGTCGTCGAAGCGGGCGCCAGCGATTTGCAGGCCGATGGGCAGGCCGGCTTTCGTGTAGCCGCAGTTGACGGACGCCGCAGGCTGCTCGCTCATGTTGAACGGCAGCGTGAAGCCGATATGGTGCATGGTGGTGGCGACTTCATTGGTGGGCGACGGCCATTCGGCGTTGTACGCCACCACGGGGGCCACGGGCGACAGCACGTAATCGAAGGGCGCGCAGGCGGCAACCGTCTTGGCTCGCACGTTCAGCGTTTCGTAGTAGCTGCGGAACACGGCCTCGCCGCTTTGACCTCCACCGCTTTCCGCCCAGGTGCGGATGAACGGCAGGATCTTGGCGCGGCGCGCTTCGGGCAGCGCGGCCAGGTCGATGGCCGAGCGCGTGCGCCAGAAGCGGTCGACGCCTTCGAGCATGTCAGGGGTCATCCACGGCAGCATCGGCGTCACGATGGCGCCGGCGGCTTCGAAGGCGCGGGCGGCCGCCTGCACGGCGTCACGCACTTCCGGGTCCAGTGGCAGGCCGCAGCCCGCGTCCATCAACAGGCCGATGCGCAAACCGCGCAGGTCCTGGTTCAGGTTCAGCCAATCGAAGTCCTGGAAGGGCAGGCTCATGTGGTCGCGCGCGTCGGGCTGCGACAGCACGCCCATCATCAATGCGGCGTCGGTGATGGTGCGGGTCATGGGGCCGGCGCAGCGGCCCATGAAGGGCGGGTCGATGGGGATGCGGCCCAGGCTGGGCTTGAGCGTGGCGATGCCGCACCAGGCGGCCGGCAGGCGGACCGAGCCGCCGATGTCGGTGCCGATGTGCAGCGGGCCGTAACCTGCGGCGGCCGCGGCGCCTGCGCCCGCGCTGGAGCCGCCCGGGTTCTTCGTCAGGTCCCAGGGGTTGCGCGTCAGCGCATGAAAGCTGGACAGGCCGGATGACAGCATGCCGAAGTCGGGCATGGTGGTCTTGCCCAGCAATACCGCGCCCGCTTCGCGCATGCGGGCAGCCGGCGGCGCATCGGCGGCGGCCGGCGTCAGGTCGGTGGCGGCCGTGCCCAGCGGCACGGGCGTGCCACGGGTAGCGATGTTTTCCTTGATGGTGGCGGGCACGCCATCCAGCGAATAGCCGCCGGCCGACTGTGGCTCGCCCTTCATCCAGCGCGCTTCCGATGCGCGCGCCATTGCCAGCGCGCCTTCAGGGTCCAGCGCGTACGTGGCCTTCAGGTGCGGTTCCCAGCGCTCGATGTGTTCCAGCACGGAGCGCGTGGCTTCAACGGGCGAGAGGGTCTTGTCGCGATACGCTTGCAGCAGTTCCTGGGCAGACAATTCATGCGGTTGTGGCATCTCGGTTCCAGTGTTGCGAATGAGGGCAGATCGGGGAAAGCCAACGCGCGTCAGGGCGCTACGGTGCTGGCGCGGCAGCCTGCGCCAACGTCGCCGCAACGGGCTGGAAGTTGCGGAAGTCCCAGTCGCGGCCGGGGGCGGCGTCGATCAGGGCGCGGGTGTATTCGTGGCGCGGTTCGGTCAGCACCGTTTCGGCGGAGCCGGTTTCCACCACCTTGCCGCGCTGCATGACCATGATGGTGTCGCAAATCTGCGCGGCCACGCGCAAGTCGTGCGTGATGAACAGCACGCCCACGCCAGTACGCTGGCGCACTTGCTCCAGCAGTTCCAGCACCTGCGCCTGCACAGACACGTCCAGCGCGGACACGGCTTCGTCGGCCACCAGAATTTCCGGGTCCATGACAAGCGCGCGCGCAATGCAGATGCGCTGGCGCTGGCCGCCCGAAAATTGGTGGGGATACCGCCGCATGGCGTCGGGGCTCAGGCCCACGACGGTCAGCGTTTCGCCTGCGCGTTTCAACGCCTGCTCGCGCGGCATGCCGAAGTTGAGCAAACCTTCGATGATGGATTCACCCACCGTGCGGCGCGGGTTCAGTGAACGGTACGGGTCCTGGAACACAATCTGGATGCGGCGGCGCACGGGGCGCAGCGCCGAGCCGGACAGCGTGCTCAAGTCTTCGCCGCCCATCATCATGTGGCCGGCAGTGGGCTCGATCAGGCGCACGATGCAGCGCGCCACCGTGGATTTGCCCGAGCCGGACTCGCCCACGATGCCCAGGATTTCGCCTTTGCGCAGTGTCAGGTTGACGTCGGTAGCCGCAATGACGTTCTGCGCGGCCTTGCGTGAAAACAGCGAGCTCTTGCCGCCATACGTGCGGCCCAGCCCCTTCACGTGCAGCACCGGCTGGCCGTCCGGCGCGTCGCGCCGCATCGGCACCAGGCTCGGTACGGACGACACCAGGCGTCGCGTGTACGACTGCTTGGGTTCGGCCAGAATTTCGTTGCGGGTGCCGCTTTCGATCAGGTCGCCCCGATTCATCACGACGATGCGATCCGAAATTTCCGCCACCACGCCGAAGTCGTGTGTGATGAACAGCACGGCTGTTTTGTGCTTGATTTGCAGTTCCTTGATCAGCGCCAGAATCTGCTTTTGCGTGGTGACGTCCAGCGCGGTGGTGGGCTCGTCGGCGATGAGCAGCTTGGGCTCAAGAATCAGCGCCATCGCGATCACGATGCGCTGGCGCTGCCCGCCCGACAACTGATGCGGATACGCATCGAAGATGCGTTCGACATCCGGCAGGTGTACCGAGCGGAACATGTCCAGCACCTTGGCGCGGCGTTCGGCGCCGCTCATGCGCTTGCGATGCAGGCGCAGCACTTCGTCAACCTGCTTGCCCACGGTATGCACGGGGTTCAGCGCGGTCATGGGTTCCTGGAACACCATGGCCATGCGGGTCGCGCGCATCTCGCGCAGGCGGCGCTGCGAGGCGGTGGCCACATCTTCGCCTTCGACGCGGATGGAACCCGCGCTGATGGAAAGAATGCCCGGGGGCAGCAAGCCCATCACGGCCAGCGACGTGACCGATTTGCCGGAGCCGGATTCGCCAACCACGCACACCGTTTCGCCGGCGTGCACGTCCAGGCTCAGGTTGCGCACCACGCGGTTGCCCGCGCCAGCGACTTCCACCGACAGGTTGCGAATGGCCAGGATGGCGGACGAGGTATCGCCCGCAGGGGGAGTAGGGGAGTAGGTCATCGGCATCAGATCCTGCGCACCATTTTCGGGTCCAGCGCATCGCGCAGGGCGTCGCCCAGGATGTTCACGCTGAGCACCGTCAGCGACAGGAACAGGCCGGGAAAGAGAATCAGGCCGGGCAGCATGCGGAAGTACATGCGGCCTTCGGACATGATGTTGCCCCAGGACGCGATCTCGGGCGGGATGCCCGCGCCCAGGAAGCTCAAGATGGCCTCGGTCAGCATGGCCGACGCGAACACGTACGTGCCTTGCACCGTCAGCGGCGCGATGGTGCTGGGCACCATGTGGCGCCACAGCAGCAGCGGCAGCGGCGTGCCCAGCGCCAGCGCGGCTTCCACATAAGGCTCTCCGCGCACCGTCAGGATCTGCCCGCGCACCAGCCGCACCACCCGCGGAATTTCGGGGATGGTGATGGCGACAAGCACGGTCGTGATGCTGGCGCCGGTAACGGACACCAGGGCAATCGCCAGCAGGATGCCGGGAATGGCCATGATGGCGTCCATCGTGCGCATGATCAGCCCGTCCAGCGAACGGAACCAGCCGGCGATGACGCCGATGACCAGGCCAATGACCACGCTGACGACGGCGGCGCCCAGGCCCGCAATCAGCGAGATGCGCGCGCCATAGGCCACGCGCGACCAGACGTCGCGGCCAAAGGCGTCGGTGCCGAACAGGTAGTCGGTGAAGGGTTGCTTCAGGCGTGCGCCCGGGTTGATGAAGGTGGGGTCCACCGTGCCGAGCAGCGGCGCGAACACGGCGATGGCGACGATGGTGACCAGTACCACCAGCGCCAGCATGACCGGCCAGCTTTTCAGGCCCTGGCGGATTTGCCGCCAGGCGGTAGTGTGAGGATTACCGCCTCCGGGGAGGTCGGCAGCCGCTTGCACGGCGGCATCGGTTGGCGTGTGCATGGCTCTTCCCTAGTATCGGATGCGCGGGTCGAACACCGTGTAGGCGCAATCGACAACCAGATTGATGAACACGTAGACGAACGCGAAGAACAGGGTCAGGCCCTGAATGACGGGGTAGTCACGCGCCAGCACGGCTTCCACCACCAGCCGGCCCAGGCCGGGGATGTTGAACACCGATTCGGTCACGACCACACCGCTGATCAAGAGCGCGATGCCCAGGCCCACGACGGTGGCGATGGGGACGGCCGCATTGCGCAGCGCATGGCCCAGCAGCACGCCAGTTTCACCCAGGCCCTTGGAGCGGGCGGTGCGGATGAAGTCTTCGCCCATGACCTCAATGACGCTGGTGCGCGTGATGCGCGCAATCAACGCCACATAGACCGTGGACAAGGCCAGGGACGGCAGGATGAGCCGGTGCAGATAGAGCCAGAAGCCCTTGGCCAGCGGCGCATACCCTTGCACGTTGAACCAGCCCAGCTTGATGGCGAACAGCCAGATCAGCAGGTAGCCGGTGACGAACACTGGCACCGAAAAGCCCAGTACTGAAAAGCCCATCACGGCGCGGTCCAGCAACTTGCCTTGCCGCCACGCCGCCAGGATGCCCAGCGGAATGGCCACAAGCAGCGTGAAGACCAAGGTCAGCACCGCCAGGCTCAGCGACGGTTCCAGGCGCTGCGCGATCAGTTTGGTGACCGGCACGCCAGACATGAGCGAGGTGCCCAGGTCGCCTTGCAGGAGCTTGCCGCCCCAGATGAAGAACTGTTTGATGACCGGTTGATCCAGGCCCATCGTCTGCCGTATCTGGACGATACGTTCAGGCGTGGCGCCGTCGCCCGCCATGATGATGGCCGGGTCGCCCGGGCTGAAACGCAATATCGCGAAGACCACCACCGCGACCATCACCAAAACGGGGATGGTCGCGAGGAGCCGGCGTGAGACAAATGCCAGCATGTATTTCCCCCTGAACTGCTTGCCCCTTTACGGAGCTTTCTTGACGTTCCAGAACGCAAAGACCGGTGCATGCACCAGGCCGGAGAGCTTGGTCGAGTAGACGGTGGGCACGGACATCTGGCCCAGCGGCACGTACAGGCCTTCGTCGATGCCGATGCGCTGCAATTCGTCGGCGATCTTCTTTTGCTCGGCGGGGTCGGAAGTCAGCGCGAACTTCGTGCGCAGTTCTTCCACTTGCGGCATGTCGGGCCAGCCGAACCAGGCGTTGTCGCCGTTGGCGGCGGCGGGCGCGGAACGCACCGGGTCCATCACGTCAGTGGCGTACCAGTTGGTGTTGTGGATGTTCCAGCCGCCTTCGGCCGGTGCGGCCTTGGAGGCGCGGCGGGTCGCCACGCTTTGCCAGTCCATTGCAGCCAGGTTGACGTTAAAGCCCGCCTTGCGCAGCGCTTGCGCCATCACCACAGGTTGCGCGGACAGCGTGCCCACGTCGGTGGCGTGCATGACGAGGATGGGCGTGTTGTCGTAACCCGCTTCCTTCAGCAGCGCCTTGGCCTTTTCGATGTTCGACGGAACGACGACGTCCTTGCCGATATCGCTTTCCATCGGCGTGCCGCAGCCCCACAACGAGGCGCAGGTCTTCCAGTACTTCGGATTGCCGACCAGCGCCTTCATCACGTCTTCCTGGCCGATTGCGTACATCGCGGCCTGACGGATCTTCTTGTTGTTGAACGGCGGGTGCTTGAAGTTGAAGCGGTACATCGTGAAGTAACCGACCGGGCTGAGCGATTCTTCCTTCAGGTCCGGGTTGCCTTCAATCATCGGCAGCAGGTCATACGGGAACTGTTCGACGAAATCGATCTCGCCGCCCAAGAGCGCGTTGGCGGTCGTGAGCGCATCAGGCATGACGTCCCATTCCACCTTGTCCACGTTCACGACCTTGCCGCCGGCCAGGCCGCTTGCGGGTTCCTTGCGCGGCACGTAGTCGGCGTTCTTGGCGTACACCGTCTTCACGCCCGGCTTGAACTCGATCACCTTGAACGGGCCGGAGCCCGTCATGTCGGTGATGGGCTGGCCGATGGCCTGTTCGGCGATGCGCTTGGGCATCATGAACGGCGCGGTGCCGGTGGGCTTGGACAGGGCGCGCAACGCCAGGTCTGTGGGTTCCTTCATGACGATGCGAAAGCTGTTGTCGTCGATGACTTCAATCTTGTCGGTGAACTTCAACAAGGTGCGGCCCATGCCGTCGCCCGCGGCCCAGCGCTTGATCGACGCCACGCAATCTTCGGACGTGACGGGCTTGCCATCGTGCCATTTCTGGCCGGCGCGCAACGTCATCGTGTAGGTCTTGCCATCAGGCGAGACTTCCCACTTCTCAAGCATCTGGGGCTGGATCTTGTTGTCGGCATCGGTGGCCAGCAACGTGTCGTAGATCATGTAGCCGTGCCACGTCGTGATGTACGCGGTGGTGGCGTGCGGGTCGGTCAAGCGCAACGGTGAGTGCATCACAGACTTGATGACGGTTTCGGCGTAAGCGCCGTGAGCCATCATCAGCGTTGCACCGGCCAGCGCGGCCGCTCGAACAAACTTGAGCATGAAGGTTCCCCTTGAAGCGGTGTGAGCGGCACGGTCGGCCGCTACGTCGTTAACGCGCCGCTCGATGGCGGCGTGCGAGGGTCAGGCTGTTGCGGGCAGGCCGGAAAAGACCGGCCCGCAAGGCGCCATTCTGATGCCGGGACGCAACCGTGTCCATGGTTGTTTTGCCGCATCCATCAGCATGGAGCCAGGGGCGGCGCACACCAGGATCGTGTGCGAGATGGCCGTGAAATCCGCGCGGAAATGCGCTGAACTCTTCACCACCAGAATCGCGGCGCGCGTGGGTTCGACACCGGCGAATCGGAACATTTCCTGGTCGGCCATCTGCACCTTGTTAGAGGCGACGATGATGCGTACGCCGCCGATGCGCAGGCATGCGCTGGGGCCCAGGTCCATGTGGAATCCGCGGTAGAACGCGCCGTGCGTATCGAAGCGTCCGTCTGACGTTTTCTCGACGATGAATTCGCTGTCCAGCGGTTCGTCGTCGGGAATACCCGAGTGTCCACCTAGTGCAATCCGGACCTTGTTTCCAACGCCTGCACGATGCGCGGCCAACGCCGCGGCGGGGTCAACAATCAGACCAATCGCCGTGTCGCGCGCATCGTGGCGGATCAGTGCGCGCAGCATGCCGGTGGTGTCGGAACTGCCGCCTGCGCCGGGGTTGTCTTGCGCGTCGGCGATGACGACGGGTTTCGTGGCGTCGCGTGCCAGCCGCATGGCTTCCTGCACGGCTTCGTCGGGCGTGTAGAGCTTGCCGCCAAAGTCGCGTTCCGCGTTCAACACGGCGCGCGTCATTTCATCGGCGGCGGCATCGGCGTCAGCTTGCGTGGCGCCGTAGGCCCACACGGTGGGCGCGCATTCGGGGAAGTCTGCCGCGGGAAAGCCGGTGGCGAAAGACAGGCTCGTGGCGCCGCGGGTTTCGATCTCGCCCACCAGCGCATACAGGCTGCGCGACGGTTCGATGTCGGTGGATTGCCAGCACAGCGAAATCAGGTAGGGCAGGGCGCGCAACGCCGCGTAAGGGCGCGGCACGCCGGCCAGACGCAGGGACAGCAGCGCGGCGGCGCGTTGCCCGGTCTCGGCCATGTCGATGTGGGGATACGTGCGATAACAAACCAGCGCGTCGGCGTGGCTCACCATCTTGCGCGTGACGTTCGCGTGCAAGTCCAGGCTGGCCACCACAGGCACATTGGGCCCTACCAATTCGCGCACGCGCTTGAGCAGTTCACCTTCGCCGTCATCCAGATGCTCGGTGACCATCGCGCCGTGCAGATCCAGGTACACGCCGTCTAGCGGCATCGCCACCGACAGGCCTTGCAGGATCATTGCGCTGATACGTTCGAACGCGTCTTTGGTGACCAGGCCAGAGGGGCTGGCCGCGGCCCAGGTGGTGGGCACGAGCGTGTGCTGCGCCATGGCTTCGATGAAGCCGGCAACAGGGATGTTCGCACCCGCTACTGCCTGAAACATCGCGGGGCCGCTGACCAGCTTGGGCCAGCCTCCGCCTTTTTCTGCAAAGTCTTCCCACGTGGCGCGCGAAGGCGCGAACGTATTGGTTTCGTGCTGAAAGCCGCCTATCCCGATGCGCATCAGGCATCCCCTTGTATGTGTGTTGTTGCTGTTGTTGCTGTGTCGTATTGCCGGGCGGGCGCGGCCGTGGCCGCGCCCTGTGCTCAAGCTGGGTAATGCGTCCTTCTGTAGGGCTTGTTGAAGCGTCGTGGGGCGAAGCGAAGGATTACTTCGCCACGGGCATGGTGAATTCCGCGCCCTTGGCGATGCTGTCCGGCCAGCGCTGCATCACGCTCTTGTAGCGCGAGTAGAAGCGGATGCCTTCTTCGCCGTAAGCGTGGTGGTCGCCAAACAGCGAACGCTTCCAGCCGCCAAACGAATGCCATGCCATCGGCACGGGAATCGGCACGTTGATGCCGACCATGCCCACCTTGATCTGGCGGGCAAAGGCGCGCGCCACGCCGCCGTCGGACGTGAAGCACGCCACGCCGTTGCCGAATTCATGCGCGTTGATGAGTTCGACTGCGCTGGCGAAGTCCGGCACGCGCACGACGCACAGCACGGGGCCGAAGATTTCTTCGCGGTAGATGTTCATCGCGGGCTTGACGTTGTCGAACAGCGTGCCGCCCAGGAAGTAACCCTTTTCGTTGCCAGGCACCTTCAGGCCGCGGCCATCCACCACCAGATCGGCGCCGGACGCGATGCCGTCTTCGATGTAGCCCACGACCTTGTTGCGGTGCTGCGCGGTAACCAGCGGGCCCATTTCGGCGTCTGACTGCATGCCGTCTTTGACGATCAGCGCCTTCACGCGCGGGATCAGGCGTTCGACCACCTTGTCGGCCACGTCGCCCACCGCCACGGCCACGGAAATCGCCATGCAGCGTTCGCCGGCCGAGCCGTAGGCTGCGCCCATCAATGCGTCGGTGACTTGGTCGAGATCGGCATCGGGCATCACCACCAGGTGGTTCTTGGCGCCGCCCAGCGCCTGCACGCGCTTGCCGCGCTTGGTGCCTTCGGCGTAGATGTATTCGGCGATCGGGGTCGATCCGACGAACGACAGGGCTTCAACGTCCGGATGCGCGATCAGCGCGTCAACGGATTGCTTGTCGCCATGCACGACGTTGAAGACGCCCGGCGGCAGGCCGGCTTCGGTCAGCAGTTCGGCCAGACGCAAGGACGCCGAGGGGTCGCGTTCAGACGGCTTGAGCACGAAGGTGTTGCCGCAGGCGATGGCCACCGGGAACATCCAGCACGGCACCATCATCGGGAAGTTGAACGGCGTAACGCCAGCCACCACGCCCAGGGCCTGGCGCATGCTCCAGTTGTCGATGCCGCCGCCGATCTGGTCGGAGTACTGGCCCTTGAGCAGTTGCGGAATGCCGCAGGCGAATTCGACGATTTCGATGCCGCGCATCACTTCGCCCTTGGCGTCGGAGAAGACCTTGCCGTGTTCGCGGGTGATGAGTTCGGCCAGTTCGTCCTGGTGCTGATCCAACAGCGCCTTGAAGTTGAACAGGATGCGCGCGCGCTTGAGCGCCGGCGTTTCCGACCAGGCCGGGAACGCAGCCTTGGCGGCGGCGACGGCCAGCGCCACGTCTTCGTTGGACGCCAGCGGAATCGACGAGCTGATCTCGCCGGTGGCGGGGTTGAAGCCATCAGCGTAGCGGCTGCTGCGGCCGTCGTAGTGTTGGCCGTTGATGAAATGAGGAATCTTCTTCATGGTGCGGAGGCTCGAAGCGGAGTTCTTTAAAAACGCCCGAGGGCGGCCATCGGCCGCCCGCGGGATTGGGTCAGGATGCGCGGCAGGGCCGCGATGTTTGGGTCACCATCTTGGGGTCACTGTGTTGAGGTCAATATCTTGAGGCCAACATGTTGAGGTCAACATCAGGCTCAAGCGACTTCTTTCAGCACCTTGCCGATCTGTTCGAAGATTTGGCCGATCTGGGCCTCGTCGATGATCAGCGGCGGCGAGACGGCGATGATGTCGCCGGTATAACGCACCATCAAGCCGTTGTCGAAGCACTTCTGGAACACTTCGCCTGCGCGGGCGCCCGGCGCACCGGCACGCGAAGACAGTTCGATGCCGGCGACGAGACCCAGATTGCGCACGTCGATGACGTGCGGCGCGCCCTTCAGGCTGTGGGCGGCGTCCTGGAAGGCGCCAGACAGCTTGCGGGCGCGGGCAAAAAGTTCGTCGCGGCGGTAGATGTCCAGCGTGGCCAGAATGGCGGCGGCGGCCAGCGGGTGCGCCGAATAGGTATAGCCGTGGAAGAATTCGATGCCGCCTGCCGGGCCGTTGACGATGGCGTCGTGGACTTCGCGTTTGACGGCCACTGCGCCGGCCGGCACGGCGGCGTTGCTGACGCCCTTGGCCATGGCGATGATGTCCGGCGTGACGCCGAAGAATTCGGAGGCAGTGGCGGCGCCCAGGCGGCCGTAGGCGGTGATGACTTCGTCAAAAATCAGCAGGATGCCGTGCTTGGACGTGATCTCGCGCAGCTTTTCCAGATAGCCCTTGGGCGGAATCAGCACGCCGGTGGAACCCGCCATGGGTTCGACGATGACTGCCGCAATGGTGGACGCGTCGTGCAGGGCGACGATGCGTTCCAGTTCTTCGGCCAGGTGCGCACCCCAGGCAGGCTGGCCCTGGGAGTAGGCGTTCTGCTCCAGGTTGTGCGTGTGGGGCAGGTGGTCGACGGCGGGCAGCAGCGCGCCGGAGAAGGTTTTGCGGTTGGTCGAAATGCCGCCGACCGAGATGCCGCCAAAGCCCACGCCGTGGTAGCCGCGTTCACGGCCGATCAGGCGGGTGCGCTGGCCTTCGCCGCGGGCGCGGTGGTAGGCCAGGGCAATTTTCAGCGAGGTGTCGACGGATTCGGAACCCGAGTTCGTGAAGAAGACGCGGTCCAGCCCTTGCGGCATCAGGCCGGCGACGGCGGTGGCGGCTTCAAAGGCCAGCGGGTGGCCCAGCTGGAAGCCCGGCGCGTAATCCATGATGCCGGCCTGGCGGGAGATCGCATCGACGATTTCCTGGCGGCCGTGGCCGGCGTTGACGCACCACAGGCCGGCGGTGCCGTCCAGAATCTGGCGGCCATCGGCCGACGTGTAATGCATGCCTTTGGCCGTTGCCAGCATGCGCGGGTGCGCCTTGAACTGCTTGTTGGCAGTGAAGGGCATCCAGAGATGAGACAGATCGGGCAACTCGGCGGGGGCGTTCATGGCGGCTCCAGGGTAAGGACAAGCGGCGGGTCTGCATGAATAGGGCGCAGCCGCCGCGATTCGAATGATTCTGGTACGTCCTACGGGGAATGAAAATATACGATCTGCGCAAAGGCCGCTAACTGTATAGTCACGAGTGGCCCAACTGTACAGTTATCTCCGTGATTGATTTCCAGCCTAACCGTGCCCGTGGACTCGCGCCCACACTCGTCGAACAGCTGGTCGCGGCCATTCTGCGCGCCATCGAGGAGCAGACCCTGCGTCCGGGTATGTCCCTACCCTCGGTGCGCGAGTTTGCCCGGCAGTACGGTGTCAGCACCTTCACGGTGGCCAGCGCCTACAGCCGGTTGGTGTCTTTGGGCTGGCTGGCGGCGCGGCCCGGCGCGGGCTACCGGGTGGCCACGCCCGACGCGCCCGCGCGCCGGGGCGAACCGCTGTCATGGGAGCCGCCGCGGCTGAATGCCGGCTGGCTGCTGTCGGACATCTTTGCGGACCATTCCATCCCGATCAAGTCGGGTTGCGGCTGGCTGCCCGGTGAATGGCTGAATGAAGAAGGCATGCACGTGGCGCTGCGGCACGTGGGGCGCGTGCCGGCCATGCGTATCGCCAATTATGGGCATCCGTACGGCTACGCGCCGTTGCGCGAGACCATCGCGGCCACGTTAAGCGCACAGGGCATGGACGTGGAGGTGTCGCAGGTGCTGCTGACCCAGGGCGTCACGCACGGTCTGGACATGGTGATCCGCACGCTGCTGCGGCCGGGCGACACGGTGGTGGTCGAACAGCCCGCCTACGCGAACCTGTTGCAGATGCTGCGGCTGGCGGGGCTGCGTGTGGTGTCGGTGCCGCGCACGGTGGACGGGCTGGATTGCGACGCGCTGGAACGCGTGGCGGCCCAGCACCGGCCGCGCGCGTTGTTCATCAACACCGCCTTGCAGAACCCGTCGGGCGCCAGCATCGGCATGGCCAACGCGTTCCGGATTCTGCAAGCGGCCGAGCGGCATGGCTTGTGGGTGATTGAAGACGATATCTCTCGCGAACTCGCGCCGGGCGTGACGCCGATGCTGGCGGCGCTGGATGGCGCGCGGCGCGTGGTGTATCTGGGCGGCTATTCCAAAGTCATCAGCCCGTCGGTGCGGGTGGGGTATGTGGTGGCGCATCGTGATCTGGTGCGTGACATTGCGCGCACGAAGATGGCGGTGGGGCTGACTTCACCCGAGATCATGGAGCGCATCGTGCACCAGGTCATTCGCGAAGGGCGCTACCGCGCGCACATCGCGCGCACGCGGGAACGGCTGGCCGGGGCGCATACCGTGGTGGCCGAGCAGATGCGGCAGCACGGATTCGACGTGTATGGGCGGCCCCAAGGCGGCCTGTTCCTGTGGGCCAAGGTGGCGGGCGAATGGCGGGCGCGCGGCGCGAACGGCCTGGCCGAATTGGCGCTGAAGGACGGTATCTGGCTGGCGCCGGGGTCTTACTTTGAAGTGGATGAAGCCGATACGCCCTGGGTGCGGTTCAACGTGGCGTATTCAGAGGCGCCAGCGTTGTGGCGGTTCATGAGGAATGCGGGGGCGGTTTGATGGGTTACGCGCGATGAGCGTGTGGTCCGATGCCGCCGCTGCGCCGCCGTCCGTAGGATGGGTGTAGCGCGCAAAGCTGCAAAAAAGAACCCAGCTGCCCAACGCGCAAACCCATCAGGCGCCCGACCTCTCGTAGGTCACAAAATCGTACTCATATCCGTTTTCCGCCGGCTGTTTTTCGCGTGCGGTTTCCTTCCACTGGAAGGCGGGCAGCAACGGGAAAAACGCGTCGCCTTCCACGTCGGCATGAACTTCCGTTGCCAGCACGCGTTGGGCAAGCGGCAGCGCGTGCGTGTAGATCTGCGCACCGCCAATCACGAAGGCTTGATCCACATCGCCGCAGGCGGCGATGGCGGCGTCCAGCGTGGGCACGACAGTGGCGCCCGTGGCGGCGAAGTCCGGGTTGCGGCTGATCACGATGTTGAGTCGGCCTGGCAGCGGGCGGCCCAGCGAATCCCAGGTTTTGCGGCCCATGATGATGGGGTGGCCCAGCGTGCTGCGCTTGAAGTGCGCCAGATCGCCCGGCAGTTTCCAGGGCAGGGCGTTGTCGCGGCCGATGGCGCGATTGGTGGAGTAGGCGACGATCAGGGTAAGGCTGGCGGGCATGCGGGCTTGCTACGGTTGGGGGCGGGCCGGGGGTCGGCCAGCGCAACGGCGTAAGCGTAGCAAATTCTGCCGCCCGGTCAGGTCCGGTGCGGCCGTATTGGCCGCGTCAACCTACCGCTTCAACCTACCGCTTCAACCTACCGCGTGTTCCAGGAATTCCGTCGCCGGCATCGGGCGGCCCAGCAGGAAGCCTTGCAGCGAATCGCAACCCAGGCCCGTCAGGAACTTCTGTTGTGCGGCGGTTTCCACGCCCTCGGCCACGATCCGCAGATTCAGCTGCTGCGCCAGCGCGACGATGGCGGACACAATGGCCGCGTCCTCATTGTCGTTTTCCAGCTGGTTCACAAAGCCGCGGTCAATCTTCAGTTCGGTGGCGGGCAGGCGCTTCAGATACAGCAGGCTGGAATAGCCGGTGCCGAAGTCGTCGATGGAAATGGTGACCCCCAGCCCCGACAGGCGCTTGAGCACGGCCAGGCTGGCTTCGGCGTCGCGCATGGCGGTGGATTCGGTCACTTCCAGGGTCAGGCAGGCGGGCGGCACATCGTGGCGCGCCAGTGCCGAGCGCACGGTTTCCACCAGGCTGGCGTGGGCGAACTGCAAGGCCGAAATGTTGACGGCGATGGTCCAGTGGCCTTGGCCGGCGTTGATCCATTCCCGCATCTGGCGGCAGGCTTCGTTGATGACCCATTCCCCGATCGACAGGATCAGGCCCGTCTTTTCGGCCGTGGGAATGAACTGATCGGGCCCAACCAGGCCGCGCGTGGGATGGTTCCAGCGCAGCAGCGCTTCGGCGCCCATGATGGGGCCGGCGGGCGCTTCGTACTTGGGCTGATAGTGCAGCACGAACTGGCCGCGTTCCTGCGCCAGCCGCAGGTCGTGCAGCAATTCGATCTGTTCATGCGCGTCCGCGTTCATGGACGGCTCGAAGAAGCTGTAGCCGGTGCCTCCCAGGCGCTTGGCGTGATACATCGCGGCGTCGGCGTTGGTCAGCAGCGTATGGGTGTCTTCGCCATCGTTGGGGTAGATGGCGATGCCCACGCTGGAGGTCACCAGCACTTCGTGGCCATAGACCATGACGGGGCGGGCGATGGCTTCGATCAGGCGGTCGGCCACGTTGGCGGCGTCGGTGGGTTCGATGACTTCGCTTAACACGATGAATTCGTCGCCACCCAGGCGGGCAACGGTGTCCTGCGTGCGCAGCGCCTGGCGGATGCGTTGGGCCAGGTCGATCAGCAGCGCGTCGCCGGTGTGGTGGCCATAGGCGTCGTTGACCGCCTTGAAGCCATCCAGGTCGAAGAACAGCACCGCGAAATAGCCCTTGCGGCGGCTCGCGCTTTCAATCGCCTGCTCCATTCGGTCTTCAAGCAGGATGCGGTTGGGCAGCTTGGTCAGCGTGTCATGCAGCGCCAGTTGCACGAGCTCTTCGTTGGCTTCGGCCAACGAAGAGGCCAGCGCCGACGTGCGCGCCTCCAGCCGGTTGTCCAGCACGGCCACGACCAGCGCGATGGCCAGCACGCTCAGCGTGACGGCGGTAACGGCAATGGCCAGCCAGCCGGCCGAGATGCCGCCGTCGGCGGCCATGCAGATGCTGCCGGCAGGAAAACTTGCTGCTTCCATGCCCGAATAATGCATGCCCACGATGGCGATGCCCATGACGACGGACGCCAACGGGCGGGACAAGGCCACGCGCGGCCCGTCATGGCGCAGCCGGTAGGTAATCCACAGCGCGGCGCCCGAGGCGGCCACGGCAATCCCGATCGACAGTGCGAACCATTTGGGGTCGTAGTCGATGCCGGGCGCCATCCGCATGGCGGCCATACCCAGGTAATGCATCGCGGCAATGCCCGCGCCCATCAGCAGGGCGCCCGCCACCAGTCTGGTCCAGGGCAGCTCGTCCTTGCAGACAATCCACAGAGCAAAGGCCGAGCAGCCGATGGCGATGGCTAGCGACAAGGCGGTGAGCGGCAGGTCGTAGCCCATGGGAATGGGCAGATTGAAGGCCAGCATGCCGACAAAGTGCATGGACCAGATGCCGATGCCCATGGCGAACGCACCCCCTGCCAACCAGTAGCGCGCGGCTGGCAGCCCGTTCGAGGCCCTTACGCGATTGGCCATGCCCAACGCCGTATATGACGCCAGGATGGCGACCCCTAGGGATACGAGGACGAGCGAAGGGTTATAAGTTCCAACGAGCATGTGTGGGGTCCTGTCCTGAGCGCTTGCTGCTGTCGCGCCGGCCTCAAATCAAATCAATTAGTAGTCAACCGTTGCAATTGGGTCGTAAGACACTGCTTCAGTCGACGCTGGCGATTTACGTACTCTCTTGTCGGGAAGGGGGATGCGGCGGGCATGGCCTGCGGTTGGCGCTGCCGGGTGTGCCGCGCTGCATTGCGGCAAGCGACAGGCGCGGCGCGGCATGGGCCGGTCGGAAGCCTGGGCGCGCGCGAAACTCTGGACGCGCGTCCGTGGCTAAGGGATGGGTTATACCGAAATCGCGCTTCCAGAAGCTCACCAATCTTCACTTAAGGCCGACGAGCGCGGCAAACCCGCCGCGGCGGCGCCAGCGGCGGTTAGGGGTCGCGTCCCGGATTGCCGGAGTCGGCAAGCCGGGCGCGATCTTACACGGCCATGGGCGCGGTGAGGGGGGCGTGATGCGTGTAGCCGGACAACGAGAAATCGCCCGGTTCCACCTTTTCCAGCCATTCGGGTTCGTAGCGGCCCGTGACGGCGAAATCGGGGATGCGATCAGACAGCACCAGCTTGGGCGATTCGTAAGGCTCGCGGGTGAGCTGTTCGCGCAGCATCGGCAGGTGGTTTTCGTAGATGTGCGCGTCGCCAATGAAGTACGTGAACCAGCGCGGGGTGTAGCCGGTCAGGCGGCCCACCAGATGCAGCAGCGCGGCGCCTTCCGTCAGATTGAACGGCGTGCCCAGCCCGACATCGTTGGAACGGATGTACAGGCAGAGCGAGATCTCGCGCGTGGTCGCGTTGGGCAGGAATTGATAGAGCAGATGGCAGGGCGGCAGCGCCATTTCTTCGATCTGCGCCCAGTTCCAGCCGTGGAACAGGATGCGGCGGTCGCCCGGGCGTTCAT
The DNA here is from genome assembly GCF_902859595.1 of Achromobacter kerstersii. Classification (GTDB taxonomy): domain Bacteria; phylum Pseudomonadota; class Gammaproteobacteria; order Burkholderiales; family Burkholderiaceae_B; genus Achromobacter; species Achromobacter kerstersii. Next base: position 102,854 of record NZ_CADIJQ010000008.1, on the reverse strand, counting down.
GGATGGTGTCCAGGCATTGACGCAACTGGTCCACGGCCTTGTACATCAGCACCTTCGGCACGCCGCCTTCATTCAGGTCAGAGACCTTGGCGTAGCCGCGCGACAAGGCGTCTTCGATCTGGGCCGGGCGGCTGGCGTCCAATACCTTATAGGCAGGCCACTGGCGCCATTGCACGCCGTACACGGGGCCCAGGTCGTCCGGGCCTTCGCGGTACGGGTTGGCCAGCCACTGGCTGTTCTCGTTGGCGTTCTGGTCCCAGACCTTGCAGCCCAGTTCACGGAATTCCGCGGCGCTGCGCGAGGCCCGCATGAAACCCACCATTTCACCGATGGCGGACTTGAAGGCCAGCTTCTTGGTGGTGACGGCGGGGAAGCCTTTTTGCAGGTCAAAGCGCAGCGACGCGCCCGGCATGCTGATCGTGCGGATGCCCGTTCGGTTTTCCTGCCACGAGCCGGTGTCCAGGATGGATTGAACGAGGTCTAGATATTGTTTCATGGCGGTCCTCAGGCAGCGGCGGGCGCTTCCTGCGTGTCGACGATTTCAACCGAGAACGTCATGGCCGCGGTCTTTTCCAGCATGGCCGAGGCCGAGCAGTACTTCTCGTGCGACAACTGCACCGCGCGTTCGACGGCGGCTTGCGGCAGATTGCGGCCGGTGACGGTGAATGCGAAATGGATGCGGGTGAAGACCTTCGGGTCGGTATCGGCGCGATCCGCCTGGAGCTTGACGCTGCAACCCGTGACCGCATGGCGGCCACGTTTCAGGATCAGCACCACGTCATAGGCCGTGCAGCCGCCGGTGCCGGCCAGCAGCATTTCCATCGGGCGGGGGGCCAGATTGTGTCCGCCGCCGTCTACAGCGCCATCCATCACGGCCACATGGCCGCTGCCGGTGCTGGCGGTAAAGAGCATGCCATTGGGGCCGCCCCAGTCGATCGTGCATTCCATTTCGAGTGTCCTTGAGCTTTGAGCGCAGTCAATGGCTGATGATACCTGTTGCGTACAATTCCAGGCACGAGAGCCCCGCCCCGCATCAGGGGTGTGCGCGCCAGTCTTCTCGAGGAGTAGTCCATGTCCACCGCCCTGTCCCGATCCGGCCCTGTTTCCTTCCTGCGCCGGACGAGCCCCCTGGATGCCTTGCTGGCCGAAGCCGACCGCGCGCTGCGCGTGCTGTCCAACAGCGCCACCGCCGGCCGGCCCTATCCCGCCAAGGCCCCCGAGGCGCCGGATACCCTGTCCGTGCAGGAAAAACGCCACGCAGCGGGCTTGATGCGGGTGAACCATGTGGGCGAGGTCTGCGCGCAGGCGTTGTATCGGGGGCAGGCGTCTGTGTGCCGCGAACCCGCTCCGCGCGAGTTGCTGCTGAACGCTGCGTCGGAAGAAGTGGACCATCTGGTCTGGTGCAACGAGCGATTGACCGAGCTGAACAGCCGGCCCAGCCTGCTGAATCCGGTCTGGTACGCGGGTTCGTTTGCCATGGGCGTGCTGGCCAGCGTGGCCGGCGTGCCAAAAAATTTGGGCTTCATGGCCGAAACCGAGCGGCAGGTCGAGGCCCATCTGGAAGAACATTTACGCACCTTACCGGTGCAAGACGAGCGCTCGCGCGAAATCGTCCGAAAGATGAAGGATGACGAGGCCGAGCACCGCGCCAGCGCCGAGCGGGCAGGGGGCGTGCCGCTGCCGGGCCCAGTAAAGACGGCCATGCGCGCGATGTCCAAGGTCATGACGACGACGGCGTACTGGATCTGACATCGGCGGTTGCTAAAATGTTGCAGTGCGCAAATTCCGCAACGTTGTGGTGCGCGGCGCACTGATCTGGTGCAAAAAACAGGGTGGGATTACCCGGTGCCGTTCAGGGTAAATCCCCAAGGGGTTTACCCATTCGGCAAAAACCCTTTTTTTGGCTAGACCTATTGTTTGTGCGGGTCTTCAGAGGGTCGGATTGAAATTTGCGGCAAAAACGCAACGTGAAATCTGGCCTTCTAAAGAGATTGAAAAAATTCTTGCAACGCACAAAAAACCTCGGTACTATTCACTCATCGGATGTTGAAACGCAGTCGGCGCGGTGCAAAACCCCGACAGCGCAGCGAGCAGAAGGTCAGCTCCCAACATGCCACGGTTGTCTCCTCCACCCTCCTCCTTTGGTGGATTTAGCCCGAGATCTCACGATCTCGGGCTTTTTTTTACGTCAAAATAATCCGTCCCTATTTTTAAGAGGCGCGACACCGCCAGTGCGGCCATTCGCCGTCTCCTCCCTATGGCGGCATCCGCGTTTTCCCTGGGATATTTCGCGTGTTCCGAGGCGGAAAGCTCTACAATCCTTCGCATGAAACCTGACCTTCCGCGCGTTCGCGGTGTTGTTGCATCCGCCCCTTCCCGGCCACGGCGGGTTGGCTTTCGAACAGCCCAAATTCGGGTGTTACGTTTCGTGCCTGTGAATTGCACTTCCTTATCGCTCCCATATATGGGCGTTACACCTGCCCCCGATAATGGCGGGCCTGTCTCGATAGACCAACCAGAGGTGATCTTGTGACCTGGCTGTACATATGCGTGGTCGCGTTCCTTGTTGGCGGGGCGATCGTCTGGTCGGAACGCTGGCATGGCCGTTTTACCGGCGACAGCGACCTCAATAAACCGCAAGCCAACCATTCCCGCGCCACGCCTCGCGTCGGCGGTTTGGCCGTGCTTGCCGGCACGCTGCTGGGCCTGCTTGTGCTGGGCCCCGCAAACATGACCCTGACCTGGCTTTGGCCGGCGCTGTTCGTTGCCGCCTTGCCGGTGTTCGTCGCGGGCTTGCTCGAAGACATCACCAAAGATATCGGCGCCAGCAAGCGTTTGCTGGCGGCATTTTTGTCGGCCGCAATCGCGTGGTGGCTGCTGGGCGGCGTCAGCCGTGTCGGCATGGCGCCGGTGGATTACGTGCTGTCCTATTGGCCCGTGTCGCTGCTGTTCACCATGTTTGCGGTGGGCGGCTGTACGCACGCGCTGAACATCGTTGACGGCATGAACGGCTTGGCCGGCATGGTCGCCACGTTGATGGCGGTGTCGATCAGCTTGGTGGCGCTGCAAGTGGGCGACGTGCCGATCTTCCTGATTTCCGCGGCCTTGGCCTCGGCCACCTTGGGGTTCCTGGTTTGGAACTTCCCGTTTGGCCGCGTGTTCCTGGGCGATGGCGGCGCGTACTTCCTGGGCTTCATGCTGGCCGAGCTGGCGGTGTTGCTGGTGGTGCGCAACCCCTCGGTGTCGCCGTTCTACGCCTTGGCCGTGCTGTTTTACCCGGTATTCGAAACGGGCTTTTCGATCTGGCGCCGCCGCTTCAAGCGTGGCGTGCCGGTTGATCAGCCGGATGCGTTGCACTTGCACCAGTTGGTGTTCCGCCGCCTGGTTCGTGTGACGTTCAGCCGCGGCCGCCGTCATGCGGTGCCGGCGCTGTGCAACGCGATGGCGTCGCCCTACATGTGGGTGCTGGCGTTGATCGGTTTGGTGCCGGCCACCATCTGGTGGGACAACGCCTGGGCGCTCTGCGCCAGTCTGGTGGTGTTCGCCAGCGTCTATATCTGGCTGTACGCGCGCCTGGTGTCCTGGCGCCGTCCGGGATGGCTGCTCTTGCCGTCCGTTTTGAAGACCTCGGATTAGTTTTGAGTGCCCCGGCGAATGCCGCCGGGGGCTCGGTTATCAATCACCCGACCATATTTAAAATGCCGTAGTCGATCTACGGTGAAGGGAGAGTTATGTTGCGAATTCAGGATGTGAAACTCGCTGTCGTTGGCCTTGGCTACGTCGGTCTGCCCCTGGCGGTGGAGTTCGGCAAGAAGCGCTCGGTCATCGGGTTCGATATCAATACGCGCCGTATCGACGCATTGAAAGCGGGTCACGACCATACGCTGGAAGTCAGCGACGAAGAGCTGGCCCAAGCCGCTCAGCTGAGCTATACCGCCGACCGCGCCGAACTGGGCCAGGCCAACGTGTTCATCGTGACCGTGCCCACGCCCATCGACGAATACAAGCAGCCCGACCTGACCCCGCTGGTCAAGGCCAGCGAAACGATCGGCGCCGTGCTCAAGCGCGGCGACATCGTCATCTATGAATCGACCGTGTATCCGGGCGCTACCGAAGAAGATTGCGTGCCGGTGCTGGAACGCGTGTCGGGCCTGAAGTTCAACGTGGACTTCTACGCCGGCTACAGCCCCGAGCGCATCAACCCGGGCGACAAAGAACACCGCGTCAGCACGATCAAGAAGGTCACCTCCGGCTCCACGCCTGACGTCGCCGAACTGGTCGACCAGCTGTACAAGGAAATCATCACCGCCGGCACGCACAAGGCGTCCAGCATCCGCGTGGCCGAAGCCGCCAAGGTGATCGAGAACACGCAGCGCGACGTGAACATTGCGCTGATCAACGAACTGGCCCTGATCTTCAACAAGATGGGCATCGACACCGAGGCCGTGCTGCAAGCTGCCGGCACCAAGTGGAACTTCCTGCCGTTCCGTCCGGGCCTGGTGGGCGGCCACTGCATCGGCGTGGACCCGTACTACCTGACCCACAAAGCGCAATCCATCGGCTACCACCCCGAGATCATCCTGGCGGGCCGCCGCCTGAATGACTCGATGGGCGGCTACGTGGTGTCGCAGCTGGTCAAGGCCATGACCAAGCAGCGCATCCATGTGCAAGGCGCGCGCGTGCTGGTCATGGGCCTGGCGTTCAAGGAAAACTGCCCCGACTTGCGCAACACGCGCATCGTGGACATCGTGCGTGAACTGGGCGACTACAACGTCGACGTCGACGTGTACGACCCGTGGGTCGACCCGGAGGAAGCCGTGCATGAATACGGCCTGACCCCGGTCGCCAAGCCCGAGGAAGGCAAGTACGACGCCGTCATCCTCGCGGTGGCGCACAACCAATTCAAGGCCATGGGCGCCGAAGGCATCCGCAAGCTGGGCAAGGCGCAACACATCCTGTACGACTTGAAGTACGTGCTGTCGCCCGCCGAATCCGATCTGCGTCTGTAAGGATTGCGCCATGACTACACGTTTTGAGACCCTCAAGCAGGAACTGTCGGCCGCGCCGCGCAAGTGGCTCGTGACCGGCTGCGCCGGCTTCATCGGCTCCAACCTGCTGGAAACGCTGCTGAAACTGAACCAGACCGTCACCGGCCTGGATAACTTCGCCACCGGCCACCAGCGCAATCTGGATGAAGTGCGCGACTCGGTGTCGCCTGAGCAATGGGCGCGCTTCAACTTTGTTGAAGGCGATATCCGTGACCTGGCCGCTTGCCAGCGCGCCACGGAAGGCGTGGACTTCGTGTTGCACCAAGCCGCGCTGGGTTCCGTGCCGCGTTCGTTGAAAGACCCGATCACCACGAACGAAGTGAACATCGGCGGCTTTCTGAACATGCTGGTCGCCGCGCGCGACGCCGGCGTGAAGTCGTTCGTGTATGCCGCGTCCAGCTCCACGTACGGCGACCACCCGGCGTTGCCGAAGGTGGAAGAGAACATCGGCAAGCCTTTGTCTCCGTACGCTGTGACCAAGTACGTGAACGAGCTGTACGCCGACGTGTTCGCCCGTTCGTACGGCTTCGAAACCGTGGGCCTGCGCTATTTCAACGTGTTCGGCAAACGCCAGGACCCGGACGGCGCCTACGCCGCCGTGATCCCGAAGTGGACCGCCGCGATGATCAAGGGCGACGACGTCACCATCAACGGCGACGGCGAAACCAGCCGCGATTTCTGCTTTGTGGATAACGCGGTGCAAGCCAACCTGCTGGCCGCAATGGCCCCGCCGGAAGCCCGCAACCAGGTCTACAACGTGGCCGTCAGTGGCCGCAGCACGTTGAACGACCTGTTCGGATTCCTGGTCAAGGCGCTGGGCAACCAAAGCGTGACCTACGCCAAGAAGCCGGTGTATGCCGACTTCCGCGCGGGCGACGTGCGCCACTCGCAGGCCGACGTCAGCAAGGCCGGCCGTCTGCTGGGCTATGCGCCGTCACACACCGTGCTGCAAGGCCTGGAAGTGGCCATGCCCTGGTACACGCAATTCCTGCGTTGATTTGAAAGCACTTCTCCGCAAACTCGGAAACATCCACCCGGACCACCAGCGCATTTTCAAAGGCGCGTTCCGGGTGGCGGTGTTCCTCTTGTTGGGCAAGGCCGCCGGCGCCATCAAAGAGATGGCGGTGGCGTACCGCTACGGCGTCAGCGACGCCGTGGACGCCTACCAGTTCACGATGACCATGGCCACCTGGCTGCCGGTCACGATCGTGGGCGTGCTGTCGGTGGTACTGATTCCGGTGCTGGTGCGCCTGAACCGCGCCGAAGACGCCGAACGCAACCAATTCATCAAAGAGCTACAAGGCTGGGTCGCCGCGGCGGGTATTGCGTTGGCGATCGGCACGTGGTTCGCGTGGCCCTACGTGGTCGATGCGCTAGGCAAGGGCTTGCCTGAACGCGTGCGCGGCATGACGGGCGACTTGCTCGTGGCCTTTGCCCCAGTGTCGGCCCTGCTGCTCATCGCCGGCATCAGCGCCGCGCGCCTGCGTGCGCATGAACGCCACGTCAATACCTTGCTGGACAGCGTGCCCGCCGTGGCGACGCTGGCCTGGGTGATGCTGGCCGTAAGCGCCGATGGCGTGGGGCCGCTGCTGTGGGGCACGCTCGTCGGCTACGCGATTCAAACCGTGTGGCTGGCCTGGCTGGCTGCGCGCGCCGACAAGGGGTTCTGGGGCGCACCCAGGCTGACCTTGCGTTCGCCGCACTGGCCCGAACTGATGGGCGCGGCCGGCGTGATGCTGATCGGGCAAGTTGCAATGAGCTTTGTCGGCCCGCTGGACCAATACGCCGCGGCGAACCTGGGCGCCAACGCCAACGCCACGCTGGGTTACGCCAGCCGGCTGCTGTCGTTGTTGCTGGGCATTGGCGCCGTGTCGGTGGGCCGCGCTGCGCTGCCGGTGCTGGCCGACGTGCAAGCGCGCGGCGACACCGCGCGGGCGCGCAGCATGGCGCTGAAATGGTCGGTGCTGATGGTGGGCGCGGGCGCGGCCGCCGTGGCGATCGGCTGGGTGCTGGCGCCGTGGGGCGTGTCCGTGCTGTTTCAGCGTGGCGCATTCACCGCCGAAAATACCGAGGCCGTGGCGCACGTGTTGCGCTGGGGCCTGCTGCAATTGCCGTTCTATTTCGGCGTGCTGATCCTGGTGCAATTGCTGGCCAGCCAGAACCGTTACCGCATCATGGCCGCCATTGCCGTGGCCAATTTTGCGTTGAAGGCCCTGTTGAACACTGTGCTGGCGCCCAAGATGGGCGCGGCCGGCATCATGCTGGCGACCAGCCTCATGTATGTGCTGTCTTACGCGTGCTACCTGGTGGTGGCGATGCGCAAGGCCGAACCCAAGGAGGCCGATTGAATGTCCGACGCCGACTCCGGCCGCGCGCTGCGCGTGCTGCTGTTCATTCATTCGCTGCATGGCGGCGGCGCTGAGCGGGTTGCCGCGGACCTGAGCGCGCATTGGGCCGACATGGGCCGCGAAGTCATGGTGGTGACCCAGGCCAGCGCCGATGGCGACGTCTATACGCTGCATCCGAAAGTGCGCCGCGAAGTCCTGCACACGGCAGGCGAGGGCGGCGGCCTGCGCGGCATCTGGAGCAATGTGCAGCGCGTGCGCGCCTTGCGCCGCGTGATCAAGGCGTTCCGCCCGGACATCGTGCTGGGCATGATGACAACCGCCTCCGTGCTGTCCGTGCTGGCCGCGAGCGGCCTGTCGTGCCGCGTGATCGCAACCGAACACACGCATCCCCCGTCGCAAACCCTGTCGGGCTTGTGGCAGCGCCTGCGCCGCATGACGTATCCGCGCGCCGCGCGCGTGGTTGCGTTAACGCGCGGCACAGCAGACTGGATCGAGCAACACGTGCCGGGCTCGCGCCTGGCTGTCATTCCCAACCCGGTGCACTGGCCGTTGCCGCGCGCCGAACCCGTGTTGACGCCGGTTTCGGGCGACGGCCGCAAACGCCTGTTGGCGGTGGGCCGCTTGCATGCGGACAAGGGCTTCGATCTGCTGATCCAGGCTTTTGCCACGCTGGCGCCATCGCATCCGGACTGGGATCTGGTTATTCTGGGCGAAGGCGATGAACGCCGCGCGCTGGAAGCGCAGGTCGCCAACGCCGGGCTGGCCTCGCGCATTGCGATGCCGGGACGCGCCGGCAACGTAGGCGACTGGTACGGCAGCGCTGACCTCTATGTGCTGACGTCGCGCTTTGAAGGCTTGTCGAACACCTTGCTGGAATCGATGGCCAGCGGCTTGGCCGCAGTGTCGTTTGATTGCGATACCGGCCCGCGCGAGATTGTGCGCGAGGGCATTGATGGCGTTTTGGTACGCCCCAACGGCGACGTGCCGGCGCTGTGCAAGGCGCTGGCGGACGTCATGGATAACGACGCAGGGCGCCAGCGGATGGCGCAGGCAGCAACCGATGTGCGCGACCGTTTTTCGGCCGCGCGCGTGCTGCAACAATGGCAAGAACTTTTTGACGGCGTGCGCGCGCCGGGCCGCTAGGCCTGGCCCGCATGCCGTTGCTACGGTGACCACGAGAACCTCATCATGTGTGGAATAGTCGGAATTTGGGGCCCCATCGGGAACAAGGAACGCGTGCTGGCGGAAAGCTGCCGCCGCATCCGCCACCGCGGGCCGGACAGCAACGGTTTCTGGGAAGACCCCGAGGCCGAGCTGGCGCTTGCGCACGTGCGCCTGGCGATCCTGGACCTGACCGAAGCCGGCCACCAGCCCATGACGTCCGCGTGCGGCCGCTATGTGATGGTGTTCAACGGCGAGGTCTATAACCACCTGGACATCCGCAAGCAGCTTGAGCAATCGGCGCTGGCGCCGTCGTGGCGCGGCCATTCCGACACCGAAACCCTGCTGGCCGGTTTTACCGCGCTGGGCATCGAGGCCACGTTGCAGGCGGCGGTGGGCATGTTCGCCATCGCCTTATGGGACCGCGCCTCGCGCAAGCTGATGCTGGCGCGCGACCGCATGGGCGAAAAGCCGCTGTACTACGGCTACTCGGGCGCTGAACTGGTGTTCGCGTCCGAGCTCAAGGGCTTGATGCCCATCCCCGGATTTGGCCGCGACCTGAACCGCAACGCGCTCGCGTCGTTCATGCGGCACAACTACATCCCCGCGCCGCAATCCATCTATCAAGGCATCGCCAAACTGCCGCCGGGCACGTGGGTGGAATTCACCGCCGACGACACCCGCAGCCGCCGCATGCCCGAGCCGCGCGTGTACTGGTCGGCGCGCGACGCCGCCGACGCCGCCGCCAAATCGCGGCTGACGTTTGAGTCCGACGCTCAAGCCACCGAAGCGCTGGAAGCCGTGTTGTCCAAGGCGGTCGGCGGGCAGATGTTGTCGGACGTGAGCTTGGGCGCCTTCCTGTCGGGCGGCATTGATTCGTCGACCATCGTCGCGCTGATGCAGGCGCAAAGCGCCAAGCCCGTGCGCACCTTCGCGATCGGTTTCCACGAAAAGGGCTACGACGAGGCGCAGCACGCCAAGGCCGTCGCCACCCATCTGGGCACGGACCACACTGAACTGTATGTGACCGCGGCGGATGCGCTGGCGGTCGTGCCGTCGCTGGCGGACATGTATGACGAACCGTTCGCCGATTCGTCGCAGATTCCGACGTCGCTCGTCACGAAGATGGCGCGCCAGCACGTCACCGTGGCCTTGTCGGGCGACGGCGGCGATGAACTCTTTGGCGGCTACTCGCGCTATTTCCGCGTGAACAAGTGGTGGCAGCAATGCGAGCGCGTTCCGGCGCTGTTGCGCAAACCCGCTGGCGCGCTGCTCACCGCATCGACGCATCTGCCCGGGCGCGGCGCGTGGCGCGGCAAAGTCGGCAAGCTGGGCGAACTGTTGCGCACCGATTCGCGCGGCGATTTCTATCGCCACTTCGTGTCGTACTGGGCGGACCCGTCGCAGGTCGTCAAAGGTGGCGTCGAACCCGTCTCGGAATTTGCGCGCGCCATGCAAGGCACGACTTTCGAAGCCATGATGAAGCTGGACACGGTGACTTACCTGCCCGACGACATCCTGGTCAAGGTTGACCGCGCCGCCATGGCCGTCAGCCTGGAAACGCGCGTGCCGCTGATCGATCACCGCGTGTATGAATTCGCCTGGAGCCTGCCGCATCAATACAAGGTGCGCGGCAATACGGGTAAGTGGCTGCTGCGCCAGGTGCTGCATCGCCACGTGCCGCAGGCGCTTGTGGACCGCCCCAAGCGCGGCTTCGCCGTGCCGCTGGCTGCGTGGCTGCGCGGCCCCTTGCGGGAATGGGCGGACGCGCTGCTGGACCCGGCGCGCTTGCGCCAGGAAGGCTGGTTCGAGCCCGAACCCATTCTGCGCAAGTGGCGCGAACACACGTCGGGCCATCGCAACTGGGACAGCCATCTGTGGGGCGTGCTGATGATGCAGGCCTGGCTGGATCGTTATCGTGCAGGACCGGATCAAGGGGGATCTATTGGGAGTCTTTGACGAATGAGAATATTGATGCTGGTCAGTTCCATGCATGCGGGCGGCGCCGAGCGGGTGGCTGCCACACTCGTCAGCGCATGGGCCGAACGCGGGGATGCCGTCACCTTGACGCCCACCTACTCGTCCAAGGGCACGTGTTTTTATCCCTTATCGGACAAGGTCGAACTTGCCTGGCTGGCCGATATCGCCGGCACGCGGGCCTCGGGCGGGTGGGCTGCGTTCAAGCGCCTGATGGCGCTACGCAAACACATCCGCGACACCAAGCCCGATGTGGTGGTGTCTTTCCTGACCAACGTCAATGTGGCCGCCATCCTCGCCACGCGAGGGCTGGGCGTGCCGCTCATCGTTTGCGAACGGACCAATCCCGTCGCCGAAACGACCACGGGTTCGGTGTGGCGCAAGCTGCGCCGGCTGCTGTATCCGCGCGCCGACATGGTGACGGTGCAGGCGGAAGACACCGCCGGCCCGTTCTCGCGCCAAGTGCCGGGCATCAAGCGCCTGGCCGTCATTCCCAATCCTTTGCCTGCGCCCTTGCTGGATGCGCCGCGCGTGCAACAGCGCGAAGACGGCAGCCCGCGTGAACTGCTGGCCATGGGACGTCTGGTGCCAGACAAACAATTCCATCTGCTGATCGACGTGTTCGCGCAATTGGCGCCGTTGAATCCCGACTGGAACCTGCGCATCTGGGGCGAAGGCCCCGAGCGTGCCGCGCTGGAAGCGCAGATCGAGCGCCTGGGCCTGCAATCGCGGGTCAGCCTGCCCGGCCGCACCGAAACGCCGTGGGAAGAACTGGCGCGCGGCCAGGCATTCGTGCTGAGCTCGCTGGTGGAAGGCTTTCCGAATGTGTTGCTGGAAGCCATGTCGCTGGGCCTGCCGTGCGTGGCGTTTGATTGCCCGAGCGGCCCGCGCGAAATGACGCGCGACGGCCAGGACGCGTTGCTGGTGCCGGCAGGCGACAGCGATGCGCTGCGCGATGCGTTGCAGCGCGTGCTGAGCGACGTGTCGTTGCGCCGTCAATTGGGCGAGCGTGGAGCAACGGCCGTGCGCCATCGTTATGCGCTGGAAGCGGTGCTGACGGAATGGGACGAACTGTTCGAAGCGGTGCGGGAGGGGCGATGAGCACCCCCGCGCTACGCGTGCTGCATGTCATCACCGGTCTGGGGCAGGGCGGCGCGGAATCCGTGCTGCTGCGCCTGGCGACCTATCCCGATGTGGGGGTGGAACACACCGTCGTGTCGCTGACCGATGAAGGTATCTACGGCGAGCGTCTGCGCGCAGCCGGCGTTGCGGTGCATGCGCTGGGCATGAAGCGCGGGCGCGTCAGCCTGGGCGGCTTTTTGGCCTTGCGCCGGTTGATCGCCGACGCGCGCCCCGACGCCGTGCAGACGTGGATGTATCACGCCGACCTGATCGGCGGGCTGGCCGCAAGGCTGGCGGGCGTGCGCGCCATTGCGTGGGGCATCCGCAATTCGGGCGCGCACCTGGAACGCAGCAGCCGGTCGGCGCGCATCGTGTTGCGTGCGTGCGCGGCCTTGTCGGGCAGCGTGCCCCGCGCCATTGTCTGCGCCGCGCAGAACGCCGCCGAGCGCCATGCCGAAAAGGGTTATCGGCGCGACCGCATGGAGGTGATCTCCAACGGCTATGACTTATCGCGCTATGCCCCCGATGCGCAGGCGCGTTCGCGCGTGCGGGCGCAATGGGGCGTGTCGGAAGACGCGCCGGTGATCGGCTGCGTGGCCCGCTGGGACCCGCTCAAGGACCACGCCAATCTGCTGCGCGCCGTGGCCGCGCTGGTGCGCGATGGCCGTGATGGCGGCCTGCGTTGCGTGCTGGTCGGACGCGGCATGAGCGCCGACAACCCCGAACTTGCTGCCCTGATCGACAAGCTGAACTTGCGCGACCGCCTGATACTTGCCGGCCCCAGCGACGATGTTCCCGCCGTGATGAACGGCCTGGACCTGCACGTGCTGTCGAGCTGCGCCGAAGGCTTTCCCAACGTCGTGGCCGAAGCGATGGCCTGCGGCGTGTACTGCGTGGTGACCGACGTGGGCGACGCCGCCTACATCGTTGGAGACACTGGCGTGGTCGTGCCGCCTGAACAAGCCGAGGCGCTTGCGCGCGGCATCGAAACCGCCTTGTGCGACGTGGCCGCGCGCGGCCATGGCCGTGCAGGCGAAGCCGGCCGCGCCCGCGTGCTGGAAAATTTTGACCTTGCCCGCATGGTGCAACGTTACATCGCCGTATGGCGCCGCATTTCTGGAGTCCAGGCATGAGCACCGGCCGCCGCCTGATGTTTGTCGTCAATAACCCCGCGTTCTTCATGTCGCATCGCGTGCCAGTGGCGCTGGCCGCACAACGCGCGGGGTATGACGTGCATGTGGCGACGATGGACGGGCCCGCCGTGGCCGACATCCAGGCACTCGGCATGACGCACCACGCCATTCCGATGACGCGCAGCGGCAAGCATCCCTTGCAGGAGCTGGGCACCTTGATGGCGCTGTTGCGGCTGTTCCGCCGCGTGCGTCCTGACGTGGTGCACCTGGTCACGATCAAGCCCGTGCTGTATGGCGGCATCGCCGCGCGTCTGGCACGCGTGCCCGGCATGGTGGCCGCGATCTCCGGGCTGGGCTTCGTGTTCCTGTCCAATTCGCTGAAGATGCGGATGGTGCGCGCGGTGGTGGCGCGGCTGTATCGCGTGGCGCTGGGGCATCCCAATAGCCGGGTGATTTTCCAGAACACCAGCGACCGCGACATGCTCAAGTCGCTGGGCGCCGTGCGCGATGAGCAGGTCGTCATCATCCGCGGCGCAGGCGTGGACCTGAATGCGTACCGGGCCTTGCCCGAGCCGCCCGCACCGCCCGTCGTGGTGACGATGGTGGCGCGTTTGCTGCGCGACAAGGGCGTACAGGAATTTGTGCAGGCGGCGTCGCTGCTGCGCGAACGCGGCGTGCCCGTGACGATGCAATTGGTGGGCGGCGTGGACGCTGGCAACCCGGCATCCGCGACGCAGGCCGAGGTCGAGGCCTGGCAACGTGATGGCGCGGTCCAGGCGCTGGGCGAACGGTCGGACATCGCCGAGCTGTACGCGGCGTGCCACATCGCCGTGCTGCCCTCATACCGTGAGGGGCTGCCGAAGTCACTGATCGAAGCCGCGGCCTGCGGGCGTGCGGTGGCGACGACCGACGTGCCCGGCTGCCGCGATGCCATCGAACCGAATGAGACGGGCTTGCTGGTGCCAGTGCGTGATGCGCGAGCCTTGGCCGACGCCATCGAGCGCTTGGCAGAAGATGCCGCGCTGCGTCAGTCCATGGGGGCAGCAGGCCGTGTGCTGGCGGAACGCGAATTCAATATCGAGCGCGTCGCCCGCATCCATGTGGAGCTGTACGACGCGCTCAGCGCCTGAGCCGGCTGAACAAAAATAGGGCGTGCTGCGTGGAGCACGCCGCGTGGCGTACTCCGCGCTGGGCAACCTAGTGGCGGCGCGCCATCGCGTCGATCCAGAAACGGGTCGACGGGTCTTGCTGGCCAGGCTGCGGCGCATCCAGTTCGCGCATGATGCTCTTTGCCAGCACCTTGCCGAATTCCACGCCCCATTGATCAAACGGGTTGATGCCCCAGATCACGCCTTGCGTGAACACCTTGTGTTCGTACAGGGCCAGCAGCGCGCCCAGCGTGTAGGCTTCCAAGCGCGGCAACACAATCAGTGACGACGGGCGGCCGCCCGGGTGCACGCGATGCTGCGCCAGCAGCCGCGCACGGGCCGGGTCGCGTTCGGTGGCGGAGGTTTCCGCCAACGCTTCCTCGAACGATTTTCCGCGCAACAGCGCCGAGCGCTGCGCCAGGCAATTGGCGATCAGCAGCTCGTGATGGCGCGCGTAATCGTGGTCGGGCTGTTCGCACAGGATGAAATCCACGGGCGCGCCCATGGAGTCCTGATGCAGCCATTGGAAGAAGGTGTGCTGGCAGTCGGTGCCTGACATGCCCCAGATCGCCGCGCCGGTCGGAACGCCCACGGGGCTGCCGTCGGCGGTGGCGACCTTGCCCAGCGATTCCATTTCCAGCTGCTGCGCCCACGGCACCAGGTGATACAGCCGGGAATCATAGGGCGCGATGACCAGCGAGTCATACCCCAGCACGCTGCGATTCACGACCCCCGAAAGCGCCATTTGCACGGGCGCGTTGTCGGCCAGCGGCGCGGTGCGGAAGTGTTCGTCCATGGCCGCGGCGCCGGCCAGCAGCTGGTCGAACGCATCGTTGCCCAGCGCCAAGGCGATGGGCAGACCGATGGCCGACCACAGCGAATAGCGCCCGCCCACCCAGTCCCAGATCTGAAAGATGTGGTCGGGCAGAATGCCCAGGTTCAGCGCGGCTTCCACGTTGGCGGTGATCGCCACAACCTGTTTGATCGGGTCGGCCACGCCCGCGTCGCGCAGCCAGTTCATCGCCACTTCGGCGTTGGCCAACGGTTCGGTCGTGGTGAACGATTTCGACGCGACGATGACCAGTGTGTCGTGCGGGTCCAGCCGGCTCATTGCGTCGGCCACCGAATGCGAATCGACGTTCGACGCGAAGCGGACTTCGCGGCGGGCGCCGCCATGGCGCAGCGCGCGGGTGACCAGGCGCGGCCCCCAGTCGCTGCCGCCGATACCCAGATGCAGCACATAGCCGTAGCGGTCGGCGGCATCGGCCTCTCGCACGAATTCGCGCAGACGGTCGCGTTCGGCCTGCACGGCGTTGGCGACTGCCGGCGGCGGCTCCGCCGCGCGCAAGGCGGTGTGCCAGGCGGCGCGGCCTTCCGTCCAGTTGGCGTGGCCGCCGTCGAACAGCATGGCGCGCGCGGCGTCAAAGCCTTGCTGCGCCAGCAGTTCGCCGGAAGCCGCCTGCAAGTCGGGCGAGTGGGCCTGGGTGCTCAGGTCCAGGCGCAAACCGGGCGCCGGGATCAGCCGCAATTGCTCGCCGCGCCGCGATGCGGCGTGGGCCGCTGCGGTGAAGCGTTGCCAGGCTGGGCTGTTGGACAGTGACATGGACGGCTCAGAACGGCAGTTTGGCGTCTGGCGCCAGCTTGCCCAGTTCGCGGCGGAAGTCGGCCTGGATGCGTGCCAGGGCCTCGGCGTTCTCGGCCTCGAAGCGCAACACGACCACCGGCGTGGTGTTCGACGGACGCGCCAGGCCAAAGCCGTCGGCGTATTCCGCGCGCACGCCGTCGATGGTGATCACGCGGCGGGCGTCGGGGAATTGCCCCTGGTCCTGCAAGGCTTTCACCAGCGTGAAGGGCTGGCCTTCTTCCATTTCCAGCTTCAATTCGGGCGTGGACACGTCTTGCGGCAAGGCTTCCAGCGGCGCGCACGGGTCGGCAAAACGCGACACGATTTCGAGCAGGCGCGCGCCGGTGTAGAGGCCGTCATCAAAGCCGTACCAGCGTTCCTTGAAGAAGATGTGGCCGCTCATTTCGCCCGCCAGCGGCGCGCCGGTTTCGGCCAGCTTGGCCTTGACCAGCGAATGGCCCGTCTTCCACATCAGCGGCACGCCGCCCGCAGCTTCGACCGACAAGCCCACGTGGCGGCTGCACTTCACGTCATAGATGATCGTGGCGCCGGGGTTGCGGTCCAGCACGTCGCGGGCAAACAGCACCAGTTGGCGATCCGGCCAAATGATCTGGCCCGACTTCGTGACCACGCCCAGGCGGTCACCGTCACCGTCGAACGCCAGACCGAGTTCGCAATCGGTCTCGCGCACGCACTTGATCAGGTCTTGCAGGTTTTTGGGTTCGGCGGGATCGGGGTGGTGGTTGGGGAACGTGCCGTCCACTTCGCAGAAGAGTTCGGTCACTTCGCAGCCCAGCTCGCGGAACAGCTGGGGCGCGACCGCGCCCGCCACGCCGTTGCCGCAGTCGATCGCAATCTTCATGGGGCGGGCCAGCTTCACGCCGGAGGCCACGCGCGCGATGTAGGCGGCCACCAGATCCAGCTGGCGGCGCACGCCTGCGCGCTCGGCGGGCGCGGGGCTCGTGCCGTTCATGGCGGCGCCTAGCGCCTGCACATCATCGCCGTACAGGGCGCGTCCGCCCATCATCATCTTGAAGCCGTTGTACTTGGGCGGATTGTGGCTGCCCGTGATGGCCACGCCCGAGCCGCACTGCATGATGTGCGTGGCGAAATAGACCAGCGGGGTCGGGACCATGCCGATGTCCACGGTGTCCACACCGCCTTCCAGCATGCCTTCCTGCAAAGCCATCGACAGCATGTCGCTGCTCAAGCGGCCATCCCGGCCCACCACCAGCGTCTGCACGCCGGCCTCGCGCGCGCGGCCGGCCAGCGCCACGCCCAGGGCGCGCGCGAACGACGCGTCGATCAGGTCCGGCACGGTGCCGCGGATGTCATAGGCCTTGAAGACCGAGGCGGGAAACTGCGACTTGTTATTGCCCACGACGATTCCTTGATAAGGGAGTTGCAACGGGGGATTTGGGCGGGGACTAATGGAAAACCCGAATGCCAAAACCCGCCTGAAAAGAGGGTCAAGGTGTGAATTATCCTCCATCGGCGCATGCGCCTTCATCCCTCGGTCGGCGTAGGGCGTCTTAACGGTAGCGCGTGCCCTGGTTTGGTGCGTGGCGCGGCCGTATCGCCTTGATCCGGTGCATGACGCGGCGGGGCTGAAAGGCCCTGTCCCAGGGGCGCTGCCGTGGCATGGAACTTGCTCGTCATCCGAAGGTGATACGCTTGCGCTGCAAGTAGAAAGACCGGGAGGGGCCATGGGTGCCAAAGTATCTACTGTCATGTCATCGGGAGGCGCCACCAGCCGGCGAGGCCCCCCCACGGATTTCGCCGGGCCAGCCGCTGGCCGCGAACGCCGGCTTGATATCCATGTATTCCACTCCGATGCCGGCGAATTGTCGTCTGGCCGCGCCTGGGAACGTTGTGTCTGGCGCGACGCGCGCGTCCTGATCGCTGAATGCCCGGCGCCGCATCTTCCCGCTTCCATTGAGTCCGCGCTGCGCGCCGTTGCCGCCGATGTCGCGCGCGATCGCGGCTGGCAGGGCATGGGCACCGTGGCGTTCGCGCTGGATGACCGCAGCGGCGTGTTCAGGGTGATCGGCGCCGATGCGCAGCCGCACAGCGGTTCGGCCATGGTCAGCCCCGATCCCGACAACGCGCACGCCCTGGAAATGCGCATCGACGGCTGCGTGGACCGCCGCCTTCCCTGCACGCGCCTGCTGGTCTGCGGCGCGACGCGGGGCGAGGCGCTGCGCCGCGCGTACCGGGCGCTGTCCGAGATGCCCGGCCCCGCCGGCGTTGACCGGGCATTCCTGATGAACCGCATCGCGTCCCGCGCTTATTGCTCCGGCCTGACCGGCACGCGCCTGGACCAGGCCGTCGGCTAGCGCGGCGCTTCGGCCCGCGCGATTCCGCCCCTACAATAGTCCGCACATCCCTAGACCCGCGCCTGGGCGAGACCAGGCCATTCTTGTGCGGCTGCTATGACATTGCTGAGCGATCTTCAGTCCCTCCTGGGTTTCACCCATGTGTTGACCGGTGTGGATGCCGAGTCCTATGTGCAGGATTGGCGCCGCCGCTATCGGGGGTCCGCGCTGGCGGTGATACGCCCCGGGTCCACGCAGGAAGTGGCCGACGCCGTGAAACTGTGCCTGCATCACGGCGTGCCGGTGGTGCCGCAAGGTGGCAATACCGGCCTGTGCGGCGGCGCCACGCCTGACGACTCCGGCCGCGCCGTGGTGCTGTCCACCGCCCGCCTGACCGCCATACGCAACCTGGATACCGACAACGACACCATCACCGTGGAAGCGGGCTGCATCCTGCAAGCCGTGCAAGAGGCCGCCGCAGCGGCCAACCGCCTGTTCCCGCTCAGCCTGGCGGCCGAAGGCAGCTGCACCATCGGCGGTAACCTGGCCACCAACGCTGGCGGCACGCAGGTGCTGCGCTACGGCAACACGCGCGACCTGGCGCTGGGCCTGGAAGTGGTGACGGCCGATGGCGAAATCTGGAACGGGCTGCGCGGCCTGCGCAAGGACAACACCGGCTACGACCTGCGCGACCTGTATATCGGCAGCGAAGGCACGCTGGGCATCATCACCGCCGCCACGCTGAAACTGTTCCCCCGGCCGGTGGCGTCGTGCACCGCGCTGCTCACCCTCGACACGATCGACCACGCCGTGGAATTGCTGTCGCGCGCACGCACCGGTTTTGGCGCAGCGTTGACGGGCTTTGAATTGATGAGCGGCGCCTGCCTGCAAGCTGTCGTGCGGCTGTTCCCGCAGCAGCGCCTGCCCTTCGAAGGCGCGTCCGCCGAGTCTCCGTGGTTTGCGTTGCTTGAGTTGTCCGACAGCGAAAGCGAAGCGCATGCGCGTGAACGCTTTGAAGCGGTGCTGGGCGAGGCCATCGACGCCGGTCTCGTCGACGATGCCGTCATCGCCGCCAACGTGGCGCAGAGCAAGGCGCTATGGCACTTGCGCGAAAGCATTCCGCTGGCCGAAGCCGAGCTGGGCAAGTCGGTCAAGCACGACGTGTCCATTCCCATTTCGTCCATCGCCGGTTTCGTGCACAAGACCAATGCCTTGCTGCAATCCCGCTTTCCTGGCGTGCGCCATGTGATCTTCGGGCATCTGGGCGATGGCAATCTGCATTACAACGTGGCGAACGCCGCAGGCCAGACCGAGGCCGAGTTGCTCGCCCTGCAAAGCGAAATCTACGGCGTGGTGCATGACAGCGTGCATGCGCATAGCGGCTCGATCAGCGCCGAGCATGGCGTGGGCCAACTCAAGCGCGACGAACTGCCGCGCTACAAGAGCCCTGTCGAACTTGCGCTGATGCACCGGATCAAGCGCGCGCTGGACCCGCAAGGGCTCATGAATCCGGGCAAGGTGCTGCAAGGCTGAGCGGCGTGGTCCGCTACCCCCTGCGTTCCTTATTTCACACGGAGCCTCAATGATGGCAGTCAGTCCCGCGGCGGGTGCGAATCATCGGGTGCTGATCGTTGAAGACGATCACATCATTGCCGGCAACCTGTTCTCCTTCCTGGAGGTGCGCGGGTTTTTGCCGGACGTGGCCTACACCGGCCACGCCGCGCTGGAACGCATGAAAGAGCAACGCTTTGACGCGCTGATCCTGGACATCGGCTTGCCGGGCATGGACGGCAACGCGGTGCTGCACGCGTTGCGCAATGAACGGCGCGTGGATGTGCCCGTGCTGATCCTGACCGCGCGCGACAGCCTGGAAGACAAGCTGGCGGGCTTTTCCCATGGCGCCGACGATTACCTGACCAAACCCTTCGCGTTGCTCGAAGTCGAAGCACGTCTGCTGGCGCTGATTCAGCGCGCCAAGGGCTCAACGGTGGATTCGGTGCGCGTGTTTGGCCCGGTGCAGTACGACACGCGCAGCCGTGCGGTATCGGTGAACGGCACGCCCGTGCATCTGACGCGCAAGGCGGGCCTGATCATGGAAGCGCTGATGCGCGACCCCGGCCGGGTCGTGGCGCGCGAAGAGCTGGAGTCCATGCTGTGGGGCAACGAGCCGCCGTCCTCTGACGCGCTGCGCAGCCAGGTCCATCTGCTGCGCCGCGCGCTGGCGGATGCCGGCTTTGATGGCATCGAGACCATGCACGGCACCGGTTGGCGCCTGACGCTGGGCGGGGCCGCGGCATGACGCGCGCTGCCACCGGCACCTTGACGCAGCGCGTGGTGTGGGCGCTGACGGGCACGGTCGCCTTGTTCGTGACGGCGCTGGCGCTCTTGGCCTACCTGACGTTCGACCAGATGGAAGACGATCTGGTCAACGACATTCTCAATACCGAAATGGACCGGCTGGTGCAGCATGCGCGCGCCAGCGACGAATTCATGCCGCGCCAGGGCGCACGCGAATTGGGCGGATCAATGCGCGCCTGGATGAGCGTGGACGGACAGCGTCCGGCCGGCATTCCCGATGAAGTGCTCGGCCTGGATAACGGGCTGCACCTGATCGAACCCGGCGCCTACACCTGGCACGTGATGGTGGCCGAGACCGGGCGCGGCAAGGTGTATCTGCTGTACGACGCGACCGACAACGAAGAGCGCGTCCACGATTTTGGCCTGATTGTGCTGGGCGTGGGCGCCATTTGCGTCGTCGGCGCCTACGCATTGTCGCGGCGCGTCGCTACGGTGGCGGTGGGGCCGCTCTTGGACTTGACCGACCGTTTATCGACCTGGGCGCCCGGGTCGCCTGATATGGCCGTCACCCGCGACGACGAGGCCGGCCGCCTGATCGAAGCCTTCAACCGGGTGCAGAACCAGGTTGACCGATCCATCGCCCGCGAACGCGAGTTTGCGGGCAACCTGAGCCACGAGGTGCGCACGCCGCTTGCCGCCATACGCTCTGATAGTGAACTGATGTTGCTGACGCAGGCGCTGACGCCCGACCAGCGCACGCGCCTGACGCGTGTCATGGACAACGTGGACGACGTGATCGTGTGCCTGGAAAGCGCCCGAGCCATGGCGCGCGACCAATTGCTGCTGCCCGCCCCGGTTGATATCGCCGACTGCATGGAAGACGCCTGGCGCGGTTACGAGGTGCAGGCGCAACACGCCAACCTGCGCTGGGACAACCAGATTGCCCCCGGCCACGTCCTGACGCTGGACCGCTACGCCTTGCTGACGGTGCTGCGCAACCTGGTGCGCAACGCGGTCGAGCATGCCGCCCCGGCGACGCTGACCACCCGGTTCACCGACGATGGCGTGCTGGAATTGAGCGACGACGGCAAAGGCATCGCCGAAGCCGATCTGCCGTTCCTGTTCCGCCGCTACTACAGCGGCCGGCTGCGCGACTCCGGCGTCGGCGCGCATGACGAGACCGCGCGCGGCTTGGGCCTGGCCATCGCCAAACGCGTGTGCGACATGCAGGGCTGGTCGCTGACAGTGGCGTCGTCGCGCGAACCCGAAACGCGTGGCACGCGATTCTCGTTGCGCTTCGACGCGGCAGCCGGCGTTGATGCCGCCACGAATTCCGCCACGTCCAGCACCCCGCGCCCGGGCTCCACAGCCGGCGTTGCGCCCAAGACACAAGATCGAATTTGACGATTTTTCGACTGCCCGCGCTCTAAGCTTTCTGCTTGTCCGACGCGTCCCCAGTCCATTGATCCATGTCGTCCCCCTTGCTGTCCGCGCCGCATGCGCCGTCGCCTGCGTGGTACCTGAGCACGCAGCTCGTCGGCGTCACGCTGATGCTGGCGTGCCTGGCTTGGTGGGCCAATGCCTCGGGCATGGATATGCGCATCGCCCGCGCGCTGTTCGATCCCGCCCTGGATGATTTCCCGCTGCACCTGAATCGTTGGTTCGATCTGTTCGGACATCGCATGGTGCTTGCGCTGCCGATTGGCGTGGCGTTGGCGGCCGTGGCGGCGGCCGTGGCAAGCTTTCGCATCCCCGCCTTGCGTCCCTGGCGCGGCGCAGCGCTTGCGCTGGCGGCGACCTGCCTGGTTGGCCAACTGGCGGTGAACCAGCTCAAACACCACACGACCTTGCCGCGCCCCTATGACCTGGAAACGCTGGGCGGCTACACGCCATACCCGCTGCACTGGTGGACGTGGGCGCGTGCGCGGGCGGGCGGCGCATTGCCCAGCGGCCACGCGGGCGCCGGCTATTCGATGCTGACGCTGTATTTCGCGGGCTGGGCGCTGAACCGTCCGGCGTGGCGCTGGTGGGGCCTGGCCCTGGGCGTGACCGCAGGCGTCGCCTTTTCCGTGGTACGCATTCTGCAAGGCGCCCATTTCCTGAGCCAGACGCTGTGGTCGGCCACCTTGCTTTGGTTTCTGGCGGCGCTGTTCTTCTACCCGGTGATCGTGGGCCGAGCCGCTGCGCGCGGCCCGGCCCGGCAAACGCCGGTTCAGTTGAGCAGCACGCCCGGCAACCACAGCGAAAACGCCGGCACATAGGTCACTAGCGCCAGCGCGGCCAGCAGCGCGCCGTAAAAGGGCCAGATTGTGCGCATCACGGTGCCGACCGACACGCCGCCGATGGCGCACCCCACGAACTGCGTGGTCCCCACGGGCGGGGTGTTCAAGCCCAGCGCGCAGTTCAGCAGCATCACGATGCCGAACTGCACCGGCCCCATGCCGTACTGCATGCAGATCGGCAGGAAGATCGGCGTGCAGATCAGGATGGTGGCGGCCATGTCCAGAAACGTGCCCAGCACGAACAGGATGATGTTGACCATCAAGAAGATGGCCCACGGGCTGGTCGATACCGACGCCATCAATTCGCCCGTCTTTTCCGCTACGCCATAAAAGCTGATCAGATAGCCGAAGGTGGCCGAGATGCCAATCAGCAGCAGCACGACGCCGGTTGTCTTGACGGCCTTGCTGGCGGCGCGCACGAACTGGTCCCACGTCAGCGAGCGGTACACGAAGATCGTCAGCGCCAGCGCATACAACACCGCCACCGCCGCGGATTCCGTTGCGGTGAAAACGCCGCTTAGGATGCCCGTGATGATCAACACCACAACAAACAGGCCAGGCGCCGCCGCGATCAGCGACCGCAGCACGATGTGCCATCCCGGAAACGTGCCCGCTGGATACCCGCGGCTGCGCGCCACGAAGTACGCCGCCGCCAGATTGCACAAGGTCAGGATCAGCGCGGGCACAACCCCTGCCGCGATCAGCGCCGCGATCGACACCTTGCCGCCCGCCGCCAGCGTGTAGATGATGATGTTGTGGCTGGTAGGCATCAGCGCGCCGACCAGCGCCGCATGCGTGGTGACGTTCACCGCGTAGTCGGCGTGATAGCCCTCGCGCTTCATCATCGGGATCATTACCGACCCCATCGCCGACACATCGGCCACGGGCGACCCGGACACGCCGCCGAACAGCGTGCAGGCCACCACGTTGGACATGCCGAGCCCGCCGCGCACGTGCCCCACCAGCGACTTCGCAAACGTCACGATGCGGTCGGCGATGCCGCCGTACAGCATCAGTTCGCCCGTGAAGATGAAGAAGGGAATGGCCAGGAACGAAAAGGCGTTCATGCCCGAGGTCATCTGCTGGAACGCAACCTGCAAGGGCAGGTCTTCGACCATGATGGCGGTGATGGACGACAAGCCAATGGCGAACGCCACCGGCACGCCGATCACCAGAAACCCCATGAACGTAAAGGAAAGCAGTGTCAGCGCCATGCCGGTACCACCTTATGGTTGCGCAGGATGGCGATGATGTGCTCAACGGAAAAGAGCGCGATCAGGGCGCCAGACAGCGTCGCGGGGATGTATTTCCAGGCGTTGGAAATGCCCAGGTTGGGGATCTTGTAGGCAGACACGGATTCCGCCAGCATCCCGCAGTTCCAGGCCATCAGCACGCCAAACAGCAGCACCAGCAGATGGATGAAGATCCGCAGGCGCCGCTGGCCAACGGGGGGCAAGGCGTCCAGCAGCGATTCAAAGCCGATATGGCCTGCATCGCGCACGCCAACCGCCGCGCCCAGCATGGTGACGTACAGCACCAGCAGCAGCGCCAGGCTTTCGGCCCAGGTGGGCGTGCTGTTGAGCACGTGGCGGCCAAAGATTTGCAGGCTGACGGCGATGATCAGGCAGACGAGCCCGAACACGCTGGTCCACATGCAGGCCCGGGCAATCCACGCGCAGGCGCGCGTGTAGGCGTCCAGCGGAGCGGCAAGGGCTTGCGCCCCGCCTCCCCCGGTCATCTCAGGTTCATTCGTAGGAGTGGCCAACATGATGTCCTCACTGGACGGCCTGGATCTTTGCGACCAGGTCTTTCATCTCGGGCGTGGTGACGAAGCGGTCGTACACCGGCTTCATCGCACCCTGGAACGACGCCTTGTCCACCTCCACGATCTGCGACCCGGCCTTTTCGACCACCGCGCGGGATTTCTGCTCGCGCTCGTCCCACAGCTTGCGCATATAGGGCACCGATTCGCGCGCGGCCTCACGCAGAATCTTCTGGTCTTCGGGCGTGAGCTTGTCCCACTGCCGCTTGGAATAGATCAAAATTTCCGGCGTCATCGTGTGTTCGGTCATCGAGTAGAACTTGGCGACCTCGTAGTGATGCGCGCTTTCGTAGCTGGGGAAATTGTTTTCCGCGGCATCCACGAGCCCGGTCTTCAGCGACGTATAGACCTCGCCCATCGGCATCGGCGTGGCGTTGCCGCCCATTGCTTCCACCATGGCCACAGACAGGTCCGATTGCTGCACACGAATCTTCAAGCCCTTGGCGTCGGCCAGCGTCTTGATCGGCTTGTTGCGCGTGTACATCGACCGCGAACCGCTGTCGTACCAGGCCAGCCCGACAAAGCCCGCGGCTTCGCACGAGCGCAGGATCTGGTCGCCGATTTCGCTGTCCAGCACTTTGTGCAGATGGTCTTTCGAGCGGAACAGGAACGGCAGCGACGGCACGCGCGTGGTCTGGCAGATGTTGTGCATGGCGGCGCTGGACACGCGCGCCATGGCAAGCGCGCCCATCTTCACCTGTTCGATCGAATCGTCTTCGTTACCCAACGCGCCGCCGGCATACACCTTGACGGTGATGCGGCCATTGGTGCGTTGCTTGACCAGTTCACCGAACTGGCGCACGGCCTGCACGGTGGGATAGTCGTCGGGATGGATGTCGGCGGATCGCAGTTCGGCGGCTTGGGTGGCGGGAATCAGCGTCAGCAAGGCAGCCGCCGCCAGGATGGCGCGGGTCAGGGTGGGGCGCAGCATGTCTACCTCCGGTTGGAGTACGGCGTTTCGTTAAGGGCCGGGTCGGCCTCGAAGCTCTATGTGTACAGACCTACTTTGCGTGGGGCGCGGGACGATGCGGGCGCTCCGGTCGGGTGCTAACCGGTGCTTGCGGTTTCCTCCAGGCCCTGCGCGCCGGGGCGCAGGGCGAATACGCCACCGTCGGGCGCGCCAGGGGCGGCGTTCGCGGGGCGTATCGATGTGATGAAGAGGGTGTCCATGGCCGCGCCACCGAAGGCGCACATCGCGACTTTGGCGGCGGGCACGGTATAGGTGCGGTCGAGTTTGCCCTCGGGCGTGTAGCGGTAGACGCGGCCGGCGTCGTTGCCGCAGATCCAGTAGCCGCCATCGGTGTCCACCGCCGCGCCATCGGGCCGGCCCGCGGGCAGGGCGTCGATGAAGGGGCGGCGGCTGTGCGGCGTGCCGGTGTCGATGTCGTAGTCGAACGCCCAGACCCTGGCGCGCGACGGATGCGAGTCTGACAGGTACATCGTCTTGCCGTCCGGGCTGAACGCCAGGCCGTTGGGCACGATCAGGTCAGACAGCAGCACCGCCACGCCGTGAGCGTCGTAGCGGTAGAGCTTGCCGGCGGCTTGCGCCAAACCCATGTCCATGACCATCGTGCCAGCCAGGAAGCGGCCTTGGCGGTCGCAACGCCCATCGTTAAAGCGCATACCGGCGGCCGCGTGGGCCACCGCAGCGATCCGTTCAGGAGTGCAGGGCGCGCCCGCTTGCAGCGGACCGCAGCCGTACAGGCCGTCTTCCATCGCCAACAGCCAGCCCGCGCCGCGCGGCGCGATGCTGCCCGCCATCTGCGGCAGCGCCCAATGCTCAAACGTGCCATGGGAGGGCGACCACCGGTGCAGCGTTTTGCCGGGGATGTCGGTCCAGGTGTAGGCCTGCTCTGTGGCGCGCCAGACCGGGCTTTCGCCCACACCGCAAACCAGATCCCCGATACGTTCGGCCAGGGTGGACATGGTGGCGTTTACTTGGAGGCGGGGGGAAAGGGAAACGGGCCGGCCTTGACGAACGCGCCGCCTTGATAGCGGGCGGCCGGGTCATCGGCCGCGAGCGGCGGCTGCGCTTCAACTTGCGCGCGGAAGCGTTCGGAAGAATCTTTGGGGACGAACCCCAGTACTTTCGCAGCGTCGTCGTGCCACCAGCGGTCGCGGTTGGCGGATGCGCCGTAGACGATCAGATGGCCAACGCCGGGGGTGAACAGGGCTCGGGTGACGAGCTCCGTCAGGTCGTCGTAGCTGAGCCACGTGACCATCATGCGGCGGTCTTTGGGTTCGGGAAACGATGAGCCGATGCGCAGGCACACGGTTTCGATGCCATAGCGGTCGAAGTAGAAGCGCGACAGGTGTTCGCCGTAGGCTTTGCTCAAGCCGTAATAGCCGTCGGGCCGCAAGGGGACGTCGGCGTTCAGCTGCTGCCCTTGTTCGTAGAAGCCGATGACGTGGTTCGAGCTGGCGAACACCACGCGTCGAACGCCGTGCAGGCGGGCGGCTTCGTACAGGTTGTAGATGCCCTGGATGTTCGCGGGCAGGATGACGTCGAAAGGCTGCTCTACCGAGACGCCGCCCAGATGCACAATGGCGTCGACCCCTTCAACCAAGGTGGACACGGCGGCCGCGTCGGCCAGATCGCAGGGCAGGGTTTCTTCGCCGGGGTCGGCGGGGCCGACGTCCGCCACGTCCGACACGCGCAGCAGATCTGCGTGGGCTTTCAGACGGGGACGCAACACCTTGCCCAGGTTGCCGGCGGCGCCGGTCAATAGCAAACGATGGCAGCGGAACTGGGCAGGCGGGGTGTTGACGGTTTGGTTCATGTCGCAACGCTCGGTGAAAGAGACGGATATCCAGGCAGATACTCATGCGGATGAACGTCCAGAAGCCTGTGCAGAGGGGGGGCGATCTGGTACGTTGTCGTACAACCTGCGCAAAGTATAATTAGCCCCAAATTTCAGCGTCAAGCTTTGTGCAATCAATTTCGGACTACATCCCGTGAACGCTCCAGTCGATACCTCTGTTCTGCCGCAGCGTCGTCCCCGAAATCTGGCCCAAGGCCTGGTGGAAAGCATCTCGGAACGCATCCGCAGCGGCAACATCCGCCCGGGCGACAAGCTGCCCACCGAATCCGAAATCATGCGTCAGTTTGGTGTCAGCCGCACCGTCGTGCGCGAGGCGCTGTCGCGCTTGCAAGCGTCCGGTCTGGTTGAAACGCATCACGGTGTCGGCACCTATGCGCTAGAGCCCAACGGCAGTGGCGACTTTCGCGTCGACCCCGCCGACATCGCCACCGTGCGCGATGTGCTGGTGCTGCTGGAACTGCGTATCTGCCTGGAAAGCGAGGCCGCAGGCCTGGCCGCCATTCGCCGCAGCGACACGCAGCTGCAAGACATGCGCCGCGCGCTGGACTTGTTTCGCAGCGCGTTGGAAAGTGGTGGCGACACCATCACGCCCGACTTTCAATTCCATTTGCTGATAGCGCAATCCACCGACAACCGCTACTTCGCGGACCTGATGTCGCACCTGGGCTCGGCCATCATTCCGCGCACGCGCATCAATTCCGCCAAGTTCGCGCATGAAGACCGCGCCGCCTATCTGGCGCGCGTGAATCTCGAACACGAAGACATCTACAGCGCCATCATGCGGCAAGACGCCGAGAGCGCCCGCGCCGCCATGCGCACGCACTTGAGCAACAGCCGCGAACGCTTGCGCCGTGCGCAATAGCGCGACAGACGGGCCGCGTCAGATGCGGCCCTGTTTGTGAAATACGATGTCGTACAACGTTTGACATCGCGCTGGCGTGACGTCGACATCACGCTGGCCTGACGCCTACGTCACGCTGGCGTTACGACGATGTCACGCTCACGTCACGCGATCGGCCGCTGGTTGGCGCAAAACCGCGTTAATCTTTGCCCGTTTTCATTCCGGACATCGACGCAGCATGGCTTTGCTAGGCACCCCCCGCGGCATTCTTTCATCTGAAACGGCGAGCGCTCGCTATCTCGGGAGGGCCGCCGCATGCGCCGCCTGACACTTCGATTCATCCTTGCCATTCTGGCGCTGCTGACGCTGTCGCGTCTGGGGCTGTCGTTCTGGATGTGGGACCGCGTGCAAGCCGCTGGCGGCCTGTGGCCGGTGCTGTTCGGCGGATTGCGTATCGACGTCTGCCTGCTGTCGATGGTGATTGCGCTGCCGGCGGTGTTCTCGCCCTGGTTCGGGCACCGTCCTTTGGCGGCCCGCATCACCGCATGGTGGTTCCGCATCTGGTGGATGCTGTATGCGCTGCTGGAAGTGTCCACGCCGCAATTCATCGCTGAATACGACACGCGGCCGAACCGTCTGTACTTCATCTACCTGCTGAATCCGAAGGAAGTGGGTTCTATGCTGTGGCAGGGCTACAAGGGCGTGCTGCTGGCCGCGTTCGTGGTGCTGGTGGTGGCGGCCTGGTTGGCCGTGAAGCTGTTCCCCACGCGTGCGCGTGACCCGTTCATGGCATGGTGGAAGCGCCCGATTGCATCGTTCGTGATCCTGGCGCTGGTGTTCCTGGGCGCGCGCGGCACGCTGGAACATCGCCCGATCAACCCGGCCAAGGTGGCCTTCAGCTCGGACGCCATGGTCAATTCCTTGGCGCTGAACTCGCTGTACAGCGTGTTTGATGCAGCCTATCGCATGCGCGATGAACGCTCCTCCGCCGCCATGTATCCGAAGATGCCGGTCGACCAGATGAACGCCATCGTCCGCGAGAAAGCCGGCCTGACCGGCGCGCCGCTGGACCCGCGTTACCCCAGCCTGCACGAACAGAAAGCCACGGTACGCCGCGACAAACCGTTGAACGTGGTCATCATCTTGCAGGAAAGCCTGGGCGCACAATACGTCGGCAGCCTGGGCGGCCGCGACCTCACGCCCAACATCGACCGCCTCTCGAAAGAAGGCTGGATGTTCCACCGCGCCTACGCCACCGGCACGCGCTCGGTACGCGGCATCGAAGCCGTCACCGCCGGCTTCCTGCCCAGCGTCGCCGATGCCGTGGTCAAACTCCCCCGCTCGCAAACCGGCTTCTTCACGCTGGCGCAGGTACTGGGCAAACACGGCTACCACTCGCGCTTCGTGTACGGCGGCGAATCCCACTTCGACAACATGCGCGCCTTCTTCCTGGGCAACGGCTTCGACGAAGTCATCGACCGCCCCAAATTCGTGAACCCGGTGTTCGAAGGGTCATGGGGCGCCTCCGACGAAGACATGTTCAACCAGGTCGACCGCCTGCTGCGCGCCGACGGCGACAAGCCCGTCTTCACCCTGGCGTTCTCGGTCAGCAACCACTCGCCGTGGGAATACCCCGAAGGCCGCATCAAACCGGTCGGCGACCCCGCCACTGTGGACAACACGGTGCGCTACGCGGACTGGGCGCTGGGCCAGTTCTTCGAGAAAGCCAAGCAGGCGCCGTACTGGGACAACACGGTGTTCCTGGTCATCGCCGACCACGACTCCCGCGTCTACGGTTCCATCCCCGTCCCCGTCCGCCACTTCCAGATCCCGGCAATGTTCCTGGGCGCAGGCATTACGCCACGCCAAGACGAACGCCTGGTCAGCCAGATCGACATGGCGCCCACGCTGTTGTCGTTGATCGGCCTGGACAACGTGAACCCGATGCTGGGCGCCGACCTGACCCAACGCGACCCCAACCGCGCGATCATGCAATACGCAGACAACTTCGGGTATTTGCAAGGCGACAAGCTGCTGGTGCTGGAACCCGCCAAGGAACCCAGAGAGTTCAAATACGAGGCTGCCCCGGTTGGCAAGGATGAGGTGTACGCCCCGATCACGCCCGCCGACCCGACGCTGACGGAAGAAGCGTTAGCGCACGCGTTGTGGGCAAGCTGGGTCTACCGCGAAGAAAAGTACCGGTTGCCTTGAGGGGGGATGGCGCGCAAAGGGTAGGCACGCGCAAGGCAGTGCCCACCGCGCGCCACCCTATACCCCACAAAACACGCGCGAGGGGACATCAACAAACCACGCCCCGCATTCGCGAAGCGATCACCAAGCGAGCGACCCCCTGTGCGTATGCCGAGTAAGGCCGCCCGCGCGGCCGCCACTCGGCGGGCCCCGCAGCACTCGTAATTAAGGCACACCCTAGCAGCGCACCGACCCAAGACGGCGGCAGCCCGTCGGCGCGGTGGCCCTGGCGGCGTGCAACCTCGATGCGCCCGAGGGAATCTGAAGGAACCCGCCAACGGCGGGTGACGAAGATGACAACGGGGGGGGCCGCCTAGGCAAGTCCGGAGCGAAGGCTCCGGACCGCAATCGTGGGCGCACGCCGCCAGGGCCATCGCGCCGATGGGCGACCTACATCCCCCTAAGCCGCCCGCAAATAACCCCCCTCAACCCCGCGAGCAAACACCCCCCCGCGAGCAAGCAATCATCAACCCCGCGCCGGCAACACCACCCCCGACGCTTCACCAAATCCAACCCTCGGATACCCCGCCTTCTCGCAAGCCGCCCGCATGATCACCTGATCCCCGTCCTGCAGGAACGTCCGCTTCTCCCCCCAAGGCAGATCAATCGCC
Organism: Achromobacter kerstersii; assembly: GCF_902859595.1. Taxonomy (GTDB): domain Bacteria; phylum Pseudomonadota; class Gammaproteobacteria; order Burkholderiales; family Burkholderiaceae_B; genus Achromobacter; species Achromobacter kerstersii. The sequence goes on along the minus strand of NZ_CADIJQ010000008.1, from coordinate 72,052 downwards.
GTCTTCCCGCCATTGCTCAACTCCAGCAACGACCCGGCTTCCGACGGCTGCGGACCTGACAGCGTGCCCGTTCCCAGCATGTCGCCCGGTTGCAGATTGCAGCCGTTCACCGTGTGATGCGTAATCAGCTGCGCCACGTTCCAGTAAGCATCCCGGAAATTGCTGCGTGACAGCGACACCGGCGGCAGCTTCGCCTCACGCGATTGCGCCGTCGTCATCAGCACCTCCAACTGCACGTCATACGCACCCTTCGCGCGGTTTGCATCGGACGCCAGATACGGCATCGGCTGCGGTTCGGCCGGGCCACGATTCCATTGCGTACGGAACGGCTCCAGCGCTTCCATCGTCACAATCCACGGCGAAATCGTCGACGCAAAATTCTTCGACAGGAAAGGCCCCAACGGCTGGTATTCCCACGCCTGAATATCCCGCGCCGACCAATCGTTCAGAATGCAAAGCCCGAACACATGCGCGTCAGCATCGGCCAGACCGATGCGCTCGCCTTGCTCATTGCCCGTACCCACAAAAATGCCCAGTTCCAGTTCGTAATCCAACCGTGTGCACGGGCCGAATTGCGGCGTTTCGCCTTCAGCAGCGGGACGCGTCTGGCCAACCGGGCGCGGGAATTTCTGGTCCACGCCAATGCTCGATGCACGGCCGTGATAGCCAATCGGCACCCACTTGTAGTTCGGCAGCAAAGGATTATCGGGACGGAACTGCTTGCCGATTGCGGTGGCGTGGTGCACCGAAATATAGAAGTCGGTGTAGTCGCCAATGCGCGCGGGCGTCGTGTACTCCGCGTCGGCCTGCGCCACCAGCAGCGGCTCGACTGTGGCGCGCAACGCGGCGCCTTCACGCAAAGCACGCGACAACGCCAGACGCAGCGCGCTCCAGTGCGGCTGGCCCAACGCCATCAGCGCGTTCAGGCTGTCTCCCGAGCAGGCGGCCAAGGCTTCCGCGGCCAGACCTTCGAACGGTGCTTTCGCGGCCAGCGCGGCCAGGTCCAGAATCTGGTCACCGATCGCCACGCCCGGGCGGAACGACTCTTGTGCGCCCTTGCGGCGGAACGCGCCATACGGCAGGTTTTGCACCGGAAAATCTGACGTGCCGGTGTTGGCGCTGGCGATCCAGCTCTTCAAGGACGGATCGTGGGTTTCGTTGATCGTGGTGGTCATGGCTGCGTGTCTCTTCTGTAATGGTGGGAATGGGAATGCCGAAATACGGTATCGCTGAAATGCCAAAACGGCGATGCGCTGTCGCGCACCGCCGTGGAGGGATCAGCGCGGGGCTGCCGTCACGCCTTCGTGGGGTCGAAGTGCTTCACGATACCCTGCCAGCACCGGTAATAGTCGCCCTGCAATTCTACCGACGCCAGCGCTTGCTCCGTCGGGCGGATGACGCGGCGCGTTTCGAACATGAACGCCATCGTGTCACGAATGTAATGCGCGGCGTGCGTGTCGGCGTGCGAGGCCTTTTCGAAGGTCTCGGCGTCGGGGCCGTGGCCGCTCATGCAGTTGTGCAGGCTGGCGCCGCCGGGGGCGAAGCCATCGGCCTTGGCGTCGTAGACGCCTTGGATCAGGCCCATGAATTCGCTGGCCACGTTGCGGTGGAACCAGGGCGGACGGAACGTGTTTTCCATCGCCAGGATGCGCGGCGGGAAAATCGCGAAATCCATGTTGGCCGTGCCCGGGGTGTCGGACGGCGCGGTCAGCACGGTGAAGATCGACGGGTCCGGGTGGTCGAAGCTGATCGAGCCGATGGTGTTGAAGTGGCGCAGATCATATTTGTACGGCGCGTGCGTGCCGTGCCAGGCCACCACGTCCAACGGCGAATGGTCGATGGACGCGCGCCAGAAGCCGCCCGTGAACTTGGCGATCAATTCGAAATCGCCTTCCACGTCTTCATACCAGGCAACCGGCGTCTTGAAGTCGCGCGCGTTGGCCAGACAGTTCGAACCGATGGGGCCCAGTTCCGGCAAGCGCAGCGTGGCGCCAAAGTTCTCCAGCATGTAGCCGCGCGCCGTGCTGTCCAACAGCTCGACACGAAAGCGCACACCGCGCGGAATCACGGCGATTTCCAAGGGTTCCAGGTCGATCAGGCCCAGCTCGGTGGCCAAACGCAGACGGCCTTCTTGCGGCACCAGCAGCAGCTCGCCATCGGCGTTGTAGAAGAAACGGCCCTGCATCGAACGGTTGGCCGCGTACATGTGTATGGCCACGCCGCCTTGCTCGTCGGGGCTGCCGTTGCCGCCCCACGTCTTCACGCCTTCCAGGAAGTCGGTGGGCGCATCCGGGATGGGCATCGGGCTCCAGCGCAACTGATTCGGCGTCACCGGGCCGTGGCCGAACGTGCTTTCCCAGCCTGCCGCGCCGCCAAACGCTTCAAACGGCTTGTGCTGCGCGCCCGGGCGAATGCGGTAGAGCCACGAGCGGCGGTTTTCGTTGCGGGGGGCCGTGAAGGCCGTGCCGGACAGCTGTTCGGCGTACAGGCCGTAAGGGCATTGCTGCGGCGAATTGCGGCCGACGGGCAGCGCGCCGGGCAAAGCCTCGGTGGCGCAGTCGTTGCCGAAACCGGTCAGATATTGCAGTTCCATGGAATCCTCCTGGGTGGCGGCGCGGTGCTTGGCCGCGCGATCGGTATGGGGTGGCTGTGCTGGGCGTACCCAGGGCCGATTCGCCATTGTCGGAAAAAACGCCCGCTAGGGCTACGGGAATGCAAAAATACAGACTATAAATTTTGTGAATAGTAGGGGGCGTGATGGCGGAACTACGTGATGTCGATCTGAACCTGTTGATCCTGTTTCAGCACCTGCTGGAAGACCGCAACCTGTCGGCCGTGGCGCGCCGCATGGATTTGACGCAACCTGCGGTCAGCAACGGCTTGCGCCGTTTGCGTGACGCCTTTGGTGATGAACTGTTCGTGCGCACCGCCCAGGGCATGTTGCCCACCCCTCGCGCGCAGCGGCTGGCCGGCCCCGTCAGCGAAGCGCTGACCGTGCTGACGCAGGCCTTGCAAGATCAGGATGTGTTCGACGCCGCCACCAGCACGCGACGCTTTCGCGTAGCCATGACGGACGTAGGCGAAATCCACTTCATGCCGCGCTTGATGGAAGTGTGCGTGCAAGTCGCGCCACACGTGCGCATCGATTCCGTGCGGGTACAAGGGCCGGACCTGCCGCGTGAAATGGAGTCGGGCCGCGTCGATCTGGCCATCGGCGCGTTCGACGAAATGGGCGCGGGCACGCTGCAACGCATGCTGTTTCGCCAGGGTTACGCAACCTTGTTCCGGCAGGCGCATCCGACGGCGCATGCGGGCATGGGCATCAAGGCGTTCCGGGCGGAACGCCATCTGATCGTGTCGCGCGCTGCGCCTTACGGGCAGGTCAATCAGTCGATGGAGCGCGCGGGCATCGTGCTGGCCGAGCACTTCAGCGTGCCGCATTTTTCGGCCGTGCCGTACATCGTCAGCGCAACGGATTTGCTGGCGACGGTGCCTGAAAAGCTGGCCGCCAGCGCCGCGCCGCCATTCGGCCTGCGCTACATGACCCCGCCGGTGAAAGTGCCTGCGCTACAGACGAACCTGTACTGGCAGCGCAGGGTGGACCGGGACAGCGGCAACCAATGGCTGCGCGCGTTGATCGTCAACACGTTCGCGGTGGGCGCCTAGGAGGGGTTGCGCGCGCCTCGGGCGGATGATTATTTCCGTGCCGGGCCGCGCGCTTCACCCATCCTATGGCCCTTCAAACCGTCGTTGTGTTCGTCACCGATGCCCGCGCTTGCTGCAACGCCTCTCGCAGCAGCGCCACATCGCCCAGATGGTTGGCCAGCAGCAGAATCAGCGCCGCGTTCAGTTCCTGGCTTTGCTCGTTGGTCAGGTCGCGGTGCGTTTCGATCAGCGCCTCGTAGAAGTCGTCCGGCGAGCTCAGATTGGTTTCAGTAATCAGCATGATGGAATGACCTCTGGATTCACGCGTGGCCCGTTGCGCGCTTTACGGCGGCGGCGACGGCTTCTGCGTTGAACGCGCGCCAGCGCGCGGCGATGTGCTGGTCGGGGCGGATCAGGTAAGCCGTGCCCGCTTCTGCGTCATAGCGCTTGGCCAGGCACCCTTGAACGTCCGTCACCACTGGCAGGTCGGCAGACAAGCCCGACACGTCGCACTGCGGGCCTGCCACCAGCACGGCCTTGACGGGCACCGCCGCCATGCGCAGCGACTGCAAGGCGGATTGCACATCGCGGCTGGGCAGCGCGCCGTCACAGAACACGGCCAGCACAAAGCCGCCGTCCAGTTGCGACATCCACCAGCCTTCATCGCCGTGTGCGGCGACAGGCGCGTCCAGCGCCACCGCGCCCGGCACCATGCGGCCCTTGAACGCGTCGGCATCCGGCGTGTTCAAGGGCGACGCGGCGTAGGTTGCGGGCAATGACAAGCGGCCGCTGTTGACCAGCGAACGCGCGAACGGATGCGTCTTCGCCAGGTTCAGCACCGCGTTGCGGAAGCTGCGGCTGATGTCGCTCTTGGGGGTGATGAAGTCGGTCGCGCGCGACGAATTCAGGATGTTCTCGTCGGCGGCGAACTCGCGTTCAGCGCTGTAGCTGTCGATCAGCGTATCGGGCGCCAGGCCCGCCAACACCAGCTTCAACTTCCACGCCAGGTTCTCCGCATCTTGCACGCCGCTGTTGGCGCCGCGTGCGCCAAACGGCGAAACGCGGTGCGCGGAGTCTCCGGCGAACACCACGCGGCCGTGGCGGAATTTGTCCATGCGCTCGCACGCAAACGTATAGACGCTGACCCATTCCAGATCGAACTGCGCGTCGGGGCCGAGCAGGGCGCGGATGCGCGGCAGCACGTTCTCGGGCTTGACGGCTTCAACGGGGTCGGCATTCCAGCCCAGCTGGAAGTCGATGCGCCAGACGTTGTCGGGCTGGCGGTGCAGTAGTACAGATTGGTTGGGATGGAAGGGCGGGTCGAACCAGAACCAGCGTTCGGTCGGGAAGTCGGCCTTCATCTTCACGTCGGCAATCAGGAAGCGGTCGCGGAAGATGCGGCCGTGGCTTTCCTGGCCGATCAGCTTGCGCACCGGCGAGCGCGCGCCGTCGCAGGCGACGAGCCAGTCGGCGTGCAGCGTGTACGGGCCTTCGGGGGTTTCGATCGTCAGGTCGACGCCGTCATCGGCTTGCGTGACGCCGGCCACCTTGTTCTTCCAGCGCAGGTCGATATTCGGTTCCTGGCGCGCCTGCTCGTACAGATAGCCTTCGGCGTAGTACTGCTGCAGGTTGATGAAGGCGGGGCGGCGGTGGCCGGGTTCGGGCAGCAGGTCAAAGCGCCACACTTCCTGTTCGCGGAAGAACACCTTGCCCACATTCCACGACACGCCTTTGTCGATCATGCGCTGGCCGACGCCCAGGCGGTCCCAGATTTCCAGCGTGCGCTTGGAAAAGCAGATGGCGCGCGAGCCTGTGGACAAGCGGTAATCGTCGTCCAGCACCACGACGCGCACGCCTTGGCGGGCGAGATCCAGCGCGGTGGTCAGGCCGACCGGGCCGGCGCCCACCACCACCACTTGATGGCGCGGCGCTGCGCCGGCGCTTTGGTCGGCGTGCTTTTCATAGGCGAACTCCATCGCCTGAAAGTCGATGTCTCCCACGGTTGTCTCCTGTGTGGATCACTTTGTTTTTATGCGCGAAGCCGCGCGCCGTCTTGCGACGCGCGTCTTCGGTTCTTGCCAAATTCCAGTTCGGGCAGGGCCGTCTTCAGCGGCCCGTGCGCCTTAACCTTCCAGCTGCGCCCACATTTCCAGATCGCGCTTGTCGGTCCAGATGCGCGGGTGGGTGTGGCCAGAGGCCTCGTCGTAGGCGCGCGACACGTCAAACGGCATGCAGTGGTCAAAGATCACCCAGTCGCTGTAGCGCGGCTTCATGAAGTCGTAGACCTCGCGGTAGATCGTCTTCAGGTCTTTGCCTTCGGCCACGCCGCGGTTGACGGCGCCGTACAGGTCGGTCAGGAAGGCGCGGGTGCCGGCCAGGCCCTGGCGGACTTCGGTGGCGCTCTTCAAGGCGGGGCCGCGTCCGGGCACCATCTTTTCGGCTTCAAAGCCCGACAGCGCGTCCAGCGTGCTGGGCCAGTCGCGGAAGTAGGCGTCGCCGCAGTACGGGGTGGACTGGTATTCGACCAGGTCGCCTGCGAACAGAATCTTCTGTTCGGGCAGCCAGGCGATGGTGTCGCCCTTGGTGTGGCCGCGGCCCACTTGCAGCAGCTTGACTTCCAGATTGCCCAGGTTGACGGTCATTTCGCCCTTGAACGTCATCGTCGGCCAGACCAGGCCCGGCGGAATCGATTCCGCGTTGCGGAACAGGCGGGGGAAGCGGCCGATTTCGCTGGCCTTGTCTTGTTCGCCGCGTTCGACGATCAGGTCGTAGGTGTCGCGGCTGGCCAGGATTTCCTGGGCGTTGTAGGCGGAAGCGCCGAACACGCGCACGGCATGGTAGTGCGACAGCAGGATGTATTTGATCGGCTTGTCCGTGACTTCACGGATGCGGCGGATGACGTCTTGCGCCATGACCGGCGTGGCCTGGGTGTCGATCACCATGACGGCCTCGTCGCCGATGATCACGCCCGTGTTGGGGTCGCCTTCGGCCGTGTAGGCATAGGCGTTGTCGGACAGCTTTTCGAACGAGACGACCTTGTCGTCCATATCGGCGTGCGAGGCGAATTGCTTGCTCATGGAGGCTCCTTCCACTGTTATAGGAATAGGTGTGTGGAAGGAATATAGCGTGGCGTTAGTGTTTGTGCAATACGTTCGCTATAAACAAACGGCCTTGTTTTTACAGGGATTTCCCGAGGGTTTTCGGGGACTTATGATTCAGTTCCTTTGGCACTTCGGGCAGTAATACGTGGCGCGCTGGCCCTGGACGAAGCGCCGGATTGGGGTGGAACACACCCGGCAGGGCAGGCCTTCGCGTTCGTAGACGGCGGCATGGATCTCGAAGTAGGCCCCAGGTTCGCCCGTAGCGCCAACATAGTCGCGCAGGGTGCTGCCGCCAGAGGTCAGGGCGTCGGCCAGCGTGGCGCGCACCATGTCGGCCAGCCGCTCGCAGCGCGCAAGCGACAGCTTGTTGGCCGGCGTCTTCGGGTTGATGCGCGCGCGGAACAGGGATTCCGATGCGTAGATATTGCCCACGCCCACCACCGCCATCCCGGCCAGCAGCACCTGTTTGATGGCGGCGCTGTGATTCTTGAAGTGGCGATGCAGCCACGCGCCGTCAAAGCGCGGGTCGAAGGGTTCGATGCCCAGCTTGGCCAACAGCGGGTGGGCGTCGATCGGGCCGTCGGCCTCGGGGTGCCACAAGACCGCGCCGAACCGGCGGGGGTCATGCAGGCGCAGCACGGCGTCATCGAAAATCCATTCGACGTGGTCGTGCTTGCGCAAGAATTCACCGGGAGCCACGCGGCGCAACGACCCGGACATGCCCAGATGCACAATCTGGGTGCCGTGTTCAAAGCGCAGCAGCAGGTATTTGCCCCGGCGGGCGCACTCCAGAACGGCGCGGCCGCCGATCAGCGCAGGCAGATCCGGGGGGATGGGCCAGCGCATGCGGGGTTCATGGACGAGCAGACGATTCAACGTCCGGCCGGTGATGACGGCGTCGATTCCGCGACGCGTAGTTTCGACTTCAGGCAGTTCCGGCATGAGCCAGTGTAAGATCATCAATTGCGTGTACGAAGATTGTGCCATCAACCGGACGGGCCGCGTGAAGTCGTCTTTCAAACAAATGAATATCGGGATCGCCGCGCTGGCGCTTGCGCTGGCAACAGGTTTTGCGCTGCCAGCCCAGGCGGCCGACAGCCGGACGCGTGATGCGACCGGGCCGCGTATGGCCCCGCAGAACCGCCAGCCAGAAACCGAGGTGATCCGCCTGCGTCCGGGCCAATTGCCCTACGTATCACTGACCGCCGACATCTTCTATCGCGTCCTCGCGTCGGAGATCGCCGCCCAGCGCGGCATGTACGGCACGGCCGCCACCACCATGGTCGGCCTCGCCCGGGACACGGGCGACCCCCGCCTGGCCCGTCGCGGCCTGGAATTCCAGCTCGCGGGCGGCAACCTGCCCGGCGCGCTGGACGCGGCCCGGGTCTGGGCGCGCCTGTCTCCCAACGACGTCGAGGCCAGCTCCACCGAGCTGGCGCTGGCCGCCGCCAACGGGCAGACCAAGGGCCTGGCTCAAGCGTTGCGCAACCGTATCGACGCTTCGCGCGACAAGCCGGCCGCCATCGGCCAGGCCTTGGCCGTGTTGAGCCGCCTGAACGACCGCCGTCTGGCGCTGCGCATCCTGGACGAATCCTTGAGCGATAGCGTGCGCAAGCTGCCTGCCGCCCATCTGGCGCTAGCCGACGTGGCCTCGGCCGCGGGCGACTACGAGCGCGCGGCGCAGGAATCCCGCGCGGCGCTGGCGGCAGACCCCAAGTCCGAACCCGCCGCCCAGCGCGTGCTGGAATATGGCTCGAAGGTCGACCCCCAACGCGCACAAACCGAAGCCCGCGCCTATATCAACCGCAATCCCAGCGCCCGCAAGGTTCGCCTGATGCTGGCCGGCCAACTGGCCGACAGCGGCGACTACAACGGCGCGCTGGCCGAATTGCAGGCCATGGCCCGCCGCTCGCCGGAAGATTTCGACCTGCTCTTCATGCAGGCCCAGCTGGCCTACAAGGCGGGCCAGTTGCCGCAGGCGAAGACGCTGCTTCAGCAATATCTGGATGTGCAGCAGCAACGCCAGCGCGCCACGGTGCCGGGCGCAACCGACGCGGGGGCCGCCGCCGCCGACGCGCATGTGCTGTTGTCGCGCATCGCTGAAGACCAGGGCCACTACGACGAAGCCATCAATGAACTTGGCCGTATCGACGACCCGACCCTGCGCTATTCCGTGCGCATGCGTCAGGCTGCGCTGCGCGCCAAGAGCGGCCGCGTCGACGACGCGCTGGCCATGATTGATTCCGCAGGCCCGCAGGATGAAGAAGAACGCACGCTGGGCGTGCTGACCAAGGCGCAGATCCTGCGCGACGCCGACCGCGTGGGGCAAGCCGTGACCACGCTGGAAGCCGCCGACCAGGCGCTGCCGGACACGGTCGAAATCAAATACGAACTGGCGATGCTGTACGAACGCCAGAACCGTCTGGCCGATCTTGAACGCATGCTGCGTCAGGTCATTGCGCTGGACCCGGACCACGCGCATGCCTATAACGCGCTGGGCTACACGCTGGCTGACCACAATCAGCGCCTGCCCGAAGCGCTGGACCTGATCACCCAGGCGTTGGAACTGTCGCCCAATGACCCGTTCATTCTGGACAGCATGGGCTGGGTCAAGTACCGCATGGGCGAATCGGAGTCCGCGGCGGAATACCTGCGCCGCGCCTACAGCGTGCGTCCGGAAGCCGATATCGCCGCCCACCTGGCCGAAGTGCTGTGGTCCCAGGGCAAGCGCGATCAGGCCACCGAGCTGCTGCGCGCCGCGCTCATGAAAGATCCCAAGAACAAGACCGTCCAGGACGTCGTCAAGCGTCTGGGAGTTCGTCTGTGAGGGCAGTAGTGCAACGCATGGCGGGCGCGGCAGCGTGGCTGCGCTGGGCGCTGATGGCGATGTTGGCCATGGCCCTGGCCGCCTGCACCACCACGCCCAAACCGATTGAAGGCGCCAGCGCCGATGCGTTTTCGCGCATCGGCCGCTTCGCCATCACGGTGAATGAAGAAAGCGGCAAGCAGAACGCCGTGCAGGGCGGCTTTTCGTGGTCGGACGATGGCCGGCGCTATGTGCTGGACCTGACCAACCCCTTGGGTTCTACCGAAGCCCGCGTCGAAGGCCAGCCCGGTTCGGCCAGCCTGACCAAGGCCGACGGCACGCGCCTGACGGCCGATAACCCCGACGCGCTGGCGGAAGACGCGCTGGGCAGCAGCATGCCGGTATCCGGCCTGCGCGACTGGCTGCGCGGCAAGCTGCCGGCTGACCCGGAAGCCACAGAGATCAAGCGTGATGACCTGGGCCGCCCCACGGCCTTCGAGCAAGGTGGCTGGCAAGCCAACCTGTCGCGCTATGACACGAAGGGCCCGCAGCTGCTGGTTCTGCAACGCCAGGAGCCGGGCCGCCGCATCATGGTGCGGCTGGTCGTGAATCAGCGCTGATCGTGAATCAGCGCTGATCGTGTCGGCCCTGAGCGCCCGCCGTCAGCGCACGGCGGGCTGGCTGCGTGGTTCAGGGTTGTCGCGCGCGAGCGACCGGTACAGGCTCGCCATGTAGCACAGCAACACCACTGAAAACGGCAGGCCGCAGAGCACCACCGCGGTCTGCATGGCATTGAAGTTTCCCGCCAGCAGCAGGCCAATTCCCAGCATTGTTGTCAGCACCGCCCAGAAGATGCGCAGCCAGATGGGTGCGTCGCGTCCGGCGTCGGCGTCGCGCGCCGACAGGTTGGCGATCATCAGCGTGCCTGAGTCCACCGGCGTCAGAAACAGCATGAACGACATCACGACGCCCACCGCGGCGACCAGGTTCGTCATGGGCAAATATTCCATCAGCTTGTAGAACGCCATCGGCGGGTTGGTCATGGCGGCGTCGCCCAGGGCCGCCGCGCCTTGGTTCATCACCAGATCAATGGCGGTATTGCCGAAGATGGACAGCCACGCCAGCGTGTAGCCCAGCGGCACCAGCATCACGCCGAAGATCAATTCGCGAATGCGGCGCCCGCGTGAGATGCGCGCGATGAACATGCCCACAAACGGCGCCCAGCCGATCCACCACGCCCAGTAGAAGATCGTCCAGGAACTGGTCCAGCGCTCGGCTTTGAGGTCATACAGATACAGGTCGAAGCTTTTGCCCAGGAAAGCGTTCAGGTAGTCGCCCAGGTTTTGCACCAGCGCGTCCAGCAGCAAGCGGGTCGGGCCGGCCAGGAAGATGAACAGCAGCAGGAAGCCCATCAGATAGGTGTTGATGTTGGATAGCACGGCAATGCCGCGCTTGATGCCGAGCGCCGCCGCGCCCGTGGCCACGGCCATCATGATGATCACGATGGGCGCCTGCACTGCCGCCGTATTGGGTACGCCCAGCAGGTACGTCAGCCCGGCGTGCAGCAGCAATGCGCCCAGCCCCAGGTTCGTCACCATGGACACGATGGTGGCCAGCACGCCAAAGCCATCCACGGCATGCCCTACGCTTTTGGGCAGCGGCCGGTTCAGCAAGCCCTGCAACGGCGAGCGCAGCGCTAGCGGCAGGTTGCGCCGATACGCGAAGTACGCCAGCGCCGTTGCGGTCAGCGCGTACAGCGTCCAGCCGTGAATGCCCCAGTGCAGAAACGTCAACGTCAGCGAATTGCGCGCGGCTTCCGTGGTGCCGCCCGCGCCGGTTGGCGGCAGCAGGAAATGGTCCAGGGGTTCGTACACGCCGTAGTACACCAGCGCGATGCCGATGCCGGAAGAAAACAGCATCGACACCCACGATAGATAGCTGAATTCCGGGGACTCGTCGTCATCGCCCAAGCGCAGCGCGCCGTGGCGGGATAACGCGAGCCAGAGCGCGAAGCCCACGCTCGCCGCCATCGCCAGCATGTAGTACCAGCCGAAGTGCGCCGCCACAAACCACTGAGCCGTCTCCAGCCAAGCCTGCGAGGCATCGGGGTAGGTGATGAGCAGGGCGCCGATCAGCAGCACGGCGCCTGAAGCGCTCAGGAAAACGACGGGGTTCGTGTGCGCGAGCCACACGCGCCTGGCTGGCGCGGCCCCTGGTTGTTGCGTCGTGCTGTCCCCGTCTTGTTGCACCGCCGTCTCCCCGTCTGGTGGTACTGCCTGGGTGCTGCATTGTGGTCGTTCGTTGTGTGCTGCGGCGGGCGCTGCTGAATGTTCTGCTGATTGTTCTGCCGCATGGGCTGGTGCATGGGTTGCTGCATGGCCTGCCGCATGGGTTGCTGCATGGGCTGCTGCATCGGCTGCTGCGTGGGCTGCCGCGTGTTCCGATGCATCTTCCGCCGTCGTTTGGCGGACCTTACCGGTTTTATATTGAATGATCAATCAATATAAACTAGACTCCATCGCAGCCCGGCGAACCGCCTTCCGGCCCGCCCATCGTCACACCAGGAACCGCGCCCACCATGCCAAAAGTCGGAATGCAGCCCATCCGCTGCAATCAACTGATTCAGGCCACCCTTGATTCCATCGATCAAGTCGGCCTGGCGGAAAGCTCCATCGCCCACATCGCCCGCGCGGCCAAGCTGTCCACCGGCATCATCAGCCATTACTTCGGCGACAAAGACGGCTTGCTGGAAGCCACCATGCGCGAACTGCTGCGTAACTTGCGCGATTCCGTATCGCGCGCCCGTGCCGCCGCGGCGCCCGATGCGCGCGCTCAGTTGCGCGCCATCGTCGATGGCAACTTCGTGCCCACGCAAGTCTCGGGCAGCGCCATGCGCGCCTGGCTGACGTTCTGGGCGGCCAGCATGCACCAGCCGCGCTTGCGCCGCTTGCAGCGCGCCAACGACCGCCGGCTGTACTCCAACCTGTGTTGCCAGTTTCTGCGTGTCATGCCGTTGGCCGATGCGCGCATTGCGGCGCGCGGGCTGGCCGCCATGATCGACGGGCTGTGGTTGCGCGGCAGCCTGATGGGCGCGGCGGTAATCGGGGATCACGCGCGCGCCATCGCTTACGACTATGTAGACCTGCTGCTTGCTCGCAGCCAATCCGGGGGCAGTCCAGCCTTGGGCCCGCCCTCACTCTGACGACAGGACGGACCCTCATGCCCTTGCCTATCCAACAGCTCTACATCCACGGCCGGCGCACCAACGCCATCAGCAGCAAGACCATCACCACGGTGAATCCCGCCAACGGCGTGGTCTTGGCGGAAGTGCAGGTGGCCGCCCGGCAAGACATCGACCGCGCCGTGGCCAGTGCGCAGGAAGGGCAGAAGGTCTGGGCGGCGCGCACGCCCGCGCAACGCTCGCGCGTGCTGCTCAAGGCGGCGCAGTTGCTGCGCGAGCGCAATGATGAATTGGCCGAACTCGAAACCCTGGATACCGGCAAGCCGTTGTCGGAAACGCGCTTGGTGGACATCGCCACGGGCGTCGATGTCATCGAGTATTACGCCGGCCTGGCCGCCGCTGTCGAAGGCGTGCAGGCGCCGCTGCGCGAGACCAGTTTCTTCTACACCCGGCGCGAACCGCTGGGCGTCATCGCGGGCATCGGCGCATGGAACTACCCCGTTCAAATCGCGATGTGGAAGTCGGCCGCGGCGTTGGCGACGGGCAACGCGATGGTCTTCAAACCCGCTGAAATCACGCCGCTGACGGCATTGCGGCTGGCCGAGATCTACACGCAAGCCGGCTTGCCCAATGGCGTATTCAACGTGGTGCTGGGCAGCGGCCGCGAGATCGGTGACTGGCTCACCAGCCACCCCGGCATCGCTAAGGTATCGTTCACCGGCGGGGTCGATACCGGCAAACACGTCATGGCTACGGCGGCCCAGTCATCGCTTAAGAGCGTCACGCTGGAGCTCGGCGGCAAGTCTGCACTGATCGTGATGCCGGACGCCAACGTCGACCGCGCAGCAGACATCGCCGTGATGGCCAACTTCTTCAGCTCGGGCCAGGTATGCACCAACGGCACGCGTGTGTTCGTGCATCGCTCAATGAAGGCCGAGTTCGAAGCCGCCGTGCTGGTGCGCGTGGCGCGCATCCGCGTGGGCGAGCCTTGCGACCCGCGCACGAACTTCGGCCCCCTGGTCAGCTTTGCGCATATGGACCATGTGCTGAGCTGGATTGAGATCGGCAAGCGCGAAGGCGCCAATCTGCTGGCAGGCGGCGTGCGCATGATCGAAGGCGCGCTTGCCAAGGGCGCATACGTGGCGCCCACCGTATTCACGGACTGCAACGACAGCATGGAGATCGTGCAGGAAGAGATCTTTGGCCCCGTGATGAGCATTCTTTCTTTCGACGACGAAGACGAAGTCATCAAGCGCGCCAACGACAGCCGTTACGGCTTGGCGGCGGGCGTCGTCAGCAACGACCTGAATACCGCCCACCGCATCGCGCATCACTTGCAGGCCGGTATTTGCTGGATCAACACGTGGGGCGAATCGCCCGCGCAGATGCCGGTGGGCGGCTACAAGCAATCGGGCATCGGCCGCGAAAACGGCTTGGCCGCGCTGGCCGAATACACGCAGACCAAGTCCGTGCAAGTCGAGCTGGGGTCGTTCGCCTCTGTCTTCTGACCCGGCTCGGCGCTTCATTGCCGCAGGTCTCGCCGGGCGGTCACGCCTGGCGTTCCGCTTTCCGTGTGCAGGGGGGAGAAGACGATGTCCATCAAGAAGGAGTACGACTACATCATCATCGGCGCAGGCTCCGCCGGGAATGTGCTGGCCGCACTTTTGACCGAAGATCCCGGAACCACCGTGCTGTTGCTGGAAGCCGGCGGCCAGGATCATCGGCTGGATTTCCGCACGCAGATGCCCGCTGCGCTAGCGATGCCCTTGCAAGGCACACGCTACAACTGGGCCTATAAAACCGATCCCGAACCGCATCTGAACGGCCGCCGCCTGGATTGCGGACGCGGCAAAGGGCTGGGCGGGTCGTCACTGATCAACGGCATGTGCTACATCCGCGGCAATGCGCTGGACTACGACCATTGGGCGCGTATCGATGGCCTGGCGCATTGGGATTACCTGTCGTGTTTGCCGTACTTCAAAAAGGCCGAAAGCCGCGATGTGGGCGGCTGCGATTATCACGGCGATAGCGGGCCGGTCAGCGTCACCACACCAAAGGCGGACAACAATCCCTTGTTCGCCGCGATGGTGCAAGCGGGTACTCAGGCAGGCTATGCGTCAACCGATGACGTGAATGGCTATCGCCAGGAAGGCTTTGGGCCGATGGATCGCACGGTCACGCCGCGGGGAAGGCGCGCCAGCACCGCGCGCGGGTATCTGGATCAGGCGCGCAGGCGCACGAACCTGACGATCGTCACACGCGCGTTGACCGATGTGATTCTGTTCTCTGGCCAGCGCGCCGTGGGCGTGGCCTGGCAGCAGCACGGGCAGCATCATCGCAGCCATGCGCTGCGCGAGGTGCTGTTGTGCGCGGGCGCGATTGCGTCGCCGCAGATTCTGCAACGCTCAGGTGTCGGCTCCGGCGCGTTGTTGCGTGACGTGGGTGTGCCGGTGTTGCACGAGCTGCCCGGTGTGGGCGCGAACTTGCAGGATCACCTTGAGCTCTACGTGCAGTATGAATGCAAGCTGCCTGTTTCCTTGGCGCCATCCCTGAGGCTGCACAACCAAGCGAAGATCGGCGCGCAGTGGTTGTTCATGGGTACGGGTGTGGGCGCCAGCAATCAGTTCGAAGCCGGCGGCTTCATACGCAGCCATGACGATTTTCAGTGGCCGAATTTGCAATATCACTTCCTGCCGGTCGCCATCAATTACAACGGTTCCAATCCGATCAAGGTGCACAGTTTTCAAATGCACGTGGGATCAATGCGTTCGCCCAGCCGGGGGCGTGTGCATATCCGCTCGCGTTCACCGCAGGACCATCCCAGCATCCTGTTCAACTACATGTCTGACGAGCAGGACTGGCGTGAATTCCGCGCGGCGCTGCGCATCACGCGTGAGCTCTTTGCGCAGCCCGCGCTGGCGCCCTACGCGGGCCGCGAAATCTCACCGGGGGTGAATGTGAAAAGCGATGCTGATCTTGATGCGTTCGTGCGTGCGCAGGCCGAGACCGCCTATCACCCGTCGTGCTCAAACAAGATGGGTGCGGCATCGGACCCGATGGCGGTGGTGGATGGCTACGGCAGCGTGCATGGGCTGCAAGGCTTGCGCGTGATTGATGCGTCGATCATGCCGGACATCGTCACGGGAAACCTGAACGCGCCGGTCATCATGATGGCGGAAAAAATTGCCGATCATCTGCGCGGGCGCGTGCCGCTTGCGCGGGTTCACGTGCCGTACTACACGGCAGAGGGCGCGGCGCGTGGCTAGAATGGGGGCTTGTCCCGCATCGGTTGTTTTTCCGTGACGCTCTACGACGTACCCGCTCCCGCGAAGTTGAACTTGTTCCTGCATGTGGTGGGCCGCCGCGCCGACGGCTACCACCTGCTGCAGACGGTCTTCCGTTTCATTGACCTATGCGACACGCTGCACTTTGATCTGCGCGCCGATGGCGTCATCAGCCGCGCCGCAGAATTGCCGGGCGTGTCAGAAGCCGATGACCTGACCTTGCGCGCGGCCCATGCCCTGCAGCGCGCCACCGGCACGCGGCAGGGTGCGCAGATCGCGCTGGAGAAACGCATTCCGCAAGGCGGCGGGCTGGGCGGTGGGTCGAGCGACGCCGCCACCGTGCTGATCGCGTTGAACAAATTGTGGGGTACGGGCCTTACGCGGCGCGAGCTCATGGCGCTGGCTTTGCCGCTGGGCGCAGACGTGCCCGTGTTCGTGTTCGGGCAGTCGGCATTCGCAGAAGGCGTGGGCGAAGATCTCACCGCCATCACGCTGCCGGAACGGGCTTATCTGGTGGCGCAGCCGGACTCAAGCGTGCCGACCGTAGGGATATTTTCAGCGCCCGATTTGACAAGGGATTCTTCTTACATCACAATAGCGGACTTTCTTGCTTCGCCGACATTTTCCTTCGGGAAAAATGATCTGGAGCCGGTAGTTCACCGTCTTTATCCTGAAGTTTTCAGGGCATCGCGGTGGCTTGCAGAACAGGGTTACCCTGTACGCATGTCGGGATCAGGCGCATGTTTATTCGCCGAGTTTTCCGAACTTTCTGAAGCCGTTTTGGCAAAAGCAGAAATATCCGCTATAATGCGCGGCGCTGTTGAAACAAACAGCACAACGCATCCACGGTTTCGGTTAGTGCAGGCTTGTACTGGTTTAACTGAACATCCGTTGCGGAATTGGATTGCAAGATAGTTGGGGAGTCGCCAAGCTGGTTAAGGCACCGGATTTTGATTCCGGCATGCGAAGGTTCGAATCCTTCCTCCCCAGCCAACCGAATACATAAAAAAGCTGTTGAACACGCCTGTAAGACACTGGCCCGGGTTCAGCAGCTTTTTTATTTTCCGGGTCCGCTGGTGTTTTCACCCCGCATCACCTCGTTAGTGTCTTAAAACGACCATCGCATCATCCATCATGGCAAACGATAGCTTCATGATCTTCACGGGCACGGCCAACACTCGGCTGGCCGTGGACGTAGTCAACCACCTCGATATGTCCCTGGGCAAGATGACCGTTGGTCGCTTCTCGGACGGCGAAGTGATGGTCGAAATCAACGAGAACGTGCGTGGCAAGGACGTCTTCGTCCTGCAGCCCACCTGTGCTCCCACCAATGACAACCTGATGGAAATCATGGTCATGGTTGATGCCCTGCGCCGCGCTTCGGCTGGCCGCATCACCGCCGCGATTCCCTATTTCGGCTATGCCCGCCAAGACCGCCGCCCGCGTTCGGCGCGCGTTGCGATCTCGGCCAAGGTTGTGGCCAACATGCTGCAAGTGGCTGGCGTTGACCGCGTCCTGACGATGGACCTGCACGCTGACCAGATCCAGGGTTTCTTCGATATCCCCGTGGACAACATCTACGCCGGTCCGATCTTGCTGGGCGACATTTGGCGCCGCAATTTCTCGAACCTGGTCGTTGTGTCCCCGGACATCGGCGGCGTGGTTCGCGCCCGCGCCCTGGCCAAGCAACTGGAAGCCGATCTGGCCATCATCGACAAGCGCCGTCCGCGCGCCAACGTGTCGGAAGTGATGAACATCATCGGTGAAGTCGACGGCCGTACCTGCATCATCATGGACGACATGGTCGACACCGCCGGCACGCTGTGCAAGGCGGCCCAGGCCCTGAAAGACCGCGGCGCCGGCGCCGTTTACGCCTATTGCACGCACCCCGTGCTGTCGGGCGGCGCAATTGACCGCATTGAAGCGTCGGAACTGGACGAACTGGTCGTCACCGACACCATCCCGCTCTCCGAGCAAGGCCAGGCCAGCGGCAAGATTCGCCAGCTGTCGTGCGCCGCGCTGCTGGGCGAGACCATCCTGCGTATCTCGAACGCGGAATCGGTCAGCTCGCTGTTCGTCGACTGACGCCTGGCGCGTCAGCCGGGCCACAGCCCACCCTAGTTTTTGCACCTTGCTGGTCGCGGCAAGGCGCAACCAACACGGCGCGCATGTTGCGCGCCGTGCCGTTAACTGGTGAAGCCTCTTCACCTTATTTTGTTTTTGGAGTTTTCCATGAAATTTATCGCCACTGCGCGTAGCGTCCAGGGTTCGAGTGCGAGCCGCCGCCTGCGCCGCGCGGGCCGCGTTCCCGCCATTGTCTATGGTGGTACGGCTGCCCCCCTGAACATCGAACTCGACCACAACGAGATCTACCACGCCCTGCGTAAGGAAGAATTCCACGCATCGATCCTGCAAATGCAGCTCGAAGGCGCGAAGGAAGAGCAAGTTCTGCTGCGTTCGGTTCAATGGCACGCCTACAAGCCGCAAGTCCTGCACGTGGACTTCCAGCGCGTGGACGCCAACCAAGCCCTGCGTACCAAGGTGCCGCTGCACTTCGTGAACGCTGAAATCTCGCCGGCCGTGAAGCTGTCGGGCGCCATCATCAGCCACGTGACGACCGAACTGGAAATCACCTGCCTGCCGAAGGCTCTGCCGCAATTCATCGAAGTCGACCTGACCAACATCCTGGCTGGCGCTTCGATCCACCTGGCTGACATCAAGCTGCCGATGGGCGTGACGTACGTTCCCCACGGCGGTGAAGACAACCCGCTGCTGGCTGCCGCCATCGTCAAGGGTGGCGCTGCCGCCGCTGACGACGAAGCCGAAGCCGCTCCGGCTGCCTAAGTCTTGTCGGAAAGCCTTCGGGCTTTCTGCGGCTTATGCTCGAAACCCTGCGTGTGCATTTGCATGCGCAGGGTTTTTTGGTTTAAACACCCTCCATCATGTCTATTCCCATACGCCTCATTGTGGGATTGGGTAATCCCGGTCCCGACTACGAAACCACGCGGCACAACGCCGGCTTCTGGCTGGCCGACCACCTGGCGGACGACTTGCGCACTTCTTTTGCGCTTGAGAAATCTTTTTTCGGCATGGTGGCCAAGTCGCGCCTGGGCGCAGACAACGTGCTGCTGCTCAAACCCATCACCTATATGAACAAATCCGGCCAGGCGGTCGGCGCGCTGGCTCGCTTCTACAAGCTGGAGCCGGAGCAGGTGCTGGTGTTGCATGACGAACTGGATCTGTTGCCGGGCCAGGTAAAACTCAAGCAGGGCGGCGGACACGCCGGCCATAACGGCTTGAAGGATATCCAGGCGGTGCTGGGCAGCCCGAATTTCTGGCGCCTGCGCATCGGTATCGGCCATCCGCGCACCTTGAACCTGGCGCAGCAAGTGGCGGACTTCGTGCTGCATCCGCCGCGCCGCGATGAACAAAAAGAAATCGAAGCCGTCATCGACCGTTGCCGCGCCGTGGTGCCGGCGATGCTGGCCGGTGATTTCGCGCTGGCGACGCGTCAATTGCACAGCGGCAACGTCGCCTGATGCTCCAACCCAAGCCGCCCGCTTCCGTTGGCAAGACGCGTTTCCGTGACGAGGCCGCGGACTTCTGGCGCTTTATCCGCCATCCGCGTCCCGCGTCGCGGCTGCCGGGGCGCACGATGGGCAGCGGCCTGTGGGCGGATTGGTGGCCGGGTATCCGGCCTGGCCGCTTGCTGGCCTGGGCGGGCTTGCTCTGGGCGTTGAATCTATTTGCGCTGGGCCCGGTCGCCGTGATGGCGGCCGGCCTGGGCGGCGCCACGCATCGGATCGATCCGGCCAACCTGCCGTGGCTGACGGCCGTGCTGTGGGCGCCGCTGGTCGAAGAAATGCTGTTTCGCTACGGCTTGCGACGGCCATTGCAGGCGCTGTGGCTGGTGCCTGCGCTGATGCCCGTCGTGCTGTACGGCCCGAAGCTGTGGACGGGGCTGCTATTGGCCGCATTCGTCATCCTGGCTATCTGGGGTGCGCGCGGCCGCGCCGCGCCGCTTGCGGGCTGGGACACCCCTTGGCGGCGGTATTACCTGACGCATTTTGGCTTGGTCTTTCATTTGATCGCGCTGACGTTCGCCGCCGTCCACCTGACCAACTTCGTCTACAGCAAGACACCGTATTGGCTGATGCCGTTGCTGGTGTTGCCGCAATGGCTGACCGGGCTGGTGTTGGGCTGGATGCGCGTGCGCCGCGGCATCGGGGCGGCCATCCTGCTGCACGCCACGTTCAACGCGGGTCCCATTTTGATGATCTGGGCCGTCATGCGCTGGGCGCCGTCGATCGCCAAATAGCGGGGCCGTATCCCCGTGCTGGCGAAAGAGCCGTTTGCCCCACCCGGGGTAAACTAGAACGTTAACGATCAATACCGTACTTACACAGGATTCCCATGGCTCTGCAATGCGGCATCGTCGGCCTGCCCAACGTTGGCAAATCGACTCTCTTCAACGCTCTGACCCGCGCCGGCATCGCCGCCGAGAACTATCCGTTCTGCACCATCGAACCCAACGTCGGTGTGGTCGAAGTGCCGGACCCGCGTCTGCAGAAGCTGGCTGAAATCGTCAAGCCCGAACGCATCCTGTCCGCCACCGTCGAATTCGTCGACATCGCGGGCCTGGTGGCCGGCGCGAGCAAGGGCGAAGGCCTGGGCAACCAGTTCCTGTCGCACATCCGCGAAACCGACGCCATCGTCAACGTCGTGCGCTGCTTCGAAGATCCCAACGTGATCCACGTGGCCGGCAAGGTCGACCCGATCGCCGACATCGAAGTCATCGAAACCGAACTGGCCCTGGCTGACCTGCAAACCGCTGAAAAAGCGTTGCTGCGTCATCAGAAGACCGCGCGTTCGGGCGACAAGGAATCGCAGCGCATCGTGGCCGTGCTGGAAAAGTGCATTGCCCAGTTGAACGAAGCCAAGCCGATCCGCGCGCTGGACCTGACGACGGAAGAACAGGCCGACATCGCCCAGCTGTGCTTCATCACCGCCAAGCGCGCGATGTACGTTGGCAACGTCGCCGATGACGGCTTCACCAACAACCCGCTGCTTGACCGCTTGACCGAATTCGCTGCCGCGCGCAACGCGCCGGTCGTGGCCATCTGCGCCGCCATCGAATCCGAAATCGTGGACCTGGACGACGCCGATCGCCAGGCGTTCCTGTCCGACATGGGCATGGAAGAGCCGGGCCTGAACCGCCTGATCCGCGCCGCGTTCAAGCTGCTGGGCCTGCAAACCTACTTCACCGCTGGCGTGAAGGAAGTGCGCGCCTGGACGGTTGCCATCGGCGCCACCGCCCCGCAAGCCGCCGGCGTCATCCACACCGACTTTGAACGCGGCTTCATCCGCGCGCAAACCATCGCGTACGAAGACTTCATCACGTACAAGGGTGAGCAAGGCGCCAAGGAAGCGGGCAAGATGCGCGCCGAAGGCAAGGAATACATCGTGCAAGACGGCGATGTGATGAACTTCTTGTTCAACGTCTAAGCGCCCGCAGCATTCCTGGCGCCGAATCGGCGCCCCTGCATCCCCGTGTGCCTCAGTGGCCGCGGGGATTTTCGTTTTTGGGCGTCAGAAAACGTGGTGCAGATTCCGCTCCAGCATCTCTGCACGCTCACTGAAAACCCCGACGCTTCTTATTAATACGAATCAAGGTCTCAGTGTGTTTTCGCGGTGGTCTTTCCTCCACAAGCCAGCCTAGTATCCCCAGATCATCGTGCCAGACGCCCTATGGCGTCCTTGTGTGGATCGCCGTGAATCGGGAAGGGGTTCACGGGTCTCTCGGCCTGTGTGTGGGGGGGAAGATGACGAACAAGGTAAGGTCTTTTGCCTTTTCTGCGGCGATGGTCGCCAGCGTAGCGGCCGCTTTCACCGGGGATGCCAAGGCCGATGTGGGCGGGCAGGTGCAGGTGTCGTTGCTAGTGTCGGCAGGCTGCTTCGTCAATGGCGAAGTCCAGGGCAACACCAACCAGTTTGGCGAACTCAATTTTGGCAGCACGGCGCCGTTGTGGTCCAACGTGTTGTCGGGCGAAGTGATCGGCCCCAATGGCGTCCTGCAAATCCATTGCGAAGGCACCGGCGGCTTTCTGCTCAGTATTGATGGGGGCTTGCGCGGCACGCGAGAAATGGAGGCTGCGGGCGACCGCATTGCCTATGAAGTCTTTCAGGACGCCAGCCGCACCAAGGTCTATCCCATTGACGGCCTGGTCGATTTTCCGGCGTTGGACAACGAACCCGTGCGCGTACCGATCTACGGCGTCGTCAGGCCAAACATGTCCAAGCCCAAACCCGAAGCGCTTTACACCGACACCCTGAACCTGACTTTGTATTTTTAAGGGCTTTACCTTCCAAGGAGTTCGCATGAAACGCAGCAATATTTCCGCGTCGATGATCGCGGTTGCGATGATGGTGCTATTGCCTGTTGGGGGCGCCGTAGCCGATATCGGCGGGCAGGTGATGGTGCGGCTCAATGTGGAAAGCGGTTGCGAAATCAATGGCAAGCTGGCCGCCAATGGAAACGGCAACGATTTTGGCATGCTGGATTTCGGCAGGACGAGCCCCACGTGGACCAACGTGCTGACCGCGCAAGTGGCAACGGCCGGCGGCGGCCTGGTCGTGACGTGCGACGCGTCCGTGGACGAGGTGGCCGTCAGCATTGATGGCGGCTTGTCTGGTTCGCGCAAGCTGAGCCACATCAACGGCGGCACGATTGACTATCAGGTCTATCGCGATGCCGCGCGTAGCGAAGTGTTTGTGGTCGATCAGCAGCATTCGTATCGGCTGGCGGGCGGTAACGCCGTACCGATTCCCGTCTATGGCGCCATCCCGCCGTTCTCGGGCGGCGCGGGCAAGGAAAAGGGCCTGTACACCGATGTGATGACCGTCACGCTGAGTTTCTGACGCGACGCGCGCCGGCGGGTTCTTTATGGTTTTCACTTCACGCTGCGGCGCTTGGGTGCGCGGGCTCGCAGCCGCCGTGGCCTGCATGTTCGCAGCGGTGGCCATGGCGGCGACCTCCTCAACGCTCAAGGTCTCCGCCACGATCACGCCGGGCTGCAAGCTTAGCGGCGGCAGCGCGCCACTGGATTTTGGAACGCTGGATTTTGGCGCCCGGCCCGCGGTGGGCGGCGACCGCGTGCAGACCAGCCTGACGCCGCAATCGGGGCTGAAGCTGATGTGCACGCCGGGCGTGTCGTTGTTGATGAGCGTGAACGGCGGCCTGCATTCGCAAGGCGGCCAACGCCATCTGCATAACGGCAAGCGCCTGCTGCCTTATCAGCTGTATGCCGATGCGGGGTTGAACCGGCCGATCGCTATCAATCAAGCGGTGGCGCTTCGCTACGACCATGCCGAAGACCTTCATCTGCCCTTGCATGGCGTGTTGCAGCTGCCCGGCGTGACGCCGGCTGGCATCTATCAAGACGTATTGATCGTGACGCTGTCATGGTGAAACCGGAGGCTTGCCCATGTGTTGCCGGCGTGCATTGGTTCGACTGCTTTTCTGCGGTATCGCAACGGGGTTGGCGGCACTTCCCGGCAGGGTGTCCGCCGCCATGTCCATCCTGATCTGGCCCATCAACCCGGTCATCGAAAGCAGCCAGCGCGCAAGCAGCCTGTGGCTGGAAAACCGGGGCAGCACGGCGGCGCATCTGCAACTGCGCATTTTCGAATGGACGCAGCAAGGCAACGAGAACAGCTACGCCGAACAGCGGGATGTGATTGGCAGCCCCCCGATGATGCGGATCGCGCCGGGCCAAAAACAATTCGTTCGGCTGACACGGCCGGACCCCTTGCCCGCCGGGGTTGAACGCGCGTACCGCATCGTTATCGACGAGGTGCCAGTGGATGATGGCGCCTTGCCAGAGGAAGGGCGTGGGGTGAATTTTCAGATGCGTTATTCCGTTCCGCTCTTTGCATACGGCGAAGGGCTGATCGGCAAACCGCAGTTGCAGGGCAAGCCTCGGCATGAATCCGACGGCGCGCAGGGCCTGGGCTGGAGCGTGGTGACGCTGGCGGGTAAGGCGCATCTGGAAGTGCGCAACCAAGGCAGCATGCATGCGCGCCTGACGCAGGTGTCGCTGGAAGCGGGCAAGCAGAAAACCACGGTGTCTGATGGATTGCTGGGCTATGTGCTGCCAGGCAGCGTCATGCGTTGGCCGCTGCCGGAAGGCGCGCGTGCGCGCGGCGAAGGCGTGCTGCGCGCACGGATCAACGGAGGACCCACATTGCACATCCTGACCCGTCTGCCTTGACGCGTCATGCGTGCCCAAGCCAGCGGCGCCTTGCCCCCCCCATGGCGCAGCCTTGGAGGTATCGGGCTTCTGTTGTGGGCAACGTTTGCGCCGGCAAGCGCGCATGGCGCGCCGTTGCCCCCGCCGCCTCGGGCGGGAGCCGCCATGTCAACGCTTGCGGGCACGCTGTATCTGGAGCTCGTCGTGAATCAACGCGCAAGCGGACGCGTCGTGCCGGTGCAGGCCATGGCCGGACGCTTCAAGGTGAATGCCGCCGACCTCCGGCACGCCGGCCTGCCGGCGGCCGAGCCGGACGGGGTGTGGCTGGACACCATGACGGGCATGACGGTGCACTACGACAGCGGGCAGCAGCGGCTGCTGCTGACGGTGCCCCCGCAGTGGCTGCCCGATCAGCAATTGGGCGAGACCGCTGTGTTTGCGCGCCAGATTGCGCGCAGCAGCGCCGGCGGCTTGTTGAACTATCAGATCTATTCCAGCATGCCGAACGAGGGCGGCGGCTACACAACGGCCTGGAACGAGGCGCGCGTGTTTGGCACGTGGGGGGTGTTGCGCAACACGGGCATCTACCGCTGGCCTCATGGCGCCGGGCGCAATGCCACCCGCGGCTATCAGCGCTATGACACGCAATGGCGCTACTCCGATGAAGGCCACGCCGTGACCTATGAAGTGGGCGACCTGATCAGTAATTCCTTGGCATGGAATCGGCCGGCAAGAATGGCGGGCGTGCAGGTGTCGCGGGATTTCTCGGTGCGCCCCGATGTCATCACTTATCCCTTGCCGCAGTTTTCCGGCGAGGCGTCGGTGCCCACCACGGTTGATCTGTTCATCGATGGGTATCGGAACAGCACGACAGACGTCGCGCCCGGCCCCTTCACGCTGACCAACGTTCCCTTCATCAACGGTGCGGGGCAGGCAGTGGTGGTCACGACGGATGCGCTGGGCCGTCAGGTATCCGCCACGGTGCCGTTTTATGTGTCCAGCGAATTGCTCAACCCCGGGATGTCCGATTATTCGCTGGCCATGGGCAGCTTGCGCCAAGACTACGGCAGCAGGAGCTTGGCTTATGCCGGATGGGCGGGCAGCGGTTCACTGCGCTATGGATTAACGCGGGGGCTGACCTTGGAAACTCACGCCGAAGGGGCAGGCCAGATGCGAGCGGCCGGGCTGGGTGCGGTCTTCACGGTAGGCAATGCCGGCACGTTCAACGCTGCGCGCAGTGCGAGCGTGGCGCGTGGGGCCGCCGGTCATCAGACAACCGTGGGCTATCAATATGCCAACCGCGGCTTCAGCATGGGCGTGCAGCACATTCAACGCACGCCGGACTATGCAGACTTGTCGAGCCTGGATAGACGCTATCGGACGGGCAGGCGCAGCATGCAGGCGAACGCCAGCGCGTCGATGGGCTGGGGCGGCAGCCTCGGCGCCGCGTACTTCGATGTGCGGGATCAGCGCTCACAGCGCACGCGGCTGCTCAACCTTAGCTGGAGCAAGCCGTTGTGGGGCAATAGCAGCATGTGGGTGTCATCCAACCGGCAGGTGGGCGGCGACGGCTGGTCGGTGCTGATGCAATTGCTGATTCCGATCGGTAGCCGCGATACCTTGAGTGGCGGCGTGGAGCGCGCGGCGGATGGCCGGATGACGCGGCGGTTGGACTATCAGCGTTCCGTGGCGGGCGATGGCGGATTCGGGTGGGACCTGGCCTACGGCGATGCCGGGCAGGCGGGCAGCTATCGGCAAGCCGGGCTGGCGTGGCGGGGCGAGGCCGCGCAAGTGGAAGGTGGCGTCTACGGCCAGAAGGGCCAGGATACGCGGTGGGCGTCGGCAAATGGGTCGCTCGTCTTCATGGACGGCGCGCTGATGGCGGCCAACGGTATCCAGGACGCGTTCGTGCTGGTCAGCACGGACGGCGTGGCGGACGTGCCGGTCCGATACGAGAACCAGGTGGTGGGGCGGACGAATCGCAACGGCCACTTGTTGATGCCCTGGGCCATCTCCTACTACAGCGGGAAGTACGAAGTCGACACCTTGGACCTGCCATCCAACTACCGCACTGACGTGGTCGAGCAGCGGGTGGCGGTGCGTGCGGGCAGCGGATACCTGCTGGAATTTCCGATTGCGCGGGTTGGAGCGGCCAGCATCGTCTTGCACGACGCAAGCGGCGCGCCGATTGCCATCGGGGCCCGGGTCAGCGGCGAGGATGGGCAGACTGGCGTGGTGGGCTGGGACGGCATTGTCTATCTGGAGCAATTGCAGGCGCGCAACACGTTACGCGTCGCGCCGCCTGGCGGCGAGGCGTGCCGCGTGGCCTTTGACCTGCAACCGGACTTGGAGGAAATCGCGCATGTCGGTCCGCTGGTGTGCCGTTGATCGGACCCGCCCTGCCTTGGGGACGGGAAGGGTTTGGGGGCGGGCAATGACAGGCGGATGTTTGCGCGGGCTGATCGCGGGCGCCGCGCTTGCCGGAACGCTCTACGCAAGCGCCGGCTGGGCAGGGCCGGCCTGCGGCGTGCGCACGGGCGTGGCGGCGGCGTTGGGCAATCACGGCTCACTGGATGCGGGCCAGTCGCGAATCGAGACGTCGTCATCCGGCGGGCTGAGCTGCCAACGGGGCGGCGTCGCGGTGTATGGCAAGGACTGGGTACGCTTGCGGCTCGACAGTCACGACGGCGGCCTGCTCAGGAACCCCACGACGGGCGACGTCCTGCCCTTCCAGATCTACGCCGGCAAGGACCGCAGCCTGCCGCTGGCTGTGGGCAGTCTGGTTGAACTGAGCCAATGGTCGTGGCTGGGCGCGGCGGGCAGCGCGGACATTCCGCTGTACTTCGCCACGCAACCCGCTACCGGAAGCAGCATCGCCGCCGGCACGTATACGGCGACGCTGTTCGTCCGCTGGTATTGGCAGATTTGCCCCGGCACGCTGGTGGCGGGGGCGTGCGCCGCCGCCGGCGGTTGGGACCGAAGCCGCGGCTTGACGGGGCGTTGCACCGCCGGCCTGGTCTGCCATGGCGTGCAGTATTGGGGCGCGGGCGAGGTGGCCGCATTGCAGCTCAGCCTGACGGTGGACACGCAGTGCGAAATGACCACGCCCGATTTGAATTTTGGCAGCGCGCCGCTGGTGAGCGAGTTCGCCGCAGCAAGCGGGCAGGTGCGGGTCCGTTGCACCAAAGGGGCGTCATACAGCGTGGGGATGGGCCCAGGCAGGCACCCCGACGGCGTGATCAGACGCATGTCGAATGGCTCGGAGTTTCTGGCGTATCAGCTGTACAAATCGAATGTGGCGGCCGACCGCTGGGGCGATCAGGGCGCTGAGCGCCGGCGCAGCCATGAGTCGGAATTGAATCCGGGCGTGTTGGATGGGCTGACGCCGCAGGTGTTCCAGTATCGCGGCGTCATCCTGACTGACCGGCCCACGCCATCAGCAGGAACGTACGTGGACCATGTGGTCGTGGATGTGCAGTTCTGATCAGGCGGCACGCACGAAGGTGTTCACGCGCGGTCTTTGTCGCCTGCGGCCTGCACGAAGTTGGTTTCCAGCACGGTCAGCACGCGGTTCAGCGTGTCGATGTCGGTGGCTGACAAGCCCTTCAACGACGCTTCAAAGAAGGCTGCGCGCTTGGGCAGGGCTTCGTTCACGACCGCCTGGCCGGCTTCGGTAAGCGTGGCGTTGGTCAGGCGGTTGTCTTGCGCGTCCACGGCGCGCGAGATCCATCCCAGCTTTTGCATGGCCTGCAATTGCCGCGTCAAAGACGCGGGGTCCAGGCGGCAGCGTTCGGCCAGATGCTTTTGCGAACAAGGTCCGCATTCATGCAGCGCCAGCAGGATGCGCCAGCGGGGCAGGGCGTGGCCCACCTTGCTGCTGAATGCGCTTTGCATGACGCGGTACGTCTGCCCCATGTGCTGGATGACTTGCAGGCCTTGTTGTTGTTTGGGCAAAAGCTATTCTCCGACGCTGGCCGGCTCCGCTTTGGGAGGCCGCGCCAATTGCACCAGGGGCACGCGGCGCACGCACCACAGCGCGAAGATGGCGACGGCAAGCGCGATGAGCTGCCCTTCATGAATGGCGCCCACCAGCGCGACCCGCGCGATCTCGATCAGCGACGTCCCGTCCTGGCCTTGATGCGCCAATTGTGCCAGGAACTGGGTCTGGGCCGCCGGGTTCACCAGCATCTGCGGGTCGTTCAATTCGGGCAGCCATTGCGCGGATGCGCCATGCAGCGTGGATTCCACGCCGCTGAAGTAGCTGTGGCTGACCATCGTGCCCACGACCGCCGTGCCCAGCATGCCGCCAATCATCCGCAGCGACTGCAACAGCGCCGTGGCAATGCCCAGATGCGTGCGGCCCGCCGTCTGCTGCGCGAACACGGTCAGGTTGGGCATGATGAAGCCCATGCCCAGGCCGGCCATCAGCATGTAGGCGGCGATCAGCCCATGTGACGTATAGCTATGGGTAGTGACAATACCCAAACAGGACAGCGCCATCAGCAAGAAGCCCGCGTACAGCATGCGGTTGGGATTGCGAATGCGCGTGATGATGCGGCCGTTGATGATGCTGCCCACCGTGATGAAAACGACCATGGGCGTGATCAGCAAGCCTGCATCCTGGGGCGACAGGCCAAAGCCGCCTTGCAGCAGCAGCGGCGCGTAGAACAACAGCGAATACATCGTCACGCCCACCAGCAGCGCCAGCGTGAAGAGCGTGGCCAGGCCGCGGTTGCGGAACATGTCCAGCGGCAGCAGGGGGTGCGGGCAGCGCTTTTCCCACCAGATCAAGAGCGCGAACGCGGCGATGCTGCCCACGGCCAGCAGCACGAGGGCGGTGCTGAAGCCTTCCTTGGGCAGCAGTTCAACCAGCAATTGCAGGCTGCCCAGCGCCAGCGCGATCAGCACGGCGCCTTGCCAGTCCAGCCGGACCTTGCCCGATGTGTGGTTGCGCAGGTGCGGCAAATAGCGCGACACGAACCACAAGCCCAGAATGCCGATCGGCAAGTTCACATAGAACACCGAGCGCCAGCCGTAGTGTTCGGTCAACGCGCCGCCCAGCGTCGGCCCCACGGCGTTGGCGATACCGAAGGCCGAGCTCAGCATGACTTGCCAGCGCAGCCGCACGTGCGGGTCCGGGAAAAGATCGGGGATGGACGCGAACGCGGTGCCCACCAGCATGCCGCCGCCGATACCTTGCAAGGCGCGGGCCAGCACCAGCGTGAGCATGCTGTTGGCCGCGCCGCACAGCACCGAGGCCAGCGTGAACAGGATGATGGCGGCCACCACGAACGGCTTGCGTCCGTAGTAATCGCCCAGCCGTCCGAAGATGGGCACGGTGATGACGGAGGTCAGCAGGTAAGACGTCGCAACCCATGCATACAGTTCGAAGCCCTTGAGTTCGGCCACAATGGTCGGCAACGCGGTGCCCACCACGGTCTGGTCGATGGCGACCATCATCATGACGAAGCACATGCCCAGCATGGCAAGCAGGGTTTGCCGGAAAGGAAGCATCTGGCCGGGCGAATGCGGGGTACTGGGGGCGGGGGCGGACATTGTTGGATGCATCAATAATTGATTGATCAATTATTCTAGTCCTACAATCCGCCAGACAGAAAGCCGTCAGCTGAAAGCGCCGTTTTTTGGGCTTCAGGGCATGTGATTTGTCCGGTTTTTGGTGTCATGACCTGACAAGTCATCGCGAAGGCGGCCTGATTTGTTACGATAGCGAAATCTGCACGCTGGTCATGCCAGCGTCTTCAGCAGGCCTTCCCTGGTAGATCCTCCCTTTCTGGCGCCGCAGCTTCGGGCTTTCGGCAGTAGCGAGGACTCGCCCTAAAAGGCAGATAGCTCCAATTGGCGTGTGGTTTTCCACCGCTACAGCACCACCCCCGCGCTTGGCGCGGTGGGCGGCATTCAAGGATTTCCAGTCGAGGTACCGACGGGGCGGCAATGAAAACGTGGTTCAAGCGCATTTTGATAGGCCTGGTGGTGTTGGTTGTCGTGGCCGTCGTTGGCCTGGCCATCTTCTTGCTGACGTTCGACCCCAACGCGTACAAGTACAAGCTCGAAGAGCTTGTGCAGGAACGCTATCACCGCACACTCACGATCGATGGCGAGATCGAGCTTTCGCTCTTCCCGCGCATTGGTCTGTCGGTGCAGGGCGTGTCCCTGTCCGAGCCCAATAGCCCCGACACCTTCGCGTCCATTGAAAGCACCCGCCTGGCGGTGGCCGTGTGGCCGCTGCTGTCGAACAGCTTCGTGGTGGACCACGTGGCCATCAGC
This sequence comes from Achromobacter kerstersii, assembly GCF_902859595.1. Classification (GTDB taxonomy): domain Bacteria; phylum Pseudomonadota; class Gammaproteobacteria; order Burkholderiales; family Burkholderiaceae_B; genus Achromobacter; species Achromobacter kerstersii. The sequence continues at coordinate 41,501 of NZ_CADIJQ010000008.1, read as the reverse complement.
GGCTTCAAGGCGCGTGTGGTGCGCGGCAAAGACGGCCAGTTCAACTTCAGCAACCTCGTGGGCGGCGCGTCCGCCACCACGACGGCGCCGTCCAACCCCGCCGAAGCGCTGGTAGGCGCCGCCCAGACTGCGGCCCAAGCCATCACCAGCGGCACCTTGCCCGCGTCGCGCAACAATATGCAGATCGACATCGCCGGGCTGGACTTGAAAGACGGCGAAGTGCAGTTGCAGGACGAGATTTCGGGCATGGCCGTGGCGGTTACGAAGATCAACGCCAACACCGGCCGCGTCACGTTCAACCAGCCGTTCGATGTGCGCCTGACGGCGCGCGTTGAAGGCGGTAACCCGCGTGTGGACGCCAACCTGACCGGGCAGGCCCTGCTGACGCTGGACCCGTCCGCCAAGCGCTACGCCGCCCAGAAGCTGGATTTGCGCATGGACGGCAAGTTGCCTGGCGCCGAGGCCAAGAGCCTGGCGGTGCGTGGCAACCTGGCTTTCAATGGCCAGAAATCGGCGCTGGATGTGGCCGGCCTGGAAGTGGTTTTCCAGGGCGATATCACCGACCCCGCCGCGCGCGCCACCGGCGTGGAAGCCAGCGTGGCGATGCCGAAGCTGGCAATCGACCCGCACAAGAGCCAATTGCAGATTGAAAAGCTGGCCATTCGCGCCAAGGGCGGTTCGGCGGATGGTCCGTTTGAGCTGGCGGTGGATGCGCCTGCGCTGAATATCTCGCCTGCGTCGGCCACCGGTGAAGCGCTGACCGGCCGCGTGCGTGTCAGCGGCCTGGACGCCAGCTTTGGTTTGAACGGCATCAGCGGCAACGCCGCCGAGCTGGACATCAAAGAAGCCAAGGTGGACAGCACGTCCAAGAATGGCGACCGCGTGGTCAAGCTGAACTTTGCGTCGCCGCTGACCTTGAACCTGCTGCAACGTAGCGGCGGCCTGTCGGCGCTGCGCGGTGACGTCAACATCACCGACCCGGGCCTGCCCAAGGGCAGCCTGCAGATTCCGGTGATCGGCAGCTTGAACGTGGACCTGCTGAAAGATCAGGCCACCAGCAAGATCAACGCCGTGCTCGAAGGCGGCAAGTTCGACCTGAGCGCCGACATCACCAAGCTGTCTACCTCGCCCGCCGTGAACTTTGCGTTGGCCGTGGACACGCTGGATCTGGACAAGCTGGTGCCGCCCGTTGTGGCTGCGCCGCCCAAGCCGCCCGCTGATGGCAAGAAGGACGATTCCAAGCCGGCGCAACCGGCCGCGCCCGCCGCACCCGCAGACGACACGATTGATCTGTCGGCGCTGGTTGGCCCCAGCGTCAACGGCACCTTGAAGGTGGGCAAGCTCGTCATGCGCGGCCTGAAGGCCGACGACGTGGCCGCCGCCGTCAAACTGGACAAGGGCAAGCTCGATATCTCCAGCCTTACCGCCGGCCTGTACGGCGGCAAGCTGGCGGGTGCGTTGTCGGTGGACGCTGCGCAAGGCAATCAGCTGGCCACGAAGATGTCGCTGGCGGGTATTTCCATTGAGCCCTTGCTGATGGACCTGGCCAAGCAAAACGTGCTGAGCGGCACCGGCAGCCTGGCGCTGGACCTGAAGACCGCGGGCGCCAACGCCTACGCCATGAAGAGCGGGCTGGGCGGCACGGTGCAAGTGCGCCTGCGCGATGGCGCGGTCAAGGGCATCAACCTGACGCAGACGCTGCGCGAGCTGAAGGCCGCTTTCACGGCAGAATCGCAGAACGAAACAGTGCCGGCCGACACCAGCAAACAGACCGAATTCTCGGAGATGGACGCGGACCTGGCCTTCACCAAGGGCGTGGCGACGGTCAAGCGCTTGAACGTCGTGTCGCCGTTGCTGCGCGTGACCCAAGGCGATCCGGCCACCATCGACTTCGTGAAGAATGAGCTGGACTTGGTGGCGCGCGCGCGCGTCGTCAATCCGGCCGCGACCGACGAAGGCAAAGAGCTGATCGACCTGAAGGACGTGACCATCCCCGTGCACCTCAAAGGCCCGTTCGACAAGCCCACCTACACGCTGCTGTGGAAAGACGCCATCGGCGGCATCCTCAAGCGCAGCCTGGAGAACAAGCTGCGCGAAGCCGTCACCGGCAAGGGGAAGAACGGCGCGGCGGTGGACAAGGCGCTGAAGGGTCTGCTGGGCCGATGAGCACCGATTCCCTCCCGCGCGACGTTCCGTCCGATTTCCAGCCCATCGCGGAATGCGGCGTCACGCCGCAACCCAATGCGGCCGCCTATCACCGTCAATGGCTGGTGGCCAACGATTCCGGCCAATGGCTGAACCGCGAACTGTGCCCGAAGCTTGCCGACGTGTCGGTGGAGCTGCGCCTGGGCTATCTGGTGCTGAAGGCGCCGGGCATGCTGCGCATGGATATTCCGCTGGACGTCATCGAAGACGACGACAGCGTGCGCTACAGCATGAAGGTGGGCGAGCAGACGATTGACGTCGTTGACGAAGGCGAACTTGCCGCCGCGTGGATTTCAAATTTTGTGCAGGTGCCTTGCCGCATCATGAAAGTGCACCCGGATACGCCCGTGGCCGCCTGGCCGGCGTGATTCCTTTGAAGCGCTCGGCGCTTTCCTAGCGGCCGGCGGGGCGGTTTATGCGCCGGCGCGCGCCCGCTTGTATTCGAATGCGGTGTGCGCCAGCAGGCCCGCCGCCAGGCCCCAGAAGGCCGACCCGATTCCCCAGAAACTGAACCCCGACGCCGTCGCCAGCAAGGTGATGAGCGCGGCTTCGCGCCGTTGCGGGTTGGCCATGGCGGCGGCCATGCCGCCCATGATGGTGCCCAGCAAGGCCAGGCCCGCCAGCGCCGCCAGCAGCGCGGCAGGCAAGGCCTGGAAGAAGACGGCGACTGCGCCCGCGACAAGGCTCAGGCCCACATAGCCCAGCCCATACGTGGCGGCGGCGATATAGCGTTTGCCGGGGTCGGGATGCGCTTCGGGGCCGGTGCAGATGGCGGCGCTGATGGCGCCCATCGTCACGCTGTGCGCGCCAAACGGGGCGGCCAGCAAGCCCAGGAGGCCCGTGGCGGCCACCAAACGCGACGCAGGGGGGCGGTAGCCCGCCGCTTGCAGAATGGCCAAGCCGGGCAGGTTTTGCGACGCCATGGCGACCACAAACAAGGGAATTCCCAAGCTGACCGCAGCCTGCGCGCTGAAGGCGGGCGTGGTCCAGACGAATTCGGTAAGCCGCCAGTCCAGCAGGTTCAGCTGCATCAGGTCGAGCGCGAACGCCAGGGCGACGGCCACCGCCATCACCACCAGCACCGCGTAGCGCGGCGCCCAGCGCCGGCACAGCAGGTAGGCGGCGCACATCGTCAGCACCAGCGCCGGTTGCTTGCTGATGTTGGTGAAGATACCCATGCCGAAATTGAGCAGCACGCCAGCCAGCATCGCGGCGGCGACTTCGCCGGGGATGCGGCGCAAGATGGGGTCGATCCAGCCGAACAGGCCACAGGCCAGCGTCAGCCCGGCCGCCAGCACAAACGCGCCGATGGCTTCATTGAAGGGCACGCCCGCCAGCGCCGTCACCAGCAAGGCCGCGCCGGGTGTGGACCACGCCATGACAATCGGCAGACCCGTGCGCAGGCTGTAGAACGCGCCGCCCAGCCCCAGCACGAGACTCAGCGAGCCAATCCATGAGCCGATGCGCGCCGCGTCCAGCCCGGCCGCGTGGCCGGCTTGCACCATCAGCACGGCGGTGCCGCCGAAGCTGACCAGCACGGCCACGAGGCCAGCCGCGATCGCCGACGCGGAGATGTCGCGGCGGGCGTGGTGGGAAGCGGGGGGAAGGTTGATGCCTGTCTGTGTGGCGTCGCTCATGCGGCACCGGTCAGGCGGCGGTACTTGGCCATGAGCTGTTCCTGGCCTTCGTTCCATTGCGGGTGCAGTTCAATGCACTCCACCGGACACACCACCTTGCACTGAGGCTCGTCGTGATGGCCAACGCACTCCGTGCATTTGTCGGGATCAATGACGTAATAGTCATCGCCCATGGAAATTGCGTCGTTCGGGCACTGGGGCTCGCAAACGTCGCAATTGATACATTCTTCGGTGATGAGCAGGGCCATGATGGGCAGCAGGGTTAAGCCAGAGGCGGCTTGATTGTACTGCTGGGGCGCAAAACGCAAGAAGGGCGCATTGAGCGCCCTTCAAGGATGGTGCCACGCGGGCGGGTCAGCCCGGCCAGGACTGCTCGCGGCGTTCCTTGGCCTTTTCCTGCAACCAGCGTTCCACGGACGGGAACACGAACTTGCTGACGTCACCGCCCAGCTGGGCGATTTCGCGCACGATGGTGCCCGAGATGAACTGGTATTGGTCCGACGGCGTCATGAACAGGGTTTCAACGTCGGGCAGCAGATGGCGGTTCATGCCGGCCATCTGGAATTCGTATTCAAAGTCGGACACGGCGCGCAGGCCGCGCACGATGACGCGCCCGTTCTGGTCGCGGACGAAATCCTTCAACAGACCGCCGAAGCTTTGCACTTCCACGTTGGGATAGTGGCCCAGCACTTCGCGGGCGATTTCCACGCGCTCGTCGATGCTGAAGAAAGGCTTCTTGTTGCGGCTGTGGGCGATGCCCACAACGACCTTGTCGAAAAGCGTGGCCGCACGGCGGACCAAGTCTTCGTGGCCCCGGGTCAGCGGGTCAAAAGTGCCGGGATATACAGCGATGATCATGCGAGCTCCGTACCGTTATTAGTGGTGTACACCATCCTCCGAAGCTCGGATTATTGATCTATTTGCGCAATGCAGCAAATTCCAGCAGGTGGTAGTGCACCGCGCCTGCCTTGTCCTGCCGCAAGATCTGAAATCCTTCGGGGGCTTCGATGGGGGTTTCCGCCTCGACGTAGACTAGCCCATGCTCGCTGAGAATACCCGGCAGGATCGGCCACAGGCGCGGCAGCCAGCCCTGTCCGAAGGGTGGGTCCAACAGGATGAGGTCAAATCGGGACGCATCCATCCGTTCGGCGACCTGCATCGCGTCGCCCACATGGATGCGTATCATGTCGGCTTTGAGCTTGTCGCGCAGTGTCCGCAGCGCGGACGCAGCGGTCTTGTCCCGCTCGACCATCTGCACATGCGCCACGCCGCGTGACGCCGCCTCGAAACCCAGGGCGCCGCTGCCGGCGAACAGATCCAGTACCTGTTTGTCGGCGAATTCGCCGGCCCACAGATGATTCAACCAGTTGAACAGCGTCTCGCGCACCCGGTCGGGCGTGGGGCGCAGCGTCTCCACGTCGGGCACGACGATGGGGGTGCGCCTGTATTGGCCGCCGACGATACGAATATACTTGTTACCCATGTTTAGCCGCTTCTTCAAGAAAAAATCCCCTCCGCCCGCCGCGCCGGTCCAGCCCGCGCCGCCGCCAGAGGCCGTGGACGCCGTTGTCGCGCCCGTAGCACCCGCCGCCGCGCCGGTTATTCCTGCGCCGGCACCGGCTCCCGTTCCTGCCGATCCGATTCCTGCGCCGGCTTTTGCTCCGGCTTCTGCTCCGGCTTCTGCGCCAGTTGCTGCCCCGATTGCCGCGCCAGTTTCTGCTCCGACTGCCGCGCCAGTTTCTGCTCCGACTGCCGCGCCGACGGCAACCCCCACGCCAACACCGGCTCCGGTTTCACCGCCGGTTGCAGCACAGGTAGCCGCGCCCATCGCGCCTGCACCGGTTGCCGCTCCCGCCGTGGCCACGCCGCCGGTGGCCCCGGCAATGTCGCCTGCGCCAGCTACCCCGGCAGCACCGCCCGCACCGGCTTTCGAGCCGGTACGCGCCGATGCGCCAGTCGCGGCTCCGGCGCCTGTACCTGCCGCGCCCACCCCGATGGTGCCGCCGCCGCCTGTCGTTGCCGCACCTGCACCGGTACCCGCCGCAGTCGTCCCAGCCCCAGCCCCAGCTCCAACCCCTAAACCCGCTGCCGAGGCGCCCAAGAAGGCGTCGTGGCTGTCGCGTTTGAAGCAGGGCTTGTCGCGCACCGGTCAGAGCATTGGCGGCATTTTCGTCGGCGTCAAGGTCGACGAAAACCTGTTCGAGGAACTCGAATCGGCGCTCATTATGGCCGATGCGGGCCTGGAGGCCACCGAGAAGCTGCTGACCGCGCTGCGTGCGCGCGTCAAGAAAGAACGCATTGAAGACCCGGCCAAGGTCAAGACGGCGCTGCGCCAATTGCTGGCCGATCACCTGCGACCGCTGGAACGCGGCTTCAACTTGACCAGCGCCAAACCGCTGGTGGTGATGATTGCCGGCGTGAACGGCGCGGGCAAGACGACCTCCATCGGCAAGCTTGCGCACACGTTCCAGCGCCAGGGCGCCAGCGTGCTCTTGGCCGCGGGCGATACCTTCCGCGCTGCCGCCCGCGAGCAGCTCGTGGAATGGGGCAGCCGCAACAACGTCAGCGTGATTTCGCAGGATGGCGGTGACCCCGCCGCCGTCGCGTTTGACGCGGTGAACGCGGGCCGCGCGCGCGGCATGGGCGTGGTCATGGTGGATACCGCCGGCCGCTTGCCCACGCAGCTGCACTTGATGGAAGAACTGAAGAAGATCCGCCGCGTCATCGGCAAGGCGGATGCGGCAGCGCCTCACGAAGTGCTGTTGGTGGTGGACGGCAACACCGGGCAGAACGCCTTGGCGCAGATCCGCGCGTTTGATGCGGCCATCAATCTGACGGGCCTCGTCGTGACGAAGCTGGACGGCACCGCCAAGGGCGGCACGCTGGCTGCCGTGGCGGCGGGCAGCCAGGGCGTGCGCCCGATTCCGGTGTACTGGATCGGCGTGGGTGAAAGCCTGGAAGACCTTCAGCCCTTCGTCGCGGACGAATTCGCCGCGGCGCTGCTTGCCGATTAATCGCCAACTGATGGCCGATTGATCGTCAACAAACCGCCGATCGATCGCCAACTGAAGGCCGATTGATCGCCAATGAACCGCCGATCGATCGCCAACTGATGGCAGATTGATCCTCAACGAATCGCCGGCAGATCATCCATTGATCGCCGGCGAATTCCTTACTCCACCTTCCCCATCGCCGGATCGCTGACGGCATCTTTCCCCGTCTCCATGCGTCCGGCGAAGCGGCGCTGGAAGGCGGCGTAGCCGTTGCACGCGACGGAAAAGTCGTACCACTGCCCGCTGTCCGTGACGGGCCAGCTCAACTCGCCGACCTGGCCCGCGTCGACCGTGACCGTCCACGGCCCATCGTTGCGGTACGCCATGGCCTGCACCGTGAACGTGCAGGCCGCGCTGCCGTTGTTGTGCAGCTTGACCTGCATCTGCGGGTCGTCACAAGGCACATAGCAGACCTGGATCTCGGGCTGCGTTCCCCCTGTTTGCATCAAATCGCCCGTGAAGGCGCGGTGATAGCCGTTGGGGCCAAGCACCCACAAGTCGTACTTGCCGCTGTCGGCGGATACGTCCCAGACGTCGTCCAGCGACTTGCCTGCCTCGACCACATAACGGCGCGGGATGCGGTCCAGATGCAGCTTGTCGTACACATGGAAAACCGCAGCCGTCTTGCCCGTGCTGGCGTTGGCGAACAGCAATTGAACGCGGTTTTCACGCGCCGCTTCGCGCGCGCTGGTGTGCAGCTCGTAGGGCAGGGCGCGCGACGGGCGTGTGCCTTCTGCTTGCTTGGCCAGCGTTTGCTGCGTCGGAATCGCGATGGCGGGCTGCGCTTCCTGCCAGGTGGTCAGGCCGTCGGCGTCCGTCTTTGTCGTGCGGCCCGGCAAGGTCGGCATGCTGGCGCTGTTGGGCGACACGAAATTCAAGGTCGACGTCAGGTCACCGCACACGGCGCGGCGAAACGCGCTGATGTTGGGTTCGACAACCCCGAAGCGTTGCTCAAGAAAGCGCAGCGCAGACGTGTGATCGAACACTTGCGAATTGACCCAGCCGCCACGGCTCCAGGGGGATATCACCCACATCGGCACACGCATGCCGGGGCCGAAGGGCTTGCCGTCGGCAGTCAGCTGCTTGGGCGTGGCGGGCGGATACGTGAAGTATTCAAACGCCATCTCGGCGTCCGTCATCGTCGATTTGCCGGCGAGCGTGCCGTCGTCGTTGCGTGACGGCGCGGACGGCGTGGGCATGTGGTCGAAGAAGCCGTCGTTCTCGTCGTAGGTGACCAGGAACACGGTCTTGCTCCAGACCTCGGGCGATTGCGTCAGCGCGTCCAGCGCCGCCTGGATGTACCACGCGCCCTTGGCCGGGCTGGAGGGGCCGGGGTGTTCGCTGTAGGCAGCGGGCGGAATGATCCACGACACTTCGGGCAGCGTGCCGTTGGCGACGTCGTCGCGCAGGCTTTGCAGGAAACCGCCGTCGGGCATCGTGTTGCCGAAGCCCTTGGCCAGCGGGCTGAATTGATCGTCGATGGCGGGGTTGTAGGCCGGGCCGCCCTGGTTCGTGACCTGGCGGTCTGCCGGCATTTTTTCGATCTCGGCGCGCCAGTGCCGAAAGCTCATCATTTCGTTGCAGCCGAAGTTGTCGGGGATGTTCTGGTAGACCTTCCAGCTGACGCCGGCGGCTTGCAGGCGGTCGGCATAGGTCGTCCACGTCCAGCCTTCGGTGGACGGGCCGACGTCGGCGCCGTCGTTCATTTCATTCATCACCACCGACACGTTGTCGCCCGATGGGCCGTTGGTGCCCGTCCAGAAGAACAAGCGGTTGGGGATCGTGCCGGCGTGCATCGAGCAGTGGTAGTTGTCGCACAGCGTGAAGGCGTCGGCCAGCGCGCGGTGGAACGGCACTTCGGCGGTTTCGTAATAGCCCATCGACAGCGGCTGCTTGGCGCTGGGCCATTTGTTCATACGGCCGTGGTCCCACGCGGCCTGACAGTTCGGCCACGAGTGCGGCGTGCTGCCCGCGCGCTGCGCGTTGCCCAGCGCTGCGTCCAGGTGATAAGGCAATTCTTCCGTGCCGTCGGTGCGTGTCTGGTGGAACACGTTCTTGCCGTTGGCCAGCGGAATGGGGAAGCGGTCACCAAACCCGCGCACGCCCGGGAATGTGCCGAAGTAGCCGTCAAAGGAACGGTTTTCCAGCATCAGCAGCACGACGTGTTTGACGTCCTGAATCGTGCCGGTGGGGCTGCTGGCTTCAATCGCCAGCGCGCGGCGGATGCTGGGCGGGAACATCGATAAGGCGCTGACGGCGGCGGTGGCCCCCAGCGTGGTCTTGAAGAACTTGCGTTTGGATGCGTCGAACGACATTGGCTGTGTCTCCTGCGGGTCTGCGATGAACGGGCTCATGGGGCGCAATGCGTGGCGCACGCCGCGGGGGGCGGGGCGGGCGTCGTCGGCGTCGTGGGGGGAGCGGGTTCGTCCGAGTCGTTGTCGTCACCGCCGCAAGCGGACAGCGTGAACACAAGCGACAGGGCGCAGAAGGCCAACAGGCCTCGTCTTGCATGGGCGAGCAAGGGGGAAGTGGTTTCCATGGTTCGGTCTATGTGGATGGGCTGACGGCGCGCAGGGCCGTTGCCGTCACAGAGGACGAATGCCGGGCGGATGCTGCGGGCCACGAAGGCGCCCGGCGCGTGTTGGCCGGACGACAGCGATCCAGTATTGGTGCCACGGATGTCGTTAACTTGACAGCAAGCTGACCCGTTGCTGACTATGGCCCCTTTTTTGAAACGCAGTGCGAGATGCGTGTCGAGGTGCAAGCCGCACAAGCGGCTGTCGTGAAAATGGGGTAGCGCAGGCGCCCGCGCGCCTGCCCCCGGTTACTTCCAGAACGGCTTGCTCTTTGCCAATTCCTCGAACGCCTTCTGCGCCTCTACCGCCAGCTCTTCCAGGCGTGCGCTGATCCAGCCCAGCGCGAACCAGGCTTGCGGATGCGTGGCCGTACACGACTCGTAGTAGTCGCGCGCCACCGCCAGATCATTGATCTCGCCCAGCACGTCCTGCACCTTGGACAGCAGCTTGCGATAGCCGCGCAGCTTGGCGGCGGGCAGCAGCGATTCGGCGAACGCCAGGCTGTAGCGCAGCCGCTTGCCGCGCTTGCGCAGCTCGTGGCGCGTGGGAATGTCCAGCGTGGCGAATTGCGTGCCTTGATCCGCCACCTTGCTGTGCCAGCGATGCAGGCGGCGAGCCAGCTGCTTGTGCAAGCGTTGCGGCTCGGGTTCGGGCGCCAGCATCGGGATGATGGTGGGCTTGACGCTCGGCCCAGCCACCCCGCCTTCCAGGCGGATCGCGGGTTCGGGCGCGGCGTCGCTGGGCGTGCCGTTGGCGATCGTCATGCCGTCGTTGGCCGGCATGGCGGGCGGCACATCCAGGCTCCATTCCAGCAACTCAAGCAGCCAGGCTTGAAAGCCCTTGCCGCCCGCGATGGTCTGCGCGTCTTCTTCAGGCGGCGGGGCTTCCATCGGAATCACGGGCATGCCAGCGCGCATCAGCGCGGGCGCCACGGTTTCGTTCAACACATCTTGATCGCGGTTGGCGCCGAATGCGCCGAAGTGCGTGCGCGCGCCTTCCAGCAGCGCGTCCGGCACCGGCGCAATCCAGCCGTCGAAGAGTTTCCACGCCGAACGCAGCCGGCGCACACCCACGCGCAATTGATGCACGTGTTCGGAGTTGCCGGCGCGGTACACGCCTTCGGTGTCCACTTCGGCCAGCACCGAGGCGTTGCGCGCGATCTGGTCCAGGCATTCGGCGGCGATGCGGCCCATGGCTTGCGACGGCGTCATGTCGTCGCGCAGCTTGACGGAGCTTGCCGTGCGCGGCGCCCAGAATTGCGCAATGGCTTGGGCGCGGCGGGTTTCCAGATCGTCGCCCGGCGCGGCGTCTACGTCGGCCAGGCGTTCTGCCAACTGCGCCAGCGCATCGCCGCGTTCAGATTTGCTGCGCGGGTCCAGCACCAGGCTATGGCGCTGCTGCCAGCCGCGCGCGGTGGCGAAGATGGCGGCGGGGCGGCCGGACACGAGTTCGAATTCCAGTTCGGAAATGGGCAGTTCCAACGCGCCCGCGCGCAGGATGCCGGTGTCGTACGCGAGTTCCACCGTGCCGTAGCGCGTGCGGACCTTGCGCAAGAGGCGCTGCACGTCGGTTTCATAACGCAAGCCCAGTTCGCCTTTGATGGCGGCAAGCGCGCTTTCAACTTCGGTGCCGGCATAGACCGACAAGTCCAGCACGGGGCCGGGGCGGGGATGGTTCAGTTCAATGCGCGTGATGGCGTTGATGCCGGGCATTTTCAGCGTCTGCACCCAGTCGCTGCCTTCCTGGCGCAAGCGGATCGCGATGCGCGCCCGCGCCAGTTCGCGTTCGGGCGTGTCGAAATACATGGCATGCAAACGGATGCGCGTGGCTTCGCGTTGCTTGATTTCGCGCAGCACGGCCTGGCGGGACGCCGTAGGCACGTGCAGCTTCAATTCCTGTTCCGACATGGCGATGGGTGTCCAACGGCAAAAGCCGAGATCTTAATCAACCCGGGGGCGGGATTTGATGACCGTTCATATTTTGTTCACATTGAGCATAGACGTGTTCGCAATCGCCGGACAAGCTGCACCGCAACCGCGACAAGAAAAAAGCGCCGCCCCTTTTCAAGGGCGGCGCCAAGGAGCGCTGGTCAGGGGAAACCGACAAGCGTTAAACAGGGACGCTAAGCATGCGCATAAAGGATGCGCACTACAGGATGCGCACCACAGCGTGCGTCACAAGATTCGCTTACGTGCCTGGGTAATGATGATTTCGGCCAGCACCACCACCACGAAGATCGCGGCCAGCACCAGCGCCACACGATCCCACTGGAACAGGTTCAGCGCGGTGTCCAGCGCCATGCCGATGCCGCCTGCGCCCACCAGCCCCAGCACGGCGGATTCGCGCACGTTGATGTCCCAGCGCAGTAGCACAATCGACCAGAACGCCGGGCGAATCTGCGGCCAGTAGGCGTACCACAGCACCGAACCCTTGCTGGCGCCCGTGGCGGTCACGGCTTCGATGGGGCCGCGCTGCGCCTCTTCGATGGCTTCGCCCACCAGCTTGCCCACGAACCCGATCGAGCGGAACGCAATGGCCAGCGTGCCGGCCAGCGCGCCGGGTCCGAAGATGGCGATGAACAGCAGCGCCCAGACCAGCGAATTGACCGAGCGGCTGGACACCAGAATCAGCCGGGCCAGCATGTTGATGGTCTTGCTGGGCGTCAGGTTGTTGGCCGCCAGCAAGCCCACCGGCACCGCCATGAAGACGGACAGAATGGTGCCCAGTGTGGCGATGTGCAGCGTTTCGATCAGCGCGTTGTGCACGCCATCCGGGTAGTAAGCCCAGTCGATCGGCCACATGCGGCGAAACAGGTCGGCCATCTGCTCGGGGGCGTCATACAGGAACTCCGGTATGACTTCCACGCCGCGAATGGCTTGCGCAATGGCGGCCACCACCAGCAGATACAGCGCAAAGCGCAGCAGCCGCTGGCCCATGCTGTAGCGCTGCCACACGCGTGGCGAACCGGCCGGGTTCAAGGTAGAGGCATGGGTGTTCATTCTTCCACCTCCGCCTTGCGGGCCGCCGGCGGTTTGCCGGCGCTGATGCCGCGTGCGCCGGCAAAGCGGCCTTGCAGGATGCGGTCAAAGCCCAGGTTGTCCAGGAACACGGCGCGCACGAAGCCCGCAATGATTTCGCCCAGCATGATGATGGCGATCAGCGTCAGCAGGATGGCGCTGACGAAGTCGTAATCAAAGCGCTGGAAGGCCGAGAACAGCGTGCCGCCCACCCCGCCCGCGCCCACGATACCCACCATGGTGGAGTTGCGCAGGTTGGAGTCGAATTGATAGGTGGCAAAGCCGATGAAGCGCGCGAACACCTGCGGCAGCACGCCAAAGATGATCACGTTGGCGAACGACGCGCCGCTTGCGCGCACCGCTTCCACCTGCTTGAGCGATATCTCTTCGATGGCTTCGGTGAACAGCTTGCCGATGAAGCCGATGGAGGCCACCGTCAACGCCAGAATGCCCGCCAGCGCGCCAAAGCCCACGGCCTTGACGAACAGGATGGCGACGATGACCGGGTGCAGCGCGCGGCACAAGGCCACGAGCGAACGCGCGGGCCACGACACCCAGGCCGGCATCATGTTGCGCGCGCCCAATAGGCCCACCGGCAGCGCGAACAGAATGCCCAGCACCGAGGCCAGCACAGCAATTTCCAGGCTTTCCGCAATGCCCTTCCACAAGGTGGCGGGCTTTTCGAAATTGGGCGGGAACATGCGCGAAAGAAACGTCGACGCATGCCCCATGCCGGTTTCAAAGCGCGCCCAGCTGAAATCCAGCTGCGCGCCGGCATACACGGTGTAGATCAGCAGCAGCACCAGGCCCGCCTTGGCGCGCCCGGACATGGCAAAGGGGCGGTTGCCCTGAGGGTGCGTCATTCCAGCCAAGACTCGCCTCCGTAGATCGTCTTGAGCATGGTGGCGTCCAGGCCATGGCCGTCGCCGTCATAGACCACATGCCCGCCGGACATGCCGACGATGCGGGTGGCGTAGCGGCGCGCAAGCTCCACGTCGTGAATGTTCACGATGACGGGAATGCCGGTGGCGCTGCCCTGCACGGACAGCAGCTCCATGATTTCAACCGAGGTCTTCGGGTCGAGCGACGACGTCGGCTCGTCTGCCAGCAGCAGTTGCGGGCGCTGCATCAGCGCACGGGCGATGCCTACGCGCTGGCGCTGTCCGCCCGACAAGGCATCCGCGCGCTGGTCGGCAAAGCCCGCCAGGCCGACGGTATCCAGCAGCTTGTAGGCGTGCTCGATATCTTCGGGTTCGAAGCGGCGCATCCAGGCCTTGAGCGCCGAGGTGTAGCCCAGCCGGCCCGTCAGCAGGTTTTCCATGACGGTCAGGCGTTCAACCAGGTTGTATTCCTGGAACACCATGCCGATGCGCCGGCGCGCACGGCGCAACGACGCGCCACGCACACGGGCCAGGTCCACGGTGCCTTCCTTGGACTGCAACACGATCTCGCCCTGGGTGGGTTCGATCAGCCGGTTGATGCAACGCAGAAGCGTGCTTTTGCCGGTGCCGGAAGGGCCGATGATGGCGGTCAGGCCTTGGCCGGCGACTTCAAGGTTGATGCCATTGAGAACCGGCCGGCCGGCCCGGTATTCCTTGACCAGGCCGGAAATGCGTAGCGACGTCGTCATGCTGGATTACTTCTTGCTCTTTGCGGATTCGCGGTCGTAGGCGGCGCGGTTGAAGCTTTCGCCACCCGATTCAGCCACCTGGCGGACGATGGCCCAGTCTTTCTGGTAGGTCACCGGATAGAAGCGGTCGGCGCCATCAAAGGCCTTCGACATTTCCGCGGGGAAGCGGTAGTCGTAGAAGCACTTGAGCATCTGGTCGCGGAACTTCGGCTCCAGGTCATGCGCGTAGGCGAACGACGAGGTGGGGAATTTTTCGCTGCGGTAGATCACGCGGAAGTCGGCTTCCTTGACCTGGCCGCGTTCGACCATGCGCTTGAACACGTCGGAGGCCACGGCGGCGGCGTCGTAATCGCCCGAGTTCACGCCCATGACGGACTGGTCGTGCTTGCCCGAGAAGACCACCTTGTAGTCCTTGTCCGGCGTCAGGCCTTCCTTGGGGAACAGCGCCACGGGCGCCATGTGGCCGGAGTTCGACGACGGTGCGGTGTGCGCGAGCTTCTTGCCCTTCAGGTCGGTCAGCTTCTGGTAGGGGCTGTCTTTCTTGACGATGACGATCAGGTTGTAGCCCTGGAAGCCGTCGGCATAACCCTTCACGGCAAACGGCACGGCGCCCGCGATGTTTACGGCGAACGCGGTGGGGCCGGTCGAGAAACCGCCCACGTGCAAGCGGCCCGAGCGCATGGCTTCGATTTCGGCGGCGTTGCTTTGCACTTGATAGAACACGACGCGCTTGCCCGTGCATTCGGACAGGTGCTTGGTGAAGGGCTTGAAGATGTCTTCGTAGACCGCCGGGTCTTCCACCGGGGTGTAGGTGAACACCAGGGTAGACGGGGTCTTCTGCTTGGACGCGTCGGCGGGCGTGTCCGCCACCAAATCCTTGTTGGCGTCGCAGTACATCTGGTCCAGATCACCGCGGTTGGAGCAGGTGTCGGCGGCCTGGGCGGCCGTGCCGCCAAAAGCGAATGCGGCCAGGGCGGCCGCTTGCAATAGACGCATCGCGTGCATGGTTTGTCTCCTCTTATGGGATGAATTTGAATATTTCCTGAATTCAAACACACAAGAGGGGACAGGCACACTTGGGAAAGTCCCTGCCTTTGTTTTCGACTTTTGTTCGAATTGTTCGCTTTATGTTCGTTTTTTTGCGAACAACCGAACGAAAGTCTTAATTCCGATAGCCCAGCTTGCGCGAAATCTCTTGCGCGCAGGCCAGCAGTGGGCGGGCGATGGCGCCGTCCCACGCCACGTCGAACAGGCCGGTGGGACCCAGGCTGGTCAGCGCCAGAACGATGTTGCCGGTGTTGTCGAACACCGGCACCGACAGCGCATCCACGCCGGGCAGCGGGTTGCCCAACGCGCGGGCCATGCCGTGCACGCGGATGTCGGCCAGTTGCGCCTCGATGTTGGCGCGCGATGCCTTGCGCGGGGGCGGCACGCTGGCAATGACCGCCGTGTCGCCTTCTTCGCGGGCAATGTAGTGCTCGCTGACCTTGGGCGGCAGCCACGCGGCAAACACCAGGCCGGTGGCCGTGTGCAGCATCGACATCACCGTGCCTTTGCGCATGTTCACGTGCACCGGGTAGCTGGCTTCGGTCATGTGGATCATCGTGGGGCCGTGCGACCCCAGCACGGCAATGCCCAGCGTGTGGCCGATTTCGGATTGCAGCGTGGCGATCTCGGGCATGGCGATGCGCACCGGGTCCAGCCGTTGCAGGCTGACCAGCCCCATCTGCAAGGCGAAGGGGCCGAGCTCGTACTGGCCGGTAATGGCGTCTTGCTGCACCAGCCCCACGCGGATGAAACTCACCAGATAGGGGTGGGCTTTGGCGGACGTCATGCCGGCGCCTGCGGCCAGGTCGCGCAGGTTCAGGGGCTTGCCGGCGTCCACCAACGCGGACAATAACGGCACGCCCACTTCGATGGACTGGATGCTGCGGCGGCCGTCATTGGCGGCGGCAGAGGAGGAAGGCTTGGTGGTGGCCACGGTGTGTCTGACCTTATGCCGGTTGGGCTTGGGTTGGCTGCGACGCCTGGCGCGCAGCCAGCAGCCGGTTGGCCATTTCGACAAAGCCCGCGCCGCCGTGAAACGCCGCGACATAAGCCGGGCGGTCCGTCAGGCGATGCAGCTGGGCCTGGATGTTGGCCACGCCGACCGAAATCGGGAAGTACGCGAACATGGGTTCGTCATTGGGCGAATCGCCGATGAACAGCGTGCTGTCCAAGGCGCTTGCCACATCCTGGCCGAATTCGCGCAGGAACATCGTGCGGGTCATGGTCAGCTTGTCGTAGTCGCCAAACCAGCCGTTCACGTGGATGGAGCTGACTTTGGCTTGCGCCCCGGCGTCGTGGAAGATCTGGACGATCTTGCTGATGGCCGAATCGGGCAGGGCAGGCACGTCTTCGCAGAAATCAATGGCCAGGTCGGCCACGCGGTAGTCCTGGTCGCTGGCCACGGCTGCGCCAGGCACCTCGGCCAGCACGCGGTCGCGGATGGCGTCCAATTGCTTGCGGCTGGCCTGGCGCGACGCGGCATCCGTCCAGTAATGCGTGGTCATGCGGCGGGCCTTGCGGTCATACGCGTAGTAGAACGCGCCGTTTTCCCCCACCACGGCGCGCACGGGCCACATGCGGGCGATGTGGTCACACCAGCCAGCCGGGCGGCCGGTAATGGGCACGACCTGGATGCCGGCCTGTTCCAGGCGCTCCAGCGCGGCGTAGGCGTCGGCCGGCAGGCGGCCTTCGGTGGTCAGCGTGTCGTCGATATCGGTCAACACGACGCGAACCGCCGCCGCAACGGTCAAGGGCATGGCCGCAAGGGCTTGCATGAGGTTTTTCCTTCGATTTATAGGGGGATCTCCGGGCGAAAGTTTAACCGGATGCCCCCGCCGGGCGGCCTTCTGGCGGGCGAATAGGGATTCTTGCGCCGAGAGCGGTAAAATCCGGGCTTTCCCGCCTGGTTTGCGTGCCCGCCATGTCCGTCCAGTTGTCCTCTTTGCCCGGCTCCGAGCCGGAATCCTTCGGCATCGCTTCGGTTGCCGAGATCATCGCCGAGCTGCGTGCCGGCCGCATCGTCATCCTGGTTGACGAAGAAGACCGTGAAAACGAGGGCGACCTCGTCATGGCCGCCGAATTCGTCACGCCCGAAGCCATCAACTTCATGGTCACCCATGGCCGCGGCCTGGTGTGCCTGACCCTGACCGAAGAACGCTGCCGCCAGTTGGAATTGCCCATGATGGCGGCCCGCAACGGCACGCGCTACGGCACCAATTTCACGCAGTCGATCGAAGCCGCTGAAGGCGTCGAGACCGGTATTTCGGCCGCCGACCGCGCCCGCACCATTCAGGTGGCGGTGGCGCGCGACGCCAAGCCGTCCGACCTGGTCCAGCCCGGCCACATCTTCCCGGTGCGCGCAGTACCCGGCGGCGTGCTGGTGCGTGCTGGCCACACGGAAGCCGGTTGCGACTTGACGGCCATGGCCGGCCTGACGCCCGCCGCCGTCATCTGCGAAATTCTGAAGCCAGACGGCACCATGGCCCGCTTGCCGGACCTGGTGGAATTCGCCCGCCAGCACAACCTGAAGATCGGCACCATCGCCGACCTGATCCAGTACCGCAGCGAACACGAATCCATCGTTAAGCGCGTGGGCAAGCGCCCCATGCAAACGGCGTGGGGCACCTTCGAGGCCGTGGCCTATGAAGACGCCGCCACCGGCTCCGCCCATTTGGCGCTGGTGCATGGTAACGTGACCCCCGACGTCGAAACGCTGGTGCGCGTACACGAGCCGGCCTCGGTGCTGGACGTGCTGGACACCGGCGCCAGCCCGCACAGCTGGGGCGTGGCGCAGGCCCTTGAGGCCATTGCCGCTTCGCCCGCAGGCGTCCTGGTGCTGATGAATTGCCAATCGTCCACGGAACATCTGTTTGGCCAGATTGCCGGCTGGAACGACCCGAAGGCCCAGGCTGCTGCCGCCGCCAGCACCGACCGCTTCGGCTTGCGCACTTATGGCATCGGCGCCCAGATTCTGCGCGACCTGAACGTGGGCCAAATGAGGCTGCTGGCCCGGCCGCGCAAGATGCCCAGCATGGCCGGATTCTCGCTGACCATTACGGGTTACGATTGCGACCCGCAGAATACTCCCGCAACACACTGAAGGCCGACACATGAACCCTTACATCCTTACCCCCGACCTGAACGGCGAAGGGCTGCACATCGGCATCGTACGCGCCCGCTTCAATGAAGAAATCGGCCAAGCCGAACTTGAAGCGTGCCTGAAAGAACTGGCCGAACTGGGCGTGGACGAACGTGACGTCATGGTCACCACCGTTCCCGGCGCCCTGGAACTGGGCGTGGCCCTGTCCCACATGGCCGAAACGTTTGAATTCGACGCCCTGATTGCACTGGGCGCGGTCATCCGTGGCGAGACCTATCACTTTGAAGTGGTCAGCAATGAAACGGCCACGGCAATCACCCGTATCTCCCTGGAAACCGGCATCCCCGTCGCAAACGGCGTTCTGACCGTCGACACCGACGAGCAGGCGCAAGCCCGCGCCGCCGGCAAGGGCCGCGATTGCGCTCAGGTGGCCGTTGAAATGGCCAACCTGGTGGCGGCGCTGGAACCCGAGGAAGAAGACGAAGACGAAGACGACGAAGACGAGGACGAAGATTTTGACGACGAAGAAGACGACGACAAGCGCTGATAGCGCGGCGCAAGCCCGCGCCAATGCGCGCAGCGCTCGCCGCCGTGCACGCGAATTCGCGCTGCAAGGCGTGTACGCGTGGCTGCTGCGCGGTGGCGAAGGCACGCAGGACGCCGGCGAGATCGACGCCCATTTGCGCGACACCGAGGATTTTTCCGAGGCCGACGCGCAATGGTTCAAGACCTTGCTGCATGGTGTTCTGCGCGAAGCGCCCACGCTGCGCGAGCGTTTCACGCCCTACATCGACCGCCCGCTGGCCGAGCTGTCGCCCGTTGAGCATGGCATCCTGCTGATCGGCAGCTTCGAACTGATTCATCATGTCGAAGTGCCGTACAAGGTCGCCATCAACGAAGCGGTTGAGCTGGCCAAATCGTTTGGCGGCACCGACGGCTTCAAGTTCGTCAACGGCGTGCTCGACAAACTGGCTGCCGACGTGCGTGCGAACGAGGTCCAGGCCGCGGCGCAGCAACGGCGCTGAACCGGGGCTTGACCGCCTGTCGAAGGGGTCAGGCGCATGCCGCCCTGCGCGCACCCTTATCCGGTGCGGCAGGTGCGGCCTGCGCCTGACCCCTTCGGCTTTTGATAATCGTGCCGGCGTGCCTGCCGGGTTTTCGGAGTTGCCGTGGCGTCCGAATTTGATCTGATCGCGCGCTATTTCACCCGCACCGCGCCCGCAGGGCTGCTGGGCGTGGGCGACGACTGCGCGCTGTTTCCCGTGCCGCCCGGCGAACAAGTCGCCACCAGCACCGACTTGCTGCTGGAAGGCCGGCATTTCTTTCCCGACGTGGACCCGCGCGCGCTGGGCCACAAGGCCCTGGCCGTGAACCTGTCGGATCTCGCCGCCATGGGCGCGCGCCCGATCGGCTGCGTGTTGGGGCTGGCCTTGCCGCGTCTGGAAGAGCCGTGGCTGGCCGCGTTCGCCGAAGGCTTTCACGCGCTGGCCGATGCCCATGGCTGCCCGCTGATCGGCGGCGACACCACGCGCAGCGCGCATGACCTGGCCATCAGCGTCACCGTGTTCGGCGCAGTGCCGGCCGGACAAGCCCTGCGCCGGGATGGCGCAGAAGCGGGCGACGACATCTGGGTGTCCGGCGAACTGGGCGCGGCCGATGTGGCCTACCGCCTGCTGGATGGCCAGTACGCCGCGAACGACGCCTTGCTGGCCGCCACCCGCGGCGCGCTGGAATGGCCGCAGCCGCAAGTGGCGCTGGGTCTGGCGTTGCGCGGCATTGCGCATGCGGCGATCGACTTGTCTGACGGCCTGTTGCAGGACCTGGGCCACATCCTGGCTGCAAGCCGGCTGGGCGCAAGCCTGGATGAAGCGAGCCTGCCGGTGGCCCCCGCCGTGGCCGCCATGGACGAAGCGCTGCGCCGCCGCGCGGTGCTGGGCGGCGGTGACGTC
Source organism: Achromobacter kerstersii (assembly GCF_902859595.1). Lineage (GTDB taxonomy): Bacteria > Pseudomonadota > Gammaproteobacteria > Burkholderiales > Burkholderiaceae_B > Achromobacter > Achromobacter kerstersii. Next base: position 21,287 of record NZ_CADIJQ010000008.1, on the reverse strand, counting down.
TATCAGTTGTGCTTTACCGCTCCGCCCGCCAAACGCGATGCCGTGGAAGCCGCCGCCCGCGCAGCCCAGGCCCGCGTCACCCGCATCGGCCAAACGCTGTCTCAAGCCGGGCTGCGCGTGATGGACAGCCAGGGCCATCCGCTGGCCGACCTGCCTGCCGGCTTCGACCATTTCCCCGCGTCCTGACCCAGACCCTGACTCGGACCCAGACCCCGCGCAATCCCTGTCTTCGTTCCCTCTTACTCCGCCTCGCATCCATGTCCTCTTCCGATAAGCCATCCGTCTCCATGCGCGAACGCTCGCGGGCTATCTATCCCGCCCTGTCCTGGGTGTGCCGCGACCCTGGCCGTTTGATCGCGTTCGGCTTTGGCAGCGGCCTGATCCGCCCGGCCTCTGGCACCTGGGGCACGTTGCTTGCTTGGGGCATCTGGATGGCGGCGGCGCCTGCGGCGTCGGATCTGGCCATTGGCGTGTTCCTGGCGCTGGCCTTTTTATACGGCTGCTGGGCCTGCCATCGTGTGGGCCGTGAACTTGGGCAGTCGGATCATGTCGGAATGGTCTGGGACGAGATGGTGGCGTTCTGGCTGGTGCTTTGGCTGACGCCCGCAGGCTGGTTGTCGCAGTTGCTGGCGTTTGCGCTGTTTCGCACTTTCGACATCGTCAAGCCGCCACCCATCAAGTTTTTTGACGCCCACATCAAGGGCGGCTTCGGCGTAATGTGGGACGATATCGTCGCCGCCGGCTACGCCTTGCTGGTCATGGCATTGATTGCACGCACAGGAGTCTTGGGATGAGCGAACCGCAAGGAACCACCCGTTCGAATTTATCGGCGGAGCAGTTGGCGGAAGCCACCATCGTGGGTCTGGCTGAACGGCTGGGCGACGCCATGCGCCGCCATGGCTGGATGTTGGGCACGGCGGAGTCTTGCACGGGCGGCCTGCTGGCCGGCGCGATGACGTCGGTGGCCGGTTCCAGCGACTGGTTCGAGCGCGGCTTCGTCACCTACAGCAACGACGCCAAGGTGACGGAACTGGATGTGTCGCCCGATACTCTGCATCACTTTGGGGCGGTCAGCGAACCCGTGGCGCTGGAAATGGCCAACGGCGTGTTGCTGGTGTCACCCGCCGCGCACGTGGCCGTGTCCACCACCGGCATCGCCGGGCCGGGCGGCGCCACGCCGGGCAAGCCGGTGGGCATGGTGTGCTTTGGGTTTGCGATGCGCGTGGGCGAAGGCATCACCAGCCGCGCCGTCACGCACGTGTTCCCCGGCGATCGCACGCAGGTGCGCCACGCGGCGGTGGAATTTGCGCTGCGAGGGGTGTTGGAATTTCTGGGCGCGCCGGTGAATCGGCGCTAAGCGGCACTGAGCAACACGACATGCCGCCGAACGACGCTAAGCCGCGCTGAAAAAAACGGGTTGCACGCATGCAACCCGTTTTTTTTGGCGACTGCGCTGGGATCAACGCACCGCGTTGATGGCGTCGCGCAGGCCCATGGCGGCGCGGCCGGCGGCCTCGCGCCAATCGTCGCCGCCGCTGGCGTAAATGATGGCGCGTGACGAATTGATCATCATGCCGCTGCGGGCGGCATTGGCGCCGGCGTTCACGGTGGCGGTGATGTCGCCGCCTTGCGCACCGATGCCCGGCACCAGCAGGGGCAGGGCGTCGCCGATGCGCTGGCGAACCGCCGCCAGCTCGTTCGGGAACGTTGCGCCCACCACCAGGCCGCACTGGCCGTTGGCGTTCCACTTGTCGGCCACCAGGCCTGCCACGTGCAGGTACAGCGGCTCGCCGTTATCCATCTTCAGGAATTGCAGATCCGAACCGCCGGGGTTTGACGTGCGGCACAGCACGATCACGCCACGGTCACGCCACGCCAGGTAGGGCTCGACCGAGTCCAGGCCCATGTAGGGGCTGACCGTCAGCGCGTGCGCCTGATAGCGTTCGTAGGCTTCGCGGGCGTAGTTTTCGGCGGTGGAGCCGATGTCGCCACGCTTGGCGTCCAGTACGATCGGCAAGTCGGGGTGCTTGTCGCGGATGTGCTGGCACAGCGCTTCCAGCTGGTCTTCGGCGCGGTGCGCGGCGAAGTACGCAATCTGCGGCTTGAAGCTGCATGCGTACGGCGCGGTGGCGTCGACGATGTCGCGGCAGAACTGGAAGATGGCGTCCGGCTTGTCCTGCAATTCGCGCGGAAAGCGTTGGGGGTCGGGGTCCAGGCCCACTTGCAGAAGCGAGTTGCTGGTGGTCCAGGCGTGTTCGAGTTTTTGCAGGAAATTCATGGGGGAGTTCAGTGCAGTTTGACCCGGGGGCGCGTGCGCCGCATGAGCAGGCGAGCCAGGGCCAGGGAGGCGGTGCGTGAGATACCGAGCACCGCTTTGTGGTGCATCAGGTGCAGGCTCATGTACATCAAGCGCGCCAGTGTACCGCTTACGAACAGTCCCCGTCCGGCGAGCTTGCCCATCAGGGAACCCACGCCCGCGTCCTGGCCCAGCGACACGAGCGACCCGTGATCCTGGTAGACGTAGGGGCCGGCCGGTTCCGCCGAGCGGCGCAGGCGGGCGGTGAGCTTCTTGGCCAGGTAATCGGCCTGCTGGTGCGCGGCTTGCGCGCGGGCAGGCACGGTGCGGCCGTCACGCCAGGGTACCGAGCAGCAATCGCCCAGCGCCAGGATATGCGGGTCGGCCGTTTCCAGCCGTTCGTTGACTTCCAGCTGGCCCAGCTTGTTCAGCGGCAGGTCCAGGTCGGCCAGCAGGGCGGGGCCTTTGATGCCGGCTGCCCACATGCACAGCTGCGCGGGAAATTCGCGGCCGTCGGCGGTCTTCACGCTGTTGGCGGTTACTTCCGATACGCGGCACGCCGTTTCCACGCCAATGCCCAGCTCGGTCAACCGGTTGGTGGCGGCTTCCGAGATTTTCTCGGGCAGGGCCGACAGAATGCGCGGCGCGCCTTCAACCAGCGTGATCGCCAGGTCGCGTTCCGCACGGAAGTTAGGCAGGCCGTAGGCGCTGACCACATGGCTGGCTTCGGTCAGCTCAACCGCCAGTTCAACGCCCGTGGCGCCGCCACCCACAATCACCAGGTCCAGCCGGGCGGACGGGTTGCGCACCTTGGCCAAGTCCACCTGCGCCATGGCTTTCAGCATGGTCAGGCGGAATTGTTCAGCGTTTTCGGTGGTGTCCAGCGTGACGGCGTGTTCGGCCGCGCCGGGGGTATTGAAGAAGTTGGACGTGCTGCCCAGGGCCAGCACCAGCGTGTCGTAGCCCAGGTCGCGGCGCGGCAGGACTTCCTGGCCCTGCGAGTCGTTCACGGCATCCACCACGATCTGGCGGCGCGCGCGATCCACGCTCAGCAAGCGGCCCTGCGCGAACGAAAAGCCGTTCATGTGGGCCAGCATCAGATAGGACAAGCCTTCCTGGTGGATATCCAGCGTGCCGGCGGCCGCTTCGTGCAGCGACGGTTTCCAGATATGGAATGGACGGCTGTCGACCAGCGTCACGTGTTGCCGGCCGTGAATGCGGCCAAGCTTTGCGGCCAGTTCCAGGCCGCCCGCGCCACCGCCAACGATGACGATGCGCTCAGAGGGTGCTGACGTCGAATTAGGCATCATGGCTCCCAGTATAAAGAGCGGCGCACCCCCCATGGGGCGCCACCCGTATCAATGCATGGCGAAACGGCTAATGGCAACGCCTATCCAGACCGCTCCGGCGAAGATCAGCAGCAGCATCACCGCTGCGCTGCCCAGGTCCTTGGCGCGCCCCAGCAAGGGGTGGCGTTCCACGGACAAAGCATCGGCCAGGGCTTCGATGGCGGAATTCAGCAGTTCCGCCGCCAGCACCATGATGACCGTGCCAACCAGAAAAAAGACCTCGACCGTGGTCCGCCCCAGGAAGAACGCCGCCGGAATCATCAGCACGGCCAGCGCCAGTTCCTGGCGGAAGGCCGCTTCATATTTGACGGCGGCCTTCAGGCCCTGCCAGGAATAACGCAGCGCATTCAAGATGCGGCGCGCGCCGCCGCTGCTTTTAAAGGGCGAGTGTTGCGGGTCGTGGGTCATGGTTGCGAAAGAGGGCCGGGTGTGGCGGCTTTTTAACAGATAAGGGTTGCCCGCGTGATGCGAAGCAGGGCTATGGGCAAACCCTAATTGTGACCCAACGACAGCAGGCGCAGGATTCTGGTCAATTGGTAAGGCCACTTTACCTTTTCGTCCTGTCAGCCAGCTGTATCCCCAAGGCTTCCCGCCCCATGCCGATTCAGACCATCGAGCCGCGACGTTTGTACCGCCAGATTGCCGACCAGTTGCGTCTGCTGATCGAGGCGGGCGAATTTCCCGTGGGCGCGCGGCTTCCCCCGGAGCGAGATCTGGCGTTGAAGCTGGGCGTGTCGCGCCCGTCGGTGCGCGAAGCGCTGATCGCACTCGAAGTCGAAGGCTGGGTGGAAGTGCGCATGGGTTCCGGCGTGTACGTGCAGAGCCTGGCCGGCGCGCCGCGCGCGAGCCTGACCGCCGAAAGCCCGCTTGAAACCATCCGCGCACGCTGGACCATCGAAGGCGAACTCGCCGCCCAAGCCGCCCGCCATACGGCGCCGGCGCTGGTGGATGGCCTGCTGGAAGCCGTAGGCGCCATGGAAGAGGAAGCCCGCGCAGGCTACGTGCCCATCCGCGGCGACCGCCTGTTTCACTTGCGCGTGGCCGAAATGGCCAACAACGCCGTGCTGGTGCGCGTGGTGGGCGAACTCTTCGACGAACGCCACAACCCCCTGTCCGTGAAGCTGGGCGACTACTTCGAAAACCCGGACAGCTGGGCCGTCGCCATTACCGAGCATCGCCGCGTCATCACCGCCATCGCGGCGGGCGACGAAACCGCCGCGCGCGCCGCGATGCATCACCATCTTTCCTGCTCGTTCGACCGCTTGACCGCCAGCTGGCCAGGCGGGGCCGAGACGATGCGCGTGGATAGCAAAGAGCCGGCGGCGTCCTGACGCCACCGGGGAACCGTAGTCGCAGTACGAAGGTGCAACCTGTAGGTGATATCCCGATGTGAAACATAAAGCGGGCCGGCTCACAACAACATTCGCCGCGTCCGTTACCTCAAAGAGAGGAGACAACATGAATCGAGGCAACGCTATCAAAGTGCTGTTTGCCGCCGTCGCGCTCGCCGTCAGTGGCAGCGCGCTGGCGCAAACCAAGCTGAAATGGGCGCATGTGTACGAGACTTCCGAACCCTTCCACACCTCGTCGGTGTGGGCGGCGCAGGAAATCGAGAAACGCACGAACGGCCGCTATCACATCGATGTCTACCCCGCCTCTCAGCTGGGCAAGGAGAACGACATCAACCAGGGGCTGACGCTGGGCACGGTGGACATGATCATCTCGGGTTCCAGCTTCGCCGCCAAGAGCTTTCCCCGCATCGGCGTCACCTATTACCCCTACACCTTCCGCAGCCCCGAGCACCTGATCGCCTACACCAAGAGCGATATCTACAAGGAGCTCACGGGCGGCTACGACGAAAAAAGCGGCAACCACATCGTCGCCACCACCTACTACGGCACGCGCCAGACGACATCGAATCGCGCCTTCACCAAGTGCTCGGAAATGAAGGGCATGAAGATTCGCGTGCCGGACGTGGCGGCCTACCTGGCCATGCCGCGCGCCTGTGGCGCCAACACCGCGCCCATCGCGTTCGCCGAGGTGTATCTGGCCTTGCAGAACGGCACGGTGGAAGCGCAGGAAAACCCGCTCACCACCATCGAAGCGAAGAAGTTCTACGAAGTGCAGAAGAACATCATCCTGACGGGCCACATCGTTGACCACCTGAACACGGTGATCTCGGGCAAGTTGTGGAAGAGCTTGTCTGATGAAGACAAGAAGATCTTCGCGGAGGTTGCGCAGCAGGCAGCGGAAAAGGCGTCATCCGAAGTTGCCGACAGCGAAAAGAAAATGGTCGAAGTGTTCAAAAAGCGCGGCTTGAACGTGGCCGAAGTCAACGTCGACGACTTCCGCAAGACCGTGCTGGAGAAGGTGCCGTTCGAGCAGTACGGCTATCAGAAATCGGATTGGGAAAAGATCCAGGCGGTGAAGTAAGCCGCGGCGGCGGGCCGTGTTGGCCCGCCGTTGCCGGCCACCGTTTGATACCCGGCGCTCGATACCCGATTCCGACCAGGGGAACTTCATGCACGTGAACGCAAAAGCGGCGCCCATGGCGGCCGTCAACCATGGCCCGACCCCGGCGCCCGGCCACGCCGCGTCGCCACCCGGCCCCCATCAGTCATCCGTCGACGAGATCGTCCATAGCTTCGAAGAGGCCGACCATCACGAAGTCAGCCTGGCCGGCTACGCGCCCGAAGACTGGATCTGCCTGGCGATATTCTGGACGATGGCGGGGCTCGTCTTCCTGCAATTCTTCTCGCGCTACGTGCTGAATGATTCGTACGCGTGGACCGAAGAGTTGGCGGTGTATTGCCTGATTGGCGTGGTGTTCCTGGGCGCTGCGATGTGCGTGCGCGCCTGCCGCCATATTCAGGTGGACTTCCTGTACCGCTACCTGCCCAAACCCGTCAGCCGCGTGCTGTCTACGTTGATCGACGTGTTGCGCACGGCCTTCTTCGGCTATGCCGTGTGGCTGACGTATCGCTACATCGTGCTGGTGGGCGACGAGCCCATGACCACCTTGTTCTGGAACAAGTCCTACGTGTACTGGGTTGCGCTGGCGGGTTTCGTCATGATGTTCCTGCGGTCCCTTCAAGTGTCCGTGCAGAACTGGCGGCAGGGCTATTCGATTCTGGAAAACCCGGCGGCCTACGAGTCGCTCGACTGAACGGCGCGCCGCGCCACACCCTTATGTATCCGCAGTGCCATTCCAGGAGCGACTCATGGGCACACTGATTGGAACCTTTCTGCTGTTGATGATTCTGGGCTTGCCGGTGGCGGTGTCCATGGCAGGCGCATCGCTGTTGTTCGTATTGATCTCGGGCAGCGTGCCGGATGTGGTGGTCGCGCAGCGCATGATTGCGGGCGTCGAATCGTTTCCCTTGCTGGCCGTGCCGTTCTTCATTCTGGCCGGCAACTTGATGAACATCGCCGGCATCACCGGCCGCATCTATAACTTTGCGGTGGCGTTGGTGGGCTGGATGCGCGGCGGGCTGGGGCAGGTGAACATCATCGGCTCGGTGGTGTTTGCCGGCATGTCCGGCACGGCCATTGCCGACGCCGCGGGGCTAGGCACCATCGAAATCAAAGCCATGAAAGATCATGGCTACGAAACGGAATTCGCCGTCGGGGTGACGGCGGCCTCGGCCACGCTGGGCCCCATCATTCCGCCGTCCTTGCCCTTCGTTATCTACGGCATGATGGCCAACGTGTCGATTGGCTCGCTGTTCCTGGCGGGCTTGTTGCCGGGCGCGGTGCTGACCATCCTGATGATGCTGACCGTGGCCTATTACGCCCGCCGTAATAACTGGGGCGGTGACGTGGCCTTCAACTGGAAGCGGCTGGGCGGCGCGGGCCTGGAAGTGCTGATTGTGCTGTCGTTTCCTTTGTCGATCTGGCTGATGACGCTAGCCGGCGTGTCGCCCAACGTGGCCACTGGCATTGCATTCGTGGCGCTGCTGGCGCTGGATTGGCGCTTCAACTTTTCTGCGGTGATGGCGTTGATGGCGCCGGTGATCTTGATTGGCGGCATGACGCTGGGCTGGTTCACGCCCACCGAAGCCGCCGTGGCCGCGGTGATCTGGGCGTTGTTCCTGGGCTTGGTGCGCTATCGCTCAATGACATTCAAGACCTTGGCCAAAGCCACCTTCGACACCATCGAAACGACCGCCTCTGTGTTGTTCATCGTGACGGCGGCATCCGTCTTCGCGTGGCTGCTGACCACCACGCAAGCCGCGCAAACGCTGACCGACGCCATTCTGAGCGTGACGCAGAACAAGTGGGTGTTTCTGCTGATGGCGAACGTGCTGATCCTGATCGTCGGCTGCTTCATCGACACCATCGCCGCCATCACCATTCTTGTGCCGATCCTGCTGCCCATCGTGTTGAAGCTGGGTATCGACCCGATCCACTTCGGTCTCATCATGACCTTGAACCTGATGATCGGCCTGCTGCATCCACCAATGGGCATGGTGCTGTTCGTGCTGGCGCGGGTGGCGCGGCTATCGGTTGAACGCACCACGATGGCCATTCTGCCGTGGCTGGTGCCGCTGTTCGTGGCGCTGATCGCCATTACCTACATCCCGCAGATCACGCTGTGGCTGCCCACCGCCATGGGCATGGCCGGCAAATAAGGAGCGCGTACTCATGTCGCAAAGACTGCAAGGCAAGACCGCCATCGTTACCGCCGCCGGCCAAGGTATCGGCCGCGCGGTAGCGGAAGCGTTTGCGCGCGAAGGCGCGGATGTGCTGGCCGTGGACATCAATGCCGACGCGTTAGGCACGTTGTCGGGCTGCCGCACCCAAGTGGTGGATGTGACCGACGGCCGCGCCATTCAAGCGCTGGTGGAGGGCGCGGGGCCGGTCAACGTGCTGTTCAACGGCGCGGGCTTCGTACACGCCGGCACCATTCTGGATTGCGATGAAGACGCGTGGGATTTTTCGTTCAATTTGAATGTGCGGTCCATGTACCGGCTGATGCGCGCCTGCCTGCCCGGCATGCTGGCGCGCGGCGGCGGCTCGATTGTGAACATGGCGTCGGTAGCGGGCAGCATCAAAGGCGCGCCGAACCGCTGCGCGTATGGTGCGACCAAGGCCGCCGTCATCGGCTTGACCAAGGCCGTGGCCGCCGACTTCGTGGCCCAGGGCATCCGGTGCAACGCCATCTGCCCCGGCACGGTGGAATCCCCATCGTTACGGCAACGCATTGACGCGCAGGCGCAGGCCAGCGGGCAGCCCGTCGCCGCCGTCGAAGCAGCGTTCACCGCCCGCCAACCGATGGGCCGCATCGGCCGCACCGAAGAAATTGCCGCGCTGGCGGTGTATCTTGCCAGTGACGAATCCGCCTTCACCACCGGCACCACGCAGGTGATCGACGGCGGCTGGTCCAACTGACCGCACCCATTTTTCGCAACAAGGAACCGATATGAAATTGATGCGTTATGGCGCCAAGGGCGCCGAGAAGCCCGGCCTGATCGACAAGCAAGGCAATGTGCGCGACCTGTCTGGCGTACTGCCCGACATCACCGCCGACACGCTGGCCGGCGCGCGGCTTGCCGAACTGCGCGCGCTGGACCCGGCATCGCTGCCTCTGGTGGCCAACCCCGGCCGCGTCGCGCCGCCGTGGCGTGGCATGGGCAAGTTCATCTGCATCGGCTTGAACTACGCCGATCACGCCGCGGAATCCGGCCTGGCCGTGCCGGCCGAGCCCGTCATCTTCATGAAGCCGACGTCCGCAGTCGTGGGCCCGAACGACCCGGTCGTGCTGCCGCAGGATTCCGTCAAGACGGATTGGGAAGTGGAGCTGGGTGTGGTCATCGGCGAACGCGCGCGCTACGTCAGCGAGGCCGACGCCATGAAGCACGTGGCCGGCTACTGCATCGTGAACGACGTGTCTGAACGGGAATATCAAATTGAACGCGGCGGCACGTGGGACAAGGGCAAGGGCTGCGATACCTTCGGCCCCATCGGCCCGTGGCTGGCCACGGCGGACGAGATCCCCAACCCGCAAGACCTGGAGATGTGGCTGGAAGTGAACGGCAAGCGTTTTCAGAACGGCAGCACGCGCACGATGGTGTTCGGCGTGGCGCAACTGGTGGCGTACGTCAGCCGCTTCATGACGCTGTATCCGGGCGATCTCATCAGCACGGGCACGCCGCCCGGCGTGGGCATGGGGCAAAAGCCCGCGCCCGTGTACTTGAAATCGGGCGACGAAATGAAGCTGGGCATCGCAGGGCTGGGTGAACAGCGCCAGCGCGTGCATGCCTGGGACCCGGCGCTGATCGATGGGTAGCCTCGTCAAGCCCTCCCATGAAGCCCCCGTCTGCAATTTGCGATGACCCTTCCCCGTCGATTTCGGTGAAGGTCATCGCCCCGCGCACCCCTTAACTTTCCGGAGGTCTCATGTCCCACGCAGACATGGCAGTGATACGCATCCACCCGGCGGACAACGTCGTGATCGCGCGGCGGCAACTCGTCAGCGGCACGCGGCTGGAAGGCGAAGGGGTGACGGTGCAGGGGCTGGTGCCGCCCGGTCACAAAGTGGCCGTGCGCGCCATCGCGGCGGGCCAGCCGGTGCGCCGCTACAACCAGATCATTGGCGTGGCGCGGCAAGACATCGCGCCGGGCCAGCACGTGCATACGCAGAACCTGGAGTTCTCGGACTTCGAACGGGACTACGCGGTGGGGCAGGGCGCGCATCCCACCGACTACGTGGCGCAACCCGCCACCTTCGACGGCATCGTGCGCGCCGATGGCCGCATCGCCACGCGCAACTACATCGGCATCCTGACCAGCGTGAACTGTTCGGCCACGGTCGCGCGCGCCATCGCCGACCACTTTCGCCGCGACATCCATCCTGAAGCACTGGCGTCCTGTCCGAACGTGGACGGCGTGGTGGCGCTGACGCACGGCGCGGGCTGCGCCACCGGCAGCGAAGGCGAACCGCTGCGCGTGTTGCGCCGGACCTTGGGCGGCTACGCGCGGCACGCCAATTTTGGCGGGCTGATGGTGGTGGGGCTGGGCTGCGAAACGAATCAGATCGGCGGCCTGATGGAACAAGAGGGCTTGCGAGAAAGTGGCTTGCTGCACACCTTCAACATTCAGGACACGGGCGGCACACGCAAGACGGTGGCGCGCGGCATCGAACTGGTGGAGCAAATGCTGGAGCAGGCGAACCAGGTGCGCCGCCAGCCGGTGCCCGCCAGCCACCTGACCGTGGGCCTGCAATGCGGCGGCTCTGACGGCTATTCGGGCATCAGCGCCAACCCGGCGTTGGGCGCGGCGGTGGACTTGCTGGTGCGCCACGGCGGCACCGCCATCTTGTCGGAAACGCCCGAGATCTATGGCGGCGAACACCTGCTGACGCGCCGCGCTGAAACCCCAGCCATTGCCGACAAGCTGCTGGCGCGCGTGCGCTGGTGGGAAGACTACTGCGCCCGCAACGACGCCGAGATGGACAACAACCCGTCGGCCGGCAACAAGGCAGGCGGGCTGACGACCATTTTGGAAAAGTCGCTGGGCGCCATCGCCAAAAGCGGCACCACGAACCTGACCGACGTGTTCGAGTACGCCGAGCCCGTGCGCACGCGCGGGCTGGTGTTCATGGACACGCCGGGCTACGACCCCGTGTCCGCCACGGGCCAGGTCGCGGGCGGCGCCAACCTGATCTGCTTCACCACCGGGCGCGGTTCGGCCTACGGCTGTGCGCCCGCGCCGTCGTTGAAGCTGTCGACCAATACGGCGTTGTGGCAGCGCCAGTCGGACGACATCGACATCAATTGCGGTGAAGTCGTCGACGGCGCGCAAAGCGTGGCGCAGATGGGCGAGCGTATCTTCCAGCTGATGCTGAAAACCGCGTCGGGGCACCGCACGCGCAGCGAAGAACACGGCTATGGCCAAAACGAATTCGTGCCTTGGGCGTTGGGCGCGGTGATGTAGCGGCGGCATCGTGGGCGCCGCCGTTGCATTTGGTCACTGTCGCGGTGTCGAAGAAAACGGCGTCTACGGATATCCTCATCGCGCGCCGACTGGCCGGTCATCCGACAGGTGCATGGCGCCTTACGCCATTGGTCAACCATGCTTGAACGTTTGAATACGGAGTCGTTGCCGCGCCTGCCCGCAGACGTGGAAAAACCCCTTTATGACCGCAGCCGCCTGACGCCCGGCATCGTGCATCTGGGGCTAGGCGCCTTTCACCGCGCGCATCAGGCGGTGTTGACGGATCTGGCGATGCAGGCCAGTGGCGATTTAAGTTGGGGCATTCTGGGCGTGTCGCTGCGCAGCGCCGCCACGCGTGACGCGTTGACGCCGCAAGACGGCCTGTACACGCTGGCGCTACGCGACGGCGGCCCCGACGGCAACACGCGCGAACAGCTGCGTGTGGTGGGCTCGGTGCTGCGCGTGATGGTGGCCGAAGAAGACCCCAACGCCGTTTTAGAACGCATTGCGTATCCGCAAACGCGCATCGTGAGCCTGACCGTGACGGAGAAGGGCTACAGCCACGAACCCGCCACCGGCTACCTGCGCTGGGACGATCCGGACATTCTTCACGACCTGGAAAACCCGCATCGTCCGCGCAGCACGATCGGCATCCTGGTCTACGGGCTGGCGCTGCGCCGCGAGCGCGGCCTGCCGCCGGTCACCTTGATGTCGTGCGACAACCTGCGTGGCAACGGCGACATGCTGCGCAGCCTGGTGCTGGCCTTTGCGCTGCGTGTAGACGTGGCGTTGACGGCGTGGATCGACACGCACTGTACGTTTCCGAATTCCATGGTCGACCGCATCGTGCCTGGCACCGATGACGAAGACCGTCAGCGCATCACCGGGCGTCTGGGCGTGGAAGACGCCTGGCCCGTGGTGGGCGAGCCCTATCTGAACTGGGTGATCGAAGACAAATTCGCCGCCGGCCGGCCCGCCTGGGAGACCCAAGGCGGCGCGACCTTCGTGCGTAACGCCGCGCCATACGAACGCCTGAAGCTGCGCATGGTGAACGGCCCGCACTCCACCTTCGCCTATCTGGGCGCGCTGCTGGGGCACGAGACGATCAGCCAGTCGGTCCAGACCCCGGCGCTGCGCGACTTTGTCGACGCGATGATGCGGCTGGAAATTGCGCCCACGTTGAAGGGCATTCCGGACAGCGGGCTGGAGGAATATCGCCGCCGCTTTTTGGCGCGCATCGCCAACGCGGCGCTGCGGCACCCGACGCCGCAGGTCGCCATGGACGGATCGCAGAAATTGCCGCAACGGCTGCTGGACACGATCCGCGACCGGCTGCGCACGGGCGACGACATCCAGCGCCTGACGCTTGCGGTGGCGGCGTGGCTGCACTATCTGCGCGGCGTCGATGAGCAGGGCGGGCGCTACGTCATTCAAGACCCGCTGGCGGCGCGTCTGGCCAAGCTGATGTCGCGCGCCGATGTGGCGGCGCGGGCATCGGCGCCGTCGGCTTCCGCGCACCGCCGGGCGATGGTGCTGGCGAGCTTTAAACCGGTGTTCGGCGAGTTGGGCAAATCGCCCGAATTCGTCGAGGCGCTGGCGACCCATCTGGAAACCCTGCGCGAGCATGGCGTGATGCACGCCGTGGAGGCCGCAACTTAAGGAGCGCTGCATGCATGCGGAAAGCCGAGTGGACGCCGTTGAATGGGAACGCTGGGGCAACGATTGCCTGCGCGTGCAGGGCTTTACCGACGATGATGCGCGCTGCCTCACGGCCAGCCTGGCGCAAACCAGCCTGTGGGGCATTGATTCCCATGGCATCGCGCGGCTGCCGCATTACCTGAACCGTGTCGCGCAGGGCTCCATCCTGGCGCAGCCGGACATACGTATTGAACGTACCGGCCCCGGCACCGCGCAGCTGCATGGCGGACAGGGGCAGGGCATTGTGGTGGCGCACCGCGCCAATGCGCTTGCCATCGAACTTGCGCGCGAGGCGGGCATCGCGGCCGTCGGCGTCAGCGATTCGTCGCACTGCGGCGCGGTGGGTCTGTATAGCCGCGCGGCGGCGCGCCAGGGCTTGATTGGCATCGCCTTCACGCATTCGGATTCCATCGCCGCGCCTTTCGGCGGCCATCAGGCGTTCTTCGGCACCAACCCCATTTCGCTGGCGTTCCCGCGCGCGGGCGCCGAGCCGTTGTGCCTGGACATGGCCACCACCGCCATTCCGTGGAACCGCGTCATGAACGCGCGGCGTGACGGCGTGGCCTTGCCGCCCGGCGTGGCGCTGGATGCGCAGGGCCAGGATTGCACCGATGCGGAACAGGTACGCGCATTGCGGCCCTTGGGCGGCGAGGAATACGGCTACAAGGGCTACGGGCTGGCGATGATGATCGAGCTGCTGTGCGGGCCGCTGAACGGCAATCCGTTCGGCCCGCATATTTCGCCGATGTACGCCGAGTTGGAGCGGCCGCGCGAGCTTGGCGCGTTCTTCATCGTGATCGACCCGGCGCGCTTTGCTGGCGGTGCGGCGTTGGCGGGTGTGGTCGCGGCGATGGCGATGGAGTTGTCGCAAGCACCGGGCGCGCCACGCCTGCCGGGCGACCCGGAAGCCGTGGCGCAGCGTGTACGCCAACGCGACGGCATCCCCGTGCCGCCTGCGCTATGGGACGAGATACAGGCGTGGAGCCAGCGGCTGGGCGTGGCGCCGCCGGTGCGAAGGCCGTAGCTGCGGCAGCCGATGCTGCGGCGGCCGATGCCACTCCAGGCATTGTCGTAAGACGAGCGCCCCGGTTAAACACCCAGGTATTGCAGCAGCCGGGGCTCGTCATCCAAAAACGCCTGCGACGATCCGGTCCATGCCACGCGGCCCTTTTCCACGATGGCGTGATGGTCGGCCGTGGCCAGCAGCGGTTCCAGGTTTTTGTCGATGCACAGCACCGCCAGCCCGGTCTGCTTCAAGGTGTCCAGCGCGTTCCAGATTTCTTCGCGCACGACGGGGGCCAGGCCTTCGGTGGCTTCGTCCAGAATCAGCAGCCGGGGGTTGGTCAACAGCGCCCGCCCGATGGCCAGCATCTGCTGTTCGCCGCCCGACAGGTGGCTGCCCAAGTGCCGCGCACGTTCCGACAAGCGCGGAAACAACGCGTAGACGCGTTCCAGCGTCCACGGTTGCGCGGCGCCTTGGCGGTTGTGGGCGGTGGCGATCAGGTTTTCGCGCACCGACAAGTTGGGAAAAATATGCCGGCCTTCGGGCACCAGGCCAATGCCGCATTGCGCGACCTTATAGGCGGGCAGCCGGCTGATGTCGCGCCCGTCGAAGGTGATGGTGCCTTGGGTGGCGCGGGTCAGCCCCATCACCGCTTTCACGGTGGTGGACTTGCCCATGCCGTTGCGCCCCAGCAAAGTCACGAACTCGCCGGGGCCGATATCCAGGTCGATGCCGAACAGCGCCTGGCTGGCGCCATAGTGTGCGGTCACGCCGCGTAGCGATAGCAGCGCGCTCATGCGGCGGTCTCCTGCGGGTGTGTTGCTTTGGCATTGGCGTTGACTCTAGCTCTGGCGCTGGCTCTGGCTCCGCCGCTTCCCCGTTCACTGCCCAGATAGCATTCGCGCACCTGTGCGTTGTTGCGAATCTCGTCCGCCGTGCCGCACGCCAGCGCGCTGCCGTAGACCAGCACGGTGATGCGATCAGACAGCGCGAAGACGGCTTGCATATCGTGTTCGACCAGCAGAATCGTGTAGTGCCCGCGCAGTTGCAGCAGCAGGCGGGTCATGGCTTCGGATTCGTGCTGGCTCATGCCCGCCATCGGTTCGTCCAGCAACAGCAGCGACGGTTGGCAGGCCAGCACCATGGCCAGCTCCAGTTGCCGCAACTCACCATGTGCAAGCTCGCCCGCAGGGGTGTGGGCGCGGGCGGATAAGCCAGCAAGCGCCAGCGCATCGTGGGCGGGTTCGGTCAGCGCCGCGGTGGACAGCACGGGCGTCCAGAACCGAAAGCTGTGGCCGCGCCGCGCCTGCACCGCCATCACCACGTTTTCCAGCGCGGTGAAGGGCTTGAAGACCGAGGTGATCTGATACGAACGCGCCAGGCCGTGGCGCACGCGCTTTTCCACCGGCATGCGTGTGATGTCGCGGCCGTTGAGCAGCACGCGTCCGGCGTCGGGCCGTAGTTCCCCGCTGAGCTGGCCGATCAGCGTGGTCTTGCCCGCGCCGTTTGGCCCGATCACGGCATGCAGTTCACCCGGCAGTACATTCAAAGACAGCTTGTCGGTGACGGTCAGGCCGCCATAGCGCTTGACCAGATTGTCGACTTGCAGCGCGGCGCTCATCGCGTTTCTCCTGATGGCGTGCGCAGTGGCGCGGCGCGCTTGCGCCACGGCGTGTCGCGCAAGTTTCCGTACACGCCCCGGCGCGATACCAGCACCACGCCCACGATCAGCAGGCCCATGATCAGCATCCAGTGGCCGGTCAAGAGCTTCAGGCCTTCTTCCAGCAGCAGGAACGTCAGCGCGCCGACGACCGGCCCGAACAGCGTGCCGATGCCGCCCAGCACCACCATCACAATCAGTTCGCCGGACGTCGTCCACGCCAGATAGGATGGCGACACGTACATCGTCAGGTTCGCCAGCAGCACGCCGGCCACGCCGCAGATCATGGCTGATATCACGTAGGCCGCCAGCCGGTAGCGCAAGGTGGGAAAGCCCAGTGCGCGCATGCGCCGTTCATTGGCCTGGCAGCCGCGCAACGCCATGCCGAATGGCGCGTGGATCAGGCGGTGCATCAGCCACAGCACGGCCAGCATGACGCCAAATGCCGCGTAGTACAGCGCAAGCGGCGTATCCAGGCGGAAGAGGCCGAAGTCGCTGCCGGCGAACAGTGACATGCCGTCGTCGCCGCCAAAGCCATCCAGCCCCGTCGCCAGAAAATAAAACATCTGCGCAAACGCCAGCGTGATCATGATGAAGGCAATGCCAGACGTGCGCATCACCACGTAGCCGCTGACAAGCCCAACGACGGCGCACGCGCCCAGCGCGCCCGCCAGATGCAGCCAGCCGCTTTCAATGCCGTAGTGCGACATCACGCCGACGGAATACGCGCCCAGCCCCAGGTTCAACGCGTGGCCAAAGCTGACCATGCCGCCAAACCCCAGCAGCAGATTCAACGCCAGCGCCGCCACGCCGTAGACCAGCACGCGGCCGAATAGCGCCAGCAGAAAAGGTTCGCCCTGCCATTGCGCGTAGGCGGGCACCAGCGCCAGCAACAGCAACAGGGCGGTGGCGACGAGGGTGCGCGGAGAGAACTGAAGCATGGTGTTCTCCTTATCCGTGCTTGACGGGAAACAGGCCTTGCGGCCGCATGGCCAGCACCAGCGCCATCACCACGTAGATCAGCATCGACGCAATGGCCGGGCCTGCCGCGTTGGCGGCGGCGGGCGGCAAGGCGGCGCGCAGCAAGGTCGGCAGCAATGCGCGGCCCAGCGTGTCGATCAGCCCCACCATCAGCGCGGCCAGAAACGCGCCGCGCACCGAGCCGATGCCGCCGATGACGATCACCACCAAGGTCAGGATCAAAATGGGTTCGCCCATGCCCGTCTGGGCCGACAGGATGGGTCCTGCCATCAGCCCCGCCAAACCCGCCAGCACCGCGCCCAGCACGAACAGCAAGGTGTTCAGCCGCGCGATGTTCACGCCCAGCGCGCCCACCATCATGCGGTCGGTGGACCCGGCGCGAATCAGCATGCCCAGCCGTGTGCGGTGGATCAGCACATAGCAGCCGGCCGCCACCAGCAAGCCCACCACGATGATCAGGAAGCGGTACAGCGGATACGTGACGCCCAGGATGTCGATGGTGCCCGACAACCACGACGGCAGGCCCATGCTGATGGGCGCCGGCCCCCAGATGATGCGCGTGAGCTCATTGAAGAACAGGATCAAGCCGAAGGTGGCCAGCACCTGGTCCAGGTGTTCGCGCGGATACAGGCGCGCCAGCGCGATGCGGTCCAGCAGCAGCCCAAGCGCCGCCATGCCCGCGATGACGGCGGCGGCAGCCAGCAGGAATGAGCCGGTGTGACGGAACACGGTGGCCGCGATGAATGCGCCCATCATGTAGAGCGAACCGTGCGCCAGGTTAATGAAGTTCATGATGCCGAACACCAGCGTCAGGCCGGCCGCCAGCAGGAAAAGCAGAATGCCAAGTTGCAGGCCGTTCAAGGTCTGCACCAGCAGCAGCGTCATCGACATGGCAATTACTTCATGACGCACTGGGCGGCGTACTGGTCCGAGACCTTGGCCAGGTCCGGAAAGATCGGGCCTTTGTTCACGAACGCCACCTTGCCATCCGCGCCCGCTTCGACGTCGGCGCGGAAGAAGCCGGCCACCGGGAAGTGATTGGGCTGATAGCGGAATTCGCCGCGCACCGAGGGGAAGTCAGCGGCTTCCATCGCTTTGCGCAAGGCGTCTTTGTCGTCGGTCTTGCCGCCGGTTTTCTTCAGCGCCGAGCCGATCAGCTGCGCGGCATCGAACGATTGCGCGGCGTAGCTGGACGGCTCGCGGCCGTATTTCTGGCGGAACGCTGCGGCAAACGCCTTGTTGGCGGCGTTGTCCAGGTCAGGCGAGTAGGGCACGTTGGTGACGGCGCCCAGCGCATCTTTTTGCAGGGCGGGCAGCGTGGCGCCGTCGATGGTGTCCACCGACAGCAGCGGAATCTTGCCAAAGAGCCCGGCCTGGCGATACTGCTTGATGAAGTTCACGCCCATGCCGCCGGGAAAGAAAACGTAGGCGGCGTCGGGTTTGGCGTCGGCCAGCGCGGCCAGTTCCACCGAGTAGTCGGGCTGGTTGACCTGCGTGAACACTTCGTTGGCGATGTCGCCTTTGTAGAAGCGCTTGAAGCCGGCCATGGCGTCTTTGCCGGCCTGGTAGTTGGGCGCCAGCAGATAGACTTTCTTGAAGCCCATCTGGTTGGCCATTTCACCGCTGCCTTCGTGGCGCTGCGTGTTGTTCCACGACGTTGAGAAGAAATACGGCGAACAGTCTTTGCCGGCCAGATTGGTGGGGCCGGCGTTCGAGCCCACCAGGAACACGCCAGCGCTGGTGACCGGGCGCACCACGGCAAGCATTACGTTGGAATACACCACGCCGGTGATGATCGGCACTTTGTCGCTTTGCACCAGCTTGCGCGCGGCCTGCACGCCCACTTCGGGTTTGAACTGATCGTCTTCCTTGATGACCTGCACCGGCACGCCGCCCAGCTTGCCGCCGCCTTGGTCCACGGCCAGCATGAAGCCATCCAGCTGGTCCTGGCCGAGCACGGAGCCGGGGCCGGTCAAGGTCGTCAACAGGCCGATCTTCACATCGGCCAAGGCAGTGGCCGATAGCGTCAAGCCCACAACCGCGGCGGCGGTCAGCATGGAGGTGCGTGTCATGATGGTTTCCCTTGAGTTGCCGTGTGTCACGGTCGTGGTGTGGTGCTGCGTTGCGTTGCGTTGTGCTGTGCTGCGCCGTCGTGCGTGACGTGTTACGCGTTCAGGCCGAAGAACGTCATCGTGTTGCGGAACAGAATCTTCTGCTGCACGCCCGGCACCAGCTCGGCATGCGTGACCAGGCGGCCGACTTCCTGCTCGCCTAGCGGGTAGGGGTAGTCGGAGCCGAGCAGCACGCGGTCTTCGCCCATGACGTCGATCAAGAGGCGGAGCGCGTGCGGGTCGAAGACGGCGCTGTCGGTGTAGAAGCGGTCGGTGTAGGACGAGGGCAGTTGCGGGCAATCTTCACGGACGATGTCGCGATGCCGCCAGGCGTTGTCGACGCGGCCCAGCAGGAACGCGAAGCTGCCGCCGCCATGCGCGAAGCACAGCTTCAGGCTGCGGGGAATGCGTTCAAACGCGCCGGACAGAATCAACGACAGAATGCCCAGCTGCGTTTCGGCGGGCATGGCGACCAGCCACGGCAGCATCCATTTCTTCATGCGGCCGTCGGTCATCATGTCCCACGGATGGACGAGCACGGGGATGTTGTCGTGGGCGCAGTGGATCAGAAACTGCACGAGCGTGTCATCGTCGAGATCGCGTGGGCCGACGTGGTTGCCGATCTGCACGCCCAGGTGCCCTGCTGCGCGCGCACGCGTGGCTTCCTTGCATGCCAGGTCCAGGTCTTGCAGCGGCACTTGCGCCAGCGCTTTCAAGCGCGTCGGCGCATGCGCGCAGTGTTCCAGCGCCAGGTCATTCATGCGCGCCGCCCAGTCAGCCGCGGCCTGCGCGGGGTAGGTGTAGCCGAACATGATGGGCGTGGCGCACAGGATCTGTAGGTCGACGCCGTGGCGGTCCATCTGTTCGATGCGCAGCGCCGGGTCCCACAAGGTGGCGTCAACGGGGCGGAACGGCCGGTCGCCCGCCATGATCTGGCCGGTGGAACCGTCGCCATCGGGGCGCAGCCAGGGCGCGTTGACGGGATCAAGCGCCGCCGCTTCCTGCCGCGTGATGGGCGGAAAGAAGTGGGCATGCATGTCGATTTTCTGAATCATGGGAACGGCTTCGCTGGGTGGTGGCGTTAGGCGGGTGTGGCGTGTTGGGTGGGGTGGGGCTGCTGTGTGTGGCCTTTGCCGGGGTGGACTTCACCGCAGCCGGGGCAGGTGCGTTGTTCGGTGCTGGCGTAGAAGGCCTGGAACAGCGGCGGCAGGTCGGTGACGATGCTCTTTAGCTGCACTTCGACGCGATGCACGAGGTGGCCGCAATGTGGGCAATACCATTCGAAGCCGTCAAGCATTCCCAAGGGGCGCTGACGTTCGATGACGAGACAGGCGCTGTCGGCTTCGGGGCGTTGCGGGGAATGGCGGACGTGTGGCGGCAAGAGGAAGATGTCGCCTTCTTTGAGGTCGACACGTTCGGGTTTGCCGTCGACCCAGAGCGATAGCCAGGCGTTGCCTTTGATCTGATAGAAGAATTCTTCCAGCGGGTCGTCGTGATAGTCGGTGCGATGGTTCGGGCCGCCCACGACGGTGACGATGAAGTCGGCGTCTTGCCAGATCTGCTGGTTGCCAACCGGCGGCTTGAGAAGATGAGCGTGGTCTTGAATCCAGCGCTGGAAATTCAATGGCGGGCCGTAGGCGGGCATGTTGCTCTCCGGGTGGGGGATATGGGGAGTCTAGGGGGCGGGGCGAGTTGGGGGTAATAGAAATTGTCGGGGTGGGTATTCTGGTTTTCTATTGCGGGTTTTCCTTGATGGGAGTGGGTTGGGGTCTTGAGGTGGGATGGGGTTGGAGTGGGGGCTTTAGGCGTTTTGTGTGGTGGGGTTGGATTTGGGTTCTTTAGGCGTTGTGTGCCGTGGGGGTGGATTTGGTTCTTTAGGCGCACTGTGCGTTGGGGGCCTGGGGTGCGCGGGTCAACGATTGCGGTCCGGAGCCTTCGCTCCGGACTGCCCCTGCGTCATCCTCGTACGCCTTCGGCTCCCTACGGATTCCCTCGGGCGCATCGACTCCCCGCGCACCCCAGGCCCCCAACGCACAGTGCTCCGCCAGCGGCAATTTCACAGTCGCGGGGCAGAGTTGTGTGCTTAGGGTTCTTGCCGCCAGTGGGGGGGGGGAAGATCTTGCGGGGCTTGCCCCAGGCCGGCTGTGGTGGTCAAGTTTTAGTGGACACGTCGATAGGTGTTTTTTGGACGCTGGCTGGCTTCATAGGCAGCCGGCGTCAGATAGCCCAGCGTAGAGTGCAGCCGCCGGGTGTT
>NZ_CADIJQ010000007.1 GCF_902859595.1 Achromobacter kerstersii | reverse complement strand
CGAAGCGAGTGCGAAGCGAGTGCGAAGCGAGTGCGGAGCGAAGACCCGGCCGGCCGCCGGGCCGCCCCAAGGCCGGCCAGCCCCCTCGGGGGGCAGCAAGCGAGCGAAGCGAGTGCGGCGTGGGGGTCCACATTTATTTCTTGTTTACACCCCCCTCCCCAACCTATATCCCGTTTTTACCCCCCGCTCCGTAACCTGCCGGTGTCCTGATTGGTCACCTGGCCTGCCCGGCGCGCATCCGCTTTTGCCGCGCAGGCCCGTCGTTCGAAGGGAGCGTGGCTCCCGGGAGGAAAAACGTGGATGCCATCTATATCGCCGTCTTCGCCGTCATGGCCGGGCTGACAGTTGCCCTGCTGCGCTTCTGCGAAGCCCTGTCTTCGGGGGAGCCGTCATGAATTGGCTCTATTGGGTCAGCGGCCTGACCGCCGCCCTGCTGTTCGTCTACCTGCTGGTGGCCCTGTTCAAACCGGAGAAATTCTAATGACCGCCGAATTCGTCGGACTGCTGGTCCTGTACCTGGCGGTCCTGCTTGCGATCGCGCCGCTGCTTGGGCGCTATATCCGTATCGCCATGGAAAACGGGCAATCCCGGCTTACCGCCTGGGGCCGCCCGCTTGAACGTGGCATTTACCGGCTGGCGGGCGTCGACCCGCAGGCCGAGATGGGCTGGAAGCGTTATGCGCTGGCCGTGCTCGCCTTCAACATTCTTGGCGTCGTGGTCGTGTACGCCCTGCAACGGGTCCAAGGCATGTTGCCGCTGAACCCGGCGGGCATGGGCGCCGTCACGTCGGACTCGGCGCTCAACACCGCCATCAGCTTTGTCAGCAACACCAACTGGCAGGGCTACGGCGGCGAAGCCACGATGAGCTACCTGACGCAGATGCTGGCGCTGACGGTGCAGAACTTCGTCTCGGCTGCCACCGGCATCGCCGTGCTGTTCGCGCTGATCCGCGGCCTGGCGCGCCATAGCTCCGCCACCATCGGCAACTTCTGGTCCGACATGGTCCGCTGCACGCTTTACGTGCTGCTGCCCCTGTCGTTCGTGCTGGCGCTGGCGCTTGTCAGCCAAGGCGTGATCCAGAATTTCAGCCCCTACCAGGACGTGCAGACGGTTGAAGCCCTGCACTACGACCAGCCGCGCGTGGATGCGCAAGGCCAGCCGGTGCTGGATGCAAAGGGCCAACCTGTGACCGACCCTGCGGTGACCTCGACGCAAACGCTGGCCATGGGCCCCGTGGCCTCGCAGGAAGCCATCAAGCTGTTGGGCACCAACGGCGGCGGCTTCTTCAACGCCAACTCCGCGCATCCATTCGAGAACGCCACCCCGCTGGCGAACTTCCTGGAGATGCTGGCCATCCTGATGATTCCCGCCGCGCTGTGCTTCACATTCGGCGAAATGGTGGGCAGCCGGCGTCAGGGCATCGCCATCCTGGCCGCGATGACCGTGCTGTTCGCCGTCTTCGCGCTGGGTACGGCGTACTTCGAACAGCAGGCGAACCCCATGGCCGCGCAGGCGGGCGCCGACAGCGCAATGACTGCGCTCTCGCCCGGCGGCAACATGGAAGGCAAGGAAACCCGCTTTGGCATTGCGGCCACATCGCTGTTCGCCACCATCACCACCGCGGCGTCCTGCGGCGCGGTCAACGGCATGCACGACTCTCTGAACGCCATGGGCGGGCTGCCGCCGATGCTGCTGATGCAGTTGGGTGAAGTCGTTTATGGCGGCGTGGGTTCTGGCCTGTACGGCATGCTGGCCTTCGCCATCCTGGGCGTCTTCATCGCCGGGCTGATGATCGGCCGCACCCCGGAATACCTGGGCAAGAAGATCGAAGCGTACGACATGAAGATGGTGTCCATCGTCATTCTGGCCACGCCGCTGCTGGTGCTGGGCGGTACGGCGCTGGCGGTGTCGGTGTCGGCCGGCCAGGCGGGCGTGCTCAATCCGGGCATCCACGGGTTTTCCGAAATCCTTTATGCGCTGTCTTCCGCCGCCAATAACAACGGCAGCGCGTTCGCCGGCCTGTCCGCCAACACGCCCTTCTACAACGTGCTGCTGGGCATCGCGATGTGGTTCGGCCGCTTTGCCGTGATCGTCGCCGTGCTGGCGATGGCCGGGTCGCTGGCGGCCAAGCGCCGCCTGCCCGCCGGCCCCGGCAGCATGCCCACCACCGGCCCCCTCTTTGTGGTGCTGCTGATTGGCGCCGTACTGCTGGTGGGCGCCCTGACATATGTGCCCGCGCTGGCCTTGGGCCCGGTCGCGGAACACCTGCAACCCTGAATGCAACAGGCTAGGAATCAACATGGCCAAAATTGAAATGCCAACCTCCAGCGCAGGCGGCGGCGCTGCCCGCGCCCCCGCAACTGCCACGCAAGATCGCCCTTTCGGCATGTGGTCGCGCTCGCTTGTCGGGCCGGCCCTTGTCGACAGCCTGCGCAAGCTATCGCCCGCCGCGCAGCTGAAGAACCCCGTCATGTTCGTGGTGTACGTGGGCAGCATCCTCACCACGCTGCTCTGGGTCATGGCCCTGCGCGGCCAGGCCGAAGCCCCGGCGGGCTTCATCCTGGCCATTACCGTGTGGCTGTGGTTCACGGTGCTGTTCGCCAACTTCGCCGAGGCGCTGGCCGAAGGGCGCGGCAAGCAACAGGCGGCGACGTTACGTGGCCTGCGCACCACCATCAACGCCCGCTTGCTGAAAGGCTTTCGCGAGGCAGACGCCCGAGACGCCCAGCCCGCGCAATGGCGCGATCAGGCCATCAGCCAGCCCTCGGGCCTGCTGCGCCGTGACGACGTGGTGCTGGTGGAAGCCGGCGACACCATTCCCGGCGACGGCCAGGTCATTGCCGGCGTGGCGTCGGTGGACGAAAGCGCCATCACCGGTGAATCGGCCCCCGTCATCCGCGAATCCGGCGGTGACTTTTCTTCCGTCACCGGCGGCACGCGGGTGCTGTCCGACTGGATCTTCGTACGCATCGCGGCCGATCCCGGCGAGAGCTTTCTGGACCGCATGATCGCCATGGTCGAAGGCGCCAAGCGCCAGAAGACGCCAAACGAACTGGCGCTGACGATTCTGCTGGTGGGCCTGACCGTGGTGTTCCTGCTGGTCGTCGTCACGCTGATGCCGTTCTCGATCTACGCGGTCAGTGCGGCCGGTGGCGGCGCAGCCGTCACGGTGACGGTGCTGGTGGCGCTGCTGGTCTGCCTGATCCCCACCACCATCGGCGGCCTGCTGTCGGCCATCGGCGTGGCGGGCATGAGCCGCATGATGAGCGCCAACGTCATCGCCACCTCAGGCCGCGCGGTGGAAGCGGCGGGCGATGTGGATGTGCTGCTGCTGGACAAGACCGGCACCATCACCTTCGGCAACCGTCAGGCGTCGACCTTCCTGCCCGCGCCCGGCGTGTCGCCGCGCGAACTGGCCGACGCCGCCCGCCTGGCGTCGCTGGCCGATGAAACGCCGGAAGGCCGCAGCATCGTGGCGCTGGCCGACAAGTCCCTGCACGCGCCGGCCGCGCGCATGATCGACGTCGAATTCGTGCCCTTCACGGCGCAGTCGCGCATGAGCGGCGTGAATCTGGGCGATCGCATGATCCGCAAGGGTGCGGTCGACGCCATTCAGTCGTGGATTGCCGCACAAGACAACACGGTGCCTGAACCCGTCTTGCGCCTCGCCGAAGATGTGGCGCGGCGCGGCAGCACGCCGCTGATGGTCAGCGACGGCAACCGCGCGCTGGGCGTCGTGGAACTGAAAGACATCGTCAAGCCCGGCATTCAGTCGCGCTTTGCCGAGCTGCGCCGCATGGGCATCAAGACGGTGATGATCACGGGCGACAACAAGCTCACCGCCGCGTCCATTGCCGCCGAAGCGGGCGTAGACGACTTCCTGGCCGAAGCCACGCCCGAAGCCAAGCTGAAGCTGATTCGCGCCTATCAATCGGAAGGCCGGCTGGTGGCGATGACGGGCGACGGCACCAACGACGCGCCCGCACTGGCGCAGGCCGACGTGGCGGTGGCGATGAACTCGGGCACGCAGGCCGCCAAAGAGGCCGGCAACATGGTGGACCTGGACTCCAACCCCACCAAGCTCATCGAGATCGTCGAGATCGGCAAGCAGATGCTGATGACGCGCGGCGCGCTGACCACGTTCAGCGTGGCCAACGACGTGGCCAAGTACTTCGCCATCATTCCGGCCGCCTTCGCCACCGTGTACCCGCAACTGAACGTGCTGAACATCATGGCGCTGACCACACCGGCCTCCGCCATCTTGTCGGCCGTGATCTTCAACGCGCTGATCATCGTCGTGCTGATCCCGCTGGCGCTCAAGGGTGTGCGCTACCGGCCGCTGGGCGCGTCTGTGCTGCTGCGCCGCAACCTGCTCATTTATGGCCTGGGCGGCCTGCTGGTGCCGTTTGCCGGCATCAAGCTGGTTGACATGGTGCTGGCCGCGCTGGGCTGGGTCTAAGCCAGCTCCCGCCCCGAAACCCGAAAGGAATTCATCATGAAACACACAACGTCATCCCCCGCCGCCCTGCCCCGCCCGGGCGGCATCCTGCGCCCCGCGCTGGTCGTCTTCGCCGCCCTGTCGCTGGTGACGGGCCTGGCCTACCCCTTCCTGACGCGCGGCGTCGCGGCCGTGGTCTTCCCGCACGAGGCGGCCGGCTCGCTCATCAAACAGGGCGACAAGGTCGTGGGCTCGGCGCTGATTGGCCAGTCGTTCACGTCGCCCCAGTATTTCTGGAGCCGGCCGTCCGCCACCGCGCCCATGCCGTATAACGGCGCGGCCTCGGGCGGGTCGAACCTGGGCCCGCGCAACCCCGCGCTGGCCGAAGCCATCCAGGCCCGCATCGCCGCGTTGAAGGCGGCGGACCCCGACAACCCCACGCCCGTGCCGGTGGACCTGATCACGGCGTCCGGCAGCGGGCTGGACCCGCACATCAGCCCGGCAGCGGCCGCCTACCAGGCCGCGCGCGTGGCCCGCGCCCGAAACTTGCCGCGCGCGCAGGTCGATGCGCTGATCCAGGCCAACACCGAGCAGCCCTGGCTGGGCGTGCTGGGTGACCCGGTCGTCAATGTGCTGATGCTGAATCTGGCGCTGGACAACTTGCGCCCGGCCCCATGAGCCCCGAGCGTATAGTATTGCCAGCTTTCCCCACCCCACTCTTGCGCGTTCATGGCTGATATTGCTGGCGAGCGTCCCGATCCCGACGCGCTCTTGAAGACCCTGGACGAGGCCGCGCGCCAAGCCGTGCGCGGCAAGCTGCGCGTGTACTTCGGATCGTCGGCCGGCGTGGGCAAGACCTACGCCATGCTGGTCGCGGCCCGGGCGCAAGCCGCGCAAGGGGTCAACGTGCTGGCGGGCATCGTCGAAACCCACGGCCGCCGCGAAACCGCGTCGCTGCTGGAAGGCTTGGCGGTGCTGCCGCTGAAAGACGTCGCGTATCGCGGCCACGTCCTGAAGGAATTCGATCTGGACGGCGCGCTGGCCGCCCGCCCCGGCCTGGTGCTGGTGGACGAACTGGCGCATTCCAACGCGCCGGGTTCACGCCACGCCAAGCGCTGGCAAGACATTCAGGAATTGCTCGCGGCCGGCATCGACGTCTGGACCACGCTGAACGTGCAGCATCTGGACAGCCTGAACGAAGCCGTGGGCAGCATCACCGGCGTGCGCGTCTGGGAGACCGTGCCAGACGAGGTCTTCGACGCAGCCGACGAAGTCATGCTGGTGGACTTGTCGGCCGACGAGCTGCTGCGGCGCTTAAAGGAAGGCAAAGTCTATCTGCCCGAACAGGCCCGCCACGCCACGCGCAATTTCTTTCGCAAGGGCAACCTGATTGCACTGCGCGAATTGGCGCTGCGCCGCACGGCGGATCACGTCGATGATGACGTGCAGGCCTACCGGCGCGACCGCGCCATTGAACCCGTGTGGCGCACGCGCGAAGCGGTCGTCGCCTGCATCGGGCCGGACATCGATGCCGAATACGTCATCCGCAGTGCGCACCGCCTGAGCCAGCAGCTGGAGTGCGATTTGCACGTGGTCACCATCGACACCCCACGCGCCGCGCCCACGCCGCAAGCCGAACAGGACCGCATGCAGCGCACGCTGGCGTTCGCGGATTCGCTGGGCGCACGCACTGAAACGCTGGCGGGCGGCGACATGGTCGACGCGGTGGTGCGTTACGTGCGCCGGCACAACATCACCAAGGCCATCGTCGGCCGCACGCGCGCCACCGGTTTGCAGCGGCTGCGCCTGTCGGTGTCCGCGCTGCTGACGGCCGCCATCACGCCCGGCTGGTTGTGGCGGCGGCACAGCTTCGCCGACATGCTGGCCGCGGGCTGCCCCGAGATCGACATCATCCGGCTGGGCGCGCCACCGCTGCCCGCCAGCGCCGCGCCCGGGCGCGACCCGCTTACGCTGGGCCGCCGCGCGAGTCTGGGCGCCGACGAGCGCACCGCCCGTTCCTGGGCCGGCTATGCCTGGGCGCTGTGCTATTGCGCGGCTGCCACGGGCTTGTCGATGCTGGCATTCCCCGTGCTGCACCAGACCAATATCGTCATGCTGTTCCTGCTGGCGGTGGTGGGCGTGGCGCTACGCCATGGACGCGGGCCGGCGGCGCTGGCATCCGTCGTCAGTGTGGCGCTGTTCGACTTTTTCTTCGTGCAGCCGCTGGCCTCGTTCGCCGTGTCCGACGTGCAGTACCTGCTGACCTTCGGCGTGCTGTTATCCGTGGGGTTACTGATCGGGCAACTGACGGCCGGCCTGCGCCTGCAAGCCCAGGCCTCGGTCAAACGCGAAGCCGACGCGCGCAGCCTGTATGAATTTGCGCGCGAATTGTCGTCGGCGCTGTTGCCCGAGCAGATCGTAACGTCGGCCGGCGCCTTCGTGCACGCCACCTTCGGCTCGCGCTGCGCGCTGTACATCCTGGGGCTGGACGACCGGTTGAAACTCGCCTCGCCGGCATCCGACGACATGCCGCCGTTGGAGTCGGCGCTGGCCCAATGGGTCTACGACCACGGCCAGCCCGCAGGCGCTGGCACCGCAACCTTGTCCAACAGCGAGCTGCTGTACCTGCCGTTGAAAGCGCCCATGCGCACGCGTGGCGTGCTGGCGCTGGCCGCCCCCCGCCGCAGCCTGTTCTCGCACCCGGATTCGCGCCGCCAGATCGAGGCCTACGCCACCCTGATCGCCATTGCGCTGGAACGGCTGCACTACGTGGAAGTGGCGCAGCAGGCACTGGTCAGCATGGAATCGGAGCGGCTGCGCAACTCGCTGCTGGCCGCCGTGTCGCACGATTTGCGCACCCCGCTGACCAGCCTGATCGGCATGACCGATACCTTGACGCGCCAACAGGCAACGCTTGCGCCCGACGTGCAGGACACCGTGCGCGCCATGCGCGACCAGGCACAGCGCATGCATGCGCTGGTCGTCAACCTGCTGGACATGGCGCGCCTGCAAAGCCGCGACACGCCGCTGCGCCGGGAATGGCAATCGATTGAAGAGCTGGTGGGCGCATCGCTTGCCGCCATGCGCGAACCGCTGGCTGCGCATCACGTCACGGTCGCCAGCCTGTCGCAGCTGCCGCTGGTGGAATGCGATGGCGTGCTGATCGAACGCGTGCTGTGCAACCTGCTGGAGAACGCGGCCAAGTACACGCCCGCAGGCAGCACGCTGCATCTGCACGCAGCCGTCGTCGATGACGAACTGCGTGTGGCCGTCAGCGACAATGGCCCCGGCGTCACCCCCGGCGCCGAACGCCGCATCTTCGAAAAATTCACGCGCGGCGAACGCGAATCCGCCACCCCCGGCGTTGGCCTGGGCCTGGCGGTGTGCGAAGCCATCATCTCGGCCCACCACGGCCGCATCTGGGTCGAACACACGCCGGGGCAGGCCTCTGGCGCGCAATTCGTCTTCAGCCTGCCGCTGGGCACGCCGCCCGCAATTCCTCCTGAAACCCATTGATTCCCCCAAAGCATGTTCGACTATCAGCCCACCGTCCTGATCATTGAAGACGACGCCAACATCCGGCGCTTCGTCCGCCAGGCCCTGGAAAGCGAAGGCTGCGTCGTGCACGAAGCCGACACCGTCAAGCGCGGCCTGATCGAAGCCGGCACCCGCCAACCCGACGCCATCGTGCTGGACCTGGGCTTGCCCGACGAAGACGGCATGACGCTCATCCGCGAATTGCGCGCGTGGACGGAAGTGCCGGTGCTGGTGCTATCCGCCCGCAGCGCCGAGGCCGACAAGGTGGCCGCGCTGGACGCGGGCGCCGACGACTATCTGACCAAGCCCTTCGGTGTCAGCGAGCTGCTGGCCCGGCTGCGCGTGCTGCTGCGCCGGCATGCACGGGGCGGCGCGGGCAGCGCCGCCGAAATCACGTTTGGCGAGGTGCGCGTGGACTTCGCCAAACGCGTTGTCGAACGCAATGGCCAGCACGTGCACCTGACGGCCATGGAATACCGGCTGCTGGCCGCGCTATTGGCGCATCGCGGCAAGGTCATGACGCACCGTGAACTGCTGCGCGAGGTCTGGGGCCCATCGCATGTGGAAAGCAATCACTACCTGCGCATCTATATGGGCCATCTGCGCCAGAAGCTGGAAGCCGATCCCGCGCAGCCGGTATTCCTGATGACCGAAATCGGTGTGGGCTATCGCTTCGCGGGGTGATTGCCGGGTGGTGGGGATGGCGCCGCGTTGATGCGGTGTTGTTGATGCGGCCTCGTTGATGCGATCTTGTTGATGCCGCCTGGTTGACGCGGCACTCTTGATGCCGCCTTTATGCGGACCGCGCGAGTCTTGTCTCGCGCTTTATGCCGATCCTCCTATTGTTGCGATCCTCATCCAACATCAGGAGTCTTCCATGTCCCGCAACACCCTGGCCGCGCTTGCGCTGCTTGCGCTTACCACCACCTCGCAGGCCAGCGAAGCCCCCGTCGCGACGACAACGCCCGCCGCCAGCGACTTCTCGTTATCGGCCAACCTCACGCTGGCCAGCCAGTACCGCTATCGCGGCCTGATGCAGTCGAACAACCAGCCCGCCATCCAAGGCGGCTTCGATCTGGCCCACGCGAGCGGCTTTTATCTGGGCAACTGGAATTCCAGCATCAGCTGGCTGGGCGACAGCAACAGCGCCGTGTCGGCCCCCGTCGAAATGGATTTCTACGGCGGCTACAAGGGCAATCTGACAGAAGGCGTGCCGGTTGACCTGGGCGTCTTGCAGTACTACTACCCCGGCGACTACCCGTCCGGATTCACCAGCCCCGACACCACCGAGCTCTATGCCGGCATCGGTTACGGCCCGGTGATGTTCAAGTATTCCATCGCCATGACCAACCTGTTCGGCTTTGCCGACAGCAAGTACAGCCAGTACTTTGACGTGACGGGCAACGTGGACACGGGGCTGTGGGGCTTGACCCTGAACGCCCATGTCGGCCGCCAGATCGTGCGCAACGTCGACCGCGGCTCCTATACCGATTGGAAGCTGGGGCTGACGAAAGACTTTGGAGCGGGCTTGTCGGTGTCGCTGGCGTACCTGGACACCAATGCCGACCGCGCGGTCTACACCAACACGCGCGGGCGCGACATGGGCCGCGCAACCGGCCTGCTGTCTGTGACCAAAACGTTTTGATCCGGCGCGGCGTTGACGCGTTTTTTATGCGCCGCGCCCGCTTTTATCGGCAGGATTTACGGTGCGATTTCTATAGTGGAATCGTCATCAACCAACCGGAATTACGGATCGCCGCAAGTGGCGAATCCGTCCCGCCCCCCGCCATGACTCCCCGACTGGATCGCCGCCCCCTGCTTTCGCCCGCTTCCTCTTCCGCGCTGCCCCTGCCGCAATCCGAGCGGGTGGCGCTGACGGTCAGGATCGATACGCTGGATGCCCTGAAGGTGCGGCTGGCGCTGCACCGCGAGCTGGGCGACCGTATCGGCGTCTATGTGCTGTCGGTAGACCACGCCCATGCGCAAAGCACGCTGCAACTGCAGTGCGCCCGCCACGAACTCGGCGACCTGATGCACGCCGTCATGTGCGGCCTGCCCCAAGCGGAATTCGGCGCGGTGCGCCCGGCGTCGGCCATCACGGTGCAATAAACCATGGACATGCCCGTTACGACCGCATTCGAAGGCATCTGGCTGCCGATGATCACGCCGCTGCGTGGCGGCTATGTGGACCTGGACGCCGCCCAGGCGCTGGCCCGCTACTACCGCAACGCCGGCATCGCCGGGCTGGTGCTGTTCGGCTCCACCGGCGAAGGCAACCTGCTGAGCCTGTCCGAAAAAATCGACATGGCCGAAGCCATCGCCAGCGATCCGCACGCGCTGCCGCTGGTGTTTGGAGCAGGCGGCGTCGACACGCGCGGCGTCGCCACCGCCATCCGCCGCCTGGACAAACTGGCCCCCGCCGGCTATCTGGTGCCGCCGCCCTACTATTTGGGCCCATCGCAAGCCGGCATCTTGTGGCATTACCGCCAGATCGCCTGGGCAACCGAACGCCCCATCATTCTGTACAACATCCCCAAGCGGACTGGCGTGACGATGACAGTGGAGACCATGGAGAAGCTGGCGCTATTGCCCAACTTCAGCGCGGTCAAGGAATGCAATCCGTCGGTGCTGTCCGCCTTGAATGCGCGCGGACGCCTGGCCGCGCTGTGCGGCGAAGATCTGTCGCTGCTGGATCATTGGCTGGCGGGCGGACGCGGCGCCATCCCGGCCGCGGCGCACGTGTACCCGGAGCGCTATGTTGAAGTCATGCGCCTGGCGCAGGCGGGCCACGCCGAGGCCGCACGCGAACTCTTCGAGCCCTTGCGCGGCCTGATCCGCCTGCTGTTCGCCGAACCCAATCCCGCGCCCATCAAGCGCGCCCTGGCGATGCAAGGGCTGATCACCGACGAGCTGCGCATGCCCATGACGCCGGCCAGCCGTGAACTGAGCATCCGGTTGCAACGCGCCATGGGCGCGCTGCACAGCCTGCCTAGCCGGCTGCAGACAGCTTGAACACCGACACGGCGCGCGCCAGGTCGTCGGCCTGCTCGTGCAAGGTGGCGGCCGACGCGGCAAACTCCTCGACCAGCGCGGCGTTCTGCTGCGTCACGCTGTCCAGGTGCGTCACAGCCTGATTGATCTGTTCAATCCCCACGCTTTGCTCGGCCGACGCGGTGGCGATTTCGCCCATCAGGGGCGCGCTGGTGGCGGCGGATTCCAACACGCTGCCCATCGTGGCGCTGGCCTGTTCCACGCGCTGGCTGCCGCGCGCCACCGATTCGGACGAGGTTTCGATCAGCCCCTTGATCTCTTTGGCCGCAGTGGCCGAACGCTGCGCCAAGGCGCGAACCTCGCCCGCCACAACCGCAAAGCCACGCCCCTGCTCGCCGGCTCTTGCAGCTTCCACGGCCGCGTTCAGCGCCAGGATATTGGTCTGAAACGCAATGCCGTCGATCACGCTGATAATTTCGCCAATGCGCTGCGAACTGTGCGAGATCTCGTGCATGGCGTCGATGGCGTGTTGGGTCTCTTCACTGCCCTGGCGCGCCAGTTGCGCCGCCTGCCCCGCCAGCGAACTGACTTCGCGCACATGCTCGGCGCTTTGCTTGGCCGTGGCGGTGATTTCTTCCACGCTGGCCGCCGTCTGTTCCAGGGCGGCCGCCTGCTTCTCGGTGCGATCCGACAAGTCCATGCTGCCCGCCGCAATCTGGCGCGAGGCCGCCGCGATGGAGCTGGTGGAATGCACGATGGTGCGCACGGCAACGTCCAGGCGTTGCTGCATTCTTCCCATGCCCTCGAACAAACGGCCGATCTCGCCCCGATGGTGGCGCGACACCGCGGAAGACAGATCGCCATTGGCCACGCGCTCGCACAAGGCCACGGCTTCATCCAGCGGGTTGATCACATGGGTGCGGAAAAAGCGCAGGGCGGCGATCAGCACCAGCGCCAGCAAGCCCAGCGTCACACCGCCCTGCCGCCACAAGGTGCTGTAGAAGGCCGTGTCGACATCATCCACATACAAGCCGGTGAAGATCAGCCAGCCCCAATCCGCGTCGTAGGCGGCATAGCTGATCTTGGGCAGCGCCTCGTCGGCGCCCGGCCGGGGATAGCGGTACTCCACATAGCCGCCGCCCGCCTTACCTTCGGCATAAAGGTTTTCAAAGATCGGCAGGCCGTCCACATCCTTGATGGCGCGCACATTCGTGCCCACCAGCTTGGCGTCAGGGTGCGCCAGCAAGGCGTAGTCGTCGCCGAACACCCCCACATAACCATCAGCGCCGTAGCGCAGTTGCGTCAGGCGCCGCGCCACATTGCGCTTGGCCTCCGCCAGCGGCATGCCTTCACTGACGCTTTGCTTGCCGTTGCGCAAGATGCCCGCGGACAGATCCAGTACGTGGCGCAACTCCGTCTTCCGTTCGGCCACCATCTCTATGCGCCGCTGCCATGCGTCCCAGGCGCCCAGCGCCAGAACGGCAACGCCAATGGCGAACACGAACCACAACAGCTCCCTGCGCAGACTGGAATTTTTCACAGCCTCTCCTCGTAGTGCCCATTCTTATGCCTGAAACTTTTCGCGGCAGAATGTGACGGTTTATGTATTGCGTTCCGTCAGAATACGGTGACACAGCAGGGTTTTCGCTAGGTCGACCTCGTCGACTTGATCTAACGCAAGGCCCATAAAAAAAACGCAAGGCGAGTGCGCCTTGCGTCAGGTAATGCTTGCACTGCGCGGGAATTTACCCGCCCATCTTCAGCGCCGCAGCGCGCGGTTGGCGGCCTCGGCTACGCGAGGCGTCGTCAACGCAATCAGCGTCACGACGATGAGCGAATAATTGGGCACGCTGCGCATGTTGCGGAACATCATTTCCGTCAGGCTGAACGCGCAGTAGCTCAGGCAGAACAGCAGGCCCAGTTGCGCCCCCACGCGGATCACCCGGTCGTCGCTCGCCATGCGGCGGAAAAATACCGCGGCTGGCAACAGATACAGGGTCAGGATGCTCAACAAGCCCAGCAGCCCATAACCGGACAACGCGGCCAGCATGTCGTTGTGCGGTTCGCCAAACCCTTCAACGACTTCGGCGGTCACGATCCCCTGGGTTTCCAGCTGGCGCAGTTCCTCGCGGAACTTGCTCGGCCCGATTCCCACGATGGGACTGTTCTGGAACATGAGGATGGACGCATGCCACAACTGCAAGCGGATGCCGAAAGACGTATCGCGATTGGCCGAGGTGGAATAGCCCTGCACGTCTTTCGAGATCTCGTGCATGCGCGTGCTGAACGTCCAGATGGCGGCGGCGCTGGCCACCAGCGCCACACAGACGGCCAATGCGCAATACACCTTGTGGCGGCGCTTCCAGTTGCGCAGGCCCAGCAAGAACACCACCCCCAGAATGGGCAGCAACATCCAGCTGCTGCGCGTCTCGGACTCCCATGTGGCGTAGACGGACAGCGCCACGGCCACCAGCTTTACCGTCGTCTCGGCGCGCGGCCAGCGCGTACAGGGGCCAAAGCCCAGGGACAACAGCGTCATCGCGCCAAACAGCAGCGTCATGTTTGCAAACGCCACGGCGTTATAGCGCCCGCCGACATCAACCATGGCATTGCGATCTAAGGTCTGAACCGTAACGATCAGCAGCACCGAACCGGCAATGGCGCCCGCCAAAATGCTCCACTGCACCAGCTTCAACCATCGCTGCGGCGCGCGCAGCAGCAGCCAGAGCACCGGCAGCGCCAGCGCAAAGCGCAGCAGCTTCTCCAGCTCTGAATTGCTCCACACGCCTCGCACCGCGGACGTGATGAACATACAGGCCAGCGGCAGCAGCAACACCAGCGACATCGGCCACAACTCGCCAAACGCCATGGGCTCGTAACGCTTGATGGCGTTCACCGCCAGCGCCGTCAGCGCGACCAGGCCGGCCAGGTAAAGCACAGCGGGGCCACCCACCGGGCTGGTCAGCGCCAGGGCAGGAACCAGCAATACCAGCCAAGTGGCCAGGGAAACATACATTCGGGGCACAGCGATCAACCTGAAAAGAACGATGCAAGCGCAGCGCGCTTCATGCGAGTAAGGGTAGATAAACCCGGTAGACAAAACCCGCCCGCCATGACGGCGGGCGGGTTCTACGGAGCAATGCGGAGCGAACCGCGAATTACATGTTTTCGATCATGACCTGACCGAAGCCCGAGCACGACACTTGCGTCGCGCCTTCGAGCAGGCGGGCGAAGTCGTACGTGACCTTCTTGGACAGGATGGACTTTTCCATGCTGGAGATGATCAGGTCGGCAGCTTCGGTCCAGCCCATGTGGCGCAGCATCATTTCGGCCGACAGGATTTCGGAACCGGGGTTCACGTAGTCTTTGCCCGCGTACTTGGGCGCCGTGCCGTGGGTGGCTTCAAACATGGCCACCGAGTCCGACAGGTTGGCCCCCGGCGCAATGCCGATGCCGCCCACTTGCGCGGCCAGCGCGTCAGAGATGTAGTCGCCGTTCAGGTTCAGCGTGGCGATAACGTCGTACTCGGCCGGGCGCAGCAGAATCTGCTGCAGGAAGGCGTCGGCGATCACGTCCTTGACGATGATCTCGCGCCCGGTCTTCGGGTTCTTGAACTTGCACCACGGGCCGCCATCGATCAGCTGCGCACCAAATTCCTTTTGCAGCAGCTCGTAGCCCCAGTCGCGGAAGCCGCCTTCCGTGAACTTCATGATGTTGCCCTTGTGCACCAGGGTCAGCGACGTGCGGTCATTGTCGATGACATACTGCGCGGCCTTGCGCACCAGGCGCTCGGTGCCTTCGCGCGACACGGGCTTGATGCCGATGGACGAGGTGTTCGGGAAGCGGATCTTCTTCACGCCGAGCTTGGTTTGCAGGAACTGGATCAGCTCCTTGGCCTGCTCGCTTTCGGCCATGTATTCAATACCCGCGTAGATGTCTTCCGAGTTCTCGCGGAAAATCACCATATTGGTCTTTTCGGGTTCACGCACCGGCGAGGGCACGCCCTTGAAGTACGCGACCGGACGCAGGCAGACGTACAGGTCCAGTTGCTGGCGCAGCGCCACGTTCAACGAACGGATGCCGCCGCCGACCGGGGTGGTCAGCGGGCCCTTGATGGACACCACGTAGTCTTTGACGACTTCCAGGGTTTCATCGGGCAGCCACACGTCGGGGCCGTAGACCTTGGTGGCCTTCTCGCCCGCGTAGACTTCCATCCAGTGGATCTTGCGCTTGCCGCCGTAGGCCTTTTGCACCGCGGCGTCGACAACCTTGATCATCACCGGGGTGATATCGGCGCCCGTGCCGTCGCCTTCGATGAAGGGAACGATGGGCTGTTCAGGCACATTCAGCGAGAAATCAGCGTTGACCGTGATCTTCTGGCCGCCAGCGGGAACCTTGATATGTTGGTAGGTCATGAATGCTCCATTTGCTCCGGGTGGTTTTTCTGCATGCGCCGCATCGGAAAGCGTCCGATTCCGCAGGGGAAAATCACCCTCGCGAACCGCACTCCGGATGGCGTATAGCAACCAATTCTATATCGCAAAGACGCTACAGAAACCTGACCGCGCCCCGGGGGCGGTAAAATAGTGCATCTCCATCCCGCATTTCTGCCCCGACCCGATGTTCAATCCCTCACGCGACCAAGTCCGCGAATTCTTTATCGACACCTGGCGCAAGCACCGCGCCAACGAGGTGCTGACCCCGCTTGAGGCCATCGCGCTGGATTGGATCATCGAGCATCCGGAATATCACGGCGACCTTGAAAGCCCCGACGCCATGACCGCGGAATACGCCGTGGAAAAGGGCCGCACGAATCCTTTTCTGCACTTGTCCATGCACCTGGCCATTGCAGAGCAGCTGTCAATCGACCATCCGCCCGGCATCCGCCTCGCCTATCAGCAACTGACGGCGCGCTCGGACGCCCATCACGCGGCGCACGAAATCATGGAATGCCTGGGACAGGTGGTGTGGGAAGCGCAGCGGCTGGGCACGCCGCTGGACAGCGACAGCTATATCGATCTGATCCGCCGCCGCGCCAGCCTCTGAACCCGCTAGCGGGTTATTTGCGTACGCCCAGGTCGCTGGGCAAGGACGCCAGCCACGCCGATACGTTGGAGATGTCCTGGTCGGACAGTTGCGTGGCGAACGCGCCCATGATGGGGTTCTTGCGCACATTGGCCGTGGCCGCGCTGCCGGAGGCGCCGCGTTTGTAGGCTTTCAGTGCATGGGACAGGTAATCGGCGTGCTGGCCGGCCAGCGTCGGGTAGGCTGGGTCCACCGCCGTTTTGGCGTCGGCGCCATGGCACGACGCGCAATTGAATTTGTCGAAGACGGCCTTGCCAGCCGCCAGATCCTGCGCGTGGGCGGCAGAGCCCGCGATTGCGAGGGTCGCGCCCAGAAGGGCAAGCATCGTGCGATTCATGGTTTGCCCCTTATTTGAGATTCGAGTAGTACGCGGCCAGATCGGCGATGTCCTGGTCGGACAAACTGCCGGCAATGGCGTCCATCGTGGGATGGCTGCGCGCGCCTTTCTTGTACTCGTTAAGGGCGGTTTCGATGTACTTGGCGTTCTGGCCAGCAATCATCGGCACGTGATAGAGCTCGGGAAACGTCGCCTTGTAGCCTTCGATGCCATGGCATCCGATGCACATGGAAACCTTGTCGCGGGCGTTTTGGATATTACCGACAGGCGCTGCGTCAGCAGCAACAGCCTGGCCGGCGATCGCACAGGATGCCATCGCGGCCAACACGGAAACCGTGCACTTCAGAGAGGTTCGCAACTTCATTGGAATGGCTCTTCTTGGTATGGCTTAAGGACTAGGGCCTGCTCACACTTTGGCCCCCTGCAAACACGTTGCGGGTCGAACCCAGCTGCAAATCCAACTGCAAAACCGCCTGATTGTACGATAATTGCCCAGGATTAATACCTTACGATGGGTTTGATCCCCGTCAATTCTCGGAAGCCATCAGACAATGTCAGCAGCCCAGTCCGCCACCTCCGCGTCGCCTGCCCGCTTCAACGGCACCGACAGTTATGTCGCCACCGATGACCTGAAACTCGCCGTCAACGCCGCCCTGACCTTGCAGCGCCCCTTGCTTATCAAAGGCGAACCCGGCACCGGCAAGACCATGCTGGCCGAAGAGGTCGCACGCGCCCTGGGCCGGCCGCTGCTGCAATGGCATATCAAGTCCACCACGAAGGCGCATCAGGGCTTGTACGAATACGATGCCGTGTCGCGGCTGCGCGACTCGCAGCTGGGTGATGAAAAAGTCCGCGATATCCGCAACTACATCGTTCAAGGCACCTTGTGGCAAGCGTTCCAGGCGGATGAGCCGGTGGTGTTGCTGATCGACGAAATCGACAAGGCCGACATCGAATTCCCCAACGACCTGCTGCGCGAACTGGACCGCATGGAATTCCATGTGTACGAAACGCGCGAGACCATTTCCGCGCGCCATCGCCCGCTGGTCATCATCACATCCAACAACGAGAAGGACCTGCCCGACGCCTTCTTGCGCCGCTGCTTTTTCCATTACATCCGCTTCCCCGACCGCGACACCATGCGCGACATCGTGGCCGTGCACTACCCGCATTTGAAGCAGGACGTGCTGCGTGCGGCGCTGGACACGTTCTTTGCGCTGCGCGATGCGCCGGGCCTGAAGAAAAAGCCGTCAACGTCGGAACTGCTGGACTGGCTGCGCCTGTTGCTGGCTGAAAACGCCACGGCCGCCGAGATCGACGCACACACCGCCACCGCCGTGCCCCTGATGGCCGGCGCCTTGTTGAAGAATGAGCAAGACGTGCATCTGCTGGAACGCCTCGCGGCCATGACGCGCGGCGGCCAGCGCCGCTGATCTTGCCGCCACGCGCAGCCCGCTCATGCTGATCGACTTCTTCTACCACCTCCGGGCACACAAGCTGCCCGTCTCGGTCAAGGAATACCTGACGCTCGTGGACGCGCTGCGCCACGACCTGATGGCGCCCACGCTGGACGAGTTCTACTTCCTGGCGCGCGCCACGCTGGTCAAGGACGAGTCGCTTTACGACCGCTACGACAAGGCCTTTGGCGCCTACTACAAAGGCATCGAAGCCGCCCTGCCCGCCGGCAAGGAGATCCCGCTGGACTGGCTGATCAAGCAGTTCGAAAAGAACCTGTCGCCCGAAGACAAAGCCGCCATCGAAAAGCACGGCTGGGACAAGCTGATGGAGCTCTTCAAGGAACGCATGGAAGAGCAGAAGGAACGCCATGCGGGCGGCAGCAAATGGATCGGCACCGGTGGCACCTCGCCGTTCGGCAACGGCGGCTATCACCCCGAAGGCATCCGCGTGGGCGGCGCATCGGCCGGCAACCGCACGGCCGTGAAGGTCTGGGACATGCGCCAGTTCAAGGACTACGACGATCAGGTCGAACTGGGCACGCGCAACTTCAAGGTTGCGCTGCGCCGGCTGCGTCGTTTCGCGCGCGCAGGCGCCGAGATGGAGCTGGACCTGGACGACACCATCGCCAGCACCGCCCGCAATGCCGGCCACCTGGACTTGCGCATGGTCCCCGAACGGCACAACACGGTAAAGGTGCTGATGCTGCTGGACGTGGGCGGCAGCATGGACGACCACATCGGCCGCGTCGAGGAACTGTTCTCGGCCGCGCGCAGCGAATTTCGCAATCTGGAAGTCTATTACTTCCACAATTGCCCCTACGAAAGCCTGTGGCAAAGCAATCGGCGCCGTCAGAACGAACGCTTCGACACCTGGGACGTGCTGCGCAAGTACAACCCGGACTGGCGGCTGATCATCGTCGGTGACGCCACCATGAGCCCTTACGAAATCCTGCAACCGGGCGGGTCGGTTGAGCACTACAACAAGGAGCCCGGCGCGCAATGGATGCGGCGGCTGCTGGATGCCTGGCCGAAATCCGTCTGGCTGAATCCGGAGCCCACGGCGTCCTGGCAGTACCGTCAATCCATCGCGCTGATGCGCGACATCATGCAAGACCGCATGTACCCGGTCACGGTTGCCGGTCTGGAACAAGCCATGCGGGTGCTGTCGAAATAACGCGCGGCCGGTAAGGGATCAGCCATCCACCGGCTGTTCAGGCGTATCCAGAATCCGCTGATAAAACGCCAGGTCCAGCCACCGGCCAAACTTGAATCCCGCTTGCTTGATGGTGCCGGCGTGCGTGAAGCCCAGCTTTTCATGCAGGCGGATGCTGCCGTCGTTGGACGCATCAATGCCGCCCACCAGCACGTGCACCTGATTCTGGCGCGCCCGCTCAATCAGCACGCGCATCATCGCTTCGCCCAGGCCCTTGCCGCGAAAACGTCCGTCGACATACACGGAATGCTCGACGGAATACTTGAACGCGGGCCACGCGCGGAAAGTGCCGTAGCTGGCGAACGCCATCAGCTCACCGTCTGCGTTCTCGAAACCGACCACCGGAAAGCCGCCCTGCTGCTTGGTCTGGAACCAGCCCTGCATCGCCTCGCGCGGACGTGGCTTGTAGTCATACAGCGCGGTCGAATTGACGATCGCGTCATTGAAGATGGCCAGAATCTGGTCTGCATGGCGTTCATGCGTGCAGTCGACAAGGGTTGCGCCATCGGGCGCGACGATTTCAGCGGGCGTTTTCATGGGCAAAAGTGTACCGGCCGGCTCTGGAACCCGTCACGCGCCACGCATAAAAAAAACCGGCAATCTGCCGGTTCAGTAAGGTGTTGCCGCTTCTGGCCACTCTCAGGCGGCGCGGCTCTCCACTGATCGGTTGGCGGCGGACGCACTGCGCAAGCCGGGGCATTGGCGCCAGGACAGTTCGTCTGCATCCATGTCCAGGTCGAATAGGTCGTTCGCGGCCGGCCAAGGATGGCTGCGCGCGGCGGCGCCTTCCATCTCCAGCACATGTCCGGCGAACCCGCGGGGCGAACCGCCGCACTCCTCGAAATACCGCTGGGTGCTCAAGTCCACCACATAGGTGGTCATGTCATGGGTCAGTATGGCCACGAATTGGCCGTCATCACTGGCATAGGCGTACTGAAATTGCCCTTTGATCCCGTCGCCGTTCAAGGCGTTGCCGGTCAGTTGGGACAAGGCACGCGTGACGATCTCGGTCAGCATGGGTCGTTCCTCCGAAAAATGCGCCGGCAGGATGCCGGCAGCGAAGGCGCGAACGACAAGCACCGGCGCCGCACTCAAAGCGGCGTCTGGCGTTGGACGGGAAGCCGGTAGACGGCTGTCGCGCATCCCGTCGGCAACAGCTACTACGTCTTCAAAAGCTTACACCCGCGAACCTGCCGACCTCAAATTTGCCTTGTGCACTAAGGATATTGCAATGCAACACCCTATGACGACGCGGTTTTCGGGCCGTTATGCGGCTGCAACCGGCATGCCGCCTAGGTCGGCGTCACCATTTTTTGTTCGCATCCAATGCTCCCGCGGCAGGCGATAAAGCACATGTTGTTGCAACGGGTGCCCCTTCGCCACAGCGGGATGATCAAACAGGTCGGCATCCGCAAGCATGCCCAGCTTCTCCATCACCGCCCGTGAACGCTGGTTGCCCACCGCCGTGAAGGCCACGATTTCGTGCAGGCCCACCTGCTCGAAACCCACGCGCAGCGCGGCCTCGGCCGCTTCTCTGGCGTAGCCCCGGCCCCAGTACGGCTGCGCCAGACGCCAGCCGATTTCTACGCCTGGCGCAAACGGCAGCGTCGGCGGCATCGGCTTGATGCCCACAAAACCGACAAACGGCGCCACGCCGGGCGCCTCAACCGCCCAAAAGCCCCAGCCATGTTCATCAATGCCCGCCGCCAGGCGGCCAGCCAATGCATCGCTTTCGGACTCGGACAGCGGCAGCAGGAACTCGGTGACGCGGGGGTCTGAGTTCATTGCCGCGAACGGCTTGCGATCATCGGCGCGCCATTGGCGCAGCACAAGCCGCGGCGTTTCGACTTCCAGAGATAGAGACATGTTGCACTTCCTTGCCTTGCGCTACGGGGTGGCAGCCCCTGAACCATTGCCAACGTATACACTCCAACGGATTCTGCCATGCCAAAGGAATTGTCTGCCATGCGCCTGTCCCTGTCGAAGCTGCCGCGCCCGTTGGGTGTGCTGCTGTTCTCATCCTTCCTGGCCTTTCAGGCCGGCGCCGCGCCCCTCCCGGCGGGTGTCTCGGAGGCCGCCTCGATTGAAGGCATTACCGAATACCGCCTGGCCAACGGCTTGAGAGTGCTGCTGGTTCCCGATGAATCCAAGCCGTCCACCACCGTCAACATGACGTACCTGGTGGGCTCGCGCAACGAGAACTACGGCCAGACCGGCATGGCGCACCTGCTTGAACACATGCTGTTCAAAGGCACGTCCACCACCCGCAACGCCATGGGCGAATTCTCGCGCCGCGGCTTGCAAGCCAACGGCTCGACCTCCAGCGACCGCACCAATTACTTCGCCAGCTTCGCCGCCAACCCCGACACCTTGAAGTGGTATCTGGGCTGGCAGGCCGACGCCATGGTCAATTCCCTGATCGCCAAGGAAGACCTGGACTCGGAAATGACCGTC
Source organism: Achromobacter kerstersii (assembly GCF_902859595.1). GTDB lineage: Bacteria > Pseudomonadota > Gammaproteobacteria > Burkholderiales > Burkholderiaceae_B > Achromobacter > Achromobacter kerstersii. Next base: position 340,506 of record NZ_CADIJQ010000007.1, on the reverse strand, counting down.
GTCCGCAACGAAATGGAAAGTGGCGAAAACAGCCCGTCCCGCATCCTGATGCAGAAGATGCAGGCCGCCGCCTTTCAGTGGCACAGCTACGGCAAGAACACCATCGGCGCGCGCTCCGACGTTGAAAACGTCGACATCGCCCAACTGCGCGCCTTCTATCACGAGTACTACCAGCCCGATAACGCCGTGCTGATCGTGGCCGGCAAGTTCGACCCGCAAGCTACGCTGGCGGATATTCAGGAAACGCTGGGCAAGCTGCCCAAGCCCGAACGCAAGCTGCCGCCCGAATACACGGTGGAACCCACGCAAGACGGCGAACGCTCGGTGACCTTGCGGCGCACGGGCGGCACCCCGCTGGTGGCCGCGATGTACCACATCCCTGCTGCCGGCAGCGCAGACTTCGTGCCGCTGGACCTGGCCACCGTCATTCTGTCCGACACGCCGTCGGGCCGCCTGTATCACGCGCTGGTCGCCACCAAGCTGGCTTCGGGCGTGTTTGGCTTCACCATGGAAAACCGCGACCCGGGCCTGGCGATGTTCGGCGCGCAGTTGCCCCCCGGCAAGAACCTGGACACCGCCATGACGGCGCTGACCAGCACGCTGGAAACGCTGGCGAAGAAGCCCTTCACACAACAGGAGTTGGACCGCGCGCGCAGCAAATGGCTGACCGCGTGGGAACAGACCTATAGCGATCCCGAGCAGGTGGGCGTGGCGCTGTCTGAAGCGATCGCCGCGGGCGACTGGCGCTTGTTCTTCCTGCAGCGCGACCGCGCACGCAAGGCCTCGCTGGCCGACGTGCAAAAGGCCGCTGTCACGTATCTGGTGCAAAGCAACCGCATTGAAGGCCGCTACATCCCCACCGAAAAGCCGGTGCGCGCCCCGCAATTGCAGCGTGAAGACCTGACTGCCGTTTTCAAGGACTACAAGGGCGATTCCGACTTCAAGGCCGCATCCGCCTTTGATCCCACGCCGGAAAATATCGACAAGCTCACCCAGCGCAAGAAGCTGGACCTGCCCAACGGCCCCGTCCAACTGGCGCTCTTGCCCAAGGCCACGCGCGGCAACCGCGTGCAGGCGCAGATGCTGATCCAGTTCGGCAATGAAAAAGACCTGCGCGGCCAACGCGTGAACGCCAGCGCCGTCGCCGACCTGCTGACCCGCGGTACGGCCAAGCTGTCGCGCCAGGACATCCAGGACCGTCTGGACAAGCTGCAAGCCGAGCTTGGCTTCAGCGGCGGCGGCACCACGCTCAAAGTCGCGATGTCGACCAAGAGCGAAAACTTGCCCGAACTGACCGCGCTGGCGCTGGAGATCGTGCGCACCGCGAACTTCCCGAAGGAACAGCTCGAGGAATACCAACGCCAGATCGAGACCTCGATCCAGAACGCCATGACCGAGCCCTCGGCGCTGGCCGGCCGCGCCCTGGCTCGCCAGGACAACCCGTGGCCTGCCGATGACCTGCGCTATGTGCCCACGTTTGACGAAGCGCTGGCCAGCGTGCGCGGCCTGAACCGCGACGCCCTGGTCAAGTTCCACACCAAGTTCTATGGCGCGGGCAAGATCGAGTATTCGGCCGTTGGCGATTTCGAGCCGGAAGCCGTGGAAAAGGCCATCAAGACCGGTTTGGCCGGCTGGAAGAAGGCGCCCGCCTACACCCGCGTGCCCAATCCCTACCGCGACATTCCCGCCAAGCAGTTCGACATCGACACGCCCGACAAGGCCAACGCCTTCTATATCTCGCGCATGCCGCTGAAGCTGCAAGACACGGACGCCGACTACGCGGCCCTGTACCTGGCCAACTACCTGTTCGGCGCGTCGGAAACGTCACGCTTGTGGAACCGCGTGCGTGAAACCGAAGGGCTGTCGTACAACGTGCGCAGCTCGCTGTCGGTCTCGTCGTTCGAACCCAGCGCCAGCTGGACCATGTACGCCATCTACGCGCCGCAAAACCGCGAGCGCCTGGAGAAGGCCATCAACGAGGAATTGGCCCGCGTGCTGAAAGAAGGCTTCTCGGACAAGGAAATTTCCGACGGCATCAATGCGCTGCTGAACTACCGCAACCTGGCACGCGCGCAGGACGACATCCTGGCCAGCACGTGGCTGGACTACCTGCAACGCGGCCGCACATTCGAATGGTCGGCCGAGATGGACAAAAAGATCTCGGCGCTGAAACCCGAAGCGGTCAACGCCGCCCTGCGCAAATATCTGCGGCCTGACGGCTTCAGCACCGCCGTGGCGGGCGACTTCAAAAAGAAGGCAACGCCTTGATCCGCTGAGCACTTCTCGCAACACCGGCCCCTGCCTTGTGCAGGGGCTTTTTTTTGCACGATGAAATCCGGGTTCCCAGGCAGCCAGGCCTTTGAATCCGCATAACCATGCCATAGGTGGGGAATTTTTTTCACAAATAACTTATTACTCGGTTATTTGGAAAGATGTTTTCAAGGAATACGGGTTTATCCCAGGTGGGATGACGCGCACAATTCAGTCATCGGGAACAAACAACGAACCACGACGGAGGGCCGCCGGATTCGGTCCCCACTAAAAACGAATTGGAGGTCTCACCATGAAAACCCTAACCACCACCCTGCTTCTGTCCCTAGCCCTGGTTGGCGTTGGCGCCCAAGCCGCCGGCGTTGAACAAGCCAAGACAAGCGCACAAGTCGCGACCGAATTGCAGCAAGCCAAGGCCAGCGGTCAATATACCTTCGGCGAACTGGACTATCCGCCCGCCCAACCCCAAGCGGCCAGCCTGACCTCGCAAGACGTGCAAGCGCAGCTGCAACAAGCCAAGATCAGCGGCGAATACACGTTCGGTGAACTGCAATACCCGCCCGTCGTTGCGGCTCCGGCCAGCGTGAAGACCCGCGCCGAAGTCCAGCAGGAACTGGCTCAAGCCAAGGCCAGCGGCCAATACACGTTCGGCGAACTCGAATACCCGCCGATCACCCGGTGAGCTGCTTGCTGTAGCCCGGCCGGCCTCAGGCGGCATCATGGCTTGAGGCCGGTTTCTTCCGGTACAGCGGCAACCGCAGTAGCAGTACCTAGTAGTAGCAGTACGAGGTAGTAGCAGTACGAGGTAGTAGCAGTACGAAGCACTAGCAGTACGAAGTAGTAGCGGTACGAAGTAGCAGCAGTACGAAGTAGTAGCGGTACGAAGTAGTAGCGGTACGTAGCACTAGCAGTACGTAGCACTAGCAGTACGTAGCACTAGCAGTACGAAGTAGTAGCAGTACGAAGCACTAGCAGTACGTAGCACTAGCAGTACGAAGCAGTAGCAGTACCAAGGCCGCGGCGTAAAGCTGCGGCCTTTTTATTACGTAAGATGGGCAAAGCGCCCAATGAAAGCCCAACGAATCCCCAAAAGAAAAAGCCGCGATCTCGTCGCGGCTTTTCCACAGGCCCTTCAGCCCTTTCAGCTGAAGAATTCCTTCACTCGGTCCGTCCAGGACTTGCTTTGCGGCGAGTGGCGATCGCCACCGTCGTTCAGCGAGGCCTCGAACTGGCGCAGGATGCTCTTCTGGTCTTCGCTCAAGCGCACGGGCGTTTCCACGACGACGTGGCAATACAGGTCGCCCGGATAGCTGCCGCGCACGCCGCGAATACCCTTGCCGCGCAGCCGGAAAGTCTTGCCCGACTGGGTGCCTTCGGGAATCGAGATCTCGGCCTTGCCGCCCAGCGTGGGCACCTGAAGCTCGCCACCCAATGCCGCCGTGGTGAACGGGATGGTCAGCTCGCAGTGCAGATCGTCGCCATCGCGCTGGAAGATCTTGTGCTGCTTGATGTGGATTTCCACATACAAGTCGCCCGGGGGGCCGCCGTTGATGCCCGGCTCGCCATTGCCGCTGGAGCGGATGCGCATGCCGTCATCGATACCGGCCGGAATCTTGACCTGCAGGGTCTTGTTGCGGCGGATACGGCCCACGCCGTCGCAAGACGGGCACGGGTCGGTGATTTCCTTGCCATTGCCGTGGCAGGTCGGGCAGGTTTGCTGCACGCTGAAGAAGCCTTGCTGCATCCGCACGGCGCCCGAGCCACCGCAGGTGCGGCAGGTCTTGGGCGACGTGCCAGCCTTGGCGCCAGAGCCGTGGCAGGTATCGCAGTTTTCCCAGCTGGGGACGCGGATTTCGGTATCGAAACCGGCCGCGGCCTGTTCCAAGGTGATTTCCAGCGCGTACTTCAGGTCGGCGCCGCGGTACACCTGCGGGCCGCCGCCGCGACGGCCACCGCCGCCGCCACCGCCAAAGATCTCGCCGAAAATGTCGCCAAAGGCGTCGGCAAAACCGCCGCCCATTCCCGCCCCGCCCATGCCGGCGGAGTTGGGGTCGACGCCCGCATGGCCATAGCGGTCATACGCGGCGCGCTTCTGTTCATCACCCAGGACCTCGTAGGCTTCCTTGGCTTCCTTGAACTTCTCTTCGGCTTCTTTGCTGTCCGGATTGCGATCCGGGTGGTACTTCATGGCCAGCTTTCGATAGGCCTTCTTGAGTTCGTCGTCCGCGGCGTTTTTTGCTACGCCCAAGACTTCGTAATAGTCGCGTTTTGCCATGATCCGTGGGCTCAAAAACGAGCCATCTTTTCAGTGCTACAGAATGAGTACGCCCGGTAGGCGGATTTCTCCGGCTACCGGGCGGCAGAGGCTGGTCAGCGCCCGGCCATTATTGGTCGCGCTTGACTTCCTTGAAGTCGGCGTCGACGACGTTGTCGTCTACCGGCTTCGCGTTATCGGCCGCTTGTTGCTGGCCGGCGGCTTGTTGAGCCTGCATGTCGGCGTACATCTTTTCGCCCAGCTTCTGCGATGCGGTCGACAAGGTTTCCACCTTGGCGTCGATCGCGGCCTTGTCGCCTTCCTTCAGCGTGTCTTCCAGGTCCTTGATGGCGGCTTCGATGCTTTCCTTTTCGGAAGCTTCGAGCTTGTCGCCGTACTCGGTCAACGACTTGCGGGTGGCGTGCACCAGCGCGTCGGCCTGGTTGCGCGACTGAGCCAGCTCGGCAACACGGTGATCTTCCTCGGCGTTGGCCTCGGCATCCTTGACCATGCGCTGGATCTCGTCTTCCGACAGACCCGAGTTGGCCTTGATGGTGATCTTGTTTTCCTTGCCGGTGCCCTTGTCTTTGGCGGACACGTGCAGGATGCCGTTAGCGTCGATGTCGAACGTGACTTCGATCTGCGGCATGCCGCGCGGCGACGGCGGAATCCCTTCAAGGTTGAACTCGCCCAGGGCCTTGTTGCCCGCGGCTATTTCGCGCTCGCCTTGGAACACCTTGATCGTCACGGCCGGCTGATTGTCGTCAGCGGTCGAGAAGGTCTGCGAGAACCGGGTCGGGATCGTCGTGTTCTTCTGGATCATCTTCGTCATCACGCCGCCCAGGGTTTCGATACCCAGCGACAGAGGCGTCACGTCCAGCAGCAGCACGTCCTTGCGGTCGCCCGACAGCACGGAACCTTGAATGGCGGCGCCAGCGGCAACGGCTTCATCCGGGTTCACGTCCTTGCGCGGATCTTGGCCGAAGAATTCCTTCACCTTTTCCTGAACCTTGGGCATGCGGGTCATGCCGCCGACCAGGATCACGTCGTCGATGTCGGAAACCTTCACGCCAGCGTCCTTGATGGCGACGCGGCAGGGTTCGATCGTGCGTTCGATCAGTTCTTCAACCAGCGCTTCCAGCTTGGCGCGCGTGATCTTCAGGTTCAAGTGCTTCGGACCCGAGGCATCCGCCGTGATGTACGGCAGGTTGATTTCGGTCTGCTGAGCCGACGAGAGTTCGATCTTCGCCTTTTCAGCCGCTTCCTTCAGGCGTTGCAGCGCCAGCACGTCTTTCGACAGATCAACGCCTTGTTCCTTCTTGAACTCGGCAATGATGTAGTCAATGATGCGTTGGTCGAAGTCTTCGCCGCCCAGGAAGGTGTCGCCGTTGGTCGACAGCACTTCGAACTGCTTTTCACCGTCAACGTCAGCGATTTCGATGATGGACACGTCGAACGTGCCGCCACCCAAGTCATAGACGGCGATCTTGCGGTCGCCCTTTTCGGTCTTGTCCAGGCCGAACGCCAGCGCGGCTGCGGTGGGTTCGTTGATGATGCGCTTGACTTCCAGACCGGCGATGCGGCCGGCGTCTTTGGTGGCCTGGCGCTGGCTGTCGTTGAAGTAAGCGGGCACCGTGATGACGGCCTCGGTCACTTCTTCGCCCAGGTAGTCCTCGGCGGTCTTCTTCATCTTGCGCAGCACGTCGGCCGACACTTGGGGAGGCGCCATCTTCTTGCCGCGCACTTCCACCCAGGCATCGCCGTTGTCGGCGCGAGCGATGGTGTAGGGCATCAGGTTGATGTCCTTTTGCACCGCTTTTTCTTCGAACTTGCGGCCGATCAGGCGCTTCACCGCGTACAGGGTGTTGCGCGGGTTGGTCACAGCCTGGCGCTTGGCGGGTGCGCCAACCAGGGTCTCGCCGTCGTCCATGTAGGCAACGATCGAGGGGGTGGTACGAGCGCCTTCCGCGTTTTCAATGATTTTGACCTGCCCGCCGTCCATGACAGCTACGCAGCTGTTGGTCGTGCCCAGGTCAATGCCAATAATCTTGCTCATGGTGGGTTACCTTGAATTGAATCTATGAAAATAGAGAGAAACTTCTTGTCCCCACATAACTGGGGCTACTCGCAGGGTTTTTCAAGACGCCTTGCTGGAATTTTCCGCATTCGGGTCTTGCAACCGATGAATTGCCGCCGTGAACTGGGGCAATCCGGGCCAACCGGTGATACGACCGAGCCGTTTGCCGGCCCGGTACAGCACAAAAGTGGGGACACCATGCAGGGAAAAGCGGCGGCCCAGGGGCTCGTCGGCATAGACATCGGCCTCGAACCACGTCAGGCCCAGCTCAAGCAAGGTGGCTTGATGCAGCAGCGCCGCCTGCTTGAAAAGATTGCAGTTATAGCAATCCTGCCCCCACAAAAACACGCAACGCAAGTCCGATCCCGGCGCCTGGACCACGGCGGCATCGAATCCCGCGGTGTCAACATGACGCATGCCGAACACCTGGAAAACCTGAGCCGGATCGAAACGGGGATCGGTCATGGTGCGCGCGAGGCGGTTCAGCCCTGACCGGCAGACACCACCACCAGCGCCGGACGCAGCGTCCGGTCAGCGATGACGTAGCCTTTTTGCAGCAGCTGCACCACGGTATTGGCGGGCTGCTCGTGGGGAATGGACGAAATCGCTTGATGCAGGTGCGGGTCGAACTTGTCACCTTGCGCCGGGGCGATGTCTTTCAGCAGATTGCGCTCAAAGGCGGCGCTCAGCTGCTTCAAGGTCACTTCGACGCCTTCGCGCAGCGTCGCAACGGTCTGGTCAGGCTGGGCCAGTGCGGCCTCCAGGCTGTCCTTGACCGGAACCAGGCTTTCGGCGAACGACTCGATGCCGAACTTGCGCGCCTTGGACACTTCTTCCTGGGCGCGGCGGCGCACGTTCTCAGCTTCGGCGTGCACACGCAGAAGCTGGTCGTGCTGCTCATTGACGGTAGCCTGGGCGGCGTCCAGTTGGGCGCGCAACTCGTTCAGCTCGGCCTGTGCGGCGTCCTGGGCGGCGGGGGCCGCGCCGGCGTTCTGGCCGGCTTCGGGCGTCTGATCTACAGGCTCGTGGGGTGCCGTCATGGGGAATCCTCCAAAAAGAATGGCTTTCGCAGACATGAATGGGGGCCAATACCCCTATTTCAAGCCCGGGAAAGCGAAATATTCCCTGACGGCATCCGCCCGGGCGGCGGCGTGGCCGGAGGCGTTTACTTCTTGTGGGGCGTGGCGGGCGCGACGGGGTCGCTGGCCGGGAAGCTCTCTTTCAGAGCACGGTCCACGCGCGCATCGTCTTCGTCGGGTTCTGACCGGATCGCGATGGGATCGCTGGCAGGAAAGGTCTCGGCCAGCGCTTCATCCAGATCGTGCTCGACCTGATCCTCATCTACCGGGGTGGAAACCGTCCCCTTTTTTACAACCTTGTCGCTCTTGGGATCATGGTGCATGCGCCTTCTCCTTCAAGTCCGTGATGGGCTGGGCAGTCAGAGGCCACCCCTGCAAGTTCCGTTCCACCAACCTGGCCAAGCCGGCGATCCAGTCGGGATCGTCGTTCAGCGCCGGGATATAGCGGAACTGCTTGCCGCCCGCCTCGATAAAGGCGTCGCGGCATTCAAGGCTGATCTCTTCCAGCGTTTCCAGACAGTCTGCCACAAATCCCGGGCACACCACATCCACCTCGGTAATGCCCGAGGCAGCCAGCGCCTTAAGCGTAGGTTCGGTGTACGGCTCCAGCCAGCGCGCAGTGCCGAAGCGGCTTTGGAACGTGACTTCGATCTGCTCACGCGGCAGCGACAGGCGTTGCGACAACAACCGCGCCGACTCCATGCAATCGCGGTAATACGGGTCGCCCAATTCGATCGAATAGCGCGGCAGGCCGTGAAAGCTCATTACCAACTTCTGCGGTTTGCCACGTTCGCGCCAAAAGGACTCGATGCTGGCCGCCAATGGGTCCAGCCAGGCCGGGTCTTCATGGAAACGCTTGGTGAAGCGCAGTTCTGGCTGATCGCGCAGCCGCCCCGCATGGCGGGTGACCGCATCCACGACGGTGGCCGTGGTGCTCGCGGCGTATTGCGGATACAGCGGCACGGTCAGGATGCGTTCGCAGCCAGCGGCGCGCAATCGTGTCATCGCATCGGGAATCGACGGATTGCCATAGCGCATCCCCAATTCCACGACGGCATTAATGCCAGACTGTTGCAAGGCCGCGCGCACGCCTTCCGCCTGGCGCTGGCTGTAGACCATCAGCGGCGAACCCTCTTTGAGCCACACGCCGGCGTAGCGCGGCGCGAGCTTCTTCGGGCGCAGCGTCAGCACCAGACCGTGCAGGATGGGTTTCCACAAATAACGGGGAATTTCGATGACGCGCGGGTCGGACAGGAATTCGCCCAGGTACTTCTTGATGTCCTTCTTGCTGGGGGTGTCCGGCGTGCCCAGGTTCACCAGCAGCACGCCGATCTTGTCCAGGCCACGCGGCGGCGGATCTTCGTTGAAGGGGTCGTCCTGCTCGGTTTCCGGCAGATAGCGTTCAGGCCATAGATACTTGAACAGGCGAAGAAACACAAAAACTCCCCTTCCTCCGCAAGGAGGATGTAGCTTTGAATGGAACTACTGGTTGTGGCTGAGGGCGTTGGACAACAAGCGCGCCGTGATGTCCACGATGGGAATGACGCGCTCGTAAGCCATGCGGGTGGGGCCGATCACGCCCAGCGTGCCCACCACCTTGCCGTCCACGCCGTAAGGCGCGGTGATGACCGACACTTCTTCCATCGGCACCAGTTGCGAGTCGCCGCCGATGTAGATCTGCACGCCCTGCGCGCGGCTGGACACGTCCAGCAGTTGCAGCAGGTCGGTCTTCTTTTCGAACAGCGAAAACATTTTGCGCAGGCGGTCCATGTCGGACGCGATGTCCGTCACGTCAAGCAGCTTGCGTTCGCCGGAAATGATCATGGCGTCGCCATCTTCCGCCGCTTCCGCGCTGGCTTCCACCGCCGCCTGCATCAGGCGTGAGATGTCTTCGCGCAGTTGGGCGAGCTCGGTCGACAGCGTTTGCCGCACCGCATTGAAGGACTTGCCGGCGAAATGCATGTTGAAGAAATTGCCGGCTTCCAGCAATTCAGCTTCGACGTAATCGCGCTGCACAAAGAGGATGCGGTTCTGGACGTCGCCATCGGGCGTGACGATGATCAGCAGCACCCGCTTGTCGGACAGGCGGATGAATTCAATCTGGCGGAACACCTGAGCGCGCTTGGGCGTCAGCACCACGCCTGCGAATTGCGTCAGGTTCGACAGCAAGGCGGCGGCCGCGTTGACGGCGCGCGTGGGTTCGGCGGCCGACAGCATTTCGCCCATGTTGTGGGGTTGCAGCTGATAGGACTGCACCGCAAGCAGGGAATCGACGAACATGCGATAGCCCCGCGGCGTGGGAACCCGGCCGGCGGAGGTGTGCGGACTGTGGATCAGCCCCAGCTCTTCAAGATCCGCCATGACATTGCGGATGGTGGCTGGGGACAAATCGAAGACTTTCGATAGCGTCCGCGAGCCGACGGGCTGCCCATCGGCGATGTAGCGTTCTATCAACGCTTTCAGTAGTGCGCGTGCGCGGTCATCCATAGCAGGTATTTTAGGGAATCTTTTCCAATTAAGGCGATTTTTGTCCCGCAAGCAGATATGCGGCCCCATATAATCGGCTAAACCGCCCATTCGGGGCACGTTTTGGCTTTCGGATTCCGCCTTTTTGATACGCACGCAGCCATGCACTTTCCTACCGTCGCCCTGATCGGCAGATACCAGGACACCGGCCTGGACACACCGCTGAGAGCACTTGCGCACGCGCTGACGCAAGCGGGCAGGCACGTGCTTATCGATGCGGACACCGCGCGCAACACCGGCCTGACCGAATACCCCGTCGCTACCCTCGAAGAGATTGGCCAGAATGCCTCGCTGGCCGTCGTGATGGGCGGCGATGGCACCGTGCTGGGCGCGGGCCGGCATCTGGCCCCCTATGGCGTGCCGCTGGTCGGCATCAACCACGGCCGATTGGGCTTCATCACCGACATTCCGCTGCAAGACGCGCACGGCGCGCTGGCGCGTGTACTGGAAGGCAGCTTCCAGATCGAAGAACGCATGCTGCTGGAAGGCAGCGTGTGGCGCGGCGATCAAAAAATGTATTCCGCGTCGGCGCTGAACGACGTCGTGCTGAACCGCGCCGGCCGCGGCGGCATGATCGAAGTGCGCGTCGAGCTGGACGGCGCCTTCATGTACACGCAGCGCGCCGACGGCCTGATCATCGCCACGCCCACCGGCTCAACCGCGTATGCGCTGTCTGCCAACGGCCCCATCCTGCATCCCGGCATGAACGCCATGGTGCTGGTGCCCGTGGCCCCGCAAACGCTGTCAAACCGCCCTATCGTGATACCTGACACGGGCGTGCTGAACATGACACTGACGGCAATGGGCCGCGTGGAAGTTGGCGCCAGTGTGCATTTCGACATGCAAACCTGGTCCGACCTACAACCCGGCGACCGCATCGTCGTGCAGCGCGCGCCGTACACCATCCGCTTCGTGCACCCTGAAGGCTACAGCTTCTTTTCCACCCTGCGCCGCAAGCTGCACTGGAACCTGATGCCCCAGGCCACCGACAACGTAGAGTAGTAAGCGCCCCGACATGCTGCGCACCCTGCATATCCGCGACTTCGTCATCGTCGAACAAACGGAAATCCATTTTGGCCCCGGCTTTACCGTCTTTTCTGGTGAAACCGGCGCGGGCAAATCCATCCTCGTGGACGCGCTGGCACTGACGCTGGGCGAACGCGGCGACGCCAGCATGCTGCGCGAAGGTGCTGCGCGCGCCGACATCACCGCCGTCTTCGACACGCCCAAATCCCTGCACGCCTGGCTGGCCGAACGCGAGATTGATGCGGACGACGAACTGTCGCTGCGCCGCGTAATCGATGCGCAAGGCCGCAGCCGCGCCTACATCAATGGCACGCCGGCCACCGTCGCACAACTGCGCGAACTGGGCGATAGCCTGGTCGATATCCACGGCCAGCACGCCCATCAAAGCCTGATGCGCCCTGATGCCCAACGCGACTTGCTCGACGCCCACGGCGGCCATGGCGATCTGCGCCAAGCCGTCGGCCAGGCATGGAAGCAGTGGCGCGCGCTGGCGCGGCAATTGGAAGCGGCCGAAAAAGATGCGGCCAGCCTGGCCACCGAACGCGACCGCCTGCAATGGCAGGTCGACGAGCTGGACCAATTGGCATTAGGCCCGGACGAATGGGAATCGCTGCAATCCGAGCACACGCGGCTGTCGCATTCGCAATCGCTGCTGGACGGCGCCTCGCAAATTCTTGAAGCACTGGACGGCGAAGGCGACTCCGCGCATCACCGCGTGACCTCCGCCAACTCCCGCATCCAGCAGTTGCTTCGGCACGACCCCGGCCTGCAAGGCGTGTATGACGAACTGGAATCGGCTCGCATCGCCATCAGCGAAGCCGTGTCTGACCTGAACAATTACGTCAGCCGCGTCGATCTCGACCCGAAGCGGCTGGCCGACGTGGAAGCGCGGCTAGGCCTGGTGTTCGAAACCGCCCGCAAATTCCGCACCGAACCCAATGGCTTGTGCGAGTTGCGCGATGCGCTGCACGCCGAACTGGCCGCGTTGCAGGCCGCAGGCGACATCGACGCGCTGCGCGCCCAAGCCGTCACGGCGCAGGCCCAGTACGACACGGCCGCGGCGAAACTCACCACGGCCCGCCGCAAGGTCGCAAAAGACCTCGGCAAACAAGTCACGCTGGCCATGCAGACGCTGGCCATGCAAGGCGGCAAGTTTGAGCCCACGCTGGCCGCTTCCGCGCCGTCCGCGCATGGCAATGAACAAGTGGAATTCCTGGTGGCCGGCCATGCTGGCACCACGCCCCGCCCCCTGGCCAAGGTGGCCTCGGGCGGCGAACTATCGCGTATTTCGCTGGCGCTGTCCGTCATCGCCAGCCGCGCGGCTCGCGTGCCCACGCTGATCTTCGACGAAGTCGATAGCGGTGTTGGCGGCGCGGTAGCCGAAGCGGTTGGCAAACTCTTGCGCGAACTCGGCGAACGCCATCAGGTGCTGTGCGTCACGCACTTGCCGCAAGTGGCCGCCTGCGCCAACAACCAGTTCCTGGTCAGCAAGACCGAATCACGCGGCACCACGCGCTCCAGCATCGAAGAGCTGGACGCAGCCGACCGCGTCGAAGAGATCGCCCGGATGCTGGGTGGCATCAAGCTCACCGCCACCACGCGAGAACACGCGCGCGAGATGCTTGAAGGATTCCGCCACCCCGCGGGTGAATGACGCCTTCGGTGCGTCACCGGCTAGAAAAACAGACCGCCCCCGCGCTCAGGCCCGGGGGCTTTTTTATAGATGGCGCCCATAAAAAAAGCCCCTACTAATATGAGGGGCTTTTGATCTCACTGGCCCGCAGTGAGCGCGGCCACGGACCGTGGGGCGGACGCTAGCGGATTAGCGGCCTTTCATGCAGCTGCCGCAGATGCCGTAAAGCACCATGGCATGGCTTTCCAGCGCAAAGCCGTTGTCTTTGGCAATCTTCTGCTGGCGCTTTTCGATGTCCGGGTCTGAGAACTCGACCACCGTGCCGCAATTCGTACAAATCAGGTGATCGTGGTGATCGCCGTCATTGAGCTCGAACACGGCCTTGCCGCTGTCGAACTGGCTGCGGGCAAGAATGCCGGCTTGTTCGAACTGCGTCAGCACGCGATAGACCGTTGCCAGGCCAATTTCGACGTTTTCGCCAATCAGGGCGCGGTAAACGTCTTCGGCGCTAAGGTGCCGCTGGTCGGATTTGCGGAAAATATCAAGAATTTTCAGGCGCGGAAACGTCGCCTTCAAACCCATGTTCTTCAGTTCGCTTTGGTCGCTCATGGTGTAATCGCTCTCCGTCCGCGTTGGCATGGGCAAGGATTGGGGTGCGCCGCGAGCCGGCTCACCTGAATTCATGCCGCCCCGCGGAACTATCCTTATGAAACCTTTATGATAACGGTTTTGTCTGCTTCCAAATAATAGGGGCGCGTAGTGTCCATGATTGCACGAATTCCCTCCCGCTCACTGAAGACCGGATTGGCCGTTGCCGCCCTGGCCGTCGCTCTTGCCGGTTGCTCGGGGGACAAGTGGGGCTTCCCCTACAAAGCCGGTGTCCAGCAGGGCAACTGGATCACCCAGGAGCAAGTCTCCCTGTTGCAGCCGGGCATGACGCGCGAGCAAGTGCGCTTCGCGTTGGGCAGCCCCACGCTGACCAGCGTCCTGCACGCCAACCGCTGGGACTACCCCTACTACTACAAGCCCGGCTACGGCGAAGCCCGTGAACGCAAGTTCACCGTCTGGTTCGAGAACGACCGCCTGACCCGCTGGGAAGGCGACAAGCAACCCGACCTGCAGCCGTATCAACTGAATACGCCCAGCAGCACGGCGGACGAAAAGGCCGACACGCGCCTGGACCGGGACATGGAGCGGATCAAGGAAGACGAAGCGCTGCAAAAGCGTGACTCCGCCGCCCCCGTCAGCCCGCTGAACCAGTACCCCGGCCAGCCCGGCAACGCGCCCGAGCCGCTCCGGTAACCCCAAGGATTTTTTTCATGCGTATTGCAATTGCCGGCGCCAGCGGCCGTATGGGCCAAATGCTGATCGACGCCATCCTCAAGTCCACCGACCTGCAACTGACGGTTGCGCTGGACCGCAAGGGTTCAACCGCCCTGGGCCAGGATGCCGGCGCACCGTTGGGCAAACAGACGGGCGTCCTCATCACCGATGATCTCGACGCCCTGGCCAACGCTGATTGCCTGATCGACTTCACGCGCCCCGAAGGCACGCTGGAACACCTGCAAGCTTGCGTCAAGCACGGCACGCGCGCCGTCATCGGCACGACTGGGTTCGACGACAACGGCCGCGCCGCGATTGAAGTCGCCGCGCAAAAGATCGCCATCGTGTTCGCGCCCAACATGAGCGTGGGCGTGAACGCCACGCTGAAGTTGCTGGACATGGCCGCCCGTATCCTGAATTCCGGCTACGACGTCGAAGTGTTCGAAGCGCACCACCGCAACAAGGTTGATGCGCCCTCTGGCACGGCCTTGAAGATGGGCGAAACCATTGCGTCGGCCTGGGATGTGGCGCTGCCTGATGTCGCCACCTGGAGCCGCCACGGCGACACCGGCGTGCGCAAGCCCGGCACCATCGGCTTCTCGGTGCTGCGCGGCGGCGATATCGTGGGCGATCACACGGTGTCGTTCTGCGGCATCGGCGAACGCATCGAAATCACGCACCGCTCGGGCAGCCGCGCGACCTACGCCGAAGGCGCGCTGCGCGCCACGCGCTTCCTGGAAGACAAGCACAACGGCCTGTACGACATGCAGTCGGTGCTGGGGCTCTAAGCCTGGCTCTGGCTCGGGCTCGGACTCGGGCTCGGGCTCGGGCTCGCGCCTATCAAAAAGGACCCCTGAGGGTCCTTTTTTTCGTCTGCCAGGCGCCGTTCACACCACGACGGGTTCGGGTTCCAGATTGACGCCGTAACGCGCCTGCACCGCCGCCTGGATGGCGTGGGCCAGGCCCATGATGTCGGCCGCCGTGGCGCCGCCGCGGTTTACCAGCACCAGCGCTTGCCGGTCATGCACACCGGCCGCACCCAGCGCTTGCCCCTTCCAGCCGCACTGATCGATCAGCCAGCCTGCCGCCAGCTTGTAGCGGCCGTCGGGCTGCGCATACGAGACCAGCCCCGGAAAGCGCTCCGCCAAGCCATCGCGCACGTTGGCTGCAACGATGGGGTTCTTGAAGAAGCTGCCGGCATTACCGGTCACGGCGGGGTCGGGCAGTTTCGCGCGGCGAATCTCGCAGACCGCGTCGAAAATGCCACGCGCGGTGGGCGCCCCTTTGGCCAGCGCGGCATGGCGCTGCAGGTCGGGATATCCCAATACCGGCTGCCACGGGCGCGGCAGCGCGAACCGCACGCTGACGATGATCCAGCGCCCGGGCGCATCGTGCTTGAAAGCGCTGTCACGGTAGGAAAAACGGCAATCGGCCGCGCTCATCTCGACCAGGCTTGCGGCCGGCACATCCCACGCCGTGAGGCTGTGAAAGCGTTCTTCGAACTCCACGCCATAGGCGCCGATGTTCTGCACCGGGCCCGCGCCTACGGTACCGGGAATCAGCGCCAGATTTTCCAGGCCATCCCATCCGTTGTTCACGCAGGTTTCGACGAAGCCATGCCAGCTCTCGCCCCCAGCGGCCTCGATGATCCAGGCATCCGGCCGGGATTCCAGCAAACGCACGCCCTTTAACGCAACCTTGGCCACCAGACCCGGCACTCGCTCGGGCAGCACCACATTGCTGCCCCCGCCTAACACCAGCAACGATTCTGCTTCGCGCGCCAAAGCCGACAAGGCGGGCAATTGCGCCACATCGTCCAGCGACACGAACGCCTGGGCTTGAGAGGCCAGCCCCAGCGTATTGAGCCGGCTCAGGTCTTGCGTGATGGGAATCAGCGCGCTTGGCGCCGGGTTGATAGCAGAAGGATTTGACATGGGTGCTACGGGTTGTGCTATAGTTTCTGTCTTCGCTCATATTACTTGATTGAGTGTTTGGGTCTGAATTCACTGCCTTTTTCAACAGCCGCTCTGCAAAGAGATCTCGGCGAAAAAAGCAAAAAGACATCAGGCTCATGACAAACTCAAAAAAATCATGTAAGATGCGCGCCTTCTGATCGATAACCAAGTTGATCAGAGTGAATAAGAAAACAGGTTCTGAGCAGTGCTAAGTCGGAACCCATGCGGGAGTAGCTCAGTTGGTAGAGCGCAACCTTGCCAAGGTTGAGGTCGCGAGTTCGAGACTCGTCTCCCGCTCCAAATTCAGATTTGCAGCGTTTCTTCAGAAGTTCTGCAAATCATTAAAAAGGGCCTACGGGCCCTTTTTTCATGCCTGTCTTTTTCGTGCCCGTGCGTCCGTGGCCATAGACTCCGAGGCCACGCCGACACGAAAGCGATCCAGCAACGCGCACAGACGCGGGTCGCTCGAATAGCCGATATTGAAGCGCATATGCCGCTCGAAATCGCCCCGGACCGAAAACAGCGTCCCTCTCAGCAGAAAGATCCCATCGCGAAATGCGGCATCAATAAGCCCGTCGATATCAACCTGCGCGCCCAGCCTTCCCCAAAGAAACAGCCCATCGTTGGGCGGCCCGTCGAATGCCACCCCCACCTCGGACAAGGCCAATCGCGCAGCCGAATGCGCCCTCAGAATGCGCCCGCGCAAGGCGCTCAGATGCGCCTGATAGCGTCCCGAGCGCAACACATGCGCCACGATTGTTTCTTGCAATGACGAACTGTGCTGCACCGACAGAATCTTCGCCTCGATGATGGGTTCGCAGAATGCCGGCGGACACGCGACGAAACCGACGCGCAAGGCGGGGCTCAGCACTTTGGTGAAGCTGCTGATGTAGAAGACGCGGCTCAAGCCATCCAGCGAACTCAGGCGCAGATTGCGTTCGGTGCACAGGCTGCCAAATACGTCGTCTTCGATGACATAAAAGCCATAGCGTTCGGCAAGCATCAGCAGGCGATACGCGCACGCGGGCGACAGTGTGAGGCCCGTCGGGTTGTGCAATACGGGCTGAATCACGAGCGCCTTGGGGCGGTACTGTTTGGCCACCGCTTCCAGCATGTCCAGATCCGGCCCGTCAGCCATGCGCGGCACCGACACGATGGACGCTCCCGTTTTCACGAGCTGCGCCTTGTGCATCATATAGCCCGGCTCTTCAACCACCACGGTGTCGCCCGGCCCCAGCAGCATCCCGCTGACCAGTGAAAACGCATGCGTTGCGCCGCAGGTCGTCACAATCTGCGTGGGCTGAGCATTGATCCTGATGTTGGCCAGGCGTGATGCGATCTGCTCACGCAACAGCGGCAAGCCCATCACCGAGACCGGTGTCGAAATGGACACTTCCTGGCGCATCAAGCGGCCAACCACCGCCGGCGGAATGGCGTCTTCCAGCCAATCTTCCGGCAGGAATCCAGACCCCGCAGGCACGGCATATCTGCCGAGATCAACCGCGTTCAACACAACATTTGCCGCGCAGTCGGGCCGCTGCACGGCGCCCGGGTGTTCCGCGTTCAGGATTTCCGGCTTGGGCAGCGCCACGAAAAAACCGGCGCCCACGCGCGAAAACAGCACACCATCCGAGACCAGCCGCGAATAGGCCGACGAGACGGTGAAGATACTGACATCAAGATCGCTGGCCAATCGCCGCACTGACGGAAGCCTTGCGCCCACGGGCCAGTGGCCGACATGGATCAGCCCTTGCACGCCCTCGTAAATCTGATCGACGAGCGTGCCTCGTCCCTGTCTATCGAGTGTGAACATACGCTGCGCGTCGAACCTCCCTCGCTTACACGTGTTGAACGCTGCACCAGAGCGGCTCGGCCGAGCATACCCCAAACTGTATGGTCAAACGCCCATAACGGTTTGCGCAGCAACATCAGAAAGGTCATCTGTTCGAATGCGGGCGCCGCACCTACTCTGGACATTTGAGTCCTTGCGCAACCCCCTCTTCAGGCGACTTCCCATGATGACGCTCCCTGTTCCTGTTTCGACCCCCGACTTCCGCGCCGAAATCGATGCCTTGCTTGAACGCCGGCTGACGCGCTTCTACCAGACGGTCAAGGGCGCCGATCATCTGCTAACCAGCAACGCCATTGACCCGGAATACTACAAACGGCATGTCATCGAGATCATCCTGCGCCTGCGTATGAAGCGCGTGATTGACGCCCTGACGGTCCACTACTTCACGAAGACCGATCCGGTGCTGGCCAAGAAATGGGCGGGATACACCGAAGAAGAAATGCTTCACGACAGCCTGTTCGCCAACGACCTGGAACGCATCGGGGTGACCAAGGAAGAGATCTATTCCACCGACCCGCTGCTGTCGACGAAGCTGCTCCAAGGGTATTTCTATTACGGACTCGAGCATGAAGGCCGCCCGCTGGCCTCGCTGTGCAGCGCTTACCTGATCGAATCGCTGGCCAACAAGACACAGCCGAAGTGGATCAGCAATATCGAACGCAACTTTGGCGATGGCGCAGCAAGGGGCCAATCCGCCCACGTCAGCCACGACATCGCCGACGAGCACATCGATTTCGTCTGGAGCGTGTTGTCGACCTTTGCCAACACCGAAGCAGACAGACGGCGTATCCGCGAGCACTTCGTCAATATCGCCGTGCTGTTCGAGGCCTTCTATACCGAAATGGCCAGCAAGTTCCTGGAGCGCCAGGAAAACCACGAGCCGATTGTCGACGCCATTGCCGCCAATTAGCCTGCCCCATGATAAGCATCAGCCGGTCCGTGTTGCTGCACCGCTTGAAAACCGCGGGCTACGCCATCAGCTCCGTCGTACTGATCAGCTGGGTGACGGATGCATTGAACGAAGGGTTGATGTTCAAGCCGCTGCTGCGATACCTGTACCCGCAGGCCGTCGAGAACTACCAGCATCCGTTCACCGACCACCCCAGCCTGATGATCTGGCTGGTGCCGCTGCTGGCCGCGTTGTTCCTGATGTTCGCCACGTCCACACTGGCCGTGCACCACTTCAAGCGCCGCCATCTATATCGCTTGAGCCAGCCCGTCGCGGCGCCTGCCATGGCGCATCTGGTGACGCGCGCCACAGGCGGCCAGGCACTGCTGGATGCGCTGCCAATGAGCGGGCGCCCGCCCTTGCATACGCTGCACGCCCTATATCTGCAGCCCAACGAACTCACACCGCTTGAGGCGCCCTGCGCGGCGATCGGCATTCGGCTGCGCGCGCGCGCTCTGCCGGACACCCCCGACATCCACCAGCAATACACGCGGCTAGGCCACATCCTCGAACAAATCCGCCGAGAGGCCGGACCCGACGAACGCATTGCGTTTGACCTTTCCCATTTGCCGCCGGAGCTGGCTAGCGCCGCCACGCTGGCCTGCCTGGAAAACGATGTGATGCTCTGCTATCTGGACGCCAAGCAGGTGTTGCGCACGCACCGGGTCATCTGCGAAATGCGCGAATAATTCCCACCCCGTAATCCCCAACCCGCAATCCCCAACCCGCGCCCCCATGAAAAAGCCCCTGCCGGGAGAACCCGGCAGGGGCTGGAACATCAGACGATAGCCTTCTGACGCTTAGCGCAGAATCCAGGCGTCACGCCAGTGCGAACCCGTCCCCGGCGCGTAGTGCGACGGCGAGGCGCTGCACCAGCCTTCATACGGCCAGAGCTTGCACTCGTAGGTCTTGCCGCCATTCTGGACCTTATCGCCCGCCTTGTAGGTCGTGCCAACCTGGTACTGCGGCACGCCGCCAACCGCCGGCTGAGCCGTCACGGTAACGGTATGGCTGGCCTGGGCCTCGCCGCGCGCGTTGCTCACCGTCAGCGTAAAGCGGTACGGCGTGTCCTTCGTGGCCGCCGGCGCCACAAAACTCAGGTCGGCCTGATCCAACGCGGCAGCCGAAATGCCTGCCGGCGCCGTCCAACGGTAACGCAGGTCGGTACCCACCGACGCCTTGCCGGACAACGTGACACGCTCACCCGCGCGCACCTTGGCCGGGCCGCTCAGCTTGGCTAACGGCGCGATCACTTCCGGGATCTGCTCCTTGGCCTTGACCTTCACGATATGGCTGGCCGTTGCGGTGCGGCCCTGTTCGTCGGTGACGGCGAGCTTGAACGTAAAGCTGCGGTCCGCACCCAAAGGCGGCGCCGTGAAGGACGCGGTATTACCCGCGGCATCCAGCGCCATGCCATCCATGCTGGTCCAGACAAACTTCAGCCCTTGGCCCGTCGACGCGCTAGCCGACAACGTCACGCGTTCCATTGCCTTCGCTTCGACTGGCCCGCTGATCTTGGCAACAGGCAGCGGAATCGGTGCAGGCGTCACATCGCAATCTTCCGGCGACTTCCAGGGCTTGCCCCACGGCGCCGAGTTCACATCCGGCGCTGCATCCACGTTCCAGTAATTCTGGTGATACAGCTTGCCCTTGTAGGAAACGGCTTCGTTCGGGACGTTGTAGATCTTCTTTGCCTCCCATGCAGGCGCCTTCGCGCACACGCCGACCGCGGCCTTCGCCTTGACCTGAACGCCATGATGCGTGGTCGCGGTGCGGCCTTGCGAGTCCGTCACCTTCACCGAGATACGATAGGAAACGTCCTGCGTGCTTTCCGGGGCGACGAAGCTGGCCTCGGCGCCTTGCTTGGCGAACGTCAGCGCCGGCTGGCTGCTCCACGCATACGACAGTTCCTTGCCGCTGGACTTGGCTGCTGACAAGACAACCTTGTCACCTGCCTGTGCGGTGGCGGGTCCGGTCAAGTAGGCTTGCGGAGGTTCCCCACCCATGGCGTCGCCGCCCAGCAGTTCTGCCGCACGCACCAGGTCCGGTTGCACGCCGATGTTTCTGACCGGGTCCACGACGGGCAACGGGTTGCCGCTGTCCACCAGAATCTGGCGCATGGTCTTGGGGGGAATGTTGCCCAGGCCGCGTTCGCGAGCCAGGCTCTGCAACCACGCCACGCTACCCGCAATGATGGGGTTGGCAGACGATGTGCCGGAGTACTTTAACGTGTACAAATCGTGCTTACCGTCCGCCCACGTCGTGGTGGTCACCTGCCCGCCCCAACTGAACACGTCGACCCGGCTACCGTACTCAGAAAATCCCGCGCGAGCTCCGGTGCCCGGATTGGCCGCTCCGACATAAATCGAACCGGAATCCCGCACCCGGCGGTCATATCGCCCCTTGAACCACGGGTCATCCAGGTTGGCGTTGCCATTCGCGGCCGCCAGGATACCGTGCACGCCCTTTTCCTTCACCAGATACGAGATCGCATCAAAGACGGCGTCAACGTTCTCGACCGGCAGGTAGCAAGTGATGTTGGGACCGCAGCCATTACCCCAGCCGTAGTGCACGCCAATCTGCAGCACGTCTCCGGCGCGCAGCACGTGGCGCAAGTCGATCATTCCCGCAACGCTGTATTTCGTGTAGCCCGCCTGCGCATTCGGCACAATTCCAGTGACACCAAAGCCGTTGCTCTGGCCGAACATGATCCCGGCTGACATGGTGTCGTGAGACCCGGTCACTCCCGAGCCGAGGTTATGCACCATGAAGGGTTTGGGCAGGTCGATGTGATCAAAGTCCCAATGGTCGATTTCGTTCGAGAACAGGCGAACGTTATCGCCGTAGTGGCCTGTCATGCGCTGGGCTTCAAACGCATTGACGCCGCCCAGCTTCCAAACCGCCGACTGTCCAGGCGGCCCCATGTGGGCTTGGCAACGAGACAAATAGGCGCCCGTGCAATCGGTGTAGTCGGGAATGCCCGAGATGCTGCTGGCGGGTTCAGCCCCAAATTGCGCATCTTGCGCGATTGGCACCGGAACGGGCTCGATCTGCGCGCTCTCGACCAGCGGATTGGACAGCAGCTGCGCGACCAGGGCCTCGGCGTCAACGCCTTGCAAGGCTTCAGCAGGAATCTGGTAATAGCGCAGCAGGTTATGGCGTTCCAGCGCCTCGACGTCTTCCACGCTGCGCGTCATCGGCGACAGCGCTACCAAGGGATGCATGGCGGGCGTCAGGCGCTTGAGGTCGTCCATGGCCTGCTGACTCTCGGGGCTCGCCGCGCGTCGCAGCGCCGGGTCTGGCGCTTCCGCCTTCAGTCGAACAAAAATGGGACGGGGTTCGTCGCCTTGCGCGGCGTGCGTAACCGGGGTGAAGCCCGCGCTAAACAACAGCGCGAGCAGTGACAAGTGCATAGTCTTTTTCATAAGTCTTCCGCGATCCGGCTAACCGCCAGATAAAAAGGCGCGATAAGAAAAAGCCCCCTCCTGAATCGAAAGGGGGCTCGCGTCAATCAGGAACCGCTGCGCAATGCGCAACGGTTCCCTTTAACGCCCGTGATTTACTTGATCAGGTTCCAGGCCTGGCTCCAGTACAGGCCCTTGCCGGGCTCGTAGTGGAACGGCGACTGGCCGCACCAGTTGGTGTAGGGCCACGGCTTGCACTCGTAGACCTTGCCCAGGTTCGTCACGCGCTCCAGCGGCTTGTAGGCGGTGCCAGCCTTGTAGGCCTGCACGGAACCATCAGTGACGCCGTCGTTGCCGCCGTTGTTGCCGCCTTCGTTACCACCGTTGTTGCCACCATCCACGACCGGCTTGGCCTTGACCGTGACCACGTGGGTAGCGTCAGAGGCGCCCTTGCTGTTGCTGGTCGTCAGCTTGAAGGAGTACTGCTGGTCCTTCGTCAGCGTCGGGGCAACAAAGCTCAGCGTGGGCTGGTTCTTCACGGCGGCGCTGATGCCGGCCGGAACGGTCCACGAGAACTTCAGGTCGCTGCCCGTCGACGCCGCGCCGGACAACTGCACCTTCTGGTCGGCCTGCGCAATGGCGGGGCCAGCGATGGCCGATTGCGGCGCGATCACTTCGGGAGGCGGCGGCTCAACCTGCGCCGATTCCTTGGTCACGGCGAAGTGGTACTTGTTGCCGTCGATCGAGTAGACGTGCGACTTGTCCAGACCTTCAGTGGCGGTCACGGTCTTGCCGTCAGCGCCCAGCAGGCCAACACGAACGCGTTGCGACGTGCTGTTGACCGCATCGCCCAAGGCCTTCGTCCAGCGCTCACCCTGGATGGCGTTCGCGTCCAGCGGCACGCGCAACTGTTCCAGGTATTCGCCATTGCGCTTGGGGTCAGCCAGGCGCCACACCAGCGAATCGCCCGCCACGGGCTGGCCGATCTTGTACAGCGCGCCGATGTCGGTCGGCAGGTTGATGTTGGCAGTGCCTTCGATGTTCACGTCGCCGCACGCGCGATAGGATTCACCCGAGGTGACGCCGTCGCCCACGTGGTTCGTGTTCCACACGCTAACGATCAGGTGGCGGCCCGTCTTGCCCGGGGGCAACGTGCAGCTGTATTCCTGTTCACGGTTTTCGCCCGCGATCGCCGGCGTGAAGTCGCGCTGTTCGCAGAACTTTTCCAGGTCGGAGAATTGCAGCGGCTTGGTGGAGTCGTACGGCATCTTCGTCACGAAGAACTGAATCGACTTCGTGCGGTGAGCCACGGTGTGGTTCCACTTCAGCGTGACCTTGCCATTGGCGTCCGGCTTGAGCGTCGTCACGGGCCATTGGGCCAGTGCGTTCAGGCCGCGATGCGAAGCCTTGGTGCCGCCGTCGCACAGCCGATCCCCCGGCGTGGTCGGGAACGTGGCTTCGCCACCCGGCTTCTGCCAGATCTCGCGCCAGTCGTACACACTGCCGCCTTGCGCCTTGTAGGCTTGGCAGCCTTCGCTCTGACTACCCGCGTAGCAGTGCAGAACGCGCGCCTTCGGAAAAGACATGGTGCCGTGCGCCAAAGCCGTACCGGACATTGCAGCCAGTACCACGCCACCGAGCAACGTAAGTTTGAAAGATCTCATTGGTATCTATTTATAAGAAGAGAGTTGAAGAATCACTGCATGAACGAGCCTGTTCCGCGCAGTGAGACCATTCTCGGCCGCAAGCTGACTCGCACTCAAAGTTGTTGAATGCTTTCTCAAAGCGCTTTAACCACACTTGCATCGCCCTGTTTGAATCGCTTGAAGCACTCCCAAAAAAAATCCCCCGCACTTTCGTGCGAGGGATGAATTACTGCTTGGCGCCGCCTTATTACCCACGGCTTTTTTACGATTTTCGATAACCGCTATGACTTGCGATCAAGCAGAATTACTTGATCAGGTCCCAAGCCTGGTCCCAGTTCAGGCCCTTGCCGGGCGCGTAGTGGAACGGCGAGGTGCTGCACCATGCGGTGTAGGGCCAGATCTTGCACTGGTAGTTCTTGCCACCGTTCGAGACCTTGTCGCCCGCGGCGTACGTCGTGCCTTCCTTGTAGGCCGGGTACGTGCCGGCGCCGCCGGTGTTGCCGCCATCGGTACCACCGCCGGTGTTGCCACCGTCAGTGCCGCCGCCGGTTTGTTCCTGCTTCTTGACCAGCACGGAATGCGACTTGCTCGACGAACCCTTTTCGTTCGTGACCTTGACGGTGAACGAGTAGGACTTGTCTTGCGCCTGGGCCGGAGCGGTGAAGCTCAGGTCAGCCTGGTTCAGCGCCGAAGCGGTGATGCCAGCCGGAGCGGTCCATTGGTACGTCAGCTTGCCGCCACCGTTGTTCGAACCCTTGGCCGACAGCGAAACGCGCTCGCCAGCCTTGGCCGTTGCCGGGCCAGTCAGTTCAGCCTTGGGCGGGTTGATGACGACGGGCGGGGGATCGACCGGCTCGGGAGCCTTCTGATCAATCGCAAAACCCACCTTCTTGTTCAGGCCATAGACCTGGTTTTCGGTGTCGCTTTGCTGCGGCGCGACCTGGCCGTTCGTCCCCATCTTGCCAACCCGGATCACGGACGACTTGCTGTTGACTTCCTTGGCCAGCGCGTACATCCACTGGGCAGCCTTTTCTTCACCGGCCTTGACCATGATCGAATGGCTTTCCAGATCGCCCGTGCGGCTCAGATCGAACACACGCAGGGTCATCTTCGAACCGGTATCCACCTGGCCGCCTTGCAGCGCGCCGCTGGCTTGCCATTGCACGTTGGCGGGCATCACTTCCACGTTCGAGCAAGCGTAGAAACCTTCAGCGTTGTCGCTGGGGTCACGTTGCCACACGCTGTAGATCACGCGCTTGCCAGTGAAGTGGGCGGGGATCTTGACGTCGAGCGGGGTGATCGAGTTGTTGGCCGGACGCGGCAGGAAGCCGGTGTCGCCAATCAGTTCCAGATCGTCCCAACGCAGGCCGCGCTTGGGATCGTAGCTGTCCTTGCTGATGTAGGTCTTGAAGTACGTGCTGACGTGAGCTGCGGTCTGCATGTACTTGAACTGCACATTGCCGTTGGCGTCAGGCGTGACGACCGTGGTGGGCCATTCGTGGTTGGCGTCCAGTTCCTTCCAGCTTTCCTTGCCACCGGCGCACAGCAGACCGTCGCGGATGTGGTCTTTGTGGTTGCTCTTCACGCCCAGAATGGCGTTGGACTGCCAGCTGCCCGCCAGATTGGCGATCTTGCCGCAACCCGAATGCTTGGGGCTGTTCCAAGGCGTGTCGTGCGTGTTGCAACCGTATTCACGGCTGGGAGGATCGATCATCGAACCGTGGGCCGACACCGTGGTCGGCGCCATGGCCATCAACACAGCCTGGGTCAGGGCGGCAACCGGCAATGCCAGCTTGCCGGCTGCGCCGCGCAGGGAAGTTTTCTTCATCAAATATCCTTATTTTTGGGATGTGTTTATGCACGCGACTGGCATCGGAAAAATGCACGAAACCCGCGAAGCGATGCCATTATTCCGCGCCGCTTTCATCACCAAAACCATTCTCAACACAGTCTAAAAAAAAGCGCCGTAAAGGCGCTTTTTCATGAGGCAGGATGCAGGCTTGCACTGAATTTCTCGCGCCTTGCCGCACATTTTTTTTCGTTCGATTCTTTGTGCATCAATGGAAATGTCAGCGAAAAAATGCTGCCTGCTTCCGGCCGCGATTCGACCGACAGATTTCCACTGTGCGCATCGGCCACCGCCATGACGAGCGACAGCCCAAGGCCTACGCCGTCGCCGCGCCGTCCATCGGATTCAATCTGGTAGAACGCCTGGCAAAGCTTCGGCACATCAACGTCCTGAATGCCGATGCCCTGATCCGCTACGCAGATGCGGCCCATGTCACCTTGCCGCTGCACCGTCAACGTGATCCGTGAAGACGGGCCCGAATACTTGATCGCGTTATCCAGCACATTCACGACCGCGCGCAACAACATGCAGTAGTCGCCCGCCACCCACATCGTTTCCGAGCATTCGCGGACACGGATGTCGATGCACTTTCGTTCGGCCAGAAGTTCAGTTTGATCCACCGCTTCGCGCCCCAGATCTTGCAACGACACGGGCAAAAATTTTGCCTTGTCCAAGCGTTCAGCGCGCGACACGTACATGCAGTCTTGCGCCACCGACAAGCTGTACTGCACCAGGTCACGCACCGAGTCCACGAACTCGTCTTGCTGCGGGTCATTGCTTTGCGCGCTTTGCTTTTCAAGCATCACCAACACCGTCGACAAAGGGCTGCGCAGGTCGTGCATCATTTGCAGCATCACTTCGCGGTCACGCGCGGTGTCTTTCTGACAGGCTGCGGGCGACTGCGCGGCAGCATCCGCCGCTGCCACCGCCTGCTTCAAAACACGCTTGCGGCGCGCCGATCGCGCCGCTTCAAAACGCCACCGCGCCACACAGCAATAGGCCAGCACGCCACCCCATACCGGTGCGAACATCGGCGTCCAGGTGCGCGCGGTGATCACCACCACGGCCGCCACAATCCAAAAGCCGACCAACCACGCCAAGGCGCGAAGACGCAGCCGCGATTGGCCCGACATGACGAACACCAGCGCCAGGCAGGCCAGAATGCCAAGGTCCACCCACACGCCCGGCGCGGCCGAGGTGATGGGGTGGTCACCCGTGGGCATGGCGAAGCACAGCAAGATGATGCCCAGGTTGCAAAACAGCAGCGCATCGTTCTTTTTCGCGCCCAAGCGCAGGAAAGGCTGAAGTAACAGTTTCATAGTCGATTCGGGAACAGGGAGACGCGAGCGCAATCGCGGCGGAAATCAGCCGGCGGCGCGAAAGCGGCAAGTCAGAAGGGGGGGGGGGAAACACAGATGCCACGGCCACCGTGGCTGAACACTCAGCAAAGCCGTAAAGACGGCCCGCGAATCAATGCATGCGTTCCAAGCGATAGCCGTAGTTGTAGACGGTGGCGATCACGTAGCCATTACGCGAGCGCAGGCCGAGCGACGAGCGCAGATTGCTGACGTAAGTCGCCAAGCTGGCGTCGTACTTGCGATCAGCCGTGCCCCAGATGTGTTTGCTGAGCGCATCTTTGGTGATGATGCGTCCGGGGTTCCTGAACAACAGCGTGGCCAAATCAAATTCACGCGTCGGCAAGTTAACGGGACGCCCATCGACGGTGACGGTTTTGGCTTCCAGGTTGAAGGCGAAGTGCCCCACCTGGAATAGCGCGCTATTGGCTTCGTCCCGTTGCGACTTGCGCAACTGCGCAGTCATGCGCGCCAGCAGTTCGCGTTCACGCACGGGCTTTTGCAGGTAGTCATCAGCGCCCTGGTTCAACGCCTGAACGATGCTTTCTTCGTCGTCGCGCTGGGTCACCATCAGGATGGGCAGCTTGGGCGACATATTGCTGCGCGCCCACTTCAGCACGGCCATGCCGGAGGCGCCCGGCACTTCCCAGTCCAACAGCACGACGTCAGCCGGCTGCGTTTTCAGCAAGGCGATAAAGCTGTCGCCATCGCCTCGTGTGTAGACCTGATGGCCATGGCGTTGCAGCAGCTTGGTAACCCACTCAACCTGAGCGGGAGAGTCTTCGAGAATCGCGACGATCATTCAGTAGATTTCCTATTGGCGGCAATTCCCGAATGACTATTTTTCTATTCCGGCAATCACATTTGATACCCCGGAAGAATGATTTCATGCAGGGATAGCAGCAACAATAAGAACTTTCTCAAAGAAAATAGGCGCAAGACAATTATCAAAATCTGACGAAAATTCGCAATCTTTTGACTATCTGTGTTCTGGCCATCTGTTCACGCGAACCGGGATGCTTGACCCCCAGGTGCTTGATTCCCTAGCGCTTGATTTCCTGGCCCTTGATTTCCTGGCGCTTTATCAAGACCTCCCTCTCCGCATGGAGTTCCCCCCAACGATCACATTGCGTCGAAGAAAACAAACTTCCAGTCCTGATAACTGGACTTGCCCGACAAGTCCCCAAGTTCCGCATCAAAGCCATCCTGCTTGAGCGGCGCGCGTTCCGACAGGCTGTACACGCCCATGATTCCTCCGTCTGGCGATTTGACGATGCCCCATTCCTGGCTGCCCGTGATCGGGTCCGTGTACACACGGCGCAAATGCCGTCGCGTGAACGACACCCGGTCGTCCTTGAGCAGCGCCTCCATCGTCTTCGGATAGGCGGGCGCCGTGCCTGACCGGTAGTAAGACGCCAAGGCCCGCTGAAACTGTTTGCCGATGAACAGTAATTCCGCCTCTTGTTCGCGCAGCTTCTTCGTATGCCAGGGCTGCGCCACCGCAGCCAGGCCGGTGGACACGGCCAGCACCAGCATCAAGATCGCCAGGTACGCCGAGCCTTCCTCACGCGCGCCGCCGCGCCTACCAGCTTGCATAATCAAGCCCATCCAGGCCGGTGCCCTTGGCGCCGCTGATCACGTCATTCACCCCGCTCTCTTCCCCACGCTGCGGCTGCCAGCTATCACGCCGACCCGTAACCGGGTCCATCGGCAACTCGCGCAGATAGCGGGCAGAGACCAGCGCTTCCAGCGTGTCCGGATTGCCGCCATGATCCGCGCGGTAGTCGTCCAGCGCATGCCGGATCGCCTGCAGGTTGTGCCGCAGCACGGTTTCGCGTGCGCGGTCGTTGCTTTTCAGGAATGACGGAGCAACCAGCGACATCAACGCGCCGATGATGGCCATGACGGCCAGCAGCTCGATCAGTGTGAAGCCGGCGCATGCGCGCCTACCACGCCGTGTATGGAATGCCATTGATACCCTCTCGGCGGTTCTTGGACCGCACATCAAATACATCTCGGCCCGACGAAAAAGATTCCGCCGAACTGTCATAACTGCGCGTGTCCCAGGTGTCGGCCGCCGCGCGTCCCTCGCAGTGTTCGCACATGGGGTCCGCGGGCAGGCGGCGCAGGAAGTAAATGTTGCCGCCATTGGGGTCTGTCTTGTCCTGCACCCCTTTGACCAGGCTGTCGAGATCAGGCGGGTAACCACTGCGGTCCACCGACTTCTCGATCTTGCCTTCGCGGCTGGCCTGGTAATAGGCGTCAATTGCGTTTCGGATGACTTGCAGGCTGTGGCGCAGTTCGGTTTCCTTGGCGCGCTGCTTCACCAGCGCCGAGAACGGCACCGCCACGCTCAGCAGCAAGGCCAGCAACGTCATTGCCGCCAGCATCTCGATCAACGTGAACCCGGATTGCTTACGCATGCTGGCGCCTTAGAACGGCGGCTTCGCCAGCGCCGCATCCAGCGCCGGGGACGCTTCACCCGCCGCCGCAGCCGGCGCCGCCGGTGCGGGCGCCGGGGCTTGCGTCGTCATCGGAACCACCGTAACGCGCGACTCCGTGCCCGACGGGAAGTAGCTGTCGGAGGCCGACGGCAGCGCCATCGAACGTTCGATGTGGGGTGTCAGCAGCAAGACGATCTCGGTGGTTTGATCCGTCTTCTTCTGGCCGCCGAACAGGCTGCCCAGCCATCCCATCACGCTCAGGCCCGGCAAGCCGCTGCTGCTGCGCGTCTGCTGCTGGTTCACCAGGCCGGCCAGCACCTGGGTTTCACCATCGCGTGCGGTCATCACCGTTTCAGCGTTACGGGTGCTCATCGGGTAGACGATGCCGCCGCCCGCCGTCTTGACCTCACCCTTGAGGTTGCTGACTTCCATGCTGACCTTGACGCTGACTTCGTTGCTCAGGCTGATGCGCGGTTCCACTTGCAGGATCAAACCCACATCCTGATAGTTCACCGATTCCGTCACCACGCCGTTGGCGTTCGTCGTCGTCACCACCGGCACCTTTTCGCCGATCTTGATGCTGGCCTTCTCCATGTTGCGCACCCGGATCTTCGGATTGGCAAGCACCTTCGTCTTGCCCCGCTTTTGCAGCATGTTCAGCGCCACAGAAAGATCATTGCGGCTGCCCACGCCGACCTTGCCCTGGTTCAGGTTCAGCAGGTCGCGCACGGTGACCCTGCCGCTTTCGCCTTGCGGCAGAATCGAAAAGCGTAGATCGCTGGGGTAGTCAACGCCGACTTCCAGCTCGTCATTGGCGTTCACTTCCAGGACTTGCACGTCCATCGTCACTTCCGACTGCGCGATGTCCAGCGCCGCCACCACCCGCTCCACCACCGCCATGACTTCTGGCGTGTCGCGCACCAGCACCGCGTTGGCGCGCTCATCCAGATGCACATTCTTCGGCGCGCTGATCTGCCGCAAGGCCGCCAGCACATGCGTCGCGTTTGCCTGATCCAGGTAGAACACGCGCACCATGAGCTCGCGGTATTCCTTTTCCTTGTCTGCGCGCGCCGGGTAAATCAAGAGGCTGTGCTGGTCCAGCACCTTCTTTTCCAGCTGATTGGTGCGCAACAGCAGGTTGATCGCGTCTTCCGCCGTGGTCTGCCGGGCCATGATGCTGGCCGGCATGGTCGTCTGCACGTCCGGGTCCAGCACAAAGTCCACGCCGGCCGCCAGCGAGATCGCGTCCAGAATCTGCACAATGGGCTGCGACTTGAAGTTCAGCGACACCGGCTTGCGCATGGCGTCAGCCAGCCTGGGCCGGGCAGCGTTGCGCCCCGCATCACGGCGCTGCATCTGGTTGCGCAACGCTTCGGCCTGCGCATAGCCCGGCTGCTCTTGCAGGATGCGGTTGACCTTGTACAGCGCTTCGGCCGGACGGTCGTGCTGCATGGCGGCGGCCTCGGCCAGCTCTTCTTTCAGATGGATACGCTGCTCCAGCTGCGCCTTCAACTGTTGCCCGCGCATGTTGCCCGGGTTCATCGCCAGCAGTTCGCGCACCTCTTCCAACGCTTCCTGCTCGTCGCCCGCTTCCATCTTCACGCGCACACGTTGCAGGATCTCGCGCGCCACGGCGATGTCGTCGCGGACCACGTTCTTGTTCGCTTCGATGTCGTTGGGATTGTTGGCCAGTTGTGCGCGGCCAGCGGCCAGACGCTCGGAGGCGGTCGGGGGTGGCGATGCGCCCAGCGCCCGCTTGAATGACTCGGGCGCCGCGCAACCGCTAAGCGCGACGGTCAGTGAAACCGCCAGTGCGGCAGGTTTGAAGCTCATCATTTTCTTTCCTAATTTGACGTGACGCCAGCCATGGGCGGCGTGCGCCCGCAGGCGCCGGGTCTACTGCGCCAAGGGCGCCAGGTCGACGTGTTGTTCTCGCCCTTTCGGGTCGATCAGCACCGCGCGCGAGGGCTCCAATGCCTTGAATTGGTACTGCTGCGCAACCGTGTCGCCCGGCCGCAAGGCGTCGGCGATGCTGCAACGCTGGCAGAGCAGATAGGTTTGGCCCTGACTCTCCAGCACGACAATGCGGTGCGCGTCATCGATCCACTCACCGACGGCATGAATGGGAACCCGCACAAGCTCCGGCTCACCCTTGGCCTGTTCCGGCGCCAAGGCATCTGGTTCCGCCGCCTGCGACGTGTCCGAACCGGGCGCGCCGTTTGGCGCTTGCGGCGCATTGCCGCCCACTAGCGACGCCCAAGGCTGCGACGGAAACAGGTCGACTTCTTGCGGGATCGCGGGTTCCTCAACGCGGGCGTCCTCAGAACCGACGGCTGCATCTGCGGGTGCTTCATTGGCGGTTGCGTCATTGCCGATTGCTTCATCGGCGGTTACTTCATTGACGACTGCTTCATCGCCGGCTGCTTCATCGGCGGCTGCGTCACTGCCGATTGCGTCACCGCCGGCTGCTTCATTGACGACTGCGTCAATCACAGCAGCTTCGTTCACCACGTCTTCATTGCTGGCCGCGTCATTGCTGGCTGCCGACGTCGCGGCGGCCAGCAGCATCGCTCCCAATGTGACTCTCATCAGGCGCTTCATTACACGACTCCCAACATGCTCAAGCGCATCTTTATGTTGACCAGCATGTTTTCCGGCCTCTGCCTGTCCAGCGCCAGCGACTCCAGGCGCAGCAGCGGATGCTCGGCCAGCTTGCGCAGCCCCGTGGACACGTCCTGGTACGAACCGATGGCCGTAATATCCAGCGATGTGCGGCGCAGCCGGCCCTGAATGGTGTCTTCGCCCTGATACTGAATATCCACCAGCAGCAGGCCCGCGCGCAGCAGCTCACCCATGATTTCCAGCTTGCGCTGGTCGGGGTCCAGCCGCATCTGCACGCGCAGCGCAGTCATGTCATTGCCAGGCGGCTCGATCGACGGGCTGCACGCGTGCAGTTCCCCATACATTTCCATGGCCCGGTTCTGCAGTTCGTTCTTCTCTGGCCAAAGCACCACAATGAAGTGGGCGAGCAAGACAAGCGCAGCGGCCAGGGCCAACATGCCGCCGCGGCCCAGGCGCTCCGCACAGCGCTGCCCATGCCAGCGCAGCCATGCCAGTCCATTGCCCTGCCGCATGGCGGCAACACGCAACTTGAGTGATCGAAAGGCATTCATCGCAGCTCCACCCGTACGGTGGCCATCGTGGCCAGGTTAGGATCGCCCGACTTGATGCCATGGCGCATCACCGTGGCGCGCATGCCCGATTCGGGTTCGTTCATGCGCGCGGCGAACGCAAAGATCTCGCTCAGATCCGCGGTCATGAGTTCCAACGACGCGGCCTTTCCCGCCAATTCAATCTTCAGGTTCATGACCGCAATCCGCGGCGCCCAGGCCGCCTCAATTGCGCGCAGCAACTTCGGCCGCAGCCGGTCTTCGGCGCTTTGCGCCGACAACAAGGCATCCACCTTTCGTTCTTCGGGCGACTGCGCCTGCATGCGGCGCAACTCGCGCTCATGCAGCATGCGTTGGTTGGCAAGCCGGTCATCCAGCTGGGTCACTTCGCTGCGCAGCGCCGCCACATCCCATTCGCGCCAGGCACTCAGCAAGCCGACGGCCAAGAGCAGCAGCACCGCCGCGATCGCGAGCGGATTCGCGGTCTTGCGCTTGCCGAAGTCGGGCGTGTTTCTATTCAAGCCGGCCATGTGCGCTCCGCTAACATTGCATGCGGAAAGCCCAGCCAGCGCGCTTTCGCCGCGGGAGGAAGCTGCTGCGGGGAAAGGGTCGATACCCAGCCGTATTGCGCCGGGGTCGTGCGGGCGCAAAGCGCTTGCGCGGCGGCAATGCCCGCATCGGCGGATTGCCCAGGCGACATCTGCAACGTGATCATGTCTTGCCAACCCTGCTCGGACTGCCACAAACAGGTCATCGCCGTACGCTCGGCCAGCACCAGGCATTGGCCGGCATGGCTGAGCGCGCCGCGAAAGCGTTGCACGCTGGCTGACAGCACGTCGCGGCATCCCGCTACCGTCCAGCCCTGCTCGCCCACTTTGCGCTCCAGCGCATCCAGCATCGTGGCGTCGGCCGCGAAGGCCAGGCGTGCCTGACCGTAACGCGCGGCCCCCAGGCGCACGCGCAGCGAGCCCGTAATACCGCGCTCACGCAGCAAGGCCTGCGCATAGTTGCACCAGTGGCTGTCGCCTCCCTTCAAACCCGGCTGCCAGGCCAGCAACTGGCCATGAAACCAGGGGTACCCCAGCCACACGTTCAAACGATTGCGCCAGCGCGGCCCGCGCCGCTCGACGACGCCCAGCAGCGACGCCACGGCGGTCGCGGGGTCCCCGGCGTGCAGGACTTTCATCCGGTCATCAAACGCGACGCCCGGCGCGAGCAGGCTCGCGTGTTCGGCGTCGATCAGCACGGTTTGTTCATTCCATAGCGACAGCACGGCAAACCTCCTGATAAGTGGTGAGTCCACGCGCCACCGCTTCGTGGGCGGCGTCACGCATCGATTGATAGTCAGCGCAGTGCGCCAGCGCTTCCAGGCGCCGCTCGGGCGAGCGGTCCAGCAGCGCACTTTTCATGCGGCTATCCAGCCGCAGCACTTCAGCCAGCGCAATGCGGCCAAGAAAGCCGGTGTGACGGCAGGCCTCGCAGCCCGGCCCCGCACGCGCCTCATCTTTGGGTGCGCAATGGGGGCACAAGCGCCGCACCAGCCGCTGCGACACCACGCCGTTCAGCGATTCCAGAAACGTGGCCGGCTCCACATCCATGTACAGAAAGCGGTCGATCACACTGAACGCGTCATTGGCGTGCACGGACGACAGCACCCGGTGCCCCGTCAGCGCCGACTGCACCGCAATGGCGGCCGTCTCGGCGTCGCGAATTTCGCCCACCAGGATCGTGTCCGGGTCGTGA
The DNA here is from genome assembly GCF_902859595.1 of Achromobacter kerstersii. Classification (GTDB taxonomy): domain Bacteria; phylum Pseudomonadota; class Gammaproteobacteria; order Burkholderiales; family Burkholderiaceae_B; genus Achromobacter; species Achromobacter kerstersii. Next base: position 305,950 of record NZ_CADIJQ010000007.1, on the reverse strand, counting down.
CGCAGGATCGATCGCAGGCCGCGCGCGAAGGTCAGGCCTTTTTTCTCATTGACCGGAATTTGCAGAATGCCGGCCATCTCGTATTCCACCGGGTCTTCGATGGTGATCAGCTTTTCGTCACCACTGTTCAGCTCGGACAGCGCGCCATACAGCGTGGTGGACTTGCCGCTGCCGGTCGGGCCGGTAATCAGCGTCAGCCCATACGGCAATTGCGCCAGCGCACGAATGCGCCGCGCCGTCTCCGCCGGAAACCCAAGGGTGTCCAGGCTGAGCTTGTCACCCCGTTGCGAGCGATCCAGCAGACGCAACACGGCGTTCTCGCCGTGGTTGCCCGGCATGATCGACACGCGAAAATCCACTTCCCGCCCCTGCAGCACAACTTTGAAACGGCCGTCTTGCGGCACGCGCTTTTCAGCGATATCCAGGCTGGACAGCACCTTCAGGCGCGACATCACCTGGTTGGCGGTCACCTGCCCCGGCACCTGACGGATGCGCAGCATCACGCCATCGATGCGGTAGCGGATCAACAAGCCTTCTTCATCCGACTCCAGATGGATATCGCTGGCACGGCTTTGCAGCCCGTCGTAGAGCGTCATGTTGACCAGGCGAATCACGGGGCTTTCGTCTTTCGCCAGCGACGCCAGGGAAATCGACTCAACCGCCTTGGCGAGCGAATCGTCTTCCATGTCGACGGCCACGCCGTCCATCACCCGCTCGCTGGCCTCCGCCTGCTTCAGCCACGCGTCCACTACGCCCGACGGGCACAACGCAAAGCGCAGCACGCGGCCAGAGAACATCGACTGCAGCTTCAGACGCGCCGCGCGCGAGAACGGATCGGCCAACGCCAGCAGCAGCTCGCCATCAACATCCAAGGGCGCGGCGCGGCAATTCAGCGCCTCGGTCAACGACAACGCATCAAAGCGCGGTGACGCCTGGCGGCACTGCTCGGCGCTCAGCGCCTGCATGCCCAGCGCTTGCGCAAGCGGCGTCAGAAATTCCGGACGGCGCGCCAGCTCTTCATTCAGGTATTCGGACAGCGCCACGCTGCGTTCAGCGGCCTGCTCTTGCCACAGCCACCAGGCCTCGCCAGCCGCCGCCGCGTTCGTGTCGTCGTGATTGAATTCGATTGTTTGACTGCCACTCATCCCAGACTCCCCGCCATCTCGAAGATGGGCATGTACAGCAAGATGACGATGGCGCCGACCAGGCCGCCCACCACCAGCATCAACAATGGTTCGAACACTTTTCCAAAGACTTCGATGGCATGGTCCAGCGTGCCGTCGTGAAACTGAGCGATGCGTTCGCACATGCCGCCCAGGTCTCCGCTTTGCTCTCCTACGCGCAGCAGCCGTTCCGCCACCGCCGTCGTCAACCCGTGCCGCGTCAAGGTCTCGGCCACCGGGCGCCCCGCCCGCAACTCCTGCAACGCCAGCTCCAGGCGCTGCGCATAGGCGGCGGGCAAGATCCGCTCGGATAATTCAAAGGCCTGCAGGGCAGGCGTTCCGCCCTCGATCAGCAGTCCGACCGTGCGATAAAAACGCGCCAGCACGAACAGGTTGCCCACATCACGCAGCTTGGGCATACGCCAGAACAGATTCATCAACGCCGCCTTCATGCGTTGCGTGCGCAGCACCAGCGCGGTGACCAGCAGGGTCGCGCCGATGCCGGCGCCCAACCATTCGCCGTCGGACTGCACGAGCCTTGCCCACCACAGCATCGCTTCCGCCGTCGCCGGCAGTTCGCGCATGCTTTCGAAGACAACGGCAAAGCGCGGCACCACGAAAAACAGCATGAACAGCAAAATGCCGAAGCCCACCGCAATCACCACCAGCGGGTACACCAGCGCGCCCACCACTTTCTTGCGGATGTTCTCGATGCGCAGCTCGTAGTACTGATAGCGCTTGAGCACCGTCGGCAACTGCCCGCTGCCTTCCGCTGAGGCCACCGTCGCCACCAGCAAGGCCGGAAACACCGAAGGCTGCGCCTGCATGGCCTTGGACAACGGCAAGCCCTGATAGAGCGACCGCAGCACGCCGGTCAGCGTGGCTTGCAGCGCCTTGTTGCCCTGGCCCGCCTTGTCGCTCAAGGCCTCCAGCGCTTCGATCAAGGCCAGGCCGGCCTCAAGCAAGGTTGAGAGTTCCTGAAGCAGCAAGCCCAACGAGAAGCCCTGCTTGCGCTGCGCGGCATGACGCCGGCCGGCGGGCGCGCGCTTGACCTCCAGCACCATGCCGTCGGCTTCGCCGACCTGCGCACGCGCTTCGCTTTCGTTGACGGCGCGCACGGTCTGCACGCGCACCTCTCCCTGCCTGAGCAGGCTGATTCGGAACTCATTCATGTCATTGCCGCGCCAGTTGCGCCTGGCGGACCTTGTCGTCACGCGCCTGCGCCAGAACCAGGTAGTGTTGCCACACGCGCTTCACATACCGCTTGCGCGCCTCTTCGCGGGAATCCGCGCCACCGGCGTTGTAGGCGCCCACTGCCCGCCACGTGTAGCCATAGCGCTTGATGAAATCGGCCAGAATTTCGGCGCCCACATCAATGGACAGGCACGGCTCGTCCAGCAGTTGCTGGCGCGTGATGCCCCGCTTGGCCAGCCACGTCAGATGGATGCTGTTGATCTGCATCAGCCCGACGTCTTGCGTGCCGTTGGTGTTTTGATTGACGGCGCGCGGGTTCAGCGACGACTCCACCTTGGCGATCGAATACAGCAACAGCGGATCAACGCCGTGGCGGTCGCCCGATTCCTGCCAGCAGTTGGCGGCGGCGCCCGTGCTGAACGTCAGCGCGGCCAGCGCGGCAAGCGCCGTCGATTTAGAGGCCGTAGACCAACTCACCGTTGCCTCCCGCCCGGCCTTCTTCGCCATAAGACACCACCTCGGCATCGCTGCTGCGACCCGGCACGTTCAAGATATACGGACGGCCCCAGGCGTCCGCCGGCACGTCCTTCGCCAGATACGGGCCGTGCCAGTTGGGCGTGCCTTGAGGTTGTTTATTCAATGCTTGCAATCCCTGCTCGGTCGTCGGATAACTGCCCACGTCCAGGCGATATTGCGTCAGGGCGTCGCCCAGCGTTTTCATCTGCGCCTGCGTCGCCTTCACCTTGGCCCGGTCGACCTGGGAGAACAGCTTGGGGCCGACATAGCCGGCCAGCAACGCGATGATCAACAGCACGACCAGCAGCTCCAGCAAGGTAAAGCCTTGCTGCAAGCCGAGACGGCGTCGGAAGTTAAGTGTCTTCATGTGTCCGCTTTTCTGAATGGAGGAATGCCGCGTGGCGGCAACTCATGGTGGAAGGCAAGAAGAGGCCAGCACCGTGAAGAACGATGGTGGTTCCATGCGCCGGCGTTGCCGGACCGCATCAATGACGGGAAATCTCTTCGCAGGACCGCATATTTCCATGCGCACCCCAGTGCCTCAACGTTTCTAAAAAGAACTTCAACCGGTTTGAAGAAGCGTTGAGGAAGGTGGTGCGGCGGGGCATGGGGCGCTTCAATCACGCCTCTTTGGCCCTGCCTCGCCCTTCGCGTGCGCAGCCCGGCCCCGCTAGAAGGAAGATCCATGAATCCCGGCGTTGCCCGCCCCCTCGACCCCGTGGCCGCACAGGCCTATACCCGGGCGCAGATCGCCCTGCATTGGCTGAGCGTCAGCCTGATGGCCGTGCTCGCGCTCAGCGGGGAAATTCGCCATTTGCTGGTGAGCCACACCGCCATCCCGATGCGATGGGTGATGATCTTGCACATTGGCTGCGGCATGGCGCTATTGCTGGTCACGCTGGCGCGCGCGCTTGTGCGCATGACGCGCCGCCGCGCCGCAGCGGCCGGATTCTGCATGCAGGACGCTTGCGCGCATGCCGTGCACTTGGCGATCTATGCGTTCATCCTGGCGGAATGCCTGCTGGGCTGGATCATCGTGAACGCCAAGGGCTTTGCGATCCCGTTGCCGCTGACCGGCCTGGAATTCCCCCGCCTGGTGGCGGCCGACCCCGCGCTTGTCATTACCGCGATCTGGGCGCATGACGTGCTGGCCTGGATGTTGTATGGCCTGCTGGCGCTGCATATCGGTGCGGCGCTGTGGCACCACTACGTCAGCCGGGATGACACGCTGGCGCGCATGCGCTTGCGGGTGCGCCAGCAACGCCAGGTTCAGGCTCAGATCCCGGATCAGGCTCGGGCTCACACTCAGGCGCAGACAGGCGTCGGCGCGCCCTTGGCGAAACCGGGGCGTCCCCTGGCGTCATGACGCATTTTTTTATTCGGCGTGCATTTTTCTAAAAATTGGGTATACTTCCGCCTCGCTTGCAAAATAAGCAGCGTACGCGGGAGTAGCTCAGTTGGTAGAGCGCAACCTTGCCAAGGTTGAGGTCGCGAGTTCGAGACTCGTCTCCCGCTCCATATTTGGATTGGCAGCATCCGGTTTACCGCCTTGCTGCGAATCATTGAAAAAGGGCCTCTGGGCCCTTTTTTCATGCGCGCTCGGAATGCCACGGAATGCCTTGGGAAGATCCCGCAGGCATGTTCACGGCTGATATTCCCGGGCGGCGTCCAGCAGCATTCGGCCCACATAGTCCGCAAAACTGCGGCGCACCACGGCCTCTACGCCGCCATCGTTTAATGCACGCACCATGACGCCGGCCTTGAAGTAATGGCTTTGCGCGCATTGCCCGGCGCCGAACACACGAGGATGCAAATCCAGCGGGCACCCCTTCTCAAGCACGTCGCGCGCGTGTTCGCCGCGCAGTTCCAACACCGTGTACCCGCTGCTGACGTCCACCACGCACGCGGATTGCCCAAGCAACGACGGGCGTAGCGTCGGCTCCAGTGCGGGCCGTGCGGGCATCAACGATTGCACCCACCATTCATCCGGCCCCATCCAGGCCATCAAATACCGATGGCCATGCGCCACCGTGTTGGGCGCCACGGGCGGCGCGGTGCCCAGCGTGCGTTCAATCGTCTGCACGAACGCAGGCGACTGCGCATTACCCCGCAATACCGCCAAATCCAAAAATGGCCGCTCGACGATGCGCAGACGCCGGGCATCTTCCGAATCAACGGGCGAGCGCAAGGGCGCAAGGCTGTGCAGGGGCGATTCCTGATGCGATTCAGTCCACATGCTGACGCCCTCCTTCGGGGTCGTAGAAAACCGGGCTGCCAATGGTGGCCGGCATGAATCCACCGGTGGGCAACGCCACTTCAACGAGCTGCCCCATTCTTGTGTGGCCATCCTGCACCAACGCCAGCGCGATCGAGCGATTCAGCGTGGGGCTCATGTAGCTGGACGTCACGTGACCGATCATCGGCGCAATCGGCGCGCGGCTGGGCTGGTTCATGATCTGGCTGCCTTCGGGAAGCACCAGGGACGCGTCTCGTGCCAGCAGGCCAACCAGCTGTTTGCGCTTGCCGCCTGCCGTGTGCGTGCGCGCGAGCGAACGCTTGCCCAGGCAATCCTTGGACTTGGCCACCAGCCCGCCCATGCCGAGATCCTGCGGCGTGACGGAGCCATCGGTATCCTGGCCGACGATGATGAAGCCCTTTTCCGCGCGCAGCACGTGCATGGCTTCGGTGCCGTAAGGCGTGATGCCGTATTCGCGGCCGGCCTCCATCAAGGCGTTCCAGACGCGCCGCCCCAGATTGGCCGGCACGTTCACCTCGTAAGACAATTCCCCGGAAAAGCTGATCCGCATGATGCGCGCCGGACTCGACCAGCCCACGCCGGCCAAGGTGCCTTCACGGAACGTCATGAAGGGAAAGGCTTCGTTCGAGAAATCGATATCGTGGCAAACCTTGCCGAGCACTTTTCGCGCGAGCGGCCCGGCTACCGCAAACGTGGCGAAGTGATCGGTGACCGTGGTCAGGTGCACGTCCAGATGGGGCCATTCCGTTTGCAACCAGCGTTCCATCCAGGCCAGCACGCGGGCTGCGCCGCCGGTGGTGGTGCTCATCAGGAAATGCTGCTCGCCCAGGCGCATGGTGACGCCGTCGTCGAACACCATGCCGTTCTCATCCAGCATCAAGCCATAGCGGCCCTTGCCCACCTCGAGCTTGGTCCACAGATTGGTGTAGACCCAGTTCAACAAGGTGGCGGCGTCCGGCCCTTGCACGTCGATCTTGCCCAGCGTGGAGGCATCCAGCATGCCGACGCCATTACGCACGGCCAGACACTCACGCGCGACCGCAGCGTGCATGTTTTCCCCGGGTAGCGGGAAATACCAAGGGCGCTTCCAGTTGCCGACGTCTTCGAATACCGCGCCCCGCGCCACATGCCATTCGTGCACGCAGGTCTTGCGGATGGGGTCGAAGAAGTCGCCCAACTCACGGCCCGCCAGCACCCCGAACGTGACCGGGGTGTAGTTCGGGCGATAGGTGGTGGTGCCCGTCTGCGCGATGGTTTGGCCCAAGGCGTCGGCCAGCACCGCCGCGCCGTTGATGTTTCCCAATTTGCCCTGGTCGGTGCCGAAGCCCATGGCGGTATAGCGTTTGACGTGCTCGACCGAGTGATAGCCTTCGCGCACGGCCAGATGGATGTCGGCCACCGTCACGTCATTTTGGTAGTCGACGAACTGTGTCGCGCTGCGCCGCAAGCCGCGCCGAGCCGCAAGCGCCGGCCCGGCCACCTGCCAAAGCGGCAACAACGGGTCTTGATAGATGTCGACCGTGCGCCAGGACAACTGGCTAACCGTATCGAAGCCCGCCCGCATGGCCGCTTGCGCACCCGCCACGCCGCCGCCATGCAGCGCCTGCGAGAGCCGGAATTCGCCATTCGCTGCGCCGGCGCTTGTCTGCGCCTGCGTGGCCCCATCCGGCACAAAGCACGCCAGCGCCTCGTCCCAACGCGTCTTTCCCCCGGACTGCGCGTGCAGATGCAATACCGGATTCCACCCGCCCGACACCGCGATCAGGTCACAAGCCAGCTTTTCGTTGCCCGGACCGGCACGCCCTTGCGCGAAGGCGGCGACAACGACGCCCTTCACATGGCGTTTACCGCGCGCCTGCAGCACGACCGTTTCGTTGCGGACCTCGATGCCGGCGCTGCGCACGGCATCGGGCCAGGCGCCCCGCCCCGCTGGCCGGGGATCGATCACCGTGATGTTGGCCCCGTGCTCGCGCAAGTCGAGCGCCGTGCGGTAGGCACCATCGTTATTGGTGTAGAGCACCACGCGCTGGCCGGGCAAGACACAGTAGCGCCGCAAGTACGTCGATACCGCCGACGCCAGCATGACGCCGGGCAGGTCATTGTTGCCAAACAGCAGGGGCCGCTCATGCGCCCCGGTGGCCAGCACCACCTGTTTGGCGCGTACCTTCCATAAGCGTTGGCGCACGCCCTGCCGTTGCTCGGGCGGCAGGTGGTCGGTCAGTTGCTCACAGACCGTCAGCAGGTTCTGGTCGTGATAGCCGAACGCCGTGCTGCGCGTCAGAATCCTGACTTCCTTCATGCCCTGGAGTTCGGCATGCATCCGTTGAATCCATTCGGAGTTGGCTGCGCCATTGATCAATGACGGCAGGGCCAGCAGACTGCCGCCGAGCTCGGGCTGGTTGTCGACCAGGATCACGCGCGCGCCGGCCAGTCCGGCCGCCATGGCGGCGGCCAAGCCCGCCGGGCCGCCGCCCACCACCAGCACATCGCAATGGGCGTAGCGCTTGTCGTAGTGATCGGGGTCTGGCAGCGCCGGCGCCTGGCCCAACCCGCCGGCCTTGCGTATCCACCGTTCATAACGCGGCCACCAGCGTTGCGGCCACATGAACGTCTTGTAGTAGAACCCTGCGGGGATGAAGCGCCCCAGACGCTGGAAGACGGCCATGCGGTCGCGTTCAAGGTCGGGTGCGGCATTGACGCTGCTGGCGCGCAGGCCTTCATAGAGTTCGACGGTGGTCGCGCAGGGGTTCGGCACCGTGTGCGCGCCGGTCTCGAGTTGCACCAGCGCGTTCGGCTCGTCAACACCGGCCGTCATGATGCCGCGCGGCCGGTGGTACTTCCAGCTGCGCGCCACGAAATGTTCACCATTGGCCAGCAGCGCCGAGGCCAGGGTGTCGCCCTGGCAACCAAAATAGGTGCGTCCATTGAACGTGAATTCGACCGATTTGGACGGGTCAATCCGCCCGCGGTTCGACAGCCGATGCGTCTGCGTCATCTGCGCTCTCCCGCCGCCTGCTCAAACGTATGGAACCCGTGGAACTCGTGGCTGACGGTGTCGCGCTCGGCCAGGAACCAACGGCGGCAGCCGTGGGCGTGCTGCCATTGCTCGCGCGCACGGCCGCGCACGTTCTTGCGCATGAACGCATAGTCGGCCCATTGGGCGTCGGTCAGGGTGTCGCAATCTTGTGGGCGGACGATGTCGGCTTCGCCGCCGCAGGTGAATTCCGTTTCGGCCCGGGGGCCGCAATACGGACAAGTCAGCATCAGCATGCTCAAGCTCCGTCGTCAGTGCGCCACAGCGGCAGCGCCGTGTTCGTCGATCAAATGGCCGGTTTCGAAGCGGGTAAGGGAGAACGGGGCGTTCAGCCGGTGCGGCGCGTTGTTGGCCACGGTGTAGGCGAAGACCCAGCCCGAGCCGGGCGTGGCCTTGAAACCGCCCGTGCCCCATCCGCAGTTGAAGTACAGCCCCTTGATGGGCGTGGTGGAAATGATCGGACAGGCGTCGGGAGACACGTCCACAATGCCGCCCCACTGCCGGTTCATCCGCACCCGGCTGAAGATGGGGAACATTTCGACGATCGCCTGCAAGGTGCTTTCGATCAGATGAAAGCTGCCCCGCTGCGCGTAGCCCACGTACTGGTCGATGCCCGCGCCAATAACAAGGTCGCCCTTGTCGGACTGGCTGATATACGCGTGGACTGCGTTCGACATCACGACGGTGTCCAGGACCGGTTTCAGCGGTTCAGAGACCAGCGCTTGCAGCGGATGACTTTCCAGCGGCAAGCGGATGCCCGCCATGTCGGCGATGACGCTGGAGTGGCCCGCGGCCACCACCGCCACCTTGGCCGCCTTGATATAGCCCTTGCCGGTTTCCACGCCCAGCACCTGGCCGTCTTCGCGGCGGATGCCGGTCACCGGACAGTTTTCGATGATGTCTACGCCCAGCCGGTCGGCCGCGCGCGCGTATCCCCAGGCGACGGCGTCATGCCGGGCCACGCCGCCGCGCCGTTGGAACGACGCGCCCAGCACCGGATAGCGGCAATCTAGATTGATGTAGGGGACGATTTCCTTGACCTGTGCGGGGGTGAGCCATTCGCCGTCGACGCCGTTATAGCGGTTGGCGCTGATGCGGCGTTGTGTGTCGCGCACGTCTTGCAGCGTGTGCGCCAGATTCATGACGCCGCGCTGGCTGAACATGACGTTGTAGTTCAACGTCTGCGACAACCCTTCCCACAGCTGCATCGCCTTTTCATAGAGCTGCGAGGACTCGTCCCACAGATAGTTTGAGCGAACGATGGTGGTGTTGCGCGCGGTGTTGCCGCCACCCACCCAGCCCTTTTCCAACACGGCCACGCGTTTCACGCCGTGTTCCTTCGCCAGGTAATACGCCGTGGCCAGCCCATGCCCGCCGCCGCCGACCACCACCACGTCATACTCCGGCTGGGGCTCGGGGCTGCGCCACGCGCGCGGCCAGCGTTCATGGTTCGACAGCCCGTTGCGGATCAGGCTGAAGAGGGAATAGCGGCTCATGGTGGTTCCTTGAGAAAACGAGGAGATCCGGCGCCAGCAACAACCGATGCGCGACGCATCCATTTTTCTCTGAAGGCGCGGGGCGCTCCTTGCCGCGCCGGACGGTAACTTGCCTGATTGCGACACCGGCTGGCTCCTGGCATGCGCTGTCGCCTACCCGCCGCTTCGTGTCGCCTGCAGACAGGTTGTGCGACCGCCTGCTTGCCAAAATCGAACATTGACGGGCACCCGCCCGCATTGAACCGGCCAGGTAAGGAGACGCAGACATGGCAGCGAACAGGGGCGTGGTTTACGTTGGCGACGGGCGTGTCGAGGTGCAGTCGATCAGCTTTCCCAAGCTGGTGGACCCGCGCGGCCGCAACATCGAGCACGGCGTGATATTGAAGGTGGTGTCCACCAACATCTGCGGGTCAGATCAGCACATGGTGCGCGGCCGCACCACGGCTCAGAAGGGGCTGGTGCTGGGCCATGAAATCACGGGCGAAGTCATCGAAGTGGGCCGCGATGTCGAAACCCTGAGATCGGGTGATCTGGTGTCCGTGCCGTTCAACGTGGCCTGCGGACGCTGCCGCACCTGCAAGGAACAGGACACGGGCGTGTGCCTGACGGTGAACCCGGCGCGCCCCGGCGGAGCCTATGGCTACGTCGACATGGGCGACTGGATCGGCGGCCAGGCGGAATATGTCATGGTGCCCTACGCCGACTTCAACCTGCTGCGCTTTCCTGACCGCGACCAGGCCTTGGCGAAGATCCGTGACCTGACCTGTCTGTCAGACATTCTACCCACGGGCTATCACGGCGCGGTCCGCGCGGGCGTTGGCCCCGGCAGCACCGTCTATGTCGCAGGCGCGGGGCCGGTCGGCATGGCGGCGGCGGCGTCGGCCCGCCTGCTGGGCGCGGCGGTAGTCATCGTCGGCGATATGAATCCCTTGCGGCTGGCGCATGCGCGCAAGGTCGGCTTCGAGACGGCCGACTTGTCGTTGGACGCCACGTTGGGCGAGCAGATCGCGGCATTGCTCGGCACGCCCGAAGTCGATTGCGCAATCGATGCCGTCGGCTTCGAAGCGCGCGGCCACGGCGCCGCCGGTTCGCAGGCCGAAGCGCCCGCCGCCGTCTTGAACGCATTGATGGAAGTGACGCGCGTGGCGGGCCGCATCGGCATCCCGGGGCTGTATGTCACCGACGACCCCGGCGCGGCCGACGCCGCCGCCCAGCGCGGCAGCTTGTCGGTTCGCTTCGGGCTGGGCTGGGCAAAAGCGCACAGCTTCCATACCGGCCAGACGCCGGTCATCAAGTACAACCGCGCACTGATGCAGGCCATTCTTTGGGACCGCATCAACATCGCCGAAGTGGTGGGCGTTCAAGTCATTTCACTGGATGCCGCGCCCGAAGGCTATGCGGCGTTCGATGCGGGCGCGCCCAAGAAGTTCGTGATTGATCCGCACGCCATGCTCGCCCGCTGACCCGCCCCGCGCCGCGCCGCCGGCCCCGGCCGGTGGTTACCCGCGCATCAGCCGCCGTTCGCTGGTGGGTGAATGGCCAAAGCGCGCGCGATACGCCTTGCTGAAGTGGCAGGGGGACTGAAACCCGCACGCCACCGTTACCCCCATGATGGACATCCGGGTTTGCAGCAACAGTTCGCGCGCGCGCAGCAGCCTTAACCACAGGTAGTACCGCATCGGCGACATGCCCAGGTAGTACTTGAACATGCGCTGCAACTGGCGCTGCGACAACCCAACCTGGCTGGCGATGTCCTCGAACGGCAGCGGGTCTTCAATATGCGCTTCCATCAACTGCCCGACCTTGACCAGCCCCTGGCGGTTAAAGCCCACACGGGCCGCCATCGGAATGTGCTGCCGCTCGGTGGCCAGCCGGATTCGATCCAGAATGAACTGCTCCGACACCGCGTCAGCCAGCTCCGCCCCGAACCGCTTCGTGGTGATGCGCAGCATCAGGTCGATGGGTGCGGTGCCGCCCGAACTGGTCATGCGGTCGCGGTCAATGACGTAGAGGGCTTCGGTCAGCTCAGCGGCGGGAAACTCTTCGCGGACGGCGAACAGGTTTTCCCAGTGCACCGCGCAGCGATAGCCCGACATCAGCCCCGCCTTCACCAGCGCATAACTACCGGTGCAAAGCCCGCCCAGCGCGACACCCCGCCGCGCCCAGCTATTAAGCAGCTTGATCAAGGCATCGGACACGTAGTCCTGCACCTGCAGACCGCCGCAGACGAAGACGGCATCAAAGGCGCTATCGGGCGCCGGGGTCGCCACGGGCGATATCCGCAGGTTATTGCTTGCCTGCACCACCGTGCCGTCCAGAGTCATCACAGACCACCGATACAGCTCACGCCGGCTGACGTAGTTGGCCATGCGCAGCGTTTCCACGGCGCCGGCAAACGCGATCATCGAGAACTTCGGCAGCAGCAGAAAACAGAAGTGCAGCGCGCAGGAGTCCGTGGCAGGCGAACCGAACGGCGGGCAGGTATCAGAAGGCAGAGGGACGAGGGCATGTTGCATAGGCATGAGTATCGGCCAACATCATTTGTCGATGCGCAAATCGCTCAAGGGCACACTGCAACATAACAACACCATGCCTTGGTCAATTTCGCGCTGGCGTATCCCGCCCTGGTGGCGCATGTCGACTTTGCCATCCAGCAGGCGCACCTTGCATGTGCCGCACATGCCCTGCGTACACGACGCGGGCAGGCGCAAGCCCGCATCCCGCGCGGCGTCCAGCAAGGCTTGGGCTGCACCGCATTCAATGGTGCGCTGGCTTTTCTGGAAAACAATGCTGAACGCGATGGCGGGTGCGGCGTTGGCATTCGGGTTGGCATTCGGCTTTGAATCCGGCTGTGAATCCGGCTGTGAATCCGGGTTGGAATCCGGGTTAGCTGCTCGCGCGGACCATTCCGTCACGCCCGGCGCTGGTTGCGCCGCGGGCAAGGCGCCGAACGAGAAACTCTCTTCATGATGCCGCGCCATGTCGAAGCCGGCTTCGTGCAGCATCGCTCTGACGGCCTGCATATACGGTGCTGGCCCGCAGACAAAGATCTCGCGCTTCATGAAGTCAGGCGCCATCAACTGCAACAGCGGCAGCGTGATGCGGCCCGTCAGGCCATGCCAGCCCCCCTGCTCACCCAGCCCTTCGCAAATGAAATGCGCCCGAAACCGCTGCTGGCTGGCCGCCAGCAAGGCCAGTTCGCGTCCGAAGATGATGTCGTCTGGCGTTCGGGCGCTATGCACGAATACGGTATCGCGGTCATCGCATAAGTCCCGGTGCGTGCGCGCCATCGACATCAACGGCGTAACGCCGGAACCCGCCGACAAAAATAGATAGCGCTCTGCCGGATGCAGCGCTGACGAAAAAGCCCCGGCCGGTCCCAGCACGCGCACCGAATCGCCCACTTCCAGATGGTCATGCAGCCAGTTCGACACCGTGCCGCCCGGCACACGCTTGACCGTGATCGACAGGGTGTGCGGCCGGGTCGGCGGTGACGAGATCGTGTAGCAACGGTTCACGCGCTGGCCATCGACTTCCAGCTCCAAGGTCAGGAACTGGCCGGGTGAAAACTGAAACGCATGCCCGGCCAACGACCGGAAGAAGAAGCTCTTCACATCGTGCGTCTCTTGCCTGACCTGGCAGCATTGCAGGGATTCCTCGACATCGCTGTCCCAAAGCGATGGCAGGCGCCGCCAGAACTCGGGTTGATGGATGCGTCGAAGCGCGTGCGGCATGGCGAGACCTCAATCCAGATAGCGCGCCGACAGGCGGCCGATGTACCAGTTGCAGAACTTTTCCACCAGCGCCTCCGTATGCGGCGAATAGGGGCCGGGCTGATAGGCCGCGCTGCGCACCCCTTGCTGCGAAAGTTCCACCAGCGTACGGTCTTGCGCATTGGTCGCCCGCCACACGGCAGTCAGGTGATCAATGTCGTAATCCCGGTGCTCTTCCGCGTCCTTGTGCACGAGCCAGCGGGTGCGAACCAGCGTTTTCTCAGGCCCCAGCGGCAGCACCGAGAACGCCACGATGTGGTCGCTCATGAAATGGAACCAGCCGTTGGGCTGCGTCCACAGCGACAGCCCGCCCAGGTCGGGTCGCGCCAGATCGCCCAGCAATTTGCGCGATGCGGCATTGCCGTCCAGCGTTTGGGATTCCCCGCTCAGGTCCAAAGGCAAACGCCGCACGCGATAGCCGGTGACGCGGTCATCCAGCGCGTCGCGTTCTTCGGAGGGCAGGCCGGCCGCTTCCCACTCCAGGCAGCGTTGCGCCGATATTTGCGCAAAGTGTTCCAGCTGCCGGGCATTGGCGGGGGACGGCTGGTAGCCGAAGCCGAATTCGAAGACCGACACGGTCAGCTCAGGGTGGTTGGCGGCGCAGTGATAGCACTCGCGGTTGTTCTCCATCGTGAGCTTCCAGTTGCAGTCTTCCACGATGTCCACCTGCGCCGCGACCTTGCAGTCCCGAATTCGATGCGGGCGCAGATAGGGTTCGACCTGCTCGCGAAAGGCTTGAAAGTCTTCGGGTGCGTCGGGGTCCAGGCAGATGAAGATCAAGCCGCTCAAGCTCTCGATACGCACGGGCTTCAAGCTGTGCTGGCTTTTGTCAAAGTCTTCACCCATGTGCTCGGCATAGGCCAGATTGCCGTTCAGGCGGTACGTCCATTGGTGATAGGGGCACACCAGGTTGCCCACCGACCCCTGGGCCTGCGAACACAAGCGCGACCCCCGGTGACGGCACACGTTATGAAAGGCGCGCAACTGATCATCGTCGTCACGCAAGATCACCACCGGCTGCCGGCCGACATCCACTGTGATGTAGTCGCCCGGCTCGGGGATGTCGGGTTCGACCGCCACAAAGATCCAATGGCGGCCGAAGATTTCTTCCATGTCGAGATCGAAGACGGCCGGACTCAGATAGAAATCGGCATCCAGGCTGTAGCCCGGCCGCCGATTGGCGATCAGGGCGCGGATGGCATCGTCCGCCCGCGCAGGAACGACGGGAATCTGTTTGAAGGCATTCATCGTCCACCTCAATAGTCGATCAGGCTGTGACGGCGCAGATAGGCAATGACTGCCTGCGCCTTTTCAGCGGGGGTGCCCTGGGTGATCACCGCGCCGCCGCGGCTTTGCATGGTGGTGGCGGCCAGCAGCCGCGTCCGCCCCGACCGTGACTCCCGCGCGGCCAGCTTGACGGGCGGCACCACGGCCGGTTCAACCCGCGCCGGCGGCAAGGGCGCGCCCACCACGCGCGCGACGCGTGCGGCAACGTGGCCAGCGCGTTGGCGGGCATAGACATGGCGTGCGTCGAACGGCGCCAGCGGATGCACCGCCAGCACGGCCGGCAATGACGAGGCGACTTCGCGCCGCCTGCCTTTAGGCAGGAACTGCTGCGTGACGACGCTGTCCGCGTGCAGCTGCGCGGTCAGCACCGCCGGCAACAACGGGACATGCAAGGCCTGCGCCAATAAATACGGCAGCAGGCCACTGCCTTCACCGCCTTCCGCCCGCGTCCCGCACAGCACGACGCTGTAGCCGCGCACGCGGTCGACCAGCGCGCCCAATACGTCGCGCCCGCACGGCACCTCGATGGCGTCGACGCAGGCCGCGCCCAGCGCCAGATAGTCGCGCAATGCGGGCTCGGCGGGATCGCCGGCATGGATGACATCGATGTCGGCGGCCGCAGGCGTCTCTGTCGCAGAACCGCCTGCCGCAGGACCGCCTGCCGCAGGTTCGCCTGCCGCAGGACCGCCCGCCGCAGGGTCGCCTGCCGCAGGTTCGCCTGCCGCCCTCCTCACCATCTCCTGCGCCAGGGATAGCGCGAGCGCGTCATTACGGCTCCAGCGCGCCGCGCCGCTGACCGGGTGGACGCCGACGGAAACGAGCACGGCGATGCGCAGCTTAGTCATGATTCACCTGCTGGGCGGGGTGCGCGGCCCGCGCACGCTGAACCTCGGCCAGCAGCGCCTGGGCCACGCTTTGTGTGTCATCGATGATGCTCAGGTCGGCGCGTCTGACAAGCGGCGCGCTGGCGTCCAGATTCACGGCGATCACGTGACGGCAGTTCTTGATGCCTTGCAGATGCTGCACCGCCCCCGAAATGCCGAATGCCAGATAGGCGCTGGCGCTGACCGTCTTGCCCGTGGCGCCGATTTGCTGGCTGCGCGGAAAGCGGCCGTCATCGACCGCCACGCGGCTGGCGCCGACCGCCGCCCCCAGCGCGTCAGCCAAGCCCTGAAACCCGGTCAGATCCCGCACGCCGTTACCCGCGCCGACGATCAGGTCAGCTTCTTGAAGGTCGACTTCCGTGGCCGGTAACGAACGGGTGCCGTGATCCCGATAGGCGGAGCTGGCTCGCAGCGGCGCGAGCTGCGCCCGCTTGCCATGCCCGATGAACGGCAAGCGCTCGTCGACGACATCGGGCGCCAGCAGCACAATGCGCGGCACGCCCCGAGACAGCGCCCGCCATTGCATGCGAGTGTTGCCTGAGTACGCACTTGCCGCGCCCTCGTGGGTCAAGGCCACGACGTGCGTGGCGACCGTGTCGCGGGTCGCCGCCGCCAGACGACGGCCAAGGTCGCCATCCGGCAGTCCGTTGTCGGGCAGGAAGATGTGCATGGGACGAATGCGGTCGATCAGGGTCAGCAAGATGGCCAGTTCGACGTCAGGCGCATAGGCCGGCGGAGCCAAGGTAGCCGGAATGGCCGGGGTGGACGGGGTGGACGGGGTGGACGGGGTGGACGGGGTGGCCGAGGTAGCTGAGGTAGCAGTGGTGGACGAGGTAGCCGAGGTAACCGTGTTGGACGGCACGAGTGTCAGCGCGTCCACGCCCAAGTGCGCGGCGTCCGCGTCCAGCTCGCCGAACACAAGCAGATGGACGGCGGTGTCCGCTTGCGCCAGCAAAGCGGCGGCGGCGATGGCCTGGCGCGCGTGTGCATCCAGCTGGCCACGATCGCTATGGGCAACGGCCAACACGGCGCGCAACGCAAACCCGTCCGTGCGCAAGGGCTTGTTCGCGGCCGCGGGCTTGGCGCGCATGCCGTCAGGCTGAGCGCGTTCCAGCACAATGCGCTTGATGCCAGCCGCGGTCAGCGTATGCGGCCGGCGGGCGGGAAGTCTGCGGATGGCGTTCATCATGGCTCCAAGGCGTCGGCGACAAGTTCGGCGATATCCCGCACATCTGGCCGCGGGCCTACCACCCCTTCCAGCATGACCGTGCAGTTTGGGCAGGCGACCGCCACGGTCTCGGCGCCCGCATCGCGCGCATCCTGAATGCGCAGATCGGGAATGCGCTGCTTGCCGGGGATGTCCGTCAACGCCGCGCCGCCTCCGCCTCCGCAGCAACGCCCGTTCAGCCCGTGGCGCATCATCTCTTTGATGGGAAACCCCAAATGACGCAATAGCTCGCGCGGCGCCTCGGTTTCGCCGTTGTAGCGGGCCAGATAGCAAGGGTCGTGATAGGTCAGCGCCCGAGGCGGGTCGGCCAGCTTGACTCTAAGACGGCCCGCCTTGAACAGCGCCGACAGCAGACTGGTGTGATGCAACACCCGATAGTGCCCGCCGAGCGCGGGATATTCGTTGCGCAGGCTGTGCAAAATGTGGGGGTCTGCCGTGACGATGCGGTCGAACGTCAACGCCGACAGCGTCCGGATCAGGCGATGGGCCAAGGTCTGGAAGGTGGCCTCGTCGCCCAGCCGCCGGGCGACGTCGCCGGTATCCGTTTCCAGAACGCCCAGCACCGCGAAGTCGACCCCTCCCGCTTGCATCGCTTTCACCAGCGCCCGCAGGCTACGTTGGTACCGCATGCCGAACGCGCCCTCGCCCACGATCAGCAACACATCCACGGACTTGCCGGGTTGAATTTGGGCCACGACCAGATCGGCCGCCCAGTGAAAGCGCGCGCTCAGGTCGAAGCCGCCTGCGCTTGCGGTCTCGCGCAGATTGTCCAGCACGGCAGGCGCCTTGCCCGGCGCGGCGCCATGCTCAAGCGTTTGCTGGCGGCGCATGTCGATCACGGCGTCGACGTGTTCGATCAGCATGGGGCATTCGTGCACACACGCCCGGCAGGTGGTGCAGGCCCATAGCGAATCTGGTGCGATCAGGCCGGGAACGATGGGTTGCGTGGCCGCGCCCGCCATCCCCGTGACCAGATCCTGGATCAGCTTTTTAGGATTCAGCGGCTGGCCGGCCGCATAGGCGGGACAGGCGGCTTCACACTTGCCGCACTGCACGCAGGCGTCAAAGCTCAGCAGCTGGTTCCAGGCAAAGGCAGAAGGCTGGCCCGCGCCCAGCCGTTCAGCGCCGGGTTCACCGCCCAGCGCCAAGGGACGTAGCGCCGCCCTTTGCCCGGCCGATGTTCGGCCGAAACGTTCGGGGCGTGGATGGAACGCCAGATGCAGCAAGCCCGCGAACGCATGCTTCATCGGGCCGCCACGCGCCATGCCCGCCGTCAATTCCCACGCGCCCACCGCCAGCAGCGCGACGGTGGCCAACCCTGCCGCCCCCGACAACAACGGCGTGGGAATGCCGCCCAGCAGCAACAAGCCCAGCGCCAACGCGCCCAGCATCCATGGCAGCCTGTCCCACATGCCGCGTGACAATCTGGCGGGCGGGGTGCGGCGGCGGTGCCAGACAAAACCTACCCCGCCCAGCATGATCAGCGCCGCCAACGCAATGGCCAGGTCCAGCGCGGGCGAATAGAGCGCCAATCCGTAGTTCACGGCCACCAGCGCCATGGCCGCCACGGCGGCGCCCGCCGTCGCAATGTGCGTGCGAGCGATGTAGGGGTCGCGCGCCACCACCCGGTGCAGGTCTACGAAGTAGCGCTTGGGTGCCGCAAGCAGATCCCGCCAGCGCACGGGCGCCGTGCGCCCGGTGCGCCATAGCGCCGCACGGCGTAGCCCGCCCGCGGCGACGCCCAACACCGACAACCAGAACAGGCCCGTAATGACGGCGGCGAAGGGTGCCATGATCAGAAGTCCTTACACAGGCGCAAGGCGTCGTAGATGGACGCATGGATGTTGTGCATCGAAATGCAATCGCCAACGCGGAACAGCAGATAGCGGCCGTCGCCGAGCGTTTCGGAAAGCGCCGGCTGCGGTTCGGCGGCGTATAGCGCCTGCACATCGGTTTGCCCCAAGTTGACCGACTGGGGCTTGAGCATCCAGTACAGCGCGTCGTTAGGCACGATGCCGTTTTCGATCACCACCTGATCCACCACGCGTTCTTCGCGCGCATCGGTGTATTCATTGCGCAGCAAGGCGATGGTCTTGTCGCCTTCGGTACTGACGCGTTCCAGCCAGTAGTTGGGCGTGAACACGACGTCTTGTGCAGTCAGGCGGCGGTAGAAAATCGGGAACGTGGTGCCACCCACATCGTCGGCCACTTTGGGGTCGGGGGTGACGACTTCAACCAATGAACCCCGGCTTGCCATGAAATCCGCCACACCAGCGCCCGCGTGCGTACCGATGCCGTCGTAGACCAGCACATTACGCGCGGGCTGTTTCTTGCCTGAAAGAATGTCCCAGGCGCTCACGGCCAGCCCGCTTGCAACGCCCCATGACACCTGCTCGTACACGTGGCTTAGGCCGCCCGTCGCCAGCACCACGATGTCGGGCTGTTCCGCCATGATGCCTTCCTGAGTGGCGAGCGTGCCCATCCGGCAGTCGACCCGCAGCCGTTTGAGCTCCAGATCAAACCAGCGGACGATGCCATCCATCTGCTCGCGCTGGGGCGCTTTGGCGGCCAGCAATATCTGGCCACCGATGGCGGCGTTGCGTTCGAACAGGACGACATCGTGCCCACGTTCGGCACAGACGCGCGCGGCCTCCATGCCCGCGGGGCCGGCGCCCACCACCACCACCTTTCGCCTGGGCCCGCGCGACCGGGGAACGATATGCGGCATGGACACTTCCCGGGCCGTCGCCGCGTTTTGGATGCACAGCACATCAAGGCCGTCGTACTGCCGGTCGATGCAGTAGTTGGCGCCCACGCACTGCTTGATCTCGTCCTCGCGGTCATCGCGGATCTTCATGACCAGATGCGGGTCAGCAATGTGCGCGCGAGTCATGCCGACCAGGTCCGCATGGCCCGCGGCCAGCAGCCGCTCGGCCTGCACGGCGTCGCGGATGCTCTGCGCATGCATCACGGGAATATGCACGGCCGACTTGATACTGGCCGCCAGATACGCAAAGGGTTCGGGCGGCAGCGCCATCGGCGGCATACAGTTGGCCAGCGTGTTGTGCGTGTCGGCCCCTGACCCGATCACGCCCAGGTAATCGATCAAGCCCGTCTCGGCCATGGCTTGCGCAATCTCGCGTAGCGCGTCGTGATCGAGCCCATCTTCGTGGAACTCATCCCCGCACATGCGCAGCCCCACACAGAAGTCCGGCCCTACGGCCTCGCGCACCGCTTTCAAGACGTCGATGCCAAAACGCAGGCGGTTCTCAAGGCTGCCGCCATAGGCATCGTCGCGAAAGTTCGTGCGGGGGCTCCAGAACTGGTCAATCAGGTGCTGGTGCGCGGCCGATATTTCGATGCCGTCCATGCCCGCCTGCTGCACGCGTCTGGCCGCCGCGGCAAAGTCGCGGATGATGCGTGCGATGTCTTCCACCTCGATCGTCTTGGCGTTGCCCCGGTGAACGGGTTCGCGCACGCCGGACGGCGTCAGCAGGTGCGGCCAATGCTCGCCATGCCAGGCCGAGCGCCTGCCCATGTGCGTGGCCTGAATCATGACCTTGGCGCCATGGCGGTGCATGGCTTCGCTGAGCCGGGCCAGTGGTTCGATGACGCGGTCGGTCGTCAGGTTGACCGACCGCCACCACCCTTGCGGGCTATCCAGCGACACGGGGCTGGAACCGCCACAGATGGCCAGCCCCAGCCCGCCCTTGGCCTTTTCTTCGTAGTAGGCGATGTAGCGGTCGCCCGGCAGGCCGCCGGGCTCGGCGTGGACCTCGGCATGCGCCGTGCTGACGATACGGTTGCGCAGCACCACGCGGTTCAGCGTCAGGGGCGCAAACAAGTGGGGATAGCGCATGGCCGGCCTCAGGCAGCGACAGGGCGAACGGTGAATTCGCAGTGGGCGTGCCCCTCTCCTGCGCAGCGGCTTTCCACGCACTGCGCGCGTGTGACGCCCCCGTGCTGGTCAGCCACCCAGTCCATCGCGCCCGCGAACCAGCCCGAGAACATATGGCACAGCTTCCCGCTGGCCTGGGGTTGGGCAAGGACGAACGCGGAATGGCGCAATTCAATACGCGCCGTCATCGCCGCCGGGTCGGCGTCGGTCAGCCGGAACAAGCCCCATCCGCGCTGAGACAGCCGCATCAGGTAGTGCTCGTACACGGCAAGGCCGGCGAGCCGGTGTTCCTGGGATTCCTTGTCGCACCAGTAATAGGCGGATTGATGGCCCGCGTCGTACAGGATGCGCGCGTATGTGTCGCGGCCCAGCGCGCGTTCGGCCGCCAGATGGTTGTTGATGAAGAAGTGGCGCGGCACATACAGCATCGGTAGCCCGTCGGTGCTCCAGACGCCGGTCTGTTCGTTGACGTCGATAGGCAGCTGGGGATTCATCGCAGGCTCCTTATTTTGATGCTGCCTGGCCCGGCCAGACTTCGCCGAACACGCGCAGCCAGTTCTCACCCAGAATTTTCCGAATGTGCACCTCGCTCCAGCCGGCCCGCTGCATCGCGGCGGTCAGGTTGGGGAATTCGCCGATGGTCTGGATGCCTTCGGGATTTCGGATGGCGCCGAACTCGGTCAGGCGGCGATAGCGGCCCTTGTCGTGCGTCAGCCAATCGAAGAATGGCTGGCCATAGCCTTGGGTGAAATCGGTGCCGATACCCACGGCGTCTTCGCCGGCCAGGTTGACGACGTAGGCAATGGCTTCGACGTAGTCGTCGACCGTAGCCTGCACGCCGCGCTTGAGGAAGGGCGGGAACATCGTCACGCCGATGAAGCCGCCGCGTTCGGCAATGAAGCGCAGCTGGGCGTCGGTCTTGTTGCGCGGGTGGTCCTTCAGCCCCGACGGCAGGCAGTGCGAATAGCAAACGGGTTTGGTGGACGCCAGGATGGCTTCTTCGGACGTCTTCGCGCCCACATGCGACAGGTCAACCATGATGCCGACCCGATTCATCTCGGCCACGACTTCATGGCCGTAGCCGGACAGGCCGCCATCGCGCTCGTAGCAGCCGGTGCCAATCAGGTTCTGCGTGTTGTAGCAAAGCTGAACCACGCGCACGCCCATGTCGGCAAAGGCTTCGACCGCGCCCAGATTGTCTTCAAACGCGTGGCCATTCTGGAAGCCCAGGATGACGCCGGTGCGGCCGTCGCGCTTGGCTTGGCGGATGTCGTCGGTGCTGCGGATCAGCGTGAGCAAGTCGGCGTTGTCGCGAATCAGGCGTTTCATTTCGGCGATGTTCGCGACGGTTTGATCAAACCCTTCCCAGACAGACACCGTGCAATTGGCGGCGGTCAGCCCGCCGCGTTGCATGTCTTCGAAAACGGCCCGGTCCCACTTGGAGATGATCAGGCCGTCAATGACCGTGCTTTTCTGATGCAGCGTGTTCATGGGATGCCTCGGTGCAAGATCAATCAATAGATGGGATGGCGCTGGCACAAGGCCAGTACTTCGCCGCGGATGCGGCGCTCAACGGCTTCGTGCTCGTCGGGGCTGGTCGACAACATGTCGATGACCTGGACGATCATGTCGCCCACGGCGCGGAAGTCGTCTTCGGTAAAGCCGCGCGAGGTGCAGGCTGGTGTGCCCAAGCGGATGCCCGAGGTCACGGAAGGCTTTTCCATATCGAAGGGAATGCCGTTCTTGTTGCAGGTAATGCCCGCCAGTTCCAGCGTGCGTTCCACGTGCGCGCCGGTCAGGCCCTTGGAGCGCAGGTCGAGCAACAGCAGGTGGTTGTCGGTGCCGCCGGACACCAGGTCGACGCCGCCGCTTGCCAGCACATTGCCCAGCGCTTCGGCGTTATCCAGCACCCGGCCGATATAGCGTTTGAAATCGGCTTGCAACGCTTCGCCGAACGCCACGGCCTTGGCCGCGACCACATGCATCAGCGGCCCGCCCTGCAAACCGGGAAAGACGGCGGAATTGATTTTCTTGGCGATGGCGCCGTCGTTGGTCAGGATGAACCCGCCACGCGGGCCGCGCAGCGTCTTGTGCGTGGTTGACGTCACGACATGGGCGTGCGGCACGGGACTGGGGTGCTTGCCGGCTGCCACCAGCCCCGCAATGTGCGCCATATCCACCATCAGCATCGCGCCGACCTCGTCGGCGATGTCGCGAAAGCGGGCGAAATCCAGCTTGCGGGGATAGGCCGAGTA
Organism: Achromobacter kerstersii; assembly: GCF_902859595.1. Lineage (GTDB taxonomy): Bacteria > Pseudomonadota > Gammaproteobacteria > Burkholderiales > Burkholderiaceae_B > Achromobacter > Achromobacter kerstersii. The sequence continues at coordinate 282,965 of NZ_CADIJQ010000007.1, read as the reverse complement.
GCCCGCGATGATCAGCTTGGGCTTGTGTTCCCGCGCCAGGTCGCGAACCTCGTCGTAATCGATCAGGTAGGTGTCGGGGCGCACGCCGTATTGCACGGCATTGAACCATTTGCCGGACATCGCCGGCCGGGCCCCATGCGTCAGGTGGCCGCCCGCGTCCAGTGACATGCCGAGCACGGTGTCGCCCGGTTGCAGCAACGCCAGCATCACGGCGCCGTTGGCCTGCGCGCCAGAGTGCGGTTGAACGTTGGCGTAGTCGGCCTGGAACAATTCGCGCACACGCAGAATCGCAAGCGACTCGACCTCGTCCACATGCTCGCAGCCCCCGTAGTAACGGCGGCCGACGTAGCCTTCGGCGTACTTGTTGGTCAGCACCGAGCCTTGTGCGTCCATCACCGCGCGCGACACCATATTTTCAGACGCGATCAGCTCAATTTGCGACTGCTGCCGGCGCAGTTCGCGGTCTTGCATGGCCATCACAATGGGATCGCGCTTGGCGAGCGGCGCAGCGAAGAACGGAGATGAACTCTGGAACATGAAACCCTTCCTGCTTGAGCGATGACATTTGAAAATCCGGCACGCGCCGAGCCTGTGAGGCATTCTTTCCCAATCGGCTCAGAGGCAGTTATCCCAAGCGGACCAGATCTTGTCCGATTGCGACAAGGCGATGGCGTCATCGGCCGCAAATCCGCATGCAGACTGGCTCTGCGCGTTTTAGTAATTGTCTTAAGGGTTTAAACGTATGGCCGCTCCACCACGCAACCTTTAAAAGCCGAAGCAGCTGAACCAGACATCGGTTCATCGGAATTCCGAACAAGGAGCGTGGTCATGATTACCCGTCCGACGGGCCCGGATCGTCAGCGTCTCAGGCATTTCGGCTTCCTGCCTTTGCCGCACTTCACCATGCTGTCTTTCTCGACCGCGATCGAAGTGCTGCGCATGGCCAATCACCTGTTGGGCGTGCCGTATTACCGCTGGTCGGTCGTCAGTCCGGCAGGCGGACCGGCAATGGCCAGCAATGGGCTGTCGGTGCACGCCACGCCGCTTGATGACACGGATTTGCCCGATGCGGTCTTTGTGTGCGGCGGCACACGCTTGAATCCGCAGACCGATCAGGCCATCTTGAATTGGCTGCGTGATGTGGCTGCGCGGCACATCACGCTTGGCAGCTTGTGCACAGGCACCTATACGCTAATGAAGGCGGGCTTGCTGGATGGCTACCTCTGCGCAAGTCATTGGGAAGATATGGAAACGCTGCGCCGCGAATTTCCCGGCTGCCGGCTGTCTGAAGACCTGTTCGTGATCGACCGAGATCGCATCACCTGCACGGGCGGCACCGCGCCACTGGACATGATGCTGAACCTGGTGGGAGAGTCCGCCGGGCCCGCCATCGTGGCCTCCATCGCCAACCAGTTCACCATCGAACATGTGCGCGACCACAAAGACAAGCAGCGCCTGCCGATGTCGATCCGCATGCCGGCGGCGCATCCGGCCTTGGCCGAAGTGATCGCGCTGATGGAGGTGAACTTGAAAGAACCGCTGTCGCTGGATGAACTGGCGAACCTGTCGGGCGCGTCCCAGCGCCAGCTGCAACGGCTGTTTCGCGAGCACCTGGACACCACCCCCAAGCAGCATTACCTGAGCTTGCGGCTGCGGCACGCCCGCGCGCTGTTGCGGCAGACGCCCATGTCGATCATGAGCATCACGTCGGCCTGCGGGTTTCAATCCGCCTGCCACTTCAGCAAGTCGTATCGTGCGGTCTATGGCGCGGCGCCCAGTTCAGAGCGGCGCAATCCGCAGCCCATGGAACATTTTCACTACGGGGCAAGCCCGCCATAAGGCGATGGGCGCGTCACGCTGATCCATGGGCGTGGCTTTTTTCAACACGCTTTTCGCCCCCTCTACACAAGCCCAAAATTCTGTGTATAATCGCTGTCTTTGGTGGAGACGGCCTAGCGGGAAATGTCCCGAAGTCCTCATCAAAAAAAGCAGAAATAGCGTGCAGAGATGCATGCAGTACTAGATAACACCAAGCCTAGTACGACGGTAGTACCCTGCGGGAGTAGCTCAGTTGGTAGAGCGCAACCTTGCCAAGGTTGAGGTCGCGAGTTCGAGACTCGTCTCCCGCTCCAAATACAAAAAGGAAGCAACGGCCAACACCGCGCTTCCTTTTTTCTTGCAAGTGCTGGCGCAATGGCAGAGTGGTTATGCAGCGGATTGCAAATCCGTGTACGTCGGTTCGATTCCGGCTTGCGCCTCCAGCATCTTTTCCCCCTCCCCCCCGTATTTCCCGCGCATCTGGTTACGCATCCCTACGCGCTGTCAATCGAATGATTGCTATGGTGACGCCGTTTTCAATTAACGTCGATCTTATGCACCGCATTCTGAAATCCCGTGCCTGTTCCCCGTTGCTTGCCCTGTCGACCGCGGCATTGATGTCGCTTGCGCCGATGGCGGCCGAGGCTGATTCCGACCGGCACCATCACCGCCACGGACGCGAGTACAAAGAGAAGTACTGGGACGGCGCGTGCAAAGTCGAACGCAAGTGGAAGCGCAACGGCGAATACACGGAAAAGCGCAAATGCCGCGATGACTATCGCGGCGGCTACTACGCGCCGCCGCAGGTCGTGATGCCCATGGCGGCGCCGGCCATCATCATCAACCCTCCCCCCATCATCATTCGCCCCTGACATGGATCAATCGGTGAAGGACGCAATCGCCCGCTGGCCCAATGTGCCGGCCGTGTATGGCTGGCTGTCGCTGGACGGGCGCGGCCGGTGGCGCCTGCACCCCCAGGGCCAAGCTGCACAAGGCGGCGCGGGCGAGTCCATCACCAATACCCAGATCCTGGACTTCATCAATCGCAATTACGAACACGATGAGGCCGGCCGCTGGTATTTTCAGAATGGGCCGCAGCGGGTGTTTGTGCGGCTGGATGGCGCGCCCTATGTGCTGCGCCTGAGCGACAACAACCAAGGCCTGCTGACGCACACGGATGTGACGGTGGCCGAGGTCAGCCACTGGTGGCTGGACGACGCGGGCCAGTTGTACGCAACAACGCCCGCCGGTGCGGGCATCGTGATGGACCGCGACCTGCCCGCGCTGCTGGAACGGCTGGTGACGGAAAGCGGCGCGCCATTGCTGGACACCTTGGCTGATCTGGCGCCCGCACAACGCATCACCGTGTCGTGGCCAGGCGTGTATGCCGCCGCCCCTTTAGAGGCAATCACCAGGCAGGACGTTGCGCAGCGCCTGGAATTCGACGCCAACCCCAGCGCCAACCCCAGCGCCACGCCAGACTAGGCCCGCCTTAGAACATGCCGTTGGTATTGGCGGATTGCTCGGGGATGGGCTGCACGGCATCCCAGTGTTCGACGATCTTGCCTTGCTCCAGACGGAAGATGTCGATGATGGCATTGCCCCGCGTGCCGGGTTCACGCACCGCATGCACATGCAGGATCACGTAGTCGCCATCCGTAAAGACTCGCTTGATCTCGCTGTGCGACTTCGGAAATTTGTCGCGCAAATAGGCGACGAACTTGCGAAAGCCCTCGGGGCCGTCGGCCGCGTTGGGGTTGTGCTGCACGTAGCGTTCGCCCACGTATTTCAGTGCGGCGTCGGCATCCTTCTGATTCAACCCCTTCTCGTAGAACGCCAGCACGGCTGCCTTGTTGGCGGCTTCTTGCTCGGGCGAGGCCTGTGCGGCGGGCGACAGGGCCGCGGCGAACAACAGCGCGCCCACGGCGCGCTTGGCGAAGGTCATCGGAAACAGCATGGGAACTCCTGAATGAATAAGGGCGGGCGGGTCATTCTATGACCCGCCCGCCCCGGCAACCACGACCGCAACGGTTAACAGTCTGGTGCGCGCGGCGCTCAGCCGCGGCCGCTCTTGACCAGGGCGAACTTGCCGTCACCCAGCAGCACCAGCACGGCGGCGGCCACGGTCAGGAAAATGGGATATTCCCAGCCACCGCCGGAATTGCCAAAACCCCAGCCGTTGCCAAAGTGAACGGTCGACGCCACGAACAATTGCACCACGGCGATCGCGGCGACCCAACGCGGCACGATACCCAGAATCAGCAACACGCCTGCGCCCACTTCAAAAAACGTGACCGGGTAAGCCAGCCAGCCGGCAAAGCCGATCTTGGCGAAGAACTGCGCGGTGCCGGGCAGCGTGAAGACCAACAGCTTGGTCAGGCCGTGGGCCAGGAACATGACGCCCAGCGCCACACGCAACAGCAGCGCGGCATAAGGCGCGGTACGGGTATCGATCATTGCACTCTCCTTCGAGCGAGTTTCGGGAATCGCCCAAAACGGGAAGATTCTTCATGGCCGCTATTCTTACGATTCCAAAAACAAAGATAAACATGCAGAATTGCAAATTATTGTTCCCCGATAGGAAACAATCTTGGATACGCACACCGCCATGCAGACCTACGCAAAGGTCGTGGAACTGGGCTCATTCGCGGCCGCGGCCGACAAGATGGGCCACGCCCGATCCGTGGTGACGCGTCAGATCGCCTACCTGGAACAGAAGTACGGCGTGCGCCTGCTGAACCGCACAACACGCAAGCTCAGCATGACCGACGCCGGCCGTGCGTTCTATGAACGGGTGCGGCCGATCCTGGCGGAAGTGGCGGATCTGGAACTGTCGCTACAAGCCGAAGGCCAGCGCCCCAGCGGCCGCCTGCGGGTCAGCGCGCCGGTGTCGTTCGGCATCCTGCACCTGGGCCCGGCCATTGCCGAATACCTGCAGCGTTACCCGGACGTCATCATCGACCTGGACCTGAACGACCGGGTGGTGGATCTGGTGGAAGACGGGTACGACGTCGCGGTGCGCATCGGCCCGCTGCTGGATTCGTCTCTGGTGGCGCGCCCGTTGGCGGCGCAGCAACTGCTGGTTTGCGCCGCGCCCGCCTACCTGAAGCGCCACGGCACGCCACAAACCCCCGAAGACTTGAAGCAGCACCGCTGCCTGCATTACGCCTACGCCAGTACTGGCAATGAATGGCATTTCGAGAAGGATGGGGTGACGCATTTGGTGCGTGTGAACGCGGCCCTGCGCGCGAACAATGGCGACGTGCTGCGCACCGCCTCGCTGGCCGGACACGGCATCATCCTGCAGCCCGAATTCCTGGTGGGCGACGACATCCGCGCGGGCCGGCTGATCGCCCTGCTGACCGACTACGCACACACCCCGATCTCGATGTACGCCATTTACCCCCACCGGCGGTTCCTGTCGCCCAAGGTGAGGTCGTTTGTTGAACACCTGGAAGAGCGCTTCGGCAGCCCGGCCCCGGCGTCGCCAGCCAGACGCGCCAGTCCCCGCCGCAGCCGTTAGAATCGTACCCATGACCGCCAAACCGTCCATCGAATACTTCCCCGTTCCCCGCCGTTCGCTGTTTTGCACTCAGTGCGGCACTCCCCTGAACCGCCGGGTGCCGGAAGGCGACAACCGTGAACGCGACATCTGTGATCACTGCGGCGCCATTCACTATCAGAACCCGCGATTGGTGGTCGGCACGGTGCCGGTTTGGGAAAACCGCGTGCTGCTGTGCCGGCGTGCCATCGAGCCGCGCTACAACACCTGGACGCTGCCAGCGGGTTTCATGGAGCTGGGTGAAAGCACGGCGCAGGGCGCGGCCCGCGAAACGCTGGAAGAATCCGGCGCGCGCATTCAGCTGGGCGAGCTCTATACCTTGATCGACCTGCCGCAGATTGATCAGGTGCATGTGTTCTATCTGGCCCAGGCGCTGGGGCCCGTACTGGACCCCGGCCCTGAAAGCCTGGAGGCCCGTTGGTATGAAGAGTCTGAAATTCCCTGGGATGATCTGGCGTTCCGCACGGTGACAACCACGCTGCGCCACTACTTCGACGACCGCAAGCAAGGCGTCTTCGTCCCCCATCACTACACCCTAGAATCGCACCGTTGAAGCTGCCCTGGCTTGCCGCCGACACCCCGTTTCCGCCAGCGGAATTCGCGCTGACGGAACCTGACGGCCTGCTCGCCGCGGGCGCGGACCTGTCCCCGGAACGCTTGATCCAGGCGTACTCCAACGGCATCTTCCCCTGGTATTCCGAGGGCGAACCGGTGCTGTGGTGGAGCCCCGATCCGCGTATGGTTCTGGCCATTGAAGACTTTTCGCCATCCCATTCGCTGCGCAAGCTGCTGCGCCAGATCGCCAGCCAGGAATATATGGCGTCGCCCCGCGTGCAGGTGCGCGTTGACACCGTGTTCCCGCAGGTGATGGCGCAATGCGCCGCCCCGCGCGACGGCCAGCCCGGCACGTGGATCACGTCCGCCATGCAGCAGGCGTATGCCGAATGGCATCGGGCGGGCTATGTGCACAGCATTGAAACCTGGATCGACGGCGAGCTTGCGGGCGGACTTTACGGCATCAGCCTGGGCCGCATGTTTTTCGGGGAATCCATGTTCACGCGCGCGCCAAACGCCTCGAAGATCGCGCTGGCCTACCTGGTGCGCTATCTGGCCACCCACGGCGTGGAACGTATCGATTGCCAGCAGCAGACGCGCCATCTGGCCAGCCTGGGCGCGCGTCCGATCTCGCGAGCGCGCTTTTTACAGCATGTGCGCCATGTCACGTCGCAGCCCCCCATTCCATGGGCGCGCGGCGTGCTGGACAGCACGGGCCGGCTGTTACCCGACGCCACATTTGACGCCGACTTCGGCGTTAATATGTAGCGATCCATCGCCGACGTACCCGCGCGATGCGCAACTCCCCATGAGCCAGCTCAAAGAACTTCCCTTCTCCACGCTGCAGTTCTACGCAACCGCCCCCTACCCTTGCAGCTATCTGCCAGGTCGCCAGGCTCGGTCGCAGGTGGCCGCGCCCGGCCATCTGATCAACGCGGGCACGTATTCACAACTGGTCGAACAAGGTTTTCGCCGTAGCGGGCTGTTCACCTACCGTCCCCATTGCGATAACTGCCGCGCCTGTGTGCCCGTGCGTGTGGATACGGCAGGCTTCGCGCCCAACCGCAGCCAGCGTCGCGCCTGGCGCGACCATCAACATCTGCAGTCCTTCGTGGCCGAACTGGCCTGGTCGCCCGAGCACTACCGGCTCTATACGCGCTATCAGCAGGGCCGGCATCCGGGCGGCGGCATGGACGAAGACAGCCGCACGCAGTACGCGCAGTTCCTGCTGACCAGCCGCGTGAACACCCGGCTGGTGGAATTCCGCGATGCCGAAGGCGTGCTGATGATGGTGTCCATCATCGATGTTCTGGATGACGGGCTGTCGTCCGTCTACACCTTCTACGATCCCGATGTGGAGGGCAGTCTTGGCACCTACAGCATCCTGTGGCAGATCGAACAGTGCCGCACGCTGAACCTGCCCTGGCTGTATCTGGGCTACTGGATCGCAGACAGCCGCAAGATGTCCTATAAGTCCAGCTTTCACCCCGCGCAATTCCTCGTCGACGGCGAATGGCGCGACCAGCACGATCCGTCCCTCTGATTTATCCCCCGTTGCGTTCCCGCGCGCCTGCGACTGCCCGCTAGGCCGGCGAAATTCGCTCTACAATTCCGCCCCATGTCTATCCTCTTCCACGCCTATCCCCTGGCCCGCCCGGCGTTGTTCGCCATGGACGCGGAAACCGCCCACGAAGTTACGCTCTCGGGCCTGCAACGCGCTTATGAATGCGGCGCCACGCGCAAGCTCATGCATGCGCAGCCCAAAGCGCCTTGCACGCTGATGGGCATGCAACTGGCCAACCCCATCGGGCTGGCGGCGGGGCTGGACAAGAACGGCGCGTATATCGACGCGCTGGGCAATCTGGGTTTTGGTTTCATTGAAGTCGGCACGGTGACGCCGCGTGCGCAGCCCGGCAACCCGAAGCCGCGCATGTTCCGTCTGCCGCGCGCCAATGCGCTGATCAACCGGCTGGGGTTCAACAATCAGGGCCTGGATGCCTTTCTGGCGAACGTGCAGCGCAGCCAGTGGCGCAAGCAAGGCGGGATTCTGGGTTTGAATATCGGCAAGAACGCCGATACGCCGATTGAACGCGCCGCCGATGATTACCTGATTGGCCTGGCAGGCGTGTATCCCCATGCCGACTACGTGACGGTGAATATTTCGTCGCCCAACACCAAGAACCTGCGGGCCTTGCAAAGCGGCGATGAATTGTCGGCGCTGCTGGCGCAGTTGGCCGACAAGCGCCGTGCGCTGGAAGATCAGCACCAGCGCCGCGTGCCTATGGCGGTGAAAATTGCCCCCGATCTCACGCAAGAACAAATCGACGCCATCGCCGACACGCTGCCGCGCCATGGTATTGATGGCGTCATCGCCACCAACACGACGCTGTCGCGCGATGCCGTCACGGGCCAGGCGCACGCGGACGAGGCCGGCGGCCTGTCGGGCGCGCCGGTGCATGAATTGTCGTTGAAGGTGATCCGCCGCCTGAAGGAACAACTGGGCAACAGCCTGGCCATTATTGGCGTGGGCGGCGTGATGTCGGGCCAACAGGCTCGCGAGAAAATGGCCGCAGGCGCCGACGCCGTGCAGCTGTATACGGGGTTGATCTACCGCGGCCCGGCCCTGGTGGGCGAGTGCGTGAACGCCGTACAGAAGCGATAGCAAATCAAGCAGGCAAAAAAAGAGGCCACCCGGTGGGTGGCCCTAATTCCAGCTCTGCTCTGTCACTCAACAGTACTACATTACTGCGGTTTGCGCAGCATCGCGCGCCAAAAACTTAGGCGGTGCGACGGCTACGGCTGGCAACCTTGGTGGCGGCATCGGCGGCATCCGTTGCAGCCTTGAAGGTCGCGTTGGCGGCGGCATTCAGGTTCGATTCGGCCACTTCAGCAGCCTGCTTGGCGGCCTTGGTCACGGAATCGTAGGCGCTGTTGGCCGTGGCCAACGAGGACTTGATCAGGGCAACGGCGCTTTCGGAACCGGCCGGCGCGTTCTTGGAGAACTGGTCGACGGCTTCGCTCAGCTGTTGCTGGCTTTCGGCGATCTGTTCTTCGGTCAGCTTGACCAGGTTGCCTTGCACGCCGGCAACGATGTCATACACGTGCTTGGTGTAAGCCATGGCCTTTTCGGCGCCCGGTTGCAGCAGGCCCGATGCGAACGCAGCGGCTTCTTGCGGATCTTTCACTTCAGAGGCTTGCTGCGAGCGCTGGGTGACTTCGTCCAGCGTGGCGCGCACGACCTTCATATTCAGTTCAACCAGCTTTTCAAAGCCAGCGAAAACAGCGGATTGGGCGGCCACGAAAGTGTTGATGCTGGCCTTCTGGCGGTCCAGAACTTGTTGCGGAATTGCGCTCATAGAATGCTCCTTTAGGGGTAGCCGGAAGCTTCCGGCAAGTCAGGATGGTTGTCTGCGACGAAAAATAAAAACGTGCGCGGAAACTGGTACTACAAGCTACCGCCGGCCCGTTTGATGCACTGCACAATTCACATTCTAGACTGGCAGATTTTCTTGTCAAGCAGTTTTTGTGCAACGCAACAAGTATTTGCACTTTAACGGTGCAGGCCCCTGCACGCCTTTGATCCAGAACAAGAATTTCCCATGATTCGGGAAATACCGGACATGACGGCGTATCAATTCTTTTCTACACTGCTTTCACGCTGATGACAGATAAAACAAACCATAAGTCAGCGGCATAAAACTAAATCGCAGCAAGCAAAACCCTGCAATTGGAGACTTCATGACCCTCATCCCCCGCACGCTTTCGGCCCTGCTCGCGGCCAGCGCCATGCTCGCCACTGGCGCCGCCCAAGCGGAATATCCGGAACGCCCCATCAATATGGTGGTGCCATTCGCCGCAGGCGGTCCGACCGACAACGTCGCCCGCTCGCTGGCGGAAGCCATGCGGCCGAGCTTGGGCCAGACGGTTGTGGTGGAAAACAAGGGCGGTGCCGGCGGCACCATCGGCACGACGCAAGTCGCCCGCGCCCAGCCGGACGGCTATTCCATCCTGCTGATGCACGCCGGCTTCTCCACTGCGCCGTCGTTGTACAAGAATCCCGGCTACGACCCTTACAAGAGCTTCGAGCCCATCGGCCTGGTGGTCGACGTGCCCATGACCATCATCGCGCGCTCGGACTTCCCGCCCAACAACATCAAGGAACTGGCCGAGTACGTCAAGGCGAACAAGGACAAGGTCTCGCTGGCCAATGCCGGCATCGGCGCCGCCAGCCATCTGTGCGGCACCATGCTCGTGGAAGCGCTGGGCGTGCAATTGCTGACCATCCCGTACAAGGGCACCGCCCCCGCCATGAACGATCTGCTGGGCAAGCAGGTCGACCTGATGTGCGACCAAACCACCAACACCACGCAGCAGATCGACAGCGGCAAGGTCAAGGCCTACGCCGTGACCAGCCTGCAACGCGTCCCCACGCTGCCCAAGCTGCCGACGATGGACGAGTCCGGCTACAAGGGCTTCGAAGTGGGGATCTGGCACGGAATGTGGGTGCCCAAGGGTACGCCCAAGCCGGTCGTGGACAAGCTGGTCAAGAGCCTGCAAGCCGGCCTGGCCGACCCCAAGTTCCAGGAACGCATGAAGCAGCTGGGCGCCACCGTGCTGACCAATGAAGCCAACCCGCAAGGGCTGGAAGCCAAGGTGAAGCAGCAAGTGCCGCAGTGGGCCGAGCTCTTCAAGAAGGCAGGTGTCGAACAGCAATAATGCGGTTCGGATAAAGCGCTGTCTGCCTACGAAAAAAGCCCCTTGCGGGGCTTTTTTTGCGCCTGCACGCGCTAGGGACGCAAGGCTTCCGCCGCCATGCCTAACCCATTGAAACCAGTGGAGACCGAGGGTTCGTAACCCAATGCTTCGGAAATGCTGGCGGCGGTATCCACCAGCGCCTTGATCCAGTCATCCTGCAAGCGTTCTGCCGGCGCCGAGATCGACAGACCCGCCACCAGCTTGCCGGTGTCGTCAAAAATGCCGGCCGCAATGCATCGCACGCCCAGCTCAAGTTCTTCGTTGTCGCGCGCATAGCCATGGCGGCGCACCAGCGCCAGCTCGCGTTCCAGGCGGTCCAGATCCGTCAGGCTGTTGCGGGTGTGGCCCGCCAGGCCGGTGCGCAACGCATAGGCGCGAACCTGGCGCGCGTCGCCGGTGGACAGGAACAGCTTGCCAGTGGACGTCAAATGCAACGGCGCCCGTCCGCCAATGGCGCGCACCACCTGCATCCCCGAGCGCTCGCTCCAGGCGCGGTCGATGTAGACGATTTCGTCACCTTGCTGCACCGATAGGTTGATCGTTTGCCCGGTCAGCTTGTGCAGCGAACGCATGGCCGAAATGGCCGCTTCGCGCACGTTCAGCCGCCCCTTTACCAACGACCCCAGCTCCAGCAAGCGCATGCCCAGCTGGTACAGGCCGTTGTCGACGCGCTCGACATACCGGCCTACGACCAGATCGTTAAGAATGCGGTGGGCGGTGGAAGCGTGCAGGCCCGTGGTCGCGGACAATTCCTTGAGCGTGACAGGGTCCTGCTGCGCAGCCAGGGCATCAAGCAGGCGCATGGCGCGCTCGATGACCTGAATGGCGATGGGATGACCGGACGCGCCTTCGGTCTCGGCGTCCAGGGGATTGCGGGGTGTCGAAAGACGGGGCATAGGGGGAGGTTGGGCTCGCGCCGCGCCGCCGAAAAAAACCGGCCTTGCGGCAACGCAGCAAACAGTTCTTTCCCGTATTGTGAAATTTACCGCGCCATTTGGCAATGGGTTTTTCATCTATAAACGGGGCCGCCCCCCGTTTATAGAGGGTCAATCTCAGGCCGCAGCCGGGGGCGCGAGCTTTCCACCCAGACGCAGCACTTCCGCCCGCAAGAACTCCAGCGCCTCGGCGGCAGCGGCCGGTTCGCCCTTGACGCCCAGCTCAATATGCGGGGTGCCGCCCGCTTCACCAACGCTAGGCAAGCTGAAGGCGCGCACGTCCGGCCAGCGGGTTTCGACACTGATCATCGCGGGCGTGATGCGCGATTCCGGCATGCTGAACACAAGGAAAGAATGCTCGACATGGGCCCGCACATGCTGCAGTGCACGATAGCGGGTGTCGAGCGTCCATTCCAACATGGGCCACGCCATGACGGGAAAGCCCGGCACGAAGGTGTGGTCCTGGATAAAGAAGCCGGGAATGCGGTTGTACGGGTTCGGCACGATTTCGCAGCCTTGCGGAAACATGCCCATCTGCAAGCGCTGCTGGTTTTCCGGCGCGCTCATGTCGGCGGTTCCCTGCCCTTTGGCCGCCATTTCGGACGTGCGCAGCGCAATCGCCGCTTCGGCTTCCGGGTGCAAGGCCAGCGGCAAACCCAGCGCGGCCGCGGCGGCCTGACGGGTATGGTCGTCAGGCGTGCCACCAATGCCGCCGCAAGAGAACACAACGTCGCCCTTGGCGAAGCTGCGCTGGTAGGCGGCCACCAGCGTGTCGCGTTCGTCGGGCAGGAATTCGGCCCAGCTCAGATGCATGCCGCGCGCGCTCAGCAGCTCGACGACTTTGGAAAAATGCTTGTCCTGACGGCGGCCCGACAGGATTTCATCCCCGACGATGATGAGGCCAATGCGACGGGCGGCGGATTCAGCGGCCATGTCCAGTTCCAGAGGGTAAGAGGGAAGACGCCGGTCAGACGTCGATAACGCGGTCCTGGCGCAAGCGCTTGAGCGCTTCCAGTCCGTAATGCGCGTAGACCAGCGCGGAAAACACCGGCAGGATAATCCACGCGGGCGGCAACAAATTCAATAGCGAACAGATCAGGCCGATGGTCCAGAAGCCGCCGTTGTTGCGTTCCAGGATCAGCTTGCGTTCGGCCGGGCTGGCGTGTTCGACGATGGCGTCCACGCGCATCATGCGCGAGAACGCGAACGCCCACCAGAAGATCGACAGCACAATCGCCATGGGTGGCACCAGCCACAACGGCAGCGTCAGCAGCCAGCCGGCCGCAAAAGCGGCCGACACCCAGACCGCATTCCACACGCTGACCGCCGTCGAGTATTTTCCTTTGCGGCCCACGCTGGCGTATTCGCGTTGCCCCACATGGCGCAGCACCAGCGGCATCACGAAGACCGCGGCAATCGCCAACCCCAGCACGCCGGATACCGGCAGCAAAATGGCACAGGCAAGAAGGGGAATCAGATAGACCTTGAGCGAAAACAGCCCCATGGCCAGCATCCAGTCTTCTGCGCGATTCAGCATGTCGACGCGCGAAATCTGGGCGCCCAGCCATTCAACCAGCGGCGTCCAAAAAAAATACAAAAGCAGCAGCGCGCCCACCAGCGTAATCAGAAAAGGGAGCAGCACCGCGAACAACATCGTCGGGTGGCATTGGGACACCAGCGCGCGCTTGAATGCCTGGCCCACGCTGACGGCGCCGGCCCCGGCGGTGGAAAAACGGCCGTTGTCGGGCGAGGCGGAATCAGTGCGCAAGGCGGTCATGGGAACGGAAAAATGGGGTGGACATCCCGGGTATGATAGTCAAACACGCCCTGATCTGCTCACATGTCTCTACTCGTACCCGGCACTGACCTGGCCGCCCTGCGCACACGGCTGGGCGCAACCCCCAACACCTGGCTCGTCGCCTGTTTCTGCGCCGCATGGTGCGACACCTGCGAGCAATACAAGCCCAAACTGCAAGCGCTGGCAGATACGTTGCCGCAACACGTCTTCGCATGGATCGACATCGAAGACCACGCCGAACTGCTGGGCGACGAGGATGTTGAAAACTTCCCCACCCTGCTCGTGCAGATCGGGTCGCGCGTGGTGTTCTACGGCCCCATGCTGCCGCACATCGGCCATCTGGAAAGACTGCTGGACAGCGTGAACGAGAACAGCCCGGCCATCGCCACCGAACTGCCGGATCTGCCGAAGCTGCTGGCCGCCTGAGCGCACGCCGCTGCGTGAGGCCGCGTCGCCTTCAAGCAACAACCTTCAAGCAATAAAAAACCCGCAAGGCCATTTGGCGATGCGGGTTTTTTTACATGCCTGACAAAGCAATCAGGGCTTGCGCGAACCGCCCAACAGCACGGCCACCTGGCGCTTGGGCGCCGACGAGGAATTGCCGTCGTTCTTGGGCGCCTGATCTTCCGCCTGCGTACTGGCCGACGAGGACGGCTCGTAAGGCTTCAGGAAGAAATCATCCACGGGCTGGCGCGGGCCGCTGGACGTGTAGCCCGAGCGGCGATCCGACGAGCGGCCGCCACGATCGCCACGATCGCCACGGCTTTCACGGCCGCCATCGCGGCCTTCGCGCGACGACGAACTGGGGCGCTCTTCGCTGCGGCGATGGCTGCGCGCCACGGCGTCGGCGGGCAAGTCCAGCGTGCCGCGCGGCACTTCGCGCTTGATCAGCTTTTCAATGTCGAGCAGGAAGCGCTCTTCGTCGGGCGTGAACAGCGCAATGGCTTCGCCCGATGCGCCCGCACGGCCGGTACGGCCAATACGGTGCACGTAATCTTCAGCGTTGTACGGCAGGTCATAGTTGATGACGCAAGGCACGCCGGCCACGTCCAGGCCGCGCGCGGCGACGTCGGTAGCAACCAGCACTTCCAGGTCGCCGGCCTTGAAGGCTTCCAGCGCCTTCATGCGGTCAGCCTGGGTCTTGTCGCCGTGGATCGATTCGGCTTTGACGCCGTCGCGTTCCAAATCACGCGCCAGACGCGCTGTGCCAATCTTCGTGTTCGAAAACACGATGACCTGCTTCAAGCCGCGCGACTTCACCAGATGCACGACGGCGGCGCGCTTGGCGTCGCTCGACATCTTGTAGGCGATTTGAGTAATGTTCGTGGCGGTGGCGTTGCGCGCCGCGACTTCAATCTCGACGGGCTGGTTCAGATACGAACGGCCGAGCTTGCGGATTTCGTTGCTGAACGTGGCCGAAAACAGCAGGCCCTGACGCTGCGCGGGCAGCAGGCGGATGATGCGTTCCAGATCCGGCAGGAAACCCATGTCGAGCATGCGGTCCGCTTCGTCCAGCACCAGAATGCCAACCTGGCTCAGGTTCACGTTCTTTTGTTCAACGTGGTCCAGCAAGCGCCCGGGGGTGGCGACCAGCACTTCGCAACCGCGGCGCAGCGCTTCTTTTTGCGGGCCGATATCCACGCCGCCAAACACCACCGCAGAACGCAGCGGCGTTTGCTTGCTGTAGCGCTTGACGCTTTCGAACACCTGATCGGCCAGTTCACGCGTCGGCGTGAGGATCAGTGCGCGCACCGGATGGCGGGCGGGCGATGCGCTGGTGTTGGCCAGCGGCATCAGGCGATGCAGGATCGGCACCGTGAACGCGGCGGTCTTGCCGGTACCCGTCTGAGCGGCGCCCATGACGTCGCGCCCTTCCACCACAACAGGAATGGCTTGCGCCTGAATGGGGGTTGGCGTGGTGTAGCCGGTTTCAACGATGGACTGCAACAACAGAGGGTGCAGTCCGAAATCGGCAAACGTCGGCGCGGGCGCGTCGGCGGCAGGTGCTACGGATTGAATGGATTCAGTCATCAGGGTTTGGCAGATACCGGGACCAGTGAAAAAGAACAAAACGAGAGTGCTACATGCACTGCACTACATACGCATCGGGGCAATCTGAATGCGCGTGATCGCATCGCGATGGCACGCAAATCGCCGCGAAGCGCATTCGGCTTCGCGGGCAATCGGCGCCCTGCCTTGTTGGCCAGCGGGCGCATTCTTCGACTCGATACTTATGAGGGCAGTACCAGGCCCGGATTGCTGTGGATAACTTAATTTTAGCGCAGGCGCATTACCACACGCGCAAACGGCGCATGTGTCCATCAGATGGACGATATATGGCCGATACGGCGGGTGTCAGCCTGCCAGCCAGCGCAAGCCCCACAACACCAACATGCCAACGATGATCACCAGCACGGCGCTGCGAGTACGCAGAAAAACCAGAATAGCGATCAAACCCGCGACCAGCTTGTAGTCGAACACCGGGCCCAGGCCCGCTTTCCACGGTAACAGGTCAGGCACGACGATGGCGGTCAGTGCGGCTGCCGGCGCGTAGCGCAACGCGCGCCGCACGCCGTCCGGCAGGGGAATATAGTCGCCAAACAGCATGAAGCCCGCGCGCGTCAGCACGCTGCAAAAGGCCAGCAGCAGGATCGCACAATAGACGTAGATCTCGGAAGGCCAGAGGGTCATGGACGCGCCTTGAAGAATCGTTCAGCCCACATGCCGGCCACCACGCCGGCAATGACGGCCGCGGCCAGACCCAGCCGCAAGGGCAGCACCTGCCCGGTCCAGGCGACCACGCCGGCAGCCAGCATCGACACCAACATGGGCTTCGAGCTGGCCAGCGGCACCGTAATCGCCAACAGGGCCAGCACGGCGGCAAAGTCCAGCGACCAGTTGGTGGGCACCATGGCGCCCAAATAGATGCCGACAATCGACGACGTTTGCCACACCAGCCAGCCCGGCCCGATAGTGCCCAGGAAAAACCACAGCTGCTCGCGCGTGCCGCGCTCGGCTGAATCGCCAAAACGCGGCATGAACAGCACGAAGCCCATGTCGGTTGTGAAATAGCCCAGCCCCAGCCGCTTGGGCCAGGACAGATGCCGGAAATAGGGATGCAGCGCCGCGCCGAAGATGATGAAGCGCAGGTTCACCACGCAGCCCGCGGCAAAGATGAGCCACAGCGGCGCGCCCGTAGCGATCAGCGGCAACGAGGTGAGTTGCGCCGAACCGGCGTAGAGCAGCAGCGTCATGGCCAGCGCCATGGATTCGGTCAGACCGGATTTGACCATGGCCACGCCCGTCACCAGGCCCCAGGTCGCGGTGGCGATCAAGGCGGGGACGATGGCGTGGACACCGGCGCGAAACGCATTCAGGCGTTCCTGGCGGATGGCGCCGGCGCGCTGGCCGGGGTCTTCGGAGCCGGGGTCGTTGGAGCCAGGGCCTTCGGATTCAGGAAGCGCGGATTCAGAGGACAACGGCTGACCCCTGGCGATGCGGACAGGACGACATGGGAACTCTTACGGGTTGCGCGGGCCGAATGGCACCACGTGCACCACGCCGGTGCGCGGACAGGCAGTTATTGTAACCTCGCCGCTTGATACAATATGCGCCTCAAGATTCTTGGGCCGCTTGAAGATCCGGCGCGCTCTGTGTGGAGAAGACCATGTCGATGGCTGATCGCGACGGTTTCATCTGGTATGACGGCAAGCTCGTTCCGTGGCGCGACGCGACCACGCACGTCCTGACGCATTCCCTGCACTATGGCCTGTCCGTCTTTGAAGGCGTGCGCGCCTACAAGTCCGAGATCGGCACCGCCATCTTCCGTCTGGAAGACCACACAAACCGGCTCTTCAATTCCGCGCACATCTACCAGATTCCAATGCCCTTTGATCGCGACACGATCAATGAAGCGCAGCGGATGGTTGTGCGCGAAAACCAGCTGGAATCCGGCTACCTGCGCCCCTTGGTGTTCTACGGCCCGGAAAAAATGGGCGTGTCGCCCAAGGGCGCCCGCGTTCATGTGGCGATCGCCGCGTGGCCCTGGGGCGCGTATCTGGGCGAAGACGCGCTGTCGCAAGGTATCCGCGTCAAGGTCTCTTCGTTTGCGCGCCAGCACGTGAACGTCACGATGCCGCGCGCGAAAGTGGCCACCACCTACGCCAACTCCATCCTGGCCAACACCGAAGCCCTGCAAGACGGCTACGACGAAGCCCTGCTGCTGGACACCGAAGGCTTTGTGGCCGAAGGGTCTGGCGAAAATCTTTTCATCGTCAAGGACGGCGTGCTCTGCGAACCCGAAATCGCGTCCGCCCTGACCGGCATCACCCGTTCCACCATCCATGCGCTGGCCGCCGACTTCGGCTTGCGCGTGGTCACCAAACGGCTGACGCGCGACGACGTCTACATCGCCGACGAGGCCTTCTTCACCGGTACGGCCGCAGAAGTCACGCCGATTCGCGAGGTCGACAACCGCCAGATCGGCGCCGGCCAGCGCGGACCCGTTACCGAGAAGTTGCAGAAAGCATTTTTTGACATGGTGAATGGCCGCATCCCGAAGTACCATCACTGGCTAAGTAAAGTCTGAAGTTTGACGCTGATCCGTGCGGCCTTGTCCCGACAAGCCGCAACATTGCCCCAACCTGCCGTTTATCGGTTCTTTTTTCAGGAATATCCATGACCGCTGCTGCCCCGGCCGCCGTCCCCCACGCTCACGAAGTCATTGAGGTCGGCGCTGAAGACCTGCCCGTGTTCTGCCCCGGCCCGAAAGCGCCGCTGTGGAGCATGCACCCCCGCGTCTTCCTGGATGTGGCCCGTTCCGGCTCCGCCAGCTGCGCCTACTGTGGCGCCGAGTACCGCCTGAAGGCCGGTACCGTGCTGCACGGCCACCACTAAACGCCCGCCGCACAACGCCTACCCGTCAGCCGCAGCCATGTTTGCCACGCCCGAAGAAGCCGAACACGCGTTCTACGAAGCCCTGGAACAGGGGGACAGTGTCCGTCTGATGCAGGTGTGGGCGGACGACGAAGAAGTCGTCTGCATCCACCCTGGCGGCCTGCGCATCGTCGGCCACTCGGCGGTGCACGAATCCTGGCAACAGGTGCTGGCCAATGGCCCGCTGCACGTCCGCCCGCTGCGCCCGCTGGTCATGCTCAGCATGATGTGCGCGGTGCACGTGCTGGTCGAACAGGTGGCCGTTCGGACACGGGAGGGCACGCAGTTCGCAAACTGCTACGCAACGAACATCTACCACAAGGGCCCCATCGGCTGGCGCATGGTCATGCACCATTCGTCGCCGGCGCCCACGGAAGCCGGGGTGCTCGATTTGCACGACGTACCCGACATGCTGCATTGAATCGGGTGGATTTTTAGTTGGCCGCTGCTCGTCTAGACACATCCCCCTGCCCCGTTCCCTCCTGGTTGCCAGGGGGCGACTCCCAAACCATTTACGCATCCGTGTTTGCGCAATACCACCGGATCGCCTTCGTGCGAGACCGCGTGGAAACGCCAGATACCGATTTCGTGGATTTTGATTGGACGGGCCCAGGACTCTTTCCGCACAAGGCCGCCGACGGCGCGCCCGTCAGCGGACAGGGCCCTGTGGCCAACGGCAAGACCGCCGCGGCGCGGTGGATGACGGACGCCGACTGGAAGTCGCTGCCGCAAACGCCCGACACGCCGGCGCTGATTCTCTTCCACGGCCTGGAAGGCGGCAGCAATAGCCGCTATGCCCAATCCGTTGCGCATTACTTCCGCGCACGGGGTTGGATCGTCGTCATCGCGCACTTCCGGGGTTGCTCGGGCGTGCCGAACCGGCTGGCGCGCGCCTATTACTCGGGCGACTCCGCCGAGGTCGGCTTCCTGCTGGAAACGGTGCGCAGCCGCATCCCGCATGCGCGCTGGCATGCGGTGGGCGTGTCGCTGGGCGGCAATGCGCTGTTGAAGTATCTGGGTGAACACCAGGAAGACACCGGCTGGCTGACCGGCGCCGCGGGCGTTTCCGTGCCGCTGGACCTGGTCGCCTGCGGCAAGACATTGTCTACCGGGGTGTTCAACCGGCGCGTCTACAGCGCCCATTTCCTGAAGACGCTCAAGCACAAGGTGCTGGAAAAGGCGCACCGCTTTCCCGGCTCCATCGACGTGATGCGGATCGCGCACGCGCATGATCTGCGCGAATTCGACGACACCTACACCGCGCCGATGCACGGTTTCCGCAATGCGCTGGATTACTGGACGCGCGCGTCCAGCAAGCCCTGGCTGCCGAAGATTTCCGTGCCGACGCTGGTGCTCAACGCCCGCAATGACCCCTTCATTCCGGCGGCCTCATTGCCCAAGCCCGACGAATGCGCGCCGGTCATTCTGCTGCACCAGCCCACTGACGGCGGGCACGCCGGTTTTCCCACCGGCGCGTTCCCTGCGCATCTGAACTGGCTGCCGCAACGTTTGGGGCGTTTCTTCGAAACGGGCTTGTAAGCCGCGACCCGGCCCGGGGTGATCCCGGGGCCGGGTCCAACGACATCAACCCGACTTGAAGCGTTCCAGCAGCTGCCGTTCTTCGGCCAGCTTGTCTTTCACTTCCTTGATCTGCACGTCGATCTGCGATTGCTCGTAGAAATCGGTCGACAGGCCACGTGCCTGTTGCAGCTGAGATTCCGCAGCAGCAAAGGCGCCGGTCATGACGTAATAGCGCGCCAGATCGCGGCGCGCCTGCACGGGCTTGCCGTTGCGCTCTTCGCTTTGCGCCAGCATCTGGTACAGGCTGGGCTCGTCGCTGCCCCATTGTTTGATCTTCGCGCGCAGGTAGTCTTGCGCATCGGCATGACGGCCGTTGCTTTGCAGCGCCTGGGCATAAGCGATGCCCAACGCCCGCTGCTCGGGCCAGCGCTTGGTCGCCGCCTGGGCCAGCTCCAGCGCACGCGGATATTCCTTGCGCGCCAACGCGATATCCACACTCAGCTTGGCCAGTTGCGCCGAATTGCGCCCCCCCGCCGTGGCCAGGTTCCAGTAGCGGTCGGCTTCGGCCAGGTTGTTGCGTTGGAAGGCCTGCAAGGCCAGCCCGTAATAGGCGGCCGACTGACGCACGCCAGACAGCGCCTGCGCCTCATCCTGCAATTGCTGGCCGGCCGAACGCAGGCTGACGGCATCTCGCCCCTGCACCACGCGCATCTTGGCGCGCACGTACCAGAAATCATCGCTGTCCACGTGACGGGATGCCGGAAGCGACCGCACACGGTTCTGGACGTCGGACATACGCTCAATGGACAACGGGTGCGTGCTGGCCCATGAACCGCCGCCCGCCCCTTCGTTCAGGCGCGATGCGTTCATCAGCCGCGAGAACATCTGCGACATGCCCTCGGCGTCGTAGCCCGCTTTAGTCAGCATCTGGAAGCCGGCGCGGTCAGCTTCGCGTTCAGCATCCCGCGAAAAGCCCAGTTGACGGTTGATGGCCGCGGCCTGCCCGAATGCCGCCACGCCCATTGCCAGGTTGCCGCCACCGCCCGCCAGGGCCGCCAGCAGCGCGCCGGCCAAGCTGGCCAGCATCACCATGCTGTTCTGGCTTTGCTGCGTCATGCCACGCGCAATATGGCGCTGCACGACGTGGCCGATTTCGTGCGCCAGCACGGCGGCCAGCTCGGACTCGCTGCCCGAGGACACAATCAGCCCCGTGTTCACGCCAATAAAGCCGCCGGGCATGGCGAACGCGTTGATCTCGGGGTCGCGCACGCCGAACATTTCCACCTCAGGCACGGCGCCAGGCGCAAAGGCCGCCAGCTTGCGGCCCATCGTGGTCAGGTATTGGCTGAGTTCAGGGTCATCGACATAGGTAGGGTCGCGCCGGCCTTGCGACATGATGGCTTCGCCCAGGCTGCGTTCCAGCATGGGGGACAGCTCGGCGGCCGAGGCCGCGCCCATCGAGGGCAAGCCGACCGGCTGCGCCCAGGCGGCGGCCGGAATGGTGGGGGCGACGAGGGCGGCGCTGAGCCCGATGATCGCGCCTCGTTTCGCAATCGAGCAAATGGATGGCATTTTCCTGCGGTTCATAAGCCTATGATAGCGATGAGCTTAAAATGTTTCACCGATACCCCAAACGAGGTCTCAATGCGTCCCGTCCGTAAAGCCGTTTTCCCTGTCGCCGGCATGGGCACCCGCTTCCTGCCCGCCACCAAGGCGATGCCCAAGGAAATGCTGCCCGTGGTCGACAAGCCGTTGATTCAATATGCCGTTGAAGAGGCCGTAGCCGCTGGCATCACCGACCTTATTTTTGTGACCGGCCGCAACAAGCGCGCCATCGAAGACCACTTCGATTCCGCCCCCGAACTTGAAACCGACTTGGAACTCAAAGGCAAGCACGAGCTGCTGGCCATGGTGCGGGGCATTCTACCTGCGCATGTGAATTGCCTCTACATCCGGCAATCGGCCCCGCTGGGTCTGGGCCACGCCGTGCTGTCGGCCGCGCCCGCCGTGGGCGACGAGCCCTTTGCCGTGCTGCTGGCCGATGACCTGATCGACGCCGACACCCCCGCCATGAAACAGCTGGTGGACATTGCCGTTGCGCAGAACGCCAGCGTGCTGGGCGTGCAGGACGTGCCGCGCGCCGACACGCGCAAATACGGCATCGTGGCCACCCGCGAGGGCGAAGCCCAGCTGGATGCACGCACCGAACGCGTCACGCATATCGTTGAAAAACCGGAACCGGACGCCGCGCCGTCAACGCTGGCCGTTGTGGGCCGTTACGTGCTGGAAGCCGCCATCTTCGACCACCTGCGCTCCACCAAGATGGGCGCGGGCAACGAAATCCAGCTGACTGACGGCATTGCCTCGCTGATGCGCGAACGCGCCGTGTTTGCGCACCGCTTTGAGGGTGTGCGATACGACTGCGGCAATAAGGCCGGCATGTTCCAGGCCACCGTGGCGCTCGGCAAGAAATACCACGGGCTGCTGCCGGAATAATCGGGTAGCGGTTTACGCGGACACCGCCGCGCGGGCCTTGGCTCGCGCGCGCGCATCCCGGTCAGCTTTGCGCAACCGTCCCTTGCCAGACAAGCGCATCAACGTGCCCAGCGCCACCATCAGGCCGATCACTTCGACCAGCGCAGCCGGAATCCACATGGTCAGGCCGCCAATGGTCTGGTCGGTCTGGGCGGACATGGCAATCGCCCGGCCGCACAATTCAAACAAGGGATAGATATCGCTTTCGGTGAAGGCGATGACAGCGCCCGCCACCATTTGCGGCAGCATCGTCAGCACCGGCGAGATCACGCGCCCGCCGGGCGTCATCGCGGCAGGCGGCGCGGGGCGGCGGTCCAGAATCAGGTTCCAGTACATGAACCCGCTGATGACTACCGACCAGTTCATCAGCCGATACAGCCGCCAGTCCAGCATGGAATAAAACTGCACCGACGGAATCAGCCAGACCAGCACCAAAAAGACGAACAGCGTCGGCACGAAAATCTTGTTGGTCAGCACGGCCACGGTGGCGCGGCCTGCGCCCGTGCGCAGAAAGTCGCGCAGGCGGATGCGCCATGACATGGGCAACCCTGCCCGCATGACCTGCCCCGGAAAGGCCGCCATCACCAGCAGCGGCCCCAGATGATGCAGCACCAAATGCTGGATGCGGTGGATGAAGAACATGCGCTCGGCGTAGTAGTCCACCCGCGTATGCATCGACAGGTACAACAGCACCAGCCCCGCCCAGAAGAACACGCGCCGCGCGCCCGTCACATGGTGGACGCGCTGGCCGCGCACGAACAGCACGATCGCCACCACGAAGGAGGCCACCAGCGTGGGAGAGAACTCCCAGGGTATGAGCCATTCGAGACTATCCATGCAGGCTATCCAGAAGACATCAGAAGGACGGGAAACGGCGCCAGGCGCTGCTACCCGCCGATTGTAGTGGACCCTGCCCGCCTCTGGTCCGGTGGGGCGGAGGGATCAAAAATGGTGCGAAATGCCGGCTCCAACACGGGTGGTGTGGGAGTTGGCGGGGTCAAACTGGTTGTCGAGCGTGTAATTCGACGCATATCCAGCAAAGCCATACAGCGTCGTCCGCGGCGACAGCGCATAGGTATAACCCAAGGTCACCAGTTGCGCATTGCGCGCCGTCATACCGTTGTCCCAACGCCAGTCCGGCCGCGCCAGCGACCATTGCAGCATTACCGTGCCCGGGCCCACCGGCGCGCTTGCCCCCACGAGCCAGGCATCGACCGTGCCGCCCCGCACAAAGGCGGCCGGCCCCAGGCCTAGCCCCAGGTCGTCGGGGTCGCCGCCATCCAGCCCCGCATAGCCGTTCTTCTGCCGCGACCAGGCAAGTGACAACTTCAGCACTTCGAAGTCATACGAGGCGCCCAGCTGAATGGCCTGCGGGCGTCCGCCGATACCTTCCGGCGCATTGGCCAGCCGCAGCTGATCGAACGTGGCAACCGCCAACAGCGGGCCGCCTTCGTATTTCACGCCCATGCTCAACGCACGGTTGTTCTGATTGGTGCGGAATTGGCCTTGGTCATCGGCATCGAACGCATACCCGACGCCCGCCTGGAATCCGTCCCAACTGGGCGACATGACGTTGACCATATTGCTGAATTGAAAATTGTCGGACGCCTTGAACGTGGCGCCCATGCCCATTTCCTTCCACGAGGCAATTTCCAGGGCATTGCCGAACTGCTGGCCGATGGTGTGCTGGCGTCCCAGCCGCAATTCGCCATACTCCTCGTGGCCCAGGCCCACCCAGGCGGCGTAATTGAAAAGCTTGCCGTCTTCTTCCAGCTTGCCGCTGGACGGATCGAACCCGCTTTCCAGCTGGAAGCGGCTACGCCAGCCGCCCCCTAAATCTTCGGCGCCCTGCAATCCCCACAGGGAATCCGTCAGGCCGCCGTTGAGCAGGCCGCTGTGACTGCCCTGCCCTGACACGTGGGTGACGGCGACGCCCGCGTCCACCACGCCGTACAACTGCACGCCCAATCCGTCGTCATCGGCGGCGAATGCCGCAAGCGGCGGGCCCACGCAGCATGCCAGCGCCACCCTGCAAAATGCATGTTTCATGTTCTTCTCCTGACAGGCGGCAGGCGTAACGCCCACCGCCTCTGCACGATTTACTGCCAGCCGTAACGGCGGACCCAGATGCCCTTGAGCAGTTGCGTCAAAACGCAGTAGCTCAACAGAATGCCCACCAGCCAGGGGAAGTAGCTCCACGGCAGCGCCTGCAGCTGAAAGTATTCAGCCAAAGGCGAGAACGGCAGGATCAACCCGGCCAGCACCACCATCACCGTCATCAGCATCAACGGCCAGGCTGCGCGGCTTTGCAGGAAGGGAATACGGCGCGTACGAATCATATGCACAATCAAGGTTTGCGATAGCAGGCCTTCAACGAACCAGCCGGATTGGAAGAGCGTCTGGTGCTCGGGCGCGTTGGCTTGGAACACGTACCACATCAACGCGTAGGTCGCGATGTCGAAGATGGAGCTGATCGGGCCAAAGAACACCATGAAGCGGCCCAGGCCATCCGGGTCCCATTGCTGCGGCTTTTTCAGGAGTTCTTCGTCGACATTGTCGAACGGAATGGCAGTTTGGGAGATGTCGTACATCAGATTCTGCAGCAGCAGATGGATGGGCAGCATCGGCAAAAAGGGCAGGAAGGCGCTGGCGACCAATACGGAAAACACGTTGCCGAAGTTGGAGCTGGCCGTCATCTTCAAGTACTTGAGCATGTTGCAGAAGGTCTTGCGGCCTTCGATGACGCCATCTTCCAGCACCATCAGGCTCTTTTCCAGCAGGATGATGTCGGCCGCTTCCTTCGAGATATCCACCGCCGAATCCACCGAAATGCCCACGTCGGCCGCGCGCAATGCCGGCGCGTCGTTGATGCCGTCACCCATGAAGCCCACCGTATTGCCCTGGGCACGCAGGCTGCGCACGATGCGCTCCTTGTGCGCGGGCGTCAGCCGGGCGAACACATTGGCTTCGCGCACGGCGGCAGCCAGCTGCGTATCGTCCATGGCTTCGATCTCGGCGCCCAGATACACCTTGCGGACCTCGAAATCGACTTCGCGGCAGACCTTCTGCGTGACCAGCTCGACGTCGCCCGTCAGCACTTTCACTTCAATGCCCGATGCCTTCAGCGCCGCCAACGCGGGGCCGGTGGATTCTTTCGGGGGGTCAAGAAAGGCGATATACCCCACCAGCACCAGATCGGATTCATCGGCCACGCCATAGGTTTGCTGCGTGGGCGGCATTTCCTTCACGCCCACCGCAATCACGCGCAAGCCGTCGCGATTGAGTTCGGCCGTCACCCGGCGGATGTCCGCCCGGCGCGCATCGGTCAGCAAATGGACGTCATTGCCCACCCGCAACCGCGTGCATGCCGACAGCATTTCTTCCAGCGCGCCTTTGCAGATCAGCTCGTGATGATCGCGGCCATTCTCGGTTTCGTTGACCACCACCGACATCCGCCGGCGCGAGAAATCAAACGGGATCTCGTCAACCTTGCGGTACTTGGCCGCCAGGTTCAGGCTGCGCTGCACTTCCGCGTGCTGCAACACCGCAACATCCAGCAGGTTCTTCAGACCGGTCTGGTAGTAGCTGTTCAGATAGGCATAGGCCAAGACATCGTCGCTGCTGGTGCCATAGACATCGGTGTGGCGTTCCAGCACGATGCGGTCTTGCGTCAGCGTGCCCGTCTTGTCGGTGCACAGCACGTTCATCGCGCCCAGGTTCTGGATGGCGTCCAGCCGCTTGACCACAACTTTGCGGCGCGACATGCGCAAGGCGCCCTTGGCCAGCGTGGCCGTGACAATCATCGGCAGCATCTCGGGCGTGAGGCCCACGGCGATTGCCAGCGCAAACAGCAGCGCTTCCAGCCAATCGCCCTTGGTGAAGCCGTTGATCAGCATGACGATCGGCGCCATGACCAGCATGAAGCGGATCAGCACCCAGCTCACGCGGTTGATGCCCTGTTGAAACTGCGTGGGCGCTCGGGTGGTTTGCGTGACGCGGCCAGCCAGCTGGCCGAAATAGGTGTCGCCGCCCGTCGCAATGACCAGCGCGCTGCCCGACCCGCTGACCACGTTGGTGCCCATGAACGCCATGTTTTCCAGTTCCAGGGCGTTTGCCGTTTCCACGCGCTGGATGGCGTGCTTTTCAACCGGCAACGATTCACCGGTCAGCGCCGCCTGCGCAACGAATAGATCCTTGGCGTTGAGGATGCGGCAGTCGGCGGGGATCATATCGCCCGCGGACAGCAGCACGACGTCGCCCGGCACCAGCTCCGCCAATGGCACTTCCATCTGGTGGGAGCCCGAATCGTGCAGCGGCGCGCCGAATAGACGCCGCCCGCTGCCATTTGCGGCCGGCGCTTGCGCGTCGGCACGCAGCACCGTGGCGGTGTTCTGCACCATGGCTTTCAGGGCCTCGGCCGCCCGGTTCGAGCGCAGTTCCTGCGCAAAGCGCAGCACCGTCGAAATGACGACCATCGAGCCGATGATGACAACCGCCGTCCAGGACTGGTCATCCGAGTCGGCCATCTGCACATCGGTCAGCCACGACAGGCCGGCCAACGCGGTCAGCAGCAGATTGAAGGGGTTGCGGTAGGACAGCCACAGGTGGGAATACCAGGACAGCGGCTTTTCGTGGTCGACCTCGTTGGCGCCATGGCGTTCACGCGCAGACTGCGCCTGCGCTTCGGACAGCCCGCCGCGTCCGCTGCCAAATCGTGAAAACAGGGCGTTTAGCCCCATGCTCGACAGGTCGAGCATGGGCCGGTTGGCGCGGCGGGACGTATCGGACTCGGTGGCGGCGGCGTGGGCGCCTTGTTCAAGAATGGGGGAACGCCGGAAATGGCGGCCAACGCGCCGCCGGCCCGCGGCGGACGAGAAAAAGGACTTCAGAAAGGTAAACATCGGAGTCTTCCGGTTTTTATTGTGTTGTTGTCGAAGACACGGGCACCCCGCCCGATGTGCTGCGCGCGGGCAGCAGCGGGCCGCAGCTTTCAAAGGAAAGCCGACAATCCGCCGCGTACGGGCGCGCGCAGGCACCGGGGCAATGTTGCCGGTGTCCGGATCGCGTGGAAGTCGCGCCGGGTGCGGAAAACGGAAGGGAAGCGAGCTAGGGAATCGAAACCGGCGCAAGCGGCGCGATCGTCAAGAAAGACGTCGGCCAAGCCGGGGATTCAATGCTGCGGAGTCCGTATGCGCCGGAAGAATGTCCGGCCAGTCGGCTCGCAGGGAGAAGACAGGTCAGACAGGCATGCCGGCGCCGTGCACGTGGCGCAATCGAGGGTCAGGGTCTAAGGCACTGGGCATGATCTCTCTCTTGGGTGGACAGCGCCCGTCAGGCGGCCATTGCGGCGGTTTGCGCGCCGAAATGCACGTGACGAACGGCGGGGTTGGCGCTCAGGCGGCGCGCTTGCGACATCAATTCAGCCCGCAGCTCCGGGGGGCAATTGACGGTGATGCAAGCCGACGCGAGGTTCGGGTCGCGGCCTTGGTCAATCTGCACTTGCGAGACATCCAGGCCGGCGGCGCTGAAGTCCAGGCAGATCTGCTTGCGCAAGGCGCCCAGCTCGTCGCGCGGACAAATGACCGTCAAACGCGACGTGCCGCGACGGCGGCCCAGGGCGGTGGCGCGGTCTACGCCAGCGCGGCGTAGGAACAAGTCGAAGAAACGCATAACGACCTCCATTGCAAGAATGGGGAACGGTCATCGCGAGTACGCGTGCACGCGCAGACGCGGCGCATGGCGGGCGAACACAAGACGTGCACGAACGCTGGCGCTGCGACGAGCGGCGGTTCTGGCGGTTTATGCTGGGGAATGTCCCGGCAAGCCGAAGGCTTGCGCTATTGCGTGGGTAAAAACAAAGACCCGGGGCTTGGGATACGCCGCAACCTGTATGACAGGATGCGGCAGATGGAGCTCTGCGTGTTTCCTGTCAGACAGCGATGTCGATGCAAGATCGACTACTTTCGCCGGAATCGGTATTCACGAAGACTGCTCCTGAGATGGATAACAGGCGGAGTTTACGCGGGTTTCCACTGATGGACAAGGGTTGACCGCTTAATTGTGGGCCTACTTGCTTAAGAGGCAGCAAAAAGAATGCAAAAGCGGCGCAACGCCTACAGGCCCTGCGCCGCCGACTGCGTTGCGCCTAACAATCAGGCGTAGAAGTGCCAGCCCAGATAGGCCGCGAACAGCGCATAGAACCCGCCCACCGCCGACAACGCCGGCACGCTCATGACCGAACGGCGGAAGCGCAGCCACAGCAGCCCGATCGACAGCATCGTGAACAGGCCAGCGGCCAGCAACGGGGCGTCAAGCAGCCAGGGGGTCATGAAGATACCAAGCGCGCTGGGAATGGTCGCCTGGATCATCATCGCGCCCGAGATATTGGCCAGCGCCAGGCGTTCCTTGCCCTGGCGCACCCAGATCAGCGCATTCATGATTTCCGGCAGCTCGGTGGCGACTGGGGCCAGCAGCAAGGCGGCCACATGCGGCGATGCGCCCATCGCCACGCCCAGCACTTCAATCTGATTCACAAACACATGCGACGCGCCGGCGATGACCACCAGCGCCAGGATCGTCTGCGTGGCGGCCCAGAACATGGACGGGTCTTCGTCGCGGGGGCGCAGCTTCAGCGGCTCGAGGTCTTCGCTGTCAGTGCGTTCTTCGTCATGGCTCAGTTCGCGCTTGATATACAGGCCATACGTGGCCAGGAACAGGATGCCCAGCCAGGGTTTCCACGCGAAGGCCAGCAGGCCCAGCCCGACCTTGAAGATGAAGATGCCCATGAACCAGGCCTGGTCGCGGGCCAGCCGGCGCTGGTCCGCGTTGATACAGTTGGCCTGCAGGGTCTGACCACTGCGCTGCCCACGGCGGGCTCGCCACAGCGCAACACCGACTACGGCATACGCCAGCGTCGCCAGCACCAGGGGGCCGCCCATGGCGGCGCCGACGCCGATATCTTTCTGTTCAGGGGTCTCGCCGAACACGACGGCCATGAAGGTGACCGCGCTTTCAGGCAAGGCTGTGCCAAATGCGGCCAGCACGGTGCCGGTGGCGGTGGCGCCCAGGTGGAAGCGATGTCCGACCCATTCAACGCCATTGACGAAGAATTCGCAGGCGAAGTAAATCACTGCCGCGGACAGGAAAAACAAAAACAGCGTGAGCAACATAGGAACGAAGCCGGACGAGCAGAAACCAATTGGCGCGACGCTACGGCTCGCCCGGCTAGGGTGAACGCAACGCGGCCAAAGGTCTCGCCTGGCTGATCCATGCTGGCGGGCGGGCCGCTTGCATGGAAACCGTTAGCGCCATGGAGTTCTAGCAACCGCACCGCGGCCCTGAACCACCAAGTCTGTTGACGCTAACTCCTTTGGGGACAAAGGATGGCTACTCCCCAATGACAGAGCCGCGATTGTAGCAGCGCCAACATGACCGTCCAGTGAATCCCGGGCAGGCCGCACAGGTTCGCGCCGCACTGTTGTTTGCACGCGATAGCGGGGTAAAGTAGGCCGCATCCACAGCTTTCGCGGGGTTCGCGCCCCTGCCCGCCATGAGCCTGCCTCCCGCCGACATCATCCCCTTCGCCGCCCGGCGCCAACGCTTGATGGAGCGGATGCGCGCCGAAGGCGGGGGCATCGCCATCCTGCCGACCGCCCCCGAGGCGATACGCAACCGCGACGCCGAGTGCCCCTACCGGCACGACAGCGACTTCTTCTACCTGACCGGATTCACCGAGCCGGCGGCATGGCTGGTGCTGATTGCAGGCGCGACCGACCGCGCCCTGCTGTTCTGCCGGGAACGCCACGTAGAGCATGAAATCTGGGAAGGCAAACGCTTCGGCCCCGAAGCCGCCGCCGCGCATTTTGGTTTCGACGACGCGCACCCCATCGACGCGCTGGATGAATTGGTGCCCAAGCTGATGCTGGATCACCCCACGCTGTACGCGCCGCTTGCGGGGGATAAACGCACCGACGGGCGCCTGCACCGCTGGCTGGCGTCGGCCCGCGAGGCCAGCCGCGCGGGCCATGCTCCGCCCTCGCGGCAACAGGACATCCGCCCTCTGCTGGCGGAAATGCGTCTGATCAAAGACCCCTCTGAAATCGCCGCGATGCGGCGCGCAGCGAAGATCTCGGCGGGCGCCCACGCGCGCGCCATGCGCGTTGCCCGAGCCGGCATGCACGAATATGAACTGGAAGCCGAGCTGCTGTATGAATTCCGCCGGCACGGCGCCCAGGCCGTCGCCTACAACAGCATCGTGGCCGCAGGCGCCAACGCCTGCGTACTGCACTACCCCGCTGGCGAGGCCGTGCTGCGCGATGGCGATCTGGTGTTGATCGACGCCGGCTGCGAAGTCGACAGCTACGCCAGCGACATCACCCGCACATTCCCCGTGAATGGCCGCTACAGCGGCCCGCAGCGCGCGTTGTATGACCTGACGGTAGCGGCGCAGGAAGCGGCGGCTGCGGCCACCGCGCCCGGCCGCAGCTTCAACGACGGCCACGAAGCCGCGCTGCGCGTGCTGGCGCAAGGCATGCTGGATCTGAAACTGTTGAAGGGGTCCCTGGACGGCGTGCTGGAATCCGGCGACTACAGCCGCTTCTACATGCATCGCACCGGCCATTGGCTGGGGCTGGACGTTCATGACGTGGGCGACTATCGCCAAGCAGGCGCGGCCCACGGCGCCGACCGCCCGTGGCGCACGCTGGAACGGGGCATGATGCTGACGATTGAGCCCGGCATCTATGTACGCCCTGCCGACGACGTGCCGGAAAGCTACTGGAACATCGGCATCCGCACCGAGGACGACGCACTGGTCACGGACGAAGGCTGTGAATTGATCACCCGCGGCGTGCCGGTGCAAGCCAGCGAGATCGAAGCGCTGATGCGCGAATAGGCAATGCCGGGGGCGGCCTAGAGCACCAGGCCGTCCAGCCAGCCCATGGCCACCCAGACGTAGACCACCACCATGGCGATGGCGAACATCGACACGACCGAGCCCACCAGACACGCCAGAATGGCGACCAGCACCGGCCCCCAGCCCGTGGCTGACGGGCGGCCGTGATCGGGGTTGTAGAGGCGGTCGAATTTCTCGTCGGACATCAGCGAGAACACCGCGCTTTCGATGAACCCGTCGATCATCGGAATGAACAGCAGGAAAAAGGCGGGGTTGTCGTACCAGACCGGATAGAACCGGAACGCGCAGAACAGGCTGACGACCGCCAGCAGCGTTACCAGCCACGCGTGGCGGCGGCCCAGATACCACCAGTGGGCGCCCAGCCAGCCGAACAAGCAGGCCAATAAGCCCACCGCGACCTTGCCGCGCGGGCGGCGGGCGGATACGGCGGACAGCGAAGAGGAAGCCTGAACCTGCGTCATATCAATCAACCGGGAAGGTGGGCCGCGCGACCCGCCGCGCTGGCTGTCCGGGATTGTAGTGGACGGTTAAAATCCCGCCATGACTGCATCCGCCTTCGACATTGCGATTCTTGGCGCCGGCCCCGTGGGCCGCGTGCTGGCCCTGATGCTGGCGCGTGTGGCGCCGGACCCGGCCCGCATCGCCCTGCTGGCTGGCGCCGCGCCGGCCCCAGCTACGCCTGCCGCAGCGGTGCCTGCCGCCGACCCCCGCGTTCTAGCCATGAATCATGGCAGCCGCGTGCTGCTGGAAACCTTGCATGCCTGGCCGGATCGTTCGGCCGACATTCGCAACATCCACGTGTCGCAACGCGGCCGGCTGGGCCGCACCGTCATTCAACACACCGATTTCAACGTGCCGCAGCTGGGCAGCGTCGTGGCCTATGCCGGCCTGCACGCCAAGCTGGACGAATGCGTGGCTGCCAGTGGCGTCACCGTGCTGTCCGGCCCGGCTGCACAGGTTGACCGCCAGGACGCCGACGGCGTGCGCATCGTGCAAGGCGACAACACCTTGCTGTGCCAGATCGCCGTGCAGTCCGACGGCGCAGGCGCCACCGACGTGCGCCGCGATTACGATCAACACGCCGTGCTGACCACTGCGCACGCCACCTTGCCGCGCCGCGGCTGGGCTTGGGAACGTTTCACGTCTGAAGGCCCGCTGGCCTTGCTGCCGCACCCGCAGACGCCTGACGCGTACTCGGTGGTGTGGTGCAGCGCGCCCGAACGCGCCGCGGAATTGGCCGCGCTGGACAACGCCGCCTTCTCGAAGGCGCTGTCGGAAGCGTTTGGCGACCGGCTGGGCCGGCTGTCCAGCCAAGCGCCGCGTCACGTCTTCCCCTTGGCGCTGGCCGCCCGCCGCGCCCAAGTGCAAGGCCGCGTGGCCGCCATCGGCAATGCCGCGCAAACCCTGCACCCGGTGGCGGGCCAGGGCCTGAACCTGGGGCTGCGCGACGCCGCCCGGCTGGCGCAAACGCTTGCCGGCTGGCTGGCGCAACCCGACACCAGCCCCACCCTGCTGCTGGCCGACTTTGCCCAGGCGCGCCAATTCGACCGCGTCATCACCGCCGGCCTGACCGATTTGATGCCCCGGGTGTTCGCCACCGGCTTGGCCCCGGTCGAACACGCCTGCGGCCTGGCTTTATTGGGGATGGATCTGGCGTCCCCGCTGCGCGCCCCGCTGGCGCAACATCTGCTGCAAGGCTTTCGCGCCTGAGGCTTGTTACCAAGCTGTCGGCCCCTGAAAAAGGGGGGTCTGATCGAGCCGGTTAAAATGTGACCATGCGCATAGGCCAATGGACCCTTCCCAACAACGTGCTTGTCGCTCCCATGGCGGGAGTGACGGACCGTCCGTTCCGACAACTTTGCAAGAAGTTGGGGGCGGGTTACGCCGTATCCGAGATGGCGGCCAGCAACCCCAAGCTGTGGGACAGCGTCAAAACGTCCCGCCGCCTGAACCACGATGGCGAAATCGCCCCCATTTCCGTGCAGATTGCGGGCGCCGACCCGGCCATGATGGCCGAAGCGGCCGTTTTCAATGCCGGCAAGGGCGCGCGCATCATCGATATCAACATGGGCTGCCCCGTGAAGAAGGTCTGTAATGTGGCCTCGGGGTCTGCGCTGCTGCGCCACGAAGACCTGATCGTCCGCATCCTGGACGCCGTCGTGTCGGCCTGCGCCCCGCTGGGGGTGCCGGTTACGCTGAAGACGCGCACAGGCTGGGACCGCGATAGCCGCAACGCCTTGCGCGTGGCGAAGCTGGCCGAAAATGCCGGCATCGCTGCCCTGACCTTGCATGGCCGCACCCGCGCCGACCTCTATACGGGCGAGGCGGAATATGACACTATCCGCGCCGTCAAGGCCGAGCTGAATATCCCCGTGATCGCCAACGGAGATATCGACTCGCCTGAAAAAGCCAAGCACGTCCTGGATTACACTGGCGCCGACGCGGTCATGATTGGCCGGGCGGCCCAAGGCCGTCCCTGGATTTTCCGCGAAGTCGACCACTACCTGCGCACGGGCGAAACACTGGCCCCTCCCTCTTACGGGGAAATGCGCGAGCTGCTGCTCGAACATCTCGACGACCATTACCGGTTCTATGGCGAGCACACCGGCGTACGTACGGCGCGCAAGCATATTGGCTGGTATCTGGACGGCCTGCCGGGCGCGGATTCGTTCTGCGCCCGCATGAACCTGATCGACAATACCCGCGACCAGTGGCGGGCGGTGTCGGATTGGTTCGACACTCTCTCGCGCGACGGCGAGACCCACCCGGCGCCGGTCGCAGAAGCCCTGCTGGCGGCATAACCGCCTCAACACCAACATAAAAATATCTGTACTCAAATGAGCAAGAAAGATGTCCTGGAAGAATGCGTGCGCGCCAGTCTGGAGCGCTATTTCGAAGACTTGGGTGAATCCGAGCCCCACGATATGTGGGACATGGTGATGCGCTGTGTCGAGCGCCCGGTGCTTGAAGTGGCGCTGGAGCGTTCGGGCGGCAACCAGTCGCGGGCATCTGAAATGCTGGGCATCACCCGCAACACCCTGCGCAAGAAGTTGCTGGCGCACAATATCCAGGTATAGCTTTCCCGCGTGGCCGGCCCCTGCCGGGTGCTGGCCACCCCTTCGCAGATTTCCCATCCCGACCTGAACGAGAAAGGCGCACCGCCCGACTCCCGTCCCCACCATGAAAATCGAAACCGCCCTGCTTTCGGTGTCCGACAAGACCGGCATCGTTGAATTTGCCCGCGCCCTAGCTACGCGTGGCGTGCGCCTGCTGTCGACCGGCGGCACCGCCAAGCTGCTGGCCGACTCCGGCCTGACCGTCACCGAAGTGGCTGCCCACACGGGTTCGCCGGAAATCCTGGATGGCCGCGTCAAGACGCTGCACCCCAAGATTCACGGCGGCCTGCTGGCCCGCCGCGACAGCGCCGAGCACATGGACACCATCAAGGCGGCGGGTATCGATCGCATCGACATGCTGGTGGTCAACCTGTATCCGTTCCGCGAAACCGTCGCCAAGCCGAATTGCACGTTCGCTGACGCGGTTGAGAATATCGACATCGGTGGCCCGGCCATGCTGCGCGCCGCCGCCAAGAACCATGGCACCGAAGCCGGTGGCGTGACGGTCGTGATCGACCCG
This sequence comes from Achromobacter kerstersii, assembly GCF_902859595.1. Taxonomy (GTDB): domain Bacteria; phylum Pseudomonadota; class Gammaproteobacteria; order Burkholderiales; family Burkholderiaceae_B; genus Achromobacter; species Achromobacter kerstersii. Next base: position 248,001 of record NZ_CADIJQ010000007.1, on the reverse strand, counting down.
GTCGACTATTCGCGCGTGCTGTCCGAAATGGACAAGAACGGCAGCACCTCGTACGGCCTGCGCCTGGCGCTGGCCTCGAAGGTCTACGCCCACACGGCCGCGTACGACGGCGCCATCGCCGCCTACCTGACCAGCCTGACCGACGCCGAACCGGCGCAGGAAGCCGTGCCCGCCCGCAACGAATGGCCCGGCACGCTGACCCTGCAGGTCAAGCAGGAACAGGCGCTGCGCTACGGCGAGAACCCGCACCAGACCGCTGCTTTCTACGTGGACGCCCAGCGTCCGGCCGGCCTGCTGGGCAACTACCGCCAGCTGCAGGGCAAGGAACTGTCCTACAACAACATCGCCGACGCCGACGCCGCATGGGAATGCGCGCGCAGCTTCGACGTGCCGGCCTGCGTCATCGTCAAGCATGCCAACCCCTGCGGCGTGGCCGTGGCGGCTGACACGCTGGGCGCCTACCAGCAAGCCTTCAAGACCGACCCGACTTCCGCTTTCGGCGGCATCATCGCCTTCAACCGCCCGGTTGACGCCGCGACCGCCGAAGCCGTCAGCGGCCAGTTCATGGAAGTGCTGCTGGCCCCGGCCTACGACGGCGCCGCCCTGGCCATTCTGGCCGCCAAGAAGAACGTGCGCGTGCTGGAAGTGCCGATGGGCGTGGGCCAGAACGCCCTGGACATCAAGCGCGTGGGCGGCGGCTGGCTGGTGCAAAGCCCGGACGCCTACAACGTGCCGCGCGATGCGCTCAAGGTGGTCAGCAAGCGCCAGCCCACCGAACAGGAAATGAACGACCTGGCATTTGCCTGGAAGGTCGCCAAGTACGTCAAGTCCAACGCCATCGTGTTTGTGGGCGGCGGCATGACGCTCGGCGTGGGCGCCGGCCAGATGAGCCGTATCGACTCGGCCCGCATCGCATCGATCAAGGCGGAAAACGCCGGCCTGACCCTGAAGGGCTCGGCCGTGGCGTCGGACGCGTTCTTCCCGTTCCGCGACGGCCTGGACGTGGTGGTTGCCGCAGGCGCAACCTGCGTGATCCAGCCCGGTGGCAGCATGCGTGACGACGAAGTCATCGCCGCGGCCGACGAGCACGGCATCGCCATGGTGCTGACCGGCACCCGCCACTTCCGCCACTGATGCGCGTTCTCGGCATCGATCCCGGCTTGCGCCGCACCGGCTTCGGTGTGATCGATGCCGACGGCTCCCGGCTGCGTTACGTGGCCAGCGGGACCATCGTGGTCCCGCCGGCGCTGACGCTGGCCGAACGCCTGAAAGTCATCCTGGACAATCTGCGCCAGGTGGCGCACGACACCAAACCCGATGTCGCCGCGCTTGAAATCGTCTTCATGAATACCAACCCCGCGTCCACCCTGCTCTTGGGTCAGGCACGCGGCGCGGCGTTGTGCGCGCTGGCCGATAGTTCGCTGGCGGTGCACGAGTACACCGCCTTGCAGATCAAGAAAGCCGTGGTGGGCACCGGACGCGCCGCCAAAGAGCAGGTGCAGATGATGGTCCAGCACTTGCTGGCGCTGGATGGCACGCCCGCCCCTGACTCCGCTGACGCCTTGGCCTGCGCCATCTGCCACGCCCACGTCGGCCCGCTGCAAGACAAGCTGGAACGCCTGGGCACGACGCTGCGCATGAGCGGCAAGACGCGCATCCGCAATGGGCGCTTGATCGGCTGATCGCGCGGCGCGCAATCGGTCTGCGACCCTCTGCATCATCCCCGCACGATCCACGCGCGCCCCTCGCGCGTATAGAATGCCCGCATTCGCCGCGCATTCTGCGGCCTCATTTTTTACCAGGCCATCATCACCATGATCGGACGCATCACCGGAACCCTGATCGAAAAACTGCCGCCCACCATTTGCGTGGACGTAGGCGGTCTGGGCTATGACATCGACGTGCCCATGAGCACGCTGTATTCGCTGCCGGAAACCGGCGCGCGCGTCACGCTGTACACGCACCTGACGGTGCGCGAGGACGCGCATATTCTGTATGGCTTCGGCACGGCGGGTGAACGCAGCGCGTTCCGCGAACTGATCAAGGTCAGCGGAATTGGGGCGCGCACGGCGCTGTCGGTGCTGTCTGGCATGTCGGTGGCGGATTTGGCACAGGCTATTACGCTGCAGGAATCGGGCCGCTTGACCCGCGTGCCGGGTATCGGCAAGAAGACTGCTGAACGCCTGCTGCTGGAAATGCGCGGCAAGTTGGGCGCGGATATTGGCGCGGCATCGCATGCCACGCCGGACAATCAGTCGGATATTTTGAACGCGCTGCTGGCGCTGGGGTATTCGGAGAAAGAATCGCTGTCGGCGCTGAAGACGCTACCTGAAGGCGTGGGCGTGTCCGACGGGATCAAGCAGGCGCTGAAGGCGTTGGTGCGCTGATGGCGGCTTGATTGCTTGCTTGGAGCGCTGCTTGATGGGTTGCGCGCGTTCAGCTTTTGCTTTTTTGGCGATTGTTTCGCACTTCACCCCCGCTACAGGTAGCGGGGGGCGACGGCTTCCAGGCCTGTGGGCACCACGTGCAGTTCGGGGGCGATCGGCCCGGCGCAGATGTTGTCTCGGCGCAGGGAATCCAGGTTGTCGCGCGACATCAGCGGGGTGCCCGGCATGCATTCAAACAAGCGCGCCTGCATGCGGCCCACGCCCATCGGCATGGTGATCACCGGGCGGGGATGGCCGCTCCAGGCGGCGCACAGCCGCGCAATCTCGCCCAGCGTGTAGACCTGCGGGCCACCTAGCTCATAGATTTTTCCGCACGTGTGGGTGTTGCCCAGCGCGGAGGTCATCGCGGCGACCACATCGCCCACATAGACCGGCTGCATGCGCACGTGCGCCCCCGCCAGCGGCAGCACGGGCAGCCAGCGCGCCAGCCTGGCGAACATATTCGTGAAGTTATCGTCGGCGCCAAAGATCACCGATGGCCGGAAGATCGTCCAACCGGCGTCATTGGCGGCTTGAAATTCTTTTTGGATGGCCGCTTCGCCGTCGCCCTTGGAGCGCTGATACATGCTGTCGCCCTGGGAGTCTGCCCCCAGCGCGCTGACGTGAAGCAAGCGGTGTACGCCTTGGCGCACGCATGCCTGGGCAATGCGCTGCGGTAAATGCACATGCGCGCGCGCAAAGTCCGATCCATACGGCTGGCCCGTGTTGCCGTGCAGGATGCCCACCAGGTTCACGACCACGTCGCAGCCGCGTACCAGCTCGTTCAGCGCGGCATCGTCATGGATGTCGGACTGAATCAGGGTAACGGTGGGAAATACTTGCAGTTCACTGCCCCGCGCCAACAGGCGGGTGGGCACGATGATCTGGTGCAGGTCGCCGGACAATCGGGCAATCAGATGACGGCCAAGGAAACCGGTGCCGCCGATGACAAGGATACGCATGCCGCAGCCCCCTGTTTGTCAGGATCGAGATTCGATTCTGCCCTGCACGGGCGACAACCGCAAGCACGTATCCGCGCGACGGTTCGGCGGCCCGGCTGGCGGGCCGCCTCCTGCGCATCAGGACGCCAGCAACTTGGCGTAAGCCGGAAGGTCGACGTTGCCGCCGCTGATGATGACGCCGACCCGCGCGCCCTGCACCGGCACCACGTTCTGCATGACCGCGGCCGCCGCCAGGCAGCCCGTGGGCTCCACCACCATCTTCATGCGTTCGGCGAAGAACTTCATGGTGGTGACCAATTGCGCATCCGTCACCGTGACAATATCGCGCACATGCTTCTGGATGAGCGGGAACGTCAGATTGCCCAGGTGCGTGGTGGCCGCGCCATCAGCCAGCGTCTTGGGCGCCGGGATGCGGACGATTTCACCCTTGCGCAAGGACTGCTGGCCATCGTTGCCGGCTTCGGGCTCAACGCCGTAGACCAGGCAGCGCGGGCTGAGCGCAAACGCCGACAAGGCCGAACCCGACAACAGGCCACCGCCGCCCAGGCACACAAACAGATAGTCCAGTTCGCCTACTTCTTCGAACAATTCCTTGGCCGCCGTGCCTTGGCCGGTGATCACGTCTTCGTGGTCGTACGGCGGAATCAGCGTGGCTCCGGTTTCGGCCTGGATGCGCAGCGCGATCTGTTCGCGGTCTTCGGTATAGCGGTCATAGGTGACGATCTTGCCGCCGTAGCCTTCCGTTGCCGCGCGCTTGGCCGCGGGGGCGTCCAGCGGCATGATGATCGTGGCCTGCACGCCTTGCAGCTTGGAGGCCAGCGCAATGGCCTGCGCATGATTGCCCGACGAGAACGTCACGACGCCTGCGGCGCGCTGTTCAGGGGTCAGGCGCGCGATGGCGTTATAGCCTCCGCGGAACTTGAAGGCGCCCATGCGCTGGAAGTTTTCGCACTTGAAGAAGACGGACGCGCCGCTGATGGCGTCGGCGGTCGTCGAGGTCAAGACGGGCGTACGGTGGGCGTTGCCGGCCAGGCGCTCGCTGGCGCGGACCACATCATCATAGGTAGGCAATTCGGGCAGCATGGAATCCAGTCCTTTGATCGCGGGAATGTCGAAACCCTCGGATCATAAACCTGTCACGCGAATGCGCGCCACGCGAAATGCGCGCCACACAGAATACGTGCCACGCTAAATGCGCGCGACACAAAATGCGCGCTGCGCGCGCCTACTTGCCGAAGAGTTCACCGCTGCCGGTGGACACGCCGGCAGGCGGCGTCAGGCCCAGATGGCGCCATGTGGTCAACGTGGCCGTGCGGCCGCGCGGCGTGCGTTGCAGGTAGCCGTGCTGGATCAGGTACGGTTCGATGACGTCTTCGATCGTGTCGCGCTCTTCGCCGATGGCGGCGGCCAGGCTGTCCACACCCACCGGCCCGCCGTCGAACTTGTGGATGATGGCTTCAAGCAGCTTGCGGTCCATCAGGTCCAGACCTTGCGGGTCCACTTCCAGCATGGCCAACGCGCGGCCGGCAACGTCCGCATCGATGGTGCCGCTGGCCTTGACCTCGGCATAGTCGCGCACACGGCGCAACAGGCGGTTGGCGATACGGGGCGTGCCACGGGCGCGGCGCGCCACTTCGGCTGCGCCGTCAGGCGTGATGCCCGCGTTGAGCAGACCCGCGCTGCGCGTCACGATGTGGCCAAGGTCAGTGGCGTTGTAGAACTCAAGCCGGGACACGATGCCGAAGCGGTCGCGCAACGGATTGGTCAACATGCCCGCGCGCGTGGTGGCGCCCACCAGCGTGAACGGTTGCAGATCCAGCTTCACGCTGCGCGCGGCCGGGCCTTCGCCGATCAGGATGTCGATCTGAAAATCTTCAAGCGCCGGGTAAAGAATTTCCTCGACCACCGGCGACAGGCGATGGATTTCATCGATGAACAGAACGTCGTTCTTTTCCAGGTTGGTCAGCAGCGCGGCCAGGTCGCCCGGACGCTCCAGCACCGGGCCGGACGTCTGGCGCAATTGCACGCCCATTTCGTGCGCAATGATGTGGGCCAGCGTGGTCTTGCCCAGGCCCGGCGGGCCGAACAGCAGCACGTGGTCCAGGGCCTCGCCGCGCTTGCGGGCGGCGGCGATGAAGATCTCGAGCTGTTCGCGCGCACGCTGCTGGCCAACGTATTCCTGAAGCGCCTTGGGACGCAAGGCGCGTTCGATCGATTCCTCGTTGGGCGACACCGGTTGAGGCGCCACGATACGGGGCGCGTCGGGACGGGAGGACAGGGAATCGGACTGAATGGCCATGGTGCGGAAACGACAAGGGAAGAAGCAGGATGCATCGTACCGTATGGAGGGGTCCACCAGGGGCCATCGGGAGCGGCCACCAGGGGCGATCGGGAGCGGCCACCAGGGGCCAGCGGGAGGGGACGCCCCGCGGCTGGCGAGGCGGGAGCGCCTGGGCCGCCCTATTCCCTTAAACCGTTTCCGATGACAGCGGCAGCTTCACCCGCACGCACAAACCGCCGGATTCCGCCTGAAGCAGTTCCAGCGAACCGCCATGCGCGCGCGCGATGGCTTCGGCCAACGCCAGGCCCAGGCCCACGCTGCCCGTGCGCGTGCGCGCGTCGTCCAGCCGGCTGAACGGCCGCAGCGCTTCCTGGCGGCGGTCCGGCACGATGCCGGGGCCATGGTCCGCCACGTCCAGTACCGCGTAGCGGTCTTCGCGGCGCAGGTTGACGTCTACCGGCGGCGCGCCGTGGTTCAGCGCATTGCCGATCAGGTTGTCCAGCAATCGGCCCAGCGCCACGGCGTCGGCCTGCACGACCAACGGCGCGTCGTCGTCCACCGTTTTCAGATGGATGTCCGTACCCGCGCCCTGCCAGGCGCCCACGCGTTCGGTCAGCCAGTCGGACAGCACCATTGACGCGTAACGGTACGCGGCGGGGTCGGTGCCGCGCACGAAGCCGATGAACTGGTCGACCATGTGCTGCATGTCTTGCAGATCGGTGCGCAGACCTTCCTTCAGCTTGGAATCGTCGGCAAGCTCGATGCGCAGCCACATGCGCGACAGCGGCCCCTTCAAGTCGTGCGGCAGGCCCGACAACAGCGTGCGCCGCACGGAATCGGATTCCGCCAGCGCGTCCAGCATCGCGTTAAACCGCACGCCCAGCGCACGGGTTTCATGCGGCCCCGAGGGCTCCACGCGCTGCGGCTGCCCGGCAGCCAGGCGGTCGGCCGCATCGGCCAGCCGGGTGATGGGGCGCGTGATGTGCCACGAGAAACCCACGGCCAGCAGCAGCAACAGACCCAGCCCGCCCAGCCAGGCGGCGATGAAGGGGGTCGCCACGGGCGGGTCCAGGCGGTCAAGCGGAATGACCAGCCATTCGCGCAGGCGCGGCACGTCTTCGCTGGCGGAGTTGGGCGCCAGTGAAATGAAGATCTCGGGTGCGGGGCCACGTGACAGCGCCACGCGGGTGCCATCATTCAGCCGTTCGTTCAGCAGTTGCACCAGCACGCGCAAATCACGGCGGATGTCGTCGGGCTCGGGCTTGTAGCGGCGCATGCGTTCTTCATGCGCGGCGTGGTCCGCATCGCGTTGCTCGGCCACGCGCGTGTCGTCCCGCCCGTTATCGTCGTCGTGCTCTTCGCCGCGGACGTCGGGCGGCGGCGGCATCCCGCCCGGACGGGCGTCAGCGGGCGGAGGCGGGGGCGGACGGGGGGCAGAACGCGGGGGTGGCGGCGGACGGCGGCCATTGAAGCGCTGCAACTTGGCTTCAGCCGGCAACACGCGCGACCACAGCCGCCATTGGTTCTGCGACGCGGTGCGCACGAAATCGGCGCGGTCTTCGGCAGGCACTTCGGACAAGGCTGCACGCAGCGTGCGGATCGTGGTGACGATATAGCCGATGGCCACGTCTTCCATGAACTTGTGCCGGAAGTACGACACCGTCACCAGCGTGGCCGCCTGGGTCAGCAGCACCGACCCAAGGATCAGCAGGATCAGACGTGCCCGCAGCGAACGCGGCACCAGAAAGCCGGGGGAAAAACGCATCAGGGCGAGAACCGGTAGCCAATGCCCCAGACGGTCTGAATCCAGCGCGGCTGCTTGGGGTCGTCTTCGATGACGCGGCGCAGGCGCAGGATGGCGATGTCGATGGCGCGGTCGTTGCGTTCACCGGCGTCGTCATCGCGGGCCAGCGCCAGCAGGCGTTCGCGCGACAGCGGCTTGCCCGCGTTGCGCACCAGGGCTTCCAGCAGATTGATTTCGCCGCCGGTCAGCTTGACCACCGTGCCTTCGCGCGACAGTTGGCGGGTGGACGGGTCAAACAGGAAGGGGCCGAACGTGACGGGCGCGTCCTTCGTCAGCGCGGACGGGCCGCGCTTGCGGCGCAGCACGGCTTCAATGCGGGCCAGCAGTTCACGCGGGTCGAAGGGCTTGCCCACGTAGTCGTCGGCGCCGGCTTCCAGGCCGATGATGCGGTCCACCGCTTCATCTCGGGCGGTCAGGAGAATGACGGGGATGTCTTCGCCCTGCTCGCGCAGGCGGCGGCAGGCATCGGCGCCATCGCCGCCTGGCAGCATGCGGTCAAGCACGAGCAGATCGGGCGCATAGCGGGTGATGCGCGATGACAAATCAGTGGCGTCCGGCGCCAGCAGGGTGTCGTAGCCGTGCCGGTTCAGATAGTCGGCCAGCAGTTGGCGCAGGGCCGGGTCGTCGTCAACGACCAGCAGCTTGGTGTGGGGATTGTCCATGGCTGCCATAGTGCGGCGCGGCGCGTTCCGCCGCAAGGGGCAAGAAATCAACTGAAATACACCTGTTGCACGATGTACGGCGGGTTTTCCAAGCCGTTGCGGCGCGCGTGCCGTTCGCCTTGGACTGGCCCTAAAATAGCCGCCGGCCTTGCCGCTCGTCCGGTTTACTAAAAATCGTTTACAGCTACGGCAACGCCCCCTATTTACACTGGTCCGTATGGTCGCCCCTGCAAAGTGGCGCAGACGGTTGTTGCACGCGGCACTGGCGGCGGGTTTGTTCTGCCCGCTGGCCGCAGCGCTTGGCGACACCCTCTATGCGCCCCCCTATTCCGAATCCACGCCCGCCGCCGGTATGCCCACTGCGGGTACGCCCGCTGCCGGTATGCCCGCTGCCGGTATGCCCACTGCGGGTACGCCCGCTGCCGGTATGCCCGCTGCGGGTACGCCCGCTGCCGGTATGCCCGCTGCGGGCAGACCGGTGCTGGTCGCGCGCGGCATTGGGGTTCTGTCCCCGGTGCAACCCATCCCCGTGCGACCCGCGCCGTCGATTGATGCGCGCGCCGTGCCGTTGGACCCGGCCCCCTGCGATTTGATGGTGGCGGAACCGGCCATGGACACCTCGGTGCAAGGCACCGGGGGCAGCGGCGACGCCGATCCGATTCCCGGGCTGGGGTCGAGCCTGAATGGGGCCGCCGAGGTTGGCGCCGCCGAGGTTGGGGCGGCTCAGGTTGGATCGGCTCAGGCCGGACCCGCCCCGGGCGAGGCCACTGCGAATGGCGCGGCCGGCTCCTCGCCGCTGGGCTGCGAGCTGACCGCTTCGGCGCCCACGGCGGATTCCGCTGCGGCGCCCGAGGAAACCCCGCCGGACTATGACTTTGCGCTGGACACGGGCGACATCCCCCGCATCCCGGTCGTGGTGATTTCGGGCGTCTCGCGCCCTTCCCGCCCCTGGTTTGCCTCCGTCAGCGGGCAAGATGGCCTGCGCTATGCAGGCGACCGCAACTGGGTCTATCGCAACACCACCGGCCCGTCGGTGACGGTGGGCAACATCAACGCCAATGCACCCGTCTGGGGCAGCAGCGCGCCGGTGGGCGGCTTGCAGATCGCGAACTGGGCGGGGTCCAGCGCGACCGTGCCCGAGGGCAGCTTCGGCTACTCGTCGTCGGTCGGCAAGCTGAACCGCATGGACCCCACCGCCAGCTCTGGGGCGGTGGACTATGGCGCCTCGGTCGGCACGGGCAGCGTGCGCTACGGCCTGACCCCCGCCCTGACCGTCGAAGGCCAGATGCAAAGCGCCCCGTCGCTGACCACCCGCGGCATGGGCACCACGTATGCGGCGGGCGAATATGGCACCTTCCAGGCCGGCGCCACGCAAAGCACGTTTGACGCCTCCAACGCCTGGCGCTACCGCATCGGCTACAGCGTGGACGTGGCCGACACAGTGAACCTGGGCTACACGAACGAACAGATCGGCGCCGGCTTTGGCGACCTGTCGACGTATTCCGGCGGCGTGGCCTCGGCCCCGCAGTCCCGCAACACCTTGTCGGCCGGCGTGCCGATCACCGGATGGGGCACGTTCAGCGGCACATACTCGGGGCTGCATGAAGGGTCCACGCTGGCCGAGCAGCGCGTGGGCCTGTCGCACAGCATGTTCGTGGCGCCCAAGGTGAAGCTGGCCGTCGGGGCCGACCGCGACATCATCTCGGGCAACTACGAGTGGCGCGCCAACCTGAGCATGCCCGTGGATACGTTCATGCGCGGGACCTGGCTGAGCTGGTAGGGATCGCGGGAGCGCCGGCACTCCCCCGAGCGCGAATGCCCGACCGCCGGTTGACCGGACCGCCACCCGGACCGCCCCCCGGACGGAAATATCCCGGTAAAAGAGGCGTCCGGGAATTGCGGCTTAAAATCCCTGCCATGATGCTTCCGGCCTACCCCCATGTCTGACGCGCGCGCTCTCGGCGTATTGCAGCGCGTTTTCGGTTACGAATCCTTCCGCGGCGACCAGCAAGCCATTGTCGAACAAGTGATCGACGGCGGTGACGCGCTGGTCCTCATGCCCACGGGCGGAGGGAAATCGCTCTGTTATCAGATCCCGTCACTGGTGCGCGAAGGCACCGGTATTGTCGTGTCGCCGCTGATCGCGCTGATGCAGGATCAGGTCGACGCGCTGACCGAACTTGGCGTGCGCGCCGCGTTCCTGAACTCCACGCAAGAGTGGCGCGTGGCCCGCGACGTCGAACAGGCGTTTCTGGCGGGCGAGCTCGACTTGCTGTACGTCGCCCCCGAACGCCTGTTGACCGACCGCTGCCTGCAGCTGCTTGAACGCGGCCGCATCGCGCTGTTCGCCATCGACGAAGCGCACTGCGTCTCGCAATGGGGGCACGATTTCCGGCCGGAATACCTGGGCCTGTCGATGCTGCACGAGCGCTGGCCAGACGTGCCGCGCATTGCGCTCACCGCTACGGCCACGGCCGATACGCGCGCCGAGATCGCCCAGCGCCTGCAACTGGACGACGCCCGCCATTTCGTTTCCAGCTTTGACCGCCCGAACATCCGCTACCGCATCATCGAAAAGAACGAGGTGCGCAAGCAGCTGCTGGACATGATCCGCACCGAACACGATGGCGAGTCCGGTGTGGTGTATGGCTTGTCGCGGGCGCGGGTGGAAGAAACCGCCGAATTCCTCTGCAACCAGGGCATCGACGCGATGCCCTACCACGCCGGGCTCAGCCCGCAGGTGCGCGCGGCCAACCAGTCCCGGTTCCTGCGCGAAGACGGCGTGGTCATGGTGGCCACCATCGCCTTCGGCATGGGCATCGACAAGCCCGATGTGCGCTTCGTGGCCCACATCGATCTGCCCAAGTCCGTCGAAGGCTACTACCAGGAAACCGGCCGCGCCGGCCGCGACGGCCTGCCCGCCACCGCGTGGCTCGCCTATGGCCTGCAAGACGTGGTGCAACAGCGCCGCATGATCGACGAATCCCCCGGCGACGAATCCTATCGCCGCCGGCTGGGCCAGCAATTGGACGCCATGCTGGGCCTGTGCGAAACCGTGGAATGCCGGCGCGTGCGGCTGCTGGCGTACTTCGGCCAGCAGATCACCGCCTGCGGCAACTGCGACGTCTGCCTGGAACCGCCGCAAGCGTGGGACGGCACCGTCGCCGCGCAGAAAGTGCTGTCGGCTGTCTACCGCCTGTGGAAAGAACGTGGCCAGCGTTACGGCGCCGGCCACATCATCGACATCCTGCGCGGCAAAGTCACCGACCGCACCAAGCAGCACGGCCATGAAACGCTTAGCGTTTTTGGCGTGGGCGAAGACCTGAGCGACACCGCCTGGCGCGGCGTGCTGCGCCAATTGCTGGCGCAGGGCCTGTTGACGGTAGACAACGAAGGGTTCGGCACGCTGGCGCTGACGGAAGGCAGCCGCGCCGTGTTGAAAGGTGAACGCCAGCTGATGCTGCGGCGCGAATCCGAAAAGAAAACCCGGTCAGGCAAAACCAGCAGTGGCCGCCCCAAGGCCCCGGCCATCGACCTGCCGGCCGAACTGCAACCCGTGTTCGAAGCGTTGCGCGCGTGGCGCGGCGAAGTCGCCAAGAGCCACGGCGTGCCCGCGTATGTCATCTTCCACGATGCAACGCTGCGCGAAATCGCCCTGGCTCAGCCCGACTCGATGGATGCGCTCAGCCACATCAGCGGCGTCGGCGCGCGCAAGCTCGAAGCCTACGGCGAAGAGATCCTGCAACGCGTGGCCAAACCGGTTTTGTAGGATGGGTGTAGCGCGAGCGGCCCGCCCGTAGAAAACGGCTGGTGAACGCGGGCAACCCATGAAGCAGCGCTTGCGTTGTGGCCGAGTCCGAGAAGAATCAGATGTTATTTGATGGGTTCCGCGCGTTCGAGATCGGGGTTCTTGGCCTCGTTCTCTTGCGCTTCACCCATCCTATGCCTGGGCCAGGCCCCATCAATACGACGGCGGCGGCAGCAGCGGCACCGGGCCGCGTTCCTTGCCGAAGACCGAGCGGTAAGCCAGGATGTTGAACACCAGCACCACCGGTATCCCCACGACCGCGCCGGCCAACACCAAGCGCATCGAACCCAGCGCGCCCGCGCCATCCCAAAGCGTCATGTCGTCCAGGATCAGGTACGGGAACAGGCTGTATGCCAGGCCGCTCAGCATCAGCAGGAACAACGCCACGCACAGCACGAACGGCAGCCAGCTGAAGCGGTCGGCCTTGCCGGGCAGACGCGCCAGCAGCATTTCTGCCGCCACGTAGCCCGCCAGCATCAGCACCCAGACCGTGGCCGCCAGGCTCAGGTGGGCGATGTTGCTCCACTTGTAGAAGATGCCCGCATTGGCCAGGCCCAGCGTGACGGCGATCGACACCATGCCCACCGCTGTCCAGCGAATGGCGTGGCGCGCCCAGTTGGCAGCGCGGCGTTGAAGGTCGCCATCCACGCGCATGACAAGCCACGACGCGCCCAGCAACACATAGGCCGCCACGGCGCATAGCCCGACGAACATCGCGAACCAGCCATAGCCGGCATCAGATTGATACCCGGTGGCGATGCGGCCCAGCAGCATGCCTTGGCCGAAAGCGGTAATGATCGAGCCTGCCCAGAACCCGAAGATCCAGCGCGGTTTGCTTTCATTGCGGGCGCGGATGCGGAATTCAAACGACACGCTGCGCAGCACCACGCCCAGCACCATGAAGGTCAGCGGCCCGTACAGCTTGCCCAGCACGGCGCCCCACGCAAAGGGAAAGGCCGACGCGAACAGCCCCATGCCCAGCAGCAGCCAGAACTCATTGGCGTCGCGCCAGGGGCTCAGCAGCGACATCATGCGGCCGCGCTCGTGCTCGGGCGCCAATTGCAACAGGATGCCCACGCCCAGGTCGAAGCCGTCGAGCACCATGCCGGCGGCAATCACCACGAACAGCAAGCCCATGAAGGCCAGCGGCATCCAGAAGGAAGGGTCTTCGGGGCTCAGCCCCTGCGATGCGGCAAGCATGGCGATCATGGCGTACCTCCGCCCAGTTTGCGCACCGGCACGACGCCGTAGCGCGCGGCATGGAACAACATGCCCGCGAAGGCGGCCAGCAGCAAGGCATACAGCAGGCCATATCCCAGCAGCCCGTACAGCACGGTGCTGGACGGAATCTGCCCCAGCACCTCAGACTGCGTGATGGTGCCGTTCACGGCAAACGGTTGCAGCCCGATGATGGATACCCACCATCCCGCCACGACGGCAATGCCGCCCGAGAACATCATGGTGCACAGCACGCGCTGCCACCAGACAGGCAGCGTCGACGGGTCCAGCCCGCGGCGGAACGTCATCAAAAAGGTCACGCACGCCACCGCCAGCATCAACAGGCCCAGCCCTACCGCCACCCGCAATGACCAGAAGGTCAGCGCAACCGGCGGCAGCATGCCGGAATACTTGTCCAGGCCCTGATAGGTGCCGTCCGCATTGCGGTGCAGCCACATGCCGCCCGCGTTGCGGATCGTCAGGTCAGACACGTTGGTATGGGCACGGGCATCGGGCCAGCCGAACAGCACCAGTTGCGGCTCCGAGCCACTTTCCCAATAGCCCGCGGCCGCAGCAGCCTTGGCAGGCTGCAACTTGGCCACCATCTGACCCGCGCCTGTTGCCACCGGCACCTGCAAGAACGCAGCCACCACCGCAATCACCAGCGCGGTCTTGAAGGTATTGCGTTCCCCATCACCCAGCGGGCGGCGCAGCGCCTGCAAGGCGGTGACGCCCATCATCAGGAACGCGGCGGCCAGCGCCGCGCCGACCACCACCACGGCCATGCGCCATCCCACCGACGGGTTCAGCACCACGGCCACCCAGTCATAGACCTGGTAGCGGCCATCGACAAGAATCGCACCGTCGGGCGTTTGCATCCAGGATTGCAGGGCCAGCACCCAGAACACCGCCACCAGCTGGCCCACGGCCACCATCAGCACCGCCAGCGTGTGCGCGAAGTCGGACACGCGGCGCTGGCCGAACAGCATGACGCCCAGGAAACACGACTTCAAGATGAAGACGGACAGGATGCCGTAACCCAGCAAGGGGCCGGCGACGTTACCGATCTTGTCCATGAGGCCGGCCCACAGGCTGCCGATCTGAATCAGCACGGGCACGCTGGCCGCCAGGGTCAGCACGAAGGCCAGGGCGAAAATTCGCACCCAGAAGCGGTAAGCGGCGGTCCAGCCGCCGCGGCCCGACCACCGGGCGCGCACTTTGAAAAACAGCAGCACCCACGCAAGCGCCAGGGAAACGGCCAGGAAAAGCGCCAGAAAGCTCAGGCTGGCCACGAACTGCGCACGGGCCAGGGAAAGGGTGGATATATCCATAATGGGCCGTAGTGTAGAGCCAGTTACAAGACAATGGGGGCAGTTTGAAACCGCTTGAACCGGGTCTAAAAAGGCCCCTGAGGCGGAACGTGGCAAAATTGACGCTTTGTCGCCGCTTTTTCCTATTCTTTCAAGAATGACCTCCGCCACGACGCCGACCCCTGCTGCATCCAATTTCCTGCTTAACATCGTCCAGGACGACCTTGAAGCCAACCGCTTCCAGGGCAAACGCTGGGCGGGCAAGCCTGGCCCGGCCGCCGTGCAGGAACAGGGGCAGCTGGACGCCGCCCGTATCCGCACGCGCTTTCCGCCGGAGCCCAACGGCTACCTGCACATCGGTCACGCCAAGAGCATTTGCGTGAACTTCGGCCTGGCGCGCGATTTCGGCGGTGTCTGTCACCTGCGTTTTGACGACACCAACCCCGAGAAAGAAGACCAGGAATACGTCGACGCCATCATCGAAGCCGTGCACTGGCTGGGCTTTGACTGGAAGGCCGACAACGGCCAGGAAAACCTGTACTTCGCCAGCGACTACTTCGGCTATATGTACGAGTTCGCCGAAGCCCTGGTCGAAGCCGGCCACGCTTACGTCGATGAGCAAAGCCCCGAAGAAATCCGCGCCAACCGCGGCACGCTGACCGAACCCGGCACCGACTCGCCCTGGCGCAACCGCCCGGCCGCCGAGTCCATCACCCTGCTGCGTGAAATGCGCGACGGCAAGCATCCGGACGGCAGCCTGGTGCTGCGCGCGAAGATCAACATGGCCTCGCCCAACATCAACCTGCGCGACCCGGTCATGTACCGCGTGCGCCACGCGACCCACCACCGCACGGGCAACCAATGGTGCATCTACCCGATGTACAGCTGGGCTCACCCGGTGGAAGACGCCCTGGAAGGCATCACGCACAGCGTCTGCACGCTGGAATTCGAAGATCAGCGCCCGTTCTACGACTGGATACTCACGCGCCTGGCAGAGCTCGGCAAGCTGGCCCAGCCGCTGCCGCATCAATATGAATTCGCCCGCCTGAACCTGAGCTACGTCGTCACCAGCAAGCGCAAGCTGCTGCAACTGGTGCGCGAAGGCCATGTGGACGGCTGGGACGACCCCCGCATGCCGACCATCTTCGGCCTGCGCCGCCGCGGCTACACGCCGGCCTCGATCCGCCTGTTCTGCGACCGCACCGCCGTGTCCAAGTCCGACTCGCGTATCGACTACAGCCTGCTCGAACAAGCCGTGCGCGACGATCTCGACCCCATCGCCGCCCGCTCGGTGGCCGTGCTGGACCCGATCAAGCTCGTCATCACGAACTATCCGGAAGGCCAGTCCGAAACCTGCACGGCGCCGCGCAATCCGCATGACCCGGAAGCGGGCGTGCGCGAATTCCCGCTGTCGCGCGAGCTCTGGATTGAACGCGACGACTTCCGCGAAGAAGCGCCGAAGAAGTACTTCCGCCTGTTCCCCGGCAACACCGTGCGCCTGAAGTACGGCTATGTCGTGCGCTGCACCGGCTTCACCAAGAACGAAGCCGGCGAAGTCGTCGAAGTTCAAGCTGAATACCTGCCGGAAACCAAAAGCGGCACGCCGGGCGCAGACAGCGTCAAGGTCAAGGGCAACATCACCTGGGTCAGCGCGGCCCACGCGGTGCCGGCCCAGATCCACCTGTACGACCGCCTGTTCGCCGATGCGCGTCCCGATGGCGGCGACAAGGACTTCCTGGCCTGCCTGAACCCGAACTCCAAGCAGACCGTCACCGCCTGGCTGGAACCGGGCACCGTCGCCACGCCGGGCGCCACCTGGCAGTTCGAACGCCTGGGCTACTTCACGGCCGACCTGAAGGAATCCACGGAAGCCGCGCCGGTGCTCAACCGCATCGTGACGCTGCGCGACTCGTGGGCGCAAGGCTGACCCGCCACGCGTGCGTAACACGGAAAAAGGCGCCTTCGGGCGCCTTTTTCTTTCGTCTTCCCCCCTGCGCACCCCACCCCGTAGCGGGTTATCATGCCCGACATCCCGCAGCCGGTTGCGCGCGCCGTTTTCCTGGCGTTGCGAACCGCCAGCCACAATCAAGATGAACACTGAATCTCTAGCCCTGGACTTCAAAAGCGCCACCCTGTATGCCATCCGGGTGGTTCTGCACAGCGCAGACCCCGAACGCCTTACCGCCGCGCTGGCCAAGCGCATGGCGGATGCCGGCAGCTTCTTCGAGAACGAACCCGTGGTCATCGACGCCAGCCGCGTCGACGAGAAGATCGATTGGACGGCGCTGGTCGCCGCGCTGCGCGCCCATAACCTGCCCCCGATCGGCGTGGTGGCCGAAGGCGCGAACCTGAAGGCCGCACGCGAGGCCGGCCTGACGCCGGTGGAACTGTCCACCCCCGCCGCCCGCCCCGCCCCCGTCGTGGACACCGCGCCGCCAAACGACGTGTCGACGCCCGTGCCTTCGGTGCCGGCCGCAGCCGTTGAAACCGCGCCCGCGCCCACCGACACGTCGGCCACTGATGGCGCAGCAGCAGATACCGCAGCAACGCCGGCCAAGTCCGCATCGGCCGAACCGATGCCGGCTCGCGAAGCCAGCAGCACCACGTCCGCGCCCAGCCCCACGCAAGCCGCGCCGCACTCGGCGTCGGCGCTGGTCATCACCAAACCCTTGCGTTCCGGCCAGCGCGTTTACGCGCGCCACACGGACCTTGTCGTGATCGGCATGGTGAGCCAGGGTGCCGAAGTCATCGCCGACGGCAACGTGCACGTGTACGGCCCGTTGCGCGGCAAGGCCATGGCTGGCGCGCGCGGCGACACGTCGGCGCGCATCTTCACAACGCATCTGGATGCCGAGCTGCTGGCCGTGGCTGGCGTGTACCGCGTGGTGGAAGACAAGCTCGACCGGACGCTGCAAAATCAGCCGGCCTTGATTCGCCTGGACGGCGATACGTTACGCATCGAAGCGCTGAAACCGTAGATCGTTTTTGCGCGGCGCCACGAACGTCTCAACACATTCTGTAAGAAGCCTTACACGGGCTTTTTGCTTTACGATAACGCGATTTATTCGAACATAAGGGTTTGATCGTCATGACACGCATTGTTGTGGTGACTTCCGGCAAAGGCGGCGTGGGTAAAACCACGACGAGCGCCAGTTTTTCCGCGGGCCTCGCGATGCGGGGCCACAAGACCGCTGTCATCGACTTCGATGTCGGCCTGCGCAATCTCGACCTCATCATGGGCTGCGAGCGTCGCGTGGTGTACGACTTCGTCAATGTGATCCAGGGCGAAGCCACCCTCAACCAGGCACTGATCAAGGACAAGCAGCTTGAAAACCTGTTCATCCTGCCCGCCTCGCAAACGCGCGACAAAGACGCGCTGACGCAGGAAGGCGTGGAAAAGGTCATCAACGACCTGAAGGAAATGGGCTTCGAGTACATCGTCTGCGACTCGCCCGCCGGCATCGAAACGGGCGCGCTGATGGCTGCCTACTTCGCCGACGACGCACTCGTCGTCACGAACCCCGAAGTGTCGTCAGTGCGTGACTCTGACCGCATCCTGGGCATCCTGGCGGCCAAGTCCAAGCGCGCCGTTGACGGCGGCGATCCGGTCAAGGAATTCCTGCTGCTCACTCGCTACAACCCGAAGCGCGTGGTGGACGGCGAAATGCTGTCCTTGGGCGACATCGAAGACATCCTGCGCATCAAGCTGATCGGCGTCATCCCCGAATCGGAAGCGGTGCTGCAAGCGTCGAACCAAGGCCTGCCGGCCATCCACCTGAAAGAAACGGACGTCTCCGAAGCCTACAAGGACGTCGTGGCCCGTTACCTTGGCGAAGACAAGGCCCTGCGCTTTACCGACTACGAAAAGCCCGGTCTTCTGAAACGCCTGTTCGGAGGCAAGTAAGCAATGTCCTTCCTGTCGTTTCTGCTTGGTCAAAAGAAATCGTCCGCGTCCGTTGCCAAAGAACGGTTGCAGATCATCCTGGCCCACGAGCGGGGCCGCGGCGACTCGCCCGACTACCTGCCGCAGTTGCAGCAGGAACTTATCGCCGTGATCTCAAAATACGTGAAGATCAACCCTGAAGACATCAAGGTGCACCTGGAACGCCAGGACACGCTGGAAGTGTTGGAAGTGAAGATCGAGATGCCGCAGAACGATACGTGATGCGGCGTGGCCGCGCCGGCCTCTGCTGGCGCGCGTCCACCACAACGGCCATAAAAAAACGCCCGGCAATGCCGGGCGTTTTGCATGGCGGGCAGACGCTTAGCGCTTGCCGACCTGATCGCCGATCACGCCACCGATCGCTGCTCCGCCAACCGTACCGAGCACGCCGCCGTTAGTGATCACGGCGCCTGCGACACCGCCCAATGCGGCCCCGCCCACCGTGCTCTTTTGACGATGGCTCATGCCGTCCCAGGACGAGCAGCCGGCCATTGCGGCGGTCATCGCCACGGCGATACAGATTTTGGAAAGAGATGCGATTTTCATGATGAGGCTCCTATTCTTATACCCAGGGGCCGCACCATGGACCTAACGCGAGCGCGCGATCCCCTTTTGGGTTTAGAAACTTCAGGATCTCAAAATATCGCGGCAAGCGGTGTTAGGTTTGCCCAGGAATTGTGTCAAACAGCGAGAGAATCTTTGCGCGCCTCTGGGGGCAATGTTGCAGGCCCCATCGGCTATTTGACCAGACGTAACACATCACGAAAGCGCGGATGCTCGCAAGTCTCCATCCACTCAAATATGGCCATTTCCGATGTGACGATATCCGCACCATGCGCACGCGCACGGCGCAACGCGGCATGATGATCAGCAGGCTTGCGCGAGCCGGCGGCATCAGACACCAACACCGCCTTGTAGCCCATGTCCGCCAAGCCGATCACGGTTTGCAGCACGCAGATATGCGCCTCGCAACCTGCCACCAGAATGGTCTTGCGCGCGGCGGGCAACCACGCTTCAAAGCCGGGTTCGCGCGCGGAAGAAAAATGCATCTTCTGAAACGTCGACTGCACAATGTCGCGCAGCGGGTCGACCGTGACGCCAAGCATCTTGCTGTGATGTTCGGTGGCGATCACCGGCACATCCAGCAACCTCGCGGCTTGCGCAAGCTTGTGCGTGGAGTTCAGCACGGCCTCGTTGTCATGGATGACCGGCATCAGCCGGCCCTGCATATCAACGATGAGGAATGTGGAATCGGAGGCGTGCAGCAGCATGGAAGATCTCCGGAAATTCTGCATCTGGAATGTTGGGCCGCATCAGCAGCAATGCTCAGGCACCCGCCGCTGCAAACCTCAATGATATAGCGGCGGCTCAACGGACAAATTCAATGCCACCGCGACGGACCTGAGCCGTTTGTCTTTGGTCCACAACGAGGCGCCAGGCGTAAGTCGGGTGGACGCAAGCAGATGCAGGTCAACATAGCCGATACCCTTACCAAACAGTCTTTCGGCATGAAGGAAATGTATCGCCTCGTCGTGACTTGCCCGGACGGCCTGCGGTAATAGCGTCATCGCACCCAACACCATGTCACGCTTTCCCAGAGAACCAAGCGCCAACTCGCCCACAATGAACGGATGCATCAGCACGTACTCATTGTTCAACAGCTGCTCAAGCCGGGGCTCGCGAGCCGCGCCCAGATGGTCAACCCAGATAGACGTATCAACTAGGATCATCTGACGTCTCCGTTTGCCGCCTGGGAGCCAGCTTCAATTTCGGAGAAGATCCACCCAGCTTCGCCAGGCGCTTCGCTGCTTCTTTCTGAACAAGATTGGTCAGCGCCTGCTGCACGAGTGCAGACGTCTCTTGTATACCCGTGTAGGTACGCGCCCTCTCGAGCAATTCATCATCGAGCGTCACCGTCGTACGCATGTTTGCCCCGCCACAATAGGTGAATCAAAAATTACATCATCTGATGCGGTTTTTGATTCTAGCATCGTGAAAAAATCCCGGCGCATCGGCCGGGATTTCTCAGACTGCTTTACCGCAAGGCTTACTTCAGTGCCTTGTAGCGCAGGCGCTTGGGCTTGGCGCCTTCTTCGCCCAGGCGGCGCTTCTTGTCGGCTTCGTACTCTTGGTAGTTGCCGTCGAAGAACACCACTTGCGAATCGCCTTCGAACGCCAGGATGTGCGTGGCGATACGGTCCAGGAACCAGCGATCGTGGCTGATGACCATGACGCTGCCGGGGAACTCCAGCAAGGCGTCTTCCAGCGCGCGCAGCGTTTCAACGTCGAGGTCGTTGGACGGTTCGTCAAGCAGCAACACGTTGCCGCCCGCGATCAGCGTCTTGGCCATGTGCAGACGGCCGCGTTCACCGCCCGACAGTTGGCCCACCACCTTGTTCTGGTCGCCGCCCTTGAAGTTGAAGCGGCCCAGATAGGCGCGCGACGACATTTCGAACTTGCCCACGGTCAGGATGTCGGCGCCGTCGGCCACAGCATCAAACACCGTCTTCTTGTCTTCCAGCGCATCGCGCGACTGGTCCACATAGGCCAGCTTCACGGTCTGGCCGATGGTGACTTCGCCCGAATCCGGCTGTTCGCGGCCGGCGATCATGCGGAACAACGTGGACTTACCGGCGCCGTTCGCGCCGATGATGCCAACGATGGCGCCCGGCGGGATCTTGAAGCTGAGGTTGTCGATCAACAGGCGATCGCCATACGCCTTGCTGACGTTGTTGAATTCAATGACCTCGTTACCCAGACGCTCGCCCACCGGAATGAAGATTTCCTGGGTTTCGTTGCGCTTCTGGTATTCGTAGGACGACAGTTCCTCGAAGCGGGCCAGACGCGCCTTGGCCTTGGCCTGACGGCCCTTCGGGTTCTGACGCACCCACTCCAGTTCTTTCTTGATCGTCTTCTGGCGGGCCGATTCCGAGGACTCTTCCTGCTTCAGGCGGTCTTCTTTTTGCTCGAGCCACGAGCTGTAGTTGCCCTTCCAGGGAATGCCGTAGCCGCGGTCCAGTTCCAGAATCCACTCAGCGGCGTTATCCAGGAAGTAGCGATCGTGGGTCACGCCGACGACGGTGCCGGGGAACTTGTGCAGGAATTGCTCCAGCCATTCCACGCTTTCGGCGTCCAAGTGGTTGGTGGGTTCGTCAAGCAGCAGCATGTCGGGCTTGGACAGCAGCAGGCGGCACAGGGCCACGCGGCGCTTTTCACCCCCCGACAGATTGCCGACGATGGCGTCCCAGGGCGGCAGGCGCAGGGCGTCTGCGGCGATTTCCATCTGGTGCTCGATATCGTCCGAACCGCTGGAGGCGGCGGCGGCGATGATGGCTTCCAGATCGGCTTGTTCAGCGGCCAGCGCGTCGAAGTCAGCGTCGGGCTCGGCGTAAGCGGCGTAGACCTCGTCCAGGCGCTTCTTGGCGGTGACGACGGCGCCCAGGCCTTCTTCGACCGATTGGCGCACCGTGTGCTCGGGGTTCAGTTGCGGTTCCTGCGGCAGATAGCCGATGTTCAGGCCCGGCATGGGAATGGCTTCGCCTTCGATCTCTTTATCGACGCCAGCCATGATCTTCAGCAGCGTCGACTTGCCCGAGCCGTTCAGGCCCAGCACGCCGATCTTGGCGCCAGGAAAAAACGAAAGCGAGATATCACGCAAAATCTGCCGCTTGGGCGGCACGATCTTGCCGACGCGGTTCATGGTGTAGACGTATTGGGCCATGGGCTCGTATAGGGAAAGAAAGCTGATGAACCGTCGATTGTAGGCCGGAACCCTGACAGGCGTGCGTCAGGGACGGAACACTGCGGTCAACCGCCAGCTTTGCCCGTGCGCAACCCCAGGCGCGGCGTGCGCATCTGAGCCAGCATCACCCCCGCCAGCGCCAGCGCGCCCCCCACGATATGGAAGATATGCGGCTTTTCGTCCAGGAAGACGGCAGCGATCGCCACCGTGGCCACCGGCATCAGGTTCAAAAAGATACTGGCGCGGTTCGGGCCCAGGTGCTTCACCCCCTGCATCCACAGGAACGGCGCAAACAGCGACGGGAAAATTGCCGCATACAGCACCAGCGGCACGTTGTCGGCATTCAGCGGCGACGGCGCCGCCATCAGAAACGCGGGCAGCTGGAACAACACGCCAAACGCCACCTGCACATACAGCGACTGCCACGGCCCCACCGGCAAGCCCCAGCGGCGCAGCAGCACGCCGTACAGCGCATAGGCCAGCGCGGCCATGCCCATCAGCAGATCACCCGGGTTCGCACCCACCGACAAGAGCCGCGCCGGATCGCCTTCGCCAATCAGCAACGCCAGCCCGGCCAGCGATACCAGGCCGCCCAGCATCGCCATCAGCGTCGGCCGCTGGCGCAGCACGACCGTCCCGACCGCGATGGTCAGCAGCGGAATCATCGCCGTGATGATGCCCATATTGGTGGCGGTGGTGGTGGACGCCGCCACATAGGCCAGGCCCTGGTACAGCGCCATCCCCAAACCGCCCAGCACCGCGAACTTGGGCAAGTACGGCACGATCAGCCGGCGCTGCGCCCACACGCCCGGCAGCGCAAACGGCGTCAGCATCACGCCAGCCAGCGCCCAGCGGTAAAAACCGATCACGGCAGGTGAAATCACGCCAGCGGCCATCTTGGTAACGATCATATTGACCGACCAGATCAGGGCCGCCAGCATCGGAAACAACAGATAGCGGGCGGGAATGGTGGGAGAGTCAGCGCGCGTCATGAATGCGTAATGCCAGATAGGAATAGGCCGCAAGTGTAGGGCGTGTCCGACATGCTGTATATAATGAAAAACAGACATTTCCGTACGAACTTCCGACATGGACTTCGCCGATTCCGCCCCGGTTCTGGCCGGCCACCTGCCCTATCCGCTGGCCTGCCGCATCCTGCATTTCACGCCCCATTCGCGCATGCAGCGCCACAGCTCGCCGTGGGCGGAACTGAACTTTGCGCTGTCGGGCATCATGGAAATCGGCATCAACGGCGTCACCTACCTGTCGCCGCCGCAGTACGCCATCTGGATACCGCCGCATGTGGAGCACTGCTGCCAGAACGAAGGCGAAGTGCACTACGCCTGCATCGATATCCCGGCCGAGGCCTGCGCAGGGCTACCCGATACGCCCTGCACCCTTGAGATCAGCCCCGTCATGCGCGCGATTCTGGCCGACTTCGAACGGCGCGGCATCCGCTACCCCGCCACCCCCGAAGACCGCCGGATGGCGCAGATCGTTATCGACCAAGCCCGCCAGGCCCGCGCCTACGCGAGCTATCTGCCATCCACCACAGAACCGGTGCTGGCCCCCATCCTGTCGGCGTTACAGCGCCGCCCCGGCGACAAACGCGGCGCCGCCTACTGGGCCGCCACCGCCGGCATCACCGAGCGCACCCTGCTGCGCCACTGCCAACAGCATCTGGGTATGTCGTTCAACGACTGGCGCCAACGCCTGCGCGTCGTATCCGCACTAGGCATGCTGGACGCCGGCCAACCCGTGCAAACCGTAGCGCGCGAACTGGGCTACAGCACACCCTCCGCCTTCATCGCCATGTTCCAGCGGCTGACCGGCGAATCCCCCGACAGCGTGCGCAAACGCAGCGTACCGGCCATGGCCTGAAAGGCCTTACCACTTCGTCATCCAAGCGTCCGATGCATTGCAACGCCGATCGCGCGACAATGTCGCCTGACCTTATGTATTTTGCCGTGCCGTCGCGGCTTCATCGCGCCCAGGAAATTTCATGTCCGCCTCTGCAACTCCCCCCACTTCCGTCACCCACTTCAGCGCATCCGAACTGGACATGCTGGCCAAAACGGCTGACGCCCTCAGCGCCTACCTGGGCAAACCGGTCCTGGCCGAAGTGGTGCTGGGCGACGAAGGCACCGAGTGGGTGACCTACGGCGTTCCGCTGGACGAAAACGCAAAAGTCGAAGAAGACCAGACCCACGTCCAACTGGGCGGCGCCGGCTCCCGCATCCTGGGCAACCGCGGCGGCCTGCCGCATTCTGACGACGACACCTACGACTGCCTTTACCTGTGGGCCGTACAGATTTCGCTGAACGAAGGCGAAAGATTCATCAAGCTGGACCACGACGGCGAAGAATCCGCGTGGTCAGACAGCTTGGAAGACGTCTTGCCCTTCGCGTTGACCGAGGAGCCGCAGCCGGTTCAGGACGACGAAGAGGAAGAAGAAGACGACGAGGACGATGAAGACGACGACACGCCGTATGAGCGCGTAGAAGAACCGCGCCATTGAATTTGAAGTCATACCAAGTCGGCAATGATGGGTAAGCGCGATCCACAATCGCGCAATAGCGCAAGAGCGCAACAGCGCAACAGCGCAAGAGCGCAAGCCAATACGCGCGTCACCCATCCTACGAATGACTCAGCACCGTCCGCCGCAAGCGGCCATCAGCGGCCGTACCCCACAAGCCACCCAAATGCCAAAAAAGGCCGCCCGCGCGGCCGGCTTTGGCGGCCCAGCAAGACCTTCCCACTCAAAAAAAACGCGCGGCAAAAACGCCAAGCACACCATCCGCCCCAGGGCCGGTCAATTCATGCACAACGCGAGTCCGTCGCGGTGGGGGGCGGGGTGCGCGGGGAGTCGATGCGCCCGAGGGAATCTGAAGGCAGTTGCCGCAGGCAACAACGAAGATGACGAAGGGGCAGTCCGGAGCGAAGGCTCCGGACCGCAATCGTTGACCCGCGCACCCCGCCCCCCACCGCGACGGACGCCACAAGAACAACGATCACCCTAAGCGCAACGATCGCCAAAAGAACAACAACCGCCCCAGCACCAACACCCGTCAAAAACAACTCACCCCGAAATCCGCCCCTCCTCCACCGCGTGGCAAGCCACCACCGACACCCCCGCCAACCGAGCCACCGGCGCCTCAGCCCGGCACCGATCATTCGCATGCGGACACCGCGGATGAAACGTACACCCTGACGGCGGATTCAACGGATTCGGCACTTCCCCCGCCACTGCGGTACGCGGCTTCCCCGCCCCATTGATATCCGGAATCGCCTCCAGCAGCATCCGCGTATACGGATGCCGTGGCCGCGCAAACAACTCATCACGCGGCGCCACTTCCACCATCCGCCCCAGATACATCACCCCGACGCGATCCGCCACGTGATGCACCACCGCCAGATTGTGCGAAATGAACAGGTAAGTCAGCCCCAGCTTGCGTTGCAGATCCTTCATCAGATTCAGCACCTGCGCCTGCACCGACACGTCCAGCGCCGACGTCGGCTCATCGCACACCAGGAATTCCGGATTCACCGCCAACGCCCGCGCAATCGAAATGCGCTGGCGCTGACCGCCCGAAAACTGATGCGGATAGCGCCCCTGATCCGCCGGGTCCAGCCCCACCTGCTTCAGCAATTCACTAACCCGCGCAACCCGTTCGTCGGGCGTCATCTGCGTATGCGTCAGCATCGGCTCCGCAATGATGCGGCCCACGCGCCAACGCGGATTCAAGCTGGCATACGGGTCCTGGAAAATCATCTGCAAGCGCTTGCGCAACGCCCGCCCGCCCTTCTCCGACATCCGCGACAACGGCTGCCCATCGAAACGGATATCCCCCCGCGTCAGGCCATACAAACCCACCAGCATCCGCGCCACCGTGGATTTTCCACACCCTGACTCGCCCACCAGCGCCAACGTTTCGCCCCGCGCAATCTCGAACGACACGCCATCCACCGCGCGCAGCATCACCCGCGGCTTGCCCGCCAGCTTGCGTTCCAACCAAGGCGGCGACACATCGAACCAGCGCGCCGCGTCCTTCACTTCAACCAGAGGCGTGCTCATGCGGCCACCTTACTTTTTTCGTCATGCAACCAACAGGCCGCGCGGGACGTGCCCGCCGGCAACAACTCGGGGCGCTCCGTCGCACAGCGCGGCAAACGCTGCCCGCAACGCGGATTGAACGCACAGCCCGGCGGAATCGCGTTCAGGCGCGGCATGCTGCCGTCAATCTGCACCAGCCTTTCCGTGTGCCCTTCCAGCGACGGAATCGACCCCATCAGCCCCGACGTATACGGATGGCGCGGCTTGTGAATCACATCCGCCACCGGCCCGATCTCGGCCACGCGGCCCGCGTACATCACCGCCACGCGGTCGGCCGTTTCCGCAATCACGCCCATATCGTGCGTGATCAGCATCACCGCCGTGCCATGCTCGCGGCACAACCGTTTCAGCAGCTCGATGATCTGCGCCTGAATGGACACATCCAGCGCCGTCGTCGGCTCGTCGGCCACCACCAGCTTGGGCTCGGCCGCCAGCGCCAGCGCAATCACCACGCGCTGACGCATCCCGCCCGAGAACTGATGCGGATAGTGGTCAATGCGCTCGCGCGCCGCCGGAATACCCGTCGATGCCAACAGCTCCACCGCGCGGTTGCGCGCCTGCGACCACGTCATATCCAAGTGCGTGACGATGGTTTCGGCCAACTGCCGGCCCACCGTGTACAGCGGATTCAACGACGTCAGCGGGTCCTGGAACACCGCCCCGATCTCGCGTCCGCGCACGCGGCGCATCTGCTCATCAGGCAGATTGTCGATACGGCGGCCCGCCAGCAGGATCTCGCCCGCGGCGATGCGCCCCGGCGGCTCCAGCAAACCAATGATGGACGCGCCGGTCAGCGATTTGCCGGCGCCCGACTCACCCACCACGCCCAGGACTTCGCCCGCCTGGATGGAAAAGGACACATCGTCCAGGGCGCGTAGCGTGCCGCGGCGCGTGGGAAACTCCACGCGCAGATTGCGGACTTCTAGAAGTGCGCTCATGGTTACCTCAATTCAGCCGCGGGTTGAGCGCATCGCGCAGCCAGTCACCCAGTAGGTTGACCGACAGCACCAGCAGCACCAGCGCCGCGCCCGGGAAAATGGTGATCCACCATTCGCCGGAAAACAGGAAGTCGTTACCGATACGGATCAGCGTGCCCAGCGACGGCGCCGTCGGCGGCACGCCCACCCCCAGGAACGACAAGGTCGCCTCGGTGATGATGGCGGTGGCCAGATGCACCGTCGCCAACACCAGCACCGGCCCCAGCACATTGGGCAGCACGTGGCGGAACATGATGACGGGCGACGCCACCCCAATCACGCGCGCCGCCTGCACGTATTCGCGGTTCTTCTCCACCAGCGTGGAGCCGCGCACGGTGCGTGCATATTGCGGCCAGCCGGCCAGCGCAATGGCGCCGATCAGAACCGGGAACGCGATCAGCTCATGCATGTCGCGCGGCACCGCGGCACGCGCCACGCCATCGATCAGCAGCGCGATCAGAATGGCCGGGAACGACAGCTGCACGTCGGCCACCCGCATGATGAACGCGTCGATGCGCCCGCCCGCGTAGCCCGAGATCAGCCCCAGCACAATGCCGATCAGCATTGACAGCACCACCGACGCCAACCCGATCAACAGCGACACGCGCGTGCCGTACAGAATGGCCGAATACAGATCGCGGCCCTGGCTGTCGGTGCCCAGCAGATACGTCGCCTGGCCGTTGGCCTCCCAAGCGGGCGGCAACAAGGCGTCCAGCAATTCCACCTTGGTCAGATCGAAGGGGTTGTGCGGCGCGACCCAGCCGGCGCCGAACGAGCCAATCAGCAACGTCGCCAGCAGCAGCGTTGCAATGATGGCCACGGGCGCCCGGCGCCAGGCCCAGGCAATGTCGCTGTCCCACCAGCGTTTGAGTACGGCGCGCATCAGTGAGCCCCCCCGGCGCGAGTCATCCCGGAACGCAAGCGCGGGTCCACGACGAAATAAAGAAGATCGACGATCAGGTTGATCACCACGAACACCAGCGCGATCAGGCACAGGTACGCGGCCATGACCGGCACGTCGGCGAATTGCACCGCCTGGATGAACAGCAGGCCCATGCCCGGCCACTGGAACACGGTCTCGGTGACGATGGCGAAAGCGATGATGCCGCCCAGCTGCAAGCCGGTAATGGTGATCACCGGCACCATCGTGTTCTTCAACGCATGGCCGAAGTGGATGGCGCGGCGCTTCAGGCCCCGGGCGCGGGCAAACTTGATGTAGTCAGACCGCAGCACTTCCAGCATTTCCGAACGCACCAGGCGCAGCACCAAGGTCATCTGAAACAGCGACAAGGTGATGGACGGCAGGATCAAATGCTTCCAGCCGGTCGCGGTGAAGAGGCCCGACGTCCACCAGCCCACGGCGACGGTATCGCCCCGCCCATAGCTGGGCAGCCAGCCCAGCTGCACCGAGAAGACCAGAATCAGCAGGATGCCAATCAGGAACGTCGGCAACGACACGCCCAAGAGCGATCCTGCAAGCAGCAGCTGAGACACCAGGCTGTTGCGCTTGAGCGCGGTGTACACCCCCAGCGGCACACCCACGACCAGCGCCAGCAAGGCGGCCACCATGGACAGCTCTAGCGTTGCCGGCAGGCGGGATTTCAACAAGGTGGAAACGGGTTCGCTCTGACGCAGGGATATACCGAAATTGCCCTGCGCGGCGTTGGCCACGAAATGGCCGAATTGAACGATGGCGGGCTCGTTCAGCCCCAAGCGTTCACGCAACTCGATGCGCTCGGCATCGGTGGCGTCCTGCCCCAGCATGATGGTGACAGGGTCGCCGACGTATTGAAAAAGCACAAAGGCCAGTAGCGCGACGGTGAGCATCACCGCTACGGCCTGCAACAGGCGACGCAGTATGAAAGCAAACATAGGCGGGAAAAACCAAAAGCAAAACGGCGGGAGCCGGGTAGGCTCCACGCCGTCTGGTTAGCCGGGATCAGTCAACCTTGACCCAATCGGCAACAAGGCGATTGTCGGCACGGTGGATGACCGTGACGTTCTTGCGCATCGCCCAGGGGATGACCTGGTCATGCAGCGGGATGTGACCGAAGTCCTTGGCGTGCCCTTCCAGCACGGTGATGATGTCGGCGTCGCGCTTGGCGGGATCAGTCTCGGTCTTGATGCGATCAATGATGGCGTCAAGTTCCTTGTTGCTGTAGCCGCCCAGGTTGTACATGCCGTCCGCGCCTTCGCCCTTGGTGCGGATCAGGTTTTGCAGCGAGTACATGGCGTCGAACGTGGGCACGCCCCAGCCGAACAGGTAGGCGCTGGTGTCAAACGACTGCACCTTCGGGAAGTACGTGGAACGCGGCATGGCGTTCATCGTGGCCTTTACGCCCACCTTGGCCCACATGCCAACCACGGCCTGACAGATGGCTTCGTCGTTGATGTAGCGGTTGTTCGGGCAGTCCAGCGTGAAGTTCAGCGTGCCGTCGTAGCCCGCTTCCTTCAGCAGCGCGCGCGACTTTTCGGGATCGTAGGGCACGCGCTTGTGCACCGATTCCGCCCAGCCATGCACCTGCGGCGCGATCATCGTGCCGGTGGGCGCAGACAGGCCGCGCATCACGGCGCGCTTGATGGCGTCCACGTCGATGGCGCGGTACAGCGCTTCACGCACGCGGATGTCCTGGAACGGGTTCTTGCCCTTGATGTTCGAGTACTGCAACTCCGGACGCTTCTGATCCAGGCCCAGGTAGATGGTGCGGTATTCGTTGCCTTCAACGACCTTCTGCGCCTGGCGCAGACGCTCCAGATCTTGCGCGGCCGGGTCCAGCACGAAGTCGATCTCGCCCGACAGCAGCGCCGCGGTGCGGGTGGCGTTCTGCTTGATCGGCGTGAACACCACTTCCGTCACGTTGCCGACCTTGCCAGCCTTGTTCCACCAGTCTTTGTTTTCTTCAAAGACGGTGCGCACGTCCACTTCGCGCGTCTTCAGCTTGTACGGGCCGGTGCCGTTGGTGTTGCGGGCGCCGAAGGTTTCTTCCTTGTTGACGTAGTCCTGCGGCTTGGCGATGTTGTTCTTTTCCGACCAGGCCTTGTTCATGATGAACACGTTGGTCAGCTGGCGCAGCAGCACCGGGTTGGGCGCCGACGTTTCGATTTCGATCGTCAGGTCGTCGATCTTGCGCGCTTCCTTGATGCCGGTCGTGTAGGCCTTGTAATTCGACGTGGGGGCCATGGCGCGGTGAATCGAGAACACCGCGTCGTCCGCCGTGAAGGCGGCGCCGTCATGGAACTTCACGCCGGGGCGCAGCTTGAAGCGGTACAGGGTGGGCGACAGTTGTTCCCATTCCGTCGCCAGGCGCGGCACCACCTTGAACGTCTTGTCGTAGTCCACCAGCGGTTCGTAGATGTAGCTGTTGGCGGCGATCGTCATGCCTTCGTTCTGCGAGTGCGGATCAAAGGTAAGGATGTCGCCCTGAGCGGCCCAACGGAAAGTCTTGGCGTACCCGATCGAGGGTGCTGCCACGGCGGCGGCGATCGCGATAGCAATCAAAGTGCGGCGCATAGGGGTTAACTCCTGACATTAGTCTGAATACCGGCGCGAGTGTGCCTAGCGCCAAGACCCCAGTCAATTCAGGGTTTATGCGTACCGTGGCCCCTTTTCACAGAGGGAGACCTAATAAGGGACGCATATGCTTGTAACAAAATAATTGGATCGAACGATGTTCGAGTGCGCGGATGCAACGGGCCCGTTCACGCGCAGCCCGGCGCGTCCCCGGCAAGGCTCACGCGCCGTTCGGCTCATCCGCGGCACGGCTTGCCCGGATTCCTACTCGTCCGCGTCAATCGGCAATTCCAGCGGAACGTGCTCGGTCATCAGCGTGCCCAGCATCTCGATCAGCAGCGCGGCCTTCTCTTCGCCAAACGGCGCCAGCACCGCCTTCTGATGCTGCAAGGCCTGTTCGCACAGGCTCGCGATCAGATGCGTGCCTTTGGTGGTGATGCAGACGCGCGTCTGGCGCCGGTCTGCCCGCACGCCGGTGCGCGCCACCAGCCCTTCGGCTTCCATCCGCTGCACCACCTTGCTCAGCGTGGGCTGCTTGGTAATGGCCAGCACCGCCAGCGTGCCGATGGTTTCGCCGGGGCTGCCCTCCAGGCTGGCCAGCACCCGCCATTCGGTCACCGACAGCCCCGCCGCCTTCACCTGCAAATGGAATTCGGCCGAAATGCGCTGGCTGGCCTGCGCCAGCAGATAGGCCAGATAGCCGTCAACGAAACGCGGCCCCGCCGCGCTGCGTCCTGTCAGAAGCGTGTCCCGCTGCTTGTCCAACCGCATGTTGCTTTGCTCCCACGCACCGGAATTCATGGATGGCCGACGGCCGAAAAAAGGCATTGCACCACGACGGCGCAAACGCGCGCCATGTTGTGCCGCAATGCTGTTGCGCAGCACAGGGTATACCCGAAATCGCAACCCGTTTTTGCACCATGACAGCGCCAGAATACTGCCATGGGACTAGAGAACAACCAGTATATACACCCTTGTTTTAGCGTGATATTTTTTGATTTCCATGAAATTTCATCTTTTTTGTTGACAGCTAAAACGTTGACTCCTAAAGTATTTTTCAGACGGAAATTTCGTGACACGACGATGCTGCATGGCAGCAAGGCTTGAGGACCGGCGCGCCGGCCCGCGAAGGAGTTCGAGATGGCTGAAAGGTCTTTCAAGAAAGAAGTCCAGCAGTTGCGCATCGGGGCCGGCGAAGAGTTTCGCGGCGAAGGCATTCTGGCCGTCACGAAGGGGCTGTTGCAGTCGGGCGTGGGGTATGTCGCGGGCTATCAGGGCTCACCCATTTCCCACCTGATGGATGTGCTGGCGGATGCCAACGACATCCTTCAGGAACTGGGCGTGCACTTCGAGGCCAGCGCCTCGGAAGCCACCGCCGCCGCCACGCTGGCCGCCTCCGTCATGTACCCCATTCGCGGTGCCGTCACGTGGAAATCCACTGTCGGCACCAACGTCGCGTCGGACGCGCTGGCCAACCTGGCCTCCGGCGGCGTCACGGGCGGCGCGCTCGTCATCGTGGGCGAAGACTACGGCGAAGGCTCGTCCATCATGCAGGAACGCTCGCACGCGTTCGCCATGAAGTCGCAGATCTGGCTGCTGGACCCGCGCCCCAACCTGGAAAGCATGGTCAAGGCCGTGGAAGACGGCTTTGCATTGTCCGAAGCCAGCAAGACGCCGGTGATGCTGCAACTGCGCATCCGCGGCTGCCACGTGCATGGCCGCTTCATCGCCAAGGAAAACAAACGGCCCGCGTTCTCGCTGGCCGAAGCGTTGGAAAGCCCGGCGCGCGACACCAGCCGCATCGTGCTGCCGCCCGCGTCCTTCCTGCACGAACAGGAAAAGATCAAAGAACGCTGGCCCGCCGCCATCCGCTACATCAAGGAACACCAGCTCAACGAGCACTTTGACGGCGACCAGAACGACATCGGCCTGATCCTGCAAGGCGGCCTGTACAACGGCGTCATCCGCGCATTGCAGTTGCTGGGCCTGGCCGACAACTTCGGCAACAGCCGCATTCCCCTGTACGTCATGAACGTGACCTATCCCGTCATCGAAGACGAGGTCACCGAATTCTGCCGCGGCAAGCGTGCCGTGCTGCTGCTGGAAGAAGGCCAGCCCGACTACATCGAACAGAACCTGCATGCGGTGTTGCGCAAGGCCGGCATCGATACGCATCTGTCCGGCAAGGACGTGCTGCCGATGGCGGGCGAATACACCACGCAAGTGATGCGTGATGGCTTGCACGAATTCTTGAAGCGGCATCGCCCGGAATCGTTGCAGACGCACGCAGCGGTGGCGGTGGATGCGCAGGCTGCGGCAAGCGCCGATGCCGGTGCCGGTGCCGGTGCCGATCCTGAAGCCCGGCAGTTGGAAATCACCGAACTGTCGCGCCCGAAGCCTGCGGCAAAGCCCGCCGCACCACCCACTGAGCAGCCCATTACCTTCCACAAGCAGGTGGCAGGCCTGGCTTCGGTCGTGCCGCCGCGCCCCGCCGGGTTCTGTACGGGCTGCCCCGAACGCCCCATCTTTTCCGCGCTGACGCTGGCGCAGGAAACGCTGGGCCAGCACCATATTTCCTGCGATATCGGCTGCCATCTTTTTTCCATCCTGCCGCCCTTCAACCTGGGCGCCACTACCATGGGCTACGGCCTGGGCGCCTCCAGCGCGGCGGCGTTCAACGTGCCGGCCGCCAAGCGGCCCATTTCCATCATGGGCGACGGCGGCTTCTGGCATAACGGCCTGTCGTCCGGCATCGGCAACGCGGTATTCAACAAGTACGACGGCGTCATCGTCATCGTCGACAACTTCTACGCGTCGGCAACCGGCGGGCAAGACATTCTGTCGTCCCGCGCCGACAACCCCGACCGCTCCACCAACAACCCCATCGACCATGCCGTGCGCGGCGTCGGCGTGAAATGGGTGCGCACGCTGGACCGCACGTACGACGTGGCCAAGGTGCGCGCCACTATCGAAGAAGCGCTGACCACCGACATCAAAGGCCCGAAGGTCATCATCGCGCAGTCGGAATGCATGCTGAACAAGCAGCGCCGCGTGAAGCCGCTGTTCAACAAGGCCGTCAAGGAAGGCCGCCGCATGGTCAAGGAACGCTTTGGCGTGGACCCCGACGTCTGCACCGGCGACCACGCCTGTATCCGGCTGTCGGGCTGTCCGTCCTTGTCCGTGAAGGACAGCGGCGACCCCTTGAAAGAAGACCCCGTCGCGCATGTGGAAAGCAGCTGCGTCGGCTGCGGCAACTGCGGCGAAGTGGCGCATGCCGCCGTGCTGTGCCCGTCTTTCTACCGCGCCGACATCGTCCACAACCCGACAGGCAGCGACCGTTTCATGGCGCGTGTGCGCGGTGCGGTCATTGGTTTCCTGCAACGCCGCCGCGCCGCGCGGCTGGCTCAATACGCCCTGTAAGGACAACGCTTTCATGAACCCGGTGGCATTGCAGCAAGGCAACCCGATCAAGATCGCCATCCTGGCCATGGGCGGCCAGGGCGGCGGCGTATTGGCCGACTGGATCGTCGACATGGCCGAGCACGCCGGATGGTGGGCGCAGACCACCTCCGTGCCGGGCGTGGCGCAGCGTACCGGCGCCACCATCTACTACCTGGAACTGCTGCCCGAAGCGGATGTGCAGCGCGCCGGACGCCCGCCCGCGCTGGCGCTGATGCCTACCCCCGGCGATGTGGACCTGGTGGTGGCGGCTGAACTGATGGAAGGCGGCCGCGCCATTCAGCGCGGCCTGGTCACACCTGAACGCACCGTCCTGCTGTCGTCATCGCACCGCAGCTACGCCGTCAGCGAAAAATCCGCCCCCGGCAACGGCATCGCCGACCCCAACAAAGTGCTGGAAGCCGGCCGCGCCGCCGCCAAGCGCTTTCTGTGTTTCGACCTGCAAGACCTGGCCGACCGCGCGGGCAGCGTCATCAGCGCCAGCCTGTTCGGCGCCGTGGCGGGCAGCGGCGCCTTGCCGTTTTCACGCGAAGACTACGAAGCCACCGTGCGCCGCGCGGGCCTGGGCGTGGACGCCAGCCTGCGCGCCTTTGCGCTGGGTTTCGATGCCGCGCATCAGGCGCCCGCGCAACCCGCCGCCATCGACCTGACGCGCCCCGTTCCCAACGTGCCGGAACGCGCCGCCAGCCCCAAGGCGCAAGCCTTGCTGGACACCATCAAGCGCGACTTCCCCGCCTGTGCGCAGCCCATGCTGACGGCCGGCGTGCGCCGCCAGATTGAATTCCAGGATCTGGCTTACGCCACCGACTACCTGCGCCGCATGAAGGCGCTGCGCGATCTTGACGCGCAACACGGCGGCGACGCCCAGCAATGGGCGTTGACCTGTGCGGCCGCGCGCTATGTCGCCACCGCCATGGCGTACGACGACGTGATACGCGTGGCCGACCTGAAAACGCGCGGCACCCGCTTTGACCGCATTCGTCAAGAAGTGGGCGCGCGCCCCGACCAACTGGTCATGACCACCGACTACATGCACCCGCGCCTGGAAGAAATTTGCGGCACCTTGCCCACAGGGCTGGGCCGCTGGCTTGAAGGCTCCAAGGCCTTTGGCGGCTTTGTGGAACGCCGGCTGGGCAAGGGGCGGCTGATGCAAAGTGGCACGCTCGGCGGCTTCCTGATGCTGTATTCGCTGGCTGGCATGCGCCGCTTTCGCCGCCGCACGCTGCGCCACCAGATTGAATCCGAAGGCTTGCAGCAATGGCTGGACCTGATCACGAAGCTCGCGCCGCAGGACTATGCGCTGGCCGTTGAAACCGTCAACTGCCGCCGGCTGGTCAAGGGCTATAGCGACACGCATGTGCGCGGTGGCGGCAAGTACCGCCAACTGCTTGCGGCAGCCGCGCAACTGGTGGGCCGGCCGGATGCGGCCGAGTCATTGCGCGCCTTGCGCGACACCGCGCTGGCCGATGAAAAGTGCGGCCCCATGGAACGTCAGCTGGCCGAAAAGCTGGCTGCCTGATTCGAATACCGATAGAGACAAACGCCGTGCAGACACTGAAACTCATCATCCGCGAAGTCCGGCAAGAGTCGCCGCTGATCCGATCCTTCCGTCTGGCCCGTGAAGACGCCGGCCCCCTGCCCGC
Organism: Achromobacter kerstersii; assembly: GCF_902859595.1. GTDB lineage: Bacteria > Pseudomonadota > Gammaproteobacteria > Burkholderiales > Burkholderiaceae_B > Achromobacter > Achromobacter kerstersii. The sequence goes on along the minus strand of NZ_CADIJQ010000007.1, from coordinate 212,141 downwards.
CTTCGGCCCCGGCGCGCATTTGAAGGTAACGGTGCCCGGCTTGCGCGAGCCGCGCTGCTATTCGCTGGTGCAGCTGGCACCGCAAGCCAATCACTTCGCCGAACCCCAGGAATACCGGCTGGGTGTGCGGCTGGAAGAAACCAGCCAGGGCGGATCGCGCCACATGCATGGGCTCGCCGAAGGCGACACGCTTAGCGTCGAAGGCCCCAAGAACGATTTCCCGCTGCATGAATCGCCGGCGGGCGACGAGCCCGTGGTGTTGATCGCGGGCGGCATCGGCATCACGCCGGTGGCGTCCATGGCCGCCGCGCTGAAGGCCGCCGGCCGCGACTTTCATCTGCACTACTGTGGCCGCAGCAAAGATCAGCTGGCCTTCCTGCCCGAGCTTGAAGCGCTGGCTGGCGACGCCCTTTCCGTTCATGCCGACGACGACCCGTCCTGCCGTTTCGACCTGCAAGCCGTGCTGGCCGCAGCGTCACCGCGCCAGCACCTGTACGTGTGCGGCCCCAAGGGCCTGATCGACGCCGTCATCGCAGGCGCCAAGGCCCGCCATTGGCCCGATGCCCACGTCCACTTCGAACTCTTCGCCACCGCCGCGGCGCAAGCCGGCGACCAGCCCTTTGAAGTCGAGCTGCGCCAATCCGGCCGCACGCTGACCATACCCGCCGACAAAACCATCGTCGACGTCATGGAAGAAGAAGGCTGCGACCCGATGTTCGACTGCAAGCGCGGCGAATGCGGCGTCTGCCAGGCGACCGTGCTGGAAGGCGAACCCGATCATCGCGACTACTACCTCTCGGATACCGAGAAGGCCAGCGGCAAGATCATCCAGATCTGCATCTCGCGCGCAAAGTCGGCGCGTCTGGTGCTGGACCTGTAAGGCCGCCGGCCCCGACGACAAGGAAGCGACCATGGCCAAATACCGAGACAACCCCGACGCCATCCGCGCCCTGCTGCGCGACACGGAAGTCCACAAAGACCTGTTCATCGACCAGGAACTGTTCGACCTGGAAATGGAGCGCCTGTACGCCAACACCTGGGTCTACGTCGGGCACGACAGCCAGGTGCCGAACAACGGCGACTACATCACCACCACCGTCGGCAACCAGCCCGTGGTGATGGTGCGCCATAGCGACAAGACCGTGCGCGTGCTGCACAACCGCTGTCCGCACAAGGGCACGATGGTGGCGGGCGAGGCCTGTGGCAACACCGGCAAGTTCTTCCGCTGCCCCTACCACGCCTGGACGTTCAAGACCGATGGCAGCCTGCTGTCGATTCCGCTGAAGAAAGGCTACGAAAACACCGGCCTGGAAAACTGCGAAGCCAGCCAGGGCATGGCGGCCGTCAAAGACGTGAAGAACCATCGCGGCTTCGTGTTCTGCCGCTTGAATCCGGAAGGCCAGTCGTTCGAGGACTTCTTCGGCGAATCCTTGTCCACGCTGGACAACATGGTTGACCGGTCCCCGGAAGGCCGGCTGGAAGTGGCTGGCGGCGTGCTGCGCTACATGCATCGTTGCAACTGGAAGATGCTGGTCGACAACCAGACCGACACCTGCCACCCGATGGTGGCGCATGAATCGTCGGCCGGCACCGCCGTGAAGGTGTGGGAACAGGCGCCGGAAGGCACGCCCAAACCGATGGCGGTGGAACTGTTTGCGCCCTTTATCTCGCCGTATGAATTCTTCGAGAACATGGGCATACGCGTGTGGGAAAACGGCCACGGGCATACCGGCGTATCGGACTCCATCCACGCGTCGTACTCGGGCGTGCCGGGTTACTGGGATTCGATGGTTGAAGCCTATGGCGAAGAACGCGCCAAGCAGATTCTGGGCGATGTGCGCCACAACACTGTGTACTTCCCCAACATCATGGTGAAGGGCCCGATCCAGACGCTGCGCATCTTCAAGCCCATCGCCGCCGACCGCACGCTGGTGGAATCGTGGACGTTCCGCCTGGTGGGCGCGCCCGACCTGCTGCTGGAACGCACGCTTATGTACAACCGGCTGATCAACGCGCCCACGTCCGTTGTCGGCCATGACGATCTGGAAATGTACGAACGCGCGCAAGACGGTTTGAATTCGCGGGCGCGCGACTGGGTCAACGTGGGCCGTCTGTACACCCCGGATGAAGCCGGCCAGAAAAACGTCACCACCAACGGCACCAATGAATGGCAGATGCGCAACCAGTACCGCGCATGGGGCCGCTACATGACCGGACCGGAGTCGGTATGAGCGCAAGCGACCGCGAGTTGATTGATTTTGTCTACGCCGAAGCGCGCCTGCTGGACGAGCTGCGCTTTGAAGACTGGCTGAACCTGTACACCGAAGACGGGTACTACTGGATGCCGCTGGCGCATGGCCAGACCGACCCGAAGCTGCATGCCTCATTGATGTACGAAGACAAGCTGCTGTTGCGCGTACGCGTGGAACGGCTGGCCGGCCAGCGCACGTTTTCGCAGCAACCCAAGAGCCGTTGCCATCACCTGCTGCAAGCGCCCACGGTGGAACACGGCCACCCGGACGCCGCGCCTAACGAAGGCCGGCATGTGGTGCGCACCGCCTTCCACTACGTCGAAACCCGGCAGGACACGCAGACGCTGTTTGCCGGCTGGGCCACGCATCACCTGGTCGAGCAGGACGGCGCGCTGCGCATCCGCTTGAAGCGCGTTGACCTCGTCAACTGCGATGCCGCCTTCGGCAACATCCAACTGTTCATGTAGGAGCGGCTTGTGAGCACCACCGTCCATCAGGCTTTCAGCGACACCGCCGCCCGTTACGGCGCCCAGCCCTTTCTGTGCATCCTGCCGGAAACCGCTGACGTCTACGGCATCGACGTTGGCGAACTCAGCTACGCCCGCGCGGCGGATGCCATCGGCACCCTGCGCGCCGCCTATGCCCAAGCGGGCTATGGCCATGGCCATCGCGTGGGGCTGCTGTTGGAGAACCGCCCGTCGTTCTTCCTGCATTGGTTCGCGTTGAACGCGCTGGGCGTATCGGTCGTGCCGATCAACCCCGACCTGCGCGCGGCCGAACTCGAATACCTGACCGGCCACTCCGAGATCGCCTTGGCCGTCGCCCTGCCGCACCGTCATGCCGACCTGATGGCCGCCGCCGCACGCGCGGGCCGCCCGTTGCGCGTGATGGGTCCGGACGACGCGCCGCCCGCCGCCCCCTTTGCCGCGCCGCTGGGCGATACCGCGCCTACCGAACTGACCGAGTGCGCGCTGCTGTACACGTCTGGCACGACTGGCCGCCCCAAGGGCTGCATCCTGCCCAACCGCTACTTCCTGCACGCGGGTGGCTGGTATGCGCGCATTGGCGGCCTGGCCGCGCTGCGCCCCGGCCAGGAACGCATGCTGACCCCGCTGCCGCTGGTCCACATGAACGCGATGGCGTATTCGGCCATGGCGATGGTGCTGACCGGCGGCTGCCTGATTCCGCTGGATCGCTTTCATCCCAAAACATGGTGGAACAGCGTGCGCGACTCCGGCGCCACCGTGCTGCATTACCTGGGCGTCATGCCCGCCATCCTGATGAAGGCCGCGCCGTCGGACGACGACTTGCAGCCCGCCATCCGCTTCGGTTTCGGTGCGGGCGTAGACCGCAAGCTGCATGCGCCCTTTGAAGCGCGCTTCGGCTTCCCCTTGCTGGAAGCCTGGGCCATGACCGAAACCGGCGCGGGCGCCGTCATCATCGCCAACCAGGAACCGCGCCACATCGGCACCAGCAGCTTCGGCCGCGAAGAAGATGACGTCGACGTGCGCATCGTGACCGACGCCGGCCAGCCCGCCGCCGTGGGCGAACATGGCGAACTGCTGGTCCGCCATGCGGGCGACGACCCGCGCTACGGCTTCTTTGCCGGCTACCTGAAAGACGAAGCCGCAACCGATGAAGCCTGGCAGGACGGCTGGTTCCACACGGGCGACATCGTCCGCCGCGAAGCCGACGGGGCGCTGCGCTTCGTAGACCGCAAGAAGAACGTGATTCGCCGCAGCGGTGAAAACATTTCCGCCGTGGAAGTGGAAAGCGTGCTGATGCAGCATCCGCTGGTCAAAGCGGTGGCGGTGGCCGCCGTGCCAGACCCGGTGCGCGGCGACGAAGTGCTGGCCTGCGTGGTGCCCGAATCCCTGCCCGCCGACGCCTCCGCCATGGCGGAGGCCGCGCGCGGCATCGTGCAGTGGTGCCTGGAGCAGCTGGCGTACTACAAGGCGCCCGGCTATGTGGCGTTTGTGGACAGCCTGCCGCTCACCACCACCAACAAGATCCAGCGCGGCGAGATGAAGGCGCTTGCGCCCACCCTGCCCGGCACGGCGCGCTGCGTCGACACCAACGCCATGAAAAAGCGCCAGGAACCCGCCCGCCAGGAGTCTGCCCAATGAGCCGCCTGGGCTACGACGGCATTGTGGCGGCGCTGCCCGTCACGATCCCGTATGAACGCTATTCCACCCATGCCGCGCATTGGTGGCTGGGGCGCGCACTCGGCGCGCTTATCCGGCAGTCCGGCGTGGCCAAGACTGATGTCGACGGCCTGTGCGTGTCCAGCTTCACGCTGGCGCCCGACACCGCCGTGGGTCTCGTCCAGCACCTGGGCATGAGCCCGCGCTGGCTGGACCACATCCCCATGGGCGGCGCCAGCGGCGTGGCTGCCCTGCGCCGCGCCGCGCGCGCCGTGCAAGCGGGCGACGCGAACATCGTGGCCTGCATCGCGGGCGACACCAACCACGTGGACTCGTTTCGCAACACGGTCAGCCAGTTCTCGCGCTTTGCGCAAGACGCCGTCTACCCCTATGGCGCGGGCGGGCCGAACGCCAGCTTCGCCCTGCTGACGGCCAACTACATGCGCACCACGGGTGCCACCCGCGAAGACTTCGGCAAGCTGTGCGTGGCCCAGCGCGACAACGCCTTGCGCTATCCGCACGCGCTGATGAAAAAGCCGCTGAGCTTGCAGCAGTACCTGGACGCGCGCGTCATCACCGACCCAATCCACCTGTTCGACTGCGTGATGCCCTGCGCGGGCGCCGACGCTTTTCTGGTGATGCGCGAAGATCAGGCACGCGCGCTGAACCTGCCCTACGCCCGCATCCGCGCCACCATCGAACGCCACAACGCCTGGATCGACGACCCGATCCAGAAGCGCGGCGGCTGGACCATGGACGTGGACGAACTCTACGGCCAAGCCAACGCCACGCCCGCCGACATGGACTTCCTGCAAGCCTATGACGACTATCCCGTCATCAACCTGATGCAAATGGAAGACCTGGGCTTCTGCGAAAAAGGCGCCGCGCCGGAATTCATCCGCAAGCACACCTTCACCGTGGACGGCAGCTTCCCCTTCAACACCAATGGCGGCCAGCTGTCGGTAGGCCAGGCGGGTGCCGCGGGCGGCTACCTGGGCCTGATCGAAGCCTTGCGCCAACTGACCGGCACCGCAGGCGGCACGCAAGTGGCTGACGCCCGCATTGGCTTGGTCAGCGGCTTCGGCATGATCAATTACGACCGCGGGCTGTGCACCGCCGCGGCCATTCTGGCAAGGAGCGACGCATGACCGAGCCGCTAGCCAAACCGCCCCGGAAGAATCCGGTGGCGCGCACTCGCCAGCCCACGCTGCCGCCGGGTTCGCGTAGCCGCGCCGCGCTGGGGCTGACCGCCGCCGCCGCCGAAGGCCGCTTTGATCTTCAGACCTGCGCCGACTGCGGCGCGGTGCAATATCCGCCGCGTGAAGTCTGCGGCCATTGCCTGTCCGAGCACCTGCCCTGGAAGCCTGCCGACCCCAACGGCGTGCTGCTGGTCAGCACCACCCTGCATCACAGCAACGACCTGTACTTCCGCGAACGCCTGCCGTGGCGCGTAGGCACCGTGCGCATGGACGCCGGCCCGTCGGTGGTGGCCCATGTGCACCAAGACTGCGCCGATGGCGCCCGCGTGCGGCTGACGCTGAAGCTGGACCGCAGCGGCCAGGCCGTGATGATCGCTCTGCCAGAAAGGAATACCCCGAACATGGAAGACGACAAGACCCTGCGCGAAACCTCGTGCGACCCGAAGTTCCGCCGCGCGCTCGTCACCGATGGCAAATCCGCCGTGGGCAATGCCGTCGCGCGCGCCTTGCTGGACGCAGGTTGCCCCACGGTGTTCGTGGGCAACCCGCAAACCTGGAAGCGCGACGCGGCGTTTGACGCGCTGGCCGCCGACCCGCGCGTGCAGACGGTGACGCTGGATGTCACCGATACCGATTCCGTCGAACGCGCGGCGGCTTCCATCGGCGGCAAGGTCGAGATCCTGGTGAACACGGCCGACCTGGAACGCGAAGGCGGCCTGATGGGCCGCAAGGACGTAAACACCGCGCTCGACGCGCTGGACGTCAACGTGCTGGGCCTGATGCGGCTGGCGCAAGGCTTCGGCCCCGCGCTGTGCGGCCGCGCCGCCGACGGCGTGAACAGCGCCACCGCCTGGGTCAACGTGCTGTCCATCTACGCGCACATGAACCTGCCGTCGCGCGGCATGTGGTCGGCGTCGCAAGCCGCCGCCTTGTCGCTGACGCAATGCCTGCGCGCCGAGATGCGTGGCGCGGGCGTGCGGGTGGTGAACGTGTTCCCCGGGCCGGTCGACCACGAATGGGAACAGCGCACGCCCCCGCCGCGCGTGGCGCCGGCAGCCATTGCCGCCGCCATCGTGCGCGCCTTGAAGGATGGCGTTGAAGACGTCTATGTCGGCGACGTGGCGCAGGAATTCCGCGCTCGGCTGGCCGAAAACCCCAAGGGACTGGAACGGGAACTGGGCGCCTGACGGCTCCGGCATGACTCCCCGCCGCCGCCCACGCACGACCCCCAACACGAATCAAAAGGAGCAACAGCATGAGCCAGAACATACTTGCCCAATTCATGACGGAACTTGCGTCCGGGCGCATCGGCATCGTGGACCTGACCGAGACGCTGACGCCAGAATTCCCCACCATCGTGCTGCCTCCTGAATTCGGCCAAGCGTGGCCGTTCCGCATCGAGGAAATCTCGCGTTACGACGAGCGCGGCCCGGCTTGGTACTGGAACAACTTCTCGTGCTCGGAACACACCGGCACGCACTTTGACGCGCCCGCGCATTGGGTCACCGGCAAAGACCAGCCCGACAACACCGTCGACACGATTCCCATCGACGCCTTCATCGCCAGCGCCTGCGTCATCGACTGTTCCGCCGAGGCCCGCAACAACCCCGACTTCCTGCTCACCATCGACTTCGTGAAGAAGTGGGAAGAACAGCATGGCCGCATCCCCGCGCGCTCGTGGGTGCTGATGCGCACCGACTGGTCCAAGCGCGCCAAGCCCGCCGAATACCTGAACCTGCAAGACGACGGTGCGCACTCGCCCGGCCCCGACGCCGACGTTGTGCCCTGGCTGATCAAGGAGCGCGATGTGCACGGCTTCGGCACGGAATCCGTGGGCACGGACGCGGGCCAGGCCCAGCATCTGGACCCGCCCTACCCCTGCCACTACTACATGCACGGCAACAACCGCTACGGCCTGCAATGCCTGACGAACCTGGATCAGCTGCCGCCGACGGGCGCGGTGATCTTCTCGGCGCCGCTGAAGATCCGCAGCGGTTCGGGCAGCCCCCTGCGCGTGCTGGCGCTGGCGCCCAAGGCCTGACCGGCACATTTGGCGAACTCCAACCAAGGACACGCATGACACATACGAACGTAGCGCTGGTCACCGGCGGCAGCGCCGGCATCGGCGCCGAAATCTGCCGCAGCATGCTGGATGCGGGCTACGAAGTGATTTCGATGGCGCGCCGCGCCGCTGACTTCACCCACCCGCGCCTGCACAACATGCAGGTGGACTTGCTGGACGCTGACGCCACCGCGCAAGCCGGCCAGGAGGCCGCGTCCAAATTTCCCATCAGCCACGTTATCCACAACGCGGGCGTCATCTGGCCAAACCTGTTGCCGCAAGTCACGCAGGAAGAGCTGCACGGGTTGACGCAGATCCACCTGGGTGCGGCGATCAGCCTGGTGCAGGCCGCGTTGCCCGGCATGCAGGAACGCCATTTCGGCCGCATCGTGATGATGTCTTCGCGCGGCGCGCTGGGCCTGCCCACCCGCACTGCGTACTCGGCCACCAAGGCCGGCATGGTCGGCATGGCGCGCACATGGTCGCTGGAGCTTGCGCCCTACGGCATCACGGTCAACGTGGTGGCGCCCGGCCCGATCCAGACGGACATGTTCTACGAAGTGATCGAACCCGGCAGCGAACGAGAAAAGCAGCTGGCCAACGGCATCCCGGTCAAGCGCCTGGGCCGCTCGGACGATGTGGCGCGCGCCGTGATGTTCTTTGCGGACCCCGCCAACAGCTTCGTCACCGGCCAGACCTTGTTTGTGTGCGGCGGCGCCAGCGTCAGTTCCATCACCATCTGACCGGGCGCATCCCCCGTCTGTCGTCGGGTTTTAACGGATAGGTAAGCATCAGTACCACGTCTACAGTGCTCATCCTTGAGGGTTAGAGATTTTAAGCAACAAGTAATTCCTGTCGTTCCTGTTTTCTCCGCTTTTCAGCCGCACTCCCACTCTGCTCCCTATCCGGAGGTTTTGCCATGCTGTCGAAGAAACTCCCCCTGGCTGCTGCTGCCGCCATCGCCACCCTGTTCGCCCTGCCCGCGCTGGCCCAAGTCAAAGTGGGCGTCGTCACGTCGTCCACCGGCCCCACCGCGCTGGTGGGCATTCCGCAAAAGAACACGGTGCCGCTGCTGCCCAAGAAGATCGGTGACCTGACCATTGAGTACATCTCGCTGGACGACGCCAGCGATTCGACCAACTCGGTCACCGCCTTCAAGAAACTGATTTCGGAGCAGAACGTGGACGCGCTGATCGGGCCGTCGGGTTCGCCCAACGCCATGGGCGTGATCCAGTTCGCCGCGGAAGCCGGCGTGCCGATGCTGGCGCCCGTGGGCACAGCGGCGGTGGTGCTGCCGATGAACGATCAGAAGAAGTGGGTGTTCAAGACCACGCAGAACGACGACATCATCGCCCGTGCGCTGGTGGACCACATGGCCAAGAACGGCATCAAGACGGTGGGCTTCATCGGCCTGAACGATCCGTATGGCGAGAACTGGTACAAGGTTTTCTCGGGCCTGGCCACCGAGAAAGGCATCAAGGTCACCGCCAACGAACGCTACCTGCGCTTTGACAGCTCGGTCACGGGCCAGGCCTTGAAGATCCTGGCCGCCAAGCCCGACGCCGTGCTGGTCGCTGCCCCGGGTGCGGCCAGCGTGTTGCCGCAAACCACGCTGTTCGATCAGGGCTACAAGGGCAAGTTCTACCAAACCCACGGCGCGGCCCTGCCCGACTTCCTGAAGCTGGGCGGCAAGAAGGTCGAAGGCACGGTGCTGGCCGCCAGCCTGATGCTGGTGCTGCCGGAAATGCCGGACAGCAACCCGTCCAAGAAAGTCGCCAGCGACTACATCGCCGCGTACGAAAAGTTGAACGGCTCCAAGCCCGCCACCTTCGGCGCCAACGTCTATGACGCCGGCCTGTTGTTGGAAAAGGCGGTACCGATTGCAGAAAAGGCCGGCAAGCCGGGCACCAAGGAATTCCGCAGCGCCTTGCGCGACGCGCTGGAACAGACCAAGGAGCTGGTAGGCACGCAAGGCGTCTACAACATGAGCGCCGCGGACCACAGCGGCTTCGATGACCGCGGCCGCGAGCTCATCACCGTCAAAGACGGCAACTGGACGCTCGTGAAGTAACGGCTTGGACTTTTTCGCATGAATGCTCAGATCGCCTTGATACTTGGGCAGGACGGCATCACCAACGGCGCGATCTATGCGTTGTTGGCGTTGTCGATCCTGCTGGTCTTTACCGTTACCCGCGTGCTGTTCATCCCTCAGGGCGAATTCGTCGCCTTCGGTGCGCTGACCATGGCGGCCATCCAGGCCGGTAAACCCGTGCTGCTGGTCTGGCTGCTGCTGGCGTTCGCGCTGGCCGAAGCCGCCGCCGACCTGATGGCGCGGGCCAAGCGCCCTGGCCGCAACCGCGGCCTGTGGCGCATTGGCGTCAAGGTGATCTATCCGCTGATCCTGGCGGGCCTGCTTTACCAGCTGCCGCTGGCGCAATTGCCGATGGCGGTGCAGGCCTTGCTGACGCTGCTGCTGGTGGTGCCGATGGGTCCGCAGCTGTATCGCTTGTTCTACCAACCCATCGCGTCGGCTTCAACGCTGGTGCTGCTGATCGTGTCCATTGCCGTGCACCTGGCGCTGGTTGGCCTGGGGCTGCTGGCGTTTGGCGCCGAGGGCGCGCGCACCGCGCCGTTTTCCGACGCCAGCCTGACGCTGGGGCCGATCAACGTCAACAGCCAGGCACTGTGGGTGGTGGCGGTGTCGGCGGTGCTGATCGTGGTGCTGTACCAGTTCTTTGAGCGCTCGATGTACGGCAAAGCCCTGCGCGCCGCCGCGTTCAACCGGCTGGGCGCGCGACTGATGGGCATTTCGCCCATTTTCGCGGGCCGCGCCACCTTCTTCCTGGCCGCGCTGATCGGCACGGTGTCCGGCATTTTGATCGCCCCCATCACCACCATGTATTTCGATTCAGGCTTCATGGTCAGCCTGAAGGGCTTCGTGGGCGCCATCATCGGCGGGCTGGTCAGCTACCCGCTGGCGGCGGGCGGCGCCATTCTGGTGGGCCTGATCGAAGCGTTCTCGTCGTTTTACGCCAGCGCCTACAAAGAAATCATTGTGTTCACGCTGATCATCCCCGTGCTGCTCTGGCGCTCGTTGAAAAGCCATCACGTCGAGGAAGAAGACGAATGAACCCCCGCATCATCCTCTTCGTGTTCCTGGCGCTGCTGGCGCTGGGGCCGCTGGCCTTGCCGCCGTTCTATGTGACCTTGCTGAACTACATCGGCCTGTACGCGCTGGTGGCGCTGGGCCTGGTGCTGCTGACGGGCGTGGGCGGGTTGACCAGCTTTGGGCAGGCCGCGTTCGTGGGCGTGGGCGCCTACACCACCGCGCTGCTGACGACCCGCGCCGACACGCTGCCCAGCTGGCTGGCATGGCTGGGCGCATCGCCCTGGCTGACGCTGCTGGCCGGCCTGGTGCTGACGCTGGTGATCGCGTATTTGCTGGGCGCGATCACGCTCAAGCTGTCGGGCCACTTCCTGCCACTGGGCACCATTGCATGGGGCTTGTCGCTGTACTTCGCTTTCGGTTCCGTTGAAGGGCTGGGCGGGCATACCGGCATTCCGGACATCCCCGCCATCAGCCTGTTCGGCTGGTCGTTGAACCAGGGCGAACACATCTACTACCTGATCTGGGCGTTCCTGCTCGTGGCGGTATGGTCCACGCAAAACCTGCTGGACTCGCGCGAAGGCCGCGCCATCCGCGCGCTCAAGGGCGGGCGCGTCATGGCGGAATCCATGGGCGTGGACACGGCGCGTTCGCGCATGGTGATCTTCATCATCGCGGCGTTGCAGGCCTGCGCGTCGGGCTGGCTGTATGCGCACATGCAGCGCTTCGTGAACCCCAACCCGTTCGGCTTGCAGATGGGTATCGAATACCTGTTCATGACCGTCATCGGCGGCGCGGGCCAGGTCTGGGGCGCGCTGGTGGGTGCGGGGGTATTCACCGTGCTCAAGCAATGGCTGCAGGACTGGATGCCCAAGCTGCTGGGCCAGACGGGCAACTTTGAAGTCATCGTTTTCGGGTTTGGCATGGTGCTGTTGCTGCACCGCGCCCGCAGCGGCCTGTGGCCGGTGCTGACCCGCTGGGTGCCGGTCAAGAAGGCGGTGCGCCGCGTGGACATGAACGCCGAGCCGCTGCCGCGCAAGCCCATGCCGGCGCGTGGAGAAGTGGTGCTGAAGGCCGTGGACGTGACGCGCAAGTTCGGCGGCCTGGTCGCCAACAACGCGATGAACCTGGAGATACGCGCGGGCGAAATCCTGGCGCTGATCGGCCCGAACGGCGCGGGCAAGAGCACGATGTTCAACCAGATCTCGGGCGTGGATACGCCTACGTCGGGTCAGGTGACGTTGTTGGGCGAATCGGTGGCGGGCGCTGGCGCGCGCAAGATTGCGCGGCTGGGGTTGTCGCGCACGTTCCAGCATGTGCGCCTGCTGGGCCGCATGAGCGTGCTGGAAAACGTGGCCATCGGCGCCCACCTGCGCGGGCATCGCGGCGTGCTGCCCGCGGCGTGGCGCATGGACCGGCCCGAAGAAGCGCGCCTGCTGGCCGAAGCCGCGCGCCAGGTTGAGCGCGTGGGCCTGGGTAAGCATCTGCACGACGAGGCGGGCTCGCTGGCGCTGGGCCAACAGCGCATTCTGGAAATTGCGCGCGCGCTGGCCTCCGACCCGTGCATCCTGCTGCTGGACGAACCCGCGGCCGGGCTGCGGTATCAAGAAAAGTGCGAGCTGGCCGAGCTGCTGAAGAAGCTGCGCGCTGAAGGCATGGCCATCCTGCTGGTCGAGCACGATATGGATTTCGTGATGGGCCTGGTGGATCGCGTGGTGGTAATGGACTTTGGCGAAAAGATCGCCGAAGGCTTGCCCGCCGACATCCAGAACAACCCCGCGGTGCTTGAAGCGTATCTGGGCGGAGTGGACGAATGAGCACGAACCTGCTGGAAGTGCGCGGCCTGCGCGTGGCCTACGACAAGGTGGAAGCCGTGTCGGGCGTGAGCCTGACGGTGGGCGAAGGCCAGATCGTGACCGTGATCGGCCCGAACGGCGCGGGCAAGACCACCTTGCTGTCCGCCATCATGGGTGTGCTGCCGTCAACGGGCCACATCACGTTCGGCGGCAAGGCGCAAGAACATGCCGAGATCGAAGAAATGGTGGCGGCCGGCATGAATCTGGTGCCGGAGAAACGCGAACTCTTTGCCGAGATGACGGTGCAAGACAACCTGATGCTGGGCGCGTTCCACCGCTTCCGTTGCGGCCTGCGCGATCAGGACAAGACGCTGGCAGAGGTCTATGAGCTGTTCCCGCGCTTGAAGGAACGCCATGCCCAGTTGGCCGGCACCCTGTCGGGCGGTGAACGCCAGATGCTGGCCGTGGGCCGCGCGCTGATGGCCAAACCCCGGCTGCTGATGCTCGATGAACCCAGCCTGGGCCTCGCGCCGCGCATCGTACGCGAAGTGTTTCGCATTGTGGCGCGGCTGCGCGAGATGGGCGTGTCCATTTTGCTGATCGAACAAAACGCCCGCGCCGCACTGCAAGTGGCCGACTACGCCTATGTGCTGGAGACGGGCGCCGTCACGCTGGAAGGCCCGGCGGCGGAAGTCGCCGTGGACCCGCGCGTGGTCGAGGTGTACCTGGGCCTAGGCCACGGCGCGGCCCAAGGCGGATCAGGCAGCGCCGCCAGCCACGGCGGCTCAGGCCACCCCGCGCCGCCGGTCTCGGCGGTATAGCGCATAGCCGACGGGCCACATCGCCGCCACCATGAAGGTCGCGACGGGGTTCGTCAGCTTGTAGGCCTGCACGGCGGTCGGGACGCCGGAGTGCTTCAGGTGCAGGCGGAAGCGCGTATAGCGCGCCGCCGCCATGATGAATTCGCGCGGCCGGAAGCGGAAGAATTCCAGGTGATGTTGCAGCATGTCCCACGCCAGCAGGTACAGGCCCTGCGCGTTGTTGGACACGGACACGGCGCCTTGGCTCAGGCCGCCCGGCGTGTCGTGGTAGGTGCGCACGACGCGGTTGATGAAACGGCTGAGATAGCCCGCGCGTGCAATCGCCCACCACACCAGGCTTTCCGGCACGAAGCCCGCCACGTCTTCGGGAAAGGGATATTTCCTGAGGATGTCGGTGCGCATGCAGCCGAATTTTTCGCCCTTGATGCGATAACGGAAGTACACGTCCACAGCGGTGCTGTCGAAGACGTCTTGCGGATAGCGGTCGCCCACGATGCTGCCGTCAGGGCGCGCGCACAAGCCCGTGATCGCCACATAGGAATCGCGGCGCGCAGGCGGGATGGCGTCCCAGGCGTCCTTGAAGGTGGCCAGCGCATCGGGCGGCATTTCGTCGTCGCTGTCCAGACCCACAATCATCTGGCCTTGCGCTTCACGCACGCCACGGTTGAAGGCGGTTTTCTTGTGCTGGTTGTTCTGCCAGATATAGCGGATGGGAAAATCGGCGCGCGTCTGCCAATCCAGGATGGATTCGTGTGTGTTGTCGGTGGAACCGTCGTCCACCACCACCCATTCGAAATCCCTGAATGTCTGCCGGGAGAGCGATTCATACACCCGGTGCAGCGTGCCTGCCCGGTTGTAGGTGGGCGTCAGAACGGTGAAAAACGTTGGTGTATCGGTCATGCCTGCTATGCCCCTTTGCGATCTCCGTGACACCGCTGCGGTCTTGGTCTATCTGTTTTCGCCTGAAGTGTAGGGGATATGCCCCCACTAACCGATGCCATCCCATTCGAATTTGCAATCAAATCTGACAACGCGTGCATTATTCAGGCGAAATTGCGCGGGTTTGTGCATTGGGCCGCAAGCGGGACTGGCGTAAACTCGTGCGGCCCAAACCGGAATGCCTATGGAAGCTTCAACTGTCCAGCTCAATGACATCGCCTTGTTCGTCGAGGTTGCCAAGCGCAAGAGCTTCAGCATGGCGGCCCGCGCGCTGGACATGCCCACGTCCACGCTGTCTCGCCGCATCAATGAACTGGAACGCGCCATCGGCCTGCGGCTCATCAACCGCAACACGCGCCGGCTGGACCTGACCGAAGCGGGCGCGGCGTACATGCGCCGCTGCCAGGGGCTGATCGACGAAGCGCGTCTGGCGCATGAACAATTGCTGTCGCTGTCCGGCGGCCCATCCGGTAATTTGCGGGTGTCGATGCCCTATAGCCTGGCGATCTGGCTGCTGCCGGAAACCATCAACGACTTCACCGACCGTTATCCCGACGTCGAATGCGAATTCGACCTGAGCATGATGACGGCGTCCGACGCGCAAGGCACGCCGTTCGACGTAGTGCTGCGCTTTGGCCGCAATTCAGACTTTTCGCTGGCCACGCTGGATGCCGGCAATGGCAATGGCAATGGCGGCGGCGCCACGCGGCCCGATGGCGCGGTGGTGCAGGAACTGGTGTCGCTGGACAACTATCTGTATGCGTCCGACCGCTATCTGGAACGCCACGGCGAACCGAAGACGCCCGCCGATCTGAGCCAGCATCAATGCCTGCGCACCACCATCGACGACGCGCATTCGCACTGGACGCTGCACAACGGGTCGGTCAATGAAGTGGTGCCGGTCAGCGGCCATCTTGCCGCCAACAATATGAGCATTGCGGGCACGCTGGCCGGGCTGGACCTGGCCATTACGCGGATGCCCCATTGCCAGGCGCTGGACCCGATCATCAAGCGCAATTCACTGCGGCGCGTATTGCCGGGCTGGTCGGTGGACCCGATCTCGATCTACGTGATCTACCCGTCAAGCATCCAGCCGGCGAAGACGCGGGCGTTCATGGATTTCATCAAGCCGAAGCTGGGTCCGGCGGTCTGATAGGTTGACGGGTATCGCGCTTCGCCCCTTTCGCCCTGCACCCATTTCGCGCTTCGCCCAGCTTCAGTGCACCCCAAAAAAAATCCCCGCACAGCTTGCGCCATGCGGGGATTTTTCAGATCAGGGCGTTGATTAGACGCGCTTGATCTTTTCCAGCATCTTGAAAACACCCTTGGGCGACTTGACGAACAAGCGCTTGAAGGCCTTGCCCAGGCAACGGCGTTCCAGGGTGTTACGACGCACGCGTTTGCGTTCAGCCATGTTGATTCTCCTGTTGAATTTGCGGAAAAAATATCCCGCACAACCGGTAGTCGGGCTGGCGGAAAAATTGGGTAACTTGGCATTTTAGCCTGAAATTCACAGGTGGCGCCAATGGCGGGAAATCAGGGCGGCGAATCGGCAGGGAATAATCCGTCCCTAAATTTTTCAACGCCCTGCCCGCCATCACTCCGCCATCACTCCGCCATCACTCCGCCAGCGACTTCAGCCTTGCCAAAACCTGTTCGGTGCGCGGCAACGGGTCCACCGCGCCATAGCCCAAGGTGGACAACGCCGCCGCCGCATTCGCGTAGCGCACCGCGTCTTCCCAGGAATCGCCCTGGCAGCGCCGGGCCAGCAGGCTGCCGGCGAAACAATCGCCCGCCCCCGTGGCGTCTACCGCGTCCACGCGCAACGCGGCGACCGGCGTGCGTGTCTTGCCGTCGTCAATGATGGAACCGTCCTTGCCCAGCTTCAGCACCACCACGCCCGCCGCGCCACCATCGCGAATCCAGTCCAGCGTGCGTTCGGGGTCGTCGTTGCCGGTCAGGTGCTGCATGTCGTCCATGCTGGGCAGGAACAGGTCCGCCTCGCGCATGGTTTCGCGCAAGATGGCGCGCGCCCGGTCAACCGGCCACAGCCGCAAGCGCAGGTTCGAATCCAGGCTGACCTGGGCGCCAGCCGCATGCGCACGTTCGATGGCGGCAAACACCGTATCGCAGGCGCTGGTGCTGATCGCCATGCTGATGCCGGACACGTGCAGGAACTGGCTGCGTTCGATCAGCCCGCTATCCAGCAAAGCCGGCGTCATCAGGCTGGCGGCGGAACCGCGGCGCAGGTAGCTGAACGCATGGCCGTCGGGGCCGTGCTGCACGAAGTACAGGCCAGTGTGGGCGTCGTCATCGCGCTGCACGCCGCTGGTGTCGACCCCTTCCGAGGCCCACAAGTCCAGGAACTGGGCGCCAAAGGCGTCATTGCCCACGCGCGTCAGGTAGGCGCAGCGGGCGCCCTGCCGGGCCGCGGCGATAACGGCGTTGGACGTGTCGCCGCCAAAGCCTTGCAGATATTGCAGCTGGCCCTTGTGCGTCTGGTTCATCTCAACCAGCGGTTCGCCCAGCGCGACGATATCGAAGTCAGCCATGGGCGGCCTCGCGGGTACGGGTGATCTGGGCCACCAGCGCGGCGGTGTCGCGCGCGGCGAAGGCGGCCTTGTCGTAGAGGTTGCTGCCGATGCCCACCAGCCCGGCGCCTGCGGCAAAGTACGACGCCATGTTGTCTTGCGTAATGCCGCCCGTGGGGCAGAAGATCGTGTCGGGGTAAACCGATTTCAGCGCGGCCAGATGCTTGGGGCCGCCGGTGTCGGCGGGGAACACCTTCACTACGTCCACGCCCGCGCGGCGCGCGGCCAGCACTTCGGTGGGGCTGAACGCGCCCAGCAGGCATAGCGCGTCGGCGGCGTGCGCCATGTCGACGATATCGGTGGCCAAGGCGGGCGACACCAGGAAATCGGCGCCCGCCACCAGGGCCTCGCGCGCCTGGGTTTCATCCAGCACGGTGCCCACGCCCAGCAGCAGGCTGGCGCCGTGCTTGTCGCGCAGCGCGCGCACCAGGTCCGTCACGCCCGGAATCGTCCAGGTCAGTTCCAGGGTGGTGCAGCCGGCCGCCACGGCCACTTCGGCGGCATAGGCGGCGGTGGCCGCGTCCGTATAGCGCAGCACGGGCACGACCCGGGCGGCCAGCAGGGCGGAAAGCTTTGAGGCGATAGGAGCGGAAGCGGTCATGGAATTCCTCTGTGGCGAACGGTCAGACGCCGCCGGACGATGCCGGCAGGACGGCAAGTTTGGCTGCGGCGGCGTCGCGCAGCCGCAGCAAGGGATCGATATAAGCGGCTTGCGGGTCGTCTTGCCGCCGGAACAGCAAGGTGCTGACGCTGACGCCCGCCACCGGCCGGCCAGCCGCGTCGCACAGCGCCACGCCGTAGCAGACGATGCCGGCTTCATTTTCCTCGTTGTCCATGGCATAGCCGCGGCGGCGCGCCTCGTCCAGCACGGTGCGCAGCGCAGGCAGGCTGGTGACGGTGCCGGGCATGCGGGCCTGCAGCGGCAAATCGCGCAGCAGGCGTTCGCGGGCGGCGTCGTCCAGCGCGGCCAAATAGGCCTTGCCGACCGCGCTGGAATGCAGCGCCACCGATGACCCCACGCGCGACACCATGCGCACCGGGCCGGGGCTTTCCAGCTTGTCGATATAGATCATTTCGTGGCCGGCCGGCACCGCCAGATGCACGGTTTCGCCGGTGGCGTCGCGCAGCGCCTGCAAGTCGGGCGCCAGAGCCGCACGCAGGTCAAATTGCGACCAGGCGCGGCTGGCCAGCGACATCAGGCGCGTGCCCAGGCGGTACACGCCGCCCGATTCCGCCACCATGCCCTGCTCGGCCAGCGCCGCCACGATGCGGTAGACCGTCGGGCGTGGATAGCCGCAGGTACGCGCCAGCAGCGCGGCCGTGGGCGGTTCGGGCGCATCGGCCACCGCCTGCAACACGGTCATGAATTTAGCGAACGCCGCAGCGCCCGCGACCTTGGTTTCCAACAAGAACGTCCCCAAATGATGACAATCTGCCATCAACAATGCCCGCAGCGATTTCGTAAGGCAATCAGCACGAATGTCAGACGAATCTGCGATACTGTTTATTTGTACAGCTGCACGGCCTATATTTGTCCATATTATGGACAAGCGCCTCACAATATAGGCAATTATTCCATATCGCCGCGCTTGGAACCAGCGAAGGGTTATCGCTCGGGCAGGCGCCTACCTCAGGCTACGATACCGTCCATGAGCTCCCAAATCCGCATCGTTGGCGCACGCCAGAACAATCTCAAAAACCTGGACCTGACTCTCGCCACCGGCGAATTGGTCGTTGTGACCGGCGTGTCGGGGTCCGGCAAAAGTTCACTGGCGTTTGACACGCTGTATGCCGAAGGCCAGCGGCGCTACGTGGAAACCTTCTCGCCCTATGCGCGCCAGTTCCTGGACCGCATGGACAAGCCGCAGGTGGACCGCATCGAAGGCATTTTGCCGGCCATCGCCATCGACCAGACCAACCCCGTGCGCAGCTCGCGCAGCACGGTTGGCACGATGACCGAACTGAACGACCACCTGAAGCTGCTGTTCGCGCGGGGCGCCCGGCTGTACTGCCGTGGCTGCGGCAAGGTGGTGCGCCGTGACACGCCTGATTCCATCTACCACTCGCTGGCCGAACGCGCCGCCGTGGCAGGCGACCCGCGCCTGGTCGTGACCTTTCCCATCGCCGTGCCCGCCAACTTCACCGAAGACGAAGTGCGCGGCTTTCTTGAGCAGCAGGGTTATACACGCGTGCACGCCGAGGAAACGGCCGTGCCGCGCGCGACCGTTGCCAAAAGCGCAAAAGCCGCCAAAGCCGCCAAGGGCGCCAAGAAGGGCAAGGCCGCCAAGGACGCGGGCGAAGAACGCCGCATTCTGCACGTCATTCAAGACCGCTTCCGCTTTGCCGGCACCGAGCGCGAACGCGTCATGGAAGCGCTGGACACCGCGCTGCGCATGGGCGCCGGGCATCTGGCCGTGTACGCCGTGAACGCCGAAGGCGAAAACGCAGACATCTGGAAGTACAGCGACCGCCTGCACTGCGCCGACTGCAACATCGAATACACCGACCCGCTGCCCAGCAGCTTCTCGTTCAATTCGCCGCTGGGCGCCTGCGAGGCCTGCCGCGGTTTCGGCCGCGTGATCGGCATCGACTTCGGCCTGGTCATCCCCGACGAAAACAAAACCCTGCTGGAAGGCGCGATCAAGCCGTGGACCACGCCGTCTTATAAAGAATGCCAGGACGAGCTGCAGAAGTACGCACCGCGCGCGGGCGTGCCGCTGGGTGTGCCATGGAAAAGCCTGTCTGAAGAACACAAACGCTGGGTGCTGTATGGCACGCCCGACTGGAAGGGCGGCAACGACGCCTGGAAGCACCAGTGGTATGGCGTGCAGCGCTTTTTCGACTGGCTGGAAACCAAGGCCTACAAGATGCACGTGCGCGTGCTGCTGTCGAAATACCGCAGCTACACGCCCTGCCCCACCTGCAACGGCGCGCGCCTGAAACCCGATGCGCTGCTGTGGCGCCTGGGCACGAAAGAAGAAGCCGACACCGTGCTGCCGCCGGAAGACGGCCGCTACCAGCGCTTCATGCCGGTCGGCGCCAACTGGACGCGCGATCAGCTGAACAATATCGGCGGCTTGTCGATCCATGACGTGATGCTGCTGCCCATCGAACGCGTGCGACGCTTCTTCGATGAGCTGTCGTTCTCGGGTGCACTGGACGCGGCCACCGATCTGCTGATGACGGAAGTCCGCGCGCGTCTGAAATTCCTGTGCGACGTGGGCCTGGGCTACCTGACGCTTGACCGCCAGAGCCGCACGCTGTCGGGCGGTGAAGTGCAGCGCATCAACCTGACCACCGCGCTGGGCACATCACTGGTGAACACGCTGTTCGTGCTGGACGAGCCGTCCATCGGCCTGCACCCGCGCGACATGCACCGCGTGGTGGAAGTCATGCACCGGCTGCGCAACGCCGGCAACACGCTGGTGGTGGTGGAACATGATCCGCAAGTGATGGTGGCTGCCGACCGCATTATCGACATCGGCCCCGGCCCGGGCGAACGCGGCGGCTACATCGTCTTTGACGGTACGCCCAAGCAACTGCGCGCGGCCGACACGCTGACCGGCAATTACCTGGGCGGCCGCCAGCGCGTGGAAGCGCCGCGCCCCATGCCGGTGGCGGCGAACACGCCGCGCCTGCTGCTGGAAGGCGTCAATGCACACAACCTGAAGAACGTATCGGTTGAGCTGCCGCTGGGCCGTCTCGTCTGCGTGACCGGCGTGTCTGGCTCGGGCAAGTCCACCCTGGTTCAAGACGTGCTGTACCCCGCCCTGCTCAAGCAAAAGGGCAAGCCGTCGGAATCGCCCGGCGCGTTTGACCGCCTGCTGGGCGCCGAGCAGATTGCCGACGTGGTCATGGTGGACCAGACCCCGATCGGCAAGACGGCGCGCTCCAACCCCGCCAGCTACGTGGGCGCCTTTGACGCCATCCGCAAGCTGTTCGCCCAGGCGCCGCTTGCCCGCGAACGCGCCTACACGGCCGGCACGTTCAGCTTCAACGGTGGCGACGGCCGCTGCCCGACTTGCGGCGGCACCGGGTTTGAACACGTCGAAATGCAGTTCCTGTCCGACGTCTACCTGCGCTGCCCGGATTGCGACGGCAAGCGTTTCCGCCCCGAAGTGCTGGAAGTGCGCGTCGAACACCTGGGCAAGAGCGCGTCCATCGACGAAGTGCTGGCCATGACGGTCAGCGAAGCGCTGGACTTCTTCAAGGGCCTGCGCGACGTCCAGACCGGCCTGGCGCCGCTGGCCGACGTGGGCCTGGAATACGTGCGGCTGGGCCAGCCCGTGCCCACGTTGTCGGGGGGCGAGGCGCAGCGCCTGAAGCTGGCCGGCCACTTGGCCGAAGCCGCCCGCAGCGGCATTTCCACGGCCAAGGTCGCCAAGAAGGGCAGCCTGTTCCTGTTCGACGAGCCCACCACCGGCCTGCACTTTGACGACGTCGCGCGGCTGATGCGCGCCTTCCGCAAGCTGCTAGCTGCGGGCCACACGCTGCTGGTCATTGAACACAACCTGGACGTGATCCGCGCAGCCGACTGGCTGATCGACCTGGGCCCCGAAGGCGGCGACGCCGGCGGCCTGGTGCTGGGCGTAGGCACGCCGCAAGACCTGATGGACAACCCCAAGTCCCACACCGGCGCCGCGCTGCGCGACTACGAGGTCAGCATCCTGCCGGCCGACGTGGTGGTGACCAGCGACGCCGATGCGCAGGAAGCCGAGCAAGCCGGCCTGACCGCCCGCATTGCCGAACCCGTCGCAACCTACAACGACGCCGCCATTGGGGCGGGCGACGGCACGCCGCTGCAATCCGTGATGCGTGCGCGCCGCCAAGGCAACATGGCGATCGAAATCCGCAACGCGCGCGAACACAACCTGAAGAACATCAGCGTCGAAATCCCGCACGACAAATTCACCGTGATCACCGGCGTGTCCGGCTCGGGCAAGTCGACGCTGGCTTTCGACATTCTGTTCAACGAAGGCCAGCGCCGTTATCTGGAATCGTTGAACGCCTACGCCCGCGCCATCGTGCAGCCGGCCGGCAAGCCGGATGTGGACGCCATCTTCGGCATCCCGCCCACCGTCGCCATCGAACAGCGCACCAGCCGCGGGGGCCGCAAGTCCACCGTGGCCACCATGACGGAAATCCACCATTTCCTGCGCCTGCTCTATGTGAAGCTGGGCACGCAGTACTGCCCGGATTGCAACGTGGCCGTCGAACCGCAGAACACGGACCAGATCGTGGCCCGCCTGCTGCGCGACCACAAGGGTGAGCATATCGGCCTGTTGGCCCCGCTGGTCACCGCGCGCAAGGGCTATTACACGGACCTGGCCAAGTGGGCCGGTTCCAAGGGCCATTCGCACCTGCGCGTGGACGGCGAGTTCATCCCCGTGGCCCCGTGGCCGCGCCTGGATCGCTACAAGGAACACACTATCGAACTGCCCGTGGCGGACGTGGTGGTGGACCCGGCCAACGAAGCCGACCTGCGCGCGGCCGTCAAGAGCGCGCTGGAAAATGGCCAGGGCGTGATGTCGGTGGTGTGGCCGGTGAACAAGCTGCATGAAGCGCTGAACAGCGAATTGCAGCAACAGCATTTCTCGGTCAAGCGCGCGTGCCCGTCTTGCGGCACCAGCTTCCCGGAACCCGACCCGCGCTTGTTCTCGTACAACTCCAAGCACGGCTGGTGCACGGGCTGCTACGGCACGGGCCTGCAATTGCAGGGCTTTGACGAAGAACAGACTGGCGAAGAAACCGCCTGGAACGCGTGGTACGAAGGCGAGGCCAAGGCGTGCACGCAATGCGACGGGCAGCGCCTGAACCGCGTCGCGCGCGCCGTGCGCTGGCGCGATAAATCCATCGCCGAACTGGCGTCGTTGCCCGTGTCTGACGCGCACACCTTCTTCACCGGACTGGTTGCGCGCGGCCGCGAAGGCGAAATCGCCCGCGACATCCTGACGGAAATCCGCGGCCGCCTGAACTTCATGCAGGAAGTGGGCCTGAACTATCTGGCGCTGGACCGCGCCGCGCCGACGTTGTCGGGCGGCGAAGCGCAGCGCATCCGCCTGGCCGCGCAGCTGGGTTCCAACCTGCAGGGCGTTTGCTACGTGCTGGACGAGCCCACCATCGGCCTGCACCCGCGCGACAACCGCATCCTGCTGGACGCGCTGGCGCGGCTGGAAGGCAACGGCAACACGCTGGTGGTGGTGGAACATGACGACGACACCATCCGCCGCGCGTCGCACGTCATCGACATCGGACCGGGCGCGGGCATCCGCGGCGGCCGTGTCGTGGCGCAAGGCACCGTGGAAGACGTGATGAACGCGCCGGAGTCCATCACCGGCCGCTACCTGAAGACGCCGCTTGCGCATCCGCTGCAAGGCCGCCGTCCGGTTGAAGCCGACACGCCCATGATCGAAATTCGCGGCGCGCGCCTGCACAACCTGCGCAGCGTGGACGCCAAGATTCCGGTGGGCCGCCTCAGTGTGGTGACTGGCGTGTCCGGTTCCGGCAAGTCCACGTTGGCCCGTGAAGTACTGCTGGACAACCTGACGCAAGCCGTCTCGCAAGGCAAGTCGCCAGGCTGGGCCGGCTGCGAAAGCATTAAGGGTTGGGAAGCCATCGACCGCGTGCTGGAAGTGGACCAGACCCCCATCGGCAAGACGCCGCGTTCGTGCCCGGCCACCTACGTGGGCTTCTGGGACGACGTGCGCAAGCAGTTCGCCGACACCCGCGAAGCCCGCATGCGCGGCTGGACGGCGGCGCGCTTCTCGTTCAACACCGGCGACGGCCGCTGCCCCATCTGCGAAGGCCAGGGCATGCGCACCATCGAAATGAACTTCCTGCCCGACGTGAAAGTGCCGTGCGACGCGTGCAATGGCGCACGCTTCAACAGCGACACGCTCAGCGTGCAGATGCGCGGCAAGAACGCCGGCGAGCTCCTGTCCATGGAAGTGGACGACGCCATCGGCTACTTCGCGGCGCACCCGAAAATCCATCGTCCGCTGCAACTGATGCAAGACGTGGGCCTGGGGTACCTGACGCTGGGCCAGCCGTCGCCCACGCTGTCGGGCGGCGAGGCGCAGCGCATCAAGCTGGTCACCGAGCTGTCCAAGGCGCGCCTGACCGATGGCCTGATCAAGACCGGCCGCGCCTCGCGCATTCCGCACACGCTGTACGTGCTGGACGAACCGACGGTGGGCTTGTCGATGGCCGACGTCGAAAAATTGATCCATGTGCTGCATCGTCTGGTGGAAGCCGGCAACACGGTGGTGGTGATCGAGCATAATCTGGACGTCATCGCCGAAGCCGACTGGCTGCTGGACCTGGGCCCCGAAGGCGGCACAGGCGGCGGCAAGCTGGTTGCCGAAGGCTCGCCGGAACATGTGATGACCCTGGCCGACCACTCCCACACGGGGCGCGTCCTGACGGAATTCCTGGCACATCAACCGCAGTAGCAAGCATGGAATGTCGTTTTGAAGACCGGCTGGCCGGCCGCGCGCTGAAGTTCGAGGGCTTTTGCTCCCGCATCGAAGCGCGCACCGCCGGCGAAGTCGCCCCCGCGCTGGCGGCCATTGAGGCCGCGCGGCAACAGGGGCGCTGGGTCGCCCTGTTGCTGGACTATGAACTGGGCGAATGGCTGTTGCCCGAAGCCACCCTGCCCGCGCCGGCCGGCCCGTGGTCGCCGCCGCAAGACGACGGCCGCGCCCGGCTGACCGCGCTGGTTTTCGAACGCAAGGTGGACGACACCCCGTGGGATGCGCCGGACGCTGCCAGCGCGCCGTCCGCCATCAGCCTGCCCGCCCCGCGCATGACCGAAGCCGCTTATGTGCGCCAGATCGACGCCATCCGCGGGCTGATCGGCGACGGCGAGCTCTACCAGGTCAATTTCACGCAACCGCTGGACGTGCAATACCAAGGCGACGCCGCCACGCTCTACCGGCGCATCGCCAGCCGCAACCCGGTTGCCCACGGCGCATTCATCCAAGACGGCGCACGCACGGTGCTGTCGTTTTCGCCCGAACTCTTCGTCCGGCGCGATGGCCCCCGCCTGACGACCCGCCCCATGAAAGGCACCGCACCGCGCCACCCCGACCCGATTGAAGACGCACGGCTGGGCCAGGAATTGCTGGCCAGCGAAAAGAACCGCGCCGAAAACCTGATGATCGTGGACCTGCTGCGCAACGACCTGGGCCGGCTGGCCGAGCCGGGTTCGGTCAAGGTCGACGCCCTGTTTTCGCTGGAACGCTACCCCACGGTCTGGACCATGACGTCCACCGTATCGGCGCTGGCCCCCGACGCCACGCTGGCAGACGTGCTGACCGCCCTGTTCCCCTGCGGGTCGATCACCGGCGCCCCCAAAGTCGCCGCCATGCGCCGCATCCGCCAGATGGAAACCGCCCCGCGCGGCCTGTACTGCGGCAGCGTGGGCTGGCTGGCGCCGAATGGCGATTTTTCATTGAACGTCGCCATCCGCACGCTGGTGCTGGACCAGAATGGCCACGGCGTCTACAGCGTGGGCGGCGGCATCGTCCACGATTCCGACCCGGCGGAAGAATGGCAGGAATGCCACTGGAAGGCCCGCATCCTGCGGAGTTGAAGGGTGTTGCCGATCCGCGCGGCCAATCATCCACGCAGATAGGTAATGCCCAACGCGCAACCCATCAAACTCCTGCCACGTCACCACCGCCGGTAGTAGCATAGAGCGCGCCCCACCCCGCCCATTGCCCAGGAGAGTCCCATGCAACCCGAACTGATCGAGACCATCCTGGTCGATGCCGAACAACGCGTGCCGCTGCTGGCCCGCCACCTCGCGCGGCTGGAAGCGTCATGCAAGGCGCTGGGCTACGTCTGGGGCGGCCGCGCGGTGGAAGGCGACATCATGATCGCCGCCACGGGCCTGGTCACGCCCGGCCCGCACCGTCTGCGCCTGCTGGTCGCCCGCGACGGCAGCCGCCACATCCAGACGGCCATGCTGCCGCCACTGCCCGCCGTGCAGGAAGTGATGCTGGCGCCCGAGGCGCTGCGGTCTTCGGAACCGCTGCTGCGCTACAAGACCACGCATCGCCCCTGGTACACGAAGACCATCGAATGGCTGCCCGCGCATCCGCACATCTTCGACCTGCTCTATCTGAATGAACGCGGCGAACTGTGCGAAGGCAGCCGCAGCAACGTTTACCTGCGCATGGACGGCCACTGGTACACGCCGCCTGTCGACAGCGGCTGCCTGCCGGGCGTGCAACGCGGTGAACTGCTGGACACCGGCAACGTGCGCGAACGCGTGCTGACCCTGGCCGACTTGCACGCCGCCGACGAAATCCGCCTGTCCAACGCACTGCGCGGCTGGTTCAGCGTCACGCTGCGGGAAGCCTGACCCGCCCGTCCTGATCCGCAAACTGCTCCACCACTACCTGCCGCAGCCATTGATTGGCAGGCTCGCGGTGGTTGCGCGCATGCCAGAACACATTGATGACCGACTCCGGAATCTTTACCGGACAGAGCGCCGTCGCCAGCCCGAACGGCGTACAGGCGCAGTCGGCAAAGCGCTGCGGCACCACGGCAATCATGTCGGTGGCCTGCAAGACCGGCCCCACCGCGATGAAATGCGGCACCGTCAACCTCAGGCGCCGGCGAATGCCAGCCCGTGCAATCACCTCATCCACCACGCCATGCCCCGTGCCTTCGGAGACGATCGCCACATGCTCCGCCGCCCGAAACTGCTTGGCCGACACGCCTGAACGCGCCAGCGGATGGTCGTGCCGGAAGATGCATACATAGGGCTGGCTGAACAGCTTGCGCTGAAAGAAGCCGCTTTGCAGGCCAGGCAGAAAACCCATGGCCAGGTCGATGCGGCCACGCTCCATTTCGTCGCGGACGTCGATTGACGTGGTGCGCACGGTGCGTATCGTGACCCCCGGCGCGGCGGCGTCCAGCGCCCGCATCAGGCGCGGCAAGAAGTAGGTTTCGCCCACATCGTTCACGCCAATCACGAACGCCCGTTCGCTGCGCGCGGGGTCGAACACGGCATGCGCGTTCAGCGTGCCATGCAACGCACCCAGCGCATCCGCGATGGGCCGGGCCAGCGCCTCGGCATATGGCGTGGGCACCATCCCGCGCGACGTGCGCAAGAACAGCTCATCCCCCAGCAGCTTGCGCAGCCGGCTCAGCGCGTTGCTGACGCCAGGTTGCGAGATGCCCAGGCTCTGGGCGGCGGCCGACACCCGGCCATGCTTATGCAGTTCGTTGAAGACGACCAGCAGGTTCAGGTCCACGTCTTTCAGGTTCATGCGTTTGTCTCCACCAATATTGATTTTGGTGATGTCTTCTATTGATCAGATTCTATTTATTTATTTCATCGCCTGCTCGATGATGAAGCGATAAAAAATAGGAGACAAACCATGCAGATCGACCCGCCCTGGCAGGGTGACGGTTCACACCGCATCCCCTTTGGCGTCTACACCGACGCCGCCCTGCACCAGCGCGAGCTGGAACGCTTTTTCTACCAGGCGCACTGGTGCTATGTCGGCCTGGAGGCCGAAATCCCCAAGCCGGGCGACTTCAAACGCACGGCGGTCGGCGAACGCTCGGTCATCCTGCTGCGCGACAACGAGGGCCAGGTCCGTGTGGTGGAAAACGTGTGCGCGCATCGCGGCGTGCAGTTCTGCCGGGAACGCTCCGGCAACCGCAGCGAATTCGTCTGCCCCTATCACCAATGGAATTACGACCTGCAAGGCAACCTGATCGGCGTGCCGTTCCGGCGCGGCGTCAAACAAGACGGCAAGGTCAACGGCGGCATGCCCGCCGACTTCAACACGGAAGACCACGGCCTGACCAAACTGGCGGTGGCCTGTAGAAACGGGGTGGTGTTCGCGTCGTTCGACCACGACGCCGAACCGCTGGAAGACTATCTGGGCCCCGACATCCTGCACTACTTCGACCGCGTCTTCGACGGCCGCGAATTGGTGATTCACGGCTACAGCCGCCAGCGCATTCCGGGCAACTGGAAGCTGATGCAGGAAAACATTAAAGACCCCTATCACCCCGGCCTGCTGCATACCTGGTTCGTCACCTTCGGCCTGTGGCGCGCGGACAACCGGTCTGAACTGAAAATGGACCGCCACTTCCGCCACGCCGCCATGATTTCCACGCGCGGCCAGGGCGGCAAGGGCAGCGTCACCAGCGGGGTGTCCAGCTTCAAGGAACAGATGTCGTTAAACGATGACCGCTTCCTGGACATCGTGCAGGAGCCCTGGTGGAACGGCCCCACCGCCGTGCTGATGACGCTGTTTCCCAGCGTCATCATTCAGCAGCAGGTGAATTCGCTGTCCACCCGCCACATCCAGCCCGTGGGGCACGACGCCTTCGATTTCGTCTGGACGCACTTCGGCTTCGCAGATGACACGCCTGAGATGACGCGGCGGCGGCTGCGCCAGGCGAACCTGTTTGGCCCCGCCGGCTTTGTGTCGGCGGACGACGGCGAAGTCATCGAATTTTCGCAATCGGGTTTTCAACAGAAGCCGTGGCACCGCAGCGTGGCGGAACTGGGCGGCAAGACCGCCGAGAACACCGACCACATGGTGACCGAAACGCTGATCCGCGGCATGTACGCGTATTGGCGCCGCGTGATGGAGGCATGACGATGCTGGACTTTCCGCTCTACTACCAGCTGACCCGCCTGTACGCCGACTACGCCGCCGCGCTGGACGCCGAAGAATGGGAGAAATGGCCTGACTTCTTTCTGGAAGACTGCGTCTACAAAGTGCTGCCCCGCGAAAACCACGAACGCGGCTATGCGCTGGCGACGATGGCGTTCGAAAGCCGCGGCATGCTGAAAGACCGCATCTACGGCGCCACCGACACAATCTTTCACGACCCGTACTACCAGCGCCACGTGGTCGGCGCGCCGCGCGTGCTGGCGGTCGACGACGACCGCATCGAATCCGAAGCGAACTACGCTGTGTTCCGCACCAAGCCCAACCAGCTGACCACCGTGTTCAACGTGGGCCGCTATCTGGACGTCGTGCGCCGCACGCCGGACGGCCTGAAGTTCGAATCGCGGCTGTGCATTTTCGACAGCGAACTGATCCCGAATTCGCTCATCTACCCCATCTGAAGAGGAAAGCCGCATGAGTACGCAATGGATCAAGGCCATCGCCCGCGCCGACGTGCCGGAAGACGACGTTATCGCCGTGCAGGCAGGTGACCGCGAAATCGCGCTGTACGGCGTGGAAGGCGAGGTCTACGCCACCGACAACCTCTGTACGCACGGCAACGCCAGGCTATGCGACGGCTTCCTGACGGGCCACGAAATCGAATGCCCCCTGCATCAGGGCCGCTTCGACGTGCGCGACGGCCGAGCGCTGTGCTCGCCGCTGCGTGAAAACGTGATGACGTATCCCGTCAGGATCGAGGACGGAATAGTGTTCGTGGCGCTGTAAACGCGCGCGGCCGCCGAGAGGGGCTGCGTTGCCCCAGCTGGTGCTCAGATCGCCAGCCGCAACGCCTCGTTCGCCGCCGCCATGCCCATGGCGGCCGTCACGGTCACCACCGACCCATATCCCGCGCAAGACAAGCCCTGCGGCGCAATGTTCTGCCCCGACGCGCCCAGGTCATCTTCGCCTTCCGTGGGACGCGTCCAGGCGTCAGGCAGGATGGCGGGCTGGTCAAACCACAGCGCATGAATGCCCATCTTCGGCACACGCTTGAGCGCTTTTCCGTTCTGATCAGACCCCCGCGGAAAGCCATGTTCCTTGCGCAGTTTGTTGCGCAGCTTGGCGAGCAAGGCATCGTTGACCGCCACCGACAAATCACCGGCCCGCAAGGCCAACGGATCGGTCTTGCCCCCCGCGCCCCCGCACAACAACATGGGAATTCCCAACGCACGCGCATGCAAGATCATGGCGATCTTGGCCGCGGCCTGGTCGGTGCAGTCGATGATGACGGTATAGGGGCCAGGCAGAACGTCGGCCACGTTTTCCGGCGACACGAAATCATCCACGCGGGTCAACCGGCATTCCGGGTTGATCGCCAACACGCGTTCCGCCATGGCATCGACCTTGGATTGGCCCAGCGTGGAAGACAGCGCGTGGATCTGCCGATTGACGTTGGATTCAGCGATATGGTCCAGGTCGATCAGCGTCAACGCCCCGACCCCGCAACGCGCCAACGCTTCGACTGTCCATGACCCGACTCCGCCAAGGCCAGCCACCGCAACGTGCGCAGTTTGCAGGCGTGCAGGAGCTTGGGGGCCGTACAACCGGGAGAGACCGCCGAAACGGCGTTCAAGGTCAGCGGGAGGGAGAGCGTGATCGGGGGAGGTCATGGCGGGTATTTTAGGGCAGGTTTTTTGTTCGGGGAGGGACAGAGGGTTGTGCTTGGTGGGTACTGGCGTTGGTGCTTCTTGGCGTTAGGGCGTCGTAGGCGCTGGTGGTTAGTGCTTCGTAGGTCGCCCATCGTCGCGGTGGCCCTGACTGCGCGCGCCCACGATTGCGGTCCGGAGCCTTCGCTCCGGACGTCCCCTTCGTCATCTTCGTCCAGGCCTTCGGCCTTCCCTTCAGATTCCCTCGGGCGCATCGAGGTTGCGCGCAGTCAGGGCCACCGCGCCGACGGGCTGCCGCAGTCTTGGCATGTCGCGCTGCTAGGGTGTGCCTTAGCCACGAGTGCTGTGGGGCCCGCCGAGTGCCGGCCGCGCGGGCGGCCTTACTCGGCATACGCGGTGGTGGTCGTTTGGGCGGTGGTCGCTTTCGCGAATGTGGAGAATGGTTTTTTTATGGTCCCCGCACATTTGGGGGGAGGTAGAGGGGTGGCGCGCGTCCGCCACTGCCTTGCGCGTGCCGACCCGTCGCGCGCCACCGCACCGGAGTTCAACTGATGGCCGTGCCTGCTAGGGAGCGCCATTCATTCGATGGCCGTGCCTGCTGGGGAGCGCCATTCATCCGATGGCCGTGCCTGCTGGGGAGCGCCACTCATCCGATGGCCGAGCCTCGCAGGAATGCCCTCTAACCGATGGCCATACCTCGCCGAACAGGTGAAGCGCGGCAATTCAGCCACACGCGAAGCGAACACCGCGACGACGCACCACGACGCGTAAGCTCCAAAAGGCCGCCCGCGCGGCCGGCATGGAGCGGGCCCCGCAAGATCTTCCACCACTCAAATTCCGGTGGCGAGAACCTCAAGAACCCCGACCGCCCCAGTTACCGTGAGATTGCAACTGACGGAGCCCGTGGCGTCGGGGGCCTGGGGTGCGCGGGGCGTCGATAAGCCCGAGGGAATCTGAAGGGAAGGCCGAAGGCCTGGACGAAGATGACAACGGGGCAGTCCGGAGCGAAGGCTCCGGACCGCAATCGTTGCCCCGCGCACCCCAGGCCCCCGATGTCACGGGCGTCTTAAGAACCCACACCACCACCACGAGCCACCAAATCATCCCCCCCTAACGCTCGGTAAACCGTCACCTGATTCACCAACCGATTCAAGCCATTTTCATCCCTCGCAATCTCCGCCGTCCGCCGCTTCTCCTGCGCGTCCAGCCAGTCCTTCAACGACACCGCGCCCGCCCGATACCGGACCTCGTACAAGCGTTCCGCTTCCCGCGCCGCCCGTAACGACACTGCCAGTTGCTCCGCCTGCAACGACAGCTGCGTCCGGTTCGACAGCGCGTTCTCCACGTCCGCCATCGCCTGGTACAACGACTGCCGGAAGCTGACGACGCGTTCTTCGTAGTCTGCCTTCGAGATCTTGATGTTCAGCTGCATCTGGTTCCATTGCAGGAACGGCAGTGTCAGGCCTACGCCCAGCGTTGCGATCGGGTTTTGCAGCACGTTCGACAGCGTCGGACTCGCGCTGCCTACCGCGCCGGTCAGCGTCACGGGTGGGTAGAAACTGGCGCGCGTCGCGTCAACCGTGGCCAACGCTTCGCGCAAGCGCAACTCGGCGGCTCGCAAGTCGGGGCGGCGGCCCAGCAGATCAGCCGGAACGCCCGCGCGCGCTTCGGGCAGCGGGTACTGCGGCAGGCGGGCCGGGTCGGCCATGCTGCGGTCTGGCGGGCCATCGAACAGAATCGTCAGCGCGTTCGTGTATTCCACGCGCTGCTGCACCAGCAGCGTATGCGCGGCTTGTTGGCTGGCGACGGTTTGCTCGGCTTCGGCAAGCTCCAGCGCCGATGCGCCACCCGCCGCGTATTGCGCGCGCACCAGGTCCTGCGTGCGGCGTGCATACGCGATGCTCTCTTCGCTGCTGGCGATGCGCTGGTTGATGAAGGCCGTCTGCCAATACAAGGTCGCGGTGGTGCCCACCAGGGACAACGCCGCCGACTGGCGGTCTTCTTCGGTGGCCAGCGCTTCCCATTGCGCCGCGTCGCGCTGGCGGGACAGCTTGCCCCACAGATCGACCTCGTAACTGACCGTCAGCTCGGCTTGGTTGGTGCGCGTGATGCTGCGGTCGCCATACAGATTGCGAACGCGCGTGACGTTGGCGTCGCCGCCCAGTTGCGGAATCAGCTTGTCTTCGGTCAGCCCCGCCTGATACTGCGCGCGACGGACACGGATGGCGGCAGCGGCCAGGTCGTTGTTGCGCGCCAGCACCGCGTCGATCAGGCCATCCAGCACAGGGTCATTGAAGTTACGCCACCAGGCGCCGCCTTCCGCCAACGGCGCATTGGTGTTGGCCGCTGAACCATACGTCCACGCCGCGGGCGCCTGCGTCAGCGGGGGTTCGTAGTCGCTGCGCAGCAGGCTGCCGCAACCGCCCAGCGCCAGCAGCAGCGCCAGGGCAACGGGTTTGCAGATCAGGGAAACCGCTTTCATCGTCCTCATTCCCGGGCCAAGGCCTCGACGGGGTCCAGGCGCGCCGCGTTGCGCGCTGGCAAATAACCAAAAAGCACACCGATCAAAGTCGAGCACGTGAATGCCGCCACCATCGATGCCGTGGAGTAAATCATCTGGAACGAGCCGCCCGTGGCCTTGGACACCAGCACGCCCAACGCCAGCGACAGAATGATGCCCAGCGCCCCGCCTATCAGGCAGACCAGCACCGCTTCGATCAGGAACTGCTGCATGATGTCGCTGCGCCGCGCGCCCACCGCCATCCGCACCCCGATCTCGCGAGTGCGTTCGGTCACGGACACCAGCATGATGTTCATCACGCCAATGCCGCCCACCATCAGCGAGATCAGCGCAATCAGCGACACCAGCAAGGTCATCGTGGCGGTGGTGCGTTCGATGGTCTTGCGGATGGCGTCCGTGTTGAAGACGAAGAAGTCCTTCACGACGTGGCGCCGCATCAGCACGCGTTCGATGGCCTTCTCGGCGGCGGCGGGCGGCGTCGCGTCGTTGACACGCACCGTGATGCTCTTCAGATGCTGCTGGCCCAGCACGCGCGACAGCGCCGTCGTGTAGGGAATCCAAACGTTCAGCGATTCGTTGTTGCCAAAGACAGATTCCTTCTTCGCCGTGACGCCAATCACGCGCGCGGGCATCGACCCCAGGAACACCACCTGCCCGATCGGCTCGGTGTGTGAACCAAACAGCGCGCGCCGTGTGCCGTCATCGATGACGACTTCCTGCGCCCGGCGCACCACACTCGTCTCATCGAAGAACTTGCCTTTTTCAAGCTGGATGGCGCGCACGCGGAAGTACTGTTCGCCCACGCCCTGGATCGACCCGTTCACCGACACGTTGCGATAGCGCAGCGTGTTGCTGGTGGCCACTTCGGGGGTGACGCTGTCTACATAGGGTTCGCGGGCCAGCGCGTCGGCGTCGGCGGCGACCAGCGTGCGGATGTTGACGGCTTTCTCGTCGCCGAAGTCCTTTCCGGGAAAGACCTCGACCGTGTTGGTGCCGATGGCGCTGATGTCTTCCAGGATCTTGCGCCGCGAGCCTTCGCCCAGCGCCACCACCGACACCACCGCGGCGATGCCGATGATGATGCCCAGCATGGTCAGCGACGTGCGCAGCCGGTGCGCGTTCATCGCCAGCAGCGCCATGCGCAAGGCTTCGCCACAACGGTCCAGGTACGACTGCCAGGCCGGCCGCTTGGGCAGGGGCGGCGCGTCATCGCGGACCACTTCGCGGTGCGGCGCGTCGGGGTTGCGCTTGTCGGCAACGATTTCGCCGTCGCTGATCTCGATGATGCGTTGCGCATGCCGCGCCACATTCATATCGTGCGTGACGATGATGATGGTGTGGCCGGCCGCGTTCAATTCTTCCAGGATGCGCAGCACTTCCTGGCCCGTGTGCGTGTCCAGCGCGCCGGTGGGTTCGTCGGCCAGGATGATGTCGCCGCCGTTCATCAGCGCGCGCGCAATACTCACGCGCTGCTGCTGGCCGCCCGACAACTGGCCGGGCCGGTGTTCAGACCGGTCGCCCAGCCCCAGCCGCTTGAGCAGTTCTTCGGCGCGGTCCAGCCGCGCCTCGCGCCGTTTGCCGGCGTAGACGGCCGGCATTTCCACGTTGCCCAGCGCGGTCAGGTCTGACAACAGGTGATAGCGCTGGAAGATGAAGCCGAAATGCTCGCGGCGCAGTTCGGCCAGTTCGTCCGGGTCCAGCTCGCCCGTGCTGCGGCCGCTGACCTGGTAGTCGCCGCGGGTCGGGCGGTCCAGGCAGCCCAGAATGTTCATCAAGGTGGACTTGCCCGAGCCGGACGCGCCCACGATGGCCACCATTTCGCCTGCCTCGATGGTCAGGTTGATGTCCTTCAGGACGGCAATCGTCTGGTCGCCCGCGGGAAACTCTCGGCGCACACCAGA
This sequence comes from Achromobacter kerstersii, assembly GCF_902859595.1. GTDB lineage: Bacteria > Pseudomonadota > Gammaproteobacteria > Burkholderiales > Burkholderiaceae_B > Achromobacter > Achromobacter kerstersii. The sequence goes on along the minus strand of NZ_CADIJQ010000007.1, from coordinate 177,497 downwards.
GAGCGAGATCAACGGCCCGCTCATGTCAGGCTCCCGGCGGCGGGCCGGGTTGCGTCGCAGCCGCCGCCGGCGCGGAGTCCGCCGACACGACGCGCTCGCCCACCTCAAGTCCTTCCAGCACCTGCGCCTGCACGTTGTTGTTCATGCCGATCTTGACGTGGCGCACCTCGGTCTTGTTGTCTTTGCCAACCACGCGCACCGCATAGCGGCCGTCTTCCCCGCGTTTGCCCAGCGCCGAGGCCGGTACCACCACCGCATCCTTGGCTTCGCCCAGCACGATGAAGACCTGGGCCGTCATCGAGATGCGCAGCTTTTCGTCCGGGTTGGGCACGTCGAACAGGCCGTTGTAATAGACGGCGGCCGTCGTCGAAGAGCTGCTGGACGAGGTCAGCGACGTGGTCGCGTCGTCTTTCTGAATGGAGTCCGGCGCGGGTTCCACCGCGCGCAAGGTCGCGTGATAGCGCTGGTCAGGTTCGCCCAGAATGGTGAAGTACACGGGCAGGCCGGCCTTCACGCGGGTGACGTCGGCTTCCGAGATTTGCGCCTTGATCGTCATCGTGTCCACTTGCGCCACCTTGATGATGGTGGGCGCGCTTTGGATCGAGTTCACCGTCTGGCCTTCCTTCGTCACCACCGCCACCACCATGCCGTCGATGGGCGACACGATGCGCGTGTAGCCCAGGTTGACGCGAGCCGTGTCGACCTGGATCTCGGCCTGTGCAATCTGCGCGTCCAGCGACGCGATTTCGGCGCGGGTCACGGCCAGCGTGGCTTCGGCGGTTTCATAGGCTTCGCGCGAACTGGCGTCGGCGGCCAGCATCTGGCGTTGACGCTTGAAGGCGAGTTCGGCCTGCTTCAACGTGGCGACCTTGGCGGCGCGTTCGGCGCGGCGGGTCTGCAAGGCCGCTTCGGCGTTGCGCAATTCGTTCTGCTGGGTCAGGTCATCAATCTCGGCCACCAGCTGGCCTTTCTTGACGCGATCGCCCAGTTCCACTTTCAGGGACTTCAACTGGCCGGTTGCCTGAGCGCCCACGCTGACGCGTTCAATGGCGTCGATGGTGCCGCTGGCCAGCACGCTGTCTTCCAGATTGGCCCGCGATACTTCGGCCACCGCGAAGGTGGGCGGCGGCGGCGCCGAGAAGAAGGCGGCGCGCAGGCCCAGGGCCACTAGCAGAACGACGACGGCGATCAGCGCATAACGCTTGAACTTGCTGCGGGACTTTTTCATTGAACCTGGTAAGAAGCGGCGAGGCGCGAGCCCCCGCCCGTATTGCGAAACTTAGCTGCCCATCCTAAACGGGCGTGCCGGCCAAACGATGGCCTATGTGTGGCGAAACGGTGAAAAACAGTAAAGCGGTGTCCAGCCTTAAAACAGCCAGCCAATTGTTGCGTTGCGAGAACGATACAACGTCATCGGCGCAAGCATGCAACCCCGCGCCCGCACATGGCGCGAACGTGCGGCGAACGCGCCGCCATCTTGCACCGTAAGCGCACGACTTGGCCGCTAGATGGCGCCTATCTTGTTGCCACGCGCTGAAACAATTTGCCGCAGCGCAAAATAAACGCGCCTCGACATAGGCCGATGATCCGCACAGAATGAACGCAGTTACGCCGTGTCTACCTCCAACAGATCCCCCTCCTCGCCTTCCAGTTCCCCGGAATTTTCCGGGGCGGTGCTGCTGTGCCTGCTGGCAATGATGAATCACGTGGCGCTGACAGGGGGACGGATTACCGTCTCGCTGACCGCGTTGCAGATGGGGCTGTCCACGTTCAAGGTCGGCACGCTGGTCGCGGTGTTCGCGGTGCTGCCGATGCTGTTTTCGGTGCGCGCGGGTCGGTGGGTGGATCGGGTCGGCATCGTGCGTCCGCTCGTCATCGGGACGTCATTGGTTGCCATCGGCACCGCATTGCCCTTTATCTCGCAAACGCAAGTCGCATTGCTGATTGCCTCGTGCTGTATCGGTATCGGCTTCATGCTGCATCAGGTCGCAACGCAAGACTTGCTGGGCCACGCCGAACCCGCGCAACGTCTGCGCAACTTTTCATTCATGTCTCTGGCGCTGGCGGGTTCGGGGTTTTCTGGCCCGCTGATCGCCGGGCTGGCGATTGACCATCTGGGTACGCGCACCGCCTTCGGCCTGCTGGCCCTGGGGCCGCTGCTCTCCGGCATCGGCCTTTACGCCTTGCGTCACCAATTGAAGGCCGTGGATTCGCAATTGTCAGGCGCCAAGGAAGCCCAGCGCCGCCGCGTGACCGAACTGCTGGCCGTCCCCGCCTTGCGCCGCATCCTGATGGTCAACACCATTTTGTCGGGCGCGTGGGACACGCACTTGTTCGTGGTGCCAATCTTTGGCGTGGCGATCGGGCTGTCGGCCACCACCATTGGCGTCATTCTTGCGTCGTTCGCGGCGGCAACGTTCGTCATCCGGCTGGTATTGCCGCTGATCATGCGCCGGGTGCGGTCGTGGACGCTGGTGCGGGTGGCCATGGCCACGGCCGCCATCGACTTCATGCTTTACCCGCTGTTCACCGACGTTAGCATCCTGATCGTGCTGTCGTTCATTCTGGGGCTTGCGTTGGGGTGCTGCCAACCGAGTATGCTATCCCTCTTGCACCAGCATTCCCCGCCCGGCCGTGCGGCCGAAGCCGTGGGATTGCGCATGGCGCTGATCAATGGCTCGCAGGTTTCTCTGCCGTTGACCTTCGGCGCGCTGGGTGCGGTCATCGGCGTTGCCCCGTTGTTCTGGGCCTATTCGCTGGCCCTAATGGCGGGAGGGTGGGCCAATCGCAACCCCCCGCTCGAGTCTGAACGGAATCCGTAGTCGTGAACATGCAGTCCTCTCCCCCCGAACCCGGCATTGCCGGCGCCAGCCTGCCCTTTCGTCTGTGGACGCAAGAGGAAAGGCAGGCATCGCTGGAAGAGGCCCTGCGCCACTGGCAGTCGGGCGAAGACGTCTGGGTGTATGGATACGGGTCGCTGATCTGGCGCCCTGACTTTGATTTCATGGAACGCCGCCTGGCGACCTTGCGCGGTCATCACCGGGCGCTGTGCCTGTGGTCTCGTGTGAACCGCGGCACCCCGGAATGCCCGGGCCTGGTGTTCGGCCTGGACCGCGGGGGCTCCTGCCGGGGCGTGGTCTACCGTCTGGCGGGCAGCCAGGTGCCGACCTACTTTCCGGCATTGTGGGAACGCGAGATGTCCACCGGCGCCTATCTGCCCCGCTGGATCAATTGCACCACCGACGCCGGCACCGTCCGCGCGCTGGTCTTCATCATGAACCGGGACAACCCGGCCTACATCCGCGCCCTGCCCGACGCCGAGCTGCTGGCCATCGTGCGCCGCGCCGCGGGCCGCTACGGCCCCTGCACCGATTACGTCGTCCAAACCGCCCAGGCGCTGCGCGCCGCCGGCATCCATGACGCCCGCCTGGACGCCATCGCCCGCATGCTGGAAGCCGACGAGCACACGCTGCCAGAAGGCGCATAAATCGGAAAATGGCCGAAGAACGACCGAAGAACAGCCCAAGAATGACCCATGAATGACCCGGGAGCGGCCCCCCGCCGCAGCCCCGGCCCGCCCTCCCGGGCGGAAACTTGCCTGAGACCTGCGCGGGGTCAATAAGGGAGGGATTGCCCAAGCGGTATAAACTCCCTGTTATCAACGCTGACTCCCACGCCTCATGTCCGTCTCTGATCTGCGTCAAAGCTACGAAAAGAACGTCCTGCTGGAATCCCAGGCCGCCGCCTCGCCGTTCGACCAGTTTTCGCGCTGGTTCGACGAAGCGCTGGCCGCCAAGGTGCCTGAGCCCAACGCCATGACCCTGGCTACGGTGGACGCCTCGGGCCAGCCCAGCGCCCGCATCGTCCTGATCAAGGGCTATGACGAGCGCGGTTTCACGTTCTTCACCAACTACGAATCCCGCAAGGGCCACGACCTGCTGGCCGAACCGCGCGCCAGCCTGCTGTTCTTCTGGCAGCCGCTGGAACGCCAGGTCCGCATCGAAGGCGTGGTGGAAAAGGTCGCGGCCGAGGAATCGGACGCCTACTATCACAGCCGCCCGGCCGGTTCCCGCATTGGCGCCTGGGCCTCGCCCCAGAGCCAACCCATCACCCGTGAAGCGCTGGAAGCCCGCGAAAAAGAATTCCGCGAACGTTTCGGCGAAGAGCCGCCGCGTCCGCCGCACTGGGGCGGTTACCGCCTGAAGCCCACCGCGATCGAATTCTGGCAAGGCAGGCCGTCGCGCCTGCACGACCGGCTGCGCTATGTCGCCGACGGCTCGTCCTGGAAGATCGAACGCCTGTCGCCTTGATGCCGGGCGCGCTGCGCGCCCGCCCGACTTAACGATTGCATGCCCGCCTCCTCCCCTGATTTTGACGCCGCTTTTTTCCGCACCGCGCTGGGCCGTTACGCCACGGGCGTAACGGTTGTCACGGCCGCCGGCCTTGATGGCGCCCCCATCGGGCTGACGGTCAGCTCGTTCAACTCGGTATCGCTGAACCCGCCGCTGATCCTCTGGAGCCTGTCGCGCTCATCGTCGTCGCTGGCGGCGTTTGAGCAGTGCGAGCGCTACGTGGTCAACGTGCTGAGCGCCGAGCAGATTGCACTGGCGCGGCGCTTCGCGACCGGCAAAACGCCGGACCGCTACGCCGGGTTGACCGTGCACCACGCGCCGGGCGGCACGCCCATGCTGGACGGCCACTGCGCCGCCTGGTTCGAATGCCGCAACCGCAGCCGCTACGAAGAAGGCGATCACATCATCATGGTGGGCGAAGTGGAACGTTGCGGTCACAGCACCGAGCCGCCGCTGGTCTTCCACGCGGGCGGCTTTGATCTGACGCCCGCCGGCGCACGATCCGAAAGGAAAGCCCCATGAGCGTGGATATTGATTGCGTCGTCATCGGCGCGGGCGTTGTCGGCCTGGCAATCGCACGCGCGCTGGCGCAGTCCGGCCGCGACGTGCTCGTGACTGAAGCCACGGAAGCCATCGGAACCGGCACCAGCTCGCGCAATTCCGAAGTCATTCACGCTGGCATCTATTACCCGGCGGGCAGTCTCAAGGCGCGCCTGTGCGTGCGCGGCAAGCACCTGCTGTACGGGTACTGCGCCGAACGCGGCGTGCCGCATCAGCGTCTGGGCAAGCTCATCGTGGCGACAGACCGCGACCAGGCCACCCAACTGGAAGGCATTGCCCAACGCGCCCGCGCCAATGGCGTGGACGACCTGCAATTCATTTCGGGCGAAGAGGCCATGCGCCTGGAGCCCGCGCTGCAATGCACGGCCGCGCTGTTGTCGCCGTCGACCGGCATCGTGGACAGCCACGCGCTGATGTTGTCGTTCCAGGGCGATGCGGAAAACGCGGGCGCCCAATTCGTCTTCCATACGCCGCTGGTGTCCGGCCGCGTCCGGCCCGAAGGCGGCTTCGAACTGCAATTCGGCGGCGACGAAGCCATGACCCTGACCTGCAACGTGCTGATCAATTCGGCAGGCTTGCAGGCGCCGGCTTTGGCCCGACGTATTGACGGCGTGCCGCCCGCCAGCATTCCCACCGACTATCTGTGCAAGGGCAGCTACTTCACGCTGTCTGGCCGCGCGCCGTTTTCGCGCCTGATCTACCCCGTGCCGCAACACGCCGGCCTGGGCGTGCACCTGACGCTGGACATGGGTGGCCAAGCCAAGTTTGGCCCCGATACCGAATGGGTCGGCACGGAAGACTACACGCTGGACCCCGCGCGCGCCGACGTGTTCTACGCCGCCGTACGCAGCTATTGGCCCGCGCTGCCCGACAACGCCCTGGCGCCCGGCTACACCGGCATCCGGCCGAAAATCTCGGGCCCGCACGAACCCGCCGCCGACTTCGTCATTGCCGGCCCCGCCGTGCATGGCGTGCCCGGCCTGGTGAACCTGTTTGGCATCGAATCCCCCGGGCTGACCTCCAGCCTGGCCCTGGCGGAAGAAACCCTGGCGCGCCTGGCCGCCTGATTCCGCCCCTATCCTCATTCTTACTTCGGTCTATTCCCGCACCATGCAGCACAACGACTACATCCTGACCCTGTCCTGCCCCGACCGCACGGGCATCGTCTACCGCGTCAGCGGCCTGTTGTTCGAATTGGGTTGCAACATCCTGGATTCGCAGCAATTCGGCGACGAGGAAACGGGTCAGTTCTTTCTGCGCGTGCACTTCGACCTGCCGGCCGCCGTGGCCGCTGACGACCTGCGCGGCCGCCTGAACACGCTGTCCGCTGATTACGGCATGGACCTGAAGCTGCATGACGCGCGCCGCAAGGAACGCCTGCTGATCATGGTCAGCAAGCAAGGGCACTGCCTGAACGACCTGCTGTTTCGCGTGCATAGCGGGCATTTGCACGCCGAAGTGGCCGCTATCGTGTCGAACCACAACGACTACGCCGCGCTGGCTGCGTCCTATGGCATCCCGTTCCACTACCTGCCCGTCACGGCGGAGACCAAGGCGGAACAGGAAAAGCAGGTGCTGAAGATCGTCGAGCAGTCCAACACGGATCTCGTCGTGCTGGCCCGCTACATGCAGATTCTGTCGGCGGACATGTGCCGCGCGCTGAATGGCCGCGCCATCAACATCCACCACAGCTTCCTGCCCAGCTTCAAGGGCGCGCGCCCGTATCACCAGGCACATGCGCGCGGCGTGAAGATCATCGGCGCCACCGCCCACTACGTGACGTCTGACCTGGACGAAGGCCCGATCATCGATCAGGACATCGAACGCGTCGACCACACGATGACTGCGCAAGACCTCACGCAGGTCGGCAGCGACATTGAATCGCTGGTGCTGTCGCGCGCCGTGCGCAGCCATGTGGAACATCGCATTCTGCTGAACCGCAACAAGACCGTCGTCTTCCGCTGATCTTCAGCCGGCCGCCGCACCGGGCGCCGCGGCATCGGCCGCCGCAGCATCGGCCGCCGCAGCATCGGCCACCGCAGCCACCGACGGAAACTGGTTTGCGACCAGCGCCATTGCCTTGTGCTGCAATGGCGAACGCGCCTCGGCCGGCCAGATCACCTGGCTGATCGAGCGCGCCTCGTGCTCAAACGTGATGAAGCGCGTGCCCGCCAAGCCGCTGCGCGACAAGCACGCCGGCACGATCGACACCCCCAAACCCTGCGACACCAGCGACGCCACGCTCAGCCAGTGGCGCACCTCGTGCCGCACCACCGGCATGAACCCCGCTGACACGCACATCGACAGCACCGTCTCGTAATAGCTGGGCGATGCCGCGCGCGCGAAGAACACGAAATCGTCGCCCGCCAGCTCGGCCAGGCGCAACGATTGGCGGCCCGCCAGCGGATGGGAATCCGGCAGGCAAACGACGAAGGGTTCGGCCATCAGGTCACGCGCCTGCACTTCGTCAGGCACCGGGTTGGCGTGGATGAAGCCCAGGTCCTGCTCGCCCCGCCGCACGGCCTCGATCTGCTCATGCGAGTTCAGCTCGGTCAGCACGTGCTCCACATCCGGCAGTTCGGCGCGCATCGCGTTCAACAAGGCGGGCAAGCCGCGATACAGCATCGACCCCACAAAACCGATACGCAGCCGGCCACGCAGGCCCGCATCCACGCGCTGCACCAGCGTGCGCACCTCTTCGGCTTGCCGTAGCAGCGTCAGCGCCTCGCGGTACAGCACGTGGCCGGCGTCAGTGAGCTCGACATGGCGGCTGGTGCGCGCCAGCAGGCGTGCGCCGACGTTGTCTTCAAGCTGGCGGATGGCGTAGCTGAGCGGCGGTTGGGAAATGTGCAGGCGGTGGGCGGCGCGGCTGAAGTGGCGCTCTTCGGCCACCGCAATGAAATAGCGCAACAGGCGCGGGTCCAGATCCATGGTCTCCCCCTTATCTATATTTTTTATGGATTGTTCTACACGAAAACGGTATTTGCGTAGATTAATCCATCCGCGCACCATCGGCCAATCACCCCCGTTTTGCGCAGGATGCCGCCATGGATACCCCCGTGAAGACCGCTGCCCCCACCTCTGTTCCCGCCGCTGTTTCGTCTGTCGGCGCCACCCCCGTCCCCGATTCCCGTGGCCTGAACCTGTTCAACGCGGACCCCTATGCGGCCGCGCTCGGCCAGCGCTACCTGCCGCCCAAGCTGTACGCCCATCTGCTGCCCCATCTGGAACGTCTGGGCGGGCTGGCGGGCGGCGTCATGGACGAATTGGCGGCCACCGCCGACAAGCATCCGCCCACGTTGTCCGTGCGCAGCCGCGCTGGCACCGATGAGTCCCGTATCGACAAGCACCCGGCCTATGTCGAGCTTGAACGTCTGGCATACAGCGAGTTTGGCTTGGCCGCGCTGTCGCACCGCGGCGGCGTGCTGGGCTGGCCGGAACCCATGCCGGCCGCGGCCAAGTACGCGCTGAGCCATTTATTCGTGCAAGCCGAATTCGGCCTGTGCTGCCCGGTCAGCATGACGGATTCGCTAGCGCGCACCTTGCGCAAGTTCGGTGACCCCGCGCTGGTCGAACGCGTGTTGCCGCAAGTCACGTCGCAAGATTTCGACGCGCTGCGCCAAGGCGCCATGTTCATGACCGAACAAGGCGCGGGGTCGGACGTCAGCGCCACCGAAGTCACGGCCGAAGCGCAAGCCGATGGCACGTGGCGCATTCATGGCGACAAATGGTTCTGCTCGAACCCCGACGCGGGCTTCGCGATGGTGCTGGCACGCAGCGAGCCCGACGCCGGTTTGAAGGGCGTATCGCTCTTTCTCCTGCCGCGCGACCTGGCCGACGGCAGCCACAACCACTACCGCATCCTGCGCCTGAAAGACAAGCTGGGTACGCGCTCAATGGCCAGCGGCGAAATCCGCCTGGAAGGCGCGGTGGCGTGGCTTGTCGGCGAACGCGGCCGCGGCTTCAAGCACATGGCCGACATGATCAACAACTCGCGCTTGTCCAACGGCATGCGCGCGGCCGGCCTGATGCGCCGCGCCGTCACCGAAGCGATTTTCGTCTCGCAGAACCGCCGCGCCTTCGGCAAACGCCTGATCGATATGCCGCTGATGCAGCGTCAGCTGGTCAAGATGACTGTGTGGGCCGAACAGGCGCGCAGCGTGATGTTCCAGACGGCGCGTGCGCTGGCCGATGCGGACCACGGCACGGCCGACCCGGCGCTGGCCCGCATCCTGACGCCGCTGATCAAGTTCCGCGCCTGCCGCGATGCGCGCAAGGTCACGGGCGACGCGATGGAAGTGCGCGGCGGCTGCGGCTATATCGAGGAATGGACCGAGCCGCGCCTGGTGCGCGACGCGCATCTGGGTTCCATCTGGGAAGGCACCAGCAACATCGTGGCGCTGGATGTGCTGCGCGCCATCAAGAAGGAAGGGTCGTTGCCCGCGCTGCGCGCCCATATCAACCAGCTGCTGGCCGATGGCGTGCCCTGCCCGCCCGCGCTGGCTGATCTGCAAGCCCAGGCGCTGGACAAGAGCTTTGCGCTGGCCGACCACGCAGCCCAAGGCGACCATGCCGAACTGGCGCGTCAGGCCGCATCCCTGCTGTACCACGCGGTGTCGATGGCTGCGCTGCGCTGGGAAGCCACCGGCCCCGGCCTGGAAACCCGCGCGCAACTGGCTGACCAGGTGCTGCTGCACCGCCTGGCGGCGCGCGACCCCTACGCCATTCCCCCCAACGAAAGCGCGGCCTGCCAGACCATTCTGCAATACGCGTTGTAATCCGACGCCGGCGGCACAGCCGGCGCGCCCCACACAGGAGACACCACCATGAAACGCCTTTTCGCCCCCCTGCTGATGGCGGCGGCCACCGCCGTCGCCCCGGCCACGCCTGCGCTGGCGGCCGACGCCTACCCGTCCGCCCGCCCGATCACGTTGATCGTGCCGTTCCCGCCCGGCGGCCCCACCGACGCCATGGCGCGGCGGCTGGCTGAAAAACTGCGCGAGCCCCTGAAGCAGAACGTCATTGTTGAAAACCGCAGCGGCGCGGGCGGCAACATCGGCTCGGAATACGTGGCGTCGGCCAAGCCCGACGGCTACACGCTGCTGTTCGGCACCTCGGGGCCGCTGGCCATCAACGTCAGCCTGTACAAGCGCCAGGGCTATAACCCCGAGACCAGCTTCGCGCCCATCATCCGCCTGGGTCACCTGCCGAATATCCTGGTCGTGAATCCGTCGGTGCCGGTGAACAACGCAGCAGAGCTCATCGCCTACGCCAAGCAGCATCCGGACAAGCTCAGCTATGCGTCGTCCGGCAACGGCGCGTCGTCGCATCTGGCGGGCATCCTGTTCAACCAGATGGCCGGCACGCAGATCATGCACATTCCGTACAAGGGCACCGGCCCCGCGCTGAATGATTTGCTGGGCGGACAGGTGTCGATGTCGTTCACCGACATCCTGACCGCGCTGCCCTACATCAAGGCCGGCAAGCTGCGCGCCATCGGCCTGGCCAGCGCGCAGCGTTCCGACGCGCTGCCCGATCTGCCCACCTTGTCCGAGCAAGGGCTGAAAGGCTATGACGTCAGCGTCTTCTTCGGCATCGTCGCGCCCAAGGGCACGCCGGCCGACGTCGTGGACACCTTGAACCAAGCCTTCAAGACCGCGCTGGCGGACCCGGGCATCAAGCAGACGCTGCACTCGCAAGGCATCGTCGAAGCGCAGGACCAATCGCCGCAAGGCCTGTCCGCCTTCATCACCACCGAAGTCCCCAAGTGGCGCGAGCTCATCAAGAGCGCCAACGTTTCCATCGACTGAAGCTGAACCCCATGGCCCCCACCCTACCGAATGCCGGCGCGCTTGCCGGGTGCAAAGTGATCGACTTGTCCCGCGTGTTGGGCGGCCCGTATTGCACGCAGATTCTGGCCGACCACGGCGCCGACGTGCTGAAGATCGAGCCGCCCGGCGGCGACGAAACGCGTGGATGGGGCCCGCCCTTTCTGGGCGACACGGCGTCGTACTTCATTGGCGTGAACCGCAACAAGGAAGGCATGACGCTGGACTTGTCGCAACCCGCAGGCCAGGAATTGCTGCGCCATCTGCTGGCCGATGCCGACGTGCTGGTTGAGAACTTCAAGCCCGGCACGCTGGAAAAATGGGGCTTGGGTTTTGACACGCTAAGCCAGGCCTTTCCCAAGCTGATCCATTGCCGCGTCAGCGGCTTCGGGGCCGATGGCCCGCTGGGCGGCCTGCCGGGTTATGACGCCTGCGCGCAAGCCATGTGCGGCCTGATGAGCGTGAACGGCGAAGCAGATGGCGAGGCCACCCGCGTCGGCCTGCCGGTGGTAGACATGGTGACCGGGCTGAACGCGGCCGTCGCCATTCTGCTGGCCTTGAACGAGCGCACCCGCAGCGGCCTGGGCCAATTCCTGGACATCACGCTGTACGACTGCGCGCTGTCGCTGCTGCATCCGCACGCCCCCAATTACTTCTACAGCGGCAAGGTTCCCAAGCGCAGCGGCAATGCGCATCCGAACATCGCGCCCTACGAAACGCTGCCCACCGCCAGCGGCCCGATCTTCCTGGCCGTGGGCAACAACCGCCAGTTCGCGCAGTTGGCGCAGGTGCTTGAAGCGCCGGCGCTCGCGGCCGATGCACGCTACGCCCACAACGCTGATCGTCTGCAAAACCGGCAAGCACTGCGCGACGAATTGTCCGCCTTGCTGGCGGGCCAGAACGCCGCGGAACTGGCCGACCGCCTGCTGCGCGCGGGCGTGCCGGCAGCGGCCGTGCAAACGGTGGACCAGGCGCTTGCGCATCCGCACACGAAGCATCGCGGCATGGTGCTGCAACACGGCGACTACCAAGGCGTGGGCTCGCCCATCAAGCTGTCGCGCACGCCCGCCACGCTGCGCAAGCTGCCACCGGCGCTCGCGCCAACGAATCCCAACAACTAAGACATTTCGTTGCACCGCTGTAGCATCGTCCGCAACCTCCTCCCCTTAGACTTTTCGGGTCGACTCCCCCAAGTCCAAGAAAGAGGAGAAGGACCTTGGCTACAAACGAAACGAAAAGCCCAGTCCAGCAAGATGGACACGCCCCGCTCAAGCGGGTGATGGGACCCAAGCTGTTGTTGTTGTTCATCGTGGGCGACATCCTTGGCACCGGTGTGTACGCACTGACCGGACAGGTCGCCGCCGAAGTGGGCGGCGCGGCCTGGGTGCCCTTTCTGGTGGCGTTCGCGGTGGCGTTGCTGACCGCGCTGTCCTATCTGGAACTGGTCACCAAGTACCCCAAAGCGGCCGGCGCGGCGCTGTATGTGCACAAGGCGTTTGGCGTGCACTTCCTGACCTTCATCGTCTGCTTCACCGTCATGTGTTCGGGCCTGACGTCCGCGGCCACGGCCTCGCAGGCGTTCGCCGCCAACCTGTTCGCCGCGTTCGGCATCAAAGCCGACAAGGCGTGGATTACGTTCGGCGCGCTGGGCTTCATGCTGCTGGTGATGCTGGTGAACCTGCGCGGCGCGGCCGAAAGCGTCAAAGCGAATGTGGTGCTGACGCTGATCGAATTGTCTGGCCTGCTGATGGTGATCCTGCTGGGCTTCTACGCCATGTCGGAAGGAAAGGCGGATTTCTCTCGCGTGATCGCGTTCGACACGCCGGAAGACAAGAGCGTGTTCCTGGCCGTGACGTCGGCCACCGCGCTCGCCTTCTTCGCCATGGTCGGCTTCGAAGACTCGGTCAACATGGCCGAAGAAACGCATAACCCCAGCCGCATTTTTCCGAAGGTGATGCTGACCGGCCTGGGCCTGACTGCCGTGATCTACACGCTGGTGTCGATCTGCGCCGTGGCGCTGGTGCCGGTGGGCGAGCTGGCCAAGAGCTCGACGCCGCTGGTGCTGGTGGTCAAGCGCGCAGCCCCCGATCTGCCGGTGGAATACATCATGCCCATCATCTCGATGTTCGCGGTAGCGAACTCCGCGCTGATCAACATGATGATGGCCAGCCGCCTGCTGTATGGCATGTCGCGCCAAGGCGTGCTGCCGGCATTCCTGGCGCACGTGCACCGCAAGAACCAAACGCCGTGGACGGCCATTCTGTTCACCACCGTGCTGGCGCTGGCCTTGATTGTGCTGGTGGCGCTGGCGGACTCCGAAGCCATCCGCGCGCTGGGCGGCACCACCGCGTTGCTGCTGTTGGGCGTGTTCGCCTTCGTCAACGTGGCGGTGCTGGTCCTGCGCCGCGACAAGGTCAAGCACGAACACTTCCGCATCAACCGCATCATTCCGTGGCTGGGCGCGGCGGCCTGCCTGTTCCTGGTTACGCCGCTGACGGGCCGTGACGTGATCCAGTATCAGGTGGCGGGCTGGCTGCTGTTGCTGGGCGTGGTGATGTGGGGCGTGACGTACATGGCGCATCGCCGCGAAGCGCGTATGGAACTTGATCCGGCGTCGTTGGAATAGCCGTTGGAAGCAGCGGGCGCATCATGCCGCCCGCTGCAATCGGGATTGATCCGTTTCAGCCCCCCGCCGCCAGTCCTTCGCGGCGCGGGTCCACGCCCCCTTGCAAGGCATTGCCATCGATCACGATGCCGTGAATGCCGCTGGGGAATTCGGTGATGCGCACGGGGTGCCCCATGGCTTCAAGCGCGGGCGCCAAGGCTTCCAGCACGGTGCCTTTTTCCAGTTCGGTTTCCTTGTTGCGGCTGCCCATGTTGGGCAGCGCAATGGCCGTCTGGATATCCAGCTTCCAATCCAGCACGCCCACGATCGTCTTGGCCACATAGTTGATGATGGCGCTGCCGCCGGGCGAGCCCACCAGCATCACGGGCTTGCCGTCGCGCAGCACGATAATCGGCGCCATTGCGCTGCGCGGGCGCTTTCCGGGTTCGACGCGGTTGGCCACGAGCCGGCCTTCCGGGTCTTTGAACGACGATGAAAAGTCTGTCATCTCGTTATTCAGCAAAAAGCCGCGCACGAAAATCTTGCTGCCGAATTCACTTTCGATGGTGGTCGTCATGGACAGCGCATTGCCCTGTTTATCCACGGCCACCAGATGGCTGGTGGACGGCAATTCCAGCGCGTTGTCGCGGCCCAGTGTCAGCAGCTTGCCTTCCGGGTCGCCGGGCAGCGCCACCTTCATGCTGCGATCGGGCTTGATCAACGCACCGCGTGCACGCAAATACGCGGGGTTCAGCAATGCACTTACCGGCACGTTGACGAAGTCAGGGTCGGCCACGTAGAAGTCGCGGTCGGCAAACGCCAGCCGGCCAGCTTCAGAAAAGTAATGCACGGCCTCGACGGAGTTCGGTGCATAGGTGGCGATGGGGTATTGCTCTAGCTCGCCCAGCATCTGCAATACCGCGATGGGGCCGCTGCTGGGCGGCGCCATGCCGCACAGCTGATAGCCGCGATACGCGCCGCACACAGGCTCGCGCGTCTTGGCGCGGTAGCTTGCCAGATCGTCCAGGCTCAGGTCGCCCGGCGTGGCGTGGCCATGCACGGCGGCCACGATGTCGCGTGCGATGTCGCCCTGGTAGAACGCATCGGCGCCCTGCTTCGCCACCGCACGCAAGGTGCGCGCGAACTCCGGATTCTTCAGCACATGGCCCACCGGCCACGCCGCGCCGTCCGGCGCATAGAAATACGCGGCCGCCGCCGATTGTTTGGGCAGCGTCTTGTTGCCCGTCAGCAGCGTATGCAGCCGCGGCGACACGGCAAAGCCCTGTTCCGCCAGCCGGATGGCGGGCTGGAAGAGGTCCGCCCAGGGCAGCACACCGCCTTCCTTGTGCGCGAGCTCAAGGCCGCGCAGCAGGCCCGGCACGCCCACCGACATGCCGTTGTTAACGGCCTGCGCAAATGGCAGCGGTTTGCCATCGGCTTGCAGGAAGCGATCCGGGCGTGCGGCGGCCGGTGCGGTTTCGCGGCTGTCATAGGTTTGAATGCGGCCGGTCTTAGCCGAATACAGCACCATGAAGGCGCCCCCGCCAATGCCGGATGATTGCGGCTCGACCAGGTTCAACACCAGCTGCGTGGCAATGGCGGCGTCTACCACGCTGCCGCCTTGGCGCAGCATGGCTTCGCCGGCTTGCGTGGCTAGCGGATTGGCCGACACCATCATGAAGTGCGGCGCGCGCACAAGCGCGCGTGCGCGGGCGCCACTGGCGGCTTCGGGGTTGATGTCTTCAACCGCCTGCGGCCCGCGCGCCCAGGCGGCGGGCGGGGCCGCAAAGGCAGCCAAGGTGGCGGCAAGCAGGAAGGCGGCGGCGGGGCGGCAGGCGCGCATGATCAGCTCCGGAGTGGCGCCGGTAGTTCGGCAGGCGTTCATGATAGTCAAGCCAACCGCCGCTGTCGCGCCAGCGAGCTGGTTTTGTCACGGTCAGCCCGCCTTCAACGCATCCGACATAGAATCGCGGTTCTGGTCTCTCTTATGCCATTTGTCATGCGCCTGCGTCACATCGAGATTTTCGAAGCGATCCGCCGTACCGGGTCCCTGACCGAAGCGGCTGCGGCGCTGCATATTTCACAGCCCGCCGCCAGCAAATTGCTGGCGCATGCCGAAGCACAGCTGGGTTTCAAACTGTTTGAACGCGTCAAGGGCAGGCTCGTCGCCACGCGCGAGGCCGAAATCCTGACGCCCGAAGTCGCGCGCTTGAATCAGGATCTGAACAGTGTGCGCCGGCTGGTCGCCAGCCTGCGTGATCGGCCCAACGGGCATCTGCGACTGGGCTGCGCGCCGGCACTCGGCCTGGGGCTGCTGCCTGGTGTGGTGCGCGATAGCCGCGACGCGCAACCGGGCATCACCTTTGATATCCACACCCATCACAGCACCGAGCTCGTGCAGGGGTTGCTGACGCGCGAGCTGGACCTGGCCATCACGTTTGACACCAACGACTATCCCGGCCTGACGCGCATGGGCCTGGGCCATACCGAACTGGTGCACTTGAGCCGCAAGCCCGCATCCGGCCCCATGCCCTTGTCGGAGCTGGCCGGCGTGTCCCGCGAGACGCTGATCGTGCTGGATGCCAGCGATGCCTCTGGCGCGCTGCTGCAAATGGCGCTGGATGCGCAAGGCCTGGAGCCGCAAGTCGCCATCCAGGTGCAGACGCATTACGTGGCCTGCGCGCTGGTTGATGCGGGTTGCGGCGACGCGATTGTTGACGCCATCACCGCGCAGGCGATGCTGCGCCCCGGCATGAGCCTGCGCCGCCTGGACCCCGCGCTGCGCGTGCCGATCAGCATCATGGTGCGCAATCAAGATCCCCTGTCAGCGTTGCATCGCGACTTGATCGACCGCTTGCGGGCCGCTTGTGATGCGAGTGGTGCGGCGCTGGATGCGGCGGCGTGAAGTGGCAGCTTGACGGCGCAGGCTGAAATGGCAGCGTGAAGACGCAGCCTGAAATGGCAGCGTGAAATCGCAACGTGAAAGTCCGCCCAAGAAAGCGCGCACCCAAAAAAAACGGGCATCCGAAGATGCCCGTTCTGTTGTGGCCGAAGCGGGCATTGAAGCCCGCTTCGCGCAGCATCAATCCAGCTTGATGTTCTGCTTCTTCACCACGTCTTGAGCCCAGTCATACTGCTCTTTGATTTCCTTGGCGAACTCTTCCGGCGTGTTGCCCGACGGCGCCGAGCCTTGATCGTCCAACGCCTTGATGACCTTCGGGTCCTTCAGGGCCACGACAGCGGCGTCACGCAGCTTGTTCACGACTTCCATCGGCGTGCCCTTGGGGGCCAGCAGACCGTACCAGACCGGCTGGTTCAGCACCGGGAAGCCCGCGTCCTTGAACGTGGGCACACCCTTGACCGCAGCGATCTGCTCAGGCCATGCAATCGCCATGGCGTTCAGCTTGCCCGCCTGGATTTGCGGCATCGAGGACGGCAGGTTGTCGAACAGGATTTCGATCTGGCCGCCGACGGCGTCCGCCACGGCCGGGCCCGAACCCTTGTACGGCACGTGCACGATGTCGGTGCCCGTGGCCATCTTGAACGATTCGCCCATCAAGTGCAGCACGCCGCAGGTGCCCGAGCTGCCATAGGAGTACTTGCCCGGGTTCTTCTTCAGCTCTTCGATGAAGCCCTTGAAGTCCTTGGCCGGGAACTTCGGGTTCACGGCAACCACGTTCGCGGTATTGGCGAAGTTGGTGACCGGCTGGAAGTCCTTGATCGGGTCGTACGGCAGGTCCTTCGGACGGCATGCCGGGTTGACGGCCATCGTCGACACCGTGGCGATCGACAGCGTGTAGCCGTCGGCATCCGCGCGCGCGGCTTCAGATGCGCCAATGGCGCCGCCTGCGCCGCCCTTGTTTTCCACAACCATCGGTTGGCCAAGTTCCTGGCTCATGCGCTGCGTCACCAGGCGCGCGATGATGTCGGTGGAACCGCCGGGCGCGAACGGAACAATCACGCGGATAGGCTTGCTGGGATACTTGTCGGCTGCGTGCGCAACAGACGCGCCAAAGGTGCCAACGGCGCCAGTCGCCACGGCGATAGCCACGGCCAGGGAGCGAACTTTATTCATAGATGTGTTTCCTCCAAGATTTGCGAGCCCGTATGTAAACGGACCGTTTTGAGATGGTCTCGTCTGTAGACGGCCAGCAGATAACGGTGGGAGCGCATTGCTTCTGTGCAGCGTGTGTGGCGCTGCTTTTATGAGTTGCTTGTGGCAGACGCGCCCGCCAGAATGACGGAGAATAGCAGCAAATGCTTACACACGCATAGCGCGTTCATCCTCCGCCAACGGCCCATAAAAACGACTCTGCCTCATGTCGGTTGCTCTTCTGGTTTTCCCTGATTTCATGCTGGTTGCGCTCGGTTGGGCGCTGCGACACAAGCTGGGTTTCACGCGCGAATTCTTTGCGGGCACCGAGCGGCTTGTCTACTTCGTGCTGTTCCCCGCGCTGTTGTTCCAATCGATTCTGCGCACGCCCATTACGGCGGGCAACGCCGTCGTGCTCTTGCAGGCGACGGCGGCTGTTGTGGCCTCGGGCGTGGCGCTGTCGTGGCTGGCCGGGCTGGTGTTGCGGCCATCATCGCTGGGGCTGGCGTCGTCCGCGCAATGCGGCTATCGCTTCAACACGTATATCGGCTTGGCGCTATCGGCCAGCCTGGCCAGTTCGGCGGGCCAGACTGTGATGGCGCTGATCATCGGCTTCGCGGTGCCGATGGCCAATGTGGCCGCCGTCTACGGGCTGGCGCGCCACAACGGCGGCAACCTGCTGCGAGAGCTGGCGCGCAATCCGCTGGTGGTGTCCACCTTGTTGGGCCTGGCCTGCAACCTGGCGGGCTTGCAGTTGCCGGGTCCGGTCGACACGGTCTTCGCCCGGCTCGGTGCGGCGGCCCTGGCGCTGGGCATTCTCTGCGTGGGCGCCAGCCTGGCGTGGGAAGGCGGCAAGGGATATGGCTCGCTGATTGCGTGGATGCTGGCGGTCAAGCTGGTGGCGCTGCCCGCGGTGGCGTTAGGCGTGGCGCACCTGCTTGGGCTGCCGCCGCTTGAGGCGCGAATGCTGTTGTTGTTCGCCGCATTGCCCACGGCCTCCGCCGCGTACGTGCTGGCGATGCGCATGGGCGGCGACGGCCGCATGGTGGCGGTGCTGATTTCACTGGGTACGCTGTGTTCCGCGGCCACGATTCCGATGTGGCTGTTATTGGCTGGGCAGGGCTGATCGGCGATCCGAGACCTGAGATCCGTGAAAGTCGCCGCCGAATCAAAGGCCGCCAAATTAAAAAATCCGCCTCATAGAAAAAGTCGCCTCATAGAAAAAGCCGCCTCATAGAAAAATCCACCTCATAAAAAAAGCCGCCCAATTCACATTGGGCGGCCCTGTCACCAGTAGGCTTTCAGCCTGCTCGTGTCGTGTCGCGCGATTACGACTTGTGCGCGTTGGTCATCGAACCCGGCACGACCCATTCCGCGAATTGCGCCTCGGTCACATAACCCAATGCCAGCGCCGATTCCTTCAACGACAAGCCTTCCTTGTGCGCCTTCTTGGCAATCTGCGCGGCCTTGTCGTAGCCGATGTGCGGATTCAGCGCCGTCACCAGCATCAGTGAACGATCGACCAGTTCAGCAATGCGCTCGTGGTTCGGCTCGATGCCGGCCGCGCAGTGCTCGTTGAAGCTGGCCATGCCATCCGTCAGCAGGCGCACGGATTGCAGGAAGTTGTGGATCACCAGCGGCTTGAACACGTTCAGTTCGAAGTTGCCGCTGGCGCCGCCGATGTTGATGGCCACGTCGTTGCCCAGCACTTGCGCGGCCAGCATCGTGATGGCTTCGCACTGCGTGGGGTTGACCTTGCCCGGCATGATCGAGCTGCCCGGTTCGTTTTCCGGAATGCTGATTTCGCCCAGGCCCGAACGGGGGCCGCTGGACAGCCAGCGCACATCGTTGGCGATCTTCATCAGGCCCGCGGCCAGCGACTTCAAGGCGCCGTGCGCAAACAGCAGCGCTTCGTGCGAGGCCAGCGCCTGGAACTTGTTGGGGGCCGACACGAAAGCCGTGCCGGTGGCGTGCGCCAGGTCGGCGGACACCTTGGCGCTGAATTGCGGATGCGCATTCAGGCCGGTGCCAACCGCCGTGCCGCCAATGGCCAGCTGATGCAGGCCCGGCAGCGTGGCGCGAATCTGCTGTTCGGCCAGATCCAGCTGGGCCACATAGCCCGACAATTCCTGGCCCAGCGTCAGCGGCGTTGCGTCTTGCAGGTGGGTGCGGCCGATCTTGACGATGTCGTAGAACTTGGCGCTCTTCTCGGCCAAGGTCGCGCGCAGCTTCTTCAGCGACGGCAGCAGGTGGTGTTCGACTTCCACGGCGGCCGCCACGTGCATGGCGGTCGGGAAAGTGTCGTTGGACGATTGGCCGCGGTTGACGTGGTCGTTCGGGTGCACCTTGCGCTCTTCGCCGCGCACGCCGCCCAGCAATTCCGAAGCGCGGTTCGCCAGCACTTCGTTCATGTTCATGTTGCTTTGCGTGCCCGACCCGGTCTGCCAGACGGACAGCGGGAATTCATTGGGCCATTTACCGGCGATGACTTCGTCGGCGGCGCGGATGATGCCGTCGGCGATCTTCGGGTCCAGTTCGCCGAGTTCGGCGTTGACCTTGGCGGCCGCACGCTTCAGGCGCGCCATGGCGTTGAACAGGGGGACAGGCATCTTCTCGGTGGAAATCGCGAAAAAATGCAGCGAACGTTGCGTTTGGGCGCCCCAGAGGTGATCCTCGGGGACTTCGATGGGCCCAAACGTGTCTTTTTCGATGCGGGTCTTCATGGCGCGTACAACTCCGTGTGGCGGCTGTCAGTCGCAATTGGCGGCGTCCGCCTGAAGCGACATATTGAGAATAGCAATCAGTTATTAGATTAGCAGAAACCCGAATTCCTATAATTGCGAAAATCCGAGATCCCTCCACCGTTTTTTACCACTCGCCCCGCGCCATGTCCGCCCCTCTTTGCAGCCTGACCTTGCACCTGCCCGACGAAGCCGCCACGGAATCGCTGGCGCGCGAGCTTGCCCCTTTGGTTTCCGGGGGACAGACCGGCCCGGCCGGTGCCTGCATCCACCTTCAAGGCGACCTTGGCGCAGGCAAAACGGCGTTCACACGGGCGTTGTTGCGCGAATGCGGCATCACCGGCCGAATCAAAAGTCCTAGCTACGCGCTGCTTGAATCCTATAAAATTTCTAACTTATACTTCTATCATCTTGATTTTTATAGATTTAGTGATTCGCGCGAATGGTTGGACGCAGGATTTCGGGATTTACTGCGTGAAGACGCGGTGGTTTTGATCGAATGGCCGGAGCGGGCCGAGGGCCTTTTGCCCCCTCCCGACCTGCTGATTTCCCTGGCTTATGCCGATGAGGGACGCAACGCCACCCTGACCGCGTACACCGCTCGAGGACAAACATGGTTGAACGCGATTGTCCCCCCGCCCAAGACGGCGCCCTTCCCTCGGCAGGCGCCACCCGGCGCCGCCTGATCAGCGTAGCTGCCACTCTGCTCGTCCTGCCGGTTCTGCCGCGTCTGGCGCAGGCGGCTACCATCCTGGCCGTGCGTACCTGGCCGGCCGACGAATACACCCGGGTCACGCTGGAGCTCGACAGCGAGCTCAAAGCGGAACAGTTCACGCTTGAAAACCCCCACCGGCTGGTGGTGGATATCGAAGGCCTGACCATCAGCGCCGCGCTGAACGACCTGGTTTCCAAAGTCCGCCCGGACGACCCCTATATCCAAAGCCTGCGCGTGGCGCAGAACCGCCCGAACGTGGTGCGGCTGGTGTTCGACCTGAAGCAGCCCGTGGCGCCGCAGGTGTTTACGCTCAAGCCCGTGGCCGATTACCAGTACCGACTGGTGCTGGACTTGTATCCCAAGATCGCCCAAGACCCGCTCATTGCGATTTTGAACAAGAGCGGCCCCGATGTGGACGACCCGCTCGCCCGCATTCTGGAAGACATCCAGCGCAACCCGGTCACCCGCGCCGATCCGCCGGAGCCGCCGCGCGTACGCGGCCAGCAGCCGGCGCCGCCCCTGCCCACGGCCCCCAAGCCTCCCCCCGCCACCGCCGGCCGCGGCAAGCAGCGCATGCTCACCATCGCGCTGGACCCCGGCCATGGCGGTGAAGACCCGGGCGCCATCGGCAGCAGCGGCCTGCGTGAAAAAGACGTGGTGCTGCGCATCGCCCGGCGCCTGAAGGCGCTGATCGACAGCCAGCCCTATATGCGCGCCTACCTGACGCGCGACGACGATTACTTCGTGCCGTTGCATGTGCGCGTGCAAAAGGCGCGGCGGGTGCATGCCGACCTGTTCATCTCGATTCACGCGGATGCCTGGGTCAAGCCGTCGGCCAATGGCTCGTCGGTGTTCGCGTTGTCGCAGCGCGGCGCCACCAGCGCGCAGGCCCGCTGGATGGCCGACAAGGAAAACGCGGCCGACTTGATCGGCGGCGTCAACCTGGGCAGCCACGACCGCCAGGTCGCCAAAGTGCTGCTGGACTTGTCCACCACCGCGCAGATCAACGATTCGCTGAAGGTCGGTAACGCCTTCCTGGACGAGATCAAGAAGATCAACCGCCTGCACAAGAACAGCGTCGAACAGGCGGGCTTTGCCGTGCTGAAGGCGCCGGATATTCCGTCCGTGCTGGTCGAAACCGCCTTCATCAGCAACCCGCAGGAAGAAGCCCTGCTGCGCAGCAATTCGCACCAGGACAAGCTGGCCCAAGCCATGATGACCGGCATCCAGCGTTACTTCACCGCCAACCCGCCGCTGGCGCGGTTGGGCGACGTCAGCTGATCACGCTGACGTAAAAAAGGGGCAATGCGCCGTCAAGCGCATCGCCCCTTTTTTTGTTCTGGCGACTGACTGGCAACCCACAGTGTCCGTGGGAGAAAATGCAGTCTGATTGCTGAGTAAATTGCAGTCTGACTACATTTTTAATTGCAGTCAGACTGCATTTTCGATCGTGAATGTTTACGCGCGCCGAGACTTGATCAGCTTGAACACGCCGGCACCCACGACCGGCACGATGGCGGCGGCCAGACCCAGCAGCACAATGGTGTTCAGGTGTTCGCGCACCAACGGGATGTTGCCGAAGAAATAACCGGCTGCCACCAGGCTGACCACCCAGAACAGCGCGCCCAGAATGTTGAACAGCTGAAAGCGCGACATCGGCATGTCGGCCACGCCCGCGACAAAGGGCGCGAACGTGCGGACGACGGGAATGAAACGCGACATCACGATCGTCTTGCCGCCGTGCTTTTCATAGAACGCATGCGTGCGCATCAGCGCGCCGCGGTCCAGGAAGCGCAGGTTCATCGAGAACACGCGTGGCCCGATGTAGCGCCCGATCATGTAGTTCAGCGTGTTGCCAGTGATGGCGGCCACAATCAGCAGCACGGCCATCAAGACCGGATCAATATGGCCCGTGGCGCCGAACGCGCCCGCGATGAACAACAGCGAATCGCCCGGCAGGAAGGGCAGCACGACCAGGCCCGTCTCGGCGAAAACAATCAGGAACAGCACCAGGTACACCCACACGCCGTATTGCGCGACCCAGACGCCCAGCGTCTTGTCGATGTGGAGCACCATATTGAAAAATTCAAGCATTCAGCAGCCCGGAAGGATCGGAGGAAGGAAATTTCCCAGCGACTATAGCCCACCCGCCCATGACGCTAAAATCGTCCACATAGCCCCACCAGACTTGAGCCTAATGACCGAACGCCGTTCCATTCTTGCGCTTCCCGACCTGCTCATCAGCCAGATTGCCGCTGGCGAAGTGATTGAGCGCCCCGCCTCCGTGCTCAAGGAAATCCTTGAAAACGCGATTGACGCGGGCGGTCGCGCCATCGAAGTGCGCCTGGAAGGCGGCGGCATCCGGCGGATTGCCGTCACCGACGACGGCGGCGGCATTCCCCCTGAAGAACTGCCGCTGGCGCTGGCCCGCCACGCCACCAGCAAGATCCGCTCGCTGAACGAACTGGAGTCGGTGGCGTCGATGGGGTTTCGCGGCGAAGCGCTGGCCTCCATTGCGTCGGTCGCCCAGGTCACCATCATTTCGCGCACCCGCGACGGCGAACACGCCTGGCAAATCGACGCCGGCAGCATGCAGGTCAGCCCGGCATCCGGCCCGCCGGGCACCACCGTGGATGTGCGCCAGTTGTTTGACGCCGTGCCCGCACGCCGCAAGTTCCTGCGATCCGAAGCCACCGAGTTCGGCCATTGCGTTGACGCCATGGAGCGCATTGCGCTGGCGCACCCCCAGATTGCGTTCCGGCTGTTCCACCATGACCGCGCGCAGCGCCAATGGCTGCCCGCCGAGCCCCCGCAGCGCATCCGCGACGTGCTGGGCGCGGAATTCGCCGAACATGGCCTGTTGCTGTCGCATGCGGTTGGCACGGTCAGCCTGGCCGGCATGATCACCCGCCCCACCGCCGCCCGCGCCCGCGCCGACCGCCAATACCTGTACGTAAACGGCCGCTATGTGCGCGACCGCACCGTCAGCCATGCGCTGCGCGCGGCCTATGCCGACGTCCTGCACGGTGACCGTCAGCCCGCCTACGTACTGTTCCTGGACATTGACCCCGCCGCCGTGGACGTGAACGTGCACCCGGCCAAACATGAAGTCCGTTTCCGCGACAGCGGCGCGGTGCACCGGTTTGTGTCGCACGCCGTTGGCCAGACGCTGGCGCAGACGGGCGGTTCGTCCGCGGTCACGCCCCCCGGCGCTTCCGCCGCACAGAACGAGTCGGAAGACGGCGGCTTTGAAACCGTGGCGCGTCCTGCTGAAAGCGGGTCTGCGAACGCTGCCCCGGTCCCGCCGTATCGCGCTCCTGACAGTACTTCGCAAAGCGCGCCGGTCAACACGGCGGCCCCGGCGCCCGCTGCGGACTCGCCTCGCCCCGGCTACACCGGCGGCAACACATCCAACGCCACGTATGGCCTGCGCCCGTCGCCCACCCCGCAACGCGCCCACACGCAGGTGCCGTTCCGGCTGCACGCAGAACCCGCCGGCATTCCCGCCGCGGATTGGCAATCGTTGTACCGCCCGCTTGGCGACGACACGGCCGCCAAGGTCACGCCGGTCAGCGAACCCCGCGCGGCCGCCACGCTGCCCGCCGATGAGGAACATCCGCTGGGCATGGCGTTGGCGCAGTTGCACGGCATCTACATCCTGGCGCAGAACCGCCGGGGCATGGTGCTGGTGGACATGCACGCGGCGCACGAGCGCGTCGTCTATGAACAGCTGAAGCAGGCGCTGGACGCCCGCAGCCTGCCACGCCAAGACCTGTTGGTGCCAGTCGTGTTCCACGCCCAGGAAAAGGACGTGGCCATCGTGGAAGAATTCGACGAACAACTCAGCGATCTGGGTTTCGAGATGCGCCCGTCAGGCCCCACGTCGATCGCCGTGCGTTCCGTGCCCGCCATCCTGGCCCGTGGAGACATCGAGACGCTGGCCCGCGCCGTGCTGCGCGATCTGGGCGCCGTGGGGGTGTCGCGCTTGCTGACGGAGCAACGCAACGAACTGCTGTCCACCATGGCCTGCCACGGTTCCGTGCGCGCCAACCGCAAGCTGACCATTGAAGAAATGAACGGGCTGCTGCGGCAGATGGAAACCACCGAGCGCGCCGATCAATGCAATCATGGCCGCCCGACCTGGGTGCAGTGGTCGGTGTCCGACCTGGACAAGCTCTTTCTGCGCGGACAATAAGTTTGCCGTCTTCCCTTACCCCCGCAACCGAAACGCCGCTGGTCATTTGCCTGGCTGGCCCCACCGCCGCAGGCAAGAGCGCGTCCACGTTGGCGCTGGCCGAGCGCTGGCCAATGGAAATCGTCAACGTCGATTCCGCCACGATCTATCGCGGCATGGACATCGGCACCGCCAAGCCGTCGCCCGAAGAACAGGCACGCGTGCCGCAGCATCTGCTGGACATCCTGGACCCGGCGCAGTCGTATTCCGCCGCCGAGTTCCGCGCCGATGCGCTGCGCCTGATCGACGAGATCCGTGCGCGTGGCCGCATCCCGCTGCTGGCGGGCGGCACGATGATGTACTACAAAGCGCTGCGCGACGGGCTGGACGACCTGCCTCAGGCCGATCCCGCCTTGCGCGCCGAGCTTGAAGCCCGAGCCGCCGTCCACGGCTGGCCGGCGCTGCATGCCGAACTGGCAGTGCTGGACCCCATCACCGCCGCACGCCTGGCGCCCAACGACAGCCAGCGCATTCAGCGTGCGTTGGAGATCTGCCAATTGTCGGGCCAGCCCATGTCGGCGCTGCTGCAACGCGGCGAGCGCAAGCCGGACGACGACGCCAATCAATACCTGACGATCAGCCTCGAACCGTCCGAGCGCAGCGCGCTGCACGCACGCATCGAACAGCGCTTTGACGCCATGCTGGCGGGCGGCCTGCTGGATGAAGTCCGGGGCTTGCACGCGCGCCCCGATCTGCATCCCGGCCTGCCATCCGTGCGCTGCGTGGGCTACCGGCAAATGTGGGCGCATCTGGATGGCGAGATCGATCTGGCCACCGCGCGCGAACAGGGCATTGCCGCCACGCGCCAACTGGCCAAGCGCCAGATCACGTGGCTGCGCGCCCAGCCCGAGCGCGTCATCGTGGATTGCCTGGCGCCCGACGCCGTGGCGCAGACGATCGATGCGGTGGCGATGGCGCTGGCCGGCAAGGCTTAAGGCGTTTTCTCCACGTCGCCCATCCCAAAAAACAAAAACCCGCCATCGGCGGGTTTTTTCATGCAAGGTCAAAGACCAGAACGCGGTTTACACCACGAAGGTCTGCGCCATGCCTTCCGTCTGCTCGACGATTTCGCCGATCTTGTTGACGGTTTCGCCTTGCTCGCGCAGCGTGGCGGCGATGGCGTCGGCCTGGGCCGCGTCCACCACCAGCACCATGCCGATGCCGCAGTTGAAGACGCGGTGCATTTCGGTGTCTTCGACGCCGCCCTGCTCTTGCAGCCATTGGAACAGCTTGGGCATTTCCCAGCCGTCACGGTGCAGCTTGGCCGACAGGCCGGCTTGCAGAATGCGCGGCACGTTGTCCAGCAGACCGCCGCCGGTGATGTGGGCCAGGCCCTTGATGTCGGTGCCGTGCTTGGCCAGCGCGGCCAGCACTTGCTTCACGTAGATGCGCGTGGGCGCCATCACGACGTCAACCAGCGGCTGGCCGTGGAAGTCGTCGGTGGGCTTGGCGTCGGCGCGTTCGATGATCTTGCGCACCAGCGAAAAACCGTTGGAATGCACGCCGCTGGAGGCCAGGCCCAGCACCACGTCGCCCGGCTTGATGGACTTGCCGTCGATGATGGCGGACTTTTCCACCGCGCCCACCGCAAAGCCAGCCAGGTCGTATTCGCCGTCCGGGTACATGCCCGGCATTTCAGCGGTTTCGCCGCCGATCAGCGCGCAGCCCGACAATTCGCAGCCCTTGGCAATGCCGCCCACCACCGACGCCGCCGTGTCCACCGAGAGCTTGCCGCAGGCGAAGTAGTCCAGGAAGAACAGGGGTTCAGCGCCCTGCACCAGGATGTCGTTGACGCTCATGGCGACCAAGTCGATACCCACGGTGTCGTGGCGGTTCCACTCGAAGGCCAGGCGCAGCTTGGTGCCCACGCCGTCGGTGCCCGAGACCAGCACGGGCTCGTTGTACTTCTTCGGCACTTCGAACAAGGCGCCAAAGCCGCCGATACCGGCCAGCACCCCGGGGCGCATGGTGCGCGCGGCGAGGGGTTTGATACGGTCGACCAGGGCGTCGCCTGCGTCGATGTCGACACCGGCATCGCGGTAGGTCAAGGGGGCTTTAGGTTGATTCGTCATGAGAAATGCCGTGGGGTATGTAACAATTGCTGGGAATTTGGTGGAACGCCCTGCATTTTACGATGTTGCGGCGTTGAGCAGGGATCGAACCGGCCGCGCGTGGGGATTGCGGCAGGGGCCGGTCTGACCGGCCAGGGGGCAAAAAAGGGCGCAAACCCAAGCCAGGCAAAGCCCTTGGGCGCGACACCATCCCCCCAGGTGGTTTAAAGTGTCGGGTTGGCCGGTATGGATTTTGCCAGTTTCTGGCGGATAGCGCCTGGAAAGGGCTTGCCCCGGCCCCTTGCTTCACCGTTTTTTGGCTTTTCCGGCAACACCGGCATGTCCTGCGCCGCTGCGCGCCCCCGCGATGCAATTGTCGTGCCGGGCCGTGTTTGTGCCGGGCTGCGGCAGTACCGAACCAGCCTGATTGATAACCTCTCATGAACCGCCAGCTGCTGCTCGACGTTCTTCCCGCGCCAGCGCCATCGCTGAACAACTACATCGCCGGCCCCAACGGGGAAGCGCTGGCAGCGGTGCGCGCGCTCAATCCGGGCCGCGCCCTGTATATCTGGGGCGCAGCCGGTTGTGGCCGCACGCATCTGCTGCGCGCGCTGACCGCCCGCCCCGACGCCGTCTTCATCGACCCCGCCAAGGGTGAAACGATGCTGCGCCGCCTGGCCGAGGCCGATTCCAAATCGCCCATGCCCAAGTTCGTGGCCGTGGACGATGTGCACCGCATGGACGACACCCGTCAGGCCGCGTTGTTCGCGCTGTACAACCGCTGGCGCGAATCCGCCGCCACCGGCCGCGCCTTTGCGCTGGCCTTGGCGGGCGACCGCGCCCCGCTGTCGATGCCGCTGCGCGAAGACCTGCGCACCCGCCTGGGCTGGGACCTGGTGTTCCGCCTGGACCCGCTGTCGGATGCCGACAAGCTCGCCGCGCTATCCGCGCAGGCCGCCGAACGCGGCATGCATCTGGCGCCTGAAATCATCAACTGGATGTTGATTCACCACGAACGCGACATCCGCAAACTGGCCGCGCTGATCGACGCGCTTGACCGCTATTCCCTGGCCACCGGCCGTCCCATCACCTTGCCTTTGTTGCGGGCCATGCTCGCAGACCCTGATTCACAACGCACATGACCTCCCGACGTCTCGCCCTGTTCGACCTGGATCACACCCTGTTGCCGCTGGATAGCGACTACCAATGGGCCGACTATCTGGCACGCACGGGCCGTGCGGGAGACCCGGACGAAGCCCGCCGTCAGAACGACGACCTGATGGACCGCTACAACCGCGGCGAACTCACCGCCGAACAGGCCGCCGAGTTCATGCTGGGGTTGCTGGCGGCGCATTCTCCTTATGACCTGGCGGACTGGCACGAAGAATTCATGCGTGAAGTCATCCGCCCGTCCATCACCGCCGACGCCCGCGCGTTGGTGCAATCCCACCTGGATGCTGGCGACCTGTGCGCCATCGTCACGGCGACCAACAGCTTCGTCACCGCCCCCATCGCCCGCGCCTTTGGCGTGCCGCACCTGGTGGCTACCGACGCCGAATACCTGAACGGCCGCTACACCGGCCGCATCCTGGGCACGCCCAGTTTCAAGGAAGGCAAGGTGGTGCGCGTGAACGATTGGCTGTCCGCGATGCGCCTGGGGCTTGCGGATTTCTCCGAATCGTTTTTCTATAGCGATTCGGTCAATGATGTACCGCTGCTCGAAAAGGTGACCCGTCCGATCGCCGCCAACCCCAGCCCGACCCTGCGCAATATCGCTCAGGAACGTGGCTGGCAAGTGATCGACTTGTTCGACCACATGGAAGACTCGAAGTCCTAAATGATCACTGACACCATAAAAAAATTCGTCGGCCGCTTGTTCGCGCCGGCGCCCCGGGGGCCGTTGCGCATCGAGCGCGACAAGCACGGCATCGACCGCCGTAACGTTTCGCGCCACGCCATCAAGGTCTGCGAAGTGCTGCGCCAGCACGGCTATGACGCCTTTATCGTTGGCGGCGCCGTTCGCGACCTGATCGTGGGGCTGGAACCCAAGGACTTCGACGTGGCCACCAACGCCACGCCCGAACAGATCCGCCCGCTGTTTCGCCGCGCCCGCATCATCGGCCGCCGCTTCCAGCTGGTGCACGTGGTGTTCGGCCAGGAAATCATCGAAACGTCCACCTTCCGCGCGCCCGCCTCGGAAGAGCAGGAAACCGACGAGCACGGCCGCATCCTGCGCGACAACGTATTCGGTTCGCAGGAAGAAGACGCCAAGCGCCGCGACTTCACGATGAACGCGCTGTACTACGACCCGCACAACGAGGAAGTCATCGACTACCACAATGGCGTGGCCGACTTGAAAAAGCGCCAGGTCCGCATCATTGGCGACCCGGTCAAGCGTTACCGCGAAGACCCGGTCCGCATGCTGCGCGCCGTGCGTTTTGCCGCGAAGCTCAATGGCACGATCGACCCGGCCACGCGCCAGCCGATCAGCACCATGGCCGAGCTCATTGAAAACGTGCCGGCATCCCGCCTGTTCGACGAAATGCTGAAGCTGCTGACCTGCGGCCACGCTATGGATTGCCTGCGCCAGTTGCGCGCAGACGGCCTGCACAACGGGCTCTTGCCGTTGCTGGATGTGGTGCTGGAACAACCGGGCGGCGAGCACTTCGTTGAACTCGCGCTGGAACGCACCGACGCCCGCGTGCGCGCCGGCAAGACCATCAGCCCCAGCTTCCTGTTTGCCGCCCTGCTGTGGCAGCAGGTGGACGTGCGCTGGAAGCAGCTGCGCGCCCAGGGCGAGCACACCATTCCCGCGCTGTCGCAAGCGGCGGATTCCGTGCTGGACGAACAGACCGAGAAGCTCGCCATCCAGCGCCGCTTCTCGTCCGACATGCGCGAAATCTGGTTCATGCAGCCGCGTTTCGAACGCCGCATGGGCAAGACGATTTTCCGCATGATCGAGCAGCCGCGCTTTCGCGCCGCCTGCGATTTCCTGCAACTGCGCGCCGCGGCCGGCGAGTTCGACAGCGTGCTGGCGCAATGGTGGATGGACTTGGCTAACGCCGATGACGTCACCCGCGCCGACATGATCGAAGAAGTCTCGCGCCTGCCGCGTGAAGCCGGTGATGCGGGTGGCGGTGGTGGCGCAGGCCCGTCCACGTCGTCAGGCCCGCGCAAGCGCCGCCGTCCGCGCCGTTCGCCGTCGCGCGGCCCGTCCAGCGCCGAGTAACACCGTGCCGCCTGCCATGGTCCGCGCGTATATCGGCCTGGGCGCCAACCTGGGTGATGGCGCGGCCACGCTGCGCCACGTGCTGGCCGAGCTGCAAGCCACGGACGGCATCGCCGCCGTGACGGCATCGCCGTTCTACCGCAGCGCCCCCGTGGAGGCCACCGGCCCCGACTTCGTCAATGCCGTGGCGGCGCTGGATACGCACTTGCCGCCTTTGGCCTTGCTGGACGCGCTGCAAGCGCTGGAAAACCAGCACGGCCGGCAGCGTCCTTATAAGAACGCGCCTCGCACGCTGGACCTGGATCTATTGCTGTACGGAGATAGGTCGATGGATCACGAACGCCTGATCGTGCCGCATCCGCGCATGCATCAACGGGCGTTTGTGTTGCTGCCGCTACGGGATATTGCGCCGGAAATCAGCGTCATGGGACGGCCGGTTTCGGCGTGGATTGCAGAGATCAAAGATCAGGCGATTGAGCGAATTGCGGTTTGAGGGGCGCGGGCCGGAATGGGCTTGCAGCATCCTAGAATGGGTAGCGTTTCGCAGGATGCGTGAAGCGCGGCACCGTCTGGACCAAGCATCCCGCACGTTCAAGCATCCCGCACGCTCAAGCCCCCCGCACGCTCAAGCATCCCTCATACCCTCACGCGCAACCCATCACACCACCGCAGCGCTACCCCTTCGGCGCAAACGCCATCATCGCCCGTTCCACATCTTCCACCTTCGGCAGCCCGGCTTCATTGCCCAGATGCTGAATCTTGTGCGCCGATGCCGCGCGCGCGAAGGTGAAGTGTTCCGCCCAGGGTTGATCCGGGCGGTTCAGGTAAGACCACACATAGGCGCCGTGGAACACGTCACCCGCCCCCGACGTATCCACAATGCGATGACCCGGCACGTCCAGCGACGGCAGGATATCGACGTGGCCCGTTTCGTCGTACCACAGCATGCCGCGCTCGCCCATCGTGACGGCGCCGATGCGGCAGCCGCGGGCCTTGAGCAGATCCAGCAAGCTTTCGGGCGTCAGGTCCAGCTGTTCGCACATGCGTTCGGCGCAGACGGCGACGTCGATGTAGCGCAGCAGCTCGTCAGTGTTCTCGCGCACGCCGCCGCCATCCAGTGACGTCAGCACCCCCGCCTGCCGGCAAGCGCGCGCATAGTGCAGCGCGGCGTCGGGCTGGTGGCCATCCAGATGCAGGGCGCGGTAGCCGCTGATATCCAGCCGCGGGAATTCATTCAGGTAGTCCACATCGCGCGCGCGAACAATCGCGCGCTTGCCGTGGTTGGGCATGATGAACGACAGCGACGACCGCCGCACATGACGCGCGTGCAGCGTCACGCCGTGCGCCGCCGCCATGTCGGAGTACATATGGCCCAGCCAGTCGGGCGCCAATGAACAGATCAGATCGGGCGGCGACCCCAGCCGTCCGCACGCAAACGCCGCCGTGACGGCGTTGCCGCCAAAGGACACGGCGTAGTCACGCGCCACGCTTTTTTCGTCGCCGGTGGGCCAGGTGTCAGCCAGCACGGTGACGTCGATATAGGTATGCCCGATAAACAGCGCGTCGCTCATGCGGGGGCCTGCTCGCCCGCTTGGGCCAGCACCAATCGGGCGCGCGCGATGACGGGCGCATCGACCATCTTGCCTTCCAGCATGAAGGTGCCGGCCGCCGTCTCGCGATGCGCGGCAACGACGCGGCGCGCCCAGTCGAGTTCTTCCCGCGCAGGCACGAAGGCCGCGTGGATCACCGGAACCTGCGCTGGGTGGATGCACAGCATGCCGCCAAACCCCATCTGCTGGGCGCGGCCGGCCGCCTGCGCCAGCCCGGCCACGTCTTGCACGCCGGGAAACACGCCGTCCAGCGCGGGCGCAAGGCCCGCCGAACGGCTATGCAGCAAGACTTGCACCCGCGCATGGTCCAGCACCGTATCGGCGCCGGGCGTGTCGGGCGTCAGGCCCATGTCCAAGCCGTAGTCCAGGCTGCCGAACGCCAGCCGCGCCACGCCGGGCGTGGAGGCGACCTCGGCGGCGTTGAGCAGGCCGCGCGCGGTTTCAATAATGGGGATGACCCGCAAACCCGTCTGCGCCACATGCCGCACCTGGGCCAGGCTTTCGGCTTTGGGCAACAAGATGCCGGCCACGCCGGGCCGGCCACGGCACGCTTTCAAGTCGTCGTCGTGCCAGGAGGTTGATGCGTCGTTGATGCGCACCCACAAACGGGCCTCGCGATGCGTCCCCAGGAAGTCGCACAGCGATTCCCGGGCGGACGCCTTGGCCAGATGTTCGACGGCGTCTTCGAGATCGACGATGACGGTGTCGGCGCCAGCGGCCAGCGCTTTAGGGATGCGCTCGGCGCGCGAGGCCGGCACGAACAGGGCGCTACGAACGACGGGATGGGTCACACGACCTCCGAATCATGGAACTGCGCCACTTGTTCTGGCGCGTATCCCAGCGATGCTAGCACCGCATCCGTGTTTTGGCCCACGGCAGGCACGGCGGCCATACGCGGCGTAAAGGCGTTGCTGCTGGCGGGCGGCAGCAGCGCGGGCAGCACGCCGGCGGGGCTGTCCACCTGGCTCCAGCGGGCGCGCGCCTGCAACTGCGGGTGCGCCCAGACGCCTGCCATGTCGTTGACGCGGGCGTTGGCGATTTGCGCATCTTCCAGCCGTTGCGTGACCTGGTCGATGGACAAGTCGGCAAACGCCGCCACGATCAGATCGCGCAAGGCGTCGCGGTTGGCGGTGCGCTGCGAGTTCGAGATGAAGCGCGGGTCTTCGGCAAGCGAGGCCTGGCGTAGCACCTGGGCGCAGAACACGCGCCATTCGCGTTCGTTCTGCAGGCCCAGCATGATGGTCGAGCCGTCGCCCACCGGGAACGGGCCGTAGGGGTAGATGGAGGCGTGCGCCGCGCCTGCGCGCACCGGGGGCTTTGCGCCTTCGAACGCGTAGTACATGGGAAAACCCATCCACTCGACCATGCTTTCCAGCATGGATACGTCCAGCCGGCTGCCCAGCCCAGTTTTCTGGCGCAGCAGCAGCGCGTTCAGAATGGCCGAATACGCATACATGCCCGCCGCGATATCGGCGATGGAACACCCGGCCTTGACCGGGTCGTCCTGCGTGCCGGTGACCGACAGAAAGCCGCTTTCGCTCTGGATGAGCAGGTCGTAGGCCTTCTTGTCCTGATACGGGCCGCCTTCGCCATAGCCCGAGATATCACACACGATCAGGCGCGGGAATTTCTTGTGCAGGGCGTCAAACGACAGGCCCAGCCGGGCCGCCGCGCCCGGCGCCAGGTTTTGCACCAGCACGTCGGCCGATTCCAGCAGACGGTCCATGATGCCGCCGGCCTCGTCGCGCTTCAGGTCCAGTGTCAGGCTTTCCTTGGACCGGTTGGTCCAGACGAAGTGCGACGACAAGCCGCGCACGCGCTCGTCGTAGCCGCGCGCGAAATCGCCGCTGCCGGGGCGTTCGATCTTGATGACGCGGGCGCCCATATCCGCCAGCTGGCGGGTGCAGAACGGCGCGGCGATGGCGTGTTCCAGGCTGACGACGGTGATGCCGTCCAAGGGGCGGGATGCCTGTGTGCTCATTCGGTAAACCTCAGTTCAGCTTGGTGGGCCAGCGTGCCGTCCTGCTCGGCCCACAGCTGGGCCAGGCCCGGCTCGGTCAAGCGGCCGGCTACCTGGAAGGGCGTGGGCGAAATCAGCGGGCGCAGGCCACGGTAGGCCAGATGCGTCAGGCGCGCCTTGGGATGGGCGCGCGCAAAGGCGGCGACCATTTCCGTGGCGATCAACGGGCCATGCACAACCAGGCCGGGATAGCCCTCGGTGCCCGTCACGTAGGGGTGGTCGTAATGAATGCGATGGCCGTTGAAGGTCACCGCGGAATAACGGAACAGCAGAATGGAAGACGGGTTGACGGTGTCGCGCCATTGCGCCTCGGGGGCCGGTTCACTGCCTGCGAGCTTGGGCGGCGACGGCTGGCGGTACACGATGTCCTGCTCTTCCTGGATGACGATTTCGCCCGCCTGGTGGTATTCGTGGCGCACGGTGACAAACAGCAAGGCGCCCGTGCGGCCCGTTTTTTCCTTGACGTCGGCAACGGTGGACACGCGCTCGGCCGGCACACCCACCTTCAGCGGCTGGCGGAACTCAACCCGGCCGCCCGCCCACATGCGGTTGCGGTCCTGGGCGGGCGGCAGGAAACCGCCGCGCGAGGGGTGCCCATCTGTCCCCAAGCCATCCATGCCCACCGTGCTGATGAAAAACGCCCATTGCCACAGCGGCGGCAAGGCTTCCCCCTGCGCGGGCGCGGCCCCGCCCAGGGTGGCGGCGATACGCGCGGCATGGCCGGGGTCCATGGCGTCCGCCTTGCGTTCGCCGCTGCCGATCCAGGCTGCCGGATCTGTAGAAGTCATGCCATATCCTTTGGTGGGGTTTTCTCAAGGATGAAGAATGCCCGCAAGCCGTCCCCGTTGTGAATTCGTTTTTCCTCAAGGCGGGGTTTGCGGCGCCTGAATCGACAGCCCACGCCCAGTCCCGGCGCCGCGCGCCGTAAACTACACCCCATGCACTTCGACCTTGCCGACCTTCGCCTGTTCATCCACATCGCCGAATCCCCCAGCCTGACCCAGGCGGCCAAGCGGGCGCATCTGTCCCTGGCCGCGGTCAGCGTGCGGATCAAGGCGCTGGAGAACCAGCTCAATTCCCGACTGCTGTACCGCGACAGCCGCGGCGTGGAAATCACGCCCGCCGGCCAGAAGCTGCTGCAGCATGCCCGCGTGATCATGCGCCAGGTCGACCACCTGAAGCATGACTTCCAGGAGCAATCAGATGGCGACGCCGGGCATATCCGGATCTTCGCCAACACCACGGCCGTGACCGAATTCATGCCGGACATCCTGGCGCAATTCCTGGCGGGCCACCCGGGCGTGACGGTGGACTTGCAGGAACGCCTGACACGCGACATCGTGCGCGGCGTGCTGGACGGCACAACCGACCTGGGCATCGTGGCAGGCCCCGTGGACGCGCCCGAACTGCAAGCCATCCACTTCAGCACCGACCGGCTGGTGCTGGTCGTGCCCAATGGCCACCCGCTGCAAGACCAGGACAAGGTCAAGCTGATCGACGCGGTGCGCTACCCGTTCATCACCATGCACGAAGGCTCAACGCTCGTCGCCTTCCTGCGAGACCAGCTGGAACGCAACGGCCAGCGCCTGCCGCAGCGCATCCAGCTCTATAGCTTCGATTCCATCTGCCGGATGGTGCAGGCGGGCGTGGGCGTAGGCGTCATTCCGGATTCCGCTGCCCGCCGTTACGGCGCCGACACCAAGTTGCGAGTGGTGGAACTGGATGAACCCTGGGTGGTACGCGAACGCAAGCTGCTGGTGCGCGACATTGACGCCCTGCCCGGCTGCGCGCGCGAACTCATCGAACAGATCCAGGTTCCGCACGCGCCGTGATGCACGGTGGGTTGGGTGATGTCCGGCATCACGTCCGGGCTCACTTCCCGCTGAAGGCCGGCGGCCGTTTTTCGGCAAACGCGCGCATGCCCTCCAGGTAATCGTCGGTGTAGCCCAGCTCGCGCTGCAAGCGGCATTCCATATCGAACTGCTGCGCCAGCGTGTTGCCGCTGGACGCATGCAGCGCGGCTTTCGTCGCGGCGTAAGCCCGCGTTGGCCCCGCCGCCAGGGTTGCCGTCACATCAGACAGTGTGGCGGCAAGCGCGTCGTCAGGCACCACGCGCCAGATCAGGCCCCAGGATTCCGCTTGCGTGGCGGTCACTGCTTCGCCAAACAGCGCCGCGCCCATCGCGCGGGCCGACCCCACCAGACGCGGCAGGAACCACGTGCCGCCCGCATCCGGCAGCAAGCCGATCTTGCTGAAGGCCTGAATGAAGCGCGCGGACTGCACGGCAAATACAACATCGCAAGCCAGCACCAGACTCGCGCCCGCACCCGCCGCGACGCCATTCATCACGCACACCACCGGCACCGGCAAGGCGCGCAGTCGTGTGATCAAGGGCCGATAACATGCCTCAAGAATCTGGCTCAGGTCGCGCCGCGAACCATCTTCGGCAGGTTTGCGTTCGCTTAAGTCCTGGCCAGCGCAAAAGCCACGGCCGGCGCCGGTGATGACCAGGCCGCGCAAGTCCGCATCGGCTTCCATGACATCCAACGCGCGCGCCAACTCGGCGTGCATGACTTCAGTGAAGCTGTTCAGGCGGTCAGGCCGGTTCAGCGTGATGACGCCGACGCCACGGTCCAGCGTGAATTGAATCTGGGTGTAGTCGCCGGGGTTGCCGACGTTGTTGCCCACTTTGTTGTCGGCTTTGTTGCCGGCTTTGTTGTCAACCGCTGCCGCGTGGGAAGGTTGTGCGCTCATGCCCATTCCTTTTCAGTGGCGGATTTCTTTTCAGTAGCGGATTTCTTTTCAGTAGCGGATTTCTTTTCAGTGGCGGATTCCTTTGCAGCGGCCAGTTGCTCAAGCACCGCCAGCTGTTCGGCGGTGTCGCCCAACAGTTGATCGATCACCGTCAGCCGCTTGAAGTAGTCGCCCACATCCAGCTCGTCCGTCATGCCCATGCCGCCATGCAGCTGCACCGCCATCTGCGCCACAAGACGCCCGGCGCGCGCCGCTTCCAGCTTGGCCGACGCAATCATGCGGCGGCGCTCCGCCACGTCCGGCTCGGTCAACGCCGCCACTGCCACATAGGCCATGGACAGGGCCAGTTCCTTCGCCACCAACATCTCGGCCAAACGATGCTGCAACGCCTGGAACGTCGCCAGCGGCTGGCCGAACTGCTTGCGCGTTTTGAGATAGTCGACGGTGATTTCCAACAGGCGGTCCATCGCGCCCGCCGCATGCGCGCACAATGCCGCCGTGCCCCATTGCAACGCCTGCGCCAGCGCCTGATCGGCAGCCGGCCCTTCCGCCAGCAAGGCATCCGCAGGCAAGCCGACCGCATCCATATCCAGCCGCGCACAGCGCGCGCCGTCCAACGTGGGCGTGTCGGTGACGCGTACGCCCGCCGAATCTGCGGGCACAGCCAGCAACAGCGTCTGGCCGTCTGCGCCCTTCGCGCTGACCAGCCACGCCGTGGCGGCGGCGCCATGCCACACCAGATGTTTGACGCCGTCCACGCGCCAGCCCTCAGCCGTTTTGGCGGCGCGGCAATCTTGCGGGTCGGTGTCGTAGCGCCGGCCGGGTTCCTGATACGCCACGCTGACGATGGACTCGCCCGACGCAATGCCGGGCAACCAGCGCGTGCGCACCGCGTCATCGCAGGCATCCAGCAAGGCTGCGCCCATCACGGCGCTGGGGATGACCGGCTCGGACACCAGCCCGCGCCCCAGCTCCACGTGCACCGGCAGCAGGCTGGCCGGCACTTCGCCAAAGCCGCAAAAATCCTGCGAAATGGTCAGGCCCAGCACGCCAAGTTCCGCCAGCGCGCCCCATGCCTTGGGGTCAAGCCGGCCAGCCGCCTGACGGGCGCGGCGCTGGGGATAGGTCCATGCCTGGTCCACCAGGCGGCGCAGGCTGTCGGCCAGCATGCGCTGTTCTTCGGTATAGATGAAATCCATGCGTCTCTTCCTGTCGGGTTGCGCGTCAGCCGGCCTACAGGCCCAGCACCAGGCGGGCGATGATGCCCTTCTGCACTTCGGTCGTGCCGCCGTAGATCGAGGTCTTGCGCATATCGGCGTAACCCGCGCCGGCCGCGGCGGCCATCTCTGGCCCTGGCCCGTGGCCGTCGTTGTCCGCTTCCAGCCAATCGGGGTCGTAAGGCCAGGCATCCGGCCCCGCCACTTCCATTTGCAGCATGGCCAGATCCTGCTGAATCTCGGAGCCGCGTATCTTCAGCACCGACGCTTCCGGCCCCGGCGTGCCGTCATTGCTGGACGCCACGCGCAACAGCAGCATTTCCAGCGCCATGATGTCCACTTCGATGCGCGAGATGCGGTCGCGGATACGGTTGTCGGCCAGCAGCGGCAAGCCGTGCGAACGCGCGCGCGCAGCCATGTCCTTCAAGATGCCCAGCTCGCGATGGCAATGGCCCAAGCCGGCGATGCCCGTGCGCTCGTGGCCCAGCAGATACTTGGCGTACGTCCAGCCCTGGTTCTCTTCGCCCACCAGGTTCGACACCGGCACCCGCACGTTTTCCAGCCAGACCTCGTTCACATCATGGCCGCCGTCCAGCGTGCGGATGGGGCGCACCGTCACGCCCGGCGAGCGCATGTCCAGCAACAGCATCGAGATGCCGCGCTGCGCGCGCGCGTCGGGGTCGGTGCGGACCAGGCAGAACATCCAATCGGCGTACTGCGCCAGCGTGGTCCAGGTTTTCTGGCCGTTGACGATGTAGTCATCGCCCTCGCGCACGGCGCGCGTTTTCAGCGACGCCAGATCAGACCCGGAACCCGGCTCGGAATAGCCCTGGCACCACCAGTCTTCCACGCGCAGCATGCGCGGCAACAGGCGGGCCTGCTGTTCGGCGCTGCCGTACTTCATCAGCACCGGGCCGATCATGGACAGGCCGAAGGGCAGCAGACGCGGCGCACCGGCCTTGAAGCATTCCACTTCGAAGATCAGACGCTGCAACGCGTTCCAACCCGTGCCGCCGTGTTCGACGGGCCAGTTGGGCGCGCCCCAACCCTGATCCGCCAGGATGTTGTGCCAGCGCACATAGTCGTTGCGCTCCAGCCGCTGATGCCGCAGCACCTTGTCGCGAATATCGTCCGGCAGCTTCGAGATGGCGAACGCGCGCACCTCGTCGCGGAATTGGCGCTCTTCGGGCGTCCAGGTCAGGTTCATGGTCTACCTCCTTTGCCCGGTATCTAGCCATGGCCGGTGCAGCCGGACAATCTGCCTCTTCCGAAGACCGGCTTCGCGCAGGATGTAGGGCGCCGCCACTACAGGCGCGCAAAAGGCCTGCTTCAGCAATGAAGAATGGCCGAACGCGGCGGCTGTGCCGACACTAGCAAGCGTCATCCACTGGAATCCCCTCCCACCATGACTGTTTCCGATCCCAAGGAAAGCGGGTTGCAAGGCGTCGAGGCGCAGTACCGCCAGGCGCTCGATCAAGGCCGCTTTCTTATCCAGCATTGCAACGGCTGCGACCGCGCCGTGTTCTACCCCCGCATGATCTGCCCGCATTGCGGCGCAGACAAACTCGATTGGGCCACGCCCGACGGACGCGGCACCGTTTATTCCACCACCGTCGTGCGGCGCAAACCCGAAGCCGGTGGCGACTACAACGTAGCGTTGATCGACCTGCAAGAAGGCGTGCGGCTGATGAGCCGCGTGGAAGGCGTGGCTCCGGGCGACGTACACATCGGCATGGCGGTGCGCGCCCAGGTCGCGCAACAGGATGGCCACGGCCTGGTGATCTTCGTACCCAACAAGGAGGCGGCATGACGCTTAATGATCTACGCGGCGCCGTCGCCGTGGCCGGTGTGGGCCACGCTGGCCTGGGGCAAGCCACGGGCTACACCGAAATGGAAATCCTGGTACAGGCGGCGCAACGCGCCGTGGCCGACGCCGGGCTGACGATGCGCGACATCGACGGCATCTGCACCGCCAGCGTGGCGGCGCCGATGTGGGCGATGCCGGTCATCGAACACCTGGGCATCCGCCCCACCTTCATCGACAGCACCATGCTGGGCGGCTCCAGCTTCGTTGCGCACCTGATGCCGGCGCTGCATGCGCTGGCCTCCGGCCAGTGCAACGCCGTGCTGGTCTGCTATGGCAGCACGCAACGCACGTCCACGCTGAGCCGCGCCGAAGTCGGCCGCGTCCGCAAGCAGTTCGACCCCCAACCCTACGAAACGCCCTACGACCCGCTGAGCCCATTGTCGTCTTATGCCCTGGCGGCCGCGCGCCACATGCACCAGTACGGCACGCGCCGCGAACATCTGGCGCAGGTGGCGCTGGCGGCCAACCAGTGGGCGCAGTTGAACCCCGAGGCGCAACTGCGCGAACCCGCCACGCTGGACCAGATTTTGTCCGCCCGCATGGTGTCAGACCCCTTGAGCGTGCGCGACTGCTGCCTGGTCACCGACGGCGCGGGCGCCTACGTGCTGGTGCGCGCCGACCGTGCGCGCGACCTGCCGCGTCCGCCCGTCTACGTGCTGGGCAACGCCACCGCCGTCTGGAACCGGCAGATCTCTTCAATGGAAGACCTGACGGTGACCGCCGCCGCCGAATCCGGCAAGCG
Source organism: Achromobacter kerstersii (assembly GCF_902859595.1). Classification (GTDB taxonomy): domain Bacteria; phylum Pseudomonadota; class Gammaproteobacteria; order Burkholderiales; family Burkholderiaceae_B; genus Achromobacter; species Achromobacter kerstersii. Next base: position 136,878 of record NZ_CADIJQ010000007.1, on the reverse strand, counting down.
CGCCTTTGCCATGGCGGGCGTAACGCCCAAAGAGATCGACGTTGTCGAGCTCTACGACGCCTTCACCATCAACACGCTGCTGTTCCTGGAAGACCTGGGCTTCTGCGCCAAAGGCGAAAGCAAAGACTTCATCGCGGACGGCGCCATCGCCCCGGGGGGCAGGCTGCCCGTCAACACCAATGGCGGCGGCTTGTGCTGCGTGCATCCCGGCATGTACGGCGTCTTCATCATGATCGAAGCCGTCAGGCAGCTACGCGGTGAAGGTGGCGCGCGCCAGGTCGCCAACGCCCAGCTTGCGCTGGTGCACGGCAATGGCGGCACGCTGTCCAGCCAATCCACCGCCATCCTCGGCACCCAAGCCACGCTTTGATTTCACCGGCGACTCCGATGTCTCACGCAGAACCCATCACCCGTATCCATCACGTGCTGGCGCAGCAAGCGCGCCAGCAGCCCGACTCCATCTGCCTGTACGAAGAAGGTGGCGGCACGCTGACGTACGCGCAGCTGTGGCAGCGCGTTCAAGCCGTGGCGGGCTGGTTGCGCGATCAAGGCGTGCAGCCCGGCCATCGTGTGCTGATGGTGGGGGAAAACTGCGCGGCGATGGTGGCGGCGCTGTTCGGATGCGGCGTCGTGGGAGCGTGGCCGGTGGGCGTGAACGCCCGTTTGTCCGCCCGCGAGGTCGACAACATCCGCCAGCATGCGCAGCCCGAGCTGCTGCTCTACACCACCGGCATCTCGGCGGCAGCGGCTGATCATGCGTCCGCCGCCGGCGCCGTGGATGCGGACGCGGCCGTCTGGGGGCCTGGCGTACAGGCCGCGCGCGCCAGCACGCCAACCCCAGCGGAAACCGGCGCGCTCGCGGCGGAAGTCGCCACCGTCATCTACACGTCCGGCACCACGGGCGCACCCAAGGGCGTGCTGGTGCCGCATCGCGGCCTGCTGCATTTTGCGCGCGTGTCGGCGGCATCGCGCCGCCTGACGCCGCACGACATCGGCTACGCGGCGCTGCCCATGTCGCACATCTTCGGCATCGCCACCGTGTTGATGGCCACCGTGCATGCGGGCGCCAGCCTGGTGCTGCGCAGCCGCTTCGATGCCGCCGACGCCTTCAACGCGTTGGCGCATCCCGGCGTCAGCATTCTGCAAGGCGTGCCCACCATGTTCAGCCGCATGATGGCGGTAGCCCCGCCCCGCGCAGAACTGCGCGCCCCTGCCCTGCGCTACGTGTACACGGGCGGCGCGGCGCTTGACCCGACGCTCAAGCGCGACGCCGAACGCTACTTTGGCGTGCCCATGCATCACGGCTACGGCATCACCGAATACGCCGGGTCGATGTTCATCACCAACATCGACGCGCCGCGCGACGATTGCTCGGCGGGCTATGCGGTGGACGGCGTCGAACTGCGCATCGGCAGCCCCGACGCGGGCGCCCCCACGCCCGGCGAACGCGGCGACATCCTGATCCGCGGCCCCGGCGTCATGCTGGGCTACTACCGCAACCCCGAGCAAACCGCCGACGCGCTGCTGCCCGGCGGCTGGCTCAACACCGGCGATATCGGCTATGTCGATGGCAGCGGCGCGTTGTTCATCGCGGGCCGCACCAAGGACTTGATCATCCGCTCGGGCTTCAACGTGTATCCCATTGAAGTCGAGTCGGTCATCAACGCCTACCCGGGCGTGCGGCTGTCGGCCGTGGTGGGGCGCAACACCGCTGACCAGAATGAAGAAGTCATCGCGTTTGTCGAGCCGCTGCCCGGCGCCACGATCGACACCAACCTGCTGGGCTTGCATCTGCGCGCGCAGCTGGCGCCGTACAAGCGCCCCGCTCGCATCATCCCCATCGACACGATTCCCACGACCGTCAGCGGCAAGATCCTGAAGCAGCCGTTGAAAGAAAGGCTGGCGTAGGCGCGGACTCGCTGTTCCGCTCCACGACCTGCCCCCTACCCCCAAGGAGACAACAGCGTGAACATCAAGACCCTATTCGCTACGGCCGCCGCCGTGGCGGCTTGCGCACTTGCGGCCCCCGCAAGCGCGGACGCCTACCCCGAACGCCCCATCCGCCTGCTGGTGGGCTACGCCCCCGGCGGCCCCGTGGACACCACGGCGCGCGTGTTCGCCAAGTACCTGGGCGACAAGCTCGGCCAGCCCGTCGTGGTGGAAAACCGTGCGGGTGCAAGCGGCATGATCGCCTCGGACGCCACCGCCAAGGCCACGCCCGACGGCTACATGCTGGGCTTTGCCGCCAGCCCCACATTGACCATGTCGCCGCTGGTTCAACGCAGCACGCTGTTCGATCCGCGCCGCGATTTCTCGTTGATCGGGCTGGTGGTCGACTACGCCAACGTGCTGCTGATCGGCCCGCAGATTCCCGCCAAGAATGTGGGCGAGCTTGTCAACTACGCGCGTTCGCATCCCGATGCCGTGTCGTTCGGCTCCGCCGGCATCGGCGCGTCCAACCACCTGTCTGCCGAACTCTTGAAGAAGCAGGCCGACGCGTCCATGCTGCACGTGCCGTACCGCGGCAACTCGCCCGCGATGATGGACGTGATCAGCGGCAAGGTGACGTTCATGTTCGACATCACCAGCACCGCCATCCCCTTCATCAAAAGCGGCAAGGCGCGCGCGCTGGCCGTCACGTCCAAGACCCGCAACCCGGAACTGCCCGACGTGCCCACGATGATGGAAGCCGGCATGAAAGACTACGAAGTGGTCGGCTGGTACGCGCTGGTCGGGCCGAAAAAACTGCCTGACGCGGTCTCCGCACGGCTCACGCGGGCGCTGGCCGACGTGTCCAAAGACCCCGCCTTCCGGCAAGCCATGACCGAAGGCGGCTACACCATCAACACGGGCGATTCCCAGGCGCTGCAATCCCGCATCGACCGCGAATACGCCCTGTGGTCTGACGTTATCCAAAGCGCCAACATCCAGGCCAACTGACCCCCGCTGACCCTTACCGGAGCCCACAGATGCATCCTCCGCTTGCGCTACACGCCCAGACCCGCCTGCCCATCATCGGCGCCCCCATGTTTTTGGTCTCCGGGCCAGAGCTGGTCGTGGCGCAATGCGCAGCGGGGATCATCGGCACCTTTCCTTCCCTGAATGCCCGCCCGCAAGAGCAGCTGCAAGACTGGATCACCCGCATCGAAGACGGGCTGGCGGCCAAGCGGCGCGCCGATCCGTCGGCCAAGGTTGCACCGTATGGCGTGAACCTGATCATCCATCCCAGCAACCCGCGCTGGCAGGGTGACCTGGCCATCTGCGCGGAACGGCGCGTGCCGCTCATCATCACGTCACTGCACGCACCCGAAGCGGTGGTGCGCGCGGTGCATCCCTATGGCGGGCTGGTCTATCACGACGTCACGAACGTGCGGCACGCCAAGCGCGCGCTGGAAGCGGGCGTTGATGGCCTGATCCTGGTTGCCGCGGGCGCGGGGGGCCACGCGGGCCAGATCAATCCGATTGCGCTCGTCAATGAAATCCGCGCGTTCTACGACGGCCCGCTGGCGCTGTCGGGCTGCATCAGCCACGGCAAAGACATCCTGGCCGCCCAAGTGCTGGGCTGCGACTTCGCCTACATGGGCACCCGCTTCATCGCCACGCAAGAATCGCTGGCAGGCGAGGCGTATCGCGAAATGGTGCTGCAAGCGCAAGCGGCCGATGTCACCTACACGCCCTACTTCTCGGGCGTGCCCGCGAACTATCTGTCGGCCAGCATCCAGGCCGCCGGACTGGACCCGCTGGTGTTGGCCAAGAACGGCGAGGCGCCGCCCGCCAACATGGACAAGAACTCACGGCCCAAGGCTTGGAAAGATGTCTGGAGCGCCGGCCAGGGCGTGGGCGCAGCGCAAGAGATCCTGCCGATAGCGACGCTGGTGGATCAGTTGGAATTGGAATATCGCAACGCGCGCAAAGCAGTGATGGGGGCTTGATCACCACAAGGCGGTGATGGCAGCTTGATCACCACAAGGCGGTGATGGCAGCTTGATCACCTCCTTGCGGTGAGGGGACTTGATTCCCCTTCCCGCCCCTACTCCAGCTTGATGTTTGCCGTCTTGATCAGGTCGCGCCACTTCACGATTTCATCGCGCACGAATTCGCCGAACTGCTCGGGCGTTCCTGGTTTCGGCTCGGCGCCCGCCGCGATCATGCCCTTGGCCGTGGCGGGGTCTGACAGCACCTTCACCATGTCGGCGTTCATGCGTTTCACGATGTCGGGCGGGGTGCCCTTGGGCGCCATCACGCCGCTCCAGGAATAGGCTTCGTAGCCCGGCAGGCCGGACTCGGCGATGGTCGGCACATCGGGCAGCATGCTGGACCGCGTGGGGTTGCCTACGCCCAGCGCACGCACCTTGCCGCCCTTCAAGTGCGGCACGGCAGACGGGCCATCCGCGAACATCACTTGCACCTGCCCCCCCAACAAGTCCTGCATGGCGGGAGCGCTGCCGCGATATGGCACGTGCTGGATGCGTATGCCGGCCATGGCGTTGAAGAGTTCGCCCGCCAGGTGCGTGCCGCCGCCCGTGCCCGACGAGCTGAACGACAGCTTGCCGGGGTTCTGCTTGGCGTACGCGATCAGTTCGCTCACCGTGTTCACGGGCAGTGACGCATTCACCACCAGCACGATGGGGAACACCGCCGCCATGCCCACCGGCACGAAGTCGGTGGTGATGTCGTACGTCAGGTTGGTGCGCAGGCTGGGCAGCACCGCATGGTGAATGGACGCGAAGAAAAAGTTATAGCCATCGGGTTCGGCCTTGGCCGCGAACTGCGCGCCGACGATGCCGCCCGCGCCTGACTTGTTGTCCACAACGGTGGGCACCGACCACAGCTGGCCCAGCGGCTGCGTGGTGAAGCGCGCGGTGGTGTCCACCGGGCCGCCCGCAGGAAAGGGAACGATGAACGTGACGGCGTGGCCCGGCCAGGTGGCGGCGCGGGCGGCCTTGGGGAACAACACAGGCAAAGCAGCGGCGGCGCAGGCGGCGCCCAGCCCCGCGACGACGCGGCGGCGTTGAGGATCGATCACAGCAGTCTCCTGATTCTTGGTCTTGTTCACGGTCAAGCGTTCAGAACTGCTGCCCGCCGCTCTTATTGGCTAGCGTGTGTTTGCTAACTCTTTTTTATTATTTTCCGAGCGCCCGGATTCGCCGCTACATATTTTCAAAAGCCCCTCTTTCGCAGCGCACCTGGGTTCGCTGACCGAACAGGATTTTCCCTATGGCGATGCGCGGATACGACATCCGGCGCACGCCAAAAGGACGATGGCAAGTTAGGACAACGTCCCGATGCTACTGCCCGCGCGCCGCGCGCTGCACGTGTTCGATGAAGCACTCGGCAAAGCTCGGCAAGTCGCGGCCGCGTTGCCGGCACAGCAGGCGGTCACGCAAGGCCCAGGGGTCGTCCAGCTTCAGCACATGCAAAGCGTTGGGGCGGCTGTAGCGGGCGGCGCACGCGCGTGGCACCACGGCAATGCCGGCACCCGCTTCAACCATGCGGCAGACCGCTTCGAAGCTGCCGACGTGCACGCGCTGGCAGATGCGCTTGCCCAGACCGCTGGCAATGTCTTCCAGGAAGGTCTGGATGGCGCTGTCGGGATGGATGCCCACGAACTGGTAGGCGTCGACCAGGTCTGCAAAGTGCGCCGACTGTGACGCGGCCAGCGGATGATCCAGCGCCGTCACCACCGTGAGTTCGTCGCGGAACAGCGGCGTGACGTCCAGGCCTTCGACGTCGATGTTGCCCGCCACCAGGCCAAGGTCTCCCGCCCCCGCGCGGATGGCAATGACGATGTCGCCCGAAATTTTCTCTTCAAGCTCGACGTCCACGTCAGGGTTTTCCGCAAGAAACGTGGACAGCGCATCGGCCAGGAACGAGTTCGTGGCGGTGGTGTTGGCCAGCAATCTCAAGCGTCCCTTTAACCCGCTGGCATAGGGTTGCAGATCGGCGTTCAGGCATTCCAGTTGCCGGAAGACGGCATTGGCGTGCTTGAGCAGCACTTCGCCCGCGGGCGTCAGCGCCACGCCTGTAGCCAGCCGCACCAGCAGGCGCGCCTTGAAGGCTTCTTCCATGTGCTTGACCCGGGCGCTTGCCGCCGGCAAGGACAGGAACGTGCGTTCCGCCGCCCGGGTCAGGTTGAGTGTTTCGCCCACGTTCAGAAACAAACGCAGGTCCGTCAAATCATGTCTCATGTTCCACCACGCAGAAGGGGGGCATTTCTAATTTTGAATTCTTCGAATGCCGGGTCGAATCTACCATGGTGTTTTCCCGTGAACCAGACCGGTTGATGCGGAACTGTTTTCCACAAACGGCGCACGCGCCGCAGCAAAGGAGTCGATTCAATGAGCGGCATGGTTTCCGGAAAGGTAGTGGTCGTCACGGGCGCGGGCGGCGGCATCGGGCGCAGCATTGCGCTGGCGATGGCGCAGGCGGGCGCCAAGGTGGTCGTGAACGATATCGGCGTATCGCTCACCGGTGAAGGCGGCGCCGAAGGGCCTGCGCAAGCGGTCGTGAAAGAGATTATTTCGGCGGGTGGCCAGGCCGTGGCCAACACCGATAGCGTGGCGGCGTATGACAGCGCCAGCCGCGTGGTGCAGACCGCGATCGACGCGTTCGGCCGAATTGACGCCGTCATCAACAACGCGGGAAATTTGCGCGACCGGGTTTTCCACAAGATGAGCGAAGAGGAATGGCGTCAGGTGATTGACGTGCATCTGAACGGCTCGTTCTACATGAGCCGCGCGGCCGCGCCCTATTTCCGCGAGCAGGAATCGGGCGCCTTCGTGCACATGACGTCCACCTCCGGCCTGATCGGCAACTTCGGCCAAGCGAATTACGCCGCCGCCAAACTGGGCATCGTGGCGCTGTCCAAATCCATCGCGCTCGACATGGCGCGCTACCACGTGCGCTCGAATTGCATCGCCCCCTTTGCGTGGAGCCGCATGACGAGTTCCATCCCCGCCGAAACAGACGAAGAAAAGGCGCGCGTCGAAAAGCTGAAGAAGATGGAAGCGGGCAAGGTCGCGCCGATGGCGGTGTATCTGGCCAGCGACGCGGCCAGCGAGATCACCGCGCAGATCTTCGCCGTGCGCGCCAACGAAATCATGCTGATGAGCCAGCCGCGGCCGCTGCGCACGGTGCACAACAGCGAAGGCTGGACGCCGGAACGTATCGCCGAGATCGCCGTGCCCGCCATGCGCAAGCACTTCTATGCGCTGGAGCGTTCGCCTGACGTCATCGACTGGGACCCCATCTGAGACCGCCATGCCGCTGGATTACGCAACCGTGAAGGATTGGCGCTTTGACGAGGTCCGTCAGCGCTATGAGCAGAAAGACACCATGCTGTACGCGCTGGGCATCGGCCTGGGGCAAGACCCGGAAGACGCCAGCCAGTTGCGCTACGTCTACGAAAAGGACTTGCAGGCCTTTCCCACGATGAGCGTGGTGCTGGGCTACCCGGGCTTCTGGGTGCGCGAGCCGCGCGCGGGAATCGACTGGGTGAAGGTGGTGCATGGCGAGCAACGGCTGACAGTGCATGCGCCGTTGCCGGCATCCGGCATGGTCACCGGCCGCAGCCGCAACACGCACGTGATCGACAAGGGCGCAGACAAAGGCGCCATCGTCATCACCGAGCGCACGCTGCATGGCGAAGACGGCACGCATCTGGCCACCTTGCAGCAAAGCACCTTCTGCCGGGGCGACGGCGGTTTCGGGCAAGGCGACGCCAGCCCCGAACCGTTGCCCGCCGCGCCGGATAGCGCGCCGGACCTGCGTTGCGAGTTGCGCATTCCGCCCAGCGCGGCGCTGCTCTACCGCTTGAACGCCGACCGCAATCCGCTGCACGCCGACCCCGACGTCGCGAAGCAAGCGGGTTATCCCCGGCCCATTCTGCATGGGCTGTGTTCGTATGGCGTGGCGGCGCACGCCATCGTGAAAAGCTGCTGCGATTACGACGCGTCGCGGCTGACCAGTTTGAACACGCGCTTCTCGGCGCCGGTGTACCCCGGCGAGACGCTGCAATGCGATATCTGGCGCATGCCGGATGGGCAGATCCGCTTTCGGGCGCGAGCGCGCGAACGCGACATCGTGGTCATGAGCCACGGCACCGCGACGGTGCAATCATGACGCGGCCGCCCGCGCTCGATGGCATCCGCGTGCTGGATTTGTCACGCATCCTGGCCGGCCCCTGGTGCACGCAAAACCTGGCCGACCTGGGCGCCGACGTCATCAAGATCGAACGCCCGCGCGTGGGAGACGACACGCGCGCCTGGGGGCCGCCTTACTTGAAGGATGGCGACGGCCAGGACACCAGCGAATCCGCCTACTACCTCAGCGCCAACCGCAACAAGCGTTCGGTGGAAGCCGACATGGCCACGCCCGAAGGGGCGGCGCTGATCCGCGAACTGGCGGCCGTCAGCGACATCCTGGTTGAGAACTTCAAGGTGGGCGGGCTGGCCAAGTACGGGCTGGACTACGACAGCCTGAAAGAAATCAATCCGCGCCTGATCTATTGCTCGGTCACCGGCTTCGGGCAAGACGGGCCCTTCGCGCAACGCCCCGGGTACGACTTCATGATCCAGGGCATGGGCGGGCTGATGAGCATCACCGGCGAACGCGATGATCTGCCCGGCGGCGGCCCGCAGAAGGCGGGCGTGGCGGTTACCGACATCGTCACCGGCATGTACGCCACCGTCGCCATCCTGGCCGCGCTGCAAGAGCGCCATCGCAGCGGGCTGGGCCAGCATCTGGACATTGCCTTGCTGGATTGCCACGTGGCGCTGCTGGCCAACCAGAACTCGAACTATTTCAACTCGGGCGTGGCGCCCACGCGCGCGGGCAACGCGCATCAGAACGTGGTGCCGTATCAGGTGTTCGCGGCCAGCGACGGCCATCTGATTGTGGCGACGGGCAACGAATCGCAATACCGCGCGTATTGCCGCGCCATCGGCGTGCCAGAGCTGGGCGACGACCCGCGCTTTTGCACTAACCGGCTGCGCGTCACGAACCGCGAATTGTTGATTGGCATGTTGACGGCCATCATGCAGGAAGGCCGGCGCGACGACTGGATCGCCAAGCTGGAAGCGGTGGGCGTGCCTTGCGGTCCGATCAACAACATCGCACAGGCGTTTGCGCATCCGCAGTCGGAAGCACGGCAGCTGCGCCGCGATCTGCCGCATCCGTCAGGCAGCACGGCGCCCGTCACGGCCAGCCCGTTGCGGTTCTCGGGGTCGCCCGTGGTGTACCGGCGCGCGCCGCCGCTGCTGGGCGAACATACGGACGAAGTGTTGCGGGACGTGCTGGGGAAATCGGCCGAGGCCATTGCCACATTCAAGACCAAGACCTTGGGCGGCGCCTGACGCGTTGTCGTTATCGTTATCGTCACCCCCAAAAAAAACGGCCGCTGAATCGTCAGCGGCCGTTTTTCTGTGCAGGGGGTTTACGCCACCGCGACCGGAATCTTCCCGATCTTGGCTTGCCATTCCTTGGGGCCGGTCGTGTGGACCGAGGTGCCTTGGGCGTCAACCGCCACGGTCACCGGCATGTCCTTCACGTCGAACTCATAGATGGCTTCCATGCCCAGGTCGGCAAAGCCCAGAACCTTGGCGCCACGGATGGCCTTGGACACCAGGTACGCTGCACCGCCCACGGCCATCAGGTAGGCCGAGCCGTGCTTCTTGATGGCTTCGATGGCCACGGGGCCGCGTTCCGACTTGCCGATCATGGAGATCAGGCCGGTCTTCTCCAGCATCATGTCGGTGAATTTGTCCATGCGCGTGGCGGTGGTCGGGCCTGCGGGGCCGACCACTTCGTCGCCCACCGGGTCCACCGGGCCCACGTAATAGATCACGCGGTTGGTGAAGTCCACGGGCAGCGGCTCGCCCTTGGCCAGCATGTCCTGGATGCGCTTGTGCGCGGCGTCGCGGCCGGTCAGCATCTTGCCCGACAGCAGCAGGGTCTCGCCCGGCTTCCAGCTGGCGACTTCTTCCTTCGTCAGCGTGTTCAGGTCCACCTGCTTGGACTTGTTGTAGTCGGGCGCCCAGTGCACTTCCGGCCATTCGGACAGCGACGGCGGGTCCAGGCGCGCCGGGCCCGTGCCGTCCAGCTCGAAGTGGGCGTGACGCGTCGCGGCGCAGTTCGGGATCATCGCCACGGGCTTGGAGGCCGCGTGCGTCGGGAAGGTGCTGATCTTGACGTCCAGCACGGTCGTCAGGCCGCCCAGGCCCTGCGCGCCAATACCCAGCGCGTTGACCTTTTCGTAGAGCTCGATGCGCAGCTCTTCCAGCTTGTTCTGCGGGCCGCGGGCCAGCAGTTCGTACATGTCGATGTCTTCCATCAACGACTGCTTGGCCATCAGCATGGCTTTTTCAGCGGTGCCGCCGACGCCGATGCCGAGCATGCCCGGGGGGCACCAGCCGGCGCCCATCGTCGGGACGGTCTTCAGCACCCAGTCCACCAGCGAATCGCTGGGGTTCAGCATGGCGAACTTGGACTTGTTTTCCGAACCGCCGCCCTTGGAAGCGATTTGCACATCGACCTTGTCACCCTGGACAAGCTCGACGTGCAGGATACAGGGCGTGTTGTCGCGCGTGTTCTTGCGCGCGAACAGCGGGTCGTCCAGCACCGAGGCGCGCAGCGGATTGTCCGGGTTCAGGTAGCCACGGCGCACGCCTTCGTCACAGAGCTCTTGCAGGGTGCGCTTGGTGTCAAAGCGCACGCTCATGCCGATCTTCAGGAAAACGTTGACGATGCCGGTGTCCTGGCACAGCGGACGCTTGCCTTCGGCGCACATGCGGGAATTGGTCAGGATCTGCGCCATCGCGTCACGCGCGGCCGGGCTTTCCTCGCGCTCGTAGGCGCGCGCCAGGTGGCGGATGTAATCCACGGGGTGGTAATAGCTGATGAACTGAATGCCATCGGCTATCGACTGGATGAAGTCTTCTTCTTTAATGATGACGGACATGGCGATTTGCGGGTCTAGATGGAAAACATGAAAACGCGGCTGGCGGGTGAAACCAACCACAAGGGAGAACAGATCGTTGTTGCTTTGCGGCCGCCTTTCAAGGCGGCCGGGGATACGCTTTACTTGCCTTGCCAGACCGGCTTGCGCTTTTCAGCGAAAGCGGTCGCGCCTTCCTTGGCATCGGCGGACGAGAAAATGTGGGCGATCAGCGGGCGCTGGCGGTCGAACATGCCTTCCTGCTCCCAGTCACCCGATTGCGACACGATGCTCTTGGCGGTCTGCACGGCCAGCGGGCCGTTTTCGACAATGGCGCGCGCCAGTTCCAGCGCGCCGGCCAGTGCGCCGCCCGGCTCGGTCAGGCGGTTGACCAGACCAAACGAGTAGGCGCGCTCGGCGGTCAGCATTTCGCCCGTCAAGATCACTTCCATGGCGATGTGGTACGGCAGGCGGCGCGGCAGGCGCAGCATGCCGCCAGCGCCGGCCACCAGGCCACGCTTGACTTCGGGCAGGCCAAACTTGGCGTTATTGGCGGCCACGATCAGGTCAGAGGCCAGCGCCATTTCGCAGCCACCGGCCAACGCATAGCCTTCCACGGCGGCGATCAGCGGCTTCTTGGGCGGGCGTTCGTTCAGGCCGGCGAAACCACGGCCTTCCACGTAGGGGCGCTGCCCGGATTTGGCAAACGCCTTCAAGTCCATGCCCGACGAGAACGTGCCGCCGCCACCGGTCAGAATGCCGATACGGATATCGTCGCGGCTGTCCAGCTGGTCCAGCGCGGCGGCCATGACCTGCGCGGTTTCCAGGTTGATGGCGTTCTTGGCTTCGGGGCGGTTGATCGTGATGATCTGGATGCCGTCGGTGACTTCCACCGTGATCAGGTCTGACATTGGGACTGCTCCTTCCGGGAATTCTCGGAATCGGGTTCCGGGTTTTATATAAGACTTGGGACGTAACCTGGAATCATACGACCATTGGTTTCCAGGCGCAGCCGAGGTCTGCCGAAGCGTCCGCCAGCGGCACACCCGCAGCGCCGCAGCCGGCCGCCCGGCAAGCCCCCGACGCCTTCCGAACGATGCCCAAAAGACGTAGATGTAACCGTCCATCGGCCATGGGGAAACAGGACTGGCCCGGGCCAGTTAAAATGCCGGGTTTCCCACGCCCATGGCAGGCCTTGCCCGGGCGACCGAATTCCAAGAATCCTATGCTCACCTTTCAGCAAATCATCCTTACGCTCCAGGAATACTGGGACAAGCAGGGTTGCGCCCTGCTGCAACCCTACGACATGGAAGTCGGCGCCGGCACCTCGCACACGGCCACGTTCCTGCGCGCGATCGGCCCGGAGCCGTGGCGCGCCGCCTACGTGCAGCCGTCGCGCCGCCCCAAGGATGGCCGCTACGGCGAAAACCCCAACCGCCTGCAGCACTATTACCAGTACCAGGTAGTGCTGAAGCCGGCGCCCCCGGACATTCTGGACCTGTACATCGGTTCGCTGAAGGCGCTGGGCATTGACCCCACCCAACACGACATCCGCTTCGTCGAAGACGACTGGGAAAACCCCACGCTCGGCGCCTGGGGCCTGGGCTGGGAAGTCTGGCTGAACGGCATGGAAGTCACGCAGTTCACCTACTTCCAGCAAGTGGGCGGCCTGGATTGCACGCCGACCACGGGTGAAATCACCTACGGTCTGGAGCGTCTGGCCATGTATCTGCAGGACGTGCAAAGCGTGTACGACCTGGTCTGGACCGAAGGCGCCAACGGCAACCGCGTGCTGTATCGCGACGTGTTCCACCAGAACGAGGTCGAGCAATCGACCTACAACTTCGAGCACTCGTCCGCCGACATGCTGTTCGCGCACTTCAATGACTACGAAGCCGAAGCGAAGCGCCTGATGGAAGTGCCGCTGGCGCTGCCGGCCTACGAGGCCGCGCTGAAAGCCGCGCACACGTTCAACATGCTGGACGCGCGTGGCGCCATCAGCGTCACCGAGCGCGCCGCCTACATTGGCCGCATCCGCAACCTGTCGCGCGCTGTTGCGCAGGCTTATTTCGATTCCCGCGAACGACTGGGCTTTCCCATGCTGCGCCGCGGGGAGGCTGCATAAATGACGACGAACATCCGCCCGCTGCTGGTCGAACTGCTGACCGAAGAACTCCCGCCCAAGGCCCTGCAAAAGCTGGGCCAGGCCTATGCCGAAGGCGTGCGCGCCACGCTGGAACGCCACGGCCTCTTGGCCGAAGGCTGCGCGGTCACCGCGTATTCCACGCCGCGCCGTCTGGCCGTGCACCTGTCCGCCGTACTGGCGCAGGCGCCCGACCAGCCCTACGCTGAAAAGCTGATGCCCGCCAAGATCGGCCTGACCGAAGACGGCAAAGCCACGCCGGCGCTGCAAAAGAAGCTGGCCGCCAAGGGCCTGGAAAATATTGATCTGGCCACGCTGGACCGCGAATCCGATGGCAAGCAGGACTACCTGGTCGCTCGCGGCACCGCCCCCGGCGCGTCGTTGGCCGCCGGCTTGCAGGAAGGCATCGACACAGCGTTGAACAGCCTGCCGATTCCGAAGGTCATGCGCTACCAATTGGCTGACGGCGTCACCACCGTCAAGTTCGTGCGTCCGGCGCACGGACTGGTCGCGCTGTTTGGCGCCGACGTGGTGCCGGTGTCGGCGCTGGGCATGCAAGCGGGCCGCGACACCCTTGGCCACCGCTTCATGAGCACGGGCCCCGTGTCGTTCGCCGACGCCGATTCCTACGCCGCCACCCTGGCAGAAAAGGGCCGTGTCGTGGCGTCCTTCGAAGGCCGCCGCGACGACATCCAGCGCCAGTTGCTGGACCACGCCGGCCGCCTGTCGGCCACGCTGGGCGACGACCCCGAAGTGGCCGCGCTGCTGGACGAAGTGACCGCACTGGTCGAACACCCCACCGTCTATGTGGGCGAGTTTGAAGAACAATTCCTGCAAGTGCCGCAAGAATGCCTGATCCTGACCATGCGGCTGAATCAGAAGTACTTCCCGCTGTTCGACCCGGCCACCGGCCGCCTGACGCACCGCTTCCTGATCGTGAGCAACATGCACACGGACAAGCCGGTGAACATCGTCGAAGGCAACCAGCGCGTGGTGCGCCCGCGCTTGGCGGACGCCCAGTTCTTCTTCGAAACCGACCGCAAGACGCCGCTGGCCGCGCGTGTCGAGCAGCTGGGTTCCATCGTGTATCACAACAAGCTGGGCACCCAGCTTGAACGCGTTGAACGCGTGCGCGCCATCGCGCGCGGCGTGGCCGGCCAGCTGGGCGGTGACGTCGCCGCCGCAGACCGCGCCGCCATGTTGGCCAAGGCCGACCTGGGTTCGAACATGGTGGGCGAATTCCCTGAGCTGCAAGGCATCATGGGCGCCTACTACGCCGCGGGCGACGGCGAGCCCGCCAGCGTCGTCGAGGCGCTGCGCACGCAGTACCGCAACCGCTACGACGCGCCCGTCACCCAAGACACGCTGACGGCCGCCACGCTCTTCATCGCCGAACGCGTGGAAACGCTGGTCGGCATCTGGGCCATCGGTCTGGCGCCCACGGGCGAACGCGACCCCTTCGGCCTGCGCCGCGCCGCGCTGGGCCTGATCAGCGCGTTCGAACAACTGGCCGCAGGCGGCTGGCTGAAGATCAGCGAAGACGGCCCGCTGTCCCTGAACGGGCTGCTGGAACTGGCCGCGGGCACCTTCCCCGCCGGCAAGATTCCCGCCGACACGCTGGCTGAAGTTCGCACCTTCATCTACGAACGCTATCGCAACCAGCTCATCAACGACTTCGACCGCAACGCGGTGGAAGCCGTGATTGCGCTGACGCCGCCGCTGCACCAAGTGGCCGAGCGCGTGCGCGCCGCCGCCGCGTTTGCGCAGCTGCCCGAGGCCGCGAGCCTGGCCGCCGCCAACAAGCGCATCGGCAATCTGCTGAAGAAGGCAGAAGGCGAGATCGGTGCGGTGAATGACGCCGCGCTGGTCGAGCCCGCCGAACGCGCGCTGGCCGCCGCCGTGGCCGCGCTGCGTCCGCAGGCCGAAGCGCAACTGGCCGCAGGCGACTTCGCCGGCAGCCTGTCCACGCTGGCTCAGGCCCGCGAGCCTGTAGACGCCTTCTTTGCCGACGTCATGGTCATGGCCGAAGACCCGGCCGTGCGCGCCAACCGCCTGGCTCTGTTGAGCCAGCTGCATGGCCTGATGAACCAGGTGGCCGACATTTCCAGGCTGGCACAGTGAAACTGATCATCCTTGACCGCGACGGCGTCATCAATCAGGACAGCGATGCGTTCGTCAAGAATCCCGACGAGTGGATTGCCCTGCCGGGCAGCCTGCACGCCATCGCCCGGCTGACGCAGGCCGACTGGAAAGTGGTGGTTGCCACCAACCAGTCCGGCCTGGCGCGCGGCCTGTTCGATATGGACACGCTGACCGCCATCCACACCAAGATGCGGCGCGAGCTCGCTGCCGCGGGCGGCGCGATTGACGCCGTTTTCCTGTGCCCGCACGGGCCGGACGACAACTGCACCTGCCGCAAACCGCGTCCGGGTCTGTTCGAACAGATCGGCCATCGCTACGACATCCATCTGGCTGGCGTGCCGGCCGTGGGCGATTCGCTGCGCGACTTGCAGGCGTCGTCGGCCGTGGGCTGCTCGCCGTGGCTGGTGCAAACCGGCAATGGCAAGAAGACGCTGGCCAAGGGCGGCTTGCCCGAGAACACGCGCGTGTGTGAAGACCTGTCGGCCGTGGTCGACCTTCTGCTTCAGGACAACTGATTCAATGGCCCGGCTACGTTCGCTGCTGTACTTCATGTTCCTGGCCGTCACGGTCATCCCCTACGCCTTCGCCTGCATCCTGTGGGCGCCGCTGCCGCTGCACTGGCGCTACAAGCTGACGGTGGGCTGGCCGCGTCTGGCCATCTGGGGCGCCAAGGTGTTCTGCGGTATCCGCTGGCAGGTCAAGGGCTGGGAAAACCTGCCCGACGGCCCTGCCGTGATCCTGTCGAAACACCAGTCGGCCTGGGAAACGTTGTTCTTCCCGGCCCACATGCCGCGCGAAGTCTGCTTCGTCTACAAGAAAGAACTGCACATGGTGCCGTTCTTCGGCTGGGGCCTGGCGCTGCTGCGCATGATCGCCATCGACCGTTCGAAAGGCCGCGACGCCTTTGATCAGGTGGTCAAGCAAGGCCAGACCCGCATGGATGAAGGCCGCTGGCCGCTGCTGTTTCCCGAAGGCACTCGCGTGCCGCCGGGCAAGACGGCGCGCTTCAAGATGGGCGGCGCGCTGCTGGCTTCGCGCACGGGCGCCGTCGTCATTCCCGTCGCGCATAACGCCGGCGAGTGCTGGCGGCGCAACGCTTTCGTCAAATATCCCGGCATGATCACCCTATCGATCGGTCCCGCGATAGAATCCAAAGGACTCTCCCCCGAAGAACTGAACCAGAAGGTTCAGGCATGGATCGAAGGGGAAATGCGGCGTCTCAACCCCGAAAGGTATGTCCAGCACTGATCAGCTCGAACTCCTGTTCGACGTGCACGAAGACGACGCGCCCCAGGGCGCGTCGCCGCTGATCGCCACGCCGAAGCCACCGGCCGCGCCCCGCCCCGCTCCCAAGGCGGCGCCCCCGCAGCCGGTCACCCCCAAGACACTTTTCCCCGACGCGCAGGCCGGCACCCGGCCAGACAGTCAACCCCACACGCCCCTCAGCTCGCCGTCCGGCCCCCCGTCCAACGCCGCCCCCTCCGGCGAGCCGCTGCTGACGTTGTCGCCGAACGCGTCGTCGCGCGTACCCACGCCCTGCCCTGATCCTTTACCGCCCGGCGCGCGCTGGCGCGAAGTGCCAACGGAGCAACAGCCCATCGGCTTCGTGCTGCTGCGCTCGCGCCGCCGCAGCATCGGATTTGTGATCACCGACGACGGCCTTCGAGTCACCGCGCCCAGCTGGGTCACGCTGACACAGATTGACGACGCCGTGCGCGAGAAGGCCCGCTGGATTCTCGCAAAGCTGCGTGAATGGCATGCCCGCAAGCAGCAGCTGGCCATGGCGCACACGCGCTGGCAGGCGGGCGGCGAACTGCCGTATCTGGGCAAGCGCATCCTGATTGGTGTGGGCGGTGACAGCCGTCAAGCCTGGCTGTCCGGTGACGCCGATGCGCCCACAGACGGCGACACGCTCTGGCTGGCGCTGCCCTCGCATGCCGACCAAAGCCGCATCCGCGACTCTGCCCAAGCCTGGCTGCAACAGCGCGCCGGCGCATGGTTCGGCGCGCGGCTGGCGCACTTCCTGCAAATCAGCGGGCTGAAGATTCGCCGCTGGAGATTGTCATCGGCCGCCACGCGCTGGGGCTCGTGCACCAGCGACGGCAACATCATGCTGAATTGGCGCCTGATCCATTTCGCGCCCGGCATCATTGATTACGTCATCGCGCACGAGCTTGCTCATCTGCGCGAGATGAACCACAGTCAGGACTTCTGGCGCGAAGTGGGCCAGATTCTGCCCGACTTCGAAGACGCCAAGAACATCCTGCGGCGTCACGACCCCGCATCCTTGCCTCAGTTCTGAGGCGCTTTGGAGACTAGACAATGTTGCTGCTGATTCCGGGCCCGGTCACGACCGACGCGCGGGTGAAGGCCGCCATGGCGCAAGACTATGCGCCGTGGGACAACGACTTCCGCGAGACCTACCGGCAGGTCTGCGATGGGGTGCTGCGTGTGGCGCAGGCGTCGTCCGACACGCACGCCGCGCTGGCGCTGCCCGGCTGCGGCCACTTTGCGGTGGAAGCCGCGATCCGTACCTTCGTGCCCACGGGCGGCCGCCTGCTGGCGCCGTCCACAGGCGCGTACGCCGCGCGCTTGCAGAAGCTGGCGGGCGACGCGGGCCGTGTGGCGGTGCCCTTGCCCGTGGGCGCCACCGAACGCGTTGACCCGCAAGCCGTCGCCGCCGCGCTGGAACGCGACCCGACGCTGACGCATCTGGCGCTGGTCTACAGCGAAACCGGCAGCGGCATCTGCCATGACGTGCCTGAGCTGGCCCGCATCGCGCACGCGCTGGGCCGCCGCGTCATCGTCGACGCGGTGTCGGCCTTTGGCGCGTTGCCGCTGGATCTGTCCCTGCTGCCGGCGGTAGACGCCGTCGTGCTGACGGCCAACAAATGCCTGGAAGGGCTGCCGGGCGCAGCCTTTGTGGTGGCGCGCCGTGACGCGCTGGACGCCGCACGCGGCAACGCGGGCAGCTGGTCGCTGGATTTGGCCGACATTTATCAGCACACGTTGGCGCCCAACGCCGGCCCCCGCTTCACGCCCCCCGCGCCAACGATTGCCGCGCTGGCCGTGGCGCTGGAGCTGTATCACCAGGAAGGCCGCGAAGCGCGTCTGGCGCGTTACACCGCCAACATGCGCACGCTCTATGATGGCGTCAGCGAGCTGGGGCTCACGCCTTACCTGCCGCGCGATCTGCAAGGCCCGATTGTCGTCAACGTCCATGCGCCGGATTCGCCTAACTGGCACCTGCAATTGTTCGTCGACGCCTTGAAAGCGCGCGGCTACGTGCTCAGCAATTTTTTCAACACCGAACAACCCACGTTCCGGGTCGGCTGCATCGGCGCCTTTGGCGCAGACCAGATGCGGCTAGCGGTCGACGCCATGGGCGGCGCACTGCGCGACATCGGCATTACACGGGAAGGCGCCGGCGCTGCCCGGTTCTTCCCCCAACCCCTCATCGCTTAAGGAAAAATCCCATGCGTATGCTCCACACCATGCTGCGAGTCGGCAACCTCGACAAGTCCATCGATTTCTACACCAACGTGCTCGGCATGCGCGTCCTGCGCCGCAACGACTACCCGGAAGGCAAGTTCACGCTGGCCTTCGTGGGCTATCAAGACGAATCCGAAGGCGCGGTCATCGAACTGACCCACAACTGGGACACCGACAAGTACGACCTGGGCACCGGCTACGGCCACATCGCCCTGGAAGTCGACAACGCCTACGAAGCCTGTGACAAGGTCAAGGAACGCGGCGGCAAGGTCACCCGCGAAGCCGGTCCGATGAAGCACGGCAAGACGGTCATCGCCTTTGTGGAAGACCCGGACGGCTACAAGATCGAGTTCATTCAGAAGAAAGACCGCCAGGACTAATCAGGAACGCCCGCCATGATCCACCCCATCCTCAAAATGGGCGACCCGCGCCTGCTGCGCGTGGCGCCCCCGGTGGAGCGTTTCGACACGCCCGAGCTGCACGCCCTGATCGAAGACATGTTCGAGACCATGGCGGCGGCGCAGGGCGTGGGCCTGGCCGCGCCGCAGATTGGCGTGGACCTGCAACTGGTGATCTTCGGTTTCGACCGCAACGAGCGCTATCCCGACGCGCCCGCCGTGCCGCAGACCATCCTGTGCAATCCCGTCATCACGCCGCTTTCCGACGAAAAGGAAGACGGCTGGGAAGGCTGCCTGTCGGTGCCGGGGCTGCGCGGGCTGGTGCCGCGCTACCGCCACATCCGCTACAGCGGCTTCGACCCCTATGGCAAACCGATCGAGCGCGAAGCCGAAGGCTTTCACGCCCGCGTGGTGCAGCATGAATGCGATCACCTGATCGGCCGCCTGTACCCGTCGCGCATCCAGGATTTCTCGAAGTTCGGCTTCACGGAAATCCTGTTCCCGGGCATGGACCCGAACGCCGACGATTAAGCGTCCGGGCGGGGGGCAGGCGCGGGGGACGCGGTATCGGATGCGTTAGCGGATGCATCGCCCGCCGCCTCGCCAGACGCCTTGGCCACCTGCGGCGACAACTCCTCCGGCGCGAAATCATCCACCTGCAAGACCTGCGACACCAGCGCCTCGGCAGCTTCCAGCTGCGCGGCCTGTGTGTCGGTGATGGCGCCGCGCTGATGCGCCTCGCGCCAATCACGCACGCCAGATTGCCGCAGCCGGTCGCGGATGGGCTGCACGGCGTCCACCAGCGCAAACGCACGCGTCAGATCGGCCAACGGGTCGTGCGCCCGCCGTCCGCCCCCCAGCAGCACGCCCGCCGCCGGATTGCCGGACGGTTCCCGATGCAGGTCCGCCGCCAGCCGCACATGTGTGGGCGACGGCTTCAACAGCAGCTCCGCGCATTCCCGGGTCAGCGCGTCGTTCGGCCCGCGGGCCAGCCGCAGCGGCAGGATGGCCGCGCGCAGCCCCCAGGCCAGCACGCGGCCCGGCAGGTTGCGCAGCACCTGATCCAGGCTCTTTTCGATGGTGGCGTAGCCCTGCTCCATGCACCAATGCACCAGCGGCAGGTCGTCGTGCTTGCGCCCGTCGTCCTCCCAGCGCTTGAGCACGGCGGATAGCAGATACAGCTCGGACAGCACATCGCCCAATCGGGCCGAGATCATTTCGCGCCGCTTCAAGCCGCCGCCCAACTGCGCCAAGGTGGCGTCCGCCAGCAACGCAAACCCCGCCGAATAACGCCCCAACCGGCGGTAGTGTCCCGCCGTGGGGCCTGACACCGGCGACGGCGCCAGCATTCCACCCGTCCACGCGCGGCCAATCGCGCGCAGCGTGTTCTTGCCTGCGTGGCGCAGATGCCGCCAGAACACATCGTGGAAAACCTCGATGCCGCGCTCTTCGTCCGGGTTGGCCAAAGCCAGCATTTCCGGCATCAGGTACGGATGCGCACGGATGGCGCCCTGGCCGAAGATGATCAGATTGCGCGTCAGGATGTTCGCGCCTTCCACGGTGATGGCGATGGGCACCGAGCGATACAGCGCCCCCAAGTAGTTGCTGGGCCCGTCGATGACGGCGCGCCCGGCGTGCACATCCATTGCCGCATTGACCGAGCCGCGCATGCGTTCAGTCGCGTGATATTTCATGATGCCGGATACCACTGCCGGCTTCACATCCTGGTTCAACGCCGCGCACGTCAGGCGGCGGGCCGCTTCGACCAGATAGGCGTTGCCCGCCAGCACAGCCAGCTGTTCCTGCACGCCTTCGAATTTACCGACCGGGATGCCGAATTGCTCACGCACGCGGGCATACATGCCGGTCGTGTGCGCGCACATGACCGCGGCTGCGGCCGACAGCGATGGCAGCGATATGCCACGCCCCGCCGCCAGCGCGCTCATCAGCATCTTCCAGCCCTGCCCCGCACGCGCCTCGCCGCCGATCAGCGCGTCCAGCGGCACGAACACATCGCGCCCCTTGTTGGGGCCGTTCTGAAAGACCTGCATCGCGGGCAAATGGCGCCGTCCGATCTCCACGCCCGGCGCCTCGGTGGGCACCAGCGCCACTGAAATGCCGATGTCTTTCGCGCCGCCCAGAATGCCGTCGGGGTCGCTCATCTTGAACGCCAGGCCCAGCACCGTCGCAACCGGCCCCAGCGTGATGTAGCGCTTGTGCCAGTTCAGCCGGATACCGATGAGCTCGCGGCCGTCCACCACCTGGCGGCAGACGACGCCGGTGTCGACCATGGAGGCGGCGTCCGACCCGGCCTCGGGGCTGGTCAGGCCGAAGCACGGCACTTCCCTGCCATCCGCCAGCCGGGGCAGCCAATAGTCGCGTTGCGCGGGCGTGCCGAACTGCATCAGCAATTCGCCCGGCCCAAGGGAGTTGGGCACCATCACCGTCACGCCCGCGGTGATGGAATACGCCGAGATGCGCCGCACCACTTCCGAATGCGCATAGGGCGAAAAGCCCAGCCCGCCGTAGCGGCGCGGGATGATCATGCCGAAGAAGCGCTGCGATTTCAGAAACGCCCAGACCGCTGGCGGCAGGTCACGCCGGTTCCAGGTGATGTCCCATTCGTCCAGCATGGAACACAGTTGCGCCACCGGGCCGTCGATGAATGCCTGTTCTTCGCGAGTCAGCGTGGCGGCGGGCACGTCGAGCAGCTTGCGCCAGTCGGGGTTGCCGGTGAACAGGTCTGCGTCCCACCAGGTGTCTCCGGCCTCGATGGCCTCGCGCTCGGTCGCCGACATGGGAGGCAAGGCGTTGCGCGCCCAGCGGTACGCAGGTTCCGAGATGCGGCGGCGGCGCCAGGCATTGAAATCCATGAGTGTCCCTCACTGTTATGGCCCTAGGGCGGTTCGGGTCAAAGTACCAGAATTGGCGGCGCGCGGCCAAGCCGGACAGCGCTGACTCTGCGACAATGGGCGTCCCCCGCGCTGGTGCGCAATCAACCGCTATCCGGGCATCAAGACGCATGCTGAACAAACTCTGGCTGGGCTTCTTCCTGACCGCCGCCGCCGCCGCGCTGTACCGCTGGCTGGCCATCGGAGACCCCGACGTTTTCCGCCTGATGGTGGCCAGCCTGTTCGACATGGCGCGCGTATCCGTGGAAGTCATGGTGCTGCTGTTTGGCACGCTGACCTTGTGGCTGGGCTTTCTGCGCATCGCTGAAGGCGCGGGCCTGGTGGAGCGGCTGGCGCGTTTGCTGGGGCCGCTGTTTGCCCGTCTGATGCCCGAGGTGCCGCGCAATCATCCCGCCATTGGTCTTATCACCCTGAACTTCGCCGCCAATGGGCTGGGGCTGGACAACGCCGCCACACCGATCGGCCTGCGCGCCATGCGCGAGCTGCAATCGCTGAACCCCACGCCCGAGACCGCCACCAACGCGCAGATCCTGTTCCTGGTGCTGAATGCGTCATCGTTGACGCTGCTGCCCGTCACGCTCTTCATGTTCCGCGCGCAACAGGGCGCGGCGGACCCGACGCTGGTATTCCTGCCCATCCTGCTGGCCACCAGCGCATCCACGCTGGCGGGCTTTCTGGCGGTTGCCCTGTGCCAGCGGCTGCGGTTGGCCGACCCCGTCGTCATGCTGTGGCTGGGCGGCGCGGCGCTCGTCATGGGCGGATTCATGGCGCTCTTGGCCAGCATGTCAGCCGTGGCCATCGCGTCGCTGTCGTCGCTGATGGGCAATCTGGCGCTGTTCGGCATCCTGCTGGCGTTCCTGATTGCGGGCGCCTGGAAAAAAGTGCCAGTGTACGAAGCCTTCATCGAAGGCGCCAAAGAAGGCTTCGACATCGCCAAGAGCCTGCTGCCCTATCTGGTGGCGATGCTGTGCGCCGTGGGCGTGCTGCGGGCCTCGGGCGCGCTGGACTTTCTGTTGGACGGTATCCGCTGGATGGCGCAGCACGCGGGCTGGGACACGCGTTTCGTTGACGCGCTGCCCACCGCGCTGGTCAAGCCGTTTTCCGGCAGCGCAGCGCGCGCGATGATGCTGGAAACCATGACGCACTTCGGCGTCGACAGCTTCCCCGCGCTGCTCGCCGCGGTGATGCAAGGCAGCACCGAAACCACCTTCTATGTGCTGGCGGTGTATTTCGGATCAGTGGGAATTCTGCGCGCGCGCCACGCGGTGGGCTGCGCGCTGATCGCCGATCTGGCCGGTGTGCTGGCCGCGATCGGCGTGTGCTACTGGTTCTTCGGCTGAAGGCGATAACTGCCTGCGGGGCAAGCCCCGCAGGCGCCGCGCATCAATCCACCAGCAGGATTTTCATGCCGTTGGTGCCACCGCTGTCGCGGTAGAAATCACCCTTGGTGAGAATGACCCAATCGCCCGTCTGCACCAGATTGCGCTTGCGCAGTTCGTCGATGGCGGCGTTGCTCAGATCGGCCGGTTCGTAATCCGACGGCGAGAACGGAATGGTGTAGACGCCACGGAACATCGCCACGCGGTTCTGCGTCAGGCTGTGCGGGCTGTAGCAGTAGATAGGCACGCCCGACCGGATGCGCGACATGATCAGCGGCGTGTGGCCGCTTTCGGTCAACGCGATGATGGCTTTGACGCCCGGGAAATGATTGGCCGCGTACATGGCCGCCAGCGCGATGGTTTCATCGCAGCGCGTGAACGTTTCGCCCATGCGGTGATGCGACTTCGTGGACGTGGGATGCTTTTCCGCGCCCAGGCACACACGCGCCATCGCTTGCACGGTTTCCACGGGGTACTGGCCTGACGCGCTTTCGGCGGACAGCATCACGGCGTCGGTGTAATCCAGCACGGCGTTGGCCACGTCGGACACTTCGGCGCGCGTGGGCATGGGACTGGAGATCATGGATTCCATCATCTGCGTCGCCGTGATCACCACCTTGTTCAGCGTGCGGGCGTGCTGGATGATGCGCTTCTGAATGCCCACCAATTCGGCGTCGCCCACTTCCACGCCCAGGTCGCCGCGCGCCACCATCACGCCGTCGCTCGCGCGGATCAGCGAGTCCAGCGCTTCGTCGTCCGCAACGGCTTCGGCGCGCTCGATTTTGGCGATGATCCAGGCCTGGCTGCCCGCTTCGGCTAGCAGGGTGCGGGCTTCGTCGATGTCGCTGCCATAGCGCGGGAACGACACCGCGACGTAATCCAGCTCCATCTCGGCGGCCAGCTTGATGTCGACGCGGTCTTTGTCGGTGAGGCTGGGCGCAGACAAGCCGCCGCCACGGCGGTTGATGCCCTTGTTGTTCGACAGCGGGCCGCCGACGGTGACGGTCGTGTGGACTTCGTCGCCTTCAACGCGGTCAACCACCAGCACCACGCGGCCGTCGTCCAGCAACAGCTCGTCGCCCACGCGGCAGTCGGTCACGAGTTCGGGGTAGTCAATGCCGACGATGCTGGCGTTGCCGGCATCCTTGGGATGCACGCGCGACAGCGTGAACGGCTGGCCGACTTGCAGCTGCACCAGCTTGTCGGTGAAGCGCGCAATGCGGATCTTGGGGCCTTGAAGGTCGCCCATGATGGCGACGAAGCGGCCTTGCTTGGCGGCGATCTCGCGCACGAGGCGGGCGCGGTCGCGGTGATCGTCCGCGCTGCCGTGCGAGAAGTTCAAACGGGCCACATCCAAACCTGCGCGGATCAAGGCTTCAATGCGTTCGGGCGACGAAGTCGAAGGGCCCAAGGTAGCGACAATTTTTGTGCGGCGCAATACAGGCATGACGGTCCACTCTCGCAAAAACAACGAAAGCGCTATGGTACGCCGCCTGCGTTCGCACGGGTATCATGGTCGTCACGCCGGCCTTCTCGCCACCTTCATCGCAGCCTTTTACGAGCCCAGTCAAACCCGTGAAAATTGTCATCGCTCCCGACTCTTTCAAAGAAAGCGTGTCCGCGCCCGATGCGGCGGCGGCCATTGCGCGCGGCGTCAAAGCCGCGTTTCCCGGCGCCCACACGGTGTGCGTGCCGATGGCCGACGGTGGCGAAGGAACGGTTGAAGCCGTGCTGGCTGCAACCGGCGGCAAGGAACACGAGCTGACGGTAAATGATGCGCTCGGCTACAAGGTCGACGCTATCTGGGGGCTGCTGGCAGACGGCACCGCGGTGATCGAAATGGCGGCAGCAGCCGGGCTTGAACTGATCTCGCCCAGCAAGCGCGACCCGATGCGCGCCAGCAGCCACGGCGTGGGCGAACTGATCCTGGCGGCGGTTAACGCCGGCGCCACGCGCATCATCCTGGGCCTGGGCGGTTCGGCCACCAACGACGGCGGCGCCGGCATGCTGACCGCGCTGGGCGTGCGTTTGCTGGACGCCGACGGCCACAGCCTGCCGCCCGGCGGCGGCGCGCTGGGCAAGCTGGCCAGCATCGACACGCGCGGGCTTGATCCGCGTCTGGCCAAGATCCGCATCGATATCGCCTCGGACGTCGACAACCCGCTATGCGGCCCGCACGGCGCATCCCATATCTTCGGCCCGCAAAAAGGCGCCACGCCGGAACAGGTGCAAACGCTGGATCAGATGCTGGGCAATTTCGCCGATGTCTGCGCGCGCCATCTGGGCGTGGACCATCGCAATGAGCCGGGCGCGGGCGCGGCAGGCGGCTTGGGTTTCGCCGCCAAGGCATTTCTGCAAGCGCACTTTCGCCCGGGCGTCGAGATCGTGGCGGAGCTGGGCCATTTGGCTGAAGCCATCGAAGGCGCCACGCTGGTGTTCACCGGCGAAGGCCGCATGGACGCGCAGACGCTGCGCGGCAAGACACCGGCCGGTGTGGCGAAGATTGCACAACGCGCGGGCGTGCCGGTCGTGGCGTTGGCGGGGTCGCTGGGGGATGGCTATGAAGCGCTGCATGCCGTCGGCATCAGCGCGGCGTTCAGCTTGGCGCCGGGGCCGATCACGTTGCAGCAGGCGCTGACGGACGCAGAAAAGCTGCTGGCGGATCGTGCGCGCGACGTGATGCAGCTGTGGATGGCGGCGCAGAAACGGATGTTGTAAGGGGCCGGGGGCACCGCTGGCACGCTGCCCATCGGCGTCGTTCTGTCCATCAGCCATAACGCGCCCGGCACCATAAAAAAAAGCCCGCATCATCGCGGGCTTTCTCATGTGCGGCCGGAATTCAGGCGCTTTGCAGTACGCCCGCTTCCACCAGCGCGTCCGACAAGCGGATATAGCGGTCGACCGAGATATCTTCCGCGCGTGCGGTCGGCGCAATGTCCAGCGCTTCCCACGGCACTTGCGGCGCCCAGTCGGCCAGCACGCGGCGCAGCATCTTGCGGCGTTGCGAGAAGGCGCGCGCCACCACCGTTTCAAAGGCGCGGACACTGACCGGACGCAGCCGGTCTGCCGGCAGCGGCACCATGCGCACAATCGCCGACACCACCTTGGGCGGCGGATCGAACGCTTCCGGCGGCACGTCGAACAGCTTGTGCATGCGATAGCGCGATTGCAGCATCACGGACAGGCGGCTGAAATCGCCCGAGCCCGGTTGCGCGACCATGCGGTCGATCACTTCGCGCTGCAACATGAAATGCTGGTCGCGAATGTGGTCGGCCCACGTCATCAGATGGAACAGCAGCGGGCTGGAAATGTTGTAGGGCAAATTGCCCACGACACGCAGCGCGCTGCCGAACTGTGAAAAATCGACTGTCAGCGCATCGGCCTCGACCACCGTCAGGCGGCCGGCTTCGAACTGCTTGCGCAGGCGGGCGGCCAGATCGCGGTCGATCTCAACCGCGGTCAGATGGTCCAGCCGCTCAAGCAGCGGCCGGGTCAGCGCAGACAAACCCGGGCCGATTTCGACCACGGCATCGTCACGGGCGGGTGCAACCGCCCGGACGATGGACTCGACGACACTTTCGTCGGTCAGAAAGTTCTGGCCAAAGCGCTTGCGCGCCTGGTGTTGAGACATGAAAAGCCCGTAATGCGTTTAGCGGTTGTTCTGCTGGATCTTCTGCTGCTTCTCAAGACGGTTGTCGACGTACGCCTGAGCGCGCAACTGGTCGAGCCAATCTTCAAAGGCAGGCTGGGCACGGCGCTCGAACAGAATCTGGCGCGCCTTCATGCGGGCCAGCTCGTCGGTGACGTCGTGCTGACGGCGTTCTTCAACCTGGATCAAGTGCCAACCGAAAGGCGACTGGATCGGCGGGCTGATTTCGCCCGGCTTCAAGGCATTCATGGCGGCTTCGAACGGCGGCACGGTTTCGCCCGGGTTCAACCAGCCCAGCTCGCCGCCCTGAGGCGCGTTCGAATCCTGCGAGTATTGACGCGCCATGTCTTCGAACTTGGCGTCGCCAGCCACCAGGCGCTGACGCACCTGCTCCAGACGCTGACGCGCGGTTTCGTCGCTCATGACGGTGGACGTCTTGATCAGGATGTGGCGCGCACGGGTCTGCATCACTTCCGTCGGGCCTTGCTGCGCCGGCGCTTGCGGGCGCGCAGCGGGTTGCGGAGCCGGCGTGGGCGCCGGCGCGCGCGCGGTGCGGCCAGGCGCCGGCTGGGCGGTGCCGCGGTCCATGACCTTGATGATGTGGAAGCCGTTGCCGCTTTGGATCAAGCCCGACACATCGCCCTTCTGCAGATTGCCGATGGCCTTGACGAACAGGTCGGGCCATCCATCCAGCGGACGCACGCCCATGACGCCGCCTTGCAGCGCTTCCGGGCCGTCCGAGGCGGCGGCCGCCAGGCTGGCGAAGTCGTCGCCGCGCTTGGCGCGCGCCAGGACGCCTTCGGCCTTCTTGCGCAAGGCCGCCAATTGCTCCGGTGTCGAGCCTTCCGGCACGCGCACCAAAATCTGCGCCAACGCGTAGAGCATCGGGCCCGACGGCGCCGCGGCTTGTTCTGGCGCGGGTTGCTGCTGGGCCTGCTGTTGCGCTTGCTGCTGAGCGGCCGCTTGCGGCGATGCGCCGAACGCCGGATTGCGGCGTTGGTCCTTCAGGAAGGCATCCACCTCGGCGTCCGAGATGACGATGGTGGAATCCACCGCGCGCTGGCGCAGGCGATCCGTGCGGATCTCATCGCGCAGCGATTTGCGGTAGGCATCCCACGAGGTGCCCGACTTTTCGATTTCGGCGCGCAGTTGCGCCACGCTGATCTTGTTGCGGCCGGCAATGGTCGTGATGGCCTGATCAACCTGGGCGTCGTCCACGCGAATGCCAAGGCGATCCGCTTCGTGGCGCTGCACGCGTTCCATGATCAGGCGTTGCAGCACCTGATGCTGCAAGGTCTGGTCGTCCGGCACCTGGATGCCGCGCGACTTCAGTTCAGACGCAATACGGACCGACGCATCGCGCAATTCGCGCAGCGTGATCACGTCCTTGTCGACCACGGCGGCAATGCCGTCCACGAACTGTTCGCCCTTGGCGGCGGGTGCGGCCGGCGCGGCCTTCTGCGAAGCGGCGGGCGCGGCCTTGCCGCCATTGCTTGCGGGCCGGCCCGTCTGCTCGGCCGCGTGTGCGGCGGGCAGGCCGGCGCACAGCGCCAGCAACAGCGCACTGCCGGACAGGCGGCGCAAAGAGTGCAACCTACGCATCATTCATACCTTTCAAATGTGGTCCCGGCCGGCGCAGGCGGGGTAATGCCGGTGTAGCCAGGGATACTTCTGTTCAGCAGGTTCATCGGATCGGTTCCCAAGGAACCCAGACCGGTCAGCTCAAGCTGGAAGAACACTGCGGAGTTGGCGTCCGTTGCCGACACGGCGTAGCGCTGATAGACCACGCGGCCCACCCAGCAGCAATCACCCTTGTACTCCAGGCCGGCGATGGCCTGCGTAACGCGGGGGGATTCCGTCGTATTGGCGACCGTGCTCGACGGCCCGGAGCGCAAGGAATAGTCGACGCGGCCAACGCCATACCAGCGCTTGCTGAAGGGCCATTGCATCGCCAGACTGATCTGGTTCTGCCCCTGCGGCTGATACTGGACCCCCGTTTGAGGATCACGCTGATAGCGGTACGACAGCGCCACCGTCGTCAGACGCTGCGGCGACCAGCGCGCGCTGACCAAGCCGCGCGACCAGTTGTTGTCATACGGGTTGTACTGCGCCGCCACGTCGGTGCTGAGCGTATCGGTCAGCGCCGCGCTGGCGCCCACCAGGAAGTCCGACCGCACATTTTCGCGCGGCGTCTCGCCCGGCAGGGTCACTTTCTGGTCTTCAAAGTACAGGCGCTGGGCCACGGCCAGCGACATGCGTTCGAAGCCGGTACTGGCGTCCAGCCAGCGCGTCGTCAACGCCGCGGTCAGCTGGTTGGCGTTGGAAATACGATCCCAGCCGCCCGTGTAGATGTTCTCTTCGAAGGCCTGCGAGAAGCTGAAATCCGCCAGCGACGTATCGTAGACGGGCATCTTGGACTGATCCCGGTACGGCACGCGCAGGTAGTACAGACGCGGTTCGAGCGTCTGCGTGGAGGCCTTGCCGAACAGCGAGGTGTCGCGTTCGAAGATCATGCCGGCGTCCAAGGACATGATGGGGACGGTGCGCGATTGCGAACGCGGAAGTCCATCCGCCGCCCCCCCATTGAGACCGAGTGCGTCCACGCCATACCATTTCGTTTGGTACTGGGTGTAATTGACACCAGCCTTGGGAATAATGAACCAACCCGGGCGAATGACCGGATACGACACCGTCGGATAGCTCTGCAAGCGGTCGCCATCTGGATAACGCAATGTGGAGCCAAAATCAGGACGGCGGAAACGCACTGCCGTCGTGGTCCAATCTACGTCGAAACCACCCCAGTCATAGCGTGCACCCCGCAAAAAGAGCTCGGGTTCTTTGTCATAGGGCGGCACCAGGGGCGCATCCGGGTCCTGCAGCGTCTGATACTTGTAGACCTGTGCGTACGCACTCCAGTAATTGGAACTCCAGCCCACTCGGCCACGCTGCGGCAGATACGTCGTCGATGCCTGGTTCAGGCCCAACTGCGAAATATCGCGGAAATAGTTGTCGTCCGAGACCTTGGCGATGTCCCAGTCCGCATAGAAGCCATGCGATAAGACCTGCTGATGGCGCCACCAGTACATCCACCGGTCTTCGCCAGTAATGTTGTCATTGGGCAGATAGGTGCCATCCATCGTGCCGACGTAGCTGTTGCCCAGATACCGGAATTCGCCGCCCAACTGCATGCCGCGCTTGGAGAAATAGCGGGGCTGGATGGTTGCGTCGTAATTGGGCGCCAGGTTCAGGTAGTAAGGCAGGGAGAAGTCGAAACCGCCCTGGCTGGTCGTGCCGTAGGTCGGCATCAGAAAGCCCGACTTGCGTTCCTTCTTGACCGGGAAGGTCATGTAAGGCGACGCCAGAATTGGCACGTCCTTGAAATACAGCACGCCGTTGCGCGCCACGCCTTCGTTCTCGTCGAAATCGATGTCGACGGTGTTGGCCTTGATGTACCAGGACGGCGTCTCGCACGAGCAGCCGCTATAGGTCACCGTATGCAGCCGCATCTGCGACTTGCTGAAAATATCCGCGTGTTCGGCCACGGCGAAACCGCCGGTGGCGCCCATCCAGAAGTTGGGCTTTTCGACTTCGCCCGAATACTTGTCGACGTTGAACTTGGCGTTCGGGCCGGTCACCAGCGTGCCGTCGCGCATCATGCGCGCGCTGCCCTGGACGTCGACCTCGCCCGTATCCTTGCGGTAGTTGATGCGGTCGCCCTTGATCACGCCGTCGATGCGGCGCACCTGCGCGCTGCCCGTCAGGGTCAGGTCGGAATCCGGATCGCCTTCAATGCTGTCCGCTTCCATATAGGCGGGGATGCTGTCGTCCGGCAGGCGGTGGATGCGCAAACCGGGAGAGGTGCGCAGCACGGGAGCCGAGGAGGCGGCGGTCGCCGACGATGCAGCTGGTGTCGCGGTCTGGCTGCCTTGAGCCTGAACGGCTCCGGCGGCGACGCTGACAGCAGAGAGGATCAACCACCGAACCTTGCGCACGAGTGAAAACAGCCCTTATCTACGATGGGAAATCCGGCATCGGCGCCCGAAAAGGCCCCAATGCGAATGGAAACGAGCCGGTATTATAGAGAAGCCGCGCCATACGCCCAGCCTTATGTGCGCCGAACGCAAATTTCAGCAATATTGCCCTTCTGACACGGATCTTCTTTGAAAAACGATCACGACCCCCGCCTGGTGCAGATCCGCAACTGGCTGGAAAGCCTGTCCGCCTCCCTGAATCTGGCCATCGGCACGCTGCGCCCGGCCTCTGCCGACGCCAGTTTCCGCCGCTATTTCCGGCTGGACGCAGGCGAGCGCACCCTGATTGTCATGGACGCCCCGCCCGCGCATGAAGACTGCCGCCCGTTCCTGCATGTGGGCCAGTTGCTGGCGGACGCCGGCCTGAACGTGCCCAAGGTGCTGGCACAGGATCTGGACCAGGGCCTGCTGCTGCTGTCCGACCTGGGCGAGCAGACCTATTACCAGCGCATCCAGGCTGGCCTGTCCGACAGCCAGCTTCAGACGCTGTACCGCGAAGCGCTCGCCGCGTTGGTCCGCCTGCAACAGGCGTCCACGGCCGGTTTGGGCAACTACGACACCCCCCGCCTTGCTGACGAGCTCAAGCTCTTTCCCGAGTGGTACGTGGAAAAGCACCACGGCGTGACGCTGGACGACAAGACCGCGAACGCGCTGGACAAGATTTTCGCGCTGCTGTCGGCCAGCAATGGCGGCCAGCCGCAGGTGCTGGTGCACCGTGACTTTCACTCGCCCAACCTGATGGTCTGCGACCAGCCGCAGTACGGCCCGAACCCCGGCATCATCGACTTCCAGGATGCGCTGGCCGGCCCAATCACCTATGACCTCGCGTCATTGGTGACGGATGCTCGCACGACATGGGAAGAACCGCAGCAACTGGACTGGGCGATCCGCTACTGGGAAATGGCGCGCGCCGCCGGCCTGCCGGTCGATGCCGATTTCGCGGAATTCCACCGCGCCTATGAATGGATGGGCTTGCAGCGCAACCTGCGCATCCTGGGCGTGTTCGCCCGCCTGAACCATCGCGATGGCAAGGCCCATTACCTGGCCCACATGCCTCGCGTGAACGGCTACGTGCGCCAGGTCGCCCAGCGCTATGGCGTCTTCACGCCGCTGCTGCGCTTGCTGGACCGCATGGATGACCGCCAGGTCAGCGTCGGGTACACGTTCTGATGCAGGCGATGATTCTTGCCGCGGGCCGCGGCGAACGCATGCGCCCGCTCACCGACCGCCTGCCCAAACCCATGCTGGCGGTGGGCGGCAAGCCGCTGATCGTCTGGCATCTGGAACGGCTGGCCGCGGCCGGCATCCGCGACGTCGTCATCAACCATGCGTGGCTGGGTCACGAGATCGAAAACGCCTTGGGCGATGGCAGCGCTTACGGCGTGCGCATCCGCTATTCGCCGGAAAGCACCGCGCTGGAAACGGCGGGAGGCATCGCGCAGGCACTCCCCTTGCTGGGTGATGCCCCCTTTCTGGTGATGAATGGCGACGTCTGGTGCGACTGGAATCCCGCCGCCGCCCCGGCGCGGGCGGCCGGCCTGCCCGACGGCGGCGCCTGGATGCTGATGGTGGATAACCCCGTCCAGCACCCCAATGGCGATTTTCATCTGGCGTCCGACGGCCGCCTGCACGCTCAGGGCGAGCCGCGTTTGACCTACGCAGGCATCGCCGTCTACCATCCCTCGTTGTTCAAGACCGTCCCGCGCGGCACGGCAATGCCCATGCTGCCCCTTTTCCGGCAAGCCATGGCTGACGGTCTGGCGCAAGGCGCTCACCACACCGGCCGCTGGACGGATGTCGGCACCCCGCAACGGCTTGCTGATCTTGACGCAGAGCTCCGCGCCATGGCGCGTTAATGCTCACATATTTCACAATATCAAGGTGCGCAACCAGGCTTGTCCGCGCACCCAACGGCCCCGGCTAACGGGGTATTCTCTGACGCTTTGGCACGCGCGGGCACCGCGCGGACGAGCAACACACAGGAAGTTTTCTAGGAATGGGGATGTTTGGAAGATCGCAACGGGCTGTATTCAAGCCCTCCGTATACCAACCCGGTCAACGCACGCGGCGCCTGCCGCGCTGGCTCGTCCTGCTGCTTGTGGGGATCGCCCTGGGTGCGGGCGGCGTGCTCTTCCTGCAAACCAACTATGGCCCGCAACGCCTGACGGTCGAGCAATCGGAATCGCTGCACAGCGAACTCAGCGCCTCGAACCTTGAGCGCCAACGTCTGCAAACGCAGCTGGAAGAAGCCACCCAGCAGCGCGACGCCAACAAGTCGGGCCACGAAAAGCTGACAACCGATCTGGCTGACGCCCGCGCCAAGATCGACACCCTGAACAAAGAACTGGTTCTGTTCCAGGACGCCATGCCCGCCGACCCGCGCGGCGGCAACCTGGGCATCCGCTCGGCCACGTTCAAGCGCGCCCCCGGCCAGTTGGACTACCAAGTGCTGGTCATGCGCGAAGAGCGCACCGGCGCCCCCTTCAAAGGCACGCTGACTTTCTCCATCGACGGCAGCTACCCCAACGGCCGCGCCGCCACCGTCACGCCCGAAGGTCCGACGCTGAATGTCGACCGTTACGACTACGCACTCGGCCAGCTGAAGCTGCCCGACGGCTTCACCCCCAAGGTGGTGGTGCTGCGCGTGATGGACGGCGCGCAGAAGCAGCAAGCGATGCGTATCTATTACGTGCGCAACTAAGACGTGCGCAACTGATACCTCGGCAGCGAAGACGTGCGCGACAAATCCTGACGCGCCCGCCAAGAAACCCGCCCGAACCAAACCCGCCCGAACCGGCGGGTTTTTTTTCGCCCTTCATAACTAGTTGCGTGCGCAACTTTTCGGGAATATAGTTGCGCAAACAACCAAATAGATTCTGGAGACAAGATGCCGCTACCCGCGCACGTACCCGTCCTGATCGCTGGCGGAGGCCCCGTCGGCCTGACGCTGGCCGCGCTGCTGGCCGAATACGGCATCGCTTCCTTGACCGTGGAAGCCGACGATGACTATTGCAGTGGCAGCCGCGCCATTTGCATCTCGCGCCGCTCGCAGGAAATCCTGGGCTGGGCGGGCGCGGACCGGCCGCTCGTGGAGACGGGCCTGGCCTGGACCGGCGGGCGCAGCTACTACCGCGACCGCGAAGTGCTGCACTTTGAAATGCCGCACGATCCGCTGCAACGCTACGCGCCGATGGTGAACATCCAGCAATACTCGGTCGAGGAATATGCCCATCAGGCCATGCAACGCCACCCCGGGCTGGCCACGCTGCAATGGTCGGCCCGTGTTGCCGGCGTGCAGGCGCACGCTGACGGCGTCGATGTTGAAATCGACGCCGGCGGCCAGCGCCAGACGGTGCGCGCCGATTGGCTCATCGCCTGCGACGGCGGCCGCAGCACCGTGCGCGAGGCCATGGGCCTGAAGCTGGAAGGCATGCAGTACGAAGGCCGTTACGTCATCGTCGACATCGAGCAGGCCTCCAACCGCCCGGTCGAACGCCTGGCCTGGTTTGATCCCCCCTCCAACCCCGGCTCGACCTTGCTGATGCATCGCCAGCCCGGCAACGTCTGGCGGGTGGACTATCAAATCCGCGACGACGAAGATCCCGAAGAAGCCGTCAAGCCCGAAAACGTACTGCCGCGCGTGCAAAGCCATCTGGACATGATCGGCGAGACCGCACCGTGGAAGCCGCTGTGGATTTCCGTCTACAACGCCAAATGCCTGACGCTGAACCAGTACCGCCACGGCCGCGTGCTGTTCGCGGGCGACGCCGGCCACCTGGTGCCGATCTTCGGCGTGCGCGGCCTGAACTCGGGCCTGGACGACGCGGGCAACCTGGCCTGGAAGCTGGCTTGGGTGCTGAAGGGCCAGGCGCCCGACAGCCTGCTGGACAGCTATAGCATCGAACGCGTTCACGCCACCCGCCAGAACCTGGCCTATGGCGCGAAGAGCACGGAATTCATGGCTCCGCCCGATTTCGGCTTCCGCCTGATGCGCGAAGCCGCATTGCGGCTGGCCTTGGCGGACGACACCGTGCGCTCGCTGATCAACCCCCGCCAATCCGCGCCCATCTCGTACGACACCTCGCCCTTGAATCTGCACGACGGCGCCCGCCAAGCCGGCATCGCCGCCGCGCCGGGCCAGCCCGCCCCCGACGCGCGTCTGCAAGACGGCGACACGCCGCGCTACCTGAGTGAATGCTTCGGCCGCGGCTTCGTCATGCTGGCGGTATCGCCCGATGCCACATTGGCTGCAGACCTTGCCGCATTGGCTGCGGCCACGCAAGACGCGCCCCATCCCCTGCGCATCGTGCGCACGGGCGACGGCGGCTGGGATGACGCGCATGGCCAGTTGCGCCAACGCTATGGCGCAGTTGACGGCATGGTCTGCCTGATGCGCCCCGACGGCTATGTGCTGGGCCGCTGGGCCACCCCCGACACCGGCACGTTGCTCAGCGCACTCGCGCCCTACTATCCTTCAATCGCCTCGCGCGCCCAACCGAAAGGCCAAGCATGAATCCCGATGAACTGGACCAGATCTACACCAGCATGGCGCAGGCGCTGACGCGCGTGGGTGAATCCCAGGCGCCGCTATTCCTGTCGATACTGGGTTTGTCTTTGCTGAGCCGCCAAGCCGACGCCGGCACCGCCCTGGCCTTGCTGGCGCAAGCCGAAAGCGCCTGCCTGGGCGAACGCGCTGTGGCAGACTATCCCGCCCCCACCGCCGCCCACCCCACGTGACAACGCAAGATTCAACGCCGCCCGCCGTGAACGAGAACCCGCGCCGCACTCCGCCGCAAGACGACCCAACGCCGGCCCTGGAACGATTCCTGACCTACCGCCTGCACGTGCTCAACAAGATCACCGACCGGGAGACGAATCGCGCCTACCTGTCGGACTGCGGCATTCCCTTGGGCGAGGCGCGTTGCCTGGCCGCCATTGGCCGATACGCGCCGCTATCGGTGAACGATCTGGCGCGCGCGGCCAACCTGAACAAAGGCCAGGCCAGCCGTTCGGCGCAAGCGCTGGTGGATCGCGGGCTGGTGGAAAAAGCGCTGTCCGCGTCAGATGGGCGCGGCGTGGTGCTGACGCCCACCCAAGCCGGCATGGCGCACTATCAGCGCATCATCGCGCTGATTGCGCGCCGCAATGAAGAGATCTTCGGCTGCCTGGACGCCGCCGAACAAACCGCGCTGGGCGGGATGCTCGACCGCCTGATCGAGCATCTGCAAGACCGCGAAGATCGCGCAGGCGACGACGACAGCTAGGCGTCCGCCTTCGGCGCCGTCGCCCCCAACTGCGAGGCGGCCTCGTCCATGAACTGCGCCATGCGCACGTCCAGCTCCGTGACGCCACCCGCGTCATGCGTGGTCAAGGTCACATCCACCCGGTTGTAGACGTTGGTCCATTCCGGGTGGTGATTCAGTTTCTCCGCAAACATGGCCACGCGGGCCATGAACCCGAACGCAGCGTTGAAATTCGGGAAGCGAAACCGCTTCTCGATCGCGTCGCGCGTGGCGTCTGCCTGCCAACCGGTCAGCGCGGCCACGGCGATATCAGTGCCGATACGGGCGGGGGGAAACATGCTCATGGCTAGACCTTATTGTTTGACCGCATACAAATAGATTTCAACGCGCCGGTTCAGCGCACGGCCTTCGGCGGTCGCATTGTCGCCGATCGGGTCATTGGGCCCGCGTCCTTCAACCGCCATGCGGCCCGACGCCACGCCCTGCTTGGCCAGATAGTCCGTCACGCTTTTCGCGCGGTTGACGGACAGCGTCTGGTTATGCGCCAAGGCGCCCGTGCTGTCGGTGTGGCCGACGACCTTGGTGCGCAGTTCGGGATGCTGATTAAGCGACCGCGCCACGCTGTCCAGCACCGGCAGCAAGGCCGGCTTGAGTTGCGTCTTGTCCGTGTCAAACGACACGCCGCTGGGAATGTTGACCTTCAGGCTGCCATCGGGCATTTCCACCACGTCGATCCCCAACGACGACGCGCCCGACTGCTGCACGTCGTCCTTGACGACCTTCCAGTTGTAGCCGACCAGGCCACCCGCCACCGCACCGATACCGGCGCCAATGGCCGCGCCCTTGCCGTGCCCGATCAGCGCGCCGATGCCCGCGCCCACCGCGGCCCCCGCCCCCGTGCCCACGGCGGTGTTGGTTTGCTGTTGCGTGGCGCACCCCGCCAGCAACGCACCCGCCGCCGCCACCACGGCGACCCGGTTGAGTATTGTTCTTGAATTCATGGCAACCTCCACTATCCCTTCGGTGTGCCGGATCATTCCGGCGTAGACCATGCTAGCAAGGGGACGCAAGGCGACCAGCAACATTTTGTGTTGGCAAACCGGGGATTGCTGCGGTGCAGGCCCGCGTTCAGGCCTGAGTTCAAGACCGCGTTCAGGCCTGAGTTCAAGCCCGCTATCAGGCCGGCATTCAGCCTACGTGAAAGCGCGCCAGCCAGGGCAATGCCGCGTCCAGCGTGGGGGATTCCAATTCGGGCGGCGGCGCGCCGTCGGGCAGCGTCAGCCCCACCCGGTTGTGCCAATAGGTGCGCATGCCGACTTTGCTCGTTCCGAACAGGTCGTAGCCAGAACCCGCCACAAACGCCGCATTTTCGGGACGCACCCCCAGGCGTGACAAGGCCAGTTCGTAAGGGCGGGGATCGGGTTTGTAGAACCCCGCGGCTTCCGACGTGACAACCACATCCCAATCCACCCCCAATAAGCTGGCGGCACGCCGGCCCAGGCGGTCGGAACAGTTGGTAACCACGCCCAGCCGGCAATGCGGCCGCAGCGCCGTCAACAATTCGCGCGCGCCCTCCCAGACGGGCAGTTCGTCCCAGTGCGCTTCCAGCGCAGCCGGCGCGCTTGCCGGCAGGCCGACGGTGGCGGCGGCCTCCTGCACCAGTTGCTCATAAGGCTGATACGCGCCGCAGCCATAGGTGCGGCGCAGATACTCCGCGCGCCAGGTCCGGCCAGCGGTCTCGGAGCCGGCCGCCCGGTTCCATACCGTCCAGGAATCCAGCAAGGCGGTCAGCAGATCGAACAACACCGCTTCGGGGTAGGTGGACGAGGACTCAGGGGAAGGGGAAGAAGACATGCGGCGCTCCGTGGATGGCAGTGCGGCCACTATAAAGAGCCGCGCGCCCGCTGTGGTTCAGCGGGCGTTTACCCATCGTTAAGCCAGAACTTAATGAAGCGCGACGCGAGCGCTACCGTTCAGCCCCGCCTGCCAAACAGCATCGACAAGCCGAACAGCGCGCCCAGCCCCCCCACGATCGCCAGCGAGATCGAGGGCTCACGCAAGTTCAGCGCCAGTGCGGCCGAGCCCACGCCCAAGGCGGTGATCACCGCGCCCACCAGGCGGCCGCCGGTCGAACCGTAGAAGTGCGTGCGGTGCGCAGCATCCGTGCCAGCCGGCTGCCGCTTCTGCCAGGCCGCCAGCGCCTGCTCGAAGTCGCGCAGCAAGCGCTCGCGGCTGGGCAGGTCGACTGGGCTGACCAACAGCGTCGGCAGCCCCGGCCGGATCAGCTTCAGATAATCGTCCGTGCCCCAGCTTTTCAAATCGGCGAACGCGATAGGCGAACGGCGCGAGAATTCCAGGCCGTCGGGCGTGACCTTCACTGCATTGCGGGTAGGAAAACCTCTGAAGGCCACCAACGGCGGCACCAGTAAGCCCAGCACCGCCAGCACGATCGCCAAGGCGATTGGGCCACGGTTGAACACAACCAGCATGAAGCTGCCAGCGGCCAACGCGAACGCCAGCGGCACTGACAGCTGATGCCAGCGCGTGTAGACGGCCGCCTGGATACCTTCATGGCTATTCATGCTTTAAGCCTTGTCACATTGCTATTCATGCTTGAAGCCTTCTCAATTAGTCGCTTTCACGACATTCGTGCCCGCGCCGCCCACCGGCAGCGACCGAATATCC
This sequence comes from Achromobacter kerstersii, assembly GCF_902859595.1. Lineage (GTDB taxonomy): Bacteria > Pseudomonadota > Gammaproteobacteria > Burkholderiales > Burkholderiaceae_B > Achromobacter > Achromobacter kerstersii. The sequence continues at coordinate 97,871 of NZ_CADIJQ010000007.1, read as the reverse complement.
GGCATGCGTTCCGGGTCAGGCCAAAACTCGATCTTGATGAGCGCTTCCGTGAAGATGTCGTCATCCACCAGCACTTCGGTGCGCAACACCGCGTAGCCATTATGAATCTGAAATTGGACCGAATCGTCCCAAGGCTTGCTGGTGAATTCAACGGATTGGCTGCGGTCCTTGCGTATCCAGCGCCAGATATCCGCCCACCCTGGCCGAGCGCTCAAGTTATCAACGTACTTGTCCACGCGGTCGGCCCAGGTTTCAGGGTCTGGCCGGCCCGCCACCATTTGCGCTTGCGACGCGCCGCGCGGCTGCAAGTCCGGGTCTTGCGCACGCATCGACCCTTTGCTGGCCACCACCACGCTGATGCCCGGGCCGATCAGTTTCAGGTTATAGGCGTAGTCGCTGTTCTGGGTATAGCCGGGCATCACCACCTCTAGCACCACCCGGTCGCGGCCGAACAGTTCGCCGCCCGTGAACCCATACCATTGCAGCATCACGCGCACGCCGAACACGGCCCGGTTGAAATCTTCCAGCTCGTCTTCGCGGGTCGCATACAGCTCGCGGCCTTCCACGCCTTCGTATTCCGATGACCGCATGCAGCAGCGCGTATACCAGACCTCCAGCTCGTTGTCGGTCGCGCTGTCGCCCCAGAATTTGAAATACAGGCCGGCCGCCAACAAGCACAGGCCCAGTGCGATCCAGCCCCACACCGGAATACCCAGCAGCACCGATCCGCCGCTGGTCAGCCCGACCATCGCCCCGCCGAACCCGCCCGCGCCCGCCACGACGCCTGCCGTGCTGAACGCCCCGCCCACAGCGATCACCGCCGTCGCTACGCCCGTCAGGCCTGACATCAGCAGAAACGCCGACGACGTCGCATACGCGCCGCCCGCTTCGTAGTTGTGGACGTCGTACTGGTCGATGGCGCTGAGCGCATTGTTCGTGCTGTCCACCAGGGTTGCCGCCGTTGCAAACACGGCGCCTGCCGTTCGGAACGTCGCCAAGCGCATGTTCAATTGCAAGTTCATCGTGAATGCCGTGTTGGTGCCCACGCGCGCACCGATCGCCCCCGCGGTGACTTCGATCGCCACGCTGCCCACCCCCAGCATGCCGGAGGTGATGCCGAACCACGCCTTGCGTTCTTTCTTGCCATCCGCAACCACTTGCGCCGCTCGCAAATCCGACACCGACGAATAAATCGCCACCAGCGCCATCACGCCCGTCGCCCCGGCGTTGGCGCCATCTCGCGACTTGGCCCATTTAAGTAGCCCGGCCATCGGCGACATCGTGGGTGCAGGCAGCGCCAGCACCGTCGGTGGCGCTGGCAGCCCCAGCGGAGGCCTCGTCCCCGCGCCGGGCCGCGCCCCGGTCGGCGGTGGCGCGTTGAGCTGCGCGTCGACCTCTTGCGGAATGATGTAGTTCATCGTGACCGGCCGCGATGCCTCGGACTGCGTGCCGATCCACCCGGCCTGCATGTGCTGCGTCGCGTTCATGCCACCGCCCGCAATCACCGCCATCGCCCTGGGGTTCGGTTCCCAGATGATCTGGTGCATATCCGCGATCAGCCTGGGAACCGTGGTCGTATGGGTTCGAACCACCATCACGGTATTCATGCGTGCGGCCATCGTGAACGTCACGCGCGCCGCGACCCGCTCCGCAATGGGGTCGCGCGCCAATTGCAGCCGCAATAGCTGGGTGGCGATAAACCGGCCAATCGCGGTCGTGGCGGCCCGCACCGGCGTGATCGGCGTCGGCAGGCCTTGCGCCCGCCGCTTGGTCAGCCAATCGTTGTAGCTCTTGACCATCTTGCGAACTTTCGAGATCTCTTTCGATAGCTTGCCCTTGGCCTCTTTCTGCAAGAAGGCCAGCAGCTCGCCATCGTTCGAGGCCATCCCGCGCCACATCGCCTCGTACATCCCGTCCGAATCGTCGTCCTTCAGCGAATCGTCGATCGCCTTGTGCTCGCACTCCACCGCCCCGGCGCCATCCACGCACAGCGCCATGTCATCTTCCAGGCGCACGCCCGCCGCGTCATCCTTGGGCGAATAGGTCTTCAGCGTCACCCAGAACGACTCGCGGCCATACCACCACGTCCAGTCCCGGGCGGCGCCATCGATCAGGGCCTTCATCCGGCTGATGGCTGCGGTGTTGTCGCTTAGCGTTTTATTGACCTTGCCAACATCGACACGCTCGCGCATCCGTTTGACTTCGTCACCGCCAGCGTCCATCTGCTTTTCCAGACCCTTGATGATCTGCGCCACTCCCACTTCGCGCAGACGGGTCGGCTCCATGTGATGGTCGGCCAGATCGCCCATGCGCTTGTTGCGCCACGTCGATACGTCCGCCAGCACGCCCACCGGATCACGCAGCGCCAGCACGATGCCGCCCTTGGGCGTCATCTGACGCATCTTCTCCGCCATTTCCGCGGCCTTTCCGCCGAACACGTTCGTGCCCGGCGTCAGCGTATTGGCAAACAAGGTGGCCGCCCCAGCCGCATCGCGAAATTCGATGGAATGCTTCGCCAGATTCGCGCCGTTTTCGGCCACGCGGTAGCCAGCCAGCGGATCGGGGTGGCCGCCCGCCCACACCGCCTTCGCATCCAGCTCCAGCATGACCTTCTTGCGCCACCTGTCGTCCCGCACCAGCGCCTGGCGTATATCGCGCGTCCACCACACGCGGGAATAGCCGACCCACACCGTGCGCGACGCATTGGCCGGCGCCTCCACATTGATCAAGGCAGATTCCAGGCCATGCCCCTCGCGCGTGCACGTGAACGTCGGCTGCTGGGACGGCCGGTCGTCGTCATCCACCGGCACTTCCTTCATCTGCCCCGTCGCGGTGGCGGCGAACGCGCGCCAGCCGTAGCTGCGGCGCGGGTCCCAGATATACACATAGCCCGCCGTGATGGCGCGCAGCATGTACGCGCCCTGGCGCATGGTCTCGTAGTAGAGCTCGGGGTCCGTGTAGACCCCATCGGGCAGATCATTCTTGCCGCCGGGAACATACGAAATCCGCATCGGCAGGATGGGCAGGCCCGGCCGGCCGCAGAACTTGCCCTTGCAGGGCAGCGCGTCGTAGTCAGTCGTCATGCTTGCAAGTCCTCCTGCGCTTGCGCTTCCTGCGCAAACCGCTCCCAATCTTCGTCTTCCATGTCTTGCGCGGCGTTGCGCAAATGGCCGCCCTCTTCACGCACTTCGCGCAGCAGGGCCGCAAACGATGGCGCCTGTTCCAGCGGCGCATCCAGGCGCACGCGCCAGGCGGCGAACAGCGCCACGTCGTCATCGTCATCCATGCCGCAAGCCGCCCCGGCATCCAGCCCACGCCGCACTGCGTCCAGCACCGACGGCCCCCAGCACAGCCCGTCTGCGTTCAGCCGTTGCAGCACGGCGTTGATACGGCCCAGGCGCGCCAATCGCGGCCACTCCGGCGTCACCGTCTGCATCGGGTCGGGCGTGTCCGGCAACACCTGCCAACGCGCGAATCCGTCCACAGACATCCAGGTCACGCCCGGTATCCACGACGCAGGCACCGTCCCGGCATACAGCTCGCTTTGATATTGAGTCGTGCGCGGGTCCCAGAACCGCAGGATGCGCACGCGGCCTTGCGCGTCGCGCAGCCGCGCGCGCAGGATCAGACGCTGCGCCACTTCCGCCAGCGGCAAGTCGGTGGCCAGCCATGCCGACATCGACCGCGGACGTTTGGCCGCAGGCGCGGCGCGCATGGCTTCGTCCACGGCCAAGCGGATGCTGGCGTTGATCAGGCGTTCATGACGGATCTCATCCGGCACCTCGGCCAGATACAACGGCGGCGCGGCCGCACCTTGGGAAATCAGATTGACCTCGCGCCGCGCGAGCCCCGCCGTGGCGATATCTTCCGCCAGCGGATCGGCCAGCGTCGAATCGCAAAGCAGCAGCACGCGGCGGTTGGCGCGGCCATCCAGCACCGCGCGCAAACCGGCGATGGCGCGTTCAACACGGTCTTCGGCGCGCGCCGTTGCTTGGTGAGGACTGCCCGGCATCCTGGTCATCGTCATGCCGCCAATGCGCCGCTGCCGGCCGCGTCTTCGAGCGCGGCGGCGCAGCCTTCCATATCGCCCTGCGGCGGCTGCGCGGGGCCGGTTCCGCTTTGCGGCCCCACCCAGCTATGCACGCCCGCCTTCAGTTCAACCTTGCCCGGCGCATGCAGCTGAATACCGCCGCCCTCGATGCGCATATAGGCGCCCGCCGCCGTGGCCAGTACTTTCTTTGACGCGTTGACATCCACCGCGCCCTGCGCCGACACCAAGGTCACCGCCTTCTCGGCCGCCAGGCGCATGCGGGCCTTCTGGCTCTGCAAGCGCAGCTTGCCGCCTGCGGCATGCAGACGAATGCCTTGCTCCTCCACCGCGCGGCCGCTGCCGCCCAGCCCCTTCGTGAACAGCACCACGCCCTGCGCCACGCACACCGCCAGGTTCGCACCCGCCGCCCAGTTCACATCCGGCGCAACCTGGCACAGCGTCGTGCCCGCCACCGTGTACGCGTTCTTCGGCGTGTATTGGCCAATGCCCTTGGGCGCGCTCACCTGGATGTGCGGCAGCGTGTAGGCGGGCACGGTGACGCCTTCTTCACCCTTCGTGCCTTCCATCACCTTGCGCACCGCGTCCAGCTCGTTCAGCGGCCGTGTCTTCTCGCTATCGCCCGGCAGCAGCGCTTCCTGCCGCACCACCGTGGCCGACAGCTCGTTTGCCTGCTCGATGGCTTTCTCCATCTGCTGGATGGCCTCTTCGCTATCCAGCAAACCACCCGCCGCGCCTTCGCGCTTATCCGCGCTGATCAGCAGGCCTTCGCCCGCCCGCAGCGCCAGCGCTTCGCTCGTCGCGAGCTCCGCGCCATGGCCCAGATCCGACAAGCGTTCGTTATCGCGCTGCTGCTTCAGATGGCCCAGGTTCAGCCGCGCCTCGGCTTGCGTGGTCGACGCCGTCAGCCGCGACTGCCCCGGCGTGTCGTCCTGCACCAGCTGGTTGTAGCCGCCCATGCCCTGCCCGCTTTCGGCGAGCGCCTGCGTCTTGAAGCCCGACATCACCACGTTGTGCGCATGACCGGCCTCGCTGCCCGCGAACCACGCGGGTGCGTTGCCGGTGGCCTTGGCCGCGCCGCCTTGCACCTGATTGTTCGCCGCGTTATCCGTGCCTGCGCCGTTGTACAGCGCACCCACCACCACCGGGCGGTCGATATCGCCATGCAGGAATTGCACCAGCACTTCCTGCCCCAGACGCGGCACGAAATGCCCGCCCCAGTCCGACCCGGCAACGGGTTCCGCCACGCGTACCCAGGTGCCTAAGGCTTCGCTGGCGGGCGCATTGTCGGCCCCTGCCGGATGGTCTTGGCGATTGCTGGAGGCGCTGCCGCGCTGCCAATGAAACTGGATCTTGATGCGGTGGTCGCGGTCGGTATAGACCGGGTCACCCGCCCCCACCACCAACGCGGTCTGCGAGCCATGCACCGTGGGCCGCGGATGCAGCCGCGCGCCATGACCATCCACCGTGCTGGGCCGGTATTCCAGCGTGGCGGCAATGGCCTCGAACCGATTGCGATAGAAATCCGCATCGCCGTCCTGCGGCTCGCCCGCTGCGCCCAACGCCTGCGTCACCGCCGCGCCCAGGCTTTCATCGAAATTGTTGCGGGCGTCGTGGTGCATGCGCAGCACCACAAAATCGGCCCCCTCGCCTTGCGACGGCCCCCAATGGCCCGTCAACGTAAAGCGGTGGCCGGGCGCCAGCGTGCGAACCGTGCCTTCGCCTTCGTACAGCGACTGCCGCACGCGTTGCGCGGCCAGCGCGTTATGCGCTAGACGCTCGCCTTGGCCGCCATCTTCGAACAGGTACTGGCCGGGGTAATCAGAATCGGCCAGCTCCATGGCATTCGGCAATTTGTCATCCACCTGCGCGCTGACCTTGCGTGCCTGCATCGCGCGGTAGTCCCACGTGGCCAGGCGCACGGCGTTGGTACGCCACGTGCGGCTTTGGCGCCAGGTCTGGATGGTGTCTTCGGTTTCAGTGGCGTCCGCGCGCTGGAACTTCACGCTTTCTTGCGGGCCGGCTTCAAACGCGCCGTTGTGGTCAGCGATAACGACGGTATGGGTGCCCGGTTCGCCTTCGCCGGCTTCGTGTTCCACCCAATAAAACAGCCCCTCTTCCGCCAGCAATCGTTCCACAAAGGCGTAGTCGGTTTCGCGGTACTGGATGGTCAGGCTGCGCTTGGCATACGCGTCACGGTCTTTCACTTCCCAACGCCACTGCGGCGCCACCGCGCCCTGGCCGTTGTAGTCGCCAAATACGCTGTCAACGATGTCGATCACCGACAAGTCCTGGAACGCATAGCTGTCACGCCGCTGCCTCAGCAACGCCAGCCACGGTTCAATGCGCAAGCGGTAGCGCGCAAAGCCGCCGTTGGCGCCATCAAAGCGGGCTTCCGATACCAGGCCGCACCAAACGCGGCGCTCATCCCGGCCCAAGGCCGTCTGCAACGTCACCTGCACCGGCTGGCCGATCAACGACTTCAGCGGAATGTGCGCGTCATCAGACAGCGCATCCACCTGCAAGGCAAAGCCGCCATCGCTCAGTTGCTCGGTGCCTTGAAGCCGTTCCGCCAGCAGCTTGTCCTGGCCCAACGGCGTGCTCAGATCAAGCAGGCGATCCGCTTGGGTGAAGCCTGCGCCCAACAGGCTGGCGGCGGCGAGTTCAAGAGCCATGTCGGCGTCTCCTGCGTCAGCTCATGCGAAAACGGAAGTCGCCGTTCTTGCCCGCGCCCACGCGGATCTTGGCGATGGCTTCACCCTGCGCCATGCGGCTCAGCACCTGCTCGGCGATTTCGGGCAACAGCGTTCCGTTCAAAATGTGGTCGACGTTGCGCGCACCGGTATCCACTTCGGTGCAACGCGCCAGCACGGCTTCGACCAGCGCATCGTCCCACTCGAACGTGGCGCGGTGCGTGGCTTGCACCCGGCGCGCGATGCGGCCGAGCTTCAGCCCGATGATGTGCGCCAGCGCATCATCATCCACCGGGAAATAGGGAATGGTTTTCATGCGGCCCAGGAACGCAGGCTTGAACGCCTTGTACAGCTGCGGCGTCAACAGTTCCGACAACTGATCGGGCGACGGCCGCTCACTGGCGGGCTTGTTCAAGCAGGCTTGCATGATGGTGCTGGAACCCACGTTCGACGTCAGGATGATCAGCGTGTTGCGGAAATCAATTTCCCGGCCCTCGGCGTCATCCATGACGCCCTTGTCGAACACCTGAAAGAACAGCTCCAGCACATCGGGGTGGGCCTTTTCAATTTCATCCAGCAGCACCACGCTATAGGGCTGACGCCGCACGGCTTCGGTCAGCACGCCGCCTTCGCCGTAGCCCACATAGCCTGGCGGCGAACCCTTCAGGCCCGAGATGCTGTGGGCCTCTTGATACTCGCTCATGTTGATCGTGACCAGCTTGCGCTCGCCGCCGTACAGAATGTCGGCCAGGGCCAACGCGGTCTCGGTCTTGCCCACGCCTGACGGCCCCACGAACAGGAACACGCCCTTCGGCTTGTCCGGGTCTTCCAGACCGGCGCGCGCCGTGCGCACCCGCTGCGCAATGGCATGCAACGCGTGGTCCTGGCCAATCACGCGTTCCGCCAGCATCGGCTGCAATTGCAGCACGGTACGGATTTCGTCATTGACCATGCGGCCCAGCGGAATGCCCGTCCACGCGGAAATGATCTCGGCCACGATCTGCGCGTCGACGCAGGCCGGCACCAGCGGCTGTTCGCCTTGCAGCGCGCGCAACTCATCCATCAAACCGGCCAGGCGTTGTTGTTCCGGCGATAACGCCGGTGCGGCGGACTTGCGCTTCGAAGCAGGTGCAGCCGACGGTGCAGCACCTTCGGCCAAGGCCGTGTCCAGCCCCTGCGCATCCTGCCCCTGCGCTTCCAGCTCGGCGCGCAACGCGTGGATGCGTTCCACCAAGCCCGTCTCCGCCGCGTGGCGCGCCTCGGCATCAGCCAGCGTCTGCTCAACCGCCGCAATCTCCTGATCCAGTTCGGCCAGACGCGCATGCGGCGCACCGGTCGCGGCTTCGCGGCGCAGCGCCGCCTGTTCCGTGCGCAAACGCGTCAGGCGATGGCGCGCATCATCAATCAGTGCCGGCGTGGCGCTGCGGCCCAACGCCACGCGCGCGCAGGCCGTGTCCAGCACGCTGACCGCCTTGTCGGGCAACTGCCTGCCGGTGATGTAGCGGTGCGACAAGCGTGCCGCCGCGCTGATTGCTTCGTCCAGAATGCGCACGCCAAAATGGCGCTCCATCAACGGCGCCATGCCGCGCAGCATGGATGCAGCCAGCGTTTCGTCGGGCTCTTCCACCTTCACGACCTGGAAGCGGCGAGCCAGCGCCGCGTCCTTCTCGAAGTATTTTTTGTATTCGCTCCACGTAGTGGCGGCAATGGTGCGCAGCTCGCCGCGCGCCAATGCGGGCTTGAGCAGGTTGGCGGCGTCGTTCTGTCCCGCCTGCCCGCCCGCGCCAATCATGGTGTGCGCTTCATCGATGAACAGGATGATGGGCGACGGGCTTTTCTTGACCTCGTCGATCACGTTCTTCAAGCGATTTTCGAATTCGCCTTTGACGCTGGCGCCCGCCTGCAGCAAGCCCATGTCCAGCACCCGCAAGGTCACATCCGCCAGGGCGGGCGGCACGTCTGCGACCACGATGCGCAGCGCCAGGCCTTCCACCACCGCCGTCTTGCCCACGCCCGCCTCGCCGGTCAGGATGGGGTTGTTTTGGCGCCGCCGCGTCAGAATGTCGATCATCTGGCGGATTTCGGCATCGCGCCCAATCACCGGGTCAATCTTGCCTTCGCGCGCGCGCTCGGTCAGGTTGGTGGTGTATTGGTCCAGCGCGGGGGATTGCGATAGCCCCGGCGCTGGCTGCCCGGCCTCGCATTGTGATGCGGCGCTATCGGCAAAGCCCACCGCCTGGCCCGCCTCTTCCGAGCCTTCGGTCAGCGCGGCGAAGTCATGCTTCAGTTCGTCCAGCCGGAACGACTCGAACAAGGGTGAACCCCGGCGCGCCAGCTGGGCCAGATCGGGTTCGGTCAGCAGCGCCAACAGCAAATGCCCGGAACGGATGCGCGTCGTCTGCGTGTCCAGCGACGCGATCAGCCACGCGTGTTCAAACAGCTTGGGCAGGTGCGCCGAAAACACCGGCGTGCGCGTATTGCCATGCTTGAAGCGGCTGATTTCCGCCTTCAGGTCGGCCTCCAGCGCGTCGGTATGAATGTGGCAACGCCGCGCGATGATGCTGACATCGCTGGCCGGCTTCTCCAGCAGCGCCAGAAACAGATGCTCCAGATCCACCTCGTAGTGGCCTTGCGCCATGCACAGGCTGGCGGCGCGCTCGGCGGCCTGGCGGCAGGTCTGGTTCAACTTCCCGATCAACGTCTTCAGCGGTGTGGCCATGAGTGTCTATGTTGTTTTAAGGATCAGTGAATGGTGTGCAGTTCGTAGCTGGCGTCGTCGCGATCCGACTCGGCCGGGCCGCTGCACAGGAACGAATTCCAGCCCAGCCGCACGTCGCCGCCCGCGCCCAGCTGGCTGGGGGTGACGCTTTCGCGGGCCATCACCAGCCGGACTTCGTATTCGAACGTCATGCCGCCAAACATCGTCAGCAGCTTCTCCAGGGCCTGTGCGCGATCGCCGCCCGGCAGAAAGTCCGAGAAGGCCTGACCCGACAAGGGGCCTATCCACAACCGGATGCGCAGGTCGCGCTGCCAGATGCGATCGCCCGCCAACGCCGACACGCCCAGCACCGCGCCCGGTTGGCCCAGCTGCGTGCGGTTTTGCGGCGGCACGTCATACCAACGGCCCACAAACTGTTCAACACGCAGCGGCACGCCGAAGTAATCCTGCAACACGCGTTGCAGGAAAGGCGCCGACACGGGCCGCTGGCGTGCCGCCGCGGCGTAGTGCGCGACGGACTCATCAAACACGCGGCCCTTGCCGTTGTGCAGGCGGTCGCGCAGCGCCGGGTGCCCGATGCCGCCCAACGCCAGCAAGAGCGGCAGGTAATGATGGTCTTGCTCGGTCTCGTGCCGCAGCGGCATGCGGTACTTCTTCCAGGCCGCATAGAACAGCGCCGCCGCCCGGTTCGAAAAGATGTCGAAGAACGCGCGCGCGCCCCGGTCGCGGCGCAGGCTTTCCCGGTTCGCCAGCATCTCGGAATAGTGCAGCGGCAATGCCCCTTGCGCGCCCAGCAGGCCGAAGAAGGCGGGTGTCAGATCCACCCGGCCCAACCGCCCTTCGGCTACCGCTGCCTTGCGTGAAGCCTCGTCCTCCAGCACGTCGCCGTTCTTGTCGTAGGCCACGGCGTCAACGATTTCACTGGGCGGAAAACCCAGGCCGGGCGAATTGGGAAAGCGCAGGTGCACCGGCACGGTATGGCGCGTCGCGCCGCGCTCCTGCTTTGCAAAGCACTGTTCAAGCAGGCGCACCGCTTGGAAAAACTTGAAACGCTGCGGCTCGGCCAGCAGCGTGTCCATCACGCTAGGATGGCGTCGCCGTTGCATGGGGGGCATCGTAGAAGTTCCTCTGCGCCACGGCGCGACAGCACAACCAGTTGCACGAAGCTGTTGGCGTGCACGTAAAGGCCAAAGAATCGGTTGATGACCGCCACGAAGGTGTGCAGGCTCGTGCCCACAAAATGGTCTTCGTTGACGGTCAGGCGGATTTCGATGCCGCGCACAAAGGTTGCGAACGGCTCGCCCGGCATCCAGTGCGTAGCCGGCTTGTAGTCCAGGCCAACCAGCCCTTCAATCTGACGCGCCGCCACCGGCGAGCCCGACAGGTCGTACAGGCGCAGCGTTTCCTTCAGCGCGGGCAAACCGCTTTGCACCAGCGACAAATGGTTCAGCGCCAGATGCGAAATCAGCCGCCAGTGTGCGGCGCGCCCCTGCTGGAAACGGTGCGAGTTCGTCGGCCGGCGCAGCATGCGGATGCTGCGCGCAACGGTGCCGCCTTCCAGGAACAAGTCGCCGCCTGACTGCCCCACCGCAATCTGCGACGGCAGGTCGCGATTGGTGCAGGTCAGGTCCAGGCTCAGCGTTTCGGTTTGCGGCACCATCGGGTCGAAGTCGATATCGACGATGGAAATCTCGGTCTCGTACCCGGGGCTGCGTTGCGCCATCGCGGCGTCGCGCCGCATCGTCCAGTAATGGCCGGCGGCCTCGGGTGATTCGCCGTGATGCAGGGAATAGAACGGCCGGAAGTCCACCACCGCATCGCCCTGTGCGTTCTGCCGCACCTGGCGCACGCGGTCGATGGAATAAACCTCGTAGCCGTAGGCGCGGCGCGCATCGGCCACCACCGGATACGACGCGGCCGCATGCGTCACGCGGATGGGGTCTGCGCGCTGCGTGAACAGGTTCACCACCGGCGTGCAGCCCAGCCGCAGATTGTCGGCCGACGTCGATTCCAGCAGCCGCGCCGTATTCGAATCCGCGCGCAGGCCGCTTACCGGCAGATGCAGCGTGAACTGGCGCACCGTACCCAGATACGGGCGCAACGCCGCCAGATCGATATCGACGAAATTGAATTTCTCGGAAAAGACGAAGTACTCGGCCAGCAGCCGGTAGGCCGGATGCGAGCTGGCCGGAAAATCAATCAGCGCGTCGTCTTCCGCCAGGCCGACTTGCGCCAGCGGAATCGCAGGCAAGCGGTCCCACCGGCCCGGTTGCAGCTCAACATATGCCGCCGCCGTGCGCAGGAACAGCGCGTCGCGCAGCGCCGCCACGAACGACGGCTCGCCGTGCAAGTACACGCGCAGCTTATCCACACCCAGCATGCCGAAGTGCTGGTTTTCACCCTGGCATCCCAACGTGAGCGCAAAGCGGCCGGTGACGCCGGCGGGCAGCTTGGCGGTGGCCGGCGCATTGGCGCTGGACACAAAGCCCGCGCGCTGCACTTCCACGGGCGCCAGCGTCACCTCGTACGCCGTGCGAAAACGGCACGACACGCCGCGCACCGGATGCGATTTCAATTCCGTGCCGCGCGCAATGCGCACGGGCGCGGTCAGTTGCGCGCCCGCGCCGCCCAGGTCGAACTGGGCCACGCTGCACGACGGAAACGGCCGCAGATAGTGCGGGTACATCACCTCGAACAGCGCTTCAGTGAATTCGGGGTAGTCGTCGTCCAGCTTCTTGTTGATGCGGGCGCTCAGCAGTGCGAACGACTCGATCATGCGTTCGACGTGCGGGTCTTCGCAGGTCTCGCCCGACAACCCCAGACGCGCCGCGATCTTCGGATAGCGTTCGGCGAAATCGCGCGACGAGGTGCGCAGAAAACCCAGTTCGCGCTCGTAATAAGGCAGCAATTCTTCCATTGATGTCTTCCTTTCCAGCGCGCCAGCGCATGAGCGATGGGTGTTGCGTCAGACCGTGGCCGGACTCTTGGCCCAGCCTTTGGTGACGGAGTACTGCAAGGTCGACGGCTGCAACGTCGCATCAAAGGTCACGGGTTCGTGGGCGGGCCCCACATCCAGCATGGCCGTGATGGCGAAGTACAGCACCGACGTCGCCCGGCTATCCACCTGCAGCATCACCCGCACATGGGTCAGCCGCGGTTCGTGCCGCGCAATCGCCTGTTCCAGCGAACGGCAGATGAACTCGCGGTCGTAGTGGCTGGCCAGGCTCAGGCCGGAAAAATCCGACAGCCCGTACGTCAACAGCGACCGCTGGCAATTCGGGTAACGCCGCAGGTCTTCCTCGGTGAACACCATGCGGGTGTTCAGCAAGGCCTCGATGTCGCGCGCCACCGTCTCCTTCATTTCCTCGATCGACAAGCGCCGCAGGGCATAGGGCGACTGGCCCTCGCCTTCGAACAGCTTGTCGAACAGACTCGGTTCGAATCCTTTCATCGGGGCCTCAAATAAAAAAAGACAGCGACCCGGCTCGGGCCGCGGTCTTCTTGCCAGCGCAGCCGCGATCAGACCGAGTAGGTCTTGTCGTTCTTGGTCAGGCTCCAGGCGCCCTGGGCGTTACCGCCCTGGTTGCCACCCACCTTCTGCTGCGTGTACTTCCATTGCACGGCGGCGTACTTCAGCGAGAACGACTCGTGCGGCAGCCCTTCGGCCACCACTTCGGGTGCCACGCGCGCGATGATCACGTACTTCAGCTTGATTTCCAGGTACTTGACGCGGTTGCCTTCACCGTCGGCGCGCAGGAAGTCGATGGTGACTTCGTCAAAGGTGGTGCCGCCCGAGGCGTGCTGATACAGCAGCGGGCTGACCACATCCAGGTCCTTGGTGAAGACCATTTCCCCATGTTCGGTACGCTCGGCGGTGTGCCCGCCCGAGGTCGAAGCGGTGGCCGAACGCGGCTGGATGATCTCGTGGCGCCACGAGCTGACTTCGATCCAATCCGGGTGGTCCTTGTCTTGCGACTCGCCTTTGAGCGCCGGATTGCCGAACTTGACGTAGATGTCCTTCATTGTTGATAACCTCTTTTAATGGATAAGTTGTCAGTGCAATGACGCTCAGGATTTCTGGGCCTGGGCCGGCAGTTCGGCAACCAGGCGCAACGAGATCGAGAGTTCGTCAAGCTGGAAATGCGGCCGCAAAAACGCCACGGCACGGAAGACGCCAGGACGTCCCGGGACCTCGGCCACCTGCACCGAAGCTTCACGCAGCGGGAACTGCGCTTTTTGTTCCTGCGTCGCGTTGTCGTCCAGCAGCACGTACTGCGACACCCAGCGGTTCAGGAAACTCTCTACGGACTGCGCCGATGCGAAGCTGCCGATCTTGTCGCGCATCATCGCCTTCAGGTAGTGCGCCACGCGCGATACCGAGAAGATGTATTGCAGCTGCGCCGACAACACCGCGTTGGCGTTGGCGCTGTCCGTGTTGTACTTCTTGGCCTTCTGCACCGATTGGGCGCCGAAGAAGGCCGCGTAATCCGAGTTCTTGCAGTGCACCAGCGGGATCAGGCCCTGATCGCTCAGTTCCTTTTCGCGACGGTCGGTGATGGCGATTTCGGTCGGGCACTTCAGTGCAATTTCGCCGTCGTCCGTCTTGAACGTGTGCGTGGGCAGGTTCTCGACCAGGCCGCCGCCTTCCACGCCACGGATGGCCGCGCACCAGCCAAAGTCCGCAAACGCGGCCGTCAGGCGCGCGCCGAACGCCCACGCGGCGTTGCACCACAGGTACTTCGAATGGTCGGTGCCATCCACGTCTTCGACGAAGTTGAAGCCTTCGACCGTGGTGCCTTCCACCGGGTCATACGGCAGGCGGCCCAGAAAGCGCGGCATCGTCAGGCCGACATAGCGCGAGTCTTCCGAGTCGCGGAAGCTGCGCCACTTGGTGTATTCCACGGTGTCGAACACCTTGGCCAGATCGCGCGGGCGGCCCAGGTCAGCAAAGCTGTCCAGCCCCAGCAGCTCGGGCGACGCCGATGCGATGAACGGCGCGTGCGACGCCGCAGCCACGTGCGACATCTGTTCGATGAAGTACATGTCCTCGGGTTGGCGCGTGATCTCGAAGTTGCCCAGCAAGGCGCCAAACGGCGCGCCGCCGAAGGTGCCGAACTCTTCTTCGTAGACCTTCTTGAACATCAAACTCTGGTCGAAGTCGATCGCAGTCTGGAAGTCGCGAACCAGGTCACGCTTGGTCGTGTTCAGCACCTTGATCTTCAGCATGGGGCTGGTGTCGGTTTCCTGGCACAGATAGTGCAGGCCGCGCCACGTGCTCTCCAGCTTCTGGAATTCAGGCGCGTGCATCACTTCGCTCAGCTGCGCGGAGATCAGGCGGTCCAGCTCGGCCACGCGCGCATCCAGCATGGCCGACAGGTTGTCGGAGACGACCACGGTGCCCTTCATCACTTCACGCACCAGCTCCCCAATGATGTCTTTGGCGCGGTCATGTTCGGCGGTGGACTTGGCGACGCGGCTTTGCTCAACGATTTGGTCCAGCAGCCCGTTCTCGGACGCGGCCGATGTGGCGGCAGTGTTCTGTGCGGCGGCGGAATTACTCATTGCGGCCTCCCTTGTCGGTCTCGCTGGTCAGCTGTTGCAGTTTTTCGGTGCTGGTCAGCACTTCGCCCAGCAGGTCTTCAAGCTTGTCGTTGCCAGCAAGCTTGTTGCGCAGGTCGGCCAGCTTGGTGCGGATGTCCAGCAGCTCGCGCAGCGGGTCCACCTGCTGCACCACGGCTTCCGGACGAAAATCTTCAATCGAGCGGAACTTCAGGTCGACACCGAACGTGCCGCCCTCGTCCGTCAGGCTGTTCTTCACGCGGTAGGCCGCGCGCGGTTCCAGCCCGCGCATCACGTCGTCGAAATTATCGACATCGATGTTGACGAACTTGCGGTCCTTCAGCCGCGGCAGTTCCGCCTCGGATTGCGCGCTGAAATCGCCCACCACCCCGACCACGAAGGGCAACTCCTTCTGTTCGATGGCGTCGCCCTTCTCCACGTCATACGTGAGCTGAACGCGCGGCGGACGAACTTTCTGCAATCGTTTCTGTACGCTTTCTTTCTTGGCCATGGAAGGCTCCGTGCAAAGGATCGTGTCTGTCGGTCAAGCGTGCGCCGCATGGCGCGGCGCACGCTCAGGCAAATCACTTGGTAAGCAGGTCGCCGAACGGATTCGGCGCGCGGTTAGGCTGCTGGGCGGGCGGGGAAGCGGGTTGAGGCGCCGACGGCTGAGCCGCCGGGGGTGCTGCGGGAACGGTGGCAGGGGCCGCGCCAGACGACGCGGCTTGCGATGACGGGGTTGCGGCGCCAGGAGTCGTAGTGGCCGGGATTGCGGCGCCAGAGGTGGCTGCGCCAGGCGCCGGGTCCACCTTGCGCGGAGGCTGGCGGGGACGCGGCGGCGGGCGGCGGCCTTCAGGGAACAGCACATCCTGCCCCAGCGTCTCGCGCATGGATTCGGCCAACGCCACCGCATCGGCACGCGCGTTGCCCGCCAACAGCGCATCGGCGCGCAGGTCCGCCAGCGACTGCATCGCCACCCGCAAGCCACCCACGGCGCGCACGGTCTTGGCGACAAAGTCCTGCGGGTCGCGGCTCAGCGTTTCATCGGCGGCAACAATCGCCTGCCCATACTTCTGTTCGTCAAAACGAATCTTGGCGATGTAAGACCAGGGCTCGCCCTTGGACGGATTGCGCTGCGCGATCTCTTCGAATTGCACAACAGCCTGGTCAGCACCCTTCTGCTCCAGCGTCTTTTGCGCGGCGTCCATGGATTGTTTGAATTCAGCTTCCGACTGTGGTTTGACGGTGGCACAGCCGGCCATTACTGCAACAACACCAGCAATAACAACGAGGCGGGAAAAGGGCATTTTTAAGCACCTAGCAAGGTTGTAACTAGGGGCCGTATTTCAACAACCTTTTGTTAGTACCGCGCTACAGCGCGTGTCTTCATGTTACTTGCATCGAAATTGCATTCATCATGCCGCGATCTGTATTGCTTCACACAGTTCCGGTATAAAGGGCCATGTCCAAACATATCCATTTATCACGTTTGTTCGCAGTGGCGGCTTGCGCGCTTGCAAGCACCGCCGTTACTGGATGTGCGGCCGTTTCGGCTATCGGCGCAGTGGCCGGTTTGACCGGTAATGCGATGGAGATGGCAGGCCTGAAAAAGCCTGAAAACGCGCCTGTGGAAGTGAAATTAGCGATTCACGCCGGAGAAAATTTGAATGCCAGCAGCGGGCAATCGATGGCTGTCGTTACAAAAATATACTACCTGAAGAATCCTGAGCAATTCCAGCGTGCACCGCTCACGCAATTGATAGACACTGCGCAAGAGAAAGCCGCGCTGGGTGAAACAGTGTTGGGCGTACGCGAGCTAACACTCACACCTGGCCAGCGTTACGAGACCGTGGAAAAGGTCCCTAAACAAGCGGAATACATTGCGATCGCGGGGCTGTTCTACGCCCCCGCGCCAATGCGTTGGAAGTACGTATTCAAGGTCGACGGTGTGGAAGACAGTGGCATTGTTTTAGGCGCGCATGCGTGCGCGCTGACAGTCGCCACGGGCAAACCCACACTGCCGGCGGGCATACCAACCTTTGACCCCGCACGCTTATCCGGCGTGCAGTGCCCTGGTTGACGCGCACTGCGCGGCCGCCCGCCTTCTATATAGATAGACATAGAAAGACAAGAGAGGGAGCGCCAACTTGAGTTATTCAGCCAAAGTCCTTTGGGGCGAAGGATTGTTCCTGAGACCGCAGCATTTCCAGCGGCAGGACGCGTATCACGAAGACCGGCTGGCCGAGATGGCCCGCGCACTGCACCCTTATGCATGGGGGTTGCGATCCGCGCGCTTTGATGCGTCGGCGCTTGCCAACGGCATGCTGCGCGCCACCGAAATGAGCGCCGTGTTTCCAGACGGCGAGCTCTACAACGCGCCCCACGGCGATGAGCTGCCGCCCCCGGTTGCGCTGACTGCGCTGGATGGCGTGAGCGAAGCGGTGTTCTATCTGGCGATTCATCCGCTCAAGGCCATTGGCGGCAACTACCGTGATGGCCAGGCCGCGAGTTTCGACACGCGCTACACGCACAACAACACGCCCGCGCCGGATCTCTACACCGGCGCCACCACCGCGGAACTGGCCTTCCTGCGCAAAGACGTGCGCCTGATTTCCGAATTCGAACCGCGCGACGAACTGCTGGCGATACCTGTTGCGCGCGTGCGCCGCACCGCCAGCGCGGGCTATGAACTGGACAGCACATTCATCGCGCCCAGCCTGTCGCTAACGGCTTCGGGCGCGCTGCATGAACAGCTGCGCCGCCTGCTCGACGCGCTGCAAGCGAAGGTCAACGCGCTCTATGGGTTTCATCGCGAGCCCAGCAAGAACATCATTGAATTCCGCTCGGGCGACGTGGCCTCGTTCTGGCTGCTGCATACCGCCAACGAAGCCTACGCCACGCTCTCGCACCTGTTCCATCATCCGCAGCTGCATCCCGAACGCCTGTTCCAGGAACTGGCGCGGCTGGCCGGCGCGCTGATGACATTCTCGAAAGTCCACACGCTGGCCGATCTGCCCGTGTATCGCCACGACGCGCCCGGCCCTGCGTTTGCACGCATGGACGAGATTCTGCGCGACCTGCTTGAAACGGTGATTTCCACGCGCTACTTCTCCATCGTGCTCGAAGAACTGCGGCCCTCGTTCCACATGGGCCGGCTCGACTCCGAAAAGCTCGACGAAACCACCTCGCTGTACCTGGCGGTGCAGGCCGCGATGCCGGCCGCCGAACTCTCCGAGAGCGTGCCCATGCGCTTCAAGGTGGGCGCGCCGGAAGACGTGGACAAGCTCGTGCTGTCGGCCATGCCGGGCGTGCCGCTGGCCTACACGCCGCAAGTGCCGCCTGCCGTGCCGGTAAAGCCCGGCGCCGTCTATTTCGCTTTGCAGACGCGCGGCTCGCTGTACGACCGCATGCTGCAAGCGCGCAGCATCGCCATCTATGCGCCCGCAGGCATTCCCGAACTCAAGCTGGATTTGATCGCAGTGACTCGCTGACAGGAACGACACCGCCATGACCGCTGACACCCCTTCCCTGATGTCCGGCGCAACCCTGCCCCCGCGCGCGGCCGACTTTCACGCCAGCCGCCCCGCCAAGTCATTGCTGGACCTGTTGTACGACGGCTTCTTGATGTTGTTCCTGGTGAAAAGCGGACAGGAGCCCACCGATGCGGCCGCCTTCTCGGCGCGCGTGCAGCAGTTCCTGGCGGACTACGAGCGCGCCGCCAAGAAAATGGATATTCCTGCCGAAGACGTGTACGCCACCAAGTACGCCTTCTGCGCGGCCGTCGATGAAACCGTCTTGAATTCCCGCTTCGCCATTCGTGATGCGTGGATGCTGCAACCCTTGCAGCTGACGCTGTTCGGCGAACAACTGGCCGGCGAGAATTTCTTCGCTCGCCTTGAAGACCTGCGTGCCCAAGGCGCACCGCGCCTGCAATCGCTAGAGATCTATTACATGTGCCTGCTGCTGGGTTTTCAGGGCAAGTACCTGATCGAAGGCCAGGAAAAGCTCGGCTATCTGACTGCGCGCCTGGGCGACGAAATTGCGTTACTGCGCGGCAAGCGCACCGGCTTCGCACCGCACTGGCCCTTGCCCGACAAAGTGGCCCACACGCTCAAGCGCGACGTGCCGCTGTGGTCGATCATGGCGGTGTTTGCGCTGCTGGGCCTGCTGGCGTTCCTGGGCATGGGCCACTTCCTGAACAGCGAAATGCAGACCGCGATGGCGCCGTATCACGACATCGTCAAGCTGGGTCCACGCGCCGCGCACCTGACCATTTCGCTGCCGTAGCCCGTAACCGCCACGCCGCCCCCGCCCCTTCCGGCGCGTACTGCGCGCCTTCGGCACTGCCGATCGAACACCGCCAAGTCCTATGAACGCCTTGTCTTCGAACGCCCCGGCCTACTCTTCGCTGAACATCGCCACCTTGTCGCAACAAGCGCGGCTGCTGCGCGTGAGCACGCCGCTGGATGCAGAGCTGGTGGCCGAACACATGACCTTGCGCGAAGGCGTCTCGCGTCTGTTCTCGCTGACGCTGGACTGCCTGGCGGCCAGCGCCGAGCTCGACGTGGCGGCGTTGCTGGGCAAGGAGATCAGCGTCAGCCTGTTGCAGGCCGATGGCTCGATGCGGCGCTGGCATGCGGTGGTCGACGGGGTCGATGCCTTGGGCGCAGATGGCGGCCTGGCCCGCTACCGCTTGCACGCCGCGCCGTGGATGGCCGCGCTGGCCTTGCGGCGCGACAGCTTCATCTATCAAGACCTGTCGGTGCAAGACATCGTCAGCGAGGTGTTTTCGGATTATCCCCAGGCCGCGTTCGCCTTTGAAGTGACTGCCGCCCTGACACCGCGCGCCGCTTGCACGCAGTACCGCGAGTCAGACCTGGATTTCGTGCAGCGCATCCTGGCCGAAGCGGGCCTGAGCTATCGCTTCGAACACCAGCAGGACGATGCGCAATCCGCAGGCGGCGGCGCGCGCCATCGCGTCGTCATCTTCGACGCCGACGCGGCACGCCCCGAAGACCCGGCATCGCCCTTGCGCTTTCATCGCAGCGACGCCACCGAAACGCGCGACAGCATCACGCGCTTTGCGGCCGTGCAGACGGTGCGCCCGAACTCGGTCGCACGCGCGGCCTGGAACGAGCGCTCGCTGACCGCGCACGCCGCGCAAACCCGTTCGCAGGTGCAGGTCGAAGCCTTGCCCGTGCTTGAGGACTACGACTATTCCGGCCATGGCCGCTACGCCGATGACGACGCCGCTGAACAAAGCGTGGCGCGCGCCTTGCGCGCCCATGAGTCCACGCTGGTGCGCTTTGAAGGCGCGGGCACGGCCCGCTCGCTTGCGCCCGGCCGGCTGTTCGCGCTGAGCCAGCACGACCGCTATGCCGCAGGCGGCGGCGGGCAGGCTGTGGACGAGCTGGGCGTCAACCGCTACGTCTTGCTGGATGTCACGCACGAAGCCACCAACAATCTGGGCGGCCAGGCGGCGCAAATATTGAACACGCCCGACATGGAACGCGGCACGTATCGCAACCGCTTTCGCGCACAGCCCGAAGCCGCGGCATTGATCCCGGTCTGGCGCCCACGCCCCACCGCGCCCGAGGGCCTGGCTGCGGTCGTGGTCAGCGCCACCGATGCGCCCATCACGTCAGACCGCGACTTGCGCGTGAAGGTGCAATTCCCGTGGCAACGCGGGGAAAAGCCCTTGACCGGCGGCCTGCCCCATCGCACCCATGGCGACGCCAGCGGCAACGCCCCCGGCGACGAACGCTCCGGCACATGGCTGCGCGTGGCCAGCTCGCAGGCTGGCCCCAACTGGGGCGCGCACCATCTGCCGCGCGGCGGCACCGAAGTCATCGTCGAATTTATTGATGGCGATATCGACCAGCCCGTTGTTGCGGGCCAGCTATACAACGACGCCGACCTGCCGCCCTGGTCCGCCGGAGAGAACGGCGACGCCAACCACGCGGGCGTACTAAGCGGCTGGCACAGCCAGGGGCTGGACGGCGCAGGACGCAACCAATGGGTCTTTGACGACACCAAGGGCAAACTGCGCACGCGCCTGGCGAGCTCCACGGCCGCCACGCAGCTGGGCCTGGGTTACCTGGTCGACCAAGAACTCGACGACGCCAACCGCGGTCAATGGCGCGGCACCGGCTTCGAACTACGCTCGGATGCCTGGACCGTGGCGCGTTCGGGCCAGGGCATGCTGATATCGGCCACGGCACGCGAACAAGGCAAGTCGACGCAGGCCGACGCCGAAGAAGCGCTGTTGCTGCTGCGCGGCGCGCAAGACGCCTCGCGCCGCTTGAACGACAGCGCCGGCCAACATCAGGCGCGCCCCTTGGCTGCGGCCGAGGGCTACGACGCCCTGCTCCAGGCGCTGGACCCCGAGCAAGACGGCCGCTACACGCCGCAAGTCAACGGACAAGCCGCCGGCAAAGCCGCCAACGGCCAACGCACGGGCGATGCCGCCGTCGAACGCATCAACGGCCCGCATCTGTTTATCGACACCCCGAATTCACTGAACCTGGCCACGCCCGCCAGCGCCGTGCTGCACGCGGGCGAGCACCTGCACACCACCGCGCAGTCCGACGCCCACGTCGCCGCCCAGCAGACCTACGCGGCCGTCTCGGCGCGCTCTGCCAGCGTGTTCGCACAGCAAGGCCCGATCCGCGCCATCTCGGCGCAAGCGCCCGTGTCCTTGCACGCGCACACCGACATCCTGGAAGCGCTGGCCGGCCAGGACATCACCGTCACCTCGTCCGCCGAAGGCATCGAGATCCTGGGCAACCAGCGCGTCACTTTGCAAGCCGCAGGCGGCAGCGTCACGCTGGACGGCGCGGACATCGTCTTCAAGGGGCCGGGCCTGTTCTCGGTCAAGGGCGCAACGCACAACTTCGTCGGGCCGGGCAACGACGCCGCCAATCTTCCGGCGCTGCCCAGCACCACCGTTGACGATCCGCTGATCGTCAGTGCGGAGCTGGTGCACAAGGACGGCGTGTTCGCCACCGCGGCGAAGAAGGCCGGTGCGAGTTTGATGGCGGGGTTTGGCGGCGCGGGCACCGGCGCGGGGGCTGGTGCCGCGGCAGGGCTGGGCGATGTCGTGCCCAGTGGCTTGAGTGAATTGGGCAAGACCGCGGCCGGCGCCGCCTCCAAGCTGTCGCAGCTGGCCGGCCAGGCGAACACGCTGGCCGGGCTGGCGAAGAATCCGATGGGCGCACTCTCGGCAGGTTCTGGCTTGCTGGGCAACGCAAGCCCCGCCTTGGGCGGCCTGATGTCGACCGCCAAGAACACAATGGGCATGGTGTCGCAAGCGCAAGCCATGGTCGCCAACCCGATGTCGGCGCTACCCGCCGCATCGGGCCTGCTGGGCTCCGTCGCGCCGGGCGCAAGCGGCATGATCGACAGCGCGACGTCGGCGGCTGGCACGGTGACGAAGGCGGCGGACTTGATCAAGAACCCCGCATCGGCCCTGCCCGCCGCCACCGACATGCTGGCATCCGTTGCGCCCGAAGGCGCATCGAAGATGATCAGCAGCGCGGCAGGCTTTGCGGGCGTTGGGGCGGGTGCGGGGGTGGGTTCTGAAGCGGGTGCAGGTGTCGGGTCGAGCGTCGGGGCCGCGCCCCAGGCGAGTGTGGCGGGTGCGAGTTCGGCGGGCGGTGCTGCAACGGCATCTGCATCGGCGACGGCTCCTGGTGCTGCTCCTGCTGCTGCTTCGGCTGCTGCTTCGGCTGCTGCTCCTGCTTCGGCTCCCGCTTCGGCATCGGCCTCGGCTCCTACCTCGGCATCGACTTCGCCGGCGGCATCCGCATCGGCGCCTGCCACCACGGCACCGAGTTCAGCGGCTGCACCTTCTACCGCGACGGCGTCTACTGCTGCGCCGACGCCTGCGGCATCCGCTGCCTCCTCGCCCAATACAACCTCGACGAACGTGGCTGGCGCAAATGGAACAAGCAGCGCCACCGCATCGGATGGCGCGCCTGCCAGCGTGTCGCCGGCCGCCACCGCATCCGCTCCGATGTCAGCGTCCACCAGCACCGGCATGTCTTCCGGTACGCCTGATGCAGCAACGACTGCCGCCGGGTCGCCGATGGCCGCAGCGCAAGCATCCGCGACGTCGCCAGCATCGATGGGAAGTACCGCCAACATGCCGGTGGCCTCGACGGCCTCAGCCCCCGCCGTGGCGGGAATGGACGCGCCCGTCGGCGCCGCGGGTGTCGCCTCCGGCGCGGGTGTCACCGCCGGCACAGGTGTCGCCTCCGGCACAGGTGTCGCCTCCGGCACGGGTGTCACCTCCGGCACGGGGGTCACCTCCGGCACGGGCGTCATTGCTGGCGCCGCCGCAGGCACGGGTGCAGGCGCTGGTGTCGCCGCTGGTGCAGGCGCAGCGGGCGTAGCGGGCGCAGCGGGTGCAGGCGTTGCTGCAACGAACACGTTGGCGCAATCGGCAGCCGGCAACGCCATCCCGGCCACCACGTTGGCCACCGCGCCTGCGACAACGGGCATCGACACCGCCAGCCTGGGCAACTCGCCATTCGGCGTGAACGCCATTGATGCGCCAGGAGTCGATGCGCCCGCAGTCGTGAAGCCGGCCACGTTCGCATCCGATTATTCGACTGCTGACCTATCCACGCCGAACGTCAATTCCGCAGGGTTGACCAACGCTACCAGCGCGGCGGATGTTCAAAGCGTGACGGCAGAGCATGTCGCTTCGGAGGCGGCCATTCAGGCGCTCAACCCGACAAGCACGCGCGCGATGGGTGCGGATGCGGCGGGCGTCATTGCAACCCAGGCAGGGACGGCCAACGCAGGCACGGCCAGCTTCGGAACCGCCAGCGCGGCGCCCGTCAGCCTTGACGCGGTGAATCTGGGCGCGGCCGCCACCACTACGGCGGCCTTGGGCGCAACGGTCAACGCTTCGGCCATCGACAAGACCAGCGTGGCCCCTTACGCAAACGGCTTGAATAGCAACGCCGAAAATATTTCGGCGCGCGACACTTCCCTGTCCGGCTCAATCAACACCGCGTCCGCGACGTTGCCGTCGACACCGGTTGCCGCCGACGCACCGCCAGCGGAATCCATCGCCACGCAGTTGTCGATCGGAACCGCGATCGACAACGCCGCTATCGCCAGCACCGGCCTGTTGGCCGCCGTTGCGGCAACGGTGGCGGCGACTACGCCGCTACGCTCGCGCTCGGATGACGACGCCCGCGACGACGCCACCACGCAGACGCCAACACACGCTACGCCGGGCGCGGCAGCATCGCACCACCACACCGCCGCCGCACTTAGCAGCGATACGCGGCACGCGACTCCTGCCGGCGAGAAGGCACACGGATCGGCGCAATCATCGGCATTGCCATCCGCGTTGCCATCCGCGTTGTCATCCGCGCATGCCACGCAATCCACGCAAGCCGCCGCATCGTCCGCACACGCCGCATCGTCCGCCCACGCCGCATCCCAAGCAGACGCAGCATCCCAAGCAGACGCCACGCATAAAGACGATGCCGCGCAACGCCCTTCCGCTGTCCCGAACGCGGCCTTGCTGACGACGCTCGCGGCAGGCGCCAGCAGCTTGTTCAGCGCTAGCGCCTCTGCAGCCAGCAGCGCCGCATCAACCCTGTCCGCCGCTGACAGCACCTTGTCCGGCGCACTGGATCTGCCCAACGTTGCATCGCCTGCCGGCACGGCGATGCCGAGCGTCAACGTGCCTGACGTCACGAC
This sequence comes from Achromobacter kerstersii, assembly GCF_902859595.1. Taxonomy (GTDB): domain Bacteria; phylum Pseudomonadota; class Gammaproteobacteria; order Burkholderiales; family Burkholderiaceae_B; genus Achromobacter; species Achromobacter kerstersii. The sequence continues at coordinate 73,132 of NZ_CADIJQ010000007.1, read as the reverse complement.
GAGTACGCTCCCGTCGGTTGCCGAACCCTTGCCCCAAGTTGAGGCTTATTCCCGGGTCACAGAAGCGAGCCACGACGCGAGCCTATCCACGATGTCCAAGGCTGGCATCACAAGCGACTCCAACGTCCTTACCGCCAGCACCACCAGCGTCCCGGGATCGGATGCCGTGCTGAACAGCGCGCCGTCCATGCCGCAAGCTGCCCCGCAAACGCCCGGCTTCGTTCCGGCATCAGGAACCTCGCTGCCGCAAGGCGCGGGCCTTCCGGGTGCAGGCGGTGGCGGCTTGGGCATTCCCGGCGTCGACGCGTCAGCCTCTGGCAACGCGGCGATTGGCACCGCCAGCGCGGGAACCAGTGCGACCGCCGCTGCGGCGAGTACGAGTTCCAGCGCTGCCTCGGCCTCGACGGCTGCGACAGGCGGCGATGCAACCGTAGCGGCCGCGTCTGCGCCGGGTGCGGGTGCGGGTGCGGGTGCGGGGACAGTCGCGCAAACAGGTTCTGCCTCGGGTGGCGTCGCGGGAACGGACGCTGTGTCCGGTGCGGGTGCGAGCGTCGGTGCAGACGCTGGCGGCACTGCGAGCACCAATACCGGCACTACCGCTGGCATCAACGCAGGCAGCCACGCCAATGCCGGGACCGCTACAACCGCCACGTCCGCCGACACCGGCAACCCGGCCAGCTCCACGCATCAAGGTTCCGCCGCCACCGGTTCCACGGACCCGGGTGGCGTCGATACTCCCTCCAGCGCCTCCCCTGCCACGGCTTCGCCATCCGCTACAACTGGCGCAGCGGCGACGAGCAGCGCGGCCACGGGTTCGGCAGCAGGCACTGCGCCCACCGCCACTGCGCCCACTGCCTCTCCACCCACCGCCTCTGCGCCCATCGCAAGCACCGCCCCTGCCTCCAGCCCCGACAGCGTCCTGGGCAACACGACCGCGCGCGCGGCGGGCATGTCAGACAGCACGCCCGCCACCCGCGCGACTGACTTGTCAGCCGCAGCAGGGGCAGGCGCCGCCGCAAGCACCGCGGCCTCAAGCAGTGGCGCGGGCGCATCCGGCATCGCCGCGGTTGCGGCAGGCGGCGGCCTGGCGACGTTTGCGCAGCAGGCCAGCGCCGCGTCCACGGCGATCTCCAGCGCATCCACGTTCGCCGCAGGCGGCGTCAGCGCCAACGTTGGCGCGGCGATCGTGCCGGTCATGACGCAGGCGTTGAACGCCAGTGGCGACCGCATGGCCGCCTTGAGTTCCGCCGTTGACACGCTGTTCAACTTGCCCGACGTCAATCAATCGAACATCCCATCCGTGGCCGGGGCCATCCTGAGCATGCCGGGCCTGTCATCGTCGTCGGTGCCGAGCGTGATCGGCGCCATCCTGCAATCCCCCACGCTTGCCACCGAAACCTTGCCCAAGGTGGCCGACGTGCTGATGAAAATTCCCGGCGTGGCAGATTCACCGCTGCCGCAGATCGCACGCGATGTGCTGGACTCGGTCGGGCTGGGAACCACGGCGCGTACGCAAGGCACGAACCTGCCTGGCGGTGCCCCCGCGGGCTCCGGCCGCGTGGTGGCGGGCGTCTCCACCTACCGCGCCCGCCAGGACGGCGCGCGCCTGCAATACGTCAATCTGGCCCAAGTGGCCGAACGCTGGAACGACGGCAGCGCGCTGACCACCACCGAACGGCAATCGAACCGCCCACGCATTCACGTGGAGTTCAACCGCCCCGGCCAGCACCGCTTCACCATCACGGTCAAGCCCGACCCCGCCAACATTCCCTACTCTGCACGCGAACGCGGCCGGCGCCCCAGCTATCAGGAACCGCACAGCAACCCGCGCAGCTACGTCACCAACGCCGACGGCACCCGCATCGTTGACGACATCACGCTGCCCGCCGCCGGCCTGAACCTGTACCTGTTCGAAGTGCGCGACGAACGTGGGCAACTGATCAAGACCGAACGCGTCGAAACCGTGCGCCGCCTGTACATCCAGGAGGTCATGTGCATGAGCGCGCATCCGGCCGGCCACCTGGCTGACGTCACCCCCGTCACCGCGGAATTCGCGCTGCACGGCATCGACATGATCCAGCTTCCACGCCTGCAATTCCGAGGCCGCTCGGCGGTTGACGCGGCCGACACCCCCGAGTCCCAGCAAGCCATCATGAACGCCGTGCGCGCTGTCTATTCCAGTTCCGCAGGCAAGCAGCGCGAACCCTATACGCTGGTCGTTTGCCACGTGGACCGCCTGGCCGCGCCGGGCGTCAGCGGCGACATGCGGCTGCCGGTGCCCGCCGGCCCCGGCGGGCGCGTCATGACCGTACCCATCGTCAATGACGACCGCAGCAGGTCCAGCCTCTGGTACGAATTCGACGCCAGCGACGACTGGCTGGTGCACGCGCGCTACCTCTACACAGACGCCTCGGGGGCCGAGCGCTCGATTCCGATTCCGCGCCACCTGATCACGCCCATCCGCGAGAGCAATGGGTCGGTCTGGTCCGTGTCAGTGGACCTGACCCGCGTGTCGCCCACCCCGCTGACCGGCATGCTGAACATCCAGTTCAACACCGTGGCCGCCAGCTACGCCGGCCTTGCCATCACGGGCACCAACCTGCTGTTCGTGTCGACACTGGACCCTTACGAACCCAATTCGCAAGCCTACCTGACCGAAACCCTTGCCCACGAAATGGGCCACTTGCTGGGCATGGTGCCCAGCGGCCCCGACTGGCCTGGGCTGCGCAACCAGGACGAGTCGGCGGACGACTCAAAGCTGGACCCGCCGCCGCACTTCTACTACAACGCAGGGGGCCACTGCTATTACGGCCTGCCCGACCAGAATGGCGAGTACAACGAAGAAATCGGGCAGTGCGTGATGTACGGCATCACCTGCGCGAACATTCATTTCTGCCCCAGTTGCAGCAAGGCCGTGCGCAAGGTTGACTGCTCCGAAGGCTGGACGGCATTCTGACGCCGCCGCCTTAGCCCCGACGACCACCGCCGCCCGCTTACGCAAATTCAGATTCCGACATGCCCATCATGACGACCGATTGGATTGAACCCGCCACCTTCGCTTCGGTGCCCTCGCACTCGCAGAAGGAACACGCCTGCATGCCGCCGCTGCAAGGCTACGACGCGCAGATGCGCATCGCCGCGCCCACCCGCGTGACGATCCGCGACGGCAGCACGCTGACGATTCCGGTCTGCGCGCGCGGCATCCTGCCCGTCGTGGACGACCCGCAGCTGCCGCGCTTTGTGGCGGTGGACACGCGCACCGGTAAGGTCTATCGCGGCATCGCGTTCAACTACGTGCGGCCTAAGCTGCCCAACGTGTCGGTTGACCCCAGCGAAGGCGCCCCCCCGCCCAAGATTCCGCTGCCGCCAGGCATGACCGTCGAAACGCGCTTCACCACAGATATGGCCGGGGTACTGCATCTGCCCGCCACGCCCGCGACGTACGAGGTGTATATCGAGGCGGAAACCGTGAAGTCGAATACGGTGACGATCGAGGTCGAAGCCGCGAAGAAGTAATCGCGGCAAAGCGGGAAGCGTGCCGCGCTGCCCGATGCGGGCCAGCCCCCATCACGCGCGCGTCATTCCGACACGCATTCTTCATTTGCGAGCATTCCAGGCGCATGCACTTTCGTAGCCGCGACGAGGCCCCGGACTTCCCTGCACACGTTCTTGTCACCGGGCGGCGCGCCGGTCGCCTTCATCTGGGCGATCTTTTCTTTTGAAAGTTTTCCCACTTCACGGCCAAAGTCGCCGGGCTTTCGGTTGGGGGCTTTCAACATAGATGCCATCTCCGCATCTTTGTCAAAATCGGACGCGACGATGAAGTACAGATACATGTAGGCGCGCATGTCCGCGGCGTCTTCGATGCGGTACCGCATCCAGGCTCGCTTCGCGACCTTTGAGAGAACCTGGTTCACCTGGGCAGAGTGTTCGTAATCGACCAACTCGTTGCGGTATTTTCCGTACAACCAGCGCGTGGTTTCCACGATCGGAATCCTGGCATGCCGCCCAAAATTGCGGCTCAACGCGAGCTCCATATGTTCATCTGGATAGATGTGCAATTCCAGGACGAGGGTGCCATCGCCGTCGGGCGGCTTCGCGGCGGGAAAATGTACAGACATTTCCTTTTTAAAGAGCACCTCATCGAACTTGTCATCAAACAGGTGTTTGCGAAGCAAATCCGGATCGCCGCCACTCCATTTCACGGTGAAGTCGGTTCCCCTGAACGTGTAGCAGCACGAGACACTTCCTCCACCGCCGCCCGGGATGAGGGTGCTGGAACCGGCCACGTTGCCAAATGCATCACTGAGGCGAACCGGCTCCAGGTTCCATGGCGTGTAGTTGTAGGCAACCAGGCTGACGCCGCTGTACACCGGCTCCCCGTTGCAACCCGTTAAGAGGCCAAGTCCCAACAGCGCGCCAACTGCGAGCCTACGCATTCTTGTCTCCCGGTGGTTTGCCCGTTTTCTTTAACCGATCCAGCTTGGCCCGCGGTAACGCCATGACTTCCTGAGCAAAGTCGCCCGGCGTGCGTCCCGGCCTCTCCAGAATCGTCTTCATCTGCGGATCTGAATCGAAGTTCGATGCGACGGTGAAATACAGCCGCATGTATTGGCGCATGTCTTGCTTGTCTTCAATGCGGTATTTCTGCCAAGCAGACTGCAACACCTTTGCAGCCACCCGCAACAGTTCGGCGTCGCTTCGGTAGTCGCCAAGCGAAGCGCGATGCTCGCGCCACAGCCAGTCCACGGTATCGACAATCGGAATCCGCGTCTGGCCAAGCAGCTTGCGGCTTAGCGCCAGCTCCATGTGTTCGTCCGGATAGATGTGCAATTCCAGATACAGAGGACCATCACCGGGCGGGATCTCCGCCGCCGGAAAGTTGATGGCGCGCTGCCGATCAAAATACAGCGAGTCGGCCTTGCCGTCATGCAGATGCGTGCGCAACAACTCCGCATCGACGCCGCGCCAGTCGGCGATGAACTCGGTGCCCTTGAGCGTGAAGCAGCAGGTGACCGAGCCTTCACCACCGCCCGGGCTGACCTGCATCGTCGACGCAACGCCATTGCCCTTGTCCTTGACGCTGATGCTGCGGATATTCCACGGCGTGTAGTTGTAGGCGATGAAGCTGACGCCTTGGTAGACCGGCTCGGCATTGCAGCCGGCCAACAAGCCCACACAACACAGCAACGCGATCCATGCCATACGCATGCCTGTCGCTCGCGCCGTCAAGGCCGGGTGGGTGTCATTTGTTGCATGTTCTGCTCTGATCTGGCCGCCAGAGCTTCCACCTTCTCCGCGTTGCGCATGTCCTTGGCACGTTGGTCCATTTCCGCCTTCGCATCGGTCTTGGCAAATATGTCTTTGTCGCGTACGCGGAAGTACATCGTGGTGCTGGCCAACAGGTGATCGGGCCAACTGCTCAACATGGCGTCGTGCACCAGCCAGTCGAACAAGGTCATGACCTTGGGTGGCAACTGCGTTTTTCCGTCGCGCGCATCGCGCCAGGCGGTCAGCAGGCGCTTTTGCATGGCGCGTTCTGCCTTCATGTCGGCCAGCGGGTCGGGGGCCTTCTGTGCGCTCTGGGCGTCGCCCGGCTTTGCCCCATTGCGCATGGCTTCGTTGGCATCCCGTTCTCGATCCCACATTTCAATCGTGCGAAGAATCTGCGGGTTATTCTTTTCCAAATCCAGACGACGCTGCTCGGTGTCGGCATCCCGCTGCTCGGCCTTTTCAAGGCTTTTGTATTCCTCTTCCAGACGATCCCAGAGTGGCTTGAATCGTTGCGGTGGCGCTTCGCCCCGGCTCGCCATGGCGCGCTCGCGGCGTTCTTTCGCAAGGGCTTGGAGTTCGCGATGCCGCGCGGTAGTTTCGGGCTTGGCAAGCTCTTCCCGCGACAGCGTCGACAAGCGCCGCGCCTCCTCCTGGGCCTCTTGCTCGGGAGTCATGTAATCGCGGTCTTTGAGCCATGCTTCGGCGGGGTCTGAAAGACCGGCGCGAAACACCGGGTCCTGATACCGCACCGCCAGCCAGCGCAAGAAGATTTCCATGTGCGGAGCGAAATCGCAACCGGGCTCGTACTTGACGAGTTCGCGGTAGGCCGCGACGAGTTCCGGGACGTGGTAGCTCTGGCCTTCGTCTTCGATGGGGACGGCGAGGCTAAGCAATGGATAAACATACGGGGCCCCCTTCTGAAGCCTTTCCATACTGCGGATTGCCGCGCCGTGAGATAGCGCCAAATTCATCATCTCTCGCAGGGGAACACGGGATAACGACGCGCGAGTTCCCAGAGTCCCCAACGGCGCCACACCCGTCACGTCACCGCTTGAGCCTGGATACAGATACTGCAAGCCACGAGTCTTTTCCAGAGAATCCAGTCGCTGATTGCGTCGAAGTTCGTGCGCCGCTGCGAAATGTACGGCCTTCTCGACCGCCGCGGGTACGGTCAGGGTGCGGTCCTTATGCGTTTGCTTAAGCAGATCGGTAAAGGGCAAAAAACCCAGAAAGGTGTTCTCGTCCATGATGGATGCAACGGAGTCAAACAACCCTAAGAATCGGATACGTATCTTTGCATCGGGCGCTCCATCCTTACCGATGATTGCCAAGTCTTGATCGTGGCGACGCTTGTACTTCTTGACGATATCGTTGACGAACTGCTTTGCAATAACGCCGCCCCGATCCGCGCCAAATACGGTGATCTCGATACGCACGACCTTTTCAGTGCCGGCGTTCGATGCTTCATAAGTTTGCTCGAACTGGCGCTTGGCTGCCTCCAAGCGCGTGTCAACGCCCGTTCCCATCAATTCGGCAACGGCAGCGTTGTCGCGCACTACCGGAACACCTTCCATGATCGTGGCTTTGACGGCGCCCTTCGCCGCCGTCCAAGCGACTTTCAGCGGGTTCTTCTTGAAACTCGCCCAAGATTCGCGAAGGGTAGCGCGCGCCCGATCACCGATCCGCTCTGGATCCATGGCATTCCAGATTCTTACGGTCTTCTCGGGCAGGGTTTTGACATCATTAACGACGTCCTTGAATACCTTCACCATGGGTTGGAAGGAACCATCTTTGACAGACTGCTGGGTTGCCTTTTTTACGCGGCCCATACCGTCGACATTGGGCACTTCATCAAGACGCGTAATGTTCTTCGCGGCATCCTGCGCACTGGCGACTGCCTTGTCTGCCATTTTGCCGCCCGCAATCTTAAGTGCGTTGACGACGATGTCCGCCTTTGCGCTCTCGTTCAGTTCAACCCCAAGGCCGGAGTAGTAGAGCGCGAACCATCGCTGCTTACTCGGCATATTTCGATCGTCGTCGGCGAAGTGCGCCATCCATAACCTGCTCACGTTCGAGAGGAACGTTGGATCGTTCTCATCCAGGTCCTTGTTTCGACCGAACCCGTCAAAGAAAAAGCCGATGCGCAGTGTGATACCGCATTCGGTACACGTGTCCTTCGGATAGGCCGCCTCATTTTCAGCCATGGCTTTCAATACCGAGGCCGGCGTTCTGTCCTGCTCAGGAATCTGGTCATTGGACATTTTTTTCTCCAGGCGGCTTACCAGACGCCTTTAGCTGTGCAGTTTTCTCGGCCGAAAGCGCTGCCACAGCACTACCAAATTCACCCGGCTTTCGGTTGGGATTTTTTAGAATCGCCGCCATCTCAGCATCCTTGTCGAAATCCGAAGCCACGATGAAATAGAGATACATGTATCCCCGCATATCCTCAGAATCCTGGATGCGATACCGCATCCAGGCCTGCTTCGTAACCTTTGCGAGAACGTCTCCCAACTGATCTGCGTCCTCGTATCCGACCAACTCGCTACTGTACTTTCTGTACAACCAGCGAATGGTATCGACGATCGGGATCCGCTCTTGCCCCGCCAATTGCCGACTCAATGCAAGTTCCATATGCTCATCGGGATAGATGTGCAATTCCAGAATGAGTGGGCCATCGCCGGTTGGCACTTTCGTGGCAGGAAAATGCACCAACGTTTCCTTTTTGAACATCACCTCGTCGACCTTGCCGTCGAACAAGTGCTTGCGAATCACATCGGGGTCAGCTCCACGCCAATTGACCGTAAAGTCAGTGCCTGTAAACGTGTAGCAGCAAGCCACTCTTCCCGCGCCTCCGCCGGCTGCAAGGGAGCTAGAAGTGGCCACATTCCCCGACGCATCACTAAGGCGAACCGGCGCCAAGTTCCAAGGCGTGTAGTTGTACGTAACGAAACTGACGCCTGAGTAAGTAGGCTCGCCATTGCAGCCCGCCAACAGGCCCAGCCATATCAGTACGCCGATCAACCCTTTACGCATTCGTGACTCCCTTGGTATCCCGCGCCCCACCGCCCCGCGGCCGCGACGTTTTGTTCATCTTCACTTTTGACATGCTTATCTCCCGTCGCCGCATCCGATGCCACCAGGCCTTGCCCCTACGCATCACGCGCCACGCCACATAGGCCAACGTGTCCTGGTCGCCCTTCAACCCATGCCCCCCGCGCGCGGTCCAGTTGCGCTTGCACACGAGACTTGATCACTGGACATTCTTTTCTCCGGGAGGCTTCCCAGACGCCTTGATCTGCGCGATTTTCTCTTCGGACAAGGCGGCTACCGCGCGACCAAAGTCGCCGGGCTTTCGGTTGGGATCTTTCAGAATTTTCGCGACCTCGACATTCTTGTCGAAATCAGAAGCAACAATGAAGTAGAGATACATATAGCCTCTCATGTCTTCGGCATCTTCGATGCGATACCGCATCCAAGCCTGCTTCGTTACCTTTGAAAGAACATCGTTCAACTGATCAGAGTGCTCATATCCGACCAGCTCATTGCGATACTTCCTGTACAGCCAGCGAGTGGTCTCGACGATGGGGATCCTTACTTGCCCCGCCATCTGGCGACTCAAAGCAAGCTCCATATGCTCATCGGGATAGATATGCAGTTCCAGGATTAGCGTGCCATCGCCGGCGGGCACCGCCGTAGCTGGAAAATGCACCGACGTTTCCTTCTTGAATTTCACCTCATCAAATTTTCCGTCGAACAGGTGTTTGCGAAGCAGATCGGGGTCGCCCCCACTCCATTTCACGGTGAAGTCAGTGCCCTTGAAGGAGGAGCAGCAGGAGAAACTTCCCGCTCCCCCTCCCGGGATGAGCGTGCTGGAACTGGCCACATTCCCCGAAGCGTCACTAAGGCTAACCGGCTCCAAGTTCCAAGGCGTGTAGTTGTACGTAATGAAACTGACGCCTGAATAAGTAGGCTCGCCGTTGCAGCCCGCCAACAGGCCCAGCCATATCAGTACGCCGATCAACCCTTTACGCATTCGTGACTCACTTGGCGTCCCGCGCCATACCGCTCTGCTGCCGCGACGTTTTGTTCATCTTCACTTCTGACATCGCTCTTCAACCCATGCCCCCCGCGCGCGGTCCAGTTGCGCTTGCACACGAGACTTGATCACTGGACATTCTTTTCTCCGGGAGGCTTCCCAGACGCCTTGATCTGCGCGATTTTCTCTTCGGACAAGGCGGCTACCGCGCGACCAAAGTCGCCGGGATTTCGGTTGGGATCTTTCAGAATTTTCGCGACCTCGACGTTCTTGTCGAAATCGGAAGCCACGATGAAGTAGAGATACATGTAGCCGCGCATGTCCCCGACATCTTCAATCCCATATTGAATCCAAGCCTGCTTCGTCACCTTTGCAAGCACGTCTCTCAACTCGTAAGCCTGCTCGTAGCCGACCAGCTCGTTACGGTACTTCTCGTACAACCAGTGCGTGGTTTCTACGATCGGAATCCTGACTTGTCCCTCCAGCTTGCGGCTCAACGCAAGCTCCATATGTTCATCGGGATAGATATGCAATTCCAGAATGAGCGTCCCATCGCCGTCGGGCACTTCCGTGGGCGGAAAATGAACCGCAGTTTGCTTTTTGAAGATGACCTCATCGCACTTCCCGTCATACATGTGCTTGCGCATCAAATCAGGGTCGCCCCCACTCCATTTCACGGTGAAGTCAGTCCCTTTAAACATGTAGCAGCAAGAGACACTTCCCTCGCCCCCGCCGGGGGGCAAGGTACTAGAACCCGCCACATTCCCCGATGCATCACTAATCCGAATTGGATTCAGGCTCCAGGGCGTGTAGTTGTACGCAATGAGGCTGACTCCCCCGTAAGTAGGCTCGCCATTGCAGCCCGCCAACAGGCCCAGCCATATCAGTACGCCGATCAACCCTTTACGCATTCGTGACTCACTTGGCATCCCGCGCCATACCGCCCCGCGCCCAATGCAACGCCTGCACCTCATCCCACACCGCATCCGGCACGCTCGCCAGCGCCTTCGCCAGCGCGCCGTCAGCATCCGGCCGATATCCCCGCAAGCCCTCACGGATCAACGGATGCTCATCAAAACCAGGTGAAATCGACACGCCCCACGCCACATAGTCAAACGTGTCCTTGTCGCCCTTCACTCCATGCGCCCGCGCGCGTTCCAGCTGGGCTTGCACGCGAGGCACCAGCGCATCCTGATCCGGATCGCCGGGCAGCAGCCCGGGATACAGACGGCGTAGTTGCACCGCGAGCTTGTCCGGGTAGTCCAGATCAAACAGCATCTGGTGCTGCTCGGGCGTGAAGCGTTGGATGCCGTCGGGCGGGTCTGCGGGCAGCCTGCCCGTGCCGGACACGTCCGCCTGCGTCCCATCGCGCCGCGCGTAGCGCAAGGTGATGAGCGGCGAGGCGAAGCGCGTGCGCTGCTCGGTGGTCCAGACTTGCAGGGCGCGCGCCAGGATGCGGGCGTCGTACCAGTGCAGGAAGAACTCGCTGGCGTCGGGCAAGGCGTAGTCGCAAAACCTTCCGAAGTGCGCGATGAGTTTTTCCAGTGGCACGGCGGACGCGAAGCTCATCATTGCGTAGCGGCCGCCATTGCGTTCATGCAGAGCGTTCAACACGCGCACAAGCGACGTACTGAAATCAGCCCGGCGCGGCCCGCGCAGCACGCCTTGCGATGCGCCGTCCACTTCGATCAGCAGGGGCGCCACGTCGCCGTAGATGTCCAGGCCGGTCTGCGCCCAGATCGAGCCAAAGCTCAGGTCTTCGGTGGCGGTGATGCGCGCCAGCAGATCGGGGTGGCCACGAAAGTCGACGATCACATAGGCGCGCGCGGCTTCGCCGTAGGGGCCGCGGTGTTGCGGCAATTCAGCCATCGTGGAAAGCAGCGCCTGCTGCCAGGAATAAGCCATCGCCATCACGCCTTGTCAGTGATCGACTGCACGCTGTCCTGGGCGTCCAGAATGCAGGTCTTGCACACGGTGAATTGCGGAAACGGATACGGCATTTGCGTCGGGCCGGCGAATTGCTTGTTGCCGGTCTTGACGTCGATGCGGCCCGGGGCCGTGACGGTGATGTTGCCGCCTTCGATGACGATGCTGGCGCCCGCTGCGTTGGCGATGCGGATGCGCTTGGGCGACGCATATTCAATGCCGGCGTTGGCGCTGATCATGCGCAGGTCTTGCTGGGCCTGTACGGTCAGCACATCGTGTTGCGAGATCACGTCGACTTCGCCGGTGCCGGCGATCAGGTCCAGGCCCGACTCGGCGCCGCCCTGCTGCACGCCGGCCACAATGCCCAGCGCCTGGCCGGTGTGCACGCGCAACGAGCCGATGACGGCCAGGTTGTGGTCTTGTCCCGACGACCAATGCACCAGCTCGCCGGCCGTGATTTGCACGTTGCGCCCGGCGGCTTGCGTGAGCCCGGCGCGGCCCGCCATCAGCACCAGCGGATCGGTCAGGTGCGGCACTTTGCCGTCGGCCACTTCCGTGTGCTTGGCCGAGGCATCGCCCGATGCGCCGCCGAGGGCGTCGCCGGCGACGGTGCCGGACACGGCGTGCGTCATTGCGGCCAGCGGCGCACGTTCGCCGTCCAGCCGGCTCGCGCCTGCGGACGTCGTGCCGCGGGCCGAGGCCAGCCGCACGCCCTGGTGCGCGCCGACCACGCCGTCGAATGACTGCGCCATGATGTCGGCCTGCCCGGCCAAGGCCAGCGGCGCTGCGGCATCGCCGGCAGGCTCGCTGCCGCCCGCCGTGTAGGTGGTCAGCAGGACACCGCCGCCGCCGCGCAACGCGCCGAAGCCGTCGGTGCGCAATTCCGCGCCCACGCCGCGCACGTTGCCGCGATAGTTACCCGCTTGGTGTATCAGATGGCCCAGGTTCAGCTCGCTGGCAGACTGCGTGGACTTGATCTGCATGCGCAGCTGGCCGTCGCTGTCGTCGAACACGATCTGGTTGTAGCCGTCGCCGCCGAACTCCTTGCTCTTGAAGCCGCTTAGCGCGGCCGCATTGCGGTGCTGCTCGTCGCCGCCCGCCGCGCCGTGCCAGGCTGGCGCGTTGCCGCTGGCCAAGTTGGCTTGTGCGCTGGGCTTGCCATCGCTGGCCGCGGCATAGACCTCGGTGTTCATCGGTTCGCCGGCTTTGCCGCCGGGGGTGGACGGAATGCCGCCTTCGCCGCGTCCGTTGTATAGGGCACCTACGACAAGCGGCTGGTCGATGTCTTCATCCAGGAATCGCACCAGTACTTCCTGGCCGATACGCGGCACAAAGCTCATGCCCATGCCCGCGCCCGCCTGACGTTGCGCGACGCGCGCCCAGCGGCTTTTGGCCAGACCGTCGCCGTCGGCTTGCCAATGAAAGCGCACGCGCACGTCACCGCGCGCGTTGCGGTAGATCTCGTCTTCGCCGCTGGCTTCGGTGGCGCCTTCGGCGTTCGTCACGATGGCAGTGTGGACGCCCACCGCCGATGGCGCGCCGGCAAGCCTGGCGCCGCGCGCGGTGGGCGGCATGGCGCGCCAGGGGCGGTCGCAACGCACCGCGCGAAAGCGGTTGGCGTAGCCCACTTCGTGCGCACGCGCCAGCACGGCGGCTTCGGGGCGGCCGACGCCGATGTCGCCGTCGTTGCAATGTCCGTCGCGTTGTCCCTCGGGCTGTCCGTGATATTCATCCTCGTCACCCGCCGCCGACTCGTCGTCTTCAAAACACAGAAAGTCGTCCAACGCGCCCAGCTTGTTGGCCAGGTTGGCGTCGGCCTGACCGGGCAGGTTGTTCACACCCACATGCTCCACGCGGTCCAACGCAAACACCGGTTCAAAACCCGATTCCCCTGACGGCCCCAACGGCGACATGTCTTGCAGCGTGAAGCGCGTGCCGGATCGGAACGTACGCACATTGCCGCGTCCCAAGAATGTCTCGGCGCTTGCCTGCACGGCTTCCATCAGCAACGTGGCCTGGAACTGCGCGTGCGCCTGATTCAGCAGCCCGCCGTGGCCCAGGGGTTCAAACCATTCCAGGCCCGCGCTCTCGTCGTCGGCGCCGCTGGCGGGGCCGGCCAGCGCTTGTCCGGTGATGGCGTGTTTGCCGCTGTCGTGCCAGGCCAGCACGGTGACGCGTTCGACGCCTCGGCGCTGCCTGCGCGCCAGGGCCTGCACGCCGTCGCGCGATTCCGTTGCATGCGCGCGCTGAAAGCGCACACCCGCGCCGGCGGACTCAGCGTCTTCAGCCAAGCTGCGGCTGTCGGCAAAGATCAGTACGGCGTGGCGCGCCGGAGCAGCATCGTCTTCGACGGTGGTCCAGCCCAGGCCGGATTCCGCGAGCAGGCGCGACAGGAAGGCGTAATCGGTTTCGCGGTACTGCGTGGTGTACGACCGCGCGGGCAGATCGGCCAGATGGCGCTCGACCTCGGCGGCGATCTTGTAGGTGTAGCCCTCGTAGCTATCCAGCACGTGGCGCACGATTTCAAGGACGGGCTGATTTTCATAGATGCGGCTGTCGCGCCGTTGTGTGGCCAGCCACAGCCACGGCGCCAACGTCACGCGGTAGCGCGCTTTGCCCGCATTGCCGCCCAGCATCTCGGCCGCACGCACGACACCGCTGCGGCCGGTCTCGCTGCCATCGGCGCGCGTGGTCCACAACGTAGCGGGCCGCGACACCATGTCGTTCAGGTCCAGCGCCGCGTCGTCGGCCATCGCCACGACGCGCATCTCGGCCAACGCTGACAAACCTTCGCGCGCGACCCAGCCTTCAACTTGCAGGGACGCCATCGCGCCCTCGCCGTCAAGCCGGTAGAGACGGGAGTTGGCGCTGGCGCTGCCGTTGCTTGCGTTCACAGCCATGGAGCAAAAACCTCGTGGGGGACGTTAGCGATACCGGCCCGATACGGACGGCAAATTTCAGGGTTCGACGTTGGCCTGCGGGGTGGGGCATTCGGGCGCGGTGCCCCACTGCCCTGCACACACGCGCAGGCGGCATTGTTCGCCTTCGATAAAGCTGAGCTTGCGGCATTCCTTCAAGCGCTCGGACAGCGGCGAGTCGGGCATCTCACGCATGAAAACGCCTTCCGACTTATACACACGCGTGCCCGGCGGCGATGCGGGCGGCAAGCCATAGTTCATCAACGCGGATAACAGCGCGGCGTCGGTATCAGAGGGCTTGGCGGTCTTGCGCGGCGGCGTGCTGGCGGGCTTGGCGGCGCGCGGCGCGTTGGCATGCTGCGCGCGTTGCTCGGCAGCCTGGCGCGTGGGACCGGGAGCTGCGGCAGGCGACCCTGCGGCAGGCGATCCTGCGGCGGGCGATCCCGCGGCGGGCGTCCCTGCGGCAGGCGTCCCTGCGGCGGGCGGTGTCGTCATCGCCAGCATGGATAGCGGATTGGTGGGTTCGTTTTGCGGCTCAGGTTCACCACGGCCCACGCCTGCATCGCGCGCGGGCGGCGCTTCGTCAATGATGGCGGCCACGTCGGGCGGCCTATCCATGGGCTTGATGGCAAGCTCGCCCGATGGCGAAGACGGGCTCGGCATTGACGCCTGCGGCAACGAGGCGACGGGGTTGGAAGCGGATGCCACGGCAGGCGCCGGAGCCTGCGCCACCATCGGCGCGGCCCCGTCCTCATGAATGATCCAGCTGATGCCGCCCGCCATCAGCGCCAGCAATACCGCCAGCGCCACCCAACGCCGCGCGCGGCCCTCGCGCGGCGTCGCAAGATGTTTGACTTCGGCTTCCGGCGCGCGCCCTTCAAGCGCGGCAAGAATTCGCGACGACTCGGCCTCGCCGCGCGCGGGTGCTGAAGCGCTGAGCAAACTCGGCGCGGTCATCGTAGGGCGAGCTTCTTTTTTCTCTTCTGCCATGCGGGTTCCCGTGTCAGCAGGAGGCGTGTGCAGCCCCCCTGTAACCAAGCTCGACGAGAATACCCGATAGGCCTATTTTGAACATTGCTCCTTGTTACGATTCCTAAGGGTCGGACGCTGTTTGCAACGCCGGATCACTTGCCTCATGCGCGAATAGAACAAAAGATTACGCCTTCACATGAGGGACCTAACTTGTTGCTGCTACTGCCCCTGTATTTTTTACTGGCGGTGGGCGTCTCCGCTCTCCTGTTTTTTCCGGCGCTGCGCCAAGGTGCAGTCCGGAGTTTGCGCGCGTGCGTACAGGGCGTAGCACGGGGCGCAACGCGTAGCGCGAGCCATGCCGGAGGCGCGGTTGGCGGCACAGCGGGCGCCGTCAAAGATGGCATGAATGCGTCGATGGAGTGGGTGGGAAGGTATCGCTGGCAGGTCGCGATTGGGCTGACAGTTGTATTGCTTCCGTCACTTTTCGCTTTCGTCATGCGACACAATCACACATTCGTTTACAGCACTCAAACGGCCGGTCCAGACCGCCGAATTCAGGCGTTACTGGAGGGTGAACGGCTCGCTGCACCGCCTGCATTGCCCCCCGAAGCGTTCACCACGCGCGAGGTGGAATTGGTGCGTCCGAAGCTCGGTGGCGCAAGCCGCAACTGGGATCTGTTCGATGCGGATTTCCGTCAGCGTCTGCTGCTTGCGTATCGCATCATGCGTGAACAGCATGGCTATGAAATGGCGCTGATCGAAGGCTATCGCAGCCCCGAGCGGCAAGAAGAACTGGCGGGCATGGGCACGCATGTGACGAATGCCGGCGCGTTCCAGAGCTATCACCAATATGGGTTGGCGGCCGACAGCGCGTTCTATCGCGACGGCAAGATCGTCATCTCTGAAAAAGACCCCTGGGCCATGCGCGGCTACGAACTGTTCGGCGAAACCGCGGAACTGGTCGGCCTGACGTGGGGCGGGCGCTGGAAGATGATGGACTTCGGCCACGTCGAGCTGCGCCGGCCCGGCGTCATGCAGCGAACGCGCGAGGCCGCTAAATGAGGGCGCCGTGGTTGATTGCCCTGCCCTCTGTCACGAAACCCCTTTGATCAGGCACACATGGCTCGCGTACTGAAAAAAGGTCTGTTGATTCTGGCGCTGTTCGCAGTGGTGTGGCTGGCCGTCATTATCTGGTGGCAGGAATCCCGCACGCTGCCCACGGGCGTCGACATCGGGCTCTATTTATTTGCGCTGCCGCTGGCGATGCTTGCCGCGCTGTGGCTGGGCGTGCGAGCCGTGCGGGCCGCACGCGCACCGAAGCCCGAACCGGCCGCAGCGCCGCAAGCCGCGGCCGAAGCGCCTGCGCGTGCCGTGGAACTGCACGTCATCGCCGTGGCCGCGCGCGCCTCGGCGGGTGACGATGCCGCGTCGATCTCGCAAGCACTGGCCGAACAGAAGCGCCCTGAACTGGACCCGGAACTGAAAACGCAGCAAGGCTTTCCGGTGTTTGCCGGGCGCGTGCCGGGCCTGGACGATATGGCGCTGTACGCGACCGCGCAAGAACGTGGCGCGCCGCCTGACGCGTTGGCCATCGCCGCATTGCGCGTGACGGCACTGTTGACGGATATCGCCAGCACGCTGACTCGGGAAGCGCATCGCCACGTCACCGAACTGGACGTGCCCGCCCGCGATGAAGACTGGCCCTTGCTGCGCTTCGAACTCTTGCTGCCGGCAGATTGGCCCGAGGCCGCGCGCCAACGCGTACGCACCGAAGTGTTGGCCGCCGCGCGCGTCTGGCCGGATGCGCGCGTCAGCGCCACCGAACATCTGGCGCGCGACGCCATGGCCGCAGACCTGCTGCTGCGCGAACTGGCGTCCGCGCCCGCCGCCCCCGACGCCCCGCCGCCGTGGCGTGTGGTGCTGGCCGGCGACGGCTATGTCGACGCCGAACGTGTCGCGCAATGGGATGCCGAGGCCACTCTGCTCACCCACGCCAATCCGCACGGCCGCGTGCCGGGCGAAGCCGCCGCCGGCCTGCTGCTGGGGCCTGCCGATGCCGACGCAGAGGTGCGCGTGGCGCTGTCGCCCGTGCTGCATCGGCAGAAGCCCGCCGATGCACGCGGCGCGCAGGCCGAAGCCGCGTTCTCTGACCTGGCTCGCGATCTGCTTGAACGCGCGAACGTCACGGCTGACAGCGTGATCCAGATTGTCAGCGACGCCGATCATCGCGGCAGCCGCCCGCTGGAACCGCTGGGCGTGGCCTCGCAGCTGTTCGCCCATATGGACGCCGCCAAAGATTGCCAGTCTGTCGCCGCAACCTGTGGCCACACCGGCGCGGCGGCGTCGCTGCTGACGCTGGCCGTAGCCGCGGACGCCTGCGTGCAGTTCGATCAAGCCGTGCTCGCTTTAACCCTGCAAGACCCCGCATTGCGCTGCGCGGCGCTGGTCTCCCGACCCGCCGCCCGCGCTACCGCCTGACCCTAAAACAACAGCGAAAACCATGCGTAGCCCATCAGGATTCCTTTCTCGATTTTCCAGCGCCATGAGCGATGTCCGCTATTGGGGCGCGCGCGTGTTCGCCAACCCGCGCACCTTCATGGTCATCGGACTGATCGCGTTGATCGTGTTCCTGTTCCTCTTTGCCGACACGATGCAAATTGCCTTCGTCTGGGCTGGGGTGTTGCTGGGCGTGCTGCTGGTGCTGTGGCTCTGCGTACAGCTGTGGCGCCGCCGCCGCACGCGGCGCGCGAATCAGAAGCTGGGCGACATGCTTGAGCAGCAGGTGCAAACGGGCGCTGCCGCCAGCCCCGCCGCCAACCGCAGCGAAATCGATGCGCTGCGCACGCGGTTGACGCAAGCCGTGCGCACGATCAAGACGTCCAAGATTGGTCAGACCTCGGGCAACGAGGCGCTGTATGAGCTGCCCTGGTACATCGTCATCGGCAACCCGGCGGCCGGCAAAAGCAGCGCGGTCATCAATTCCGGTTTGCAGTTTCCGTTTGCGGACAAGAACGGCGCGGCGGTGCGCGGCGTGGGCGGCACGCGCAACTGCGATTGGTTCTTCACCACCGAAGGCATTCTGCTGGACACGGCGGGCCGCTACTCCGTTCACGAAGAAGACCGCAACGAGTGGATGAGCTTTCTGGATCTGCTCAAGCGCCATCGCCCCAAGGCGCCGATCAACGGCATCATCGTTGCCGCCAGCATCAGCGAGCTGACCGACTCCGGCCCCGAGTTCGCCATCAACCTGGCCAAGAACCTGCGCCAGCGCGTGCAGGAACTGACCGACCGGCTGGAAGTGTTTGCGCCGGTGTATGTGATTTTCACGAAGGCGGATTTGATTGCCGGCTTCTCGGAATTCTTTGCCGATGCCGATGCGCGCGAACGCGACCGCGTGTGGGGCGCCACGCTGCCCTATGGCGCCGACGAAAGCCGCGATGTGCTGACGCTGTTCGACGATCGTTTCGACGAGCTGTATGAAGGCCTGAAGGAAATGGGCACCGCGCAGATTTCGCTGCGCCGCAGCGGCGCCCTGCCCCCGGGTCTGTTGACCTTCCCGCTGGAATTCGCAGGCATCAAACCCGCGCTGCGCACCTTCCTGTCGACGCTGTTTGAGACCAACCCGTTCCAGTACAAGCCGGTGTTCCGCGGCTTCTACTTCACCAGCGCCTTGCAGGAAGGCGCATCGCGCAGCACCTCTACCGAGAAGCTGGCCGAGCGTTTCACCTTGCGCCCGGCCTCGCATGAAGCGGCGCGCAGCGTCACGTCGCACAACGGTTTCTTCCTGCGCGATCTGTTTTCCAGCGTGATCTTTGCGGACAAGAAACTGGTGCGCCAGCACGCCAGCCCGAACAAGGTGCGCATGCGCTACCTGACGTTCTTCGGGCTGGTGCTGGCATTGGGCCTGGTGTTGGGCGGCTGGAGCTGGTCGTACCTGGGCAACCGGCAGCTTGCCACCAATGTGCAGGCGGACCTGGACAAGGTCGTGCGCCTGCAAAGCGAGCGCACTGACTTGCAGAGCCGTCTGGAAGCGATGGAGATTCTGCAAGACCGCATCGAACAGCTGGACCGTTATTCCGCCAGCAGGCCGCTGTCGCTGGGCCTGGGGCTGTATCAAGGCGACGTGTTGAAGCAGCGCCTGCTGGCCGAGTACTACAACGGCCTGCGCCAGTTCATGCTGGTGCCGGTGAAAGCCAGCCTGGAAGATTATCTGGGCCGCGTCGATGTCTCGCAGGCCGCCGCTTCCGGCACGCGGCCCACGGCGCCGCCGCAGGCGCAGCCCGTGCGCGCCAATGCGGGCGACACCCTGTTCCAGGACGCCTCGCCCACCAACGTTGACGACGCCTACAACGCGTTGAAGACGTACCTGATGATGGCGAATCGCGAACACGTGGACCCCACCCATCTGTCGGACCAGATCACCCGCTTCTGGCGCGGCTGGCTGGAAACCAACCGGGGCGCGATGCCGCGCGATCAACTCATCCGCAGCGCCGAACGGTTGATCTCGTTCTATGTGGCGCGCGCGGCCGATGCCGATTGGCCGCAGATTGAAACCAACCTGGCCATGGTCGAACGCACGCGTGGCAACCTGCGCAGCGTGATGCAAGGCATGCCGGCGCGCGAACGCGCCTACGCCACGCTGAAGGCGCGCGCCGCCACGCGCTTCCCCGCGATGACGGTGGCGCGCATCATGGGCGAAGCCGACGCGGCCGTGGTGGCCGGCAGCTACGCCGTGCCCGGCACCTTCACCCGAGAAGCCTGGGAGCAATACATCGAGCCCGCCATCGGCGAAGCGGCGCGCCGCGAAGTGCAGACCAGCGATTGGGTGCTGGGCGTGAACGCGCGCGACGACCTCACGCTGGAAGGCAGCCCGGAGCAGATTCAGAAGAGTCTGGCCACGATGTACAAGACCGAGTACGCGCAGGAATGGCAGAAGATGCTGCGCGGGGTCACGATCAAACCGTTCACCAGTTTTGATCAAGCGGTGCATGGCATGAACCGCCTGGGCGACCCGCAGAATTCGCCGCTGGTAAAGCTGATCAACACCACGTATGAACAAACGTCGTGGGATAACCCGTCGTTGATCAACACGGGCATTTCGCAGGCGCAGACGGGCGTGGTCGCGTGGTTCAAGCGCGTGATCTTGCGCCAGGGCCAGCCCAAGCCCACCGAAGTGGCGCCGGGCGGTGAGCAGATCCCGATGGGGCCGGTGGGCCGCGAATTCTCTGACGTGGCGCGCTTGGTCGTCACGCGCGAGAACCAGTCGCTGATGGGCAACTACATGAACGCCCTGTCGAAGATCCGCACGCGGTTCAACCTGATCAACAACCAGGGCGACCCTGGCCCCGGCGCGCTGCTGCTGATGCGCCAGACGCTGGAAGGCAAGGACTCGGAACTGGCCGACGCGCTGAAACTCGTCGACGAGCAAATGCTGGCGGGCCTGACGCCCGCGCAGCGCGAGACGTTGCGCCCGCTGCTGGTGCGCCCGCTGATTCAGGGCTACGCCGTGGCCATGCAACCGGCGCAGACCGAGCTGAACAAGGTCTGGAACGCGCAGGTCTATCAGCCGTTCACGCAAGGGCTGGCCGACAAGTATCCGTTCTCGACCAAGGCCGGTATCGAAGCCAGCGGCGAAGAAATCGGACAAGTGTTCGGCCCGCAAGGCAGCATCGCCAAGTACGTCAACGACACGCTGGGCCCGCTGACCGTGCGCCGTGGCGACATCCTGACGGCACGCACCTGGGGTGACATGGGCATTGATTTGCAGCCGTCGTTTACCGCGAACTTCGCGCAGTGGGTCGCGCCGCTTGCCGGTGGTGCGGCGGGCTCGGGCGCGGCCAGCCAGCCGCAGACGTTGTTCCAGATTCAGCCCAAGCCGGCAAGCGGCGTCACGGAATACACCATCGAGATCGACGGCCAGCAACTGCGCTACCGCAACACGCCGCCGCAATGGGTGAACTTTGTGTGGCCCAACGCGCAGGGCGCACCGGGCGCGCGCATCACGGCCACCGCCTTTGATGGCACCGTGGTCGAGATCGTCAACGAACCCGGCCGCTTTGGCCTGGAACGTTTGATCTCGGGCTCGCAACGCAAGCCCAACCCGGATGGCAGTTTCGAGATGAGCTGGGCGAAGTCGAACATCACCGTGCCCGTCAAGCTACGCATCATCAGCAACGCGCAAGCGGCCAGCGCCGGCGGCACCGAGCCGGGCAGCCAAGGCTTGCGCAATCTGCGCCTTCCCGCTTCGGTGGCGGGCGCGTCCCCTCAACCCTCCGTCGCCCCGACGCCTGCCGGAGCGCAGCAATGAGCAACCCGCAGTCTCCCATGTTCCGTACGGCCTACTTCGGCAAGATTCCGTCCCGTGGCGACTTCGTCAAAAACACCTCGCACCCGCAGTTGATGGCGACACTGGATGCGTGGGTGGCCAACACCATGGAGGTGCTGGCGCAGGACCCGCACTGGAAGACGCTGTACGACGAGGCGCAGCCCGTTCCCTTTGCGGTACTGGGCTCGCGCGGCAAACTGGCCATTGCCGGCCATTTGCAGCCCAGCCGGGATCAGTCCGGACGGCGCTTTCCGTTCATCACCGCAACGTCCGTTGAAGTGGCCCGCCCGCTGGATTTCATTGCGCGCAGCCCGCTGGCGTTCAGCCGCATGTGGAACCGCATGGGCAGCGCCGCCGCGCAACTGATGCATGACGGCGACCCCGCCCCCGCGCTGCAAACGCTGAACGACCTGGAAGGCGAAATCCGTACCGCCGCCGATGATGGTTTCGACGCCTTCATCGACTTG
The DNA here is from genome assembly GCF_902859595.1 of Achromobacter kerstersii. Classification (GTDB taxonomy): domain Bacteria; phylum Pseudomonadota; class Gammaproteobacteria; order Burkholderiales; family Burkholderiaceae_B; genus Achromobacter; species Achromobacter kerstersii. The sequence continues at coordinate 51,214 of NZ_CADIJQ010000007.1, read as the reverse complement.
CAGACGATTGAACGCGTCGAGGCCATGCTGCGTGGCAACGGCCATGCGGCCAGCATGCATGACATCGTGCTGGCGCTGGGGATTCTGCTTGCGCCCGTAATGTCCAGCGGCTCGTCGCAGCTGGACACGGGCCTTGCCCTGCCGCTGCCGGATGATCCGCTCTATATCAATCTGGTCGCAAGCTATTGGATGACGCTGATCGCGCCGTTCCTTACGCGCGCGGATTTCGAGATCGCCCTGTTCATCGGGCAGATCGCCGGCAAGCACCGGCTGGTGGTGGGCTTTCGTGGCGCATCGCCGCAGACGCTGGCCACATTGCTGTCCACGCCGCAGACCTTGTCGCAGCACTACATCGTGCTGGAAGACGCGCCGTGGGTGCGTGACCACGTCAGCGCCAGCCATGGCCTGGCCAAGCTGTCGAGCTATCTGGATCAACCGCGGCTCTCTTTGCGCCAGGCGCTGGAGACGTTTCGCGAAGTCTTTATCGGAGCCTAGGCATGCGCACGCTTACTCTCGTCCTGGCCGCCGCCCTGTCGTGCGCGGCCCACGCGCAGGATGCCGCCACGGTGGTCCCCGCCAACGTCATCCCGCAACCCGGGCAGGTCGTCGCCAGCGGCGCCGTGCCAGATGAAGCCACCAAGGCCGACGTGCTGGCCCGCCTGCAGAAAGTCTATGGCGTGGGCAATGTGATCGACCGCATCGATGTGGGTGGCGTGGTCGCCCCGCCGAACTGGTCGCAACACGTAGGCAAGCTGCTGGACAGCCCGCTCAAGCAGATCAATCGCGGCCAGCTGGAAATAGACGGCACGCAGATCCGGCTGCGCGGAGAAGTCGACAACGAAGCCTCGCGCCAGCAGATCGCCAGCACGTTTGCGACCTCGCTCAACCCCACCTACAAGATCGTCAATGGCTTGCGCGTGTCGGCGGGCAAGGACGAGCAGGACGTGCTGGACAACCTGCTGAGCAACCGCGTCGTGGAGTTTGAAACCGGCAGCACTCGCCTGACCGCGCGCGGCCGCGAACTGCTGGACCGCGTGGCCGACGCGGTGCCGAAGCTGCGCGCCGACAAAATCCAGATCATCGGCCACACCGACAGCTCGGGCAGCCGCAGCACCAACCTGGCGCTGAGCCAGGCGCGCGCGGACGCGGTGCGGGATTATCTGGTGGACAAAGGCTTGCCGGTATCGCGGTTTGAAGCCATGGGCGCCGGCCCCGATCAACCGGTCGCGACGAACGCTACGGCGGAAGGCCGCGCGAAGAACCGCCGTATTGAGTTTCGCGCGGCGCGATAAGCGGAGCGATGGGCGGCGCGATAGGCGGCGCGACAAGCGGAGCGGGGCCTGGGCCATTGGGTTGGACCCCGCGTCAGGCCGGATCGCGTGGGCAGGGGTGCGTAGGCCGTGCCACGCCAGCCCCGCCATGTCCCGCGTCAGTTGTTTTCGCCGGCCTTCTTGATGCCCAGCAATTCTTCCAGGCCCGACAGCGTCTCGTCGTTCTTGACCACCGTGCGCAGCCACAGGTGCAGGGACATTTCGCCCCAGCTTGCGGCCTTGTCGGCCAGATAGGCGACCGGGCTGTGCGGTTCGGTGCGGCGGAAGAAGTCCGCCACATCGCGCAACTGCGCCAACGCCTGTTCGCGCGTTTGAATCGGACCGCGCACGGCGGGCGTCACAGCCACATGCGCCGGTGTGTCGGCGGCAGAAAAATGATCGGCAGCGGGCAAGGTGGGCTCCACTCGAACGGGAACGGCAGGCGTCGCGGGCGCCTGCGCGGGCGCCAGATCGGCGCGTACCAGCAAACCGGCATCCCGCGCGAAACGATGCACGAGTTCGGTCACATTGCGCAGCGACTCACGCACGCGTGAGAACGCGGGGCTTTCATCGCCCAAGCGTTCGTCCAGCGTGCGTTCCAGTTGCGCCAGCGCCTGCGCGCAGCCTTCCAGCTGGGTATCCAGTTCGGAATAAAACGACGGCGGGGTATCCCGGCGCGCCGCATCAAAACGATCCAGCGTGAGCTTGCCGCGTGTCAGTTCGTTGGCATTGTCGGGCGTGCGCTTGACCGCGTTCGCGAGCTGGCTCGCGGCCTCCCATAGCACCGCGCCATAGCGTGCGCCGTCTGCCTGCGTCAGCGGAATCTCGCCTATCAGTTGCTGCGACCGCGACAGCAGCCACGCCAGATTGCCCACGCGCTGCTGCACGTCGCCATCTTCCGGCACCGGGTGCAGGCCATCCCAATAATCGCGGCACAGGCCATCAATCAGCAGATAGCCATCACGCAGCCCCGCAAAGCCGCGCGTCTTGGCCCAGGCTTCCGCCAGCCACGACGCAATCCGGATGTCTTTGCTGCGCTCGCGCAGTACGGTGGAGCAGATGCGCGCCACCTCGGGCCAGTCGGCCTCTTTCAGATCAATGACCCAATCGCCCTGATCGAGCTGAGGATCGTCGTGCCGGCGCGCCTCGCGAATGGCGTCGAACTCGGGCGAAAACACCAGGTCGACGCCGCAGGGCGCATCGCCGGGTATCGGTTGCAACAAGGCGTTGATGTCTGTCATAGGGCGCAGGTCTGTAGTAGGCGCAAATCATCCCACAACTGCTTACGTATAACGTTCAAAGATGACACGTCCTATTACAAGGCGCATCACGATGCTTCGCTATGATTTGCGCTCCTACCGAAGGAGCATTCATGACGACGAAATCGATCCGTATGTTGCCCGACGGGCACTTCATCTCTGGCACGCCACGCCGCGCGCCGGACGGCACTTACGTCGGTGGAGACGGCCCCATCACCCGCGCGCCAGATGGCACCTACGTGGCCGGCACGCCCCAGCGCGCGCCCGACGGCACGTACAAAGGCAGCGGCGGCCCGGTGCGCATGGCGCCCGACGGCACGTTCGTGGTTGGCCCCGCCCGGCTCGCGCCGGACGGCACATATCTGTAAACAAATATCTCGCGCCCATGTCCCAACGCTCCGTCATCCGCAAGGGCGACAAGACGTCGCACGGCGGCGTCGTCGTGACCGGCGATGAAACCGTCGTCATCTTCGGCCAACCCATGGCCCGCGTCGGCGACCGCGTCACCTGCCCCAAATGCGGCGACACCCACACCATCGTCGAAGGCGTGCAAAACGTCAGCTCAGACCGCAAGACCGCGCTTGAAGGCATGCGCACATCATGCGGGGCGACACTGATCGCCAGCCAGAATTTTTATCAGTTGGAATATTGATGGCGTTGGGCTTTTACTGAAGACCCAAAGTTACTGACGACACAAAGCAAAACGCCACCCGATTGGGTGGCGTTTTGAGAATTCTGGTGGGCTGTGAGTGGCTCGAACACTCGACCTACGGATTAAGAGTCCGTTTTGAGGTCCTTTTTTCACAGTCAGATTTTTATAATTCTCTAATAAATCAACAACTTAACCTACCGCCACTTACCTCGACTTACCGCACTTTACTGCGGTCAGTGCGGTAAAAGTGCGGTCAAATCCTGATGGTGCCGAACCGAATTGTACGCTTGCCGATGCCTCCCGGAAGACTGCTTTCTTCTCATCATGGTCGTTGCCCGAAGATATACTTAGAACTGGCATGTGCCAGTGCCACTGAAGGAAGCCCCATGGAGGCTCTGCTCTCCCCCGTGCAACTGGCTGCAATGCTAGGCATCTCGGTCCAGACCGTCTACAACCGGCGAACTCGCGGCGAATCGATGCCTACGTGCGTGAAGCTGGGTGGACTTGTTCGCTACCATCCCAAAGACGTTCGAGCTTGGCTCAGCAGGCAATCAGAGACCTCGACGGCAGGTCTTTCGGCGCCTGCTCGCTGCGAGGGTGATGCCGACGATGAAATGCCCAAGAAGCGCGGACGTCCCACTAAGGCCGAGCAACGGCGGCGGCGTCATGACATCGACGGATTGATAGCGCAGTCGATGCACCACCAAGCCCTTAGCGGCTCTGGCGACTGCCAGCGACGGCCGTACGCCTAACAGAGCGAAGAATGAAAGCTAGAACGGCGCCTCCCGCTCGATACAGGCTGTGCCGAAATCAAGAGTCCTAACGTCCCTGACGAGGTCATCCAATTCAGTCGGCATCCCTGCGACCGAAGCGGCGTCATACCGCGTTATTCCAAGAGTAGATAATTATCCTGCCAGCGGATAAGTTCGGCGCACCTGCCGGCGCAAGTGCCGGAGATATACTTTAAAAAGATAGAGCCAAGCGCAATTTGCTGGTACTTAGCGGCGTCTATATTGGCCTGAAGCTTGCCAGCCTTGGCCGAGAGTGCTCTTTGATATTGTCAATCATTCGCGGCTTACATGTTGGATGCCGCAGTGCAGATGTTGCACTTTACTACGTAAGGCCAGGGACTTTTGAAGGCTAGAGCCTTCCCGACCGCCATTCTTCCCGAAGACCTGCGGAACGACGTAGAGGCACGCATCGCCAATCATGGGGAACATTTCGAGCTATACGGTAGGCAGTCATGTAACTGCTCACCTGTAAATCGAACACATGAACCGATTGAATGCAACTTCCGGCCCGATTGGCCCCTCGGCGTGGGGCACTCACACGAATCACGATACTCCCTTCGCACGGGGCAGCGCATCTCCATTTCCCAAGAGTTTCCAGCAGTTTTTCGAACTAGGCTCGTACATCAGTAAGAAAAAGGGGGGCCTGAAATGAGCCGCCCGCCTCCTTTCGAACCCATCCGGTTTGCCGAAAAGCTGGAAATATCGGGCAACTACGCGTCTGACAACAGCCTGTTGTACGAGTGGACGGGGACCCATTGGAAGGTAATTGACGATGCCATGGGTGAGCGCATGGCCCTCAAGTGGATTGCGTCCGACGGCCGCGGCACAATCAATGCTGCCAACGCACGAGCGGCCTACCAAACCGCCGTACGTTGGCTCCCAATGCTTGGCGAGCCGACCGATACCACCATCATTCCTGTCCGCAATGGGTACCTCCATCTCGACCACGGCCTGGTGCTCAAGGAACACGACAAGTCGCTAGGATTGCGGCACGTCTTGTCTTGCGACTTCGACCCCAGTGCTCCAGCGCCCATCGAGTTCAATACATTCATGCAGCGCATTCTGCCCTTTGCAGAAGTTCGGGCCCGCATACAGGAATATGTCGGCTACACATTGCTGCCCGACGCCCGATACCAGCGGGCCCAAATCTGGCTTGGGTCAGGTGCGAATGGGAAGGGCACCCTAGCAAATTTAGCCCAAGCCCTTCATGAACGGACTGCCGCAGTTCAACTGGATTGCCTGGACGGCTTTCGTATGGCAAGCATGGTTGGCGCCTCGTTGATTTACTGTGATGAGGCTCCCCAGCGCAATATTAACGAGCAAGCCATGAAGTCACTGATTGCAGGCGAGCTTGTCCAAATCGACCGAAAGTATCGCGACCCCATCACGGTTCGTGTCAACGGAAAGTGGCTAATTCTGGCCAACCATATCCCTGCAATCGCCGACCAATCCACTGGTTTTTGGCGACGATTCGACGTAGTACCGTTTTCGGTTGAGATTCCTGAAAGCGAGCGCGACCCACTGCTAGCAAAGCGCATCATTGCGAGAGAGCTTTCTGGCGTTCTAAATTGGGCCCTTGAAGGACTGCAACGCTTGTTGGCTCGAGGTAGGTTTGATGAAGCTGTGCCCGCACCAATGCGTATCGCAGCTCAGTCCGCTCGCGCAGAAACGAACTCGGTTCAAGCGTGGGCCCATGACCTCGGCATTGACCTCACCACGAGCGTCGGGACGCCAAAAGTTCAGGTCTACTCGAACTATGCGGGGTGGTGCCGCGAGAACGGGATGGTGCCGGTAGCATCGCCCAAGTTCTGGAAGCGCTTGCCAGACTCTGTTGGGATAGTTGCCGAAGGGCGCATGCTGACTAAAGCGGGCCGCGTGAGAACCTGCAACGTGCGGCTCTGACCCGCCAGCCTGAACTCCTGGTCAGCAAAACCACCGCTAAAAACGGTGGTTTTTTGATGCGACCACGAAGACCAGGCTGGCGGGGAAATTCTTCAGCCATATCAATTTGGTCTTTCTCTTCTAGGGTGAAGAAAAGGATGATTCAGAAAAAATTTCCCTCCGGCATCCGGTCAAACTGGTCACTTACAAAACACCACTCTATCCCGGCGCCTTTTCGCGACCAGGTTGGCCGCCAGTCTGGGTTAGTGCGGGACGCTACGCCTCCCACACCGCTTGTCGCTGACCAAGGAGGCTAGCAAGCCCGCCAGGCCGCCTGCATAATGTGCCACGCATACTGACGTGACGAGTTTCTCCCTGGCTGCAGCTTCTATCTGAACCTCAGATGACGTCCCGTTGTCGGACAATCGCCACCAACTCCGACCCAAGATAGGTACCCATACGTCGGCGCTTAGAAAAAACGCTCCAACTTTGAATGACGTTGAGCGCGACCAAAATCAGTGTTTTGGCTCCTTTGGTCTGTAAGCCGCAATTGCCTATTGCCTTTGGGTGGCGCGTTCAGGCTCTTGCCATTCGCTATAGAGCATGCGTTCGACCTCTAGCATGGTTACTGGATGATGTTCCAGCAGATGAGCCAAGTGAGTCTGGTCTAAAAGCTCCACCGAGTTGAGGGCCGCGTTATCCTGTGCTTGCCGGTTGAAGTACTGGTTGGTAAGACAGACCTTCTGGAATTCAACCCCGGGATGTCGACGACGATAGAAAGCTTCCCCTGTCACCACTTCTTTGACAGCATCCCAGTTAAGTGCCGCACCCTGAGTGCCGCTGGTCTTAACCTGAAGCAGCTGTCCCTTTTGACCTGCCTGCACGACGACGTCAACGCCGTTGTCGCCTGTGGCCGGCGTTCGATAGCAGCGATAACCACGTTTCGCCCACAAAACGGCCGCCAAACACTCGAAGTGCTGCCATTCCATGCGCAGCGCCATTTCCAGCGTGACCCGCTCGTCGATATTGGCGGCTTCCGCAACAGGAACAACGTCGGCAAGGTTGAAGTCCCCGGGACCGATGTCGCCTGAGCCGTTAAGCATGTCCTCTGCCAGACCCCGCTTGTACGTCAACAGCTGGTCGAGTTTGACGTCGAAAGTCATGAAATCGTTCGCCTGGACTACAGGGTAGTAGACGTAGACATCCTTCTTCTGGCCAATGCGATAGGCACGGTCGGTTGCCTGGTCTTCTTTGGCTGGATTCCAGGTGCGCGTGTAGTGGACAACATGGTTCGCCGCCTGAATGTTCACGCCGAAGCCGACGGCCACTGGTGAAAGAATAAGAACGCCAAATCCGTCCATAGACTGGAAGGCCTTGATGCGCTTCTGTCGACTCGATGAGTGGCTTGCAGAAGCGCTGGTGTCCCCATTGATGATATCTGGCCTGACGGCCAACTCCTCTTCGATGTAGTGCTGCAACAACCGCTGGATTTCACGAAATTCGCAGAAGACAATAACCTTTTCCCCCGCCTTCTTGATGACCTTCAGTTGACCCAAAAGCCAATCCAGTTTTGGCGCCTTTTCGCGATACAGCTTGATAGACTCCGCTTTAAACACATTCAGTCCATGCGGGCGAGGGTCTGTACATACAAGGCGAAGATAGTGCAGCAGGCCTAGATGGTTCTTAAACGGTGTTATCTCATTGAGGTCGCCGCGCTTCTTGAAACTCTCAATGGCCTTAGCGTACAAGTTCCGCTGCACGTTCGACAATGGGAGCCGCCTGCAATCGTCCACAATGACTTTCCTCTTCAGGTCAGTCGCCACGTCAGCTTTCATTCGGCGCAAGATTTGCGGGGCGATGCGCCCCCGGAGTTCCTCCACCCTCGCCTTTTCCTCATCCGTCTTCGCCTCGATTGGCTTTCTGTATCGCTGTCCGAAGTCATTCAGAGCACCAAGAAGCCCCGGCTGCACGTAGTCGAAAAGGCACCACATATCTGCCAGCGTGTTCTCAACTGGAGTTCCGGTGCATGCAATCTTGAAGGCAACATTCTGCTTTTTTGCTGCGCGCGTGACCATCGCCGCGGGGTTCTTGATACGCTGAGCTTCGTCGCACACCATCAGCGACCACCGCTGAGCTGCGAACGAAAACTCCAAATCGCGCAAGGTTTCGTACGTGGTTAGCACGACCTTTGAGTCACCAATCCAGTCCGGCCTAAGGAATTTGACAAGGCCGTCGTCCGTTTGTAGTCGCTGGTCAATCTGAGCCCGCGGAACTCGCAGCGACCTCAACGCATCGCCATACGCCGTGAGCAACGGCAGCGTGCCCTCCTCGAAGAACTTACGAGCCTCTTCGGCCCAGTTCTCGAGCAATGACACAGGCGCGACGACCAGCATTGGCTCAATATTCGGGTCTCGCTCGAGCAAATATGCCATCAACGCCAATAGCTGGAAGGTTTTCCCCAACCCCATGTCATCAGCAAGCACCGCCCCTCTCACCTGGTAGTCCGTCTGCAGGCTGTAAAGGTGCTGCATCCATGCCAATCCTTCCCGCTGATGCTTCATCATCGAGTACTCGGAGCGGATGGAGCGTGGCATCCTTGGCTCAGCCGGGAATGAAGCCAGAGCATCCTTTCGAAGCTCTTCGTACTCCAGCCCCTCGATGTTCGCGCGCAGTATCAATTGCGTTTTCGACTGGTGGGCGGTATTCCTGGCTGAGCTGTATCTCTTCTCCGGGTCGAAGCCCCCTGATTCAAGGTCTTTGAAGACGTTTTGGAAAGTGTCGACGATGACTGCCGCCTCATCAAGAGTCACGTCATCCGGCAGCCAAGACACCTTCACAGTGGGCTCGCCTGCCGCCTGCGCCGCCTTCATCGACTTCTCCAGCTGTTCGACTGCCGCTTTGCTGGTTGGAATGGCGACTGGTTCCGTTGCGCCAGATGGCTGGTAGACAATTACCGGCAGCACGTTCTCGGGAAACCAGCCCTCTCCCTCATCCTTCTTCGCGATATAGGGAGAGTGGTAAGGCTTCTCGACTCCGATACCCTCAATGCGAAAACTATATCCGCTCAGGTCGTGGACTTGCGCGTAAGACACGAGCGTAGGCGGAGCTCGCCGGCGCTCCAGCGCCGACTTGAGTGCGTCAAGATGCCTTTGAGAATCGCCCTGCACTTCGAAGTCGTAGCCCTGCCACGCAATCAACTGGTATCCAAGGGTCAAGGCCTTCTGAAGGACACGCACGAATGATTCTAGCGCGCCATCGTCCAGCCAATGCGTCTCAGATGAAGCAGGCCCGCTCAAGTTTGCGGTTTCGACGAGTAAACCAACCTTTAGCGGATAACTCGCAGCATCCAACTCAAAAACCGGCGTAAAGCGTTCGTACATCAGACCGGCCGCCTCGCGAGCTTCTTCGAACTGCGATTCGACGATGACATCAACGGCGTCGTCACCGAGGGTCGCGTACGGATTGAGCAGGAATGCCTGGGCGCGAGTTCCCGCCACCCGTCTTCCGAGCAGCCGCTTTATTTCGCGTAGGACCGTTTGCACCTTCGGGGTCACAAGTACCTGCACTATGCCTTCTTCGGTGACGATGTCGTAGCGGTCCTTCACCTCGTGATGACGGTCGAATGCCTGCAGCCAATCCGTCGGAGCCCCCTCGAACCCAGGTTCGATTTCTACGACATGGTCATCGCCCACAGTGTCAGACCGTCGCAGACCAATTTCGAGCTTTTCGGGAGTGAGAACGACCGAACGACAAAGGAAGTCATCAAGCAGGGCTCCTGCCTGCACTGCCAGTTTCCGGATTCGCCCCCAAGCTTGCCGGTGGGCCAGGTCGTTATGCTCCTCTGGCGGTCGACGAGCAAAGGCGACAACCTCTTTGAAAAGCGACCATTGCAGCGGACGCATGAGTTCGATACTGTTGTCGATGGTCATAAGCGGACCCACAAGCTCGCAGTCGAACGCGCCCGCTCCCTCTTGTCGCCACGAGGCGACAACAATAGAGAAGCTCTCGTCGGTCAAAGAACCGGTACTGCGCAGCGCGGGTGTAGCCCGAGTCAACGGTGGGAGTGACAGCACTTCCGGCAGCGATGCGTATGCCGGTTGGCTCATCGCCGTGTAAAGGGCATCCCACCCGAGCAAGTACCCTTCCTCAGTGTTAACGGAAAAGCCATCATCCGCCAGTTGAGTCAAGTAACCTTCGACCTCTGGAGACTGCAGGTGAGTTCCATCGACGGCTCCCCCTCGCACGAGTTCGGCCCCGGATGAGGACCAGCGTCGCATCCACCTCGCCGCATTCGGACTACCCGCCCTCCTGAACAACTGAAACATGTCTCTCCCTTATTTCCACCATCCCTTTCCGGGCTTGTGATGAAAGCCCCATCGGGTCAGCGCATTTGCGATGTGCTCGTCGCTCGCATCAGTCCGAACCCACAAGCTTCCACCTTGCGATGTCTTGTCATCCACCCGCAAGCTCTCGCGGACGGCGAGCTTATTCAACTCGAAGCGGGTGTACGACGGCAACGGTTTTGAATCCGCACTCCAAGCGCTGTCGGTCGATGAGCGCTCATAACTTTGCTTTGAGAAAGCGTCCGCTCGCCGCCGGATTGCTTGACGCGTCTGCGGTGCCGGCACTCCAGGTTCGATGTGAAATTCCTGGCGTAGCTTCGCTTCAAAGTTGTACTCCCACTTGCTCCAGCCGTTTGTGCCGTCGTGGTGGGTAAGCCAAAGAATGCTCCGTTCCTTCTGCTTCAGCGAGTTGTGGTCGTACTTGGACAATCGCAGTGGCTCAATAGTGTCAAACGGAATGGTCGTTCGCGCGTCGTAGCCGTATAGGGCGTTGCCCAAACCACTGAATTCGACAGCGACCAGGTCTCCCATCGTCATGATGAAGGCGTTATTTGTTCCTGAGGCATCCAGATGGCGAATGAGTCCAGTCATCTTCTTGCGAAGCGCGACGAAATCTCGGTCGCTTGCGCTCCGTGCCGTAGAACCGAGCGCGAACTCGATGTGGTCGATGGCCTTAACGTACCGTTTCCAAAATTCCATGCGCCGCCGGTCACCCATGCCATCTTCGGCAAGCTTGGTGAAGAATGTTTCAATGAACTCCAGCTTGAGCCAGTCACCGACCATCGTGCGTGCCTCTGGCACTACTCCGCCCCAACGAGTTTCGTTGGATGGGAGCCATGGGTTTCCCCACCAAAGCACGGAAAAATCTCGAAGCTGCTGATGTAGGTGCAGGCCAGGCACCTTTGCGTACCTGTCGAGCAGCATGACAAGGCCGCGGTCTCGCAGCACGTCGTTGCTGCCAAGCAACTCCAGCATCCGAGGCAACAGTACCTTGAACTGACCATCACCGAGTTTCGTAGCACCGCGAATCTGAGCAAGGACTAGCTCGCGTAGGAACCAGGAGGCCTTAGCGATGCCCAATTCTTCGCACAGGTGGTCGATGGCGCCGGCGTCGCCCTGCAGCAGCGCCTCTACGTATGGGTCGCATGGGCTTTCGCCAAAAAGCTGCTTGTTACCAATCGCCATCGCCACCCAGTCAGGGTTGACGTTCTTGTCATGGATGCGACCGTTATGGTCCCTTAGGTATTCGCGAAGGCTCTTCCAGTTCTGCCGGCCTGCGGCAGGTGCCGCATCTCCAAGTGCGTCATAGGTAAAGTAGCTCTTCATCAACCCCTGGTAGCAGCGTCGAAATGCGTTCGGGCGCGCCGACCATCCATCAACGCCATCCAGAACTGCCTTAAAGCGCGGACGGTCTTCCAGCACACATAGACCGTTTGGCATATGGGGAATGCATAGACCCGCGGACAGCAAGTATGCATCGCGGAAGGAAGTCACTTCCAAGTTCTGCCAGAATCGCCGGACCGTTTCCAGCAGTAGGTCGTCGGAGGGCTCGCGTCCGGCGCCGCTGACTAAACTCCCGCGCATCCTCGCAAGCACCACGTCGATTTCCGTAGAAACGACCATGAGCCGCTGTCCTTCCTGGGTCCCCGGGCGCAGCACCGAAGCGAGATGCTCCAGCGGATTCATCGCAGTGCACACTCGCCAAAGTTGCCGGACTGTGGCGGAGCGTCCGGTCGACGCTCCTCAATGCCCAGGAACTCCATCCGCATCTCGACTCGACGACTCTCTTCATCGGTGTCCTTAGCCGCGTTGAAAGAATAGCCCCCGACTAGGAACAGGCTCCGCACGTCTTCCTTTTGCGCATCCGAGAGTATGTTCGCTCCACCAGTGGCGAACATCGTGCAAAGTACGCGCTGGCTGCGTTGAAGGCTCAGATTTAGATTGCTCAGGTATGAACCGGTCTTGTCGGTGTAGCCCTCGACAACGACGCGCTTAAGAACGCGTTTACCGAGGTCGTCGTTGGCCAGCGCGAGGATTTCCGGCACGAACTGTCGGAGCACGCTGTCTTGGTCCGCCGTGAGGTTGGATTTTCCGAAGGCGAATCGAGCTCGTTCTCCGAAATCAATGACCCTCCTCTCTTTGTCGACCTTTATGCCGTCGTATCGCCTCGCGGCCTCGGTAAAGCGCTCAAGGATGAGCTCGATGTCCTTGCGGTGCTGCGCCTCCCTCTTCTCGCGCTCAGTCACGTTCTTAGTCACAGCAAGCAATGCAACTCCCATGACGACGAGGAACAAGACCATGAGCGCCGTCATGAGGTCCGCAAAGGAAATCCAAAACGGCTTCTCCGCTTCGTCTCGCCCCCCACGTTTGATAACCAACTTCGCGCCAATCATTGGCTACACCCGCGCTGGTTTCAAGTTACCCATAGCGGCGAGCGTCACCTCCAGTTCCTGGACACCGGACGAAAGCAGCCCGACCGCCGTACTAAGCTTGTTGTGAAACTCGGTGTTCGCCTTGTCCAACGTCCTGCGGACTTCAGTGGCAAAGGTGGTGTGCGCTTCCCCCAGCACGTTGCTGACACCCGCGAGATACTCGTCAGCCTGTTTTTGAGCCGTTCCGAGACGCGCGGCGGAGCTTTCGATGCGGGCGAGCACATCGCCCGTCATTGAGGCCTCTCTCCGCGCCAGTTCGACCGTCGCGCGCAACTCGGTCACTAGCTGGCTCACCGCATCGCGCTGGCTCCGATAGTCTCGAAGCAGGTCCTGGAGAGCGGTAGCCCCGCTGGTAAGCGCGCCCGACGTCTCCGAGAACTTGGCCGCGACATTGGCAGCTTGGTCCATCACGTTCGTCACTCGCTCGCCTGCGGCGGCGAAGTTTCGAGAGGCGATGCCAAGCTGCTCGGTGCCTGCGTTCAACTTCTCGACCGACAAGCTGGTTGATTGCGTCAGGACCGACACGCTTTGCGCCATCTGAGCGGATGCGGTGCTCATCTCCTTGATGGCCACGTCTACCGACCCAGACATCCCGCTGACGACTTCCTTAGCGCGTTCGGTCATTGATTGCTCGCGCGCCTGGTTACTTTCAAAGACCTTGGCTTGCGACTCGCTCAGCTTGGACAGCATGCCAGCGACCTCAGTGCCAATAGTCTCAAGCGTCGACTGAAGTTTGGAGTTCGTCTCCGACTGCAACGAAGCCACTAGTTGTCGAATTTGCTCGATGAATGCGGCAGACTGGGCGTTCATCGCCTCTTGGCGAGCTTCCATCTTCTCGATAGATTGGGCCATCCGTTCGGCCATAGCATCTGTCGAGCGGCGGCTCGACTCTTCAATATTTGCGACCAATGTCTGAAGAGTGCTTACTGCCTCTTGAATGCTTCTGGCGGTCTGCTGGTTGAGGTCACTGAGCCCAGAAATCTGTCCGCCGAACAGGTCATTCAACCTTTGGCTGAAGCTGGCCATGACATCCTGCAGCATGCGCGCGGCTGTAGCGCTCTGGTCGCCGCTGGCAGCCTTGACCGTACCGGCGATTTCCTGCAGCGGTCCCTGCAAGCTCTGCTGGATGCTCTCTGCGATGGTCGTCCCAAGCGCCTTGCTGTCCTCGCGACTGGCCTCGAGTTGCTCCCTCGCCGTCCGCGAAAATTGCTCGGCGAGATTTAGCTGGGACTCCTTGGACGCATTGATTTGTGCGGTGGTGAGTTCACCGAGCAGTTCGGCCAAGTCTTTGACGAGAGCGTCCTTCAGAATCTTCGATTGACTTGCAGAGTCCTCCGAAGCTCGAACGAGGCGCGACAGGTATTCCTCACCCGCCCCGGAGTCAAATCGGGCGTCGATGGCGTGAGCAATTTCCTCGGTCCGTCGATACAGCGATGCGAGCAGCAGTTTTTCGATGAATGTGACCAGCATCGCCGCGCCAATGGCGGAGGCAGATACCAAGAACGCCTCGCCGACCAAATGCATCAGTGACTGAAGGCTGCTCCGCACGGTGGCTGCGTCGTCGCTCACCTGAAATACGCGAAGACCTTCGATAAGGCCGCTGAACGTTCCGATGATGCCGATGCCGGTGAATAGTCCTGGCAGGTGCTTGAAGAACTCTGTTCGCAGACGACTGTCGACCACGAACTGACTGTTGAAATACAGCTCGGCTGGTACCGTCGCGCGCACGGCTACTACTGCCAACTGTCCATCGCGGTCCTCATACTGGGTGTGAAGCGAGTCCTGATACTCTTTCCACAAGTGCGCTAGACGCTTATCTCTCGAGAGCGCAGCCTTGAATTCTGATACGAAGTTCTTGCCCTCAAACTTCTTGATTCGCTGTTGAATGGCTCTCAAGCGGCACCAGTGGAAAAAACCTGGGCCCAAGAAAAGTACGAGGAAAATCAGGACGAGTCCGGCAAGGACCGCTCCGGTCGCGAGCAGGGGTGTCGGCGCCGTGGCAAGAATAGATTGAACGTTCACTTGGTGCAGCCCTCCGCCGGCAAAGTCGCTGTGGTCTTCTGATGCGCGGCTTCAATACTGTGCTTTTCACAGTAGGCGAAGAGGAGCATCTCCAGCATGTTTGTCTGAGAACGTCGCTCCCGCGCCGCCGCCGCTTCAAGCAAAACCTTGAAGCGAGGCGACACTCGGAAACTGATGGAGACGTTCTTGCCTTCGAACATGGTCGGCTCTTTTGCGCTGTATAGAGGTCTACCATACTTGTTTCCACAGGTTTCTAAAAGTTTATATTACTAACCGTTGCGTCTTCACGACGGTGTAGATGCCACGCGACCGCTTTACTCCGCACGCCCGCAGCAAGCACGGGCATCGTTCGAATTCCGAAGATTTTTCCTATACGCAGGTGCGAGGCATTTTTGCTTGCACCCCGCTGGCCGAAGAATTACCTGTGACTTGTAAGCCCACTAATTTCAAGGAGGGCTTATGAAGAAGGAACAAAAACCAGAAAAATCAACTGGTTATGAATCACTCAGGTATTTCATCCCGTCGTCTTTACTTGACTCGCAGACGAACCGACCGGTGATGGCGCGGGCTCGGAAAAGAGCCATGACTCCACTTACTTACCGAACATTGCTTGAAAACCAACAGCGGATGGTCCTGACACAAAGCCTTAAAGAGCAAACAGCAGCCAATCGAGCGACGGCCCTTCGAGGATTCCTTCGAGCCAACTGCCTTCACGTGGATGACGTCGTTGGTGACGAGATGAGAGGCAGCCACGCGATAGCGCTGGACTGTTTCATCAATTCTCTAGCGACAGAAGGCAAAAGCGCTCAGTCGATGTCGAATAGCAAATCAGCATTTCGCAACTGGAAAGACGCAGTCGTTGCGCATGACGCAATTCAGGCCGTTCAAGACGGCAAGCCAACTCCCTTCCAATCCGCACTATTCGGGCTTTTGAAAGACCAGCCTGTCCAGCGCGTCGCGAAGAACGCCGGCATCCCTAAGGACATGCTGCATGGCTGGCTCCGGGGAAAAGTCCCACGAGGCTCGAACGCCAAGTACATCCTCCGACTTGAGTCTCTGTTCGGGATGACTCGACACAGCCTAGTACAGCTATCTGGCATGCGGCTCAGGGGAGAGCGGACAATGTCGCCAGGAGAAGCACCGACGCCCATCCAATACCGCGATTTGTTGGGTACGCTGACGCGAGAGATTTTTGGTTTGAAACCTCAGCCCGACTCTCCATTGCGCGAACAATGGAAGGAGCTTTTGATATACAAGACTGCGACTGTGCCTAGTCTGAAGCGCACTAGGCGGGGTCGCTGGCGATTTTCGCCATGCCCAATCCATCGGGCCACGGCAACAAACTGGGCGCTGTTTCTTGATGGGAAGGAAGTGGCGTCCGCCCACTACGGCTGGATGAAGGTGTCCTCCTTCCTCGGATGGCTTGCCATGCCTCCGAGCTACGGTGGTGCCGGAATATCCGCAGACCAACTTCAGACCCTTGCTTGGCTGGCCATCCCGGACCACCTCGAGCCATTTCTTAATTGGCGAAGGGAAAGAATCGGAAAGCGGAATCAAGGTGCCCTTCAACATCTTGCATTTGTTGCGGCCCTGGTTCGTCCGCAGTTCGGATATTTGCGTCAGCGCCCTGAACTCAAACTCTCGTTGCCGCCTTGCTACCATGGCGAAGACTGGAATGTGCTTTGCGACCGACAGTTCGAATTCACAGAGCTGTTGGCGAATGCTTATCGCGACGAAGTCGAAGTTTCTAGAGACTCATTCGAACCGTTGAATCACATCCTTGAATTGCCTAACCCCATGGACGCTGTAGCAGATATGATTCAGCGCATGCGCGCCGATAGGCCAACGGGCGCCCCAATCAAGGAGGCCATCTGGGCTAGAAACGTCGTTCTAATTAAGATTCTTGCCTCAAATCCGTTACGGCGCCGCAATCTTGCTCACTTGACCTGGAGAATCGACAATACTGGGACACTCTACCAGCGAGTGGACAAATCCTGGTGGATTCGCATTCCCCGAAATCAATTCAAGAATTCCTATGGAGCGGCCGGCGACCTTCCCTATGACAGTCCGGTGCATTCTTCAGCCTGGGTAGACATTGAAAAGTATCTCTTTCTCCATCGCCCGCGTCTGCAGCAGACGCCCACCGACCTGTTATTCCTGACAAGGAAAAAACCAAACTCGGAGCCCAGTCATCAACCATGGACGGACCTGGGTAAAACAGTCTTCTTCCTCACCGCCAGGTATCTACCGAAATGTCGTGGGTTCGGATGTCATGCTTTCCGACACCTCGCCGCCACATCGATTCTGAAAGCAGAGGGAGGTGATTTTAAAACGGCAGCATTGGTACTGAATGACCGAGTGGCTACAGTAGAAAAGCACTATGCACGCTTGAGGAGTGGCGATGGCAACACGCGCATGGCTGAGTTGCTTGATAGCGCTTTTAGTCGCATGTAGCCGTTATACGCCCGTAGCTAGTGGCTACACCGAAGCCCCAATTCTGAAGCATAGAAGAGGGGCTTCGACGCAGTTGGGGTCCTGAAAGCTCCTTCCGAGTGTCTATGCCCTGTCATGGCTCGATTCCTCGACCGACCACCCGCAGGCGAGGCACCCAATGCACCCGGATACGTTGGTCGCCTAAAGGAAAACTCGTCGAGACGCGAAATTTCCATACAGCCCATTCCACACACACAAGGGCTCAGTTGTTGGTTGAACCACGTCACATTGCTCTTGACCCCGGCCTACGCTCTACAGCATTCAATGGCAAGGCCTTAGCTCCAGACTCTAAGCGTTCAACTCCAGCGCTCCACTAGTACAAGTTGCTATACACGCACAAGGCGACAAGAGTTGCAAAAACGCAACAATTGAAAATTATTATTGACCAACAATCGACAAATCGAATTTGCGCGTTATACAGGCGATGCAAGTCGATGGAGAGCCTTGCCACGCTCTGATATGGTCAGGACATTACAAAAAAATATCGACCTCCCATGTCTCCAAAAAAAACGCGAAACGCATTCCTGACCCTGCGCACAATTTTTCTTACTCCCGAAATAAACAGGCGCCTAAATGCAGAATGCAAACGACGACAGGCGGACTACTCACTGCTAGTGCGTGGTTATCTCCTCGCAGGGATAAGAGCAGTAGAGAAAACAGGAAATGAGCTAGACATCTCCACCCCTCTTCCTCAGGGCGACGAAAAAATTGAAAATTCGGGACCGGCCCCAGTCATACTACGCGACGCTATCTCATTGCATGCCTACGCTATGCAAGTCGCAAGAGCAGACGCTGCAGAGCGGAGCGTGGCCAGGTTAAAACGAATCGTTTCAAGGCTAAAACGGAGACGTTCTAAAAAATAGTTAATAGTCAACAGCGACCATCACGCACCCAACCTTGCTATTGACGTGAAACAATGCCTCTCGTCAATCATCGAGCAGCTCTACAAGGCTCAACCCGGGCTGGACAATCTCGCTCCATTTTTTTGTTTTACGTCGCGACGCCGAACTACTGCCTCGATTGCCTTCAATTGCAGTTATCTCCATCATCATGGCGGGGCAGCCACTCGCAGACTTGGACGGGTTCAACCAAGTGCTGTTTATGGCTATACCGGGAATCACCTTCATTCGAAACTCCCATTCCCACCACCACACCTATTGCTAGAAGCAAGACAGCCGCCATGGCCCGCATCCTCGATGGTGTGCCAAGGGGATACCATCGATACACCCGCGGGGTTGTGAGCGCCAGCAAGGTGGAGGCCCTAGCCCGAAAGTTCCACTCGCTCTTCGGCATCGGCTGTACGCCGGCGCAGCGCCTTACCCGCAAGGGCAAGGGCCTGGCAAATGCCGTGCTTGTCATGTATTGGCCGCCGGACGCTGAGCAGGTGGAGTGGTTGCTGCTCGCCACGGATGGCAATGGGCTCGAGAAGGAGAGGCGCTGCTCGTGGTCGAAGGAGCGCAGCGCTTGCAGTGGTTGGGCTATGAAATGGTCCGACACTCTTCAAGTGGACGGACTATCTGGACCCTGGCGCCGCCCCAAACTGGAGATGGCCGAGTTGTATGCCCTGTTGGCCTTCCAAGCCGGCCAGCGGTACTACACAGCATTGGCGGAGACGTTGGAGCGCATCGCTCGACAGCCGGGCTTCCACGGCGTGCGAACTCAATCCTGGGCGCTGTTTCAGGAAGCTCGCAGACGTGGCTATACCGGGCCTCTGCCGCCGCTTTTCTACCTTCAGAAAGTCAGTCACCGAGAGCGACTAACACTTGCCCCCTGAACGTCAGGTACGAATATGACTACGCCCATTTCCAATCCCGGTACCTGCACAAGCTCTCGTGGATTTCGCCGGGAGCACCGTTGGCTACCACGTGGGCGAAGTAGTCGTACTCAAGACTAAGCGGCTCGTTCTCAAGGCCATTGGGTTTGAACGGGGCAAGGTCAGGCGCCGAATTGATGCGGGTGTATGGCGCATTTATCGTCTTCAGCCATGAGAAGAGGCGTGCACGTCCGCCGGCCGCCTCGATGAACGCTCGACTTGCTTCGTTGCTCCGGCCGGAAGTGCAGAAATCGTCAACCACCAAGATAGTCTTGCCATTCAGCGAAATGGCCGTCTTGACTGCGTCATTAGCAAGATTCTTATGCGGCCTTTTCGAAAGATGGATGGAATTGAGCTGCGTTAAGAATCTGCGGTTTGCCGCCTTGATAGGTTGGCTCTTGAGCGCCTCTTCATGCCGCACGATTAGGTCGTGGTAGTAGGAAATATTGAAGCATTTCCCGAGTTTCGCGAGCACGTCTGCCATACCAAACTTGTTTGGGTCCGATTGGGGACTGTGACCTGGGTAGCTGCAGATGTAGTTAACCCCCTCCAGCAGTCCGGAAAAGTACATCGACGAAACCGCGAAGTTGAACCAAAAATTGGGACTCCCCATCCCGCCCTTTGCGAATGCCCTGGCATCCTCGCCAAACATTTGATACGCAGCCTTGAAAGTAGAGAACGGGCCTGCCGCCGAGACGTCAAGTGTCCCGTCTTGGACGCGCCAGAAGATGGGGTGCTTGCGAAGCCCGAATACGAAGCAGAAGCGTGCGAGTTCGCTTATGGTTTCTACGGGAAATCCGTATTCCATGTGCTGCCCGTACCAGGTGGGCCTAAGCAGGAGAAGCTTGTTCTGAACTCCGGCAATCATGTCCTCCCTGATGCCGCCGACCAGAGCGGTCTCGCAAGGCTGCGCACCGTAGCGCTCCATGATGGGGTAGGCCGAATTTTTGGTCTGGCGAGCCGGCGACGAATCGGCGTGAGCCCCATGATGGGGAACTTCTATGCCGGCAATTCCCGAAAACCATTTCTCGATTGGCGTACCATCAACTTTCCATTCACGATTCGACCATAGCACGGTAGTCACCCCGTGCGGCGCTAGTTCACGCGCGAGTCGTCCAAGGTCACGTGCAATTGACATGTGGACCTTGCCGTCGTGCCCAACGGTACCGTCAACGCTTACGAGAAGAAGTTTTAAGGGCATAGATGTCAGAACAGCAGCCGCTGGTGCTGGAAGCTCAAGAGCCGGGCTTCTGTGTACCGGTCAACAATCTGCAGAGCGTCAACGAAGGCTGCGTGCTGTCGCGGTACTTCGTACGTCTGGTCCGCAGTCCCCTGGTCAGCGGCTGGCGCCACACCGTTGAGCGTCAAGTTGATACTTGGCCGTTCGAAACGCTTCGCAAATCTGACGGTGTGAGCGGTCCCGGAAGAGCGCTTCCATTCCGGTGCAATGACACACTTCGCTAACGCTGCTTGCAGGCGATTCCGCCAGACGAAGGCTTCACCTGTTGGCATGGCATCAGGCATGTATTCAGAGATGAGCAACCCGCCTGCGTCAAGGATTCGTTGGGCTAACTCAGCATTCTTAGCAGGGTACGACCTCAGGAGGCCGGTCCCGAGCATAGAGACGTTGGCAACGTTGCAAGCAAGTGCAGCCTCGTGTGCAATTTCGTCTATGCCTTTAGCCAAGCCACTTACTACGGTAGCTCCTACCTCCTGTACGGCAGCAACCGCATATTTAGTTAGGAACTCGCCCTCTTTTGATGGCGTGCGTGTGCCCACAACGGCAATAGCCTCTGTTGCCAGCAATCCGTAGTTACCCCGATAGAAAAACCAGAGAGGTCGAAGAGATGGTTCTAGTTCTGCGAACTGGAGCGGAAAGTGTGGCTCGTTGGCTCGGACTAAATTGATGCCTCGATTGTGAAGCACCTCAGCAGCCGACTCCCCGAGGGCTTGCACGTTTGAAATGCTGCAATCCTCGTTGCTGCCCCTGGTAAGGGTTGCGACAAAGCTGGGGCCCTCAGATATCAATTTCTGGGCAATAGCGTCTACGCCACCTAGGTCGCGCAAGGTTTTGAAGCCGACTCCCTTCAGGCGAGCAAGCCCTAAGAACAGTATCGCGGCCTCATCGAATCCGAGCATCTGTGTCCTAACAAACTAGGTAGTGGTCGATTATAGCGAAGGGGAGGCTCTGGAAGACGCTGGGCACCGCAGGCAGGCAGCCCTCATCTCGGGCTCCTCCCGCTACAATGAGCCCCCGTAGTTTTGCTGTTAGAAGACGCTCGACATGCCATTTCTCGACTGGGTCAACAAAAACCAAGCTAAGGACACCCCGAGGGAGGTGCCCTACCACCTGCTGAAGCGAGAAGCGGCCTACGGCGATGCTACCGCTGCGGCCGACAACCTCATCATCCAAGGCGACAACCTGCTGGCCCTGAAGGCGCTGATTCCCTTCTATGCTGGTCAGGTGAAGTGCATCTTCATAGACCCACCGTACAACACAAAGAGCGCCTTCGAGCACTACGACGACAATCTGGAACACAGCCAGTGGCTGTCAATGATGTATCCGCGCCTGGTGCTATTGCGTGACTTGCTGGCCGAAGATGGCAGCATCTGGGTCACCATCGACGACAACGAAGCACACTACCTGAAGGTGCTGATGGATGAAGTATTTATTCGACGAAATTATCTGAATTCGGTCGTTTGGGTGAAGACGTCTAGCGTACACAATAATGCCGAATTCTTTTCCTCCATGAACGACATGGTTCATGTATACGCCAAGAACATAGATAGCTGTGAATTTGGACGTATCCCTCGCAGCGAACGAAATGCTGGGGACTATTCGAATCAGGATGAGGACCCACGAGGCGCCTGGACTTCCAGCCCACTGCACGTCAGTCTAACGTCCGGTCAACGAGGGGCTCATTACGCGAAAACTGGCACATCCACGGGGCTCTATCCGTTGATAAATCCTCATGGTGAAGAAATATGGCCGCCAAAAGGTCGCTGCTGGGGCTATAGCGCTGAAACCATAGAAAATCTCCAGCAAGATGGCCGAATTTGGTGGGGTGCTGCTGGCCGCAACCAACCGCGTCTAAAGCGCTTCCTTTCCGAGATGAAAGATGGGGTGGTCCCAACAACAGTTTGGGGGCACGATGAGGTTGGCCACAACCAAGAAGCGAAAAAGGAGACGGCATCTCTGTTGGATGACGAAGGCACGGAACTATTCTCCACACCGAAACCAGAACGATTGCTTCAGCGTGTTATGCAGATTGCCACTGTTCCCGGCGACCTTATTCTCGACTCCTTCCTCGGCTCAGGCACTACTGCAGCCGTGGCCCATAAAATGGGCCGTCGTTACATCGGCATCGAAATGGGCGAGCATGCGCGCACGCACTGCATCCCTCGCCTGAAGAAAGTCATTGCTGGCGAGCAGGGAGGCATCAGCCAGGCCGTAGGTTGGCAAGGAGGTGGAGGTTTTTCCTTCCACACACTAGGGGACCCTACCTTTGACGAGCCTGGCCGACTTAATCCTGCGATTAAGTTTTCAACCCTGGCCGCCTACGTTTGGCATACAGAAACTGGTAGCCCGGGGCCGCAGGCCTTTGATAGCCCCCTCTTGGGCATAAAGGATGGCATCGCTTACTTCCTGCTCTACAACGGTATTCTGGGCGACCGGCGTCCCGCTGGGGGCAACGTGCTGACCAGCGCTATTCTGGACTACATTCGCACATTGTGCCCAGCACCTACGCCTCTCGTCGTGTATGGCGAGAGCGCTCGCCTGGGGCCTGCCCGGCTGGCGGCAGAAGGCGTGACCTTCAAGCAAATCCCCTACGACGTTTCCATGCGCTGAGCGCCTGACCATGCTGAAGCTGAAGAAATACCAAGAAGACGCCCTAGCGACCCTGGTTGACTTTTTGAAGCGTTGCCGCAATGTGTCCGTAGCCGAGGCCTACCAAGATGCCTTGCAGTCACAGCAACGGACTGGTGAGAGCTACCACGAGATATTCACCGACATTCCCTGCGTGTGCCTGCGTGTGCCCACCGGCGGCGGGAAGACGCTGCTGGCAGCCCATGCCGTGGCTCAGGTGGGTAAGGCAGTGAAAGATAGCGATGCCCCCATCGCCCTATGGCTGACGCCTTCGGACACCATCCGCACGCAAACCCTCGAAGCTCTTTCCGATGTTCGCCATCCCTACCGCCAGGCATTGGCCCATTACTTTGGCGACCGGGTGCGGGTGGCCGACCTGGAGAGCCTACAAACCATCGGCTCCGGTGACGTAGGCAAGGCGTGCATCATCGTGGTAGCGACCATACAGTCTCTCAATGTATCGGATACCAGCAAGCGCAACGTCTATTCCTTCTTCGAAGAATTGGCCGAACATTTCCGTGACCTCCCCCCGGCCCTCACCGCTGGACTGGAGAAGGTGACCGAAGCCGACCTCGCCAGCCAGCCTTTCCTGACGGTGAAGGACATTGGTCGGGTGAAATGGTCGGTGGCCAACTGGATACATCTGCATCGGCCCCTGGTGGTGGTGGATGAGGCCCATAACAACCGCACCGACCGTTTCTTCAAGACCCTGGGCCGCCTGAACCCGAGCTGCGTTGTGGAGCTGACGGCGACGCCGGTGGCTGGCAACAATGTGCTGTATCACGTCTCTGCTCAGGAACTACGGGCCGAGCAGATGATTAAGCTGCCCATCGTTCTGGCTGAGCATCCGGAGGGATGGCGAGAGTGCCTACGGGATTCCATCCTGACCCGCGACGGGCTGGAAGTCGTGGCCCTGAAGGAAGAGGACTATGTGCGGCCCATCGTGCTCGTCCAAGCCATGCCCAAGGGCGGCGAAGCTACAGTGGATGTGGTCAAGCAACACCTCCTGGAGCAGGAAAACATTCCCGCCGAGCAGATTGCTATTGCTACCGGCTCCCAGAAGGGCTTGGATGGCATCAATCTGCTCGACCCGACTTGCCCGATTCGCTACGTCATTACCGTTGAGGCACTGAAGGAGGGTTGGGACTGCTCCTTTGCCTATGTGCTCTCCAGTCTGCAGTCGGTGAACTCTGCCAAGGATGTGGAGCAGTTGCTTGGCCGGGTATTGCGTATGCCCTACGCCAAGGACAGGAGCCAGACGCCCTTGAACAAGGCCTATGCCCATATTGTGGCGACCAACTTTGCCGAGGCGGCAAGCAATCTACGTGACCGCCTGGTGCAAAACATGGGCTTCGAGCGCCTGGATACAGCGGGCCTCATCGTGCCGCAGTTGCTTCTGCCCATTACTGACGGGACGTGCGGAGCGCCTCTTCAGCAAGCGACCAAAGTGCCCGATTGCCATGTAGCGTTGCCTGCCGTGCCTGAGACGCAGAATTGGCCCGAAGAGCTGAAATCCCAGGTTGAGATTCACCCAACCTCCCAGGGGGCAACGCTGGTCCTTAAAGGCGATGTGGATAGCGAAACACTCAAACAGGCCGAGGCCTTTGTGACGGCAGCACTGCCAGCCAAGGCAAGGGAAAAGGTGTCTCAGCAGTTTGCCGACCATCGCGCCATTCGGCAGGCCATGCGGGCCCCCGCCCAATTGGGCATCCAATTCGCCGCCATTCCCCAACTTTGTCTGGAGCTAGATGGCTACCTGGAGGTGGTAGAGAAGGACACTTTGGCGCAGCTGGGAGACTGGAGTCTGCTTGACACGCCAGTGCAGTTGGCCAATTTCACCATCCATGAGACAGTCAACTCGTTCGAAATCGACGTCAACGGCGAGAAGGTCAAGTTCAAGCACATCGATGCCCAGCAACTCAAACTCAATGAGGTGGCCAGCCATGTCAGCGAGCAGGACCTCGTGCGTTGGCTGGATGTACAGGTGCGGCAGCCATATCTCTCCCAACAGCAACTGCAAGCCTATCTGGTGAGGATGCTGACTCACCTCACCCACGACAAGGGCCTCAGCCTGACTGCCCTGGTACGCGCCCGCTTCCAGTTGGCCGATGCCATCAAGGCCGAGGTGGAGCGTCTGCGCCAGCAAGCGATGCAGAAGGGATTTCAGGGCCGTCTGTTCGAGATGGCCGTGCCCAAACCGGAGGATATGGCCCAATACAGCTTTACCTTCGACCCAGGTAAGTACCCGGCACGGAACATCTATCAGGGCGGCTACGAGTTCTCCAAGCATTTCTTCCCAGTGATTCACGACCTGCGCGAGAAAACGGGAGCGGGTAAGACGGCGGAAGAGTTCCGCTGCGCCATGGCCATCGACGCTCACGCTAAGGTAAAGCAGTGGGTGCGCAACATCGAGAAGCAACCTCAGTGCTCGTTCTGGCTGCCCACCGCGTCGGACTACTTCTACCCAGACTTCGTGGCCGAGCTGGCGGATGGCCGTGTACTCGTGGTGGAGTACAAAGGTGAACCGTATAAGACCAACGATGACTCCAAAGAGAAGATGCAGGTCGGCTTCCAGTGGGAGAAATCCAGCGGTGGCCGGTGCCTCTTTTTGTTTGCCGTCGAAGAGGACGACATC
The DNA here is from genome assembly GCF_902859595.1 of Achromobacter kerstersii. GTDB lineage: Bacteria > Pseudomonadota > Gammaproteobacteria > Burkholderiales > Burkholderiaceae_B > Achromobacter > Achromobacter kerstersii. Next base: position 25,715 of record NZ_CADIJQ010000007.1, on the reverse strand, counting down.
GGTCGGGATGTCTTCACGCAGTTGAGAGACAAACTGACTAGCTGATGTCGATGAGTTTTGGCCCCCAAGGCGTCCAGGCATAAGGGGACAGGTGGATTTCTCCTGTCTCCATGTCTACCCAGCCTCCCCCGGAACGGCGCCGGGCACGATGTCCGCCTGGTAGCAGCCCAAGCAACCATCGCGGTAAAGTCGAGCGGGAGACTACCAGTTTTCCATCCTCATCCAGCCCGCCGTAGCCATACAGGCGAGCTCCTTTCGGGAGCTTGGTCGTGTTGTCGAATTTCGCCAGGTAGCGGCCCCAAGCCTTTACACTTCGGCAGCTCTGCACCCACGTGCTGCCCCACCGCCACCATTTGAAAAGCATTGCCGGTGTGAGTACATAGCCGCGGGGTATCCACACAAGCAGGTAGTAGTGCAAATGGCTGGCACACTCCAACACCCAGGCGTATTAAAAGCTGAATCCCATGCGCTTCAGCACTCGGCGCAGGCGGCCTAGAAGAGCACTGATATGCTTTGGCGAGAATGTATCTACGTTGCGATAGGTCAGCGTCAAAGCTACCGCATGTAGGTTGGTAGCCTTCGCGTATCTATTCTGTTCCTTGATGATGCGGTTGAGCTTCTTTCGTGCGGATTTTTTTCGCGTTCGAAACGCCAGTGACTTACTTGTTCCGGTCTTTCTGACAAGTTCAGCAAATCGGACTACGGGGACTGCGGTGGTAGCCGCCCGATTGGCGACCGAGGATAAATCGAAAGACAAAGGCACACCTCATGTGTGCCGCATCAACTATTAGCTGTTTCCTCTGTACTGCTGCAGAAAATTCTGTCCTCCGCTTGCTGAGCGGCGGGATGAAAGAGGTTCACGCCTATACTCAAGTGATGTGTGAGTACACGCGTGCCTACGCGCACCCCGCCCCGGTTCCCGCCGGGGCGTTCATTTGGGTGCGAAAAGCGATGGGTTACCGTGAGTGTTCTCAAGGCACTGGTCGAAGCGCTCTTGCCGGAGAAGGCTGGCCAGTGGCTGGAGTGGTGCTGCCGTGGCCTTGGGCTGACGCTTGGCATCGAGCCAGGATTCGACACCAGACGGCCGAAAGCGAAGCAAATGGCCAAGCTTGATTGCTCTTGGAATGTCGCCGCCCAAGGAATGACGGCTGTAGATAGTCTGCTCAGCCAGGCCAATGTAGGCCGCGAGCGTTTGGGGAGAGAAGAGATGCTGCATGGGTCACTGCACTGAGTTCGCAGTCACATGACTGCAATTAGTATAGTTGCGCCCTACCGCCTGTTATCGTGATAGCTAACCATCAATCTTGTCATATCGATAAGATTACGGAATATCCTTGTCATTACAACAAGATTTTCCCCCTCCGCTGACAAGATTCGCTTCACCATGGCCGCCACGCCCCCAGTCGGCCCAGGCACCTGCCAGAGAGCTTGCATCCCCCGGCAGGTTGCCCTTGCACCGACTACGCCGCGCGTCGTAGCAAACGTCCCACTTGATGCCAGTACGCATACCAAAAACCTCCATCGGCTAATCCGACTTCCTCAATTTTTCTGAGCGCTACGCCGAGGTCAATGTGGCTACTTGTCGGCACCATGCACTTCTTAACGATTGACGTCGAGTTCGCCGTTTTTGGCGAGCACCGGACGTAAGCCGTCAGATGCGAACTCTCGGCATCCGTCTTTCCTGCGGTTTACGGGGTTTGCGGGGCAACGGATTCCCTAATAGTTGTGCGACGTTTTTTTCGTGTTCCCAGCGGAGTAACGCCGCCTCGTATGCCGTGCGGTTACTCCTGTATCTCGTGACATATGAGTATCCAGCCTCAAGTCTTTGAAGCTCGTGCCACTGCTCCACCGTCTTGCACGGCATCTGTCTCATCGTGCGGCGAGCCCACTTTCTCTTCGTCGGGCAGCGACCAAAGGCTGAGTAGGACAGAGCTGCATAGACCCGGCGCTCTGCGTCTTCGTGACTGAAGAGTGGCGAAAGGCGGATTGTGAGCTTTCTGTAGTGCTCGCCGGCAGGACCTTGAGAGTCAGAATAGACAGAATGCACGTTCCCAACAGCCAAGGTGCGAATCAAGTCGGACCATCTCTCGAAGCCAAAAACGCCGGCAACAAGTTCTTGGGTACGTTGGAGGCCAAGTGGAAAGGCCTCACCACCATCAGCAGTTGGCGCATAACTTAGCGAGTAAAACTGAAAAGCCCCGTTCAGGGCGAGAGCATTTTCTTTCGCCTCGTCAATACTGAAAAAGGGAAGTGTATTCACATCGGACCTCTTGCGTTGATGCGGGTCGACGGTTGCTCGCTAACCTAAGACCCGCTACAAGAAGCTAGCTCAACAATGTAGAAGGCTGCAGAACCCGACTGGGTTTCTCCATTCGCGAGCGGAACGCTATCTGCACAGCGTCGGGCTCTATTATCCACAAACTCGCAAACTTTGCGCAAATGGCAAGAACCCATACTGATGCGACATCGTCACGCTGCAGTACGTCCCTAAAAAACAACAATTCCGTATACCGTGAAATTCCCATTCTGCCAACTCCGCAACTTTTCGATTGCCCTTGGCAAAAGGATTTGGGTAGCGTAGCTTCTTAATGTCGGAAGACATCAGGAAAATTCGCGAGTTTTCTTTGGGAATAGATGGATAAGTTTGATTAAGAAGGAAGGCGTGTGAGCATCAAGAAATCGAAGAGTTTTCGAGAAAGTCCTAATTTCGAACCTCCTCAGATGCAGGAAATCATAAGTTTGATGGGCGATGTCGCATGAAGGCTGTGCCAGCAACTTCACCAATATGGCGGGGGGTGCGCCTGGGCATTCGGTCACTACCGAGTGGTTCGACAGCTAGTAGCACGGTGTGGCAATGTTGCAGACACTCGCCGAGGTTGTGAGCAGGCTGTATAGGCCGCCAGAAGACGGCATACGTCAAGTTCTGGCGCTGTCAAGGCATGATGCAGAAAAACTGCCTCGGTTGCCGTCGATTGCCATCATTTCCGTCACATCCCCGGAACGGCCGCTAGCGAACCTGGACGGGTTCGACAATCTCCTACGGTTGCGTTTCGAGGATGTAGATTTCCTGAGTCCCGACATTTCGATGAAAGCGCGGAAGAAGCTTGTCCATGCGTTCACTGCGGTGCAGGCGAAGGCTATACGGTCGTTTGTCAGTGCCCTGCCCGAGGAAATCAGGTCAGTCGTTGTTCATTGTGAGGGGGGTTACTCTCGGTCCTGTGCTGTGGCTCTGGCAATCCACCGTCTTTATGGCTATCACGCGGAAACGAAGTACCTAGTTCAAGCGAACCCGTCAGTTGTTCAACTGATGATGGCAGACTAGAGGGGACAATATGGCTCAAAATAACGGCATCGACCTTGAAATCGCTCTGCGGAAAATTCACGAGCTAGCGATGGCCGAGGGTGACCTAGGCTATGCCTATTGGTACCAAGTAGGTCAATTGCTGAAGCGGGCTGCGGGTATGCAAAACGAAATTAATGCTCTCAGCAAAGAGCTAGAACTGTGCTATGGCCAGCTCGGCAAGGAGCCCCCAAACTGACCACAACCGGCGTTCTCTGCTAGTGGTGGCCGAATATAGAGCGCCGCTGCCTCCTAACGTACAGTCCGAGTGCGCTACGCCAAAATCTCGGACACCATAGGACCTTCGGCGCCGAAAGCGTGGTGGCGGTGGAACTTTGCGGCAGCGCCCATGTGGCGGAACTTGTGCCGAGCAAGCAGCAGCCGCTTCTCGTCGCAAGTAGAAATGACAAATTGCCGCCCGCCTTCAGGCGAACTCTGCAACCCAAGAATCAGGTCAAGCAGGGCATACGTATTCAGGCTATCGAAGTGAGTAACCGGGTCGTCCATCATGATGGATGAGAAGCCCGACCAGGTCTGAGAACTACAGGCAGTGAGGTACAGTCCCAGTGCGAGTGTCTGCATCTGCGACTGACTGAAGAAGTCTGTCGGCCGTAGCGTCTCTCCGTTGCGACGAACACGGATGCCAATGGCCGAATCCTTGCTGGAAACCTCAATTTTACCGAAACCATAGACCTGGCGAAGTCACTGTTAAATGACGGCGGTCCTTGGTCCGTATTCGGCGATAAAATGCTCCGCTGCGAAGGATTGCCGCGTACTGAGATGTTTCTTAACCTCAGTAAAATACCCTACCCATGGCGCCCCAACTGACCTCCACCGACGCTCTTTGATGGTGGTGGCCCAATGAACAGCGCTACAGCCTTCAGAGCTCCGCCGACGTTTGGTCAATCAGCAGTCTGCGGCAGAACGCGAGTTTTGGCGTATTCCCGTGAATCTGCCTGCAACCGCTTAACGACGTCCTCGATGGGCTCGCCTGTACTAGTCGCGACAAGAGGGGCAATCCGCTTTGCTCCTTTGGCGGTAATCAAGAACGACACGTGTCCAAGTCCCCAACTCTCCTCACTCCTTTCGAGGAGCGATTTTTCATCCTTCTTGGATGCGGGCCGAAGGTAACCCAGTCTCGTCAGGCCAAGGATTCCAACTTCTGCAACTATTGCCGACTCACGCCTGTCGAAGGCGTGATACTCGATATGCAGCTTCATGGAGAGTCCAGTGGAACTGTATGTCTTCGTGAGACACATCATCGCCAATGCAAGCGCCTCCGTCGGTGGAAGACTCTCCGCTGCCTGCTGGCCGGAGTAGCCTGTTACTTCGCCGGCATGGTACAGGGGGATAAGAACTCGCAGGAGCGAGGCGCCCGGGTCAACAGATTCGTTTGATGCCATTCCTCATCCTTAAGGTGCCGTATTGCCAGAGATTTGCGACCAGATGTCGCCGCTATATCTACGGCACTTTAGGGCTTCTCTTTAGTCAATGTGGCATTGACCAAGACATTCCCGGAGCGCAGGCGACCACGGCATCTTCAAGCGTATGCACAAACCGTGAACCGTCGGGCCACGGATGAACTGAAAGTCTGCTGGCTAACGCTCCCTTCCAGGGTTTTCCCTCGAGAGCACCGAAAATAGCCTTCCGTACTGGGCACTAGAAAATTCGCGTGCGCTTTGGATGAAATAGCGCTCAACAACAGAGAACAAAAAAAGCCTGACCTAAATCTAGGGCAGGCTCTTTTTGAACGACTCAAGCGACTGCTCGATTCACGCCCGAACCACCAAAAACGACACGAATGACGTTCGCCTCGTCGTGTGAGACAGTACGGCCCGACATCAAATTATCAGCCAGCCCGTCTTGCAAGGCCACTTTCCTGACTTCGCCACCCAGCGGCGGGGCCATTGGAGGTTTGGGCATGCTCACTGCCCTCGACGCTTCAACTTGGCGCACCCTCTGCGCAATCTCCTGCGCCGACGGGTTGTAGTAGCGCATTGCCATTTGAAGAGTCTTCCAACCCATGATTTTGGCTAGTTCCTGCGGCATCATATGCGGAGCAAACCTGCTGGCTGCTTCGTGACGCAGGTCATGGAAGTGCAGGTCTGCTATCCCTGCAGCGACGCAAGCGGCTTTGAAGTCGCAGTCCAGCTTTCCGGTCTCGAAGTAGCCCCGGACGAGGCGTTCGCCATCTCGTGCAAGAAGGTTCAACAGCCCAGTGGCTTCATAGCTGAGGCCGACCGACCGCTTACTTCCATTGATGGCTTTGGTGAGACTCACAACTCCGTTGGACAAATCGACCTGCGACCACCGAAGAGTCAATAGTTCGCAGGCGCGCAATCCGGTCTCGAGTGCGATGCGAATGCACGCCTCAAGCCAGAGCGGTTTGCGCACGCCCTCGTGACGCGCAGCCTCGAGCAGTCGAGACTCTTCATCGAGGGCCAATCGGCGTTCACGGCCTTCCCGCGGCGACGGTCGCTTCACATCCTTCATCACGTGCACAAGGGGCCAGCTCCATTCCTTGATTGCCGTGGTGTACAGGTGAGACAGGAGGGCTAGCTCCAGACGCACGGTGTTCGGACTATCAACCTCGCGAAGGCGTTCATCGCGATACGCCACGAAGTCAGCCGCGAGCAAACTGGTCATTAAGCGCTGCGCCAACGGGTGTTTCTTCAACAACCGGATTCGATTGCGCTCGTTCCTTTGGCCGCCCGGAGCCTTCGTCGGAACCACCTGTTCCATGTAGCGTCCTAAGGCATCGTCCAAGGTGATTTGAGCCATGGGTCGCAGGTCACGGAACTGTCCCATGTCCATCTTGTGTTCTTGCTCTCGCGCCCATGCCTCTGCCTGAGCCTTGGACTCAAAAGTCCTAGTCTGCCGGGGATAGCCCTTACGGCGAATCTCGACTTGGTATTGGTACTCGCCGCGCTTTTGAATGGTTGCCATGCAACGCCTCCGAACTTGTTGAAGTTAGGTATAACGGCGCCACCAGGAGATAAAAATTGCGAAGCGAGCGTGTTTGCGAATAAGTCCCCGGGAATAGTAGGTAGACTTTTTTTTGTGACCGCCAGAGGAAGACCGTAGGCTTCGACAAGGTCGTCACCAATCGGCTCAGTGCGGTAAAAGTGCGGTCAAAATTCCCAGAAAGCAAAAAGCCCACCGCAACCGGTGGGCTAAGTGCTTGATACTACTAGAGAATTCTGGTGGGCTGTGAGTGGCTCGAACACTCGACCTACGGATTAAGAGTCCGCTGCTCTACCAACTGAGCTAACAGCCCTGCAATCCACTCATTTCAATCCGCTTGAATCACCGACGTTGCCGTCGTTGTTGTCTGCGTTTCGTTATGTGTGTAGTGCGAAGAAGCAAGATTATATGTAGGTTTTTTGGTTTGTGCAAGTCGGGTGCGAAAAAACTTTTAGCGGGGTCGAAATCAGGCCGCGTAGCCCCCGTCTACCGACAGGCTCGCGCCCGTGACATAGCGGCCGTCTGGGCCGGCCAGGAAGGCGACCATGCCTGCGATGTCGCGGGTTTCGCCATAGTGCGGCAAGGACAGCACGGCCACGAGTTCGTCGGCGCGATCGCCGTCTGCGGGATTCATGTCGGTGTTGATCGGGCCGGGATGCACCACGTTGACGGTGATGCCGCGTGCGCCCAGGTCGCGCGCCAGGCCCTGCGTCAGGCCGACCAGCGCGGACTTGCTGGCGGCGTAGAGCGCGACGCCCGCGCGCCCTGCCCGGCCGGCCAGGCAGCTGCCGATGTTGATGATGCGGCCGCCATCGGGCATGGACGCCTGCGCGGTGCGGATGGCGACGAAAGGCGCACGCACGTTGATATCCATCGTGCGCTCGTAGTCATCCATGCTGGTGTCGCCGATCAGGCCCGCGACGAAGATGCCCGCGTTGTTGACCAGCACGTCCACCGGCCCCAAGGCCTCGATCGCTTGTTCCACTGCTTGCCGCACTGCCAGCGCATCGTCGGAATCGGCCTGGATGGCGCGCACGCGGCGGCCGTCTACGGACAGTTCGTTTACCAACGCCTGCGCGGTTGCCTCCGATGACGCGCTGACATAGGTGAACGCCACATCAGCGCCCTCGGCTGCCAGCCGCCGCACAATCGCCGCGCCAATGCCTCGGCTGCCACCCGTCACGAACGCGACTTTTCCATTGAGATTGCCCATCGCCAGTCCTTAATTTGTAGTGATCAGTACAAATATCATCTCAGCGGCAAATCTCATCCGTCAATCATTTTTTTATCGATCAACACAAAATAGCCGACACGAGTAAAATCGCGGGCATGGCAGAACGTGGGCGTCCCCGGAACTTCGACCGGGCCCAGGCCTTGCACAAGGCCATGGAGGTTTTCTGGTCGAAGGGATATGAAGGAGCATCGCTAACCGATCTGACGGAAGCGATGGGTATCAACTCGCCCAGCCTCTACGGCGCATTCGGCTCAAAAGAAGGACTATTCCGCGAAGCGGTCGAGCTGTACCGCGACACCGAAGGCGGCTCGTCGCGCCGCGCGCTGCAAGCTGGCGCGACCGCACGCGACGGCATTCAAGACATGCTGCTGGCCGCCGCAGACCGCTTCACTGCCCCCGGCTTGCCGCCGGGATGCATGATCGTGCTGGGCGCGCCATCGGGCAGCATCAACCAGGCGAGCGTGGGCGGCTTTCTTTGCGATAGCCGGCGCGACATGCAAAGCCGCATCCTGGCCCGGCTGACCGCAGGCGTCGCGCAAGGCGAACTGCCTGCGGGGGCTGACTTGAAAAGTCTGGCGGCGTTCTTCACGACGGTGCTGCACGGCATGTCGATCCAAGCCCGCGACGGCGCCAGCCGCAAGACCTTGCAGGCGGTAGCGCGGCAAGCCATGTGCGCCTGGGATGCGCTGACCAGCAGCCGGCCGCCATCGGGCGTTCCGCCGGGCGGAGTCCCGCCGGGCGGCGCTCCGCCGGGCGGCGCTCCGTCGGGCGGCGCCCGTTCCTGACGGCGACAGTCATGTTCCGTATCGACCTTCGGCGCCTTATCCTGTGGATCAGCCTGCTGTCGGTCATCCTGGTCGTGGCGGGCGGCCTGCATGCCAGCTATCTGGTGCAGCGCGATCTGCTGCTGCACAACGCGCTTGAGGTCAACCGCGCCTACGCGTCCAAGCTGGCGACCACCACGAATGTGTTCCTTGGCGACGTGCTTCGCTATCTGTCTTACAGCGCCGATGTGCTGTCCGACATGGAAGCGCATCCGAGCCTGATGGCCGATGAGACACGGCGCCAGCAGGAACAGTTGGGGCATTTCAATTCCAGCGTGGTCGTGTCGCCGCAGGGCAAGGTGATTGCGGTGTCGTCGTCGTACCCCGAGCTGCTGGGAGCACAGCTGACGAGCGAGGCGTCGAAGGACGCAATCCGCACCAAGATGCCGATCATCAGCGAGCCCTTCAAGGCCAGCAATGGCCGCTGGCTGATTCTGTATTCGCACCCGATCTACTCGCACGATTACCGCTACCTGGGCTATATCGCCGGCACGCTGTATCTGCACGAAGACAATGTGCTGGACCGCCTGCTGGGCCAACATTTCTACCGCGACGATTCATTTTTGTACGTGGTGGACCGCAACGGCACACTGATCTATCACCCCGACCGCAGCCTGCTGGGCCAGACCGCGCCCGACGACGATATATTCTCCGCCGCCCGCCGCGGCGAAACCGGAGAGAAGCGTTTCACGGACGAACATGGCCGTGACATGCTGGCGGGTTACGCGCCGGTGGCCAGCACCGGCTGGAGCATCATCGCGCAGCGCCCGGTGGACAGCACGCTGCAACCGCTGAGCGACCTGCTCATGGCCACCGCCCGCAATACGCTGCCGCTGCTGCTGCTGGCGGTGGCGTCGATCTGGCTGCTGTCGCGCTGGATTGCGCGGCCGCTGGGCGAACTGGCGGGCATTGCGCGGCACATGCAGGACCCGGATTCCGCGGAGCGCATCCGCAACGTGCGTTCCTGGTATTTCGAAGCGGCGCAGCTCAGACGCGGGCTGCTGATGGGGCTGGCGTCGATGCATCACAAGATTCGCGATCTGCGCCGCGAAACCACGACCGACACGCTGACCGGCCTGCTGAACCGGCGCGGCCTGGACGAAGCGCTGGCGCTCTTGCAGGCCGACGAAGCGCCAGTGGCGCTGCTCGTCATCGACATCGACCACTTCAAGAGCATCAACGACCGCTACGGCCACACGGCGGGCGACCACGCCTTGCAAGCGTTGGCGATGGTAATGAACGACAGCTCGCGCAGCGGCGACACGCTGGCGCGCGCGGGCGGTGAGGAATTTGTCATGCTGATGCCAGGCGTGCCGCTGGCCGCCGCTGTCACCGCCGCGGAACGCCTGCGCCAGCGACTGGCGGCACAAGATCCGCCTGGCGTGATTGGGTCACCCATTACCGTATCGGTTGGCGTGGCGCGCTATCCCGACCACGGCGCAACGCTGGACGCTGTGTACCAGCGTGCAGACCAGGCGCTCTACTACGCCAAGAATCACGGCCGCAACGCCGTCTGCGTGGCCGACAACGACACCCCCGACGGCGCGCGCCGGGCGTCGCCCGGCTGAAACTGAACGCCCCCTACTTGCCCTTCGCAGCCGGAGGCGCCGGCGCCTTGGGCGGTTTGCGCATCTGCTCAAGCAAGGGGCCGCACGCGTTCTCGTCGTTCGTGCTGGGCGCAATCAGCGCCAACAAACCGGCAGCGGGCGTCAACAGCACACCCAACGCCACCGCCCCCGCCCCGCGCGCCGCCAGCGGCAGCACATGCACGCCCACGTCCGGCGAACCGAAGGTGCCACGCACGTACAACGGCGAGCGCAGAGAAAAGATGCGAAAGCCCTTGCTGTCCGGCGTGATGTCCATGTCCACGGTTTCGTTCTTGAAGTCGGCCGTGCCGGTAATGGTGATCAGCGCGTTCTCGGTGTCGAACACGAACACGCGCGGCGTCACCACGCCCTTCTTCATTTCCAGGTCGGCCGCGCCGCAATTGATGTTGACCTCGTCGTCGCCAAACAGTTTGGACACCACGTAATTGCCCACATTCAGGCCCGCGATTTCCATCAGGCTGCGGCTGATGACGCCGTCGTTCACCAGCATCTTCACGTCGCCCGTGGCGGTGCCCAACAACGCGGCCACCGAATTGCCCGTGCCGCTGACGGCCAGGTCGCCGTTCAACTCGCCCAGCGTTTTCTGCATGGCTTCGGTTGCCGGGAACAGCTGCTTCAGGCGCAGGCGGCGGGCATGCAGATCCACCTGGCCGTTCATCGTCTCGGTAGCGCCGTCCAATTTGATAGTGCCGTTGATGTTGCCGCCCGCGATGCCGAAGCGGAACGGGTCCAGCGTCAGCTTGCCGTCTTGCAAGACCACATGCACGGACAAGTCGGACAAGGGCAGCTTGCTGTCGTGGATGATGCGGCCGGCATCGAGTGCAACGTCGGCGTCCATGTCGCGCCAGCGGTCGGTGCGGAAAGCCTGGGTGGGCAACACCTCACCGCCCTTGGGTTTGGCCGGCGCGTCCTTGGACTTGTCGGCGGGCGCGGCCGCCGTGCCGCCTGCGGGCACACCGATCAGCGGCCCCAGGTCCACCATGCGCAGCTGTTTGGACGACAGCTTGCCCGTGAGCTTCGGGCGCGGTGCGCCCAGCGCGAACGTGATGTCGCCATGCAGATCGCTATTGCCGACCTTGCCGTTGAAGTCCTTGTATTCAAACACCGCGCCGCCGGGATGATGGAGTTTGGCGATCAGGTGGCCGTCCGTGGAATACGGCGGCGTGTCTGGCAAGGTCACGCCCGTCAGCGGATACAGCTGCGCCATCGATGCGCCCGACAACTTCAGGCGCAGATCCAGCGCGCCCAAGTTGACCGGGTCGGTCAAGGTGCCCGTCACTGCCGCACGCGTGCCACCGATGGACACGTCGGCCTGCACGGGGAAAGGCTGGCTGGCGTCTTGCAAGGCCAGCATGCCGCCCACCTTGCCTTCGCCCTTGGTGGGCAGGCCCTTGAATTTGCCTTCCACATTCCAGCCGAACACGTAGTCGCGCGGCGCGGGCGCTTTGCCGTCTTGCGGCACGAAGGCGGCGCCGGCCACGTCCGCGAAAGGCACGGGTTTGCCCAGCGGGTCGACCAGCACGGTCAGGTCGGCCTTCAGGACTTCATCGACATAGCCCACGCGGCCCTTGTCGAAACCGATTTCGTTGATGTCCAGCACCCAGGGCGAAGGCTCGCCTGTCTCGGGCGAAGTGAAGACCCAATTGGCGCGGCCGTCGGCCAGCCGTTCGAGGTCGGCGGCAGGTTCGGTCAGCTGGATCTTGCGGATGACGACGCGCTGGCGCAATAGCGGCAGCGGCGCCAGGCTGAACTCGCCGCGCTTGAGCGTGGCGAAGTTCGGCGCTTTGGCCCACGGCGCATTGCCTACCGAGATATCGTTGGCGATGACGTGCGGCCATGGCACCCAGGCGCGCCATCCGCCTTCGGCCGGTTCGCGCTCCCACTTGACGCTCAAGTCGCCGTTGATGGCGAAGGGCCGCCCGATGGCGGCGCTGGCGCGCTCGTTGATCATGGGTTTTGCGCGGTTCCAATCAAAGGTGGCGATCACCACCCCTGCCACCAGCACGAGCAGCGCAAGCCCGCCTACAATCCCGATCGCTATTTTTCTTGTGCGCGTCATGGTTACTATCCTTGGCGTTGTGGCCAGCCTGTGACCGCCAGCCCTCGTTACCTGCAAGGGTATCGCGGCTCACCGCAAGGGTTACGCTTGCCGGTCCCATAATGTGTGCGGATCTTTCCGCCCGCATTCGGCCCTGGCTGCGCCCCTACGCACCGCCGCTCAGGGTTAGCGCAGCATGAAGCGTGCCTGGCGCCAGGCCAGATAGTTACAAAGCGAAATGGCGGCGGACGGCAAAATAGCGGGCAGGCTGCGGAATTTCACGGAATTTTCAACGCGGCTACTGTTCCAATGCCGATCGATTGATTCCGCCCTACCGGGCCGGATAGCAAGAACAACCTGGAGGCCCGATGCGGCATTCGACTTTGATTTTCGTGGTGGCGGCATTTGCATTGCTGACGCTAAGCCGCCTGGCGCTGGCCGCCTGGCAGTGGCAACGCGTGCGCAATGCGGGCGGCTTGGTCCCGCTGCTGCTGGGCGGACTGCGAATCGACGCGCATCAGATCGCCGTACTGGCCGCGCTGCCCGCCGTGCTGTCGCCGCTGCTGGGGCACTTTCCCATTGCCGCAACGATTGCGGGCTATTGGTATCTGATTGCCTTTGTCTTGCTGGCCTTTCTGGAAGTGGCCTCGCCGCCCTTCATCATCGAATACGACAGCCGGCCCAACCGCCTGTTTGTGGAATACCTGAAGCACCCGCGCGAAGTGTCCGGCATGCTGTGGCGCGGCTACAAGCTTGCGCTGGTGGGCGGCTTCGGCGCGCTGGCGCTGATCGGCTGGGGCGCCTTCAACCTGTTCGGGCACGCCCAACCCGACGCGCCATTGACCTGGTGGCAGATGCCGATCGCCAGCATTGTCATTCTGGCCGTGGTCATCCTGGCCATACGCGGCACGCTGGGCCATCGCCCCATCAACCCGTCGTCGGTGGCGTACAGCTCTGACGGCATGCTCAACACGCTGGCCTTGAACTCGCTCTACAACGTGTTCTACGCCATCTACAGCATGAAGAACGAGAAGTCGGCGTCCGACGTCTATGGCGGCATGGACGACGACAAGATGCATGACCTGGTGTTGGCGCAGGCCGGCCTGCCCAACCCGCCGTCCAACCCCGACTACCCCAGCCTGCACCACCAGCCCGCCACACGCAAAACGGCACGCCCGTTGAACCTGGTGATCATCCTGGAAGAAAGCCTGGGCGCGCAGTACAGCGCCAGCTTGGGCGGCGCCAACCTGACGCCGGAACTGGATGCGCTGGCGCGCGACGCCTGGACGTTCACGCGGGCGTACGCCACCGGCACGCGCTCGGTACGCGGGCTGGAAGCGGTGGTGACGGGCTTTCTGCCCACGCCCGCGCAAGCCGTCTTGAAGCTGCCCCGTTCACAGCGCGGGTTTTTCTCGCTGGCGGATCTGCTGGGCCGCCACGGATACCATTCGCGCTTTATCTATGGCGGGGAATCGCACTTCGACAATATGAAGGGCTTTTTCCTGGGCAATGGCTTCAAGCAGATTGTTGACCGCGCCGACTTCGTTGACCCCGCTTTCGTTGGCACCTGGGGCGCGTCGGACGAAGACATGTTCAACCAGCTGGACCGCCTGCTGCGCGAAGATGGCGACAAGCCCACCTTCACGTTGGCGTTCAGCGTGTCAAACCATACGCCGTGGGAATACCCCGCTGGCCGCATCCAGACGGAAGGCAACCCCGCCACGGTAGAGAACACCGTGCGGTATGCAGACTGGGCGCTGGGCCGTTTCTTTGAACGCGCCAAGGCGTCGCCCTATTGGGAGAACACCGTATTTTTGGTGGCGGCCGACCATGATTCCCGCGTGTTCGGCGCCAGCCTGGTGCCGGTGCGCCACTTCCATATTCCGGCTGTGATCCTGGGCGCGGGCATTGAAGCGCGCCGCGATGACCGGCTGATCAGCCAGATCGACCTGCCCCCGACCCTGCTGTCGTTGATTGGCGTGGACACCGAGCACCCGATGATCGGCCACGACCTGACCCGCAGCACGCCGGGGCGCGCGATCATGCAGTACGACAGCACCTACGGCTACCTGAAGGAAGACGAGCTGCTGGTGCTGGCCCCCAACAAGACGCCCGTGCAGTACCGCTACACCGCGCCGGAAGACTACGCACCTGTGGCGTTGAACCCGGCACTGGCCACCGAAGCGCTGGCGCACGCGCTCTGGCCCAGCTGGGCGTACCGCGAAGGCCGCTACAGCCTGCCGGGCAGCGCAGAGAAAGCCGAATAACTACGTGGGCCGTTTGAAGCCCTTGCGAGCCTTGTCGCTTAGCGCGTGGCAATGGCACTGCGGGCTGTGGTCATTAACCATGCCGACCGACTGCATGAACGCATAGACGGTGGTCGGCCCAACGAACTTCCAGCCTAGTTTTTTCAGCGCCTTGGACAAGGCGATGGACTGTTCTGACGTAGACGCGCCCAACGTGGACGGCGCCCCTTTCGGGGCTTCGTAGCGCCAGAAGAACGCCGCCAAGGACCCTTCCTTGTCGATCATTTCCAGCGCGCGGGCCGCGTTATTGATCACGGCTTCGATCTTGCCGCGATGGCGCACGATGCCGGCGTCAGCCAGCAAGGCCAGCACCTGCTTTTCGCCAAACTTGGCCATCTTGGCGGGTTCGAAATTGGCGAAGCCGCGGCGGAAGGCCTCGCGCTTGTTCAGGATGGTGCGCCAGCTGAGCCCCGACTGGAAACCTTCCAGGCAGAGTTGTTCGAACAGGGCGCGGTCATCGCCTTGCGGGCGGCCCCATTCGGTGTCGTGATAGGCCATGTATTCGGCGGATGTATCCACCCAGCCGCAACGGGCAAGCCCATCGGGAAATTCGGTTTTGGCGTTCAAGGCAAAGCTCCAAGCGGCAATCAGGCTACCGATGCTACCGCAGCAACGTCCCCGAAAAAAGTCGTAGCGACCGCAGTTCGAATCCAGCTATTATTTGCAGCCCTGATCCCGCGCCGGCCCTCTGCGCGCGCGCTCCGGACCCGTCAACGGGCTTGCAACCACGCAAGCCCGTTTTGCGTGGGCACCGGGCAGGGGCAGACTTTCGAACTCCCGACCTATGTCCCTGCTAGAGACCGCTGTCCTCACCTTCGTCTCCCCCGCCGTCCTGGCCGGTGACGATCCGAACGCCAACCCATGCCTGGACTGCGGCGCATGCTGTTCGCATTTCAGGGTGTCGTTCTATTGCGGCGAACTGGCGGGCGAAAACGGCGGCCAGGTGCCCGTGGAACTCGTCACGCAGATGAGTCCATTGCGCGCCTGTATGAAGGGTACGGAAATGGGCGGCGGGCGCTGCATCTCGCTGCGCGGCGAACTGGGTCAGCCGGGCATCCACTGCGCCATCTACGAAAACCGGCCCACACCGTGCCGTGAATTCGACATCTGGATGCCGGATGGTTCGCCCAACCCCGATTGCCAACGCCTGCGCGCCGGACTCGGCTTGCCGCCCGTGGCGCCGCGGCCGGATGCGGAAAACGATCCGCAAGGCCCGCTGCATCCGAATCAGCCCGCTGCGGCCTGAGCCGCTTGGGATTCCGCCTGGGATTCCGCCTGGGATTCCGCTTGGAATGCCGCTTGGAATGCCGCTTTGAATGCCGCGTTGATTGCCGCGTTGATTGCCGCTTGTCAGGCCGCCTGTGACGCCAGCGCGTGTGGGGATCCCGTTGATCGCGCCATCGGCCGCTTGCGCGTTCTGACCAGCTCGGGGTCTTTGCCCACAAACGCCAACACGCTGCGCATGACCCGTTCGCGCTCGTGGTCGACGCAGATCATGTGATAGCTGTCTTGCAGCAGCACGACTGCCGCGCCCGGAATGCGGTCGCCCAGAAAGCGGGCCGAGCGCGGACTCGTCAGCTCATCTTCTTCAGCGTGCATGATCAGCGTCGGGCAACGCAGCGTGTCCAGGCCACGCTGCACCATCCCGCGCAGGCGGTCCACTTGCCGCACGCAGGCCAGCGGCACCCATTGATAGTGAAAGCCGTCACCCCGCGCGAACCCCGCCTTAATGAAGGCGCGCACCAACTCGCTCTTCACGCCATATGGGTCTTCTTCCTGCACCCGAATCCGGCGCGGCACGCCCGGCACGCGATACAGCAGATAGCGCAGGCCGCGATACCAGGGCGTGCTCCATCCATCCAGAAACACCGGCGCCGACAGCACCACCAACGCGCCGCGCGTATGCGATTCACGCTTGCACAGCTCCACGGCCAGCAGCGCGCCCAGGCACATGCCGATGACGTGCAGCACGTCATACTGCACGGCAAGTTCGCGGTAGCGCTGCGTGACGACATCCATCCAGTCTTCCACACGCACATCCAGCAGGTCTTCCGGCCGGCCCGCGTGGCCGGGCAAGGTCACGCCATGCGTGTCGATGCCCGCGCGCGCCAGCACTTTGTGCAGTCCACCCATATCGAATTCCGTACCGCCCAGCCCATGTATGAGCAGCGCGCCGGTGCGCGGCGGGCTCAGCAGGTCATCCATGTCACACCCCAAAAGCATCTTGGGTGGACGACGACAGCGATCCACCCCCGGACGCCATACTAGGGAGGCGGCTCGCATGAAGATCCGCACAAATGTCGGAGAAAAGTGAAGACGTGTAAAGGCGGCAGCCCGACGGCAAAAGCGCTGCGCAAGAGGAGGCAGAACAAGGAGCGGCAGACGCAGCGCTGCGGCACCGGCGCTAAAAGTGGCGGCTAGTCGCGGTCGGCCAGGTAGCGGGTGGGCGTTGCGCCAAACGCGCTGCGGAAACTGCCGATGAAGGCGCTGGTGCTTTCGTAGCCCACCGACAGCGCGGCTTCCGTCACGGAACCGCCACGGCACAGGATTTCCAGCGCACGCAGCAAACGCGCCTGCTGGCGCCACTGCCCAAGCGTCACACCGGTTTCCTGCCGGAAGCGTCGCATCAGCGTGCGTGACGACATATTCAATCGCTGCGCCCATTCTTCAATGCCTGCCGTATCGTCAGGCTGGCCCAGCAGCGTGTTGGCCAGATCCTGCAAGCGCGGATCGGTGGGCATCGGCAGCAACAGCGGCGCATGCTCGCGCTGCTTGATCTCTTCCAGCAGCACGTCGAACAACTGCGCCAGATAGCTTTCCGACAATTCCCCAGCCTGCTCGCTGACGAATCGGTCGATCAGCGCTTCGATCAGTTTGGATGACGGCCATGAACGGCAATGCGGCGGCAGGCGATGGCAGGCATCGGCCCGCACGTACAGGAAGGAACCGCGCGCATCGCCAAACCATCTTGCGCCATGCTGCGTGCCGGGTGGAATCCAGCCCAGGCTGCCCGGCATCACCGTCCAGACTTCCGCGCCCGCCTGCACCACGACCAAGCCTTCATGCACCAACACCAGCATGCCCTCGTCATGAACATGCGAGGGCACGGCAATGCCTTTGGATTCCCGCCGCCCGTGCACGCTGAATGAGGTCAGCAGCACGTTGGGCTGGGCGGGCGCGACGGCCACATGAAGCATGGTTGGCAGGTTTGAGCTACAGGTTGACGGGTTCCCGTTAGCGGGAGCATTTGAAAATGTACATCATTCTCATCAGTCGGGCATCAGCCCCCCGAACGGAGAAATCATATGGACACCACGCGGCTGCGCGACGCCGGCATCAAAGCCACTTTTCCTCGAATCAAGATTCTGGACATCTTTTATCAGCGCGCGAACCAGCACATGAGCGCAGCGGACGTCTACCGAAATCTGATCTCGGACCACAGCAGCATCGGCCTGGCGACGGTTTATCGCGTCATCACGCAACTTGAAGACGCCGGGCTGCTCAAACGTACTCAGCTCGACGCGCACACGACCGTGTTCGAGCTCAATGACAAGGGGCATCACGACCACATGGTCTGCACGCAATGCGGGCAGATCCTGGAGTCCAGCGATCCCGCCATGGCGCAACTGGTGCGAAAGATCGCCAAGCGCAGTGGCTTCGCGCTGGACTCGTACAGCCTGGTGCTCTACGGCGGGTGCGGCTGCAAACCCAGCGCCCCCGTCATCCCTCACGGAGATTTCGAATGAACCGCGATCAGTTTTTCTTCCACGACCTATCCCGCTTTCCCATCGTGACGGCCAAGCACGGCGGCGCGCCTGCGGGATACTCGGCCAGCTGGATACGTGAAATGGAAATGCTGGTGGACAATCCGCAGACCTTCGTCATGGTCGTGCCTGACATGCGCCAGGAAGCCAGCCACGACGACCGCAAGGCCATGGTCGAATGGCAGACCACCAACATGCCGCGTTTGAAGGCGCGCTGCCGCGCGTTCATTGCCGTTGAACGTGAACCGCACGCGCTGGACAAGATCCGCAAGCGCGGCGAAAAGATGGCTCGCGCATTCGGCATGCCGTTCCTGGCGGTCGCTACTGCCAACGAAGCGATGCAATGCGCACGCGAACTGCTGGGCCATAGCGGCCCCGGCGGTTTCGTTGTGGATTGATCCGCCTTCCTGCCCGTTTCTTTACCGCGCGCCTTCGGGCGCGCTTTGCATTGGCGCACGCCTACTACGATTCACCATTGCGCCGCGGTAATAACGTGATTGCCGAAATTAGAATGCAATATTGATAAATTTGCGATTGTGGCAAAAGGCGGAGCTGGAATAAATTCCACCTCTGGCACATTCGCCTGTCCTGCATGATTGGGGCGGGCATCCTGGCGCGCCGGACTCTCCGGATGGCGCTTGTCTGCCCATCCATGGCGCAACCCGCCATCGCTTCCCTGGTCCGTACCTGTTGGCCTGCGCGTTCACGAGACGCCGTGGCGGGCGGCTATTCCAACGCCATCCGCCAAACGCGCGCTATTTTGCGGCTGCCAACCGCCTGGACTCGACATTGAGATTTACGGCATTCACATCAATGAAGCGATTCCAATTCGACAGCACCGCGCTTCGTTATTTTCTGACCGTCGTCGACACCGGGTCCGTCAATGGCGCGGCGGCTCGCCTGAACGTCGTCAGCTCCGCCGTCAGCCGGCAGATTGCGGGCCTGGAGCAGCGGCTGCAGAACCAGCTGTTCGAACGGCATCCGAAGGGGATGCGCGTAACCGAAGTGGGCCGCATCCTGGCGGACCACGCGCGCCGGGTGGAAGCCGACGCGGCCCGCACCTATGCCGAGATTGGCGGGCAAAACGGCCGTTATACACAAACGGTGAAAGTGGCTGGCGCGCATGGTTTTGCGGCGCAGGCCTTGCCGCGAAAATTTGCCGCGTTTCAGGCCGAACATCCGTCGGTGCGATTCAACCTGACCGTGCTGGACGCAGGGCTGGTCACCGAACGCGTGCGCTCGGCGCAGGCGGACATCGGCGTCACGTACAGCCATGCCGCGGAAAAAGATATCGCCGTCATCTTCTCGCGCCCTGCCGAAATCGTCGCCGTGATGCGCCCGGGCCACCCTTTGTCCGTGCACGACGCCTTGCATCTGACGCAACTGTCCGCCTATCCGCTGGCGCTTCCCGAAGGCGGCAGCGCGCTGCGCCGGCTGCTGGATATGACGTCCAGCCTGTACAACATCACCTTGTCGCCCGCCTTCACGTCCAACCTGCCCGACGCGGTCTTCAACTACTTGTTGACTGGCAATGCCGTGACCTTATGCGCACGGCTATCGGCATCCCAAGAGCTCGATAGCGGCCGGCTGATCTGCCGCCCCGTCGACGACGCCCTGCTCAATGGCGGCCAGATCCAGGTACAGACCCACGTGTCCCGCCCCTTGCCGGACGCCGCCCATCGCTTCCTGCGCTTCATCCGCAGCGACACGCCTCCGCTGTTCTGATTCCGGTCGGCCCCTGCGCGGCTTTCCGCCCCTTGGCATCAAGGCGTTGCCGAAACCAGAACGGGCCAGTGAAAAATGATCAATTGTTAAATATGTAATTCAAACTTACATTTGGCTCGGGTTTACCACTAGATCTCGGCCAATGGCGCTTGCGCCGTCGGCCTTTGCAGGAGCCTTGCCATGCTTAAGAACCTGAAAATCCGAACCGGACTGCTAGCTGTCCTGACCCTTTTCGTCGTGGCCTTGGCCGGCGCCACCAGCATGGGCTGGTTGTTCGCCAAGGCGGCCGACGAGGCCGTCGACGATCTGAACCGCGTGTCCACGGAACAGACCCGCCCGCTTTATGAAACCCAGGTGCTGTTGCTGCGCACCCGCATCACGCTGGTGGCGGCCTATCTGGATGTGCAGGCGGGCCGCGGCGCGCAGGCGCAGGCAAGCGTGGATCAGGCGGCCAAGTTCCTGAACGATGCGCGCCAGCGCTACGGCGTCTACCAACGCGTGCCCAAATTGTCGGAAGCCGGCCGCAAACTGGCGGGGGATCTGGATGGCACTTTCAATGCCTATGTGCGCAGCATTGACTCGCTGGGCGAAGCGCTGCAAAAGCAATCGGCCGAGCAATACGTCACCGCCGTCGCAGACGCCCGGGCCGCCGACGCCCGCTTCGAAGAACGCGTCACCGCCTTCCTGAACCACACGGAACAACGCGCGGTCGAGATCAACACCGCCTCGGATCGGCGCTACGACCAGGCCGAAATCTCTACCATCATCATGCTGGCCCTGGCGCTGATTCTGGCGATTGGATGCTGGCGTTTCATCAGCCGCCAGGTGCTGTCGCCGCTGAAGGACGCGGCCGTGCACTTTGACCGTATCGCGTCGGGCGACCTGACCCAACGCGTGGCCGTGGGCGCCGATAACGAAATCGGCGTGCTGTTCGCCGCGCTCAAACGCATGCAAGACAGCCTGACGCGCACCGTCGCGGAAGTGCGCCGCAGCGTGAATGAAATCAACACGGGCGCAGCGGAAATCTCGTCGGGCAACACGAACTTGTCTTCGCGTACCGAAGAGCAGGCCGCGTCGCTGGAAGAAACCGCGGCCAGCATGGAAGAGCTGGCCACCGCGGTGAAGCAGAACACCGAGCACGCGCATCAGGCCAACGCGCTGGCCGCCGAAAGCCGTGGCGTGGCCATGCGCGGCGGCGACGCCGTGCATCAGGTCGTAGAGACCATGGCGCGCATTTCGGACAGCTCGCGCCGTATCGCGGAAATCGTGTCGGTGATCGACGGCATCGCTTTCCAGACCAATATCCTGGCGCTGAACGCCGCCGTGGAAGCCGCCCGCGCGGGTGAACAGGGCAAGGGTTTTGCCGTGGTGGCAGGCGAAGTGCGGTCGTTGGCGCAGCGCAGCGCGCAGGCCGCGCGCGAGGTCAAGGACCTGATCGAACAGTCCACCAGCAATGTGGACAGTGGCGCGGAACAGGTCCGGCAGGCCGGCGAGACGATGCAGGAGATCGTGAGCTCTGTGCAGCGCGTGACGCAGATCATGGCCGAGATCACCGAGGCGTCCACCGAGCAATCCATTGGCATCGACCAGATCAACCGCGCCGTCACGCAGATGGATGACGTGACCCAGCAGAACGCCGCGCTGGTGGAAGAAGCGGCCGCCGCGGCGTCCTCGCTGGAAGATCAGGCCAAGCGCCTGGCCGCCACCGCCGCCTTCTTCAAGGTGCCTGCCGAAACCATCATCGACGTCACGGCAGAATCCGCCCCGGTCGCGCTGCGGGCCGCCTACGCGGGCTGACATGGCGCGAGGGTTGCGGGTCGCCTAGGCGGGTTGACATTGCGTGAGGGTTGCGCGCCGCGTACGCGGGCTCACATGGCGCGAGGCGGGTTCATCCTTTTGTCCGAGTCTGTTCGTCCTAGGGCGCTTGGCTGACTTAAGAGTTGGCCCGCCAGGCCGTTGTCTAAGGGCAGGCGCCGCGTTTCGCACGGCGCCGTCCGCCCACCCGATGATGAGCCGCCCCTCATGAACCGCGCCCTCGCCTGTATGTTTTGCCAATCGACGCTGGCGCAAGGCGCGCCGCTGCTTGAGAAGAACGGCGCCGCCATCTGCAAGACCTGCGTGGATCAATTCTCCGACCGCTTCGCCGAACGCGCGTGGGCCATGGCGTCTACGTTGCAGGAACAGCTGGATGTACTGCTGGAAGAAAGCCGGCGGGCGCTGGCCCAAAGCGAATCGCTGTCTGAACGGGCGCGCACGTGTGGGCTGAGCCTGCATGCGCTGGCAGATGCGTCGGCACGCACACCTTCTTGAACCCGGGCGGGTTCCCGCCTTTCTCCCTATCCCTTTCTCCCTATCCCTTTCACGCAATCTTTTTCTACGCAGTCTTTTCTACGCAGTCTTTTCTACGCAGTCTTTTCTACGCAATCGCGACAGACGAAAAAAAAGCACCGCGATCACTCGCAGGTGCTTGTTTCTCTTTCCGCTTGAACTAAAAGCGGGGGTGGTGGGCTGAGCGAGACTCGAACTCGCGACCAACGGATTAAAAGTCCGCAGATCTGCAAATCCCTGTAAGTCACAATGTCTTTTTAATCAACGACTTGCAACGATAGCCCCAATCCATCAACTGGACATTCAACCAGGGGTTTGCAGAGATTTAGGTTCATTTTCAAAGATTATGGACAAGATCTGGTCAAGGCCGCCATCAGGCTCGTCACACGCTCCCCCGTAGGCCATCCCGTCTCGGGCCGCATCAGCGATCCCTCCGTTTAACCCTTCAATCCCCGCCGCGCTCTCCCGAAACCCTATTGAGGCCAACGGGACGGCGTCCCCCTCGTGCACTGAATCGCTTGCCCCCCATGGGGGCAAGCGTTCGCGCTCGTCAAAATCGAACGCAGGAGCCCCGTATGGCCAAGTCGCCCACGGCCTATCCCACGGCCGCCGCCTTTGAATTCCCTTCTACGGCTCGCGCAGCACGTCACGCAGCCCGGACATGGTTCGAAACCGCTCCCACTCTTACTCCAGCGCAATTCCGTGATCAGCAATTCCGGGACCATTGCAAAGACAAGCCCGACTCTGCCCTCGAGCGCAGGATCCGGCGGGCGGCCTTCAGACAGGCGTTCGCCGAAGCTATGGGGCATATCGTCGTAGAAGAAGCACGCTTCCATGCGCTCCCTGCTTGAACGCCCCATAACGTTTCGGCTTTCCGATGCCGCACGTCGACGTTACGAAAGCGCTGCTGCGGAACGTGGAATGACGCTCTCCGCGTATCTGCGGGATCGGCTCGAAATCGACGACCAGGTCGCCGAACATGTCTCGCAACTGCGCCTCACCCTGCTGGACGGCGGTGTTGGGGGGCAACCCGGCGAGTCTCTACTGCCCCTTTTGGTGGAAATGCTGTTGCTCACACGGAGGATTACCTCCCCGGGAGACCTCCGCGCCGTTCACCTAGAACTGGACCGTCAAGGCGTCACGCCCTGGACTGCCCCGTAACCCCTGAAAACCCTTCGGTCTATGAAAACTGCTTACGCTGCCTTCCGACTGTTCTTACTTTCGATCTTCCTTCTGCCACAGACCGTACTGGCGGAGCCTGTACTGGATCTGCCTACGATCCTCCCACGTCCGGCGGACCTGGTTCGTCGTCCTATTCCCCCATTGCCTCCTCTTCCGCAGCGCATACGAGAGAACCTCGACCGCGACACTTGGTCCTCGGCCGACGGATTGGATTGGGGCATCAAGATTGCTGAAGATGACGACGACTATGTCGTGATGTACCTATCGTCGTCGGCATGTGAACGCTGGCAGCGAGAAGGCAAGCGGTTGAAATTGCGGACTCTATATATAAACGGAGAGTCGACGGAGACGGCCGCGTGTCGCCCCGGCGTCAACAAGGCTCAGTACATGAGCCCCCGGCTGGACGCGAAGGACTCTGAGGCAATCTTGTTCAAAAGCCGCCCCGCGCCTTAGCACAAGCTGAGCAACTCCTGTCGCCAGGCCTCGTCTGTTCGCTGCCAATTCGGCATCGCTTCTTGGCAGGCGCGACCATCCCCTTCCCGGCGAACTCGCCAAGCTCCCTACGGAGTATTCCCAATGCAAGCTTTCCATTTGGCGGCCGTGTTCTCGGCGGCCTGCCTCCTTTCGGCCTGCGGATTCGTTCCGCCTGCCCCTCCGACACCTCCGGACTCCGGACGAATCCTAATCAACCATGCGGATCCGCGCACCGTTCTACCGGGTAAATCGCCGACAGCCCTGGCCTCGGCAGACATTCCCCCCATTCGCGTGCCTGAAGCGCCGCCCAAGCTTGAAAGCCCCACACCCGTGGGCAGCACGCCATCGCTGGCCACTACAGGCGCAACGCCTGCAACGCCCAGCGCCAGCTCCACCGCGCCGGTAGCGGCAAGCGAAGCGATCGCGCCACCAACCGCTGCCGACGCAAGTCCACAGCAGATCGCTGCGGCGCCCGGCCCGGTCCTCACCGTGGAGGTCGCTTCGACGGAGCCTGTTGCAGAACCGGAAATCGTGGAACCGCCCAAGCAAATTTGGCGCATAAGCCCGCAGGACGGGACGGTCCGCCAAGCTCTCGTGCGCTGGGCGGCTGACGCCAACTGGACGTTTGGGCCTGACCAGTGGGAACTGAATTTCGACATACCAATACAGGCCCCGGCCGAGTTCGAGGTGGCCTCCTTCCGGGAGGCCACCCAGGCGCTGTCCCAGGCGGTCGCGATGAGCGAATCGCCTATCCACCCCTGCTTCTACGGCAACCGCGTCTTGCGCATGTTGCCCTTCACCCGCAGCTGCAACCGATCCCCAGCCACGCAATCCTAGCCGTGGCGTTGACCAGGAATACCCATGACTGCATACCGCACTGTAGCGGCCGCACTGACGCTTGCAGCGCTGTCTGGCTGCTCCGCGCTCCAATCGACAGACCGAGTCAGCGCCCGTGCTGACCACGAAGGCTCCAAGGGCGCGTTCGCTCTGGACGCCTTCAAAGGTATGGCAGGCGACACCGACCGGGCCAAAGGCCAAGTCGTAGAACTGCCTTGGATCGCAGGCCGGCCCCAACCGCTCGCCCGCGATGTCACCCTGCCGCCGGCGCTGCGCGCCAACGTCAATACGACGCTGTTGTTCGAAAACAGCGCGGCCGACCTCAACACCCTTGCCGACCGCATCCAACTCGCAACGGGAATCCTGACCCACGTGTCTGCCGACGCTTTGCTGCCGGCCGAGTATTTCCTTCCGCGTCTGGCGGTCGAACAAGGCGTTGCTACAGCAAGTGCGAACTTTGCTGCCGCGACGGCGGACACGCTGGTTCCAGCCCTTGTACCCGGGATTGCCGTCGACCGGATCGCAGGCCCCGTCCTGCCCCAAGGCGTTGCCCGCACGAAGATGGCCCCCCTGCCCCCGGGCCAAGCGCCCCTCGCCACCGTACTGGACTCGATTGCACTGCGGTTGGGCGTCTACTGGCGCTACGACGAGAAAATCGGCGCGCTTCGCTTCTATCGCACGGAGACGAAAAGCTACGTCGTGCGCACATCGACCCAGGCAGCTGAAGAGAACCTTCAGCGCGATATCAAGTCGGCAAATTCGACGCTGGCGGACAAGTCGACCAACAGTTCAAAGGAAGAGGCCCGCGAGCTGGCGGCGGTCGTCACCAAGGTCAGCCAATTCCTCAGTCGCGCCGGCGTGATCAAGTCTGCGGACGGCGCGGCCAACACCATCGTCGTCACTGACACAAAGGACGCGCAGGACCGGATCGGAGAATTTCTGGACGCTGAGAACCGCCAGATGACACGCCGCGTGCGGCTTGTCTTCGAAGAAATCACGGTCCAACGCGACCGACTCAACCAAGGGAGCATCGACTGGAAGATTCTGTTCAACAGCCTTGGGCGCGAAAACACTGCATCGGCAATTGGCGTC
>NZ_CADIJQ010000006.1 GCF_902859595.1 Achromobacter kerstersii | reverse complement strand
GCCTTGCGCGGGGCGCGAACGGCCGACGCCGGCACCGCCGCCACCATTGCCGCGGCCGGCGTTGCCGCCACGGCCGCCGCCGCCATTGCGATTGCCGCCGCGCGGGCTGCGCGCGTCTTCATCGCGTTCCTGGCGTTCGAAGGCGGCGGCGCTGGTGGGCGACGGGGTCCAGCCTTCCACGGGCTTGCGCTCGATCGTCTTCTTGATCAGGCGTTCGATGTCCTTCAACAGCTTGATTTCGCTGTTGTCGACCAGCGAGACCGCGGCGCCGGTGGCGCCTGCGCGGCCCGTGCGGCCGATGCGGTGCACGTAGTCTTCCGGCACGTTGGGCAGTTCGAAGTTCACCACTTGCGGCAGCTGGTCGATGTCCAGGCCACGGGCGGCGATGTCGGTCGCGACCAGCACCGTCACGGTGCTGTCCTTGAAGCCGGCCAGCGCACGGGTGCGGGCGGATTGGCTCTTGTTGCCGTGGATCGCGGCGGCGGTCAGGCCGTCCTTGACCAGCTTTTCAGCCAGGCGGTTCGCGCCGTGCTTCGTGCGCGTGAAGACCAGCACCTGATGCCAGCCGCTTTCACGGATGATGTGGCTGATCAGGTCGCGCTTGTGGTGCTGTTCGACCAGGTGAACTGTCTGCGTGACGAGTTCCGTGGCGGTGTTGCGCGGGGTGACCGAGACTTCGCCCGGGTTGTTCAGGACGCCGCGCGCCAGCGTGCGGATTTCGTCCGAGAACGTGGCCGAGAACAGCAGGTTCTGGCGTTGCTTGGGCAGCAGCGCGAGAATCTTGCGGATGTCGCGGATGAAGCCCATGTCCAGCATGCGGTCGGCTTCGTCCAGCACCAGGATTTCCACGCCCGACAGGTCAACCGTCTTCTGGCCGCAGTGGTCCAGCAGACGGCCGGGGGTGGCCACCAGGATGTCCAGCGGCTTGCGCAGCGCGGAGATCTGGGGGTTGATGTTGACGCCGCCGAACATCACCATGGACGTCAGCGAGGTGTACTTGCCGTAGGTTTGCACCGATTCCGCCACCTGCGCGGTCAATTCACGCGTCGGGGTCAGGATCAGGCAACGGGGGCGGCCGGGCTTGCGGCCTTCCGGCTTCTGCTGCGACAGCAGATGCAGAATGGGCAGCGTGAAGCCGGCGGTTTTGCCAGTGCCGGTTTGTGCGGCGGCCAGCAGGTCGCCGCCTTTCAGCACTTGAGGAATGGCTTGGGCTTGAATGGGGGTGGGCGCGGTGTAGCCGGTTTCGGCAATGGCGCGCAACAGGGAATCAGCCAGCCCGAGGTCGGCAAAAGGGGAAGAGGTAGTCAAAACAACTCCAGCGGCAGCCCGTCGCTCAAGTTGAGAGACTCCAATCCAGGCGGACGAATAAGGAGAAAAGGGAAGCGCCCTGATGGGCGAAGCTTGGCAGCGAAGGGCCTAGCGGACGTGTGCAGATTGGCAAAGCACACGGCGGGATTGTAGCTGATGTGGCGCTGCAGCACCGAATGGATTACGCACCGCAGTATCACCAAGTAACAAATTGCAGTGCCTCTGAACGAAATAAGTGTTTTCCCTAGGCTGCACTCCCTATAATCCGTGCGCTTATATCCATTTGAAGAATAAAGGATCGCTATGAAGAAATCGGCACTAGTGGGCGTTGTCGTCGTTCTGGGCGCGGTATGGACGGGTACTGCCTGGTTCACGGGCCAAAAGGCCGAGGACTTCGTCAAGCAGTCGATCGACAACGCCAACGTTGAACTGAAGAAGCTCAGCGACCAGTGGGGCATCGCATCGGCCGTTGAGCTGGTGTCGTTCGAACGTGGCGTGTTTTCGTCGACCGCGCGTTACCGCGTGAAGTTCACGACGCCCGCCGCCGAAGGCAAGCCCGCCGAAGACCGCGATCTGGTGTTCGTCGAGCACTTGTCGCACGGCCCCCTGCCCCTGTCGAACCTGAAGTCCGGCGCCTTCATGCCCGCCATGGTCGCCAGCGACTTCGCGCTGGAAGAGACCCCGACCGTCAAGGAATGGTTCGCGGCGTCCAAGGGCGCAACGCCCGTGACCGGCCACTACAGCGTCAGCTACGGCAAGAACATCAGCGGCAAGTTCAACGTCGCTCCCGCCGAAGTCACCAAGGGCGACACCAGCCTGACGTTCTCGGGCATGACCGGCAACGTGGAATACGCCACCGGCACCAAGCACGGCGTCTTCGATCTGAAGACCGACAAGCTGGTGCTGGCCGGCCAAAGCGAAAACAGCGACATCGTCAGCATGGCCCTGCAAGGCATCACGCTGACCAGCGACATGACGCCGTCGGCCAACGACCTGTACGTGGGCAGCCAGAAGCTGACGTTCAAGGACTGGACGATCACCTCGAAGGAAAAGCCGCCGGTTCAGTTCAAGGACACGTCGATCGCCGTTGACGTGACGGAGAACGGCTCGGCAATCGGCGCCAAGATGGCGCTGGACTTCGGCATGATCAACGTGCAGGCCAAGGACGTGGCGGGCATGAAGCTGGCGCTCGACCTGCAGAAGCTGGACGCCAAGGCGTTCAAGGCGCTGAACGACGTCTATGAAGCCGCCTCGCGCCGCATGATGCAAAGCAAGGGCGACCAGCAAACGCCCGAGTTCACGCCGGAAGAGCAACAGGTGCTGAAGACCAACGTTGAGCTGCTGCTGGCTGGCAACCCGACGCTGGCCGTGGCGCCGCTGGAAGTGCGCACCGCCAACGGCACGTCGACGTTCAACCTGAACCTGGACCTGGCCAAGCCGGCTTCCATGGAAGGTGACCTGTCTGACACGCTGACGCAAGCCGTGCGCAAGCTGGACGCCAAGCTGGTGCTGTCCAAGGGCAACCTGGGCGACTTGATGGCCATCGAACCGCAAATGCGCGGCGTGCCGGCCGAACAAGCCGTGCAAACCGCCAAGGGCCAGGCCGAAATGGTCGGCACCATGGCCACCGCAATGGGCATGGCCAAGGTCGAGAACAACAACATCGTGACGTACCTGAACTACGCGGATGGCCAAGTGGACTTCAACGGCAAGAAGATGCCGGTTGAGCAGTTCCTGATGATGGTCATGAGCGGCGCGATGGGTGGCGCGCGCTAAGGCGCGGGCAGTCCCCTGCAACGCCAATTAAAAAGCCGCCGCGCCGATGGGCGCGGCGGCTTTTTATATGGTTGAACCCGGCGCGGTTCAGAAGGGCAAAGCCCCCGCCGCCAATTCACCATCGCGCAGCACCGCCACATGAAAGCGTTTGTCGGCCGCCTTCAGAATGTCTTCCGTGGGGTCGCCCTGCACCAGCAGCAGATCAGCGACCTTGCCATCGGCGATGACGCCGTGTTCCGTCAGGCCCATCAGGTCGTGGCCGCGTGATGTGCCGGCAATCAGCGCATCGATGGGCGTCATGCCGAACTCCACCATGTAGGCCAGCTCCATGGCGTTTTCGCCATGCAGGTTGAAGGGCGTGCCCGCGTCCGTGCCCATCGCGATGCGGCCGCCAGCCTTGTAGTACATCTGGAACGACTCACGATGGCGCTGTTCGACGGCGCGCGCCTTTTCCACCGCGTAGGCGGGGATGCCGTTGTCGGCGTTGGCGATGATGTTGCGCACCGCCGCGATGGTGGGCACCAGATAGGTTTCGGCCTCCAGCATTTCGCGCAGGCAATCGTCGTCCATGAAGATGCCGTGTTCGATGGAATCAATGCCCGCACGCACCGCGTTCAGAATGCCCTGCGTGCCTTGTGCGTGGCTGGCCGTGCTTTTGCGAAAGCGTTTGGCTTCATGCACGCCCGCCTTCATTTCGTCGAAGCTGTAGTGCGCATCCATCGGGCTCACGCCTGGCGTCATGACGCCGCCGGTGGCCATGATCTTCACGAGATCGCAGCCGGCGTGGACTTGTTCGCGCACGGCCTTGATGACGTCTTCACAGCCGTCGGCGATGCGGCCGATGCGGTTGCCGTGCCCGCCCGTCATGCAGATGATGCGGCCAGACGCCTTGATGGTGGGGCCGGGAAACACGCCGCGCGCAATCGCGTCGCGCACGCCGAATTCCAGATAGTCCTTGCCGCCGCAGTCGCGCAAGGCTGTGACGCCGCCGCGCAAGCTGGCTTGTGCGTTCTCCAGCGCGGTCAACGTGATCTGGGCCGGCCCTTGTTTGCTTAATTGCGCATTGGGATCGGCGCCGCCCGTGTAGACCAGATGCACGTGGCAGTCCGCCAGGCTGGGCATCAGCGTCATGCCGGTGGTGTTGATCTGTAGCCCGGCATAGCCTTCGAAAGCGCTGGCGGGCGCCACGCGCGCCACCCGCTTGTCTTCGACCAGCACGCCGTGATCGCGCAATACCTTGCCCTCGCCATCAAATACCTGGCCGCCGATGAAGAGGGTCTGTCGTGTCGCCGTCATGTCTCGCTCCGGTTGCGCTCGGGCGTCAGCCTTCCACTACATCCAGCCCCTTACGGGACATGGTTTGCAGGCGGGGCATCAGCCCAAGCAGGTGTTGGCTGTAGGGGTGTTGCGGGTGATCGAACAGGCTTTCCGTTTCGGCCACTTCCAGCAATTCGCCGTAGCGCATGACGCCCACGCGATCGCACATCTGGCGAATCACGGGCAAGTCGTGGCTGATGAACAGCATCGTCAGGCCCAGCTCTTCTTGCAGGTCTTTAAGCAGATTTAGAATCTGCGCCTGAATGGAAACGTCCAGCGCCGATGTGGGTTCATCGCAAATCAGGAATCGCGGACGCGTGGCGAGCGCGCGGGCAATACAGATGCGCTGACGCTGGCCGCCCGAGAACTCGTGCGGGAAGCGTTCGGCGGCGCGGTCGCCCAGGCCGACGACGTCAAGCAGGTTGGCGACGATGCGGCGCGTTTCAGCTTCGTTGGCCGCCAGCTTATGGAAGCGGATGGGTTCGGCAATGATGTCCAGCACGCGCATGCGCGGGTTCAACGACGAGAACGGGTCCTGGAAGATCATCTGGATCTGCCGGCGGAAGGGGTTCAGCTGCTTCTCGCCCTTGAGCGCCGTGAGGTCAGTGCCGCCAAATGTGACTGAGCCTTCGGATGGCGTGTACAAGCCGGAGATCAGCCGCGCCACTGTGGATTTGCCCGAGCCGGATTCGCCCACCAGTCCGAAGACTTCGCCTTCGCCAATGGAAAAGTTCACGCGCTTGACGGCATCCAGCGTGCGCTGGTTGCGCTTGAACAGCGCGCTCTTCAACACGAAGCGCATGGACAGGTCGCGCACCTGCACCAGCGGGCCGCCCGTCTGCACGCCGAAGTCGCGTCGCTGGCCCAGCCAATGCGTGGCCAGGTCCAACGGCTGCGATGGCGTCTTCACGTCTTCGATGTAAGTCACCAGCGGAAAGCGCTTGAGCTTGATGTCGGGGCGCGGCACGGCCGAAATCAGGCTGCGCGTGTAGGGATGATCGGGGTCGCCCAGAATCTTGGCGGTGGGGCCTTGCTCGACAAGCTTGCCGTGATATAGCACTGCCACGCGATCGGTCACATCAGCAATCACGCCCATGTCGTGCGTGATGATGATCATGCCCACCTGCTCTTCGCGGCACAGCTTCTTCAAGAGCTCAAGAATCTGCGCCTGGATGGACACATCCAGCGCCGTGGTGGGTTCATCGGCAATGATGACTTCGGGCTCGCAGCACAGCGCCAGCGCAATCACCACGCGTTGCCGCATGCCGCCCGAGAACTGATGCGGATATTGCTTGACGCGCAGTTCCGGCTGATCGATGCCCACTTGCACCAGCAGCTGCACCGCGCGTTTTTTCGCTTCGGCGTGCGACAGGTTCAGGTGCACCTGCATGGTTTCCACCAGCTGGCTTTCCACCGTTTGCAAAGGGTCGAGCGAGGTCAGCGGGTCTTGAAAGATCATGCCGATGCGGCGACCGCGCACCTTGCGTTTCTGCGCAGGGGTGAGCGTGTCGATGCGTTCGCCGTTCAGCAGCACGGAACCGCCGGCCAAACGCCCGGGCGCTTCCAGCAGGCCGATCACCGCGTTGCCGATGGTGGACTTGCCCGCCCCGGACTCGCCCACCACGCCCAGGATCTCGCCCTTTTCCAGGGACAGCGATACGCCATCCACCGCCACCAGCGTGCCGCGGCGGCTGGGGAATTCGATGCGGATATCTTCAATGTTCAACAGGGCCATGACGTCCTCAGCGCAGCTTGGGGTTGAGCGCGTCGCGCAGCCAGTCGCCCAGCAGGTTGACCGATAGCACCAGCGCCACCAGCGCAATGCCGGGGAAGATCGAAATCCACCACATGCCCGAGAACAGATAGCTGTTGCCAATGCGGATCAGCGTGCCCAGCGACGGCGCCGTAGGCGGCACACCAACGCCCAGGAACGACAGCGTGGCTTCGGTGATGATGGCGATCGCCAGGTGAATGGTGGCGATGACCAGCACCGGGCCCATGACGTTGGGCAGGATGTGGCGGCGCAGGATGGTGAAGGGGCCGATGCCAATCAGGCGCGCCGCCTGCACGTATTCCTTGTTGCGCTCGACCAGCGTGGAGCCGCGCACGGTGCGCGCGTACTGCACCCAGCCCGAGATGCCGATGGCGAAGATCAGCACATACAGCGCCAGCTGGTCGTGCATGTCGCGCGGCAATAGCCCGCGCGCCACGCCGTCGATCAAGAGCGCCACCAGGATGGCCGGAAACGACAGCTGCACGTCTGCAATACGCATGATGAAGCTGTCGATACGGCCCCCGGCGTAGCCGCTGATGAGGCCGAGCGTGACGCCCAGCACCATCGAGAACAGCACCGACGCAAACCCCACCAGCAGCGACACGCGCGAGCCATACATCACGGCCGACAGGATGTCGCGGCCCTGGTCGTCGGTGCCCAGCAGGAAGTCAGGGCTGCCGCCCTCTTCCCAGGCCGGCGGCGTGTTGGCGTCCATGATGCTGAGCGACGCCAGGTCAAACGGGTTGTGCGGCGCGACGACGGGCGCGAACAGCGCACCCAACAAAATGATCAGCGTGACGATGGCGGCGATGATGGCGCCGGGCGAACGCTTGAAGCTGTGCCACAGGTCGCTGTCGGCGGCCCGGGCGAACATTGGAGCGATGCGAGCAATCATGTTGATTCCCTTATTTGCTCTGCACGCGCAGACGCGGGTCCACGGCGAAGTACAGCAGGTCGACGACCAGGTTGATGACCACGAACATGAAGGCGATCAGCACCAGATAAGCCGCCATCACGGGGATGTCGACCATGCTGATGGCCTGGATGAACAAGAGGCCCATGCCGGGCCACTGGAACACCGTTTCCGTGATGATGGCGAACGCGATGATCGAGCCCAGCTGCAAGCCCGTGATGGTGATGACGGGCACCATCGTGTTCTTTAACGCATGGCGGAAATTGATGAGCCGTTCCGGCAGGCCGCGGGCGCGCGCGAACTTGATGAAGTCGGCGCGCAGCACTTCCAGCATTTCGGCGCGCACCAGCCGCATGATCAAAGTCATCTGAAACAGCGCCAATGTAATGGCCGGCATGATCAGCGCGAGCCATCCTGATTTGGTCAGAAAGCCCGTTGTCCACCAGCCCAAACTGACGACGTCGCCGCGTCCGAAGCTGGGCAGCCATCGCAGCTGCACGCCGAACACAAGAATGAGCAGAATGCCGATCAGGAACGTGGGCAGCGAGATGCCGGCAAGCGACACCGCCATGAAGGTCTTGGACAGAATGCCGTGGCGTTTGAGCGCGGTGTAGATGCCCATCGGAATGCCCAGCGCCAACGCCATCACGGCGGACACGAAAGACAATTCCAAGGTGGCGGGCATGCGTTCTTCAAGCAGCTCGCTGACGGGCCGGCGCTGACGGTACGAGATACCGAAGTCGCCTTGCACCGCGTTGCCGACAAAGCGCGCGAACTGCACCACGAAGGGGTCGTCCAGGCCGAGCTGTTCGCGCAGTTGCGTGCGTTGTTCAGGGGTGGTGTCCTGGCCGACCATGCTGGCGATCGGGTCGCCGACATAGCGGAACATGGAGAACGCGATCAGCGCCACCGTCAACATCACCAGCACCGACTGGATAAGCCGTTGCGCAATAAAGGAAAGCATTATCGGGTGCCCTCGTTTGCAGATAACGCCGGGCCGCGTTTGCGTAGAACGCTTGAAAGCGAAGCTGGGCCAGGTGCGCCCGGACGGCTTGCGCCATCCGGGGCATACAACGTCAAAGGTTTACGGCAGGTTTACGGCAACACCACATCGCGCAGGTCGAGCACGTCGTCGGCGCGTTGAATGACCTTGATGTTGTCCTTCACGCCCCACGACATGGGCTGCTGGTGCAGCGGCAAATAACCGTAGTCGCTGCGCACGATCTCGAAGGCTTCCTTGATCATTGCGTTGCGCTTGGTCTGATCGGTTTCAACACCGATCTTGTTGGTCAGGTCGTCAACCTTCTTGTTGCAGTAGCCGCCCAGGTTGAACTGGCCAGCCGCCGTCTTCGCATCACGGCACGCCGCCAGGTTCAGCAGCGCGTTGTGCGCGTCAGTGGAGCTGGGGGTCCAGCCCAGCATGTACATGCTGGTCTGGTTACCGGCTTGCAGCAGGATTTTGCCGAAGTACTTGGACTTGGTCTGCGCCAGCAGGTTGATCTTGATGCCCACGCGCGCCAGCATGCCGGCCACCGCCTGGCAGACCTTTTCGTCGTTGACGTAGCGGTCGTTCGGGCAATCCATGGTGACGGTGAAGCCCTTCGGGTAGCCCGCTTCGGCCAGCAGCTTCTTGGCGCGTTCGGGGTCGGGCTTGTACGGTGCGCCATAGGAATCGGCGTAGCCGTTGATGGCGGTAGCCACCAGCGAGCCCAGCGGCTTTGCTGCACCCCGCATGATCTTGTCGTTGATGGCCTTGGTGTCGACCGCCAGCACGACGGCTTCGCGCACCTTCGGGTCCTTGAACGGGTTCTTGCCCTTGACGTCCGAGAACAGCAGTTCGTCGCGGTCCTGGTCCATGCCGATGAAGATGGCGCGCGCTTCGGGCGCCGTCAGCGGCTTCACGCCCTTGGCGTCTTCCAGGCGCTTCCAGTCTTGCACGGGCACCGGCTGCACCAGGTCCATTTCGCCAGAGATCAGCGCGGCCACGCGCGTGGCTTCCTGCGTGATGGGCTGGAAGATGACCTCGTCGACGTTGGTCTTGATGTTCTTGTTCCAGTAGCCGTCATAACGCTTGAGCACCGTCTTCACATCCGGCTGGCGCGACACCAGCATGAAGGGGCCGGTGCCGTTGGCGTTCAGGTTGGCGTAGTTGCCCTGGTTGTCGCCTTTGACGTTGGTGGCTTCAGTCGTCTTGTTCTTCTCGGCCCACGTCTTGCTCATGATGTACAGGAACACCCATTCGCGCGGCAAGATCGGGTTGGGCGTGGGGGTGGTGACTTCGATGGTGTAGTCGTCCACCTTCTTGATGTCGGAGGCCTTGGCGCCGTAGCCCTTCATGTCGGAGCCAGGGGTCAGGCTGCGCTTCCACGAGAAGATGACGTCGTCCGCCGTGAAGGGCGAACCGTCGTGGAACTTCACGTCTTTGCGCAGCTTGAAGACCCACTTGGTGGGCTCGGGGTTTTCCCAGCTTTCGGCCAGCAGCGGCGTCAGTTTCAGGTTGCCGTCGTAGCCCGCCAGCGTTTCGTAGATGTTGCCCTGGAAGCCCAGCGTGAAGGTCTCGTTCAGCGCCATCGGGTCCATGGATGTGGCGTCACCTTGATACGCCCAGTGGAAGGTCTTGGCGGCCGCGCCGGCGCTGAACGCCAGCGATGCGGCAATGGCGGCCGCCAGCGCAGCTTGCTTTAGGTGGGGAAAAGTACGCATAGCCCTCATGCTCCGTTGGTGCGCGTGTCGCGCGACAGAAGTGACAGGGCCCCGGCCCCTGTGGGACTCGGGGCATGGCGTTGCTGCTTACGACGAAAGACGGTGTTGGACTGGGCGGCGCGCGGCGCGAACTGCGCACAGGCCGTGGAGGGCGATGCCGGAAATCACTGCCGAAGACTTCGACTTCACGATGGACCCAACCCCTTGTGATTGTCATGACGGGGACGGACCCGCGCCGATGCAGATCGAATCTTATAGAGCGATTCGTTTAAGCGTCAATCGGTTTGGATTGGGGTTAGTCCGTGCTTGCCGTCAGCGTTGAATGGTGCGTTTGGCGCGGCTTGCGGCGGGGCGGATCAGGGGGCGGATGGCGGCGCGCTAGCAAGGGTTTTCGCCAAGTCGCGCACCACGCGCTTGCGGCGATCGCTATCTTCGTAGTGCTTGCCCAGCGCCGACCATTCGGGCCGGCTGCGCGCTTCTTTCAGTGCTTCGGGCAATGGGCCTTTGCGCCACGCGTCATCATCCGGAAGACGTAGTGTCAATGGTTCGCGCGCGGCGTGGCCGCGGCGTTCCAAGGCGTCGATCAGTTGCCGCTGGCGTAGCGCCAGCAAGCGCAGCACGGCGTCGTCCACGCTGATCTCGCGCCAGCCGCGCAGCTTGCCGGCCATGCGCTTGCCCAGCTTCTCAACGCCCTGCCACAAGCCGCCTGCCGCCGCGCCAATCAGCATGCCGGTGCCCAGGCTCAAGCCTGCACTGAACAGGTCCACCGCCGCGCCCGCCATCGCACCCGCCGCCGCACCCATGCCTACCTGCACGCCCATGTCTTTCAAGGCCTGCGGATGAAAGAGGTCCATGCCCCAGCGCTCGCCTTGCAGCGGCAGCGCGTCGTCGGTGACATCGGCGGGGCGGAAGTTGTAGAGCGCAAGCAAGGCGTTCACGCAGGCTTGCTCGCGCTGGCGCACCTGATCGCGCAATTGGTTCGATGTGGCGGCAAGCGCGTCGTCGTCGCTGGGGCTGGACAGATGCAGCGCCGCCACATCGATGAGCAGATCGGCCAGCAGTTCGTAGGCGGCGTCGTGGCGTTGGCGGCGTTGCGCGGACAGGCTGTCGGACAGCTTTGCCAGCGCGGCGGCATGGCGGTCGAGCAAGACGCCCAGCTTGGCGTACAGCTGTTGCTCGCCATCCAGCGGCGGCGCAACGGTGTCGAACTCCACCACCGCATGCAGGCCCAAGCGCGCCATCGCGCCACGCCATTCATCTGCGCGGTGCGCGGGCGCGTTGACGAAGTTCAGCACGGGCAGCAGAGGCCGGCCGCAAGCGGCCAGAATCGAGAGTTCGTCGCGATGCTTGCCCAGCACGGGGTCGCGCGCATCAATGACGTACAGCGCGGCGTCGCAGTCCAGCATCTTCGTCAACACGCGAGCTTCTTGCTCGAAGCGGCCGTGCGCTTCGGGCGTATCCAGAAAGCGGCGGATGCGCGCGGGGCCGTCCAGGCGTTCGTCGGGGCTGGCGAGCCGTTCCAGGTATTCCAGCAACGCGATGCTGTCTTCCATGCCCGGCGTGTCGAACCATTCCAGCACGGCGCGTCCGTCCAGCCGCAGGCGCGCGCCTTCGACATGGCGCGTGGTGCCGGGGCTGTCGGCCACTTCGCCAAACGTGGTGTCGCGCGTCAACGTGCGCAAGAGCGAGGTCTTGCCCGTGTTGGTGTGGCCTACCAGCGCGATCTTGATCAAGTCGTCAGCCATGGCCGGACTCCAGCCACGCGAGCGGCGCGGCAGGCGTTTGCAGGATGGCGTCGGCGGCAAGGCCTAGCGCCAGCAGCCGCTCGCGCCACAACGCGGCGCGTGTGGTGGTGTCGGACGGCGCGATAAGCCAGACGCGGGTGTGTTGCGCGTGCGCGGACAGTTCGGCGATCAGCGACAAGGTGCCGCGGTCAGGCGTCTGGCGCGCATCGCAGGCGATGACCAGGCGCGAGGCCGCGGCCTGCGCCAATGCATCCAGCACGCGGTTGCGTTCTTCGCGTGTGTCCAGGTTGCCGGCGACCTGGATGGGCGCAGGCACGTCGGCGGGCGGCCAGGGCAGGTCGGTTGGCAGTTCCAGGCCCAGCAGCACGGGCTGGCCCGCCAGGCCCGACAGCGGCGCCGATTGCACGCGCGGTTCGTGCAGCGGGTCTACAGGGCGGTCGATGCCGGTGGACTGCGCGGGCGGCTCAAGACGATCACGCAAGGGCGCGAAACCGGCCAGCGAAGGATCAATGCGCAAGGCCCGCAGCGCGCGCAGCGTGGCAACGCCGCACAGCGCGCCGGCCAGCAGGCGGGGCAGGATGCCGTAGACAACCACCACGCCGATCAGCCATAGCGACCATTGCACCTGCGCCTCGGCGGCGAGTGTCTGCGTGCCGTCGCTGGCGAGGATGATGGCGGCGTCGGGCATCGGAAAGCCCAGATGCGCGGGCAGCCAGCCGATGGCTTGCGTCAGCCAGACGAAGGAGTCGGGCGCCAGCAGCGTGGTGGCCCAGATGAAGCGGTAGCTGGCGGTGGACAGCACCACCAGCAAGGCCGCCAGCGCGGCGCACAGCGCGGTCAGCCACAGCAGATGGCTGATGGCGCCGAACAGCCAGCGCAACGCGCCTGCCCGCGCCAGCAGATTCAGGAATGCTTGTGGCACCAGCGCGCCGTCGGGGCCGCGCGCGAGCTTGCGGGTGGCCCAGAGCCACAGACGGCCAAGACCTGTCATGGCGGAGGCCCGAAGCAGGAAGCTGGCCAGCCACAACAGGAAGGTCAGCGCGTGCAGGCCGAGCAACGCGCCCAGCGCCCACAACACATTGACGGGCCGGGCGCCGTCGCCCAGCGCGCCCAGGGCCACGCCAATGCCCGACAGCAGCGCAATCACGAACAACGCCGCCAGCATCGCTTTGGCGCTGCGGCTCCAGGTGTCGACGAGCGATGTCAGGTTTTCGCGCTGCGCGAGCAAGCCGGCGCGGGCGAGGATGCGGGAAGGCAGATCGGTGTCCAGCTGCCGCACGCGGCGCACGGCGTCGGCGTCATCCAGCGGACCCCAATGGGTTTCGCGCAGGCGGATGAGTTCAGCCAGCCAATGCGCGCGCAACGGACGCGGCGCGGCGGGGCCGGCCAGAGGATCAAAATCGCGAGAGATCGAAGACGGCATCGCGTCGGGAGCAAGCGCGGTCGGGCCGCGGCGT
Source organism: Achromobacter kerstersii (assembly GCF_902859595.1). Classification (GTDB taxonomy): domain Bacteria; phylum Pseudomonadota; class Gammaproteobacteria; order Burkholderiales; family Burkholderiaceae_B; genus Achromobacter; species Achromobacter kerstersii. Next base: position 388,926 of record NZ_CADIJQ010000006.1, on the reverse strand, counting down.
CAGGCCGTTGAGGCGGTGGGCCATTGTAGACCGCGCAAGTCAGGAGCCGGGGCTGAGCGGGGGAATGGACGCGGGGCTGGACGGGACCCGGACGGCGGCGGGTTTCAGTGCTGGCGGCGGGCGCTGCGGTATTGGCCGGGCGTGACGCCGACTGCGTCGCGGAACACGCGGGACAGGTGGCTGGCGTTGCCGAAACCGCTGGCCTGCGCGATGCCGGCCAGGTCGCCCTTGCCGGCCGCCAGCAAGCGCCGCGCGTGCGCTAGCCGGCGTGCCCGCACCCACGCGTGCGGCGGTTCACCGAACGAGGTGTGGAACATGCGGGCGAAGTGATAGGTGGATAAGGCGGCCACGCCGGCCAGCTCGTCCAGCGTCAGCGCCTCGTGCAGGTGCGCGTCCACATAGTCCATGATGCGGCGGCGCACGGCCGGCGCCAGGCCGCCGCGCGCGGGCTGCGCGGTCTTGCGGGTCACGCCCTGGATCAGCAGGTGGTGCAGCACGGTTTCGGCGGCGCTGCTGGCGGCCAGCCGGTCTGACGGCTGCGTCCAGTCGGTGCCCAGCAGCTGCCGGCACACATCGATCAGCGAGTCGTCCTGGATGTAGGTGCGGTCGCGCAGTTCCAGCGTGCGGGGTTCGCAGTCCAGCCGCATCACGGCTTCGCGCGCCAGCCGTTCGGGCGAGATGTACAGGTGCAGGAAATGCACGGTGTCGTTCATGCACCAGCGCGAATAATGTTCCGCCGGCAGCACGCAGAACTTGCCGGCGCCGCCATGCAGCGTGTCGCGGCCGACGCGGAAGGATTTGTCGCCGCCATGCAGGTAGAGCGACAGCGTGTGGTGGCCGGGCGAGTCATAGCCCAGCGTCTCGTGCGCGCTGCGCGCCCATTGCGAAATGGCCATTCCTTCGCCCAACGGCGCGGCGCGCTCCAGCGTGGCGGTGGAGCGCGAGAGGGTGCGGAAAACGGAGAAATCGGCCGGGGCCGAGGCAGCGGAACCCATAGGGTTCAAATGCTACTGCGATCTGGCTCGGGCCGCGCGAACCTTGACGGAATAACCGCAAGAATCGGCAATCGCGGATGAGTGGCCAGGCGCACACTCGCGGCCAGGCGATCCAGGTTTGACGGGTCGGCCTCACGTCCCCTTTTTCTTGCGTATCGCATCGTGAATCTCTTTCTGTATTTCCTGACCGTCGTCATCTGGGGCACCACCTGGATCGCCATCAAGTTGCAGCTTGGCGTGGTGGCCATACCCGTGTCCATTTTCTATCGCTTCGCGCTGGCGGGCCTGGTGCTGTTCGCCGCCTTGCTGCTGACCCGCAAATTGCAGAAGCTGGACCGGCGCGGACACTGGCTCTGTGTGGGCCAGGGGCTGTGCTTGTTCTGTTTGAACTTCCTGTGCTTCTACACCGCAACGCAATGGATTCCAAGCGGGCTGGTGTCGGTGGTGTTTTCGGCGGCCACCCTGTGGAACGCGCTGAACGCCCGGCTGTGGTTCGGCACCCGGATTGCGCCGCGCGTGATGCTGGCGGGCGCGTTCGGCTTTTCGGGCCTGGTGCTGCTGTTTTGGCCGGAGCTGTCCAGCCAGGCGGCCAGCCACGAAACGCTGCTGGGCCTGGGGTTTGCGCTGCTGGGCACGTTCTGCTTTTCCACGGGCAACATGCTGTCATCCTTGCAGCAGCGCGCCGGCATCCGCCCGCTGACCGGCAATGCGTACAGCATGTTGTACGGCGCGTCGATCTTGCTGGCGGGGTGCCTGGTGGCGGGTCTGCCGTTTGAATTCGACAGCTCTTCGCAGTATGTCGGCGCCCTGCTGTATTTGGCGATTCCAGGCTCGGTGATTGGCTTCACGGCTTACCTGACCCTGGTCGGCCGGATGGGTCCGGCGCGCGCGGCGTATTGCACGGTGCTGTTTCCGGTGGTGGCGCTAAGCGTGTCGACGGTGGTCGAGGGCTATCAGTGGACACCGGCTGCATTCGCGGGTTTGGCGCTGGTGATGGTGGGCAACCTGCTCGTCTTCACGAAGTGGTCGCCGTTTTTTCGCCGGCCGTGCGTCGCGCGGTGACGTAAGGCTTATCGCGCCAGCTTGCGCAAGCCATCCAGCAGCTGGCTGATTTCGTCGTCGCTCGTCAGGTAGCTGACGGAGGCCCGCGCAATCTGCGTCAGACCGCGCGCCTGCATGTCCAGCGGCGTGTAGGGCACGCCATTGCTGCCGATGGTGATGCCTTGCGCCGCCAGTGCGCGCTGCACATCGGCCGCGTCCTGGCCCGCCAGATTGAAGGCGACCAGCCCCGATTGTTCGCGGCCCTGATCCAGCACGGTGATGCCGTCAATGGCGGCAAGCTCCGTGCGCAGCGTGCGGGCGGTGGCGTCGATGGTGGCGCGGATCGTGTCCAAGCCCAGGTCCAGCGCTTCCTGCAAGGCGTTAGCCAGGCCGCAACGCATGGCCAATGAGCTTTCGGCGCCTTCCAGGCGCGCGGCATCGGTGCGCAGCACGGGCTGGCCGTCGGCGTTCAAGGGGGCGGAGTGGGTGTCGACGAAGGCGGGCGTGAGCTGATCCAGGAACGCGCGGCGCACATACAAGAGGCCGGTGCCGCGCGGGCCGCGCAACGCTTTGCGCCCCGGGCCGGTCAACACGTCGCAGCCAACTTGCTCCACATCAATGGGTAGTTGGCCGAGCGCTTGCGCGGCGTCGACGAAGTACGGAATGCCGTGTTGGCGCGCCACGCGTCCGATGGCGGCGGCCGGGTTGATCAGGCCGCCGTTGGCCGGCAGCCACGTCAGCGCAATGAGACGCACGCGCTCATCCACCATGGCGGCGAGCGCATCGGCGTCCACGCAGCCGCTCGCATCCGACGGAATCGTTTCAAGCACCGCGCCGGCGCGTTCGGCGTGAAGCCGCATCGTGGCCAGATTGCCTCCCCATTCGTGGCGGCCGACCAGAATGCGGTCACCGGGCTGCCAGCGCGGCAGCGCCGCGAAGGCCGCGCCCCAGCCATGGGAATTGCCGGTGGTCAACGCAATCTCTTCAGGCTGCGCGTTAAGCAACTGCGCGCCCAGCGTGCGGGCGCTTTCGGTCAGCGCGCGTGACCGCACTCCGGCTTCCATCGGCCCTTGCGTGGCTTCGCGCAGCAGGTGCTCGTGGACGGCATCCACGGTTGCGGCGGAGGGTAGCGACGAACCGGCGTGGTTGAAGTGGACGCAGCGTTGCGCACCGGGCGTGCGGCCGCGCAAGGCGAGTCGGGCGTCGGAAGTCAGAGGGGCAGACATTGGGGGGGCTCGGAGCGTGTCGCAGGCGCAGGCTCAGACGAGCCTGCGATGGATGTTGTCGAAAAATCAGGCGGGCGTGAGCGCGATTACGGCTTCAACTTCCACGGCCACGCCTTGCGGCAACGAGGCCACACCCACCGCGCTGCGCGAATGGCGGCCGGCGTCACCGAACACGTCCACCATCAGGTCGGACGCGCCATTGGCGACGGCGCTTTGGCGGTTGAAATCCGGCGTGCTGGCCACGAATACGCCCAGGCGCACGACGCGTGCAACGCGGTCCAGGCGGTCGCCGGTGGCGGCGGCGATTTGCGACAGGATGCCCAGGCCGGACAGCTTGGCGGCTTCAACGCCATCGGCATCGGAAATCTGGTTGCCCAATTGGCCCAGGTACTGGGGCTTGCCGCCTTTGCGCGAAATTTGGCCCGAGATATAGAGCAGGTTGCCTTCCAGAACAAACGGAACGTAGTTGGCGGCGGGGGCGGAGGCGGCTTCCAGGGCGTAGCCCAGTTCGGCCACGCGGCCAGAGATCGAGCGGGTCATGTCGGTGCACCTTAAACGGTTGGAGATAGCGTTGATGCTATCGGTGCGGGCTGCGTCTGACCAATCAATTCTTGCGCTTTACGTATGAGTAAAACTAATGCGTTCCGGTGCCAGTGCCGGAGCCAGTGGATTCGGCGGCGGCCTGCTTCAGCCAGTCATGCAGCATTTGCGCTGCGGGGGTGAGCGCGCCGCGCGGCGCGACGAACCACCAGCCGATGCGCGCATCTTCCAGCACGGCGTCAGGCAGCGCCTGCACCAGCGCGCCACTGGCCAGGTGCGGGGCGATCAGCCGATGCCGCCCCATCGCCAGGCCCTGCCCCGCCAACGCCGCTTCGACGACGATGTTGTAGTCGTGCAGGCGCACGGTCTGCGCGCGGCCCAGGTCCATCCCATAGCGCCGTGCCCAGGCGTCCCATTCAAAGGGCTGCTTGGCGTGCGAGGTCAGTAGCGGATGGCGCAGCAGATCGTCCGGCGTGCGCGGGCGCTTGCGGCCAGCGACAAGGCTGGGCGCGCAGACCACAGACAGCCGCTCGGTCATCAACAGCCGCGATTTCACCCCGGGCCACACGCCGCGCCCATAGCGGATGGCGACGTCCACATCGCCGCCCGCCACGTCGGCCAGGCTGATGTCGGGTTGCAGTTGCAGGTCGATATCGGGATGCGCGGCCGCGAAGGCTGGCAAGCGCGGCGCGAGCCAGCGGGTGGCGAACGAGGCCAGCAGCCCTACCGTCAGCGTCGTACGCGCCACAGCGGGTGCGCGGATCGCGTCGGTGCCTTGCCGCAGCAATTCGAACGCGGCATGCACATGGTCGTAATATGCCTGCCCCGCGGGCGTCAACGCGACGGCGCGCGTGCGCCGTTCAAACAGCGCCAATCCCAATTCGCGTTCCAGCCGCTGGATATGGTGGCTGATGGCGCTTTGCGTGACGAAGAGTTCCTGCGCGGCCAGCGAAAAGCTCAAGCGGCGCGCGGCCGCTTCGAATGCGCGCAGGGAAACCAGGGCAGGCAGGGATCGCGTGGAACGCATGGAATCAGCCGTGAAGCATCAGGACGGGATGCGTGTCATCCTACGCTGATCGAAAGGCGCGGGGCAAAAGCCCAATGCAAAAAGCCCGCAACCAAAGTTGCGGGCTTTTTTAGGGGTACTGCGAGCAATGCGGATGAAGCTTGCATTGCTGAATTCTTGGCTCCCCGAGCTGGGCTCGAACCAGCGACCTGCGGATTAACAGTCCGTCGCTCTACCGACTGAGCTATCGGGGAACAGGTAGAGGGGCCGAATTATGCACAAAAAATCGAAAGAATGCAAAGCGGGTGGAAAATTTTCTGTCAGGCGTGCTGAATCGCCTGGGCCGTGCGGAACAGTTGCGGCACGATATCGCGCAGCAAACGGTCGCTGGGATAGTCGTGGCGGGGCGCGCTGACGCTGATTGCCGCCAGTGGCACGTCTCGCGCATCGCGTAGCAACACGGCCGCGCCAACCTGGTTTTGCAGCACCTGATCTTCGGTCAATGCATAGCCGTCGTCGCGCGCTTGCCGGATCAGCGCCAGCAAGGCGCCGGGCTCGACCACGGTGCGCGGCGTGAACGCGCGCGGGGGCGACCGCTGTAGGGTCTGGCCGATGGCGCTGTCGTCCAACTGCGTCAGCAGCATGCGCCCGCCGCTGTTGCACCAGGCCGGCATGCGGCGGCCCGGCAGCATTTCGGCCAGCGTCAACTGCCGGCTGGGCAGGCGCAGCAGATAGATCATGTCATCGTCCGCCAGCACGCTCATGTGCACGGCCAGGCCGCAGCGATCACGCAGCGCGACCAGATGCGGTGCGGCCATGGATACCAGGCGGTCGCTGCGCAGAAAGTAATAGCCCAGCTCCACCACGCGCGGCCCCAGGCGGTAGCGGCGTGTGGCCGCGTCCTTGACCAAGTAGCCCAGGCGTTCCCACGTATGCGCAAAGCGTTGCGCCGCGCTTTTGCCCAGGCCGGTCAGGGTAGCGATGTCGGTCAGCCCCAAGGAGTCCGAGGCGTCACGAAAAGCGTCCAGCACGCGCATGCCCTTTTCCAGCGACGCGACGAACAAGGGGTCGTCGGCATCGGGAGTGGGGATGTCAGCAACCGGATTTTGGCGAGGGGTCATGAGCGTCTGGCCGAGGTCTTGCACAAGGGAAATGGCGGGGTGGCGCGGGTTTGGCGCGGCGGTGGCGCGGCGGTGGCGCACGTGGCGGGGCTAGTTTCCCCGAATTGTTCGCGCACCAAATACGCACTATAAAGTTGATTATTCAATACTTTGTATCGCATAGCAATACAACCAAGCCGCAATGACTTCGACTTCCCCCCTTTGCGAGATGACCGCCGTGGCCCTGCGCGCCGAGATCGCCGCCGGCCATGTCAGCGCCCGCGACGTCACCGCCGCCCATCTGGCGCGCATCGACGCCTGCAACCCCAGTGTGAACGCGATTGTGACGCTGGACGCCGAAGGCGCGCTGGCCCGCGCCGCGCAAGCCGACGAACGCCAGGCCGCCGGCCACCCGCTGGGCTTGCTGCATGGCTTGCCGATCGTGCACAAGGATTCGTTCCTGACGGCCGGCATGCGCACCACCTACGGCTCGCCGCTATATCGCGATTTCGTGCCTGAGCGCGACAGCCTCATCGTCAGCCGCGAACGCGCGGCCGGCGCCATTACGCTGGGCAAGACCAACCTGCCCGAATTCGGCGCGGGCTCGCAGACGTTCAACACGGTCTTCGGCGCCACCCGCAACCCCTACGACCTTCGCCTGACTGCGGGGGGCAGCAGTGGCGGCGCGGCCGCCGCGTTGGCCGCACGCATGACGCCGCTGGCCGACGGCACGGACATGGGCGGCTCGCTGCGCAACCCCGCGTCATTCTGCAACGTGGTGGGCCTGCGCCCGTCGCCCGGCCGCGTGCCGCAATGGCCCACGGCCAGCCCGTACAACGCGCTGACGGTGGCCGGCCCCATGGCCCGCACGGTGGCCGATGTGGCGCTGCTGCTGGCCGCCACCGCGGGCAACGACGCGCGCGACCCGCTGGCCATCGACCAAGATCCCGCGCGCTTCCTGGACAGCTTGGCCCGTGATTTCAAGGGCGTGCGCATCGCCTACGCGCCGACGTGGGGCGGCCTGCCTGTCGAACGTGCGGTGTTGGAAGTGCTGGACCGCCAACTGCCCGTCTTCGCCGAGTTGGGCGCGCACGTGGAACCCGCCTGCCCCGACTTCACCGGCGCGGACGCGTCGTTCCAGGCCTTGCGCGGCCAAACCTTCGCGGTGGGCTACGAGGCCGTGCTGCGCGAGCACCGGCATCTGTTGAAAGACACGGTCATCTGGAATATTGAACTGGGCTTGCAGCAATCGGCTGCGGCCGTCATCCAGGCCGAGCGCGACCGCGCCGCGCTGTTTGCGCGCATGCACGCCTTCATGCAGACGCACGAATTCCTGATCGGCCCGGTCAGTCAGGTGTTGCCGTTTCCGGTGGAACACGAAACCGTGAGCCGCATTGAAGGCACGCCGATGCACAACTACATCGATTGGATGCGCTCGGGCTACTACCTGTCGTTGACGGGGCATCCGGCCATCTCCGTGCCCTGTGGTTTTACCGGCGAGGGGTTGCCAGTGGGCATCCAGATCGTTGGCCGGTATCGGCAGGAGCACGCCCTGCTGCAACTGGCGCACGCGTTCGAACACGCCACGCAGCACTGGCGCCGCGCGCCGGCATTGCCCAACTGACCTTCACACCTACAACACAAGGGGAAATCCATGAACCAGAAAGTCCTTCGCACGCTTGCGCTGTGCGTCCTGGCCGCCGCGCCGCTGATGGCGTCGGCGCAGAACTATCCGGCAAAACCGATCACCATGGTCGTGCCGTTCCCGCCGGGAGGCTCCACCGACGTCATCGGCCGTCTCTTCGCCGCCAAGCTGGGCGAACGCCTGGGCCAGACCGTCGTGGTCGAGAACAAGCCCGGCGCCAACACCAGCATCGGCGCGGTTGCCGTGGCGCGCGCCGCGCCTGACGGCTACACGTTCATGATCACCGGCGCGCCCACGTTCACGTTGAATCCGCTGTTGTATTCGAACCTGAACTACGACCCGATCAAGAGCTACGAATACGTCGCCATCGCGGGCAGCACGCCGTTCGTGATTCTGACGAATCCGCAAACCCGCATCGGCACGGTGGCCGACATCACCAGCAAGTCAGCCGCGCAGCCGCTTAGCTTTGGCTCGTTTGGCAACGGTTCCACGCCGCACATCGCGGGCGAGTCGCTGGCGCAGCGCACGGGCGCCAAGCTGTTGCACGTGCCCTATCGCGGCAGCGCACCGGCCATGACGGACTTGATCGGCAATCAGATTCCGCTGTCTATCGACACCCTGGTGGCCGGCCTGCCGCAGATCAAGGCAGGCAAGGCTCGCGCCGTTGCGCTGACGGGCAACGCCCGTTCGCCGCTGGTGCCCGACGTGCCCACCGTGGCCGAAAGCGGCGTCACCGGCTACGACTTCGAAACCTGGTTCGGCGTGGTCCTGCCGCACGGCACGCCGGCCCCCATCGTCAGCCGCTTGTCCAAGGAGATCCAGGCGGTCATGGCTGAACCGGATACCCGCGCCAAACTGCAAGATCTGGGCTTTGACGCCACCTATCAAGACCCGGCCGCGTTCCGCCGCAAGGTGGAAACGGAGCTGGAGCGCAATGTGGCGATCATCAAGGCGGCCGGGATCAAGCCGGATTGATGCGGATTTTGGGACGATAGCGGTTGCCAACGGCGGCAGCGCCCCACGAGCGGGATGCAGGTTGGCGACAGGCTGCATCCCTTATCATGGCACCCAGAAGGTTCGCGGCCTCTTTCGTCTTTTCTGGGTTCATCCATGTCTTCGTTCGACATTCAATTGCTGCTCACCGCCTTGGTGAGCGTCCTGGTGCTGGTCGCACTTATCGTCTCGCGCATCCGCATGCACCCGCTGCTGGCGCTGTTGATCGTCTCGATCGGCGTCGGTTTCGCCACAGGCATGGAGCCTGTGGCCATCGTCAAGAACCTGACCGATGGCGCGGGTAAAACCCTGGGCGCAGTAGGGGTAGTCATTGCGCTGGGCGCGATGCTGGGCAAGATCCTGGCGGACTCGGGCACCACCGAGCGCCTGGCCAACGCCATCTTGCAGCGCACCTCTACCCGCATGATCCCGTGGGCCATGACGCTGGTGGCTTTCGTCATCGGCATCCCGATGTTCTTTGAAGTGGGTCTGGTGGTGATGCTGCCGCTGATCTTCAGCGTGGCGCGCAAGCTGGAAAGCCAGCAGCGCTTCAAGGGGTCGGCCTATGTGTATGTGGGGGTGCCGGTGATTGCTGCGCTGGCGGCCATGCACGGCATGGTGCCGCCGCATCCGGGCCCGCTGACCGCCATTGCCACCTTGAAGACGACGGTCGGCCCGACCATGATCTACGGCTTCATCGCCGCCCTGCCCGCCATGATTTTCGGCGGGCCTCTGTATGGCGCCTTCATCGCGCCGCGCATGACGACTCGCCCCGACGCGGCGCTGCTCGATCAGTTCACCGCCACCAAGGAAACCGCGGGCGGCCACGCCGCACCCAGCGTCGGCCTGGGCGTGCTGGCGGCATTGCTGCCCGCCTTGCTGATGCTGGTGCATGCGGTGGCCGAGATGCTGCTGCCCAAGGGCTCAAGCACGCTGCACGTGGCCGCGTTCCTGGGCAACCCGATCGTCGCCATGCTGCTGGGCGTGCTGTTTGCGGCCGTGACGCTCGTCTTCATGCGCCAAGGCGATGCCGAGAAGCTGCGCGACGCGCTGGGCCAAAGCCTGAAGCCCATCGCCGGCATCATGCTGATCATTGCGGGTGGCGGCGCGTTCCAGCAGGTGCTGACCAGCGCCAAGGTCGGCGACGCCATCGTGCACCTGACGCACCAATTCGCCTTCCCGCCGCTGATCCTGGGCTGGCTGATCGCCATGCTGCTGTCGGTATCCACCGGCTCGGCCACCGTCGGCATCGTCGGCGCGGCGGGTCTGCTGGCACCGCTGGCAGGCGCCGACCCCAACCTGAACCTGCCGCTGCTCGCGCTGTCGATCGGCTGCGGATCGCTGTTCTTCAACTACGCGAATCACGCCGGCTTCTGGATGGTGAAAGAGTCCTTTGGCATGACGATGGGCGAAGCCACGAAAACGATCTCGGTCGTGCAATCGATCGTGTCGGTGGTGGGCTTGGTGATGGTGCTGTTGTTCAACATGCTGCCGGCGTTGGGGTGATTGTGGGCCTGACGCATCGACGGGCTGCCTGAACGGCGCGCACAGGCCTTCCAAGCGGGGCATCCGACAAGGCTGCTTCGCGTCGCCATCCCAAGCTCAGGCCTCGTAAAGCAGACCGTAGCCGCTGCCCGTTCGCTTGATTCGCGCGAAGCCGAGTTCGCCCAGATGCATGCCGGCGATCAACATACCTTCCGAGCTGACCATGTCCAGAAGCCGTGATCGTGTGGCGGCTGCCTGGGCTGCGTCTTGGTCGAATGCAATCGAGACGTCCGGCCGTTCAATCTGGATATGAGGGAAATGAACAATGTCTCCCCAGACAAGCAGGCTCTGAGCGGCGGATTCGAAAAGATAGCCGGAGTGTCCATCCGTGTGTCCCGGTAATGGCATCGCTTTGACACCGGGAAGCACGTCCCCTTCAGCGAACGTGCGAAGCGTGTTGCGGTAGCCGCTGAAGACCTGGCGTGCGATCAGGAAGTTGCCCCGGGCGCGCTCGCTGGCACGGCTTAAGTTGCCGTCGTCCTGCCAGAAGGCAAGCTCCCGCTGATGAATAACCAGTTCTGCATTCGGAAAGATGATGTGCCCGGCGGCGTCCACCAGCCCGCCGACATGGTCGGGATGGGCATGGGTGAGCAGAATGGTGTCGATGTCGCCGGGTTCGACGCCAGCGAGCGACAAATTCCTTATCAGGCGGCCGCCCCATTGCTTGATCCCTCCGGCCCCTGCATCGATAAGAATGGTGCGGCCCGCTCCGCGCACCACATAGCAGTTGATATGCACGGCGGCGGGCTCCTGCTGCCCGGCTTCGCTTTGCATTCTGGCGGCCTCGAATGGGTCGATATTCGAGAGAAAGTCCAGGCTGGCGGTGAGGTAGCCGTCGCTGATGGCGGTGATCGTGAAATCTCCGGCTTGCTGACTGGGAAAGGGAATGGCGGGCATTGCTATCTCCGGAAAATTTTGTTCGCTTCAAGCGCTGCGGGCGCTTGTCAGTTGGTCCGTCATCGGCGAATAGAGGTGGACGCCGTCGGGCAGCCTCTCGACAAGCTGAGCGGTTTGCCGAGGCAGTGTTGCGAGCCAACGGTGTTCCGGAAACTGTTCCAGCGCAACCGCTTGCATGCCTAAGGGCGTGAGGCCCATCTGGATCAGAGGGTCTGGGCCGCTTGCACAAAGCACGAGAAGCTCGGATGCGCTGACCGCCGGTGCAAGGCCGATATCGCTGTACAGATTTCGGTGCCAGTCAGTGATGTGTTGCTGCCACGTTGCGAAATTACCGCCGCCTTTCTGGCGATATTCCTCGCCCGTCAGCACATCGAGACCGTCGATGGTGTGGACGGCCAGGTAGGTCGGACAACCGTCGCTTAACGCCTTGAAGCGCTGCGACGTATGAAAGCCGGTTACCGAGATCAGGGCGGGAAGTTTTTCAAGGCTGTAGAAGGCGTTCCATTCGGCTTCGCTGGCGGGATCGGCGAAGCTGCATTCCACGGTGTAGATCATCAGATTGTCCTTCGTCACGGGCGAGGCGCTTGCGGCAGCCATCCCGTTTTCATTGCGGTAACGTAATGCTAGGTGGACAATCCCGGCCTATATAGCGATATAAAGTCAGCCTTCGGTGACATTTACTCAAGCTGATATCGAACCCATCCCCGTTGTCGAAACCCTTATGCGACGTAAGATTCCAAGCAATTCCGCGCTCCTTGCTTTTGAAGCCGCGGCTCGACATGGCAGCTTCGCGCGCGCAGCCGCGGAATTGGCGCTGACGGAAGGCGCGGTCAGTCGTCAGATCGGACGCCTTGAGGCATTTTTGAATGTCGCGCTATTCGAGCGCGTGGGAAATCGGGTTCGGCTTGCGCCCAACGGCAAGCGATACGCGGTGCAGGTGCGTGAGATTCTGGATCGGCTGGAACGGGACAGCCTCTATCTGATGGGGCAGCCCATTGAGGGGGGCAGCATTGATATTGCCGCCATTCCGACCTTCGCCACCCGTTGGTTAATTCCCCGGCTGAAGCGCTTCCAGAATGCGCATCCGAACATTACCGTGCATATCGCCGAGCGTATGGAGCCCTTCATTCTTGCTGGCAGCGGATTCGACGCAGCCATTCATTTTGAGCATCCGGCATGGGCGGGTATGCATTTGCATCCGCTGCTGGAGGAGGTGCTTGTGCCCGTCTGTAGTCCGGCGCTGCTGGCGGAGGCCGGTGCGAATGTGTCGCTCGACCAATTGCCACGCCTTCACCGCAGGCAGAACCCGGACGCGTGGCAGCTTTATGCAAAAGAGGCCGGCATCGTGCTGACCAATTCGGCGGTAGGTGCGCGCTACGATCTGCATTCCATGCTGATAGCGGCGGCGGTCGCCGGCCTGGGAGTCGCGTTGGTGCCGCGTCTTTACATCGGGGCCGAGCTGGAACAAGGCCGTCTGGTCGCGCCTTGGGCGGACGGCAAAGCGATTACCAAGACCTTCTGCCTGGTTCTTCCTGAGCCGCTCGAGTTGAGTGCGGCGCCACTACAGGCATTTGCGAAATGGATGCTTCATGAAGCGCGGGGCTTGGCGTCGTGACGTAAGCGCCAGCGGTTTCGCGTACCCCTATGACGCTATCGCAATAGGGGTGTTGGTGCCGGTGAAAGGAATCGAACCCTCGACCTTCTCATTACAAGTGAGCTGCTCTACCAACTGAGCTACACCGGCACGGCGTGCCGGGGGCACGCGCAGGGACTGCATTGTAATGAAAAATCGGCGGGGCTGCGTGGCACCGGGGAAGATAGCGATGGCGGGGACGATGTGCCAGGCACGCCGTCCCCGCGTAGCAGATGCTATTTGACGATGGTCAGACGCGGACGCTTGGGTTCGTCGTCATCACCGCCGTCGTCGCCAGGCGCGGCGTCGGCGTCGGAGCCTTCGGGCGCGGCAGCGGTATCCGCCACGCCTTGAGCACCGGCTGCCGGCGGTTCATAGGGCTGCACTTCGAAGCCCATGCCTGCGCCGGTTTCACGCGCGTAGATGGCGCTGACCGCGCCGACGGGAACGTAGACGTTCTCGGTCACGCCGCTGAAGCGGGCTTGGAATTCGATGAATTCATTGCCCAGCACCAGACGGTTGGTGGCCAGCGTGCCGACGTTCAGAGTGATCTGACCGTCACGCACATGCGCGACGGGCACCATGGTGTGCTCGTCAACTTGCACAGTGATGTATGGCGTGTAGCCGTTATCAGTGCACCATTCATGCAACGCGCGGATCAGATACGGTTTGGTCGAAGTTTCACCCATCACGCAACAGCCTTAACGACGCATCACTTTTTCCGAAGGCGTCAGCGCTTCGATGTAGGCCGGACGCGAGAAGATGCGTTCGGCGTACTTTTGCAGCGGGGCCGCATTCTTGGGCAGTTCAATGCCGTAGTGATCCAGGCGCCACAAGAGCGGAGCCACGGCCACGTCGAGCATCGAGAATTCTTCGCCCAGCATGTACTTGTTCTTCAGCAGCATCGGAGCCAGCTGAGCCAGGCGGTCGCGAATGTTCTGGCGCGCGTTGGCCAGCTTCTTCTCGTCGGGCTTGGCGCTGCGGTCTTCCAGCGTCGAGACGTGAACGAACAGTTCTTTCTCGAAGTTGTAGAGGAACAGGCGGGTACGGGCGCGCATCACCGGATCAGCGGGCATCAGCTGCGGGTGCGGGAAGCGCTCGTCGATGTACTCGTTGATGATGTTCGACTCGTACAGAACCAGGTCGCGTTCGACCAGAATGGGCACCTGACCGTACGGGTTCATCACCGAGATGTCTTCGGGCTTGTTGTACAGGTCGATGTCGCGGATCTCGAAATCCATACCCTTTTCGAACAACACGAAGCGGCAGCGTTGCGAAAACGGACACGTGGTTCCGGAATAGAGCACCATCATGGTGTAAGTCCTTTATTGAAAAACGAAAGGCCAGCGCCTAAATCTAGCAGGCGCTGGCCCCAATTGCCAGACGGGATAGGCGTACAGCCCTATCCTCCGCTACCGTCCCTTTTTATAGGGGGGACGGTCAAATTGCCTGGCGGGGCGTTGCGGTTAGCGCACGTGTTTCCAGTACGAGGCGTTCAAGCGCCACGTAACGAGGAAGAACAACAGCAGGAACAACATGACGCCGACGCCGATGCGGACGCGCAATGTCTGGACGGGCTCGGCCATCCAGGACATGAATGCGGTCAGATCAGCGACGTCGTTGTCGTATGTTGCGACTTGGGCCGGGTTGGCGGCCTTAAATTTGGCATCAAAGGTGGCATGGCCGTGGTAATCAGCTACCGGTTCGGCCTTGACCGTGGAAAAACCTTGAGCATCGTACACCGTCGTGACACGTTCCCAGGTTTTGGGTGTGCCTTCCTTGGCATCCTTGACTTCCACTTCATGCATCGCGGTGGTTGTCAGTTCGCGCGGACCTTGGCGTTCCCAGAGCGCGTGAGGCATGCCGACGGCGGGGAAAACCAGGTTATTCCAGCCGGTGGCGCGCGACGTGTCGCGGTAGAAAGTGCGCAGGTAGGTGTAGATGTAGTCGGCGCCGGACGGGCCGGCGTTGACCGATTTGGCGCGGGCGATCACGGACAAGTCCGGGGGCGTCGTGCCAAACCACTTCTTGGCGTCCTTGGGTGACATGGCGATATTCATCATGTCGCCCACCTTTTCGCCGGTGAACAGCAGGCTTTCCTTGATTTGCTGGTCGGTCAGACCGATGTCCTTCAGCTTGTTGTAGCGCATCGAAGAGGCGCTATGACAGTTCAGGCAGTAGTTGACGAACAGCTTGGCGCCGTTTTGCAGCGACGACATGTCGTTGACGCGGTACGGCGCCTTGTCCAGCGGGAACCCGCCCTCGGCGGCGAATGCGGCGGTGGTGCACGTGAGCATCAAGGCTACGGCACCAATCAGCTTCTTGATCATGGTTAATCCGTTATCTGGTGGGGCTCAGTGGGCGTGGAACGTAACGCGCTCAGGCACTTGCTTGAAGGTGCCAAGGCGGCTCCAGACCGGCATCAGGAAAAAGAATGCCAGGTACAGCAGCGTGCCAATTTGCGACGTGATGTTCAACGGCGGACTGGGCGGCTGCGTACCGATGTAGCCGAGCACCAGGAAGTTGACCATGAAGATGCCGTAGATCCACTTGTGCCACGTGGGCCGGTAGCGGATCGACTTGACCGGGGAATGGTCCAGCCAGGGCAGGAAGAACAGGATGACAACCGTGCCGCCCATGGCCACCACACCCCAGAACTTGGCGTCGATCACGCGCAGCAGCACGGCCACGACGATCAGGATGCCGGGGATGGCGACGCGCAGGATGCCCTTCAGGTTGCTCTTGACGAGCAACGCGATGGCGCCCAGCACCGATGCACCCGCCAGCACCCACGTGAATTCGTCGGTGGTGGCGCGCAGCATCGAGTAGAACGGCGTGAAGTACCAGACCGGCGCGATGTGCGGAGGCGTCTTCAGCGAGTCAGCAGGGATGAAGTTGTTGAACTCGAGGAAGTAGCCGCCCATCTCGGGGGCGAAGAACACGATGAACGCGAACACGAGCAAGAAGCCCGCCACGCCCATCAGGTCATGCACCGAGTAGAACGGGTGGAACGGAATGCCATCCTTCGGCCGGCCGTATTTGTCTTTCGGGCCCTGCTTGATCTCGATGCCGTCCGGGTTGTTGGAGCCCACTTCGTGCAGCGCCACCAGGTGAGCCGCCACCAGGCCCACGAGCACCAGCGGAATCGCGATGACGTGGAAGGCGAAGAAGCGGTTCAGGGTAGCGTCCGACACGACGTAGTCGCCGCGAATCCAGATCGACAGTTCAGGGCCGATGAACGGAATGGCCGCGAACAGGTTGACGATCACCTGGGCGCCCCAATACGACATCTGGCCCCACGGAAGCAGGTAGCCGAAGAAGGCTTCGGCCATCAGACAGAGGAAAATCGCCACGCCGAAAATCCACACGAGTTCGCGCGGCTTGCGGTAGGAACCGTAAAGCAGCCCGCGCAACATGTGCAGGTAGACGACGACAAAGAACATCGACGCGCCGGTGGAGTGCATATAGCGCACCAGCCAGCCCCACGGGACTTCGCGCATGATGTATTCGACGGACTGGAACGCGCGTTCGGCGTCCGGCTTGTAGTGCATGACCAGGAAAATCCCGGTCACGATCTGCAGCACCAGGACCAATAAGGCCAGAGAGCCAAAGAAATACCAGAAGTTGAAATTCTTCGGTGCGTAGTACTCGGACAGATGGGCTTTCCAGGTGGAGGTCACCGGAAAGCGCCGGTCCAACCAGCCCAGCAGGCCTGTCGTCTCGACGGTTTTCTCGCCAGCCATGTAACGGCTCCTTCTCTAATACGTGTGCGTATTTGTTTTACTTACGTAATTCGGGAAAAAAGCGCGACGCGAGCGTCAGGCCTTGTTGTCTTCATCGACGCCCACAATGATGCGGGTATCGCTCAGATACTGGTAGGGCGGTACTTCGAGATTATCGGGAGCAGGCTTGTTCTTGTAGACCCGGCCGGCCAGGTCGAACGTGGAGCCATGGCACGGACAGAGGAATCCGCCTTGCCAATTGGCGCCCATGCCGCCACCGCCGCCTGTCTCGAAGTGCGAGGTGGGCGAGCAGCCCAGATGAGTACAAATGCCGACACAGACGAAGATCTCGGGCTTGCGCGAACGAGCTTCGTTTTCTGCGTATTTGGGAGTGAAACCAGGCCGCTTGGATTCGGGATCGGCCAGTAAAGGGTCGAGCGCTTTGAGACCGGCGAGTTGTTCGGGAGACCGGTGAATGATCCATACCGGCTTCCCACGCCATTCCACTGTTTTCATGGTGCCGACGGGTATATCGCCGATATCCACTTCTACAGGGGCCCCGGCCGCGCGGGCCTTTTCAGAGGGAGAAAATGTGCTCACAAGCGGCACTGCCGTTGCGACACCTGCTACGCCACCCACAGCACAGGCGGTGGTAACCCAGAAACGTCGCGAAGGATCAGGTGGCAGGTTGGGATCAACCGCACCGTCATCATCGTGCACCAGCGTATCCTGACTCATCTTCCTATCCTTGTTGATGCGCCCGCTCTACGAGTAGCATCACTTCTGCGGCATCGGGTTCGCGGGAATATGTAACAACATAGCAACCGCGTATTATAGCGCCAGCCCACTGACGGGCGTATCACGAAGG
This sequence comes from Achromobacter kerstersii, assembly GCF_902859595.1. Classification (GTDB taxonomy): domain Bacteria; phylum Pseudomonadota; class Gammaproteobacteria; order Burkholderiales; family Burkholderiaceae_B; genus Achromobacter; species Achromobacter kerstersii. The sequence continues at coordinate 371,715 of NZ_CADIJQ010000006.1, read as the reverse complement.
GAGTGCTTTTATGAGCAAAGCAACTGGTTTCGTCAAAGAATTCCGAGATTTCGCTGTTAAAGGCAATGCGGTTGACTTGGCGGTGGGTGTCATTATCGGCGCAGCGTTCGGCAGAATTGTTGATTCGCTAGTCAAAGACATCGTCATGCCTCTGGTCAACTTCATCCTGGGTGGTTCGGTCGATTTTTCGAACAAATTCTTGGTGCTGTCGATGCCTGCTGGCTACAACGGCCCGATGACGTATGCCGACCTCTCGAAAGCCGGCGCGAACGTGTTCGCGTGGGGGAATTTCGTCACCATCATCATCAACTTTGTGTTGTTGGCGTTCGTGATTTTCTGGATGGTGAAAGCCATCTACAAGGCCCGCACCAAGGCCGAGGAAGCGCCGGCCGCACCGGCCGCAACGCCCGAAGATGTGGCGCTGCTGCGCGAGATCCGCGACCTGCTGAAAAAGCCATGAAGAAAGCGCCCCGTGGGGCGCTTTTTTATTAGGCTGGATTATCAAGGTCGACAAATTCGACCTTGATGCCGAAGTGCTCGGCAACCGCCTGGCCCAACGCTTGCGCGCCATAGCGCTCGGTGGCGTGATGACCGGCGGCGATGAACCCTACGCCGGTTTCGCGCGCCAGATGCACGGTGGATTCCGAGACTTCGCCTGTGATGTAGGCGCTGACGCCCGCGTCCACGGCGTCAGCCAGCATGCCTTGCGCGCCGCCCGTGCACCACGCCACGCGCGACACGGGTTGATCGGGGTCGCCCACGACTAGCGGCTGGCGGCCCAGGCGTTCGGCCACGCGCGCGCCAAGTTCGCCAAGCGTTTGCACACCGGTGGCGTCGCCCAGCCACACCAGATTGTCCTGACCACAGGTTTGCGGTGAACCGTCATCGCGGCGCGCGGGTGTCAGGCCCAGCACGCGGGCCAATTGCGCGTTGTTGCCCAGTGTGGGGTGGGCGTCCAGCGGCAGGTGGTAGGCGTACAGGTTCAGGTCGTTTTTCAACGCCAACGCCATGCGCGTGCGGCGCGTGCCGATGACGCGGCGGTCTTCGTTGCGCCACATCCAGCCGTGATGCACCAGCACCGCGTCGGCGCCGCGTTCGACGGCCGTGCGCAACAACGCTTCGCTAGCGGTGACACCGGTGATAATGTGTCCGACTTCGGATCGGCCCTCCACCTGCATGCCGTTGGGGCAGTAGTCCTTGAAGCGCGCGGCTTGCAGGGTGTTGTCCAGCCAGCTGGCCAGCACGTGGGAGTCCACTTTTTTCATTGTTTGTCCTATCAGAATCATGCGCCGATATTGGCTGATCTTCGCTCAGGCCGTCACGGTCTGCCTGGGTATTCTATTCGTCGTCACGACGCTGCGGCCCGACCTGCTGCGCCTGGCCGTGCCGGGTGCGGCGCCTGCCGCGGTGGCGGCGGCCTCGCGGCCGGCCGCAGGCACGGGGACGGGCCCGGTGTCTTATGCGGATGGGGTGGCTCGCGCCGCGCCTTCTGTCGTGAATGTCTACACGACCAAGCACGTCAATGTGCCACTGATCCCGCTGCCGGATGATCCGGTGCTGCGCCAGCTGTTTGGCCAGTTGCCGGGCGTGAGCCGGCGCGAGGCCACGACCAGCCTGGGGTCCGGCGTTATCGTGAGCCAGGACGGCCATGTGCTGACCAACTATCACGTGGTGCAGGCGGCCGACGCCATTGAAGTGGCCTTGAGCGATGGCCGCCGCGACACCGCCAAGGTGGTGGGCGCCGACCCTGACACTGACCTGGCCGTGCTGAAGCTGGCCTCGTTGCGCACCCTGCCCGCCGCTGCGCTGGCCGCTGACCGCGGCTTGCGCGTGGGCGATGTGGTGCTGGCCATTGGCAACCCGTTTGGCGTGGGACAAACCACCACGCAAGGCATTGTGTCGGCGCTGGGCCGCAATGGGCTGGGCTTGAACACGTACGAGAACTTCATTCAGACGGATGCGGCCATCAACCCGGGCAACTCGGGCGGCGCGCTGGTGGATGCGGAAGGCAACCTCGTCGGCATCAACACGGCGATCTACTCGGAATCGGGCGGGTCGATGGGCATTGGCTTTGCGACACCGGTGGAGATTGCGCGCAAGGTCATGGACGAAATCGTCAAGACAGGCGGCGTCAAGCGTGGCTGGTTGGGCGTGGAGCCGCAAGACGTCACGCCGGAACTGGCGCGCGCATTCGGGCTGGGCGGTGACGCCAAGGGCGCGATTATCGCGGGCGTGATGCGCGACGGCCCTGCCGCGCGCAGCGGCATGCGCGTGGGCGATATCGTGCAAAGCGTCAATGGCAAACGCATGGCCGACACGGCCCAGCTGTTGGCCGAGATTGCGCAGCTGCCCCCGGGCCAGCGCGCCACGCTGGGAATTCTGCGTTCAGGCAAGCCGCAGGACATGACGGTGGTGGTGGGCACGCGGCCGGGTAAGCCGCGCTGAACCGGATTCGCCTGTGAAGGCCTAGGAAGGTCTATGAAGGCCTAGGAAGGTCTATGAAGGCCTAGGAAGGTCTATGAGGGTCTATGAAGGCCCGTTCAGCCTCTTGAAGCCGCGCTAAGAAGAGGCGAGCGAATTCAAGGCCTGCGAACTTGCGCCCGTCGCCTGGCTGTCGACCATCAAGCGCACCATCGACAGCACGGTCTTCTTGGTGCTGTCGGGTTGCTGGCGCAGCAACACGCATATTTCGGCGCAATAGCCATCGACCTCCGGGGCGGACGCGGGTACTGCCGCGTGCATGAACGCATGCGCCGCCGTGCGCGTGTCCGCTTGCATGGCGGTATCAGTGCGTGGCACACCGTGTGGCGAACCGTGCGACACCGCATGTGGCGCCCCGAGTGGCACCGCATGTGGCACAGCATGTGGCACCCCATGCGGCTCGACCGCGCTGATGACGCCGTCTGACAGCCACGGCACGCTGGTATCCAGCGCGGCGGCCAGGCGTATCAACGTGGCGCGAGACGGCGAGTAGCCATCGGCACGAGTAAGGATGCGGTGAATGCAGGACTGCGGCACGCTGGAAATGCGTGCGAGCTGGTTCTGGCTATGGATACCGCGCCACCGCATCAGGGCGCGCAGTCTTTTGGCGAGGGACATGTCTGCAATGTAGGTTTGCAGCCATGTCCCGGCAAGAGTGAAACAGTCCTATATTGGCCGTCGCGGTGACGGCCGGGGCTGTCTTAATGGCGCTCGGTCAGCGAATCGGAACCAGCCTCTTCAGCCGCGCCCGCCTTGGGCTGCACCATGCGGGCGCAGATCAGCCCCACTTCGTACAGCAGGCACAGCGGCACGGCCAGCATGAACTGGCTGACCACATCTGGCGGCGTGACCACGGCGGCGATGATGAAGGCGCCGACCACGACATAGCCTCGCGCCGACCTCAGCTTGGACAGTTCAACAATGCCCATCTTCACCAGCAACACCACGGCCACCGGCACTTCGAAGGTGATGCCGAAGGCCATGAACATCGTCATCACGAAGCTCAGATAGGCCTCGATGTCCGGCGCCGGCGTGATGGATTGCGGTGCGAACGTGGCGATGAAGTGGAACACCGTGCGGAACACCACGAAATAGCAGAACGCCATGCCCGCGATGAACAGGAAGGTGCTGGAGATGATCAGCGGCAGCGCCAGGCGCTTTTCGTGGCGGTACAGGCCGGGCGCAACAAAGGCCCAGGCCTGGTACAGCACGACGGGCAGCGCCACGATGAAGGCGGCCATCATCGTGACCTTGACGGGCACCATGAACGGCGTGATGACGCCGGTGGCGATCATGCGCGTGCCTTCGGGCAGCGAGGCCAGCATGGGCGCCGCCAGCACGTCATAGATGGCCGATGCGCCCGGGTAGATGAACAGCACAATGAACACAGCCACCACGGCGCCTACGGCGCGCAGCAGACGGGTGCGCAATTCAACCAGGTGAGAGATGAAGGTCTCTTGCTGGCCTTCTTCTTGGGAGGCGTCCTGGGTCACGTCGGTGTTCCGGAGGGCGGGACGGGCTTGGCGGCGAGCGCAGCGTCGTCAGCCTGGGGCGCGCGAGGCGCCGGGGCGGGTTGTTGGGATGCGGCCGGCGCGATAACGGGCCCGTGAACCGGACCCGTCGCGGACGCCCGGACGGTAGCCGGAGCGGCAGCAGAAGCCGAGATGGCAGCAGCGGGGCGGGGTTCGGATACGGCAGGCAGGTCCAGATCCAGGCTGTGATTCTGCCCTGGCGGCGCGATGGTGCGGGCGGCTTCGGCGGGGGCGGTGGAGGCGTTACCGACTGAGGCGTCCCCGACTGACGCGTCACCCACGATCACCGGCGCGGCCTTGCCGCTGGCTTCACGGGCCACTTCGTCGAGTTCGGCGCGGAATTGCTGCACGGGTTCTTGCAGCGACGCATGCGTGTCGTTCAGCGATTGCTGCACACCTTGCGCGGCGTCTTCCATTTCGGTTTTGAACTTGCGCAGTTCATCGAGTTCGATTTCGCGCTGGATATCGGACTTCACGTCGTTGACGTAACGCTGCGCGCGCCCAAGCAGGTGGCCGACGGTGCGGGCTACTTTGGGCAGGCGTTCGGGGCCAATGACGATCAAGGCGACGACGCCGATCACCATCAGTTCAGTGAGGCTGACATCAAACATTCGACGGCCGCTCGGGAATTGAAGCAATAAGGGCCGGCCCGTTCAGGGCTGGCCCGGGAGACGAGCGGGAGCTCAGGAGTTGGTCTTTTCCTTGGCCTGCACGTCGATGGTTTCGCCGGACACGCGCTGCTGCGCGATCGGGTCAGCCGGCTTTTCGCCGTTGGCGTCCTTCATGCCTTCCTTGAAACCCTTCACTGCGCCGCCCAGGTCCGAGCCGATGTTGCGCAGTTTCTTGGTGCCGAAAATCAGCGCCACGATGACCAGAACGACCAACCAATGCCAAATGCTGAAACTACCCATGATGTTTCTCCGAATTACGCGGTGGGGGCCACGCGTCCTTTCCAGGGTCGCGAGCCGCCAATGATGTGGAAATGCAGATGCGGGACTTCCTGGCCGCCTTCGACGCCAGAGTTGATCATGATGCGAAATCCGCCATCAGGGCCCGGACGGCAACCGTTTTCGGCTGCTAGCCGCGGCGCCAACGACATCATTCTACCCAACCAACCTGCGTCCTCGCCCGTAATATCCTGCATGGATGTGACATGACGTCGAGGGATCAGCAGCAAATGTACCGGTGCTGCCGGATTGATATCGTGGAATGCAACAAAGTCCTCGTCCTCGTAGACCTTCTTGGACGGGATGTCGCCAGCGGCGATCTTGCAGAAAAGACAGTTGTCGCTCATGTTTCCGGGCTCCGTGGTCAGTCTTTGGGGCGGCTGGCCTTTTCCGCCAGGCCCGACAGGCCTTCGCGGCGGGCCAGTTCGGCCAGCACGTCTTCCGGCCGCAGGTTGAAGTGCGTCAGCGCGACCAGGCAGTGGAACCACAGGTCGGCGGTTTCGCTGACGATGCGGTCCGGCACGCCGTCTTTCGCGGCCATGACCAGTTCTGTGGCTTCTTCGCCGATCTTCTTCAGGAAGGAATCGGGGCCTTTGGCCAGCAGCTTGGCGGAATACGAGGCCGTGGGGTCGCCGCCATTTTCCGGGCGGCGGGTTTCCAGCGTGTCGGCGATGCGCGCCAGGATGTCGGCGGCGCTAAGGGTTTGATCGGTCATTTGTAGATCATTTCCGGGTCTTTGAGCACCGGGTCCACCGTTACCCACGACGCCTGGTCCGTCTGGCCTTCAAGGCGGCGGTAAAAGCAGCTGGCGCGGCCGGTGTGGCAGGCAATGCCGCCTTCCTGGTGGATTTTCAGCAGGATGACATCGCCGTCACAGTCCAGGCGCAGTTCATGCACTTCCTGGATGTGGCCGGATTCCTCGCCCTTGCGCCACAGGCGTTTGCGCGACCGCGAGAAATACACGGCGCGCCCGGTGGCGGCGGTTTCGGCGAGCGCTTCGCGGTTCATCCAGGCCACCATCATGATCTGGCCGTTTTCGGCGTCTTGGGCGATGGCGGGGATCAGGCCGTTTTCGTCGAAGACGACGTCGGCCATCCAGGCGGGTTCAGTGCTCATGTTCAGGTATCCAGTCTTACGGCAATGCCTTGCTCGGCCATGAAGCGCTTGCATTCGCCAACGGTGTGTTGGCCGAAGTGGAAGATGCTGGCGGCCAGCACGGCGCTGGCGCGGCCGGTAGTGACGCCATCGGCCAAGTGCTGCAGGTTGCCCACGCCGCCCGAGGCGATGACGGGCACGGGCACGGCGTCCGACACCGCGCGCGTCAGTTCCAGGTCGAAGCCCGACTTGGTGCCGTCGCGGTCCATGCTGGTCAGCAGAATTTCACCCGCGCCGTAGGCGGCCATGCGGCGCGCCCACGCCACGGCGTCCAGCCCGGTCGCCTTGCGGCCGCCGTGCGTGAAGACTTCCCAGCGCGCGGGTTCGCCCGCCGCCGACACGCGGCGCGCGTCGATGGCGACCACCACGCATTGCGAGCCGTGGTAATCAGAAGCGGCGCGAACCAGCTCCGGATTGGCCACGGCAGCGCTGTTGATGCTGATCTTGTCGGCGCCGGCATTCAGCAGACGCTGGATGTCCGACACCTGGCGCACGCCGCCACCCACCGTCAACGGGATGAAGACTTGCGACGCTACCTGCTCGATGATGGGCAGGATCAGATCGCGGCCGTCGCTGGTCGCGGTGATGTCCAGGAACGTGAGTTCGTCTGCGCCCTGCTCGTTATAGCGGCGGGCGATCTCGACGGGGTCGCCCGCGTCGAGCAGGTTGACGAAGTTCACGCCCTTGACGACGCGGCCTGCGGTCACGTCAAGGCAGGGAATGATGCGGCGGGTCAGCGCGCTTTGAACGGGCGCGCCGGCCCCGGGGGTGCTGCTGGAGGTGGTCATTTTGCCAATTCGTCGGCGCGAGCCTGGGCTGCCTGGAAGTCGAGCGTGCCTTCGTAGATGCTGCGGCCCAGAATGGCGCCTTCGACGCCCTCTTCTTCGACGGCGCACAGGGCTTCGATGTCCTGGATGCCGGCGATGCCGCCCGAGGCGTACACGGGAATGCGCACGTGTTGGGCCAGGCGGACCGTGGCTTCGACGTTGACGCCCGACAGCATGCCGTCACGGCCGATGTCGGTGTAGATGATGGCTTCGCAGCCGTAGTCTTCGAACTTCTTGGCCAGATCCAGCACGTCGTGGCGGGTCAGCTTGCTCCAGCCGTCGGTGGCGATCTTGCCGTCGCGGGCGTCCAGGCCAACGATGATCTGGCCGGGGAAAGCGCCGCAGGCGTCTTGCAGGAAGCCCGGGTTCTTGACCGCGGCGGTGCCGATGATCACGTAGGAGATGCCGGCGTCAAGGTAGCGTTCGATGGTGTCGAGGTCGCGAATGCCGCCGCCGATCTGGACGGGGATGTCGTCGCCGACAGCGTCCAGAATGGCCTTGATGGGCGCTTCGTTCTTCGGCTTGCCGGCAACGGCGCCGTTCAAGTCGACCAGATGCAGGCGGCGCGCGCCTTGGTCGAGCCAACGGGTGGCCATGGCGGCGGGGTCTTCGGAGAACACCGTTGCATCGTCCAGGTCACCCTGGCGCAGGCGCACGCAGCGCCCGTCTTTGAGATCGATGGCGGGGATCAGCAGCATGGTGGGCAGCAAAAAAGAAAGAGGGGTTGAATGGGCTGGAGCACGTGGACGCGAGGCCTACGGCTGCCAGTCTACAAAATTGCGATACAGGCGCAAACCGTGTTCGGCGCTCTTTTCGGGGTGGAACTGCACCGCGAAAATGTTAGCTGCCGCCACTGCGCAGGTAAAGGCGACGCCATAATCGGTTTCACCAACAATCAGGCCGGAATCATCCGGATCGGCGTAATAACTATGGACGAAATAGAAATGCGTGTCGTCCGGAATGCCGTCCCAGATGGGATGAGAGCGCGTCTGGCGCACTTTGTTCCATCCCATGTGCGGAACTTTCAGGCGTTCGGGGCGGGTGTCGGCCAGGCCTGCGGCGCCGGTGTCGGCCAGGCAGGCTTCGTCGTCGGCGGGGATCAGGTCGGCAAAGCGCGGGCCTGAAAAGCGGCGCACGACGCCGGGGAACAGGCCCAGGCACGACGTGCCGCCTTCTTCAGACGAGTCGAACAGCATCTGCTCGCCCACACACACGCCCAGCAGGGGCTTGTTGCGGGCGGCGCGCACGACGGCTTCGCGCAGGCCGGATTCATTCAGGGTGCGCATGCAGTCCGCCATGGCGCCCTGCCCGGGAAACACCACGCGGTCAGCGGCGTCGATGTCTTGGGGCTGGTTGCAGATGCGGATGTCCGCATCGGGGGCGGCGAACGTCAAGGCGCGTGCGACGGAGTGGAAATTGCCCATTCCATAGTCGACGATGGCGATAGTGGTCACTTCTTTCTGCCTGGTGCGAGGATTACGCGGACGGGAGTGAGCGGAACGTCACAGCACGCCTTTGGTCGAGGGCACGACATCGCCCATGCGCGGGTCGACTTCCATGGCCATGCGCAGCGCGCGGCCACAGGCCTTGAACACGGTTTCGGCCTGATGGTGGGCGTTGAAACCGCGCAGGTTGTCGATGTGCAGCGTGATCAGCGCGTGGTTGACCAGGCCCTGGAAGAATTCACGCGTCAGGTCGACATCGAAATTGCCGATGTGGGCGCGGGTGAACGGGATGTGATATTCCAGGCCGGGGCGGCCCGAGAAGTCCACCACGACGCGCGACAGCGCTTCGTCCAGCGGCACGTAGGCGTGGCCGTAGCGGCGCAGGCCGGCCTTGGTGCCCACGGCCTTGGCGATCGCCATGCCCAGCGTGATACCCACGTCTTCCACCGTGTGATGCGCATCGATGTGCAGATCGCCTTCGGCCTTGATGTCCAGGTCGATCAGGCCGTGGCGCGCGATCTGGTCCAGCATGTGGTCCAGGAAGGGCACGCCCGTGTCGATGGTCTGCTTGCCGGTGCCATCAATGTTGATGGCCACGCGGATGCGGGTTTCGTTGGTGTTGCGGGTGATTTCTGCGGTACGCATGTTAAGCACTCAAAATCTCTTGCAAGGCAGCCAGCAAGGCGGCGTTCTCGGCCGGGGCGCCCACCGAGATGCGCAGGCAGTTCGCCAGGAGCGGATGGGCGTTGGAGAAGTTACGAATCAATATTTTGCGCGTTTTCAGCGCAAGATGCACGGCGTTGCCGTCCAGCTTGCCGGAAAAGCGGGCGAGTACGAAGTTGCCGGCGGAAGGGAATACCCTGACGCCGGGCAAGGCGGCCAATGCCGCGGCCAGTGGTGCGCGGTCGGCGCGCAGGCGCGCAGCCTGCTCGTCCAGCACGTTCTTGTGGCGCAGCACCGTCATCAGCGTGGCTTGCGTCAGCACGTCCAGGTTGTAGGGCGGGCGCACCTTGTTCAGTTCGGCGATCCAGGCGGGGTGGCCGGCCAGATAGCCGAAGCGCAGGCCCGCCAGGCCAATCTTGGACACCGTGCGCATGACGACGACGTTGGACGCGTCCAGCACCTCGGGCATCCAGCTGCGGTCGGCAAAGGGCTGATAGGCCTCGTCCAGCACCACCAGGCCGGGCGCGGCGTTGACGATCGCCTGCACGTCGGCGTCGGACCAGATCCCGCCCGTGGGGTTGTTGGGCACCGCCAGGAACACCACCTTGGGCTGGTGTTCGCGGATGGCGGCCAGCATGGCCGGCAGATCCAGCGTCAGGTCGGCCGTCAGCGGCACGCCCACGAAACGGGCGTGATCGAAGCGCGCCGCCATATCGAAATAGACGAACGACGGCCACGGTGACATCACCACGTCGCCGGGTTCGCAGCATGCCTGCACGATGATGTGGATGAGCTCGTCAGAGCCGTTGCCAAACAGCACGTCGGCCGCGTCCGGTACGCCAAAGCCGGCCTTCACCGCCTGTTGCAAGGCGGTGAGGTCGGCGGCGGGATAGCGGTTCAGCGGCGTGTCGCGCACGGCGCGCGCGATGTCGTCGCGCACCACTTCTGGCAGCTCGTACGGGCATTCCATCGCGTCCAGCTTGATACAGCCTTCAGCGTGGGCGACCGGGTACGCGGCCAGTTCGCGGATGTCGGCGCGAACCGTGCCCTGGATGCGGCCAGCGACGTCTGCCGCCGGGGCCGCGCTCATGGCTTGTCGATCCGGTACTGGGCGCTGGCGGCGTGGGCTTGCAGGCCCTCGCCCAGCGCCAGTTCGGCGGCGATGCGGCCCAGCGTTTGCGCGCCTTGGTGCGAAACCTGGATCAGGCTCGAACGCTTCTGGAAGTCGTACACGCCCAGCGGCGACGAAAAGCGGGCCGTGCGCGACGTGGGCAGCACGTGGTTGGGACCCGCGCAGTAATCGCCCAGCGATTCCGAGCTGAAGCGGCCCATGAAAATCGCGCCAGCGTGGCGGATCTTGGCCGTCCAGATTTCGGGTTGTTCGGTGGAAATTTCCAAGTGCTCGGGGGCGATGTCATTGGCGATCTCGCAGGCTTCTTCCAGGCTTTGGACCTGGATCAGCGCGCCGCGGTTGGCCAGGCTGACGCGCAGAATGTCGGCGCGCGGCATCGTGGGCAACAGGCGTGCGATGGCGGCTTCCACTTCTTCAATGAAGGCGGCGTCCGGGCACAGCAGGATGGATTGCGCCAGTTCGTCGTGCTCGGCTTGCGAGAACAAGTCCATGGCGATCCAGTCGGCCGGCGTCTTGCCGTCACAGATGACCAGAATTTCGCTGGGGCCGGCGATCATGTCGATGCCCACCACGCCGAACACGCGGCGCTTGGCGGCGGCGACGTAGGCGTTGCCCGGGCCGACGATCTTGTCCACGGCGGGAACGGTATCGGTGCCATAGGCCAGCGCGCCCACGGCTTGCGCGCCGCCGATGGCGAACACGCGGTCCACGCCGCCAATGGCGGCCGCGGCCAGCACGATGGGGTTGCGCACGCCGTCGGGCGTGGGCGTGACCATGATCAATTCAGGCACGCCCGCGACCTTTGCCGGAATGGCGTTCATCAGCACTGACGACGGGTACGCGGCCTTGCCGCCCGGCACGTACAGGCCCACGCGGTCAAGCGGCGTGACCTGCTGGCCCAGCAAGGTGCCTTCGGCGTCGGTGTACGTCCAGGTCTCGGCGCGCTGGCGTTCGTGGTAGCTGCGCACGCGGTCGGCGGCGGCTTCCAGCGCGTTGCGCGTGGCGGCGGGCAGCGCGGCCAGCGCGGCATGCCAGTCGGCCTTGGGAATTTCCAGCGTGTCGGCCGATGCGGCGGGCATGCGGTCAAAGCGCTGCGTGTATTCCACCAGCGCGGCGTCGCCGCGGGTGCGCACGTCGGCCAGAATGCCGGCGGCGGCGCGGTCGATGGACTCGTCCTCGGCGGCCTCGAAGGCCAGCAGCTTGGACAGGGCGGATTTGAATCCGGGATCGCGGGAGTCGAGACGATTGATCAGGGCCATGGCGTCATGGAGCAAAGCAGAAAGCGGCCGCCGCGGCATCGCGGCGGGCGGGGGTCAGGCGTTGCGGGAGGCGGCTCTTTCGAAGGCGTCCAGCAAGGGTTGCAGGCGGGCGCCGCGGGTCTTCAGTGCGGCCTGGTTGACGATCAGGCGCGATGAGATCGGCATGACGTCTTCCACCGCGACCAGGTCGTTGGCGCGCAGCGTGCCGCCGGTGGACACCAAGTCCACGATGCAGTCGGCCAAGCCCACGAGCGGCGCCAGTTCCATCGAACCATACAGCTTGATGATGTCCACGTACACACCCTTTGCCGCAAAGTGTTCACGGGCTGAGTGCACGTACTTCGTGGCCACGCGCAGGCGCGCGCCTTGGTGCACGGCGCCTTCGTAGTCAAAGCCGTTGCGCACGGCCACGGCCAGGCGGCACTTGGCGATGTTCAGGTCGATGGGCTGATACAGGCCGCCGGGCTGTTCCTTGGCGTGCTCGATCAGCACGTCTTTGCCCGCGATGCCCAGGTCGGCCGCGCCGTACTGCACGTAGGTCGGCACGTCGGAGGCGCGCACGATGATCAGGCGCAGGCCTGGGTCGCTGGTCGGCAGGATCAGTTTGCGCGAGCTTTCCGGGCTCTCGGTCACTTCGATGCCGGCTTCAGCCAGCAGCGGCATGGTTTCTTCAAAAATCCGGCCCTTGGACAGTGCCAGGGTCAGGGGCTTCGTCGTGGCATCGTTCATTGCACAGCCGCCTTAAAACGAACGGACCCGCTCGGGGGGCAGCAAGCCGAAGACGCAGTGTGGGGGCAGCTTCGCCGCCGGGCCGCCCCAAGGCGGGGCAGCCCCCTCGGGGGGCAGCAAGCCGAAGGCGCAGCGTGGGGGCTATTACTTTTCATGCCTGTTCCTTGGCGGTAACGCGTTGGATGTTCGCGCCCAGGGCGCGCAGTTTGACTTCCATCTGGTCGTAACCCCGATCCAGATGGTAGATGCGGTCGACCAGCGTATCGCCGTCGGCGGCCAGGCCGGCGATGACGAGGCTGGCGGAGGCGCGCAGGTCGGTGGCCATGACGGTGGCGCCAGACAGGCGCTTCACGCCGCGCACAATCGCGGTGTGGCCGTCGATGTCGATATCGGCGCCCATGCGGCGCAGTTCCTGCACGTGCATGTAGCGGTTTTCGAAGATGGTCTCAACAATCACTGACGTGCCATCGGCCACGGCGTTCAACGCCATGACCTGGGCTTGCATGTCGGTGGCGAAACCCGGGTATTCATGCGTGCGCAAGCCCACGGCCTTGGGGCGCGTGGCCATGGCGCCGCGAATCCAGTCGGGGCCGGTTTCGATGGTAAGGCCGGCTTCAACCAGCTTGTCCAGCGTGGCGCCCAGGATGACGGGGTCGGTGTTCTTCAGCAGGATGTCGCCGCCCGCCGCGCCCACCGCGCACAGGAACGTGCCGGCTTCGATGCGGTCGGAAATGACGCGATGTTCCGCGCCGTGCAGGCGTTCAACGCCGTCGATCACGATGCGGTCGGTGCCGTGGCCCTGGATGCGGGCGCCCATCTTGATGAGCAGTTCGGCCAGGTCCACCACTTCGGGTTCGCGCGCGGCGTTTTCCAGCACGGTCTGGCCGTCGGCCAGCACGGCGGCCATCAGCAGGTTTTCAGTGCCGGTGACGGTGACCATGTCGGTGCGGATGGACGCGCCCTTCAGGCGCTTGGCGCGCGCGACCACGAAGCCGTGTTCGATGCTGATCTCGGCGCCCAGCGCGGCCAGGCCCTTGATGTGCTGGTCCACCGGCCGCTGGCCGATGGTGCAGCCGCCCGGCAGGCTCACGCGCGCTTCGCCGAAGCGGGCCAGCAGCGGGCCCAGCACCAGGATCGATGCGCGCATCGTCTTGACCAGGTCGTACGGGGCTTCCAGATTGTCGACGCGGTCGGCCTGCAACATGACGACGCCATCCGTGCCGCGCTCGGCGCGCACGCCCATGCGGCCCAACAGGCGCAGCATGGTGGCCGTGTCATTCAGGTGCGGCACGTTGGCCAGCGTCAGCACATCGGCGGTCAGCAAGCCGGCGCACAGAATCGGCAAGGCCGAATTCTTGGCGCCCGAAATCGAGATCTCGCCGTGCAGCGGCGCGCCGCCGGTGATGCGGAGCTTATCCATTACTTGCCTGCTTGCTGGTATTCATCCGGCGTCAGTGTGCGCATCGACAAGGCATGGATTTCGGCCTTCATGCGGTCGCCCAAGGCGGCGTAAACCAGTTGATGGCGCTGGATCAGGCGCTTGCCTTCGAAGGCGGCGCTGACGATGACGGCATCGAAATGCGAACCGTCGCCTTGCACGTCAAGATGTTCACAGGACAGGCCGTCCGCGATGTATTGGCGGACTTGCGCGGGAGTGGGAAGCATGGACGTCAATTCCTGAGTTTGTAGCCGCTGGCCAGAAGCCGCAGTGCATAAAGCGATAGCGCCAGGAACACCCCCGTCACGACTGCCAGGCTGCGCCACGGCGAGACGTCCGACACCGAGAAGAATCCGTAGCGGAAGCCGTCGATGGCGTAGAAGATGGGGTTCCAGTGGGACACGCTTTGCCAGAAAGGCGGCAAGGTGTGAATGGAATAGAACACGCCGGACAGGAAGGTCGCGGGCATGATCAGGAAATTCTGGAAGGCGGCCAGCTGGTCGAACTTTTCAGACCACAGGCCCGCGACCACGCCCAGCACAGCCATGATGCCGCAGGACAGCACCGCGAAGACCAGCAGCCACATCGGGTTTTCGGGCACCAGCGACACAAAGCACAGCGCCACGAACCACACGAACAGGCCAACGGTAAGGCCGCGCACCACGGCCGCCAGCACGAAGGCGCCGAAGATGTCGCGGTGCGACAGCGGCGGCAGCAGCATGAAGACAAGATTGCCCGTGATGCGGCTTTGGATCAGTGATGAAGACGGGTTGGCGAATGCGTTCTGCAGCATGCTCATCATCATGAGGCCGGGGATCAGGAACGCGGTGTACGGCACGGTGCCATAGACCATCAAGCGCCCTTCCAGCACATGCGCAAAGACCAGCAGGTACAGCAACGCCGTAATGACGGGCGCGGCAATGGTCTGAAAACCGACCTTCCAGAAGCGCAGCAATTCCTTGCGCAGCAGGGTCGGAAAGCCGGAGCCCGCGTCCAGGCGGGGCTGCACCAGCGGTTGGCTGGCGGTCGCGATGGGCGGCGTCATGACGAAATCTCTTCAGGTTGCAGGGCGGGCTCGGCGGGTTCGTCGCCTTGGTGCATGATGCGCACGAACGCGTCTTCCAGGTCGACGCCGCCGACGCGGGCCATCAGCGCCTGCGTGGTGTCCAGCGCCACGACGCGGCCGCGCTTGAGCATGGCGATGCGGCCGCACAGGGCTTCCGCTTCTTCCAGGTAGTGCGTGGTCAGCATGATGGTGTGGCCGGCCTTGTTCAGGCGCGAAATGAATTCCCACAGCGTGCGGCGCAAGTCGACATCCACGCCTGCGGTGGGCTCGTCCAGCACGATGACCGGCGGGCGGTGCACCAGCGCCTGCGCCACCAGCACGCGGCGCTTCATGCCGCCAGACAGCGCGCGCATGTTGTTGTTGGCCTTGTCGGCCAGGCCCAGGTTGAACAGGATCTCGTCGATCCAGTCATCGTTGTTGCGCAGGCCGAAGTAGCCGGACTGGATGCGCAGCGTTTCGCGCACGGTGAAGAACGGGTCGTAGACCAGCTCTTGCGGCACGACGCCCAGCGCACGCCGTGCCGACTTGTAGTCGGACACGACGTCGTATCCACAGACGCTCGCGCGGCCGGACGTGGCGTGGGCCAGGCCGGCAAGAATCGAGATCAGTGTGGTTTTGCCCGCGCCATTGGGGCCGAGCAGGCCGAAGAACTCGCCGTGCTCGATGTTCAGGCTGACGTTGTCCAGCGCCTGGAAGCCGGGGGCGGGCGTGCGCCCGAGCAGCTTCTGCCAGCCGCGAGTGCGCGGCGAGTAGATCTTTGAGACGTTTTCGAGACTGACGGCTGACATGACGGCGGGGGGATGCCCGGAAAAGAGCGAATTGATCATTATATAAGCGCGCCGTGACGGCAAGCGCCTATGGCCCCGGGAGCCGTGTGGGAGTCGGGTGTTATCCGTCCCCGAAATAATCGGCCCGGCGGGCCTTGAGGGGCGCGCCGGGCCGGAAGCAGCCGGAACCGCGGAATTACTGATTGCGCTGGTTCAGCGCCTTGATCAGGCCGTCGATACCGTTCTGGTTGATCTGCTGCGCGAACTGGTTGCGGTAGTTCTCGATCAGCCAGATGCCTTCGACGTTCATGTCGTAGATCTTCCAGCCTTGCGGCGTTTTTTCCAGGCGGTAGTCCACGCCCGTCGGCTGGCCGTTGCCCTGGCTGATCAGCGTGCGAACGACGACGTCGTCGGCCTTGGGGTCGCCACGGAACGGCAACGCCTTGACCGTGGTGCTGGGCGTGACGCGGGTCAGCGCGCCGCTGTAGGTACGCACCAGCGTGCCGCGAAACGCGTCGGCCAGCGCCGTCTTTTGCGGATCGGAAGCCTGGCGCCAGTAGCGGCCAGCGGCCAGGCGCGTCGTCTTCTGGAAGTTGACGTACGGCAGGATGTGCTGGTTGACGACTTCGTTGATGCGCGCGGTGTTGCCGGCTTTGACGGACCCGTCGGCTTTGAGCACGTCCAGCGCTTCGTTGGCGGTCGCGACGACGAATTGGTCAGGCGGGCCGTTGGGGTCGGGTTTGGCCTGTGCGGCGCTGGCGGCGGCAAGGCCGACGAGGCCTGCGAAAGTCAGGCGCTGCAACAGGGAAACAAAAGCAAATCGCATTAAAACTCCTTACTGTACCGATGAACGCAAGCCACAGCTTACTTGGTGGCGGGCGCAGGCACGGGGGCGGCCTTGCCGGCGGCAGGGGCATCGCCCTCGTCGTCTTCGTAGTTGGGCAGCGCATCTTCGTCGTTCACGCGCTGGCCCAGGACCATGGCGTTGCGGCGTTGCAGATACGCGTCGCGGATGAAGCTGTACGGGTCGAGCGCCACGCGGTCGATGGTGTCGGTGGCGTTCAGCAGGCTGGCGCGGGTGTCGACCAGACGCAGGCCCCACAGCGAGTTGCGCAGGCGCACGTTGTCGATGGAGTCGATGCCCATGTAGCCGTAGGTGGTGCCGGCGAAATCGCCGACCAGGCCCGCGCCGTCACGTACCGTCGACGAACCGAAGAACGGCAGCACCAGGTACGGGCCTTGGCTGAAGCCCCACACGCCCAGGGTCGTGCCGAAGTCGTTCGGGATCTTGCGCGCGCCGTTGGCCGAGGCAACGTCAAAGCAGCCGCCCACGCCCATGGTGGTGTTGAACAGGAAGCGGCCCAGCGTGTTCACGAAGTCGTGTCCGCGGCCTTGCAGGAAGCTGTTCGTGCCCGACCAGAGGTCGGTCATATTGCTGAAGATGTTGTGCACACAGCTGCGCACGGGCTGCGGCGTGACGAAGGTATAGGCCTGAGCCACCGGCTTGAACACTGCGCGGTCGACCGTGTCGTTGAACTTGTAGACGCCCCGGTTGAAGCCTTCCCACGGATCGCGCGGATCGGGGTTCTGCGGCGCGGCGCAGCCGGCCATCAGGGCACCCGCCGCCGCGATGGTGGCAATTCGGGAAAGTGCGTTCTTGTTCATGATCAGGACATCCCTATCAACGATTCTTATGATATTGCGAAGGCGAAGCGAGGCCTGTTACGGCGTCTTTCGCATCGTCTTTAATTTGGTGCTTTAGCGGGCTCGGACGACGCCCCTTGCTTCTCGGCGGAGCCATACAGGAACTGGCTGATCAGCTGTTCCAGCACAACCGCGCTCTGTGTATAGCGGATTTTTCCGCCGTCGGTAAAGTTCTCTTCTTCGCTGCCCGCCGTCAGGCCCAGGTACTGTTCGCCCAGCAGACCCGACGTGAGAATCGACGCCGACGTGTCCTTGGGGAACTGATAGGCCTTTTCCAGATTCACCGAGACGACGGCCTGGAAGGTCTTGTCGTCGAACGTGATGCTGGACACGCGGCCCACCACGACGCCAGCGCTTTTCACCGCGGCGCGCGGCTTGAGGCCGCCTACATTATCGAAGTTGGCCGATAAGGTATAGGTCGGGGCGAAGGAAAAGGTGCTGAGGTTGCCAGCCCGCAACGCCAGGAACACCAGCGCGACCGCGCCCAGCAGTACAAACAGGCCTACCCAGAAGTCGGTTTTTTCGCGTGACATGATCGATCCGTTTCAATTTCCAAACATCAAGGCGGTGAGCAGGAAGTCCAGCCCAAGTACCGCCAGGGAACCCACCACCACGGTGCGCGTGGTGGCGCGCGCCACGCCTTCGGGCGTGGGCTTGGCTTGCCAGCCTTCGTAAAGCGCAACCAGCGTGACGGTGATGCCGAACACCACGCTCTTGATGACGCCGTTGGCCACGTCGTTCCAGACATCCACGCCGCTTTGCATCTGCGACCAGAAGGCGCCCGCGTCCACGCCGATCATCACGACGCCGACGACCCAGCCGCCCAGAATGCCCACCATCGAGAACACCGCCGCCAGAATGGGCATGGCGATGATGCCGCCCCACAGGCGCGGCACCAGCACGCGGCGAATGGGGTCGACGGCCATGACTTCCATGGCCGACAGCTGTTCGCCCGCTTTCATCAAGCCGATTTCTGCGGTCAGCGACGTGCCGGCGCGGCCGGCAAACAGCAGCGCCGTCACGACGGGGCCCAGTTCACGCACCAGTGACAGCGCAACCAGCAGGCCCAGCGCTTCTTCGGAGCCGTAGCGGTTCAGCGTGTAATAGCCTTGCAGCCCCAGCACGAAGCCCACGAACATGCCGGACACGGCAATGATGAGCAGCGAGTAGTTGCCGATGAAGTGAACTTGTTGCGACACCAGGCGCGGCCGCGAGAACACGATGCCGCTGCGCGCCAGCATGCCGCCAAAGAACCGGGTGAAGTAGCCGATGCCGCCGACTTGCTTGCGCACCCAGCCGCCCATTGCGCCAATGGCGTTGTTGGAACCGCTCATGTTTTGCGCCCTTTCTGTGCGGAAAGCCACTTTTGAAAAGCGGGCGTTTCGGGGTACTGGAACGCGACCGGGCCGTCGGGTTCGCCTTTCAGGAACTGCTGAACATACGGGTCTTGCGACGCCGACAGCGTTTCGGGCGTGCCCGAGGCGGCCAGCTTGCCCTGCCCGACCAGATACACCCGGTCGGCAATGGCGAAAGATTCCTGGACGTCGTGGGTGATCAGCACCGACGCGCAGCCCAGGCGATCGGCCAGGTTGCGGATCAGATTGGCGGTGATGCCCAGCGAGATCGGGTCCAGCCCGGCGAACGGCTCGTCGTACAGAATGAGTTCGGGTTCCAGCACGACGGCGCGGGCGAGCGCCACGCGGCGCGCCATGCCGCCAGAGATTTCGGACACCTTCAGGTGCGCGGCGGCGCGCAGGCCAACCGCGTCAAGTTTGTCCAGCACGCGGTCGGTGACGTCGGCTTCGGTCAGCTTGGTGTGCTCACGCAGCGGAAACGCCACGTTTTCGAAGACGTTCAGGTCGGTGAACAGCGCGCCCTGCTGGAACAGCACGCCCATACGCTTGCGCAGGGATTGCAGTTCGTCGGGCGTGGCGCGGGCGATGTCCTGCCCAAACGCGATCACCTGGCCCTGCTGGGCGACGAGCTGGCCGGTGGCCGCACGCAACAGCGTGGTCTTGCCCGAGCCAGAGCCGCCCATGATGGCGACCACCTGGCCCGCGCGCACGTCCATGGATATGTCGCGCAACACGGTGAAATCACCGTAGCCGAGCGCCACACCGTCCAGGCGCAGGGCAAATTCCGGGGTGCTGCTTGATTGAGCGGGCATGGGCAACGAAAGGGTGTTTCGGTGGCGGAGCTTGCCCTGTTGCCTTGCAGGCTCGCGAGACGGAAAACCGATGCGGCGGGGCAAGACAGGCGGCTGCGGGAAGCGCCCGGTTACTCAGGTGCCGGGGCCAAGGCGGACTCGGGCTCCCAGCGGCGAGGCGCCATTGTAGCCCGACGCTTTGCAATCACAACGCGACAGGCCGCCGGTGGAACAGTGTTTTCGGCATCAGGGACAATCCGGCCGGCCCCGATCAGCCGTGATGCGCCCAGATCCGCCCTGATTCACCCATATCCACCCCTATCCGCCCAGATCCGCGCCGTGGGCGCGCCAGGGCGAGGGGGCTGCGGCCAGAGATCGAGCCCCTAGCGGCGCGTTTGCGCGGCCTGGGTTTCCCGGGCCAGACGCTGGATCAGGCTCGCCGTGGATTCGCGCCGGGCCAGCGGTGCGCCCTGGCCCGCCCACAGGGACAGTACGTTGATATTGGCCGCCTTGCCGCCCGCCGTGCGCATGGGCCGCGTCAGGGCGTTCTGCAAGGGATACGGCAGGATATCGCCGGCGATGGCGTCGGCGTCGCGCATGAAGGCGTTGGCTATCCCCCGCGCCGGCCGGCCGGAAAATGCCCGGGTCAGGCGGGATTGCTCGGACCGGGACGCCGGCAGCACCGCCTTATAGGCGTCGATGATGCCGCACTCGTCTGTCGTCAGGAAGGCCGTCCCCATTTGCGCGGCCTCTGCGCCCAAGGCGAGCGCCGCGGCGATACCGCGGCCGTCCATGATGCCGCCCGAGGCAATCACCGGTATCGACACCGCATCCGCCACTTGGGGCACCAGCGCCATGGTGCCGATCAGCGATTGCTCGAATTCATCCAGGAAGGTGCCGCGGTGCCCGCCGGCTTCCGCGCCCTGGGCCACGACGGCATCCACGCCGTCCTGCTCCAGCGCCACCGCTTCGCGCACGGTCGTGGCGGTGCCGACGGTCAAGATGCCCAATTCCCGGCAACGTGCCAGCACGCCCGGCGCTATGCGGCCAAAGGTGAAGCTGAACACCGCCGGGCGCAGCCGCAGGATGGCGTCGATCTGGCCGGGCAGCGGGTCGGCTTGCGGGCCGGGCATGGCCGGGGCCGGCAGCCCCAGCTGTTCGTGGTAGCGGGCCACCAGCGCCAGCATCCGGCTGGCGTCGCCCTGCATCGGCACGTCCGGCACCGACGCGAATAGGTTGATGGCGAACGGCCGCGCGGTGCGGGCGCGGATGCCGTCCACGGCGGCTTCGATCTGCTCGGCGGTCAGGTAAGCCGCCCCGAGCGATCCCAAGGCCCCCGCTTTCGATGCTTCAGACACCAGCTCCACCGTCGTGGCGCCGCCCGCCATGGGCGCCTGGATGATGGGGTGGTCCAGCTTCAGAAGATCAAGCAATCGGGTGGCCATGGGAAGACTCCTCGTGGTTATTGAAGCTGGATGTTTCCAGCCTTGATGACGTGGGCCCACTTATCGGTTTCGCTCTTGATGAAAGCCGCGAACTCCTCGGGCGTGCCGCCGCCGGCCTGGCTGCCGGTGTCGGCGATGGCTTTTTGCACATCCGGCTCTTTCAGAATCCGGTTGAACTCGCTGTTCAGGCGGGCAATGATCGGCGCGGGCGTACCGGCCGGGGCGACGATGCCCTGCCAGTTGTATGACTCAAAGCCGGGCAAGCCGGATTCCGCCATTGTCGGCACGTCGGGCAACACGGCCAGACGCTTGGCGGACGTGACGGCAATGGGGTGGATCTTGGCGCCCTGGATGGCCGGCAAGGCCGAGTAGCCCATTTCGAACATCATCGAGATGTGGCCGCCCATCAGGTCGGTTGCGGCCAGGCTGCCGCCCTTGTAGGGCACGTGCACGATATCGATCTTGGCCTGCTCACGGAACATTTCGCCCGACAGGTGATGCGCGCCGCCCACGCCCGACGAGCCAAACGACAGCTTGTTCGGTTCCTTCTTGGCCAGCGCGATCAGGTCGGCCAGCGTCTTGACCGGCAGCTCGTTGTTCACGCTTAGCACTAGCGGGCTGTTCTCGATCAGGATGATCGGGGCCAGGTCCTTTTGCGGGTTGTACGGCATTTCCTTCATCAGCGACGGGTTCACCGCCATGGGGGCCAGGTTGCCCGTGCCGATGGTGTAGCCGTCAGGCGCCGCCTTCGCGATCAGGTTGGTGCCGACCACGCCGCCTGCGCCCGCCTTGTTCTCGACCACGATGGGCTGGCCCAGCGATTCGCCCAGCTTGCGCGCCAGCAGCCGCACGCGCGTGTCGGCAAAGCCGCCCGGCGCGTAGGGCACGATCATCGTGATGGGTTTGGCGGGCCAGTCGGCGGTCTGGGCTTGCGCGGCGCCGCTGAAGGCGGCAACGGCCGCCAACGCGGCGATCAGGGGGCGCAGTGATTTCATGCTGGGTGACTCCTCTTTCTCTTCTCTAATGTGTACGGCCTTGGGGGCCGATCGCATTATGCCCAGCACCACTGCCGGCTGTCGTGACTTTTCCCAAGCCCCAGGCCGATAGCGCCAGCAACGCCGCGCCCGCGCCCAGCACCTGCGGCAGCCCCGCGCCCCAGTGCGCGGCCCATGAGGCCAACAGCGGCCCCAGGATCTGGCCGGCGGCAAAGGCGGCCGTCATGACGGCGGCGGCGCGCGGTGCGGCGGCGCCTGCGGTGCGCCGCGCGGTCAGAATGCCGGCCTGCGTGATCACCATGAAGGTGCCGCCCACCAGCAATGCCGCCACGATGACAGCGGCGATGTGGTGCCACAGCGCCACCGTCAGCATGCCCAGCGCCATCAGCGCCTGCGCTGCCTGCCAGACACGCTTTTCATCGCGCGCCCGCGCCAGCCGGGGAACCAGCAGGCATGACACCGCCGCCGCCAGCCCGAACAGCGGCCATGCCCAGCCAAAGATGGCGGGGTCCGGAAAGATCTCCTTGGCCATCGCCGGCAGGAAGGTGGCCGGAATGATGTAGCCGACGCCGAACACGCCGTAGTGCAGCGCCAGTTGCCCGATGGCGGGCGGCAGGCGGGTGGCGGCGGGCGTGGGGTGTGACGTGGGGTGTGACGTGGAGTGGGGCGTGGAGTGTGGCGTGGAGTGGGTCGCGGCGTTGGGCGTGGTTGCCGTGGAAGCCGCCGCGCGCACCGGCGCCACAGGCTGGCGCAACCCCGGCCACGCCATCAGGGACAGAGCCAGCGTCAACCCGCCCAGCGTCAGCCACATGCCGTCGGCGCGCACCTGCCCCGCCATCAACGCCAGACAAACCAGGCCAGTCAGCGCGATGCCCGCGCCCACGCCGGCGTAAGTCACCGCTGACGCGCCCGCTTCGCGCGGGTCTCCCGCCGGCACGGGCCGCCACGCCGCGACGCAAATGAAGGCGCTGGCGCTGGCGTAGCCCGCCGCCAGACGCAGCGCGCACCAGACGGCCACGTTGTGAAACAGCGGCATCGCCAGCGTCAGCACGGCCACCGCCAGCAGGCTGACCGCCAATTGGCCGCGTAACCGGCGCACGGGCCATGCCACGGCCGCCAGCGCGCCCAGCAGATAGCCGGCGTAGTTGGCCGAAGCGATCCACCCGCCCTGCGCCAGCGACAACCCTCCTTCCTGCGCCATCAGCGGCCACACCGGCGTGAAGGCGAATCGCCCAATGCCCATCGCGGCCGCAAGCGCCAGCGCGGCGGGCCAGGCCAGGCGGGCGGGGCCACGCAGGTCAGCAACGGAATCGGACACAGAAGGGTAAGCAGGCGTTGACATACGCCCACTCTACGGCTGTACTTATATCTTGAATAATGAATTATTCAGAACATAGGTTCTTGAAATGAGAAACTTGGATCTCGACGCGTTGCAGATTTTCAAGGCGGTGGCCGATCAGGGCGGCGTGGCGCGCGCCGCCCAGCACCTGAACCGGGTGCAGTCCAACGTGTCGACCCGCTTGAAGCAGTTAGAGGCTTCGCTCAACGCCCCGCTCTTTCGGCGTCAAAACCGTCGGCTGGTGCTGTCTGACCAGGGCCGCGTGCTGCTGTCATATGCCGACCGTCTGCTGCGTTTGTCAGACGAAGCACAAGCCGCCGTGCGGGATGGCGCGCCTCAAGGCGTGTTGCGCATTGGCACCATGGAAAGCACGGCGGCCGCGCGCCTGCCGCCCATTCTGGCGGCCTATCACGCGGCCTGGCCGCAGGTGGGCATTGAACTGGTCACGGGCACATCGGGCGCGCTGGCGGCCAAGGTGCGCAACTTTGAGATCGAAGCGGCGTTCGTGGCCCAGCCATTTCCGGCCGAGGGGCTGGCCACCCTGGACGCCTTCCAGGAAGACCTGACGTTGATTTCACCCTTGGCATGGGGCGCCATTGCCAGCCCGCGCGATCTGGGCGACCGCAGCGTCATTGCGTTTGCCGCGGGGTGTTCGTACCGCCGCATTCTGGAATCGTGGCTGAACCACGAAGGCGTGGCGGCGGGCCGGGTGATGGAGTTTGCGTCGTATCACGCCATCGTGGCGTGTGTGGCGGCGGGGTCAGGCGTGGCCATCGTGCCGCGTTCGGTGCTGGCCGTGCTGGGGGCGGAGCATTCCGTTTGCGTCAGCGTACTGACGGGCCCTTACGCCACCGCCCTGACCCAGCTGGTCTGGCGCGCGGACGATGACTCGCCCGCCCTGCAAGCCCTGCGCCAACAGTTGCAGGCGCCGCGCTGACGCCACGCGGTTGCAAGCGGCATCAGCGCGCAACCGCAATCGTTAGAAGCGATAGCCGACGCCCAGCGTCGCCACCCACGGATCGATGCGCGCGGTGCCGATGTGCTGGCCGTCCAGCTTCACCTTCGACTTGATGTCGATGTAGCGGATGTCCGCGTTCATGAACCAGCGTTCATTGATCTTGAAGTCCGCGCCCAATTGCGCGGCCACGCCCCACGAGTCGCCCATCTTCAGGTCGGAACCCTTCAACGCGCCTTCGGCCTTGGTGTCGAAGAAGTGCGTGTAGTTGATGCCGACGCCGATGTACGGCTGGATCATGCTGTCGGGCAGGATGTGCCATTGCAGGCTGAGCGTGGGCGGCAGTTGCTTGCTGGAGCCGATCTTGCCCAGGCCGCTGCCGCTGACATCGTGCTGGAACGGCCATGCGCCCAGCAGTTCGATACCGATGTTGCGCGTCACCATGTAGCCCAGCGTGAAGCTCGGGCGCACATTGTTGTTGGCGTCGAGCTTGACGCTGCCGTCGAGCACGGTGCCGTTGTTGGAGGCGGGGCGAACCTGCGTCACGCCAACTCGGAACAACACGTCGCCGGCCTCATGGGCATGCGCGGGAGCGGCGAGTGCGCCAGCTGCGATCAGGCCGGCGATGGCGGTGGCGCGGATACGCCCATTCAGCGAAAACATTTTTCTTCTCCGATCTTTCCATGAGGGTGAGACGACAGGTTCTCAGAGCGGGCGCCGGGCCCGATTGATATGTGTCAAACCGTGAAAAGATGCGGAACGCGCCGTGGCGGCTCGGCAACAGGAATCAGACCAGTCCTACCCCAACGCCACGAAAAATATCCCCGCGCCCAATCCCAACATGATGAACGGGCTGACCCGCGTATACACAAGCGCCACGGTCGACAACGCCGCCACGGCCCACGCCCACGCGCCGCCTTCGGCTGCACGCAAGATCGTGCATGACGACGCCAGGATCATGCCCGCCGCCACCGGCACCAAGCCTGCTTCAATGGCACGAATGCACGTCGTGCGCCGGTACCTTGCCCACACGCGCGCCAGCGCATAGATCAGCAGTGAACACGGCAGGAAGATGGCTATCGACGCGGCAATTGCGCCCGCCCAGCCGCCCACATGCCAGCCGATCAGCGTCACCAGCAACGATGCCGGGCCGGGCGTGATGCGCGACAGCGCGAAGTAATCCAGGAACTGCGCGTCGTTGATCCAGCCATAGCTGTCGACCGCCTGGCGATGGATATCGGGCAGGATGCTCTGGCCGCCGCCCACCGTCAAAAACGACAGCGGCGTAAACACCGAAAACAGATCATGCAGCGTCGCCATATTCATTTGCGCGGCTCCTGGCGGCGGATGCGCGTGTAGGCAATGAAGATCGACAGCGGCGCCATTGCGCCCACCACCCACAGCAGCGGCAGACGCAGCAGAAAGATCGCGGCGAAGGTCGCGCCCATGATTGCCGCTGGCACCCAGCCGATCAGCGCACGGCGCGCCGCACGCAAGCCTGTTTGCAGCGACACGCCCACCGCCGCCGCAGCCACGCCGGCCATCGCTACATGCAGCCCGTGCGACTGCGCCATGCTGGCAAATAGCGCCGCCAGCGCAATCGCCACCAGCATTGGCGGCACGGTGATGCCCAGCCCGCCCAGCAATGCGCCTGGCCCGCCGCGCAAGCGGAACCCGATCCATATCGCCAGGTTCACGACATTCACGCCGGGAAAGGACTGCGCCAGCGCCAGTCCCGACAGGAAATCGGATTCCGACATCCACCGCCGCTGCTGCACGAATTCACGCATCATCCAGCCGCTTAAGCCGCCGCCAAAACTGGTCAGGCCGACTTTGGTGAACGCCAGAAAAATCTGCGGCAGCGTGGGCGGAGCAGCGAGTGTGTCGTGGGACATGGTGGCCAGAAAAGCGCGCGATGGCGCAGGGTTCCCACGTGCGTGCACGCAGGGGATTCCGCAGGGGTTTTCCGCGGTGGCTTGGTACGGCCTCACATCTTACGGAAACGAAAATGTCGGCTGCCTGAAAAGCATTCGCCGCCTTGGCGCAGGGGGCGCGAAGGCGGCGAATGGGGTTCATCAGAACCGAAGATCAGCGCGGCAGTTCGCTGCTGCCCATCAGGTAAGCGTCCACCGAACGTGCGCACTGGCGGCCTTCACGGATGGCCCAGACCACCAGCGACTGGCCACGGCGCATGTCGCCTGCAGCGAACACCTTCTCGACGTTGGTGCGGTAGTCGTCGGTGTTGGCACGCACGTTGCCGCGCGCATCGCGATCCACGCCGAAGGCATCCAGCACGGTTTGCACCGGCGACACGAAGCCCATGGCCAGCAGCACCAGGTCGGCCTTGATCTCAAACTCCGAGCCTTCGACTTCGCGCATCTTCATCTGGCCGGTGGCCTCGTCCTTGAACCACTCGACGCGCGCGCCGACCAGTTTTTCGACCTTGCCATTGCTGCCCTTGAGCAGCTTGGTGGTCACGGACCAATCGCGGTCGCAGCCTTCTTCGTGCGACGACGACGTGCGCATCTTCAGCGGCCAGTACGGCCACGTCATGGTCTTGTTTTCAGACTCGGGCGGCTGAGGCATCAGTTCGAATTGCGTGACCGAGGCCGCGCCGTGGCGGTTGCTGGTGCCCACGCAATCGGAACCCGTATCGCCGCCGCCAATCACGATCACGTGCTTGCCCTTGGCCAGCGTCTGGTCGGTCAGGCGGTCGCCGGCGACGGCCTTGTTCTGCTGGCGCAGGAAGTCCATGGCGAAGTACACGCCCGACAATTCACGGCCCGGCACCGGCAGGTCGCGCGGGGTTTCCGAACCGCCGGTCATGACGACCGCGTCGAATTCCGCCTTCAGCGATTCCGGCGTGCGCACCGTCAGGCCATCGGCCACGGGGTCTTTCGGGTTGCCGATGTAAGTGGACGGCGCAAACTCTACGCCTTCGGCTTCCATCTGCGAGATGCGGCGGTCGATCTGGTGCTTTTCCAGCTTGAAGTCGGGGATGCCATAACGCAGCAGGCCACCGATGCGGTCGCTCTTTTCGAACAGCGTCACGGAGTGGCCCGCGCGCGCCAGCTGCTGCGCGCACGCCATGCCGGCGGGGCCGGAGCCCACCACCGCAACCTTCTTGCCCGTCTTGCGCGCCGGCACCAGCGGGGCGACCCAGCCTTCGGCCCAACCCTTGTCGATGATGGCGTGCTCAATGGACTTGATGCCCACGGCGTCGCTGTTGATGTTCAAGGTACAGGCGGCTTCACACGGCGCCGGGCAGATGCGGCCCGTGAACTCCGGGAAGTTGTTCGTGGAGTGCAGCACGTCCAGCGCGCGGCGCCAGTCCTGCTTGTAAACCAGATCATTCCAGTCGGGGATGATGTTGTTGACCGGGCAGCCGTTATTGCAGAACGGGATGCCGCAGTCCATGCAGCGCGCAGCTTGCTGCTTGGCCTGGTCATCGGTCAGGTGCAGCACGAATTCGCGCCAGTTCTTCAGCCGCTTCTGCGGGGCCTCGGAGGCCTCCTGCAGACGCTGAAATTCCATAAAGCCGGTAATCTTTCCCATGGTATCCCTCACGCAGCCAGTTGTTGCTGGTTGGCTGCACGCCACATTTCACCCAATGCGCGACGGTAGTCCGTCGGCATGACCTTTACGAATTTGCCGCGCGAGGCTTCCCAGTCGCCCAGGATCTCGCGGGCGCGGTAGCTGCCGGTGTAGCGGAAGTGATCTTCCACCAGGCGGCGCAGGATGGTTTCATCCGTCTCGCGTTCGCCACCGCGCTGCGCGCTGTGCCAGATGTCGATATTGTTCAGCGCTTGCTGCTCTGCATGCGGCGCCACGCCTTCCAGTTCAACCATCGACAGGTTGACGCGGTGCTTGAGCGTGCGTTCCGGGTCCCACACATAGGCCACGCCGCCCGACATGCCGGCTGCGAAGTTGCGGCCCGTGGCGCCCAGCACCACGACCGTGCCGCCCGTCATGTATTCGCAACCGTGGTCGCCCGTGCCTTCGACCACCGTCGCCGCGCCCGAGTTACGCACCGCGAAGCGTTCGCCGGCCACGCCGTTGAAGAATGCTTCGCCTGCCAGCGCGCCATACAGCACGGTGTTGCCGGCAATGATGTGGTCGGGGCCGAAGCCGCGGAAGTCGTTGGGCGAGCGCACGATGATGCGTCCGCCGGACAAGCCCTTGCCGACGTAGTCGTTGCCTTCGCCCACCAGGTCCATCGTGATGCCGTGCGCCAGGAACGCGCCGAAGCTTTGGCCGGCGGTGCCGTTGCACTGAATGTGGATGGTGTCGTCGGGCAGGCCGTCGTGGCCGTAGCGCGAGGCCACGGCGCCCGACAGCATGGCGCCGATCGTACGGTTGCGGTTGCGCACCGGCACGATGAACGACACCTTTTCGCCACGTTCCAGCGCGGGGCGGCTGCGGTCGATCAACTGGTGATCCAGCGCGCCGGCCAGGCCGTGATCCTGCTCTTCGGTCTGACGCACGTCGGCGTCGGATTGCGTTTGATGGAACACGCGGGCGAAGTCCAGCCCTTGCGCCTTCCAGTGCTCAACGCCCGAACGCATGTCCAGCAGATCGGCGCGGCCGATCAGGTCGTCGAACTTGCGGATGCCCAGCTGCGCCATGATTTCGCGGACTTCTTCGGCGATGAAGAAGAAGAAGTTCACGACGTGTTCCGGCTTGCCCTGGAATTTCTTGCGCAGGACGGGGTCTTGCGTGGCCACGCCCACCGGGCAGGTGTTCAGGTGGCACTTGCGCATCATGATGCAGCCTTCAACGACGAGCGGCGCCGTCGCGAAACCGAATTCATCAGCGCCCAGCAGCGCGCCGATGACGACGTCGCGGCCGGTCTTCATCTGGCCGTCGGCCTGCACGCGGATGCGGCTGCGCAGGCGGTTCAAGACCAGCGTTTGTTGCGTTTCGGCCAGGCCCAGTTCCCAAGGCGTGCCCACGTGCTTGATGGACGACACCGGGGATGCGCCCGTGCCGCCGTCATGGCCGGCGATCACGACGTGGTCAGCCTTGGCTTTGGCGACACCAGCGGCCACCGTGCCCACGCCCACTTCGGACACGAGCTTGACCGACACCGACGCCTTGGAATTCACGTTCTTCAGATCGTGGATCAGCTGAGCCAAGTCTTCGATGGAATAGATGTCGTGGTGCGGCGGGGGCGAAATCAGGCCCACGCCCGGCACCGAGTAACGCAGCTTGGCGATGTATTCCGACACCTTGTGGCCGGGCAGCTGGCCGCCTTCGCCGGGCTTGGCGCCCTGCGCCATCTTGATCTGGATCTGATCGGCCGACGACAGGTACTCGGCCGTCACGCCAAACCGGCCCGACGCCACCTGCTTGATCTTCGAGCGCAGCGAATCGCCCTTCTTCAGCACGACGTCGGCTTCGATGCGGTCCGAACCCAGTAGCGAGGCCAGCGTGTCGCCGTCCTTGATGGTGCTCTTGCCTTCGCGCATTTCGGCGCGGTAGCGCAGTTCATCTTCGCCGCCTTCGCCCGTGTTCGACTTGCCGCCGATGCGGTTCATGGCAACGGCCAGCACCGAGTGCGCTTCGGTCGAGATCGAACCCAGCGACATGGCGCCGGTGGCAAAGCGCTTGACGATGTCCTTGGCCGATTCCACGTCATCCAGCGGGATGGCGCGCGACGGCTCGAAGCGGAATTCGAACAAGCCGCGCAAGGTCATGTGGCGACGGCTTTGGTCGTTGATGATCTGCGCGTATTCCTTGTACGTGCGGTAGTTGTTGGCGCGCGAAGCGTGCTGCAACTTGGCGATGGAATCCGGCGTCCACATGTGCTCTTCGCCGCGCACGCGGTAGGCGTATTCGCCGCCTGCCTCCAGGTCGTTGGCCAGCACCGGGTCGGTGCTGAAGGCGGCGCGATGCTGGCGCAGCGCTTCTTCGGCCACTTGGAAGATGCCGATGCCTTCGATGTTGGACGACGTGCCGGTGAAGTACTTGTTCACCAGGTTGCTTTGCAGGCCCACCGCTTCGAAGATCTGCGCGCCGGTGTAGGACATGTAGGTCGAAATGCCCATCTTGGACATGACCTTGTTCAAGCCCTTGCCGATCGCCTTGATGAAGTTCTTCACGGCCTTTTCGGGGTCATTCATCTTGCCCAGCGATTCCAGCGCCAGGTAGGGGTGAATGGCTTCGGCGCCGTAGCCGCCCAGCAGCGCAAAGTGGTGCACTTCGCGCGCGGAGCCGGTCTCGACGACCAGGCCGGTGTTGGTGCGCAGGCCGGCGCGGATCAAGTGCTGGTGGACGGCCGAGGTGGCCAGCAGCGCGGGGATGGCCACGCGCTCGCTGTCGACCAGGCGGTCCGACACGATCAGGATGTTGTAGCCGCTTTGCACGGCATCAACGGCGCGCGCGCACAGCGCGGCCACGCGGGCTTCAATGCCCTCGGGGCCCCAGGCGGCGGGGTACGTGATGTCGAGTTCGAAGCTGCGGAATTTCTTGCCCGTGACTTGCTCGATGTCGCGGATCTGCGCCATGGCGGCGAAGTCCAGCACCGGCTGGGACACTTCCAGACGCAGCGGCGGGTTGACGTTATTGATGTCCAGCAGGTTGGGCTTGGGGCCGATGAACGACACCAGCGACATCACCAGCTGTTCGCGGATGGGGTCGATGGGCGGGTTCGTGACCTGCGCAAACAGTTGGCGGAAGTAGTTGTAGAACGGCTTGGCGCGGTCAGACAGCACGGCCAGCGGGGCGTCGTTGCCCATCGAGCCGATCACTTCTTCGCCGGTGGACGCCATGGGTTCCAGGATGAACTTGTAGTCTTCCTGGGTCCAGCCGAAGGCTTGCTGGCGGTCCAGCAGCGACACGGCCGATTGCGTGGCAACGGCCACCTGACGCGGCGCGGGCAGCGATTCCAGCTTGATCTGCAGGCGTTCGATCCACTGGCGGTACGGGCGGCTGTTGGCCAGTTGCAGCTTGATCTCGGCGTCGTCGATGATGCGGCCTTGTTCCAGGTCGATCAGGAACATCTTGCCCGGCTGCAGGCGCCACTTCTTGACGATGCGGTTTTCGGGAATCGACAGCGTGCCGGCTTCGGACGCCAGGATGACCATATCGTCATCAGTGACCAGATAGCGGGCAGGGCGCAGGCCATTGCGGTCCAGCGTGGCGCCGATCTGGCGGCCATCGGTGAAGGCAACCGCGGCGGGGCCGTCCCACGGCTCCATCATGGCGGCGTGATATTCGTAGAACGCGCGGCGCGACTCGTCCATCTGCGTGTGCTGTTCCCAGGCTTCCGGGATCATCATCATCATGGCGTGGGCCAGCGAGTAGCCCGAATTCACCAGCAGTTCCAGGCAGTTGTCGAACGTGGCGGTGTCCGACTGGCCTTCGTAGACGATGGGGTACAGCTTCTTCAGATCGTCGCCCAGCACGGCCGACTGCATCATGCCTTCGCGGGCGCGCAGCCAGTTGAAGTTGCCCTTGACCGTGTTGATTTCACCGTTGTGCGCAATCATGCGGTACGGGTGGGCCAGCGGCCAGGCGGGGAACGTGTTGGTCGAAAAGCGCTGGTGCACCAGCGCCAGGGCGGACACCGTGCGGGTGTCGGCCAGGTCGCGGTAGTAGCGGCCAACCTGGTCGGCCAGCAGCAGGCCCTTGTAGACCACGGTGCGCACCGATGCCGACGGCACGAAATATTCCTTGCCGTGAGCCAGATGCATGTTCTGGATGGCGTGGCTGGCGGTCTTGCGGATCACGTACAGCTTGCGTTCCAGTGCGTCCGGCACCATCACGTCGGCGCCGCGGCCGATGAACAGCTGGCGGATCACGGGCTCGCAATCGCGCACGGTGGGCGACATGGGCATGTCGACGTCCACCGGCACATTGCGCCAGCCCAGCACCACTTGGCCTTCCGCGCGCACCGAGCGTTCCAGCTCTTGCTCACAGGCCAGGCGCGAGGCGGTTTCCTTGGGCAGGAACACCATGGCCACGCCGTACTCGCCCGGAGGCGGCAGGATGATGCCTTGCTGGCTGAGTTCGTCGCGGTAGAGCGTGTCCGGAATCTGAATCAGGATGCCCGCGCCGTCGCCCATCAGCTTGTCCGCACCGACCGCGCCGCGGTGGTCCAGGTTTTCCAGGATCTTCAGACCCTGCTGGATGATCGCGTGGCTTTTCTTGCCCTTGATATGCGCAACAAAACCAACGCCGCAGGCGTCATGTTCGTTCTTGGGGTGGTAGAGCCCTTGAGCCGCAGGCAAACCGATGCGGCTGGCATCGATAGGGGTCGCCTTGGGGGTGGGACAGGATTCGATCGGGGTAATTTGGGGCATGGCGCGCTCCGCAGTGAGCCTGCGTCGTAATGTTGCAGTGCAGGAGACGGACAATACCCCCGCTGCAAGTAGGGTGCAACTGGAACAATAGGGGTGTGACCCTAATTATATTGATGCTCCATCATAGGGCATAAATATAGGGACACAACAACGGCCACGCCGTTATTGGCTTGGCAGAGAGGGGCTTTGTGCCGCTGCCGCTGAAGGGTAGTGAAATCCCTATTTATGGCTTTATCTGTCCCTAAATAAAGCGACAATTTTGCTGCGGAATATCAATATCGCCTGTGGCGAAAACTGCACAGGTTTGCCGGCTTCGGGGCGCACAGGCGCAATGGCCGGACCGTTGCCGAATCAATGGGTGTCGCCGCCGACGGGATCAAGCCCAACGGCGAATGCTGCGAAAAACCCGCCGGAGAGGCGGGTTCGGGTATCAGGATGACGTCGTGGGCGTTGAGCTCGTCGGCGTAGCCGGGGAGGTTTCCGCGTCAGCGGACGCCGGAGCGGCAGGCTTCTTGCGCGGACGGCCGCGCTGACCGGGGGCCACGCGCCGGCTGGCGGTATGGGCCAGGCTGGCGATGAAGCTCGCGCCGCCCAATGCCCATTGACCCGACACGGCTTGGTCAATGCGCTGCGATTCTTCGCGCGACAGGCCGTCTTGCAGGCGTTTGCGGTAATTGGCTTGGCGGTCGAATGGCGTGTTGCCACAAGCCCAGTAATCCGCGTGATCGGATTGCCACTGCGCGGGCGCCGCTGTCGTGTTGCCGGTGTGGCTCGCCGCGGACGACCAGGGCCAGGAATCAGGGTCTTGCGAAGCGCCACTGCGCACCGGGTACGTTTCCAGCCAGACCAGCGCCGGCAATACCCAAGCGCCCGGCTCCAGCAGCGCAGAGCGGTAACGCCCCGCGAACACCCGGCCGCCGCGCAGGCGCGCCGCCAGGTTGCGGCCCAGCGTCTGCATCAGCCGGGGCAGGCCTTCCTCGTCAGCGGGCGTGGCCAGCAACAGGATGCGGTCATTGGCAAGCAGCCAGCCGTGAACCGACACGCGATGGCGCTGAGCGGATTCGCCCAGCCAGGTTGCGAGTTGATTTAGTATGTCGGCGGGCGCTGGTTGCGACGGCGCGGCCAGCGGCGAAATGAAGTTGGCCTGCACCAGTTGGGGCAGCCCGGGGGCGTACAGACGGGGCAGTCGGGCCATAGTGTCAGGGCTTGCGTATCTGGAAGAACGGGTTGTCTTCGCTCACGGTATATAAATAGTGCCACGGTGGGCGCTGGTCAAGTCCCGTGATCACAAATCGGGCACGGAATCCATTTTTTTTGTCATTCGGCCGCTTTCGAGTGCAGGTTAACATTCGGCGACGGAACGTCGTACCGTGGATATACCCTAACCCGTCGACGTTTTTTTCACCCCCCTGACCGGAGAAAATCCATGCCCACGGCCTTGGAGCTCATTTCCCAGCATCGCTGCTTTGGCGGTACGCAGCGCTACTACCGCCATGAGTCCGCCCAGATCGGCCTGCCCATGCGATTTTCGGTCTACGTGCCGCCGCAGGCCGACAACGGCCCCGTGCCCGTGCTGTTCTATCTGGCGGGCCTGACCTGCACCGAAGAGACCTTCATGATCAAGGCGGGCGCCCAGCGTCTGGCTGCTGAACTTGGCGTGATGCTGGTCGCGCCTGACACCAGCCCGCGCGGCGCCAACGTGGCGGGTGAAGAAGAAAGCTGGGACCTCGGCACGGGCGCCGGCTTCTATGTGGACGCCACCACGCCGGCCTGGCGTGACCACTACCGCATGTACAGCTACGTCACCGAAGAACTGCACGGCATCGTCACGGGCGGCACCCTGCCCGGCGACGCGTCCCGCACCGGCATCTTCGGGCACTCCATGGGCGGTCACGGCGCACTGGTGCTGGCGCTGCGCAACCCCGCCAAGTTCCGTTCGGTATCCGCGTTTGCGCCCATCGCCGCGCCCAGCCAGTGCCCCTGGGGCAAGAAGGCTTTCGGCGCCTACCTGGGCGACAACCCCGCCGAGTGGGCAGCTTACGACGCGTCGGCGCTGATGCGCGGCCTGAAGCGGCCCTTCCCCGGCGGCATCCTGATCGACCAGGGCGAATCAGACCAATTCCTGGCTGAACAGTTGTATCCCGAGGTATTCGAAGCCGCCTGCGCCGCCGCCGATCAGCCCTTGTCGCTGCGCCGCCAGCCCGGCTACGACCATGGCTACTACTTCATCTCGACCTTCATCGAGGATCACATCCGGTTTCACGTCGAACGGCTTGGAAAACCGGCGGGCTGAAGACGCCCTTCTATACTGGGGAGCCTGCCGCGGCAGGCTCGCGGCGCCCTGGGCGCGACGGGCTGGAACCCGCGGTGTTCTGAATAGGAACGCCTGATTTGATCAACGGTATCGCTCCCTTTGTCTGGATTCTTCTGGGCGCCGTCGTCGTATTCCTGCCGGGCATCGTCATGTTGCTGGGCCGCGGCGGCCCGCGCGACGAGCGTGGCCGCAAGATGTTCCAGTTCCGGCCGGTGCGCCGCCTGTTCGGCTTGATGCTGGTGTTGCTGGGCTGCGTGTCCGGTTTGCTGGCGTTGTCACTGGTGCAGTTTTTCCGCCTGACCACGGATGAATCCGTGGCCCGCGTTGAAATCGCCCAGCAGGCGGACGGCCAGTTCCAGCTTACGACCACCGCACCCGGCATCGGCCCTAAACAATATGTACTGTACGGCGACCAATGGCAGATCGACGCGCGCGTCGTGCGCTGGAAGCTGCCTGCGCTGATGGCGGGCGTGCCGCCGTTGTATCGCCTGGAACGTTTGTCCGGCCGCTATAGCGATACGGCGCGTGAAGCCTCGGCCACGCGCTCGGTCCATGCCTTGGACGACTGGCCCGCGCCCGACTTGGGCTCGCTGAAGAAAAGCTTTCCGAACTGGCTCCCCTTTGTCGAT
This sequence comes from Achromobacter kerstersii, assembly GCF_902859595.1. Classification (GTDB taxonomy): domain Bacteria; phylum Pseudomonadota; class Gammaproteobacteria; order Burkholderiales; family Burkholderiaceae_B; genus Achromobacter; species Achromobacter kerstersii. The sequence continues at coordinate 336,444 of NZ_CADIJQ010000006.1, read as the reverse complement.
GTCCAATTTGGCAGCGGCGCCTACATGCCCATGTTTGATGGCGCGAAGTATCAGGTCTTTATGGACCCCCGCGGCGCCTTGTTCATCCGTCCGGACGGCGAGGCTACGGCAGAGGGGTTAAAGCGTCTGGGCTGGTAGAAATATATGGGGACGCGTCACGGAATTGAAACTTTGACGCACCGCAATAGTCCTATTAGCACTCCCTTTACTAGAGTGCTAACATCGAATCCATGTCGTTATCCCCTTGCTTTCCGGAGACCCCCGCTATGAAACAACCCAGTACCTCGTTGGCCGCTTCCGGCAACGCCCTGGCGTTGGCCATTGCCAATCCGGGCGCACTTGGCACGATCGACGCGTATATCTCTTCGGTCAACCGCCTGCCGGTGTTGTCCGCCGAACGCGAAACCGAGCTGGGCCGCCGCCTGCGTGACCAGGAAGACCTGGGCGCCGCGCGCGAACTGATTCTGTCCCACCTGCGTCTGGTGGTGTCCGTTGCCCGCCAGTACCTGGGCTACGGGTTGCCCCACGCTGACCTGATCCAAGAAGGCAACGTCGGCCTGATGAAGGCCGTGAAGCGTTTCGACCCCGAGCGCGGTGTGCGCCTGGTGTCGTTCGCCGTGCACTGGATCAAGGCTGAAATCCACGAATACATCATCCGCAACTGGCGCTTGGTCAAGGTGGCCACCACCAAGGCCCAGCGCAAGCTGTTCTTCAATCTGCGCAGCATGCGCCCCGACGGCCAGACGCTGGACCCTGAACAGGTCGATCACATCGCGCGCGAACTGAACGTGCGCCGCGAAGACGTCAGCGAAATGGAAGTGCGCCTGTCCGGCCGCGACATGTCGCTGGAAAACCAGGACGACGATGACGACAGCTACGCGCCCATCGCCTATCTGTCTGACGACGGCCGCCAGGAACCGACCCGCGTGCTGGAACGCGCCGCGCGCGATCAGCTGCAAAGCACCGGCCTGACCGGCGCGCTGGATGCGCTGGACGCCCGCTCGCGCCGCATCGTTGAAGCGCGCTGGCTGCAAGACGATGGCGGCGCTACGCTGCACGAATTGGCGCAAGAGTTCGGCGTGTCCGCTGAACGCATTCGCCAGATCGAAGCGGCTGCACTGAAAAAGATGCGCGGCAATCTGGCGGCGTAATCCGCCGGGGATGAACCTGCACGATGTTCGCAAGAAGGGCCGCTCGCAAGCGGCCCTTTTCTTTGGACGCGATCGTCACGGTCACTATGCACCTACATGGCAAGCGCTATGCATCGCTCAGGCGTCTTGGCGTATCAACGGCGCCACTAGGCATCGCGCAGCAGCGCCCACACCGCAACAATAAATTGATACAAATTCAGGCTCAAATTTCTGCGGATTGCAGAAACTTAATGGGGATCGGCCCGCCTAACTTTATGTAGACCGCGAACTTCGGTTAGCAGTCTTGTCATCCGTCTCGGCTTCTCCTCTTTCCCCTCCCCTATGAGACGGATGCTTGCGGGGCACCACATATATTTCATATATCTGGTGCCCCGTTTTTTATGCGGCTTGCGCGTCGTCTGGCGCCAGCGCCGTATGCCACAGCGCGTCCTGCACGCGACGCACGCCCGTGGCCATCGACCCATCCTGATAGAGCTTGATCCAGCGGTAGCCGGGCGCCATGTTGTCGACTACGTGCTTGCCATCGCGAATGCTGAACTGGAAGCAGGTAGAAGGCGTGGCCAGCATGCGCAGGTTATGGCGGCGGCGGTCGAACTCGTGATGCACATGCCCCCACAACAGCACACGCACCTGCGGCCAGCGCGTCAGCCGCTTGAACAGCACCTGCGGGTTGTCGATCATCATCGAGTCATGCCAATGGCTGTCGATCTGCATGGGGTTGTGGTGCATCGCCACCAGGGTGTGGCGGCCGGGCGCGGCCTCCAGCGCCGCTTCCAGCATATCCAATTGGCTGTCTGGCAAATGGCCGGCGTTGGAGCCGGGCACGGTGGTGTCCAGCGTGACCACGCGCCAAGCGCCAACGTCGGTCACGGGCGTTGACCACTGCGGCAATTCCTGGCGCATCACGGCCGGCTGGTCGTGGTTGCCCGGCAGGCAGCGGATCTGTGCACCCGCCAACGAGCCGGCCTCGCCCAGAATGGCGGCAAAGCGGCGATACGCGGCGGCCTCGCCATCTTGGGACAGGTCGCCGGTGGCCAGCAGCAGGTCGGGATGCTTGCCGTCGGCCTCGATCTGGCGCAACACCGCGCGCAGGCTCGCGTCGGTATTGACGCCCAGCATCGCGACGTCGGGTTCGCCGAACAAATGGCTGTCGGTCAACTGGACGAGCATGGCGGGGGCGTCGTGACGCCGGGCCAGGGAATGGACGCGGGGCAAGTGCCGCTCCTGCGAAGTTTGCACGATTGCACATTACCCAAAAAACATCGCACGGCGCGTATCTGGCGCCGGGCTTGGGGTAACGAAACGTGCATTCTCTAACGCATCCAGGCCGGGGCCTAGGAAAAAAGCCGCTATTCTTTGGGAAAATTCTTAACTGCTCAAATGATCGGGACGCGGCGCTACCCATGGATGTAGGTTTTCTCGTATTCGGCCTGGCCGGTCTTCTCACACTGGTCTGCTTCATGCCTCCGCTGGCCGGCCGCCTCAAGCTGCCGTACTCGGTGCTGCTGGCTATTGTCGGCTGTCTGCTGGGCATCATTATTCATGTGCATGGCTGGGCGCCCAGCTGGATTGCTGACTTCCTGGATTCGCTGGAACGCTTTGAGATTTCGTCCGAAACGTTCCTGATGGTGTTCCTGCCGGTGCTGCTATTTGAGACCGCGTTGTCGATGAACGTGCGCCGCCTGATGGACGACATCGGCCCCATTCTCATGATGGCCATCGTGGCCGTCGTGGTTTGTACGGTGGTGGTGGGCGTGACGCTGGATGCGATCTCGCCCTATGGGATGGTGGTTTGCCTGCTGCTAGGCGCCATCGTCGCTACGACGGACCCGGTTGCGGTGGTGGGCATCTTCCGCGAAGTGGGCGCGCCCAAGCGGCTGACGACGCTGGTCGAAGGCGAAAGCCTGTTCAACGACGCGGCGTCCATCGCCTTGTACTCGGTGCTGCTGGCCGTGCTGAGCGGCCATGGCGAACTGACCGTCAGCGGCATCTTCAACGATTTCATCGTGCACTTCATCGGGGGCGGCATCGCCGGCTTTGCGATGGGGCGTCTGGCTTGCTTTCTGTTCGCGTGGCTGCGCGGGTTTCCCACGGCCGAGATCACGCTGACGCTGACGCTGGCGTATCTGTCGTTCTTTATCTCGGAGCATTATCTGAACGTGTCGGGCGTGGTCGCCACGGTGATCGCCGGTTTGGTCGTGGGGTCTACCGGCCGCACGCGCATGTCGCCTACCACCTTCGAATACCTGTCCAGCGCCTGGGAGCAGTTTGGCTTCTGGGCCAATTCGCTGATTTTCCTGTTCGCGGCCATGCTGATCCCGAAGCTGATGGCCGCAGCCGATTGGCAGGAACTGGTGCTGGTGGCCGTGGTGTTCGTGGCGACCCTGGTCGCCCGCGCCATTGTGGTGTTTGGCCTGCTGCCGTTGCTGGGGCTTACCCGGCTGGGCACCAAGGTCAGCAACCCGTACAAGGTGGTGATGTTGTGGGGGGGCTTGCGCGGCGCCGTGTCGCTGGCGCTGGCGCTGGCGGTTACCGAGCAGACCGGTGTGGCCGAAGAGGCGCGCCAGTTCATCGCGGTGGCCACCACCAGTTATGTGCTGCTGACGCTGTTCATCAACGGCATCAGCCTGCGGCCCTTGATTCGCATGCTGGGCTTGAACCAACTGTCGTCGGTGGAGCGCACGATACGCAATCAGGCGCTGGCCGTGGCGCTGGAAGATCTGCAAGGCAAGACGGATGAAGTCGCCAAGACCGAGCACATCGGCACCGAAGTCCGCGACCGTATCCGCGCCGTGTTCGACGCCAGCCTGACCAGCGTGCACGACGGCCAGGTCAGCCAGATGAGCGACGAGCAGCGTGTGGCGGTGGGCCTGGCCATCGTGGCGCAGCGCGAAGAGGAAATGTTCTTCGACGTGCTGAAGGCGCAGATCGTCGACTGGCGCATGGCCGAAGCCTTGCTGGCGCGGGCCGAACGGCTGGAGGACGCCATCCGGCTGGGCGGCGTGCCGGGCTTTGAGCGCGCCATTGTGGCCGACGTGCGTTATTCCACCGCCTTCCGTCTGGCGCTGCGCATGCATTATCTGTTTGGCTTCCAGGGGTGGCTGGCGCGCGAGCTTGGCCAGCGATTCGCCAACTTGATGAGCAAGCGCTCCGTCGCGCAGCGGCTAATCGTTTTTGCGCGCGAACAGATCACGCCATTGCTGGGCGAAGAAGCCACCCAGCGCATCGTGGCGCTGCACCAGCGTCGCCTGGACCTGATCGAAAGCGCCATGCAGGCGCTGAATCTGCAATATCCGTCCTACGCGCAGTGGCTGCAGGAAAGCTATTTAGGCCGCGTGGCGCGCGAGCTGGAACGCATCCGCTATCGCGACATGCTTGAGCAATTCCTGATCAGCGGCGAGGTCTACGCCGACCTGATGGCGCAGTTAAAGAGCCGCTGGGCGCATATCGACAAGCACCCGCCGCTGGACATCGAAATGAGCGCGGCCGAACTGATCAAGCGCGTGCCGCTGTTTGAAGGGCTGTCGCCCGATTCGCTGCGCGCGATCAGCAAGCTGCTCAAGCCGCGTTTGTCGCTGCCGGACCAGCGCGTGTTGACGCAGGGGCGTCATGGCGAAGAGATGTGTTTTGTGGCCTCGGGCGCCGTGGCCGTGCACCTGCCGGACAACACCATGATCGAGTTGGGCAGCGGCGAATTCTTTGGTGAACTCGGGCTGTTGGGCGAACAGCAGTTGACGCCGGACGTGACCTCGTTGGGCTACAGCAAGCTGCTGATGCTGTCATCACGCGATTTCCACGCCCTGCTGGCGCGCGACGAACATCTGCGTGAACGGATTCAGGTCGTGGCCAAGCAGCGCCTGCGCGCCATTGAAGTGTGGAAGCAGTTTTCGCAAGCGTCGGCCACGCCGGCCACGCCAGCACCCGCACCCGCCTCGGCGCTGAGCCCCGCGCAGGCCGCGGAAGCGGCGGAAGCTGCAGGGGCGGAAACACCAGCAGCACCAGCAACACCAGCAACAAATCCTGCGACGAATCCTCCGGCCGCCGTCCCGTCTTCTGCGCCCGCTGCGCCCGCTGCGCCCGCTGCGCCCGCTGCGCCCGCGGCATCCGCTGCCCCGGCAGCACCGGTCCCACGCGAAGACCTATCCGAAGCTCACGCGCCGCGTGATGACGGCGCGCCCGCTATCCTGGGCGAGCCGGGGGTTGCCCCGCGCTAGGTTCAGATCTGGCCGGCGGCCTGGCGTTGCATGATGTCTTCGACCAGCACCAGCGCCGCCTCCAGCGTGAACTCGCCGTCGGTGATCTGGCGCACCACCGTCGACACCTCCGCGACCGCGATTTCCATGACTTCGCCGTCTCGGTTGGCCGGCCGGGCATCGGCCGCCAGCACGCAGGTGCTGGTCAGCACGTCTTCCACCTGATAGCCCTCGGGCAGCCGGCGATGAATGCGCAGGATCGTACGCAAGGGCGTGCGCTGCGCGAGATCCGGCGCGTCCAGGCCCGCTTCTTCGCCGCATTCGCGCACCAGCGCAAGCTCCAGGTCTTCACCGCTGCCGGCCAATCCGCCGACGAGCGTATCCCACATACCGGGATCAGTGGACTTGCTGAGCGCGCGCCGCGCGACCCAGATGCGGCCGTCCGGGGTCCAGGCGTTGAGATGCACGGCCTTGGTCAACAGGCCCAACGGACGGACCGCTGCGCGTTCGATCACGCCCAGCGGCGCTTCGCCATCCATGACATCCAGCAATTCGTCGCGCCATCCGCGCAAGCAGTTGGCTTGGCGCAACAGTTCGGCCGTCTGTTCCAGCACGGCATTGAGCGCCGCGCCGGGAGTCAGCGCCGCACCGATATGCAAAGCGGTGTCGTCACAGTCGATGCCGGGGGCGCCGCGCAGCGCATCGCACGCGGCATGCGTCGCCCAGCCGCAGCGGCGGCCCGCTATATATAAAGCGTGCGCGCCATCGGGAGCGGGTTCTTGTGCGCGCGCGCACAGCTCGGCATACAAATCGGACAACTGCTTGGGCATGGGTGAGCGTCGTGATGAGGTTGCCGCTGATTTTATGCCACACGGTTTACAGCGGGCGTCAAGGGGTGGACGGGTGGCGCGTGCAGATGGGGGCGGGCGCCATGAATTCAAGAGGCTTGTCTTACATCTGTTTGCGTGTCCGCTATAATCCGCCAGTTTCTTTGTGATTTCGAGTGGGAACGCGGGGGCCGCTCTATCTTCCCTGCTTAACCCTGCCATCTAATAATTGCGCGTAGTCCTGTTGAAGTGACACTCGTGCCACTAGGCGACAAGGGCCCTCGCGCCGTGTTTCGAGGTAAGCATGAAGAAGTGGAGAGGGATACTGGGGGCTTGTGCGATGCTGATTGGCAGCGTGGCCAGTGCTCAGGTGCAAGACATGCCCGGCGGCCCGAAGGTCAATCAGCTGAACCTGCATGAAGGCGTGACAGCAATATCACGCGACATCATGTGGCTGCACTGGCTGTTGCTCACGATCTGTATCGTGATCTTCATCGGTGTGTTCGGAGTGATGTTCTACTCCATCTGGGCGCACCGGAAGTCACGGGGGCACAAGGCCGCAACCTTCCATGAGCATCTGGGCGTGGAAGTTGCCTGGACGGTCATCCCCTTCATCATCGTCATCGCCATGGCGCTACCGGCCACCAAGACGGTCGTGGCCATGAAAGACACATCAAGCGCCGACCTCACCATCAAGGTCACCGGCTATCAATGGAAGTGGGGGTACGAGTACCTCGACGGCTCCGCCGCTGGCGTCAAGTTCCTGTCCACGCTGTCCACGCCCCGCGCGCAGATCGAGAACCGCGAGCCCAAGGGCGAGTTCTATCTGATGGAAGTGGACAACCACATGGTGGTCCCGGTGGACAAAAAGGTCCGGGTCGTACTGACCGCGGCCGACGTGATCCACTCGTGGATGATTCCCGACTTCGGCGTCAAACAGGATGCCATCCCCGGCTTCCTGCGCGACGCCTGGTTCCGTGCTGAAAAACCCGGCATCTATCGCGGGCAATGCGCGGAACTCTGTGGCAAAGACCACGCCTTCATGCCCATCGTTGTTGAAGTGCTGGCGCAAGCCGACTACGACAAATGGGTAGAAGACCAAAAGAAGAAGATGGCGGCGAACGCCGACGATCCTAATAAAGAGTGGACGGAAGCCGAACTGGTTGCCCGTGGCGAAAAAGTCTTCGCCGCCAATTGCGTAGCCTGTCACCAGGCCAACGGCAAGGGCATTCCGGGCAGCTTCCCACCGCTTGACGGAGACAAGGTTGTTCTGGGCCCCAAGGCCGAACAGATCAACACCGTGCTGAAGGGCAAGCCCGGCACCGCGATGGCGGCATTCGGCGGGCAGCTCAATGATGTCGAGATCGCAGCGGTCATCAGCTATACGCGCCATGCCTGGAGCAATGCAGGCAAGGGGCAGGACCCGACGGTTCTACCGAAGGACGTCGCGGCTGCGCGTTGATTGCGCACCCACGTTCCTCCACCGATAGAACCGGTTCCGTTTAGTTAGAGATACCCTGCCGGTCCCGTGGATCGGGGCCGGCACTCAGCAGGAAGGAGTCCATCATGAGCAGCGTCACTGTAGACCACGTGTCGCCGGGCCACGGCCACGGTCACGATGACCACCATCACGCCATGCCCACGGGCTGGCGCCGCTGGCTATTCGCCACGAACCATAAAGACATCGGGACGATGTATCTCATCTTCTCGTTTGCCATGTTGCTGGAAGGCGGCACGCTCGCCTTGCTGCTGCGTACCGAATTGTTCGAGCCGGGCTTGCAGTTCTTCCGCCCCGAACTGTTCAACCAGTTCACGACCATGCACGGCATCATCATGGTGTTCGGCGCCATCATGCCGGCCTTCGTGGGCTTTGCGAACTGGATGATCCCGATGCAGATCGGCGCATCCGATATGGCGTTCGCGCGCATGAACAACTTCAGCTTCTGGCTGCTGCCGGTGGCCGCGATCATGCTGACGGCATCGTTCTTCGTGCCGGGCGGCGCCACCGCCGCGGGCTGGACGCTGTATGCGCCGCTGTCCTTGCAGATGGGTCCGGGTATGGACCTGGGCATCTTTGCGATGCACTTGATGGGCGCGTCCTCGATCATGGGCGCGATCAACATCATCGTGACCATCCTGAACATGCGCGCGCCCGGTCTCACGCTGATGAAGATGCCGCTGTTCTGCTGGACCTGGCTGATCACCGCCTTCCTGCTGCTGGCCGTGATGCCGGTGCTGGCCGCCGCCATCACCATGGTGCTGACCGACCGCCACTTCGGCACGGGCTTCTTCAACGCAGCCGCAGGCGGCGACCCGGTCCTGTACCAGCACGTGTTCTGGTTCTTCGGGCACCCCGAGGTCTACATCATGATCTTGCCGGCGTTCGGTATCGTGTCGGCGATTGTGCCGGCCTTTGCCCGCAAGAAGCTGTTCGGCTACGCCTCGATGGTGTACGCCACCGCGTCGATTGCCGTGCTGTCCTTCATTGTGTGGGCGCACCACATGTTCACGACGGGCATGCCGGTGACCGGGCAGCTCTACTTCATGTACGCCACCATGCTCATCTCCATCCCGACTGGGGTGAAGGTGTTCAACTGGGTCGCCACGATGTGGCGCGGCTCCATGACGTTCGAAACCCCGATGCTGTTCTCCATCGGCTTCATCTTCGTGTTCACGATGGGCGGCTTTACCGGCCTGATCCTGTCGGTGGCCCCGATCGATATCCAGGTGCACGATACCTATTACGTGGTGGCGCACTTCCACTACGTGCTGGTGGCGGGTTCGCTGTTCGCGCTGTTTGCCGGCGCCTACTACTGGGTGCCGAAGTGGACGGGCCGCATGTACAGCGAAAAGCTGGGCAAGCTGCATTTCTGGTCGACGCTGATCTCGTTCAACGTGACCTTCTTCCCGATGCACTTCCTGGGCCTGGCCGGCATGCCGCGCCGGTACGCCGACTACGCCGCGCAGTTCACGACGTTCCACCAGATGGCCACCATTGGCGCGTTCTGGTTCGGCTTGTCGCAACTGATTTTCCTGTACGCGATTCTGCGTTGCTACATGGGCAAGGGCGAACCCGCGGCCGCCAAGCCGTGGGAAGGCGCCGAAGGGCTGGAATGGACGGTGCCGTCGCCCGCGCCGTTCCACACCTTCGAAACCCCGCCCGAAGTGAAGTGAACCCGTCTTTCATGTTCCAGGTAGCACAGCAATGACACCCGAGCAGCGCCGCCGTAACAAGATTGCAGGACTGGTCCTCGTGGCCTTTGTCATCGCTGTGTTTGCCTGGACCGTGTTGCGCGGTTCAGCGTTGCTGACAGGAAACGCGGTCAATTAGGCCCGAAACATGAGCGACGACCTGCACGAAACCACCCGGCGCAAGCTGAGTTTCCTTCAGACGATGAAGGCGGTGGCGTGGGGGTTCTTCGGCGTGCGCAAGGGCGCGGGCTACCGGGAAGACAGCGCCAAGCTGAACCCGGTGCACGTGATTCTGGCTGGGCTGCTGGCAGCGGCAATCTTCGTGACTGTGCTGGTATTAATTGTGCGTTGGGCGGTTTCAAGCCTGACTTGAATCACTTAATCTATAAATCTGTACCAGGGAGAAAGCCATGAGTGCAAGCCACTCGGTTCAAGGTAAAGAGGCACCGTACTACTTTGTGCCCGCCGACTCGGGTCACCCCGTGCGTACGGCGGTGGCGCTGCTGTTCATGGGGCTGGGCGCCGCAGCCTGGATCAACGGCGTCAGCTGGGCCAAGTGGTCCGTGCTGGCCGGGTTCATCGGCTTGATCGTGGTGCTGTACTACTGGTTTGGCGACGCCATCCAGGAATCTGAAGCGGGCTTGAACAGCAAGCGCATCGACGGCTCGTACCGTTGGGGCATGAGCTGGTTCATCTTCTCGGAAGTGATGTTCTTCGCGGCGTTCTTCGGCGCGCTCTGGTATACGCGCACCATCACCACCCCGTGGCTGGGCGACATCGACCACCGCCTGATGCTGTGGCCTGACTTCAAGGCCGCCTGGCCCAACTTCGGCCCGGCCGGCGTGGTTGAGGAATTCCAGACGGTTGGCCCGTTCTGGCTGCCCACGATCAACACCGCGCTGCTGCTGTCCTCGGGTGTCACGCTGACCATCGCCCACCATGCGCTGCGCGAAAATCATCGTGGCAAGACGATGTTCTGGCTGGCCGCAACCGTCATCCTGGGCTTTGTCTTCGTGGCCTGTCAGGCCGCCGAATACCATCACGCCTATACCGAGCTGAACCTGAAATTCAATTCGGGCGCATACGGTTCGCTGTTCTACATGCTGACCGGTTTCCACGGCTTCCACGTGATTTTGGGCGCCACGATGTTGACGGTGATCCTGGTGCGCCTGATGCGGGGACACTTCACCGCCGACCACCACTTCGGCTTCGAAGGCGCGGCGTGGTACTGGCACTTTGTGGACGTGGTGTGGCTGGGCCTGTACTTGTTCGTGTACTGGTTCTGACGCCTGACGTGCCCGCTTGCGGGCACGTGTGATGGATAACGCGCGGGAACTCCTCGGCAACAACGCTGTCGATTAACCCGCGCTACCCATCCTGCCTGGGGCCATCAGCGCAGCCCCGTGCTTTCGATCCAGCCCATGTGATGGGCGAACAGCACGAACAGGAATAGCGCAACCGAAAGTCCGATGCGCACGGTCAGCGCATTGACGGTGCGGCTGGTGGACCCTTTGTCCCGCATCAGATAGACCAGGGCGGATGCCAGACTGGCCAGAATTCCGATGAAGGCCAGTACGACGAAAACGCGCATGGTGGTCTCCGGACAAAATAGAGTGATTAGCAACGATACATGGCCCGACCGCACTCCACCCGCTACACGGTAGCTGCCCTACTTCTGCTTGGTATCGCCGTGGTGATTCTGGCGTCGCTCGGGCAGTGGCAGTTGCGTCGCAGCGATGAGCGACGCGCCATTCTGGCCGCTATCGAAGCCGGCCGCAAGCAAGCGCCGGTGCAGCTCACCCCCGCCACGCCCTCTGATTCGCTGGTACCTTGGCGCGTGGCGCAGGCGACTGGCACATGGTTGCCGCAATTCAGTGTACTGCTCGACAACCGCAATCACGATGGCCGCCCGGGCTATTGGCTGGCCACGCCGCTGCTGCTGGATTCGACCTCACGGCAAGCGGTGCTGGTGCTGCGTGGCTGGCTGCCGCGAGTGATTCAGGGCCAGGGCGAACCGGTGTTGCCCGCCACGCCCGAAGGGCCGCAAACGGTGACCGGCGAGTTGTCCGAACGCGTGCCGCGCATGTTCGAACTGTGGTCGTTGGGCGGGCAGGACCAATCCGCCCTGCCGGCGTTACCGGCGGCGGACGGCAAAACGCCGCAAGTGCAGAACCTGCCGCTGGACACCTACGCGCGCGCCACGGGCCTGAACCTCTTGCCTGTCGTGTTGAGCCAGACCAGCCAGCCCAGCCTGCCCAGCGACGCCAGCCAGCCCAGCCAGCCCAGCCAGACCAGCGAAGCCAGCCAGTCCGGCCAGTCCGGCCAGCCCGGCCAAACCAGCCCGGCCAGCGCCGACGGTCTCATACGCGACTGGCCAGAACCGCCCGTCGATTTTCAGAAGAACACGTCCTACGCCGTGCAGTGGTTTGCGTTTGCTTCGATTGCCGCCATCGCATGGCTGGTGGTGCTGGGGGGCGCCATCAAGCGCATGCGCCAGCGCGCAGAGCCAGGCCCCCGGGCCTGATCGCGCGCATCAATGAACGACTCTTCCAGGATATAAAGTGGCTCGCGACATTTCATCCAACCCGCCTGCGCGCAAGCGCTCGCTGATGCCGATGGTGCTGGTGTTTCTGTGTTCGCTGGCGCCCATCGTGGGCGCCTTCGTGGTGTACATGAACCCGCAATGGTGGCCGTCGGATTCCGCCAACTACGGCACGCTGGTGTCGCCGCAACGGCCGATGCCGGCTGCCAATGAACTGAAGCTGACCACGCTGGACGGCAAGCCGTTTGACCTGCAAAGCCTGAAAGGCAAATGGTTGCTGCTGGCGGCCGACGGCGCGGCGTGCCCGGAAAGCTGCGCCCGCAAGCTCTACATTACGCGCAACACGCACGCCAGCCAGGGCAAGAACGTGGACCGCCTGGCGCGGGTCTGGTTCATTACCGACGATGCGCCGGTGCCGGACAAGGTGCTGGAAGCGTATCAAGGCACGGTCATGCTGCGCGTGAATCCGGATCAGCTGGCGCACTACCTGCTGGCGCGCGATTCGGCCGCCGGGCAGCCCGCCCTGCAAGACCCGATCTGGGTGATCGACCCGCTGGGCAACCTGATGATGCAGTACCCTGCCGACGCTGACGGCGTGAAAGTCCGCAAAGACATCAGCAAGCTGGTCTATAACTCGCGCATTGGCTAAGGGAGTCTTTCCCGGCGAGTGCGCATGTGTGTGCATTTTTATTTGGTTGACATGGAACGCATCAAAGCGCGTTATCGCAAGCTCGTATTTTTCACCTGGTTCCTGACGCTGGACTTGATCATGTTCGGCGCCTTCGTGCGCCTGACGGACTCCGGCCTGGGCTGCCCCGACTGGCCCGGCTGCTACGGCAGCGCGACGCCGCTGGGCGCCATGGGCGACATCCACGAAGCCTCCCAGGCCATGCCGTTCGGCCCGGTGACCTTGTCCAAAGCCTGGATCGAAATGATCCATCGCTACGTCGGAACGATTCTGGGCATGCTGATCATCGGCATCGTCTACATGGCGTGGCGCTATCGCCGCGAACTGGGCCGTTCGCCGGCGCTGGCCATCACGACGCTTGTCGCCGTGTGCGTGCAGGGCGCGTTTGGCGCCTGGACCGTTACGCATAAGCTGATGCCAGCCGTGGTGACGTCGCATCTGGTGTTCGGGCTGTCGGTGCTGGCGCTGATGACCTGGTTGTCCGCGCGTGAACGCCCGCACCTGGCCATTGCCGCGGCTGCGGCGCGCTGGAAACCCTGGGTGGCCGTGGGCTTCGGCTTGCTGCTGGTGCAAGTGACGTTAGGTGGATGGGTCAGCACCAACTACGCTGCGCTGGCCTGCATGGACTTTCCCATGTGCCACGGGAAATGGGTGCCGGACATGGACTTCCACGGCGGGTACTCCGTGATCCGGGGCCTGGGAGAACTGCCATCTGGCGAGATGATTTCCCAGCCCGCACTCACCGCCATCCACTGGGTGCATCGCAATTTCGCCTTCGTCGTGTTCCTGTACCTGGGCACGCTGGCCTGGCGCCTGCGGGCGGAACCCGGCCTGCGCGGCCCCGCCACGCTGATGCTGGCATTGCTGGCCGCGCAGTTGTTTACCGGCCTGACGACCATCTTCTTCCAGTGGCCGCTCTTGATCGCGGTGCTGCACAATGGGGGCGCCGCCGGCCTGACCTTGGCTGCCGTGGTGCTGATGGTGCGTTTGTCCACGGCGGGACGCGCGCCGACGGGGGGCTATGGCCCCAATTCGGTGCGCGTTTAAAATAGGGTCCACTATGACCAGTCTTGCCGCTCCTCAACCCGGATTGTTCCGCCAATACCTCGTACTCACCAAGCCGCGCGTGACGCAGCTTGCGGTGTTTTGCGCGGTCATCGGCATGTTTCTCGCCGTTCCGGGCATTCCCGATATGCGCCGTGTGCTGTTTGGCACCATCGGCATCTGGCTGCTTGCCGCAGCCGCCTTCGCCATCAACTGCCTGATCGAACAGGAAGTCGACGCCCGCATGCTGCGCACGGCGCGGCGCGCCACGGCGCGCGGCACGATCTCGGCGTTCCAGGTGCTGAGCCTGTCAGGCCTGTTGGGCGGCGCGGGCATGTTCGTGCTGTACACGCTGGTGAACCCGCTGACGATGTGGCTGACCTTCGCCACCTTTGTGGGCTACGCCGTCATCTATACCGTCATCCTCAAGCCGCGCACGCCGCAGAACATCGTGATCGGCGGCCTGTCGGGCGCCATGCCGCCTGCGCTGGGCTGGGCTGCCGTGGCAGACTCTGTGCCGGCGGAAGCCTGGGTGCTGGTGCTGATCATCTTCATCTGGACGCCGCCGCATTTCTGGGCGCTGGCGCTGTATCGCAACCACGATTACGCCAAAGCCGGCCTGCCCATGTTGCCCGTCACGCACGGCAACCAGTTCACGCGCCTGCACATCTTGCTGTACAGCGTGGCGCTGGTGGCCACGACGCTGTTGCCCTACGCCATCCGCATGAGCGGCGTGCTGTATGTGTTGTCGGCCTTGGTGCTGGGCGGCATGTTCCTGTCATATGCGTGGCGCTTGTACCGCGTCTACAGCGATGAGCTTGCGCGCAGCATGTTCCGTTTTTCCATTCTCTACCTGGCGCTGCTGTTTGGCGCCCTGCTGGTGGACCACTGGGTCGGCCTGCTGCGCTGACCCCCTGGAGGTTGTTGATGTCCATGTTTTCCGCCAGCCGCCGGCTGGCTCTGCGCTTGACCGTCGCCGCCGCTTTCACGGCCGCCCTGGCCGCTTGCGGCGAAAGCGCGCCCACGTTCAAAGGCAGCGACATCAGCGGCACCCAGCTTGGGCGCGGCATGGAACTGACCGACACCAACGGCAAGACCCGTCAGCTGTCCGATTTCGCCGGCAAGGTTGTGGTGGTGTTCTTCGGCTTCACGCAATGCCCCGACGTCTGTCCGACCTCGCTGGCCGAGCTGACCGAAGTCATGAAGAAGCTGGGCCCGGACGCCGACCGCGTGCAGGTGCTGCTGATTACGGTGGACCCGGAACGCGATACGCAGGAAGTGCTCAAGCAATATGTGTCGGCGTTCGACCCGCGCTTTCTGGGCCTGACCGGCACGCCGGACCAAATCAAGAAGGCGGCCGCCTCGTTCAAGGCGTACTACGCCAAGGCGCCCACCAAGGATGGCAGCACCTACACGATGGACCACACGGCCGCGTTCTATTTGCTGGATGGCAAGGGCGAATCGCGCGTGCTGGCCAACAACAACCTGGGTGTGGACGCGCTGACGCACGACATCCAGGCGCTGCTGAAAGGCTAGTCCTGACAGGACGGGTTCGAAATCGGGCTAGTCCGCGAGGGCTAATTCGTAATCGGGCGATTCAGCCAGAAGTGATCAGCGGGCGCCGCCGCCCGCCGAAGCCCAGCCGGCCAGCGCCGCCTGGGCTTTTTCATTGAGTTCGGAAACGGCGATGTCGTGGCGGTGCGTCATGATCATCAGCGCATAGGGCGTGGCCAGCGCCGCGGCTTCGGGACACAGGCGCGATTCGTCACCGACCGAAGGCGACACGTTGCGCCAATAGTTGATCGCCTGTTCAAGCTGGGGCAGAGAAATGGAATCCATTCGGCTATTGTCCACGAATGCGCGCGAGTGTCCATCCGCCCGCCCTTGGGGCCATTACCCCTGCAAAGAAGCGTCACCATCGCAACATGCCGAAACCGCGCCCGGGTGCTATACCGATGCCGGTTAGTTACGATGGAGCATCGTCATGAATACATCCACCCGAATTGAGCACGCGCGCCGCGGCTTGCATCCCCTGGTTGCCGCCGCGTCGATCGCTGTCATCGTCATGTGCGCCGTGGGCGTCGCCGCTGTGATGGGCTGGCTGCCCTCGCCGTCGGCCAATCCGCACGCGGACACGCCTGTGGCCGAGGCCGGCCCGGAAAGCGCCAACCTGGCGCCGGCGCCGCAAGCTGCTGCACAGCAATCGCAGGCTCGGCAGGCCCAAGCCCAGCAAGCCCAGCAAGCACAGGCACAGCAGGCGCAGGCGCAACAAACCCAGCAAGGCCGTCCGGCATCGGCGTCCGCGCCGCGGCCCGCCGCGCCCGCACCCGCGCAACAGGCTTGCCAGAGCTGCGGCGTGGTGGAAACCATCCGCCCCGTGCAGGTGCCTGTGAAGGACAACAGCGATCACCTCGTCGGCACCATTGGTGGCGGTGTGGTGGGCGGCGTAGTGGGTAATCAATTTGGCGGAGGCAGCGGCAAGACGGCGCTGACCGTGCTGGGCGCGGTCGGTGGTGCTTTGGCAGGCCGTGAAGTTGAGCGTAATATCAGACAGCAACAAACGGTGACGCACTATGAGCTTACGGTCCGCATGAGTGACGGTAGTGCGCGCCAGTTCCGCAGCGCGCAGCCCTTCGCCTTTGCATCCGGCGATCACGTGCGCGTTGAAAATAATCAGCTGCTGCCGGGTTGACCGGCAGCCAGCGGCAACCATCCGTACGCGGGGAGATCTGGCATGAGCGACTCATTCACCAATCCGTTCGTCCTACCTGGCATGGGGCAGAACTCGGATCTGTCGGGCAACCCTCTTCTGGCCAGCATGGAAATGATGCGCCAGGCTTGGGCGGGTTTGACCGGGCCGGGCGGCCTGGCCAGCAGCCTGCCCATGGCTCCCCCGATGAACCTGGAAGACCTGGACCGCCGCATCGCCGAGCTGCGTTCGGTGGAAAACTGGCTGCGCATGAACTTGTCCATGCTGTCGTCCACCATCCAGGGCATGGAAGTGCAGCGCTCCACCATCAGCACCTTGCGTGCGTTTGTGGACAGCGCGGCCAACATGGACTTGAACATGGTGCGCGAAAGCGGTGCGGCATCACCGCTGGAAGTGGTGCTGGGGTTGAAGCCCGCGCCCAAGTCCGCACCCAAGGCTGCGCCCACGTCCTCGTCAAAGGATACCGAGGCAGCCAAGGAGCCCAACGCAGATAATGCCGCGGCGCCCGAATCCGGCATGGCCGGCATGAGCGAACAGATGGGCGCTGCGGCGCAATCGGCATCCAAGGCCTGGTGGGATCTGCTGCAACAGCAGTTCAACCAGATCGCGGCGGCCACGGCGGCATCGATGCCGTCCAACCCCGCAGCACCGGGCGCGGCGTCGGCCCCGAAATCGGGCGAGGCCAAGTCCGGCGAATCCAAATCGGGTGAGTCCAAGCCGGGCGAATCCAAGGCTGCGGCCCGCACCGAGGCCAAGGCTTCGACGCCTGCCGCACGCAAGACGGCGGCTAAGTCCGGCGCCAAGGGCGCCACTAAGACCGCCTCCAAATCCGCGCCTCGCGCAAAGAAAACCGGGCCTGCCGACGGCACGCCCTGATCCTCCTTTCAATCTCGACTGGCGAGTGGCCGCAAGGCTGCTCCGCCGTCTCTCAACCTTTTAGAACTTATGCTTAATGTAGTGATCCTCGCCGCCGGACTGGGCAAACGCATGCAGTCCGACCTTCCCAAAGTGCTGCACACGCTGGCCGGCAAACCGATGCTGGCCCATGTGCTGGACAGCGCGCGCCAGTTGAAGCCGGCGCGCATCATCGTTGTGGTCGGCCATGGCGCGGACCGCGTCAAACAGGCGTTCGAAGGCCAGCCGGATCTGCACTTCGTGTTGCAGCAACCGCAGCAAGGCACCGGCCACGCCGTGCAGCAAGCGGTGCCGCTGCTGTTGGAAGGCGAAGGCAAGGATGACGTGACGCTGGTGCTGTACGGTGACGTGCCGCTGGTGCAGCCCGACACGCTGCAACGCCTGCTGAACGCGCGCGGCGCGGGCGCGGCGGTGCTAACCGAAGTGCTGGACGACTCCACCGGCTATGGCCGCATCGTGCGCGACGCCCAAGGCAATGTGTGCCGCATCGTCGAGCACAAGGACGCGTCCGACGCCGAACGCGCCATCAAGGAAGTGAACACCGGCATCCTGACGGCACCCACGGCCAAGCTGAAAGACTGGCTGACCCGCATCGACAACAAGAACGCACAGGGCGAGTACTACCTGACCGACGTCGTCGGGCTGGCTGTCGTTGACAGCGTGCCGGTGGGCGCGGCGCAACCGGCCGCCGGCTGGGAAACGCTGGGCGTGAACAGCCGCGTGCAGCAAGCCGAACTGGAACGCCGCTGGCAAGGCGAGCAAGCCCGCCGCCAGCTGGAAGCCGGCGTCACGCTGGCCGACCCCGCCCGCTTTGACGTGCGCGGTTCGCTCACGTGCGGCCGCGATGTGTTCATTGACGTGGGCTGCGTGTTCGAAGGCAATGTGACGTTGGCCGATGGCGTGCGCGTTGGCCCGCATTGCGTGCTGCGCGATGTCGCGGTGGGCGCGGGCACGCAGATCGAAGCGTTCAGCCATCTGCAACAGGCCGAAGTGGGCCGTGATGCGCGCGTGGGTCCGTATGCCCGCCTGCGTCCGGGCGCCGAATTGGGCGACCGCAGCCACGTTGGGAACTTCGTCGAAATCAAAAAGAGCGTGCTGGGCGCTGACAGCAAGGCCAATCACCTGGCCTACATTGGCGACGCCGACATCGGCGCGCGCGTGAACGTGGGCGCGGGCACCATCACCTGCAATTACGACGGCGTGAACAAGCACCGCACCGTCATCGAAGACGACGCCTTCATCGGTTCCGACACGCAGCTGGTCGCGCCGGTGCGTGTGGGCCGTGGCGCCACCTTGGGCGCAGGCACCACCCTGACGCGCGACGCGCCGGCTGAGAAGCTGACGGTGTCGCGTGCCAAACAGCTCACCGTTGAGGGTTGGCAGCGTCCCGTCAAGAAGTCGTGATGGCGGAGAACGACCCCGCCCAGGCTGCCGCTCAAGGCGCCGCCCCAAGCGGCGGCGCCAAGTCGGCCCAGCCTGATGGCCTGCCCACGCCGCGCCGGTATTGGGCGGCCGCTACGGTGATGACAGGCATCAGCCTGTCGGTGCTGGACACGACCATCGCCAACGTGGCCCTGCCCACGATCGCCGTCGACCTGAACGCATCCCCCGCGCAAGCCGTCTGGATCGTCAACGCCTACAACCTGGCGGTGGTGATGATGCTGCTGCCCTTGTCGGCGCTGGCCGAGCGCATCGGCTTTCGCCGCATGTTCACCTTCGGCCTGATACTTTTCACGTTGGCGTCGCTGGGCTGCGCGCTGGCCGGCACGTTGTGGCAGCTGACGGCGGCGCGCGTGTTCCAGGGCGTGGGCGCGGCCACCTTGATGTGCATGTTTGGCGGCCTGGTGCGCAACATCTATCCGCTGAAATTGCTGGGACGCGGCATCAGCATCAACGCCACCACGGTGGCCGTGATGTCGGTGCTGGGGCCCACCATCGGGTCCGCCATTCTGTCGGTGGCGCCGTGGCCATGGATCTTCGCGGTCAATCTGCCGATCTGCGTGCTGGCCATGTTCGGCCTGCGCCATCTGCCTGAAGTGCCGCGTAACGACGTCAAGCTGGATTGGGTCAGCGCGCTGCTCTGCATGGTGACGCTGGGCGTCTTCATTTCCGGCGTCGACATGATGGGGCAGGATCTGCTGCGCGGGATCGGCCTGGTTGCGATTGCGACGGTGGTTGGCTTGGTGCTGGTGCGCCGCGCCAGCCGCCAGCCCGCGCCGCTGGTGCCGGTGGACTTGCTGCGCATCCGTCCGCTGGCGTTCGCCGTGGGCGCGTCGGCCTGCACGTTCGCGGCGCAGATGGCGTCGTATGTGTCGCTGCCGTTCTACTTCCAGCAGGTGCTGGGCCGGCCGTACCTGGAAGTCGGCATGCTGATGGGCGCCTGGCCTGTGGGCACCGCCATCATCGCCCCGCTGGCGGGCCGGCTGTCCGACCGCTATTCCGCCGCCACGCTCAGTGGCGTGGGGGCGGCGACCATGGTGGCTGGCATGCTGTCGCTGGCGCTGCTGCCGTCGTCGGTGTCGAACTGGCCCATCGTGGCGGGCATGTTCGTGGCGGGCGTGGGATTTGGTTTCTTCCAGACGCCGAACAACCGCGCCATGTTGTCGGCCGCGCCCCGCTCGCGCAGTGGTGCGGCGGGTGGCTTGCAGGCCACGACCCGGGTGTTCGGCCAGAGCTTTGGCACGGCGCTGGTGGCCATCGCCTTCAGCGTTAGCGTGGCGCACGGCCCCGGGCTGGCGCTGGTGCTGGGGACGATCTGCGCAGCCCTGGCGGTGGTTGTGAACACCGTCCGTTTCAGCAAATTGCGGGTCTAGGGGCCATTCAGCCCCTGGCTCCCTGCCACTACTACCCTGGTTCCCGGCCGCTTCTATAATGGCGGCCGGCGCCTGGTTCCTGAAGCCAGGCGCGCAAGATTCCCTATTTTGAAGGCGGGCAGGCATGAAAATCACGGTCGTGGGTACCGGTTACGTGGGGTTGGTGTCGGGAGCGTGCCTGGCCGACATGGGCAACGACGTCATGTGTCTGGATGTCGACGCGGCGAAGATCGCCCTGTTGCGCCAAGGCGGCATCCCCATCTATGAACCCGGCCTGGAAGACCTGGTCCGCCGCAACGTGCAGGCGGGCCGCCTGCATTTCACGGACGACGTGGCGCAAAGCGTGGCCTTTGGCGACGTGCAGTTCATCGCCGTGGGCACGCCGCCGGGCGAAGATGGCTCCGCCGATCTGAAGTACGTGCTGGCCGCCGCGCAGAACATCGCGCGCCACATGACCACGCGCAAACTCATCGTCGACAAGTCCACCGTGCCGGTCGGCACCGCCGACAAGGTGCGCGCGGTGGTGGCCAAGGAACTGGCGGCGCGCGGCGTCGACATCCCCTTCAGCGTGGCCTCCAACCCCGAATTCCTGAAGGAAGGGGCCGCCATCAATGACTTCATGAGCCCGGACCGCGTGGTCGTGGGCGCTGATGACGACTACACCATCGGCGTGATGCGCCGCATCTACGAACCCTTCCAGCGCACGCACGACCGCCTGATGGTGATGGACGTGCGCTCGGCAGAACTGACCAAGTACGCCGCCAACGCCATGCTGGCCACGCGCATCTCGTTCATGAACGAGATGGCGAACCTGGCCGAAGCCTTGGGCGCCGACATCGAGCAAGTGCGCCGCGGCATCGGCGCCGATCCGCGCATCGGCTATCACTTCCTGTATCCCGGCGCGGGCTACGGCGGCTCGTGCTTCCCCAAAGACGTGCAGGCGCTGGTCAACACCGCCGCCGAAAATTCCCTGCCCATGCGCGTCATCGAAGCCGCCGAAGCCGCCAACCACGCGCAGAAATTCCGCTTGTCGGAAAAGCTGGTGGAACGCTACGGCGAAGACCTGCGCGGCCGCAAGATCGCGCTGTGGGGCTTGTCGTTCAAGCCGAACACGGACGACATGCGCGAAGCGCCCAGCCTGACGGTCATCGCCGAACTGACGCGCCGTGGAGCCGATGTGCGCGCCTATGACCCCGTCGCCATGCACGAGGCCGCCCGCGTGCTGGTCGGCCAGCCGGGCATCAGCTTCGCCACCGACATGTACGACGCGCTGGACGGCGCCGACGCGCTGCTGATTGCGACCGAATGGAAGGTCTTCCGCGCACCCGACTTCGACCGCGTGAAGGCGCTGCTGAAGACGCCGCTGATCATCGACGGCCGCAACCTGTACACGCCCGCCGACGTGCGCGGCCTGGGCTTCGAGTATTCGGGCATCGGCCGCGCATGAAGATCCTGCAACTGAACTTCGAAAAAGGCTGGCGCGGCGGCGAACGGCAGACGCTGTATTGCATGCGCGCCTTCCGCAAGGCGGGCCATGACGTCGAAGTGATGTGCCGCGAAGGCGCGCCGCTGGCCGAGCGCGCGCGCCAAGAGGGTTTCGTCGCCCACACCTGCCGCAACGTGCCGGGCCAACTGGCGTTCCTGGCGGGCGCCAGCCGCTACGACATCATCCACGCGCAAACCGCCAACACCATCACGTGGGCCGTGCTGACCAAGTGGCTGCATCGCAGCCCCGTGGTGTTCTCGCGCCGCACGTCGTTTGTGGTGAAGCCGGGCGACGAATGGAAAACCGGCTACAAGTGGCGCCACGCGAATCTGTTCGTGGCGATCAGCGAGATGGCCGCCAGCGAACCGCGCCGGCTGGGCATCGAACCCGTCATCATCCGCAGCGCGGTCGAACCGCACGCCATCAACGCCGAGAACGTCGACAACCTGGTGCGCGAATTCGAACTGACCGGCAAGAAGGTCATGGCGACCTCCGCCGCGCTGATCCGCGACAAGGACCCCGTCACCTTGGTGCGCGCCGTGGGCGAACTGGCCAAGACGCGCCGCGACTTCGTCTTCCTGCACTTCGGCGCAGGCGGCGACCGCGAACAGCAGGCCAAGGACGAAGCCGAAAAGCTCGGTATCGAAGACGTCTACCGCTTCGCGGGCTTTCGCAAAGGCGTCGAAGATTTCTACAGCATCCTCGACGTGTTCGTCATGAGCTCCGAAGAAGAAGCGCTAGGCAGCAGCGTGCTGGACGCCTTCCTGCAACGCGTGCCAGTGGTATCCACCGACGCGGGCGGCTTGAAAGAAAGCCTGGCCGACGGGCGCGGCGTGCTGGTGGCCGTGGGCGACCACCAGGCCATGGCCGCCGGCATGGCGCGCTGCCTGGACGACGCCGCATTCCGCCAAGATGTGACGGCGCGCGCGTACGAGTACGTCAAGAACGAACACGACGTGCAGAAGATGGGCAACCGGTATCTGGCGCAGTTCGAGCGGCTGCTGGGCGGGCGCTGACCCTTGCGGGGGCACTCACCCCCGCACATCAATCCTCGTTTCAAACTTCGCGCGGTGCACCGAGAAGAACGTGCGCACGTTGCGCACGTTGGCTTGCGCCGTGAAGGCGCGGTGGACCAGTGCGTGGTAGGCGGGCATGTCCTTTACCTGGGCGATCACCACGAAGTCCGGGCCGGGCGATACGCGGTAGCACTGAAGCACGGCGGGCTCGGTCAGCATGCTTTGTTCGAACGCGTCCAGGCTTTCGGCGGCCTGCACATCCAGCGTGATCTCGACGATTGCCGTCAGCGTGCTGCCCAGCTTTTCGGCCGCCAGGATGGCGACCTGGCGGGCAATCACGCCTTCATCCACCAGGCGCCGCACTCGCCGCAGGCAGGTGGGGGGCGAGGCATGCACGCGTGCGGCCAGATCCTGGTTGGTCAGTGAGCTGTCTTCTTGTAACTGTTCAAGAATGCGCAGGTCCAGATCATCGAGTTCCGGCAGCAGATTGGGCATATTTTGCATGATTAATTCAAAAACATCGTTTTGAAGAAAGATTATTTAATCACAAATATGTAAGGGAATTAACTTCCAAATATAGGCGTATTAAGAAATCAAATTTCTTTGCGGGTCGCGCACAATGCGTCGGTACACGAACTTAGCGGAGTCTCTCCTATGTGCGGCATTGTTGGCGCCGTCGCCCAGCGCGACATCACCCCGATTCTTGTTGAAGGTCTGAAGCGGCTGGAATACCGCGGCTACGACTCTTGCGGCGTTGCCGTCTATGCCGACGGCCATCTGCGCCGTACGCGCAGCACGCAGCGCGTGGCTGAGCTGGCCGACCAGGTTGCCCAAGACAAGGTGCAGGGTTTCACGGGCATCGCCCACACGCGTTGGGCCACGCACGGCGTGCCGGCCACGCATAACGCGCACCCCCACTTCTCGCATCTGGGTAACGACGAGCCGCGCATCGCGCTCGTGCACAACGGCATCATCGAAAACCACGACGAACTGCGTGCTGAATTGCAGGCCGTGGGCTATGTCTTTGAAAGCCAGACCGACACCGAAGTCATCGCGCATCTGGTGAACCACCTGTACGCCGGCGACCTGTTCGAAGCCGTGCAGAATGCCGTGCGCCGCCTGCATGGCGCCTACGCCATCGCCGTGTTCTGCCGCGACGAACCGCATCGCGTCGTGGGCGCTCGCCAAGGCTCGCCGCTGGTGGTGGGCGTGGGCCAGAACGAAAACTTCCTGGCTTCCGACGCGCTGGCGCTGGCTGGCACGACCGACCAGATCATCTACCTGGAAGACGGCGACGTCGTTGACCTGCAACTGTCGCGCGTGTGGATCGTGGACGCCAACGGCAAGAACGTGGATCGTGAAGTGCACACCGTGCACGTGCACACGGGCGCGGCTGAGTTGGGCCCGTACCGCCACTACATGCAGAAGGAAATCTTCGAGCAGCCGCGCGCCGTGGGCGACACGCTGCAAGACATCGAAGCCATCACGCCCGAGCTGTTCGGCGACCAGGCTTACAAGGTCTTCAAAGAGATCGATTCGCTGTTGATCCTGGCTTGCGGCACCAGCTACTACGCGGGTCTTACCGCCAAGTACTGGATCGAGTCCATCGCCAAGATCCCGGTGGCCGTGGAAATCGCCAGCGAATACCGCTACCGCGATAGCGTGCCCAACCCGCGTTCGCTGGTGGTCACGATCTCGCAGTCGGGCGAAACCGCCGACACGCTGGCCGCGTTGAAGCACGCGCGTTCGCTGGGCATGGAGCACACGCTGACCGTCTGCAACGTGTCCACCAGCGCCATGGTGCGTGAATGCAAGCTGTCGTACATCACGCGCGCCGGCGTTGAAATCGGCGTGGCGTCGACCAAGGCCTTCACCACCCAGCTGACCGCGCTGTTCCTGTTGACCCTGACGCTGGCGCAAGTGCGCGGCCAGTTGTCGGACGAGCAGGAAGCCGATCACCTGAAGGCCCTGCGCCATCTGCCGGTGGCCATCGGTTCGGTGCTGGCGCTTGAGCCGCAGATCATGGCGTGGGCCGATCGCTTCGCGTCCAAGGAAAACGCCCTGTTCCTGGGCCGTGGCATGCACTACCCCATCGCGCTGGAAGGCGCGCTGAAGCTGAAGGAAATCAGCTACATCCACGCCGAAGCCTACCCGGCTGGCGAGCTCAAGCACGGCCCGCTGGCGCTGGTGACCGAACACATGCCGGTTGTGACCATCGCGCCCAAGGACGAGCTGCTGGAAAAGCTGAAGTCCAACATGCAGGAAGTGCGTGCGCGCGGCGGCGAGCTCTATGTGTTTGCGGATGCCGACAGCAAGATCCAAAGCGCCGAAGGCATGCACGTGATCCGCATGCCCGAGAACTACGGCAAGCTGTCACCCATCCTGCACACCATTCCGCTGCAGCTGCTGTCCTACCACACGGCCTGCGCCCGCGGCACCGATGTGGACAAGCCGCGCAACCTGGCCAAGAGCGTGACGGTGGAATAACACCGCTGTTCGTCTTTTATATCAAGCACTTGGCCCACAGCATGCGGTGGGCCAAGTGCTTTGAAGACGGCGATTTTCAGGGGCATTATTCAGCGGATTATGACGGGCTTGTACACAACGATTTTGCATTACGGAATAATTGCTTTAGGCTATTAATAAATACCCGCTGAACAAGCATTATGTTTTTCAGTATGGTTAAACAAGAATAAGAAATACCCTTTTTAATATCCGTTAACAATTACCCGGCCATTCTGTGTTGCGGTTTGTGTAATGAATGTAATTATTTGAGGGAATTCCCGGGGTTTATTACGGAAACCCTGACTCATTTCCACAGCAATAATAATTTTTAGAAAGAATATTGCTGTCTGGCCCATCTACGATTCGTTGGCTCGTCATCTGGCACGTATGTGTAGGTTTCGAGACGAAACATTTCTTAAGCAATAAGTCCGCCCAATGGGGACAGTCGTATATCGATTTTGAATCGATTTACGTGTCTTCGGGCGTCGATTTCTAGTGTCCACGACACGACGAAAACAGTGAGGCCCCCGTGGTAAAGAGAATCGCAGTGTGTGGCCTTGGATATGTCGGCCTGCCCGTAGCCGTCGCATTTTCCAAGCGCTTTGATGTCATCGGCTTTGATGTAGATAAGCGGAGAATCGCACGACTGAAAGAGGGACATGACTGGACCGGCGAGATTGACGACGACGCCCTGCGTGCCTCTGCCATGACCTTTACCGACCAGATTTCGGAACTGGAAGGCTGCGACTTTTTCGTGGTCGCCGTTCCCACGCCGGTCGACGAAAAGAACAACCCCGATTTTTCCCTGCTGGTGCGCGCATGCCAATCGATTGGCCCTGTGCTGCGTCCGGGTTCCATCGTGGTGTTTGAATCCACCGTCCACCCCGGCGCTACCGAGGAAATCTGCGGCCCCGAACTCGAAAAGGTGTCCGGCCTGCGCTGCGGCGTCGATTTCAAGCTGGGTTACAGCCCCGAACGGATCAACCCGGGCGACCGCGAGCATCCGCTGGAGAAGATCGTGAAGATCGTGTCCGGCCAGGATGAAGCATCGCTGGAGATCATTGCCGGCGTGTACGAGAAGATCATCGACGCCGGCGTGCACCGCGCCTCGTCCATCAAGGTGGCCGAAGCGGCGAAGGTGCTGGAAAACACCCAGCGCGACATCAACATCGCGCTGATGAACGAGATGTCGAAGATCTGCGATCTGGTCGGCATCCGCACCTCGGAAGTCCTGAACGCCGCCGGTACCAAGTGGAACTTCCTGAAGTTCTCGCCCGGCCTGGTGGGCGGACACTGCATCGGCGTCGACCCGTACTACCTGACGTCCAAAGCCCAGGAACTGGGCTATCACCCGGAAGTCATCCTGTCCGGCCGCCGCATCAATGACGGCATGGCGAACCACGTTGCACAGCGCATCGTGCAGACGCTGGCCCGCAACGGCCGCCTGAACGCGTCCACGCGCGTCGGCATCCTGGGGATGACGTTCAAGGAAAACGTGCCCGACATCCGTAACTCGAAGGTTGTCGACCTGTACCAGGCGCTGGGCAGCTACGGCATCACGCCGGTTGCGTGCGATCCGATGGTCGACCCCGAACAGATGGAACACGAATACGGCATCAAGCTCGTCCCCCGCGAAGCATTCGCTGGCATGGACGTGCTGATTCTCGCGGTCCCTCACCGCGAAACCATGGAGACCATCTGGGAAGACCTCCCCGGCCTGGTCAACAGCGGAGGCATGGTGTGCGACCTGAAGTCGGTGCTGGACAGCAAGCGCCTTGCCCCCGACCTCTTGTACTGGACTCTTTAAGTTCAGGCTCGCTATCCATCACTACAGGAGAGACCCTGGATGACTGCATTTACTATCGCTCCGATCGGCACCTGCCGAATTCATACGCCCCTGCGTGACGCCGTGGGACGCTACCCGATCAAGCTGCAACTCGGGCGCAACTACGGCTTTGTGCACACCAGCGCCGAGGCGCTACAGCAGGCGCGTTTCATGTTTGGCCAGATGGACATTCCGGCCGACGTGCAGCGCCTGATCTTCCGCCCTTCGAATGGCGAGCAAGCGCGCCGCGGCACGCACAAGCCGGCCGACCTGTACATGGTCGAGCTGTCTTCGCGCAAGCTGCTGACCATCGACGGCCATCCCATTCAGTCCAACTATCTGGTTCGCTATTTCAGCGAGTTCTTCGCCGACCGCGCGCGCACCCGGATGTTCTGGCAGCTGGCCAGCACCGACCGGCTTGCCGAACGCCGTGTGCAGCTGGACCAGGACGCCGTGTTCAAAAGCCTGTCGCGCGATGACCAGGACCTGCTGTCGCGCATCGTCAAGCGCGATCAGACCGACGAAGAAATCGAAGCCGAAATGCGCGAGCTGGTCGCGCTGCTGGGTCATGACAAGGTCGTGTTCGTCACGCATGTCAACGCACTGACGCCGGACAACGTGCCGATCGACCAACGCGCGCAGCTGATCGCCGCCGTGGCCGCAAGCGCGCAACGCATCGGCGTGCCGTGCTATGACCCGACGCCGCTCATGAGCAAGATCGGCCAGGCCGACGCCATGGAAAACGGCGGGCTGGATTTGACGCATTACACGCAGGTCTTTGCCGAACGCCTGTGCCACGAGTGGTTCAAGAACTACATGCGCCCGCGCATGAGCGCATCGACCACGCAGGTGTCTGTACCCAAGCTGGGCGCCGACGACAGCGCCGAGCGCATCGAAAAGATCTGGGATTCGGGCGACCTGCGCGAAGCCTCGCGCCGCGTGCGCGACGTGCTGCGCCGCCACCCCGGCCTGCCCGAGCACATGCTGCTGTTCGCACGCATCCAGGCAGAACTGGGCGACTACGAAGGTTCGCTTGAGCTCTTGGGCAGCGCGGACGGCGCTCTGGCTTCCGGCAGCAAGGCGGAACAGATCCTGATGCGCAACCACTTCAAGCTGGGCCGCCACGATCTAGCGTACTCGCTTGCGGCCGGCTTGCTGGGCGACGAAATCGAAACGCCCGAAATCGTCCGCATCGCCGCGGCCTCCGCCGGCCAGTTGGGTCACGTGGACGAGTCGCTGGGCAACTGGAAGCAGCTGTTCCGCATTTCGTCGCCCACCGACGCCACCGCGCTGGAAGCGGCCGACACCGTGTTGTCGCTGTTGCAAACCAGCGGCGACATGGACGCCGTCATCCGCTGGGTCAATGAAGTGCGCGAAGCCATCCCGACGTACGGCCGGGGCTTTGCGGTGCTGTGGCGCGACCGGCTGCTGGCGGGCGACCGCGCCGGCCTGCGCGCCCTGGCGTCGGAATCCCCCGCGTTGGAAGACGTGGACGCGCTGGAACTGGTCAAGGAAGCCTCGTGGCGCGGTTGCATCATGGCCGCCGCCGCGCTGGCCGTGTCTTGCGGCCTGGCCAAGAGCCAACACGAAGACATCAGCGCCTGGTTGCAATCGCAGTCGGCCGCATGGGCCGAGGACGGCACCCGCGCGCTGGAAGAAGGACGCCTGCGCGATGCCGCCGAACGCATCTGCGCGCACCGCCTGCTCAACCCCGACGCCCTGACCGCCCTGCGCGCGCAGCGTGCGTTCGAACGAGCGATGCGTCTTGGCGTACGCGCCGCGCTGCTGGCCGGCAATCACAAGGAAGTGATCGACCTGACCGACATCGCGTTGGATACGCAGGTTGATTTCCCCGAACTGGACGCAATGCGCGGCCGCGCGGCCGATGCGCTGGGCGACAAGCAGACCGCCATGCGCCATCTGGAACAAGCCGCTGCCGACAAGGCCGCACCGTTGAGCACGCAGCTGTACTTTGCCCGCGTGGCCTTCAACGGTGGCTGGTTCGGCGAAGCCATCGACGCCTACCAGGCCGTGCTGGCCAACGCCTCGGCCGACCAGAACGCCAAGGATGAAGCCGAACGCCAACTGGGCAGACTGGGCCCGCGCGCCATTCGCGGCGCTCGCGAAATCCTCGCGGCAGGCGATCACCGCGCCGCCTGGAACCTGTTGGAACGCGTTGCCCAATCGTGGCCGCAGATGACGGAAGTCGATCACGAAAAACGCCGCATCATCGCCGTGCTGTATGCCGAGGCGCGCGCGTTGGACCCGGCCAGCACCACCGAGCGCCTGGCGCTGGGCGAACGCATCCTGCAACTGGTTCCCACCGACGCCATCGGCCTGCGCCTGGCCGCCGTGGGCGCCATGCGTCTGCATCGTTTCGAACAGGCTTTGCCGTACTGGCGCCGCCTTCGCGAACTGTCCGATAACCCCACGCAGTTCGATCACTACATCGATCGCTGCTTGGTGTGGATCGAAAAAGCCAATCGAAGGAAGGCAGCATGAACCCACCACTGACTACCGAACGGGCGGACGTTGCGTCCGATCTTCAATGGGTGCATGCCCAGTTGGAGGAGATCGTCACGGCGTCGGTGCGGGTCCAGGTCGCACAAGAAAACCTGGCGCGCGCCGAAGCGTTGGCGCGCGATCATCTGCAAGACTCGAAGGTCCGCTTCCTGTTGCTTCGGCTGAAGGAATCGGCAGGCTTGAACGAGGGCATGGCCGAGCAGTGGGCAACCCTGCTGCAAGAGTGCCCGGACGACCTTCTGATCGTGCGCTACTGCGCGACGCGGCTGGTCAAGGAACGGCATGTCGACGAGGCCTTGTCCTTGGTCGACCGCCATCTGCCGGCAACGTCGGAGAACCCGTCGCGGCTGTTCGCCCGCGCCAAGTTGCTTAGCGACATCCGCGCACACGAGCAGTCGGACCAGTTGTTCCGGCGCTTGATTCTGGAACACACGGATCGCAATATCCGCGTTGAATTCGCTAAACGGCTGCGCAAGCGCGGCTTGCTGGCGGACGCGTATGAAGCGATCCGCCCCGTGGCCGCGCACCTGGCGCCGGGCAGCAAGGCGGCGGAGCTGGCCAACGCGCTGGCCGCCGACTACGCCTTCTTCAAGGGCCTTGAGCCCGAAGGCGGCCTGGCGGGAAAGGACGTGCGGATCGTGTCGATGAAGCACGCCATCCTGCACTTTCGCAACCGCAAGATCGCCGAGCAGCCGCCAGAAAAGCCCGTGTCCGTCGCCCTGGTGACGGGCAGCCTGGGCCCCGGCGGCGCCGAGCGCCAGCTGACGCGCCTTGCCGGCGAATTGACGCGCATGGCGGAGCAGCCGGATCGGCAGCTGCCGGACGTGGTGATGCGGCCCGAGAAGGTCGAAGTCATGGTCAAGCAGCACACCGAGCCGGCGGGTTCGACGAAAAAGAAGCAAGGGCTCGACTTCTTTTTGCCGGTGCTGGTGCAGGCGCAGATTCCGGTCACCGAGATCAACAAGCTGCCCGCCATTTCGGTGGCGCATCAATCGGTGCCCGACGGCCGCCTGGGCCGCATGCTGGAACAGCTGCCCCCGCCCGTGCACTACGGCGTGACGCGGCTTGCGCCGGTGCTGCGCGCCAACCCGTTTGACGTCGTCAGCCTGTGGCAAGACGGCACGTGCCTGTTCGGCGCGCTGGCCGCGTTGCTTGCGGGTGTGCCGACCATCCACCTGGTGTTTCGCGGATTGCCGCCGAACATCCGCAAAGACCGCTTCCGCGAAGAGTATCCCGAGCTGTTCCAGGCCTTGGCGCAAGTGCCGGGCGTGTACTTCGTCAGCAACAGCCGCACGGCCGCCGAGGCGTACGCGCAGTGGCTGGGCATTCCCGTCGTGCGCTTTCATGTGCTGTACAACGGCGTGCCCGACCTGGCGACCAATGCATCCAGCGCCGACGAGCAAAAGTGGGAGTCCTTCAAGGAAGCCACCACCGACGCCACTGAAACGATTGGCGGCGTGTTCCGGCTGGAACCGGACAAGCGGCCGCAGCTCTGGATCAAGCTTGCCGCGATGTATCTGAAGCGGCGGCCTCAGGCGCGCTTTGTCATCGTGGGCGACGGACGCCTGCACGACAACATCGTGGCGCTGGCGGAAGAACTGCGCGTGACCGATCGCCTGTTGCTGGTGGGCCTGTCCAACCACGTGGGCTACTGGTATTCGCAGATGGACGCCAGCCTGCTGCTGTCGCGCTATGAGGGCTTGCCAAACGTGTTGATCGAAGCGCAGCTGTTGGGCGTTCCGGTGATCTCAACACCCGCTGGCGGCGCCGGTGAATGCTTCGTCGAAAACGAAACAGGCCATCTGCTCAGCGATGTCGAACATCCGGACCTGACCGAAGCTTGCGACAAGGTTGAGTCGATGGTTGATCGGGTGCGCAGCAACGAGTCATTGAAGGCGCAGAGCCGTACCCGGGCACAAGACCTGTTTTCGCTCGACGCGATGCTGAGCAAGTTCCTGAGCCTGTGCGTGCCCGTCCTGCCCGTCTCGGAAAACGAGGAACGCATCGACTTCCAGCCCATGCAGCGCATGCTTGCCTGACAGACGGCTGGTCTTCCCGAGGTCCTACAGATTTAAGGTTTTTATGCACATGAACGTCCCGGCTTTCGGCCTGCGGCGCAACGCGGCCTTCGCCCTGCTGGTGTTGGCCGCTCTTTCACTTTCGGGATGCCAGCTGCCGCGTTCCGGTCCGATGTTGAGCGAAATGACGGGGGCTCACGATGACAAGGATGTCGTCGTGATGCCCGCCTCGCGCGAGCTTGCGCGCGCGAGCCAGGTGCCAGAGGTGTCTGACTTTCCGGTGCCGTACCGGGATCTTACGCAGGCAGGATTCGACCGCCTGGTGCCGGGCGACGGCATCAACGTCAAAGTGTGGGAACGCGGTGGCCTGGGTGTATTCGCGGCGGACCCGTCCGGCGTCAGCGACCTGGGTAATCAGGAAATCGACCGGACGGGGTATGTCTCGTTCCCGATCCTGGGGAAATTCCGCGCCGCGGATTCGACGCTCTCGCAATTGCATGACGCCATCGTGCAGCGGCTGGCCAAGCTTGTCGTGGGCGCGGATGTGAGCGTCACGCGCGCAGCCGATGCGCGCGGGCAGATGGTGACGGTGCAGGGCAACCTGACCAAGCCCGGCATGTATCCCATCACGCAAACCGCGCAACGCCTGAGCAGCGCGCTGGCGCAGGCCGCGCCGGTGCAGACGAATCCCGAACAGCTCGTGATCAGCCTGCGCCGCGACAATCAGGTGGCATCGGTGCGGTTGTCGGATATCTACCGCAACCAGAACAACGACATCATGCTGCGGCCGGGCGATGTCATCACCGCCTATGACTCGCGTGAATACCTGACCGTGTTGGGCGCTGCGGGTAACCAAGGCCGTGTGGCGATCAGCAAGCGCAACTACTCGGTGCTGGATGCACTGGCCGATTCCCGTGGCCTGGACGACAAGCTGGCCGACCCGCGTTCCGTGTTCCTGTTCACGCCCGCGAAGGCCGGGGTGGAAGGCAAGGCGGACCTGCTGCCGGTGGTGTATCAGTTTGATCTGACGCGTCCCGAGCAAGTGGCGCTGGCCCGCGAATTTACGGTCCATGAAGGCCAGGCCATCTATATCTCGGACGCGCCGTTCACACAGGTGCAGAAGGTCTTGTCGGCCTTCCGCGTCACGATGAGCGCCGGCTTCAGCGCCACGCGAGCCATCGATAGCGATTCGGGTTCGAGTTCGTCCGGCGTGCAATAGCGTGTCGATGAGTAACGAGGACCGGATCAAGGGGTGGCGTAACCGCCGCAAGGACAGTAACTACGCGGTGGGTTCGGGGGTCGATGCCTGGCGCCTGGACCCGGCCGCGCTCTTTGAAGCACAAGCCAAGCCGGGCGTGTTGCTGAAGCCGTTGCTGGCGCGCCTGCAAGGCGAGCCGCACGATTCCGTGGCCGCCCGCCGCGCGGTGTACGAGGCCGTGCAGGCCGAGCTGGACGCTGAAATTGCGCGCAGCAAGGTCGATGAGACGCTCGCCGATTTTTCCCGGCGGCGGCTGCGTCTGATCGTGCGCCTGCTGGAGCAGGACATCCGCGCGGGCGTCGACGTGTTCACGCCGGGCTACATGCCGCCCAAGCTGATCGCTGAAGACGAGCGGCTGGCGGCGGCGCATGCGCGGCGCGTGGAACGGCGCAAGCAGGACGAAGCGCGCGATGCGCGCCGTCATGCGTCGCGCAACGACATCGCGTTGGAAATCGAGCTGCCGCAAGGCGAGGCCGGTGATCTTGCGATTCTGCGTGAACGCCTGCAAGCCTTGCATGAAGGGCATCACCCGGGCAATGCCGCGCGTGGGCGGCCCGTCGGGCGCACGCTGATGGCGTTGTTCGTGTATCAGCTGCGGGTGATTCATGGCGAAAGCCGAATCGCGCTGCTGTGGGCCTTGGTTGGCCCGGTGGTGCTGCTGACGCTGATCTCGTCGCTGTACATCCTGATGGGGACGCACTTCATTCTTGGCATGGACGTGCAAACGTTTTCGCTGTTGGGGGCCACCACATGGATCATGTTCCGGCAGATTGTTTTCCGAAGCAGCACCGCGTACGTGTCGGCCCGAGGCTTGCTGAACTTTCAGGGCGTCACGCCGCTGATGTGCGCGATGGTGCAGGCGCTGATCTACGTGTCGGTGTACCTCGTGGTGTTCGCGGTATTGATCAGCGCCGGCCACGGGTTGGGGCTCATCACGCTTCCCGAAAGTTGGGCGGGGTTCATTCTGTTCGTGGTGCTGATGGGATGCTGCGGCTCCGCCATGGGCGTGCTGTTCGGGTCGATCGCCACCTTCTGGCATTTCTTCCTGCGCCTGGCGCCGGTGATCGAGCGGGGCCTACAGATCTTCTCCAGCGTGTTCTTTGTGTCGGAGCAATTGCCCGAACACTTGCGGCCCTGGATTCTGTGGTCGCCCTTTGCCCACGGCATGCAGCTGCTGCGTTCGGCGTACTTCGCCGCCTACGATTCGCACGACGCCAGCCTGGGCTATTTCCTGACGGCATTGGTGTTCATGATGGTGGTTGCCTTGGCGGCCGAGCGTCTTGCGCGCCCCAATGTCCAACCGATGTGAGGCAAGCAGATGATCCATCTGAACGGCGTCACTGACGAACCCTATGCCTTTGGAAGCCGGCAGCCGCTGCTGGCCAACGCCACGCTCGACATTCCGGTGGGGCGCTACGCGCTGCTGTCGCATTCGCCGGAAATGCATCGCCAGATCGTCGACGTGCTGTGCTGCCTGCGTCCGCCGCGCCAGGGCTTTGTCAAACATGACGGCAACGTCTCGTGGGCGATCGGCCGGCAAGGCTTTATCCGCGGCAAGGCCAGCGGCATTGCCGTGATCGACTTCGTCTGCGAGATGTACGAAATCGATGTGGATGCCACGTTCGAACTGGTCGCAGACCTGATCAGCGATCCCAAATGCCTGGCCAAGCCCATGGAGCATTGGCCGCTCTACGTACGGCAGGAATTCTCGTTCGCCCTGGCGCTGGCGCCGGCGTTCGATGTCTACGTGATCGAAGGGGCCATCCCTTTCGAACCCTGCCGTTTCACCCGGCTATGGCTGGCGCTGTTCGAAGAGCGGCTGATCGGCCGAACCCTAATTCTCTCTAGCTACCGCCAGAACCAGATGGCGGACTATTGCCTAAAAGGCTTGATTTATGAACGAAGCGCTCTCAGCATCGAAGACGACCTCGACCAATGCCTCAGCAAATACCCCCCGCGACGATCACGAAGCGACTCCGGCACCGGCGATGACGTCTTCGGAGGCGGCTTCGAAGACAGCCAGCTCGGGATCTGAGGGCGGCTCCGAGATCGAACGCCGCCGTCGCGAACGGCAGGCGGCGCTGCGCGAACGCCGCCGCCACCGTTGGATCAACGCGTTCATCGTCATCGTGCCGGTGGCGCTGGCGCTGGTGTATGTGCTTGCCATCGCCACGCCGCGCTATGAAGCGGAATCGCGGTTCTTCGTGCAATCGGGCTCTGGCCAGCAAGGCGGTGGCGGCGGCGCGGCCAGCCTGCTCACCACCGGCAACATGGGCGGCATGCTGGGCGGCTTTGTCGACGGCTGGGCCGTCAGCGACTTCCTGAAATCGCGCGACGCCATGCAGCAGCTGGACAAGAAAGTCGGCCTGCGCCAATACCTGATCCATGCGGGCGTGGACCCGTTCAACCATCTTTCCGAAGATTCCAGCGAAGACGATCTGTACCGCGCCTATCAGTCGTCGGTGCATGTGTCGTTCAATGCGTTGGAGCAGATTGACGTGCTGCGCGTCAGCGCGTTCTCGCCGGAAGATGCGGCAACGCTGTCCAAGGCGCTGATCAGCCTGGCCGAAGAGTTCGTCAGCTCGATGAACGAGAAAGGCGTGGCCGATAAATTGAAGGTCAGCGAAGAGGCGGTGAAGCTTGCGGAACAAAAGGCGCTTGCCGCCCGCGACGCGCTGATGTCATGGCGGACAACGCACGGCAACATCGACCCCACGGCGACGGTGGCGATGCTGTTGAATCTGTCCAGCACGCTGGAGGCCGAGCTCAGCAGCGCGCAGATCAATCTGGACAAGATTCGCGCGCTGGGCAACAAAGACCACTTCATGCTCAAGCCCGCTGAAATGCAGGTGCTGGCGCTGCAAAAGCGGATTTCGTCGGTGCGCCGCCGTCTAAGCGGCGACGGCAATGCCGAAGCCAAGCAGCTGAAATCGTATGAGTCGCTGAGAAATGCCCAGGCGTTTGCGGATTCGAACCTGACCTTGGCGCAGCAGTCGTACCAGCAGGCCATGACGGACGCGCTGCGCTTGCAACGTTACCTGTCCATCATTGCTCAGCCGGTGCCCACCGACCGTCCGAGCAGCCCGCGCACGATGGTTCTGCTGCTGCAAGCGCTGGCGCTGGGCTTTGTGTTGATGTTCATCTCGCGCGTTGCGATGGCATTGTTGAGGGGGCTGCGTCATGGTT
Source organism: Achromobacter kerstersii (assembly GCF_902859595.1). Lineage (GTDB taxonomy): Bacteria > Pseudomonadota > Gammaproteobacteria > Burkholderiales > Burkholderiaceae_B > Achromobacter > Achromobacter kerstersii. The sequence continues at coordinate 300,552 of NZ_CADIJQ010000006.1, read as the reverse complement.
GATACGGCAATTGAAACCCGTCGCGCTGCGGCCGACGCCACCGCGCGGCTGCGCGAGGTCATCAAGGACATTTACGCGGCGGGCGACCCCGCCCGCGAGATGGCCCGGCTGGACCCGGCGCTGGCCGAAGCCCATGACGGCTGGCGCGATGTGCGACGTTTGATGGTGGCGCCGTGGATGCGCGAAGCGCGCTTCGAACCCGCCATCGCCGCGCTTGAAAAGCTGACGGTGGCTTACCCGACACGCGCTGATGACCGCCGCTTGCTGGCCAGCCTGTTGGGCCGCAGCAAGCAGTGGGACCGCGCGATTGCCGAGGCCGACGCCGCGGCCGGCATCGAGCCCGCCAACGCCTCGCTGCATGCCGCGCGCATTCAATTGCGCGTGCAGGCCGGGCGGGTGGCGGATGCCGCCGAGGTCGCGCGCGCAACCGTCGGCATGGCCAAAGACGATCCTGCTGAAGCGTATGCCTGGATGATGGCGTTCGTGCGCAACGGCGACGTGGCCGAGGCGGCGGGCATTGCGGCAAGCCTGGATTCGAACCAGCTGCCCAACGAACGCGTAGCAACGATGGCCGTGCGCGCCTTGCTGGAAGACGACCGCGCGGAAGCCGCCATCCAACTGGGCAATGCGGCCTTAAGCGCAAACCACGATTGCGCGGCATTGCGCGCCTCGCTGGGCCTCGCGCACCTTCGGCGCGCCTCTGAAGAGGATCGCAAGGTGCACGCGCTGACGCATTTCGAAGCGGGCCTGAGCGCCGCGCCTGCGGACGTCAGGCTGCTCACGCTGTATGGCGAAACGCTGTTGCGTGCTGGCCGCTACAAAGAAGCCGCGGCGCCGCTTGCGCAGGCCATGGAGTTGGCGCCGGACCTGGAACAGACGCGCGCGCTGTATGCCCGCGCGCTGCGCTATACGTTGCAGTACGACGAAGCCGCCGACCAGATGTTGAAGCTTGTGGAAAAGTCGCCCGACAAGCTGATGTGGCAGCGCGCCGCCATCGGCGCGCTGTCGCAGGCCGGCCGCAAGGGCGACGCCGAAACCCTGTACGAAAAATACGTCGCCACCCGCAGCGCGAACCTGCCGAAGACCTTCCAGGAAGCCATGGCCCAGATGGAAGCGCGGCTGGATACCGCCCCGATTCCGCAGGCGCGTCTGGATTGGGCGTGGTCGATGCGCGGTGACACGAATGTGGACCGCGCAGAATGGGAACGCCGCGCGCGCTGGGGCCACATGATCGATCACCTGCTGTTCGATTGGCTGGAATGCCGCGAGGATGACGTCGAAGAATCCATGCAGCTGTTGGGCGAACTCGATACCGGCGAACGCTTCTTTGCACCGCTGCTGGCGGCCGGCAAAGGGGTGGTGGTGGCCACCGCGCACGTCGGCCCCATGTACGCGGGCCTGATGGCGTTGGAGCTGCTGGGCATCCCGTCGCGCTGGCTCGCCACCGCGCCCAGCATCGCCCAGAGCAGCTATTCCACGGCGCTGATCTCCACTGCCGACCAGACCGAAGCGCAGGTCGCCAAGGCCTGCATGCGCGCCATCAATTCGGGCTACGTGCTGTGTCTGGCGATTGATGGCGCGGCAAATCCCGCCGCACCGCGCACGACCTTTGAAGGGCAGGAAGTCACGTATTCCAGCTTCGCATCGCACCTGGCGCATCGTCTTGGCGTGCCGTCGGTGTTCTACGCGCCGCGATGGGAGAACGGCCACGTGGCTTACACGCTGGAGATGCTGCCCGCCGCCAACCCCGGTGAAGACGCCGACGCCTATGCCAAGCGCTGGCAGCAGGCGTATTTTGAACGGCTGCGCGAACACGTGGCCGGCCCCCCCGAAAATCTGCGCCTGAGCGGGGGCATCTGGCGCCATGTGCAGTCTGCGGATCGCTCCGCGCAGCAATAGGAATCAAGCCTTGATGAAGACAGCAATGAAAACGAGCCGGTGGACAGTGCGTCGGCCAATCCAGTGGCTGCTTGCCGTGGCCCTGTTGCAAGGCGGCGTGGCGGCCGCAAGTGAATCGTGCGCCAGCCCGGATGAACACTGCCCGCTCGTTTCGTCGCTGCTGTCCCAACGCGAAGGCTATGGCGCCAAGGCCACGGGCGGCTTGGGCGGAAAATTCATCGAGGTCACGTCCGACCAGGATTCCGGCCCAGGCACGCTGCGCGCCGCGCTCGCGCAAGCGAAGAAGGGGCCAACGTGGATACGCTTTGCGTCGGACATGACCATCGTGCTGGACAAGCAGCTGCGCGTGCCGTCGAACGTAACGATCGACGGTCGCGGCAAGCAGGTCACGTTGATTGACGACGGGCTGGGCGTGTACGGCAGCCAGAACGTCATCCTGACGCACCTGACCATCGACGGCCGCCTGAACCGGCTGACGCAAGCCGTGAACGTGGCCAACGGCAGCCGCGACGTGTGGGTCGACCACATGGACCTGTCGCGCATGTCTGACCGCTTGCTCAACGTGAAGAATGGCTCGACCGACGTGACGATTTCATGGACCAAGTTCCATAACTCGAACAAGGTCATGCTGCTGAACAACATCACATCGAAAAATCTGTTCGAAAACTACGACCGTGATTCGATTGCGCGCGTGACGCTGCACCACAACTATTTCTTCAACACCGTGCAGCGCAACCCTCGCGGGCAGTTCGGCACGTTCCACCTGTTCAACAACCTGTTGGAAAACTGGGACTTCTACGGCATGAGCTTCAGCCTGGAGGCCAAAGCCTTTGTGGAAGGAAACATCTTCAACAACACCACCCAGCGCAAGTGCGTGGAGCCGGCGTTCTTTCCCACGGTGGAAGGCATCAACGTCAACTACTGCCACTACATCCCCATCGCCGCCAAACGCAGCGCGCTGGACAACGGCGAATCCGATCGCGGCGCTTACGAAAAACTGAAGGCGCAGCATGGCTACACGCGCGACTACAAGGCTTTCCTGCGTCTGAAAGACAATCTTTATCTGGGCGACGCGAAGCCGGTGCTGGAAGACTACCGCCCCGAATCGGCGCCGACGCCGCCGTACTGCTACGGCTATGAGCGGCCCACGCCGGAATTGGCGGAAAAGATCCGCCAATTCGCGGGGAATACGGGTGGCGATACGCCGTTGCCGACGTCGCGCGTGGGCTCGGGCTGCGGCAAGTAACTCAGGAGGCCCAGCCGCCCTTTCCCGCGCTTGTCATTTCCCCTTCCCAGAGTGAAAATCGCCGCTTGGCGTGTTGCACAGCAACACAGGGACGACACACGATTCGGCCGCCAGGGGAAACGCAGTGAAGGACGCCGTCCAGTATCAGACTCACACCGCTTTCGACGGTGCCGCCGGCACTGAACCGGATCGCCCGTCAGACCGTTCGCCCGACTGGGTCTACCGTTGCGCGATGAGCCTGCTCAAGCGCCCGGCCGATGATGCGATATCCGAGCAACTGGCCTTCATGGGCGAGACGTCCGATGTGGATCGTTCGTGGCTGATCGAGTACCGGCCCGACATGCTGCGATTCCGCAATACCCATGAATGGTGCCGCGGCCAGACGCAGCCGTTTGTTGCCGAACTTCAAGATGTGCCGACCACGCTGATTGCGTGGCTGCACCGGTTCATGGTCAAGGGCTATGCCGTGGCCATTCATGATGTGCACGACCTGCCGCGCACGGCGCGGATCATCCAGGCCGAGTTCGTGCGCCAGGGCAACAAAAGCGTGCTGAGCGTGCCGGTGTTTCATGACAAGAAGCTGTACGGCATCATCGGTTTCGACACCACCGCCCGGCACCGCAGCTGGTCGGCCGCCGAGGTCAACGCGCTGTATCAATGCGCCAACCTGATCGGTCAGGCCAAGTATTCCAACAGCCTGGATCACAACCGCACAGCGATGCACGAGAGCTCGATGTCGGTGGTCTATCTGAACATGCGCGGCGTGGTGCGGGGCGTGCAGCCGGAGACCATCGTTGGCGTGCGGTCGGCAGGAAACTACAGCGAGATCTGGCTGGAAGACGGCTCGATGGTGCTGGACTCCCGCGCCCTCGGGATGTGGTCGACCTTGCTGCCCGAAAAGATCTTCTTCCGCGTACACCGCACCGCCATTGCCAATGCGTTGCATGTCATGGACGTTGACCGCCGCAGCGTCGACAAGTGGCTGATCAGGATGCGCTCGGTTGAGGGCGCATGGCCCGTGTCGCGCTCGTACCGCAAGCCGCTGCGCGAACGCATGGGGATCTGACCCGCCAGCCGGGGCCGCCGCGCCCCGCGCCTATGTCATTCGTCATGCGGGAATGTTGTTTCGTCCTGGCAAGGTGGTCAATTTCCAAGGTTTTGGGATGATCTCGCTTGCGGTGACCCCTTCCCGCAACTCCCATCCCCCGGGCGACCTTGAGAGAATTGGCATGCTGGCGACTCGCGCTTTCACACGTTTGACTTCCCTGGCTTTGACGGCGGCGTGCGCGTTGGGCGTGGCCCCGGCGCGCGCGACTGACCTGGCGTTGCAAGATGCCGTGTCCATGGCCGGCATGCAGCTGTTTCTGAACTCGGGTGCGCCGGCCGTCATCATCGCGGTGGTGCGGGGCGATGAGGTGGTCATCCAAGGCTACGGCGAGACAGCGCCGGGCAATGGCGTTGAGCCGGACGCGAATTCCATTTTCAGAATTGCGTCGGTATCCAAGGTGTTCGCCGCCGATGTGCTGGCGTCGCTGGCCGCCAAGGGCAAGGTCAAGCTGACCGACCCGCTGGCCAAGTACGCGCCCGACAATGCCCGCGTCGAAGCTAACGGGCGGCCCATCACGCTGTTGGATCTGGCCACGCATTCCGCAGGCTTGCCGCGCGAATTGCCGGACCCGAACGCCAAGCCGTCCGACAACCCCTACGCCGCCTTTGATCGCGCGTACTACTGGAAATGGATCGGCAGCAACAAGCCGGCCTACACGCCCGGCACCACCACGCTTTATTCGAACCTGGGATTCGGCTTGCTGGGCGATGCGCTGGCGAAAGCGGGCGGCGCGGATTATTCAACGGTGCTGGCCCGCGAAGTCACGCAGCCCGCGGGCCTGACGGACACCACCAATGTGGTGAACGACGCGCAGAAGAAGCGCCTGATGACGGGGCTGGACCCGTTTGGCAAACCGGACCCCAACGCGCCGGTGCCGGACGTGATGTACGCCAGCGCGGGCATCTATTCCACGGCGGCCGACATGGCGCGCTGGATGCGCTGGCACCTGGACGGCGCGCGCCAGGCCAAGGAAGCCTTCGCGCTGGACCATGTCATGTGGCTGCCGTATGACGGCTTGAAATCCGTGGTGGGAACCGAAGTGACCAGCGCCGATGGCATGGGCTTGGGCTGGGTGGTGTCACTGCCGCGCAACGGCACACCCTTGCTGTTGGGCAAGAGCGGCGGCCTGGGCGGCTTCATGAGCTATGCGGTGTTGTCGCCGAATCGCGACCTGGGCGTCTTCGTGGTGGCCAGCCGCGTGAACTTCGCGATGTTCGAAAACATCCATTCCCAGGTGCGCGAATTGGCGGCTGAGCTGGCGCGGTGATCGAGTCTGGCCGGTGCTTGGCGATGGGCAAGCGCATTGGATTATCGGTATGCCACGGGCTCGTGGCGGCATTGGTGATGCATGGCGTTTTTGCGCAAGAGGTGTCTGCGCAAGACGCGTCTGCGCAAGACGCGTCTGCGCAAGAGGTGTATGCGCAAGAAGTGCCTGCGCAAGGCGGGCCCGACATCTTCAAGACCGAGATTTTCCTCACGCCGTACAGCCAGTTGGGCGAAGACGCAGGCACGTATCCGCAGCTGAACGGCCGCTTTCTGCTGATGACGGGCTACACCGGGTTTTTTGGCATCAAGGATGACAACGGACAGATTCCGCGGTCGCACTGGAGCAGCGTGCAGCCCACGGCGGAAGCCGCACTGGTGATGCAACTGACGCAGCGGTTTTCGATCCGCACCAAGGCAACGCTCAACTCGTCGAACAACGAGACCAAAGACAACGCGTTCTCGGACCTGGGCGTGAATTTGGACAACCTGTTCGCGGCCTATACCGCCGACCGCTATGCCTTGTACGGCGGCAAGATGGACTTGGGCTTTGGCGACGCGTGGCACGTCATCGATGGCCTGTACAGCGGCTTTAACGAGAACTCGGAGTTTCGCGGTTCCATCGGATTGGGCGGCCGCTACACCTTGGCCACCGGCGGCAACGGCACGCATTCGGTGGCGGCGGTGTTGTTCAAGCGTGATGACACCGCGTTGAACCAGCGCTTCAGTCTGGACGATGGTTTCATTCGCCAAGATCAGCCGCCGGCATTCAGCGACCAACTGAAGTCGTTCATCCTGTCTTATGACTTTCGGGATCTGCCGGGGCTGGAACGCTGGTCGGGCGGCGTGGACGCCGGCCGCCTGCATGTGGACCCGGGCATGGGTGAAAGCGCCAACACCGTCTCTGCCCGGCTTCGATACGACGCGCCGCTTGCCAATGCGTGGGCGCTCAGCTGGTTTAACGAAGCCACGTTTTCCAGCGCCTTTCGCGGCGCGCCCGTGCGCAACGGCAATGGCGTGACGTCAGTATCGCTGTCGCGCGACCGCTGGCAATTGACCGCCACCGCCGCTGCGCGCAAATTATCGGGCAGCGACGGCAGGCTGGCGCCGTACGGCTTGCAGAACGATTGGGACTGGGCGTTGTCCGGCGCAGTCACCTACGTCACACCGGTCGGGTTCATCGTGCAGGCCGGCGTGACCCATCAGCGCGATCAGGCCATCCGCATCAACCAAGGTGTTTTTCGCATCGCTTATCAAGCGGGATTCTGAGGTCACCATGACTAGCAAAACCAACTTCATTGCAGGCCTGTGCGTGCTGGCCCTGAGCGGCGCCGCGTCAGCGTGGGCGCAGCCGATTCCCGTTGAATCGCATGCCAGCCCGCCCGCCGACGTCGTCGCCATCCCCAAGGGCAGCCGCGAACAAGCCGTGAAGGATCTGCCGCGCGTGGTGGCAGACATCATGAAGCGCAGCCATGTGCCGGGCATGGCGGTGGCCGTGGTGATGGACGGCAAGACGGTGCTGACCCAGGGTTACGGCACGCGTGAAGTGGGCAAGAACGCGCCGGTGGATGCCGGCACTGTGTTCCAGATTGCGTCGATTTCAAAGTCGCTATCGGCCACTGTGGCGGCGATGGAAGTGTCGCAAGGCGTGGTGGCGTGGGACGACCCCGTGGCCCGCTATCTGCCGGACTTCAAGCTCAGCAACGCTTATGTGTCAGCGCACGGCACCATCGGCGACTTCTTCGCGCATCGCTCGGGTTTGCCTGGCACGGCGGGCGACGACCTGGAAGACTTGGGCTATACGCGCGGTGACGTCATGGCCCGCTTGCGGCTGCTGCCGCTGGACGCGTTTCGCACGTCGTATCACTACGCGAATTTCAGCACGACGATCGGCGCAGAAGCCGTGGCGAAGGCCGTGGGCCGCCCTTGGGAAAGCCTGGCGCAAGACGTGCTGTTCAAGCCGCTGGGCATGACGTCCACCAGCTATCGCTACGACGACTTCATGGCGCGCACGAATCGCGCCGTGCTGCATGGATATCAGAAGGGGGGCTTCGTGCCGCTGGGCCAGCGCAATGCGGATCAGCAGGCGCCCGCGGGCGGCGTGTCGTCCACCGTGGGAGACATGGCGCAATGGTTGAAGCTATTGCTGGCCGATGGTGAATTCCAGGGTAAGCGGATGATCGCGCCGGGCGCGCTGCTGCCGGCCTTGTCGCCGCAGTCGTTCAGTGCGCGCGCGCACAACCTTGACGCGCGTTCGGGCTTTTACGGTTATGGCTTCAACGTCAATACCGAGCTGGGCGGACGCCCGTCGATGGGGCATTCCGGCGCATTCCTGATGGGCACGGGCACGACGTTCCGGATCGTGCCGTCGGCGGGCATCGGCATCGTGGTGCTGACCAACGGCGCGCCCGTGGGTGCAGCAGAATCGGTGGCGGCAACCTTCATCGACACGGCGCTGTATGGCAAGCCCACGCGCGATTGGTTCGCCGCGTACAACGGCGCCATGCAGGCCTTCTTTGCGCCACAAGCCGATCTGTCCGCGCAGGCCAAACCGGCGAACGGCAAGCCTGCCGGCGCGCTGTCGCAATACACCGGCCATTTCGACAACCCCTATTACGGTCCTGCGGAAATCCAGGAAGCCAATGGCGGGTTGAGCCTGGTGCTGGGACCCAAAGGAATGCGCTTTCCCGTCAAGCACTGGGACGGCGATACCTTCGCGTTCGCCCCGGTCGGCGAAGCCGAGCTGGTGGATTCGCTGGCGTCCATTGTGTTCAAGATGGATCAGGGCAAGGCCAGCGGATTCGACATCAAGTTCTATGACGATGCCGGCATGGGGCATTGGTCGCGCAAGTAATCTCAAGCGCCGCCACCGCCCCTTCAAAAGCGGTAGGCGGCGCGCAGCGTCAGCGATTGGTCGCGGTACTGTCCGTTGCCGCGCAAGGCGTATTCCGTCTTTAACTCCATGCCCTTGGGGCTCACGACTTCCAGGCCCGCCGACAGATTGCCGTAGGTGCGCGGCATGCCCGACTTCAGCGAGAACGGCGTGGCGTTGAAGCTGCTTAGCTGCATCGTCGTGACCACATCGCCACCGTTAAGAAAGCTCATGCCGCCGGCCACATACGAACGCAAGGTGGAGCCGTTAGCCAGGTCTTTCCGGCCGCCCAGTTCGATCATGGGTGACACCATGAACGACGTGGTGTCATTGCCGCGCACCTTCAGGTTAAAGAGCCCCGCCCCGCTTTCCTGATAGCCATCCTGGCGGATGTGGTTCACGTCCAGATCCACATAAGGCCGCAGATACCAGGTGGGCTGGCTGAATTCATACGCGGTGCGCAAGCGGGCGGCCAGGAAGGACGCATCAGGTTTGCTTTTGGCCACACCATCCAGCGTGCCGCGCGACATTCTGCTTTTCTCAACACCGCCATGAACGGCCACGGCAATCTGCCACGGCGCGCGGTTGTACTTCAGCGCCAAACCACCCGAGAACGTGTCGCTGTTGCCGGTCAAGTCATTCGAAGACGTCGTCTTGCCGGCGGCATAGGCCAGCGAGCCGCCCAGGAACCAGTTGTTGACGATTTCGCGCTGCGCGCCGAGGGTCAGCGCGGTCTGGCGGATGCGATAGCCCTGGTCATCCGACGTGCTCTTGCGTTGCGTCCAGTTGGTGTCCAGCCGCGACCAGACGCAATTGCCTTCACGCAGTATCGTGCTTTCGCCGACAAAGCCCGGGCAGCTCATCATGCGGCTCATGGAGGCATAGGACGCGTGTATCTGGTTTGCCGCGCGGGCGAATTGGCCATCGTGGGCCACGCCATTGAGCGCATCGCGGTATTGGCCGGCGGTTTGTACGCCCGTGAACTTGTCGAACAGTGCTGCGCTGCGTGAGTCGCCCTGGTTCCACAGGCTTTGCAAGGAAGTCGCGATGCTCCGGTGGTCTGCGCTGACGGGCAATGCCGAGGGCGTGAAATTGGCGTCCACCGAAATCAGCGGATCGCGCCATCCGCCTGCGCCGTTGTTCTTCAGCGCATAACTGAACAAGGGGCTGTCGCTATCGGTGGCGGGAATCTGCGATTGCTCGGCGTCGAAATGCGCGATGCCCATCCACACGTTCTTCACGGGGTTATGCAGCACGGGTTGGATGATGCCCCCGAACGTGGATGGGCCAGACACCGAGATGAAGTCGCTGTGATGGTTGCCGAAATCCAGGTCGGGCCGATAGGTGCCGGTGTGGTTCAGCACGCCCGTTAACCGGGTGGCGGCGTACGCACCGGGGCCTGCCGGGTTGAGGATACCGGCGTTGTTCAGATCGCCCACGAACTGCGAACCGGTGTACAGGTTGCCACCCGCGTTGTTGTTGAACGTGCTGCCGTTGCCCAGCTGCACATCGCCGGCCACGGTGCCGGTGTTGTTGACGAGCGCCTGGCCCGACACCTCGATCGCGGTTTTGGCTTGAATGGTGCCGGCGTTGGTAATGGTGGTGGTGGCCAAGGGCGCCACGGCAAGAATGCCCGTGCCGGAGGTGGCGTTCGCGCTGACGAGTGCGCGCGTGCCCAGGCTGATCGACACGGCCCGCCCTCCGCCATTGGCGCCGTTGCTCAGGGCGACGATGGCGGGCGAGCCCGCGCCCGTGGCGACAACCTGGGCCGCTTCGCCCAGGCTGATCGTGACGGGGCCGCCGTAGGCCAGCGCGTTGTTGGGGGTGCCGTATTGGTAAAGCGTGCCGTCCTTGAAGACGCCGCCGCCGCCCACGCTCATGGCAAGAATAGCGGGCGCATTTGCGCCTGAGGTTTGCACGGTGCCGCCCGTGCCAATGGCCACATTGACCCCTGCCGAGTTGCCCGTGCCGCCGGTCAAGCCGGCGCTTTGGATGATGCGGGTGGAGTAGCTGGCGGACGACTGGTCGCCCGTCAGGCCGCCACCGCCGCCGATGCTTTGCGCCAGCACGCCCGCCGCGCCATTACCCGACGTCGAGATCACGCCCGACAACGACAGGTTGACGGCGTTGCCGTCGCCGTCCTGGGTGGGGGCCGTCACGGCTTTCAAGGTGGTCAGATTGGGCTGGAGCGCCAAGCCGGCGATGCCGCCGCCACCACCAATGCTCTGCGCGACGATGGCATGCGCGTTGGCGCCAGCGGTGACAATGCGGCCGCCCACGTCCTGCGTGACGGTCACAACGCCGCCCGCGCCCTGCATACTTCCATTCGATCCGAACGTGATGGTCATGGGGTTGGCCGCTGGCCGCGCGGTGTTATCCAGCGAGGCATACCCGCCACCGCCGCCCACGCTTTGGGCCAGCACGCCGAACGACAGCGCGCCGTTCGTGACGATGCTGCCGCCCGAGTTCGAGACGGTGACGTTGCCGCCGCGACCCGTCAGCGTGGAAAATGGCGTGGCGACGGTCTGGAGGCTGCCCAGCTGTATATCGACGCTGCCCAGTGACGCGCTGGTCGACACGATGGCCGCACCGCCGCCGCCGCCCACACTTTGTGCGAAGATGCCCGGCGACAGCCAGCCCTGCGTCGTGATGAGGCCGGTGTTGTTCGCCACGCTGACCGCGCCACCCGACAGCAACGCGCTATTGAATGCCGCGGAGTTGCTGAACGTGTAGTCACCACCCAAGGTGACCCCCACGGAGGCGGTTTGTGAAATGTTGGCCAGGCTGGTGTTGCGCAGGCTTAAGGTCGTCAACCCGCCGCCGCCGCCCACGCTCTGCGCCATGATGCCGGCCGCGCCGCCTGCCTGCGTCGTGAGCACACCGCCATGGATGACGCTGGCCTGGCCGCCCAAAGTGAATTCTGCATTGCGTTGTGCGCCGGTGGCGCCCAGCGTCGTGGTGGTGGTGAACGCGCTCCATAGATACATCGGCTGGTCCAGCACCGACACGCCGCCGCCGCCGCCGATGCTTTGGGCCAGGATGCCGGGCGCTTGCAAGCCCTGTGTGTTGATGCGGCTGGTCGACGCGCTGGCGTCTACGGTGACGACGCCGCCCGAGCCGCTTGCGCCATCGGAGCCGCCGTTTTGCACATGGATCAATGAGCCCAGCACGGACCCGCCCTTGGTACCGAGGAGGTTGATGACTTGCGTGATCTTGTCGATGATCGCGGCGCTTTGATTCCCGGCCGCCGCGGTGACGACGTCTTGCAAGTCCTGGCCGCTTGCCGTGCTGCGGCCGCCGCCGCCGCCGATGCTCTGCGCCACGATGCCGGCCGATCCATCACCTTGCGTGGTGAGGGTGCCGGTATTGATCACGATGGCGGGATCGCTTGCTGATCCCCCGCCCGCGCCGCCCGTGCCGCCGCTGCCGCCCGTTTGATGGGTGATGCTGGTTTGCGGCAGGGCGACGGTGAACAGATTCTGCGCGCCGGATTCCGCTGCCTTGATCAGCGCGTCGATGCTCGACAGCAGGCTCGACGCGCCTGTGGAATCGATCAATCCGGCGTTGCCGCCACCGCCGCCGATGCTTTGCGCGAGGATGCCGGGAGCATGGTCGCCTTGCGTGGTGATGGCGCCGTCATTGCGCACATTGAAGGCGCTGGCGCTGCCGCCTCCACCGCCTTGGCCGCCGGTTGTGACGCTGGTGGACAGGCTGATGGCTTTGCTGATCTGCATCTGCGGGGCCGCTTCCAGCCACTTCACGGCCTGTTGCAGCAAGCCGGGCAGCGCCGCCGGTGAGCCGACGATGGCGTTGAAGGCATTGGCGTCCAGCGCTTGAACGATGCCGCCGTTGCCCCCACCCCCGCCAATGCTCTGCGCCACGATGCCCGCTGCGCCTGTGCCCGCCGTGGCGATGACACCGCTGCTGGAATTGTTGGCCTGCACGCTTGCGCCACCGCCGCCCTGGCCGCCTTGCGCGCCGTGCCGGATGCTCAGGTCCAACGACACCAGCGAGTTGCCGATCGTCGGCGTCTTGACCGGGGCCAGCACGCCGCCGCCATTGCCGCCGCCGCCGCCCACGCTCTGCGCGACGATGCCATGGCTTTGCGCCGAGGCCGTGCGGATGCTGCCGTCGTTGGTGAGCGTGACGTTGCCGCCGTTGCCCGCGCCCTGTCCCGCCCCGCCATTGGTGATGGCGAGCGTAACCGTGCCGCTGGGGTTGTCGCCTGTGGGCGGGGCGATGGTGACGGTGCGCGAATTGGCCAGCCCGCCGTTGCCGCCGCCGCCGCCAATGCTCTGGGCCAGCACGCCGTTGCTGTGGGGGCCTAGTGTCGAGATCGTGCCGGTGCTGGCCTGCGTGAACGACACGGTGCTGCCCGAGCCGCCGCTGCCGCCCTTGCCGCCTGTGGCCACGGTGACGTTCAGCCCCACGCCCACGCCCACCGCGTTGGCCGACCCGGCCGTGCCGCCGCCGCCGCCGATGCTTTGCAAGACGACGCCGGGCGCATTGCCCGCCCGCGTCAAGATCTTGCCCTGCGATGAAAACTGCACCAGCCCGCCGTTGCCCGCTGCGCCGCCCGCACCGCCGATGGCGACGGTGGCGATCACGCCGGTGGCGTTGGCGTCACCGCCCGCGCCACCGCCGCCGCCTATGCTCTGCAGCGTCACGGCGGCGCTGTTGTCGCCCGAGGTATCGATGCTGCCGGTGTGCGTCATGGCGACGCCGCCGCCTGCGCCGCCCATGCCGCCATGCCCGCCGCCCACCGCGATGAAGCCGTTGCTGGCCTGCGCCAGTCCGCCGCCGCCGCCCGCGCTGTTCACCAGCACGCCCGCGGCATCGTTGCCCATGGTGCTGATGACGCCCGCGTTGGTTAGCGTGATGGCCTGGCCGGCCATCGCACCCGCGCCACCATTGCCGCCTGAGCCGAAGGCGCCGCTGGACCCGCCCGGCCCGCCTTCACCGCCCAGGACGCTGGCGACAATGCCCTTTGCGCCGACGGTGTTGGCGGCGCCTGTGGTGATGGCGCCGGTGTTGGTGATTGTGATGGCGCCGGGGTTGCCGCCCGCAGCGCCGTTGTGTCCGTCGGCCCAGGAACCATCGCCGCCGTTGCCGCCATTGCCGCCTTGGCTCAGCGCATAGATACCGATTGCGCGATTGCCGGTGGTGGTGATCTTGCCGCCGTTCGTGATGGTGACCAGGCCCGCGTTGCCGCCTGCCGCAGCCTTGGTATCGGTGTCGTTACGCTGTGACGCATTGCCGCCGATGGATCGCGCAATCACGCCATACATGCCGTCGCCCAGCGCCGTCACCGCACTGTTTGCCGATGATGTGAACGTCACGGCCCCTGCATCGCCGCCGCGCCCGGCATTGCTGTGGCCGCCGAAGTCGCCGGAATGTTCCGCCGCACCCCCATTGCCGCCAAGCGAGATCAGCCCCACGCCTGCGCTGACGTCGTCCGGGCTGGGTCCGCGCGCCGTGATCGATGTCGTGCCTTGCAAGATTGCGGTGGCGTCGCCGGCGTTGCCGCCTCGGCCCGAATCATTCGCGCCGCCAAACCCGCCAACGATGGCGCTGTCGGTGCCCGATCCGCCCCAGGATTGCACCGCCACGCCGAAGCCCGTGCCGGTGACGGTGGTGTTGTTGAGTGTGATGCGCGCCAGATGGCCATCGCCGCCATTGCCGAAATGGCCGGCGCGCCCGTCGGCATTGGCGTACAGACCGCCGTTGCCGCCGGCCGAGGTCAGGCTGATGCCACGGCCCGCAGCCGACACGGTGCTGGCCGACAGCGTGTAGTCGATGATGCGCCCGCCGCCGCCGTTGCCGCCCCAGTGGTTGAAGTTGGACGGCGCGTCGCGGCCATCACCGCCCTTGCCGCCGCTGACGTCGATCAGAATGCCGGTTTGCCCAACTGCGGTTGCGGTGATGTTGACGTTGCGGTCCTGTTGCAGAAAGTCGCGCTGGCCCCATTGGCCGTCAAAGCCGTTGTCCGGGTAGTCGCCGCTGGTGCAGCAGGCGCCGTCCGCACCGCGAAAGACATATACCAACGCGGGCTGGGTCTGGATTTGGGCCTGGGCCGGGCGCCCGAATAAATACGCCGTCGACATGCCGGCTTGCAGCACCAGCAAGGCAAGTCGGGACGGCCGGAACCGATGGCGCGAGGGGGCTTGCGGGACGGACATGGCGGCGCGGACGTGTGGAATCGGGACAGATTAAGAAAATCGCCGTTCGCCGCGCGCTGGACAAGATCAAGATGACGAATCAACCATCCGGTGTGATGAGTCGCCTGTGGCGTGTGCAGGAGTCCGTTCTACGCCTCTTTCGTCGCCTTCCTGTCTGGCCGGGCGCTAAGCGGCTTGGCGTCATCCGCCGGCGATCCGATGCCGTCCGCATCCCGCGACCGTGCCGATTGCTCGGCCTGTGCCAGCTTGTCTTTCAGCTCGGCGACCCGATTGCCGTCGGCGTTCTTATCTTCACGCAACGCCTTTTCAGCGGCGGCCAGCAAGGCTTTCAGCGCTTGCATGACTTCCTTCACCAGGCGCGCATCGGCTTGACGCTGCCGGGCGTCGCGCTGGCGTTCGTCAGCGGGTGAGCTGGCGTCGATGCGTTCGCTGTCTTCGCCGGACGCCGAGGCAGTTTCGGCGGCGTCGGCCGCGCGGTCTTCGGCCGTGGCCGCTCCGCCTGCGTAAGCCGTCAATGCGCGAGACGCTGCGGTACTTGATGCCGGGGTATTTGATGCGGGGGCGTTCGATGCGGCGGCGTTCGATGCGGGGTTTGATGCCGCGGCATTCGACGCGACGGCATTCGACGCGACGGCATTCGACGCGACGGCATTCGATGCGGCGGCATTCGATGCGGCGGCTTCCGCCTGCGGTTGAGGGGCCGCAGCGGAAGTCGTAGCAAGACCGGCGGCGGGCGCCTCGGTCGTCGATGCGGCCGCGGCGCTGGTGATGCCAGCCGTGGCTGCCGCGGGCATGGCCGCGCTTGGCGCTGCGCTCGCACTATGCACCACGGGCGCTGTCATTGGCCCCACGGATGCCCCGCCTCCCGAGCCCTTCGATAGGGTCGCCGCCGCTTGGGCCAGTTGTCCGGCCAGTTGGCGCAGTTCCTGGATGATGCCCTTGGCGGCTTCCGGCCCCATCATCGCCAGCAACATTTTCAGCATCTTGATGCGTTGCTTGATTTCGGCGATGCGGCCGCGCGCCATGTCACTGCCAGATGGGCCTGCAGCCGCTGACTGGCCGGCGTCGGCCATTTGGGCTTTTCGGGCTTTTGCAGCGCGTTCAAGCGCGTCGCCGCTGATCGACACGCGAACGGAGGGCATGTCCGTCTTGGCCGCGTCGTCCTTTTCCTTGGCGTCGGCCGCGATGGCCGCTTCTTTTTTGGCCCCTTCCTTTTTGGCGTCTTCCTTGATGGCGGCGCGTGTGTCGTTGGCCAGGGCTGCTGCGCCCCAGATGGAATCGTCGGTCCGTAGACTAGAGGTCATATCGCCCGCCTTCAACGCGCCTGAGGCGCGAATAATTATGGTTTTCGTCGAGTCACGGGCGTGTGTGGCCGGTGACATGCAGGGGTATATCCCGTTAACGGCAGGCGATATAAATACTTAACGTGTGTACGGAATTGCGCGTTGTTGCCAAGGCGTGACGTTGCGAATTCAATTGCTACGGCGATCGGGATTCGTGCGCCGGATCTCCTATAGTTTTCCGGACGGGTCCGCCCTGCGGGCCGCTTCTGGGAGCACATCATGCGCATCCAAGTCAGGCATTTCATTAGTGCGGCAGCACTGGTTGCAGCGCAATGCGTCGCGGCAGGGGCGCACGCGCAACTGCTCGATTCCGTGAAGGGACAGATGGAGGGCCTGGGCGGCAGCACCTCGTCCCTGTCATCGCTCAGCGCGGGCAGCGCCGGCAACGCAGCCGGCGTATTGCAGTACTGCATCAAGAACAACTACCTGAGCGGCGGCGACGCGCAGGCCGTGAAAGACAAGTTGATGGACAAGCTGCCAGGCGGCGCCAGCAAGGCCGAATCCGATACGGGTTACACCTCTGGCGTGCAGGGCATCCTGAAAGGCAGCGATGGCAAGTCGCTTGACCTGAGCGGAAGCGGCCTGAAGAAAGAGATCACCCGTCAGGCGTGCGACCAGGTGCTCAAGCAGGGCAAATCGTTCCTGTAGACGGCCAGGCGGGCAAGGCGGGTGGGCGACGTCTGCAGGGCGGATGGTATCTTGTGCCTGTTTTCACCCACCGCCCTGCCCATGTCCGACTCTTCTTTTCCCGCCGACGCATCGCAACCTGACGAGCCGGCGGCCATCCACCGGCCCTTCGTCCAGAATGCCGGCACGCGCCGCACGCTGCATTTCACGCAGAAGGAAATCCAGAGCAGCATGTCTGTGCTGAATCCGGATGCGCTGGAAATCGAATACACGCGGATGATGATGGGCTTCGTGCTGTTCAAGCCCGAACCCGCCCGCATTCTGATGGTGGGGCTGGGCGGCGGCTCGTTGCCCAAGTTCTGCCATCGCTATCTGGCCACTACCCAGATTGAAGTGGTCGAGATCGACCCCGCCGTCATCGCCCTGCGCGACACCTTCATGGTGCCGCGCGACAGCGAACGCTTTCAGGTGATCCAGGCCGACGCGGCCGATCACATGCGCGACGTGTCGGACCACGCCGATGTGATCTTCCTGGACGGCTACGGCGTGGGCGGCATCCCCGACGCGCTCTGCTCCGAAGCGTTCTACGCCGACTGCTACCGCGCGCTGCGCGACGACGGCATCCTGGCGATCAACTTCCACGTCAACCATCCCATGCACCACGAGTACCTGGACCGCGTGCGCGAATCGTTCGGCTCCGCGATGTTCGAAGTGGTCGACGACGACATGACCAACAGCATCGTCTTCGCCTGCAAGGGCGACCTGCTGAACAACCCCGCCGCCGCAGAGCTGAAACGCCCGGCGTCCATCCCCAAAGACGCATGGCGCCAGCTGATGCCGACGATGCGGGTGATTGGGGCGACGCTGGAGCTTAAGTAGCGGCTTCGTGCAAATAGGATTGGCCTGTCTTGGCGCTGATCCTTGCCAGCACGTGGCTGACCAGCCCGCTCACTTGGCGTAGCGCACGTATGCGCGTGTCGGCGTGTTCGCGGTCGAAGCCGTGAAAATTGACGAAGGCAGCGGGGCCTTCCTTGCGATAGCCTTCAACGTCAGCATCGTCGCAGAACCGGCGTGACAGGGCGTGCAATGCGGCGTTCAATGCCTTGCATTGACGCCCCTCCACCAGCCTTGCACTGAAGTGATCCGCCAGCGTTTCGGCGTCCCGCCAATAAGTCATGACATGGATAAGATCGGCGGCGTCTTTGGGTTCATGGCGTTGATCAAACGCCAGAGCCTTGAGCACGATGAAGGCCACGGCATCCGCGTAGCGGATGGTTTCCTGCGTGACGCCGCCCTGGTTGGGCAAATCAACCTGTACGACCCGTTCTTCGAACCAGTCGTGGGTAAGTCCCGCGTAGAGGATCTGGCATGCGGATACGGCTTCACCATCCAGCAGTGCTAGCCGCGCACTCTGTTCGGGGTCATCGGTATGCGTCAGGAATTCGACCCGAATCGGGAGCCCGTTCAGCTCATAGACCCATTGCCATGTACTGACGACGCCCTGGCGCGGGTGGTATCGCTGGAATCCGGCGGCCTGTAATTGCCGCTTCAAGGAGTCATAGGCGCCTCGTTCGGCCAAGAGCGCAACATCCAAAACAACATCGACGTCTGTTGTTCCCACATGCGGGGGAACGTCAGGCAGCGCCTCGGGCGTCAGATATCTCGGCACAAGCCCGCCGATCAATCTCAGGTTTCCTTTGAACCCTGCGAATGCGCGCAACAGGATGACAAGCACGGTCTCGCAATCGCGGGTGATGTCGGCGCTGTAGGCGTGCGCCGACTTGGGCTTTTCGTTCAATGCTCGGGTTCCAGATGCAGAACGTGGCGGCGGAATTCCTGCGCCAGTTCTTTATTGCGGCCATAACCATTCAGCAAATCCAGATATTGGATGAACCGGTTGGCAACGTTTGCGCCAGTCTGCCCGCTTTCATCGTCAAGGAACATCATTGAGGCCCCTTCGCGCTCAATAAATAGGACGTTTGCACCCTTTTCGGCCGGTTCTAGACCCATTTCACGGCCCCACGCCTGCGCTTGCCCGGGCGGCACGATGACCTCAACGCGCTCAACCTGGGTCAGATGCGGGAAGGCCGCATTCGCGGCTGCGGCACCGGTCAGTGCCCAGTGTTCTTTCTGCCGAAGTGTGTGAAGCAAGGTGTCGCGCAGCGAGGTTCGCGGGGGCGAAAACAGGAAGTACCGCGATGTCGTATCGCGCCGCAACGTCCACGCTTGCGCCCAGGCGTCCAGCAACGCGTTGGCATCCCGCAGCCGACGGCGCAATCGAGGGCCGTTGCCCATCGTCTCGACCCAGTCTTCGCGTTGGAGCGCTTGCATGGTGAGTGAGACGGTGTAGGGCGATGTACCCGCCAGTGAAGCGAGCTCGGCGCCAGAAATGAATCCGTCGCTCTGATGTCGCGCCGCATGCTGAAGCAACGCCAGCACGACTTGCTCGCGAGCCCCCGTGAACAAGGCCGCAGGCCGGCGGGGGCGCGAGGGGGCCGCACGTTCGATATCAACGAGCCACGGCTGGTGTTTGAAGAACAGCGTCCCGCTGTGATCGAAGTAGCCGATGCCGCGTTGCCGAAGATCTGATCGCGCGCCCGGACTCAAGCTGTCCGCGACAACCACGCCGGCAACTGAGGATGCGTTTGGCTGCGCACGTTGAAAGTCCTGGATATGCGCAACAGCGGACGGGATGTCTCGCGGATAGCCTGCGCGCATGATTTCAACCGCCAGCGTCAGGGCGTCGCCGGTTGCAAGACGGAGGTTGACGGTGGCGTCCAGCCGGCTTGCGCCTATCGAGACATCGCGCCGGATGCCGGCGACCGATGCGCCCGTGCGTCCGCAGAACGCTTCCAGAAAGGCCGCCAAGGAATCGGAGGATGAGCGAACGTTAGCCATATAAGCAAGATTTGCTGCGCAGCAAATATAGGAGTTCTGCCAAATATAGTCTCAAGTGGCAGAAACTCCCTAACGGCTCACTCCGGCGCTGTTATGCCACTTTCCGAATCACCACCGGAATCGACTTATAGCTGGGCGTGCCGCTTTGCTTGTCCTGATAATCCAGTGGGCACAGATCATTGGCTTCCGGGTAGTACGCGCCGACGGACCCCGCGGCGATGTCGTATTCAATGGCGGTCAGGCGCAGGTGGCGGTGGGATTCGCCGGGCAGGCTGGTGTGGATGTCGACTTCGTCGCCGGGTTCCAGGCCGTGCAGCTTCAGGTCGGACGGATTCATGAACAGCACGTCGCGGCGGCCGAACACGCCGCGGTAGCGGTCGTCCAGGCCATAGATGGTGGTGTTGTATTGGTCGTGGCTGCGCAGCGTGGTCAGTTTCAGGCTGCCGGGGGCGGTGGCGGCAACGTCTTCCTGCAAGCCTTTGAACGGCAGGAATTCGGCGCGCCCGGATGCGGTCTTCCAGATGCGTTCGGTGGGCGGCAATGACAGGCGGAAGCCGCCGGGTTTCAGGATGCGTTCGTTGTAGCCGTGAAAGTCCGGGTAGACCTTTTCGATCAGGTCGCGGATGCGGTTGTAGTCTTCAACCAGGTAATGCCAGGCGATGCGGCTGCCGGGCAGCGTAGCGGCTGCGATGCCGGCGATGATGGCGGGTTCCGAGCGCAGGTGCTCGGACGCTGGCGCCAGCTTGCCGCGCGAGGCATGCACCATCGACATCGAATCTTCGACGGTGATGGACTGCGCACCACTGGCCTGCACATCGCTTTCCGTGCGGCCCAGCACGGGCAGGATGATCGAATCGCGGCCAATCAGCAGGTGCGACCGGTTCAGCTTCGTGTTCATGTGCACCGCCAGATCCAGGCGGCGCATGCCGGCCGCGCATTGGCTGGTGTCGGACAGCGCCATCGCCAGGTTGCCGCCCAGGCAGATCAGCGCCTTCGCAGCGCCGTCGACCATCGCCTTCATGGCGTCAACGGCGTCATGCCCGTGGCGCTCGGGCGGCCGGAAGCCGAAAGTCTTTTCGAAGTTGTCGAACATCACGGGGTCGATCTTTTCGGTGATGCCGACGGTGCGATTGCCTTGCACATTCGAATGCCCGCGCAATGGGCAGATGCCGGCGCCGGGCTTGCCGAAGTTGCCGCGCATCAGCAGCAGCGCCGCAATCTGCTGCACGTTCTGCGTGCCGCGCGCGTGCTGGGTGATGCCCATGCCGTAGGTGACGATGGTGGCGTTCGACTTGGCGTAGGCGGCGGCGACGAGCTCCAGCTCGGCGCGCGCCAGCCCGCTGGCTTGTTCGATGTCGGACCAGGCGGTGTCGTCCAGGTCTTCTACGTAGGCGTCAAAGCCGTGGGTGTGTTCGGCGATGAAGGCGTGGTCCAGGACGCCGGGCGTGGCGCGGTCTGCGTCCACCAGCGCTTTCATGATGCCCTTGAGCGCGGCCGCGTCGCCGCCGACCTTCACCTGGTAGTACGTGGAAGCGATGCGAGTTGACCCCATGGTGCCCATTTCAATGGGGTTTTGAGGATCGGCGAAGCGTTCCAGCGCACGTTCGCGCAAGGGGTTGAACACGATGATGGGCACGCCGCGGCGGGCGCATTCATGCAAGGTGCCCATCATGCGCGGGTGGTTGGTGCCGGGGTTGTGGCCCATCGAGATGATGAGATCGCAGGTGTCGAAGTCGTCCAGCGACACCGTGCCTTTGCCGATGCCGATGGCTTGCGGCAGGCCGACGCTGGTGGCCTCGTGGCACATGTTCGAGCAATCGGGAAAGTTGTTGGTGCCAAGCTCGCGCGCGAAGGCGCTGAACAGGAACGCGGCTTCGTTCGACGCGCGGCCCGAGGTATAGAACTCAACCGAATCCGGGTCAGGCAGGCTGGCCAGCGTGCGGCCGATGCGAGCGAAGGCGGCGTCCCATTCGATGGCTTGGTACGTGTCGCTGGCGGCGTCGTAAATCATCGGATGCGTCAGGCGGCCGGCGTCTTCCAGGTCGTGGTCGCTCCA
This sequence comes from Achromobacter kerstersii, assembly GCF_902859595.1. GTDB lineage: Bacteria > Pseudomonadota > Gammaproteobacteria > Burkholderiales > Burkholderiaceae_B > Achromobacter > Achromobacter kerstersii. The sequence goes on along the minus strand of NZ_CADIJQ010000006.1, from coordinate 279,061 downwards.
GGTCAGCAATTCGGTGACGGTGTGCGCGGCGAAGAAGTCGGGCGTGACGCGCTTCTTGGTGGCTTCCCACGTCACCGCCTTGGCCCCGTTTTCACAGAACTGGAAGGTGGACGTGTGAGCCTTGTCGGGCCAGGCGCAGCCGGGGCAATCGAAGCCGTCGGGCTTGTTGGTGCGCAGAAGCAAAACAGGCGCTTCGGCAATGCGCATCTGGTCCGCCACGGCTTGGGCGGTGGCTTTCAGCGCGCCCCAACCGCCTGCGGGGGCGTCGTAGCGTTGGATGCCGGTAAGGTTGCGTGACTTCATGAAAATCTCGGGTCGGGAGGTGTTGCGTGCCGGGTCAGCGGGATAAGGCGGGATAAATCGGGATCAAGCGGGATAAAGCGGATTCAAGCGGATTTAAGCGAATTCAAGCGGATTCAGGCCGCGGTGCGCGGGCGGCATCGGCGCTGCGGGCGGCGCGGGCCGCGCAAAAACGATGGGTTACCGCAGAGCCTGCCACAGCCAGGATCATCGGCACCAAAAAACCCTGATCCACGCGCGTGAATTCAAGAATCAGCACGATGGCCGTGAGCGGCATGCTCATGGACGACGCCAGAAACGCCGCCGCGCCAACGACGGCATAGGCGCCAGGCGGCCCGTCAGGCCAGGCCAGGCTCCACAGCCCGCCCAGCACAACGGCCATCAAGGCGCCGATGGCGATGCCCGGCGTCAGCAGCCCGCCGGACGCACCTGCGCGCAGCGAACTGGTGGTGATGGCCACCTTCAGCACGAGCAGAATCGCCGCCATGCCTATCGTCAGCTCGCTGCTAAAGCCCAGTTGCGCCGGCCCTTTGCCGTTGCCCAGCAACGCAGGCAGAAGCATCGCCAGCCCGCCGATCATGGTGAAATTCAACAAGGCCGTCACGGGCAGCCGCCATCCGCGTGCGGCGCGGCGGCGGGCGGCGGTGGTCAGCCGCACAAAGCCATACGCGGCGCAGCCAAACAGCGGCCCTGTCACGACGGACCAGACGATCAGGCCGGCGCTGACTGACATGTCGGGAACGAGGTACTGGATGTCGTTGCCCAAGCCCGCCCACGCCACCACGGCGCCGATGCAGCAGGTTACCAACGCCAACATGGCGGCGGGCCATGCGAAGGTGCCCAGCAACACCTCCAGCACGAAAAGCGCCGCGCCCAACGGCACGTTGTAGACCGCAGCCAGCCCCGCGCCCGCGCCGCAGGCGACGATCATCCGGTGTTGTTCGGGCGGCAGCCGCAGCCACGCTGCAAGCCGGCTGGCGGCCAGCGCGCCCACTTCTCGCGGAGCGACTTCGCGGCCCAACGGTGAGCCCAGCGCTACGGTGATGATTTGCAGTGTGGCGTGCGCCAGGGTCGTCATGGCTGGCATGCGCAGGGCGGGGTCTTGCACGGCCTGCGTCACGCTGACCAGCGGCCGTCCGTAGCGGTAGATCAGCCACCATCCGCCGCCCGCGATCAGCCCGCACAACATCAAGACACCCAAGCGCCGCTCGCCGCTGGCGGCCTGGACGCCTTCCAGGAAGGTCTCGTGGCTGATGATGTGATCCAGGCTGTAGCCATAGGCCACGTGCTGGACCGCGTGCAACAGCATGCCGAGCAACATGCCGCCCAGGCCGGCAAGCAGCCCGGTCAGCAGCGCGGCGGCGATAAGACGGGAGTGGAACTGCGGCGGAGCGGTGGCCGGGGCTTCAGTCATTTCAGGATGGCTCCTGTCCGGGGCGGGCGAATTCGCCCGGGAACGGTTCATGATGAAGCACTGTATGCCAACTGGCGTCAACGAATTGTGAACACGTGACGCTGTTAATACCAATGGATGACGCGGTCATTCCAAATCGAAAGGAGACCGCCAGGCGCGCCCTAGGCGATGGGCCATTTCGGCAGTCGGATCTTGCGGTAAGGCAGGCTGCGCCAGTCCGGGCTGGCGGAACCCGGCGCGGCCACGTACACCACGGCGCGCGCCAGGGGCGCATAGCGGGCGTAGAAATGATGCGCCGATTTCACGACGATGAGCCGTTGCGCGGTCAGATCGCAACCCAGCTGGGTGAAGAGGTCGGTGTGATAGGCCTGCGTGCGCAGCGACACCAGTGCGATCAGGATGCCGTCCGCGTCGACCAGCGCGCAATCACCCAACGCGATTTGCGTATTGGAGTTGCCGGTCATCATCATGTTGGCGTGCGTGGCCACCACGCGGCAGCGCGCGTCGACGGGCGCGCCTGACAGCGGGCCGACCTTTCCGCCGATGCGCAGATCCAGCTCGGCACCCACGCCCGCATCGAACGCGATGCGCGCGGCAACCGGGTCCCACATCGGGCCGAGCGCGGCGTTGCGGATGCCGCGCTCTCGCATGCGCGCCAGCAGATAGGTGGAGTCGCCGGCTGCGCCGCTGCCCGGGTTATCGGACCGGTCGGCCAGCACAATGGGTCCGCCATCGAACGCCAACGCTTCGTCCAGGGCTTCATCGACGCTGCGGTACGGCACCATCAGCTGTTCACGCATGCCGATCAGGTCGTCGGCAAGCGTGCGCGCAAGCGTCTGCGCGCGGGCCGCATCGCCGTCGGCATAGACCAGCACCTTCGTGCCCATCTCTGGCACATCGCCCGTGGCGAAACCCTGCGCCACCGAGATGGACAGAATGCCGTCGCGCCCTTCCAGCGCCTTGATGCGGCTGACGAAGCTGCGTGCCGGCTCGCGCATGGTGTGCATGGGCACGACCATGTCGCAATCGACCAGGGCGGGCACCGGATGTTGCTGGCGCAGGTGCGCTGCGTGGCACAGGTCCACGAGTTCACAGGCGCGCTCGTAGACGTCGATGTGCGGATACTCCTTGAACAGCACCAGCACCGTCGCCTGTTCCACCATCAGCGGCGTCAGGTGCGCGTGCGGGTCCAGCTCGGCGCCCACGATGACATCGGGGCCGACCAGCGCTCGCACGCGTTGCAGGATGTCGCCTTCGCAGTCGTCGTAGCCATCGGCCACCATCGCGCCATGCAGGCCCAGCAGCACCATGTCCACCGGCAGCGCGGCGCGCAAGTCGGCCAGCAGCTCGTCGCGCAGGGTTTCATAGGCGGCGCGTGTGGTGGTGCCGCCCGGCTGCGCCGAGGCCACCAAGCCTTCGATGACGGTCCATCCATATTCATCCGCGCGTTGGCGCGCGACCCACAAGGGGCCGCCGTAGAACGTCATGTGATCGGGGTGCGTGCCGGCCGGCAGATACTCGCGCGACGTGAAGGCGGCCAAGCCGGTTGGCAACGGCGAAAAGGTATTGGTTTCAGTGGCGAGTGCGCCGGTGAAGATACGCATGAGACGGCTCCAAGGCGCGCGCGGCGCCCGTTCAGGGTTGAAACGGCGCGGCGTCGATGGGCAAGGCGCTGCCGCTCATTTGCGCGGTCAACAAGGCCGCGCTGCCGCAGGCCAGCGTGAAGCCCAACGCGCCTTGGCCGATGTTCAGCCACAGGTTGCTGGCGGCGCGGCTCTTGCCAATAAGCGGCTTGCTGGTTGGCGTGGCGGGGCGCACGCCCGCCCAAGCCAACGCGCGCGTCAGGTCCAGCCGGGGAAACGCTTCGCCTACCTGACCCCGCAACGTCGCCAGCCGCGATGCGTCAACGTCCGCGTGCTTGGCGCCGATGTCGACCATGGCTGCGATGCGCAGCACATTGCCCAGGCGCGCGTAAACGATGCGCCGTTCGTAGTCGGTGACGCTGATGGCCGGGATATCGGCGGTGTCAGCGGTGATCGGCACGCTCAGGCTGTAGCCCTTGAGCGGGTAGAGCGGCACGCGCTGGCCCAACGCCGCCAGCAGCGGCCGGCTGCCGATGCCGGAGGCCACAACGAACGCATCCGCCTGCACGTCGCCCGCTTGAGTCTGCGCGGCGACAATGCGGCCGCGTTCGCGCCGCAAGCCTTGCACGCGGGTGTTCATGTGGACGCTTACGTTCCCCGCGCTGTGCAGCCGCTGGAATAGCGCAGCGGTAAAGCGATGGCAGTCGGCCGTTTCTTCGCTGGGGGTATAGACGGCGCCCGCAATGCGCGCGCCCATGCCGGCAAGGGCGGGCTCGGCCGCCAGCGTCTCGTCACGCGAGAGCACGCGCTGGTCCGTGCCGTGCTCGGCCTGGTAGCGCACCAGCGCGGCGGCCTTCTCCAGCTGCGCGGCGTCCCGAAACACGATGAGCTTGCCGGTTCGGGACAAGCCGAAATCCATGGGCGCTTCCGCCAGCAAGGCGTGCAAGGTGTCGCGGCTGAGATAAGACAGCGATAGCAATTGCGCGGTGGATGCGCGCGACACCGATGCGCGGCACGCCCGCAAAAATCCCGCCAGCCAGAACCATTGCGACGGGTCGAAGCGATAGCGCAATCGCAGCGGCGAATCGCGCCGGAACAACCAGCCCGGCATGTCCGCCAATGCGCCCGGGCCGGCAAGCGGCGCCACATAGCTATAGCTGAGCTGCCCGCCGTTGGCGAAGCTGCTGCCCAGCGCCGGCTCCGCGCGTTCGTCCACCAGCGTGACCTCGTGGCCCGCCCGCGATAGCAGGTGCGCCGTCGTAACGCCGACCACGCCCGCCCCAATTACGCATACCCGCATGACTCGCCTCGTAGGTTCAGGTAGGGCACGATTCTGAGCCGCGTGTGTGTGGCTGAGCAAATTCCAAAACACGCGCTATCCATAACCTTGCGATATGTGTGTGGCGACGCGTTGCCGCCCTATCGTTTTCCCTAGCGCACGCACACCTCTGGGGCATTTCCCCCGCTTTTTTCCCGAAAAACGCGCACACCATAACCTTGGGTTATCCATAGCCGCACGTTAGCTATTTGTGCCGCGGGTGCCCGGCCGCCGATGATCCGCATACGGAACGCAGCGCCACCTTGTTGACCAGGCAGGCGATGACGGATAACCGGCCTATACAAGGGGAAATGATGACGTCTTACCGGATCGCCGCGCGTGCCGCGGCGCTTGCGCCAGCCTGTCCGGGAGCGCAGCCATGAAGGTCTTCAGCGCCGGTCTTGGCACCGAGACCAACACCTTCGCGCCCATGCCCACCAGTCTTGCCGCCTTTCAAGAGCGCGACTACTACCCGGCGGGCACGCACCCCGATTCCGTCACCTTCGCAGGCGCGCCGCTCTATGTGGCGCGTTTGCAGGGCCGCGAAGCCGGCTGGACGCTGGTGGAAGGGTTGGTCGCTTCGGCACAACCGGGGGGCAACACGACGCGCGCCGCCTACGAAACCTTGCGCGACCAAATTCTGTCGGACCTGCGCGCCGCGCTGCCCGTGGACATGGTGCTGCTGGGCCTGCATGGCGCCATGGTGGCCGATGGCTACGACGACTGCGAAGGCGACATCCTGCAACGCGTGCGTGCGCTGGTTGGCCCCGATGTCATCGTGGGCGCCGAGCTGGACCCGCACGCGCACCTGACGCCGCTGATGGTGGAACAGGCGACGGTGCTGGTGCTATTCAAGGAATATCCGCACACCGACATCCGCGAACGCGCAGAAGACCTGCTGGCCTTGTGCCTGGACGCGCACGCCCGCCGCACGCGGCCTGTGGCGGCGCTGGTCGACTGCCAGATGATCGTGCCCATGCACACCACGCGCGAACCGGCGCGTGGCTTTGTCAGCCGCATCAAGGCGCTGGAAGGGCGCGACGGCATTCTGTCGATCTCGGCCGCGCAAGGCTTCGCCACCGGTGACGTGCCCGAGATGGGCACCAAGGTGCTGGTCTATGCAGACGGTGATGCGGCCGCGGCGCAAACGCTTGCACGCACGCTTGCCGACGAACTGATCGGCATGCGTGAGCAACTGATGGTGCCTTACCGCAGCGTGGATGAAGCGTTGGACGAAGCGTTGGCGTTCGATGGCGGCCCGGTAGTGTTGGCCGACCGGCCCGATAACCCGGGCAGCGGCGCGCCGGGCGACGCCACCTTCGTGTTGCGCCGCATGCTTGAGCGCGGCATCGCGAATGCGGCGCTGGGGCCCATGTGGGACCCGGTTGCCGCGCGCATCGCGTTCGATGCGGGCGTGGGCGCCGAGCTGGCCCTGCGCATCGGCGGCAAGGTCGGCCCGCTATCGGGTGACCCCGTCGACCTGCGTTGCACGGTGCTTGCCGTGCAGCCCGAAATGGTGATGACCGGCCTGTCTGGCGCGCCCGCGCCGATGGGCGACTGCGTGCTGGTCGAGGCGCAGGGCATCCAGATCGTGCTGACTTCCGTGCGCAACCAGGCCATCAATATGGATCTTTTCACGCAGCTGGAATGCGATCTGGCGGCCAAGAAGATCATCGTGGTCAAGTCCGCGCAGCACTTCCACGCGTCGTTCTCCAAAGTGGCGCGCCACATCATCTATGTGGGCGGCAAAGGCGTTGCCACGCCGGATTGGAAGACGCTGACGTATCGCAACATCCGGCTGCCGAAGTGGCCGCTTTAAGATCCTGCCGGCGCGAAGCCGCCGGCGAATCCACCAATTTGATGGGAGCCTAGTGCGATGAAAAACCGCCTGCTTTGCCTGTTCTCGACGACGACGCTGGCGCTGGCCTGCACCCTGGGTGCGGCAACCGCGCACGCGCAAGCCAATACGTCGCCCAAGACGTTGCGCATCGTGCCACACGCCGATCTGAAGGTGCTGGACCCCACCTTCACCACCGCCTACATCACGCGCAACTTCGGCTACATGGTCTACGACACGCTGTTCGCGATGGATACGCACAGCAAGCCGCAGCCGCAGATGGTTGAGAAGTACGAGGCCAGCGACGACAAGAAGACGTGGACGTTCACGCTTCTGCCCGGCTTGAAATTCAGCGACGGCCAGCCGCTGACCACGGCGGATGTCATCGCGTCGCTGGAACGCTGGTCGGCCCGCGACAACATCGGGCAGGCCATCACGCGCGCCGGCGGCAAATGGGAAGCGCTGGACGACACGCGCTTCAAGCTGACGCTGACCCAGCCCTTCGACATGGTGCTGGACGGCTTGGCGAAGGTGTCCAGCTACCCCGCGTTCATCCTGCCCAAGCGCCTGGCGTCTCAGCCGGCGACCCGCCCCTTGACCGAAGTGGTGGGCTCTGGCCCTTACGTGTTCAAGCGCGATGAATGGGTGCCGGGCAGCAAGATCGTGTTCGAAAAGAACCCGCACTACATCGGCCCCAAGGCGCCCGCAGACGGACTCGCAGGCGACAAGACGCCGCACATTGGCCGCGTGGAATGGCGCGTGCTGCCCGACTCCAACAGCGCAACGGCCGCACTGACCAACGGCGAAGTCGACATGATCGAGCAGGCGCCCGCCGATTACATCGACGCATTGCGCGCCAACAAGAACGTGAAGATCGGCGTGTTGGAACGCGCTCAGGGCTACATCATCCTGAACCAATCCATGCCGCCGTTTGACAACCCGAAGGCGCGCCAAGCCATTGCGCATCTGGTGGATCAAGACAAGTTCACGGCCGCCATGGGCTACCCGGACGACTTGCGCATGAAGTACTGCGCCACGGTCTTCATCTGCGGCGGCCCCAACGACAGCACGGCCGGCGCGGCGCCTTACGCCAAACCCGACCCGGCGCTGGCCAAGAAGCTGCTGGCCGAAGCGGGCTACAAGGGCGAGAAGCTGGCGATTCTGTTGCCGACCGATCTGGCCTATCTGAATTCCGCCACGCTGGTCGCCATTCAGGCCTTGCAGGACATCGGCGTCAACCTGGACATTCAGTCGATGGACTGGGCCACGCTGACCGCCCGCCGCGCCCGCAAAGAAACGCTGGACAAGGGCGGCTGGAACATCTTCCTGTCGGCGGCCTCCGAGTTCAACGTGGACTCGCCCATCAGCAACACGTATCTGGGCGCGGTGTGCGGCAACAGCCTGCCGGGCTGGCCGTGCGACAAGAAGCTGGATGAGCTGCGCGAGCAGTGGATTTCCGCCACCAGTTCGGACGAGCGCAAGCGCGTGCTGGATCAGTTCCAGGAACGCGTCTACGAAGTCTTCCCCGTGATTTCCATCGGCCAGTATTCGCGCGCTTTCGCCGCGCATAACAGCCTGAAGCACGCGGACAAGATCTGGAGCTTGCCGAACCTTTGGGTGCTGGACAAGTAGTCCGCCGCCGTTACCGATACGCGAGACAACTATGGGTTACATCATTCGGCGCGTGCTGGCCATCGTGCCTGTCATGGCGGTGGTGGCAGTGATCGTGTTCCTGCTCATCCACCTGTCGCCCGGCGACCCGGCGGCGTTGATTGCCGGCGACTTCGCCACTGCCGAGGACATCGCCAAGCTGCACACGGCGCTGGGCCTGGACGAGCCGCTGTGGCGCCAGTTTGGCCTGTGGGCGGCCAAGCTGATGCAGGGCGATCTTGGCACCTCCATCTTCACTCAGGTGCCGGTGACGCAGCTGTTGTCGCAGCGGGTGGAACCCACGTTGTCGATTGCCGCCATCACGATGCTGGTGTCGATTCTGGTGGCGGTGCCGCTGGGCGTGCTGGCGGCCTACCGCGCCGGCACCTGGATCGACCGCCTGGTGATGTTGTTCGCGGTGCTGGCGTTTTCGTTGCCGGTGTTTCTGGTGGGCTACCTGCTGATTTACGGCTTTGCCGTCAAGTTGCAGTGGCTGCCGGTGCAGGGCTACGTCAGTTTGTCCCAAGGCGTCGGGCCGTGGCTGCGCAACCTGACCTTGCCGTGCATCAACCTGGCATTGGTGTACATCGCGCTCATCACGCGCATGACGCGGGCGACGGTCGTCGAAGTGCTGCACGAAGACTACATCCGCACGGCGCGCGCCAAAGGCCTGGCGGTGCTGCCGGTGCTGGAGCACGCGCTGCGCAATGCCGCCATTCCCATTGCGACAACGGTGGGCGTGGGCATCGCGCTGCTGATTGGCGGCGTGGTCGTGACCGAAACCGTGTTTGCCATTCCGGGTATTGGCCGGCTGGTGATCGACGCCGTTCAGCATCATGACTATCCGGTGATCCAGAGCGTGCTGCTGATTTCGGCCGGCGCCTACGTGCTGATCAATCTGTTGATCGACCTCAGCTACCGGCTGTTCGATCCGCGTATCCGCTATTGACCCGCCGCGGGAGAACACCATGTCTGATAATTCCCTTTCCAACGCTGCGGCCCCCGCGCCCGCAGCGCCCATTCTGCTGCACGAGGCCTTGACGGCCAGCGGCCGGCGCTGGCGCTGGGTGCGCAAGCATCCGACGCTGATCATTGGCTTGGTGCTGCTGCTGATCGTGGCGGGCCTGTCGATTGCCGCGCCGTGGATCGCCACGCACAACCCCATCACGATCAACCCCTTGCAGCGCTTGAAGCCGCCATCGGCACAGCACTATTTCGGCACCGACGCGATGGGCCGCGATGTGTTCAGCCGCGTTGTGTGGGGCGGGCGCGTGTCGCTTGTGGTGGCGATTGTGGTTGCGCTGGTGGCCACGCTGTTGGGCGTGGTGCTGGGGCTCTTGGCCGGCTTTGTGCGCTGGGCCGACGCCATCATCATGCGCATCATGGACGGCATGATGGCCATCCCCGACATCCTGCTGGCCATCGCCTTGATGGCGGTGATACGCGCCAGCCTCACGACGGTGATCATCGCCATTGCGATTCCGCAGGTGCCGCGTGTGGTGCGGCTGGTGCGTTCGCTGGCGCTGACGCTGCGCGAACAGCTGTACGTGGAAGCGGCGCACGCCATCGGCACGCGTCTGCCGGTGATCCTGCGCCGGCATGTGTTGCCGAACATGGTGACGCCGCTGGTGGTGCAGGCCACGTTCATCGCGGCCACCGCCGTGCTGACCGAAGCGGTCTTGTCGTTCCTGGGCGTCGGCGTGCCGGCGCAGGTGCCCAGCTGGGGCAACATGATGGCCGACGCGCGCAACTATGTGGCCGTGGCGTTCTACACCATCCTGTACCCGGGCATTCTGCTGGCCATCACCGTGCTGGCGATCAACCTGATGGGTGACGGCCTGCGCGATGCGCTGGACCCGCGCCTGACCAACCAACGCTAGGAGGACGCCATGGCCCTATCCCCCGCCACCGCCGTCGCCCCTGGCGACGTGCTGCTTGAAGTTGATAATCTGCGCACGTACTTCGATACCGTTTCGGGTACCGTCCGGTCGGTTGACGGTGTGTCGTATCAAGTCCAGGCCGGCCGCACGCTAGGCGTGGTCGGTGAGTCCGGCTGCGGCAAGAGCGTGACGGCGCTGTCAATTCTGAGCCTGGTGCCAACGCCGCCGGGCCGGTTCGCCGGCGGACAAATCCGTTATCGCGGCACCGACCTGCTCAGCCTCACGGAAAAGCAGATGCGCCAGATTCGCGGCAACCGCATCTCGATGATCTTCCAGGAACCGATGACGTCGCTGAACCCGGTGCTGACCGTGGGGCGGCAGATTGCCGAGACGGTGATGGTGCACCAGAAGCTGGGCCGCCGCGACGCGTACCGGCGCGCCGAAGAGATGCTGCGCCTGGTGCAGATCGCCGAGCCGGAACGCCGGGTGCATGAGTACCCGTATCAGTTGTCGGGCGGCATGCGGCAGCGGGTAATGATTGCGCTGGCGCTGGCCTGCAACCCCGAAGTGCTGATTGCGGATGAACCCACGACCGCGCTGGATGTGACGATTCAGGCGCAGATCATCGACCTGCTGCGCAACTTGCAGAAGACGCTGGGCATGGGCATCGTGCTGATCACGCACGACCTGGGCGTGGTGGCGGAATGCTGCGACCGCGTTGCGGTGATGTACGCGGGGCGCAAGGTCGAGGAAGCCTCGGTGACGGAATTGTTCGATACCCCGTTGCATCCCTACACGCGCGCGCTGATGGGGTCGATGCCGTCGATGAATGCGTCCACGCAGCGTCTGGCGGAGATTCCCGGCATGGTGCCCGCGCCCAGCGAGTTGGGCAAAGGCTGTAGTTTCGCGCCGCGTTGCACCTACGCCACCGAGCGCTGCCGGGTCGAAGCGCCCGAGCTGTCGTCGCACGGCGCGGATCATGTGGTGGCCTGCCATGAGGTGGCGCGCGTGCTGGCGCAGCCTGCTCTGCAAGCCCTGTCGTCCCCTGCCAACCCTGCCGCCCTGAACGGAGTGCAAGCATGAGCGCCCTGACGCAACAACCGGCGCCGGCTTCGCCTTTGCTAGAAGTCCGCGACTTGAAGATGCACTACCCCGGCGCGGGCGGCTGGTTCAAGCCGCGCCGCAAGGTCATCCAGGCGGTGGATGGCGTGTCGTTCAATGTGGCGCGAGGCGAAACGCTGGCGCTGGTTGGTGAGTCCGGCTGCGGCAAGACGACCACCGGCAAATCCGTCTTGCGGCTGATTCAGCCGACATCCGGCTCGGTCAAACTGGAAGGCGAAGAGATCCTGGCGCTGACGCCGGAGCAGATGCGCAACCGGCGGCGCGACATGCAGATCATTTTCCAAGACCCCTACGCGTCGTTGAACCCGCGCATGACCGCGGGCGATATCGTGGGTGAGCCGCTGCGCAACTATCCGATGCCGGGTGGCCGTGCGCGCGTGGACGAGCTGGCCTGGCTGTTCGGCAAGGTCGGGCTGCGTCCGGAAGCCATGAAGAAGTTTCCGCACGAATTTTCGGGCGGGCAGCGGCAGCGGCTGGGCATTGCGCGGGCGCTGGCGCTGCGGCCCAAGCTGATCGTGTGCGATGAACCGGTATCGGCGTTGGATGTGTCGGTGCAGGCGCAGGTGATCAACTTGCTGATGGACTTGCAGCAAGAGATGGGCATCGCCTATCTCTTCGTTGCGCACGACCTGGCCGTGGTGCGCCACATCAGCCACCGCGTGGCCGTGATGTATCTGGGCCGCATTGTTGAAGTGGCTGACCGCGATACGCTGTTCTCGCAGCCGCGGCATCCCTATACCGAGATCCTGCTGTCTGCCGTGCCCGTGCCCAACCCGCACAAGCCCGCGCAACGCAAGCTGCTGCAAGGTGATCCGCCCAGCCCCGCGAACCCGCCCAGCGGTTGCCGCTTTCATACGCGCTGCCCGCTGGCGCAGCCCATTTGCCGCGAGACGCAGCCCGCGCTGACCGAACGGCCCGTTGCATCGGCCACGGGTCAGCAATGGGTGGCGTGCCATTTCCGATGAACCGGCCGGGCTTGCTGGCGGGGCCATTGCCCGATGGCGACGCGGTATTCGGGCAGCCGGTCGCCGCGTTGCAAGCGGCGATGGCGGCGGGCAGCTTGACTGCGGCCGATCTGGTGCGCGCCTATCTGGCGCGCATCGCCGCTTATGACCCGCACGGGCCTGCGCTCAACGCCGTGCTGGCGATCAATCCGCACGCCGCGGACGAAGCCGCATTGCGCGACGCAGAGCGGCGCGCGGGGCAGCGGCGTGGCCCGCTGCACGGCATTCCTGTTCTGATCAAAGACAACATCGACGTCGTGGGAATGCCCGCCACGGCCGGCTCGCGGGCCTTGGCGCAACGGCGGCCCGAGCACGATGCGGACGTCGTGCTGCGCCTACGTAAGGCGGGCGCGATCGTGCTGGGCAAGACCACGCTGCACGAGCTGGCTTGCGGCATCACCAATGTGTCGTCCTTGTCCGGCCGGACGCGCAACGCGTATGACGCGGCACGCGTGCCGGGCGGGTCCAGCGGCGGCAGCGCGGTAGCGGTGGCGTCAAGCTTTGCGGCGGTGGCGATCGGCAGCGACACCAGCGGTTCCATCCGCATCCCGGCCGCATTCAACCAAGTGTGGGGCTTGCGTCCGACGGCGGGCCGTTGCAGCACCGCAGGCGTGGTGCCGCTGTCGCCTACGCTGGATACCGTAGGGCCGATGGCGCGGTGCGCGGATGATCTGGCGGTCTTGTGGTCAGTGATGGCGGGGCCGGATGCGGGAACGGCGAGCGCGCCTCGGGCCGGTTCGCCGTGGCGCATCGGCATGCTTGATGCGCTTTACGGCGGCGCGGAGCAAGAGCGCGACGTGTCTGATCACGTGCGCGCCGCCTTGACGCGCATGCAGGCGAACGGCGCGCACGTTCAGCCCGTGTCGATGGCGTTGGATGATGCGCGGCTGGCGGCCGCGAATGTCACCGGCTACGAGTTCCGCGATGCGCTTGCCGAATGTCTGCGTGATGTCGGGTTGCCGGTGCGCAGCCTGGACGACATCCTGGACGGCGCGTATCCGCACCCGGAAGTCGTGGCGATTTTGCGCGAGCGTAATGCCGTGCGCGATGCGGACGGCAGCGCACGTCAAGCCGCGCTTGACCGTGCGCACGCGATTCGCGCGGACGTCTTGGCGGCGCTGGCATCGGGGTCGCTGGACATGTTGGCCTACCCCAGCGTGCGCGGCGCGCCCGTGCTATTGGGCGAGCCGCAACGCGGCGGCAATGGCTTGCTGGCCGCCGTAACCGGCTTGCCGGCGTTGAGTGTGCCGATCGGGTTTACGCCAGGCGGCATTCCGGTCGGCTTGGAGCTGCTAGGCGCTGCGGGCAGCGAAGCGATGCTGATCCAAGCCGCGCGTGGCTTGGATCAGGGTGCAGGCGCCGGCAATGCTTGCTGGTCTGCCGCCCACGCCAGCAACGCGTGATCCTGATCCGGGCGTGCGACCCATTGCACGCCGACGGGCAGGCCGCTGGCGGTCTTGCCCGTAGGCACGTGCAGCGCAGGCCAGCCCAGCAGCGACCAGACGCGGTTGAACACCGACGACCCTGTCGACTGCAAGCCTTCCGGCGCGGGGCCGGGCGCGCTGGGCGTGAGGATGACGTCAACGTCGGCAAAGCGTTCCAGCCAATCCCGCGCCAGGCGGTCGCGCGTCTGCTGGCATTGCACGTACTCCGCGTAAGGAATCGCCAAGCCCAGCGTCACCGCATCCCGCAAAGCAGGCGATAACTGGTCCGCCTGCGGGCTGTGTGCAACCGGCAGCATGGCGCGCGCCAGTTCGGCGTGCATGATCCGCGAATGCAAGTGCAAAAGTTCCTTCAGGTCGGCGTCGTATCCGGGCGTGAAGAGGGTAGCGCCCTGCTGACGCAAGCGCGTTGCCTCGTCTTCCAGCGCTTGCCGCGATGCGGATTCCAGCGTTCCGATGCCGTCACAAACGAGCACGGCAACGCGCGGCGCGCGCGTGGGAACAATCAGCGGCGCGAGCGAGGGGACACTCAGCGCCGCGCGCGTGGTCGCAACCCGCGGCGCGTCCTGAGGCAGCAACACCGACGCCACGGTTTGAGACTGCGCCACCGTGCGGCTGAACCAGCCGATGGTGTCGAGCGAATCGCACAGCACCGTCATCCCTTGCCGGTGCACGCGGCCGAAGGTGGGCTTGAAGCCCACCACGCCGCAGAACGCCGCCGGACGGATCATGGACCCGCCGGTTTGTGTGCCCAAGGCGATATCGACCATACCAGCGGCGACGGCGGCCGCCGAACCGCTGGATGAGCCGCCGGGCGTGTGCGAGGCCCGGTGAGGGTTGCGGGTGGGCCCGGGTGACACGTACGCGAATTCCGCCGTGACCGTCTTGCCGATGGGAACCGCACCGGCTGCGCGCAGCTGCGCGACGCAGCTGGCGTCCCACCGCGCGGGGTCGGAAGACGTGGCGGGCGAGCCGCAACGGGTGGGCATACCGGCCACGTCAATCACATCCTTGACGCCGAATCCCACGCCCGCCAGCGCACCCGTGGCGGGCGCCGCATCGTAGGGCTCGGCCAGCCATGCCCAGGCTTGGATGGCGTCGTCCCGCTCCGTGCTGCGAGACCATGCGGCGTGCGCTTTCCGCATCATTGAACCTGGATCTGCTTGTGGCGGATCAGTTGCGTCCAGCGCTCGCTTTCGCTGGCGATGAAGGCGCTGAACTGTTCGGGCGTACCGCCTGCAACTTCACCCCCTTGTGATTCGACGACGTCACGGTACTGCTTGTCTTGCAGCGCGCGGTTGATGTGTTCGTTCAGCGTCTTGATCACATCAGGCGGCGTGCCGGCAGGCGCAACCACGCCGAACCAGTTCGATACCACCATGTTTGGCAAGCCCAGTTCCTTGAACGTCGGCACATCGGGCAGGCCCGGCACGCGCTTGTCGGCCGCAACGGCAAGCATCTTGATGCGCGGCGTGGCGCCGGTGGCATGCGGTAGGAACAGGCTGGGCAGTTCGATGTAGAAGTCCACATTGCCGGCGATCAAGTCATTGACCGCGGGCGCGCCGCCTCGGTACGGCACGTGGGTGGCGTTCATGCCGGCCTGCTCCTTGAACAATTCGGTGCTCAGGTGCGAAGCGCTGCCCGCGCCGGTAGAGGCGTAGTTCAGCTTTTCCGGATTGCGCTTGGCGTCATCAATCAGCGCGGCCGGATTGGCGTAGGGCGACTTGTCGTTCACGCCCAGCGCCATCGGCCCCCGTTCAATCAGGGCGATGGGCGCCAGGTCCCGTGCCGGATCGAAAGGCATGGTGTAGAGCGCTTTGTTGACGGCGAGCGGCGCGAAGTTGCCCAGGCCGATGGTGTAGCCGTCGGGCTTGGCGGTGGCGATTTGCCCGGTGCCGATGTTGCCGCTTGCGCCCGGCTTGTTGTCCACCACGACGGGTACGCCGAGTGAGTCGCTCAGCTTCTGGGCCAACTGGCGCGAGCGCGTGTCCGAACTGCCGCCTGCGGCGTAAGGCACGATGAATTTGATTGCCTGCGTGGGATACGCGGCTTGCGCGTGGGCGCTGGCCGAGGCCAGCGACAGGCTGGCGGCAAAGGCGCCGGCCAGCAGTTTGATGGTTGCGGTTGTCGTACCCATGGCACTCCCCTGATGGTCAGGGGAATTCCCCTGCTGTTGATTTGTCAGCGCATAGTAGGAAGCGGCGATTAGGTTGTCTAATACCTTATTCTCTTGTTATTGATTTGCCAGGAATATAAATGCTGATCGACAGCCGATTGCTTCAGGTCTTTGCCGTGGTGGCCGAAGAGCTGCATTTTGGCCGCGCCGCGCAGCGGCTGCACCTGAGCCAGCCGCCATTGAGCCAAAGCGTGCGCAAGCTGGAAGAGGCATTGGGCGTGCAGCTGCTTGAGCGCACGACCCGGTCGGTCAGGCTGACGTCGGCGGGCGCTGAACTGCAACGCCGCATCCAGAAGATGGCGGTGGAACACGAGGCCACGCTACGCTATGTGCGCCAGGCGGCGCGGGGCGATGCGGGCCAGTTGACCATTGGCTTGACGCCGAGTGCGGCGTACTCAAACGTGCCGCAAGCGCTGTTTGCATTCCGCCAGCGCTATCCCGGCGTGATGCTGGATTTGCAAGAAATGAACTCCAGCGACATGCCCGATGCGCTGCATCAGCGCCGGCTGGACCTGGCGTTACTGCGTCCGCCTTTCGCCGATGCCGACCTGGCGCCGGTGCCGCTGTATGCCGAGCCGATGGTGCTGGCATTGCGCAACGATCACCCGCTGGCGGCCAAGCGCTGGGTAACGATGGCGCAGGTGCTGGAGTTGCCGCTGGTGGGTTATGCACGCGACCGCTCGCGTTACTTCAGCCAGGTGTTGCGGCAAATGATCGAAGCGGCGGGCAAGCCCGCCAACATCGTGCAGGAAAGCATGATTCCCACGATCCTGACCTTGGTCGAAGCGGGCTTTGGCGCCGCGGTGGTGCCGGCCTCGCTTGCGCGGATGCGCATGGACATCCTGGCTTACGTCGGTATTCGCGGGCCGGGCGCGTTTCGCGCAGAACTGGCCGCTGCCCGCCATCCGGATAATCCGAATCCGTTGATCGACGCGTTTGTGGCGATCATGCGGGAGAGCCCCGATAAACGCTTGGCCGGGGCGCGCGGCGGCCGCGCCGCTTAATCCCAAACCGCCGCCAACCCGTCCGGGCTGACTTCGCGGCCGTTCCTTTCCAGCGCAGCGATCTGCGCCATGTCTTCGCTCGTCAGGCGCAGTTGCTGCGCGAGCAGATTGCTGGCCAGGTTGTCGCGCTTGGTCGACGACGGGATCACCGAATACCCCAATTGCAAGGCCCAGGCCAGCGCCACTTGCGCAGGCGTGGCGTTGTGGCGGCTGGCGATTTGCTGGATGACGGGGTCTTTCAGCACCTTGCCGTAGGCGAGCGTCATGTAGGACGTTACATGGATGCCTTGTTCCTTCAGGAACGCGGTCAGTGCGGCGTTCTGCAGATAGGGGCTGAGTTCGATCTGGTTGGTGGCAATGGCGTCGCGGCCCACGGCGGCGATGGCGGCGCGGGTTTCAGCGATGGGGAAGTTCGAGATACCGATCTGGCGGGTCAGGCCTTGCGACTTGGCGTCGGCCAACGCGGTCATGAATTCGTCGACGGATACGCCGTTGCCGGGCGCGGGCCAATGGATGAGCGTCAGGTCGACGTAGTCGGTACGCAGTTTCGTCAGGCTGTCGCGCAGGCTCGCGGCAAGCTTGGCCTGTGAATAGTTCGGCACCCAGATCTTGGTGGTGATGAACAGGTCTTCGCGCGCCACGCCGGACTCGGCGATGGCCTGGCCCACTTCGGCCTCGTTCTCGTAGATTTGCGCGGTGTCGATCGCGCGGTAGCCGACGTCCAGCGCGTTGCGTACCGAGTCGATGACGACCTGGCCTTGCAAGCGGAACGTGCCGACGCCAAATGCGGGAATGCTCATGTAAAACTCCGGAGAAGATTCGGGGGGCCAGGCGCTTTCGGCCTGGGAATGACGCTAGTGTGCCCGCGAGATACTTGATGAAAAAGCCCGGTATTGGCGAAAGACTTTTGATATAACGTCAAATATGAAAACCACTCTCGACGAAATGCAGGTCTTTATTGCGGTCGTGGACAGCGGGTCCATCACCGCTGCCGCCGACGTGCTGGGGCAGACCATTTCCGCCACCAGCCGCACGATGAGCCGGCTGGAAGAGAAGCTGCAGACGACGCTGATGCGCCGCACCACGCGCCGGCTTGAGCTCACCGAAGAAGGCAAGACTTATCTGGAGCAGGTGCGGCGCATCATCGCGTCGGTGGAAGAAACCGAAGAACTCATGAACGTGCGCCGCAATCAGCCGGCGGGCCTGCTGCGTGTGGATGCGGCGTCGCCCTTCATGCTGCATGTGATTGCGCCGCTGGTGCCCGGTTACCGCAAGCGCTTTCCGCAGGTGGAGCTGGAGCTCAACAGCAACGAGGGCAATATCGACCTGCTTGAGCGCCGCACGGATCTGGCGATACGCATCGGACGGCTGAAGGATTCTTCGCTGCATGCGGTGCTGTTGGGCCACAGCCGCGTGCGCGTGCTGGCCAGCCCCGGCTATCTGGCGGCGCATGGCACGCCGAAGCGCGTGGCCGATCTGGCGTCGCATACGCTGCTGGGTTTTTCGCAGCTGGAATCGCTGAATGAATGGCCGCTGCTCGAAGCCGATGGGCAAGCCCTGCATGTGAAACCCGCCGTGCGCGCCTTCAGCGGTGAAACCTTGCGGCAGCTGGCGTTAAACGATGGCGGCGTTGTGTGCCTGTCGGATTTCATGACGCGCGGCGACCGCAAGGCGGGCACGTTGCAGCAACTGCTGGTCAAGCAGACGCAGGATGTCAGGCAACCGATCAACGCGGTGTATTACCGCAACACGGCGATATCGTCGCGCATCAAGTCGTTCATTGATTACGTGGTGCAGGCCGTGGGGCCGGACGGATTCGCCGAATAACCCCCACGGTGAGAGATGTGTCCAATGGAGACAAGGGCGTCTCGGGCGAAAAGGGCAAACGTATACTGCCCCCGTTTTTATTCTTACCGCCCCAGACACCCCATGAGCATCTTTTCCCGTTTCTTTGGCCGCAAGGAAGAATCCGCCGACGCACGTGCGCTGGCGGCCAACCCCGCCATCGAGAACCCGCTGAGCCTGCAAGTGTTGTTCGCTGCGCCCTTGGCCGTGACCGAAGACACGCTGGCGGCTGCCTTGCGCGGCTATCACCCGTCGATGAGCGATGCGCGCGCAGAAATTGCGCCGGACATGCCGGAATTCCTGGGCCTGGTCGGCTGGGGCAAGCATGTGGTGCGGCTGGTGGGTTTCAACGCGCCCTATCCCAAGGACGCGCTGGAAATGTGCGTGGCGCCGGCGCACTACCCGGCCACGGTGAAGGAAGAAATTCGCGCGCACGCCAGCCATCTCATCCTGTACTACGCGGGCTTTGAAGAAGACGTGCTGGAGCAATACGTGGCGCTGGCTGCGGTGGCGGGCGCGCTGACGAGCTTCAAGGCGATGGCGGTGATGAACGAACACGCGCATACGTCGTTGCCGGCGGGCGTGTTCGATGGCGAATCGCTGGGTGAAGAAAGCCTGGACCTCTTGCGCACGCTGCCGTTGACGATGCTGTATTGCGGCTTCGTGAAGTATGAAGTCGAAGGCGTGGAAGGCGTGTGGATGCGCACCTATGGCGCAGACCAATTCGGCCTGCCCGACTTCGCCGCGCTGGCCCAGGGCCACCACGAAGGCGAGTACTACTCGGACATCTTCAACAATATCCTGGGCTACATGCGCGACAGCGGCGCTGAGCTGGCCGCCGGGCATACGATGCAGATCGGCGAGAACGCCTATATGAAGTTGCGCGCGCCCGCCCAGGAAGAGTATTACCTGGACGGGCCCGGCGTGGTGCTGGTGGCCGAGATCATCACGGCCGACGAGATCAACGCGCCGGAGTAAGCGCCACGCCGCGGCGCGCGCCCGGCCATACGCGCATGCCCAGCGCCAAGGCCGCCGCGCCTGCCGCCACCACGGTGACGCCCGTCCAGCCCCAGTGCGCCAGCGCCAGGCTGCCCAAGGCACCCCCTGCCGCCATGCCGATGAATACGCCCGTCATCAGGATGGCGTTAAGACGGCTGCGTGCGGCGGGGTCGATGCCGTAGACGATGCTTTGATGCGCGATCAGCGAGGTCTGGATGCCCAGGTCAAAGCCGATGGCGCTGCCCGCAATCAACCACAGCGCGGCATGCGGCGACAGGAACGGCAGGAAGATCATCGCGGCAAACGACACCATCGTCAGCCCCGCGCCCAGGCTGGCCACGGCCAGCGGGCCGCGGGTGTCGGCCACGCGGCCAGCCAGCGGCGCGGCCAATGCGCCCGCCGCACCCGCCAGACCAAACGCGCCCGCCGCGCCTGCACCCAGGTGAAACGGTGCGCCATGCAGCATCACCGCCAACGTCGACCAGAACGCGCTGAAGCCCAGCGACAGCAAGCCCTGCGCCGTGGCGGCGCGGCGCAGGCCGGGGTGTTGGCGCCACAGGGTGGCAAGCGACGCGAGCAAGGCCGCGTAAGACAACTGTGCAGTCGGCACGAAGCGCGGCAGGCCACGCCACAACGCCGCGCCCAACGCCACGATGGTGACCGCGGCCGCCACGAACATGGCGCGCCAGCCAAATTGCTCGGCGACAAAACCGCTGACCACGCGTGACAGCAGAATGCCCAGCAGCAGGCCGGTCATGACCGTGCCGACGATCTTGCCGCGTTGTTCAACGGGCGCCAGATGGGCGGCGGCGGGCACGATGTCTTGCGCCAAGGTGGCCGACAGGCCGACGACGAAACTTGCCGCCAGCAGCACGCCAATGGATGGCGACACGGCGGCGGCCAGCAGCGCCAGGCTCAGCACGGCGGCCTTGATCAGGATGATGTGCTTGCGGTCATGGCGGTCACCCAGCGGCGCCAGCATCAGGATGCCGAAGGCATAGCCCAGCTGCGTCAGCGTGGGAATCCAGCCCAGCGTTTCAGCGCTGGCGTGGATGTCCACGCCCAGCACGCCCAGCATGGGCTGGCTGTAATACAGGGACGCAACCGACAGGCCCGCGCCGATGGCAAGCAGGAAAACCAGGCCGCTGGATAGCGTGCTGGCTGGATGGGAGGCAGAGGTTTGGGAAGACATGATGGGCTATCCGAGGGATCGAGTACGGGGCAAATTCTGGGCTTCCGGCCCGCGTTTTGGTAGCCAACCTAGGGGTACATCCGTTATACGATAGGCGTATGACCACCCCTGCCCTGACCGCCGCGGCCGGCACCGACCGCATGCTGCTGATCGAAACTTTCGTGCGTATCGTCGAGGCCGGCAGCCTGTCAGCCGCTGCCGCGCAGATGGGCGGCACGCAGCCGACCGTCAGCCGCCGATTGCAATTGTTGGAGCGCACCTTTGGGGTGCGCTTGTTGCAACGGTCCACGCATGCCATCCGCCTGACCGAAGATGGGCAGCGCTGCTACGAACGCGCCAAGGAACTGATCGCAACGTGGCAGTCCTTTGAAAGCGAGGTGCGTGGCGCGGGCGATGAACCCATCGGCACGTTGCGCGTGGTGGCCCCGCATGCGTTCGGCCAGGACCAATTCGTGGAGCCGCTGGCGCGATATCTGAAGCAGTATCCGAACATGCGCGTGGAATGGCTGCTGCATGACCGCATGCCCGACCTGATTGCCGAGAACGTGGATTGCGCGATTCGGGTGGGCGCGGTGACGGACCCGTCAGTCATTGCCGTGAAGTTGGGCGAGGTGCCGCGCATCGTGATCGCGTCGCCCGATCTGTTGCACGGCGCGCCCGTGCCGCAAGAACCTGCCGAGCTGGCGCGCTTGCCGTGGCTGGCGCTGCGTACGTTCTATCGCACCGAAGTCAGCCTGACGCATTGCACGACGGGTGCGACGGAACGCTTCGGCATTCAGCCGCGCTTATCCACCGATGGGCTGCATGCGTTGCGCAAGTCGGCCGTGCTGGGGCTGGGCGTGGCCTTGGGATCGGCGTGGGCGATGCAGGACGATTTGGCTGCGGGCCGCTTGGTGCATCTGGCGCCCGAGTGGCGCGCAGACGCTTTGCCCGTGTTCCTGGTGTATGCGCCGTCGCGCTTTCAGCCGGCGCGGCTGCGCCGCTTTATCGAAATCATGCGCGAGCATCTGCCGGTGGAATTGGCGGAGTCGGACAGGGATCGCATTTGACCCATGCAACACCCGCGCTTCACCTGCGCATCTCCCCTCAAGCCGCGTCGCTCACCGCCTCATACACCAACGTCGCCAGCGTCAAATCCTCCAGCGCGCTGCCCACGGCCTTGAACACCGTAATCTCGTCATCACGTTGCCGGCCCGGACGTTGTCCCGTCGTCAACTGATGCAAATCTCCTTGAATCGCGTCTAGCGTCAGCACGCCCGCATCGAAAGCGGACAGCAGATCGCCGGACTTGGTCGGCGCTTCATCCGTGTCCACGTACACCGTCGTGCCGTCAAAGCAGGCGGGGTCAGTTTCGCGCATTTCGGGTTTGAAGCTGCCGATCAAATCCAGGTGTACGCCGGGGCGCAGCCACGCGCCCTGGATCAGCGGCACGGTGGACAGCGTGGCGCAGCTGATGATGTCGGCCTGGCGCGCGGCGGCTTCCAGGTCGGTCGTGGCGTCGGCGTCAAAGCCTTGTTCGCGCAGGCTCGCCGCCAGCGCGTCGGCGCCGGCTGCGCGCACGTTCCACACCAGCACACGTTCAATCGGGCGCACGGTGCGCATGGCTTGCGCGACCAGCCCCGCGATGCGGCCCGACCCCACGATCAACAACGTGCGGGCGTCCTGTCTTGCCAGATAGTCCGCGCCCAACGCCGCCGCGCCCGCCGTGCGGTAAACGGTGACGATGTCGCCGTCGACTTGGGCAATGGGCACGCCGGTGGTGGCGCTGTACAGGTTGTAGGTGGCGTGCAGGCCCGGCAAGCCCTGATGCGTGTTCTCGGGAAAGATGTTGATGATCTTCACGCCGAAATAACCGCGGTCGCTCCATGCGGGCATGATCAGCGTGGTGCCATGCGCCGTGCCGGACTGGATGGCGTGGACGTGGCGGGGCGGCACGGTGGCGCCGTCGCGAAACGCGTCCCGCAAGGCGGGAATGACGGCGTCAAAGGACAGCGCGTTGCGGGTCTGTTCAGTGTCGATAAAGCGCATGGGATCACTGCCTGAAAGGGGTCAATCAATCAAAGGGCCGCAGGCAGTCTAGCAGCGCGTCCCCGGGCGGGTCCCTGGCAGGCCGTTCGCGGCTATCAATCTTTGCGCAGGCGTCATAACGCCCCGTTATCGGATGCCCTTTTGTGCGGTGCTCCGAATGCGCATAAATACATTGCAGATCAAGGGTTTGCGATGCGGAAGCGGCGATGTGCGCCATTCGCTTCATAGTGGATTTCCCTGGGTCCACGCGGCTCGGGCGCACTGGCATTCTTCGACCACCGTAAGCCCCCGGGGCGCACCAAGAGAGGTTGCTTTATGCCGAGATCCGTTCACCCTGCCGCCGCACAGTCCCTGCCGGGCTGCTGCAACGGCGGGCCGAATTCCGCGACCGGAGTTCGCGTCGCATGATCCGGCAACTGCTTAACCGTCTGTACATTTCCCTGCCCGTGCTGCTGGGCGTGATCGTGGTGTGCTTCGTGCTGCTGCAAGTGGCGCCCGCCGACCCCGCCGCCGTTATCGCCGGCCCGACCGCGTCCGCCGACGAACTGGCGCAGGTGCGCCAGGAGCTTGGTCTGGACAAGCCGCTCGCCGTGCAGCTGACCGGCTACATGTGGCGTCTGGTGCATCTGGACCTGGGCCGCTCGATGATTTCGAACGTGCCCGTCATCGATGAAATCGGCAGCACCATCGGGGCCACCGTTGAATTGATGCTGGCCAGCGTGATCTGGTCGATACCGCTGGCGATCCTGCTGGGCACGCTGGCGGCGTATCGCCGCGGCAAGTTGATCGATCGATTCGTCATGACCTTGTCAGTCGTCGGCGTGTCGCTGCCTGTGTTCTGGGTGGGCCTGCTGCTGGTGCAGCACGTGGGCGGGGCCGGCATCCTGCCTTACATCGGCCGCAACGGCCCATTGTGGACGCTGGCCGGGCTGGAATCCATTGCGCTACCCGCGCTGACGCTGGGCTCGGTGCTGATCGGGCCGGTTGCGCGCATCACGCGCACTGCCGTGATCGAAACGCTGAGCGGTGATTACGTGCGCACGGCGCGCGCCAAGGGGGCGGGCGAGTCCCGCGTGGTGCTGCGCCATGCGTTGCGCAACGCGCTGCTGCCGATCGTGACGCTGGTGGGCCTGCAAGTGGGCAACCTGCTGGGCGGCGCGGTGGTGACCGAACAGATCTATTCCTGGCCCGGCGTGGGCCGCATGGCGGTGGGCGCCATCTTCGCTGGCGACTTTCCGCTGGCGCAAGGCGCGATTCTGGTCACGGCGCTGGGCTTCATCATCATCAACCTGATCGTGGATCTGCTTTACGGCTACCTGGACCCGCGAGGACACAAATCATGAGCGCAGGTTCGACTTCTTCGATGGGCGCCTTGCCGCCCCAGGCCATGGCCACGCCGCTGGCGCGCATCGGCGCCCGGCTGCGCCGCGATCCGATTCTGCTGCTATCGCTGCTGGCGGTCATCGCCATCTTGCTGACTGCGCTGTTCGCGCCGTGGCTTGCGCCGCATGATCCGTACTCCACCAACATGTCCATCGCGCGCAAGCTGCCGGGCTGGGTGTCGTCCGACGGCATCACGTATCTGCTGGGCACCGATGTGCAGGGCCGAGACATCCTGTCGCGCATCATCTACGGCATCCGCGCCACCTTGCTGCTGAGCGTGCTGGCGGTGATTGGCGGGTCGGGTATCGGCGCCATCCTGGGCATCCTGGCGGCGTACTACCGGCCGCTGGAAGGCGTGATCATGCGCGTCGTGGACGTGCTGCTGTCGTTTCCCGCCATTCTCTTCGGCCTGAGCCTGTCGGCGCTGCTGGGGCCTGGCACCGTGGCGATGGTGCTGGCGTTGGGCGTGTCGGCCATTCCCGGCATGGCGCGCATTGCACGCGGCTCCGCCATGGTGGTGATGAAGCAGGAATACATGGAAGCTGGCCATGCCATGGGCTTTGGCAACTTCTACCTGATCACGCGCTACCTGCTGCCGAACTGCTCGTCCATGCTGATGATCTACGCGACGCTGCAACTGGGCCACACGATTCTGCTGGGTTCGGTGCTGTCATTTCTGGGCCTGGGTCCGCAGCCGCCGTTTGCCGAGCTGGGCAGCATGGCCGCCGATGGCCGCAAGTTTCTGCAGATCTTCCCGCACATCTCCACCATTCCCACGATGACGATCTTCTTCATCGTGCTGGCCTTCAACTTGCTGGGCGACAGCTTGCGCGATGCGCTCGACCCAAAGTTGCGCTTTTGACCCGCGCTCTTGACCCGCGCTTTTGATCCGCGCCAGAACCACATCACGCCACAACACACCACAACGGGGAATCCACCACCATGACGTTCATCAAAGGCCTGGCCGTTGCGCCCTTGGCGCTGACCTGCCTGCTCGCCGCACCGACGCACGCCGTCGCCCAAACTGACAAGACGGTGCTGATCCTGCGCGAGCTGGACACCGACAAATACGACCCGCATCGCACCACCGCGCGGGGCGCGGCTGAAGTGCTGTTCATGGCCGCCGACACCATGGTCGGCCTGGACTACGACATGAAGACGCCGGTGCCGGCGCTGGCCAAGAGCTGGACGGTGTCGCCCGATGGCCTGACCTACACCTTTGCGCTGCGCGACAACGTGACGTTTTGCAGCGGCAAGAAGATGACCGCCAAAGACGTGGTGGCCAGCTACGAGCGTTGGCTGAACCCGGAAACCAAAGGCCTGGAGCGCTGGCGCGCCGGCCCCGTCGACAGCATCACCGCGCCCGATGATGTCACCGTCGTCTACAAGCTGAAGAAGCCCTACAACGAGCTCTTGCAGCAGATGGCGCACTACATGCACTCGGTCATCAACATCGATCAGGTCAAGGAACTGGGCCCGGACTACGGCGTGAAAGCCTTTGACGGCACGGGCCCGTATTGCTTCCAGAGCTGGTCGCCGCGCAACGAAGTCGTACTGACCAAGCATGCCGGCTACAACTGGGGCCCGTCGATCTACAAAGACCCGACGCCCAAGGTCGACAAGATCATCTGGAAGATCGTGCCCGAAGAAAGCACCCGCCTGACCGCGTTGCAAAGCGGGCAAGCCGACTTGTCGCGCTATCTGCCGCAATGGGCCATCAAAGACCTGAAGGCCGACAAGCGCCTGTTCGTCAGCCGCGCCGACCCGTTCTACTGGACGTTCTTCCTGGGCTTCAAGATCGACAAGCCCATGCTGACCGACGTGAACGTGCGCCGCGCCATCAATCTGGCGATCAACCGCCAGGCGTTGACCGAAGCCATCACCTTCGGCGAAGCGCAACCGGCGACCAGCATGCTGGCTACTAAAACGCCCGCCGGCAGCAATGACGCCTACCGCTACGACCCGGCTGCGGCCAACAAGCTGCTGGACGAAGCCGGCTGGAAGAAGGGGCCTGACGGCTACCGCTACAAAGACGGCCAGAAGTTGTCGCTGCTGCACTACGGCATCACCGGCTACTGGAAAGACATCATGGAAGCCGTGCAAGGCGACATGAAGAAAGTGGGCGTGGACCTGCGCGTGCAGCTGTTCGATTCGACCTCCGCCTGGGGCAAGCTGGCCACGCAGGAATTCGATGAATTCAGCATGAGCTTTGGCTACATGAGCACGGGCGAAGCGCTGAACAGCTACTTCCTGTCCAACAGCGTGCCCACGCCCAACCGCATGAACTGGAAAGACCCCGAGACCGACAAGTGGCTGGCCGAAGGCAGCGAGGCGCTGGACCCGGCCGCGGGCGACGCCATCGTGTCCAAGGCGTTGACGAAGATCTCGGACGGCGCTGCGTGGATTCCGCTGTATCACGACTCGATGTACCTCGTGGGCGGCCCGCGCATGAAGCCGATGAAGGCGCATGGCATCTTCGGTGCTGCGGCCTACAAGGGTCTGGACATCGCGTTCAAGTAAACGACGCCCCTGCGGCGCGGCCGGTGCCGCGCCGCAGGGGCTGCTTCGCCTCTTCATCGTTCCCCATCTTCAAGCTGTACTGAGAGCCTGCCGTGAGCGACACCAATCAAGCCCGCATTACCCACTTCAAGAACCTGTCCACGCTCGTCGCGTGGGATGCCGAACTGGGTTCGCACGTCTACATCGAAAACGCCGATCTGGTGATGCGCGGCAACACCGTCATCCACGCGGGCACCGGGTACGCCGGGCCGGCGGATAACGTCGTCGCGGGCCATGGCCTGATGGCCATGCCGGGTCTGGTCAACGTGCATACGCATCCGTCGTCGGAACCCGGCAACCGCGGCCTGCTCGAAGAGTTGGGCAGCGACAAGCTGGGCCAGAGCTCGTTGTACGAGTACATGCCCGTCTTCCGCATGGGCATCGAGACCGCGCAATATTCCAACCAGGTCGCCATATCGGAAATGCTGCTGTCGGGCGTGACCACGTTCGTGGACATGTCGCTGCCGCGCCCAGGTTGGGCCGACGTCGTGGCCGGCACCGGCATCCGTGGCGTGCTGGGTCCGATGTTCCGTTCCGCCGCATGGCGCACCACCGACGGCCACTCGGTGGAATACACCTGGGACGAGGCCAGCGCCGTTAAATCTTTCGAAGCTGCGCTGGACGTAGTGAATAGCGCCATCGATCATCCAAGCGGCCGTCTGAGCGCCATGCTGTGCCCCTCGCAGGTGGACACATGTACGCCCGAACTGCTGAAGGAAGCGCAGGCCGCCGCGCGCAGCCTGGGCATCCCCATGCAGATTCACGCCGCGCAAAGCGTGGTGGAATTTTCCGAGATGACGCGCCGCCATGGCCGCACGCCCATCGAATGGCTGGACGATCAGGGCTTGCTGGACCCCGACCTGATCATCGGCCACGGCATCTTCCTGAACGATCACCGCACGCTGTACTGGCCGCATGCCGACGACTTCGGCCTGCTGCAACGCTCTGGCGCGCACGTGGCGCACTGTCCCACGGTGTTCGTGCGCCGCGGTATTGCGATGAGCTTCCTGGGCCGCTACCTGCGCGCCAGTATCAACGTGGGCATTGGCACCGACACCTTCCCGCACAACATGCTCGATGAGATGCGCCTGGCCTGCTATGTGGCCCGTTTGCAGGCCGGCCATTTCCGCGCCGCATCCACCGAAGAAGTGTTCAATGCCGCAACGGTGAACGGCGCCAAGATGCTGGGCCGCGACGACATCGGCCGCATCAAGGTGGGCGGCAAGGCCGACTTTTCGCTGGTCGACTTGTCACACCCCTACATGCGCCCTGGCCGGGAACCGTTGCGCAGCCTGATCTATTCGGCTGGCGACCGCGCCATCCGCGACGTGTATGTGGACGGTGAACAGGTCGTGAAGAACGGCGAACTGCTGACCATCGACATCGAGCGCTGCATGCAGGAAGTGGAACGCGCGCAGGCGCAGACGATCGCGACGGTGTCGCAGCGCGACTACGCGGGACGCAGCATCGACGCCATGTCGCCGCGCGTGTTCCCCAGCCGCGCATGACGGAGAGCGCCTTGAACAACGAGACACTACTGGCGGTGGAAGGCCTGAGCGTGGCGTTTGGCGCCCGCGCCAACCCGTACCGCGCTGTGAAGTCGCTGGACTTCACCATCGGGCGTGGTGAAACGGTGGCGCTGGTGGGCGAGTCGGGGTCGGGCAAGTCGGTGACGG
The DNA here is from genome assembly GCF_902859595.1 of Achromobacter kerstersii. Lineage (GTDB taxonomy): Bacteria > Pseudomonadota > Gammaproteobacteria > Burkholderiales > Burkholderiaceae_B > Achromobacter > Achromobacter kerstersii. Next base: position 250,649 of record NZ_CADIJQ010000006.1, on the reverse strand, counting down.
CGCTGTCCATCTTGCGCCTGATCGAACGCGCGGGCGGCCGCATCGCCACGGGCGCGGCGCGCTTTGTGCCGCGCGACGGCCAGGAAGTGGACCTGTTCAAGCTGCCGGAGTCCAAGCTGCGCCGCATCCGCGGCAACGAGATCTCGATGATCTTCCAGGAACCCATGACATCGCTGAACCCGGTGATGACGGTGGGCGACCAGTTGGCCGAGGTCTATCTGCTGCATCAGGACATCTCGCGCGAGGAAGCCTGGAAGAAGGCCGAAGCCATGCTGGTGGCGGTGAAGATGTCGGAACCGCAGCGTCGCATGACGCAGTATCCCGGTGACTTGTCCGGCGGCATGCGCCAACGCGTGATGATCGCGATGGCCTTGGCCTGCCGTCCGCAGCTGCTGATCGCCGACGAGCCGACCACCGCGCTGGACGTCACGGTGCAGGCCGAAATCATCGACTTGATCCGCGACCTGCAACGCGAAGTCGGCATGGCGGTGCTGTTCATCACGCACGATATGGGCGTGGTGGCTGAAATTGCAGACCGCGTGGTCGTGATGCGCCATGGCGACAAGGTCGAGGAAAACGCCACCGTGGCGCTGTTCGACGCGCCGCAACAGCCGTACACGCGTGACCTGCTGGCCGCCGTGCCCAAGCTGGGCGATGGGTCGCCTGACGAAGCCGTGGTGCACGACCGCCCCGCCGTGCTGGAAGTGGCGGGCCTGGCCAAGCGCTTTCCCGTGAAGGCGGGCGCGTTCGGCAAGGTGGTGGCCAACGTGCATGCGGTGGAAGGCGTGTCGTTCACGCTGCGCGCGGGCGAGACGCTGGCGCTGGTGGGTGAGTCCGGGTCGGGCAAGTCGACCACCGGACGCTTGCTGATGAAGCTGGTGCAGCCGACCGAAGGCGTGATCCGCCTGGCGGGCCAGGACGTCACGCATATGTCGCCCGACAAGATGCGCGACATGCGGCGGCATATTCAGATGATTTTCCAAGACCCCTACGCGTCCTTGAACCCGCGCCTGCATGCGTGGGACTTGGTCAGCGAGCCGTTGAAAGTACACGGCGGCTACACGCGCGAACAGCGCCGTGAACGCGCCGCGCAGCTGCTTGAACGCGTCAACCTGCCGCGTGAATTCCTGGACCGTTATGCGCACCAGTTTTCAGGCGGACAACGCCAGCGCCTGTGCATTGCACGCGCGCTATCGGTGAACCCGAAGATCATCGTGGCGGATGAACCGGTGTCGGCGCTGGACGTTTCCGTGCAGGCCCGCGTGATTGAACTGATGAAGGAATTGCAGGCCGAGATGGGCTTGTCGTACCTGTTCATTTCGCACGATATGGCCGTGGTGGAGAAGGTCAGCCACCGGGTTGCGGTCATGTATATGGGCCAGATCGTTGAGATCGGACCCACGCAGGAAGTGCTGCATCGGCCGCGTCATCCCTACACGCAGCGGCTGCTGTCGGCGGTGCCGATTCCCGATCCGGCGCGCCGCCATCAACGCACGGTGCGCGCGGCGCGGGATATCCCCAGCCCGATCCGCAAGGTGGGCGACAACCCGCACGTGGCAGAACTGGTGCAGGTCGCCGCAGGGCATTTTGTGCAGCAGGCGGCGTGATGAATGGCGCGCGATGGCGCGCCATCCATACTCTTCCTATCGGCTGAACACCCTTCCCGCCGCCATCGCCACCGCCGCCTGCGTGGGCTCCACTACCGGCAGGCCGCATGCGTCTTCCAGCCGGCCACGCAGGTCGGCCATGCCGGCGCAGCCCATGATCAGCACCTCGGCGCCATGCGCATCGCGCAGCGTCTTGCCCACCGTCGCCATGCGCGCGAACGCCAGCTCGGCGTCGGCCAGCTCGCTGACTTTCATATCCAGCGACAACTCCGCGCAGATACGATCGGCCACACCCATCGCGCGGAAATAGCGCAGGTGGCGTGGCACGGACGCGGCGGCGATGGCGATGACGCCGATGCGCGTCGCCATGCTCATGGCCGTCAACACCGAACTTTCACCGATGCCCAGCACCGGCGCGGACACCAGGTCGCGCAGCCCATGCAGGCCGGGGTCGCTGAAGCAGGCGACGATGAACGCATCCGTCGTGTCGGCTTCTTGCAGAAACAACTGCGCCATCGGCGCGATGCTGGCGTCGGCTTCTGCCTGGGTCTGAATGCCGGCGGGCCCGCCTGTCGACGTCAGGCAGCGGAACTCCAACGGCAGGCGCTGGAACGGCACCACCGCCTGGGCGATGGCGTCGGTGACCTTGGTCAGCGAATTCGGGTTGACGAGCGTGATGCGAGCGGTGGACATGATTGAGTAGAATCCCTGCAAAAGAAGCGGAAAAAAATGCGGCGCAAACGCGCGCTGACCCTACCGCTCAGGTCAAGAGGAAAGAAAGCAGCATGTCTGAATTACCCGGGAAGGTCCGGTCTGGCCCGCTGAACCTGCGGCAGATCGAGGTGTTTCACGCCATCATGATCACGGGCTCGCTTAGCGCCGCCGGGCGGCTGCTGCATGTGACGCAGCCCGCCATCAGCCGCGTCTTGGCGTCGATAGAACTGCGCTTGGGCTACGCGCTGTTTGAACGGTTCAAAGGCCGCCTGCATCCCACCAAGGAAGCGCGCAAACTTTTCCAGGAAGTGGAATCCATTCAGGCGGGCGTCAACCGGCTGAACGACATGGCTGCTGGCATGGCGGGCCATGGCGGCGGGCTGGTCAGCGTGGTGTCCAGCCCCAGCTTCGGCGAATGGCTGATCCCGGCGGCGACGGCGAAGTTCTGCGCGCGCAACCCGGGCGTGCGCATCCGCTATCGCCCATTGGGCATGGATGCGCTGCTGCCCCAGCTGCTGCTGGGGCATGCGGACATCGCTATCTCTACCTTCAAGCCCGAGCATCCCAACCTGATCACCAGCGAGCTCGCGCAGGGCGAGATCGTCTGCGTGCTGCCCGCGGGCCATCGGCTCGCGCGCGAAAGCGTCATCCATCCGGCGATGCTGGCTGGCGAGATGCTGGTGGGCTACGGCCGTGATACGCCGCTGGGCGAAACCTTGTTCAACTACCTGGAACCCTTGGGCCAGGCGGTCACGCCAGCCATCGAGGTGCGTTCGTCCCAGACGGCGTGTTCGTTCGTGCGCCAGGGCGTCGGTGTGGCCCTGGTGGATTCGTACGGCCTCACGGATACGTTGATGCACGGCATCGTGGTGCGTCGTATCGAGCCAGCGATTTCGTTGTCCGTGCACGTGTCCCATTCCCGGATCGAACCTCCGCCATCCATCGCCAAGGCGTTTCTGACGCAGTTTTCCCAGATCGTCAAAAAAGAATTGCCTGCCATGACGCAGGCAATCATCAACCGGGCTTAAACCACTTCTGGCACGGGCAGCGGTTCGCCCGCGCCGGTGCGTTCGGTGATCAGCTTGTAGTGGTGCGGGCTGCGATGCTTGGCGAAGTTGAACACGTGGTCGCGGAAGGTCTGGCCCATGCCCAGGTCGATCTTCGCGGTGATGACTTCGTCTTCCTCGCCGCTGGAACGCGCCACGATTTCGCCCGACGGCGCCACGATCATCGAGCTGCCGATCATGTGGTGGCCGTCTTCATGGCCGCACTTGGCGGCGGCGCCGACCCACACCGCGTTCTGATACGCGCTGGCTTGCAGCACGATTTCGTGCGTGGTGGTGCGCCAGTGCGCGGGCTCGTCCCAGTGGATGTTCAACGACGGCGTGTTGTAGCCCAGCACGATCAGCTCGGCGCTTTGCAGCGACATCACGCGATACGTCTCGGGCCAGCGGCGGTCATTGCACAGGCACATGCCGATCTTGACGTCGTTGGTCTCCCACACGCCAAAGCCCAGGTCGCCCACTTCAAAGAACTTCTTCTCCAGATGCTGGAACGGCGCGTCGACCTTGTGGTCCGAGTGGCCGGGCAAGTGAATCTTGCGGTACTTGCCGATGATCTTTGCGCTGCGGTCGACCAGGATGGCGGTGTTGAACTGGCGGCCTTCCGGCGTCAGCTCGGCATAGCCCAGATAAAAGCCGATGCCCAGCTCGCGCGCCGTGTCGAACAGCGGCTGCACATCGGCGTTGGGCATGGTTTTTTCGAAGTAGCGGTCGACAGCTTCGGCGTCTTCCATCCAGTAGCGCGGGAAGAACGTCGTCAGCGCCAGTTCCGGGAACACGACGAATTCGGCTTTGCGGGCGGCGGCCTCGCGCATCATGTCGACCAGGCGGCGCACGACCACCGCGCGGGTGTCGGCCAGGTTCACGGCGCCCATCTGGGCGACCGCCAGGCCCATTTTGCGGGAGGGGGTTGCGTTGCTCACGATATCAATCTCCAGGGTGTTCTTATCGAATGGGGTTCAGGTGATGGGCGTGGTGCATCACGGCTCAATCACGGTCGGGAAAATCTTGCGCAGCAAAGCAGCGCGCGGCGAGATTTCGCGCGTCTTCTGCAACGGGGCGGGCAGACCTCGCGCGATGAACTGGCCGCGGCCGCGTTCGGCATGCAGGGCGCCGTCATCCACGATGACGTCGCCGCGGCTGATCACGGTGGTGGGCCAGCCCGTAACCTGGCGGCCTTCATACGGCGTGTAGCCAACGTTGTCGTGCAGGCCATTGGCGGACAAGGTCACGACGCGTTCGGGGTCCCAGATGGCGATGTCGGCGTCAGCCCCAACGGAGATCGTGCCCTTCTTCGGATACAGGCCGTACATGCGGGCGTGGTTGGTGGACGTCAGCGCCACGAACTGCTGCAAGCTCAGGCGGCCGCTGCGCACGCCTTCGGAGAACAGCAGCGGCATGCGCACTTCCAGGCCGGGCAGGCCGTTGGCGATTTGCTTGAACGTGGTGGCGTCGCCTGCGGGCAACTTGCCGGATTCGTCGTAGCGGTACGGCGCATGGTCGGACGACAGCAGCGCCAGCGTGCCGCTATCCAGGCTTTGCCACAGCGCCTGTTGCGACACGGGGTCGCGCGGCGGCGGGCTGCAGCAGAACTTGGCGCCTTCCACACCGGGGATGTCGATGTCTTCGGCGGTCAGCAGCAAATAATGCGGGCAGGTTTCGCCGTAGACGGGTGCGCCCAGCGTCTGCGCGGCGTGAATCGCCTGCGCGCCGCCTTGCGTCGACACGTGCACGATCAGCACCGGCACTTCCAGCACAGAGGCCAGGCTGATAGCGCGTTGCGTGGCTTCGTTTTCGGCAATGGGGTCGTGGCTGACCGCGTGGTACTTCGGCGCGGTGTGTCCGGCCGCCAGCAGATGGCGCGCAATCCAGCTGATCACGTCGTTGTTCTCGGCGTGTACCATCGGCAACGCCCCTTCGCGCGCGGCAATGGCGAACACGTCCAGCAATTGCTTGTCGTCGAGCTTGAGCTTGTCGTAGGTCATGAAGACCTTGAACGATGTGATGCCGGCGCGGATCAGCTCGGGCAGGTCATGGTTCAGCGTCTGCGGCGTGGGGTCGGAAATGATCAGGTGGTAGCTGAAGTCGATGACTGACTTTGCCGCCGCCGATGCGGCGTACTCATCGGCCACCTGCCGCAGCGACTGGCCGCGATGCTGCGCCGCGAACGGCACGATGGTGGTGTTGCCGCCGTGCGCGGCCGAGACCGATGCGCTGTACCAGTCGTCGGCGCACAGCACGCCCATGCTCGACAGTTGTTCAACGTGGCAGTGGCTGTCGATGCCGCCGGGCATCACCAAGCGGCCCGCGGCGTCGATGGCGCGCTTGCCGGCAGGAAGCTTTGACGAGATCGCGGTGATGACGCCGTCAACGATGCCGATGTCGCCAATAAAATCGGCATCCGCGGTGACGATGCGGCCGTTGTGCAGAGTCAGGTCGAAGTCGGTCATGGAGTGTGGGGATGCAGGGTTGCCTGCCGCAAGGTGCCCGAAGCCGGGCGCGGCTGAAGATGCAAGCATGCATGCGTCCGCAGAAATTCGATACCGCGCGGCGGCGCCTCGTGCAAGGTGGTGGCGTGCGCGGGCGATTCTGCTAAGGCACTGATTGGATTGACGATTTAGCGGCGGCGGGCCAAGGCCAAGCACCCCACGCATAACGCTGGATCATGGACGCTATGCAAAGTTTTATATCGGGTTTCCCCGCGCTCTCGTGCGTGGATTGCCCGAGGGCGCGATGTCTTAGAACGCCTTGAACGTCTTCAGATGAATGCTGGTCTCGGTGGCCGAGATGCCCTTGAGCGTGCGCAGGCGGTCCAGCACTTCGGACAGCTGGTCGATGGTGGGCACGCGCAATTCCGCCAGCAAGTCCCAGCGGCCATTGGTGTCGTGCAGGCCCGCCACGCTGGGTTCGCCCATCAGCAGGTTCACGATCTTGCGGGTTTCATGGCCTTCGACGGCGATGCTCATCCAGGCCACGATGTCATCGGTTTCCGCTTCCGGGCGCAGCCGCACGGTATAGCCCACGATGATGCCGCGCTCTTCCAGTTTGCGGATGCGGTTGTCGATGGTGCCGCGCGAGACGTCCAGCTTCTTCGCCAGCGTCGCCACCGACAGGCGGGCATTGGCGCGTAACAGGCCCAGCAGGCTTTGATCCAGCGTATCCATTGTGAAAAGTGCTAATTGTGGCTGTCGAATTGCCAGAATCTTAGCGTTTCGTGTGGAATGTTGTCACTATGAATTGATTTGGCCGTCAGCCAGAATTTCTGTTCCATAACTTGGGGAGAAAAATATGACGACACTGCTGACGACTTCCGACGTTGCCAACATCGTGGCCTTGCAAGGCCCGCGCAAGGTCTTCACCGACCTGCTGGACTATGTGTTGGCCGACTTTCTGCGATGGCAGGAATTCGATAAATGCGCACGCGTAGCCAGCCATTCCGCCACCGGCGTCATCGAACTGATGCCCACTGCCGACAACGAGCTCTACAGCTTCAAGTTCGTGAACGGCCACCCCGACAACCCGCAAGCCGGCCTGTCCACCGTGATGGCCTTTGGCGCGCTGGCGCACGTCAGCACGGGTGAACCGCTGCTGATCAGCGAACTGACGTTGACCACCGCCTTGCGCACCGCCGTCACCTCGGCCCTGGCCGCGCGCGCGCTGGCCCGCCCCGATTCGCGTTCGATGGCCTTGATTGGCAACGGCGCCCAAGCCGAATTCCAGGCGCTGGCGTTCCACTATGTGCTGGGTATCGACACGCTGCATGTGTATGACGTGGACCCCGACGCCACCCGCAAGCTGGAAAGCAATCTGGCTACCGTTGCGCCGTCGTTGCGCATCGTGCGTTTCGACAGCACCGCCCAGGCCGTCAAGGGCGTGGACATCATTACCACCGTCACCGCCGACAAGGCCTACGCCACCATCCTGACCGCCGACATGGTCGAACCCGGCATGCACATCAACGCGCTGGGTGGCGACTGCCCGGGCAAGACGGAGCTGCACGCGGACGTGCTGCGCATGGGCCCGGTGTTCGTGGAATACGAACCGCAGACGCGCATCGAAGGCGACTTGCAACAGATGCCGGCCGATTTTGCCGTGACGGAATTGTGGCGGGTGCTGACCGGCCAGAATGGCGGCCGCCCAAGCCCGGATGCCGTGACCATTTTTGATTCCGTGGGCTTTGCGCTGGAAGACTTCTCGGCCCTGCGCTGGTTGCGCGATAGCGCCGCCCGGCATGGCATTGGCGCCCAAATTGAAGTGGCGCCGCAATTGCAAGACCCGAAGAACCTGTTCAACGTGGTGCGCACGGCCCGCAATGGCCAGTCCGCCCTGGTTCAGGGATAAGCGGGCAGCAGGTTTTGCCAAAAAAAGAACGCCCATTCACGAGATGGGCGTTTTTCTTTTTGGGGGACGGGACGCTTGCGGTTACATTGCCTTACGCGCAGGTGCTCCCCTTGAGAAGCGCCGCCAGTGTCCCTCCCTTACCCCGATGTCACGTATTCGAATTACGGCCGTAGTCCTGTTGATGTCGACGCTGGGTTTCCTGGCGGGCTTGTTGGGCGGACGGCTGATTGAACTGAATCAGGTCGACGACCGGCTGGCGGCCCATAATTCCCGCCTGCTGGCCCACGCCCTGCGCGTGGCGCAGGAAAGCCATCGCCTGATCGACGCCGCCACGCACACGACGGCGCTTTGCTCGGCGTCCGACATTGCGACGTTGCGCGTGCTGTTGTTCAACGCCACCTTTCTGCGCGACATCGGCCGCCTGCGTGACGGCATGCTGGTGTGTTCCGCCGCGTGGGGGCTGTTAGCGGAACCCCACGCGTTGCCGCCCGAAGCCTTCAAAACCCGTAACGGCGTCACGCTATGGGTGGGCGCCGCCAATATCATCGACCGCCGCATCATCGGCGACATGGCCGCGCGCAATAACGTGGTGGTGTTTACCGCGCCGGGCGCCTTTGACGGATTTCCCGAACCGGGTTCCGGCATCGACGCCAAAGTCGAAACGCGCGATGGCGCCCATGTGTTCCGCCGCTTTGGCCGCACTGACGGGCTGGCATTCAACCAAGGCGACAACGCGTCGCAAACCAGCTGGCGGGCCGAACGCGTGATTGCGGAATGCGCGCCCGGCACGGTGGACATCTGCGCCGTGTCGCGCGCCCATGTGCAGTCGTGGTTCCCCTTACCCGCCTTGATCCTGGCCTCTGCCGGCGCGCTCGTGGGCGGGCTGCTGGCGGGCCTGTGCGTGTTGTGGCGCCAACAATCCAAGAGCGATCGCGCCACCTTGCGCAAAGCCATCCGGCGCGGCGATGTGCAGGTCCGCTATCAGCCTCTGCGCGAACTGGCGACGCGCCGGCTCGTGGGCGTGGAGGCCCTGGCGCGTTGGCGCGCGCGCGACGGCTCGGCCGTGCCGCCCGCGCTGTTCGTGCCGCTGGCGGAAGAGATCGGCCTGGGGCGTGAGCTGTCGCGGCTGGTGACGGAGCGGGCACTGCACGAGCTGGCGGGACGCCTGCGCACCGACCCGGCGTTCTACGTCAGCATCAATGTGTCGGCGGAAGATTTGCAGAACGACGCGTATCCCGATTTCTTGCTGCGCCGGGTGAACGAGCAAGGCATTGCGCCGCAACGGGTGGCGCTGGAAATCACCGAAGGCACGCCGCTGGCGGACAGCCATGTGCTGGGCACGATTCGCACCTTGCGCCGTCAGGGGTTCCGGATACTGATCGACGATTTCGGCACCGGCAATTCCAACCTCAACTACCTGGCCGAGATCCAGGCCGACGCCATCAAGCTGGACCGCCGCTTCACGCAGGCGATTGGCGCGGAGCAGGCGGGCACGCTCATCATTGACCACGTCATTGATATCTCGCGCGAGCTGGGCCTGGGGCTGATCGTCGAAGGCATCGAAACCGAAGAGCAGGCGCAATACCTGTCGTCGCGTCAACCCGCCACCATCGGCCAGGGCTGGCTGCTGGGGCGGGCGGTGCGGGCGGAGGATATTCCGCGGGAGTAGCGCGGGGGGTGGCAAGGGTGCCCCTCCACGGCCGTGACACCTTGCACCCGTATACTGGCCCCCTTTAAATCGCCAAAAGGACCCGCCACGATGACGCCTGCGCCCGGAGATATCTACGTCGTTCATAACAGCCGACTCGATGCCTATACGGCGGTGCAAGTGACCCATGTGGGGGGCGAAAATCGCGCGGGGCTACTGGCGGTGTTGACGCTGGACTGGCTGGGCAAGAGCCTGCCCGACGACGCGGCGCTGGACGCCATGCGGCCCGGCAGTTTCGACTTCATGTTCTGGAATGCGCACCGCCAGCACCTGTGGCTGCAAGGGCCTGTGCCGCAGCGCTTTCAGCATGTGGGCCGGCGCGAGCCGCTGGTCACGGCCGATACCCAGAGCTTTGGCGGTGGCTGGCCGGATGGCGATACGCATTTTCTGCAACGCCGCTGGGATGCCATCGATGCCGACGTGCGCGCGCGTTTCAAGACGGCGGCCCGGGAAGAACGCCACGACAAGACGGTGGTGCTGGAGGCGGGCGGCCTGGCATTGACGCGGTCCACGGGCCGCGTGAACGGCAAGGTGCTGAGCGCGCTGGCCGCGCTGGCGGACCTGGATGCCCTGCCCTTGCTGACCACGGTGGAAGCCGATGCGCCCGTGCCTGGGCTGCTGCCGTGGCTGCGCACACGGCCTACGATCAACGAACTGATTCTGTCGGGCCAGGACACGCCCGTCATCGATCTGCGCGGCACGAACCTGGGGCGTGTGGCCATCGACATGACGGGCGTGCGCGAAATCCATCTGAACCACGGCCTGGATACGTTGACGTTGAACGGCACGGCCAGCGCCGATCTGGTGGTGCATGGCGAAGACAACGGCCGTTGGCTCACGGTGAACCTTCAAGCCGTGGCGCCCGTGTGGTCGGGCTTGCCTGAGGTGTCGTCGCTGAACCTGCATGGCGTGAAGTCGTTGGACGCCAACGACATCGTGCAGGCGTTCCCGCGTTTGCAGGACCTGCGCATCTGGGGCGCACCGGGAATCTTGCAGGGCTTGGAACGCTTGGCGGCATTGAAGTCGCTGACTACGTTGATGCTTAACGACGTGTTCCCGCCTGCGGATGCCGCCCTGCCGGGGCCGTCGGCATGGCCAGCGCTGGCCATGCTGTGGCTGACCAGCGTGCCGGCTGATTTGGCGGCGGCCGCCAAGAAAGCCTACAAGGCCGAGACGGCGCGCGGCTTGAACCTGAGCGTGCGCCAGCCGCGCAAGCCCGAGTGGCTGGCCGCGAATCTGGACAACCCGTTTCGCGAATGGGATGGCAGCGAATTCGTGACGTCGGCGCAAGCCAAGAAGGCCGCCACGCTGTACCGCAAGGCACGCACCGATGCGCTGAAGCTGGCGGCTGACATGGCCACGCAAGCCGGTCCGCTGGCCGACGCCTTGCGGCCCGTTGTGCTGGCGTACACCGAAGGCTTCAACGCCATGGACCGCCGTTCCAGCTTCATTGAAACGGTGGAACGCGAGCAGATCTACATGGCGCTGATGGGCATCGTCGACGCGGTGGAGGCCAAGCGGCGCGAGGTGGCGGGCGACCGCATCGACGCACTGGACCGCGCGCGCGTGGAAGAGGCCATGGACGAAGTGCGGGAGTTTTAAGATGACGCCCATGCTCACCCCTCTGACTCGCACGCTGCTTGCCGCCGCGCTCTTGTCCGCCAGCGCCACCCTCTGGCCCGCTGCGGCATGGGCGGAGAATCAGGACGCCGCCACAAGCGTTCCGGCATCCGCCGACGCCAGCCCGCCGCAGACTTCCCCCTTCGTGCAGCACATGCAGGAGGCCCATCGCCTGATCGCTGAAAAGGACTGGCCCGCCGCTACCGGCGCGGCCCGCAAGGCAGTCGAAGCGGCGCGCCAGGGCGAAAACCACTACGAAGAATACGACGCCGTCGCCACGCTCGTCCGCCTGCTGCACAGGCAACAGCGCTACAGCGACGCGCGCCGCGAGGCCGACGCGCAAATCGTCATTTTCGACAAGCGCAACGCCAGCGAAGACGCCACGGAACAACTGCTGGTGATGGCCGTGCGCGAAGCCGCCGCCGCCAACGAAGCCGCCGATGTGGCGCGCTTGCAGGCGCGCATTTACGCGCAGGGCAACGCCTACCCCGGACTTTGGACGCGTGATGCTGCCGCTGGCCGCTTGAACTACACGCTGGCCGGCATGAGCCTGCCGCTTGCCACGGGCCGCTGGGCCTTGGTCAGCTTCAAGCCGGCCGACAGCCGCACGGAACGCGCGCAGCTGGATTACATGCAAACCCTGGACGACGGCAGTGCGCTGTCGGCCCGCATCTGGGTCTCGTATCGCGAAGACCTGCGCGCCAAAGACGCGCAAGCGCGGCGCCAGGCATTGGCCAGGCGGATGGGCGAACCCGAAGGCGACCAGACACCGGCGCCCGACACGGAAGCCGCGTTGCCGGGCTTGCCGTTCAAGGACGCCGTGGCCGCCAAGCGCGCGTTGCAGGCCGACTACCCCGGCGGCAAGGGCATTGAAGCGCAATGGATCGCGGCGCGCGGCGAGTGGTATGTCGAGGCGCGCGCCTCGTTCCCGCAAGGCAAGCAGGACGCGGCCATCGCCCAACTGCGTGAGCTGTTTGACGCCATGACGTGGACGGGGGATGTGCGCCTCTTCCGTGACAAGACCATGCAGGAGCAGGACCGCGAAATCGATTCGTATTGGTCGATGGCGCATGACTGGGACCAGGCCGCCGAGCTGTCTGAAGCCGCCCTGCCCGATGCGGTCTTTCCGCTGGAGATTGCGCGCTTGAATACCGTGATCGGCCGCGCCGCCTATGACCGCGACGATCTGCCCGAAGCCCGGCGCAGCCTGGAGCTGGCGCTGCCGGCCTGGGCGCATGCGAGCAAGGCGTATCACGACGAATCGCTCTATCAGACCGCGCTGGATATCGCGGCTGACGTCGCGTACCGCCAAGGCCGCACGCAGGAAGCAGTGGCGTTGAATCGTCAGTTCATCCAGTGGGTGGGCAGCCTGGGCGATGGATGGTCACTCGCTGAAAAAAGCCCGGTGGTGGTGTACGACGACACGGGCATGACGCTGCCGTTGCGCATCGGCGAATTCCGGCTGGAGCCCATCGACTCGAACCGCTTTTACTATCGCAAGCTGAAGACAGGCGAACAATTGGGCCTGGCGCTGAACCAGAACGCAGCGGTGCCGGACGACAAGCTGGAAGCGTCCATGCGGTCCTTCATTGAAGACAACCTGGGCCTGCGCATTCTGAACCTGAAAACCGAGGCCTTCGCGCCGCACGCGCAGGAAGGCATGAAGGGTGCGGTACAAGGCCGTCAATATACGTTCCAGGTGGAAGCCAAGCCCCATGATGGCCGCACGATCAGCCTGAGCGGTCCGTTTGGTGCGCCGCCTGCGCAGATGGTGTTCTGGGTGGTGGACCGGGACAAGCGTCGCAGCATTCTAAGGGCGCCCCTGCCGGCGGAGGGTATCCAGACCGGCGTCGCGCAGTTTGTGCAGACGCTGGCCTGGTAAGCAGCGCGGTCAAACGCGCTGCGGTGAATCTGCGGGCGGCGTACCGTCGCGGAACATGCCTTTTAGTTGCGTGCGCAGTTCGGGCGAGTCGGTGTGTTTGTGTACGGTGGTGGCGTGCTGCACGGCGGTTTCCAACAGCTCGTCGTCGGAATCCGCGGCAAAGGCCACCGAGCAATTGATGTCGCTCGGAAATTCGCGGCAGTCGATGTATTTGCGAGTCATGGAATTCTCCTTGCGCAGCGCTCCGGGGGAGACCCCGCTGGGGCGGCTTGCGTGATGGCACTTCCGACGCGCGGCACGGCAGGCATCGGGCAGGATGGCGCGTCGCAGCGCACCCGATGATTTGAAAAGTATAGGTCTGGCCGGGCGCGCCAGGGGCCGCGAATTGCGGGGACGGCCCCTGATTGCGGGGCCGTCCGGCCGCGCTAGTCCGCGGCGCCGGGTGCGGCGTTGTGTGGGGCGTCGGCTGTGGCGTCGGCTGTGGCGTCGTGCGACACCGGCCGGCCCAGCAGATAGCCCTGGAAATGCGAGCAGCCTTCCTGCGTCAGCCGGTCCAGCTGCTCGGCAGTTTCCACGCCTTCCGCCGTGGTGGGGATGTCCAGGCTGCGCCCGATCCCGTTGATGGCGCGGATGATGGCCAGCGCCTCTTTGCTGGATTCCACGTCTTGCGTGAACGACTTGTCGATCTTGATCTTGTCGAACTCGAACGAACGCAGATAGCCCAGCGACGAATAGCCCGTGCCGAAGTCGTCCAGCGCCACCTTCACGCCCAGCTCCTTCAGGCGATTCAGTGTGTTCAGGTTGGCGGCGGAGTTGGCCAGCAGCACGGATTCGGTAATTTCCAGCTCCAGCCGGCGCGCCGGCAGCCCGGACTTCGACAGCGCCGACTCCACCAGCGACACCAGCGCGCTATTGGTGAACTGGCTGGCCGACAGGTTCACGGCCACGGTTTCATGGTCGTCCCAGCGCATGGCTTCGGCGCAGGCCTCGTGCAAGGTGAAGGCGCCCAGCTCGTGGATCAGCCCGGTTTCTTCGGCGATGGGGATGAAGTCACTGGGCATGATCAGGCCCTTCACCGGATGCTGCCAGCGCATCAGCGCCTCGCGGCCCACGATGCGCACATGGCTCACGTCCATGATGGGCTGGTAATGCAGTTGCAGCTGCTGCCACATGATGGCCTGGCGCAAATCCATTTCGACTTCATGCCGCTTGAGCGCCGCCGTCTCCATCTCGGGCTTGAAGAAGGCCAGGCAATTGCGGCCATTGCGCTTGGCTTCGTACAGCGCCATGTCGGCGTAGCGCAGCAGATGGTCGGCGGTGCAGTCGGCCGTTTCGGCCAGCGCGATGCCGATGCTGACGCTAATGGGTACGGTGTGGCCGTCCACTTCAAACGGCTGGCGCACCACGTCGATGAGCCGTTCCGCCATCTTGCGCACGTCGTCCTTTTCGCCGATGTTGGGCAGCACCACGGCGAACTCGTCGCCACCCAGGCGGGCCAGCGTGTCGTGCTCGCGCAAACTCTTGGGCAGGCGCTTGGCCAGCAGCCGCAAGAGTTCGTCGCCGCAGGGGTGGCCCAGCGTGTCGTTCACGCTTTTGAAGTTGTCCAGGTCCAGGCACAGCACCGCCGTGCTGCGGCCGCCCGTCCGGCTGCTCAAGGCCTTGAGCAATTGTTCGCGGAACAGGCGCCGGTTCGGCATGCCGGTCAGCGTGTCGTGGTGCGCCATGTAGCGCACTTGCGCATGCGCCGCGTTTTCGTCGGTGACGTCGTCCGTAATCAGCAGCACGTAGCGCGAGCGCGGGTCGTTGCTGTGGAAAACCAGTGTCTTCGTGCGCAAGGTGCGCGGGCCGCGCGCGGTGATCAGTTCTTCTTCGGCTTCGCGCAAGCCGCCATCCGAGCGCAGCGCTTCATTGGTCAGCCGGTCGAACAGCGCGCAGACGGGCGGAGGCAGGCTGCGCTGCGCGGGCTTGCCCATCATGTCGCTGCGCGACGCGCCGAAGGTGGTCTCCGCCTGGCGGTTGGCCAGCAGGATGTTGCGCGACACCGCGTCCAGCACCAGCACGCACGACGGAATGTGCGACACCACGGCTTCCAGGAAGCTCGACAGTGACGTCAGTTCGCTATTGAAGTGTTCGGCCAGTTCCTTGGCCTTCAAGAGCTGTTGCTCGCGTTCGCGCCGTTCGGTGACGTCGCGCGTGATCTTCGCAAAGCCCAGCAGCGCGCCCTGCTCGTCGTAGATCGCGTCGATGACGACGTTGGCCCAGAACAGCGTGCCGTCCTTGCGCACCCGCCATCCCTCAGCCTCGAAGCGTCCTTGTTCGCGCGCGGTTGCCAGGCCGAATTGCGGCAGTCCGGCCGCCTGGTCGTCTTCGCTGTAGAAGCAGGCGAAATTCTTGCCGACGATTTCTTCCTGGGTGTAGCCCTTGGCACGCTGGGCGCCGGCATTCCAGTTGGCGACGGTGCCGTCCGGATGGAGCATGTAAATGGCGTAGTCGACGACGCCCTGCACAAGGTGCCGGTACATGACGTCGGAGTTGTCGATGATCATTGGATGGGGGGCGGGCTGGAGCGGCCGCGTCTTGCGCGCCTTGCCGGCGCACACGTGGGCTGTCCCGCGAAAAAACTGAGGGATATACGGCTTTACGTCGTGGGGAGCGCAATATTTAACGCGTTAGAAAGAAAAACGCGAATCTTGCTAATCATGTCGCCGAAACACATTTGATTGCATCGGCGGTGCGCGGTGGCTACAGCTTCACCCGCTGCTTTAACGCCTGCGCGATCATGGCGATGTCGATGTCCTTGCCGGGGTTCTTCTGGCAGAAGTCATACAGCACCGCCACGTAGGCGTTGCCCAGCAGCTTGGTGATGGCGCCCGCCGTGGTGGCGGCGATGGTGCCGCCGATTGCGCTGCCCGCGCCGGGAATGAACTTCAGCATGCCCGACACGACCGAACGCCCGATCAGCGTGGCTGCCGACGCGCCCAGCGTGGACGTGACGAGCGTGGTGATGGCGGTGGTGTCCAGCTCCATGCCGAAGGTGATGCCGATCTTGGCGATCATGCCCACCTGAATGGGCACCAGCGCAAAGGCGTCCGAGAACGGAATGGGCGCGGCGGCGGCCGATGCGGCCAGCCCTGCGGCCACGTTCACCTCTATCTCAGCCCGCTTTTTTTTTACTTCCAGGGCCTTCTTGTTGCGGGTGGACAGCGCGTTGGCGTAGGCGCGTTGCTGCGCCTCGGGGATGTATTCAGCCGTTGCTTCGATCAGGTTGTCCAGGCCCATCGGCGGCAGCTCGGCGTCCAGCTCGTCGATCCATTCTGGCAGCGCGCGCACCGCCACAACCTGCTTTGCGCGCGGCAAAAGCTTGCGCGCCTCGTCCAGAAAGGGGCTGTTCTTGCGCGCTTTCGTCAGCACGGCCACGACGGGAATGCCGGCGTTGGCCAGCATGTCGCACAGTTCGATTTCGGCGTCTTCAACGCGGTGGCTGCTGTCCTGAATGCACAGCCATGCCACGTGCACATGCTTGTCGTGGTCGTCCGAGGCGGAACGTTCCTGGATCAGGTCCGTCAGCTGTTGGCGCGAGCGCGCGTAGTCGCCCACTTCCAGGCCGCGCGTGTCGATGATGGTGAGCGGGTGGCCGGGCTTTGTGTATTCCTGCGTGCTTTGCGTGACGGGTTTGCCCGCGCCGGTCTTGGCCAGTTCGCCGCGAAAGACGGCGTTGATCAACGTGCTTTTGCCTACCCCCGTTTTGCCGGCGATAAGAATGTTCACACGGCCTGCGCCGCGCGTGGCCGTGCTGATGGCGTCGGCGATGGCGTCTTGCAAGGCGGGGGAGTCGGGGCGTAGCGGCATCGGGCGTGGGTGAAAGGCGTAAGGGCGTTCGGGAACGATATCAGATGCCGCTGACTTCCGTGCGGCCAGGGTGGCCGCCCGCGCCGTCATTGGCCGCAACCCCCAGCGCCGCCCGGATGTCCTCCAGGAACGCCACCGTGATGTCGTTCAGATACGGGCGCTTCTTGGCCACCATGCTGATGTCGACGTCATAGCGGAACGTGTTGGCGTCCAGCGCGTGCAAGAGGCCCGCCGCCACATAGGGCGCGGCAAAGTGTTCAGGCAGATAGCCCAGATGCGCGCCCGACAGAATCAGCATGGCGGCGGCCTCCATGTTGTCGGCCTGTGACGTGATGCGGCGGGGCCGGCCCGTGAACGAGGCTTCTGGCAGCGGATACGTGCGCCAGGTCCAGTCGGCGTTGGCCACCTCGTCCACTGTGACGCGGCCGGCGCGCGGCGCCAGCGGATGCGTTGCGCCGCAGTACGCCACCTGGCGCTCCTGGAATAGCGGCGTGTAGTCCAGCATCGGCACGCGGTGCAGAAAGTAGCCCACGGCAACTTGCATGTCGTCTTTCAACAGCAGCTCTTCCAGTTCGCGCGGCCCGCGGATCAGTACTGACAAGCGCACGGCTTCGTCGCGCTGGCGGAAGCGTTCGATGGCCTGTCCGATGCGCACGTTGTGCGCCATCGTGGCGTTGCCGATCAGGCCCAGCGTCAGGTCGCCCACCAACTGCCGATGCATGTTGCGCGCTTCGGCGCTGAAGGTGTTCAACGACGCCAGCGCGCCGCGCGCCAGTTTTTCAAAACGCTGGCCTTTCGCCGTCAGCCGGAAGCCGCCGCGTCCGCGTTCGCACAGCTTGAAATCCAGCCGCGTTTCCAGCGTGGCCAGCTGGCTGCTGATGGTGGACTGCCCCACGCCCAGCATGTCCTGCGCGGCCGACACGCCGCCCGCATCCACGATGGCGATAAACACCCGGATCAAGCGGAGATCAAGGTCGGAAACTTGGGAGAGCATAGGGTTAGCACCTATAAAACATCGACGTGCATCGATGCTTGTAAGTCGAACGAGATATGGATCAGCGTTGGCGTCATTCCTATTATCCACAGGGCTGTCGGGGCGGCTGAAGGAAGCCATCGACCGCACATCAAAACGGCCGAGCCCTGCAATACGGTGAAACGGCGATTAATAACTTCTATCCGGCTCGGTGTGATGCCGGCGATAGGCGTGTGGGGAGGTGTGGGACATGATTCTGGACATTGGCGTCGTCTTGATTTATCTGGCGGGCATGTTGCTGCTGGGCTGGTACGGCATGCGGCGCGCGAAGACGCAGGAAGACTTTCTGGTGGCCGGGCGCAATCTGGGGCCGAGCCTGTACATGGGCACCATGGCCGCTACCGTGCTGGGCGGCGCCAGCACCGTCGGCACAGTGCGGCTGGGTTATGTGTACGGCATCTCGGGCTTCTGGCTATGCGCCGCGCTGGGGCTGGGCATCATGGTGCTGAACCTGGTGTTGGCCAAGCCCTTGCTGAAGCTGCGCATCTACACGGTGACGCAGGTGCTTGAGCGGCGCTTTACCGCCAACACCAAGCACGTCAGCGCGCTGGTGATGATGGCGTATGCGTTGATGCTGGCGGCCACTTCCGTCATTGCCATCGGCACCGTCATGCAGGTGCTGTTCGGCCTGCCGTTCTGGGTGTCGGTGGTGGTGGGCGGCGGCGTCGTGGCGCTGTATTCCGCCGTGGGCGGCATGTGGTCGCTGACGCTGACCGACATCGTGCAGTTCGTGATCAAGACGGTGGGGCTGATGTTCATTTTGCTGCCCATCTGTTTGATGCGAGTCGGTGGCTGGGATGAGCTCGTCGCGCGTTTGCCTGCCGCCAGCTTCGACATGGCGGCCATCGGCTGGAGCACGATCATCACGTACTTCGTCATCTACTTCCTGGGCATCCTGATCGGGCAGGAAATCTGGCAGCGCGTCTTCACTGCCCGCACGACCCGCGTGGCGCAGGTGGCGGGCACCGTGGCGGGGCTGTACTGCATTGTCTACGGCCTGGTGGGCGCGCTGATCGGCATGACCGCCAAAGTGCTGCTGCCCGATCTGGACAATGTGAACAACGCGTTTGCCGCCATCGTGCAGGCCAGCTTGCCGGACGGTATCCGGGGGCTGGTCATCGCGGCGGCGCTGGCGGCCATGATGTCCACCGCCAGCGCGGCGATGCTGGCCACGTCCACCGTCTTGACCGAAGACCTGCTGCCCGCGCTGCGCGGCGGCCGCGCGTTCACGGATGTGCGCCTGAACCGGCTGATCACGCTGCTGGCGGGCGTGTCGGCGCTGGGTATCGCGCTGGTGGTGGACGACGTGCTCAGCGCCCTGACCTGCGCCTACAACCTGCTGGTGGGCGGCATGCTGGTGCCGTTGCTGGGCGCCATCTACTGGCGCCGCGCCACCACCGCGGGCGCCATCGCCAGCATGCTGCTGGGCTGCTTCACCGCGATTGGCTTCATGTTGAAAGACGGGCTGGCGGCCAACACGCCGGTGTATGCCGCGCTGGCAGCCAGCGCCATCAGTTTCATTGCGATCAGCCTGCTGGGCCGCGCGGAGGCGGCGCGGGCATACCGCGACGCGCCCGCCCCGCAGCGACACCGGGAAGCGCCCGCCCCGCAGCGGCATCGCGACGCGCCCGCCCGCCCAGCCGGGGCGGAATGAACCCGCCGACATCAGCCATCCCCCCATCCATCCCTGACAGGAGACCAGCATGACCTACACCCCCGACAAGCTCGCGGCCTTGCGCGCCCGCTTTGGCGGCGACAACGAAGCGCAGATTCACGACCCGCATTTCAGCGCCGTGGCCGCCAACATCATCGACGCCAGCGGCACGCGCAGCGCGCCTTACGCGGGCATGCCCACGCTGATGGATGCGCCCGCACACCAGATCGATTGGAGCGCGCCCGACTTCGGTGACCTGCAAGTGGCGCTGACAGGCGTGCCGATGGATTTGGGCGCCAGCAACCGCAGCGGTTGCCGCTTCGGGCCGCGCGCGCTGCGCGCCATTGAACGCGTCGGCCCGTACCACCACGTGCTGCGCTGTACCCCCACGCGCGACCTGCGCGTGGCCGACATTGGCGACGTGCCCATGCGCAGCCGGTTCAGCCTGGACCAATCGCATCAGGACATCGAAGACGCGTACGCCAAGATTCACGCGGCGGGCGTCATGCCGTTGTCCGCCGGCGGCGACCATTCCGTCACGCTGCCGATCCTGCGGGCGCTGGGGCGCGAACAACCGTTGGCGTTGATCCACTTTGATGCGCACTGTGACACCGGTGGCCCGTTCGATGGCAGCCGCTTCCATCACGGCGGCCCGTTCCGCCAGGCCGTGCTGGATGGCGTGCTGGACCCCACCCGCACCATTCAAATCGGCATCCGCGGCGCGGCGGAATACTTGTGGGAATTCTCGTACGCGTCCGGCATGACGGTGATTCACGCCGAAGACATCGCCACGATGGGCGTTCCTGCCATCATCGCCCGCGCCCGCGAGGTGGTGGGCGACGCGCCCGTGTACGTCTCGTTCGATATTGATTGCCTGGACCCGGCGTTCGCACCCGGCACCGGCACGCCAGAGGTTGGCGGCGTGACGGTGCGCGAAGCGCAGGCGATGCTGCGCGGGCTGGCGGGCATCAACATCGTGGGCGGGGATCTGGTTGAAGTGGCGCCGGCCTATGACGCCACGGCGAACACCGCGCATGCGGGCGCGCAGATCATGTTCGAGATCCTGAGCCTGATGAGCGTGCGCCACGCGCGCTGAACGCGGCAACCGGCGGCTGCGGTGCTTGCTTGCAGTCGCCTTTCGTTTTGGCGCAAAACGTAATGGAAGGTACGTTGGCGCGTCCCGCCCGGATCAGGCCGGCTAGTGCCGAAGGCACAGTGCGTATGCACGGTTCTGGTGCAATGTCGACGCGTTTGGCTGCCCCCGTTCCGCTATGTGGGAAGCCCGGAAACGCTAGGCGGCAGCCGCCAAATTAAGGGGCAAATGGCCGCCTCCAATGCTGTTACATCTCAAATGTTTCGAACCCGTCGTGAGGGGGGGCGGCTGAGTAGAATCCGCCTCTCGCTAGGTTTCGCCGCGCTTTCAGTGGCACCCATTCATGACCCGTTTTGCGCTTGTCCCTCGCCTGCTTCGCTCGCGTCCGTTGACCAAAGGCTTTCGCTATTTTTACCGCTACACGCGTGGCGGAGCCTATCGGCACAACGAGACGCTATGGCCATTGGTGAAGGTGCGGCGCGAAGGCAGTGAGCAACTGGTGGCGTGCGATCTGGTGGGCGTGCGCGGGCCGGCCACGCTGCCGATGGGACAGGTGCCGCGCGCCATTCACGGCGACGCACACTTGATTCTTAGCGGTCCGTCGGTTGCGCAGATCGATTACGCGCAATGCGGTCTACGTTCCGTCATGGGCGTGAACGGGTCCATCGCGCTGCGCCGCCAGCATCCCGCGTTGCGCTTCGATTACTACGCGATGCTGGACGCCGGCTTCGTCAAGCGCCGGCGCGATCTTGTGGCCGAGGTGCTGTCTCAAGACCTGCTGCTGTTCGTCACGCCCGAGGTCTATCGCTGGATTGCCTTCCTGTTTGATGCCGGCGCCATCCGTTGCCGCATCGCGCTGTTCGAAGAAGTGCACCAGCGCGCGCTGCAACCGCGCGCGCAACCTGATGAGCTCGAAGCGCAACTGGCGCGTGACCCCGAGCTGGTGCTGTTCGACGCGCACAACCCTGAACACGCACACGGCTTCAGCCTGAACCCCGCGCGCGGCCTCTTTGGCGGCGGCACCGTGGCATACACGGCGTTGCAGCTGCTGGCCTGGATGGGGGCGCGCACCGTGTACCTGCACGGCCTGGACCTGACCGCGGCGGCTGGGCCGCGCTTCTACGAACAACCCGGGGCGCAGTTGGCCACCGCACTTGACCGCCAATTCACCGGCCACATCGAACCCGCTTTCCGCGCGGCCAGCCGCTTGCTCGCCGCACGTGGCGTCAAGGTCTACAACTTGTCTCCCGGCAGCCGTCTGGGCGATGACGTATTCGAAAAGCGTCATTGGAGCTGTTTGCTCAATCAAGGGGAGTCTCCGCCTTCCCCGCAACTGCTCTCGGGCCTTACATCATGAAGA
Source organism: Achromobacter kerstersii (assembly GCF_902859595.1). Taxonomy (GTDB): domain Bacteria; phylum Pseudomonadota; class Gammaproteobacteria; order Burkholderiales; family Burkholderiaceae_B; genus Achromobacter; species Achromobacter kerstersii. The sequence goes on along the minus strand of NZ_CADIJQ010000006.1, from coordinate 228,727 downwards.
TTCTCTACACCAATTTCCATCAGGGCGATGGCGGCGGCCACACCACTTATGTGATGTCGCTGGCGCGCATGCTGCGCCAGCGCGCGCACATTACGGTTGCCGCGCCGCGCGGCAGCCGTCTGCTGGCCGAGGCGCATGCCTTGCCCGGCGTGCATTCCATCGACCTGGAGTTCAAGGGGCGCCCGTTTCAGCAGTTAAGCGCGTTGCGCCGCTTGCGCACCTTGCTGCGCAAAGAGCAGTTCGACGTCATCCATGTGAATGGGTCTGCCGACCACCGCCTGTGCATGCTGGCTACGGTGGGCATGGGCGCCAAGCGTCCGTTCATCGTCTACACGCAACACACCGATCGGGCCTCGAACAGCCTGGGCGTGCGCATGCGCGCGAAGTGGGGCACGAACCGCGTCATCTGCGTGTGCGGCCATACCTTTCGCCGTATGAAAGATTCCGTGTTCCGCGATGAAGACCTGCGGGTGGTGCACAACGGCGTTTGCACGCAGCAATATCAACCGGCCAGCGCAGAAGAAGCGGCGGCGGCGCGTGCCGCCCTGTTGCCGGCCAGCATGCAGCGCCGGCTGGTGATCGGCAGCAACGCCGGCACCGCCATCTACAAGAATTGGCTGGACATGGTGACCGCCGTGTCGCTCTTGCCCGAGCATCAGCGGGATCAGGTCGTGATTCTGATCGCCGGCAAGGCGCCCGATGACGAGCAGCGCCAGCGCGTGGCTGATCTGGCCATGACGGATCAGGTTATTTTCACGGGTCTGCTGGATGACGTGCGCCCGTTCCTGGCGGCGTTGGATGTGGGCTTCGTGCTGTCGTCGCGGCTTGAGACGATTTCGTTTGCCTGCCGCGAAATGATGGCGGCCGGCAAGCCCGTCATCGTCAGCAAGGTGGGCGGATTGACCGAGAACGTGACCGACGGCCGCAACGGCTGGGTGGTGCCGCCCGGTTCAGTCAGCAGCGTGCTGACGACGGTATCGTCGATTTTGAATGACCGCAGCATCGCCGTGAAGATGGGGCAAGAAGCCCGCAGCACGGCGCTGCGGGAATTTTCGCTGGCGCGCTTCGTCGGCCAGACCGAAAAGGTGTACCTGGAAGGCCAGACGCCAGGCCGGCAATTCGGCCTGACCTCCTGATCCGTTCCTTTATTCGCTATACGACTTGGTGCTGTACAGGCTGACGGGCAGCAGGTTCAGCACGGGCAGGCCGGACACGGAGTCCTTGGCCTGCTTGTCGATATAGCTTTGCAGCACGTCGGCGTCCAGCACGCCGATGTCCTGACGGCGTTCGGCGGGCACGCTCGCCAGCGTCTTGTAGCCGTCGCCGCCGGTTGCGTTAAAGCTCAACACGAACAGCTTGTAGGTGCGCGCGGCGTTCAGCGGCTGCCACGTGCTGGTGGCCGCATCCAGCACTTCGATGTTGGTGACGCGGCTGCCCTGCGCTTGCGCGCCGTTCACATCCCAGCGCAAGCCGCCCGTGTACGGGTACGGACCCGTGGAGCCGCCCGCGCCGAACACCGCCTGCATGCCGTCTTCCAACATGCCCTTGACCTCGGCGCCGGTCACGTCCAGCCGCCACAGCATGTTGCCGAACGGCACCACCTCGATCACATTGGCCGCCGTCACATTGCCCTTGAGCGCCACGCGCACGCCGCCGCCGCTTTGCAGGGTGATGTCTGCGCCGCCGTAGTTGGCGTTGGCCACATCCAGATAGGCTTGCGCCACCAGTTGCTGCATGTCGCCACCGCGCAGGTCGACGCTGCCCAGCGTGTTGCAGTCAGCGCTTGAGCGGCTGCGGTCACGCGTCAGCCCCGGCACGCGGCGCGAGCACAGCTCTTGCGGAACCGAGGCCACGATGCTGGCGCTGAAGGTGTCGACCTTTGCCTTGAACGGCTGCAACACGGCTGCGGCCTTGGCGTCCGGCTGCTGGATGCGCAGGAAGCCGCTGGCCGCCACATCGGCAAGCATGGCGGTGTTGTCGGCGGCGGCGGGGGCGGCGCCGCCCACCGTCAGCGCGTCGCCCATAAGCACGTGCGGCGTGCCGGCGCATTCGGTCACGTCGCCGTTGGCGTCGAAGCTGACCTTCAGTTCGCCCACCACCTGCGAGTATTCCCAGGCCTGCACCAGGCAGACGCGCTTGCCGTCCTTGTTTTGCAGCACGGTCGGGTAAGCGCCCGACGGCGTGCCCACGCCGTAGCTCACCATCGAATCCGGGCCCAGCAGCGTGTGCGAATCACCGCCCACCACGACGTCAACGCCGCTTAGCTTGGGGATGATCTGCTTGTCGTAGTCGTAGCCGATATGGCTCATCACCACGATCTTGTTCACGCCTTGGGCGCGCAGCGCGTCGATCTGCGTTTGCGCGGCGGCGGCTTCATCCGAGAACAGTGTGCCCGCGTCGGGGCTGGACGATTGCTGCGTCTTGTTGGCGATGGTCAGGCCCACCAGGCCGATCGCCTGGCCGTCGCGCTGCAACACGATGGACGGCTTGACCATGCCGGGGGCGCGTGACGGATTCAACGCCGAGGCGTCGGCGAACGTGACGTTGGCGCTCAGCACCGGCGTCTGGCATGTACCGGCGTGCAGCAGGTCGATAAAGCGCTTCAATCCGGTGTCGCCCTTGTCGAACTCGTGGTTGCCGAGCGTCATCGCGTCAAAGCACACCGTGTTCATCATGGCCGCATCGGCCTCGCCGGCTTCGCCCGCGCGGTTGAAGTACAGCGTGCCGGTGTTGGCGTCGCCCGCGTGCAGCTTCAGCACGTTGGCGGACTGCGCCGACAGCGCGTTGATGGCGCCGGTGACGCGCGGGAAACCTCCCACGTCCACATTCGCCGTCACCGGCGTACCGGCGGCGTTCTTCAGCTTCAGATCTTTTTTCTTGCTGTCCAGATTGGAGTGATGATCGTTGATGTGCAGGATCGTCAGTTCCATCGGCCGGCTGGCGGCGGGTTGCTCGGGCGCGGGCTGTTCTGGCGCCGGGTTGGCGGACGTGTCGTCATCATCGTCATTGCCGCCGCAACCGGCCAGCAACAGGGCGCTCAGCATGGCCGCGCCCGCATTCCTCTTCCACGTAATCATTCGTGTGATCCCTCGTTTATGAAGGGCGAATGGTTGCGGCCGAAGATGACGTGAAGATGAATGACAGCGGTGTCATGAACGCGCGCGAACTTGTCTTGCGCGCGTCATAAAAAAACAGGCCCGGCGCATTGCGCGCCGGGCCTGCCGGAACCTGCCGCGAACGTGTCGCTTAGAAGTGAATCACGGTGCGGATCGACTTGCCTTCATGCATCAGGTCGAAGGCTTCGTTGATGCGTTCCAGCGGCAGCGTGTGCGTCACGAACGGGTCCAGATCGATCTTGCCGCTCATGGCGTCTTCGACCATGCCCGGCAGCTGCGTGCGGCCCTTCACGCCACCGAAGGCGGAACCGCGCCACACGCGGCCCGTGACCAGTTGGAACGGACGCGTGCTGATTTCCTGGCCCGCGCCGGCCACGCCGATGATGATGCTTTCGCCCCAGCCCTTGTGGCAGCATTCCAGCGCCGCGCGCATCACGTGCACGTTGCCGATGCACTCGAACGAGAAGTCCACGCCGCCGTCGGTCAGTTCGACGATGACGTCCTGGATGGGCTTGTCGTAGTCCTTGGGGTTGATGCAATCGGTGGCGCCCATGGCGCTGGCCAGCACGAACTTGTTCGGGTTGGTGTCCACCGCGATGATGCGGCCGGCCTTGGCCTGCACCGCGCCCTGGATCACGGCCAGGCCAATGCCGCCCAGGCCGAACACGGCGACGGTGTCGCCTTCCTTGACCTTCGCGGTGTTGTGCACGGCGCCAATGCCCGTGGTAACGCCACAGCCCAGCAGGCAGACCTTTTCATGCGGGGCGGCGGGGTTGATCTTGGCCAGCGAGATCTCGTTGACGACCGAGTATTCGCTGAACGTCGAGCAGCCCATGTAGTGGTAGATCGGCTTGCCTTCGTAGCTGAAGCGCGACGTGCCATCGGGCATCAGGCCCTTGCCCTGGGTGGCGCGCACCTTCTGGCACAGGTTGGTCTTGCCGGACAGGCAGAACTTGCACTCGCGGCATTCGGCCGTGTAGAGCGGAATGACGTGGTCGCCGGGCTTCAGCGACGTGACGCCTTCGCCCACTTCCACGACGATGCCCGCGCCTTCGTGGCCCAGCACGGCGGGGAACAGGCCTTCAGGGTCGTCGCCACTGAGGGTGAAGGCGTCGGTGTGGCAGACGCCGGTGTGGGTGATCTGCACCAGCACCTCGCCGCGCTGCGGCGGGGCGACGTCGATTTCAACAATTTCCAGCGGCTTGCCGGGTCCGAATGCGACTGCTGCGCGTGATTTCATAGCGGTTACTCCACGAATGTCGGGTGGGCTTACTTCAAATAGGAACGGACGATGCGCATCAGTTGATCGACCTCGGCTGCGGGGTCGATCTTCGCGTCTGGCGGCCCGCCCTGGGCGGATTGCAGGAAGGTTTCCCGGAGATGGCTTTCCAGCACTTCGGCCATCAGGCCGGTGGCGGCGCCGCGCAAGGCGGCCAGTTGCTGCAACAGCGCGCCGCACTCCGTGCCTTCATTGACCGCGCGTTCCAATGCTAACGCCTGCCCCTGGATACGGCGCAGGCGGGTGACGACACGCTTCTTTTCTTCCGGCGAATGCGGCACGGCAGGCTCCGAAAACGATACAGGGGGGGAGTATACGGAAATTCGGTTCCCGTTCGCAAGACATGTGTACCTGTCTATACTAGAACCCGATTTTTCCCGTCGCACACCAGGACTCCCCCGTGGCTTCTTCCCCCCCTCGATTGCCCGCCCAGACCAACGCCCTGCCCGCCCCGCTATACGCACAGGTCAAGCAGATGATTGCGCAGCAGATACGCAGCGGCGCCTGGCCCGCGCACTACCGTGTGCCGTCCGAAAGCGAACTGGTCGATGAATTGGGTTTCAGCCGCATGACGATCAACCGCGCGCTGCGCGAGCTGACGTCCGAGGGCCTGCTGGTGCGCATGCAGGGCGTGGGCACGTTTGTGGCGCAGCCCAAGGCGCGGTCGGCGCTGTTTGCCGTCAACAACATTGCCGACGAGATTGCGGCGCGCAATCACCGCCATCACAGCCGCGTCGTGCGCCTGGCCGAAGAGGCGGCGGGCGCGGAACAGGCGCAGGCGCTGGAGATCCGTGCGGGCCAGCCGGTGTTCCATTCCGTCATCGTCCATTTCGAAGACGACGTGCCGATTCAGCTGGAAGACCGTTACGTCAATGTGCGGCTTGCGCCGGACTATCTGAAGCAGGATTTCACGCAGAGCACGCCCTACGAATACCTGACGCGTGTTGCGCCCTTGAGCGAAGGCGAACACGTCGTTGAAGCCATTCTGGCCAAGCCGCGAGAATGCCAGTTGCTACAGATCGAACGCGATGAACCCTGCTTGCTGATCAGCCGCCGCACGTGGTCGGGAGACCGCGCCGTCACCCTGGCGCGCCTGATCCACCCCGGCTCACGCCACCGCCTGGAAGGCAAGTTCACGACATGAATACCCCCGACATCCATCTGTACCGCGCGGCCGATTATCCGCGCATGCCGTGGCGCAACGGCGGCGGCACGACACAAGAGGTTGCCTGCAACCCGGGCGGCAGCACGGCGGCGTTCGATTGGCGCTTGTCCATTGCTGATGTGGCGCAGGACGGCGGCTTCTCGGCGTTTACGGGGTATCAGCGCATCATCACGGTGCTGGAAGGCCAGGGCATCCAGCTGACGGTCGATGGCCACGAACAAGCGCCGCTTGCGCCGCGCAAGGCGTACGCGTTCTTGGGTGATGCGCAGGTGGATTGCCGGCTGCTCGGCGGCGCCATCCGCGATTTCAATCTGTTCTACGCGCCGGCGCGTTATCACGCGCGGCTGCAATGGGTGTCGGCGGCCTGCACCTTTCACAGCGCGGCGCACAGCGTGCTGGTGCTGAATGCGGGCCAGGAGTTGACGGTGCGCATCAACGGCGCGGCGCACGCGTTGCCGTCGCGCTATGACTGCCTGCATGTGGAAGGCCAGAGCGGGCTGGCGCAATACCAGCTGGATGCCGCGGGCGGGGTGGATGCCTGCGTCATTGAATTGCAGCCCCGCGCTTGCTGAACGCCTGACCCCTGGCCGGGGTGATCCCATTGGTTATCGAACATGCCGGACCTGATCAAGGTCCGGCATTTTTCATTGGGGAAATCCCTGAGCCAAATAATGGTCTTCTCATCTTGTATATACAAGCATAGGCATCCTATGATTCGGGCAACCGCCGCGCCGCGTCGTTCGCGCGGCCGAACCGATCAAGGAGAGCCTCTTGGACCAACCGACCCGATATCGCGACGTCGTCATCCGCGCCCCGCGCGGCAATCAACTGACCGCCAAGAGCTGGCTCACCGAAGCCCCTTTGCGCATGCTGATGAACAACCTCGACCCCGACGTGGCCGAGAACCCCAAAGAACTGGTGGTGTATGGCGGCATTGGCCGCGCCGCGCGCGACTGGGACTGCTACGACAAGATCGTTGAATCGCTCAAGGAACTGAACGACGACGAGACGCTGCTGGTGCAATCGGGCAAGCCCGTTGGCGTGTTCAAGACGCATGCCAACGCGCCGCGCGTGCTGATCGCAAACTCGAACCTGGTGCCGCACTGGGCCACGTGGGAGCACTTCAACGAGCTCGACGCCAAGGGTCTGGCCATGTACGGCCAGATGACCGCCGGCAGCTGGATCTACATCGGCAGCCAGGGCATCGTCCAAGGCACCTACGAAACCTTTGTCGAAGCCGGCCGCCAGCACTACGGCGGCAGCCTGACGGGCCGCTGGGTGTTGACGGCGGGCCTGGGCGGCATGGGCGGCGCGCAGCCGCTGGCGGCAACGCTTGCCGGCGCGTGCTCGCTGAACATCGAATGCCAGCAAAGCCGCATCGATTTCCGCCTGCGCACACGCTATGTCGATGAACAAGCCACCGATCTGGATGATGCTCTGGCGCGCATCGCCCGCTACACCAAGGAAGGCCGCGCGGTGTCCATCGCGCTGTGCGGCAACGCCGCCGACGTCCTGCCCGAGCTGGTGCGCCGTGGCGTGAAGCCCGACCTCGTCACCGACCAGACCAGCGCGCATGATCCGCTGAACGGCTATCTGCCCGCCGGCTGGACGTGGGACGACTACCGCGAACGCGCCAAGCGCGAACCTGCCGCCGTCATCAAGGCCGCCAAGCAATCGATGGCAGTGCATGTGCAAGCGATGCTGGCGTTCAAGCACCAGGGCATTCCCACGTTCGACTACGGCAACAACATCCGGCAGATGGCCAAGGAAGAAGGCGTGGCCGATGCGTTCGACTTTCCCGGCTTTGTGCCCGCCTACATCCGGCCGCTGTTCTGCCGTGGCGTGGGCCCGTTCCGCTGGGCCGCGCTGTCGGGCGACCCGCAAGACATCTACAAGACGGACGCCAAGGTCAAGGAACTGATTCCCGACGACGCGCATCTGCACCACTGGCTGAGCATGGCGCGCGAGCGCATCAGCTTCCAGGGCTTGCCGGCGCGTATCTGCTGGGTCGGCTTGGGCGCACGCGCCAAGCTCGGTCTGGCTTTCAACGAAATGGTGCGGTCTGGCGAGTTGTCTGCGCCCATCGTCATCGGCCGCGACCACCTGGACTCCGGCTCGGTCGCCAGCCCCAACCGCGAAACCGAAGCCATGCGCGACGGCTCGGACGCCGTGTCTGACTGGCCGCTGCTGAACGCCCTGCTGAACACCGCCAGCGGCGCAACCTGGGTTTCGCTGCATCATGGCGGCGGCGTGGGCATGGGCTTCTCGCAGCATTCGGGCATGGTGATCGTGTGCGACGGCACCGACGCCGCCGCCGAACGCATCGCCCGCGTACTGACCAACGACCCGGCCACCGGCGTGATGCGGCATGCCGACGCCGGCTACGACATCGCGATCGAATGCGCGAAGGAACAGGGCTTGAACCTGCCCATGGTGACATCGGGGCAACGCGATGGCGCAGCACGGTGAGCCAGGCGCCGCACCGCTGATCGAGCGGCGCTCCATTGACTACATTCCGGAATCTGAGCGGCACGGCAAGCTCTACAGCCAGTTCACGCTGTGGATGGGCGCCAACCTGCAGATCACGGCCATTGTCACCGGGGCGCTTGCCGTGGTGTTGGGGGGTGACGTCTTCTGGTCGCTGATTGGCTTGTTCATCGGGCAGGTGCTGGGCGGCGGGGTGATGGCGCTGCATGCGGCGCAAGGCCCGAAACTGGGCCTGCCGCAGATGATCTCCAGCCGCGTGCAGTTCGGCGTGTACGGCGCGGCGATACCGATCGTGCTGGTGTGCCTGATGTACCTGGGCTTCACCGCCACGGGCACGGTGTTGTCGGGGCAGGCGCTGGGCCAGTTGTTCGGCGTCAGCGACACCTCCGGCATCCTGATCTTCGCGGCCACGCTGTTCGGCTACCGCGTGATCCACATCATCGGCCGCATCGCCACGGTGTTCGGGCTGATCGCCTTCGTGTACCTGTTCAGCCGCGTTATCGCGGTGGGAGACGTGGGCCAGCTGCTGCAGATTCGGCATTTCAGTTGGGACAAATTCCTGCTGGCCGTGTCGTTGGCGGCATCGTGGCAGATCGCGTATGGCCCTTACGTAGCGGACTATTCGCGTTACCTGCCCAGCGGCACGTCTCCGGTGAAGACGTTTCTGGCGGTGGGGCTGGGGTCTGTCTTGGGCGCGCAGATTGCGATGGTGCTGGGCGTGCTGGCTGCGGCCATGGCGGCGGGCCAGTTCGCGGGGCGCGAGGTGGCGTACATCGTCGGGCTGGGCGGCACGGGAACGATGGCGGCGCTGCTGTACTTCAGCATCGCGTTTGGCAAGGTCACGATTTCCACGCTGAATTCGTACGGCAGCTTCATGTGCATCGCAACCATCGTCAGCGGCTTTCGGGGCCATGTCGAGATCACGCGGCGCCAGCGTGCGGTGGCGGTGGTGCTGATCGTGGGCGCGGCGACGGCCGTGGCGCTGATCGGCCAGCATTCTTTCCTGAACGCATTCAAGTCCTTCATTCTGTTCCTGCTGGCGTTCTTCGTGCCGTGGAGCGCGGTGAATCTGGTGGACTACTACTTCGTCAACCGCGAGCGCTACGACGTGCCGGCGCTGTCCGACCCGAACGGGCGTTACGGGCGCTGGAACCTGCCCGGCATTCTGGTTTATGCGTTTGGCGTGCTGGTGCAGATGCCCTTTATCTCGACGAAGCTTTACACCGGCCCGATGGTCGAGCGGCTGGGGGGTGTGGATATCTCGTGGATCATCGGGCTGATCGTGCCCAGCATCCTTTATTACCTGTTTGCGCGGCGCGGGCCGCGTCCTGAGGCCGATGCGTCCGACGCGTCGGCGCGGCGGCCCACGCAAGAACCCGCGTAACCACGACATTGCATGAAGCCGGCTGACCGGCGTAGGAGATCAAGAATGGATTTGCATATCAAGCCCGGCCACCTGACCTTGTCGGATCTGCGCCGTGTGTATCACGAGCCCGTGCGCCTGACGCTGGACGCCAGTGCGGCGGACCCCATCGACGCCAGCGTGGCGACGGTTGAACGCATCATCGCGGAAGGCCGTACCGTGTACGGCATCAACACCGGGTTTGGCTTGCTGGCCTCGACCAAGATCGCGCGCGAAGACCTGCAAGCCTTGCAGACGTCGCTGGTGCGCTCGCACGCCGCGGGCGTGGGCGAGGCGCTGGATGACGCGATGGTTCGCCTGATCATGGTGTTGAAGATCAACAGCCTGGCGCGTGGATATTCCGGTATCCGCCGCCACGTCATCGACAGCCTGATTGCGCTGGTGAACGCGGGCGTCTACCCGCACATCCCGCTGAAAGGTTCGGTCGGCGCATCGGGTGACCTGGCCCCGCTTGCGCATATGTCGCTGGTGCTGCTGGGCGAAAGCCGCGCGCGCTTCCAAGGCGAATGGCTGCCTGCGCAAGAGGCGCTGGCGCGTGCAGGCCTTGTGCCGCTGACGCTTGCCGCCAAGGAAGGGCTGGCGCTGCTGAACGGCACGCAGGTGTCCACGGCCTACGCGTTGCGTGGCTTGTTCGAAGCCGAAGACATGATGGCCGCGGGTCTGGTTTGCGGCAGCCTGAGCGTGGAAGCCATGCTGGGCTCGCGCGTGCCCTTTGACGCCCGCATTCACGCCGCACGCGGCCAGCCCGGCCAGATTGCCGTGGCGGCCGTGTACCGCGAACTGCTGGGCGACGACAGTGAAGTGGGCCATTCGCATGCGGACTGCGAAAAGGTGCAAGACCCCTACTCCCTGCGCTGCCAGCCGCAAGTGATGGGCGCCTGCCTGACGCAGATTCGTCATGCGGCGCAGGTGCTGCAAATTGAAGCAAACGCGGTGTCCGACAACCCGCTGGTGTTCACCGCCCAAGGCGACGTGATTTCTGGCGGCAACTTCCATGCGGAACCGGTGGCGCTGGTGGCCGACAACCTGGCGCTGGCGCTGGCGGAAATTGGCGCGCTGTCGGAACGGCGCATCGCGCTGATGATGGACAAGCATATGTCGCAGCTGCCGCCGTTCCTGGTTGCTAAGGGCGGCGTCAACTCGGGCTTCATGATCGCCCAGGTCACGGCCGCCGCGCTGGCCAGCGACAACAAGGCGCTGGCGCACCCCGCCAGCATTGACAGCATGCCCACGTCCGCCAACCAGGAAGACCACGTTTCCATGGCGCCCAACGCGGGCAAGCGCCTGTGGGCCATGGCTGAGAACGTGCGCGACATCCTGGCCATCGAATGGCTGGGCGCCTGCCAGGGCCTGGACTTCCGCGAAGGCTTGAAGACGTCGCCCAAGCTTGAGCAGGCGCGCCGCGCGTTGCGCGAGCAGGTGCCGCATTACGAAGAAGACCGCTTCTTCGCGCCTGACATCGCGGCGGCCAGCGGCCTGCTCAGCGCGCATGTCATGAATGGCCTGATGCCCGCCGGCCTGCTGCCCAGCCTTTGATTTCGATGTTGCGGCCGTCGTTTGACGGCCGCCATTGCTGCGCCGTGCGCACGCGCCCATAGAAGGCGCTCGCGCGGCGTTTGATGCTGTACGCCTATAAAACAAGTACGGAGACAGACATGCAAGCACAACCGCAGGATCTCAAACGGGGACTCAACGCCAGACATATCCGATTCATGGCGTTGGGTTCGGCCATTGGCACGGGGCTGTTCTACGGATCAGCCAAGGCCATTCAAGAGGCTGGCCCGTCGGTGCTGCTGGCCTACATCGTGGCGGGCGCCGCCGTGTACATGGTGATGCGCGCGTTAGGGGAAATGGCGGTGCGCAACCCGGTGTCGGGTTCGTTCGGGCATTACGCCACCAACTATCTCGGCCCGATTGCGGGCTTTCTCACGGGCTGGACCTATGCGTTTGAGATGATCATCGTGTGCCTGGCCGACATCACGGCGTTCGGGCTTTACATGGGTTTCTGGTACCCCGATGTGCCGCGCTGGATCTGGGTGCTATCGATCGTGTTCTTCATTGGCGCCATCAACCTGCTGTCGGTGAAGGTGTTTGGCGAACTGGAATTCTGGCTGTCGCTGCTGAAGGTGGGCGCCATCATTGCGATGATCGCGGGCGGCCTGGGCATCATGCTGTTTGGTTTCGGCCTGAGCGCGGATACCGCAGCAACCGGTGTGCATAACCTGTGGGAGCACGGCGGCTTCATGCCCAATGGCGTGGGCGGGCTGATTGCGTCGCTGGCGGTGGTGGTGTTTGCGTTTGGCGGCATTGAAATCATCGGCATCACGGCGGGCGAAGCCAAGGACCCGGGCCGCACCATTCCGCGCGCCATCAACGCGGTGCCGATGCGCATTCTGCTGTTCTATGTGCTGACGCTGTTCGTGCTGATGTCGATCTTCCCCTGGACCCAGATCGGCAGCAAGGGCAGCCCTTTCGTGCAGATCTTCGATAGCCTGGGCATAGGCTCGGCGGCCACCATTCTCAATATCGTGGTGATCTCGGCGGCGGTGTCGGCCATCAATAGCGACATCTTCGGCGCGGGCCGCATGCTGTATGGCATGGCGCAGCAAGGCCAGGCGCCGCGCGGGTTCGCGGCCGTCTCCCAGAACGGCGTGCCGTGGATGACCGTGGTGGTGATGTCGATTGCGCTGCTGCTGGGGGTGCTGCTGAACTACCTGATTCCCGAGGGCGTGTTCATGCTGATCGCTTCCATCGCTACCTTTGCCACGGTGTGGGTCTGGCTGATGATCCTGTTGTCGCAAGTGGCGATGCGGCGCAAGATGAGCGCGGAAGAGGTCGCGGAATTGAAATTCCCGGTGCCGTTCTGGCCGGTGGGTCCGTTGCTGGCCATTGCGTTCATGGTGTTCGTGATTGCCGTGCTGGGTTACTTCCCGCGCACGCAGGCCGCGCTGGCCGTGGGCGTGGTGTGGATTGCGCTGCTTTGCGTGGCGTACCGTTTCTGGGTCTATCCCAATCGTCCGGGTGACGGCGGCATTTCCGTGCCGTTGGCGCAAGGTTCGGACTGATGTAGTTGCTTTCAGGAGATGTGCATGAGACAGGTCTGGCGACACTGCCACGCCGCCACGATGGCGGGTGGTGGCTATGCGGTGATTGAGCGCGCGGCCATCGTGACGCGCGCCGATCGTATCGAATGGATCGGGCCAGAGGCCGAGTTGCCAGGCGTGGATGCGGCGCATGTCCATGATCTGGGCGGGGCGTGGGTTACGCCCGGCCTGATCGACTGCCATACCCATCTGGTGTTTGGCGGCAACCGCAGCACCGAGTTCGAACAACGCCTGCAAGGCGTGGACTATGCAACGATCGCCGCGCAAGGCGGCGGCATTGCCAGCACCGTGCGCGCCACCCGCGAAGCCTCGGAAGACGAACTCTATGTCAGCGCGCGCAAGCGTGCGCTGCATCTGCTGCGCGACGGCGTCACCACGCTTGAAGTCAAGTCGGGCTACGGGCTGGATTTGCCTAACGAACGCAAGATGCTGCGTGTGGCGCGCCGGCTGGGCCAGACGCTGCCGCTGACGGTGCAGGCGACCTGCCTTGCCGCGCACGCGCTGCCGCCCGAATTCCGCGGGCGGCCCGACGATTACATCGACGAAGTGGCGCGCCGCATGTTGCCGGTGCTGGCCGCCGAAGGGCTGGTGGATGCGGTGGATGCGTTCTGTGAGCATCTGGCGTTTTCGCCTGAACAGGTTGAACGCGTGTTCCAGGCCGCGAGGCATCTGGATTTGCCCGTGAAGCTGCATGCCGAGCAATTGTCGTCGCTGCATGGCGCAAGTTTGGCGGCGCGTTATGGCGCCTTGTCGGCGGACCATCTTGAATACCTGACCGAAAGCGATGTGCTGGCCATGGCCCAGGCTGGCACGGTGGCGGTGTTGTTGCCGGGCGCGTTCTACGCCTTGCGTGAAACGCAGCTGCCACCGCTGGAGCTGCTGCGCCGCCATGGTGTGCCGATTGCGATTTCCACTGACCTGAACCCGGGTACGTCGCCCGTGTTGTCGTTGCGGCTGATGCTGAGCATGGCATGTACCTTGTTCAAGATGACGCCGGAAGAGGCGCTGGCGGGCGCCACCGTACACGCGGCACGCGCGTTGGGCTTGCAGGCCACGCATGGGGCGCTTGAGGCCGGCAAGGTGGCGGACTTTGTCGCGTGGGACATCGCGCATCCGTCGGAGTTGGCGTACTGGATTGGCGGCGACCTGCCCAAGCGCGTGATTCGCCACGGCGCGTTGCTGGACATGGCGGCGCTGGCCTGAACCGCGCGGAACGCGCACGGCTTTGCGGTCGAAGGGGATGCCGTGCGCGGCCACACGGCTGCGGCGGAAAACGGACCACGTGCGCCGGATACGGACCACGTGCGCCGGATACGGACCACGACGCGTCGGATACGGACCACGTGCGCCGCCGCCGCACTATCGCCACGCGCGGCGTTCTACGATGTGGCCTGACCGCGTCCGATGCCGGGCGCGCCGCGCATCCAGGAGAACGTATGCGGATCTGCATGATGGAAGGGCCGGTGGATCTGGCCCCCGATAGCCCCACGTGGGCAGGCATTGCCGAGCGCATTGCCGAATTGGAACCCGACCTGCTCGTCACGAACGAGATGCCTTTTGGCGAGTGGCTGGCGGGCTCGCCCGTCTACGATCCGGCGCGTGCGGCCGAATCCGTGCGCATGCACGAAGCGGGCCTGACCGCGTTGGCGGTGCTGCCGGTGCCGGCTATTGTCTCGTCCCGCCCCATACCCGCAGGCGACCGGTTGGCAAACGAAGCCTTCGCCTTGCAGGGCGGGCGCTACACGCGCCTGCATCACAAGCAGTACTTCCCGGAAGAGCCGGGGTTCTTTGAAGCCACCTGGTTTCGTCCGGCGATGGAGGGGTTTGAAGTCGTCGACGTGGGCGGCATTCGTCTGGGCGTGCAGCTGTGCACCGAGCTGATGTTCAACGAACGGTCGCGTCGTTACGGACGCGACGGGGCAGAGCTGATCGTGGTGCCGCGCGCAAGCGGCGCATCCATCGGGCGCTGGCTGACCGCGGGCGCGATGGCGGCCATCACGTCCGGTTGCTACGTGGTCAGTTCCAACCGCGCTGGGCGCACCGCCGACGGCCAGGTATTCGGTGGCCGCGCGTTCGCCTTCCAGCCCAACGGCGAGCCGCTGGCGCAATCCACCGACACGGAATCCATCGTGGTGGTCGACGTGGACCCGGCGCGTTCACGCGCGCAGCAGTCGCAATACCCCTGCTACGTGAAGGAATAGGTGGGGGGCGCCGAGCTGGGAGCGCCGAGCTGGGGGCGCCGAGTTGGGTGCGCCTGGCCGGCCGCACCTAGCCGGCCGCCGCCCTCAGGCCGCGATGGCGATGGCGCGTTGGTCCTGGATCAGCGGCGGCAAACGGAACGCGCTGACCGCGCTCTGCAAACGCTGCGCCTGCGTTTCAAGCGAAGACGCGGCGGCCGCCGCTTCTTCGACCAGCGCCGCGTTTTGCTGCGTGACCTGATCCATCTGGTTCACCGCGGTGTTCACCTGGTCGATACCTGTCACCTGTTCGTGCGATGCGGATGCGATGTCGTTGACCAGCAGGGTCAGGCGTTCGATGGTCGACAGAATCTCTTCCATCGTGCGCCCCGCAGCTTCCACCTGCACTGAGCCCGCCTGCACCGTGGCGCCGGACGTGTTGAGCAGCTGCTTGATTTCTTTGGCGGCGCCCGCGCTGCGCTGCGCCAGCGACCGCACTTCGGCCGCCACCACGGCAAAGCCCTTGCCCTCCTCGCCCGCACGCGCCGCTTCCACCGCTGCGTTCAAGGCCAGGATGTTGGTCTGGAAAGCGATGCCGTCGATCACGCTGACAATGTCTTCGATGCGGCCCGAGTCCTGCGCAATTTCGCGCATGGTGCTGACGGCTTGCTTGACCGCCTGGCCGCCGCGCTGAACCACTTCGCTTGCGGTGGCCGCCATCTGGTTGGCCTGGCGGGCATTTTCGGCGTTGCTGGTGACGGTGGACAGCAGCTGCTCCATGCTGGCGGCGGTTTCCTCAAGCGAGGCCGCCTGCTGCTCGGTGCGGCTGGACAAGTCCTGGTTGCCGGCCGCGATCTCGCTGGACCCCGTGTTGATCTCGATGACGCCTTCGCGCACCGCGTGCACCGTGCGCACCAGGCTCGCCTGCATCTCTTGCAGATACGGAATCATCTGGCCCACGCAGTTGGCGCCATAGTGCGGAATGGGCGCGGTCAGGTCGCCGCTGGCGATGCGCCGGAAATGGGCTTTGATGGATTCCAGCGGCTGCCGCACGAACACCACCACATAGCGGTCGCCGAGCACCAGCAGCAACAGGCAGATGCCCAGCACAACGCCCATGCCGATGTAAGCCTGCTGGCGCTTGTTGGCCGCATCGGCCCACAACTGGGTTTCGCGTTCCTTGGCGTAGGCCTCGTAGTTTTCGATGCTCTTGCCGAAGGCACGGCTGGAGGCGACGACGGCGCTTGCCGCGTGCGCACGGGCGCGCGGGATGTCGCCCGCGTCCAGATGCTGACGCTGCACGGCGATGCCGCCGTTGACCAGCGCGTCAAAGCCCGCTTGCATGGGCTCCAGGATGGCGGTGGGCGCGTCCTTTTTGGCCAGATCGATAAAGACCGCTTGCTGCTTGCGGGCTTCGTTCAGCGCGGCGTCGATGCTGCGCCCTTCTTCGGCGGCTTGGGCCGCCTGGCCATCGCTGGCGTATTCCAGCTGGCGCGACAGGCGCAACCGCGCCCGCATGATCTGATCATTGACCCGGGACAGGGCGGAGACTTCGTGCAGGAGTTCGTTGCTGTCGGCAAGCGCCTCGCCGGCGCTGCGCAATCCGTTGACGCTGATGGCCGACAGGCCGGTAATCAGGGCGCTGATCATGAGCAAGGTGCACAGAATCATGCGGCGGATCGTGATGTCTTTCAAAAACTGTGTCATGCGTGTCGTTCCCAGATACAGCGAGTGCTGCAACGACAATTACGACCTCGCCGCTGGGATATTTAGCGGCTGTTTCACAACTTACGAATATGTCGGCGTGTTGCTTGAATATATTGAAAAATAGCGCAACATTGTTGCGTTTTGGTGCCATCTGAGCGATGCGTTGCCGGCTGGGTTGGCGGCATAGTTGATGGCATAGTCGGCGGCATAGTCGGCGGCATAGTCGGCGGCATAGTCGGTGGCTTAGTCGGCGGCTTAGTCGGCGGCTTAGTTGCCCCGGTCCAAGCCCACGCTGGATCGCCCCTGTGGACGGCCCGGCCGCCCTACCTCGTCGCGGACGCTTGCGTCGGTTCCGACGCGTCAAACCGCAATCGGGAAAAGCTGGCGATGCAGGCCAGCGCCGCACACAATCCGCCCAGCCACAAGGCGGCAATCGCGCCGTGCGTGTTGGATACATGGAAGCAGGCGGCCACCAGCGCCGCGCCGGTGGCCTGGCCCAACAGGCGCACGGTGCCGATCATGCCGCTTGCGCCACCGGCCCGCGATGCCGGGGCAGAGGTCATGATGGCGCGCAGATTGGGCGACTGGAAAAAACCAAAGCCCGCGCCGCAAATCGCCATGCGCCACGAGATGTCCCACACCGACGGCGTGGCGGGCATCAATGCCAGCAGCACCATGCCCAGCGCCAACAGCGCAAGGCCGACGCCGCCCAAGATGCCGGCGGGATACTTGTCGGACAGGCGCCCCGCAATCGGCGCCATGATGGCCACAACGACCGGCCACGGGGTAATCAGAAAGCCGGTATGCACCTGGCTGTAGCCCAGCACCGTCTGGAACAGAAAAGGCAGCGAGACGAACGCCAGCGCCTGCGCGGCGAAGGCGCAAACGGCGGTGGCGGCGGACAAGGCGAACAAGGGCCGGCGCAGCAGGTCCACGGCCAGGATCGGGGCGGGATGCCCTGCTTGCCGGCGCATCAGCAGCCACAGGCTGGCGATGGCGCCGCCCCACTCCAGCACCACGCGCGGCCACGGCGCGGCATGCGCCAGTTCGTTGGACCCCAGCACGAACAAACCCAACGTCAGCGCGCACAACAATGCGGCGACGCCATCAAACCCGTGCGGCGCGCGGGCGGTTTCAGGCAGGCCGCGCAGGCCCAGCACCGCCGCCAGAATGCCGATCGGCACATTGATCAGGAACAGCCAGTGCCACGACCCCAGCAGCAGAATGGCCGATGCGGCCGTGGGGCCGGCGGCGAACGACAAGCCCACCACCATCGCGTTCAGCCCCAGGCCGCGGCCCAGCATGTGCGACGGATAGATAAAGCGCAGCAGCGCGCCGTTCACGCTCATCACGCCCGCTGCGCCCAAGCCCTGCAAGATGCGCGCCACCACCAGCGTGGGCAGCGACGGCGCCAGCCCGCAAGCCAGCGACGACAACGTGAACACCACCAGCCCCACGATGTACACGCGCCGATGGCCCAGGATTTCACCGAGCGCCGCCGCAGGCAGCAGCCCCGCCACCATCGCCAGCTGATAGCCGCTGATGACCCAGATGGAGCCCGCGTCGCTGGCTTGCAGGTCGCGCGCAATGGTGGGCAGCGCGGTGTTGGCGATGGCCGTGTCCAGGCTGGCCATGCAAACCGCCAGCATGACGGCTAACAGCGCGCCCAGGCGTTCCGATGCAGGCAAGCCGGCGCCAGCCGGATAAACGGTGTTGCGGGAAAACGAGAGCATGGGGCGGAGGTAACAGCGAGGGTTCCGGGCGGGGCGTCCGGAATCAAGAGCACTGATTCTAATGCCGCATCGCGATTCAACGCTTCGTCAGGCGAAGGGCATGGCGGCGCCAATGGTGTTTGGTTTGGCCGGTCAGGCATTAATAATGCGACCGCATGGTCACATGGCTTAATGCCTTTACTGAATCAGTTATTTGCACCGCCCGAACGGGTTTGTTTGAATATTGTCACGGTGGGACACGGGCTTCGGTGCATAAATATAACTAAATGTATGTGGCGAACTTGTTTGAGTTTTCATAGATAAACTGACGGCTTTGGATAATCCGGCATGCGTGGGTTTAGTTAGAAAACGTAATAATGGCGCGGGTAAATTGAAACGAAGTCGTGCCGGATTTATTTATTCGACGTACGATTATTTTCCGTACGTCGCATGGTGCAACTATTTGGTGGAGGGTTTCCTTATGAAACGCTTGTCCTGGTATGCAGCAACGTTGTCCTTAATCGGCGCTGGCGCCGCGCCCGGTATGGTTTCCGCGCAAAGCACCGCCACCGCCACCTTCAACGTCACACTGACCATCAACGCCAACTGCGCGATCGCCGCGAATGATCTGGCGTTTGGCGCACACGGCGTCTTGAATGCCGCCGTTCCCGGCTCCACCACGCTGAACGTCACGTGCAGCAACACCACGCCTTATGCGGTGGGGTTGAGCGCAGGCACCGGCACCGGGTCCACCGCGACCACGCGCTTCATGAGCGCCACCGGCGCCAACACCGCCACCGTTTCCTACCAGCTGTACAAGCCGGGCAGCCAGACCGTGGTGTGGGGCGACGCCCAGGTTGCCGACCGCGTCAGCGGTGTGGGCAACGGCACGGCGCAGCCGCTGGTGGTCAATGGCATCGTGCCGGCCCAGACCACGCCCGCCCCTGACAACTATTCGTCCACGGTCACCGCCACGGTCTACTTCTAGTGGGCGCGCCAATGCAGAGGCTGTGTCGGGCGGTATTGGCGTTGTGCATGGCGGGCTGGTCGGGGCTTCTATCCGCAGCGGCGTTGCAGATATCGCCGGTGCTGGTGGATATCGCGCCGCAGCAGGCGGCAAGCGGCATCATGCTGCGCAATCCCGGCACGACACCCGTCTATGGACAGGTTCGGATCTACCGCTGGGAGCAGGCCAATGGCGACGATGTTCTGACGCCCACCGAAGAAGTGCAGGCCAGCCCCCCCATCATTCAGGTGCCGCCCGGCGGCGAGCAATTGGTGCGGCTCGTGCGCGCATCCAAGGAACTCGCGCCGCTGGAACGCGGCTACCGGCTGGTTATCGACGAAATCCCCGACCCGGCCACGCCCGGTATCAATGGCGTGGTTTTGCGCCTGCGGTATTCCGTGCCCGTGTTCGTGGCCGGCGCTACGCCCCGGCCTGAGCCCGAGCTGGCCTGGAACGCCACGCGCGCGGGCGGCGACTGGGTGCTGCGGCTGGCTAACACCGGCACGCGATACGCGCAGGTGGCGGCGTTGCAGGTGCTCAACAGCGCAGGCAAACCGGTGGCGGGTATTGAAGGATTGGTGGGATACGCCTTGGCGCAGCGCGAACGCGAATGGCGCATCCCCGCAAAACAAAACGCATCGGGACCGGTGCGGATCAAAGCCCTGATCAACGGTGACGTCGTCACCGTAACGCCTCGCGTTGATTGATCGCGCGCCGGCACGCCCGGCACCAACGAGGAAGGCAGCACATGGCAGTACGCGCTCCCCGTGTTCGCGGGCGACGCGCCTGGTGCCTTGCCCTCTGTTTGCTGGGGGCGCCGGCCCTGGCGGCGGAATCGCCCGATCTATTGTCGTTCGGCAATATCGCCGAGCGGGATGTCTTTCTGGAGGTCAGCATCAACGGGGTCAACACTTCGCAACTGCTGCGCTTTCGCGATGCGCAAGGCCGCTTGTCCGCCAGCGGCGATGCGCTGCGTTCGGTGGGCGTGGATGTGTCCAAGCTGGGCCTGCCCGACACGCGTGAGGTCGCGCTGGACCGGGTGGCGGGCTTGCGCTATTCCTACAACGCGGCGGCGCAGACGGTGGACATCGTGCTGCCCGACAACTTGCGCACGCCTTATCAGGTGGGGCGCAACCTGGCGGCTACGCCGCTTGCCACCGCGGGCCGCGGGCTGGTGCTGAACTACGACGCGTATACGCAAACGGACGCCATGTACAAGCTGTCGCTGTTTACCGAGCAGCGCTACTTTGATTCCAATGGTGTGTTCAGCAACACCGGCACGGCCTACTTCGGCGGCGAGGGGGATCGAGGCGACCGCTACGTGCGCTATGACACCTACTGGACGCGCTCTAATCAGGAAACCCTGCGCACGCTGCGGCTGGGCGACACGATTTCTTCGTCGTTGAACTGGTCGCGGTCGGTGCGCATGGCGGGCGTGCAGTGGGGCCGGAATTTTGCGCTGCGCCCCGACTTGGTTACCTTCCCGGTGTCATCGTTAAGCGCTTCGTCGGTGGTGCCGTCATCGGTGGCGCTCTACATCAACGGCGTGCAGCAGTATTCGGGCAATGTGCCGCCCGGGCCGTTCGTGGTGAACCAGATTCCCGGCATCACGGGCGCGGGCCAGGCCACGCTGATTACGCGCGATGCGCTGGGCCGCACGGTCAGCACGTCGGTGCCGTTGTATATCGATACCCGCATGCTGGCCGGGGGACTGTCCAGCTATTCGCTTGAAGCCGGATTCGTGCGGCGCCAGTTCAGCATTCGTTCGTTCGATTACGACAACCAGCCGGTGGCGACGGCGTCCGGGCGCTATGGGTACAGCGATGACCTGACGCTGGAAGCGCACGGCGAAGCCAGCGCGGGCCTGTACAACGTGGGCGCGGGTGCCATGGTCAAGCTGGGCCAGGCGGGCGTGCTGAGCGGCTCGCTGTCGGGCAGCGCGGGCCAGTATGACGGCGGCCAGATCAGCCTGGGGTATCAGTACATCCGCCCGGAATTCAGTATCGATTCCCAAGTGACGCGCGTGGTGGGCGACTACGGCGACCTGGGCTCGCGCGAAGATGCGCCGGTGCCGACGCAAACAGAGCGGGTGACGGTGTCGCTGCCGCTGACCACCTCGCAAAGCGTGGCCGTGAGCTACATCGGCTACCGCATGCCGCAACTGCCCACCGCCAAGCTGGGCTCGGCGTCGTACATGGTCAATCTGCACAGCCGTGTCGTCATGACGCTGAGCGCCTATAACGATTTCACGCAGTCCAACACGCGTGGCGTGTACTTGGGGTTGACGATGATGCTGGGCGAACGTTCCCAGTTGAACGCGTCGGTGGGCCGGCAAGGCGGCGACTCGACCTACAGCGTGGGGGCGCAAAGCAGTGTGGCTTACGAGGGCGGCTGGGGCTGGGGCGTGCAGAACGGGCGCGTGGGCGGCATGGGCTACAACCAGGGCCAGGCCCAGTATCTGGGGCGCTACGGCCAGGTGGCCGGCATCGTGCAGGACTACGGCGGCCGCACGCAGGGCGCGTTGCAGGCGTCGGGTTCATTGGTGTTGATGGACGGAACGGTGCTGCCCACGCGCCGCATCAACGACAGCTTTGCGCTGGTGTCGACCGATGGCGAGCCGGATGTTGCCGTGCTGCACGAAAACCGCAAGCTGGGCAGAACCAACCGCAGCGGCTACCTGTTGGTGCCCGACTTGAATTCCTATCAGACCAACCGCATCGCCATCGACCCCGAGGACTTGCCGGTGGACGTGAAGCTCGACACCACCAAGACCGTCGTCGTGCCGCAAGGCGGCTCTGGCGTGCTGGCGAAATTCCAGATCGAGAAATACGCGGCGGCCTCGGTCATTCTGAAATTGCCGGACGGCGCGTTCGTGCCGGTGGGCGCCGAAGTGGCGCACGTGGAAAGCGGCAAGCGTTCGGCGCTGGGATACGAAGGCCTGACGTTCGTTGAAGACCTGGTGGCGCGCAACCACTTGCGCGTCAAAGGCGCGGGCGTGTCGTGCACCGTGGAGTTCGACTACGAACATGATCCGAAACGGCCGCTGCCTACCTTGGGGCCGTTTGTCTGCGAACCGTTGGCGCGGGGGCGGCAATGACGGCGGCCTTGGGGGTGGCAATGAGGGCGGCGCGGGGCCGATACGCGCCGTGGCTGCTGGCGGCGCTGTGCATGGGCTCGGCCGCAACAGCAGAGGCAAGCTCCTGCGCATTGGGCGCGGGCACCACCGGCACAATGGATTTCGGCACGATCAACCCGTTGCTGTCAGCGGATACGGTGAACTCGGGCGGGCAAATCGTTGTGACGTGCGACTTCACCGCCCTGTCGTTGGCGGCGCGGCTCTGCTTCAACCTGGGGCTGGGCAACACCAGCACGTCGAACAACCCCCGCACCTTGGGCGCGGGTGTGAACCGCATGAACTACAACCTGTACACGGATGCCGCGACCAGCCAGGTATGGGGCACGGCGCTGACGACCGCACCCACGTCGGTGACGCTGATCGGCCCGTTGCTGGGCGGCACGGCGTCCACCACGTTCAGGTTCTACGGCAAGGTGCCGGGCAACCAGCCGCTGGTCAAGACCGTGAACAATGCCGACACGCGCTATTCCGAAACGTACTCGACGACCGCAACAGTGGATGTGTCGATCGGCCTGTTGAGCGGCCTGACGAATTGCCCGCTGACCTCGCCCACGCGCATCTCCATTCCCCTGACCGTGACCGCGCTGGTGCAGAAGAACTGCACGATCAACGCCACCAACATGGCGTTTCCGCCCAAGGGGGTGCTGAGCTCTGCCACCACCGCCACCAGCCAGATCACCGTGAAGTGCACCAACAACAACGCGTACTCGGTGGCGTTGGATGGCGGCTCCGTCGCCAACAACGTGCTGGCGCGCAAGATGAAGCACGCGACGCAGGCGGACACGGTCAGCTATCAGCTCTACCAGGACGCGGCTTACGCCACGATCTGGGGCAACGCCAGCGGCGGCGCGCCGCGGGCGGGAACCGGCACGGGGTCCAATCAAACGTACACGGTGTATGGCCGCGTGCCGGCGCAAGCGACGCCCCGGCCGGGGGACTACAAGGACGTCGTCACCGCCACAATCACGTTCTAAGCCACACCACGTTCAAGACTGCTCGGGCGCGGGCCGGGGTTTGACGGGCCAGAACAGCGTGGCGGGCCGCTGCCAGATGCGCTGGCGCACACCGGCCGACAGCGAATCGCGATCGCCCCGGCGCAGGTTGCGCGAGCGCAGCGCCACGTTGAACGCCAGCGCGAAACTTACGCCCACGTTCAACAGCCCCGTCATGGCGGTGCCTGCCACGGCCATCCAGAACGTTTGCGTACGCACGACGTCCCAGCCCAAGGTGCCGATGGCGGTGCCGATCTGCCCCGCGCTGAGCGTCACGTGGCGCACTTCCACGTGCGGGCCAAAGAAGCTCACGATGGCGGGGCCCAGGCCCAGCATCAGCCCCAGAGACACATTGCCCGCGATGCCCGACACGTTGCGTTGCCAGAATCCCGCCCAGCGCACGGCGCCGCGCTCGCCAAACAGATGCCGCACGCGGCGGTTGTATGCCATCACGTCGTGCACCCGGTGCAACGCAAACCAGTTGTCGGCCCATCCGGCGATCAGGCTGGACAGCCACAGCAGCACGCCGGTGGCCGCGGCGTAGATGGGGGTGGCGCCCCAGATGGAAAACGAGGCCAGCGTTTCTTGCGCCTTCTCCGCGCTGATCAAGGGATGGTCCAGCGCGTTCACGGCCACCCATTGCACGGCCCACGCCAGCGGAAACACTACGGCCAGGTTGCCCAGGATGGCGGCCGCGTTGGACCGGATCATGGCGAGCGTGTCGTCCAGAAAGGCGTCGCGCCCTTCCGGCGTGTAGGCATCATCCAGCCGGTGAGCCAGCGCCGGCCCGGTCATGGCGGGTTGCTTTGTGGCCAGCGTGTAGTGGGCGAAGTGGATCACCAGGAAGCCGCCCGCGTAGTTCAGCGACGCAAGCAGCCCTTCGATGAACTTGTCCAGATGCAGCGAGACGATGAAGAATTTCAGGTAGACGGTGAACACCATGATGAAGCCGCCGCCCAGCGACGCTTTCAGCATCGTCAGGTACTCGGTGGCGTCGCGCGCGATGTAGTGCTCGCCGGTTTCGGCGGTGCGCTCCATCACGCGGCGCGCCAGCTGCGCAAACGAGGACGCGGCCAGATGGCGGATGCTGCTGCGCGCTTGGGTTGAGCGGATCAGCTCGGCGGTCAGGTGCACATATTTGTGGCGCTGCGTGGGGTCTACCCACACGCTCAGCAGCAGTTCGATGCGGTCCAGACGCAGTTTCATGCGTTCGATCTGGAACACGACTTCGACGGATACGCCGTTTTCTTCCAGCTCGTCGTAGACGCCTTGCGAGGCTGCGCGGCAGCCATCAAGCAAGGCGCGGAACATGTTCAGGCGGCGGCCGAACACGTCGCGGGGGGTGTCGGCGGTGCTGTCGCACAGTTCAGCCGCGGCGGCGGCCAGCGCAAAGAAAGGCGTGTCCTGCACGCGGCCGGGCAGGCGCGAGCGGATGTCTTGGCTCAGACCCGTGGCGCGCACCTGGCTGACCAGCACCTGGATGCTGCTGGTTAGTGCTTGCGTGAGCCGCGGGGTGGGCGGTTCGGGCGCGATGGGGTCGGGCCGCGCCACGCCGTCGCTGATGCGAAACAGTGCGCGCATGCGGGCGAGCGTGTCGTCGTCCAGCGTCTCGATCCATTGCGCGTCGCCGGCGCGGCGGAAGATCAGCGAGAACAGGCCGAACATGTCGCTGCGGTTGGGCGGCGGCGGCAACAGGCGCGCCTGCGCGCGTTCCCAGAATTCGCCCCAGAAGCCAGGGTGTGAAGCCACACCGGTGTCGCAGAGCAACGAGGTGGGATCGTTGTCGGCCACTAGCGAGCGCAGCGTGGCGGCGACGGGCGCGGCGCGCTCGGGATTGTTTTCCAGCACTTGCAGCACGTAGCGCAGGCGCGCGTGCTGGGGGTGGCGGATGGGGGCGTCGGGGGTGGCGCTGGTGGTGGCGTCGGTGGCGGGTGTGCGTGCCGGCCGCCCCGGGCGGTCGAGCCAGCGGCACAGGTCCACCATCCACAGGTTGCGTTCGGCTAAGGGGGCGTCGGGGTTGGCGTTCGCCAGGATGACATCCAGCTGAGGCCCGCCGTGCCGCGCGGCCCGCCATGTGCGCCAAAGAGAGGTAAGCATCGACGGGCCTCGCGGGTCATAGGGATTCGGGGTCTCGGCGCAGTGAGAAGCCTTGCGCTTCGTTCATGGCCAGATAACTGACATTGCGCGATACCACGGGCGGTTTGTCGCCGCTGTGCAGCGCGCGGACTTCGTCCAGCACCATCTTGTCGGCCAGCGTCAGGCGGTCGAGCATGCGCAGGTATTGCATCCAGCTTTCCACGAGGAAGACTTCGCGCCAGACGCCCTCGCGTTCCAGGTCGCGGAACAGCTGCCATTGCTGCGCGCCGTTGCGCAGGCGCAGTAATCGCAGCGGATGCGCGGCGCTGAGCAGCGCCGGCAGTTTGTCGCGTTCGATCAGGTATTCCACGGCGACCAGCACGGAGCCATGTTGCGTGTTGAAGCCGGCGGCAGCCAGCGCCGGTTCGGTGCTGTCGACCCGGGCGAGCGATTGGGTGTCGACGTGTTCGGGCAGGCGGGAGCGGTACAGCAGGGCAACGGTAATGCCCAGCATGATGCCGGCGGTGACCAGCGCGCCGGATACGCCCATGGTGCCGGCGAAGTGGCCCCACATGAATGAGCCCGCGGCCAGGCCGCCGAAGATGGCGGTCTGGTAGAGCGCCAGCGCGCGGGCCTTGACCCAGTCGGGCACGAGCATCTGGACGGTGGTGTTGTAGGTGGCCAGCACGCCGATCCAGCAGCTGCCTGACACCAGCAGCGCGGGAAAGGCGACCCACAGGCTGCCGGTCAGGCCCAGCGCCAGCAAGCACACGGCCAGCAGCCCGGCGGCGACGGTGACAAGTCCGCCCGAGCCCCATGCTGCCTGCACGCGGCGCACGAAGGCGCTGCCCAGGATGGCGCCCAGGCCAAGCGCGCCCAGCATGTAGCCGTAGAGCAAGGCGCTGCCGTCTTCCTGGTCGTGCGCCAGTAGCGGCAGCAGTGCCCACAGGGCGCTGGCCGACAGGCCGAAGGCGAACGAGCGCAGCATGACGACGCGCGTGACGGTGGAGTGCTGGGTGTAGCGCAGGGCGGCGACGACGCCTTCGAACAGGCCTTCGGGCGGCAGGCGGCGTTCAGGCAGGTCTCGCTTCCATCGCCAGATGGCCCAGATCAGGCCGCCGTAGCAGAAGCAGTTCAGCAGGAAGACCCAGGGGGCGCCCATGGCGCCCAGCAGCAGGCCGCCAATGGCGGGGCCGACGGCGCGCGCAACGTTGTAGTTGACGCTGTTGAGCAGGACGGCGCTGCCGACGTGGGCGCGCGGCACCTGTTCGCCGACGGCGGCTTGCCAGGCGGGGGTGACGATGGCGCTGCCGATGGCGATGCAGAAGACGGAGGCGATGAGGGTGATGGGGTGCAGGAGGCCGGCGAACGCCAGGATGGTGATGAAGACGCCGCCGGACAGTTCCAGCAGCATGCCGGTCAGCATGACTTTGCGGCGGTCGTAGTTGTCGGCGAGCACGCCGGTCAGGATGGATAGCGCGACCAGCGGGAAGGCGGCGGCGACCTGGATCATGGCGACCATCAGGGGGCTGCTCTGTTCGGTGGTGATGATCCAGGCGGCGGCGACGGATTGCGCCCAGGTGCCTAGATTGGCGAACAGGTTCGCGATCCAGATGATGCGGAAGGCGGGGAAGGATAAGGGGGAGAGGGTGCTGACGGTCAGGGGTTCTGCCGGGGCGGCAGGGGGGGCGGCGGGAAGGTCCGCGGAGGGGGAGACGGGTTGGAGCATTGGCTCGTCTGTCTTTTTTTGGGGGGGATTTTTTACGGCGGGGTGAGGGGTATGGTACGCCTTGGTTTGCGGTTTTGGGTGGGGGGTTGGGGTTGTTGTTGTGGTCGCGGGTTGGGTTCTTGATCCGCCTGGGGCGTGGGGGGCAGGGGGTGCGCGGGTCAACGATTGCGGTCCGGAGCCTTCGCTCCGGACTGCCCCGTTGTCATCTTCGTTGTTGCCTGCGGCAACTGCCTTCAGATTCCCTCGGGCGCATCGACTCCCCGCGCACCCCCTGCCCCCCACGCCCCAGGCTGCGTTGCTGGAAACTTTGCGGGCTCTGGGGCGGGGGGTGTGCTTGGCGTTTTTGGGCAGGACTCGCTGGGTGGGGAAGAGTTTGCGGGGACGCCAAAGTCGGCCGCGCGGGCGGCCTTTTTTGGCTTATGAGGGTGCCTTGCGCTGGGTGTTCGCTGCGCGTTTTGGGGGGATTGTTTGTGGGGGCTGTGGATAAGGGTGTGGGTAAGGCGGTGGATTTTGGGTGGATAGGCGGTGGATAAGGTGGGATAACTTTTGGTGACGCAATTGGTGGGGGGTGTTGCCGGGTTTTCCCTTGATTTCTAGTACGCTGCGCGGTGGCCCGGCGCTTGCCGGGCTGGACTCTGTTTGGATGCACTGTTTGCCATGACCCTGACGTTCAATGGGCGCGCGTTTGCCGCCCTGCTTGCCGTGACCGCGCTGCTGGCGCTGATTGCCCTGTATGGCGCGCCCTATCCGTTCTTGCGTGGGTTTTTGGGGGATGTGATCGCCGTGGGGTGGGCGTATCTGGTGTATCGCACCTTTATCCGGGCGCGCGTGATGACGCTGGCGGTGGCGGCGTTGCTGACGGGGTATGCGGTGGAGTTTGGCCAGTATCTGGCGCGCGTGTACGGGTGGCAGCTGGAGCAGCCGGTGTTGCGCGTGGTGTTGGGCAGCGTGCCCGACTGGTGGGACGTGCTGGCTTACACGGTGGGGTTTGTGGTGGTGTTGATGCTGACGCTGGGTAAAGAGCGGCGGCAGCAGAAAGCTGAATTGCTGAATGCCCGGATGCGGGCCAGCTTGCGCGCCCGCCGTTAGGCGGGGGGCGATGTAGCCGGGGCGCTCGCCCCGGCTGATTCCGATTGATCACGCTTGGCAGATCGGTTCGTCGTCGTTGCGACGGACTGCGGGGGCGGCTGCGCGCAGCGGTTGCAGGCGGGCGGCGCGGAACGGGGCGAAGAGTTCGGCCCAGGACGACGGGAACAGGGGCGTCGCGTGGCGCACCGCGTCGCGGCGGGCGTAGTGGCTCAACAGTTGCTGGCCGATCGGGGCGTCTCCCAGAGGATGGCGGGTAGTCATGGTATTTCCGTATTGCATTGATAATGTATTCATTGTACTCGGCGAGGCCCTGCTCGTAAACCCTGCCCCGCGTCTGGCTGCTACGCGGCAAGTCATTGATATGCAACGGTCTGACCCTGTTTAGATTGTGCGTCTTCGGGATTGCCCTAGCAGTTTGAAACGGTAGACGGTATACAATGTTCTTCATGGCCGGGCTGAGCCAGCCTGGAATCTCTCCCACTGGACTGGAGCGTGTCATGGCAGAACTGATGAACCGAGATGAATTCCGCACCGCGTTGGAAAACGCGATCAAGGGCAAGAGCGCGAATGCGTCGCCCTTTTCCATTGCCTGGGCGGAAGGCAAGCTGAGCCGCGAGCATTTGCAGCGCTGGGCGGAAAACCACTATCACTACGTCGGCCCCTTCGCGGACTACCTGGGCTATCTGTACGCCCGCACGCCCGACACCTATACCGAGGCCAAGGACTTCCTGCTGGCCAATATGTATGAAGAGGAAATCGGCGGCGACCGCCATACCGATCTGTTGATCCGCTTTGCCGAAGCCTGCGGCACCACCCGCGAACGGGTGACGAATCCGGACAACATGTCGCCCACTACGCGCGCCCTGCAAAGCTGGTGTTACGCCGTGGCCATGCGCGAGGACCCCATCGTGGCGGTGGCGGGTTTGGTGGTGGGGCTGGAATCGCAGGTGCCGTCGATCTACCGCAAGCAGACGCCGACGCTGCGCGAGAAGTACGGCTTCACGGATGAAGAGGTGGAGTTCTTTGATCTGCACATCGTGTCGGACGAGATCCACGGCGAACGCGGCTATCAGATTGTGCTGGAGCATGCCAATACGGTGGAGCTTCAGCAGCGCTGCCTGAAGATCTGCGAAATCGGCGCGCAGATGCGGCTGCTGTACACCACGGCGCTTTACACGGATTACGTGCAACGCGACATCAAGCTGCCCGAGCTGGGCCTGGCCGCCTGATTGCCTGGCTGGCTGATACCCGCCGGTTGCACGGTGTATGCCGGGCAGCCGGCCCGCAGTTCCTGGACGACAGACTCATGCCTACCGTTGTATTTCATAAAGGCGGCCAGACCTACACCGACGAGGTGAAGGACAACACCAATCTGGTGGTGCGGGCCGGCATCAAGCAATTTCCGTATCCGCATCTGCGCTACGAATGCGGCATGGGCAAGTGCGCGAAGTGCGCGTGCCGCGTGCTGGCGGGGGCGGAGCATCTGCCGCCGGTGAACTGGAAAGAAAAGAAGCAGCTGGGTGATCGTATCGATCAAGGCTATCGGCTGGCGTGCCAGTTGTGGCTGAGCAGCGATGTGGAATTGCTTCAGGACGTGGAGGCATGACGGCCATGGATTCCGCATACGTGATTTTGACGACCAAGCCCGGCGTGTTCCGCACCGAAGTCGGCGACGAGGTGGACATCATCGAGACCTATGACTACGTGTTCTACGGGCGCGCGCTGGCGGTCTTTCGCATTGCGCACCTGCATGGCGATACCCGGCTGATCGTCACCGAAGAGACGCCGCCTTACGTGGTGAACCGCGTGCCGTCCAAGTTCCTGGAGAAGTTCTCGTCGGTGGAGGCGGCCCGCAAGGAGCTCGCGCATCTGACGCGCTTTGGCAGTATGGAATCGACCTTGACGCTGCGGCCCGCCGCCGCTGTCGCGGAGCATTGAGCATCATGGTTCAGATCACATTTATTTCGAACGGCGGCAAAGTCGCGACGGCGCCCGAGAACAGCAATCTGCTGCGCGTCTCGTTGAAAGAGAAAGGCGGCATCCCGTTCAAATGCGGGGGCGGCCTGTGCGGCACGTGCAAGTGCCGCATTGAAGAAGGGCTGGAACACACCGACGCCATCAAACCCAAAGAGCGCAAGCACTTGCGGCCCGAGGACTTCGAGGCCGGCTACCGCATGGCGTGTCAGACCTTCGTGAACGGCGACGTGAAGGTGTCGTGGGTGGTGCAGAACGGCAAGGGCGTGGTGGTGGACGCGGCGTCCGATCCGGTCGAAGCGGCGACTTGAAACGACGCGGCGTGATTAGACGCGCGACGACAAGACGAAAATGAAAAGACGCCAGATGACACGACGCAGATGACAAGACGCAAATGAAACGACCCAAATGAAAAGACGGGGGCCTTGCGGCCCCCTCTTCTCTTTGCGCCTTTTTTAGTCCGCCGACCCGTGTTGCTGCGCGTCGGTATACGCCTTGGCGGCGTTGTGTACATGCTGGCTGGCCAGCAGCGCGGCCAGGTCGCCATTGCCGGCGATGACGGCGTTCAGAATCTGCGAGTGCTCGTCCCAGTTCGCCTTGGCGCGATGCATGTTGCTGGGGGCGAACAGCAGCGCCGTGCGGTCACGCAGCGAACGCATCAGATCGGTCAGCACCACGTTGCCGCCAATCGTGGCCAGCATTTCGTGGAACTGCGAATTCAGCGCCAGGAACTTGTCCAGCTGTTCGCTGCGGGCGGCTTCCGTGCCTTCGCGCAGGAACGCTTGCAGGCGTTCAACGGTTTTGGCGTCGCGCCGCTGCGCCGCGAGTTTCGCGTTCAGGCCTTCCAGGGTGGCGCGCACTTCGACCATGTCGTAGGCAATGGCGTCGGACAGCACCGATACCGATGCGCCGCGGCGCGGCTCGATGGTGACGAGCCCTTCAGCGGCCAGCGCGCGCAGCGCCTCGCGCACGGGAATGCGCGACACGCCCATCTCTTCGGATAAGCGGCCTTCCACCAGGCGGTCACCGGGGGTGAATTCGCCGCTAAGAATGCGTTCGCGCAGCTTGTCGCGAATGACGGCGAACAACTGGGGGTGCTGCTCGCCGATCTTCAGCGGTGCGGAAGACTGCGTCTCTACGGCTTGGGTGCTGACAGGCGAAGTGGTCATGGCGAGCATGGTTGGATTAATGGATACATTCTCCATTGTATTACCGGGTGTAGCCGAATGCAGGTTCGGAAGCGACGCAAATCAAGCACCCCAGAACGCTTTGGCCAACACGCCTATCGCGCCCAGCGCGCAAGCCGCGAGCAAAACGCTGCGCACGGCATGCGGTGGCAACAGGGTGCGCAACCGGTTGGAGACCGCAAAACCGGCCAGCAGAAAGGGCGCAAGGCTCAGCGCCAGCCCTGCGTGGTAACCCGTATAGCGATCAGCCAGCGCCAGCATCGCCAGCGAGAAAATCGACCCCAGGAACAACACCACGCCCAAGGTGGCGCGCAGCTGCGGGGGCGCGGTGTGTTGAAGCACGATGGCGATGGGCGGCGCGCCTACAGAGGTCATCGTGCCCATGATGCCCGAGGCCACTCCCGCGCCCGACACGCGGCCCGGCGTGGCCGTAAAGCGCAAGCCCGCCACGCTTAAGCCCACTGCGGCCAGGATCATGCAGGCGAACAGCACGCCCAGCGTTTGCGGGGCGAAGCGCGCCATGGCGTAGATGGCGATCAGCGTGCCGACCGCGCGGCCGGCCAGCGCATAGGACACGGCGGACCAGTCGATGAAGGCGCGTTCGCGCAGCGCGGTCAATAACGAGATGAAGCCGCCAAGCGTCAACAACGGGCCGGGCGCCAGCTGCGGAAAGAACATCGCCGCCACAGGCGCGGCAAACATCGCAAAGCCGATGCCGCCCACGCCTTGCGCCACGGCGGCGCCGAACACCACCACCGCCATGGCGGCGTAGTGCCAGGCATCCGGGAACGTCAGGGTGGATAGCATCTAGGGCTATGTTCCTTTTTGTATACGATAGTCAAATAGGCCTAAGTGGCTGATACCCGAATGCGTCGTAGAGCCTAGGGTAATCCCTTGATTTTCGGCGCTTATTCATGGGTTTTTCAGAATTATCGGTTTCCCTAGGCGCTGCATATTTCGGTTGGTATGGCTTACAACGAAATATAGTATACCGATTGTGGCGACCTAACAGCCACGTCACAAGGGGAATCGCGCATGCAAGCGGACGTCGTGCTCAACGCTGCTCACTGGATGTATCTGATCAGCGTGGCCGCCATCATCCTGACGATGATTTTGCGGGCCAACGTGGTTGTGCCATCGGTAATCGGCACGTTTCTGGTGGTGCTTGCCATCACCGGCAATCCGATCAGCGCGCTGATCGGCATCTTCTCGGCCAGCTTCGTGGCCGCCAAAGAGCTTTTCAATATCTTCCTGGTCATTACCTTCATGACCGCCCTGCTCAACGCCTTGAAGACCTTGCAGGCGGATGTGCGCATGGTGCAGCCGTTCCGGCGGGTAATGCGCGGCGGCCACTCGTCGTTCGTGATCATCGCGCTCTGTACCTATGTGATTTCGCTGTTCTTCTGGCCCACGCCCGCCGTGCCGCTGGTGTCCGCGATTTTGCTGCCCGCCGCCATCGCGGCCGGGCTGCCCCCGCTGGCCGGCGCCATGGCGATTGCCATTGCCGGCCAGGGCATGGCGCTGTCGTCCGACTATGTGATCGGGGTGGCGCCTAGCATCAGCGCCAAGGCGGCGGGCGCGGCGGTCAGTGCGGCCGTGGTGGCCGACCGCGCGCTGGTGCTGTCGCTGATCACCGGCGCGGTGGCGCTGGTGACGGCCTACCTGCTGATCCGCAAGCACATCGTGCCCGCCAACGCCGCGCTGCTGGACGCCTGGCAGGCCCGCGCGCAAGACGGCAGCCTGGCGCGCATTGAGCAATCGGGTTCCTTTGACAAGGCCGAGCTGGCGCGCGGCACCATGGGCGCTGATCCGGCATTGCCTACCGGCCCCGCCATCAGCGACGAAGAGCGCCGCCGTGTGCGCTGGTCGAAGACCTTCGCGGTGGTGACGCCGCTAGCGTTCCTGGCGGTGATTGCGGTGATGGTATTGCCCCGCATGTTTCCGTCGCTGCCCGCCTTGCGCGGCGGCGATGCGGCGGCGCTGGTGGGCGGCGTGGCCTTCGTGGTGATGATGTTCGTGACGCTAGCCGCCGAAGGCCCGCGCAAGATGCTGGACGTCTGCCCCGAACACGTCACGGACGGCTTCGTCTTCGCTTTCAAGGCGATGGGGTCGGTGCTGCCGATTGCGGGCTTCTTCTTCGTGGGCGCCAATGAAACTGCCGCGCAGATCCTGGGCGTGCCGCAGGCGCAAGCCCCCGGCCTGCTGTTCGAAGTCATCTCGGCCGGCCAGCACCTGATCCCCGAGAACCACTTCCTGGTGGCCTTTGGCGTGCTGCTGGTGGGCATGATCACCGGCATCGACGGCTCGGGTTTCGCCGGCCTGCCGCTCACCGGCACGCTGTCTGGCGCGCTGGGTCCGGTGGTGGGCGTGGACCCGGCCACGCTGGCGGCGGTGGGCCAGATGGGCGCGGTGTGGACGGGCGGCGGCACGCTGATCGCGTGGTCGTCACTGATTGCGGTGGCGGGGTTTGCGCGGGTGAACGTGCTGTCACTCGTGCGGGCGTTACTGCTGCCAGTGTTGTTGGCGCTGTTCGTTTCGACGATTTGCGCCGTGCTGATCTGGAGTTGACCCGGACCGGAACGCAAACAGGGCCCTGCGGGGCCCTTTTTCTTATCTCTGGCGGTGACCCCTGACCCATCAGCCAGGGTTTCCACGGATCGTCGCCCACTGATTAAAGTATACAATGTTCATAAGCTATCTCAGACGACCAATCCGGCCACTCCGTATCAATAAAGGAAGCGCACCCGTGGACGATCTTTCGCAGCAGGCCTTCATGAATCACATCGGCGGCGCCTGGGTGCCCAGCGCCACCGGCCGCACGGCCCCGAATATCAATCCGGCGGACACGTCCGACGTGGTGGGCTTGTTCCCCCTGTCCGACGCCGAAGATGCCGGCCGCGCGGTGGCCGCCGCCGACGCCGCGTTCGCCGCCTGGCGCGACATGCCCATCTCCAAGCGCGCCGCCATCCTCTTTCGCGCGGCCCAATATCTGGAAGACCACGCCGACGCCTTCGCCCGCGAGCTGACCCGGGAAGAGGGCAAAAGCCTGAACCTGGCCAAGGACGAAGTGATGCGCTCGGCGCAGACGATCCGTTTCTATGCGGTGGAAGGGCAGTCTTTCACCGGTGAAACCTTCGTCAACGATGATCCCGACATGGTCGTCTACAGCCAGCGCGAGCCGCTGGGCGTGGTCACCGTGATCTCGCCGTGGAACTTCCCCATTTCGATTCCCGCCCGCAAGATCGCGCCCGCGCTGATCGCCGGCAACACCGTCGTGTTCAAGCCGTCGTCGGATGCGCCGTTGTCCGGCTACCGGCTGACCGAGGCCTTCGTGCAGGCGGGCTTGCCCGCGGGCGTGCTGAACCTGGTGATCGGCCCGGCGTCGGCGGTTGGCCCGGCCATCACCAGCGCGCGCGCCGTGCGCGCGATTTCGTTTACCGGCTCGACCGCCGCAGGCGAACAGATCCACCGCAGCGCGGGCCTGACTACCCGCACGCAGATGGAGCTGGGCGGCAAGAACCCGCTGATCGTGCTGGCCGACGCCGATCTTGACCGGGCGGTAGACCTGGCGGTCAAGGGCGGATTCTCGTTGAGCGGGCAGGCCTGCACCGGCACCAGCCGCGTCCTGGTCGACGCCCGCGTGCGCCAGGCGTTCACCGACAAGCTCGTCGCGCGCGTCAAGACGCTGACCATCGGCAACGGGCTGGACGGCAATTTCGACCTGGGTCCGCTGGCCACGCGCAAGCAGCTGGACAACGTGCTGAGCTACATCGCCATCGGCAAGCAGGAAGCCACGCACCTGTGCGGCGGCGACGTGCTCACCGGCCCCGGTTTTGAACGCGGCTATTACGTGACGCCCGCGCTGTTCACCGACGTGACGCAGCAGATGCGCATCGCGCGCGAAGAAATCTTCGGCCCGGTGATCGCACTGATCGAAGTCGACGGCTATGACGACGCCATCGCCAAAGCCAACGACACCGAATACGGCTTGTCGGCCGCCATCGCCACCACCGACGCGCGCTACGCGCACCGCTTCGCCCGCGACATTCAGGCGGGCACGGTGAAGATCAACCGCACCACCACCGGCAACCTGATCAACGCGCCGTTTGGCGGATTGAAGCATTCCAGCACCTCCACGTTCCGCGAATCGGGACGCGTCGGCCTGGAGTTCTACACGCAGATCAAAACCATCTACCGCGCCGGCTGAACCCGCGCAAACAAAGAGGCTACGAAATGAAGCAGATCTATCGCCTGGAACTGGAAGAAGCCCGCCTGATGGTGCGCGCGGCTATCGCCAAGTCGGAAGCTATCGGCGTCCTGGAATCCATTTGCATCGTGGATGACGGCGGCTATCCCATCGCGTTGGAACGCATGGACGGCGCGCGCATCACCGGCCCGCAGATCGCGTGGAACAAGGCGTTTACCGCAGCGGGGCACAAGCGTTCGACGCACCTGTTCAACACGCCGCCCAACGGCCCCGCGCTGCCCGGCAACGAAGCCTTCGGCATCCAATGGAGTTTCGACGGCAAGTTCGCGGTGTTCGTCGGCGGCTTTCCGATCGTGGTGAATGACGAGGTGATCGGCGGCGTGGGCTTGAGCGGCGGCAACGGCGAACAGGACACGCAAGCCGGCCTGGCCGCCTTGGCGGCATTGGCCGAACTGCTGGAGCCGCGCGGCATGAAAGTGCTGGTGCAGGCCGACATCAAAAAATAACGACGAAACGAGCGAGGCCGCGATGGCATACCGCGTGCATATCCTGGAAACGGACGAGGCGTTCGTTGTGGAGTCGGACGAATCCGTGCTGGACGCCGCCGTGCGCGCGGCGGTGAAGCTGCCGCACGAATGCACGTTCGGCGGCTGCGGCACCTGCCGCATCAAGCTGGAATCCGGCGCCGTGCGCTACGACGAATTCCCCATGGCGCTGACGCCCGAGGAAGCCGCTGACGGCTACGCGCTGGCCTGCCAGGCCCGCCCGGAAAGTGATTTGTGCATCAGCGTGGCCAGCAGCCGGCAGCAGTTTCCCGAGCCGCGCCAACTGCCGGCCACCGTGCACCGCATTGAGGCGTACACGGACGACATCATTCATCTGACGTTGGCGCTGCCCGATGACGCGCTGGACTACGTGCCGGGCCAGTACATGAATGTGCTGCTGCCCGATGGCGAAACGCGCAGTTTTTCGATGGCGTCGGCGCCTGCCAGCGGGTTGCTGGATTTCCATGTGCGCCGCATTCCCGGCGGCCGGTATACCGACCACTGGCTGGGGCAGGCGCAGGCTGGCGCAACGTTGAATATCGAAGCGCCGCTGGGCGTGTTCAGCTATCACGAGGAAGACTGGCGTCCGCTCATCATGATGGCCACGGGCACCGGCATTGCGCCGATCAAGGCCATTCTGGAATCCTTGCTGGACAAGGAAGACTGCCCGCCGGTCAGCCTGTATTGGGGCATGCGCACCGAAGCCGACTTGTATCTGCAAGACGAGATCGCAAGCTGGGCAGGGCGCTTGTACGAATTCACCTACGTGCCGGTGCTGTCGCGTGCAAGCGCCAGCTGGGAAGGCCGGCGCGGCCATGTGCAGGACGCGGTGTTGCAAGACCACGCCGACTTGTCCGAGCACGCCTTCTACCTGTGCGGGGCGCCCGCGATGATCCTGGACGCCAAACACCAGCTGGCCGCGCGCGGGGCCAGCCTGGACCATCTGTACGCCGACAGCTTCACCTTCCAACACGCGCTGGCGCCTGTCGCCTGACGCGGCCCGGCGTGGCGTGGCGGCGTCCGGCTCGGACGCCGCTAGCATCGCCACCTTTGCCTGCGCTGCGCTACCGGAACACCAGCACCGGTAGCCGCGTCTTGTTCAGCACGCGCTGCGTTTCACTGCCCAACAGAAAGCCGGTCATGCCGTGCCGCCCGTGCGAGCCCATGATGATCAGGTCGCAGCCTTCGCTTTTCGCAGTCTCGACGATGGCCTCGTGCGGGTGATCGTTGACCATGACAACGGTGCTGCAAGGCACCAACGCATGGCGGGCTTCCATCTCCAGGCCTTCCAGATAGCTCTGCGCGTTTTTCCGCGCCTGGTCAGTATGGTGCGCTTGGGTCGTGCCCAGCATCTCGGCCTGATAGACCAGCAGATGGTCCTCCGGTATGGCGCGGATAACGGTGATGGTCGCGCCCATTTCCTTGGCGAAAACGAGCGCGCGCTTGAAAGCCGATTCGGACAGCAGGGAGCCATCCACGGCGATGAGCAAGTGCCGATACATGTCGCTTCTCCTTTAGAAAAAGGAATGTCGAGCAACGAAGGTCGAGCAACGGCGAAATCAGTATAGGCTCGCCGTTATCGGCAATCCAGTCCCGCATAAGGACGAGGCAGCTCTCGCTTTCAGGCGCGGCGGCGCAACGCGTCGTCGCGGGTCGCCAGGCCCTGGGGCAGTGCGTCGATCAGGCTGCGCGTGTAGGGGTGGCGGGGGTGGCGCCATAGGGTGGCGTTGGGGCCTTCTTCCACGATCCGGCCCGCATTCATCACCAGCACCCGGTCCGCCAGATAGTGCACCACCGACAGATCGTGCGAAATGAACAGGTACGACAAGCGGAACTCGGCCTTCAGGTCCACCAGCAGATTCAGAATCTGTGCCTGCACGGACACGTCCAGCGCGGACACTGGCTCGTCGCAGATGACAACGGCCGGCCGCAGCACCAGCGCCCGGGCGATGCCGATGCGCTGTCGTTGCCCGCCCGAGAACTCGCTGGGATAGCGCGCCAGCGCCGCCCGTGGCAAGCCCACGGCATCCAGGATGTGGTCGATGCGCCGCCGCCGCTCATGCCGGTCCGACACACGGTGGATGCGCAGCGCCGCTTCCAGAATGTCGTTCACCGTATGCCGGGGGTTCAGCGACGCATACGGGTCCTGGAAAATCATTTGCACGCTCTGGCGGTAAGCGGCCAGGCGGCGGCGGTCCAGTTGCGCGGTGTCTTCGCCACGCAGCAGGATGCGGCCGGACGCCGGTGTCAGCAGGCGCACCAGCGTGCGCGACAAGGTGGATTTTCCGCAGCCGGATTCGCCGACCAGCCCCAGGGTTTCCCCGGGCGCCAGCTGAAAAGACACGCCGTCCACCGCCGTCGCCGCGCCTTCGCGCGTGGCGTATTGCACGCTTAGGTTTTCCACTTGCAGCAAGGGCGGCGTGCCGGGCGGCGCGGGGTCATTGGCCGCGGCGGCCACGCGCGGGGGCGTGACCAGGCCAAACACCGGCCGCCCAGACTCCGGGTCCAGGCGGGTGCGGATTTCCGGCAGGCGGCGCGTGCGGTAGTGGGTGGCGTCGTCCAGCTGTAACGAGGCGCCCAGCAAACCTTGTGTGTACGGATGGCGCGGCTGGCTCAGCAGTGTTGCCGCCGGACCTTCTTCGACCTTCTCGCCGCCCACCATCACGGCCACACGGTCCGCCCATTCCCCGACCACGGCCAGATCGTGGGTGATCAGCAGCAGCCCCATGCCAAGCTCGGCGCGCAGGTCGTCCAGCAATTGCAGAATCTGCGCCTGCACGGTCACATCCAGCGCCGTGGTGGGCTCATCCGCCACCAGCAGTGCAGGCTGGCAGGCGATGGCGGCGGCGATCATGGCGCGCTGGCGTTGGCCACCCGACAGCCGATGCGGATAGTCGTCCACGCGGCGCTGCGGTTCCGGCACGCGCACCAGGTCCAGCAATTCGATGGCGCGCGCGCGGGCCGCGCGAGCGCTGGCGCCGCGGTGCAGGCGCAGTGCCTCGCCAATCTGCTCGCCCAGCGTCAGCACCGGGTTCAGGCTTGTCATCGGCTCCTGGAAAATCATGGCGATGCGGTCGCCGCGCAAGGCGCAGCGCTGGCGTTCGGTCAGCGCCAACAGGTCCTGTCCGTTAAACGCGATACGGCCAGCGACGCGCGCATGGCGCGGCAGCAAGCCCAGCAAGGCGAGCGCGGTGGTGGATTTGCCGCAGCCGGATTCGCCTACGAGCGCCAGCGTTTCGCCAGCATGGATGTGCAGGTCCAGCCCGCGTACGGCCTGATGCCCGGGAAAGGACACGTTCAAGCCTTGGATGTCGATCAGCGTGGTCATGATGGTTCGCAGGGCGGGCTAGCGCGCGGCGGCGGGCGCAACGGCCCGATGGCGGCGCAGTTTGGGATTGAGCGCGTCGTTCACCGCATCGCTCAGCAGGTTCAGCGCCAGCACGGTGGCCATGATGGTCAACCCCGGCAGCGCCGTCATGTACCAGGCGGTGCGCAACGCCTCGCGTCCGGCGCCAACCATGCTGCCCCAGCTGACCACATTGGGGTCGCCCAGGCCCAGGAACGCCAGGCCGGCTTCTGACAGGATGGCGTGTGCGACCAGCACGGCGGTGGTCACGATGATGGGCGGCAACGCGTTGGGCAGAATTTCAAGAAAGATGATGCGCGCATGGCCCGCGCCCAAGGTCTGCGCCGCCCGCACGAACTCGCGTTCACGCAGCGCGATGAATTCGCCGCGCGTCAGGCGCGCGATGCCCGTCCACGACGTCACGCCCAGCGCGAAGATGATGGTGGATAACGACGGCCCCAGAATTGCCACCAGCACAATCGCCAGCAGGAAGGACGGCACCGTCTGGAACAGTTCGGTGATGCGCATCAGCACCGCATCGACGCGCGGCCCCGCATAGCCGGCAAAGGCGCCCACCATCAGCCCGATGAAAAGCGCGATGGCGGCGGACGCGCCGCCCACCAGCAGCGACACGCGCGCACCGTGAAACAGGCCGGCCAGGATGTCGCGGCCCATCAGGTCGGTGCCGGCCGGAAACTCCACGTCTTCGCCGGGCCAGGTAAAGGGCGCGCCGACCATTTCAAGCGGGTCACCCGGGAACAGCCACGACGCCGTTGCGGCAGCGCCCAGCACGATCAACAGGATGCCCGCGCCCACGGCAGCGGAAGGGGCGCGCAAGAGGCGCAGCACGGCCAGCAGATTCTGCTTCATGTCTTTCTTACCCGAGGGTCCAGCAAGCCGTAGGTGGCATCCACGGCAATGTTCATCAAGGCGACCAGCGCCGCGCTCATCAGCAGGATGCCCAGCAACAGATTGACGTCGCGGCTGGCGATGGCTTCGAACGACAGCTGGCCCAGGCCCGGCCACGCGAACACGGTTTCGACCACGATGCTGCCGCCCAGCAACGCGCTGCTTTGCAAGCCCAGCATGGTGATGACGGGCAGGATGGCGTTCTTCAACGCATGCCGCCAGATCACCCGCGCTTCGCCGTTGCCGCGCGCGCGGGCGGTGCGGATGTAGTCCTCTTGCAGCGTTTCAATCATGGAGGCGCGCGACAGCCGCGCGTAGATGGCCACGTAGTAGATCGCAACCGTTGTCACCGGCAGCGCCACGTGCCGCGCGTAGTCCAGCCACTTTTCCCAGCCGGTGTAGGCCGCGCCCACATCGCGGATGCCGCCCACGGGCAGCCAGTTCAGGTGCACGCCAAAGCCTACGATAAGCATCAGCGCCGTCCAGAACATCGGCGCGGAATACCCCGCCGTGGCCAGGGCCGACAGCAGGGTGTCCAGCACGCCGTGGGGGCGCCGGGCGGCCAGTACGCCCAACAGCACGCCCAGCGCTACCGACAACGCCAGGCCGGTCCCAATCAGCGCCAGCGTTGCGGGCAAACGGCCGGCGATCAGATCGGCCACCGGCTCGCCATAGCGAAACGAATAGCCCAGGTCCAGTGACGCCAGGCTCTTCAGGTAATAGCCCAGTTGCGCCCACACGCTTTGGTCCAGCCCATATGCCACGCGCAACTGCGCCACGTGTTCCGGCGTAATGCCGCTGTTTTCAGAGGCGATGACGTCCACCAGATCCCCCGGCACCAGCTTGAGCAGGAAGAAATTG
Source organism: Achromobacter kerstersii (assembly GCF_902859595.1). Classification (GTDB taxonomy): domain Bacteria; phylum Pseudomonadota; class Gammaproteobacteria; order Burkholderiales; family Burkholderiaceae_B; genus Achromobacter; species Achromobacter kerstersii. Next base: position 187,500 of record NZ_CADIJQ010000006.1, on the reverse strand, counting down.
GCGACGGCGGTGGCTCCTACGACAAAAAGAATCTGAAGCAGGTAACGCAAGGGGCGGGGCAGGCGCATGGTGAGGTTCCCGCGGCCGTCAGGCCTTGCCTAGCCAGACGTTGGCAAAGTTGTTGCGCGAATGTGAGGACGCGTCCGTCACGTTGCGCACCTGCTTGTCCCACACGCCGAACCAGCGGAATTCAAAGAGCCCGATCAGCGGCAGGTCGCGTTGCGCCAGGCGCTGCACCTCGTTGTATTGCTCAATGCGCTTTTTCGGATCGGTCTCGACCTGGGCCGCTTCAATCGCGCGGTCCATGTCGGGGTTGTTGTAGCCCGACACGTTGTACCAGGGCGTGCCTTTCGCTTCGGCCTTGCTCCAGTACCGCGTTTCCACGCCCAGCTGCGGATCGATCAGCACCGTGCCCCACGAACTGATCAGCTGGAAGTTGTAGTCGGTGAAAACGTTGCGCGTCCACGTCGCCAGATCCAGCCCACGCAAGGTGACGTCGATACCGATCTTGCGCAACGCCTGACGCACGAATTCGCCGGTGCGGCGGTAGTCATCGCCAAAGGGGATGTAGTCATGCGTCAACGCAAAGCGCCAGCCGTCGGCCTTGCGGGGAAAGCCCGCTTCGTCCAGCAGCTTTTCCGCCAGCGCCGGGTCATAGGGATACTGCTGCACGTTCGGGTTGTGATACGGCTTCACCAGCGACGGCACCGGGCTTACGAAGGGTTCGGCATAGCCGTTCCATACCGTCTTCACCAGCACTTGCTTGTTGACCGCGTGGGCGATGGCCTGGCGCACTTTCAGCTGCGACAAAATCGGGTCGCGCAGATTCGCTTCCAGCCACAGCCAGGCGGCAAAGCCGTTGTAGCCCGACGTGTCCACCGCCAGCTTGGGCAGTTTGGACAGGCGCGTGGCATCGGTGAAGGCGACAGGGTTGCGTTCGCCGTAGGCCACGCCGCCCGTCTCCAGCGCCGTGGCGCGGCCCGACACATCGGGAATGATCTTCCACACGATGCGGTCCAGGTACGGGCGTTCCGGCTGCCAGTACTTGTCGTTCTTTTCCAGCACGATGTAGTTGCCCCGGTTCCATTCCTTGAACACAAAGGGGCCGGTGCCAATCGGCTTGTTGTTGTAGGGGTTGTTCTGGATGTCGGTGCCTTCGAACAGGTGGCGCGGCAGAATGGGCGCGCCCAACGAGTCGATGGCGTTCAACGCCACGGGCGTGGGTTGCGACAGGTGCAGCACCACGGTGTGGTCGTCGGGCGTTTCCACCTTCTGCAAGTACTGAAACACGCGGCGCGCGCTGGGCGCATGCTTCAACCACACCGCTTCCGCCGACCACTTCACATCGGCCGCCGTGAACGGCTTGCCGTCATGCCACAAGACGCCTTGGCGCAGCTTGAACGTGATGGTCTTGCCGTCATCCGACACGGCCCAGCTTTCAGCCAGTTGCGGGCGCGGCTTCAAGTCCGGTCCGTATTCGACCAGCCCGTCGAAGATCTTGCTGACCACGGCGCCGGTGGGCGTGGACGAGTTCAGGTAGAAGGCCAGCGTGGGCGGCTCGGGGTGGACCACGGCGTTCAGCACGCCGCCGCGCGCCGCGCCGTCCACGGTGTTGGGCAGGCTTTGGGTGTCGGCATAAGCGGGCGCGAAGATCACGTTGGGAAACAGCGCACCCGCGCCCATCAGCGCGCCGGCGCTCAGCAGCCAGCGGCGCAGCGGGTTGGTCGGTTCGTCTTGCGGGTCGAGATGGCCGCCCGGAGGCAGTTGCTGCGTCATGAAGGTTTCCTTCTTTGGAAGAGAGTGCCGGCGGTGTCAGGCGGCCAGGCTGGTCAGAGCGGGAAGTTCGTCGGGGTCCAGGCGCAGCAGCGTGGCCAGCAGTTCGCGGCGCCAGGCGTCATACAGCGCAACATGGTTGCGGGTGTCCAGACCGGTGGCGCGCAGGTTCAACTGCCAGGAATCGCGCAGATAGGGGCCCAGCAGGCGCTGCACGTCCTCGTCAGCCTGGATCAGCCCTGCGACCCAGTCTTCGCGTTGTGCGGGGTCGGCGCGCGCCAGTTTTTCCAGCCACCATTGCGTGATGCGGATGCGGTGCGCTTCTTCATCGGGCAGGATGCGGTTCTCGCCGAATTCCCGATGTCCCGCGTCCAGCACGCGTGCCGTGCGCCGGTTCACGAACAGCCGCGCCAGGATGTAGTGCTCGTAATGGAATTGCCAGGCCAGGAAGTTCTGCCAATTGCGCAGCGCGAAGCCGCCAACGAGATCCCAGGCTTCCTGCACGCCTTGCTCAACAGCAGCCAGCGGCGATGCGCCTAGCAGCACCGTCGCGCGGCCGAGCGAAAACTCTGCGTGCGCCGCGTCGTCGCCCAGCTGGCGCGCCAGGGCGAATTGAAAGCCGGTGTCCTCCTTGAACGGGCCAGCAATCGCCTGCGCGGCGACCTGGGTGATGAACAAGTCGTGCACCGTGTTCCAGATGGCGTAATCAGCGGCAGCGTGGCGCTCTTCGGCCGTAGCCAGATCACGCGGTGGCTCCAGACGCACGGCAGGAATGTTGGGCGCGACAACCAGCCGGATGTCGTCGAACAAGCGCGCCTCCAAGGCGCCGTCATAGTCCAGCGTCAGAGGCAAGCGGGGCAGGTCCAGTTCAGGCATGGCAGGTGTCGGACGCGGAAAAGTCTCGACTCTAAGCAAGCGCTGACGCCGCCCGCAAACATTCTTTGGTCATGTCGATATGTGCCTATGCGCGCTGCTAACAGTAGGCAACGGGCGCGCCGCGCGCATATACCGATTTCAAATAACCGCATGAGAAATCCGTCCTTCCGCGTGTGATGGCGCGCCGATAGGCTGCATGTTTCCTCAACGCCGGGGCGCACCATGCCGCACGGGTCCAGCAATACGGCTTCAAGCCTTTCACCCCACCACGAACCGGATCAGGCGCCGCGGCGGATACGCCCGGCCCGCATTCATGACGATGCCCAGGCCATTGCCTCCGCGCACGAGCTGGCCGCCGACTTCGCGTTGGGTGCGGCAGAACGCGACCGCGAACGCGGGCTGCCTTGGCGAGAGATCGAACGCTATACGGCAAGCGGATTGGGCGGCATCACCGTGCCGCGCGAATATGGCGGCGCAGAGGTGTCGCATGTGACGCTGGCCGATGTGTTTCGCATCATCAGCGCCGCTGACCCGTCGTTGGGCCAGATTCCGCAAAACCATTTTGGCTTCCTCAATTTGCTTCGCCTGACCGGCACGCCCGCGCAGCAGCGCCGCTACTACGACGGCGTGCTGGACGGCTACCGGCTGGGTAATGCGGGCCCCGAGCGGCATACGAAACACACTAGCGATATCGAAGCGCGGCTCACGCCCGATGGTGACGGCTACCGCGTCAGTGGACGCAAGTTCTATTCAACGGGCGCGTTATTCGCGCACTGGATACCCGCCAAGGTGTTGGACACCGAAGGCCGGCTGGTGACCGTGATTCTGGAGCGCGGTGCGCCGGGGCTGTCCGTCGTGGACGATTGGTCCAGCTTCGGCCAACGCACCACGGCCAGCGGCACGGTGCTGCTGGATAACGTGCGTGTCGAACCTCATGCCATCTTGCCTGCCTGGCAAGCTCAGCAGGCCTCCGTGTTGATCGGGCCATTCGCGCAACTAATGCAGGCTGCCATCGACGTCGGCATCGCCGAAGGGGCGTTGCAAGACGCGGTGGCGTTTCTGCGCGAGCGCTCGCGTCCGTGGGTAGAGGCCAACGTTGAACGCGCCACGCAAGACCCGTATGTGATTGCGGACGTGGGGCAGCTTTACATCGAACTGCATGCGGCCCAGGCCTTGCTGACGGAAGCTGCGCAGCACCTGGACGATGCCCGTGGGCGCGCGCTGAACGGAGACGACGTTGCCGCCGCGTCGATCTCCGTGGCGCGCGCCAAGGCGTTGTCTACCGAGATTGCGCTGGCGGCAAGTGAAAAGCTGTTCGAACTGAGCGGTGCGCGGGCGTCGCTGGCCGAGTTCAATCTGGACCGTCATTGGCGCAACGCGCGCACGCACACGCTGCACGACCCCGTGCGTTGGAAGTATCACGCGGTGGGCCACTACGTGCTTAACGGCCAGCGCCCCAACCGCCATTCCTGGATCTGACGCTATGACGCACGAGAAAATATCCACGTTGGCGCCGCGCCGCGCCGCTGTCATCGAGTCGGGTGCGCAAGCGTTGTCGGTAGCGCGGGCGCTGGCCGAAGACTTCGCACGCGAAGCCTCCCAACGCGACCGCGAACGGCGTCTGCCGCTGGCGGAGCTGGAGCGCTATTCCTTGTCGGGCCTGTGGGGCATCACCGTGCCGCGCGAGCATGGCGGCGCGGGCGTGTCGCGCGTGACGCTGGCCGAAATCACCGCCATCATCTCGGCCGCCGATGGCTCGTTGGGCCAGATTCCGCAGAATCACTACTACGCGCTGGAAGCGTTGCGCGTGAACGGCAGCGCCGACCAGCAGCGCCGCTTCTACGCACGCGCGCTGGCGGGTGAGCGCTTCGGCAACGCATTGGCCGAAACCGGCACGCGCACGGCAGCCGAGCGCCGCACCCGGCTGGACCCGGATGGCGCGGGCGGATGGCGCATCAACGGCAGCAAGTTCTATTGCACGGGCGCGCTGTACGCGCAGTGGATACCGACGGCCACTGTGGATGGCGACGGCATTCAGCGTCTGGCCATCGTGCGCCGCGACAGCCCCGGTGTGGAAGTCATCGACGACTGGTCAGGCTTTGGCCAGCGCGTCACGGGCAGCGGCACCGTGCATTTCACCGACGTGGCGGTGCCTGCCGAAGACGTGTTGCTGCTGGCCGATCCGGTGGCCCCCCCGAACACGATCAAGCCGCTGGCGCAGATCATCCACGCCGCTATCGATTTGGGCATCGGCCAGGCCGCGTTGCAAGACGCGCTGAGCTTTGTGCGCGAGCGGTCGCGTCCGTGGATCGACGCCAACGTTGAACGTGCCGCCGATGATCCGCTGACGATCAGCGAGTTCGGCCGCCTGTCCATCCGGCTGGAAGCGGCGCGCGCGCTGGTCGCCCGCGCCGGCCGCATTCTGGATGTGGCTACGGCCGACGGCACCGCCGCCAACGTGGCCGCCGCCGCCATCGCGGTGGCGGAGGCCCGTGTGTTGACGACCGAAGCCTCGCTGGCCGCAGGCACCAAGCTATTCGAGCTGGCGGGCACGCAATCCACGCTGGACCACCTGAATCTTGACCGCCACTGGCGCAATGCCCGCACGCACACGCTGCACGATCCGGTGCGCTGGAAGCGGCACGCGGTGGGCAATTACTACCTGAACGACATTGCGCACGGCCGCGTGGGCACCACCTGATCCTGACGGAGCCAACTTTCATGGCGAAAAAGAAAATCCTGCTCAACGCGTTCAACATGAATTGCGTCGGCCACATCAATCACGGTTTGTGGACGCATCCGCGAGACACGTCCACGCAATACAAGACGCTGGAATACTGGACGCACCTTGCGAAGTTGCTGGAACGAGGCCTGTTCGACGGCTTGTTTCTGGCTGACATCGTGGGCGTGTATGACGTGTACCAGGACTCGGCGGACCTGACGTTGCGGGAATCGATTCAGCTGCCGGTGAATGACCCGCTGCTGACGGTGTCGGCGATGGCGGCGGTGACGCAGCACCTGGGCTTTGGTGTGACGGTGAACCTGACTTACGAAGCGCCGTATCTGCTGGCGCGTCGCTTTTCCACGCTGGACCACCTGAGCAACGGCCGCATCGGCTGGAACATCGTGACGGGCTATCTGGAAAGCGCCGCGCGTGCGATGGGCTTGTCGGAACAGATTGCGCACGATGAACGCTATGACCGCGCGGATGAGTTTCTGGAGGTGGCCTACAAACTGTGGGAAGAAAGCTGGGACCGCGATGCGGTGAAGGCAGACAAGCGTGCGCGTGTGTATGCGAGCCCGGATGCGGTGCGGCGAATTGATCACGAGGGCAAGTACTACAAGGTGCAGGGCTATCACCTGTCGGAACCGTCGCGGCAGCGCACGCCGGTGCTGTATCAGGCAGGCTCGTCGGGCCGGGGCCAAGCGTTTGCGGCACGTCATGCGGAGTGCGTATTTGTGTCGAGCCAGACGAAGGAAGGCTTGCGTAAGCTGGTGGCAAGCGTGCGCGAGTCGGTGGCGCGCGAGGGGCGTGATCCGCGTGATATCAAGTTCTTCATGGGGGTGACGGCGGTGGTGGGCAAGACGGAAGCCGAGGCTCGGGAGAAGCATTCGGAGTATTTGCGGTATGCGAATCCGGAGGCGGGGCTGGCGCATTACGCAAGTTCTACGGGCATCGACTTTTCACGTTATGCGGCGGACGAGCCAATCCGGTATGTGAAGAACAACGCGATTGAGTCGGCGGTGAAGAATCTGACGGTGTCGAGAACGGATCGGACGGTGACGGATCTGCTTGCCGATATGGCGTTGGGGGGGAGATATCCGGCGCTGGTGGGTAGCGCGTCGCAAGTGGCGGACGAGTTGGAGTCTTGGGTGGCTGAGACGGATATTGATGGGTTCAATGTGGCCAGGACGGTGACGCCGGAGTGCTATGAGGACTTTGTGGATCTGGTGATTCCGGAGTTGCAGGAACGGGGGGCTTATAAGACGGCTTACTCGGAAGGGGGATTACGGGAGAAGCTGTTTGGGGCGGGTAGGGGGGAGCTGCCGTTGGAACATGTGGGTAAGCGGGGAGTGCGGGTGTATTGAGTTGTGGCGGGTGCGCGCACACATAACCTCATACCGACTAAGTATTTTTCGCCATCTCATCCCGGTGCCAGAATCCTCAAATCATCTCTCGCTCCGAGCCAAAAATCATGCCCTCGCTTCGTTACCTGTTAGCCGCCTCACTCCTCGCGATTCCGTTCATCACCCCCGCAAACGCCGCCGATAAATCCACCATCACCGTTGGCATCTCTGTCGGCACGGCGGAAAAGATATTCGATGTTGTTCAGAAAGTCGCCGCCCGTGACGGCCTCACCATCAAGCTCGTCAAGTTCAACGACTATCAGCTTCCGAACGCGGCCCTCAACGCCGGTGACCTCGATGCAAACGCCTTTCAACACAAGCCGTTTCTCGACAATCAGATCAAAGCCCGCGGCTTCGATATTGTTCCGGTTGGCCTGACGATCACGGCGCCGCTGGGCTTCTACTCCCGCAAAATCAAATCACTCAACGACCTGCCTGAAGGCGCGTCTGTTGGCATTCAGAACGACCCGTCCAATGGCAACCGCGCGCTTCGCTTGCTGGCTGCCTACAAGCTCATCACGCTGAAGCCCGAAGCCGAACAGAAGAACACAGCCACGCCGCTTGACGTCGTATCCAACCCGCGCAAGATCAAGCTGGTGGCGCTGGATGCCGCGCAATTGCCGCGTTCGCTGGATGACTTGACGGCGGCCTCCATCAACAACGACTACGCCGAACAAGCTGGCCTGGTGCCTGCCCGTGACGCTATTGGCCGTGAGGCGGCTGACGGCCCCTATGCGAACTTGATCGCTGTCCGCACCAAAGACCGCGACGAGCCTTGGGTGAAGAAACTGGTGTCTGCCTACCAGTCGCCCGAAGTGCGCGCCTACATCGAGAAGGAATTCAAGGGTTCCCTCATTCCTGCGTTCTGACGCGACCTTTGCGAACCCCCATGAGCATCCTTACCTTGACGGGCAGCCCGTCTCAGCGTTCCCGGTCTTCTGCTTTGCTTCGCCATGCCGCGCAACGGTTGCGCGCGTTGGGGCTGGGTGTCAGTGAACTGGGCTTGCGCGATATTCCGGCCGAAGAACTGATTGAAGGCCATTACTCGGGCGCGGCCGCCGGCGCGTTGCGGGCGCGGGTTGGCGCCGCGGATGCGGTGCTGATTTCGACGCCGGTCTACAAGGCTTCGTTCGCCGGCGGGCTGAAGGCCGTGCTGGATCTGTTGGATGAGAAGGCGCTGGCCGGCAAGGTGGTGCTGCCGATTGCCACGGGCGGAAGCCCTGCGCATTTGCTGGCGCTGGAATACGGGCTGAAGCCGGTGTTGTCGGCGCTGGGCGCCCGCCACATCCTGGCAGGCGTGTACGCCACCGACAAGCAGGTGCGCGTCGATGATGACGGCGCCATTCATATCGACGATGACGTGCGCGCGCGCCTGGACGACGCCGTTGACCGTTTGAGCGAGCAGGTGCTGGCGCGCACCATCGTTGTCAACGAAGCCTATGACCTGGGCCGCCTCGCGCTTGCGGGCGGGTTCAGCGTCTGACCCGGAGCTGCACATGGATGTTTTCTGGTTCATTCCCACGCATGGCGACTCGCGCTACCTTGGCACCAGCCAGGGCGCGCGCGCGGCAAGCTATGACTACTTTCGTCAGGTCGCGGTAGCGGCCGACACGCTGGGCTATGACGGCGTGCTGCTGCCCACCGGCCGGTCTTGCGAAGATGCGTGGGTCGTGGCGTCCAGCCTCATCGGCGCCACGCGCCGGTTGAAGTTTCTGGTGGCGATACGCCCCGGCGTCAGCTCCCCGCAGGTGTCGGCGCGCATGGCCGCCACGTTTGACCGTCTGTCCGAAGGGCGTTTGCTGGTCAACGTGGTGACGGGCGGCGACCCGGGTGAGCTGGAAGGCGACGGTGTCTTTGTCAGCCATGACGAGCGCTACGCCATCACGGCTGACTATCTGCACATCTGGCGCGGCATTCTGGAAAACAGCCATCAGGCCGAAGGCTACAGCTTCGAAGGCGAACAGCTGGTGTCCAAGGGCGGCAAGGTGATTTATCCGCCCGTGCAAAAGCCGTATCCGCCTTTGTACTTCGGTGGCTCGTCCGAGGCCGCACATGCGCTGGCCGCCGAGCAGTTGGACGTTTATCTGACCTGGGGCGAGCCGCCCGAGGCCGTGGCCAAGAAAATCGCGGACATCCGTGCACGGGCGGCGGAGCATGGGCGCACCTTGCGCTTTGGTATCCGCTTGCACGTCATCGTGCGCGAAACGGAAGAAGCGGCATGGGCGGCCGCCGACGAGCTCATCAGCCACTTGAGCGAAGACGCGGTGAGCGCGGCGCAAGCAGCGTTTGCCAAGATGGATTCCGAAGGCCAGCGCCGCATGGCCGCTTTGCATGGCGGAAAGCTTAGCGACGGGCAGGGCGGCCGTTCGCATCTGGAAATCGCTCCAAACCTGTGGGCGGGTGTGGGGCTGGTGCGTGGCGGGGCTGGCACGGCGCTGGTGGGTGATCCCAAGACCGTCGCCGCCCGCATCCAGGAATACGCCGATCTGGGCATCGACACCTTCATCTTCTCGGGCTATCCGCATCTGGAAGAGTCGTATCGCTTTGCTGAGCTGGTGTTTCCGCTGCTGCCTGGCAAGGGCCAGCGCCACGCGGGCAACACGGTGCTGACAGGACCATTTGGCGAAGTCATGGCGACCGAACTGGTGCCAAAGGAATCGGCAAGCTGATGTCTGCGCACTGGTTGCCGATGCTGTCCACGCCGTCTTCGTTGGTCTCCGCTGCGGCAGAGGCTTGGGGGTCGGGCGACGCATGGGCGCTGCTGCGCGTCAGCGTGTGGCGTGTGTCGGTGGCGCTGCTGTTGGGCGGCGCCGTGGGGGTGGCATTGGGTGCGCTGAACGGGTTGTCGCGCACGGCCGGCAACGTGTTGGACGCAGGAGTGCGCGTGTTGCGCGGCGTGGCGGTGTTGGCGAGCATTCCCTTGCTGCTGCTGAGCGCGGGCGCAATAGGGGAAACAAAAGAAGGCGCAACGCTGGGCCTGTTGGCCGTGGGCGTGTTCTTCCCGGTGTACGCCGCCGCGTTTCAAGGGGTGCGCGGGGTGGACGCAACGCTGATCGAGCTGGGCCGCACGGCAGGTCTTGCCCGTTGGCCGCTGTTGCGCGACGTGATCTTGCCGGGCGCCTTGCCGTCGGTACTGTCCGGGCTGCGCGGGGCGCTGCTGCTGCTGTGGGGCTTGCTGCTTGGCGTCGAAGCCATTCGCACCCTGGCGGCCCATCCCGATGGCAGCACGGCCGTTGACCGCATCGTGCTGACCTTTTTGATTTACGCCGTGCTGGCCCAGGCGGCCGATCGCTTGCTGTCTGCCTGGTCGCGTCATGCGTCGCGCTGGAGCCGCGCGCGGCCCGCCGCTGGCGCTTATTAGGATTTCAACCATGGCCAAGATTCAAGCCATACGAACAACATCCGTGGCGCAGGCCGCTGAAGCCGATGATGTCACTCCGGCGTTCTCCGCAGACCCGGCGCAGGCGCTGGAAACACTGGCGTCGCAGTTGGCCGCGACCGCTGTCGAGCGCGACCGGCAGGGCGGACACGCCGCGCACGAACGTGAACTGATCCGCGCGAGCGGCTTGCTGCGCTTGTCAGTGCCAACGGAATTTGGCGGCGCGGGCGCAAGCTGGTCCACGGTGTTGGCGGCGGTGCGCCGCTTGGCCGAAGCCGACAGCGCCTTGGCGCACGTCTTTGGTTTTCACCATTTGCAAGTCGCCGGCGTACTGCTCTATGGCACGCCCGCACAGCACGCATATTTCTTGAAACCCACCGTCGAACGCAATCTGTTCTGGGGCAATGCGCTGAACCCGCTGGACCGCCGTGTGGTTGCGCGCGCCGAACTGGACGGCTACCGCATCGACGGGGTGAAGAGTTTCAGCTCGGGCTCGGTGGGTTCGGATGTGCTGACGTTTTCTGCCTGGCACAAGGCGTCGGATACCGCGTTGATCGCGGCGGTGCCGACGCGGGCTGAGGGCATTACCGTGAACCCGGATTGGGATGCCTTCGGACAACGCCAGACCGATAGCGGCACGGTGCGTTTCGACCACGTTCGCCTGGAAGCCATTCAGGTGCTGCAAGCGCCGGGCGTGACGGCAACGCCGCGCGCCACGCTGCGGTCGCAGGTGGCGCAGCTGATCATGACGAATCTGTACCTGGGGCTGGCGCGCGGCGCGTTCCAGGAAGCGCGCCGCTATGTGCGCGAGGATGCGCGCGCGTGGTTTGCCGCAGGCGTGCAGCGCCATGCCGACGACCCGTATGTGCAGGAGCGCTTCGGCGAATTCTGGTTGCGCCTGCAAGCCGCAGAGGCCCTGACGGACCAGGCGGGTCTGGCGCTGGATGCCGCCTTGGAACGCGGCCCGTCCGTGACGGCGGACGAGCGCGGCCGGGTGGCGGTGGCGGGCGCACAAGCCAAGGTGCTGGCGCATCGCGCCGCGCTGGAAGTGGGGTCGGAATTGTTCGACGTCACCGGCGCCAGTTCCACCGCCGCGCGTTTCGGCTACGACCGCTTCTGGCGCAATGCGCGCGTGCACACGTTGCACGACCCGGTGGCCTACAAGGTCCGCGATCTGGGCCGCTACGCGCTGCTGGACCAGATTCCTGAACCCACCGCTTACTCATGATGCCTTCCCGATGACCCAGATTTCTTCTCTTCCCAGCGCGCCGCAGACCGTGATCCGGCTGGATGCCGTCAGCAAGGCCTACGCCACGCGCTCGGGCCGCTTCGATGCCGTGCGCGATGTGTCCTTGTCGATTCGCGCGGGCGACACCTTCGGCATCATCGGCAAAAGCGGCGCGGGCAAGTCCACGCTGCTGCGCCTGATCAACCTGCTGGAACGGCCAGACGAAGGCGCGGTGCATGTGGCCGGCACGGAATTGACGGCGCTGCCCAAGCGCGCGCTGCGTGGCGCCCGGCAGAACATCGGCATGATCTTTCAGCAATTCAATCTGCTGCAAAACGAGACCGTGTTCGAGAACGTGGCCTTTGCGCTGCGCGTGCATGGCGGACGCAGCCGCGAACAGATTGCGGCGCGCGTGCGCGACTGCCTGGACATCGTGGGCCTGACCGACAAGATCGCCAGCTACCCCGCGCAATTGTCGGGCGGCCAGAAGCAGCGCGTGGCGATCGCACGCGCCTTGGCCAGCGAGCCCGCGGTGCTGCTGTGCGACGAGCCCACTTCCGCGCTGGACCCCGAGACCACGCGTTCCGTGCTCGCCGTACTGCGCGACATCAACAAGCGGCTGGGCGTGACGATTGTGATCGTCACACACGAACTCGCCGTCGTGCGCGCGCTGTGCCGCCACGTGGCGGTGATGGAAGACGGCCGCGTGCTGGAGCAGGCAGAAATCTCGGGCGCCAACGTGCACCTGTCGTCCGCGCTGGGCCGCGAGCTCATCCGCGAGGCCACCCACCCGTATGAAGAGGTTGCGTGATGCTGGATACCTTTGTGCAGTTGCTGCCCGAACTGGGCGTGGCGGTTGGCCAGACCTTTCTGATGCTGGCCATCGCGTTGGCTGCGTCCATTCTGTTTGGCGGGCCGCTGGGCGTGCTGGTGTTCCTGACAGGGCCCGGGCAGTCGCTGGACCGTCCGGTGTCGCATCGGCTGCTGAGCTGGACGGTGAATACGGTGCGTTCGTTTCCGTTCATCATTTTGCTGGTGGCGCTGGTGCCGTTTACGCGTGCGATTGCGGGCACGTCGATCGGTCCCGTTGCGGCGGCGGTGCCGCTGTCTTTCGCGGCCATTCCTTACTTTGCCCGCCTGGTCGAGCAATGCCTGCGGGAAGTGCCGCGCGGCGTGATCGAGGCCGCCCATGCGGCCGGCGCGTCGGAGCTTCAGATTGTGCGGCGCGTGCTGCTCGTTGAGGCGCGCTCTGGCCTGGTGCTTGCCTTGACGGTGCTGGCCGTGAGCTTTCTTTCCTATTCGGCGGTGGCCGGCGTGGTGGGCGGCGGCGGCATCGGCGACCTGGCCATTCGCTACGGCTACTACCGCTTCCAGACCGACGTGATGGTGCTGACCGTGGCGCTGCTTGTCGTGCTGGTGCAAATCATTCAGGTAGCGGGCAATACCGTCGCGCGCCATATCGACAAGCGTTGAACGCTTGAGGACTCACATGTCATTCCCTCGACTTGCCCTGTTCGCGGCGCTGGCCGCGCTGACCCTCGGTGCGGCGCATGCCGCCGACCCCGCGAAGAAAGAAATCGTGTTCGGCGCCACGGCGGGGCCGTACAGCGACCAGATCAAACTTGGCATCAAGCCCATCCTGGAAAAGCAGGGCTACACGGTCAAGATCGTGGAATTCAACGACTACATCCAGCCCAACTTCGCGCTGGCGCAGGGCGCGTTGGACGCCAACGCGTTTCAGCACGAGGTGTATCTGAAGAACTTCGCGGCCAAGAACAAGCTGGCGCTGTCCGAGCTGGTGAAGGTACCCACTGCGCCCATCGCCATCTACAGCAAGAAATACAAGAGCGTGGACGCGGCGCCTGACGGCGTCACCGTGGCCTTGCCGAACGACCCGACCAATCAGGCGCGTGCGCTGGTGGTGTTGCAGGAGCTGGGCTGGGTGAAGCTGCGCGATGGCTACGACCCCTTGCAGGCGTCAGAAAAGGACGTGGCCGTGAACGTGAAGAAGATCAAGCTGATTCCGCTTGAAGCGGCGCAGTTGCCGCGTTCGCTGGACGACACCGATTACTCGTTTGTGAACGGCAACTTTGCGCTGGCCTCGGGCCTGAAGCTGACCTCGGCGCTGGCGCTGGAGAAGACCACGCCCACCTACCAGAACCTGGTCGCCGTGCGCACCGCGGATATCGGCAGGCCGTATGTGAAAGACATCGCGGCGGCTTACGCGTCGCGCGAATTCCTGGCGGTGACCGATAAGTCATTTGCGGGCTTCGTGAAGACCGATTATCAGCAAAAGCTGGAGGCGGCCCGCTAGGGTGGCGGCCGGCACGCTGATGTTCATCCCGCCGCAGGAGTTCGAGCTGTTGCAGCATCTGGAGGTGCCTGACCGGGCGCGGCGCGATGACGCGGACGCGCCCGTGGAGGAACCCGGCCGGCCGCTGCGCATCAGCCTGCGCAAGCTGGCCAAGCGGGATGGCGCGCGCGTGGTGCTCAAGGGGCTGGATCTGGATATTGCCGCGGGCGAGTTCGTGGCCGTCGTGGGACGTGGCGGCGCGGGAAAGAGCAGGTTGCTGCGCATTCTGGCGGGTCTTGACCGGCCAAGCGGCGCGCAGGGGGGGCCGCCCACGCGTTCGCCCGTGCTGTTCGACAACTTTCCGCAATGGGCGTCCGACGAACGGGTGCGGCTGGTGTTTCCCGAAGACCGGCTGCTGCCGTGGAAGCGCGTGTGGCAGAACGTGGCGCTGGGTGTGCCGGGCGATGCGCGGGGCCGGGCGCTTGATGCGCTGCGGCAAGTGGGCTTGGCGGAACACGCCAGCGACTGGCCGGCGCAGTTGAATGCTGCGCAGCGCCAGCGCGTGGCGTTGGCGCGAGCGCTATTGCGCCAACCCGGCCTGTTGTTGCTGGATGACCCGTTAAGCGGGCTGGATGCGCTGTCGCGCATCGACGCGCAAGCGCTGATCGAACAGGCGTGGCAGCGCGGCGGTTTTACGTCCGTGCTGGCCACGCGTGACGTGCACGAAGCCGTGGCGCTGGCCGATCGCATTGTGGTGATCGACGAGGGTGCGGTGATTTTTGACGAGCGCGTGGCATTGACGCGCCCGCGCGCACGCGGTTCCGCCGCTTTTGCCGCGCTGGCCGCGCGGGTGTTGCGCGCCATCTTGAAAGAAGCAGAGCCGCCGTTGACCGACCGGCCGCTTGCGCCCGTGATTCAGATTCGGCATTTGCGGCTGGCGGTGTAGCGCCGTCAGTCATTTCCCTTTTACGTGGCGCCCCGATGGCGCCGACCCTTTCATCAGGAGCAAGCCATGAGCATTCAATCCATCAACGCCCGTAACCAGTTCCGCGGCAAGATCAAGGAAATCATCCTGGGACCGGTGGTGTCCGAGGTAGACGTGGACACGCCGGCAGGTATCGTCACGTCCGTGATCACCACGCGTTCCGTGAAGGAACTGGACCTGCAAGTCGGCACCGAGGTGCTGGCCTTCGTCAAAGCCACCGAGGTGTCCGTCGCCAAACTGTAAGAAAGCGAGATTGGCGCCGGCGCTTCCCCTGCGCCGGCGTTAGGCATATATTGTCAGCGCGTTATCCGGCGGTTTCTTCCTGGTGTTCAGCTTCATGCGTTGCTACACGGAGAACGGTTCATGCGTCGACTGCAAAGGTGGTTCATCGGCTGGGTGTGCCTGGGGCTTGCAGTCTGCCTGCCCGCCGTGGCGCAGACCAAGCTGGACAATGGGCAGTTGGATCAGCTGATGGCGCCCGTGGCGCTGTACCCTGATTCGCTGCTGTCACAAATCCTGATGGGGGCCACGTACCCCGACGACATTGCCGCTGCGGCCAAATGGTCGGCGGCGCATACGTCCGAGTCGGGCGATGCGGCGGTCAAGGCGGTTGAAGGCGAAAGCTGGGACCCCAGCGTCAAATCCCTGGTGGCGTTTCCTTCCGTCATGGACATGATGGGGCGTCAGCCCGACTGGGTGAAATCCGTGGGCGACGCCTTCCTGGCGCAGCCGGACGGGGTGATGGATTCGGTTCAGCGGCTGCGCACGCAAGCGCAAAAGGCCGGCAACCTGAAGAGCACGCCGCAGCAGACGGTGAAGTCCACGACCACCGACACCAACAAGACGGTGGTGGTGATTGAGCCGACCGACCCGCAAGTGGTCTATGTGCCCAGCTACAACCCGACGGTGGTGTACGGGGCGTGGTCCTATCCGTCGTATCCGCCTTATTACTATCCCCCGCCTCCGGGCTCGGTATTTGCGACCGCGCTTGTATCCGGCATCGGGTTTGGCCTGGGGGTGGCGGCCGTGAATTCGATGTGGGGCGGATTCAACTGGGGACACAACGACGTTGATATCGACGTGAACCGCTACAACAACATCAACGTCAATAACCGGATCGACAACGCCAGAAACAACAACGTGTCGTGGCAGCACAACCCGGCCAACCGCGGCAACACGCCCTATGCGGATGCGGGCAACCGCCAGCGTTTCGACAGCCAACGCCAGGCGGGTTTGCAGAACCGTCAGGCAGCGCAGGGTCAGAGGCAAGGGCAGGGGCTTGGGCAGAGCCAGGGCGGCCGCGCTGCCGGCGCCGCGCCCGCTGCGAATTCCCGGGAAGCCGCACGTGACCGCGCCGCGCAGTCTTTCGAGGGGCGCACGGGGCAATCGATAGCCGGTCATGAAGAACGGGGCGGGGCACGCGGCCAAGGCGCAGCGGGCCGGGGCGGCGAGGGCGCAGCCGGGCGAGGCGGCGAGGGCGCCGCAGGTCGAGGCGGCCAGGCTGCGGCGGGCCGGGGTGGTGAGGGTGCGGCAGCCCGGGGCGGTGACGCCGCGGCGAGCCGTGGACAAGGCGCCAACGCAGGCGCCGGGCAAGGCTCCCGCGACCGGGCGCAAAGCGGCGCCAACCACACACCACGTTCTTCCAGCGTTTCCACGCAGGACCACCAGGCAGCGGCCCAACGCCAGCGCGCGGACGAATCCGCCGCCCGCGATCGTGCCCGCGCCTCCAACAGCAGCAGCGCGCTGCACGACGCCGGCAACGGCGACCGGATGCGCCAGCAGAGCCAACGCAGCGAGATGAATCGGGGCGGCGGCGGTGGCGGACATCGGGCTAGCGGCGGCGGCGGACGTGCGGGTGGCGGCGGCGGCGGTCATTTCGGCGGCCGGAGGTAAGCACCATGGACAAGGGAGCTTTCATGACGAATGCCTGGGTTCTTGCCCGTACGCTAAGCGCCGCAACATTGTTGGCGCTGGGCTTGGCCGCGCCGGCGGCGGCGCAAAGCGTGTATCCGACGTCGCAGGCCGCGGCCGACGCCTTCGCCGACGCGCTGGCCACCAGCGATTCCGCCGCCATGGCCAAGGTGCTGGGGCCAAACCATAACCAGATCGTGCCGGGCGGCGTGGCGCAGGACGACATCTACCGATTCCTGTCGGCCTGGGCAAAGACGCACGAGATCATCGCCGACGGCGGCCGTTCCTGGCTGGCGGTGGGAGATTCCGGCTGGACGATGCCCGTGCCGATCGTGCAGTCGGGCAAGGGTTGGCGTTTCGACCCGGCAGCGGGCAAAGCGGAAATCCAGCGCCGCACGATTGGCCGCAATGAATTGAGCGCCATCGAAGCCTTGAAGCAATTGCAGGCGGCGCAGACCCGGTACATGCAGGGCGTGGGCCAGGGCCGTTATGCGAGCCGCCTCGTCAGCCGGCCCGGCAGCATGGACGGCCTGTACTGGCCCGAAGTGCCCGGCGCGCCCGAGCAGGCGTTTGGGCCGGACGCGCTCGTCATGGGGCCGGAAACGCCGGTGGCGGATGCCTATTCCGGTTATCGCTTCAAGGTGTTGCCGGGCAGCCAGGACACGGCTTACCGCATCGTCGCGTGGCCCGCGCAGTACGGACGCACCGGCATCGGCACCTTTGTCATCGGCCCGCAAGGCGGGGTGCTGGAATCGGACCTGGGGCCGTCATCCGCATCCCGTGCAGCGGCCTTGCGCGAACGCGATATCACCGCTGGCGCGTGGGTCGACGCTGACGCGCAACCCGTTGGAACCAAATGATTTTTTGGCGATTCGGGGGACGCTTCGGGCAGGGGTTGTTGCTGGACGGCAACAGGCGCATTCGTTTGTCGCCAAACCCCTGCTTGTTGCCCTTTTGAAAGGCCGCTGTGCCTAAAATGGCGACCATTGGGATCGGTGCCCGATCCTTACTTGCCGGACCTTGAAATTGAATCTCATGCATTTTGTCCGCTACGCCCTGGCAGGCGTGGGGATGGCGCTTAGCGCAGCGGCGGCATCGGCCCCGATTTTCGTCCTGAATTCCCTGGACGCCAACGTCAGCATCATCGACCCGGTCACCTACAAGGAAGTGCGGCGCGTGCCCACCGGCAAAGAGCCGCATCACCTGTACCTGACGCCTGATGAGAAGTCGCTGATGGTGGCCAACGCTACCGGCAACACCATCACGATGATGGACCCCAAGACGGGTGAAGTGCAGCGCACGCTGACCGGCATCGTCGACCCCTACCAGTTGCAGTTCTCGCCGGACATGAAGTGGTTCGTCACGGCGGCCAACCGCCTGGATCACATCGACATCTACGCCTGGCAGCCGCAGCAAAAGGGCGCCGAGCTGAAACTCGTCAAGCGCGTACCGGCGGGCAAGACGCCCAGCCACATCATGATCGACAAGAAAAGCACCACGGCCTACGTGACGCTGCAAGACAGCGACCAGCTGATCGCCATCGATCTGGCCACGCAGACGCCCAAGTGGACGGTGTCGGTGGGCAAGACGCCGGCCGACGTGTTCCTGACGCCCGACCAGAAGACCCTGCTGGTGGCGCTGACGGGCGACTCCTTCGTCGAAGCCTATGACGTCAGCAACGGCCCGGCCAAGCTGGTCAAACGCATCCCGACTGCGGCCGGCGCACACGCGTTCCGCGCGCAGGGCGACAAGCGCCACCTGTTCGTCAGCAACCGCACCGCCAACTCCATCAGCCGCATCGACATGCAGACGCTGACGGTTGCCGATACGTTCCCCGTGCCGGGCGGCCCGGACTGCATGGATGTGCTGGCCGACGGCAAGACGCTGCTGGTCACGTCGCGCTGGGCGCGCAAGCTGACGGTGGTGGACCTGGAGCAGAAGAAGGTCGTGAACCAGGTGACGGTGGGCAAGTCGCCTCACGGCGTCTGGACGCTGAACCATGCGCCAACGCGTTAAAGGCCCCCACGCCGCGCCCGCTGTCGCGAGCATGCTGCCCCCCAAGGGGGCTTTTTCGCCTTGGGGCGGCCCGGCGGCGAAAAGCGTTCTGGCCATCTGTCTCGCTATTGCCGTCCCGATGGCAAACGCCGCCCCGGTGCAGGCCACCTGCGACAAACCCGTCTACCTGACGTTCGACACCGGCCACATGGGTGTTGCGCCGTTGATCGCCGACGTGCTCAACCGCCATCACGTGAAGGTCACGTTCTTCCTGGCCAACGAACGCACGAAGACCGAGGGCTCGAGCCTGGACGACGTGTGGGCGCCGTGGTGGAAGGCGCGCGCGGCCGAAGGCCACGCCTTTGGCTCGCACACCTATGACCACGTCTACTGGCAGGGCGACCTGCCCGGCGGCAAGTTCCGCGTGAAGCCCAGCGCCGGCCCCGACACGGGCAAGACGGCGCAGTGGACGGCCGAGCAGTACTGCGCCGAGATCAAGCGTTCCGCCACCCGTTTCCATCAGATGACGGGCCAGAACATGCTGCCGATCTACCGTGCGCCGGGCGGCAAGACCTCGCCCGCCTTGCTGAAGGCGGCCAAGGCCTGCGGTTACGAACACGTGGGCTGGGCGCCTGCCGGCTTCCTGGGCGATGAGTTGCCCAGCGACAAATTCCCCAATGCCAAGCTGCTGGACCAGGCGCTGCGCACCATCAAGCCCGGCGACATCCTGTTGGCGCATCTGGGCATCTGGTCGCGCCAGGACCCCTGGGCGCCCGCCGTGCTGGAGCCCTTGATTGTGGGCTTGCAGCAGAAGGGCTATTGTTTCGCTACCTTGAACACGCATCCCGCTTATCGCGATTGGATCGCTACGCATCATTGATTATGGATACGCTTAGTCAATTCTTCGGGGCTTGCCAGCAATGGCTCTTCGAGACGCTGATCCAGCCCGCTCTGTTCCATTTGGGGCTGAGCAACTTCATCGAAGACGGCTACGACGCCACCATGTGGCTGCTGGTCGGCCTGGTGCAGATCGCCGTCCTGGTGCTGGTGTTCGGCCCGCTGCAACGCCTGCGGCCCGTTGAAGCCGTCACCGACCGCCGCCAGATCGGCATCGACGTGCTCTACACGCTGATCCATCGCCTGGGCGTGTTCCGGCTGGCGCTGTTCTTCACGATCGATCCCTTCTGGGACAGCGTGTTCGGCCAGTTGCACATCTGGGGCTTTGCGCCGTTTCAGCTGGACCAGTACTGGCCCGGCGTTACCGACAAGGCCTGGGTCAGCCTGATCATCTACCTGCTGCTGTTTGACGCGGTCGATTATTTCTACCATCGCGCGCAGCATCGTTTCGGCTGGCTCTGGGCGTTGCACGCCGTGCACCACAGCCAACGCCAGATGACGATCTGGAGCGACGACCGCAACCACTTGCTGGACGACATGCTGCGCGACGTGCTGGTCGTGTTCGTGTCGCAACTGGTGGGCGTGCCGCCCGCGCAGTTCGTGATGGTGGTGGCCATTACTCAGCTGGCGCAAAGCTTTTCGCACGCCAACCTGCGCATGCACTTCGGCGCGATTGGCGAACGTTTGCTGGTCAGCCCGCGCTTTCACCGCCATCACCATTCCATCGCCTACGACGCCTCGTCGCCGGGTCCGGTGGGCGGCTACAACTTCGCCGCGCTGTTCCCCATCTGGGACGTGCTGTTCCGTACCGCCCGCTTCGGCGTGGGCTACGGCCCCACGGGCATCCACGACCAGCAGGCGGAATTGGGCGGGCGCGATTACGGCCGCAGCTTCTGGTCGCAGCAATGGCTGGGATTGAAACGCATGGTGGGCCGCGACCGCGAGCCCGCATCGGCGCCACCCGCGCCTCCTGGCGCGGCAGAACGCGCTTGAGTGCGCAACAGGTTGGTAGGGGCGACGCCATTTGGCGTCGCCTTTTTTTGTTTTTGGGGTGATGGGCGGGACTGAAAAAGCAGGACAGAAAAAGTGGGACTGAAAAAGCGTGACTAAGAAGTCGGGCTACGAATCAGAGTTCTCCAATAGTTTTTTTCTGGGGTTGATAGCACCCTGGCGCGTTGAGATTAGCTCGCGCAAGGCTACGCAGTCTTCCATGGCCATGTGCGCGCACACTTGGGAGCCCGCCATGACCGACAACGCCCCAACCGCACGGCGTTACGCCCCGATGTCTTTCGACGCCCGGGGCCAGCCCTTGTTCCACTGGAGACTCACGCCTACGGCCCTCTGCGATCCGGTCATCCTCCTGGTTCCGCCAGCTGCAATACTGCCGGTCATATTCATCCCAGGCATCATGGGGTCGAATCTGAAGTCAGCGCCAGATGCGGGCGAGGCCGGCGAACCGGTGTGGCGTCTGGATGCGGGTCTGGCAGGCAAGCCTTTGGGGCTGTTCAAGCGTTGGAGCGATGAGTACGCGGGTACACGCCAGACCGTTTTGCATCCCAAACGGGTCGCGGTGGACCCCGACGGAGCCGTCCCCGCACGGGGCGCGGGTTCCGTGATCGAACCTCCTGGCGAATCCGCGGCGCAACGCAAAGACGCGGTCATCGCCCGCTATCGTGAAAGAGGCTGGGGGGAGGTCAGCGAAAGCAGCTATCACGCGTTCTTGCTGTGGCTCGAAGACACCTTGAACAGCGCCTACCTGCCGCATCAGTGGCCGGCGTTCCAACTGAAGTCCATGCATCTGGACATGCCCGACAATGGCTCGCCCCACCCGATCCTCAAGCCCGGGCTCGATGTGCCGCTGGCAGGGCTGGGTGAACGGCTTCTGCGTGAGTTGCCGCATCTGAAGACGGACGAGCTGTCGGCGCGTGCGGCGTACCGGATGCCGGTCCACGCGTTTGGCTACAACTGGCTTGAGGACAACGAAGACGCGGCGGCAAAACTGGCCGTGCGGATCAATGAGATACGACGCCAGTACGGCGGGAACTGCCAGCAAGTCATTCTGGTCACGCATTCCATGGGAGGGCTGGTGGCGCGTCGTTGTGCGCAGTTGCCTGGCATGGCCGACGTGATCGCGGGCGTGATGCATGGCGCTATGCCGACCAATGGCGCCCCGGTGGCGTACCGCCGATGCAAGGTGGGAATGCAGCAAGAAAGCGCGATGGCCGGCGCGGTGATCGGCAGGACCGGCAAGGAAGTCACCGCCGTCTTTGCCCAGGCGCCCGGTGCGCTGCAATTGCTGCCCACCAAGCGCTATGCCTTGGGCTGGCTGCGCTTGCGGGACCAGCACTACGCGCCCGCCATGCCTGCCCGCCCCGAAGCGGACCCGTATGCCGAAATCTATCTGCGCCGTGATCGCTGGTGGGCGTTGCTGCGCGAGGAATGGCTGGCGCCTGAGGAGGGGACCCCTATCGAATGGGTCGACTACGCCGGGAACATCAGGGAGGCGAAGCGGTTCCACGAAAAGATAGGTGGCGCCTATCACCCCAACACCTATGTGTATTACGGGGCTGACGACAAACAGCCGAGTTTCGAAACCATTACCTGGCAAATGCACCCCGGTCGAGGCTACCCGGAGAGGCCCTTGGGCGTACCGCCGGACGCCTTCGTGGTATCCACCATGCAGATGGTGGATGTGCGGGATGAAGGGTCCAGCCCCCTGTACGTGGGGGGAGGGCGCGCTGAACACGCCGCGCGTCTCAGAGGGGAATGGCCGACCCAACCCATGGAAGTCAGCCATTGGGAACTGCACTGCTCCATGCAGGATGGCAGCGGCGACGGCACGGTTCCCGTCAGCTCGGGCAAGGCGCCTGCCATGCAGGCACGCGAGGGCCAGGTGCGGGCGCAAGTCGGCGTCACCGGCTTTGACCACGAGGGCGCATTCGGCGTCGTGCAGACGCGGCACTTCACCCTGTACAGCCTGATAAAGATTGCAGCCCAAGCCAAGCGTCCGCTATGCGCCGCCTGATCCCGCTGCTCTGCCTATTGTTGGGGCTGGCCGCTGGCGCGATGGCCCTATTCCACTTCAAGGAGAAGCCCGCCATGACCGCGATCACCTTACCCATGCAGACTTGGTCGGTGGGCAGGCTGTTGATCGAACTTCCCGTCAACTGGGGGCCGCCTTCCAGCAGTCGAGCCATCCTGTATTACGGACTGGGCGCTGATCACAAACGCGTCGAAGTCGATCTGCTGGGGCAGGACATCACGCAAGCGCAATTCGACGAGGCCTTGGCGGAACGCGCACAGCGCATCCGCGCCGAGGTCAGTTCAGCAACCGGAAAGTCCATGCTTCTGGGCGCGCAGGAGTTATCGCCGGGCACGTGGCTGCTCCAATTTCACAAGAGCAGGGTGGGCACGTGGTCGCAAACCTATGAATTGCATCTGCTGGTGAAAGGCACGCACGTCTTGCTGGCGGCAAACTCGTATGAGGGTTCGAACCCACAAGTGGAATCGCGGCTCGCCGAACTGGCCCCGCAGGTGGTTGCGGTTGGCCAAGCAGAAACGGCGGGTCCCGGGGTGTCGTTGGGGCCTGTCATCATCCGCGGCACGCATGACCATGAAATGGGCATTGTGAGCTTCATGGCGCGAGGTTCGAACGTGAAGTTGCAGATCACATTCAGTGCCGTCACGCCCGATCAGTCGCCACGCGTCATCGCCCGCATGGTCCGAAACTTTAAGACGTTTCGCGCGGAAAACCATGACTTGCTGCGCAAGGGGCCAACCACCCTGGCGGGCAACCCGGCCGAAGAATACCTGTTGGGATACGAGGCGGAAGACCATCGCGAGCTGCTGTTTGTGGCCGAAAACTACCGCGACAACGGTTCCTTGGCGAACCCGTCGATCAATTTTCGTTTGACGGCGGGCGGAGCGCTCAGAAAGCATGTCGACCCGGACATGACGCCAGACAAGATGCTGAATTGGTATCTGCCCAACTTCGTGGATAGGCGCGACCCGCCGTTATGGCAACGCAAGGCGCCGCCGCCGCAAGTAGATCCCGTGCTGAGCAATGCGGAAATCGTGGCGATCTGGGATCACGCCATGCGGTCCGTGCGGCCGCGCTACGGGGCCGTGGCGCCGCCTCGGGTTGAGCCAGAACGATCCTATCGGGGGCCCACTCCCGCGCAAGCGGAAGCAGACCGTAAAACTCTGGATGCGTTTATCGCAAGCGAACCTGGCACCGAGAAATAGCCAAAGGATCAATCAGGCCTGCGGCGTGTCGTGCGTGGTTTCACGTTTGATCTGATCGTGGCGGCGCTCCATTTCCTGGCGCAGTTCGCGGCGCAGGCCGGCGGCTTCGAAGCGTTGCCGTTCTTCCAGGTTGCGCGGTTCCAGCGGCGGCACGGCGGTGGGCGCGCCCTTGTCGTCTACCGCCACCATCGTGAAGTAACAGCTGTTGGTGTGGCGCACGAGTTTCTTGCGGATGTCTTCGGTGACGACCTTGATGCCGATTTCCATCGACGTGCGGCCGGTGTAGTTCACCGCCGCCAGGAACGTGACCAGTTCGCCCACATGGATGGGTTCGCGGAATACAACCTGATCCACGGACAGCGTCACCACGTATTGGCCGGCGTACCGGCTCGCACAGGCATAAGCGACCTGGTCCAGATACTTGAGGATGGTGCCGCCGTGTACGTTTCCTGAAAAATTCGCCATGTCCGGCGTCATCAGGATGGTCATCGTCAGTTGGTGGCTAAAGGCGTCGTCCATGGCGGGCGCTCATCATTCGTGAATAAAACGCCTATGGTAGCGGCAGGCGCCTGTCATTGCGCCGACATTCGTACGGCGATCAGGGTTTCTTGGGCGTGGCGGTTGACGGTTTGGCGGGGGCGGCAGCGGGCGCGGCGACAGGCGGCGCGGCCTGCACCAGCGGCGCGGTCTCCGCAGCCGGGGCGGGGGCAGGTTCCATGTGGGGGGCGAGTTCGGATTGGGGTTCGGGTTTGGTCTCCCCTTCATCGCGCACCATTCCCGGCGGCATCCACAACCCGTCCAGCAAGGCCGGGCCCGGCTCATAGACGCGCAGCAGCAGCGTCACGGGGCCCACGGCCGGCACGGGCAGCCAGTTGGCCTGGACTTCAGGCGCGGGCGGCAGCGCGCTGACATGCACGTCCAGCGATCCGTCGGCGTTGTAGGCCAACGGCGCGCGGTCTCCCAGCGCGTAGCGGTTCAGCATATTGGCCACCGGCATGCCCTGGCCGTCGTACACGGCCAGCGACCACAGCGCGCCTGCGGGCGGCAACTGGCCGCTTTCAAAATGCAGCGTGTAGCGGTGCGCGCCGTCGATCGGCGCACCGTGGCTATCAGCCGCCAGCAGCAACACGCTCAGGTCTTCGGGCAGGCCGGCGCCGGGCTGGGCTTGGGCCGCCAGCGCGCGGCGCAAATAGCCATTGCCATAGACGCCGACGCTGCCCGTTTCCTGCTGCCAGCCGTTCAGGTTGCGCAATGATTGGCCGGCGGCGGCGTCCATGCGTTCGCGCGCGGCGCGCAGGCCCCGGCGCATGCCTTGCTTGGCGGGGTGGTCAAGCTTGTCGAAGTCGAAGGTGCGGCCGGGGATGATGCCCACCCGGCGCAGCTGCGCCAGCACGGGCTGGTCGGTGGCGTGCGGCGGGTGCTTGCGCATCAGCTCGGCGGCGTAGGTGAAGAAGGCGTCGGTCGGCATGGATTCCACCTGTTCGCGCACGGCAATCTTCAAGTCCAGGTTCGGGTCCGACTTCACGCGTTGCGATTGCGCGGGCAGGTTCCATTGCGACAGCGGCGTCAGCGTGAAGCCGTCTTGCAAGGCGTTGACGGCAGAAAGGTCCGCCTGCCCGTCAGCCTGGATCAGGATCTTTGCCCACACGTGCGCCGTGGGGGCGTCTAGGCGCGCCATGCCCGAGGGCAGGGTGCCCGTCCAGCCGGGCGGCACGATCACGGTGTTGCCCTTGGCCGTGCCGGTGGTGCGCTTGCCCAGCGTGGCGAAGACGTCTGTCCACATGTCCAGCAGGCTTAGCGTGTACAGACGGCCTTGCGTATCGGGCGCCGACAGCACCACGGGGCCGGCAGTCAGGTCCAGCCAGCCCGTGCTGCGCAGCATGTCGGGGTTGGCCCACGGCGCCGCCGTGCCGGGCTGGGGCAGGGTGCGGCCATGCAGAAAGGTGTTGGCGGGGGCGCCCTGAGCCCCTTGCGACGGGTGGGTGAACTGGCGCCGCGTCAGGTCCATGGTGACCAGCGGGTAGAAGTACAGATAGCCTTCCATCGCCGCCTGCTGCGCGGCTTCGGTGGCGGCCGCGGCGGGACTCAGCGCGGGCCGGGCGGGGGCGGCCAGGGCGGCGGGGGCGGTGGTCCATGCCAGGGCGGCAAGAGACAGGGCCAACGGGGCAAAGCGGCGCATCGGCGCTCCAGCGATCAGGCAAAAAGGGGCAACAGGGGCAAGCAGGGGACAAGCAGGGGACAAACAGGGGACAAGCAGGGACAAACAGGGTGCAAGCAGCGGTGCAAGCAGGCGTGCAGGCGTGCAGGCGTGTAGGCGTGCAAGCGAGCGTGCAAGCGGGGGGCAAGCGGGCCAAGAACCACGCCGCTGCACATTACGACAGCCGGCAATGGTAGCAGCCGGCCGACCGTCCAAAATCTGCAAACAACTCCCATTTCGCCTGTAAATCCGCGCAGAAAAGGGGGATAGACCCATGGCATGCTGGGACGGCTTCGGAATATACTCATTGAAATATCCTTGGAAGCTGTAGGGCTTCTTCCTTCGGGCAGGCCTCCGGCTTTCTTCATTCACCAGGAGAGGAGTGCTTCATGGTCAACATGAATCGCCGCCAGTTCTTCAAGGTGACAGGTGCAACCCTGGCAGGCTCCAGCCTGGCATTGCTCGGGGTTGCTCCCGGCACAGCCATGGCCGAAGTTCGCCAGTACAAACTTGCGCGCATGACTGAAACGCGCAACACCTGTCCCTACTGTTCGGTCGCCTGCGGTTTGCTGATGTACGGTCTGGGCGACGGCGCCAAGAACGCGCGCGCCAGCATCATGCACATCGAAGGCGACCCCGATCACCCCGTCAATCGCGGCACGCTCTGTCCGAAGGGCGCAGCCCTGATCGACTTCATCCACAGCCCCAACCGTCTCAAGTTCCCGGAATACCGGGCGCCCGGGTCGGACAAATGGGTGCGGATGTCGTGGGACGACGCCCTGACGCGCATCACCAAACTCATGAAAGCCGACCGCGATGCGAACTTCGTCGAGAAGACCGCGGACGGCAAAACCGTTAACCGGTGGCTGACCACCGGCATGCTGGCCGCCTCGGCAAGTAGCAACGAGGTGGGCTACATCACGCACAAAACCGTGCGCAGCATGGGGATGTTGGCATTCGATAACCAAGCCCGTGTCTGACATGGCCCGACGGTGGCAGGTCTTGCCCCGACGTTTGGCCGTGGAGCGATGACGAACCATTGGGTCGACATCAAGAACGCGGACGTAGTACTGATCATGGGTGGCAACGCCGCCGAGGCCCACCCGTGCGGGTTCAAATGGGTCACGGAAGCCAAAGCCCATAACAAGGCGAAGCTGATCGTCGTGGACCCGCGCTTTACGCGCTCGGCTTCCGTGGCGGACTTCTACGCGCCCATACGCACCGGCACCGACATCATCTTCCTGGGTGGCGTCATCAAGTACCTGTTGGATCACGACAAGATCCAGCACGAGTACGTGCGCAACTACACCGACTTTTCCTACATCGTGCGCGAGGACTTCACGTTCGACGCGGGCCTGTACTCCGGCTACAACGCCGAGAAGCGCACGTACGACAAGGCAAGCTGGGACTACGAGCGCGGCGATGACGGCTTCGTCAAGACGGACCCGACGCTGACGCATCCGCGCACCGTCTACCAGCTGATGAAGAAGCACTACTCGCGCTACACCGAAGACATGGTTGAGCGCGTGTGCGGCACGCCCCGCGACAAGTTCCTGAAGGTGTGCGACATGCTGGCCTCTACGGCCACGACGAATCGCGCCGCCACCATCCTGTACGCGCTGGGCTGGACGCAGCATTCCATCGGGTCGCAGATCATCCGCACCGGCGCAATGGTGCAGCTGCTGCTGGGCAATATCGGTATCGCCGGCGGCGGCATGAACGCGCTGCGCGGGCACTCGAACATTCAAGGCCTGACTGACCTGGGCCTGATGTCGAACCTGCTGCCCGGCTACATGACGCTGCCCAACGAGCCCGAGCAGGATTACGCCAAGTACATCGAGACGCGTGCGTTAAAGCCCTTGCGCCCGAATCAGCTGAGCTACTGGCAGAACTACGGCAAGTTCCACGTGAGCCTGATGAAGGCCTGGTGGGGCAAGTCGGCCACTGCCGAGAACAACTGGGCGTTCGACTATCTGCCCAAGCTCGACAAGATGTACGACATGCTGCAAGTCTACGAGCTCATGGTCCAGGGCAAGATGAACGGCTACATCGCGCAGGGTTTCAACCCGCTTGCGGCGGCGCCGAACAAGAGCAAGCTGAACGACGGCTTCGCCAAGCTGAAGTACCTGGTCATCATGGACCCGCTGGTCACTGAGACCTCGGAGTTCTGGCGCAACGCGGGCGAACACAACGATGTGGATTCGTCCAAGATCCAGACCGAAGTCTTCCGCCTGCCTACCACCTGTTTCGCTGAAGAAGATGGCGCGCTGGTGAACTCCGGACGCTGGCTGCAATGGCACTGGAAGGGCGCCGAGCCTCCGGGCGAAGCCAAGAGCGACATCGAAATCATGTCGCTCATCTTCACGCGCCTGCGCAAGATGTACCAGGAGGAAGGCGGCAAGTACCCCGACCCCATCGTCAACCTGTCCTGGCCGTACTCCAACCCGCAGAACCCCACCGCGGAAGAGTTGGCCAAGGAATATTCGGGCAAGGCGCTGGTGGACGTCATGGACCCCAAGGACCCCACCAAACTCGTGCGCAAGGGCGGCGAACAAGTGGCGGGCTTTGCGGAATTGCGCGACGATGGCTCCACCGCCAGCGGCTGTTGGATCTTCGCCGGCGCCTGGGGCCCCGGCGGCAACCTGATGGCGCGTCGCGACAACAGCGACCCGACCGGCATCGGCCAAACCCTGAATTGGGCGTGGGCGTGGCCGGCCAACCGCCGCATCCTGTACAACCGCGCATCGTGCGACGTGTCGGGCAAGCCATTCAACCCGCGCCGCAGCCTGATCTCGTGGAACGGCAAGATCTGGACGGGCGCCGACATCCCCGACTTCAAGGGCGATGAAAACCCCGATGGCGGCATGGGGCCGTTCATCATGAACCCGGAAGGGGTGGCGCGCTTCTTCGCGAAGGCGGGCATGGCCGAAGGGCCGTTCCCCGAGCACTACGAACCCTTCGAGACGCCGCTGGGCTACAACCCGCTGTATCCGAAGGCCAAGGGTGTCACCAGCAATCCGGCCGCGCGCGTCTTCAAGGACGACCTGGCCGCGATGGGCACGGTGGACAAGTTCCCCTATGTGGCCACCACGTACCGTCTGACGGAGCACTTCCACTACTGGACCAAGAACGTCCGCATCAACGCGATTCTCCAGCCGGAGCAATTCGTTGAAATCGGCGACGCGCTGGCCAAGGAACTGGGCATCGCCAACGGGTCACGTGTGAAGGTCTCGTCCAACCGCGGCTACATCAAGGCCGTGGCGCTGGTCACCAAGCGCCTGCGCGCGCTGACCATCGAGGGCAAGACCGTGCACCACGTAGGCATACCCATCCACTGGGGTTTCGTGGGCCTGGCCAAACCCGGCTTCCTGACCAACACGTTGACGCCAGTTGTGGGCGACGGCAATTCCCAAACACCGGAATTCAAGTCGTTCCTGGTCAAGGTCGAGAAGGCTTAGGAGAACCGACATGTCCCTGCAATCCCTAGACATCAAGCGGCGCTCCGCCACCACGACCCCGCCGCCGGGCATCCGTGAACCCATCACGGGCTCGGTGGCCAAGCTGATCGACGTCTCCAAATGCATCGGGTGCAAGGCTTGCCAAAGCGCCTGTATGGAATGGAACGATCTGCGCGACGAGATCGGCACCAACGTGGGCGTCTACGACAACCCGGCCGACCTGACCGAGCATTCCTGGACCGTCATGCGTTTCTCGGAATACGAGAACCCCGCAGGCGACCTGGAATGGCTGATCCGCAAAGACGGCTGCATGCACTGCGAGGACCCGGGCTGTTTGAAAGCCTGTCCTTCGCCGGGCGCCATCATCCAATACACCAATGGCATCGTGGACTTCCACGAAGAAAACTGTATTGGCTGCGGCTACTGCATCACCGGCTGCCCGTTCAACGTGCCGCGCATTTCCAAGAAAGACCACAAGGCGTACAAGTGCACCTTGTGTTCCGACCGCGTGGCCGTCGGCCAGGAGCCGGCGTGCGTCAAGGCCTGTCCCACCGGCGCCATCGTGTTCGGCACCAAGGAAGACATGAAGCAGCATGCCGAAGAACGGATCGTGGACTTGAAGTCCCGCGGTTTCGATCAGGCCGGCCTGTATGACCCGCAAGGCGTGGGCGGCACCCACGTCATGTATGTGCTGCATCACGCCGACCAGCCCGGGCTGTATCACGGGCTGCCCAAAGACCCGCATATCAGCCCCATGGTGTCGTTGTGGAAGGGGCTGGCCAAACCGCTGGGCGTGGCCATGATGGCCCTGACCGCCTTGGCGGGCTTCTTCCACTACGCCCGCGTGGGCCGCAACGAGGTCTCGGAAGAAGACGAACGCCGTGCCGAAGAGGAGGTGCGCCATGAGTGAAGACCACCGTCACCGCCGGATCAAGCGCTATACGCCGGGCGAGCGCACCAACCACTGGATCATTGCCCTCACGTTCATCTTGTTGGCGTTGTCCGGGCTGGCGCTGTTTCACCCGTCGATGTACTGGTTGTCCAACCTGTTTGGCGGCGGCCCCTGGACGCGCATCCTGCACCCCTTCATCGGGGTGGTGATGTTCGCCTGCTTCGTCGTGTTCGCCGGCCACATGTGGCGGCACAACCTGATGACGAAGGCCGACCGCCAGTGGTTGAAGCAACTGAACGACGTGGTCGAGAACCGCGAAGAAAAGCTGCCCGAAGTCGGCAAGTACAACGCCGGCCAGAAGCTGCTGTTCTACGTGCTGGTGCTGTGCATGCTGGGGCTGTTTGCCAGCGGCATCGTGATCTGGCGCGAGTTCTTCGCGTTCTACTTCCCCATCTGGGTGGTTCGGGTGGCGTCCGTCGTGCATGCCGTGACGGCGCTGGTGCTGATCTGCTCGATCATCGTGCACATCTACGCGGCCATCTGGGTCAAGGGATCGCTCACCGCGATGCTGCGCGGTTATGTCACCGCTGGCTGGGCGTGGAAACACCACCGCGCCTGGTTCCGCGAACAGATCCGAAAGTAGCGCCAGTTTTATCCTGACCGCACGGCTGCTATCCTTCTTCGAAGGCTGGCAGCCGTGTTTGTTTTCTTGGAGACGCAATTGCAGCGAATTCTTCCGCGCGGCGAGATCGAAGCGCTAGACCACAATGTCATCCCCCGCGTCAGCCTGCCCGACCGCGCGTCGGTGTTTGCGACGCGTGCCGCGCGCTTGCGGCAATTGGCGGCCGACAGCCCCGTGGCTGACTATCTTTTGCTGATGGCGCAATTGGTTGACGCCCAGCAGCGCGCGCTGAAAGACTGTGCAGCGCCGGGCGCATCGGAAGATCGCCTTGCCCTGGCGCAGGCGCACGGCATGCCGCCGTTGCAAGCCGTGGGCTGGCCGCGCGACCCGATGTGGCGCGGCATCCTGGCGCAATTGGTGGACGACGTTGCGCGCGGCCAGAACGTGCCCGCCGAAGCCGTTGACGTCTGCCGTGCGCTGCGCCGCGCGGTGGACGAAGACCCCGAATCGCTCGAAGACCTGGCCGAAGCCGTGCTGTCCGAACAGGACCAGGGCGTGGACGGCGCCGCCGCCCCGTTTGTGATGGCGGCCTTGCAGGTCTACTGGACGGACCTGGCCAGCCGCTTTGACGACAAGCAATTGCCCGTGGTCAGCCCGTTTGGCGTCTGCCCCGTGTGCGCCAGCCTGCCGGTGGCCAGCGTGGTGCGCGTCGGCGGCCAGTACGAGGGCTACCGCTACCTGTGTTGCAGCCTGTGCGCCACGCAATGGCACATGGTGCGTGTGAAATGCTCGCATTGCGAAGACGTGGAATCGGTGGCGTATCAAGCCATCGACGGCCGCTCGCCCGCCATCAAGGCGGAAACCTGCGACCACTGCCACACCTATCGCAAGATCTTCTACCAAGACAAAGACCTGTACGTAGAGCCGGTGGCCGATGACCTGGCCAGCCTGATGCTGGACGTGCTGGTGGGCGAGGCGGGCTATTCACGCGCAAGCGGCAACCCCCTGCTGTGGCACGGCAACGAGGAATAGCATGGCCCAGCACCCGTCAGAAGGCAGTGTGGCCGCCGTTTCCGATATTCCCCCGCTAGACCGCTTGCTGAATGCCGACGCGTTGCGCACAGCGCTCGACACGCATGGCCGCACTCAAGTGGTTGCGGCGTTGCGGCGCGATCTGGATGCCTTGCGCCAACGGGCGCTGGCGGGCGGCTTGATGCGCCAGGAACTCGATGCGCCGGTTGTTGCGGCCCGGGTGTCGGCGGCATTGGATAAAGCGGCCCAGCCGCGTCTGCGCGCCGTCTACAACCTGACCGGCACGGTGCTGCACACCAACCTGGGCCGCGCGCTGCTGCCCGAGGAAGCGGTGGCGTCCGTATTGCGCGCGCTGACCACGCCCGCCAACCTGGAGTTCGACCTGGACACCGGCGGCCGGGGCGACCGCGACGATCTCATCGACGAGCTGCTGTGCGAACTGACGGGCGCGGAAGCGGCCACCGTCGTCAACAACAATGCGGCCGCCGTGCTGCTGATGCTGAACGCGCTGGCCGACAAACGGGAAGTGGTTGTGTCACGCGGCGAGCTCGTCGAAATCGGCGGCGCGTTTCGTATCCCCGACATCATGAAGCGCGCGGGCGCCAAGCTGGTTGAAGTGGGCACCACCAACCGCACGCACGCCACCGATTACGACACCGCCATCGGCCCGCGCACCGCGATGCTGATGAAGGTGCATTGCAGCAACTACGCGGTCACCGGCTTCACCAAGAGCGTGAGCGTGGCCGAGGTAGCGGCGCTGGCGCACGCCAAGGGTTTGCCGGCCACGGTGGACCTGGGCAGCGGCACGCTGGTGGACCTGACCCAATTCGGCCTGCCCAAGGAAGACACCGTGCGCGAGACCATCGAGGCTGGTGCCGACCTGGTTACCTTCAGCGGCGACAAGCTGCTGGGCGGCCCGCAGGCGGGCCTGCTGGTGGGCCGCGCCGACCTGATCCGCAAGATCAAGAAGAATCCGCTCAAGCGCGCGCTACGCGTCAGCAAGCTGACGCTGGCCGCGCTGGAACCCGTGCTGGGCCTGTACCGCGCACCGGAATTCCTGTCGCAACGCCTGACCACGCTGCGCCTGCTGACGCGTCCGCAACGCCAGATTCAGCCGCAAGCCGAAGCCCTGCGCGCCACGCTGGCGCATGCCGTGGGGCCGAACTACGCGGTGGAAGCCGTGCCGATGTTCAGCCAGATTGGCAGCGGTGCGTTGCCGGTGGACCAGTTGCCCAGCTACGGCCTGGCCGTGCGCTACACGGGCAGCGGCCGCCCCGGACGCCATCTGGATAAGCTGGAAGCGCAGCTGCGCCGCTTGCCCACGCCCGTTATCGGCCGCATTGCCGACGACGCGCTGTGGCTGGATTTGCGCTGCCTGGAAGCGCGCGACGAAGCCGCGTTTGCGGCGCAACTGGCGGAGCCGTTGGCATGATCATCGGCACCGCGGGGCATATCGACCACGGCAAGACCACCTTGGTACGCGCGCTGACGGGCGTGGACACCGACCGCCTGAAGGAAGAGAAAGCGCGCGGTATTTCCATTGAACTCGGCTACGCCTACACGCCGCTGGCCAATGGCGACGTGCTGGGCTTCATTGACGTGCCCGGCCATGAAAAGCTCGTGCACACGATGGCGGCGGGCGCCAGCGGCATCGACTTCGGCTTGCTGGTGGTGGCGGCGGACGACGGCGTGATGCCGCAGACGCGCGAGCATCTGGCCATTCTGTCGTTGCTGGGCGTGGCGCAAGGCGCCATCGCCCTGACCAAAGCCGACCGCGCCGACGCCGCGCAACAAGCTGCCGTGCACGCGCAGATTGCCGAGCTGACGGCAGGCACGTTTCTGGATGGCGCGCCGGTGTTCGCCGTGTGCGCGTCACAACCCGGCGACGCCGCCACGGCCGAACTCAACACCTATTTGCACGCGCAAGCCGAAGCGTTGCGTCAGCGCGATGCGGCGGGCCTGTTCCGGCTGGCCGTGGACCGCGTGTTCACGCTGGCGGGCCACGGCACGGTGGTGACCGGCACGGCGCACGCGGGGCAGGTGCGCGCGGGCGACGACGCAGCCGATCTGCGCCTGATGCCCGCTGGCACACGCGTGCGGGTGCGCAGCATCCATGCGCAGAATCAGCCCAGTGAAACCGGCGTGGCAGGTCAGCGTTGCGCCTTGAATCTGGCCGGCATCGACAAGCAGGCCATCGCACGCGGCGACTGGATTGCGGATGCGCGCTGCTTTCTGCCGTCGCGCCATGTTGATGTGGCGTTGACCCTGCTGCCGTCCGCCGATGCGCCCGTGCGCGCCTGGGCGCCGCTGCATGTGCACATCGGCGCGGCGCGCCATGTGGCGCACGTGGTGCCGCTTAGCGCCGAAACCTTGGCGCCCGGGCAGTCAGGCTGGGTGCAGTTGGTGTTCGACGAACCCGTCTGCGCCATGCCGGGCGACCGCTACATCGTGCGCAATGCGCAGGCCACGCGCACCGTCGGCGGCGGCCGGGTGCTGGACCCGAACGCGCCCGACCGCAAGCGCCGCGCCGCCTCGCGCCTGCAAGGCTTGCAGGCGCTGTCCGACATGCTGGATGGCGGCGGCCTGGCGCCGGTGCTGGAGCATGCGCCGTTGGGTCTGGACGAAGCCACGTTGCAATGCCTGACCGGCAAGCCGGTACGCGACATCGAAGCGCCGCACGGCGCTTTGTGGCTCGAGACACGCAATGCCCAAGCCCCGCGCACCTTGATCTTGTCTGCCCATTGGGACGCGCTGCGCGCGCGCGTGGAACAAGCGTTGGCGGCCTTCCACCACAGCGCGCCGGATGAACCCGGCCCCGATGGCGCGCGCTTGCGCCGGATGGCGATGCCGGTGGGGCCCGACGCGTTGTGGACGGCGGTGCTGGATGCGCTGCAACGCGATGGCCGCATTGTGCGCAACGGGCCGTGGCTGCATCTGCCGGCGCACACATCCACGTTGGCGGATGCCGAAATCGCCCTGGCGGCGCGGCTGTTGCCGCTGCTGGAGGCCGGTGCGTTTGATCCCCCTTGGGTGCGGGATCTGGCGCGATCACTGGAAGCGTCCGAAGAGCAGGTGCGGCAGTTGCTGCGCAAGCTGCTGCGGCGCGGCGAGGTAGCGCAGGTGGTCAAAGATCTGTTCTATCACCGCAATCAGGTGCGTGTGTTGGCGGGGTTGGCAGCGGATCTGGCCGCGCAGCCGGGCGGTTTGAACGCAGCCGTGTTCCGTGACGCCACCGGGCTGGGCCGCAAGCGCGCCATCCAGATTCTGGAATTCTTTGATCGCGTGGGCTACACGCGGCGGGTGCGGGACACGCATGTGCTGCGCGCCGAAAGCGCGTATGCCGTTGCGCAAGGGGTGCAGCAAGAGCGTCCGTAGTACGGACGGCAAGAGCGGCTGCAAAAATCGCAGCAGCCGGTATCATAGGCGGTCCGCTGCGGAAGGCATTCGTGCCCGGCGGCACGGCTGGGCTTCAAACCCAGTTGGGGGCGTCAGACGCTCCCAGGTAGGTTCGACTCCTGCTGCCTTCCGCCACGTTGTTTCATCCGCGCACTTCAGCTGCGCAGCATCCGCGTCACCACGCTCGTCACGCGCGCCGACGTCCAATCCAGTTCCCCCAAGTGCCAATACCGGATTGATCCGCCTCGGTCCACCAGGTAGTTGGCGGGTAACCCAATCGCTTCCCACTTCTTTGACGCTGCGCTGTTGCGGTCATGCAAGACCGTGCCGGCCACCGGCCATTTCGCCAGAAAGGTCGACACCTTGCCCAGCGCTTCGCCCACGTTCACCGCAACCAGCCGCAGGCCTTCTTCGCGATGGCGCTTGGCCATGGCCGACATCAACGGAATTTCATCGCGGCAGGGATCGCACCAGGTCGCCCAGAAGCTGACGATGACGACGTTGCCGCGCCACGCCGACAGCTTCTGTTCGCGGCCGGAAAGGTCAGGAAGGATGAGCGGGGGGGTGGGCGCGGTCCAGGGCGCCCAGTCGGGGCCGGTGGCGGTTTTCAGCGCAGAGTCGGTGGCGGCCCGCACCCAGGCAGGCACGGCCGCCAACGACAGGCCGGATTGAAGCAGACGGCGACGACTGATCAAGGCGGCTTCCTCCGCAGGGGTCAGATGGACACGGGTTTTGCCGTGAGCGTGTAGCTGAAGCTTGCCGGGTCCAGGCTGTCCAGACGCCCGGCGGCCGTCTCGCCGTTGGGGTACATCAGGAACGGCACGGGGTCATGCGCGGAACCGGGCAGGACGACATCGTGGCCGTGGTTATAGGCGACCCAGTTCATTTCCCAGGCGCCAAACAACATGACGCGCGCGGCGCGCACCTTGGCGTCGGTCAAGGGCAATTCGCCGGGCGGCTCTTCCAGCATGACCTTGCGCACGTCCGCCGGGTCGACCGGCACCCAGCCATAGCCCGACGCATAGAACTCGGCGCGGCAGTGCTGCGCCTTGGTGACGTCGCCCGCTTTGCCCAGGCTCTTGTAGCCCAGCTCGGAATTCGCCACGCGCAGGCCGTAGGCATCGCGCGCGGGAATGCCGGCCGCACGCGCCAAGGCCACGAACAGCGCGTTGATGTCGGCGCACTTGCCGTTCAGATCATTGGCCGTGAGCATATAGCGCACGTCGCCCACGCCGCAGCCGCGCGTGGATGCCGTGCGGCAGGTGTTTTCAACGACCCATTCGTAGATGGCGCGCGCACGCGCCACGTCGCCCTGATGGCCGCGTGTGATTTGGTCGGCGGTGGTTTTGACGATGCCGTCGGTGGGCAGCAGCGCGGTGGGCTTCAAGTATTCGCGCAGCGCGTCGGGCGTTTCCAAGACGGCATCGGCGGACGGTGGCGCGGTCAGGTCCACGCGGCGGTTGCGCGTCTGGAAGCGGCTTGTCATCGTGACCGCGCGCGGGGTCTGTGCATCGGGCCATTGCACGGCCAGCATCTGCACGTCGTAGCCCGGCGCCCGCATTAACTGGGCGGTGCCGCCGCCGCTGACTTGCCACGTGGTTTGCGCGCCGCGCTGGTAAGCAGTGTCGGTGGCGTAAGGCACCGGAATCCAGATGCGCGTGTGTGCGCCGGGGTCGGTGACTCGAATATCGGTGGTGAGTTCGAAGCTGCGCCAACCGGCGCTGACGGGCGCCTGCTGCGCGCGCAGCGCTTGCGGCAAGGCGGTTGTGGCGGCGCACAACGCGCCTGAGAAACGGAGAAAGTGTCGGCGATCCATGAAGCCCCCACGCACGGTGAAGATTGGCTGTCGGTGCGCCCGGAGCCGGGCGGCCGTCCGTTGCTGCTGAATGCGATGCGATCTGCCAAAACATCATAGGGCCAACAGCGGGGCCGATGCTATCCTTTTTCGATTGATCCACGGAGACTGAAATGACCCAGGACGTCGCGGCCCCGCCCGCACCGCGTTTGACTTCGCTTTCGCACGGTGGCGGCTGCGGCTGCAAGATTGCGCCGGGCGTGCTGTCGGAATTGCTCAAGCGTTTCGGGCCTGCCGCCAGCTATCCAAATTTGATGGTGGGCACTGAAACCGCCGACGATGCGGCGGTGTATCGGCTGAACGACGAGCAAGCGCTGATCGCCACCACTGATTTCTTCATGCCCATCGTTAACGACCCGCACGACTTCGGCCGCATCGCGGCCACCAACGCGCTGTCGGACGTCTACGCAATGGGCGGCACGCCCATCATGGCGCTGGCGATCGTCGGCATGCCGATCAACGTATTGCCGCACAGCGTCATCGCCGACATCCTGCGCGGCGGCGAATCGGTGTGCGCGGAGGCCGGCATTCCGGTGGCGGGCGGCCACAGCATTGATTCGGTCGAACCCATTTACGGCTTGGCGGTGATGGGGCTGGTGCACCCGGATCGCGTGAAGCGCAATGCCGATGCGCGCGCGGGCGACGTGCTGATTCTGGGCAAGGCGCTTGGGGTGGGCATTTTGTCGGCCGCACTGAAAAAGAATCGGCTGGACGAGGCCGGCTACCGCGTCATGATCGACACCACCACCCGCTTGAACCGGCCCGGTGCGGCGCTGGCCACGCTGGATGGCGTGCACGCGGTGACCGACGTGACGGGCTTTGGTTTGCTGGGCCACGCGCTGGAGATGGCGCGCGGCGCAAAGCTGACGGCGCGGCTGCATCTGGATGCCTTGCCCTGGCTGCCGGGCGTGGAAGCCTTTGCGGCCGAAGGCATCATCACCGGCGCGTCTGGCCGCAACTGGGCGTCGTATGGCGACGCCGTGCGTTTGGGCGCTGGGGTCACCGACACACAGCGCGCCTTGCTGACCGATCCGCAAACGTCGGGCGGTTTGCTCGTGTCATGCGCGCCCGAGGCCGCGGAATCGGTGCTGGCGCTGTTCCGCAGCCAGGGCTTTGATCAGGCGGCGGTGGTGGGCGAGATGATCGCGGGCGACGGGCAGGTGCAGGCGGGCTGACCCGCCTCAGTGCCGCGCTTGCGATTGCACCTGGTGGTTGATCTGCCAGAGCATCAGCTTGGGGTAGGCGGCCAGCCGCGCCTGTTCTTCGCGCTGCGCCGGCGTGGTGGCCTGTTCGCTGTCTAGCGCCAGGCCCGTTGCGTTGGCCCAGGGCAGAATCTTGCCCGGCTGGTTGCGCCGGTAAGCGCCGTCTTGCGTGATCGTGACGTTCGGGTCATTGATGCCAAAACACCAGACCGGGTCCGGCTGCGCCGCCAACATATCGCAGCCGCTGCGAAAGTAGGGCGTGCCGGGCAGGCTCAGCTGATACAGCGTGGGCATGATGTCTTTGTGGCTGCCCACGCGGGCCGGGTCAAACACGGCGCGGCTGCGGTACTCCTGCGGCACGTACAGGTAGAACGGCACGGCGCGGGCCAGCGCGGCGTCGCGCTCGTCCGGGTAATGCAGGCCAAGCAGGTTGTGGTCGCCCGTTGCTGCAACGATGGTGCGGGCGCCGCTGGGCGATGCCTTGACGCGAGTCAGGAAGCGGCCCAACTGGTCGTTGGCGTAGCGCAGCGTGTCAAAGACGTCTTCTGCCGAATCCCAGGATTTGAAGTACGGCAGGCGCGTCACATCGTTCAGCGCCAGGCCGCCGCGTGGGGCGCCTTTGGGCGTGATGAAGGGCGGGTGGTGGGTCGTGGACAGCGCGATGATGAACAGCGGCGTGCCGTCGCGGTCGGCGTCGGCCAGGCGGCTTTCGATGTAGCGGAACATGTATTCGTCGGGCACGCCCCAGGTGCCGGCTTCGGCCTCGGGATACTTGGCGCGCAACGTCTGCTGGTCGATGAATTCGTGCGCGCCCAAGTGCGTGGCGAAGGTGCCCAGGTTGCGCCAGGTGGCGGCGCCTGACGTCACGAACAGCACGCGGTATCCGCGCGCCAGATACGGCGTGAAGGCGTTGCTGGCGAAGGTGTCGTCGGCGGCTGACGATTGGCCGATGGCTGGCACCGGGCTGCGCACCAGCAGACGGGACAGCGAATCAATCGTGCCATTGCCTTCCGACAGGAAACGGTCAAAGCGCCAGTCCTGTTCCCAGTGCGGGCGCAGCGCGCCCAGCAGATCCCGCCCCGGCTGATCGTAGGTGTTCAGGTGATGGCCCATGCTTTCCATGACTTGCAGCACCACGTGCGGGGGCCGCGCCTGCGCGGCGGGGTGCGCGCCGGTGACGGCCATGAACGGTTGCAGGTCAGGCGTTCCCGGCGCCCC
Source organism: Achromobacter kerstersii (assembly GCF_902859595.1). Classification (GTDB taxonomy): domain Bacteria; phylum Pseudomonadota; class Gammaproteobacteria; order Burkholderiales; family Burkholderiaceae_B; genus Achromobacter; species Achromobacter kerstersii. The sequence continues at coordinate 147,918 of NZ_CADIJQ010000006.1, read as the reverse complement.
AAGAAAGCGCGCGTACAGCGCTTCGCCTTCAGCCGCCGTGACCGGCAGAAAGCGCTTGTCGTTGCCGCGTTCGCCCAGCGCCCAGAAAAACGCGGAGATGCCGTTGGGCGCAATGGCGTTCAAAAAGCGCATGTTGGAAATGCTGGTGTCGTCCCGGTTCAGCGGAAACCGCCCCACCGACCCGCGGCACGCCAGTACGGTGATGGCCAGGATGAGCAGCAGTTGCAGCACCGTCGGCAGCAGCCCCCGGCGGCGCAAGGAAATGCGCATCACGTTGCGCCGCCAGCGCGACCCCAGCCACCAGGTGCAGGCCAGCACGGCCGAGAGCAGCAGGCCCGCCTGCACCACGGGGTAGCCGTGCCACAGCGTCATCAGAATGGCGCGCGTGTCGTCGTCGACCATGCCGAACACGAAGATGTCGATGGACCGCGAGAACGTGGCGAAGTAGCAGACGCTTACGACAGTGGATGCGGCAAACAGGGCGGCCAGGCCCGCGCCGACCCCCGGCGCCAGCCGCAGCCAACGCGCATACAGCGGCCGGCTGCCCGCCGCCAGCATCGCCATCGCCAGCAAGGCCGAGAACACGATGCTGGCCACTTTGATGTCAAACAGCAGCCCGATTCCCAGGGTGCGGCCAACATCTTGCGGCAGCGTCGTATAGGTGGCTGAGGGGGCGTACTTCACCAGCAGATAGCTGCGGCCAATGAACTGCGCCAGCACGCTGACCAGCCAGGGCGCCAGGATCAGCAGGAAGGCGCGCTGAACATTCAGAAACCAGTCTTGCCACGCGTCGGTGAGACGTAAACGCTTCATCTGCATCAATGGGGTGGGCTAAGCAAAAACGCCGATAACGGCGACAAAACGCCCTTGGCCCCAGTCTCGGGGGCCTTCAAGGGAAGGGATGCATGCAAGAAACTCCGGCCCCAATATCAGGGACAGCACCGGGAAGGGGCGCCGGAATGGCTGGAGCAATCAGCGGTGATCGTGGTTCGGGTTATGGCCGCTGTTCGCCATGCAGCGCGAACTGTACTTGAGGCGCACCGGAAATGTACAAAGGTTTGTATAGCTTTGTGAGTGCCGTGTACCGGTGGGCCTGATTCAGGGGAACCGCAGAATCAGGGGCCGTAGGGCCTCGGGGCGGCAGCGTCTGAGGCCCCTTTATTCAACGCAGATTCATCACGCAGATCGCGCTCGGTGGCCGCAGCTTGCTCCATCAGCCACTGCGCGACCACATCGGCGTCGGGTGTGCTGCGCCGCGCATTGCGCACCAGCCAGTACGCGTGTTCAGTGGCCAGGGCCGCCTGTCCGCCTACCGCGTGCAACCGGCCATCAGCCAGCATGGGCGCAATCAGCGCCACCCGGCCCAGGGCGATGCCGTGGCCGGCCAGCGCCGCCAGCACGATCTGGTCGTATTGGTTAAAGCGCAGCATGCCTTTGGCGCGCGCCCGGTTCAGCCCGCGCGCGTTCAGCCATTCCGACCATTGCAGCCAGGGCCGCGTCGGGTCATCGAATTCCAGCAAAACATGGCGTTGCAGTTCTCGCGCGTCTAGCTCGCGGGCGTCCAGCGACGGATGCGCCACTGGCACGACCGATTCGCCGAACATCCAGGCCGCGGCGTCTGGAACCATGGCTCGCAAGCTGTAGCGGATGGCGATGTCCACGCTTTCGCGGTCGATATCGATCAGGCGGTTGTCGGCCGCCACACGCACGTCGATATGCGGATGCGCCGCCTGGAACGCGCCCAGCCGAGGCAGCAGCCACAGCGAGGCCACGCCGATGGTTGTGGTGACGGTAACGGGCGTGCGGCGCTCGGGCGCGCGCAGTTGTTCGGTCAAGTCGCCCAGCTGGCTTAGCCAGACGTCGGCCATGCGAAACAGCTGCGCGCCTTCAGACGTAAACGACACGCTGCGAAATCCGCGCACCAGCAGCGGCACGCCCAGATGCGCTTCCAGCGCCCGGATCTGGCGGCTGACGGCAGACTGCGTCACATGCAGATCCTGCGCGGCAAGGGTGATGCTCATGCGGCGGCCCACGGCGACGAAGCCTCGGACCAGATCAAGGGGCGGGAGTTTGGCCAGCGGATATGACATTCGTAAAACTCATGCGTATCGGGCGGAAATGTCGCTTGAGCAATAGTACGCCGACGGCGTTCAATAGAAGCCTGCGACGGGCGCTTGGCCTTACCGCCTGCCCTTGCCGCCTGCCATAACCGCTTGTCCCTGCCGTTCGCCTCTGCCGTTCGTGTCGTTCGCCCCTACCTTTCGCGCCCCATTCCCGCCGGAGCCTTCCCGATGACCGCGCCTTCGCCTGACTCGCCCCGCATGCAGATGTGGTTCGATTTCGCCAGCCCCTACAGCTATCTGGCCATTGAGCGGGTCGGTGCATTGGCTGAAGCGGCGGGCGTCGTGGTCGATCTGCGCCCCTTTCTGCTGGGTCCGATCTTCCAGGCGCAGGGGTGGAATGATTCGCCGTTTCGCCTGTTTCCGGGCAAGGGCGCGTACATGATGCGCGACATCGCCCGTCTGGCCGACAAGTACGGCGTGACGTACAACCGGCCGCGCCTGTTCCCGCGCATGAGCGTGCTGCCCGCGCGCATTGCGCTGCTGGGCCAGGACGAACCGTGGGGCCGGGACTTTTGCGTGGCGGTGTTTCGCGCCAATTTCCAGCACGACCTGGACATCCAGGCCGAAGATGTCGTGCATCAGGTGTTGAAGGATCTGTCGCTGGACGCCGACATGCTGATCGAACGCGCCAAGACTGAAGCCGCCAAGGAGGCGCTGCGCCGCCAGGTGGACCGGGCGCGCAATCTGGGCCTGTTCGGCGCGCCGACGTTCTTTGTCGGCGATGAAATGTTTTGGGGCAATGACCGCCTGGAAGACGCCTTGGAGTGGGCTCGAAAATGAAGAATGCCAGCAGTGCTTATCGTGGCGCGCCCATGCCGGGCGGCCGCTCGTTCACGCAGTTCCGCGCCGCCCGCATTCGGCGGGTGTCGTTTCAGTGGGAGCAGGCAGCGCAGGCCGATTTGCAGCCGGCGATGCCGCAGCCGACGATGCCGCATGCAAAGGGGCCGCATGTAAAGGGGCGCCCCGGCGCCCATCGCGGCAAGGGCGGTTGATTCACCCCTTCGTCACGGGCGCCACTTGCGCCCATTCCTCATCGGAGTACAAGCGCGACCGCAGCAGGAAGCGTTTGCCTTCCGCGCTGTCCAGTGAGAATGCGCCGCCGCGCCCCGGCACGGCGTCGATGATGAGCTGGGTGTGCTCCCAATACGCGAACTGGTCTTCGCCCATGTAGAACGGGCAGCCCTCCAGTTCGCCCAGCAGCACGTCCGATCCGCCCACCATGAATTCGCCCAGCGCATAGCACATGGGCGAGCTGCCGTCGCAGCATCCGCCCGATTGGTGAAACATCAGCGGGCCGTGCTTCGTGCGCAGCGTGTCGATCAGTCGGCGCGCTTCGTCGGTGGCGACGACGCGTGGCGTGGGTTCTGCCATGTTGTGACTCCTGTCTGGCGTGTGTTCCGATGCACTTCGATTCCGCTTCGGCGTCGGCGTCGGCTTCCGCTTCCGCTTCCGCTTCCGCCTCCGCCTCCGCGTGCCTTGCCCGCGCGCCAGGCCCGAAGGCCCGGCGCGCGGATTGCGGCAGGTGCAGGATGCGCGATCAGAAGAAACCCAGCTTCTTCGGCGAATAGCTCACCAGCAGGTTCTTCGTCTGCTGATAGTGGTTGAGCATCATCTTGTGATTCTCGCGTCCGATGCCCGATTGCTTGTAGCCGCCAAAGGCCGCATGCGCCGGATACGCGTGATAGCAGTTGGTCCACACGCGTCCGGCCTTGATGGCGCGTCCCATCCGGTAGCACGTGTTGGCGTCACGCGACCACACGCCGGCGCCCAGGCCATAGAGCGTGTCGTTCGCCAGCGCCAGCGCGTCATCGGCGTCCTTGAACGTCGTCACGGCCACGACCGGCCCGAAAATTTCCTCCTGGAACACGCGCATCTTGTTGTGGCCCTTGAAGACGGTGGGCTGCACGTAATAGCCGCCTTCCAGCGCGCCTTGCATCTGCGCGCGCGAGCCGCCGGCCAGCACGTCGGCGCCTTCCTGCTTGCCGATGTCCAGGTACGACAGGATTTTTTCCAGCTGCTCGGTGGACGCCTGTGCGCCCAGCATGGTGTCGCCGTCCAGCGGGTTGCCCTGCTTGATTTCGGCCACACGCTTGAGCGCGCGTTCCATGAACTTGTCGTAGAGCGATTCCTGGATCAGGGCGCGGCTGGGGCACGTGCACACTTCGCCTTGGTTCAGCGCGAACATCACGAAGCCCTCGATGGCCTTGTCCAGGAAGTCGTCGTCTTGCGCGGCCACGTCGGCGAAGAAGATGTTGGGCGACTTGCCGCCCAGCTCCAGCGTGACGGGGATGATGTTCTGCGACGCGTACTGCATGATCAGCCGGCCGGTGGTGGTTTCGCCGGTGAACGCGATCTTGGCGATGCGCTTGCTTGAGGCCAGCGGCTTGCCGGCTTCCAGGCCAAAGCCCGTCACCACGTTCAGAACGCCCGGGGGCAGGATGTCGCCAATCAGCTCCATCAGCAGCAGGATGCCCAGCGGGGTTTGCTCGGCGGGCTTGAGCACCACGCAATTGCCCGCGGCCAATGCCGGCGCGAGTTTCCACGCGGCCATCAGGATGGGGAAGTTCCACGGGATGATCTGGCCGACCACGCCCAGCGGTTCGTTGAAGTGATAGGCCACGGTGTCGCTGTCGATTTCCGACAGGCCGCCTTCCTGGCTGCGGATGCACGAGGCGAAATAGCGGAAGTGGTCGATGGCCAGCGGGATGTCGGCGGCGCGGGCTTCGCGGATGGGTTTGCCGTTGTCCCAGGTTTCGGCGGTGGCCAGGCGTTCCAGGTTGGCTTCCATCACGTCGGCAATCTGCATCAGCATGCGCGCGCGTTCGGCGGCCGGGGTCGCACCCCATTTCGGCGCGGCACGATGCGCGGCGTCCAGCGCCAGGTCGATGTCGCGTTCCTTCGAGCGCGCGTTGCGGCTCAGCACCTGGCCCGTGACCGGGGTGACGTTATCGAAGTACTCACCGTCTGCCGGCTTCTGCCACTTTCCATCAATGAAATTGTCGTACTGCGTTTTCAGGTCCAGACGGGTGCCATACGAGTCCGGGGTGATGCGGGTCGCGATGTCCATACTTGTCTCCGATATTGTTGGGATAGCGGCAGTCGGCTGCCTATCCCTTACCAAGCAAGGACCATGCCAATGTGCGGGCTTCCCCGCTGGACAGCGCGCGCCCCGGCGTGCGAAAGTTGACCAACCCGCGCAACGGACTCGGCGCGGGCAACATCCAGTGCCGTTTTTTGCGACATTGTCGCGGAACAGGTGTCGCAGAACGCCTGTCCTAGGAGACACGCATGGCCACTCACTCCCGTCAGCACGCGCTGACGCAAGCGCGCCTGCTGTTCAACCAGCAGGGGGCGGTGCCGGGCGGCATCGTCGCGGAACCCATCCTGCGATCCTGGCGGCGTTGTGCTGATCTGGGCTTCGACATGCGGGGTGTGCGCCGCGCCGAACTCATGACGCAAGGCGAACTGCGCGAAGCCCAGCAGCGCAATGAAGCGTTGCGCCGGCTGTCCGAACCCGCCATGTCGTACCTGCGCCGCGAGGCGGGCGGCAGCGGCAACCTGGTGATTCTGTCTGACGCCCAAGGGCTGGTGCTGGATAGCGACGGCGATGCGGGGTTCGCCAGCCGCGCGTCGCGCGTGGCGCTGATGCCCGGAGCACCGTGGGACGAAGCTGCCGCAGGCACCAACGCCATCGGCACCGCGCTGGTCGAAGGCCGGCCCATCACCGTGCATGGCGCGGAACATTACTTCGAACCCAATCGCATCCTGACCTGCGCCGCGGTGCCCATTACCGATAGCGAAGGCCGCACGCTCGGCGTGCTGGATTTATCCAGCCAGGCGCGCGATATCCGCCCTGACGTCCTGGAGCTGGTGCGCGCCGCGGTTGATCTGATCGAACACCGCTTGTTCGAACAAGCCTATGACCACCATGCCGTGCTGCGGCTGCACGACCACCATTCCGGCCTGGGCGCGCCGGGCGAAGGCCTGCTGGCGTTTCAGGGCGATGTGCTGATCGGCGCCAACCGCCGCGCCTTGCAGGCGCTGGGGCTGGCGGCAACGGCGTTGGGGGTGTACCGCTACAGCGATGTTTTCGATGGCGCACTGGAACGTTGCCCCGATGCCGCGGGCCGCGTGCATACACGCACCGGCACGAGCTATCACGCGCGGCTGCGCTTGCCGCGTTCGCGTCCGCCGCAGCCGGTGGCGCCGGCCTTGCCAAGCGCCGATGCCACGCGCCCGGCCGTGCCCAGTTTCGACGCCGCCACACTCGGCGCACTGGCGCGCGCCGTGCACCTGTCAGACGCGGGCGTGTCCATTTTGCTGCAAGGCGAAACGGGCGTGGGCAAAGAGGTCTTCGCGCGCCAATTGCATGCGCGCGGCAAGCGGGCGGCCGGCCCGTTCGTGGCGGTGAACTGCGCCGCCTTGCCCGAAAGCCTGATCGAATCCGAATTGTTCGGCTATGAAGATGGCGCGTTCACGGGGGCGCGGCGTCAAGGCAGCAAGGGTTTGCTGCGGCAGGCGCACGGCGGCGTGCTGTTCCTGGATGAGATCGGCGACATGCCGCTGATGCTGCAATCACGGCTGCTACGCGTGTTGCAGACGCGAGAGGTGTCGCCACTGGGCGCAGCGCGGCCGGTGCCGGTGGATTTTGCGCTGGTGTGCGCCACGCACCGTCCGCTGGCCCACGAAGGCGCCGATGCGCCGGTGCGCCCCGACCTGTATTTCCGTATCGCCGAATACACCGTCACGCTGGAGCCGTTGCGCACGCGCGCCGACCGTCTGGAGTTGCTGCGGGCGCTCTGGGCAGCGCAAGGCGCTGGGCCGGTGTTGCCGCCGCCCATCGAAGCGCTGCTGGCTGCGTACCCGTGGCCGGGCAATTACCGGCAGCTGGTGGCCGTGCTGCGCACCTTGCATGTGTTGGCGGGGCCGTCGGGCGTGGTCGATGCAGACATGCTGCCCGCCGAACTGCGGCCCGTGACGAATAACGCGCATGCCAGCGCCGCCGCGCCGCCCGAAGGCGGTACGGCAGATCTGCAATCGATGACGGATGCCGCCGTTCGCGGCGCACTGGCCGCGCATGGCGGCAATGTCAGCAGAGCGGCGCGGGCGCTGGGTGTGCACCGCAGCACCGTGTACCGGCGCGCGGCGGCGTTGGGTTTGCCGCGCGCGCGATAGCCTGGGTAAGCGGCGTTAGCCGACCAGGCGTGCGAGTTCGGCGCCCGGGTCTTTGGCGCGCATGAATGCTTCGCCCACCAGGAATGCGTTGACCTTGTGGTCGCGCATGAGCTTGACGTCTTCCGGCTTGAGAATGCCGCTTTCGGTCACGACGCGCTTGCCTGCCGGGATGTTGGGCAGCAGGTCCAGCGTGTTCTTCAGGCTGGTCTCGAAGGTGCGCAGGTTGCGGTTGTTGATGCCCAAGAGCGGCGTCTTCATGGTCAGCGCCACGTCGAGCTCGCGGGCGTCATGCACTTCCACCAGCACGTCCATGCCCAGTTCCATCGCCAGCGTTTCGTAGTCACGCAGTTGTGCGGGCGTGAGGGCGGCCACGATCAGCAGCACGCAGTCGGCGCCCATCGCGCGCGCGGCGATGATCTGGTACTGATCGATCACGAAGTCCTTGCGCAGCACCGGCAACGAGCAGGCGGCGCGCGCCTGGCGCAGGTGGTCGTGTGAACCCTGGAAGAATTGCACGTCGGTCAGTACCGACAGGCAGGCCGCGCCGTGCACCGCGTACGTCGACGCGATGTCGGCGGGGGCGAAGGTCTCGCGCAGCACGCCTTTGGACGGCGATGCTTTCTTGATTTCGGCGATGACGCCGGCTTTGCCCTGCGAGATCTTGTCTTCGATGGCTTGGGCGAAGCCACGCACGTCCTGCCGCGCCTGCGCTTCGCGCAAGACTTCGGCTTCGCTGCGCATCTGGCGAGCGGCGGCGACTTCCTCAACCTTGACGGCGAGGATCTTCGCGAGAATATCGTTCATTTCAGGAATTTCCGGGTGGTTGCGCAGAATTCTTCCAGCTTGGCTCGCGCCGCACCGGTGGCAATCATTTCAAATGCTAGCGCTAAGGCTTCGGGAATGGAATCGGCTTTATTGCCGGCGTAGATGGCGAGACCTGCGTTCAGGGCGACGATGTCTCGGGCGGTGCCCTCGACATTTTCCAGCGCCTCGATGACAAGTTCGCGTGACTGCTCGCGATTGGACACCTTGATAGACCGATTGGACATCATGGATAGCCCGTAGTCCTCGGGGTGGATTTCATATTCCCGTATTTGACCATCTTTCAATTCACCGACCAGCGTGGCCCCGCCCAGCGACGCTTCGTCCATGCCGTCCTTGCCGTGCACGACCAGCACATGGCGCGATCCCAGCCGTTCCAGCACGCGCACCTGGATGCCGACGAGGTCGGGGTGGAACACGCCCATCAGCTGGTTGCCGGCGCCGGCCGGGTTGGTGAGCGGCCCCAGGATGTTGAAGATGGTGCGCACGGCCAGTTCCTTGCGCACGGCGGCCACGTTCTTCATCGCGCCGTGGTGGGCGGGGGCGAACATGAAGCCGATGCCGGTGGTCTGGATGCACTCGGCGACTTCTTCCGGCGTCAGCACAAGGTTGGCGCCCAGCGCTTCCAGCACATCGGCGCTGCCGCTGGAGGACGACGCGCTGCGGTTGCCGTGCTTGGCGATCGGCACGCCGGCCGCCGCCGCCACGAACATGGCGGTGGTGGAAATGTTGAACGTGTGGCTGCCGTCGCCGCCCGTGCCGCACATGTCCAGCAGGTCTTCGGGGTTGGGGGTGACGACAGGGGTGGCGAACTCTCGCATGACCTGGGCGGCCGCGGTGATCTCGCCGATGGTTTCCTTCTTGACGCGCAGGCCCATCAGCAGCGCGCTGGCGATCTGCGGCGTCATCTCGCCGCGCATCAGCATGCGCATCAGATGCAGCATTTCGTCGTGGAAAATTTCGCGGTGTTCAATGCAGCGCGTCAGGGCTTCGGTGGGGGAAATGGTCACGATGCGTCCTTCTTGTCTTAGGCGAGGTTCAGAAAATTGCGCAGCAGGGCGTGGCCGTGCTCGCTGAGCACCGACTCCGGATGAAACTGTACTCCGTACAAGGGCAGCGTCTTGTGACGCACGCCCATGATGTCGCCGTCGGGCGCCGTGGCCGTCACGGCCAGGCAGTCGGGCAGGGTGGCGGGGTCGATCGTCAGCGAGTTGTAACGGATCACCGTGTACGGCGTGGGCAGGTCCGTGAAGATATCGGTGCCGGTGTGCGAGATGCGCACGGTCTTGCCGTGCATGATCTGCTGAGCGCGCACGATGTCGCCGCCGTAAGCCGCGCCGATGGCCTGATGGCCCAGGCATACGCCCAGAATGGGCTTCTTGCCGGCAAAGGCCTGAATGGCGGCAACCGAGATCCCGGCTTCAGCCGGCGAGCACGGGCCGGGCGACACGCAGATGCGGTCCGGGTTCAGGGCGGCAATCTCTTCCAGCGTGATCTGGTCGTTGCGCGCCACGCGCACGTCTTCGCCCAGTTCGCCAAAGTACTGGACCAGGTTGTAGGTAAAAGAGTCGTAGTTATCGATCATCAACAGCATTTTTTTCTCCGTGCGGGCAGGGTTCGTTTTGGCCGTGGCCGGAATCAGATGGGTTCGTCCAGGCCGTGCTGCACCTGCTCGGCGGCGCGCAGCACAGCGCGGGCCTTGGCTTCGGTTTCGGCGTATTCGGCTTCGGGGTTCGAATCAGCCACGATGCCGGCGGCGGCTTGCACGTACAGCGTGCCGTCCTTGATGACGCCGGTGCGGATGGCGATGGCCACGTCCATTTCGCCGCCGTAGCTCAGGTAGCCGGCCGCACCGCCGTAAATGCCGCGGCGCACGGGTTCGAGTTCGTCGATGATCTTCATGGCTTCAACCTTGGGCGCGCCCGTCAGCGTGCCCGCCGGGAACGACGCGCGCAGCACGTCCATGCTGCTCATGCCCGGGTTCAGGTTGCCGGTCACGTTGGACACCAGGTGCATCACGTGCGAATAGCGTTCGATGACCATGGTGTCGCTGACCTTCACCGAGCCCACTTCGGCTACCCGGCCCACGTCGTTGCGCGCCAGGTCGATCAGCATCACGTGTTCGGCCACTTCCTTGGGGTCGGCCTTCAGTTCGGCGGCAAGCGCCGCATCTTCCTCGGGCGTGGCGCCGCGCTTGCGGGTGCCGGCCAGCGGGCGGATGGTGATCTGCGACTTCGGCACGCCGTTGTCCACCACACGTTCCTGGCGCACCAGGATCTCGGGCGACGCGCCCACCACCTGGAAGTCACCGAAGTTCCAGAAGTACATATAGGGGGAGGGGTTCAGCGACCGCAGCGCGCGGTAGAGGGACAGCGGGGAATCACGGAAAGGCTTGGCGATGACCTGGCCGATCTGGACTTGCATCAGGTCGCCAGCGGCGATGTGTTCCTTGGCGCGCAGCACAGCCGCCAGATAGTCTTCTTTCTTGAAATCGCGACGCTCTTCGGTCTGCATGCTGGCGTGGCTGTACGGAATTTCCACGGGGCGTCGCAGGCGGGCACGCAGATCATGCAGTCGCTGCTGCGAGCGGCTGTAGGACTCGGGCTGGCTGGGGTCGGCATAGACCATCAGGTAGATACGGCCGGCCAGGTTGTCGACGATGACCAGTTCGTCCACGTGCATCAGCATCAGGTCGGGCGTGCCGCCGTCCATGCCGGCCGGGAAGGGCTTCACGGCCGGACCCAGGCAGGGCTCGATGTGGCGCACGGTATCGTAGCCGAAGTAGCCGGCCAGACCGCCGCAAAAGCGCGGCATGCCGGGGCGCAGCGCCACCTTGAAGCGGCTTTGGTACTGCTCGATGAAGGCCAGCGGGTCGCCTTCGTGCGTTTCCACGACCTGGCCGTCGTGCAGCACTTCCGTCAGCGTGCCGCTGGCGCGGATGACCGTGCGGGCGGGCAGGCCGATGAAGGAGTAGCGGCCGAAGCGTTCGCCGCCCACCACCGATTCCATCAGGCAGGTCATGCGGCCAGCCAAGGGGCCTGCATGCGCCAGCTTCAGGTAGATGCCCAGCGGCGTGTCCAGGTCGGCATAGGTTTCGGCCACCAGCGGGATGCGGTTGTAGCCTTGGGCGGCGAGGGCTTTGAATTCGATTTCGGTCATGGCGGGTCTCGTAAGCGATTTTTGATTTGCTTTCAGACCGGGCGCACAACAAAAAAGCCCGGTCCAGGTAACTGGTTCCGGGCTTGGCTCTGTGTTTACACAGCTACGGCACTAGGCGGCATACGCGTCCAGGGCCGGGAGGGATCATCGCCACCCGGAAGACAAACGCCACCAGCGCCACGAGGCGCCGAGCATTTGGTTCTGGGGGTAAGCGTTCATTGATCCGGGTGTGTGTATTCAGGTGTTCGGGTTGCCGACACCGATTCAGGGGGGAAATCAGGAAGCGATTTTTGCGGCGTTCTGGTTTTGGTTCCAGAGCGCTACCCACTGAGCGGCGTTCACAAGCGTGTCCACTATACCATCGACATCCAGCTCGCACACGTCACGGCCTTCGTTGTAGCCGTAAGGCACCACCAGCACCTGCGTGCCGGCCGTGCGCCCGGCCTGGGCGTCGTTGATCGAGTCGCCGATGGTGACGGCTTCGGTCACGGCCACGCCCAGCAGCTCGCAGGCGTGCAGCACCTGGTCGGGGTCGGGCTTGCGGCGCTCGCAGGTGTCGCCGCAGACGACCGCGTCGAAAAAGCCCGCCAGGCCGGTGCGTTGCAGCAGCGGCAGCGTGAATTCGGTGGGCTTGTTAGTGACGACGGCCAGCTTCAGGCCCTGGTCGCGCATGTGCTTTAAGCCATCAAGCACACCGGGGTAGACCTGCGCGCGTTCGCCGTTGACCAGGTGGTAGTGGCGGTAAAAGGCCTCGCGGGCGCGGGCGAAATCTTCTGCCGACGGGTCGGCGGCGTCCAGGCTGCCCGCCAGACTGCGGCGCACCAGGTTGTCCACGCCCTTGCCCACGAAGGTGGCCACCACGTCTTCGCGCAGCGCGGTCATGCCAAGTTCCACGCGCATGGCGTTGGCGGCGAAGGCCAGGTCGGGAATGGAGTCGAGCAGGGTGCCGTCCAGGTCCAGCAGCGCGGCGCGAAAAGCGGTCATGTCGATTCCTGATTAAACGGCGGTGGTTTCGCCGATGGCGATCTGTTCGCGCATTGATTTGATGATGCCGGCGTAGTCGGGCTTGCCGAAAATGGCGGAGCCGGCCACGAAGGTGTCGGCGCCCGCGCGACGGATCTCGGCGATGTTGTCGATTTTGACGCCGCCATCCACTTGCAGCATGATTTCCTGGCCGCCGGCCTGCGTCCAGGCGTCGATGCGGGCGCGCGCTTCGCGCAGCTTGGTCAATGCGCCGGGAATGAAGCTCTGGCCGCCAAAGCCCGGGTTCACCGACATGATCAGGATCAGGTCGATCTTGTCCATGACGTAGTCCAGGTAGGACAGCGGCGTGGCGGGGTTGAAGACCAGGCCGGCCTTACAGCCGTTTTCGCGGATGAGCGACAGCGTGCGGTCCACGTGGCGGCTGGCGTCCGGATGGAAGCTGATGTAGTCGGCGCCGGCCTTGGCGAACATCGGAACCAGGTCGTCCACCGGTTCAACCATCAAGTGCACGTCGATCGGCACTTCGACGTGGGGGCGGATCGCCGCGCACACCATCGGGCCGATGGTCAGGTTGGGGACATAGTGGTTGTCCATCACGTCCACGTGAATCCAGTCGGCGCCTGCGGCGACGACGTTGCGGACTTCCTCGCCCAGGCGGGCGAAGTCAGCCGACAGGATGCTGGGGGTGATGCGAGTGGAGGCCGTGGAGGATGACATGATGTTCGGGATCGGGGAGGGCATAATGTGCCATTATTGCAGTTTGGGGCGCGGGTTCGGGAAAGACCCGGTTCCGCGGGCCGAAAACTGCGTCTTCAAAACGCTCAGGCGCCGCGCTTCGGCCCCCGCGTCCAGCAGCCACACAGGGAAGGACTGTGAAACCTTACGACCTTAGCGTCTCTGTCACTCCGCGCTTCGTGCCTGAACAGTCCGATCCCGGCGAACAGCAATTCGTGTTTGCCTATACCGTGCGCATCACCAATACGGGGGAACACCCCGCCCAGGTGATCAGCCGGCACTGGGTCATCACCGACGGCAACCAGCGCGTGCAAGAAGTGCGCGGGCTGGGCATTGTTGGCCAGCAACCGTTGCTGGCGCCCGGCGAGACCTTCGAATACACCAGCGGCTGTCCCTTGCCCACCCCGGTGGGCACGATGCGCGGCACGTACCACTGCGTCGGCGAGAACGGCATTCCGTTCGAAGTGCCGATCTCCGAATTCGTCCTGGCCATGCCTCGCACCCTGCATTGAATGGCCCGGCCCGTCGCCCGTTTTTCCAATTGCTCATGAAGCGCATTCTTAGCCTGTCCCTGCTGCCGATTCTGCTGGCGGCATGTTCCACGCCCTCGGAAGTCCCCCCTGAATCTGGCGCGCCCGGCACCCCCGGCGTGCGTACCCCGGCGGCTGACGGCCCCTTGGTGGTGCCGTCGCTGTCGGCCTTGCCCGATACCCCGCCGCGCGCCCTGGCCGGCAAATTCAAGGCCGGCACCTGGTCTGAAATGCCCGGCTGGAGCACCGACGACCTGACCCAGTTCTGGCCGCTGTTCCTGCGCAATTGCCGTGGGCTGATGCGGCCCACCAGCGGCAACCTGGCCGCACCCGCCCGCGCCACCCCGCGCGCGTGGCAGCCGGTGTGCGCCGCCGCCATCGACCCGTCCCGGGCGCCGGCGGCAGGCGATGCCGAAGGCGTGCGCCGCTTTCTGCAAACCTATCTGCAACCGTGGCGCCTGAACGCCGCAGACGGCAAACCGGCCACCAACACGGTCACCGGATACTACGAACCGCTGGTGCGCGGATCGCGCCGCCAGGGCGGCAACTATCAATGGCCGCTGTACGCGGTGCCGGCGGATCTGCTGACGATCGACCTGGGCGCGGTGTACCCGGACCTGGCTGGCAAGCGCGTGCGCGGCAAGCTCGAAGGCAAACGTGTGGTGCCTTACGACACCCGCGCCGCCATCGAATCGTCTGGCCGCCGCCCGCCCGTGGTGGTCTGGGTGGACGACCCGGTGGATAACTTCTTCCTGCAAGTGCAGGGGTCGGGCCGCGTCCAGCTGACCGACGGGCCCGACACGGGCAAGACCATCCGCGTGGCCTATGCCGACCACAACGGCCAGCCTTATGTATCGATCGGCCGCTGGCTGATCGACCGCGGCGAGCTGACTGCCGACCAGGCGTCCATGCAGAACATTCGCGCCTGGGCGCAGCGCAATCCCAAGCGCGTGCCGGAAATGCTGAACGCCAACCCGGCGGTGGTTTTCTTCCGCGAAGAGCCGGTGATTGACCCCGAACAAGGGCCCAAGGGCGCGTACGCGATTCCGCTGGCGCCCAAGCGCTCGATTGCGGTCGACGCCACCTTCGTGCCGCTGGGTACGCCGGTGTATTTGGCCACCACGTTCCCGGCGTCTGACCGGCCGCTGCAACGCCTGGTGTTTGCGCAGGACACGGGCACGGCCATCCGGGGCGCGGCGCGCGCCGACTTCTACTGGGGTTACGGCGAAGAAGCCGGCCAGCAGGCGGGCCGCATGAAACAACGGGGCCAGATGTGGGTGCTGTGGCCCAAGCAAGCTGGGGAGCCCTCGGCACGATGAGCCATCAAATTGTTGTTTGCGGGGCCGGCATCGTCGGCCTGTCTACGGCCCTGGCGCTGGCCCGGCGCGGCCAGCGCGTGGCCGTCCTGGCGCCGCGCACGGCCGTGCCCGCCGCCGACCCCAACCGCTACCACCCGCGTGTCTACGCCATTTCGCCCGCCAGCCAGCGTTTTCTGGCTGACCTGGGCGTCTGGGACGCCATGCCCTCGGGCCGGTTGATGCCGGTCGAGGCCATGGAAATCCATGGCGACGCCGACGGGCAGGTCAACCTGAACGCCTGGCAGGCGGCGCTGCCGCAGCTGGCCTGGATTGTGGAGTCCGGCGAGATCGAGCGCGTGCTGATCCAGGCCGTGCGGATGTTTGGAATCCCCTGGCTGGAAGACCGCTGCACGGGCTACCGGGATGGCGAGATCGATACCGAAAGCGGTGCACGCATCCAGGCTGAATTGTTCGTGGGCGCTGATGGCGCGGCCTCGCCGCTGCGCACGGCGGCCGGCATGAAACATGACGCCGTGTCCTACGAGGACACGGGCTTGGTCGTGCATTTGGACGCCGAGCGCGCCCACCATGGCACGGCCATCCAATGGTTCCGCGACGACGGCGTGCTGGCTTTGCTGCCGCTGCCCGATACGGCGGACGGCCCGCAGGTGTCGATGGTGTGGTCCATGCGCAATGAACCGGCCCAGGCGCTGCTGGCGTTGCCGCCGGAAGAACAGGCCGCCCGGCTTGAAACCTTGTTGGCCCAAGCGGCCGAGGGCCGGTTGGGCCGCCTGAAGGTGCGCAGCAAGTTGCATGGTTTTCCCTTGACGCTTGAACGTGCGCAGATGGTTGCGCCCGGGATCGCGCTGGCGGGCGACGCCGCGCACCGGCTGCATCCGCTGGCCGGCCAGGGCTTGAACCTGGGGCTGGGCGACGTCGAAGCGCTGGCCCGCACGGTGGCGGGCCGCGAGCCTTACCGCACGGCGGGCGACTTGCGCGTGCTGCATCGGTACCAGCGCGCGCGCGCCGAACCGGTGCTGGCCATGCGCCTGGCAACCGACGGCCTGCACAAGCTGTTCGCCTCGCACGCGACCCCGCTGGTGTGGCTGCGTAACGCCGGCATGCACTGGGTGGAAAAGGCCCCGCTGATCAAGCGCCGCCTGATCGCGGGGGCATCGGCCAACTGACGGGGACGGATGCCGGTTTGAGACATCGGGGTGTAGAAATTCCGGTTGGAGGCATCCTGGTTTGAGAAGTCCGGGTTTGAGAAATCCTTTTGGAACCTTGAGGGCGGGCAGACGTCTGACAGACACTGCACCCCTCTCTCTCAAAACCATCCCGGCTCAGCCCCCCGCCCGGATGCGTTACGCTTCCCACCAAAGAACACGATAAGTACAGGAGTACAAATGAACTTCCGCATCTCCGCCACGCTGGCGGCATGTTTCCTGGCCGGTGGCCTGGGACTGACCGCCACCGCCCACGCGCAAGCGCCCGCCAAGGGTGACAAGGCCGTCTCCACGCAGTCCGTCGGACAGCCGGGCAAGGGCGAAAAAAGCGTGTCCACCACGCAGATCGACCCCGTGGCGGAGGCCGTGAAGGAACGTTTCCAGCAGCGCTTCACCGGCATGGACGTCACCACCGTGCGCCAAACGCCCTATGGCCTGTTCGAAGTCCAGTTGGGCATGGACCTGATCTATACGGACGAAAAGGTTACCTGGGTCATGGAAGGTCCGTTGATAGACGCGATGACCCGCCGCGACGTCACCCGTGAATCCCAGGAAAAGCTCAGCGCCGTCACGTTCGACCAGTTGCCGCTGGAACTTGCCATCAAGCAGGTCAAGGGCAATGGCGCGAAGAAGGTTGCGATCTTCGAAGACCCCAACTGCGGCTACTGCAAGCAATTGCGCCACACGATGGAAGAGCTGGACAACGTCACCGTGTACACCTTCATGTACCCGATTCTGTCGCCGGATTCCAAGACGAAGGTGCGTGACGTCTGGTGCGCCAAGGACCAGGGCAAAGCCTGGGACGACTGGATGGTGCGCGGCAAGAAGCCGGCTACCGCCAGCTGCGACGTGCCCGAAGACAAGCTGCTTGCCCTGGGCCAGCAACTGATGGTGCGCGGCACGCCCACCCTGTTCTTTGCCGATGGTTCGCGCGTCAGCGGCGCCATCCCGCTGGACCAACTCAAAGCCCGTTTGAACTGACCGGCGCCTCGCGCGCCGGCCGGGTGGCTGGCGCGGCAGGCGCCTCGCCACCCGGAGACATGACTTGAAAATCGCAATACTCGACGATTACCACGACGTAGCCCGGCGCTATGCAGATTGGACCTCGCTGGGCGGTGACGCCGAGGTGCAGATCTTCAACAACTTCATTCCGGCCGAACAGGTCGACGTCACGCTCGAATCTTTTGACGTGATCGTGGCGATGCGGGAACGTACGTCGTTCCCCGCCGAGCGCATCCGCGCGCTGCCCAAGCTGCGCCTGTTGATCACGACCGGCATGCGCAACAACGCCATCGACATGGCCGCCTGCACCGAGCAGGGCATCGTCGTGTGCGGCGCACCCGGCAGCGCCGACGCCAATACCGCCACCGCCGAACTGGCGTGGGCGCACATCCTGGGCCTGTTCAAGCATCTGACCACCGAAGACGCGGCGATGCGTCGCGGCATGTGGCAAACCGCCATGCCCGAGCCGCTGGCTGGCAAGCGGCTGGGTGTGTTGGGCCTGGGCAAGCTGGGCGCTGCCGTCGCCAAGGTGGGGCAGGCGTTCGGCATGGATGTCGTGGCCTGGAGCCCCAACCTGACCGACGAACGCGCCGAAGCGGCGGGCGTGAAGCGGGTCGACAAGCATGAACTCTTTGCCACGTCCGACGTGGTCAGCCTGCACCTGATTCTGTCTGACCGCAGCCGCCACGTGGTGGACGCGGCGGCGCTTGCCGCGATGAAGCCGACGGCCTATCTGGTGAACACATCGCGCGCCGGCCTGGTGGACCACGAAGCGCTGATGGACGCACTGGTCAAATTCCGCATCGCGGGCGCCGGCCTGGACGTCTATCCCGAAGAGCCGCTGTCGCCCACCGACACCGTGCGCGATCTGGACAACGTGATTCTGACGCCGCACCTGGGCTATGTCAGCCGCGAGAATTTCGAGGCGTTCTACCAGAACGCGCTGGACGCCGTGAAGGCGTTTCAGGCGGGCAAGCCGATTCGGGTGCTGAACGCGTAGCGGGGAGTCCGGGCTTGAACCCCGGACCCGCACCCGCATCACCGCGCGTATTATCCCCGGGGTATCACACGGCCCATCATCCACCCGGGCCGAATGCTCCACCGGTCGCGACGGCCTCCTCCAGATATTTCCATAAGCGATTCAGCACCGGCCCTTGCGGCCGGTCGCTGCGCCGCGCCGCCACCAGCGCTTCGATGCTGCCTGGCAGATGGCGGCTGGTGATGTCCAGCAGCCGCCCATCGCGCAATTCATCCTCGATCAAAAAGCGCGGCAGGTGGCCCCAGCCCATGCCTTGCAGGATGACCTCTTTTTTCATCTGCTGATCCGCCACCGTGCATTGGTGCGCGCCTTCGATCATGAAGTAATTGCGCGCGGGCGTGTGGCGCGCGGTGTCGCGCATGACGCACTGCGTGTAGTCGCGCAGCAAACGCGGCGTGATGGGTTGCTGGGCCGTCGCGGGCAGAAAGCCCGGCGCCACGACGGGCGTGAACGGCACCGCCAGCAAATCCAGGCACTCGATGCGGGACTCGCCGCCATCCACCCGGTGCAGGATCAGGTCGGCATCCCCGTCCAGCAAGCGTTCCACCGGCCCGCCCACCGCCTCGAAGTGCAGGTGCAGGCGCGTGGCCGGACACTGCGCGAAGAAGCGGCTCAGCAGACCCAGCATCTGCGGCCGTGGACACAGATCGCCAATCACCACATGCAGCTCGCTTTCCTCACCCATTGCCAATTGCGCGGCATGGGTGCGCAAGGCGTCCAGCTCGCGCAGCAAGCCTTGGGCGTGCCGGTGAAACGATTTGCCTGCCGGCGTGGGCCGCACGCGGTAGCCGCCGCGGTCGAACAGCGTCAGGTCCAGTTGGCGTTCCAGCTTGGCTACCGAGGCGAACACGGCGGGATGCGAGCGGTGCAGTGCAGCCGCCGCCGCCTGGAATCCGCCCAGGCGCACCACGGCGTCAAAGCACTGGAGGTCGTGCAGGGTGAAGTCGCTCATGTCTGCTTTTCCGACAAAGACTGTGCGAACTTTGTAATTTCTTCTTCAATCCGCCGCAACTACGCTGTGCATCATGTTCAACGCTCAAGGCGGATTCCTCATGCAAGCACGCTCCACGTTCACCACCGGCGATGGCGTCCGAATCGCCTACCAGATTGACGGCGGCGATCGTCTGCCCGTGCTGGTGTTATCGAATTCCATCGGCACCACGCTGCACATGTGGGACGGCCAGATCGACGCGCTGTCCCAACGCTTCCGGGTGCTGCGTTACGACACGCGCGGCCATGGCGCATCCGGCGTGCCGGCGGGCGCGTATTCAATGGACCGCCTGGGCCGCGACGTGATCGAGCTGCTCGACGCATTGGGCATTGCCCGCGCGCATTTTCTGGGGCTGTCGCTGGGCGGGTTCATCGGCCAGTGGCTGGGCGTGCATGCGCCCGAGCGCATTGACCATTTGATTCTGGCCAACACGTCTTCCTACCTGGGGCCCGCGCCACAATGGGACGCGCGCATCGCCGCGACCTTGCAGGCGCCGGACATGATGGACACCGCCGCGATGTTTCTGGGGAACTGGTTTCCGGCAGCCATGTTGAAAGCGGGCGGCCCGGTCATTGATCACTTCCGCACCATGCTGCTGGCGACGAACCCCCAAGGTCTTGCGGGCGCCTTCGCGGCAGTTCGGGATGCAGACTTGCGACGCACGATTGCCCTGATCAATCGCCCGACGCTGGTGATTGCCGGCCGCGACGATACGGTCACCGCCGCGAGCCATGGCGCACTGATCGCCGCCACGGTGCCGGGTGCGATGTGGGTGGAAATGCCCACCGTGCACTTGTCGAACATTGAACGGCCCGCAGAATTTGTGGACGCGGTGCTGTCGTTCTTGCCGCGGCCTTGAATCAATTCTGGCCATGAAAAAGAGAAGGGCCGCTGTGGGCGGCCCTTTCTCGTGACTTGCTTGCGTGGCCTGTTCTCCGAGTTTTGTCTCGGGGCCTGGCCTTTTACTGACGCGTGAACATCACTTTCTTTTCAACAATCGCACCCGGCTCCAACGCTTCGGGCGTGTCGCCGCAGGCTTCGTCCGCGTCGTCATCCGGGTCCACCGCGTCAAACGCCGTGTCGCCATTGGCGTCCGGCACGCCGGTGGGCTTTAAGCCCACGAAGTCGAACAGGTCGCGGTCCATCAAATGCGACGGCACCACGCGCGACAGCGCATTGAACACATTCCACGAACGGCCCGGATGCTGCTTGTCCCAATCCTTGATCATCCGGCCCACTTCCTTGCGCTTCAGGTTCTCCTGCGAGCCGCAGAGGTTGCACGGAATGATCGGGAATTGCTTCAGTTCGGCATACGCAATCAGGTCCGTTTCGGCCACATAAGCCAGCGGGCGGATCACCGTGTGGCGGCCGTCGTCGGACACGAGCTTGGGCGGCATGCCCTTGGCCTTGCCACCGTAGAACAGGTTCAGGAAGAACGTGGCCAGGATGTCGTCGCGGTGGTGGCCCAGCGCAATCTTGGTGGCGCCCAGCTCAGAGGCGACGCGGTACAGAATGCCGCGGCGCAAGCGCGAACAGAGCGAGCACATCGTCTTGCCTTCTTCCAGCACGCGGGTCACGATGGAATACGTGTCCTGCGTCTCGATGTGGAAGGGCACGCCCAGATCTTTCAGGTACTGGGGCAGGATATGGTCGGGAAAGCCCGGCTGCTTCTGGTCCAGGTTGACCGCGATCAGCTCAAACTTGAACGGCGCGCGCTTTTGCAGCTGGAGCAGGATGTCCAGCATCGCATAGGAATCCTTGCCGCCCGACAGGCAGACCATGACGCGGTCGCCTTCTCCGATCATGTTGTAGTCGGACAGGGCGCGCGTGGTTTCGCGCGCCAGACGCTTGGTCAGCTTGTTGCCTTCGTGGCGGGCTTTTTCTTCTGCTTCCGTGCGGAAGCGGATGCCAGGGGGAGCGATATCGTTCATGGTCAACGCGTGATCTGAATTTCCACGCCCACCGCCGCACAGTCGGAAAAGGCCATGGGCTTGCTGATGCGCAGGCGCAGCGAGCGGATTTCCTGGAAGTCGGCCAGCAGGCGCGCGGCAACTTGTTCGGACAGGGTTTCGATCAGGTTCACATGCGCCTGCGTGCATTCTTCAACGATGGCTTCGCGCAGGCGGCGGTAGTCCAGCACGCTGTGGATATCGTGGTCGTCGACCGAGCGCTGGATATCCACGTCGAATTCGGCGTCGACATGCAGGGGCTGGGTAGCGCGGCGCTCGTGCTCGAGAATGCCGATGCGGGCGTCGAGCGCAAGCCCGGAAAGGATGATGCGGCGTGTGGGCATGATGGAAACCTGGTGGGACAGCCGGAATTGTAAAGGGACAGCGGATCGGGGGCGGCGCGCTGGCTACAATTCGGCCATGTCCGGGCGCCCGAGAGACGCCGGCGCAGTCAATAAGGGGTGAAATGCAACAGTTGCACGATGCGGTCATTGTAGGCGGCGGGCCGGCGGGCGCTTCCTGCGCGCTCTGGCTGGCCAGACTTGGTTTGTCCCCATTATTGGTGGAAGCCAGCGCCCGCCTGGGCGGTTTAAGCAGTGACAACCCGTTTTCCGACGACTGGATCGCCGTCTTGCCCGGCGTGACCGGCCAGCAGGTGGCGGCCAATATCGACACCAGCGTGCGCGCGGCCAATGTGCCGCTGCGGCTGGAAACCCGCGTAACCCGCGTCTTGCCCTGCAAGGGCGGCATCCAGGCCACGCTGCACGGGCCGGATGGCGAAACGTCCGTGCGCGGCCGCACCTTGGTGATCGCCTCGGGCGTGCGCGCCAAAGGCCTGCCGGATCACCCGCCGGGCGCCAATTGGCCCGGCGTGCTGATCGGCCCGGGTTCGCCCATCGTCGCGCAGGACTATTCCGGTTTGTCGGTGGCCGTGCTGGGCGGCGGCGACAACGCGTTTGAGAATTACGTCTACGTGCGCAATCGCGGCGCGCGCGCCGTGCACCTGTACGCCCGCAGCGTCCGCGCGCAGCAGCAATGGGTGACGCGCGCCGGGCGGGATGGCGTGCGCATCGGCCCCTATACCGTCGACCCCGCGACCCGCAGCGTGGATGGCCGTCAATACGATCTGATCCTGGTCTTCTACGGCTGGGAACCGCAAGCCGCCTTCGCCGACAGCCTGCAATTGGCCCGCGACGAACGCGGCTATATCCGCACCGACTTCGCTACCGCCGAAACCAGCGTGCCCGACATTTATGCCGTGGGCGAAGTGGCGCACCGCATGCATCCTTGCGTGGTGACGTCGATGGCGGATGGCGTGGTCGCGGCCAAGGCCATCCAGCGCCGGTGGGAACGGGCCGCAGGGTAAGGCGAGGGCAGAGGCGGCGGTTGAAAGGGCCGCAGGGTAAGGCGAGGGCAGAGGCGGCGGTTGAAAGGGCGGGCCGACGCGCGTTCAGCTCAGGCGAAGCCTGACCTCCACATTGCAGAATAGGCATTTGCCAGCGCGGCGCACACACTCCTCCCACAAGTTGATCAATCAATGATCACGTCGGGAGACAAGCATGTTGCACTCGCATCGCTGGCTGGCTGCCGGCGCGATGGCCTTCGCCTTGGCGGGCCCCGCGCACGCCGCCTGGCCTGAACGGCCAATCACCCTCATCATTCCCGCCGCACCCGGCGGCACCACCGACATCGCTGCGCGGCTGATTGCCGACAAGCTGGGCGCCAAGCTTGGCCAGCAGGTCATCGTTGAGAACCGCGCGGGGGCCGCCGGCATCATCGGCGCGCAAACGCTGGCCCGCGCCAAGCCCGACGGCTACACGCTGCTGATGGGCAACATTGGCCCCAACGCCATCAACTACGCGCTGTACAAGACGCTGCCCTACAAGCCCGCGGACTTCGCACCCGTCACGCTGGTGATCTCGGTGCCTAACGTGCTGGTCGTGAATGAAGCGTCACCCGTGCGCTCGGTGGCGGACCTTCAGGCGCAGTCCAGGCGGGACCCGTCCAAGGTGTCGTTCGGAAGCTCCGGCGCCGGCCAATCGCCGCATCTGTCGGGCGAACTCTTCAAGCAACGCGCGGGGGTGGCCGGCACGCATATCCCGTACAAGGGCGCCGGCCCCGCCGTGGCCGCGCTGCTGGGCCAGCAGTTCACCTTCATGATCGACAACCTGCCCAGCTCCATGCCGTACATCCAGTCGGGCAAGCTGCGTGCGCTGGCCGTCACCAGCGAGCGGCGGCTGGCTGAATTGCCCGACGTGCCGACCATGGCCGAAGCCGGCGTGAAAGACATGGTGGTGACCGCCTGGTTCGGGCTCATCGCCCCGGCTGGCACGCCAGAAGACGTGGTCGGCAAGCTCTACGCCGCCACGCGCGATGTGGTGCAGAGCCCCGATATCTCCGACCGCTTCAAAGCCATGGGCGGGCGGGCAGGCGGCAACACGCCGGCCGAGTTCACGGCCTTCATCAACCAGGAACGCACCCGCTGGAAACAGATCGTGGACGCGGCCGGATTGGCGCAGGAGCAATAAGTGATCGACAAGATTCAAGCATCCATGGCCGACGCCATTGCCGTCATTCCCGATGGCGCGTCCGTGCTGGTGGGCGGGTTTGGCGAAGCGGGCGTGCCTTACGAGCTTTTGCATTGCCTGGCGGAATCGGGCCGGCGCGATCTCACCATCATTTCGAACAATGCGGGCACCTTCGAACGGGGCATCG
Source organism: Achromobacter kerstersii (assembly GCF_902859595.1). Taxonomy (GTDB): domain Bacteria; phylum Pseudomonadota; class Gammaproteobacteria; order Burkholderiales; family Burkholderiaceae_B; genus Achromobacter; species Achromobacter kerstersii. The sequence continues at coordinate 124,170 of NZ_CADIJQ010000006.1, read as the reverse complement.
CCGCGCTGCTGATTCGCAAGCAGGTCAGAAAGATCATCTGCTCGCATCCGCGTCCGCCCAATTCCGACGCCTTTGCGCGCGCCTACCGCGCGGGCGAAGTCGAACTGGAATGCGTGCCGCAAGGCACCTTGGCTGAACGCCTGCGCGCGGCCGGCGCGGGCCTGGGCCCGTTCTACACGCCCACGGGCTATGGCACCGAGCTGGCCGAGGGCCGCCGCCAGGAAGTGATCGACGGCGTGGGCTACGTGCTGGAACACCCCCTGCGCGCCGACTACGCGCTGATCCGTGCGCACTTGGGCGACCGCTGGGGCAACCTGATGTACCGGCACGCCGCGCGCAACTTCAATCCGGTGATGTGCATGGCCGCGGGCCACGCGATTGCGCAGGTGGACGAAGTGGTGCCGTTGGGCACGTTCGTGCCAGAGCAGGTCATGACGCAAGGCATCTTCGTGAAATCCGTGGTGCGGGTGGAGGCCTGACATGCAACACACACAAGGCACACAAGACACGCAACCCATCACGGGCCTGACCCGGCAACAGATCGCGCAGCTGCTGGCCAGCGATATCCCCGACGGCTCCATCGTCAACCTGGGTATCGGCATGCCCACGCTGGTGGGCGACTACCTTCCGCCCGACAAAGACATCCTGCTGCACAGCGAAAACGGCATCCTGGGCATGGGCCCCGCCGCCAGCGGCGAGCACGTGGACCCGGACCTGATCAACGCCAGCCGCCAGCCCATCACCTTGCTGGCCGGCGCATCCATCACCGAGCACACCATCTCGTTCGCGATGATGCGCGGCGGCCATCTGGACTACGCGGTGCTGGGCGCGTTTCAGGTGTCGGAAACGGGCGATCTTGCCAACTGGAAAACCGACGCCGCCGACGCCATTCCCGCCGTGGGCGGCGCCATGGACCTGGCGGTGGGCGCCAAGCAGGTGCTGGTCACGATGGAGCATCGCGGCCGTGACGGCACGCCCAAGGTGCTGCGCCAATGCACGTATCCGCTGACGGGCAAGGGCGTGGTCACGCGCATCTATACCGATTTGGCCGTGATTGATGTGACGCCAGAGGGGCTGAAGGTTCACGCCATGACGGCGGGCGTCAGCGCGGCGTATCTGCGTTCGGTCACGGATGCGCCGTTGAACTTCCCCGAGACACCGCGCGTGATCGTGCTGGATGCCGCCGGCGCGCCGCGTTACGCCTGACGGCGGGGGCATGGAGGCGCCCGCGCTCCGATCCCGCCCTTCGATCCCCGCCCCTTCGATTCCGGCCCTCGGGCCAAGGAGACTGCTGATGATCCGTTCCCTGCTGGCCGCAGCGTCGCTGTGCGTGTTGTCCATCGGCGCCGCGCAGGCCGCCCCGGTCTACCCCGACAAGCCCATCACCCTGCTGATTCCGTATCCGCCCGGAGGCAGCGCCGACATGCTGGCGCGTCCCTTGGGGGCGGAGCTGCAAAAGAAGTGGGGCCAGCCCGTGGTGCTGGAATACAAGCCGGGCGCGGGCGGGGCGATCGCGTCGGCTCAACTGGCGCGCGCCAAGCCCGATGGCTACACCTTGCTGATGGTGCTGGCGGCGCACGCCATCAACCCCAGCCTGTATCCGTCTTTGCCCTACGACACGCGCAAGGATTTTGCGCCGGTCTCGCTGGTGGCGACCTTGCCGATGCTGGTGGCCGCGCCATTGAATACGCCCGCCAACACGGTTCCCGAACTGATCGCCTACGCCAAGAGCCATCCCGGCAAACTCAGCTTCGCGTCTGCCGGCAACGGCAATACCAGCCATCTGGCCGCCGAAATGTTCAAGCACCAGACGGGCATCGACATGATGCATGTGCCGTACAAAGGCAGCGGCCCGGCGGTTGTCGCCTTGCTGGGCGGCGAAGTCTCGCTGATGTTCGACAGCATTTCCACATCGCTGCCCCAGGTGCAGGCCGGCAAGCTGAAGGCCATTGCCGTAACGGGCGAACGGCGTTCGCCTTTGCTGCCCGATGTGCCGACGGTGGCCGAAAGCGTGCCGGGCTTCGTGGTCAATGGCTGGTACGGCGTGTTGGCGCCTGCTGGCACGCCGCCTGATGTCGTCAACGCCCTGAGCCGGGGTATCGCGGACGCGGTAGCGCTGCCTGCCTTGAAGCAGCAGTTGGCGGGCTACGGATATGAAACGGTCGGCTCCACGCCCGCTGAATTTGCGGTGCATATCGACCATGAGTTGGGGGCATGGAAAGAGGCGGTAGAGGTGTCGGGAGCCAAGCTCAACTGATATTTCTGTAATGCCCTGCGCAGATGTGTTGTGCATCGTCCTCACCGCAGGGCCGCAAAATTTTCTTTGAGAAATTTCTCGTATTTCACGACCGACGGATTCGAAACAATGCTTCTGGTCCTCTGCTCTGATCAAGTGACGGCTTCGTCCTGATTCTGCGCGGCGGACCAAGGCGTGGCAGGTCGCCCGCCTTGGTGAGAAGTCAGTCGGAGAGTGCGGTGAATAAGAAGATTGTTGCGGCAGGCCTGGCATTGTCGTCATTGGTACTGTGCGGCAGTGCGTTGGCGGCGGATGTGAAGTTGGTGTTCAAGGGCGAGGTGTCTTCCTCCACCTGCAAAATCGAGGGCGTGGCCAGCGAAGGCGTCAAACAGGTGTCGCTTGACCCCGTCAGCGTCAGCGCTCTGGCTAACCAAAATGATGTCGCCGGCCGTAAGCTCGTCGAATTGAACCTGACTGGCTGCACGGGCAGCAAAGTGACAACGCGCTTTAACCGTGATTCGAACGTCGATCCTTCCACGGGCGCCTTGATCAACCAGGCGGCGTCCCAAGATGGCAAGGATGCTTCCAGCGCGCAGGTGCAGTTGCTGAACAGCAAATATCAGCCCATCAACCTGTTTACGGGCGATGGCGCTGAAACGGTCAGCATCGATGCTGGCACGGCAAAGCTCGAGTTCTACGCCCAGTACCTGGCCGCAACCGCAGCCACCACGGCGGGTCTCGTCCAGACCGAAGTGCTGCTGGACCTGATCTACGAATGAAGCCGGCTCCCCTTGAGCGCACGCTCAGGGGGCTTTCAGATTCCGCCAGCCGGGCCATGCTCCGCCATCTATGCGCGGCGCTATGCCTGGCTTGTGCGACCCTGCTGCCCCCTTCCGCCCAGTCCAACGTGGTGATCGGCGGCACGCGCATCATCTATCCCGCCCAAGAACGCGAAGTCACCTTGCGCTTGACCAACGACGGCGGCCAGCCAGCATTGGTGCAGGCCTGGATCGACGACGGCGACGCGAACTCCACCCCGGATGAAGTGAACGTGCCGTTCATGATCATGCCGCCGCTTGCGCGCATCAACCCGGGCAAGGGCCAGACGCTGCGCATCGCCTATGCGCCGTCATCTGGCGTGCCTTCCGACCGCGAATCCGTTTTCTGGATGAACGTGCTCGACGTCCCGCCGCTGCCGGGCGCACAAGTGGCGAACCACATGCAGCTGGCCTTCCGCAGCCGCATCAAGCTGTTCTTCCGCCCGATGGGCCTGCCCGGCACGGTGGGCGAGGCAGCCGCGCAGTTGCAATGGCGCATCGTGCAAGGCAGCAACGGCCCGACGCTGCAAGTGCGCAATGACAGCGCTTTTCATGTGTCATTGACCACCGTCGAACTGACGCTGCAGAATGGGCGCGCCCTGCCGGTGCCGAGCCGCATGCTGGCCCCAAAGTCCGTAACGGAACTGGGCGGCGGAAAACTGCCGAACGCGGCGGGCGCCAAGGGCGCCGTAGTGTTCGAATGGATCAACGACTACGGCGCCACGGTTCGGCGCGAAAGTCGCCTTGATTCTTAGCGGCGTCATGTTCCGCCGTCTACGCATCGGCCATTGGCTTCTACTTGGGTCCGGTTTGGCAAGCGCAGCGGCCCAGGCCAGCGAGTCTGTCGAATTCAACCCCGCATTCTTTGGCAGCCGCCGAGGGCAAACGGTGGACTTGTCGCGCTTCCAGCGCGGCAATTCCCTGGAGCCGGGTGTCTACCAATTGGACCTGTACCTGAACGGAAACCGGGTGGGCCGTGAGCAGATCTATGTCAAGGCCATGCCGCCGCCCACGTCCCCGGGCCAGCCGGCGGTGCAGCCCTGTCTGCCGGCCAAGGTCTATGAGCGGCTGGGGGTCAACCTGGCAATGTTGGCCACGCCCTCGGGCGCTGTGGAGCAGGAAACTGATTGCCTGGGCGTCGACAGCCTGCCGCCCGCGAGCCAATTCGATGTCGATTTGGGTGACCTGCGCGCCGATCTTTCCATTGCTCAGCTCTACCTGAAGTCGGTGGCGCGCGGTTACGTGCCGCCGGAAGAATGGGACTCGGGCGTGGATGCCGGCTTTCTGGGATACGGGCTTAACCTGTCGTCCAACCGTGTCGGCAATCGCACGCAACGCCGCTTCTACAGCAGCGCGAACGCGGGCCTCAATCTGGGCGAGTGGCGCTTTCGGCATAACGGCTCTTTCAGCTATACCGACGACCCCGGCGCATCCGAGCGCAGCCGCTATCAGGCATTGAGCACCTACGTGCAGCGCGATGTGACGGCGGCCAGTGCGCAACTGACCCTGGGTCAGTTCTACACGCCGGGCAATCTCTTTGACAGCGTGCCGTACACCGGCGTCCAGCTCAGCAGCGACGAACGCATGCTGCCGGACTCGATGCGCGGCTTTGCACCGGTGGTGCGCGGCGTGGCCGACACCACAGCCAAAGTCAGCGTGCGCCAGGGCAACAACCTGCTATACGAAACCACGGTATCGCCCGGGCCATTTGCCATCGACGATCTGTACAACACCGGTTACGCGGGCGATCTTGACGTCACGATCACCGAAGCGGATGGGCGCAGCAAGCACTTCGTGGTGCCTTATGCGTCGGTAGCGCAGTTGCTGCGCCCCGGCAGTTCGCGCTTCAGCGTGACGGGCGGCCGGTATCGCGACGACGCCCTCAGTACGCCGCCCGCGTTTGTGCAGGGCACGTATCAGCGTGGCCTGTCCGATACGGTGACGGGCTATGGCGGCGTCATCGCGGCGCAGCAGTATCGGGCAATTCAGGCCGGCGTGGCGGTGAGTACGCCGCTGGGGGCGTTGGCGGCGGATCTGACGCAGTCGCACGCAACGGGTCTGGGCGGGCGATGGGGGCAGTTGAACGACCTGTCGCGTGACTCGGAAAATGACGCGGCAACCCGCGTTGCAGACAACCCTGCCGGCAGCTCTTCAAGCGGGCGCAGCGTGCGGCTAAGTTATAGCAAGCTGCTTGAGCCCACTTCCACAAACTTCAGCGTGATGGCGTATCGGTTTTCAAGCGAGGGCTATCTGGGCTTTGGGGAATTCGCACGGGCGCGTGAATCGCGCGGCGCATGGGCATACGGCGGCAAAGAGCGCAGCCGGTTCCAATTCAATGTCAGCCAACCCTTGGGCGATGGCTGGGGGCACGTGACGCTATCTGGCATTGCGCAGAACTACTGGAACCGCAACCGCCGCGATACGAGCTACTACACCAGCTACTCCAACGGCTACGCATGGGGCAGTGTCACGATCAGCATGTCGCGCACGCGCGACGAGCGCGGCCGCTTCGGTAATCAGTATTTGCTAAGCCTGAGCCTGCCATTGGGACGCGGCGCGAATGCGGCGTATCTCAGCACATCCATGAATCTTGAAGGCAACGGCAAGCGCAGCGCCAACGCGTCTGTCAGCGGGTCCGCAGGCGATACGGGGCAGTTCGGCTATGGCGTTTACGGATCGTATGACCGCACGAACGGCCAGGGCAGTGGCAACCAGGGCGGCAGCCTGCGCTACGACACCGCGCACGCCAACTACACGCTGTCTGGCAGCGGCGGCACGGGCGGCAGCGGCGGTAGCAGCTATCGCCAATTCGGCGCAGGCATGCGCGGGACCTTGATCGCCCACGCGGGAGGCATCAACGCGACCCAGGCCCAAGGCGAAACCATGGCGGTGCTTGAAGCACCCGATGCCCATGGCGCCGGAATTGTCTCGGGTTCGCGTGGCCGCATCGGTCGTAATGGATACGGCGTCGTGGCGGGCCTGATGCCCTACCGCCGCAATGAAGTCGCGCTTGATCCCAAAGGCACGTCGCGAGATGTCGAATTGGCAATGACGTCGCAGCAAGTATCACCGCGCGCGGGCGCGATCGTGTTGTTGCGCTATCCCACCGTGGCGGGCCGGCCCATCCTGTTGAAACTGGTGCGCGACAACGGCGCAACCATTCCCATGGGCGCCGAAGTCATCATCCCGGGCATGGATGCCATCACCCTGGTGGGTCAGGGCGGCCGGGCTTTCGTGCGTGGCTTGCAGGGGCAAGGGCAACTGGCGGTCAAGTGGGGAGAACAGGCCGATCAGCAATGTCAGGCCATCTATCAGGTCGACGAGCAAACGGCGTCCGAAGACGCGCATTACTACCCGCAGCTGGAGTTGCCATGCACGCCAGTCCAACCATCGTCACGACAGGATTCGGCATCATGAAAACAACCTTGCGACTCGCGGCCTTCGGGTTTGCATTGTTGATGTTCGCGGGCCGTCCAGCGTGGGCGGCATGCACTGGTGAGTCCCTGTCTACGACCATTACCGCGCAGAATCTGCAAGAAATGAAACCGCCGCGAGACGCGCTGGTGGGCAGCACGATCTACACGAAATTCATCGACGAGGGCATTGGCTATCTTCGCTGCACCACCAACGGCGAGTGGTTCGCGTATGGTTTGCAACCGGGCGCGAAGGCGGTGCCGGGCTACGAACACGTGTATGAGTCCGGCATTCCGGGTATCGGCATGCGGATATTCTGGACGCACGAGGGCGGGGTCTACATGAACTACCCGGGACATCGGCACCGGATCAGAAACTGGCAGTATTACCCGCCGCAGAAGTTCGTGTTTGAACTCATCAAGATCGGCCCGATCAAATCCGGCGTGTCCTTCGCGCATCGCGCTGAAGTCTATTACGGTGCGTTGCGCAGCAATATGGTGGACTTCAGCAACGTGGCTTACGAGGCCAGCAGCATTGGTTGCACGGTCAGCGAGAAAACGGTAGAGGTGGAGCTCCTGACGATCAACAACCGTCACCTGGGTCATCGCGGCGCCACGGCCGCGGACAAGGCGTTTGACATCAAGCTGGAATGCGATCAAGGCGTCAAGGTGGCCTATCGGATCGATGCGGACGGCACGCCCGAACACGTCATCAAGAACGCCCAAGGGGGCGATATGGCGCGGGGCGTTGGCGTGCAATTGCTGCAGGGCGAACTCGGCAGCAATGTCATCCAACCGCTTGCGACCCGCACTGAATTCACGACCGCCGTGACGACGGTTGACAAGGAACAGCTGACGATCCCGCTGGTGGCGCGGTACTACCAAACCGATGACACACTGGTGGCGGGGCACGTCAACGCTACCGCCACCGTGACGCTGTTCTACGAATAAGGACCCGTGAACAGGGCGGGCCGAGAGATCGGCCCGCCTGCTTTCTTACACCGTCAGCACGCAGTCCAGCGCTTCAGGCGCGCGCAGCTTCACGCGGTACGCGCGCAGCTCATCGCGGCGGAACACGTGCACGATCACGCGGTCGCCGGGCCGGTATTGCGCCAGCAGCAGATCCAGGCCGGCGGGCGCATCGACCCGCAACCCCCCCACCGCGACCAGCACATCGCCCGCCGACAGCCCGGCCTGATGACCCGCGCCGCCTTCCAGCACCGTCGCCAGCGTCAGCGTGTCGCCCTGCTTGCGCGTGCGCACATCCATCGACGGAATGTTGGCCGTTGCTTTCCAATGCATCGAAATGCCGTGGGGCGCCAGCAGTTCCGCCAGCGGGACATCCGCCGTGCCATAGGCGTGGCGCGCGATGAAGCGGCGGGTATCAACGCCCGTGGCCTCCTGAATCAGCGCAGGCAAGCCGTCTTCCGGCAGGCCTTGCGGCTTGCCCTGATAGAAGTCGCGGCCATAACGGTCCCATAGCAGGCGCATCACGTCATCAAGCGAGTGGACGCCCGCGCTGTCGCGGCGGATCAGCAAGTCCAGGCCCAGGGCCACCAGCGCGCCCTTGGTGTAATAGCTGACCAGCGCGTTGGGCGAGTTCTCGTCCTGCTTGTAATAGCGTGTCCAGGCGTCGAAGGAACTTTCCGCCACCGATTGCTTGGCCCGGCCGGGCGTGCGATGCACGCTGGTGATGGTCTTGGCCAAGAGGCGCAGGTAGTCGGATTGTGGGATCACGCCCGAGCGCAGCAGCAGCAGGTCGTCGTAATAAGACGTGAAACCTTCAAACACCCACAACAGACGCGTCAGGTCGGGCTGCTCAAGATGGTAGGGCGCAAACGCCTGCGGCTTGATCCGCTTGACGTTCCAGGTGTGGAAGTATTCGTGGCTGACCAAGCCCAGAAAGCCGCGATAGCCTTCGCCCTGGCCTTGCTGGCCCAGCACGGGCAAGTCCTTGCGCGAGGTCATCAGCGCGGTGCTGGCGCGATGTTCCAGGCCGCCGTAGCCGTCGCCGGTGACCATCGTCATGAACACGTAGCGATCAGCGCTGTCCAGGAACGGCGCGCGTTTGGTGCGCGGTTCAAAGAACTCAATCTGGGTTTCGCAGATTTTCTTTACGTCGGCCGTGATGCGCGCCAGATCCAGATTCGCGGCAACGCCGGTGAACACCAGTTCATGCTCGGCGCCATGGGCGGTAAAGCGGGCGACTTGCGGCGTGCCCATTTCCACGGGGTGATCAATCAGCGCGTCATAGTCCGGCGCCAGGTACAGGCCGAAGCCGTGGCGGCGCGCCGCGCCCTGATGGCCGCGCGCTTCCGGCAAGCTGGTGTAGACCTTCCAGCCGTCCAGGCCACGCGGCGGCGCCAGGTCGACGAGGCAGGGCAGATGGTCCTGTTCATGCACGCGCAGGAAGACGCTGGTGCCGTTGAAGAAGCCGTGGCTGTCATCCAGATGCGCGCCGCGCACCGACAAGTCCCAGGCGTAGACGACGTATTCGATTTGCAGCGGGCCGTCGCATGGCGCGGCCTGCCAGGTGTGGTTGTCAATTTTGTCGACATTCACGCGCTTTGAGCCGGCACGCGCCGAGACGGATTCGATTTGGCGGGAAAAGTCGCGGATCAGGTAGCTGCCCGGAATCCAGGCCGGCAACGACAGGCGCTGGCCGTCGGGCGAGGGCGTATCGATCGTTAGGGTTATCCGGTAGCGGTGTCCGGCGGGATCATGAGGCTCAAGGCGGTAAAGTATCGGAAAAGCGGCATCTGATTTTTTCATGCTTCTATCTTATTACTGGAGACATTCAATGAGCGAGTCGTTTGTACTGGTCGAAACCCGGGGCCGCGTTGGGCTGTTGACGCTGAACCGCCCCAAGGCGCTCAACGCGCTGAACGATCAACTGATGGATGAGCTCGGGGCGGCGCTGCTGGCGTTTGAAGCCAATGCCGACGTCGGCTGCGTGGTCATCACCGGCAGCGAAAAGGCGTTTGCCGCCGGCGCCGACATCGGCGCCATGAAAGATTGGTCGTACATGGACGTGTACGGCAGCGAATACATCACCCGCAACTGGGAAACCCTCAAGCGCATCAAGAAGCCCGTGATTGCGGCCGTCGCCGGCTACGCGCTGGGCGGCGGCTGCGAACTCGCGATGATGTGCGACATCATCATCGCCGCCGACACCGCCAAGTTCGGCCAGCCCGAAATCAAGCTGGGCGTGATCCCGGGCGCAGGCGGCACGCAGCGTCTGCCGCGCGCGGTGGGCAAGGCCAAGGCCATGGACCTGGCGCTTACCGCTCGCATGATGGGCGCCGAGGAAGCCGAGCGCGCGGGTCTGGTGTCGCGTGTGGTCGCCGCCGACAAGCTGATGGAAGAAGCGCTGGACGCCGCCACCGTCATCGCATCGATGTCGCTGCCGTCCGTCATGATGGCCAAGGAATGCGTGAACCGCGCCTTTGAAGGTTCGCTGAACGAAGGCCTGCTGTTCGAACGCCGCGTGTTCCATTCGCTGTTCGCTACCGAAGACCAGAAGGAAGGCATGGCCGCCTTCACGGAAAAACGTAAACCGGACTTCAAACACCGTTAAGCCTTGTTACGTCCGTGCTTTTGATGCGGACAGGCCGGAAGAGTGATGGCGCGCCCCATGTGGGCGCGCTTTTTCTTGGACGGCAAGCAGGGATTTGGCGTTGCGCTTTGAAACGTCTAGGCAGCACCTTGTTGCAGGCTTCTTCCCTATCCTGAAAAAGCGTCATCTAGAGGTGCCGCGCCAGAGCGGCTTGCCCCACCTGGCAAGTTCCGCGCGGCGGCTCGCTCGCAAACAAAATCAAGAAGGAGCCTTGCATGCGTACTTTTATCGCTAACCGCCGGTGGTCGACCGCGGTACTCGCCGGCGCGTTGAGCGCCTGCTTCATGACCGCCACTCAGGCTCAATCGCCGCAGCCTACGCTGCGCCTGGTGTCCGAAACGCCTTACTCGGCGCCCGCGCCGCAGATGAGCGAGCAGGAACTGCGCGACACCGCCATCGACGCCTACGTCTACGCGTACCCCATGGTGTTGATGGAACTGGCGCGCCGCAAGGCCACCGCCGTGCAAAGCCCGCTGGAGGGCCGCGCGCCGGTGAACCAGTTTGGCCACAAGGCCGCTTTCCCTGATCCGCGCGCGGCGGATACGCCGTGGCCCACCGCCGACGCCCTGTATTCCAGCCTGTGGTTTGACGTGACCAAAGCGCCGCTGGTCGTGAACCTGCCCGACACGGGCAACCGCTACTTCGTGCTGTCGGCGCTGGATATGTGGAGCGATGTGTTCGCCTCGCGCGGCACGCGCACCAATGGTCCGGGCGCGCAATCCTTCGTCATCGTCGGCCCCAACTGGCAGGGCAGCGTGCCCGCCGGCGTCGACGTGATCCGCAGCCCGACCTCCACCGGCTGGCTGATCGGCTGGACGCAAACGGGTGGCCCGCAAGACTATGCCGCAGTCAATCAGATTCAGGCGGGCATGACGGCATCTCCATTGATCACGGCAACCGCCGCCACGCCGCCGATGCGCGGCCGCGCCCCGGCCTCTGCGTATCCGCAGACGGGTTCGGGCGTGGGTTCGGCGCCCATCGGCAGCGACTTGCCGATGCCGACGCCGGTGAATCTGCCCGAAGGCACGCCGGCGGAGCAAGCCGCCAGCATGGACGCCGCGTCTTTCTTCACGGTGTTCTTCGATGTCCTGCGCAATAACCCGGCGCACGCCAATGACACGCCCATCATTGACCGCATGCGCCGCATTGGCCTGGATAGCCGCCAACCGTTCTCGTACGGGCGCTTGAGCCCGGCCGTGCAGCAGGCGCTGGCTGACGCGCAGCCGCTGGCCGGCCGCCGCATTGCCGATGGCGTGTCGCGCCTGGGTACGCCGATCAACGGTTGGAACACGGTGCTGTCGGGTATCGGCACCTATGGCACCGACTACGTGCGCCGCGCGTCCATCGCGTATGCGGGGCTGGGCGCGCCGACGCCGGAAGATGTGCTGTACCCGGTCACCGTGTCGGATTCCAAGGGCCGCGCCCTGAATTCCAATGAAGACTACGTGCTGCATTTCGACAAGGGCCAGCTGCCGCCGGCCAACGCGTTCTGGTCGTTGCAGGTCTACAACGACAAGCACGGCTTTGCGGATAACCCCGCTAACCGCTATGCGCTGCGCAGCACCGACCAGCTGAAGTACAACTCGGACGGCTCGCTGGACATCTATATCCAGCGCCGCGACCCGGGCGAGAAGAAGCGTTCGAACTGGTTGAGCACGCCCGCCACCGATGGCCCGTTCCTGCTGAGCATGCGCTTGTACTGGCCGCAAGACACGGCGCTGGACGGCCTGTGGGCGCCGCCGCCGGTCAAGGAAGATTGATGCTGAAAGCCTGATAGCACCGCCAGGCAGAACAAAGCGGCCCCCATTGCGGGGGCCGCTTTTTCGTCCCTAATTTTGGTACGATGCGCCCGTTGTTGGCACCTTACAAACGCCCGAAAGTTCATTTGCTTGGCGAAAAAGATTCAAGCTATACTCTGCGGGTTTGACGCTTGCGGGATAAGAACACGTGGCGGCTGGTAAGCAGTGGATGGGAACGGATTGCGTGAATGTGGCAGAAGTAGCGAAGCGAAAGCAACGCAATGCAATGCAACGCAGGCAAGCCGAACCGAGACACTAGCGCGCACTGAAGTACGGTGTCTTTGCTCTATGTAGGGCCAAAGCATCCGGTTTCAAGTGCGGGCACGCCGGTTCTGATAGGAGCAAGAAGTAAAGCGGGGATGTTTGATGCAGAACTCGATGCAAAATGTGCAGCAGGGTTTGTTGGACCAGGATGATGAGATCAAAGTTCTGGTTCTCAGCGATGCGGATCGCGCAGCGCTGAATGCTCAAGCAAGCCGCGGGCTCCTGTTGGCATTGGCGGCGCAAGGCGCCATGGGGCTCGCAGCAGCAGTAATTGCGGGGGTTGTCGGAGGGGCGGCGGCTGGTTGGTCGGCGCTGGCGGGGGCGGGAGCGTATTTCATACCCAATGCATTGTTTGCATTGCGCCTGGTTGTCAGCGTTCGGGCCGGCAAGGCCAGTCCCTTTACCTTTCTCTCTGGTGAGTTGATCAAGTTGTTCGCAACGGCGTTGCTGTTGTGGCTGCTTTCGCGTGTGGCGCAGGACAGTCTGGTTTGGCCTGCCGCATTGATCGGTTTGATACTCACATTGAAGGGCTACCTCCTGCTCTTGATGTTCCGCAAGTTGTCTTAGCGCCGAGTAGTAAGTAGCGGCAAACGTGATCGTGGAATCGTCCGGCTCGCAAGGGCCGGGCATACAGCAAATAGGGTAGGATTCAAATGGCTGCTGCCAGCGACGTGTCGCCTCAGTCCGCGTATATTCAGCATCACTTGGTGCACCTGAACAATACCGGTGAGAAACAGAGCGCAATTGCTCAGTTCGACATCATCAATTACGACTCGTTGTTCTGGTCCGGCCTGATGGGCCTGATCGTCATTTTCTTCCTGTGGCGCGCAGCTCGCCGCGCCACCAGTGGCGTGCCGACCCGCTTCCAGGCATTTGTGGAAATGATCGTCGACATGGTCGACGACCAGGCCAAGGGCATCGTCCACAACGCCAAAAGCCGTCTTTTCATCGCCCCGCTGGCGCTGACCGTGTTCCTCTGGATCATCCTGATGAACGCGCTCGACTTGCTGCCGGTTGACCTGTTGCCCTCCATCTGGCGCCTGACCGGCCTGGGTGCCGAGCACGGCGATCCCCTGTACTACCACCGCATTCTGCCGACGGCCGACCTGAACGTGCCGATGGGCATGTCGCTGGGCGTGCTGCTGTTGATGTTCTATTACGGCATCAAGATCAAGCACCCGGGCGGCTTCGTCAAAGAACTGTTCACCGCGCCGTTCCATGCGCATGGCATCGGCGCCGTTGTGCTGGCCCCGTTCAACCTGTTGCTGAACCTGATCGAATACGCCGCCAAGTCCGTGTCGCTGGGCATGCGGTTGTTCGGCAACATGTTCGCCGGCGAACTGATTTTCATGCTGATCGCCCTCTTGGGTGGCGCCTGGACCGGCTTTAACGGCGCCAGCATCGGCTTGGGAATCGGCCACATCCTGGCCGGCTCCATCTGGGCGATCTTCCACATCCTGATCGTCCTTCTGCAGGCCTTCATCTTCATGATGCTGACGCTGGTGTACCTCGGCCAGGCACACGAAGGCCACTGATCCCCCGAATTTCTCGCGCTGGCCACCCGGCCAGCGTGGGATAGCAAGATTATCTTGCATTGAGCTGTACCCCTTTTTCAATTTTTGACTTCAGATTTCTAACCAAGGAGTTGTCATGACCAACGTCGCTTTCGTTGCCCTCGCTTGCGGTCTCATCATCGGTTTGGGTGCTATCGGCGCTTGCATCGGCATCGCACTGATGGGCGGCAAGTATCTGGAAGCTTCGGCTCGTCAGCCTGAGCTGATGAACGCTCTGCAAACGAAGATGTTCCTGCTGGCTGGCCTGATCGACGCGGCATTCCTGATCGGCGTGGGTATTGCCATGCTGTTCGCCTTCGCCAACCCGTTCGTCGGCTAAGGCAGCGCCCGCCGGCGAATAGGCGGGTCATGACGTTGGCGGCGATGTGGGCACAAGCCCCGTCGCCGGCCAGCAAAGTATCGAGTGCTCCGTGACGCCCCTTTCCGGGTGCGGTCGGAGCCGCAAGGTGTTAAAGGAACGACCGTGAATCTGAACGCGACGATCATTTTCCAGATGCTCGTGTTCTTCGTTCTGGGCTGGTTCACGATGAAATTCGTGTGGCCTCCTCTGACGAAGGCGATGGACGAGCGCCGCCAAAAAATCGCCGACGGCCTTGCCGCCGCCGAGAAGGGCAAAGCCGACTTGGCTCAAGCCCAGGCGCGTGTCAGTCTGATCGAGGCTTCTGCCAAGTCCGAAAACCACGCCCGCATCATCGAGGCCGAGAAGCAAGCCGCCTCCCTGATCGAGCAAGCCCGCCGTGAAGCGGAAGCTGAACGCGCCCGTATCGTGGCTCAAGCCGCTCAGGATGCCGCGCAGGAAGTCCAGCGCGCTCGTGACTCGCTGCGCGACGATGTTGCCGCGTTGGCTGTCAAGGGTGCTGAACAGATCCTCAAGCGCGAGGTTGACGCCCGCGCCCACGCCGAGCTGCTCAACCAGCTTCGCGCGCAGCTTTAATCCGGGACCGTCATGGCTGAACTTTCCACTGTTGCCCGGCCCTACGCTGAAGCGCTCTTCAGCGCAGCGCGCGACGACAAGGCCGGCTTGCCGGCTTGGGCCGACCTGGTCAGCGAAATGTCGCAGGTCGCCTCCAACCCCGACGTGCGCGAGGCCATGGCCGACCCGCGTCTGGGTGACAAGCAGCGCGTCGAGCTGTTTTCCGGCCTGATCAAGGCCGAACTGCCCCAGGCCGCCCGTAATTTCATCGAGCTGCTGGTCGAAAATGACCGGCTGCTGCTGCTGCCCGATATCGCCACGCAATTCGTGGTGCTGCGGAATCGTCACGAGGGCACGGCGCAGGCGGAAATCACCAGCGCGTTCGAACTGAGCGACGCCCAGGTCAAAGAACTGGTCGCCGCGCTCGAACAAAAATTCGGCCTCAAGCTCAAGCCCAACGTCACCGTCGACCAGTCGTTGATCGGCGGCGTGCGCGTGGCTGTCGGTGACCAGGTGCTCGATACTTCCGTACAAGCCCAATTGGTCCGCATGCGCGATCAGCTCGCCGCTTAAGGCAACTAACAGGATTCCAGGAGTCAATATGCAACTCAATCCCTCCGAGATCAGCGAACTGCTCAAGAGCCGCATCGAGGGCCTGGGCGCTTCGGCTGATGTCCGTACTCAGGGCACCGTCGTGTCCGTGACCGACGGTATTACCCGCATCCACGGCTTGTCCGATGTGATGCAGGGCGAAATGCTCGAATTTCCCAACAACGTTTTCGGTCTGGCGCTCAACCTCGAGCGCGATTCCGTCGGCGCCGTTATTCTCGGTGACTACACCGGCATCTCCGAAGGCGACCAGGTCAAGACGACCGGCCGCATTCTGGAAGTTCCGGTTGGTCCCGAACTGAAAGGCCGCGTGGTCAACACGCTGGGCGAGCCGATCGACGGCAAGGGCCCGATCAATGCCAAGGCTACCGACATCATCGAAAAAGTGGCGCCTGGCGTTATCGCCCGCCGCTCGGTGTCGCAGCCGCTGCAAACCGGCGTCAAGGCTATTGACTCGATGGTGCCGATCGGCCGCGGTCAACGCGAACTGATCATTGGCGACCGCCAGACCGGCAAGACCGCCGTCGCTGTCGACACGATCATCAGCCAGAAGGGCAAGGGCGTCACCTGCGTGTACGTCGCTATCGGCCAGAAGGCTTCCACGATCAACAACGTGGTTCGCAAGCTGGAAGAGCACGGCGCGATGGAATACACCATCGTCGTGGCCGCTACCGCTTCTGACTCCGCCGCCATGCAATACCTGGCCGCTTACGCCGGTTGCACGATGGGCGAATACTTCCGCGATCGTGGCGAAGACGCCCTGATCGTTTATGACGATCTGACCAAGCAAGCCTGGGCCTATCGCCAAGTGTCGCTGCTGCTGCGCCGTCCGCCGGGCCGTGAAGCCTACCCGGGCGACGTGTTCTACCTGCACTCGCGTTTGCTGGAACGTGCTGCCCGCGTGAACGAAGACTATGTCGAAAAGTTCACCGATGGCGCCGTCAAGGGCAAGACCGGTTCGCTGACCGCACTGCCGATCATCGAAACGCAAGCGGGTGACGTGTCCGCCTTCGTTCCGACCAACGTGATCTCGATCACCGACGGCCAGATCTTCCTGGAAACCGACCTGTTCAACGCCGGTGTCCGCCCCGCAATCAACGCCGGTATTTCGGTGTCGCGTGTGGGTGGCGCTGCTCAGACCAAGGTCGTGAAGAAGCTGTCCGGCGGTATCCGTACCGACTTGGCGCAGTACCGTGAATTGGCCGCCTTCGCGCAATTCGCTTCCGACCTGGACGACGCAACCCGTCGCCAGCTGGAACGCGGCAAGCGCGTGGTCGAACTGCTCAAGCAGCCGCAATACCAGCCGCTGCAAGTGTGGGAACTGGCCGTCACGCTGTACACGGTCAACAACGGCTACCTGGATGACGTGGACGTGGCCCAAGTGCTGTCGTTCGAGAAGTCGCTGAAGGATCAACTGAAGGCCAAGCATGCGGCCATGATCCAGCGCATCGAAGACACCAAGGAACTGTCCAAGGACGACGAAGCCGAATTGGCTACCGCCGTTCAGGAATTCAAGAAGCACGGTGCTTTTTAAGAAAGTGATGGGTTAGGCGTCTGCAACGCCTCACCCATCCTTACCGGATGGTTGAGGCGTGAGCGGAACCCATCGGCCAGTCTTCACAGGAAAGCGCAATGCCCGGAATTAAGGAAATCCGAACCAAGATCAAGAGCGTGCAAAACACGCGCAAGATCACCAAGGCGATGGAAATGGTCGCCGCATCCAAAATGCGCAAGGCGCAGGAACGGATGCGTGCTGGTCGTCCGTACGCCACCAAGGTGCGCGAGATTGCTGCGCACCTGATGCAGGCCAACCCCGAGTACAGCCACCCGTACCTGGTCGAACGCGAAATCAAAGCGGTCGGCGTGGTCATGGTGACGACGGACAAGGGTTTGTGCGGCGGCTTGAACACCAACATCACTCGCGTGACGTTGAGCAAGCTGAAAGAGTTCGAGAAAAACGGCGTTGCCGTGCAAGCGACCGCTTTCGGCAACAAGGGCGTGGGTGTGCTGACCCGTATCGGCGCCAAACTGGTTTCCCAGGAAGTGCAACTGGGCGACAAGCCGCAACTGGACCGCCTCTTGGGCGCGATCAAGGTGCAGCTGGACGCCTACCTGGATGGCCGCATCGACGCGCTGTACGTGGCTTCGACCCGCTTCGTCAACACGATGAAGCAGGAGCCGCTGTTCTTGCGCCTGCTGCCGTTGGCCAATGGTTTGGAAGATCCGTACCAAACGGGTGCTGAGAGCCTGGCCAAGACGTCGGAAGTGAAGTCGGACTACAGCTGGGATTACATCTACGAACCCGACGCCCGTAGCGTGATCGACGACCTGCTGCAGCGTTACGTTGAAGGCCTGCTGTATCAAGCCGTGGCCGAGAACATGGCTTCGGAGCAGTCGGCCCGGATGGTCGCCATGAAGGCGGCGTCGGACAACGCCAAGAAGGTCATCGGAGAGCTGCAACTGGTCTACAACAAGACCCGTCAGGCCGCGATCACCAAAGAAATTTCGGAAATCGTAGGGGGCGCTGCCGCCGTTTAAGGCAGGCAGCTCCCGTCTAAAGCTATCAAGCAAGGAATCGACATGAGCAACGGAACCATCGTTCAGTGCATCGGCGCCGTGGTGGATATTCAGTTCCCCCGCGATCACATGCCCAAGATCTATGAAGCGCTTACTCTGGCTGAGGACGAGTCTTCGTCGTTCGCCGAAAAGGGTCTGACGCTGGAAGTGCAGCAACAGTTGGGCGACGGCGTGGTGCGTACCATTGCGCTGGGCTCCAGCGACGGCCTGCGCCGCGGCATGAAGGTCAACGGCACGGGCGCCCCGATCTCGGTGCCGGTCGGCACCGGCACGCTGGGCCGCATCATGGACGTGCTGGGTCGTCCCATCGACGAAGCTGGCCCGATCCAACACGAAGAAAAGCGTGGCATTCACCAATCGGCTCCCCGTTTCGACGAACTGTCGCCGTCGGTGGAACTGCTGGAAACCGGCATCAAGGTTATTGACTTGGTCTGCCCGTTCGCAAAGGGCGGCAAGGTCGGCCTGTTCGGCGGCGCCGGCGTGGGCAAGACCGTGAACATGATGGAACTCATCAACAACATCGCTAAGCAGCACAGCGGTTTGTCGGTGTTTGCCGGCGTGGGTGAGCGTACCCGTGAAGGCAACGACTTCTACCACGAAATGGAAGAGTCGAACGTTCTGGACAAGGTCGCCATGGTGTTCGGTCAGATGAACGAACCCCCGGGCAACCGTCTGCGCGTGGCGCTGACCGGCCTGACGATGGCCGAGAAGTTCCGTGACGAAGGCCGTGACATCCTGTTCTTCGTGGACAACATCTACCGCTACACCCTGGCCGGTACCGAAGTGTCCGCACTGCTGGGCCGTATGCCGTCGGCCGTGGGCTACCAGCCCACGCTGGCTGAAGAAATGGGCAAGCTGCAAGAGCGCATCACGTCGACCAAGACGGGCTCGATCACGTCCATCCAGGCCGTGTACGTCCCTGCGGATGACTTGACCGATCCGTCGCCTGCCACGACCTTCCAGCATTTGGACTCCACCGTCGTGCTGTCGCGTGACATCGCTTCGCTGGGTATCTACCCGGCCGTGGACCCGCTGGATTCGTCCAGCCGCCAGCTCGACCCGCAAGTCGTTGGCGAAGAGCACTACTCGGTTGCTCGTGGCGTGCAGCAAACGCTGCAGCGCTACAAGGAACTGCGCGACATTATCGCGATTCTGGGTATGGACGAACTGTCGCCGGACGACAAGCAGGCCGTGGCCCGCGCGCGTAAGATCCAGCGCTTCCTGTCGCAGCCGTTCCACGTTGCTGAAGTGTTCACCGGCTCGCCGGGCAAGTACGTTCCGCTGGCTGAAACCATCCGTGGTTTCAAGATGATCGTGAACGGCGAGTGCGATTCCCTGCCGGAACAGGCCTTCTACATGGTCGGTTCGATCGACGAGGCCTTCGAGAAGGCCAAGAAACTGCAATAAGGAACCGATATGGCTACCCTGCATGTGGATGTCGTCAGCGCAGAGGAAGCGATCTTCTCCGGTGAGGCGAAGTTCGTGGTGCTGCCTGGCGAAGCGGGTGAACTGGGCATTCTGCCCGGCCACACCCCGCTGATTTCGCGCATACGCCCCGGGACGGTCAAGATCGTTCGTGCCGACCAAGGCGAGGAAAACATCTTCGTCGCCGGGGGCATTCTGGAAGTGCAGCCGGGCAGCGTGACGGTTTTGGCCGACACCGCTATCCGTGCTTCCGACCTGGACGAAGCCCGCGCCGTGGAAGCGCGCAAGAAGGCCGAAGAGGCCCTTGCGAACGCCAAGGACAAGGCTGACATCGCGGTTGTCGAAGCCGAACTCGCCATGCTGGCTGCGCAAGCCATCGCGGCGCGTAAGCTGCGCCAAGGCGGTCGCTCGCACTAAGCGGCAAAGCAGTACGCCGGGGTTCGCCCCGGTTTGGAAAAAGCGGCCATTGGCCGCTTTTTTCATGCGCGCACGGTTTGCGGCGAGGGGATGACGTTTTTATCTGCATCGCCCGGCGGGGCGACCGCAATGCGTTCGATACGAATAGCTGGCCCGGTTTTGCACCAGTAGCCTTCAACTTTGCCAATTGAGCCAAAGGGGGAAGCGTGCGAAAAGTCCTGGATTGCGGCGTGCTGCTGGCGCCCGGCCACGAAGATGACATGCGCGAGTGGGTGGCCCTGCATCGGGGTGGGTTGCCACGCATCCGGTTGCACCTGGTGCCGTTGGCCCCCCTGGCGGCCGCTGCGCAAGACGCCCCGGCGCCGGCACCGCCCGATCCCTTGCGGGCCACGCCAGACACCTCGCAAGACGTGCAGGCCTTGGCGCGGCTTGCGGTCTCGCTGCGGCGTTATGACAGCTGCATCCTTCCCGTTGCTCCGTCTTCGGTGGCGTGGGCGCGCATGGCGCTGTCGCAAGCCGGGGCGTTGCTGACGACGCCCATCCTGCTGTTGATGAACGGCATGAAAGCGCCCGCCATCGAAGACCTGCTCGGTTTGGGCGCGGCCGACTTCATGGCGCAGCCGGCGTGTTTGGAAAGCATGCGGGTGCGCCTGGGGCGTCTGGGCCGGCCACTGCTCTGGCGGCAGGCGTTGCAGGCGGGCGTGCAAGAGCCGCCGGCCGATTATCACGCTGCGGGCAATGGGTCTGCGGCCCTGAGGGATGCCGCAAGGCCGCGCGTATCTGCGGACGTGTTGGAAGATGCCTTGGCGGGGGTGCTGGAGTGGGATGGCTATTCCAGACGCAGCCCGCGGCAAGACATCCGGCACGACCTACGGCAAGACATCCGGCACGACGACCGGCGAAATTTGCGACTGAACCCGCAGCCAGACCCGCAGCCAGACCCGCAGCCAGACCCGCGCCGAGACCCCCGCCATCCTTCCGCGCAGGAATCGTTTCGTCTGGCCAAAGCGCGTGTGGTGGATGGGTTTGAGCGCGATTACATTTGCCGCGCGCTGTCGCGGCATGGCGGCAACGTGGCGCAGGCGGCCCGTGCTTGCGCCAAGCATCGGCGCGCCTTCTGGGCACTGATGCAAAAGCACGGCATCGAAGCCGCGCCGTACCGGCATGCCGCGCATGTGCGACGGCTGTTGGGATGAGTTGTGCGGCAAACGTTGCGTGGTGAACGTTACGTGGTGAACATCGCGTGGTGAACCTTGCGCGGCAAACATTGTGCGGTGAACATCGCGCGGCAAACCGCGTCTTGCGCACCGGTCTTGAGGCCCGACAAACCATGCTTTCCGGCTGGCCGCGCCTTGTCAGCTAGGGGAAGTAAAATCACGGCTTCCGATCATCGAGGATAGTCGTGTCTGCTTCCAGCTTGAAGAACGATGTGTTCTTGCGCTCGCTCTTGCGCGAGCCCGTGCCCTACACCCCGATCTGGCTGATGCGCCAGGCGGGTCGCTACCTGCCCGAGTACCGCGCCACGCGCGCGCGCGCAGGTTCCTTCATGGGCCTGGCTCAAAATCCGGACTACGCCATGGAGGTCACATTGCAGCCGCTGGCGCGCTTTGACCTGGACGCAGCCATCCTGTTCTCGGACATCCTGACCGTGCCGCACGCGATGGGTCTGGGCCTGGACTTCGCGGAAGGCGAAGGCCCGCGCTTCGCGCACCCGGTGCGCACCGAAGAAGACGTGGCCCGTCTGGCCGTGCCTGACATGGACAAGCTGCGCTATGTGTTCGACGCCGTCAGCGTCATCCGGCGCGAGCTGGACGGCAAGGTGCCGCTGATCGGCTTTGCCGGCAGCCCGTTCACCATTGCGTGCTACATGGTTGAGGGCAAGGGCAGCGACGATTACCGCCTGATCAAGACGATGCTGTATTCGCGTCCTGACCTGCTGCATCGCATCCTGGAAATCAACGCCGAAGCCACCCTGCAATATCTGAACGCGCAGATTGCTGCGGGCGCGCAGGCCGTCATGCTGTTCGACAGCTGGGGCGGCGTGCTGGCTGATGGCCTGTTCCAGCAATTCTCGCTGGCCTACACGAAGAAGGTCGTGGCCGGCCTGACCCGCGAACACGAAGGCCGCCGTGTGCCGGTCATCGTGTTCACCAAGGGCGGCGGCCAATGGCTTGAGCAGATCGCCGCTTGCGGTTGCGACGCCGTGGGCCTGGACTGGACCGTTGATCTGGCGGCGGCGCGCCGCCGCACGGGCGACTCCGTGGCCTTCCAGGGCAACCTGGACCCGATGGCGCTGTTCGGTGGCGGCCCGGCTATTCGCACGGAAGCCCGCCGCGTGCTGGATGCCTTCGGCCCGGTGGGCAAGGGCGGCCACGTGTTCAACCTGGGACACGGCATTTCGCGTTTCACTCCGCCAGAAGCGGTAGCCGAATTGGTCGACGAAGTCCACCAACACAGCCGCTCGCTGCGGGGGTAAGTGAGTGGACGCTTCGGTCCGAAGGGCCGAAGTTTGAGGGCCCCGGCGAGCACTTGTGCACAGCAAGATTTCGCTCGGGGAAAACCCTTTATAACCTGGTTTACAATCTTGGAAGCTGCCTTAAGCTATTGTTTTTAAAGCTTAAAGTTGAGTTTTCCACCGGATTGCACCGTGCTGCGCAATCTAGGCTTATTCCAAAATTTGATGTTGCTCCAGCCTTTTCCCCAAAGTTATCCACAGGCGGGTATGGAGCAAGCGACGGCCGCCGGGCGACAATTGCCCGGCCGCGCCATTCCCCTGTCCTTTTCCGCCTTGCAGGCGACTCCCGCCCCATGATCCTTCCGAGCATCCATGTCTGAACTGCCGTCTATGCCGACTCCCGCAGCCGTTTGCTGGGTGCGCGTGGCGCTGGACGTGCCGTTGCCCGGCCCCTTCGACTACCGCAGCGATGCGCCGGTCCCCGTGGGCTTGCGGGTCATCGTTCCTTTCGGGCGGCGCAAGATGATCGGGGTGGTGGTGGAAAATCCGGCCGAACCTTCGTTCGACCCGAAACAGATCCGGCCCATCGAGCAGGTGCTGGACGACCTGCCCCCCTTTGACGAGGACTGGCTGCGCCTGGCCCGTTTCGCGGCCGAGTACTACCAGCGGCCCCTGGGCGAAGTGATGTTGCCAACGCTGCCGCCGCCGCTGCGCAAGCCGACGGCGTATCAGGGCAAGCGCTCGGCAGGCGGCCCGGTGGCGCGCTTGGACAACCGCAAGCGCAAGGCAGCGCGCGCGCCTGCCAAAGCCGATCAGCCGCCGGAATTGAACGACGCGCAACGCACTGCGGTGGACACCATCGGCGCGCTGACGGGGTTCAAACCCGTGTTGCTGCATGGTGTGACGGGCAGCGGCAAGACCGAGGTCTATCTGCGGGCGGCCGAAAAAGTGTTGGCCCAAGGGCGGCAGGTGCTGCTGATGGTGCCCGAAATCAACCTGACCCCGCAGCTGGAAGGCGCGTTGCGTGCGCGTCTGGAAGCGTTGGTGGGGCCGGATGGGCTGGCCGTCATGCATAGCGGGCTGTCGGATGGCGAACGCCTGCAAGCCTGGGCCCGCGCCCAGCGCGGCGACGCCCGCATGCTGTTGGGCACGCGCATGTCGATCTTCGCGCCGCTCAGCAAGCTGGGCTTGATCGTGGTGGACGAAGAGCATGACGCGTCTTACAAGCAGCAAGATGGCCTGCGCTATTCGGCGCGCGACCTGGCCGTGTGGCGCGCGCATGACCTGAACATTCCCGTGGTGCTGGGGTCGGCTACGCCGTCTTTGGAAACCTGGCAACACGCGGAGCGTGGCCGGTACCTGCGCCTGACGCTGCCGGGCCGTGCCCGGTCCAGCACGCTGCCGTCCATGCGGCTGGTGGACACGCGCCGGCTACAGATGAAGCACGGGATGTCGCCGCAATTGCTGGAGGCCATCGGCCTGCGCCTGGAGCGCAAAGAGCAGTCGCTGATCTTCCTGAACCGGCGCGGCTATTCGCCCGTGCTGCATTGCCAGTCGTGCGCGTGGGTCAGCAATTGCCCGCGGTGCACCGCGTTTACCGTGTTGCACCGTACGGACGGCCGCGGCCATCGCCTGCAATGTCACCACTGCGGTTACCAAGCGCCGGTGCCGCGCGCCTGCCCCGAATGCGGCGACCAGGACCTGGCCCCGATGGGCCGTGGCACGCAGCGTGTCGAAGAGCATCTGGCCGAGCTGTTCCCCGAGGCGCGCATTCTGCGTATCGATGCCGACAGCACGCGCAAGAAGGGCAGCGCCGAAGCCCTCTTCGCGTCGGTGCATGCGGGCGATGTGGATATCCTGGTCGGCACGCAAATGGTGGCCAAGGGCCATGACTTCGCGCGGCTGGGTCTGGTGGGCGTGCTGAATTCCGATTCGATGCTGTTCGCCCACGATTTTCGTGCGCCCGAACGCCTGTTCGCGCAGCTGATGCAAGTGGCGGGCCGTGCCGGCCGCCACCAAGGCAACGGCGAGGTGCTGATACAGACGGGCTACCCCGAGCAGCCCGTCTATCAGGCGCTGCTGCGTCACGACTACGCGGGCTTTGCGCGCCACGCGCTGCATGAACGCGAAAGCACGGGCCTGCCCCCGTTTGTGTATCAGGCGCTGCTGACCGCTGAAGCGCGCGAGCTGAAGGTGGCGCAGGCCTTCCTGGAGCGCGCCCGCGTATTGCCAGAAGGCGAATGGGCGGCGGACTTTCCGGGCCTGGACGCCATCATGCTGTATGACCCCGTGCCGCTGCGCGTGGTGCGCGTGGCGAACATCGAGCGCGCGCAGTTGCTGGTGGAAAGCAGCAGCCGGCCGGCCCTGCAGGCCTTCCTGGCGTCGTGGTCGCACCACCTGCCTTACATCGCCAACGAAGCGCGCGTGCGTTGGCAACTGGAGGTCGATCCGCTGGAGATCTGACCCCTCGGTCTGTACCGATGCGTGCTCCAACTGATTGATCTATGATCTTCATCCTCTATCGCGCTGGCGCGGCCGCCACCGCATGACGACGCCAGCAACACGGGCGTCAGCGCAAACTGGCGGCCCCCCGCACTGCAAGACCATCCCACTCAAAAATGTCCGCTAGCGAAACCATTGCTCTAGGTATGAACCCCGCCCAGAAAGAGGCGGTGTTGTACCTTGACGGCCCCTGTCTGGTGCTGGCCGGCGCGGGCAGCGGCAAGACGCGCGTGATCACGCAGAAGATCGCCTATCTGCTGCGTGAATGCGGCTACATGGGCCGCAACGTGGTGGCGCTGACCTTCACCAACAAGGCCGCGCGCGAGATGGACGAACGCGTGAAGACGCTGGTCGACCGCAAGCTGTCCAAGGGCCTGATCATCAGCACGTTCCACTCGCTGGGCGTGAAGATGCTGCGCGAAGAAGCGCGCAACGCAGGGCTTAAGCCCACGTTTTCCATCCTGGACGCCGATGACGCCATGTCCATCATCCAGGAACTGCTGGCCACCACCGACAAGGCGCGCCTGCGCCACGTGCAGGGCATTATCTCGTTGTGGAAAAACGCGTTGCTGGAACCGGACGACGCCGCGCGCGAAGCCGTGACGCCCGGCGACGTCGAAGCCGCCAATGTCTACCGCAGCTACGCCGCTACGCTGGCGGCCTATCAGGCGGTGGATTTCGATGACCTGATCCGCATCCCCGCCTTGCTGCTGGCCAGCAACGAAGAAGTGCGCACGCGCTGGCAGAACCGCGTGCGCTATCTGCTGGTGGATGAATATCAAGACACCAACGTGTGCCAATACCGGCTGGTGCAATTG
This sequence comes from Achromobacter kerstersii, assembly GCF_902859595.1. Lineage (GTDB taxonomy): Bacteria > Pseudomonadota > Gammaproteobacteria > Burkholderiales > Burkholderiaceae_B > Achromobacter > Achromobacter kerstersii. The sequence continues at coordinate 98,734 of NZ_CADIJQ010000006.1, read as the reverse complement.
CTGACGGGCTCGCGCGCCATGTTCACGGCGGTGGGCGACGACGACCAGGCCATCTACGCCTGGCGCGGCGCCACCATTGAAAACCTGGCCAAGCTCACCACCGATTACCCCAACATCAAGCTCATCAAGCTCGAACAGAATTACCGTTCGGTGCAGCGCATTCTGGCGGCCGCCAACCAGGTCATTGAAAAGAATCCCAAGCTGTTCGAAAAGAAGCTGTGGTCCGAGCTGGGCGTGGGTGAACCGATCCTGGTGTCGGCCATGGACGGCGAAGAGCAGGAAGCGGAATCCATCGCCATGAAGGTCTCGGCCTCGCGCTTCGAGCGTCAGGCGCAGTGGAAAGATTTCGCCATTCTGTATCGCAGTAATCATCAGTCGCGCATTCTGGAGCAGGCGCTGCGCAACCTGAAGATTCCGTACACGATCTCGGGCGGGCAGAGCTTTTTCGATAAGGCCGAAGTGCGCGATGTGCTGGCGTATCTGCGGCTCTTGGCCAACGACGATGACGACCCCGCGTTCATCCGCGCGGCCACCACGCCCAAGCGCGGCATCGGTCAGGCGACCTTGCAGGTGCTGGGCCAATACGCGGCCACGCGCGAGCAGTCCTTGTTGTCGGCCGTGGCCGAAACCGGTATTGAAAGCCTGCTGGCCCCGCGCCAGCTGGAACCCCTGCGCACGTTCGCGGAATTCATCCGGCGCATGCAGTGGCGCGCCGGCCGTGGCGCGGCATCGGGCAAGGACGCCGCGCCGGCCGAACCGGCGGGCGTCATCCTGGACGATCTGGTTGAAGCCATCCAGTACGAGCGCCATCTGTTCGAGCTGTTCGAAGAACGCCCCGCGCAGACGCGCTGGCAGAACGTGCTGGAGCTCACCGGCTGGCTCAAGCGCAAGGCCGAAGAAGACAACATGTCGCTCTTCGATCTGGTCCAGCACGTGGCGCTGGTCACAATGCTGGAACGCGGCGAAGAAGACGAGCCCGACGCCGTCAAGATGTCGACGTTGCATGCGTCCAAAGGGCTGGAGTATCCACACGTGTATCTGGCCGGCGTGGAAGAGGGCTTGCTGCCCCACCTGGGCAAAGACGACGAAGTGGGCGACCCGGCGCGTGCGGCCGAGAACCTGGCGTCACGCATCCAGGAAGAACGCCGGCTTATGTACGTGGGCATCACGCGCGCGCAACGCAGCTTGAACCTGAGCTGGTGCAAGCGCCGCCGACGTGCGCGCGAAGACTTGGTGCGCGAGCCGTCGCGCTTTATCGAAGAAATGGGCCTGGGCGATGTGCGCATCCAGGAAGACGAGGCCACAGCCGCCATGAATCCCAAAGAGCGCATGGCGATGCTGAAGGCCTTGCTGAAGAAATAACGCACGCATAGGGATGGCGGGGCCATGAAAGACGACGTCCGATACCACCCTGTTCCCGGCACCCCTGGCCTGGTGCTCGGGCAAGCGCGCTTCAGTGAATTCGAGTTCGACCGCCACTACCATGTGGACTATCACATCGGTCTTGTCACCCAGGGCGTGCAGCGCCAGCGGTTCCGCGGCAAGAGCATTCTGCTGGGCCCTGGCGGCATCGCGTTGATGCCGCCAGGCGAAATCCACGACGGCGCGGGGGTCAGTGACTACGGCGCGGCCTACACGTTGAAAACGTTCCGCTTATCTGCCGAGCTGATGCGCAGCTTCATCGAAGATGTGTCGGGGGCGGCTGCCAACGAGCGCTTCTTCGGCACGCTGGTGGAAGACGCGGCGCTGGCCGGCCGCTTCATGGCGCTGCACAGCGCATGGATGTCCGGCGCCCCGGATGAGCCTTTGGCGCAGGAGTCGCAGTCGCTGGCGTTGATGGGCGCGTTGTTCGCGCGCACCGGCGCGGTGTCACCCCAGGAAATCCGGGGCGGGTTGTCGGCGGCGCATCTGCGCGCGGTGCATGACTACTGTCAGGCGCATTTGTGCGAAAAGATCGCACTGGACGATCTGGCGCGGCTATGCGGGCTGAGCCGCTTCCAGTTTCTGCGCCGCTTCACGCATTCCGCTGGCCTGACGCCGCATGCGTGGCTGGTCCGCCTGCGGCTGGAACGCGCATGCGCCGCGCTGGCAACGTCCCGCGTGTCGGTGGCACAAGTGGCGGCGGACGTGGGCTTCTACGATCAAAGCCATTTCAACCGAGCGTTCCGCATGGCTTACGGCGCGCCGCCCTCCGCGTATCAGCCCGCCGCATAAGGGCGGGCACCCAACGCTAAGCCACCTGCGCGCGCAACGCCGACAGGAAGTAATCCACCTCTTGTTCCTGCGTGGCGAACGACGTGACCAGGCGCACCACGCCCGGGCCCCAACGGTCGTAATAGAAGCGGAAGCCTTGCTCCAGCAGGCCATCGATGGCGTGGGCCGGCAATTGGCAGAACAGGATGTTGGCGTCGGCCGGGCCTTGCAGCGTGACACCCGGCAGGCCTTGCATGCCCGCGGCAAGCCGCGTGGCCATGGCGTTGGCCTGGCGCGCATTCTTCAGCCACAAATCGTCGGTCAAATACGCTTCCATCTGCGCGGACAGCAGACGCATCTTCGAGAACAGATGGCCGCCACGCTTGCGGCGAAACGCCAATTCGCGTGCGCGCGCCGGGTTGAACAGCACGATGGCCTCGGCGCCCAGCACGCCGTTTTTCGTTGCGCCAAACGACAGCGCTTCGACGCCCGCCTTCCACGTCATCTCGGCCGGCGTGCAGCCCAGGCTGACCAGCGCATTCGCAAAGCGCGCGCCGTCCATATGCAGCGGCAAGCCCGCGTCGCGGCAGATGCCGCCAATGGCTTGGATCTCGTCCAGCGTATAGACGCTGCCGGTTTCGGTCGCCTGGGTAATGCTGACGCACGACGGTTGCACGGAATGGACGTCGCCCACTTTGCGGCGCGCTTCGGCCGCCAACTGCACCGGGTCGATCTTGGCGGCCTCGCCACCCAGCAGCATCAGCCGCGCGCCGTTGGTAAAGAACTCCGGCGCGCCGCATTCATCGTTGGCGATATGGCTTTGCGTGTGGCACAGCACGGCGCCCCAGGGCGGCGTCATGGCGGCCAGGCTGAGCGAGTTGGCGGCGGTGCCGGTGGGCACCAGCAACACCTCGACGTCATGTTCGAAGATCTCGGCCAGCTTGCGTTGCACGCGCAGCGAGCCGTCATCGGCGCCGTAGGCGGGGGCCTGACCGGCATTGGCGCGCAGCAATGCCTCCATGACTTCAGGGCTGGCGCCCGCGATGTTGTCGCTGGAAAAGCCCTGTTGCAGGGCGGGGACGGATGAGGGCGTATTCAAGATGCGGTTCCGGGGTGATCGGGAAAGGGGACACTATGCCGGGGCGTGGTCACGCAAGCTTGTAGAAAATTGCAGGTGGCTCCTACACTGGGCAGTCTGTCTTGAAGGAGCGCATCATGTGTCGTTGGCTGGCTTACACCGGTAGTCCCCTGCAGATGGAGAGTGTGCTGTTCAAGGCCAAGCACTCGCTGATCGACCAGAGCCTGCATTCGCGGCTGGGCGCGACCACAACGAATGGCGACGGCTTCGGGCTGGGCTGGTATGGGCGGCCGCAGGCTGATGTTCCGCCGGATGCGCCCTTCCGCTACCGCAGCGTGCACCCCGCGTGGAACGATCGCAATCTGCGCGAAGCCGCGCGTGCGATTCACGCATCCTTGTTTGTGGCGCACATCCGCGCGGCCACCGACACGCCCGCGCAAGAAACCAACTGCCATCCGTTCCGGCATGGACAGTGGCTGTTCGTGCACAACGGCCTTATCCGCGACTATCCGCTGCTGCGCCGTGACTTGATGCTGATGATTGCGCCGGCATACTTCGGGTCGCTGGAAGGGTCCACCGATTCAGAAGTCATGTTCCTGCTGGCGCTGACGTTCGGCCTGGAGGAAGACCCCATCCCCGCGTTGGCCCGCATGGTGGGCGCGGTGGAAGAGACGGGCCGCCGACACGGCGTGGCGCATCCCATCAACATGACCGTGTGCGCGCTGGATGGCGAACGGCTGATTGCGGTGCGCTATTCCAGCGAAGGCGATTCACGCACGCTGTTCCACAACACCTGCGTGCGGCATCTGCGCGAGCTCTATCCCGACAATCCGCAACTCGCGACGCTGGACGACAGCGCCTTCCTGCTGCTGTCTGAGCCGCTGAGCGAGATGCCCGGTGTGTGGGAAGAAGTGCCGGAGGCCACCGCGATCATCGCGGGCAGGGGAGATGTGACGCACTATCCGTTCATGCCGATCCCACCGGGTGAATGACGCATTTGCCCGTCTGGCAAGGTAATTGGGTCAAAAAAGGCCGAAAACGAGCGATATATTGGGGTCATCAAGCACGCCTCGCCCATATAGGGGAGAATGCGTGTCGCATGACTTTGCGACGTCCTGGGCCGCGAAAGCACCCCAACTTGATAAGGAAGTTGCATGACTGATAGCAAAACCCCGCAGGTCTCAGACGCATTGGCGGTGTTTACGCACACGGGGAGCGCCCCGGTTTGCTTTGAATTGCATGACAAAGGTGTGGTTCGCCAACAAGGCGACGCACGTCAATACACCGCGTTCGCGGATGTTCTGGACCTTTGCCTGTTCGCCTCCGGGCCGGACGCCACGGCAGGTTCCATCAACCAATTTGCCTACCGCACGCACGCGACGCAGGACTGGACCATTGTGTCCGGCGACGTCAGCGAGTTTGCCCAGTTCATGGATGCGTTCCGCTCGCGCTACGTCGCGCAACGCCTGCCGGTGCTGGAAGCTGCGATCGCGGAAGGCGAGCGTGTGACGTTCCGTTATATCGAGGCCGGTGAGTTCCCCAGCCTGCAAACGCAGGAATTGGCCCTGTCGGCCGAAGGCCTGCACATTGATGGCATGACCTGGTCCTTCGAGTCGCTGCAACGCATCGACCTGAACGATTGGACCGAGACGATCACGCTGCAAGACGACAGCGGCAAGACCGTGTTTTCGTGCCTGGGCACGCGGATTCTCAGCTCCGATCTGCTGGTGAACCTGGTGTACGACCAGTTGGGACAGACGGCGGAATACGCCTGAGCGGTACATCCCCGCAAGCGGCGTAACGGGCGCGCTTGATGTTCGGGAAATAAGAAAGGGCCGCTGACTTCGCGGCCCTTTTCCATTTGGACTTTCCGTTCAATGTCCGGAGTGCAGCGCCGGATTCAAGGTGCCCCACGCCGCCGTGCGCACCAGCGCTTCCACCGCGCCCGTCTGCGAGTTGCGGCGAAACAGCAGGCCATGTTGGCCGGCGAGTGCGGCGGCCTTCACGACGGCGCCTTCGGGCGTCAGCACGCGCGTGCCGGCGGTGATGTAGCAGCCAGCTTCCACGACGCAATCGTCACCCAACGAAATGCCGATGCCGGAATTCGCGCCCAACAGGCAGCGCTTGCCGATGGACACGACTTGTTTGCCGCCGCCCGACATGGTGCCCATGATGGACGCGCCGCCGCCGATGTCGCTGCCGTCATCGACGATGACGCCTGCACTGATGCGGCCTTCAACCATCGAGGCGCCCAACGTGCCGGCATTGAAGTTGCAGAAGCCTTCATGCAGCACGGTGGTGCCGGGCGACAAGTGCGCACCCAGCCGCACGCGCGCGGTGTCGGCAATACGCACGCCGGCAGGCACGACGTAGTCGGTCATACGGGGAATCTTGTCCACGCCGCGGATCTCCAGCGTTTGCCCGGTGGCGCGTAATTGCCAGCGCAGCGCATCCACTTGATCGACGGCGCAAGGGCCAACAGACGTCCATGCGACGTTGGACAACACGCTGAACAAGCCATCGAGGTTGGCGTCGTGCGGGCGGATCAGACGATGGCTGAGCAGATGCAGCCGGAGGTAGGCGTCATGCGCGTCGGCGGGCGGTTCATCCAGCGAGGCGATGGCGGTGCGGACCGCAACGATATCGACTTTGCGGCGGGTATCACGAATGAGCGCCGTCGGCACATGCTCGCCCAGCGCAGCACGCGCTTCTTCAGGCGTGAGATGACGCGTGCCAGCAGCGGGCGTGTGATCGGCCAGCGACGGGCGCGGATACCAGGTATCAAGGACGGAGCCATCGGAGGCTAACGTGGCAAGGCCGTAGGCGATGGCGCTGATGGGGGCGGCGGACATGATGTTTCGGGATGAGAGACGGATGGGGAATTCTAGGCGATGTGAATTCCTGGTGTCAGACTGCATATTAAATGGGCAGTCAGACTGCATTTATTTTCGGGGAGTCAGACTGCATTTTGTTCGTTGAGAGCGATCGGGGAAATGCAGTCTGACACCAAGATGATCAGGGAAATGCAGTCTGACTTCGGGATGGATATGCAGTCTGACTCTGGGATGGTTGTGTCTTTGGGGGGAGGGTCGTAGATCTTCGTAGGTCGCCCGTCGTCGGGGTGGGCGTGACGGCGCGCGCCCACGATTGCGGTCCGGAGCCTTCGCTCCGGACGTCCCCCTCGTCATCTTCGTCCAGGCCTTCGGCCTTCCCTTCAGATTCCCTCGGGCGCATCGAGGTTGCGCGCCGTCACGCCCACCCCGACGACGGGCTGCTGTCGTTTTGGTTCGTAGCGCTGCTAGGGTGTGCCTTAGTGACGAGTGCTGCGGGGCCCGCCGAGTGGCGGCCGCGCGGGCGGCCTTACTCGGCATACGCGGTGGTGGGCGTTTGCGCGGTGTTCGCTTTCGCGAATGTGGGGGAGTCGTTTGCTAGTGGTCCTCCCCGCACGTTTTTGGGGGGTAGAAGGGTGGCGCGCGTCCGGCACTGCCTTGCGCGTGCCGACCCATCGCGCGCCACCGCACCGGAGTTCAACGGGTGACCGTGCCTCGCGGGATGGATGACGCGCGGCAAGCCATCAAGAAGAACCTGTGCAATGCCGCCACACGCGAAGCGAACACCGCGACGACGTCTCACCACGCGTAAGCCCCCAAAGGCCGCCCGCGCGGCCGGCCGGGGGCGGGCCCCGCAAGATCTTCCACCACCCAAAACCCGTGGTGAGAACCTCAAGAACCCTGATCGCCCCAGCTGACGTCAGATTGCAACTACCAGAGCCCGTGAGGCCGGCGCCCTGGGGTGCGCGGGGCGTCGATAAGCCCGAGGGAATCCGAAGGCAGTTGCCGCAGGCAACAACGAGGATGACTACGGGGCAGTCCGGAGCGAAGGCTCCAGACCGCAATCGTTGCCCCGCGCACCCCAGGGCACCGGCCTCACGGGCGTCTAAAGAACCAACACCCGCCAACAGAAAACCCTTAAGCCAATTCCTTCAACAACAATTCCCAAAACTTCAACCGCTGCTCCAACGTCGACACCAGCACATACTCATTCAACGTATGCGCCCCATCCCCATCAGCACCCAATCCATCCAGCGTCGGAATCCCCATCGCTGACGTAAAGTTGGCATCGCTGCCACCCCCCGTCATCGGCGCGTCTTCCAGCAGGAAGCCGGCCCGATCCGCATAACCCTGCACCAGCGCCAGCAGTGCCGACGCTGCTTCCGTCTTCACCATCGGGGGACGATTCAGTTCCACGTTGATGTCCAGTTCAACGTCCGGACCCACCGCACACAACTCACGCATCCGGCGCAGCACGTCTTCGGCGGCCCCCATGTCCGGCACGCGGAAGTCCACCACGCAACGGCACAGGGCCGGCACGGTGTTGGTCACGGTGCCGCCTGCGATCGTGCCCACGCTGACCGTGATGCCGCGGTCGTAGTCGGTCATCGCTTCCAGCGCCAGCACCTGGTGCGCCATTTCGCGGATTGCGCTGCGGCCTTTCTCGTGCTGCATGCCGGCGTGCGCCGGGCGGCCCTTCACGTTCAGGTTCAGCATCCCCGTGCCCTTGCGCGCCGTTACGCACTTGCCGCCGTTCGGGCGGGCCGGTTCGCAGACCAGCGCGTACTTGGCGTTGGCGGCAAAGCGTTCGATGTGCACGCGCGAAGCGTGGCTGCCGGTTTCTTCGTCGGGCACCACCAGGAAGTCCACCGGCAGTTGCGTTGCGCCGGGGCGCGCCACGCCGGCCAGCGCCGTCAGCGCCAGGTAGATGCCGGCCTTCATGTCATAGCTGCCCGGGCCGTAGAGGCGGTCGCCGTCGATGCGCACCGGGTTCTCAAGCAGCGTGCCCACCGGATGCACCGTGTCCATGTGCGCCAGGATCAGGATGCCCGGGCGCGTGTCGCCCGGCGCGCGGTTGGTCGCGTACAGCAGCGGGCCCGTGGTGGGGCCCAGCGACGACAACTCCACGGTCAGGCCGGCAGCGGCTGCGTAGTCGGCGATGATGCGCGCCATCGCGGCGATGCCGTCGGGGAAGTTCGACGGCGACTCGCATTGCAGCCAGCTTTGAATGCCAGCGACGATCTGTTCAGTGCTCTGAGTGTTGGACATGGCGGTATCGGGTTTCAGCAATGAAAAAAGAAAGGGCGATCAGGCGACCTGCTGGCCAGCCAGGCGGGCCAGTTCGGCGTCGTCGGGCATCTTGCCGTCGAACCACAGGCTGGCGCACACGGCCGACATGGCGCGGCCGTCGTGGCCGATGCCGGGCACCACTTGCAGCGTCCAGCCGAACGGCACGCCGCGGCGCTCGGCTTCCTGCTTGCCGAACTCGTAGTAGTTCTTGGCGCGCGCAAAGCGGTGCGGGCCTTGGCGCATGGCGGCGGGCTCGGCGGGCAGGTTGGGGTCGTCGGTGGCGATGTCCTGGTCGCCCGCCAGAATCGTCATCGGATAGGCCAGCAGCTTCACCAGATGCTCTTCGGTCAGGCCGACGCCATCCATGCCTTCGGGGAACGGGTGATCGAACGTGGGCAAGGTGTACCAGCCGGGGTTGCCGGCCGTGACCGCCTTGAACGGCGCGTGCGACTGGCTGCTCATCAAGCGGTGCACGAACTGGCCGCCGGCCGAATGGCCGAACAGGTAGACGTTCTGGCCGTCGGTGATTTCACCGTCGATCATGTCTTTGATGACGTTGCCCACCAGCGCATACGTCCAGCCGTCGATGTGGCGCGGATTGCCGCCCGCCGAGAACACGCGGCCGTTGTTGTAGCTTTCAACGCCAGGCCAGATTTCGTTCGAGAACGTCAGCGCCACGATCAGCAGCTTGTGCTTGTCGGCGGCTTCAACCCAGAAGTCGCGGTATTCATCGCCGTTGCGCAGCACGCCGTGCTGCACGATGACGACCGGGCGGTCCGGTGTGTAGCCGTAAGGGCGGTACGTTTGCAGCTTGAAGGGACGATCCGAATTGCGGTCTTCGTCGATGTACTGAATGGTGTTGCGGCCCGCATGGCCCATTTCGATGGCGATGCGGTCCACATTGGACATGTCGGAGGGTTTCATCAGGCGCTCGCTTCGTTCAGGTGACAGGCCGACCAGTGGCCCGCCGAGATTTCTTTCAGGACCGGCGCCTGCTCGCGGCAGCGCGGCATGGCGTGGGGGCAACGGGGGTTGAACGTGCAGCCCGGGGGCGGGTTCAGCGGCGAGGGGATTTCTCCCTTGATCGGCGTGAACTTGCGGCCGCGGCGGGCCACGTCCGGTACCTCGGCCATCAAGGCCTGAGTGTAGGGGTGATTGGCGCGCGCGAAGATCTCGGCCGACGTGGAAATCTCCACGATCTTGCCCAGATACATGATCGCGACGCGGTCCGAGATGTGCTTGACCACACCCAGGTCATGGCTGATGAACAGATACGTAAAGCCGTGCTGTTCGCGCAAGTCCATGAACAGGTTGATCACCTGCGCCTGGATGGACACGTCCAGCGCGGCCACGGGCTCGTCGCACACCAGGAACTTCGGCGCCACCATCAGCGCGCGGGCGATGCCAATGCGCTGGCGTTGGCCGCCGGAAATCTGGTGCGGGAAACGGTCGCGGTATTCGGCGTCCAGGCCCACTTCCTTTAGCGCCTGGTCAATGCGCGCCGGGATCTCGGCAGGCGGCGCCAGCTTGTGGACCTTCAGCGATTCGCCCAGGATCTGGCGCAGGCGCTGACGCGGATTCAAGGACGCTTGCGGGTCCTGGAAAATCATCTGCACGCCCAGCGTATACGCCAGCTTTTCGGCGCCGCGCAGGCGCACGGCGTCATGGCCTTGATACAGCAGTTCGCCTTCGGTCTGGCGGTGCAGGCCCGCAACCACGCGGCCCAGCGTGGACTTGCCACAGCCGGATTCACCCACCAGGCCAACCACTTCGCCGCGCTTGATGGACAAGTCCACGCCATTGACGGCATATACCGTGCGGCGGTCAATGGGGCGGCCGGTCAGGGCCAGGATGCGTTGGGCCAGGTCGGGTCGCTGCTCGAAGCGCTTGTGGACGTTCTTGAGCTCGATGACGGGAGTATCGGCTTGGCTCATGCTTGCTGTGCCTCGCGGGCTATCGGCACGTAACAGCGGTAGCTGCGCGGACCTTCGGTGGTAACGGAGGGGGCTTGTTCGGTGCACCGGGGGATAACCTTGGTGCAACGCGGACGGAAGGCACAGCCCGACGGGCGGCCCGCCAGGCTGGGCGCCATGCCGTTGATCTGATGCAGGCGCGCGCCGGGTTGCGTGGCGCCGGGCATCGAATCCAGCAGGCCCTTGGTATAGGGGTGGCGCGGCGATGCCAGCACCTGTTCAACCGGGCCGCTTTCAACAATGCGGCCGGCATACATCACGGCCACGCGGTCGGCCAGTTCGGCCACCACGCCCAGATCGTGCGTAATCCAGATAAGCGCCGTGTTGTGTTCGCGGCAGATCTCTTGCATGCGGTAGAGAATCTGGCCCTGGATGGTGACGTCCAGCGCAGTCGTGGGTTCGTCGCAGATGATGAGATCAGGCTTGTTCAGCATGGCGATGGCGATTGCCACGCGCTGACGCATGCCGCCCGAGAACTCGTGCGGGTAGCTCTTCAAACGCTTTTCAGGCGCAGGAATACCCACCATCGCCAGCGCTTCGCGGCAGCGTTCCTCGGCCTCGGCGCGCGATACGTTCTCGTGCGTGAGGATGGCTTCCATCATCTGCTCGCCGATGCGCAGCACCGGGTTCAGCGTCATCAGCGGGTCTTGGAAGATCATGGCGATGCGGTTGCCGCGCAACTGGCGCATTTGCTCTTCCGTGAGCTTGCGCAGGTCGGTGCCCTTGAACTTCACTTCGCCCTCCACGACTTCCCCGGGCGGGTCGATCAGACCCAGCAGCGAGAAGCCCGTGACGGATTTGCCGGAACCGGATTCACCGACCAGGCCCACGATTTCGCCGCGGCGGACAGTCAGGTCGACACCGTCGACCGCCAGCCACGCGCCGGCTTCGGTATGGAATGCAGTGCGCAGGCCGCGCACATCAAGAAGAATGTCGCTCATGCTCGTCGCGGGTCCAGGCTTTCACGCAGGCGGTCGCCCACGATGTTGATGGAAAGGATCAGCAGCAGCAGGGCAATGCCCGGGAACAAGCTGATCCAGTAGTCGCCCGACAGCAGGTATTGGAAACCGTTCGAGATCAAGAGGCCCAGCGACGGCTCGGTGATCGGTACGCCTACGCCCAGAAAGGACAGCGTGGCTTCCAGCGCAATGGCGGTGGCGATCTGAATGGTGGCGAATACCATGACGGGGCCCAGGCAGTTGGGCAGCAGGTGAAACGCCATGATGCGCCAGGCCGGAAAGCCCAGGTTGGCGGCGGCTTCCACGTATTCCTTGCGGCGCTCTTGCAGCGCGCGGCTGCGCATGATGCGGGCGTAGTGGCCCCATTGCACCAGCACCAGCGCCAGAATCACCTTGTCCACGCCCCGCCCCAGCACCACTAGCAGCACCAGCGCCACGAGAATGGTCGGGAAACCCAGGATGAAATCGACGATGCGCATCAGCACGGTGTCGACCAGGCCGCCGACATAGGCGGCGATCAGGCCGACCGCGCCGCCGATGGCGGTGGCCAGCACGACGGCGGACAGGCCCACCATCAGGCTGATACGCAGGCCATACAGAATGGCGCTGAGCATGTCGCGGCCCTGGTCGTCAGTGCCGAGCCAGGCGATGCTGCCGTCCATGAAAGCTTGGCGCGGCGCCAGGCGGCCGTCCAGCAGCGACAGGTTGGCCAGGTCATACGGGTTTTGCGGCGCGAAAAAGGGTGCGAACACCACCAGCACCACAAGGATGGCCAGCGCGATTGCAGAGCCGCGCACCGTGGGGCGCGCACGCAGTTTCTTCAGAATGGAGGCGCGCTGCGGCGTCTCAGCCAGGGGCTGGACGGTGCGGGTGCGGCCGGGATTGGGAGAGTTAGCCATGGCGGATTATTGAGCGGGGGTCACGAGCTGCACGCGCGGGTCGAGCGCGGCGTACAGGATGTCCACAACCAGGTTGATGACCACGAAGATCAGGGTGACCAGCATCACGTATGCGACCACTACGGGGCGGTCCAGCTGGTAGATGCTATCGATCAGCAGCTTGCCCATGCCGGGCCACGCGAACACGGTTTCGGTGATGGTGGAGTAGGCGATCAGGCTGCCGAACTCCATGCCGATCACGGTCACAACCGGGATCAGGATATTGCGCAGGATGTGGCGGCGCACGATGCGTCCGGGCTTCACGCCCTTGGCGCGCGCGAATTTCACGTAGTCCTGGCTGCGCGCTTCGACCACACCCGAGGCCGTCAGCCGCAGCACCAGCGCAATGTTCGCCAGCGCCAGGTTGATGGCCGGCATGATCAGGTGCGACCAGCCGTTGGCGGTCAGGATGGACAGGCGCACGCCCAGCACGGTGACGGTGTCGCCGCGGCCCGTGGCGGGCAGCCATCCCAGCCAGACGGCGAACAACAGGATCAGCATCATGCCCTGCCAGAAGTTCGGCAGCGAAAAGCCCAGCACCGACGTCGACATGATGCCGCGGCCCAGGTAGTCATCGCGGTACAGGCCAGCGACCAGACCCAGCGGAATCCCGATCACACAGGTCAGCATGATGGCCACGAACACCAGTTCGAACGTGGCGGGAATGCGTTGCACGATCAGTTCAACGGCGGGGATGCCGTGCACGAAAGACGTGCCCAGGTCACCGTGCAGCGCGCGCCACAGGAACCCGGTGTATTGCTGCCACACGGGCAGATCCAGGCCCAGGCGGGCGATCATCGCCTCGCGCGCGGCCTGACTGGCTTCGGGGCTGACCAGCAGTTCAATCGGGTCGCCCACGGCATACACCGCGAAGAAGACCACGACCGAAACGGCCAGCAGTACGAACAGACTCTGGATCAGTCTGCGTAGGATGAACAAGGCCACGTGATGATTTCCTTGGTGGGCTCAGGGTTGCTTGGCGCCGAGTGCTTACTTGGCGGGTTTGGCCGACATGGCCAGGGTGTACTGATCGGCCCGGCCTTCGTAGACCAGCCCCTTCTTGAACGCCCAGATGCTGCTTTCGAAATGCAGGGGAATGCTGGGCAGGTCAGCCAGTGCAAGCGTCAGCGACTGTTGCAGCAGCTTTTCCCGTTCGGCGGGGTCCACGGTGACCAGGGCGCGCTTGAACACGGCATCGAACTCGGGGTTGTCGTAACCGCCGTAGTTGCTCGTGCCCAGGCCATGCTCTTTGTCGAACCGGGTAACCCAGTATTGTAGGAAAGACGAGGCCTCGCCGGTCTCGGACGACCAGCCGCCCATCGCGAAGCTGAATTCGCGCTTGGCGCGCTTGGGGAAATACACCGATCGCGTCATCGCGTCCACGGTCGTCTTGATGCCCACGCGCGACAGGTATTGCGCCACGGCTTGCGAGATCTGGGCGTCGTTGATGTAGCGGTCGTTGGTGGACGAGATGGCCAGTTCAAAGCCGTTGGGGTAGCCGGCGTCCGCCAGCAGCTTCTTCGCGCCTTCGGGGTCGTACTTCAGTTCCGGCGGGTGCGGCAGCGTGCCGAACATGCCGTCGGGCAGGAACTGGTTGGCGGGTGTGGCGGCGCCGTCCATGATGCGGGCGGCGATGGTCTTGCGGTCGATCGCCATGGAAATGGCGCGGCGCACGCGCACATCCTGCAAGGGGTTTTTGCCGTCGGCGGCCTTGACCGTGGGGCTGGGGCTGCGGGCCACATCAAACTGGAAATACACCACGCGCACCGACGGCGTGATCACATGACCGAAGCCCGGCGTTTCCGAAATACGCTTCACGTCGCGCGCGGCGGGGTTTTCGATCAGGTCGAAATCACCGGCCAACAGACCCGTCAGGCGCGGGCCGGCGGCCGGCACCGGGATCAGCTTGACCGTCTGCCAGGCGGGCTTGTCGCCCCAGTAGGCGTCGTTGCGGGTGAGCTCGATGCCCGTGCCCTTCACGTAGGACTTCAGCGTGTAGGGGCCGGTGCCGATGACGTCGCGGCCATTGTTGAAGTCGGCCACCGTGGGCCAGGGGCCGGTCACGCCGCACTTGTTCTTCAGGTCGAAGGTGATGGGGCCGTGCTCGACGATGCCGCTCCACAGCATGCCCGTGCGGGTCAGGTCGTTGGGCAACAGCGGGTAGGGCTTGTGCGTCTTGATGACCAGCTTGTTGCCGTCGCGTGCTTCAACATTGGCGAATTTCTGCACGATGGCCGGGTACGAACCGCCAATGGACTGCTCGTTGTTCATCACGCGGCAGAACGTGAAGATCACGTCCTGGGCGGTGAAGGGCTGGCCATTGGAGAACTTGGCGCCGTCGCGCAGCGTGAATTCCCAGGTGGTGTCGTCCACCGACTTCCAGGCGGTCGCCAGGCGCGGAATCAGGTCCATCTTGGCGTTCTGGCCAATCAGCGTTTCGAACATGTGCGAGGTCATCGCATCGTTCGGCGTCGCCTGGTGATAGTGCGGGTCCATCGAGGTCGGCTCGGACGACAAGCCGATCTTCAGTGTGGAGCCGGCTGCGGGCGCCTGCGCCTGGGCGGCGGAGGCGGCCAGCGTACAGGCCAGTAATGCGCTGCGTAGGTAAACCTTGGCGGACATGCTTTTCCCGTTGTTATGGATGTTTCCGGCGGCGCCTCGTTGGTGGGCGCCGCTCGTTTGCTTGAATCAGACGATGGGTTGCGCCAGCCGGACGACGGTCACGCCGGGCCGCAGATTCGCAGTGGACGGCATGATCAGGACGCAGTTGTCATAGGGTGTGACGACGGGCTCGCCTTCGGACCAGCCGATGACGGTGCCGGCGGCGGCCAGCGTTTCCAGGCCCTTCCAGGGCTGGGCGAAACGGAAGTCGGCGCTTTTGGCGGCGACGGCATGCGTGACGCGCAAGGCGCGCTGGGTGGAGGCGGCGGGCACGAACCAGTCCGCGGGCAAGTCTTCGCTGTCCAATGTGCCAGCTTCCACCAGGAAGCGCGCCATCTGGTCGACCGCCACGCCGCGCGCTTCGGGCGCGCCGTGGAACCCGCATTCGATCAGCAGCGAACGCGTGCCGTTGTCGCCGGCTTCGCCAAAACGGCCGTAGTCGCGCATGCGCACGCCCGCAGCGTGGCCCGCGTCAGCAATGATGGTGGCGGGGTTGCCCAGCGCCAGGGCCAGGTCGATGTTGCGTTGTTCCATGCCGGTCAGTTGCAGCGGCACATCGGAATTGCTCATCGAGTGAAAGTCCAGCAGCCAGTCGGCCTGTTCCACCCAGGGGCGAATTTCGGCGGCGCGGCGGCGTTCCTGGCTGATCGGCAGGCTGAGCTTGTCGTCGCTCCAGACGCGGTTCATGTCTTCGTCGACGAAGCGCGCGGGGGCGTAATTGGTGGAGTCAAAGCGGTCGAACGCCGCCAGGTTGCAGAACGCCAGGGTGAGCGCGCCGCGGCGCGGACGCAGCCCGGCGGTCAACGCTTCTTTCAGCGCCCAGGCGCCGCACAGTTCATTGCCATGAATCAGCGCGCTCAACATGACGCGCTTACCCGGCACGCCGGAGTCAAAATGCCAGACACCGAGGGTATCCGTATTGCCCAAGCGTTCTGCCGACAGATCCGGACAGGCAAGAAGAAAAGGGCGCGGATGGGCCGCGGGGGTCGACGTGGGCATGGGAACTCCGATGAAGCGAGGGGATTGTATAGGGGATAGACGTCTAGGGCTTCAATCGCGCGCCAGTAAGACGCGGTCCCGGCGAATTCTAGGAGCTTGGGAGCTTTCTCTACAATTAGAATATTTATCGGCGGCTTTGCATAAAAGGCAAAGCTTGAGCGTTGGATGACCTGCGTCGCAACCGAGGACGGAACGTGCACGGCATTGCCTTGAAGTATTTTCTGGAGGTGGCCCAGGCGGGCAGCCTGAGCGGGGCGTCCGAACGCCTGCATGTGGCGGTGTCGGCCATCAGCCGGCAGATCGCCAAGCTTGAGGAAGAGGCTGGCGCACCGTTGTTCGAGCGCGCCGCCCGGGGGATGGTGTTGAGCGAAGCGGGCCAACTGCTGCTGGTGCACGCCCGGCGCACCATGCTCGAGGCCGAGACGGTGCTGCAAGAGATAGCGGCGACCAAGGGCGTGGCCCGCAACGAAATCCGGGTGGCGGCGGTAGAAGGCGTGGCGCGTATTTTTGTGCCGTCGGTGATGGCGCGTTTCCGCCAGGAACGGCCCAACATCCGCTTCGACCTGTTCGTGGGGTCGCCCGCCGAAGTCAGCCGCAAGGTGGCCGAAGGCAGCGTCGAGCTGGGCATGACCTTCATCGCCGAGCGCACAGAAGGGGTCAGCGTCCGCTATTCGCGCCGCGCGCCGGTGCACGCGGTGATGGCGGCCAACCACCCGCTGGCGGGCCGGCGCAGCGTCAGCCTGCAAGATCTCAGCCAGTTTCCGCTGGCGCTCACCGGGCCAGGCACCACCACGCGGCAACTGTTCGACATGGGCTGCGCGCTGGAATCCGTGCAGATGGAGCCCGTGCTGACGTGCAACGATTCCTCGCCTTTGCACGGCTTCGTGTTCGGATCGGACGCCATCATGTTGAGCGGCTATATCTCGGTGGCGTGGAGCTTGCGGCGCGATGAGCTGGTGGCCGTGCCCATTTCCAACGCCGAATTGCAGTCGCGCACCTTGCAGATCCAGGTCATGCCGGGCCGCGTGCTGCCGCCGAAGGCGGAGGCGTTCATTGATCTGCTGTCACGCGAGCTGGACCAGGCCCTGGCGGCTGGCCCGGTAGCGGCGAAGGCATAAAAAAACGGCTGCCCGAAGGCAGCCGTTGTTCGTTCAGGCGGACCTGATTACTTCTTGTCGGGCGTCACCGAGGTGGCCAGCGTGTACTGGTCGCGGCGGCCTTCGTACGTGATGCCCTTGCGGAAAGCCCAGATGCTGCTTTCGAAGTGCAGCGGGATCAGCGGCACGTTGTCCAGGGCGATCTGCGTGGATTGCTGCAACAGCTTCTCGCGCTTGGGCGCGTCCACGGTCACGATGGCTTCCTTGTAGACCTTGTCGAAATCGGCATTGGAGAAGCCGCCGTAGTTGCTGGTGCCCAGGCTGGCGGGCGAGTCGAGCGACGCCACCCACAGCTGGAACAGCGCCGAGGCTTCACCCGTTTCCGCCGGCCAGCCGCCCATCGAGAAGCTGAACTCGCGCTTGGCGCGCTTGGGGAAATAGATGGAAGCCGTCATGGCGTCCACGTTGGTCTTGATGCCGACGCGGGCCAGGTACTGGGCCACGGCTTGGGCGACTTGGCCGTCGTTGACATAGCGGTCGTTGGTGGACGACAGCGTCAGTTCAAAGCCATTCGGGTAGCCGGCTTCGGCCAGCAGCTTCTTGGCGCCTTCCGGGTCGTACTTGATTTCCGGAGCCTTGGGCAGCGCGCCGAACATGCCGTCGGGCATGAACTGGTAGGCCGGGGTGGCCATGCCGTCCATGATGCGGGCGGTGATGGTCTTGCGGTCGATGGCCATCGAAATAGCCTTGCGCACACGCAGGTCCTGCAGCGGGTTCTTGCCGTCGGCGCTCTTGACGAATGGGCTCGGGTTGCGGCCCACGTCCGGCTGGAAGAACACCAGGCGGGTGGACGGCGTGGCCACGAAACCGAACTTCGGGTTGTCCTTCAGGCGCGGCAGGTCGCGGGCGGCGGGGTTTTCGATCATGTCGAAGTCACCGGACAAGAGGCCCGTCAGGCGCGGGCCGGCGGACGGCACCGGCACAAACTTCACTTCCTTCCAGTACGGCTTCTCGCCCCAGTATTGTTCGTTGCGGACCAGCTCGATGCCGGTGCCCTTCACGTAGGACTTCAGGGTGTACGGGCCGGTGCCGATAGCGTCTTTGCCGTTGTTGAAGTCAGCCACGGTGGGCCAGGCGCCCGTCACGCCGCAACCCTTCTTCGGGTCAAACGTCAGCTTGCCGTGTTCGACGATGCCGTTCCACACGATGGGCAGCGAGCGGGCCAGCTCGGCGGGCATCAGCGGGAAGGGCTCGCCAGTCTTGATGATGACGGTGTGCGCGTCCGGCGTTTGCACGTCGGTGATGCGCTTGGTCATGTCCATATAGGACTGCGACACGTTGGTTTCGTTGTTCAGCGTGCGGCAGATCGTGAACAGCACGTCTTCGGACGTGAACGGCTTGCCGTTCGAGAACTTGACGTCATCACGCAGCTTGAACTCCCAGGTCAGGTCGTCCAGGTTTTTCCAGGACTTGGCCAGTTGGGGCGTCAGTTTCATGTCGGCGCTACGGCCCACCAGAGAACTGTAGACGTGCGCGGAGAACGCGTCGTTCTGCGTCATCTTGTGATAGTGGGGGTCTGCCGAAGTGGGTTCGGCCGACAGGCCGATCTTCAGCGTCTGGGCTTGGGCGGCAGCCAAGGGGATGGCGGCGGCCACAAGGGCCAGGGTGGTGCGCAACTTCATGGTGACAACTCCGGATGGATAACGAACCGGATCGTGCTTGCGTGAAAACCACCGGGGCCGGGCGGACAGCAGGTGTCGGCCACAGAGCTCAGGGTGTGTTGGCGCCAGGCACGACGGCAAGGGGCCGATTATCGGTAGGGGCTTCGCGCGCTGTCAATGAAGAATGGCAATCCGGGCGCTAGGGAAAACGCCGAGAGGATGCGGAGATTGCGGGGGAAGTGAGGGCGCCGCGGGGGCCTCGCAATGCTTCAAAGCGAGGCCGGCGCGGCGCGATGGCGCCAGGTGAGGGTCGGGCGCCGAAGGTCCGTTGCAAGGGGCGCTTGGGCCAGCAAGCGGGCGTTGCAACGGCAGCGCGCCGGGCGAAATCGCGGGAGATCGTTCGCGATTCAGCCCAGCGCAGCTGTGCTTACCACTGAGAGCCGGAGAAGCGCGAGCTGGCGGCGCGGGCCTTGTTCATCGATTCGTTCACTTCGTCGATGAAAGCAAAGACGCCAGCAACAGCGGCGATCACGGCTTGGCCAGCCTTCTTCAGGTTGGTCAGCGGGTGGGAATTCGGTTGGTTTTCGAGGGCGCCGCGAAGCAGGTCACGTTCGAGGGCGTCGGTCAGGCGGGCAGTGTGGTTCAAGGTCAGTTCGCTCATGGTCTTCTCCAGTCCGTTTCGTCTTGGGGTAATCCATTATAGGGATAACCCTAAATAGAAAGCAACGACCATTTCAGGGAAAACCCTAGTATGTTGTAAAAATGTTTATTTGGCAGGGACTTAGCGCGGGTTCCGCAGGGCGCGGGCGGCATCTGCGAGCTCGCCTGCCGTCAAACCGATAGGGCCGATGCCTTGTGCGACCAGGGCGTCGGCGGCGGCGCCATGCAGCCAGACGGCGCCCGCGACCGCCTGATCCCAGGGCAGCTTTTGCGCAATCAACGAACCCAGCATGCCGGCCAATACGTCCCCGGTTCCGGCGGTGGCCAGGCCCGGGTTGCCACTGGTATTGATGCGCGTGGAGCCATCCGGCGCGCAGACGATCGTGCCTGCGCCCTTCAACACCACCCAGCACTGATAGCGCTGAGCCAGCTTCCACGCCGCGCCCGGCCGGTCGGCCTGGACGTCGGCGGTGCTGATACCTAATAGGCGGCCGGCTTCGGCAGGGTGGGGGGTGAGCACGACGGGGCCCTCGCCCCAGTTGGGCTGGACATCCCCCCAGGCCAGCAGGTTTAGCCCGTCGGCGTCCAGCACCAGCGGCGCCTCCCGGCGCAGCACGAACAGTTCGGACAGCGTGTTGGCCGCCAGCGCGCCCGTGCCGATGCCGCAGCCCGCGACCCAGGCGGTTACGCCCAGGTCTTCATCCAGCAATGAGCGCGCATCCCGCAGCATCAGCTCGGGCTGCTGCGGGTCGCAGGGCAGCGGGGATGTTTCCTGCGCAAAGCCGACCAGCACCTTGCCCGCACCGATCTTCAAGGCGGCGCGTGCCGCCAGCAACGCCGCGCCCGCCATGCCCGGCCCGCCGCCCACCACGCCAACCGTGCCAAAACTGCCCTTATGCGTGTCCGCCTCCCGGGGGGAGAACAGGGCAGAAAGCGCGGCGCGGTCGATGGGGGCGGGGGTGTTCATTGGCTGAGGCTCCGAAGGGACAACGGCAAGGTGGGGGCCGATCTATCCACTATAGTGCGCAAAAACACGCCGGCCTTCAGGCCCGCCCCACTGCGAAAGACAATGCGGAGAAGACAATGACAGATATCACGCTGCAACATTATTCGGCCTATGAATCCCTGAAGTTGCGCCGGCATCCCGGGGGCGTTCTGGAGCTGATCATGGGCGCCAAGGGCGGCCAGCCGGGCAAGTTGTCCACGGCCGATGACCGCATGCACCGCGAACTGGCCGACATCTGGCGCGACATCGACACGGACCCGGACACTCGCGTGGTGGTGATCCGCGGCGAGGGCAAGGGCTTCTCGGGCGGTGGCGACCTGGACTTGGTGCAGCAGATGGCGGATGACTTCGACGTGCGCACCCGCGTCTGGCGAGAGGCCCGCGACCTGGTCTACAACATCATCAACTGCAACAAGCCCATCGTGTCCGCCATGCATGGCGCGGCCGTGGGGGCGGGGCTGGTAGCGGGCTTGCTTGCCGACATCTCGATTGCCGCACGCGACGCGCGCATCATCGACGGCCACACCCGCCTGGGCGTCACGGCAGGCGACCACGCCGCCATCGTCTGGCCGCTGCTGTGTGGCATGGCCAAAGCCAAGTACTACCTGATGCTGTGCGAAACCGTCACGGGCGAAGAAGCCGAGCGCATCGGCTTGGTGTCGCTGTGCGTGGACGAGGCCGAACTCATCACCCGCGCGTTCGAGGTGGCCAACAAGCTGGCCGCGGGTTCGCAGACGGCGATCCGCTGGACGAAGTACTCGCTGAATAACTGGTTGCGCATGGCCGGGCCGACGTTTGATACGTCGTTGGCGCTGGAATTCATGGGCTTTGGCGGGCCGGACGTGAAGGAAGGGGTTAAGTCCTTGCGCGAACGTCGGGCGCCGAATTTCCGGCCGGATTCGCCGTTTTAAGGTGATGGGTTGCGCGCCTCAGGCCGCGCGCAACCCATCATCACTTCGCCATCATCACTTCTTAAAGAACTTCGCAAACGCCGCTTGCGCTTCGTCTGTTTGCAAGCGGGCGCGGAATTGCTGGGCTTCGTAGTCCAGCGTTTCCTGAATCGCCTGACGATCCGCCCGTTTCATCATGGCCTTGGTCAAGCGCAGCGCGGCGGGCGGTTGGCGGGCCAGATCCGCAGCGGTCGCCTGAGCGGCCGCCAGCGCCTGGCCTTTTTTCGTGACCGACGTGGCCAGCCCGGCCTCGTGCGCGTCTTGCGCGGTAAAGGCCTTGCCCTGCAACAGCCATTCGGCTGCGCGGCGGCCGACCAGTCGGGGCATCAGCAGGCTGGATGCGCCTTCCGGGCACAAGCCCAGCGCCACGAACGGCATGCGCAAGGTGGCGCCGTCGCCGATGTGAACAAAATCGCAGTGCTGCAATAAGGTCACGCCAATGCCGATCGCGTAGCCCTCGACCGCGGCGACGACCGGCACCTCGGCCGTGGTCAGTGTGCGCAGGAACGTCAGGCCGGCGCTGTCGCCCGCGCCGCGCTCCGCCTGGAAGTCGCGCAGGTCGTTGCCGGCCGTGAAGTGTTCGCCCGCGCCCGTCAGGATCACGGCGGATACGGACTGATCCGCCGATGCCTGCACGATCTGTTCTGTCAGCGCGGCATAGGTCGCCGTGTCCAGTGCGTTACGACGGTCCTGGCGGTCGATCGTGAGAGTCAGAACGGCGCCGTCGCGGGCAAGCTTCAGGCCCGCGCTCATGCGTACGTCCGGCTGGCCAGCCGGGCCTTTGCGTCGTCGTACTCGCGGCGCAGCGTGTCGACGATCTTGCGGGTGGGTTCCACGCTCGCGATGCCGCCCACGCCCTGGCCCGCGCCCCAGATGTCCTTCCAGGGCTTCACGCGCGAAGATCCGAAGTTGGACGCGCCGCTGTCCGGCTGTGGCAGGTTGGCCGGGTCCAGTCCCGATGCGGTGATGCTGGCCTTCAGGTAGTTGCCCGGGATGCCGGTGAAAAAGGGCGTGTACAGAACGTCGGACGCGCTGGCCTCGACGATGGCTGACTTATAGCCTTCGCTGGCGTTGGCTTCCTCGCTGGCGATGAAGCGCGTACCCATATAGGCGAAGTCCGCGCCCATGGCCAGCGCGGCGAGCACGTGCTCGCCGGTGGTGATGGCGCCCGACAGGATCAGCGGGCCGTCGTAGAAGCGGCGCACTTCGGACACCAGCGCGAACGGGCTCAGCGTGCCTGCGTGGCCACCGGCGCCCGCGCACACCAGGATCAATCCGTCGACCCCCGCTTCCAGCGCCTTTTCGGCATGGCGCAGGGTGGTGACGTCGTGGAATACCTTGCCGCCCCAATCGTGCACGCCTTTGACCAGATCGCCGGGCGCGCGCAGGCTGGTGATGATCAGCGGCACGCGGTGGCTGGCGCACACGGCCAGGTCTTGCTCCAGGCGGTCGTTGGACTGGTGAATGATCTGGTTGACGGCAAACGGCGCCACAACGGCGCCGGGGTTGGCTTCGCGGTGCGAGGCCAGACCCGCCTGGACTTCATCCAGCCAGTCGGTCAGCAGGCTTTGCGGACGTGCGTTCAGCGCGGGAAAGGACCCGACGATGCCGCTCGTGCACTGGGCGATGACCAGTTTCGGGTTGGAGACGATGAACATGGGGGCGCTGATGACCGGCAGGGACATCTGGCCATACAAATCTGTCACGAGAGAGTGGGGCATAGCGTCGTCGCGTTGTGTCCAGGTCAGTCCAGAAAAGGCGGGCCTGCATTCAGGCTTGAGCACCCAAGGCGGATGTGCCTATAATTACCTACCGACCGTCCGGTAATTAATTAATCTTTATTTAACGGCATGCGCCGAACCGCTGTCAATCCACGCCGCGTGCTGGTTGACCGCTTCCGTCGCAGCCCCCTGTAAAGGCTGTCATGGCGACCTCCGCCCCTCCCGCCCAAAAGCGCGCCCGCGCCGGCCGGCCCCCCACGCTGGTCGCGCCGCGCGAACGCATTCTGGAAGAAGCCGCCAAGCTGTTCGCCCAAAGCGGTTACGACGGCAGTTCCGTGTCGGATCTGGCCGCCGCCATTGGCGTGTCCAAGGCGGCCATCTATCACTACTACACCACCAAGCAGGACATTTACGACGCCATCATCCTGGGCGTGCTAAGTGGGCTGACGCAGAACGTGGGCCAGGATGTGGCTGATGCCGACGGCGCCGCCGCGCGCTTGCGCGCCTTCATGGTGGGCCACGCCCGCTACTTCGAACAGCACCATGCTGAATTCGTCACGATGCTGATTGGTTATTCCGGCATGGCCCTGCCCGAACGCGAAGACGCGGCCCGGCTGCGCGACGGCTACGAAAAGCGCCTGCGTGAACTGATTGCGCAGGGCGTGGCCGACGGCGTATTCCGGCCGCTGGATGTGGCCGCCACGGGCCGCGCCGTGTTGTCCATGCTGAATTGGATGGTGCGCTGGTACAAGCCCGGCCAGGGCGACAGCGCCGAAACCATTGCTGCCGGTTATTTCGATTTATTGGTTGGCGGCATGCGCGCCTGACGCGCCGCCGCCCATGTTCCGTACTGAACCTTCCGTACCTGTCCCCCCGATTCGCTCCTCTTCCTGAGACTTCCATCATGGCCCTCGACACCGAAACCCTGAACCTGTTGCTGGACGCCGTGCGCCGCTTTGTGCACGAACGCCTGATCCCCGCCGAAGACGAGCTTGCCGAGAGCGGCCAGGTTCCGCCGGCCATCGTCAACGAAATGCGCGAACTGGGTTTGTTCGGCCTGTCGATCTCGCCTGACTTCGGCGGCCTGGGCCTGACGATGGAAGAGGAAGTACGCGTGGTGTTCGAACTGGGCCAGACCTCGCCCGCGTTCCGTTCGCTGGCCGGCACCAACATCGGCATCGGCTCGCAAGCCATCGTGCTGGCAGGCACCGACGAGCAACGCGCGCGCTACCTGCCCAAGCTGGCCAGCGGTGAACTGATTGGCTCGTTCGCCCTGACCGAGCCGGACGCCGGTTCCGACGCCATGGCGCTGCGCCTGTCCGCCGAACGCGACGGCGACAGCTACGTGCTGAACGGCACCAAGCGCTACATCACCAACGCGCCCATCGCCGGCTTGTTCTCGGTCATGGCGCGCACCGCACCCGAGCGCCGCGCCAATTCGATTTCGTGCTTCCTGGTTGAAGCGGGCACGCCCGGTCTCATCATCGGCAAGCCCGACAAGAAAATGGGCCAGGCCGGCGCCTTGACCAGCGACGTCGTGTTCGACAACTGCCGCGTACCCGCCAGCGCGTTGTTGGGCGGCGAAGAAGGCAATGGCTTCAAGACGTCGATGCGCGTGCTGGACAAGGGCCGTCTGCATATCTCGGCGCTGTGCGTGGGCATTGCCGACCGCCTGCTGTCGGACGCCGTCAAATACGCCATGGACCGCAAGCAATTCGGCCAGCCCATTGCAGAATTCCAGCTGATCCAGGCGATGATCGCCGACAGCCAGGCCGAACTCTATGCCGCACGTTGCATGGTGCTGGACGCCGCCCGCATGCGTGACCGCGGCGAGAACACCACCATGCAAGCTGCATGCTGCAAGCTGTTCTCGACCGAAATGGTGGGCCGCGTGGCCGACCGCGCCGTGCAGATCCACGGCGGCGCGGGCTACATGTCCGAGTACGCCGTTGAACGCTTCTACCGCGATGTGCGCCTGTTCCGCATCTTTGAAGGCACCTCGCAAATTCAGCAGCTGGTGATCGCCCGCGAGACCATCAAGGCGCATTCCTGAGGCGGCAGCACGCGGAAATCCGGGTTTAGTGTCCAAACGGCTAATATCCGGATTGACGAATTGGTGCTCCGGGCGCGACCCTAGCGGTCCGCCGTTTTCATTTCTCATCTAGCGAAAAGAACACAGATGTCGCAACGTCCCGCTCCCCTTACCGGCATACGCGTGCTGGACCTGACCCGCGTGCTGGCGGGCCCCTGGTGCACTCAAAACCTGGCCGATCTTGGCGCCGAGGTGATCAAGATCGAACGCCCCGGCTCGGGTGACGACACGCGCGCCTGGGGGCCTCCGTACCTGAAGGACGAAGCGGGCAACGACACCACCGAAGCGGCGTACTACCTGTCGGCCAACCGCAACAAGATGTCGGTGGCGCTGGACATCGCATCGCCGCGTGGCGCCGAGCTGGTGCGCGAACTGGCGCTGCAAAGCGACATCCTCGTTGAGAACTTCAAAGTTGGCGGCCTGAAAAAATACGGGCTGGACTACGAAAGCCTGAAGGCCATCAACCCGCGCCTGATCTACTGCTCGATCACCGGCTTCGGCCAAACCGGCCCCTACGCCAGCCGCCCCGGCTATGACTTCATGATCCAGGGCATGGGCGGGCTGATGAGCATCACCGGCGAACGCGATGACCTGGCTGGCGGCGGCCCGCAAAAGGCGGGCGTGGCCGTGGCCGATCTGATGACCGGCATGTATTCCACCGTGGGCATTTTGGCTGCGCTGCTTGAGCGCGCCAACAGCGGCCAGGGTCAGCACATCGACATGGCTTTGCTGGACTGCCAGGTCACGATGCTGGCCAACCAGAATCTGAACTTCATGACGTCCGGCGTCGCGCCCAAGCGCGCGGGCAACGCGCATCAGAACCTGGTGCCGTATCAGGTGTTTGCGGCGGCCGATGGCCACCTGATTGTGGCGGTCGGCAACGACAGCCAATTCCGCAATTACTGCGGTGCGATCGGTCTGCCCGAGTTGTCGGCGGACCCGCGCTTTTCAACCAACCCGCAGCGCGTGAAGAACCGCGCCGAGCTCGTGCCGCTGTTGGCCGAGCGCATGGCCACAGGCGCGCGCGACCACTGGCTGGCTGCGCTGGAAGGCGTTGGCGTGCCGGCCGGCCCGATCAATACGCTGGACCAGGTCTATGAAGACCCGCACGTGCTGGCGCGCGGCATGAAGCGCGAGCTGCCGCATCCGGCCGCCGGCCGCGTGCCGATGGCGTCAAGCCCGCTGAAGTTCTCGGACAGCCCGGTGGAATACCGCCGTCCGCCGCCCATGCTGGGCGAGCACACCGCACAGGTCCTGGCTGAAAAGCTGGGCCTGTCGGCCGAAGAAATCCAGGCGCTGGCGCAGACCCAGCCCTGACCGGAAACGGGGCGGCCAGGCGCCGCCCCGTTTTCCTTGCGCCCCGCCACGGCGCGCACGATCCATTCCAATACAGGCAGGAGAGAGTTGATGACGGAGATTCAAACCATCGGCGTCGTAGGCGCCGGGGCCATGGGGCGCGGCATTGCGCAGATCGCGGCGCAAGCCGGCCTGCGCGTGCGCTTGTACGACACCAGCGCGGATGCGGTTGCTGCCGCGCGCGAGTCGTTGCGCCAGACCTGGGACAAGCTGGCTCAAAAGGGCAAGCTGACCGCCGCCGACGCGCAAGCCGCGCTGGAACGCGTGGAATCCGCCACGGCGCTGACCGACATGTCGGCGTGCCAGTTGGTGGTGGAAGCCATCGTCGAACGCCTGGACGTCAAGCGCGACTTGTTCGCCGCGCTGGAAGGCGTGGTGTCGGAAGACTGCATCCTGGCGTCGAATACGTCGTCGCTGTCCATCACCGCCATTGCCGCTGCCTGCAAGCATCCGCGCCGGGTGGCGGGCTACCACTTCTTCAACCCCGTGGCGTTGATGAAGGTGGTTGAGGTGATCGACGGCCTGCGCAGCGCGCCGGAAGTCGGCGACGCGTTGGCCGCGCTGGCCCGCCGTATGGGCCATACCCCCGTGCGCGCCAAAGACATGCCGGGCTTCATCGTCAACCACGCCGGCCGTGGCATGAATACCGAAGGCTTGCGCGTGGCGCAGGAATCGGTCGCGACCTTTGCGCAAGTGGATGCCGTCATGCGCGAGCAGGCCGGCTTTCGCATGGGCCCGTTCGAGCTGCTGGACCTGACGGCGCTTGACGTGTCGCACCCGGTGATGGAATCCATCTACCGCCAGTTCTTCGACGAGCCGCGTTTCCGTCCGTCGCCGATCACGACCGTGCGTCTGGCCGGTGGCCTGATCGGCCGCAAGGTGGGCGAAGGTTTCTACGTTTACGCCGATGGCCAGAAGCAGGTGCCGGCCGAGCCGCCCGTGCCGGCGCTGCCGGAAGGCCTGAAGGTCTGGGTCAGCCCCAAGCACGCGGAAGGGTATGCGCGTGCGTCGGCGCTGGTCGAAAAGCTGGGCGCAACGCTCGTCACCGGCGCCACGCCGGATGCCGACGCGCTGATCATCGTCACGCCGTTTGGCGACGACGTGTCGACGTCGGTGTCCGCACAAGGCTTGAACGCGGGCCGCACGGTGGGTCTGGACACGCTGTACGCATTCGATAGCGCCAAGCGCCGCACCATCATGGTGTCGCCCGCTACCGACACCAAGTGGCGCGACGCCGCCCACGCGCTGCTGGCCGCCGATGGCGTGCCGGTGACGGTGATCGATGATTCGCCGGGCTTTGTCGCACAGCGCATCGTGGCCATGATCGTCAACATCGCCAGCGACATCGCGCAGCAGCAGATCGCGACGCCGGAAGACATCGACCAGGCCGTGACGTTGGGCTTGGGCTATCCGGTTGGCCCGCTGGCCTTGGGCGACAAGCTGGGCGCTGAGCGCATTCTGGAAATCCTGAAGAGCATGCAGCGCGTGACGGGCGACCCCCGCTATCGCCCCAGCCTGTGGCTGCAACGCCGCGTGCAGTTGGGCATGTCGCTGCTGAAGTCGTCGGCGGAATAAGCGCTGAACATTTTGCGGCGATAAAAAAAGCCCCTTGAGCGATCAAGGGGCTTTTTGTTTGAGCGCCGGATTTATTTCGCGGCGTCCACCATGTATTGCACGGCGGCGCGGATGTCGTCTTCCGAGGCGTTGGCCGCGCCACCCTTCGGGGGCATCGGCGGCTTGCCTTGCATGGCGACCTTCACCATGGCGTCCATGCCGGTCTTGATGTACGGGTCCCACGCGGCCTTGTCGCCGAACTTGGGCGCGTTGGCCACGCCGGTTGCGTGACAGGCGAAGCAGACGCTCTTGTAGAGCTTTTCACCAGCCGGGTTGACGGCGGCGGCCTGTTGAGGCGCGGCGGCGGGCGCGGCAGGCGCGGCAGCAGCAGGAGCCGCCGCCGTGGGTGCTGCGGCGGCCGTTGCTGCGGCGGCCGGTGCCGCGGCAGCCGGTGCTGCGGCCGGCGCTGCTGCGGCAGCCGGAGCAGTTGCAGCGGCAGGCGCGGCATCCGCTTCCTTCTTCGCGCCTTCTTCCGCGGGAGCGGCGGGTTCGGGCAGCGAGGCGCCGGACTTGTTGGCCATATAGACCACGGCGCGCGCGACTTCGTAGTCGGACAGCGTGGGGTTGCCGCCCTTGGCAGGCATGCCGCCCTTGCCGTGCAACGCCACGTTCAACATCGTGTCGTAACCGGACTTGATGAAGGGCGCCCAGGCCGCGTTGTCGCCCATCTTGGGTGCGCCGGCCACACCGGCGGTGTGACAGGCCGTACAGACCGCGGCAAAGACCTGCTCGCCCGTCTTGAAGACCTTGGGCGCGTTGGCGTCAACCAGTTCAAAACCCGCGACGGGTGCAATACGTTTGGTGATGGCTTCTTGCGTCAGCGTGTCAGAGCCGGCGCCGACCTTATTGCCGGAGACCACCATGTTCACCAGGAGGATGATGATGGCGATTGGGATCACGAAAGATAGAACGATCGTGACGACCAGTTGCTTGGGGGTCTTGATGGGGGAGGAGTGCTCTTCTATGTGTTCCTGCTCGTTGCTCATGACCAAATCCTGCTAACGGGTGGGGCGCCTGGCGGCGGCAACAGAAAATCAGTAACTGCACAAATCGGCGGACCATTGACGCATCCGCCTGCAAGCAAACGCTGGATTATATAACGGTGTCAGGGACGCACGTCCAATGCCTCTGCCGGGGTTTTCGATGAGATTGCAGGAGGTTTTGATCCACTTCATGCACGCTAGCGAAAACTAGGTACAATGTCGCCTCCTTGCGCTGCGCCCGTAGTTCAATGGATAGAATGAGAGTTTCCGAAGCTCTTGATACAGGTTCGATTCCTGTCGGGCGCGCCACTTGAAACCAACCTCTGATGGTTTTACGCGCAACGGCCAGCCAGCCTCTTGGCAATATTTCCCGATATTCAAAAAGAAAAAATCACGCGCTGAGTTTTCTCATTGCGCAATAGCCGTGCGCGGTCGTGCGTGGTCGTGCGCGAAAATGACAACGCCCGCTTCCGGATTTGAACGGCAGCGGGCGTAATCCAAGCAAACAACGCAAACAACGCAAACAGCACAACCAACGCAAACAGCACAACCAACGCAAACAGCACAACCAACGCCATCAGCGCAAAGATTGCCAATCAGCGATCAACGCAAACCCGGCAATCAACGCAACAGCAGATCAATCATCCAGCGACGGCACCGTGCCGATTTGCGTGAGGATGCGCGGCGACTCCATGTCGCCGGTTTCTTTGTCGATCCAGACTTCGTAAGCGGCGACGCCTGCGAATTTGGAGGCCATGGAATTGGCGATTCGGATGGCTCCGAATTCGCTGCTGGCCGGACGGATTTCCCCGGGCGCCACGCCATTGGCGGCGGCGCGATAGGGAACGACGATGTACTGAACGAGATGAGCGGCTTCGGACACAGGATTCTCCCTGGACGACAGTTTTTCGGGCGAGCGAAATGTATCACGTCGCACTGTGTTTTTGTACAGTATTTTTTGACGTTGCGCCAACAAAATCCTTCGCACGGGAAAACCCCTAGCGGGCAATCGTTGCTCAAATTCTGGCCCGCCTCTAATATTTTCGAAAATCCACAAAGTTTTATAAAAAACGAGGCAAGGGATGGAAGCGAACCGGTACGACGCCTATCGCGAGGACACCGCAGGCCGCGCCAATGTGGCCGACTCGCCTGAGCGCATCGCCTATTACCAGGAGCTTGCGCGCCTGGAAACGGGCGCCTTGTGGACGGTGGCGAACAAGATTGAGCCCTGGGCGCCGCGCTCGGCGTCGGTGCCAGTGGTGTGGCGCTACCAGGAGTTGCGCGGCCATGTGCTGCGCTCGGCCGAACTGGTGTCGCCCGAAGAGGCCGGCCGGCGCGTCATCTATCTGAACAACCCCGGCAGGCGTGATGTGGCTGCCGCCGTGGGTTGGCTGTATTCGGGTTTGCAGGTGATGCAGCCCGGCGAGCTGGCCTCGGCGCACAAGCATTCGCATTCGGCGTTGCGCTTCATCATGGAAGGCCAGGGCGCGTACACCGTCGTCGACGGCCACAAGATGACGCTGGGCGCGAACGATTTCGTGCTGACGCCCAACGGCACCTGGCACGAGCACGGCGTGGCCGAAGACGGCACGACCTGCATCTGGCAAGACGGGCTGGACATTCCGCTGGTCAACGCGCTGGAAGCGGGCTTTTACGCCGTGCATCCCGACCTGAACCAGACGGTGACTTATCCCGTGGATGACACCAGCGCCGCGTGGGGCAACGCGGCATTGCGCCCGCAGGTGTCGGGCTGGACGAAGCCGTATTCGCCGCTCTTCAAGTACGAATGGGAACCCACCTACGACGCGCTGCGCCGTTATGCGCGCACCACCGCGGGCAGCCCCTTTGACGGCATCCTGCTGGAATACGTGAACCCGGCGACGGGCGGTTCGGTCATGCCGACCATCGGCGCCAGCATGCAGCTGTTGCGCCCCGGCGAACATACCAAGGCGCATCGGCACACCGGCAGCTTCATCTATCAAGTGGCCAAGGGCAGCGGCTTTTCCATCATTGATGGCAAGCGCTACGACTGGACTGAACGCGACATTTTCTGTGTGCCGTCGTGGGCCATCCACGAACACGTCAACCTGTCGTCCAACGACGACGCCTGCTTGTTCTGCTTCAACGATCTGCCCGTGATGCGTTCGCTGGCGCTATACCGCGAAGAAGCGGTCAAGGAAAACGACGGCCATCAAGTGCTGATCTAGCGTCGCCTGATTCCCCTTTCATTTTTATTCGCCGCGCGGGCCTGGCTCGCGCGTTGGCTCAACTCGTCCTGATTCAATGGAGTTCCTATGCGCTTGGTGACTTTTCGCGCTCATCCCACGGCCGCCGCAAGGCTTGGCGCGCTGGCCGAAGGCTATGTGATTGACCTGGCTTTGCTGGGGCAAGCGGGCGGCGTGGACCTGCCCGACGACATGCTGGCGTTCATCGACTTAGGCCCCGTGGCCGTTGCGCAAGCCACGCGCCTGATGGACGCGTATCGCGGCGAATGGCCCGTTGGCACGGCGCTGCCGCAGGAAAACGTGAAGCTGCTGGCGCCCATTCCGCGCCCGCGCAAGAACATCTTCGGCATCGGCCTGAACTATGTGGAGCACGTCGCGGAATCCAGCCGCACGCTGGACACGTCCGCCGACTTGCCCAAGCAGCCGGTGATTTTTTCCAAGCCGCCCACCACCGTCATCGGCCCGGGCGACGCCATCGAACACAACGCCAAGATCACGCAACAGCTGGACTGGGAAGTGGAACTGGCCGTGATCATGGGCCGGCGCGCGTCCCGCGTGGCCGAGGCCGACGCCTTGTCTTATGTGTTCGGCTACAGCGTCATGCTGGACATGAGCGCGCGCGATTGCCGCCGCGCGGGCCAGTGGATCTATTCCAAGGGCCAGGACACGTACGCGCCGTTCGGCCCGTGCATCGTCACCGCCGACGAAATCCCGGACCCGCAGGTGCTGGACTTGTGGCTCACCGTCAACGGTGAGAAGAAGCAGGGCTCCAACACTCGCCACATGCTGTTCAAGGTGCCGTTCCTGATTTCGGACATCAGCGCCGGCATCACGCTGGAGCCGGGCGACATCATCGCCACCGGCACGCCCGAAGGCGTGGGCGCGGGCCGCAAGCCGCAGGAATGGTTGTGGCCGGGCGATGTGGTGGTGGCGTGCGTGGAAGGCATCGGCACGCTGCGTCATCCGGTCGTGGCGGTGTAGGCAACGCCCGGCCGCAAGGCGGGCAACGCAGTCTTCAAGGGGAAAACATGATCAAGAAACAAACACTGGGCGGCGTGGCCGCTGTGTTGTCCGTCGCCGTCGCCATGGGCACGGCGGTTGCCGCCGAACCCGTCAAGATCGGCTTCATCGCCACCTTGTCCACGCCGGCGGGCTACATCGGCGAAGACGAGCGCGATGCGTTCAACCTGGCGATCAAGCAGGGCGATGGCAAGCTGGGCGGCGTGCCTGTGCAGCTGGTCATCGAAGACGATGGCCTGAAGCCCGCCAACGCCAAGCAGGCCGCCGACCGGCTGCTGCAATCGGGCGTGAAGCTCTTTACCGGCGTGAACTTTTCCAACGTGCTGGCGGCGGTGGTGCCCAGCGTGGTGAAGTCGGGCGCGTTCTACGTAAGCTTGAACCCCGGCCCGTCGAACTTTGCGGGCGAAAAGTGCGACCCGAACTATTTCGTGGCGTCGTATCAGAACGATGCCTTCCACACGGCGGGCGGCGTTGCCGCCAATGAGCTGGGCTACAAACGTGTGGTGCTGCTGGCGCCGAACTATCAGGCCGGGCGCGACGCCATCGAAGGCTTCAAGCGCACGTACAAGGGCGAGGTCGTGGCCGAGATCTACACCAAGCTCGACCAGTCTGATTTTTCTGTGGAGCTTGCGCGCCTGCGCTCGCTGGCGCCGGAAGCCATCTACCAGTTTCATCCCGGCGGCACCGGCATCAACTTCGTCAAGCAATACGCGGCGGCGGGTCTGAACAAAACCATCCCGATGCTGATGCCCAGCTTCTCGATGGATGCGCGGATGATCCAGGCAACGGGCGACGCTTCCGCCGGGTCTTACACCACCGGCATCTGGTCGCAAGACTTCAATAACCCGCAATCGCAGGCCTTTGTGAAGGCGTTCAAGGATGCTTACGGACGCGTGCCCACCGACTACGCGATGCAAGCCTACGACACCGCGCAACTGATTGGCGTGGGGCTGAAGGCAACGGGTGGCGACTTGTCCAAGGCAGCGGAATTTCGTGCGGCATTGCGCAAGCCCGAGTTCACGTCGTTGCGCGGCAAGTTCAGCATGAACACCAATCAGCATCCCATTCAGGACCTGTACCTGATGCGTATCGAAAAGGACAGCGCGGGCGGCTTGTCGCCGCATCTGGTGCGCAAGCTGGTGTCTGACGACAAGGATGCCTACGCCCAATTTTGCAAGATGCCATCATGACGCTTCTGTTTGAACAGCTGCTCAACGGCTTGCAGTTCGGCGCCATGCTTTTCATGCTGGCGGCCGGACTGACGCTGATCTTCGGGATCATGGGCGTCGTGAACCTGACGCACGGTTCCTTCTACATGGTGGGCGCGTACTGCGCGGCCTACGCCATCGGCACCACGGGTTCGTTTCTGGCGGGCGTGCTGGCTGCGCTGCTGGGCGCGGGCCTGTATGGCATTTCGGTAGAAGTGCTGGTGATACGCAAGCTGTACAAGCGTGATCACCTGTACCAGGTGCTGGCCACCTTCGGGCTGCTGCTGTTTTCGAACGAAGCGGTCAGCCTGATTTTTGGCCGGCGTCCGCCGCTGGTGGGCATTCCGTCTTTCCTGGAAGGCGCGGTGACGCTGGCGCCGGGCTTTCAGTATCCGCTGATCCGCCTGTCGTTCATCGCCATTGGCGCGTTGGTGGCGGTGGGCTTGTGGTGGCTCGTCAACCGCACGCGTATCGGCATGTTGATCCGCGCAGGCGCTGACGACCGCGAGATGGTGGACGCCCTGGGCGTTGACATCCGCAAGCTCTACACGCTGGTGTTCGGCCTGGGCGCTTTGCTGTGCGGGTTGGCCGGCGTGATGGCCGCGCCGCTGTTGGCCGTTGAAATCGGCATGGGCGAACGCATCCTGATCACTACCTTTGTCGTCATCGTGATTGGCGGGGTGGGCTCGGTGCGCGGCGCGCTGGCGGGCGCCTTGCTGGTGGGCATGGTCGACAGCCTGGGGCGCGCGTTCCTGCCGCAACTGCTGTCCACGATGTTCTCGCCCGCCACGGCAGACCCGCTGGCGGCCGGCATGGCCTCGGCCAGTATCTATGTGTTGATGGCGATCGTGCTGATCGCCAAGCCCGGCGGCTTGTTTCCGGCGCGAGGATGATGATGACAAACACGCTTTCAAATCGCGCCCGCTGGGGCTTGGGCGGCCTGGCGGTATTGATCCTGCTGCCCGCGGCCGCTGTGGCGTCGGGCTCGCCGTTCCTGATCGGCGTGGTGACGCGCTTTCTGATCTACGGGCTGGCCGCGGTCAGCCTGGATCTTGTCATTGGCTACGGCGCCATGGTCAGCTTCGGCCACGCCATGTTTTTCGGCCTGGGCGGTTACGCCGTGGGCATCATCGCGTTTCATACGGCCGAGGCCGGCCCGATCTTCGGCTGGGCGGGCAGCAACGCGGCGCTGGTGGTGTGGCCGATTGCGCTGGCGGTGTGCGCGCTGGCTGGCTGGATCTTCGGCTATCTGGCGCTGCGTACGCGCGGCGTGCAGTTCATCATGATCACGTTGGCGTTCGGGCAGATGGTGTATTTCATTCTGGTGTCGTTGCAGTTTTACGGCGGCGACGACGGCTTGATGATTCCGCAACGCAACGTGCTGCCGGGCGTCAATCTGGAAAGCCCCATGGCCTTTTACTACGTGTGTCTGGCGTTGCTGACGGCGTGGACGCTGCTGTGCATCCGCGTCACCAACTCGCGCTTTGGCATGGTGCTGCAAGCGTTGCGCCAGAGCGAGCGGCGCGCGCTGAACTTGGGCGTTGCGCCGACGCCGTACCGGCTGAGCGCGTTTGTGCTGTCAGCGGTGGGCACAGGCCTGGCGGGCGTGCTGTGGGCCAACTACGCCGGGCTTGTCACGCCGGATATGGCGGCATGGACCAAGTCGGGAGAGCTCATGGCCATCGTGATTCTGGGCGGCGTGGGCACCTTGCTGGGCCCGATTGCGGGCGCTGCCGTGTTCCTGGGGCTGGAGCAGATGTTGTCGTCGCTGACCGAGCATTGGCTGCTGTACATGGGGCCGATTCTGGTGCTGGTGGTGTTGTGGGGGCAGAAGGGCCTGTTCGGAAAACTGCTGGAGACGCGCCATGCCGACTGACCCCCGCACGAGCTTGCTGCAACTGACGCAGCTGCGCAAAGCGTTTGACGCGGTGGTGGCCACCAACGGCGTCGACCTGGACGTACAGGCAGGCGAGATCCACGCCATCATCGGCCCTAACGGCGCGGGCAAGTCGACGTTGATTGCGCAGATTTGTGGCGAGATCCGGCCGGACTCGGGCACGATTCATCTGGACGGGCGCGACGTGACCGCGCTGCGCGCTTTTGAACGCGCGCGGCTGGGCCTGGGCCGTTCGTTTCAGATCACCGAGCTTTGCTACGAATACACCGCGCTGGAAAACGTGATTCTGTCGCGCATGTTGAAAGACGGCCGCGCGTTTGGCGCGTGGTCTGATCCGCGCCGCGATGCCGGGCTGAAGGCCGAAGCCATGCAATGGCTGACGCATGTGGGGCTGGAAGACCGCCGCCATGTGCGGTCGGCAGACCTGGCGCATGGCGAAAAGCGGCAGCTGGAACTGGCGGTGGCGCTGGCGCGTTCGCCGCGGCTGTTGCTGTTGGACGAACCCATGGCCGGCATGGGGCCTGAGGAATCGGCGCGCATGACGCGGCTGCTGCAAGGCATGAAGGGCGACTACGGCATCTTGCTGGTCGAGCACGATATGGACGCCGTGTTTGCGCTGGCCGACCGCATCAGCGTGCTGGTGTATGGGCGCGTGGTGTTCAGCGGGCCGCCCGACGAGGTGCGCCGCCATCCGGATGTGCGCGCGGCCTACCTGGGAGAAGAACATGTTGAAGGTTGATGGGCTGACGGGCGGCTACGGGTCGAGCAAGGTGCTGTTCGGCATGTCGTTCGAAGCCAGCGAAGGCGAGGTGATTTCGCTGATTGGCCGCAACGGTATGGGCAAGACCACCACGGTGAAAACCGTGATGGGCATGTTGCCGGCAACGGGTGGCGCGGTGCAGTTTCGCGGGCAGACATTGGGCCGGTCTGCGCCCAGCACCGTGGCCCGCCTGGGCGTGGGGCTGGTGCCGGAAGGGCGGCGCGTGTTCGGTTCGCTGACGGTGCAGGAAAACCTGGTGGCGACGTCACGCGCGGCGCCGGG
This sequence comes from Achromobacter kerstersii, assembly GCF_902859595.1. GTDB lineage: Bacteria > Pseudomonadota > Gammaproteobacteria > Burkholderiales > Burkholderiaceae_B > Achromobacter > Achromobacter kerstersii. The sequence goes on along the minus strand of NZ_CADIJQ010000006.1, from coordinate 62,281 downwards.
CGGGTGGGACCTGGAACGGGTCTACACCTTGTTCCCGCGCTTGAAGGAACGGCGTGGGCAGTCGTCGCGCACCTTGTCGGGTGGCGAGCAGCAGATGCTGGTGGTGGGCCGCGCGCTGATGACCAACCCCAAGCTGCTGATTCTGGACGAGGCCACCGAAGGGCTGGCGCCGCTGATTCGCCAGGAAATCTGGCGCTGCCTGCGCGCGCTGAAGTCCGAGGGACAGACCATTCTGGTCATCGACAAGAACCTGCCCGAGATGGCGACGCTGGTCGACCGCCATTACATCGTCGACAAGGGGCGCGTGGCCTGGTCGGGCAAGCCGGCCGAGCTGTCTGCGCAGCCTGAATTGGCGCATCGGTATCTGGGCATCTGACGGCGACGCCGCACGGGTAGAATGGGCCGCCTGTGCGCGGATCGGCGGACAAGCCGCTGACATCTGGAGAGCATGTTGAAGCCAAGAATCAAAGCTTCCCGCCAGGACGATCCCGGATCGGACGGGAATGCTGACGTGGAAGAAATTACGCTGTCGGAGCAGGTGTATCGCCTGCTTCGGCGCGACATCATGAGCGGTGCGTTCGCGCCGGGCCAGTCGCTGCGGCTGGAGTTGCTGAAGCAGCGCTACGGCAGCAGTTTTTCGCCCATTCGCGAAGCGCTCAACCGCTTGCGCAGCGAACGCATGGTGGTGAACACCACATCGCGCGGTTTCAGCATCGCGCCCTTGTCGGTCGAGGAAATGTGGGACGCCTGTGAAACGCGCATCCTGATTGATTGCGATGCCCTGCGCCGCTCGCTGGCCAATGCGGACGATGCCTGGGAAACGCGGCTGGTGGGGGCGTATCACGCGCTGACGCTGGCGGCGCAGCGCGCGGGCGAGGCCTCGCCGCCGTCGGAAGAACGGGAAGAACTGCTCGAAGCGCGCCACCTGGATTTCCACCATGCCTTGATTGGCGCGTGCCGGTCGCACTGGTTGCTGGACTTGTCTACGCAGCTGTATGCGCAAACCGAGCGTTACCGCCGCCCTGCGCGCGCGGGCGCCACGGCCTACGGGCCGGAACGCAACGTGGATGACGAACACCGCCAATTGCTCGACGCGGCGATCTCGCGCGACGCGGATCGTTCCGTCGCCATGCTGGCGGCCCACTACCGCAAGACCGCGCAATTCATCGAACGGATCATTTCACAGCCCGACTCGCAGGCACGACATGCATAACGCCGACATCGACCTTTTCTTTCCCACCATCGCCGAGCGCGAGGTGCAATACAACGCGCGCGAATCGGTGGCGGATTTTGACGCCTGCGTGCAGCGCTACGCGGAATCGTCCGCACGGGTGCGCACGCGCCGCCCCGGCGTGCTGGACTTGCGCTACGGCATGGGCCAGGACGAGCGGCTGGACTTGTTCCTGCCTGCCGCGTCGCGCGCCCCGGCGCCGCTGTTTGTGTTCATCCACGGCGGTTACTGGCGTGCGCAGCGCAAGGAAGATGCGCCGGTCATGGCCGAAGCCTTCAACGCCGCGGGCGCCGCCGTGGCCACGCTGGAATACACGCTGGTGCCGGAAGCCACGTTGGGCGAAGTGGTGCGCGAAGTGCGTTCCGCCGTGGCCTGGCTGTACCAGAACGTGGCGGCCTACGGCGTGGACCCTGACCGCATCTATGTGGGCGGCAGCTCGGCAGGCGGCCACTTGGCCGGCATGCTGGTCGCGCCCGGCTGGCCCGCGCGCTATGGCGTCCCGGACGACGTCATCAAGGGCACGCTGGCGCTAAGCGGGCTGTTCGACTTGCGACCGCTGTGCGACATCCTGCCGAACACGTGGCTGCGCCTGACGCCCGAGCAAGCCGCGCATCAAAGCCCGATCTTCAATCTGCCCGAACACGCGGGGCCGATGCTGCTGGCAGTGGGCGGCCTGGAGACGCAAGGGTTCAAGAATCAGACTTCCGCGTTCGAAGCGGCCTGGAACGCCGCGGGTCTGGCGTCCACCCGCATCCCCACGCCGCATTGCAATCACTTCGATCTGGTCAACGAGCTTGAAGACCCGGACAGCGACCTGACGCGTGCGACCTTGGCGATGATGGGGCTGGCGGCGCGCTGAGCGACGGTCTGATTGGCCGGTCAACCCAAGGGCCAGCCAATCTACGGGACGGTCAATCGCTTAAACGGGACGGTCAATCGCTTAAGCTACTGCCTTGTGCTTTCGTACGCTCGCCTTATGGCCGACCTGAAACTCCTTGAAGACCTGATTGCGCTGGCGCGTACCGGCAGCTTTGTGCGCGCGGCCGAGCTGCGCCACGTCACGCATCCCGCTTTCGGGCGGCGCATACGCGCGCTGGAAGTTTGGGCCGGCGCGCCGCTGGTCGAACGCCAGCATTTGCCCGTCACGCTGACGCCCGAAGGCGAAGCCCTGCTGAAGACGGCCACCCAGGTAGTCGAGCAGATGGGGCTGGTGCGCCATCGCATCCGCAGTTCAGGGGCGGGCGGCGAAGCGGTGTTGCGCATCGCCACCGGCCGCAGCCTGGCGCGCACTTTGGTCGCGGACTGGATTGCCCGGCTGCGGCATCGCACGCCCAAGGTGCTGACCGAGGGCACGCAAGTGGAGCTGTCCACCGGCAAGGCGCAGGATCTGGTGGTGCGGCTGGAGCAGGGCAAGGTGGATTTGCTGTGCTGCTACGAGCATCCGGCGCTGTCCGTGCCGCTGAGTCCGGCGCGCTATCGCTACATGACGCTGGCCACCGACAAGCTGGTGCCGGTCAGCCAGGTGGATACGCGCGGCCGCGCCCGCTACACGCTGCAAGATGGCGGGCCGCCGGTGCCGCTGATTACCTACACGGGCGGGCTGGCGATGGAACGCATCGTTGGCGACCGCCTGGAAACCACGCCTTATGCGCTGACGCCGTTCGTGCGCAGCGATTCGCTGGACGCCGCCCATGGTGCGGTTGCCAAGGGGGTGGGGGTGGCGTGGTTGCCGTGGTCGATGGTGGCGGCGGATTGCCGGCGAGGCGTGTTGGCCGCGCTGGGTGGCCGCAGCGAGGAAATCGCTTTTGAAGTGCGCTTGTACCGGCCGCGCGCGCGCTTGACGGATTTGGCGGAAGCCGCCTGGGAAGCCACCGCCAATCGCAAGGCCTGATCGCCGTTCTGCGGCTGCCCATCATTATCGAAAAACAAGATAAGCACGAAGATGTGCCGTTTTGGCACGGATGACGTGCGTGCGCGCCACGAAAATGTGAGCCTAAACCTCAAATGAGACGGCCACGCCGTCCACCCCCAGCACCCCAAGGAAGAAAACCATGAAGTCCATTCTGCATCCGCTGCGTGCAGCGCTTGTTGCGTTGTGTGCCGCCTCGGCCCTGGCTGCCGCCCCGGCCGCGTCTGCCGCGGATTACCCCGCCCGTACCATTTCGCTGATCGTCGGCTACCCCGCCGGCGGCAGCCTGGACCTGACCGCGCGCCTGTTGGGCGAAGAGCTGGGCAAGCGCCTGGGCCAGACCGTGGTGGTCGAAAACGTGGGCGGCGCCGGCGGCACCATCGGCGCGCAACGCGTGGCGCGTGCGGCCCCCGACGGCTACACCATCTTTCTGGGCTCGACCAATGAAATGGTGATTGCCCGCATGATCAACACGGCGGTGAAGTACGACAGCGCCAAGGATTTCACGGCGCTGGGCCTCGTGGCCTCGCAGCCGATGCTGCTGGCCGCCAGCAAGAATTCCGGCGTGAAAACTGCCGCCGACTATCTGAAGAAGCTGCGCGGCGCTGACGCCGGCACGTTCAACTACGGCTCGTCGGGCGTGGGCACCACGCTGCATCTGGCGGGCGAAATGATCAACCAGGCCACCGGCACGCGCGCCGAACACGTGCCGTACCGCGGTGTGTCGCCGCTGGTGACGGACCTGATGAGCGGCCAGCTGGACTACGGCATGCTGGTGCTGTCTTCGGGCCTGCCGCAAGTGCGCAGCGGCAACATCGTGGCGCTGGGGCTGACCGAGAACAAGCGTTCGCCGGCCGCGCCCGAGATCGCGCCGCTGGCCGCTACCCCGGGCTTTGAATCTGTCGATATCAACCTGTGGTTCGCGCTGTATGGCCCGGCGGGTTTGCCGGAGCCGGTGGTCACCAAGCTGCGCACCGTGCTGGATGAAACGCTGAAGTCCGAACCGTTCCGCAACAAGATGCAGGACGCAGGCGGCGAAGTGGCCAAGCCGGGCGTGGACATGGTGGCCTATCAGGCCGAAGAGACGAAGAAGTACGGCGCGCTGGTCAAGGCCGCCAAGATCGAAGCACAGTAAACGTGCAGAGTAAACGTGCAGTAGACGTGCACTAAAACCACAGCCATCAACCCCATCGCATCACCAGGCAACACAGCGGATCACACCATGGAATTCAAGCTTCCCGTTCCCGACCTGAGCGCCGAGCGCGCCGGCAACACTGGCACGCCGGGCGTGTGGCATTTTGATTCGGGCGTGCCGGGACGCACGCTCATGGTGTCCGCGCTGGTGCACGGCAACGAGCTGTGCGGCGCGTGGGCGTTGAAGGACTTGCTGGCCGCTGGCGTGAAGCCGCGCCGCGGCAGCCTGACGCTGGCGTTCTGCAACCTGGACGCGTTCGACCGCTTTGATCATGCCAACCACGATGCCTCGCGCTTCGTAGCCGAAGACATGAACCGCGTCTGGAGCGCCGAGCGCCTGGACAACCCGACCACGCCCGACCGCCAGCGCGGCGCGGCCCTGCGCCCCTTTGTGGAGCGCGCGGACTGGCTGCTGGATTTGCATTCCATGCATGAGCCGGGCGCGCCCTTGTTGTTGACGGGCGTTTTGCCGCGCAACATCGCGTTGGCGCGCCGCCTGAAGGCGCCGCAACACGTGATCGTGGATGCGGGTCACAAGGACGGCGTGCGCATGCGTGACTTTGCGCAGTTCGGCGACCCGGCGCGCGAAGACGCCTGCGCCTTGCTGATCGAATGCGGTTTCCACGGCGAGCTGGCCGCGCGCGATGTGGCGCGCGACATGGTGGCGCGCATGCTGGTGGAGTCGGGCGTGCTGGATGCGGCTGACCTGCCGGCGGGCTGGCTGATGCCTGATCCTGCCGTGCAACGTGTGCTGGAAGTGACGAATGCCGTCGTTGCACCGTCGATGGACGTGCAGTTTGCGCAGGGCTGGACAGGGCTGGAAACGCTGGAAGCAGCGGGTTCGGTGATCGGCTGGGCAGATGGCCAGCCCATCGTGACGCCGTACGATCACTGCACGCTGATCATGCCGTCGTTGCGGCAGTTGAAGCCCGGCGTGACGGTCGTGCGTCTGGCGCGAGACTACGCGGGCTGACCTGTCGTGGGCTGATTCGTGGCCAAATGACAACCGGCGCAATCATGCGCCGGTTGTGTCATTGCTGAGAGACTGCTGAGCGGCTGCTGAGCTACAGCTGCGTCAGTGCTGCGTCACTTCTGCGGTGTGTAGCGCAGTTCATCTAATTGATAGCCCTGAGCCGTGGCCGCGGCCAGGGCTTTGTCCAATTCTTCCTTGGGCAGTTGCGGCGAACGCGACAGAATCCACAGGTACTTGCGGTCGGGCGTGCCCACCACCGCCCAGCGGTATTCCGGGTCCAGGCCGATGACCCAGTAGTCGCCCTTGAAGGGTTTGACGAACGTGACTTCAAGCTTGGCGTTGTTGCTGCCTTCCACGACAGTGGCGGTACCGGAGGCGGAATCGATATCGCCATCCTTCGTGCGGCAGCGATTGTTCACGCCTATCGTGCCATCGGGATGCGCGGTGTATTCCGCCGTGGTGTCGCCGACGCAGTTGCGCTGGAAGAACATCGGAAAATTCGCGATCTCGTACCACATGCCTGCGTAGCGTTTCAGGTCTACCGATTCCACGGTCTGCATGGCGGGCGGCGCGGCATGGGCGATACCCGCCATGCTGGCTGCCAAGGCCAGCAAGAGTGTTGCAGTGCGGCGCATGGAAAAAACCTCCTGAGTGACTGACGTGATTCGCGGCGCCCAGGAACGGGCGCCGCAAAACCAAACCCTAACGATACGCCTTATTTGCGCGGCGCTTTCAGCGCCTCGTGGTAGCGGGCGACATAGGTGTCGAAATCCACCGTGTCGGATTGCTCCAGGCGTTGTTGTTCCACCGTGGACTGCGCGGCGGCTTGCTCATAGGCGGCCGCCAGATCTGACGGCAGCGCTTGCGCGCGCAGCGTGTCTGCGTGTTGGCGGCTTTGTTGCAGCGAATAATCATGGAACGACAAGCCGCTTTGCGTCAGCGCTTCCAGCAAGCGCGCCGACGGCGTGGTGTCGGGGTGATCAAGCTTGGCGCGCTGCGCGGACAAGGCTTCGGCATAGGCGTTGCCGCCGAGCGCGGAATCGAACAACGCGGCGTACGGCGCGATCTGGTCCAGCAGTTCGTGGCCCCATTGCGTGAGCGATACGGCCTGGCCTTCGCGGTCGAGCATCAGGCCGGGCTTGCGGCCTTCCTTGACGACGGTCGAGAAGTTGTCGGCGCTGCGCTGGCAGTAGCCGCTGGCGGGGAAGAACGGGCTGTCGGACGTGGTGCAGAACAGCAGGAAGGCGTCAACGAAGCGGCTGGTGCTGGCGTCGATGCCCACGGGCGAGCTGGGGTCGATATCCAGGCAGCGCACTTCCACGTACTGCACGCCGCGTTCCGCAAGCGCCGTGATGGGGCGTTCGCAGCGGCCGGTGGCGCGCTTGGGGCGGATGCTGGAGTAGTACTCGTTTTCGATCTGGAGCACGTTGGTGTTCAGCTGAATCCATTCGCCGTTGCGATGCGTGCCCAGCTTTTGGTAGTCGGGCCAGGGCTGCGTCACGGCGTCGTACAAACGGCCCAGGAACGTGTCCAGGTCGTTGTAGCAAAGCTTCAACTGCGACTGCGCCTTGTTCTGGTAACCCAGGTCGCTCATGCGCAGGCTGGTGGCATGCGGCAAGTAGAGCGTGTGGTCGCCCAGGCGGTTCAAGGGGTGTTCGCGGCCGCGCAGGAAGTCGCTGGCCAGCGCGGGGGCCGCGCCGAACAGATACATCAGCAACCAGGAATAGCGCGTGAAGTTCCGGATCAGCCCGATGTAGCCGCGCGAACGGCGGTCTTGCACCGAGCCAGGCTGCGTATCCAGCACCGACCACAAGTCTTCGGCTAGCGAGAAGTTGTAATGCACGCCGGCGATGCATTGCATCGTCTTGCCATAGCGTTCGGCCAGACCCCGGCGGTAAACATGCTTGAGCATGCCGGTGTTCGACTTGCCGTACCAGGCGATGGGAATGTCGGCTTCTGCGGGCAGCGTGGCCGGCATCGACTGATTCCAGATGAGCTCGTGGTCCAGCACGCTGTAAACGTGGCGGTGGGTATTGGTGAGCTCGGCCAGCAGCGCGTCCACATCCGTGTGGGTGCCCGTGATCAGTTCGAGCAGCGACTCGGAATAATCGGTGGTGACGTGTTCGTTGGTCAGTGCCGAACCCAGGCCAGCGGGGTGCGGGGTGCGCGACAGGATGCCCTGTTCGTCCACGCGCAGGCCTTCTTTCTCAATGCCTCGCAGCGTCTGGGTCAGCAGCGAGCGGTTGGCCTCTAGGCGGGAGAGGCGGTTGGCGGCGGTATCAGTCACGGATTCTTCTCGTATGGGTCTGTCGCCGGATTTTACGGGGTGCCGGCTTCCTGTGCCGAGGGAGCCAATACTGGGCGCAGGGACAATGCCTGAGCCGTACGCGCCAGCCACTCGTCCAGGTCAGCATAAACCGGATCGGAAATAGGGGCCGTTTCATTGAAAATCTCGTGCCAGGCGGTGTCGTACCAGCGCAGAGTCAGCAATTCGGCGGGCGCCCGCTGTGCGAATTGGCGGCTGCCTTCGGCCGCGACGATGGAATCGTCGCCCGCCACCATCAGCAGGGTGCGGCAGGGCAGCAGCCCGGCCTCGCGCAGGGCTTCCTGGCCGCCTTCGTCCACGAAGCGCGCCAGCCGGCCTGTCATGCGGCGCCGCACCAGCGGGTCGGACCGGTAGGCTTTGACGACCGCCCGGTCATGCGAGATACGGGCGGGCGCCAGCCCGTGGGGCACGCGCAGGTCCGGGGCATGCAGGGACATCCACGTCAGCGTGCGGCGCACCCATAGCGGGACGTTGACCACGAAAGGCGGCGAACTGAGCACCAGCGCATCCAGTTCGGCCATGCGGCGCAGCGCAATGCGCACCGCCACCAGCGCGCCCAGACTGTGGGCCAGCACGATGGGCGGGCGGCCTTGGGCTTGCGTCCAGGCGGTCAGCCGTTCGACGGCGTCAGTGACCAGGTCTTCCTGGTGGGCGAGCGTGGCGGGGGCGCCGCCCGAGCGGCCGTGGCCGCGGTGGTCGTGCGCGCCCACCGTCCAGCCGCGTGCGGCCAGCCAGCGGGCCAGGCGGTCATAGCGCCCGGCGTGTTCGCTCAGCCCGTGCAGCAGGTAGATGCCGGGGGTGCCCGCGCCGGTAATCGGCGGGGGCACATTGGGGGCGGCGGGCCAAAGATAATTGGCCAGTGGCGTGCCGTCAGGCGCAGGGGTCATCGAAATCGGCGACAATTTCCAGATTCCTCGAAATGATTAGGCGTCACGGGCCTCGGGTAATGACGATTTCATCGCTGTTTCGTTTCATGTTCAAGAAAGCCGGCGTGATTGTGGGGTTGGCGCTGCTGGTAGCTGCCTGCTCGCCCCGTTACAACTGGCGCGAAGTGGACGTGGCCGACGGGCATGTGCGCGCCGCGTTCCCGGATCGCGTGTCGACGGAAACCCGCGACTTGCGCCTGGATACCCATACCTTGCGTTTTACCCTGGCCACGGCCACGGTGGGTGAAGCGGTGTTTGCCATCGGCAGCGCGCCGCTGCCGCCCGACATTGCGGCGGACCCGGTGGCCAAGCAGGCGTTGGGCGTGGCGCTGATGCATTCGCTGTACGCCAACATGCAGGCCCCCCCGCCTATGGCGTGGCCGCCCTACGGCCAGGAAATCGAGGTGCACGGCAAAGCCATGGGCAAGCCGGGATGGTTGCAGGCGAAGGTCTGGGTCACTGACACCATGCTGATCGAAGCGGTGGCGGCGGGCACGACGGAAAGCCTGCCCGCCGAACGCGCGCGGGAATTCCTGCGGTCGGTGGTGGTGAACCCGGCCAAACCCGTCAAACCATGACGGTGTCCAGCAGCCCCTGGCGTATTGCCGCCACCACGGCGGCTCGCCGGCCCCGGACGCCGAGCTTTGTGCAGGCGTTGCGCAGGTGGAAATTCACGGTGCTTTCACTGACATCCAGGATGCGGGCCGTTTCCCAGCTGGTTTTGCCTGCGGCCGACCAGAACAGGCAGATGGCCTGGCGGTCTGACAGGGGCTTGGCGGCCGACATCTCGCTGGGCAAGGGCGCCGACAGTGAGGTCAGCGGCGAAATCGGCGGGTGCAAGCGGGACAGGGGCGGGTTGCTGGGCAACAGGTCGGGGCAATATGCGGACAGCGGACGATTGACGGACATGGCGGCAATGGGCGGTGCGCCCTGTAGTTGACAAGGTGCCCCCATGCTGCGGCCCACATCGCCCCTGGGCAAGCATTGATGCCTTGGCGCATCAATCTCTTTATCTCTGACGGAATAGTTGTATGTTTGCCATTGCCCAGTTTTACCTGTCAGCCATTGTGCTGATGCTGCCTTTGTTGTCGTGCGTCGGCATCGGGGTGTTGTGGGGCAAGCGCGATATCCCTTTTGGCGGGGCGTTCATCACCACGCTCGTCACCTCCGTGACCACGCCGGCCCTGGTGTTCCACACCTTTGTCACGACCCACCTGGACGATCGCGCGTTGGCCGACGTGGCGGCGGCCACGTTGCTGGCGCTGCTGCTGTGCGCCGCGGTTGGCGCGCTGCTGCTGAAATTGTGGAAGTTGCCGGTGCGCACGCTGCTGCCCACGGCCTTCCTGCCCAACGCCGGCAACCTGGGCCTGCCCATTTCGCAACTGGCGTTTGGCGATGCGGGCCTGTCGGTGGCCGTGGCATTCTTTGCCGTGAATTCCTTTGTCATGCACACAATCGCCGTGCGGCTGCTGCCGGGCGTGAACACCAAGGGCAGCTGGAAAAGCCCCATTCTGCTGGCGTCGGTGGTGGCGGTGGCATTGCGCATGCTGCATATCCCCGTCCCGGAATGGATGATTGAAACGGCCCGCATGCTGGGCGCGGTGACGGTGCCGCTGATGCTGCTGAGCCTGGGCCATGCGCTGGCGCTGATTCCGTCCAACGGCCTGCGCGATGGCGCGAAAGTCGCGGCGATCCGGCTGGTGGTGGGCCTGGCGGCAGGCTTGGCCGTGGTGTGGGCGCTGGACCTGGAGCCCGTGCTGGCCGGCCCGCTGAGCCTGCAAATGGCCATGCCGTGCGCCGTGGTCAGCTACATGTACGCCAAGCGTTATACGACGCTGGGCGACACCGCCGCTGGCGCGGTGCTGGTGTCGACGGTCGTGTTCCTGTTGCTGGCGCCCTTGATGTTGTGGTTCACCCAGGGCGCCTAGCGCGCTAGGCCACGCCCGCCATCTCGCGCAGTTGCGCCATGAGCGGGTCGGGGATGTCGACCCCGTGCTTCACGGCTTCGTCGCGCAGCTTGCGGCGGCGGTCGCCGGGCAGGCGCACGCCGTCGTCTTCCAGCATGGCGTCAACCAGGGTTTCGACGCGTTCCAGGTAGGTGTTGTTGCCCGCCAGCGCGCCCGGGTCGATCGCCATGAAGGCCTGGCCCAGCTGCGCGGGGCCGCCTGCGTCGACAAAGAACGATTCCGTTTCGAAACCGAAGTGCGCGCCGGTCAGCGCGCACGCCAGCAGTTCGACAATCAGCGCCAGCATCGCGCCCTTGACGCCGCCTGCGGGCAGCATGCTGCCTGCGAGCCCGGCCTTGGGGTCAGTGGTGGGCTGGCCGTCGGCGTCCAATGCCCAGCCCAGCGGAATGGGCTGGTGGTCGCGCGCGGCGATCATCAGTTTGCCGCGCGCCACTTGCGACAGAGACAAATCAATCACCAGCCGCGCGCCATTGCGGCGGGGAAAGATGGCGGCGATGGGGTTGGTGCCAAACAGCGGACGCTTGCCGCCCCAGGCCGGCATGGCGGCGGGCGAATTGCTCAGCGCCAGCGCCACCAGCCCGGCATCGGCCAGCGCTTCCAGGTGGTAGGCGGCTTCGCCGAAATGATGGCTGTTGGCCACGCCGATGAAGGCGATGCCGTGTTCGCGGGCGCGCAGGGCGGCTTGCTCGACCGCCATGGCGCAGGCGGGATAGGCCAGGCCCGAACCCGCGTCGATCAGCGCTGCGCCGCCGCGCTCGTGCACCATGCGCGGCACGGCCGAGCCGATGGCGCGGCCGGCGCGCAGATGGCCGGCGTAGAACGGCACGCGCGACAGGCCGTGGGAACTGATGCCCTGGCTTTCGGCAAAGACCAGCGCGCGGGCGGTGCTGTCCGCCATCGCCGGATTGGCGCCGGCGGCGGCCAGGGCGGCGGCCGCCAGGTGTTGAAGTTCGTCCAGATAGATGTGAGCCATATCCTTCCTGTCAGGGGGGCGCGCCGCGCGAAATGGGTGGGGGCTGGCGAAGCGCGCCGCCGGTAAGCGCTATTGTCACACCGGCGGCCCGCTTCAGCAGCCCCACCAAGCAGTGCTAGAATTCTTTCCGCTGTACCTGAGTGCAGTACCCATATTTCGGCGCCGATTTGCCTGATCCGCTTGCGGGCGCCTTCCAATAAATCCAGCTAAAGAGGTCCGTATGACCACTCCTGCCCAACATTTGGCCGGTGATTCGGCCAGCGGGTTCGTCCCCGCCACCGTCACGACGTCCGACTCCGCTGATCCCGGTTCCGTCGGTCTTGTCGCACCCACCTTCATCCGCTTCGATGAGCCGCTGCCCTTGCTTAGCGGCCAGTCGCTGGCTGCGTACGAACTTGCCGTGGAAACCTACGGCACGCTCAACGCGCAGCGCACCAACGCGGTCCTGATCTGCCATGCGCTCAATGCCTCGCACCACGTGGCGGGCCTGGCGGCAGACAACCCCAGCGATGTCGGCTGGTGGGACAACATGGTCGGCCCCGGCAAGCCGGTGGACACCAACATCTTCTTCGTCATCGGCGTGAACAACCTGGGCTCCTGCTTCGGTTCGACGGGTCCGGCCAGCGTCAACCCCGAAACCGGCAAGCCCTGGGGCGCCGCGTTCCCGGTGCTGACCGTGGAAGACTGGGTGCGCGCGCAGGCTCGCGTGGCCGATCACTTCGGTATCGATCGCTTTGCGGCGGTGATGGGCGGATCGCTGGGCGGCATGCAAGCGCTCAGCTGGGCCATCACCTTGCCCGACCGCGTGGCCAACTGCGTGGTCATTGCCAGCACGCCGCGCCTGTCGGCGCAGAACATCGGCTTTAACGAAGTGGCGCGCCGCGCCATCATCACCGACCCGGATTTCCACGGCGGCGACTACTACGCGCAAGACACCGTGCCGCGCCGCGGCCTATCGGTGGCGCGCATGATCGGCCACATCACGTACTTGTCCGATGACGACATGGCCGAAAAGTTTGGCCGTGCGCAACGCGCGCCCGCCGAAAACGGCGCCTACCACTACGGCTACGACGTCGAGTTCGAAGTGGAGTCGTACCTGCGTTACCAGGGCGAGAAATTCACCCGCTATTTCGACGCCAACACCTATCTGCTGATCACGCGCGCGCTGGATTATTTTGATCCGGCCCGCACGACGGGCGGCGACTTGGCGCGCGCGCTGGCGCCCGCCAAGGCCGACTTCCTGCTGGTGTCGTTCTCGACTGATTGGCGCTTCCCGCCCGAGCGCTCGCGCGAAATCGTGCGGGCGCTGCTGAAGAACGCCAGCCCCGTCACCTATGCCGAAATCGACGCGCCGCACGGGCACGACGCCTTCCTGCTGGAAGACGCGCGCTACCATGCCGTGGTTCGTGGCTACTACGAACGTATCGCGCGCGAGCTTGGGCTGGCGGGCGATACCGCCCTGACCGAAGGACGTTCCGCATGACTCCTGTCACCCCCCGCTATGCCCATAACGCGCTGCGGCCCGACCTGGCGCGCATCGCGGGCTGGATCGAACCCGGCAGCCGCGTCCTGGACTTGGGCTGCGGCGACGGCGCGCTGCTGGCGCACCTGCGCGACAACCGCCAGGTGCGCGGCGCGGGCGTTGAGCTGGACGACACCTGCGTGATCGCCTGCGTGCGGCGCGGGGTTGAAGTCATTCAGCAAAACCTGGAAGACGGCCTGGCGCTGTTTGACGACAAACAGTTCGACACGGTGGTGCTGTCGCAGACGCTTCAGTCCATGCACCGCACCGAACACATCCTGCGCGAAATGGCGCGGGTGGCGCGCCACGGTATCGTGTCGTTTCCCAACTTCGGTTACTGGCCGCACGGCTGGGCCATCCTGCGTGGCCGCATGCCGGTCACGGGCCAGATGCCGTACCAGTGGTACAACACGCCGAACATTCACCTGTGCACGCTGCGCGACTTCGAACAGCTGGCCGGTGAGCTGAAGCTGCGCATTCTTGAACGCGCCACGTTCAACGAAGGGCACGAGGTCAAGCTGTTCCCCAGCTGGCGCAGCACGCTGGCGGTGTATCGCTTCGCGACGCCCTGACATTCCGACACCGATCGCCCTGACGGCGCGGCCGAACAGGCCCTAAAATGCCGCAAGCCTCGCGGCGCAACGCCTGTTGCGCCGTGCTGGCGCGTTTCAGGAGACCGTCATTACCGCTGTATCCAACGTCTACACCAGCCCCCGCGTGGCCCCCTTGCTGGTCCTGGGCTTTGCCAGCGGATTGCCTCTGGCCTTGACCGGCGGCACCTTGCAAGCCTGGGCCACCGTGGAAGGCGTCCCGCTCCAGGAAATCGGTTTCCTGACGCTCGTAGGCACGGCCTACACCATCAAATTCCTGTGGGCCCCCCTCATCGACCGCTATGTGCCGCCGCTGCTTGGCCGCCGCCGCGGCTGGATGCTGGTCACGCAAGTGCTGCTGGGCCTGGCCATCATGCTGATGGGGCTGATGTCGCCCTCCACCGCGCTGATGCCGCTGGCGATGCTGGCCGTGGGGGTGGCGTTTCTGTCCGCCACCCAGGACATCGCGTTTGACGCGTATTGCACGGACGTGTTGCGCAAGGAGGAACGCGGCGCCGGCGTTGCCATGAAGGTGATGGGGTACCGGCTGGCCATGATTGCCTCAGGCGGGTTGGCGCTGATCCTGGCGGACCAGTGGATCGGCTGGGGCAACACCTATGTGCTGATGGGCGGGTTGATGCTGCTGTGCGTGCTGGCCACGCTGTGGGCGCCCGAGCCGGAACACGTCGCTCGCGCCCCGCGCAATCTGGGGCAGGCGGTGGGCGAGCCTTTGGTCGAATTCTTTACGCGGCCGGGCGCTATCTCCATCCTGCTGCTGATCGTGATGTACAAGCTGGGCGACGCGTTCGCGGGCGCCTTGTCCACCACCTTCCTGATCCGCGGCGCGGGCTTCACGCCCACCGAAGTCGGCACCGTGAACAAAGTGCTGGGGCTGGCCGCCACCATCGTGGGCGCGCTGGCCGGCGGCACGCTGATGTCGCGCTGGGGCCTGTACCGGTCGCTGATGGCGTTCGGGCTGCTGCAAGCGGTGTCGAATCTGGCGTACTGGCTGATTGCGGTCAGCCCGAAAAATATCTGGCTGATGGCCACCGGCGTGGGGATCGAAAACCTGTGCGGCGGCTTGGGCACCGCGTCGTTCGTGGGCCTGTTGATGGCGTTGTGCCGGCAGCGGTTTTCGGCCACGCAGTTTGCGCTGCTGTCGGCGCTATCTGCCGTGGGGCGCACGTATCTGGCGGGGCCGCTGACGCCGCCGCTGGTGGCGTACCTGGACTGGCCGGGGTTTTTCCTGCTGACGGTGGTGATTGCCGTGCCGGGGCTGGTGCTGTTGAAAATGCTGCGTGGCACGATCGAAACCATGGAAAAGCAGGGCGACCAGGCGTAATCGTTTCCCAGACACATCGCAGCACAGCAAAAAGCGGCGCCAGAAGCGCCGCTTTTTCATGGGGCCGTGCTGATCCTGCCGGCCCGCTTATTCGCCGTCGATCAGCCGGACGATCAGCACGTCGCTCGGCAGGGATTCCAACAGGCGCTCAGCCACGCTGCCGATGGCGGTGCGCAGGATGCCGGTGCGGCCGTGCGTGCCGGTCACGACCAGGTCGGAGCGATGGTTGAACGAATATTCCGACAGCACGGTTTCGGGTTGGCCGGGTTCCAGCACCACCTTGGGCGGCGTCAGCCCAGCCAGTTCCGGCGTTTGCGCCGTGAATTCCTGCGCGCTTTGTTCCGCGCCCTTGTAGAAGCTGCGCGTGACGGCGTCGTCAGGCACGGACTTGCCCTGGAACGGCACGTCGTACGCATGGAACAGTGTCAGGTTGGCGTTGGGCACCAGTTGCAGCGCGGCGCGCAGGGCCTGGCGCGAGCCGGGCGAGAAGTCGGTGGCGACCAACACGTCGCGATACGGCTTGCGCGGGCGGGTCTTCACGACCAGCACCGGCTGGCGCGCTTGCCGGGCCAGCTTCTCAACGGTGGTGCCCAGCAGCAGCCGGCCCAGCGTTTCGTCGCGGGCGATGCCGGTGACGATCAGCGAGCAACCATAGCTATCGGCGGTTTCCATGATGCGCGTCAGCGGATCGCCCGACACCACCACCACTTCCGACGGCACGTCAGCCGCAGACAGGTCTTCAGCCAGCTCGCGTTCGGCCAGCGACTTGTGGTCAGACGACAGGCGCCGCCAGACCGGCGTGGTCAGGCGCGCAGGCGTGGCATGGCTTTCCATGACATGCAGGACGATCAGCTTGGTATTGAGTTCCTTCGTGAGCTGTAGCGCGCGGTCCAAGGCGCGATCGCCGCGCGCGCTCAGGTCAGTCGCCAGAAGGATGGGGCCTGTTTGCTGTGTCATACGTTATCTCCCGGTTGTGGCCAGAGTGGCGACTCCCGCGTCCGCGCAGCCTGGCTTGTACTGCCCTGTCAGGGCGTTATCCCATTGTCTCGCCGCCACGCAGACAGGGGATTGATCGATGTCAACGCACGGTCCAGCGTAAGGGACGCGCCGCAACCAGGCAATGGCGGATTGCGCAATATCAGCGTCAATACAATGTGGGGTTGGCCGCGCCGGTTTCCCTGGCCCTTTTTTCTATAACTGTTATCTCCATGTTCTCCGACATTTCCCCCGCCTTGCTGCACACGCTGTATTTAGTCGCCATCGTGGCCGAAGCCATGACGGCGGCGCTGTCGGCCGGCCGGCGCGACATGGACTGGATGGGCGTCTGCATCATCGCCTGCGTCACTGCACTGGGCGGCGGGTCGCTGCGCGACGTGCTGTTGGGGCATTACCCGCTGACCTGGGTCATCCATCCCGAGTACCTGTGGATGACCGGCGGGGCCGCCATCCTAACGGCCTTGATCGCGCCCGTGATGCGGCGCTTGCGCAGCGTGTTCCTGCTGGCCGACGCGCTGGGTTTGGTGGCGTTCACCGTCATCGGCTGCCAGGTGGCGCAGATGATGCAGCTGCCGGTCACCGTCGTTTTGATCAGCGGCATGATCACCGGTTGCGCAGGCGGGGTGCTGCGCGATGTGCTCTGCAACGAAGTGCCGCTGCTGTTCCGCAAAGAGCTGTACGCCAGCGTATCGGTATTGACCGGCGCCTTGTACCTGGGCGGCCAGTCGCTGGGCTTGTCGGCCAATGCCGCCGTACCGCTGGCGTTGGCGGTGGGGCTGGCCATGCGTCTGTTGGCTCTGCGCTTTAACTGGCAGATGCCAAAGTTCGTCTATCGGGATGATTGGGATTGAACGGCGGGGACTGAGACAAACCCGTTTTGACCTCTGCAACAATTTTCCTATTTGTGTTTCAAGAGATTTCTAGTATCTTCTCGGTGTCTCATACCATGCCTCGCGCAGTACAAGGGGAGCCGATTGGACGTCAAAGCGCCCGCCACGATTCCGTATTTCCTTCAGGAACAGATTCGTGAGTTGATAGTGGATGGCACTATCCGGCCCGGGCAGCCCTTGCGGGAGCAAGAACTAGAGCAGCGTTTCGGCACCAGCCGCAGCCCGATCCGGGAAGCACTGCGTTTGCTGGAGTTGAGCGGCCTGGTCACGCATATCCAACGCAAGGGCTTTCGGGTCACCCTCTATACCGAAACGCAAATCCGCCACCTGTACATGTTGCGCGCGGAGCTGGAGGCGTATTGCCTGCGCCAGCTGGCCGACGTGACGGATCTGTCGCCGCTGGTGGCCGAGCTGCGCAGCTACGACGAAGCGATTGCGTCGTCGATGGCCAAGCGCGACGTGCGCGCCAGCATCGCGGCATGCCGCGAGTTCTATCTGGCCAGCGCCCGCTACACCGGCAACACGCCGCTGACCAGCATGCTGAGCAAGCTCTACGAACAGGTGGAGCCGCTGCGCTTCCTGCTGGCCCGGCGCTCGATTGAAACCAACACCATCCAGACCTACACCCACGGCATCACGCAGGCCGTGGCAGTGCGCGATTTTGAGCGCGCTGCGGGGTTGACGCGCACGTACGTGCTGGAAGTGCTGCCGAGCATTGTGCAGGTGTATCGCGACGCCATTGAACCCGTAAGGCAAGAGGCGGCGCCGCGTTACGGCCGGGCCTGACCCCTTGCTTTAAGGGGCTGCGCGTTCAGCCGCGCGCAGGCGTGCGGACTTCAATGCCCGCCTGCTCCAGCGCCTGGCGGATGCCGTTGGCGAACAACAGGGCGTTGGGCTGGTCGCCATGAATGCAGAGCGTGTCGGCTTGCACCGGTACGTCGCGGCCATCCACCGAACGCACCTTGCCTTCGCGCACCATGCCTATGACTTGCGCCACCGCTTGCTCCAAGTCTTCGATCATGGCGCCCGCGCGCGTGCGCGGCGTCAGCGAGCCGTCGTCCTGGTAAGAGCGGTCGGCGAACACTTCGCTGGCGGCCGCAAGCCCAATGGCGCGCGCGGCGTCGATCAGCTTGCTGCCGGCCAGCCCATACAGAATCAGTGACGCGTCCACATCCTTGACCGCCTGGCAGATGGCGCGCGACAGGCCTTCGTCTTTTGCGGCCATGTTGTACAACGCGCCGTGCGCCTTCACGTGATGCAGCCGCGCCCCTTGCGAGGCGGCCACACCGGCCAGCGCGCCAATCTGATAGACCACGATGTCATAGGCTTCATCGGGCGTGGTCGGGATGCTGCGGCGTCCAAAGCCCGCCAGGTCCTGCAAGCTGGGGTGGGCGCCCAGTGCCACGCCCTGCTTGAGGGCGGCCGCCACCGTCTTGCGCATGGTGGCCGGGTCGCCGCCATGAAATCCACAGGCGATGTTGGCGGAGCTGACGTATTGCAGCACCGCCGCGTCGTTGCCCATGGTCCACGCGCCATAGCTTTCGCCCATGTCGCAATTCAAATCGATGCGGGTCGTCATTGCAGGTTCCTTTATGCGGGGGTCAACAAGGCGCGCAGCGGGGCCAGCGCCTCGTGCAATTGCGTGAACGCGCGTTCGCGTTCGGCATCCAGCCGCTGCGCATCGTCCAGGCTGATCAGGGCAAAGCGCAGCGTGTCGCCGGGGGCGGTCTGCGCCAGCGCGGGCAGGTCCACCGTGGCAATCTGCGCGATCTTGGGATAGCCGCCCGTGGTTTGGCGGTCGGCCATGAGGATGATGGCCTCGCCGCCCGACGGCACTTGCACGGTGCCGAAACAGGCGGCTTCCGACAGCATTTGGCGCGGCTGTTCCAGCGCCAGCGCCGGGCCCGTCAAACGATAGCCCATGCGGTCAGACTGCGGGCTGACGCGAAATTCCGCGCCGCTGAACGCGTCGCGCGTGGCGTCCGAAAATTCGTGCCAATGCAGGCCGGGCAGAAAGCGGATGGCGGCGCGGCGCGTGTTGCCCAGCGTGCCGGGCAGATAGATGCGCAGGTTCCACAACGCGTCGCGCAGCGCCTTCAGGTCCCGGTGCGCGGCAAGCGGAGTCCGCAGGGCAATGTGATCGCCCTTGGCCAGCGCGCGCCCTTGGAAGCCGCCAAAGCCGCTGCGCAAATACGTGGATTCGCTGCCCATCACCGCGGGTAAGGCAAAGCCGCCATGCACCGCCAGATACGCGCGCACACCGGTGGGGGGGCGCGCGCCAAAGGCCAGCGTATCGCCCGCGCAGGCCACTAGCGGGCGGTGCGGGGCAATGTCTTGTCCGTTCAGCGTGGCGCCAAGGTCTGCGCCGGCCAACGCAAAGCAAGCCGGCGCATCGAAGCGCAAGGTCGGCCCGGTCAGCGTTATTTCCAGCGTGGCGGGGGCGCCGGCGTTGCCCGCCAGCGCATTGGCCAGCCGGTGCGCGCGTTCGTCCATGGCGCCAGCGGCGGGTATGCCTTGATGCTGATACCCGTTGCGGCCGGCGTCCTGGAAGCTGGACAGCATGCCGGGCTTGATGACGGTCAGGCTCATGGCTGTGCCTGCCGGATGCGGTTGAACTCGTCGGCGCTGATGGGCACGAAGCGCACCGAATCGCCCGGTTGCAGCAGCGAGGCCGGTTCGCGGGTCGGGTCGAACAGCGTCAGCGGCGTGGCGCCGATGATGTTCCACCCGCCGGGCAGCCGGTTCGGGTAGATCACCGTTTGCCGGTTGGCGACCGCAACGGAACCGATGGGCACCACGGTGCGCGGCGACGGCCGGCGCGGGATGTTCAGTTTTTCGTCGTGCAGGCCCAGGTAGGGGTGGCCTGGCGCAAACCCCAGCATGAACACCATGCTGCGCGGTCCGCTGTGCAGGGCGATGACATCGTCGGGCGTCACGCCAGCGGCGCGCGCCACGTCTTCCAGGTCGGGGCCATGTTCGCCGCCGTAGCAAACCGGGATATCAATGTCACGTTCGGCCGAGGCGTCGGCAGGGATGCCATCGGCAAGCAGCGCGTTGACGCGGGCGGTCAGCGCGGAACAGGTGGGGCCGCCGCCGACGCCGTCGGGCCGGTAATGCACGGCCACGGCGACGAATGACGGCACCACGTCGGTCACGCCGGCCAATTGCGCGTCGCGCAGTTTGCGCGCCGCGGCCAGACAGGTCTGGCCGACCGACGCGTCAATCCGGTCGCCAAAGGTGATGATCAGGCAGCGATCACCCTGGGGCTGGATGCGCCAGGAGGGTTCGGCCGGAGAAGGGGGTTCGGAAGAAGCGTTCAACGGCGCGACACCTCTGGCGGCGGATTACTTGGCGAACAAGGAATCCATGTTCTTGAAGGCTTTGAATTCCAGCGCGTTGCCCGACGGGTCCAGGAAGAACATCGTGGCCTGTTCGCCCACTTCGCCCTTGAAGCGGATGTAGGGTTCGATGACGAATTCGGTGCCGGCGTCGATCAGGCGCTTGGACATGGCTTCCCATTGTTCCATGGAAAGAACCGCGCCGAAATGGCGCACGGGCACGTTGTGCGAGTCCACGGCGCTGGTGGCCTTGTGGCCGCATTCGCTGGGCGCCAGGTGGGCGACGATCTGGTGGCCGTAGAAGTTGAAGTCGATCCATTCGGACGAGCTACGGCCTTCCGGACAGCCCAGCTTTTCGCCGTAGAAGGCGCGGGCTTCGGCCAGGTCGCGAACCGGGAAGGCCAGGTGGAACGGCGGCAGGTTGGTTTGAGCGGTCATGAGAATTTCCGGGTCATTCAAAAGAGGGTGATCGGCATGCGGGCTGCCGCGGGTGCAAAACAGCGCTAGCACCAGCCCCTAGTTTAGGTATTGTTTTTTTGATTGAAAAACGATATTTTTTGTGTCTTAGCATCAAAAATATTGATCGTGATCAAAGAGTTCAAAACCTTCATCGCCGTGGCCCGTGACGGCACCTTTACCGGGGCGGGCACGCATCTTGGGCTGACGCAGTCGGCGGTCAGCGCGCAAATCAAGCGCCTGGAGGAATACCTGGGCGTGGAATTGTTCGACCGCAGCGCGCGCGCCGCGGTGTTGAACGCGCACGGCCGAGAGATGCTGCCGCAGGCCGAAGAATTGGTCGCCATGGCTGAACGCATGGTCACCACGGCCGGGGCGGGGCATGTCAGCGGTTCGTTGCGCATTGGCGCAATCGCCTCGGTGCAGCAAGGCCTGCTGGTGGATGCGCTGGGCCGCTTTCGCGCGGTGTATCCCGATGTGCGGGTGCGGATTGTGCCGGGGGTGTCGCTGTCGCTGCTGGGTCAGGTGGACGCGGGCGAAGTGGACATGGCCGTGCTGATCCGCCCGCCTTTCACGCTGCCGCCGGAGCTGGGCTGGCAGCCGCTGTTAAGCGAACCCGTGGTGCTGGCCATGCCGGAATCCATGCCGGCCGCGCCTTGGCGCGACGTGCTGGCGACGCAGCCCTTCATCCGCTATGACCGGGCGTCATTCGGCGGGCGGGTGGTGGATATTTTCTTGAAGAAGCACCGCTTGAATGTGCACGAAGCGGTGGAGCTCGATGAAATTGAAGCCATCGCCAACCTGGTGCGCCACGGGCTGGGGGTGGCGCTGTTGCCGCGCCTGCGCGGGCTGGACATGACGGGCTTGCGCCTGGTGCCGTTGGGCGACCAGGCGTTTCACCGCGACATCGGCATCATCGGCCGGCTGCCATTCGACGCGGGCAGCGTGCGGGAAAAGATGGCGGAATGCCTGGTGGCGGCAGCCGGTGAAGGCGTGCCATAAACAAGAATGGCGTCATGGCAAATTCAGCCACAACGCCATCCGCAATCAAGCGATCAACCTCGCCCGGTTTACAGCCGGTCGCAACGCACCGTGATCGGGTGGCTGCGCAGCGTGGACATCACCACGTCATCCACCTGGCCTTCCACGTCCGTAATCACATAACCGATCTGGCCCTTGGTTTGCAGCGTCTGGCTGACGATGTTCAAACCGTGTTGCGCCATCAGGTTGTCCAGCGTGCCCAGCGCGCCCGGGGCGTTGCGGTGCACGTGCAGGATACGGGTGGCGCCCGCCGGTTCCAGATACGGCAGTTCGGGGAAGTTGACCGCGCCCTTGGTCGTGCCGGCCTGCATGAAGCGCACCAGCTTCTCGGCCACTTCGCGGCCGATGTTCTCTTGCGATTCCTGCGTGCTGCCGCCAATGTGCGGGGTCAGGATGACGTTGGGCAGGCCGATCAGCGGGCTTGCCAGCGGCTCGTCCGCGCCCTTGGGTTCAGTCGGGAATACATCCAGCGCAGCGCCCGCCAGGTGGCCGGACTTCAGCGCGGCGTGCAGCGCGTCGATGTCGACCACGGTGCCGCGCGACGCGTTGATCAGGATGGCCCCGCGCCGCATGCGCGCGATGGTCTCTGCGTTCATGATGTTTTCGGTGGACTTGCCGCCCGGCACGTGCAGCGTCACCACGTCGGCCTGCTCCAGCAGGTCGTTCAGCGTTCCGGCCGGACGCGCGTTGCCCAGCGGCAGCTTGGCTTCCACGTCGTGATAGATGACGCGCATGCCCAAGCCTTCGGCCAGCGTGCTGATCTGCGAGCCGATGTTGCCGTAGCCCACGATGCCCAGCGTCTTGCCGCGCGTTTCAAACGCGCCTGACGCGCTCTTGTCCCAGTGGCCCAGATGCACGCGGGCGTTCTTTTCCGGAATCCGGCGCAGCAGCAGGATGGCTTCGCCCAGCACCAGTTCGGCGACGGAACGGGTGTTGGAGAAGGGCGCGTTGAACACGGGAATGCCGCGCTGCATGGCCGAATCCAGGTCGACCTGGTTGGTGCCGATGCAGAAGCAGCCCACGACGCGCAGGTCGGGGCTGGCCAGCAAGGCGGCATCCAGGTGCGTGCGAGAACGAATCCCCGCCACGTGCACGCCACGCAGGGCGTCGTGCATCTGCGCCGGCGGCAGGGCCGCGGCGTGCGTGACGATATCGGTGTAGCCGGCGGCTTCGAAGACCGCGCGGGCACTCGGGTGGATGTTCTCGAACAGGACGATTTTTGCCATGACTGCCAGGGGGTGGGTGAGGAATGCGTGTTATTTATTGTGGCGCATTTTTGCTGCAGTGCAAGGAGTAGCCATTGAGACGGTGTGGATGAATTGTTTCAACGGCTTTCCCACCCCCGCGCCCTAGCGATACGCCTGGAACACCTTGGCGCCGCCCTGCTTGTCGACCAGCACCACGTCGTGCGGCGTCTTGCGGCCGCCGTACTCCGGGCCGTCCATGCCGGGCGAACCCAGCGGCATGCCGGGGGCGGCCAGGCCCGCTGCGTCGGGCTTTTCAAGCAGCAGACGCCGCACATCGCTGGCCGGCACATGGCCTTCGACCGCGTAGCTGTCAACCATGGCGGTGTGGCAGGAACCGTAGTCCGCCATGCCCGCGTTGCGGCGGATCGGGCCGGTGTCTTGCACATCGTGCGTGGTCACGGTGAAGCCGTTGTCACGCATGTGCTTGACCCAGTCTTCGCAACAGCCGCAGGTGGGCGTCTTCCAGACTTCAACCTTGACGGGCGTTTGCGCCGCCGTGATCGCGGGGGCGAATAGCGGGGTGAACAGCGCCGCGGCAATAACCAGGCGGCGCGTAACTCGGGATGCGTTCATGATGCTCCGTAGGGTAAATGTCGAAAAGGCGGGGGGTGTCAAAACCAGAACCGCACACCGGCCATTACGGCCGTCTGCGAGCGGCTTGCCCCAGCGTCCGAGGCGTAGCTTGCCGTCTGGCCAAACTTTCGCTCAAAGGATACGCCGATGTAGGGCGCGAATTCCCGCGTGATTTCATAACGCAGCCGCAACGACAGTGAGCCCGTCGACAGCCCCGACCCGATCCCGCGTTCGGGGTCGGATTTTCCGTACAGGCTGGCTTCGAGTTCCGGCGTGAAGATCAGCCGTTGCGTCAGCAGCAGGTCGTACTCGGCCTTCAGCGCCAGCGCCGTGCGGCCCGACGAACCCACATAGCCGGTCGTCTCCAGTTCGATGTTGTACGGCAGGACGCCTTCAATGCCAATGGCGGCCCAGTTGCGCTTGGGGCCCGTGCCGATGTCGCGGCGTGCACCCAGTTGCAGGTCCCAGAAGGGCGAGACCGCGTGGCTCCAGAACGCTTCAACCTTTCCGTCCGAGCCGCCACCGTTTTCGCGTTCGCCTTCGCTCTTGACGACCAGCCGGTCGGTGGCCGTGCCGAACCAGAAGCGGCCGTCCCAATCCAGCGTATTCTGCCCATCGCGGTTGCGCGACATGCCGAACTTGTCGAACAGCACTTGCCACGTGGGGTCGTTGTCCATCATGTGCGGATGGATACCGTAGCTGTCGTAGCTGCGATCGCCCGCGCCATCGCTGGACGGCAGGCTGCCGATGGGGGGCGGCGCATTCGATGCTGCGGCGTCGCCGTGACCCATGCTGGCATGGTCTATGGCGGCTGGCGCCGGACGCGTCGCGCCGTGATCCATGCCCGGCATGCTGGCATGGTCCATCGCGCCGTGATCGGTCGCTGCGGTTTGCGCGTGCGCGCCCGCAGCAACCAGCATCATCGCCAGGGCGCAGGCGCCCAATCGTTTTGTCTTAGGCGTCATCGGTTACTCCACCACGACCGCTCTGAACATGCCGGCCTCCATGTGATACAGCAGGTGGCAGTGGTAGGCCCAATGCCCGCGCGCATCGGCGCTGACGCGGTAGCTCAGCCGCTGCGCCGGGTTGAGCGTGATCGTGTGCTTGCGCACCTGGAACGCGCCGTCGGGCGATTCCAGGTCGCTCCACAGGCCGTGCAGATGGATGGGGTGCGTCATCATCGTGTCGTTGACCAGCACGAAGCGCACGCGCTCGCCGTAGCGCAGCACGATGGGTTTCGCGTCCGAGAACTTCACGCCATTGAACGACCACATGTAGCGTTCCATGTTGCCCGTCAGATGCAGTTCGATCTCGCGCGAGGGCGCGCGGTTGTCGGCGGGTTCGCGGATGGAATGCAGGTCGGCGTATGTGAGCACGCGGCGGCCGTTGTCGCGCAAGCCCACGCCCGGATCGTCCAGACGCGTTGACACCACGTCGGGCAGCATCGAATTGCCCACGCCGCGCTCGGCGGGGTAGGGATGCTTCACTTCGACCATGCCGCCCTGGCCAGCGCCGGAACCGTGCTGCATGCCATGGTCCATGCCGGGCATGGCGCTGTGGTCCATCGCGGCTGCTTCTGCGTCTGCCCCTGCATTGGCAGCCGCGCCCGCACCGGCATGGTCTCCACCGCCCATGTCGTGCGCCATGCCCATATCCATCATGCCCAGCAGCTGCACGCGGTCCAGCGCCGGCACGTCTGCCTGCATGCCGGCGCGTGGGGCCAGCGTGGCGCGGGCGTAGCCGGAACGGTCCATGGCCTGCGAGAAGATCGTGTAGGCGCGGTCGTCTTGCGGCTCGACGATCACGTCATACGTTTCCGCCACGCCGATGCGGAACTCTTCCACGTCCACCGGGCGCACATCCTGCCCGTCCGCCGCCACCACCGTCATCTTCAAACCTGGAATACGCACGTCGAAGTACGTCATCGCCGAGCCGTTGATGAAGCGCAGGCGGATGCGTTCGCCCGGCGTGAACAGCCCGGTCCAGTTGCCCGCGGGCGTCGCGCCATTGGTCAGGAAGGTGTAGGTCGCGCCCGACACATCCGCCAGGTCCGACGGGTTCATGCGCATCTGTTCCCACATCAGGCGTTCAGACAGCGCAGCGCGCCAGCCACGGCCGTCCGCGTCGGCGCGCAGGCTTTGCACGCTGGGCTGAATGCCGTTGTAGTAGTCGGGCATCACCTTCAGCTTGTTGAAAAGCCGCATCGGATCTTCGTCTGTCCAGTCGGACAGCAGCACGGTGTAGTCGCGGTCGGACGCGATGGGGTCGCGGCGGCGCGGGTCGATGACGATGGCGCCGTACAGGCCCGTCTGTTCCTGAAAGCCCGAATGGCTGTGATACCAATACGTGCCGCTTTGGCGCACGTCGAAACGGTAGGTGAAGGTCTGGCCCGGGTCGATGCCGTCAAAGCTCAGGCCCGGCACGCCATCCATGTTCGACGGCAGCAAAATGCCGTGCCAATGAATGGACGTTTGCTCGCGCAACCGGTTGGTGACGTGCAGCGTCACCGTGTCGCCTTCGCGCCAGCGCAGGATGGGTGCGGGCAACTGGCCGTTGACGGTGGTGCCGATGCGGGCCGCGCCCGTGAAGTTGACCGGCGTTTCGCCGATTTCAAGATGAAACTCGGTGCCACGTAATTCGGTGGCGGAGGCAGGGTGCGATGGCGACTGCAGCGGGGACAGCGACGGCGATTGCGCCAGCGCCGCGCGCCAGCCGCCAAGCGCCGCCAGCGCGCCGCCGGCCGCCAAGCCCTGCACGAATCGCCGGCGGGCAAGAGGGGGAAGTGTGCGCATGGGAAGTCTGTGCCGGGCGTCAAAGCACCGACACGGCTCCCTTCATGCCGGCCGAGTAATGGCCGGGTTCCAGGCAGCCGAAAGACACCGTACCCGCCTTGTCGAAGCGCCAGACGATCTGCCCGGACTTGCCCGCCTCCAGCGACACCGCGTTGGCTTCCTCGTGGCGCATGCCGGGGTCCTTCATCATCATGTCGTAGTGCGCTTTCAGATCGGCGTCGGTGCCCAGCACCAGCTCGTGCCGAATCTTGCCGACATTGCGCACCGTGATGCGCACGGTCTCACCGGCCTTGACCTCGATGCGGTCGGGCGTGAAACGCATGGCGTCGTTCATGTCGATATTGATGGTGCGCGTGGCGCGGGCGGCGTCGCCCGGCTTGCCGATCGGGGCCGTTGCGGCCGGCATGGCCATGGACGGCATGTTGTGGCCATCGTGGCCGCCTGCGGCTTGCGCGGCGCCGGTGAACAGCAGGGCCAGGGCAGCAGCCTGGCTAAGGCGAATCAGAGCGTCTTTCACGAAAATCCTTACAGGAGTGACCGTGATGACACTGTAGGAAAGCCGGGGTGACCCGATTCTGTCGCCTGGATTACGGTTTTGTAATGTTCGGGGGGCGCGGGGACGTTTCCGGCCCGCGCAACGTGATGCCCACCACCGTGCCAGACGCATCCGACACCGCGTCCACATCGCCGCCATGCATGCGGGCGATGGCGCGCACGATGGCCAGCCCCAGCCCGTGCCCTTCGCTGCGCGGCGCGCGGGTATGCCCAGACCGGAAGAAGCGGTCGAAGATGCGGGGCAGGTCGGCGGCCGGAATGGGCGTGCCGGGGTTACGCACTTGCACCCGCGCGCCTGCCGCCGACGCTGAACACGTCAGCACGATTTCGCGCCCCGCGGGCGTAGCCTTGATGGCGTTGGAGATCAAATTGGCCAAGGCGCGGCGCACCAGCCCCGGGTTGGCGGCCACCGTTGCATCGCCCTCGCAGCGCAGATGCACACCTTGGGCTTCCAACGTGGCTTCGTAGTATTCCGCCACGCGCCGGGCTTCGGCCGCGAGCGACACCGGCGCCAGGTCCGCCGCCCGTTCCCCGCGGTCCGCACGCGCCAGGAACAGCATGTCGTTGACCAGCGTCTTCAGGTCTTCGAGCTCTTCCAGATTGGATTCCAGCGCGTCGCGCAACTCGGCGGCGTCGCGCGGGGATGACAGCATCACCTGCGTGCCGTTGATCAGCGTGGCAAGCGGCGTGCGCAGTTCATGCGCAACGTCGGCGTTGAACCCTTCCATCTGCTGATACGCCGATTGCAGCCGTTCCAGCGTACGGTTGAAGGACCGCACCAGGTCGTGCAGTTCACGGTCGGTGTCTTCCAGCGGCAGGCGGCGCGCCAGATTGTCGGGCTGGATGCGGGCGGCCTGCTCCGACAGCCGGCGCGTGGGGGCCATGCTGCGGCGCACGGCCCAGGCGGCCAGCACCACGGTCGCGCCCACCCAGAGCGCGCAGATCAACACCAGCGCGGTGCCATAGGCGTACAGAAACTGCGAGCTGGTGCGCGTGCTGACGGCCACGGTCAGTTCGGCGCCCGGCAGGATGCGGTCGTTCATGGCCACGCGCAAGCCGCGCATGCGCCCGCCATCGGCGGTTTGCAGTACCACTTGTCTGCCGTCGTCAGCCGTGCCCAGCGTTTCAGGGGCGGGGCCGCCGTACACGGCGTGGCCCTGCGCGTCCACGATCCAGATGCCCAACTGGCCTTGGCCGGCGCGCATCTCGTCAAACGTGGCGGCCAGATCGTGCAGGCCGCTGGCGCTGTTCTGCATGTCGATCAGGTGGTCGATCAATTCCAGCTTGCCGCTGACCTCGGTGATTTCCTGGCGCTCGACTTCGCGCTTGAGCGCCCAGAACAACGTCGCCCCGGCCAGGCTGGATACCAGCAATGCAATGGCGCCCAACAGCAGCGTCAGCCGCGCCTGCATCGAACGCATGCGCGGCGGCTTCATGCCGGTTTGGGCTCGGGGCGCGACTCCAGCACATAGCCCATGCCGCGCACGGTGTGCAGCAGCTTGGCGTCGAACGGGTCGTCCAGCTTGCCGCGCAGGCGGCGCACGGCGACGTCGATGACATTGGTGTCGCTGTCGAAATTCATGTCCCACACCTGTTCGGCCAGCGTGGTGCGCGACAGCACCTGCCCCTGGCGGCGCAGCAGCAGGGCGAGCAGGTTGAATTCCTTGGCGGTCAGGTCCAGGCGGCGGCCGCCCCGCTGGGCGCGGCGGCGCGCCAGGTCCAGCTCCAGGTCGGCCAGGCGCAGCAGAGTGGGTTCTTGCGTGCGGCCCCGGCGCAGCAGCGCCTGCACGCGGGCCAGCAGCTCCGAAAACGCAAAGGGCTTGACCAGATAATCGTCGGCGCCGCCTTCCAGGCCGCGCACGCGGTCTTCCACGGCGTCGCGCGCCGTCAGCATCAGGATGGGGGTGTCTTTTTGTGCGCGAACCGATGCCAGGATGCCGAAGCCGTCCACGCCGGGCAGCATCACGTCCAGCACGATCAGGTCGTACGCGCCTTCCAGCGCCAGATGCAGACCGTCGACGCCGTCACGCGCCAGATCCACGATATGGCTCTGTTCCGACAGCCCCTTCTTAAGGTAGTCGGCCAGTTTGGGTTCGTCTTCGATGACCAGGATGCGCATGGCCGGAAATTTACCACCCGCGCCGGCTGTGCGGCGCGGGTGGTACGAGCAAACCGGTCAGGCCGGTTCGTCGATAGCGATACGTTCGAAGGGGAAGCGCAGCGCAAAGACGCTGCCTTTGCCGGGCTCGCTCGTGATGAGCAATTCGGCATCGTGGCGCATGGCGATGTGCTTGGTGATCGCCAGGCCCAGGCCCGTGCCGCCCACGGCGCGCGAGCGCCCGCGGTCCACGCGGTAGAAACGTTCGGTCAGGCGCGGCAGGTGGCGGGCGGGGATGCCGATGCCGGTGTCCTGCACGCTGTAGCGCGCGCCGCCATCGGGCTCGCGTTCCCAGCGCACGGTGATCGTCCCGCCGTCGGGCGTGTAGCGCACGGCGTTGGTCAGCAGGTTCGACAGCGCAGAGGTCAACTCGGTTTCGGCGCCCAGCACGTCCAGCGTTTCGTCGATGTGCCATTCCAGCACATGACGTCCGCCCGACAAGGCTTCGATCTGCTGACGCGCCTTTTGCAGCAGCGCGCTCATGTTGATTGCACGCGGGTCGCTGCCCGGCGACGATTCCAGCGTGGACAAGGTCAGCAGGTCTTCGACAATGGCCTGCATGCGCTGGGCCTGCTCATGCATCATGTCGATGTACTGCGCGCGCTGTTCTTCGGGCAAGGCATCGGCCGGCATGTCGCGCAGCGTTTCCAGAAAGCCCGCCAGCACGGTCAGCGGCGTGCGCAGCTCGTGCGAGACGTTGGCCACGAAATCGCGGCGCGTGGTTTCCAGGCGTTCAATCTGCGTGACGTCGCGGGTAATGAGCAGGCGCTGATTACTGGCGTAAGACGTCAGCTGCATCATCATCAGCCGTTCCTGGCCTTGCTGGCCCAGCCGCACCAGGATCGGGTCGGGCCAGGACGAGCGGTGCGCGTATTCCACGAATTCCGGCGCGCGCAGCAGGTTCAGCAGATTGTGGCCACGGTCGGCCGGCAGGCGCAGGCCCAGATGCTGGCGCGCCATGCGGTTGCACCAGTCGATCTGGAATTCTTCATTCATCGTGACCGCGCCGTCCGGCAGCGCCTGGGCGGCGGCCAGCATGCCTTGCATGGTGTCGCGGGTTTCGGCCAGTTCCCGGGCGCGGGCACGGGTGTAGCGGTAGAGCGGGGCGAGGATGTCGTCCCAAGGCCCGACGGAGGCGGGAGGAGAGGTGTCCGGGTGATTGGCCCAGTGGGAAACCAGCGTCAGGCGCCAGCTGCGCCAGAGCAGCATGGCGGCCAACGCGGCGGAAAACACGATCCAGCCGAATGGATCACCTATGAGCCATTGCGCCAGTAGTGAAATCACCGCCCACAGGGCGACCAGGAAAAGGGTGCGCAGCCAGATCATCGTGCGGGAGTTTTACCGCGTCGGAAGCTGTGCCGTAAACCGGTATCCGCTGCCGCGCACGGTTTCAACGTGCGCATCGTGGCCGCTGGGTTCCAACGCCTTGCGCAGGCGGCGGATGTGGACGTCAACGGTGCGTTCTTCCACGAACACGTGGTCGCCCCAGACCTGATCCAGCAGTTGCGAACGCGAGAACACGCGCTCGGGGTGGGTCATGAAGAAGTGCAGCAGACGGAACTCGGTGGGGCCGATCTGCAAAGACTGGCTATTGCCGGACAAGCGGTGCGTGACCGGGTCCAGCTTCAGGCCGCCCACGTCGATGACGTCATCGGTCAGCTGGGGCGCGCGGCGGCGCAACACGGCCTTGATGCGGGCCATGAGCTCTTTCGGCGAGAAGGGCTTGGTGATGTAGTCGTCGGCGCCGGCTTCCAGGCCGTCTACCTTGTCTTGCTCGGAGCCCTTGGCGGTCAGCATGATGACCGGGACGGCGCGGGTGCGCTCGTCGTTGCGCAGCTTGCGCGCCATGGCCAGGCCGGACGTGCCGGGCAACATCCAATCCAGCAGGATCAGATCGGGGAGTTCGGCGCGAATCAGGGTCTGGGCCTGGTCGGCGTCGAACGCGCGCAGCACTTTATGCCCCGCGAAGGACAGGTTGACGGCGATCAGTTCCTGGATTGCGGGTTCGTCTTCGACGACGAGGATGGTGCTGGACATGGCGAATTTGGCACACTTCTGAGCGCCGGCGCGGCGCGAACATTGCGATAGTATGGCCGCAATATTTCAGGTATGTGACCGCAGGGTGCTTCCGGGGAAGGTTCTCTGCCCGCCGGGGCGTGCCCCTCTGCCCGCCGGGGCGTGCCCGATAGGCTACCATTGCCAGGATATATCGGGAATTCACCATGCAAAACCCCTCCGAATCGCAACATTCCGCCGACTCCAACGCCCAATCCACGCATTTCGGCTTCCAAACGGTGCCGGAAGGCGAAAAAGCCCGCAAGGTCGCTGAAGTCTTCCATTCGGTCGCCCAGCGCTACGACGTCATGAACGATTTCATGTCGGCCGGCCTGCACCGCGTCTGGAAGGCCTTCACCATTGGCCGCGCCGCCATCCGCCCCGGCATGAAGGTATTGGACATCGCCGGCGGTACGGGCGACCTGGCCAAGGCTTTCGCCAAGCGCGCGGGGCCTACCGGCGAGGTCTGGCTGACCGACATCAATGATTCCATGCTGCGCGTGGGCCGCGACCGCCTCACTGACGCCGGCCTCTTGGTGCCCACCGCCGTGTGCGACGCCGAGCGCCTGCCGTTCCCCACGGGTTATTTCGACCGCGTCAGCGTGGCCTTTGGCCTGCGCAACATGACGCACAAAGACCGCGCGCTGGCTGAAATGACCCGCGTACTGAAGCCGGGCGGCAAGCTGCTGGTGCTGGAATTCTCGCGCGTGGCCAAGCCGCTGGCGCCCGCCTACGACTGGTATTCCTTCAACGTGCTGCCCTGGTTGGGCAAGAAGGTCGCCAAGGACGAAGCCAGCTACCGTTACCTGGCGGAATCCATCCGCATGCATCCCGACCAGGAAACCCTGGCCGACATGCTGCGCACCGCCGGTCTGGAACGGGTTCAGTATTTCAACCTGACTGCCGGCATCGCCGCCTTGCACGAGGGCGTGCGCCTGGGCTGAACCCCGGCCTGTCCACAGGATATTTCTTCACCCCACGGGGAACTTGTGGGGCGGCGTCTTGTCCGTTATTCTTACGACGTTCAGATTACTGTAAGAAAAGTCGCGATTAGGTCCCGCTGTCCGTGGGACTCCCAGCTGCTCGGGGCAGCGGGGGCGCGAGTACGAGGGAGCAAACTCTATGACCAAATTCTGTCTTTCGCGGTTTGTCGCCGCGGCGCTCATCGCCGTTTCCGGCGCGGCGTTGGTGACGGCGTCGTTTGACGCTGAAGCCCGTCGTGCAGGTGGTGGCAGCAGCGTCGGCCGTCAATCCTCCAATGTGACCCAGCAGCGCCAGGCGACCACGCCGCCGGCCGCCGCCAACAACACGGCTGGCGCCACCGCCGCTCCGGCAGCCGCCGGCGCAGCCACGGCCGGCGCCGCGGGCGCTGCCGCCAAGAGCGGCGCGTCGCGTTGGCTCGGCCCCATCGCCGGCATCGCTGCTGGCCTGGGTATCGCCGCCTTGCTGTCCAGCATGGGCCTGTCGGGCGCCTTCGCTGAATTCCTGGGCTCCGCGCTGCTGATCGCCGCCGTTGTCTTCGCCGTCATGTTCATCATCCGCCGTCTGCGTGGCGCCGGTCCGCGTACCGCGACGCAAGGTGCCTTCAATGGCGCCAACAACGCACCGGGCCAGCAACCGCAGCCGATGTGGCGTGAAGCCCTGAAGCCGGCTGCCGCCGCACCCGCCGCTGCTGCCGCCCCTGTGGCTGCCGCCGCACCGGTCGCGCCTCCGGCAGTTCTGCCCAAAGCGGGCGAGGACAACAACTGGTTCGTGCCGGGTGATTTCGATACGCCCAACTTCCTGAAGCAAGCCAAGGAGCAGTTCGTTCGCATCCAGGCTGTGTGGGACAGCGGCAGCACCGATGGCCTGCGCGACTTCCTGACCGATGACCTGATCACCGAACTCAAGCCGCAGCTGGCTGAGCGCGGCGCGGCCCCCAACAAGACCGAAGTGGTGCTGTTGAACGCCGAAATGCTGGGCATCGAGTCCGTGTCCGACGGCCACCTGGCCAGCGTGCGCTTCTCCGGCATGCTGCGTGAGGCCCCCGGCGCCGAAGC
Organism: Achromobacter kerstersii; assembly: GCF_902859595.1. GTDB lineage: Bacteria > Pseudomonadota > Gammaproteobacteria > Burkholderiales > Burkholderiaceae_B > Achromobacter > Achromobacter kerstersii. Next base: position 29,188 of record NZ_CADIJQ010000006.1, on the reverse strand, counting down.
CTTCCGCTTCGAAGAAGTCTGGAACCTGTTCAAGCCTGCCAATGGCGGCTGGCTGTTGGCTGGCATTCAGCAGATTCCGGTGGATCTGGCCAGCTAAACGCTGGCTGGCCGGGACTGCCTCTGTCCTCCGTTGCCGGATGCCCGAAAGGGCATCCGCTTGAACCGGCCCCACAAGGGCCGGTTTTTCCATGTGCCTTTCGCACTAAACACGCGCCCATCTAACCCGTTACACTCCCGATTTACCTACTAATTCCGGCAACCCCGCCACGCGGTGTTGCAGACCGTCATGCTGCCTTTTTCGTTCCTGCCCACTCCCTCGCGGTTGGCTGTAAGCGCGCTCAACGCCCTGTTGCGGCGTGAGGACTGGGCGCGCGAGCGTCTGGCGCGGCATGCCGGCAAGACCGTGCGCTTTGCGTTGGGCGGTTTCACGCTGGGCCTGACGATCGACAGCGAAGGCCTTGCGGCGCAGGCTGACCCCGCCGTCGTGCCCGACGTGACGCTGACCGTGGCCCCTGAAAAGCTGCCGTTGCCGCGCCTGGGCGCTGACCGTGAAACCCCTGACTTCGCCGAAGCCACCCATATCTCGGGCGACGCGGCATTGGCCCAAGTGGTGGCGGACCTGTCCAAGCAGCTTCGCCCGGACCCCGAAGACGCGCTGGCCCGCGTGGTGGGCGATATCGCCGCACTGCGCATCGTGGGCGGCGCGCGCGCCGCGGCCAATGGGGCGCGCACGGTGGGCACGCGCCTGGCCGAAAACGTCTCGGAATACCTGGCCGAAGAAAGCGGCGTGCTGGTGGGCCGCCCCGCGCTGGAACAATGGCGCCTGGACTTAGCCGAGCTGAACGCTCGCACTGATGCCTTGACGCGTTCGGCCACCGCCCTGCAAACCCGTCTGGCTTCGGCCAGCGCAAAGCGGGGCGCCTGATCCATGTTTCCCCTGCTGCGCCTGCTTCGCATCATCGTTGTTTCCCTGCGCTATGGCCTGGACGAGCTCGTGCTCTCCAGCCTGAACCATCCTCTGGCGACCTGCCTGTTGCGCGTCATCCGCCTGGGCACGCGGCCGCGTCAGCCGCGCGGGCAGCGTCTGCGGATGGCCCTGGAATCGCTGGGCCCCATCTTCGTGAAGTTCGGGCAGGTGCTCTCCACCCGCCGCGACCTGATCCCCGCCGACATCGCCAACGAGCTCGCGCTGCTTCAAGACCGCGTGCCGCCGTTCCCGTCCGCGCAGGCCGCCGCCTGCATCGAGGCCGCGCTGGGTGCGCCGCCCGAAAAACTGTTCGCGCAGTTCGATGTGGACCCGGTGGCCTCGGCGTCCATCGCCCAGGTTCACTTCGCCGTGCTGCATGACGGCCGCGAAGTGGCCGTCAAGGTGCTGCGTCCGGGGATGCTGAGCATCATCGAAAAAGACTTGTCGCTCTTGAAGATCGTGGCGCGCATCATCGAGCGCCTGGGCGACGATGGCCGCCGCCTGAAGCCGCGCGAAGTCGTGGCCGAATTCGACAAATACCTGCACGACGAGCTGGATCTGGTGCGCGAAGCGTCCAATTGCAGCCAGCTGCGCCGCAACTTCGGCCCTGAATCGGGCCGGGGCGACATGCTGATCGTGCCCGAGGTCATCTGGGAATACACGGCGTCCACGGTGTTCACCATGCAGCGCATGTACGGCATGCCGGTGGGCCAGGTTGAACGCATGCGCGAAGCCGGCATCGACATCCCGACGCTGGCGCGCACGGGCGTCGAAATCTTCTTCACGCAGGTGTTCACCGACGGCTTCTTCCACGCCGACATGCACCCGGGCAACATCTACGTGTCGGACCGCCCTGGGACGCTTGGCAGCTATATCGCGCTGGACTTCGGCATCGTGGGTTCGCTGTCCGAGTTCGATAAAAATTACCTGGCGCAGAATTTCCTGGCCTTCTTCCACCGCGATTACCGGCGTGTGGCGCAACTGCACATCGAGTCAGGCTGGGTGCCCGCCGACACGCGCGAAGAAGAGCTTGAAGGCGCCGTGCGCGCCGTTTGCGAACCGTACTTTGACCGGCCATTGTCCGAGATCTCGCTGGGGCAGGTGTTGCTCCGCCTGTTCCAGACCTCGCGCCGGTTCAATGTAGAGATCCAGCCGCAGCTGGTGCTGCTGCAAAAGACGTTGCTGAACGTCGAGGGGTTGGGCCGACAGCTAGATCCCAACCTGGATCTCTGGAAGACCGCCAAGCCCTATCTGGAACGTTGGATGCGCCAGCGTGTCGGACTCAAGGGCTTGCGGCAAAGCCTGGAAAAAGAAGCGGTGCAGTGGTCGCAAATGCTGCCCGCTTTGCCCAGGCTGGTCCATGACCACCTGAGCCGCCCGAACGTTTCGCCCGCCCTGTTGGCCGAAATGATTCACCTGCGGCGCGCCCAGGAACAGAACAACCGGCTGGTTGCAGCGCTGGTTGGGGTGTTGGCTCTTGCGATTGGGGTCGCAATATGGGCCTTGACCCGATAGGCGGCGCGATGATCTAGACGAACCTTGTCATGTTTCATTCATGAAACGGTCATCATAGCTTCGCGGGAGACGGCGAAAAATAGCGCTGCGGTGGATGAATGCAGCGTCACGCCGAAGAGACGCGCGCGCCATTCATTAATTTCTATCGCCCCACAAGCGGGACGAATACAAGGGCAGACCCATGCTTTATCCTGAACTCTTCAAGACCATGGAAGCCGTGCGCTGGAACATGGCGCATGACATCCCCTGGGGGGATTTCGATCGCAGCAAGCTCTCTGACGAGCAGGCTCAAACGATCAAGATGAACGCCATCACCGAATGGGCGGCTTTGCCGGCCACAGAAATGTTCCTGCGCGACAACCGCGGCGACAGCGATTTCTGCGCATTCATGTCGGTCTGGTTCTTCGAGGAACAAAAGCATTCGCTGGTGCTGATCGAGTATCTGCGCCGTTTCCGCCCTGATCTCGTGCCCACCGAAGAAGAGCTGCACAACGTGCGCTTTGAATTCGACGCGGCCCCCGAACTGGAAACGCTGATGCTGCACTTCTGCGGCGAAATCCGCCTGAACCACTGGTACCGCCGCGCCGCCGAATGGCACACGGAACCCGTCATCAAGGCCATCTACAAGACCGTGGCGCAGGACGAAGCCCGCCACGCCGGCGCCTACCTGCAATACATGCGCCGCGCGCTGCATGACCGTGGCCAGGACACCAGCGAGCAAGCTCGCCTGGCGTTCTCGAAGATTGGCGTGCTGATGGCCTCGGCCGGCCGCACGCAGCAGGCGCTGCACCCGACCAACCTGCACGTGAACAAGGACTTGTTCCCGAACGACACGGTGCAGTCGCGTCTGCCCGAGCCGGGCTGGCTGGAGCATTGGCTGGACACCCAGATCCGCTTTGACGGCATCTGGGAACAGAAGGTCGCCTCGCGCATTCTGCACATCTTGTCCAAGCTGATGGACCGCAGCTTCGAAACGGTGAAGGACCTGAACCGCTACCGCAAGGAAATGACGGCGCTGATCGTTCCCAAGGAAAAGAAGATCATCCTCGGCGGCGCCTGAGTTTCAGGCGCTATTGCCGGCTATCGGGCTGCCGATGGGCCGGCAATCAGGCTGCCATCGGGCGGCGGACGGGCGGATATAATCGCCGCATGTCCGCCGCCCGTTTTGAATCCAAAGTCCTTTCCCGCGATGAATGCGTCGCCGCCGTCGCTGCTGGCCGCTTGCCGCGGCCGCTGGTGTTTACCAATGGCGTGTTCGATATCCTGCATCGCGGGCACGCGACGTATCTGGATCAAGCGGCGCAACTGGGCGCGACGCTGGTGGTGGCGGTGAACACCGACGAATCGGTGCGCCGTCTGGGCAAAGGCGCCGAGCGCCCGCTGAACCGCATGGAAGACCGCGCCGCGCTGCTGGCCGCGCTGGGCTTTGTGACCGTCGTCACGTCATTCCACGAAGACACGCCCGAAGCGCTGATCGGCGAGCTCAAGCCCGATTTGATCGTCAAGGGTGGCGACTACGACATGGAAAAGCTGCCCGAGACCGCGCTGGTCAAAACCTGGGGCGGCCGCGCAGTGGCGATTCCATTTGAATTCGAACGGTCAACGACGGCGCTGGTGAAGAAGATTCAAAGCGCCTGACGGGCGTTCAACGCGGTTCCCGAAGCAAGCGGTTAATCGCTTCCAGATCCGTTTCCGCCAGAATCCCGCTGGTGGCTTTCAAACGCAGCCCTGACAGCACCGTGCTGTAGCGCGCCAGCGCCAGATCCCGCTGCGTGGCGTATAGCTGCTGCTGGGCGTTCAGCACGTCCAGGTTGATGCGCACGCCCACTTCGTAGCCGGTGCGGTTGGCTTCCACAGAGGCGCGGCTGGATTTTTCGCCGGCTTCCAATGCCTGGATGCGCGCCAGCCCGCTGGTGACGCCGGTGTAGTACTGGCGCGCGGCCTGAACGGCTTGGCGCCGCGCGGTTTCAAAATCGTAGCGGGCCTTCTGTTCCAGCTGCACCTTCTCGGTCACTTGCGACGACACGCCGCCACCCGAATACAGCGGAATCGACAGCACCACGCCTATCGTGTTGTCGATCGGCTTGCCCGGCGCGGCGTTACGCATGACGGCGTCGCTGGCGCTGCCGCTGGTGGCGCGCAGGTTCAGGCTGGGGTAGTGGCCGCTCTTGGCGATCTGGATTTCACGGCCCGCGATGCGCGTCAGCAGCTGCGCGCGCAGCACTTCCAGGCTGGAGGACTCGGCCTGGGTGCTCCAATCATTCACGCGGGCGGGTTGGGGCGACGGCAGTTGCACGCCATACGGCAGTTCGGCCAGTGCGCCCGGCTGCGTGCCGATGATTTTGGCGAGCTCATCGCGGCGCACGTCCAGGTCATTCTGCAACCGCAATTCCTGCGCCACCACCAGGTCGTAGCGCGCCTGCGCCTCGAAGGTGTCGGTGACGGTGGAATTACCCAGCTCGAAATTGCGCTTGGCGGACTCCAGCTGCCCGGCAACGGCGGCCTTTTCGGCCTCGGTGGCGGTCAGCGTGTCTTGCGCGTAGAGCACGTTGAAGTAGGCGTCGGCCACGCGCAGCAGCAGGTCCTGGTAGGACTGCTGCAATTGCACTTCGACGTCGGCCACGATCAGCTTGGATTGCTCGTAGTTTTGCCAGCGGCCCCAATCGAACAGAGGCTGGGTCAGCGCCAGATCCCATACGCCGCGCCCGCCGCTGTAGGACACGCCCAGCCCACGGGTGCTGCGGGTTTCCTGGTAGGCGCCGCCGGCTTCGGCGGAAATCAGCGGCAGCAGCAGCGCGCGCGCTTGCGGCTCTTTTTCCAGGCCCGCGCGGTAGTTGGCGCGGGCGGCGGCGTAAGTCGGGTCATTGCCCAGGGCGGCTTGCCAGACCTGGATCAGGTTCTGCGCAAACGCGGGCGACGGGCCGACGCTTGCGGCGCAGGTAAAAACCAGTAAAGCCGTAAGCAATCGGACGCGCATGATTTTCAACGATACGCCGGACCACCCCGTTGATGCGCCACGCCCCGGCTGGGGGCAGGCGCGGGGCGGCAAGCTAGGGGTTTAGAACTTGAACTGGGATACCGTGGCGCCGCGCAGCGGCTTCACCACGGTTTCGAACAGGTTCACCGTTTCGAAACTGGCAGCGGTGGTGCGGGTGATGCGACAGGCCGTCATGACCGGGGCCTGGCCCACGATGACAACCAGGCGGCCGCCCACGCGCAGCTGGTACTTGAGCGCGTCGGGCACAACCGGCACCGAACCCGTCACCAGGATGGCGTCGTATTCGGTGGAGCCCCAGCCATTGCGGGCGTCGCCGGTTTCGACCTTGACGTTGGTGACGTTGTTCATTTGCAGGTTTTGCTGCGCGAACGTCACCAGGCGGCTGTCGATTTCGACCGAGGTCACTTGTTGGGCCAGATAGCCCAGCAGCGCAGCCTGATAGCCGGAGCCGGTGCCGATTTCCAGCACGCAGTCGGACTTGGTCAGTTGCAGTTCTTGCGCCAGGCGGGCTTCAACCTTGGGGGCCAGCATGGTCTGACGCGTATTGACCGCGTTGATTTCCAGCGGCAGTTCCAGGTCGGAAAACGCCAGGGCGCGCAGGGCCGGCGGAACAAATTGTTCGCGGCGCACATCGAACAGCGCTTGCAGCACGTTGGCGTCCAGGACGTCCCACGGGCGGATCTGCTGTTCCACCATATTGAAGCGGGCTTGTTCTACGTCGGGCAGGGTCGAAGCGTTCATGACGGTCAGGAAAAAACAGAGGAATCAGCCGGCCATTGTACCGATTCGTAGCGTCCTGTGACGGCGGTCCCATTCGGCAGATGTTTCAACGGCGGGAATCGGTCTGATTCGCGGGCCGGAAACGACAGCGGCGCTCCGTAGAGCGCCGCGTTTCACCCGCGTCTAGCCAGCGCAGCCGGCGCTCACCACCACGCGTGGAAGTGGTGGACGGGGCCGTGGCCGGACCCGACCGACAGCCGCTCGGCGTGGCGGATGGCTTCGGTCAGATAGGCCTTGGCGCGGCGCGCGGCCTCGGGTACGTCCCCGATTTGCGGCAGCAACGCGGCCAGCGCGGCCGACAGCGTGCAGCCCGTGCCGTGCGTGTTGACGGTCTCGATGCGGTGGCCGGGCAGTTCGATCATGCGGTCGCCGTCGTGCAGCAGGTCGATGGTCTCGTTGCCGGGCAGGTGGCCGCCCTTGACCAGCACCCAGCGTTCGCCCGAATGGGCCAGCTTGTTGCGCAGGCGCTCGGCCACGCGGCGCATTTCCTTGACGGTCTCAACCGGCCGCTCTTCCAGCAGCACGCCGGCTTCGGGCAGGTTCGGGGTCAACATCGTGCACTGCGGCAGCAGCGCTTCGCGCATCGCGCCCACGGCGTCGTTCTCCAGCAGCAGGTCGCCGCTTTTGGCGACCATGACCGGGTCCAGCACCACATGAGCCGGGGTCCACTTGGCCAGCTTTTCGGCCACGACTTCAATGACCGGATATTGGCCCAGCATGCCGATCTTGACGGCGTCGATGCGCACGTCGGCGAACAGGGTGTCGATTTGCAGGCCCACGAACGCGGGCGGCACGGCCGAGATGCCGGTGACGCCCTTTGTGTTCTGGGCGGTCAGCGCCGCGATGATGGCGCAGCCGTAGGCGCCCAGCGCGCTCATGGCCTTCACGTCGGCCAGGATGCCCGCGCCGCCGGACGGGTCGACGCCGGCGATGGTCAGCGCGTTGGGAATGGGACGGGCGCTGCCGTCCTGTTGGCGCGAACTCATTTCGCCGCGCCCGGGCCGCCGGTGATCAGCCCTTCGGTGGGCGAGCTGGGCGCGCCGCTGTACAGCTTCTTGGGCATGCGGCCGGCCAGGAAGGCTTCGCGGCCGGACTCCACGCCCTTCTTCATGGCGCTGGCCATCAGGATCGGGTCGCGCGCGGCGGCGATGGCGGTATTCATCAGCACGGCGTCGCAGCCCAGTTCCATGGCGATGGCCGCATCCGAGGCGGTGCCCACGCCGGCATCCACCACGACCGGCACGCGGGCCTGGTCGATGATCAAACGCAGGTTCCACGGGTTCAGGATGCCCATGCCCGAGCCAATCAGCGATGCCAGCGGCATCACGGCCACGGCGCCCATGTCTTCCAGCATGCGGCACTGGATGGGGTCGTCGGTGCAATAGACCATGACCTTGAAACCTTCGTCGACCAGCGTCTTGGTGGCCTTCAGGGTTTCGGGCATGTTCGGGAACAGCGTGTGCGGGTCGCCCAGCACTTCCAGCTTGACGAGCTCATGGCCGTCGAGCAGCTCGCGCGCCAGGCGCAAGGTGCGGATCGCGTCGTCGGCGGTGTAGCAGCCGGCGGTGTTGGGCAGCAGCGTGAATTTGGACGGCGGGACGTAGTCCAGCAGGTTCGGTTCGCCCGCGTTCTGGCCGATGTTGGTGCGGCGGATGGCAACCGTGACGATCTCGGTGCCGCTGGCGTCCAGCGCCGCGCGGGTCTCTTCGAAGTCCTTGTACTTGCCGGTGCCGACGAGCAGGCGCGACGAATAGGCGCGCCCGGCGATGGTGAGGGTGTCTTGTGTGGTCATGGCGGTGTTCAAAGGGCGGGGGCGCAAGAGCGGAGCCCGCGGAGGCTGACTGATTTTGCTATGCGAATGATAAAGCACGATGCCCTGCGGCAGGCGCGGCCGGTGAAATGGGGCGTTCCACTATTTGCAGATCGCGTGCAAAGCGGGCGATGCGTCAGCGCAAACGGTCCAGGTCGGCGCAGATTGCTTCTGCGGCGTCGATCAGGCGCGGGCCGGGGCGGTATAGCGCGTCGGCGTCCACGCCGTACACATGGCCGGCGCGGGCGGCGGGCAGCCCCAGCGCCTGCCAGGCGGCCAGGTTCTTCGCGGTGTCTTCGGGCCGGCTGACGCCCGCCAGCACCGCTTCCGGCCTGGCGGCCAGCACATTTTCCAGCGTGACCTGCGGGGCGACGACAGGCGCCAGGCCAAAGACGTTGATGCCGCCGCACAGGCGCAACGCGTCGCTGACGATGCTGCTGTTGTTCAGGGTGTAGATGGGGTCCAGCCCCGCTTGCACGAAGACGCGCACGGGACGGCGGCCGGCGTAGCGCGCGCTCAAGGCAGCCAGCCGGTCGCGCAAGGATTGCGCCGCCGGCCGCGCGTGTTCCTCAGTGCCGAACAGCACACCCATGCGTTCGACGGCGTCAGGAATGGCGGCGAGCGTCAGCGGGTCGCTGTAGAAGACGGGTACGCCCAGCTTGTCCATGACGCGCACCAACGGCTCGGCGGCGGTGGGCTGCCAGGCGATCAGCAAGTCGGGGCGCACGCCGGCCACGCGCTCGGCGTCGGGCTGCATGCCGTCGCCGATAACGGGCAATTGGCGGGCGGCGGCGGGGTAGTCACTGCCGCGTATGGTGGCGATGAGAAAGCGGCCTGCGCCGGCGGCGTAGACGAGTTCGGTCGCGTGGGGGGCCAGGGTGACGGCGCGGCGCGCGGGTGCGGCCAACAAGACCGTGTGGCCCTGGTCATCCCGGACTTGAATGTTCGGGTTCGGGTTCGGGTTCTGGTTCTGGTTCTGGCTCTGACTTGGCTGAACTTCCAGCGCCGCACGGTTGCCGGCTACAGCAGAAGCCACAAGCACCGGGCCTGCCAGCAGCGCACCCAGGGCAATCAACAGCCCCGGGGCGATGCGTGGAAAGGCGCGTGAGTCAGTCATGCAGGGGCCGATATCGTCAGCGAAGAACGCCGACTATATCGGATGTCCGCGATCAATAGCGCAGCGTGAGCGACGCGTAGAAATTGCGGCCCGGCGCGGGGTACAGGTTGTAGTTGGCGACGGGGCCCAGCATTTCGAACGACGCGTTGCCGCCACGGATGCCGTAGGTGGCGTACTGGCGATCAAAGATGTTGTTCACGCCGATGGCGCCTTCGATGTTGCGCGTGAACTTGTACGCAACCTTCGTGTTGAAAAGCACGTAGGCGTCCAGCTCCTTGTCGAACTGGTTGGCCTGGTCGTTGTCCATGCGCGACTTGCCCACATATTGCGCCGACACGTTCCACAGGAAGGCATCGGTGGGGCGCCAGGTCACGCCGGCGTTGGCCAGCCACTTGGGCGCCAGCGGCACGGTCTTGCCGGCCAGGTCCACGCCCGCGTAGTTGCCCGAGCGGAATTGCGCTTCCATCCAGGTCAGGTTCGCATCCAGCGTGATGCTGCTGGAAAGGGCGGTGCGGCCTTCCAGTTCGATGCCTTGGCGGCGGGTCGGGTCCAGGTTGGTGTTGGCGCCGGTGCCCGGGCCCCACATGCCGTCGGCCAGCGGGTTGTACTGGATTTCGTTGGTCAGGTCATAGCGGAAGTACGACAGGCGGGCGCTGCTGGCGGCGCCTTGCCACGTCACGCCGATTTCTTTGTCGGTGGACGTTTGCGGGGCCAGCGGCTGTTGCACCGACAGCAGTTCGTCGGCATTGGGCAGACGGAAGCTGCGGCCAACCTTGCCGTACAGGCCAAAGCCGGCGGACAGGTCCTGGCGCACGCCCAACTGCCAGGCGGTCAGATGGTTGCTGCGGTCGGAGGCGGTGCCCGAACCGCTCAGCACGTCCAGGTCGTCCGACGCGTACTGGCGGCGCACGCCGGCGGTCACGTAGGTGCTGTCGGTGGCGCGGATCTGGCCTTCGGCAAACAGGCCGTACTGGTGCTGGCGCGACTGCCACTTCGACGGTTCGAAGTCGTAGTAGGCGTTCTGGTCAGCGGTGGTCTTGGATTCTTGCGCGTCGGCGCCGAAGACGATGCTGTGGCCGCCGTTGATCGGCAGGCGATAGCGCACGCTGGCGATGTTCTCTTCCAGCTTCTGGTCGCGCAGGGTGTCGCCAAAACCGTCATACGACAGGCCGTTCAGCTTCTTTTCGCGGGTCGACAGGTCGGCGTACAAGGTGCCAACGCCAATCGCCTGCTCGACTTGCAGGCCGAAGGTGGTGGTCGTGGTCTTGACGAAGTCGACGTCGTTCTTCGAACCGCGTGGGTCGTCCTGGAATTCGTTCACGCCGGTCGACGGGCTGATCAGGCGCGGGCCGGGCAGCTCCAGCTTTTGCGTCGTGGTACGGCCGTACAGGCGGATCGAGCCATCGCTGTGGCGCAGGGTGATGCCGCCGCCGCCACCTTCGCGGCGCTCGCCGCTGTGGTCGCGGTAGCCGTCGGAGTGCAGCGACTGCATGTAAGCGTCAACGCCAACCTTCTCGTTGTTCATCGCCACGGCGGCGTCGTACTGGCGCAGGCCGTAGCTGCCGAACGTGGCGGTGGCGCGGGCCGTGACCGGCTCCTTCGAGAAATCGGACTTGGTGATGATGTTGATCACGCCGCCGGTCGTGCCGCCGCCGTATTGAACGGAGCCGCTGCCGCGCACGATTTCAATGCGTTCCACCTGGTCCAGCGGCACCACGCCCAGGCTGGGGGCCGACAGGTCATTCGTGTTCTGCTTCACGCCATCGATCAAGATCAGCGTGTTGCTGGCGCCGGTGATGCCGAAGCCGCGCAGGTCGACGATCGCGTTGTCGCTCGAACTGCTGGTGTTGATCAGGTTGATGCCGGACTGGGTCGACAGCAGGTCCTGCATGGTGCGGGCGCTGCTGGCGGCGATGTCTTCGGCCGTGATCACCGAAATGGACACCGGCAGCGTGCGGCCGTCGGTCGGCACGCGCTGGGCGGTGACGGTGACCGTGTCGAGTTCGGGGGCGGGGGAGGCAGCTTGCTGGGCGGCGGCGATGGCCGGGGCGGAACAGAGCAGGGCGCCGGCGTAACGCCGGATGGAGCGGGCTTTCATCTACGTAACCTCGATGCGACCCGCGACCCCGCAGGTCATTCACGATGGGGAGGGCGCCCACGCGCCGCGGCGGGCCGGTTCAGGCCTGGCGGCATTGCATGGACTTCCTGGCGATCGAACTGGCCGGTATCGGGCTGCCATGGGCGCAAAGCGCGCATGGGGACCGTTGCGGGGGCAGCACAGGCTGGACGCCGGGACGTGTGCGGCCGCCTTGTGGGCGGCGCGGCAGCCCTGGCGGGCGTCTTCCTGTTTCCCGTTTACCTTTCGCACGCGGACAGGCAAGTGTTGTGTTCTTGCCAGCAAGATGCGCCGAAAGCACCGGTTCGGGGCCGAAACTGTATCACCCGAGGGCGCGAGACAGCCCGTTTTGTTACGATCAGGGCTTGTTTTTTCGGCGTTTTTCGCTTTTTAGCCACATCTACGCCGCCGTTGGCCACCTTTATCTGGACCTGCCCGTGTCGTATCCCCGTTTGCCGTACCCGCCCGAAGCCTATACCCAAGGCGGTGAATTCGCCCGCCTGCTGGGCAAGCGCATCCTGATTCTGGACGGCGCCATGGGCACCATGATCCAGCGCTACAAGCTGGGCGAGGCGGACTTCCGCGGCGAGCGTTTCGCCGGCCACGGCAAAGACGTCAAGGGCAACAACGAACTGTTGTCGCTGGTGCGCCCCGACGTCATCTCGGAAATCCACCGCCAGTATCTGGAAGCCGGTGCCGACGTCATCGAGACCAACACCTTTGGCGCCACCACCATCGCGCAGGGCGACTACGACCTGCCGGAACTGGCCTACGAACTGAACCTGGTGTCGGCGCAATTGGCGCGCGAAGCCTGTGACGCCTACAGCACGCCGGACAAGCCGCGCTTCGTGGCCGGCGCCCTGGGCCCGCAGCCCAAAACGGCATCGATCTCGCCCGACGTGAACGACCCGGGTGCGCGCAACGTCACGTTCGACGAATTGCGCGTGGCTTATATCGAGCAGTTGAACGGCCTTCTGGACGGCGGCATCGACATCGTCCTGATCGAAACCATCTTCGACACGCTGAACGCCAAGGCCGCCATCTTCGCCACCGAGGAAGTGTTCGAGACGCGCGGCATCCGCCTGCCCGTCATGATCTCGGGCACCGTCACCGACGCGTCGGGCCGCATCCTGTCGGGCCAGACCGTGGAAGCCTTCTGGAACTCGGTGCGCCACGCGCGTCCGGTCACCATCGGCCTGAACTGCGCGCTGGGCGCGGCGCTGATGCGCCCCTACGTGGCCGAACTGTCCAAAATCTGTGACACCTACGTCTGCGTCTACCCCAACGCCGGCCTGCCCAACCCGATGGCCGAAACCGGCTTTGACGAAACGCCGGCCGACACGTCGGCGCTGCTTGAGGAATTCGCCCGCGCCGGGCTGGTGAACATGTCGGGCGGCTGTTGCGGCACCACGCCCGACCACATCCGCGCCATTGCGGACAAGGTCACGTCGCTGACGCCGCGCGTCGTGCCTGACATCCCGGTCAAGACCCGTCTGTCGGGCCTGGAACCGCTGAACATCGACGAAGACACGCTGTACGTTAACGTGGGCGAACGCACCAACGTGACGGGCAGCAAGATGTTCGCCCGCCTGATCCGCGAAGAAAAGTACGACGAAGCGCTGGCCGTGGCCCGCCAGCAGGTCGAGAACGGCGCGCAGATCATCGACATCAACATGGATGAAGCCATGCTGGATTCGGTGGCCTGCATGCACCGCTTCCTGAACCTGATTGCGTCCGAGCCCGACATTGCCCGCGTGCCGGTCATGATCGACAGCTCGAAGTGGGAAGTCATCGAAACCGGCCTGAAGTGCGTGCAGGGGAAGCCGGTGGTGAACTCCATTTCCATGAAGGAAGGGATCGAGCCGTTCCGCCATCACGCCCGCCTGTGCCGCCGCTACGGCGCGGCGGTGGTCGTCATGGCGTTTGATGAACTGGGTCAGGCCGACACGCTGGAACGCCGCAAGGAAATCTGCGGCCGCGCCTACAAGATTCTGGTCGAAGAAGAGGGCTTCCCGCCGGAAGACATCATCTTTGACCCGAACGTCTTCGCGGTCGCCACCGGCATCGACGAACACAACCACTACGCGGTGGACTTCATCGAAGGCACCCGCTGGATTCGCGACAACCTGCCCCACGCCCGCATTTCGGGCGGCGTGTCGAACGTCAGCTTCTCGTTCCGCGGCAACGAGCCCATGCGCGAAGCCATCCACACCGTGTTCCTGTATTACGCGGTCAAGGAAGGCATGACGATGGGCATCGTCAACGCCGGCCAGCTGGGCGTGTACGCCGACCTGGACCCCAAGCTGCGTGATCTGGTCGAAGACGTGGTGCTGGACCGCCCCAACCCCGTGGGCAAGACGGAAGCCGACGATGAACGCACGCCTACCGAACGCCTGGTGCAGTTTGCCGACAGCGTGAAGGGCTCCGGCGCCAAGCGCGAAGAAGACCTGACGTGGCGCAAGGCAGAGGTCGAGCAGCGCCTGTCGCACGCGCTGGTCCACGGCATCACGACGTTCATCGTCGAAGACACCGAAGAAGTCCGCCAGAAAATCTTCAACCGCGGCGGACGCCCCATTGAGGTCATCGAAGGCCCGCTGATGGACGGCATGAACGTCGTGGGCGACCTGTTCGGCGAAGGCAAGATGTTCCTGCCGCAGGTGGTGAAGTCGGCGCGCGTCATGAAGCAGGCCGTGGCCCACCTGATTCCCTTCATCGAAGAAGAAAAACGCCAGATCGCGGCGGCCGGCGGCGACGTGCGCGCCAAGGGCAAGATCGTCATCGCCACCGTCAAGGGCGACGTGCACGACATCGGCAAGAACATCGTGTCGGTGGTCTTGCAGTGCAATAACTTCGAAGTCGTGAACATGGGCGTGATGGTGCCCTGCGCGCAGATCCTGGAAAAGGCCAAGGAAGAAAACGCCGACATCGTCGGCTTGTCCGGCCTGATCACGCCCAGCCTGGAAGAGATGGCGTATGTGGCCAGCGAAATGCAGCGCGACGACTACTTCCGCAGCCGCAAGCTGCCGCTGATGATTGGCGGGGCCACCACCAGCCGCGTGCACACCGCCGTGAAGATCGCGCCGAATTACGACGGCCCGGTCATTTACGTGCCGGACGCGAGCCGCTCGGTGGGCGTCGCCACGAATCTGATGTCGGACCAATCCGAGACGTACCTGGCCGAACTGGCGCAGGAATACGAAGACGTGCGCCGCCGCCACGCCAACCGCAAGGCCACGCCCATCTTGCCGCTGGCGGACGCGCGCGCCTCGCGCCCCGTCATCGACTGGGACAACTACACGCCGCCGCGCCCGAAGTTCATCGGCCGCCGTACGTTCAAAAGCTATGACTTGGCCGAGATCGTCAAGTACGTGGACTGGGGCCCGTTCTTCCAGACGTGGAGCCTGTTCGGCCCGTTCCCCGCCATTCTTGATGACAAGGTCGTGGGCGAACAGGCGCGCAAGGTCTACGCCGACGGTCTGGCCATGATGAAGCGCATCGTCGAAGGCCGCTGGCTTACCGCCAACGGGGTCGTGGGCTTCTACCCGGCCAACAGCGTCAACGACGAAGACATCGAAATCTACAAGGACGAAACGCGCAGCGAAGTGCTGTTCACGTATCGCAACCTGCGCCAGCAGGGCGCCAAGCGCGAAGGCGTCAGCAACAAGTCCTTGGCGGACTTCATTGCGCCCAAGTCGTCCGGCAAGCTCGACTACATCGGCATGTTCGCCGTCACGGCGGGCATCGGCATCGAGAAAAAGGAAGCGGAATTCGAGAAGGCGCTGGATGACTATTCCAGCATCATGTTGAAGTCGCTGGCTGACCGCCTGGCCGAAGGCTTTGCCGAATGCCTGCACGCCCGCGTGCGCCAGGACTTGTGGGGCTACGTGCCCAACGAGGCGCTGACGAACGAAGACATGATTGCCGAAAAGTACGTGGGCATCCGCCCTGCGCCTGGCTACCCGGCCTGCCCCGAACACGTGGTCAAGACCGACATGTTCCGCGTGCTGGACGGCAGCGACATCGGCATGATGCTGACCGACAGCTACGCCATGTACCCGGCGTCCAGCGTGTCCGGCTTCTATTTCAGCCACCCCGACTCGCAGTACTTCAACGTAGGCGTGATCGGCGAAGACCAGCTTGAAGACTACGCCAAGCGCAGCGGCCGCAGCATTGAAGACCTGAAACGGACGTTGGCGCCCAATTTGGGGTGACGCGGGCGGCGCGAGTGTTGAAACGGCTCTGACCGTAAAGCCGCCGCCGGGCATGGGCCGCGTCACCTTTTGGGGGCGCGGCCTTTTTTACGGCCAGCGTGGCGGATTCAAATGGACACCGTCACATAGATGCCGTCGAACAGACGTCTTCAAACGCGCGGCGGTGCAATGCGTCCCAGCACGCCTTCGATCATCACGCCAATTTCCAGCACCTTGCGGTCTGTACCCGGCAGACCATCGATTTCCAATCCCACCGGCAAGCCTTCCGCGGACAACCCCGCCGGCACGCTCAAGCCGGGCAGGCCGGCGTTGCTGCCGGGGTCCACGTTGCGGGCCAGACGGCTGAAGCTTTCGAAGCTGCTGGCCTCGGGGGTGGCGGCCATCGGCAGGATCGGCAGCGTGGGAAACAACAGGCCGTCCAGGTTGTGCGCCTGAAACGCTCGCTGATAGACGTTGATCAGTTCGTCACGCTGTTCCGCGATGACGCGTTCGTAGAGCGGTTGCAGCGCCAAGACTTGACCGTCAGGGGTCGGCAGCACGCCCGGCACGATCAGGCCGTCGAAGATGGCTTTGACGTCGGGACTGGAGATTTGCGCCACCACCTCGTCAAAGCTCACGCCCACGTTGTAGCGTTGCAGGTAGGCGGTCAGATCGGGCTTTTGCTCGTACAGGCACAGCGGCATGCCGACGGCGGCGTTGGCGGCGGGCAGGTCAGGCATGTCGATATCAATCAGCTGGACCCCCGCTTCGCGCAGCTTGGCCAGCGCGGCGTCCATGACGTCGCGCACCTGCGGTTCCAGATCCGTCCAGAAATAGCGGGCCAGCCCCAGGCGCACGTGCGCGGCGGGCAAGGCCCGCAACGGTTGCGCGTCGCCGGCAAGGATGCCGTCCAACAGCACGATGTCTTGCATGCTGTTGGCGATGGGGCCCGGGGTGTCGCGCGTGTGCGAGATAGGCGTGATGCCTGAGCCGTCGTAACGGCCCACCGACGGGCGGAAGCCGGCCGCGCCATTGACGGCGGCGGGCAGGCGCACCGACGCGCCCGTGTCCGTGCCCAGCGCGGCGGGCGTCAAGCGGGCGCCAACCGCCGCGCCGCTGCCCGATGACGAGCCGCCTGCAATACGGGTGCTGTCGTAAGCGTTGCGCGTGCCGTCGCCCTGCGGGCCGGGAAACGCGGTGTTGTAGCCCGACACGCCAAACGCCAATTCGTGCATGTTGGTCTTGCCGATGATGATGGCGCCGGCGGCACGCAGGCGCTGCACGACGGGCGCATCCTGGGCGGGGCGGAAATGCTTCAACGCGGGTGTGCCGGCCGTATTGGGCAGGCCAGCCACGTGGATGTTGTCTTTGATGGCGATGGGCACGCCGCCAAGCGGGGCGTACCCATCGCCGCCTTGGGCGCGCGCCGCATCGTAAGCGCGGGCCTGGGCCAGCGCGCCCGCGCGGTCCACGGTGATGAACGCGTTGAGGACTTGTTGGGCGTCGATGCGGTTCAGGCAGGCTTCGGTGAGCGCCACGCTGGTCAGCCGGCCATCGACAATCAGGGCCGCCGCTTCGGTGACGGTGAGATCCGTGGGCAATGTCTGTTCAGACGCTTCGGGCATGACACTTCCTTTTCGTGTGCTCTGGCAAAGGGGGACAGCCATCTATACAGGGTTTTTGCCGAGGCTGTCGAGCGTGGTGACCGCAAGTGACACGGGACAGGTCCGTCGCCCCTGATAGTGGTAAACCATGATGGTGAAAATTGGTGAACCAAATACGATTTGGTCTAACCAATTTAGGCCGTGACGATGCTGCAACTGCTTCCCCAACCTGTCGAACCTGCCGACGAACCCGCCGTGAAGACCGCGCCCGACCGCGCCTATGTCAGGCTGGCCGCGCAGATTCGGGCCCTGGTGACGCAAGGCGAATTCGCCGTTGGCGGGCGCTTGCCGGCTGAGCGGGCGTTGGCTGAACGCTTCGACGTCAGCCGCACCGCGCTGCGCGAAGCCATCATCGCGCTGGAGCTGCAAGGGGTGGTGGAAGTGCGCGGCGGGTCCGGCATCTATGTCTGCGAACTCAAGCCCGGCGTGGCCCGGCTGCCCGCGGCGCAGGAAGCGGGTGCTGGCCCGTTCGAACTGCTGCGGGCGCGTTCGCTGATTGAATCCGAGATCGCGGCGCTTGCCGCCACCACCCGCACGGATGCCGATCTTGACCGCATATTCGAAGCGCTGACGACGATGCGCGACCAGGTCACCGACAAATCCGCCAACGAAGCGGCCGACCGCCGGTTTCATCTGTATATCGCGCAGTCCACCGGCAACAGCGTGCTGCTGGCCACGGTGACGTCGATGTGGGATCAGGCGCGTGGACCCATCTGGGACAAGATCGAACAGCATTTCCATACACAGGCATTGCGGCAGGCGTCGCAGGAAGACCATCAGCGCATTTTCAGCGCGCTGGTGGCGGGCGACGCCCACGCCGCCAGGCAGGCGATGCGCGCTCACCTTGAGCGCGTGATCGGCGAATTCGCGCAGGGGTGGCGATAGCGCGGCAACACCTAACGGGGGCTGGCAAGCATGTTGAATTGCGCAATTCATGGCGCGGACGATCTGCGCCTGGACGAACAGACGCCCGAGCCCTTGGGGCCGGCACAGGTGCGGGTGGGCATCAAGGCGGTGGGCATCTGCGGGTCTGACCTGCACTACTACCGCCACGGCCGCGTGGGCGACTTCGTCATCCGTGAACCGCTGACGCCCGGCCACGAAGCGTCCGGGCGAGTGCTGGAAGTGGGCTCGGAAGTGACGGCCGTCAAGCCCGGCGACCGCGTGGCGCTGGACCCCGTGCGCACCTGTGGCGTGTGCCGCTATTGCCGCCAGGGCGATTCCAATCACTGCGAGGCCGTGCATTTCTTCGGCAGCGCCAGCCGCTATCCCCACATGCAGGGCGCGATGCGCGAACAGGTGGTGGTACAGGAAAAGCAGTGCCTTCCCGTGCCGGACAGTTTGTCTTTCGAGCTGGCCGCATTCGGCGAACCGCTGGCCGTGGCGCTGCACGCAGTGCGCAGCGCGGGAAGCTTGCTCGGCAAGTCGGTCATGGTGGTGGGCGCGGGGCCAATCGGCGCATTGATCCTGATGGCGGCGCGCCTGGCCGGTGCAAGCCAGGTGACGGTGGTGGACATCGTGGACGAAACGCTCGCCACCTGCACGCGCGTGGGCGCCACGCGCACGATCAACGTGGCGGCAGACCCGGCCGCCATCGAAGCGCTGGCGGCGGGCAAGGGCTCAATTGACGTGTGCTTCGAAGCGTCGGGCCATTACGCCGGGCTGGCCAACGCCATCCGCGTGACGCGTCCGCGCGGCGTCATCGTCACCGTGGGCACCTTGAGCGGCAGCAGCGACGGGTGTCCGTTCAACCAGATCATGGTGAAGAGTTTGTCCGTCATCGGCAGCTTCCGTTTTGTCGATGAATACGCGTGGGCCGTGGATTATCTAAGCCGCGGCCTGCTGGACGTATCGCCCTTGTTGACGGCCGCCGTGCCGGTGGCGAACGTGCATGACGCGTTTGCGCTTGCGGCCGACCGCCATCAGGCCATGAAAGTGATGGTGACGTTCTGAACCACGGAAACCCACGATGAAAATTACGAATGCACGCGTGATTGTCTGTTCGCCGGGCCGCAATTTCGTGACCCTGAAGATTGAAACCGATCAGGGCCTGACCGGCATTGGCGACGCCACGTTGAACGGGCGCGAGCTGGCCGTGTCGGCATACCTGACCGAACACGTCATTCCCTGCCTGATCGGGCGCGATGCGCATCAGATCGAAGACATCTGGCAGTACCTGTACAAGGGCGCGTACTGGCGGCGCGGGCCCGTCACCATGACGGCGATTGCCACAGTGGACACTGCGCTGTGGGACTTGAAAGCCAAGGCGGCCGGCCTGCCGCTGTATCAGCTGCTGGGCGGCAAGAGCCGCAGCGGCGTCATGGTCTACGGACACGCCAACGGGTCTGACATTGAGCATACCGTTGACGAAGTGCTGCGCTACGCCGACATGGGCTACCGCGCCATCCGCGCGCAAAGCGGCGTGCCGGGTCTGGACAAGGTGTATGGCGTGGGGCGCGGCAATCTGTTCTACGAACCGGCCGATGCCGACTTGCCCAGCGAACACGACTGGTCCACCGAAAAATACCTGCGGCACACGCCGCAACTGTTTGAACGCATTCGCGAAAAACTCGGCTTCGACCATCATCTGCTGCACGACGTGCATCACCGTCTGACACCCATCGAAGCCGGGCGGCTGGGCAAGTCGCTGGAGCCCTACAACCTGTTCTGGATGGAAGACGCCACGCCCGCTGAAAACCAGGACGCCTTCCGGCTGATCCGGCAGCACACCACCACGCCGCTCGCGGTGGGCGAGATTTTCAATTCCATCTGGGACTGCAAGGACCTGGTGCAGAACCAGTTGATCGACTACATCCGGACCACCGTCGTGCACGCAGGCGGCATCACGCACCTGCGCCGCATTGCGGACCTGGCGTCGCTGTATCAGGTGCGCACGGGTTGCCACGGCGCGACCGATCTGTCGCCCGTGTGCATGGGCGCGGCGCTGCATTTTGACTTGTGGGTGCCGAACTTCGGCATCCAGGAATACATGCGCCACACCGAAGAAACCGACGCCGTCTTCCCGCACGCGTACACGTTTGATCAGGGCATGCTGTATCCGGGCGACGTGCCGGGGCACGGCGTGGATATCGACGAAGCGTTGGCCGCCAAGTATCCGTATAAGCGCGCGTACCTGCCGGTGAACCGCTTGCAGCAGGACGGGACGCTATGGAATTGGTAGCGGACGGCGCGGCGCGTTTGACGCCCGCGCGTCTGGGTCTGCTGCCGCCCGGCGTGGCGCGCCTTGCGTACGACCGGAGCGCGCTGCGTGTCGGCATCGTGCATCTGGGGCTGGGCGCGTTTGTGCGCGCGCATCTGGCTGCGGTCAATGAGGCGGCCATTAATGAATCCGTCATTCACCCCGCCGCGGCGCTTGCCGGGGCGGAGCTTTGTTGGGGCATCTGCGGCGTATCGTTGCGCCATTCCGATACGCGAGATGCCCTGGCGCCGCAAGACGGTCTGTACACGTTGGCGCTGCGCAGCGCTAACGCACACGGGCGGCCGCAACAGCATTTGGCGGTGATTGGATGCCTGCGCGAAATGCTGGTCGCGCCTGAAGACCCGCAGGCCGTGCTGGCGCGCATTGCGCACGCGGACACGCGGATTGTCAGCGTCACCGTCACCGAGAAAGGCTATTGCCATGATCCGGCCAGTGGCCTGTTGAACCTGAACCATCCCGATATCCAGCATGATCTGTCGCACCCGCGTGCGCCGCGCAGCACTATCGGGTTCATCGTGCGGGGGCTGCAACAACGCTACGCGGCGGGGCGCAACGGCATCACGTTGATGTCGCTGGATAACCTGCCCAGCAATGGCCATTTGTTGCGCGGCATGGTGGTCGCCTTCGCGCAGAAAATCGATTCTGCATTGGCGCAATGGATCGCATCACATTGCACCTTTCCCAGTTCGATGGTGGACCGCATCGTGCCGCGCACAACGGACG
This sequence comes from Achromobacter kerstersii, assembly GCF_902859595.1. Classification (GTDB taxonomy): domain Bacteria; phylum Pseudomonadota; class Gammaproteobacteria; order Burkholderiales; family Burkholderiaceae_B; genus Achromobacter; species Achromobacter kerstersii. Next base: position 8,088 of record NZ_CADIJQ010000006.1, on the reverse strand, counting down.
ACGATCGGCGCGATGTGGCGCAGGTGCTGGGCGTGCATGACGCGTGGCCGGTGGTGGCCGAGCCCTATCTGGAATGGGTGGTGGAAGACATCTTTGCCGCGGGCCGGCCAGACTGGACGGCCGGCGGCGCGCGCTTTGTGGCACACGCCGCGCCCTTTGAAACGCTGAAGCTGCGCACCGTTAATGGCGCGCATTCGGCGCTGGCGTATTTGTCAGTGATGGCCGGTTGGGACACGGTCGACCGGGCGATGGCGCAGCCCGCATTGAAGGCCTATCTGGCCGCATTGCTGCGCGAAGACATCGTGCCGACCTTGCCGGAATTGCCTGGTCTGGACCTGACGCAATACCAAGCGCGCCTGTTGCAACGCTTCGCCAATCCGGCGTTGAAACATCAGACCCGGCAGATCGCGATGGACGGCTCGCAGAAATTACCGCAGCGCTTGCTGGACACGGTGCGTGCGCGCTTGGCGCAAGATTTGCCGATCAATGGACTGGCGCTGGCCGTGGCGGCGTGGCTGCATTTTTTGAGTGGTGTCGATGAAGCGGGGCGACGCTACGATATTCAAGACCCGATGGCCGATGTGCTTGCGAAGCGCTACGCGCAGGCCGAGCAGGCGGTGGCCAATAGGAAAGTCGATAGGCAATGCGATAGGCAATGCGGCCAGGACCATGCCAATCAAGATGGAAATAGCCGCCCCGACGATAGCGCCGAAGCGGATGCAACGCGGGTCTGGGTGCAAGCGCTGACCGGCCTCGCGCCCGTCTTCGGAGATGATCTGGGCCAGGACCCGCGCTTTGTGCGCGCCGTGGCGCTAGCGGTGCAGTCCCTGCGCGCGCGGGGCGTGGCGGGGGCGCTGGCAGCGTTTACCGCCAGCCCCACAAGCTGAATCAGCCCGGCTTCTTCACCACGATGGTCGCCGTGTCGCTGGTGAAAGAGCTGTCTTCCTTCACGTCGAAGTGCGCACGCACCACGTCAGGCGCAATGCCGAACATATGGCGCAGCGCGGCCACCAGCGTGTCGGGCGTGCGCATGCGCGTGACCCAGGTCTGGAATTCCAGCGGCAGGCGGCGCGGCGACAAGCCTTGCAGCGTGAAGCCTGCCTCGGTCAGCATGCGGGTCCATTCGGCCACCGAGTAGTCGCGCACGTGCGAGGTGTCGCGCAACACTTCGATGGTCTGCAACCACGTGTCCAACAACGGTTCGCCCGGCGACACCACATCGGCAAACACAGCGATGCCGCCCGGCTTCAACACGCGAAACGCTTCGCGCAGGCCGCGGCCGGCGTCTTGCCAGTGGTGCGTGGAATAGCGCGACATCACCAGGTCGAACTCGCCGTCGGCAAACGGCAGGTACTCGGCCTTGCCCTGACGGGTGACCAGATTGTTCAGGCCGCGCTTGGCCGCTTCGCCCGCCACCACGTCCAGCATCTGCTGCGACAGGTCATACGCGGTGACGTGCTTCACTTCGGGCGCCACGTGAAAGCTCACGTGGCCGCCACCACAGCCCAAGTCCAGCACGCGCGCATCGGGGTGCTGGCGGGCGACGTCTGCCATTTGCAGCAGGTCTTCGCCTTGGGCGTGGACGGCGCTGGTCAGGTAGGCCGTGGCGCGCGGGCTGAACTGGCGGTCGACGGCGGCGTCGTGGGTGCTGGCGGTCATGAATGTCCTTTAGGGGCGTTGTGGGGCGTTGTGCGAAAAGTCAGGTGCAGGCGCTAAGATAGGCCGACCCTTATACACGTACAAGCCCATTGCTTATCCTGGTATGACTACTTCCCCCCATGGCGCCGCCAGCCAAGACGGTTCGCCCTTGCGCCGTCAGGCATTGGGCGAATTTGTGCGCAGCGCCCGTTCCCGCATCACGCCGCAGATGGCCGGACTGCCCGAAGGCATGCGCCGCCGCACGCCGGGCCTGCGCCGCGAAGAGGTCGCGCAACTGTGCGGCATCAGCGTCACCTGGTACACGTGGATCGAGCAGGGGCGGGAAGTCTCCGTGTCGCCGTCCGTGTGGTCGCGCATTGCGGGCGTGCTGCAACTGGCGCGCGCTGAACGCGCCTATCTTTTTGATCTGGCCGACTGCGCCGACCCTCAACACGCGCGCGACGACGCAGGCGGCGCGCCCGGCCCCTTGCAAGAATGCGTGAACGCGATCAACGCGCCGGCCTATGTGCTGGACCGCGCCTGGAACGTGTTGGCCTACAACGAGCCGCTGCGCGACCTGTTCGACGATTGGCCCACGCGCGACCCCGAACCGAACCTGCTGCGCTACATCTTCATGGACCCCGCCGCGCGCGATCTCGTCGTGGACTGGGACCAGCGTGCGCGCCGTGTGGTGGCGGAATTCCGCGCCGACGCGGGCGCGCATCTGGACGAGGCCGCCGTGCTGGGTTTGCTGGATACGCTTAGCCGCCAAAGCCCCGTTTTCGCCCACTGGTGGACGCGGCATGCCGTGGTGGAGCGCGAAGGCGGCTTGCGGGAATTCCAGCATCCGCGTGACGGCAAGCTGGCGTTTCAGCAGATCACGTTCCGGCTGGCGACGCATCCGGATCTGAAGCTGGTGATGTTGTTGAGCGGGGCGGTGCAAGCCGAGGCGTGATCACGCCCCGGCCAGCCTGCGCCTCAGGGCTTGGCTGAAGAAAACAGGCTGTCCTGCATGCCGGCATCCACCAGGCCTTGCAGCAATTTCTTCACCGGTGCGGGCAGCGCCATCGTCGCCAGCTTGTCTGCATGCACCCATCGTTCAGGCAGTGCGGATTCGCGCAAACCGGCTGCGCGCACGGGCACCAGCCAAGGCCGGATGTGCAAGCGGTAGTGCGTGAAGGTGTGGGCGAACGCCGCGAGTTCGAAGCGTTGTTCGGGTTCCAGACCCAGCGCGCGCGAGGCGGCGTCGGGGTCGCCCGTGATGTCGAATTCCGGCAGGCTCCACAGCCCGCCCCAGATGCCGGGCTCGGGCCGTTGCTGCAACAGGAAAGCGCCCTGGTGTTGGAGCACGAGCATACAGGTCTCGCGTTCCGGAATGGCCTTGCGCACTTTCGGCGTGGGCAGTTCAGCCTGGCGGCCTTCGCGGCGGGCGACGCAGCTGCCGGCCACCGGGCATTTGTCGCAAGCGGGTTTGCCGCGCGTGCAAAGCGTGGCGCCCAAGTCCATCAACCCTTGCGTGTAGGCCGCCATGTCCAGGCCCGGCGCGGCGTCGACTTGCGCGTCGGCCAGCGCCCATAGCCGCGTTTCGACGTCGCGCTTGGACGGGTCGCCGGCAATGCCGAAGTGGCGGGTGAAGACGCGTTTGACGTTGCCATCCAGGATGGGAGACCGCTCGCCATACGCGAACGCCGCAATGGCCGCCGCCGTGGACCGGCCAATGCCGGGCAGGGTGGCGATGTCTTCGGCGGTGGGCGGGAAGCGGCCGTTCCAGTCGCGCGCGATTTCCTGCGCGCAGCGATGCAGGTTGCGGGCGCGCGCGTAGTAACCCAGGCCGGCCCAGTACGGCATCACGTCTTCCTGGGCGGCGGCGGCCAGCGCGGCAACGTCCGGGAAGCGTTGCAGGAAGCGGTCGTAATACGGGATGACGGTGGCCACTTGCGTCTGCTGCAACATGATCTCGGACAGCCAGATCCGATACGGGTCACGTGTGTTTTGCCAGGGCAGATCGTGGCGGCCATGCTGGCGTTGCCAGGCGACGATTCGAGGGGCGAATTCCATGGCGCACATTATCGCATCGCCCTATTGCCGGGGTGGGGGCAAGCGGTTACAACTGGCAGAGCTAAGCGCGCGAGCGCATCACTTCACTTTCACGGCCCTTGTTGGCCCGCGTGCGCCCAAGCGCGCGACGCGAAGCTGGTGGGGGCATCCAGGATCTTGGAGTAGACATGAATGCCCCCCTTACGCCCGCATTGCGCGCGGCGCTTGAATCCGTCCAACTTGACGACAAGTACACACTGGAATCCGGCCGCGCCTGGATGAGCGGCATCCACGCCCTGGTCCGCCTGCCCATGATGCAGCGGGTGCGCGACGCACGCGCGGGCTTGAATACGGCGGGCTTTGTGTCGGGGTATCGGGGGTCGCCGTTGGGCGGCGTCGACCAGAACATGTGGAAGGCGGCCAAGTACTTGAAGGCCCATCACGTAGAGTTTCAGCCCGGCATCAACGAAGACCTGGCGGCCACCGCCGTCTGGGGCTCGCAGCAGGTCAACCTGTTTCCGGGCGCGAAGTACGACGGCGTCTTTGGCATGTGGTACGGCAAAGGCCCCGGCGTGGACCGTTGCGGCGACGTCTTCAAACACGCCAACGCGGCAGGCACGTCGCGCCACGGTGGCGTGCTGGTGGTGGCGGGCGACGACCATCCAGCCAAGTCGTCGACCTTGCCGCATCAAAGCGACCACATCCTGAAGGCCTGTATGATCCCGGCGCTGTTTCCGGCCAGCGTCCAAGAGGTGCTGGATTACGGATTGCACGGCTGGGCCATGAGCCGGTACGCGGGCGTGTGGGTAGGCATGAAATGCATCACCGACATTGTGGAAGTGTCGGCCTCGGTGGACGTGGACCCGCATCGCGTGCGCATCCAGCTGCCCGAAGATTTTCTGATGCCGCCGGACGGTTTGAACATCCGGATTCCCGACACGCCGCTGCAACAAGAAGCGCGGCTGCTCGACTACAAACTTTACGCCGCGCTGGCCTACGCCCGCGCCAACAAGCTCAACCGTGAACTGTGGCACGTGCCCGAGCGCGATGCGCGCTTTGGCATCATGACGTCCGGCAAGGCGTATCTGGACACGCGCCAGGCGCTGTCCGACCTGGGCTTGTCGGAAGACGTATGCCGGCGCATCGGGCTGCGTCTCTTTAAGGTGGGCATGGTCTGGCCGCTGGAGTCCACCGGCATGCAGCAATTTGCCGAGGGGCTGGACGAGATTCTGGTGGTCGAAGAAAAGCGCCAGGTGCTGGAGTACCAGCTGAAGGAAGAGCTGTTCAGCTGGATCGGCAGCGGCAAGAAGATTCCGCGCGTGGCGGGCAAGTTCGATGACAAGGATGGCGGCGAATGGTCGGTGCCGCAGGGCAACTGGCTGCTGCCCGCGCATTACGAGTTTTCGCCCGCGATGGTGGCGAAAGCCATCGCGTCGCGTTTGCTGCGCTTTGAACTGCCCGCCGATGTGCGTGCGGGCATCGAGGCGCGGCTGGAGTTCATCCGCGGGCGCGAACAGTTGCTGGCGCGGCCGCGCGTGGTGGAAGAGCGCAAGCCGTGGTTCTGTTCGGGCTGTCCGCACAATACGTCGACGCGTCTGCCAGAGGGTTCGCGCGGCATGGCGGGCATCGGCTGCCACTACATGGTGCGCTGGATGGATCGCAACACCGAGGTCTATACGCAGATGGGCGGCGAGGGCGTGCCGTGGGTAGGCCAAGCGCCGTTCACCGAAGAAAAGCACGTCTTCGCCAACCTGGGGGATGGCACGTATTTCCATTCCGGCCTGCTGGCCATCCGCGCGGCGGTCGCGGCCAAGGTGCCGATCACCTACAAGATCCTGTTCAACGATGCCGTGGCCATGACGGGTGGACAGCCCGTGGACGGCCCCATCAGCGTGCCGATGATCAGCCGGCAGATGGCGGCCGAGGGCATCGAGAAAATCGTCGTGGTGACAGACGAGCCCGACAAGTACAAGAGCATGTCCGGCCTGGCGCCAGGCGTGCCGGTGATGCACCGCGACGAGCTTGACGCCGTCATGCGCGACCTGCGCGAACACCCCGGCGTGTCGGTGCTGATCTATGACCAGACCTGCGCCACCGAGAAGCGCCGCCGCCGCAAGCGCGCCGCCTACCCAGACCCCGCGCGCCGCGTCGTCATCAACGAACGCGTGTGCGAAGGCTGTGGCGATTGTTCGCAGAAGTCGCATTGCTTGTCGGTCGAGCCCTTGGAAACCGAGTTCGGCCGCAAGCGCACGATCAACCAATCCAGCTGCAACAAGGACTTTTCCTGTCTGAAGGGCTTTTGCCCCAGTTTCGTTACGGTGGAAGGCGGCAAGCTGAAAAAGCCCAAGGCTTTGTCGCAGGAAGGCGTGATCGACGAAGGCGTGCCGCCGCCGCCGCGCGAGCGTGCGTTGGATGAACCGTACGGCGTCTTCATCGCGGGCGTGGGCGGCACGGGAGTCGTCACTATCGGCCAGTTGCTGGGCATGGCGGCGCACCTGGAAGGCAAGGGCTGTTCGGTGCTGGACATGGCAGGCCTGGCGCAGAAGGGTGGCGCTGTTTATTCGCATGTGGTGCTGGCGAAGTCGCCCGACGACCTGATGAATACGCGCGTGGCGATGGGCGAGGCCGACTTGCTGCTGGCGGGCGACCTGGTGGTGGCCACCAGCGCGGAAAGCATGGCGCGGCTGCGTCCGGGCCGCACCCACGCGCTCTTGAACCGCGACAACGCACCCACCGCCGCGTTCGTGTCCAACCCGAACTGGACCTTGCCGGGCGCCAACCTGACGGCGGATCTGCAAGCGGCCTGTGGCAAGGAAAACTTGCACACGGTGGACGCCGCGGCGATGGCGGTGGTGTTGCTGGGCGACGCCATCTACGCGAACCCGTTGATGATGGGATACGCCTATCAAAAGGGCTGGATTCCGCTGTCGCAAGCTGCGCTGTTGCGCGCGATTGAGTTGAACGGCCAGCAAGTGGCCAGCAACATCGCCGCCTTCGCCTGGGGCCGCCGCGCCGCGCACGACATGGCCGATGTGGCACGCGTGTTGGCCAACGGCGGCATGCCGATAGCGCCGCCCGAAGACATCATCGAAATCAAGCGCCCGCGCACCGCCAGCCCGGTGACCGAACTCAAGAAACCCGCCGGAGAACTGGCGCAGATCGTGGCGGTACGCAAGGCATTCCTGACGCAGTACCAGAACGAGGCGTATGCAAAGCAATACACGGATCTGGTCGACAAGGTGACGCACGCCGAGCACGAGGCCACCGGTACAAACCGGCTGGCGATTGCGGTTGCGCGTTACTACTTCAAGCTGATGGCCTACAAGGACGAGTACGAGGTGGCGCGCCTGTATTCAGACGGCGAGTTCGTGAAGAAGGTGAGCGCGCAATTCGAAGGCGACTGGAAGCTGCACTTCCACCTGGCCCCGCCGCTGTTCGCGCGGCGCGACAAGCAAGGGCATTTGATCAAACGCAGTTATGGGCCGGGGATGTTGCGGGTGTTTGGAATGCTTGCGAAGTGGCGGCGCTTGCGGGGGACGAAGCTTGACGTGTTCGGGTATACGGCGGAACGGCGCGCGGAGCGCGAGCTGATTCGCGAATACCGGGAGACGATGACGGCGATCTTGTCGAAACTGAATCGCGGAAATCTGGACCGCGCAGTGGCGTTAGCGAGCGTGCCGGAGGAGATTCGAGGGTACGGACACGTGAAGGAAGAGGCGATGGCTCGGGCGGGGAGGGTGCGGGAGGAGTTGTTGAAGGAATTTAGTGCGAGGGTTGTGGCGATTGGGGTTAGGGCGGCTTGATTTGTGGTTTTTGATTTTTGGTGTGTGGGGGAGTTTAGGGCGGCCGTGGGGGGTGGATGGGGCGCGGTTTGGGTTCTTTAGACGCCCGTGGGTTCGGGGGCCTGGGGTGCGCGGGGCAACGATTGCGGTCCGGAGCCTTCGCTCCGGACTGCCCCTGCGTCATCCTCGTACGCCTTCGGCTCCCTACGGATTCCCTCGGGCTTATCGACGCCCCGCGCACCCCAGGCCCCCGACCCCACGGGCTCTGGAAGTTGCAATCTCACGTCAGCGGGGGCGATCGGGGTTTTTAAGGTCCTCTCCACCGGTTTTGGGTGGTGGAAGATCTTGCGGGGCCCGCTCCATGCCGGCCGCGCGGGCGGCCTCGTGGAGCTTACGCGTGGTGGTGCGTCGTCGCGGTGTTCGCTTCGCGTGTGGCTGAATTGATTTTGCAGTCAGACTGCATTTATTGGCATCGCGGGCGGAGGACGGCATTCGGAAAATGCAGTCTGACTCCGAAAATGGGAGTGTCAGTTTTTTTGTGTTTAAGGCACTCAGTGCCTGATCCCGTGGAGGATCAGGCGTGTTGATGCTATCTCAGCGATACGGGTCAGTGAAGCGTTCAGCGTAAATA
>NZ_CADIJQ010000005.1 GCF_902859595.1 Achromobacter kerstersii | reverse complement strand
CGCCGGCCGTTCGCGCCCCGCGCAAGGCCAACCCCGCGCCGCTGCTGGCGGCCGCGCCCCCGCGCCGGCCCGTGCTGGCGGCGAAGGCCGTGGCAATGGCGGCGCGCGTGATGGCAAGCCTGCTGACCGTCCGGCACATGCCGGCCGCGGCGAAAGCCGTCCGCAGCAAAGCCAGCGCCGTCCGGAGGGCTCTGGCCGTCCGGCTGGCAACGGCGGTTCGGGCCGCCCGTCCGGCGGTCCGCGCGCAGCCCTGCTCGGCAAGTAATTCCAAGCAGGTAATATCCCGGCACCCACATCCTGCGATCCAAGGACCCGCGCATCATGCCTTTATCCACCTGGTTGACGTTCTTCCTGGCCTCCTGGGCCATTTCGTTCTCACCTGGGGCGGGCGCGATTTCCGCGATGTCTTCCGGATTGAAGTACGGCTTTGCACGCGGCTACTGGAACACGGCCGGCCTGATCATGGGCATCCTGTTCCAGTTCGTCGTCGTGGCCGTAGGGTTGGGCGCGGTGCTGGCCACGTCCGAAATGGCCTTCAATGTGGTCAAGTACCTGGGCGTGGCTTACCTGATTTATCTTGGCGTGCGCCAGATCCGCACCGATGCCGCGCCCGTCGCGGTGGATGCGGGTGACCCCAAGCAGGCCTCGATCCGTGACCTCGTCATGCGCGGGTTCCTGATCAACACCATGAACCCCAAGGGCACGGTGTTCCTCTTGGCCGTGGTGCCGCAATTCGTGGACCCGGCGTTGGCGCTGACCCCTCAGTACGCCGCGCTGGCCGCCACGCTGGCTTTTACCGACCTCGTGGCCATGGGCGTGTACACGCTGCTGGCCGCACGCGTGCTGCGCATGCTGCGAGACGCCAAGCACATCCGCTGGATGAACCGGACCTTCGGTTCGCTGTTCATCCTGGCGGGCGTTTTTCTGGCGTCATTCCGCCGTCATTCCTGACGCTGACCCCGTGGGGCACGCACCGGCAACGGTGCGTGCCCCATGCGTTTCATGCACGTCGCCGGACCGCACCGGCTGGAAGATGCGGCGTTAAGTAGAATCCCCCGATCATGAATATCCCTCAAGAAGTCGCGCGGCGCAGAACGTTCGCCATCATTTCCCACCCTGACGCGGGTAAGACCACGCTGACCGAAAAGCTGTTGCTGTTCGCAGGCGCGATTCAGATCGCCGGCAGCGTTAAGGCGCGCAAAGCGTCGCGCCACGCCTCGTCCGACTGGATGGAAATCGAAAAGCAACGCGGCATTTCCGTGGCGTCCTCGGTGATGCAGATGGAATACCGCGACTGCGTCATCAACCTGCTCGACACCCCGGGTCACCAGGACTTCTCTGAAGATACCTACCGGGTGCTGACGGCGGTGGACGCCGCGCTGATGGTGATCGACGCCGCCAACGGCGTGGAACCCCAGACGATCCGCCTGCTGCAGGTTTGCCGCGCGCGCAACACGCCCATCATCACGTTCATCAACAAGATGGACCGCGAAGTGCGCGAGCCGCTGGAACTGCTGTCTGAAATTGAAGGCCACCTGGGCATGGACGCCGTGCCGTTCTCGTGGCCGGTGGGCATGGGCAAAGCGTTTGGCGGCGTGTTCGACATCCGCCGCGACCGCATGCGCGTGTTCCGCCCCGGCCAGGAACGCCGTTCCGACAACGACGACGTCATCGAAGGCCTGAGCAACCCTGAAATCGCCCGCCGTTACGGCTCGGCATTCGACCAGGCCAGCGGTGAGATCGAACTCATCAACGAAGCCGCTCCCGCGTTTGACCGCGAGCAGTTCCTGGCCGGCAAGCAGACCCCGGTGTTCTTCGGTTCGGCCATCAACAACTTCGGTGTCCAGGAAGTGCTGGATGCGCTGGTCGACCACGCGCCGCCCCCGGGCCCGCGCATGGCGCTGCAACGCGAAGTGCTGCCCGAAGAGCCCAAGTTCACCGGTGTGGTGTTCAAGGTGCAAGCCAATATGGACCCCGCCCACCGCGACCGCGTCGCCTTCGTGCGCGTCAGCTCGGGCCGCTTTGAACGCGGTATGCGTTTGAAGGTGGCTCGCACCAACAAGGAAATGCGCCCGAACAACGTGGTGTCGTTCCTGTCGCAGCGGCGCGAGCTGCTGGACGAAGCCTATGCCGGCGACGTGATCGGTATTCCGAACCACGGCGTGCTGCAACTGGGCGACGTGCTGACCGAAGGCGAAACGCTGCAGTTCACCGGCTTGCCGTTCTTCGCCCCGGAACTGTTCCAGGCGGTGGAAGTGAAGGACCCGTTGCGCACCAAGCAACTGCGCACCGGCCTGACCCAATTGGGTGAAGAGGGCGCCATTCAGGTGTTCCGCCCCGAGGCAGCAGGCGGCTCCTTGCTGCTGGGCGCCATCGGCCAACTGCAGTTCGAAGTGGTCGCCCACCGGCTCAAGACGGAGTACGGCGCGGACGCCAGAATGCTGCCCTCCCGCTACACAATGGCACGTTGGATTACGTCTGAAAACCCGAAGGCGCTGCGCAAGTTCATGGATGCCAATGCGGCTCATATCGCCTATGATGTCGTCGATGCGGCGGCGTTTTTGATCAGTTCCCCTGCGCAGTTGCGCGTAGCCGAGGATCTGTATCCCGAAGTGAAATTCCATGCCATGCGCGAACACGGCGGCAAGGTTTTCGGGGACAAGGCGTAAACCCGTTCGGGTTCCGCACGGCAGATGAGGGTAGCAATGTCTTGGCGTTTATTATTCGCAACGCTCCTGATCGCGCTTGGCGCGTCGGCCTGGGGCGGAATTCAATTGGGTGACTGGCTGGTGGCGCATGCGCCGCCCGCCGCACCTGCTCCTGGTCAGGACGCGGCAGCTTCGCAGCAGCCCGTTCTGGACGCCAACGGACGTCCGTATGTGGCGCAGCCTCCGCAGCCGCGCATTGACGGCACGTTGGGTGTGCCGGATAAACCGGCCGACCGGCAATGGCAGGTCAATACGGTGTCGTTGTTCGACACCGTCAGCGATCCGGCCGTCAAACTTTCCCGCGAACGCATCACCCCGGAACAAGCTCGCGAAATCGCAGCCGCCTCCGAAGTGCCGCTGCCGTCGGGTACGTCTGACGTGACCACCATGGATCTTCAAGTACCGGGCACCTCTACCGCCATCAATGGCGGCCAGGCGCAAGCGGGCGGCTACGGCACCCCGCAAATGGTGCAAGCGCCTCCGCCCCCGCCCAATACGTCGCCGGCACCGGGCGCGCCGGGCTGGCAAGACGCGCTCAAGCGCGAACTGGCCCAATGCGCGACCCAAGGCTTCTTCGAACGCCCGTCGTGCTCGTGGAACGCGCGCAATAAATACTGTGCGCCTAACCGCGCCTGGGGCACGATGGCCGAATGCCCGGCCCGCCCGCAGTAAGCCCGATCCGCAGCTGATGCTGCAAAAAATAATGGCGCCCCGTGGGGCGCCATTATTTTTGCCTTGGCAGATAACGCGTGCGCGTTATTCCGGCACGGACATCTGGCTTTGCAGGTAGTTCTGAATACCGACCTTGTCGATCAGATCGATCTGCGTTTCCAGATAATCGATGTGCTCTTCGGTGTCGTCCAGGATGTCCTGGAACAGATCGCGCGAGACGTAATCACGCACCGATTCACAGTAGGCAATCGCTTCCACGACGGTGGCGTGCGCGGCTTGTTCCAGCTTCAAGTCACAGGCCAGCAGCTCGGGCACGTCTTCACCGATCAGCAGCTTGTGCAGGTCTTGCAGGTTGGGCAGGCCATCCAGCATGAAGATGCGGGCGATCAGGCGATCCGCGTGCTTCATTTCACCGATGGATTCTTCGTACTCGTGCTTGCCCAGCTTGTCGAAGCCCCAATGATTCAGCATGCGGGCATGCAGGAAATATTGGTTGATGGCCGTCAGTTCGTTGGTCAGTTGCTTGTTCAGAAACTGGATGACGGTTTTGTCGCCTTTCATAATGGACTCCTTGCAGTCAGGCGCGACGCGAGTGCATCGCGACAGAGGAGCGCACGATGCCGCGCGTACGCAACCCCGGCAGACTACCATCAGCCGGCAGGCCGCGCCTAGCCTTGCGCTGCATTTGGTAAACCGCTTTAGAACCGCTACAAGAAAGCGATACGCCAATGAGAATGAGTATGCGTGCGTGATGCCTTGCACAGACAAGGCAAGGGTTATGCGGCCTGTGCGGCATCGATGTGCGGGAATCGACCCCTATATTGCTCGCGCCATGTTCAATATCGCGCAGCCAACCGACGAATATCGACCTGAAGATGGCGTTATGTGCTTCGTTGCATATCGGCAACCCAAACGCGCCAACACCTCACATTCTGTCTTGCGAGCCGATCAGGCCGCTTTGCGCGTGGTCAACCAGATGCCGAATGCAATCGGCACAATGCCCAGCAAATCCAGCCACGACACCGGTTCGCGCAGCACCAGCCAACCAAACAACAAGCCCAGCGGCGGCATCAGAAAGTGCAGCGCGCTGGCCGATGTGGCGCTGGCGCGAGTCAGGATCATGAACCACAGGTAGTACCCGCCCATCGACACCGCCACGATCATGTAGGCCATGCTCCACGCGAGGCTCGCGGTCAGGCGCGCATCGCCCAGGCTTTCGTTCATCAGCGCGAAAGGCAGCAAGGCCACGGCCGCTGCCAACGATTGAATGCCGGTCGCCGTCCACAGGCCCGCCTGCGGCTTCAAGCGCTTGTAGAGCAGCGTACCGGCCACGAGCGCAATCAGGCCACCCGTGACGAGCAGCGTGCCATGCAGGTCCTCCTGCATGCCGCTCAAGCGCGACCGCAGCACCAGCGCCACGCCCGCCAGCCCCAGGCACAAGCCCAGCAGCTTGCGCCAGCTGAGTTGCTCTCCCAGCACTGGCCCCGCCAACACGCCGATCAACAAGGGGTTGGTGCTGATCAGCACGGCGGTGAAGGCGGAGGACACGGTGATCATCCCGGACCAGCTCAGGCCCAGGTACAGCGCGTTGTTCAGCACGCCCAACAGAATCAGCGCGACCAAGTCACGCGCGCTGGGCCGCTTGCCTTGGCGGCTGGCCACGGCGATGCCCAGCATCAAGGCGCCGGCGATCAGGAAACGGATGGTCAGAAGCGTCAGGGGCGGGCAGTCCCGCACCGCGATTTTGGCCGCCGCAAAGGCGGAACTCCACAAGAAGCAGAATGCGGCGATCGGCACCCAACTGATCCCCGGCGCGCCGTTGGCGGTCGAGGCGGTGGAAACGGCAGGCGTGGCCTTCATCGGAGATCCAGGTGGACAGGGCGCCACGCATGCCGCGTGGAGCAGGCATTCTGCGCGCCTGCCCAGGCGTGCGCAACCCATCAGCGAGCGGATCGCAATGGCCGGGAGGTTCTAAGAAAGCGGGGGGATCTTGCGGGAGGAAATGCGGAGCGACGGGGCGCGGGTGAAATGCGGAAAGAATGCGTGAAGAATGCGGGAAGAAAACAGCGCGGCCCGCTGCGTCAGGCAGCGAGCCGGAAATGGCGGGTCAAGCTCAGCCTGCGGCGACCAGCGGAATGGGGAAGCTGCTGTTGTTGGCAGCCGCACCCGACTCCACGAGCGTGGCAGGAGCATTGACCGGAACGGCAATGGAGCGGACGTCGCATACGCTGGAGCAGCGGCCGCCTGGCAGGTATTCGGCGGCGGTTGCCGCGCAGCAGCCGCAGCACGTGGCTACGCCCAGCTCGAATTGCAGGTCGGACAGGGTCGTCGCGCCTCCGTCCACGCTGGCGCGGACTTGGCGTTCGGTGATGGCATTACATACGCAAATGTACATGCGAATGATTATCGAAAATTATTCAGCGGATGACAAGTCCCCTGCGATAAAAAAAATTTGCAACGGATTTGTCACGCAAGCCCTTGAAAGATTGGACGAATCTTAAAAAGATTCGTCCCCTATTTCAACGCGCCGAGGCCTGCGCCTTGCGCACCGTTGCGGGGGCAATCCGCAGCGCTTCGCGGTACTTTGCCACCGTCCGGCGGGCGATCACTATCCCCTGATCGGCCAGTTTTTGCATGATCTGGCTGTCGGACAAAGGCTTGGCACGGTTCTCGTCTGCCACCATTTGGCGGATAAACGTCTGCACCGCGGTGGCCGAGGTGGCGTCGCCGCCATCCGTGGAAACGCCCGCGCCAAAGAAGCGCTTGAGCTCCAGCGTGCCAAACGGAGTGAGCATGTACTTCTGCGTTGTGGCCCGTGAAATGGTCGATTCGTGCAAACCAAGCTCGCCCGCGATGTCTTTCAGAATCAGCGGACGCATGGCCGATGGCCCCTGGCTGAAGAACGCAGTCTGGCGTTCAACAATGGCTTGAGCCACCCGCAGGATCGTGTCAAAGCGCTGTTCGACGTTGCGGATCATCCATCTAGCCTGCTGCAACTGGGATTGCAGCCCGGCATGCGCGGATTCTTTCTGGTTGCCCAGCATCTGCGCATACAGCCCGTTGATCTGCAGGCGCGGCACGGCGGCGCTATTAAGCGTCACCTGCCAGCCGCGCCGGGTTTTACGCACGATGACGTCCGGCACGGCATAGTCGGCAGCCGGCACGGTCCAGGCGCGGCCCGGGCGCGGCTCCAACCGCAAGATCAGTGAATGCGCGGCGCGGAAGGTGGGGTCGTCACAGCCAGCGGCTGCGCACACACGTGCGGCGTTGCCCGTCGCCAACAGCGGAAGGTGCTGCGCACAGATCTGACGCGCGCACGCCAACACGGCGGGGTCCGCGGCTTCGGGCAGGCGGGTCAGGTCGGGGTTGCGCAGCTGCAACAGCAGGCAGTCGGCCATATCGCGGGCCCCGATGCCAACCGGGTCGAACGATTGCAACAGCGACAATGCCGCGCGCAGCTCGTCCAGGTCAGGCTCCATTTCGGCGGGCAGCCAGCTGAGGATTTCTTCCAGGGGAGACCCCAGGTAGCCGTTCTCATCCAGCTCGTCGATCAGCAGCCCCGCCAGCGCGGCGTCTCGCGGCGCCGCGCGCGTCAGCATTAGCTGGCCCAGCAGGTGCTCGCGCAGCGTATCGGGCCGCGCCGCCTCGGGCGGGCCGGAATCGTCATCGGAATAGACCCCGCCCGAACCCGGCATTTCGTCCACCGGCGTTTCGCGTTCGGCCGCCGGCTCGTCGTCCTGCACGGAAGATTCGCGCTCGGACTCGGCTTGCGCCTCGGCCGCGGGCGTGTCGTCTTCACGTTCCAGCAGGGGGTTGTCCGCGAGCACTTGCGAGATCTCAGCCTCGAGGTCGAGCGTAGACAACTGCAACAATCGTATCGATTGTTGTAGCTGAGGGGTCAGCGTCAAATGCTGGCCAGGTCGCAGTTCTAAAATTGGACGGGTCATAGGTACAATATTTTGCATGATGAATCTGACTTCGCCCGCAAGCGTTCGCCAGGACAGCCGACTTATCGGCCAGACCCTGCTCAAATTGGCGCTTCCCCGACTCGTTGTGCGCGCGATAGTCATCGCCGTCGCCGTCGTCCTTTGGTATCTCGTCGCCTCGTGGATACTGGATTTCGGCAAACGCATGAACTACGACTTCCTGCATACCCTGGGCCAGCCCACCCAGGACATGGCGCAGAAAGTGAATCCGTATATCTGGTGGGTCGTCGTCGCCATCTGGAGCTTGATCGTCTTCTTCTCGGTGCGCGCCTGGTTCTCGGCCAGCCTGGCCTCGGGCGCGGCGACGCCGGTGGGTACCGATGTGCTGGCAGAACTGGCGCCGAACCTGTCGGAAGAGTCTCTCGGCGTGCTGCGCTGGACGTGGGGCGACCGCCAAGAGCCCTTCACTGTAGGCGACTTGCGCCGCTCACTGTCTGAAATTCGCCACAATCGCATCGGCAAGATCGCGATGGTGGCCGAACAGGCGCAAATCCTGGAAGGCGCCGCGAGCCGCCCCACGCGCGATCCGCGCGACGATGGGCGCCGCGAGCCGCGCAGCGAAGTCCGTGGTGAGGTCCGCGGCGAACCCCGCGGCGACCGCTACGTCGAACCGCGCATCGGCCCGGCCCGCTAAGCGCCGAACGCATCACACGCAGACTTCAGGCCGCCCACAAGGCGGCCTGTTTGTTTCAGTCCTCTGCCAGCCGGCTTTTTCTATACTGGCCCCTCCAGGCTCGCGCAACCGCGGGCCGCGCACACACACCAAACCATATCTACCGGCCCCGAGACAGGCCGGATGCGCGGCCGGCCCCTGGAGTTGTTCATCATGTTCCGACCCCCCGTCCGGTATGCCTCCGGCCTGTTGTTGGCCTGTTCGGCCGCGTTCGCTGCCACGCCGGCCCTGGCCGCCGCCTGGCCTGACAAGCCCATCACCTTCGTCGCCCCGTTCAGCGCGGGCGGCGCCAATGACCTCGTTGCGCGGATCATCGCGAAAGCGGTGGGTTCGACTTTGAACCAGACGGTCATCGTAGAAAACCGCCCCGGCGCGGGCGGCGTCGTAGGCGCTGCGCACGTCGCACGCAGCGGCGCTGATGGCTACACGTATCTGGTCGGCAGCAACGGCACCGTCACCAACAGCCTGATCCGGTCAGACCAGCCCTACAAGGATGAAGAGCTGACGCCTGTGGCGCTGCTGTCCATCACGCCGTCCGTCATTGTGGCCAACCCGTCCAACCCCGCCAAAGACCTGAAGGACTTCGTTGGGCGCGCCAAACAGGCCAAGACCGACCGCATCACGTTTTCCACCGCCGGTAACGGCAGCACGCCGCATTTCGTGGCGGAGATGGTCAAGGAAGCGACTGGCCTGCCCGTGGAGCCCATTGCCTACAAGAGCGGTTCGGAAGGCGTGACGGCGGTGATCGGCAACCAGGTCGACGCCACCTCGGAAGCCAGCATCGTGACGCTGCCACTGATCCAGAGCGGCAAGCTCAAGGCGCTGGCCACGACCTGGGACAAGCGCATGGCCAGCGCGCCCGACATTCCGACGACCGCCGAACAAGGCTTCCCGGCCATTCGCATCGGCCACTGGGCAGGCTTGTTCGCACCCGCTGGGACGCCCGCCGACGTATTGGACAAGATGAACGCCGCCGTCGAAAAATCTTTGCAGACCAAAGAAGTGCAGGACGCCTTGCGCCAAAGCAGCATCGAACCGGGCGGCGGCTCGCGCGCAAGCTTCGTTGAATTCGCAGCAAGTGAGCGCGAACGTCTGGGTAAAGTCGTGAAAAACGGGCATATGCAGACGCAGTAACTTCGTCTGATTTCTGGCCAAACCCGCGCGGGGATGCGATGCGTCCCCCGCTTTTTCTGTTTGCGCTGGCTGGCAAAGTGTGTTTGACTAGCAACCTATGGCCGCTTACCGCACCTCCCTCGCGATTGCCACCGGACGCTCCGCCGCTCCGGTCGCCGGCCTGCGCGCTCGTTCCTTCAACGCCGCCGCGCTATCGCTATACCTACCGATCGGTTGCCGGGCCTAGTGTCCCCGTGGTAGCTCGGCAGCCACGTTTGCCACACGCGATTTCCCCTTTTTAGATGTGAATCCTGCCGGTCAATCACGGCAAATCCAGGCACAAGACCGTCATCCGGTCATACGTGCCGCCGAGACTTAGTGCTCCCGGGATTCAAAAGAAACCGATCGAGGTGTAGTAATGATGCTTGCCAACCCCGCCACCAAATACGTCCCCTTCGCGCCCTTTACCCGCGATTTCTCCGAACGCACCTGGCCCAGCCGCCGCATCACCAAGGCGCCGATCTGGATGAGCACGGACTTGCGCGACGGTAACCAGGCCCTGATCGAACCCATGAGCGTCGAGCGCAAGCTCCGCTTCTTCGAACAGTTGGTGAAGATCGGCTTCAAGGAAATCGAAGTCGGTTTCCCGTCGGCCTCCCAGACCGACTTCGATTTCGTGCGCAAGCTCATCGAGGAAAAGCGCATTCCCGACGACGTGACCATCATCGTGCTGACCCAGTCGCGTGAAGACTTGATCAGCCGCACCGTGGAAGCCGCCGCGGGCGCCAAGCAAGCCATCGTCCACATGTACAACGCGTGCGCACCGGCCTTCCGCAAAGTCGTGTTCAACATGACGAAGGAAGAGATCAAGGGCATCGCCACCACCGGCACGCGCCTGATCAAGCAATACACGTCGCAGCGCCCGGAAACCAAGTGGAGCTACGAGTACTCGCCCGAAGTGTTCAGCACGACTGAACCCGAATTCGCGCTGGAGGTCTCGGATGCCGTAGCCGACGTCTGGCAGCCCACGCCCGATCACAAGATGGTGTTGAACCTGCCCGCCACGATCGAGGCCACCAGCCCCAACCTGTACGCCGACCAGATCGAGTGGATGCACAAGAACCTGGCCCGCCGCGACAGCATCGTGCTCAGCGTGCACCCGCATAACGACCGCGGCACCGCTGTGGCTGCCGCCGAATTCGCCGTGATGGCCGGCGCGGACCGCATCGAAGGCTGCCTGTTCGGCAGCGGCGAACGCACGGGTAACGTCGACCTTGTCACGCTCGCCTTGAACCTCTACACGCAAGGCGTGCACCCGGGGCTGGACTTCTCCGACATCGACGAAGTGCGCCGCTGCGCCGAATACTGCAACCAATTGCCGGTGCACCCGCGCCACCCGTACGCGGGCGACCTCGTCTTCACCGCGTTCTCCGGTTCGCACCAGGACGCCATCAAGAAGGGCTTCGCGCTGCAAGCAGCCGACGCCGTCTGGGAAGTTCCGTACTTGCCGATCGACCCCGCCGACCTCGGCCGCAGCTACGACGCCGTCATCCGCGTGAACAGCCAATCGGGCAAGGGCGGCGTGTCGTACCTGCTTGAACAGGAACACGGCCTGGTCTTGCCGCGCCGCTTGCAAATCGAATTCAGCCGCGCCATTCAGCGCGTCACTGACGAGACCGGCCGCGAAGTCACCGCTGACGACGTGCACACGATCTTCAACCGCGAATACCTTGAACAGAAGTCGCCGTGGAAGCTGATCCGCCACCGCATCGACGGCAATCCGTCGGCCGGCGAAGGCCAGCACTTCAGCATCGAAGCCGAACTCGAATACAACGGCGAACGCCGCATCGTGACCGGCAAGGGCGACGGCGCCATCTCGGCCTTTGTGGCCGCGCTGGACGTGCCCGTGCGCATCATGGACTACCACGAGCACGCCATCGGCACCGGCACCGACACGCGCGCCGCTTCTTACGTGGAACTGCGCGTGGGTGAATCCAGCACGGGCTTTGGCGTGGGCATCGACCGCGACATCGTCACCGCGTCGTTCCAGGCTGTGCTGAGCGCCGTCAACCGCCACATCAACTCGGGCGCCGTCACGGCGGCCGAAACGGAAACCGCCGAGACCGCGTAATCCGCATCTCTGGCCTCCAGTAAGCGCCTGACGCAAGCCCGAAACATGGGCGTGCGGCCCCCAAGAACACACCGCTTCTTGGCGCGGCACGGCAACAAAAAAGCCCGCCTTATCTGGCGGGCTTTCTGCTTTCAACGCACCGGTTTCAGCCGCGCGGCCACATGTCGGATGCGCCGATGTCAGGCGTGTTTGCGGCCAGCAACTGCTTGTGCACCCACGCGCCAATGGCCAGCGTGCGGTAGTCGTCGTAGCGCTGCCCGATCAGCTGCAAGCCAACGGGCAAGCCTTGCGGGCCGGTTGCAAAGGGCAGGTTCAGGCAGGGCAGGCCAAACAGCGTCCAGGCGCGCGAGAACTGCGGGTCACCCGTACCCAAGTCAGCGAAAGGCGCTTCGCCCGCCGCGCTGGGCGCTAGCACCACATCGAATTCATCGAACCAGCTGTTTACCCGCGCGCGGGATTCTTCAGCACGCGCCAGATTTCGGATGTGTTCCTCTGCCGTGATCTGCGCGCCCGCTTCCAGCACCGCTTGAATCTTGGGGCTGAGCTGGCTGGCGTGTTCCAAGCGTTCGTAAGCCAACGACTGCGAGGCCTCGAACGCCATGATGTCGGCATGCAGCTGCACCAGCATGCAGTCCTGCGGCGGCAGCGGCACTTCTTGCACGAAGGCGCCTGCCCGGGACAACGTGGCGGCGGCCTGTGCGAAGGCTTCCTTGGTTTCGGCCTGCGCATGCCGCCATTGCAGCGTGCGGCACATGCCGATGCGCGGCTTGCCCTCGTAAGCCAGATTCAGCAAGCGCGGGTCACGCATCATGACCGATGCGAACAGCGCCACGTCTGGCACCGAGCGCGCGAAGCCGCCCACCGTGTCCAACGATTCGGCCAGACTCTTCACGCCGGCTCGCGGCACCGCACCAAAGGTCGGCTTGAAACCCACGATGCCGCAGTAAGACGCGGGGCGGATGATGGAGCCCGCGGTTTGCGAACCCAGCGCAAACGGCACCATGTCGTCAGCCACCGCAGCGGCCGAACCGCTGGACGAGCCGCCCGGCGTGTAGGCCTCGTTGCGTGGGTTGCGGGTGGGGCCGGCTTGATAGGTCGCGAATTCCGTGGTGACCGTCTTGCCAACCACTACTGCGCCCGCACCACGGCACAACGCCACGGCGGCGGCATCCAGGCCGGGGCGGTGGCGTTCATAAATGGGGGAGCCGTAGCGGGTGGGCAGGTCGAACGTGTCGAACAGGTCTTTCACGCCGATCGGCAAGCCATGCAATGGCCCGCGCAAGGCGCCGCTATCGAGCACTTGCGCATGGTCCAGCGCCGCCTGCTTTTGCAGCGCCGTCCAGGCATGGATGGTGTTTTCGCGCTGCTCGATGCGGGCAAAGCAGGCCCGCACCAATTGCACCGCAGTTAACTCGCGCCGTTGCAGCTTGTGCGCCGCTTCCAGCGCGCCAAGTCTGTTTAAGGCAGTAGACATGATCCTTTCCTCTTTACCGGAGCCGCGCATCACGCGTGGCAGCTGAACTCCGCACCCGGTCCCCTTGACCGAGGGTCTGTCCTGGCTTGCCCCGCGCGATGGGCGACGAGGTTAAAGCGGACTGATCCCAACCATTGTGCGCGTTGCGTCAATTAGGAAAAACACCGAAAACACCTTGTTTTACGGGGTAAACCGACTGCGCTGCGCCATGGCTTTCTGTTGTTGCGGCGTCACCAGCATAGCGCAAACCCGTGCAATACAAAGTTCATATTTGTCTTGTAAGATGAAATCGTTTTCAGTAAACCGACAGCAATATAGATATGGCTACGCGCCCGTCGCCCCGCTTTTCCATCATTGAAGTGGCTCGCAAGGCGGGGGTTTCTCCGGCGACGGTGTCGCGCGCGTTCAACCAGCCCGAGATCGTGCACCCCGACACGCTGGCGCATATTCGCAATGTGGCCAAGCGCGCCGGCTTCCGTCCGAACCGCGTCGGCCGCAGCCTGCGTTCGGGCAGCACGCGCACCATCGGACTGATTCTTCCCACGTTGTCGAATCCCGTCTTCGCCGAGTGCTTTGAAGGCGCGGAACGGCGTGCGCGCGAATCGGGCTATAGCGTGATGCTGACCGCCACCGGCTACGACCCCGCCGTGGAATCGGCAGCGGTGCAAGGGCTGATGGACCATCAGGTGGATGGCCTGATCCTGACCGTGGCCGACGTCAACAAAAGCGCCACACTGGACGATCTGGACAGCGCCGGCATGCCGTACGTGCTGGTCTACAACGAATCCAACACGCATCCGTTCGCGTCCGTCGACAACCGCGCGGCAGCCAGCGACATGGTCGCGCACCTGGCCGCGTTGGGCCATCGCCGCATTGCACTGGTGACGGGTCCGCTGACCGCGTCCGACCGTGCGCGCCGACGGCTGACCGGCGCGCGCGCCTGCGCGAAGAAGCTGGGCCTGGACACCGTGCAGCACATCGCCATGAGTTCACACACGGGCAGCGACGCCGACGTGCTGAAAGCCGCGCTGCGCCGCAAGCAGGCGCCCACGGCGCTGTTCTGCTCGAACGACCTGCTGGCCACGGCCGTCATCGCCGACCTGGTGGCGCTTGGGCTGCGCGTGCCCGCCGATATTTCCGTCAGCGGCTTCGACGGCATGCGATTCGGCGCCTTGCTGACGCCGCCCTTGACGACCGTGGCGCAGCCCAGCGATGGCATCGGACAAACCGCGTGCTCGAATCTGCTGGCGCAGATTCACGGCCAGCCGCCCCAATCGAATCGCCTGCCGCACTGCATCGTGGTCGGCGGCACCGCGGCCGCCGTGCGCCGCTGATCCCATCCCTTCCGACATTCCGCACGCATCATGCTCATCGCACAAATCACCGACCTGCACATGCGCACCCCGGGCGACAAGGCCTACGGCATCATCGACCCGGCTGCGTTTCTGGCACCTGCCGTGCGCGCGCTCAATGCCCTGACGCCGCGCCCCGACTGCGTACTGATCACGGGCGACCTGACCGACCTTGGCCGCCCGCACGAATACGCGGTGCTGCGCGAACACCTGCAAGCGCTGGAGATTCCGTACTTTCTCTTGCCCGGCAATCATGACGACCGCGCACAGCTGCGCGCCGCCTTCCCCGACCATGCTTACCTGCAAGATGGCGGCGACTTTATCCAGTACGCCATCGAAAACTATCCGCTGCGCATGCTGTCGCTGGACACGGTGGTGCCAATGAAGAGCCATGGCGAGCTATGCCAGGACCGCCTGGACTGGCTCGCCGCGCGCCTGGCGGAGCAACCTGACCGGCCCACGCTGGTGCTGATGCACCATCCGCCATTCCTGACGGGCATCGAACACATGGACGCCATCGGCCTGTTGGCCGGCGCGCCGGAACTGGAACGCATCATCGCGCGCTTTCCGAACGTTGAACGCGTGCTGTGCGGGCACTTGCACCGCACCATCTTCCAGCGCTTTGGCGGCACCATTGCGTCGACCTGTCCCGGCACCGCGCATCAGTTGGCGCTGGAGCTGGGGCCGCGCCCCACGCTGCAATACATCATGGAACCGCCGGGCTACCAGCTGCATTGGTGGCAAGGCAAGAACCTCGTCACCCACCACGCCGTTATCGGGGATTACCCCGGGCCTTATCCGTTTGCCTGAGCCGTAGAACGGGGGCTATAACCCCCGGGCATTGCCACGAATCCGTCATGTTTGCGCTGCACAATGAAAAGGTTTTCATAACAGGCAACAATGCGGATCTAACAATTAGATCGTCGAGACAGCATGTCATCCATCGTTCTGGATAACCTCACCAAACAGTATGGCGGCGCCGCCGCGATTCACGGCGTGAGCTTCACCGTGCCAGCGGGCAGCTTCACGGTGCTGCTGGGCCCGTCGGGCTGCGGCAAGTCGACCACGTTGCGCATGATTGCCGGATTGGACACGCCCACCTCGGGCACCATCCACATCGGCGACCGCGACGTCACCCAACTGCCGCCGGCCAAACGCCGCATATCGATGGTGTTCCAGTCGTATGCGCTGTTTCCGCATCTGTCGGTGCGCGAAAACATTCTGTTCGGCCTCAAGGTGCGCAAGGAACCGGCGCGTGATTTCGACCGCCGCCTGCAACGCGTGGCCGGGCTGTTGGGCCTGGGCCATCTGCTGGACCGCAAGCCTTCGCAATTGTCGGGCGGCCAGCAGCAGCGCGTAGCGCTGGGCCGCGCGGTGATTTCGGAAGCGCCGGTGTGCCTGATGGATGAACCGCTGTCGAACCTGGATGCGCAGCTGCGTCACGAGATGCGCCGCGAGATCCGGGCGTTGCAGCAAGACCTGGGCATCACGATGGTGTACGTGACGCACGACCAGACCGAAGCCATGAGCATGGCGGATCAGGTGGTGCTGTTGCGCGGCGGCCAGATCGAACAGCACGATACGCCCGACGCCTTGTACGCGCGTCCGGCCAGCGAATTTGCGGCGCGCTTCATCGGCACGCCCCCCATGAATCTGATCGGTCTGGCGAGCCCGCAAGGCGCCACCGTCATCGCCGGCACGCAGGGCCCCGTCATCGCGAATGCGCCGGCGGGTGCGGTCAAGCTTGGCGTGCGCCCCGAACACATCCGCATTGATGGCGACGGCATTCCCGCCACGGTGGAAAGCGTCGAGTACTTCGGCGCGGACTCCATCGTGGTCTGCCGCGTCGGCGATACCAGCGGCGTGGCCGTGCGCGTCGGCGGCCATTTACGCGCCCGTGCAGGCGAGGCCTTGCGCCTGTCCTGGCAGGACGCGCAGCAGCATTTCTTTGCCGCCGATTCGGCGGTCATCAACACCGTCGGGCGCTAGAAGACGCCCACATCCACAGGAAGGAAACGCCACCATGCGACGCATCGTACTGAAGACCCTGGCCGCCAGCCTGGCCGCCGCCTGCCTGTCCCTGCCTGTGCAGGCGCAGAACAAGCCCGTAGAAGTCGAGTTCTATTACCCGGTTGCCGTCGGCGGCCCGATCACGAAGATCGTTGACGACATGGTGGCGGACTTCCAGAAGGAAAATCCCGACATCAAGATCAAGCCGATCTACGCCGGCTCGTATCAGGATTCCATCGCCAAGGCGCTGACGGCGCTCAAGGGCGGCACGCCGCCGCAGCTGGCCGTGCTGCTGTCCACCGACATGTTCACGCTGATCGACGAAGACGCCATCGTGCCGATCGATTCGCTGGCGAAAAGCGACGCCGACAAGAAATGGCTGGGCGGCTTCTATGACGCCTTCATGCAGAACAGCCGTTCGGGCGGACACACCTGGGGCGTGCCGTTCCAGCGTTCGACCATCGTCATGTACTACAACAAAGACCTGTTCAAGGCCGCGGGCCTGGACCCCGAGCGCGCGCCCGCCACGTGGGCAGAGCTGGTCGACTACGGCAAGAAGCTGACCAAGCAGGATGCGTCCGGCAACACCACGCAATGGGGCATCGAGATCCCGTCGGGCGGCGCGTTCGCGTACTGGCTGTTCCAGGCACTGACCACGCCCAACGGGGCCATCCTGATGAACGAGGCGGGCAACGAGGTCTACCTGGACAAGCCGGCGGTGGTGGAAGCCGCGCAGTTCTGGCGCGACCTGTCGGCCAAGCACAAGATCATGCCGACCGGCACCATCGATTGGGGCACCACGCCGAAGGACTTCCTGGAGAAGAAGGCGGCCATGGTCTGGACCACCACCGGCAACCTGACCAACATCCGCAAGAACGCCGACTTCCCGTTTGGCGTGGCCATGATGCCGCAGCAAAAGCGCGGCGGCAGCCCCACGGGCGGCGGCAACTTCTACATCTTCAAGAGCGGCACGCCGGCGCAACAGCAAGCCGCGCTGAAGTTTGCGCAGTGGGTCACGACGCCGGAACGCGCCGCCGACTGGAGCATCGCCACGGGCTATGTCGCCGTGACGCCGGCCGCCTGGCAAACCGAAAAGATGAAGAAGTATGCGCAGGAAGTGCCGGCAGCGGCGGTCGCGCGCGACCAGTTGGAAGTCAGCGTGGCGGAGTTCTCCACGCATGAAAACCAGCGCGTCACCAAGACCCTGAACGACGCGCTGCAAGCGGCGCTGACGGGGTCGAAGACGCCGCAGCAAGCGCTGACCGACGCCCAGCGCGAGGCCGATCGCATCCTGCGTCCTTACAAGTAAACCGACAAGCACGATGAGCCGCTCTTTGAATGCGCTTTATGGCTGGCTGCTGTTGCTGCCAGCCATCGTGCTGCTCGCCGCGTTCACGCATTACCCGGCGGTGGCGACGCTCTGGCACAGCTTTTTCTCCACGCCCAAGGGCGCGCGCCCGGCGCGCTTTGTGGGCCTGGATAACTATGCCGTCATGCGTGACGATCCGGTGTTCTGGCAGTCGCTGTGGAACAACCTGTGGTTTGCGCTGGGCACGATCCCCACGTCAATCGGCATTGCGCTGATCATGGCGCTGTGGGTAAACCGCAATCTGCGCGGGCGCGGCTTTTTGCGCATGGCGTACTTCACGCCGACGGTGTTGCCGATGGTGGCGGTGGCCAACATCTGGCTGTTCTTCTACACGCCGCAGTACGGGCTGATCGCGCAGGTGATGGGCTGGTTCGGTTCGCCCGGCCCCAACTGGCTGGGTAACCGCGACACGGCGCTGCCGGCGCTGATGCTGGTGACGGTGTGGAAGGAGTCGGGCTTCTTCATGATCTTCTACCTGGCCGCCTTGCAGACGGTGTCGCCGTCGCTGCGCGAGGCCGCCATGCTGGAAGGCGCATCGCGCTGGCAGTATTTCCGCCGCATCCTGTGGCCGCTGCTGATGCCCACCACGCTCTTCGTGCTGATCAATGCGCTGATCAACGCGTTCCGTCTGGTGGACCACGTGGTCGTCATGACGCGCGGCGGGCCGGACAACGCCAGCACCTTGCTGCTGTATTACATCTACCAGGTGGGTTTCAGTTTCTGGGACACGGCTTACGCCGCCACGCTGACCGTCGTGTTGCTGGTGGTGCTGGCGCTGACCGCGCTCATCAAGTTCCGCTGGCTGGATCGCAGGACGCACTATCAATGAAAGACAAGCTCGATACCCTGGGCGCGTGGGCGCTGGGCCTGTTGTGGATTCTGCCGCTGGCCTACGCCATGTGGGCGGCGTTCCACCCGCCGGCCTATGCGACCCGCTTTGAACTGTTCGCCCCGCTGACGCTCGATAACTTCGCCCGCGCCTGGCAGGCCGCGCCGTTTCCGCGCTACTTCCTGAACACCTTCCTGCTTGTCACGATGGTGCTGGCGGCGCAGCTGGTGCTGTCCACGCTGGCCGGCTACGCGTTCGCGCGCTTCGAGTTTCGCGGCCGCGATTTCGTCTTCATGCTGGTGCTGTTGCAGCTGATGATCATGCCGGACGTGCTGCTGGTGGAGAACTACCGGTCAATGAGCCAGCTGGGCATTCGCGATACGGTGTTCGCGATCGGCCTGCCGTACTTTGCGTCGGCCTTTGGCATCTTCCTCTTGCGCCAGACGTTCAAGACGGTGCCGCGCGAGCTTGAAGAAGCCGCGCGCATGGAAGGCGCGAACGCCATGCAGATTCTGTGGAAGGTGTACGTGCCGCTGGCCAAGCCGATCTACGTGGCCTATGGGCTGGTGTCGGTCAGCCACCACTGGAACAACTTCCTGTGGCCGCTGATCATCACAAACTCCGTGGAGTCCCGGCCGCTGACGGTGGGGTTGCAGGTGTTCTCGTCGACCGATCAGGGTATCGATTGGTCGGTGATTACCGCGGCCACGCTGATGTCGGCCGCCCCCTTGCTGATCGCCTTCCTGCTGTTCCAGCGGCAGTTCGTGCAATCGTTCATGCGGGCGGGAATCAGGTAGCCGTGGCGGGTCAATAGCCGACCGTCAGCCCCGGCAAGTCCACCGTGATGCGCGGTCGCTCCAGCGCCAGCGCCAGGTTCTCTGCGAACTCACGCGCTTCTTTTTCGTCGGTGGACAGGGTGTCGTAGCCCAGGGCGTCGGCCACGCCCAGCACCTTGTCCAGCAACAGCACCTTGCCGCTGGGCCGCAAAGGTTCGCAGCCCAGGGTTTCCCAGGCGCCGTCGAACCAGTCGCGCGCTTGGGCTTGGCGTTGCGGAGACGTTTCCACGGTGGCGGTCAGGTCCAGCGAACGCCGGGGGTCAAAAACAATGGTGATGTCGCTGCGCATAGGGAATTCCTTGAAAAGGCGTCAGGCCGAAAGGGTAGGCAAAAAAAGCCGGTCAGATTGTCTGCCCGGCGACATTGCCTACCAGCCGCGTGACGCCTCCCAGGTGACCTCGACATTGGCGGCTTGGGATTGCCGCATCATGTCCAGCAAGGGGAAGGCGCGTTCCTTCATGCCGACTGCGCGGGCCATGGGGGAGCGGGGCGCCTTGTCCTCGTCGTCTTCGTCGGCGGGGTGTTCGGCGATTTCGATGGCTCGTTCGATGCCTGCGATGGCGGGGCCCAGCTGGTCGACGGTGAAAACGCCGCGCTCGGGAATCTTGTCACCGATGGACTTGCCCGCAGCCTGCAGAATGGGACCGGCGTGGTCGGACAGCATCAGCACCTCGGCAACCGCCTTGGAGTGAAAGGTAATCAGCATATTGCGGTCTCCCTCATTGAGTACGTTACATACACTACCGCAACGCCCGGGGGATGCCAACTGGCCCCGAAGCGCCCGCCGCCAGGGCGCCGTCGCCCCGGGCTAGAGGTTTGATTTTATTGACAGTTCCGGCGGCCCGGCGAACGCTTGCCGGACGGTTTGACGCCCGTTGGCCGCCGATTGGCCCGCCAAATCAACTATCATTCAGCATGATTCCCGTGACATTGCCGGCCCGGACCGCGTCCGCTTGATCCCCGCCAGATCTCCGCATCGGTCACTCACCCAGAACTTCTCCAGACGCCCATGCTCCCCGAGCAACAAAAACAGCTTATCTCCCTGATCCAGGCCGCCGTTGCGCAGAGCCTTCCCGACGCCCAGCCCAACGTGCTGCTGGAGCGCCCCAAGGTCGCCGCCCACGGCGACGTCGCCACCAACGTGGCCATGCAGCTGGCCAAGCCCGCAGGACGCAACCCGCGCGAACTGGCCCAGGCCATCGTTGACGCGCTGATGGCCGCCCCCGGCGCGCGTGATCTGGTCGACAGCGCTGAAATCGCCGGCCCCGGCTTCATCAACCTGCGTATCACCGCCGCCGCCCGTCAGGCCGTCATTGCGACGGTCGCCGAGCAGGGCGCAAGCTTTGGCCGCGCCGCGCGCAGCGGCGAGAAGATCCTGGTCGAATTCGTGTCGGCCAACCCCACCGGCCCGCTGCACGTGGGCCATGCCCGCCAGGCTGCGCTGGGGGACGCCCTGTGCCGCCTGTACGACGCCAGCGGCTGGGACGTGACCCGCGAGTTCTATTACAACGACGCTGGCAACCAGATCGAAAACCTGGCCATCAGCGTGCAAGCGCGCGCCCGCGGCCTGACGACCGACTCCCCCGAATGGCCGGCCGACGGCTACAAGGGCGACTACATCGTCGACATCGCCCGCGACTTCCAGGCCGGCAAGACCCTCCAGGCGTCCGACGGCCAGCCCGTCACCGCCACCGGCAACATCGACAGCCTGGACGACATCCGCGCCTTCGCCGTGGCCTATCTGCGCCGCGAACAAGACCTGGACTTGCAAGCGTTCGGCCTGAAGTTCGACAACTACTACCTGGAAAGCTCGCTGTACACGTCGGGCCGCGTCGAAGCCACGGTCAACGCGCTGATCGCCGGCGGCCATACCTATGAAGAGGGCGGCGCGCTGTGGCTGCGCACCACCGAATTGGGTACGGGCGACGACAAAGACCGCGTGATGCGCAAGAGCGAAGGCGGCTACACCTACTTCGTGCCTGACGTGGCCTATCACAAGGCCAAGTGGGAACGCGGCTTCCACCGCGCCGTCAACATCCAGGGCAGCGACCACCACGGCACCGTGGCCCGCGTGCGCGCCGGCCTGCAAGCGCTGAACGAAGGCATCCCGAAGGACTACCCGTCTTACGTGCTGCACAAGATGGTCAAGGTGATGCGCGGCGGCGAAGAGGTCAAGATCTCCAAGCGCGCCGGCAGCTACGTCACCATGCGCGACCTGATCGACTGGGTGGGCCGCGACGCCGTGCGCTACTTCCTGATCCAGCGCCGCGCCGACACCGAATTCGTGTTCGACGTGGACCTGGCCTTGTCCAAGAGCGACGAAAACCCGGTCTATTACATCCAGTACGCCCACGCGCGCATCTGCACGATGATCAACAACGCCGGCATGCCCGCGGCCGATGTGGCCGCCGCCGACGTGTCCGTGCTGACCGCGCCGTCGGAATTCGCGCTGATGCAGCGTCTGGCCGAATTCCCGCACGTGGTGGCGTTGGCCGCCCAGGACCTGTCGCCGCACCACATTGCCTTCTGGCTGCGTGACTGCGCGTCGGACTTCCACGCCTGGTACAGCGCCGAACGCGTGCTGGTCGACGACGTGGCCCTGAAGCTGGCCCGCCTGCGCCTGGCCGCCACGACGCGCCAGGTGCTGGCCAACGGCCTGGAGCTGCTGGGCGTGTCCGCCCCCGAGCGGATGTAACATCGGTTCATGGCAACCAAGCGCAAACCCACCCGCCGTTCCTCAGGCGAAAGCGGCAGCACCCTGTACGGGGCGCTCGCCGGCCTGCTCATCGGTCTGATCGTGGCCGCCGTCGTGGCCTTTTATGTCACCAAGGCCCCGGTGCCCTTCGTGGACCGCGCCAGCCGTCAGGGCGACACGGGCAAGCTGCCCGACCCCCGGCAGGCGCCGGACCCCAACGCGGGCCTGTACGGCCGCGACGGCGCGGCGGGTGCGCCGCCTACCGGCCCCACCGCCACGGCGCCTGCGCCCTTACCTGGCGCCGGCACGGGCGCGGCCAAGCCGGACGAAACACCGTCACGGCTGGACGACCTGGGCGCGCTGATCGCCACCTTGCCGTCGACCGCCAAACCGCAGGCCACAGCTCCCGCGGCGGTCGCCATGGCGCCCAGCCAGGCCCCCACGCCGATCTCCAAGCCCGCGGCAACACCCGCGCCTAAAGCCGCTGCGCCCGCTACGGCCACGGCGTCCGCCGCCACCGGCACGTACTTCCTGCAAGCTGGCGCCTTCCGTGGCGAAAACGACGCGGAATCGCTCCGCGCCCGCATCCTGCTGCTGGGGCTGCCCGTGAACGTGCAAAAGGCGGAAGTGAACGGCAAGCCGATCAACCGGGTCCGGGTGGGTCCGTTTGCGCGCCTGGACGACATGAATCGCGCCCGCGGCCGATTGGGCGAGAACAAGATTGAAACCGCCGTGGTGCGCCAGTAGTGCGCCAGTAGTGCGCCAGTAATGCACTCTGGCGCCATTTTTTCGATTGAACTTATCCGCGTTTGAACCTGTCTGTAACTTTTTACTCAGGAACCTCTCATCCATGCTGTCCCCCAAGATTGTTCGTATCCTGGCCGCGGCCGCACTGACGGCCACCGCGTTCTTCAGCCCGGTCAGCCACGCTCAAGGCACGCAAGCCTATGTGGCGATCAACCCGCCGCTGCCCTCGGATACCCCGGGCAAAGTGGAAGTGCTGGAATTCTTCGCCTACACCTGCCCGCATTGCGCCGCCATGGAACCCATGGTTGAAGACTGGGCCAAGACCGCCCCGTCTGACGTCGTGCTCAAGCAAGTGCCGATCGCCTTCAACGCCGGCATGAAGCCGCTGCAACAGGTCTACTACACGTTCCTGGCTCTGGAACGCCCCGACCTGCACGCCAAGTTCTTCACCGCCATCCACGGTGAACACAAGCGCCTGTTCGACAAGAAGGCCATGGGCGACTGGGCGGCTTCGCAAGGCGTGGACCGCGCCAAGTTCGATTCGATCTTCGATTCGTTCAGCGTGCAAACCCAAGTGCAGCGCGCCACCCAGCTGGCCGACGCCTACCGCATCGACGGCACGCCGTCGTTTGCCGTCGGCGGCAAGTTCATGACGTCCCCGGTCATGGCGGGCAACAGCTACGAAGGCGCCCTGAAGGAAGTGAACCAACTGATCCCGATGGCGCGCAACAAGTAATCCGCGTCCTCCGCATCACCGCAAAGCGCCTCGGCCAATCTGGCCGGGGCGTTTTCTTTTGGGAAATCGTTAAGAAAGTGCTGCGCTCCGGCGCGGGGGCAGCGCTAAACTTTCACCACAAAATTCGCCGCAACGACGGCATAAAACGGGTGGAAGACAAATGACATCGCAATCTCTGCGCGCACGCGCGGCATTGAGCCTTGGGCTGGGCCTCAGCTTGGCGCTCGGCGCCTTCACCACGCACGCCAGCACGGCCGACGGCGTGAAGATCGGGGTCCTGACGGACATGGCGGGCGTCACCGCTGACGCCACGGGCAAGGGGTCGGTGGAAGCCGCCCGGCTGGCCATCGAGGAAATGGGCGGCACGGTGTTGGGCAAGCCGATCTCGCTGGTTTCGGGCGACCATCAACACCGCCCCGACATCGGCAGCAGCATGGTCCGCAAGTGGTACGACACCGACGGCGTTGACGTCGTGGTGGACGTGCCCAACTCGTCCGTCGCGCTGGCCGTGCAGGGCATCGCGCGCGAAAAGAAAAAGCTGGTGCTGTTCTCCAGCCCCGGCACCACCGCGCTGTCGCAAGCGCAGTGCTCGCCCTACGGCGTGCAATGGACGTACACGACCTACGCCTTGTCGCGCGGCACGGCCACCGCCGTCGTCAATGAAGGCAACAAGCGCTGGTTCATCCTGGCGTCCGACTACGCCTTCGGCAAACAGTTGGCGGCCGACACCGAAGCCGTCGTCAAAGCCAACGGCGGCGAAGTCGTAGGCACCGTTTTCCATCCGTTGAACGCGTCGGACTTTGCGTCCTTCCTGCTTCAGGCCCAAGGCTCCAAGGCGCAGATCATCGCCATTGCCAACGCGGGCGGCGACACGATTTCCGCCATCAAGCAGGCGGCGGAATTCGGCATTGGCGGCACGCAGCAGCTTGCGGCCATGCTGCTCTTGATCACGGACGTGCACAGCCTGGGCCTGCAAGCGGCGCAGAAAACGTATTTGACCGTGCCGTCGTACTGGGACATGAATGACGGCACGCGCGCCTTCACCAAGAAGTTCGAAGCGCGCGTCGGCCGTCCGCCCACCTTCTTGCAGGCGGGTGTGTACAGCTCGGTGCGCCACTACCTGCAAGCCGTGAAAGCGGCCGGCACGGCGGATGCCGACGCGGTGATGGCGAAGATGAAATCGCTGCCCATCGACGACCCGTTCAGCTTGAATGCCCACATCCGTGAAGACGGCCTGGTGGTGCGCGACATGATGCTGGCGCAGGTGAAGACGCCCGCGCAATCCAAAGCGCCTTGGGACTACTACAACATCGTGCGCAACATCCCCGGCGACACGCTGGCGTGGCCGCTCGCGGAAAGCCAATGCCCGCTGGTCAAGAAATGACCAAACAGGCGCATCAACCGGGGGGGCAACGGCCGGGGCAACAACCAGGGCAGCAACCCCTCTCGCTCGCTGACTTCGGCAGCTTCTACGCGGGCGGCAGACCGGTGCGCATTGCCGGGCTGCCACAGCGCGAGATTGCGTTCACGAAAAGCGCGTCGCTGGCCTACGACCCGAACGGGCTCTACCACTTCGAACAGGCGTACGTGCAGTACTTCATTCCGTCGCGCCTGACGCATCCCTTGCCCATCGTGCTGCTGCATGGCGGCGGCATGACGGGCGCAATGTGGGAACAGACGCCTGACGGACGCCCCGGCTGGACGCAGCATTTTCTGCGCCAGGGCCATGCGGTGTATGTGGTGGACAACGTTGAGCGCGGCCGCGCCGGCTGGGCGCCGTTTGAGCAGGTCTGGCCCGAACCGCCCATCATCCGCACCGCCGAAGAAAGCTGGTCGTTGTTTCGCTTTGGCCGCGCCGAAGACTACGCGTTGCGCCGCGCGTTCGCGGGGCAACGTTTTCCGGTTGATGCGTTCGATGATTTCATCCGGCATGCCGTGCCGCGCTGGCTGGGCAACAACGATGCGGCCCTGCACGGTTTCTGCGCCGTGCTGGACCGCATCGGCCCATGCCTGGTGCTGGCGCACAGCCACGGCGGCGAAGTGGCGTACCGGGCGCTGCATGCACGGCCCGATCTGGTGCGTGGCGTGATCGGCATCGAGCCGTCGGGGTTTTCGGGCGACGTCACGGCCGCCGCCGTGGCGGGCAAACCGTTCCTGTTTGTCTATGGCGACTATCTGGATGCCACGCCGCTATGGCAGCGCCTGTGCGCAAGCGGGCAGGACTACGCCGAATCACTTGCCCGGCATGGTGCGCGGGTGGATACGTGGCGGCTGGCGGACCAGGGCATTGCGGGCAATTCCCACATGCCGATGATGGACGACAACAGCGATGACATCGCCGCGCGCATCGGCGCGTGGATACGCAGCGCGGCAGTCTGAACCCGTCGCACCGCATTCCGAAATATGGCGCGGCGGGTTCAGACCTTCGCACTTACTCGCCGACCGCCGCCGCCTTTTCCAGCGCCTGGGTCAGATCCGCGATGATGTCTTCCGGCGATTCCAATCCGATGTGCAAGCGCACCAACGCGTTGTCACCTTCGCCCCAATAGCGGTGATGGGACAAGTCCTTGGGCGATACGAGCTGCACCAGGCTTTCGTAGCCGCCCCAGGAAAAGCCGATGCCAAACAAGGTCAGTGCGTCCACAAAGGCGCGCGCGGCCGCGGGCGACAGGCGCAGCTCAACCGACAGCATGCCGTTGGAGCCGGAACAATCACGCTTCCACAGCGCATGGCCGGGGTCGGCCGGCCAGGCCGGATGGAACAAGCGCACGGTCTCGGGGCGGCTCTTGAAGAACTCGCATACTTGCAGCGCATGGCGCGCGTGCTGCGCCATACGGATGGGCATCGTGCGCACCCCGCGCAGCGCCAGCCACGCGTCGTCCGCGCTGATGGAATACCCCATCGCGTACTGCGTGCGGTTGAGCTTCTTGGCGATGGCCTCGTCGTTGGTCACCACCGCGCCCAGCATCAGGTCGGAGTGGCCGCCCACGTACTTCGTGCCTGCAATGACGGACACCTGCGCGCCCAACGTCAGCGGGCGATAGATGTAGCCGGAGCCCCAGGTGTTGTCAGTCGCCAGCACCAGGCCGTGCGCGTTGGCAAAGGCCGCCATCGCGCCCATGTCCAGCATTTCAAACAACAGCGAACCCGGCGACTCCACGTACAACAGCTTCGTGTTCGGCTGCACCAGCGATTCCAGGTCATCACTGGTTGAGAAGTACGTGATGTCGATGTTCATGCGCTTGAGCACGGCGTCGTCCAGCTCACGCATCGGGCCGTACACGCAATCGGAAATCAGGGCGTGGTCACCCGCCGAGCACAACGCCATCATCACCATCGTCATGGCCGACAGGCCCGACGACGCCAGATAGCAATGCGTGCCGCCTTCCAGCTGCGTGAAGACTTCCTCCAGCGCGGCGTGGGTGTCCATGCCCATGCGGCCGTAGGTGGTGGCGCGGCCGCCAGCGGCCTTGCTGCGCTGCGCCTGTTCCAGCGCGGCCAGGTTCTCGAAACGCACGGTGCTGGCGCGCATCGGCGGCAGCGGCACGGGCGCGGTGCCGGTCTCGGGGTTGAACGGGGCGGTGCCCGCGTGCTGCAAAACCGTATCGATGTGTTTGGAAGTCATCTGCTGAGGGAATGCGGTAGTGTGAACAAGGCCGAATCGGGGCGAATAGGAGCGAATAGGGGCGAATAGGGTGAACCTTATCAGGCGCGCGGGCGCCTGTCCCTAGCCCCTGTCCCTAACTCGTGACCCAGTTGACGGTTTCCGGCAGCTCGGCGCGCCGGGTGCGGTAGCTGTTGGCGGGATGCGCGGTATCGGCGTAGCCAAAGGAAATGCCGCAGACCACGCGCCGGTCGGGCGCAATGCCCAGCACGTCGCGCAGCACTTCGGGGTACATCGCCAGCGACGCCTGCGCCACGGTGGCCACGCCATTGGCCTGGGCCGCCAGTAGGAAGTTGGCGACGTACCCGCCGCAGTCCATCGCGCCGTATTCGCCCAACGCCTCGTCGGTCGTGATGATGGCCACGTGCGGCGCGTCGAACAATTGGAAGTTGCGCATCTCTTGCTGGCGGTAGGCCTCGCGGTCGCCGCGCGCCACGCCCACCGCACCGTACAGCTGAAAGCCCGACTCGCGGCGGCGGGCCAGGTATTCGTTGCGGTACTCGCGGGGGAAGGGGAAGTCGGGCGTGAAGCCGGCGTGTTCGGCTCGTGCGGTAAGCGCCGCCCGTAAACGATCAGTGCCTGCGCCTTCGGTAATCGCCACCTGCCAGGGCTGGCAGTTGCACCACGACGCCGTGCGCTGGGCCAGGGTCAGAATCCGTTCAATGACGCCGCGTGGCACAGGCGCGGGCAGGAACGCGCGGCAGCTGTGGCGCGCCAAGAGCCACGCTTCGAGCGCGGCGTCGCCACCGGCCGGCTGGGCTGTTGCATCAGCGCTTGCGTCGAGCTTTGCGTGAAGGTTAGGGTCAAGACTGGCGTCAGGGTTTGCGCCAGGGGTAGTGTCAGCGCTTGCAGCATGAGTCGTCATGGCGTGTCTCTCTCTCCTTGTATGTCCGGTGGTGCGGGGTGGACGGCGTGGATTTTGCCCTTATGATGCCATTCTCCGGCTGACCGGAACCCACCCGAACCAGGCGAAATCCCATGCTGCCCCTTGATACCTTGATCGCTTTTTTCGGCATTGCCGTCCTGTTGGCCTTGACGCCCGGGCCGGACAATCTGTTCGTGCTGATGCAATCGGCTATCTGGGGACGCAAGGCGGGCATGCTGGTGGTGCTGGGCCTGTGCACCGGCCTGTTGGGTCACACGGCGGCCGTGGCGCTGGGTTTGGCGGCGGTGTTCGCCGCGTCGCCCATGGCGTTCACGGCGCTGAAGCTGGCGGGCGCCGCATATCTTGCGTATCTGGCGTGGCAGATTTTGCGCGCGCCCGTCGAAGCGGAAGATGGCAAGCGGCCCGAACCGCTCAAGCCCGGCGCGCTGTACCGGCGCGGCATCGTCATGAACCTGACGAACCCCAAGGTGCTGCTGTTCTTCTTCGCGTTTCTGCCGCAGTTCACCACCCCCGCGCTTGGCCCCGTCGGCGTTCAGGTCATGCAGCTGGGCGCGGTGTTCATGGTGTCGACGTTGCTGGTGTTCGGCGCCATCGCATTCTTCTCGGGCGCGTTCGGCGAACTGCTGCAACGCTCGGTGACGGCCAAGCGTTGGCTGAACCGCATCGCCGCGCTGGTGTTTGTGGGCCTGGCCGTCAGGCTGGCCACCGCCACGCGCTAAGAGGGGCCGCAACGCCCCCATCAGCGCGGCGGTGTGAGTGGCCGATCACGCCGCCGTGAAGCGCACGATGCCATCCGCCCCGGTCGCGCGTTTCAGCTTGCCTTCGAAATACAGCGCGTGCAGATGCGCCAGCGCCTCGCCCATGGCGAAGGTCAGCTGATGCAGATCCAGCTTGCGCTTGAATAGCACCGGCACGATGTCGGACGTGGACTGCGGCTGCACCGTGCACGCTTCCAGCACTTCCGCCAGCCGGTCACGGTGATGCTCGTGCTGTTGCGCGATGCGCTCGTGCAAACCGGTGAACGGCCGGCCATGCGACGGCAGCACCAGCGTGTCATCCGGCAAGCCGTCATAGCCATCCAGCGACCGCAGATACAAGGGCAGGGGATTGGCGTCGGGTTCGTAATCGAACACGCTGACGTTGGTCGAGATGCGCGGCAACACCATGTCGCCAGAGATCAGCACGTTCAGGCCGGGCGAGTGCAGCGACGCATGTTCCGGCGCATGGCCGTAGCCGACAATCACGCGCCAATCGCGGCCGCCGATGCGGACCTGATCGCCGTGCATGATGCGCGTGTAGCGCGCGGGCACGGCGGGCACCAGGTTCGGGTAGTAGTTGGCGCGCTGGCGGATTTGCTCCTGCGCGTCCGGGTCGGTCAGGCCGTGGCGGGCGAAATGCGCCACCGCCGATTGGCCGCCTGGGCCGCCGCCGGCCTCATTGCGGCGCGACGACCACAACGACGCCACCATGAAGTCCGTCATCGTCATCCACAGCTGTGCGTCCCAGCGCTCGCACAGCCAATGGGCCAGGCCGATGTGGTCAGGATGCATGTGCGTGACCAGCACACGCAACACCGGCAGCCCTTCCAGTTCGTTCTTGAAAACGTCTTCCCACAACGACTTGACCTCGTCGCGCGAGATGCCACAGTCAACAATCGTCCAGCCGTCGCGGCCGTCGATGTTGTCGCGCAGCAGCCAGAGGTTGATATGATCCAGCGCGAACGGCAGCGGCATCCGAATCCATTTGACGCCCTCCGTCACCACATGGGCATGGCCGGCTTCGGGCTGGAAGTCCGCCCAGGGATACTGCAATTTCTGTTCGTTGGGGTTCATTGCCTCTCGCTCCACGCTTGACGTTCACGTCAAGTCATCATAATTTACGTTTACGTAAACTGCCACACGTCGCATGCCCTCGTCAACCTGGACCATCTCTGAACTCGCCCGCGAGTTCGACGTCACGCCCCGCACGATCCGCTTCTACGAAGACCAGGGGATCGTCAGCCCGGCGCGCGAGGGCCGCAACCGCATCTTCGGTCCGCGCGACCGCACGCGCCTGAAGCTGGCGCTGCGCGGCAAGCGGCTGGGGCTGCAACTGTCCGAAATCCTGACCCTGATCGACATGTATGACGGGCCGGGCGATACCGAAGTGCAGCTGCGTCAGTACCTGAGCGTACTGGAACAGCATCGCGCCACGCTCGAACAACAACGCCGCGACATCGAAGACACCTTGCAAGAGATTGCACAGCAGGAACGCGAATGCCGCGTGCTGCTGGCGCAAAAGCCATAAGGGCCGACTCATGGCCGCCCTGCAAACCGTTGCGCTGTTCGTCCTGACCGCGCTGGCCGAAATCATCGGCTGCTATCTGCCTTATCTGTGGCTGCGCAAGGGCCATTCCATCTGGCTGCTGGCGCCCGCCGCCATCAGTCTGGCGCTGTTCGCGTGGCTGCTGACCTTGCATCCCACCGCTTCGGGCCGCGTCTACGCGGCGTATGGCGGTGTGTACATCGGCATGGCGCTGCTGTGGCTGTGGGCGGTAGACGGCGTGCGGCCCAGCATCAGCGATTGGGTCGGCGTGGGCCTGTGCATCGCGGGCATGCTCGTCATCATGTTCGGGCCGCGCAGCGCGTAAACCTTCGGGCCTGCATCGGCCGTTGATCAAGCGCGCGGCCGCCCGCGTGGCGTCACCGCGATCGGCGTTGATAGTTCCGACCCAAAATCGGATTCATCCAATATCTTTGCGCACGGCGGGAAGGCAAGATCGGCTCCATGCACAAGAGCCGTCCTCACCCCATTCTTGACCGCCAGCCGCAGCTTCGCGCAACCGCCGACGCCGCAGGCTTTGAGTGCCTGGATAGCGACTGGCGCGGCTTGTCTGCGATGTACCGTTTTCAATGCCGCGCAGGGCACCGCTTTGACCGCACCTTGCAAACGTTTGGCCGCGCGCGCGAGACCAAATGCCCCGTCTGTACGGCAGAAGCAAACTTCACCCGCTTGCGCGCCTTGTCGCAAGAGGCCGGCGTGCAATGCCTGGAATCGCACTGGCTCGGCTGGGACAGGCCGCATCGCTTCCAATGCCAGGCCGGTCACCGCTGGACCCGCAACGGCAACAAGGCGCTGGATCGTACCGGTTGCCCCGTCTGCGGACGCGATGCCGGCTACCGGCGCAGGCGCGACGATCTGCTGACTCGTATTCATCAAACGGCAGCGGCGCGCGGCGGCGTCTGCCTGGACACGGCAAGCCCTCGCGGGCAACGCGTGTTCCGCTTTCGCTGTGGCGCGGGCCATGAATGGAACGCCCCCGGCGCCGACGTCCTGCGGCGCACCTGGTGCCCGGAATGCGCGCGGCTGCGCAAGGTTGAAGGGTATCGGCACCCGGACGGCCTGGAACGCCTGCAACGCAAGGCCGCCGAACGTGGCGGCGCCTGCTTGTCGGACGCGTATCACGGGCTGGGCGTGCGCTACCGATTCCGTTGCACAGAAGGCCATGAATGGCTGACAACGGGCGGCAAGATACTGTTGGGAAGTTGGTGCGGCGTGTGTGCGAACGTCAACAAGCGCCTGGGCATCGAAGCGGCGCATCACGCAGCGCGCGAACGCGGCGGGCAATGCCTGTCATCCAGCTATGTAAACACCACCAAGAAGCTGCATTGGCTATGCCATCGCGGGCACGATTGGTATGCGCCATTCGCGTCGATCCGGGCCGGGCATTGGTGTGCGCAATGCGCGCACATCGCGCGGATCACCAAAGCAGATTCATTGGCCCGAATGCGGTATCGGGTGGCGCCGCTGCCCGTGGATGATCGGGGTGCGCCACAAAAATCGCGTAAGCGCCCCACGCTGGAGGCCTTAAAGCCGTAGGCCCAACACGGGGACGCTTACGCAATCGGCACGATTGAACCCAGGCTTACTCAGCCTTGATATTGCCTTCCTTGATGATGCGGGCGTTGTTCGTGAATTCCGCCTGCACTTGCTTGACGAACGCATCGCCCGATGCCGTACCCGGTTGCAGGTACGACTTCGCCAGCAAGTCCTGGAATTCGGCGCTGGCAACGGCCTTGGTCAACGCCGCTTGCAGCGGCTGCGACACAGCCGGCGGCAGGTTGGCCGGCGCGAACACGCCAAAGTTCGAGTAGTACTGCGCTTGCGGCATCTTCAGTTCGGCCATCGTCGGCACGTCGGGCCAGGCGGCCAGACGTTGCGGCGCCATCACGGCCAACGGCTTCAATGCGCCATTGGCCACATGCGGCAACACCACATCGCTATTGACCACCAGCAGTTCAATCACGCCGCCCAAGCCATCGGTCAGCGCCTGGCTGTTGCCGCGATACGGCACGTGCAGCATCTTGGTGCCGGTCTGCGTGGTGACAGCGGCCATGCCGATGTGGGCCACGGTGCCTTGGCCCGGGGTGCCATAACGCACCCCTTCCGGATGCGACTTGGCGTACTCGACCAGCCCCGCGAAATCCTTCACCGGCAACGACTTGGTGGCAACGATCGCCACCGGCGCCACCGCCACGCTGGCCACCGGCGTCAGGTCCTTCATCGGGTCGTAGTTGGTCTTGGCCAGATGCGGGAAGATGGTCAGCGGGCTGGTGGACGCCAACAACAGCGTGGTGCCGTCCGGCTGCGCGCGAGCCACAAAGTCCGTACCCACAGACGCGCCCGCGCCCGGCTTGTTTTCAACGATCACGGTCACGTTGGCTTCCTTGCGCAACGCGTCGCCCAGGCGGCGCCCGATCGCATCGGCGCTGCCGCCGGCGGTGTAGGGCACGACCAGCGTCACAGGCTTGGCGGGCCAGCTTTGCTGGGCCATCGCGCCGCTTGCCATGATTGCCAGGGCCGCCCCCGCGGCCTTGATCAGCAATGTCTTCTTTTTCATATCGTCCTAGTGATGTTGCGTAGCACTGCGGTGGGTAAAGCGTCGAACGTAATCCGTGTAGCGGTGAAGCCCATCAAGCGGGCGCGGCGCTCAGGCCGCAAGGTAGCGTTGCGCCAGGCGAACCCAGTACGACGCGCCCGCCGGAATCAAAGAATCATTGAAGTCATAGCTGGCGTTGTGCAGCATGCACGGGCCCAGGCCGTGGCCGGCCATGCGGTGCTCGCCATCGCCGTTACCCAGGAACACATAGCAGCCGGGCTTTTCCTGCAACAGAAAAGCGAAATCTTCCGAGGCCATGGCGGGTTCGATCGTCAGCGCGCGCTCGTCGCCCACGACGTCACGCATGACGTTCATGCAGAACTCGGTCTCGGCCACCGTGTTGACCAGCGCCGGGTAGCGGCGCTCGAAGAACACATCGGCCTCGCAGCCGTGCGCGGCCGCGATGTTGCTGGCGATTTCCTTCATGCGGCGTTCGATCAGGTCCACCACATCGGTGCTGTACGCGCGCACCGAACCGCCCAGCCACGCCGTGTTGGGGATGACGTTGATGACGGTGCCACCGGCCTGCACCTGCGTGATCGACAGCACGGCCGCATCCAAGGGGCGCTTGCTGCGGGTCAGGATGGTTTGCAGCGACTGGCCGATGGCGAACAACGCAGGCACCGGGTCGGCGCAGTCTTGCGGCGCGGCGGCGTGGCCGCCCTTGCCCTTGACGGTGATCTTGAAGCCATTGGCCGCCGCCATCATCGGGCCGGCGCACACGCCGAACGATCCGGCGGGCAGGCCCGGCCAGTTGTGCATGCCGAACACGGCTTCGCACGGAAAGCGCGTGAACAAGCCGTCCTGGATCATCGCGCGCCCGCCCGCGCCGCCTTCTTCGGCCGGCTGGAAGCACAGGTACACGGTGCCATCGAAGCCGCCTGCCGTTTGCAAATGCTGGGCCGCGGCCAGCAGCATGGCCGTGTGGCCGTCGTGGCCACAGCCGTGCATCTTGCCGTCGTGGCGCGAACGATGTTCGAACTGGTTTTCTTCCTGCATGGGCAGCGCGTCCATGTCGGCGCGCAGCATGATGGCGCGGTCCGACGTGCCCCGCTTGATCACCCCGACCACGCCCGTCTTGGCGATGCCGGTATGCGTTTCGATGCCCCAGCCTTGCAGCGTATCGGCCACCACCTTGGCCGTGCGGTGCTCTTCATAGCAGAGCTCCGGGTGCATGTGAATATCGCGCCGCAGCGCCACAATTTCTTCCAGATTGGATAGTTCGAGCACGGCAAACTCCGACTTGTCGAGGCAGATTTCAGGGACAGAGACGGATATTACTCACCGTTACTCCCTGGGAAATACGCATTTCCCTAGGGATAACCCGACTCCAATTTACGTTTACGTAAACGTAATATTTGCGGTGCATCATTGCGCAGCGACGCCGTGTCGGCGCATGATGAGCCACGCGATGCAAATAAGGCGCAGACCACAGGCGCCCATAAGAATGTAAGTACCCACTATCACGGAGACATCGATGAATCTTCCCGGCCTGAACTTCGACCTGGGCGAAGACCTGGACATGCTGCGCGACGCGGTGCGCAATTTTGCGCAGGCCGAGATCGCGCCGCGCGCGGCGGAAGTGGATCGCAGCGACCAGTTCCCCATGGACCTCTGGCGCAAATTTGGCGAACTTGGCGTGCTGGGCATGACGGCCGACGAAGAATATGGCGGCGCCAACATGGGCTATCTGGCCCACATGGTGGTGATGGAAGAAATCTCGCGCGCCAGCGCCTCGGTGGGCTTGTCCTACGGCGCGCACTCCAACCTGTGCGTGAACCAGATCAACCGCAACGGCACGGCCGCGCAAAAAGCCAAGTACCTGCCCAAGCTGATCTCGGGCGAACACGTGGGCGCGCTGGCCATGAGCGAACCGGGCGCCGGGTCGGATGTCGTCAGCATGAAGTTGCGCGCCGAGAAAAAGGGCGACCGCTACGTGCTGAACGGCACCAAGATGTGGATCACCAACGGCCCCGACGCCGACACGCTCGTCGTCTACGCCAAGACCGACCCCGAAGCCCACCAGCGCGGTATCACCGCGTTCCTGGTCGAAAAGGGCTTCAAGGGTTTCTCGGTGGCGCAAAAGCTCGACAAGCTGGGCATGCGCGGCAGCCACACGGGCGAACTCGTGTTCCAGGACTGCGAGATTCCCGAAGAGAACGTGCTGGGCCAGGTCAACGGTGGCGTGAAGGTGCTGATGAGTGGGCTGGACTACGAACGCGCCGTGCTGTCTGGCGGCCCGCTGGGCATCATGCAGGCCGTGATGGACGTGGTGGTGCCGTACATCCATGACCGCAAGCAATTCGGCCAGGCCATCGGCGAATTCCAGCTGATCCAGGGCAAGGTCGCCGACCTGTACACCACGCTGCAAGCCAGCCGCGCCTTCTGCTACCAAGTGGGCAAGAACCTGGACAAGCTGGGCGCCGAACACGTGCGCCAGGTGCGCAAGGACTGCGCCGCACTCATCCTGT
Organism: Achromobacter kerstersii; assembly: GCF_902859595.1. Taxonomy (GTDB): domain Bacteria; phylum Pseudomonadota; class Gammaproteobacteria; order Burkholderiales; family Burkholderiaceae_B; genus Achromobacter; species Achromobacter kerstersii. Next base: position 430,626 of record NZ_CADIJQ010000005.1, on the reverse strand, counting down.
ACACCGCCGAGAAAGCCACATGGATGGCGGGCGAGGGCGTGCAGATCCTGGGCGGCAACGGCTACATCAACGACTACCCGGTGGGCCGCCTGTGGCGCGACGCCAAGCTGTACGAGATTGGCGCGGGCACCAGCGAAATCCGCCGCATGCTGATCGGCCGCGAACTGTTCAACGAAACCGCCTGATCCGCCGGCCGAGCGCTCCGCCATGATCCGCCTGTCCGACGTCCAGCATATCGAGCCGGCCCCCGCCCCGGGGCCGTCTCCGCTGGATGTCGCGCGGCGGATTCTGGCGGGCTTTGATCGCCACTACGCGCTGTTTCGCTACAGCGCGCAGCGCGCCAAGGCGCTGTTCGAATCCGGCGACTGGCACGGCATTCAGCACCTGTCGCGCGAACGCATCGAGTACTACGACATGCGCGTGCGCGAATGCGCCACGCAACTGGAAGGCGTGTTGCGCGGGCGCCCCGAGAGCGCGCTGGACGACATCCCCAGCCACAACGGCACCAGCAACGGCAACGGCGCGGCCGTGCCCGCGCTGACCGACACCCAGACCGCCTACTGGCAACAGATCAAACAGGAATTCGTGGGCCTGCTGGGCGAACACAAGCAGCCCGAATGCGCCGAAACGTTTTTCAATTCGGTAACGTGCCGGCTGCTGCACCGCGACTATTTCCACAACGATTTCCTCTTCGTGCGGCCCGCCGTTGCAACGGAATATCTGGACAGCAGCATGCCGTCGTACCGGGTGTATTACCCGGCCACCGACGGCATGGAAAAAAGCCTGATCCGCATGGTGGCCGACTTCGGCCTGGCGCTGCCGTTTGAAGACCTGCCACGCGACACCCGCATGCTGGCGCGCGCCGCGGTCAAGCAATTGCGTACGCTGCTGCCGCGCCATGTGGGCCGGCGCATCGCCAGCGACTGCCAGATTCATGCGCTGGGCTCGCTGTTCTTTCGCAACAAGGGCGCCTACATCGTCGGCCGCCTGATCAACCAAACCACCGTCTACCCCTTTGCCGTGGCGCTCACGCGCAATCCGGCAGGGCAGGTGACGCTGGACGCGCTGCTGTTGGGCGCGGATGACCTGAGCACGCTGTTCAGCTTCACACGCGCGTATTTCCTGGTCGACATGGAAACGCCCGCGGCGGTGGTGAACTTCCTGGCGAGCCTGTTGCCGCGCAAGCCCAAGGCCGAGCTCTACACCATGATCGGCCTGCAAAAGCAGGGCAAGACACTGTTCTACCGCGACTTCCTGCATCACCTGACCCATTCGCGCGACGCCTTCGACATTGCACCCGGCATCAAGGGCATGGTGATGTGCGTGTTCACGCTGCCGTCTTACCCGTACGTGTTCAAGCTGATCAAGGACCGCATCGACAAAGACGGCATGGACCACGCCACCGTGCGGCGCAAGTACCAGATGGTAAAGCTGCACGACCGCGTCGGCCGCATGGCTGATACCTGGGAGTACTCGCAGGTGGCGCTGCCGCGCAGCCGTTTCGCGCCGGCGCTGCTGGATGAATTGCGGCGGCTTGTGCCCAGCCTGATCGAAGAAACGGATGACACCGTCGTCATCCGCCACGTCTACATCGAACGGCGGATGACGCCGTTGAACATCTATCTGCGCCAGGCGTCCGACGCGCTGCTGGAACCCGCCGTGCGTGAATACGGCGATGCGATCCGTCAGCTGGCGGCGGCCAATATTTTCCCGGGCGACATGCTGTACAAAAACTTCGGCGTCACGCGGCTGGGCCGGGTCGTCTTTTATGACTACGACGAAATCCAGCGCATGACCGAGATGAATTTCCGGCGTATCCCGCCGGCCCCCAACGAAGAAGCGGAAATGGCGTCCGAACCCTGGTACGCCATCGGACCGAACGACGTATTCCCCGAAGAATTCGGCCGCTTCCTGCTAGGCGACGCGCGCGTGCGCGGCGCCTTCATGCGTCACCATGCCGACTTGCTGGAGCCGGACTGGTGGCAGGCCTGCCGCACCCAGGTGGCGCAAGGCCGAATTGAAGAATTTTTCCCTTACGATACGGACAGACGGCTGCGATCGGCACGCCCTTCAGGCACCCTCGCAGTTCCGACTCCCAGACGCTGTCCCGACCCTCACAGGAGCTAGTCATGTCAGATCCCATCGTTATCGTTTCCGTCGCCCGCACCCCCATGGGCGGCATGCTGGGCAGCTTGTCCGGCCTGGCCGCGCATGAGCTTGGCGCGGTGGCCATCAAGGCCGCCATCGAGCGCGCCGGCATCAAGCCCGAGCAAGTTGATGAAGTCATCATGGGCAACGTGCTGCAAGCCGGCCAGGGCCAGGCGCCCGCGCGTCAAGCCGCACTCGGCGCAGGCCTGCCGCTGGGCGTGGCGTGCACCACGATCCACAAGGTGTGCGGTTCGGGCCTGAAGGCAGCCATGTTCGGCCACGACCTGCTCGCCGCCGGCAGCGCCGAAGTTGTCGTCGCGGGTGGTCAGGAAAGCATGAGCAACGCGCCGTACCTGCTGCTCAAGGCGCGCCAGGGCTACCGCTTTGGCCACAACACCGTGTATGACCACATGGCGCTGGACGGCCTGGAAGATGCCTACGACAAGGGCAAGGCCATGGGCGTCTTCGCCGAAGACTGCGCCACCAAATACGAATTCACGCGCGAACAGCAAGACGCGTTCTCGCTGGAATCGCTGCGCCGCGCCCGCGCCGCCACGGAAGATGGCAGCTTCAAGTGGGAAATCGCCCCCGTCACCGTCGCCGGCCGCAAGGGCGACACCGTGATCGATACCGACGAAGCCCCCACCAAGGCCATGCCGGAAAAGATCCCGACCTTGAAGCCCGCCTTCAAGAAGGACGGCACCATCACCGCCGCGAACTCGTCGTCGATCTCCGACGGCGCTGCCGCCATGGTGCTGATGCGCGCGTCCACCGCCGAAAAGCTCGGCGTGAAGCCGCTGGCCCGCATCGTGGCGCACAGCCAGCACTCGCAAGAACCGGGCTGGTTCACCACCGCCCCGGTTGGCGCGCTGAAGAACCTGTTCGCCAAGACCGGCTGGAAGGCCGAAGACGTGGACCTGTACGAAATCAATGAAGCCTTCGCGGTGGTCACCATGGCCGCCATGACCGACTTCAAGCTGCCGCACGACAAGGTCAACGTCAACGGCGGCGCCACGGCCCTGGGCCACCCGATCGGCGCATCGGGCGCGCGCCTGATGGCCACGCTGGTTGGCGCGCTGCGCAAGACTGGCGGCAAGCGCGGCGTCGCCACGCTGTGCATCGGCGGCGGTGAAGCCGTCGCAATGGCCATCGAAATGGTCTAAGGCAATGCCTGGGAGACGGACTCACCCTCCGTCTCCCGATTGGCTTTTCGCCGCGCCTTTCTTGTGTGGCTTCCGGACGCGACAACGAGTCGCGGGCCATGCTTGGAAAGGCGCAACGAAAACCCAATCGACAAGAATGCCCGGCCCACCGGGCAGCGAGACAAACCGCTCGACCAGAGCGCCTTCAAATTCCAATCAAGCAGGACGGGTGGAACCCCATGCCCATCATCGAATCCCGCATCAATCCGCGGTCGCAGGACTACACCGACAATGCGCGCGCCATGCAGGCGCAGCTGGATGATCTGAATCAGAAACTGGCGCAGACCGCGCTGGGCGGCAGTGAAGCCGCGCGCGCCAAGCACGTGGCGCGCGGCAAGCTGTTGCCCCGCGACCGCGTCGAGAACCTGATCGATCCGGGCACCCCGTTCCTGGAACTGTCGCCCATGGCGGCGCACGATATGTACGACGGCGACGCGCCGGGCGCCGGCGTCATCACCGGCATCGGCCGCGTGTCGGGCACCGAATGCGTCATCGTCTGCAACGACGCCACCGTCAAGGGCGGCACGTACTACCCGATGACGGTCAAGAAGCATTTGCGCGCGCAGGAAATCGCCGCGCAAAACCATCTGCCTTGCGTCTACCTGGTGGATTCGGGCGGCGCCAACCTGCCGCAACAAGACGAAGTCTTCCCAGACCGCGAACACTTCGGCCGCATCTTCTACAACCAGGCGCAGATGTCTGCGCAAGGTATTTCGCAGATCGCCGTGGTGATGGGTTCGTGCACCGCGGGCGGCGCGTACGTGCCCGCCATGAGCGATGAATCCATCATCGTGAAGAACCAGGGCACCATCTTTCTGGGCGGCCCGCCGCTGGTGAAAGCGGCCACCGGAGAAGAAGTCAGCGCCGAAGACCTGGGCGGCGGCGACGTGCACACGCGCCTGTCCGGCGTGGTCGACCATCTGGCGGCCAACGACATGCATGCGCTGCAACTGGCGCGCAACGCTGTGGCGCGCCTGAACCGGAAGAAGCCCGCGCCGCTGGCGACCATTCCCGTGCGCGAACCGCGCTACGACCCCAGCGAATTGAACGGCATCATCCCCGCCGACACCCGCAAGCCCTACGACGTGCGCGAAGTGATTGCGCGCATCGTTGACGGCTCCGAGTTCGACGAATTCAAAGCGCGCTTCGGCCCCACGCTGGTCACGGGGTTTGCGCACATCCAGGGCATGCCGGTAGGCATCGTCGCCAACAACGGCATCCTGTTTTCGGAGTCCGCGCAAAAGGGCGCGCACTTCATTGAACTGTGCGCGCAGCGCAAGATTCCACTGGTGTTCCTGCAGAACATCACCGGCTTCATGGTGGGCCGCAAGTACGAAAACGAAGGCATCGCGCGCCACGGCGCCAAGATGGTGACGGCGGTGGCAACGGCCGCCGTGCCGAAGTTCACCGTGCTGATCGGCGGCTCGTTTGGCGCGGGCAACTACGGCATGTGCGGCCGCGCCTACTCCCCGCGCATGCTGTTCATGTGGCCCAACGCGCGCATCTCGGTGATGGGCGGCGAGCAGGCTGCAAGCGTGTTGGCCACCGTCAAGCGCGATGGCATCGAAGCGCGCGGCGGCAAGTGGTCGGCCGACGAAGAAGCCGCCTTCAAGGCGCCCATCCGCGAACAGTACGAACACGAAGGCCATCCGTATTACGCCACGGCGCGCCTGTGGGACGACGGCATCATCGCCCCGGCGGACACGCGCCGCGTGCTGGGCCTGGCGTTGTCGGCCGCGCTGAATGCGCCAATTGAAGACACGCGCTTCGGCGTGTTCCGCATGTAGGGCAGGCGCCACCGCCGCCCCCGCAGATCAAGAAGAACACCAGCCAGGATGACATTCATGTTCGACACTTTGCTGATTGCCAATCGCGGAGAGATTGCCTGCCGCGTCGCCGCCACCGCCCGACGCATGGGCATCCGCACCGTTGCCGTGTATTCGGATGCGGACGCCAATGCGCGCCACGTGGCGGCCTGCGATCAGGCCGTGTACATCGGCGGATCGGAACCGCGCGCGAGCTACCTGCGCGCCGGCGCCATTCTGCAAGCCGCCATCGACACCGGCGCGGGCGCCATCCACCCGGGCTACGGCTTCCTGTCGGAAAACGAAGCCTTTGCCGAAGCCGCGGAAAAAGCCGGCATCTCGTTCGTGGGCCCGCCCGCCTCGGCCATTGCCGCCATGGGCAGCAAGTCGGCCGCGAAGTCGTTGATGGAAAAGGCCGGCGTGCCGCTCGTGCCGGGCTATCACGGCGACAACCAAGACCCGCAATTCCTCAAGACCCAAGCCGATGGCATCGGCTACCCCGTGCTGATCAAGGCCAGCGCGGGCGGCGGCGGTAAGGGCATGCGCGTCGTGGAATCATCGGACGCATTCCTGGATGCATTGGCCTCGTGCCAACGTGAAGCCGCGTCCAGCTTCGGCGACGACCGCGTGCTGATCGAACGCTATCTGCAAAAGCCGCGCCACATTGAAATCCAGGTGTTTGCCGACACGCACGGCAATTGCGTCTATCTGTTTGAACGCGATTGCTCGGTGCAGCGCCGCCACCAGAAGGTCATTGAAGAAGCCCCCGCGCCGGGCATGACGGAAGAACGCCGCCGCGCCATGGGCGAGGCCGCCGTGGCCGCCGCGCGCGCCGTGGGCTACGTAGGCGCAGGCACCGTCGAGTTCATCTCGGAGCCCGACGGCCGTTTCTACTTCATGGAAATGAATACGCGCTTGCAGGTCGAACACCCGGTCACCGAAATGATCACGGGTCACGATCTGGTTGAATGGCAATTGCGCGTAGCAGCCGGCCAGCCGCTGCCTGCTCGTCAGGAAGACCTGCGCATCAATGGCCACGCCATCGAAGCCCGCATCTACGCTGAGAACCCTGAAAAGGGCTTCCTGCCGTCGATTGGCACCTTGGCCTACCTGGGCCTGCCCCCGCACACCGCGTTCACCAACGGCGATATCCGCGTAGATGGCGGCGTGCGCACGGGCGACACGATCACGCCGTTCTATGACCCGATGATCGCCAAGCTGATCGTGCACGGCGCTGACCGCGACCAAGCGCGTGCCCGCATGCTGCAAGCGCTGGCGCAAACGCAGGCCGTGGGCGTGCAGACCAACGTCGCGTTCCTGTCGCGCCTGATGAGCGACAGCGCCTTTGCCGCCGCCGACCTGGACACGGGCCTGATCGAACGCCAGCGCGCCACGCTGCTGCCGGAACCGCAAGCCGCCAATGCCGCCACGCTGGCGCTGGCCTCGGCCGCCGTGCTGGTGCGCCAGGGCCTGGCCCAGCCCGGCCTGGCATCCTCCGGCAAGGGTCCGGCAGACCCCTGGGACGCGCGCGACGGCTGGCGCCTGGGCAACCAATATCAACGCCATCTGCAATGGGTGGACAACGGCGAGACGCGACGCGTCACCGTGGCCCGCCAGGGCGGCGCGTGGACGCTGGACACCGGCGCGGGCGCCCAACCGTTCCTGTGGCGCTCTCACGCCAGCGCCAACCCGAACCTGGCCTATGGCCTGCGCATCACGCTGGCAGGCCACGAGAACGCCGGCACGGTCGTGCTGCATGGCGACCGCGCCCACGTCTTCGGCGAAGGCGGCGTGCACGTCCTGGAGCTCTACGACCCCCTCACGCACGCGCAGGACACGCAAGGCGAGCACAGCGGCGGCCTGACGGCCCCGATGCCCGGCAAGATCATCTCGATCTCGGTCAAGGCGGGCGACACCGTCGAAAAGGGCCAACCGCTGCTGGTGATGGAAGCCATGAAGATGGAACACACGATCTCCGCCCCCGCCGATGGCAAGGTCGAAGAAGTGTTCTACGGCGTGGGCGACCAGGTCACCGAAGGCGCTGAACTGGTGTCGATCGGGGCGTAGGCGCTTGCCCTGGCGCGCCATCGCGGTGGTCGTCAGGCTTGCCTCATTGACCGCAGGCTATCGCCCTGCCGGCTGGCGCTTTAGTTTCGCGTCAGCCGGCTGTCACTAGAATGTGCCTTCCGGCGCCGCCCGCGCGCCTGCCGCGCACGCTCCCATGCCCGCCCCCGATTCCCCCAGTCCGCTTACCCGCCCCCCGTTTCTGCACTTCCTGTTCGCGCGCGTCAGCGCGTCGTTGGCCTTTCAGATCGTCTCGGTGGCGGTGGGCTGGCAGATCTACGCGCTGTCCGGCAGCGCGATCGACCTGGGGCTGATCGGCCTGGCGCAGTTTCTGCCCATGGCCGCGTTGACGCTGGTGGTGGGCCACGTCGCCGACCGCTACGACCGCCGCAAGATCGTCGCCCTCTGCATGGCGCTGGAAACGCTGGCCACGCTGGTGCTGGCCATTGCCGCCTTGCACGGCGTGGGCGGCAAGACGCTGATCTACGCCACCATCATCATCATGAGCTCGGCGCGCGCCTTCGAAGCGCCGACCTTGTCCACGCTGATCCCCGCCGTGGTGCCCCGCGAATGGCTGCCACGCGCTACCGCCTTGGCGTCTTCGGGCGGCCAGATCGCGCAGATCGCCGGCCCCGCGCTGGGCGGCATCGGTTATGGATTTGGGGCAGGGTGGATCTATTGTGTCGCCGCGGCGTTGTACCTGTCGGCCTTCGCGTCGATTGCCACGCTGGTGATCGAACGCGCCCCGCCGCGCAAGGAACCGACGACGTGGCGCACGCTGTTCGCCGGCATCACGTTCATCTTCCAGCGGCGCTTGCTGCTTGGCACCTTGTCGCTGGACTTGTTCGCCGTGCTGCTGGGCGGCGCCACGGCGCTGCTGCCGATCTTCGCCAAAGACATCCTCAATGCCGGCCCCTGGGCGCTGGGCGCGTTGCGCGCGGCCCCAGCCTGCGGCGCGGCGTTGATGTCGCTGACGCTGGCCCGCTTGAGCCTGGGCGAACACGTGGGCCGGTTGCTGTTTGGTTCGCTGATCGTGTTCGGGCTGGCGACCACGGTGTTTGGCTTGTCGACCTCCATTCCGCTATCGGTCGCCGCGCTGGTGGTGCTGGGCGCGGCGGACGCGGTGAGCGTCGTGGTGCGCTCGTCGCTGGTGCAGCTGAACACGCCCGACCACATGCTGGGGCGCGTCAGCGCGGTAAACACCTTGTTCATTGGCGCGTCGAATCAGCTGGGCGAATTTGAATCCGGACTGACGGCGGAACTGTTCGGCGCCGTGCCGGCGGTGGTGATTGGCGGTATGGGAACCATCGCGGTTGCCGGGTTATGGATGCGATGGTTCCCGGAATTAAGAAAGCTGAAGACCTTGCAGGGGCACGAGACGGCGCAGAAGCAGGCGTGAAGCCATGGGCGTGAAGCCATCGGCTTGAGGTCATGGGCTTGAAGTCATCGGCTTGAGGTCACAGGGCTGAAGGCACACAGGGTAGACTGGCTGCCTCTTTCTTCCTTTCGAGTCCCCCACCATGTTTGTGAAAGCCCTACGTGTCGGCCTGGGTCAGTTGATTGTGCTGGGCGACGCGTTGACGCGCCCGCGCCCGCAGAAGCGCTCGGCACAAGGCCAGGCGGCGGTCAATAAAGACGCCGCCGCGCTCGCGCTCTATCAATTCAATGCCTGCCCGTTCTGCGTGAAGACGCGTCGCGCAATGCATCGCCTGAATGTGCCGGTCGCGCTGCGCGACGCCAAGAATGATCCGCAAGCGCGTGAGCAATTGCTGACGGGCGGCGGCAAGGTGAAAGTGCCTTGCCTGCGGATCGACGACGCGGACGGCACGCGCTGGATGTATGAATCCAACGAGATCATTGCGTATCTGGATAAGCGGTTTGGTGGGGTGGCGTGACGATGGGGTAGGGGCGTAACCCGCGCGTAACCCATTACCCCTCCAAGCCTGGCTATCGGAATGCCTCGATCACGTTTGGCGACGCCTTGTCTATCGGCTTTCCGTATACGGTTGGCTTTCTGTAGACCATGCCGCGCAGCAACTCATCCATCTTGGGCATCTTGAAACTCGTGGCGCTGGGCGCCTGACGAAAATTCTCGATGCTGGCGGGCAAGCGCTGCACGGTCAGTGACTGAATCAGGCACATCGTGTCACGCGCGGTTTTCTGGCACTTGTCCATGTTCAGCACGGGTTGGTCGTCCATCAGTACGAAACCATCGGTCAACACGACCTCGCCTTCTTTCAAGGTGATTGACGCGATCGGAGCAAAGTGCAGTTGCACAGTCATGCCTCGCACCTCTAGCTCCTCGGCCGTGCCGGCCTCGACGCCGCGCTGGGCGCTGCGCTGCCACCGGAATTCACGAGCGGCTTCATCGCAGCCGCCCCCCAGACGTACTACCACTTCGCAACCCTCGCCCAATCCGTCATCGGTTGCTTTCTCGTACTGCGGCCACGGACCCGTTTTCTTGTAGCCGATATCCGTCGTCTCGATCAGCGTAGACACGCCGACTTCTTCCAACGCCTCATCTATTGTCCAACTCCGCGTCCCGTTGGGAGTCGTGGCTCCTGGCTGACGATAAGTGATGACGTTGAGACGGTATTCGCCCGGCCACACGGGAATCACCTGATATGTGATCGCGCCATTCGGTGTTTGGAACCGAGGCCCAAGGTCGAAGTGATCGAACTTGTGTTTGCCATGGCCGGCGGTGATGGCATAGTCGCGCTCGGTCTTATTATTCCAACGCATCATCAGGCTTTGCTGGCGCAGAAACTTCTCACGCGTGGCTGCGTCGTCGAAATTACGCGGCCCCCCCGCATCAAGGTTGATGGTCGGAATCACCAACAAAGCCATGCCGTCGCGCACAAGACTGCCAATCGAGTTATCGAAGCTCGACCGTTGCCGCTCCGTTGCTTCGGCCACTTTCGCGACCCATTCGGGGTCGGGCGGCGACAGCGCAAGGGCGACCGCAGGAGTGAAAAGTCCAATCAGGCAAACTCGGGCGAGCACGGGAACAAGCGACATCGTTCTTCTTTCCTTTTTCTGATTCAAGGATGGACGGCGAGGGCGTGCCAGCGCGGCCTCGCAGAAAAAACGGCCCGGCCATGATATCGCGATGCCGCCAGTGCGCCAGCGCGCCAGGAAATCGTTGCATTTGTCATGTTTTGCCACGCACGATGGGCGAGTTCCGTGTTGAATGTCGCGCAAGAAAACCCATCAGACGCTCACATGCCTATCGACTTCGAGCCCATCGAAAACGGCTTTATGGAAACGCTGCGGCCGCATCCCGCCTTTGCCGGCTGGCGCAAGAAGCGCAAGCGCTGCCTGTGGCGCAAGGTGGGCGACGTCGAGCAAGGCGTGGAGCTGATCCGCTACAAGGACTCGTTTGAGAACCGGCAGCGGGTGTCGCTGGGTCTGTACGTGTCCGTGCCTTATGAGCGGGAATGGCCGGTGTATGTGCCCACCGAAATCTGGGACAAAGGCCGCTTGTATCGGCGTGCCTACCTGGTGCCGAATCAAGGTCTGGTGGACGACAACAGCTTTGCCAGCGGCGCGCTGATTACGCTGACCTCAGAGGAAGAACTGGCGGCGTGGCTGGCAACGTTGGCGGCCGATATCGACCCGCACGTCGCCCCATGGTTCAAGCAGTACGAGACGCTGGAAGCGGCGTCCTATGAATATGAGATTCCCAGCTGGCGCAACGTCAGCGCAAGTCCGCCACGTTGACCGTGCTGGCGCCACAGGCCTCGACAAGTTCGGCGTCGTAGCTGGCGAACAGCACAACGCGGTCCTGCGCCCAGGTCTTGAACACGTCGGCCAGCACGGCGCGGGCCTGCGCATCCAGGCCGCTGCTGGGGCCATCCGCGATGACAACCGCGGGATTCCCCAGCGCCGCGGCCGTCAGATACACCTTGCGGCGCGTACCGGTCGACATCTGTTCGAAACGCTTGTCCAGATGCGGCTCCAGGCCCAGACGATACGCAAGGTCAAGCACAGCAGCATCAAGCGGCACGTGCTTTTCGTCAGCCACTTGCCGCAGCAGCTCACGCCCGGTCAGGGTGGGAAACGCCAGGCAATTGTCGGGCACATAGGCCAGACGGGCCCGGGCTTGTTGCGGTGCGTGGGCGAGCGAATGTCCGTCGATCCAGACGTCGCCGTCATCCGGCGCCACCGCGCCCGCGATGATGCCCAGCAAGCTGGATTTGCCGGTGCTGTCTTCTTCGCATAGCGCCACGCATCCCGGCGTGAACGTATGCGTCAGGCCTTGGAAGACGAGATAGTCGCCGTAGCGTTTGCTGAGATTGTCGATGCGTAGCATGCCCGAAGTTTACGCAGGAAAGCGGGGGCTGCGGTATAAACAACCCGCCATTTTTTTCCAAAAAAAAGGAATCTTGTGTCGATCAAACTTGGGGCCGGCCGTCTTGTGGCGGCAACCGCCAGCGTCCTCCGCCGCCAGGGCCGCGCCATGCTGGCCGCAGCGCCCTGGTCGTTGGCCGCGTTCACGTTAACGCTGCCGTTTGCGTTGACGTTTTCACGCTTGAACCAGCCATCGGATTTGCTGTGGGCCGCGCTGGCCCTGATCAACCTGATCGCGTTTGCCCGCATGACGTACGCCTGGCACCGGATTGCTGCCGCGGGCGAGGCCAGCCGCTTGCCCGCGGCGCGTGGCGGCTCGGGCGAGGCGCGGTACCTGGTTCTGCTGAGCGCAATCGCCATCGTCATCACGGCCCTGGCGCGCGCAACCGGCGACCTGCCGTATGCGGTCTACATGTTGCTGGACGCACCGTCCGACGGACGCTTCTATGCCGCATTGCTCGCCGCGCTAGCGGTGATCTGGCTGCCGGTGTTGTACGCGCTTGCCGTGTACGGCGTGAGCCTGTCACGCGCTGCGGTAACAGGGGAGTATGGATTGGGTGGGATACGCGCTGACGAGGCCGGCACTGGCGGTGTACGTGCCCCGATGCACTATCCGCGTTGGCCATTGATGGTGTGTCTGCTCGCACTGATCGCGATGACCAGCTTTGCCGCCATCAACCTCGAACCGTTGACCTACGGTGCCTTCGAAACCGAACACTGGCCGATGGCCGCACTAAGCGTGTTGCTCTGCGTCCCGATCATGTTCGTGGTGACGGCGATGTACGCGGTGGCGTATCGCGATTCTGTCGGCGAGGCGCACGAAGGAACATGATGACGACGGATCTCAACGCACTGGACGGCGCCACCATCGCCTTCGATCTTGACGGCACGTTGGTCGAATCGGCCCCCGACCTGATCGGCGCCGTGAATGCCATTCTGACCGCCGAGGGCTACCCGCCTCTGGCCTATGAAGCCGGCCGGCCCTTCGTCAGCCGTGGTGCCCGCTGGCTGCTGCAAACCGGCCTTGCGGCGGCAGGCGAACAAGACCCTGCCGCCCGTACCGCCGCGCTCTTCGGCCGCTTCATCAGCCACTACAGCGCGCATATCGCCGACGAAACCCGGCCCTTTCCCGGCGTCGTCGATGCGTTGAAAGTGCTGAAGGACCGCGGCGCAACGCTCGTCGTCTGCACCAACAAACCCACCGGCTTGTCGCGAACACTGCTGAGCAAACTGAGCATGGCGCAATGGTTCGACGGCGTCGTCGGCATCGACGCCGTCACCGCAGCCAAACCCGACCCCGCCCATCTGATCGAAGCGGTCCAGGCGGTGGGCGGCGATCTGGCCCGCACCGTCATGGTGGGCGACGCCGACACCGACGCCGGCGCGGCGCGGGCTGCCGGCACGCCGTTGATTCTGGTCGATTTCGGCTACTCCGACGTTCCGGCTGCGGAACTCGCGCCGGACGTTCTGCTCCATCATTTCGACGATTTGGTCGACGCGTGCGCGAGCTTGCTGAAATGAGCCTTGCTCCCGAACCCTACGCTCCCCGCCGCATCGCACCCCTTGAAATCTGGCGCGGCGCCGGTCATGCCATCAAGGTCTACGGTATTCATCGCGATATCGATGCGGGTTCAGTCGTGCTGGCCGATAAGGTGCTCGCCTCGGTGCGTGCTGCGATGGTGGAAGTGCTAACCGAACCTGCTCTTGACGAGCGCAGCCATGGCCTGGGATTCTGCATCGTCCACGTCGGCGAAGAAGCCGTGTGGTTGCTGGTGGACTGGTGGATCTCAGGCGGCATCGTGTGCCAGTGCATGCTATCGGCGCCGCTGGAGCGACCCGAAGTTTTCACGCCCGTCCATGCGCCGGCACTTGCCTGCGTCTGGGAACTAGTCATCACGGCGCACGAGCGCGATGCATGGGTGCGGCACATGCTCACGGCAGAACCGAATCCGGGCGCTTACCTGGACGACATCTTGCCTGCGGGTTGTTATTGATGGGGTTGGGTATCGACAACAGCGGCTGGTACGTCAGCTGAGCCGAAGCGCCGGAGCACGGCGGCGGGAGAAGGCTTGAAGCCGAAGGTTGAAGCCGCACGCGTTCGGGACTAAGCTGAACTTTCGCTATCGAACGCGGCGCGACAAGATCCGCACGGCCATCGCCCCGGATCGGCTCGCCGCAAGGAGAGAGCAGCATGCGGCATGCAGTGGACTTATCCGGGCGTGTGGCCATCGTCACCGGCGCCAATTCAGGCATTGGGCGCGGCGTGGCGCTGGAACTCGCGCGGGCTGGCGCGAAAGTGGTCGTCAACCATCGCCCCAACCAAGACTCCGAACAACGCGGCCATGCCGTCGTGCAGGACATCACCAACGCAGGCGGACAAGCCGTTGCAATCGCCGCCGACATCAGCCGCGAAGACGATGTCGAGCAATTGTTCCGCGCGGCAAGCAATCACTTTCAAGACATCGACATCCTGGTCAACAACGCGGGCATCGAGCAGCCTGCTCCCATCCAGGACATGACGCTGGCCCAGTGGCAAAAGGTGATTGACACCAATCTGACCGGCCAGTTTCTGTGCGCACGCGCGGCCGCACGGGCGTTTTTGAATCGCACGCCGAAGCCGCCCGCCGAAGCCGCCGCCGGAAAAATCATCTTCATCAGCTCCGTTCACGAAGTGATTCCGTGGGCATTCCAATCCAACTATGCGGCCTCGAAAGGCGGCGTGTCGCTGCTGATGCAGTCGCTGGCGCAAGAGCTTGCGCCGATGAAGATACGCGTGAATTCCGTTGCGCCCGGCGCCATCCGCACGCCCATCAATGCTCCCGCCTGGAACACGCCGGAAGCCCTGGCGTCGCTGCTCAAGCTGATTCCGTACGGACGCATCGGCGAACCGGAAGACGTGGCGCGCGCCGTGGCGTGGCTGGCCAGCGACGATTCTGATTACGTCACGGGGTCGACCTTGTTCGTCGATGGCGGCATGACGCTGTACCCCGAATTTCGCGGCGCGGGTTAAGCGCATATGTCCAAACCCCTGGAAGACTACGGCTTGATCGGCAATATGTTGTCGGCGGCGCTGGTTGCGCGCGACGGCTCCATCGATTGGCTGTGCCTGCCGCATTTCGATTCGCCCGCCTGCTTTGCCGCCTTGCTGGGCGACGACAGCCATGGACGCTGGCTGCTTGCGCCGCGCAATACGGCGCCTGCCGTGGAAAACCCCACGGACAATTCCACGAACCATCCCACGGGCGACAACACGGGCTGCGATACGGGCTGCGATATGGGCTCTGATACGGGCTGCAACACCACCCGCCGCTACCTGCCCGAAACCGCCGTGCTGGAAACCCGCCATGAAACGCCTACCGGCGCCGTGCGGGTCTACGACTTCATGCCGCTTAGCGACGATGAAGAACGCGTGGACGTGGTGCGTATCGTGCAAGGCGAGTGGGGCCACGTCGACATGCATATGGAACTGACGCTGCGCTTCAACTACGGGCAGGCGGTGCCTTGGGTACGTCGGCGCGATTACGGTTTGAGCGCCATCGCCGGACCCGACGCCGTCGAGCTGCACACGGCCGTGCCGCTGGTTGGCCGCGACATGAAAAGCGTGGCGGATTTCACCGTGCGGCAAAACGAGACCGTGCCGTTCACCTTGTCGTATCACCGCTCGCACAAGATGCCGCATTTCGTGCCAGACCGCATGGAAAGCATGGACCGCACGATTGCGTGGTGGCATGAATGGGCCAAGCGCTGCCATTGGGAGAACGGCCCCGGCGAGCGGCGCGACGCGGTAGTGCGGTCACTGATCACGCTCAAGCTGCTGACGTTTCAACCCACAGGCGGTATCGTCGCAGCACCCACCACGTCGCTGCCCGAGCAACTGGGCGGCAGCCGCAATTGGGACTATCGCCACTGCTGGCTGCGTGATTCGGCGCTGACCTTGTACGCGCTGCTGAACGCCGGGTATCGTGAAGAGGCCGAGGCCTGGCGGCAATGGCTGCTGCGCGCCGCGGCGGGCCACCCCAATCAGTTGCAGATCATGTACGGCATTGCCGGCGAACGCTGGCTGCCCGAACACGACATTCCCTGGCTGCCTGGTTATGAAGGCAGCGCGCCCGTGCGTGTGGGCAACGCCGCGGCCGGGCAAATGCAGCTGGACGTGTATGGCGAACTGATCGAAACCCTGCACGCTGGCCGTGTGGCCGATCTGGCGCCGCTGGCTGAAGCATGGCGCATGCAAAAAGTGCTGCTCACGGCGCTCGAGGACTTGTGGCGCGAGCCGGATCACGGCATCTGGGAGGTGCGCGGACCCCGCCGCGCGTTCACGCATTCGCGGCTGATGTGCTGGGTGGCGTTGGATCGCACCGTGAAATCCTGCGAACGATTTGGCCTGGAAGGCCCGGTAGACCGTTGGCGTGCGCTGGCCGACGAAATCCGCCAAGACATCTGCACGCACGGCTTTGACGCGCAGCGCAACACCTTCGTGCAGTACTACGGCGGCACGGCGCTGGACGCGAGCCTGTTGCTGATTCCCCAAGTGGGCTTTCTGCCGCCGGATGATCCGCGCGTGACCGGCACTGTGGACGCCATCGAACGCGAACTGCTGCGCGATGGCCTGCTGCTGCGGTATTCCACGCAGCACAGTGACGACGGCCTGCCCGGTGACGAAGGCGTGTTCTTGGCGTGCAGCTTCTGGCTGGCCGATGCGTACATCATGCAAGGCCGGCTTGCCGACGCGCACCAATTGTTTGGGCGCCTGCTGTCGCTACGCAATGACCTGGGGTTGCTGTCCGAAGAATACGACGTGGTGCGCAAGCGCTTGGTCGGGAATTTCCCGCAAGGGTTCTCGCACATTGGCTTGGTCAATACGGCGTACAACCTGAGTGCGGCAGGGGGGACCGCGCATCAGCGATCATCGCGCAATGCGCCGCACGACTGACGGGCCGTTGCGCACGTCGAAGTGAGTCAACGATATTCGTGCGCTTTGTCTTCGATGAACGTTTTCAGCCATTGCGCCAGATGCGCGACGTTGATCACCTCGTTCGCCTCGGCGCGCTTGAGCAGCATGGTGACCACGCCAATCTGCAACGTCGTCGCCTGATAGCGCAGCACGGCATCCGTGCCGAATTGGTCGGTGACCTGCGCCCACGCCAAGCCCGGGACCATCGTCGTCAAGCCATCGCCAAACGCAATGCCCATGGCTTCCCATCCCGCCACGTCTTCCGCTTCCAGGAGATCGGCATCGACGATGCGTTGCAGCAGTTCAAAGTCCGCGGCGGAGTGCGTCAGTTCGCTGTCGGGAAAATTCAGGGCAACCAGCGCATGGAGCTGGGCGCGTCGCGCTTGCATGTATTCCAGGGTGGATGTGGGCAACGGCTGGAAATCGGCAGTCATTTCTTGGGTCATGCAGTCTGCTTCCTGATGCGGGGTATTTGCATGCCGCGAGGGGTTGCGGCGGGTTTACGGGCGGGCCTTAGTGGTGGGCTTAGTGGCGGGCTTAGTGACGGCTCGGTCGGCTCGGTCGGCCGTCATTGTCGCTCAACGCGTGCCAACTTCCCGCTGCGCCAGCCACACCGTGGCGCCCCCGCAAGCCGGATCGTTTTCTACATAGTGCTTCACGGCAAACCCATTGGCGTTGAGCAGCTGCCGATACTCCTCGCGATCCAAACTGCCGTGATAAAGCGGCTTGCCTTCGAACTGGCCAATGGCTTCTCCCAGCGACGTGCCGCTGGTGAACATCAGCACCGCCCCGGGCGAAGCAAGACGCCGAAAGGTGCTGAACATGGGCCGTTGATCTTCGGGGCTCAGATGGAAAAAACTATGCCAGGCAATCAAACCGTGAAAGGGCTCGGTGAACGGCAACCGCCGCATATCAGCGGCGATCCATCGATGGTTGGGGAACGCGGATTGCGCCCGAGACAACAAGGGCAACGAGGTATCGATACCCGTGATCGAGCAACCGTTTTCGATCAGATGGCGCGCGATGGGGACACCGCTTCCGCAACCGATGTCGAGCACTTGCGGGTGCGGGACGGGCAGTAAAGACAGGAACTGCGTCAACCAGCCGAGTTCGACAAGCGTGGTTCCACGCTGCGCTTCAAACGCGGCGGCGTGGTCTTGATATAGCGCGATAACGCCATCGGCGGGTGAGGGCATGGTCGTTAACCGAGAAGGGAGTTCAGGAGGTGCAATCGGATGGAACTTTAAGGTGTCAGACGGCAATTTCAAAGCCCGCATAACTTCTGAGATGTACGCCGCCGCACGTAAAATCAGCCCATGCGCACCGATACCCACATAGGCCCTGGCATGCATTCAACCCCTCTGGAAAGCCAGCTTAATTTCTTAAGAGAAATCGATCGGCTGAAATCCGTCGTCCGGCAGTCTCCGCTGCTGGACCGCAGCCGAAAGGAAAACTCTGCCGAACACTCATGGCACTTGGCGATGTACGCGTTGATCCTGAACGAGTACGCGAGTGGCGCGGTGAATACGAACCGGGTCATCCAGATGCTCTTGCTGCATGACATCGTTGAGATAGACGTGGGTGATTTTCCGATTCACGGCGGGTCATCCGCCGCGTTGCAGGCCGAGCAGGAATTCAAAGCGGCCGAGCGCTTGTTTGGATTGTTGCCCTCGCCGCAACGCGATGACTATCTCAGCCTGTGGCAGGAATTTGAACGGGCAGAGAGTGAAGACGCGCAGTTCGCGAAGGCGCTTGATCGCTTTCAGCCGCTACTCACGAATATTTATACCGGCGGGGGAACGTGGACCGAGAACGGCGTGTCTCTGGAACAGGTTTTTTCGCGGTACGGGCCGGTCATCAAACGAGGCGCACCCCAGCTGTGGGACGAGTGCGAACGATGGGTGACGCGGCATTTTCAGCTGAGTAACGGTTCCTGAAAGGACGCCCAAGCCTCGTCTTCGATTCCCTCTATCACGTTCCCATCTTCATCGGCAATCGTGAAGGCCTGTTGATCTCCGCCAATGCTGGCGGCGCCATCCAGCCCCAACAGCAGCGTGTACATCGTGTCCCGAAGCACGCCGTCCAGCACGACCCGCATCTGTTCGCCCTGCTCGGCTGACAAGCCCATCGCCCGCACCCTGGCTGCGACGTCGCTGGCGCCTTCTGGCGCCATGAACGACTCCAGCAATTCCGCCCTTAGCGCATTCCAATTCGCGACGAACTCCTTCGCGTCCATTTCAATTCCTTTATCAACCCATCACCAAGCAACGGCATCACCTTCACAGCCGCCACGCCCAAGAACACAAGGGCCGCGATCTCTGCAGCCCTTAGAAAAAATGCAGTCAGACTGCATTTTCGCTACCCCTCCCGAGGTTGCCATCGACCCGGAAGATTGTGCATCAGCGTGAGCAGCGCAACCGATGGCACGCGCGCGTACAGGCTGTGGGGCTCGTCGCCCGGCAACATGACCAATTGGCCTTCAACGAGCGTGCACTGGCCAGCCGACGCCTCGATGTCGATCTGCCCGTTCAGGCATTGCAGGGTCATCACACCCTGAACGTGATGTGAGGGCATGCGATGTCCCGCTGGCAACACAAGCCGAATAATCTGCACATCCGTCGTGCGCAGCAGACTGATGCTGACGGGCGGGTCCGGTTCCGCGCTCGGTCTATGAAGCAGGTCGACGACGTCCAGCGGGTTCGCGTGCTTGAGGGCCATAAGGACTCCGATTCAGAACCGAAAACGATGCGCTTTCGTGCATAAGCAATCTGCGCACAAGCAATCAGACTGCATTATGGAAATTGCAGTCTGACAGCAATTCAAATTGCAGCCTGACACCAATACCACGGACACCAATACCACGCACGATAGGCGATCCGCCGCGTCACACCATGGGTGGCGTTCCAAATAAACAAGGGCCGCATTGCTGCGGCCCTTGGCTTATTCCCTACCTACCTGACGAAATCACGCCTTACGGACCTGTGCGATCAGCGCGTCCAGTTGCGTCAGCATCAGGTCGATTTCTTCGGCCGTGACGTTCAGCGCCGGCATGAAGCGCAGCAGGTTGGGGCGCGGGGCGTTCAGCAGCAGGCCTTGCGGGTTCTGGTTGCGGGCGGCTTCGACGATGGCGGGGCCGTCGTCGCGGTCCATGATCAAGGCGCGCAGCAGGCCTTGGCCGCGCTCGCCCTTCATGCCGTACTTGGCCGACAGGGCCAGCAGGCCTTCGGACAGTTGCTTGGCGCGCGCGTTGACGGCGTCCATGAAGCCCGGGGCGGCCAGCGCGTCGAACACGGCGACGCCGACGGCGGTGGTCAGCGGGTTGCCGTTGTACGTGCCGCCCTGGTCGCCATGCGAGAACACGCAAGCGTCCTGGCGCGCCAGCAGCGCGGCCAGCGGCACGCCGCCGCCGATGCCCTTGGCCAGCGTCATGATGTCAGGCGTGACGTCGGAATGCTGGTAGGCGAACATCTTGCCCGTGCGGCCCATGCCGGTCTGGACTTCGTCAACGATCAGCAGCAGCTGGTTTTCGTCGGCCAGCTTGCGCAGGCCTTGCATGAATTCGCGGGTGGCGGGGATGACGCCGCCTTCACCTTGCACCGGCTCCAGCATGATGGCGACGGTCTTGTCGTCGATCAGCTTCTTCACCGATTCCAGGTCGTTCAGCTCAGCCTTGGGGAAGCCTTCGACTTGCGGGGCGAACATCTTGTCCCAGCCCGGCTTGCCCGATGCGGACATCGTGGCCAGCGTGCGGCCGTGGAAGCCGTGGTTCATCGTGATGATCTTGTAGGCGCCGTTCTTCTTGACCTGGCCCCACTTGCGCGCCAGCTTGATGGCGCCTTCGTTGGCTTCGCCGCCGCTGTTGGCGAAGAACACGCGGTCAAAGCAGGACGCGCCGGTCAGGCGTTGCGCCAGCTCGATCGAGGGGATGTTGTAGAACGCCGGCGACGGGTTCATCAGCTTTTGCGACTGTTCGATCAGCGCGCGCTGCATTTCCGGCGCCGAGTGGCCCAGCGTGTTCACGGCCCAGCCCTGCACGAAGTCCAGGTATCGCTTGCCCGCGTGATCCTCCAGCCAGGATCCCTTGCCGCTGACGAACACGAGGTCCGGGCGGGAGGTGATATCCATGAGGGTGTTGACGTTGAACTGGCTGAATTCCATGGCGGTTCCTGCGGGGTGAAAGGACAGGGGAAGAAGAAAACTTCGCGGGGGAAACGCGAAAGGGCAAATGTAGCACCGACAGAGGGATGCTATCGTGACGCACCCCCGCCGATTCGCCCCGGGCCGCCTCAAAAGGGCCGCCGTCTCGGGCGCTCTATTTTATGCAAGTGGCGCGCCCTGCGCGCGCAGCCCGTTGTCGCTTTTTACTGACCAATCATGAAACGTATCCTTTCCAGTCTTGCAGCCGGCCTGGCGCTGGCGGCGGCCGGCGCGCCCGTGCACGCCGAATATCCCGAACGACCCATCCGCCTGATCGTGCCGTTCCCGCCCGGACAGGCCACCGACATCTTCGCCCGCGCGCTGGCTGAAAAGCTGGGCGCGGCCGTGAAGCAGCCGATCGTGGTGGAAAACCGCGCTGGCGCCGGCAGCAACATCGGCATGGAACAAGCCATGCGCGCCCCCGCCGATGGCTACACGCTGGTCATTGCGGGCAGCGCCGCCGCGGTCAACCAGACGCTGTACAAGACCATCAACTACAGCCTGACCAAGGATTTCGCGCCGGTGTCGGGCGTGTTCTCGGTGCCGCTGATGTTCCTGGCCACGCCGGCATCCGGCATCACGTCGCTCAAGCAGCTGGTGACGCAGGCGCGCGCCAATCCCGGCGAACTGGCCTACGCGAGCGCCGGCATCGGCGGCACGCAGCATCTGTCGGCCGAGATGTTCAAGGCCGCAGCCGATATCGACATCCGCCACATTCCGTACAAGGGCAGTGGCCCGGCCCAAGCGGATTTCCTGGGTCACCAGGTGCCGTTGATGGTGGATTCGGTGACGGCCGGCCTGCCGCACGTGCAGAACAAGAAGGCCGTGGCGCTGGCCGTGACCACCGCCAAGCGCCTGCCGCAGCTGCCCGACGTGCCGACCGTGGCCGAATCCGGCTACCCCGGCTTTGAGGCGATTGGCTGGGCCGCCGTGCTGGCCCCGCGCGACACGCCGCCTGCGGTGACGAACTACCTGAGCAAGCAGATCGGCCAGGCGCTGTCGACGCCGGAAATGCAGAAGTTCCTGCGTGACCGGGGCGCCGAACCGATGCCGCTGACGCCCGAAGCCACCGGCGCATTCATCGCGGCGGAAGTGGACAAGTGGGGCCGCGCGGTCAAGCAGTCCGGCGCGCAGGTGGACTAAGCACGCCGTCGGCCACGCCGAAAAGCCGTCCCTGTTTTTCAGGGGCGGCTTTTTTATGGCCCGCCCGTCGTGCACGCCCGCCCCCGGGATTGGGCGGTTTTTCTGGATGATCCATCTCGCCTCAGCCGGTTTATCCACAGCAAGCCCTTGCCTAAGCTCGAAGCTCCATTGATTCATGAAGGGGTTTTCCATGGCAGACCATTCCATCAAAGGCAAAGTCGTGCTGATTGCAGGCGGGGCGAAGAACCTGGGCGGGTTGATTGCGCGCGACTTGGCCGCGCACGGCGCCCGCGCCATCGCCATCCACTACAACAGCGCTGCGTCCAAAGCCGATGCCGACGCGACCGTGGCCGCCGTTGAAGCGGCGGGCGCAAAGGCCGTGGCCTTGCAAGCTGACCTGACGACGGCGGGCGCGGTCGAGAAGCTGTTTGCGGATGCGATCGCAGCCGTGGGCAAACCCGATATCGCGATCAATACCGTTGGCAAGGTCTTGAAGAAGCCGTTCACCGAGATCAGCGAAGCCGAGTACGACGAGATGACGGCGGTGAATTCCAAGACGGCGTTTTTCTTCCTGCGCGAAGCGGGCCGGCACGTGAACGACCACGGCAAGATCTGCACGCTGGTGACGTCGTTGCTGGGTGCGTTCACGCCGTTCTATGCCGCCTATGCGGGCACCAAGGCGCCGGTTGAGCACTACACCCGCGCGGCGTCGAAAGAGTTTGGCGCGCGCGGCATTTCGGTCACGGCAGTCGGCCCCGGCCCGATGGACACGCCGTTCTTCTACCCGGCCGAAGGCGCCGATGCGGTGGCGTATCACAAGACCGCCGCCGCGCTCTCGCCCTTCAGCAAGACGGGGCTGACCGATATCGAAGACGTCGTGCCGTTCATCCGCCACCTGGTCAGCGACGGCTGGTGGATCACCGGCCAGACCATTTTGATCAACGGCGGCTACACGACAAAGTAAGCGGCTACTCTGTCACGCATGGACAGATTCGACCAATACCGCGTCTTCGCCCACGTCGCCGAAATGGGCAGCTTCATCAAAGCCGCCAACGCGCTGGACGCGCCGCGGGCGTCGGTGTCGGCCGCCATCCAGCAGCTGGAAACGCAGCTGGGCGTGCGCCTCTTGCACCGCACGACGCGGCAGGTTCGCCTGACGGCCGACGGCGAACAACTGCTGGCGCGCGTGCGCCCGTTGCTGGCGGAAGTGGAAGACATCGACCAGCTGTTTCATGCCAGCCAGCGCCAGATGTCGGGCCGGCTGAGCATTGATGTGCCCAGCCGTATCGCCCGCCGCCTGATCGCGCCGGCGCTGCCTGGCTTGCTGCGCCGCCACCCCCGGCTGGAACTGGCGTTGACCTCTACTGACCGCGCGATCGATCTGGTGCAGGCAGGCGTGGACTGCGCCGTACGCATCGGCGCGCTTGCCGATAGCAGCCTGGTGGTTCGGCCGCTGGGCCGGATCGCCCTGATCAACTGCGCCAGCCCCGGCTATGTGCGCGAGCATGGCGAACCACGCCAGCCCGCCGACTTGTCCAGCGGCCATTGGGCCGTGGGATATGCGTCGCCCAAGACGGGCCGCGAACTGCCTTGGGAATTGCCGCCCGGCGATGACACCGGGCTTCCCGCGCCGCTGCCCAGCCGGGTGACCGTGGACAACGCCGAAAACTACATCGCCTGCTGCCTGGCCGGCCTGGGGCTCATCCAGATTCCGCGCTTCGATGTTCAGCATTTGCTGGATGCCGGCGAGCTGGTCGAAGTGATGCCGGCGTATCGCGCGGCGCCCATGCCGGTGTCGTTGATCTATCCGCACCGGCGGCAGCGCACGCGCCGGCTGACCGTCTTTCAAGAGTGGTTTGACGCGCTGATGCGGCCCCACTTGGACGCCTGATCCGCACAAGCGCCCCGAGTTATCAACACCCACCAAACCGGTGCGGCGCATGCCCGGTTCCGGCGCATGCGCGGCACCAAAACAGGGCAGAGCGCAAACGCATCGCAAGCCTCGCGCAGCGCAATCCCCTGCCACGCGAAATGGCACGGAACTTGCTTTTCCAGCTTTGTATACCGAATTGGTGTGCAACGCATCGACCCGCCCCGGGCGATGTGCGCCCTGGAGAGTTCCTCATGAACCGTAGAACCCTGTTGTTGTCCCTTTGCACCGCCGCCAGCCTGCTGGCCGCGCCGCTGACGCACGCCGACACGCTGGACGATATCGTCAAAGCGGGCACCATCAAGATTGCCGTGCCGCAGGATTTCCCGCCGTTCGGCTCGGTGGGCGCCGATATGAAGCCGCTGGGCTATGACATCGACACCGCCGCGCTGATCGCCAAGCAGCTGGGCGTGAAGCTGGAACTGGTGCCGGTCACCAGCGCCAACCGCGTGCCGTACTTGCAAACCCGCAAGGTGGACCTGGTGATCTCCAGCCTGGGCAAGAATGCCGAGCGCGAAAAAGCCATCGACTTCTCTGACGCCTACGCGCCGTTCTTCAATGGCGTATTCGGCCCGGCGGACCTGAAGGTCTCGTCGGCCGCCGACCTGGCGGGCAAGACGATTGGTGTGACACGCGGCGCGGTGGAAGATATCGAGCTGTCGAAGATTGCGCCGGAATCCGCCACGTTGAAGCGCTATGAAGACAACAACGGCACCATCACCGCCTTCCTGTCGGGCCAGGTGCCGATGATCGCCACGGGCAACGTGGTCGCCGCCGCCATCCTGGCGCGCAACCCGGCGAAAAAGCCCGAGACGAAATTCCTGATCAAGAACTCGCCGTGCTACATCGGCATGAACAAGGACGAGCCCAAGCTGCGCGCCAAGGTCAACGACATCCTGGCCGCCGCCAAGCGTGACGGTTCGCTGTCGGCAATCTCGCAGAAATGGCTGGGGGCCGAGCTGCCCAAGGATCTGTAAGTACCGAAGGCGGCCATCATGGCTTATCAATACGACTTCGCGTCGGTATTCGATTACACGCCGGTGCTCGTGAAGGGCATCGGCGTCACCGTCGAACTGATCGCGTTCGGCGCGGTGGCGGGCGTGGCGCTGGGCATCGCCTGCGCCTGGGTCCGCACGCAAGGCCCGGCGTGGTTGCGCGCGCCGGTCACGGCGTACGTTGAACTGATCCGCAACACGCCCTTTCTGATTCAGCTGTTCTTCGTGTTCTTCGGCTTGCCATCGCTGGGCGTGCAGCTGGGCGAGATGCAAGCGGCCTGCATGGCGATGGCGCTGAACCTGGGCGCCTATAGCGCCGAGATCATCCGCGCCGGTATCGACGCCACGCCGAAAGGGCAGTACGAGGCGGGCGCGAGCTTGGCGATGACGCGCTTTCAGGTGTTCCGGCACGTGGTGCTGAAACCTGCGTTGAAACGCATCTGGCCGGCGCTGTCTTCGCAGATCGTGATTGTGATGCTGGGCTCGGCGGTGTGTTCGCAGATCGCGGCCGAAGACCTGACCTTTGCGGCCAACTTCATCCAGTCGCGCAACTTCCGCGCGTTCGAGGTCTACCTGGTCACGACCGGCATCTACCTGGCGCTGGCCATCCTGTTGCGCCAGTTGCTGCGCATGGTGGGCCAACGGCTGTTTCGCAAGGCGGCGCGATGATTGAATTTTCAACCTGGGACATCGTCCGCAACTTGCTGCTGGCCGCGCGCTGGACGGTCGTGCTATCGCTGGTGGCTTTCGCCGGCGGTGCGGCGATGGGCGTGCTGGCATTGATGATGCGCACGTCGCGCGTGGCGCTGATGCGCCGCGCCAGCTGGGCCTATATCGAACTGTTCCAAGGCACGCCGCTGCTGATGCAGCTGTTCCTGGCGTTCTTCGGGCTGTCTTTGCTGGGCCTGGAAGTGCCGCCCTGGCTGGCTGCGGGCGCGGCGCTGACGCTGTGGTCGGGCGCGTTCCTGGCCGAGATCTGGCGCGGCTGCGTGGAAGCCATCCCCAAGGGCCAATGGGAAGCGTCCGCCAGCCTGGCGCTGGGCTATGTGCAGCAGATGCGCTACGTGGTGCTGCCGCAGGCGCTGCGCATCGCGATTGCGCCCACCGTCGGGTTTGCGGTGCAGATCGTCAAGAGCACTGCGCTGACCTCCATCATCGGGTTCACCGAGCTGTCGAAAGCCAGCACGGTGATCACCAACGCCACGTTCAGTCCCTTCACCGTCTATGCCTGCGCCGCGCTGATTTACTTCGCGCTGTGCTGGCCCCTGTCGCGCCTTAGCCTCCGGCTGGAAAGGAAGTTGCATGCCCCTCATCGCCCTTGAAGACGTCCGCAAAAAATTCGGCGACAACGAAGTCCTGAAGGGGGTGACGTTACGCGTCGAACCCGGCGAGGTCATCGCCATCATCGGCAAGAGCGGCTCGGGCAAGAGCACGCTGCTGCGCTGCGTGAATGGGCTGGAGCAGATTGATGGCGGCGCGATCATGGTGGCCGACGCGCAACTGGCCGACGACGAATTGCGGCTGCGTGCGCTGCGGCTCAAGGTGGGCATGATCTTCCAGCAGTTCAACCTGTTTCCGCATCTGACGGTGGGGCGCAATGTGATGCTGTCGCCCATGGTGGCCAAGCGCATGCCCGAAGCGGAAGCGGCCGACATGGCGCGCGCCATGCTGACCCGCGTGGGGCTGGCGCACAAGTTCGACGCGTGGCCGGAAGAGTTGTCAGGCGGGCAGCAGCAACGTGTGGCGATTGCCCGTGCGCTGGCGATGCAGCCACTGGCCTTGCTGTGCGATGAGATCACGTCGGCGCTGGACCCGGAACTGGTCAACGAAGTGCTGGCGGTGGTGCGCGAGCTGGCCGCCGATGGCATGACGCTGTTGATGGTCACGCACGAGATGCGCTTTGCGCGCGAAGTGTGCGACCGTGTCGTCTTCATGCATCAGGGCCGCGTGCATGAGATCGGGCCGCCGGAAGAATTGTTCTCGGCGCCCGCCACCCCCGAACTGCGGCAATTTCTGGGGATGACGAATCTGGCGCCGTGACTACCGCGCTATCAGTGTTGCGCGATGAATATTGATTGACGGCGATCAGCGCGAAAAGCCGCGCGCCGCGATCTCCCAGATGTCTTGCACCACGCCGTCCCGCACCACGACCAGCCCGTCATGCAAGTTGAAGGTGGGGTCCACATGCGACGGCACCAGGCGCAGCACATCACCCAACGCGGGTGCGGTGGCGCCAGGCGCCACGCGCACCACGCCGTGCTCGTCGTTGATGGCGGCATAGGTCAGCCCTTCAGCATCAAAGACGGCAGGCGGGCCGCATTCGGCGGTAGTCGATTTCAAGCCTGCATCCAGGATCACGCGGTCGGCGGCGGGCACGCTCATCACCGTGGACAACACGAACAGGCTGTTCTGGAACGTGAGCGGGCCGTCCCATTCGTTGGCGCCGTAGTCGCCATCCATGAACGCGTATGAACCCGCCTGCAATTCGGTGTAGACGCCGCTTGCCGCGTCGAACTCCGCGCTGCCCGTGCCGCCTCCTGTGATGATGTCGCACGCAATGCCGTTCTCGCGCAAGAGCTGCGCATGGGACGCCGCGATGCGCGCCGCTTGCTTGCAGACCTGTGCGCGTTCTTCGCGCGTGCGGTAGTGCTGAACCGAGCCGTGATACGCCTGCAGCCCCACGAAGTTCACGCCGGGCAAGTCCCGCGCCTGCTGCGCCAGCGCCAGCACCAAGGCGTCGTCAGACACGCCGCAACGGCCTTGTCCGACATCGACTTCCACCAGCACATCGATCTCGGCCCCGGCCTGCGCCATGGCGTGGGAAATCTGCGCCAGGTTCTGCGCGTTATCGACACAGACGCTCATCTTGGCCGTGCGCGCCAGTTGCGCCAGCAAGGCCAGCTTTTGCGGCCCGACGACTTCATTGCTGATGTGGATGTCGCGAATGCCGGCCGCCACAAAGGGCAGGGCTTCGCTGACCTTCTGGCAGCAAATGCCACGCGCGCCCAGCGCAAGCTGCCGCAACGCGATCTCGGGGCATTTGTGCGCCTTGGCATGCGGACGCAAGGCAACGTCGTGACGGTCGGCCCAGGCTTGCATGGCGCGCAGATTGGCCTCAAAGGGCGTCAGGTCCAGCACCAGGCTGGGCGTGTCGACGCGGGCCAACGGGTCGCCCGGTTGCGCGGGCGGGGGCAGCGCTATGCCGCGTATGACTTCCTGGGACATCGGGGTAACTCCGTTGTTGGGAACCGCGTGGGATGTAACCGTAGGGCCGAATGCATAACCAAACGAAGACCATCCATAACCCAAAGGCCCATCGACCCCCAGGTAAACGATAGCTCCGTAACCATTGGCTACGCATGCCCCGCATGCCAGAATTTCAACATAGAAATAGGCCCCCACGGTGCGCCCGCTATGCGGGCTTCCTGCCCCCCAAGGGGGCTCCTTTTGCCTTGGGACGGCCCGGCGGCAAAAGGCGCTTAGAACGATAACCGTCCGCACTGAACGTATCAACTCTAACAACACCAGCAACAAGACCCGGAGAAGCTCGCATGAAACTCAAGCACTGGATCACCGCCCTGACCGTCGCCGTTGCCGCAGTCGGCACCGCAGGTTCCGCGCAGGCTCAGCAGTTCTTCCGCATTGGCACGGGCGGCACGGCGGGCACGTACTACCCGATTGGCGGCATCATCGGCAACGCCGTGTCGCAACCCGGCAAGCTCATCGCCACGGCGGTGGCATCGAACGGGTCGGTCGCCAACATCAACGGCATTCTGGGCGGTTCGTTCGAAGCGGGCTTCACGCAATCCGACGTGGCGTACTGGGCTTATAGCGGCACCGGCACGTTCGAAGGCAAGCCCAAGGCGCAAGACCTACGCCTGATCGCAACGCTGTATCCGGAAAGCATCCACCTGGTGACGCGCAAGGGCGCGGGCATCAAGAGCGTGGCTGACCTGAAGGGCAAGCGCGTGTCCATGGACGAGCCGGGTTCCGGCACGCTGGTCGATGTGCGCCTGATCCTGGGCGCCTACGGCATGACCGACAAAGACATCAAGGCCGAATACCTGAAGCCGAACCAGGCGGGCGACAAGCTCAAGGACGGCGGGCTGGATGCGTTCTTCTTTGTGGGCGGCGCGCCGGCAGGCGCCATTGCCGAACTGGCCTCCACCGGCAACATCGAACTGGTGCCGCTGGTGGGCAAGGAAATCGACGAGCTGCGCGCCAAGCAGGAATTCTTCACGCCTGACGTCATCACCGCCAACACCTACCAGAACATGCCCGAAGTGAAGACCATCTCGGTCAACGCGCAGATGGTCACGTCGGCCAAGATTCCTGAGCAGACCGTCTACGACGTCACCAAGGCGCTGTACAGCGACGCCACGCGCAAGACGCTGGACGCCGGCCACGCCAAGGGCAAGCTCATCACCCGCGAAAACGCCATCAAGGGTGCGGGCATTCCGTTCCATCCGGGCGCCGAGAAGTTCTACAAGGAAATCGGACTGCTGAAGTAAGCCGTCCCGCTTTATACGGAACGACCACGGCGCGCGTTGCGCCGTGACAGGGCAGGGCCGCCGCGCGCGGCCCTGTTCGCGGCATCACCCTGAGAAATTCAGCGATGGAAATAGATCACGAAAAAACCCAGAAGCTGGCGGAAAAGTACGACTCCGAAATCCGCTTCCGGCCGCTGGACAAGACGGCTACCTGGATCGTGTCGGGCCTGCTCGTCACCTTGTCCCTGTTTCACTACTACACCGCCGGCTTCGGCCTGCTGCGCGAAGCCACGCACCGGGGCGTGCACCTGGCCTTTGTGCTGAGCCTGATCTTCCTGGTGTTCGGCTTTTCAAAGTCGCACTATCAGCGCGAGCCCAAATCCACGTGGTTCGCGCCCGGCGGCATCCCGCTGTATGACTGGATCATCGCCATCGCGCTGGCGTTGTCGGTGCTGTACATCCCCTACATTTTTGAAGACCTGGCGTTCCGCGTGGGCAACCCCATGCCGATGGACGTGTTCATGGGGTCCATCCTGCTGATCGGTTTGCTGGAAGCCACGCGCCGCGCCATGGGCTGGCCGCTGCCGATCATTGCGCTGGTCTTCATGGCTTATGCGATGTTCGGGCCATACTTTCCCGGCCTGCTCAAACACGCAGGCAACACGTGGCCGCAGATCGTCAACCACATGTACCTGACGAGTCAGGGCGTGTATGGCGTGGCGGTCGGTGTGGTGGCGACGTACGTCTTCCACTTCGTGCTGTTCGGCGTGCTGGCCACGCGCATCGGGCTGGGGCAGCTGTTCCTGGATGTGGCCTCCACCGTGGCCGGCCGCTACGCGGGCGGCCCCGCCAAGGTGTCGGTGTTTGGTTCGGCCATGTTCGGCATGCTGTCGGGCTCGTCGGTGGCCAACGCCGTGACCGTGGGCTCGCTGACCATTCCGGCGATGATCCGCGTGGGCTATCCCCGCCACTTCGCCGCGGGCGTGGAAGCGGCCAGCAGCACGGGCGGGCAGATCACGCCGCCCATCATGGGCGCGGCCGCGTTCCTGATGATCGAATTCCTGGGCATCCCGTATCAGCAGATTGCGATTGCCGGCATCTTCCCGGCGTTCCTGTATTTCTTCGGCATGTTCATGCAGGTGCACTTCGAAGCCAAGCGCGAAGGCCTGCGCGGGCTGACGCCGGAAGAAATGCCCAAGCTCAAGCAGTCGTTCAAGATGCGCTGGCCGACGCTGATTCCGCTGTTCCTGCTGGTCGGCGTGCTGGCCAGCGGCCGCACGCCTTACCTGGCGGCGTTCGCGGGCATCACGGGCTGCATCGTCGTGGGCCTGTTGAATCCGTATCAGCGTCTGCGCTGGCGCGATCTGTACGAAGCCTTTGAAACCGGCGCGAAGTACGCGCTGGCGGTGGGCGCGGCAGCCGGCGCAGTGGGCATCGTGATCGGCGTGGTGACGCTGACGGGCGTGGGGTTCAAGATCTCGTACATCGTGATCTCGGCCTCGCAAGTGATGGCTAGCGGCGTGGCCATGGTCCTGCCTGACGCCCTGGCCAACATGCAATCGCTGACGCTGATGGCTGCGCTGATCATGACCGGCATCGTCTGCATCCTGATGGGCTGCGGCGTGCCCACAACCGCCAACTACCTGATCATGGTGGCGGTGGCCGCCCCCACGCTGGTGCAGTTGGGCGTGCAACCGATTGCCGCGCACTTCTTCGTGTTCTATTTCGGCATCCTGGCCGACATCACGCCCCCCGTGGCGTTGGCGGCCTACGCGGCGGCGGGCATGGCGGGCAGTGATCCGTTCAAGACCGGCAATACGGCGTTCAGGCTGGGCATCACGAAGCTCATCGTGCCGTTCGTGTTTGTGTTTTCGCCGTCGCTGCTGATTTCCGTGCAGGGCTTCACCTGGTACGACTTCTTCGTGACGCTGTTTGGCTGCATGGTCGGGCTGGTGCTGCTGTCGGCGGCGTTCTCGCGCTACATGCTGGTAGGCATGAAGAGCTGGGAGCGCTGGCTGTGCACCGTCGGCGCCTTGCTGACGATCATCCCCGGGCTGGCGAGCGGCCTGGTCGGCCTGGTCATCTGCATCCCGGTATTCATCCGGCAGCTGGCGGAACTGAAACTGGAAAACACGGCGAAGGCGGCGAAAGCGGCTTAGGCGGCTTAGGCAGCGAAAGCGGCCGAGGCGGCTGAAGGCGCATTAAGGCGGGTTAGGGGGCTGAAGGAGGCTCGTGCGGCCGCGGGCGGCTGAAGGCCAATCCCGGCTCCCGATAAAAAAGGGGCGGACTGTTGTGTCCGCCCCTTTTTCTTTTAGGGGAATCACGCATTTTGTCAGCAAATACCGGCAGAATGGGGGCCTTCGAATACACGATGACGCCATACAACATTCCGCCTTTTCGCTGGTTGCCCGGCTAAATAAATCAGCGTAAAGTAAAATTCATGTTTGCTGGTCTGCCGATATGCGGGCCGACTGTGCAAACAGGCACAAAACTGCGCCATATGTTCGATATCCTGGTTTATCTGTTCGAGAATTACTACACGCCGCAAGCCTGTCCTGCGGCCGATGTGCTCGCAAAGCGGCTTGCCGCCGCCGGTTTCGAGCACGAAGACATCGACGACGCCCTCGGCTGGCTGTATGGCTTGGCCGAGACCACCGAACGATGTGTCGACCTCGCTCAGGCGCCCAACACCGGAACCCGGATCTACACCGACAACGAATACAGCCAACTCGGCACCGAATCCATCGGCTTCATCGCCTTCCTGGAATCGGCTGGTGTGTTGCCTGCGCCCTTGCGCGAAATCGTCATCGACCGGGGCCTGGCTTCGCCGGAAACGCCCGTGCCGCTGTCCAAGATCAAGATCATCGCCCTCATGGTTCTCTGGAGCCAGGAAGCCGAGATCGACAACCTGGTCCTGGAAGAGCTGCTGGACGAAGAGGGCGTGCGGCTGCTGCATTGACCCCGCTGACTCCCGCGTGGCGAACGCCGCGCGGGTTTTTCGTTTTGCCGTGACCTACGTAGGCCGATTCGCCCCCAGCCCCAGTGGCCCGCTGCACGCGGGTTCGCTCGTGGCCGCGCTGGCCAGTTGGCTGGATGCGCGCGCCCACGACGGGCGCTGGTTATTGCGCATGGAAGACGTCGACACCCCCCGCACCGTGGCGGGCGCGGCAGACGCCATCATGGCGCAGCTGGACGCGCTGGGATTGCACTGGGACGGCGACATCCTGTGGCAGTCGCAACGCAACGCCGCCTACCAATCCGCTTTTGACTCGCTGGCCGCACGCGGCCTGATCTATGGCTGCGGCTGCACACGCCGCGAAATTGCCGATTCCGCCTTGCGCGGGCAGACAGTGCCGGGCGCCGATGGCGAACGCCCCTATCCCGGCACCTGCCGCCACGGGTTGCCAGCAGGCCGCCAGGCCCGCGCGTGGCGGCTGCGCGTACCAGAAGGCATCGAACGGTTTGAAGACCGCTGGCTGGGTCCGCAGGAACAGGACGTGGCGCAAGCGGTGGGCGCCTTCGCCCTCCGGCGCGCGGATGGCTTGTGGGCGTATCAGCTCGCCGTAGTGGTGGATGATGCCGAACAAGGCGTGACGGATGTGGTGCGCGGCGCCGACCTGCTCAGTTCCACGGCGCGCCAGCGCGTGCTGGGCCGCATGCTGGGGCTGCCCCCGGTGCGCTACCTGCACGTGCCGCTGATTCTGGATGCCGCCAGCGGGCTGAAGCTGTCCAAGCAGAACGGCGCCCCCGCCATCGATACGGACGCGCCGCTACAGGCGCTTCAGGGCGCGTGGCGCGCATTGGGATTCGCGCCTATCGCCGCGCAAGATCGCGCTGCGTTTCTGCGGGAAGCCACTGCGCACTGGGCGCAGCGCTTTCCCCGCCTTCCGGCTTAACGCACCCGCATTCTCGCTTGACGCACCCGCCTTCCCGCTTAGCGCACCCGCCTTCCCGCTAAACGCGCCCGCCTTCTCGCTTCACGCACCCGCCGCTACAGCGGCTGCAAATCCGCGCCCAGCATCCGCACCAGCAAGGCCTCGCCGTTATCCCCCACGCGCAGCTCGCCATAGCGGGCCACCTCGTAACGCTTGGCTTCGCCTTCGGGGAAGAAAAATGCGTTGGTCACGATGCGCACGCCCCGATCGCGGACGCGATAACGCAGCGGCACCTCGCCATCGGTATGCGGATGCACGTCGGGCTGGATACGCAGCGGCGTGGCGACGCCACGCGCATCGGGTTGCAGCATCACATAGCCATCGGGCTCGAAACCCATGAGGGAATCGTCATCACTCGGGCGGTCGCCCCCCAGGCGCAGACGCGTGATGTCCCGGCTGGCGGCGAAGTTCAGCGCCATGTAGTCGCCTTGCATCAGCGAACGGGGATCGACAGGCGCCAATTCCAGAATGACGACGCGGCCCGTGGCCAGCAGCTTCTCGCGCTGCCAGATGCCGCCGTTGGCGACCACCAGCACCAGCGCCAGGCCGCCCAGGATGGCCAGCGTGCGCAGGCGCAGCGAGCCCGAGACGGGCGGCAACGGGGCGCGCCGGTCAGGCGTCTGCGTACGCATCAACCGGGGCACAAGCCAGACCAGGCCGCGCAACACGAACAGCAGCAACGCTGCGCCGCCCAGCCACAACGCCTTTTGCAGCAGCGACACATCCAGCTGGTAGTAATAGATGCCCAGATACGCCAGCAGGCTCAGCACCCCGAAAATCACCAGCCGCAGCTGGTTCAGCCCAAACCCCAGCAGCAGCCAGGCCAGCGCAAAACCCACGCCGGGGCTGGGCAGCCAGAACAGCGCCAGCACCAACAGGGCGATCGGCACGCCCCAGGTCACGCCTGACGTCAGCACGTGGCGACGCGGCCAAAGCACCGCCAGCGCCGCGGCAGCCGGCAGCAGCGCGCCGGCCACGGCAAGTACCGCCCCTTGGGGGTTGAGTTGCCACATGGCGGGCAGATGCAGGGCCGAAACCCCGCCCGCCAGCCACACCATTCCTTGCACAGACAGCAGGAAAGCCCAGGCCAGCGGCTCCAGCGTGTGGGCACGCTTGCCACCCTGTCGATGGCCCCAAGTCAGGATGACGGCCGTGGCCCACGCGCCGATCACGGCGATGGGCAGCCAGACAAACCCGACGCGGCCCGCGTCAAAGTAGAGCCAGGCGTCCAGCAGATCGTCGCTCATCAGTTCGGGGGCCAGCACGCGCCACATCAAGGCGGCGCCCGCCGCCGCGATCAGCAGGCCAGACAAAAAGCGCAAGATCACGTCGGGCCCCAGCGCATAGACCGCCGCGCCCAGCAGCAAGACAAAGAAGCAGGCGCTGGTGAAAGACGTGGAGCTGGACAGCCCGTAGATGATGAGGATCTGGCCGGTGAAGGCCATCGCGGTGCCGCATTGCCGCCAGAACGGCCCGGCGTCGCTGCGCAGCACCGCCACGCCCGCCCCGCACAGCACCAGCCCGGCCACCAGGGCGCCTTCTTCCGACGTGACGAAGCCCGAGAACGCAACGAACACCAGCAGCAGCAAGGTGGCCAGCCAGGCGCTCAGGCCCAGCAGGCATTGGACGTACCAGGGCGGTTCGGCATGCGGCTTGGCGGCCGGGGCCAATTGCACCACGGGCGTGCCCGCGTCGCCGGACTCGACCGCATTGCCCGCCGAGGCGGCGGCCGGTTCGGCGTCAGCAGGCGCCACGGCGGCGCCGGGTTCGGCCGCCAGCTTGCGCAGCCAGCGCGCAGCCAGCACGGCTTCGGCCATGAGCAGGGCGGCCAAGGGCAGCGCGGCCCAGACGCCGGGTTCCAGCCGCAGCAGCCATTCGCCCACCACACGCAGCGACACGCAGATGACGCCCGCCGCCAGCATGGCCAGAATGACCAGATCGCGCCGGCCGCGCTGATAGAAAAAGCCCAGTCCCAGCGTGACGGCAACCCACGCCACGGCGTTCAGCGAACCCGCCCCGCGCAGAATGAAGAAACCGAACATCAGGGACAGCACCAAAGCGCTGATGGCGATGGCCGCCAACACGCGGGGACCGATCAGCGTGCTGGCCTGCCAGCGGCGCGCGGCCAGCTCCCAGCCCAGCAACAAGGTCAGGTTAAGCGCCGCCATGATCAGGTTGGGCAGGCCGGTGCCGTCGTAGATGGCGTACCAGGTGAACACGCGTTCGCCCAGCCACAGGGCGGCCGCGACGTTGAGCACCAGCACCCACAATAACCACACGGCCTGGCTGGATGCAGCAAGCGCCCAGGGCAGCAGCAATAGCGCCCACCAGGCGAACAATTCCCAGGTATCGGCGCCAGTCTGGTAAGTTTGGCCTAATAACGCGAGCAAGGCGCCCAGCAACATGCCGGCCAAAGCCAGAAGCGCGCCAGGGATGCTGCGCCGCACGCCGGGCGTTCCCCGTAGGCGCAACCCGGTCCAGGCGGCAGCAAGCGCAGAAAACGCCAGCAGGCCTTGTGTGCCGGCAAAGCGTTGCACTTTTGTCATGTCCTGCCAGTTGGCGGCGACCCAGCAAACCGCAGCGCTGCCAAGCAGCAAAACGCCTAGCCACAAGGTGCTTCGCGCCAAGAATTGACGCCAAGCGTGCAGTTCGGATCCCGCTTGTCTTTCAGTGCCGACTTGCATCTGGCGAATCTCCGATCTTATTATCCGCGCTACTAAGGCGGGACTACCGCCACTGGATACACATGAATAAAACGCTGATTATTGCCGAGAAGCCCTCGGTGGCCCTTGATATATCACGCGCCTTGGGAGGCTTTGCGCGCGAGGGCGACTATTTTGAAAGCGAACGTTACGTACTCGCGTCCAGCATCGGCCACTTGCTGAGCTTGGTCGCGCCCAATGATCCGGTCAAGGGAAAGTGGAGCTTCACGCACCTGCCCGTGATTCCGCCGGAATTCGAACTGGGCCCCACCGACAAGAAATCCGCCGAGCGCCTGAAGCTGCTGGTCCGCCTGGCCAAGCGCAAGGATGTGGATTCGATCATCAACGCCTGTGACGCGGGACGCGAAGGCGAACTGATCTTCCGCTACATCATTCAGTACGCAGGGGTGAAGAAGCCCATCCAGCGCCTCTGGCTGCAATCGATGACGCAGGCCGCCATCCGCGACGCCTTCGCCAATCTGCGCGACGACGCCCAGTTAAAGCCGCTGGAAGCGGCCGCCCGCTCGCGCGCCGAAGCCGACTGGCTGGTCGGCATCAACGGCACCCGCGCCATGACCGCCTTCAACAGCAAGGACGGCGGCTTCTTCAAGACGCCGGTGGGCCGGGTGCAGACGCCCACGCTGGCAATTGTGGCCGAGCGCGAAGAGCGCATCCGCCGCTTCGTGCCGCGCGACTACTGGGAAGTGCGCGCGCAGTTCGTCGCTGCCGCCGGCCTGTACGAAGGCCGCTGGATCGACCCCCAATTCAAGAAAGACGACCGTGACCCGGAAAAGCGCGAATCGCGCCTGTGGTCGGCCGCTGCTGCGCAAAGCGTGGTTGCCGCCTGCCGCGACCAGCCGGGCAACGTCACCGAAGAATCCAAGCCGTCGACCCAGATGTCGCCGGCCCTGTACGACCTGACGTCGTTGCAGCGCGAAGCCAACGGCCGCTTCGGCTTTTCGGCCAAGACCACGCTGGCGCTCGCCCAGACCCTGTACGAACGCCACAAGGCGCTGACCTATCCGCGTACCGATTCGCGCTATCTGCCCGAGGACTACATCACCACGGTGCAGGAAACGATGCGCGCGCTGGCCAAGGGCGGCTCGAACGCCGTGGGCGGCCTGGCGCGCCACGCGGACACCGTCGTCAGCCAGCAATGGGTGAAGCCGAACCGCCGCATCTTCGATAACAAGAAGGTGTCGGATCACTTTGCCATCATCCCCACGCTGCAAATCCCGCACGACCTGAGCGAAGCCGAAGCCAAGTTGTATGACCTGGTGCTCAAGCGCTTCCTTGCCGTGTTCTTCCCGGCCGCCGAATACCGCGTCACCACCCGCCTGACCGAAGTGCAGGGGCACCGCTTCCGCACCGACGGCAAGGTGCTGGTCACCCCGGGCTGGCTCGCCGTCTACGGCAAGGAAGCCCAAGGCGAAGACGCCAACCTGGTGCCCGTGGCGGACGGCGAGACCGTGCGCACCGAGGAAGTGGAAGCCGTCGGCCTGTCGACCAAGCCGCCCGCCCGCTTCAACGAAGGCACCTTGCTGTCCGCCATGGAAGGCGCCGGCAAGCTGGTGGACGACGAAGAGCTGCGCGAAGCCATGTCCGAGCGCGGCCTGGGCACCCCGGCCACGCGCGCCGCCATCATCGAAGGCCTGCTCAACGAGGTGTACCTGCGCCGCGAAGGCCGCGACCTGGTGCCGACCGCCAAGGCGCGCCAGCTGATGACGCTGCTGTCGGGCCTGGACGTCACCGAACTGACCTCGCCTGAACTGACTGGCGAGTGGGAACACAAGCTCAAGCAGATCGAGCAGGGCGGCCTGGGCCGCGAGGCCTTCATGCGCGAAATCGCGCAGATGACGCAAGTCATCGTCAAGCGCGCCAAGGAATACGAGCGCGACACGGTGCCGGGCGACTACGCCACGCTGCAAACGCCGTGCCCCAAGTGCGGCGCGGTGGTGAAGGAAAACTATCGCCGTTTCGCCTGCACGGCATGCGACTTCTCGATCGGCAAGCACCCGGGCGGCCGCACGTTCGAACTGCCGGAAGTGGAAGAACTGCTGGCCAAGCGCGAGATCGGTCCGCTGCAAGGCTTCATCAGCAAGATGGGCCGGCCGTTTGCCGCCATCCTGCGCATCAGCGATGAGTACAAGCTGGAGTTCGACTTCGGCCAGAACGACGAAGACGACACCGAAGCCGTGGACTTCTCCGGCCACACGCCGGTGGGGCCATGCCCCAAGTGCCAGTCGCGCGTGTTCGAACACGGCATGAGCTACGTGTGCGAAAAGTCGGTCGGCCCCGAAAAGTCCTGCGACTTCCGCTCGGGCAAGGTCATCCTGCAACAGGAGATCTCGGCCGAACAGATGGGCAAGCTCTTGGGCAGCGGCCGCACCGACCTGCTTGAAGGCTTCGTGTCCAGCCGCACCAATCGCAAGTTCAAGGCGTTCCTGGTGCGCCAGCCCGACGGCAAGATCGGCTTCGAGTTCGAGCCGCGTCCTGAGAAGCCGGGCCGCGCCGGCGCGAAGACCGCGACCAAGACGGCAACTAAGACGGCAACGAAGACGGCGGCCAAGAAGGCGCCGGCAAAGAAGGCAGCGGTGAAAAAGACCGCTACCAAGACGGCCACTAAGACAGCAACTAAGACCGCTGCCAAAAAAGCCGTCAAGAAAGCCGCTCCCAAGAAAACCACCGCGTAGCAGGGGCGCAGCGCGATAAGCCCGGCACAAAAACCCCGACGCTGATCGCGCGAACCCATTGCTCGCAAACGCCCAACGCCCGGCACCGCCGGGCGTTTTCCATTGTTGGACGGCAATCGCTGGGGTATTGTTTACGCCAAACAGCTGCAACCAAACTCACTTCGAGGATGACATGAATCACCGCCCCGACTTCACTACCCGCCGCCGCGTGCTGGCGGCCGCTGGCGCATTGGCCGGCGTCACATTGCTGAACGGGCGCGTCGTGTTCGCCCAACCCAAGCTGGGCCGCGTGGTCTACGGGCAAGGCAGCATCGACCCATTTTTCGCAGCTGGCTATGTCGCGCTGAAGAAGGGTTATTTCGGTGAAGGCGGCCTGGACGTTGAATACCTGAACTCGCAAAGCGGCCCGCGCACCAACCAGTTGCTGGCGGCTGGCCAGATTGTGTTCGGCGCCACGGCGGCCACCGCCGCGCCTGCGCTGACCATTGCCGGCAAGCCCGCCGCACTGGTGTTCGGCTTTGACCGCAAGCTCACCTACGCCAACGTCATCGTGCGCCGCGAAGACTTCGACAGCGGCAAGATCAAGTCGCTGAAAGACCTGGCCGGCAAGCGCGTGGGCGCGACCCAGCCGCAGTCCAGCACCTGGCTGATGGCGGTGTACCTGATGCAGAAGGCGGGCGTGGCCGACAAGGTCGACATCCGTCCGCTGGGTGACCTGGCCACGATGCTGGGCGCGCTGAAGACGGGCTCGGTGTCGGCCAGCATGGCCACCATGTCCATGATGGAACAGGCCCGCCAAGAGGGCTGGGGCGTGCCGATTTTCGACGCCACCACCGAAGCCTCGTGGAATGAATTCATGGGTGGCGACGTACCCGGCATCGCGGCCCTGACCCTGGAAGACACCATCCAGAAGCGGCCCGAAGTGGTGCAGGCGTTTGTGACCGCGATGGTCAAGGCGCAGGACTTCATCACCGCCAACAGCGCGGCCGGCATCACGGATGTGATCTACGACGACTACCTGAGCGCGTTCCCGCGGGCCGCCATCGAGAAGACGTTGGGCGTCTACAAGGACACGGTGTTCCTCAAAGACAACCTGATCACCGAAGACGCCTACAACCGCATGACGGGCATCATGGGCGACGGCCGCCAGTTCTCGAACGACGAAATCAAGACCGTGCCTTACACCCGATGCGTGAACATGAGCTTCGTGCGTAAAGCCCGGGGCCTTTGATGATCACGCTGGACAAGGTCGGCAAGGCGTACCAGTCGCGCCAGGGCACGACGCATGCAGTGGGCGACGTCAGCCTGACGATCGAAGCCGGAGAATTCGTTTCCATCGTCGGCCCGTCGGGTTGCGGCAAGAGCACGCTCTTGAACATGATCGCGGGCTTTCTGCGGCCCACCACCGGCACGATCCGCGTCGATGGCAACGTGGTCGACGGGCAGGTGCCGCCTGCGCTGGGCTACATCTTTCAGAAAGACACGCTGCTGCCCTGGTTCAGCGTCAAGAAGAACGTGGCGCTGGGCCTGAAGTTTCAGGGCGTAGCCACCGACAAGATCGAACGCCGCGTGGCCGAACTGCTGGAGCTCGGCCATCTCAGCGCCTTTGCCGACGCCTATCCGCATCAATTGTCGGGTGGCATGCGGCGGCGCGTGGCGTTGCTGATGAGCCTTGCGGTTGAGCCCCGCATCCTGTTGCTGGACGAGCCTTTCGGCGCGCTGGACACGCATACCAAGACGCACCTGCACCGCGAGCTGATGGAGATCTGGCGCAAGCTGGGCCAGACCATCGTCATGGTCACGCATGACCTGGACGAAGCCATCCTGCTGTCGGACCGCGTGGTGGTGCTGTCCGGCCCGCCCAGCCGCGTGCTGCTGGATGAACGCATTCAGATTCCGCACCCGCGCGATGTCTTCACCCTGCGCGAAACGCCGCAATTCGTGGCGCACGTGCAAAGCTTGTGGAGCGTGCTGGGCCAGCAGTTCCGCGCCGCCGCCTGACCCTCTACGCACCATGATCCCGACCGAAACATCCGATTCCCTGCAGGACCAGCTGCGGCTGGACCGCCGCGCCAGCGTCGCCCGGCGCGTGCGCATCACGCTGTGGCAAGTGCTGATCCTTGCCATCATCCTGGGCTCCTGGGAGACGCTGACGCGCATCCCGTGGTTCACACAAAACACGCTGTTCGACCCCTTCTTCATCAGCCAGCCATCACGCGTGGCGGTGCGGCTGTGGGAATGGGTGCAACCTGGGCCGCGCTCGGTCTGGCCCCACTTGTGGCTGACCCTGCAAGCCACGCTGGTGGGGCTGGTCGTGGGTGTGGGCAGCGGCTTCATCGTTGGCATGACGCTAAGCCGCAGCCGCTTTCTGGCCGACGTTTTCAACCCCTTCATCGTGGCGTTCAACTCGATGCCGCGCATCGCGTTCGTGCCACTCATCACCATGT
Source organism: Achromobacter kerstersii (assembly GCF_902859595.1). Taxonomy (GTDB): domain Bacteria; phylum Pseudomonadota; class Gammaproteobacteria; order Burkholderiales; family Burkholderiaceae_B; genus Achromobacter; species Achromobacter kerstersii. The sequence continues at coordinate 389,571 of NZ_CADIJQ010000005.1, read as the reverse complement.
TCTTCGGCCTGGGGCTGGCGTCCAAGGTGGTGACTTCGTGGTTCGTCGTGTTCTTCCTGGTGTTCTTCAACACCTACAAGGGCGGGCGCAGCGTCGAACGCGAACTGGTCGACTTCTGCCGCACGCTGGGCGGTTCACCGCGCCAGATTCTGTGGCGGGTGCGCATCCCCACGGCCGCGGCATGGACGTTCGCCGCCTTGCCCAACGCCATCAGCTTTGCGCTGATCGGCGTGGTGCTGGCCGAATTTGTCGGGTCCACCACCGGCATGGGGTATCTGATGATCACCGCACTGGCCACGCTGAACGCCACCGACATGTTCGCCGCCGTGACATTGTTGTCCATCGTTGGCATCGCACTGGTTTATTGTGTGACCTGGCTGGAACGCCGGCTGCTGCATTGGGCGCCGGAGTTCCGCGAATAGGCGTTCAAGAAGTAAGCGCTCAGCAAATGAGCGCTCAGCAACTAAGACGGCAACAAGCGGGATAGCACTGATGACGACACTACCTTATCTGCGCAACTTCGATCTGACCGGCCAGGTCGCACTGGTGACCGGCTCCGCGCGCGGGCTGGGCTTTTGCATCGCGCGTGCGCTGGCGGGTTGCGGCGCGCGCGTGCTGATCAACGGCCGCAACGCCGCGGCGGTAGACGCCGCCGTGGCAGACCTGGCCAGCGCCGGCCTGGACGCGCACCCCTTGCCCTTCGACATCAGCGACGATGCCGACATGGAACGCGCCTTCCAGCGCATCGACGACGAACACGGCCGGCTGGACGTGCTGGTGAACAACGTGGGCGCGCGCAACCGCAAGACCTTGCGCGACACCAGCCCCGCTGAAATCCGCGACCTGATCGACACAGACCTGGTGGCCGGCATGCTGCTGGCGAAGTTTTCCGCCGAGCGCATGGTGCGCCAGGGCGGCGGCCGCCTGATCGCCATCACGTCGGTGGTGGGTGAGCTGGCCCGCGCGGGCGATGCCGTGTATCCCGCGGCCAAGCAGGGCCTGACCGGCATGGTGCGCGCGTTGGCCGCGGAATTCGGCGGCCACCACATCACCAGCAACGCCATCGCGCCGGGTACGTTCGCCACGGAAACCAACGCCGACATGGTGGCGGACCCGAAGGTCGGCCCGCGCATCGCGGCGCGTAACCCTACAGGGCGCTGGGGTGAGCCCGAAGAGATCGCGGGCGCCGCCGTGTTTTTGGCCTCACCGGCCGCGTCGTATGTGAACGGACACGTGTTGGTGGTGGACGGCGGCTTGTCGATTCAGTTTTAGAGGCCGAATCAGGTCGTCTCGTCCTGATACCAGACGCCTTCGGCCAGCATCATCTTCTGATGCCCGTGCCCGGCCGGCATCATCGGGAAGCAGTTTTCCTGCGCCGTCACCGCCACGTCCAGGAAATACGGCCCGTCATGCGCCAGGCATTCGGCCAAGGCGGCATCCAGCTTCGCCGGGTCATCCACCCGCGCCGCGCCCCAGCCGAACGCACGCGCCAGCGCCACGAAGTCGGGCAATGACGCGTTGTAGCTGTGGCTGTAGCGGCCGCCGTGGATCAGTTCCTGCCATTGGCGCACCATGCCCATGTAGCCGTTGTTGCACAACACGACCTTCACAGGCGTCTGGTGTTGCATGGCGGTGGACAATTCCTGGATGTTCATCAGCACCGACGCATCGCCGCTGACGCACACCACCGTCTTGTCCGGATGCGCCACCTGCGCGCCAATCGCGGCCGGCACGCCGTAACCCATCGTGCCCGCACCGCCCGACGTCAACCAGCGATGCGGCTTGTCGAAACGCAGATACTGCGCGGCCCACATCTGATGCTGGCCCACGTCGGTCGAGACGATGGCATCGCGATCAGTCAGCGCGGTGTTCAGGCTCGACATCAGGTGTTGCGGCAAGATCGCGTCGGCCGCGGGCGTGAAGCCCAGGCAGTCCTGACGGCGCCACGTGTCGATACGCTGGAACCACGGCGCCAGCCGCGCCGCGTCCATCGGCGCATCGCCAAGCTCGGCGCGCAGCGCGCGCACCAGCGGCAGGCAGTCGCCCACCAGCGCCACGTCCACGCGCACCACCTTGTTGATCGACGCCGGATCGATGTCGATATGGATCTTGCGCGCATGCGGGCAAAACTCCGACAGCTTGCCGGTGATGCGGTCGTCAAAGCGCGCGCCAATGCACACCACCAGGTCGGCGTTGTGCATGGCCAGATTGGCCTCGACCGTGCCGTGCATGCCCAGCATGCCGACGAATTGCGCATCAGACGCCGGGAACGCGCCCAGCCCCATCAGCGTCAACGTGCACGGCGCGCCGGTGTGGCGGACCAGGTCAGTGAAGGCCTCGCAGGCCTCGGGGCCGGCGTTCACCAGCCCGCCGCCGCCATAGAAAATAGGGCGCTTGGCCTGGGCGATCAACGCGGCAGCGCGGCGCACGGCCGACTGCGGCAACTTCGGCGCCAGCTTGCCTGCCTGACGGCGCGCACGCAGCGCGGCCAGCTTCTGCTGCGAAGGCAGGCCCATGCCATCATCATCCGCATCGCGCGGCACAGCCAACTGCACGTCTTTCGGGAAATCCACCAGCACGGGGCCGGGGCGGCCCTGGCGGGTCAGCTCGAACGCTCGCGACACCACGTTGCCCACATCATCCACGGCGCGGATCTGGGTATTCCACTTGGTCACGGAACGCGAGATGCCGATGGCGTCACATTCCTGGAAAGCGTCGGTGCCGATGGCGGCGGTGGCGACCTGGCCGCTGATGCACAGCACCGGAATCGAATCGCACATGGCGTCCAACAGACCCGACGTGGTGTTGGCCATGCCGGGGCCAGACGTCACAAACACCACACCCGTGCGGCCCGTGGTGCGGGCATAGCCTTCCGCGGCATGCACGGCGGCCTGCTCATGGCGCACCAGCACATGGCGCAAGCGCGGCTCGGCGTACAGCGCGTCGTAGAGCGGCAACACGGCGCCCCCGGGATACCCGAACACGGTGTCGACACCGTGCGCAATCAGCGTATCGAGCAGAATTTTCGCCCCGTTTTCAACGGGGCGATCAGTGGCGGCAAGCGCGGCGGCGGCGGTGGGGTGCAGGCGATCGTTCATGCTATCTATCTTATTCGTAGGCTCGGAGAATTTTTATCTTCTTTTCCACGAATACCGACGGATCGGAGTAAATTTATCTTCGATTTGGAGGAATCAAAGAAAATGAACCTGGACAAGTTTGATCTGGCCATTCTGAAGGTGCTGCAAGAGAACGCGCGCGCCAGCCTGAACGACATCGGCGCGGCCGTGGGATTGTCATCCACGCCCTGCTGGAACCGCATCAAACGAATGGAAAGCGCCGGGGTGATCCGCGGCTACACCGTGGACATCGACCCGGCCAGCCTCGGCTTCATGGACACGGTGATCGTGCACGTCACGCTCGAGAGCCACAGCGAAGAAACGCTCTATGAATTCGGCCGCGCGCTAGCGGCCATTCCTGAAGTGTTGGAAGCGTTCCTGGTGTCGGGCGACTACGACTATTACATCCGCATCGCCGTGCGCGACACCCGCGACTACGAACGCCTGCTGCGCGAACAGCTCTACCGCATTCCCGGCATCCGCCACAGCAAATCCTGCTTCGTGCTGCGCCGCCTGAAGGAAACCATGCTGCCGCTGACGGGTCCGGCAGGCTAAAGGGGAGGGGGAAGGTGAAGATGCCTGCGCTCCCCTCATTTAACGCAACACGTAATCCTCGGGCACCACCGCATCGGGCAACGGACGCACGCCCAGACCTTCCAGCAGATCAATCTCGATCACCCGCGCCAACGCCGACAACGGCAGGTCGTTCTCTTCCAGACCGAAGGGGTCTTCAAGCTCGTCGCCCAACGCGTCCAGCCCGAAGAACGTATACGCAATGATGATGACCGCCACCGGCGTCAAATACTCCAGCGTACCCACCAGCCCGAACGGCAGCAGCAGACAGAACAGCCATGCCGTGCGATGCAGCAGCAGCGAATACGCGAACGGACAAGGCGTGAACTTGATGCGTTCACAGGCCGCCTGAATCGCCGCGCACTGCGCCACGCGCTGGGTCAGCCCCTGATAAAGGATGTCGCTCAACTCACCGCGCCGCAAACACGCCGCCAGATCGCGGTTAATCGCCATCAGCAGGGCATCCGGCACATTGCGAACCCCGGCCAACGTATCCAGCTCATCCTGCTGCACCCACGGGCGCACGGCGTCCACCATATCCTGACCGCGCAAGCGCGCCGCCAATCCATATCCAAAACCGATACACCGCCGCACCAGCCGTTCCTGCACCGGATTCGCCGTGCTCGCCGCCAACAGCACCGCACTTTCACGCGCCAGACTGCGCGCCTGCACAATCAGATCGCCCCATTGCTTGCGAGCTTCCCACCAGCGGTCATAGCAGACGTTATTGCGAAAGCCCATGAAGACCGACAGCGCCAGCCCGAACAGCGAAAACGGCACCGCCGTCAGATGCGCGGGCGAAAACAGCTGGCGGTGATACATCCACACCACCACACAGGACAACAACGTAATGACGATGAGCCTGGCGAGAATGCGCGGGATGATGGAGCCCCGCAACACAAAGAACAAAGCCAGCGCAGAGGGACGCGGACGGACGATCATGATAAATATCAACGAGGAACAAGGCGGCGCTCACTATACGCCTGTCATCCTGTCAAAGACGCGTCGATATAATTCTGTTTCGTCTGTTCGCCTTCTTATCGACTAAACCCGCCTCCCACACGCCTCCATGACCACCGAAGCCACCCCGATCAAGCCCTGGCACGTCGTGCGCCGCTCCAAGCTTCACGGCACCGGCGTCTTCGCCGCCCGCAAGATCCCCGCCGGCACGCGCATCATCGAGTACGGCGGCGAACGCATCAGCGCCAAAGAAGCCGACCGCCGCCACCCCACCAACCCGGACGACCCCTTCCACACCTTCTTCTTCGCGCTCAGCTCCGGCCGCGTGATCGACGGCGGCGACAACGGCAATGACGCGCGCTGGATCAACCATTCCTGCGAACCCAACTGCGAGGCGCAGGAAGGCAAGCACGGCAAGCGCGTCTACATCGTCGCCCTGCAAGACATCCCGCGCGGCACTGAACTGTCGTACGACTACGGCCTGGTCCTGGACGGCCGCATCACGAAGGCGCTGAAGGAAGGCTACCGCTGCCTCTGCGGCACCCCGCCGTGCCGCGGCACGATGTTGGCCCTGCCCAAAAAGAAGACGAAAAAAGAAGCCCCGGCCGAAGCAGAAGCGAAGGCAACAGAAGCAGCAAAAGAAACAAAAACAGCAAAAGCAGATAAAGCGACAAAAGCGACAAAGGCAGCCGAAGTGAAAGCACCCGCGAAAACAAGCGCGAAAGCAGAAGCAGAAGCCAAAACGCCCCCCGCCAAAGCCTAAAAAGCCCGCGAGCGAAGCGACGCGCCGCCGCGCGCAGCGTCATCACAAACCGCAAGACACCCCAAAGCCAAAAAAGGTCGCCCGCGCGACCGGCTTTGGCGACCCCGCAAGATCTTCCCCCACCAAACCGCCTGGCAGCAAAAGGCCAAGCAAACCACCCGCCCCAGCACCCGTAATGTTCCCCGCAGCGCAGTCAGGCGTGTGGGCGGGCCGGGGTGCGCGGGGCGTCGATAAGCCCGAGGGAATCTGAAGGAACCCGCCAACGGCGGGTGACGAAGATGACAAGGGGGCAGTCCGGAGCGAAGGCTCCGGACCGCAATCGTTGCCCCGCGCACCCCGGCCCGCCCACACGCCTGACGTCAAAAGAACCCATAGCCCGTCCCCAAAACCAAGCCACCCAAAAACAAAACCCCACCCACATAACGCCCATTCCAACCACAACCCCAGACAGGCGTACAATCCGCAAAGTCGTTAACACGACATGCAGTACGTCTTCAGGGCGGGGTGCAATTCCCCACCGGCGGTATGCCATGCAATGTGGTGAGCCCGCGAGCGCCCGGCGTCTTCGGACATCGGGGTCAGCAGATCTGGTGAAATGCCAGAGCCGACGGTCATAGTCCGGATGAGAGAAGATGTGCCGACACAACGCCGGTCACCCGGGCGCCACACGCGCCTGGCAAGCCGTATTGCGTTCGGCTGTCGATTAGCCCTGAAACGTTTTTCGCCCCCTTAAATTTGCGAGAGCGTTTCAACAATGTCCAACCTCAATACCCCGCAGTCCCTTCCCAGCCTGGCTTCACAACCGTTCGCCGCTCGCCTGCAGCGCGCCTTGCATCACCTGCGCCTGGGCCGCCCCGTCATCCTCATGGATGATTTCGATCGCGAAAACGAAGCCGACCTTATCGTCGCCGCCGACAAGCTCACCGTGCCCGTCATGGCTCAGCTGATTCGTGACGGCAGCGGCATCGTCTGCCTGTGCCTGCCCGGCGAAACGCTTGACCGCCTGGAACTCCCCCCCATGGTCCAGCGCAACCAAAGCCGCTTCGCCACCGCCTTCACCGTCTCCATCGAAGCCCGCGAAGGCGTCAGCACCGGCGTATCCGCCGTTGACCGCGTCACCACCATCCGCGCCGCCATCTCGCCGTCGGCACAAAGCGAAGACATCGTCAGCCCCGGCCACGTATTCCCCTTGCGCGCCCAACCCGGCGGCGTGCTGACCCGCCGCGGCCACACCGAAGGCTCCGTTGACCTGGCCGTGCTGGCCGGCCTGCGTCCCGCCGGCGTCCTGTGCGAACTGATGAACGCCGACGGCACCATGATGCGCGGCGCATCTCTCGAACGTTACGCCGCCCAACACGGCCTGGTCGCCCTGACCATCGCCGAACTCGCCGACCACCTGCAAAAGCTGAAAGACGGAGAAGCCACCCCCGTCGACGACGAAGTCCTGGAAATGGCCGCCACGGTCTAAGCGAGACCTTCGCGCCAAAACGCAGCGGGGCGGCGATCGGGAAACCACCCCAACCGCCGCCCCGCTGCGTAGTGACTCAACGAGACTACGCTGAACGCTTAAGCACCCACGCCACCCCCACCGCGGCCAGCGCGCACGCGCCGCCCATCGCATACACCGCGCCATACCCCTGCAACGCGGCAAGCCAACCCGCCGCCGGGCCACTGATGCCCAAGGCCACATCCAGAAACGCCACATACGCTCCCATCGCCGCGCCACGGCTTGCCGCCGGCACGCGCCGCACGGCCTCTACGCCGAATGCCGGGAACGCCAGCGAATAGCCCGCACCCGTCAAGAACGCGCCCGCGTACGCCCACCACGGCGTTGCGCCTGACCAGATCAGCCACTGACCCACGGCCTCGATCACCACGCACACCAGCGCCACACGTGCGCCGCCCAGCTTGTCCGGCAGCCCCGCAAAAAACACGCGCGCAAGAATGAAGCCCACGCCAAACGCGCTGAACATCCACGCTGCCCCGTCCCAGCCGCGTTGCGCAAAGAACAGGCTGACAAACGCGGTAATCACGCCAAAGCCCACGCTCGTCAACGCCAGGCCCAAACCCGGCAACAGCACCATCCCCACCACGCGGTAAAACGGCGTGCGCACCCCGTTCAACGCAGGCGACCCGGTCTGCGGCAACACCAGCGCCAAAGCCGCCAGCGGAATCAACACCGTCGCCCACGCAATGCCCCCGAAACCGGCAGCGTCATACAGCCGCATGCCGGCGGGTGCGCCCAGCGCATACGCCGCATAGATCGCCACGCCCACCCACGCCATCACCCGGCCCGCATTCTGCGGCCCCACGCGGCCCACGCCCCAGCTCAGCGCGCCCGTGACGATCAGGCTTTCCGCGCAGCCCATCACCGCGCGGCCCGCCAGCAACACCGTCAGCGCCGCCTGCGGCTGGGCCGACAACATATTGGCCAACGCATACAGCAGCCCCGCCGCCGAACCCAGCAAGAAGCCGGCCACCACCGCGCGCTTGGCGCCGCGACGGTCGGCCAGCGCGCCGGCGTAGGCGCGCGACAACAAGGCGGCGGCGAACTGCAAGCCTGCCACCACCCCCACCACCACCGCCCCCATCGCCAGCGTGCCGTCCACATACAGAGGCAGCACCGGCATCGGCAGCCCAACCATGAAAAATCCGATGAACACTGCCAGGACCAATGGCAGCAATTGCGCAAAAACAGAGCGCACGGGTCCACGGGCCGTGGGCATAGCCCCGGCCGTCGAAACGTTCGACATGAAAAATCCTTGAAAGGGTCATGACAATCCGAAACCATCGCGGAGAATTCGTCGATGGCATAATCCGCGCTTGCGGGTGACAACTCGGGTTGCCTGCTGCAAATTTTATGAGCCATTGCTCAGGTTTGATACTCGCCTTTCATCGCATCCATGACCGCCATCCCCCAGCCCCGGAAATCACCGCGCCAACTCCGGTCCCAGCACACCGTCGACACGATTCTGCAAGCCACGGCTCGCGTTTTGGCCACGCACGGCTATGCGGGCACCAACACCAACCTGATCGCTGAAACCGCGGGGGTGAGCGTCGGCTCCCTGTATCAGTACTTTCCGAACAAGAACGCACTGATCGCCGCGCTGCATCAGCGCCACGACAACCAGATGCTGGATGTCATTGACGACGTCCTGAACAGCAACCCCGCCGCCACGCTGAAAGAGCGCGTGGGCGCCATCGTTCAGGCCATGCTGCACGCGCACCTGCTGGAACCCGCGCTGCACCGCGTGCTGGAGCGTGAATTCCCGTTATTCGATACGCCGCGCGAACACAGCCTGGCGGATCAGGACATCCACCGCCGCATGCGGCACCTGCTGGAATTACACCGCGCCGAAATCGCGCAACAAGACCGGGACTTGGCGACCTACGTCGTGCTGCGCATCATGGAATCCCTGGTGCACGCGATGGCGCTGGAACCGCCCGCGGGTTTCGACGCCAAGCAGCTTGAACAAGCCGTGGTCGATGCGGTGATGGGGTATCTGGCGACGCCGGGCGGCGCCGCGCCGCAGAAAGCGGTGAAGGCGGTCAGGGCCGTGAAAGCCGTGAAGTCCGCCGCCAAAACCGGCGGCGCCACGGCAGCGGTGAAGAAAGCACCGCGCCGCAAAACTGCCGCCTGATCAGATTGACGCCTGATAAAACGCGCGCCTGATCTATCGCGCGGCGTCTTGCGCCATGCGGGCCAGGCAATCGGATGCCTTGCCCACCACGATGCGGGCGCTGCACGCCAGCATCAGATTCAGGTTCAGGCCGAAGTCTTCCACCGTGTAGCCTTCGGCATCCACCATGCGCGACGCGCCATCGTCCGCCGCCGCGCCCACGGCCACCTGGTCGATCAGCGATCCGGCGTGGCTCGTGTAGCCCCACACCGGTTTGCCGCAGGCAATGGCGTAACCCACTTCAAAGGCCGTGCCCGAATCGGGCTCGGCGCCGCGAAACGGATTCAGGTTGGCCATCACCATGTCGGCGCGGCGAATCAACGCCACGTTTTCACGATAGATCCATTGCGCCAGCGCCTGACCCGACAAGTCCTTGGGCGCCAGGTTGTCCAACGGGAACAAGCCGTCAAACCCGTACGTGGCGCACAGCGCCTTGAGCCGCTGGCCATGCGCCACGGCATCGGGCAGGAATACATCGAAACCCGCGAGATACACGCTGCGCATAAGGGCTACTCCGGTTCTGAAACGTTGAAGGCCTCGCCGGTGGCGAAGAACGAGCCGCCGGCCAGATAGTGGACCGAACGCCGGTCGTCTTGCGGGAAGTGCCAGCGGTTCTGCGAGAACACATCCGGCGCCGCCCAGGCGGCCACGACTTCGCCGATGAACAGATCATAAGCCTGCTGGTTGTGCGGCTCGGGCACGACCTTGCATTCCAGCCAGCCCAGGCAGTCAGCCACCAACGGTGCGCCGATCTTGCTGGCCGGAAACGTGGCCAGGCCGCTGGCCTGAAACTTGTCTTCATCGCGGCCGGATTCCGAGCCCACCTTCAACGTAGCAGCGGCCTGCGCGCGCGACGGAATGCACAACGCAAATTCGCCCGACGCTTCGATGAGCTCGCGCGTGTAGGTGTTCTTGTCCACCACCACCAGCATCTTGGGCGGGCTGAAATCCAACGGCATCGCCCACGCCGCCGCCATGACGTTTTGCGCATCGCCATGGGCGCTGGTGACCAGCACCGTCGGCCCGTGGTTCAACAGCAGATACGCGCGGGCCAGTTCGACCGGTTCAATGTGGGACATGGTTCGCTCTTTAGAACATGCCGTTCTGGTTGGCGGGGTTCTCGGGAATTTCCTGGCTGACGTCCCAGTGCTCGACGATCTTGCCTTTTTCAACGCGGAAGATATCCACCACCGCCTGGCCACGGTCTTCCGGCGAATCGCGCCATTGGTTGTGAATCACCACCAGATCGCCCTCGGCGATCACGCGCTTGATGTCGACGATGGCTTGCGGATGCTGATCGAAATAGGGCGGAAAGAAATCCACCATCGGGCCGACGCCATCGCGCATGTACGGGTTGTGCTGCACGTAGTTGGGGCTGACGTACAGGCGCACCGCTTCGTCGACCTCGCGGTCTTGGAACATCATGCGAAAGAACGCGACAACGATCTCCTTGTTCGACTGGGGCGCAGCCGCAAGCGCCGGCGCAACCGCCAGGCAGTGGGACGCGGCCAGTACACAGGCGGCCAAGGATTTCCACTTCATACGCATACAGAACAACTCAGGGTGACGCCGGTTGGCGGTCTGCCAGTTTACAAACAAAAGCGCGGGATTCGGCCCCGGCGCACAATGAAAAAAGGAGCCCTTTGCAGACTCCTGGGCTCCTTTTTCCTTGCACAGCCTGCTGCTTAGTACCCGACGGTAAAGCGGCGGCGCGAATGCTTCGGCGTTTCCAATTCATCGGCCAGGGCGATGGCGTAGTCTTCCATCGAGATCCAGCTCTTGCCTTCGTCGTCGGCCAGCAGATAGTCATCGCCCACGCGGAACGTACCCGTGCGCTCACCCGGTTCGAACAATGCCGACGGCGAGATGAACGTCCAGTTCAGCACTTTTTCCTGACGCAACGTGTCCAGGAACACAACGCCCCCGCGGGCTTCGGGCTTGTAGGCGTCGGGGAATTCGGGCGTGTCGATCAGCAGCTTGCCGGGCGCCACCAAGAGGCTGCCCGCGCCGCCCACCACCAGCAGACGCGGCACGCCCGCGTTCTTCACGGCGGCCAACAGCGGCTTGGCGTCGGTTGACACAAAACGCGTAGCGCTGATGACGGCGTCGTGGCCGGTCAAGAGCGGGGTCAGGGCTTCGGGGTCGGTGGCGTCGCCTTGCTGGACGGTCAGGCCGGGCTGGACGTTGACGTCGGCCGGATTGCGGGCGATGCCCGTCACTTGATGGCCGCGCTTGAGCAGTTCGTCTGCAACGCGGGAACCGACGCGGCCGGTAATGCCGATCAATGCAATTTTCATGGTCTTGCTCCTAGGGAGGAAGAACCGGGGCGGGCGGCGCAACATGCGCCACAACACGCCCCGGTTCAGGCAAATCCATACTATTCGGTCAAATCCGAACAAAAAACCCAGAAAATCGGAAGAGTTTTTTGCAAGTTATGCACCAATCGACCGAACTCAAGCCGCTGCGCGCTGCGCTTGATAGACCTGCAAGTGCGCATACGCCACGCGCAGATACGTCGCGTCCACGCCCAGCGCGCGGGCGCGGTGAATCATGTCGCCCACGATGTGGTCGGCCTCGACCGGCAGCCCTTGGCGCAGGTCGCGGAACATGGACGCCGTCATCGGTTGCGTGCGGTCGGTCATCAGCTTTTGTGCGGCGGCATCCGCTTCCGGACGCACCGCATAGCCGGACGCGGCGGCCACGGCTTGCGTTTCTTTCAGCAGGCTGAGCAGGATGCCGATGCCATCATCGGTGGACGCAATCTGCCCGACCGAGCCACGCATCATGCAGGTGGCGGCGGCCAGCGTCGTCAGCATGACGTACTTTTCCCAGATGTCCTGGTAGATGTCTTCGCTAAGACGGCTGGCGTATTCGCCGCCCGCCAAGGCCTGCTCCAGCGCCACGCAGCGCTCGCTGCGCGGCGCGCCGGCGCGTTCGCCAAAGACGATGTTGGCGTGCTTGCCCAGATGCACCACTTCGCCTTCAGGGCCGAGCGTGGCGTTGATCTGGCACAGCCCGCCCAGCACGCGCTGCGGTCCAAACTCGCGGTCCAGCACGTCGTACTGCAACACACCATTCATGATGGGCAGCACGGCCGTGTCGGGGCCAACGGCCGGACGGATGGCGTCAATGGCGCTGGCCAGGTCATACGCCTTACAGCTGAGCACGACGACGTCGTAGTGGCCTTGCAAGGTCTGCTGCGTGACCACCTTCGGGTGCAGCGTCACGTCGCCCAGCGGGCTTTGAATACGCAAGCCTTGCTCGCTGATGCGCGCCGCGCGCGGCTCACGCACCAGAAACGTCACGTCCGCGCCCGCCTGGGTGGCGCGTCCGCCGAAATAACCACCCGTGCCGCCGGCACCCAAAAACAACAACCGCATTCGTATCTCCTGTTGCCGCCCGCCTGTCTTGCGGGCTGATGTGAAATTATGCGCTTGGCGCAGCGGGTGGCGCGTGATTGCGTTCCATCCACGCCTCGTAACCGCCGCGCAGCGCCCAGGTCTTGGGATACCCCGCCGCGCGCAGGCGCGAGGCCAGCAGCGCGGCCGAGACCTCGTTCGGGCAGGCGCAATAGACCACGATGTCGGAGTCCAGCGCGTGGGCGTCCAGTGCAGGCAAGGGCGCCTTCAAGTCCACGGCGATGGCGCCGGGGATGCGCGCAGCGTCGCGCTGCGCTTCGGGGCGCACGTCAAAGACCAGCGGGTTGCGGCCGTCTTGCCGCCACTGCATCAGCTCGTCGACCGACACACGCGGAATGATGCGCAGGCTGCGCAGCAGAATGCGGCGGCGCAAAAAACGCGTCAGGATATACAGCGCCAACACCGCAGCCAGCACGCCCAGCCCCATCGCGCCGTAGGTGCCCAGAATCTCCAGCACATCATTGACCACGCTGTGGAACAGCCCGCCCAGCAGCAACGCGGAGCCAGCCCAGATCATCGCGCCCACCAGGTCGTACAGCAGAAAGCGCCGGTAGGCGGTGCCGGTCAGGCCCGCCATGACGGTGGACAGCGCGCCCGCGCCGGGCAGGAACTTGCACACCAGCAAGGCCCGCACACCAATGCGCAAATACAGGCGTTGCGTCTGGCGGATGCAGGAATCCTGCGACAGCGACATCTTGCAGATCACGCCCAGCAGCCGCGAACCGTAGCGCCGGCCGGCCACATACCAAAGCGAGTCCGCGAGCAAGCAGGCGACGGTGGCAGCCAGCCAGGGCACAAGCCACCCCGCCGCGCCGCCCAGCGCGCCCGCCGCAATCAGCATCGGGTACGCAGGCACGGGCAAGCCCGCCTGTTCGACGAGCACGTTGGCGAACACCAGCCACCCGCCGTATTGCTCGAGCAGCAATTGAATGTCTTGCATGGAATTTCCAGCTTGCCGCGCCTCGCGCAGCTTATGGCGGGATTTTAAGTGCGGCGGGCGGCGCCCCAGGGGATACGCACAACGTTGACGCGGGAACTCACCGTTTCGCAGCAAGGGTGTCCACGCTTTGGGACAACCCGCACCACCTTGGTGCCACGAATCCCCGCCAGGGTGCCTATAATCCTGCCCGTCCATCAGGTTTCCCCGACTTGTCGCAGGAATGCCCCATGGCATACAACTTGCTTCGCCAGGACTGGCTGCGAACCCGACCATTCGGGTGGGACGCGCCTCCCGGCGCCTCCATCCGATGACCGATCCCTCGCCTACGTTTCCGCCCGTTCGCCCCGGCACGCCTGCCGGCGACCGCGATTTTCAAACGTCTGGCCGCCATTCCCATTCTGTTTCCATCCCCCGCGAAGGAGTCACCCGCATGAAATCCTTGTCCACCCCGTCCGCCGGCGGCATCGCCCGCCGCGGCCTGCTCAAGCTGGCGGCCGCCGCCGCTGCCGGCGCGCTGCTGTTCTCGGGCGCCGTGCAAGCCCAAGCCCCCGCCAAGACCAAGGTTGCCGCCATCTACACGGTGCCGGTCGAGCAGCAATGGGTGTCGCGCATCCACAAGGCGCTGACGGCCGCTCGCGACCGTGGCGAGATCGAATACACCTTCTCGGAAAACGTCACCAACGCCGACTACGAACGCGTCATGCGCCAGTACGCCGAGCAGGGCAACAAGCTGGTGGTGGGTGAAGCCTTCGCCGTGGAAGCCGCCGCCCGCAAGGTGGCCAAGGACTATCCGCAGACCGCCTTCCTGATGGGTTCTTCGGGCAAGCCGCAGCAGCCCAACTTCTCGGTGTTCGACAACTACATCCAGGAACCCGCCTACCTGACCGGCATGATCGCCGGCGGCATGAGCAAGTCCGGCAAGATCGGCCTGGTGGGCGGCTACCCCATCCCCGAAGTGAACCGCCTGATGCAGGCCTTCATCGAAGGCGCCAAGGAAGTGAACCCGAAGGCTGAATTCACCGTGACCTTCATCGGTTCGTGGTTCGATCCCCCGAAGGCCAAGGAAGCCGCCTTCGCCATGATCGACAAGGGCGCAGACGTGCTGTACGCCGAACGCTTTGGCGTGTCGGATGCCGCCAAGGAACGCGGCAAGCTGGCCATCGGCAACGTCATCGACACGCAGCCGCAGTACCCCGAGACCGTGGTGGCTTCCGCGCTGTGGAGCATGGAACCCACCATCGACGAGGCGCTCAAGCAGGTCAAGGCGGGCACGTTCAAGGCCGATGACTACGGCCAGTACTCGCTGATGAAGCACAAGGGCTCGTCGCTGGCGCCCTTGGGCACCTTCGAAAAGAAGATCCCCGCTGAGCTGATCGCCCAGGTCCAAGCCAAGCAAAAAGCCATTCTGGACGGCAGCTTCACCGTCAAGGTCAACGACAAAGAACCCAAGTCCTCGGCACGATGAATCAAGCGCCTCTCGCCCTGCAACTGACAGGGATCACCAAGCGTTTCGGCAGCCTGACGGCCAACGACGATATCTCGCTGACGCTGCGGCAAGGCGAAGTGTTGGCCTTGCTGGGCGAGAACGGCGCCGGCAAATCGACCCTGGTGTCGATTCTGTTCGGCCACTATGTGGCCGATGCCGGCAGTATCGACGTCTTCGGCAAACCCTTGCCGCCCGGCCGGCCCGACGCCGCGCTGGCGGCGGGGGTGGGCATGGTGCATCAGCACTTCACCCTGGCCGACAACCTGACCGTGCTGGACAACATCATGGTCGGCACGGAATCGCTGTGGAAACTGGCGTCCGGCCGCAGCAAAGCGCGCCGCCGCCTGGTTGAACTGGGCCAACGCTTCGGCCTGGGCGTGGACCCGGACGCGCGCGTGGGCGGCTTGTCCGTCGGCGAAAAGCAGCGCGTGGAAATCCTGAAGGCGCTGTATCGCGGCGCGCGCGTCCTGATCCTGGACGAGCCCACGGCAGTGCTCACGCCGCAGGAAGTGCAGGACCTGTTTGCGACCCTGCGCGGTTTTGTTGACGAAGGCTTGGCCGTCATCTTCATCTCGCACAAGCTGGACGAAGTGATGGCCGTGTCGCGCCGCGTGGCCGTGCTGCGCCAGGGCAAGCTGGTGGCCGAACGCGACACCGCCGGCACCAGCCCCGCCGAACTGGCGGAGTTGATGGTGGGCCGCAAGGTCGTCATGCCGCGCGCGGAAGCCGTGGCCGCCGCCGAACAGGCGGCGCCCGTGGTGACCTTGTCGCAAGTGACGGTGCGCGACAGCCGCGATGGCGCCCCGCGCCTGGACAGCCTGGACCTGACCGTCCACAAACATGAAATCGTGGCGATTGCGGGCGTGGCCGGCAACGGCCAGCAGGCGCTGGTGTCGGTGTTGACCGGCCTGCGCCAACCCAGCGACGGCACGATCCGGCTGGGTGCGGAACACGCAGCCGCGCCCACGACACCCGCCGGATGGACTGCGGCCCGCGTCGGCCGCATTCCCGAAGACCGCCACGGCGAAGGCATGATCGGCGACAGCCCGCTATGGGAAAACGCCATCGTTGAAGATTTGAAGGACAAGCGCTTTGCGCGCTACGGCCTGATCCGCGCACGTGCCGGCCGCGCTTACGCGGCATCGTTGGCCAAGCAATTCGACGTGCGCGCGGCCTCGCTGGATGTGCGCACGCGCAGCCTGTCGGGCGGCAACATGCAGAAGCTGATTCTGGGCCGCACGCTCGCACGCGAACCGCGCTTCATCGTGGCCGACCAGCCAACCTGGGGCCTGGACATTGGCGCGGTCGCCTATGTGCGCGAGCAGTTGCTGGCCGCCCGCGCACGCGGCGCCGGCGTGCTGCTGGTGTCCGAAGACCTGGAAGAAATCTTCGCCTTGGCCGACCGCATCGCCGTGCTGTGCGGCGGCAAGCTCGTCGCCGTCAAGCCGGTGGCCGAATGGACGCCCGCCACCGTGGGCCTGGCCATGACGGGAACGCGCGCATGAGGGCCAACCCCGGGCCACCCCGGGGCCGTTCCCTCCCACGCCGCTTCCCCCTCTATTGAGCATCACTCGCATGAAACTGATCCTGGAACGCCGCCCCGAGCCCAGCCGCATGGCGCTGGCCTTGGCCCCGATTGCGGCCATCCTCTTCACCCTGGCGGTCTGCACCTTGCTGGTCGCCTGGGCCGGCGCGCCGGTTGGCCGCACCTACGCGCTGCTGTTCGAAGGCGCGTTCGGGTCGCGCTTCGCCTTGTCTGAAACGCTGACCCGCGCCACACCCTTGATGCTGACCGGCCTGGCCTGTGCCGTGGCGTTTCGCGCGCGCTTCTACAACATCGGCGCCGAAGGCCAGCTGTATCTGGGCGCGCTGGCGGCCGTGGCCATCGGCGGCCTGCATGACGGCACGGGCTTTGACCTGCCGGTGCCGGTGCTGTTCGGCGGCATGATGCTGGCGGCGGCGCTTGCCGGCGCCTTGCTGCTGCTGATTCCCGCGCTGTTGAAAACCCGTCTGGGCGTGGACGAAGTCGTGACCACCTTGCTGGGCAACTTCATCGTGCTGCTGTTCGTGTCCATGATGCTGGACGGCCCCATGAAAGACCCGATGGCGATGGGCTGGCCGCAATCCGTGGCGCTCAATGGCGACCTGGAACTGGGCAAGCTGATTGAACGCACGCGCGCCCATACCGGCCTCTTGTGGGCGGCCGGATTGGCCCTGGGCTTGTGGCTCTTGAACCGCTACACCGTGTTCGGCTTTCAGATGCGCGCCGTGGGCGCCAACGCGCACGCCTCGCGCTTCCTGGGGCTGCCGGTCAACCGCGTCATGCTCGGCACCGCGATGCTGTCCGGCGCGCTCGCGGGCCTGGCAGGCGCCATCGAAGTGGCGGGCCGCACCGGTTACGTCACGCTGGATATGTCGCCGGGCTACGGCTACACGGGCGTCGTCGTCGCCATGCTGGCCGGCCTGCATCCGCTGGGCGTGATTCTGGCCAGCATCTTTGTCGCCGGCATGCTGGTGGGCGCCGACAGCATGAGCCGCGCTATCGCCGTGCCGAACTACATCGCCGACGTCATCGTCGCCACCTCGTTGCTTGCCATGCTGGTCGCGACGCTATTTGCGCAGTACCGCCTGCGCCGCAACCGGGCTTGAGGAGCACGCCATGGAATGGATGGATCTGTTGAGTTCCTCGGCCTTCTGGGTCGCCGTGCTGCGTCTGGCGACGCCGCTGATTCTGGGCACCTTGGGCGTGCTGCTGTGCGAACGCGCGGGCGTCTTGAACCTGGGCATAGAAGGCATCATGGCGGCCGGTGCATTCACCGGCTGGCTCGTCGTGTATCTGGGCGCGCCGCTGTATGTGGGCGTGCTGGCGGCGGCCTTTGCCGGCGCCGTGTTCGGCCTGCTGCACGCGGTGTTGACGGTGCCGCTGGGATTGTCGCAACACGTGTCGGGGCTGGGGGTGACGCTGCTGGCGACCAGCCTGTCGTACTTCGCGTACCGCGTCACTTTCCCCAGCGTGAACACGCCGCCTACGATCACGCCGTTTGCCGAAATGAAATTCCTGGACGGCATTCCGCTGATTGGCCCGGTGCTGGCCGGGCAGACGCCCATGACGCTGATTGCGCTGGCCGCCGTGCCCATTCTGGCCTGGGTGCTGAACCGCACGCCGGTCGGCCTGGCGATTCGCATGGTGGGCGAAAACCCCGCCGCCGCCGAAGGGCAGGGCCTGTCGGTCACGCGCCTGCGCATCGGCGCGATCGTGGCGGGCTCGGCGCTGATGGGGGTTGCCGGCAGTTTCCTGACGCTGGCCGCGTTCAACGCGTTCTTCTTCAATATGGTCAACGGCCGAGGCTGGGTCTGCGTGGCGCTGGTCGTGTTCGCCTCTTGGCGGCCCGGCAAGGCGCTGCTTGGCGCGCTGATCTTCGCCTTCTTCGATGCACTGCAACTGCGGCTGCAACAGGGCGGGGCCGCCTTGCCCGGCCTGCCCGAGCTACCGTATCAGGTGTACCTGATGCTGCCGTACATCCTGTCCATCCTGGCCCTGGTGGTGATGGCGCGCCGCGCCGCCTACCCGCAGGCCCTGATGAAGCCCTACCGCAAGGGCGAACGCTAAGGGTGTGACCCACCCCCGAAGCGCTGCGCGCTTCCCCCTCAAGGGGGCGTCGCGACGGACCGGCGGAGCCGGCTCCGTGCGACCCCGATGCTGGGGTACTTTTGCAGCACTGTGAAATACTGAACTTCCACTAGGATCCCCCAATGCTCGATCTCATCATCAAGAATTGCACGCTGCCCGATGGCCGCACGAACATCGACATCGGCGTGGCTCAGGGCCGCATCACGGCGGTGGAACCTGCGCTGAAGGCCGAAGCCGGCCAGGTGATTGATGCCGCCGGCCAGCTGGTGAGCTCGCCCTTCGTGGACGCGCACTTCCACATGGACTCGACCTTGTCCTTTGGTCTGCCGCGCGTGAACCAGTCCGGCACCTTGCTGGAAGGCATTGCGCTGTGGGGCGAACTGAAGCCGCTGCTGACGCAAGAAGCGCTGGTCGAACGGGCGCTTGCGTATTGCGACTGGGCCGTGGCGCGTGGCTTGCTCGCCATCCGCTCGCACGTTGACGTCTGCGACCCGCGTCTGTTGGCAACCGAAGCGCTGCTGCACGTGCGCGAGAAGGTCAAACCCTATCTGGACCTGCAACTGGTCGCCTTCCCGCAAGACGGCGTGCTGCGCGCGCCGGGCGCGATGGACAACCTGAAGCGCGCGCTCGACATGGGCGTGGATGTGGTGGGCGGCATTCCGCACTTTGAACGCACCATGCAGGACGGCGCCGAGTCCGTGCGCATCCTGTGCGAACTGGCCGCCGAACGCGGCCTGCGCGTAGACATGCATTGCGATGAAAGCGACGACCCCTTGTCGCGCCACATCGAAACGCTGGCCTACCACACGCAACGCCTGGGCCTGCATGGCCGCGTCACCGGTTCGCACCTGACGTCCATGCATTCCATGGACAACTACTACGTGTCCAAGCTGATTCCGCTGATGCGCGAAGCGGGTGTCGCCGCCATCGCCAACCCGTTGATCAACATCACGCTGCAAGGCCGCCACGATACCTATCCGAAGCGCCGCGGCATGACGCGCGTGCCGGAACTGCTGGCCGCTGGCGTGCCGGTGGCCTTCGGCCACGATTGCGTGATGGACCCCTGGTACAGCCTGGGTTCGGGTGACATGCTGGAAGTGGCGCACATGGGCCTGCACGTGGCCCAGATGACGGGCCAGGACGCCATGCGCGCCTGTTTCGAAGCCGTGACGACCACGCCCGCGAAAATTCTTGGGCTGGACGAAACCGGCATCGCGGTCGGAAAGCGCGCCGACCTCGTGCTGCTGCAAGCGCGCGACCCCGTCGAAGCGCTACGCTTGCGTGCGACCCGTCTGATGGTGCTGCGCGCGGGCCAGGTGATTGCCACCACGCCGCCCGCCACCGCCACCTTGAACCTGCCGGGCCGCCCTGGCCAGGTCAGCTTTCAGACACCGGCCCGCTCACGTATGCCGGCCGCTTGGCGGCCGTCACGATGATCTCCACCAGCAGCTCCGGCGCGGCCAGCTTGGCCTCGCAGGTGGCGCGGGTGGGCATCGCGTCCGGCAGCGCCCACTCGGCCCACACGCTATTCATGCCGGCGAAGTCGCGGTCGATGTCCTTCAGCCAGATCTGCACCGACAACAGCCGCGACTTATCGGTGCCAGCCTGCGCCAGATAGCCGTCGATCTTCGCCAACGCGTCGCGCGTTTGCGCCGCGATGCCGCCTTCAGCCGCAGACGTCACGCCCGCCACGTACACCGTATCGCCATGGATCACGATGCGGCTCAGGCGCTGGTTGGTTTCCTTGCGCACGATATCGTCATTCATTCGTCTTGCTCCTTGTTTGATGGGGAGGACGCGATAGCCGCGTCCGAAAAACGGTCAATCCGGAATGGCGCAATCGGCATGCCCGTCGCGCCAGTCGTGATCAGGTCAGCCATGATGCGGCCCACAATCGGGCCCAGCTCAAAGCCATGCGCCGAAAAGCCGAACGCGTGAAACGCGGTCTCGTGACGGCTGCTGCGTCCGATGACAGGAATCTCATCCGGCATGGCCGCCTCGATACCCGCCCAGCCCCGGTTCACGATCGCATCGCGCATGTGCGGAAACAGATCGCAGACCGTGCGTGCGCCTTCGGCCAGCGAGCGGAAATCCAGCTCAGTCCATTCCGCGTCGCGATCCACCCAGGCGCGCCGTCCGCCGCCAATCAGCACGGTGCCATTTGAGCGCTGCTTGAACGACAACGCGCGGCCCGTGCCCAGCACGACGGGGTCCAGAAAGTGATCCATGCGCAGCGTCACCAGCATCATCGGGCTAATGGCCAAAAGCGGCACCGGCTCGCCCCATTGCGCCGCGATGCGGTCGGCCCACGCGCCCGCGCAGTTCAACACTTGCGGCGCAGTGTAAGTGCCCGCATCGGTGTCCACGCGCCATTGGCCGTCCACGCGCGCAACGCCCTGCACGCGCACGCCTTCCAGAAAGCGCGCGCCCAGGCTCGCCGCCTTGGTGCGGAACGCCAGCGTCGTGCGATACGGATCGGCCGCCGCGTCCTCGCGTGCAATCAGGCCGCCCTGGATGGTGGGCGCAAGCGCCGGAATCATCTCCCGCAAATCCTCGGCGCTGATCCATTGCTCGTGCGTGTAGCCGTGCGCGGTCATCGTCTGTAAGCGCGTCTGCAACGCGGATACGTCGGCGGCGTTTTCGGCCACGCGCACCTGGCCGTGCTGCTCGAAACCGCAATCGTCATCCACCAGATCGCCAATGCGATACCAGAGCTCGCGCGAGGCCAGCGCCAGCGGCACCTCGGCCAGATGCCGCGACAAGGTGCGCACGCCGCCCGCATTCACGCCCGACGCGTGCCGGCCCACGTAGTTCTTTTCGATCACCAGGGCAGACACGCCCGCACGCGCCAGATGCAGCGCCGCCGAGCTGCCGTGCAGGCCTCCCCCGATGATGATGACTGCTGCCGACCGCGTTGCACCGGTCATGGCATTACTTTTTCAAACGGACCACAGCCTGGCGGGAATCGTCCGTCTGCGGCAGCGACGCGAGTTCTCCCAGGGTCAGCGGCTTGGTCGGAAAACGCAGCCGGTAATAGCCCACTTCCTGCGTCGGCACGCCCCGTTCCTCGGCGATGATCTCGGCCACGGTCAGCCCACAGAAGCGCCCTTGGCACGGCCCCATGCCGCAACGCAGAAACGCCTTCATCTGGTTCGGGCCGGTGCAGCCCAGCTTGACCGTGTCGCGCACCTGCGCGGCGGTGACTTCCTCGCAGCGGCACACGATGGTGTCGCCGGTCGGGCGTCTGAACGCGTCAGGCGCCTTGTAGAGCGCGTCGAAGAACTCGCGGCCTCTCACGGCACGGGCTAGCGCAACGCGCGGCGCCACGGCCTCGCTATCGCGTTTGGCGGCATCAATGCGGCCCAACAGATGCGCGGCTTGCAGCGCGGCCAGCCGGCCACGGTGCTCCGCCGCCAACGCGCCCGCGATTCCTGCGCCATCACCCGCCATGCCGATGCCGTCCACCGACGTCAGCCCCCATGCGTCAACCTGCGGCTCCCAACAGTCCAGCGCATCATTCCAGCGGTGTTCCGCACCCACCGCGCGCGACAGGTTCACGTTGGGCACCACGCCTTGATGCAGCATCAGCTGTTCGGCGGGCAAAGTCTTGGTGACGCCGCCTGCCGTGTAGCGCACGCTTTGCAGCTTGCCATCGCCCAGCGCTTCCAGCGCGGTGACACCGCGCGTGATCGGCACCGCGGCCTTCACCGCACGCAGCAGCTTCAAACCCTTGCCCAGATACGGCGAACGCAGAAAGCCCCACACCTTGGGCAGCGCCTGGCTCATGCGGCCGGGCGGCGTGGTTTCCAGCAGCGCGTCAATCTTCACGCCCGCGTTCAGGTATTGCCACGCCACCAAATACAGCAGCGGGCCGCTGCCGGCCAGCACCGTGCGGTCGGCCGGCACCACGCCCGACGACTTCAGCAGAATCTGCGCCGCGCCTGCGGTGATGACGCCCGGCAGCGTCCAGCCCGGAATGGGGAAGGGGCGCTCTTGCGCACCGGTTGCCAACAGCAGCCGGCGCGCATGCACGATGCGCGCTTCGCCCGCCACCGAGTACGCCACCTCGAAGCCCTTGTCGGGATGCGGCGCGGTGTGCTCGGCCACGGCCCAGACGGTGGCGCCCGGCACATAGCGCGCGCCCGACTGCTTGAACGGGCCGACAAGCGACGCGCCATGCCAATAGTCTTCGCCCAGAATGCTGCGGTCGGTGACGGGCGTGGTCGTGATGGCGCGATAGATCTGTCCGCCCGGCGCCGCCTGCTCATCCAGCAGCACCGTGTCCACGCCCAGCTTGGCCGCCAGCGTCGCCGCCGCCAATCCTGCGGGGCCTGCGCCCACCACCAGCAAATCACATTGCGTCGTATCGATCATGCCTGCACCTTGCGCGCGCCCAGCTGGCGCTCGATCTTCATGCCTTCGCGCACGGCCGTCATGCAGCCTTGCTGATTCGCCTGGCCGTCAATGGTGACCAGGCAGTCGTAGCACACGCCCATCATGCAATAGGGCCCGCGCGGCACTTCGTTGACCGCTGTGTCGCGACAGGCCGACACGCCGCCTGCAAACAGCGCCGCCGCCACGCTGTCGCCTTGGCGGCACTGCAGCTCGGCCCCGTTGACCGTCACGCGCACGGGCGCGCCTTGCGCCTGGCGCTGCGCCTCGTCAAGCCTCTTGAACATGGAACCTCCGGGTCGAGAAGGGCGCCATGTCGTCGGCAAGCTTGCCGGCCACGATCATGGGCGCCAGATTGAGAGCATGCGCGGCGGCCAGCGTCACGCCGCTGTGACAGGTGGCGACGAAAGCGCCCGGGCACGTTTCAGATTGCTGATAAATCGGAAAGCCATCCTTGGACATCACGCGCAGCGCGGCCCAGCTGCGCACCACGCGCACGTCGCGCAAGGCAGGCAGCGTGCGCACCGCGCGGTCGGCCAGCGTGCCCAGAATCGGCAGGCCCACCAGGTTGTCCACATAGCCGGCCTCTTCTTGCGAATCGCCGATCAGCCACGTGCCTTCATCGGTTTGGCGCAAGGTGGAGAGCGGCGTTTCCAGCATGCGGCGCGTGCGTTCCAGCACCACGATCTGCCCACGCTGCGGGCGCACCGGCACGTCCAGGCCAACTTGCGCACCCAGGTCTTTGTTCGACAAGCCCGATGCCAGCACGACCTTGCGCGCACGCACCGTGCCTGATGGCGTGGCGATCTCGAACACCCCGTCGCGCTGCTTGATGCTTTGTGCCGGCCGGCGCGGCAAGTAATCCACCACCCGCTGTGCAAAACTCATGTGCAGCGCGCGCAGCAGCTTCAGCGGGTTGGCAATGCCGTCCACCGGCGTCCAAGTGGCGCCGCGCACCTCGGGGCCAATGCCCGGCACCAAGTCCGCAACCTCGGCGCGGTCCAGCAGTTTCCAGTCGTACTGTGCCATGCCCGGTTGCGCCAGCAAGGTCTGCATGAACTTGCCGCGCGCTTCCACCTCTTCGTCACTCAACAGCGCGTGCAGTCCGCCGCGCTGTTCCAGGTGCACGTCCACACCGGTCTCGTCCAGCAGTTGCGCAGCCAGCCGGGGCCAGCCGGACGCGGACGTCATCGTCCACACGCCGTAGCGCGGCAGCCCCATGCCTTTGCTCTGCACCCACACCAGCCCGAAGTTACCGCGCGACGCCCGGTACGCCACGTCGCCTTCGTCCAGCACGGCCACATGGTCCAGCTCGCGCCGCAAGCCATAGGCAATGGCCGACCCCACCAGCCCGCCGCCGATCACCACAGCGTCATAAATGCCGCGATGCACGGGCGCGCGGGGCGCCAGTTCTTTCTCGTCCGTCATTAGCGTCCCTTTCCTACAAACAGCTTTTCCAGGCCGACCACGCGGTCCAGAATGAAGATGGCGATGATCGTTACGTAGATCAGCACGGCCGACACGGCCGTCACGAGCGGGTCGATGGTGTCTTCGATATGCAGGAAGATACGCACCGGCAGCGTCGTCGTGGACGGCGAGGCGATGAAGATCGACATGGTCAATTCATCGAAGCTTGTGATGAAGGCGATGACCCAGCCGCTGACCACCCCCGGCAGCAGCAAGGGCAACACCACGCGCCGGAATGCCGTCCAGTTGGACGCGCCCAATGATTGCGCAGCGCGCTCCAGCGCCGGATCGATCCCGGTGGCGGAAGCCAGCACCAGACGCAACGCGTAGGGCATCACCAGAATCACGTGCGCGACCACCAGCCCCACATAGGTGCCGGCCAGGTCCACAGTGGTGAAAAACTTCAGGAACGCCAAGCCCAGCACCACATGCGGAATCATCAGCGGCGACAGAAAGAACGCCACCAACGCCTCGCGGCCACGGAAGCGGTTGCGGGCCAGCGCCAGCGCGCTTGGCACCGCCAGCGCAATGGCCAATGTTGCCGACAGCGTGCCCAGTCCCAGACTGAACCAGAAGGCTTCCACAAAGCGCGGGTTGTCCAAAATGGCGCGGAACCAGCGCAGCGACAGCCCGCTCGTCGGCAACGAGATAAAGCCTTCTGACGTGAACGCCACCGCGCACACCATCACGATGGGCGCCAGGATGAAAAGAATGAACAGCGTGTGGAACAGCAGGCCGATGGGGCCGTTTCGGAATTGCATCTCAGCCTCCGGCCTGGTTGAAGACGGCGCCGTACTTGCGCTCGATGATCCGGTTGGCCGACAGCAGCACCACCACGGTCGCCAGCAGCAGCACGACCGCCAGCGCCGCGCCCAGCGGCCAGTTCAGCGTGTTCAGGAATTCGTCGTAGGCGGCTGTGGCCACGTTCTTCAAGCGGCGTCCGCCGATGATGGCCGGCGTGGCGAACGAGCTTGCCGCCATCGCAAACACCATGATTGCGCCCGATAAAATGCCCGGCATGACTTGCGGCACGATCACGCGGCGGATCACCGTGAATTGCGATGCGCCCAATGACAGGGCCGCGGCTTCCGTTGACGGGTTGATCCGCTGCAACGACGCCCATACCGAAATCACCATGAATGGCACCAGCACGTGCGTGAGCGCAATGGCCACGCCCAGATTGCTGTACATCAGGTCCACCGGCGTTGAGATGATGCCGATCCCCATCAACGCCTTGTTGATCAAGCCCGTCGAACCAAACAGCAGCGCCCAGCCCAAGGTGCGCACCACCACCGAAATCAGCAGCGGCCCCAGCACCACCATCAGGAACAAGCCTTTCCACGGATTGGCCATGCGCGACAGCACGTAGGCCTCGGCCGTGCCCAGCACCAGGCAGGCTAGCGTCACGGCGGCGGCGACGCCGAACGTGCGGGCGTAGATCTCGTAGTAGTAGCCGTCAGTCAGGATCTCGATGTAGTTCTTCCACGTAAACGTGGCCTGCATGCCGCCATAGAACTGGAAGTCAAAGAAACTGATCAGGAACACCAGCGCCATCGGCACCACCAGGAAGGTGGCGTACACCACCAGCGCTGGCGCGCTCAGCACCCAAGGGTTGACGCGCGCGCTCATGACGCGCGGCCCTGCGGCGCGGCCGCCACCACACACATGTCCTGCGCGCGCCAGCGCAGGTGCACGGTTTCCCCTTCGGCCGGCACGGGCACGCCGTCGTTCTGCCGGATCACCATGACTTCGCCCACGGATGTTTCCACCTGGCACAACCAGTGGTTGCCCTGGAACACGCGCGTCTTCATGCGGCCGGGCAGGGCACAGGCGGCGGGCTCAGAAAACAGGATCTTCTCGGGCCGCACAATCACCGCGCCTTGCGGCACGGGCGCGCCGTCCATCGAGATGTGCGCCTCGCCCACACGGGCGCGCGTTTCATCGTTGTACTGCTCGGACTGCGGCGTGAACACATTCGCCTTGCCCAAAAAGCCGCCGACGAAATGGCTGGCCGGCCCTTCATAGGCCTGGAACGGTTCCGCCACCTGTTCCACCCGGCCCTGGTTCATCACCACGATGCGGTCCGACAAGGCCAGCGCTTCGGACTGATCGTGCGTCACCAGAATCGTGGTGGTGCCGATGGTGCGTTGAATGCTGCGCAGCTCCAGCTGCATTTCCTCGCGCAGCTTGGCGTCCAGGTTCGACAGCGGCTCATCCAGCAACAGCACGCTGGGGCGGATGACCAGCGCGCGCGCCAACGCCACGCGCTGCTGCTGCCCGCCGGACATGCGCGCCGGATGGCGGTCAGCCAGATGCGACAAGCCCACCAGCTTCAACGCTTCCGCCACGCGCGCCTCGCGCTCGTCCTTCTTCACCCGCTGCATCTCCAGGCCGAACGACACGTTTTCAGAAGCGGTCATATGCGGGAACAAGGCGTAGTTCTGAAACACCAGGCCCAGGCCGCGCTTGTTGGCCGGCACGCGGCTGACGTCGCGGCCATCCAGCACGATGCTGCCGCCCGTGGGTTCGACAAAGCCCGCAATCATTTGCAGCGTGGTGGTCTTGCCGCAGCCGGAAGGCCCCAGCAGCGAAATGAATTCGCCCCGGTTTACCGACAGGCTCAGCTCTTCGACGGCAGTCGTGTCGCCATAGCGCTTGCTCAGGCGGTTCAACACTAGATAGGTCATGAAAGCTCCCGTGGGCGGCGCGGTGCGCCGCCCCGTTTTCACTGCCGGCTGCGCGTCAGCGCTCGATTTCCCGCGTCCAGCGCTTGTTCCAGTCGTCGCGGTTCTGGTTCACCGTGTCCCAATCAATCACGATGAGGTCCGCAGCACGCTTGCCAATCGGCAGCGGCACGCGCGGGTCATCCTCGATCTTGGCTTTCTTGTTGACCGGGCCATAGCCGTAGGCCGACGCCAGTTTCTGTTGCACCTCGGGCGTCACCAGGTACTGCACGAAGGCTTGCGCAACCGGGTTGGGGCTGGCCTTGGCGATCGGGCACACCGACGACAGCAGGGCGTAAGCGCCTTCCTGCGGATAGACGAAGCCCACCGGGAATCCGGTGTCGGCGAACGCCTTCGCGCGGCCGCTGCCCCACACGGAAATCACGGCCTGGCCGCTGGAGAACAGCTCGGTCATCTTGCCGGGCGACGGTTCATAGACCAGCACGTTGGGGCCGACCTCGTTCTTGAACGTGGTGAAACCCGCGTCGATCTTCTTTTCGCTGCCGCCGCCTTCGCGGGCGTATTCCACCAGCGCGTGCAAGCCGTAGGTGTTGTTCAGCGGCGGCACGACCAGCTGCTTCTTGTACTTGGGGTCCTTCAGGTCTTTCCACGACGTGGGCGCAGCCCATTTCTTTTCATCGAAGACTTTCTTGTTGTACATGATGCCGGTGGCCACGATGCCGATGGCGACGGCCTTGTCATCCTTGTAGCGTGCGGTGCTGTAGATGTCGTCGGCGGGCAGGCCCGTGATCGGGGCGCAGAAGCCCAGCGCAATGGCCTGGTACATGGGGCCGTCATCAATGATGGCGACGTCGATCTGCTGATTGCTTTTCTGCGCTTGCAGGCGCGCCACCGTGTTGGTGGAGTTGCCCGCCACATAGTCCAGCTCGACGCCGTGCTGCTTGGCGAAGGGCGGGAAGATGTCTTTACGCATGATGTCTTCGAACGAGCCGCCGTAACCGGCCACCACCAACTTCTGCTGCGCTGCTGCATTGGCGCTGAGTCCGGCTGCCACCGTCGCCGCCACGATCACTGCAAGTACCTTGCCCATGAGAACCCCCGAATTGTTGGTACACTTTGTCCGTACATGAATGTCCGGACAAATAATGAATCCCACAAGACACCGCTGTCAATCGGTTATTGTCCGTACAAACCCCATATAACAATTCAAGGAGCCTCCCGATGACCCGATCCTCCGAGCGCGCGGCGGGCCCTGGCGGAGCACGGCAGGCGCGCGGCAAACCGGAATCGCACGCGCCGGATGCCGACGCCAGCGGCCCCCGTTACAAGAGCATTTTCCAGACGCTGTCCCAAGACATCAGCACCGGCCGCTACCCCGTCATGACGCTGCTGCCGACGGAACACGAGCTTTGCGATCAGTTCAACGCCAGCCGCCACACCATTCGCGAAGCCATCCGCATGCTGACCGTGGCGGGCATGGTGTCGCGCCGCCCCGGCGTCGGCACTCGCGTGGAAACCGCCCGTGCCAGCACCCGCTTCACGCAGCGTATTTCGCAGTTTCCTGACCTGCTGCAATACGCGCGCAACGCCGCGCTGCTGGTGCAAGACGTACGCACCATCAAGCTGCCCAAGCGGCTGGCCGAAGCGCTGGGCTGCTCGGCTGATAAATCCTGGCTGCACATCAACTCCATCAAGACCCTTGACGACCCGGACACCGCCGCCGCCAGCACGCTGATCTACGCCGACCCCGAACACTCGGATGTGCGCGTCGAGGTCAAGTCGCGCATCTCGCTCTTGCGCCTGATCGAAGACCACTTTGGCGACCGCATCACCGAGGTCAACCAGGAGTTCTCGGCCACGCCCATCAACGCGACGATCGCCAAGCAACTCAAGGTTGAACCCAAGACGGCGGGCTTTGTCATTACCCGCCGCTACTACGGCGAAGGCGGCCTGCTGCTGCTTGCCACCATCACCACGTTCCCGCACGACAAGATGAAATACTCGATGACGCTCAACGTGGGGTAACTGGGCTGCCGAGCCCTAGACAGCGCCCTGCACAGCGCCATAGTCCTTTCTAGCGGCCTCGGCGCTGATCTTTCCATCCGCCAGATCTTGCTCGATACGGGTGCGCAACCGCTCGGCAGGCGCGCCGTAACCGCCACCGCCCGGGGTTTCAATCCGCACGCTGTCACCCGGCGCCAACGCGATGTTCGCCGTCTTCGAAAACAGTTCTTCCGCCTGGGGCGTGCCGAAGTTGCGGATCAGGCGCGCACGGCGTCCGTCACCGCCGCCGTCCACCCCGGCTGCGACGCCTACCGTATGGCTGTCCGATCGCGCCGAGAACACGATGCCCGGCCCCACCGCGCGAATCTGCTTGGCAATCGCCAGCCCGCCGCGTGTGCGGCCCGCGCCGCCCGAATCCGGAATCATCGCGTACTCGTCCATCATCAGCGGGTACTCGTTTTCCAGCGCTTCCACCGGCAGGTTCGACGTGTTGGTCATGTGCACATGCACCGCGTCCATGCCATCGGCATCAAAGCGCGCACCCGCGCCGCCGCCCAACGTTTCCAGGTACACGAAGTGCCCCGCGCGTTCGCGCCAGCGGCCTGAAAACACAATGGCGGGGCAGCAGTCGTTGCTGGACGCCATGGTCTTTTCCGGCGGCAGCAAACCACGAAACGCACCGAAGATGGCGCCCGCCACTTTCTGCGCCGTAATCGACCGCGCGCCCACTGCCGCCGGATGTTCCGGGTTGGTAATCGTGCCCACCGGCGCCGACACCGAGATGGGATCGAACAAGCCCGCATTCGGCGCAAGATCCGGGTCAAGCAGCGCTTTCACGGCGTAGTACACGCAAGCGCGCAAAGCGTTGAAGGGCAGGTTCATCGCGCCACGCGCCTGCTTGCCCGAGCCTTCGAAATCGAAGTGCAGATTGCCGGGGTTCACGGTCAGCGTGACTTGTATCGGCACCGGGTCGCCACCCATGCCGTCGTCGTCCAGATCGCTGCGGAACGTGTAGCTGCCCTGACGCAATTCAGCGATGCGATTGAGCAGGCGTCGGCGCGTGTACGCGATGACGTCGTCAACCGAACGCAGCACCGCATCCAGCCCCATCTGGCGGATCAGGCCTTGCACAGCGGCCGCGCCCCGGCGGTTGGTGGCCATCTGCACGCGCAAGTCCAGCACGCGTTCTTCCGGGTCGCGGGTGTTCGCGCAGATCAGGCGCAGCATGTCTTCGTCGGTCTCGCCGTGCTTGGCGATGCGGCACGCGGGAATGCGTATGCCTTCCTCAAAAATGGATTTCAAGCCGCCCGCGATCGACCCCGGCACCGCGCCACCCACATCCGAATGGTGCGCAATATTGGCGGCGAAAAAGCGCAGCACGCCGTCCCAGAACACGGGCGTGACGATGTTGATGTCGGGCAGATGGCTGCCGTCCGCCAGGTACGGGTCATTGCAGATAAAGACATCGCCTTCGCGGATGTCGTCGGCCTTGAACGTGCGAAGAATCGCGCCCATTGCGCCATCCAGCGACCCCAGGTGCAACGGAATCTGCGTGCCTTGCGCCACCAGCCTGCCAGCCGCATCAAACAGTGCGACGGAGCAGTCCTTGCGTTCCTTGATGTTGGTGGAGAACGACGCGCGCACGAGCGTGTTGTTCATGTCTTCGGTGATGGACAGCAGGCGGTTGCAGAACACTTCCATGCCGATGGGGTCGGCCAGTGCCGCGCCGGCGTCGTGAGGGTTGGGCTTAGTCATTCAAGCCTCCTTGCAAACGGATGATCAGGTTGCCGTATTCGTCCACGCTGACGTGCTGGCCCACGCCCACCACGGTGGTCGAGCTCATTTCTTCCAGCAGCGCGGGGCCGGTGAAGCGGGCGCCGGTTGGCACGCGGTCGCGGTCGTACACCGGCGTTTCACGCCAGCCGTGTTCGGCGCCGAAGTACGCCTTGCGTACGCCCAGCCTGGCGTCTTCCAGCACCCCGCCGATATGGCGCGGCGCAAGCGGGGCCTTGACCACCTGGCCCACGGCCTGCATGCGGCAGTTGATGATCTGCACGTTGCGGTCGTCGACGGTGTAGCCGTATTCGCGCTCGTGTGCTTCAGCGAAGCGGCGCGCAAATTCGGCGTAGCCGCCCGCGCCCGTATCGTCCAGGCTGACCTGCACTTCAAAGTTCTGGCCTTCGTAGCGCGCGTCGATGGCGCTGTGGCAGATCCGCAATGCGGGGTCCACACGCTCGTCGTCCAGCCAGTTCTGGGCTTGCGTGCGCAGCCCGTCGAAGAGGGTTGAGATTGCGGGCCAGGCCGCTTCGCTTGCCAGCGAGATTTCGCTTTGCACGAAGTCAAACGAGATGTCGCTTAGCAAGATGCCGCGTGCGCACATCGTGCCGGGTTCCTGCGGCACGATGACGACAGGAATGCCGCATTCCTCGGCCACTTCGACGGCGTGCAATGGCCCCGCGCCGCCGTAGGCGTAGAGCGCGAAGCGCGACAAGTCATAGCCGCGCTCGGTGGACACGGCGCGGATGGCGCGGCTCATGTTCGCTGCGGCAATGCGCAGAATGCCTTCGGCTGCGGCTTCGCGGTCCAGGCCCAACGGTTCGGCCACGCGTTGTTCAATCACACGGCGCGCCGCTTCTGCATGCACGGGCATGCGGCCGTTCAACAACGCGACCGGGTTCAACCGTTGCAGCGCGATCTCGGCATCGGTGATGGTTGGCTCCTGACCGCCGCGGCCATAGCCCACCGGCCCCGGCACCGCGCCCGCGCTGTGCGGGCCTACCTTCAATGCACCGGCGTCGTCCAGCCACGCAATGCTGCCGCCGCCCGCGCCAATCACATGGATATCCACCATCGGCGTCTTCACCGGGTAGCCCGCCACATGACGATGCGAGGTAAACAGCGGACGTCCGTCGCACACCAAGGACACGTCGGTGCTGGTGCCGCCCACGTCGAAGGTGACAAGATTCAGGCTGCCGATGGCGCGCCCCACGGCCGCCGCGCCCACCACGCCCGCCGCCGGCCCGGACAAACACGTCCGCACTGGATATTGGCGCACGGTGGCAATCGACATCAGGCCGCCGTTGGAATGGATGGTGTGCGGTTCGTGGCCGATATCCAGATCGCGCACCCGTTGCAGGAAGCGTTCAAGATAGCGCGCCATCTTCGGGCCTACAGCCGCGTTCAGCACGGTGGTGGACAGGCGTTCGTATTCGCGGAATTCCGGCAGCACATCCGACGACTGGCTGATGTAGGCATCCGGCATGACTTCCGCCACGATGCGCGCCGCGCGCCGCTCGTGTTCAGGGTTCCGGTAGGCATGCAGAAAGCAGATCGTGACGGCTTCGATACCGGCGGCGGCGAACTGCTTCGCCGCCGCCAGCACCTGCTCATCATTCAGCGGCGTCAGCACGTCACCGGCGGCATTCACGCGTTCGTCGACTTCCACGCGAAACTCGCGCGGCACGGCAACGGGCGGCTTGCCCACGCTGTAGTCATACAAATGCGGGCGCGTCTGCCGGCCTATTTCGAGCACGTCGCGAAAGCCGCGCGTGGTGATCAGCCCAACACGCGCGCCCTTGCGTTCAATGATGAGGTTGGTGGCGACTGTGGTGCCATGCCCCACGTGCGACACCTGCGAGGGCGCTACGCCGTGGTCCGTGAGCATCTGGCCGATACCGGTGGCGATGGCTTCCGAGGGGTCGTGCGGCGTGGAAGGCACTTTGTGAAAGTGCACCACGCCGGCGTCCTCGTCGATCATCGTGAAATCGGTAAACGTGCCTCCGACGTCTATCCCTATGCGATACATATCGTTCTTTCCAATAAAGAATGTTGTGGAGCGGGACGATCAATCCAGACGGATGTCGGCCTTCTTGACCACCTGGCACCACTTGCTGATTTCGTCTTTGATCATCGTGCCGAACGCGGGGCCGGCTACGTCTGACACCTGCGCGCCTTGCTGCTCCAGATAGGTTTTCATGGCGGGCGCGTGCAAGGTTTGCACCAGGCCGTCAGTGAGCTTTTGGCGCAGCGGCTCGGGCAAGTTGGCGGGCGCCAGCATGCCGAACCACACCATGGCCTCGTAGCCGGGGTAACCGGATTCCGCCACGGTGGGCACGTCGGGCAACATCGTCGACCGCTGCGGCGACGTCACTGCCAATGCTTTGAGCTTGCCGTCCTTGATGTAGGGGTAGGACGTCATCACCACGTCCATCATCATGTTGATCTGGCCGCCCACCAGGTCGATCAGCGCGGGACCGGAACCGCGATACGGCACGTGCACCATCGACACGCCAGCGGTGGTCTTGAAGAGTTCGGCCGCCAGGTGGTTCGACGTGCCTTGGCCGTTGGAGGCGAAGGAGTACTTCTCAGGGTCTTTCTTCAACAGCGCCACGAACTCTTGCAGGGTGTTGGCGGGCACCGATTGATTCACCGACATCACGTTGGGAATCGTGGCCACTACCGTCAGCGGGGTGAAGTCTTTGATGGCGTCGTAGGGCAGTTTGGAATACACGCATGGGGCGCTTCCGTGCGTGCTGACCGAGCCCATCAGAATGGTGTAGCCGTCGGCCGGCTGGCGGGCGACGTATTCGGTGCCGACAGTGCCGCCTGCGCCGGGGCGGTTTTCGACGATGACGTTGGCGGACAGGCGCTGGCCCAATCCTTCGGCCACCTTGCGCGCAATCAGGTCGGTGGACCCGCCCGCCGCAAACGGCACGACGATGCGGATCACTTTATCCGGCCAGGCGGCGCTGGCGGAACCCGCGGCCGCAAACAACGCGACCCCGGCGGCAATGCGACAGCAACTGCGTATCAGCCCTGAGTTCATGGCTTGGTTTCCCCTTGTTGATAGAACTTCCTTGTGGCCGGATCATGCGTGTCCGACCTTGGTTCGCTGCAACAACGGGTCCATCCTAGGCCTGCGCATTGAATGACAGCAGTCCTACAGGTTTATATTTGTATAACTGCCATTTATAGGTGCGCGGCCGTGAAGAATCCGGACCTGAATCTGCTTCTGCATTTCGATGCCTTGATGGCGTGCCGCAATGTGTCGCGCGCGGCCGAGCAGCTAAACATCAGCCAGCCGGCGATGAGTGCGGCGATGAACCGGCTGCGGCAGTTGTTTGGCGACCCTTTGCTGGTGCGTGAAAGCGGGGCGTGGCAACCGACGGTGCGGGCGCTGGAGCTGCATCAGAATTTCAAGCCGCTGTTGGAAGGGTGGCATCGCGCAACGCGCACGCGAGAGGCGTTCGACCCGGCGCATTCCTCGCGCACGCTGTCGTTGTATGCAACGGACTATGTGCAGTACACGTTGCTGCCCAAGCTGATTCCCCGGCTGGCGGTGGATGCGCCGCATTTTCAGCTGCAGATTGTGCCGGCGCGGCCGCAGCATGGCTTGAGCATGCTGGACACGAATCATGTGGAGTTGATTGCGGGCTATTTTCCAGACCCGGCGCCGGATTTGCGCACGCGGTTTCTGTATCAGGAGCCTGCCGTGTGCATCGTGCGCGAGGGCCATCCCTGTTTGCGCAAGCGTTGGAATCTGGATGCGTACCTGAGCTATGGCCATTTGGATCTGGCGGCGCATACGCGGTACTTCAGTACGGCGATTGACCGCATCCTGATGGGGCAGAACCTCAGCCGCAAGATCGTGGCGACGCTGTCGAGTTATCTGGTGTGCCCGTTCATTGTTGAGGGTTCAGATTTGATTGCGACGATGCCGATCAGCATTGCGAAGGCGATGACGGGTGCGGCGCGGATTGTGACGCAGAAGGTGCCGCTGACGTTGCCGCCGATTGCGGTGTCGCTGTATTGGCACGAGCGCTATCAGGACGACCCCGCGCACGCCTGGCTCAGACAATATCTGGCGGGCGTGCTGGGGTAGCCTTTTTGCGGGGCGCTATTTCAGGGGCAGGCAGATGCGGGTTTGCAGTTGCGCGGGCGGGGTGGTGCGGGGGTCGTTCAGGTATTGCTCGAACATGGGGAAGTCGGCGGGTGTCATGCCGCTTGCGGGCAGCCATTCCGAGAACATCCAGTTGTAGGGTTTGCTCATTTCGTTGTAGGGGCCGGTGTAGGTCAGGATGGCGCAGCGGCCGGCGGGAATTTCAAAGCGTTCGAGTTCGCTGCCCAGGTCGGCGTCGGGGGCCACGGACATGCCGGCAAGGGATCGCAGCTGGCTTTCCGGGACTTGTTCGGGGTCATCGAAGTAGACGCCGAAGCCAATGGATTCAGGCGCGGCGATGCCTCGGCTTGCGGCCAGCATGAAGGCGCGGGTGAAGGTGGTGCCGATGTTTTGGTAGCTTCCGCGATGGGGCAGGACGGCGAGGGTGGCGCCGGGGAAGGTTTCGATGTCGATGGGGTACATGGCTTGCTCCTTGGGGGTGAAGGGTTGGGAGCGGGCGGCCCGATACCGGCCCGGAGAGATGCCAAATACGTTCCCAAACGCGCGGTTGAACGCGGCGTCGGAGTCGTAGCCGGCGCGTTGCGCAACGTTGCGTAGTGGGTCCTGCGTGCCAGCCAGTGCGATCGCGGCGCGATGCATGCGAAGGCGCTGGACAGTGGCGTTGACGGTTTCGCCCATCATGGCGCGGTAGACCCGGTGAAAGTGATACGGCGACAGGCAGGCCAAGTCGGCGAGTTGGTGCAGGTCGGGGTCGGCGTCAGGGTGGGCGGCTAGCCAGTGCAGGACGGGGGTTAGGCGCTGGGCGTATTGGGTTCGGGTTTCGGGCTTCATGCTGGCTCCTTGGAGGGCAATGTAGCTTTGGGCGGTTTGCAGATTTTGCGGTTTTTTTGGTGTTGTTGCTGACTCTGGTGCTGATGCTGTTGCTGTTGCTCTTGCTGATGCTGATGAGTTCTTTTGACGCATGGGGTGACGGGGGCCGGTGGGGTGCGGGTCAACGATTGCGGTCCGGAGCCTTCGCTCCGGACTGCCCCGTCGTCATCTTCGTCAGCGCCTGCGGCGCTTCCTTCAGATTCCCTCGGGCTTATCGACTCCCCGCACCCCACCGGCCCCCGTCACCCCATGCTCCGTCAATGGAAATTTCACGTCAGCTGGGGCGAGTGGTTTGCTTGGGGTGCTTGCCAACGGCGGGGTGTGATGGAAGATCTTGCAGGGCCCGCCCCAGGCCGGCCGCGCGGGCGGCCTTTTGGGGCTTACGCGTTGTGATGATTGGACGAGTTTGGGGGGGCTTACGCGTTGTGATGGTTGGACGAGTTTGGGGGGCTGTCTCGGTGCGTTCGAGATGTAGGACGCGCGGCCCAGCGTCGGGGTGGCTCAATATCCACGCACCGGGTCGAAGATGTTCGGTAGCGCTTCGCCGCGCTCATTCGCTTCGATCAACAACGCGGTGTGGCGCGCGCGTTCTTTGCGATCGGGGATCGCCGCGCAATGGGGCGTGATGATGATGCCGGGGTGCATCCACAATGGGGAATCTTCGGGCAAGGGCTCTTGCTCGAATACGTCGAGAATCGCCTGGTTCAACTGGCCGCTGTCCAAGGCGTTGATGACGTCTTGCGTCACCATGTGCGAGCCGCGGCCGGCGTTGATCAGGCTGGCGCCGCGCGGTAGTTGCGATAGCGTGGCGGCGTTCAGGATGCCTTTGGTGGCGTCCGTGGCGGGGAGCAGGCAGACGAGCAGGTCGGTGTTGGAGAGGAATTCGCCGAACTGGTCTTGGCCGGCGTAGGACGGCAGGCCGTCGAGTTTGCTGGCGCCGCGTGACCAGCCGCTGACGGGGAAGCCAACGCGTGACAGCAATTGCGCACTGGCGACGCCCAGGTGGCCCAGGCCCATGATGCCGACGCGCACGTCGGCGGCAACGCGCAGGGAGTCGAACACTTCCCAGTGGCGGCGCGCCTGGTTGTCGACGACGCGTTTGATGTCGCGGGTGAGCATCAGCGCAGAGGTCAGCACGAACTCGGCCATTTCGGTCTGGGTGCGGCTGGTGACCATGCGGGCGATGGACAGGTGGCGCGGCAGTTGCGGGTCGGCCAGGATGTGGTCGACGCCGGCGCCTGCGCTGATGATGAGTTTCAGGTTGGGGAAGGTGGCCAGCCGGCCGGCGTCGGGGGCCCAGACCAGGGCGTAGTCGATGCTGGCCGGGTCGACGTTTTCATGCCAGCCCACCACGTCCAGCGCCGGGGCGAATGTGCGGAATTGTGCGCGCCATTCGTCTATGGCTTGGGGGCCGCCGGAGTTGATGATGAGCCGCATGCTGGTTCTTCCCTGTGTGCGGGCGTGGGCAGGCCCGGAGCGTGGTGGGTGTTGCGTGGTGGGTGTTGCGTGGTGCGTGTTGCGTGTTGCGTGCTGCGCGGTGTGCGGTGTGCGGTGTGCGGTGCGCGCCTGCGGCTTGTCCACAGGCGGCGCGCCGCAAGATCTTAGCAACGTTTTCGTTGTCACCGTGCCAGATCTTGACCCGTTGTTTAACGTTCCACTGTGCGGTTCCAGCGGGCGTTGAAGGCGGGGCGTGCGGTGTTGATCTGGTCCCAGTCCAGGATCTTGGCGTTTTCCATGTAGCCCTGGAAGCGCTTGAGGGATTCGGCGTTGTCGGCGGGGGCCTTTACGTTTTTGTTCGACGGGAAGTGGCCGCCCATTTCCAGCGCCTTGGCTTGCGCGCTGGCCGACAGCAGGTACAGCGCCAGTTTCTGCGACAGCTCGGGTTCGCTGTTTTTGGCGATGACGCATTCACCCACCATCAGGATCACCGAGCCTTCTTTAGGCTGTGCGTATTCCACGGGGATGTCGCGCTTTTTCAAGCGGGCGATGGCGGTGGGGGTCAGCGGGAAGATGGCGGCTTCGTTGGACTGGATCATCTCGGCC
Organism: Achromobacter kerstersii; assembly: GCF_902859595.1. Taxonomy (GTDB): domain Bacteria; phylum Pseudomonadota; class Gammaproteobacteria; order Burkholderiales; family Burkholderiaceae_B; genus Achromobacter; species Achromobacter kerstersii. The sequence continues at coordinate 351,644 of NZ_CADIJQ010000005.1, read as the reverse complement.
AGCTTGGCCGAGTTGGGGATGTATTCCAGCACGTTGGGGCCGATGGTGTCGGGCCATTTCTTGAAGCCGGGTTCGTAGTTCTTGTCGTCGCCGCCCTGGATGCGATTGAACATCAGGAAGCCGTGCAGGCCGAAGGTGCTGCCGGATGCCGACTGGAATACGACTTTGCCCTTGTACTTGGGGTCGGCCAGATCCATCCATGACGTGGGCGGCGCCCAGCCTTTGTCGGCGAACATCTTGGTGTTGTAGCCCAGGCCCGTCATGCCGATGTCGATACCGGCGGCCATGCGGTCCTTCATCACGGCGGTGGGGTAGAGCTCTTTCAGGACGGGGTCGTCGTTCAACTGTTCGCACAGGCCCATTGAAATCGCGCGCGCCATGATGCCGTCGTCCAGGAACATGACGTGCATCTGCGGCTTGTCTTTGTAGGCTTGCGCCTTGGCCAGCACGTCGGTGGACGTGCCTGGCACCACAACGATTTTCACGTTGTTGGCCTTTTCGAAGTCCGGGAACACGTACTGCGTGAAGGCGCGTTCCATGTCGCCGCCGTTCATGCCGACGTACAACGTCTTCTGCTGCGCCATGGCGCCCGCAGACAGCAACGTCATCATCGCCGCGCCCAGCAGCCACTTCCCCTTGCTCAGGCGCGATGCGCCCTGTTTCTTATCCATCATGGTGACTCCAGCGTTTGCTCACGAACACTCTCAGGCCGAGCCGCGGCGCCGTGAGCGGCCACCGCGTATCGTTCAATGCGGAAGGCATCGATAGGAATGGAGGACTGGCCGCGCACGACCAATTCGGACAGCACTTCGCCCACGGCGGGGCCGATCTGAAAGCCCGCGCCCGACAGGCCGAAGGCGTGGAACAGGCCTGGCACGGTGGAGCTGGGGCCCAGCACCGGATTGTGGTCGGGCATATTGCCTTCCACGCCGGTCCAGAAACGGATGACCTGGGCGCCGCGCAGCACAGGCAGCAGCTTCGTGGCGTTGGCCATCAGCGTGCCCAGGCCGGCGCGGCCGGGCCTTGCGAAGTCGGGGTCTGACGACACGCCGCGTCCGCCGCCGATGACGCAGTTGCCGCGCGCAACCTGGCGGGCATAGATGCCGCCGCCTTGTATGCCCAAGCTGACGCTCATGAACACGGGCAGCGGTTCGGTCACCATCATCAGCGGGTGGATGGAGGTCTCGGGTACCGGCTCGCCGAAGCTTTCAGCGAATCGTCCCGCCCAGGCGCCCGCGCAATTGAGCAGGAAGCGCGAACGCACTTCGATATCGCCGGCGCGCACGATGAAGTGCGAGCCGTCGTGTTCGGCGGAGGTAACGCGCGCGCCCTCGCGCACATCAGCGCCCAATGCGCGCGCTGCCCGGCCGAACGCAGGGGACACCAGGCGCGGGTTGGCGTGGCCGTCTTCGGGGCAGAACGAACCGCCAGCGACGTCCTGGCCCAGCCAGCCGAAGCGTTGCGCAAGCGCACGGCGGTCCAGCATTTCCAGGTGCATGCCAAAGCCGCGTGTGCGTTCACGGTATGCCTCCAGCAGCGCCATGTCGGCTTCCGAGGCGGCCAGTTTCAGATGGCCGGAACGCACGTATTCGCCATCGATGCCGATCAGCGATGGCAGCTGGTCCCATAGCTCATGTGCGCGGCGAGTCAGCGGCATCTGTTCCAGCCCGCGGCCCTGGCGGCGCACGCCGCCGTAGTTCACGCCGCTTGCGCGCGCGCCACACAGCGCGGCTTCCAGCAGCACCACGGGTACGCCTAGCCGGCGCAGGAACAAGGCGGCGCTGCCGCCGACAATGCCGCCGCCGATGATGGCCACTTCGGTATCAATGCGCTGCATCATGCCGACACCTTCTCTTGCCGTTCCAGGCACACCACGCGCACCGGCACGGGTTTGACGGGCGGCTGGTTGCGCAAGCGGCCAACGTCGGCGGGGGATCGGCCGCAAGCGTGCGCCAGCACTTCCGCTGCCGCGGCGCCGCACATGCGGCCCTGGCAGCGTCCCATGCCGACGCGCGTCAATGCTTTGACGCGATTCAGTTCCTGCGCATCCGTGTCGCGCACGGCTTGGCGCAGCGTGCCGGCGGTGACTTCTTCGCAGCGGCACAGCACGGTGTCGTCCGCAATGCTGGCCGCCCAATCTTCGGGGAAGGGGAACGCGAGTTCCAGCGCGGTGCGCACACGGCTGTTGGCGGCGAGCCGTGCTTCGAGCACCCGCGCACGCGCGGCGTCGTGCGAATGGCCTGTGTCTTCCAGCAAGGCCAGCGCGGCGCGTTCGCCGGCCAGTTCGGCGGCATCCGCGCCGCCGATGGCCGCGCCGTCGCCCGCCACGTAAACGCCCGGCACGCTGCTGCGTCCGGCGGCATCGCGCCGTGGCGTCCAGTTGCGGTCGCGGGCATTGAATTCGAACGCGCAGCCGACCAGGCTGGCCAGCTGCGTTTCGGATCGCAAGGCCAGGCCATAGGCCACGGCGTCGCAATCAATGGTGTGCAGGCGCGCGCCCTGGCGATAGCTCAGCCCCGTCACGCGCGCGTCGCCCTGCACGGCCACCGGCCGCACGCCCGAACGCAGCGGCACGCCGTGTGCGCGCAGCCACGCCATGTAGTACAGGCCCTTGGCCAGCAGACCGGGTGCGCGCATGAGGCCCGGCAAGGCCGCCAGCCGATCCGTGAAGCGCGAGGTATCCAGCACCGCCGCCACCTGTGCGCCGGCCTTGGCGTATTGATACGCCACCAGATACAGCAACGGCCCCGTGCCCATGAAGACCACGCGCGAACCGATGGCGCAGCCCTGGAACTTCAGCGCCACCTGCGACCCGCCCAAGGTGTAGACGCCGGGCGTTAGCCAGCCGGGAAAGGGCAGCACGCGATCCGTCGCGCCCGTGGCCAGGATCAGGTGCGTGTACGGCACGGCCGTGCTGACGCCATCCTGCAAGACGTCCAGCGTCTTGCCTTCCACGTTCCACACCAGGCTGCCGGGGCGGTAGTCCACATGCGGCAATATGTCGGCCATGGTGCGGTGCACGGCATCGGCCTTGCGGTGTTCAAACCCGTAGAGTTCGGATTTCGCGCGTTGGAATCCGGGTGGAGGCTGGCGGTAGATCTGGCCACCGGCGCGTGGGGCTTCGTCCAGAATGACGGGGCGCAGGCCTTGCGCCACCAGCGCTTGCGCGGCGCGCACGCCAGCGGGGCCGGCGCCCACGATCACAGGCATCATCATGCTCATGCTGCGTCGTCCTCCGGCCATGCTGCGGCCGATAACGAACCCGGCACGGCGGCAGGCGCAAGCGGCGTGCTTTGCAGGCGCATGCCGGGTTCGATGAAGGTGGAACAGGCGCGCACGCGCGAGCCGTCTTCCAGCTGCATCCAGCAGTCTTGGCAGGCGCCCATCATGCAGAAGCCCGCGCGCGGGCCGCCGCCGAATTCAGACTGGCGCACGCGGTCGGCTTGGGTCAGCACGGCGGTCAGCACGGTGTCGCCAGCCAAGGCGCGGCAGGCTTGCCCGTCAAGCGTGAAGGTCACCGCAGGCCGGCCCGTTTCGGCCAGGCGTTTCAGAATTGCCATGATGCCGGCGCCTCTCTTTTTGCAAATGGCGGGGTGATCATTTCTGGCCCACCAGAACGCGGTCCAGTCCGTAGACACGGTCCAGCAGCAGCATGGTGACGGCGGTCAGGCCGATGACCAGGGCGGACACGGCGGCCATCATCGGGTCGATGGATTCAGTGGCGTACATGTACATGCGCACGGGCAGCGTGATGGTGGACGGCGCGGTGATGAACACCGACATCGTCAGCTCGTCAAAGCTGTTGATGAACGCCAGCAGCCAGCCGCCCGACACGCCGGGAATGATCAGCGGCAGCGTCACCTGAAAGAACACGGTGGCGCGGCTGGCGCCGAGCGACAGCGCGGCGTGTTCGATGGAGCGGTCAAAGCCAACCAGCGCGCCTATCACCAGCCGCATCACATACGGCGTGATGACGACCACGTGCGCGGCGACCAGCCACGGGAAACTTCCCGCCATGCCCATCAGCGCAAAGAAGCGCAGCAGCGCCACGCCCAGCACCAGATGCGGGATCATCAGCGGCGACAGGAACAAACCGTTCAACACGTCGCGGCCCGGAAAGCGGTAACGCGTGATGGCGATGGCCGCTGGCACCGCCAGGCACACCGCGATCGTGGCCGACAGAAACGCCAGCCACAGGCTGTTCTGAAAGGCCTGCATGAAGTTGGGGTGGTCGAACACGGCGCGGAACCAGCGCAGCGAAAAGCTCGTTGTCGGCACCGTCAATGTGGTGTCGGGCGTGAACGCCACGAGGCACACGATGACCAGCGGCGCCAGCACGAACGCCACCACCAGGAAGTTGAACGCCAGCGCGAAAGGACCGTTCTTCTGCATGTTGAATTCCTTTGCGGGCTAGCCGAGGCTGCGGCGGTAAGAGCGTTCAACAACGCGGTTGTACGCCATCATGATGATCACGTTGACCACCAGCAGCACGATCGCGATGGCCGCGCCCAGCGGCCAGTTGAGCTCGGTCAGGAATTCGTCGTACACGACGGTGGCCACCATCTTCAGACGGCGTCCGCCCAACAGCGCGGGAATGGCGAACGAGCTGGCCGACAAGCCGAACACGATCAGGCTGCCCGACAAGATGCCCGGCATCGCCTGCGGCAGCACGATGCGCGTCAGCGTCTGAAAGCGCGAGGCATTCAGCGACAGCGCGGCGTGTTCAACAGTGGGGTCGAGCTTTTGCAGCGAGGTCCAAACCGGAATCACCATGAAGGGCAGCATCACGTGCACCAGGCCGATGATGACGGCGGTGGGCGTGTAAAGCAGCGGCCCCATCCCCAACGCCGCAGCAGCTTTGCCAATGGCGCCGCCCGGGCCCAGCAGCATGCTCCAGCCAAAGGCGCGCACCACCAGCGAGATCAACAACGGCGACAGCACGACCAGCAGGAAGATGGAGCGCCAGGGCTTGCCCATGCGCGACAGGATGTAGGCTTCGGGTGCGCCGATCAGCACGCAGATCAGCGTGGTGACGCCCGCGATCCAGAACGTGCGCCAGAAGATTTCCAGGAAGTAGCTGTCGGTGACCACCGCCAGATAGTGTTCGAACGTATGGCCCGGCAAAATGCCCGCGCTGTAGTCGAAGGGGCGGAACGACAGCACGAAGGTCAACGCCAGCGGCGTCAGCACCAGCGTCAAAAAAACAATGGCCAGCGGCAGCGAACCCAGGATGGCGAGCGTGCCGTCGTTGCGCGGCTTGGGGCCGGCGGCGGCTTGAGTCAGTGTCGCCATGTCAGGCCCCGTGAACGTCTTGCGCGGCATGGGCGCCATGTGCGCCATGGACGTTTTGCGCAGGGCTGACGTCTGGCGCGCCCGGCGCGCGCAGCACGCGCAACACGCCTTCTGCCCAGTCCAGGCCGATGGTTTCGCCATCGTCGTGCGGGCGGCGGCCGTCGTTGGGCGTCAGGATGGTCAGCGTCCCCACAGGCGAATCCAGGTCGTACATCCACTGGCTGCCCAGGAAGTAGCGCGTGTTGACCACACAGGCCAGCTTGCCCTGGCCAGCCGGCACGGGCACGAGCTTTTCGGGGCGCAGCGACAGCTGCACGGTGTCGCCATGGCGCAGGCCTTCGCCATCCACCACGACACGCAGCGCGCCGGTTTCGATTTCGGCCTGCGCACCGCAACGCGTGACGCGGCCCGGCAGCAGATTGGTCTTGCCCACAAAGCGCGAGATGAATTCGGTTTGCGGATGTTCGTACATGCGAAACGGCGCATCGACCTGAGTGGCGCGGCCATCCTGCATGACCACGACGCGGTCGCTGATGGACAGCGCTTCGGCCTGGTCATGCGTGACCATGACGGTGGTGGTGCCGATCTTCTTCTGAATGCTGCGCAGCTCGAACTGCATGTCTTCGCGCAGCTTGGCGTCCAGGTTGGACAGCGGCTCGTCCAGCAGCAGCACGGGCGGGCGGATGACCAGCGCGCGCGACAGCGCCACGCGTTGGCGCTGACCGCCGGAGAGTTCACGCGGAAAGCGGTCGGCGTGCTTGTCCAGCTTCACCAGCGCCAGCGCTTCCCGTACGCGCTCCTGGCGTTCCGCGCGGTCCACCTTGCGCATCTTCAGCCCGAAGGCCACGTTGTCGGCAACCGTCAGGTGCGGAAACAGCGCATAGCTCTGGAACACGATGCCCAGCCCGCGCGTGTTGGGCTTGGCGTGGGTGATGTCGCGCCCATCCAGCGTGATGGTGCCGCGGGTGACGTCGGCAAAGCCGGCAATCATCTGCAAGGTGGTGGTCTTGCCGCAACCGGATGGCCCCAGCAGCGAGACAAACTCCCCTTGTTCCACTGTCAGGCTCAGATCGGAAACGACGCGCAGGTCGCCGTAGTTCTTGGAGACGTTGTCCAGCCGCAGAAATGACATTTTCCAAACCCCGTCGCCCGGTGCGGGCGTTGCGCCGCGCGTAGCGGCTTATTGATGGGGCAGTCTAGGATTTGCCAAAAGCCGGGGTCAATTAGGGTTTTCCGAAGAATCGAATTTTTTAACTATTAATTCCATCTAGCTGAATTTCCTGATAAAAATACACCCAGTAATTTTGATTATCGGAACCAAAGAATGAAGAAATCAGAAACAGCAGAAGATTCCGGTGGCCAGGGCGTGTTGCAGCGGGCCTTTGCCGTGCTGCGCGTGCTGGCTGACGCGAAAGGAGAAAAGCTGCGCCTGACCGATATCGCTGCGCGCACCGGCCAGGCGCAAGCCACGGTGCACCGCGTGCTGCAAGGGCTGATGCAGGAAGGCGTGGTCGAGCAGCCCGCGCAAAGCAAGGGCTACCAGTTGAGCGTGGCGTTCTTCTCGCTGGCGGCGGCGGCCGGCACCCACCAGTCGAGCCTGCGTTCGTTGTACCGGCCGGCCATGCTGCGTTTGTCAGGCATGTTGAACGACACGATTTTTCTGCTGGTGCGCAGCGGTTTCGATGCTGTCTGCGTGGACCGCGTAGACGGCGCGTTTCCCGTGCGTTCGCATACGGGCGACATTGGCGGGCGGGTGCCGCTGGGCATGGGCCAGGGCGGCCTGGTGCTGTTGGCGAGCCTGCCGGAAGCCGAGCGCGAAGAAGTGATCCGCTTCAACATTCCGCGGCTGCATCATCTGGGTTTTGTGGACGAGATCTCGATGCGCGTGCGCATCAAGGAATGCCAGGAACTGCAATACGCGCGCAGCCAGGGGCAGGGCGTGTTCCCGAATATCGCGGGGCTGGCGGTACCGGTGTATGACCCCAACGGCGTAACAGTGGCGGCGCTAAGCGTCGCCGCCCCCATCGAACGCATCAACGATGAGCGCCTGCCGTTGATCGTGGAAATGCTGCGCCGTGAGGCCGATGCGGTTGGTGCGCAGATCAACCCGTTTGATCCGGCGTTGCGGCGGCCCAGTCAGTATCTGGGCGCGGGCAACGGGAGGTAATTGGGGGGATGGCGGTTGAGGGGCGGCAACGTGTCACGTTCGCCGCCCTGACCGATCAGTTCGGATACGTGCCCGGCAGCAAAATGCTGCGGTCGCCCGGCTCGATCGAGCGGCGGCCGCACAGGGCCATCGTCGTGTCCATTTCCTTGTAGAGCAGCTCCAGCGCGCGGGTTACGCCCGCCTGGCCGTAGGCGCCCAGGCCGTACAGGAAAGCGCGGCCGATCATCGTGCCGCGCGCGCCCAGCGCCACGGCCTTCAGGATGTCTTGGCCGGAACGGATGCCGCCGTCCATCCAGACTTCGATCTTCGAGCCCACCGCATCGGCAATCGACGGCAGCGCGGCAATCGACGACATGGCGCCGTCCAGCTGACGCCCGCCGTGGTTGCTGACGATGAGCGCATCCGCGCCGCTATTGGCGGCCAGCTGCGCGTCTTCCACATCCAGGATGCCCTTGATGATGAGCTTGCCGCCCCAGCGCTGCTTGATCCATTCCACGTCGTCCCAGCTCAAGCGCGGGTCGAACTGTTCGGCCGTCCAGGCCGACAGCGACGACAGGTCGCTCACGCCCTTGGCGTGGCCGACGATGTTGCCGAAGGTGCGGCGCTTGGTGCCCAGCATGCCCATGCACCAGCGCGGCTTGGTCGCCAGGTTGATCAGGTTGCGGATGGTGGGCTTGGGCGGGGTCGACAGGCCGTTCTTGATGTCTTTGTGGCGTTGGCCCAGGATCTGCAAGTCCAGCGTCAACACCAGCGCGGTGCAGCCAGCAGCCTTGGCGCGGTCGATCAGGTTGGCCACGAATTCGCGGTCGCGCATCACGTAGAGCTGGAACCAGAACGGCTTCTTCGTGGCTTCGGCCACGTCTTCCAGCGAGCAGATGCTCATCGTCGACAGCGTGAACGGCACGCCGAAATCCGCCGCAGCCTTGGCCGCCAGGATCTCGCCATCCGCATGCTGCATGCCGGTCAGACCCGTGGGCGAAATCGCCAGCGGCATCACCACGTCATGCCCCACCATGGTGGTGCGCAACGACCGGCCTTCCATGTTCACCGCCACGCGCTGACGCAGCTTGATCTTCTGAAAATCGCTTTCATTGGCGCGGTACGTGCCTTCCGTCCAGGCGCCGGAATCGGCGTAGTCGTAGAACATGCGCGGCACGCGCTTTTGCGCAACGGCGCGCAAATCTTCGATGCAGGTGATCGTAGAAAGGTTAGCGGTCATGGGAGGTCTGAGGAGTGATAGAGGTGCGCCAGCTGCGTTTCGTATTTTTAGAATCTGGAGCCGCCGGCTGCGGGCGGCTGTGCCGCAACGCCTGGGTGACAGACCCTGCGGCGCCGCCCAGTATACGCGCCGAGGCCGGCAAGCGCTGCTTGCCGGCCCCGTTCGCCCCCCCCTCTCTGACCGGGGCTCTGCGGCCCCGGTCCACCCAAGCTATCGCGGCCAGACCTTGCTGACCGCGCGGATCGTCGCCCACGCCACCCAGCGCGGGCTGGTCAGCCGCGCGCCCGGCAAACGGCGCATCACATCCACCGCCAGGCCGCCGCGCTTGTGCCATTGCTTTTTGCGGGTCTGGCTATCGGTCCAGCGGCCCTCCAGCCATGGGAATTCGCGGCGGCCCGGCTTGTAGACCGGTGGCGTGTTGTAGATCAGGATGTACGCCAGCCGCGGCGACGGCGACGTGTTCGGCCCCGTGAAGTGCAGCGTGCGGGCGTCGTGCACGGTGATGCCGCCCGGGTCCAGCGGTTCGACCACCGCCTGGTCGCGCGCGAAATCGCCGCAGCATTCCAGCGGATGCAGGGTCTTGTCGCCGCCAGGCGAACGATGCTCCAGCACGTCCCACTTGTTGGACCCGGGGATGAACTGCATGCAGCCGTTTTCAACGGTAGCCGGTTGCAGCGCCAGCCAGATGCTCAGCTCGTTGTAGACAAAGTCGGGCGAACGGAACGCCTCGTCCTGGTGCCACGGCGTCTCGGGGCCGAACGGGCCGGGCTTGAGCAGGGCGTGTTCGCCATACAGCGCCGCCTCTTCGCCCAGCAATTGGCGAGCCAGGTCCAGCGTGCGCTCGTGATAGGCCGTCTTCAACAGACCGGGGGCATAATGACGCGGATCGTGCAGGCTGGGAAACTTGGCCGGCTTGGACGGATCATCCCGGCTGACAAAGTCGTACTGTGCGCCCTCGTTGTAGCCGGTCTTGTTCGCAAACAGGTCCAGCAACGTCCGCCGGATGTATCCCACTTCATCCTGCGGGCACATGTCCTTCAGGGCCAGGTACCCCTGATCCCTGTAGCGCGCTGTCTCAGCTTCCGACAACAAACTGGTCTCTTCCATAATGGCTTCTCCAAGCTCTAGTAGCGGGTGTTCCCGTTGGCACGTTTTGACATGAGCTCTAACGTATCGCTTCGGTGCCATCCGGGCCTATAGACCATCCGCCGTAGCCATTACCGCCTACGCACATCGCGCCGGGCGGCGCATCATCCGAAGGAAAATTCATGCAAGACCCTCAGCAAGCTCCGCAATCCGACACCCATTTCGAAACTGTCCTCGTCAGCATCAGCGGCACCGTGCAAGGCGTGGGATATCGCCACGCCACGGTCAGGCGCGCTCACATGCTGGGGGTGACGGGTTGGGTGCAGAATCTGCTGGACGGCACGGTCGAGGCCCTGGTGCAGGGCACGCCCGACCAGGTGGATCACATGCTGGAATGGTTGCGGCGCGGCCCGCCGGGCGCATCGGTCACGGAAATCACGACGCGCCGGGAGTACACCGACAAGCGTTACATTCGCTTCGAGCAGGTGTAGGCGGATGGGCCGCCCTCGGCAGGACGGTGTAATCCCATCAGCCGAGAGCAGGGCGCGGCAGCAAAGCTGCCGCTACGGCAACGGTCAGCGGCTGCGCAGCCAGCGCCCGCCCACCTGATTGACGACCAGGCCCGCCAACACGCAGGCAGCGCCCACCCATTGCAAGGGCTGCAAGCTTTCGCCAAACGCCGCCGACGCCGCCCACAGGCCCACGACGGGCACCAGCAACGAGAACGGCGCGATCTTCGCCGCAGGGTGGCGGGTCAGTAACTGGGTCCACAAGGTGTAGGCCAAGAGCGTCGCCAGCACCGCCAGGTACAGCACCGACAGCGCCTCGCCCCAGCCCATACCCGTCACCATGCCTACCACCGGCTCCCAGCCGTCGATCAGCACGGCCAGCAGCAGGAACGGCAGAACCGGTGCGGCGCTGCTCCAGGCGATGAAGGCGAAGGGGTCGTAGCCGGGCGCCTTGCGGCTGGCCAGCCGGACGATCAGGTTGGACACCGCCCACATGAACGCGCCGCCAAGTGTCAGCACAAAGCCCAGCATCGTCATCTGGCCAGGGCCTTCGCCGCGTCCGCCGGCAATCACCGCCAGCCCCAACGCGGCCACGCCCAGCCCGATCCAATGATGGCGGCGCGCCCGCTCGCCCAGCACAGGCGCAGCCAATAGCAACGTGAAGAACGCCTGCGTCTGGATCACCAGCGAGGCCATGCCAGCCGGCATGCCGAACTTCAACGCGGTGAACAGCAGGCCGAATTGGCCCAGCCCCTGCACCAGCCCGTAGGCGGCGATCCAGTGCCACGGCAGCTGTGGCCGCCGCACAAACAGGATCAGGGGGAAGGCCGCCAGCGCGAACCGGAGTGCGCCCAGCATCATGGGGGACAAGCCCCGCATGCCGACCTTCATGACAACAAAATTCAGGCCCCAGATGACCACCACCGCCAAGGCGCAGAAATAGTCTTTACGGGTGAGAGGGGTAGTCGTGGACATCCGGCATTATCGCATCGCCGGCCCCTGCCGGCGGCGATAACTCAACGCTTTTTCAGTACCGTGGCGAAGGCTTGCACCGCGGTATCGATGTCTTCATCGTCGATGTGCCGATGGGTCACGCAGCGCAGCCGCGTGCGCCCCCACGGACGGGTCAACAAGCCTTCCGCTTGCAACGCCGCCACCCACTGGGCGTTCGTCATGCCGGTGTTAGCGGTCTCGACCTGCACGATGTTGGTCTGCGGCACAGTTGCCGACAGCGCAGGCGCCAAGCCATTGATGCCGTCGCTCAAGCGGCGCGCGCGCACGTGGTCTTCGACGAGCCGGTCGGTCATCGTCTGCACGCCTTCCAAGCCGGCCGCCGCCATGATGCCGGACTGGCGCTGCGTGCCGCCCAGCATGCGGCGCAAGGTGCGCGTGCGGGCGATTACCGTCTTGCTGCCCGCCAGCACCGCACCCACCGGCGCGCTCAGGCCCTTGGACAGGCACAGCGACACCGTGTCGGCGTACTGCGTGATCTCAACGGCCGGCACGCCCAGCGCCACCGCGGCGTTGAACAGGCGCGCGCCGTCCAGGTGCACGGGGATGCCCGCCGCGTTCGCCATGCCGTACACGGCCTGCATATGATCCAGCGGCAAGACCGCGCCCCCGGCGTTGTTGTGCGACGTTTCCATCGCCACCAGCGACGTCTTCAAACGGTGGCCGCCGGACAAGAGCGCTTCGTCCAGCCGGTTCAGGTCCATCGCGCCATCGGTGCCGGACACGCCCTGGTAGAACAGGCCCGTAAAGGTCGCAGCGCCGCGTTCCGACGTGTACATGTGGGCGGACGATTCCAGCACCACCTGTTCGTTGCGCTGCGTTTGCGCCAGCACGGCCAGCAGGTTGGCCATGGTGCAGCTGGGCACGAACAGCCCCGCTTCCTTGCCCAGGCGGGCCGCCACATGGGCTTCCAGCGCGCGTACGGAAGGGTCGCCATCCAGCCCGTCGTCGCCAATGGGCGCGGTGCGCATGCGCTCGTACATGGCCGCGGTGGGATGGGTGACCGTGTCGCTGCGCAGGTCGACAGGGCTGGTCGGGTGGTCGGCGGGAGTCCGCTGGGTCATGGCGTTCAATGCTGCAAAATTTTGGAAAGAAATTGGCGCGTGCGCGGAGCACGTTCCTCTACATTGCCGAAGAACGCGTCTTTGTCGCAGTCTTCAACAATCTTGCCGCCGTCCATGAAGATCACACGGTCGGCGACGCGGCGGGCGAATCCCATTTCATGGGTCACCACCATCATCGTCATGCCCTCGCGGGCAAGGTCGGTCATGACGTCCAGCACCTCGTTGACCATCTCGGGGTCCAGCGCAGACGTCGGTTCGTCAAACAGCATCACCACCGGGTCCATCGACAGCGCGCGCGCAATGGCCACGCGCTGCTGTTGGCCGCCCGACAATTCGCCGGGATGCTTGTCCTTGTGCGCCGACAGGCCCACGCGTTCCAGCAGCGCCAGCGCACGCGTGCGCGCCTCGTCCTTGCTGCGGCGCAGCACCTTGACCTGACCCAGGCACAGGTTCTCGGTCACGGACAGATGCGGGAATAGCTCGAAGTGCTGGAACACCATGCCGGCCACCGCACGCAGCTTGGGCAGATTGGTGCGGGGGTCGCCCACCGAAATGCCGTTGACCACGATGTCGCCCTGTTGAAAGGGTTCCAGCGCGTTCACGGTCTTGATCAGCGTGGACTTGCCGGACCCGGACGGCCCGCACACCACCACGACCTCGCCTTTGCCGACGGTCGTCGTGCATTCATCCAGCACCTGAAAGGCGCCGTACCACTTGCTGACCTGCTTGATCTCGATCATCGGAGGCGTCGAAGAAAATTGCATCGTTAAACCCTATCGCAGCACACGGGTGCGCTTTTCCAGCAGTTTGACCAGGCGGGACGCCGTGAAGCAGATCACGAAATACACCACCGCCACAAAGAGGTAGAGCTCCACCAGCCGGCCATCGCGCTGGCCGATCTTGGAGGCCGCGCCCAGGAAGTCCGTCAGTGACAGCACGTAGACCAACGAGGTGTCCTGGAACAGGATGATCACGCGCGTCAGCAGCGCGGGCACCATGTTGCGAAACGCCTGCGGCAAGATCACGTAGCGCATGCCTTGCCACGGGCTCAGGCCAATCGCCATGCTGGCCGACACCTGCCCGCGCGCAATCGACTGGATGCCGGCGCGCATGATTTCGCAGAAGTACGCGGCCTCGAACATCGTGAAGGTGATGACCGCTGAATTGAACGCCCCCACGCGCAAGGGCGTAGGCGACCCCACCACCCAGGCCGCAATGTACGGCACCAGGAAGTAGAACCAGAAGATCACCAGCAACAGCGGAATCGACCGCATCACGTTCACATAAATGCCCGCCGGCACCGACAGGATCTTGAAGCGCGACAAGCGCATCATCGCAAGCAGCGTGCCCAGCGCCAGGCCCATTACAGCGGCCAGCACCGTCAGCGTCAGCGTGAACGTCATGCCCGTCTGGAACAGATAGGGCAGGGCGGTCCAGATCACATCGAAATCGAATTTACCCACGGCGTTCCCCTAGCGGCTCTTGCCGGCTGAACCGATCAGCCCGGGAACAGCGACATGGCGTTCAAGCAGGCGCATACCCAGCACGACGATGCCGTTGAGGATCAGGTAAATCACCGTCGCGGCGGAGAACGCCTCGAAGATGTGGAAGCTAAATTCCTGCATGGAGCGCGCCTGGCCGGTCAGTTCCAGCAGGCCGATCGTCAGCGCCACCGAGGAATACTTGATGGTGCCCATGAATTCGGAAGTCAACGGCGGCAGCACGATGCGAAACGCTTCGGGCAGGATGATGTAGCGATACACCTGCACCTCGGTCAGCCCCAGCGCGGTGCCCGCCTGGAACTGGCCGCGCGGCAAGGACTGGATGCCGGCGCGCAATTGTTCGGCCACGCGGGCCGATCCATAAAACCCCAGGCACAGCACGGCAGGCACGAACTGCCCCCACGGCTGCGGCATCTGCTTCATCGCCAGACCCCAGGCATGCGGCAGCAGCTCGGGCAGCACGAAGTACCACAGGAACATCTGCACCAGCAGCGGAATGTTGCGGAAGATCTCGACGTAGGTCGCGCCAACGACGTTCATCAGCCGGGACTGCGCCGTGCGCATCACGCCCAGCCACGACCCCAGCAGCAAAGAGAAGACCCACGCGGTCAGCGCCAGCGCCAGCGTCCAGCCCACGCCGATCAGGAGCGTCTGCAGGAAGGTGTGCACGCCGTCTGGCGACATCTCCAGGAAGACGCCCCAACTCCAGTTGTAATTCATGCCTGTGCCTTAGATGGCGGCGCCGGCCCCGGCGCCTTGCCCCAAAACCGCCGCGGGACGCACTGGGCGTCCCGCGGACTACCTGCTTACTCGTATACCTTGGGGTCACCCGAATCGGTCGGGTTCGCCAGCGCGCGCTTGAGCGCGTCGCTCATCGGATACTTCAGGTTGATCTGCTTCGGGGGAATCGGCGAATTGAAGTACTTGTCGTAGATGGCGGCGACCTTGCCGGTCTTGATCAGGTCCACCACGGCGTCGTCCACCACCTTCTTGAAGGCGGGGTCGTCCTTGGGTTCCATGATGCCGTAGGGGGCCATTTCCAGGCCCTTCTTGCCGATCACGAATGCGTCCGGGTTCTTCGACGAGGCCACGGCGCCGTAGGCGATACCGTCATCGTTGGCCGAACCGGCGGCACGGCCCGATTCCACCATCAGGATGGTCTCGGCGGTATCCTTCGTCGGTGCCATCGTGATGCCCAGGTTGCCCTTGGCGTTCAGGCCCGAGATCAGGCGGAACGTCTGGCCACCGGCTTGGGCGGCGATGGTCTTGCCGCGAAACGATTCCAGGTTGTTGGGATCAACGCCGCCGTCCTTGCGCGCCACCAGCACCACTTGCGCCACGAAGGTCGTGGGCGCGAACGACACCAGCTTGTGGCGGTCCAGGTTATTGGTGGTGTTGCCGCATTCCAGGTCGATCGTGCCGTTGGCCAGCAGCGGGATGCGCGTGGCCGAGGTCGTCGGGTTGTAGCGCACTTCCAGCTTGGGCAGCTTCAGCGCGGCCTTCACGTACTGGGCGACTTCCTGGCAGATCTCGACCGTGTACCCGACCGGCTTCTGGTTGCCGTCAAGGTAGGCGAAGGGGACGGACGTCTCGGGGTGGCCGATGGTGATCACGCCCGTTTCGCGGATCTTGTCCAGGCGGCTGGGGCCTTCGGCGTGGGCGGTGGCGGCGCTGCCCAGCAAGGTGGCGGCAACCGAGATCGCGGCAAATGCTTTCATCTGAATCCCTTGGCGCCGTGCGTGCGGCGCGTGTTTGTAATGTCGATCAGCGGCGCCAGATTTTTTGGCGGCCGCCGCGTCCCGCGATGAGCCCCGCGGCTGGCAAAAAGTATCAACTAGCAGTATGGTTTTATCCAGTTCCAATCAGGTATTCCTCTATACGGATTTGATATGGCCATTCCACGGATGGGCTTAAGACACATCGAGGCCTTCCGAGCCGTCATGATGACCGGCTCGATGACGGCCGCCGCGCGGCGCGTGCATACCTCGCAGCCGCACGTTAGCCGCTTAATTGCGCAATTGGAAGCCATCACCCAGTTTCCCTTGTTCGATCGCAATGGCAGCCGCCTGAGCCCCACACAGGACGGCTCGCGCTTCTTCCAAGAGGTTGAAAAGACCTTCATCGGCCTGGCCGGCCTGGAGTCGGCCGCAGCCAGCATCCGCTCGTTCAGCGCCAGCCGCCTGAGCGTGGCCGCCATGCCCCGGTTGGCAGGCGGCATCCTGGCGCGCATCGTCGCGGCCTTCAAGACTGAGTACCCGGACGTGATGGTCTCCATCCACTCGGGCAACGCCAGCGCGGTGCATAACTGGATCAGCTCGGGCTTCTGCGACACGGGGCTGGCCATGCTGTCGGGCGACAGCCCCGGCATTCAGGTCGAGCCGGTGTTGACGATGAGCTGCGTGGCGGTGCTGCCCAAAGGGCACCGCCTGACCAAACTGAAAAAGCTGAAGCCCGCTGACTTCGCCGGCGAACCGTTCATCGCCTTTCCCAGCGCCACGCCGCTGCGCGAAAAGATCGACGCCGTCTTCAAGGCGGCAAAGGTCGAACGTCAGACAGTGGCCGAAGCCGGGCTGGGTTCATCGGTGTGCGCGCTGGTGGGCGCCGGGCTGGGCGTGGCGCTGATCAACCCGCTGGCGGCGCGCGAGGAGTACGAGGCCAACGGCGTCGAAGTCCGCCCCTTCAGCCCGTCGGTGCCGGTGACGGTGGCGCTCCTGTACCCGCCGTATCACACGCGCACCCGGCTGGTCAGCGTGTTCTCGCGCTACGCGCATCAGCTGATGAATGAAGAGATGGCGGATCTGAAGGCGCGGGCGCCGCGGTAACGCACAAGCGCCCGGCCAGAAAGGCGGCATGCGCGATGAACGGCGCCGCGTCCCCGCCTGCTATATGAAAGACTGCTCAAGATAGCCCGCCGCTTCGCCAGACTGCTTCAGGGCTTCCCACTGCGCCAGGTTCAGCTGCGGCATCTGAAAGGCGGGCTGCGGGCGGCTGTACCAGCCGGGGTTATGCAGACGGGCCAGCAGGTCCATCTTCGGGCCATCCAGGTACAGATGGTCGCGGTCGGCCACCAGCGCATCCTGCACATGCATGGCCACCACGTCGGCCACCACCAGGCTGCGGCCGTCGATGCGCAGCAGTTCATGCACCCGGCACTCGAACGCAACAGGCGACTGCATTACCCGTGGCACGCCGATACGCTCGGAAGGGGACAACACCAGACCGGCCTCGGCCGATTCGTCGACGCCTGCCGGGAAATCCACCGCCGTCACATTCATTCTGGCCGCTAGCCGGGTCGACACCAGATTGACGGTGAACTCGCCACGCTCGGCGATATTGCGGGCGGTGTCCTTGGGTGCGCCGTCACGCATCCCGATACCCACGCAGATCAGCGGCGGGTCACCCGACATCAGGTTGAAGAACGAGAAGGGCGCCACGTTCGTCGCCCCCCGCGCGTCGCGCGACACGATCCACGCGATGGGACGCGGCACGATCGCTGCGGTCAGCAGCTTGTAGCGGGCAGGGCCCGCCAGCGCATTCAGATCAATGAACATGACTGATCCCCAGGGCCATCAGTCTTGCGGGGCGGTTTGGGCCGGCGCCGCGCCCTCGGCGGCCTTCGCATCGGCAAACAGGCGGTCACTGCGCTTGCAGCGGCACCGGCCAATCTGATGCAGCTCGATCAAGTTGCCCACCGGATCGCGCAGGAACAGCTGCATCAGTTCGGGCGCCGCCACATTGTCCAACTTCCAGTAGTCCACCGCTTGACGCTGGAGTTCGGCTTCGGCCGCAGCAATGTCCCGCACCGCCAGCGCCACATGGTTTTCCACAGGGTCGCGGCCCGGCCCTTGGGAATAGGGCGAGGGGCCGTCGCTGCCCAGCAGATGGATCTGACAGTCATTGCCCATGTCCAGGAAGTACCCGGCAATGCCCGGGATTTCCCAGCGGCCCTTGTCGGTGTCCAAGCCCAGCACGTCTCCATAGAACGCACCCATCGCCGCCACCTTCGCAAGCGGCATGCGCACCGCGTGATGATGCAGTTCCAGAACGTCTAATGCCATGTGTGTCTCCTTTGTTGTCCGGCTGGCGCCCAAGCGCTGCCAAGGGGGCATTGTTGGCGGCGTCGGACCCGGTGGGGAATGCCGTTCAGCGCAACTCACGATTGCACGGCGTGCAACTCCGGCAGCCCGATTCGGCCGGAGAGCCGCGCTATGCTTGGCGGCATGACTACGCCAGACCTCAACATGCTGCTGACACTGGATGTCCTGATCCAGGAAGGCAGCGTCGCCGGTGCAGCGCGCCGCCTCAACCTGAGCACACCCGCCATGAGCCGCGCCCTGGCCCGCATCCGCGAGGCCGTGGGCGATCCCGTACTGGTGCGTTCGGGCCGCGGGCTGGCGCCCACGCCGCGCGCCCTGGCGCTGCGAGATCAGGTGCGCAGTGTGGTGGAACAGGCGCAGACAGTGATCTCTGCATTTAGGCAGGATGTGGACCTGGGTTCCTTGACGCGGGTGTTCACGCTACGGTCCAACGACGTGTTCGTCAGCGCCTACGGCGGCCGCCTGCGCGAACAGCTGCGCCGCGACGCGCCTCACGCCGTGCTGCGCTTTCTGTCGGAAGCGAAAGATGACAGCGACGCGCTCGCGGGCGACGCCGACCTGTACATCGGCTCGTCGCAGAAATTCGGCGCCGACATCAAGGTGCAGACGTTGTTCACAACGTCCTTCTGCGGCCTGGCACGCGCCGGCCACGCCATCTTCCAGGACGACATCACGCCCGAACGTTTCGTCGCCTACGAGCACATCAGTGTCTCGCGGCGCGGCCGCGCGCAAGGCCCCCTGGACCTGGCGCTGAGCGACTTGGGCCTGTCCCGGCGCGTCGCGTTGATCACGCCCACCTTCCACGCCGCCATCTTCGCGCTGGCCGATTCCGACATGATCCTGCCGTCCATGCCGCAACACCTGATGCCGGGCATCGAGCGCTTGGGGCTGGCCCTGCGCGGCTTCGCCGTGCCAATCCCGATGGCATCGGTCAGAGTCGTGCAGGCGTGGCCGCCCCGGCTGGACAGCGACCCGGCGCACCGCTGGTTAAGGCAGACGATCAAGCAGGTGTGTGGCGGGGAGGCCTGAGCCGTCGTCGCGGGTCCGGCCATCCGCATACAGCCACCAGACGGCGCCCGTGTCTGCCCGCAACGCTTGGACCGGCAAGCCTGCTGCCCAGCATTGAGCAATCGCCGGCGGCCCGCCATGCACCCCATCCGCAGTACGCAACGACGCCGGCGCGCCGATCCACGCATAGACCGGCTCATGCAACCAGACGCCGTGCGCATCTG
Organism: Achromobacter kerstersii; assembly: GCF_902859595.1. GTDB lineage: Bacteria > Pseudomonadota > Gammaproteobacteria > Burkholderiales > Burkholderiaceae_B > Achromobacter > Achromobacter kerstersii. The sequence goes on along the minus strand of NZ_CADIJQ010000005.1, from coordinate 332,465 downwards.
CGATACCGATGTGCAGGCCGTCCGCGCTGTGCTCGCTGGGTGCGTCAGGCGCTACCGCGCACAGCCAGCCGTAGTCAGCGCCCCACTTCAAACCGAACAGCATGTGCTGCGTGCAGGGCAACGCCTCACGGCCTGCTTGCATGTCGTAGACGCCTTGGAACCATTCGTCCCATTCGCCGTGATCCACGCACCGCAACACGCGCACGTAGCGGCCCGCCTGACCGGCGGGCGGCGGCGGAATCTCGGCGGGGTCGTCCGACGGCAGCCAGATGACGTCTGCCAAATCGGTATAGACCACAGGCACGATCACATTGCCCTGGCTGTCGACGATGCCGCGTTTGTCGTCGTCGGTCAGGACACGCACGCGCATGCGTGCCTGCGCCCATAAATCCGCGGCGTCGGTTTCCGTATCCACCGGCGCAAACGCTGCGTACTGCGCGTCCAGCACCTGACGGCCATGTTTGTCGATCAATCCGCACAAGGCGTCGCGCTCGGTCACGTAGGCGTGCAACGCGTCATCCCAATTGATGTCGTCCCAACACGGCGGCACGGCCCACGCGCCTGTCCGGTCGATCAGCCCCCATTGGCCCGAATCAAAAGCGGGCGCCAGATCGCCCGGCGAAAAATCGCCCGCAGATTCAAATCGGGGGGCAATCGCCCACGCTCCCTGCTTATCCACAAAGCCGATCTGATCGCCGACCCGCACCATCACCAGGCCCTGTGCATAACTCCACGCTTCATCCAACACACACGGCATCAGTTCGCGGCCATCCGTGTCGATCAAGCCGATCTTGTCGCCTTTCAACACCGTTGCAACGCCGTCTTCAAATGCCCAGATGGTGTCGAACTGCGGCGCCAGCACGATCCGTCCATCGTCGGCCGCGCCCACACGCACGCCCCACAACTTGTCCACAAGAAAGCGGTGCAGGCCGGCGCCAAGGTGCGTACCGTCGGGGCGTTCTGTTTCGCCTTCGTTGTCTTCTTCGCTGGCGTCTTCGCTGTCGTCTTCGTTGTCTTCTTCGCTGCCGTCTTCGCTGCCGTCTTCGCCCCCGTCCTGCGTCACGAAGTCTTCGTAGCGCACGGTGCGCACCGGAACCTGCTCGGCAAAGTAAGGGTGACTCAAGCCACCCAGACCAAAGCGCCACGCCCAGCCCGACGCGTCGTCCACGCCGTGCACGCCCAGCAAGCGCAAAACGCCCGCGCTGTCTTCGGCTGCCATGCAGGCATGCAGCTGCTGCCAACGCAGATTGCACTGCGCGCGTGCGTGGGCGGCGTACGCCGCCGCGCCGTCCTCATGCAGCCACGCCAATTCGTCCAGATTCGCCGTGATCCACAAGACGGCGTCATCGGCTTGCGCGTCGATCATTTCTGCCAGGTACGTGGCGGCGGCATCCAGCTGCAAGCAATAGGGCGCATCGTCGTGTGCCGCATGCAACAGCAAGAAGGCCGCCAGCTCGCATAAGCGGTCATGCGCGTCGTTCGCGCGCGCGGCCAGCCCCGCGGTTTCCGCATCGCCGAACACACGCTGCGACACGTCCGCCTCTACGTCCGCTGCGCCGGCCAGCAAGACCTGCCACAGGGTCGGAAAATTGCCATTGGCGCTGGCGATTTCCACTGAAGGGCTATGCCCTTTGTCTTCTGACTGCAAATAGAGCCACGCCCGATTACCCATCACCCCATCCTTGCCGTTTGGAAACGCAACCACAAAAAATAAGGGCTGCCGAAGCAGCCCTATCAACCCATCAGATCCCCGAGAACGATCTACGTTCTGACGACATCACGTATGGGCTTGATCACGCGTCGATATTGCCCGCCGACAGCGCATTGCGTTCGATGAACGCGCGGCGCGGTTCGACGTCGTCGCCCATCAGCGTCGTGAAGACTTCGTCCGCCGCAATGGCGTCTTCGATCTGCACGCGCAACAGGCGGCGCACCTTCGGGTCCATCGTGGTTTCCCACAGCTGTTCCGGGTTCATTTCGCCCAGACCCTTATAGCGCTGCTTCGAGATGCTGCGGTCGGCTTCGCTGCGCAGCCATTGCATGGCTTCGCGGAAGTCGGACACCGTCTGTTCCTTGCGCTTGTCGCCTTCGCCACGCGCGGCGAGCGAACGCGAACTCACCTTGCCCAGGAAGCTCTTGGCGGCCTTGGACAGAATGGCGTAGTCGGAACCGTTGACGAAGTCGGCGTCGATGATGCTGACGCGCACGTTGCCGTGGTGCATGCGCTGCACGGACAAGCGATGACGTTCGGTGGCCTCATCAAACTGCGGCACCACTTCCACGCCGTTGCCGCTGACCGGGTCACGCATGGCATCAGCCAGGCGCTTGGCGGAGTCGGCGGTGGATTCTGCCGATTCCAGGTTGATCTCAACGCCTTCGGCCATGGCCGACAACGCGCCCACGTCGAACACCTTCGCCAAACGCGCGATGACGCCGTCAGCCGCCACGTACTGGCTGGCCAGATCGGTAAGTTCTTCGCCGCGGATGATGTTGCCGCCCGAGATGATCTCGGCATCCTTCAGCGCCAGTTGCAGCATGAACTGCGCTTCTTCCTGGTCGTCCTTCAGATAGCGTTCTTCGCGGCCAACCTTCACCTTGTACAGCGGCGGCTGGGCGATATACACATAGCCGCGCTGAACCAGCTCAGGCATCTGGCGGTACAGCAGCGTCAGCAGCAGGGTGCGGATGTGCGCGCCGTCAACGTCCGCGTCAGTCATGATGATCAGGCGGTGGTAACGCAGCTTTTCCACGTTGAAATCGGGGCCGATGCTGGTGCCCAGCGCCGTGATCAGCGTGGCGATCTGTTCGCTGGCGATCAGGCGGTCAAAGCGCGCCTTCTCAACGTTCAGCACCTTGCCGCGCAGCGGCAGGATGGCCTGAAACTTGCGGTCGCGGCCTTGCTTGGCCGAGCCGCCTGCGGAGTCACCCTCGACGATGTACAGCTCGCACAGCGCGGGGTCTTTTTCCTGGCAGTCGGCAAGCTTGCCGGGCAGGCCAGCGCCTTCCAGCACGCTCTTGCGCCGCGTCATTTCGCGGGCCTTGCGCGCGGCTTCGCGGGCGCGGGCGGCTTCAACGATCTTGTTGCACAACGCCTTGGCGTCGTTCGGGTTTTCAAGCAGCCAGGATTCCAGCGTGCGGGCCACGGCTTCTTCAACGGCCGGACGCACTTCGCTGGACACGAGCTTGTCTTTGGTCTGGCTGCTGAACTTGGGTTCGGGCACCTTCACCGACAGCACGCAGGCCAGGCCTTCGCGCATGTCGTCGCCAGACGTTTCAACCTTGGCCTTCTTGGCCAATTCGTTGTCGGCAATGTACTTGTTGATGATGCGGGTCATCGCCGCGCGCAGGCCGGTCAAGTGCGAGCCGCCGTCGCGCTGCGGGATGTTGTTGGTGAAGCACAGCACGCTTTCGCTATAGCTGTCGTTCCACTGCATCGCCACTTCCACACCCACCGACACACCGCCTGCGGCCGACTCGGTGCTGACCGAGAACACGTTCGGGTGCAGCACGGTCTTGGCGCGGTTGATGTATTCAACAAAGCCCTTCACGCCGCCCGAGAACGCAAAATTCTCTTCCTTGCCCTGGCGCTGATCCACCAGGCGGATCTTCACGCCGTTGTTCAGGAACGAGAGCTCGCGCAAGCGCTTGGAGAGAATCTCGTAGTGGTATTCGATGTTGTTGAAGATGACCGGGTCGGCCAGAAAGCGCACTTCCGTGCCCCGCATGTCCGTCGTGCCCGTCACAGCCAGGGGCGCCACGCGCGCGCCTTGGCGGAATTCCATCTGGTGGACCTGGCCGTTGCGGCGGATCGTCAGGCGCAGCCATTCCGACAGGGCGTTCACGCAAGACACACCCACGCCGTGCAGGCCGCCAGACACCTTGTACGAGTTCTGGTCGAACTTACCGCCGGCATGCAGTTCGGTCATCACGATTTCCGCCGCGCTGCGGTGGAATTCGTCGTCCTTGTGGATATCCGTGGGGATACCGCGGCCGTTGTCGGTGACCGAGATCGAGTTGTCGGTATGGATGGTGACGACGATGTCGTCGCAATGGCCGGCCAGAGCTTCGTCGATGGCGTTATCCACGACTTCAAACACCATGTGGTGCAAGCCTGTGCCGTCGGACGTGTCGCCGATGTACATGCCGGGGCGCTTGCGCACGGCCTCCAGCCCCTTGAGCATCTTGATCGAGTCAGCGCCGTAGCCGCTGGTCTCGGGAGTGGTGTTCTGCTGATCTGACATGTCTGGTTCGATAACGCTTTAAAGAACGGCCTGGCGGCCGGACCGCCCGCGAGCCCTCAGGCCCGCAAGCGGCACAAACCCACAAACGCGTGGGGCGCGGATCAAATCCGCATGGGCATGACGACGTACTTGAACTGGTCGTCTTCGGGCAGGGTGATGAGCGCCGACGCGTTGGCGTCGGGCATGACCGACCACTGGATGTTGTCGACCTTCACGTTGGCCAGCACGTCGAGCAGGTAGCCCACGTTAAAGCCCACGTCCAGGGCTTCATGGCCATAGTCGATGTCGATTTCTTCCTGCGCCTCTTCTTGCTCGGCGTTGGAAGACGAAATCTTCATCTGGTTCTGCGCCAGTTGCAGGCGCACACCCTTGAACTTGTCGGTCGTCAAAATGGCGGCGCGCTGCAAGCTGCCTTGAAGCGCTTCGCGGCCCACCATGAAGTGGCGCGTGTAGTTCGTGGGAATCACACGCGTGAAATCGGGGAACTTGCCTTCGACCAGCTTGGACACCAGCTCGACGTCGCCGAAACGGAAACGGATCTGGCCCGGCGCCACATCAATGGAGACCACTTCATCGGAGTCTTCCAGCAGGCGCTGCATTTCCAGCACGGTCTTGCGCGGCACGATCACTTCGTGACGTTCGGCAATGCCGTCAGCTTCCGTCGAGCAATGCGCCAGGCGGTGACCATCGGTGGCGACGGCGCGCACACGGCCCGGTTCAAACACCAGCAACATGCCGTTCAGGTAGTAACGGATGTCTTGTTGCGCCATGGCGAAGTGCACCATGTTGAACAGATGGCGCAGCGTGCGTTGCGGCATGGTGAGCGAGACGTCCCACTGCTCGGGCTGAGCCACGGTGGGGAACTCGCTGGCAGCCAGCGTCTGCAACGCAAAGCGGCTCTTGGCCGACTGCACCGACAGCTTGTTGCTGGCCAGCGCCAGACGCACGTCGCCGGTATCCGGCAGCGCTTTCAGGATGTCGAGCAGCTTGCGCGCGGCAACCGTGGTGGACTCGTTGTCCTGGCCCACGCCGAAGTCGGCGTGCGTGGTGATCTGTACTTCCAGGTCGGTCGCAATAAAGGCAACCTTGTTGCCTTCCTTGCGCATCAGGATGTTCGCAAGAATGGGCAGGGTATGGCGTCTTTCGACGATGCCCGCCACAGTCGACAGCGGTTTCAGCAATGCATCGCGTGTGGTTTGTACGAGTTGCATGTTCATCCTTTTAGAGTTTGTTCCAACACGTGCAGGGTATGGTTGAGCTCCGCTTGCTTTGCGCGGGCGTCGGAAATCTTGCGTACGGCGTGAAGTACGGTGGTGTGATCACGACCCCCGAACAAATCGCCGATTTCCGGCAGGCTTTTCTGCGTCAGCTCCTTCGCCAGGTACATCGCGACCTGGCGCGGCAATGCGATATTGGCGGGCCGGCGTTTCGAGTACATGTCGGCGACCTTGATCTTGTAGAAATCCGCAACCGTCTTCTGGATATTTTCCACAGTGATCTGGCCGTTGGACACGGACAGCAAGTCCTTCAGGGCTTCCTTGCAAACATCCACCGTCAGCACATCGCGGCCGTGGAAGCGGGCGTAGGCAAGCACCTTGCGCAACGCGCCTTCCAGCTCGCGCACGTTGCTGCGCAGATGCTTGGCAATGAAGAAGGCCACTTCCTCGGGCATGGGCACGCCTTCGGATTCCGCTTTACGCAGCAGAATCGCCACGCGCATTTCCAGCTCGGGCGGCTCGATCGCCACCGTCAGGCCGGAGTCAAAGCGCGAGATCAGGCGGCTGTCGATGCCCGACAGTTCCTTCGGATACGTATCGCTGGTGATGATGATCTGCTTGCGCTGGGCCACCATCGCTTCGAACGCGTAGAAGAATTCTTCCTGCGTGCGGTTCTTGCCGGAGAAGAACTGAATGTCATCGATCAGCAGCAAGTCCAGCGAATGGTAGTAGCGCTTGAAATCATCGAACGCCTTGCGCTGGTACGCCTTCACCACATCGGACACGTATTGGTCGGCGTGCACATAGCGCACGCGTACGCCCGTGCCGGCCGCCACCATGGCGTTGCCGATGGCGTGGATCAAGTGAGTCTTGCCCAGGCCCACGCCGCCATACAGGAACAGCGGGTTGTAGGACGTGCCCGGGTTCTCGGCCACTTGCAGCGCCGCGGCGCGCGCGAGCTGGTTCGCCTTACCCGTCACGAAGTTCTCGAAGGTGAGATCCGTATTCAGGCGCGAACGCTCGTACACGATGTTGGCCGCGTCGGCGTTGACCGCCTGGGCAGCCGCCGTGGTCGCGGGCGGGGGTGGGGCGGCCGGAGCCGGGGCCTGCATGGGCGGCGCGCCGCCTGAGGGCTGTGCAGCGGACAGGTGGGACTGATCGGGCTGCGGCGCACGCACGGGCGCGACCGGCATACGCGGGGCGGCTCCATGAGAAGGCAACTCGAACAACACCTGTACTGGTCGCTTGAACCACTCCGCGGCCAACGCTTCAATCTGGTGGGAAAAATTCTTACGCACCCAATCCAGCTTGAAGCGGTTGGGCGCGGCAACGCGCAGCACCGCCTGCGTTTCGTCGTACGCAAGCGGGACCAGCGGTCGTATCCACGCGCTGATTTGTTGGGGGGGGAGTTCCTGCTCAAGACGACTGACGCAGGTCTGCCAGAATTCTTTCATGTCGCTCTTATTCAAACCTCGATTCTACCTTGCCTGGGCTGGGGTTATCCACAGGGTAGGACATAAGCGTCTACACTGCTCAGGCTTAACTGTTTGACAAGACAGGGAAAACTTGCTGAAATGGTGGGCTTTTCCGAATTCTGTCTGTCAGAAGGTTTCACAGAGAGCTTAGCCGGAGTTGTGGCAAGACCCCTCCTTTCATTGGTTGGGGCGCTTACTGCACTGTCCGGTTTTTAGCTTTGCTGAATAGGTCGCCTGGGGAGAAATCCCTTGTCCAGAGCCCCGTCTACGAGTTGTTTTTTGCACATGTTGCAAAAATGCTCACTAGATACCCGCTGCTGAATCCGCGACCTGGAACCCTCCGGGCAGGTCCCTTCTGACTTTTGTTCTTTTTGTGGATCGTCCATGAAACGTACCTACCAACCTTCCGTTACCCGCCGCAAGCGCACCCATGGCTTTCGCGTGCGCATGAAAACCCGCGCTGGCCGCGCCATCCTGAACGCCCGTCGCGCCAAGGGCCGTAAGCGTCTGGCTGTCTAAGTTCTGGTTTTCCGGTTTTTCCGGAAGACCGTGACTCTTTGCACGGACCGGCCATATTGCAAGACCTCTCGCAATCTCGTTCTGGTTCCGCGCAAACGCCTGACCCGCAGTCCATGCCGCGCTCCACGCTTCCCCCGGAGGCGCGGTTGCATCGCCCCTCCGAGTTCGCCGCTGCCCTAAAAGGCCGGCGTCTTGCTCGAGGGGCGTTATTCATTGTGACTTCGGCTCCCAATGATCTGCCTCCCGGCCAGGATGCCTGTGCCCGCTTGGGGCTGATCATCGCCAAGCGCTTCGCCGCCCACGCCAGTACGCGCAACGCCATCAAGCGGGTCATCCGCGAAGCGTTCCGCCACCGGCGTCTGGCGTTGCCGCCCAAGGATTACGTCGTGCGATTGCATAGCAAAGTCGCTCCCACCACGCTCACCTCGCTAAAACGCTTGGTCAGAGCCGAAGTGGACGCTCACTTTGAACGGATCGCGCGATGATTTTCAAAGCACTGCTCATCGCCCCCATCCGGTTCTACAGGTTTTTCCTGAGTCCCTGGATCGGCCGGCAGTGCCGCTTTACCCCTACTTGCTCGGCGTACGCGATTGAAGCAATCGAACGCCACGGCGCCTGGCGCGGTTTCTGGATGGCGGTTCGGCGCATTGGCCGCTGCCATCCGTGGTCGCCCGGCGGATGGGACCCGGTTCCGCCAACACGGGGAACCAATGGCCCCCCGTGCTGTTCCCACAGCCACCGCACCGAGCACGATTGACGCTAAACTGGCGGGCTTTGCTGGCCCGTATTCACTTCAGTAGGCACCATGGATATCCGACGAACCGTCCTCTGGATGATTTTTTCCTTTTCGCTGTTGCTCCTATGGAACAACTGGCAAATCCATAACGGCAAGCCGTCGCTGTTCGGGGGCCCGACGCCCGCGGCCAGCACGGCTGAACCGCAGGCCGGCGCCAATAACGCCACGCCATCGGTGCCCAGCGCGCCGACCTCCACGGCAGCTACGCCGTCGGCGGTTCCTGGCGCCACTGCACCCGCTACCGCACGCTCGGAAGAAGTCGTCATCACGACGGACGTTCTGCGTCTGACGTTCGACACGATGGGCGCCCAACTGGTGCGCGCCGAGCTGCTGAAGTACCCGGCAACCGGCCAGCCCGACAAGCCCACCGTGCTGCTGGACCGTTCGGCCGGCCTGACCTACGTCGTGCAATCCGGCGTGGTTGGCGCCCCCAATGGCCAGAGCTTCCCCACGCACCAGACGCCTTTCCGCGTCGTGTCCACCGAACGCCAACTGACCGGCGACAGCCTCGTCGTTGCCTTCGAAGGCGAATCGGGCGGCGTGAAGGTCACCAAGACGTTCACCCTGCACAAGGGCCGCTACGACATCGACGTGCGCCATGACCTGGCCAACGTCGGCTCCGCCCCCGTCACGCCCGCGCTGTACCTGCAGCTTGAGCGCGACGGCAACGACCCGGCCGACACGTCGAGCTTCTATCACACCTTCACCGGTTTCGCCGTCTACTCTGAACAGGACAAGTTCCAGAAGAGCACCTTCAGCGACATCGAAAAGAAGAAGGCCAACTACATCAAGCAGGCGGACAACGGCTGGATCGCCGTGGTGCAGCACTACTTCGCCACCGCCTGGGTGCCGCCGCAAGGCAAGCCGCGCACGAACGAACTGCTGGAAGTGCAGAAGAACCTGTACGCCGCCCGCAGCATCGAAGCCGTGGGTGAAATTGCCCCGGGTTCCGCGTCGCGCGTCGACTCGCACCTGTGGGTTGGCCCGCAAGACCAGAAGGCCATGGCGGCGCTCGCCCCCGGCCTGGAACTGGTGGTGGACTATGGCTGGCTGACCATCATCGCCAAGCCACTGTTCACGCTGATGACGTGGCTGCATTCGCTGCTGGGCAACTGGGGCTGGACCATCGTCGCACTGACCGTGCTGATCAAGGCCATCTTCTACCCGCTGGCCGCCGCAAGCTACCGCTCGATGGCCCGCATGAAGCAAGTGGCCCCGCGTCTGCAAGCGCTGAAGGAAAAGTACGGCGACGACAAGCAGAAGCTCAACGCCGCCATGATGGAGATGTACCGCACCGAAAAGATCAACCCGCTGGGCGGCTGCTTGCCGATGGTGGTGCAGATTCCGGTGTTCATCTCGCTGTACTGGGTGCTGCTGGCCAGCGTGGAAATGCGCGGCGCGCCGTGGATTCTGTGGGTCCATGACCTGTCGATCCGCGACCCGTACTTCATTCTGCCCGCCATCATGATGGCCACCATGTTCCTGCAGATCAAACTGAACCCGACGCCCCCGGACCCCATCCAGGCCAAGGTCATGATGATCATGCCGCTGGTGTTCGGTGGGATGATGTTCTTCTTCCCGGCCGGTCTGGTGCTGTACTGGTGCGTCAACAACACCTTGTCGATCGCGCAGCAATGGTCCATCACCCGCGCCATGCAACGCAAGACGGAAGCCGCGGCAAACCGCTAAGCCTCTTCCTTGCAAGCATGAAGAACCGGCCCCAAGGGGCCGGTTTTTTTATGCGCGCGCCGTTTGCAGCGATGACCGAAGCACGCCATCTGAGGCATTTCTTAATAGCTTTAATCAATTGAATTTGGTGCTTCAATCAACTTCACAAGTGAAACGATGACCCCTATGATGTGTCGGACATATTCCCCGGGCGGCATCGCCGGGGAATATTCACAACACGGCGCGGGCCGGCAAAGGCCACGCGCCCTCCAGATCACGTAGGGAGTGTGCTATGACCGACAAGAAGCAACTGACCACCGCCTCAGGCGCGCCGGTGGCGGACAATACCAACACGCTGACCGCGGGCCCGCGCGGTCCGGCGCTGTTGCAGGACTTCTGGCTGATTGAAAAGCTTGCCCACTTCGACCGCGAACGCATCCCCGAACGCGTCGTCCACGCCAAAGGCTCCGGCGCCTACGGCACCTTCACCGTCACCCACGACATCTCGCGCTACACGCGCGCCAGCATCTTTTCCCAGGTCGGCAAGCAAACCCCGCTGTTCCTGCGCTTTTCCACCGTGGCCGGCGAACGCGGCGCGGCAGACGCCGAACGCGACGTGCGCGGCTTCGCCATCAAGTTCTACACCGACGAAGGCAACTGGGATCTGGTGGGCAACAACACCCCCGTGTTCTTCATCCGCGACCCGCTGAAGTTTCCGGACTTCATCCACACCCAGAAACGCGACCCCAAGACCAACCTGCGCAGCGCCACCGCCGCCTGGGACTTCTGGTCGCTCAGCCCCGAATCGCTGCACCAGGTCACCATCCTGATGAGCGACCGCGGCATTCCCGCCAACCTGCGCCAGCAGCACGGCTTTGGCTCGCATACGTTCAGCTTCGTCAACAAGGACGGCGAACGCTTCTACGTGAAGTTCCACTTCAAGTCGCAGCAGGGCGTGGTCTGTATGAGCGACGAAGAAGCGGCGCAAGTCGTGGCGCATGACCGCGAAAGCTCGCAGCGTGATCTGTTCGAAAACATCGAAAAGAAGAACTTCCCGAAGTGGACGCTGAAGGTGCAGATCATGCCCGAGGCCGAAGCCGCCACCTACCACATCAACCCGTTCGACCTGACCAAGGTGTGGCCGCACGGCGACTATCCGCTGATTGAAGTGGGTGTGCTGGAACTGAACAAGAACCCCGAAAACTACTTTGCCGAAGTCGAGCAGGCCGCCTTCACGCCGGCGAACGTCGTGCCGGGCATCGATTTTTCGCCGGACAAGATGCTGCAAGGACGCTTGTTCTCTTACGGCGACACGCACCGCTATCGCTTAGGGATCAATCACCATCAGATCCCCGTGAACGCGCCGCGCTGCCCGTTCCACAGCTATCACCGCGATGGGGCGAGCCGGGTCGACGGCAACGTGGGCGGCACGCTGAACTACGAGCCCAACAGCGCGGGCGAATGGAAGGAAACCCCGTCGGCCGGCGAACCGCCGCTGGCGCTGGATGGCCAGGCCGCCGCGCGCTGGAATCACCGCGTGGATGATGACTACTACTCGCAGCCGGGCAACCTGTTCCGCCTGATGACGCCCGAAAAGCAGGAGCTGCTGTTCGGCAACATCGGCCGCCACATGGCGGGCGTGCCGGAAGAGATTCAGCGCCGTCAGCTGGAGCACTTCAAGAAGGCTGACCCGGCGTATGCAGCCGGCGTGGCCAAGGCGCTGGGGCTGAAGCTCTGAACGCTTAGGTTGGCTGCATGAATCGCCAGGCGACGTCTGGCGGTGAATAAAAGGGGGCGGCTTCGCAAGAAAGCCGCCCCCTTTTTACCTGTGGACAACGCGCCGGCTAGCGCTGCATGCCCCACCGCCGTACCGTCAAACGCTCCAACGTATCGAATCCCAGGTTTTCCACAAGCAGGCCGATGATGACCACGGCCGCTAACCCTGCGAACACGCGATCTGTGTATAACTCGTTGCGGTTCTGAAAGATGTACCAGCCGAGTCCCCCTTTGCCGCTCGACGCACCAAATACCAGCTCGGCGGCAATCAACGTGCGCCACGCAAACGCCCAGCCTATCTTCAGGCCGGCCAGAATCGCGGGCAACGCCGCAGGCACCAGAATCTGCAATACGTACCGCAGCCCGGTCAGCCCATAGTTGCGGCCCGCCATGCGCAGCGTTTCCGACACGCCCAGAAACCCCGCATACATGTTCAGCGCCAGCGCCCACAGCACCGAGTGGATCAGCACGAACACCAGGCTGCCTTCACCCAGACCAAACCAAAGCAAGGCCAACGGCAGCAGTGCGATGGCTGGCAGCGGGTTGAACATCGCCGTCAGCGTGGACAGCAGATCGCGCCCGAAGCGCGTGGACACGGCCAACGTAGTCAGCACGAACGCCAGCGCCACCCCAGCCAGATAACCCTGCACCAACACCCGCAACGACTGCCAGGCGCGCGCCGGCAGCTCACCATTGGCGATGCCCTGCACGAAGGCTTGCGCCGTCTGCCACGCTCCCGGCAGCAACAAGTCATTGTCGGTATAGCGCGCCGCCAACTCCCACAAGCCCGCCAGCAAGGCCAGAATGAACAGCTTGCGCAGGCTGGCGTGTTGCCACAGCTTTTCGTGCCACGGCAGCGGCGCCTCGGCCGCCTGCGGGGGCAGGGGCGGCAGGTCATATTCCACTTCGGGGCGGATCGGCGGAGCCGCAGCGTGCGCGTGAGTCATGGAAGAAGGCTCATAAGGAACGCGCGCTCAGGCCGCAGCGCGCTCAGCCGGCAGGGGCGTGGCATCGGGGGCGGGCGATTCGAACAGCAAGTCATGGATGCGCCGCGCCGCCGACTGAAAACCGGCAGAACCCTGGCTGTGCAAGCCATACGCGTGCGCATTCAACTCTGCGCGCACACGCCCCGGATGCGGCGACAACAGCAGCACACGGCTGCCCAGCACCAGGGCCTCTTCAATCGAATGCGTGACGAACAGCAAGGTGAAGCGCACCTCTTCCCACAGGGCCATCAGCTCTTCCTGCATGCGCCGCCGTGTCAGCGCGTCGAGCGCTGCGAAGGGTTCATCCATGAGTAGCACGCGCGGCTGCATGGCAAGCGCCCGCGCAATCGCCACGCGCTGCTTCATGCCGCCGGACAACGTGTGCGGGTACGCATCGGCAAACGCAGCCAGGCCCACCTTATCCAGATAATGCATGGCGCGTTCATCCGCTTCGCGCCGGTTCAATTTGCGCGAGGCCACCAGCGGAAAGGCCACGTTCTGCCGCAAGGTTTTCCACGGCGGCAACTGGTCGAATTCCTGGAACACGACGATGCGATCCGGGCCAGGGCCAGCCACCGTCTGGCCATCAATGGCGATGCGTCCTTCGGTGGGCGGGATGAATCCGGCCACGGCTTTCAGCAACGTCGACTTGCCGCAGCCCGACGGCCCCAACAAGATGAAACGGTCGCCACCGTGCACCTCGAAACTGACCTGATGCGTCGCGCGAACCCGCCGTTCGCGCGTCTTATATTCGATTGTCACCTTATCCACAGCTAGCAGCGGTGACGTCTTTTGAACGTTATCCACAGGGCTTGCGGCGGCGACCGGCATCTCAGCTGCCTTGCGCCGTCAGCGCATCATCGAAGAAGTAGTCGCGCCAGCTGGCCGGCGCATGCTTGATGGCGCCCACCTTGTGCATGAATTCGGCCAGCGCGTAGGTATTCTGCGGTTCCAGCTTGAATTGCACGTCGGGGTTCTTGATCACCTTGATCAAGAAGTCGCGGTCTTGCTTGGCGCCGGTCACGCGCAAATACGTGTCGGCCGCCTTCTCAGGATTTGCCGTGGCAAACGCCGCGGCTTCTTTCAGCGCTTCCTGGAACGCCTTATACGTCTTGGGATTTTCCTTGCGGAATTTCTCGGTGGCGAACAACACGGTGGACGAACTGGGGCCGCCCAACACGTCATACGAATTCAGCACGATGCGCGCCTTGGGATTCTCGGCCAGCTCCTGTTCCTGGAACGGCGGGTTGCCGAAGTGGCCGGTGATTTCCGTGCCGCCAGCGATGATGGCCGCCGCCGCATCCGGATGCGGCAACGCCACGGAAATCTTGTCCAGCTTGTTGAATTGCGCGTCGCCCCACAGCTTGGCAGAGGCCAGCTGCAATACGCGCGACTGCACCGACACGCCCACCGCCGGCACCGCAATGCGGTCCTTGTCCGTGAAGTCGGCAATGGTCTTCACATTGGGGTTATTGGTGACCAGGTAATAGGGGAAGTTGCCCAGCGACGCCACGCCCTTCACATTCTGCTTGCCATGCGTGCGGTCCCAGATCGTCAAGAGCGGCCCCACGCCGGCCCCCGCGATATCCACAGCCCCCGACAGCAACGCATCATTCACCGCTGAGCCGCCGGATAACTTTGCCCACTCGACCGAGATATCCACACCCTGGGCCTTGCCGTGCTTTTCGATCAGTTGCTGGTCACGCGCCACATTCAGCAGCAGGTACACGATGCCGTACTGCTCCGCGATGCGGATGCGTCCTTCCGCCATGGCGGGCGTCGGCGAGGCCAGCGCCAGCACCGCCAGAATCAGCGCCAGCCCGGCGCCGGTAGCGGTTTGGATCAGGCGATCCCGAAGTGCAGATGACAGTTGCATGGTGTTCCTTGTGGATAACTGCTTTGCGCCAAACGCGGTGCGTTTTTCGCGGTGCATTTCTTTAAAACGGCACATCGCCTTCGATGGTGGTGCGGTACAACTTGCGGCGCAGATGATCTGGGGTGCCGCCCGCCAGATGGATCAGCGAACGGTTGTCCCAGAACACCAGGTCATGCGGCTGCCAGCGATGGCGATAGATGTGTTCAGCGCGCACGCTATGCGCAAACAATTCGTCCAACAGAGCGCGGCTTTCGTCTTCCGGCAGGCCCACGATGCGCGTCGTGAAGCCTTCGCTCACGAACAGCGCGCGGCGGCCGTTCTCGGGATGCGTGCGCACCACCGGATGCACCACTTCCTGCACTTGCGCGATCTGCTGCGCGCTCAAGTTCGGACGCCAGTTCCCTTCCTTCTGCAACTGGCCGTACTGCGCCAGATACGAATGCACGGCGCGCTTGCCGACGATGGCATTGCGCAACGCTGCGGGCAGCGTGTCGTAGGCCAGATGCATGTTGGCGAACAAGGTGTCGCCGCCTTCCGACGGCAGTTCCTGCGCGTGCAAGAGCGAGCCCAGGCTGGGCAGTTCCTTGTACGAAATATCCGAATGCCAGTACTTGCCCGCATCCCCCAGGCCAATCGGCTTGCCGTCTTCCACAATGTTGGACACGGTCAGGATTTCGGGGTGGCCGGCCAGATGAAACTGGTGCAGCACGTGAATCATCAGCGGGCCGAAGCGGCGGCTGAAATCAATGTGCTGTTGCGGCGTGATGCGCTGGTCACGGAACACCAGCAGGTGATGATCCAGATGCGCCTGATGCACGCGCGAGAAATCGGCCGGCGCGAGTTCGCGGGTCAAGTCCAAACCGATGATTTCGGCGCCAACCGGGCCGGGCAGGGGGCGGACCTCAAATTGCTGCACGTCGGACTGGTGCACATCGGACTGGTGCACATCGGACTGGTGCACATCGGACTGGTGCACATCGGACGGCTGCACATCGGACGGCTGCACATCGAACTGCTGCGCCTGGAGGGCGGGGGCGGCGTCTACTTCGCGCCGCAGGGCGTTGCTCTGGGACATCGATCGCTCCGTTTCGCCTTGCGGCATGTCTGGAACGATCGATTATGGAAACGGCGCCTTGTATCTCAAACGAAGTTATCGGCGTTTGATCAAAGCTTCCCGTCATATAGAAAAAGCCGCGGGGCAGGCCCGCGGCTTCATGCACCAAACACTATTAGCTAATAGCGTATCGGTTATTAGACGGTGCTTATGCCGCTGGCAAATAGGCCTCGACGAGCTTCACCCAATAGGTCGCGCCCACCGGCAGCAATGCGTCGTTGAAGTCGTAGTTCGGGTTGTGCAGCTGGCACGGACCCATGCCGTGATAGCTTTCCATGCGGTGATCGCCATCGCCGTTGCCCAGGAACAGATAGGCGCCCGGAATCGCTTCCAGGAAGAAGGAAAAGTCTTCCGCGCCCATGAAGGGCGGCATGTCGCGCAGCACGTTCTCGGCGCCAAATGCGTCCTCGGCAACCTTGGCCGCGAAGGCCGTTTCGTTTTCCCAGTTCACCAGCGGCGGATACGCGCGCACGAAGTCCAGCTCGCCCGTACCGCCATATACCTGCGGCAAGGTGGTGGCGATGCGGCGCATGTCTGCTTCGATCTTGTCCAGCGTCTCGACCGAGTACGTGCGCACCGTGCCGCGCAGCACGGCCTCGCCGGGAATCACGTTGTACGCGTCGCCCGCATGAATCTGCGTGATCGACAGCACCGCTTGCTCAAGCGGGTTCTTGCTGCGCGAAATGACGGTTTGCAGCGCGTGCACCATATCGGCCGCCACGATAATCGGGTCCACCGAGGCATGCGGCTGCGCCGCGTGGCCGCCCACGCCCTTGATGACGATGTCCCAGCGGTTGCTGGAGGCCATCGTGGGGCCCGCCCGAAAGCCGAACTGGTTGACCGGCATGCCAGGCATGTTGTGAATGCCAAACACGGCGTCACACGGGAATTTGTCGAACAGGCCATCCTGCATCATGGCGCGCGCGCCGGCGTTGCCGCCTTCTTCGGCCGGCTGGAAAATGAACACCACCGTACCGTCGAAATTGCGATGCGTGGACAGGTACTGCGCCGCCCCCAACAACATCGCGGTATGGCCGTCATGGCCACAGCCGTGCATGCGGCCGCTGATGGTGGACTTGTGCGCAAAGCGGTTGTGCTCCGGCATGGGCAGCGCATCCATGTCGGCACGCAGGCCGATGGTCTTGCCGCCGCTGCCCGCGCGCAGCACGCCCACGACGCCCGTTTTGCCCAGCCCCGTATGCACTTCCAGGCCCCATTCGCGCAGGCGTTCGGCCACCAGGTTCGACGTACGCGTCTCTTGGAAGGCAAGTTCGGGATGCGCGTGGATATCCCGGCGCAGCGCGGTCAGCTCAGGATGCGCGCGTTCGATTTCGGCAATGGTTTTCATGGTGATGGAGATAATTCAAAAGAGGTGAGTTTTTAGGGCCGAGCCCTAAGACATATCGTTCAAATGACAAGCGCTGAACTGCCCCGGCGATATCTCGCGCAGCAACGGCCGTTCCACCTTACATCGCGCCATCGCCTGCGGGCAACGCGGGTGAAAGGCGCAGCCCGTGGGCGGGTCTAGCGGTGACGGCAATTCGCCCTTGATCGGCTGGTACGTCCGCCGCCCCGGCGTCAACGTCGGCAATTCCTTCAACAGCGCCTGCGTGTACGGATGATTGGCGCGTTGAAAAACCGTATCGGTGGGAGCAAGCTCGACCACGCGGCCCAGGTACATGATGGCCACGCGGTCCGAAATATGGCTGACCACGCTCAGGTTGTGGCTGATGAACAGATACGTCAAGTCCAGATCATCGCGCAGCTGTTCGAACAGGTTCAGCACCTGCGCCTGAATGGACACGTCCAGCGCGGCCACGGCCTCGTCGCAAACAATCACGGAAGGCTTGAGCGCCAACGCCCGCGCGATACCAATGCGCTGCCTCTGGCCCCCTGAAAACTGATGCGGATAGCGCTGTGCAAAGGTCGGGTCCAGCCCCACCTGCCGCATCAGCCCCGCCACATATTCCGCTTTGTCGCGCGCGCGGATCAAGCCGTGCGCCACCGGTGCTTCGCCGATAATTTCGCGCACGCGCATGCGCGGGTTGAGCGACGCGTACGGGTCCTGGAAGATCATCTGCACGCCCAGCTCGTACGCACGCCGCTCGGTGCCTGTCATGGCGCGCACGGCCTTGCCCTGGTAGTGCACATCGCCTGACGAGGGCGGCAAAATGCCCGACACAATGCGGCCCAGCGTGGATTTCCCACAGCCGGATTCGCCGACGATGCCAATCACTTCGCCCGGCTGCACTTCCAGGTCCACACCCGCCACGGCGTGCACCACTTGCGTCTTCAAGCCCGCGCCCAACAGGTTCGCAATGCGCCCGGCAATATCCACGGGCTGCACGAAGCGCAGTTCCACACCACGCAGGGACAGAATGGGGGCGTTGCTTTCTGCTGCGCTCATTTGAGGTCTGGGTCTCCGGCATGCCAGCAGCGCACCCATTGCGCCGGGCGAACTTCAACGGGCTGCGGCTCGACCAGACAGGCGTCCGTCGCGCGCGGGCAGCGCCCGCGAAACGCACAGCCTTGCGGCAGGTTCAACAGCGACGGCGTCATGCCGGGAATCGGCACCAACGGCCTGCCACGCGACTCCGGCGTGGGAATGGATGCAATCAGCCCATGCGTATACGGATGCATCGGATGGCTGATCACGTCTTGCGTGCTGCCCGTTTCCACGACACGTCCCGCATACATCACCGACACGCGGTCCGCCAGGCCGGCCACCACCGCCAGATCGTGCGTGATCCAGATCAGGCCTGTGCCGGTCTCGCGGCACAGCTTCTGCACTTCGAAAAGAATCTGCCCCTGAATCGTCACGTCCAGCGCGGTAGTGGGTTCGTCGGCAATGATCAATCGCGGCGAATTCAAGAGCGCGATAGCAATCGCCACACGCTGCCGCATGCCGCCCGACAACTGATGCGGATACGTGCGCAAGCGTTCCGCGGGCGATGGAATGCCCACCATCGTCAGGGTCTGCAAGGCCCGCGCGCGGGCCTGTTCACGCGACACCTTGTGATGCGCCTGCACCGCCTCGATCATCTGCGTATCCACACGCAGCACGGGGTTCAGCGTCATCATGGGGTCTTGGAAGATCATCGCGATCTCTTGCCCCCGCAGCTGGCGCCAACGGGCGGGCGTGGCGCCACGCAGGTCTTCACCATTCAGGCGCAGCTGCCCCTCTACGATGCGGCCCGGCTCGTCCAGCAAGCCCATCAGCGAAAAGCCGGTAATGCTCTTGCCCGAGCCGGACTCGCCCACCAGCCCCAGGATCTCGCCTTCAGCAAGGGTCAGGTCCACGCCATCCACCGCTTTCACGACACCATTGCGCGTGAAGAAGTGCGTCTTCAGGCCCTGTACCTCAAGAATGGTCGGGGGCGTGGCCAAGGGTTTTTCAAGCGCGCTTGTCTGCATCGCGTCCGCCTTCAATTCGCGTGGCGCGGGTTGAGCACATCGCGCAGGTGGTCGCCCACCAGGTTGATGGCGATGATGGCAAGCGCCAACGCAATGCCGGGGAAGAACGAAATCCAGTATTGGCCCGACAGCAGGTATTCGAAGCCGTTATAGATCAGCATGCCCAGCGATGGCTCGGTGACCGGCACGCCCACCCCCAGGAACGACAGCGTGGCTTCCAATGCGATGGCATGCGCCAGATCGATCGTGGCGATCACGATGAGCGGCGGCATACAGTTGGGCAGCACGTGGCGAAACAGCACGCGCCCCCACGACAGGGACATACAGCGCGCGGCCTCCACATATTCCTTGCCGCGCTCAACCAGCGCCGCGCCGCGCGCGGCACGGGCAAAGTACGCCCATTGCACGACGATGAGCGCGATGATCACCTTATCCACACCCTTGCCCAAAATCGCCAGCAGCATCAGCGCAACGAGAATGGCGGGGAAAGACAACTGGATATCCACAACCCGCATCAGCAGCGCGTCGATGCGGCCACCAAAATAAGCCGCGATCAGCCCGACGGTGGCGCCAATGCCAAACGCCGCCAGCACCGACACGGTGGCGACCAGCAGGCTGGTGCGCATGCCATACAGAATGGCCGACAGCAGGTCACGCGCCTGCCCGTCGGTGCCCAGCCAGTAATGCATGGACCCATCACCGCTTTCGCTGCCCGGTTTGAGCTTGGAATCCATGATGTCCAGCGCAGCCAGGTCGTACGGATTCTGCGGCGCGATCCACGGCGCCAGCAGTGCGGCGCCCACAATCACCACCAGCATCACCAGGCCGAGTGTGGCGAGCTTGCTGGCGAAGAAGTCCGACACAAAGCGCCGCCAGGGCGTCTGTTCTTTTTTTGCGGCGACGGGCGCGGCGGTGGTGGCGGGGCTCGTCATCGGCGGCTATCCAAACGTACGCGGGGGTCCAGCACCGTGTAGATGATGTCCACCACCAGATTCAACATAACCAGGAAGAACACGATCAAGAGCAGATACGCCACCACCACCGGACGATCCAGGTTGATGATGGAATCGATCAGCAGCTTGCCCATTCCCGGCCACGAAAACACCGTCTCGGTCACAACGGCAAACGCCATCACCTGACCAAATTCCAGCCCGGCAACCGTGACGACGGGGATCAAGATGTTCTTCAACAGATGCACGCCCAGCACGCGCTTTTCCGACAGCCCCTTGGCGCGCGCGAACTTGATGTAGTCCATGGGCAGCGCTTCGCGCGTGGCGGCGCGCGTCACGCGGATGATCATCGCGCACTTGGCGAACGCGATCGTGGCCGCCGGCAATGCCAGGCTCAACCAGCCGTTAAGCGTCAGCACGCTGAGCTCCAGCGAACCGATGTGCACGGTCTTGCCGCGCCCGCCTGCCGGCACCCAGCCAAGCATCACGGCGAACACCATGATCAGCATCAGGCCGACCCAGAAGTTGGGCAGCGAAAACCCCAGCACGGAACCCGTCATGATGGCGCGCGAACCGGGCGCTTGCGGCTTCAAACCTGCCAGGATGCCGAGCGGCACGCCGATCAGCACCGACAGCAGCATGGCCACACAGGCCAGCTCGACGGTGGCCGGCATGCGCTCCAGGATCAGGTGCATGGCGGGCTCGCCCGTCAGGAAGCTGTTGCCGAAATCGCCTCGCACCGCCTGGCCCATGAAGATCAGGTATTGCCGCCACAGCGGCAAGTCCAGACCCAACGACGCGCTGATGGCGGCACGTTGCGCTTCGGTGGCTTCGGGGCTGGCCAGCATCGAGACCGGGTCGCCCACCATGTAAATCCCTGCAAAAACCAACGCCGACATGACGAGCATGACGACGATGGTTTGCAGCAGTCTTCTTACGATTGTTGCCAGCACTGGAGACCGCCTGTGTCGCGCATTACTTCTTCAGCGTTGCAAACTGCGCAAGCGTGACCTGATCGGGGCGGCCCTGGTAGCGGATGTCGCCCTTCATGGCCCAAACCGACAGTTCGAAGTGCACCGGCAGCATGGCGTAGTCATCCATGGCGATGTTGCTGGCCTTGGACAGTAGCTCGGCGCGCTTGGCGTCATCCATCGTGGACGACGCTTCCTTCACCAGCTCGTCCATCTTCGGGTTGGAGTAACGGCTGCGGTTGGTGGTGCCCAAGCCGGCTTCCGGATTACGCGTCACTAGCAAGGACGTCAGCGCGTTGGACATCTCGCCGCTGGTCACGGACCAGCCCGCCAGATAGGCCGAGAACGCATAGCTGTCGCGGTTCTTGAAGAACACCGGGGGCGCCATCGCATCCACGCTGGTCTTCACGCCGATGCGCGTCCACATCGATGCGATGGCCTGCGCCACCTTCGAATCGTTCACGTAGCGGCCCGACGGCGAACCCAGCGTGATCGAGAAGCCATTGGGGTAACCGGCTTCCTTCAACAGCGCCTTCGCCTTTTCCACATCGGCCTTGGGCGCCTTGGAATGCTCTTTGCTGGAACCGAACATGGGGTAGGGCAGCAGGTTGCCGGCCGGCAGCGCCACGCCCCCCATCACGCGTTCCACCAGCGCATCGCGGTTGATGGCCAGGGACAGCGCCTCACGCACGCGCTTGTCCTTCATCGGATTCTTGTCGGTGCCTTGAATGCCCGGCGACGGCTCCGCGTACTGATCCAGCGCCACATACACGACACGTACCGACGGCGTTTCTTCAACGAAGAGCTTCTTGTCGCCCTTCAGCTTGGGCAGGTCATCGGTGGGAGGATCTTCGATCATGTCGACGTCACCGGCCAACAGCGCGGCCACGCGCGCGGCGGCGTTGCTGATCGGGCGATAGACGACGCGGTCCCACTCGGGCTTCTTGCCCCAGTAGTTGTCATTGCGCGCCAGCACGAATTCGGCGCCGCGCTTCCATGACACGAATTTGTACGGGCCCGTGCCGATCAAGCCGTCGCCGCTATTCAATTCTGTGGTGGTCTTGCCTTCGGCCGCGGGGCCGGAAGCGGCCTTTTTCGACATGATGGGCAGTTGCGCCAGATTCACCAGCAGGTTCGGCGCGACTTCCTTGGTGGTGATGCGCACGGTCATGGGATCGACCGCTTCGGTCTTCGCCACCGAGCCGAGATATAGCGTAAAGGGCGAGGGGCTGTTGGGCACCTTGGGCACGCGGTCGTACGTGAACACCACGTCTTCCGCCGTGAACGGCGTACCGTCCGAGAACTTCACGTTCGGACGCAGCTTGAACGTCCAGACTTTGCCGTCCACCGTCCAAGATTCCGCCAGCGCAGCTTGCGGCTTCAATTGGGCGTCGGTGGCAACGAGCGTGTCGAATATGGTTTGGGAGATCTGCGTATTCGGCGTCAACGCGTGGTACTGCGGGTCCATCGATGAGGGCTCGGTCTTCAAGGCGATCACCAGATCGCGAGCCATTGCGGAACTGAATGTGCCAAAGGCCAACATCACCGCGGCGGAGCCGCAGGCCAAGACACGCGAAAACCGAGATGCCATCGTGATCTCCCTGAGTTGTTTCGGGTTTTGAACCTCGGGGCCACATTAACCAGCAAACAAGGGGCCGCGCAACAGTTATATTCCCCTATTGTTCTCGCATCCCCCACGCTCAGATATGTCCGCTTACGCCCCCATTGCCGCTATTGCCACCGCCCCCGGAAGAGGCGGCATCGGCGTCGTGCGCGTTTCTGGTGCGGACCTGTCCGAATTGGTGCGGCGCATCTTTCAGCGCAAACTTACGCCGCGCCACGCGCACTATTTGCCGTTCAAATCCATGGACGGCGAACTGCTCGACGAAGGCATCGCGCTCTACTTTCGCGCGCCGCATTCCTATACCGGTGAAGACGTGCTGGAACTGCAAGGCCACGGCGGCCCGGCTGTGCTGCGCCGCGTGCTGGAAAGCTGTTTGGCCGCTGGCCGCGACTTGGGCGTGCGCCTGGCCGAACCTGGCGAATTCACGCGCCGCGCCTTTCTTAATGACCGCATGGATCTGGCGCAGGCCGAAGCCGTGGCAGACCTGATCGATGCGTCGTCCGTGGCGGCGGCACGCGGCGCCATGGCGTCGTTGTCGGGCGAATTCTCTGCCCGCGTGAATGATTTATCTGACCGCATCATCCACCTGCGCATGCTGGTGGAAGCGACGCTGGATTTCCCCGAAGAAGAGATCGATTTTCTTGAGAAGTATCAGGCCCGCCCGACGCTGGATGCGCTGACGTCGGACTTGTCCAAACTGATAGCGCAAGCACGCCAAGGTGTGATCTTGCGCGAAGGCCTGCATGTGGTGCTGGCCGGCCAGCCCAACGTGGGAAAGTCCAGCTTGCTTAACGCATTGGCGGGCGACGATATCGCCATCGTCACGCCGATTGCGGGCACAACGCGCGACAAAGTGGTGCAAGAAATTCATATCGACGGCGTGCCATTGCACATTGTGGACACGGCCGGATTGCGCGAAACCGAAGACACCGTCGAGAGCATCGGCATTGCCCGCACTTGGCAGGAAATCGAACGCGCTGACGTTATTTTGCATCTGCAAGACGCCACCCAGCCCGGCGATGAACTGGACGCCCAGATCACCGCGCGTCTGCCGCCCCGCACTCCGGTGCTTAAGGTTTTCAACAAGGTGGACCTGTTATCCACAGGCTTCACCGCAAGCGCGGGTGAATTGGGCATTTCCGCCAAGCGCGGCGTAGGCCTGGACGCCTTGCGCGCCGAACTGCTGAATATTGCCGGTTGGAACCCCGGCGCGGAATCGCCCTGGCTTGCGCGCGAACGCCATCTGCATGCTTTGCAACAGGCGGCAGAGCATCTGGAACTGGCGGGCGAACATGCGGGGCAAGACGACCGCGTGCTGGATCTGTTTGCAGAAGAACTCCGCCTGGCGCACGACAGCTTGTCGAGCATCACGGGCAAATTCACCAGCGACGATCTGCTGGGCGAGATTTTCTCGAGCTTTTGTATTGGGAAATAAGGGTTGAAACACATGAGTCACGCGATAGTGCTCGATGCGTGACGATCATTCGTGGCCTGAATTCAGGTCGGCATTCAGGCCCGGCACTTCGATCCTCTATCTGAATAATATGAGCCTTTGCTCACATTCTATTTTTTCCCGGGTCAGCTCTATTTTCACGCTTATCTTGCGCAGATTTCTCCACCGCGAGTTGCGCGCGCTCGTTGTTCGCCAGTGATTTCGCGTACACCGATTCCGGCCGTATGCGATGGGCGATGACGTAACCGGTAATGCAGGCCAGCATCAGCGGCAGCATCACTTCATAGCTCAGCGTCATCTCAAAAATCATCAATATCGACATCAGCGGCGCATACGTGGTTGCGGCCAGTAGCGCGCCCATGCCAACGACGGCATAGCTGGAAATTGCCGACACATCCCCCGCCGGCAACACCGCTTGCAAGCAGCTCGCATACAGCGCACCCAAGGCCGCCCCCACAAACAGCGTCGGCGTGAACACGCCCCCCACCGCGCCGGACCCCACACTTGCGCCCGTAGCCACTATCTTCATCAGCAAGATGGCCGCCACTGCCTGCCACGCCCATTGCGTATGCAGCATGCTATTGACCACGCTGTACCCATTGCCCCAGACCTCGGGGTTAATGACCGATAAGGCGCCAACCACCAGGCCGCCCAACGCCATCCGCAGCCAAACCGGGAAGGGCATCCGCGAAAACGTGGCGCGCGACAGGTCCAGGAACCGCAGGAATTGGGGCGCGACCAAGCCAGCGGCCACGCCCAGCCCCAGGTAATTGATCACTTCCCATCCCGACACAAACTCAAAGTGCGGCATATGGAACACCGCGTCGTAGTGCAGGATCTGGCGCGTGACGATATTGGCCACCACCGACGACACCACCAGCGGCACCAGCGTGGCAGACGAAATCACGCCAAAAACGATTTCGGAAATAAACAAGGCGCCCGCAATCGGCGCGTTATAGGCGGATGTGATGCCCGCCGTGGCCCCACAGGCGACCAATAAGCGCAAATGGCGGGGCGGAAGCAGCAGGAATCGGCCCGTCAACGATGAAAACATGGCGGCCAGCTGGACCATGGGGCCCTCCCGGCCGATCGACGCGCCGGAGCCGATCGAAAAAATGGACGACAGGCTGCGCGCAAGCGTCTGGCGCAGGCCAATGACGCCGCGGCCAATGGAAATGGCTTCCATATAGTCGGCCGCGCCCCGCTTTGGCAGCCATCGGGCGGCCATTTGCAGGATGAGGCCGGCAATTGCGCCCCCGGCAGCGGGCATCAGGAACCGTTGCCAGGCGTCCAGCCCGCGCGCCAGCGAGACCATGCCGTGCGGGACATCTTCCCCGCCCAGCAACATTTGCGTCCACCCCAGCAGTTCGCGAAACACCACAGTAGCCAGGGCGCCGAACAGCCCCATCAGCGCCGCCGCGCACAGGGTGGCGGGCAGATTATCAGCCACCAAACGGGCTCTTAACCCGTGCGCCACGCCGAATTTCGCCCTGAATTTCCTGAATTTTTTTTCTGTAGCCATGGCCGGATTTTACGGCGGAACCTGCTCACTTTTTGTTCAGTTCCCTGTCAAGAAAGCGCCTGGGTACCCCCTCGAATGGCCGATTTCCGCAACGCCTCCGGGGGCATTTTTGACCCCTTGCAAGGGCGAAAAACCGGGTAGGCAAAGGGCGCTTTTTCGGGGTAAAAGTGCCGCTTTCCACCCCATTTCCCATGGCCGACCCTGTGGATAACTCCTAAGTAGCCAGGTTGTGCACATTGTGTGGAGGCAAGTTGAACAAGCCGGGGTTTTTGAGGGGGTCCGAAATGTTGTCCAACTTCAACTTTTTTCCCACACAGAGTTCTTGCACAGGCAAAAACGGCTGCAAGCTGATGAAAAGAATGAGGTTTTCAAGGTTAAGGTAGTTATCCACAGGCCTTATTAATCATTAGTCTTTATATAAAGAGAAATAAAGGAAAAGCCAAACATGCGTTCCCATTCCGCCCAGCCACTCCCCCCCGGACTCCGTCCATGCGCATCCTCCTGATAGAAGACGAAGCCGAACTTGCTCGCTGGCTTTCCAGAAGCCTGGCCAGACATGCGGGCTTTGTTGTCGAATGGGCTGACGACGGATTGGTCGCCGAAAGAAGGTTGGCAATTGAAGAATTCGATGCGGTCATCCTCGATTTGGGACTTCCGGGCATGGATGGCCATGCTTTGCTGGCAAAAATTCGCGCGCGAGACGACCGTACGCCGGTGTTGGTCTTGACTGCGCGCGATTCCTTGGCCGAAAAAATCGGAACCCTGCACCTGGGTGCAGACGATTTCCTGCCAAAACCTTTTGTTGTGGAAGAGTTGGAAGCGCGTTTGATCGCACTGATTCGGCGCAGCCGTGGACGCGAACATCCGCGTTTGGCTCTGGGAAACCTGGTTTTTGAGACGTCAGCGCAAAAATTCACGGTCTCGGGACAGACTTTGCAGTTATCCCCACGTGAACACGCGGTGCTTCGCGTGCTGATTCAAAAAAGTGGCGAACCGATCAACAAGCAGCAGATCCTTGACCGCATCCTCACGGACGATGCAGACATCAACCTGGAAGCCATCGAGGTGCTGGTGCACCGTTTGCGAAAAAAATTGGCCGATTCCGATGTGCAGATCGTGACCATGCGAGGCATGGGCTACTGCCTGGAGACGCTTGTTGACAACTAGAAATCCGGAAAAAGCCGGTTTTTTCGCGCCAAAAAAACGCAATCGCACGCTAAAAACGCAGTTGCTCTGGTGGCTGATTCCAACGCTGGTCTTTGTGATGATGGGCGCCTTGTGGCTGTCGAACCATCAACTGCGCAACCAGGTCGACATTGCCTACGACCGTTCCCTTTCCGGAGCGCTTCGCGCGATCGACCACAACATATCCACAGCCAGCGGTGGATTAGCCATGGAACAGCCTTACCTGATGCTGGAATTTTTCGAGCTGACGGCCAATGGCAGCGTGTTCTACCGCGTCGCCACCGAGGACGGGCTGGCAGAAATCGGGCATCCGGACCTGCCCATGCCCGACCAACCCCTGGTATCTGGCGAGCCGCGTTTTTTTTACGCGACGTATCAGGGGACGCCCGTCAGGGTTGCGGCGCTGGCGCGGCCGATGGACCCGCCGCTGTACGCGAACAAAGGGGGACGGGTAATCGTGCAGGTCGCCGAGGGGCTGGAAAGCCGCCAGGCGTTCTTGCATCAGGTGCTGCTGCGCTCGGTTGAGCGGGACCTGGCCGTGATCCTGATCAGCGTTCTGGTGATCGTCCTGGGGGTTTTCATGGCCTTGCGCCCCCTTGTCAGGCTCCGGCAGGAGGTAGAAGGGCGTTCTGGAGACGATTTAAGCCCCGTGAGCGCGTCCGAGATGCCTGGGGAGGTCCTGCCCCTGGTTGCGGCCGTAAACCTCCACATGGCCCGTTTTGCGGCTCAGGCGAGGGTGCAGAGTCAGTTCCTGGATGACGCCTCGCACCAATTGCGCACGCCGTTATCCGTGTTGCGGACCCAAACCGCCTATGCCTTGCGCGAAACAGACCCCCAGGAGGTCCGTACAGCCCTTCTGGCGATGCAAGAGGGGTTGGACAGGGCCGTACGCACCACCAACCAAATGCTCGCTCTGGCGCGCGCTAAGGACGCTTCCGTGGCCGAAGGCGGTTTCACCCCGGAACCGGTGGACCTCGTCGAGCTGGCCGATGCCGTGATCCGCAGCCTGCTTCCGGCGGCTCGCGCCCGGCAACTGGACATCGGCCTGGAGGCCCGTCTGCGCCCGATTCGGGTGAGCGGCGCCGAATGGCTGCTGCGCGAAGCGGTCACTAACCTGGTCGACAACGCCATCCGCTACGCCTCGCCGGGCGGCGAGGTCACGGTGACCGTACAGGCCGAACAGGGGTTTGCCCGCCTGATCGTCGAAGACGACGGCCCCGGCATGTCCGCCGAAGACATCGCCCGCGCCTGTGTGCGGTTTCGCCGGGGAGCAGCCGGCAAGAACAAGGCGGGGGCTGGGCTCGGCCTGGCCATTGTGGGCACCATCGCCGGGATTCTGGGCGCCAGGCTGGTCCTGGAGAACCGGGCCCCGCAGCCGGGATTGCGAGCGGTGTTGGTGTTTTCCCTGGAACCGGCCCCGGATGCTGCGCCGCGTCACGAAAACGGCCGTTATTGAAAGGATTTGGAAAGCTTCGGTTTTGTACGGTAGCGTCCGCTGGGTCCGATCTGGCATCACCGCAGTTCGGCGCATCCAGCCATACCAAGACCTATAAAACACGGAGACGCAATAATGCAGACCAGCCTGAAGCTGCGCCTGGCCGCCTCGGCGGCGCTTGGCGCGATGACCTTGTCCCTGGGCGCCGCCCAGGCCGCCGACGAGCCGCGCCGCCCCGAGTGCATCGCCCCCGCGCAGCCGGGCGGCGGTTTCGACCTGACCTGCCGTCTGGCCACTGAAGGCTTGAAGCAGAGCGGGGCGCTCAAGAGCACGATGCGCATCGTCTACATGCCGGGCGGCATCGGCGCCGTGGCCTATAACAACATCGTGGCGCAGCACCCCAACGAACCCGGCACCATCGTCGCATTCTCGGGCGGTTCGCTGCTGAATCTGGCCCAGGGCAAGTTCGGCAAGTACAACGTCGACGACGTGCGCTGGCTGGCCGCGATTGGCACCGACTACGGCGTGGCGGTCGTGCGCAATGATTCCCCGTACACCGATTTGAAGAGCCTGATGGACGCCTTCAAGCAGGACCCCACCAAGATCGTGCTGGGCGCGGGCGGCACCGTAGGCAGCCAGGACTGGATGAAGGCCGCGCTGACCGCCAAGGCCGCGGGGGTGGATTTCAAGAAAATGCGATTCGTGGCGTTTGAAGGCGGCGGCGAAGCCGTGACTGCCCTGCGCGGCGGCCACATCCAGGCCTACATGGGGGATGCGGCCGAAGCCTTCACCATGCTGGAAGGCGGCGCCCCCATCCGCGTGCTGGCCGTCTTCAATGACCAGCGCCTGCCGGGCAAGCTGAACACGGTGCCCACGGCCAAGGAGCAGGGCTACGACATCGTCTGGCCCATCATCCGCGGCTTCTACGTGGGGCCGAAGGTGTCGGACAACGACTACCAGTTTTGGGTCAAGGCCTTCAACCAGGCCACGGCATCGCCCGAATTCGACAAGTTGCGCCAGCAACAGGGTCTGTTCCCGTTCAACAAGACGGGGCCTGACCTGGACGCCTACGTGAAGAACCAGGTCAAGGTCTACGCCGAACTGGCTGACTCGTTTGGCTTGATCAAGAAGTAAGCCAGAAGAGGCTGGCCGAAAGGCCGCTTTACCCCCATCCGATCGCGCATCCGCGCCGCCCACGTCTTGGGCGGCGTTGGGGGCGGCTGCGCCGCGCGATCCCCACAACAACGGAAAGTGGATCATGAACGATCGAATCCTGGGCATCGGCGCGTTGGCGCTGGCGGCCTTCATGACAGCAGCGGGGTGGGGCATTGAAGCGCCCTTCGCGTACGAACCGGTAGGCCCGCGCGCCTTTCCCTTGCTGCTGGCCGGCATCATCGGCCTGTGCGGCTTGTGGCTGGTCTACAAGGGCGGCCATTCGGTCGAAGCCAATCCGCCCGGCGCCAACGGCCGCATTGCGCTGATGATGGCGTTCACCGTGGGCTATGCCTTCTTGTTCCAGTGGCTGGGCTTTGTTGTTGCGACCTCGTTGATGACGGTGTTTGTCGGCCGCTTGTTCGGGGGCGGCTGGGTCAAGTGCGCCATCGGCGGCGTCGTCATGAGCCTTTTCTTTTTCGTGTTGTTCGACAAGGTGCTGGACGTGGTCCTGCCCGGCGGACTGCTGGAGACCCTGATATGAGCGGCATTCTTGATCATCTGGCGATTGGCTTTGGCCTCGCCTTCTCGCTGACCAACATTCTGGTGGCCATGATCGGCTCGTTCATCGGCACCATGGTCGGCGTGTTGCCGGGCCTGGGGCCGGTAAACGGCGTGGCGATGCTGATTCCGATCGCGTTCGCGATGAACCTGCCGCCCGAAACCGCGCTGATCCTGCTGGCGGCGGTGTATGTGGGCGCCGAGTATGGCGGCCGCATCACGGCCATTTTGCTGAACGTGCCGGGCGAGGCCAGCGCCATCATGACCACGCTGGATGGCTATCCGCTGGCGCGCCAAGGCTTGGCCAATGTGGCGTTGTCGCTGTCGGCATGGTCAGCCTTTTTTGGTGCCATCGTTTCCGTGGTTGGCATCATTCTGCTTGCGCCGATGTTGGCGAAATGGGCGTTGGCGTTTGGCCCTGCCGAGTACTTCGTGCTGATGATTTTCGCGTTCTGCTGCCTGACGAGTTTGCTGGGCAAGCAGCCGGTAAAAGGCGTGTTGGCGGCCATGATTGGGTTGTCGATTTCAGTGGTTGGCGTGGACGCGAATTCCGGCGTATACCGCTATACCTTCGAGTCTGTACACCTGGCCGACGGCATCGATTTTGTCGTTGTCGTGATTGCGCTGTTTGCGGTCAGCGAGATGCTGGAGATGCTGGAAAAAGTGATGGCCGGTCATAGCGTCGAGGTCAAACCCAGTGGCCGCAAGCTCTTCAATTTGAAAGAGCTGGCGTTCACGTGGTGGAGCGTGGTGCGCAGCGCCTTGGTGGGCTTTGGCGTTGGCGTGTTGCCGGGGGCGGGCGCAAGCGTGGCGGCCGCCGTCGCGTACTCGCAGGAAAAGCGCATCATCGAAGCGAAAGACCCCGAGGCCAAATTCGGCAAGGGCGATATGCGCGGCCTGGTGGCGCCCGAGGCTGCGGCTACGGCATCGGCGATTGGCTCGTTCGTTCCCATGCTGACGCTGGGCGTGCCGGGTTCGGGCACGACGGCCGTCATGATGGGCGCGCTGACGCTCTACAACATCACGCCGGGTCCGGTGCTGTTTGAAACCAAGCCCGAACTGGTGTGGGGCTTGATCGCGTCGCTGTTTGTCGCCAACGTGTTGCTGTTCATCATGAACGTGCCGCTGGTGCGCTTCTTCTCGAAGGTGCTGTCGGTGCCGGGCTGGCTGATGGTGCCAGGCATTCTGTGCATTAGCTATATCGGCGTGTATGCCATCAACGCCGGCACGTTTGATCTGTTGCTGGTGGCGGGCATCGGCGCGTTGGGCTACTTCCTGCGCAAGTTCGGCGTGCCGATGGCGCCGCTGGTGCTGGGCGTGGTGCTGGGCAACATGATGGAGCAGAACCTGCGCCGCGCTTTGTCGATGACGGATGGCGACGTGGGCGTGCTGTTTGCTAGCCCTGTGTCGATGGGCTTGTGGGCGGCGGCAGCGGCGGTAGTCGTGGTGCCGCAGGTGATGCGCAGGATTCGCAAGTCCAGGAAGCTTGCGGCTGGCGCGGTGTGATCGCGTATAGATAGGCGGGAAAAAGACAAGGGGCGCTTGCGGCGCCCCTTGTTCATTTGTTTATTTGTTCAGTTGTTTATTTTATTTGTGCGTTTCATCTACGAATATGAGCGTTTACTCATATTCGCATTCTGGACTTACACCTGCGCCAATCGCTCCAGCGCCGCGTCCAGCGTTGCATCCTTCTTTGCGAAGCAGAAGCGCACGATCCGATGGTTGGATTCTGCAGCGTCAGGATGCCGATAAAAGGCAGAAACAGGAATTACCGTCACGCCATGATTCACCGTCAGGTCACGCGCAAAGTCGGCTTCGTTCTGTTTGGAAATCTGGCTGTAGTCGGCCAGCAGGAAGAAGGTGCCGGGGCTGGGCAGCGGACGGAAGCGCGTCTTGGCCAGGCCTTGCGACAGGCGGTCGCGTTTGGCCTGGTAGAAGGCGGGCAAGTCCAGGTAGGGCTTGGGATCGCGCATGAATTCGGCCAAGGCGAATTGCATCGGCGAGGGCACCGTGAACACCATGAACTGGTGCACCTTGCGCAGCTCGGCGCTCAGCTGTCGCGGTGCGCAGCAATAGCCGATCTTCCAGCCGGTCGTGTGGTACGTCTTGCCGAATGACGAAATGACAAACGCGTGTTCGGCCAGCAGCGGACGGCGCGCAACGCTGGCATGCGGCTTGCCGTCGAACACGATGTGCTCATAGACCTCATCTGACACCAGCAGCACGCCGGTATCACGCACGATGGCTTCCAGCGCATCCAGATCGCTGTCGTCCAGCACGGCTCCCGTGGGGTTGTGCGGGAAGTTCAACATCAAGAGGCGCGTCTTGGACGTGATGGCGTCGCGCACACGCTGCCAATCGATGCGGTAGTAGGGGTCGGCCTCGGTGGGGGCGCGCAACGGCACCGGCACCGCTGTGCCGCCCGCCAGGCGGATGGCCGGCAGGTAAGAGTCGTAGCAGGGTTCGATGACGACCACTTCGTCGCCGCTGTTCACGGCGGCCAGCACGGTGGCCATCAGCGCTTCGGTAGCGCCGCTGGTGACGGTGATCTCGGTTTCCGGGTCGTAGGCGTGGCCATAGAGTTCGCGCGTCTTGGCGGCGATGGCTTCGCGCAAGGGCGCAACGCCGGGCATGTACGGATACTGGTTATGGCCGTTGGCCATGGCCTGGGTCACGAGTGCGCACAACGCGGGGTCGGGGTCGAAGTCCGGAAAGCCCTGGCCCAGGTTGATGGCCTTGTGTTCGATGGCCAGGCGGCTCATCACGGTGAAGATGGTGGTGCCGACGTCGGGAAGTTTGGATCGGATCATGGTGGATGCGAAGGTGAACGCTGGTAGGCAGAGAAATTTTTCGTAAGTATCCCACTAACTCATAATTCGTTTTTCGTATTAGCTATGCACGTGGAAGGAATCGTGGGTCAGAACATGTTGTTAAGGGTGCTGGGCGGTTTGACGATTGCGCTGGCCGGGGCGGGGTTCGCGGTATGGGCGCATCTGCCCTTGCCCTGGATGCTGGGGGCCTTGCTGGTGACTGCAGCGACGCGTATTGCGGGCTTGGGGACGGTCTGCCCGCGCCCGGCGCGCAACGGCGGGCAATGGGTCATCGGGACGTCGCTGGGGCTGTATTTCACGCCGCAGGTAGTCGGGCATATCGGCACCAATGCCGGGCCCATCGTTGTGGGCATGCTGTTCGCATTGGCGCTGGCGTTCTTGGGCACGGCCATGCTGCGCCGTTATACGGATGCGGACTTCAAGACCGCATGGTTCTCGTCTGCGATTGGCGGCGCCAGTGAAATGGCCAGCCTGGCGGAACGGCACGGTGCGCGCATTGATCGTGTGGCGACGGCGCACAGCGTGCGCGTGTTGCTGGTGGTGGTGACGGTGCCGTTCATTTTTCAATGGTGGGGCGTGGCGGGGCTGGACCCGACGGTGCCAGGGCCGAAGACGGTGGATGGCGCAGGCCTTGCCGCGCTGGTGGCGCTGACGTGCATGGGCGGCCTGATCTTCATGAAGCTGCGGTTGCCGAATCCGTGGGTGCTGGGGCCGATGCTCGTGGCGATGATTCTGACGGTGTCGGGCATCGAGTTGTCGGCCTTGCCGGACGTCGTGCCGAAGGTGGGGCAGCTCTTCATCGGCTGGTCGCTGGGCGATCGTTACCGCCCCGATTTCTTCCGCGCTGCGCCGCGATTTATTGCGGTGGTTGCGGCGTTCACGATCAGTGCGCTGGCCTTGGCATTCGGGTTGGGGGCGTTGCTGTCGTATTGGTCGGCAGCGCCTGTTCCGACGCTGATTCTGGGCACCACACCGGGCGGCATCGCCGAGATGGCAATCACCGCCAAAGTGCTGCAATTGGGCGTCCCGGTGGTCACCGCATTCCACGTGACGCGCATGGTTTTCGTGGTGATTGTGACGGGTCCGATTTATGCGTTTTTGGCGCGCCGGCAGATGAATTCCGCCTAGCGGTACTTCAGTGCGAGTCTGAAAAAAGAGACATTGGGGTAAACAACAATATGAGCCGGTAATGCCGGATGAGTATGCTGATTCCGCAGTTGATTCAAGCAGCGCGCGGACTCGTTCTGTTGCTCGGCGACGAGCGGGAACGCAGCAGCAACGCAAGGTACTTCTACCGATCGTTCAGTTCTCACGGCGTCCTTGATTCATTGCATTTCGACTTAATTACAGGACGCTAGAGAAAATGGCTCAGAAGGGCAAAGTTAAGTGGTTCAACGCTGACAAGGGTTTCGGTTTCATTACTCCGGATGTTGGCGGGACCGACGTTTTCGCACACTTTTCCGCCATCCAGGGCCGCGGCTATCGCAGCCTGAACGAAGGCCAGGAAGTCGAATTCGAAGTTAAGGATGGTCCGAAAGGACCTCAAGCGGCCGAAATTCGCCCGCTCTAAATCGGGAAATCCCAATTTCCCGTCCGCCAGGTCCGACCTGGCTACAACGCCCCAAGACTTCCGAGTCTGGGGCGTTGTTTCATTTAAGACGCCACTTTGCGCGCGCCATCCACCTCTGAATCCCAGCCGTAGTTAGTGTTCACTAACTTATCCTCGACCCTTGGATAAGTCTGTGGATAATTATTTTTGGGCATCAAGATTTTTGTGCTCATAAATGAAGCAAAGGCATTCCCTGGCCTTGGGTTTTGCACAGAAAAACAGTTTTTCCAAACTTGCTTTTGAACGCGCCGCAATGGCGCCGGCGCTCCCTGCCTTACGCGTCTTGCTCAACGTGAAACATGGCCTTTCCCTAGGGAAAACGGGTGTTTAGCGGGGTTTTCCACATTGTTATCAGTCGCGCCAGGCGCATTAAGAGATGACTTTCTGGATCACGCCACAGCCCGTTTTTGAGTTTGCGGGGACGGTTGTTCACAAAGATATCCCCATCCCGGTTATGCACAGAATTTGCCGATTTGAGACCGAAATGAAGGTGCGCAGCCTGTGGATAGAAATGGGGATAGCGCTGCGTTTCCCGGTCAAAACTTCGGGCTTCTTACCGATAAGCTGGCGATGATGACTGCGGGATTACCGCTTTGAGACTTCCGAAGGGACGTCGCGATCGAGACTTGGAAAATGCGCTGTGGAAAACAGACAAGCAGGTTTTCCACAGGGATTCACATGAAACCCTGCGCCTCCGCCAAATGGATGATGGCGGACCGGCAACGCCTCAAGCAAGATAGTTGTGTTGCTTGGGGAAAAGCGGGATGGGGATAATCGCCGCAGATTTCGCGTAGTACGCGTGTGGATAATCCGCGAGTGTGAAATTTGGCCGCAATTTGACTGAGGCATATCCCAAGAGTTCCCGCCTGATTTTCGATGGTTTATTGGCGAGCCGGTTGCGCCGTTGAACCCGGCAATTGGGTCGATAGCCGAATCTTATCCACAAAGTTTTCCACGGCTATTTTGTTCGCGAACCGGGGCCGTAAGAGGCTACTTTTGATGGGTTATTCGTCGTTCCTCAATAGGCATGAAAATCGCAATGTCCCTATGAAACGCGTTGGCGTTTTGTGCGAATTTTAGATTTTGGCGAATCAGCTTTGCATGCGCCGATCTCTCATTTCCCAGTGCCTTTCGGCGCGCGCATTTTCGAGTTATCCCCAAAGTTGTTCATCGTGAAAATGAACTTTGGTTGACCCATGCGCGAACGCGTTCTGTTGATAACTCCACAGCTGATGATGGGACGAAGTTTTTGAATTTTCGGCTGCAAAGAGATATCCACCGCAGGTTGTGAATTAACTCCGAGTCGTCAGCCAGGGCGAATTCAAACCGGCTTCGTCCAACCCTCCCAGCATTCTTAGAAATTTTCCGGATGCGGTTTCTGCGATGGTCCGGGTTTGTATTTCTTGAATCGCGTTTTTGATTGCGTGATGTGTTTCACGTGAAACGCAAAAGAGCGATATTTTTGGCAAGGGGTAGGGTAGGGTCAAAAATATCTCTTTTTTTCTCTCTCCCAGGCCCATCTTGGGAAGAATGCGCGCTTAGGCGAAATCGTCGCCGTCCCCAAATTTAGTCTGTTTCACGTGGAACAACGCCGACTAAATGATCGTGAAATTTCATGGTTAGGCGGTCGCCGGGTGGTTCCACGTGAAACACATCCGAGGGTTTTCGAGAAATTCTGTGGGTCATGCCCCCCTAAAAGCAAAAGGGTGGATGTTTCACGTGGAACATTGAGTGATCAAAAACGGTTGGGGCAGTTCAAGTGTGTTGCACTCGCCGTCCCCGATGTTTCACGTGGAACATTCCCCAAAGATCGGCGAGCCCTATGACCGTTGTCAGCACCTCAAGCCATGCTGGGTACCCCATGGAATGTTTCGCATCGCTGGTTTGGGCCTCGGGGCAGGGTGGATCTTCATGTTCCACGTGGAACATGACGCAACGCGAATACTAGGAGTGGGGGTCAGCGTGGCTGTTTCTCCTCGATGTTTCACGTGGAACATCGAGGAGAAGCTTGAGTGAAGCCGAGTATGCGTACAACCTGCGGCGCTTCCTCACCTGTCCAATGTTCCACGTGAAACATCGTTAGACCTACCCCGCTAGTTGAACCGGTGCGCGGAGCGACGCCCAGCCACATGTTTCACGTGGAACATCCATTTAGAAACAGAGGCAGATGCCGACATATTTACTCGCCGGCCGGGCTGATTCGTTGCCAATTGCCTACGGCAGGGTTGTACCCATCCGGCCCAATATCAAGCCCGGCAATGTTTCACGTGAAACATGCAACCCCTGCCTCTATAATGAGCACCGAACGCCTTCTTATCTTTCCTCCCCATCATGGACTATCCCCGCGAATTCGATGTCATCGTCGTCGGTGGCGGCCACGCCGGCACTGAAGCCGCCCTGGCTGCGGCCCGCGCTGGCGCCCAGACGCTGCTGTTGACGCACAACATCGAAACCCTAGGCCAAATGTCTTGCAATCCCTCCATCGGCGGGATCGGCAAGGGCCACCTTGTCAAAGAAGTCGACGCCCTGGGTGGCGCGATGGCTTTGGCAACGGACGAAGCGGGGATTCAATTCCGCATTCTTAACGGATCGAAAGGCCCGGCCGTCCGCGCGACTCGCGCCCAGGCCGACCGAGTGCTGTACCGTCAGGCGATCCGTGGCCGTCTCGAGAATCAGCCCAATCTGTGGTTGTTCCAGCAGGCGGTTGAAGACTTGATGGTGGAGGGCGACCGCGTTGTCGGTGCCGTGACCCAGGTGGGCCTGAAGTTTCGGGCCAAGACGGTGGTGCTGACCGCCGGCACATTCCTGAACGGGTTGATTCACGTGGGCCTGCAGAATTATTCCGGCGGCCGCGCGGGCGACCCCCCGGCGATTTCGCTGGGCCAGCGCCTGAAGGAACTGAAGCTTCCGCAAGGCCGCCTGAAGACGGGCACGCCCCCGCGCATCGACGGCCGCTCGATCAACTACAGCATTCTGGAAGAGCAGCCGGGTGACCTGGACCCGATCCCTGTGTTCTCGTACATGGGCAATGTGGCTATGCATCCGCGACAGCTGCCGTGCTGGATCACCCACACCAACGCCCGCACGCACGACATCATCCGCGGCGGCCTGGACCGCTCGCCGATGTACAGCGGCGTGATCGAAGGAGTGGGCCCGCGTTACTGCCCGTCCATCGAAGACAAGATCCATCGCTTTGCCGACAAGGAATCGCACCAGGTCTTCCTGGAGCCCGAAGGTTTGGATACGCACGAGGTGTATCCAAACGGTGTGTCGACGAGCTTGCCGTTCGATGTGCAGCTGGATTTGATCCATTCCCTGCGTGGCCTGGAAAATGCGCACATCATGCGCCCCGGCTACGCCATCGAATATGACTACTTTGATCCACGTGGATTGAAGAGCACGCTGGAAACCAAGGCGATCAGCGGGCTGTTCTTCGCCGGCCAGATCAACGGCACCACCGGCTACGAAGAAGCGGCGGCCCAAGGGCTGTTGGCCGGCGTCAACGCCGCGCTGTTGTCGCTGGGCCGCGACCAATGGACACCGCGCCGCGATGAAGCCTATTTGGGCGTGCTGGTGGACGATCTGGTGACGCGTGGCGTGACCGAGCCGTACCGCATGTTTACCTCGCGTGCCGAATACCGCCTGAGCCTGCGTGAAGACAACGCCGATCTGCGCTTGACCGAAATCGGCCGCCAGCTGGGCATCGTCGACGACGCGCGCTGGGATGCTTTCAATCGCAAGCGCGACGCGGTGGCTGCGGAAGTTGAACGGTTGAAATCCTCGTGGGTGAATCCGCGCGTGATGCCGCCTGAGATCGCGGAACCCTTGCTGGGCAAGGCAATTGAACGTGAGTACTCACTAGCTGATCTGCTGAAACGCCCGAATGTTTCATATGAAGCATTGATGGCGGTGCAGAACGCCGACGGTTCGCTGCTGGCCGGCCCCGGTGTGGTTGCGGATAACGTCTTGGCCGAACAGGTCGAGATCCAGCTGAAGTACGCCGGCTACATCGCGCGCCAGCAGGATGAAGTCCAGAAGCAGATTTCGCACGAACAGCAGCCCATCCCGGCCGACGTGGATTACGACGCCGTGACGAGCCTGTCGTTCGAAGTGCGCCAGAAGCTGAAGACGCATCGTCCGGAAACGGTGGGCCAAGCCGCTCGCATATCCGGCGTGACCCCCGCTGCAATCTCGTTGTTGCTCATCCACCTGAAGCGCCTGCATTACGGCTCGCGCAAGCAAGCCGCATGACCGCCTATACCGATCAGGCCGGCGCTGACATGGCCGGCCGCCTCTCTCGCGCATGCGAGCAGCTGGGGCTGCGCGCTGACGCCGCCGCACAAGCCAAGCTGCTGAACTATCTGTCGCAGATGCAGCGCTGGAACCGCACGTACAACCTCACCGCCATCCGCGATCCGCAGCAGATGCTGATTCAGCACTTGTTCGACAGCCTGGCCGCCGTCGGGCCGTTCAGCGAGGCGCTGGGCGCCGATCTCGACGCGGCCAAGGTCTACGACGTGGGATCGGGTGGTGGACTGCCTGGCGTCGTTCTCGCCATCATGCGGCCCACGTGGTCCGTGACCTGCATCGACGCCGTTGAAAAGAAAACCGCATTCGTGCGCCAGATGAGCGGCGCACTGACGCTGCCTAACCTGCAAGCGCGCCATGCACGCATTGAAACGCTGGACCCGGCCGAGTGCGACATCGTGACCTCGCGGGCCTTCGCATCCCTGGATGATTTTGCGCAGCTTGCGGGTCGCCACGTGCGCAACGATGGTACCCTCGTCGCCATGAAGGGCAAGGTCCCCGAAGAAGAAATTCAGGCATTGCATGCGCGCGGGGAATGGCAAGTCGACCATATTCAGCCGCTCCAGGTGCCGGAGCTGCAAGCAGAGCGCTGTCTGATCTGGTTGCGCCGCAACGAAGAACGCAGCGAAGGACGCAGTCAAGGAACCCTATGAAGAACTTACCCCCCAGCACAACCGCCCGCGTCTTCTGCATTGCCAACCAGAAGGGCGGTGTGGGCAAGACGACGACCGCCATCAATTTGGCGGCGGGCCTTGCCACGCACAATCAGCGCGTGCTGCTGGTGGACCTGGACCCACAAGGCAACGCCACGATGGGCAGCGGCATCGACAAGAATGCGCTGGAGTCGAACCTGTACCAGGTGCTGATCGGCGAGGCCACGATTGAGCAGGCCCGCGTGAAGTCGGAATCCGGCGGCTACGACGTGCTGCCCGCCAACCGCGAGCTGTCCGGCGCCGAGATTGACCTGGTGCAGATGGAAGAGCGCGAGCGCCAATTGAAGTCCGCGCTGGACACCGTCGCCACCCAATACGATTTCGTGCTGATCGATTGCCCGCCGACTTTGTCCCTGCTGACCCTGAATGGTCTGGCCGCCGCCCACGGTGTCATCATCCCGATGCAGTGCGAGTACTTCGCGCTGGAAGGTTTGTCTGACCTGGTCAACACCATCAAGCGGGTTCACCGCAACATCAACGACGACCTGCGTGTCATCGGATTGTTGCGTGTGATGTTCGATCCGCGCATGACGCTGCAACAGCAAGTGTCGGCGCAGCTTGAAGCGCACTTTGGCGACAAGGTCTTCAAGACCGTCGTGCCGCGCAACGTGCGTCTGGCTGAAGCACCCAGTTACGGCATGCCGGGTGTGGTGTATGACCGCGCGTCACGCGGCGCGCAAGCCTACATCTCGTTCGGCGCTGAAATGATCGAACGCGTCAGAAAGGACTTGAAGTAAGCCGTACCCATGTCCGTTGCCGCGCTCTTTTCTCCGACTGCATCGCAAGCCTCACACACGCCGCCCGCCGACGTGCGCGACAGCTTGCGCGTGCGTCTTGAAGAGGCTGCACTGAACGCCACGGCGGTCGGCGCGCAGCTGCTCTATGATGGCTGGCTGGTGCGCTTCTCGCGTGCGGAAGCCAAGCGTGTGCGCAGCGTGAACGTGCTGGGGTTATCCACACGTCCGCTGGACGAGCGGCTGGCGTATTGTTCTTCGTTGTATGCGCGCCATGGCTTGCCCATGGTGCTGCGCATTACCTCCATCGGCCCCGATTTTTCCCTGGACGCCGAGCTGGAGTCCCGCGGCTATACCTTCACCGGTGAGACCCGAGTCATGAGCATGTCGCTCGCCCCCAGGCCTGGCGTCCGGGGCGGCCTGTTTTTCAGGAATGTCGACACCGGCCGCTTCGCGCAAGTGGTCGGGGCAATGCGCGGCTCGGCGCCCGAACATATCGGTGAACATCAAGCGCGTCTGCAAGGGCTGGCTGTGGATAAGCAGCCGGTGCTGGTTTTTGACGCGCACGAGCAGTGCGTTGCCGCGGGCTTGGCCGTCCGCGATGGCGACTTGCTCGGTCTGTTCGACATCGTCACCGATCCGGGGCAACGGCGTAAAGGCTACGCCGACGCCCTGGTAGATCATCTATTGACCGAAGGCGCCGCCGGCGGCGCCACGACCGCGTACCTGCAGGTCGAGCCGGAGAATACCGCCGCGCGGGCCTTGTATGGCCGCTACGGTTTCAAAGACTGTTACGCGTATTGGTACCGTCTGCCCGCCGAGCAGACGGACGCCTGAGCCTGGCTCGGGATACAAAAACAGAAGGAAAGAGGATTTAACTATGGCCACCAAGAAACCCAAGGGATTGGGTCGCGGACTGGACGCCTTGCTTGGCGCGGACGCGCCTGCGATCGACAACATCGGCAAGGCCGTCGCGGCCAAGCCCGAGGGTCCGCCATCCACCTTGCCCATCTCGAAGATGCGCGCCGGCAAGTATCAGCCGCGCACGCGCATGGACGAGGGCGCCCTGGGTGAGCTGGCCGAATCGATCCGCACACAAGGCATCATGCAACCCATTCTTGTGCGCGCACTGGGCGAGACCGCGCCCGGCCATTACGAGATCATCGCAGGCGAACGCCGCTACCGCGCCGCGCAGATTGCCGGCTTGAAGGAAGTGCCGGTGCTTGTGCGTGAAGTGGCCGACGAGAACGCGGCCGTCATGGCGCTGATTGAAAACATCCAGCGCGAAGATCTGAATCCGCTGGAAGAGGCGCACGGCGTGCGCCGCCTGCTGGACGAATTCGGCCTGACACACGAGCAGGCCGCGCAAGCGATCGGCCGTTCGCGTTCTGCCACTAGCAATCTGTTGCGTCTGTTGAACCTGGCCGCGCCCGTGCAAACGATGCTGCTGGCGGGCGACGTCGACATGGGCCATGCCCGCGCGCTGTTGGCCGTGGACGCGGCCACGCAGATCCAGCTGGCCAACCAGATCATCGCGCGCCGTCTGTCGGTGCGGGAAGCGGAAAAGCTGGTTGCGAAGACCGCCAAGGACACGGAGTCCGCGGCATCCCCGCGCAAAAAGACCAATGGCGTATCGCGTGATCTGACGCGTCTGGAAGAAGCCTTGTCCGATCACCTGGGCACGCGTGTTGCCCTGAAGGTGGGCGCTAAAGAGAAAGGGCAGATCGTCATCGACTTCCATGGCTGGGAACACCTGAACTCGCTGCTGGAACGCCAAGGTTTGTCCGGAGTCGTGGATGCTTGAGCAGGCCTTGCCGGTGATTGCCGTGCTGGCCACGGGCGGCACCATTGCGGGCGCCCAGGCCGACGCCACGTCTGCCGGCTACAAGGCAGGATCGTTCTCGGTGAACGACTTGCTGGCCGCTGTGCCGCAGTTGTCCGGCATTGCCGAGATTCGCGCTGAACAGGTCGCGAATGTGGGCAGCCAGAACATGACGCACGCCGTGTGGCGTGCGCTGGCCGAACGCGTGAACACCCTGTGCCAGGACGCTTCGGTGGCCGGCATCGTCATCACGCACGGCACCGATACGCTTGAAGAAACCGCGTACTTCCTGAGCCTGGTTATCCAGCATGACAAGCCTGTTGTGCTGGTGGGCGCCATGCGTCCCGCCACGGCGTTGGGCGCGGAAGGCCCGGCCAACTTGTATAACGCGGTGGCGCTTGCCCGCCACCCCGACGCGCGCGGCCGTGGGCCGCTTGTCGTCATGAATGAAGACGTGCACTACGCCCGCGAAATCCAGAAGATCGCCAGCGCAGGCCTGTGCGCGTTTGCGTCGCCCAATCGTGGCCGCGCAGGCGGCATGCATGGCGGCGCGCCGTGCTTCTATTCGCGCAACACCACTACGCACACGACACAAAGCGAGTTTTCACTCGCATTGCTGGAAAGGGCGGGCTGGCCGCGCGTAGACATCGTCTACGCCCATGCCAACCTGCAAGCCGATTTGATCGAATTCCTGACCGATAGCGTGGATGGCATCGTGCTGGCCGGCGTGGGCGATGGCAACGCCACCGATCTGGCCATTGACGCATTGAGCCGTGC
The DNA here is from genome assembly GCF_902859595.1 of Achromobacter kerstersii. Classification (GTDB taxonomy): domain Bacteria; phylum Pseudomonadota; class Gammaproteobacteria; order Burkholderiales; family Burkholderiaceae_B; genus Achromobacter; species Achromobacter kerstersii. The sequence continues at coordinate 289,736 of NZ_CADIJQ010000005.1, read as the reverse complement.
GGCAGATCGCGGCGTGGCCGTGGTGCGGTCCAGCCGCACCGGCAGCGGCTTCGTGGCGCGCGATGTTGAGCTGGACGACGGCAGCCTGGGCTTTATCGCGGCGCGTGACCTGAATCCGCAAAAGGCGCGCATCCTGCTGATGCTGGCCCTGTCCGTCACGCGCGACACCGCCGCCATGCAAGCGGTGTTCGACCGCTACTGAGCGTCGCCTTGTTGCGCCAGCCCCAGGTTGGTCCGCAGCATGTCATAGACCTGCCGCGTCAGCGGATTGATCAGATCACGTCTTATCCACAGGAAGTAGGTGACGTCCGGCAAGGGCGGCAGCCCTTCCTTTTCTCCCAGCACGCGCATCTCGGGCCCCAGTAGTTCCACGCTGCGGGCCGTCACGCCCAGACCGGCGCGCAACGCCGCTTTGATCCCCACCAGGTTCGGCGCCACATAGTTGGTGTGCCAGCGCACCCGCGCCTGCTCCAGCGCATTCAAGGCCAGCCGGCGAAAGATGCTGGGCTCATCGGCCAGCACCAGCGGCACGGGCGCGTGCACGTCATGTACATAGTCGGCAGACGCCAGCCACACCGTGGGTGACGTGCGTAGCGCCACGCCTTCGAAGTCCTGATCAAAACGGGTGGAGATGGTGAGGTCGATTTCGCCCGCACGCAGGGCATCCATCAGGAAGGGGCTGCGATCCACGCGAATCTCGAGCTTCACACGTGGCGCTGACCGAGCGATGTGCGTCAGCAGCGTGGGCAAGATGGTGTCCGCCACGTCCAACGGCGCACCCAGCCGCAAATCCCCTTCCAGCGGACCGTCCTGCAAGGCGCGCAACGCTTCATCGTTGATGGCGAGCATGTGGCGCGCATATTCCACCAGCCGGCGTCCATGCGATGACAGCACCTTGTTGCGCCCCTGCTTTTCGAACAGTGGCAGGCCGATGGTGGATTCCAGCCGCTGCATCTGCTGCGTAATCGCCGACTGCGTTTTATGCAGCCGATTGGCGGCCTCCGAGAACGTCTCGTGCTGGGCGATGGCCGTTAGCGTGCGAAGCAGGTCCAGATCCAGATTGCGCATGTCATGCCCTAAAAGTATTAGCAATGCTAATGGGATGTTAAGGCAATTTAAATTGTTGGCGCAGGGTCCGAGCGATACATTAAGTGCAATAACTCATGAGACAAGAGGGAAAACCAAAGTGAGCACTGCACATCCTCATCAGGCCGGCATCGATAGCGCCATCGGAAATATTAAAAAAACTGTAGGAAATAAGGGGCTGAACCGCGACAGCCTGAATGACGTTCTGCAAGAGCTGGTGGGCTTGGCTGCGCACACGGACTGGTGGACGGGCGACCGCTACGCCCCGCCGGAAGACGGTGAGCGCCAGGCGCGCTACCTGATCGCGGAAGACCCCGACAAGAGCTACGCGCTGTACCTGAACGTCATGCGCCCCGGCAACAAGATCGTGCCGCACAACCACACCACCTGGGCCTGTATCGCTGCCGTGGAAGGCGTGGAATACAACTACGTGTACGACCGCCTGGATGATGGCTCGGTGCCAGGCGTGGGCAAGCTTGCGAAGACGGGCACCGTCGTCGTGGGCCCGGGCGCCGGCATCGCCTTGATGCCCGACGACATCCACGCCGTTGAAATCCAGGGCGACAGCGTCATCCGCCACCTGCATATGTACGGCCGCGCCCTGGAAACGCTGAACGAACGCCTGGGCTTCGACCTGGACGCCGGCACCTGCAAAGTCATGCCGATCGGCGTGAAGACGCGCCGCTGATCATGAGCAAGCCCTACCAGTCCACTACGCGATTGCTGCGCGCCGGGCGTCCCCATCAAGGATGGGTCAACACGCCGGTGACGCGCGCCAGCACCTACGTCTTCGATAGCGTCGAAGCCTGGCGCGATACGCGCGCACGCCGCGAAGAAGAGCGCCTGCCGTCCTATGGCGCGCGCGGCACTGACAGCACGCATGCGCTGGAAGACGCGCTGGTGGAGCTGGAGCAGGGCTTTCGTGCGGCGCTGTATCCCACGGGGCAGGCGGCGATCGCCACCGTGTTGCTGGCCTATCTGCGCGCGGGCGATCACGTGCTGATCACCGACGCCGTGTATGAGCCGGTGCGCCGCTTCTGCGCCGAACATCTGACGCGTCTGGGCATTGAGCACACGTTCTACCGGCCGGATGGCGTGGGCATCGAAGCGCTGATCCGGCCGAACACCAAGATGATCTACGCCGAAGCCCCCGGCTCGCTGACGTACGAATTTCCGGACCTGTGCGACTTATCCACAGCTGCCAAAAAACACGGTTGCTGGCTGGCTGTGGATAACACGTGGGCGTCGGGTTTGATATACAAACCTCTCACGCTGGGTGCCGATATTTCCATCTTGGCGGCCACCAAATATCTGGGCGGACATGCCGATGTGATGATGGGCGCCGTGGTGGTCAACGCACGCGCCTGGCGTCCGCTGGAACGCGCCAGCATCGACTTCGGCCAGACCGTCGGCGCCGACGATGCGTTTCTGGTGCTGCGCGGCATGCGTTCGCTACCGCTGCGCATGGCGCAACACGCCAAGAACGCAATGCAGGTCGCGCAGTTCCTGTTGGAACGCCCTGAAGTGGCCCGCGTGCTGTGCCCCGCCTTGCCCGGCGATCCGTCGCACGCCATCTGGCAGCGCGATTGCTCCGGCGCCAATGGCCTGCTGACCGTCGAACTGAACGACGGCTTCACCGCGACAGACGCCGAGCGGCTGATCGACAGCCTGCGTTTGTTTGGTATCGGCGCCTCGTGGGGCGGCTTTGAAAGCCTGGTGATCCCCGTGCAACTGGCCTCGCGCGCGTTGCCTGACGCGACCCCTCGCGGCGCCATGCTGCGCCTGCATATCGGCCTGGAAGCGCCCGAAGACCTGATCGGCGACCTTGAACAAGGCCTGTCCGCCATGACCCAATCCTCTCGTTCCCTTCGAATCTCATGATGCACCCGACCTCCGCTTCTTCCTTTGCAGACATCGATGCCCACACGCTGAAGCAGTGGTTGCACGACGGCCACGAGATCGCCTTGCTGGATGTGCGCGAACACGGCCAGTACGGCGAATCGCATCTGTTCTACGCCGCGCCCGTGCCGTACAGCCGGCTTGAAATCGACATCGTGCGATTGGCTCCGCGGCGCGACGTGCGCGTGGTGGTGTACGACAACGGCGGTGATGACGACACCGCGGCTCGTGCCGCCCGGGCGCTGGTCAAGCTGGGCTATGGACAGGTGCATCGCCTGGCCGGCGGCATCGCGCAATGGCAGCAAGATGGCTACGCCGCCTTCGCTGGTGTGAATGTGCCCAGCAAAACCTTCGGCGAATTGGCCGAAGAAGTTTTCCACACCCCCCGTATTGGTGCGCGTGAATTGGCCGAACGCCAGCAACGCGGCGATGACCTGATCGTGCTGGATGGCCGGCCTTACGCTGAATACCAGAAGATGAGCATTCCTGGCGGCATCTGCTGCCCGAACGGCGAACTCGCGCTGCGCGCGCATACGCTGGCCAAGCGCCCCGAGACCACCATCGTGATCAACTGCGCCGGCCGCACGCGCAGCATCATCGGTGCTCAGACGCTGATCAATCTGGGTGTGCCCAACCCCGTCTACGCGCTGGAGAACGGCACGCAGGGCTGGTATCTGGAAGACCTGCAACTGGAACATGGTGCGCGCCGCCGTTATGACGATGGCGTCGCGGCCGAAGACCTGCCCGCGTTGGCCGGCCGCTCGGCGCAGCTGGCCGAACGCCATGGCGTGCCATTCGTCAGCGCCGCTACGGTGCAGGAATGGCTGCACGATTCAACGCGCAGCACCTTCCTGTGCGATGTGCGCAGCGCGGAAGAATTTGCAGAAGGCTCGTTGCCGGGGGCGCAGCATACGCCGGGTGGGCAGCTGGTGCAGGCCACCGACCAGTACTTGGCCGTGCGCGGTGCGCGCATCGTGGTGTTCGACGCCGAAGGCGTGCGCGCGCCGGTCGTGGCCAGCTGGTTGCGGCAGATGGGCTGGGACGCCTGCGTGCTGCAAGAAGGCATCAACGCCGCCTTGACGCATCAGGCGCCCGAGGTGCAAACACCCGTCGTTTCCATGCTGTCCGATTCCGGCCTGGCCAGCGCCTTGGCGCAAGGCGCGCAAGCCGTCGATGTTCGACCCGGCATGCGTTATCGCGCAGGCCACATCGCGGGTGCGCAGTGGTCAATTCGGCCGCGTCTGCATCGGCTGGCGCTGGACCCTGCGCGCGCTGTCGTGCTGCTGGCCGAAGACGTTGCGGTGGCGGCGTGGGCCGCTGAAGATTTGCGCGCGTTGGGCGTGCAAGACATCAAGGTGAACACCGGCACGCCGGCCAGCTGGCAGGCAGCGGGCATTGCGCAAGCGGCCACGCCCGCCGTGCCGGCCGACGATGAATGCATCGACTACCTGTTCTTCGTGCACGATCGTCACGATGGCAACAAAGCCGCGGCGCGCCAGTATCTGGCGTGGGAGACCAACCTGGTCAAGCAGATCGATGAACGTGAATTGGCGGGCTATCGCTTTCCGGCGCGCTGACGCCGCCCATTCACGCCGCGTCCGATAGGGCGCATGCCGCAACGGCCCGCAGAGGCCGCGCGGCATACCCAATGCATCAACGCAATCAATACGCCCCGGCGGCAGGTGCCGGCGGGGTGCGGACGGTTCATGGCGAACCGGAATGCAGGGACGGCCGAGTATCCGGCCGCAGACACAAGGGGAAATCCAGATGAAGCACCATGCATTGCACACTTGCGGCGCGGCCGCGTTGGCCATTGCCGGCTTGACGTGGGGGGCAGGCGTCCAAGCGCAAACGCCTTCGCTCAAAGCGCCCGCCGACTATCCCAAGCAGGCCATCACCGTCGTTTCGCCATTCCCGCCCGGCGGCGGCAATGACAACGTGGCGCGGCTGATTGCGCAGGAGCTGGGCGCCATTACGGGCCAGAGCGTTGTGGTGGAAAACCGCTCTGGCGCGGGCGGCAACGTCGGCACGGCGCAAGTGTCGCGCGCCAAGCCCGATGGCTACACGCTGGTGATGTCGCAGACGAGCGTCATGGCCGTCAACCCGCGTTTGTACAAGAACGTGGGCTTTGATCCGGTGAAGGACTTCACGCCGATCTCGCAGATCACGTCTGCGCCGCTCGTGTTGGTGGCGCGCACCGAAAGCCCTTACAAGACCTTGGCCGACTATCTGGACGCCGCGCGCAAGCAGCCGGGCATCATCACGTATGCGACGCCCGGCAACGGCACGATGAGCCATCTGATGGGCGCGCTGGTCTCGAAAAAAGCGGGTGTGAATCTGGTGCACGTGCCGTATCGCGGCGCGGCGCCCGCCATCACCGATTTGATGGGCGGTACCGTCGATATGCTGATCACGTCACCCGCGTCGGCCGAACCCATGGTGGCCGCAGGCAAGCTGCGCATCCTGGCCTTGAGCCACGAGAACAGCATCGGCATTTTCAAGGGGGCGCCGACGTTGAAGCAAAGCGGTCTGGACGGCATCACCGCCGATGATTGGTATGGCCTGTTTGCCCCTGCCGGCACGCCGCCCGAGCGTGTCGCCTACCTGGCGCAAGCGGTCGGGCAAGCCATGAAGTCGCCCAACGTGATCGCCAAGATCAACAGCGGCGGCAGCTGGCCGGTGGGCAGCCAGCCGGATGCGTTCAAGACGCGCTTGCAGGAAGACACGGTGTACTGGGCCGACATGGTGAAGACGGCAGGGGTATCGCTGGACTAATGCGACCGCGACCGAGAAGGCCGAGGCCAAGGCCAAGCTCACGGTCAAGGCCAAGGCCAAGGCCAAGGTCAAATTGGGCGCAGGGCAACGGGCTTACACCGCCAGCACGTTGCCCACCGCTGACTCCAGCGCCGTGTAGGCCGCCGATTTCTGTGCACTGGTGTTCGTCACCAGATGATCAATGCGGTCAGCGCCGCAGAATGACACGCGGCTGCACAGGCCGATCTTGCTGAAGTCAGCCAGCAGGACCAGTTGCTTGGCGTTAGCCGTCATCGCGCGGGCCACCTCGGCTTCGCGCAAGTCATAGTTGGTGGCGCCGCATTCAGCATCCACGCCCACGGGCGACAGCAACGCGAAGTCAGCGCGGTAGCGGTGGATTTCGGCAATGGTGATGTCGCCCGCAGTGGCGCATACCGGCCCGCCGACCGACCCGCCCAGCATCAACAGCTGATTCGCGCCGTTGCCCGCCGCGCCCACCTTCAACGCTACATCGAACGAATTGGTGATGATGGTGAGCCCCGACAACTTCGCCAATTCATCGGCCAGCACGCTGGTTGTGCTGCCCGCATCCAGGAACAAGGTCTGGCCGCTTGCCACCAGCCCCGCCGCCGCTCGGGCAATGGCGCGCTTGTATTTGACGCGCGTGTGTACGCGTTCTGCGATGGGCGGCTCGCTGTGCACCGGCACCGCGCCGCCATGCACGCGGCGCAATTCGCCCATGGCTTCCAATTCGAGCAGATCACGCCTGACGGTTTCGCGCGACACGCCGAGCTCGCCGACGATGCGGTCCGTCGACACCTGCTGCAATGAAGACAGCAGGGCGCGGATTCTTTGATACCGCTCTTCTTGCCACATATCCGATGCTTCCTAATCTATCTCCGCCGCCGCGCCGCGCCGGCGATCAACGCGCGCATGGCCAGCAGAGAACCTCCAACGACCAGCATGATAAGCGTGGAATACGCCGCCGCCTGCGAAACGAATCCAGCTTCGTCCAGCCGCAGCACCGATACGGGCGCCACGCTGACCGATGGGGTCACCAGGAAAATCACCGCCGACAGCGTCACCATCGACCGCATGAACAGGAAGAAGAACACGCCCAATACCGTGGGGGCGATAAGCGGCAGCACGGCGTCGCGCAGCACTTGCATGGTGCCGCCGCCCAGGCAGCTGACCGCTTCCTCCAGAGCTTGCGGCACGGCGCGCATGCCCGTCATCATCGTCAGGAATCCTTGCGTGTGATAGTGGTAGAAGTTGCATAGCGCTATCAGCGCCGCGCTGCCATACAGTGCATACAGCGGCGTGCCAGGCGCGTTGAACGCGAAGATGTACGACAGCCCCAGCACCAGGCCCGGCACCCCCACCGGCAACACCGACAGCAGATAGATCACCTTCGCCCAGCCGCGGCCAATGCGGCAGACGCCGAAGCTCAAGAAGAACAACAGCAGCACGCCGCCGCCTGCGGCCGCCAGCGAGAGATACAGCGACGTCCACAACGGCGCATAGCCGCCGCTGACGGTGATGTCGTAGTGCTTGAGCGTCCACTCCATCCGGTACGGCCATAGCCGCATGAAGCTGGCGAAGACAACGGTGGCCACTGTCAGGATGATCGTGCTGCAAGCCAGCAGCACGCCGATGCCAAACGCCAGGTCTCGCGCGCGTGCCGGTTGCGGCGCCACCCGTATGCCGCTGGGCGACGCCGAGCCGAATTGGCGCTGCGACGCCACGCGTTCGATCTGCACTGAAATCAGCGAAGGCAGCAACAGCAAGATGCCCACTACCGAGCCCATGCCGAAATTCATTTGCCCCGATACCTGGCTGTAGATCTCGGTGGCAAGAACCCGGTAGTTGCCGCCGATCACCGCGGCGTTGCCGAAGTCGGTGATGGTGATGACGAACACCACGAAGCCTGCGCTCAGCAAGCCGAACTTGCAGTTGGGCAAGGTAATGTCGAAGAATTGGCGCGTGCTGGATGCGCCCATGACTTCGGCCGCATCGTAGTAGCGGGCGTCCATGTTGCGCAGCGCCGCCTGCAGGATCAGCACGGCTTGGGGCAGGGCATAGAACACGTTAGATATCAGCAGGCCCCAGAACCCGTAGATATCGATTTCCCAGCCGGTCCACCGGTGCACCAGCCCATTTCGCCCCAGGATGAAGATCAGGCCCAGCCCTTGTACGAGCGACGGCGCCAGTAATGGCAACACGAGCGCAAGCCGCACGATGCCCTTGCCGCGCATGCAGCTGCGGTCCAGCCCATACGCGATGGCGAAGCCCGCGGTGATGCTGATAAGCGTCGTCGCCGCGCTCATCACAAGGCTATTCACCGTGGCGGTCAGGATGCCGCGGGTCGCGAAGACCTCGGCGTAGTTGCCCAGGCCGATTGAGCCGTCTTTTTCGACCAGGCTGCGCCACGCGACGGTGGCCAGCGGATACAGGAAGAAGAGCGCCAGCCCGGCTAGCGGAATGGCGACGCAGGTCCATAGCAACAGCCGGTCGGCGGACCAGGGCGCGCGTCCGGCGGGCGTGGCGATGGCGGCGCCGGCTTGTAGCGTGCTCATGCGGACATTCCGCTTGGCGAAGTCATACCGCCACCCAGGCGCAGTGGCCGGGCTCCATGTCCAGCCGCACGGCTGCGCCGCGCGACAGGCCGGCCGCGCCATGTTGTTCCACCACCAGCTCACGGCCCAGCCAGGCGACGCGCAAGCGGGTCAGATTGCCCATGAACGTCATGTCCTGTACGCGTCCGGGGCCGTGCGCATCGGCGGCGATGCGCAGGTTCTCGGGCCGCAGGCAGGCCTCGTAGCGTTCGCTGGCGCCGTCGGGCCGCGTTGCCAGCAGTTGCGGCATGGCGTCGCGCACCCAGTCGGTGGGCAGCAGATTGCTCAGCCCCACGAAGTTGGCCACGAAACGGGTGCGGGGCCGCAGATACAGATCGGACGGCGACCCCACCTGCTCGATGCGCCCATCGTTCATGCAGACAATCTTGTCGGCAAGCGTCAGGGCTTCCTCCTGGTCATGCGTCACCATGATTGTGGGAATTTTCAGGCGGCGTTGCACCTCGTGTATTTCCGCGCGCATGTCCGTACGCACGCGGGCGTCCAGCGCCGACAGCGGTTCGTCCAACAAGATCAGCGCCGGGTCCACTGCCAGCGCGCGCGCCAGTGCCACACGCTGCTGCTGGCCGCCCGACAACTGGTGTGGATAACGCGCCGCATAGTCGGGCAGCTTGATGAGCGTCAGCAATTCGTCCACACGCGCCGCGATGCGGTCGCGCGGCTCGCCTCGGATGCGCAGCCCGTAGCCCACGTTTTCGGCCACCGTCATGTTGGGAAATAGCGAGTACGACTGGAACACGATGCCAAAGCCGCGCTTGCGGGCAGGCAGCCCGCTTAGGTCGCGTCCGCCCAGCGTGATGGCGCCGCTGTCAAAGGGAAGCAGCCCGGCCACGATGCGCAGCAAGGTCGTCTTGCCGCAACCGCTAGGCCCCAGCAGGCAGACGAATTCGTGCTCGCCAACGGACAGGTCGATATCTTCCAGCGCCACGGACGCGTCGAAGGTTTTCCGTATCCCGCGCAATTCCAGATACATGAGGTCTCCCGGGCGGATGGCGGCGGGCGGCGCCCGCCGCGCAGGCGTCAGCGCTTGATGGTGTTTTGCCAGGTCTTGATGGTGGCGTCGCGCTCGGCGGCAGACGTCTGGAAGTTCACCGGATACAGCACCGTCGTCAGATCTTTTGGCAAGCCCGCGGCCTCGGCCGCTTTGTTGGGGGCGGCGCCGGGCAGGGTGACGAGCTCCTTGTACTGGCTGTACAGGGCGCCAGCTTGCGGCGATAACGTCCAGTCCAGGAAGCGCTTGGCGTCGGCGGGATTCTTCGCCGCCTTCATCAGCCCGGATGCCTCAAGCTCGTATCCGACCCACTGTTTGGGAATCACCATCTTGACGGGGTAGCCCTCGTCGATGGATTGCATGGCGGGGAAGGCGAACGACACGCCGATGGCATATTCACCGGCGCGCGCCATCTTGCAGGGGCGGGACCCGGATGGCGTGTATTGCGCCACGTTCTTGTCCAGGTCCTTCAACAATGCCCAGCCTTTCTCCTGGCCCAGTCCTTGCAACAGGGCGACGATCTGCAAGTAGCCAGTGCCGGACGCAGCGGGGCTGGGGATAACGATTTCGCCCTTGTAGACCGGCTTGGCCAGATCCTCCCAAGACGTCGGCATCGGCAGGTTCTTGGATTTCAGCCGATCAGTGTTCACACAGAATGCGGCGACGTAGCCGGTCGCGGCGAACCACTTGTTGTCTGCGCCTTTGTACTGGGCGGGCAGGGCGTCGATGCCCTTGGCCGCGTAGGGCTCCAGCAGATTCTGCAAGCGCGGGTCCAGCATGTTGCTGACGGCAAAGCCCCAGATCAGATCCTGCTGGGGGTTGGCCGCCTCGGCGATCAGGCGCGCGCCCAGGTCGCCGGTGGACAAGCGCAGCACGTTGACCTTCACGTCCGGCATGGCCGCGTTGGCCGCCTTCAGGTAGGCGGCAATCTCGTCTTCTTCCAGCGCGGTGTAGACGGTGATGGCGCCGGCGTGGACCGCCTGTGCACAACTTAGGGAAATTACTGCAACCACAACGCTAAGCTTCTTCATACATTGCATGATGGAACTCCGGTAGGGAATACACGGCAACGGTGGCGAGCTGCGAATGCGTACGGCGACTTCATATGACAACGGTGAAGTTGCAGTTTTAGGTATATTTGCAAATTTGGGGCAACGTGTCTAGACTGGAAAAACCCCCTGGGAGCTCACTGATGCAAACGTCCGCCGCCCTGTCGGCGCAGCAATTGGCCGAATATTCCTCGTTCGCGCAAACCCTCGCGGATCAGGTTCGGCCGTTGTCCCGCAAGTGGTTCCGCCACCCGCTGTCTATCGACACCAAAGCCGACGAAAGCCCGGTCACGCAAGCTGACCGCGAAGTCGAGTCCGCCTTGCGCGAGGCCATCGCGCAGCACTATCCCCAACATGGCATCTTCGGTGAAGAGTTCGGCGCCCAGCATGCCGAAGCCGATTTTGTGTGGTCGCTCGACCCCATCGACGGGACCCGTGCCTTCATTTCGGGCAACCCGTTGTGGGGCACGCTGCTGGCGCTGCTGCATCGCGGCCGCCCGGTGTTGGGCCTGATCGACATCCCCATGCTGGAAGAACGCTGGATCGGCGCGTCCGATTCGCCCGCCCGTCTGAACGGCGAGACCTGTCAGGTCAGTGGCTGCACCGAATTGCGCAACGCCATCCTGTACGCCACCTCGCCCGATATCTTCGAAGGCGCCGAACTGGCGGCGTTTGACGCCCTGACCGGCGCCGCGCGCATGCGCCGCTACGGGGGCGACTGCTACAGCTATGGTTTGCTGGCCAGCGGCCATGTCGACCTGGTGGTCGAAGCCGGCTTGCAACCGTATGACTATCTGGCGCTGATGCCCGTGATTGAAGGCGCGGGCGGCGTCATTACCGATTGGTCGGGGCAGCCGCTCAGCCTCGAATCGCAGGGCCGCGTCGTCGCGGCCGCCACGCCGCAGCTGCATCGCCAGGCGATGCGGGTGCTGGGGGCGGCCATGACCTGAACGCCGCGCCGCCCGCCCGCAGTTCAACGCAACGCTTCAGCCACAAGGTGAACAAGCATGCATGCACTTGGGGTAGCAACGGTGGAAGACGCGGAGCGGCTGGTGCAAACCAGCCCGCTCTCGCATATCAAGGTGGGCCTGTCCGACGTCGACGGCGTCATGCTGGGCAAGTATTTGCGGCGCGACAAGTTTCTGGGCGCGTTGCGTTCTGGCCTGGCGTTCTGCGATGTGGTGTTTGGCTGGGATCTCGATGACCAGCTCTACGACAACACCAAATACACCGGATGGCACACCGCCTATCCCGATGCGAAGCTGCGCATCGTGCCGCAAAGCGCACGCCGGTTGCCGCTTGAGCAAGGCCCGGGCGGCGAAGACATGCTGCTGTTCCTGGCCGAGTTCGAAGGCGATGCGGGCAACATCTGCCCCCGCCGGCTGCTGCATCGCACGCTGGATCGCGCGGCAGGTATGGGTTTTGACGTCTATGCCGCGCTGGAATACGAGTTCTTCATGTTCCGCGAAACGCCCCACTCGGTGCGCGCCAAGCACTACCGCAACATGGAAAACTGGACGCCCGGCAATTTCGGCTATTCCATGTTGCGCAGCACGGTCGAAGGGGACTTCTACCGCAAGCTGCTGGATATGTGCGAACGCATGGATATGCCCATCGAAGGGCTGCACACCGAGACCGGCCCGGGCGTGCTGGAAGCGGCCCTCGCCGTGGATCAGGCGGCGGATGCTGCCGACAAGGCCTTTCTGTTCAAGACCTTTACCAAAGCACTGGCGCAGCAAAACGGCTTGATGGCGACGTTCATGGCCAAGTGGTCGCACGACCATCCCGGGCAAAGCGGCCACATCCATCTTTCGCTGCGTGACAAGAAGAGCGGACGCTCGGCGTTCTATGACGAATCCCAACCGCATGGGATGAGCGCGGCGCAGGTCTCGTTCATGGCGGGCGTGCAGCGCTATCTGCCGGAGTTCATGGCGCTGTATGCGCAGACGATCAACAGCTATTCGCGCCTGGTGCCTGGCTACTGGGCGCCGCTGGACGCGACCTGGGGCATGGAGAACCGCACCACTGCGTTGCGGCTGATTCCAGGCAGCGACAAATCCCAGCGCGTCGAAGTGCGCATCGGCTCGGCGGACGCCAACCCCTATTTGGCGCTGTCCGCCGCGTTGGCCTCGGGACTGTATGGCATCGAACAAGGCCTGAAACCCGAACCCATGGTGCAAGGCAACGCATACACACAGCAGTTTCCCGCCCATCTGCGTTTGCCCACGACGTTGTGGGAGGCTGCGCAGCGCTTGCGCGAGTCCGAAGCCGCAAATCATCTGTTTGGCGCGCCGTTCGTCGAGCACTATGTTGCGACCCGTGAATGGGAAGAACGCCAGTTCCGCCGCCACGTGACCGACTGGGAGCTGGCGCGCTATTTCGAAATCATCTGATCCCCGTCCACCTGTTTGCATAGGGCCGATATGACCCAGGAACTCATCACCATCAGTCCCATCGACGGGCGCGAGGTTGTTCGGCGAGCCTATGCCAGTGAAGCGCAGATTGCGCAGGCGCTGGCGCAGGCTAAGGCTGCGCAGCCCGCGTGGCAGGCGTTGGGCATTGCGGAACGGGGGCGCATCGTGTCGGCGGCGGTCGACCGCTTTGTGGCCGCACGCGATGACATTGCGCGGGCCATCACCATCCAGATGGGCAGGCCGTTGCGCTATACGCCGGGCGAGGTCAGCGGCTTCGAATCGCGCGCGCGCCACATGATCGCGATTGCCGAGGAGGCCCTGGCCCCCATTCGTGTGCCTGAACAAGCCGGCTTTACCCGTTTCATCAGCCGCGAACCGATCGGCGTGGCGCTGACGATCGCGCCGTGGAACTATCCCTTGCTGACGGCGGTGAACAGCATCGTGCCGGCTCTGATGGCCGGCAACACCGTAATCCTGAAGCACTCGGATCAGACGCCGTTATGCGCCGAGCTGATCGAACGGGCGTTTAGAGACGCTGGCGCGCCCAAGGGCGTGTTCCAGTACCTGCATGCGAATCACGACACGGTGCAGCGCCTGATCCGCGCACCCGAGATCGGCTACGTGTCCTTCACGGGTTCCGTGCGCGGCGGCCGCATCATCGAAGAAAGCGCGGCGGGGCGATTTATCGGCGTGGGACTCGAGCTGGGCGGCAACGATCCGGCGTATGTGCGGGCGGACGCCAAACTGGAACACGCCGTCGAGACCTTGGTGGATGGCGCATTTTTCAACTCGGGCCAGTCTTGCTGCGGTATTCAGCGCATTTACGTCGCGCGGCCGGTGTTTGACGAGTTTGTTGAACGCGCCGTGGCGTTGACGAACGATTACGTGCTGGGCAATCCGCTGCATGCCGATACGACCTTGGGGCCGGTGGTTCGCGCCCGCGCGGCGGCTGAGATTCGCGAGGTTATTGCCGAAGCCGTTTCGGCCGGCGCCCAAAACCTGATTGATCCCTCACATTTCAAGAATGCGAGTGAAAGCTCGCCTTACGTTGCACCCGCTTTGCTTACGCGAGTAAACCATCGCATGCGCATCATGAGTGATGAGTGCTTTGGTCCGGTGGTTGGCATCATGCCGGTAGAGACCGATGATGAAGCCGTGGCGTTGATGAACGACAGTCCCTATGGTTTGACGGCGGCGGTGTTCACGCAGGACGAAAGCGCCGCGCTGGCGCTAGGCCGCCAAGTGCAGACCGGCACCTTCTTCATGAATCGCTGCGATTACCTGGACCCGGCGCTGGCCTGGACTGGCGTGAAGAACACGGGGCGGGGCGTGTCTCTGTCCGTCGTCGGCTACGAGCAACTTACGCAAGCGAAATCCTTCCATCTGCGCAGCGTCTGACACGACGCATTCAGGAATCGAATCATGACTGTGCCCAGCGTCAATTGGAACTATCCCACTGCCATCAAGGCCGGCCCCGGCCGCGTTAAAGAACTGCCTGATTGGTGCCGCGAGCTAGGCATGCAGCGGCCGCTGCTTGTCACGGACCCAGGCTTGGCCGCTTTGCCGATGGTGGGCGACACCGTGCGTGCTTGCCGCCAATCCGGGCTGGAATGCGGGCTGTTCCACGAGGTCAAGGGCAACCCCACCGGACGCAACGTGGAGGACGGTGTGGCGGCTTATCAACAGGGCCGGCACGATGGCGTCATTGCATTTGGGGGCGGGTCGGCGCTGGATGCGGCCAAGGCGATTGCATTGATGGTGGGACAAAAGCGTCCCTTATGGGACTTCGAAGACATTGGCGACAACTATCAGCGCGTGAATGTGGCCGGCATGGCGCCGGTCGTGGCGGTGCCGACCACGGCGGGTACGGGGTCGGAAGTGGGGCGGGCGTCGGTCATCACGGACGAGGCCGCCGAGGTCAAGCGCATCATTTTCCACGCGCGCATGCTGCCCGCAATTGTGATTCTTGATCCGGAACTTACGGTGGGCCTGCCGCCCAAGATCACCGCCGCAACCGGCATGGATGCGCTGTCCCACAATCTGGAGGCGTACTGTTCGCCGTTCTTTCATCCGATGGCGGCCGGCATCGCCATTGAAGCCATGCGGATGATCAAGGAATACCTGCCGCAAGCGGTGGCTGATGGCGCGGATTTGCAGGCCAGGCAGCAGATGCTGGTTGCGTCCTGCATGGGCGCCACGGCATTTCAACGCGGCTTGGGCGCCATGCACGCGCTGGCGCATCCGCTGGGCGCGCTGTACGACGCGCATCACGGCATGTTGAACGCGATCCTCATGCCCTATGTGTTGAAAGCCAACCAGCATGCGGTCGCGCCGCGGCTGGAAGCGCTGGCGCGGTACCTGGATCTGCCGGCGACGGGGCCGGGGGCCGTGCTGGATTGGGTGCTGCGCCTGCGCGAGACGGTGGGCATCCCTCATACCCTTGCCGAGATCGGCATCGACGAGGGCCAGGCCGAGCGGGTAGGGCGCATGGCCAGTGAAGATCCGTCAGGCGGAACCAACCCCATTATTTTCACGGCCGACGACTATTCGCAGCTTTTGCGTGCATCAATTCGCGGAAACCTGTAAGATTCGGCCCCTCTGCGCGGAAACGCGAGTGGTTGAACAAAAGTTTTGAATATTTTCATCCGAAGGGTTTGACACCGGATTCGAAAGTGTTCATAATCTCAAGTTCTCCGCTGGAGGGGTGCCCGAGTGGTTAAAGGGGGCAGACTGTAAATCTGTTGGCCTTGCGCCTACATTGGTTCGAATCCAATCTCCTCCACCAGAGACCCAACTCTATATCCAGGCGATGTCTGCCTGGATTTTAAAATTAGGCCTAGGGAACTGGGCGGCCTTTGCAAAAAAGGCTGTAAGGTTCCCCAGGCCTTGATTTTGAAGAGTCTGGGATGAGAGAAGGTGATGGGTATGCCGCGGGTGTAGCTCAATGGTAGAGCAGAAGCCTTCCAAGCTTACGACGAGGGTTCGATTCCCTTCACCCGCTCCAAGATTTTTAAATGCCCATGTGGCTCAGTGGTAGAGCACTCCCTTGGTAAGGGAGAGGTCGCGCGTTCGATCCGCGCCATGGGCACCACAAATTTCCAAGTTCTTTTCTTCAGTCTGAAGCGCAATCCAGGTCAGGAGTCAGCCATGGCAAAAGGCAAGTTTGAACGTACCAAGCCGCACGTGAACGTGGGTACGATTGGTCACGTTGACCACGGCAAAACGACGTTGACGGCAGCTATCACGACCGTTCTGTCGAACAAGTTCGGTGGCGAAGCCAAGGGCTACGACCAGATCGATGCGACTCCTGAAGAAAAGGCTCGCGGCATCACGATCAACACCGCCCACGTCGAGTACGAAACGCAAGCGCGTCACTACGCGCACGTTGACTGCCCGGGCCACGCTGACTATGTGAAGAACATGATCACGGGCGCCGCTCAAATGGACGGCGCTATTCTGGTTGTGTCGGCCGCTGACGGCCCGATGCCGCAAACGCGTGAACACATCCTGCTGAGCCGCCAAGTTGGCGTGCCGTACATCATCGTCTTCCTGAACAAGGCTGACATGGTTGACGACGCCGAGCTGCTCGAGCTGGTGGAAATGGAAGTTCGCGAACTTCTGTCGAAGTACGACTTCCCGGGTGATGACACCCCGATCGTCAAGGGTTCGGCCAAGCTGGCGCTGGAAGGCGACAAGGGCGAACTGGGCGAGCAAGCCATCATGGCTTTGGCCGATGCGCTGGATTCGTACATCCCGACGCCTGAGCGCGCTGTGGACGGCGCGTTCCTGATGCCGGTTGAAGACGTGTTCTCGATCTCGGGTCGCGGCACGGTGGTTACCGGCCGTATCGAACGCGGCATCGTGAAGGTCGGCGAAGAAATCGAAATCGTGGGCCTGGTGCCGACGGTCAAGACGACTTGCACCGGCGTTGAAATGTTCCGCAAGCTGCTGGACCAAGGTCAAGCTGGCGACAACGTGGGCATTCTGCTGCGCGGCACCAAGCGTGAAGACGTCCAGCGCGGCCAAGTTCTGGCCAAGCCGGGCTCGATCACGCCGCACACGGACTTCACGTCCGAGGTGTACATCCTGTCCAAGGAAGAAGGCGGCCGTCACACTCCGTTCTTCCAAGGCTATCGTCCCCAGTTCTACTTCCGCACGACGGACGTGACGGGCACGATCGAGCTGCCGGCCGACAAGGAAATGGTTCTGCCGGGCGACAACGTGGCCATGACGGTCAAGCTGTTGGCTCCGATCGCCATGGAAGAAGGTCTGCGTTTCGCCATTCGTGAAGGCGGTCGTACCGTCGGCGCCGGCGTCGTCGCCAAGATCCTGAAGTAAGCAATACCCAAGTGGGTAGAGAGGACGAAAAGTCCCTCTACCCATTTTTGCCGTAAAAGTGGTATGATGTTTGGCTCCGTAACCTTTCGCAGTGAACAGCGCTAGAAGCTGATCATGTGAAGGCCCGGAAAGCCAGTGAATGTAGTGCAAGCCAGTAGTGTTTTAGGGGCATAGCTCAATTGGCAGAGCGTCGGTCTCCAAAACCGAAGGTTGTAGGTTCGATTCCTACTGCCCCTGCCACCGCCAGGATAAACCCGCGGGAGATCATCGCGAGTTACGCATTCACGGCGGCTCGCGTCGCAATATGTCTAATACCAGCGTAGAAACCGTAACCAGTACCGCCGACCGGCTCAAGCTCGGGCTGGCGGTTCTCGTCGTTATTGCTGGCATCGTCGGGTTTTCCGTGCTTAGCGCACAGCCGATGCCTGCTCGTATCGGCGTGTTTGTCGGTGGCCTCGTCATCGCAGCCGTCATTGCCTGGTTCAGCGAACCCGGCCGCCGCACCTTGAGCTTTGCCAGCGAGTCCTACAACGAAGTCAAGCGTGTCGCATGGCCCACCCGCAAGGAAACGACCCAGATGACGGGTATCGTTTTTGCGTTCGTGGCTGTCATGGGCATTTTCATGTGGGTGCTCGACAAGGGCATCGAATGGATTCTTTACGGCCTGTTGTTGGGCTGGAAATAAGGACGGCGAATGAGTAAGCGTTGGTATGTCGTCCATGTGTACTCCGGCATGGAAAAGAGCGTTCACAAGGCCCTAGTCGAGCGCATCGAGCGCGCGGCCTTGCAAACCTCTTTTGGCCGAATCCTTGTGCCCTCCGAAGAAGTCGTCGAGGTCAAGGGTGGACAGAAGTCGATCACCGAACGCCGCATTTTCCCCGGTTATGTCCTGGTTGAAATGGACCTGACCGACGAAACGTGGCATTTGGTCAAAAATACGAACCGCGTCACCGGCTTTTTGGGTGGCTCGGGTAACCGTCCGACCCCGATTTCCGAGAAGGAAGTCGAGAAGATCCTCTCCCAGATGGAAGAGGGTGTCGAGAAACCCCGCCCCAAGATTCTGTTCGAAGTGGGCGAGATGGTTCGGGTCAAGGAAGGTCCGTTTGCAGACTTCAACGGCAACGTCGAAGAAGTCAATTACGAAAAGAGCAAGGTGCGCGTGTCGGTCACCATTTTTGGTCGCGCCACACCCGTCGAACTCGATTTCAGCCAGGTCGAAAAGACCTGATTTCAACCCCGGGGAGCCCAGGCCAGTAAGGCCGGGGCGTTATAACCCGCAAGGAGCAAAGCATGGCGAAGAAAATCGTCGGCTTTATCAAGCTGCAAGTACCGGCTGGTAAGGCTAACCCCTCCCCCCCGATTGGCCCGGCACTGGGTCAACGTGGCCTGAACATCATGGAATTCTGCAAGGCGTTCAACGCCAAGACCCAAGGCATGGAGCCTGGTCTGCCGATTCCGGTGGTGATCACCGCTTTCGCGGACAAGAGCTTCACCTTCATCATGAAGACCCCGCCCGCGACGGTCCTCATCAAGAAGGCTGCTGGCGTGCAAAAGGGTTCGCCCAAGCCGCATACCGACAAGGTCGGTACGCTGACGCGCGCTCAAGCTGAAGAAATCGCGAAGGCCAAGGGCCCCGATCTGACCGCCGCTGATCTGGACGCCGCTGTGCGCACGATCGCTGGCAGCGCCCGCAGCATGGGCATCACGGTTGAGGGGATCTAATCATGGCAAAACTGTCCAAGCGCGCCGCCGCTATTGCACAAAAGATCGACCGTACGAAGCTGTACCCGGTCGCTGACGCCCTGACCCTGGTCAAGGAAACGGCTGTCGCCAAGTTCAACGAATCGATCGACGTTGCTGTGCAGCTCGGCATCGACCCGAAGAAGTCGGACCAACTGGTTCGCGGTTCGGTCGTTCTGCCCGCCGGCACCGGCAAGTCGGTCCGCGTGGCCGTGTTCGCCCAAGGCGAAAAGGCTGAAGCTGCCAAGGCTGCTGGCGCCGACATCGTTGGCCTGGACGACCTGGCTGACCAGATCAAGGCCGGTCAAATGGACTTTGACGTGGTCATCGCTTCGCCCGACACGATGCGTGTCGTGGGTGCCCTGGGTCAAATCCTGGGTCCCCGTGGCCTGATGCCGAACCCGAAGGTCGGCACCGTGACCCCGGACGTCGCTACCGCTGTGAAGAACGCTAAGGCCGGTCAGGTTCAGTACCGTACCGACAAGGCTGGCATCATCCACGCAACGATCGGCCGCGCGTCGTTCGACGTGGCTCAGCTGCAATCCAACCTGGCTGCTCTGGTCGACGCCCTGCAAAAGGCCCGTCCCGCAGCTGCCAAGGGCATTTACCTGCGCAAGCTGGCCGTCTCGTCCACGATGGGCGGCGGTGCTCGCGTTGAAATTGCCTCGCTGTCGGCTTCCAACTAAGCCAACAGCAGTAAACGTACTTTGGGCTGCATCCGGATTCCTCCGGATGTTGCTGTCAAAGACCGCTGGAGCAAGGGTAGTGGAAGGGTTCTCCCTTCTGTACAGAAAGCAGCATCCCCGCTGCCCTGCTTAATCCCGAAGCTCATCTAGTTCGGATCCAGCGTAGACGGCGTCCCCAGGAAGATTTCTTTACAAGAAGAACTCGACCAGGCGCCGCATTCGGTTGACGCGCAAGGCTCAGGCCCCAGGCGTCTTTTGATGGAGTGTTCAAACCGTGAGTCTCAATCGTCAAGAGAAAGCGGTGGTAATCGAGGAAGTCTCGGCTGAAGTCGCCAAGGCCCAATCGATTGTTATCGCTGAGTACCGTGGTCTGGACGTCGCCTCTGTCACCGTACTGCGCAAAACTGCGCGTGAATCGGGCGTGTATCTGCGTGTTCTGAAGAACTCGCTGGCCCGTCGTGCTGTTGCCGGCACGGCTTTCGAGCCGTTGGCTGAGCAACTGACCGGTCCGCTGATCTATGGCATCAGCACTGATCCGGTTTCGGCGGCCAAGGTCATCGCAGGTTTCGCGAAAAGCAACGACAAGCTGGTCATCAAGGCGGGCGCATTGCCCAATAACCTGCTGACCGAAGAGGGTGTGAAGGCCTTGGCCACCATGCCGTCCCGCGAAGAGTTGCTGTCGAAACTGCTTGGCACCATGCAAGCCCCCATCGCGCAATTCGTGCGTACGCTCAACGAAGTTCCGACCAAGTTCGCCCGTGGCCTCGCGGCTGTGCGCGACCAAAAGGCAGCGGCCTAATCGCCCTGCTTGTCCGGAATTCGCTGAACGACGAAGCGACACCCAAACCCTGGCATTACCAAAATATTTGGAGTTCTGAAAAATGGCACTTAACAAAGCTGAAATCCTTGACGCCATCGCTGGCATGACCGTGCTCGAGCTGTCCGAGCTGATCAAGGAAATGGAAGAGAAGTTCGGCGTGTCGGCTGCTGCCGCTGCTGTCGCTGTTGCTGCTCCCGCCGCTGGTGGCGCTGCCGCCGCTGCTGAAGAGCAAACCGAGTTCAACGTCGTCCTGCTGGAAGCCGGCGCGAACAAGGTTAGCGTCATCAAGGCCGTGCGCGAGCTGACCGGTCTGGGTCTGAAGGAAGCCAAGGACCTGGTTGACGGCGCTCCGAAGCCCGTCAAGGAAGCTGTGGCCAAGGCTGACGCCGAAGCCGCCAAGAAGAAGCTGGAAGAAGCTGGCGCCAAGGTCGAAGTCAAGTAAGACCTGCGTCAACTGCCCGGGGACAGCACAGTTTGCAGTCCCCGGGCTTTTGCGTTTCCAGGAAACCCCTACTGGGGTCATGCCCTTTCAGAGGGGTTTCCTGGAGTCGTATCACCTAGGGCCGTGGTTGACGGCCCATGCAACCTCGAGTCGGAGTGCTCATGCCTTACTCGTACACCGAAAAAAAGCGCATCCGCAAAAGCTTCGCCAAGCGTGAAGACGTTCAAAACGTTCCTTTCCTTTTGGCGACACAGCTTCAATCCTACCTAACTTTCCTGCAGGCGGATACCGCCCCGTCCGATCGCGTAGCCGACGGTTTGCAGGCGGCGTTCTCGTCGATTTTCCCGATCGTTAGTCACAACGGTATGGCGCGCTTGGAGTTCGTGAGCTACGTGCTCGGCGAACCGGTGTTCGATGTCAAGGAATGTCAGCAACGTGGTCTGACCTATGCCTCGCCCCTGCGAGCCAAGGTCCGCCTGGTGCTGCTTGACCGCGAAGTCAGCAAGCCGACCGTGAAGGAAGTGAAGGAACAGGAAGTCTACATGGGCGAAATTCCGCTCATGACGGGCACGGGTTCCTTTGTCATCAATGGCACCGAGCGTGTCATCGTGTCGCAGCTGCACCGTTCGCCTGGCGTGTTCTTCGAACACGACCGCGGCAAAACGCACAGCTCCGGCAAGCTCCTGTTCTCGGCCCGCGTGATTCCTTACCGCGGTTCGTGGCTGGACTTCGAATTCGACCCGAAGGACGTCCTGTTCTTCCGCGTCGACCGTCGTCGCAAGATGCCTGTCACGATCCTGTGCAAGGCCATCGGCATGACGCCGGAATCCATCCTGGCCAACTTCTTCGACTTCGATAACTTCGAACTGAAGAGCGAAGGCGCGATGATGGAATTCGTGCCCGAGCGTTGGAAGGGCGAAATGGCCCGCTTCGACATCTCGGACCGCGATGGCAAGGTCATCGTCGAAAAAGACAAGCGCATCAATGCCAAGCATTTGCGCGACCTGGCTGCCGGTGGCATCCAGCGCATCTCCGTGCCGGAAGACTTCCTGTACGGCCGCGTGCTGGCCAAGAACATCGTTGACGAAGATACCGGCGAAGTCATCGCCAACGCCAACGACGAAATCACGGAAAGCGTGCTGGGCGCTCTGCGCGCAGCCAACGTCTACGACATCCAGGCGCTCTACACGAACGATCTGGACCGTGGTCCGTACATTTCGCAAACGCTGCGCACCGATGAAACCGCCGACCAGATGGCCGCGCGTGTTGCCATCTACCGCATGATGCGTCCTGGCGAGCCGCCCACGGAAGAAGCGGTGGAAGCGCTGTTCCAGCGTCTGTTCTATAGCGAAGAGACGTACGACCTGTCGCGCGTTGGCCGCATGAAGGTCAACAGCCGTCTGGGCCGTGGTGAAGACATCACCGGCCCGATGACGCTGACCAACGAAGACATCCTTGAAACCATCAAGGTGCTGGTTGAGCTGCGTAACGGCCGTGGCCAGATCGATGACATCGATCACTTGGGTAATCGTCGCGTGCGTTGCGTGGGCGAACTGGCCGAAAACCAGTTCCGCGCCGGTCTCGTGCGTGTCGAGCGCGCCGTCAAGGAACGTCTGGGCCAAGCCGAGACCGAAAACCTGATGCCGCACGACCTGATCAACTCCAAGCCGATCTCGGCAGCCATCAAGGAGTTCTTCGGTTCGAGCCAGCTGTCGCAGTTCATGGACCAAACCAACCCGCTGTCGGAAATCACGCACAAGCGTCGTGTTTCCGCACTGGGCCCGGGCGGTCTGACCCGCGAGCGCGCCGGCTTTGAAGTCCGTGACGTGCACCCGACCCACTACGGCCGCGTCTGCCCGATCGAAACGCCGGAAGGCCCGAACATCGGTCTGATCAACTCCATGGCGCTGTACGCTCGTTTGAACGAGTACGGCTTCCTGGAAACGCCTTACCGCAAGATTATCGACGGCCGCGTCAGCGAGCAGATCGATTACCTGTCGGCCATCGAAGAAAGCCACTACGTCATCGCGCAGGCTAACGCCGCGCTGGACGAGGAAGGCGCTTTCGTTGACGACCTGGTCGCTTGCCGTGAAGCAGGCGAAACGATGTTGACCTCGCCGGCCAACGTGCACTACATGGACGTTGCCCCGTCGCAGATCGTGTCGGTTGCTGCTTCGCTGATTCCGTTCCTGGAACACGACGACGCGAACCGCGCACTGATGGGCGCCAACATGCAACGTCAGGCCGTGCCTTGCCTGCGTCCGGAAAAGCCGGTCGTGGGTACGGGTATCGAGCGCACCGTGGCCGTTGACTCGGGCACGACCGTGCAGGCACTGCGTGGCGGTCTGGTCGATCACGTTGACGCCGAGCGCGTCGTGATTCGCGTGAACGACGAAGAAAACGTCGCCGGCGAAGTCGGTGTCGATATCTACAACCTGATCAAGTACACGCGTTCCAACCAGAACACGAACATCAACCAGCGTCCTATCGTCAAGCGTGGCGACAAGGTTGCCAAGGGTGACGTGCTGGCTGACGGCGCATCGACCGACCTGGGCGAACTCGCCCTGGGTCAGAACATGCTGATCGCGTTCATGCCGTGGAACGGCTACAACTTCGAAGACTCGATCTTGATCTCCGAAAAGGTTGTGGCTGATGACCGCTACACCTCGGTGCACATCGAGGAACTGACGGTTGTTGCTCGCGACACGAAGCTGGGTCCGGAAGAAATCACGCGCGACATCAGCAACCTGGCTGAGACGCAACTGAACCGTCTGGACGATTCGGGCATCACGTACATTGGCGCCGAAGTCAGCGCCGACGACGTGCTGGTCGGCAAGGTCACGCCGAAGGGCGAAACCCAGCTGACGCCGGAAGAAAAGCTGCTGCGCGCCATCTTCGGTGAAAAGGCGTCCGACGTTAAGGACACCTCGCTGCGCGTGCCTTCGGGCATGACCGGCACCGTGATCGACGTGCAAGTGTTCACGCGTGAAGGCATCGTGCGCGACAAGCGCGCCCAGTCCATCATTGACGATGAACTGCGCCGCTATCGCCAAGACCTGAACGACCAGCTGCGCATCGTTGAAAACGACCAGTTCGACCGTATCGAAAAGATGCTGGTCAACAAGACCGTCAACGGCGGCCCGCGCAAGCTGGCCAAGGGCGCCACGATCACCAAGGCTTACCTGGCTGATCTGGACCGCTGGCAGTGGTTCGACATCCGTCTGGCCGATGAGCCGCACGCTGTCGTGCTGGAGCAAGCCAAGGAATCGCTGGAGCAGAAGCGTCACCAGTTTGATCTGGCCTTCGAAGAGAAGCGCAAGAAGCTGACGCAGGGCGACGAGCTGCCCCCGGGCGTGCTGAAGATGATCAAGGTCTACCTGGCCGTGAAGCGTCGTCTGCAGCCGGGTGACAAGATGGCAGGCCGTCACGGTAACAAGGGTGTGGTCTCGCGCATCACCCCGGTGGAAGACATGCCGCACATGGCTGACGGCACGCCGGCCGACATCGTTCTGAACCCGCTGGGCGTGCCCTCGCGGATGAACGTTGGCCAGGTGCTGGAAGTGCACTTGGGCTGGGCTGCCAAGGGCGTGGGCCACCGCATTGCCGATCTGCTGCGCGACGAGCGCACGGCGCAGGTCAAGAACGTCCGTGCTTACCTGGACAAGGTCTACAACACGACCGGTTCCGGCGCCCGCATCGACGAGCTGACCGACGAAGAAGTCATGGAAATGGCCCAGAACCTCAAGAACGGCGTGCCGTTCGCGACGCCCGTCTTCGACGGCGCGACCGAAGAGGAAATCACCACGATGCTGGAGCTGGCCTATCCGGACGACGTCGCCGAGCGCATGGCACTGACGCCTTCGCGTACGCAGGCATGGCTGTTTGACGGCCGCACGGGCGAGAAATTCGAGCGCCCCGTGACCGTCGGCTACATGCACTACCTGAAGCTGCACCACTTGGTCGACGACAAGATGCACGCGCGTTCGACGGGTCCGTACTCGCTGGTCACGCAGCAGCCGCTGGGTGGTAAGGCGCAGTTCGGTGGTCAGCGTTTCGGGGAAATGGAAGTGTGGGCGCTGGAAGCATACGGCGCCGCGTACACCCTGCAAGAAATGCTGACGGTGAAGTCGGACGACATCACTGGCCGTACGAAGGTATACGAAAACATCGTCAAGGGCGACCACGTCATCGACGCCGGCATGCCGGAATCGTTCAACGTGCTGGTGAAGGAAATCCGCTCGTTGGCCCTGGACATGGATTTGGAGCGTAACTAATGAAAGCGCTACTCGACCTATTTAAGCAAGTCTCGCAAGACGAGCAATTCGATGCCATCAAGATCGGCATCGCCTCGCCCGAGAAGATCCGTTCGTGGTCTTACGGCGAAGTTCGCAAGCCCGAGACCATCAACTACCGCACGTTCAAGCCTGAGCGTGACGGTTTGTTCTGCTCCAAGATCTTTGGCCCGATCAAAGACTACGAGTGCTTGTGCGGCAAGTACAAGCGCTTGAAGCATCGTGGCGTGATCTGCGAAAAGTGCGGCGTTGAAGTCACCGTCGCCAAGGTTCGCCGTGAACGCATGGGCCACATCGAGCTGGCCAGCCCCGTCGCGCACATCTGGTTCCTGAAGAGCCTGCCGTCGCGTCTGGGCATGGTGCTCGACATGACCCTGCGCGATATCGAACGCGTTCTGTACTTCGAAGCCTGGTGCGTGATCGAACCTGGCATGACGCCGCTCAAGCGCGGCCAGATCATGTCGGATGACGATTTCCTCGCCAAGACCGAAGAGTACGGCGACGACTTCCGTGCCCTGATGGGCGCGGAAGCCGTGCGCGAACTGCTGCGCACCATCGACATCGACCGCGAAGTGGAAACGCTGCGCGGCGAACTGAAGGCCACCAGCTCGGAAGCCAAGATCAAGAAGATTTCCAAGCGCCTGAAGGTGCTGGAAGGCTTCCAGAAGTCGGGCATCAAGGCCGAGTGGATGGTCATGGAAGTGCTGCCCGTGCTGCCGCCGGACCTGCGTCCGCTGGTGCCGCTGGACGGCGGCCGCTTCGCGACCTCCGACCTGAACGACCTGTACCGCCGCGTCATCAACCGCAACAACCGCTTGAAGCGCCTGCTGGAGCTCAAGGCGCCGGAAATCATCCTGCGCAACGAAAAGCGGATGCTGCAGGAAGCCGTTGACTCGCTGCTGGACAACGGCCGCCGTGGCAAGGCCATGACGGGCGCCAACAAGCGCCAGCTGAAGTCCTTGGCCGACATGATCAAGGGCAAGAGCGGTCGTTTCCGTCAGAACTTGCTGGGCAAGCGCGTCGACTACTCGGGCCGTTCGGTCATCGTGGTGGGCCCGCAGCTGAAGCTGCACCAGTGCGGTCTGCCCAAGCTGATGGCCCTGGAACTGTTCAAGCCGTTCATCTTCAATCGTCTGGAGATGATGGGCCTGGCCACGACCATCAAGGCTGCCAAGAAGCTGGTGGAAAGCCAGGAACCGGTGGTTTGGGACATCCTGGAAGAAGTCATCCGCGAACACCCGGTCATGCTGAACCGTGCGCCTACGCTGCACCGTTTGGGCATCCAGGCGTTCGAGCCGGTCCTGATCGAAGGCAAGGCCATCCAGCTGCACCCGCTGGTTTGCGCGGCGTTCAACGCCGACTTCGACGGTGACCAGATGGCTGTTCACGTGCCGCTGTCGCTGGAAGCCCAGCTGGAAGCGCGCACGCTGATGCTGGCGTCGAACAACGTGCTGTTCCCGGCCAACGGCGAACCGTCGATCGTGCCGTCCCAAGACATCGTGTTGGGTCTGTACTACACGACGCGTGAGCGCATCAACGGCCGCGGCGAAGGCATCTTCTTCACCGACGTCGCTGAAGTGCAACGCGCCTACGACAACGGCGAAGTCGAGCTGCAATCCCGCGTGACCGTGCGTCTGAAAGAGCACGAGCGCGACGAGGCTGGCGAATGGCAACCGGTTATCCGCCGTCACGAGACGACGGTTGGCCGCGCGCTGCTGTCCGAAATTCTGCCGAAGGGCCTGCCCTTCACGGTGCTGAACAAGGCACTGAAGAAGAAGGAAATCTCGCGCCTGATCAACCAGTCGTTCCGCCGTTGCGGCCTGCGCGACACGGTGATCTTCGCCGACAAGCTGATGCAGTCCGGCTTCAAGCTGGCCACGCGCGGCGGTATCTCGATCGCCATGGGCGACATGCTGATCCCGACCGCCAAGGAAGGCATCCTGGCTGAAGCCAGCCGCGAAGTGAAGGAAATCGACAAGCAGTACTCGTCGGGTCTGGTCACGTCCCAAGAGCGCTACAACAACGTTGTGGACATCTGGGGCAAGGCTGGCGACAAGGTCGGCAAGGCGATGATGGAACAACTGGCTACCGAGCCGGTTGTGAACCGTCACGGCGAAGAAGTTCGCCAGGAATCGTTCAACTCGATCTACATGATGGCTGACTCGGGCGCCCGCGGTTCGGCCGCCCAGATCCGCCAGCTGGCTGGTATGCGCGGCCTGATGGCCAAGCCGGACGGCTCGATTATCGAAACGCCCATTACCGCGAACTTCCGTGAAGGTCTGAACGTGCTTCAGTACTTCATCTCGACTCACGGCGCGCGTAAGGGTCTGGCTGATACGGCACTGAAGACCGCAAACTCGGGTTACCTGACTCGTCGTCTGGTCGACGTGACGCAAGACTTGGTGATTACCGAGGACGATTGCGGTACGTCGCTGGGCTACAACATGAAGGCCCTGGTGGAAGGTGGTGAAGTCATCGAACCGCTGCGCGACCGCATCCTGGGTCGTGTTGCCGCCGTGGACATCATCAATCCGGACACGCAGGAAACGGCTATCGTCGCCGGCACCCTGCTGGACGAAGATCTGGTCGACACCATCGACCGCATCGGCGTGGACGAAGTCAAGGTCCGCACCCCGCTGACGTGCGAAACGCGTCACGGTCTGTGCGCACACTGCTACGGCCGCGATCTGGGTCGCGGTTCGCCGGTCAACCAGGGCGAAGCAGTTGGCGTTATCGCTGCTCAGTCCATCGGTGAACCGGGCACGCAGCTCACGATGCGTACGTTCCACATCGGTGGCGCGGCGTCGCGTTCGGCTCTGGCCAGCGCGGTGGAAACCAAGTCCAGCGGTCTGGTCGGTTTTGCCAGCACGATGCGCTATGTCACGAACGCCAAGGGCGAACGTGTGGCGATTTCGCGCTCGGGCGAACTGGCGATCTTCGACGACAACGGCCGCGAACGCGAACGCCACAAGATCCCGTACGGCGCGACCGTGCTGGTGGGCGATGGCGAAGCCGTGAAGGCTGGCGCACGTCTGGCGACGTGGGACCCGCTGACCCGTCCGATCGTGTCGGAATACGGTGGCGCCGTCCGCTTCGAGAACATCGAAGAAGGCGTGACCGTTGCCAAGCAGGTGGACGAAGTCACCGGCCTGTCGACGCTCGTCGTCATCACGCCGAAGACCCGTGGCGGCAAGATCGTCATGCGTCCGCAGATCAAGCTGGTCAACGAGAACGGCGAAGACGTCAAGATCGCCGGCACCGATCACTCGGTGAACATCTCGTTCCCGGTGGGCGCGCTGATTACCGTGCGCGACGGCCAGCAGGTTGCCGTGGGTGAAGTTCTGGCGCGTATTCCGCAAGAATCGCAAAAGACCCGCGACATTACCGGCGGTCTGCCGCGTGTGGCCGAACTGTTCGAAGCCCGTTCGCCGAAGGACGCCGGCATGCTCGCCGACGTCACTGGTACGGTCTCGTTCGGTAAGGACACGAAGGGCAAGCAGCGTCTGGTCATCACCGACCTGGAAGGCGTGAGCCACGAGTTCCTGATTCCGAAGGAAAAGCAGGTTCTGGTGCACGACGGCCAAGTGGTGAACAAGGGCGAAATGATCGTGGACGGCCCGGCCGATCCCCACGACATTCTGCGCCTGCAAGGCATCGAGAAGCTGGCGACGTACATCGTCGACGAAGTGCAGGACGTGTACCGTCTGCAGGGCGTGAAGATCAACGACAAGCACATCGAAGTGATTGTTCGTCAGATGCTGCGCCGTGTGAACATCGTTGATGCTGGCGATACCGAGTTCATCCCGGGCGAGCAAGTCGAGCGCTCCGAACTGCTGAACGCCAACGACCGTATGACTGCCGAAGAGCGTATCCCGGCTACGTACGACAACGTGCTGCTGGGTATCACGAAGGCCTCGCTGTCGACCGACTCGTTCATCTCGGCCGCATCGTTCCAGGAAACCACTCGTGTCCTGACCGAAGCCGCCATCATGGGCAAGCGCGACGACCTGCGTGGCTTGAAGGAAAACGTCATCGTCGGCCGCCTCATCCCGGCGGGTACCGGCCTGGCTTACCACCATGCACGCCGCGACAAGGAAGAGCTGGAGGCAGCGGAACGCGAAGCCGCTCGCCAGCAGGCCAACCCGTTCGAAGACGCACCGGTTACGGTGGGTGCGGACGAGCAAGCCCCGGCTGCCGACCTTGGCACCGAGGACTCCGCCGAATAAGCGGAATTCCGGACCCTTACCGATCCCCGCGCGCCGTACCGGCGTGGGGACGGTAAACAAAAAGGCCGCTGATGCGAATCAGCGGCCTTTTTTTTGCCCGATTTATGGGCGAGTGTCGCGCGCGTAGACTACTTCGCGGTTTGCGCCCGGGCGCGCTGAAAGGCGGGGCCCCAGGACGGATGGCCCGCTTCGTTCGGCGCAAGTTCGAATGAGGAGTCCAACGTCAGAATGCGCACGAAGCTGTCTTCGCACAACTGCGCGTAGCGGGTGACGCAATAGCTGAACGCTTGCAGCTTGTACGCTTCGATACGCACCGCTTTGGTGGATGTTGCCAAGGTGTCCGAGGTGGCGACAGTGCGAATGACCTCGCCGTAACGCCCGGCGCCGTAGGTGTCGCGGACTTGTTGCAATTGCGCCAGCGCTTCGGGCGTGGCGGGGGTTTCCGGTTGCTGTTGGACGCCGGCGCAGCCCGCCAGGACCATCGACGCGCCGAGCAGACTGCTCAGAAGGCGAATTTTCATAGCTTATTAGGGGAAATAGGGGGGTGGGCGATGCGCTATCGTGCCACAGCCTGATGCGCTCGGACATTTTCGGCAATGTCCTGGTGTTGCGGATTGGATAATATTCAACCTATTCAACCTTTGCACGATTTTCGCGCATGAGCGCAATTCCGATCATGTCCTCCCCCACCGGCCTGCTGACGCCGCGTGGCCCCTTCTCAGGAGCCGCGCCGTTAGCGCTGCGTCCATTGAGCGCGATCGCCGCCAGCACGGCGGGCGGCGTGCCGGAAACGCGCATCAAGCGGCTGCTGTCCGATTTACTGCCGTCGCTGATCGCCTTGCATGCACAGGGTGAGATCTGTGGGGATATTTCGCTGGATACGGTGGGTATGGATGAGGGCGCTCGCGCCCACCTGCTGCCCGAGCTGGTCGTTGCGCGGTCGCG
This sequence comes from Achromobacter kerstersii, assembly GCF_902859595.1. GTDB lineage: Bacteria > Pseudomonadota > Gammaproteobacteria > Burkholderiales > Burkholderiaceae_B > Achromobacter > Achromobacter kerstersii. The sequence goes on along the minus strand of NZ_CADIJQ010000005.1, from coordinate 259,421 downwards.
GCGCTCCAGCCGCAGCCCGACGCCCGGTTTCGCGCCGTTCGAGCTGTATACCGATTCCATTGATTGGCCGCGCGGCCCCTGGAGCGACATCTACGCGCTGTGCGCCGTGATGCACGCACTGGTGACCGGGCACCGCCCGCCGCCCGCGCCCGAACGCCGCGCCACCGATACCTACGAGCCCTTAACGTCGCTGGGCCTGTCCAAGTACAGCCCGGAGTTCTTGCGCGTCATCGATGCTGGCCTGGTCATGACGCCGGCCGACCGGCCGCAAACGCTGGCCGAACTGGCTGCCTTGTTGGGCGTTGCCGCCTATATCGAGCCTGCACCCGCCGAAGCGGATACTGCCGCTGGTGGCGCCTATGCCGCCCCGGCTGCCTCTGCACCGGTACGCAGACCCGTTCGACGAAGTCGTCCCCTGTTGGCGCTGCTGGGCTTGGTGGCGTTGATCGGCATCGGCACGTATGGGTGGTTTCAGTGGGGTGTGCATACGCCCAACGCACTGATCACCCGTTCTGAGGTCGTGACGCCAAATCCACCGGCGGACCATCCCCTTGCGCCACCCGCCGTCACGACGCCACCGCCTGCTGCGCCGCCTGTCGTTGCCGCGACCTCGTCGTTGCCAACCGCGCAGTGGCAACCTCCGGCGTCACCTGCGGCGCAGGGTGAGTCTTCGTCGTCCACGCAGTTGGCGGCGCAAAATGGCCTTGGCGCGTCTGCCGACCCGTCGGCGTTGCGCAGCGAGCCGGCAGCGCCTGCCGTGCAAGAGCCCGCGATTCCCGTCGCGCCCACGGAGGACGTCGCCAAACCCAAACCCTTGGCTGTGCCGGTCACGGTGCGGTTGGACATTCGCCCTTGGGGTGAGGTCTGGGTAAACGGCATTGCGCGCGGCATCAGCCCGCCCGTCAAGGAATTGCGGCTGATCCCGGGCAAGTACCAGGTGGTGCTGCGCAACGCGGATTTGCCGCCGTATCGAGGCACGCTGGAGATCAAGGCGGGCAAGCCCGCAGTGATCTCTCACGTCTTCCAGTAGGCATCCAAAGCGAAGCAAGGATAGGCAGGCGCGGCGTCAGCCCGCTTGCGCGGCTTCCTGCGGGTCTTGCGATTCGGGCGCGATGGGCAGGCACAAGGTGAAGACTGAGCCCGCGCCTAGTTCACTTTGCACTTCCACTGATCCGCCATGGCGTTCGGCCACCGTGCGCACAAACGCCAGGCCGAGTCCCGCCCCGCCCACGTCGCCCTTGGTTTCAACCGCGACTCGGGCGAAGGGCTCGAACAACTGCGCCAGATCGGCATCGGCAATACCCTGACCCTGGTCTCGGATGCTGACGCGCCAGAAGCCGGCCGCTTCGTCGATGCCGCATTCGATACGCGTGTGCGCGGGGCTGTATTTGATGGCGTTGTCGATCAGGTTGCACAACGCGCGCATCAGCAAGGTCTGATCTCCGCGCGAGTAAGCCGCGGGCAGCGGCATCCGCAAGCCGAGCGTGATATCGCGCTTGTGGGCCGACGCCCAGAATTCGTCCACACCGTCTTGCAGCAGGCTGCCCAGATCCAGCTCGACCGCGCTGATCGTCATGGATTCCGCGCGCGTCAAATGCACGAAGTCATCGACCAGATGCAGCGTGCGGTTGGCCAGCATGGCAATGCGCGACAGCGTCTCGCTCTGGCCATCCGGCGCGCCGCTTTCCTGCTTCATTTCCACCAGCGCAAGAATGGAGCTTTGCGGCGCGCGCATGTCGTGCGAGATGAAGCGCAGGGTCTCTTCGCGCTGGCGCTCGGCTTGCCGGATGCGGGAAATATCGGTCAGGGTCGCGACGGTGCCTGCGAACCGGCCTTCGGCGGTATGGATGGGGGCGCACTTCAGGATCAGGTCGCGGCCCGCGTAGTCACGCACTTCCAGGTCAGCGGTCCAGGGAGACGAGTCCTCCGTCGAACGCTGGCCATTTAGTGCTTCGGCCACGCGCTGCCGCGTCAGGTCGTCAGAGATGGTTTTTTCCAGCAAATGGGTGGCCGGGTGGCCGACGCGCGGCGGCCGCATGCCCAAGCGCTGGAAATACATCACCGCGGCCTGGTTGCGGAATTGCATGCGGCCGTCTTGATCGAAGACGAGCGTGGCGTCGGGCATGCCGTCCAATCCATCGGCCAGGAAGCGGCGCAGGTTGCGTACGCGTTCCAGCGCACGCTGCAATTCGCCGACCCGGCTTTCCAGCGATGCGCTCGGCCCGGTTTGCTGTGCGCGTGCTTCGTTCAGCACCGGCGGATATTCCCGTTGAAGGCGCCGCAGTTCGTGATCCATGTAGCGCAGCGCGGCCTCTTGGCTACGCCAGCTCCAAAGCGGGTAGCAGAGGGCGACTCCCACTAAGGCCGAGGTCGGCGCAAACCACAAATAGGCGTAAGCCAGCAGCAGCCACGACACGAGCAGGATGCAGGCAAACAGCGCAATGCTGACAAGCAGCGCGCGCTTGGGCGACAAGCGCCACAGCGCCAGGCAGGCCAGCAGCACGGGCAGGGCGGAGAACAGCGCGTTCCAAGGCGCGGCGGGGCGCTGGTATGAAATGTCGTCGCGCGCCGCTTGCAACAGGTTGGCGATGATCTCCACACCGGACATGCCGCTGAGATCATGCGATACCGGCGTGGGGTAGGCATCGCCCAGTCCCGTCGCCCAGGCGCCGACCAGCACGTATTTTCCCCGCAGCTCGTCGGGCGAGACCTCGCCGCGCAGCACCGACAGATACGAAACCGTGCGCATGTGCGCGGTGGACCCGGAGTAGGGAATGAGGATGGTGCCGTCGGGGCCTGCTCGTTGCAGCAGCCGTTGCGCTTGTTCGCTCTGGCCGCCGACTTCCAGCATGGAGATGGCCAGGTGATATTGGCGGTCACTGGCGTAGTGCGTCATCAGCGTGGCTTCGCGGACGACGCCATCCGGGTCGATTCGCGCATTGATGAAGCCGCTGCCCGCCGCGGCATTGGCCAGGCCGGGGATGGGCGCACCGATCGCCGAGGGATGATTGAGCCGGTCCAGCACGATCGGCAAAACGGTTTTCCCGTTGCGCCGGATGCTATTGGCAAGGATCAGGTCGTCGTTGGGATTGACCGTATCGCTTTCCGCGAAGATCAGGTCCAGCCCAACCGCGCGGGCGCCTTGCAGCCGGTCCAGTATCGCTGCGTGGATGGCGCGGCGCCACGGCCACCGTCCCAGCGTGTCGATACTGGTGTCGTCGATGGCGACGATCAGAATGTCGGGGTCGGCGGGGCGCCCGGTCAGGGTCACGGCGCGATCGTAAAGAATCTGATCGACCCGGCCCAGTCCATTGAACGAGCCCAGCACGGCCGCCAGCACTGCCAGCATCACCGTCAGCCACAGCCCTGAGCGCGAGGTCCGGTCAAGGGCGTCGGTGGCGTCGGCCATGAGGCGGTCTCTAGTACTCGGTCAACGTAATGAGTCCGCCCGTGCCGCTGGCGACTCCCAGGCCGAATGAGGTCATCAGCTGGTTCGCGCCCTCAAACGTGGCGACGGCGTCCTGGCCGCTCAAGCCCAGGTCGTCGATGGCGCGCACCGACACGTAGTAGGTGCCGGGGCCGGGGGCGGTGAAGTGGATGGCATTCGTGGGAAAACTCACGGACGAAACGGGCAGGGCGCCCTCGGCGTCGCGCGATACACGCACCACATAACTTTGCGCTCCGGCAATGGGGGCGAAGGCGCTGGTCCATGCGCCGCCGCCCGAGCGTTCGGGCGTGCCCAGTTGCGGCGCGGCCAGCAGCTCGCGCACGCCTGCCACGCTGCCGTCATTGTGGACCGCTGCGCCATAGCCGCGCGCGACGGCAACCGGTTTGGCGGGGGCGGTGCCTGGCGCGTGAGCTTGCAGGCGCACACTGCCTTCCAGCACTTCGCTATGCACGCCGCCCGCACCGCTTTGCACACGGAAGCGGGTGCCGCGCACGCCGGTCACCGCGACCGGTGTGCGCACTTCAAAGCGGCCCACGCCTTGCCCGGTGGGCGCGACGGTGGATTCAACGCTGCCGCGTTGCACGTGAATGACGGAGTCGGTCAGCTCGGTGCCTTCAAACTGGCGCAGGCGCGTCAATTCGACGGAGCCGCCGGCGGGCAGGGTGAGCTTCGATCCGTCGGCCAATTCCAGCGTCACAAAGCCGTTGGGCGACGTCACCACGGTGCTGCCTTCGGCCAGGTTCGCGCCCGCTTGCAAGGCCTTTCCATCGGTGTTGGCCTGGCCGCTGACGTGAACCACGCGCGCCTGCGCGGCGCGTTCAGGAATCATCGACAGCGGAATACGCAGTTCCAGCCCGATCGGCAAGCGTTCCGGCGTAACCACCTTGTTTAACGTTTGCAATGACGCCCAGTTGGCCTGGTTGCGCGTGTACTGCGTGGCCAGGTTGATCAGCGTGTCGCCTTGGCGGACGCGATAGATGAAGTCTTCACCCAGTGCGCCAGCGGGCTGGCTGAGCGCGGGCGCGGAAAGCAGTGCGCAAGACAGCAGGACAGGCAAAGAAAGCGCGCGACAGCGGCTCATAACGATCGGTTCTCCAGAGGGGGGCGCGCGTCGTGTTCAGGACGGGCTGTCTTCGGTGGCGCTGATCAGCTCAAGCCGATATCCAAGGGCATAGGACGAACTCAGGCGCACGCCGTTTTCGGGACGCAGTTGCAGCTTCTGGCGAATGTTCGACAAGTGCGTATCCAGCGTCCGGGAGGTGGCGGGAATTTCCCGGTTCCACACGCATTCGGCCAACACATCGCGCGACATCAAGCGGCCCAGATTGCGGAAGAACAGCAGCGCCAGTTCGAATTCTTTTGGCGCGAGCGTGACCGCATTTCCATCAAGCGAGATCGTGCGTGCCGCAGGTTCGATGCGGTAGCGCGCAATGTCGAAGGTATCGTTGGCCGGTTCGGCGATCTGGCTGCGGCGCAGCAGCGCCGCGACGCGCGCCAGCAACTCCAGGGGGCGCAGCGGCTTGACGATGTAGTCGTCGGCGCCAGCGCGCAGGCCTTCCACCAGATCGTCCTCGCTTGCGCGATTGGTCAGAAAGATCACGGGAATGCGGGGTCCGATATTGGCGCGCAACCAGCGCACCACATCGTCGCCATCAATATCGGGCAGATGCCAGTCCAGCAGCACGAGATCGAAGCTCTCAGTGCGCAACGCGGCCAGCAGGTCACGGCTCTGGTGATAACTGGTGCAGGTGTATCCCGCGGCGGTCAGCACTTGCTGGATGCGCCGGGCTTGATCAAGGTCGTCTTCCAGCGACGCGATTTTCATCAGACGTGTTCTCGCGAAGGCTTGCTACGCAAGCGCGCCCTGTGGCGCCCTACTGCAAGAGGGGTGAGCAAAATTGTGTAAACGAATGATAACTCGCAGAAAGGCAACGCTGGCAACGTTATGGCAAGAACTGTCAAACATTGCAAAGTTAACGAATCTTGACTGGAGTTGTTGCGTAACAACGCGCCACACTGTCTCAACTGTCCTGCCCGCTGATGTCACAAATTGGCGACGCGGTGCAGTTTCGGGTTAGAGGTGGAAATAGCTATGAATCAATTGCGCATACTTATGATGTCGCCGGACGAAGTGGTTCGAAACGCCGCTGTGTCCGCCCTGTTGCAAGCAGGGATCTCCGCTCGGGGCTGTTCGACATCGCTGGAGCTGTTCGGATTGCTCAATAGCGGCACCTACGATGCCGTGGTCCTGGATGTGGGGACGTTGGGCGAAATTGGTTATGCGCTGGTCGCGCGGCTGCACGGCTCGTCCTCTATGGGAATTGTGGTGACGGGCCGCTCCATGACCGTGGACAGCCGTCTGCGCTGCCTGCAAAGCGGCGCGGACGCTTGTCTGACTGAACCGCAGGACCCGCGTGAACTGGCGTGCATTCTGCTGGCCCTGGCGCGGCGCTTGCCCGCCGGCCAGGACGCGCCGATTCCCGAAGAAGCCATCAGTGGCCAATGGGAATTGCGGGATCAGGGCTGGACGCTCGTCGCGCCGTCGGGGGCGACCATCTCACTGTCGGCCAATGAACGGCTGATCGTGCGTTCCCTGCTGGAAGTGGCGGGCCGCGCCGTCGGGCGTTCGGAATTGGGCGACGAACTGCGGGTGGAGGGCGGCGGCGTGCGTTCCAGCGGTTCGCGCAGCATTGATGTGATCGTCAGCCGCCTGCGCCGCAAGGCCGAACTGGCGGGCGTGATGTTGCCGATCCGCACGGTGTACGGCAGCGGTTACTTATTCGCTGACCAATAGCCGGGCCGCGCGCGTAAAATTCCGCGGGTGCGCCTCCAGCACGCCTTGCGCAATCCGCCAGGGATTACCCGGGCCGGCGCCCTGAATGCCGCCTTGGCAGGTTTCCGGATCTGCACGGATACGTGGCCCCATTTTTCACGACCCGCGCCTAATTGCCCGCTTTCTGCCGGCAACGCGCGGCGTCGTGGGGCTTACAAATTTCTTTGACAGTGCGCCCAGATCTCAGTTATGCTAAAGGGCTTACTGCTTTATTTCGCGCGCAAAATCTGTACGCTAAAAGGTAAACAGTTCAAGACCTGTCCAGGGCCTGGAACCAAGGTGCGTCACGAGCCTTTGTTTTTGGGTCCATCTTTCCCGATATGTCCTGACTGCCCCGGCCGCATCCAGTTTTGTGCGTTTGTCATAGTTTGTTGGCAAGCCCGCTCTTTTACGTATATGAACGTTTGAGGCGGTTTTGCGCGAACTGCCTTCTCCGAAAGATCACTGCTTGAGGAGACGAGTACGTAAGTACTTACCAGTGGTACGTAAAAGGGATTTCAAAGGTCATGCCTACCATTAGCCAACTCGTGCGCAAGCCGCGCGAAGTCAGCATCATCAAAAGCAAGAGCCCCGCGCTCGAAAACTGCCCGCAACGCCGCGGCGTGTGCACTCGCGTGTACACCACCACCCCCAAGAAGCCGAACTCCGCTCTGCGTAAGGTTGCCAAAGTGCGTCTGACCAACGGTTACGAAGTCATTTCGTACATCGGCGGTGAAGGCCACAACCTGCAAGAGCACTCGGTGGTTCTGGTGCGTGGCGGTCGTGTGAAGGACTTGCCCGGTGTGCGTTATCACATCGTGCGCGGTTCCCTCGACCTGCAAGGCGTCAAGGATCGTAAGCAAGCCCGCTCGAAGTACGGCGCCAAGCGCCCGAAGAAGGCTTAATAACGAGTCAGCAGTACCCCCGTGTGGCGGAAGTCCGTCACTAGGGAAGTGCGACCGCGCCCTCCGGTTTCTGGGATGGAGCGCGGCACGTAAGGGGTCGTCCCAATGGGCGGCCATGGCCGTGTAATGAAACACGGTTCAACTGAACAGACACAAGGAAGCAACAATGCCCCGTCGTCGCGAAGTACCCAAGCGCGAGATTCTGCCCGATCCCAAGTTCGGCAGCGTCGAACTCGCCAAGTTCATGAACGTCGTCATGCTGGACGGCAAGAAGGCCGTCGCCGAGCGCATCGTTTACGGCGCCCTCGAGCAAGTGCAAACCAAGACCGGCAAAGAGCCGATCGAAGTTTTCAGCCTGGCGATCAACAACATCAAGCCGATCGTCGAAGTCAAGAGCCGCCGCGTTGGCGGTGCCAACTACCAAGTGCCGGTTGAAGTGCGCCCCGTGCGCCGCCTGGCCCTGGCTATGCGTTGGCTCCGTGAAGCCGCTAAGAAGCGTGGCGAAAAGTCGATGGATCTGCGTCTTGCTGGCGAACTGATCGACGCCGCTGAAGGTCGTGGCGCCGCGATGAAGAAGCGCGAAGACACGCACAAGATGGCAGAGGCCAACAAGGCCTTCAGCCATTTCCGCTGGTAATTTAAGGACTAATCCACCATGGCCCGCAAAACCCCGATCGAGCGCTATCGCAACATTGGTATCTCTGCGCACATCGATGCAGGGAAAACCACCACGACCGAACGTATCCTGTTCTACACCGGCGTCAATCACAAGATTGGCGAAGTGCATGATGGCGCAGCCACCATGGACTGGATGGAACAAGAGCAAGAGCGTGGCATCACCATTACGTCGGCAGCTACGACGGCGTTTTGGCGTGGCATGGCGAAGAACTATCCCGAACACCGCATCAACATCATCGACACCCCGGGTCACGTGGACTTCACCATTGAGGTGGAACGTTCCATGCGCGTCCTGGACGGTGCTTGCATGGTTTACTGCGCGGTGGGTGGTGTTCAGCCCCAGTCCGAAACCGTGTGGCGCCAAGCCAACAAGTACGGCGTGCCGCGTCTGGCCTTCGTCAACAAGATGGACCGCACCGGCGCCAACTTCTTCAAGGTCTATGACCAGCTGAAGAACCGCCTGCGCGCCAATCCCGTGCCGATCGTGATCCCGATCGGTGCCGAAGACACGTTCCAAGGCGTGGTCGACCTGGTCAAGATGAAGGCGATCATTTGGGACGAAGCCAGCCAAGGCATCAAGTTCGACTACCACGAGATTCCCGCTGAGCTGGAAGGTCTGGCCAACGAATGGCGTGAGAAGCTGGTTGAAGCCGCCGCTGAGTCGTCGGAAGAGCTGATGAACAAGTACCTGGAAACGGGTTCCTTGGACGAAGCCGAAATCAACCTGGCCATCCGTCAACGCACCATCGCTGGCGAAATCCAGCCGATGCTGTGCGGCACCGCCTTCAAGAACAAGGGCGTGCAGCGCATGCTGGACGCGGTCATCGACTACCTGCCTTCGCCCGTGGACATTCCCGCGGTTGACGGCCAGGACGACGATGGCAATCCCGTCACGCGTGAAGCCAACGACGACGAGAAGTTCTCGGCGCTGGCATTCAAGCTGATGAGCGATCCGTTCGTGGGTCAATTGACCTTCGTGCGCGTTTACTCGGGCGTTCTGAAGTCGGGCGATACGGTCTACAACCCCATCAAGGGCAAGAAGGAACGTATCGGCCGCATTCTGCAGATGCACGCGAACAACCGCGAAGAAATCAAGGAAGTGTTGGCAGGCGACATCGCCGCTGTGGTGGGTCTGAAAGACGTGACCACCGGCGAAACGCTGTGCGACATCGACTCCCACATCTTGCTCGAACGCATGATTTTCCCCGAGCCCGTGATTTCGCAGGCCGTGGAACCGAAGTCGAAGGCTGACCAGGAAAAGATGGGTCTGGCGCTGTCGCGTCTGGCTCAGGAAGATCCGTCGTTCCGCGTGCGCAGCGACGAAGAATCCGGCCAAACCATCATTTCCGGTATGGGCGAGCTTCACCTGGAAATTCTGGTCGACCGCATGAAGCGTGAGTTCGGCGTTGAAGCCAACGTCGGCAAGCCGCAAGTGGCCTACCGTGAAACCATCCGCAAGACCTGCGAAGAAGTTGAAGGCAAGTTCGTCAAGCAGTCGGGCGGCCGTGGCCAGTACGGTCACGTGGTGCTGAAGGTCGAGCCGTTGGCTCCTGGCGGTGGCTACGAATTCGTGGACGCCATCAAGGGCGGTGTGGTTCCTCGCGAATACATCCCCGCGGTGGACAAGGGCATCCAGGAAACGCTGCCTTCGGGCGTGTTGGCTGGCTACCCGATCGTCGACGTCAAGTGCACGCTGTTCTTCGGTTCGTACCACGATGTGGACTCGAACGAAAACGCGTTCAAGATGGCCGGCTCCATGGCATTCAAGGAAGGTCTGCGCAAGGCCAGCCCCGTGCTGCTGGAACCGATGATGGCCGTTGAAGTCGAAACGCCGGAAGACTACGCTGGTACCGTGATGGGCGATCTGTCCTCGCGTCGCGGCATGGTCCAAGGTATGGATGACATGGTTGGTGGCGGCAAGACCATCAAGGCTGAAGTGCCCCTGGCCGAGATGTTCGGTTACGCCACGAACCTGCGTTCGCTGACGCAAGGTCGTGCCACGTACACGATGGAATTCAAGCATTACTCCGAGGCCCCCAAGAACGTCGCTGACGAAGTCATCGCCGCTCGGGCCAAGTAAATAACCCTAGCCAGGTCCGCTCATCCGGGCGGCCTGGCAGATTCAAGTTTCCTTGAAAGTTAAAGGATAGAGATCATGGCAAAAGGCAAGTTTGAACGTACCAAGCCGCACGTGAACGTGGGTACGATTGGTCACGTTGACCACGGCAAAACGACGTTGACGGCAGCTATCACGACCGTTCTGTCGAACAAGTTCGGTGGCGAAGCCAAGGGCTACGACCAGATCGATGCGACTCCTGAAGAAAAGGCTCGCGGCATCACGATCAACACCGCCCACGTCGAGTACGAAACGCAAGCGCGTCACTACGCGCACGTTGACTGCCCGGGCCACGCTGACTATGTGAAGAACATGATCACGGGCGCCGCTCAAATGGACGGCGCTATTCTGGTTGTGTCGGCCGCTGACGGCCCGATGCCGCAAACGCGTGAACACATCCTGCTGAGCCGCCAAGTTGGCGTGCCGTACATCATCGTCTTCCTGAACAAGGCTGACATGGTTGACGACGCCGAGCTGCTCGAGCTGGTGGAAATGGAAGTTCGCGAACTTCTGTCGAAGTACGACTTCCCGGGTGATGACACCCCGATCGTCAAGGGTTCGGCCAAGCTGGCGCTGGAAGGCGACAAGGGCGAACTGGGCGAGCAAGCCATCATGGCTTTGGCCGATGCGCTGGATTCGTACATCCCGACGCCTGAGCGCGCTGTGGACGGCGCGTTCCTGATGCCGGTTGAAGACGTGTTCTCGATCTCGGGTCGCGGCACGGTGGTTACCGGCCGTATCGAACGCGGCATCGTGAAGGTCGGCGAAGAAATCGAAATCGTGGGCCTGGTGCCGACGGTCAAGACGACTTGCACCGGCGTTGAAATGTTCCGCAAGCTGCTGGACCAAGGTCAAGCTGGCGACAACGTGGGCATTCTGCTGCGCGGCACCAAGCGTGAAGACGTCCAGCGCGGCCAAGTTCTGGCCAAGCCGGGCTCGATCACGCCGCACACGGACTTCACGTCCGAGGTGTACATCCTGTCCAAGGAAGAAGGCGGCCGTCACACTCCGTTCTTCCAAGGCTATCGTCCCCAGTTCTACTTCCGCACGACGGACGTGACGGGCACGATCGAGCTGCCGGCCGACAAGGAAATGGTTCTGCCGGGCGACAACGTGGCCATGACGGTCAAGCTGTTGGCTCCGATCGCCATGGAAGAAGGTCTGCGTTTCGCCATTCGTGAAGGCGGTCGTACCGTCGGCGCCGGCGTCGTCGCCAAGATCCTGAAGTAATTCGGATCACTTAAGCAGCAAACAAACAGCGAGGGCGCCTCGTCGCCTTCGCCTCTCGTTCTTTAGGAAACGCCATGAAAAACCAAAAGATCCGTATCCGCTTGAAAGCCTTCGATTACAAGCTGATCGATCAATCGGCCGCTGAAATCGTCGACACCGCCAAGCGTACGGGCGCCGTTGTCCGCGGCCCGGTGCCGCTGCCCACGCGTATCCGTCGTTACGACGTTCTGCGTTCGCCGCACGTCAACAAGACGTCGCGTGACCAGTTCGAAATCCGTACCCATCAGCGCTTGATGGACATCGTTGATCCCACCGACAAGACCGTTGACGCTCTGATGCGTCTGGACCTGCCGGCCGGCGTCGACGTCGAAATCGCGCTGCAGTAAGGCGTACCGAGCCTGCCACCTTCGCCGGTAGGCTCGAAAAAAATGGCCGTATTCCTCAGGGAGTGCGGCCATTTTGTTTTGGACGGTGCCAGTGTTGTAGATGCGTCGCCTGGCCGTCACTTGGCCGTCGCTAGGGGTGAGCGAACACTTACTGTTCGGCTGACGTCCGCCCGCTTGGCGGGGCAGTTCCGCGACGAAGCCAGTGTCGCAAAATTGCCTGCTTGCGCTGAGCCAAAGTGCGCTAAGTACTTGTACCGCCTGAAAAAATCATGCTAATATGTAAAGCTTGCCATTTTGTGGCAAGTCTAACTATGGGCGGAATGACCTGAACCATAACGCTGTACCGCAGATTCACGCGGGGATTTACAGCTACGACGGGCTCAGGCAATACCAACCAGGTTGAACATAGTCGTAGGGCAAAGGCCGTTACCTTTTGCCTGATTAGCCCTGACCAATCGCAGTCAGGAATGGAGAAAACGATGTCGAATTCGACACCCACGCCCGCCGCTCACCGGCTGGGGCTGGTGGGTCGCAAGGTCGGCATGACCCGCATTTTTACCGAGGAAGGTGAATCCATCCCGGTAACCGTGCTGGACGTGTCTAACAACCGCGTGACCCAAGTTAAGTCGCTGGAAACCGACGGCTACGCCGCGATCCAAGTGACTTATGGCACTCGTCGTGCCTCGCGTGTGGCTCAGCCGCAAACGGGCCACTACGCCAAAGCCGGCACTGAAGCCGGTAGCATCCTCAAAGAATTCCGCCTTGATCCCGCTCGCGCTGCTGAATTTGCAGCCGGTGCCGTGATCGCCGTGGAATCCGTGTTCGAAGCCGGCCAACAGGTCGACGTGACGGGCACGACCATTGGTAAAGGCTTTGCCGGTACCATCAAGCGTCACCACTTCGGTTCGCAACGCGCTTCGCACGGTAACTCCCGTTCGCACCGCGTCCCCGGCTCGATTGGTCAAGCACAAGATCCGGGCCGCATTTTCCCGGGTAAGCGCATGGCTGGTCACCTGGGTGATGTCACCCGCACCGTTCAAAACCTCGACGTCGTTCGCGTTGACGTTGAGCGTGGCCTGCTGCTGGTCAAGGGCGCTGTCCCCGGCCACGCTGGCGCCGACATCGTCGTGCGCCCGGCCATCAAGGCCCCGGCCAAGAAGGGAGCGTAAGTAAATGGATCTCAAGCTCCTGAACGACCAAGGTCAGGCCGCTGCTACGTTCAGCGCGCCCGATACGATCTTCGGCCGTGACTTCAACGAAGCGCTGATTCATCAGATCGTGGTGGCTTTCCAAGCCAATGCCCGTGCCGGCAACCGCGCTCAGAAGGATCGCACTGAAGTTAAGCACTCGACCAAGAAGCCCTGGCGCCAGAAGGGTACCGGCCGCGCACGCGCTGGTATGACTTCGTCGCCGCTGTGGCGTGGCGGTGGTCGGATTTTCCCGAACTCGCCCGAAGAGAACTTCACCCAGAAGGTCAACAAGAAGATGTACCGCGCCGGGATCCGTTCGATCTTGTCGCAACTGGCCCGTGAAGACCGCATCGCTGTTGTCGAATCGTTTGATCTGGAATCGCCCAAGACCAAGGCTGCTGCTGCAAAGCTGAAGAGCCTGGGCCTGGACTCGGTCCTGATCATCACCGACAGCGTTGATGAGAATGTTTACCTCGCCACCCGCAACCTGCCGCACGTTGCTGTTGTCGAGCCCCGTTATGCCGATCCGTTGTCGCTGGTCCACTACAAGAAAGTGCTGATCACCAAGCCGGCCATCGCTCAACTCGAGGAGATGCTGGGATGAACGCTGAACGCTTGATGCAAGTCATTCTGGCTCCGATCGTGACCGAAAAGGCCACGTTCGTCGCTGAGAAGAATCAGCAAGTCGCTTTCCGTGTCGTGGCTGACGCTACCAAGCCGGAAATCAAGGCTGCCGTCGAACTGCTCTTCAAGGTGCAGGTCGAGTCCGTGCAGGTCCTCAACCGTAAGGGCAAAGTCAAGCGCTTTGGCCGATTCGTTGGCCGTCGCCGTAATGAGCGCAAGGCTTACGTGTCGCTCAAGGACGGCCAGGAAATCGACTTTGCGGAGGTGAAGTAAATGGCCCTCGTAAAAGTTAAGCCGACTTCGGCTGGCCGCCGTGGCATGGTGAAGGTTGTTAGCCCGAACCTGCACAAGGGTGAGCCCTACGCGCCGCTGCTGGAAAAGAAGACCCGTGGTTCTGGCCGTAACAACAACGGTCACATCACGATCCGCCATCGCGGCGGTGGTCACAAGCAACACTACCGTGTCGTCGACTTCCGTCGCGACAAGGACGGTATCCCGGCAAAGGTTGAGCGTCTGGAATATGACCCCAACCGTACGGCGCACATTGCTCTGCTGTGCTACGCCGACGGCGAACGTCGTTACATCATCGCTCCGCGTGGTCTGGAAGTGGGTGCAACCCTGCTGTCGGGCACCGATGCTCCGATCCGCGCCGGTAACACGCTGCCGATCCGCAACATCCCGGTGGGTACGACGATTCACTGCGTTGAAATGCTGCCTGGCAAGGGTGCTCAGATGGTCCGTTCGGCCGGCGCTTCCGCCGTCCTGCTGGCTCGCGAAGGCATCTACGCTCAAGTGCGTCTGCGCTCGGGTGAAGTCCGCCGTGTGCACATCGAATGCCGCGCCACCATCGGTGAAGTCGGTAACGAAGAACACAGCCTGCGCCAAATTGGCAAGGCCGGTGCAATGCGTTGGCGCGGTATCCGCCCGACGGTTCGTGGCGTTGCCATGAACCCGGTGGATCACCCGCACGGTGGCGGCGAAGGCCGTACCGGTGAAGCACGCGAACCGGTCAGCCCGTGGGGTACTCCGGCGAAGGGTTTCAAGACCCGTCGCAACAAGCGGACGAACAATATGATCGTCCAACGGCGCAAGCGCAAGTAAGAGGCGAACACTATGTCACGTTCGATCAAGAAAGGCCCGTTTGTCGATGCTCACCTGATCAAAAAGGTGGACACGGCCGTCGCGGGCAAAGACAAGAAGCCGATCAAGACCTGGTCGCGTCGTTCCACGATCCTGCCCGAGTTCATCGGTCTGACGATCGCTGTGCACAACGGCAAGCAACATGTCCCCGTGTACATCAACGAGAACATGGTCGGTCACAAGCTGGGCGAGTTCGCGCTGACCCGTACGTTCAAGGGCCACGCTGCGGACAAGAAGGCGAAGAGGTAAGCGATGGAAACTACTGCCATTATCCGTGGGGTGCACATCTCGGCACAGAAGACGCGTCTGGTTGCGGACTTGATCCGTGGTCAGAAGGTCGGCCGTGCCCTGGAAATCCTCACCTTCTCGCCGAAGAAGGCTGCCGTCATCCTGAAGAAGGCTGTCGAGTCCGCCATCGCCAACGCCGAGCACAACGACGGCGCCGATATCGACGAACTGAAAGTCACCACGATTTTTGTGGACAAGGCTCAGTCGATGAAGCGCTTCTCCGCTCGCGCCAAGGGCCGCGGCAACCGTATCGAGAAGCAGACCTGCCATATCACGGTCAAGGTCGGAGCTTAAGGAGTCACGATGGGTCAGAAAATTCACCCCACTGGGTTCCGTCTCGCGGTCACCCGTAATTGGTCCTCGCGTTGGTTCGCCGACGACAAGGCCTTCGGCACGATGCTTGCCGAAGACATTCGCGTTCGCGAGTACCTGAAGAAGAAGCTCAAGAGCGCCTCCGTTGGTCGCGTGATCATCGAGCGTCCGGCCAAGAATGCCCGCATCACCGTCTACTCGGCTCGTCCGGGCGTGGTGATCGGCAAGCGCGGCGAAGACATCGAAAGCCTGAAGGCTGATCTGCAGCGTCTGATGGGCGTGCCTGTGCACGTCAACATCGAAGAAATCCGCAAGCCGGAAACCGATGCTCAACTGATCGCCGACTCGATCTCGCAACAGCTCGAGAAGCGCATCATGTTCCGTCGCGCAATGAAGCGCGCGATGCAAAACGCGATGCGTCTGGGTGCCCAAGGCATCAAGATCATGAGCTCGGGCCGTCTGAACGGTATCGAAATTGCTCGCACCGAGTGGTATCGCGAAGGCCGTGTGCCGCTGCACACCCTGAAGGCCAACATTGACTACGGCACCTCCGAAGCCCACACCACGTATGGCGTGATCGGCATCAAGGTCTGGGTCTACAAGGGCGACATGCTGGCTAACGGCGAATTGCCGCCGGAAACCGCTGCCCCGCGCGAAGAAGAACGTCGTCCGCGCCGCGCTCCGCGTGGTGATCGTCCGGACGGTGCTCGCACCGGTCGTCCGGGTGGTCGTGGTCGTGGTGGTCCCCGCAAGGCGGACGCTGCTCCGGCGCCTGAAGGAGAATAACCATGCTGCAACCCTCTCGCAGAAAGTATCGCAAAGAGCAGAAGGGCCGCAACACCGGTCTGGCGACTCGTGGTACCCACGTGTCGTTCGGCGAATTCGGTCTGAAGGCCACCGGCCGTGGCCGTCTGACCGCTCGCCAGATCGAAGCCGCTCGTCGTGCTATCAATCGTCACATCAAGCGTGGCGGCCGTATCTGGATTCGCATTTTCCCGGATAAGCCCATCTCGCAAAAGCCTGCCGAAGTCCGCATGGGTAACGGTAAGGGCAATCCGGAGTACTGGGTCGCTGAAATTCAACCCGGCAAAGTGCTCTACGAAATGGAAGGTGTGAGCGAAGAAATCGCACGTGAAGCTTTCCGTCTGGCCGCTGCCAAGTTGCCGATCTCGACGACGTTCGTCGCTCGTCACATCGGTGCTTAAGGAGACCTAACATGAAAGCTAGCGAACTCCGTTCGAAAGACGCCGCCGAGCTCGGCAAAGAGCTCGAAAGCCTGCTGAAGGCACAATTCGGTCTGCGTATGCAGAAGGCCACGCAGCAACTGGCCAACACCAGCCAGCTGCGCAACGTGCGTCGCGACATCGCGCGCGTTCGTACCTTGCTGACCGAGAAGGCAGGGAAATAAACATGAGCGAAACTCAAAACACCCAAGTGGCCAAGCGCCAGCGTACGCTGGTTGGCAAGGTCGTCAGCAACAAGATGGACAAGACTGTCGTTGTGCTCGTCGAGCGCCGCGTCAAGCACCCCATCTTCGGCAAGATCATCATGCGCTCCGCGAAGTACAAGGCGCACGATGAATCGAACCAATACAACGAAGGCGATACGGTTGAAATCGCTGAAGGCCGTCCCATCTCGCGCTCGAAGTCGTGGCGTGTGGTGCGTCTGGTTGAAGCCGCACGTATCATCTAAGTAAAGCAGTTCATCGGAACGGTTCGCCGTTCTGATATAAAACGGCAAGGGCTAAACCCCTTGCCGTTTTTTTTCGCGTTTCGAAAGTGGAGGATCACACGACATCATGCGCCGCTTTATGACGGGGCTCTGGTTGGGCTTGTTGAGCGCGGGCAGCGTGGCGCAGCCGCAGCCGCAAACACCCGCGCAGGTGCAAGCGCAGCCACAGACGACCCATGCCGACGCAACCCCTCGCGCTCCAAGCACTGCCGAGGCCGCGCCTGCCGCTACCGCTGCGACACCAGCTGCGGCCGCGCCCATTACGGACCATGCCTCGCTTGGACGGGCGTTGCTGAATGCGGGACCGGACGCTCGTGTGCGCCTCGATGGCTCGTCACGCGATCACGCCGCCATCTTTGGCACCGACGACGAAAATGAGCAGGCGCTGATGGACCAGGAACGGTCGCTGCAAACCCAGCGTGACCAGTTGCGCATGCTTGAGAAGCTGCTGACGGAAAGGCCCGCCGCAGCAGATCCGCATCCCCCAGCAATGATTCCGTTGAACGCCGGCGCGCCGATGAACATGCCGAAGCTAGCGCCCACGCCTTCAGGCTCGCAACTGGATCGTACCGGTAGCGATACCCGGCGCAGCGTTGACGAGATGCAACGGCGCGTCAATGGCCTGAGGCG
The DNA here is from genome assembly GCF_902859595.1 of Achromobacter kerstersii. Lineage (GTDB taxonomy): Bacteria > Pseudomonadota > Gammaproteobacteria > Burkholderiales > Burkholderiaceae_B > Achromobacter > Achromobacter kerstersii. The sequence continues at coordinate 241,931 of NZ_CADIJQ010000005.1, read as the reverse complement.
TGATGCCGACGACTTGGGTAACCGTGGCCGTTGACGCCAGCGGCGCCGGGCAGGCGACGGCTATTCAGCGCCGCCGCGTAAATTCCCGCAGCCGCCCGGCAATACCCGTCGGGAAGTAATACACCGACACCACGAACAAAATCCCCAGCCACAGCAGCCAGCGGTCGGGTTCGAACAGCAGCGCCAGGGGTGCCACGCCCGTCACCGCATCGTGAATGATGTGCAGGCCATCTTGCAGATAGCTTTGTGCGAACACGAATAGGCTCGCGCCGACCACTGCGCCGTACATCGTGCCCATGCCGCCAATCACCAGCATCAGCAGGATGTTCAGCATGATCTCGAACGACAGCGTGGTATCCGGCCCGTCGTAGCGCAGCCATAACGCGTACATCGCGCCCGCCAGCGTGGCGAAGGCGGCGGCAAGCAGGTTTGACAGGCTGCGATACAGCACCGTGCGATAGCCAATGGCCTCGGCTCGGAACGGGTTCTCGCGGATGGCTTGCAGCACGCGGCCAAACGGCGAGTTCACGATGCGCAGCAGCATCAGGAACAGCACGACGCACACCGCGGCGATCAGGTAGTACGTGATGATGCGGCCGTCGATCGTGACGCCGAACACCGGCTCGGAAAATGGCCGGAACGCCGGTCGCAACATCTGCGGCACCTTGAAGTTCAGGCCATCTTCGCCACCCGTCAGATCTGACAACTGCGACACCAACGTCTGGAACGCCGCCGCGACGGCTAATGTGATCATTGCGTAGAAGATCGCTCGCACGCGCAGGCTGGCCAGGCCGATCAACAACGCGAACGCCAGCGACACCGCAAGGCCCGCACCCACACCCGCGAACACGGCGGTCCAGCCCGGCTCCATGCGGATGCTGGCAATCGCGACGCCATAGGCGCCGATGCCGAAGAACATGGTGTGCGCAAAGCTCACGATGCCGGTGTATCCCAGCAGCAGGTCATAGCTTGCGACCAAAATCACGAACACCAGAATCTTCGCGGCCACCGCCAGCGACTTCGGGCCGGGAAAAAGGAAGGGCGCCGTGGCAAGCAAGGCGACAATCGCGATCAGCGCCAACGCCAATAGCGGGCTGCGGGGCGGGTCGCCGGAGAGCAGGCGGAAAGACATATCGCGGCTCCTAGCGGTTCGTGACCGGATACACGCCTTGCGGCCGCCACAACAGAATGGCGACCATCAGCGCAATGTTTGAAAAGAGGGCGGCCTTGGGCAGCAGGAAGCCGGTGTAGTTGGCCATCAAGCCGACCAGCAGCGCACCGATCAGGCAGCCTACCGTCGACCCCAGCCCGCCGATCATGATGACGATGAAGATCAGCACATTGACCTGCGCACCCAGCTGCGGCACAACCGATTGCTGATACATCCCCCACAGCACACCGCCCAGCCCGGCCAGCATCGACCCGGCCACAAACACGCCGACGAACAAATGCCGGATGCGGTAGCCCAGGCTTTCCACCATTTCCCGGTCTTCGACGCCCGCGCGGATCAGCAGGCCCAGCTTGGTGCGGTTCAGCAGCCACAGCATGCCGCCCAGCACCAGCACGCCCACCACCAGCGCCACGATGCGGAATTTCTCGATGGCGGCATCGCCCAACAGGAACGCGCCGCGCAGCGCCTCGGGCAGCGGCAAGGATAGCGTCTGCGGACCCCAGATCATCTTGATGATTTCCTCACCGATGATCATCCCGCCCATCGTGATCAGGATCTGCTTCAGGTGCTGCCCATACACCGGCCGCACGATCACGCGTTCGAATGCCAGCCCGACAGCACCGGCCACGAGCATGCCGACGATCATCGCAGGCAGTACGGCCGCCAGGTTCATCCACAGGCTGCCGGATTGTGTCCAGTCGGCCATGCCGCTCAGTACCGTGGCCGCCATGTAGGCGCCGATGGCGATGAAGAGACCGTGCCCGAAGTTCAGCACGTCCATCAGCCCGAACACGAGTGTCATGCCAGAGGCCACGATGAAGATGATCATGCCCATGGCCAGGCCCGCCAGCGTCAGCGTGACCCAGGTCGACAGCGAGCCGACCAGCGGCAGCGCAATGGCGGCCAGCGCCAGCACCAGCAGCACGGGCCGCAGGTCCGCGCGCACGCGCGGCAGCGGGGTATCAATATCCACGGTGCTCATTGATGGCTTCCCAAAGACAGGCCCAACAGACTGGTTTGCAGCGCGTCGTCGTCCGCCAGCTCGCGCATGCCGCCGGCATGCACGACACGGCCGTTGTCCATGACGGCGACGTGATCGCCGACCTGCCGTGCGAAATTGAAGTTCTGCTCAACCAGCAGGATGGTGGTGGAAGCCTGCTTGAGCTCGATGAAGGCGTCGATCATGTTCTGGATGATGGCGGGCGCAAGGCCCTTGCTGGGTTCGTCGATCAACAGCAGCCGGCGCGGCTCGATGATGGCGCGCGCCACTGCCAGCATCTGCTTCTGTCCGCCCGACAGCTTGCCTGCCGGATGCAGCCAGAATTTTTTCAGCGCCGGGAAAAAGCCGAAGATCCATTCCAGCCGGGCGGTGTCGAGCTGGTCCGCGCTGCGCGCCTGGCGCGCGGCGAGCAAGATGTTTTCCTTCACCGACAAATCCGCAAAGATGCCCATGTTTTCGGGCACATAGGCCATGCCCATGCGAGCCATGTCAGGCGGTGATTTGCGTGTGCCCGGCCCGCCAATCGGGGTGCCGTCAAACGTCACCTGGCCTTGCGAGGCCCGCCACAACCCCATGATCGTGCGCAGCGTCGTGGTCTTGCCGGCGCCGTTGCGGCCCAGCAGCATGGTGACCCCAGCAGACGGCACCGCCAGGTCCACGCCGTGCAGGATGTGGTACGCGCCGATGTGGGTATGCACGCCTTGCAGTTCCAGCAGCAGCGGGGCGCTCATGCCGGCGTCTCTGTCGGGCTGATGCCCAGATAGGCCTGTTGCACGATGGGAGACGCGATGACGGTGGCCGGGTCGCCGTCCGCCATCAGCTGGCCGTTATGCAACACGACGATGCGGTCAGCCAATTCACGCACCACATCCATCTTGTGCTCCACCAGCAGAATCGTTTTCGATGAATCCGTCTTGATTTCGCGGATCAGCTCCAGCACCACGGGCACGTCGTCCACGCTCATGCCGGCCGTGGGTTCGTCGAACATGAACACTTGCGGTTCCAGCGCAATCAGCATGGCGATTTCCAGCTTGCGTTGATCGCCATGCGGCAGGTCGGCGGCGGCCTGGTCACGCCGCGCCGACAAGCGGGTGCGTTCCATTAACGCATCGGCGCGCGCGAGCAGGTTGCGGTCATCGTCCCACGTGCGCCAGAAGCGGATGCGGCGCCAGCTCATGCCTTGCTGGCGCGATTGCAGCGCCAGCCGCACGTTCTCATGCACGGTTAGGCGAGGGAACAGTTGCGTCAATTGAAAGGCGCGGCCCAGGCCGGCATGCATGCGAGCCGGGGCTGATAACGATGTGAGGTCGCGCCCGTTCAAACTCACCGAGCCTGCGCTTGCGCGCAGCTGGCCCGAGATCAGATTGAAGTAGGTCGTTTTGCCCGCGCCGTTGGGGCCAACGATGGCCGTCAGCGTGCCAGGCGCATAGCGGCAACTGACATTGTTGACGGCCACGTGCCCGCCGAAACGGATCGTGAGCGATTGGGTTTCCAGCATGTTGGTGGCGGCGTTCAGCGTTTGTTCTGGATCGGCACGTTCATCTGGTCAGGCGTGATTTCCTTGACCAGATCCTGCACAGCCCATGGCACCGACGGATCGTTCTTGATGCGGAAGTGGTACATCGATTGCATGGCTTGATGGTCTTCGGGGCGGAAGGTCATCTTGCCCTTGGGCGTGTCGAAGCTCATGCCTTCCATCGCCTTGATGAGCGTGTCGGTGTCGGAGTTGCCTGCGGTCTTGTTCAGCGCGGCCACGATCGCAATGCCCGACGACATACCGCCCGCTGTGAAGAAGTCCGGCGGCTGGCCGTAGCGCTTCTGGTGTTCGGCAACGAGCCAATCATTGATCGGATTCTTGGGGATACCGTAGTAGTAATAGGTGGCGCCTTCCATGCCCGCCAGCGACTTCAACGGCGTCATCGCGGCCAGCGTATTGCCGCCCGTGGCGATCTCGATGCCGAAGCGCTTGGGGTCCAGATCGGCGATCTTGAACGGGTTGCCCGCACCCGCCCACAAGATGAAGATGATCTTGCGGCCCGGCTTGTCTTTCAGCGCATCGAACAATCGCTGCGCGCCAGCGGTGAAGTCGGTGGCGTTGGCGGGCAGATATTCCTCGTGCACGATCTTGGCGTTCTTCAGCGCGCCCTTGAAGGCCTTCACGCCGTCGCGGCCAAAGGCATAGTCTTGCGCCAGCATGGCGATGGACGTGCCTGCCTGGTCGAACGCCACCGCGTTGGCGATGGCATCCTGCGACGAGTTGCGGCCTGTGCGGAAGATGTACTTGTTCCACTTTTCGCCCGTGATGGAATCGGCCACGGCGGGCTCCACCAGCAAGATTTTTTCGTACTCTTCGGCGATCGGCAGCATGGCCAGCGCCACACCAGACGAGGTCGGGCCGACGGCGATGTCGGCGTTATCGTCGGCGTAGGCGGACGCCAGCTGCGCACGCGCCACATCGGGCTTGCCCTGGTTGTCTTTTTCGATCACGCGAATCTTGCGGCCGGCAACCGTCATCGTGCCTTGGGTTGCGTATTCCAGGCCCAGCATCAGGCCGTTCTGCGTCTGTTTGGCGTAGGCCTCCAGCGGGCCCGTCTTGTCGTAAACATGGGCCACGACGAAGTCCTTCGCCGCGACGGCCGAATTCATGCAAAGGGCCGCCAGCGCGGCAAGCAGAATGCGATTCATGGGGAGTCTCCTGGTATCAGTGGGCGCGCGTGTCTGCCGGGGCGGCGGGCGTGGCAAGGAAGTGGCGGATGGCGTCGATCTGCGACGCCACGTTCAAGGCGGGGGCGTGGCCGCAGTCCGGGAAGTCGATGCGTTGGGCGCGCGGGCCGCGTTGCGTCATGGCGTGGGCGACGTCGGGCAACAGCAAGTCGGAATCCGCGCCGCGCAAGAGCAACAGCGGCATGCGCAGCGAGTCGTAGCCGCTCCAGCGGTTGTAGTCGTTGGGGTGGTGGCTGAACTGCCCGGCGATGGCCGGGTCGTAGTGCGCGGTGACGCGCCCATCAGGCAGGCGCCGCACCGAGGTCTCGGCCATGCGCCGCCATTGCGCATCGCTTTGCCAGCCATAGGGCTTGTAGGCAACGCGCAGCCACGCTTCCAGTTCGGTGACGGTGTCGAAGGCGGGCGGGTTGCCGACATAGGCCAGGATGCGCTCGATGGCCGGCTGCGGTAATTCCGGGCCGATGTCGTTGACCACCAAGTGCGAGATGCGGTTGCGCAAGGTTGTGGCGGCGGCGTGCATGCCGGTGGCGCCGCCCATTGACGTGCCCACCCAGCGCAAGTGGGCAAGCTGCAAGCCATCGACGAACGCTCGCGCCAGGCGCGCGTAGAAATCCAGCTGGTATTCGGCCACCGGGTCGGGACTCCATTGCGACAGGCCGCGCCCGATCGTGTCGGGACACAGGATGCGGTAGTCATCCGCCAGCGCTTGTGCCAAGTCGTCGAAATCGCGGCCGGTGCGGGCTAGCCCGTGCCACATGACGATGGGGGGCGCGTCGGGCGTACCCCATTCCATGTAGTGCAGCTCGCGACCTTCGCAGCGCAGATAGCGCGAAACAGGCGTGTGGCGGCCTGCCGTTACGGGCGCGTTTGCCATGAGTCTCCTCCCGGGTTGTCCAGGTTGTGTGCTTATCGGGCTGACTATAGACTTGCGCCAGATGCATCCACAATGCGTCGCGCACCCCAGAGCAGGGTGAGTCAAAAGGTTGTAGACGCAAGATCAAATTGCGCTTCCCGCCGCGTACAGGAGACCGCGACATGCCCGATACGGAATTCGCCATTTCGGCCAGCGCCGGCGCCGACGGGCGTGAGCAATGGCGCGCGGCTTTGTCGGACGCGTTCGGCCCGTTTGAAGTGCACCGCGGCAAGCCGGATCATTTTGCGGGACACGTGCGCTACGCCCGCCGCGCCAGCCTTCAATTCAATGACCTGCACTATCAGGGACAGAAGCTGGAGCGCACGGTGGGAAATGTGTCGCGGCTGGACCAGGAGTTCTACACCTTTGGCCTGCCGTTGTCCGGCCCGCTGGCCGTGCGCCAGCAAGGCCGTGAATTCCAGGTCGAACCGGGGTGCGTGTACCTGATGAACCAAAGCCTGCCGTATCAGGCGACGGCGTTGGGCTCATCGGGCTATCGCAGCCTGAGCGTGTCGTTTCCGCGCAGCGCCTTGTCGCAGCGGGATTCGCGTATCGGCGCGTTCCACAAGCTGCGCATCGACGACGGCTCCCCGCGCGGTGCGATGTTGGCCAGCTACATGGACCATCTGTTCAAAGGCATGGGCGGCTGGTCGGACACCGAAGTCACCGAGCTTGGCGAGCGCTTGATCGATTTGATCGTGCTGTTCCTGGTGCAGCCGGGGCAGGGGCATGCGTCTGAATCGGATAGCAGCGTTACCTTGGCGCATCGGCAGCGGGTGCTGGCGTATATCCGACAGCATCTGGCCGACCCAGCACTGTCGCCGCAACACGTGGCGCAGGGCTGTGGGGTGTCGGTGGCGTATCTGCATCGCATCCTGCGGGCAGGCGGCTTGTCGGTGGAGTCCTTCATCTTCGATCAGCGTCTGGATCGCTGCCGCGAATTGCTGCTGGACCCCAGGCATCAGCATCGCGGCATCGGCGAGCTGGCGTATCAGGTGGGCTTTACCCACCCGTCGCACTTCAGCCGCCTGTTCAAGAACCGGTTCGGCATGACACCACGGGACATGCGCGCTCGCGGTTAAGCAAACGGCTCACTGATCGTGAGCCGTTTGCCATCAACGCGCGCTTGTTGTCGGTGTTAGAAGGGTGAAGGCTGGGTCGACAGATTGACGATGCTGTTGCTGCTCAGGTCCAGCCGGATGTGTTCCGACGGAGCACCCGCAGCCAGCTTCAGCATGATCGCCATCAGCGGCTTGAAGCGCGCCTTGAACAGGTCAGCCAGCGTGTTGGCGTTGCTGACGCTGTTGCCGTTCATCTGCACCGACGCGTTCGTGTTGGCAAGCGCCTGGGCCAGCAGCTTGTACTGATTGGCGCGTTGCGCGGGGATGTCGGCAAACGCCAGGTCGCCCGCGTTGGCAATGCGCACGAAGTCACCCGCCATGTCCAACGCCTTCCACTGCGCGAAGTCCGACAGCTGCATGCCGTTGGCTTGCGCCAGCGCTTGTGCACGGGCTTGGGCGTCCGCCAGGTTGCCGGCATACGCTGCATTGCTGGCGCCGCTGCCGCCTCCGTCGGAGAGGCAAGCGAAGAAGGCGGAAGTCAGATTGTTCTGATTGCCGGTGTTCGCCAGTTCCTTCAGCGTGACGGTGGTTTGCAGTTGCGACAGCGTCAGCAGATCAGCGCCGGTGAGCGGACTCTTGACCAGTTCACGCATCTCGCAGCGCCAGTCGTCATTGAGCAGGCGCAGGCGCACCAGTTCGCTCATGTAGCGATAGGTGAAGTCGCCGTAGTCCTTGGCGTCCAGAATCGACACGTCCCAGCGCGCGGGCGTTGTGTAGGCGTTCTCGGCGCGGTACAGGTCGAACAGTTCGTCAAAGCGCGGCACCTTGTCCAGACGGATGGTTTGCACTTCGATCTCGTCCGCGCTTTGCAGCGTCATCAGCTTGTAGGCCGGCACGTAGGCCGCCATGGACGGCGCCTGGATGTTGAACAGCGCCGTGTCCGCGCCGTAGTTGCGCGCCGCCATGTCGTTGAAGTGCATGTGGCCGCCCACGTGCACCTTCAAACCGGTTTCGGCCAGCGCGCGCGTGGTGTTCTCGGCCGGGCGGCGGATCATCTGCATCTTGTTGGCGCCCAGCAGCGCTTCGATATCGTCCGACGCACCGTTGAAGAATTCCGACATCGGGAAGTGGCTGAAGGCGATGACCTGCTTGCCCTGCGCCTTGCCGCGCGCAACCACGTCCTTCAGCCATTTGATGACGTGCGCCTTGTGCGTGAGCATCTTGTTGTAGCCCTGGTCGCCCGAGCCGGTGAAATCATTCGCACCGGTACCGGTGGGCACATAGACGTTGGCGTCGATGCCGACCAGCCACACGCCCTTGACCGGTTCCACCACGTAGGACGTATCGGGCACCATCTTGCACAGCATGTAGTTCTGCGGCTTGTTCGGGCCGCCCGTGCCTTCGGCGCAGATTTCGTACTGGCGATTGATCCAATTGGCCTGGTCTCGCGCAGTGGTGTAGTCGTAGTCTTCGTACTTGTAGGTGCTGTACGGCGTTTCGTAATAGACGTTTTGCGGCTGCGGCATGAAGCCGTGCTGCTTCAATGCGTCGGTGATGCCCGCGTACCCCATGTGCAGGACTTCTTCGGTGCAGTACGTGCTGCCGACCAGCGCCCAGTCACCGCTGTAGGGCGTGCTGCACGCGGCATTGCCGCCGCGGCTGTAGATCGGTTGCGAGAAGCCGATGGCGCCGGTGGCCGGGTCCAGGCCCAGGTAGTCGCTCTTGCCGGCGGCCTGGTTGAAGGGGCGGTTGGGGTCATGGTTGCCCGGGGCCGCAAAGAACTGGATGCCATGCTTCTTCGAATACTCGTCCATGATCTTGACCAGGCCCCGCATGTGCACGGGCTGGCCATCATCCGAGAAGTCGCCGGGCAGGGCGATGTACTTCACGCCGCGCGATACGGCGTCATCCAGCGCGGCCAGGAACGCGAAGTAGTTTTCGTTGAACAGGCGGGTCGACGTCAGTTGCGCGTACATCGTCCGGATGGTGGCGTTGTCGCCATGCTTCGGATTCGGAATGCCAGGAAACGAGCCATCTTTGAAGTCGGCGTAGACGTCATGAAAGTGGATGTCGGGCATGAACGCGACTTGCACGGGGGCGGGCGGTGCGGCCGGCGTTTCCGTGACAGGCGGGGGCGTCTCGGCGACGGGGGAGTTGTTGTCGTCATCGTCGCCGCCACAAGCGGCGAGCAGCGCCACGAGGGTGGCGGCGCCGGCCGTGCGGGCGAAGCGGGAGAGGGCATTCATTGCGCGTACATTTCCGGGAAAGTGGGCCAGGCAGTGCCTTGCTCAAGGTCAGCTGCCTGTCAGCGAGGCGCAATGTTCCCGGACGCCTGTGACACCATCATGAAACGCATCGCCGTGCATGCCGCCGCTTGGTGCGGGGCGAAAAAAAGCCCCTTGCGGGGCTTTTTGGCTGACGGTCGGAACCGGTCAGATGTGCGTGATGAATTTCGTGACGAGGTAGCCGTCAAACGTTTCCAGGCCGCCTTCGCTGCCGATGCCGCTGTCCTTGATGCCGCCAAACGGCGTCTCGGCCAGCGCGCTGCCGAAGTGGTTGATGTTGACCATGCCGGCTTCCAGGCCGTTGGAGACCTTCGTGGCCGTCTTCAGCGAGTTCGTGAACACGTAGGACGACAGGCCGAACGGCAGGCTGTTGGCGCGGCGCAGGACTTCGTCAGTGTCCTTGAAGCGGACGACCGGTGCGACGGGGCCGAAGGGCTCTTCGGTCATCAGCATGGAGTTGTCCGGCAGATCGGTCACGACGGTGGGGGCGAAGAAGAAGCCCTTGCGATCCAGCGGGCCGCCGCCAACCACGACCTTGCCGCCGTGCTTCTTGGCGTCGTCGATGAAGGCGCTCATGGCGGGCACGCGGCGTTCGTGCGCCAGCGGGCCCATGTCGGTGCCGGCTTCCAGGCCGTCGCCGACCTTGATGTTCTTCAGCACGTCCGAGAAGCGGGCCAGGAACTGTTCGTAGGCGCCTTCCTGCACGTAGAAGCGGGTGGGCGACACGCAGACCTGACCGGCGTTGCGGACCTTGAACTTGGCCAGCATTTCAGCGGCGCGGTCGATGTCGGCGTCGTCAAACACCAGCACGGGCGAGTGGCCGCCCAGTTCCATCGTGACGCGCTTCATGTGCGCGCCGGCCAGCGCGGCCAGCTGCTTGCCCACCGGCACGGAACCGGTGAACGAAACCTTGCGCACGATCGGCGAACGGATCAGGTAGTCAGAGATCTTGGCGGGTTCGCCCCAGACGATGTTCAGGCAGCCCTTGGGCAGGCCGGCATCGTGGAACATGCGCGCAATGGCCATGACGGCGCTGGGCGAATCTTCCGGACCCTTCAGCACCACCGTGCAACCGGCGCCAAGTGCGGCGGCGATCTTGCGGATGGCTTGGTTGTACGGGAAGTTCCACGGCGTGAACGCGGCGCAGACGCCGATGGGTTCACGCACGACGAACTGGCGCACGTCCGGGTTGCGCGGCGGGACCACGCGGCCGTAGATGCGGCGGCATTCTTCGGCGTGCCAGTCGGCGTGTTCAGCGCAGGAGGTGACTTCGCCCACGGCTTCGGCCAGCGGCTTGCCCTGGTCCAGCGTCATGTTGCGGCCGATTTCCTTGGCGCGTTCGCGCGACAGCGTGGCGACCTTGCGCAGGATGGCCGAACGATCCATGGGAGAAGATTTCTTCCACGATTCGAACGCGCGCTGGGCGGCGGCTAGCGCACGGTCCAGATCCGCTTCGGTGGCGTGAGGCAGCTGGCCGAGCACTTCCAGCGTGGCCGGGTTGATGACGTCCTGGGTGCGCCTGCCCTCGCCGGAGATGAATTCGCCGTCGATATACAGCGCCAACTGTTCATACATGCCTGTCTTTCCTTGCGAAATGGGAATGGAATGCGGGAGTGGAGTGCGATCGCGTATCGCCCACGCCAGTCTAAACCTTCTTTCCCGCGGCGGGGAGGTCCAATCGGCATCGCGGCCTTGGAGCCAATAGGCGTTCGTGCGCGCGGCCCGGCCGCCTTGCCAGTACGAGTCCGCTTGGACACAATAAGGCGTCCTTGGCTGCTATGTCTGAATCTATCGTGCAACCCGTTGACGCGCGTCCCGCCGGCAAGTCCAGTGTTTACTCCCGCGTGTTCTTCCGCTTCATTGATTGGTTGCGTCAGCGAATTGCGAGTGCATCGCTGGTGGGCGACCGGCCCATCTTCCAGAACAGCCAGTTTCCGTGGATTCCCGCGCTGGAAGCGCAGACGCCAGCCATCCGCGCCGAGCTGACCGAGCTGCTGGCCGAACGTCAGCACCTGCCTGCGTTCCATGAGATCTCGCCGGATGTCGGCATGATCACGTCGGACGATCAATGGAAGACCTTCCTCTTTATGGGATACGGGCTGCGTTCCGAGCGCAACCTGGCGCGCTGCCCGGCCACCGCGCGGGCGCTGGAAGGCATTCCGGGCATACGCAGCGCGTTCTTCTCCATCCTTGAACCGGGCAAGCGGATTCCGCTGCACACGGGTCCGTACAACGGCGTGCTGCGCCTGCACCTGGGCCTGGTCGTGCCAGAGCCCGCCGATCAATGCTGGATCGAAGTGGGGGGCGAACGGTACAGCTGGCGGGAAGGGCGGGCCGTGGTGTTTGACGACCTGTACCCGCACCAGGTCCACAACGACACGCCCGGGCTGCGGGCGGTGCTGTTCGTCGACTTTGAACGGCCTTGCCGCGTTCCGGTAAAATGGCTGAATCGCCTGGTGCTCAGAGCGGCCCCGTTCACGGACGAAATCCGTCGCGGCAAAGCCAATCATGACGCCTGGGAGAAGGGCTACTACCGCCAGAAATAGGGGGCAGATAGCCCGCAAACCGTTCCCCTTATAGGGGAGCGTGGTCTTTTGTGCGCCGTTCCAACAAAGTACTTGCGCTCAAAATTTAACCACGCTAGAATGATCAGCTTTCCCAGATTGTCGATTGAGTTAAGGAAAAATTAGCTCATCGAGTTGGGGGAATACCCGCAGGATTTCAACCCAGGGTCGTTGCGTTGCCAACCCGTTGCAGAGGTAGAGCGAAAGCTCTAGGTCTGCAACACAAAAGCAGGGCGGCAGACCTGACGGGACCAAAACTGGCAGGAATTGCAGAGTTCCTCGGGGGGAAAACCCCGGGAAAACAGTATTTCCAGTTAAGTTGGAACAGGAAAAATCATGATCCAAATGCAGACCACGCTGGACGTGGCCGATAACACTGGTGCGCGTCATGTCATGTGCATTAAGGTGCTCGGTGGCTCCAAGCGCCGTTATGCCGGTATCGGCGACATCATCAAGGTGAGCGTCAAAGATGCGGCTCCGCGCGGACGCGTCAAGAAAGGCGAAATTTACAATGCCGTGGTGGTTCGTACCGCCAAGGGCGTGCGCCGTAAAGACGGTTCGCTGATTAAGTTCGGTGGCAATGCCGCCGTATTGCTCAACGCCAAGCTGGAGCCCATCGGCACCCGCATCTTCGGACCCGTTACGCGTGAACTGCGTACCGAGAAGTTCATGAAGATCGTGTCGTTGGCCCCGGAAGTGCTGTAAGGAGCCCTACGATGAACAACATTCGTAAAGGCGACGAAGTCATCGTCCTGACCGGCCGCGACAAGAAGCGTCGCGGTACCGTGCTGGCTCGCGTCGATGCCGACCACGTCCTGGTCGAAGGCGTCAACGTTGCCAAGAAGCACGTCAAAGCCAACCCGATGGCTAACAACCCGGGCGGGATTGTCGAAAAGACCATGCCGATCCACATCTCGAATGTGGCGCTCTTCAACCCCGCAACCGGTCGTGCCGACCGCGTGGGCGTTCAAGAAGTCGAAGGTCGCAAGGTCCGCGTGTTCCGTTCCAATGGTGCCGTTGTCGGCGCCAAGGCGTAAGGGGCGATAGACATGTCTCGTTTGCAAGATTTCTACAAGAGCAAGGTCGCTGCCGACCTGCAGGCCAAGTTTGGCTACAAGAGCGTCATGGAAGTGCCGCGCATCACCAAGATCACCCTGAACATGGGTGTCTCGGAAGCCGTGTCCGATAAGAAGGTTATCGAACACGCGGTGTCGGACCTGACCAAGATCGCTGGCCAAAAGCCTGTCGTGACGAAGACCAAGAAGGCTATCGCCGGTTTCAAGATCCGCGAAAACTACCCGATTGGTTGCATGGTCACGCTGCGTGGTCAACGCATGTACGAATTCCTGGATCGCCTCGTTGCGGTCGCGCTGCCTCGCGTGCGTGACTTCCGTGGTATCTCGGGTCGTGCGTTTGACGGCCGCGGCAACTACAACATCGGGGTGAAAGAGCAAATCATTTTCCCCGAAATCGAGTACGACAAGATCGACGCGCTGCGTGGGCTGAACATCAGCATCACCACCTCCGCGAAGACCGACGAAGAAGCCAAGGCGCTGTTGACGGCCTTCAGCTTCCCGTTCCGTAACTAAGGGGCTGATGACGTGGCTAAACTTTCCCTCATCAATCGCGACATCAAGCGCGCCAAGCTGGCTGACAAGTTCGCTGCCAAGCGCGCTGAGTTGAAGGCGATCATCGACGACCAGTCGAAGACCGACGAAGAACGTTACCAAGCTCGGCTCAAGCTGCAACAGCTGCCGCGCAATGCCAATCCGACGCGCCAACGTAACCGTTGCGTGGTCACCGGTCGTCCGCGCGGCGTGTTCCGCAAGTTCGGCCTGACGCGTCACAAACTGCGTGAAATGGCGATGAAGGGCGAAATCCCCGGCATCACCAAGGCCAGCTGGTAGGAGATACATTATGAGCATGAGCGATCCCATCGCCGATATGCTGACCCGCATTCGCAATGCGCAGCAAGTGGACAAAGTTACGGTGAGCATGCCCTCCTCGAAGCTGAAGGCAGCTATTGCTGCTGTGCTGAAAGACGAAGGCTACATCGACAGCTTTGAAATCAAGGGCACCCAGGCCAAGCCTGAGCTCGAGATCACCCTGAAGTACTACGCTGGCCGTCCGGTTATCGAGCGCATTGAACGCGTTTCGCGCCCCGGTCTGCGTATCTACAAGGGCCGTACCAGCATTCCTCAGGTCATGAACGGCCTGGGCGTGGCTATCGTTTCGACCTCGCGCGGCGTCATGACCGACCGTAAGGCTCGCGCCAACGGCGTCGGCGGCGAAGTGCTGTGCTACGTGGCCTAAGGAGAAATTCGAATGTCACGTATCGCTAAGTATCCGGTCGAACTGCCCAAGGGTGTCGAAGCTGACATCAAGCAGGATCAGATCACTGTCAAGGGCCCGTTGGGCACCCTGACTCAAGCCCTGACTGGCGACGTCACGGTTGCGATGGACGAAGGCAAGCTCACGTTTGCCGCCGCCAACGAAACTCGTCACGCCAATGCCATGTCGGGTACCGTGCGCGCTCTGGTGGCCAATATGGTTACCGGCGTGAGCAAGGGCTTCGAGCGCAAGCTGACCCTGGTTGGCGTGGGTTACCGCGCCTCGATCCAAGGCGATGCCGTTAAGCTGCAGCTCGGTTTCTCGCACGACGTTTTGCATCAGTTGCCGGCCGGTATCAAGGCCGAATGCCCCACCCAGACGGAAATCGTCATCAAGGGCGCCAACAAGCAAGTCGTCGGTCAGATGGCCGCTGAAATCCGCGCGTACCGCGAACCCGAACCCTACAAGGGCAAGGGTGTGCGTTACTCGGACGAACGCGTCGTCATCAAAGAAACCAAGAAGAAATAACGGCGCACGCAAGGACGAATCATGGACAAAAAAGTTTCCCGTTTGCGTCGTGCGGTTCCGACCCGCCGGAAGATCAACGAGCTGCGCGTTCACCGCCTCTCGGTCTTCCGCTCGAACCAGCACATCTACGCCAACATCATTTCGCCGGAAGGCGATCGCGTTCTGGTCAGCGCCTCGACGGTGGAAGCCGAAGTGCGTGCGCAACTGGCCGGCCAAACCGGTCAGGGTGGCAACACTGCCGCTGCTTCGCTGGTTGGCAAGCGCGTGGCCGAAAAGGCCAAGGCTGCCGGTATTGAACTGGTCGCTTTCGATCGCTCGGGCTTTCGTTACCATGGCCGCGTGAAAGCGCTGGCCGATGCCGCGCGTGAAGCCGGCCTGAAGTTCTAAGCGAGGATCTGTCAAATGGCTAAAGTACAAGGCAAGAACGCCGCGGAAAAAGAGAACGATGACGGCCTCCGCGAAAAGATGATCGCGGTCAACCGCGTGAGCAAAGTGGTCAAGGGTGGTCGCACCATGAGCTTTGCCGCGCTGACCGTGGTTGGCGATGGCGATGGTCGCGTCGGCATGGGTAAGGGCAAGGCGCGTGAAGTGCCGGTGTCCGTTCAGAAGGCAATGGAACAAGCCCGCCGCGGCATGTTCAAGGTTGCGCTGAAGAACGGCACGCTGCACCACACCGTGGTTGGCAAGCATGGCGCCGCTACCGTGCTGATCTCGCCCGCTGCTGAAGGTACTGGCGTTATCGCCGGCGGCCCGATGCGCGCTATTTTTGAAGTGATGGGTGTGCGTAACGTGGTTGCCAAGAGCCTGGGCTCGAGCAACCCCTACAACATGGTTCGCGCCACGTTGAACGGTCTGCGCGCTTCCCTGACCCCGGCCGATGTTGCTGCCAAGCGCGGCAAGTCGGTCGAAGAAATCCTGGGGTAAATCATGGCTCAGAAGCAGATCAAAGTGACCCTCGTGCGCTCGGTGATCGGTACCAAGCAATCGCACCGTGATACGGTTCGCGGTTTGGGCTTGGGCCGCATCAACAGCAGCCGCGTGTTGGTCGATACGCCCGAGGTGCGTGGGATGATCCGTAAGGTGGATTATCTCGTTTCCGTCTCGGAAGCCTAAGGAATCACCATGTCGGATATGCAACTTAATTCGCTGAAGCCCGCTGAGGGCAGCAAGCACGCCAAGCGCCGCGTCGGCCGTGGCATCGGTTCGGGTCTGGGTAAAACCGCCGGCCGTGGTCACAAGGGCCAGAAGTCGCGCTCGGGCGGTTTCCATAAGGTTGGCTTCGAAGGCGGTCAAATGCCGCTGCAGCGTCGTCTGCCCAAGCGTGGTTTCACCCCGCTCGGTCAACACCTGTACGCCGAAGTTCGTCTGTCGGACCTGCAAGCCCTGCCCATCGACGAAGTCGACGTGCAAGTGCTCAAGGCGGCTGGCGTGATTGGCCAGGCGGTTCGTTACGCCAAGGTCATCAAGTCGGGTGAACTCTCGCGCAAGGTCGTGCTCAAGGGCATTACCGCGACGGCCGGCGCTCGCGCCGCCATCGAAGGCGCGGGCGGCTCGCTTGCTTGATCATGAGGTGACGAGTGGCTAACGCGCAGGCATTAGGCAAAACCGGAGCACGGTACGGTGATTTGAAGCGCCGTCTTGTGTTCCTGGTGCTCGCCCTGGTGGTTTACCGTTTGGGTACACACATCCCCGTACCGGGTATTAATCCGGATGCGCTGGCGGACTTGTTCCGTCAGAACCAGGGCGGGATCCTGGGCCTGTTCAACATGTTCTCGGGCGGGGCGCTCTCGCGTTTCTCGATTTTTGCCCTGGGGATCATGCCGTACATTTCGGCATCCATCATCATGCAGTTGATGTCGGTGGTGGTGCCGTCGCTGGAAGCGCTCAAGAAAGAGGGCGAGTCCGGACGTCGGAAGATTACCCAATACACCCGCTACGGCACAGTCGTGCTGGCGCTGGTGCAAGCAGTGGGCATTTCGGTAGCGTTGGAGTCCCAGCAGGGACTGGTGATCGATCCGGGTATGCTGTTTCGCTTCACGACCATTGTGACCCTGGTCACTGGCACCATGTTCGTCATGTGGCTGGGTGAACAGATCACTGAACGTGGTCTTGGCAACGGGATTTCCATCCTGATCTTCGCAGGTATCGTTGCGGGTCTGCCCGCGGCGCTGGCTGCACTGTTGGACCTGGTCCGCACCAACGCGATGTCCGTGCTTTCGGCACTGTTCATTGTGGCTCTGGTGGTGCTGGTTACCGCTTTTGTGGTGTTCGTGGAACGCGGACAGCGCAAGATCACGGTGAACTACGCCAAGCGTCAGGTCGGCAACAAGGTCTACGGTGGTCAAAGCTCGCATTTGCCGCTGAAGCTGAACATGGCAGGGGTGATTCCGCCGATCTTCGCATCGTCGATCATTCTGTTCCCGGCCACGATCACGAGCTGGTTTTCCAGCAGTGAGAACATGCGCTGGCTTAGCGATCTGGCTGCGGCCCTGTCGCCTCGTCAACCGCTCTACATCACGCTGTATTCCGTCGCGATTATTTTCTTCTGCTTTTTCTACACGGCTCTGGTGTTCAACAGCCGCGAAACGGCGGACAACCTGAAGAAGAGTGGTGCGTTTGTTCCGGGTATTCGTCCGGGCGAGCAAACGGCGCGCTACATCGACAAGATCCTGATGCGTCTGACGCTCGCGGGTGCCTTGTACATCACTTTGGTGTGCCTGTTGCCTGAATTCTTGGTGATGCGCTGGAACGTTCCTTTCTACTTCGGTGGTACGTCTCTGTTGATTATTGTGGTGGTGACGATGGATTTCATGGCACAGGTTCAGGCCTACATGATGTCTCACCAGTACGACTCGTTGCTCAAGAAGGCTAACTTCAAGGGCGCGGGTTTGCCGATGCGGTAAGCAAAAGAATGTCCAAGGACGACGTCATTCAGATGCAAGGCGAGGTTCTTGAGAACCTCCCGAACGCGACATTTCGCGTCAAGCTCGAAAACGGCCACGTGGTGTTGGGCCATATTTCCGGCAAGATGCGTATGCATTACATCCGGATCCTGCCGGGTGACAAGGTCACAGTGGAGCTCACGCCCTATGATCTGACGCGAGCCAGGATAGTTTTCCGCTCCAAATGAGCGGAACCGGATTACGGAAAATTAGGAGTCAACCATGAAAGTAATGGCATCGGTTAAGCGGATCTGCCGCAACTGCAAAGTTATCAAACGTCACGGCGTGGTGCGTGTTATCTGCACCGACCCGCGTCACAAGCAGCGTCAAGGCTAACTCGGGTTAGCGACTACGCAACAGATTTATTCAAGGAATAGTCATGGCCCGTATTGCTGGCATTAACATCCCGCCGCAACAGCACGCCGAGATCGGACTGACCGCCATTTTTGGCATTGGTCGTACGCGCGCTCGCAAAATTTGCGAAGCGGCAAACGTACCCTTTGACAAAAAGGTCAAGGATCTGAACGACGCTGAATTGGAACGCGTCCGCGAACATGTTGGTTTGTTCACGGTTGAAGGCGACCTGCGTCGTGAAGTACAGCTCTCGATCAAGCGTTTGATCGACCTGGGAACCTACCGCGGTATGCGTCACAAGCGCGGTTTGCCCGTGCGCGGCCAGCGCACTCGCACCAACGCCCGGACCCGTAAGGGCCCGCGTCGTGCTGCTGCGTCCCTGAAGAAATAATCGAGGAACTGGATTATGGCGAAAGCTTCCACCAGCGGCGCTTCGCGCGTGCGCAAAAAGGTTAAGAAGAACGTCTCGGACGGCATCGCGCACGTTCACGCTTCGTTCAACAACACCATCATCACCATCACCGACCGTCAGGGCAACGCTTTGTCGTGGGCCACTTCGGGTGGTGCTGGTTTCAAGGGTTCGCGTAAGTCGACCCCGTTTGCCGCGCAAGTCGCCGCTGAAACGGCTGGCCGCGTCGCGCTGGAATACGGCATCAAGACGCTGGAAGTGCGCATCAAGGGCCCCGGTCCTGGCCGCGAATCGTCTGTCCGCGCTCTGAACGCGCTGGGCATCAAGATTTCGTCCATCGCCGACATCACGCCCGTTCCGCACAACGGCTGCCGTCCGCCGAAGCGTCGTCGTATCTAAAGGGAATCCACATGGCACGTTATATTGGACCCAAATGCAAGCTCTCGCGCCGCGAGGGTACTGACCTGTTCCTGAAGAGCGCCCGTCGCTCGCTGGATTCCAAGTGCAAGCTGGATTCCAAGCCTGGCCAACACGGCCGCACTTCGGGTGCCCGCACTTCCGACTACGGCCTGCAGCTGCGCGAAAAGCAAAAGCTGAAGCGCATGTACGGCGTGCTGGAAAAGCAATTCCGCAAGTACTTCGCTGAAGCAGAGCGTCGCCGTGGCAACACCGGCGAAACCCTGATCCAGCTGCTGGAATCGCGCCTGGACAACGTCGTCTACCGCATGGGCTTCGGCTCGACGCGCGCCGAAGCTCGCCAGCTGGTCAGCCACCGCGCCATCGAACTGAACGGCCACACGGCTGACATCGCTTCGATGCTGGTCAAGGCTGGTGACGTCATCTCGATCCGTGAAAAGGCCAAGAAGCAAGGCCGTATCAAGGAATCGCTCGACCTGGCCACCAGCATCGGCATCCCCCAATGGGTGGAAGTCGACGCGACCAAGCTGACCGGTACGTTCAAGTCGGCTCCCGACCGCGCTGACGTCGCTCGCGACATCAACGAATCGATGGTCGTCGAACTGTACTCGCGTTAATCAGGTCGGCCGGCGCCTCCTTCGCAGGTGTGCCGGCTACTGGTCCCGCGACCCGTTTGCACGTCTCGCAGCAGCCCGCTTTCCGCCTTTTGGTGGGGCGGGCTTTGCGGTAAGTATCGGCTGGCGTTTTCGCGCCGCCCGAGTTTCATGTTTCACCCTGTCCATCAGCCTTATCGGTGTAACGAGCCGAGGGTATTGAAAAGGAACACAGTAAATGTCCACTCAAGGTTTCCTGAAGCCGCGCTCCATTGAAGTCGAACCGGTCGGCACGCACCATGCCAAGATCGTGATGGAGCCGTTCGAGCGTGGCTACGGTCACACGCTGGGCAACGCCCTGCGCCGCATCCTGCTGTCTTCGATGACCGGCTACGCGCCGACCGAAGTCCAGATGACGGGCGTGGTGCACGAATACTCGACCATCCCGGGCGTTCGCGAAGATGTCGTCGACATCCTCTTGAACCTGAAGGGCGTGGTCTTCAAGCTGCACAATCGCGACGAAGTGACCCTGGTTCTGCGCAAGACCGGCGCGGGCACCGTGCTGGCCAGCGACATCGAACTGCCGCACGACGTCGAGATCATCAACCCCGGCCATGCCATCTGCAACCTGACGGACGCAGGCAAGCTGGAAATGCAGATCAAGGTTGAAAAGGGCCGCGGCTACGTGCCGGGCAACGTGCGTGCGCTGTCGGAAGACCGCACCCACACCATCGGCCGCATCGTTCTGGACGCTTCGTTCAGCCCGGTTCGCCGCGTCAGCTATGCGGTGGAAAGCGCCCGCGTGGAACAGCGCACCGACCTGGACAAGCTGGTTCTGGACATCGAAACCAACGGCGTGATCTCGCCCGAGGAAGCGGTGCGCCAGTCGGCTCGCATCCTGATGGACCAGATTTCGGTCTTCGCCGCTCTGGAAGGTGCTGGCGATTCGTACGAAGCGCCGGTCCGCGGCACGCCGCAGATCGACCCGGTCCTGCTGCGTCCGGTCGACGACCTGGAACTGACCGTGCGTTCGGCCAACTGCCTGAAGGCCGAAAACATCTACTACATCGGCGACCTGATCCAGCGTACCGAAAACGAGCTGCTCAAGACCCCGAACCTGGGTCGCAAGTCGCTCAACGAAATCAAGGAAGTTCTGGCTGCACGTGGTCTGACTCTGGGCATGAAGCTCGAGAACTGGCCGCCCCTGGGCCTGGAGCGTCCCTAAGCTTTAAACGGGTGGCGCCTCAGAAATGGGGCGTCTCCTGCAACGCCCGGCAACCCCGCCGGGCGGTTTGCGAATTCGTCGTAAAATGCACCGTTTTCTACCGGACCGCGGCCTGATTGCAGGTTGATAGAAGAGCCGGCAACCCGATGGCGAACGCCATCTTTAGATTCAAAGGAAACTTATCATGCGTCACGGTAATGGCTTGCGTAAGCTCAACCGCACCAGCAGTCACCGTCTTGCCATGTTCCGCAACATGGCCGTTTCGTTGATCACCCACGAAGCCATCAAGACCACGCTGCCGAAGGCGAAAGAATTGCGCCGCGTCATCGAACCCCTGATCACGCTGGGCAAAGAGCCCACGCTGGCGAACAAGCGTCTGGCATTTGCCCGTCTGCGCGATCGCGATGCGGTGGTGAAGCTGTTTGCCGAAATCGGCCCGCGCTACGCGGCCCGTAACGGTGGCTACACCCGCGTGCTGAAGATGGGCTTCCGTCAAGGCGACAACGCTCCCATGGCTTTCATGGAACTGGTTGACCGTCCGGAAGTTGATGAAGCCGCTGCGGACAGCGCCGAGTAATTCTCGGTAGCTCGATAAGCGACAAGGGCGGGTCTTCGGACCCGCCCTTGTTTTATTTGCGCGTTCGATCCGCACGCGCGATCTGTACGAGCGATCCGTACGAGCGATTTGCTCACCCGATCTGCACGCCCGCCACGGGCTTCAAATCACGAAGCGTGCAACTCCCCCCGCAACTCGGCTGCGGTAGCCGCCAAAGCCTCCTGAGGCGGTTGGGGCGGCATCTTGAACGTCAGGTTCTGCTGTTCGATGTATTGCGTGGACGTGACGTCCTGCGTGTGATGCATCGGGATGACGTGCGCGTGCGTGTGCGCCACGTGGATGCCGGTGAACGCAAACCCTACCCGTTCCACGCCATAAAGGCGCTTCATGTGGCGCCCCAGCTTCTGCCCCAGGTTCACGATATGCCCCGCCAGGTCGGCCGGCATATCTTCGTAGTACGGGTAATGCTGTTTCGGAATGATCAGCGTATGGCCGGGACGCACGGGCTGGATGTCCAGGAAGGCCATCAGGCGGTCATCTTCGTGAATGATGTGCGCGGGAATCTCGTGCCGGGCGATCCGGCAGAACAAGCAGTTATCGGTCATGCAAGCCTCGGTGAAAACGGGTGGCATGGAGCTGAACGCGCTTCCGGCAGTTCCGGACGGCGGCGGCAATACCGATAAAATACCTCGACTACCATCCCACACGGGTATCCCAAGGAGGCTCCATGTTGCGCGATGACGACGTCGTGCTGGTCATCAGCAATGCGCCGGATCTGTTGCTGGCCAAGCGCATCGCGCATGTGCTGGTCGAAGACGGATTGGCCGCTTGTGTGAACCTTGGCGCGCCCGGCCTGTCCATCTACCTGTGGAATGGAACGGTCGAGGGGACGGAAGAAGTCCCCATCCACATCAAGACCACTTACGCGCGCCATCAAGCTGTTGTTCAGGCCCTGGCGCAGATGCATCCCTATGATGTGCCCGAAATCATCGTGCTGCCGGTCATTGGCGGCGCGGCGCCCTACCTGGATTGGGTGCGCGAGCAGACGGCCGTCACGAATAACAAGAGAGACTGATGTTGCAACTTGCCGGTATTGTCGGCGCGCCCTCGCGCCCGATTCACGCCACGCGCGCGATGCGCGCCCTGCTCAGGCACTGCCTGATGTTTTTGGCGACGGCGCTGTTGCTGCTGGGCTGGCAGGCGGCCGCCCAGGCCGACACCGAATTCCTCGAACCCGAAAAAGCCTTTGTGTTCAGCGCCCAGATGGCCGCGCCCGACACGCTGGAGCTGCGGTACAAGGTCGCCCCGGGCTACTACATGTACCGCGAGCGCTTCGGCATCACGATCAGCCCGGCTGGCGCCACGACACTGGGTGAGGCCGTCTACCCCAAGGGCGAGGTCAAGTACGACCCGACCTTCGAGAAAGACATGGAGGTCTTCCATAAGGACGTCGTGATCCGCGTGCCGGTGGGCGCGGGCAATCAACCCTTCACGCTGACCCTGACCGGGCAAGGCTGTGCGGACGCGGGCTTGTGCTATCCGCCGATGGACAGCAGCGTCAAGCTCACGCCGGTGGCGGGGGGCTACGCGGTGGCGGGCGGGGCCGCAACAGGCGGGGCATCATCGTCTGCCTCAACATCGAGCACATCGTCGGGCGGACTTGGCGCACTGTTCACCGCAGGCGACACCGGCTTGGCCGATGCGCTGGGTGGCCTGGGCTGGATCAAGACCGCCGGCGTCTTCCTGGTGCTGGGACTGTTGCTGGCGTTCACGCCCTGCGTGTTGCCGATGATTCCGATCTTGTCGTCGATTGTGCTGGGCGGCGTGGCGCAGCCCAGGCCCTCGCGCGGCCGCGGGCTGGCGTTGGCCGCCACGTATGTGCTGGGCATGTCGGTGGTTTACACCGCGTTGGGCGTGGCTGCGGGCCTAAGTGGCGCGGGGCTGGCTGCGTGGTTGCAGACGCCCTGGATTCTGACGCTGTTCGCCTTGTTGCTGACGGTGTTGGCGCTGGCGATGTTCGACGTTTTCACCTTCCAGATGCCCTCGGGCATCCAGGCCAAACTGTCTGACCGTTCCTCGCGGGTGCCTGGCGGCCGCTACACGGGCGCGCTGGTGATGGGCGCCTTGTCCGCACTGATTGTCGGGCCTTGCGTGGCCGCACCCTTGGCTGGCGCACTACTGTATATCTCGCAGACGGGTGACGTCGTGCTGGGCGCGGCGGCGCTGTTCGCCATGGCCTGGGGCATGGGCGTGCCGCTCTTGATCGTGGGCGCATCGTCCGGCGCCTTGCTGCCCAAGGCGGGCCCGTGGATGGATGGCGTCAAGCGCCTGTTCGGCATGCTGCTGCTGGGCACCGCCTGGTGGATGCTGATTCCCGTGGTGCCGACGTGGGTGCAGATGACCGGCTGGGCGTTCCTGGCGATCGTCTCCGCGGTGATGCTGCGCGCCTTTGACGCCTTGCCCGTGGGGGCAGGGGCCGCGCGTATGTTCGGCAAGGGCCTGGGCTTGCTGCTGGCGCTGGCTGCCGCAGCGTGGCTGATCGGCGCGGCAAGCGGCGGACGCGATGTGCTGCAACCGTTGTCGCACTTCGCCGCGCGCGCGGATGGCGCGGCGGGCGTGGCGGGCGCCACCGCCACAAAGGGCGATGTCCACTTTACGCGCGTGCGCAACAACGCCGAGCTGGACGCGCTGCTGGCGCAAAGCCGCCAACCGGTGATGCTGGATTTCTATGCCGACTGGTGCGTGTCGTGCCGCGAGATGGAGCGTTTCACGTTCACCGACCCCGGCGTCGCGCAACGCATGTCGGGCATGCTGCTGGTGCAGGCTGACGTGACGGCCAACAATGCGGATGACCGCGCTTTGCTCAAGCGCTTCCGCTTGTTCGGCCCGCCCGGAATCATGTTCTTCGAACCCGGCGGCAAAGAGCTGCCCGATGCGCGCGTCGTGGGTTTCCAGGACGCCAAGCGCTTCACGGAATCGCTGGATAAGGTGCTGGTGCGCTGACGCGCGGACGTATACCATGGCTGCTGCGCCGCGTGGGCGGCGCATCACCCTCCCATCAGGCCGGCGCCCGTGACGTCCCCAACAGTTGATGCAAGCCAGGACCCGCAAGGTCTTATCTACCTTCAATTGATGTTCGTCATGGCCACCTGGGGCCTGAACATCGTCTCCATCAAGTACCTCACGCAACACATGGACATCCAGGCGCTTGCCGCCGTTCGGATCGTCATTGCGTTCATCACCGTCACCCTGATCATCAAGGCGCGCCGCGGCCGCATCCCCAAGCTGGGCCGCGTGCAACTGGGCTGGGTGGCGCTGGCGGGCTTTCTGGTGGTGTACGCGCACCAGGTTGCGCTGGTGTCGGGGCTGCGCTTTTCATCGGCGGCCAACGGCACGCTGATCATGGCCACCAGCCCCTTGCTGTCGGCGTTGCTGGCGGCGCTTTTCTATCGCGAAAAACTCACGCTGGTGCGCATCTCGGGCGCCTTGCTGGGCCTGCTTGGCGTGGGCATGGTTGTGGCCGGTAGTGGCGCGCAATTCGGCCTGACGGGCTGGGGCGACGCCATCGTGTTCGTGGCCGTGCTGGTGTTCGTATTCGGCGGGCTCGTGATTCAACGCATGTCGCGTTCCATGGACCCGCTGGGCATGCTCTGGTACATGTACCTGGCGGGCGGGCTGATGCTGGTTGTGCATGCGGCGATCACGCCGTCGTCTTACCAGACCGATACGTGGCAGATGACGGGCTGGCCGTGGATCGTGCTGCTGTTCTCGGCGGTGATCGCCTCGGGGGTCAGCAACATCATCTGGAATGCCGGCATCGCGCGGCTGGGCATCAGCCGTGCGGCCTTGTTCGTGAACTGGCTGCCGATCTTCGGGCTGCTGTTTGCGTCACTGTTTCTGGACGAACACGTCACGCTGACCCATGTGATGGGCCTTGCTTGCGTGCTGGGCGGAACGTATCTGGGATTGCGCCGCAGTGCGCCTGTGGCAAGCCAGCCAGGCGACGTGCGCTGATCCCGCGCGATGACGGGACAGGCCCGGACCGCACGCCCGAGCCTGTCTTGCCGCGCAATCAGCGCTGCGCTTTCAGCAGCTTGGCCGCTTCGATCGCGAAGTAGGTCAGGATGCCGTCGGCGCCCGCGCGCTTGAACGCGAGCAGCGCTTCCATCATGACCTTGTCGTGGTCCAGCCAGCCATTGGCGGCAGCGGCCTTGATCATCGCGTATTCGCCGCTGACCTGATAGGCGAAGGTCGGCACGCGGAACGTGTCCTTCACGCGGCGCAGCACGTCCAGATACGGCATGCCGGGCTTGACCATGACCATGTCGGCGCCTTCCTGCAAGTCGGCGGCGACTTCGCGCAGCGCTTCGTCGAGGTTGCCCGGGTCCATCTGGTAAGCCATTTTGTTGGACTTGCCCAGGTTCGTCGCCGAGCCCACGGCATCGCGGAACGGGCCGTAGAACGCGCTGGCGTACTTGGCCGAGTAGGCCATGATCTGCGTGTGGATGTGGCCGTTGTCTTCCAGCGCGCGGCGCACGGCGCCAATGCGGCCGTCCATCATGTCGCTGGGCGCAACCATGTCAACGCCGGCGGCGGCTTGCGTCAGCGCCTGCTTGACCAGGATTTCAACCGTGATCTCGTTGATGACGTAGCCGTTTTCGTCGATGACGCCGTCCTGGCCGTGGCTGGTGTAGGGGTCCAGCGCCACATCGCACAGGATGCCGAGCTCGGGGAAACGCTTTTTCAGCTCACCGACCACGCGCGGAATCAGGCCGCGCGGATTGGTCGCTTCGATGCCGTCGGGCGTCTTCAAAGACAGGTCGATGACGGGAAACAACGCCATCACCGGAATGCCCAATTCCACACATTGCTCAGCCACCGGCAACAGCGTGTCCAGCGAATAGCGGACCACGCCGGGCAGCGACGGCACGGCTTGCTGCACGCCCGTGCCATCGGCGACGAAGACGGGGTAGATCAGGTCATTGACCGTCAGCGCGTTCTCGCGCACCAGGCGGCGGGTGAAGTCGTCGCGGCGCAGGCGGCGAGGGCGGGAAACCGGAAACTCGGGGGTGATGATCTGCGGGTTCATGATTCGACCTTGGGGGAAATCCAATTTTCGATATGGGCGCCGGCCTCTTCCAGACCGATGCGCTCGGGCGCCGAGAAAGGAATGGTGTGCAGGGCGCCGATATCCGCCAGGTCCTTGCGGACCGAGAAGACGGTGCGCATGCGCTGGCCATAAGGCAGTTTGTCGGCCTTGGTCAGCAGCGCCAGCACGGGGCGTCCGGTGGGGGCGATGAAGTTGGCCAGGCGGCGGTCAAGCTCGGTGACGCCGCGGCGGATGTCGATCAGCAGCACGATGCCCGCGAGCGATTCGCGGTCGCGCAGATAGCCGCCGAGAATGTCCGCCCACTTTTCTTTTTCATTGCGGGCGACAGACGCGTAGCCGTAGCCGGGCAAGTCGACGAGAAAACCGATGTGACCTTCCGGGTCCAACGGGTCGGGCAAGCCGAACATATTGATCAAGCGCGTGCGGCCCGGCGTCTTGCTGGAAAACGCAAGACGGCGCTGGTTGCACAGCACGTTGATTGCCGTGGATTTGCCGGCGTTCGAGCGGCCGACAAAGCAGACCTCGGGAGCGCCGGCGGCCGGCAACTGGTCGAGGCGAGCTGCGGAGGTAAGGAAGGAGGCGCGATGTAGGAGGGACACGGATGGGCTTTGGATACGGTTGGTTTCGAGCCCTATTGTATAATCCGGCGTTTGCAACAGTGGTCCCCGTGCGCGGAGCCGTCTTTTTTGCTTACTGTTTAGGTTGTTTTCCGCAACTTGGCAGGCAGAACGGGCAAATGAGGTTCGATACGGTATTCCAGGGTGTGCGGGGCAGGCGTGGGCGCCTTTTTGCGCCTTGATCGATGTGATCGTCGAGGTCTTCATGAAGCGTGTGCTGTCCCGGATGTTGGTTGCGAGCGGGCTGTTGCTCGGCGCCTCCGCCTTCTCTACACCCAGTTTCGCCGCTGACGGCGCTGCGGGCCCGGCCAAGCCAGATGCCGCCAAGGGCGGTCAGCTGTTTGACCAAGGCGACGCCTCAAGAGGCATCATCGCCTGTGCGTCCTGTCATGGCGCGGCGGGCAACAGCACCATCCCGGTGAACCCCAACCTGGCCGCGCAACCCCACGAATACCTGGCCAAGCAATTGGCGGATTTCCAGATCAAGCAGGGTGCGAAGCTGCCGGTACGTAACGGCGCGGGCGGCAACCCCACCCCGATGACGGCCATGGCGCAGAACCTGACGCCGGCCGACATGCAGAACATCGCGCTTTACCTGGCGCAGCAGCCTCTCAAGGAGCCCGCCACGGCAGGCCAGGAGAAACTGGTTGATCTGGGTCAGAAGATCTGGCGCGGCGGTTTGCCTGAACGCAACGTCCCGGCTTGCGCGGCGTGCCACTCTGCGAATGGCGCGGGCATGCCCGCCCAGTACCCCCGCTTGTCGGGGCAGTTCCCCATGTACATCGAAGAGCAGCTCAAGCTGTTCCGCAGCGGCGACCGCAAGAACGACATCATGTTCGCGATCGCGGATCGCATGTCGGACGCCGATATCAAGGCGGTGTCGGACTACGCGGCCGGCCTGCGGTAGGCGAAAGCCCGCAACACGCGCGGCTGGTCCGCGTTCATGCAACTTGGGCGTGACGGAACCTGATTCCGTTGCGCGCTGTCTATGAGGGGGGTAGCCGATTGCGCGGCCCCCCTTTTTTCATGAATTCAACACGAACCCATACCCGACCCTCCCTGCGCAGCCTGCCCCGCGACTTCTTCGAACTGCTGGGTTCGATGCGTTTCGCCGTCAGCCTGCTGATGTTCATCTGCGTGGCGAGCCTGGTCGGGACCGTGTTGCAGCAGAACCGCTCGTCCAACAACTACATCGATCAATTCGGCCCGTTCTGGTACGAAGTGTTCGACAAATTCTCGATCTGGCACGTCTACAACAGCTGGTGGTTCTTGGTGATCATGGGGTTCCTGGTCGTGTCGACCTCGGTCTGCCTGATCCGCAATGCGCCCAAGATGCTGCGCGATGCGCGTTCGTTCCGCGAGCATGTGCGGGCAAGCAGCCTGCGCGCCTTCCCGCATCGCGTGGAAACCCAGGAACCCACCGATGTGCCGCAAACCGCGGCCGGTTTGAAACTGCTGCTGGAACGCTTGGGTTACGCGGTGCGCCAACGGCAGGACAACGACGGCGTGCTGCTGGCGGCCAAGAAAGGCAGCGCCAACCGCCTGGGCTATGTGTTTGCGCACGCAGCCATGGTCATCATCTGTATCGGCGGCTTGCTCGATAGCGAATTGCCGGTGCGTTTGCAGGTGATGTTCGGCGGCAAGCAGCCGATTGTCGACAACATGCTGATTTCCGAAGTACCCGAAAGCGGGCGCCTGTCGGTCAATAACCCGAGCTTTCGCGCCAGCGTGCTGGTGCCTGAAGGCGGCCAGGCCAGCACGGCGGTCGTGATGGTGGGTGATGGCGCGCTGGTGCAGCCGATGCCCTTCACGCTGAAGCTGAAGAAATTCGTTGTCGACTACTACTCCACCGGCATGCCCAGCCGCTTCGCCAGCGAAGTGGAAGTGACCGACCCCGACACCGGCAAGACGTTCGATTCCACCATCGAGGTCAACGAGCCGCTGCGCTTCAAGGGCATGACCGTTTATCAGTCCAGCTTCGATGACGGCGGCAGCACGGTCGTCTTGAAGGGCTACCCGCTGGTAGGTTCCAACGCCGCCACGTTCAACGTCAACGGCACCGTGGGCAAGACCAGTGAAGTCACCGCCAGCACCACGGGCGGCCCGCGCAGCATGGGCGTCGAGATCACGGCCATGCGCCCGATCAACGTTGAAGACCTGACGCGTGGCGACCCCAAGGGCGCCAACCAGAGCTTTGCCGAGCACGTGGCGTCGGTCTCCGGCAGCGCTGCGGGCAAGAAAAACGAGAACCTGCGCAACGTGGGTCCCAGCGTCGAATACAAGCTGATCGACGACGCGGGCCAGGCGCACGAATTCCAGAACTACATGCTGCCCATGCAGCTGGATGGCGCCAGCGTGTTCCTGGCTGGCGTGCGCAACAACGCCGCCGAACCGTTCCGCTACCTGCGTATTCCGGCGGACGACGACAGCTCGATCGCCGAGTTCATGCGCCTGCGCGCCACTCTCGCCGACCCGGCAGCACGCCAGGAAGCCGCGCGCCGCTTCGCCGAGCGCAACAGCCCGTCGGGTGCCGACCGCCAGCCCTTGCAGACGGCCGCCGAGCGCGCGCTGGAAACCTTCGCATCGGGTGGCCTGCAAGCCGTGGCGGCTTTCCTGCAAGCCAATACGCCCGCCGCCGACCTGGAGCGCGCGGCGGACGTGGTGATCCGCCTGATCGGCGCCAGCATGAATGAATTGCGCGCCATTGAGCGCGAGCGCGCCGGCCTGCCCGCCGTGGCGGTCGAAGGCCCCGAAGGCGAACGCGCCGCCGTGTGGTCGCGTCTGGCCGTGGCGGCGTTGTCGGACCTGACGGTCTACCCCGCGCCCGTCTTCCTGTCGCTGGCGGATTTCAACCACGTGCAGGCCAGTGTGTTCCAAGTGAGCCGCACGCCGGGCAAGAACACGGTCTACCTGGGCAGCCTGTTGCTGGTCCTGGGGGTGTTCTCGATGTTCTATATTCGAGACCGCCGCGTCTGGATCTGGGTCAAGCCGCAAGGTAACGGCAGCAGCGTCCTGGCGGCCATGACGTCCCAGAAGCGTACACTCGACTTCAATCAAGAGTTCGAACGCTTCAAGCAGGCGCTGCTGCGCCAGAACCGGTCTTAAGGTTTTTTATGTCGACGACGACCACCACGCATCCCTCCTCACCGGACACGCTCGCCGCGTCGCCCGACACGCTCTGGCAAGACAGCTTGTCGGAAACCGGCGACAGCCGCGCCCGGCGCGGCAAGCCCGACTGGACCGATGTCGTTTTCTTCCTGTTGCTGGCAGTGGGCGCGGGTTTCGCGCTGACCCGCTACGGCAACGCGATGGATTACTACGAGAAGATCATTCTCTGCGGCACCGTGCCCGCACTGGCCTGGATGGGCTGGCTGTGGCGTCCGATGCGCCACCTGATGATCGCCTGTGCGATCTCGTCGGGGCTGGCGTTGATGCTGTACGGCAACGACCTTGCCCGCGCCGAGCAGGTGTTCTTCCTGAAGTATCTGTTCTCGTCCCAGTCAGCCATTTTGTGGATGAGCGCGCTCTTCGCGCTGGCCATGGTCTGCTACTGGATCGGCGTGTTCAGCCCCACGGCCGCATGGCTGGGGACGGCGCTGACCTGGGGCGCAGTCTTCGCGGGCGTCACCGGCCTCTTGGTGCGTTGGCGCGAAGGCCATCTGATGGGCCCGGACCTGGGCCACATCCCGGTCAGCAACCTGTACGAAGTGTTCGTGCTGTTCTCGCTGATCACGGCGCTGTTCTACCTGTACTACGAACGCAAATACGCGACCCGCGCGCTGGGCGGCTTCGTGCTGCTGGTGGTGACGTCCGCCGTCGTGTTCCTGCTCTGGTATTCGTTCACGCGGGATGCGGGGCAGATCCAGCCCTTGGTGCCCGCGCTGAAAAGCTGGTGGATGAAGCTGCACGTGCCAGCCAACTTCATCGGCTATGGCACGTTCTCGCTGGCGGCGATGGTGGGTTTCGCGTACCTCGTCAAGCAACATGGTCAGACCACGTCATGGGCCAAGCTGGCGCCGCTGTTTGTGTTGGGCGTGCTGCTGTGCGCCGAACCGATGGTGTTTCGCACCGATGGCCTGTCGGCCACCTGGATGCTGTACTTCGGCGTGGGGGCGGTGATTGTGGGCGCCATCTTGCTGGGCCGCCGCCGCATTGCGGCCGCGCTGCCCTCGCTTGAGGTGCTGGACGACATCATGTATCGCGCCATCGCGATCGGCTTCGCCTTCTTCACCGTCGCAACCATTCTGGGCGCGCTGTGGGCCGCGGATGCCTGGGGCGCGTACTGGCAGTGGGACCCGAAGGAAACCTGGGCGCTGATCGTGTGGCTGAACTACGCGGCATGGCTGCACATGCGTCTGATCAAGGGCCTGCGCGGCACCATGGCGGCCTACTGGGCGCTGATGGGGCTGCTGATCACCGGCTTCGCATTCCTGGGCGTGAACATGTTCCTGTCGGGCCTGCACTCGTACGGGCAGCTGTAATTCCGGATCGCGTCTTGCGGCTTGCCGCAGATGACGGAAAGGGAAAAGAGAAAGGCCCCGCGAGGGGCCTTTTTCATTGGGGGCAACACGCACTGCGCGGGTTGCGTTCAAGGCAGTGTGGATTCGCCGCGCAGCAGATCGTCCAGCGTCTCGCGTTGGCGCACCACGTGGTAATTGGCCCCGTCCACCATCACTTCAGCGGCGCGAGCACGCGTGTTGTAGTTGCTGGCCATCGCCATGCTGTAAGCGCCTGCGGATTCCACCGCCAGCACATCGCCTTGCTGGATGGCCAGTTTGCGCTGCCGGGCCAGCCAGTCGGCGCTTTCGCACACCGGGCCGACGATGTCGTATTCCACCTGATCGCCGGCGCGCGGGCGCAACGGTTGCACGCCATGGAACGCCTCGTAGAGCGCAGGGCGCAGCAGGTCGTTCATGGCGGCGTCGACAATGGCGAAGTTGCGCGCTTCGGCGTGCTTCAGATATTGCACCGTAGTCAGCAGCACCCCCGCATTGCCCACCAGCGAACGGCCCGGTTCCAGCACCAGGTGCAGATGCCCCTGGCCGCGCGCGTTCAGGCGTTCAAACACGCGGTCAAGCAGCGCCTGGGGTGACGGGGGCGTCTCATCCGTGTAGCGGATGCCCAGGCCACCGCCCAGGTCCAGATGGGCGATGCGGATGCCTTCCTGATCCAGCGCGTCGATCAGGTCCAGCAACTTTTCCAGCGCATCGAAATAGGGGCTGATGTCGGTCAGCTGTGAACCGATATGGCAATCGACGCCCACGATGTCCAGGCCCGGCAAAGACTGCGCGACGCGATAGACGTCCAGCGCGGATTCAATGGCAATGCCGAACTTGTTTTCTTTCAGGCCGGTGGAAATGTAGGGATGCGTCTGCGCGTCCACGTCGGGGTTCACACGCAGCGACACCGGGGCGCGCACGCCCAGTTCTTCAGCCACGTCGGACAAGCGGTGCAGCTCGGCTTCGGACTCGACGTTGAAGCACTTCACCTGGGCCGCCAGCGCAGCGCGCATTTCCCAGGCTTGTTTGCCTACGCCGGAAAACACAATCTTGGAGGGCTCGGCGCCCACCGCCAGCGCGCGCTTGAGTTCGCCGCCGGACACGATGTCAAAGCCCGCGCCCAGCCGTGCGAATTCCTTCAGCACCGCCAGGTTCGAATTGGCCTTCATGCCGTAGCAGACCAGGACGGGGCGTTGCCCAATGGCGCTGCGGTAGGTTTCCCAGGCGCCTTTGAGCGCTGCGCGGGAATAGACGTAGAGCGGTGTGCCTAGCCCATGCGCCAGATGGTCCAGCGGCACATCCTCGGCGTACAGTACGTTGTTGCGGTACTGGAAGTAAGGGTGGCCGGCCAGCTCTGGCGGCGTGGGGAAGGCGGCGGTCATGGGATCGATGGCGCGGGCGGGATTTGCGATGCCGGCGTTTGCGACCGCGTGGGCGGCTTGCCGTCAGGGGTCGGCATATACAAAGGCCCCTTGTACCCGCAGGCCGCGACCATGCCGGAGGCCACGAGCGTGGCTACAATGCGAAGAGCCATGCGGCTGAATGCCAATTGGAACACTGGGAACTCCGTAATTCTTGCAGGCTCGATTATGACCGAAACCGAATTTCTTGCGTTGATCGACCAGGTGCTGGACAGCATCGAAAGCCAGGCCGATGACTGGGCGGCTTCGCTCGACGTCGACGTTGAAACCAGCCGCAGCGGCAATGTGCTGACGATGGTTTTTGAAGACAATACCCACGTCGTCGTGAACAGCCAGGCTGCCATGCAGGAGCTGTGGGTCGCCGCGCGCAGCGGTGGCTTTCACTACCGCTATGACGGCCAGCACTGGAACGATACCCGAGGCGGCCCGCAGATGCCGGACGCCTTGTCTCAAATCTGCTCCGCCGCGGCGGGCGTGCCCGTTACGCTGAAACTATAAAGCTGGCGTGTCCGGTCAGTAAAAAATAGGCCGGCCGCCATAGTCCGGCTTTTCAGGTGCCAAGAAGCCCCGGGTTTTACACCCCGGGGCTTTTCGTTATTTTCGCTGGGGCATGGGTCAATGTGGGTCAGAATTTGAAGACTTCTTCCAGATCCACCGATTCTTCCACCGATTCCAGCTTCACGCTTTGTTCGATGTGCTCCAGATGATGCAGCGTCAGTTCCTCGGCGCGCTGGGCGTCACGCGCAGCGATGGCTTCGGTAATGAGCTCGTGTTCGTCGTCGCGGCAGCTGGTGGCGGTGGGCAGGTTGTACAGAAAGATGACCAGGCAGGTCAGCGTGGACAGCTCGCGCATGGTGCGCGCCAGTTCACCGTTGCCCGCCAGCTCGCTCAGCAGAATATGAAATTCGCCCGCCAGCCGGATGATGGCGCGCTTGTCGTCGCGCTTGCGGGCATCGTGTTCCAACAGGACGTGCTCGCGCAGGCGCGCCAGCTTCTCGGGCGTAAGGTTCTGCGTCAGGCGCCGCACGACGGCAGGCTCTATCAGCCGGCGCGCCTCGAAAACGTCACGCGCTTTTTCGATGGACGGCTTGGCGACGTAGGCGCCGCGCTGGGGGAATAGTTCGACGATCTGTTCGTGGGCCAGGCGCGCGAGAACCTCGCGGATGCGCGGCCGGCTGACTTCAAAGATTTCGGCCAGACGCTCTTCGACCAGCTTGGTGCCGGGCTTGAGGCGGTTGTCCAGGATGGCGCGGTAGATGCGCTCGTAGATGCCGGTGACCGAGTTTTCGCGTTTGTCTGATGCCATGGGCTCGTTCTTGGTTTGCGCGTGAGAAGCCAGGGCGGGATCGCCGCCGTGGGTAATGAGCGGTCGCTTGCCGCTTGTAGGCCGCATGTTGCCAGCAACATGGCGGATGAACGTGAAGATACCCGATCAGCCGCCGCCGTTGGACAAGGCCCGCCAGCCAGCGCCCAAAATAATGTTAACAATTCAGCCGTGAAATGTATATTTCAGGGTAATCACTAGCGTAATCATTTTTGTATTCGGCCTAGAATCCGCTCACAACATGCCCATCCCGCCACGCCTTCGCGGCAGGGGAAGGGCGGATCAGACGGGCTGACGCATATGACGAAGCAAGGTTTTGATCTGGTGCTGCGTGACGCGGTGCTGGCAACGGCTGGCGATACCTGTCGCGCGGATCTGGGGATCGTGGACGGCCGCATCGTGCAGATCGGCCGCGGCTTGGCGCCGGGCATGTGTGAAATCGATGTGGCCGGACGAGTGGTCACGCCCGGCGGCATCGATGCCCATTGCCACCTGGACCAGCCGATGGCGCCGCCCGTGAAGTTGGCGGATGACTTTTTTACCGGTACGCGCTCGGCCGCCTGCGGGGGCACGACCACCGTGATCCCCTTCGCGGCGCAGCGCAAGGGCGCGACGGTGCAGGCGGCCATCGACGATTACCACCAGCGCGCCGGCGGCCGAGCCTGCGTGGACTATGCGTTTCACCTGATCCTGACCGACCCTACGCCGACCGTGCTGGCTGAAGAGCTGCCGCGCCTGATAGAGGCCGGCTACAGCTCGTTCAAGCTGTATATGACGTACGACGCGCTGAAGTTGTCCGACGCCCAGATCCTGGACGTGCTGGACGTGGCGCGCGTGCATGGCGGCATGGCGATGATCCATGCCGAGAACTCCGACTGCATCGCCTGGCTGACGCGCCGGCTGGAGGCGTCGGGCCGCACGGCGCCGCGGTTTCATGCCGTTTCGCGGCCGATGCTGGTGGAGCGCGAGGGCGCGCATCGCGCGATCGCTCTGTCCGAGCTCATCGACGTGCCCATCCTGCTGGTGCACATCTCGGGCGGCGAAGCGGTTGCGCAAATCCGCGAGGCGCGCGCCAAGGGCCTGAATGTCTATGCCGAAACCTGCCCGCAGTACCTCTTGCTGACCGCCGCGGATCTTGGCACGGACGACAGCTATTTCGGCGCGCGCTGCGTGTGCAGCCCGCCGCCGCGCGACAAGTCCAGCCAGGAGCAGATCTGGCAGGGGCTGGCAGACGGCCTTTTCACGGTGTTTTCGTCTGACCACTCGCCATTCAACCTGACGGGCGAGGACGGCAAGATGCCCGGCGGCCAACAGGTGGCATTCCGTCATATTCCGAATGGCATCCCCGGCATCGAAACGCGCATGCCGTTGCTGTATTCCGAAGGGGTGTTGGCCGGTCGCATCAGCCTGAACCGCTTCGTAGAGCTGACCGCCACCCAGCCGGCGCGCGCCTATGGCCTGTACCCGCGAAAGGGCACGCTGGCCATCGGCAGCGATGCCGACCTGGTGATCTGGGAAGAGCGTGAATTCACGCTCGCCAATGAACACCTGCACCACGCGGTGGACTACACGCCGTACGCGGGCATGACGCTGCGGGCGTGGCCCGCGATGACGCTGCTGCGTGGACAAGTCGTTTGGGACGGCAAGCGCTTTACGGGCGCGCCGGGTCAAGGAAAGTTTTTGCCGCGCGGGCTGCCCAGCCTGGCGCCGCCAAGCGCCCGCAAGGGCACGCGGCCAGACTGGCGCTAACGCAACGCGCCACATGGACACTCGAAAATCATTTCGGAGGAAATTGCGTTGAAGACTACCTTGATCAAGAACGCCGAATTCGTGGTTGCCTGGGACGACACGCGCCAGCAGCACGTCTACATGAAGAACGCCGACGTGGCGTTCGCGGACGGCCGTATCACGCACGTCGGGGCGGGGGCGCAGGCGGCCACGCCGGATGCGCAAATCGTCAGCGGCAGCGGCATGATGGTGATGCCGGGTCTGGTGGACATCCACAGCCATCTGGTGCACGAACCCATCAACAAGGGCTACACGGACGAAACCGGGTCACCGGGCCTGTACAACTCGAATCTGTACGAGTACATGCCCACGATGGAAGGCGACGACGAAGCCGCGCCCGCGCAGCTGACGCTGGCCGCCGCCGAACTGCTGATGTCGGGCGTGACGACCGTCGTGGACATGTCGGTCGCGCACGAGCACTGGATCGACATCATGGTGCAAAGCGGCCTGCGGGCTTATATCGCGCCCATGTTCCGCTCGGCGCGCTGGTACACGCGCAACGGCCATGTGGTGGAGTACGACTGGAACGAGAAGGCCGGCGAGGCGGGCATGGAGCGCGCGCTGGCGCTGATCGACAAGGCCGAGGCGCACGAGTGCGGCCGCCTCACGGGCATGCTGGTGCCCGCGCAGATCGACACCTGCACGCCCGAACTGCTGAAGGCCAGTCATCAAGAGGCGAAGCGTCGCGGCATTGGCTGGCAGACACATGCCGCACAGTCGCTTCCGGAATTCCACGAAATCACGCGCCGCCATGGGCTTACACCCGTTCAGTGGCTGCACAGCCTGGGCGTGTTGGACCCCGGCAGCATCGTGGGACACGGCATCTTTGTGGACGACCATCCGAATACGCACTGGGGCACGGCGACCGACCTGTCCATCCTGTCCGAAACGGGCGCCAGCGTGGCGCATTGCCCCACGGTGTTCATGCGCCGGGGCATGGCGCTGCGCGACTTTGGGCGCTATCGACGCGCGGGCATCAACCTGGGTATCGGCACGGACACCTATCCGCACAACATGATCGAGGAAATGCGCCACGTGGGTTACCTGGCTCGCTTGATGGCGCAAACACCGCGCGCGGTCACCACGGGCGAAGTGTTCCACGCCGCGACGGTTGGGGGCGCGAAGGCGCTGGGCCGTGAAGACCTGGGCCGCATCGCGGTGGGTGCGCGCGCCGACCTCGTGATGGTGGACATGACGCATCACTTGATGCGCCCGTCGCGCGATCCGGTGCGCAGTCTGGTTTACGCCGCTGCGGACCGCGCCGTGCACACCGTGTACATCGACGGCCGCCGCGTGCTGCACGAAGGGCAGGTGCATTCGCTGGATTACCGCAAGGCCGCCGAGCAGGTGGACGAGGCCCAGCGCCGCGCCGAGGCGTTGGTGCCTTCGCGCGATCTGGTGGCCGGCCGCAGCGCCCAACAGATGTCGCCGCTGTCATTTGACGTTGTGTGACCTGATCGCAACTCCATCCGAAGGGCCGGCACAGGCCCCGTTCTTCCATAAAAACTTCAAGGGAATGACATGGCTTTTCTGAACGCTCAAAGAGTTGAATCGCGCTACGGCCTGGGCCACCTCGGCGCCGCGCTGGCTTGCGCCGCTGCCCTGGCCTGGGCGCCCGCGCTGGCTTGCGCCGCTGCCCTGGCCTGGGCGCCCGCGCAGGCGGAAACCCTGACCGTGGTGATGGCCAGCAAATTAACGGTGCTGGACCCCGTGCTGACGGCGTCGCACCAGACGCGCAACCACGCCTACATGATCTACGACACGCTGCTGGCGACGGACGCGAACAACAAGATCCAGCCGCAGATGGCGGACAAATGGGAAGTCTCGCCGGACGGCAAGACCTATACGTTCACGCTGCGCGATGGGTTGAAATGGCACGATGGCACCGCCGTGAAGGCCGAGGACTGCGTGGCTTCGATTCAGCGATGGGCACAGTCGGACAAGACCGGCCGCCAGCTCATGCCCTTGGTTGCATCGATGGACGTCATCGATGACAAGACTTTCAAGATCGTGCTGACGGCGCCGGCGGACGTGCTGTCCGCACTAGGCAAACCCAGCGGCCTGCCCAGCTTCATGATGCCCAAGCGCGTGGCGCAAACGCCGGTGGCGCAAGCCATCAGCGATTACACCGGGTCCGGGCCCTTCAAGTTCGTGCAGAAGGAATTCCAGCCGGGCGTGAAGACGGTCTACGAAAAGAATACCGACTACGTGCCGCGCAAGGAAGCGCCCAGCTGGACGGCCGGCGGCAAGGTGGTCAACGTGGACCGAGTGGAATGGGTGGCCATGGCCGACCCGATGACGACCGTCAATGCCCTGCTGGGCGGAGAGGTCGATTACATCGAGACCGTGCCTTTTGACCTGGTGCCGATGGTCAGAAGTGCACCGGACGTGACGTTGCGCGTGCTGGACAAGATGGGCTACCAGCCCATGTACCGCTTCAACCAGCTTAATGCGCCCTTCGACAACAAGCTGGTGCGCCAGGCCGCCATGTATGCGGTCGGGCAGGGCGACATCCTGAAGGCGCAGGTGGGCGATCCGGAGTTCTTCAAGACTTGTGGCGCGGTGTTCGGCTGCGGCCTGCCGTATTCCAGCGATACCCGTGCCGACATGATCGTGCCGTCCAATATCGACAAGGCGAAGGCGCTTCTGAAGGAGGCCAAGTATGACGGCGCGCCCGTCGTGATCCTGCATGCCACCGACATCGCCATGGCGTCCGCCATTCCCGTGGTGATGGCGCAGCAGTTGCGCCAGGCGGGCTTCAACGTTCAATTGCAGGCCATGGACTTCATGACCATGCTGTCGCGCCGCGCCAACCGCGACGTGCCCGCCAAGGGCGGCTGGAGCATTTTCGTGACCACGTGGCACGTCAGCGAAATCATGGACCCGCTGCGCAACTATGGCGTGTCGGCCAACGGCGAGAAGGCCTGGTTCGGCTGGCCGACCGTGCCGAAAGTCGAGGCACTGCGTGATCAGTTCCTGGTGGCGGCGACGGAACCGGAACGCAAGCAGATCGCCGACCAGCTTCAGGACGTGATGCTGGACGAAGGCGTAGCCGTCACACTGGGCCAGATCGAGACCGCCGCCGCCTACAGCAAGAAGCTGTCGGGCGTGTTGGAATCACCCGCGCCGGTGTTCTGGAACATTAAGAAAAGCCGGTAAGCCAGCATGTTCAGCTACCTACTCAGACGCATCCTTGCAACCGTTCCCGTGGTGCTGACGGTGGCCGTGCTGGTGTTTTGCCTGCTGCGTCTGACGCCGGGGGACCCGGCGCTGATGCTGGCAGGCGATGCGGCCACCGAGACGCAGCTGGCCCAGATTCGCGAGCACATGGGGCTGGACAGGTCGCTGGCCACCCAGTTCCTTCTTTGGAGCGGCCAGGTGCTGCAAGGCGATCTGGGCGTGTCGCTGCATTCGGGCACGCCCGTCACTGCGATGATCAGTGCCCGCGTGGGGCCGTCGCTGGCGCTGGCGCTGTCGACCATCCTGCTGTCCACGCTGATCGCGGTGCCGCTGGGTGTGTTCTCGGCGTGGCGGCGCGGCACCCGCACAGACCGGGCGGTGATGGCATTTTCGGTGCTGGGTTTTTCGGTGCCCATCTTTGTCACCGGCTACGCGCTGATCCTGCTGTTCGCCATGAAGCTGGGCTGGCTGCCTGTGCAAGGCTATAAGTCGCCGTCGGCGGGCTTGCTGGCCTTCGGCCTGCACCTGCTGCTGCCCACCATCGCACTGAGCACGGGCTTTGTCGCCTTGATTGCGCGCATTGCACGCAGCAGCGTGCTGGAGGTGATGGGCGAAGACTTCATTCGCACCGCGCGCGCCAAGGGCATCACCGAACGGGCCGTGATGATGGCGCATGCGCTGCGAACCGCGGCCGTTCCCATCATCACCGTGATCGGCGTGAGCATCGCGTTATTGATCAGCGGCGTGGTCGTCACGGAATCGGTGTTCAACCTGCCCGGCCTGGGCCGGCTGGTGGTCGAGTCCGTGCTGGCCCGGGATTATCCGCTGATCCAAGGGCTGATCCTGCTGTTTTCACTGGTCTACATCGGTGTGAACCTGACCATCGACGTTCTGTACTCGGTGTTCGATCCGCGCATCCGTTATTGAAGGAACTTGCATGTCCACTTCCATACACTCGATCGCGGGTGGGGCCGGCGCTGCGCCTGCCATCCGCAAGCGACCCGCGTCCGCGCTGGTTCGCACGCTGTCCACCTGGCCGGTCATGGCGGCGCTGGCTGCGCTTGCGCTTATCGTCCTGGCCGCTGTCTCGGCCAACCTGCTGGGCCTGGCTGACCCGATGGCCATCAATCCCATGCAGCGCCTGAAGGGCTTTTCCGCCGAGCACTGGTTTGGCACCGACGCCTATGGCCGCGACGTGCTGTCACGCGTGGTCCATGGCGCACGCATTTCACTGATGATCGGGGCGGGCACGGCCGTGGCCGCGTTGATACCCGGGCTGGCGCTGGGCGTGATCGCGGGCTACTTTCGCACGGCGGACATGGTCATCATGCGCGTCATGGACGGCATCATGTCCGTGCCGAGCATCCTGCTTGCCATCGCGCTGGTGGCGGTAACCGGCGCCAGCATGTTGACGGTGCTCATCGCCATTGCCGTGCCTGAGTTTCCGCGAGTGGTGCGCCTGGTACGCGGCCTGATCCTGAGCCTGCGTGACGAGCCTTATGTGGAAGCCGCTATTTCGCTGGGCACGCCCACGCACGTGCTGATGCTGCGCCATCTGGTGCCGAACACGGTGGCGCCGCTGATCGTGCAGGGCACCTTCATCTTTGCGTCCGCCATGCTGTCCGAGGCGGTCATGAGCTTCCTGGGCGTCGGTATGCCGCCAGAGTTTCCGTCCTGGGGCAACGTGATCGCCGAAGGCAGGATGTACTTCCAGATCAAGCCGGAGCTGATTCTGCTGCCAGGCGTGTTCCTGGCGCTGACCGTGCTTAGCGTGAACATGCTGGGTGACGCCATGCGCGATGCCCTTGATCCCAAGATGGCGAGAAGGGTCTGACATGAACGATTCCACAATGCCCGTGCTGCAAGTGCAGAATCTGTCGGTGTCGCTCGTAGGCGCGCCGGTGGATGAGCCACGCCGCGTGGTCGAAGGCATCAGCTTCGACATACACGCCGGTGAAACACTGTGTGTGGTCGGGGAGTCCGGATCGGGCAAATCCGTAACGTCATTTTCGGTAATGGGCCTGTTGGCGCCGGATGCGCTGCGGCCCAGCGCAGGGCGCATCCTGCTTGACGGCGAAGACGTGCTGGCGTGCACGCCGGAGCGCCTGCGCGAACTACGCGCGACCCGCATGTCCATGGTCTTCCAGGAGCCCATGACGGCGCTCAATCCGGTGCGCACGGTGGGCTGGCAGATCGACGAGGTACTGCGCACCCATAGCGCCATGGACGCGGCCTCACGCAAGCGCAAGATCCTGGACATGCTGGCGTCGGTGCGGCTGCCGGACGTGGAACGCATCTACCAGTCCTATCCTCATCAGCTTTCCGGCGGACAACGCCAACGCATCGTCATCTGCATGGCGCTGATTCTGAACCCCAAGCTGCTGATCGCCGACGAGCCCACCACCGCGCTGGACGTGACTACCCAGAAGCAAATCCTGGCGTTGATTCTGGAGTTGCAGAAGTCGCACAACACTGCGGTGCTGTTCATCACGCATGACTTCGGCGTGGTGGCGGAAATTGCCGATCGCATTGCGGTGATGAACCGCGGAAAGCTGGTCGAGGTGGGTACGCGCGACGAGGTGCTGGCGCGTCCGAAAGAGGCTTACACCCGCATGCTGGTGTCATCGGTGCCGGGGCTGGCGCCGTCGGCTCGGCAGGCGCCCACGGGCGAACCTGTGCTGGTCGTCAACGGTCTGCAAAAGACCTATAGCGAGCGCGGCTTCTTCAAGGCAAAGCGCGCGGTGCACGCGGTGCGCGATGTCAGCTTCACACTGCGCAAGAAAGAGATCGTGGGCATCGTGGGCGAATCCGGTTCGGGCAAGTCCACCCTGGCGCGCTGCATCGCTCGCCTGATCGATCCCAGTTCCGGCAGTGTGCGCCTGGATGGCACCGAGATCGCCACGGCCAGCAAACGGGCATTCCATCCTGTGC
The DNA here is from genome assembly GCF_902859595.1 of Achromobacter kerstersii. Classification (GTDB taxonomy): domain Bacteria; phylum Pseudomonadota; class Gammaproteobacteria; order Burkholderiales; family Burkholderiaceae_B; genus Achromobacter; species Achromobacter kerstersii. Next base: position 199,988 of record NZ_CADIJQ010000005.1, on the reverse strand, counting down.
GCAAGCGCATCCAGGTGGTGTTCCAGGACCCGTACCGGTCGCTGAATGCGCGCCTTCGCGTCGGCGATTCGATCATCGAGGGCATGCGCAACTTCGGCGTGCCACAAGACGAGGCGCAAGCGCGGGCGATAGAGCTGCTGGATATCGTCGGGCTGGGCGCGGACACCATGGAGCGCTATCCGCATCAGTTCTCGGGCGGGCAACGCCAGCGCATCTGCATTGCGCGCGCCCTGGCCCTGCGGCCCGACATCCTGATCGCCGACGAGGCGGTCTCCGCGTTGGACGTGTCGGTACAGGCGCAGGTGCTGGAACTGATTGAAGACATACGCACCCGTACCGATACGGCCGTGCTGTTCATCACACACGACCTGCGCGTGGCGGCGCAGATCTGCGATTCGATTGTCGTGATGAAGTCGGGGCAGATCGTCGAAGCGGGGGAGGCGGCCGCGGTGCTGACCCGGCCGCAGGATGGCTACACGCGCCAGCTGCTGGACGCCGCGCCGGGCCGGCATTGGGATTTCAAGCGGTTCAGGCCGGCCGAAGCGGTGCTTCAGTAGAAAGCCGGCTGCCCATCAGCAACTGAAGGCCGGCCCATCACAGGCCGGCCTTTTTTCATCAGAACGGGATCTTCTGCGACCACGGGGCCGCGTTTTGCGTTCCCACGCCCGGCGCTACCTTGATCTTCGTATCTTCGTTGCTGCTGCTGCCCAAGCCATGCAGGAACTCGCCCAGCGTGTCGGCCTCGGCCAGGCCCAGGCGGGCTACGGCTTGCCCAGGCGGGAATTCCGAGAAATAGAACTCGCCGTTTTCCACGATGATGCCGTCGGGGCGCGCGCGCGGCTTTTCTTCCGGCACGCCCTTGAGCACGTCTTGCATGTAGTCGACCCAGATCGGCATGGCGACGCCGCCACCCGTTTCGCGCGAGCCCAGCGACTTCGGCTGGTCAAAGCCCAGCCACGACGTCGCAACCAGGTTCGGCGTGTAGCCCGAGAACCAGGCGTCCACGGATTCGTTGGTCGTGCCCGTCTTGCCGGCGATGTCGTTGCGCTTGAGCAGCACGCGTGCACGCGCCGCGGTGCCGTAGGTGGCCACGCCGCGCAGGATGTCGTCCATGACCCAGGCGGTGCGCGGGTCGATCGCGCGGGCAGCGGCGTCGCCCGCCACCACCGGCTTGGATTGCATGATGACCTTGCCGTTGCTGTCGGTCACGCGGTCGATCAGATACGGGGTGACGCGGTAGCCGCCGTTGGCGAACACCGAGAACGCGCCGGCCAGTTGCAGCGGCGTGACGGAGCCTGCGCCCAACGCCAGCGGCAGCACGGCCGGCTGGCGGGCCTTGTCAAAACCGAAACGGGTCAGGTAGTCCTGTGCGTACTGCGGGCTGATGGCTTGCAGGATGCGGATCGACACCATGTTCTTCGACTTGTACAAGCCCTGGCGCAACGTCAGCATCGGTTCGTACTGGTTGCCGTAGTTCTTGGGGTTCCAGGCTTTGGAGCCGGTTTGCGCGGCGGTCAGTTCGAACGGCTGGTCAGAGATTTGCGTGGCCGGCGTCAGGCCGCGTTCCAGCGAGGCGGCGTAGATGAAGGGCTTGATGTTCGAGCCCGGCTGGCGCCACGCCTGCGTCACGCGGTTGAAGTTGCCGCGATAGAAGTCGAAACCGCCGACCATGGCGCGGATGGCGCCGTCTTGCGGCGACAGGGCCACGAACGCTGCCTGCACCGAAGGCAGGTTGATGATTTCCCAGTTGTCGCCGAACTTGCGGATGTAGACCACCGAGCCGCGCTTGATGCGTTGTTCGGGCTTGGCCTTGTCGTTCAGCGCGCGGGCGACAACGCCCAGCACCTTCTTGTCGGTCACCGTGATGATTTCGCGTGAGCTGCGCGCGAGCTTCACTTCGGTGGGGCTGGCCGACAGGACCAGCGCGGTGAGCAGGTCGCCGCTATCGCTGAACTTGTCGAACACGCCGTCCAGGAATTCGTCCAGCGCCGCCGGATTGTTTTCGGTGCCGGGGGGCAGGTCCAGCTGTTCCTCGGGGCCGGGGTAGGGCGCGCGGCGCGTGTATTCCAGCACGCCTTCACGCACGGCGCGGTATGCCGCTTCCTGGTCCTTCGACTGCACGGTGGTGTAGATGTTGATGCCGCGCGAGTAGACGTTGTCTTGGTAGACGTTGAACAGCAGCTGGCGCGCCAATTCCGCCACGTATTCGCCATGAATGGAATAGCCGCCGGCCGGCGTGCCTTCCGCCGACTTCATGACGATCTGCTGTGCCATCGCCTGCTTGTATTCCGGCTCGGTCAGGTAACCCAGCGACTGCATGCGGCCCAGCACATAGCGCTGGCGCAGTTCGGCGCGGGGGCGGTTCGAAATCGGATTGAAGCGCGAAGGCGCCTTCGGAATGCCGGCCAGCATGGCGGCTTCGGCCGGCGTCACTTCCGCCAGCGGCTTGCCGAAGTACGTGCGCGAGGCGGCGGCGAAACCGTAGGCGCGGTGGCCCAGATAAATTTGGTTCATGTAGAGCTCAAGGATCTGGTCCTTGGTGAGCTCGGACTCGATCTTGAACGTCAGCAGCAGTTCGTAGAACTTGCGCGAATACGTTTTTTCCGACGACAGGTAGAAGTTGCGCGCGACCTGCATCGTGATCGTGCTGGCGCCCTGCGTCTTCGACATGTTGATCAGGTTCGTCAGGCCCGCGCGCGCAACGCCCATCCAGTCGATACCGCCGTGCTGATAGAAGCGGTCGTCTTCGGCCGCCAGCACCGCGGACTTCATGACGTCCGGAATTTCATTGAAACGCAGCACGTTGCGGCGTTCTTCGCCAAATTCGCCGATCAGGACGCGATCCGCCGTATAGACGCGCAGCGGCACCCGCGGGCGATAGTCCGTCATGGCGTTCAGGTCTGGCAGGTTGGGCCAGGCCAGCGCCAGCGCCATTCCCGCCAGCAATACGCCGCACAGGAACAGGCCGGCAAAGAGGATGCCGGTTTTTACGAAGAATCGCAGGATCGGGGAGCCGCTCTTGGCGGGCTTGTCTTTCTTGGAGGAATTCTGGGGCTTGCTCATCGCGGCGATTTTACGGGTAACTCCGGTCCCGGCTCAGCGCTCGGGATCGGTTTCTGTAACAAGATAGTTCTGTGTGGTACGCGGGCAACTGGCGGCAGATGTGATAATGCCGACATGAACTTTTCCGCCCACTCATGTCCGGAGGCTGACCCGGACCCAGCGCCCTCCGACGAGGCGCCTGAAAACTTGCCTTGCGCCATGGAGTGCACAGGCAAGACCGTGTCGTTGCCGCACGACCTGCCCGTCTTCCTGGTCGGGATGATGGGCGCAGGCAAGACCACCATCGGCCGTAGCCTGGCGCGTGCGCTGGGGCGCGAGTTTATGGATTTGGATCATGAGCTCGAGGCGCGTTGCGGCGTGCGGGTGCCGGTTATCTTCGAAATCGAGGGCGAAGCCGGTTTTCGTCGCCGAGAGTCCGCCGCCTTGGAAGAGTGTACCCAACGGCGCAACATTATTCTTGCAACCGGCGGGGGCGCGATCCTGGCGGCCGAAAATCGTCAGCGGCTGCACGAACGCGGAATCGTCGTGTATTTGAGGGCCAGTGTGGACGAATTGTTCCGCCGTACTTGCCGCGACCGTAACCGCCCCTTGCTGGCTACGGCGGACCCCCGCGGCACCCTGCGCGACCTGATGACCCTGCGGGAACCCCTCTACAAGGAAGTCGCCGACCTGGTGGTGGAAACGGGCGCGATGCCCATCCACACCCTGGTCAAGGCGTTGCTGCCGCAATTACAAGCCTTTGAGAAGCGTATATGAACGTTGTTGACGTCGACACCCCGGGCGGAAGCTATCCCATCCACATCGGCCCCGGCCGCATCGATGCCCTGGACCAATGCATCCCCGCCGACGCCACCGCGATTGCGGTCGTCACCAACCCCACGGTGGCGGCGCTGTATGGCGAACGCGCCGAAGCCGCGCTGGCTCGCACCGGTAAACGCGTGCTGCGCATTGAACTGCCCGACGGCGAGGCCTACAAAGACTGGCAGTCGCTGAACCTGATTTTTGACGCCTTGCTGACCCACCGCCTGGACCGCCGCTGCGTGCTGGTGGCCCTGGGTGGCGGCGTCATTGGCGACATGACCGGGTTCGCCGCCGCCGTCTATATGCGTGGCGTGCGCTTCCTGCAAGTGCCCACGACGTTGCTGGCGCAGGTGGATTCATCGGTGGGCGGCAAGACGGCCGTGAACCACCCGCTGGGCAAGAATATGATCGGCGCGTTTTACCAGCCGGTTGCGGTGGAAATCGATACCGATGTGCTGAACACGCTGCCTGCGCGCGAAGTGTCGGCCGGGCTGGCTGAAGTCATCAAGTACGGCCTGATCCTGGACCCCGACTTCTGGACGTGGTGCGAAGACAATGCGCAAAAATTGCGCGCTCTGGACCCGCAGGCAGTCGCCTACGCCATCCGCCGTTCGTGCGAGCTGAAGGCGCAGGTGGTGGGCAAGGACGAGCGCGAGTCCGGCTTGCGCGCCATCCTGAACCTGGGCCACACCTTTGGCCACGCCATCGAATCCGGGCTGGGCTACGGCGCCTGGCTGCACGGCGAAGCCGTGGGCTGCGGCATGGTGCAAGCGGCTGAGCTGTCCGCCGACGTGGCGGGCTTTGCCCGGGCCGACGTTGAACGCGTGCGCGCGCTGGTGGCGGCGATTGGCTGCCCGGTCGTGGCGCCCGACCTGGGCGCGGATCGCTGGCTGGACCTGATGCAGGTCGACAAGAAGACCGAAGGCGGCTCAATCCGCTACGTGCTCATGCCCCGCATTGGCGAAGCGTTCATGCGCGCCGCCCCGGACGACGCGGTGCGCGCCGTCCTGGCACGAACCACTCAGTAACCGTGATGGAGACGGTGTTGCAGATGAAAGAACTGGCTTCCTACGCATCCGACCCGTCTCAATCGCGCGGCCGGACTTATTCTGAACCGCCGCCTGAAAACCGCACCGAGTTTCAGCGCGACCGGGACCGCATCGTTCATTCCGGCGCGTTCCGCCGCCTGGAATACAAGACGCAGGTCTTCGTGAACCACGAAGGCGACCTGTTCCGCACCCGCCTTACGCACAGCCTGGAAGTGGCGCAGATTGCGCGTACGCTGGCGCGCAGCCTGGGGCTGTCGGAAGACCTGACCGAAGCCATCTCGCTTGCCCATGACCTTGGCCACACGCCGTTCGGCCATGCCGGGCAAGACGAGCTGAACGCCTGCATGCGCGAGCTTGCGCCCGAGGCGGGCGGCTTCGAGCACAACCTGCAAAGCCTGCGCGTGGTGGACGAGCTTGAGGAACGCTATGCGGACTTCAACGGCTTGAATCTTTGCTTTGAAACGCGTGAAGGCATCCTGAAGCATTGCTCGGTGGCGCACGCGCGTCAGCTGGGTGATGTGGGCGAACGCTTCCTCTCCCGAACGCAGCCGTCGCTGGAAGCGCAGTTGGCCAACCTGGCCGACGAGATCGCCTACAACAATCACGATATTGATGATGGGCTGCGTTCCGGGCTGATCACGCTTGAGCAACTGAAAGACGTGTCGATCTTCGAGCGCCATCACGCTGAAGTGCTCAGCCGCTATCCCGGGCTGGCCCAGCGCCGCGCCGTGGCCGAGACGATCCGCCGCATGATCAACACGCTGATCGTTGACCTGACGCACACTTCGCTTGCGCGCATCCGCGACGCGGCACCTGCCAGCGTGGATGATGTGCGCCGCTCACCGCCGTTGGCGGGGTTCTCGGACGAGATCCGCCGCGAAGCCGATGCGTTGAAGAAGTTCTTGTTCGACAACCTGTACCGGCACTATCAGGTGCTGCGCATGACGGCCAAGGCGCGCCGCATCGTGCGCGAACTGTTCGCGGCGTTCCTGGATGATCCGCGGTTGCTGCCGCCGGATTACCGCAGGCCCGCCTTCAATGAGCAGGCACGCGCCATTTCCGATTACATCGCCGGCATGACCGACCGCTACGCCATCCGCGAACATAAACGCCTGTTCGACATGGGTTGATCGCGGCCGGCCTGCCGCCGGCATCGCCGCGGGCTAGCGGTGCTTGCGGTACGGTTCGTCTTCGGGCACGAACGTGGCTTCGGCGCGCGCATCGCGCATCCAGTCCTGCATGGCGGGCAGCGCCAGCACCGCATCCATGTAGTCACGCACGGCACCCGCGGCGGGGATGCCATAGGTGGTGAAGCGCGACACCACCGGCGCAAAGAACGCGTCGGCAATGGAAAACGCACCGAACAGGAATGGGCCGCCCCGGCCGAATTCTGCGCGGGTGTCGTGCCAGATGGCTTGCAGCCGCGACACATCCTGCTGCGCGGCTTCCGGGAACTTGATGCCGGGCAGATGCGCTTCGATGTTCATCGGCATGGCGTTGCGCAATGCGCCGAAGCCGCTGTGCATTTGCGCCGCCAGCGAACGGGCGCGGGCACGCGCATGCGCGTCCTTCGGCCACAACTGCGCCTCGGGGCGCTGCTCGGCCACGTACTCGCAAATGGCCAGCGAATCCCAGACGGCGAAATCACGGTCCAGCAGCACGGGCACCAGGCCGGCTGGCGACACCGCACCTACCTTGCGTGAAAACTCTTCCGTGAAAAACCCGAGCTTTTGCTCAGTAAAGGCAATGCCGGTTGCGCGCAGGGCCAGCCATGGCCGTAACGACCACGAGGAATAATTCTTATTGCCGATGATCAGGGTGTACATGCCAGTCCTTACGCAGGGATTATCCAAGTCGACGTGCTGAATCACCGTTCGGCAGGTTCACCTTCTGGCAGGTTCACCTTCCGGCAGGGTCATCCTTTGCAGGATGACCTTCCAGAAGGATCATCTTCCAGCAGGATCATCTTCCAGCGTTTCGGCGCAGCAGCTTGCCCAGGTATTGCCCGGTGTGGCTGGCTTGCGTCGCCGCGACGTCTTCCGGGGTGCCTTGCGCCACCACGTAGCCGCCGCCGTCGCCGCCTTCCGGACCCATATCGATCAGCCAGTCCGCCGTTTTAATGACGTCCAGGTTGTGTTCGATGATGAGCACGGTGTTGCCGCTGTCGACCAATTGATTCAGTACTTGCAACAGTAGCTCGATATCGCGGAAATGCAAGCCGGTGGTGGGCTCGTCCAGGATGTACAGCGTGCGCCCGGTGCTGCGGCGCGACAGCTCTTGCGACAGCTTCACGCGCTGCGCTTCACCGCCCGACAAGGTGGTCGCGCTTTGGCCCAGCCGAATATAGGACAGACCGACATCGATCAACGTGTGCAGCTTGCGCGAAATGGCCGGCACCGACTCGAAATATTCCAGCGCCTGTTCGACCGTCAGCTCCAGCACTTCGCTGATGTTGCGGCCGCGATACCGAATTTCGAGCGTTTCGCGGTTGTAGCGCTTGCCGTGGCAGACGTCGCAAGGCACGTACATGTCGGGCAGGAAGTGCATCTCGACCTTGACCACGCCGTCGCCCTGGCAGGCTTCGCAGCGGCCGCCCTTGACGTTGAAGCTGAAGCGGCCGGGGTCGTAGCCGCGCGTGCGGGCTTCCGGCACGCCCGCGAAGAGTTCGCGGATGGGCGTGAACAGGCCCGTGTAGGTCGCGGGGTTGCTGCGCGGCGTGCGGCCGATGGGGCTTTGGTCCACGCTGATGATCTTGTCGAAATTCTCCAGCCCTTGCATCGACACATAGGGGGCGGGTTCGCTTTGCGCGTGGTGCAGCTGGCGCGACACGGCGACCGCCAGCGTGTCGTTGATGAGCGTGGACTTGCCGGAACCCGACACGCCCGTCACGCACACCAGCCGGCCCCCGGGCAGGCGCAGTTCGACGTCTTTCAGGTTGTTGCCGCTGGCGCCCGTCAGGGTCAGCCAGGGCAATTCGTCGTTGACCGGACGGCGGGCGGGGATGGCGATCTCGCGCGCGCCGCTCAGGTATTGGCCGGTCAGCGAGTTCGGGTCGCGCTGCACCGTTTCGGGATCGCCTTGCGCCACGACTTCGCCGCCGTGTTCGCCGGCGCCCGGGCCCATGTCCACCACCCAATCGGCCATGCGGATCATGTCTTCGTCGTGCTCGACGACGATGACGCTGTTGCCCAGGTCTCGCAGGTGCTGGAGGGTGCCGATCAGGCGGTCGTTGTCGCGCTGGTGCAAGCCGATTGAGGGCTCGTCCAGCACGTACATCACGCCCGTCAGGCCTGAGCCGATCTGGCTGGCCAGCCGGATACGCTGGGCCTCGCCGCCCGAAATTGTGTCGGCGCTACGGTCCAGCGACAGGTAATTCAACCCGACGTTGTTCAGGAAGCTGAGCCGTGCTTCGATCTCGCGCACGATGCGCTGCGCGATCTCTTGCTTGGCGCCGGTCAGGTTCAGGTTTCGGAACCAGGCCAGGCAGCTCGACAAGGGCATGGCCTCGACTTCGTAGATGGCCTGGCCGTGGCGCTCGCCGCCGCGCGGGTCGTGGCCGATCAGCACATTGCGCGCTTCGGGGCGCAGGCGCGAACCGGCACAGTCGGGGCAGGTCTTGATATTGCGGTACTTGCCGAGTTCTTCGCGCACCGTGGCCGAATCCGTCTCGCGCCAGCGGCGCTCCAGGTTCGGGATGACGCCTTCGAAGGCGTGGCGCTTGACGGTGCTGCGGCCTTTTTCGTTCAGGTACAGGAACGAGATTTCTTCTTCGCCAGAGCCATAGAGCACCTTGTCGCGCAGCGCTTCGGGCAAGTCTTCGAAGGGCGCTTCGATATCGAATTCGTAATGCGCGGCCAGGCTCGTCAGCAGCGAATGCGTGAAGGCGTTGCGGCGGTCCCAGCCTCGGATTGCGCCGGCGGCCAGGCTCAGTTCCGGGAAAGCCACGACGCGCTTCGGGTCAAAGAAGCCCACTTGTCCGATGCCGTCGCAACTGGGGCAGGCGCCCATCGGGTTGTTGAAGCTGAACAGACGCGGTTCGAGTTCGGGCAGGCTGTGGCTGCATACCGGGCAGGCGTAGCGGCTGGAGAACACCTGTTCCCGTTCGCTATCCATGTCCAGCGCCAGCGCGCGGCCATCTGCCAGCAGCAGGGCGGTCTCGAAGCTTTCCGCCAGACGCTGCTTGCTTTCCGGCTTGATGCGCAGCCGGTCGATGACGACATCGATGTCGTGCTTTTCGGTTTTCTTCAACGGCGGCATGCCGTCGATTTCCACCAATTGCCCGTCCACCCGCAGCCGCACATAACCCTGGGCTTGCAAGCTGGCGCATTCGTCTTCGAAGCTGCCCTTCTTGCCACGAGCAATCGGCGCCAGCACGGCCAGACGCGTTTCGGGCGTCCAGCCCAGCACCGCGTCGACCATCTGGCTGACGCTTTGCGCTTGCAGCGGCAGGCCGTGATCCGGGCAGTAGGGCGTGCCGACCCGCGCGTACAGCAGGCGCAGGTAGTCGTGGATCTCGGTGATGGTGCCGACCGTGGAGCGCGGGTTGTGCCCCGCGGCTTTCTGCTCGATCGAAATGGCCGGCGACAGCCCTTCGATAAGGTCCACGTCCGGCTTGTCCATCAGCTGGAGGAATTGGCGGGCGTAGGCGGAAAGGCTTTCCACATAACGTCGTTGGCCCTCCGCGTACAGCGTGTCGAACGCCAGCGAAGACTTGCCCGAGCCGGACAAGCCGGTGACGACCACCAGTTTGTGGCGCGGCAGGTCCAGCGAGACGTTCTTAAGGTTGTGGGTGCGTGCACCCCGAATGCGTATCGCGTCCATCGGGCTCTTTTAAGCGGTTTCAAAGGCCAACTTGGTACTATAGCGCGCCGAATCCCTCAGCGTTCGGGGCAGTCCGTCAAGATTGACTGAACCGGGTCCGGCGCCGCACCGCTAGATCAGACCGTGAGCGTGTGACATCCACGCGCGCGCACCGCCCTTGTCATTGTTGAAATTTCCGCATGCCGGCAGACACCAAACTGAAATTGACCCCTTCCGAGCGCCGCGCGAGCGTCGCGCTGGCCGGCTTGTTCGCTGCGCGGATGCTGGGGCTGTTCCTGTTGTTGCCGGTTTTTGCCGTCGCCGCCGCCGGCATGCCGGGCGGGGACGACCCCGCGCGCGTCGGCCTGGCGCTGGGCATGTATGGCCTGACCCAGGCGTTCATGCAGATTCCCTTCGGGCTGGCGTCTGACCGCTGGGGCCGGCGGCCCGTCGTGCTGTTCGGCCTGCTGCTGTTCGTGGCGGGCAGCATCGTCTGTGCGCAGGCCACCGATGTGTACTGGATCACCATTGGCCGCGCCATCCAGGGGGCGGGCGCCATTTCGGCCGCGGTCACCGCGTGGCTGGCCGACGCCACCCGCGACGAAGTGCGCACGCGCGCCATGGCCATGGTGGGCGGATCAATCGGCTTGTCTTTCGCGGTGTCACTCGTCTTGTCGCCCGTGCTGGTGGGGTGGTGGGGGCTGTCCGGCCTGTTCTGGACCATCGCCTGCCTGGGCGTGATCTGCCTGGCCGTGGCGCGTTTTGTCGTGCCGGTGGTGCCACGCACGCAAGCCCGGACGATGCAGTCGGCCAATCCGCGTGAAGTGCTGACCCACCGCGATCTGCTGCGCCTGAACTTCGGCGTGTTCGTACTGCATTTGATCCAGGTGTCGTTGTTTGTCGTGGTGCCTGCCTTGCTGGCCAAGGTCGGCGGGCTGGACGCGCGAGACCTGTGGAAGGTCTATCTGCCCGTCATCCTGGTGTCGTTCGTGCTGATGGTGCCGGTGGTGTTCGTGGCGGAAAAGCGCCGCGCTCATCGCGGCGCCCTGCGCGCAGCAGTCGCCGGGCTGGTGCTGGTCTGCGCCTTGCTGCCGGCGGCCAGCCATGGCTTCTACACGCTGGCCGTGGCGCTGACCGGCTTCTTCGTCGCCTTCAACGTGCTGGAAGCCTTGCAGCCGTCGCTGGTGTCCCGCGTGGCCCCGCAAGCCTACAAAGGCTTGGCGCTGGGCTTCTACAACACCGCCCAAGCGGCTGGCCTGTTTGCGGGCGGCGCGCTGGGCGGCTGGCTGGCGTCGCATTCGGGCGCAAGCGCGGTTTTCATCGGCGCGGCTATCCTGTCGGCCGTCTGGCTGGCCGTAACCTGGGCGTTGCGGCCGCTGGCTTAGGGGTCGCGGGGATGCGTCCCCGAAAGCCCGGGAAAGTCGTTGATCGCGCCGTGAACGGCGCTCAACGGATCGCAATTCGGATCACCACCAGGATCGCTTTGTCACCATTGGCGTTTGGCGCGGCAGGCGCTTTTCGTCGATAATACGTACCAAATTAGGGCTTCAAGAATTCGGGTCCGCCTTCGGGCTCCCAGGCGTCGCCGGTCATTGTCATGATGACCGGCGTGTTTCATGAAGCCGGTCTTCAACATCGCTTTTTATGTTGTTGCCGGCGCGCTCGCGGCAACGCACAGGCGCAGGCTGTCAACAACTGAGGGACATCGGCATGGCATCGGTTAACAAAGTCATTCTCGTGGGCAATCTGGGGCGCGACCCGGAAGTCCGCTACAGCCCGGAAGGGGCTGCAATCTGCAATATGTCCATCGCCACGACCTCCACCTGGAAGGACAAGGCTTCCGGCGAGCGCCGCGAAGAAACCGAATGGCACCGCGTCGTCATGTACAACCGCCTGGCTGAAATCGCCGGCGAATACCTGAAGAAGGGCCGCTCGGTCTACATCGAAGGCCGTCTGAAGACGCGCAAGTGGCAAGACAAGGACACCGGCGCTGATCGCTACAGCACCGAAGTCGTCGCCGACCAGATGCAAATGCTGGGTGGCCGTGAAGACGGCGGTGGCGGCGGCGCCAGCTACGGTGGTGGTGGCGGCTACGACGACGCTCCGTCGCGCCCGCAACAGCAACGCGCCCCGGCGCAACGCCCGGCGCCGCAACAGCGCCCGGCCCCCGCAGCGGCCCCGGCCAGCAGCGGTGCGAACCTGGCGGATATGGACGACGATATTCCGTTCTAGTTCCTACCATCCCTTATTAATGTTGATTAAGGCCTCTTCTCCTTTGGAGGGGGGCCTTTTTCTTTACCCACACCTGTTTTCGTGCTGTAGTGCCCATGTGGGCTAAACCGTACATACACAGCAGTTGTGGGTAGATGACCAAATTTGTTGCTCAACGCATCACGTTCCGAAACGGCGAGCGGCACTCCCTCTTACAGAGGGTCAATGGACTTCCGGTTCAGGAGGTCACCCTATTTCTAGGGAAGTACCGAAACAAGGGACGTGCGGCTAACACGATTCACTTCGTTTGCTGCTGCTTGGCGCTTCTGTATCGTGAGCTAGATGCAGCCGGCGTGGATCTGCTCGAGCGGCTTTTGAGTGGGCAATTCCTCACCGCCCCTGAGTTGGATCGCCTCGTGTCAGCCGCTCGCTATCGGTCCGAGGACCTTGAAGTTGCGCCGGCCAAAGGCAAATCGAATGTCATCGACATCCGGCGCATTGGCATCCGGAGGAGCCAGAAGCAGGCCGAACGCCAACCGGTCGACACTCAAACGTGCGCGTCTCGACTTCGATACATGGCGGACTACCTATCGTTCATCTCAGGCTACGTAGCAGCCTCGCTACCTCGTGGTGACCGGCGGGACCTAGAGGCTGACACCACACGTGCCATAACGGCGTTCCGGACGCACATTCCAGAAATTTCCAGGCGTGCAAAGCTGGGCGCGCGGGTGGGGCTCAGTATTGAAGAGCAGAATCGAGTGCTTGCTGTGGTTCACCCAGACTCTCCTGATAACCCCTGGGTTCGTGGTTTTGTCCGGCAGCGCAATTGGCTCATCGTGGTGCTTCTCCTTGCCAGCGGGATGCGAAGGGGGGAGCTTCTAGGCCTCCAGATCGGCGACATCCACTCGAACCAGCCAAAGCTGAACATTTTGCGTCGCTCCGACGCCGTTGAGGATCGTCGTCTCCGACAACCGAACACGAAAACCTACGACCGGACTGTGGAGCTTTCACCGTCCGTAATGAGGGCCTTACAGGCGTACTTGAAGGAGCGTCGAGGTATCAAGGTTGCACGGTCTATCCCACAGATCATCGTCTCGGAAGATGGGAATGCTCTGTCAATGCAGGCCGTGGACAAACTCTTCAAGGAGCTGCGAGCTGCGATTCCTGAACTTCCGGTAACCCTCACCAGTCACGTGATGCGTCACACGTGGAACGAGCGCTTTTCGGAACAGGCCGAGGCCATGAACCTGCCCGAGGTCGCGGAACAGCGGGCTCGCAATAGCCAGCAGGGCTGGAGCGACAACTCGAAGATCGCAGCTACCTATACGCGTCGGTACACCGACAGAAAGGGCAGGGAACTAGCCCTCAGGCTCCAGGAAGAACTCGATGACAAGCTCCGCGACGACAAATAAGAAGCAAACAGGGACACTAGCGCGCACCCTGCCAGCACGTGCTCATACGCGCAGCGGCATAGGATTCAACCCGAACGACGATCTCTGGCACTGGGTCGACGGAGTGTTCCGCATCCGGCTGGACTTTTCACGGTTGAGCATGGCGGCGACATTCCCCATTGCTTCGCTCAAGTACACCCTGCACGTCTTTGTGAAGCTGAACGCTCCAACATACGCGGGGAATCTGTTCAATGCGTTCGTACACTTCCTCGCGCTTCGTGACGGCCAAGCTCCTTTGAAGTCCGTGAGCGTCGCGGAGGTGTCCAACTATGCTGCGCGGCTTCAGGAGCATGAGAAATGGCGGCTCGGGCATCTAAACGTCCTGCTGCAGAAGTGGCATGCGCTGGATCTTCCCGGCGTCGAGGCGGATTGCGTTCAGTACCTCCGTGAACGTCGCAAGCCGGGCAATGTGAAGGGTGCGGCTGTGCGCCAGCGCGATCCGGTCGATGGGCCTTTCAGCGAGGAGGAGTACATCACCCTCTACAAGGCGGTAGACGCGGCTTACGGGACTGGTGCCATTCCGCGTTGGATCATTGTTCTTTTCCGCCTCCTGTTTGTTGCCGGGGGCCGAATTTCTCAGTACGCCTCTCTTAAGTTGAAGGACTTGGATGGAAGCACTGGCAAGTTCGTTCTTCGCTTGCCTCGCGTGAAGACTGGGCTTGAGCATTCGCGCGCGAGCTTTCTCACGTTTGACCTTTCTCCGCAGACCGGTCGCTTGGTGATGGAGCACATAGAGAGCCAGCGAATAGCTGGCCGGGACGCCGCCGCTCCGCTTTTTCCAGTTGCCGACGTCTTGACCCGAGGACCACGAGAACAACTTCGAGGTAAAGATGACATATTCTATGGGCACTGCACCAGGGACCAGTTGTCCCACACTTTCTCGCGCATTCTGAGCGAGATAGCGCCCGCAACCCCAAGGCTTGATTACGAGCAGATGCCGGTTAGTCCTAAAAGATTCCGGCCGACATTCGGCACTCGGCTCGTCGATGAGGGGGCCAGTAGGACCGTTGTCGCGCACCTTCTGGGGCACGTTGATCTGCAAAACGTAGACGTCTACTTTGAACAATCCCCCACCGGCCTTTCGAACATGAACAAGGCGATGGGCCCTAACCTTGCACCCGTTGCTCGCTGCTTTCAAGGACGCCTTATCGACGGTGAAGAGCAGGCGACCCAAAAGGACGTGCCGGGCAGCACTATCATTGACTTCAGGGTGTCGACAAAGGGTCTCGCGAGCTGTGCCGGCTCGACTCAGTCCTGCGCGTTCGACAAACCGGTCGCGTGCTATACGTGCTTTCGATTTGAGCCGTGGTTGGACGGCCCCCATGAGGCGGTCCTCGCTCGATTGGAGCAGGAGCGAAAAAAGTGGTCTGCCGACCCCAAGATGGCAACTATCAACGACGCAGCCATCATCGCGGTAAGGGAGGTCATCGCTGAGTGCGCCATGGTGCGGACCCAGCGGGCCGAAGGGAGCACCTCGTGAGCGGGACTATCCTCCATTTCGTCCCACGCGCTGAGCTCGAACCCCAGGAGAACCTTGACGCCTTCGTCGAGCTCTGCCGCCAATCCGAGGTCCTAGGAGCCCGCCTCCAGTTTGACGAGAACGTCTGGGACGCTGGGAACCGTAAGGGGCATAACGGCAGGCTTCGAGCCATATTCAGCACCATGGAGGCCGCCAGTCAGGATAAGCCGGAGCCCTCAATGCCTCCGCAGTTTCTCGATTTCGCCAAGGCCGTCCTGGTCTACCTGCAGGACAGTCGTCCGGTCACCTCGCAGGCGGTCCGAATCTCCGCGCTGCGGTACCTCGAGGCGTCGTTGCGCGAGTGGGGAAAGGGTTCGCGACCTATGGGGGTCAATGAAGAAGTGCTAGATACGGCTGTCGAACTGGCCCATAAGAACGTTTCCGCTGGTGTCGCGTATAGAGTTGCAGGCCAGCTCAAGATAGTCGCAGATCTGATGGGCTCGAAGGGCTTTATCACCCTCCGACAGCCATGGGAGCATGGGCTAAAAAAGCCACGCGAGCTGGGCTCCAGAATCTCAAAGGAAGCGTTGACAGCGCGACAATCGAAGATGCCCTCCGCCGCTGCCTTGCGGGCCCTTGGTGGCATTTTTCAGGACGCGGTTGCAGTGCGTGACGTGCTGGTATCGAGCGGCACTGCTCTCATGACTTGTGCCCCGGAGCGAATCAATGAGGTACTGCGGCTGACCCGGAACTGCGTTGAAAAGGGGGACGGTCGCTTCGCGGGCCACGTCGGGCTGCGATGGGCGGGTTCCAAGGGCGCCAACGATACCATCAAGTGGCTCCCAACCGTGATGGCTTCGGTGGCGGAGCAAGCCGTTGCGAACCTTCTGGCGGTAACCCGGCCTGCTCAAGAGATCGCAGCTTGGTACACCGAGAATCCGACGTCCATGTACCTCCATGAAGATGTAGCCCACCTTCGTGGTCGCGAGTTGCTATCGACGGCGGAGATTGGGGCCATTCTGTGGGGCGAGGACGCCCCTAGAGTCTCGACCAGCACGTGGGCGCGGAAGACGCACAAGCTGCCGAAGCACCAGCTGGATGCCAGACGTATCGCCTTCACCTTCAAGGACGTCGAGCAAGCTGTTTTGTCGATGCTACCTGATACGTTTCCCTATGTGCCAGGAGCCCCGCAGTTGCTCTGCAAGGATTCGTTGGTCGTCGTCCGGGTCGACGAGATGCACGTGACGAATAGGACCTGCCGGTGCATGTTCACTTGCGCTGACTACGGCACGATCGCCAGTGCATTGGTGCGGCACGATGGGCGGCCTAGCATCTTTGACCGATTCGGGTATACGGAGGACGATGGCTCCCCTATCGAAATGAATACCCACAGCCTTAGACACTACCTGAACATGCTTGCCCAAATGGGTGGCATGAGCAGCGCCGAAATCGCCTTGTTCTCTGGGCGGAAGGACGCGGCCCAGAACAGAGCCTATGACCACATGACTTCCGATGAGGTTCAAGCCCCCATCAGTGATGCCTTGAGCCAGGGATTCATGGGTGGGTTAGTTGCAAGGGAGCCACGCCGGTTGGTGGCCCGCACGCAGTTCTCTGAGCTGGGTGCTACAGCCGCTCACACAACGGACTTTGGGTACTGCTTGCATGACTTCGCCAGCGAGCCATGCCAGATGCACCGCGACTGCATAAATTGCGAGGAGCACGAGTGTGTCAAGGGCGAAGCGCACAAAGAGGCGAACCTTCGCGCCAGTAAGGCCGAGACGGAACAACTCCTGGAGGTGGCAAAGCAGGGGCTTACAGATGATGAATACGGGGCTGACTCGTGGGTAGCTCACCAGACGAAGACGCTCGAGCGTATCGACTCACTGCTGTCCATATATGAGGACCCCTCGGTCCCGCGCGGTGCCCAGATTCGGTTGAACGTCACCAATCCTGCCCTCATCACGCAGGAGCCAGCATCTCAACCCATCCATTTCGTCCAGACCGCAAAACGGAAATTGTTGTCATGAAGAAAACTCGCGCGCCAGATCTGACTGACGAGCGCATTCAGGCAGTCCTCGCTGCCCTGGACGGCTGGAAAGGCAAACTCACATGGGACTTGCTCATTGCTGCGGTGAAGGACTCAACAGGCATTGCTTACTCTCGATTTACCTTCTCCGGCTACCCGGAGATCGCCAACGCGTTTGCCTTCAAGAAGGAAGCCCTGAGGGGAACCTGGAGTGGCACGCCTGCCACGCCTCGCGATGAGCGGGTACGAGCGGCATTGGAGCAAGTCAATCGGCTGCAGGGCAAGGTCGACCGACTGACACAAGAGAACCGATTGCTTAAGGAGCAGTTCGTGACTTGGGCGCACAATGCAGAGCGCAAAGGGGTGACCATCATGATGCTCAACACGCCGCTGCCAAAACCGGAGCGTGAGCGATCGAAGCGCCCGAAGTAACGGCCAAGTGGCCTGCAGGGGTGGACCATCGCCCGCACGCCATATAGCTCGAACTAAGGTGGGTCGTAATGCCCGGCGTACGGCGCATTACGGTGGACATGTTGAACGTCCCGCTCCCAAAGCCGGAACACGGCGAGTCGAAAGGCATAGAAGATGCTCACTCTGCAAGCCGTTAAGTAACGCGCTGAGGTCAAAGCCTCTTCGCGAGTTCTCTTCAAGCGAATTTCGCCTCATCGCCTCATTAATTGGAAAGTGCTGGGCCAGTTTAGGCATTCCTTTATGCACCTTCCCTCAAAACTATATCGCCTGTTGTTCCTCTTCAAAAGCCAACGCAGAGTGGATCAAAATCCGTGTTTTTGTTACTTTACGTTATAGACTTCGCCTTTTCCGTCACGGGCTACGGCTCGGATGTACCTAGGGTGTTCGAAACGTAGTGGCCAATCGAGTTCGGACAATCGCACGAGGTGCTCGAAAAATTGTCGTAGCGAAGTCGGTGCGGGATAAGCTGGAAGTAAGTTCCTACTTAGGTGGCCGAAATTTCGATTATTTTCGATGTGAGAGAAAGATGAATGTAGGCGCTTCAATGCTCTTTCGAGCACATTCTAAAAAATATCTTTCAGGGATAAATGGGATTATCGCCAATCCGAACTTACAGAGAGCCAGGCAACCAAGAGATACACCCGTTGCCGTGCATGAGGTTTTAAAAGGATGGTTTGAGGACCGTTTTGGAGTCGACTATCGCGGAAGCTCGTTGTTTTGTACGGGGGACGTCGCCATTGCTGCGGGATACAAAACTCAAGCATCGGTGATAATTGCGATAGAGCCAATAGGTAATTACTCGTTGTGCTACAGCACAAAATGCAAAGATTTGTTTGCCTACTATCAATTTTATTGGCGCATAACTGATGCATCGCCAGATAAAATGCGGGCTGATATGGATTTGCTTGGGTTCATTCACCACCATAATGATGGTTTGGAAGCAGCGGCTGCCAGTGGCAATGAGGTCATGCTTGTCGCGGAAAAATTCCGGTACAGCTTAAGATAATTCTGTCTTGTGGGGGGGGGATGGACTTCGCAGAAGCAAAAGTATTCTCGGATTCGCTGTTGGCCGGCGGGGCGGTAGCTGGTTGGGAGCTAGGGAATTACTGTTCACATGGTAAGTCAGCTGTAGTGCTTCACGTCAGTAAGGGTGAGGCTAAAGCGGTTTTAAAAATATTTCATCCAGGTTTGATGGAGCAATACGGGCGGGAAGCCCAGCTAATTAGGGTTAATCGAGAGCGGGAGCTCATCGATAAGAATCACCCTAATTTGGTGCGCGTGCTCGATGCGGGTGTTTGCGAAGACACGGGACATATATTTGTCGCCATGGAAGTTGCTCCGGGCAGAAGGTTGTCCGAAACTCTCAATTTGATACCTCGCGAAAACATAGCTTCGCTTATTGAGCAGTTGGCCAGCGCAGCTATGCAGCTTGAGAATTGGGGGTTTACGCATCGTGACATCAAGCCGGACAATATTCATGTGAGTGAGGATTTAAGCTCGCTAAAGTTGCTTGACTTTGGCGTGTTGAGGCCGCCAGGCGATGATTCGGCGACTCTTCTACAGGTTTCAAAAGCTTTCGTTGGCACCCATCAGTACAGCCCAACCGAAATGATTCATGGCTGCGAAGAAGACACCTTGGATGGATGGAGAGCTATTACCTTCTATCAAATTGGAGCAGTCTTGCATGACTTGATCGTAAGGAAGCCGATTTTTCAATACGCAACCGCCAGGCACGCCGACTTAGTGAGAGCCATTGACAATGATTCTGTCGTTGTGAAGTCGGATGACGTTGATTCCCGACTTTGCAACTTAGCCACCCGGTGTCTTTTGAAAAAGCCTATCGAACGGCTCGAACTGATCCGATGGGAAGACTTCAAGCGGTCGGACTCGGTATCGCACCGGCCCACTCTTCAGGCCCGGAAAGACGCGCTGCAGCGGCAGCTTTCAATTGGCGATATCCTTGGTCGCGTTGATGCAATCGAGGACGCAGAGGCGCGGCGCCTCAAAGCCATCGCTTTACGCACGATAGTACGTGCCACTAGGGCTCAATTCGACAATGCGCTTGCCGAGCTTGGAAGGATTGTGCCAACGAGATCGACCGACCTCGTTGGCGGGCTGTATCCAAATCCCGCGATAACTTATACCTTCGTCGCCGCTCCAAACTTGGGTCTGACTCTACCATTTCGCATTCAAGTTGCTGTCGCTCTGAAAGAGGATAGTAGTCTTATCGACGTTTACGCGAGGGCATCGAAAGGCTTAGCTGAAACGGAAATCGGCTGGAATAGTCTTGGTCCTGCCATGCAGAGCCTTGATGGATTCGCCGACGTGTTTCAGGCTTGGATGCTTTCAATAATTGAAGAACTGATTAGACGGTAGAAAGGGAGGCGTTGGAAATGTCAGGGACTTGGTGGGTTGATGAGAATGATTTGCTCGAGGAGCAGCTCAAGATTCTCGGAGAAGATCTCGATAAGGATATTATTCTTTCTGGCCCTCCGGGGAGCGGTAAGACGAATCTTCTACTCCTTCGCGCCAATCATTTGTTTTTGGCGTCTCCGGATGCAGAGTTCTACATAATTTGTTTTACGAATTTATTGCAAAATTTTATTCGAACGGGGGCTGACTTATATGCATTTCCCGTCAATAGGATCATCACACAGAGAAAGTTACTGGAGCAAGTTCTAGGTGATCATGGCTGTCTGCCAGAACGAAGGGATGGCGAATCGTACAAGGAGCGAGATTCGGCATTGAAATCGGCAATGAATACCATGATGCGTTCTGGCCTGGGTCGAAATTCGTACCCGCTGTTATTCATCGATGAGGCGCAGGACTATTCAGATGAGGATCTCGAGATATTTAAGTATCTTGCAAAGAATCTTTCTTGCGCTGCAGATTTGCGACAAGGGATCTACAACATTGGATCACAGGACGGTGGCTGGCTTCAATCGCACGCGTGGAACGCATCTGTTAAGCTGAAGTATCACTATCGCGTGGCTCCAGCAATTCTGGAAGTGGCCGATAAGGTCATGGCAGGTAAATTTGGTCACGAACCTATGCTGGGGACTCACCAATATAAAGGTGACCCTGGCAATGTAGAAGTAGTGCCAAATATTCAGTTGCCTGACCAAATAGTGGAATTGATCCCCAAACTGGTTAAGCAATTGGCTGTATATCCTGGGCAGCTAATAGGCGTTTTAGTACCCGAAGATCGAAGCTTTGTTGCGACCTTGGTTGAGCAGCTTCGTGCAGTACCTGATCTTGCTGATCAAGTGACAAACGCTATGTCTAGAACTATGTTCGATCCAAAACTGCCCGTGTGGGTAAGCACAGTTCATTCGGCGAAAGGACTTGAGTTTCGGAGTGCGCATGTTATCGCAGCGGATCTTTTTCCGAAATATCAAAAGCATGAAAGGCGGGTTGTATTTATGGCAGTGACGCGAGCGAAAACTGCGCTAACTATATACCACGATAAGCCGCTTCACCCTTTCTTTGCGTCTGCACTCGCAAAGCCCAATCCGACAAAAATTGCCGTAAAGAATTTGTTTGGAAAAAAATCATGAAAGATTTCTTGATTGCGGATATTGACGCTGAAAATCTGATGCGAAATTTTGGACGGCTGGGAGAAGTGCGTGCACTCGCTCGCCCGGCTCAACGTCAAGAGGTTTGGCAAATGCTATACCCGCATCAGGTACGCGTGGTGTGGACCCGCAATAAAGGGGGGAGTGCTGACACCCCGGCGATACTTATTGGCCCGGAAGCTGTCTTGACGAAATTTTTGCCAAAGATGCTCGCGTTCCCTGGGGGGATTAGTCCAATAACGTCAGTCATGCGGACTTGGTTCACGGAGGACTTCGATAAAGCCGGTGCGTTGATTGAAAGGCCCTTAGGCACAATGGCTGCATTCGGATTTGTCGGTCTTATCATGGGGGAACTCTTGATGACTGGCGGCGGTGATACCGACTTGCGGTTCGTTGGTGGGGATGGAGTGCGCCGCACTTTGTCGTTTGTCTGCGCTCAGGCGCTTATGAGAGGCTGGCCGAGCGAATTTATCGCCGACATTCTCGGCCGTTGGCTTGAAGCGAGCGTATTGACCGCAAATGAGGTCGATGTCGAGGCACGGGTTCATATCGCCAGAATGTGCGGATTCTTGCAATCAGTTTCGGACCTGGAGGATCGTAAGGGGGCTACGGAGAGGTTTCTTGCAGAGCAAATTCAAGCATGGGCTGAGTCGCAAGTAAGTTCTAGTCAAAGGGATTTTCTTCAAAGGTCGCTTCCGCAGGTCGTACAGTCGCTAAACGGGATTCAGAGTCGAGAAAAGAGATTCGACATAATAATGGAAGCGCTTAAGCGCTCGGACGGCGAAACGCGCAACCCTTTGGAGCAAGGTTTTTTAATTAGCCTAATTGAACCGGGTTCATTTGAGTTTCTTGAGCTATCAAAGAAGTATGATGATAAAGGAGGGGCGGTCTCTGTCGCCTATTGCGCGTTTACGGTAATGTTTGGCAAAGAAGTGGCTCTTCGGCAGTTCAATGGCTTTGGCTTGGCCGTGTTGAACAATAGTCTTCAGCTTAACGGCGATGAGAATTCAGATATTTCGATATCAGAACTCCGAATCCTCCATGATATAAGACGCGCTGATCCCATTGTCTTTCGTACGCGATCACCGTGGCTGGTTGACGTAGAACTCGCGCCGATGGTTTCAGGGAGCTTTGGAAACGTCATAAAGCGAAGGGCTGCCGCCCAGAGATCGGAACAACGGTCGGACGCAGCAGAGCGTGAGGAGTTATTGCGTGAGAATCTCGGAACAGCTTTGCGTGCCCTGGAAAGTGCATACGGTCTGATTGAAGTAAGGCGGTCAAAGCCAGATTCCGCGGCAAGCTCGCGGCGGCGGCCAAAAGATATTCGTTAATATGGGAGGGGTTGATCATCACGTGGGACGGATGCTTGGGGCATAAAGCTCGAATTCATCCCGGCGGATAAGCCACAACATAACGTCCACGTCGAACGCTTCAACACCACCCACGTTAGTTCCATGTATATTGCGTCGGACGAGCGAGCGTGAATACGCGCGTCGCCCTCCTGGGCATTTACGAATCGCCCGTGCGTTAATCAATGGGACCGGTAGGAATGTAAGCGGCGGGCATCGTTGATGCTCACTCGCGTGTCGGCTGCAGCGTTAATATCGGCAAACTAAAATGCCGGGAAATCGAGGATTTTTGAGTGGTCACCTTACGAGGCCTAAACGCAGAATGTTCTTTTCCGGTTTGGCTGCGCGCGTACCGCTATAGAGGTAGTATTTATAGCGCCCACGGACGGACTTAATCATGGGAAAAAATTCTGCTGCCGCGTATCGTACGAAGGTCATTGCTCGGTACTCGAAGGTTGGCTCACGAGCCTCATTGACCGCGAAGCAGTCGGGCGCCCCCGATTTGGATCGCGAGACGGTATTGCGTGAGCGACGCCTACCTGTTCGTATTAAAGTTCTCGAGGTGGAGGTTCCAGCAGATAACCCTTACGACATTGGCATCGAAAAAACCCTCGAGGCGTTGCGACGGTCTGGTGTGCTCACCAAAAGCGGAAAGCTGGGGAAACCCTTTCGTTGACGAGCCTTCGGACTAATACCCAAAAAGTTTCTTGTGTTGCTGGGACGCCTTTTTTAAGGCTGCGTTTGGTGGAGGCGGGTCGAGCAATGACTCAACGAGCGCCTCTTGACCCGCTTTAGACAGAAAAATTAAATCATTTTTAGGCATTGCTGCCTCAGCGACACGTGTTAGCGTTTGAGCGACAAACTCTTCTAAAGTGTTGCCCTTCAGCGTGGCCGCACGTTCCAGAAGGGCATGGAGTGCTGGTGTTATTTCAATTCTGAACTGATCCGATTCGCGCATGTTTAACCTTTCGAGGTTGGAGCGGCTCCCGCAGTGTAAGCTTATCGGGTCGCTAGCCAGAAGATCGTCTGGCGCGGACGCTTCAAACCCTTCCGCGCGTCTGGGAGTGCCCGTCCGCTGGGTTCGCCTAAACGGCTACTTTCATGGCCAAACTAACGTTCGGTTGTGAATTTCCAGACTAATGCTGTGGTCGAAATGGTTAGTTCGTAGGTAGCGCGTATATCAAAAGAGAGGCTGAAAAAAATGTTGAGGCAGCAGGGGGCCGGCGGAGCATGAAGATTCCGGAAATTTTGGGAGAGGGCGGATTGGCCTCTGGCGAGCAAGGGGACCTGGGTCAAGCCTTCGAAGCTGCAGTGGATCCCAAACTTGCCTACACGACCAGGTGGAAAAGCCCATTTGGGCGAACTGACGTAAAGGAGCCAAGAGCGACAGAGGAGGCTGCGGCCGAGAAATCTGATCGGCACTCTGCGACCACGTTGCCGTAGCGTACCCATAAGCTGACGCTAGCCGTGTGGTTTCAAGGCTACCGGGGTGCCTAACTTTCGAGTTGGTGGGTGCGTATACGCAGAGGCCGTTGGACAGGGGCGGGAGCGGGTGGTGCACTTCAAGAATCGACCTTTTTGCCCAGCCCTACTTTGGCGTGTTCCATTTCTCGGCAAAACTCAAGGTGGCGTACATTGTGCAGGCCGGGTCGAGGGTTGAGAGCATGCTTTACTCCAAACTTACAGAATCGATGGATGCCGGAGTGCGGCACTTGGCAGATCGGCCGAACGTCGGTCGAGTCAGGGCGATGTCACGAATGCAGTGACACGACGCGCTCTGGTCTCGTGCGTGACTTCTAGCCATCACCCCCCTCCATCGGCGTTGTGCATGCCGTATATGTTGTGCCCATTGCGTGAGTGTTTCGTTCGTCTAGGTGCGGACCGGACGCGATCCCCTCATTGCTCTGTAGCCTGCGGCTAATCCCTCGCGCCAGCGGACGGGCGCATTAACGCGCCTAGAAGCACATCAACGTACACCGACGCCATGCACTAAGATACTTGGCCGTGAATGGCGGTAGCCCCACCCCTTGCCAGTTAATGCGCCCGCTCGCGCCTTCCGTGCGGGGCCAGTTCAGTAGAGATTAGATGATTACAGGCACTATCAAATCGCAGGTCGACCGCATCTGGGATGCATTCTGGAGCGGCGGCATCTCCAACCCCTTGGAAGTCATCGAGCAGATGACCTACCTGCTGTTCATCAAGCGCCTGGACGAAATCCACAGCGTGCGCGAGAAAAAGGCTGCGCGACTGCGCAAGCCCATAGAAGAGCCGGTTTTCGGCCCCGAGCTGCAGAACCTGCGTTGGTCGGTGTTCAAGCAACTGGGCGACGCAGCCACGCTCTACGACGTGGTTGCCAACCAAGTCTTCCCCTTCATCAAGACCTTGGGTGAGGCCGATTCCACCTACGCCACGCACATGAAGGATGCGCGTTTCACCATCCCCTCGCCCGCGCTGCTGGCCAAGGTGGTGGACATGCTGGACGCTATCCCCATGGATGACCGCGACACCAAGGGCGATCTCTACGAATACATGCTGGGTAAGATCGCCAGCGCGGGGCAGAACGGCCAGTTCCGTACGCCGCGTCACATCATCAAACTGATGGTGGAGATGATGGCCCCCAAGCCTACCGACCGCATCTGCGACCCGGCCTGTGGCACGGCGGGCTTCTTGGTGGCGGCAGCAGAGTACCTGCAGCACCATCACAGCAACGAGATCTACACCGACCAAGCAAGCGCCAAGCGCTTCAACCACGATACCTTCCACGGTTTCGATTTCGACAGCACCATGTTGCGCGTGGGCAGCATGAATATGCTGCTGCACGGCGTGGAAAATCCCGCCATCGAAAACCGCGACAGCCTGAGCGAAAGCCATGCCGGGGTAGAGGGGCAGTTCAGCCTGATCCTGGCCAATCCGCCCTTTGCTGGCAGCCTGGATTACGAAAGCACGGCTCAGGACTTGCAGCGCGTGGTCAAGACCAAAAAGACCGAGCTGCTGTTCTTGGCTTTGTTCCTTCGCCTGCTCAAGCCGGGTGGACGAGCGGCGGTGATCGTGCCTGATGGCGTGCTGTTTGGTTCCAGCAAGGCGCACAAGACCCTGCGCAAGATGCTAGTCGAAGAGCAGAAGCTCGACGCCATCGTCTCCATGCCCTCGGGCGTGTTCCGCCCCTACGCCGGCGTGAGCACGGCCATCCTACTGTTTACCAAGACCAACTCCGGTGGAACGGACAGGGTGTGGTTCTACGACATGAGCGCCGACGGCTATTCGCTGGATGATAAGCGCAATGAGCTGGGTCATGCCAAGCACGAGAACGATAACCTGCCGGATATCCTGAGCCGCTGGCAGAACCAGGCCGGGGAGGTGGGGCGCGAACGCACCGAACAGAGCTTCCTGGTACCCAAGGATGAGCTTACAGGGAATGACTATGATCTGAGCATCAACCGCTATAAGCAGGTGGTGCATGAGGTGGTCGAGTATGAGTCACCGGCGAAGATTATCGGGGAGTTGCGGGCGTTGGAGGCAGAGATCTCCAAGGGGACGGAGGAGCTGGAGGGGATGCTCGCATGAGTTTTCCACGCGTTCCATTGGGAGAAATTTTTGACATTGCACGCGGTGGTTCGCCGCGGCCTATTGATGCTTACATTACAGATGCATCTGATGGTGTCAATTGGATTTCAATTAAGGATGCATCCAATAGCTCAAAGTACATAAAGAAAACAAAAAAGAAAATTCTTCAGTCAGGAGCTCTCAAGTCTAGACGAGTAAAGCCGGGGGATTTCTTACTAACAAATTCAATGAGTTTTGGTCGACCATATATTCTTCAGACCGATGGATGTATTCATGACGGATGGCTGGTCCTTAGTGGTGATGAGAGGATTGTTGATCAAGATTTTTTCTATCATGTGCTAGGAAGCGATCATACTTATCGCCAGTTCTCGTCCATAGCAGCAGGTGCGGTAGTAAAGAATCTTAATACCACGTTGGTCAAGACGGTATTGGTTCCCTTACCACCGCTTTCTGAACAACGTCGCATCGCCGCCATCCTCGACAAGGCAGACGCCCTGCGCGCCCAGCGCCGCACCGCCATTGCAAAGTTAGATGAACTGCTGCAATCGGTGTTCGTCGAGATGTTTGGCGATCCGGTGACGAATCCGAAGGGTTGGCCGATACGTAAGATTGCCGATCTGCTCGACTCCGTGAAATATGGTTCTTCCGATAAGGCTACGCAGGAGGGTGAAATTCCCATTCTGCGCATGAACAATTTGACGTACTCGGGCCAGATTGAGTTGTCTGAGCTGAAGTACATCACGGCAAAGCAAGCAGATGAAAAGTATCTTGTTGAGCCCGGTGACATACTTTTTAATCGTACCAACAGTAAAGAGTTAGTCGGAAAAACTGCGGTTTACGAAGGCCCGATTCCGATGGCATATGCAGGTTATCTGGTTCGTGGAAGAGTCAATCAAAGCAATGCGCCGGAATATATTTCTGCTTTTTTGAATTCAGTCTGGGGCAAGGCTATCCTGCGTAATATGTGCAAAAACATCGTTGGCATGGCGAACATCAACGCTAGAGAGTTCGGCACAATAGAGTTGCCGGTTCCACCGAGCGAGTTGCAACGAAAATTTCAGCACTATGTTCGAGCGGTTAGGGCGCAAAAGCAGAGGATGCAGGAGGGGGCGAAGAAACTAGATGAACTCTTCGCCAGCCTGCAACAACGCGCTTTCTCTGGCAAACTCTGACATATCGAGTTACCAGTCCAGGCTTTCACTAGGTCATGAGCAACTTCCAGTTTCTCCGCGCGGAATTCGAATCGCTATACGATCCGGCAGTAAGCGCCGAGCATTTGGTGTATTCCGACCCGCGCGCAGCCTGCATGCGCACTCGCCACGCGCTGGAGCAGGTGGTGCACTGGTTGTACGAGCATGACCTGACCTTGCGCCTGCCGTATGACGACAGCCTGGGCGTGCTGCTGACCCAGCCAGCGTTCGAGGCCCTGGTACCACCCCAGATACGGCAAAAGACCCGCTTAATTCAGAAACTGGGGAATCGGGCCGTGCACGGCAGCGCACCCATTCGCCATGGCGACTCGCTGCATTTGGTGCGCGAGCTGTTCCACGTGATGTACTGGCTGGCGCGCACCTTTACGCGTGCCAGCGATCCCAAATCCCTCGTCGCCGACTGGGACGAAAAGCGTATTCCGCACCTGGTTAACGCCGATGAGGCAGTCGCTTTCACTCGGGACGAGCTTAAAAAGCAGGAGGCCCAGTTCAAGGAGCGCCTGCAGGCGCAGACCGCCCAGATCGAGGCGCGCGAGAAGCAGATCGCCGTCGTGGCGGCTACTTCCTCTGAGTACGAAGCGCGGCTGGCCCAACTGGATGCCGAACTGGCGCGGGCGCGTGCCGAGCTGGCCATGGCCAAGGCCGCCAATATCGCCGTCCCGGACACACACGACTATTCCGAGGCCGAGACTCGCAGACGCTTTATTGACGTGCTCCTGCGCGAAGCCGGGTGGGTAGAGGGCGACAATATGGGCGTCGAGGTGCCGCTGGTCGGCATGCCCAACAAGCCTGGCGGAGGCTTTGCAGATTACGTCTTGTGGGGGCAGAACGGCAAGCCGCTCGCCGTGGTGGAGGCCAAGCGCAGCTTCAGCGACCCGGAAGTCGGGCGGCAGCAGGCCAAGCTCTACGCCGATTGCCTGGAACAGATGAAGGGCCAGCGCCCGTTGATTTTTTATACCAACGGCCACAAGACCTGGCTGTGGGACGACAAACGCGCCGCGCCGCGCGAAGTGTCCGGCATTTACTCCCGTGACGAGCTGGAGCTGGCCATCAGCCGCCGCTCCCTGCACCAGGACCTGCGTGGTCTGGATATCAGCAGTAGCATCGTCGAGCGCGCCTACCAGACACGCGCCATCCGCGCGGTGGGCGAGCATTTCATGGCGGGGCATCGCGCCGCTTTGCTGACTATGGCTACCGGCACCGGCAAGACCCGCACCGCCGTGGCCCTGATCGACCTTCTGATGCGTGCCAACTGGGTCAAGCGCGTACTGTTCCTGGCTGATCGCGTGGCGCTGGTGCGGCAGGCCACCAATGCCTTCAAGGCGCACTTGCCGGACTCCAGCCCGGTCAACCTGGTTCAGGACAAAGACGGCCAGGGGCGCGTGTTTCTCTCTACCTATCCGACCATGATGGGTCTGATAGAGGAAATGGACGGGGTGCAGCGCAAGTATGGTGCGGGGTATTTTGACCTGATCGTCATCGACGAGGCACACCGCAGCGTTTACCAAAAATACGGCGCGATCTTTCGCTATTTTGATGCCTACCTAGTCGGCTTGACCGCCACGCCGCGTGATGAGGTGGATCGCGATACTTACCAGCTGTTTGGCCTGGAAAAGGGTGTGCCTACGGATGCCTATAGCCTGAATGAGGCGGTGGCTGACGGTTATCTGGTCAAGCCCACCATGCAATCAGTGCCGTTGAAGTTCGTGCGTGAGGGCATCAAATACGACGAGCTTTCCGGCGAAGAAAAAGACCACTGGGAGTCGTTGGATTGGGGCGACCTCGAAGCGCCCGACGAGGTGCAGGCCTCGGATGTCAACAAAAAGCTCTTCAATACCGATACCGTGGACAAGATGCTCCAGCATCTGATGCTGCACGGCATCAAGGTGGAAGGTGGGGATAGACTGGGCAAAACCATCATCTTCGCGGTGAACCAGGAGCATGCTAAGTTCATCGCCAAGCGCTTTGACCACAACTATCCGCAGTACCAGGGGCACTTTGCCCGCGTCATCACCCACGCGGTGACGTATGCCCAATCGCTGATCGATGACTTCAGCGTAGCCGCTAAGCTGCCGCAGATCGCTATCTCCGTGGATATGCTGGACACCGGTATCGATGTGCCCGAGGTAGTGAATCTGGTGTTTTTCAAGGCAGTGCGTTCCAAGGTCAAGTTCTTGCAGATGATCGGGCGTGGCACGCGCCTGTCTAAAGACTTGTTTGGCCCTGGGCTGGACAAGACCGAGTTCGTGATCTTTGATTTTTGCGGGAATTTCGAGTTTTTCAACGAAAACCCCGCTGGCGCGCCGTCACCTATGAGCGAGCCGCTGGGCAAGCGCCTGTTCAAGCGCCGCCTGGAGTTGTTGTCTCTGCTGCCTGACGCGCCACGAAGTGGAAGAGATACGCTGCAACAGGGGACGGTTGCTTACAACGCCTTGGAAGGCCTGCAAGCAGCCTTGCAGACGCAGTTGCATGATGAAGTGGCGGCGATGAACCTGGATAACTTCCTCGTGCGTGAACAGCGCGAGCACGTTAACAAGTTCACCGACAGAGGGTGTTGGAACACGCTCGGCGCAACGGATTATGTCGAACTACGTGACCACGTCGCGGGCTTGCCCAGTCAACTGCCCGAAGAAGACATCACCGCCAAGCTGTTTGACATGACTTGTTTGGGCCTGCAAATCGCCATTGTCCAGCGCAGCCAGGATTTCGTCCGTCATCGTGACCGGGTGATTGAATTAGCCATGGCGTTGGAAAACGTGCAGAGCATCCCGGCAGTCAAGCAGGAGCTGCCTTTGATCCAGGAAGTGCAGACCGAAGCCTACTGGCAGGACATCACTCTGGCGATCATTGAGCATCTGCGTAAGCATCTACGCGGCCTGATTCAGTTTATCGAGCGTAGGTCCATCGGGCCGGTCTACACCGATTTGCAGGATGTCCTCGGCGCCGCCAGTAAGGCCGAACTGCGGGATTTCAGCACGGGCATCAACACCGCGCAGTACAAGCGCAAGGTCGAGGCCTGGATACGGGCCAACGAGAATCACGTCGCCATGGCCAAGCTACGCTTTGCCAAACCCTTGACGCCGACGGATCTGACCGAGTTGGAGCGATTTGTCTACGAAGCTGAAGCGGTTGGCGGCCGGGATCGTTTTGTGCAGGAGTTTGGCGAGGTGTCGCTACCGCAGTTTATACGCTCTCTGGTAGGCCTGGATCGCAACGCGGCCAAGGAGGCCTTCGGCATCTTCCTGGATAGCACGCGTTACAACAGCCAGCAGATCCGTTTTGTGGAAATGATCATCGAGCGGCTTACTCGGCAAGGAGCCGTCGATCCCGGCCAACTTTATGACGCTCCATTCACCAGTATTCATCATGAAGGATTGGATGGCGCGTTCCGTGATGCGGACGCGGAGGCGATCGTTGGGATCCTGGATGAGCTTGCTCGGAAGGCCGCGTGAGCAAACTTATGTTGAATCGACAACGAGCCCCACTGAAGAGCTTTTAAGCGGAGACGTACATGCCCCAAGAGCCAAAGTCCCAGAATGTGTACAGAATGTTGGTGGTTAGGGGTGACAGACTTCTCTATCTCACGATGGACCCTGCCACAGGTGAAATGGGACTGACGGATCAACTAGCTGGCGCTGCACAGTTTCACCCGTCTGCAGAGTTGGCAGGAAGCAAGGTCAGGAAACGGATCGAATATCGAGCCAAGGAAAAAGGGCTGTTGCTCCCCGACGAGAAGCTATTGATGAAGCCCAAAGGGAGCATCTTTGTACGGAGAGACGCCGAAAGGTCACGTGGAGCAGACCGCGAAGCATCGGTTGACCGAACATCTACCTAAAGTAGGCTTGGTCTGCCAGTTGTGGAGGTTGGTTGTGGGGACAGCGGTGCTAGCTACCCACAAAACACGGAGAAACCCCTTAAAACGACTGAGATTGGATGGTGCTAGGCATCCTTACCAACAGTTTCGTTCAGCGGGCTCGGAATTTTTAAAGGACGTTTTGGTTTCAATCAACATTTTTTTGTGGGTATAACCGTTCTGATATTTCCGAACGAGTAAGTTGTTATTCAAATCCCCCGCAAATGCGGGGGATTTTCATTTTTAAGTCATTAAATCAATGAGAGGAATACTAAATAGTCGGCATTAATAATCATATTTTGCCGCGAAATTTTTAATCGGTATTCGGCTTTATGTGCCGTGCTAGCCTCGTCTCAATCATTTCTAATAATTCAGACGAGGAGAGAGAAATGAACCATCGCCGCCGGGTTTCCGAAAATAAAGCAGAACGACGTGAGCGTCGCGCGTTACGGAAATTAATCGTGTTGTTAGGGGGCGTCTCGTCGTGCGCATTGCTGCTTGCCGGTTCAGCCTACGCTCAGAACCTGCCCGTGGGCGGCAAGATCACCAGCGGCCAAGGCAGTATCTCGGAGCCCAACCGCCTATCAAAGAAAATCCAGCAGACCAGCTCCAAGCTGTCCATCGACTGGAACAGTTTCCATATCGCCTCGGGCAGCCGCGTGGATTTTCAGCAGCCCGACGCCAACGCCATTGCCTTGAACCGGGTTGCCGGCACCGAAGGCAGCAAGATCATGGGTCAGCTGAACGCCAACGGGCGTGTCTTCATCATCAACGCGAACGGCGTGCTGTTCGGCAAGACTGCGAAGGTCGACGTAGGCGGCTTGGTGGCGTCCACATTGAACCTGAGCAATGAAGATCTCCAAGAAGGCCGATTCCGATTTGTTGGCGATGGCCGCGCGACGCCGGCAGGCGTTATCAACGAAGGCGTGTTGATTGCCGCAGACGGCGGAACGATTGCGTTGCTGGGCGGACAGGTTGAGAACAAGGGCGTCATCCGCGCCAAACAGGGCGCCATCGCGCTGGCTTCAGGGCAGCGCATTACGCTTGGCCTTTCCGACGATGGGCTGCTCAACGTAGAGATTGATCAGGCGGAGTTGAATGCGCTGGTCAGCAACCACAATGCGCTGACGGCTCAGGGCGGCCAGGTGACGCTGCACGCCCGAGCCAGTAACGCCGTGGCGCATGCAGTCGTGAACAACCAGGGCTTGATCGAAGCGCAAACGCTGAATGGCCGCTCGGGCAAGATTGTGCTGGATGGCGGCGCGCAAGGCGCGGTAGTGGCCGCAGGCACGTTGGACAGCAGCGCGTTCAGCGGTAACGCTGGCGATATCACCGTGCAAGGCCAACGCGTGGACGTGCGCGGCAATCTGTTGGCGACGGCCGGTAGCCAAGGTGACGGCGGCAACGTTCTGGTTCAGGGCCGGCAAGTGCAGATGGAAGCCAGCGCGCAGGCTGATACGCGCGCGGCGCTGGGCAATGGCGGATGGCTGACGCTTGAAGCCGATCAAATCAGCGTCACAACGCAAGAAGTGCCGTTGGTCAGCGGCATCAGCGGCGAGCATCTGAGCCGGCAGCTGTCTAAAAACAATATCGCGCTGACGTCCACGCAAGGAGACCTTCGCGTTCTTGAAGAGATTGCTTGGGATGCGGATACGACGCTGAGCCTGGACGCAAAGAAGTCTGTGCGGCTGAATGCGAATGTCGAGGCAAGCGGGGATAAGGCCGGGTTTGTGATGAACCATGGCGCCGACGCCGACTATATCTTTGGCAAGGACGTCACGGTGACGTTGCCCGGCTCACAAGCCAGCTTGCGCATTAATGGGCAGGATTATCAACTGATCCGAAATGTGCATGAGCTGCAAGCCATCGAGAATAATCTGAGCGGCGCCTATGCACTGGCGAATGCCATTGATGCCCACGAAACGGGCTCGTGGAATGCGCGCGGGGGTTTTCGGCCCATTGGTGGAGATTACTCGAGCTCGACGCAAAGATTCGAAGGCGTATTGACTGGCATGGGGCATGCGGTCGATAGCCTGAAGATTAAGGCCGACTCGTCAAACCCAACGGGGCACGTAGGACTATTCAGCAATTCGCACGGCGTGCTCAGGAACATCGGCTTGCGGCAACTGAGCATTTCCGTTAACCAGCCTGGTCGTCATAATGTCGCGGGTGGATTGGTGGGAGTCAACGGTGGGGTGGTGAAGTATGCCTACGCCTGGGGCGAAATCCGTACGACGCAATCCAATGACTCGTTGGGCGGGTTGGTCGGCGTGAATTATGGCGACGTTTTGAATTCACACTCCCGCGGGGGCGTGCTCGGCGTTGCAGGCGGGGGTGCCTCGGTGGGTGAATTAGGCGGCTTGGTTGGCTCGAACCAGGGGCGTATCGCGCACGCCTACTCGACGACAGTCATTCGCGCAGGCGTGTCAGTTGCCGGAGGATTGGTCGGCAAAAACGAAAAAAACGGGAGCATTGAATATGCCTACGCGACGGGCGGCGCCAACGGCGAGTTCTATACGGGCGGCTTGGTTGGCGCCAACTACGGGTCCATCAGTAATAGCCACGCGATGGGTCTTATCGCCAGCGCCTATCAAACGGGCGGGCTGGTTGGGCTGAATGGCTGGACCGGAACCATTACGGATTCGCGCGCATCAGGACATGTGGTGGCGCGTTCTTACTTTAGCGGCGTGGGCGGTTTGGTAGGCGAGAACAACGGGCTAATTCTTCGCGGCCACGCGTCGGGTGACATAACGGGCAGTGGGGATAATGCCGTCGGCGGGTTAGTAGGAAGGAACCGCGGGGGGATTATTCGCCAGTCTTCGGCTACCGGCTCGGCGATAGCCGGGAGTCACAGCCCTGGGCATCCGACGGGCAGTGTGGGGGGATTGGTAGGAACGAATGCCAGCGCGAACGGAAGGACTGCCCTGATCATTGATTCCTATGCCAGCGGCAATGCGGTCGGCCGTGACGATCAAGATGCAGTGGGCGGGTTGGTAGGCATGAATACGGGCGTCATTGAACGGTCTGCATCCAGTGGCAGCGCCTACGGCAGGGGCATCCTGGGTAGCCTTGTGGGATGGAATCTTCACCCTGACGCGTATAGAACCGAGAGTGAGATCCGCCAATCCCAGGGTTCCGGCACCGTCAACGGCGATGACGGCCGCCAGGTTGGACTCGATCAAGGGAAATTCGAATGGTGATTCAACTCGGCCGCTGAAACACCTCAACCAGATAATCAATAAACGCTCGCGCCCGCGCAGTTTGATTTCTGCGTTGCGGGTAATAAACAAAAAGATCCGCGGATGGCAGTGTGTAGTCGGGTAACACCACCCGCAGCCGTCCGCTTTTCAAATACTTGGCCAGATCCCATTCCGAGCGGATCAAAATGCCGTGGCCATCCAGTGCCCAACCCAGCACGATATCGCCGTCATTACTGGACAACGCGCCGTCCACTTTGATGGCCACGCTTTCGCCTGCGTGCATGAACCGCCACACGCCGTGCGCTTCATCGTTTTGCGTATGCAGGATGCAGCGGTGCGAGGCCAGATCGGCTAGCGTGGCGGGCGTGCCGTGTTTGTCCAGATAACGGGGGGAGGCGCATAGGAAGCGGCCGTTGGACATTACGCGCCGGGCGCTTAGGCGTTTATCGGGCAGTTCGCCGAACCGGATCGCCAGATCGAATCCGCTTTCCACCAGATCAACGGGCCGGTCCGTGACCTCTAGCTGCACCTGCACGTCGGGATACCGCTTGGCGAAGTCTGACACCAGCGGGGCGATGGTCGTGCGGCCAAAACCCAGCGTGGCGTTCACTTTCAGCACGCCGCGTGGCGTGGCGCCGCTGCTGGAAACCGCGTCTTCCATGTCGCGCAAGTCCGCCAGGATCTTCACCGCGTGGGAAAGATAGGTCTCGCCTTCGCTCGTCAGGCTAAGGGTTCGAGTGCTGCGGTTGACCAGCCGCACGCCCAACCGCCGTTCCATCAGCGCCAGCCGCTTGGTGGCGGCGGGCGGTGTCAGATCCAGCTCGCGCGCGGCGGCGGACAGGCTGCCTAGCCGGGCCAGGTGGATGAAAAATTCCAGTTCGGACGCGATTTCGGTTTTCACTGAAAGTTAATAATCAAATGAATATGAGTGAATCTTAGTGCGGGTGATCGCCCCTACGCTAGGGGTTCCGCAGCCACAACGCCGCCACAGTCGGCGCATCAGGAGACCCCTCATGAAAATCGTCGAGATCCGCGAACAGACCCTTCCCATCAGCTCGCCCATTCGCAACGCGTATATCGATTTCAGCAAGATGACGCTGAGTCTGGTCGCCGTAATCACCGATGTGATCCGCGACGGCAAGCCGGTGGTGGGCTATGGCTTCAATTCGAATGGCCGGTACGGCCAGGGCAAGCTGATGCGCGAGCGTTTCATCCCGCGCATCATGGAAGCCGACCCGGAGTCGTTGCTGGACGCGACGGGCAAGAATCTGGACCCGCACAAGATCTGGAACGCCATGTTCACGAACGAAAAACCGGGCGGCCATGGCGAGCGTTCGGTGGCGATTGGCACGATCGATATGGCGGTGTGGGATGCGGTGGCGAAGATAGAAGGCAAGCCGTTGTTCCAGCTGCTGGCCGACCGCTACGGCAACGGCCAGGCCGACCGCCGCGTGTTCGTCTATGCGGCCGGCGGCTATTACTACCCGGGCCAGGACCACGGCAAGCTCAAAGACGAAATGCGCAGCTATATCGACCGTGGCTATACGGTGGTGAAGAAGAAGATTGGCGGCGCGTCGCTGGACGAAGATCTGCGCCGCATCGATTCCATCTTGAGCGTGCTGCAAGACGGGCAGAAGCTGGCGGTGGACGCCAATGGCCGCTTCGATCTGGATACGGCCATCCAGTACGCCAAGGCGCTGTCGCAGTACGACCTGTTTTGGTATGAAGAGGCGGGCGATCCGCTGGATTACGAGTTGCAGGCGACCTTGCGCAACTACTACGCGAACCCGATGGCGACAGGCGAAAACCTGTTTTCGATGCAGGATGCGCGCAACCTGATCCGCTACGGCGGCATGCGCCCCGACCGCGATTGGCTGCAATTTGATTGCGCGCTGAGCTATGGGCTGGTGGAGTATTTGCGCACGCTGGACATGCTGCGCGAGCATGGCTGGTCGGCCAGCCGCTGCATTCCGCACGGCGGCCACCAGATGTCGTTGAACATTGCAGCGGGCTTGGGGCTGGGCGGCAATGAAAGCTACCCCGACCTGTTCCAGCCGTTTGGCGGATTCCCCGATGGGGTGAAGGTTGACGGCGGCTACGTCACGATGCCGGACTTGCCCGGCATTGGTTTCGAAGGCAAGTCGGACCTGATTGCCGTCATGCGGGAATTGTCGGCATAGGCCATGACCGCGCGGGGTTTAGTCGCCATTCACCCGCCCTTCACCCGCCCATTACCCGCCCATCACCAGCGATACCGCAACGTCGCCATCACCGTGCGTTCCGCGCCCCAGTAGCAACTGACGGCTGTGCCCAGGCAGTTGGCGACGTAGCGTTTGTCGAACAGGTTGGAGACGTTCAGCGCGACTTGCGCGCCGGCAAGCGACGGGCTGGCGCGGCCCAGATCGTAGCGGATGGTGGCATCCACCAGCGTGACGGCGGGGATGGCGTAGCGGTTGTTCAAGTCGCCGTAGAAGCCCCCGCGATACGTGACGCCTGCGCCCACCCCCACGCCTTGCAGCGGGCCGTCGCGCAGGGTGTAGTCGGCCCACAGCGCGGCCTGATGACGCGGCACGAAGATCATCTGATTGCCGCGTTGGGCGGCGACATTGGTTTTCGTGACTTCGCTGTCACTCAGCGCGTACGACATCGTCAGGTCCAGGCCATTGTCAAAGCTGGCCTTGCCTTCAAGTTCGATGCCCTGCACCTGCGCTTCGCCCGTCTGCACGACAAAGCTGGTGTTCACCGGGTCCGGCGTGCTGACGTTTTTCTGCGTGATCTGGAAGGCCGACAGCGTGACGAAGCTGGCGTAGCCGTCGGGCTGGTACTTCACGCCGGCTTCGTATTGTTCGCCGGTGGTGGGTTTGAGCGGCGAGCCGTCGCGCGTGATGCCCGTCATCGGCTGGAACGACGTGGAGTAGCTGAAGTAAGGCGCGATGCCGTTGTCGAAGCGGTAGGTCACACCCGCGCGGCCGGTGAAGCGGTCGGCATCGGCAGTGCGCGATGTCCACGCCCATTGGCCGCCGCTGCCCGCGACGCCGTTGTTGGTGGTGCCTTCGGTCCAGTCGTAGCGGCCGGCGAAGGTGAAGCGCAGACGGTCAAGTTCGATCTGGTCTTGCGCGTACAGGCCCAGCTGGCTGCGCGTCATGTTGATCTTGTTGGCCGTGGCGGGGCGCGTCACGGGCGTGCCGTAGTCCGGGTCGAACACGTTGAACAGCGGCGAGGCCGGCGGCAGCATCAGGCCCAGGCTGCTCTCGTTGTAGCGGGATTTTTCGCGCAGGTAGTCCAGGCCGAAGGTGACGTCATGGCGCGTGGGGCCGGCGTTGAATTTGGCGTTCAACTGGTTGTCGATCTGGAAGGTGTGCGACGTTTCCGGAAAGGCCCAGGCGTAGCGGACGGCTTGAGTGTCCGACAGCATTGCGCCGATCTGCACGCGGCGCGTGTTGGTATCGACATTGGTGTAGCGGGCGCTTTGGCGCAGGCTCCACGTGTCGTTCATACGGTGGTCCAACGTGTAGCCGACCATCGCTTGTTCGTTGGTGAAGATGTCGTAGCCCGGCTCGCCCACGAAGCGGTCGCGCGGGATGTAGCCCGCGGTGGCGCTCTTTTCCAGCGTGCCGATGACGGGCAGCACGGGCGCGCCGCCGCCGCCGTGGCTGGTGATCTTCTGATACTGCGCGCTGAGGTTCAAGCTGGTGTCAGACGACGGGCGCCACGTGAAGCTGGGGGCGATGAATTGGCGTTCGTCGTCCACGTGCTGGTACTGCGTGTCGCTGTCGCGCAGCGTGCCGGTCAGGCGGTACAGGAATTTGCCTTCTTCGTCGGCCGGGCCAGAAAAGTCGAACGCGCCTTGATAGCGGTTGAAGCTGCCGGCTTGCAACACCACTTCATTGAAGGGTTCGGCCGTGGGACGTTTGCTGGTCATGTTGACCAGACCGCCGGGCGCGCTTTGTCCATACAGTCCCGACGACGGGCCTTTCAGGATTTCGATGCGCTCAAGGCCATAGGTGTCGATGCGCGGTT
This sequence comes from Achromobacter kerstersii, assembly GCF_902859595.1. Classification (GTDB taxonomy): domain Bacteria; phylum Pseudomonadota; class Gammaproteobacteria; order Burkholderiales; family Burkholderiaceae_B; genus Achromobacter; species Achromobacter kerstersii. Next base: position 161,885 of record NZ_CADIJQ010000005.1, on the reverse strand, counting down.
GCGAATAGCCGCGCGCGCCAAACGGCAGCAGCAGCCCATCCAGATACCGCGATGGTGTGAAACCGCGCACGGTCAGCCAGTCATAGCGCACGTCGTTGTCGCCGTATTGAGCGAACACGCCGGGGGTGTAGCGGACGGCCTGGGCGACGGAGGTCACGCCGCGCTCGTCCATTTCATTGCGGGTGATGACGTTGATGGTTTGCGGGGTGTCGATCAGCGCCGCGTCCGATTTGGTGCCCGAGCGGCTGCGCGTCGCAACGTAGTCGGCGCCGGACGTGGGCGAGGCGTCACGTGCGCCTTGCACCAGCACGGGGGCGAGCGTGGTCACGCCAGTGGCCGCCCCTGGGGCAGCTTGGCCGGTTTGAGTGGTCTGGGCGGCGGCGGGGACCGACGCGGCAAGGGCAGCCAGCAGCGCCAACGGCAGCGGCTTGACGGAAAAGGACACGGTATTTCCCCTGGGGCAATTTATAATTAACAAGAATCATTCCTGTGCGTCGGCATGATTCCAGAAGTCTTGCCGCCTGTCTGACGTTTTTTCGGCGCCGATTAACGGTTTTGCTGCCCCCCCGTTTTTCTGCGCGGTCTGGGTTGTCTTCGGGGCCGTGTTCTTCAGTGCCTTGGCCTTCAGTTCTTGGCTTTCGCGTTTCGCTTTCTCTTTGTGGTTTCGCCTTTCTCCCGCCCGCCTCTCCTATGTCCGCCCGCGCCACCGCGCCCTTGTCCCTTCCGTCTCTGCCTGACCCCAACACCACGCGCGCAAAGCCGCATGAATGGTGGCGGGGTACCTTGCCGACGGTGCCTGCCACCGACGAATGGGAAGCCATCATCGAATGCGTGTTGCGCGTCGACGACGGCGTGAGCCTGGTGGTGCTGGACGGCAGCCCCAAGCGTTCCTTGACGATTCCCGCACCGGGGGCGCCCGTCTTTGGCATGCAGGTCTGGCAGGAAGGCGAAGCCACGTTGGCGCTCGAAGGCGGTGAACCCTTGCGAGTGGCCGCAGGCGCGGCGCTGTTGTTCAACCATGAACGGCCGGTGGGCTGGGCCACGCATTTGCCCGCGAATCAGCGGGTGCGGATGGTGGATATCCGCTACACGCCCGAGGCGTTGGCGCGTGCGGGCGACACCGGGCCCGTGACGCTATTGCGGCAGCGGTTCCGGCAGGACGTCAGCGTGCCGGCGCACGGCTCGTTGGTCGCCGCGCTGGACGCGCCCGCCAGCCTGTTGGCGCTGGCCAGCAGCCTGACTCGCGATCCGCCACCCGCCGCCGAGGCGCGGCGGCTTTGGTATCGCGCCAAATCATTGGAGATGCTGTCGGGGTTTGTGCAATTGCTGTCGCTGCCGGATGCGCTGAACGGGCCAGCGGCCGACGAGCTTTCGCGGGTGCATCAGGCCTGCGCGCTGCTGCGCGAACGCTATGCCGAGCATTGGCCGCCCGGGCTGTTGGCGAAAACGGTTGGGCTGTCGGAGAAGCGCTTGCAGCAGTTGATGCGCGACAGCATGGGCCGGTCGGTGCATGCGTACCTGAGCGATATGCGGCTTGAACGCGCGTCGGACTTGCTTGCCGCCGGCATGAGCGTGACGCAGGCTGCGGGCGACGTCGGGATTTCCAGCCTGAGCCACTTCAGCAAAATCTTCAAAGCGCGGTATGGCGTGTCGCCACGGTCTTGGTAAGGTCGGCCCTGCGTGGCATGCTTGCCGCAGGCATTTGCCAGGAGCCGCAGCATGACGCAGAACATCTACGACACCCCCGAATTCTTCGAAGGCTATAGCCAGATGGCGCGGTCGGTGCACGGCCTGGCCGGCGCGCCCGAGTGGCCGGCGTTGCGTGCCTTGATGCCCGACGTGCGCGGCCGTCGCGTCATCGACCTGGGTTGCGGCTTCGGCTGGTTTTGCCGGTGGGCCGATGAGCAGGGCGCAGCCGAGGTGCGGGGCCTGGATGTGTCGCAGAACATGCTGGACCGGGCGCGGGTCACCACGCAGTCGCCCCGCATTCACTACGAGCGCGCTGATCTTGAGCACCTGCAATTGCCGGTGAGCGGGTATGACCTGGCCTATAGCTCGCTGACGCTGCACTACATCGAGCATCTGGCCGACCTGTTCGCCACCGTTCACCGTGCGTTGACGCCGGCCGGACACTTCGTGTTTTCGGCCGAGCATCCTATCTACACCGCGCCGGCGCAACCGGGGTTTGTGCAGGACGCGTCGGGCAGGCGTATCTGGCCGCTGAACCAATACGCATTGCAAGGACCGCGCACCACAGATTGGCTGGCCAAGGGCGTGGTCAAGCAGCATCGCACGTTGGGCGCCTACCTGAACCTGCTGATCCAGACGGGCTTTACGATCCGGCATGTAGAAGAGTGGGCGCCAACGCCTGAGCAACTGGCGGCGCAGCCCGCGCTGGCCGAAGAGCAGGACAGGCCGATGATGGTGCTGGTATCTGCGAGCCGGTCCTAGGCGGACTAGGGCGGCCTGGGGCGGGTAGGGCGTATAAGGGCGTATAGGGCGTATAGGGCGTATAGGGCGTATAGGGCGTATAGGGGGCGGACGTGTTGCCGCCCTGCATCATGAAATATCTGGTTTCACAAAACCGGCTTGCGCTGTCTATCTAGTAGTAGGTAAGATTCATCTATCGACGCAGCGAACCCAACAACCCGCCGCCGCCGAAACCAGAAATACAGTAGGACCGCTTTTTTATTTCCCTCGTTATCTATCTATAAGTAGATAGCTCAACGAAACCGAAGCTTAAACCTAAATCGAAATTTTTATCGAATCCCTGATCTGGAGATCAACCATGAAGACCCTCGTATCCGCCCTGATTCTGTCCGCTTCCTTCATCGGCGCCGCCCAAGCTGGCGAGTTGGACTACCCGCCCGCCCTGAACACCGCAAGCACCGTCACCCGCGCCCAAGTGCAGCAAGAATTGGCCGCCGCGCGCGCCAATGGTGAACTGGTCTCTGGCGAAGAAGGCTACGCCGCCACCGCGTTCGCTTCGACCGGCGCTGACAAGACCCGCGCCCAAGTGAAGCAAGAACTGGCTGCCGCCCGTGCCCAAGGCCTGACGGAAAGCGGTGAACTGGACTACCCGCCCGTTCAAGGCTGAGCATTTTTACACGGCTATCTATCTAGTGATAGATAGTGCAAAAAGTCGAATCCGCAGTATTCAAACCCTGTTGCCGTACTGATCCTTACTGGAGATCAACCATGAAGACCCTCGTAACCGCCCTGATTTTGTCCGCCTCGTTCATCGGCGCTGCTCAAGCTGGCGAGTTGGACTACCCGCCCGCCCTCAACACCCAAAGCACGGTCACCCGCGCCCAAGTGCAGCAAGAATTGGCCGCCGCCCGCGCCAACGGTGAACTGGTCTCGGGCGAAGAAGGCTACGCCGCCACCGCGTTCGCTTCGACCGGTGCTGACAAGACCCGCGCCCAAGTGACGCAAGAACTGGCCGCCGCCCGCGCACAAGGCCTGACCGAAAGCGGCGAGCTGGATTACCCGCCCGTCCAAGGCTAAGCAGGATGCCGGCACATGCGGACCCCGGGGGGCGGGATGTTTCCCGGCCGGGGTTCGCACGGGCTTTGGACCACAGACTAGGGCGGCTCCCGATGCCGGACCAACCTATTAGTAGGTAATATTCAGCCATGGACACTCCGACCCCCAACACCACCCGAGACCTGCTGCTGGCGCACGCCGAGAAGCTCATCCGCACGCGCGGGTGCAATGGTTTCAGCTACCGCGACCTGGCGGAGCATGTGGGCGTAAAGACGTCCAGCATTCACTACTACTTCCCGGGCAAGGACGATCTGCTTTACGAAGCGGTCGAGGCCTATAGCGCCCGCGCGCTGGGTAACGTGCGCGCCATCGACACCACGCAACCCGCGCAAGCGCAGCTGGAGCAATACCTGTCGATGATGGAATCGCGTGCTTGCGGCGCTGGCGAACTCTGTTTGGGCGGCATGTTGGCCGCAGACATCATGACGTTGTCAGATCGCGTGCGTGGCGCATTGCAGGGCTTTTTCCGTGCGCACGAAGCGTGGCTGGCCCGCGTACTGGCCGAAGGCGCCGCGCAGGGCACGTTGAAATTCAATGGCACCGCCGAGGCCGCCGGCCGCGCGGTGTTCGCCACGGTGCAAGGCTGCCTGCTGGTGGCACGCCTGTTCCAGCAGCCGCCCGCGCTGTGCGAGGCGATCAGCGCCTTGTATGTGGTTTGCGACAAGGCGGGCAAACCTGCGGCGGATGCATAACGCTGGCCCTTGTGCTCTTGCCGCCCTGACATTGTCGCTACAAAAGAAATGGCCGCCTTGCGCAAGCAGGCGGCCATTGTCGTTGGGGGATCAGGCTTGCAGTGCTCGCGCCATGTCGACGCTGGTACGTTCTTGCATGCCCAGATCGCGCATGCGTTGAAGATACGCGGTTTGCGCGTCGGCGAATCCCGCGACGGGGCTCATGCAATCGGTCAGCAGCACAATGCGCGACAGGTTGCCGCCGGGCAGGTGTTCGGCCAGATGTTCCACGGTGGCGCGCACGCAATGGCTGCCGGCTTCGCCGCCGATGATGATCAGGTCCGAGCGGTCCAGCGAGCCCAACAGGCTGCGGTTCAATTGGCTGCGAGGGTCATCGGGGTCTGGCACTTCGGCCATCAGCGCGCTGTAGTGTTCGGTCCATGGGTTCGTACCCTTTGGCACCTTGCGCACGATGAACTGGTCGGCATCTTCCCAGCGGCTGTACGCCGCGCGCACGTCTGCATGCACGTTGTGGCCCCATGTGCCAATTTCGCAATGCACGGGCCACACCATCAAGGTGTAACGCCCGCGCGCTTCCAGCTCGTCCAGATAGGTCAACGTGCGTGGCAGGTCGTCGATGTGGCGCGGATGGAAACGGCCCGCGCGTAAGTCTGCCGCCGTGATCGGCGTGAAGGGCAAGACCGGCTGGCCGTCGCCCGTGCGCCAGAACGTGGGGTGCGCCACATCCAGCCGGTGGTGCGAATCCAACGTCAAGGTGATGGAAGTCAGCGCGTGCGCGGTGGCGTCGATGAAGCGCGCCAGCCGTTGCATGTCGGCATGCGCGCCCGCCACCGGCAGCGCCGGCTGCATGGAGTGGCCGGTCAAGGGATCGGTGGGCAGGTAAGCCTGGGGCAGGTCGCAGAAATCGTTCTGCGGATCGACGATCAGTAAGTGGACGGAACGCGGCATGGCGGAATTCGAAGGGACTATGCGGAATATAGACCGGGATGCCGGTAGTTCACTAGAACAGCACCAGATGTTCGGCGCAGTCGGGCAGTTGGCGTAGCAGCGCGCGCCATTGGCGCCACAGATGCGCCAGGACGCCGGCGGCGAGGGCTGCGATCAGAATCCACATGGCTTGCTCCAGATAAAATATTCGCACGACCGTGCGAAATTAGCGTCAAGAAACGCCGGCATCAGCCGGCGCGGGTCAGTTATTCAAGGTAGGTGAAGCTGCGGTACGTGGAGATCAACCGGTCATACGCTGCCCGAACACGGGCGGGGGCGTTGGGGTCCCGCAAGAAGCGAGCGTCGTGCATCAAACCGATCATCAGGCTGTAGACCTCGAACACCAGTTGCTCAGGGTCGGTATCTGGCCGCAGATGGCCGGCTTCCAACGCCTGGTTGACGGTGCGCACCATGGACGCGCGCCAACGCCGCAAGTTGCTTTCCAGCACGGCGCGCAAGGGGGATTCCACATCGTCGTATTCAAACGCCCCGGCCACGTAGATGCAGCCCGTCAGCAGTTCGACGTTGCTGGCGCGGTCTACCCACAGCGACACCAGCGCGTTCAGCCGGGGCAGGCCCCGCGGATACGCCATGGCAGGTGTAAAGACGGCAGCGACGAAGCGGCGGTCGTACTCATCCAGCACGGCCTGCTGCAACGCTTCGAGCGAACCCACACGCGAGAACACGCCGCTTTTGCTGATGCCCAGATGCTTGGCGACCTGGCCGAGCGACAGGCTTTCCATGCCTTGCGCCGCAGCCATGTCCACGGCCGCGTCCACAATGGCCGCAAAGGTCAGTTCGCTTTTCTCGGTTTTGGCAGTCATGCGGGCAAATTTAGCACGGTCGTGCGAAAAGTGCGGGGGTTGTTTCAATTTTCCGGGAGAGGGGTACATCCAAAAAAAAACCGGACAGCCAAGCTGTCCGGTTCGGGGTTTGACGCGGTGTGGCCGTTTAGCCTTGCGCGGCCTTGAACTCCAGACGGTACTTGTGCAACAGCGGCTCGGTGTAGCCGTTGGGCTGCGTCAGGCCTTCAAAGACCAGCGCGCACGCCGCCTTGAATGCCAAAGACGTATCGAAGTTGCCGGCCATGGGCTGGTAGAGCGCATCGCCCGCATTTTGGCCATCCACCACCTTGGCCATGCGCTTGAAGGTTTCCATCACCTGATCTTTATTGGTGACGCAATGGCGCAGCCAGTTGGCGATGTGCTGGCTGGAAATGCGCAGCGTGGCGCGGTCTTCCATCAGGCCCACGTTGTGGATGTCGGGCACCTTGGAGCAACCCACGCCCTGGTCGACCCAGCGCACTACGTAACCCAGGATGCCTTGGACGTTGTTGTCCAGTTCTTGCTGGATGTCGGCGGCGGACCACTTGGACGGGTCGCCGACCGGCACGGTCAACAGGCCGCCGAGCAGGTCGTCGCGCACGCTGTCCAGCTTGGTGCGTTCCAGTTCCTTTTGAACCGATTGCACATCGACCTGGTGATAGTGCAGCGCGTGCAGCGTGGCGGCGGTGGGCGACGGCACCCACGCGGTGTTGGCGCCGGCCTTGGGGTGCGCGATTTTCTGTTCCAGCATGGCGGCCATCAGGTCGGGCATGGCCCACATGCCCTTGCCGATCTGAGCGCGGCCGCGCAAGCCCGTGTCCAGGCCGACCAGCACGTTGTTGCGTTCGTAGGCGGTGATCCAGGCGGTGGACTTCATGTCGCCCTTGCGCAGCATCGGGCCGGCTTCCATGCTCGAGTGCATTTCGTCGCCGGTGCGGTCCAAAAAGCCCGTGTTGATGAAGGCCACGCGCGAGGCGGCCGCGCCAATGCACGCTTTCAGGTTGATGCTGGTGCGGCGTTCTTCATCCATGATGCCCATTTTCAGGGTGTTGCGCGGCACCTTGATCAGGTCTTCAACGCGATCGAAAAGTTCGCTGGCGAAGGCGGCTTCAACGGGGCCGTGCATCTTGGGCTTCACGATGTACACCGAGCCGGTGCGCGAGTTCAGCTTGTTCTTGCGGTCTTGCAGCGCAGCCAGGCTGGTGACGACGGCATCCAGGATGCCTTCGGGAATTTCCAGGCCGTCGCGGTCCAGGATGGCCGGGTTGGTCATCAGGTGGCCCACGTTGCGCACGAACATCAGCGAGCGGCCATGCAGCTTCAGCGAGCTGCCGTCCGGGCGCGTGTAGACGCGGTCGGCGTTGAGCTTGCGGGTGAAGGTTTTGCCGCCCTTGGTGACGGCTTCGGTCAGGTCGCCCTTCATCAGGCCGAGCCAGTTGCGGTAGATGTGGACCTTGTCGTCGGCATCCACGGCGGCAACCGAATCTTCGCAGTCCATGATGGTGGTGAGCGCGGCTTCAACCAGCACGTCTTTCACGCCAGCGGCGTCGGTGCTGCCGATGGTGTGGGTGCGGTCGATCTGGATTTCGAAGTGCAGGCCGTTGTTCTTCAGCAAGATGGCCGTGGGGGCGGACGCGTCGCCCTGGTAGCCGGCAAACTGCGAGCCGAACTTCAGGCCGGTGACGCCGTTGGCCAGCGCCACGCGCAGTTGATCGCCTTCAATCGTGTAGCCGCGTGCGTCGGCGTGCGAGCCATTGGCAAGCGGGGCGGCCGTGTCCAGGAAGCTGCGGGCGCGCGCGATGACGGCGGCGCCGCGTTCGGGGTTGTAGCCCTTGCCCGTGTCGCCCGGCGTGGCGGGAATGGCGTCGGTGCCGTAGAGCGCGTCGTACAGGCTGCCCCAGCGCGCGTTGGCGGCGTTCAGGGCGTAGCGCGAGTTCGACATCGGCACGACCAATTGCGGGCCGGCTTGCTGCGAGATTTCGGTGTCGACGTTGTCAGTGGTGGCTTGCACGCTGGCCGGCTGCGGCAGCAGGTAGCCGATGCTTTCCAGGAACTTGCGGTACGTAGCCGGATCGGCGATGGGGCCGGGGTTGGCGCGGTGCCAGCCGTCGAGTTCGGCCTGCAGGCGATCGCGATCAGCCAGCAGCGCGCGGTTCTTGGGCGCCAGGTCGTGTACCAGGGCCGCAAACCCTTGCCAGAAGCCGTCTGCATCCAGGCCGGTGCCGGGCAGGGCTTCCTGTTCGATGAATTGATTGAGATTGGCCGCCACTTGCAGGCCGTGGTGCTGGATGCGTTGAGTCATGCGGGTCTCTAGCGGTAAGAAGGGCTGGCCGGCGCCGGGGCACCGGGCGAATCTGTCCTGACATCATCGTTCGCACCTGCGCCAATGTCCATATCAAAACCCACTGGTCATACCAGTTTATTCAGCCCTGATCTGACAAGCCCGCATTTTTTATGGTTTTATATCAGCTACTTACGGGGGTAGGCGCTGCGCGGCCGAATTCGGCGCGCGCTTGGTCATACCACTGGTCCGGAGATTGCATGTACGCGGAAACAGAAGAAAAACCCCGCCAGGTGGCGGACGAAGTCGCCGAGCGAATCGAACGTTTGATCCTCGACGGGGTGCTCAAGGCCGGGCAGGCGCTGCCGTCGGAGCGGCGCTTGACGGAAAAGCTGGGCGTGTCGCGCACGGCGCTGCGCGAAGGGTTGAAGCTGCTGCGCGCGCGCGAAATTATTCATACGTCGCAGGGCAAGGGCTCGTTCGTGGCGCATATCTCGAAGGTGGATGCCGGCCCGCTGATGCACCTGTTCAATTCGCAGCCGCGCACGCTGTACGACTTGCTGGAGGTGCGTTCGCTGCTTGAGGCCGAGTCGGCACGGCTGGCGGCCATTCGCGGCACGGAAGCGGATTTCATCATGATCCGCCGCCGCTATGACGAGATGGTGGCGGCGCAAGGCACGGCCACCGATACGGCCACGCATGCGCATCTTGATCATGCGTTTCACCTGGCAATCTGCGAAGCCTCGCACAATCCGGTGCTGGTGCATACGCTGCAATCGCTGACGGATCTGCTGCTGGGGTCGGTGTTCGCGTGCGTCAACAACCTGTATCACCGCGAACCCGAAAAGCGGCAGATCGATCGCCAGCACACGCGTTTGTTCAATGCGGTGACGGGGCGGCAGGCAGAGCTCGCGCGCAAGGCCGCGGCGGACCACGTGGACAGCGTGCGCCAGAGCCTGTCCGACATCGAACAGGAAGAGCAACGTCTGGTGCGCGCGACGCTACGCCTGGAAGGCTGGACGTAGGCCCGCAAGATTTACGCGGTGCTACGTGGCCGTCCGGTTACGAAGGCTTGGCGGACGGCCTTAGCGCATTGGTTTAACGGTCAGCCGTGGCGCAGCCAGCCAACGCCAGCGGCTTGCCCGCGTAGACGCGGCCGAAACGGTTGTTCAGCAACGCGTCCAGATCAATGGCTTCCTGGCCGACGAAGCCCTGTTGCGGCAACACACCCTGCGCCACCAGATCCAGCGCGGCGCAGATGCCGGCGGCGGTCGACAGCTGGATGGCGCTTAAGCGGTGGCCATCCACGTCCGCGCCGAACACGCGGATCGGGTAGGACTCTTCTTCCAGGCGGCCGTGGCGATGACCCGATGCCGAGGCCTGGATGACAATCACGTCCTGCTCGGTGGTGGGAATGGCCGATTCGAAAATATCTTTCAGCAGATCACGGCGATCACGCAGGCGCAGGTCATTGAGCAGCAGCTTCATGATGTTGCAGTGGCCGGGGTAGCGCACCGATTTGTAGTCCACGTTGCGCGCGCGGCCAAGCAGCGTGGTGGGCAGCGTGCCCAAGCCGCCCGAGGTGTTGAAGGCCTCGTATTCGACGCCGTCCAGTGCAAAGGTCTCGTAGCCTTCCAGCGCCGGCACGCTGGTCAGTTGCCCGTCGACAATCGCTTCGCATGGGTTGCAGTATTCGTTGATCAGCCCCTCGGTGCTCCACGTCAGGTTGTAGCGCAGGCTGTTGGAAGGGTAGCGCGGCAGGGCGCCTACGCGCATGCGCAAGTCCAGCAAGGTGTCGAAGCGGCGGGCGAGCGCATTGCCGACGATTCCGATGAAACCCGGCGCCAGGCCGCACTGCGGCATCAGCACGCTGCGCACATCTTGCGCCAGCGCCTGGATGGCGTGGGTGCTGGCCACATCTTCCGTCAGATCGAAATAGTGCACGCCGGCTTTCGCGCACAAACCCGCCACGGCGGTGGCGCGATGGAACGGCAGGGCGTTGACCACGGCGTAGGCGCCTTCGATGCAACGCGCAACCGATTCGTCGTCACTGATCTGCCGCGTTTCGCAGCCCAGCTCAGCCAGCACGCCCAAGCGGGCGGGGTCCTGGTCGGCGACAAGCACGGCATAGTCGCCGCTGCGTTCCAGCATCAGGGCAATGGCGAAACCGATTTTTCCGGCGCCCAGCAAAACGATCGGACGAGGGGTGGTGGACATGGTGCTGCTCCTGCGATGAGGGGGGATGGGTTGGCCTCATCCTATGCGTGAGCGCTGTCGATTTGTAGATCTGAAAGTGTCGTAACGGTTTAAGTTAACGTCGTTATGACTTATATAGCTGTCGAAACGTCAAAAACAAAGCCCCTCGGCTTGTGGCCGAGGGGCTTTTGAAGGGGCTGTCACGGCCTTTCGGCCGGTGAATCAGCTGGCCTTGGGCGGGTAGTCCATGTTGCCGAAAGTGACCAGGCCTTCTGCCTTGGCTTGCGCCAGTTGCGATTCCACTTGGGCGCGGGTCAGCGACGTGGCGCTTTCAGCAGCGGCGACGGGCGGGTAGTCCAGGTTGCCGAACGTGACTTCGCCGGCGTTCTTGGCTTGAGCCAGTTCAGCTTGCACTTGTTGCGAGGTCAGGCTGGACTTCTGGGCGATGGCGGCGGGGTAGCCTTCTTCGCCAAACGTGTATTGGCCCGAAACTTTGGCTTGTTGCAGTTCGGCTTGGACCTGGGCGCGCGACGGGCCTTGGTCGGCTTCGGCGGCTTGAGCGCCGGCAGCCAGAACGGACATGGACAACATCAATGCGGTTGCAAGGGTTTTCATAGCAGACCTCCGGTGTCTTGTGAGCTTGGGATCCGAACCGTCTGGCGTCATTGCCGGGGGTTCGCTTGCTGTGGTCCCGATGAGATGCATTCTGTGCTCAAACAACCTCGGGATAAACCCTTATTCCCTGAAAACATCTTTCCAAAATCCGTACTAATCGATTTGAATTCTTCCGGTTGGCACCATGGGTGGCGATATTTCCATCTGATGACGCAATAGATGGTGGTCGGGCCGGCGCCGCACGCCCGGCGCAAAAACACAACGCCCCGGGACGGGCCCGGGGCGATTGCGATGCGGCGAGGGGAATTCGGGAAGATCAGCGGTTCAGCTCAACCAGCGCGGCGTTGTATTCCGACTGCGCTTCCTCGAGCTTGCGCTGGGCCTTGTCGATTTTGTCTTGCTTGCCCTTGGCGCGCGCTTCCTTCAGCTCTTGTTCGCGTTCAGACACCTTGGTCTGCTTCTCGCGGACATCGGCTTCGCGCTGCGATTGCAGGCGGCTGTCGGTGCAGTGGGCCTTGGCTTCGGCCAGGGCTTTGCGCAAGCCGGCTTCGCGGCGGGTGTTGTTCTGCGCCTTGGCTGCGGCGATGTCGTTTTCGATTTCGCAGAACTTGGCGGCGCAACCGCGCTGGGCTGAGCAGTCGGTGGCGGCCTGAGCGGGCGCGATGCCGAACAGCGCGCATACGGCGGCGGTGGCCGCGAGGGATTTGATCAACGAGGGCATGCGGTGTCTCCGTAAGGCGTGGCGGAACGCCATGATCGCCTGAACCTGCCATGGCTGCAATGCGCAGGATCAATCAGCAACGGCCTGCTGGTTCGACCGGCAACGGTTCAACAGTGAATGGTCCGCAGGACTACCGCGGACGATCCACAGGTCACCGGATCAGCGTACCCGCCAGCGCGGCGGCCACCAGCAGCGCGCCCAGCCACAGGTTGGCGCGGAACAGCATGAAATTGCGGTCGGGACGCTGGATGTCGAACACCTTCAACTGCCACGCCAGATGCAGCGCCACGGCGGCGATGCCGACCTGATACGCCCACGACAAGCCCATGGCGTAACCGCCCCAGGACCACAGCACGACGGTGGCCAGATAGAAGCCGCCGATCCACAGCTTGCCTTGGTCGCCAAAGCGCATGGCGGTGGAATGCAGGCCCAGGCTGCGGTCGTCGCGCACGTCCACATACGCGTAGATGCTGTCGTAGCCCACCTGCCAGAGCACGGCGCCTGCCCACATGGCAATGGCGGCCAACGGCACGTGATTCTGCGTGTCGGACCAGGCCATGAGCATGCCCCAGTTAAAGCAGATGCCCAGCACCACTTGCGGCCAGTACGTGACGCGCTTGCACAGCGGATAGATGAACACAAACGGCAGCACGGCCACCGCGAGCCAGCGGCTCATGTCGTTCAGGAAGAACAGCAGCGATCCGCAGACAAGCAACTGGCCCAGCAGGAACCAGACGGCGTTCTTCATCGACAACTGGCCGCTGGTCAGCGGACGGAAACGCGTGCGCTCGACGTGCTTGTCGAAGTTGCGGTCGCACATGTCGTTGACGGTGCAGCCGATGCCGCGCATCAACAGCGCGCCCAGCGAGAAGACGATCAGGCGTTGCAAGTCGGGCAGGCCGCCTGCCGTCTGGACCAGCGCGGCGATGGCCGGCAGCAGTGTCAGCCAAGTGCCGATGGGGCGGTCCAGGCGGCACAGGCGGGCGTAGGGCCGCCACGACTTCGGGAGCCAGCGTTCGACCCAGTCGGTGAAGACGATGTCGCTTAGGTCGACGGGAGGTTGTTGCGAGGCGCTCACTGTCACGGTCAGAAAATGGTCGGGAAAGCCGACAGCATAAAACAACGGCCGGGCATTGCGCCCGGCCGTGGAAGGTCAATCGCCGTTCAGGGCGCGGTTTTCAGGCCGCATTGCCCTGCTGGCCACGGCTTGCTTAGGCCGTGTATTCCTTGAGCAGCTTGCCCAGGATGGCAATGCCGGTGCGGATCTTGTCTTCCGGCACGGTGGCAAAGCTCAGGCGCAGCGTGTTCGCGCGGCCCGCGCCGCTGTAGAACGGCGCGCCCGGCACGAAGGCCACGTTCTGGGCAATGGCCTTTTCCAGCAGCTTGGTGCTGTCGATGTGCTCGGGCAGAGTCAGCCAGATGAACATGCCGCCTTCCGGCTTGGTCCAGGTGACGGTGGATGGGAATTCCTGCTTGATCGCTTCCAGCATGCAGCTGCCTTGAGCACGATAGATTTCGCGCACGTTGGGCAGGTGCTCTTCCAGGAAGCCGTCTTTGACGATTTCGTAGACGGCCATTTGCGTCAGCGTGGGCGTGTGCAGGTCGGTGGCTTGCTTGGCTTGCACCAGCTTGTTGATCAGCGCGCGGCCGCCAGCGATGTAGCCCAGGCGCAGGCCGGGGGCCAGCACCTTCGAGAACGTGCCCAGGCGCACGACGTTGGCGCCGTATTCGGCGGCCAGCGCGATCAGGCCCGGCTGCGGCTCGCCTGCGTAGCGCAGTTCGCCGTAGGGATCGTCTTCGATGATGGTCAGGTTGAGTTCGGCGGCGCGCTTAACCAGCGCGATGCGGCGTTCCAGGTTCAGCGTGCGGCCGGTGGGGTTCTGGAAGTTGGGCAGCGCGTACAGGAAGCGTGCGCCGTCGGCCAGTTCAGGCGTGATGGCTTCAGGAATCAAGCCGCCTTCGTCGGTGGGCACCGGCACGAACTTCGGCTGGTACAGGCTGAACGATTGCAGCGCGCCCAGGTAGCTCGGGTCTTCGACCAGCACCTTGCTGTCTTTGTCGATCAGCACCTTGCCCAACAGGTCCAGCGCTTGCTGCGAACCCGAGACGATCAGGATTTGATCGGGGGCGACGTTGGCGCCTGCGCGGTTCAGATCGTCGGCAACCCATTGGCGCAGCGGCGCATAGCCTTCGGTCGGGCCGTATTGCAGGGCCGCGCGGCCGTTGGTGGCCAATACCTTGTCGAATGCAGCACGTACCACTTCTACCGGGAAGCCGCCGGGCGCCGGCAGGCCGCCAGCGAACGAAATGACTTCGGGGCGCTCGGTGACCTTGAGGATCTCGCGGATGGCGGAGCTGGTAAGTTGCTGAGCGCGTTCCGAAAAGGAAAACGCAGGTTCGAGAGGCTTGTCCATGGATTGCTTCTTGAAGAAGAAGGGTAAAAGGAAGAGGCGGTAGGGGGGACTGCAACAAAAAAGTATTGTCCCATACGGTAGCAGCCCGGCCCCTTTAACGCGCGGAACCCCTAAAATCACCTGCATCGAAAACCGCCTGTACAGTTACATTTACCGCTATGTTTGAAGCCGCTCCGATCGTCGCCGACTCCAAGGCCGCCCTGTACGCCGAACTGGCCGCGCAAGCGCGCGCCCTGCTCGAAGGCGAGCCCGACCGCATCGCCAACGCCGCCAACCTGAGCGCGCTGGCCTATCAGGCCTTGCCCGATCTGAACTGGGCGGGCTTCTATTTCTTTGATGGCACCGAACTCGTGCTGGGACCCTTCCAGGGCAAGCCGGCCTGCGTGCGCATTCCGCTGAATCGCGGCGTGTGCGGTGCAGCCGCCAGCCAGCGCCAGACGCAGCTGGTGCCGGACGTGCATGCCTTTCCCGGCCATATCGCGTGCGATGCCGCGTCGCGTTCCGAGATCGTTGTGCCGCTGGTGCATCAAGGCGAATTGATCGGCGTGTGGGATGTGGACAGCCCCGTGCCGGATCGTTTCGACGAAGACGACCGCCAGGGTATGGAAGCCCTGTGCGCGGTGTTCCTGGCCAGCCTGCGCTGACGCTGCGCGTGCTGGCGGCTCTGGGCCGCCCTGCGCCGTGAGTGACGGCCCGTGGCGGCCGTTGACACCGCGGCGCGCGCCCGGTAGATTTCCGCATCCGTCGCTTCATCTCGCGTGGCCAATCACGCGTTCGACTCATTCATTCATGAACCTTCAGGCCAACCAAACCGCTTCCTGCCTCCGCGCCCTGTGCGTGGTGCTGGCTGCCGTCGGCCTGAAATCCAAAAAACAGCCGCTCATCTGACCGGAGCATGCTGTTCCGTCAGATGGGCGACGGAACAGCGGCCTCTTGGCGGCGCATCAGCGCCTCTGCGCGCACCCCTGATATCCCGAGCACTTCTGTACGGTCCAACCACGGTCGTTACACCGAAGGAGTGTTCTCTCATGTCGACTCAACAATCTCTTTTCCAGGGCGTCTGGGTGCCGCTGGTGACGCCGTTTTCCGGCGGCGCCGTGGATGGCGGCGCCTTGCGCAGACTGGTGCGCCATTACGCCGCGGCCGGCGTGGACGGGCTGGTCGTGTGCGGCAGCACCGGCGAGGCCGCGTCGCTGGATGACGCCGAGCAACTGGCCGTGCTGGACGCCGTGCTGACCGAAGCCGGCCGGCTGCCCGTGATCATGGGCCTGGCCGGCAACCATCAAGGCCATGTGTTGCAGCGCCTGTCGGCGTTTGCCACGCGCCCGCTGGCCGGCATCCTGGCGCCCGCGCCGTACTACGTGCGTGCCGGCCAAGAGGGCGCCGCCGCCTATTTCCGCTGCCTGGCCGATGCGTCGCGCTTTCCCCTGGTGCTCTACGACATTCCCTATCGCACGGGCACAACGCTGGAGACATCGACCTTGTTGTCGCTGGCCGCGCATCCGAACATCGCCGCCATCAAGGATTGCGGCGGGTCGCTGGAGAAGACGCTGGCGCTGATCGCCGATGGCCAGATGAACGTGCTGGCGGGCGAAGATCTGCAATCGCTGTCCGTGCTGTGCCTGGGCGGCACCGGCATGATCGCCGCGGCGGCCCACATCCGGCCCGATCTGTTCGTGGCGATGCATCAGGCTGTGCGCGCGCAACAGCTCGACTTGGCCCGGCGCTTGTTCCAGGCCTTGGTGCCGGTGATCCGGCTGGCGTTCGAAGAGCCGAATCCCGGCCCGCTGAAGGCGCAACTGGGCCGCCAGGGCTTGCTGTCCGAAGAGCTGCGCATGCCGATGCCCGTTGCCAGCGCCGCGTTAGCCGCGCGCCTGGATGCGGCGGTTGCGGGCTTGAACCGCCAGTTTCCCTGCCAGTAGCCGGAAGTTAAGCCGTGATCAACGTGGCGTCCCACCCTTTGTGTTGCTCGGAATCATTTAGTAATAAATGGCTTACCGGGAAGCTGACGGATTGCTTATGATGCGGCCATTCTTCGGGGTGAAATCAAACGTTCATGGCCCAAGCTTTTGAAGCCTTATCCGCCTGGCAGGTGATGCTGGCGGGGCTGCTGTTCTTCGGCGGCATCTATCTGGTCTTCGGCGCGGCGACGTGGCTGCTGACGCAGCATGTGTTGCCGGCGTTGGGGCTAGGCCGGCCGCTGGACCCGCGCCCCTTGGCGCCGGGTCAGCTGCGGCGTGAGTTTGCGCAGTCGGGGCTGTCCATTCTGTTGTTCGGCACCGGCATGATCTTCCCGTGGGGCCTGTTGAAGCTGGGCTGGGCGCATCTGGACCCGGACCCCAGCTGGCAAAAAGTGGTGGTTGAAATCCTGGTGCTGGTGGCCTGGAACGACGTGCATTTCTGGATCAACCACCGGCTGCTGCACACCAAGCCGCTGCGCCGTTTTCATCTGCCGCATCACCGGTCGGTAGTGACCACGCCGTTCTCCACCTATAGCTTTCACCCTATCGAAGCGCTGATGCTGGGCAACGTGATCATGCTGCCCATGGTGCTGCATGATTTCAGTTTCTGGGCGCTGGCCTCGGTGCCGCTGTTCAGCCTGTTCTTCAATTGCATCGGGCATGCCAACTACGACTTCTTCCCCAAGGTCTCGTACGCGCATTGGTTCGCGGCCAGCCGCCGCCATCACCTGCACCACGCTTGCTACAACGGCAATTACGGCTTCCAGTTCACGTTCATGGACCGCCTGTTCCGCACGCGGCTGAAAGCCGAAGCGGCGGGCCCGCAGCTTGATGCTTTCCAGCGCAGAGAATCGCTTGGCGGACGGGCCTAGCCGCTTCCGGCTGCCGTCGCTGCGCAATCGTCGCGACTGGCAAAGCCTGGCGTATCTGGCCGCGCTGCCTGCGCTGGCGGCCTGGCAATGGGTCTACGGATTCTGGTGGCCGCTGTACGCGTTGATGCTGTTTTTGACACTAGGCATCGGCGTCATTCACCACAACCACACGCACATCAGAATGTGGCGCGGCCGGTGGACCAACCGCGCCACCGACTTCTGGATCACGCTGCTGCAAGGGCATCCCACGTTCGTGTTCTATCCCGCGCATGTGGCGAACCACCATCGCTTCAAGCATGGCGCACGCGATGCCGCGCGCACTTATCGTTTTGGCGGCGATACGAATCATCTGTGGGGCTATGTTTTGCACCCGTTCCAGGCTGGCTGGGTGCTGTATCCGATGTTCTTCGCGTGGCTTGGCCGCTTGCGCCGCCATTGGCCGGGCGCATGGCGCTACTGCATGGCGCAGTACGGCGTGTGGCTGGGATTGTGGGGCGGGCTGATTGCCTTGAACCCCGTGAAGGCGCTGGTGTTCGTGATCGTGCCGCAGTTGCACGGACTGCACTGGCTGCTGGCTACGAATTACCTGCAACACGCGCATGCCGACGGCGGACCCCGCCACGTCGCCGGGCTGAATTACGCGCGCAATTTCGAAGGGCTGGTCAACCCGCTGTTGTTCAACATCGGCCTGCATACCGCGCATCACGAGCATCCGCGCGCGCACTGGTCCGAACTGACCCGTCTGCATCGCGAGCACTACCGCCACCACGTCAATCCGGCGCTGAACGAAGCGGGGCTTACGCCCTACATGTTCCGCGTCTTCGTGCTGGGCGCGGTGGTGCCGCGCTTTCGCAGCCGTTCATGCATGGCGCCCGAGCACATTCGCTAGCGCCGCCATTCACCTTCCACTAGAGACCCGCCCATGCCTATCGCGTTCAATCGTGTCTATCTGGAGAGCGCCGGCTACTTCATGCCGGGCGAGCCCGTGTCCAACGACGCCATGGACAGCTACATTGCGCCGCTGAACCGGATGTCCAGCCGCATCAAGAGCCGCATCCTGGCCGAGAACGGCATCAAGCAGCGCTACTACGCCATCGACCCCGAAGGCCAGACGGTGTTCACCAACGCGCAACTGGCCGCCAACGCCATTCGCGATTGCCTGCGCCGCCACGACAGTGACCTGTCTGCCGTGTCGTTGCTGACCAGCGGCTCGTCGGGCGGAGACGCGTTGATGCCCGGGTTTTCGAACATGATCCAGGGCGAGCTTGCCGCGCAGCCGATGGAGACGCTGTCCGTGCATGGCATTTGCGCAGCCGGTGTGTCGGCCATTCAGGTGGCGGCGCAGGGCGTGGAAATGGGCGGACACGCCAGCGCGTTGGCCGTGGCCAGCGAACTGCCGTCGCGCCTGTTCAAGCGTTCGCGCTTTGCGGCGCGTGGCTACGATGCGGACTTCGATGCGCACTTCCTGCGCTGGATGCTTTCCGATGGCGCGGGCGCGCTGCTGCTGGGCAACAGCGGCCGCGCGCTGCCGGGCGCGTCAAGCGGCGTGCGCCTGAAACTGAAGTGGGTGCACCAGCGTTCGTTCTCGGGTGACTACCCGGTGTGCATGCAGCTGGGCCTGTCGGCGGACCGCAACAAGGGGCACCTGGATTACCCGTCGTGGAACGAGGCCGAGGCCGATGGCGCGCTGTCGTTGCGCCAGGACATCCGCCTGCTGCCGCACCTGTTCGACATCGGCATCCACGAGTACGCCAAGCTGGTGCGCGATGGCTGGCTGGACCCGGACAACGTGGACCATTTCCTGTGCCATTACTCGTCGGAAAAATTCATCCCGGTGGTGGAAGACCTGATGGAGAAGGCTGGCCTGGTGATCCCGCGCGAGCGCTGGTTCAGCAACCTGGCGTGGCGCGGCAATACGGGCGCGGCGTCCATCCTGATCATGCTGGCCGAATTCCTGGAAACGCGTGAGGTGAAACCGGGCGAGCAGATCTTCTGCTACATCCCCGAGTCGGGCCGCTTCATGGCGGCGTACATGCTGCTGGAGGCCGAAGCGGTGCACGCGGCGCCGGCGGGGCTTTCTGCGGCGGGGTCGGCGGGGGCTTCGGCTGCAACGTCGGATTCCTCCCCGGCTGCGGCTTACGCGGCGGCCCCGGCCACCCCCTCGCCACGACTCGACGCGCAAAGCGGAGACGCCGACGCCATCGCGCCGCCGCACGATCCCGACATGGCGCCGCAAGGCCTGGGCCAGTTGCTGACCGAACTTGCGGCGATCTGGCACGACTATCGTTCCCGCGTGTGGCGCACGCCGGTGGTGCGCCGCTTGCGCAACCGCCAGTTCCAGACGGCCGACTACCTGAACTGGATGGAGAACTGGATTCCGCAGGTGCGCGAAGGCAGCAAGTGGATGCGTGAAGGCGCGGCGTCACTGTCCGAGCAATACGCGCCGCTGGCCGGGCTGATCGACATGCATGCCGGTGAAGAGCAGAACGATTTCCAGATCCTGTTCCAGGACTACCGCAACGCCGGGGGCACGGTGGACAGCATCGACGCGCTGCGCCGCAACCCGGGCGGCGAAGCGCTGAACGCCTATCTGCACAGCCTGGCCGCCACGCGTGACCCGATCGGCCTGCTGGGCGCGATCTACATCATCGAAGGCACCGGCCAGCGCATCGTGCCCGCGCTGCTGCCGCTGCTCAAGGCCAGCCTGTCGTTGCCGCCTGACGCCTTCCGCTTCCTGGAATACCACGGCCATAACGACGAGCATCACTTGGCGCGCTGGCTGTCGGCCGTGGAACTGGCGCTGGACTGCGATGAAGACGGCCGCGCCGAACAACGCATCGTCGACACCGCGCGCCGCACGGCTGCGCTGTATCTGATGCAGTTCCACCACGTGATGGAGGGCGATGCGGCATGAGCACGGAACCCGAATTCCTGTCCAAGCCGCACGACCCGGCCGACCCCAGCCCGTGGCTGGCTTTGTACCTGGACCGCAGCACGCCGCTGCCGGACAAGGTGAAAAAAGCCTGGCTGACGGATTCCAGCTGCGCGTCGCGCCAGTACCTGCTGCCGTTCCTGCGGCCGCTGGCGCGCGCTTTCATCATCCTGATCCAGGTGGTGAAGACCTTTTTGCCGCGCCGCTGGTCGCATTCCAAGCTGCTGCATCGCATCCTGGCGTGGGGCCTGAAGCGCTTCGTGTCGCCGGAAGCGAATTGGCTGATCCTGCGCCACTTCCATCTGGGCGCGCAGGCGCTGGCCTTCATCGCTGCGAATTCGCCGGTACCCATCACGACGACGCCGCTTGAGCCGATGGAGATCGACGACCTGAAGGACGAGCTCTTCGTCAAACATGACCTGAACCTGTTCAACTTCGTCATCCGGCTGAATCAGGCGCTGCGCGAAGCGGGCGTGGAAATGCATGCGCCCCAGACAGTGGATTTCTCGATGATCCAGGACCCGCCGCTCAAGCTTGAAGACATGCCGCAGGGCAAGCTGAACTTCCTGGACCTGCAAAGCGCCATCGAACTGTTCACGCCGCTGTATCAGCTGATGCTGACCGATAACGACTTCTGGCGCGCGTGCAATTCGCTGCAACTGGACGAGACCATCGGCATCTATGCGGCCAAGCTGCTGGGCGCGCCGCAGCATCTGATCCTGGTGAACAACAACCATCCGCTGGTGCCGCTGTCGACCTTGCGCGCGGGCTACCGGCTGGTGCTGCATGGCTTGTCGACGGAAATGCTGCACAGCCTGCTGATGGAGATGAAGGCGGCGCAACAGGGCGCGGAACCGCCTGCGCCGATTGCATAGCAAAGCGGTCAGGACAGGGCACAACTTGGTGTAGACCCTGCGTTACACGGAAAAAAGCCTGCGTTATATTGCGTCCCTTGTTCGGCGAGCCGCGCCGGGCCGCGTTCGCATCGCGTGATTCTCCGTTGCGTGAGTCTTGATTCCGGAAGTGCCTCTTATGCCTCAGCCTATTGAAGTCATCGCCACCATTTTGTTCGCCGTGGCGGTTCTTCACACGTTCTCGGTGCCATTTTTTGCGCGTCTGGCGCATCGTGGCGGACCGCATGCGGGCTTCTGGCATCTATTTTCTGAAGTTGAAGCCGTGTTCGGCGTGTGGGCCTTTGCGCTGATCGTGGCCATGGCCGCGCTGTCGGGCCCGGCCAGCGCCGTCAACTACATGGACACGCGCAACTTCACCGAGCCGCTGTTCGTCTTCGTGATCATGGTGGTGGCGGCCAGCCGGCCGATCCTGGAAATGGTGGGACTGATCGTGCGCATCGTGGCGCGCGGGCTGCCGCTGCCGCGAGAACTGGCCACGTTTTTCGTGGTGATGGCGCTGGTGCCGCTGGGCGGTTCGTTCATCACCGAGCCGGCCGCCATGACGCTGGCCGCCATCCTGCTGCGCGACGCCTACTTCCGCACGAGCGGCCGCGCGGGCTTCAAGTACCTGACGCTGGGTGTGCTGTTTGTGAACGTGTCGATTGGCGGGGTGCTGACGTCCTACGCCGCGCCGCCGGTGCTGATGGTGGCGTCTACCTTCGGCTGGGATTCGACCTTCATGGTGCAGCACTTCGGCTGGCGCGCGGCCATTGCCGTCTGCCTGAATGCCGGTCTTTTGACCTTCATCTGCCGCAAGGCGCTGATGGAGCGCTCGGTGGGTACGGGCGGTGGTGTGGATGCGCCGGAAGGGGCGGATGCGCGCCCGCCAGTGCCGGCCATCGTCATCCTGGTGCACATGGTTTTTCTGGTGGCCGTGGTGCTGACCGCGCACCATCCTGCGATCTTCATGGGTCTGCTGATGATGTTCATCGGCTTTTCGGAAGCGTACAAGCGCCATCAGAACCGCCTGCTGATCAAGGAAGGCCTGATGGTGGGCTTCTTTCTGGCCGGTCTTGTGGTGCTGGGCGGCCTGCAGAAGTGGTGGTTGCAGGACTTGCTGGGCGGACTGGAACCCTTCGTGCTGTTCTGGGGCGCCACCGCACTGACGGCCATTACGGACAACGCCGCGCTGACCTACCTGGGGTCGCTGGTCGAAGGCACCAACGAAGCCTGGCGCTACATGCTGGTGGCGGGCGCCGTGACGGGCGGCGGGTTGACCGTGATTGCCAACGCGCCCAACCCGGCGGGTTTCGCCATCCTGAAGAACCACTTCCCGGACGGCAGCATTTCGTCGGGCCGTTTGTTCCTGTCGGCCCTGGGGCCGACGCTGGTGGCGGCGGTGATGTTCCTGCTGCCGGTTTGAGCTGACCCGCCCTGGCGGACCGGGGGGCGGCGCCCCTCGGATCGGCCCCGGGGCCGCCTCGACGGACACGACACCGACGGTTCATGAAAAACCGCTAAAATTCAAGACTTTCCCGTATTTTTTTCCGGCCTTGCCCGACCGCCGCCCCGGACCCTTGCGCCCGGCGACCGACGGCTTTTGATTTTTCCGGGCCCGCGCCTGGGAGCCCCTGATGCCCATCTACGCTTATAAGTGCAGCGCCTGCGGCCACGCCAAAGACGTCTTGCAGAAGATTTCCGATGCGCCGCTTTCGGTTTGCCCCGAATGCGGTGAAAGCACGTTTTCCAAGCAGGTGACCGCGGCTGGATTCCAGCTCAAGGGTTCCGGCTGGTACGTCACCGATTTCCGCGGTAACGGTTCTGGCGGCGCTGCGCCCGCCAGCACGGCCGCGTCGTCGGACAGCGCCGCGCCCGCCGCGGCGCCGGCGGCTTCGGCTCCTGCGGCAGCCCCCGCCACCCCCGCGCCGGCTGGCGGAACGTCCGCCACCTAGGCCTACGCGATGCGGATGCGCCTGATCAAAAAGTACTTCATCACTGGCCTGCTGATCTGGGTTCCCCTGGTCATCACGGTGTGGGTGCTGGGTTTGCTGGTCGCCACCCTGGAAGGGTTCGTGCCTGGCTTTCTGTCGTCCGAATCGCTGTTCGGCATCGACATCCCCGGCTTCCGCTTCGTCCTGGTCATCGTGGTGGTACTGTTGACGGGCGTCTTCGCGGCCAACCTGATCGGCCGTACGATGGTGGACCAGTGGGAAAACCTGCTGGGCCGTATCCCGCTCGTGCGCTCCATCTACAACTCGGTCAAGCAGGTCAGCGATACCGTGCTTGCCCCGAACGGACAGGCGTTTCGCCGCGCGGTGCTGGTGCAGTATCCGCGCGCGGGTTCCTGGACCATTGCTTTTGTCACCGGCACGCCCAGCGGTGAAGTGGCCAGCCTGATGCCAGGCGACCACATCAGCGTGTATGTGCCGACGACGCCGAACCCCACGTCCGGCTTCTTCCTGATGATGCCTCGCGCTGATGTGATTGATCTTCAGATGAGCGTGGACGCGGCTTTGAAGTACATCGTTTCCATGGGCGTGGTCGCCCCGGCCCAGGCGCTTGCGCCCGAGGACCGGCCGGCCCCGCTCTCTCCGGCGGCTGGCGCGCAAGACGCGCCGCGCGCCGATTCGTAACCCTTACGCTCAAACTAAGCACACAACGGAGTCATCCCGCATGCGTACCTGCTACACCGGCCAGGTTTGCCGTGACCATCTCGGCCAGACCGTCACCCTGTACGGCTGGGTGAACCGCCGCCGCGACCACGGCGGGGTCATCTTCATCGACTTGCGCGACCGCGCGGGCCTGGCTCAGATCGTGTTCGATCCGGACAATGCCGCCTTCGCCACCGCCGAGCGCCTGCGCAACGAATTCTGCGTCCGCGTCACCGGCCTGGTGCGCGAGCGTCCGGCTGGCACCGCGAACAGCGAACTGGCCTCGGGCGAAATCGAAGTGCTGTGCAAGGAAGTCGAAATCCTGAACGCGTCGGTCACGCCGCCGTTCCAGCTGGATGACGACAACCTGTCGGAAACGACCCGCCTGACGCACCGCGTGCTGGACCTGCGCCGCCCGCAGATGCAGCGCAACCTGATGCTGCGCTACCGCGTGTCGATCGAAACGCGCAAGTTCCTGGATCAGCTGGGCTTCATCGATATCGAAACCCCGATGCTGGCCAAGAGCACGCCCGAAGGCGCGCGCGACTATCTCGTGCCCTCGCGTGTGAACGCCGGCCACTTCTTCGCGCTGCCGCAATCGCCGCAGCTGTTCAAGCAGATGCTGATGGTGTCGGGCTTTGACCGCTACTACCAGATCACCAAGTGCTTCCGCGACGAAGACCTGCGCGCTGACCGTCAGCCCGAATTCACCCAGATCGACTGCGAAACCTCGTTCCTGAACGAATTCGAGATCCGTGAAATCTTCGAAAACCTGATCCGCCACGTGTTCAAGGTGGTGCAGGGCGTTGATCTGGCCCAGCCGTTCCCGATCATGCCGTGGACGGAAGCGATGCGCCGTTACGGTTCGGACAAGCCGGACCTGCGCGTGAAGCTCGAATTCACCGACATCACCGACGTGATGCGCGATGTGGACTTCAAGGTGTTTGCCGCCGCCGCCACGGCGCCCGGCAGCCGCGTGGTCGCCTTGCGCGTGCCGGGCGGTGCTGAAATGTCGCGTAGCGAAATCGACGGCTACACGCAATTCGTCGGCATCTACGGCGCCAAGGGCCTGGCCTACATCAAGGTCAACGAAGTGGCCAAGGGCCGCGACGGCCTGCAATCGCCCATCGTCAAGAACCTGCACGACGCTGCCCTGGCCGAACTGGTCAAGCGCACCGGCGCGCAAGACGGCGACATCATTTTCTTCGGCGCGGATCGCGAGAAGGTCGTCAACGACGCCATCGGCGCGCTGCGCGTGAAGATCGGCCACAGCGAATTCGGCAAGAAGACCGGCCTGTTCGAAGCCGGTTGGCAGCCGCTGTGGGTGGTTGACTTCCCGATGTTCGAATACGACGAGGAAGACGGCCGCTACACCGCCGCTCACCACCCGTTCACCAGCCCGAAGGATGGCCACGAAGACTTCCTGGAAACCGATCCCAGCAAGGCGTTCGCCAAGGCTTACGACATGGTGCTGAACGGTTGGGAAATCGGCGGTGGCTCGGTCCGTATTCACCGCGAAGAAGTGCAGAGCAAGGTGTTCCGCGCGCTGAAGATTGGCGCCGAGGAAGCGCAGGAAAAGTTCGGCTACCTGCTGGACGCGCTGCAATACGGCGCGCCTCCGCACGGCGGCATCGCTTTCGGCCTGGACCGCATCGTGACGATGATGACCGGCGCTGAATCGATTCGCGACGTGATCGCCTTCCCGAAGACGCAGCGCGCTCAGGATCTGCTGACGCAAGCGCCGTCGGAAGTCGACGAAAAGCAACTGCGCGAATTGCACATTCGGTTGCGTAACGTCGAGCCGAAATGAAGTAATCTGGCGTAGCGCCGCCGCTTGTCGCGGCGGTGCTCAGCCAGCCAATCCTCTCGGGGGGCACGCCAGAAGTTTGGCGTTTCCCCGATGTCGAAAGGCGCCATATCCTCTATGTCGCTTATCCGTGTCGTCAGCTACAACATTCACAAGGGCCGTTCGGCATTAGGCCGGCGCGACTCCTTGAATGAACTGCGCTTAGGTCTTTACGGCCTGCGCCCTGATCTTGTCTTCCTGCAGGAAGTTCAAGGCCGCAACGAGCAGAAATCCCTGCTCGACGCTCAACACGAATCGCTTGCCGCCGCCCTGCGGCTGGATGTGGCTTATGGCCGCAACGCCATCCGTCATGCGACGGACCACGGCAACGCGCTGCTGTCGCGCTATCCCATTCTTGACCACGAAAACCTGGACATCTCCGACCACCGGCTGGAGCAACGCGGCCTGCTGCATGCGCGCATCGAACTCGATGGCCGCGCGGTGCATTGCTTTGTCGTGCATCTGGGTCTGTTCGCCGGTAGCCGCACCCGCCAGGTGCTGGCGCTGACCGAGCGTATCCGGCGCATGGTGCCGGACGGCGAGCCCATTCTGATCGCAGGGGATTTCAACGATTGGAACGACCGCCTGGCGCCGCTGTTCGTGCAGCAGCTGGGCCTGTATGAAGTGTTTTCCCACGCCCCGCGCAGCCATGGCGGCGAACTGCCGCGCCTGCGCGATTCCGTCAAACGGCTAAGCAACGCGCTGCGCGGGCTGCCCAACGGCGGCTTGTCGGTGATGGAACGCACCAATCAGCTGGGCATGGAAGGCAGCTCGCGCCTGCTGCTGCCGCCGCCGCGCACGTTCCCTGCCGTGTTCCCGTGGTTTCGTCTGGACCGCATCTATCAGCGCGGCTTTGCCGTGCGCAGCGCGCGCGTGTTGCGCGGCCGGGAATGGGCGCGCTTGTCCGATCACTCTCCCTTGCTGGCCGAGCTGGAACTTCCGTGAAGGCCGAGCAGGTCAAGCTTGAATGGACGGACGGCAACAACATCCGCTTGTTGCAGAATGGGTCCGACTTTTTTCCCGCGCTGTGCGCGGCCATCGATGCCGCGCAAGTCAGCGTGCATCTGGAAACCTACATTTTCATGGTGGACCGCACCGGTTCGCAGGTGCTGGAATGCCTGACGGCGGCGGCGCGGCGTGGCGTGAAAGTGCGGGTGGTGCTGGATGGTTTCGGCAGCGCCATGAGCGTTGAGCATGTGCGCGCAATGCTGCTGGACGCAGGCGCCCAATGCCGCATCTTCCGGCCTGAGCCGCGCTGGTTCGCGCGCTTTATTCCGTCGCGCAGTCGGCTGCGACGGCTGCATCGCAAGGTCACGATTGTGGATGGACGCATCGCGTTCATCGGCGGCATCAACATCATCGACGACTACGATGACCTGGACCCCACGGACGGCATCTCCGCGCCGCGCTTTGATTTCGCGGTGCAGGTGGAAGGCCCGCTCGTCACCGAAGCAGCCTATGCGCAGGACTTGCTGTGGGTGCGCTTGAACTGGGCGCGATTGCGGCGCCATCCGCGCGACTGGAGCCGCATGCGCTTGACCAAGCCGCATCATGCATACGTTGAACCTTGCGGCACATTGCGCGCAGCGCTGGTGCTGCGCGACAACCTGCGGTATCGGCAGACCTTTGAACGCGCGTATCTGTACGGCATCACGCAGGCGCGCCGCGACATCCTGATCGCCAACGCGTATTTCTTTCCGGGGCGCCAGTTCCGCCGCGCCCTGGCAAAAGCCGCGGCGCGCGGCGTGAAGGTGCGCTTGCTCTTGCAAGGCAAGGTCGAATACCGCATGCAATACCACGCCACGCGTTCGCTGTATGACCAGCTGCTGCGTGACGGTATCGAGATCTACGAGTACATGCCGAGCTATCTGCACGCCAAGGTGGCGGTGATTGATAACGTGGCGACGGTGGGCTCGTCCAACCTGGACCCCTTCAGCCTGCTGCTGGCGCGCGAGGCCAATGTGGTCGTGGACGACCAACCCTTTGCGTGGGACTTGCAAGAGCGCCTGGAGACGGCCATCCGCGAAGGCGGCCGCTTCATCCGCCCGCTGGAATATCACCGCCGCGGATGGGTGCGGCGCTGGGTGGACGCGGTGTCGTACACGCTGCTGCGCATTGGCGTGGCGTTGACGGGTACGTCGGATAAGTACTAAGCGCGGCGGCGCTTGACCAGCCCCAGCGCCAAGGCGGTGCCCACCAGAATGATGGCGGCGCCGATCGCGATGGATGGCGTGATGCTTTCATCCAGGAACCACCCGCCCCACACAACACCAAAGATCGGCACCAGAAACGTGACGCTGACGGCCGCAGTGGGGCCGACGTTGGCGATCAGGCGGAAGAAGATGATGTACGCCGCGCCGGTGCAGACGACGGCCAGCAAAATGGTCGAGATCCACGCCGCCATTGATGCCGGGGCGTCTGGCCAGGCCGAAATGGCCAGCGGCAGCAACACCAGCGACGCCGCAATCATGCTGCCCGTGGCGCTGGCCAGGGCATCCACACCTGTCAGAAAACGCTTCGTCCAGTTTGCGGCGATGCCGTAGAAGACAGGCGCCGATACCGCCGCCAACACGGCGGGGCCGGTGCCGCCGGCCTGGAAATTCAGCTTGTCCCACACCAGCACGATGATGCCCAGGAACCCGATCAACAACCCCAGCGACCGCATCCAGGGCAGCCGGTCTTTCAGCCACAGCCATCCCACCACGGCGCCCCACACCGGCGTCACGGCATTGGCCACCGACAGGAAACCCGCGCCCAGCGATTGGGCGGCGTAGGCGTAGAGCAGGAACGGGATGGCGGCGTTCAGCGTGCCAACGACCAGCAGCGCCTTCCAGTGCCGTGCGATCACCGGCAGCTTGCCGCGCCACAAGGCGGCGGGCAGCAAGAACAGCGCGGCCAGACCCACGCGCAATTCGATCAGGGCGATGGGGCCGAACTCCTTGACGGCGACCCGCATGAACAGGAAGGAGCCGCCCCAGACCGCTGCCAGCAGCAGCAAGTCCAGCAAATTGCGTTGACGCATGATTGTCTCGATGACCCTTCGGCCGGTTTCTTATTCTTGGCCGTGGCTTATTTGCGGCTGGTGACGAGGTTCTTCATCTTGACCCGATGCGCCAGCAACGCACAGGTCAGCGACAGCACAATACATAGGCCGAGGCCGGTCCGCACTCCGTTTAGTACCGTGCTGTGCGAAATGATGATGCCCACTACCGCCGTACCCAGCGCGCTGCCGATGGCGCGGGTCGTCTGCACCAACGCGGACGCCACGCCCACGTCGCGGCGCTCGCTCAGCATCTGCATGAAGAGCGTCAGGTTGGGTAACAGGAAGCCCAACGCGCAGCCATTGACGAAGAAGGCGGCAAGAATCCACCAGGCCGATGTGCCTGGCGAAATCAGCAGCACCATCAGGCTGCCGCCTGCCAGCAACAGGCCGCCGAACACCATCAGGCGCTGCGGCTCGGTCTGCTTGGGAAACAGCCGGCCGTTGATGATGCTGCCCACCGAAATCGCCGCTACCAGGGGCGTCAGCAGCAGCCCGGCCTCGCTGGGGGTGTAACCCAGTACCTGCTGCAACAACAGCGGGCTGTAGAAGATCAGCACAAACATCACCGCGCCGACCATCATCGCCGACAGATTCAGCAGGCGGGAATCGCGTCCCGACAGCACGCGCAGCGGAAAGATGGGCGACTTCACCCGGCGTTCGGTGGGAATCAGGATGGCGATGGCGGCCACGCCAATCAAGGCCAGCATGCCGCCCAGCAGCGGGTGCGCATGTTCACCGCGGGCGAAGGCCAGCTCCAGCGCGGCCAGCGGCGCGCCCACGGCCAGCACCAGCAGAATGGCGCCCACCCAATCAATCTTGCGGCTGCCGTCATGCATGGGCCGGATGCGGGGAAAGTAGCGCGCCAGCAGAAAGAAGGCGCCGGCGGCTGCGATAGGCGAAATGAAGAATGCCGCGCGCCAGCCCAGCGCCTGCGTCGCCGCGCCGCCCAGCACCGGGCCGATGCCGCTGGCCATGGCAAATGCTGCCGACACCAGCGCCATCCATCGCACCCGCTGCTTGGCGTCCGGGAACAGGTCGGCCGGGGCCGCGAAAGCAGTCGCAATCATCATGCCGCCGCCCACCCCTTGCAGGGTGCGGAACACGATCAATTGGGTCATGGACTGCGCCAGTCCACAAGCGATGGAGCCGAGCGCGATGATCAGCACGGACACGAGCATCAGCGGCTTGCGGCCGAACATGTCGCCCAGCCGGCCGAAGATCAGGATAGAGGCCGCGGTGGCCAGCAGATAGCCCGTACCGACCCAGGCATAGAGCGCCATGCCGTCCAGCGCCTCGGCCACGCGCGGAAGCGTAGTGCTGATGATGGTGGAGTCCAGCGCCGCCAGAACGACCGTGGCGGACACCCCCGCCATGGCCATCAACAGGTCCCGTCGAGAGTGGGCGGGGTCAGTCGATGGCGGGGCTGGTGGCGGTGGCGGAGTCATCCGCCAAGGATATCACCAGCCCACTAGGGTTTTCACTTGTAAAACGAGTGGTATCCCCAGAACACCGCGATGACTAGAACCACTAGCGCCCATGACCATCGGGAATTGGACAGGCCGCGGGGTTCGGGTTCGGGCGGTGGGGGCGGCGGCGCGATGCGCGGTTGCGCTGCCATGTGGTCGATGAAGGCGGCGAAGAACTTCTCGATGATCTTTTCGCCCGCTTTCAGCAGCAAACCTTCGCCGCACTCGGCGAGCTTGCCACCCGCCATGCCGGCCACGGTGTAGGCGACACGGGTGCCTTGGTCCTTGGTGCTGAGATTGATCTGGGCGGTGCCAATCGCCAGGCAGGCCGCGCGGCCTTTGCCTTCGAACACCAGCGTGCAACTGTCGGGAGCGTTGACATCGGACATCAGGATCTCGCCTTCGTAGTCCGTGTCGATCCCGGCGATCTTGGCCCGCAGGGTGATGGCATATTCCGTGGCGCTGCGCATGGCCACCTCCACGCAGCCCGGAATGCACTTCTGCAAGACTCTCGGGTCGGTCAACGCATCCCATGTCTGGTGTTGCGTCGAAGGAATCCATTGGGCATCGGCAATGCGCATGGCTGTCTCCTTGGAAGAGTTATGCGGACATTGTGGCCCTAGTTGCGAAGTTTGACTATGGGGGCGTCCCAAGACGCCAGTTGCCTGCCCGGACGCCGGAATTCTTGTCGCTCAAAGCCAGGAGCCAAGCCACTAACGTCACGTACAAGGATATGTTCTGCATTGAACGGAACATGAGTTCGGTCAATCCGAATATTGCGAATCCAAGCGTAAGGGCCAAGCCCATGGCCGCCGCGATGCGGATCGGCATCGGGCTCTGTGCGGCCAAGCGGCGGAAATAGACATAGGCCGGAGCGGCGTAGAGCAGCATTAAGCCCAGGCTGCCGAGCAGGCCGTAGGTGGTCTGTATTTGCAGTATGTCATTGTGAGGCTCTCCGAAATCCTGGGCGACAAATGGCGAGACGACACCGGTCGCCACTCTGGCTTCCAACTCGGGGACGAATCGCTCTGGCGACCCGAGACCGAAAACGGGCTCCGCTTCGATCATCTGAAGGCTGGCTCTCCAGAGCTGCAGTCGGATGCACATGGAAGTATCTGCTGTTGCTTGGCTTCCATGGCATTCTTGTACCTCCTGGATTCCTTGAGCCACGCGTGCCCGCAGCGCCTGGTTTGAGGAACCCAGCGCGACCAGGATTGCAAGGCTCCCAGCCAGCAAGCCAATTGCCTTGAGCGGTTGGCGGGGCTTGCCAAAGAGCCACAATGCAATGAGCACGAAGAGTGGAATAGCCAGCCACCCTGTTCGCGTCTGCGTCAGCACAAAGCCGGCAAAGGCGCTGACGATGATCAACCCCGTGACACACTTTTCAAGCTGCGGCCGTTTTGTCAGCGCCCAATTCCAGGCATAAACGATGAAGACGAGCCACAGCAATAAAAGATTGCCATAGCCCACTGCGTTGTATTGAGGCGTATCAGGGCGGTTCCAACGGGGGAAAACCAACCAGAACACGATAGCGGCCGACGCCAAGGCGGCCACCGATATGCCACCGGCGGCATACCGTAGCAGCTTGGCATCAATGCTCAGCATTGCGCCAAGAATAATCGGGAAGGCAAGGGAAATGCGCAGGCCTCGTTCAATCGAAGCACTGTGAAAACTGCCGTGGGCGAGCTGGCTAAGCACAATTGCACAGATAGGCACGGTAAGCGCGCCGATGACATAGCGATAGGGCGTCAGGTCATGCAGCGTCTCCCTCCATCCCCCGGGCCGATGTACGCACCGGATCAAGCATGCCAGGACGATTGCGTAAAACAGCGTGCTGGCACCGCCAAGGGTCATGGCTGCCACAGGCAGAACTGTTAGCAATGTGACAATGAGTTGGGGCAGAAGGGGGAGCATGGCGGAGGCTCGAGCCCGAGAGGGCACGTGCACTTGAATTGCGGGTTGGCGGTTGCGTGCTTAGGTAAATCTTAGGCTCTCCCCGCAGTCGAGACTAGCGGGGATGGGAATTGTAACAAATATACAGAGTGACCTTGTATCTTTATCTAGTCGCCTCGGGCCGGACGCCGAAAAATGGACCAAATCGTCACCAAAATGTAATTTACTATAAATAGTTCTTATTTCTAATGGGGCCGCCATTGATCGACCGGTTTTGGTTGTGTCCTCAAAATCGCAATGCCTCGGTACCGGGAAATGGGGGTGGCGTCCCCTAATTCATGAAGGATTCTTTGCCAAGTATCTACTCCTTATTACGCTCACCTACAATGGTGAAAGTGCGATAATTACGCCTGCGCAGGTTTACGCGCGCAACGCAAGGGTAGTGAGCCAAGCGGTGGCGTCCAAGAGGCGAAGCCCAATTTTGGCAAGCACCGATTCCGCCCCGTATAATCTAAACGGTGAGGCGTCAGCAGGATAAGTAGCGCATCAAATTTTTACTTGGCACTGCGCGGGCTGGTTTTAATGCTAGAAAATTAAGCGTGGCTAAAAGCTGGACCGCTTTGGATTTTTTTAAAAAATTACCACAGCGGCGGGCAAGATATCTAAATACTCATTACGTAACAGCGCTTATATAAAAATATGCTTTATTTGCTTGTGGCGTTCATCGCGTCCTTGGGTTTTACGTTGCTGGTGCTTAGGTTTAATGCGATTCATGGAAAATTTACCGCCGACCATGAAACCAAGGGGGTTCAAAAATACCACGACAAGCCTGTGCCGCGAGTTGGGGGGGTATCCCTTGTGTTCGCGATGGCTTGCATTTTTATATTGGCGACTTTTCGCGAATCCTCGTTGCGCGACGAGCCATTGATTTTACTGGCGGTGGCGATGCCTGCATTCTTAGGGGGGTTGGCTGAAGATATCACCAAGCGCGTAAGGGTATTGCAGCGGCTGTCTTTGGCAATGCTGTCTGGCATGGCTGCATATTATTTCCTCGGTGCGGAATTGACGCGGCTGGATATAATCGGAATCGATTGGCTTCTGCAGTTCGGTCCCATCTCGTTTATTGTCACCGCGGTGGCCATTGCTGGCGCCGCCAACGCAATCAATATCATTGACGGATATAACGGTCTGGCTGCCGTTGTCTCTGCAATGATCTTTGCGGGCTTTGCATACGTATCCTATTACCTTGGCGATCGCCTGCTGCTCGTCACCTGTGTGGGAATGATAGGCGCAATTTTCGGCTTCTTGTTATGGAATTATCCGCGTGGTCTGATATTCCTGGGGGACGGGGGGGCTTATTTTATCGGTTTCATGATCGGAACTGTTTCCGTACTCATGCTCGCCCGGCACCCCAACGTTTCCGCATGGTTCCCCTTGTTGCTCTGCATTTATCCCGTGTTTGAGACTTTGTTCTCGATCTATCGAAAAAAATGGCTTCGAGGGGTTTCTCCCGGCGCTCCCGATGGCGTGCACTTGCATATGCTAATTTATAAGCGCGTGGTGCGATGGGCAGTGGGTTCCAGCGAACTGCGGCATCGGAACCAGCGCAATTCCATGACTTCGCCATATCTCTGGCTGCTATCGTCCATGGCTGTTATTCCGGCGGTCCTCTTTTGGCAAATGCCATACGTGCTGATGGCGTGTGCGGCAGGCTTCTCGGTCACTTATGTGCTCCTATACCGAAAGTTGGTGTTGTTCCGCATGCCGCGCTGGATGATCCTCAAGAAACGCGGCCGTTACGGTTCAGGGCGCTCTTTGCGTAAATGATATTTTTTATTCGCTCCTACATTGCTGATTTTGACGCCCGCATGGGAAAGTACTTCGATGCGTTAACCGATGCGGAAATTCCATTCTGCTTCATCGGCTGGAACAAGGACGGCCGGCCGGCATCGGCCCGGCGGGGGTTTCGCTATTTTTCCAAGATTGCCAAATTGGGGGGTGGGTGGCGCAACGCCATCGCTTTGCTGTGGTGGAACGCCTATGTCTTTTGGCAGCTGATCAAAGCGCGGCGTCAGGTCCGCGTCGTGCATGCGGTGGACCTGGACTCTGGCTTCGCAGCCTGGCTGTTTTGCCAGATGTTCAGGCGCCCGTTGGTGTTGGATCTGTACGATAAGTACACCGCCGTGCGGAACATCGGAGGCATACTTGGCAAGGCGATTGACGCCTTGGAGCGGATGATCGCCAAATCCGCCGCGTTGGCAATCATTGCAAGCGCTGAGCGTTATTCTCAGCACGGTTTGCAGCCAAATGAGGCCAAGGTGCTTGTCTTGGAAAACGTTCCGCATCCTGGAATCGAGCGCATTGCACCCTGGGAAGTAAGACGGCCTTGGAAGATTGGTTATTTTGGCGTACTTGAGGCGCAGCACCGCGGGCTGGAAGATCTGCTTTCCGCCTGCACGGGACGACTTGACGTCCAACTGCACGTCGCGGGATATGGTCGACTAGCGCCACAGTTTTCCGCTGCGTCCGAGAATTTGCCGAACATTCATTTTCACGGGGCGAGAGAAAGCGCTGCCGGGCTGCGGCTGATGGCCACGATGGACATCATGGTGGGTTTGTATTATCTATCGGTGCCGAATCACCGGCACGCCTCTCCAAATAAATACTATGAACATTTGATGCTCGGCCGTCCCTTGCTGACGACCGACGGGACGCCGCCTGGGGCGAGGGTTGATCAAGACGTTTCGGGATGGGCTATCGGCGAAGGGGCGCAAGCCATCACAGCGTGGCTGGATGCGCTTACCGAGCCCGCCGTTACCGAACGGGGCAAACGCGCCGCGCAGTTGTGGAGCGAACGTTACGAATCGTATTACCTCACGCATTACTGCGGTGAGTACGTTGCGAGGGTGAAGCAGCTGTACGTTGGTGGGCGAGCCGATGGCCTTTGAGACTAGACCCGTCGTTTCGATCGTGATGCCGGCCTACAACGCAGGGCAGTTCATTGTCGATGCCATCACGTCCGTGCTGAGTCAGACGTATGAAGCCTGGGAACTGCTGGTCGTCGACGATGCTTCGGTCGACAATACGGCAGCGCTCGTCGAGGCGTTCCAGCAAGATGACCCGCGGATTCAGTACCGCCGCAATTCCACCAACATGGGCGTCGTCCACAGCCGCAATTGCGCGCTGGCCATGGCCAGCGGTCAGTACGTGGCATTTCTCGACGCGGACGATGTATGGGCGCCTTTCAAGCTGGAGCGGCAGGTTTCCTTCATGCAAGAGACGGGTGTGCCGATCTCCTATGGAGATTATTTCCGGATTGATGGCGATGGCCGGGTTGTTGGCAAGGTGCTAGCGCCGCGGGTGTTGCGATACGAGGATATGTTGAGGTCGAATTTCATCGGCAATCTAACGGGAATATTTCGCCGGGCAGACTTGGTCAGCCTGAAGTTCGAAGACATCAAGCACGAGGATTACCTATTCTGGTTGCGAGCGCTTGAGCGTTCGGGCGTGGCCCGCGCTACGCCCTCAAGCGAGCCTCTTGCCAAATATCGCGTCAGCGCCAGCTCATTATCCGCGAACAAGCTTAAAGCGGCACGCTGGCAATGGGGAATTTATCGCTCAGGCCTTGGTTTGTCCGTTTTTCGCAGTGCGTTTTTTTTCCTATGCTACGCGTGGCATGCGGTAATGAAGCGCGGAGTATGGCGAAAGCTCAATCATGATTAATTTGTAGGGATTATTGCGCGTGTCTCAAAAATCAAAACACAGTGCATCTCCGCTGTCGCTAGTCAAAAGCTTGGCCAGGAATCGCCAGCTCACTTGGAATCTCATAAAGCGGGAGGTCGTCGGCCGATATCGTGGTTCGGCCTTGGGCCTGTTGTGGTCATTCTTCAACCCCGTTTTCATGTTGCTGGTCTACACCTTTGTGTTTAGCGTAGTTTTCAAGGCGCGCTGGCCGGGGGGGTCCGAATCCAAAGCGGAATTTGCTTTGGTGCTTTTTGCCGGCCTTATTGTGTTCAATATGTTCGCCGAGTGCATAAACCGCGCCCCGTCATTGATCTTGGGTAATGTCAATTATGTCAAAAAGGTCGTGTTCCCTTTGGAAACGCTTCCTTGCGTATCCTTGGGTGCGGCGCTCTTCCATATGCTGATCAGTCTTCTGGTTTGGGTGATCTTTTACCTGATCTTGTTTGGCGTTCCGCATTGGACCGTTGTGCTGTTCCCGCTGGTAATTTTGCCTTTGGCCATCATCATATTGGGATTCAGCTGGTTCCTTGCGGCGCTGGGTGTATATCTGCGGGACGTTACGCAATTCATTAGCATCATTACAACCGTTCTCATGTTTCTCTCACCCATATTTTATGCGGCAGAGGCGATTCCAGAGAGATTTCGTCCATTCCTCCATATCAGTCCGCTGACCCTCATTATCGAGCAAAGCCGGAACGTTCTGTTCTGGGGGAAAACGATTGAGTGGGATGTTTGGGCAATCTATATGGTGGTGGCGATGGTCGTTGCGGCATTGGGTTTTTCATGGTTCCAAAAAACAAGGAAGGGGTTTGCCGATGTTCTCTGAGAAAGTCATTTCGGTAGAGAACGTCTCCAAGCGGTTTGAGATGTACTCGCAACCGCGGGATCGTTTGCTGCAATTTCTCTCGCTAGGGCGACGCCAATATTTCAAGGAATTCTGGGCGCTCCGTAATGTCACGCTGGACGTAAAAAAGGGCGAGACAGTAGGAATTCTTGGCCGTAATGGCAGCGGCAAGAGTACGTTGTTGCAGATTATTGCCGGCACGCTGGCGCCTACGTCGGGGGAGGCCACCGTCAACGGCAAGCTTGCTGCGCTATTGGAGTTGG
This sequence comes from Achromobacter kerstersii, assembly GCF_902859595.1. Lineage (GTDB taxonomy): Bacteria > Pseudomonadota > Gammaproteobacteria > Burkholderiales > Burkholderiaceae_B > Achromobacter > Achromobacter kerstersii. The sequence continues at coordinate 125,201 of NZ_CADIJQ010000005.1, read as the reverse complement.
GTTCCGGTTTCAACCCGGAGTTCACGGGACGCGAGAACGTCTACCTGAACGGTTCTATTTTGGGCTTCTCCAAAGACCAGATGGACGAGCGAATCGACGAGATCATAGCTTTTGCGGACATCGGGGAGCACTTGGAGCAGCCTGTCAAGACGTATTCAAGCGGTATGTATGTGCGCTTGGCGTTTGCGGTACAGGCATGCGTCCAGCCTGACGTATTGATCGTCGATGAAGCGCTGTCTGTCGGGGATGAGAAGTTCCAGCGCAAGTGTTTTGATTACATCGAACGTTTGCGAGCCGGCGGTTGCGCCATCTTGATCGTTACCCACGCAACCTCAACCGTGGAGAAATTCTGTCAACGCGCGGCCTTGCTGCATCGGGGCGAATTGCATGGGTTGGGTCCGGCCAAAGAAGTCGTCGACCAATACCACGCGTTGCTTTACTCCGACGAGCGGACCTATTTGCGCTATTTGAACGCAAATGTGTCGTCGGGTGAGGCGGCGGCCGATGAACAGAGGGCCGTTTCGGAGCAAGTGGCGACATCGGGAGCGATTGAGCCGGGTCCGGATGACGATCCCGGTATGCGGGCGCTGATCCGCGGCTGGCGAGCCTTGGATGAGGCTGGCGAGCAGTGCGAGGCTTTTGAGATAGGACAGAAGGCCCGAATCGAGGTGGATGTCGAGGTGTTCGCGCCAATCTCGATGATGCAGGCGGGCTTGCTTATTAGAACGGTCGAGGGCGTTTCCGCCTTTGGCACGAGTACGCTCTATCACGATTCCAGCTATGCAGATGCCAAACCTGGGGATCGCCTGCGGGTCGTTTTCGATCTGGAGCTGGCTTTGTGCGAAGGCAGCTATTTTGTCACGCTTGCCATCGCCGAAGAGGTTACTAAAGCGGGGATGGACTATCTCGACCGAAAGACCGACGTAATCATTCTTAAGGTGAGCCATCGCCGTACGTTGGGCAGCGGAATTGCCGCGCTTGCGTCGAAAGCCCGGGTAGAGAAGCTGTGAGCGGCAGATCACCCTCTATTCTTATCGTTACCGAGAGCTACGACGTTGGCGGTCTGGAAACATACATAGCCGGTCAAGTGAGAGTCATGGCTGCCGATGGCTGGGCGGTGCATCTGGCTTGCGGTTCCGAGCCGATCGCCGAGTTTTTGCCGCCCGGCTTGGCTACGCTTCGCACCGGACTGCGGCTGGGGCCGGATTCTACCGTCACCGATTTGGTGGCGACTGTGGAAAATTTGCGCGCACTCATTCGGGAAATGGCGGTCACGCATGTGCATGCGCATCCGTTCACCAGTCTTTTCCCTGCGATGCTGGCGGCAGCGCTGGAAGGCGTGCCTTTTATTCTCACTTTGCATGGTCCGGCGTCATTGAGCTCCGGATACGGTCCGTTCAACGACTACCTTTCGGCAGCGTTGGTCCTGCCCACGGCAAATGCCGTGCTTGCCGTATCCGAGGAGGTCCGCGACCTGTCGGCGCCTTACGTTCCTGGCGGGCAGCTTTGCATACAATACAACGCGATTGATGTTAACCGGTTTGGGCATTCCGATTCGTTGATGCCCAATGACGCGCCGTGGTTGGTCGTCAGCCGACTTGATGCGGTCAAGATCCATGGCATCCGGCAGTTCGTAAACCAAGCGCATGCGCTTGGTTTCACCCACATCGATATCGTCGGGGATGGGCCTGGTCGAGTGACGCTGGAAGAATGGCTGCAGTCGGATGGCGTTGATCACATCGCCCGGTTCCTGGGGGCGCGTTCAGATGTTCATAACCTGATGCACTCGAGCGCCGGCGTCGCGGGGATGGGCCGGGTGTTGCTGGAAGGCGTGGCCTGTGACAAGCCGGTGTGCATGGTCGGCTACGACGGGGTCAAAGGCTTTGTCGGCCCCGACCTGTTTCGGCGCGCTGCGTCCGCCAATTTCTCCGGACGTAATCTGCCTAACTTGTCGACCGAAGATCTTGTCAGTCAACTTGAAGGCGGGCCGGCAAGAACGGCGGAACTGTTGGAGATGATGCGGCGGCACCACTCTGAGGACGCGGTCTGGTCCTCGTTTGCGAAGCAAATATCTGCTTATACTTACAGCGGATCGCCGTTGGTTCGGGCAATATACAGTGTGCTTCAGGCTGAGGAGACTGCCGCCTCGCAGGTGCCATATCTTCAATCAGAGGAGTTGTTCTACCGTATCGGGCGCGTGTTGCACTCCGCAGCGTACTTTTCCCCCGCAGCCGTTGAAGGTTTCCGATTTTACGAGTCGCGCATGAACGCTCTTCGTTGGGGCAGGGAGCAGGCGCAAGTTGCTGCCACGCAGCGGGAGATCCTCTCGGGCATGGCGCACGCCGAAGAGCATCGTTCGCAAGTGATGAAACAGATGTTGAACGAATTGCGGGATCTTAATGCTGAGGGTCGGCGCGAGGTCGAAGAGCTAGCTCAGTCGATCAAGGCGCTTGAGGGTGCTCTCAGCAGGCTTGATATCCGCCTGCAGCAGCAAAAGACATGGCGAGAGCGGATTTCAGACGCTGTTCGGAGCCGCTTGGGCCGCTGACCTAATCGGCGTGCGAAAACAAGGCGATTCATCGCGAATTTCCCGCCTCCGAAAACTTATTCGTACTGTCTATAATAGACGTCGCTCCTCGTAAAATTTGGCCGGAAGAGGCTTAAAGCATATATTAGCTTCATAATGAAAAAACTTAACGGTTTTGCCCCCTCTTGGTTTTTTGCGCCCTATATAGGGTCTGCGGATCTAGATTTTTTCAAACGAATCAAAGACACTGATTTTTCCTACACGGTCGTCCAGGTTGCGCGCGATGCGCGCGACGACGGAATCATGGCTTTCGCATCCGCGCCGATTAAACGAATTGAGGTCAAGGATGCCGATCATACGCAGCCGCGTACGCGCGATGCCCGTGCTAAGTTCATCGAGGGTGTGGTAAAGGCATTCGAAGAATCGAACGAGAAATTTGATTTCATCATCTCGCATTCGAATGAGCTCGTAAGCCATGAAGCCGCAGCGGCGATTAAGAAAAAGCATCCGGAAATGCCCTGGATCAGCTATTTTGGTGACCTCTTTATTAAGAATCCGTATGTCAAGTACATTGCCGGGTACCCCCTGATCGAGGAGGATTGCGCTATTGAGCGAGCCACCCTGCGGAACGCCGATCTTGTTATTCTGAATAACGAGTATCAACGGGACCTCATGTTCACCGGTGATCTGGCTGCGTTGAAAGCCAAGGCGGTGGTGGTGCCTCACTGCTTTGATCAGAAGATGTACCGCGCTCCCCGGGAACGAGGGGATGAGAAATTTGTTTTTTCGCATTTGGGCACGCTTTATCACGTGAAGCGCACCGCTGAGCCGGTGTTAAAGGCGGTTGATCGGCTGCTGGAGATATATCCTGAATACAAAGGCCGCTTTGAACTCCGATTCTATGGCGGCGCACCTTGCGAAAATGACAGAGCCGCCCATTCTTCCATGCGCCATCCGTCACATGTGAGTTTCCTGGGGCCGGTCGCCTACTCCGAGAGCTTGCGTTTGATGGCGGAGGCCGACGCGCTTCTCCTGATTGACGGCATGTTCACGAGGGAAGAGGATGGTTTGGACTGCAATCCCTTCTTTCCGGGAAAGCTGACGGATTACATGGGGGCGCGTAAGCCCATCGCGTCGATCACGATGGCCAAAGGGCCTACGGCAGACATTATGGTAAAGGCGAAAAATCTAGTTGCGGATAGCAGACTGGATCGAATCGCCTATGTGCTGAAGCGCTATATCGACAAGAAAATAAATCCTGACTATTCAGTATACGAAGAGTACTCCGTCGAGAGGGTATCGCGCCTCATGGAAGATGCAATTCGATCAGTTATAAAGGTGTGATATGAATAATTATGACGTAGTGATTGTTGGAACCGGTTTTGCTGGATCCATCCTCGCGGAGCGCCTGGCCTCCCAAAGCAATAAGCGGGTTCTGTTGATCGAGCAGCGGGATCATATCGCCGGTAATATGTATGATTACCGCGATGATCATGGGGTCATGGTTCATAAATACGGTCCCCATCTGTTTCGGACCAATAGTCCCCGTGTGCTTTCCTATATTTCGCAATTCACGGACTGGGAGCCCTACCAGCATCGCGTGCTGGCGCATGTGCAGGGCCAGTTGGTGCCGGTTCCGTTCAACCTGACGTCCCTCGAGAAATTGCTGCCTGAACAAGCAGCAGACTTGAAGCAACTGCTGATTTCGGAATTCGGCATGGATGTGAAGGTTCCGGTTTCCGTGCTTCGCAAGCATAGCGACTCACGTGTGCGCGACCTTGGTGAGTTTATTTTTCAGAATATTTATCTGAACTACACCACAAAACAGTGGGGCGACAAACCCGAGAATCTCGATTTCGAGACAATTACCGCCCGCGTGCCCGTGCATCTGTCCTACGACGACCGCTACTTCCAGGAGAGCCACCAGGCTTTGCCGAAGAAAGGCTACACGGCCATGTTCGCAAATATGCTGTCAAGCCCCAATATCGAAGTTCGCTTGAATACGAAGGCGCATGACGTGTTGCGGTTTGACGTAGACACGGGAAAGATCCTGCTCGAGGGCGAAGAATTCACCGGCGATGTGATCTATACCGGAGCTGTGGACGAACTGTTCAATTATGCCTACGGAGAGCTGCCATACCGGTCGCTAAGGTTCGACCTCGAAACGCATGACATGGATCTGTATCAACCGACTGCCACGGTGAACTATCCGAACTCGGAAGAATTCACCCGTATTACGGAATACAAGCACCTGATGGGAGAAAAGCCGGAAAAGACGACCATCATGAAGGAGTATCCGCAGGAATATGATCGTAACGTGCCCTCGAAGAGCATTCCTTACTATCCCATCCCCAAGGATACCAACGCCGAACTGTATGCCCGTTACGTGGAGCTGGCCGAGACTTTTGCCAATTTGAAATTGGTTGGTCGATTGGCTGAATATCGCTACTACGATATGAACAACATCATTGAGCGTGCTTTGGATGTGTTTGATTCCGATTTTGACGAGAACAAAAAGAAATGAGGCCTAAAGTCAGTGTTGTTGTTCCGGTATACAACCTGGAATTCTATGTTGAAAGGTGCCTGGCGTCGCTTGCGAATCAAAAGTGCAAGGACATCGAGGTGCTTGTCGTCAATGATGGGGGGACGGATGACAGTCAACTTATCATTGACGAGTATGTAGAGAAGTGGCCTGGTATCTTTAAGTCGTTCATCAAGGAGAACGGTGGTCATGGCGCGGCGTGTAATTACGGCATTGACCGGGCAACCGGCGAATACATAATTATTGTCGATGGCGATGATTTTCTTGATGATGATGCCATCGAATTCATGTACGCCAAGGCGCAAGAGACCGGGGCGGATCTGTTGATCGGTAATCTGCGTTATTACTTTACCGGCTATACGTCGCAGTTCAAGCCAATCCCGATCGATTCCGAGCGCGAATTGACGACGACGGATCGCGACCTGTTGTACCGGAACTGGGCGACGCCATGCGGCCGGATTTATCACCGTTCGATATTTGATGATCCAGATGTCCGGCTTTTGCCGGGGATCATGTTTGCCGATGCGAATTTCGTGCCCAAGAGCTATCTTGTCGCGAAAAAAATCTATTACGTGGACAAGGAACTGTACAACTACGATATTACGCGTCCGACCCAGTCAATGAAGCAGACGGACAAGCGGATCCTGAATATCGTGCCGGCGCTGAACGACATGCTTGCTTTCTACAGAAAGAAGGGCGCGTTTGACAGTTACCGAAAGCAGCTGATGTGGTATGTCGCAATTCACTGCGTTTCGTGGATTCGACGTGTGAGTACGCTCTCTGACTATCCGAAGCTAAAGGCGCTCCAAGAGATTTTTGCAGTCGCAGATAAGAACTTCGGTTCTGCTTGGCTGAAAACCGGAATCATCTGGGATATGTTTGGCAAAAAAGTACATCGCGGTATCAAGATCGCCAGAATGTTCCACTACGTGCCTATTGCTGCGTATTGGCGCTTGCTGGGGCCTTGCGCTCGGTTGGATACCTCGTTTGAAAATCTTCTTGGCTTGCCGTTGCGTGGATATAGGCGAGTGAAGCGCGCCGTCCGCGGCCGCCTTGGTGTCATGCCTTGAAGTAGCACTGGAACAGAGTAGCCATGGAAAACACGATTTTGGTCGCCGGGGGTGCGGGGTATATAGGCACGCACACTCTCGTCAGCCTGATTCAAGCAGGTTACCGACCGGTGGTCTTCGATAACTTTTCCAATAGCGGCATTGTCGCTCTTGAACGTGTCGAACAGATTACAGGCGTGGCGGTCGAGTGCGTTAAGGGAGACATCCGGGACGCAGACGCATTGAGTGCCGTCTTCCAGCAGTGCGCCGATCGAGGGGCGCCTGTCATTTGTGTGCTCCATCTTGCTGCCTTGAAGGCCGTGGGGGAGTCCAATAGCAAGCCACTCGAGTACTACGACAATAACGTGGCAGGCACTCTCGTTCTGCTGACGGCGATGCGCCGTGCGGGCGTGGATACTATCGTGTTTAGTTCCTCGGCGACCGTCTATGGCGAGCCCGAATTTTTGCCGTTCGTAGAGGGGCATCGAATTGCCCCGACCAACCCCTACGGCTGGACTAAGGCGATGGTCGAGCAGATTCTGCAAGATCTTTGCGCATCGCATTCCGCAATAAAGGCCATATGCCTGCGGTATTTCAATCCTATTGGTTCGCATGAAACGGGATTGATTGGAGAGGATCCCCGGGGCGAGCCCAACAATCTTTTTCCGTACATAACGCGTACCGCTATAGGCCGTGCAGATCGCCTGCGCATCTTCGGGGATGACTACGATACCCCTGACGGCACAGGCGTGCGGGACTATGTCCATGTTGCAGATTTGGCGGATGGGCACGTCAAAGCAATTGAATATGCTCTGTCCTCGCGTAGCGAGCAGGGGTTTGCGGCGTTTAACCTGGGTACCGGGCGGGGTACCTCGGTGAAGGAATTGATTGCCGCGTTCGAGGGGGTCAGCGGCGTTGCCGTACCGCATCAGGTCACGTCGCGCCGGGCAGGCGATATCGGAGAGGCGTGGGCGGATCCCTCTCGGGCGAATCAAGTGTTGGGCTGGGTCGCCAAGCGGACTGTCGACGAAATGTGCCGAGATGGCTGGAAATGGCAAAAAAACAATCCTGATGGCTATCCCGAAAAGAAATAGGCTTTCGGGATAGCTGGATAGCAATCAGGACTTGGGCAGGCGAATCAGTCTGAAAATTTCTCCGTCTGGCGGAGGGTATCTACGATGCGCTTGCTTGCCAGCCCATCGCCATAAGGATTATGCGCGATGCTCATCTTTTGATATTCGCCGTTCTGCGAGAGCAGCATGGCGATTTGCTCTGTGATCGTGTTCACATCCGTCCCGACCAACCGCACCGTGCCCGCTGTGACGGCCTCAGGGCGTTCGGTCGTATCGCGCATGACCAGCACTGGCTTGCCTAACGACGGGGCCTCTTCTTGAATGCCGCCGGAATCTGTCAAGATGATGTGAGATCTGTCCATTAAATAAACAAAGGGCAGGTAATCCATCGGTTCGACCAGAAAGACATTTTTCAGGCCTTTCAGCCACCGGTTTACCGGCTCACGGACGTTCGGATTCAAATGGACCGGATAAACAAAATCGTGATCAGGAAACCGTGCGGCGGAGGTCGCGATGGCCTGGCAGATTCTTTCAAATCCGGAACCAAAGCTCTCCCGGCGATGTCCGGTAATCAGCACGATGCGCCGATCGTCGCTCAAGAAGGGCATTTGCGCCGCAATTGAGTTGCGCAAATTTTGATCGGCAATCAGTTTTTGCTTTACCCAGAGAAGCGCATCGATGACGGTATTGCCCGTCACAATGATATTTTCGGTTGGCACTCCCTCGCGCAGCAGATTCGTCCGGGAAGTTTCGGTCGGCGCAAAGTGCAAGTTTGCCAATGCTCCCGTCAGTTTGCGATTCGCCTCCTCGGGCCATGGCGAATAGATGTTGCCGGTGCGTAGTCCGGCCTCCACATGCCCGACAGGGATCTTGTGATAATACGCGGCCAGTGTTGCAGCAAAGGTGGTGGCCGTGTCGCCATGCACAACAACGTAATCTGGCTGGAAGTGCTGAAATACACGTTTCATGCCATTCAGAATGGCGCTGGTGACATCGGTGAGATCTTGGCTGGGCCTCATGATATTCAGATCGAAATCGGGCTGAATATCAAACAAGCCAAGAACTTGGTCCAGCATTTCCCTGTGCTGCGCGGTTACGCACACACGCGCCTCAATGGCGGGCTCTTGTGCCAGCGCATGCACCAGAGGCGCCATTTTTATGGCCTCAGGACGAGTGCCAAATACCGTTAGAATTTTCATCGCGGACAGATGCTTTGCCGATAGACGGCAATGGTCGGTGAAATGAGGATGCCATTTTGCGGCAACGCGGGTGGAAAGCTCCGCATGAAATGAATTCTACCTTGCATAGTCAGTTCGACGCGGCAGGGCAGTCTGCCCCTCGGGCCTTGATGTGTTGTACATTCGCTCCTTCAATTGCACGATCATCAGTGTTGATGCCCACCCGCATTCTCATCGTTCGCACGTCCTCCCTGGGCGACCTCGTCCACATGTTGCCGGCTATCACCGACATAGCCCGGCACGTCCCGGACGCACAGATCGACTGGATCGTCGAGGAAGCATTCGCCGAAATCCCGTCCTGGCATCCGGCCGTCAACGAAATCATCAAGGTCGCGCATCGCCGCTGGCGTAAGTCGTGGTGGTCGTCGCAGGTGCGCGCCGAGCGCAGGGCGTTGAAAGAGCGTCTGCGTTCCACCCAATACGACATCGTTCTGGACATGCAGGCGCTGCTCAAATCCGCGTGGCTGGTACGCCAGGCCCGCGGCGTTCGCCACGGCCTGGATTGGCGCTCGGCGCGCGAGCCGCTGGCCTCGTTGTTCTACAACGTGCGTCATCGTGTGGAATTCTGGCAACCCGCCGTGATCCGCCAACGCAAGCTGGCGGGGCTGACGTTTGGCTACCAGCATGCGGGCTTGCCGGACTTTGGCCTGCAAGCCTTCGCGCGCCAAGCGACGCAGGCCCCCGAACCCGTACTCGAAATCGGCAGCGCCGGCCTGAACGCCACCGAACTTCCGCGCCTGCATCACCTGGATACCGACCGCGGCTACGCCGTGATCATGCCGTCGGCCAGCCGCGACGACAAACTCTGGCCGGAAGACGACTGGCGCGCGGTGTTCCGCCGTCTGCGCGAGGCCGGTTGCACGCTGAAGCTGCTGGCGGGCAACGAGTCTGAAGCGCAGCGCGCCGGCTTGTTGGTGGCGGGCATGGATGGCGCCGAAGTCATGCCCCGCATGGACCTGACCTCGGTCGCGCGCCTGTTGGCCGGTTCGCGCCTGATGGTGGGTCTGGACAGTGGCCTGACCCATTTGTCGGCCGCCCTGGGCCGCCCCACCATCGGCATCTACCGCGCTTCCACGCCGGTCCGCACGCCGCTGGTCGGCTCGAACTACACCGCCAGCCTGGGCGATCGAGGCGCATCGCCATCGCGCGAAGCGGTCATGGCCTCCGTCGAACAGGCGTTGGCCGCGCAGTGATATGAACCGCGGCGTCTATACGCTGGCATTGCGGGCGTTGGCGCCGCTGTTGTGGCTGTGGATGGCGCGTCGCGCCAAACGCGCCGGCGGCCAATGGGACGTCTTTTCGCGCGAACGCTTCGGCCATCTGCCTGATCCTGCTGCTTCGGCTACGCCTCCCGCTTCCGAATTCGAAGGGGTCGCACCCGTCTGGGTGCACGCCGTCAGCCTGGGCGAGACGCGCGCCGCGCAGCCGCTGCTGCAGGCCCTGCTTGACCGTGGCCTGCCGGTGCTGCTGACTCACATGACCGCAACCGGCCGAGCCGAGGGCCAGCGCTTGTTTGCGGACGCCATCGCCCGTGGGCAACTGCGTCAGGTGTGGCTGCCGTACGACTTTCCTGGCGCGACCCGCCGCTTCATGCTTGGCCACCAACCGCGCTGCGGCCTGCTGATCGAACGCGAGATCTGGCCGAATCTGCTCGCCGCCGCGCGTCGCGCAAGGGTGCCGATGGCGCTGCTCAGCGCCCGGTATTCCGAGTCGTCGCTGCGCCAGGCAAGGCGCATGGGCAGTGTGATGCGTGAGGCGTTGGCCGGCCTGGATCAGGTGCTGGCGCAGACTTCCGAGGACGCGGGGCGGCTGGCGCAGGCCGGTGCGCCCACGCCTGTGGTTACGGGAAACCTGAAGTTCGACCTGATGCTGCCCGCCACGCAGGTCCAGGCGGGCCGGGACTGGCGCGCGCGGCTGGGTCGGCCGGTCATCGCCATTGCCAGTACGCGCGAGGGCGAGGATGCGCCGTTCATCGATGCGATCAAACGTCACCAAGGCCAACCGGGTGCCCCGCTGTTCATCCTGATCCCGCGCCACCCGCAACGCTTTGACGAGGCGGCTCAAATGCTTGCCGATGCCGGGTTGCCGTTTGTTCGGCGCAGCAGCGGCGCTGGACCCGACCCGCAAACGGCGGTGCTGCTGGGCGATACGCTGGGCGAGATGGCCTTCTATTACGCCGCGGCGGACGTCGCCATCGTGGCGGGCAGCTTTGCGCCGCTGGGCGGACAGAATCTGATCGAGGCTTGCGCGGCGGGCGTGCCGGTCGTGGTGGGACCACACACGTTCAATTTCAAGCAGGCGGCGGAAGACGCGATGGCGGCGGGCGCGGCCTTGCGGGAGGCCGATCCCGCGCAGGCCGTGGATGCGGCGTTGGCCTGGTTGCGGGATGAGGGCAGCCGCGCCAGCGCAAGCCGCGCGGCGCGTGCCTGGTTTGAATTGCATGCCGGCGCAACACGCCGGACCATGGAGGCGCTGGCGCCCTGGTTGGGCTGATCACGCGATCAGACGCGATGCGAAACCCTCGACGGGAACGGGTTCACGCCAACCGGTCAAGGCGCCGCGAGCGGCGCTGGACGGCCCGCTAAGGCGTCTTGCGCGGCACCAGCGTCACCGCGCCCGGGTTCAGCTCCTGGCTGAACCTGCGCGTATCGCGCCCCTCATCCTCAGGCCGCACGCCGATCCAGCCTTGGCCCAGGGCCAGCACCCATAAATTTGCCAGCAGGATCAGGATGAAGAGCACTCGCATGGCGGGCCTTGCTCAGGGGTTGGCGTCCAGGGTGGCGCGCGCGACGGCGGCCAGGCCGTCCAGGACGGGGTGATCCAGGTAGACCGGCACGGGCGCGGCGCCGAATGCGCCGCCGGCGTCTGCCAGCAAGCGTTCAATTTCCTGATGCACTTCGGGCCATCCGCCGCCCGCCGCATAGATCTGCGGCGTTTGGCCGTAGCGTTGGCGGCCGGCCAGCCATTGGCGCACCACCGCGCCCGCCTGGGCTGCGGCAATGCCCGAGGCAATGGCCTCGTGCGTGTCGACGGGGTAGGCCACGACCTGGCCGTTGGCGATCGGCAGGTTGGCGGTGCCGTGGGCCAGCGCGTTGCGCATCATCGCGGGGCCGGGCAGGATCAGGCCGCCCGCGAACACGTTGTCGGGGCCGACGGTGTCGATGGTGGTCGCGGTGCCGAAACTGGCCAGGACGAAGGGCGGGTGCGCGCCGGGCAGGCGCGACAGCACGCCCAGCAGCGAGGCCCAGCGGTCGGCGCCCAGTTGCGTCGGCACGCGGTAGCTGTTGACCAGCCCCAGCGTTGTCGCCTGCGACGGCGACCAGGTGACGGCGCAACCATGTTTTTGCAGAATGGCGGCGATGGCCGTGCCACGGGCTTCACCCGCCACGTTCACGCCCAGCGCGCGCAAGGGGCGGCGCGGCAGGGCGGTCAGCCAGCCATCCAGCGCATCCAGATCCAGTCCGTCGAAGGCGATTGCCGCCGGTTCGCGAGGCATGTCGGGGTTGCTGGCGTCCAGCCAACCCACCTTGAGACGGCTGTTGCCGGAGTCGATAAGAATAATCATGCTTGGCGTCGAATCGAAATTTCACCGACCGAGATCGGTGTGGCGCCCTCGGGCGTTTGCACCAGCAGGCGGCCTTGTTCGTCCACGCCACAGGCGGGGCCGCTCAGTAGGATATCGCCTTTTTCCAGCACGTTGACCAGGCGGCCCGCCAGCGCGTCCACCTGATCAAAGCGGTGTCGGAATGCGGCGAACCCCTCGCGTTCCAGTGTTTGAACGGCGTCATGCCAGGCGGTGGCGCTGGCGCAGATCAGGTCGGCAGCGGTGGTTTGGCGGTCGGATTGCGCTTGCACCTGCTGCCAGTCAGCCACGTCGCGGCCCAGCGAGCGGGACAGCTCGGCGGCGTCGGTCAGGTTCACGCCCATGCCGATGACGACGGTGTAGCCAGCCTCGCGGCCGCCGGGGTTGCGGGTCGTCTCGACCAGCACGCCCGCCAGCTTGGCGTCGTGCCATTGCACGTCGTTGGGCCATTTCATGCACAGGCCCGCCGCTTGCGGGCCGGCGACGGCGCGCAGCGCCTCGCAGGCGGCCACGCCCGCCAAGGGCGACAGCGCGGGCAGTTGCACGGCGGGCAGATGCACGTCAAACGCGCACGAAAACATCAACGTCGACCCCTCTCTGTTCTGCCAGGGCCGTCCGGCGCGTCCGCGGCCGGTTTCTTGAAGATGGGTGCCCAGCAGCCAGGGTTTGCCGGCCGTGGCGCCCGAGCGGGCACGGGCCAGCAGGTCGGCGTTGGTCGAGCCGGTGCTGCGGGTCCAGGCGATGTCTTGGAAGGCAGGCAGGCGGGAACCTAGCTCCCGGGCCAGGGTTTCCGGCGCGGGCAGGTCGATAGGGCGGACGTGATCGGGCATGGCGGCGATTGTAGGGCACGCGGCCAGACCTCGCGGTCTTTCGGCCCTCAAGCGTTTATCATTGGCGATACATTTTGCATCGGTGTCCCGCCTTCATGCCGCATTCCGCTTCACGCGCGTCCGCCGCCGCCCCGTTCCGTCAGGACGGGAACGTCTGCCATGTGGCGGGCGACTGGAGCGTTCTGGCCCTGGCCGAGGCCGGCGAAGTCGAACGCCGCCGCACGGCGATGGCCCGCGCTGCCCAGGATGGCGCGCGCTGGGACTTGCACGGCATCAGCCGGCTGGACACCATCGGCGCCTTGCTGATCTGGCAAGCCTGGGGCGAAAAGCTGCCCGAGCGCGTGCGTTGGTCGGCCGGCCAGCAAGACGTGTTCAACGCGCTGGCCCTGAACAAGGGCGAGATGCAGGCGGCCCCACCGCAGCCAGAAACCTTGGGCTGGGTCCGCGCGTTGGGCGGCGCCATCTTGCAGGCCGCCGAAAACGGGCGCGCGCTGCTCATCATGCTGGGCCAGCTGATTCTGGACTTTGGCGGCATGCTGCGCCGGCCGCGTCTGGGGCCGTGGCGCGAGATTTCCGCGCAGGTGTACCGCACCGGCGCGCAGGCGCTAGGCATCACAGCGCTGGTGGGCTTTCTGATTGGCGTCGTGCTGTCTTATCTTTCCGCGCAGCAACTACAGATGATTGGCGCTGACCGCTTCATCGTGCGGCTGCTGGGCGTGTCCATCGTGCGCGAATTGGGCCCGGTTCTGGCCGCCATCCTGGTGGCGGGGCGGTCCGGCTCGGCCATCACTGCGCAGATCGGCGTGATGCGGGTCACGCAGGAATTGGACGCCATGCTCGTCATGGGGATTTCGCACGGGCAACGGCTGATTCTGCCGCGCGTGGTGGCGCTTGCCGTCACCATGCCGCTGCTGGTGTTGTGGACGGACGCCATGGCCATCCTGGGCGGCATGCTGGCCGCGCAGATGCAGCTGGGCGTGTCCGCGCAATGGTTCCTGACGTCGCTGCCCGACGCCATTTCACTGACCAATTACTGGATCGGCATCCTGAAGGGCGTGACCTTCGGCATCCTGATTGCGCTGATCGCGTGCCACTTCGGCTTGCGCATTCAGCCCAATACCGAAAGCCTGGGGCGCGGCACCACCACGTCGGTTGTGACCTCGATTACCGGCGTGATCCTGCTGGACGCGCTGTACGCCATCATCTTCAGCTCGGTGGGCATTTGATGAGCAACGCCGCCCAGAACCGCCTGTTTAACGAAGACAGCGTCACGGTTGAACCTGTGATTTCGGTGCGTGGACTGCGCACGGCGTTCGGCGACCACGTGGTTCACGACAATCTGGACCTGACCGTCTTCCCCGGAGAAATCCTGGTGCTGGTGGGCGGATCGGGCACGGGCAAGACGGTGCTGCTGCGCCAGATCATCGGCCTGGACCGGCCCGCGGCCGGCATGGTGAAGGTGCTGGGGCATTCGCTGTTTGACCTGTCGCCCAGTGAACGCCGGCGCCTGTCGTACCGCTGGGGCATGCTGTTTCAGGCGGGGGCGCTGTTCTCGGCGCTGTCGGTGTTCGACAATGTGGCCTTGCCGCTGCGCGAATTGCGCACGGTGCCTGAAGATTTGGTGTGCGACGTTGTCATGTGCCGGCTGGCCATGGTGGGGCTGACGGCGAAAGATGCCGACAAGCGGCCGTCGGACTTGTCTGGCGGCATGGTCAAGCGTGTGGCGCTGGCGCGCGCGCTGTCGCTGGACCCGGAACTGGTGTTTTTGGACGAGCCCACGGCGGGTCTGGACCCGCTGCGCTCGGATGAATTCGTGGACCTGGTGCGCAGCCTGCACCGGCAGTTGGGATTTACCGTCGTCATGGTGACGCACGATCTGGACACGCTGCTAGCGTTGGCCACGCGTGTCGCCGTGCTGGCGGACAAGCGGGTGATCGTGTGCGACACGGTGCCGGAAGTATTGAAGGTCGACCACCCGTTCATTCACACATTCTTCCTGGGCGAACGCGGTTTGCGCGCGCTTGGGGATCTGGCGCCGAAGGGATTGCATCATGGAAAACCGTAGTCATGCGCTCATGGCCGGTATCTTCACGCTGGTCTTGCTGGCCGCCGCCGCGTTGGTGGCCGTCTGGATCGGACGGGACCGGACCAAGCTGCAACCGTACGAAATCATCTCGGCCACGGCGGTCAGCGGGCTGAACCCGCAGTCGGCCGTGCGCTATCAAGGCGTGCCCGTTGGCAAGGTGCAGTCGCTGGCGCTGAACCCCGACAAGCCGGGCCAGGTGCGCATCCGCATCGGCGTGGCGCCCAATACGCCGATCACCGAATCGACGTGGGCGGAACTTGGCGTGCAGGGCGTGACCGGCATGGCCAACGTGGAACTGCGCGATGATGGCTCGTCGCTCAAGCGGCTGGCGTCGTCGGCCGAGCACCCGGCCGCCATTCCGCTGCGCCCGGGCTTTCTGGACCGTATCGAGCAACGCGGCGGCAAGCTGATATCTAACGTGGAAGAAGCCACCGAACAACTGCGCCGCGTGTTGAGCGAGCAAAACGTGCAGGCGCTGACGGCCACTCTGCAAAACGCGACTGACATCTCGCAGTCGCTGCGCGAGGCCAGCCGCAATCTGGGGCCCACGCTGGCCAAGCTTGGGCCTTTGGTGGATTCGCTGGGCAGCACGTCGCGCCAGGCCGATCGCGCCGCGCGCGAAATCGCTGACCTGGCGCAGCAGTCGCGGCAAGCGCTGGCGCGGTTGAATGCGCCTGATGGCCCCTTGTCGGTGGCCACCCGCAGCTTGAACGACATCGCGCTAGCCGCGGCCCGGCTCGATGGCGAGACCCTGCCCGCCGTCACCAACATGGCCGCCAACGTCAGCGCAGCTGCGCGCGGCGCCACCAACACCCTGCGCCGTGTGGACAGCACGCCGCAATCGTTCTTGTTCGGCCCGGCGCCCGTTGCGCCCGGACCCGGCGAAGCCGGATTTGCCGGTTTCGGGAGACAGCCCAAATGAAGATGCGCCGCGCCGTACTGATCCTGACCCTGACAATGACCTCGGCCCTGGCGGGCTGCAGCATTGGCCGCGTCAACGCGCCGCCCTCGGTGTTCGACCTGGGGTTGGACGCCAAGCCTGTGCCTGCGTTGCCCGCACGCGCGCCAATCGCCATGAGCCTGCAAGCCGCGCCCGCTCTGTCGGACACCAGCATGATCTGGCGCGTGGGCGACAGCGCCGCGCCCAAGGCGTACGCGACGGTCCGCTGGGCCTCGTCGCCGACGGAGCTGGTGCGCCAGCGCATCACCGACCGTCTGTCGCGCCAGGGGCCGGTACTGGCTGATCGCGTCAACCTTCAGATGCCGCAGTTGCAGCTGTCGTTGATGCAGTTCGAACAGGTGTTTGCCGAAGACGGCCAGTCCAGCGAAGGCCGCGTCGTGTTGCAGGCGGTGCTGCTCAACGGCCGTGCGGTTGTTGACCAGAAGCGCATCCAGGTGCAGGCGCCCGCGCCCACGCAAGACGCGGCCGGCGGCGTTGCAGCGCTGCGGCAAGCCACGGATGAGGCCGCCGATCAGCTGGCGCAATGGCTGGCCGGGGTGGTGCAAGGCGCACCCGAATCCACTCCTCGACGCGGGTTCGGCCCCCGGCCCGGGCCTTCATACGAACCGGCGTTCGATACTCCCGCCAAATCCTCGGCCCCCTCGCGGTCCGCCAACTGAATCGATTTTCTTTTTTGCACGTTGAGTCCTGCCATGTCCTCCGCTCGTACTGATACCCACGCCTTTACCGGGGCCGCCGGCCGCATTGATTGCGCTGTCGACTGGCCTGCCGGCACACCGCGAGGCTGGGCCCTGGTCTTGCATCCGCATCCGCTGCAAGGCGGCGCGCGCGAAAACAAGGTCGTCACCACGCTGTCGCGCGCTTGCGTGCAGCATGGCCTGGTGGCGGTGCGCCCCAACTTTCGTGGCGTCGGCCAGTCGGAAGGCGAGTTCGATAAATCGGTAGGCGAAACGCAGGACATGCTGGCGGTGGTCGCGCAAATGCGCGAGCTGCATCCGGAACTGGCTGCGGCCCCGTGGGTGCTGGCGGGCTTTTCGTTCGGTACCGCGGTCGCAGCGCAAACCTACGCGGCGCTGGCCGAGGCGGGCGATGCCGTGTTGCCGTCCGCGCTGATGCTGATGGGTCCGGCGGTGAACCGTTTCCAGTCGCACGAGGTGCAGGTTCCTGACGATACGCTGATGGTGCACGGCGAAGAAGACGAAGTCGTGCCGCTGTCCGAAGCCATGGACTGGGCGCGTCCGCGTTCGATTCCGGTGGTGGTGGTGCCGGGCGCATCCCACTTTTTCCACGGCAAGCTGCTGGTGCTGCGCCAGCTGGTGCAAGCCCGCCTGAAGGTCGCGCTGGACTGAACCCGCGTTGCGGCCAGGCCGCAGGTTGCATCAGGTTGCATGATTTAAATGCGGCAGGAACCCCCGGCGGGCCGGGGCGGTCCAATGGCCTGCCTATAATTGTCAGCCATTAGCCCCGCGCCGGCGGGCGTCTTTCCTGGACCCACGTTGCCGATGAAGAATTTGCCTTACTCCGCTCAATCCCCCGCTGTGTTTGCCCGCCGCCTGTTGTCTGGCGCGGTGCTGTCAGCGATGCTCGCGGCTTCCATGCCGGTCTGGGCGCAAACGGCGCCCGCAGCCGCTCCGGCCGCCGCAGGCGCCACGGCGCCCGCGCCGACGGCCTCGGGGGCGGTGCCGGTGGGTGATGTGTCGGCGGTGCCGGCGCCCACCATCGCAGCCAAGGCGTGGATCGTCATCGACGTGAACAGCGGTCAGACGCTGGCCGCGTCCAACCCCGACATGAAGGTTGAGCCGGCCTCGCTGACCAAGATCATGACGGCCTACGTCGTGTTCAACGCGCTGGAAGAAAAGCGCCTGACGCTGGAGCAGACCGTTCCGGTGTCCGAACACGCCTGGCGCACGGGCGGCTCGCGCATGTTCATCGAACCGCGCAAGCCCGTCACGGTAGATGAGCTCAACCAGGGCATGATCGTGCAATCGGGTAACGACGCGTCCGTGGCGTTGGCCGAAGCCGTCGGCGGCAGCGAATCCGCCTTCGCCTCGCTGATGAACCAGGAAGCCGAACGCCTGGGTATGAAGAACACGCACTTCATGAACGCGACCGGCCTGCCGGACCCGCAGCACATGACGTCCACGCGCGATCTGGCCACGCTGTCGTCGCACCTGATCACCGATCACCCGGACTTCTTCCACTACTACAAGCAGAAGAGCTACACGTACAACAAGATCACGCAGCCCAACCGCAACCGCTTGCTGTGGGCTGACCCGTCCGTTGACGGCATGAAGACGGGTCACACCGATTCGGCCGGCTACTGCCTGGTGTCGACCGCCGTGCGCGGCGACCGCCGCATCCTGGTCGTTGTTGTGGGCACCGACAGCGAAGCCACGCGCGCCGAAGAAAGCTTGAAGCTCTTGAACTGGAGCTTCCAGAACTTCGACACCGTGAAGCTGTTCGACAAGAGCCAGCCGGGTATCGACGCACGCGTCTGGGAAGGCACGGCTGAAAACGTCAAGCTGGGTCCGCCGAAGCCGGTGTCGATTGCGGTGCCGCGTGGCAAGGCTGGCGACTTGAAGCCGGTGGCGCAGCGCACTGACCCGCTGATCGCGCCGCTGGCCAAGGGCCAGCAAGTGGGCACGCTGCAATTCACGCTGGATGGCAAGGTGCTGCGCACCGAACCGCTGGTGGTGCAAGACGCCGTCGAACGCGCCGGCTTCTTCGGCCGCATGGTCGACACCGTCAAGCGCTGGTTCCAGTAAGCGGAGCGCGCCACGCGCGCCGCCGCAGGTGTAAGCTAGCAACGGGCGTTTCGTGCGCGAAACGCCCGTTTTCCATTCTGGGGCGGACCGGGCGGTTCGTCCCTTACTTTTGAAAATTCAGGAGTGCCTCATGATTCCGGGCGTACCGGGCGAAAGCCAGGTGTATCTCAATGGTGAGTTCCTGCGTGTAGACGAGGCCAAAGTATCCGTCCTCGACCGCGGCTTCATTTTCGGCGATGGCATTTACGAAGTCGTGCCCGTGTACCAAGGCAATGCGTTCCGCATGGCCGAACACTTGAACCGCCTGGACCGCAGCCTGGCCGCGTTGCGGATCGCGCAGCCGTTTGACCGCGAGGGCTGGATCAACCTGATCGAGCAGTTGCTGGCCCGCACCAGTCTCGACACCTGCATCGTGTACCTGCAAGTGACGCGTGGCGTGGCCAAACGCGACCACCAGTTCCCGGCGACGCCGGTCACGCCCACCGTGTTCGGCATGATTTCGGCATGGTCGCCGCCCTCTGCCGAGCAGCGCACGCAAGGTCTTGCCGCCATCAGCATTCCCGACGAACGCTGGCTGCACTGCGAGATCAAATCCGTGTCGCTGCTGGGCAATGTGTTGGCGAAGCAGCAGGCGGTGGATGCCGATGCCGACGAAGTCGTGCAGTTCCGCGATGGCTATCTGACCGAAGGATCGTCGACCAATATCTGGGTCGTGTCCGGTGGCAAGCTGCTGGCGCCGCCCAAGAACAACCTGATCCTGGAAGGCATCCGCTACGGCTTGATGGGCGAGCTGGCCGCCGAGGCCGGCATCCCGTTCGAGGCGCGCCGCATCACGCAGGCAGAGGTGGAATCCGCCGACGAGCTGATGCTGTCGTCAGCCACCAAGGAAGTGCTGGCGATTGTTTCGCTGGACGGCAAACCGGTCGGTTCCGGCAAGCCCGGCCCTGTTTTTCAGCAATTGCGAGCGGGTTATGATGCCCGGATTGCGGCGCTGTAACCCCTCAGCAACCGATAAGCGACGCTGCCCAGGCGACGCCGTTGTTCGAGTCACCGGGCGGCTGATATTACCGCCGCCCGTCGTTCCGGCGGCACTTGCCTGAGCGCAGCTTGCCCCCATATAAGAACGTTCAGGGGCAACCACTTCCCTAGGTAAATCTCATGCATATTCCGCCCGAAGAATCGCTTATCGAATATCCCAGCGACTTTCCCATCAAGGTCATGGGCAAGCAGCATCCCGAGTTTGCGCAGACGCTGACTGACGTCGTGCTGCAATTCGACCCCGGCTTTGACGCCGCGACCGTCGAGATGCGTCCCAGCAAGGGCGGCAACTACATGGGCCTGACGTTCATCGTGCGCGCCACTTCGCGCGAGCAGCTGGACAACCTGTACAAGGCCCTGCACGGTCATCCGATGGTGTCCATCGTTCTGTAATCGGAATTGCCGTGATCAAGTGGCTCGCTCGGCCGGCGGACTACCTGCCGGTCTGGCAGGACATGCAGGCCTACACCAACCAGCGTGGCGCCGATACGCCTGATGAAATCTGGCTGTGCGAGCACGCGCCGGTCTACACGCTGGGCCAGGCAGGCTTGCCGCAGCATGTGCTCAACCCCGGCAATATTCCCATCGTTCATTGCGACCGCGGCGGCCAGGTGACGTATCACGGCCCCGGGCAAGTGATGGCGTACGCGCTGTTCGACCTGCGGCGCGTGGATATGTATGTGAAGGAATACGTCACGCTGCTGGAGGACGCGGTCATCGACACCTTGACCCAGCATGGCGTGGCGGGCGCTTGCCGCAAGCCCGGCGCGCCGGGCGTGTATGTGCCGGACCCTGCCGTGGATTGCCCGTTGAACGCCGCGTTGGACCCCTCCTTGGACCCCACCTCGGACCCCGCCTCGAATCCTCACCGTGGCGAGCTGGCGAAAATTGCCGCGCTGGGCATCAAGATCCGCAACGGCCGCGCCTATCACGGCGTGTCGCTGAACGTGCAGATGGATCTGACGCCTTTTCTGGGCATCAACCCCTGTGGTTACGAAGGGCTGCGCACCGTCGATATGGCGGCCTGTGGCGTCACGCGCACGCCCACCGACGTGGGCGATGCGCTGGCCCGGAATCTGGCGGATGCCTGGCGCCGCAGAGGGAATCAACATGAAAACGTATAGCGCGGCGGACGTCGCCGCGACCTCGCCCGAACAGCTGGCCCGATTGCGCGAGGGACCGGCTGAAGACTACGCCGCCTGGATACATGCTGCGGCTGAGCTCGGGCTGGTCGAGGCGCAAACCATTTATGGCCAGATGCTGCTCGACGGCGTAGGCGTTGACCGCCAGCCCGAAGAAGGCCTGGCGTGGTTCAAGCGCGCCGCCAATAAAGACCACGCGATGGCCATCAACATGGTGGGCCGTTGTTACGAAAACGGCTGGGGCGTGCCCGCCGACGATACCGTCGCCGCCTACTGGTTCCGCTTGGCTGCCGACCGCGGCCTGGACTGGGGCATGTACAACTACGCGCACATGCTGCGCAGCGGCCGGGGCGGCGTTACGCAGAACAAGGCCGCCGCGCTGGCGCTGTACCAGCAGGCAGCGCAGATGGGCCACGTGAAGTCCATTGGCGTGGTCGGACGCTTCTACGAAGCGGGCGACGTGGTCGAGCAAGACATGCAACGCGCGTTCGACTGCTACCAGCGCTGTGCCGAAGGCGGCGACTTCCGCGGCATGTTCCATCTGGGGCGGCTGTTGCTGCTGCGCGGCAAGAAGGAAGAAGCCGTGCAGTGGCTGGTTCGAGTCCCGGAAACGTCAACGCCGGCGTTTTTGAACGAGGCGAATAGGATGCTGCAGGATTGCGGCTTTCCGGCCTTGTATGAGGGGTGAGGGGACGGGCGGGTGTGAGGGGACGGGCGCTCACGCGCTTAGCCGCGTATCAAAGTAGGCGCTCAGCCGCGTTCAATTACGTGCTTAGCCGCGTCTCAAACGTGACATCCAGCGTTTGATGCTGGCCGGGCGCCAGTTCGCCCTGCAGGCGGTCCAGCAGCACTTGCGCCGCACGCCGGCCTAGCTCGGCGGCATCCACGCCCAGCGTCGTCAGCCCCTGCGCCCATTGCGCGGCGCTGCCGTCGTCCGTAAACCCCAACACCGCCAGGTCTTGCGGCACGTGCAAGTCGCGGTTGTGCGCTTCTGACACCGCGGCCGCGGCCAGCAGGTCCGACGTGCAAAACACCGCGTCGAAGATCGTATTGGTGGCCAGCAAGCGCAAGAAGGCCATGCGGCCGTCATTCATCTGCAGCACTTCGGGCTGCACGATATCCGCCACCCGATCCAGACCCAGCCCGGCCGCCGCGCTGATGAAACCCTGGCGCCGCGCGCGTTCCCACGGATTGTCAGCGCTGATGCAAGCCACCATGGCGTGCCGCTTTTCGGCCAGATGGCGCGCAGCGGCCCGGCCCGCCTCTTCGTTGTCGATGACAACTGCGGTGTCCAGGGGATGCGCCGAGGCGTTCCAGGTTTCCACCACCGGTATTTCCAGCGCAGCCAGTCCGGCGCGCAAGGCCGGCTCGTCCAGCGGACCCATGACGAGTGCGGCGGCCGGTTGCAAGGCGGCCAGCTGCGGCAGCATGGCGGGGTCGTGCCAGGGGCCCGCCGCAAGGAAATAGCCCTCGGGCGCCAACCGTTCCGCACAGGCCTGAATGGCCCGGCTCATGGGGCCGGTATCCAGGCGGGGGGCGATCAGGGCGACGAGGCGGGGCGGGGGAAGAAGAGACATCAGATCGGAAAAGAGGGGGGATTTCAGCGGATTGGTCAGGCAAGACGATAACCCAGCCTGCGGGGGACGCCGACGCTGGGTGCACGTCGGGCGCCCAGCGCCCGTAGCCCCTAGCCCGTCGCGCATCGCCTTACGCCCCTAGCCCCTAGCTCCGGACCCCAGGCCCCACGCCCCAAGCCCCAAGCTCCAAGCCCCAAGCTCCAAGCTCCAAGCTCCAAGCTCCGGACCCCTGGCCCCACGCCTTCGGGCGTACTCGGGCGGCGAAGGGTAAAATGCCTTTTTTGTCTCAGACCGGGCCGCTTTGCGCACCGGTTTTGAAGGTGCCCAATGTCCACGCTCGCCGAGTCCCCTGTCCCCTCGAACGAATCCGCCGCTGCGGCCGCTCCCGCGGAAGCCGTCTACGATCCGACGCAAAAACAGAAATCGCAGGCCAAGACGGCACGCATCCCCATCAAGATCGTTCCGGCCGAGCGCCTGAAGAAGCCTGAGTGGATTCGCGTGAAGGCCGCCGCGCCCGGCTCGCGCTTCTACGACATCAAACGCATCCTGCGCGAGCACAACCTGCACACGGTGTGCGAAGAAGCGTCCTGCCCCAACATCGGCGAATGCTTCGGCAAGGGCACTGCCACGTTCATGATCATGGGCGACAAGTGCACCCGCCGCTGCCCGTTCTGTGATGTGGGCCATGGCCGCCCCGACCCGCTGGACACCAAAGAACCCGAGAACCTCGCGCGCACCATCGCCGCGCTGAAGCTGTCGTATGTGGTCATCACCTCGGTTGACCGCGACGACCTGCGCGACGGCGGCGCCGGCCACTTCGTGGACTGCATCACGCGCATCCGCGAACTGTCGCCCACAACCCGTATTGAAGTGCTGGTGCCCGACTTCCGCGGCCGCCTGGACCGCGCACTGACCATCCTGAACGCCGGCCCCCCGGACGTCATGAACCACAACCTGGAAACCGTGCCGCGTCTGTACAAGCAGGCACGCCCGGGTTCGGACTACATGCACTCCCTGAAGCTGCTGGCCGAGTTCAAGAAGCTGCATCCTGAAGTCGCCACCAAGTCAGGGCTGATGCTGGGTTTGGGTGAAACGGATGAGGAAATCCTGGAAGTGATGCGGGATATGCGCGAACACAACGTGGATATGCTGACGATCGGCCAGTATCTGCAGCCGTCAGAGCATCACTTGCCCGTGCTGCGGTATGTGCACCCGGATACATTCGCGATGTTTGAACGTGAGGCGTATGCGATGGGGTTCTCGCATGCGGCGGTGGGGGCGATGGTGCGGTCTTCGTACCATGCGGATGAACAGGCGCATGCGGCTGGGGTGAATTGATCAGCCCAGTTGGGCATTTTTCAGCGATACGCCGTGGCGGTCCTTTTGGGACAGCAGCGGCGTTTCGCTGCCGGGCCACGCGATAGCCAGATCGGGGTCATCCCAGCGGATGCAGCGTTCAAATTCCGGAGCATAGTAGTTCGTGGCCCGGTATAGCACTTCGGCAGATTCCGACAACGTCAGAAAGCCGTGTGCGTACCCTTCGGGTATCCACAACTGGCGCTTGTTCTCGGCGCTAAGATACGCGCCGGCCCATTGCCCGAACGTGGGCGACCCGCGCCGCACGTCTACCGCAACATCAAAGATCTCTCCCACGCAGACGCGCACGAGTTTTCCCTGCGGCTGTTCAAGCTGATAGTGCAAGCCGCGCAGTACGCCTCGAATCGAACGTGAGTGATTGTCCTGCACGAAGTGGCGCTGCAACCCCGTGGCGGCTTCGAACGCTCGCTCATTGAAGCTCTCGAAGAAAAAACCACGTTCGTCGCTGAACACACGGGGTTCCAGTAGCAAGACCTCTGGCAGCGCTTGCGGGAAGGCTTTCATCAGAACACCACCTTGTCCTTGAGGACGCGATTCAGGTATTCGCCGTAGCCGCTTTTCGATAACGGCGCAGCTAGCCTCGCCAGCGCCTCGGCGGTAATCCATTGCTGCCGATAGGCGATTTCTTCCGGGCATGCCACTTTCAACCCTTGGCGGTGCTCAAGGGTCGCAATGAACTGGCTGGCTTCCAGCAACGATTCGTGCGTGCCCGTATCCAGCCAGGCGAAGCCGCGGCCCATGATTTCCACGGCGAGCGAGCCCTGTTCAAGGTAGCGCTGGTTCACGTCGGTGATTTCGAGCTCGCCGCGCGCGGATGGCCGGATGCTGCGGGCGATATCGATCACATGGTTGTCGTAGAAATATAGGCCGGTCACGGCGTAGTTGGAACGCGGCTGGGCAGGTTTTTCTTCAATGGACAGTACCTTGCCATCCTGGTTGAACTCGGCCACGCCATAGCGTTGCGGGTCCTGGACATGGTAGGTGAATACGGTTGCGCCTTCCGTTCGCGCATTGGCGCGTTGCAGCAGTTTGGGCAGTTCGTGGCCATAGAAAATGTTGTCGCCCAATACCAGCGCGCAAGGCCCTTGGCCAATGAAAGAGGCACCGATCAGAAAAGCCTGAGCCAGGCCCTCAGGCGACGGCTGGACGGCATATTGCAGGTTCAAACCCCATTGCGACCCATCTTGCAGCAGTTGCTGAAAACGAGGGGTGTCCTGCGGGGTGGAGATGATCAAAATATCGCGCACGCCTGCCAGCATCAGGGTGGTGAGCGGGTAGTAGATCATTGGCTTGTCGAAGACGGGCAGCAATTGTTTGCTGATCGCGAGCGTAGCCGGATGCAGGCGGGCGCCGGAACCGCCTGCCAGGACGATGCCTTTGCGTGTCATGGGTTGTGTGCGCCGCATTTTGCTCGTTCTGAAAGTTGATCCAACAAGCCGTCAACCCCTTGCGTCCAGTCCGGTAATTGCAGGCCTAGCGCGCCGGTAAGCAGGGAGGTGTTCAGCCGGGAATTATGAGGGCGGGTTGCTGCGGCACGGTAGTCTGCCGACGTGACGGCGCGGATGCTGTCGGGTGACAGCCGTAACGGCATCCCGCGTGCGGCTGCGCCCGCAACCAGGTACTGTGCGTAAGCGTGCCAGCTTGTCGCGCCGCTTGCCGCCAGGTGATAGATGCCACTTGCCAGCACATTTCGGCGACGCCCTTCGATGGCGCGCTGGGTGATGGCCGCGATGAGTGCCGCAGATGTGGGTGTGCCGATTTGATCCGCAACGACCTCCAGCCTGTCGCGCTCGCGCGCGAGGCGCAAGATCGTGTTCGGGAAATTCTGACCGTGCATCGCATAGACCCAGCTGCAGCGCAAAATCAGCGCATCGCATGTGCTGGCCGCGATGGCGGCTTCCCCGGCAAGCTTGGTGACGCCATACACATTTAGGGGCGATGGCGTGTCGGTCTCGGTATAAGCCGCAGTGCTGGCGCCGTCGAACACATAGTCGGTGGAATAGTGAACCAGCAGGGCGCTCGCGTCTTTGGCGTAGCGGGCCAGCGTGGCGACGGCCTGGGCATTGACCAAATCGGCAGTTTCCCGATGCGATTCCGCCAGATCAACGGCGGTGTAGCCCGCCGCGTTGACGATGACATCAGGCTGGTGGGCCGACATCGCGTTGCGAAGGGCTTGCTGATTGCACAAATCAACATTTTCGCGTCCCAGAGACACGAACTCCCCCAGGGCGGGCAAGGTGCGCCGCAATTCCCGGCCAATCTGCCCCGCCTTGCCCAGCAACAGGATCTTCACGCTAGCTCCCGTTGCAAGGCACAGGGAACTTGCGATAGGCGCCACTGGCGACATTGGCGACCCACTGAGTCTCTTGCAGATACCACTGCACCGTCTTTTCGATGCCTGACTCGAATGTTTCTGCCGGCATCCAACCTAGTTCGCGTTGCAGTCGCGAGGCATCGACCGCGTAACGGCGATCGTGACCCGCCCGATCGGGGACGAGGACGAGTTGATCCGCATAGGGCTTTCCATCGGCTCGCGGCCGCAATTCGTCCAGACGCCGGCAAAGTCCGCGCACCAGGTCCAGATTGGTCATTTCGTTCCATCCGCCTACGTTGTACGTGGCGCCGGGCGTGCCAGCCTCGAGCATTCTGCGGATGGCGTCGCAATGATCGGAGACGTACAACCAATCCCGCCGCTGCAAGCCATCTCCATAGATCGGCAGGGGTTTGCCGGCGAAGGCATGGTGGATGATCAGCGGGATCAGTTTTTCCGGAAACTGCCGAGGGCCGTAATTGTTGGAGCAATTGGACGTCAGTACGGGCAGACCGTAGGTCTGATGATAGGCGCGAACGAAGTGATCGCTGGCGGCCTTGCTGGCGGAATACGGGCTATTGGGCGCGTAGCGGGTCTGTTCGGTGAATGGCGTACCGTCGTCTTCCAGCGAGCCATAGACTTCGTCGGTCGAGACATGCAGGAAGCGGAATTCATTCCTGCCTGCTGCATCCAAGGTGGACCAGTAGCTGCGCGTGGCTTCCAATAGATGGAAGGTGCCCAGCACATTGGCTTGGATGAATGCCTCCGGATCGGCGATGGACCGGTCGACATGGGTTTCGGCGGCGAAATTGATCAGCGCCCGTGGGCGATGCGTATACAGCAGATTCAGGACGGCTGTCTGATCGGCGATGTCGCCGTGGACGAAGCGATGGCGAGGGTCACCCGCCAATGAGGCCAAATTGTCCAGATTGCCGGCGTAGGTCAGTTTATCCAGGGTGATGACGGGTTCGTCGCTGCGCGCGAGCCAATCCAAGACGAAATTGGACCCAATGAAGCCGGCCCCGCCGGTGACAATAATGCTCATATGCCTCAAACCCTTGGCCGATGGCGTCCGGCGTATGCCGGCCGCAACCTATCGGCGCGCCTGAGCGCTTGCCCAGAACGTATCTTTTTGTCCCGCATGTTGGTTTATACATCTCGCCAACACAAACATCAGATCCGACAGCCGGTTCAAATACTGCCGCACCGGCGGGTTCACCGCCTCAACTCCCGCTAACGCCACCACGGCCCGTTCGGCTCTTCGGCAAACCGTCCGCGCAACATGCGCCTGCGCCGCGGCCCGCGTGCCGCCGGGCAGGATGAACTCGCGCAAGGGCGTCAGCGACCCGTTGTAATGCGCCAGGCGCGCGTCCAGGCGGGCGACCTGTTCGTCGCTGACAGCCGTGTGCCCCGGGATGCAGAGTTCCGCGCCCATGTCGAACAGGTCGTGCTGGATCGCCATCAGATCAATCGAGATCTCGGGCGGCAGCGGTTCCGCCAGCAGCACGCCGATGACGCTGTTCAGCTCATCCACATCACCCAACGCAGCGATGCGCGGCGCGTCCTTGGGAGTGCGTGATCCGTCCCCCAGCCCGGTGGTGCCGTCGTCTCCCGTGCGGGTGGCAATGACAGATAAGCGGTTGGCCATGGGAAACGTCCTGAATTGGATAAATGTGGGGGGTTGCGTCCAGCGGTAAGCGGGCGCCCAGGAGAGAGGGGCCGGTTCGCAATCAACCGTCAGGATTGTTGCGTTCTGCCGCAGGAACTGTTTCATAACGGCGGTATCCTAGCATTGTGGAAAGCGGGAAGGGCGGTGTGTTCCGGCTCTTTGGCTTTCGCTGTCAATGGAGGATGCCTGTATGGCTTTTGACCGCAAATATGCAATGCCCATGGCTGTCGCGACCGCGATGGCCGTTGTGTCGCTGGCGACGCCGCTGGCGTTTGCGCAGCAGGCCGACGCCAGCGGGGAAGTGCGGCGCGTGGACCCGGCGGCGGGCAAGGTGACGATCAAGCACGATGAGATCAAGGCGCTGGACTTGCCGGCCATGACGCTGGTGTACGACGCCGATCCGGCCTTGCTGGCCAAGATCAAGGCGGGCGACAAGGTGCGCTTCACCGCGACGCGCAAGGATGGCAAGTACGTGGTGACGGCGATTACGAACTGAAGATCACAAATTGGGGCTCGCGGTCTTGAAGATATCGGTCTGAAGATTACGACCTGAGAACGGCGACCTAAAAGCGACGACCTAAACATCGACGACCTAAACATCGACGACCTGAAGACCGCGACCTGACCCCGCTCCCATAAAAAAGCCGCTTACCGCAATCACGCGGCAAGCGGCTTTTTGCCGATGGAGGGTCGGGGCTGATTGAATCGTAAGACCCGGCCCCGTGCCCATCCCGGCTTACAGCACGTAGCGCGCCAGATCCTGGCTGCTGGCGGCTTCGGCCAATTGCGAATTGACGTAGGCCGCGTCGATGGTGACGTGCTTGTCCTGGCTGGAGGTGGCGTCGAATGACAGCTCGTCCAGCAGCTTCTCCATCACCGTGTACAGGCGGCGGGCGCCGATGTTCTCGGTGGTTTCGTTGACGTCGTAGGCCAGTTCGGCCAGGCGGCGCACGCCTTCATCCGTGAATTCCAGCTGCACGTCTTCCGTCGCCATCAAGGCGGTGTACTGCTTGGTCAGCGAGGCGTCCGTGTCGGACAGGATGCGCACGAAGTCTTCGGCGGTCAGCGATTCCAGTTCGACGCGAATCGGGAAGCGGCCTTGCAATTCCGGGATCAAATCCGACGGGCGGGCCAGGTGGAAGGCGCCCGACGCGATGAACAGGATGTGGTCCGTGCGGACCATGCCGTAGCGCGTGTTGACCGTGGTGCCTTCAACCAGCGGCAGCAGGTCGCGTTGCACGCCTTGGCGCGACACGTCGGCGCCGCCCGATTCCTGGCGGGCAGCGATCTTGTCGATTTCGTCCAGGAAGACGATGCCGTTCTGTTCAACGTTGTTGATCGCGACGGTGCGCAGGTCTTCTTCGTTGACGCGTTTGGCGGCTTCTTCGTCGACGATCAGTTTGAAGGCTTCACGCACCTTCATCTTCTTGGATTTCTTCTTGTCGCGAGCCATGCCGGCGAACATGCCGCGCAGTTGCTCGGCCATTTCTTCCATGCCGGGAGGCGTCATGACGTCCATTTGCGGCGCGGCTTGGGCGATTTCGATCTCAATTTCCAGATCGTCGATCTTGCCTTCGCGCAGGCGCTTGCGGAAGGTCTGGCGGGCGCTGTTGTCTTCGCCGCGTTCCGGCTCGCCAGAGGCGCTGCGGGCGGGCGGGACCAGGGCGTCCAGGATGCGGTCTTCGGCGGCGTCTTCAGCCTGGGTGCGCACGCGGCGCATTTCCAGTTCACGCGTTTGCTTGATCGAGTATTCGGTCAGGTCGCGGATGATGGTGTCGACGTCGCGGCCCACATAGCCCACTTCCGTGAACTTGGTGGCTTCGATCTTGATGAAGGGCGCGTTGGCCAGCTTGGCCAGGCGGCGGGCGATTTCGGTCTTGCCCACGCCGGTGGGGCCGATCATCAGGATGTTCTTGGGGTGGATTTCGTGGCGCAGCGGTTCCGCGACCTGCTGGCGGCGCCAGCGGTTGCGCAGGGCGACCGCCACCGCGCGCTTGGCGCGGTTCTGGCCGACGATGTATTTGTCGAGTTCGGAGACGATCTCTCCGGGCGTCATGTTGGATGCGGACATGAGGGCGAATCCTTGAAGCTAGAGCGGGCTGGGGAAGCGGCCGCGGCGCGAGGGGCGTGCCCCGCGCGCCGCGTGTCGGGCGTCAGTCGCCCAGCGTTTCGATGACGTGGTTCTGATTGGTGTAGATGCAGAGGTCGCCGGCGATTTCCAGCGATTGCTTGACGACGGCCTCGGGCGACAGCTCGGTGTTGCGCAACAGCGCCAGCGCGGCTGACTGGGCATACGCGCCGCCGGAGCCGATGGCGGCCAGGCCGTGTTCGGGTTCCAGGACGTCGCCGTTGCCGGTGAGCACCAGCGTGTGCTCGGTGTCGGCCACGATCAGCATGGCTTCCAGGCGGCGCAGGACGCGGTCGGTGCGCCAGTCGCGGGTGAGTTCAACCGCAGCGCGCATCAGGTTGCCCTGATGCTTTTCAAGTTTGGCTTCGAAGCGTTCCTGCAACGTGAATGCGTCGGCGGTGGCGCCGGCGAAACCGGCCAGGATCTTGTCGTGGTACAGGCGGCGGATTTTGCGGGCCGTGCCCTTGACGACGATGTTGCCCAGGGTGACCTGGCCATCGCCTCCGAGCGCGACGCGGTTGCCGCGGCGCACACACACGATGGTGGTGGCGTGAAATTGTTCCATGCGTTCCTTCCTTTGAAAGGACTAGCTGGGGGCAGATCCAGGGAAATCAAGCGGGCGGGTGACCGCAAGTAAAAAAGGCCATGCTGGAAACCAGCATAGCCTTTCAGGGCATGGCGTGAATAACGGGACGGATCAGTCGCCGTACAGCTTTTGGCGCATTTCACGGCGTTCCTGCGCTTCAAGCGACAGGGTGGCCGTGGGGCGGGCCAACAGGCGGGGTACGCCAATCGGTTCGCCGGTTTCTTCACACCAGCCGTATTCGCCGCTGTCGATGCGGGCGATGGACTGTTGCACCTTTTTCAGCAGCTTGCGCTCGCGGTCACGGGTGCGCAGCTCCAGGGCGTGTTCTTCCTCGATGGTGGCGCGGTCGGCGGGATCGGGCACGAACTGCGTTTCGCGCAGGTGCTCAGTGGTCTCGCCGGCGTTGGCCAGGATGTCCTGTTCGAGTTGTTTGAGCCGTTCCTTGAAGAAAGCCAATTGGCGTTCGTTCATATAGTCGGACTCGGGCATGGCCAGCAATTCCTTCTCGCTGGGCAGATCAATCGCCGTATCGCTCGTCGACTTGCTTGATTTTTTGGTTGCTGCCTTGGTAGCCATGAAAACACTCCACTATGAATCGATCCTGGCGCGGGCGTCCTTTCCCGGTCGTGTTGCTGGTTGCTTACGCTATTCGTACCTCACAGTACTGCCTTCGTCGCATCGCGTCACGTCAGGAAGGGGGATTACCCCGCCAGGCACTGCTCCAAGCCCCGGGTGAAAATCTCCTGGGGCAGCTTACGTCCAATGAACACCATCTTGGTGGACGGTTTTTCGGCCGCGGTCCACGGCTTGCCGGGTTCGGCGCCCATCATCATGTGCACACCCTGGAACAACATGCGGCGGTTGATGCCCTTCATGTACAGGATGCCCTTGTAGCGCATCAGGTCGGGGCCATAGACCTGAACCACGCCGCCCAGGAATTCCTCAAGGCGCGCGGGATCGAACGGCTTGTTGGAACGGAACACGAACGCGCCAATTTCGTCGTCGTGCTGGTGGTGGTGATGGTGGGCATGATTGCAATGCGCCCCGCAATCGCCGTCGTGATCATGGTCGTGATCGTGGCCATGGCCGTGATCGTGTCCGTGGTCGTGCCCATGCTCGTGCGAGTGGGCGGCGTCGGGGTGTTCATCGGCCAGGAATTCCGGGTCGATGTCCAAAATGGAATTCAGGTTGAAGCCGCTGATGTCGATGATCGACTTCAGGTCGACTTCGCCGAAATTGACCGGCGTGATCGGCGCGCGCGGGTTCATGTGAACCAGGCGGTGGCGCAGCGCTTCGTAGTCAGCTTCGTTGACCAGATCGCGCTTGGAGATCAGGATGCGGTCGGCGAAACCGACTTGCTTCTGGGCTTCAGGCTGTTCGTCGAGCGTGGACATGCCGTGCTTGGCGTCGACCACGGTCACCACCGCATCCAGGCGGTAGTACTCGGCGATGTCGTCATCCATGAAGAACGTCTGGCAGACGGGGCCAGGGTTGGCCATGCCGGTCGTCTCAAGAATGACGCGTTCGAAATTCAGTTCGCCAGCTTCGCGCTTGACGCGCAGCTCGGACAGGGTGCGCATCAGGTCGCCACGCACCGTGCAGCACACGCAACCGTTGGACAGTTCGATGATTTCTTCATCGCTGTCTTGCACGAGCAGGTCGTTGTCGATGCTTTCCGGTCCGAATTCGTTTTCGATGACCGCAACGCGGCGGCCGTGGAATTCGGTCAGGATGCGTTTGAGCAGGGTGGTCTTGCCCGCACCGAGAAAGCCGGTGAGGATGGTGACGGGAACCATTTTGTCCAAACTGCGCGGGGTGTTCATGGCGAAGCTGCTAGCGTGAGGTCAAGGCTGAAGTCTAGGCATTCAACCCACAGGCCTGACAGGGGATTTTCCCGTGCAGGATGAGGTTTGCCACAGGCTGCGAAGGCCGCCAATAGCGGCCGGACGCAGGATTACAGCACAGTCGGGGGCAGGGGGCAAACCCCGGGTCAACCCAGGGGCCATAGCCGTCCGGATCGCGGCTGTACGCCGTCAAGTATCGGGCGATATCACTATTTTGGGGCGGTCTGCCGGATTTCAAGAGCGTCATGCGCCGGGGTCAGGCGGGCGCATGACGGCGATGGAATGACGGTTTTGAAATCCGGATGATGCGCCGGCGGACATACCCGTCCGGCGGATCAGGACTTAGTGATGATGGTGCTGATGGCCGGCGTCAGCGGGTTGCTTCTGCTGGCATTGGGGACACAACGCGCGAATTTCGGTTTCGTGCGTGGCCAGGGCGTAACCCGTTTGGGCGACGCGTTCGGCCAATTGGCGGCTCATGGCGGGGTCGGACACTTCGGCCACGGCGCCGCAGCCGGTGCAGACCACCAGCAGATCGTGCGGTGCGCCGCCTGCGTCGTGACAGGCGCTCCAGGCGTTGACGGCGTCCAGGCGGTGGATCAGGCCTTCGTCCATCAGGAAGTCCAGCGCGCGGTACACGGTGGGGGGCGCGGCGCCGGGGTGCACTTCGCGCATGGCGTCCAGCAATTCATAGGCCTTCAGGCTGCGCCCGTGGCGCAGCAGCAGCTCAAGCACCTTGCGGCGGATGGGCGTCAGGCGGCGTCCGCGCTGTTCGCACAACGTCTCGGCGACGCTGAGCTGGGCGCCGACGGTGTCGCTGCGGGGGGAACGGGGCGGAGCGGGCATGGCGGGCTTTATCTGAATGGAAGACGCGCGCGACGCGCGCGAGATGCCTGGAAGGTAGCAGAAAACATGGATATGCGGGCGAGGTGGGCGGATTCAAGCGCAATTAGTTATGATATAACATATTAAAACTGCGATTCCGAGCGTCGGCGCCGTCGCATTCCTTCGGGTTTCGGCCTTCGTCTTCGTTCTTGGTTTCTTGTCTTCCCCCCTTCGTCCCTCGCCTTTCGTCGTTACGTTTTCCATGTCCCATTTCTCGCTTCTGCCTGCGCGGCCCGGCGCCGCCTCCCGGCAAAGCACGCCGCCTCGTTGCACGGCGCCTCGCCACACCGCGCCCCGTTCCGCTTTTCTGGTTTCCGCCTGGCGCCGCATGGCTTTTGCCCTGGTGGCGGCCGCTTCGCTGTGGGCGCTGACCGGCTGGGCCTTGGACTGGTGGCCGCGATGAGCGCGTCGCCAGTCACGATTGAACTGTCGGACGCCTCTTTCGGCTGGCATGGTCACCCCGCACTGAAGTCGGTGTCGGGGCGCTTCGCCGCCGGCGGAATGACGGCCGTGGTGGGGCCCAACGGGGCGGGCAAATCCACGTTGATCAAAGGCATCATGGGTGTGCTGCGCCCCATGACCGGCAGCGTGCGCATCAGCGGCGCGGGGCGGTCGGAGCTGGCATGGCTGCCGCAGGCGGCGGAGCTGGACCGGTCGTTTCCCGTTTCGGTGCTGGACCTGGTCGCCATGGGCGCGTGGCGCCGCGTGGGCGGATGGCGCCGCTATCGCAACGATGAACTCGACCGCTGCATGGATGCGCTGGAAACCGTTGGTCTTGCCGATGCCGCCGCGCGCGGCGTGGACACGCTGTCGGGCGGGCAGATGCAGCGCACGTTGTTCGCGCGGATGCTGGTGCAGGATGCGCCCGTGCTGCTGCTGGACGAACCCTTCGCCGCGGTCGACAGCCATACCGCCGACGACTTGATGGCCCTGCTGTGCGGCTTGCACGGCCAGGGCCGCACCGTGATCGCCGTGCTGCACGACCTGGATCTGGTGCGCGATCACTTCCCCGATTGTCTGTTGCTGTCCGGCTCGGTCGTGGCCTGGGGCGGCACGGCCGACACCTTGAACGACGCGCATCTGAAGACCGCGCGGCAATGGCACGCGAGGGCTTACGCATGAGCTTGGCGCAATGGGTGGTCTCGCCCTTTCTGGATTACGGCTTCATGCGGCGCGCGCTGGCGGGCGCGTGCGCCTTGTCGCTGGGCGCCGCGCCGCTGGGCGTGTTTCTGGTGCTTCGGCGCATGAGCCTGATGGGCGACGCGATGTCGCACGCGATCTTGCCGGGGGTGGCGGCGGGGTTCCTGCTGTCGGGCCTGTCGCTGGGCGCGATGATGCTGGGCGGCATCGCCACCGGCCTGGCGGTCGCGCTGCTGGCAGGCTTGGTCGCACGGCTGACGCCGCTGCGTGAAGACGCCAGTTTCGCGGCCTTCTATTTGATCTCGCTGGGGCTGGGCGTGCTGCTGGTGTCGTTGCGCGGCTCGAACATGGATCTGTTGCATGTGCTGTTCGGCACGGTGCTGGGCCTGGATGACGCGTCGCTGCTGCTGGTGACCATCATCGCAAGCGTGACCTTGGTGGTGCTGGCGGCCATCTACCGGCTGCTGGTCGCCGAATGCCTGGACCCGGGCTTCTTGCGCGCAAGCGGCGGCGGGGGCGGGTGGGTGCACATGGGCTTCCTGGTGCTGGTGGTTGTCAATCTGGTGGCGGGCTTCCAGGTGCTGGGCACTTTGATGGTCGTCGGGATCATGATGCTGCCCGCCGCGGCCGCCCGGTTCTGGGTGCGGTCGGCGGCTCGCCAGATTCCGCTGGCGGCCAGTTTCGGCGTGCTGGCGTCCGCGAGCGGGTTGCTTGTGTCCTATCACTTCAACGTGCCGGCCTCGCCGTCGATCATTTTGGCGGCCGGCGTCTGCTATCTGTTTTCCATCGTTGGCGGCCCGCAAGGCGGGCTGCTGCGGGCCCGGCGCGGCATGCGTCCGGCCTGACTTCCCAAGGAGATTCGTTATGCGTTCCAATCTGCCGCTGCGCCGGCGCGCGTTGCTGGCCATGGCTGGCGTGTGCCTGTCGGCCGTGTTCGGCGTGTCGCATGCCGCCGAGCCGCTGAAGGCCGTGGCCAGTTTTTCCATCCTCGGCGACATCGTGCGCGAGGTGGGAGGCAACGACGTGAGCCTGACGACGCTGGTGGGGCCGGACGGCGACGCGCACGAATACGAACCCACGCCGGGCGACGCGAAGAAGCTGTCCGCCGCGCGCGTGCTGTTCGTGAACGGGCTGGAGTTTGAAACCTGGCTGCCCAAGCTGACGAAGGCATCGGGCTTTGCGGGCCAGACCGTGGTGGCGTCGCAAGGCATCACGCCGCGCAAGTTCGCGGGCGATGGGCATGGCGACAAGCACGACGAGCATGACCATGGCCATGATCATGATCATGATCACAAAGAGGATCACAAAGACGGCCCCAAAGACGGCCCCAAGGACGGCCACAAAGACGGCCACAAAGACGGTCAGCAAGACGGCCATCATCACCACGGCGACGCGGACCCGCATGCCTGGCAATCGTTGGCCAACGGCGTGATCTACGCGCGCAACGTGGCCGAGGGTCTGGCCGCTGCCGACCCCGCGCACGCCGACGCGTACCGCCAGCGCGCCACCGCCTACATCGCCAAACTTGAAGCGCTGGATGCCCGTGCAAAACAGACGTTCGGCGCCATTCCCGCCGAGCGCCGCAAGGTCGTGACTTCCCACGACGCGTTCGGGTATTTCGGCGATGCGTATGGGGTGACATTCATCTCGGCAATGGGCGTGTCGACGGACGCCGAACCGTCTGCCGGCGAAGTCGCGCGCATCATCGAACAGGTCAAGCGTGACAAGGTGCCGGCGGTGTTCATCGAGAACATCACCAGCCCGAAACTGGTGCAGCAGATTGCACGCGAGACCGGCGCCAAGGTGGGTGGTACGCTTTATTCCGATGCGCTGTCCAAGCCCGGACAGCCCGGCGCTACCTATCTGGAAATGTTTGAATGGAACGTACGTCAGCTCGCCGCGGCCTTGCAGCCCTGACCGCCGCGACGGCACTGCTGGCGGCCGGTGCCGCCAGCGCGCACCCGCATATGTGGATCGACGCCCGCGCGGTTATCGACGTCGATGCGCAGCACCGCATCACGGCCGTGCGCCAGGTCTGGCTGTTTGATGAAATGTTTGGCGCCTACGCCACGCAAGGCCTGAAGAAGGGCAAGGACGGCTCCTTGTCCGCCGATACGCTCAAGGGCATGGCGAACGACTGGATGACGGCGCTGGGTGAACCGATTTCGCATTACTTCACCCGCGTGACGGTGGATGGCAAGATGGCCGCGTTTGCCGCGCCGCGCGATGCGCGTGTTGACTGGAATCCGAAGACCACGCGCTTGACGCTGTCGTTCACCTTGCCCTTGGCCACGCCCGTGGCGCCGGGCGCGGACGGCGCGCAGGTGGATATCTACGATCCCACCTATTTCGTGGCGTACGCCTTTGATGAAAAGGGCGCGGTATCGCTGGGCGGCCCGGATGCCGCCGCGTGCACGTCCGCCTACCGCAAGCCCAAGGAACTGGATTGGAAGACCATGCAGCAACTGGCCGCGATCCCGGCCGATCCGGACGCGTTGCCGGACGAACTCTTTGCCATCACCAAGGGGCTGACGCACCGCATCGAGGTGCGATGCCCGTAGCGCGGCGTCATCCCGCGATGCTGTGGCTGGCGGCGGTGCTGCTGCTGAGCGGCATGGGCGCGGCGGCGGCGCAAGGCGCGCATCCTTTCGGCGTGCCCGAAAGCAGCGCGGGTATGGGTGGCCCGGGCTGGCTGGCCAGCTTCTTCGGGCAAGTGTCGGTCTGGCAAAGCCATTTCTATCGCCAGCTGACGGGCGCGGTGCGTGCCTGGCAAGCGGAAGGTGGCGCGGCGTGGACGTTGATCGGCCTGTCATTCGCGTATGGCGTGTTTCATGCGCTGGGACCCGGGCACGGCAAGGCGGTGATCTCTTCCTACGTGCTGGCCAACCGGCAGACGGCGCGCAACGGTGCGCTGCTGGCCTTGGCGTCCGCGCTGATCCAGGCGCTGGTGGCGATTGCAATGGTGGCGGTGCTGGCGGTGGTGTTCAACGCCACCGCCGCCACGATGAACCAGGCCACGCGTTGGCTGGAGCTGGCGTCCTATGCATTGGTGACGTTGCTGGGTGCGTGGCTGGTGTGGATCAAGGCGATTCGGCCGTTGCTGCGCCGCCGGCGTGAGCGGGTTGCGGCGACGCCCGCCGCAGAGCCGGCGTTGAAGGGCGCCGCGGCGTTGCGTGCGATTGCCGTGCATGCGCCCACGCCGCATGCACATGTTCACCACCACCATCAACACGATCCTGATCACGATCACGATCACGATTGCGGTTGCGGCCATGCGCATGTGCCCGCACCTGACCAGGTGGCGGGCGCCTTGAACTGGCGGCGCGCCGGCTCGGCCATTCTGGCGGTGGGATTGCGTCCGTGCAGTGGCGCGCTGATCGTGCTGGTGTTCGCCTTGTCGCAAGGCTTTTTTCTGGCGGGCGTTGCGTCGGCGTTGGCGATGGGGCTGGGCACCGGGTTGACGGTGGCGGCGCTGGCTTGTCTGGCGGTGGCCGCGGGCGGCGCGGCCACGCGTATCGGCAACCGCTTGTCCAGCGCGGGCGCGGCGCGCTTGCGTTATGGCGTTGAGGCGCTGGCGGCGTTGGCGGTGCTGTTGTTGGGCGTCATGCTGCTGGGCGGCATGGTGGCCGGGGGCGGCTAGGCGCTCAGGATTTGCGGCCGGCGCGCGGATGCGCCTGGTCGTAGGCCTTGGCCAGATGCTGGAAGTCCAGCCGGGTGTAGACCTGGGTGGTAGAGATATTGGCGTGGCCCAGCATCTCTTGCACCGCGCGCAGATCTTGCGCCGATTGCAGCACATGGCTGGCGAAGCTGTGGCGCAAAACGTGGGGATGCACGTGGGTCGGCAGCCCCGCCTGTTGCGCGATCTGCGCCAATTGCAGCTGCACCACGCGTGGCGAAATGCGTTTGCCGCGCGCGCCCAGGAACAGCGCGGCGGCATCTTGCGGGGCGGGGTTGGGCGGCGCCAGCTGTGGCCGCACCGCGATCCACTTCTGCAAGGCGGCAATGGCTGCCTGACCCACCGGCACCGAGCGGCGCTTGCCGCCCTTGCCCAGCACTTCGACCTCGGCTTCGTCCAGCTTTAACCAGCCGCGCGATTCATAGTCGGCCGACCGTGTGTAGCGCAAGTCCAGCCCCACCAATTCCGACAGCCGCAAGCCGCTGGAATACAGCAATTCAAGCATCGCCTGATCGCGCAGCGCGGCGGGTTCGTTGGCGACCTTGGCGGGCGGCCGGTCCAGCAGCGCCTGCGTCTGTTCCACGGACAACGCCTTGGGCAAGCCGCGCGGTGCCTTGGGGGCACGCACGCCTGCCACGGGGTTGCCTGCCAAGTTGATGGATGGCGCCCACCATTGATAGAAGCCGCGCCAGGCGGCCAGCGTTCGGGCCAGGCTGCGCGGGCCGCGGCCCTGCGCGTGCAGGCGCGCCACGAATTGCCGGATGTGGCCGTTGGCGATCTTGTCCAGCGGCAGGCGGGCGCGGTCGGCAAGGTCGCGCAGGAAATGCAGCTCGCGCCGATAGCCGTCCAACGTGTGGGGCGAATAACGGCGGTTGGTTTCCAGATGACGCAGCCAGGCGTGCATTGGATCAGGCAGCGGCGTGGCGTCTTGAGTAGTGCTGTCCGGTGCCTGATTCATGTCCGCTCGTCGTTGAGGTAGACCCGTTTGGGCAGATCCGATGCGATAGATGCTGCTGCGTCAGACCTTCGGCGAGGCCGGGTTCAAACGATGCAGCGCTGCGGAGGCCAGTTGGCCGATGGATTCCAGAAACGCCGTGCCCATTTCGGGCGTGAAGCGCTCGGGATCGTCAGAACCCAGCACCAGCAGGCCGACGGCCGCGCCGTCGGCTTCCAGGCGCAACGGCACCAGCGCCAGCGACTTCGGCTTGCTGTCGAGCCAGCCGGCCGCTTCGAAGTCGGTGTCGGTGCCGACGTAAGGCGTCTTCAGGCTGTCGGTGAACGTGCGCACGTCTTGCGAGACGGGTTCGCCGTAGCCGGTGGCGGGCAATTCCGACAAGTCCCACAGGCGCAGCGCCACGTGGTTCAGTTCGAATTGTTCGGCCAGACCCAGTGCGATTTCGCCCGGCACGCGCTGCGGGTCGTTTTCAGACAGCAGGCGGCTGCACCATTTGGCCACATGCGTGCCGATGCTTTCATTGGCGGTGGCGTTGCGCACGAGTTCTTGCAGGCGCCATTCCAGTTCGCGGTTGCGTTCGCGCAGCGTCAGAATCTGGCGCTCGCCCAGCGAGATGGCGCGCGTGCCGTGTGGATGCGGCACCTGCATGGCGGCGAACACGTCGGCGTGTTCGTCGAAGAAGCCGGGGTGGTCTTGCAGGAAAGCGGCGATGTCCTGGGCGGTGAAGGTGGTATCAGTCATAGGGTCAGCGATTCAGCGCCATGGAGAAGACGAGCTTGTCGATGTCGACCTGCCCCGTGAACACGGATTCGGCCGGGCCGGTCATGCGCAGTTGTTCGCCGTTCCAGGCAATGGTGAGCACGCCGCCGCGCGTTTGCACGCGCACGGGCGATTCCAGCAGGCCGCGGCGGATGCCGGCAGCCACCGCGGCGCAGGCGCCCGTGCCGCAGGCCAGCGTTTCGCCCGCACCGCGTTCGAAGACGCGCAGGCGGATGTTGTGGCGGTCAACGATTTGCATGAAGCCCGCGTT
Source organism: Achromobacter kerstersii (assembly GCF_902859595.1). Lineage (GTDB taxonomy): Bacteria > Pseudomonadota > Gammaproteobacteria > Burkholderiales > Burkholderiaceae_B > Achromobacter > Achromobacter kerstersii. The sequence continues at coordinate 85,189 of NZ_CADIJQ010000005.1, read as the reverse complement.
GACGCGGCGCGCAAAGCGCGGATGGGTTTCGATCAGCGGGCCCTGGATGCCGACAGGCGCGGTGTCGACGTTGTCGACGACCTGCACCGCGTGCGGATTGGAAATGGCCACGGCGGACAGCAGCACCTTGTTGGCGACGCCAGTGGGCGCGTCAAGGTCCAGCTCCCAGAGCGCGTCTTCGCCTTCGCGTTGCGAGGCCAGGCCGGTGGTGTCGAATGGCAGCGCGGCGGGGTCGAAGCGGGTGCTGCCCATTTCAACGGTGACCTGTTCGTCGTCGCCTTCGTCCAGGACGAGGATGCCGGTGGCGATTTCGGCGCGCAGCGGGTTGCGGTCGGACAGGCCTTGCTCGTGCACGAAGCGCACGAAGCAGCGCGCGCCGTTGCCGCAGTGTTCGACTTCGCTGCCGTCGGAATTGAAAATGCGATAGCGGAAATCAGCGTCCGGACGGGTGGCGCGTTCGACCAGCAGGATCTGGTCGGCGCCAATGCCGAAGTGCCGGTCGCCCAAGGCGCGCGCCCGTTCGGGCGTCATGTCGATGGTCTGGCGGACCCCGTCGAGCACGACAAAGTCGTTGCCCGCGCCATGCATTTTGGTGAAGTTCCAGTTCATCCGGCGATTATCGCCCATTATTTGGGCGGCCGGCGGCCCAGCGCCAGGCCTCAATAGAGTTTGGGTTCGCCCGGGGGACGGGTCTTGAAGCGGCGGTGCACCCAGTAGTACTGGCTGGGGCAGCGGCGCACCCAGGATTCCAGCTCGCGGTTCAGACGCGCTGTGGCGTCTTCCAGCGACGCATCGCCCGGGAAGTTCTCAAGCGGCGGCAAGACATCGATATGGTAGCGGCCGGTATCCGGGTTCCAGAAACCCACGATGGGCAGCACGGCGGCGTCCCATTTCTTGGCGAGCTGGGCGGTGGCCAGCAACGTGGCCGCCTGCACGCCGAAGAACGGCACGAACACCGAACCCTGGCGGCCGAAATCCATGTCGGGCAGGTAATACACCGGACGGGGCGCGCGCAGATGGCGGATCAGGTCGCGCACGCCGTCCTTGCGGCTGACCAGGAACACTTCGTTGAAACGGGCGCGTCCGGCCGCCACGACGGCATCAATGTGCGGGTCGCTTTGCGGGGTGTACATGGAGGCGGAGCTGGGCACTTCCATGGTCAGGCGGGTGCCGGCGGCGTCCATCGCGATAAAGTGCGGCGCCAGCAGAATCACCCGGCGGCCCTCGGCGATCAGCGCATTGATGCGGTCGGCCCCGGTCTGCGTGACCATGTCCTTGACGGCCTCGGGGGTGCCGTACCAGAGCACGCCCCGGTCGACGATGGACTGCGCCAGCGCGCGGAAATGGTCCGCTACCCATTTCTCACGCACGGATTCGGGCTGATCGGGAAAGCAGAGTTCAAGATTGCGGCGCACGATGCGCGCGCGGGACTTGGCCAGCCGCGGGGCAAGCCACCCCAGGACGGCGCCGATGCGCAGACGCGTGGACGGCTTGATGCGGCCGAACCATTTCAACAGAGTGACCAGCGTGCGTGTTTTTGAATTGTTCATCGTGTGGGGAAAAAGACCGGTCGGCGGTGGCGTCAGGGGGCCGGGGGCGGTGAAGCCGGGGCGGTGTCGGGCGCCCGGGGCGCGCCGCGCGGGGTCTTGTAGCGGTTGTAGCTCCACAGGTATTGCTCGGGGCAGCGGCGGATCAGCGTTTCCATTGCGGCGTTGATCAGGGCGGCTTGGGCTTCAGGCTCGGCCGGCAGCGGTTCTGGCACCCGGACGTAATGGATGCGCCAGCCCCGGCCCTTGGGCAGGCGTTCGCCGGCGGTCAGGATGATTGGCACATTGGTTTGCGTCGCCAGTTTGCTGGGCAGCGTCATCGTGTAGGCCAGACGGCCGAAAAACGGCACCCATACGCCGTCGCCCACGCTGGGCGCCTGGTCGGGCAGCATGCCGACTGACTCGCCCCGGCGCAGCGCCCGCACGAATTCGCGTACGCCCTGCATGGTGGCCGGCACGGCGTTGACGGCCGAACTGTTGCGCGCCGTCTCAAGCAGTGGCGCCAGCACGTCCTTGCGCGGGGGGCGGAACATCACCGTCATGGGCATCTGGCGGGCCAGATAGCGGGCGGTGATCTCGAAGCAGCCCAGGTGCGGCGTCAGAAACAGAATGCCGCGGCCTTCGGCCCGGGCGGACGCGACCACGTCGTTATCGTCCGACACCACTTGGGCCAGGCTTTGCTCGTTCTTGAACCAGACGCGCGGGTTCTCAAGAATCATCGCGCCGGTTTCGGCCGCTGCATGGCGGGCGAACGCCGCGCCCGGGTAGCCGGCCTGCGCCGCATTGGCCTGAAGCCTGCGCCGGTACTTGCCCGGCCAGGCGTACACGGCAAGCCCGGCCGCGCGCCCGATGGCGTGCGCAACGGGTAGCGGCAAGGCGGCAAAAAGGCGGAACAGAGCGAGCAGCATGCGGCAAATGGATAAGGACGGGCAGGGTCATGCCGGTGTTCAGGAATATGTTTACACCCCCGGCGCGGGCATAAGACCGGCATTTTCGCTTAAAATCCGCTCAGTCGCCGAGTTAACCGACAACTTGCGGGGCGACGGCAAGGGCACAGCGCTATGCGCGGCCCATGCCAAATCCGCTAAAGCGTCGCACCCAGATAGCGTATGACATGCATTCCGGGGTGCAACGCGCCTCGTGAACCTATGAGCCGGTCAAGCCGGACACTAAGGACGCATCTGTGGCCAATAACGATTTTCTCTTCACCTCCGAATCCGTCTCTGAAGGGCACCCCGACAAGGTTGCCGATCAGATTTCCGACTCGATTCTGGACGCCATCTTCACGCAGGACCCCAACGCGCGTGTCGCAGCCGAAACGCTGTGCAACACGGGCCTGGTCGTTCTGGCCGGTGAAATCACCACTACCGCCAACGTCGACTACATCCAGGTTGCGCGGGACACCATCCGCCGCATCGGGTACGACAACACCGAGTACGGGATCGACTACAAGGGTTGCGCCGTGCTGGTTGCTTATGACAAGCAATCGCCGGACATCGCCCAAGGCGTGGACCGCAGCTCGGAAGACTATCTGAACCAGGGCGCGGGCGACCAAGGCCTGATGTTCGGCTACGCGTGCGATGAAACGCCCGACCTGATGCCGGCTCCGATCTGGTACGCGCACCGCCTGGTGCAGCGCCAGAGCGAACTGCGCAAAGACGGCCGCCTGCCGTGGCTGCGCCCGGACGCCAAGTCGCAAGTGACCTTCCGCTACATCGACGGCCGCCCGGCGGAAGTCGACACCGTGGTGCTGTCGACCCAGCACGCGCCGGAAGTCACGCAGGACACCATCCGCGAAGCGGTGATCGAAGACATCATCAAGCCGAGCTTCCCCGAAGGCCTGATCACGCCGAACACGAAGTTCCTGGTCAACCCGACCGGCCGCTTCGTTATCGGCGGCCCGCAAGGCGATTGCGGCCTGACCGGCCGCAAGATCATCGTCGACACCTACGGCGGCGCATGCCCGCACGGTGGCGGCGCGTTCTCGGGCAAGGACCCGTCCAAGGTTGACCGTTCGGCCGCCTACGCCGCCCGCTACGTGGCCAAGAACATCGTGGCCGCCGGTTTGGCGCGCCAGTGCCAGGTGCAGGTCAGCTACGCCATCGGCGTGGCCGAACCCATCAACATCACCGTGTACACGGAAGGCACCGGCGTCATCCCCGACGACCAGATCGCCAAGCTGGTTCGCGAACACTTCGACCTGCGTCCGAAGGGCATCGTGAACATGCTGGATCTGCTGCGCCCCATCTACGCCAAGACCGCCGCCTACGGCCACTTTGGCCGTTCCGAGCCGGAATTCTCGTGGGAAGCCACGGACAAGGTTCAGGAACTGAAGAAAGCGCTGTAAAGAAGGCGCCGCAAGGCGAGTCTTCACGGCAAAAAGCCCCTGCAAAATCTTTGCAGGGGTTTTTTTTATAGCGCCGGAGTGTTCACAACCCCCAGGACGACAGATCCGGCACGCGCGCCACTGGCGCGAGCACGGGTTCCAGCACCGCCGCGCAATCCAGCAAGGCGGCGTCGCCACCGGCGGGGGCCAGCAGTTGCACCGACATGGGCATGCCTTCGGCGTCGAATCCCGCGGGCAGCGCGATGGCGGCCGCGCCCAGGAAATTGGCCGGGCGCAGCAATTTGCCCAGACCCACATGGCGTAGGTCGTCTTCGTCCAGCGCTTGCGCGGCCTGGTCGCACGCGGGCATCAGCAAGGCGTCCTGCCCCTGCATGGCGCTGGCGAAGGCGGCCATGTCGGCTGCGCGCCGCAGCAGCGCCGCTTCGTAATCGGCTTGCGCGATCCGGCCGCCCGCCGCGATGCGCGCCCGCACCACTTCCCACAAGGGCGCGGCGGGGTTTTCCGCCAGCGCGCCGTAGTAGCGATAGGCCTCGTAGGCCAGCACCAGCGAGTTGTCGTCGGCCATGCGCGAGAACGACAGGCCGGCGGGCGGGTGCCACGCGGTGGGCGTGAGCCCGGCCGCTGCCAGCCGTTCCTGCGCCTGGTGCCAGGTTTGCAGCCCCGCTTCGGTCAACGCTGCGGGCCAGGCTTCCGGCGCCAGCACGGCGACCGCATTCGGCCGACGGGTGGCAGGATGCCGAAGCGCGGTGAAGCGGGCGGCGGGCAAGGCCAAGGTGGCCCCGTCGTCCACATCGGGGCCGGCCAGCAATTGCGCCAGCAGGCGGGCATCGGCCACGTTGCGGGCAATCGGGCCCAGCACGTCCAGCGTGTCTGACAGCGGCAGGCAGCCCGCGCGGCTGATCAACCCGGACGACGGTTTGTAGCCGACCAGTCCGTTCAAGGCCGCCGGCGCGCGTACCGAACCACCGGTGTCGCCGCCCAGCGCAATCGGCGCCAGCCCGGCCGCCACGGCCACGCCCGCGCCGCTGGAAGACCCGCCCGGCGCGCGGGCGACCTTCGCATCCCAGGGATTGCGCGCCGTGCCTTGGGTGGGATTCTGGCCCGACAGCCCGAACGCGAACTCCGTCATGCGCGTCTTGCCCAGAATCACCATGCCCTGGGCCGACAAGGCGCGCACCGCCGTCGACGTTTCACCGCTGATGACCCCGCGCCGGGTCTGCGAGCCGCCGGTGGTGGGCGTGCCTTGCCATTGAATGCTGTCCTTCACCGCCACCGGCACGCCGTGCAACGGCCCCATCAACAGGCCCGCGTCTTGCAGGCGGTCGGCGGCGTCGGCCTGCGCCAGCGCGCGTTCCGCGGTGATCTCGCTGTAGGCGGCAAGCGGGGCCGCACGTTCGATGCGGTCCAGAAAGTGCGTGGTGACCTGGCGCGATGTCAGTTCGCGTTGTCGGATGGCGCGGGCAAGTTCGCGGGCGTCTCGGAAATGCAGGGCGGTGTGGTCTTGTTCTGGCATGGATCTCATGGAAAAAGAAAAAGCCTTCCGGCCGTGGCGCAGCCGGAAAGCGTTTACACGGGGTGCTTGATCGTTTTACTTCAGCGTCTGGCCCTTCGTTTCGGGCATGCGGATGAAGGTGATCAGCGTGATCACGGCGCCCGCCAGCACGTAGTAGAAGAACCAGCGCTCCATGCCCTTGCTTTGCAGCCAGGTCAGCAGGTAGGGCGTGGTGCCGCCCAGCAGCGCAACAACCAGGTTGTACGGCGTGCCGATACCGACGGCGCGCACGCTGGTGGGGAACTGCTCCGACATGATGGCCGGCGCAATCGCCGTGTACATGGCGTAGAGCACCAGGCCGAACAATTCCACCGCCAGGATCGAACCGAAGGACGGCCCAAGCGTCGTCATCACCGGATAGAAGAACACCAGGTAGCCAGCGGCAAAGAAAATCAGCTGCGGCTTGCGCCCGATGCGGTCGGACAAGATGCCGAACAGGGGCTGCACCACCATGAAGACGATCAGCGCGACGGTGTTGGCGGCGAACGCGGTCTTGGGGTCGGCGCCTACCTGGCGGATGGCGTAGGTGGGCACGTAGGCCACGAAGATGTAGAACGCGAACGTGGTCAGCACCGAGAAGCCCACGATGCGCAGCACTTCACGCGGGTGGTCGCGCAGCAGCGTGCGCAGCGGCTGCTTTTCGACGCCGGCCTTCTTGGCGTGCGAGAACGCTTCGGTTTCCGGGATGGCGCGGCGAATCCACATGCCGGCCAGGCCGCCCAAGGCGCCCAGCAGGAACGGAATGCGCCAGCCCCAGGACGCCATGTCGGCCTTGGTAAGCGTCGACGTCAGAATCCAGCCCACGGCGGACGCGGCCAGAATGCCGACGGCGGCGCTGAAGAACACAAAGCTGGAATAGAAGCCGCGCTTCTCAGGCGGCGCCATTTCCGCCAGAAAGGTCGTGGCCGAGGCATACTCTCCGCCCAGCGACAGGCCTTGCAACAGGCGTGCGCCGGTCAGCAGCAGCGGGGCGGCCAGGCCGATCGTGGCGTAGGTGGGGGTGATGGCGATGATGAGCGAACCGCCCGCCATCATCAGAATCGTCAGGCCCAGCGCGGCTTTGCGGCCGTAGCGGTCAGAGAAAATGCCCAGCACCCAGCCGCCAACCGGCCGCATGAAGAAGCCCACGGCGAAGATGCCGAACGTGGCCAGCAGTGCGGTGGTTTCGTTGCCCGGCGGGAAGAACTGGCTTGAGAAGAAGATGGCGAACGAGGCGTAGATGGTCCAATCGAACCACTCGACCGCATTGCCTACACTACCGGCCAGGATGGTGCGGGCGCGGGATACGGGCGCAGCGCTGGCGGGCGCGGCGCTTGCCCCTTGCTTGCTGCGCAAGGTCGCGGATGGGCTGCTCATGACGTCCTCAAAATAAGAATTTATTTTTGGTCAAAAAGACCGTTTAATTTTGTGTTTTTATCAATGCGCGAACGTTAGATTAATGAATATGGTCACGTCAAGTAAGGGTAAGCCCCTAATGCCAGCGCTCGATGACACCGATCTGGCCTGTCTGATTGCGTTGCAGGCAGACCCCCGCGCTTCCTGGCGCGAGCTGGGCGCGGCCACCGGCATTGCCGAGCGGACCGTGGCGCGCCGCATCCGCCGCCTGATGGACGCCGACGCGCTGCGCGTCATTGCCGAACCTGATCCGCTGGCCATGGGCCAGGGCGTGGTGCTGCATGCGTGGGTGCGCTGCCGGTCGGGCCGGGTGCCGGATGTGGCCGATCAACTGGCGCGGCTGGACATCTGCCAACTGGTCGTCACGCTGGCGGGCACCGCCGATCTGATGGCCGAGCTGACCTTGGCGGACGCGGCCGACCTGCCCGACGTCGTGACCCGCGTGCTGCCGTCGATTGATGGGGTCGAGCATGTGGAAGCGCGCCTCGTCTTGCGGCCGTTTCGCCGCGCCGGGCAATGGCGCATTCAGGCGCAACCGGACGCTGTGGTCGAGACGCCATCCGCGTCGCCACCCGTCGCGCTGACCGAGCCCGAGCAGCGCATGGTGGCGCATCTGATGCGCGATGGGCGCGCCAGCCTGGCGGAATTGGCCGAGCAGGCCAACGTCAGCGAACCGACTGCGCAGCGGCTATTGCAGCATCTGGTGGAGCGTCGCGCGTTGAGCTTTCGTGTGGAAGTCGAGCCCGCGCTGGTCGGCTTTCCTGTGGAAGCCGTGATCTCGGTGCAGGTGCGCCCGCAAGCGGTTGACGCGCTGGCCGCGCATCTGGCGCTGGACCCGCACACGCGCTGCCTGTTCGGCACCAGCGGCGCGTCGCAATTGTTCTGGCACGTGCTGTGCCGCGACAGCCTGCACTTGTGGGAAGTGGTGACGCGCCGTCTGGGTGAACTGGACGGCGTGCTCAATAGCGAAGTCGGCGTGGTGATGCGCGCCCACAAGCGTTGCGGCATCGTGCGCGCCGGCGCGCGGCTGGGCGCGGACGAGGGCTGATGTGCGCTGATGGGGGCGATGCTTGGGGGGCAATGCTTGGGGCGCAATGCTTAGGGGCGCAATGCTTAGGGGACAGCGCCCCGATCTCATGCCCCCAGATACGCCCGCGCCAGCGCCCCGTCCTGCGCGATCTCTTCCGCCGTGCCTTGCGCCGCCACACGGCCCGATTCCAGCACATACGCGCGGTCGGCCAGCGACAGCGCCAGCGCGGCCATCTGGTCCACCAGCAAGATCGTCATCGACTCGGCGCGCAGGCGGTCCAGCGCGTCGAACAATTCATCGATGATCTTCGGCGCCAGCCCCAGCGACGGTTCGTCCAGCAGCAGAATCACAGGCTTGGACATCAGCCCGCGCGCAATCGCCAGCATCTGCTGTTCACCCCCCGACAACAAGCCCGCGCGTTGATGCAGCCGTTCGCGCAAGCGCGGAAAGCGCGTCAGCATTTCTTCGACGCGCGCCTCGCGGTCTTGGGGATGCAGGAAAGCGCCCAGCCGGATGTTGTCCAGCACGCTCAAGCCCGGGAACACCTGCCGGCCTTCCGGCACCAGCACCAGCCCACGCCCCACGATGCGGTCGGCGGCAAGACCATTCAGTTCCAAGCCCTGCAAATGCATGCCGCCTTGCACGGGCCGATGCAGCCCCGCCAGCGTGCGCATCAACGTCGACTTGCCCGCGCCATTGGCGCCCAGCAGCGCCACCATTTCGCCCTGGCGCACTTGCAGGTCGATGCCGTGCAGCACGGGGTTCGCGCCATAGCCGGTCACCAGGTTGCCCACCCCCAGCACCTCGGGTGCGATGGCCGTTCCTGCCGCACGTTGCCGCGCGGCGGGCGCGCGCCGGGCGCTTTCATCGCCCAGATACGCCTGACGCACGGCGGCCGATTGTTGAATCTCGGCGGGGGTGCCTTGCGCCAATTCGCGCCCGGCATCAATGGCGACGATGTGATCCGACACGCCCATCACCAGCGCCATGTCGTGCTCTACCAGCAGCACGCCCGCACCCGCCTCGGCGATGCGCCGCAGCAGGCCGGCCAGGCGCGTCTTGTCTTCGCGCGACAGGCCGGCGGCGGGCTCGTCCATCAGCAGAATGTCGGCGTCGGTGGCCAGCGCGCGCGCAATCTCCACCAGCCGGCGGTCCACGTGGGGCAGGTCGGCGGCAGGCGTGTCCAGCGCGCCTTCATAGCCGCAGAACGCCAGCAGGGCGCGCGCGCGTTCGCGCACGTCCGGCGCCAGAAAGCGGCGCGACGCCAGCAGCCCGCCCAGCCGGCCGCGCACCATGCCCAGCGCCACGTTGTCTTCCACGCTTAGCGTGTCGAACAGTTGCGACGTTTGATAGGTGCGGGCGATGCCGCTGCGCGCAACCCGGTAAGCGGGCAGTGCGGCCAAGGGCGCGTCGCCCAGCGCCACCGCGCCGCTGGTGGGCTGGTAGTAGCCGCTAAGCATGTTGATGACGGTGGACTTGCCCGCACCGTTCGGGCCAATCAACGCTGTCACGGCAGCGGGCGGCACGCTGAACGACACCGACTGCACCGCGCGTACGCCGCCAAACGTCATGGTCAAGGCATCGGCGCGCAACACGCCGCGGGGGCGTGCGCCCATGGCCATGCCGCCTTGGCGTGGCGCCAGCGCATGCGTGTCCGAGTTGCGCCGCCACCGCGACAATAAGCCGGCCACGCCATCCGGCGCAGCCCACAGCACCACCAGCAAAAAAGCGCCGAAAAACAGCAGCCGGTATTCCTCCAGGCTGGACAGCATTTCCGGCAGCAGCCCCACCACCACCGCGCCCAGCAAGGGACCGGCGAGCGATCCCGCGCCGCCCAGCGTCACCGCCAGCACGAACAGGATGGACTGCATGAAGTTGAAGTTGTGCGGCGTGATCATGCCGGCCTGCGGTGCGTAGAGCCCGCCCGCCAAGCCCACCACCGCCGCCGACACCATGAACGCCACGGCCTTGACCGTCAGCGGATTGATGCCGATGGATTCGCTGGCCGTCTCGCTGTCTTTCACGGCGCGCATCGCCGCGCCCCACGTGCCACGCGACAGCAGCGCGTACGCCGCCAGCGCCACGAACACGGCCACGATGGCCAGCATCGCCACGCCGCGATCGCCGCCAATGCCGGCGAATTCTGGCTGCACGATGCCCATCAGCCCGTTCTGTCCGCCGGTGACGTCACCGCCTTCAATCAGCGCGTGCTCGACGATGAAGCCGAACGCGATGGTGATCATCGCCAGGTACGGCCCTTTCACGCGCAGCGCGGGCAGCGCCAGCAGCAAGCCAAACGCGCCCGCCACCAATGCGGCCGCGGGCCAGGCCAGCCAGAAACTCCAGCCCGCCTGCCCCGTCAGAATGGCGACGGTATAGGCGCCGATGGCGTAGAAGCCCGCGTGGCCGAATGACATCTGCCCGGTCAGCCCCAGCAGCACATTCAGCCCGATGCCGGCCAGCGCCAGCAGCGCCACGTTGCCCAGCACGAACACGTAATAGCCGTTGACGGTGGCCGCCAGGGCCAGGCCCGCCACGGCCAGCAGCGCGTAAATCGCCAGCGGCAGCCAGCGTGATGCAAGTCGCTTATTCATCAGACCTTCCTGACATCGGCGCGTCCGAACAGTCCATTCGGACGCACGGCCAACATGACGATCACCAGCGTGAAGCTGATGATCTGGGTGTATCCGGAGCCCAGGGCAACGGTGATCAACGCTTCGACCACGCCAAACAGCAGGCCCGCGATCATCACGCCCCAGGCGCTGGTGATGCCGCCCAGAATGGCGACCACAAAGGCCTTCAGCCCGAACAGCGTGCCCATGTCCGCTTGCACGTTGAACAGCGGCGCAACCAGCGCGCCCGCCACGCCTGCAAACAGCGTGGACACGGCAAAGGCGGCCATGATGGCGTGGCGCACGGGAATGCCCATCAGCCGCGCCGCGTTCGGGTTCTGCACCACTGCCAGCAGCGCCACGCCCCAGCGCGTGCGGCGCGACAAGGTATGCAGCGCCGCCGCCAGCACCAGGCCTATGATCGGAATCAGCAGTTGCAGCGGGTAGATGCCCAGCCCCAGGCCGCCGATTTCAAGCGGCGCTTGCGCAAGCGGCGACGGCAGGCTGCGCGGTTCCTTGCCGAAGGTGAACATCACGACGTTGTCCAGCACGATGCCAAGCGCCACCGTGGACATCAGCCACGCATTGGAGCCACGGCTGGCGAATGGCCGCACGGCCAGCCGCTCAACCACCAGCCCATACACGCCGCACAGCGCCAGCGCTACCAGCAAGGCGGGCGCAAGCGGCCAGCCCAGCGTCTGCGCGAACGTGTAGGTCAGCACGGCGCCCAGCATCATGGAACTGCCCTGGGCGAAGTTCACCGTGCCTGATACGGCGTAGGTCAGGTAAAAGCCCAGGGCCATCAGTCCGTACATGCTTCCCAGACCCAGGCCGCTGACGATGGCGGACATCAACAACATGCGCGTCTCCCGCGTGATTCAGCTGATTTACTGCGCGCCCTTGACGGGCAGGATGCGGTTGTCGATGAACTGCGTCCACACGTAGTCGTTCTCGCGCAGCGCATCGTGCGAGGCCGGCGTGAAGGGCTGCTCATACGTCTTGATCAGGCCGTCGTACTTGCCGATCTTGTAGAAGCCCTGGCGCACCGCGTCGCCATCGGTCGAGCCGGCCTGCGCGATGGCCAGCGCCGCCAGCTGCATGCCGTCATACGCGTTGGCCACGCCGACGGCGGGCGTGATGTCTTGCGGGCCTTTGATGTCGGAATACTTGGTCTTCAGCGCCTGCATCACCTTGTCGCCCACCGGCCCTTGCTTGCCGAAGAAGCTGTAGGTCTGCACGAAGTGCACGTTCTTGGCGTTGGGGCCGGCAAGCTCAGTAAAGCGGCCGCCCGCAGGGCCCCAGTGCGACACGATCGGCACCTTCCAGCCCATGCGGTCCAACGACTTCACCACTTGCGCCGACGGGCCCACGTTGCCCACCAGGAACAGCGTGTCCGCACCTGCGGCCTTCAGGCGGCTTAGTTGCGGCACCACGTCCAGGTCGTTGGGCTGGAATTTTTCAACGCCTGCGGGCGTGACCTTGGCGGCTGCAAGCGCAGCGTTCAGGCCTTTCTCGTTGGATTCGCCCCAGGGGTTATTCACCAGAATCATGCCGGGCTTGGCGCTTTGGAACGTCTTTTGCGCGTACTGAACCATGGCGCTGTCGACGATCTCGTCCATGGCCGACACGCGGAACACGAAGTTCGGGTTGCCCTTGTTCTGCGTGATGGCCGTGCCGGCCGCCCACGGACCCATGAACGGCACCTTCTCCTGATTCACGATGGGCACGATGGCCATCGAGACCGGCGTGTCCAGGCCGCCAAACAGCACGGCCACTTTTTCCTTGAAGATCAGCTCGCGCGCGGCGGCCATGCCCTTGGCGGGGTTGCCTTCGTCGTCGCGCCGCACCAGCACGATCTGGCGGCCACCCAACAGCCCGCCCTTGGCGTTGATTTCGTCGATGGCGATGGTCATGCCGCGCGTCAGCGCTTCGCCCGCGCGGGCCGACTCGCCCGACAGCGCGGTGATCAAGCCGATCTTGATGGGGTCGGCGGCAAGCGCCGGTTGCAGGGCGAGGCCGGCCGTGAAGAGGGCGGCGGCGGTGGCGCGAAGCAGAAAGGAACGGCGGGTCGGGACCATCGGGCACTCCTGGAAAAGTGGAACGGATCTTGCATGGGGTTAAGTGCTGCTTGCCTACCCCATGCAAGATCCATGCCACCTGATCCGGCCCGGCCGCAGGTTGCGGCGATCACGGCGTTACCAGGGGGATGCGGCGTGTTTTGCCTGCACTTTGTGTGCGTCAACGCCAAATTTTGTTTTCAAAGCAGCAGGAATTTTGTTAACAATCATGCATCAGGATTTGCACCAAAATGAATCCATCCTTGCTTTCAAGCACTAATCCGGGGCGTGCCGATGCGTCCGGGTCGATGTCCACCTCGATGGCTGGGTCGATGTCCGGGTCTATGCCCGGGTCGATTCCCGGGTCGATTCCCGGGTCGATTCCCGGGGCGATGTCCGCACCCGGCTCCGCCTGGACGCCCGAACCCCTGGCCTGCCATGGCCGCTTCGCCTACCAGCCCATCTCTGGCCGGGCCGACTACACCTGGCCGAACGGCGCGCGTCTGGCCGTGTACCTGGGGTTCAACATCGAACACTTCGCGTTTGGCGAAGGGCTGGGCGCCGAGTTGGGGCCGGCATCTCCGCATCCCGACGTGCTGAACTACGCCTGGCGCGAATACGGCAACCGCGTGGGCGCGTGGCGCTGCCTGGAACTGTTCGACGAATTGCGCCTGCCCGCGGGCGTGCTGATCAACACCGCTTTGTATGACCACTGCCCCGGCCTGATGGACGCCTTCCTCGCGCGCGGTGATGAATTGATCGGCCACGGCTACAGCAACGCGCACCGGCAGGGCGGCCTGGCCGAGGCCGAGGAAAGCGCGCTGCTTGCGCATTGCCGCGACCGCATCCGTCAGCACACGGGTGACGCGCCTGCGGGCTGGCTGTCGCCATGGATTTCGGAGTCCCGCGCCACGCCCGATCTCTTGGCCGAAGCCGGCTACCGCTACACGCTGAATTGGTGCCATGACGACCAGCCGATGCGCATGCGCACCCGCGCGGGCGACCTCTGGGCCATTCCGTATCCGCAAGAGCTCAACGACATCCCGATGATCATGGGGCGCAAGATGGACGCGCGCGACTTTGCCGATATGATTCTTGACCAGTTCGAAGAGATGCGCGTGCAGGCCACCCGCCAGCCGCTGGTCATGGGCATTGCGCTGCATCCGTATATCGTCGGGCAGCCGTACCGCTTGCGGCACCTGCGCCGCGCGCTGGCGCCACTGGCCGCCGCGCGCGACCGGGGCGAGATCTGGTTCACCACGCCGGGTGAGATCTGCCGTCATGTCGATAGCCTGCCAGCGGGCGTGATTGCTGCGCTATGAGGCCTGGCCGCTACCGGCCCGGCTCCGAGCGATCCCGCCGCCGTAGCCGGTTAACTGTCTTACCCGTTCAACTGCCTTACCCGTTTAACCGCCGTACCCGTCTCACTGCCGCACCCGTTTAACCGCCGCACCCGTTTAACCTTTTCGAGTTCAGCATGCCCAGCCGAAGCCCCGCCAAACCCCGCGCCAAGCCTGCCCCCCGCAGCAAGATCGCCGTGGAGTCTGCTGTTATGGAACGCGCCAGCGTCGCGTCCGCTGCCCCGCGCGACGCCGGCCCCGCCGACGGCACGCCCGACAGCGACATGGAGCGCCGCATCTGCGAGGCCGTCTACGAAAGCGTGATGAGCCAGCGGCTGACCCCCGGCACAAAGCTGCCCGAGGCCGCCATCTGCGACTTGTTCGGCGTGTCGCGATCCGTGGCGCGCAAGGCCTTGCAACGCCTGGCGCACGAGCACGTGGTTGACCTGCATCACAACCGTGGCGCCGTGGTGGCCGAGCCCACGCCCGAAGACACGCGCCAGATCTTCCAGGCGCGCCGTGCGCTGGAAGCGGCGCTGCTGCCGCTGGCCGTGGCGCGCGCCACCAAGGCCGACTACGCGTCGCTGCGCAAGCAGTTGCGCGACGAACACGCCTTGCTGCATCGCGCCGGCCAACCCGCATGGGCGCGTCAGGCCAGCGCCTTTCATGTGCGGCTGGGCGAGCTGTCGGGCAACGCCATTCTGCACGGCTATCTGGCCGAACTGGTGTCGCGCTGCTCGCTCATCGTGGCGCTGTACGAGCCGCCCGGCAACGCCGCCTGCGAACACGGCGAGCACGTGCTGATCGTCGACCTGATGGAACGCGGCGACGTGGCCGAAGCCGTGAAAATCAATGACAACCACCTTGCGGACCTGGAGCGGCGTATCAGCCTTGAACGCCCGCAACCCGCGCAAACCCTTGCCCAGATGCTGGGACTGGCCTGATATGGAAATCGACTTCGACGCAATCACCGAATACCAGCGCTACAAGCTGATGGCCAGCCTGATCGTGCCCCGCCCGATCGCGCTGATCACCACCTTGTCGGACACCGGCGTGGTCAACGCGGCGCCCTTCAGCATGTTCAACATGCTGGGCGAAGACCCGCCGATTGTCATGGTCAGCATCAACCGGCTGGAAGACGGCGGCCTGAAGGACACGGCGCGCAACATCGCCCGCGACAAGGAGTTCGTGGTGCACCTGACCGACGAAGCCATGGCGGAAAAAATGCACCGCTGCGGCGACCGCCTGCCGGCGGACGTCAGCGAACTGGCCCACGCTGGCCTGGACGCCGCGCCCAGCCACCACGTCAAGCCGCCGCGCATCGTGCAAGCGCCCGTGGCATTCGAATGCACGCTCTACGAAACCATGGAAACCGCCAGCCGCCAGATCTTCATCGGCCAGGTGCGCTGGCTGCACGCGCGCGACGGCCTGATCGACACGGAAACCTGGCGCGTGCGTCTACAGGATTACTTTCCGGTGGGCCGCTTCGGCGCCAGCTTCTACGTCACCACGCGCGACCGCTACGCGATCGGCGCAGGGGACGCGCCGGCGGGCGCGACGGCGAGTACGGCGATTGATGAGATTTGAGCGTCCCTCACCAAACTCCCCCCGTCCCGCCCGGCGCCCTGAGATGCCGCGCGAAGCGTTGGGACAGGAACTCCACGAACGCCACGGTCTTGGCGGGCAGGTTCAATCGTTCGGGATAGAGCGCGTGGATGTCGGCGGGGGGTGTGCGCCAATCGGTCAGCACTTCACGCAGCCGGCCCTCGCGCAAATAGGCGGCGGTTTCCCATTCGGATCGCATGACGATGCCGTGGCCGTCTAGCGCCCATTCCAGTGCGCTTTGGCCGTCGTTGGAACTGACGGGGCCGCGCACCTTGACCGTCTCGGCGCGTTGGCCGGATTCCAGCCGCCAGGTGCCGTAGGCGACGTCGTTCTCGCGCACGACGATGCAGCGATGGCGTTGCAGATCACTGGGCGTGCGCGGTTCGCCATAGGTGTCCAGGTAGCGGGGGGATGCGCAGAGCAGCCGCCGGTTGGAGGCGATTTTGCGGGCGGTCAGCCGGGCGTCGGGCAGGTCGCCGAAGCGCACGGCCACATCGAAGCCTTCTTCGATCAGGTTCAGCGGCCGGTCGGTTAAGCGCATCAGCACTTCCACGTCAGGATATTGGCGCGCGAAGTCCGAGACGGCCGGCACGATGTGCGCACGGCCGAAGCCGAAAGTGGCGTTCAGCCGCAGCAGCCCCTGGGGTTGGGCGCGGGCGCTTGAGACCGACCGTTCCAGCGCTTCCAGATCCGCCAGGATGCGTCCGCCTTCCGCCAGATACAGCTCGCCTTCCTGGGTGACGCTGACGCGGCGCGTGGTGCGGTTCAAGAGGCGCACGCCCAGGCGCTGCTCCAGCCTGGCCAGCCGCGCGCTGATGGCGGGCGGCGTCAGGCCGAGTTCGCGCGCGGTGGCCGACAGGTTGCCGTGTTTGACCACGAGCGCGAAGAAGGCGAGATCGGAAAGGGCATCCATGGCGCAAGCCTGATTGATAAATCTAATTTAATAAAGATTTAGTTTGAACGGGAATTATAAGAATTAAACCCGCTTATACACTGGGTTCACCGATATAGAGCCACATCCACGTGGCCAACCGAGGAGACCCGAAACATGAAGATCAAACCCTTGGCCACCGCCTTGTGCGCGGCCTTAGCTGCATCCTGTTGGGCCGTGCCGGCAGCCGCCGCGAACAATTTTCCCGAACGCGCAGTCACGCTCGTCGTGCCTTTTGCGCCCGGCGGTAGCGTGGACATTGCCGCGCGGCTGATCTCGGAAGCGTGGGGCCGCGCGTTGGGCCAAAGCGTGATCGTCGAGAACCGCGCGGGCGCGTCCGGCAACATCGGCATGGCCGCCGTGGCGCGCGCCCAGCCCAATGGCTACACGCTGGCGATCAACACGATGTCATTGGCGATCAACCCGGCGCTGTTCAAGGACATGCCGTTCGACACGACGAAGGATCTGCGTTCGGTGGGCACGGTCGGAACGTCGCAACACGTGCTGACGGTGACGAACGCGTTGCCCGTCGCCAATGTGAGCGAACTGCTTTCCTATGTGCGCGCGCGGCCCGCCAACGAGCTGAGCTTCGGTTCCGCTGGCACGGGCAGCACGTTCCACATGGCCGCGGAATTGTTCAAGTCGGTCTCGAAGACGCAGATTCTGCACGTGCCGTACAAGGGCGGCGGCCCCGCCATGGTCGACACCATCAGCGGGCAAGTGCAGATGAGCTTTCCGGTGCTGTCCGCCGCCAAGCCGCAGGTGGATGGCAAGAAGCTGCGGGCGCTGGGCGTAACGGGCACGACGCGTTCGCCCTTGCTGCCGGACGTGCCGACCATCGCGGAGTCCGGCTTGCCGGGCTACGAGTTCAACACGTGGTTTGTCGTCAGCGCGCCTGCCGGTACGCCGCAAGCGGTGATCGACACGTTGAACACGAAGCTGGCCGAAGCGTTGCAGTCGCCTGCGCTGAAGGCGCGCATGCAGCAGGAAGGTTTCGATCCGCTGATCTCCACCCCCGCCAAAACGGACGACATGGTGGCCGCTGAAATGACGCGCTGGGCGGGCGTCGTGAAGGATGCTGGCATCCAGGCGAACTAAGCGGAGCGGCGGCGCAACCGCGACAGGCAATCGCAAATAAGCGACGGCAACGAGTGATCGCAACAAGCAACCGCACAAAGCAATCGCAATAAGCAACCGCAACAAGCGACGGCAGCAACAGCCGCAACCAGCAACCGAAAGACCGCCCGCCGCCGCCGCGGGCGCCCCATTCAAGGAAGCAAGACATGCCCGGCATGACGCTGTACGACAAACTGGTGGCCAGCCATGAGGTGGCCCGCATCGATGACGAGCACATTCTGCTGTACGTCGATCTGCACATCATGAATGAATACACCAGCCCGCAAGCCTTCAGCGGCCTGGCTGCGCGCGGCAGGAACGTGCTGCGCCCAGGCCAGCAGATGGCGGTGGTGGACCACATCATTCCCACGCATCCGGTGGCGCCCGCGCTGCGCGTGATTGCGGACGATGCCTCAGCGCGCCAGGCCGTGAACCTGAAACGCAATTGCGACGCGCAGCACATCGCGCTGTTCGACACGACCGACCCGCTGCAAGGCATCGAACATGTGATCGCGCCCGAGCACGGCATGATCTTGCCCGGCATGGTGGTGCTGTGCGGCGACAGCCATACGACGACGTATGGCGCGTTGGGCGCGCTGGGTTTCGGCATCGGCACGTCCGAGGTGGAGCACATCCTGGCCACGCAGACGCTCGTGTATCGCGTGGCCCGCAACATGCGCATCCGCGTGGACGGCGCGTTGGGGGCGGGCATGTCGGCCAAAGACCTCGTCATTTATGTTGTGCATCGAATCGGCGCGCAGGGCGCGCGCGGGCATGCGGTGGAGTTCTGTGGGGACGCCATCGACGCCTTGTCCGCTGAAGGCCGCATGACCCTGTGCAACATGACGGTGGAAGCGGGCGCGCGCGCCGCGCTGATCGCGCCGGACGCGACGACCGACGCCTACGTCACCGCGCACGCGCCGCAGCTGCATGGCGAACTGCTGGCCCAGGCGCGCGCGTATTGGGCCACGCTGCGCACCGATGCGAATGCATCCTTTGATGTGGAACACGTGTTTAACGCCACGGACATCGCGCCGTTCGTCACCTGGGGCACCAGCCCCGATCAGGCCATGCCGGTGACGGGCCATGTGCCGGACCCGCAGGCCGAGCCCGATCAACTGGCCCGGCTGGCGTTGGAAAAGGCGATGGACTATATCGGCCTTGCGCCTGGCGCGCCGATTGCCGGCGTGCCGATTGACCGCGTGTTCATTGGCTCTTGCACCAATGGCCGCATTGAAGACTTGCGCGTGGTGGCGGGGCTGGCGCGCGGCAGGAAGGTGGCGGCGGGCGTGCGCGCGATGATCGTGCCGGGCTCGGGCGCGGTGCGGGCGCAGGCCGAAGCGGAAGGGCTGGCGGCCGTGTTGATGGAAGCGGGCTTCGAATGGCGCCAGCCGGGCTGTTCGATGTGCCTGGCCATGAATGACGATGTGCTGCGTCCCGGCGAACGCTGCGCGTCCACCACCAACCGCAATTTCGAAGGCCGTCAGGGGCGGGCAGGGCGCACGCATTTGATGAGCCCGGCGATGGCCGCCGCCGCCGCGTTGGCCGGCCGCATCGTCGATGTCCGTGAATGGGAGCAAGCCAAATGAATCCGTTGATCGAAGGCATCGCCGCGCCGCTGCCATTTTCCAATCTGGATACTGACCAGATCATGCCCAAGCAGTTTCTGCGCATCATCGACAAGGCGGGGCTGGACCGTGGCCTGCTGTACGACTTGCGCTTTGACGAGCACGGCGCGCAGCGCCCCGGCTTCGTACTGAATCAGGCTGCGTATGCAGGCACGTCCGTGCTGGTGGCGGGGCCTAACTTCGGCTGCGGTTCCAGCCGCGAGCACGCGGTGTGGGGCTTGCAGCAGTTCGGCATCCGCGCCGTGATTGCGCCCAGCTTCGGCGAGATCTTCTACTTCAATGCGGTGAATAATGGCCTGCTGCTGGTGAGCCTGCCCGCCGCCGAGGTCGACGCCTTGCTCGAGCGGGTGTCCAATGTCGGGGTGTCTGATTCTCAACAACCGGCTGGCAACCGCGTGGCCATCGACGTGATGGCAGGGCAGATTCGTGCGGCGGATGGCTGGACGGCAAGCTTTGCGTTGCCCGAGCGCCATCGCCGCATGTTCGCCCAAGGGCAGGACATGGTGGGCGCGTCGCTGCTGCAACTGCCCGAAGTGGAACGCTTCGAAGCCGCCCACTGGGCGCGCCACCCGTGGATGAAGGATGTGGCGCGCACGGTGCGCGACCGCCTGAATGCCGCATGACCGTAACGCACAAGGAGACTTCCCCCATGACCGCATTCTTCGACTTGCCCGTGCGCCGCATTCCGGCCAATGGCATGGACATCGCCGCGCGCATCGACGGGTCGGGGCCGCCGTTGCTGTTGTTGCACGGCCATCCGCAAACGCATGCCATCTGGCACCGCGTGTGGCCCGAACTGACGCGGCATCGCACGTGCATCGCGGCGGATCTGCGCGGCTATGGCGACAGCGCCAAGCCCGCCGCCTCGCCGGACCACGCGGCGCATTCCAAGCGCGAGATGGCGGCCGACATGGTCGGGCTGATGCGTGCGCTGGGCCACGAACGCTTCGACGTACTGGCGCATGATCGCGGTGCGCGCGTGGCGCATCGGATGGCGCTGGACCATGCCAGCGCCGTGTCGCGCATGATGCTGCTGGACATCGCGCCCACGCTAGACATGTACGAAGGCACGACGCGCGCATTCGCGCAGGCGTACTTCCATTGGTTCTGGCTGATCCAGCCCGCGCCCGGCCCGGAAACGATGATCGAGCATGATCCGGTGTTCTACCTGCGTTCGGTAATGGGCGGCCGGCCCGGCGGCCTGGCGCATTTTTCCGCCGAGGCGATGGCGGAATATGAACGCGCGGCGCAATTGCCCGGCTGGGCAACCGGCATCTGCGAAGACTACCGCGCGTCCGCCACGCTGGATCTGGAGCATGATCGCGCCGGCCGCGCCGCGGGCGAGCGCCTGCGCATGCCGGTGCGGGTGCTGTGGGGCGAACGGGGCGCGGTGGGCAAGAATTTCGATGTGCTGGATTTGTGGCGCGCGGTCGCCGATGACGTCTCGGGCGGGCCGCTGCCGGGGGCGCATTACCTGGCCGAAGAGACGCCGGAGGCGCTGTTGGCGGACGCAGGTGCGTTCTTTGGATGGCGGTAGCGCGGGCTGTCAATCAAGCCAGGACGGGCGATAGGGCTATCCAAAAAGGGACACAGCCCGGGTGGTAATCTTCGGCCCATGAATCGTTACTTCGCCGACCTGTCCGAATTGCCTGACCCCGACGACGCGCAACGCGTCTTCAAAGCGACCGACTCCCCCTGCGTGGCCGTTTGCTCGACCCTGTTCGACGATATCTGCCGCGGTTGCGGCCGCACGGCCATGGAAGTCGCCAATTGGGTGTTCATGACGGATGAGGAAAAGCGCGAAGTCTGGGTGCGCATCAAGGCGCAAGGCTATCCCCGCCGCAACAACTAAGCCGCAACAACTAAACCGCAACAATTCAGTCGCAGCAATTCAGTCGCAACAACTAAGCCGCAACAACTCAGGCGCAGCAACAGAGGCACAGCAGGCTAGCGCGCAACAACTCAGGCGCGCGGCCGGCCAGAAATTTTCGGCCGAATTTTCCAGGCGTCTTGGGCATGTCATATCGGCCGGGCTAAATCGCGGTATCGCCCACTTCCGGCCCCCCTCATGCGCATCGTTCTGGTTACGGATGCCTGGCATCCGCAAGTCAACGGCGTCGTCCGCACCTGGACGACCATGCAGCAGATTCTGTCTGAATGGGGCCACGAGCTGATCGTGGTGAACCCGCAGGGCAGCCGGACCATACCGGCCCCGTCCGAGCCAGACCTGCGGCTGTGCCTGCAACCCGGCCGGCAATTGCGCCGCATCCTGGGCGACACCATTCCCGACGCGCTGCACATCGCCACCGAAGGCCCGCTGGGCCTGGCGGCGCGGCGCATGGCGCTCGCACGCGGCTGGCAGTTCACGACCTCGTTTCACACGATGTTCCCCGACTACCTGCAAGCGCGCATGGGCATCCCCGCAGCCTTGCCGTGGCGCTATCTGCGCTGGTTCCATCGGCCGTCGCAATGCGTGCTGGTGCCTACGCCCACGGTGCGCGACGTTCTCGTGCGGCGCGGTCTGGCGAACCTGCGCGTCTGGTCGCGCGGCGTGGACCCCCGCAAATTCCAGCCGGCCGACAGCCAGGCGTTCGCGCATCTGCCGCGCCCGGTCTACTTGAGCGTGGGCCGCGTGGCGCGTGAAAAGAACCTGGATGCATTTCTGTCGCTGGACCTGCCCGGCAGCAAGGTGGTGGTGGGGGCAGGGCCGGACGAGGCGCGGTTGAAGAAGCGGTTTCCAAATGCGGTGTTTCTGGGCATGCAGCAAGACGACGCGCTGCCCGGCTTCTATGCTGCGGCCGACGTGTTCGTGTTTCCCAGCCTGACCGATACGTTCGGTCTGGTGATGCTGGAGGCCATGGCAAGCGGCACCCCCGTGGCGGCGTTTCGCAGCGAGGCGCCGCTGGCGGTGGTGACGCCGGGAGTGACGGGCTGCCTGGATGATGACCTTGCCCACGCGTGCCGCGCGGCGCTGCCGCTGGATCGCCACGCCGTGCGCGCGCATGCGCTGACGCGCAGCTGGGATTCGGTGGCCTCCGACCTGCTGGCCTCGCTGGTTCCCTTGGTGCCGGATGCTTCTTCGCGGACAACGTTGGCCGGGGCGGGGTGACCGGAAGAAATCCTGTGGGTTTTATTTCGGGGACGGATTTCCGCGCAGGCGGTCAAACCGGTACAATGCCCGGCAATCCTGAGGAGCGTTGCGACGACCCTGCGGTTTCCGTCTTGCCAAGGCAAGGCGCGCGAACCCCGGCTCGCCAGGCTCAGGAATCCTTGTTCAAGCGCCGCGCCCCGCGCGTCGCTACAGCAACGGCGCTCACCTTTGTCGCATATGGCGGGAAAGGCGAGCACTCGACTGTCGTGGTGTATTCGCGTTGTCCGGCCATATCGTGCGCCGTTCGACATTCACGTGGAGCCTACACACCATGAACGCTGTGACTGATAAATCCTTCTCCGATTACCTGGTTGCCGACCTGTCGCTGGCAGGCTGGGGCCGTCGCGAACTGGCTATTGCCGAAACCGAAATGCCCGGCCTGATGGCCATCCGCGACGAATTCGCCGCCGCGCAGCCGTTGAAGGGCGCGCGCATTGCCGGCAGCCTGCACATGACCATCCAGACTGGCGTGCTGATCGAAACGCTGGTGGCGCTTGGCGCCGAAGTGCGCTGGGCCTCGTGCAACATCTTCTCGACCCAAGACCACGCCGCCGCCGCCATCGCGGCATCGGGCACGCCGGTCTTCGCCGTCAAGGGCGAAACGCTGGAAGAGTACTGGCAGTACACCCACAAGATCTTCGAATGGCCCAATGGCCAGAACGCCAACATGATCCTCGACGACGGCGGTGACGCCACGTTGATGCTGCACCTGGGCACCAAGGCTGAGAAAGACCTCTCGGTGCTGGCCAACCCGGGCAGCGACGAAGAGCGCATCCTGTTTGCCGCCATCAAGGAAACCTTGAAGCGTGATCCGAAGTGGTATTCGACCCGCCTGGCGCTGATCAAAGGCGTGACGGAAGAAACCACCACCGGCGTGCATCGCCTGTACCAGATGTCGCAAAAGGGCGAGCTGGCCTTTGCCGCCATCAACGTCAATGACTCGGTCACCAAGTCCAAGTTCGACAACCTGTACGGCTGCCGCGAATCGCTGGTGGACGGCATCAAGCGCGCCACCGACGTGATGGTTGCCGGCAAGATCGCCGTCGTGGCCGGTTACGGCGACGTAGGCAAGGGCTGCGCCCAGGCGCTGGTCGCCCTGCGCGCGCAAGTCTGGGTCACGGAAATTGATCCGATCTGCGCCCTGCAAGCCGCGATGGAAGGCTTCAAGGTTGTCACGATGGAAGAAGCTGCCGTCCATGGCGACATCTTCGTCACCGCCACCGGCAACTACCACGTCATCACGCGTGAGCACATGAACGCCATGAAGGACCAGGCGATCGTCTGCAACATCGGCCACTTCGACAACGAAATCGACGTCGCCGGTCTGGCCGATTGCCAGTGGGAAGAGATCAAGCCGCAAGTCGACCACGTGATCTTCCCGGACGGCAAGCGCATCATCCTGCTGGCGCAAGGCCGTCTGGTGAACCTGGGCTGCGCCACGGGCCACCCGTCGTTCGTGATGTCGTCGTCGTTCGCCAACCAGACCATCGCTCAGATCGAGCTGTTCACGCGTAACGAAGCCTACAAGTCGGGCGAAGTCTACGTGCTGCCCAAGCACCTGGACGAGAAGGTTGCCCGCCTGCATCTGAAGAAGCTGGGCGTGAAGCTGACCACGCTGCGCAAGGATCAGGCCGACTACATCAACGTGCCGGTCGAAGGCCCCTTCAAGCCCGAGCACTACCGTTATTGATGGGTTGAAAGCACAATAGGAAACTACCGCGCCATGTTGGCGCGGGTTTTCCGAACCGCGGGTTCCCCTGTTTTTGTCTGTTGAAGGCAGGGCCGCGGAGCGTCAATACAGGAGTTCGAACATGGTGACATTGATACTCGTCTGGATTCTGAACGCGGTGGCCCTGCTGGCTGTTGCTTACCTCTTGCCCGGCATTGCCGTGGCCAGTTTCGGTTCGGCGCTGATCGCCGCGCTGGTGCTGGGTCTGGTGAACATGCTGGTCAAGCCCGTGCTTGTGCTGCTGACCTTGCCCATCACGATCGTCACCCTCGGGCTCTTCCTCATTGTCATCAACGCCTTGTTGTTCTGGTTCGTCGGCTCCGTGCTGAAGGGCTTCCAGGTCAACGGGTTCTGGTGGGCCGTGGGCGGTGCCATTCTGTACAGCATCATCTCTGGCCTGCTTACCAAACTGATTCCCTAATGTCTGACTCGACTTCCCCCGCTTTCAGTCTGGAGTTCTTTCCCCCGCGCGACCTGGCCGGCCAAGAGCGGCTGGTCCGCGCGGCCAAGCAGATGCTGGCCATCCAGCCCAAGTACGTCAGCGTGACGTTCGGCGCGGGGGGTTCCACGCGTGCCGGCACGGCGGACGCCGTGCGCACGCTGGGCAACCTGGGCTGCGATGCGGCGCCTCACTTGTCGTGCGTGGGCGCCACGCGCCAGGAATTGCGGGACATCCTCCAGACCTACAAGAACGAAGGCGTGCGGCGCGTGGTTGCATTGCGCGGCGACCTGCCTTCGGGCATGGGCGGTGATGCGGGCGAACTGCGCTACGCCAATGAGCTGGTCTCGTTCATCCGCGAGGAAACGGGCGACTGGTTTCACATCGAAGTCGCGGCCTATCCCGAAATGCATCCGCAAGCCACGAACCCGTCGGCCGACCTGGACCATTTCGTGGCCAAGGTGAACGCCGGCGCCGATGCGGCCATCACGCAGTATTTCTTCAACGCCGACGCCTACTTCGACTTTGTCGACCGGGCCCAGGCCAAGGGCGTGCGCGTGCCGATCGTGCCGGGCATCATGCCCATCACGAACCACACGCAGCTGCTGCGTTTTTCGGAAATGTGCGGCGCGGAAGTGCCGCGCTGGATTCGCCTGCGGCTGGCGGAGTTTGGCGACGACAAGGCTTCCATCCGCGCGTTCGGCGTGGATGTCGTGACCGAGCTGTGCCAGACCCTGCTGGACAACGGCGCGCCGGGCCTGCACTTCTACACCTTGAACCACGCGGAAGCCCCGCTTGCGGTGTGGAAGGAACTGGCGAAGTAATCGCTGCTTCCAGTGACGACAAAGGCCGGCATCGAAAGATGCCGGCCTTTTTTTTCCTGCGTTGTTGTAGCGGCGTTGTTGCAGCGGCAGTTTTGCAGCGGCAGTTATCGTTGACCTCAGTCCGCGTACACGCCCGCCTTGCGGATCACGCCGCCCCACTTGTCCACCTCGGATTGCAACCAGGTCTGCAAGCCTTCCGGCGTCTGCTTCGCTTCCGGCACGATTTCTGCGCCCAGCTCGGCCATCTTCTGCGTGAACGCCGGGTCTTTCAGCGCCGCGCGCAACGCCGCATTGAACTTGGCAACGGCTTCCGGCGGCGTGCCCTTGGGCGCGTAAACGCCGTGCCACACCTTGACCTCAAAGCCCTTCAACCCGCCTTCCTGCAAGGTCGGCGCATCGGGCAGCGCCTTGATGCGCTCCAGCGTGGTGACGCCAAACAGTTTCACGCGATCGCCCTTGATCTGCGGAATGGTCTGCGTGGTCTGGTCGCACAACACGTCCACCTGACCGCCCAGCAGCGCCGTCATCGCCGGGGCCGTGCCGGCATACGGCACGGTCGTGAACTGCACGCCCAGCGACTCTTGCAGCAACATGCCGCACAGTTGCGACACCGCGCCCAGCCCGGCGTTGGCCAGGTTGATCTTGTTGCCGTTTTCCTTGGCGTACTTGACGAAGCCCGCCATGCCATCGGCCGGCAGGTCCTTGCGGCCCAGCAATGTCATGGGCACATCCGCCACCTGGCCGACGTAGGCAAAGTCCGTCAGCGGGTTGAACGACAGCTTGCGGTACAGCGCAGGCGCCGTCGCCATGCCGTTGTGATGGATCAGAAAGGTGTAGCCATCCGGCGCCGAACGCGCCACATGCTGCGAGGCCAGCGTGCCGCCCGCACCCGTGCGGTTTTCAATGATGACGCTTTGCCCCAGCGTCTTGGCCATGGACGCCCCAAGGCTGCGCGCCACCACATCCGTCGGCCCGCCCGCCGCAAACGGGACGACGAGCGAAATGGGATGGTTGGGATAAGCGCCTTGCGCACTGGCGGAACCCCAGGCCAGGCAGGACAAGGCCAACATCGGCCAGGCAGCACGCGTTGCCGCGCGCGCGAAAAAAGAGGGCATGTCTCGCTCCTTGTGATTGTTCTGGTGCCCCGCGAACAGCACGCGGGCAGATACCAGTGTGGCCCGAGGGCCCAAGGATGAGAATTCGCCGTTTCACAAGCCGGGTTTCGGCAAGGGGAAAGGGGGGGTTACGCTGTATTTGGCGAACGGGTGAGCGATGAGGGCATCGCGCGGGCAAGTCCGCTGCAAGGTAGCGCTACGGCTTCCATGCGGTCATGAAAGTACCGATGAAATATTTCCCAGTCTTCATATTGATTTGCTGCGACCCGATAAGCGCATAGCCTGCCGATCAGGCCGCATATCCAGTCTGCGCACTGAAGGGTTTGAAAGAGATAGCTCTCGCCTTGGATCGGGGGTTCGATCAGCATTCGGCATTTGTCAGTCGTGGCCTCAAACATGGCGAGCGTGCACGCCTCGACATGCATTTCGCGCCAGGAGTTTCCTGCCTGCTGTTCGTCTAGCAGCAACATGAATGTGGCTTGTCGAGCCGAGCAGAACTGATCGGCCTGCCGGATGAGCCGCAACAGATGGTGTTGAAACACCTCTGCCGGCCGGTGAGCCGCCGCGTCAGCCGTTTTGTGTTCCCCGCTATAGATGACGTGCCCGCCCAGCCGGGTTATCTGGTTAAGCAGCCGGGCTGTTGCGGTACGGAGCTCTCGATACTTTTGCACGTTGCGCACGGTATAGAGTTGCGCGCCCTTTTTTTCCCATCGATAGGCCGGGCTGCCCTGGCGTTCCAGTTCCAACTTCAACAGGCGGCACTTCAGTTGGTAAAAATAGATCGCGAAGTCTCGTACCGCTTCCACGGGCAAGACGAATCCCCCGAATCCGAAGACGGGGCTGGTCTTGTGTGTTTCATGATTGCGGGAGATGAAGGGGCCGATATGGCCGAACTCGTCCAGATACACGACGTAATGCATGACGACATCCTCTGCGCACCTCGTGCGGGCCTTTGATGCCAGGCAGTGTAGGACGCATGCCCCTGCGCAGTTTTCAGACTGTGCGCGGAAATGTCACGCTTCACATCGAGACGGAAGTCATTGCTGGCGTTCAAGAACACGAAAGCCCGCAGCAATACATTGCGGCGGGCCTCGGAGGGTGGGCATGTGACTGGCACATGCGTTGAAAGGACTTTAGGCCAAGCGAGCGCGGTTGCGCAATCGGTTTCGCCTTGAATTGGCGACAACGGTGATCGGAACCGCGTCTATCAGACTGAATTACCCACGTCGTAGTGAATGCCTGTTTAACTCGCCTGATCCTTCCCCGGATCTTCGGCCAGCACTTGCGGGGTGGGGTAGTTCGGTTGTGGCGCGTTGACCGGTTCGATGCGCAGCGGCTGATGCACGCGGGACAGCGGCACCAGTGAGCCGGGGTCATCGGGGTTGGTCCACAGCGGGTCGGGGATTTCGGCGAAGACCTGGCGCAGGCGTTCGCCCCAGGTGCCGCGGATCATGCGGAAGTACTCGTTGTTTTCGTCGATGCAGGCGAAGTGCGTGACGCGCAGCGCGTCGGTGTCGTAGACCAGCAGGTCCAGCGGCAGCCCTACCGAGATGTTCGAGCGCAGCGTGGAGTCCATCGAAATCAGCGCGCACTTGGCGGCTTCGTCCAGAGACGTGTCGGGGCGCAGCACGCGGTCCAGGATGGGCTTGCCGTATTTGGCTTCGCCGATCTGGAAGTATGGGCATTCCTGGCTGGCTTCGATGAAGTTGCCCGCGGAATACACCTGGAACAGGCGGCAGCGTTCGCCGCCAATCTGTCCCCCGAAAATAATGCTGACGTTGAAGTCCACGCCTTGCTCGTGCAGCGCGGGGGCTTCGCGGTGGTAGACCTCGCGCACGGCGGCGCCGACGCAGCGGGTGGCTTCGAAGAGATCGG
This sequence comes from Achromobacter kerstersii, assembly GCF_902859595.1. Lineage (GTDB taxonomy): Bacteria > Pseudomonadota > Gammaproteobacteria > Burkholderiales > Burkholderiaceae_B > Achromobacter > Achromobacter kerstersii. Next base: position 56,896 of record NZ_CADIJQ010000005.1, on the reverse strand, counting down.
CGGCGTTCCAGATGGTGTCGCCGCCATCGTCGTGCTGGCGGGCCAGTGCGTGCAGCACGGCCTGGCTGACGGCCAGGTTGCCTGAAGTCATCAGGACCATGACGCGGTCGCCCGGGCGCTCGAAGACGGTCATTTTTCGGAAAACGCTGATCTGGTCGACGCCCGCGTTCGTGCGGGAGTCAGAGAGGAAAACCAGGCCGGCGTCGAGGCGGGCGGCTACACAATAGGTCATGATTGAAAATTCGGAAAAACCACGCCGCATTGTATTGCGGCGCGGGCACCGGCGTGCTGACCGGTGCGGGCAGGGCGTTTACTGCTGGCCGGACGTCTGCACCTGCACGCTGATCTCCATGGATTCTTCGCCGCCGCCGCTGCGCACGCCGCGTATTGGGGACGCCGAGTCGTAGTCGCGCGCCACGGCCAGCCGGCAATGGCTGTCAGAGGCGAATTGGCGGTTGGTGATGTCGACGCTGGTCCAGCCAATGTCGGCCAGCCAGACGTCGGCCCAGGCGTGGCTGGCCGAGTGTTCGGTGGTGGTGTGGACGTAGCCGCTGACGTAGCGGGCCGGCACGCCCAGGCCGCGCACGCAGGCCAGGAACAGGTGGGCGTGGTCTTGGCAGACGCCATGGCCCATCGCCAGCACCTGGTTGGCGGCAGTGGTGACGTCGGTGGTGCCGGGCTCGTAGGCCACCCGGTCGCTGATGGCGTTGGCCAGCGCCAGGATGTCGTCCGGCGTGGTCAGTCCGTTGGGCAACACGTTTCGAACGAAGGCCATGATGGTGTCGTCGGCCTGCGTCAGCGGCGTCTGCACGCAATAGGCGTGTACCGGCAGGCGGCTGTCTTCACTGCCCAGCACCCCGCGCATCAGCGGCGCAACCTGCACCTGGCCCGTCACGCGCAATTCGATGTCGGTGTGCGGGTGGTTCAGGGTCAGCGTGTGCGTGATGTTGCCGTACGCATCCACCTGTTTTTCCAGCGCGCCAGGCGCTTCGATGTTCCAGCGCAGCACGCGCTGGTGTTCGTCGTCGCGCGGCGTCAGGCGCAAGGTCTGGATGCTGTAGGTGACCGGCGCGGTGTAGCGGTAATGCGTGACGTGCGTGATGAACTGTTTCATTGCTGTCTCCGTGTTATGCCGACAGCGGGACCAGGAAGTCCTGGCTGATCCGGTTGCCCAGGTCGTTGATGCGGTCCAGGAAGTGGTCTAGGTACTGATGCAGTCCACTGTCCAGGATGTCTTCGACGCGGCCGTATTGCAGTTCGGCGCACAGCATGCCCGCGCGGCGCTCCGTTTCGGTCGAGCGCTGGTTGGACACGCGCGCCAGGTCCTCGGCCACCGCGCGCATCGATGCCAGCAGCGAACGCGGCATGTCGCCATGCAGGATCAAGAGTTCCGCGACGCGGTCTGGCGTGATGACGTCGCGATACACCTTGCGGTAGATCTCCAGCCCCGACACGGAACTCAGCAGCGCCGACCAGCGATAGAACTCGCTTTGCAGCGCGGCGTTGCCGGTGGGTTCGGCGCGCGCTTCGTGCGACCCGTTGCTGCCGCGTTCATGAAATTTCACGTCCAGCATGCGCGCGGTACTGTCCGCGCGTTCAAGGTGCATGCCGATGCGCAGGAAGTACAGCGCTTCGTCTTCAAGCATCGTGCCGATGGTGACGCCACGCGCCAGATGCGAACGGAACTTCACCCATTCGAAAAACTCGCCCGGGTTGCGTTCAAGCAGCCCGGTGTGCAGGTGCTTCAGCAGTTCCAGCCACGTTGTGTTGTAGGTCTCCCAGACTTCGGTGGTCAGGCTGCCGCGCACGGCGCGCGCGTTCTCGCGGGCGGCGCGCATGCAGGAATAGATGGACGACGGGTTCTCCGGGTCGCGCACCATGTATTGCAGGACATCGTTGGGCGAGATGGATGCGTACTTGCTTTGGTACAGGCCCTGCAGCTCGGAAATGCGCAGCACACCCAGCCACGAGCCTTCGCGCGTTTGCGGGTCTTGCGGCAAGAGCGACATCTGCAGATTCACGTCCAGCATGCGCGCGGTGTTCTCGGCGCGTTCGGTGTATCGGCACATCCAGAACAGGTTGTCGGCGGTACGGCTCAGCATGTTCAGTCCTCCAGAACCCAGGTGTCTTTGGTGCCGCCGCCCTGGCTGCTGTTGACGACCAGCGAGCCTTCGGTCAGCGCCACGCGGCACAGTCCGCCTGGCACCGTGCGGATGTCTTTGCCGCACAGCACGTAGGGGCGCAGATCAACGTGGCGGGGCGCCACGCCGGATTCCACATAGGTGGGGATGGTGGACAGCGCCAGCGTGGGCTGCGCGATGTAGTTGGCCGGGTTGGCGCGCACGCGGTCCTTGAACGCATCGACTTCGGCGCGCGTGGACGAGGGGCCCACCAGCATGCCGTAGCCGCCTGCGCCGTGTACTTCCTTCACGACCAGGTCGTGCATGTTGGCCAGCACGTGGGACAGCTCGTCAGGCCGGCCGCAGCGCCAGGTCGGCACGTTCGACAGGATGGGTTCTTCGCTGAGGTAAAACCGAATCATGTCCGGCACGTACAGATAGGTGGACTTGTCGTCGGCGATGCCGGTGCCGATGGCGTTGGCCAGCGTGACGCGGCCGGCGCGATACACCGACAAGAGACCCGGCACGCCCAGCGCGGAGTCGGCGCGAAAGGACAGCGGGTCAAGAAAGTCGTCGTCCAGGCGGCGGTAGATGACGTCCACCTTGCGCGGGCCTTGCGTGGTGCGCATGTAGACGGTGTTCTGTTCCACGAACAGATCCTGCCCTTCAACAAGCTCCACGCCCATCTGCTGCGCCAGGAACGCATGTTCGAAGTAGGCCGAGTTATACATGCCCGGCGTCAGTACGACGACGGTCGGGTCGTCGCCACCGTGCGGCGCGACTTCACGCAGGTTGTCCAGCAGCAGGTCGGGGTAGTGCGCCACCGGTTCGACCTTGATGCGGCTGAACGCATCGGGCATCAGCCGCATCGACATCTTGCGGTTCTCAAGCATGTAGGACACGCCTGAGGGCACGCGCAGATTGTCTTCCAGTACGTAGAACTCGCCTGCGCCCGCGCGCACGATGTCGACCCCGGCGATGTGGCAGTAGATGTCTTCCGCCACGTCCACGTCCTGCATTTCGGGGCGGTATTGGGCGTTCAGGAACACCTGTTCGGCCGGCACGATGCCGGCGCGCACGATGTCGTGGCCGTGATAGATGTCGTGGATGAACATGTTCAGCGCGCGTACGCGCTGCTTCAAGCCGGCTTCCAGATGCCGCCATTCGTCGGCGGGAATGACCCGGGGAATCAGGTCGAAGGGAATCAGGCGTTCGGTGCCGGCGGCGTCGCCCGCCACCGAAAAGGTGATGCCGACGCGGCGAAAGCTCAGGTCTGCTTCAAGCCGCCGTACGGCCATGGCCTCGGCCGATTGCTCTTGATGCCAGCGCTCGAAGGCCTGGTACTGGGAGCGTATGCCGCCTGCGCTGTCGCGCATTTCGTCAAAAGCGGCTGGACGGGATGGTCTGTCCTTCATGGCTCCTCCGATGCTAGTGCTGGCGGCCGGCTTGCAGGCGGCAGCCTTGCACACGGTCATAACCCGGCCGATGTGTGGCCGGTCCCAAACAATAAGCAACCCGCATGCCAGCTTTCAGGGCAGGCGGCGGCCCTGGGCACAATATCCTCTGAAGCGCGCGGAAACGCCATCCCCGCAGTGGCCGAGGGGCTCGGCAAGCCCGCGGGGGAAACGCTGGAAATCTAATTGCACCAGATTGGTGCAAACCGCCGGGGCGGTTCTGGTGCGTCAGTTCATGCGGTAGGTGTGCAGCGTGGTGCCGCTGCCCGTCGCGCCTTGCTCAAGCGGGGCGTGCGGCACCCAGCCGTCCTGAGTCAGCACGGCGTCCAGCGGGAAGTCGTGCGGGGCGGGTTCGTAGTCAGCGTCGAGCTCGCCGCAGCTCCAGGCGATGCCGATGGTGACGAACGGGTGGCCGCGTTCGCGCAGGGCGGCCAGCGTGCGGTCGTAGTAACCGCCGCCGTAGCCCAGGCGGTCGCCTTGCTCGGTATAGCCCAGCGTGGGCACCAGGATCACGTCGGGCAGCACCTCGTCGCCAGCGGCGGGTTCCTGGATGCCGTAGGGGCCGGCGCGCAGTTCGGCCTCGGGCGTCCAGGGCAGGAAGGCCAGCGGGGCGTTGCGCGTGCGGACCACCGGCAGCGCCACGGCCACCCCGTTTTCCACCCATTGCGACAGCAGCGGGCGCAGGTCGGGTTCATCCGCCATGGGCCAGAAGGCCGCGACGGTGGCCGGCGCGGCACGGCCGGCGCGCACCGCTTCGTCACGCGCCACATTCAGCCACGTGAAGAGCCGCGCGCGCATCAGCAAACCGCCACGGCTGCGCTGGTCTTCGGGCAATTCGGCACGCAGTTTCCGCAATCGCGTGCGGTGCTGGACTGCGGTATCCTCTGGAGTATTTTGCGTAGTCATGCAGTGGCTGTGATGGGGGATGGACAATGAAGGCGAACGTGCTGGAATCGGGCATGCAGGAAGTCGGCATGCTGGCGGGCAAGGCCGGTGCGTGCATGGCCGGTGTAGGTTGCAGTGTAGGTCGGCAAATGAGGGACACCGCATGACACAGACCCTGCAATCGCGACGGTATCAGAAAACCGCCCGGAAATCCCCGCGTACCCCCTTCACCTCGGACCCTCGCGCCGGCTTGCGCCGCTGGCTGCCGCTGCTGGCATTGTTCACCGCCGCCTGTGCGCCGGTTGATGCGCAACAACGCAGCGCCGCCGTCAATACCCAGCCCCAACCCCAGGCCGCTGCCCAAGCGGCGCAGCCCGTGATTTCGGTGCCGCCGGCCGTGCTGGCCGGCCTGCCTCCCACAGCCGACACGCCCGCGCTTGCCGCCGTGGTTGCCGCGCGCGAAGCCATGAACCGCAAGCAGTGGTCGGTGCTGGGCGCGCTGGTGCCCCAGGCTAAATCCGACACGCTGGGCATGTACCCCGAATACTGGCTACTGCGCTATCAGCTGTGGACGCCGCCCGCCACGGGCCGGCCCACCGCTGACCTGCAACGTTTCATCAGCAGCAATAACGACGCCTACCTGGCTGACCGTTTGCGTGGCGACTGGCTGCTGGCCGCCGCCCGCAGCGGCGACTTCGAAACCGTGCGCAAGCTGGCGCCCGTGAAGAATAGCAACGCCCAGATCGAATGCGCCATCCTGGACGCCAAGCACATGACCGGCCAGCGCGCCACGGCCGCGCAGGCGCAGGCGGTGTTTGCACCGGGGGGCTCGTGCTGGGCGCTGTATGACCAGCTGGTCGCCGACAACATTCTGGGCTGGGATCAGCTGGAACCGCAGTTGCGCGACGCCATCGAGGCCGACAAGACCACAGACGCCCGCAAGCTCGTGCAGTACATGTTCGAGGCGCGCGACCTGAAGACGTACGACGCCATGATGAAGGACCCCATGAAGTGGCTGACGCGGCAAGACCGCATGCCCGTGGGCCGCAACGAGAAAGAACTGGTGAACATCGCGCTGGCCCGGCTGGCGCGGTCGGATGTCAGCGTGGCGGATTCGTATATGCGCCGCGAATGGGCCAAGTCCATGTCCAAGCCGAATCTGGCCTGGGTGCGCGGCCAGTACGCGCTGATGGCCGCGCTGAAACTGGATAGCCGCGCCGACGACTGGTATCACGAGGCCGGCCACATCCGCATGACGGAATACAACGCGGGCTGGAAGGTGCGCGCCGCGTTGCGCCAACCGAAGATCGACTGGAAGTGGGTCATCGAGTCCATCGACGAGATGCCCGCCTCGCAGCGCGACGATACGTCGTGGGTGTACTGGAAGGCGCGCGGCCTGGCCGCAACCGGCCGCAAGGAACAAGCCAACGCGCTGTACGCCGGCATTGCCGACCGTTTCGATTTCTACGGCCAGTTGTCGGCCGAAGAACTGGGCCGCCGCATCAACGTGCCGCCGCGCCCCGCGCCCGTCAGCGATCGCGAAATCGCCGAAGCCCGCGCCAACCCGGGCCTGCAACGCGCCGTGCAATTGTTCCGCCTGGGCTGGCGGGCCGAAGCCGTGCCGGAATGGAACTACACGCTGCGCGGCATGAGCGACCGCCAACTGATGGCCGCTGCCGAACTGGCGCGCGCCGAAAATATCTTTGATCGCGTGGTCAATACGTCTGACCGCACCGAAAAGGAATTCGACTTCAGCCAGCGCTTCATCGCGCCGTTTGAAGGGCGCGTCACCGCCAAGGCAAACGCCATCGCGCTGGACCCGGCCTGGGTCTACGGGCTGATCCGCCAGGAATCGCGCTTCATCATGGATGCGCGTTCGCACGTGGGCGCCTCCGGCCTGATGCAGCTGATGCCGGCCACCGCCAAGTGGGTTGCGGGCAAGATCGGCATGACCGATTTCACGCCCGCCAGCGTGAACGATTTCGACACCAACACCGAGCTCGGCACCAACTACCTGAACATGGTGCTGCGCGATTTGAACGGCTCGCAAATGTTGGCCAGCGCAGGCTACAACGCCGGGCCGCGCCGCCCGCACAACTGGCGCTCGACGTTCTCGCATCCCGTGGAAGGCGCAATCTTCGCCGAGACCATCCCGTTTAACGAAACGCGCACCTACGTGAAGAACGTGATGTCCAACGCCGTCTACTACGCGGCGATGTTCAGCGGGCAGTCGCAGTCCTTGAAGGAACGGCTGGGCAACATCGTGCCGCTGGGCGCCGAAAGCACGTCGATTCCATGACGCCAGATCCGGCCATCGACGGCTTGCAGGTGTATATCGTGGGCGGGGCGGTGCGTGATGCCCTGCTTGGCCTGCGCCCCGGCGATCACGACTGGGTCGTGGTGGGCGCTACGCCCGAAGACATGGCCCGCCGTGGCTTCATCCCGGTGGGCGGTGACTTCCCCGTTTTCCTGCACCCGCGCACCAAAGAGGAATACGCGCTGGCGCGCACCGAGCGCAAGTCCGGCCGCGGCTACAAGGGCTTTACGTTCTACACCGGCAGCGATGTCACGCTGGAAGAAGACCTGCGCCGCCGCGACCTGACCGTCAACGCCATCGCCCAGACGCAAGACGGTGAACTCGTCGACCCCTTGGGCGGCGCGGCCGATGTGCGCGCGCGCGTCTTCCGGCATGTGGGCGACGCGTTCCAGGAAGACCCGGTGCGCATCTTGCGGCTGGGACGTTTCGCCGCGCGCTTTGACGATTTCACCATCGCGCCGGAAACGATGGCGCTGTGCCGCCACATGGTGGACGCCGGCGAGGCCGATGCGCTGGTGGCCGAACGGGTCTGGAAGGAATTGTCGCGCGGGCTGATGGCGAAAAAGCCGTCGCGCATGTTGGGCGTGTTGCAGGATTCCGGCGCGCTCGCGCGCGTGATGCCCGAGCTGCAAGGCGTGGAGGAAGCCGGCGCGGATGTCGATCGTGCGGCGCAGTCGGGCTTGTCGATGGCGGGGCGCTACGCCTTGCTGTGCCGGCTGACGCCTGAACGCGAGGCGCTGGGGCGGCGCATGCGCGTGCCGACCGAATGCAATGATTACGCCCGACTGCTGCCCGAGGTCTTGGCAGGCTTGAACGCCACCGAGCAAGGCGGCCCCGACGCGCAGCTGGCGCTGATGGAACGCGCCGACGCCTTGCGCAAACCGGAACGCTTTTTTGATCTCTTGAAAACGGCTGCCATCTTGCAGCCCGTGGATACCGACGCGTGGCAATCACGCGTGGATGCTGTGCGCGGTGTGGATGCGGGGGCTATTGCCAAGGCCTGCGCAGGCGACCCGGCCCGCATCAAGGACAGCGTGCGCCAGGCGCGGCTGGAACAACTGGAAAGCTTGCAGGTGGGCTGACGCTTGCAGGAACGGGGCGGCGCGGCCAACATGCCGCGCCCTCCGCCTGACGTCCTTACAGCTTGCCCAGACGGTCGCCGCGCGCAAAGCCAGCCAGCGGTTCCGTCATGCCCCGGCCCACGGCCAGCACCTTGAAGAGTTCGCCCATCTCGGCTTCGGACAGCAGCTTCTGCACGGGCGCGACGGCCTGCGCGTACTGTTGCGCGTCCGACGGGTCCAACTGCGCCAGCAGATCCATCAGCCCCGCATTCATCAGAAAGCGCGCCTGCGACGTATAGCCAAGCACCTGCAAGCCGGCTTCCAGTGCCGCGTCCGCCATGGCCGTGAAATCCACGTGCGCGGTGATGTCCTGCAACCCGGGGGCGGTGAAGGGGTCGCCATGCGCGTGATGGCGCAGATGGCACATCAGCGTGCCGCCCGCGCGCTGCGGATGGTAGTACTCACTGCGCGGAAAACCGTAGTCGATCAGTAGCGCCGCGCCGCGTTCCAGCCAGGCGCCCATCGCGGCAATCCACGCTTCGCCTTGCAGATTGATTTCCGACACATAGCCCGGCAGGGCAGGCATGCGCGCCGCGACGGCGGCGGCAAGCGCGGGCGCGGCAGGGCGGTCGGCCCACGCGAAATGCTGATCGGCATCCAGCGACACGCCGCGCTCCAGCACGGCGCCATCTTCGCCCCAGCAAAACAGCGATACCGGCATCGCGTCCAGCACTTCATTGGCCAGCACGCAACCGGCAAAGGTATTGGGCAGCGCGTCCAGCCATTGCACACGGCTGCCGAACGGCGCCAGCCGCTCGGCCTGACGCGCGCGCAAGTCGGCCGAAACTTCCAGGATCAAGTACTGCGTCTGGTTCAGCCCCAGCGCATCCAGCTCGCGCAGCACGCCTTCGGCCAGCGCGCCGGTGCCGGCGCCAAACTCCAGCACGGCTTGCGTTTGTGTCTGGCGCAGCACCTGCGCCGCCTGACGGGCGATGGTGCGTGCGAAGAGCGGGGTCAATTGCGGGGCGGTGACGAAATCGCCCGCAGGCGTCTTGGCGTCGTCATCCCCATCCGCCAGCTTGACGTTGCCTGCGGCGTAATAGCCCAGCCCGGGCGCGTACAGCGCTTCGGCCATCCAGTGATCAAACGGCAGCCAGCCGCCATTGGCGATGATCGCGGCGCGCAGGTGTGCGGCGGTGGCGTCGCTATGTTGCTGGGCGGCGGGGGACAGCGGGGGCAGGTTGGCGGGCGCGGGGCGTTGCATGGTCGAGGAAGGCGTGGTCATGGGCGCATTTTCCCAAAAAAAGAACGGCCCCGCTGGGGGCGTGGCCGCATCTGTTGGTGACCCCAAAAAACAAACCCCGCGACGGGCGCGGGGTTTGTTAGGGGATCAAGCGGGCGAATTAGCCGCGGCGATCAGCCGGCTTGGCGAAGCGCTTGGCGGGGCCGCCGGGGCGCTTGTCGAACGAGGGCTTGGCGCCACGGAAACCGCCTTCCGGACGGTCACCGCCGCGGAAGCCGCCTTCGCGCTGGGGACGGTCGCCGAAGCTGGGGCGATCGCCGAAGCTCGGACGGGCGTCACGGTCACCACCGCGGAAACCGCCTTCGCGGGGAGCACGCTCGCTGAACGGGCGGGCATCGCGCTGGGGACGATCACCAAAGCTGGGGCGGTCGCCGCCGAAGCTGGGACGCGCATCGCGGTCACCGCCACGGAAGCCGCCTTCACGCTGGGGGCGGTCGCCGAAGGGACGATTGCCCTGGTAGCCGCCTTCGCGCTGGGGACGATCACCGAAGCTGGGACGATCGCTGAACGAACGGGCCGGGCGGTCGCCGAAAGGACGATTGCCTTGGTAGCCGCCTTCACGCGGGGCGCCGTCGCGGTTGCCTTGGTAACCACCTTCACGCGGCTTGAACTCGCCACGGGGAGCGCCGCCTTCACGCGGGCCGGCAAAGGAACGGCCTTCGCGGTTGCCTTGGTAGCCGCCTTCATGACGCGAACCACCGAAACCACCGGGGCGCTTGCCAAACGGCTTGCCGCCACGCGGGGCGCCGCTGCCACCGGCCGACGGACGGGGCGTGCGCTTGGGTTCCAGACCGGCGATGGTTTCCGCCGTAATCGTTTGACCGATGTAGTGCTCGATACGGCGAACCTTGTGGCGCTCGGAGTGCGTCGCCAGCGTGAACGCCAGGCCGCTGCGGCCGGCGCGGCCGGTACGGCCGATACGGTGCACGTAGTCTTCGGCTTGCATCGGCAGGTCGAAGTTCACAGCGTGGCTGATGCCTTGCACGTCGATGCCGCGGGCGGCAACGTCGGTGGCAACCAGAATACGCAGCTGGCCGCGTTGCAGTTGCGACAGGGTACGGGTGCGCTGGCGCTGGTTCATGTCGCCGTGCAGGGCGGCGGCGGCAAAGCCTTGGTCAGCCAGGCGGTCGGCCAGGTCATCGGCGCCACGCTTGGTGGACGTGAAGACAATGGCTTGATCCAGCTTGGCGTCACGCAGCACGTGATCCAGCAATTGCATCTTGTGGCCAGCGTCGTCTGCGTACAGCAGGCTTTGCGTGATGTTGGTGTGCTTTTCCTTGGCGCCAGCCAGCTCGATACGCTGCGGGTCGCGCATCATTTTCGAAGCCAGCTTGGCGATCGTGCCGTCCAGCGTGGCCGAGAACAGCAGCGTTTGGCGATCTTCCGGCAGGCGGCTGACGATGGTTTCGATGTCTTCAATGAAGCCCATGTCCAGCATGCGGTCGGCTTCGTCGAGCACCAGCGTGTGCACGGTGTTCAGCTTGACGCGGCCCGATTGCAGGTGATCGATCAGACGGCCGGGGGTGGCGACCAGCACGTCAACGCGGCGCGACAGCGCCTTCAGTTGCGCGCCGTAGGGCATGCCGCCGACGACGGTGGCGGTGCGCAGGTCAGCCAGCTTGCGGCCGTAGGTGGCGGTGGCTTCGGTAACTTGCAGAGCCAGTTCGCGGGTCGGGGTCAGCACCAGCACTTGCACGCCGACGCCCTTGTTGGCGGGCATCTGGGCAATACGGTGCAGGGCCGGCAGCATGAAGGCGGCGGTCTTGCCGCTGCCCGTCTGCGAGGACACCATCAGGTCGTGACCGGCCAGCGCTTGCGGAATGGCAGCAGCTTGGACGGCGGTGGGGGTGTTGAAGCCAGCTTCTTGGACGGCCGACAACAGAGCGGGTGCAAGACCCAGGTTTTCGAAAGACATTACTTTCCCTTGCCGCAATCAATGCGACGCAGTGCTTGGTCGGGCCAGGGGATTAGGCGGCCGGATCCAGGCGACGGTTGATGGAGCATCGTGCCGACCGAATCAACCGTGCGCATGGCGCGTTCTCGTATACAGATTGGAACGCAGGGCGAAAGGAAAGGAGGTCAGGAATCGATGATAGTTCGGCATGGGGCCGGGGCTAGACTGCCCGGCAGACTGCAAAAAATTCCGCTAAATCAAGGCGGTAAATGCCGAACTCGTTTTGTGCAGTGCGGCGATCATAACCCGAATTCGCCATGCAAGGAAATTATTTTTTTGTCCAGTCCCCAATCAATAGGGTTTTTCCCTTGGTTTACCAGCCACTGGTTTGTGGTCAGGAAGTGGCCGCAGCCCAGAAACGGAACGGGCGGCCTGCGGGCGGACAGCGGGGAGGGGTGGTTGGACATCAGGATCAGATGGCCGCTGTTGTCGGGCAGCAACAAGCGCTTGGCCTGCGCATGCGCGCCCCACAGCATGAAGACCTTGGGCGAGGGGTCGCGGGCCACCAGCGAAATCAATGCATCCGTCACCGTTTCCCACCCGCGTTTGGCGTGCGAGGCGGGCTGGCCGTCTTCCACGGTAAGCGCGGTGTTCAACAGCAGCACACCCTGATCGGCCCAGGGGCTCAGGTCGTTGCCCGCGGGTACGGCCGTGCCGGGAAACTCTGCGGCGATTTCATTGAAGATGTTGCGCAGGCTGGGCGGGCGCTTGCAGTCGTCCGGGACCGAGAACGCCATGCCTTGGGCCTGGCCCGCGCCGTGGTACGGGTCCTGGCCCAGAATCACCACGCGCACGTCTGACGGCGCCATGCCGTGCAGCGCGCGAAAGGGCGTAGCGGGATACACGACCGCGCCTTCGGCAAGCCGCTTTTCCACATGCGCGGTGGCGGCGGCCAAGGCGTCGGCCACGGCGCGCGGCGCAAAAGCGGCCGCCCAGGCGGCGGGAAGTTGCGCCGTCTGAGCGGCGAGGGTGTTGGGTAGCAGGCGGTTATCGAGGGGCATGGGCGCAATTTTGGCATAGCGGCGCGGATTGTCCGGCGTGCCGCACGCGGACCGATCAGCTACTGCAATCCGCTACTGCATCTACCCGCCCCGCACATGCCAGCCGCGGCTGACCCCAAACCCGCCTACTGCATGTCCCAGCCGTGGCAGACCCCAAACTCACCTACTGCATATACCAGCCGTGGCTGACCACGAACGACTGGCCGGTGAACGCCGCGCTGGGGAAGGTGCACAGGAACAGCGCGGTCTGCGCCACGTCTTCAACGGTGGTGAACACGCCGTCCACCGTGTCGCCCAGCATCACCTTTTTCACAACGTCTTCTTCGCTGATGCCCAGCTCTTTGGCTTGCTCGGGAATCTGCTTTTCAACCAGCGGCGTGCGCACAAAGCCCGGGCAGATCACATGCGAGCGCACGTTATGCGCGGCACCTTCCTTGGCCAGCACGCGCGCCAGGCCCAGCAGCGCGTGCTTGGCGGCCACATAGGCCGACTTCAACGGCGAAGCTTCGTGGGAATGCACCGAGCCCATGTAGATGACCACGCCGCCGCGATCGCCCTGATACATGTGCTTGAGCGCCGCCTTGGTGGTGAGGAAGGCGCCGTCCACGTGGATGGCCTGCATCTTCTTCCAGTCCGAGAAGGCGAACTTGTCGATCGGGTTGACGATCTGGATGCCGGCGTTCGAGATCAGGATGTCGATGCTGCCGTAGGCGGCCGCCACCTTGTCGATGCCTTGATTCACGGCGTGTTCGCTGGTGACGTCCATGGCCACGCCCATCGCCTTGCCGCCGGCCTGTTCAATTTCTTTGGCCACCGCGTCCGCGCCCGCCTGATTCAGGTCGGCAATCGCGATGGTGGCGCCTGCGCGGGCGAGCGTCAGTGCAATTTCCTTGCCGATACCGCTGGCCGCGCCGGTGACAACGGCGACTTTTCCATTCAACGAGTTCATGCTGCAACCTCCTGGTGGGGAATGCCAAGTCTTGATCGTAGTCCTTCAGCTTGAGCGCAGGCTGAATGCCCGTGTCGTTTTTGTCTCGGAATCGAATCGGATCATTGCGTCCGCCGGGGCGCTGCGCGAGAATCCGCCCCAACCGGCGGCGGGAGCCCTTCCCACGACGCCCTACATTCCTCTAGGCGGTCAGCCGCGTGGCATTTCCATTTATCACTCGCCTTCCCCGGCTGGCGCGCCGCACGGCGCTGTGCATCGCCGCGATGTTTGCCGCACTGCCCGCGCACGCGGCGCATATCGTGGTGGACACCGGCCACACGCCCGCTCGCCCCGGCGCTACCGGCGCGAGCGGGCGGGTTGAGTATCTGTACAACCTGGACATCAGCAACCGCGTGGCGATGGCGTTGCGCGTCATGGGCGACCGTGTGACGCAAGTGGCCGCCGATGGCGCCGAGATAGATCTGGGCAAGCGCTCAAGGATCGCGCCGCGCGCGGATTTTTTTGTCTCGATTCACCACGATTCCATGCAGCAGTGGCTGATCGATGCGGGCCGTCAGCGCGAGTTCTCGGGCTACGCCGTCTTCGTGTCATCGCGCAATCCCCGATACGAGCAGAGCGTGCGATGCGCCCGGGCAATTGGCGAACAGCTGCTGGCCGCGGGCGAGAAGCCGTCGCTGTATCACGCGGACCCGATCGTGGGCGAAAGCCGGCCCGTGATTGACGCCCGGCTTGGCGTGCAGCGCTTCGATAACCTGGCGGTGCTGAAGACCGCGCCGATGGCCGGTGTGCTGGTCGAGGTGGGGGTGATTGTGAACCCGGACGAAGAGCGCCGCCTGGCCCGGCCCGAGGTCATTGACCGGCTGGCGCGTGCGATTGCCGATGGCGCGCACGCTTGCCAGCAGCCGTAGGCAGTCAGGAGGCGGCTTGGTGCGCCACGTCTTCCGATGGCGCTGCGGGCTTGATACGCAGCAACAGGAAGCCAATCAAGCCAGAGGCCAGTGAACCCGCCAGCACGCCGATCTTCGTGGCGTCAACGTTCGCGGCATCGGTAAAGGCCAGCGCACCGATGAACAGACTCATCGTGAAGCCGATGCCGCACAGCAAGGCGATGCCGTACAGCTGCGTGAACGTGGCATGGCGTGGCAGGCTGGCGACGCCGGCTTTGATGGCCAGCCACGCGAAACCGAACACGCCCAGCTGCTTGCCCAGGAACAGGCCCAACGCCACACCCATCGGCACAGGCTGCGCCAGGCTGGCCAGGCCCATCCCGGCAAACGACACGCCCGCGTTGGCGAAGCCGAAGATCGGCACGATCAGCAAGGCGACCGGCTTGTGCAACGCGTGCTCCAGATCATGCAAGGGGGAATGGGCGCCGGGCTTGCCGGCATTGCGCGGGCTCAGCGGGATGGTCAGCGCCAGCGCCACGCCGGCAAGCGTTGCATGCACGCCGGATTTCAGTACGAAGTACCACAGCACAGCGCCGATCAGCAGATACGGGGTCAGGCGTGTGACGCCCGCGCGGTTCAGGCAGAACAGGCAGACCAGCAGCGCGCCCGCCATGGCCAGCGCCACCACCTTGAGCTGCGCGGTATAGAACAGCGCGATGATGATGATGGCGCCCAGGTCATCCAGGATGGCCAGCGCGGTCAGGAAGATTTTCAGCGATGTCGGCACGCGGCTGCCCAGCAGCGCCAGGATGCCAAGCGCGAACGCGATATCGGTGGCGGCGGGAATGGCCCAGCCGCGCAGCGTTTCAGGGCTGCCGATGTTGATCAGCACGTAGATCAAGGCGGGCGCGACCATGCCGCCCAGCGCAGCGATACCCGGCAAGACGATGCGCGAGACGCCACGCAACTGGCCGTCCAGCACTTCGCGCTTGATTTCCAACCCGACCAGCAGGAAGAACACGGCCATCAGGCCATCATTGATCCAGTGCAGCACCGTCTCGCGCAGCACGATGGGGCCCGCCTGGAAACCCAGTTTGCTACCCAGCACATCAAAGTAGAGCGGCGCTGCCGGACTGTTGGCGATGATCAACGCGGCCAGCGCGGCCGCCATGAGCACGTAGCCGCCGAGCGCCTCGGAGCGCAGAAAGGCCTGAAGAAATGAGGGGCGAGGGTGCGGGGTTACCACGTGGGTCAAAGGAAATTCCTGGATTCGGGTTGCGAAAAATAGAGCTGAATTTTACCTGAACGATAGGAAAATTCCGGGCATTGTCGGCGAAATGCGTGCCATTTTGCTGTCATCCTGAGGCCCGCTGATGGAGAGCCGGCTGTGGCCGGAAGCGGGTTTTCGAGCAGGGTGTTGCTGCGTCGGGTGGTCTGAGCAGCCGATCATCACGAGATGTATGGCGACGGGGAATATTAATGACCCGCAATGCCTACAAGAATAAGAAAGTTCTCGAACATTTTGCGCCTCGGGCGGAATGCAATAACGCCTTGTTATGAGTGCGATGCGATGCCCTTCCTGCCTTCCCTTTCCGTTTTAACTCACACGCTTTCGACCGCCAGCGCCATACCTCGCTTGGTGGACATCGGGTTGTCGTTGACGCCACCCGCTGACGCCGCGTCAAACGGGGTCTATCAACTTACGCGCCTGGTACCCAGCGCGCGGGTGCAGACGTGGCGCCGCGACGGCGCAGAGTTTTCGATGTCGCCGATGGGCGCTATCCGCGTCTGGCAAAAGCAACGCTTGGTTGCGTCGGAATGCGTCCATGATCGTCAGGCGCACGGCGCGGCGCCGCTGAACCCGGAAGACTACGCCTACCTTGAAGCCTTCCTGCTCCTTGAGGGGCGCGCGTGGAATGATCTCCATCCGGTGCAGGCCAAGGGGCATGACGATGCGTAATTCCCCTGCGCCGCGCGGCGCCCGGGCCACCGGCGGCCTGCGCATCCTGCACACCGAGGCCGCCACGTCGTTTGGGGGTCAGGAGTTCTGCATCTACAAAGAGATGATCGCCATGCGCAAGCGCGGCCATCATCTGGAACTGGTCTGCCAGCCGGGGGCGGAATTGGGCGATCGTCTGGCGCAAGCCGGTTTCACCGTGCACCACACCGTGATGGACGGCCCCTTCAATTTCTTGCGCAGCGTCGCGGTTATCCACCGCCTGCTGCGGCGCGAACGCTTTGATGTGCTCAACACCCACAGCCGTCGCGATACCGTGCTGGCGGCATTGGCCGCCCGGCTGGCCGGCACGCCGCTGATCGTGCGCACGCGCCATTTGGCCAACCCCATCCGTTCCCTCTATGCCTATACGTGGCTGGCGCATCGGGTCATTGCCGTCAGCCGGTTCGTGCGCAAGCAGCTGCTGGATGGCGGTGCGCGGCCCGGGTCCGTCGCCACCATTCATTCCCCGGTGGAGTTGCCGCAGTTGCGCGAAGGCGCTTGCGTGCGGCGCGAATTGGGTTTGCCGGACGACGCTCTCGTGGTGGGTTGCGTCGCCGTGATGCGGGCCGACAAGGGCCATGCTGATCTTATCGACGCCTTCCTGCATGTATCCGCCCGCTTCCCGTCGGCGCACCTGGTGTTGGTGGGCGACGGCATGCCGGTGCTGAGCCAATTGCACGCGCTGGTGGCAACCCTGGGCCTGGCGTCGCGGGTGCATTTCCTGGGGCGGCGGGACGACATTGCCAATGTGCTGAAGGCCTTTGACGTGTTCGCGTTGCCGACTCACCGCGAGGCCCTGGGCACCGTGTTCATCGAAGCCGCGGCAATGGGCGTGCCGGTGGTGGGTACGGCCGTGGGCGGCGTGCCTGAAACCATGGTGGAAGGGGTGACCGGCCTGCTGGTGCCGCCGCACAATCCCGCCGCGCTGGCCAGCGCATTGGACAGGCTGCTGGCCGACCCCGATCTGCGCCGCCGAATGGGAGATGCCGGCCGTCACCTGATCTGTGGCCTGGGGCTGTTCACCGCCGAACGCGCGGCGGATCAGGTCGAGCGTGCATACACGCACTGGCTAGCCGAACGGGGGCGGCCCCGTCGCGCCGCGCTCAGTGCATGAGCAGCGCGTTCATCGCCTCAACGATCCGGTTGCGATAGCGCGGCAGCAGCGCTTGCGTGCGCGCCTGGCGTTCCGCCCAATCCGCCGGTTCGGCGCCGGCCGCCACGCGCGGCGCGGCCCAGATCGGATCAGGAAAGTGGCGGTCGCCGCGCCAGCGCGGGATCACGTGCCAGTGCAGATGCGGCACCATGTTTCCCAACGACGCCAGGTTGATCTTGTCCGGCGTCAAGATGGATTGCTGCGCCTCTTCGACGGCGTACACGGCCCGCATCAGCAGGTCTCGCCCATGCGTGGACAGGCTTGTCATCTCGGCCAGATGGCCGTTCCAGATCACGCGGGTGAAGCCGGGATAGTCGGCGTCGTCTACCTCGATCACGCGCAGATGCGGCCCGCGCCACAGCACGGTGCCGCCGTCTTCCTGGCACAGCGGACAGTTCGGGTCGCGAGCGCTCACGCCATCACCTTGCGGTATTGGAGGAAGCCTGAGCGGTCTGCAATGCGGTCGTAAAGCTGCATGGCCGCGGCATTGGTTTCATGGGTCAGCCAATACACACGCGCGGCGTTGGCGGCGGCGGCTTCGGCGTACACGTGTTCGATCAGCTTGCGGCCTGCGCCCGTGCCACGCACGTCGGGGTCCACGTACAGGTCTTGCAGGTAGCAGTAATCGCCCGCGGTCCAGGTAGAACGGTGGAAGATCCAGTGCACCATGCCGATGGCGCGTCCGTTTTCATACGCCAGCGCTGCGTGCATGGGTTCGGCGGGGTCCAGGAAGCGGGCCCAGGTGTTGCGGGTTACGGCGTCATCGATGTTGACGCGGTAGAACTCCTGGTAGCCCTTCCACAGCGGCAGCCAGACGTCGAAGTCGGCGGCGACGATGGGGCGGATTTCAGCGGTACTCATGGCGCAAAGCCTCCTGGCGGATGCGGATCAGGGGAGAGGAATTCAGAGCTTTTCTTCCATGGCTTCGACGATGTGTCGCAGCACTTGCAGACGAGCGTAACGCTTGTCGTTGGCGGACACCAGATGCCAGGGCGCGTGGCCCACATCCGTGCGCGTCAGCATCTCGTTGGCCGCCGCCGCATAGTCTTTCCATTTCTCGCGGTTGCGCCAATCGTCAGGCGTGATCTTGAAATTCTTGAAGGGCGATTTCTCGCGCTCTTGAAAGCGCTCGAGCTGCACGTCCGCCGTCACCGCCAGCCAGAACTTCAGTACCAGCGCGCCGCTTGCGGCCAGCTGTTGTTCGAAGTCATTGATCTCGGCATAGGCGCGGCGCCAATGGGCCGGCGTGATCAGCTTTTCCACCCGTTCGACCAGCACGCGGCCATACCAGGAGCGGTCAAAAATAGCGACGCGGCCATGGCGCGGCAAGTGCCGCCAGAAGCGCCACAGATAGGGCCGCGACAGCTCGTAGCTATTCGGTGCGGCAACCGGCGTGATGTCGTACTGGCGGGCGTCCAAGGCGTGCGTCACGCGGCGGATCGCGCCACCTTTGCCAGCGGCGTCCTGGCCTTCGAACACCAGAATCAGCGAACGCTCCTGGAAGGCTTTGGACCGCGCGGCGCGCGCCAGCCGGCCTTGCAGCAGGCCCAGCTCGGATTCGTAATCGTCCTTGTCGATCTTGGCGTCGTAATCCAGCTTGCCCAGGCGGTCGACGATGCGGGCCGGGCGGGAATGCGCCAGGAACGATTGGGGAATGCGCGGCACGCCACGCTGGCGCAGCGCGGTGAGCACCGCTTCGGCCGTGCGAACCGAACGCATGTTCTCGTCGGCGCTGGGAATCACCACCCAGGGCGCGTGGCCGCTGTCGGTATGATTCACGACGATCTGCCCGCCGTTGCGAATGCGCTCGTATTTCTTGTAGACCTTCAGGTCTACCGGGCTGACCTGCCACGAGGTCTCCGGGCTGGCCAGCAGACGCTGGGCGCGGTCCTTTTGCGCCTTGGCCGACAGGTGAAACCACAGCTTCACAATCTGCACGCCTTCGGCGGCCAGCATCGCTTCAAAGTGCCGGATGGCGGCGGAGTGCGCTTCGATATATTCCTGGTTGGGCTTCTTGCGCGCGGACTCGATGATCAACGGCGCGTACCACGAGCCGAACACGATGCCCGTGCTGCCCTTGGGCGGCAGATCTTTCCAGTAGCGCCAAAACGGGGGGCGTTCCTGCTCTTCTCCTTCGGGCGGCCCGTAGGCCAGCGTCTTGATGTGGCGCGGGTCCATCCATTCGTTCAGCAGATTGACGGTGGCGCCTTTGCCCGCGCCGTCTATCCCCGCCACCACCACCAACAGGGTTTTTTCCCGCTTCTCAAGGCGTTCGTATTGCGCGTTGAGCAGGGCGACGCGCAGCCGCTCCTCCAGCGGTTTGAATTCGTCCTTGGACAGGCTGGGGTCGGCTTCGGCTTCTGCGAACATGGGCAATCCGTCTGATCGGCAATCGGTTGATCGGGCGATCTTGCGGGATAAGTTTCAGGCGCGCAAGTGCATTGCGAGCCTATTGCGGCCCTAGAGTCCGTCGACGGGAATCTTCAGATAACGCACGCCGTTGTCTTCGGGCGGCGGAAAGTGGCCCGCGCGGATGTTGACCTGGATGGCGGGCAGGATCAGCGTGGGCATGGAGAGCGTGGCGTCGCGCTTGGTGCGCATGGCGACGAATTCCGCTTCGCTGATGCCGTCGCGCACGTGGATGTTGGCGTGGCGCTGCTCGGCCACCGTGGTTTGCCAATGCGCGTCGCGGCCATTGGGCGGGTAGTCGTGGCACATGAAGAGACGCGTGCCGCCGGGCAGGCCAAGCAGGCGTTGGATCGACCGGTACAGCTGGTGCGCATCGCCGCCGGGGAAGTCGCAGCGCGCCGTGCCGACATCCGGCATGAACATCGTGTCGCCCACGAAGGCGGCGTCGCCAATCAGGTAGGCCATGTCGGCAGGCGTATGGCCCGGCACGTGGATGGCCGTGGCGGTAAGCGTGCCGATCTTGAAGGTCTCGCCATCGGTGAACAGGCGGCCGAACTGTGAGCCGTCCAGTTGGAATTCGGGCTCCAGGTTGAAGACGCGTTTGAACACGCCTTGCACGGTGCGGATGCTCTGGCCGATGGCGATGACGCCGCCCAGCTGGCGCTGCAAGTACGGCGCGGCGGACAGGTGGTCGGCATGGGCGTGGGTTTCCAGCAGCCACTGAAGCGTCAGCCCCTGTGCGCGGACATACTCGGCCACCTGGTCGGCGCTGCCCGTGTGAGTGCGCCCGGACTTGGGGTCGTAGTCCAGCACCGAATCGATGATGGCGCAGGCGCTGCCGTCGTGCACCACATAGGTGACGGTGGCGGTGACCGGATCGAAAAACGCTTGGATGTGGGGATTCATGGTGGCCGCTGGGAACAATATATATTTTTAAATAATATTGTTTGATAGTTTATCCGTCAATATAATGAAAAATTACTAGCCCGCCGAACCTGCTTGCCATGAATGCCGCCCTGACCGATTGCGAACTTGCCGCCTTGCGTGAATCTGCTGCCCAAGCGTGCACGCTATTGAAAGCGCTGGCCAACGAAGACCGCCTGCTGCTGCTCTGCCAACTGGTGCAGGGGGAACGCAACGTGGGCGAACTGGAATCGCTGACCGGCATCCGCCAACCGACCTTGTCCCAGCAACTGGGCGTGCTGCGCGACGAAGGCCTGGTCACGACGCGCCGCGAGGGCAAGTACGTCTACTACCAGATGGCCAGCTTCGAAGTCAGCCAGGTCATGAAAACGCTTTCCAGTTTGTACTGCGGCCGCGCGATGGAGTCACTCTCATGAATATGGACTGGCCCGCTTTCACGCCTGCGGCAGCGACCGCGGGCGGTTTGCTCATCGGCGCCGCCGCCGTGATGCTGATGGCGGGCGCGGGCCGCATCGCCGGTATCAGCGGCATTCTGGGCGGCTTGCTGCCGATGCAACGAGACAGCGTGTGGCGGTTGGCGTTTTTGCTGGGGCTGTGCGCGGCGCCCTGGCTATACCAATTGGGGGCGGCGCTGCCCGCCATTGTGGTCCAGGCCAGCACCCCGCGTCTGATCGTGGCGGGCTTGCTGGTGGGCATCGGCACGCGCTACGCGTCGGGCTGCACCAGCGGACATGGCGTGTGTGGCTTGTCGCGCGGATCGCGCCGGTCGTTTGTTGCGACCGCGTTGTTCATGGCCGCGGGCTTCGCCATGGTCTACGCGACGCGGCATATGGTGGGAGGCTGACATGGTGGCGCTGATCGCTTTCGCATCGGGCTTGGTCTTCGGGCTGGGGTTGATCGTGTCCGGCATGGCCAACCCGGCCAAGGTGCTGGGCTTTCTGGATATCGCGGGCCAGTGGGACCCGTCGCTGGCCTTTGTGATGGGCGGCGCGGTGGTGATTACGGCAGCAGGCTTCGCCCTGCTGCGCCGCCGCCGTGTGAGCCTGTCGGGGGAACCGATGCGCTGGCCCAGCGCCACCGGCATCGACTTGCGCTTGGCGCTGGGCAGCGTGGCGTTTGGCGCAGGTTGGGGGTTGGCAGGCTTTTGCCCTGGGCCCGCGCTGGTGGCTGCCGCGGCCGGCGTGCAGGAAGCGCTGATCTTCGTGGCCGCGATGGTCGCCGGCATGGCGATCTTCTCGGCGCTTGAATTCCTCAGGCGCAAGTAGCGCCGCGCGCGCGCCGGCGTTACCGTGGGCGCCCGTCAAGGCCCGTCAAGGGGCGGCAGGGCGCGGCAGGGCGCGGCAGGGCGTGGCAGGCCGCGCGGCGCCTTGGCTCCGCCCGTCCCCGCCCTTTACTACTCTGCCCTTTCCTCTGCCCTTTATTCCGATGTCACTCGTACGTGCGCACGTCGTCAATAACCTTGCCGTCGTTCGGCAGGCCGTCGGCGTCCACCCATTCCACGTCAGCGCGCAGCTTCGTCACATCACGCACGGAATCGGCGATGCGCTTGGACAGCTCTTCGCCGCGCACGCGTGATTCCACTTTCAGCACCATGCGGTCCGATCCCGTGCTGCCGCTGATGACCAGCCGCGCGCGCAAAATTTCAGGATGCCTGCGCACCACGTCCGCCACTTGCGACGGGTGCACGAACATACCGCGCACCTTGGTGGTTTGATCCGCGCGGCCCATCCACCCCTTGATGCGCGTGTTGGTGCGGCCGCAAGGCGAGATGCCGGGCATCACCGCCGACAAGTCGCCCGTGCCGAAGCGCACCAGCGGATAGTCGGGGTTCAGCGTGGTGACGACAACTTCGCCGACTTCACCATCTGGCACCGGTTCGCCTGTGCCCGGGCGCACGATCTCGACGATGATGTCTTCGCCCAGCACCAGCCCTTGGCGCGCGGGGGTTTCGAACGCAATCATGCCCAGGTCGGCGCTGCCATACGCCTGATAGCCTTCGATGCCGCGCGCGGCCAGCCAGTCGCGCAGCGACGGCGGGAATGCTTCGCCCGACACCAGCGCGCGCCGCAGCGAATCCAGCTTCACGCCAAGCTCATCGGATTTCTCCAGGATGATCTTCAGGAAACTGGGCGTGCCGGTGTAGCCGCTGGGCGCCAGGTCTTGAATCGCGCGCACCTGTTGTTCGGTCTGGCCAGTGCCGCCCGGAAACACCGTGCAGCCCACCGCGTGCGCCGCCGTTTCCATCATGGAACCGGCGGGCGTGAAGTGATAGGAAAAGCAGTTGTAGGCGAGCTCGCCCGCGCGAAAACCCGCCGCGTACAAGGCGCGGGCAAAGCGCCAGTAATCGGCGCGCGAGCTTTCCGGTTCGTAGATGGGGCCGGGCGACGCAAACACCCGCATCGCTTCGCCCCAGCCGATGGCGGAAAATCCGCCGAACGTTTTGCCTGGCCCGGCGGGGGCGGCGGCATCGTCGCGGCTGTGCTGCTGGCGTTCCAGCAATTCGTGCTTGCGCAAAACGGGCAGGCGGGCCAGCGCCGCCCGCGACGTAATCGTGGCGGGATCAACGCCGCGCAACTGCTCGGCAATTGCCGGGGCGCGGGCCATCGCCCGGGTGATCGCGGCGGGCAAGGCGGCCATCAGCTCGCGCTCACGTTGCTCGGGCGCTCGCGTTTCCAGGACATCGAAAAACTCGGACATGGGATCGCACCCTCTCTCAAGCCAGCCAGCGTTTGCGGCGGCGATAGAACTTGTTGTCGCGGAAGCTCTTGCGCTCGCCGCTGGAAATACCCAGGTAGAACTCTTTCACGTCCTCGTTCTGAGCCAAGTCCGACGCCGCGCCGTCCATCATCACGCGCCCGTTCTCCAGGATGTAGCCGTAGTCGGCATAGCGCAGCGCGATGTTGGTGTTCTGTTCGGCCAGCAGGAAGCTCACGCGTTCGCGCTGGTTCAGGTCGCGCACGATTTCAAAAATTTCTTCCACGATCTGCGGGGCCAGGCCCATGGACGGTTCGTCCAGCAGGATCATGTTGGGGTTGGCCATCAGCGCGCGGCCGATCGCCGTCATCTGCTGCTCACCGCCCGACGTGTAGCCGGACTGACTGCCGCGGCGCTGTTTCAAGCGCGGGAAATATTGGTAGACGCGTTCCAGTGCGGCCGCGGTATCGCCCCGGCTGATGTTGCGCGTGTAGGCGCCGGTCAGCAGATTTTCTTCGATGGTCAGGTGCGCAAAACAATGCCGGCCTTCCATCACCTGCACGACGCCGCGCTTGACCAGTTCGGCCGGCGACAGCCGTTCGATGCGTTGGCCACGGTATTGGATGTGGCCTTTGGTGACGTCGCCGCGCTCGCCCTTGAGCAGGTTTGATATGGCGCGCAGCGTCGTGGTCTTGCCCGCGCCGTTGGCGCCCAGCAAGGCCACGATCTTGCCTTCCGGCACCTGCAGGGACACGCCCTTGAGCACCAGGATCACGTGGTTGTAGATCACCTCGATGCCATTCACGTCGAGCAGCACGTTCGGCGTGTCGACGGGAGAGGCAGCGAGGGTTGCAGCGGAAGATGCAGCGGTCATGACGATTCCTGCGGCGTGGTGGCGGCGGGCGCCCCGAAGGACGCCCGCCGCCGGTTCACATCAGTTCTCGCAAGTGCGGGGCGTGATGTTCTTTTCCTTGGCGTACTTGGCCGCGGCGTCCTTGACCATCGGGTCCAGGATGGTCTTGTCGGCCTGATACCAGTCGGATGCCACCTTGAACTTGGCGCCGTCCCACTGCACGATGCGAGCCCAGTCGTCGCCCTTGTGGTTGCTGCACGAGGTCTTGACCGGACGCATGATCTGGCCGAAGCCCAGCTTGTCCAGCTTTTCCTGCGTCAGGTTCAGGTTCTCGAAGCCCCAGCGCACTTGCTCAGGCGTCAACGCCTTGCCCTTGCCGAACTTCTCTTGCGCCGTGCGGATCGCTTCCACTTGCAGCATCGAAATCATCATGCCGCGCGTGTGGGCGATGGTGCCCAGCGTGTTCTTGGCCGTCTTGTCCGAACCCTGGCCCTTGTCGTAGACGAACTTCTTCAGGTCGTCATAGACCTTGTCGTGCTCGGCGCCGCTGTTGTGCACGGTGATGGCGTTGTAGCCCTTGGCGACATCGCCCAGGTCTTTGACGTCGCCTTCGGAGCCGGCCCACCAGATGGCGTACATCTTGTCGCGCGGGTAGCCGCTGGCCTGCGCTTCGCGGATGGCGGTGGGCGTCATGATGCCCGCGCTCCACAGCAGCACGTAGTTCGGGCGTGCCTGGCGGATTTGCAGCCAGGTGGATTTTTGCTCAACGCCCGGCGCGGTCACCGGATACAGCACCAGCTCGAAGCCTTCTTTGGCGGCGCGCTTTTGCAGCAGCGGAATCGGTTCCTTGCCGTACGGCGAGTCGTGATAGACAAGCGCAATCTTCTTGCCCTTCAACTTGTCCATCCCGCCTTCTTTCTTGGCGATGTCCTGGATCATCACGTCAGCGGCGGTCCAGTACGTGCCCAGCAGCGGGAAGTTCCACTCGAACACGCTGCCATCCACCGATTGCGACAGGCCGTAGCCCATCGTTTCGACGGGCACCTTGTCGACCATGGCCTTGTCGCTGACGGCGAACGTGATGCCGGTGGACTGGGTGTCAAAGCCCGACGCGCCCGTGCCCTTGCCCTTTAGGCGTTCATAGCATTCCACACCGCGGTCGGTGGCGTAGGCGGTTTCACATTCTTCGTACGTGATCTTCACGCCGTTCACGCCGCCATCGCGCTCATTGACGAGCTTCAGGTAGTCGAGCTTGCCATCGGCCCAGGGAATGCCCAGCGGCGCGAACGACCCGGTGCGATACACCAGCAACGGAACGAACTGCTCTTCGGCCGCCATTGCCGGCGTGGCCACGGCGCCGATGGCGCCGGCTGCGGCCACCAGGGCTGCCGCCAACTTCAGGTTAAGACGCTTCATCTCCATTTACCTCCTGCGTGGTGCTTGGGTCAGTAAACCCTGGGACACCGGGATTGGCCCGGTCTTGAGCCGGGTATTCAGGATGTGGATCACGGCACTTTTGCCGCCGCGGTCCGCAGAAATCAATGCGAAATCAGTACGAAATCAATCAGTGCGGGAACGGCCAGATGCGCAGCTTTTCCTTGCCGATGCTCCACAAGCGCGCCAGGCCGTGCGGCTCGGCGATCAGGAAGAACACGATCAGCGCGCCGAACACCATGTGCTCGATGTGCGCGGCCGTATCCACCGACAGCGGAATGCCCAGCGCATGCGGAATGTTCGACAGCGCCACCGGCACCAGCACGATGAAAGCCGCGCCAAAGAAGCTGCCGATAATCGACCCCAGCCCGCCGATGATCACCATGAACAGCAGCTGGAACGAACGCGTCAGGTCAAAGGCCAGCGGCTCCCATGAGCCCAGGTGGATGTAGCCCCACAAGGCGCCGGCCACACCAACGATGAACGAGCTCACCGCAAACGCTGTGAGCTTGGCGTACATCGGGCGAATGCCGATGACGGAAGCCGCCACGTCCATGTCGCGAATTGCCATCCATTGCCGGCCGATGGCGCCGCGCACCAGGTTCTTGGCCAGCAGGCTGAAGACCACCACCAGGATCAGCACGAACAAGTATTTTTCCAGCGCGGTCTGCACCGGCAAGCCGAAGGCGGTCAGCGGCGGCACCGACACGTTGCCCGACGACGAGTAGTTGGTGAAGAAGGGGATGCGCAGGAATGCCCAGTCCACAAAGAACTGCGCGGCCAGGGTTGCCACCGCCAGGTACAGGCCACGGATGCGCAAGCTGGGAATGCCGAAGATCACGCCCACCAGCGTGGCGAAGCAGCCGCCCAGCAGAATCTGGATGATCAGCGGCATGCCCGGAAAGCGCACGCCGAAGTTCCACGCCGCATACGCGCCCACCGCCATGAAGGCGCCGGTGCCCAGCGAGATCTGGCCGCAGTAGCCCACCAGAATATTCAGGCCGACTGCCGCCAGCGACAGGATCAGGAACGGAATCAGGATGGCGCGCAGCAGGTAGTCGGACGACAGCGCCGGCACCGCAATGAACGCCACCGCCATCAGCAGCCAGATGAAGATGCGGTCCTGGCGGATCGGGAAGATCTGCTGGTCGGCCCGGTACGTGGTCTTGAACTGGCCGTTTTCGCGATAGAACATGTTTTTATCCTAGAGGCCTGGTGGTTTACACGCGGTCGATGATCTTCTCGCCGAACAGCCCTTGCGGACGGAACAGCAGGAACACCAGCGCCAGCACATAGGCAAACCAGATTTCGATACCGCCGCCCACGAGCGACCCCAGGTAGACCTCGGACAGCTTTTCCCCCACGCCGATGATCAGGCCGCCCAGAATGGCGCCCGGCACCGACGTCAAGCCGCCCAGAATCACCACCGGCAACGCGCGCAGCGCTGCGGTGGACAGCGTGAATTGCACGCCGAACTTCGAGCCCCAGATAATGCCGGCCACCAGCGCCACCAGCCCCGCCACGCACCACACGATCACCCAGATGCGGTTCAGCGGAATGCCGATGGACTGCGCGGCCTGGTGGTCATCGGCCACGGCGCGCAGCGCGCGGCCCGTGGACGTGTACTGGAAGAACAGCGCCAACGTGGCCACCAGCAGCGCCGCAATGACGGCGGCTGTCAGGTCTTCCAGGTTGATCAGCAACCCGCCTTCAAAGACCGTGTCCAGAATCATCAACGGGTCTTTCGGCATGCCCACGTTGATGGAATACACCGAACTGCCGAACGTGATTTGCCCCAAGCCATCCAGGAAGTAGCTGATGCCGAGTGTCGCCATCAACAGCGTCGTGGCTTCCTGGTTGACCAGGTGGCGCAACACAAAGCGTTCAATGGCCACCGCCAGCAGGAACATCACCATGGCGCTGACAATGAACGCCAGCACGTTGGCCAGGATCATGTTGTCAAAGCCAAGCCAGCGCGGAATCCACTCCGAGAAGCGCGCCATCGACAAGGCGGCCACCAGCACCATCGCGCCCTGCGCAAAGTTGAAGACGCCGGATGCCTTGAAGATCAGCACAAAGCCCAGGCCGATCAGCGCATACATCATGCCGCTCATCAAGCCGCCGAATAAGGTCTCTAGAAAAAATCCCATGTCTGTCCGCCTTAGTGCGACACGCCGAGGTAGGCTTTGATGACGTCTTCATTCGCCCGGACTTCGTCCGGGCGGCCGTCGCCGATCTTCTTGCCGTAGTCCAGCACCACCACGCGGTCGGAAATATCCATGACCACGCCCATGTCGTGCTCGATCAGCACGATGGTGGTGCCGAATTCATCATTCACATCCAGGATGAAGCGGCTCATGTCCTGCTTCTCCTCGATATTCATGCCGGCCATGGGTTCGTCCAGCAACAGCAGGCGCGGCTCCATGGCCAGCGCGCGGCCCAGGTCCACGCGCTTTTGCAGGCCGTAGGGCAGGCGGCCCACGGGCGTTTTGCGATAGGCCTGAATTTCCAGGAAGTCGACGATGTTCTCGACGAATTCGCGGTGCTGCGTCTCTTCGCGCTCGGCCGGCCCCAGGCGAAACGCCTGCGACAGCAGCCCGCACTTCATGCGCAGGTTGCGGCCCGTCATGATGTTGTCCAGCACGCTCATGCCTTTGAACAAGGCCAGGTTCTGGAACGTGCGCGCGATGCCCATTTCGGCGGCGCGGCGCGGGTTCATCTTCGAGAAGCGTTCGCCGCGGAATTCGATGCCGCCTTTCTGCGGCGTGTAGACGCCGTTGATGACGTTGAGCATCGAGCTCTTGCCGGCGCCGTTGGGGCCGATGATGGCGCGAATCTCATGCTCGCGCACATTGAAGGAAATGTCCGTCAGCGCCTTCACGCCGCCAAAGGACAAGGAGATGTTCTGCATGTCCAGCATGACGTCGCCGATACGCTGGTCGCGGTCGTTGTTGCTCATGATCTCTACGCGGCTCGGGCTGTGATGGCGGGGAACGTCTTGACGGGGCGGATCTTCAGGTCGGCCGAGATCTTGCCGGTGCGTCCGTCTTCGAACTTCACTTCGGTCTCGATGAACTGCGATTGCTTGCCGCCAAACAACGCGTCGATCAGCACGCCATACTTCTGCGCGATGAACGCGCGGCGCACCTTGCGCGTGCGGGTCAGCTCGTCGTCATCGGGGTCCAGTTCTTTGTGCAGGATCAGGAAGCGGCTGATCTGCGATGCGCACAGCTTGGGGTCCGTGGCCAAGTCGGCATTCACCTGTTCGACGCATTCGGCGATCAGTTGATAGACCTCTTCTTTGGCGGCCAGGTCGGTGTAGCCCGCGTACGCCAGGCCACGGCGTTCGGCCCAGTTGCCCACGGCTTCGAGATCAATATTGATGAAGGCGCAGACGTCATCGCGGTCGGCGCCAAACGCCACGGCTTCCTTGATGTGCTGGAAGAACTTGAGCTTGTTCTCGATGTACTTCGGCGCGAACAGGCTGCCATTGGCCAACTTGCCCACGTCTTTCGCGCGATCAATGATCTTCAACTGGCCATCGGTGTCCAGGTAGCCCGCATCGCCCGTGTGGAACCAGCCGTCGGCGCTGCGTGCTTCGGCGGTGGCGGCCGGGTTGCGGTAGTACTCCTTGAACAGCCCCGGGCTCTTCACCAGAATTTCACCGTTGTCCGCGACGCGGATTTCCACGCCGGCCACCGGCGGGCCGACGGTGTCATCGCGCACCTTGCCGTCGGGCTGCACGCAGACGAACACGGACGTTTCAGTGGAACCGTACAACTGCTTCAGGTTGATGCCGATCGACCGGTAGAACACGAACAGGTCGGGGCCAATGGCCTCGCCCGCGGTGTACGCCACGCGCACGCGGCTCATGCCCAGCGCGTTGCGCAAGGGGCCGTAAATCAGCGCGTTGCCCAGCGCGTAACGCAGGCGGTCCCAGGCATTGACGGATTCGCCGTCCAGAATGCGCGTGCCCACGCGGCGCGCCAGCTTCATGCAGGCGCCGAACAATTTGCGCTTGATGTAGCCCGCGTCTTCCATGCGGATCATCACGTGCGTCAGCAGGCCTTCCAGCACGCGCGGCGGCGCGAAGTAATAGGTGGGGCCGATGTCGCGCATGTCGATCGACACGGTGTCGGGCGATTCGGGATGGTTCACGGTAAAGCCCGTGACCAGCAGCTGCGTGTACGAGAACATGTTCTGGCCGATCCACGCGGGCGGCAGGTACGCCAGCACGTCTTCCTGGTCGGTCAGCTTTTCCATTTCAGACACGGCGCGCGCGCGGTCGATCAGCGCATGGTGCGTAAGCACCACGCCCTTGGGCTTGCCTGTCGTGCCCGACGTATAGAACATGGCGGCCGGGTCGTGCGGCTGCACGGCGGCGATGGCGTGGTCCAGATAATCGGGATGCTGCGCGGCGTATTGCTGGCCCAGCGTTTCCAGCTGCTCGTACGATTGCAGCATCGCGTCGGTGTAATGGCGCAGGCCGCGCGGGTCATCGAACACCACCGCTTTGAGCGCGGGGCATTGCTCGCGCACTTCCAGCATCTTGTCGACCTGTTCCTGGTCTTCCACCACGGCCACGCTGATCTCGGCGTCTTGCAGCACGTAGACCATTTCTTGCGCAACCGCGTCTTGATAAAGCGGCACGGGAATCGCGCCCAGCGATTGCGTGGCCATCATGGCCATATACAGGCGGGGACGGTTTTCGCCGATGACGGCGACGTGCATGCCGGGGCGGATGCCCAGCGCCGCCAGGCCATTGGCCACATGGCGCACATGCGTCGCCACATCAGACCACGTCAGGGTTTGCCAGATCCCCAGATCTTTCTCTCGTATCGCGGGCCGCGACCCACGAACCTTGGCATGCGCGAACAGCAGCGCTGGAAAGGTATCCAGCGCCGCCGGCACCTGTGCAGATGCGGGCGATGAATGTGCCACGTTGTCTCCTCCGGTTTGGGCACATCGCGCCAGGGCCCGCGGGAGCGGTGATGGCGATGAGGGGCTTGACCAGTTGGTTTTAGATTTACGGCAGGAGTTAAGGTATAAGGTTGGGTTGCTACCAACTGTCACCATCGCGACATTCAAGGAACTTTTAGGGTATTCCCGATGCAGCTAGCCGACTCCCTGCAACTTGCCGCGGCCTGGTTTCGCGTGCTTAACGCCGAGCAGCAATCGCGCGTCGAGCGGGACCTGTCCGTGCAGCAAGTCGTTGCCGGATCGATCATAGAGCGCAAAGGTGAACTCGCACAGGCTTGGATTGGCGTATTGGCCGGATTGGTGAAGGTGTCGGTCGGCAACGCGGAAGGCAAGGTCGCATCATTGACGGGCGTACCCGCCGGCGGCTGGATCGGCGAGGGCTCGCTCTTGAAACGCGAAGTCCGCAAATATGACATCGTCGCCTTGCGAGATTCGGTCGTGGCGCGCCTGCCGGCTCCTGCTTTTGATTGGCTGCTGGACAACAGCATTCCGTTCAACCGCTACCTGCTCCACCAACTGAATGAGCGCGTGGCGCAGTTCATCGGCAAAGCGGAGTACGACCGTCTGCTGGACCCGGACGCGCGCGTGGCCCGTTGTCTGGCTGAACTCTTCAACCCCTTGCTGTATCCCGGCATGGGGATGCGCCTGACGATTACACAAGAAGAAGTCGGCTATCTGGCCCGGGTGTCGCGCCAGCGCGCAAACCAGGCGCTGCGCAAGCTGGAAGAAGCGGGCTTGCTGAATGTGGAATACGGCGCGGTGCGTGTGCTGGACCTGGATGGCCTGAAACAATACGGGTCGGATCGCAGCACGGTGGAAGGCGAACACGCGGCCTGACGGGACCAGTGGCCAGGCGGATGAAAAGTAAAAAAACCGCTTGACGTTAAATAGTGCGCTATTTAATATTGCGCAATGAAATCCAGATCCAAACCCAAAGCCGCGTTCAATCCGCTGCTGCTGGACAGCCAGCTGTGCTTCGCCTTGTATTCAACGTCACTGGCGATGAACAAGGTGTACCGCAAGCTCTTGCGCGGTCTGGATCTGACGTATCCGCAGTATCTGGTGATGCTGGTGCTGTGGGAGCGCGATGAAATTACGGTAACGGATATCGGCGACCGCCTGTTCCTGGATTCCGCCACGCTGACGCCGCTGTTAAAGCGCCTGGAAGCGGCAGGTCTGGTGACGCGCAAGCGGGCGGTGGACGACGAGCGCCAGGTGATTGTGACGCTGACCAAGCAAGGCCGCGACTTGCGAGAGCAAGCGGAAAACGTGCCTCACGCGATTGCCGGCGCCGCGCAATGCACGCTGGACGAAGCGCAAGGCATGATGAAGACGCTGCACGCGCTGCGGGAAAAGCTGGTCGATAGTGTTTGAAAGATGGGTGATCAGTGTCATCATCCGGTCTAGTAAGTAGCGCACGATTTACTTGTGTGCGATATTTATCGCTGACGCGGGAGGTCCCGCCCGGCAGGCAGTTCAACTTTTCATTCCAACAAGGAAACGCATCATGTCTATCGAAAAAGTCCTCTATCGCGCCAATGCCACCGCCACCGGCGGCCGTGAAGGCCGTGGCGTCAGCGACGACGGCAACCTGGACGTCAAGCTGACGACCCCGCGCGAACTGGGCGGCGCAGGCGCTGCTGGCACGAACCCGGAACAACTGTTCGCAGTGGGCTACTCGGCCTGCTTCCTGGGCGCAATGAAGTTCGTCGGCGGCCGCGACAAAATCGCGATTCCGGCAGACGTATCGGTGAACGGCATCGTGGGTATCGGCGCGATCCCCACCGGTTTCGGCATCGAAGTCGAACTGAAGATCTCGCTGCCGGGCATGGACCGTGAACTGGCGGAAAAGCTGGTCGCCGCCGCCCACATCGTCTGCCCGTACTCGAACGCCACGCGCGGCAACATCGATGTGACGTTGACGATTGTCTGATCGTTAGTCGAAGGTTGTGAATCGATTCAGACTGCATTTTTCCATGGACGGCTCCGTGGAAAATGCAGTCTGACTCCGCTGTTTAAAAATGCAGTCTGAATGCGATTTTTAAAAATGCAGTCTCGTCGAAATTGCAGTCTGATTGCGTTTGTCGAGCGACCAACATCGCCCAAAAAGCACCCAAACAAATCAGCCACACGCGAAGCGAAAAGAGCGACGACGCAGCACGATGCGTAAGCTCCAAAAGGCCGCCCGCGCGGCCGGCCTGGAGCGGGCCCCGCAAGATCTTCCACCACCCAAAACCCGTGGTGAGAACCCTAAGAAAACTATTCGCCCCAGCTGACGTCAAATTTCAACTACTCGAGCTCGTGTCGCCGGGGGCCTGCGGTGCGTGGGGCGTCGATAAGCCCGAGGGAATCTGAAGGAACCCGCCAACGGCGGGTGACGAAGATGACGACGGGGCAGTCCGGAGCGAAGGCTCCGGACCGCAATCGTTGCCCCGCGCACCGCAGGCCCCCGGCGTCACGGGCGGCATTAGAAAACGAACCAACGCCAACCCCCCCTCAATGCCCCCCACCCAAATAAGCCGCCACCACCGCCGGATCCCCCCGTAACTTCTCCGCACTTCCGTGCACAGAAATCCGCCCGTTCTCCAGCACATACCCGTAATCCGCCACCTGCAACGCCGCAGCCGCGAACTGCTCAACCAGCAGCATCGTCACCCCTTCATCCTTCAGCCGCGCAATAATCCTGAATACCTCTTCCACCAGAATCGGCGCCAACCCCATCGACGGTTCGTCCAGCAGCACCAGCTCCGGATTCAGCATCACGGCGCGCGCCATGGCCAGCATCTGCTGTTCACCGCCCGACAACGTGCCGGCCAGTTGATCGCGGCGTTCCTTCAGGCGCGGAAACAGATCCATCGCACGTCCCAGATCCGCCTGCACATCGCCTTTCGGCCGGCTTCCCGTCAAGCGCGGAAACGCGCCCAGCAGCAGGTTGTCCGTCACCGACAGTGTCGGAAACACACGCCGCCCCTCCGGCGAATGCGCCAGCCCCAGCCGCGCGATGCGATGAGACTCCAGGCCATCAATGCGCTTGCCGCCCAACGTGATTTCGCCCGCCGTCGGGCGGATCATGCCGGACACGGCACGCATCGTTGTCGTCTTGCCCGCCCCGTTTGAGCCAATCAGCGTCACGACTTTCGCCTTCGGCACCTCCATGCTGATGCCGTGCAGCACCTTCACCTTGCCGTAACCCGCTTCCAGATTCTTGATCGATAGCATCTTGTTGTCCTCTTGGCGTCAGGCGGGCGCGCCGCCCAGATACGCCTCGATAACCTTGGCGTTGCTTTGCACTTCGTTCGGCAGGCCCTCGGCGATCTTCTGGCCGAAGTCCAGCACCGACACCGTGTCGCACACCCCCATCACCACATCCATGTGGTGCTCGATGAGGATCAGCGTGATGCCGTGATCGCGCACCTTGCGGATGATGGCCAGCAGCTCGACGATGTCGGGCGCGGTCAGGCCGGCCGCGGGTTCGTCCAGCAGCAGCAGTTGCGGGTCCAGCGCCAGCGCGCGGGCGATTTCAAGCAGGCGTTGCTTGCCATAGGGCAGGTTGCGCGCTTCTTCGGTGGCCAGGGATTCCAGGCCCACGAACTCCAGCAGCGCCATCGCGCGGGCCCGTGCGCCTTGCTCTTCGCCCTTCCACTTCGGCGTGCGCAGCGCAATGCCGGCCAAGCCCGTGGTGAACGTGTGATGCAGACCCACCAACACGTTCTCCAGCGCCGTCATCTCGCCAAACAGCTGCACGTTCTGGAAGGTGCGCGCAATGCCTGCGGCCGCGATGTCCGCGGGCGCCAGGCCGACCAGCGACTTGCCCGAGAACTCCACCGCGCCAGCCGTTGGCACATAGATGCCCGTCAGCACGTTCATCATGGTGCTCTTGCCCGAACCGTTCGGGCCGATCAGGCCGTGGATGGTGCCGCGCTTGATGGTCAGGTCGACTTCGTTCAACGCCTTCAGGCCGCCGAACTGCATCAGCACGCTCTTGGCCGTCAGCAAGGTCTCGCCCTTGCCGGCCACCACGGCGTCCGGCACCGCGTCCTGCTCTTTGACCAGGTCCTTCTTCACCGATAGCGCCGCGCGGCGATTCGAGAAGAACAGGTTGCGCACAAAGCCCACGATGCCGTCAGGCAGGTAGTACACAACGAACAGAATCATCGCGCCGAAGATGGTCAGGCGCCAGTCGGTCACGGCTTCCAGCCAGTACGAGAAGATCGCCAGCACGATGGTGCCGACTACCGGCACCACCACGCGGCGCGGTTCGGCGCGGCCCTTGGACACGGCGATGATGCTGCCCACCGTCACCAGGATGGCCACCGCCAGCGCGATCAGCCGGAAGGTGCCGATGTCGTCCAGCATCTTGGGCAGCAGCACGATGATGGACGCGCCCAGCAGCGCGCCCGTGCGGCTCTTGCGCCCGCCCATGATGATGGCCAGCAGGAACAGGATGGTCAGTTCGAAGTTGTACGTGTTGGGCGAAATGTACTGCTCGGAATACGAATACAGCGCACCCGCCAGGCCGGCGAAACCGGCGCTGATCACGAACGCGAACACCTTGTGCCGGTAGACCGACACGCCCATGCAGTCGGACGCAATCGGGCTGTCGCGCAACGCTTCGAACGAACGGCCCAGGTGCGACTTCAGGATGCGGTGCACGACGATCAGCGAGATCACCAGCAGCGCGCCCACCAGCCAGAAGTATTCGCTTTTGGTCAGGATGTGCCCGCCGATGGACGGCTTGGGAATCTTGATGCCCAACGGGCCTTCGGTCATGAAGGTCATCTCGTTGATCAGGATCTGGATGATGGTGCCAAACGCCAGCGTCACCATCGCCAGGTACGGCCCCGTGACCCGTAGCGCCGGCAACGCCAGCACCGCGCCAAACGCCGCCGCAATCAGGATGGCGGCGGGAAGAATCACCCAGATGGGCATTTGCAAGTGAAAGAACAGCACGCCCGCCACATACGAGCCGATGCCGAAGAGCCCGGCGTGGCCCAGCGAGACCTGGCCGGTGTAGCCCACCACGATATCGAGCCCGAACAGCAGGATCGAATAGATCATGATCGTTTCGATCAGGTGCAGGTAATACGTGTTGGTCACGCCCAGCGGCACGGCCGCCAGGCAGGCGATAGCCACGATGGATAGCAACAGGTGCAAGGGTTTCATCGCTTACACCTTCTTGATCGCGGTCTTGCCGAACAGGCCGGCGGGCTTGAAGGTCAGTACGAGCAGCAGCAACACCAATCCCGGCACGTCTTTGTACCCCGTCGAAAGATAGAAACCGGTGGTCGTTTCGGCGATCCCCAGGATCAGCCCGCCCACCACAACACCCATCCCGCTGGACAGGCCGCCGATAATCGCCACGGCGAACGCCTTCAAGCCCAGCACCGCGCCCATCGTGGCGCCGGTGAGCGTCAGCGGCGCGACCAGCACGCCCGCAAACGCGGCGGTCAGCGACGACAGCGCGTACGAGAACGTGATCACCATGCCCGTGTTGATACCCATCAGGCCAGCCGCGTCGCGGTCATTGGACGTGGCGACAAACGCTTTGCCGTAGATGGATTTGCGGTTGAAGATTTCCACCAGAATCATCATGCCCAGCGCGCCGAAGACCACCAGCAGCTCCATCGGCAAGACGTTCGCGCCCAGCACCTGGATCGGCGCTTCGGGCAGCGGCGAGGGGAAGCGCAAGTCGTCGCGGCCCCAGATGTTTTCGGCCACGTTCTTGAAGATGATCCCCAAGGCGATGGTGGCCATGATCCAGCCGAATTCCGATCGCGTCTTGATGGCCGGCCGCACGCCAACCCGCTCGACCAGCGCGCCTTGCGCGAAGCCGAAGATGCAGACGATGGGAATCATGACCCAGTAGTTCACGCCCAGGCCGACGAGCGTCAGCCCGACCAGTGCGCCCAGCATCAAGGCTTCGCCTTGACCGAAGTTGAGTGTGCCGGATGTGGCGAAGGTGAGCTGGTACCCGAACGCAATCACGGCATAGATCATGCCTAGCGCGATACCGCTATAGATGAGCTGTAGAAGAATCATGGTGTGTGTCTTGAGGCGCTGTGTTCCGTCCCAACCCCCTTGGGCAGAACGCTGTTTTCAGACGGCTGCATGCCCCGCACCCGATCACCGGGGCGCGGGCGGCGGCGGCCGGGAAGCCGCCGCCTTCCTGCTTGTTTCAGGCTTAGTTGGCCTTGACGACGCGGCCGCCCTTGACCTCGCCGATCACCACTTCCTTCGCGGAGATGGCGTCGTGGTTGTTGTGGGTGAACGGCTTGTTGTAGGTCATCACCACGCCTTCGACGGGCGTTTGCAGGTTCTCAAGCGCCTCGCGGACCTTGGGGCCGTCGGTGGAGTTGGCCTGCTTGATGGCCGCGGCCAGCAAGAAGATCGAGTCATAGCCCTGGGCCGCCGACACCGGGGAGTCGATGCGGTTGTTCTTGGGCTTGAACTTGGCCAGGTAGGCGTCGATGAAGGCCTTGCGCTTGGGCGTGTCGGGGTCCTGGATGAAGGTTTGCGGCATGCGCGCGCCTTCGCCGTTGGCGCCGGAGTTGTCGATGTAGTTGGCCATCGACAAGGTCCAGCTGCCGATGATCGGCACCTTCCAGCCCAGCTTGGTCATGCCGTTGGCGATCTGGGCCAGCTCGGGGCCGATGCCGTAGGTCAGCACGGCTTCGGCGCCGGCGGACTTGGCCTTCAACAGCTGGGCCGTCATGTCGACGTCCTTGATGTTGAATTTCTCAACGGCCACGGGCTTGATGCCCTTGGCGTCCAGGGCCTTTTCCAGATCCTCGCGGCCAAGCTGGCCGTAGTTGGTGGAGTCGGCCAGGATGGCGACCTTCTTGAAACCGCGGCGCGTGATCGCTTCTTCCACGATCATCGGGGCCTGGATGCTGTCATGCGCCGCATTGCGGAACACGTAGTTGTCGGGGTATTCCGGCGCCTTGAACTGGTGCGTGATCACGCTGCCTGTTGCCACGTTGTTGAAGACGGGGATCTTGGCGTCCTGGTAGAACCGTTGCGAGGCCAGCGCCACGCCGGTGTTGATGTAGCCGACGGTGGCGGCCACTTGTTCCTTGTTGATCAGTTCCTGGGCGATCTGCACGCCGCGCTCGTTCTTGGCTTCGTCGTCGCGTTCGACGGCAACCAGCTGGCGGCCGAGGACGCCACCGTTCTTATTGATTTCTTCAATGGCCAGACGCACGCCGTCGCGCATGCTGACGCCCATGGATGAGGAGCCGCCGGTGTACGGGCCGGCCACGCCGATCTTGATGGGGTCGGCGGCGTAAGACGCGGCCGATGCGGCAAATGCAAGGGTTCCTGCTAGCAGCTTCAAACGAAAATCCATGGATGTCTCCGTTGTAATTAGATTGACTGCGTGGAAAACCGGTTGCCGGCGCCAGGCGGCGAGAAATCAATGTTGCGGCGCTCTCCTGTGTTGCGTGTTGTGACTGTCTGCTTAATCGCTTACGCGAATCTGACCCGGCGGGGTTTTTCCGCGTAAATACCTAGTACGAGCGCAGGGGTAGCGGAAATTCATTCCGCATCCGACTAGAAATTTATTCCTGGCTGGCCGCCAGGCCGCGTGGCCATTGGGAGGCTTGTTCGCAGACGTCTTCGAGCCATAGGGAAAACGCTTGGACCGCGTTGCCGGGCGGCCGCGAGGTTTCGGTGCAAAGGTGATATTGGGATTCGCCGGGGATGTCGATGCCGAGCACGCGCACGAGCTTGCCCTCGTCCAGCCATTCCGCCGCCAGCGAACGGCGGGTCAGCGCCAGGCCCTGGCCCGCGCGCGCCGCCGCCAGCATCATGCCCAGATCCACCAGCCAGACCCCGCGTGACGGCTCGGGCCAGTCCAGGCCGGCTTCGGCCAGCCACGGGCGCCACGGCTCCATCGGGCAACGCAGCAAGCCGGCACGGGCCAGATCTTCCGGCCGGTCAAAGGGGCCATGATCGGCCAGGTAGGCGGGCGAGCACACTGCGAATACGCGGTCAGACGTCAATTGCCTTGCGGTCAGGCCGGGATACTTGCCGCTGCCAAAGCGCACCCAGACGTCGGCGTTGGGCGGCATGATATCCAGATAGGGAATGGACAACATGATCTCCAGCTCGACCTCGGGGTGCGCGGCGGTGAAGCCGGGCAGGTAGGGGATCAGCACCTGCCGGGCGAAGGTGGGCGTGGAGACGACGCGCAGCGGTTCGGGCTTGGGCTCACCGCGTTTGTGCAGCGAGGCGTCCGACAGCAGGTCCAGCGCGGTGCGGACCTGGTTCAGGTAGTCGCGCCCGGCGGCGCTGAGCGTGGCGCCACGGCTGCTGCGGATGAACAGGGAAACGTCCAGCAAGGCTTCCAGCGCGGCAATGCGTTTGCCGATGGCGCTGGCGGTCACGAAGAGTTCTTCGCTGGCGCGTTCGAAAGAGCCCAGCCGCGCCGCCGCCTCGAACGCCTGGATGGCGGCGAGCGGAGGCAGGCGCACGTCTTTGGAGAGTGAGGCACTGCGAAGTGAGGAACCGCGCATGATCGTCTGGCGGGCCGGCCGTGCGCCCGACGAAGAGTGGCAACGGGGGAGATTATAAAAGTGATGGCAAAGCGCCGCCCCGGCCATCAGGCGGGGGCGGCGCGGAACCGTCTGCCGAAGGACGGCTGCGAGAAGGGGCTTAGACGCCCTTGACTGCCAGGCTGATCGCCAGCCCGATCATGACAACCGCGATAACGCCGTCCAGCACGCGCCACGCTGATGCGCGGGCAAAGAACGGTGCGAACAGGCGCGAACCGATGCCCAGCACGGCCAGCCACAACAAGCTGGCGGTGAACGCGCCGCCGGCAAATGCCATGCGGGCATCGTCAAAGCCGTGCGCCAGCGAGCCAACCACCACCATGTCCAGCCAGAAATGGGGGTTCAGCAGCGAAAAGCCCAGCGCGCCCAACATGGCGGCACGGCGCGACGGCACTACCTCGCGGGCGGCGGCCAGGCCGCCGGTGGCGGTCCAGGCGCGGCGCGCGGATTGCAGGCCGTACCAGGACAGGAACGCCACGCCGAACCACAGCACGGCAGTCGTCAGCCAAGGGAACCAGGCGGTCAGCGCTTGCAGGCCGGACACGCTGGCAAAGATGAAGACGGCGTCGATCAGCGCGCAGATGGCGACCACGCTGAGAAGATGCGCGCGCATCAGGCCCTGGCGCAGGATGAAGGCGCTTTGCGCGCCGACGACGGCGAACAAGCCCAGGCCCGTGGCGGTGCCGCTGGCCCAGGCGGTCAGGAAGAGGGGGGACGAAAGGGTGGCGAACATGATGCGATTACCTGTAACTGCAACGCCTGTGGCGGCGCTTTGATGTCGGTGCCGGACGCATTGCGCGCTCCGGTGATAACGAATTGTCCCTTGCGCACCCTATGAAATACAGCTAATTTTCCTTCACTATATTAAGCAAAACTAATTTATGAAAATCGATCATGGCAACCTGCGGGCGCTGGCCGCCGTGGTGCGGGAAGGCAGTTTCGAGCGGGCCGCTTTGTCGCTTAGCGTGACGCCGTCGGCCGTGTCGCAGCGGATCAAGGCGCTGGAAGACCGCATGGGCCGCTTGCTGGTGCAGCGCACGGTGCCGGCGGCGGCCACGGCGGATGGGCGGGTGCTGGTGCAACTGGCCGAGCAGACGGCGCTGCTGGAGCACGACGCGCTGAACCGCTTGGGCGTGACGGACGACGATGTGCCCCACGCCAGCATCCCCATCGCGGTCAATCACGACAGCCTGGAAACCTGGTTCGTCGATGCGGCCCTGGCGTTCTCGGCCCGCACCCGCGCCACGCTGGACATGCTGTCCGAAG
Organism: Achromobacter kerstersii; assembly: GCF_902859595.1. GTDB lineage: Bacteria > Pseudomonadota > Gammaproteobacteria > Burkholderiales > Burkholderiaceae_B > Achromobacter > Achromobacter kerstersii. The sequence goes on along the minus strand of NZ_CADIJQ010000005.1, from coordinate 16,701 downwards.
ACCAGGACCACACCGCCGCGCTGCTGCGCAACGGTTCGGTGCTGGGGGCGGTGACGACGCTGGCGGACCCGGTGCAGGGCTGCCGCATCCACGCGCTGGGCAGCATGCGCTACGTGGCGACCTGCACGCCCGATTTCCACAAGCGCTATTTCGCAAGCGGCGTGAACGCACAAACTCTGGCGCAGGCCCCGGTGCTGGTGTTCAACCGCAAGGACGCCTTGCAGGCGCGCTTTGCACACAAGATCTCGGACCCCGCGCCCTGGCAGCCGCCGGTTTGGTGGGTGCCGTCCACGCGCGCGTTCGTGCAGGCGACGCTGGGCGGGCTGGGCTGGACGATGAATCCGCTGCCGCTGGTACAGGAACACCTTGATGCCGGTCATCTGATGCTGCTTCGGGGGCGCGCCTGGGAGGATGTGCCCCTTTATTGGCAGCATTGGCGGGTAAACTCCGAGGCGATGGAAGCCTTGACCGATTCGGTTCTGTCAGCCGCCCGCAGCTTGGTCCGGCGGCGTTAACCCACTAGGAGGACACCCCATGAACATCCGCAAGTTCGCAGTCATTGCCGCATTGGGCTTGTGTACGGCCGGCTCGGCTTGGGCGAAGGACTATAAGGTCGGCCAGATTGAAGTTGACGACCTGTGGGTCCGGGCGTCGGCGCCGGGGCAGTCGAACGGGGCGGGTTATATGGATATCGACAACGACGCCAAGACCGAAGACCGCTTGCTGTCGGTGTCGTCCGACGCCGCCGAGCGTGTCGAGCTGCACACGGTGCAGACCGAGAACGGCGTGTCGAAGATGCGCCAGGTTGAAGGCGGCATCGTCTTGCCCGCAGACAAAGAGGTCAAGCTCAGCCCGGGCGGCTATCACGTCATGTTCATCAAGCTGAAGGCGCCGTTCACCGATGGCGCAACCGTGCCCGCCACGCTGAAGTTCGAAAAGGCGGGTGAAGTGGCGGTGCAGTTCAAGGTCAAGCCGGCCTCGCACAACCCCGGCATGAGCCACGACCACGGCGCGATGAAGCACTGAATCTGATTCCGCCGTTGGCGGAGGAATAAAAAATGGCGGCCCACTGTTTCAGGGGCCGCCATTTTTTTGTGACGCGTCAGGGCTTTGTGACCTGCTTTGGATTTGCAACGCGCGAAGGGGCGCAATGCCCCGCGCGCATCGGCAGAATCAATACAGGCCTTGCTGGCGCATGGCGTCGGCAACCTTGACGAAGCCGGCGATGTTGGCGCCGTCCAGGTAGTTGACGTATTCGCGTTCGCTGTGGCCGTGGCGCACGCAGTTCTCGTGGATGTCGCGCATGATGGCGTGCAGGCGCGCGTCGACTTCTTCGCGCGTCCAGGCCAGGCGGGCCGAGTTCTGGGCCATTTCCAGGCCCGACACGGCCACGCCGCCGGCGTTGGTGGCCTTGCCCGGGGCGTACAGCACGCGGGCGGCGATGAATGCCTTGGCGGCATCCAGCGTGGCTGGCATGTTGGCGCCTTCCGCCACGCACAGCACGCCGTTCTTGATCAGCGTCTGGGCGTCGGCCAATTCCAGTTCGTTCTGGGTTGCGCACGGCAGCGCCACGTCAACCGGCACGTGCCACGGACGCTTGCCCGCTTCGTACTTCAAACCGAATTGCTGGGCGTACGTGTCCAGACGGCCGCGCAGGTCGTTCTTGATGTGCATCAGCGCAACCAGCTTTTCATGCGTGAAGCCGGCTTCGTCGACGACCGTGCCGTTCGAATCCGACACCGTCACCACCTTGGCGCCCAGCGACATGGCCTTTTCGATGGCGTATTGCGCCACGTTGCCCGACCCCGAGACCGAGACACGCAGGCCGTCAAACGACTTGCCCACGCGCTTGAGCATTTCTTCCGCGAAGTAGACGGTGCCGTAGCCGGTGGCTTCGGGGCGGATCAGGCTGCCGCCGAACGTCAGGCCCTTGCCGGTGAAGACGCTGGCCGTGGAGTTCGACAGCTTTTTCATCATGCCGGCCATGAAGCCGACTTCGCGCGCGCCCACGCCGATATCGCCGGCGGGGACGTCGGTGTCCGGACCCAGGTGGCGATACAGCTCAATCATCAGCGCCTGGCAGAAGCGCATGACTTCGGCGTCGGACTTGCCCTTGGGGTCAAAGTCCGAACCGCCCTTGCCGCCGCCCATGGGCAGCGTCGTCAGCGAGTTCTTCAGCGTTTGCTCGAACGCCAGGAACTTCAGGATGGACAGGTTCACCGACGGGTGAAAGCGCATGCCGCCCTTGAACGGGCCAATGGCCGAGCTGTGCTGAATGCGGAAAGCGCGGTTGACCTGGGCGCGGCCCTGGTCATCGGTCCAGCACACGCGGAACTGGATCACTCGTTCCGGCTCCACCAGGCGCTCAAGCAGGGCGTGCTCGGCGTAGTGGGGGTGCTTTTCGATGAACGGCCACAAGCTCAGCATCACCTCCTGGACGGCTTGCATGAATTCAGGCTGCTGCGGGTCGCGCGCGGCGACGCCACGCAGGAAGTCGTCCAGACTCTGCACTTTCAACATGATCTCCTCGGGGGTGCTTCGAATAGGTGCGGATTGCGCCATTGTGGGGCGCTGAATATTTATTCTGGTGCATGAACTGCACCGGCTTGGTGCGCAAGTGTAGGGAAAATTGCTGCCCTGCGCAAAGCTGGAAATGCCGCCAGGCGCTTGATATCAAAAGACTTTTTTCTGATTATTAATGGGGACGTATTAAGGTGTGACGAAGTTGAAAACAAGCTGAAATTCGGCGTGAAAAACACAGGATGCTTGAATTTGCAGGGAAATTTAATATGTCCCCGTTTTAATGGGTCTGGACTGTCGAGCAGAACCGGGGCGTGTACCCCGTAAACAAAGGCTGGTGCAGGGGGTGGTCTTCTTGGTGGCTGTCCAAATTTCTTTCAATACGTCCCCAATATTTATTTGATCTAGGGCAGCTCGGGCATCACACCTGAACAACCGCCAATGCGGCGCCCAGCAGCATCAAGACGACGCCCACCACGCGGTCGACCCCCCGCTGGTGCCCCAGCAACAGGCGGCGCAAGCCGTCTGATGAGATCGACCACGCCACCACGCTGAACCACAGCCAATGTGCGAACGACATGAACAGCCCATAGCCGAACTGCTGCGCCAGCGGCGTGCCGGGCGACACCACCTGGGTATAGGTGCTGATCACGAATAGCGTGGTCTTGGGGTTGAGCGCATTCGTCAGAAAACCGCTGGCCACCGCTTGCCAGGCCGTGATGGCGGGCGGCGCAGACAGGTCCTGGCTGACCGGGGTGCGGTTGAAGAAGGTCTTCCACCCCATGTAGACGAGATAGCAGGCGCCAGCCAGTTTGATGCCCTGCAGCACCGGCTGCGCGTAATGGGCCAAGAGGCTGACCCCGAACATCGTATAGAACACATGGACCTGCACGCCCAGCCCGATGCCCAGCGCGCAGACCAGCCCGGTGCGCCGGCCGAACTGATAGCTGTAACGCGTCACCATGGCAAAGTCCGGCCCCGGGCTGATGACCGCGAGCAGGGTGATGAGGGCGACGGCAATGAGTTCGGTCATGGCGGGCAGAAGCAGGGATATCGGGAAAGGGCGCCCATTGTGTGACCCTGGCGTGGCGGTGAAAAACGATTTTTAATGCCGGATATCCGTCAGAAAAACTCAACAATTGCCATGAAACTGCCCCCGCTCAATTCGCTGCGCGTCTTCGATGCCGCCGCCCGCCATGAAGCGTTTGGCCGTGCTGCTGAAGAGCTGCATGTCACCCATGGCGCAGTCAGCCGTCAAATCAAGCTGCTGGAAGCGGCGCTGGGATTGACGCTGTTCGAACGCCGGAATCGAGCTGTTTTTCTAACCGATGCAGGGCGCCAGCTGCTTGCCGTGACGCAAGGCCTGTTCGAGCAGTTGAGGGCGGGCTTGGCGCAGTTGCAGCAGCCGGACACGGCCGCGCCTCTCGTTGTGTCCTGTGAACCCACGATCGCCATGATGTGGCTGATTCCCCGCCTGCCCGATTTTCAGCGCACCCATCCTGGCGTGCAGGTGCATCTTTACGCGGCGGGTGGCGCGGTCGATTTCGCGGCGCAGGGGGTGGATGTGGCGTTCAGACGCAATGATTTTGAATGGGACGCGGCGCTGCATGCGGAGCGGGTGTGCGATGAATGGACGGGGCCGGTGTGCCGGCCGGGCCGGGAGCGGGCAGCGGATTGGAACGACGGCGTGGCGTTGGGCAGCGCCACGCGCCCGCGCGCGTGGCGGCAATGGGCGCAGGCGGCAGGACGCAAGCCGCCGCGCCGCGCCGGCCTGGTCTATGAGCATTTCTATCTGAGCCTGCAAGCGGCTGCGGCGGGCCTGGGCGTCGCCATCGGTTCGGCGCTGATGGCGCGGGATGCGCTGCGGGATCACCGGTTGGAAGCGCCGTACGGCTTTGTCCGTGATGGGTCCGCGTATTTCCTGCTGTCGCCCCGGCCGTTCGTCAATGATCCACGCGCGGCGGCGTTTCTGGCATGGCTGCGGCAAGAGGCCGAACGGTCGCTGCGTGAGGCGGTGGGCGTTGCTACGCCGGACGCAACCCCGCCCGGCGTGGCTTAGAGCGTGGTGTCGTAGTCGATCGTCAACGGCGCGTGGTCCGAGAAGCGCTCGTCCTTGTAGATGGCGACGTTGCGAGCGCGCGCGGCGATGCCGGGCGTGGCGATCTGGTAATCAATACGCCACCCCACGTTCTTCGCCCAGGCCTGGCCGCGGTTGCTCCACCACGTGTACTGGTCGGGCCGGTCGTCGATGGTGCGGAAAACGTCCACAAAGCCGCGCTTGTCGAACACGTCGGTCAGCCACGCGCGCTCTTCGGGCAAGAAGCCCGAATTCTTCAGGTTGCCCTTCCAGTTCTTCAGGTCGATTTCCTTGTGCGCGATGTTCCAATCGCCACAGATAACGAACTCGCGGCCGGTGGTTTTGTGTTCGTGCATCAAGGCGTCGATCCACGGGCCGAAGCGGTCCAGGAAGCGGTACTTGGCTTGCTGGCGTTCGTCGCCGCTGGAGCCCGAGGGCAGGTAGGCGCTGATCACCGACAGGTTCTTCCAGTCCGCACGGATGATGCGGCCTTCGGGGTCGAATTCATCGCAGCCCAAGCCGATGTTCACGCGTTCGGCCGCGTCGCGCAGGTAGATGCCCACGCCGCTGTAGCCCTTCTTCACCGCGTGATGGAAGTGGCCGGTGTAGCCAGGCGGGTGACGCAGATCGTCAGTCAGATCGGCGTCGGCGATCTTGATTTCCTGAAGGCAAAGGACGTCTGCGGCATGCTTTTCCATCCAGGGTTGCAGGCCCTTGCGAAAGGCGGACCGGATGCCGTTGAGATTGATCGACGTGATGCGCAGCAAAGCGAAACTCCTGTAGAGCGGCCGCCAGGGGCCGGAACAATGCCAGGAATTTAACCGACTCGGCGCGACCGCTCGGGAATAGCCCTGACAACGGATAAAATGCGGGCGTTTGCCATCTTCTACCGGACCTCTCGCATGCCCGCCGCCACCTCTACTGCCACTTCCCTGGATTTTGTCCGCTTTGCCCTGAACGAAGGCGTGCTGCGTTTTGGCAGCTTCAAGGTCAAGTCGGGCCGGATCAGCCCCTATTTCTTCAACGCTGGCCTGTTCAACAGCGGCCGCTCGGTCGGCAAGCTGGCGCAGTTCTACGCCCAGGCGCTGCTGGATTCGGGTGTGGAATTCGACATGTTGTTCGGCCCGGCGTACAAGGGCATCCCGCTGGCCACCGCCACGGCTGTGGCACTGGCCGCGCACCCCGGTATGGACGGCCGTGGCGACGTGCCCTTTGCCTACAACCGCAAGGAAGCCAAGGACCACGGCGAAGGCGGCACGCTGGTCGGCGCACCGCTCAAGGGCAAGGTTGTCATCATTGACGACGTGATCACGGCAGGCACGTCGGTGCGTGAATCGGTGGAAATCATCCGCAACGCGGGTGCAGAACCGGCCGCCGTGCTGATCGCCATGGACCGCATGGAACGCGCCGGCCCCGACGATGCCCTGTCGGCGCACTCGGCCGTGCAGGACGTGGCCAAGACCTACGGCATTCCCGTGGTGGCCATTGCATCCCTGTCGGACATCATGGCGCTGCTGCAAGACGACACGTCGTTCGCGGAAAACCGCGATGCAGTGCAGGCGTACCGCACGAAGTACGGGGTGAAGTAAGGGGCTTCGATTCGGGCCGTGCAGTCGCCGCGCGCCCGGTCAGCCATAGCGCGCCAGCGGTTCGGCGACGCCATGGGGCTGGCCGAGCACGGGTACCCCATGGGCGCGTGCCGCATCGGCCAACTTTCTGTCGAACGTCGCCAAGTCGCCGCCTGACCTGGCTGCAAGCTCAACGTAGGCGGCGTCATAGGCCGTCAAACCGTGCGTGAGTGCAATTTGGTGGATGGCCCACCACTGATCAGCCGTGTGCGGCTGATCAGGCAGCACCGCCAAGCGCTCAAGTGCGGCGACGAAAGCGGCCACTTCATCCGCAGTCACCACCCTCGCCCGCTGTATTCGAAGCATGCCGTTGCCTACCTCGGCATGCCAATGGCGAGGAACGCGTATCTGGAAATGCTGGGCCTGATCCAACAAGTGCCTTGCCATCATGGCCTCGGTGCAATCATTTCGCGCGAGCAACCAGGCGAGCGCGACCGACGCATCCAGTACGGTTTTCATCGCTGGTCCTCGGTTATCCAGGCGCGGACTTGTTCGTCCGAAATGCCCCGGTCCAACGCGAAGCCCCGCAACGCCAAGATGGCGTCGTACATGTCTTCGGTCATATCAGGATTCGCCGGCCGTATGTAGGCACGGGCTTTTCCATCTTTCACGATGACGATACGCGCGCCGCTTTGCGCCGCGGCGATCAACGTATCGAGCTGCTTTGCAACCGCTTCCTGCGGCACTTCGATGTAGTCAGACATCGGGGGGCTCCGATCAAAAATTGGCCATCCCCATTCTTCGCAAAATAAAAGGCCGCGGCAATGTGCCGCGGCCTTTTATCAGACTGATCCCCGTTGGGGCTGTCAGTTGTCGAGCTTCTGCTTGAGCAGGTCGTTCACTTGCTGCGGGTTGGCCTTGCCGCGAGCGGCCTTCATGATCTGGCCTACCAGCGAATTGAACGCCTTTTGCTTGCCGGCCCGGTACTCTTCCACGATCGCCGGGTTGGCGGCCAGCACCTCATCGATCATGGCGCCGATGGCGCCCGTGTCGCTGATCTGCTTCAAGCCGCGCGCGTCGATGATGGCGTCGGCATCCCCGCCGTTTTCACCCGCCCACATCGCACCGAAAACTTCGCGGGCGATCTTGTTGGAGATCGTGCCGTCGATGATGCGGCCAATCAGGGCAGCCAATGCCGGTGCTTGCACGGGCGAATCGGCGATGCTCTTTTCGTCCTTGTTCAAGGCGGCGGCGACTTCACCCATGACCCAGTTCGCGGCCAGCTTGGCTTGGCCCGCCGGCAGCGCGTGCGCCACGGCTTCGAAGTAAGCGGCCAGATCGCGGCTGACGGTCAGTTGCGCGGCGTCGTAGGCGGGCAGGCCGTATTGCGTTTCGAAGCGGGCGCGCTGGGCGGCCGGCAGTTCGGGCATCGCGGCGCGCACTTCGTCCACCCACGCGCTGGAAATCACCAGCGTGGGCAGGTCGGGGTCCGGGAAGTAGCGGTAGTCGTGCGCGTCTTCCTTGCTGCGCATGCTGCGCGTTTCGTCGCGGTCGGCGTCGTACAGACGCGTTTCCTGCACAACCGTGCCGCCGTCTTCGATCAGCTCGATCTGGCGGCGCGCTTCGTAAACGATGGCGCGTTCCAGGAAGCGGAACGAGTTGACGTTCTTGATCTCGGTGCGGGTGCCGAATTCCTTCTGGCCCACCGGGCGCACGGAGACGTTGGCGTCGCAGCGGAACGAGCCTTCCTGCATGTTGCCGTCGCAGATGCCCAGCCAGACCACCAGGCTGTGCAGCGCGCGGGCGTAGGACACGGCTTCGGCGGCCGAGCGCATTTCGGGCTCGGTCACGATTTCCAGCAGCGGCGTGCCGGCGCGGTTCAGGTCGATGCCGCTGGCAGGCGACCCGTTGGCCAGCGTGAAGTCGTCGTGCAGCGATTTGCCGGCGTCTTCTTCAAGGTGGGCGCGCGTCAGGTTGATGGTCTTTTCTTCTTCGCCGACGAAGAACGACAGCGTGCCGCCGACAACCACCGGCAGCTCGTATTGGCTGATCTGGTAGCCCTTGGGCAGGTCGGGGTAGAAGTAGTTCTTGCGCGCAAAGACCGAGCGCGGCGCGATGGTCGCACCCACGGCCAGACCGAAGCGGATGGCGCGTTCCGCCGCACCGCGGTTCATGACCGGCAGGCTGCCCGGCAAGGCCAGGTCAACCACGTTGGCATGCGTGTTGGGCGCGGCGCCGAATTGCGTGCTGCTACCCGAAAAAATCTTGGAGTCGGTGGAAAGCTGGGTGTGCGTTTCCAGGCCGATGACGATTTCCCAGTTCATTATCTGTAGTTCCAATCAGTAGTGCCGCAGCGCTGCGGCGCCGGGCCGCCCCAAACGCAGGCAGCCCCCTTTGGGGGCAGCGAGCGAAGTGAGCGTGGGGGCATCATCAGAGCGGAGACCGCTTGTGCCAGTCGGTGACTTGTTGGTAGCGGTCGGCGATGGCCAACAGGCGGCCTTCGTCGAAGTAGTTGCCAATGATCTGCAAACCGACCGGGCGCTTGCCGTTGTCGCCGCCGAAGCCGCACGGGATCGACATCGCGGGCAGGCCGGCCAGGCTCACGCCCAGCGTGTAGATGTCGGCCAGCCAGTCGGCCGTGGGGTCGTCGCGGTTGTCGCCGATGTTCTTGGCGACCGTCGGCGTGACCGGGCCCATGATCACGTCGCACTGGCCGGCGTAGGCGCGCTGGAAGTCTTGCGCGATCAGGCGGCGCAGGCGTTGCGCTTGCAAGTAGTAGGCGTCGTAGTAGCCGTGCGACAGCACGTAGGTGCCGATCAGGATGCGGCGCTTGACCTCGTCGCCGAAGCCTTCGGCGCGCGAGCGGCTGATCATCTCGTTCAGGTCGCCGTACTGCTCGGTGCGGTGGCCGTAGCGCACGCCGTCGTAGCGAGCCAGATTGCTGGACGCTTCGGCCGGGGCGATGACGTAGTAGGCCGGGATGGCGAGTTCCGTGCGCGGCAGCGACACGGGCACGCGCACGGCGCCCAGCGCTTCGAATTGGGCCAGCGCGGCTTCCACCGCGGCGGCCACATCGGCGGCCAGACCGGCGCCGAAATATTCTTCCGGCACGCCGATGCGCAGGCCCTTCAGGGGCTGGCTGCCAGCGGCGTCAAACGAGGCCTGAACCGAGTCGAAATCGCGGCGGACGCGGCCGGGTTCGTTCACGGCGGCGTCGCACTTTTCCAGGCTGGTGGCATCACGCGGATCGAAGCCGCTGACGACGTCCAGCAGTTCGAGCAGGTCGCGGCTGCTTTGCGCCAGGGGGCCGGCCTGATCCAGGCTGGAACCGAAGGCGACCATGCCAAAGCGCGACACCGTGCCGTAAGTCGGTTTGATGCCGCTGACGCCGCACAGCGCGGCGGGCTGGCGCACCGAGCCGCCGGTGTCGGTGCCGGTGGCGGCGGCGACCAGGCGGGCGGCCACAGCTGCTGCCGAACCACCCGACGATCCGCCCGGAACCGCAGCGTGATCCCAGGGGTTCTTCACGACGCCGTAGGCCGAATTCTCGTTGCCGGAACCCATGGCGAATTCGTCGCAGTTCAGCTTGCCGATGGACACGGCGCCAGCCGCGCTCAGGCGCTCGACGACGGTGGCGTCAAACGGGCTGACGTAGCCCTCCAGCATCTTGCTGCCAGCGGTGGTGCGCCAGCCGCGCGTCACGAACGCGTCTTTGTGGGCGATGGGCACACCGGCCAACGGGCCGGCCGAGCCATCGGCCAGCGCGGCGTCGGCGGCGCGGGCCTGGGCCAGCGTCAATTCAGCGTCAATATGTAAAAAGCAATTCAGGCCGCTGGCCGCGTCGGCGGCCGCGAGCGCGCTTTGCGCAAGCTCGACGGCGCTGACCTGGCGTTGGGCGAGGGCCGCGCGCAAGGCGGCGATCCCCTCGAATTGGGTATGCAAGGCGGGTTTGGTCATGGCTTAATCCAGCACTTTCGGGACCAGGAACAAGCCTTCCTGGGCGTCGGGGGCATTGGCCAGAAGTTCCTGGCGGCGGGCTTCCGAGCTGGTCTCGGTCACGGCGTCTTCACGCAGGCGCAGCACAATGTCCTCATGGGCGGACAGGGGGTGAGCCAGGGGTTCGACGCCTTGGGTGTCGACGGACTGAAGCCGTTCGATCAGGTGGAGGATGCCGTTAAGTTCGGCCTGCGCAAGCGTGCGCTGGTCGGGGGTCAGTTCGATTCTGGCCAGCCGGGCAATGCGGGCCACATCTGTGTCATTGAGCGCCATAGGGATTGCAAAATCGATAAGCGAAGGCCGAAGGGCGGGACTGGGCAGTATGTACGCACCAATACCGTTACAAAGCTTGAATAGCCTGCATTTATGCGCTATTTCCGGTGAAATTATAAGTTATGATTCACGGTTTAATCGCCGTGATGACAGGCGGACCCGACCTTTTTCGGGCCAAACGCCCCGCGGCATGAACCCAATTCCCCCCAGAATTTAGCTGAGCTCCCATGTTCGGATTCCTGCGCAGTTATTTTTCCAGCGATATGGCGATTGACCTCGGTACCGCCAATACGCTGATTTACGTCCGCGGCAAGGGCATCGTGCTCGATGAGCCCTCCGTGGTCGCAATCCGTCATGAAGGCGGGCCTCACGGCAAAAAGATCATCCAGGCCGTCGGCCACGAAGCCAAGCAAATGCTTGGCCGAGTTCCCGGCAATATCGAGGCCATTCGGCCCATGAAGGATGGCGTTATCGCCGACTTCACGGTCACCGAACAGATGCTCAAACAGTTCATTCGCATGGTGCACCCCCGCAACATGCTGGCACCCAGTCCGCGCATTATCGTCTGCGTGCCTTGCGGCTCGACCCAGGTCGAACGCCGCGCCATTCGCGAATCCGCGTTGGGCGCGGGCGCGTCCCACGTCTTCCTGATCGAAGAACCCATGGCCGCGGCCATCGGCGCCGGCCTGGCCGTGTCCGATGCCAGCGGCTCCATGGTCGTCGACATCGGCGGCGGCACCACGGAAGTGGCCGTCATCTCGCTGGGCGGCATGGTCTACAAGGGCTCGGTGCGCGTGGGCGGTGACAAGTTCGACGAGGCCATCGTCAACTACATCCGCCGCAACTACGGCATGCTGATCGGCGAACCCACCGCCGAACTGATCAAGAAGGAAATCGGTTCCGCATTCCCGGGTTCCGAAGTCCGCGAAATCGAAGTCAAGGGCCGCAATCTGGCCGAAGGCGTGCCGCGCAGCTTCACGGTCTCTTCCAATGAGATCCTGGAATCGCTGACCGATCCGCTGAACCAGATCGTATCCGCTGTGAAGATCGCCCTTGAGCAAACTCCGCCCGAACTCGGCGCCGACATCACCGACAAGGGCATCGCCCTGACCGGTGGCGGCGCGCTGCTGCGCGATCTCGATCGCCTGCTTCAGGAAGAAACCGGTCTGCCCGTCGTGGTGGCCGATGATCCCCTGACCTGCGTCGTGCGCGGTTGCGGCGAGGCGCTGGAACACCTTGAGAAACTGGGCGCCATCTTCATCAACGACTAATACCGCCCGCCAGCCCGGAGCCCCGCTTTTTTCCGGCTCCGGCCGCTGCGGTGGCTACGGACGCGGGCGTCCGGGCTGAGATTCATGCAACGACAAGGGACTCCTCCCCTATTCAGGCGCGGCCCACCTGCGGAGGTGCGGCTGGTCGTTCTGGTCGTCCTTGCTTTGGCCCTGATCATCATTGATTCGCAATTTCGCATGCTGGAACCAGCACGCCGTGCGATGTCCGTGGCGATTTACCCCTTCCAGCGCGCCGTCATGGCGCCGCGTGACCTTGTGCAACAGGTCAACGAATGGGTCAACGCGGCCAACCTTATCCGCAGTGAAAACGAAGCCTTGCAGCGCCAGCGTATCGAGCTGGCCCAGGTGGCGTCGCATGCTGCCCAATTGGCCGCCGAAAACGCGCAATTGCGCCGTCTGCTGGGTGTGACCGATACCGTGGCGCAATCGGCGGTGGTGGTCGAAGTGATGTACGAACCCACCAACGCGTTCACGCAGCGGCTGGTGTTCAACAAGGGCAGCAAAGCCGGCCTGGCGCCGGGCATGCCCGTCATCGACGAAGGCGGGGTGGTCGGCCAGATCGTTCGCGTGACGCCGATGACGGCCGAAGCCGCGCTGGTCACCGATGAGCAAGTGTCCATCCCTGTGCAACTGCTGCGCAACGGCCTGCGCCTGATTGCCTTTGGCGGCAACTCGCCCGGCAAGATGGAAGTCCGTTACCTTGCCGCCAATGCGGACATCAAGGAAGGGGATACTATCGTTACCAGCGGCGTCGGCGGTTTGTTCCCTGCCGGCCTGCCCGTGGCCAAAGTGACCTCGGTTGAACGCGATACCGCTTCTGGTTTCGCCCGCGCCGTGTGTGAACCGCTGGCCCATCCCGAACGCTATCGCCACTTCCTGGTGCTCCAGGTAGATGTGGCCCGCGCCGAGTCCAACCGTCAGGAGGTCGATTCCGGTGGATCGGACTAATCAATCGCAACCCAGGCGCCGCCTGGGTACGCCCAGCAATGTGCACCCCGACCGCCTGTCTGGTCCGGCGCACGGCGTGTTCGTCTGGGGCACGCTGCTGCTGGTGTGGCTGGTGTCGTTGCTGCCGTGGCGCTTGTGGCAAGGCGCGCCCGATGTGCTGCTGCTGATCATCGCCTTCTGGTGCGTGCACGAGCCGCGCCGCGTCGGCTTGTTCACGGCCTTCTTCTTCGGCTTGCTGATGGATGTGCACGATGCGGGCTTGCTCGGCGAGCACGCGTTGTCCTACACCCTGGTCGCCTATGGCGCCGTGGTGCTGCACCGCCGGCTGCAACGGTTCGACCTCTGGAGCCAGGCGATGCACATGTTGCCTGTCTTCTTCATCGCCCGTTTCCTGACCCAGATCATTCACGCCTGGCTGGCCGGCAAATGGCCGGGCTGGGACTGGACGATCAGCGTGGCCATCACCGCCGCCCTGTGGCCGTTGGCGGGTTGGGTCCTGCACTTGCCGCAGCGCGGTGCCGACGACGCCGAATCTTCCTCCGCCTGATGGCGGCGTCGCCTCATGTTTGAATTCAAGAAAACCGGCCAGCAGCAAAAGCAGCGCTTCCGCCTGCGTGCCTGGGTGGGCGGCGTGTTCGCCCTGGCGTGTTTCGGCGTGCTGGTGGGCCGGTTCTGGTACTTGCAGGTGGACCGCTACGAAGGCCTGTCTGAACGCGCCGACCGCAACCGCATCGCGGTGGTGCCAATTCCGCCGCGCCGCGGCGAGATCCTGGACCGCAATGGCGAAGTGCTGGCGCGCAACTACCGCACCTATACGCTGGAAGTGGTGCCCGCCCACGCCGGCAACATGAACGAGTTGTTCGAACGCCTGACCGAAGTGGTCTATATCAGCCCGTCCGATCAGCGGCGCTTCAAGCGGCGCGCGGCGGAGTCCAGCCGCTACGCCAGCCTGCAACTGCGCAACAACCTGAACGAGACCGAAGCCGCCTGGTTCGCCGCGCACGCGTTCCAGTTTCCGGGCGTTGAGCTGCGCGCGCGCTGGGTGCGCGAATATCCGCAGGGCGTATCTGCCGCGCACGTGGTGGGCTATATCGGCCGCATCGCCGAAGGCGACAACGAAGAGCTGGAACGCGCCGGCCAGCTGGGCAACTATCGCGGCACCGATGTCATCGGCAAGAAGGGCATCGAGAAAACCTGGGAAGAACAACTGCACGGCCGCACCGGCTTGGAAGAAGTCGAAGTCACCGCAGGCGGCCGCCCCATGCGCACGTTGCGCCGCATCGACCCGGTGCCCGGGTCGGACATCATGCTGTCCATCGACCTGGGCTTGCAGAAGGTGGCGGAAGAAGCCTTCGAAGGCCAGCGTGGCGCGCTTGTCGCCATCGACCCGGACACGGGTGAAGTGCTGGCCTTTGTGTCGCAACCGTCGTTTGACCCCAATCTGTTCGTGGACGGCATCGACGTGGACAACTGGCGCATGCTGAATGAATCGCCGGACCACCCGCTGATCAACCGTCCCCTGTACGGCACGTACCCCATCGGCTCCACCTACAAGCCCTTCGTCGGCCTGGCCGCCCTGGAACTGGGCAAGCGCCGCGCGACGGATCGCATTTCGGACCCGGGCTACTACGAATTTGGCGGACAGAAATTCCGCAACGCGGGTGGCGCGGCCTACGGCATGACCGACATGCACAAGGCCATCGTTGTGTCGTCCGACACGTATTTCTATTCGCTCGGCCCCGAGATCGGCGTGAACGCGCTGCACGATTTCACCAAGCAATTCGGCTTTGGCCAGATCACCGGCATCGACCTGGAAGGCGAGAAGCGTGGCGTGCTGCCGTCCACCGACTGGAAGCGTTCGGCTTACAAGGACAAGGACCGCCAGCGCTGGTATGCAGGCGAAACCATTTCGGTTGCCGTGGGCCAGGGCTACAACGCGTTCACGCTGTTGCAGCTGGCGCAAGGCACGTCGACGCTGGCCAACAACGGCCTGTTTCGCCGTCCGCATCTGGTGCACGCGGTGCGCGACCCGCGCTCCGGCGTGGCCAAGCCCACCGAGTCCACCCCTGATTACCGTATTCCGTTGAAGCAGGCGAACGTGGACGTCATCAAGAACGCGATGGCGGACGTGGTGCGTGCCGGCACGGCGCGCCGCGCCTTCGCCAACGCACCATACCAAGCCGCCGGCAAGACCGGCACCGCGCAGGTGTTCAGCCTGCGCGGCGGCCACTACCGCGCCAGCGCCATCGACGAACGCCTGCGCGATCACGCCTTGTTCATGGGCTTCGCACCGCTTGAGCACCCGCGCATCGCGGTGTCGTTGATTGTCGAAAACGCGGGCTGGGGCGCGAGCGTGGCCGCGCCTGTGGCGCGCAAGGTATTCGACTATTGGCTGGCCAAAGACCGGCAGGACAAGATCGTGCGGCCCGACCGCAGTGACCCCCTGGCGTCGGTCGAGACCATTACCTCCGACGTGGTGCGCCAATAATGAAGCGCTTGGGCCTTATCCTGTTACGCGTGTTCACGGCATTTGATTGGCCGCTGCTGGCCATCTTGCTGATGTTCGCCGCGCTGGGCCTGACCGTGATGCATTCCGCCGTGGGCGGCACGGACTGGCGTTTCGCCGAGCAGTCGCGCAATTTCATCATCGCGTTTTTCGCGATGTGGACGA
Organism: Achromobacter kerstersii; assembly: GCF_902859595.1. Lineage (GTDB taxonomy): Bacteria > Pseudomonadota > Gammaproteobacteria > Burkholderiales > Burkholderiaceae_B > Achromobacter > Achromobacter kerstersii. The sequence continues at coordinate 1,356 of NZ_CADIJQ010000005.1, read as the reverse complement.
TGGCGCTGATCCCGCCAAAGTGGCTGATGAAGCTGGCCTTGCCGTTTTACGTGGTGGGCGTGGTGCTGCTGCTGGGCGTGGAGTTCTTTGGCGAAACCAGCAAGGGCGCGACCCGCTGGCTGAACCTGGGCGTAACGCGCATCCAGCCATCCGAGATGATGAAGATCGCCGTGCCGATGATGCTGGCCTGGTACTTCCAGCGCCACGAGGGCGCGGTGCGCATCCGCGACTTCCTGGCCGCCGCCGCGATGCTTGCCGCCCCATTCGGCCTGATCGTGCTTCAACCCGACCTGGGCACGGCGTTGCTGGTGTTCGGCGCCGGTTTCTTCGTGATCTACTTCGCCGGCCTGTCGTTCAAGCTGCTGGTGCCGGTGATGCTGGCCGGCATCATCGCGATTGGCACGCTGGTTTACTACGAAGACCAGTTGTGCGAACCGGACGTGAATTGGGTGGTGCTGCACGACTACCAAAAGCACCGGGTCTGCACGCTGCTGAATCCTAGTTCTGACCCACTGGGTAAGGGCTTCCATACGATCCAATCAATGATCGCGGTGGGTTCGGGCGGCGTGTACGGCAAGGGCTACATGAAGGGCACGCAGACACACCTGGACTTCATCCCCGAGCGCACGACAGACTTCATTTTCGCGGTGTACGCCGAGGAATTCGGCCTGTACGGCGGCATTGCCATCCTGGTGCTGTACGGTCTGATGATGGCCCGCGGCCTGACCATCGCATCGCGCGCAGCGTCGCAGTTCGGACGGCTGTTGTCGGGGGCGCTGACGATGATGCTATTCATCTACGTCTTCGTAAACGTCGGCATGGTGACGGGGATTTTGCCTGTCGTCGGTGTGCCGTTGCCGTTCATGAGTTATGGGGGGACGGCGTTGTTTACGATGGGGATCGCGTTCGGAATCATGATGAGTATTAGCCGGCATCGGTCAGTTAAGGCTTGATTGTTTGGCGGCGGTCGTTGATCTTCGTGGGTCGGTTGTAGGCCTTTCGTAGATTGGCTGGAGAGCTTCGTGGGTCAGTCGTCGAGCTTCGTAGGTCAGTCGTAGAGCTTCGTAGGTCGCCCGTCGTCGCGGTGGCCCTGCCTGCGCGCGCCCACGATTGCGGTCCGGAGCCTTCGCTCCGGACGTCCCCCTCGTCATCTTCGTCCAGGCCTTTGGCCTTCCCTTCAGATTCCCTCGGGCGCATCGAGGTTGCGCGCAGTCAGGGCCACCGCGCCGACGGGCTGCCGCCGTCTTGGTTCGTAGCGCTGCTAGGGTGTGCCTTAGTGACGAGTGCTGCGGGGCCCGCCGAGTGGCGGCCGCGCGGGCGGCCTTACTCGGCATACGCGGTGGTGGGCGTTTGCGC
>NZ_CADIJQ010000004.1 GCF_902859595.1 Achromobacter kerstersii | reverse complement strand
GCACCGCCTCGAGCTTGAACTCCGCCGTAAAGGCACGCCGTTTTATCTTGGTCATGACTCACCTCCTAGGTTCAACCTATCTGGGTGTCCACCAAAATTAAACCACCACAGGCCGCGCGGGCGGCCTTGTGGGGCGTCGGCAGTGTCTTGCGTCGGGATGTTGTTGTGCGGGGGCGCTGCGTTGATCTCGTTGCTTTCGTAGGATGGGTGACGCGCGCGCGGTACGTCATCGGTGCCCTGATGGTGATCGCGCGTAACCCATCATCGGCATTGCCTTACGCGCGTTGTGCCGTGATGGTTTTTAGATATTCCACCAGCCTTTGGCAGGCGGGCGTCATCGGCCTGTCGGCTCGTATGGAATATCCTACGTCGCCGAAATCTCCGAATACCTCGGTGGGCAGGCGGGCTAATAGTCCCATCGACAGAAACTGCGCCGCGGCGTCGTACGGAATGAGTGCCAGCGCGTTGCTGTGCATCAGGATGCCGATGTTGGTCAGCAGGGATAGCGACTCGACGTGGCGGGTGGGCAGGCGCAGGCCGGCGTCGAAGAAGGTGCGTTCCACCGATGCGCGTAGCGGGGAGGTGGGGGCGGGCAAGATCCAGATGTGGTCGATCAGGTCGGCCAGTGAGATGTCTGGCGCGGTGGCCAAGGGGTGTTGGGCGCCGACGACCAGGCATAGCGATTCGCGGTAGAGCTTGTGGTGGTCGACGGCGACGCCGGAAATGGATGCCATGTCGGCGCCGGGCAGGCGGCCGACGACGATGTCGACGTCGCCTGTGGCGAGCGCGGGCAGGAGTTGGGCCGAGGGGCCTTCGCGGACCGTGACCTGAATGCCGGGGTGGTCGGTCATCAGGCGGGCGATGGCTTCGGGCAGCAGTTTGGCGGACGCGGCGATCAGGGTGCCGACGACGACGTGGCCGCTGGCGCCGCCCAGGACGGCGTCGATGTCGTCGGCCATGTAGCGCACTTCGGCCAGCATGGCGTGTACGCGGCGGCCCAGCACCAGCGCCAGTTCGGTGGGGGTGACGCCTCGGTTCGAGCGTTCGAAGAGCGTTGATCCGAAGAACGCTTCCAGGTCGTGGATGGCTTTGGTGACGGTGGGTTGGGTCAGGTGCAGTTCACTGGCCGCGCGCGATAACGAGCGGCGCGCCAGCACGCGTTCGAAGATCTGCAACTGGTGCAGTTTCAGCTTGTGGCTGAGCGCGTTGGGCGTGATGCGGAAGTTCGACATGCCTGCGGTCGCCCGGGCGGCGTGCCGCGAGCCATCGTCCTGTGCTTGGTGTGAACACGAAATGCCGTCGCCCATCATGCATGCGCCGCGTCGTCTTGTGGCTAACGCGCCAGCGGTTTGTAGGCGACCGCCTTGATCTCAATCAGCAATTGCGGGTGCGGCAACTGATGCACCGCGACGGTGGTGCGCGCCGGGCCATCGGCGTCGAAGAACTCGCCGTAGACGTGATTGTATCCACCGAAGTCGTTCATGTTGACCAGGAAAGTACTGATCTCGACGACGTCGGCCAGCGTGGCGCCGGCGGTGGCGAGGATGTCTTGGATGTTCTCGATGACGGCGCGGGTTTGCACGCGGATGTCGAGCGTGGTGGTGCCCATGGCGTCGACTTCAGCGCCCGCGATGCGGTTGTCGGGCAGGCGTGAGCTGGTGCCTGATACGAAGAGAAAATCACCGGCGCGTTTGATGTGCGGGTATTTGCCGCGGGGCGTGGCTTTGCCGGCGACGACGGTGGCGCTGGTGTTGGTGCTGGTGTTGGGGGTGGCGGTGGCGGTGGTATTGGCGACGGCGTCGGTATTGGCGTTGGCCTTGTTGCCGTCGGCGGTGGTATTGGGCTGGGTCATCGTGCGTTCCTTTGCGTGCGGGGTCAGAGCTTGATGCAGACGTTGGTGGGCTCGGTATAGAAATGCAGCGAGTGGCGGCCGCCTTCGCGTCCGATGCCTGATAGTCCGCTGCCGCCAAATGGGGTGCGCAGATCGCGCAGGAACCAGCAGTTCACCCAGGCGAGTCCGACTTTCATGGCTTGGGCCACGCGGTGTCCGCGCGTGAGGTTCTGCGTCCAGACGGCGGCGGCCAGGCCGTAGCGTGTGTCGTTGGCCAGGCGGATGGCTTCGTCTTCGGTGTCGAACGGGGCGATGTGGCAGACCGGGCCGAACACTTCTTCCTTGATGCAGCGCGCGTCTTCTTTCAGGCCGGTCCAGATGGTGGGCTGGACGTAGGCGCCCGCGTCGCGCGCGTCGCCAAACACCGGCACGCCGCCGCCCGCGACAACGGTTGCGCCTTCTTCGCGCGCCAACGCGAAGTACGACAGCACTTTCTCGCGATGCTCGCGCGACACCAGCGGGCCCATTTCCGTATCCGGGTCCATGGGCCAGCCGATGCGCATGTCACGGGCGCGCGCGGCCAGCGCGGCGACGAAGCGGTCGTATATAGGGCGTTCAACGTAAACGCGTTCGGTGCACAGACACACTTGCCCGCAGTTGGCGAAGACCGAGCGCGTGACGCCGTCCACCGCCGCATCGAAGTCGGCGTCGGCGAAGACCAGCGCGGCGTTTTTGCCGCCCAGCTCAAACGACACCGGCTTCACACCGGACGCGACCGCCCGCATGATGGTGGCGCCCGTGGCGGATTCGCCAGTGAACGTGATGCCGTCGATGTCTGGGTGCGAGGTGATGAATTCCCCCGCCGAGTCCGGCCCAAACCCGTGCGCCAGGTTCAGCACGCCAGCCGGCAGCCCGGTGTCGTTCGCCACTTCCGCCAGCAGCGTGGCCGTGCTGGGTGTGACTTCCGACGGCTTCATGATCACGGTGTTGCCGAATGCCAGCGCGGGCGCGACTTTCCACGTCAAGAGCAGCAGGGGCAGGTTCCAGGGCGAGATCACGCCGACCACGCCCAGCGGCTTGCGATAGGCGTAGTTCAGCGCCTGCCGGCCGTCGGGCGTGTCGGTCATGTAGCTTTCCATGTCCAGCGTGCGGGCCAGTTCCGCGAAGGCGCGGAAGTTGGCGGCGCCGCGTGGAATGTCGATCTTGCTGGCCCAGCTGACGGGCTTGCCGGTGTCGCCGATCTCGGCTTGCAGGAAGTCGTCGAAGCGGCGTGTGATGCCGTCGGCCAGCGCCAGCAGGTGATCGGTGCGGGCCGCCACTGACAGGCCCGCCCAGGCCGGCAGCGCGCGATGCGCGGCGGCGACGGCGCGGTTGACTTGATCGCGGCTGGCTTCGTGCACCTGGGCGATGCGTTGGCCGTCTACGGGGCTGTGTTTGTCGAAGGTGGACGCGCCGTCTTCAAAGCGGCCGTCGATGTAATTGCGCAGTTGGCGGATCGTCACGATCGGGCCCCTTGAATGGTGTTCGGGTCTGACGGGAATCAGGTAAAAATAAATACGTATACGTACTAATTGTTCGGATAATAGGCAGCGCGACCGCTCAAGTCAATGCGCATTTGCGAGCGGGGCAGCGCCTACAATCGCCAAGCGTCTTACCCTGGAAGCCCCATGAGCTCTACTGTCCGACCCGCCTCGCCCCGCGCGTTGAAGTCCTTCGATCTGACCCAAGTGGCCTCGCACCTGCTGCGCCGTGCGCACTTCCGTGCCGAAGCGCTGTTCGTGCAGGCGTTTCCGGACGAAGACCTGACGCCGCGCCAGAAAGCCCTGCTGATCACCGTGTATCAGAACCCCGGCGCCACGCAGAACCGCATCGCCGAGTTGATCGCGCTGGACCGCAATTCGTTTGCCGAGATGATGGCGCGCATGACGGCCAAGGGCTATGTGCGCCGCACGCGATCCGCCGAAGACGGGCGGGCGTATGCGCTGGAGATCACGGATGAGGGCGTGGCGCTGCTGGCGCGCATTCTGCCGCAGGATGCCGAAGTCGAGGCGCAGGTGCTGGCGCCGATTCCTGAAGAACTGCGGCCGGTGTTTTTGAAATGTCTGCGGCTGATGGCCGGCCTGGAATCGCAGGACGCGGGCTGAGCGGGGGTTACGCGCCGGGAGGACGATTCGAGGGGAGGGAAGAAGGAGCTGACGCGGGGGCTGACGCGGGAGCTGACGCGGGGGCTGACGCGGGGGCTGACGAAGGGGCTGACGCAGGAGCTGAGGCAGGAGCTGACGCGGGGGCTGACGCAGGACCTGACGACGGGGCTAACGAAGGGGCTGACGCAGAAGCTGACGCAGGGGCTGACGCAGGAGCTGACGCAGGCGCTGACGAAGGGGCTGACGCTGGCGCCGACGTAGGAGCTGACGTAGGAGCTGACGCAGGTGACTGCGTCGGGGCTGAAGAAGGCGACGGCGGTTTCGGCGTCGTCTCGGCTGCGGGCGGTTTACCCGCCTTGCCGAATCGCACCGCGAATTGCCGTGTAAACACCGCGCCAAAGAAAAAGATCTGCGCGGAATAGTAGATCCACAGCAGCAGCGCAATCAGCGATCCCGCCGCGCCATAGGCCGACACGGCGGCACCCCGGCTCAGATACAGGCCGATCCCCCACTTGCCCACCAGGAACAGTGCGGCCGTCACCATGGCGCCCGGAATCACGTCGGGCCAAGAGATCTTGGCGCTGGGCAATAGCTTGAAGATCACGGCGAAGAGCGCGACCACAATGGAAAAGGAAAACAAGGTCGACAGCCAGTCCGCCACCGTCGCGAAGGTGGAGGCCATCCACAAGTCGCCATAGTATTTGCTGGCCGCGCCCAGTGCAGCGTTGACGGTCAGCGACACCAGCAGGAACAGCGCCAGCACCAGCACCAATCCAAACGACAGCATCCGGCTGCGCACCATGCCCTGAATGCCGCCTTTCTGGTTGGCGGGCACATCCCACAAATCATCCAGGCTGGCCTTGAGTTCGGCAAAGGCCGTGGTGGCGCTGAAGATCAGCACAAAAATGGAAATCAGCGCGGCAATCCAGCCGCCGCCGGATTCATGCGCGCTGGCCAACACCGTCTGGATGACTTCCGCGCCGCGTTCGCCCGTCAGGTCGCGCAATTGCGTGAACAGTTCCGACCGCACGGCCTCTTCGCCAAAGAACGCGCCGGCCACGGCAATCACCAGGATCAGCATGGGCGCCAGCGAAAACACCATATACAACGCCAGCGCAGCGCCTTTGCTGGACGCGCGGTGGCTGGACCACTGGTTGGCGGAATCCATCAACAGTCCGCCGATCTGAGACGGACGCAGGGCGCGCAGGCTGTGGGGAAGTCGCATAAGGCAGGGCGGCTTGGGGCTGGGAAGCCTTCATTGTAGGGACGCATGCGCGCGGGCGAAACCGCCAGTTTGTGCGCAAACGTGTTCGCAAGTCACTGAAGCAACAAGGTCTGCCTCATCAACGAGGTCAGCCTCATCAATAAGCCCTGCCTAATCAACAAGGCCTGCCCAATCAACAAGGCCTGCCTAATCAACAAGCGCCGCCACAAAAAGAAAAACCCCCGGGGCGAAGGTCCGGGGGTCTTTCGGGATACTGCATTCCCCGGCGTAGCGCCGGGGAGGCCTTGCAAGGGAAGCGGGACTTAGAAGTCCATGCCGCCCATGCCGCCCATGCCACCCGGCATGGCCGGGGCAGCGGGCTTGTCTTCGGCCAGTTCGACCACGGCGGCTTCAGCCGTCAGCAGCAGGCTGGCGACGGAGGCAGCGTTTTGCAGGGCGGTACGGGTCACCTTGGTGGGGTCCAGAACGCCTTGCTCAACCAGGTCGGTGTACTCGCCGGTTGCAGCGTTGTAGCCGTAGTTGCCCTTGCCTTGCAGCACGTTGCTGACCACGACGCTGGCTTCTTCGCCGGCGTTCGTGACGATGGTGCGCAGCGGCTCTTCCACAGCACGCAGGATCAGCTTGATACCGGCGTTCTGGTCAGGCGTGTCGCCCTTCAGGTCAGCGATGGCTTGCTTGGCGCGCAGCAGTGCAACACCGCCACCAGCCACAACGCCTTCTTCCACTGCAGCGCGGGTAGCGTGCAGGGCGTCTTCGACGCGAGCCTTCTTTTCCTTCATTTCGACTTCGGTGGCAGCGCCAACGCGAATCACGGCAACGCCGCCGGCCAGCTTGGCCACGCGTTCTTGCAGCTTTTCACGGTCGTAGTCGGACGTGGCTTCTTCGATCTGGATGCGAACTTGCTTGACGCGAGCTTCGATCGACTTGCTGTCGCCAGCGCCGTCGATGATCGTCGTGTTTTCCTTGCCCACTTCGATGCGCTTGGCTTGGCCCAGTTCAGCCAGGCCGGCCTTTTCCAGCGACATGCCGGTTTCTTCGGAGATCACGGTGCCGCCTGTCAGGATGGCGATGTCTTCCAGCATGGCCTTGCGGCGGTCGCCGAAGCCCGGAGCCTTGACGGCGGTGGTCTTCAGGATGCCACGGATGTTGTTCACAACCAGGGTGGCCAGCGCTTCGCCTTCGACGTCTTCTGCAATGATCAGCAGCGGACGGCTCGACTTGGCAACTTGCTCCAGCACGGGCAGCAGGTCACGGATGTTGCTGATCTTCTTGTCGAAAATCAGGACAAACGGATCTTCCAGCACGGCAACTTGCTTTTCCGGGCTGTTGATGAAGTAGGGCGACAGGTAGCCGCGGTCGAATTGCATACCTTCGACGACGTCCAGCTCGTTTTCCAGCGACTTGCCGTCTTCGACGGTGATGACGCCTTCCTTGCCAACCTTGTCCATCGCGTCAGCGATGATCTGGCCGATGGAGGCATCGCTGTTGGCCGAGATCGAGCCGACTTGAGCGATTTCCTTGCTGGTCGTGACCGGCTTGGATTGCTTCTTCAGTTCGGCGACGGCGGCGGCGACAGCCTTGTCGATACCGCGCTTCAGGTCGATCGGGTTGAAACCGGCGGCAACGTACTTCAGGCCTTCCATGACGATGGCTTGAGCCAGCACGGTGGCGGTCGTGGTGCCGTCACCGGCGTTGTCGGAGGTCTTGGAAGCAACGTCCTTGACCAGTTGTGCGCCGATGTTCTCGAACTTGTCCTTCAGTTCGATTTCCTTGGCGACGGACACGCCGTCCTTGGTCACGGTCGGGGCGCCGAACGAGCGCTCCAGCACGACGTTGCGACCCTTGGGGCCCAGGGTGGTCTTAACAGCGTTGGCGAGAACATTCACGCCGCGGACGATGCGCACGCGGGCGTCGTCACCGAACAATACTTGCTTGGCAGCCATTTCTTAGCTTCCTTCGAAAATTCGTTTGAGGCGGGGTTTACAGAACCACGGCGAGGATTTCGTCCTCGCGGATGACGAGCAGTTCTTCGCCATCAACCTTCACGGACTGGCCGGCGTACTTGCCGAACAGAACCTTGTCGCCAGCCTTCAGGTCGACCGGCAGAATCTTGCCTTCTTCGGTCTTCTTGCCGGGGCCGACGGCCACGACTTCGCCTTGATCAGGCTTTTCTGCGGCGCTGTCGGGGATGACGATACCCGAGGCAGTCTTGCGCTCGTTTTCGAGGCGTTTGACGATCACGCGATCGCCCAGGGGACGCAAGGCCATGAGGAACTCCTGTTTGCTTAAAAAGTGAATGATCAGTTAGCCCCGGGAGGGCTGTTAGCACTCACCGGTGTCGAGTGCTAATTATAGGGATGATGTTCCGGGGTTCAAGGGGGGGAGGCTGCGCTGTTACATTTTTAGGTGGGTCAGGCGATAACGGCGTATCGGGGACGCACCCCCTGTCGAAATTCATCTAGTGTCGGAATTCATTAAGTGTGAAATCAAATTCTCCTACCCTGAAATGGTCAACCCTGCAACTTCAAGCACTTAGCGAATCTGTGCTGTCCCTTTTTATGTTTGAGCCATCGGTTTTGAAGGCCCTGTACTTCGGAGGTCTGCTGTCGATCGCGGACGCTGCCTACGCTGATTCACTAAGAATGAAATGGCGTTTAGCGCAAAATCAAGGGGTTAGGGCAATAAAATTCACATGAACTATAAGTTGTGGCTCAACGTCGCTTGGGGTTGAGGTGAAAGGACTGTCTGCTGAAATCGGTCAATTGGAGCTGCGCATACACGCTCTGCGTGCGAAGAGGAGAGCGTTAGCTGTCCGCGAGATTGTTCGTTGGATGCATCAGTCCCAAATCATGCCGGATGAGATAACGGCTGCCTATCTGCCACTTTCGCCAACATCTTCGAATGCTCCGGCGGTGCGCTTGGATGGGCGATCTAGAGTGGCGCCGAAGTACCGAGATCCTGAGACGGGTCAAACATGGGCAGGGCGAGGCGTCATTCCAAGTTGGCTCGCGGCGGCTGAGTTGGGCGGCCGCAATCCACAGCACTTTTTCGTCGAACCGCCCACCCGACATTAGCCCCGGACGTATGCCCAGGTCGTTTCGAACAAGGAGCCCATAGGGGGCAGGACAGATGGGGCTTTGCGTTTCTCGCTGCCGCCGCAAGCGCAGACCTGACTGCGAGCTTATTGGTCAGCCTCGCGGCTGGCCGCTGCCGCGCCTTTTAAAAGCGCGGTCATATTTGTGGTCTTGACTTGGATGACGGGGCCTGGCGCCGTTGAGTACCGAATGTCTACCCAGTTGCACTCAGCGATACGACGGAAATGGTCTTCAATGGTTGTCAGTTCGACGTCGATGCCCACGGTTACCAGCACCCACAAAGAGGTGCCGCCTCGCGCAGGCAGGTCTTCTAAGGCCAAGGCGAACAGTAACGCCGCCGTATCCGCTCGCAAGTCTTGATGCGCGACAAAAAACACCTGGATCAGCCGGTTGGGAGTCGCCTCCCAGCCCAAGAAATTCTCTTCATGGGAAATGCCTTCTGGGCATCTGGAACATATGCCGTTTACAGTCCCCAGATCTCCAACCAACTCCACCAGAAATTTTGTTGTGCGAGGGGCGGTGTGGCCCGTGTGCTCTGGCTCCAATTCGTAGCGGTGAGGGATACGCGACGTAAGCCCTGCGTCTGCCTTCCGGTCTCCTGATTGGCCTGATGACCGGAGTCTATCGGCCGAGTGTATATCCGCTCGAGTAAAAAGCCCTCGGTTGCTTTGGCCAAGCCCATAGCGCGGTGAGGAATCGATGACCTCTACCCGCTTCTCATACAACAAAGCCCCGATACGGAGTTCCGTTTGGGGCTTTTGCGTTACAGCTATAGAAGACGGCGACAGCCGGAGAATCGCGAGTTCCCCGACTGACAGCCGGAACCCGGAGTAAGCCGTGATCGAACCAAGGCCGTCCCACCTGTACAGGCGGCGGCCAGTTTGCTGGTTCAGAGTTGGTCGGGCCAATAGCTGGCGGGGCGAACTTTGGCTTTTGATGCGCCTTTAGATGGAATCGGGCTTTCCTGAAATACAGGCTTGAATTGCTCAAGGTGCGCGGGTTTGGCGAGCCAAGCGTCCACGCCCGGCGGTAAATATCCGGAGTCGGATCTGGGGACGGTCCCGCTGAATACGATGATGCGGGCGAGTCCGCGTAGGGTCTTTAGATCGGAAGCGAGGTCAAGGCCGGATGCATCAGACAGCTCGACATCCAGCAAAATCGCATCGGGCGAAAATTCGGCAACCTCGCGAAGTGCAGCGGCACCGTTGTGCGCGATCTGGACGGTGACGTCGCCATCCACCATCAAGCATTCGGCCGTCAGCTCGGCGGTATCCGAATCATCGTCAACGATAAGTACACGCATAGAGCCACCCGATTTAGGCAATTGAAATGTCCAAGCTGCGGCCCAATTCTCAAAATGCAGGCTCCATCGGTTCCAGCTTTGAACTGTGCGCCAGATCCAGTAGGCGGTCAACCTGTGGGTTGTAGATGCCCAGGCGGCGCGCGTCGGGGTACATCTGCAAGGCAGCCCCAAGGCATTTTGCTGCGTTGGCTTGCAGGTCGTTTTAGCCTTCGCTTACCGATGCACCTTCAGGTAGGTCCGGGTACTGAAGCAGGTTTGTGCCGTTCGTGTCCGGCGTTAGGGTGTCATGCGGGTCGACGGGAGGATCAGATGGCGCACGGAACAAACGAATGCAGGAGGCTCGTGGGCATCGGCGGAGGGTTCAGTTGCAACTCCTGAAACTCAGAGTCGAGGGCGAACAGGAATACGGCGGCAAGTGTGATCGAACGATCCATGTTGTAGATCGAGCCGTTCAACACCGACGTGAAACCCCAGCGATTCGTCGCCTTGGCAAAGAATGAAGACGCCGCCCCGGGGCGGTAGCTCGGCTTAACGCCGAACGTCAGCCTTACCGTCGACTCGCACCAAACACCAGATCAACGGAAGGTTCGGCCCAGCTTTCCGGTCTTCGTCAAAATGCCAGACCGCCGTAACGCCGCCAGAGTCTCTTCTGTGCCGATGTCATATGGATTGTGGGTGGGAACCTGAATTTGAAGGACTTTTATCCGAACAGGCATACGAACCGCGCGCGCGGCTGTACTCTCTGCTGACCTGGGTGCTTCTGCCCGGTCGTTTGGAAGTTTCGCGACCTTCGACAAAGTGGACTTAGCAATGGTCGAGTAACGAACGACCATCTTCATGCCGGGCGTGGAATTAATTTTCTTTCTCATAAGCAGTCCCATCGACATGAATCGCATCCACAATGGCGACGAATCGGACAAAGACGGTATGGTCTCCGGCGTCTTCGTTCCCAGAATATACCTTGCGCCGACAGGGCACGTCCTCTCTCAACGTCGCAGCAAACTTGGTACTGAGCCAGCGCTTACGAGTGAGCTGCTCCGCTTTACCTAAGCAACGGTACAGGACCGGAGATGCCCCTGAAACCGGGATGCATCCAGGCTTTGAACCGACTACCCTGGCCAACCACAAACGGCTCAGCGGTTGTACGGCATGCATTGAGGTCACGACCAGTCAGGGATGTCCCCCGCGAATATAGACAACTGACCGTTACGCCCTCATCGGTCAAGTCCAACCCGACCCCGAGCAAAGACGCCCACCATCCTCGGAGCGAGTTGCAGCGTCGGTTAACCTCGCCAAACTCCACCCTTATTGTTTGGGGAGCTATAGCGGACGCGTCAAGCGGTCAACGCTTCAAATCGCCATTCTCAATAAGCCGCTCCCGAATGTTGACATACCCGATCAACGAAGCGAACACTGCGACCCCAACGACGGCAGCAATAAAGGCGATGCTCATGAGTACATCTAGAAGTAGATGCGCGCGCGCACGTTGCGGGCACAACTCAAGATGTTAACAGTCACGGTTACCGATTGCTAACAACAAGAGCTTGAGGCGACAGGCTGGGCCAGGTGCCACGCCCATACTCTCATACGCCATCATTCCATCCAGCCATCCACTTCGGCAACGGCCTCGTCCATCAGGCGTTCTAATTGCTCGTCCGCCTTGTCCGACTCGGCTACCGCAAGGCTTTGGCTGCGGCATTCCTCGGCAAACCCTGGTCGCCGGGTGTCAGGCACCCAGATTTGCACAGGGCGCAACCCCGCCCTGCGTAGCGCATCCCTGTGCTTTTGCACTCGGGCGTTGGTGATTGATGCCCCCATGATTAGCCTCGTGGTCGCGTACATGCAGTTTTACGCTGTGCTGATGTTACATGCAACGCGATTCCAGGCTTAATAAATTTCAACACCTGCATGCGCCACAGCCACCGATTTTTCGCCAACTCCAGCCCGTTCCGGATAGAACATTGCACGAACGAGGAAATTCATTGTTGTCATGCTGGTTCGCAACAGGCGACCTTTTGTATAAATCCATCCCCGCCTGCTTTCCGACGTTGAAGAAAGGCGAACTTCGCGCGAACAAGATTTGGGCGCTCGCCCCTCGAAACAAAAAGGCGAACTTTATTCTCAGCGCTCATACCCTGAGGGGCGGGAATATAGTTCGCCTTTTGGCTTTTTTGGGGAACACCTGCTATTGCTCGGACATCTTCTCTTATTCTGTGCGGATGGACGGCCTGCGGGTTGAAGAAAGGCGAACTGCACAATAAACGCAACTAAATTAGCTCGACAGTCTAAGCCGGCAGATTTGAGATATGCCCGTACGGGCATTGGTGAGGAGACATGGACGTCTCGAGGGACTCGGCTATTGGAAAATGTCGGAGTAGGAAGCGCAGTGCTTCGTATGGAAGACTCCTGTGGCAAGTGGCCGCTTTCGGCTGTGTATTCAACCGGTCGTTGCAACAGCTTGGTTAAATCGCTCGGCCGGCGTTTCGTAGCCCAGAGTCTTTCGCGGACGCTCGTTCAAGCATCTAGCAATAGCATCTAGTCTGTTCTGCGAGTAGTCGCTGAGGTCGAGGCCCTTGGGAAGATATTGCCTGAGGAGGCAATTGGTATTTTCGTTGGTTCCACGCTGCCAGGGACTCTGTGGATCGCAAAAGAACACTTGTATATCTGTGGCTAGAGTGAACCGGCTATGCGCAGCCATTTCCTTTCCTCGGTCCCACGTCAGAGATTTGTATAGCTCATGAGGCAACCTCCGAGCATGCCTGATCAGCGCATTGACGACCGTTTCGGTGTCCTTCGCCGCCACCTTGATCAGCATGAGGTAGCGCGTCTGCCTTTCGACCAGCGTGGCGATCTGACTATTACAACTTCCGAAGAGCAGGTCGCCTTCCCAATGGCCTGGTACGGCTCGATCCTCCGCTGAGGCCGGGCGCTCGCTTATCGAGATCGCATTTACGATCCGCCCATGGTCATCCGTCTTTTGCGTATGGTGGCCAGATCGGCGCATGGCTCGGGTACGTCGAAGATGCGCTACGAGCTCCTTTTTCAAGGCTCCGCGCGCTTGGATAAAGAGGGTCCGATAAATGGTCTCGTGCGACACTTGGCAGGCCTCGTCCCCACAATAGGCGCGTTTCAGCCAACCGGCGATTTGCTCTGGCGACCATTGCAAAGCCAACTTTTCCGCCACTAACTGCGCCAAACGCCAATTGTCTGCTAGTTTGCAGGGCTTTGGGCGACGCGCCCTGTCCCACGTCGCTTGATCGGCCTGGCTGGCGCGGTATTCCGACTGCCCTCCATTGCACTTGATCTCTCTGCTGATTGTTGAGGGCGCACGCCTGAGCCCTATGGCAATGGAGCGAATCGATTGACCGCGGACCAGGCCTCGAGAAATTTCTTCCCGCTCTGCCAAAGACAACGCTAGGCAAGATCGACAGCGCGGCGCGGGTTGAATACCGCCCGTCTCAGCAAGAATCCTCTGAATTGACGAATGATTTCGGTCAAATAGTTGAGCAATCTGCTGAAGCGAGTCACCCTTTCGCCAGCGCTCCCACATCACGAGCTTCTGACTTTCGGTGTAGTAGATTCGAGGTCTCTGCTTCATTTGCAACACCTCTTCGGCTTGCGCAGTCTCTAGTGTGTTGCAACGACCGGTTGAATGCACAGCCAAGACCTGACCTTAGACGCGTCTGTGTGAAAGCCGTATAAGGCTGCGTGTTGCCGGTCAGGCTCGAGGATTGATGGAGGGGAGATTCAGATACCGAAAAAGGCCATTGTTTAACGGCCCTGCGGAGTCGCCGCCCCATTCGGTCACTCGTCGTTCTGCTCGTAGGCCAATAGTTGATGACTCTGGGGCGCTTGTATGCGCGCGGGGGGGTACTGGCAACTAAGGCGCTCGGCCTTTCTTGCCCACCGGTGGCGGAGGCTTTACCACGAGTTCGAGGCGCATGGACGCAGAGTCCATTTTAGATGCATTTTACTTACTATAAGTATCATGTATTAACATTGGGGGGGCTTCGTCGATCGAGCGAACAATCAATCCGGAGAGAGGCAATGGCCTGCAAAGTCAGGTATCTCAATAGCGCAGGTATCATGCCTCGCGAAATCAAGGGCATCGATGCCTTATCTAAAGCATTTCCGCCGAGCTGGCTTCTTTACGTATCCTTGAACTGTTTTCCTCGTAATCAATCTCCAATGGAGATTGATGCGGTCGTGGTTATGGACGACCTCATTCTTCTCCTTGAGATCAAGGACTGGAATGGCAAGCTCACTTGCAAAGGTGACCGTTGGTTCGTTGACAAGGCCCCTCGCAAGCGATCTGCAGCCATCCTTGTCGATGAAAAGGCTAAGAAGCTCAAGTCTGTAATTCAAGGGCAGAGCGCGCTCGCCGGGGCATTTTATGTGGACTCGCGCGTCGTCTTCACGGGTACCGCCAATGCGGAGCACCTTCCGCCGGATGAGCAGGCGCGATGCTTAAGCCTCACGCAGGCAATTGCTATCGGTGATCCTGCAAAGCGCCATTTGTATGTTAAGCGCGGCAAGGTGTCGCTTACTAAGGCATGCAGTCTCGAGGCGGAATTCGACAGGATCTTCAACAACACGCAGCTTTTCCAGCGTCTCGAGTCAGACTGGGCGGGCTACACGGTAACGGAGAAGGACATCTTCGTGCACCCGAAGCAGGTCTGGCGCGACCACTTAGCTGAACGAAGCGACGAGAAGCGTCTGAAGGCGATGGTGCGAACTTGGTCGTTCAACAATCTGCCAGTCGGCCTAAATAGCTCGGAGATGCGCAAGGTTGTTGCCATGCGCGAGACAAACGCGTTTGCCTATCTGCAAGACATCGGCAGCGAACTTGTTAGTCGTCAGCGCGTGCTTCGGGAGGTCGCCACCCCTGACGAGGAGATTTCGACCGAACATTTTGAAGTACGCCAAATTGCGCCAGGCTGGTATCCGCTCGACCAATACATCGTGCGCAACGCGGACATGCTGAGTATTTCGGATCGCATCACCATAGTTACAAGCTTGCTGAGCATGGTTGCAGAGCTCCACAGGGTCAATGTGACTCACCGAGACATCGGTCCTCGGTCAATTTGGGTAGGCGGCCAATGCGACCTAGCGCTGACCGGCTTCATGTCCTGCCAGCTGCCGGACAAGACGACGATGATGGACTGGCTGAAGGACTTGCGGGGCTACGCGGGGTTCTTACCAGAAGACGCCAGTGGCAGCCCCAGCACCGGTCGGCAGAGGGACGTCTACAGCTGCGCCCACCTCGCCTCCCACGTACTCACCGGGATGGTTCCAAATGCTCTAGACATCGAGTCAACTGTCGCAGCGCTGCCGCCGGAGCTCAAGAATCTTGACAACTGGGTGCGAAGAGGGCTGGCCTCCGACCCCCTATCTCGATATGCGAGCGCGGCAGAGTTGATGGACGAGTTTGCAGTCGTTGTCGAAGCCGGGCCGGTTGGTGGGTTTGATGCGACCCTGCTCGACCGGTTTGAGACTATTGACGTCCCATATGTCCGGTGGCCGCTGTCCAGCGTCGTCTCATCCTCGAACCAGAAACAGGTTTACACGCATACTGACGGAGCCGAGACCATTATGGTCAAGGTCTGGATGTCATGGTTGCGCGGCCGTTCCGTACAGAGCGACTGCGCGCTGCTGAAGTTGCTGTTGAGCGTTGATCAGCTGATTGACGCCCCCCTCAGGGGGCTCCCGCGATTTGTTTCGAGAGGTCTTTCCCCCCTGGGCGCCTTCGTTGTTTATGAACGCAGCGAGGGGACGCCTTTGGCAGAGCTCAGGTCACTAAGTGAGAACATCGGATTGCACCTCGCCGCCGATCTGCTGCGCACTGTCACTTCTTTACACGAGCGCGGCTGTGAGCACGGAGACATCTCTCCGTCCAATGTGCTGGTGAACATCGACGATCGAACGGTCTGCCTTATTGATCCGTTTGACATCTCGCCGATCGGCGACGGGTCAGCAAGAACGCCGTCGATGCTTCCTGAAAACTGGGAGGTGCTGCCGCAAGCAGCGATCGACCGCTTTGCTGCCTTGAAGGCAGCCCAGATGCTGCTTGCACTGGATCCGGGCGATGCCGCTCAGGCGATTCGGTCAGAGCTTGACGCCGAACTTAAGAAGCCGGTTGTTGAGTCTCTTCAATATACTTTGGCGAAGGTGTCGCAAGCCGTGGACGCGCTAACGGCGGCTAAGGTGATCGAGTTTCATCTTAAGACCGAGCATCCTACCTATGGTTTCTTGCAGGTTGACAAGCTGTATGTACGGCGCTACGTCGATCAGTCGGGGATGGTCACGTTCGATCTTACGACTGAAAAAGCTCAGTTGATCTTGAAGGGAACCGGAAACGAACTGCAACAGCACTTTTTCAGGAAGACCTTCTTCACGAGCCTTGAGCGCGAGTCGCGCTCGGCGCATAGTGACCTCCCCATTAGACTAACGGTTGAAGATGAGGGCAGCGGCGGATTTGAAGAACTCTACGTCTACCTCTGCAGCCATGAGCGATTCACTACGCTTTGCGCCGAGCTGGATCGCCCGGCACCTCCTGCGCAGTTCGAAGTGACCTGGCACTGGACGAAGTTGCTCGAAATCGAAGAGGAATCTCGCGTCGAGATCGCCGTCAACGAAGTCATAGCTCAAAAGGGCCAGACCTTAATGCTGGCTTACGAGAACCTAGGACGGGATTTCGACTTCGATGAGGAAGACTCCATCGACGTGTACGCCGGCAATCGCAAGATTGGCTATGTCGACCTAGCTTCGAGCTCGTTCCCGAGCGTCATTGGAATCGTGTGCGACCGCGGAAATATCTCGGAGGGAGATCGCCTCCGTTTGGCAGAACGCCGAGAGCACACCTCGATGGAGCGACGCTCACGGGCCGTCCGTCGCATCCTAGACGGCCGTTCGGTTATCGGCGAACTGGTGGAGTACTTCGATCCGCATAAGAACGTCCCACCGAAGTCTTTCGACCTTTCTATCGACGATGATCAGCTTGCGGCCTATGGGCTCAATGCGGGCCAGCAACACGCGTTCCGGCACCTTCTCTCTTCGGGGCCGGTAGGCCTGCTTCAGGGCCCCCCAGGAACCGGCAAGACCCGATTTATAGCTTCTTTCGTCCACTGGCTAATCTCAAAGGGAGGCGGCCAGCGTGTTCTAATTGCAAGTCAATCGCATGAGGCTGTCAACAATGCAATTGAGTCCTTGCTCCGCCTGCACAAGGAGCGCGGCGAGACGCGGCCCAGTCTTTTGCGCATCGGCTCCAAAGGCATCACAGACCGCATCCGCCCCTTTCTCACATCTGAACTGAGGGAAAGCTACCGAGTCAAGTTTGATGCCGCCGCCAAGAATAGGTATGGCCAACTCACGAGGGCGCTCGGCGTCGATCGGGCTTTTGCGTCCGAGCTGTTCGACATAGACAAGAAGGTAGGGTCTCTCGCACGGCGCTTGAGCACAGTGAATGAGGCACTGGATGAGGAAGAAGGACAACTGGCCGTTGATCGCGAGCGCAACCGCGTGCAGCGAGCAAGAGTCCGGGATGCCTTCGAGGTGGCGTTCAAGGCCGTAGCCGGGCAAGGAATCGACGACGTGTCGCCGCTTCAGGCTTACGACCTGCTTGTCGACGCGCTGATCCAGAGACATCCAAACGTTTCTCCGGCTGACGCAAGCTCGGCTCAACGTGCCTTGAAACTGACCAACGACTGGCTGGCTTCGCTCGGATCCCCGGGGCGGAACTTCGAAGAATTCTTAGCCAAAACGCGCAGCATTGTATCTGCGACCTGCGTCGGTGTCGGACAGACACGCATCAAGATTGAGACGCAGGTGTTCGACTGGGTAATCGTTGACGAAGCGGCCCGGTGCACGCCTGGTGAGTTGGCGGTGCCTATCCAAATGGCCAAGCGTATCCTCCTAGTCGGCGATCATCTCCAACTGCTGCCGATGATGGATGATCAAATGCTCAGCGACCTCACGGACGTCGAACCGAACATTTCGTCCGAGGAACTCCAGCGCAGCGACTTCGAACGCGCCTTTACATCAACTTATGGCCAGGCCATCGGCGTGCGTTTAACCGAGCAATACCGCATGGACAGTGCCATCTGCGACTTGGTTTCGGAGTGCTTCTACGAGCAAAGCAACATCCGGTTGGCAACCTCCAAGGCGCGAAAGTCGGCACTGCAGCCGGCCGACTTCGGACTGTCCTGGTTGTCCAAGCCCCTCGTCTGGGTGGATGCTAGTAACGCGAACATGAACTCCGAGTTCCGTCCGGAAGGCGAGACTACTATTCACAATCGCAGCGAAGTTGACGCCGTCATCGCGGTGCTTGAGAGGTTGGCGGCGGACAGGGTCTTGATCACGGCGCTGGTAAAACTTGATGATGAAACACCAATCGGTGTCATCTGCACGTATGCAGGGCAAAAGCGGCAGATTGAACAGGCATGGTCGCGCCGTCCTTTCGATTCGAAGTTCAAGCGCTTGGTGCGCATCGACACGGTCGACTCTTACCAAGGAAAGGAAAACGCCATTGTTATCCTTTCCTTGGTGCGCAGCAACCCCAACGGCGCCCCAGGGCACGTGGGAATCCCGAACCGCTGCAACGTGGCTGTTTCGCGCGCTCAGGAACGACTAATCATTGTTGGCGACGCGGATATGTGGGGTCGTAGAGTTGGAACGAAATCACCTATGCGCAGAGTGTTTGAACACATGAAGAGCAATCCGGGCCACGCCACCTTCCTCAACGCTTCGGAGGTCTGATAAGTATGTACCAGAACAATACCTTCGAGACAAATACGTTTGGGTTCAACCTTCCCTGCCGCCAGTTTGTAATCTCGGCCGAGAGAACGAAGGAGCGTCGGCTGCCTATGGTGGATGAGTTCATCCTAAAAACGCTTTTAGTGGTGAAGTCCATTTCAGCGGACAGGCTGGCTCGCTTCTTCGGCTTTGAAGGCCGAGACCTCGGCATCGCGATATCTGACC
Organism: Achromobacter kerstersii; assembly: GCF_902859595.1. Taxonomy (GTDB): domain Bacteria; phylum Pseudomonadota; class Gammaproteobacteria; order Burkholderiales; family Burkholderiaceae_B; genus Achromobacter; species Achromobacter kerstersii. The sequence continues at coordinate 461,532 of NZ_CADIJQ010000004.1, read as the reverse complement.
TCCAATCACGCAGCTTGGTCATGGTGGATGGAGATTGTTTAAGCTTGCACCCCTCAGCGAAGGAGATGTTTCGAACATCTACGGAAGACGCGCCGACCATCACTGTCGCAGAACCGTTGAACGCGGACGTTTGGTTCGATCTGGTGACAAAGCACATGGTCAGTGGTCGCGGACTGCGCAACGTCCAACACCTTATTCCGCTTCCTCTTCGTCAGCAGATTGATAATGCAGGGGCCCGTGCGGCATTCCATGACAATTTCCGGGACTACTTGCGAATCGCGCGCAATGATCAGCAGGCGGATCAGTGGAGCCTTTACTCCATCCTTGATGTGCACGCCGGCCGCTACAGCTTTGTTCAGATCGGAGGTAGCGAGCGGCTGACTTTGCAAGGCGAACCCAGACTTGAGTCACATTTGAATCTGCGCGGGGCGGATTCGAAGGCGCGAGGAAAGCAACTCACTGAGGCAATGTCCATCGAGCTACGCAAGCTGGAACACGTCAACCCAAGCCAAGCTTCCTCCAACGAATTCGCCCGAATGTTCAACCACCGTGACTGGTCACAGTGGTTAGGAGAAAAGGGGCATTTCGACTTGGCTGCCTGGTTCCAGCAGGAAATGAATCACAGTACGAGCGGCACAGTACCTCTGGTGGGATATCCCTACGTCGAACGCAACCGTCGAGCCATTGCCGAACTGCTTGAGGATGCTGCGTTGGACACCAGTGCGGATCATTGTTGGCAAACTTGGTGGCTCAGACCCGGCGGTTCGCTGTGGGGGGCAACGGAGGATGTGCCGGTGACCCTCGAAGCATTGCGCGGCGTCATCAGAGCACGGACAAAAGGGGGGACTCTCTCATCCGTGGTGATCTCCCCAGCCTCGGTGACGGACGCTTTGTCCCGGACGTTCAGCCGAGTCTTCGACATGGGGGTCCGTGCACCGACAAAAAAGGTGCCAACAGCGCTTGAGGTGGTCCTCATCGCTGAGCGCGTTGCCGTCGTTTCGGTGATGGTTGCGCTAAGCGAGTCCGTATGTGTACCAATTGGCTACGCGACCAATGACCAGGCGCAGGTTAGGCGAATCGCAGAATTGAGCGGCATTAGTGAGTTGGTTCGTGAAGGCACCCGCTTATGGCCACAACCTGGTCGCTAGCCCGATCCTTCAAAGTTGTATGAATCCCAGGTCTTCCCCAGATACCCGCCCTCGCTGGAACAATACGGCAATTCTTCCGCGGCGCGACTGAAGTTGGAATTGACGACTTCGAATATCCTGTCCAGTACTAGATCGAAAGGGGCCGTCGGAGCGTCGCGCTGTTGGCATGTTCAGCAGAGGCCCCTCTCTCGTCACCGCAAGAATCGCCAACAACGGTTGCGAGCCCCTCAGTCTAGTTACGCGTCCATTTTGGCTTAGCTACACGAGGGCCGAAAGCCAGCCTATGCATGGTTGCCATACCCTTGGCTGTAGGGATATTGACTGCTTCGTGCACTGGCGACACCCCGGCGTACTCGGCAATTAGCTCTTCCCATCCAGCTTCTTGAGTGATGACGGCTTCGTAGGCAAAGCGGCAGACCTGACTGTTAATGGCATAGACCATATCCTCGTTTGGTACCTCGCTATGCTGCAGGCCGTGGGTTCCGAAAATCTCTTTGCTCTGCGTCGAGCCGATAAGAGCGAGCTTCGGGCTGACCGGAAACACGAGGAAGATAGGCCCACCCGGCTGAAGAGTGTACGGACGTTGCTCATCGAATGGCAACGACGGGTCAAACCACAACACAGGGTTGTCACTTGTGATGAACGGAACCCCGGTGTTGTTGTGGACTGCCACCAAGCCGATCAACGAAAAGAGTTTCTCCATGCCGTGCAGCATTGACACCATGGCATGAATGGACCTGTGGGGGTCGATGGCGATCTGCACTTGGTTCGGCAAGTCCTCGAGGCACTTGGGTAGCGGCGGCATCTCGCCGATGGCCTGCATGGACCTCATCGCGTCCTTGACAGTCTGGGCGAGCATCGACTCGGCCATGTCACGACTTGCCGGCACCCGAACGCGCTGCAGAGCAATGAAATGAAAAATGTTCTCCAGCCGGTCGTTCGCATCGCTACGAGCATGCAGTTTAGCCACGGTTGCCGGCCAATGAGTCTCGATGGAGGAAAACGCGGCTTCCAGCGTGTTGTTGTCCTGGCCTCCGTCCGGGATGGGCTGAGAATAATAATATCTACGGAACTGGGTCGCGTCAGGTACCTGGTGCAACGGCTGGGTGGGCGCATCCTTGCGATACACAAGGAGCTTGCCCTGGTCGTCGCAGAAGGCCTTCAAATAGGCCTTGGGCACGTAATGGTGGCGTTTCGTCTGTTGCATGATCAGTAAGAGTGGCTTAGCAGTCTAATTATCTGAAGCTTGCATTCGGTAGAGCGGTTTGTTCCGGTAGGCAACCCCGAGTCGGGAGATGCGTGGCAGTCTATCGCACCTGAGTTACGTATTAGCTGGTGCGACTGCTAACGACTGCTTTGAGCCTGAAGCTGGCAGGCAAGAATAAATGCTGACCGGCAGCGTTTGGCCGGCAAGCGACCGCTCGCCGGCCAGGATGCATCAAACCTCTGTTTGTTCAGCCATCTCAAGGGCATCGTCAACCTCGATGCCAAGGTAGCGAACTGTGCTTTCCAGCTTCGTATGCCCGAGCAGGAGCTGTACAGCCCGAAGATTCTTCGTCCTGCGGTAGATCAGAGAGGCTTTTGTACGGCGCATAGTGTGGGTTCCATATGCGGTATCGTCTAGGCCAATCGATGCGACCCAGCGATGCACGATCCGGGCGTACTGCCGCGTCGATAGATGTGGCGACGTATGCAACCGGCTCGGAAACAGAAAATCCGCCGCCTTTAGCCCTCGCGCTTGGATCCATGCTTCAAGGCTCTCACGGGTTTGCTCCGTAATCTCGAATTGGACCGGACGCTGGGTCTTCTGTTGCATGACGGTAGCTCGCGCGGCAACGTGGCTTCCGTGACGGATGTCCTGTACCTGCAATCTCGTAAGATCGCACGCTCGAAGCTTGCTATCAATTGCGAGATTGAACATCGCGAGTTCCCGGGTGTTCGAAGCCATCTGAAGTCTCATTCGAATTGCCCAAATTTCTCGGAGCTTTAGGGGCGGCTTCTGCCCGGTCAGCTTTCCCTTGTTCCATGGCGCACGGCGGCCAACGGCGGCATTCGCGGATTCCATGACAATCTCCTTTTGAGTAAAGGGAGATTCAGTGTGCCCCTACGGAGGGTGGCCAGCCGACCCATAGCAGTCATTCGACCTTGGGCGGGCGCGACTGCTTCCTACGGTGCATTCATTCGGCTGTTGCAGTTCGCGCTGAATCGAAGGTGCATCCTTGTTGACCGAACGCCTCAAGGGTGGGGCATCAACACGATTGATAGGCGCTGCGCCGTTGATACGCCAAACCTCGAAAACCGATGCAGCTCCTAACACGGCTTGAGACGAGAATTTTGACGACCTCCTCGGCAACTATCGTTGCGGGGGGAAGCGCTACCTGTGGCTTGGACGAGCGCGAATCGGGCAACAGAATCAACGAATTAGGCAAACGGGGTACGCCCTATGCGCGGCATACTTCTGACCACAACACATAGGAATTCAAGATGGATAGCATGGATGTTGCGGTCCTGCGCAGCCTCAGGGACTGGCGTGCTGCCAACACCCCTGCATTGCTGGCCACTGTGGTAAGAACCTGGGGCTCGTCCCCCCGTCCTGTAGGCGCCATGATGGCGCTGTGTGACGACGGGCGAATCGTAGGCTCTGTTTCAGGGGGGTGCATTGAAGATGATTTGATCGCCCGTCACTCCCGTGTTCATGGCGGTGGCCCCATTGCAGACCGCCTGCCGGAGGTGGTTCGTTACGGCATTGACAGCGACGAAGCTCATCGGTTTGGTTTGCCCTGCGGCGGGACGCTGGAACTGCTGTTGGAATTTAATCCTGACCATGCTCAACTGGATGAGCTGGTCCGAAGGATGGACGACGGCCAATTGGTTCGACGCATCGTTTCGCGCAAAGACGGAGAGGTTTCGCTGGAGCACACGGACACCCCCGATGAACTGACCTTCAACGGTGAGCGAATGACCAGCATTCTGGGCCCGGGATATCGCATGCTGTTGATAGGCGCTGGTCCGCTGGCTGAATATCTAAGCACCATGGCACTATTCAACGGCTTTACTGTGTCCGTCTGCGACCCTCGCGTTGAATACATGAGTACATGGGCGGTGCCTGGGGTGCGCAAACTCACCGTGATGCCCGATGACGCAGTCACTGCGTTCATGCCAGATTTGCGTACTTGCATCATTGCACTTAGTCATGACCCGAAGCTTGATGACCTAGCGCTGTTGGAGGCTTTGCACAGTCCCGCGTTTTATATCGGCGCAATCGGCTCGCGCCGTAACAGCACCAATCGCCGTAACCGCATGATCGAGTATTTTGATGAGACTGAAGAATCCCTCTCTCGACTACGCGGCCCGGTCGGCATTCATATCGGGAGTAAAACCCCAGCCGAGATAGCAGTGAGCATCATGGCTGAGGTTATCGCAGTGAAGAATAGGGTCACCCTGCCCACCAAAATGTCCGTGTTGCAGGGCGGTGAGAATCAAGCGAATTCCGGTAGCTTGGAAATCAGCTTGTCCAAAGTGACGGGATAATCACGTACCCGTACCCCCGTGGCATTTTGCACCGCGTTGGCGATTGCTGCCGCCACGCCGCAAAGTCCCAGTTCACCTACGCCTTTGGCTTTCATGGGTGATGAGATGGGATCATTCTCTTCAAGAAAGATGACTTCCTGCTGCGGGATGTCGGCGTGCACCGGCACCTCGTAGCCCGCTAGGTCGTGATTGACGAAGAAGCCTATTCGCTTATCGACCGCCATTTCTTCCATCAAGGCGGCCCCGACTCCCATCGTCATGCCGCCGATTACTTGGCTGCGCGCCGACTTCGGATTCAGGATTCGGCCCGCAGCACATACTGCCAGCATGCGACGGATGCGAATTTCCGCTGTCGCCTCATCCACACCGACTTCCACGAAGTGTGCCGCGAACGTGGACTGTTGGTACTGCTTGTCCAAATCGCCGAACTCTATCGCATCTTCAGCCACTATCTCCGATTCAGCCGCCGCTTGCCCTAAGGTAAAGCGACGTTCACCGTCTTGAACCTCGCCATCAGAAAATTGGGCCGTGGCAGGGTCCAGACCCAGCCGCTCGGCCACAGCATGTCGAAGTTTGACGCAAGCGGCGTAAACGCCTGAGCTGGCACTATTGGCCCCCCACTGCCCACCCGAGCCAGCCGATACCGGAAAACTCGAATCGCCAAGGCGCACCATTACACGTTCCAGCGGCACACCCATCATTTCGGCTGCGGTTTGCGCAAGGATCGTATAGCTGCCGGTGCCAATGTCGGTCATGTCTGTTTCGACCGTCAAGTTCCCGGAATCGTTCAAGCGTACGCGCGCAGCTGATTTCATGACTAGATTGTTTCGCAGGCCGACAGCCACACCCATCCCCACCAGCCAGCGACCATCCCGCACCTGTCCCGGCGTAGCGTTCCGCTTGCCCCATCCAAAACGCTCAGCACCCAATCGCAGGCATTCGTTCAGATTTCGCTGCGAGAATGGCCGCTCAGGGTTCTCTGGATCGACCTGCGTGTCATTAATGATGCGGAACTCGACGGGATCCATCCCCAACGCCTGCGCTGCTTCATCCATGGCGACTTCCAGTGCCATCAAGCCGGGTGCCTCCCCGGGCGCGCGCATGGCGTTGGCCTCGGGAAGGTCGACTACCGCGAGGCGCGTAGACGTCAAGCGATTAGCACCTGCATAGAGCAAACGCGTTTGCATGGCGCCGGCTTCTGGCAAGCCGTTGGGCAAGTCACCAGACCACGTCTCATGAGCAATGGCCTTGATGCGGCCGTCCGCTGCAGTGCCAATACGAATACGTTGTATCGTCGCGGCTCGATGCACGGTGTTATTAGCGATGAAGGGGCGGATTAGCGCTACTTTTACAGGGCGTCCGGCAGCGCGTGCACCTAGTGCCGCCATCAACGCGTCCGCTCGTAGGAACAGCTTACCGCCGAAACCACCACCCACGTAGGGTGCGATCAAGCGAACATTTTCTTTTGCGATCCCTAGGGTCTTCGCGACGTCGCCCACCGTCCACGCGATCATCTGGTTCGCAGTCCATAGCGTCAACTTGCCATCGTTCCAGGCCGCGGTGGACGCATGCGGTTCCATCATGGCGTGCGTCTGGTCCGGCGTCGTGTAAATGGCATCCAGCTTCACCTCGGCATTTGCGAACGCGCCGGCAAAGTCGCCTACTGCCGTGTCGGCAGGATCGGCACCCCAAATAGGTGGCGGGACTACCGCGTCGTCGCATGCTGCCTTCATGTCGAACGCACCCACACTGCGCTCGTAATCAACGTGAATCAACATGGCGGCCGCACGGGCCTGCTCGAAGGTTTCAGCCACGACTATAGCCAGGGCCTGGTGATAATGCTGGATCTCGGGACCCGCCAATAGTCTGGCGGTGTTATAGGTCCCTTTCCCAAGCTTTCCGGCATTTAAGTACGTAACAATAGTCAGCACGCCAGGGGCACGTTCCGCAGCCTGCAAATTGAAGGACCGAATTCGACCTTTGGCTATGGCAGATCCGATCACGAAGCCGTAGGCAGCATCGGGCACTGCATCATGACGTTCGTAGGCATAGCGGGCGATACCCGTTGTCTTAAGCGGGCCGTCGATACGGTCGTGGGGCTGGCCCACAATTTTCATCTGGTCGATCGGATTTGATGTGGCGGGGGTATCGAATTTCATGGACTAGTTCCTTCCTTCAGCCAGAACGGCAGCGATCGTGCGCTCCGCCAACACCACTTTGAACGCGTTTTCATGCGTCGGTGTGGCGTCTGCGAACAAGGTGTCGGCAACAGCCTTGGCCCCTTGAGCCATCCGTTGATCTGCTTGTTCGTCACGCCATGGCTTGTGTGCAACTCCACCCAGGGCCACGCGTCCCGTACCATCGGGCTGAACGACGGCTGCCACCGAAACCAACGCAAAGGCATAGGAAGCACGGTCGCGGACTTTGCGGTAGACCTGGAGGCCTCCCACAGGTTTTGGCAGCGTCACGGCCGTGATCAATTCACCCGATTCTAGGAACGTTTCCAGGTGCGGCGTGCTTCCGGGGGCCCGATAAAGGTTGGCAATCGGAATAACTCGTGCCGATCCATCCGGCTTGATTGTCTCGACGGACGCATCCAACACTCGCAACGCCACAGCCATGTCACTGGGGTGTGTCGCGATACAGGCGTCGCTCCCTCCAATCACTGCGTGATGCCGGCTAAAGCCGCCTAACGCCGAGCAGCCGCTTCCCGGCTCGCGCTTGTTACAGGGTTGGTTTGTATCGTAGAAATAAGAGCAACGTGTGCGTTGTACTAGATTCCCGGCCGTTGTGGCCATGTTGCGGAGTTGCCCTGAAGCTCCAGCGAGCAGTGCGCGCGACAGAACGCCGTAGTCGCGCCTTATGTCGACATGCGCGGCCAGATCGGTGTTGCGTACCAACGCCCCAACGCGCAGACCGCCTTCAGATGTGGGTTCTATCTTATCGAGTGCCAGACGGTTCACATCGATAAGATGTGCGGGTTTCTCGATCTGCAACTTCATCAGGTCTAGAAGATTAGTGCCGCCAGCGATGAACATGGCACCTGGTGTGCGAGCTGCCGCGGCCGCAGCCTCGGCAGGCGTGCTCGCGCGCTCATACGTGAACGTTCTCATGCCTGGCTCCCGGCTACTTCAGTCATGGCATCAATGATGTTGGGATAAGCGCCGCAGCGGCAAATGTTGCCGCTCATGCGTTCGCGCATTTCTTCCATGGACAATAGAGGCTGCATCGTCAGCTCGCCCGTCACGTGACTCGGTACGCCCTCCCTAATCTCAGCGAGAACACTGACTGCAGAACATATCTGCCCTGGGGTGCAATATCCGCACTGGTAACCGTCATGCTTGATGAAGGCGGCCTGCATCGGATGTAACGATTCCGGTGTGCCCAAGCCTTCGATCGTGGTGACGTCCGCGCCGTCTTGCAAGATGGCTAGTGTCAGACAGGAGTTTATTCGGCGTCCGTTGACAATGACGGTACAGGCGCCACATTGGCCGTGATCACAGCCTTTCTTGGTCCCGGTCAAATGAAGATGATCGCGCAAGGCGTCCAGCAATGTGGTTCGAAGGTCCAGATCAAGCGCCTTCTTCTGGCCATTGACCTTGAGCGTGATCTTGGACGTGACAACCGCGCCGGTCACCTCAGCGGCGGCTTGCGCGCCTCGGCTGGACATCGCCGCCGTAGTTGAATCGGCCTCGTTGAGCAGATCGCGCCGCGTTACCTTGATTCCGTTCGAATGTTCCATCTTGTATTTCCTTTGGATTCTGGACGCCTGGACGACAAGCGCGAAAGCCAGCCGAACATTCGGAAAATTCTACGTTCCCGAATTGAAAGTCGATTGCCCATTTCGCGCCTATCATTGCCTGATTCAACGAACATTCTTCGATGGCGGAGTTGCTGCGGCGTACGTGGTGTTAGTATTTCCGCTCGTCTACCTAGCGGTTCGTAGAAAAATATCTTGTTGGACCCATGCCGATGGCGGATACCATGCTTACACCGTTAACTCAAGCCATTGCTCAACTGGCAAAAACTGACGGCGATTTCGTCAACGGTGTTCAAGGTCTCGCGGCGTATCGTCGCAGTGAACCAACGATCCCGATGCCCTGTATCTATACGCTTGGCATCGCAGTTATCGCACAAGGTGGAAAGCAGGTCATCCTGGGACAAGAGATATTTGAGCTCGGGTCTGGCCATACGCTGTTGACTACTGTTGACCTTCCCGTTATGGCGCATGTCTCCCGTGCGACCAAGGCTATGCCTTACCTCGGCCTAACACTTGCATTGGACGAGGGGGAAATCATCCAGCTAGCTAGTGAAATGGATTTGCCGAGCCCACCCCGGGAACTCGCCTATCGTCCAATTTCGCTTGCGCCCGTCGACGGACATGTGCTGAACGCACTGACTCGACTGCTGAGTGTGACAGCTGAGCCTGCGCTCACGTCCACCTTGGTACCCCTCATTCGGCGCGAAATTACGGCGCGCTTGCTTGCCGGTCCGCATGGCCCCTATCTGCAGCACATCGTAGCGGCAGGATCGCCAAGCCAGGCGATCGCAAGAATCATGACTTGGCTCAAGGACAACTTCCATCTCGCGCTCGGAATGGAGGAGTTGGCCGTTCAGGCCCACATGAGTCCGTCAACGTTTCGGCAGCACTTCCGCAAGATTTCGGGGATGAGCCCGCTTCAGTATCAGAAACAACTTCGTCTGCAAGAGGCTCGCAGACTCATGCTCAATCAAAGGCTTGACGCTGGCGAAGCGGGTTTACGTGTGGGCTATGAAAGCGTGTCGCAGTTCAGCCGCGAATATAGTCGCCTGTTCGGGGCGCCTCCACAGAGAGACGTAAAGCGACTACTACTGGGTGAGTGAGGGTTGAAAGCGGCATGCTGCCCCACCTTCGGACTGCAGATTCGATTCACACCGTAGGGAAAGTGCAAGCGTCCGATTTGCGCCGTGAGTCGCCGAGGGGAATAACTTCGAAGATCGCGATCATGGCGGGCGTCTCTAGTTGGTGCCCACGCATGGACTTACAGATAATTTCTTTAGATCCACAGCATGAATAAAATTACCAAAACGCACAACGCGACAACTCGGAGTCAATAATGCCAAGCCTTGTACTGCTTTTGCTTGGAGTCGAGTATCTGCGCAAGCGCGCGGCGGCCCTAGCGGCCTTAGGGTGGATTTTTATAATTAGCGGAATTCTTGTTTTCGTTGATGCATTAGACAATGCGCTGTATTTCCCGCTGGAATTCTTCGCTGCACTTTTCGTTATCGAAGGCATATCCACTTTGCTTGTCGCGCAATCGGGAGTGGGTGGGCAGAAGGTTCTGCGCTATGTCAAGGGCGTCTTTGTCCTGATTGCTGGATCCCTAATTTTCGCCGGCCATCATCACGGGCATTTCGTACTATCGATGATTTTTGGCGCGCTCTTTTTGATAGAAGGCCTGATGCAATGCATCGCGTCATATGTCGTCAGATATGAGCGTTGGCGCATAGTTTTTTTCTCAGGGATTGTTGAAATCCTGCTGGCAATTTTCTTCTTTCAGCCGTACCCGACAAATTATGTCGGCACAGTTCCGTACTGCCTTGGCCTGTTTCTCAGCTTTTCTGGACTAAAGCTATGGTCTCTCGCGCGGCGAGTGCGCAGTTTGGAGTCAAATCCAGGGCTTTCGGATAACCCTAGGCCGAGCTTCATGCCCACGACGCTTCAGGCAGACATTAGTCCGACCACTTTCGATGGGCCACCCGCGTCGTCTGAGAAAGCGTTAACTGTGCACGTGTGGACCCCGTCTGGATCCGCTAAGGATGAAACTCGCAATTACCCCATTGTGGATCGCTACATCGCGGCCGTTGATATAAACGGTGTGGTTTCTACCGGGCATGCTGCACTTGAATCACCGGAAGGCATCTATATCAGTCTTTATCCTGGCGTAGAAATCGACCGTTCGCCGGAGCAGTTCGGTGCACTGCTGCGCGCGACACCGGAAAATAATGTCCCTGGTATTTTTCAACCTGACTATTCTACCGAGTCCAAAGCGTGGTGCCCTTCGACCGTTCAGGTTCGCATACGCAACTACGATCCCGAGAAGCTGCAAGCATTTTGGGAAGAGTATCGCCAAACTGCTACCTATAATTTGACGTATCGAAATTGCTCCAGCTCCGTATCGAACGCGTTGGACGCAGCACTCGATGGGGCGATTGGTCGCTTACATGGGGCTAATGCTGGCTGGATGGTTTTGCTGCGTCTTCTGATAACACCGGAGCTTTGGGTTGCTGCGCAAATCCGGAAGCGTGCGCTCACGATGGCTTGGACCCCTGGGCTGACTCTGGATTATGCGAGGGCCCTCAGCATGTTGGCTGATCCGCGGCCATCCGGATGGTGGAAGGTGTCGCAATCTGCTCTTCGCCAAATTTCGTCGATGAAGACGGGATGGCGTAAGCAAGATCGCGAAGCTGTCAAACGTAATGAACAAACGATCTGAGGGAATCCATATGAAGTCTGCTTTCCTCGTCGCAATAGCCGGCACCTTCATGACTGGTATCGCGCATTCTTCGCCGCCGTGTGAAAACGCCACCAGCCAGGCATCGCTTAATGAGTGTGCCACTCAGAGCATGCATCGGGCAGACGCAGAGTTGAATCGGCTGTATCACGCACTCACGAAATCGCTTAAGGATGACCCGGAGGCCGAACGGAAGCTTGTTGCCGCTCAGCGAGAATGGATCAAGTTTCGGGATAGTGAGTGCAGTTTTCAGGCGCTGAAATCGGAGGGCGGTAGCGCCAACGCCATGGTGCTGAGTATGTGCCTTGAGGACCATACGCGTACGCGGATGAGAAGCTTGCGTGGATATCTTGAGTGCAAGGAAGGAGAACTCTATTGCGGCCCTCTAGATCAGTAGTCTACGTTCCGCTTGCACGCGACGTCAGAGAGTGGCAGCAGTCATGATGACCTTCCTGGCGGTGGTTCTCCTTGGCGTCAGCGCGACTTGGGGCGCAATGGCGCTTTGGTTCAAGTGCTCTGCGGCGGGAAAGCTGCGCTGGGCGCTCCCTGCCTTGTGGTTGGTGCTATCCGCGACGATGCTTGTCGGTTTTCTCCTCGGAGTTTCATCGTGCCTTTGGCTGTTCGGGGGGATGTTTGGACTGCTACTGTCGTGGTGGTTTTTCTTGGTCCGGCCGCTAAATGATCGCGCATGGATGCCCGAAGTCTCGCGTCAAACATATGGATCACATGTTGACGGTCTCGTCCGCTTGCACAATGTTCGAGATTTCAAGTGGGTGTCTTCGGACGAATTCGATCCGCATTGGGTATCCCGTGAGTATGATCTTTCGCGCCTCGCTTCTGTGGACTTGATTCTGTCTTACTGGGGGAGGCCCGCGATTGCCCATGCAATGGTGTCGTTTGGTTTTGAGGGTGGGGAGTACGCAGTTTTTTCCGTCGAAATACGACGTAAATACGGTGATAAATTCTCAGAGATTGGCGGATTCTTCAGGCAGTACGAACTATCAGTATTGGCATCTACTGAACAGGACAGTATTAAGGTCAGGACCAACGTTCGCGGGGAAGACGGCTACATATACCGGGTGGCAATGGAGCAACATGCAGCATCCGCGCTGTTCCTCGCTTATGTCGACACCGCAAATTCGTTGCTAAAGAAACCGCGCTTCTACAATACGATCACCGCGAATTGCACTACGCTTGTTTACCAGTTGGCGGACCGAATCGTCCCTGGCCTTCCTTTGGACTACCGCGTACTTTTCTCGGGATATCTGCCGGAGTATCTTTTCTCATTGGGAGCGCTTACCGGCGCCGGTTCGCCTATGGAATACCGGGCGAAAGGGCGATATACCGATCGAGCGCGCGAGTCGCGAGGTGGAGATAGTTTTTCCTACGATATCCGACGTGGAGTTCCAGGAGTCATAATTAAGGCAAGCTAATTTGACACGTATCCGCAATGCCGCGGGCAAGCACTCTTGCTTAGGTGAGATGGGGTGACTTGATTCGATTTTTCTGCCGCTTTTGGCCAACACCACAAATTCAGGAAAACTGATGAATCTACGACTGCGTCGCACGTGCATTACTCTCGCCGCCTCCGTAGCGCTCTCAATGACGCTGCTTCAAGGTTGTGCTGCGGACTCCCGCAAGGAACAGAAGTTCGTTGCAATGGAGCAAGATAAATCTTTTGTCGCATGGCGTGATCGGCTGATCTCCGACATCAAAGCTGATCCGACATATAAGCGAGTGCCACTTGACTCAGAAGCGCAAACTGACGAGTTTTTGCTGTGGCTTTATGATGCTTATCATCATCGAGTTTCCAAGCAGGAGTTTTCGTCTTGGATGAATGGTCAGTACCCCGGCCACCAGCACGAAGTCGCATTCATTACAGCAAAAATTCCGTGAGGTCTCGGGGGACCTGCGGACTTGAAACGTAGGCCCCGGTCAGTTTAATCCTGTGGGATTGCGAAAATGCCTGCGCTGCGCATGGTCAGGTTTGATTAATCGCTCACGAGTGTGTTCGGATGGAAGTATTCTGGATCGGCGTAGCTATATTCTTCAGTACGTTGGCGGCTGCGCTGTCGATGATGTATCTATATCCGGTGCTCGCACCCCATCATCGGAATGACGAAACCAACAATATTATTCGGCTCGTAGCAAACGTATTTGTGGTCATGACCTCGCTAGTCTTTGGCTTGATGATTAACTCGGCAAAGAACACCTTCGCGTCTATAGACAGCGATGTACATGCCTACGCTACCGGTTTGATCATTTTTGAGCGAACACTTCGGACGTACGGCCCGCCTGCGGAAGTTGCGAAAGCGCACTTGGTTACCTATGTGGAGCAGGCGGTCGCGAATCCTTATTGGGACGATAGAGGAAGACTTCATCTTAAGTCCGAGGTTAGTGAGCATCTCGATAAGGTGGGTATCGCGTTAAATGTGATCAAGCCTGATGACCGGCTTCATGAGGCGATGTTGGGAGAAATTAGGCAGCAGTACCATGCGCTGGTCGCCCAACGTTGGAAGATCCTCGAGCAATCAGACGGCGCAATTCCCGGGCCTTTGATTGGAATGCTGGCTGCTTGGATGACGCTTATATTTGCGACGTTCGGTTATCGCGCACCAAAAAATAGAGTGGTGGTGGGAATGCTTGTTGTCGCATCTTTTCTAATCGCTTCGTCCGTATATCTTGTGCTCGACATGGATATACCCTTCCACGGCCCTATACAGGTTTCCGACGCTCCTATACGTCGGGCGCTCGCACAAATATCTCCTTGAATAAAAATCTGTCGCAGCAATATTGCACGCCGACCTTTTTGCAATCTGTCGTGCCACCCGACGTACCATTGTGCTCCGGCCAGTGAGCGCCCGGACCCGAGCATATCTCCGTACACGCCGATCTTGAGCCTCAAACGGAAGTGCCTAAACGCAAGCCCAACGGAGATCAACAGATGAGAGGCTTACCCTCTCCACGAGCTCGCCATGTTATTGCTGCCGTGCTCCTTTCGCTGTTGGGCTTTGGGGGGCTGGCGATCACCATAGCGGTGCATGAAATCAAAGATTCGGTAAGGCTGCTGGTTGGTCAAGATGGCTCGGTGCGCGACGTAAGCGTGAGCTGGAATCGCGTGTTGCTGAATGATGTCTTGATCAAGCCCGCACGGGGTGCGCCCGAGAAACATGCATTCAAAGCGGAATCGATCGACATCCGGCCGAGTTGGCTGGCACTTTTTCAACGTCGCGTTGAACTATCTGAAGTAACTGTCTCGCGCTTTGACTTGGTTGTATGGAGAGAGTCGAAGGGCGATCTCATACTGCTGCCGTTGGGGGCTGACGCTCAGGACTCAAGCTCATCACGAACTTTCATGCCAACGCAAATCCGCATTGATCGTCTTGCATTTGTCGACGGAACGATCCAGTTCTATGACAGTCAAGTTAGTCACCATCCCCATCACATCCCTTTGACGGGCGTTCAGGTTGAGATAGGTCCACTGACTTATTCTAAAAATGTACACGCGAGCAAGCGACCGCATGCTCGGTTCAATGCAACGGGAAATTTCCCAGGATCTCCCGGGGGGAAATGGATTCAGAAGGGGTGGCTTGGCTTAGACACCCTCGATGTCGATATGCAGCTTCAACTTCTAGACGTACCCATTCACTATTTTTCGCCTTACCTGCAAAGAGGTTCCCAGTTGAGCTTTGATGGGGGCCGTATTGAGCTAGTCTTACACGCTGGCGCGGTAAAGCGTCAAATTGATGGTCATGGCCGACTGACGCTAAGTCATCTAAAGCTGGCGGACGACGGGTTGCTGTCTATCGCCCAACGAGCAGCCTTGTTAGCGTTGGAGGATCGTAACGGCAAGGCTGCATTCGATTTCAGGCTTAAGGGGCCGCTAGAGGCTCCGGCGCTTGAGGTTGACGAGGATATGTCTATGCGGATTGCTGGCGGACTTGCGGGGACACTCGGCCTTAATATTGAAGGAATCGCAAGCGGTGTAGGGCGAACTGTCGAGGATGTTGCGTCTGTTATATCGCAAGGGAGTGGCCTTCGTTAGCGCTACGGGGATGTGGGATCTCCGTCGTGGCCTCGACGTCTATGGGCGTGTCCATATCATTGTCTCCTAGCTTTGCCTCGCGTCAGCGCCCAGTGGCCGGACTCTTGCCCGATGCCTTTGCAGCCTTTGGCTTACAAGTGTGGATTCAATCGATCTTTGCCGCGGATTGGCGAAATCGTCGTGCTGGGAGAGAGACGTAACTGAGAGTCTTCCTCGTACGCTTGTTCAGAGCCCCGGCACTTCCTTTCGCTTGGCCTGCGAAGGCAGTTCGGTGCTCAACGTTGAGGACAACACCCCCCAGTTTCCGCCGCACAAGCTGTTTCACAGTCGCTGCTTCTTTCTTCGAGCTTGGGCTGGTGGCGGCGGGCTGCCGTCCGGAATTGGCCGACTGTAGCCGGCTGTCGGGCCATCGAGAAGTGCCCGAAGTAGCCGGGCGCTAAATCCAAAAGAGGGCTTTCGAGTAAAGTCGTTTTTCCCGCCAGCATCAGCGAACTGCCATGCCTAAGACATCGCCCCGAACCATCTTCCTCGTGACGTTTACCAACGCAGTGAGCACGTGACGGGCCGTCCGGATGCCCCGAGCCGCCGACGGCCATGCATACAGTCGATGGTGGCCCTCGCCGTCGCGGCCTTGATCGGCTGGGGTTGCTTTGTGGGAGCGACCGAAGTGGTGGAAAGCCTGCACACCGGGTTGCTCAACAACCACAAGGGACCTGACATCCTTGCCGCCGAGCAGCCCCTCCTTTACTGGGCCCTGATCGGCTTCTACACGGCGGCAACCCTGACCGCCGCCGGCTTGGCGCTTTTGGTGCTGGCCATTGCAATGCGCGGTCTGATTGGTGCAAGAGGCTCTGATCGATGAATGACCGTCATCAATTGGAAACGCTTCCGCTGAAGTGTGCAATTGTGAGATGGTCAATCACGCGGACGCGATTGGCTAAATTCTCCCGCTTGGCTGACTGACAGCTCCTGGCCGATGGCAGTCGTTCGTTAGCCGCGTCTAGCTCATAGCAATTGTAGTGTCGCCCAGGCGGACTAGGATGTGGGACCTCGCGATGTGATGGGTCCAATCATCACCCAAGATCAATGAACTTTCTGGGAAAGAATGCCATGCTCAATGAACCAGCGAGTCCAAAGTGGATGAACCAAATTTCCCCAACTCATTGAGTTGAATGGAATCAAGTTTTCACCTTTAATGAACTTCGACATCACTGAAGTTGCGCCCAGACAATCAGCCCGAACCAAGGGCTTGTGATGCCAGTTTGATGTGCGCTAAATAGCTATCCCGATTCGGCTCGGCCTCGACAAGCGCCCTAAATTCGTCCGTGAAGTACATCACGCCCATCGGCGTGCCGTACCGACGAGAGGCTCGAGCTTGTTCGTCGTGACGGCTCCAGGTGCTGATCACATGCCTCATGTAGCTCGAGAAATTCGGATGAGCAAGCAGGCCTTTGCAGAAGTCACTATGGGGTGAGCTGTCCAGCTTTTCGTACCGCGTCAACCAACTCATAAGGGCCATCAAGCCCGCATCGGAAAAGCGCTTCGCAAGCTTTGCTCGGTCCTCGGTAATCTGCAGCGGTTGAGCGAGCAATGCAAGTTTCTCCGTGAAGACCTGAACCCAGAGATCCATTCTGAGCACTGGATAAGGATGTGTGCCTAGCGGCTCAGAATCCAGCTGTGCCGGCTGATCACCATTAAATAAGAGCATGATGCAGCTCACCATCGCACATTGGAGGTAAGCCTGGTGTATAGCGTCGTCTCCTGAAAGGGCAGAGAGATGCCGCATCATCCAATCCTGGGCCTCAAAATCAGCGGCAAACTCGGTGGCATGGGAGATCGCCGCAGCGTCTCCCACCTTTCGACGAGCTTTCGCTTCCTCAAAATCATCGATGAGGCCGTTAGTTGGATCGTCGCCGTAAAGCGCGCGAATGGAACCGTGCCCTTGGTTCAGATGGCCAATCTCATGATAGAAGACAAACATCAGACCGACCATGAACATGAGATCGGCTGTTTCAAAAATACCGATATGCTGAGGCGGTGCAATCGTGCCGTGCACGTGATCTTCGCCGTTCGGAGCTCTCGAAAATCTTGCGAACTCGAGAGCCTCAGCGTACAGATAATCAAGCAGTCCATAGCTCAGAGAAACTACATGTTGTTCGACTATTTCCAGTGACGGTTCCACACTCGCGGTCGCCTCGACGTCCATCGTGCTCAGCCATCTGATGCTTAGCTCAATATCCGACGCGGCATACCAGCGCGCGTCCAATTCTTCTTTCATAGCGTTCGTAAATTCGACCGCTTTTTCGATAAGCTCGGGCAGTTCCATAGCCTTAATTTCAGACATGTTGAGTTTGTACCAAAGTCGCATCCCTAGCTGCTACCGCTCGCGCCAAGACTTGATCCCAATGCGCTCCCTGTGACGAATTATCTATTCCAAGGCAGCTGGCCGAGGTGGCTGAAATTCAAGAATGGCGGCTCCTCCTCGACCGTCAGGCGGAGCGATTCCCGTTGAACCAAGATGAGCTTCCCCCCGTGTGTGCGTCCGCGCTGACCACCTTTCGATCCTCTTGAATTCTCGGTTGGGTGCTCGAAGATACCTTGAACAGATGATCGCGCAGATGGCGCGCGTCACCAGCTAATGACCGCATTGCGCTGACCACGAGCGCATGTTCAAGTCACATCAGCTCAAACGGAGAGAGGACGCCGCAGAGCCTGCCTTGTCTTTCTTCGACCAGCCATAGTCGGGCTTCTTTGTTTGCATCGTTCTCCAGCAGATTATCGACCTCAGCGTCCGGCCCAACCACTGTTGCGTCTATGAGCTGGAGCTCTGCCGCCGCGCTCTCAATTTTTAGCGACATCGCCTGCGTCCAAACCTTTTTGGTTCGCGGGATGCGCAGGTATCGAGCAAGCCCATACTCGGTCACCAGCTTCCAACTTTGGATGTAGACGGGAAGGTAGGAGAACGAGTGCGTGAGCATCAATTGCCGAGCATAGGCAACGGGCTGCCACGGTTCTAAAACAACGGGCGACTTCACCATGAAGTCTTTGACCTTTGTTTGCGGGATGTGTTGATTTTTCATCAGTGCCTCCTCCATTCCTATGCAAAGCTCGATGGCTGCGGCGGTCGCATGCCGCGCGAAAACGCCAGAGTGCATCACGTCATTTCTCGCCTTCTTTACTGTGCCGAATAGTGCAGAGAAGGTGGAGAACCGACCAGGGTTGGTGCTAGACAATTGCGACAGAACGACCGACGACTGAGCCAAGTTTGAAAGCGCTATCTCGTATTGACCAAGGTTTTCCTTGCTTCCGTGAAGACGCATTCCGAGCGCCTCGACTGCGAAGCAGATCGCTTCAAAGCCTTCCGCGTCTGCGAGCGCTGCATAGCGACTGGCGCGCAGCTCGTCGCGATGAAACATTCGTTCATGCCATTCCAGTGGTGGGATATTCATGCAAGAGTTTGCCTTTGGCATTTAGACATTAATCAGCCGCTAGTGTCGCAGAACTCTGCTGTACCAACAGAACACAATGTTGAGGCCCTGCGAATGCAGTTGGTGTATTGTCAAACGAAGGCGCGCTGCTCATCTTTGTTTCCGCGTTGATGCTCGTGATTGCCTTCGATGAACCTCGACGGCCGGCGCTGAATTAGGGCTTCTATGGTGAGGTTGGCCAAGGGCCGGTCGAAACTTGTCGAGCATCCAAGCCAAACTCGGCGAGGCGCGCAACCTTGCTTTGGTGTTCGCTCTCGGACCGGCACGCCACCCACCAATGCGCGTTCGCGATGCTCGGTGTTTTCAACAGGGCCTTGAAGTATGGGTAGTCGACATCTGATAAGGAGTGCCCCAGCACTCGGACGACCTCGATCTTGTCCAGCCCCTCAAAAAAGGCATGATGCTCGCGGATCAGTTCGTCAGATGGCTTGAACATCTCTGAGAAATAGCCGTCCAAGATATCGTTTGCTTCCATCAGGCGTGTGTCCATGTCTTCAATATCGGGAACGTCATTGAGGGAGCTTCGCTCTGCTGGGTTCCAAGCATGTCCAAGCACCAAATCCTTGTCCAGATCCTTGGCCTGACCGTGGATGTGAAGGACATGAGCATTTGGCACGCCGTACAGGTCTTCGAGCGTGGCGGTGTAGTTAAACGTCAGGAAAGCCGCATCTAAATCGATGCCCTGTAAGCGCTTGGTAGCTGTGGCGGGCGTTGGAACGGGAAGGGTTCGTACCCACTGACCGAAGACGGCCCGAAGTTGGATTGAAAGACGTTCGACTAGCTGCTGTACCTCGTACTGAAAGTCGCCGTGGCCTGCATCAGTCCAGTCCTCATCACCGTATGACGGCATGAACTGGCCAAGATCATCGATGATGTTGACTACGTCGACTCCAGCCAACGCTGACTCTAGCTCGTTCCACTCTTCACCAGCGGGAAGATATTCCTCGACCGATTGGAACAGAAGCCGATCGCGCAACTTGGCATAGGTCTTGAAGCTACCATAGCTCGATGGAATGCCGTGCCATAGGTCGAACCCATTGCCGATGATGAAAAGCTGTGTTGGCTTCATTACTAGTCCCTCAGTTTTGATGGAGCTTGCATGTACTAGGTCACTCCAATTCGGCCGCCGCCGTCTAGCATTTGACCTGCTTTGAGATCACCATTTGAACTCGCGGTGGTGGGGTGACACCGCCGCAGGGTTAGGGACCATCCATCCCAGATGATCTCTGAAGGTTGTTGCGATGCTCGTCGAGTAACTCGTATACCAACGCCAAGGATGGCAGGGTGATGCTCATGGCATCACCGTCTTCATCGTACGTTCGTCCTGCAAGCTCGACTTCGGACGAATCGCCCGCAGTGACCGTCGTCACTAGCCAGCGGACGTACTCCTCGAAGTCAGATCGATGTATAGCGAACGTCGGAGGAGGCGGCATATGGAAGAACCCGTCAGAAAATTTTCTTAGCTTGAAGGGTTCGGCCGTGGTTGAGTCCGGCGGTGGCAATGGGCATGTTGCGCCGAGCATTGCTGTCGTGCAGATCTGTTTGCGATAAACGTCGAGTTCTAGCTTGGTCGATTTTGAGTTTCTCCATGCGATGAAGTGGCAGGCATCATGTAGCGCTAACATCCCAGGGTTGGCAGCGAGGCCACTGCAGAGCCGGCTAACGCGTTCTGCCTTCCTTCTCTCAGTGCCAAGCTCCTTCTCAGAGTTTTTGCCTTCCACTAGCACGAAGTAGTCGTAGTTTGTGAAGATCAAGTCGGCGAGAACTTTGTAATCCTGGCCATCCAAGTCGAATCGTTCGAAGTCGGCTCCTCGCTGGTTCGCCTGGTCGCGTAAGTGGTCGCCGAAATGCTGGAGATATGATTTTTCGTGATTTGCCACTTTTGCTCCTGTGTCGATGGGCTTGCTAGACGCCGCCCGCCTCATTGTTTTTGGGTAATAGAATTCTTGCCGCCCGCTACGACCACCTTGGAGAAACGTCGGCGGTGGGGTAAGAGGCTGCGTCTCACTCCTCGAAGCGAGTCATCTCCATGTCTGTCGTGGGCCAACGGTCGCCTTGGCGAGGAGTCACGGACAACCGCGCTTGGACGTGCAGCAGGAAGGCGATCGCCGTCTGCACGCTCC
The DNA here is from genome assembly GCF_902859595.1 of Achromobacter kerstersii. GTDB lineage: Bacteria > Pseudomonadota > Gammaproteobacteria > Burkholderiales > Burkholderiaceae_B > Achromobacter > Achromobacter kerstersii. The sequence goes on along the minus strand of NZ_CADIJQ010000004.1, from coordinate 440,703 downwards.
ACTCAGCGACGGCGTGCCCGATCACACGGTCTGGAAAATAGGAGTTGTGCTCGCCGGTCATCGGATTGTGATTGGGCTGGTCATGGTCAACCAAATATTGCTGCAACTCCTTTTCGAGATTAGACAGCGCGCTTCGCTCGCCTTGCACTCCCGCGGTGTGAGCGGCCAACTTGTAGTGTGCGAGGGCGTTGCGCAACTCCATCAGCGTTTGCATTGCCATGACCGGCTTCGCGCTTGTGTCGAGTGCCGGCAGGCTTAAAGCGGTCAGAACTCGGTCGTACTTGCGGAACGCAGATTCGCGTTCGAAGTCGGCATACTTCTTCCGAGAGCTACCGTGCTCGCTGCTGAGCTGTGGTGGGCTCCAAACAAGAGCCAACTTCTCGGCCTGATCGCCGCTCAACCCAAACAAGTTGCCTGCTCCTGCTGCCTCACAATCTGCAAATAGTTCGTTCACGAACGCTTCGAGGCCCAGCGCGCTCATGACGATCGCGGAGCTGGCGTAGGCATGGTGTTCGGTGCGCTGAAGAACTCCAATTCTTTCCACAATCTCCACTTCATCGACGAGGCTTGGGGCGCTCTCAGGCAGTCGCAAGGCGACGACTTCGATCGCGTAGGCCTTTCTCGCTAGCAGCGCGGCACTAGTCAGATAGGACGTGGAGAGGTAGGTCCGCACAGTAAGGCACGACGACTCGTCGTACGGATATGCAAAGGCAATTACGGTGGTCAAAGATTATTCCCAGAGATAGTCAAAGAGCCTCGATGGAGTAATGCGACGTCGAGTTTGACCGCCGCTCGACAGCGACGTCGTTTAGCAAATCTGTCACAGACGCTCCTGTTCTGCCTCATTCGGCGTGTGACCGCAGGCGATGCGACCACAGGCGACTCCCTATGAGGCTCCATGGGAGGCCTGAACGAGCACATCAAAAGCGTGGTGTTGTCGAACTTTGAGTGACATTGGTGTTCTTTGCTCTGCGCGGCTGGTCAACGCCTGACTCTGTAACTCAGTTTACAACCCGTAGCGTTCAGTTAACTGGGTTGGCATGCTCGACGCGCCGATCAAGCTCGTGTCGCGTGCCGCTCTGAGTCGATATTTCGAACTGCGCCACCGATATCGTGCCTCGTGCCTCAGATGTAAGTATGAAGTAACCATACAATTCATCATTGAAATTCAGTTGATGACTAGGTGATTGCGTGCGTTGCTCGACTGACTCGCCCCACATCAGGCGACTGTCTTCGGTGGTCAGCCGTGACACCCCGGTCCGCGCCACTCGCGCAAAAGCACCCGTCACCAAAGAACAGACCAATTTTCCCGGTCGGAACGCATGAGAGCCGGCTCGACGCCAGCGTGCAGGCCACCGGTCACGTAAACCTCGGAACTTCCAATGAAACGGATCATTTGCGGCATCGTGGCTGCCGCACTCTTGGCGAGCTGCGCGACCCCGCCTCGCACCATAGGACCGTCAACAGAGCTGGTCTCACGGGCACCACGAACTGATCGCATTCCCTCGGCGCCGGAGAGTCAGAATCGCGGAGGGCCGCAGGGCGCCCCCACTTTGCTGTCGAATTTCATTCAACTTGAGATTTGGTTCACTCAAGTTGGCGGCTGACAAATGTGTCGATGCCCAGTCCACGTGGGTTTAAACCCGATTTGGCCTGCAAGGTTCAAAATTCAGCGAGCAAAGGGCTGTAGAGCGGTGCTCGGCTCAGGGTTGTTATTTGGTTCATTCAACTTGGTTTTTTGTCCGAAAAGTTCATTCAACTTGGATTTCGCACCGAAAAGTTCATTCAAGTTGGGGGTAGGAGATCGGTGCCTGCGGCCGATGTCGAATTTCATTCAACTTGAGACCTTGGCCGTAACTTGCGCGGACAGTACCTCGAGCCGACCGACCGCATCCGACCCATTGCTGCCCTTCGCACGTATATACCCGAATTCGGGTTCGAAAACTGTCGTCCCAGATTTGCTAGTGAGCCAGGGCGCCAACGCAAGGAACGGTTGTGAGCCGGGAACAACCAAGGTCTGGGTTTCGGAACGCTTTTTTCGAACAGGTTTCCGAGCGGCCTTGGGCTGGCAGTTTAAAGCGTGAAAGGCGGCCAGGTGGCGCGATATGGACCGTTTGGTCGCCTGTCGCCGTACCCAATTTGGCGTATGGATCATCCCTCTACCCGTAAGTAGAGTGATAAGCGTCGCCGCGCGGGTCCGCCACCGGTACAAGGCGCCTCTTCTGCTTGTGACTTGATGGCCACTTCCCACGCCTAAGGCGAAGTCGAGAAAAATGCTGGATTCACACGGACCCTGCTAGCGTGAACGATCTGTGATCTGTGATCTGTGTCATCGGAAGGAGAGAGCATGCCGGGTGCAGACTCAGAAACTCTATTGGCATTCATTGCGATGGGCGACGACGGCATTTCGTATCGTATCGAGAGGGGCCTTCGGCCGACAACTCCCGCCGGGAAGGTCATTTCTTCCCATTATTGCTTGCCCGACGGGGAGCGGGTCTGGCGTCTTGGGGATGGCCGCTTCCAACTTGAAGACGGAACGTTGCTCAGAGTAGTAGGGGTCCATCTGTCAGGGCAGGCGTCAACTGAACGACCCACCGACGAAGACAACGCCGAATGAGCCTGTTGATTTTTGCAAAACTATCCGCCCGAGAGTGCGCCTGGACGCAAAATTCGGACACCTCGCGACGGAGCCTACCAAGTGTCAACTTCGCGCATCGCGTCGGCGGCCAACTGATCTGGCCGGTGTTTCAGGAGCCTTTACTTTTGGTGGTTTTCTCGTTGTGTGGAATGTTTAAAAAGGTTAGGCATCGGTCGCTGGTATTCCCTGCTATCTGACTGTCTTGGTAGGCGTTATTCTCAGGCTGTGCATAGGGCTAGGTCTCCCGCTATTACTCGAAGCCGCAGCGGAATTTTTTGCGCATTTTTCTATGCGTATGGTTTTACCCTTGGCCTAACGTTCGAGCCATCCTCCAGACGAGAGATCAAATGCGGATATATAGCGAATAGGCTCCAACGGTCGTGGGAATGCTGCGGCAGGAGCGCTTCCGAGCTTGCACACACGTTCGACGAGTATGGTGGTGAACTTCTGTAGGTCGGCAGCCCTTCGATCTCGAGCGGGGTCATACTTTGATCACATCGCTACCAAGTCCGTCTGAAGCCGTCAAGAAAGCGGTAAACACAATTCAGATCTCGGTTGTCGTCCCGTTCTTGAACGAACAGGACGTCTTGCCTGTCTGTTATGCGAAGCTGAAAGGGATTCTTGGAGGGCTGGCCCAACCCTACGAAATCGTGTTCGTGGATGATGGAAGCACGGACAACAGCGTGGAGCTCGTGGCTGCGCTGATTCGACGGGATCCCAGGGTGCGAGTCGTGCGCCTGAGCAGAAACTTCGGAAAAGAAGCTGCGATGAGCGCAGGGTTGGCGCATGCCCGCGGTGAGGCCGTGATTATGTTGGATGCCGACCTGCAGGATCCTCCTGAGCTGGTTCCGGATATGGTACGGGCTTGGCGCGAAGGCTTCGACATCGTCTCCATGCGACGACGCAAGCGCGAGGGGGAAGGTGCCGCGAAGCGGTTGTCTGCGTATGCGTTCTATCGAATCCTCAGTCGTATGAGCCGTTCGCGATACCCGCCGACACCGGTGACTTTCGCCTTATGAGTCGCAGAACGGTAGAGGCCCTGCTTCAAATGCCGGAGCGGTGCCGCTATATGAAAGGTCTGTATTCCTGGATCGGATTCCCGACCAAAGTCATTGATTATGACCGCGCGCCAAGAGCTGCCGGCAAGACAAAATGGAACTACTTTGCGCTGTTCGGGCTCGCCCTTGAAGGAATCACCTCCTTCTCAACCGCTCCGTTGCGATGGGCGACGGGGATAGGCGCCGTTGTGGCATTGGCGGGCGCCACATTCGGGTTTTGGATTATCTTCAAAACCCTGATGTTCGGTGATGACGTACCGGGCTATCCGTCACTGATGGCCATGATTACGTTGCTGAGCGGAATTCAGCTTTTGACTATCGGCCTATTGGGCGAATACGTAGGCAAGGGGTACTTGGAAAGCAAGCAGCGTCCAGTCTTCGTCGTACGCGACGTGCTCGATTACGCCACTGAGACCCACTCGCATTACGCGCCATCCCGAGAAAAAAATGCAGTTGAAGGCTAACTGGTTTTTCTGGGGGCTGGCAGGCATCGTCATCGCTCGCCTGTTTTCAATGGCGGCAGTGCCGCTGGTGGATCCCTCAGAGCCGAGATACGCTGAGATCGCCCGTCTTATGGTCGAAACCGGCGATTGGATAACGCCCTGGTTTGAACCCGGAGTGCCCTTCTGGGGAAAGCCGCCTCTATCGTTCTGGAGTCAGGCCCTGGGGATGCGAATCCTTGGGGAATCGGAGTTCGCAGTTCGATTGCCGTCATTCCTTGCCATGGCTGCGCTGGCAGCCTTGCTTTACCGAGCGGCCACCATCCTTTTCAGTCGAGAGACAGCGCGATGGGCCACGCTCATGCTCTCTACCATGCTTCTACCGCAGGTCGCGGCCGGCGCAGTGCTGACAGATCCGTTCTTTGCGCTGGGGATAACCTATTCAATGTTGGCATTCATTGTTGCGCCAACGACGCCTACAAAGTTCTGGCGCTACGGCTTCTTCATAGGCTTGGCGATCGGTCTGTTGTCGAAAGGGCCGCTGACGTTCGTCCTCGTTGGGTTGGTCGTATTACCTTGGCTGGCCACCTACCGCGAGCGCACGGGGCATCTGACCGTTCTTCCGTGGTTTACCGGTACGCTGCTAATGCTCGTGCTGACGGTTCCCTGGTACCTCTGCGCAGAGATAAAGACCCCCGGATTCCTTCAGTATTTTTTAGTGGGAGAGCACTTCCTGCGATTCGTGGATCCGGGCTGGCAGGGAGATCTGTATGGGACGGCGCACAAGAGCCCCTTGGGCAGTATCTGGGGGCAGTGGCTGCTGGCATCGTTGCCGTGGGGAATTATGGGGGTCCTGCTGGCTGTTTGGATCGGTGCCAGCGCATCACGCAGGTCCAAGGCATTCGAGGTTCATAAGTCTCCTGTCGTCGGATACCTGGCACTGTGGGCCATTGCTGCTCCCGTCTTCTTCACCTTCTCGGGAAACATACTTTGGACGTATGCGCTGCCAAGCTTGCCTGCTCTTGCACTACTTATTTCGATATACGCCCGAGCGTGTTTTCCAGCAGGCAATGCACAACCCTTGAGTCGGATGTTGATCGGGGCGGTAGTACTGGTGCCGATAGTGGCAATCAGTCTCGGGGTGATCTCGCTTACGGCGCCCACCACACTGATGACCGAGAAGAATTTGGTGGCTGTCGCCCGGTCTCAAATGAGCGATGGCAAGAAGCTCTATTTTGTGGACAGCCGACCTTTCTCGGCACGCTTCTACTCGGACGGCAAAGCCGAACTTATCGCCCTGGGCGAGCTGGAAAATCTGGCCCTGCAGAAGGGGGAATCGGCTATCGTCGCAATCCCAAAAAAAAAGGAGTCTTCAATAGCAGGAAGCGTTAGAGCCCGATTGGTGGAGATGTATAAAAGTCGCCGCTATACGCTTTACAGACTCAATGGCTAGGCTTTTTTCAGCCGTAATGGGAACGTCGATATGACCGGGAAATTAAGGACAGTTCCATTACGGTACTGGACCCGTCGTTTCTCCTCGACGGCCGCAATGACCGCGATGACCGCAAGGCTCCGGGTAGCGATACTGTTTGTACTGCTCTCGGTTTTCGCGGCCCCTGCGCAGTCTTGCGACAGCATGCCCTCGTGGGCGCGGTCCGCCTGCAACCGGCTTGACCAGATCTGGACCGAAGGCGGAAACGACCTCTACATCAGCGGATATACGTGGCACAACCGCGCCACGTACAGCAAAGAACAAATCAACGGCTTTAACGAATTAGCCTGGGGCGGCGGATACGGTCGCAGCATCTACGACGAAGACGGTGATTGGCAGGGCCTGTACGCCATGGCCTTTCTGGACTCACACAGCAAGGTCCAACCCGCCGCGGGCTATGGCTTCCTGAAAATCGGCCAGGTCAGCGAGAACTTCCGACTGGGCGCGGGCTATACCGTATTCCTGACCGCGCGACAGGACATCATGGGTTATGTACCTTTCCCCGGCATCCTGCCACTGGTCAGCGCGAGCTACAAGGGAGCCATGCTCTATGCCACCTACATCCCAGGTTCAAGCGGCACGGGTAACGTCCTTTTCATATTCGGCCGCTGGCGCTTCTGAGGCCTCGGCCCGGCACCCCGGAACGCCGGGGCAGCTTGCGGGGCCAGGTCTCCCCCAGCCGGAGCGACTGGGGGAGCTGAGTGCGATCAGCTCGGGAATGTCCGAGAACCGGTCGCCACGGCGAATGCGCACGAATTCCCTCCCGTATTGGATCGTGCATGCGTTTCGCCGGCAGCATGCTGATCGCTGCCGCGCACACGCTGCGCTGATCTGAACCGTCAGCAGTGCGCATGCGACCACAGCTGCAAATGCTCCAAGCCGAAGCTGCACCGCTCCGACAGCCTGCCCAAGCGGTTCAAGCGGGTTCTAGATGAAATTGAAGTGTGCCCTTCCGCTGCATGACCGATTCGCCAGCCGCCGCCGTGGCCGGATAGGGCTACGCCGTCACAACAGTCAAATTTACAGGGTGGCAACGACGGGTTCTGGCCGACAAGCGACCGCTCGCCGGCCGGGATGCATCAAACCTCGGTTTGCTCTGCCATCTCAAGCGCATCGTCGACCTCGATGCCAAGGTAGCGAACTGTGCTTTCCAGCTTCGTATGCCCGAGCAGTAGCTGTACCGCCCGAAGATTCTTCGTCCGGCGATAGATCAGCGAGGCTTTAGTACGGCGCATGGTGTGGGTGCCATATGCGGTATCGTCGAGGGCAATCGATGCAACCCAGCGATGCACAATCCGGGCGTTCTGCCGCGTCGACAGATGCGGGGACGTATGCAAACGGCTCGGAAACAGAAAATCCGCCGCCTTTAGCCCTCGCGCCTCGATCCATGCTTCAACGCTCTCACGGGTTTGCTCCGTGATCTCGAATTGCACCGGACGCTGGGTCTTTTGTTGCATGACGGTGGCTCTAGCGGCCACGTGGCTTCCGTGACGGATGTCCTGCCCCTGCAATCGCGTGAGATCGCACGCTCGAAGCTTGCTATCGATTGCGAGATTGAACATTGCGAGTTCGCGGACGTTCGACGCCATCTGCAGTCTCGTTCGGATTGCCCAAATTTCTCCTAGCTTTAGAGGTGGCTTCTGCCCGGTGAGTTTGCCTTTGTTCCATGGCACACGATGGCCAACGGTGACATTCGCGGATTCCATGGCAATCTCCTTTCGCGTAAAGGGAGATTCAGTGTGCTCCTACGGAGGGTCGCTATCCGACCCGAAACAGCCAGTCGTCTGAATTGCGGATTGAAATGGGCAGTCTCGACGATTACGCCGCTGCCACAAATTCTATGCCACTGAATCGCGGGTTCTACTAAACGATCCCCGCAGGTGCCCCTTCATAGGGAAGCGCTCCGCGACGTTCCGTTCTAATCCCCTTCCACCTCCCGAATGACCAAGCCGCCTGAGACAAAGCCCTTCTAGGTTGTCTAACGCGTAATCCGGTATGGAAAAAAATTCACTTGGGACTTGATAGCGGCGCATTCAGGGTCGGAAATCTCCCTCAGGTGAGTCGAATGGGTGTGCCAATTGGCGCAGTATCTCCTGTGCGGCATCGAAGTCGTAAGCGGAGACAGCTGCCGCTAAACGTCGGAGGGATGTAGCTTGATTTGCGCCTTCAGCTAGCCGCAGCAAATCGTCGACCACATCTTCCGCATCAGCATCACCTTGCTCCAGCATAGGAGCCAGCCGATCTAACAGAAGCCGAAGTTCCAATGCGCTATGGTTGCCCGGCGGTTTTTGGGCGGTATGAAATATTGCGGGTGCATTCCATTTTGCGAACCTCGACAAACCTACTATGACCGGCTGCAATTCCGTCAATACTCGCGAAAGAGCCGCGTCGAGCGCGAACGGTTTGCTTTGAATCTGACAAGCAGATTCAAGTTCGGCGGCTGCTCGCGCAAGCGAAATGGCGCCGATGTTACCTGCGCTTCCTTTCAGAGAATGTGCTACTCGTCGTGCCGCTGTTGGATCAATGTCGGTTCGAGCAGTCTCAAATACTTGCGCAAATCCGCGGTGCCCGGCATGAAACTTGAGCAGCAACCTTCGATACAGGTCTGTATCGTTTGCGCTTGTCGTCAGCCCTGAGCTGACGTTAATCCCAGGCAGTTCGGGTATTTTTGAAATAGAAGTGCGACATGCGGGGAAAGTGGCCGCTGGTGGTAAAGCGCTGCCCCGTGTACCAGGGCGAATCCACCGCGCGATCGTGGAGAACATTGAGTCTACGTTCAGCGGCTTTGCAATGTGATCGGACATGCCTGCTGACAGAACGCGCTCGCGGTCACCCGCCAAGGCGTTGGCTGTCATCGCAATGATGGGAAGCTCTGCCCATATTGAGTTGCTGCGAATTACCGCAGTTGCCTCATAACCGTCCATCACGGGCATTTGACAGTCCATGAGGATGCAATCGAAGTCGGCATCTCGTTCGAGGGTGTCCAGCGCCTCTTGTCCGTTGCCGGCACAGACAACATCGACACCGACATTGCGGAGTAGGTCCATGGCGAGCTCCTGATTGAGGTCATTGTCCTCGACAAGCAAGAGCCGGGCTCCATTCAAATCGGATAGCGTTTGGCTTTGGAAGCTGGCCTTCGCCATCGCGTGAGTCTCGATCCGTGCTGGCTTGCCGAGTGCCTCTGCCACAGCCTCCAGTAGCGTCGAAGCAGTCACGGGTTTCGTCAACACCGTTGCCGGTGCAACGCCCTCTTGCCGTGCAGCATCCATCGCTTCATGGCGCCCATAGGATGTGACCATGACTACCGTGGGCATGCGTCGGTATCTCTCTGCTTTCAACTGCCGCATAGTCTCTATGCCGCCCATGCCAGGCATTTTCCAGTCCATGATTACAACATCGTATCCAAGTTGCTTCTGATCGGCGATGGATATCATCCGTAGGGCTTCCCGTCCTTCACGGGCGACGTCTACCTCCAAACCAAAGGACGAAGCCATAGTGGCGAGAATTTCACGCGCTGACGCATTGTCGTCCACGACTAGCACGCGGACTCCTAAAAGTTCTTTGGCTATGAACATGCGGGCCGGCCGAGGGGTACCCTGCACCGCGATCGGGATTGTGAAATGGAAGGTCGAACCCCGCCCCAATTCGCTGTTGACCCAGATGTTCCCTTGCATTTTCTGAACCAAACTCTTCGATATCGCCAGCCCCAATCCGGTGCCCCCGAAGCGTCGAGTCGTCGAGGCGTCGGCCTGCGCGAAGCTCTCGAACATGCGTGAGCTTTGCTCCTGAGTCATACCAATTCCAGTGTCGGCCACCCAAAAGTGAAGTTCCACCTTTTGCGCATCCATATGTCGCGACTCGATCCCCACCACAACTTCGCCTCGTTCCGTAAATTTGACGGCGTTGTTGCCCAGGTTTACAAGTATCTGTCCCAGCCGTAGGGGGTCACCGCGCAACGAGGTCGGTACGTCTGAACCAATATTGAAGAGCAATTCCAGCTCTTTTTCATCGGCTTTCAAGCCTACAAGGTTGGCCAGATTCTCCATTACATCTTCAAGGTGGAAGTCCACCTCCTCGATATCCAATCGACCAGCTTCGATCTTCGAGAAATCAAGAATGTCGTTGATGATGCCCAAAAGGTTTTCGCCCGAGCGATGTACCTTCTCGATGTAATTTCGCTGTTTCTTATCCAGAGCTGTTTGTAGAGCCAAGTGCGACATGCCGATGATTGCATTCATTGGAGTGCGGATTTCATGGCTCATGTTGGCAAGAAAACTGCTTTTGGCTTGCGTTGCCTCTTCCGCGGTTGCTTTCGCCCGCGCCATCTCATCCTGGAGATTCTTCCGATCCGTAAAGTCTTGATGGATACCTACAATACGAAGCGCCTGACCCGTTTCATCTCTCTCCGTGGCCCTCCCTATGGAGAGGATCCAACGCCAGTCTCCGGTCTTGGCCATCATGCGAAATAGCGCCTGGAACTCATCCTGACGGGGGTCCTTGATGAAGCGTTGAAATTCCTGGTGTATCCCTTCCGCATCTTCAGGATGGAGAAGGCGCGCCCAAGATCCCGCTGCGTCTCCGTCATGTTCGATTTCGTCCAGCGTATAGCCAAGCATCTGCGCCCAGATGTCGTTGACTTCGTTTCTGCTAGTCGCTACATCCCAATCCCAAAGACCAAGATTTCCGCCTCTGAGCGCGAAGCTCAATCGTTGTGCGGTCTTGGCCAGTTCGCGCTCCGCCCGTTGGCGGTCGCTGACATCGCGAACCGACGCGCATACGCAGTCGCTGCGTCCGATCACGTCGGGCAGCCGCGCGAGTCCCACCTCTACGGGAAAGTCGGTGCCGTCTTTGCGCACGCCACGCAGTCGCTTGTCCCCGGCTCCCATAATCCGTGCGCCGCCCTCGTGAGAGAACGCGGTCCGCAAACCGGCATGCTTGCTTCGGCCCGAGGGCGGCACTAGCACTTCCACGGCCTGCCCCGCCAAGGCCCCCGCGTCATAGCCGAACATCGCTTCTGCCTCGCAATTGGCAAGAATGATCAAACCGTCTGCGTCGACAACCAGCATGCCGTCGGGAGCCGACGCGATAATTCCTCGATACCAGGTTTCCGTAGCCTGAAGCGATGATTTTTGCGTCTCTAGTTGGATCGACTGCTTTTCGAGTTTCAACGTTTGATCGCGCAATTCCTGCGCTTGGCGCTGGGTTTCGTCGAGCAGGCGGCGGGAACGCTGTGCACGCTCGAGGATCTCTAGTTTCATGATCAACACGGGCTTGAGTTCATTAACTAGTGCTTGTTCGCGCTGCTCTTGGGAGGGCAATATAGCTACCTCCAAAACACCCAGCAGGCGATCGCCCCGCATCAATGGGTAGAGCGCGACGGTTTCTGCGGTCGGTGAACCTCGGCTCGCCAAGGCCGAGGTATAGGCCGCAGGAGGAGGGCACAGTACCATCGGTTGGCGGGTTTGCGCACATTGCCCGGCCAAGCCCTGGCCTGAACTGATTCGGTGTGGATACGATGCCGGCTGGCCGTCGACATAGGCTCCAGCCAATCGCAGCTCGTGTGTATCCTCTTCATAAACGTAGAGCGAGCCGGCGCCAAGGCGGGCAACGGGCGCTAGGAGAGTGAACAGTGTGTGCGAAAGATCAGCTTCCGATGTGACCATCTGCAGGGCGTTTGCAATCTGGACAAGGTGGCTCTTAATCCAGGTCTGATTGTCCATTTGCTGGGCCACACGCTGCAAAACCCGAACCGACCGTGCAAGTTCACCTAGCTCGTTGCCAAAATCTTGATGGGGGACTTCAATGAATAGTTTGCCTTTGGCCAACTGCTCCACGGCATCGCGAACGCGTAGGGCAGGTCGGCGAATCGAGGCGGCCACCAGCCAGGAAATATACCCTCCGACGGCGAGGCCGCCTACCAGCATCGCGACTGTGCGCTCGAGCGCGTTGCCGGCCACAGTTAGTGCAGTGTCGATGCCCTCACTTGCCCCCGCTTCCTTGCCCTGGACCACAGCGTCCATGTGTATTCTGACGTTATCACCTGCAGACTGAAACTCGCGCGATCCGACAAATGTGCGAGCTTGTTGTAGCTCGGCCGTGTCCAGCATTGACAACGCTCTATCGACGTTTCTTTTGTAGGTCGCATAGGCATCCTCGAATCCGGCGAGCCGCTGCATGTTCTCGGGCCGTACAACGCGAGGTCGTAACTCTGCAATCTCACGACGTAACATGCGGTCCTGTTCAACTACGTTGCTTACGGCGATCCGACGATCTTCCTCCGTACGGGAGATGAGCGCTTGACGCAGCTCTCTACCGATAGTGATGTAAGCGGCCTCTGCATCCTTGGCGTTTGAGACGCCAAGCAAATCTTGGTGATAAAGCTGCGTGACCTGCTTTACGAGGCTCCGCTGCGTCAGCAGCGCGCTGACGCCGAGCATCAGTGCAAAGATCAGCAGTACCACAAACCCCAGCAATAGCTTCGTGCCTAAAGTGCGCCGCTCGAGGAATTGCAGTCCCCACTTCATATGTTCCGCTCCCGCGTCCTTAGGCCTGCGACGTTAAAGATTATTCTTTTGTGACGTTTGTCTGCGGTAGTCGTCCGGACGACCATGACGCGAACTCAAGGCGGTGCTCACCGCGCCCCGGACGGAGTCAGAGTGACGTGGAAGGGGGCTGATCTTTGCTGGACTTGGAATGCTCGCCATCCTGGTCGGCGTATTGAACGGCGATCTCGCGGAATTTGTCGGTACAAGCGACAAATGCGTCGAGGATATCGGGATCAAAGTGGCTAGCGCGACCGTCCTTCATTATCCGTTCGGCATCCTTGTGAGACATGCCCTCTTTATAGACACGCCGACTGATTAGTGCATCGTATACGTCTGCAACGGCCATTAGGCGTGCTGACACAGGTATATCGTCGCCGGACAAGCCTTCCGGGTAGCCAGATCCGTTCCACTTTTCCTGGTGACCATATGTGATTTCTTTCGCTAAGGTGAGAAATTCAACTTTGCACCCCAACCTATCTTCCGCCTGCTGGATCGCATCGCGTCCGAGTTTGCAGTGCGTTTTCATAACCTCAAACTCCTCCGGATCCAGCTTTCCGGGTTTCAACAGGATGCGATCGGGAATGCCAATTTTTCCAATATCGTGGAGAGGCGCGGACTTAAAAAGGGCGGCAATATAGGCATCGGTCAGGACACCGGCAAACCGTGGATGGTCCCGCAAGTGCTCTGCTAGCACCTTGACATAGAATTGCGTGCGCCGGATGTGATTGCCCGTCTCGTTGTCGCGCGTCTCCGCCATCGATGCCAGTGCGAGAATGGTCACGTCCTGGACGGCAGCCACTTCCCTAGTGCGTCTGGAGACTTCTGCTTCCAGAAAACTGTTCTGGTCGCGCAAGAAATCGGACGCCATTTTGAGCTTAAGTTGCGTTTCGATGCGGGCCAGTACGATCGGAGGATTGATGGGTTTAGTGATGAAGTCCACTGCGCCGACTTCAAGGCCGCGTTTTTCGTCCTCTGTGGCACTCATGCTGGTGAGGAAAATGACGGGAATGTCGCGAGTGACAGGGTCATTTTTGAGCGCCACGCATACGTCAATGCCAGAGATTCCGGGCATCATGATGTCCAGCAATATCATATCGGGGGCATCTTCTTGACGGGCGAGCCTTAACGCCTTTTCTCCATTGCTGGCCAAGCTAACTCGATACCGATCCTTTAACAGGCCCGCCATGAGCGTCAAGCTGTCGGGGGTATCGTCGACGACCAAAATCTTGAATTTTCGGATGCTAGGGTATGGGTCAACCATGCTTAGGCTCTCCTAATAATGACGCCCTTGCTATGCGCTCAGAATAGTGCAAGCAGAAGTCCGCCACAACTAAAGTAATGGTACGCGGACGTCTGGTTGTGACCGACAGCGGACCACCGAGATCTACCGCTGTGCCTTGCTCTCTTATGGACGCGGCTGAAACGCGCTTATTGGCTTCGGTAAGCGCTGACCGGCAACACTGGCCGAAACCCGCTTTCGGCGGCTCGGATGGCCGGGTTATCGCCGCGATCTCCAACTGGAGGTGGCCCTGGAGACTAGCGAGCAACTTCAGCCATTTGTTGATGCTGCTGCCCAAGTTGAAGGCGTCAATGAGTTCTTCGATGAAACGGATGGTTGTGGCGACCATGGCGAAGGCTTTGGGGCTGGGATAGGGTTGACGAGGATCAGGCTCGGCGCCTGCCGAAACCCCGCACGCGGGGCATGAGCCGGGGCTTTAGTGAATGGAGGGAGGGCGAGACGGCAGCTAGCCGACGGCGGCCTGCGCGGGTAGCGAGGAAGCCGTACACATGTAATCTGCTGTCGCGGATGGCTTCTGGACTTTAGCGACGTGATCGCGGATATGATCAGCCTTGGCAGCTCGCTGATCACAGCTGAGCCCTCCGGCTTGCGTCGCATCCGCCTATTCGATTCCGACGAAAAATCGTCAGCTTGGATTGATATGCGGACGAAGACGGCGCCGCGTTTCTGAAGGCGTTTCAAGAAACAGCGCGTGATAGCGCGCGGCCGCGTACGTGGAATACGGGTAGCCATGCTGAAGAAAGCAATCGGCAACGGTCTGCTCATGGGTGCTGTATGCCAGGTCCAGATAGACGTCGTGGAGTTTTCTCAAGGCTAGGTAATGGGCTGGGCTCATGCCGAAACAGACCTGGAAAACGTCACGCAAGCTGCGTTCGCTGATCTTCATGCGCCTGCACAATTCATCAACATGCACGGCCCGCTGCGCGTCGCGAAAGATTGCTAGCGCCACCGCGCACACCTTGGGCAAGCGCACGCTGGGCCGACCCATGTTCTTGTCGTGCGGCACACGGGCGGCGATCAGATTACGCAAGCGCTGCTCAATCAGACGGCGCCCCAGCGCGGGCGGGCAGGCTGGGGCCATCGAGAGGAGCGCAGCTTCGCGCAGTGCGGCAACGTGCACGGGGTCCGTTTTCACCATGTCAGCCGCGTTAGCCCAGCGCCGCAGCGTCTGCGCCGCGAAGGTGTCGTCTATCAATAAATCGGAAGCGAGCGGCAGCGCGATACTGATCCAGTCATTGGGACCAGCGGCGCGGAAGACGAACCCTTTCCCCGGCGCCAGCACACCCATCGAATCCTGACTAAATGGGACGCCATTCAGCCATGCCCGGGCGGGCGCGGGTTCCGGCAACAGCAAGGTCAGGTGTGTCGCCCAGCCCGAGGCTTCGCACAGGTTGGGTACCTGGGTGACGCCGCGTTGCACGTCGATGCCATCCACATCCAGATGTCCGGTTCGCCAGCCCCCGTCTCGGGAGCCGAGCAGGAATACCCGGGCGTCGGCGTGGAAGAGAGCGGCCGCGTACGAATCAAACGACTCGAAGTGCTGCAATTTCATCCAAGCCTCCACGCAAGAGAGCTGACTATATATTGCGGAAGTAAACATGGACGCTGCGCTTCGGTCCTAATCGGAGACGCGGCCTAGGCGCTGTCCAGATCTATTTGCATGTAAATCGGGGTGGCAGATGTCTTTAGCGGGTCGAATCGATCTGCTTGCATGGATGGGGGGGATCTGCTATGTCATTGGAAACACATTCTGCGATCCTCCGACATGCTCGACTTACGCCTGGCCGCTAAGCGGCCCCTGATTGTATGGGTTGTTGGCGTCAACGTATCAGATAACTTGACGCTCGGCCGGACATTCCACGGGGGCCACGCCTCGGCATTTTTGGTCGCCTTGCCTGCTTATATTATGGGGCCAGTGCCGCGTCTTCTCGACCAATCTGCAGCAACCTGACTTTGAATCGCATGGCGAGCGGAGGCGTCATCAGGGAAAACAACAGCGGGTCCACCCACAATTACCCACGGCCCGTTAACGGCATACTGCACGTGCGCTATGACTCCAATTCCGTCCGCCGCGCGAACCATCCTATATGTCGCGCGAACTCCGTTGATGACCACCGTTCCATCCAAGTGATTCTCCTGGGTCAGAAAAAATTCCTTTACAAGTGGAGAATGCCACTGCGCATTGGGCCAGACACCGGGAGAAACCCCTGGTCCGGTTTGCCCAGCAGTAATGCAAATTACTGCTCTCAGTCTGCGGATGACGTCAGCGCGTTGATCACGAAGGCCACCAGCTAAGAGGACAATACCCCATTATCTGCGATGGCTGCGCGGAAATGTGCGCCAAATGATTAACGAGCAGACTCCGGACTGAATGGCGGTTTCTGGCTGCTTGCAGGCATGTTTACAATCGGATCGCAGGGACCCTGGTTCACGCTGCGCCTTGTTTCCCGTTCAGGAGCAATTCCAGCTGGTCAAGCATCTCTGCAGGCGCCCAAGGTTTCAGTAGAAATTTCATGCCTGCGGGCAGTGCGTTCGCATCTGGGTGCTCGCGGCCCGATGTAAGTAAGACCGCAATCTCTGGCGATTGCCTATTCACGCGCATCGCCAATTCGAAACCGTCCATGGTTCCGGGCATTTGGATATCCGTCAGCATCGCTTGTATGTCGGGCCGGTCCGCAAGGCGCCGCAATGCGTCGTCCGCATTGCTGGCCTCACTGACGACGTATCCTGCCTCCGTCAGTAGCGTCGCCAAGAGCCAGCGGGCGTCGGGGTCATCGTCCACTACGAGTACAGGCGGAGCTCCAGCTGGCGCTTGAATGCGGGGCATCAGTTTTGTTTCTCAATGGGATTGCGGCTGCAAACGGCCTGCATAGTCGGCTTAGGCACAGGTCGCCCACGTGGGCCCGACTGCGACGGTCAGCAAGCCTTATTCCTACGGCCTCATAAGGACGTTGATCCGGCGTGGTGACCCGGCACGCGGGGCGTACAGCTTACCGCCCGGTCGACGCTGGGTGCCCCGGCTCCTCATTGCGGATGCCGAGGAATACGGATGGTGAATGTCGTTTGCTCAGCAGTCGATTCAACGCCTATGGTGCCGTGATGAGCGTCGATGATGCTCTTGCAAATGAACAGGCCGAGTCCGAGGCCAGCCGCCGAAATTCGGCGGTCCGGGTAAGGCGTTGCGCGGGTCAACGGGTCGAAGAGGGTGGGGAGGGCGCTGGATAGAATCTGTTCTCCGCCGTTGGAAACTGTCAGCCCGAGCCACTCACCTTGGTCCTCAACACTAAGGTTGATCGTCCCATCTCCATAGCGAGCCGCATTGGAGAGCAAATTCGACAACACTTGTCCCATCTGCCCGGCGTCCCACGTCCCTAACGGGTTGCCGCTGCAGCTCAGTGTGATTGATGCTTCCGGGAAGAGCACCCGCGCTTCTTCAATCGCGGAGCTGCACAACGTATGCATCGACAATAAGGTGTGGTTTGTCGCCTGGATCTGACCCAGGCGCGCGCGTGTAAATATCAGCAAATCGTCAATCATCGCGCGCATTCGCAGTACTGAGCGTTGCACGATCGCGGACGCACGCACTCCTGCTGGAGAAATCGTATCGTCGCGTACCAATATTTCCGTCGCGTATTGCAACACTGCCAGAGGAGCCCGCAGATCGTGCGCGAGCACGCCGGCGAACAAGTCCCGAGCTCGCTCTACCCTGCTGGTGTACTGCTGTACCGATTCGCTGAGCGCCTGGTCGATCGCTTCGTTGAAGCGAATTATTTCTTGAAATGACTCTCGGTCAGTCGCACCGAGAGCTTGCCATCTGCGCAGCACATTCGCGCGCAGGGCGCGGAACTCGGCAACCACATCGTTCAGCCCAAATCCCTGGGTGCGCCTGTCGTCAGCGTGCAGAACGGAAACAAAATCGAAGCCTGCGTCTCCCTCTGACTTCGAGCCAAAGGATTTCGCCGTCTGCTCCGCTTCGCTTTGTAATCCCTCCATATTGGCAGCAACCGACATCAGGATTTCGGCGGCGGAGTCACGAAGTTGATCCTCTGACAAATTCCCTGCTGCCGGCTGAAGCTGCCTGGCGTATCCAATCCAGTCATCAATCAGATCTTCGCGATGCTCGCGAATGAAGCTCGCTATGCTCATGAGCACTCCTGCAATGGCGCTCTACCGGCCTAAGGATTGCGGCTGACCATGCCAATAGCCTAGGCCGTTGTAGCAATCAGTATGCGCCGCATGATCATCGTGACCAAATAGCGCATTTGTCACGGTGCGCCAGCACCAGTTCACCAGGGGCGATGGCTAAGTCCGAGGGGGAGCGCGGGACGGTCGCTTAGCCGAGGCCAATCGTTCGCCAACCGCATTTGGCTCAGAGCCCGCAGGGTAGGGTTGAATGACTGCTACTCGTCGGGAGCGTGAGCTTGAATCATCGCTGGACAGCAAAAAGTTCGACATGTCGTCCAGCGACCCGTCTTCTGAACGAGTGGAGAGTGGTTTAGATTTCCGTCTGCTCGGAGAGCTCTAGGGCATCATCAACCTCGATGCGAGATACCGCACTGTCGATTCCAGCTTGGAGTGCCCGAGGAGCAACTGCACGGCCCCCAGGTTCTTCGTACGCTGGTAGATGAGGGTCGCCTTCGTGCGTCGCATCGAATGAGTTCCGTAGTTGGCGCGGTCCAAACCCAATTGGTCGACCCAGTTTCCGAGAATTCGGGCGTATTGGCGGGTTCCCAAATGCGGTGAGGCGTGAAGCCGGCTGGGAAAGAGAAAGTCCTCCTGCTTCAGTCGGGCCTGCTTTATCCACGTCTGTAATGCTTACCGGGTAGCTTGCGTGATTTCAAACTGTACGGGGCGCTGAGTCTTGCGCTGCATGACTATAGTGCGCATTGCCATCTGATCACCATGGCATATGTCTCGGACCTTGAGCGCGACGAGGTCGCAGCCGCGAAATTTGCTGTCGATGCCCAGGTTTAGCAGCGCCAGTTCACGTAGACGGCCCTCTATCTGAAAGCGAACACGCAGTGCCCAGATATGCTTCGGTTTGAAAGGGGCCTTCTGCCCGACGATCTTTCCTTTATTCCACGGCTCATGTCGAGTGGCTTCGGGTGTGGTGTCCATGATGGTCTCCCATCGAGTTGTTGGATTCCACAGAATGCGCTCTGCTCGTGAAACGACTAGGAACACGACTGCAGCTGCGCAGAGCGACGTTCTGAGCGATGGGGCATTGATCACTGCCCAGCACGAGGCGGCCGTCGTCGTTCCCAGTCACAAACCAGCGATTTTTCCAATTCCGGAATGGCTGGATTCTGCTGCGCTCAGCTGCACGGGCCGTGCCGATTGCGGGAGCTACAGCATGGAGCACCGAGATGTTTTGCTACTCAGCGAGGATGCGGCCGCGACGCCTGCGGGGGGGGCAATCCGTGCCTTCTTGCTTCTCAGTTGGCCGCGTCAGTTCTGCAATTCCCTTCTGAACATCATGAAGGAAGGAGCCCGACTCGAAGGTGTGAATTATTGTAGGGACTGCAAGTTCAAGCAGGCAGGTTAGCATCTCGGCGAACCACCACTTCGCCAAACCGTTGGATGGAACGACGTGGGCATGTGTTAGGTAAGCAATCGCGCGGGTCACTATGTTGGGATCTCGGCCCGATTCGATCACGCTGACGACTTGTTCATTGGCGAGTCGAACGAACTCGCCGGCAAGCTGAGCGACGGGAATTTCTGGTGTGCCCTGTTCAGACCAAAAGGCTTGTCTCGCTAGGGTGCGGCAGGCGATCTGCAGTGCTGGAAGATCAATGTCGCGCATTCGCGGTTCTCCTCGAGGGTGACCTAGTGATCCGCGTTTTTATTGCTATCCGCTTATCCCCGCAAGCTATCGCTCATCCGTATTGTAGGACTAACGATTATCAGTAATCCCCCTGACTTTGTGCATCAAGCGAAGGTTGACCAATGCCTCAAGTTTAAAGGGCTGAGATCCTGGGTAGCTTGTGGCATCAGACGCCAACGTTGACGGGGAGCCTTGATTAAACTGCGGCCGCTCCCGACCCGGAGCGGCCGCTCAGCGATCTTGCTAGCTAGGGATGTCGGTTTCAAAGTTTGCTCAGAACAAGAGATCGATGGCTGCGACGGGCGCGGCCGCGCCGCAAAAATTCTCCGGCACTAGGTCTGGTCGAGAGAAGAAATCGAAACGTCTTAAGCCTTGACTGAGATGATGCACCGTGCGCAGATGGCACCAGGCGGTGCTGCGTAGCCTTTATGGCACTACCGCGTCCCCTTGATTGCGCGGGCGCATCCTGCACCGCTACCCGGAAGCCCCCGTAATGGGGATGTCCGCGGCTTGACGCCCGAGCAACTCAGCTATCGCAGCGTGCTGTTGACGTTCAACCGCGACACCGAAGACGCACGCTGCGCGCGTCGGCCGGATCGTAGTAACGACTACAGCCGCGAAGCTCGCCAAGCTTGCCACGTCGACGGTAGCACTCAGACGTTCATGGCAAATCTTCGCAAGGCGGGGTGGATCAAGTACCACCGGAAATCGTTCACTTACTTCGTTCGACAGGGGGTTCCTGTCCAGGTGATTGTGAAACAGTCGGATCGCACAGCTTCTCTGGAACCCATCACGCTCGAGGAAGTAGACCAGGCGCTGAGCCGCGAAACCGACGCGTTGGTGCACCAACAACAGCTGCAGCGTAACTCAGACGCAGTGCTCCACCAGCTATCCACGATGGAATGACGTGACGCAAAACTGCGACGTCTCGACAGGCGCCGCACAGCCAGGCTGCGGCCTTCCAAGCCGCTTATGTGGGTTCGATTCCCGCAGCCCGCTCCAAACGAGTGAAGGCACGCCAGCGAAAGCAGCGGGCTTTTTTGTTTTGCACCGCCGGATGAGCTACGGGATAAGCCGTGATGTGGGTGTGTGCACTACTGTGCCGTCGGGCAGTTGATATTGGCCGTATCCCAACCAGCCCACCGTCTGGCCATTTGGGAGGCAACAATAGAAGAAAGCATTTTCGCCCTTGTCACCGGGGAGCGTGCGTGCCCGTCGCTCTATTCGGAAGCGCCGACCATCGTCCGCGATAGCCACTACTGCAATGGAGCTTTTACCTGGGTTTGCCGGCATTTCGCATTTCCTGTTTTGTTTTACTAGGATGTGCCTATGAGTTTCGCGTGCGGCGCCCCGTTCTGTAAATCCGCCGTTCGGCTGGACCAAAAACGGCAATTGCGGCCTTTTTGTATTGCGCGGGGCGGCCGAATGGCCAGACTGTCGCCGCGCAGGCCTGTTGGAGATCGCTAAACGCCGGCAGTTGGTAGGCGGCATGCGACCGCGAGTAAAGTCGTACCGTCGGCTAGTTGGAATTGGTTTTCACCTAACCAAGCCACGGCGCTTCCATCCTGCAAGCAGCAATAGAAGAACCCCTGCTCGCCATCATCGCAGGGTAGCGAGCGGCATCGACGCTCGATTACAAAGGTGGTGCCATCTGGGCTTACCGCAATCAACACTGTAGGACGCTTCGTGTAGACCGTTTGCATGGCGCGACTCCGATGAAGTGGCTTGGCAAGTTCAGCGCCTCGATTGGGACACCACCCAGCCTTTCGGTCAATACATCTTTAGCCCACATCCAATAACACATCGGGCTACTGCAAGGGGGTTTCCTCTCCGTTTGCCAGTTCGCGCGGCAGCAACAAGGGGTAACCCCTCACTCCCTTCGAAGCCCTGCTAGGAATAAAGTGCCTTAGCCGGTAAGAGGGAGCCGCCATGAAGCAAAGGGAATCACTGAAAGTCATATCTGCCGAAATCGGTCTGTTGGAGCATCGCGTAAACGCATTGCGTGCTTGAATATGCAATTCCCGGAGTGATGTCGTTTCGATAGAGCCCCTCGGGGTGCTGCCGTGAATTATTCACTGGCTCTTGCGGGCCGAGGCGGGACGATGATAAAGCTCATCATAGGATGTCTGATTGGCGGGCTCCTCTACGCCGACTCTGGTTTTGGCGCCGAACGGGATGCTACGCCTGCGTTAGACCTCCGGCATACAAGCGAATGGGAGTTTTCAGTCACGCCCTATGTGTGGGCACCGGCGCTGTCTGGAAAAGTGTCTCACCGAGGTTTGCCGGACATCGATGTAGACACGAGCTTTGATCAGATCTTCGATAACCTAGATTTCGCGGCCATGCTTACCGGCGAAGCACGTAAAGGCCGGTACAGCCTTTTCGGCGATCTTATTTATGCAAAGGTCGGGGCACAGGGCGACACGCCGCGGGAGGTTGTAGCGACTAGTGCGGACGTCCACAGCAAGACGTTCACGGGGCTGCTGGGCGCGGGGTATTCGGTCTTTGATCAGTCGCCCCACAGCCTTGATGTTGTGGCGGGTCTGCGTGTTTGGTCGGTAGACACCGACATCACGCTCAAGGGGGCACGCCTGAACGGCAGGAAACGCAGCGATGGCGCGACATGGGTCGATGCTGTGGTAGGAGTGCGGGGAGGCTACGTTTTCACTCCAAAGCTATATGCGACAGGATGGGGGCTAGTAGGCGCGGGCGGCGCGAATGCGGATTGGGATGTTGGAATCGGCATTGGATACAACATCAGCAAGAGCTTCTCAGCGACTGTCGGCTACCGTGCGTTGGGCGTGGATTACAGTGCCGGCGGCTTTAAGTTCGATGCTGTGCTTCTCGGCCCAATGGCTGGCTTGACCATCCGCTTTTAAAAAGATGCTTTTCAGACTCGGTCCGTGCCATGTGATTAGCCGCATGAAGTCACGAAGCACTTATAGGGATTCCGACGAGCCGTGCAAATAGGTCGTTCCCCTACGCATAGCGGGCGTGCGCCTCCAACTTAGAGGGGAATTCTGGGCCCGGTGGCTGTTCCGTGGCATCACCTCGCGGGGAGGTTCACATGAAGCCGGGTGCACTATCAGTTATGAAGTCGTGATTGGCCTCGACTCATCCTGTCGTTAGTCAGTGGTGAGCCGATCCACCCAATTAAACTTAATAAAGGGAATAGAGCTTCATGGACATCAAACTACCGAAAGCACTTTGTCACGCGATGCTGGTGATTGCGTCCTTCACATCCTCCTATGCCTGCGCGGAAATCAGCCCCTCCGAAACGCGGGCAATAGCGGAAGAAGGGTACATCTACGGTCTGCCTATTGTGATGAACTACGCGATCATGTACGAGTACGCCGTCGACAGGAACTCAAGCCAGTACAAGGCACCGTTTAACCAGATTCGCAGCCTGCACCATGTCGCCAATTACAAGGACACCGCCATCATCTCGCCGAACAGCGACACGCCCTATTCCATGATGTTCATGGACTTGCGCAGCGAGCCGATTGTGTTATCAGTGCCTGCGGTGAAAATGCCTCGGTACTACTCGGTGCAACTTATTGACGGCAACACCTACAATTTCGGCTACATCGGAAGCCGTTCCACTGGGGATGAGGCTGGCGACTACATGATCGCTGGCCCCAACTGGAACGGCGACATTCCACCAAGTGTAAGGAAGGTCTTTCGTTCCGCAACGCAGCTCCCTTTCGCGGTCTTCCGGACCCAACTGTTCAACCCGGCCGACATGCCCAACGTCGAAGCTATTCAATCGGGCTACAAAGCACAGCCGCTTTCTGCATATCTTAAGCAGCCGGCACCTCCTGCCGCGCCTGCGATCGCCTTTCCAAGGATCAACAACGATCTGGCAAAGACAGACTTTTTCACGTACCTGGGTTTCGCCTTGCAATTCAGCCCGGCCGCACCGGACGAAGTGGCGATCCGTGCGAAGCTTGCTCTTCTGGGCATTGGCGCGGACAAGAAGTTCAGCTTCGAGGAGCTGTCCGCTGAACAAAAGAGCGCCGTCGCTCAGGGCATACAGGATGGGCACGCCAAGGTCGAAAATGCTATCAAGGATCTGGGCACGAAAGTCAACGGCTGGAACATCGTGGGGGCTGGCGGCGACAGGGCCTTCTACCACGGAGACTGGCTGAAGCGAGCGGCTGTGGCGCAGGCGGGCATATATGCCAACGATGCCGAGGAAGCCACGTACCCCCTGACCACGACCTTGCCCAATGGCGAACCGCTTGACGGTAGTAAACACAACTACACCATTACCTTTCGCGACGGACAACTGCCGCCAGT
Organism: Achromobacter kerstersii; assembly: GCF_902859595.1. Lineage (GTDB taxonomy): Bacteria > Pseudomonadota > Gammaproteobacteria > Burkholderiales > Burkholderiaceae_B > Achromobacter > Achromobacter kerstersii. Next base: position 417,107 of record NZ_CADIJQ010000004.1, on the reverse strand, counting down.
CAATGCTTTCTGGTCGGTGACCATGTACGACGGCAAGACGCAATTGCTAATTGAAAACTCGATTGATCGTTATCTCATTAACTCGCCCATGCTCTCCAGCATGACGAAAGAAGCGGATGGTTCGCTGACGCTCTACCTTCAGAAAGCGTCTCCCGGCGCGGACAAGGAGAACAACTGGCTGCCAGCACCGAACGATCTCATGTACTTGGTAATGCGCCTCTACTGGCCTAGGACAGACTCGCCTTCCATCCTGCCTCCGGGGAAAGGAACTTGGAGTCCACCACAAATCGTCAAGGTGATGTGACCCACCAAGAACAATTGCACTAGGGCGGCCCCCCAGGGTTGCGGATTGCCGCGTCGATGCACGACAGGTCCGATAATCGATCAGACTTCAGATACTCAACCATCTTGCAGTTGGGGCAAAGAGAGGTGTCGCAACCGATAACTCTTCGCCCGTGTTCTCTTTTGTTGAAACGTGCGCGGCACGCCTTCACTTGGTAGTTTTTAAGGTTCCGGGTGCAGGCTCTGGCGGAGAACAGCTTTCGAGATACGCCGCTTACGTCGTTGCGCCCCACTTCTGCGCGAATGTCGACAGGTCCGAGAGTTAAGGCGATGATCGAATTGATCCATCGCTTTCAGTTCCGGCCGGGCATCAGAATAAATTCCGAAAGGTCCGATCTTGGCCGGAAGCGAAGTCGCGTCATGATGATCCCGGCCTCGCTGAGAACTGTGGAGAAGACGTGTAACTCGAACCCGTGGATATGTGGACGGCCGCTGAGCGACCATTTGACTCGCTGCGCTCGGCCCTTGGACCAGCACTAATAGACAAACGTTGGACAGGCTCCGCCTGACCCTTGCGGCTCTTGTCCGTTTGCAAGGCAACCGGTGAGCTAGGTTCGCGCATCGCTTCTGGTAGGCGAAGCAGGGCTACGGTCTCGGCGGGATCCATGCGCTTCGGCATAAGCGCGGGTAAATTCGGCACCCAACAGAAATACCTGGGCCGCGTAATAAACCCAGATCAGCACGATCACCAGGGATCCCGCCGCAGCGTACGAGGAGGCGACGGACGCCTTAGCCATGTACAGGCCGATCAGAAACTTCCCGATTTCGAACATAACGGCGGTCACAAACGCCCCTGCCCAAACGTCTCGCCAAGCGACTGAGACTTGAGGCATAAACCGGTAGATCATCCCAAAAAACAGGGTGAGGATGCCCAGCGTAATTGCTGCGTTAACCGCTTGGAGCAGCATCCCCCAGCCGGGGATGTCGCCGCCCAGCCAACTGCCCAGTGCTGCCAGCACTGTGCTGACGACAAGCGAGACGACCAATAAAAACGCCAATGTCAAAATCAGGCCAAAGGAAAGAAGACGCGCGCGGATCAGGGCCCAAATGCCGGACAGCTTCTTGGGGTTGACCTTCCAGATGCGGTCCAGCGCGCTCTGTAGTTCCGAAAAGGCTGTCGTCGCCCCGACTGCCAACATCACGAGGCTGATAACGGTGGCAGCAATGCCCTGCGCGGGCTCTTGCGCACCCAATACGACACTTTCTACCGCCTTCCCGCCCTCAGCGCCGACCAAGGCGCTGGCTTGGGCTAACAACTGTCCCTGCGCGGCTTCGCGGCCCCAAAAGAACCCTGCGATTCCGATCACGATAATAAGTAGTGGCGCCAGCGAGAAAACCGTGTAGAACGCGATGGCGGCACCCATGCTGGGTGCGTAGTCGTCCAGCCAGTTCGTCACCGTTTGTTTGACTAACGCATAGAACCGTTTGATAGCCATTTTCGCACTCCCAGCGCATGGAGGGACGTAGCAAGTGGCGTGCCACCTCGTATCGAGCTCCGCTTGGCATGAATACGTGAAGCCGAAGGGGCGAAGACGTTGGGAAGTAGTTCGTTTACTGATCCACCAGCGGATACTCAAACCCGTGTGGATGAGCGCTAGCGCGACTGATCGGCATGCTTCGCTTGACCCATGGACGGTCGCCGTTCATCTGGTGCATGAACGACCGCTCTTGGCCGCTGGCAGACGTTCGTCAACCGCGTCTAGCTCACAGCCGTTGTAGGGTAGGGCAGGCGCACTGGCATGGGGGCCTCGAGATGTGATGGTCCCAATCATCACCCAAGTTCAATGAACTTTTTGGGGAAGAATGCGATGTTCAATGAACCACTGCGGCCAAAGTGAATGAACCAAATTTCGCTAAGTCCATGATTTACAACATGTCGAGTTTCCACCTTCAATGAACTTCGACATGGAGGTCCAATTTCGTGTGTCACGCCTAGGGTGATATCGCTTTAAACCGGCCGTCATCGATGTAGCGCTTGAACACCTGCCACGGGTTCAAGGCATACGAGAGCCAAAAGTTGCACAACTTTTCGACAAACGGGAAAATCGTCTACTTGGTCCACCCTATCCGTGGCCGCAGACTATTCAGGAGTGAAGGACGTGCGCAACCCCGTTCTCGCGGCAATACCGACCGGCATCATGGAAGGCCGGTGCCGGCAAAGCGCTCAAGGCAAACACGCGATCCTGCATGCTGTAATTTGCGCGGTCCTCGCCAGCGCTCCTTTCCTGCAGAGCGACGCCGCCTATGCCGCCAGCTTCGACTGCAAGGCCGCGAAAACCCATGTCGAACATCTCATCTGCGCCGAACCATCGTTGTCCAAGCTGGACGATCAGGTGAAGGAGCTTTACGACAAGATTCAGGCCGAAACCGCTGGCCGTGACGGTGAAAGCGGTGAATGGCGCGATCCTGTAGCGAAAGAGCAGACGCAATGGCGCACCACTGTGCGCGACCGTTGCCCCGACGCCGCCTGCCTGAAGTCCGCCTACGTGGACCGCATCGCTGCCATGAAAAAGAACTGGGCAGAGGCGCTGGGCGCCGCAGGCAAGTAATACGCGAAGCCCTCCGGGGGGGGCGAATTTTGCTATTTAAAAGCATCCTGTGGGGGCCGAAGTAAAAGTGAGCCGCCATGCGTCCGATCGCCGGTTCGATGGCGCTGCAGTGATCTCACCAAGCCGAGATCGAAGCCGCAGGGCGGCTTGCCGATATCGCAAACTCCCAAGCTAAGTGACGCTTTCACCGCAAAATCTCAACTTAGGTGCTCACCCGATCCCAGTGCCAGAGATTGAAGGCTTCTAACCCGTTGAATTCGCTGCCATCCGGGTTTCATTTTTCGCGCAGTTCGACACCAGAAACGCTTCCCCCCGGACTCCATGCCGCCCCCGCACGAAATCCGGAGTGACTGATCAAGCTTGTTTTCTCTTCAATACTGGTACCGCATCGTCAGCATGACGCTGCGCGGCTGGCCATAGTAGTTCTGGCGCGAGCCGCCGCCGAGCTTTTCGTAGTAGACGCGGTCGAAGACGTTGTCGACGGTGAGGGTGCCGTCGAAATGCTTGTTGTAGCGGTAGCCGACCTGGGCTGAGAGGGTGGTGTAGCTGCCCTGGTCCCAGCGGACGTTGCCGGTTTGCTGGTAGAAGCCGCTGTTGTAGCGCACGCCCGCGCCGACCGAGAAGCCTTGCAACTCGGGTTGGCTGAAGTGGTAGCGGGTCCAGAGGTTGATGGCATGGCGCGGGGTGATCTGACTGTATGCCATGCCCTTGGTGGCTGCGGGGGCCTCAAGGTACTTGGTGTTGGTGTAGGCGTAGCCGGCGATGATTTCCCAGCCGGGCAGCGGGGAGCCGCTGACTTCGGTTTCGAAGCCCTGGCTGCGCACTTTGCCCGCGGCGATGGAGAAGAGCGGGTTGTCCGGATCGGTCATGGCGCGGTTGCGGTCGACGATCTGGAACAGGGCGGCGTGGGTGTTCAGGCGGCCGTCGAGCAATTCGCCTTTAAGACCAGTTTCGACTTGGCGGCCGGTGCGCGGCTGGAGGGTGGAGCCTTGGGCGTTGGTGGCCGTCTGGGGCTGGAAGATGTCGGTATAGCTGACGTAGGCCGACCATTGGGGGGTCAGATCGAGGATGAGGCCGGCGTAGGGCGAGGTGCGGGCGTCGATGCGGTCGACATTCTGGCTGAAGTCGCCGAAGTACACGTTGTCGCTGCGGGCGTCGTTTTTCCACCAGGCCAGGCGCGCGCCGACGACAAGCTTGAGCGGGTCGGCCAGTTGCAGATTGGCGCGCGTGTAAAGGCCGAATTCGCTGACGCGCCCGTCGCTGCCGTTGACCTGCTCCATGTCCGGCTTGGGCATGTTGGTGATGGGCTGATAGATGTTGGTCGGGAAGATCGCGCCACCCCCATAGGTGAACTCCTTGTGGGTGTAGCTGTAGTCGGCGCCGACGAGCAGCGAGTGTTCGCGCCCGAAGGCCTGGAAGGGCTGGTTCAGGTTGAGGTCGGCGCCGGTCGTTTTCCAGTGGTTGCGGTAGGACCAGGCGATCAGGTTGGTGTTGCCCGTGGCGGGGTCGACGGCGCGGTTGGGCCAGGTGAAGTCGCGCACGGGGGTGTCGGTGTCGCGATGAAAGACGCCGGCCTTCACGCGGCCGCCGCCATCCAGGCGATGCTCGAGGTCGGCGAAGAGTTCGGTGGTTTCTTCTTCGATGCGGTTCCAGTCGGCGCTCAGATTGGTGGAACGCCGCACGTCAAGCAGGCCGCCGTCGGCGTAGGCCGGCAGGCCGAAGGCGGGGGTGGCGCGCAAGCGCTGGTGGGTGATGCCTGCCGCCACCGTGGTGCGGGACGTCAGGTCGGCCTCGACGATGCCGTAGAGGGTCGGGCGCTGCGACTCGACGCGGTCGACGAAGGAACCGCGGTCTTCATAGGCGGCGATGAAGCGGCCGCGCACCTTGCCTTCGCTGTCTAAGGGGGTGCTCAGGTCGGCGACGGCGCGGTAGTAGTCCCAGGACCCAACGCTGGCTTGGGCGCTGAAGGCGAAATCTTGCAAGGGCCGCTTGCGCACCAGGTTGATCGAGCCGCCGGGTTCGCCGGTGCCCTGGTAGATGCCAGCGGGGCCGCGCAGGACTTCGATGCGGTCGTAGATGGCCAGGTCGAAGCCCGGCGAGAGGTTGCCAGCGCCGGCCGGGGTGGACAGGCCGTCGACCTGGAGCTTGTCCAACGAGTAGCCGCGCGAGATGAAGCCGGACATGCCGCCGCCGGAGCTGAGCGTCTCGACAGTCACGCCGGTGACATTGCGCATGGCGTCGCCCAGGCTGTTGAGGTTCTGGTCGTCAAGCTGCTGCCGCGTGATTACGGACACCGATTGCGGGATGTCTTTCAGACGCTGCAGACCCTTGCCGATCGTGACGGCTTCGGAGGTGTAGGAGCCGGTTCCTTCGCTGGTGGCGCGTTCCGCCATGCCGGTGACGGTCACGGGAGCGAGTTCGCTAATGTGGGACTCGCGGTGCAGGGCATAGCCCCCGGCGCCATCGGACACCACCCGAAAACCACTGCCGGCCAGAAGACGATCGAAGCCTTCCTGCACACCGTAGTTGCCGGTCAGGCCGGGGCTTTGGCGGCCGGCAAGCTGGGCCTGGTCGAAGACCAATTGCACACCGGCGGCGGCCGAGTAACTGGCGAGCACCGCGCTCAAGGGGCCGGCGGCGATTGCTACCGGGCGGGCCTGTGCGGTGCCCGGCAGGACCACGGCGCCGGCCACCAGGGCGCCGCACAGCGCCGACAACATCCAAAGCTTGCGCGGGCCCAACCCGGCGTGATTGCGTGCAGTCACTCTTTCGTCCTTTCTGTCATCTGGGGAAATTCGCCCGCCGAAGCGGTGTCATTTCCCTAGCCGCACGAGAAGGAAAAAGTGCTCATGCCCGACAAACTTTTTTTCACCGGGAGGCGACCGTCACCCAATAGGCGCTGCGGCGCAGCACCTTGACTGGCAGGCGGGCGGCCAGCACGCGCAGGGCCGCGTCTGTGTCGCTGACCGACAATGCGCCCGACAAGCGCAGGCCGGCGACCTCGGCGTCGCAACGCAGCACCCCGGGACGGTAGCGGCCGAGCTCGGCCACCACGTCGGCCAGACGCTCGTCGCGCACCACCAGCATGCCTTGCTCCCACGCAGTGTCGTCGGCGTTGGCGGGCAGGGGCATGTCGATGCCCGCCTCGGTAAAGCGGGCGGATTGGCCGGCGTCCAGCCGCAGCGGCTGGCCGTGACGCGGGCGGATTTCGACGGCATGCTCGAACACGGCTGCCTTGCAGGTGCGCTCGTTCAGGCGCACGCTGAAGCGCGTGCCCAGGGCCTGGACTTCGCCGTGCGGCGTCTGAACGAGCAGTGGCCGGGCCGCGTCCTTGCCGGTGGTCAGCAGCAGTTCACCGGCCAAGAGGACGAGCCGGCGCTCGGTGGCGGTGAAGCGCACGTCCACGGCGCTGCCGGTATTGAGCACAACGCGCGTGCCGTCGTCCAAGATCCAATCGCGCTGTTCGCCCGTGGCCGTGCGCAGGTCGGCCATCCAGACCGGTGCTTGGCGCCAGGTTATCCAGCCGGCCGGTAAGAGCAGCCCGCCCGTGATCAGGGCGCGCACGACCGAGCGGCGTCCGCGCGAACGCAGGACGTCGCGCCCGATGCTGGCGGGAACGCGATCGAAATGGCCCAGCACCCGTTCGGCGCGCGCCCAGGCCTGGGCATGGGCGTCGCTCTGGGCCAGCCAGCGCGCGAAAGCTTCGCGAGTATCCGCATCGGGGGTGTCGTAGCGCAGGCGGATGACCCAGTCGGCCGCCGCGTCCAGCAGGGCGCGGTCCATCGCGCCATCGGCGGCGCTCATGCCGCGACCGCCATGCAGGCCGTCAGCGCCTTGTGCAGATGGCGGCGCACGGTGATAAGCGGCTTGCCGGTGCGCGCAACGATCTCGGCTAGCGTCAGGCCCTCGAGCTGAGCCAGCAGGAAGATATCGCGCGTGACGGTAGGGAGCCGGCTCAGCATGGCGTCGATCTCGATCAGGGTCTGGATGATGATGAGGCTGGTCTCGGGCGACGGCGCCTGCGGCTCCGGCAGGTGGGCTACTGCTTCCAGGTAGGCCTCCCGCACGGCGCGGCGCCGCCAGTGGTCCACCAGCAGCCCCTTGGCGATATGGGTGATGAGGGCGCGCGGCTCCTCGCGCAGCACCGTGCCCTGGCGGCCGGTCATCAGGCGCACGAAGGTGTCCTGTGCCAGGTCGGCCGCATCGCTGGCGTCACCGACTTTGCCGCACAGCCACCCTCGCAGCCAGCCGTGATGGCGGCGGTACAGGGTTTCGATCGCGGGGAGGGTGAGCGGGTCGGGCGTGGACAAGATGCCCGCAAGTCTACCCAATAAGAATGAGAAAGACTATCAATGCGATTTTGGTGCGGCGTCTGTGCAACATAGGCAGGCTGCACAATCCCAACCCGGGAAAATGGGGACGCCCGTTATCATGTCACCCAATGAATACGCAGCGAAAAGTCTCATCGACACAGACGCCCGGCAGCAGGCGTTCGCCTCAGCCAGATCGCGCTCGGCGGCCCCTTAACGCGACGGCACAGGGTCAGCGCGGCGCCCAGCCTATAGCTAGAAGCTACGCAGCATGACGGAGCTGGCCTATGCCTATCTTGCCCCCTCCGAATTCGCCCAGCGGCAGGGCCAGGCCGACCTGAGGCTGGCTACCAGCGGCGGTCTTGCGCCGTCGGGCGCGGTGGCGCATCCCTTCTTCTTTTCCGGTTTTGTGGCGCAGCCCGCCGTGGTGGCGCAAGCGCTGCTGATGCTGGCGCGGGTGGCGCGCACGCGTTTCTATGTGCCGCCGAATACGCTGGCCGCGGTGCTGCGGGCGGCGGACCCGGTCGTGACGTCCACGCCCGAGGGCTTGCGCTTCGAGTCCTTTAGCGTGTGCTGCGGCGTGTATGCGCGCCTGGATGTGGACGCGGCGGCGCTGGACGTCACGCACTTGGCGGCGGGCGTCACCAACGTGGACGTGAATCCACCGCTGCGCCAGGCGCTGGCGGGGTTGCGCGCGTCGGAGCCCTTGCACCTGAAAGTGGGCGGTGATGCGTTGCGGGTTGCGACGGCAGAGGGCGAGATCGTCGAAGAGAAAGTCCCTTTGCCCACGCGCTGGCTCAAGGGGTTTGCCGAGACGCAGATGCTGTCTGCGGGCATGATGCCGCGTCACGAGTTGACGGGCGTGGCGTTGCGCCAGTTCGTGCAGGCACTGCCGCGTTCGTCGGCGACCAAGACGGTGATGTGGGCGACCCAGGCCGCCCGTTCCCTGCGGCTGGCGACGCAGGCGACGCCCGGCGCGGTTTGCGTTGCAGGACCGGAGCGGCTGCGCGCGCTGGAGCCGCTGCTGCGCTACGCCACGGCGTTGCGCGCCTACGGGGCGGATGTGGCGGCGGGAGGGCAGCCGCAGGCCAGCGCCTGGGTGCTGGAGCTGCCCGGGGCACGGGTCACGCTGGGGCTGAGCCCGGAGAAGGCGCGCGGCTTCTCGGGGGAGGGTTCGGTGCTGCATCTGATCGCGGGCGGGGATGCCAACGAGGACGCGGCATTCCTCTCAACGCTCCTGGCCTTCGAACCCCGCATCGATATTGCCCATCTGGCCGCGCGGGCCATGTTGCCGGAAGCGCAGATCGCGTCCGCGCTGGGCGTGCTGGCGTCGTCCGGCCAGGTGGGTTTCGATCTGGCGGCGGGCGCGTATTTCCATCGTCCGCTGCCGGTGAAGGCGGGGCTGCTCGATACGTTGCATCCGCGGCTGGCCGATGCGCGCAAGCTGTTGGCGGGCGGCGGAGTGCGGCCCGAGGGCGAGGGGCAGTACACGGTGCAGTCGGGGCAGCAGCACTACCGGGTGGCGCTGGGTGCCGAGCCGGCGCAAGACCGCTGTACCTGCCCCTGGAACGCCAAATATCAAGGCACGCGCGGGCCTTGCAAGCACACGCTTGCCGTGCGCATGTTTCTCGATCCTCTCAACGCGCCTGGAGCCGACGCATGACCCTGATGAGCCTGACCGAACGCCGCGCGGCGCTACGCGAGGCCGCTAGCGGCAGCGCGACAGACATCGCCGCCTTTGCCCGCGCGCTGGCAGGCGCGAGCGAGGAAGACCGCGCCGCGCTGGCCAAGGCCTTGCCGCCATCGCGCCTGTTCAGCGCGGAGGGGCCGACGCCCAGGGCGTGCTTCGTGTTGGCCGCGCTGGGCAAGCCCAAGCTCGTGGCGGACACACTGGCGCCGGCGGATTTGCAGCGCAAGCGTGAATATGGCGCACTCCATGGCGCGATGGCGCCAGCCGTCATCGCCGCGGGCAGCGGTCGGGACGCACCGTGGCGCGCCGCATTCATCGAGCTGTTGGCCGAGCAGTACTGGTGGGGCGAGCATCTGGTATGGCCGGTATGCCACGCGCTGGTGCAGCTGGACGGCGACGCGCCCCTGTCCGTGGCCTATCTCCGGAGTTTCGTGCAACAGGTCACCGCCATCGGCGGGGACGGGCAACTGGACGAGGACCATGGCAAGCTCATGGCCGCGCATCTGCAGGCGCACCCCGATTGGATCGAGCGCGAGTTCTGGGCCTTGTTCCGCGTCGAGGGCATGGGTGCCGATTACCTCCTCATCGAGCGTACCGGACCCGCATGGGACGCCGCTGTTCTGGCGCTTTGCCAGGACAGCCCGGCGTTCCGGCAACGCCTGCTCACGGAGTCGCTTGCGGCCCTGCTGCGAGATTTCTCGGCGAAGACCATCGCCTGGTACCTGCGCATGCACCGTTTGGCCGATCCGTCCGCGCAAGAAGTCGCGGCCAGCCCGCACACGTATTTCGCGGTGCTCGGCACGGCGCCCAGCACGGCGGTCGGCCTGGCCCAGGACATGCTCAAGCGTGCTGCGGGGCAGTTGGACGCAGACGCCATGATCGAGGCCGGGTCCGCCGTGCTGACCCGTTCGGAGAAAAAACTGGTCAAGGCCCAGCTCGGGCTGCTTGCCGCGCTAAAGACCGATGCCGAGCAGCGGGATCGCATCTCGGAGATTGTCGGCGAGGCGCTGGAAGGCATGCCGTTGGACCTCGCCGCGCTGGCGCGCAAGCTGGTGGTTCCGTCCCGCGAGACGCAGCCGGCCGATGCGAACGGCGACGCGCGCTTGAAGGATGACGCCGGAACCCGGGTGATCACGATGCCGGCGCCGCGCCGCGCGCCGCTACCAGATCTTGCCGATCAAGCGCCCGCCATTGGCGACGACGAGGAATTGCACGCGTTGATCGGGGCGCAGTTCGAGGGCGCCGGGCACGGCGCTGCGTTGCCGCGCCTCTTCGACTATTTGGCTGGCCGTCCGCAAATGCCAATGCCCGAGGCGCTGCAACGCCGCGGCGCCGAGATCATCGAGTCGGTGTGGGATGAACGCCATGCCTCGCCGCGACGCCTTCTGGCCGCCGCGCTGCTGGGCAGGGATGACGTCAGTTTCAAGGGCTATGCCCGCTTCGTGGCAGTCAGCGCGGGCAAGCCGGACCCCGTTGGCGTGGCACTGCAGGACCACGCGTTCACCAGTAGCGAATACGACGTGGAGACTGGCAACTGGGAAATCACGGAGACGGGGACTTCCCGCTGGGGCTACCAATACGTGCCGACCCATTCGCCGCTGGCCTTGCTGGCCGGCGCCTTTCACGACCTGCGGTCGAGCCGGGCGCAGGGCAAGCCGTTCAGTCCGCCGGCGGCAGTCTCGGGGCAGCGTTTCGTGTGGGAGCGAGTGCTTGCCGCGCCGGGCGAGGGCACGTTCTCGCGCGACCTTGACGTGTTGGGAGAGGGACCCAAGCCGTTCTGGATCGCGACGGGCGCCGCCAGAGAGGCCGACGCCTCTGCCTCGCCGGCCCTGGATGTCACCGCTGTGTCCGCCGAATTCACCTTCCGCGCCCAAGAGGCGCGGGAGCAGGATGGCTACGACCAGGTCGTGCAATGGGCGGCCTGGCTGCTGCGGTCCAACCCCGACACGCTGGCCGCGCATTTTCATCCGATGTTGTGCGCGGCGGTGCAGGTGATCAATGTGCGCGGCCTGGGGCCATTGCTGACGGCGTTGGGCGCGTCCCGGCTGGTACCGGGTGCGCCCGTGTACTCGGCCTTGGCGCTGGCCGCTTCGGCGAAGATGTCCGAGCATCGCGCCCAGGCGGCAGAGGCGATTGCGCGGCTGGCCGATTCCGGCTTGCTCGATCCCGCGCCGTTCGCCGCACAGATCGCGGCGCATCTGGCGCAGGGCTTCGCGTTGGCCGGACGTTTGGCGCAAACCCTGGCCGACGCCGCGTCCATCAGCGCGCTCGCCGGCTGCCGAGTGCTTCAGACGTTGGCGGCGCTGCTGCCGCAGATGTTCGATGTCGAGGGCAAGCCACCGGCCCAGGCCGGCAAGCTCATCGAACTTGCCGTGCGCCTGTCCAATGACTACGGTATGCCAGTCGCTTTGCCCGCCACGCTGGCGGCGCGGCGCAAGGGCGCGTCTGTGCTTGCGGTGAACTTGCGCAGCCTGGAAGCCGTCGTGCCGCGTGTGACGCCTTTGGCCGAAGCCGCCGCTGCCGCCGCGCAGCAGACGCACGAGGCATAGCCACTCGCGACTGAAAACTACGCTTTGGTATGACCTTTCCGGTCGGTTCCGCATACCAAGAGATAACTGGTTGAAGGCTTGATTCAGGCCGATAGTGAGGCCTCATTCAACGACGTCAGCAGCAGGTGCGAGCGTGTTGATGAGTTCATCAGCCGCCACTTGAGCAGCGGCCTAATCGCCTACCAGGAAATCTGATCATGTCCGACATCATCATCACTGAAAAGCAGCTGTCTTCTTCCGCTTACAGCGCAGTCATCAACGCTCCGATCGAAAAGGTCGACATCGCCGACTGGCTGTTCAACCTGCCCGAGGCCGAGTATCAGCGCTGCTGCGCGCCTGACCATATCTCGGCAGGCGCCACGACTACCGATGATGGCAAGCGTATGTCGATCAATGTCGAGATGATTGGCAAGACCCTGATGGTTCAACATTACGTCGCCGAAGTGGCAACGCCTACGCTGTGCAAGATGGTCTCTACCTCGGACGCGTTCACCCCCAATGGCCGCACGCGGGTGCAAGTGATCTGGACGCTGAGCGTGAAGAAAATTGACGACAACACCTGCGAATACACCAATAGCGTGGTGGCGCACCCGACGCAGGAATTTCTGAACTTCATCGAACTGCATGGCACGCCGTTCCAGGACGCCGCCGACGCGCGTCAGCGAGACGGCGGCGACCATAACAGCCGCGAGACGCCGCTGTTTGCCGCCAGCATCGAACGTCGCGCGTTGGCGGCGAGCGCGGCTTGAGCAACCTGATGGGGCAGGACGCGTGGCGGGCGTAGCGCCGCCGCGCCCGCCCGATGCTGTCTGCATGAACAGGAGACTGCTGTGCCCGGACAGGAACAGCTGAATGTGGCGCCAGGCGGCAGCGCGGCCGCCATGGCCGGCGTGCGTGGCCGGGATCTTGTGGGGCGCGGTGTGGCCACGCTCAAGCGATCACGCAGGTTTCTTGGCCCGGCGCTGCTGGTGAGCGTGGGCTATATGGACCCGGGCAACTGGGGGACCGACCTGCAGGCGGGCGCGCAGTACCGGTACGCGCTGCTGTGGGTGGTGGCGTTGGCCGGCGCGATGGCAATTGTGCTGCAGTTGCTGGCAGCGCGTCTGGGTATCGTCACCGGCAAGAACCTGGCCCAGGCGTGTCGCGACTGGTATCCCAAATGGTGCTGCATGCCGCTGTGGATATTCTGCGAGATCGCGATTGGCGCGTGTGACCTGGCCGAGGTGCTCGGCTCCGCCGTCGCCATCAATCTCTTGTTCGGCACGCCGATCCTGATGGCGGTGATGTTCACCGCCGCCGACGTGCTCCTCTTGCTCATTCTGCAGAAAAGCGGAATGCGCGCCATTGAACGCGTGGTCGTTGTGTTGGTGCTCACCATCGCAGGTGCGTTCTTTATCGAACTCTTCGTGCTTCCCGGCACCAGCCTGAATTTGCATGAGATGGGCGCGGCGCTCGTGCACCCTTCGCTGGCCAGCGCGGGCATGGCGAGCATCGCGGTCGCGATCATCGGCGCCACGGTGATGCCCCACAACCTGTATTTGCACTCGGCGTTGGTGCAGCGTTCTGAAGCGGACCCTGCCGGCGGTAAGGCATCGGCCAAAGTGGCGTTGCGGTTGAACGCCGTGTCGACGGTGGCATCGCTGACGATGGCGTGCCTGGTCAACGCCGCGATCCTGCTCTTGGCGGCCAAGGTCTTTCATGGCCGCAGCGACATTCTCGTGAACGGCCGACGCTTCGTTCTGGGGGATGACACCGACTGGCTCCAGCTTGCGTACCTGACGTTCACGCCCGCGCTGGGCACAGCGGTGGCGAGCCTGATCTTTGCGGTGGCGCTGCTGGCGTCGGGGCAGTCGAGCACGATCACGGGCACCCTGGCTGGCCAGGTCGTGATGGAAGGTTTCACGCACTGGCGGCTAACCCCGTGGAAGCGCCGGCTCATTACACGTTCGCTGGCCATCGTGCCTGCGGTCATCATTATCGGTTTGCGCGGAGACAGCAGTGTCAACGACCTGCTGATTCTGAGCCAAGTCGTATTGGCGCTGCAATTGCCGTTCGCGATGTTTCCCTTGCTGCATTTCGTGACCGCACGCCGCCTGATGGGCAACTGGCCCACGCCGTGGAGCTTGCTGGTGCTGGGCTGGTGCTCGGCGTTGGCGATCACTGTGTTCGATATTGTGGGTTTGCCCGGCAGTGTCGCGGATGCGGCGCGTATCGTGTTCGGACACTAGCCGCTATTCATACCGCCTTGGCGATGGTCGCCGGGGCGCTCTACAACCTGATGGAGATGGCCATGAAAGCCATTGATTTTGATAGTTTCGGTTCCGCTGATGTGCTGCATTGCGTGGATGCGCCCGATCCCGTGCTGCGGCCGCATGATCTGTTGGTGAAGGTTCACGCGGCTGGCGTGAACCGTGCGGATCTGCTGCTGCGCACGGGCCATTACGGCCGCCCGGACTTTGGTGATTCCCATCTGATGGGCCTGGAAGCCGCAGGCGAGGTGGTCGCGGCAGGCGCCGAGGTGCAGGGCTATCAGGCCGGTGACCGCGTGATGGCCATCACCGGCGGCGGCGCGTACGCCGACTATGCCCGCGTCGACTATCGCATGGCGATGCCGATTCCCGCGGGGTTGGACTACGTGCACGCCGCCGCCGTGCCAGAAGTCTTTGTGACCGCGCACGAGGCGCTGATGCATCTTGGGCGGCTTCAGCCCGGCGAAGCCGTTCTGATTCACGCTGCGGCGGGCGGTGTGGGGTCAGCCGCTGTGCAACTGGCGCACGCGGTGGGCGCCAAGGTATTGGCATCGACGACCGCAGAGAAGGCTGCCCGGCTACGCGCATTGGGCGCGGACGTGGTGATCGACTACCGGTCAGAGGACTTTCATGATGTGGTCACGCGTGAGACCGCGGGCGCCGGTGTGGATGTGATTGTGGATTTCGTTGGCGCGCCGAATTTCGCCCGCAATATCCGATCGATGAATTTTGGCGGACGCTTGGTCCAGGTCGGGCTGCTGGCAGGCGGAGCAGGCGCGGAGATTGATCTGCAGACCGTTCTATACCGTCATCTGCAGATCATGGGGACGGTGATGAAGTCGCGTCCGCAATCGGTGAAGCACGCCATGGTGGCTCGCTTTCGCGACCGCTGGCTGGACGACTTGGGCGCTGGGCGTCTTACGCCGGTCATCGACAGCACGTTCCCGATGGCGCAAGCCGCAGACGCGCATCGCCGTATGGAAACCAACCAGAGCTTCGGCAAACTCATTCTGACGAATTGAACCCGCCTGCCGCGTGGCCGTCGCAAGGGGAGGCGGGGCGGGTTGAGCATCCGCTTCAGAACGACGAGTGGATGCCGACCGCGCGCAGCGCCGCCTGTGCGCCGTGTATCGGCCGGCATTCCTCTCCCACCAATGCACTGGCGCCTGCCATCCAGGGGTGCGCATAGGCCACGACATCAAAGCCCTGAGCATGCGCGTCACGTGCGGCTTGAGCGCATGCCGCCATGCACTCAGCATAATTGCCTTCCTGATAGAGCGCCCAGGCGCCGTGGATCAGTTTGACGGTCACGCGAGCACCGGTCGTGGCCGCGTAGCGCCCGAAGAGCGCCTGATTCGGCGCCACGGTGGATTCGACCGCACAGAGTACGGCGATGTTGTTTCCTGCGCGCGAAGCCGCTTCCGCCAGGGCCGTGTCGGCCCGGATGATGGGAACCGTGGATGATTCCAGGGTGTCGATCGCGGGGCCCAGCGTCGCACACGTCACGATGATTGCATCGGCCTCGGCCGCCAAGCCCTGCAGCGTCTGGTGGATCAGGGTGTGTGCATCGCCGCCTGCGCCTGGCGGGTGCGCCATGGCCTGCCGAAGATCTTCGCGCACGGTATGGCGCATACGTTCTGGGGGGCAGCCGGCTTGCTCAGCTTCGTGTCCGAAGACCGCTACGCTGCTTGCCATCGTGTGCAAGAACGAGATTCGCATTTGAACAATCCTCTCAAGTAAATAGTCGAGAGGGATTGTTCTATTGGCCCCGTTCGGCAGCAAGACCATTGGTGATGCTGGTATCCGTACTACCCCTTGCGACGTGTCAGCGCCGTCCGGGCAGCATGCGAACCAGCGTGTTGTCGCGAAGAATATAGTGATGCAGCAGCGCTGCGGCGGCATGCAAGCCCACCAGGAAGTAGCCGACCGTCGCCAACGTTTCGTGCAGTTCCTTCACCTGGTCCGCCAGGGCTTTGTCGGCGCCCACCAAGGCGGGCACGTTCAGGCCAAACAGCGGAATCGGCTTGCCGGCTGCGCTGAGCGTCAGCCAGCCCAAAATCGGGGTGGCGATCATGAATGCATACAGTGCGTAGTGCATCAGCCGCGCAAGAATGTCTTGCCATCGCGGCATAGGGGGACGGACAGCGGGCGCATTGCCTGCGGCCATTCGGATTGCGAGCCGCAGGACGACAAGTCCGATCACGCATAGCCCAAGCGAGAAATGCAGCGCTTTGATGTTGTTGTACAAATCGCTGCCTTTCGTGGCCAGCCCGCGCAATTCCATACAGGCGTAGACCAACGCCAGAACCACGAGCATGAGCCAGTGCATGGCAATGACCAGGCCTGCATACTGCTTGTCGGAATTCTTGATGGACATGGCTTTTCCTTTCTTTATCGCCCGCGGCCGATGGTTGGCATCGATGCCGGGCCGGTTCTCAGAATACTGCGCGAATGCGCCCTGTGAGTCACCTGATCTCTGTGCATGCACCGCGATCAGGTGGTTCACGGGGGTGAAGCATATGCCCCCAACTCTGAACCCATGATGAACGAGCCGCGGCGGGGCAAACGTCAATCCCTGCCAAGCAAGGCGCACGGCGAGATGCAGGACAAGGCGCATGGCAAGACGCGCGGCAAGACGCACGGCAAGAAGCAGGACAAGACGTATGACAAGACGCAGGACAAGACGCACGGCAAGCCAGCCAGCGAAGACCTCATCGGGGATGTGCGGGTGTCGCGAATTTCCGACACCCTGTTGTTTGTTGATGGATTTTTTAATTCCCATCGATACCGCTCACAAGAACCGATGATAAAGTGCTCGCACTCGGCAATATGCGCCATGCGCAGCAAAAAATCATTGCCCTGGATCAAACCCATTCGCAGCCGCAGCCGATCATTGCGTCCCACGCAAACCCCAACGGTATCCGCTTCGGCCCGCCCAAATAACAACCGTACTGCACAGGAGGAAATCATCATGCAAAAACAAACTTCCCGCCTTGCAGGCCGCGCCTAGTCAGACCGAATTCTTCCTTCTGTAAACCCTACAGAACGCATTCGCAGTATCTCGGCCCGGACCTGTCACACAGGGTCTTTCCGCAAGCATCGCCCGCGCACACGCATCCTGCATGGATGCACGTTGCGTGCGCGTCTGCCCGCCGCGCCACGCCTGTACACCGGGCATGGCGGCGCGTGGACGCCTGCGATGCAAGCAAGCCCTTTCTTGACCTGATCTGGAATTTCCATGGGCAATTGCATTCAACAATTGTCCGAGAGCGTGACACTCATCGCCTCGGACGACACGTGGATCGAAGGCAACGCGATCCAACAACTACACACCACTTCCAAGCTTGCCGGCATGCGCCGCGTGGCGGGCTTGCCTGATTTGCATCCCGGCCGGGGGTATCCGGTAGGCGCCTCGTTTTTCTCTGTGGGGCGCCTGTATCCCGCGTTGATTGGCGGGGATATCGGCTGCGGCATGGCGCTGTGGTCCACCAACCTTGCCGCTGGCAAGGTGGCGGTCGACAAGCTTGAGAAGCGGCTGGGCAATATCGATGGTCCGCTGGACGCATCGTGGCAGACGCTGGTGTCGCAGCTGGCACCGGCGGGCGTGGGCTTTGGCCAGGCCTTGGGCACGATCGGCGGCGGCAATCATTTTGCCGAGCTGCAACGCATCGACGAAATTTATGACCCGCACGCGCTCGCCGCGACGCCGTTTAACGCCAAGCAGCTGGTGCTGCTGGTGCACAGCGGTTCACGCGGACTGGGCCGGGCCATTCTTGAGGAACACGTTCAGCGTCATGGCCATCACGGTCTGGCGGACGATAGCGCCGACTGCCAGGACTATCTGGCGCAGCACGACGGCGCGTTACAGTTTGCGCGCGCCAACCGGCAATTGATTGCGCGCCGCATCCTGAGCCGCTTGGGCGCAACCGGCGAAGCGCTGCTGGATGTGGATCACAATCTGGTTACGCCCGCGCGGGTCCAGGGTGAGCAGGGCTGGCTGCACCGCAAGGGCGCCACGCCGGCGGATGCGGGCATGGTCGTCATCCCGGGTTCGCGTGGGGATTTCAGCTATCTGGTGCAGCCTGAACCCAGCGAGGCCAGTTTGTTTTCGTTGGCGCATGGAGCAGGGCGCAAGTGGATGCGCAGCGAGTGCAAAGACCGGTTGGTCAAGCGCTACACGCCGGCGCAACTGACCAGGACCAAGCTGGGCAATCATGTTGTCTGCCAAGACAAGGCGCTGATCTACGAAGAAGCGCCCGAGGCGTACAAGCCAGTGGACAGCATCGTCGCCAGTCTTGCCGAGGCGGGCTTGGTGAAGGTGCTGGCAAAGCTGCGTCCGGTGTTGACCTACAAGACGCGCGGAGGCTGCTGCTGATGGAGCTATTACAGTTATCCGCCGCGCACGGTCCTGACGAGTGCTGCCTGGCGGTGGCCAAGGCCTTGGGCTTTCTGTTGCGCGAAGCGCGGGCGCGCAGCGTGTGCGCCGATGTTCTGGAAAGCGAAGCCGGAAGCCGGCCAGGCACGTTGCGTTCCGTGTTGTTAAGCCTGGACGGCGACGGCGCTGACGCGCTCGCGGCCGCCTGGGAAGGGTCGATCCAGTGGATCTGCCCAAGCCCCTACCGGCCTGGGCATTTGCGCAAGAACTGGTTCATCGGCGCTTCGCGTTGCGAGGCGCCCGCCACGAACGTGTCAGGTGACATCCGGTTTGAAGCGACGCGGGCGTCAGGCCCGGGCGGCCAGCACGTCAACAAAACCGAATCGGCGGTGCGCGCGACCCATGTCGCGACCGGCATTTCGGTGAAGGTCCAGACAGAGCGCAGCCAGCATGCCAACAAGCGCATCGCCGTGCTGCTGATTGCGCATCGGCTGGCCAACCGTGAGCAGGATCTGCGGGCGGCCCAGCGCGCGCAGCGCCGGCAATTCCATCACGAGGTCGAACGCGGCAGCCCGGGGCGCGTGTTCAAGGGGGAAGGGTTCGAGCTCGTAAAGGGAAGGTGAAAAAGAACGTGTGAGAAGGGTATGTGAGGCGGGCATGTGAGGCGGGCATGTGAAGCGGCATGTGAGGCGGCATGTGAGGCGGGCATGTGAAGCGGCATCTGAAGCGGGCTGTGAAGCGGGCTGTGGCGTAGCGGCATTGGCGTGGCCGAAGCGGCCCGCACCGGCCGCTTCTCCCGTGAACGCGTCACGCCCTGGCATCTTTTTTCGTCTCGTCCGGTGTACCTGATAAGGCCCCTGCACATTCGCAGGCGGCCAGTCATCGGGTGCAAGAATGAAAGCCGCTTCAGCCTCCACCAGCCCACGCTCCGCCGTTGCATCGGCCAGCGCCTCCAAGCGGAAATGGTGGTTTTCCGTGCATAGTTGGGCGGGGTTGAAGCTCAGCCTGTTGATGGCCTTCATCTGCATGACGGGCACCTTGGCGGTCATCGCCACCGAGCTCGACTGGCTGGTGCAGCCGGCGATGCGGGTCGAGCCTGCATCGCGCCACGCCAGTTGGGGCGACATGGCCGAGGCCGCTCAGGCGGCGTACCCGGGCTGGACGCTGTTATCAATCACCGCGCCCCATGCCTCCCGCTTTGCTGCGCAGGCCCTGATGCGCACGCCGCAGGGCAAGCAGCGCTTCGTCTGGATCGATCCCTATCGGGCTGTTGTCACCGGCGACACGTCGTGGTTCAGCATCCAGCGTTGGCTGCGCAATACGCACCGGCACCTGTTTTTGCCCACGCGTTATGGCGTGCCGTTGGTGTCGGCGCTGTCGATTCCATTGACCGTGCTGGTCGTGACCGGCCTGGTCATCTACAAACGCTGGTGGCGCGGCTTTCTGGCGTGGCCACGGCGCGGAAAACGCCGGCTGATGTGGGGCGATGTGCATCGGCTGCTGGCCGTATGGAGCCTGTGGTTCGCCGTGGTCATTGCCGTGTCGGGGTTGTGGTATTTGATCGAATCGTTGGGCGGCCATGCCCCACCGCTGCCGGCGATCACCACCAAAGACGCGCCGCGCGCCGCGTCGCCATTCAACGCGCAATCGCTGGATTCGGCTATTGCCCGAATTCGCCAGCAATGGCCGGAACTTGAAATCAGAGTCTTGCGGCTGGAGGCTGGCGGGCGGGCAGGGCAGGTGGAAGGGCAGACACCAGCCTGGCTGGTCCGGGATCGCGCCAATGCCATCCGCCTGCCGCTGGAACAGGGCGAGTCCGCGCGCCGCAGCGCAGCCGACCTGAGCGTGCACCAGCGCATTTCGGAACTGGCCGATCCCATTCATTTCGGTTCGTTTGGCCCTTGGCCGGTGCGCGTCATCTGGTTCCTGTTCGGCGCGGCGTTGACAGCGCTGTGCCTGACAGGCGCTTATCTATATGGACTGCGCATTGCGGGCGGCAGCGCAACGGCCAGGGCAAAGGCCGGGCATGGCGGTGAACCCGCCACGCCTGCGCGTGAGGCGTGGACCGGCATGCGGCCGTGGCGATGGCTGTGGCTGGCGCTGTTGCTCTTGTCGCAGGGGTTATTTGTGTGCGAGGCGATGGGCTGGGTCAGTCTGTTCTGATGATTCGGGCGGACGCCAGGCTGAAGATGATGCAAGAGACGGGCGCGATTCCAGCAGTAGATTCCAGTATTATTAACAGAACTCATTATCACTAAGATCTTCTGCTGGCAGTTCCTGGTCCCATGTCCCAAACCTGCGCGCCTCGTCCCCTGGCCCTGAGCGGTCTCTACGCTGATCATCACAAATGGCTATACGGTTGGCTCCGTAAACGTCTGGGCAACGCATGGGACGCCGCGGACCTGGCCCATGACACGTTTCTGCGCGTTTATTCCAGCAATCGCTCCCTGGAAATGCCGGAGCCCCGCGCTTTTCTCACCCACGTCGCCAAAGGCCTGGTCGTCGATTTATGGCGGCACCGCAATGTCGAGCAGGCCTATGCCGATTCGGTGGCGACGCTGCCCCCCGAAACCGCGCCGTCGCCAGAGACGCGCGCGCTGATCCTCGAGGCGCTGTATTGCATCGACCGGATGTTGGACGCCATGCCGGGGCGGGTGCGCAATGTCTTCCTGCTGGCGCAGCTTGATGGGCTGACGTATGCCGAGATCGCCGCCGAAACCGGCTTGTCGGTGCGTACCGTCAATCGCCACATGCAACACGCGTATCTGGCTTGCCTGACGGCGATAGACGCATGACGTCCGCGCACGTCCCCGACGCGCTGCTGGCTGAAGCGGCCGGTTGGATGGCCCGATTGCACGATGCGCCCAATGATGAAGCCTGCTTGCGGGCGTTGTCCCGTTGGATCGCTTGCAGCCCCGCGCACGCGCAGGCGTGGGCGCGTGCCGAGCGCGTGATGGGAACCTTCGGCCAAGTGCCGCCGGCCATGCGTGCTCAGGCGCTGCAAGGGCTGGCCAAGCCAGATCGCCGGCGCCTGGCTGCGCGGCTGCTGTGCCTGACGGCCGTGGCGCCCATCGCCTATCTGGCGTGGCGCACGCAACAAGCGGATCTGGAAAGCGGCACCGGCCAGATCCGCCAGACCACGCTGGCGGACGGGACGGCGCTGACGCTCGATACCGCCACGCGAGTGGATGTGCGTTATTCGGATACCGAGCGATTGCTGTGGCTGCGGGCCGGCCGCATCTTCGTGTCAACGGCCCCGGACGCCGCGCCGCGCGCGCGCCCCTTCCTGGTTCAGACGCCCGTGGGCATGGTGCAGGCCATTGGCACGCAGTTCACGGTCAGCCTTCAAGCAGACAGCGCTCAGGTCAAGGTCTATGACGGCGCGGTGATGGTGCGGCCCAGGGATGGCGCGGGCAGCCAGGTCGTGCGCGCCGGCCGGCAGGTGCGCTTTGACGCCGCCACCGTGGCGCCCGACGCGGCATTGTCCGAGGCCGAACCCGCGTGGAAGCGGGGCGTGCTGACCGCGGACGACTTGCGGCTGGCCGACTGGACGCAGGCCATGGCGCGGTACCGGCCAGGCATCATGCGGTGCGCCAGCGACATCGCAGACCTGCGCGTCGTCGGTTCGTTTTCGCTGCAAGACACCGACGCCAGCCTGGCGCTGCTGGCGCGGACCTTGCCGGTGCGCATCGCATTTCGCACACGGTATTGGGTGGAAATCCAGGCGCGCAACGCCTAGCGGACCGGCGCGGGTGGCCTGCCACGCAGGGTGGCATTGCAGGATTGCGTCGCAGCATGGCATCACAGCATGGCATCACAGCATGGCATCACACGGTGTGCATCACAGGCAGGGTGGCATGTTTTCCGGCGTCGAACGGTGTACAGGATATAGGCCTTGAAACCGCATCGGGATCAGGCTGAGTTCCGATCCGAAACCGTTTCTTTGAACATCTACTCTCGCGGCGCCGTCCTCATGTCCCAGTCCAGTCATTCCGTCGTCCGTGCGACTGCGGTGCTTTGTCTTTCCGTTCTGTTGCCCGTTGCCGGTGCAGCGCAGGCGCAGGGGCAGCAGCAACCCGCCGCCACCTCATCTGCAACGCGCGACTATCGCGTTCCGGCCGGCACGCTGGGGTCGGTGCTTGCCCAGTTTGCCACCCAGTCCGGCGTGCGTTTGTCGTTTGCGGGCGCCATGGTGGAAGGCATGCAATCGCCGGGCTTGAGCGGCAGCTACACGGTGGACGCAGGCTTTGCCGCGTTGCTGTCCGGAACCGGGCTGACCGCGGTTCGCGCGGGCGCCAATGCCTACACCTTGTCCGCCGCATCCGCGCCCGTCGCGCAAATGGAAGCCGTGACCGTCACTGCCGCGTACTCGGGCGCGCTGATGCCGGCGTTCGCGGGCGGCCAAGTCGCAAGCGGCGCAAGCCTAGGCATGCTGGGCGAAAAAGGCATCATGGATACGCCCTTTTCGGTCAGTGCCTACACCAGCGCGCTGATGCAGCAACAGCAGGCGCAAAGCGTGGCCGATGTCGTGTCCAACGACGCGTCGGTGCAGAACACCAACCCCAGGACCAGCCGCTTCGACCAGTTCTCCATTCGGGGCTTTCCGGTCTTGAATAGCGACATCGCGTTGAACGGCTTGTACAGCGTCTTGCCGACTTATGCGCTGGCGGTGGAAAGCCTGGAGCGCGTCGAAGTGCTGAAAGGCCCCAACGCCCTGCTTAACGGCATGGCGCCGTCGGGCGGCGTGGGCGGCGCCATCAACGTGGTGCCCAAGCGGGCGGAAGACACCCCGACGCGGCAGGTCACGGCCAGCTATGGCACGCATGACGTGGCGGGCGGCCATGTCGACCTGGGTCAACGTTTTGGAGACAAGGGCGAACTCGGCATCCGCATCAACGGCGCCTACAAGGGCGGCGACACGGGCGTCGGGTCGCAGCACATGACGCGTGGCCTGATGACATTGGGCATGGACTATCGCGGCGAGCGCACGCGCTGGTCCGCCGATATCGGCCATCAAGACCGCAAGGTCGACGCGCCGCAGGAACGCGTGGGCGTGGCGGCGGGCGTACCGGTGCCGGACGCGGGGCGGGTCGATCGTGGATACGCACCCGACTGGACGTATGCCAATTCACGCGACAGCTACATCGCCTTGCGCGCCGAGCATGATGTCACGGACCAGACCATGGTTTATGGCGCATTCGGCGCACGCCAGGGCGATTACAAGTTTCTGCGCCTGAATGTCACGGCGCGCGATGCTGCCGGAAACTTCTCGGGCAGCCCCAGCTATTTCCTGCGCGATGAAGAGGTCCGCACTGGTGAAATCGGCGCACGAACGCGCTTTGCAACCGGCGCCGTGTCGCACGCGGTATCGCTGAGCGCCACGCAATTCGACAAGACGTTCGGCAATCTCAGCTATGACTTCGCCACGGTTCGATCCAACATCTATGCCCCGCTTGCAACGACCGCGCCGTCCGTGGCGGGATTGAGCACCGCCATTCCGAAGTCTGGCGAATCGCGCCTGACCAGCTTTGCGCTGGCCGACACGCTGTCGGTGTGGGACGAGCGGCTGCAACTGACGGTGGGCGCGCGCTCGCAGCGCGTGGTCACCGATCAATACGATGAAGACGGAAATCGAACCAGCCGATACGACAAACGCAAAGTCACGCCCGCCATCGCCTTGCTGGGCAAGCCGTCGCAGCATGTGTCGGTCTACGCCAACTACATCGAAGGCCTGAGCGAAGGGCCGACCGCGCCCCTTACCGCGGTGAACGCCAATGAGGTGTTTGCGCCGATCAAGTCCGAACAGGTCGAGGCCGGCGTGAAGGTCGAATACGGCGACGTGGGCGCAACGTTCAGCGCCTTCCAGATCCGCCGCCCCAGCGGGCTCACGGACCCGGCCACAGGTATCTATTCGGTCAACGGCATGCAGCGCAATCGCGGGCTGGAGTTCAACGTGTTCGGAGAACCCGTCAACAACGTGCGCGTGCTGGCGGGCGTGATGTTTCTGAATGGCCGGTTGACGAAAACCGGCAATGCGCTCACCGAGGGCAACGTCGCGCCCGGCTCGCCGCGCTACAGCATGAACCTTGGCGTGGAATGGGACACGCCATTTCTGGCCGGCCTGACCATGTCGGCGCGCGCCCTGCGCACGACGTCGCAATACCTGGACGCCGCGAACCGTCAGGAGATCCCCAGCTGGACTCGCGTTGACGTGGGCGCACGCTATGCGTTTCGCGCGGGCAAAAACCCGGTCACCTTGCGCGCCACCGTCGAGAACGTCTTCAACAAAGCGTACTGGGCCTCCGCGTCCTCCAACGGCCTGACGATTGGTGCGCCACGCACGGTCCTGCTGTCGGCCACGGTGGATTTTTAACGGCGGCTCGTATCACGCGTCACGCGTTCGGCAATAAAAAAAGGCGCCGATTGCGTCGGCGCCTAAAGGCCTCGAAAAAAAAACTTTCCGAGTGGGCGGGGGCAAGCCGGTGCGGTGACCGGCCTTGCCGCGCTGCCAGGAAATCACGCCTCGGCGGATTCCTCAGCCACCGCCACCGGCTGCACTTGGTTGATCAGGGCAGGCCACGTGTTGATCGACAGCAGGTGGCAATAGACCAGCGGCAGCCAGCCGTTGGCGCGCCAGCGCAGGAACTCTTCATCCGACAGCTTGTTGAACTTGGCTTCGTCGATCACCTTGAAGCCGGACATGGCCAGGCGCTGGCCGTCGGGCAGGGTGATGTCGGCGCGGTTCTCGATCAGCAGGTCGGCAGCGGCCAGGGCTTGCGCGAACTCCATCGTGTAGGCGTGCTGGTTCTGGTAGTCGCGGCAGAATTCCAGGGCGCTGCGGGCCAGGTCGGTGGGCTCGCCGGCGTCGTCGAAGAACGGGTTGTCGCGGCCTTCCACCACGGACGCGGCCTTCTCGTCCACGCACAGCGTGAACTGGCTGCGGTCTTCGTTCTCCATGAAGATGAACGGGTAGCGGCGCACGTAGGCCGGGATGTAGGTGCCGGCGCGCCATTGGCCGTCGGCGTCGACGAACAGGTTTTCCTGGCCGCGTACGCCCAGCACCGCGACGGGCGTGGGTTGCTCACCGTCGGTGAAGACGATGGGGAAGTGACGGCAAGCCGTGGGCAGCTCGGTGGCCACCAGCGGCACGGCGTTGGTGTTGGCGGCATAGGCAAAGCCCGTGTTGCCGGCCAGCGACAGGTTGGCGTGCACGCCGGCAGCCAGAGGACGGGGTTGTTCGTAGAACAGGGGAAGCGAAGTCTGCGTAGTCATGGTGTCGAATCAAAGAGTGCGGGATTGCGCGTCGTTGTCGCGACGCTCGTCGTCGGAAGACGGATTGCCTTCGGCGACAGGTTGTTGCGGGTTGCTGCCCGGGGCTTGCAGTACCGACGTGTTGCCGGCCGGTACGTTCAGCATGGCGTTGTCGCCGGAAGGCAGCAGCCAGTTAAAGCTCGCAGCGGCCACCTTCAGCACCTGCGGATCGGCGTATGCATTCAGCGCATCAGGGCCGAAACCATCAGGCGGGACCGTACCACGGAACAAAGAATCGGCGGTAGGCGTGGTCGGGATGATCGGCTGCGGCGCGGTGATGGCGGCCAGGCGGTCGATGGTGCCCGTCGGCCCCCACGTGACGCCGTTCAGGTAATACGGCGAACCCACCAGCGAGCTCTTGATGGAAGCGGCCGCCAGGGCGCCCGTCTTGCCACCGACCGTGCCCCACACGTCGGCCGAACCGGCGGTGGGAACGATCAGCCCGGCCACGTCCAGCTTGTGGCTCAGGTTGCCGTCGTTCAAGCCGATGCGCAGCGCGCCCAGCGGGCCGGCGGCCAGCGTCAACGTCGTTTGCGGACCAGACAGGCCGACGGCGGTGATGTTGCCGTTGGTGCTGATGGTGGCATTCGCGCCTTGCAGCGTGGCCGTGGCGCCCAGGTTGATGGGGCCTTGGGTCACCAGCAGTTGCGCGGGCAGCGTCAGGCCGGCGCCGCCGGTCTGGGTGAAGCCCGTGGCGGCCTTGACCGTGGAGCCGGCGGCAAACGTCGTCGTGCCGGCCGGGTCGGTATTGGTGACACGGATCGCGCCGGTGTCGGCGGTGACGTCCTTGCCGAACGACACGGTGCCGCCCGAGATGTCGATGCCGTCCGGACCCGTGGCACGCACCGCGCCGTTGTAGCTGGCGGACTTGGCCTCCAGCTGCTGCACGCGGTAGGCGCTGACGTCACCGTTGAACACAATGGTGTCGACGGCGCGCAAGGTCAGCGAACCCAGGCCGGTGGCGTCGCCCGCCACCTGCACGTTCTTGCCGGCGTTGATGGCCAGGTTATTGCCATTGCCGCCGTCCAGCTTGCTGCCCAGCACGACGGAACCCGTGCTGCTGGTCAGTTCGCGGTCGCCCGTCAGCGTGACCGCGCCGGTGTAGACCTGGTCGCCCGTGGTGACGACCTTGCCCGGACCCATCGTGGTCGTGCCTTGGACGGCTAGGCCGCGCAGCGGCGTGGTGCCGCCGACGTCGCCCTGAATGTCGGCGTTGCCGGCAATGATCAGGCCTTGTTGGCCCGGCTCGGTGCCGTCCACGCCGGCCTTCAGTTGCACGTTCGTGCCGGTCAGCGTGGTGTCCGCGCCAGACAGGATCACGTGCTGGCCGTATTGCTGCGAGCCCGTGGTGTTGACCGAACCGCCGTTGATCAGCAGGTCGCCGTTGCCGCTGGTTTGCAGCGAGGCGGTGCGGACCGGGCCGTCCAGCACGGTGTCGCCCGCGGCGTTGATCGTCAGGTTGCCCAGACGTGAATCCTGGCCAACCGGGCCGGCGAAGGTGACGTCACCCTTGCCTGCCGAGACCGCCAGATCGTGCGTGCCGTCAACCGAGTCGTTGAAGCCGATATCGCCGTCGCGGCTGGCCACCAAGACGTTGCCGCCCAGCGTGACCGCGCCGTTGTACGACTGGTCGCCCGTGGTGGCGATGCTGCCTTCACCCAGCGTGGACTTGCCGTTGACCGTCAGGCTGGCCAGCGCGTCTTGCGCACCGAACGGGCCCTTCAGCACGGCGTCGCCGTCGATCGTCAGGTCGTGCGCGCCGTCACCGCCGCCCAACAGGCTGACGGTGCTGCCCTTCAATACCGTGTCGCCGCCCAACACGGCCAGTTCGCCGTAGGACTGCGTGCCGGTCGTGTCGACCAAGCCGCCGTTGATGGCGAGCGTGCCGCCGGCATCCGACGTGATCGATGCCGCGTACACCGCGCCGTCCAGCGTCGTCGCGCCGTTGCTGGCGATGGTGATGTCGCCCAGACGGCCGCCCGTGGCGTCGCCGACGGTGCCCGTGAAGGTGACGTCGCCTGCGCCCGTGGACAGCGACAGGCCATGGCCATCGCCTTGGCTGCTGGCGACCGCGTCGTTGAACGCGATGTTGCCGCCTTGCGTGGTCAGCGTGACATCGCCGTCCAGCGTGACGGCGCCGTTGTACGACTGCTCGCCCGTGGTGCCGATGCTGCCATCCAGGCTGGACGTGCCGTTGACCGTCAGGCTGGCCAGCGCGTCTTGGGCACCGAACGCGCCCTTCAACACGGCGTCGCCGTCAATCGTCAAGCCGTGTGCGCCGTCGCCGCCGCCCAACAGGCTGACGGTGCTGCCCTTCAACACGGTATCCGCGCCCAGCACGGCCAGTTCGCCGTAGGACTGCGTTCCGGTCGTGTCGACCAAGCCGCCGTTGATGGCGAGCGTGCCGCCGGCATCGGTGGTGATGGAGGCCGCGTACACCGCGCCGTCCAACGTCGTCGCGCCGTTGCTGGCGACGGTGATGTCACCCAGGCGGCCGTTGGCGTCGTCGCCCACTGCGCCCGAGAAGGTGACGTTGCCCGTGCCAGTCGCCAGCGACAGGCCGTGGCCGTCCTGCGCCGAGCTCACCAGCGTGCCGCCGAAGGTGACGTCGCCATTGGCGCTACGGCTGTCCAGATCGTCGGTCAGGGTGACGTTGCCTTGATACGACTGCGCGCCAACCGTGTTGATCGTGCCGCCGCCCAGTTCTGCGTCGCCGGTGATGGTCAGCGAGGCCAGGCGGGCGTCGGTGCCGTTACCCAGTGCGCCGTTGACCACGGCGTTGCCGTCGATGGTCAGGCCTTGGGTTTCGTCAACCGAATCCGCGCCTTGCGCCAGCGTCACGTTGCTGCCCTTGAGCACCGTATCCGCGCCCAGCACGGCCAGTTCGCCGTAGAACTGCGTGCCGGTCGTGTCGACCAAACCGCCGTTGATGGCAAGCGTGCCGCCCGCGTCGGTGTTGACGGACGCGGCATAGACCTCGCCGTCCAGCTGGGTGGCGCCGCTGCTGTTGATGGCCAGCGCACCCAGGCGGGCGCCAGCGTCGTCGCCGGCCTTGCCTGACAGGGTGACGTTGCCCAG
Organism: Achromobacter kerstersii; assembly: GCF_902859595.1. Classification (GTDB taxonomy): domain Bacteria; phylum Pseudomonadota; class Gammaproteobacteria; order Burkholderiales; family Burkholderiaceae_B; genus Achromobacter; species Achromobacter kerstersii. The sequence continues at coordinate 388,654 of NZ_CADIJQ010000004.1, read as the reverse complement.
ACCTGCGTTGATCGTCAGGCCGTTGGCGTCGCCGTCCGTGCTGGCGATGGCGCCGCCGAAGCTGACGTTGCTGCCGGCCGCGCCGTTGGTGTTGACCACCAGCTCGTCGGACAGGGTGACGTTGCCTTGGTACGACTGCGCGCCCACGGTGTTGATCGTGCCGCCGCCCAGTTCCGACGCGCCGGTGATGGTCAGCGCGGCCAAGCGGGCGTTGTCGCCCACCGCGCCGTTGATCACGGCGTTGCCGTCGATGGTCAGGCCTTGGGTTTCATCAACCGAATCCGCGCCTTGCGCCAGCGTAACGTTGCTGCCCTTGAGCACCGTGTTCGCGCCCAGCACGGCCAGTTCGCCGTAGGACTGCGTGCCGGTGGTGTCGACCAAACCGCCGTTGATGGCGAGCGTGCCGCCCGCATCGGTGGTGACGGATGCGGCGTACATCGCGCCGCCCAGCGTGGTTGCGCCGTTGCTGTTGATGGCCACATCGCCCAGGCGGGCAGTGGTGGCGTTGCCCACCGCGCCCACGACGTTGACGTTGCCGTTGCCTGCGCCGATCGTCAGGTTGTTGGCTTCGCCCGCGGCGCTGGCGATGGTGCCGTTGAACGTGACGTTGCTGTTGGCGGTGTGAATGTCCAGATCATCGGACAGCGTGACGTTGCCTTGGTAGGACTGTGCGCCAACGGTGTCGATGCTGCCGCCGTTCAGGTCAGCCGTGCCAGAGATGAACAGGGACGCCAGGCGCGCGTTGTCGCCCAACGCGCCGTTGATCACGGCGTTGCCGGTGATGGTCAGGGCTTGGGTTTCGTCAACCGAATCCGCGCCTTGCGCCAGCGTGACGGTGCTGCCCTTGAGCACCGTGTTCGCGCCCAGCACAGCCCGTTCGCCGTAGGACTGCGTGCCGACCGTGTCGACCAGACCGCCGTTCAGCGCCAGCGTGCCGCCGGCGTTGGTCGTGACCGAGCCTGCATACACCGCGCCGTCCAACGTGGTGGCGCCATTGCTGTTGATGGCCAGCGCGCCCAGACGGGCGCCGGCGTTGTCGCCGACCTGGTCCGCCAGGGTCACGTTGCCCAGGCCCGCGTTGATCGTCAGGCCGTTGGCGTCGCCAGGGGTGCTGGCGACCTTGCCGCCAAAGCTGACGTTGCTGCCCGCCGCGCCCTGGGTGTTGACCACCAGATCGTTGGCCAGCGTGACGTCGCCTTGGAAGGACTGCGCGCCCACGGTGTTGATGACGCCGCCGTTCAGGTCCGCCGTGCCGGTGATGGTCAGCGAGGCCAGGCGGGCGTTGGCGCCCGCGCCGACGGCGCCGTTGATCACGGCGTCGCCGTCGATGGTCAGGCCTTGCGTTTCGTCGGTCGACTTCACGCCTTGAGCCAGCGTGATCGCGCCGCCCTTCAGGACGGTGTCCGCGCCCAGCGTGACCAGCTCGCCGAAGGACTGCACGCCCGTTGTGTCGACGCGGCCGCCATTGATGGCGACGGTGCCCGGCGCATCGGTCTGCACCGATGCTGCGTACACGGCGCCGTGGAAGGCGGTGTCGCCCGCGGTGTTGACCGTCACGTTGCCCAGGCGTTGACCTGCGCCGCCCACGGCGTCAAAGCTGACGTCGCCGCCCGCCGTCGAGGCGATGAGGAGGTTGCGCGGGCCGTTCAACGTGCCGTCGAACGTGACGTTGCCGGTGGTGGTGGACAGCGACTGGTCGCTGCCCAGCGTCACGGCGCCCTGGTAGTGCTGGTTGCCCGTGGTGGCGATGCTGCTTGCGTTCAGCGTGGCCGGGCCGTTCACGGTCAGGCTGGCCAGCTTGGTGTTGGCGCCGATGGCGCCCGCCAGCGACGCGTCGCCGCTGATCTCCAGCGCATGCGCGCCGTCTGCGCCCTGGCGCAAGGTGACCAGGCTGCCGGTAAGCGCGGTGTCGTCGCCCAACACCACGCGGCCTTCGTAGTACTGCGAACCGGTGGTGGTGACGTCGCCGCCGTTGAGGGCGACGGCGCCCGTGCCCGCCTGCCCCAGCGTGGCGATGTTGATCGCGCCATCGTAGGTGGAGGCGCCGGTGGTGTTGACGGTCAGCGTGTTGGCGCCCGACACGTCACCCGTGAACGTCACCGCGCCGCTGCCCGTCACCACGCTGACGCCGCTGGCCAGAATGGCCGCGCCATCCACGCCGAAGGCGCCGTTGGTCGTGATGTAGTTGCCGCGCAGCGTCGTGTCGCCGTTGTACTGCTGCGCGCCCGTGCTGTAGACGTTGCGCAGGGCGATGTGGTCGCCGGTGATGGTCAGGCTGGCCAGGTTCTGGGCGTCGCCGCCCAGCGTGACGTCGCCGTCGCTGGCGGTGATCACCGCCTGTTGATTGCCGCCGTTTAGCGAGCCCGTGATGCTGATGTCGCCATTGGCGCCGTTGGCGGTCAGGGTGCGCTTGGCGCCGTTCAGCGTGGCGTTGCCGTTGATGTCGATGGCCGTGCCGGTCAGGTCGCCGGACAGCGTGACATTGCCGTTGTAGGTCTGCGCGCCTGCGGTGTTGGCGGCGGCCATGCCGATTTGCGCGCCGATCACCGTCAGGTTGTTGACGTCGGTGTTGGCGATGGCGTGGTTGACGCCGACGTTGCCCGAGACCGAACCCAGGAACACGTCGCCGTGATTACCCGCAGACAGCTTGACGGTGCTGATCAGGTCGCCCACAGCGGCGATCTGGATGTCGCCATCCGCCGTCGCGATGTTGCCCAGCGTCAACGGGCCGGTGCCGTCCACGAGGATGTCGCCTGCGCCCAGCACGTTGGCCTTGAGATAGCGCGCCGACGTGTTGAAGGCGGCGCTTGCGTCGCCAATGCCGTTCAGGCTGGTCAGGTCCAGGCTATTGGTCGTGAGGTTGATCCCCGAACCCACCAGAGAACCTTCAGCGGCGGCCAGGATGACCGCGCCGTTCGTGGCGCCGGCATCGATCAGGCCGAACGCCACGTCGCCGTGCTGCGAGCTCAGGTCGATGGTGCGGCTGTTGCCGAGGGCCGCAGCCGACACGTTCAGCGTGCCGGTGGCGGTGGCGGTGATGTTGCCGTTGGACGTGTTCAGATCCGCGGTCAGCGCGCCGGTGTTGTTCAGCGTGAGGTTCGCCGGCGCCGTGATGCCGGTCAGGTTGACATTGGCGTTGGCGACTTCCGTCGTCAATACCGTGTTGCCGCCTGCCGCGCCGCTCGTGAAGTTCAGCGTATCGCCGCGGACGGTGATATTGCGCGGCGTGGCGCCGGCTGCGACCACATCCCGCGTGCCCACCAGGGTGACGGTGTCATTGGCTTGTACGCCCGCGCTTGCAACCGTCAGCGTGCCAGCCGAAGACAGCAGCACATTGTCGGCGGTGTTGGACAGGCCGGAACTGGCGTTCAGGTCGCCCGACGAGCGGATGTAGACCGAGCTGTTGTCGCCCGTCTGGGTGACGTCGCCGTTGAGCGTCAGGGCGCGCGTGCCCACGTTGTTCAGGACGATGACCGCGCCATCGGCGCCCGTCGTCAGATCGCCCAGCGACGCAACGTTGGTGCGCAACGCAAGGCCGCCCGTGCCGTTGGCCAGGTTGGCGGCCGTGCCGATGCTGCCGCCGGCCGCCGCCGTCAGGCTGTTGCCGAAGACCAGGTTGCCCTGCAGTGCGCCCAGGATCGAGCCAGCCGCTTTCAGCGTGACGTCGCCCGAGTTCATGGCGTCGATCGTGTTGATCCACAAGTCGCCATTGGACGTGGCGATCGAGATGTCGTTCGCCGTCGAGTTGGTCTTGGTGATGGCGCTGGTGACCAGCGTGGGGCCAGCCGTGGTGATGCCGATGGCGCCGTTCTGCGTAATGATGGAATTCAGCGTTGTGCCGGCCGCGCGGTTGTCGTCCAGGAAGATCGAGCCGTTGCCGGTGACTTCCGCCGTGATGATGGCGGCGGTCGTCTGCACCTTGTCAGGCGAGCCTTCGGCGCCGCCGATGCCCGCGCCAGCCTTCAGCGTGACCGAATTGCCGATGATGCGCGTGGATTGCTCGCGGTCATCAACGATGGTGCTGCCGGTCTTGCTGTAGTCGATGTTGACCGAACCCACGCCCGCGTCGATATTGCCCGCAACCAGCTGGCTGTTCGTGCCGTTGCCGACGATCTTGATCGTGCCGTTGCCGTTGGCGGCGATGGCGTTGGCGATTTGCAGGTTGCCAGCCGCGGCGATGTCGATGGTGTTGCCCGACAGGTACGAGTAGACGGAGTTGTTGTCCGCCGCCAGGTACATCGCGCCGTTGGTGGTGGCTTCCACGCGCTGGCCGGTTGCATTGATGCGGCCCAGTGTGCTGTTGGCGCCGATGCCGCTGCGGGCGTTCAGCGTTACGCCGTACGCCTTGATGGTCGCGCCGGCCGCATCCGCCAGGATGGAGCCGTTTTCAGCGTTCAGCGTGATCTGGCCTTGCGTGCTGCCAGCCTGCACGTTCTTGACGGTGATGTTGCCCGAGGTGGTGTTCACCGAGATGCCGTTGCCGGCTGCATCGGTGCCTGACGTCATGCTGGTCAGCACCAGGTTGCCCGCCGACGTGACACGCGTTGCGCCGTTCGCGACAGACGTTGTCAAGCCGCCCAGCAGGTTGGTGGTGCTGTTCAGGAACAAGGAACCCGCGCCGGTGACGGTGGCGGACACGGGGTTGTACGGCGCCGCGATCTTGATCGCGGCATCGTTCGTGCCGATGCCGTTCTTCGCCGTCAGCGTGATGGCGCCCGTGCCAGAACCCGAGATGGCGCCGCCGCCGTCCAGGATGCTGCCGTTCTGGGCGTTCAGGGTCAGCGTTTTGTCGGTGCCGTAGCTGACCGTGCCGACCAGGATGTCGCCCGTGGTGGTCGTCACCGACAGGTCTTCGCCCGCGCGCAGATTGCCCAGGTTGATCGAGCCTGTCTGCTTCAGCCAGATGCCACCCGAGGCCGTGGCCGAGATGTTGTTGACCTGGGTGTTCAGGGCGTTGCCCGCGGAGCCGATCGAGTTGGTGGTGTTGCCCGACGCCGTGGACAGCGTCAGGTCGCCCGCCGTGATCTTCGACGAGCCGTTCATGCCCTGGATGGAGCCGCCGGTGTAGTAGTACGGATTGGTCGACAGGTTGACCGAACCGTTGGACGTTACGTCGATATCGTGCAGGGTGATCGAACCGATCGCCTTGTACGTGAAGTTCAGGCCGGTGGTGTCACGAACGACGGTCAGCGCGGTGTTGGTGCCGTTGTCGTCGCCGCTGAACGTCAGGTTCTGAGCGTTGATGGCCAGGACCCCATTGCTGCCATTCTGATTGCCCGTGGCGTTGTTCCGGTTGATCGTCAGGTCGGTCAGGTCGGCCAGGTTATCAACGTAGATGGCGCCCGGGGTGTTCAGCGTCAGCGACGGCGTGTCCAGGTGGAGACGGGTCGTGATCGTGCCGATGCTGCGTGCCGAGCCATAGTCGGCCGTCAGTGTGACGCTCTTGCCGGTGATGCGGTTGTTGTTGTCCACACCGATGATGTTGCCTTGGCCGGTCTTCAACGCCACCGCGCCATCGGTGGTGCTGATGGTGCCCACCAGCAGATCGCGGCCGCTGCCGGCGGTGTCTGCCGTCAGGGTGATGTTGCCGTCGGCCGTGGCCGATGCCACGCGCAAGCCGTAGGTTTCGGTCAGCGCAATGCTGCCGTCCGCCGTGGCCGTCTTGCGCGCGCTCAACGTCACAGTCGTCGTAGCGCCACTGATGTTGGTGGTGCGGATGGCGCTCTTGTTGCCAATCGAGCCGTTGGCCGTCAGGTCAACGGTGGTGGCGTTGCTGATCGTGCCGCTCAGGATGGAGCCGCCGGTGTTGTTGACCGAGAACGCGTTGCCGTTGGTGTTGACGGTGCCAAGCTCGATGTCGCCAACGGTGTTGCTGACCGAGCTTGCGCCGGTTGACGTCAGGCTGGGCAGGCTGGTGTTGCCTTCCACCGTGATGTACGCGCCGCCATTGCCGGCGCGGCCCGTCAGCGTGCTGACACGGGTGTCGATGGCGTTGCCAGCGCCCGCGGCGCCGATCGCGTTGTTGGCGTTCAGCGTCAGCGATGCGGCGTCGATCTTGGTGTTGGCATCGCCATCGCCCAGCAACGAGCCGTTGCGCGAGGTCAACGATACGTTGTCGTAGCCGACGTTGATGGTGCCGACGGTGATGGTGCGGTCGCTGGTGACGGACAGATTCAAGCCGCCCGCGTCCGTGATGTTGCCCAGCACTAGGCCAGCCGCGCTGCCGCTGCCGCCGTCGGTGGCGGTAAAGCCGATGTTGCCGCCCTCGCGCGTCGGCGAGTTGATGCTGTAGGTGCGCGCGGCGTTGCCCATCGCGTACAGCGACAGCGAATCGATGTGCGTGTCGGAATCGATGTAGACGTCGCCGGTGTTCTGGATGCTGACAATCGGCGCGGACAGATTGATTTCGCGGCCCACGGCGCCAATGCCGCCCGTGCCTTGGGCGACGATCGATACCTGGCCCGCGGTGATGCGCTGGCTGTCGTCGGCGTTGCCCAGAATGCTGCTGTTGCTGGACAGGCGGACGGTGCCGGTGGTTTGCGTGTCGATGATGCCGATGTCCTGGCCCACGCTGCTGGCCAGCGACAGGTTCAGGCCGGTGTTGTCACGGACTTCGGTGACTTGCAGGCGGCCGTTGTGTTCAACATTGAACACCAGTTGGTCCGACGTGATGTCGTAAGTCGACGGCGCCACGCCGGTCGCGTAGAGCGACAGGCTGGCCAGGTCGCGGTCGTTGTTCACATAGACGTGGCTGCCGCCCGTCAGGTAGAGCTCGCTGGTCGTCGTTTGGATCTTGTCGGCCGGGCTGGCGCCGATCTGGCCGGTGGCGAACAGCGACACCGAATCGCCCGTGACGTGGGACGTCGGCGATAGGTTCACGATGTTGCTGCCGGCGCCGTTGGCGGCCAGGCTGACGGTGTGGGCCGGGCCCGTGTCGATGTTGCCGATGTTCAGCGTGCGGTCACCAGAGAACGAGAAGTTCAGGCCGGTGGTGTCGCGCACGTCGAACAGGTTGTAGCCGCTGGTATCGGTGACGTTGAACGTCAGGCCCTGGGCAGCGACCTGGACCACGTTGTCCACAGCTTGGTTCGCGTGGTTGGCGGTGACGTTCAGGCTGAACAGGTTCGACGCGTTGTTCAGGTACAGATCGCGGCCGGTCTGCGTGATCAGCTGGCGCGTATCGGTTTGCACCGCGTTGCCGGCGGCGCCGATGGATTGCGTGGCGGTCAGCGTCAGCGCGGGGGCGACGAAGCGGCTGCCGGCGCCTTGCATGATCGACCCGTTGGTGACGTTCACCTGCGCGGAGCTGGCGGCGCTGTTGTTCAGCAGCGTCAGGTTCTTGTTGTTCGACACCCACAGGCTGCCGCGCACATTCGAAGACAGCGTGTCGACGCTGACATACAGCGGTTGGACCGTGTTGTACGTGCCCGAGACCGAGCCCGCATTCAACGTCAGATCGCCCGTGGTGATGTTGGGGTTGCTGGCGCTTGAGCTGTTGCCGTAGATGTTGCCGCTGCTGCCCAGCGTGACTGAGCCGCCCGCGCCGGTGTTGACGGTGTTGACGGTCAGCGTGCGGTCCGACGACAAGGACAGCGCCAGGCCGCTGGACGTGATGTTGTTGAGCGTCATGCCATTGACGCCGTTCGAATCGCCGAGCGAGAACGTCAGGCCGCCGGCCGAGATCGCGTACGTATTGGTCTGCGCGCCGGTGGTGTTGCTGTGGTTCGCCGTCAGCGACAGCGACGACAACTGCTTGGTGTTGGAGACGCTGACGTTGCCAGCCGAGGCGATGGACAGGTTGTTGGTGTTGGTGGACCCCGACACGCTGCCGTTCGTGCCCAGAGCATTCAGGCTGACGCTGTTGCCGGTGATCTGGCCGGAATTGCGCGAGATCGTGGGGTTGAGCAAACTGTTCGCGTAGCGCGAGGTCAGCGACACCGAACCCGTGGCGCCCGTATTGATCGTATTGGTCGCGATGGCGGAATCGGCGCTGATGGCCAACGCGGCGCCGTTCATGTCTGCCGTGATAAACAGGGCGGTGCCGCCGCTGAGCGACAGCGATTGGCCGCCCAGCCCGCCAAACGAATAGGCGTTGGTATCGGCAATCGTGTCGTTGTAGGCGTCGCGGCGCGTCAGGTTCAGGTCGATGCTGCTAAGCGCCTGCCCGCCGTTGTTCAGGGTGATGTCGCCATTGTTGGCGATCACCAGATTGTTGGCGGTGGTGCGCAGGGCGCGGCCGGTGCTGCCGATGGCGCCCGTATTGGCGTCGCGTGCGGTGTAGCTATCACTGCCGGTTGCCGACAGTTTGACCGTGCCGGCCGTGATGCGGCCAGCGCCAGCATCGCTGGTGATGCTGGAATAGACGCCGCCGCCCGCCGTGGTCAGGTTGACCGCGTTGGTGGCGGTGATGGCGCCCACCTGGATGTTCTTGCGGCCGGTGAAGCTGAAGTCCGTCAGCCCGCCGGTGATCTGTTCCAGGTACTGCGTGGTGCCGTCATCGCTGATCTTGATGGTCTGGCCGGCACCGCCGCCAATGGCGATGGTGCTGGTGGCGCCCGCCGAGCGCAGGCTGTTGATGGCCAGGCTGCGCAGCACGGTGTCGCTGGCGACATAGAAGCTGTTGCCCGCGGTCAAGCTCAACGCCGACGTGCCGTTCAACGCCAGCGTGCCGCCGGTGGCCGACGAGCCGATCGAGCCGCCAGCCCCCGCCGTCAGCGCGACCGTCCCGGCGCGGATGGCGGCGGGGTTGGCCAGATCGTCGTTGGCGATGTTGTTGGACGAAACCAGGCTGACCTTGCCGCCCGCGCCGGCATCGATGTTGCCGACCAGGATGTTCTTGCTGTTGGCGGAAAAGCCGAAGTCCAGATTGGTCGAGCTGGCGATGTCCTTCAGGTGGATGCCGCTGGCGTCATCCGTCAGCGTGAAGGCCGTCAGGTTGGGCGCGGTGATCGCATAGGAGCCGTAGGCCGAACCATTGCGCGTAACGGCCAGGCGCGTCAGACCCGTCAGGTTGTCAACGGTGATGTTGCCGCCGCTGGTCAGGCTGACGTCCGGGGCCTGCAAGGTCAGTGCAGCGCCTGCTGCGCCCAGTTGGCCGCCCGCCGACAAGGCAATGCTGCTGGCCTGGATCTTCGTGGCGGCGTCGCCGTCGTCAAGGATGGAACCCGAGGTGTTGGCCAGCGTCGCGGGGCCAGTGGCTTGCACGCTGCCCACCGTCGTGGTGCCGAACGACTGGGTGTAGCCGAGCTGGCCGCCCGCCGTCAGCGTGACTAGCTTGACGTCGCTGGTGGTGCCGTTCAGGTAGATGTCGCCGCCCGCATTGGCCTGGACGTTGACCAGACCCACGCCGCCTACGCCCACATAGCGCAAGGCGCCCGCGTACGTGCCGCCGATGGAGCCGGCTGCCGTCAGCGCGATGTCGCCGCCGCCGGCGTACGCGTTGCCCGAGCCATTGGCCAGGATGGAGCCGTTGGCCGCGTTCAGCGTAACGTCGTCGTTCCAGCTGCGTACCGTGCCGGAGACCACCAGGTCGCCCTGGCGCGCGTCGATCTGCACCGCGTCGGTCGCCGTGATGTTGTTCAGCGTGATGATGCCGGTGGTGTTGCCGGAGCCGGTGGGCTTGAGCAATTGGGCATAGAAGCCGCCATTGCCGGCCGAGCCAGACAGGTTGCTGGTCAGGATGTCCAGATAGCCCGTGCCGGTGGCGCCGATGGCGCCGCCAGCGATCAGGTTCACCGAGTTGGCCAACAACTGGGTGTTCTTGTTGCCGTCGTCGCTGATCGCGCCCGTCGTGTTCAGCGTGATGGAACCGCTGTAACCCGTATCGATGCTGCCGACGGTGACGTCGCGGTCGCTGATGAAGCTGAAGTTCACCGAGTTGCTGTCGCGCACCTCGTGAATGGTGTGGCCGGTGACGTCGTCCGTGATGTTGAACAGCAGCGACGGCGCGCGCACGTCCAGCACATAGTGGTCGTCTTCGCCCTTGTGGCGAGCGGTCACCGTCAACGAAGACAGGTCGGCGATGCTGGTCGCGTAGAGATGGCCGCGCGTGTCCAGCGACAGGTACGGGGCGTTGACCGAGACGAAGTTGCCGCTCGTGCCGATGTCTTGATTGGCGGAAAGGGTGACTGCGCTGGCCGTGACCCGCGTATCGGCGTTGCCATCGTCCAGAATGCTGCCTTGCGTGGACGTCAGAGAGATCCCGCTGCTGGCGCGGATGTTGCCCAGCTTCAGGGTCTGATCGCCGTTGAAGATGAACTGGTTCAGCAGCGAGCTGTAGACCTGCTTCAGTTCGTACGCGTTGCCCACGTCGTCATTGACGTCGAAGGCGAGGTAAGGGGCGGACACCAGCAGCGTGTTGCGCCGGGCCGGGTCCATGTGCGTGTTGCTGATCGACAGAGACGTCAGCGTCTTGCCGGGGTTGTCGACGTAGATGTCGCCGCCACTGCCCAGCGTCAGGCTGGTCGTCGCGGTCTTGATTCGGTCGCTGCTCGTGCCAATGTGGCGCCGGGCTTGCAGGTTGATGCTGTTGCCCGCCAGTTCGCTGTTGGCATTGGCGCGCAGGATGTCGCCGCCCTGAGCAGTGAGCCAGAGGGTGCCGGTGCCGGCATCCAGCTTGTTGGCGGTCAGGTCCGCGATGCCGATAACGGAAATGCCGTTGAAGGCTTTCAGGTCATCCAGCAGCACCGAGCCTTGCGCTTGGTTGATGTAGATGCCGCCGCCCGTGGCGTGCAGTTCACCCGCCGCCGTGCGCAGGAAGGTGCCGGTGGTGCCCACCGTGTAGGCGCTGCTGGCCGCCGGGGCCAGCAGGGTGACGACGTTGCCGGTGATCAGCGATGCCGACGACCCCGTGATGCTGCCCGCGCGCGCGGTAAGCGTGACGTTGCCCGACCCCGCGTTGACCTGACCGGCGAAGATGCTGTTGCCGGTCAGGTTGACGGCGCCGCCAGACGAGCTGACGTTGTTGGCCGACACACTGCCCGCGCCAGTGATCACGATGGCGGCGTTGTTCGCCTGTGCCTGCGTGATGGTCAGATTGCTGCTGGTGCTGTCCAGATACACGCCCGTGCCGCTGGTGGCGGACACGCTGCTGGCGTTGGTCTTCAGGCTGCGGTTCGCAGCGCCGATGATGCTGTTCTGCGCCGACAGAGTCAGCGCGTTGGTGTTGATCGAGGTGGCGTCGTCGCCATCGTCAAAGATGCTGCCTACATTCGAGGTCAGCACGGTCGTGCCGGCCTTGATGGCGCCCACCTTCAAATGACCGCCGGCCCAGACGGACAGCGCGCCCGTGGTGTCGATGGAGCGCAGCGTCATGCTGCCCGAGTTGTTCACATACACGCCGCCCGACCCACTGGCGGCCGTGAGCGAGGTCGTGTGCGTGTTCAGCGCCAGCGCAGAGGAGCCGATGGCGCCATTGCCGCCGGTGCTGCCTGCGGCCTTCAGCGCGATGGTGCTGGCGCCGATGCTGTTGAGGCTGTTGCGGGCCAGGATGTCACCGGCCGTTGACGTCAGCGACAGGGCGCTTGCGCCCAGCGCGATGGTGCCCACGTTGATCGTGCGATCGCCGGTGAACGAGAAGTTCAGACCGGCCTGGCTGACGGTGTTCAGCTGATAGCTGCCGTTGTCCGTCAGCGAGAACGTCAATCCGTCGGACGACAGTTCGTACGAATTGTTGACGCCGGGTTGCGCGTGGCGGCTGGTGATGTCCAGCGTGTTCAGCACCGAGCGGTTGGCCACAGCCAGGTTGCCGCCGGTGGCCAGCGCCAGCTTTGCGGTCTGGGTGTTGATGGCGTTGCCGATCTCGCCGATGCTGCCGCCGCTGGCGTCCAGCGTGACGGTGTTGCCCGCCACGACCTGGTTGGCGCCGCCCGTGTTGCGGATGGTGCCCGCGCTGGTGCGCACCAGCGCTGCGCCGCTGCCGGCGTCAATGACGTTGGCCAGGTTGATGTCGCCGGTGGCGTTCAACGTGATCGCGCCGCCACGGCTGGTCAGCTTGCCGATGTTGTCCAGTGTGCTGCCCACACCCAGCGCTTCCAGCGTGATCGCGCCGCCCTGGGTGCTGATTTCAGTATTCGAATTCTCGAAGCGGATGCCGCCCGTCTGCGTCGAGCGCAGCGTGAAGCTGTTGCCCGAGGTGGTTTGCAGGTTGATCGCGGCCATGTCCGCAATCGTGATCTGGCCGGTGGCTTCCAGCTTGATGTTCGTGGTGCCGGCCAGGCTTTCCAACAGGCCGCGCGACACGGTGTTGTTGGCCGCGTTGGCGTCGCCGCCGTTGACGGTGCCGTCACCGGCATTGCCGTCCAGCGCGCCCGAGCCGGCGTTGGAATCAACGATGCGCAGGTCGGTCGGGTCGATCAGCAGCAGGCCCGTCTTGCCCTTGGGCGCGCGCATGTCCACCGAACCGGTCAGGCCGATGTTCTTCTTGCTGGAGACTTCGGCAAAGCCGCCGTCACCGCCTTGTTCACCGCCACGCGCCGACAGGCTGCCGGCGAACGCCGTGGCTTCGTTGGACCACATCGTGACGCTACCGCCGTTGCCCTTGACGATGGCGTCGGCCTTGAGCGTGGCGCCCGCGGCCACCTTGACGGTGGACGACTTGCCGCTGAACGCGGCCGAGCCATCGTCCGGGGCAACGCCCAGGCTGCCCAGTGCAATCTCGCCGCCGCCTGCGGCGCCGGAGACGTCGATGGCGGCGCTGCGCGTCACATCGACGTGTTCGCCGGTGACAACGACCTTGCCGCCTTGCTGGCCTGCGCCAGCGCCCGTGGCGTCGACCGTGCCAGCGATCTTGACCGTGCCGGCGTCACCGCCAGACAGCACGATCTTGCCGTTTTGCGTACCGACCGATTTGGCGCTGATGATGCCGTCAGTGTTGACGACGTTGTCGATCACGCCCTTGACGGCGCGCGCCGTCATCAGCACGGTGCCGCCGTCTGCGCGGATGACGCCAGTGTTGGTGACCAGGGCCGACACGGGCTTGCCGCTGGCGTCCTTGGGCAGTTCGCCAACCGTCGAGGTGGCGTCAAAGCTGAGCAGCCCGTCGCCTTGGAAGTCGACCGTAACGGTCTTCGCGCCCGCCAGGGCCACGCGGCCCAGCTTGGCTTCGATCACTCCCGAGTTGCGCACCGACGGCGCAACCAGCGCGGCCAGGCCGCTGTCCTTGATGCTGATCGTGCCTTCGTTCACGATCATGGCATTCGCTTTGGACGACGCCTGGTTGAACTTGTAATTGCCCGCCAGGAAATCCTTGTCGCTGATGTTCGCCGTGGTGGCGACCAGGCCGCCCACGTCGATGCGCGCACCCTTGCCGAACACCACGCCGTTCGGGTTGACCAGCATCACCGTGCCGTTGGCGTTCAACTTGCCGAAGATCGCCGAGGGGTCATTGCCCACCACGCGGTTCAGCGTGACGCTCTTGCCGCCGGGCTGGCGGAAGTTGACCGTCTCGTTGGCGCCAATGCTGAAGTCTTTCCAGTTGATGATGGCCTTGCCGGTCGACTGGTTGATGTCCAGTGTGCCGTTGCCGCGGTCGATTATGCTGGCGGCGCCACCCACCACGTTGCCGCCGGTGGGATTGGCGTGCGCGCCGCCTGTGGCGAGCGAACCAATCACCATGGCCAGCGTGCTGAGCGCGGGCAGGGCGGTTTCTTTCTTCAGGCGCGAACGGCGAGCGGATTGGGCGAGGCTGCGGGAATTGCGATTCATGGTCGGTCTCTTGTCGTTCGCTGCTTAGTACTGCGCCGAGATGCTGAAGAACACGCGGGGATCTTTGTTGCCCTGGGTCAGGACATCCGAGCTGGTGGGCTTGGCCACTTCAAGCGTGGCGTACAGGTTCTTGCTCAGGTTGGCGCGCATGCCCGCGCCAAACGAGGACACGTTGGCGTGCGTCAGGGGCGCGCTTTCGCTGCGCGACCAGATGCGGCCGCCGTCGATGAACGAATACACGTGCGCGCCGTGCGGCAGGAATTGGTCGGTGGACACCGCGTAGCGCAGTTCCAGCGAGCCGGCCACGCCGGAGTCGGCTGACATTTCGCCGTCGTCGTAACCGCGGCCGAAGTTGGGGCCGCCCAGCGCGAATTCTTCGCTGGCCAGCAGCGGGCTGGCGCTGTATTGCCCTGCGAAGGTGGCGACCAGCGACAGGCGTTCGGTGAGCTGTTGCAGACGCGTCAGTTCGGCGGTGAACTTCAGGAAATCCGAGCGACCCTTGGCGCGCGAGGCCAGCTCAGCGCCTTCTTGCGTAGCGCCCATCGCGTTCAGGCCCTGGTGCACCGTGCCGCGGATGGCGGTGATGCCGTTCCAGCTGTCGGTGCGGTCATAGCTCAAGCCGCCGCGCAGCACGCGCAGACGGTCGCGCGTGAAGGGCGTGTCGGTGATGTCGGTGGAGACATTGCGCACGTCGAACATGCCGAAGGCGCGCAGGTTTTCCAGGCGCGAACGGATCAGCGGGTAGGTGAGGGTGGCGGTGTAGGCCTGCACGTCGCTGGCGACGTTCAGCGGGGCCAGATCGCGGCCCGGCTCGCTCTTGGCGTAGCTGGCGGCCAGACCAAAGGTCATGCCGTTGTCAGAGACCAGCATGTCGTAGTTGCCGGCGACGGCCTGGCTGCGATACGCCGGAAAGCCCAGGCGGCCGCTCAACGTGAACGTGTCGGCGCGTTCGCCGAACGAATTCAGCGTGATCTGGCCGGTCATTTCGCTCCAGCCCAGGTAGGGCGAGCCGCGGTTGTCAAAGCCCAGGCGCGCGTCGACCGGCTTGCGTTCGCTTTGCACCACCAGCACCGAGCCGCCCACTTCCTTGGGCGAGGCCTCAAGCGATGCGCGCACGACCAGGCCGTTCAGGTCATTGGCCAGCAGCAGCTGGCGTTCAACCTCGGCCACATTGATGGGGCGTACGCCGCGCAGGCGCTGCACCAGCTTTTCCACCGCCGCTTGCGCGGGGCCGATATCGCCTTCGTACTTCACATCCGAGACGTAGCCTTCAACCACCACGATGCGGAAGACGCCGCCATCGACGGTCTGCTCCGGCACGATGACGCGCGTGGTCACATAGCCGTCGTTGCGATAGAGCAGTTCGATGTCATTGGCCACCTTGAAGGCGTCAGCGACGGTGATCGTCTTGCCCAGCAGCCCTTGATACAGCGCGCGCACTTTCTCGGGGGAATAGTGCGTACCGCCGTCCACGCGCATGTCAGTCAGCGTGAAGCTCAGCTTGTCGGCGCCCGCGGGGGCCTCGGACGCGCTGCCCTGCTGCACGGTCACCTGCGGCGCGGTGGTCATGCTTTCCGGCATGGCCGGTTGCGGCAGCGTGCGGCCCGGCTCGGCGGCCGAGGGCAATTGCGGGCGCACGTTTTGCGCCGCGACCGGTCCGGCGGCAAACGCCAGGGCTGCGGCGGCAAGGCCAACTTGCAGGGAAATGGGGGACAGGTAGAGGGCGGCAGGACGGCAGAATCGGGATAGGCGGCGCATGGGTGCTCGGACGGCGGCTTGTTACATTTGGAATAGATAGATGCTATTTGACATATAAGTCACGCTTGGGTACACAACATTTTTGCAACCGCCAAGCGCGGATATAGGCCTTCGCTCATGACGCCGTCACTGGGAAGGTAGAGGGAAATTCAAGGAATTGCAGGTTCCGGCAGGCTGTGGCGGCAACGCGACAGCCGTGCGGAAAAAGTGGTTACCTAACCAGTTTCGCGCTGTAACAAACATTATCGTAAGTACGCAAATATTCCATTACTGAGGTTTGCTGGAATGCCAGGTAGGTTTGCCGCAAGGAAAATTATTCGAGCCGCGGCCTCGGTTTTGTCTCCTATTGCCCACGCGAGCGTCGGCCGGCATGAAAGAATGCGCGGCATGAACGACGCCTTCTTTCCGATGGCTCCGGGCCAGCTCGCCGGTTTACGCGTGCTGGTCGTCGAGGACCGCCCCGAAGACCGCATGCTGCTGGTGGATTTTTTGACCAGTCAGGACTGCCGGGTCTATGTGGCCGAGGATGGCAACGACGGCTATCGCAAGGCGCAGCTGGTGCAGCCGGACATCATCCTGATGGACGTGACCATGCCGGTCTGCGACGGCTTGGCCGCCTGCCGTCTGCTGAAGGCCGACCAGGCCACGCGCGCCATTCCCATCATCTTCCTGACCGCGGCAGCCTTGCCCAGCGAACGGGTGGCCGGGCTGTCGGCGGGCGCGGTCGATTACGTGGCCAAGCCGTTCGATTTCGAGGAAGTGCGCCTGCGCCTGCTGATTCATCTGCGGGTGGCGTCGACGCCTGCGTCTTCGCCGGCTCAGGCCGCGCCCGAGACAAGTGCCGAAGACGGCACCTCCGCCGCCGCGGCAGGGGCCACGCTGGACGGCGTTCTGTTTCGCGCCGCGCGCAAGCTGCTGCGCGAACGCTTGGACCACACGCCCGAACTGATGGCGCTGGCCCAGGCGCTGAACACCAACGCGCGGCGGCTGAACCAGGCGTTCCGGCGCTGCGCGGGCACCACTGTCTTCGAGTTCCTGCGGGAAGAGCGCATGCGCGAGGCGCGCCGGCTGCTGTGCGAGACGGGCCTGGATATTCAGGCCATTTCACAAGCGGTGGGCTATGGCAACCGCGGCAATTTTTCCACCGCTTTCCGCGAGCGCTTCGGCATGCCGCCGACCGCCTTGCGCCAGGAATTTGATCCTCATGCCTGATCGTCGCCTGGGCTTGCCGGGCTGGCTGCCGGTTTCGTTGCCGTTGCCGTTGCGGTTGCTGTGGTCGTTGCCGTTATTGCTGTTGGCCCTGTCATGCCTGCTGCTGCCCGCGCCCGCGCAGGCGGCCGAAGCCGTGCAACCCACGCAATCCGCGCAATCCGCGCAATCCGCGCAACCCGCGCAACCCGCGCAACCCGCGCAATCCGCGCAACCCGCCCAACCCGCCCAACCCGCGCAACCCGCCGTGGACCTGAGCGCCGTGACCGGCAGGCTGCACCTCAACCATGAATTGCTGGGTATCGAGGACAAGACCGGTAAGCAGGACGCCAGCCAGATGCTTGACGGCCCCTGGCAACCCGTGACCCCCGCCTGGCTGAACCAAGGCTTTTCCGC
Organism: Achromobacter kerstersii; assembly: GCF_902859595.1. Taxonomy (GTDB): domain Bacteria; phylum Pseudomonadota; class Gammaproteobacteria; order Burkholderiales; family Burkholderiaceae_B; genus Achromobacter; species Achromobacter kerstersii. The sequence goes on along the minus strand of NZ_CADIJQ010000004.1, from coordinate 371,587 downwards.
ATCGGTGTTCTGGCTGAAGCTGGACGTGCAGAATCCCACCGAAGGCTTCCTGGAGCGCTGGCTGTCGTTCGGCGTGCCCCGGCTGGAAGATGTGCGGTTCTATCTGTATCCCGACGGTCAGCGGCAACCGTACAAAGTCTTGCTGGCCGGCAACCGCGAGCCGCTCGCCTTGCGTGAAGTGCCGTCATCCGTGTCCGTGGCGTCGTTGCTGCTGACCCCGGGTGAGCGGATGACGGTGCTGGTGCGGGTGCAAAGCCGCTCGGCCATCAGCATGGAGCCCACCTTGTGGACGCCGGGGGCGTTCGTGGGGGCGGCGCAGCGCGGCACGCTGATCCTGGCGCTGTTGATCGGCGCGCTGCTGATGGTGGCCATCTACACCGGGGTGCTGGGCGTGGCTCAGCGTGATCTGGTGTTCCTGCTGCTGGCCGCCGCCATCATTACCGAAATTCTCTACAGCATTTCTTTCCAAGGCTTGCTGTACCGCTACGTGCTCACGGGCGGAGGCGAGGCGGTGCTGCGCGCGCCCAGCGTGCTGGGCACGCTCGCCGCTACCGTGTTTGGCTTCTCGGTAATGTTGTTTGCCGACTTGCATCGGGTGCGGCTCTGGCGCTGGGTGTATGGCGCGCTGATCGTCATGGGCCTTGCGGGCACCGTGTGGGCGGCCGTGGGCAATTACCGCGTCAGCGCGCAGGCGTTGGTCGGGCTGGTTTTCCTGTGGGGCTTGGTCTGGCCTGTTTCCATGGCCGACGGCTGGCGGCGCGGGCATGCCAATGCGCGGATCTTCCTGCTGTCCTTCGCGGTGTATTGCGCCTGCCTGTTCCTGCGGCTGGCCTTCATCCATGGGCTGCTGCCCGGGCGCTGGGAAGGCGGGCCTGAGGTGGCTTGGGATCTGTTGTCGGTCTCGCTGATGCTGGCCGTGCTGGTGCATGGCCGCACGCGCCAGCATCGCCAGGAAAAGCTGGCGGTGCAGCGCGAACTGACCGAGGCGCGCGAACGCGAACACCAGCGGCTGGACCAGGCCGTCACCGAGCGCACGAAGGCGTTGCAGGCGGCGCTTATCCAGGCCGATGAAGCCGGCCGCGTGCGCCAGGACTTCCTGGCGCGCATCAGCCATGACCTGCGCACGCCGCTGACGTCGATCATCGGTTTTGCAGACCTGATCCAGGCAGGCGGCCGCGATGATGCGCCGCGCGGCGCGATCATTCGCCGCAGCGCCGACCACATGCTGGGCATGGTCAATGATCTGATCGACTACGCGGCCGGCGCGGGCGGCCAGGCGCTGCGCTTGTCGCCCGAATATGTGCACGCGTTGCTGGATGCCGTGGCCAAGGAATCCGCCCCGATCGCCGCCCGGCAAAACAACCAGTTCGTGCTGCGGGTGTCGGAGTCGGTGCCGGCCGTGTTGGAAATGGATGGCAAGCGCGTGCGGCAGGTGCTGTCCAACCTGATCGACAACGCCGCCAAGTTCACGCGCGGCGGCGTCCTGACCTTGACGGCCGACTACACCGCGCCCGCCGCGGGCGAGGCCTCGGGGCGGCTTGCGCTGTCGGTGCGTGACACCGGCTGCGGCATAGCGCCGCAAGACCAGCAGCGCATTTTCGAACCCTTCCAGCGGCTGGCGTCTGCGGATAACCAGCCGGGTGTCGGGCTGGGGCTGCCCATCGTCCAGCAATGGGTGCTGCGCATGCAGGGCCATATCCGCGTCGAAAGCCACGTGGGGCTGGGCACGTTTGTCTGCGTGACGATACCGGTCAGGAAGATGGATGAGTCCGGCATCTCGCACCACTACATTGCCGCCGCGCCGCATGTCTTGCCGTCGCTGGATGGAGCGGGCATGCATCTTTGGCTGGCTGAAGATACGCCAGAGATCCGTGAGTTCCTGGTCGAAGAACTGGCCAGCATGGGCTTTCAGGTGCATAGCGAGGCCGATGGCCAGGGCATGGTCGCGCGCATCCAGGCTGACGACGCCCGCCGGCCCGACTTGATTCTGACGGACCACCGCATGGAAGGCGTCGACGGTTCGGCGGTGCTTGCCGCCGCCCGCGCGCGCTGGCCGGACCTGCCGGTTGTCGCGGTGTCGGCAACGCCGCACAACACGCTGGGCCTGGGCGGTGAAGACTACGACGCCAGCTTGCTCAAGCCCATCAGCCTGGTCGAGCTGCGCCATGTGTTGGCCAAGCTGTTGCATCTGGCGATCAAACCATCGGGCAACGACGCCGAGCCGGCCACGCTGCAAGCGCCGCATTTGTCAGGCGCGGAGCTGGCGCAGGTGCAATTGCTTCTGGACAGCGGCGCTATTTCGGACCTGATCGACTGGGCGCGCGCGCTCCAGACGCGCGACCCGGCGTTTACGGACTTCAGCGAACAACTGCGGCGCATGGCGAAACAGGGCGACATCGGCGCGATTCGCAAGCTGTGCGAGACGATGGGCGAGGCATCGGGTCAGGAATAGTCCAGGGTGACGTCATTCAGACTGCAATTTACCCGCGTAGTCAGACTGCACAGATAAATTGCGGTCTGACTGCACAAAAGTCCACGACGCTGGGCAAGCAGGGCTCGGAAGACCTGGTCTGGGGCTTGCCGGTGCAGGTGCCCGAGGGCAGGTAAAAGGCGACAGAACGGGTTTCGGGGACGGAGTTCCGGGTGCGCCGCAGCAAAGCGCCCGCCAGAGGGCGTATTATTTGCATCCATCCGGCGACCAAGCACCTGATTGATCAATGCGCCCGACCTGGATACGCGCGCATTCCACGGAACTCCGTTCATGAAGACCATTAGCAAATCGAGCAAGCTGGCTCACGTCCTGTACGACATTCGCGGCCCCATCATGGATCGGGCCAAGCAAATGGAGGACGAAGGCCAGAAGCTCATCAAGCTGAACATCGGCAATCTGGCCGTGTTTGGTTTCGATGCCCCCGAGGAAGTCCAGCAGGACATGATCCGCAATCTGCCGAACTCGGCGGGTTATTCGGACAGCAAGGGCATCTTCGCCGCGCGCAAGGCGGTCATGCACTACACCCAAGCGCAGGGCGTGGAAGGCGTGACGCTGGAAGACATCTATTTGGGCAACGGCGCGTCCGACCTGATCGCGATGGCCACCAACGCGCTGCTGGACGATGGCGATGAGCTGCTGCTGCCCGCGCCCGACTACCCGCTGTGGACGGCGGTGACGAGCCTGTCGGGCGGCACGCCCGTGCACTATCTGTGCGACGAGGCCAACGGCTGGATTCCGGATCTGAACGACATCCGCGCCAAGATCACGCCGCGCACCAAGGGCATCGTGGTCATCAACCCGAACAACCCGACCGGCGTGATCTACCCCGATCACGTGCTGCAAGAAATCATCGCCATCGCGCGCGAGCACGGGCTGGTGATTCTGGCGGACGAGGTCTACGACAAGGTCCTGTACGACGACGCCACGCACACCGCGATGGCTAGCCTGTCCACCGACGTGCTGACGCTGACCTTCAACTCGCTGTCCAAGAGCTATCGCGCTTGCGGCTACCGCGCCGGCTGGCTGGTGGTCTCGGGCGACAAGCGCGCTGCCCGCGACTACATCGAAGGCCTGGACATGCTGGCCAACATGCGTCTGTGCGCCAACGTGCCGGGGCAGTGGGCCATCCAGACCGCGCTGGGCGGCTACCAAAGCATCAATGACCTGGTGTGCGAAGGCGGCCGTCTGCGCCGTCAGCGTGACCTGGCTTACGAGCTGATCACCGCCATTCCAGGGGTGACCTGCGTCAAGCCGCAAGCCGCGCTGTACATGTTCCCGCGGCTGGACCCCGAGGTCTATCCCATTGAGGACGACCGCCAATTCTTCCTGCAACTGCTGGAAGTGACGCGGGTGATGCTGGTGCAAGGCACGGGCTTTAACTGGTCGCGCCCGGATCACTTCCGCATTGTGTTCCTGCCGCACGAGACGGACTTGCGCGAGGCGGTTGCCCGCATCGCCAAGTTCCTGGCCGATTACCGCGCCAAGCATGCCAACAAGTCGCTGGCCTCCGTGGAGGCCGAGGCGGCCGAGAGCGCGGATGATTTGCAGCTTGAGCGGGCGAAGAAAACGGCGTAGTGGAAACTGCGTCAACGCAAGGGCGTCGCGGGGTAGCAGCTACCCTTCGACGCCCTTCTTGTTTACCTCACATCCACTGCGTGACGCCGCTTAGCCAACAGCCCTGCGCGTCGCCGCGCGCACGCAGCTGGATGGCGGAGGGCGACCCCATCGCCACGCCCTGGCGCACTGTGTAGACCTCACTCGCCGGCACGCTGCCGGTCTTGTTCAAGTAGCCCCACAAAGCTGCTGCCGCGATGCCGGTGGCGGCGTCTTCGGGGTAGCCGGATGCCTTGGGAAATTGCCGCGCGCTGGCGCCGTCGTCGCTCAGCGCGTAGGGATACAGGCCGGTCGATTCGATGGCTTCGCATACCTCACGCACCGCGCTGAAGTCAGGCGCCAAGGCGTTCAGCGCCGCCACGCTGGGCAACCGGATCAGCGTCTTCACGCGGCTGGTGCTGGCGTTGATCATGTGCAGGCCCGGCAGATCGGGATCAATACGCAGCACCGCCGCAATCGCGCGGTATTGCTCTGCCGTCAGTTCGGACGTGGTGACGGCGGGCTGCGAGACCCAGGCGCGGTCGCGGGCGCTGTCCCATTCAATGTCCACGCTGCCGCTCAGCGTCTGCACGCGCGCAGACGGCGTCGTCCAATAGCCCCATTGGCGCAGCGCCCACAGCGTGCCCACGGTGGCGTGGCCGCACATTTCCATTTCATGGCCCGGCACGAAAAAGCGCAGCCGGCACAAATGGCCTTCGCGCTCGGCCGGCACCACAAACGATGACTCATGGCCGTGATGCGCCGCCAGCGCCTGCATGTCGCTGGCCGCCATGCCTTCCGCGTCAAGCACTAGCGGCACGGGGTTGCCGCCTTGCGCCGCCTGGGCGGGGTCAACGAACACGCGTAGCAAGGCCGCCTCGCCGGCAGGCGGCGGGGCAGGGGGGCGAGGGGGGTGAAGGTCAGTCAAACTGGACTCCGGTAGTGGTGATGAGCTCGCCCCAGAAGGCGAGGTCGTGAGAGACGGTGCGGCTCAAGGCCTCGGCCGTGTCGGGGCGCACATCCACGCCCTTGGCCGCCAGGTCTGCGGCGATGGCCGGATCGCGCAGCACGGTGTTCAGCGCAAGATTCATTTTTTGCACGATGGCGGGCGGCGTGCCTTTGGGAAAGGCCAGGCCATACCAGAGCGACTGCGTATACGTCGGCATGCCCTGGGCGGCGAAGGTCGGCACGTTCGGCAGGATGGGGGTGGCCTGGGTGGTGGCCACGGCAATCAGCTTGCCGCTCTGCACGAAGGGCGCCAGGCCCACGGGGTTGTCGAACATGATGTCGACCTGGCCGCCGATCAAATCCGTATAGGCGGGCGCCGCGCCGCGATACGGCACATGCGTCAGGTCCAGCTGCTTGTCTTTCTTGAACATCTCGCCCAGCAGATGCGACACGGTGCCCGCGCCCACCGATGCATACGTGCCGCTGCGGCGTGCCTTCAGCGCATCGATCAGCGCGGGCAGCGTGCTGGCCTTCAGCGCCGGCTGCGCCGCCAGCACATAGGGCGACGTGCCGATGAAGCCGATGTAGTCGAAGTCCTTCTCCGGGCGGTACGGCAGGTTCTTGTACAGGTTGGCGCTTAGCGCCGTGGTGCTGGTTGTGACGGCCAGCGCGGTGTAGCCGTCGGGCTTGGCGCGGGCGGCCTGGCCCGAACCCACCGTGCCTCCCGCGCCGCCCGCGTTCTGGATGATCACGGTCTGCTGCAGTTGACGCGTCAGCGCCGGTTGCAACGTCCGCACCACCAGATCCGTTCCGCCGCCAGCGGGGAAGGGCACGATAAGGGTGATCGGTTTGTCAGGCCACGCGGATTCGGCCCCCGCGTGGGCGGCAGGCAAGAGCAGCAGGGCGGCGGATAGCAATGCAGACGGCAATGCGCGATTCATGAAATTCCCCTTGTATGTAATGGATTGAATGACCCGATCGTAGGGAGCCGCCGGCCCGGCGGCGAACCACCACGCGACAGCGGCTGATCCCGCATGCGACAGCCCGAACGCGGCGCGGGCGGCGGGCTTGCGTCAAAGCCGCCGTGCGCGGATACTGGCCAAACGCCTATTTCTTGCCGCCGCCGGGAATCCCGCTGGCGAACATCACGCCCCGCACGCCCCTCATGACGCGTTCCGTCCCGCTTTCTTCCAAACAGGATCTGATCGCCCAGACTGGCTTCGCCCTGGCGGCCAGCCGCCAGCCGCGCTACGCCTTTCACTGGCACGAGCACGACTGCGCCATGCTGCTGTGGCCGCGCGCAGGCGCGCTGGATAGCGCTTGGCAAGATGAAGAAGGGGCGCGCCGCCGGTGCCGTCTGGTTCGTGGCCAGGCGCTGCTGCTGCCGTCTCACGTCGAACACAGCACGCGCGCCGAGAGCGTCGCGCAGCAGCACGGCGAACTTTATCTGGCTCCGGAACTGTTGCGCGCTTGTCAGGCGGGGGGCGTCCTGCAGCTGGACGGCGCGGCGCAGGCCATGCTGGATGCGCTGTGGAAACCCGCGTTGTCGGCGTCGGCGCTGCCCATGCTGGTCGAGGCCTTGATCGCCCAGCTTGACGCCAGCCACCGCCAACAAGCCCAAACCCGCGCGTTGCAGGCGCCGTTGCCCTTGGCGCGGCAATGGATGGAGCTGTTGCGCGCCCGGCTGGAAGAGGGCCAACCCTTGCCGGCCATCGCCGAATCCGCCAACGCGCTGGGCGCCACCACTCGCACTTTGCAGCGGGCCTGCCTGGACGCCTATGGCCAATCGCCCATCGCCTTGCGCCGCAAGGTGCTGGCGCAAGCCGCGCGGCAACGGATCGCAATGGGCGAACCGGTTGCGAGAGTCAGCGCCGAATTGGGATTTTCCAGTAGCGGACACTTGGGCAGGCTGCTGCGCGCGGTGGAAACCTAAACCGCCGTGGCGGGCTGGGGGGACGCGTGGCCCGGAATGGATGCGACGAGCTCGCGCGTGTAGTCGCACGACGGCCGCAGGAACACATCCCGCGCCGCGCCAATCTCTACCACCTTGCCCCGCTGCATCACCGCAATGCGATGGCATAGCCGCGCCGCCACACGCAGGTCGTGCGTGATGAACAGGATGCTCACGCCCAGCCGTTCGCGAATCGATTCAAGCAAGTCCAGAATCTGCGCCTGCACCGACACATCCAAGGCCGAGACCGCTTCGTCGGCAATCAGAATTTCCGGTTCCATCATGAGCGCCCGCGCGATCGACAAGCGCTGCCGTTGCCCGCCCGAGAACTCGTGGGGAAAGCGATCCAGCGCACTCGCATCCATGCTGACCAGCGCCAGCATGTCGAGCATGCGCGCATGAACCTGCCTGGGGTCCGCGCCAAAATTCAACGGGCCTTCGGCCAGCGTGCGGCCCACCTTGCGGCGCGGGTTGAAAGAACGGAACGGGTCCTGGAACACCATCTGCACGCGCTTGCGATAGCTGCGCGCCTCGCGCGTGCCCAGTTTTCCCACGGCGTTGCCGTCAATGAAAATCTCACCCGAGGTCGGCGTGGCGAAGCGGGCCAGGCACCGGCCCAGCGTGGTCTTGCCGGAACCCGATTCGCCCACAATGCCCAACGTTTCGCCGCGCGCCAGTTGCAGCGACACGCCGCCCAGCGCATCGACGCGGCGGCGCTTCGACTTGAACATCGATTTGGTTTCGAAGCGCAGCGTCAGGTCGCGCACTTCCAGCACGGGCGGGTCGGAGGCGGGCAATGCCTGGGCGCGGAAATCTCCGCGGGGGCGCGCGGCCAGCAAGCGCTGCGTGTAGGGGTGCTGGGGGCGTTCCAGCACATCGGCAGCCGCGCCTTGTTCAACGATGCGGCCTGCCTGCATCACGATGACCCGGTCTGCAATTTCGGACACCACGTCGAAATCGTGCGTGATGAACAGCACGCCGTTGTCGTGGCGGCCACGCAGGTCGTTCAGCAAGCGCAGCACCTGCGCCTGCGAAGTCACGTCCAGCGCGGTGGTGGGTTCATCGGCGATGATCAGGCCGGGCTCCATCACGAGCGCCATCGCGATCATCACGCGTTGGCGCTGGCCGCCCGACAACTGATGCGGATACGCATACTGAAGCTTTTCGGGGTGCGGCAGCCGCACGTCGGAGAGCAAGTCCAGCACGCGGCGGGCGACGGCGTCGCGGCTGAGCCCCTTCGCATGGAACTCGAACACCTCTGCAATTTGGTCGCCGACGCGCATCAGCGGGTTCAGCGCCGTCATCGGCTCCTGGAAGATCATGGCCATGCGGTTGCCGCGCAGCTTTTGCAATTCGTCACGTCCGGCGTGCGTGATGTCGCGGCCGGCCAGCAGGATCTGGCCGCTTTCCAGCGTCAGCACGCCCTTGGGCAACAAGCCCATCACGGCGCTGGAGGTCACGGATTTGCCCGAGCCGGATTCGCCCACGATGCAGACGATTTCACGTGCATGGACGGTGAACGATACGTCGTCCACGGCATAGCGGCGGTCACCGCCACCGGGCAGACGCACCTTCAGGCTGCGAATGTCCAGGATGGGCGAGGCGGACGGCATGGCTTGCGGCCGGGTTGCTGGGTTCATGGCGTCAGCTCTTGGTTTTGCGTGAAAGACGGGGGTCAAGGCGGTCGCGCAGCGCGTCGCCGAACATGTTGACGGCCAGGATCAGCAGGGCCAGGAACACGCCCGGCACCAGCACAATCCATGGCGCGCGCTGAAAGAACGGGCGGCCTTCGGCAATGATGCTGCCCAGGCTGGGAATCTCGGGCGGAAAGCCCAGCCCAAGAAAGCCCAGCACGGCTTCGGTCAGGATGGCCGCGGCGCAGACGAAGGTGGCTTGCACCACCAGCGGGTTGATGGTGCTGGGCAGAATGTGCCGCCACAACACCTTGAGCGCGGGCGTGCCGGAACCGATCGAGGCTTCGACGTAAGGTTCTTCACGCACCGACAACACGACGCTGCGCACCAGCCGCGCCACGCGCGGAATCTCGGGGATAGAAATGGCGATGACCATCGTGACGATGTTGGCGCCGCCCAGCGCCACCATGGCCACCGCCAGCAGCAGGCCGGGAATGGCCATGATGCCGTCCATCAACCGCATGACGGGCGCGTCCAGCCGCCGCACATAGCCCGCAGCCAAGCCGATGACGAGCCCCGCGACAATCGCAATGAGGCTGACCAGCGCCGCCAGCGTGATCGACAGGCGGCCGCCATACAGCACGCGCGACAGCAGGTCGCGGCCCAGCGAGTCCGTGCCCAGCCAATACACATCGGACGAGCCCTGAAGGCGTGCGCGCGGCGTCAGTGCGCCGGGGTCATGAGACGCCAGCAGCGGCGCGCCGACGGTGAGCGCCACCAGCAGCAACAGCAGCAGCAGCGAGCCGAGCATGACGGGGTCGTGGATGACGGCGCTTGCGGCTTGACGCCAGCGCGAAGGCGGCGGCGCGGCGGGCAGGGCAGAGGCGGGAGAGGTTGACATCAGATAACTCCGGATCGTCCGCGGGTCAGTAGCGGATACGGGGATCAAGCACGACGTAGGCCATGTCGATCAGCAGATTGACGAACACGTAGATGAACGAGAAGAACAGAATGGTTCCCTGCACCACGGGGTAGTCACGGGCCAGCACCGAGTCAACGATCAGCCGGCCCACGCCCGCGATGTTGAAGATGGTTTCGGTGACCACCACGCCGCTGATCAGCGTGGTCAGCGCCACGCCCACGATGGTGACGATGGGAATCGCGGCATTGCGCAACGCATGGCGAAACAGCACAAAGCGTTCGGTGACGCCCTTGGCCCGCGCCGTGCGCACAAAGTCTTCGCCCAGCACATCCAACAGGCTGGCCCGCGTGATGCGGGTGATCAGCGCCACAAACACCATCGCCAGCGTTACGGTGGGCAGCAGCAGGTGCTGCGCATACCGGCCCACGCCATCGGCAAGCGGCGAATAGCCCTGCACCGGCAGCCAGTTGAGCTTCACCGAGAACACCAGAATCAACAGGTACGCCACGACGAACGCCGGCACAGAAAACGCCAGCACCGCGCCAGCCATGATGCCGCGATCCGCCAGGCCCCGATGCCGCCATGCCGCCAGCACCCCCAACGGTATCGCCGTGGCGATGGTCAGCAGGATGGCCCACGCGGCCAGCGAGAACGTCGGGCCCAGCCGCGCCTTGATGAGCGTGGTGACGGGCTGCTTGGATTGGATCGAATGGCCCAGATCCCCTTGCACCAGCGCGCCCATCCAGCGCAGGTATTGCGTGCCGATGGACTGGTCCAGGCCCATCTCTGTACGGATTTGCGCGATGGACGCTTCGCTTGCCATGTCGCCCGCAATGACGCGGGCAGGGTCGCCCGGCGCCATGCGCAGCATCAGAAACACCACCGTGGCCACGATGAGCATCACCGGAATCGCCGCCAACAGGCGCTTAAGGATGAGTTCAATCATGGCGTGCTACCAGAACAGCGGGATCTGCGCGTCCGTCATGCGTCCCAGCTTGGCGGCGTTGTAGCCCTTCATCTTGGAATACGTGCCCAGCGGAATGAAGAACACCTGGTCGTAGTTGAGCTTCTGAATTTGCAGGGCGATGTCCTTTCTGCGGGCCGGGTCGTCCGTTTCCGCAAATTGGTCGCGCAGCTTTTCCATCTGTTCGCTCTTGGACCAGCCGACATAACCCGCCGTGCCGCGCCCATCCAGGTTGGGATTGGTCAGTGGGTTCATCAGGTCCAGGCTGGTGAAACCCGTCTGGAAGATGCTCCAGCCGCCTTCTGCCACCGGGTCTTTCTTCGAATAGCGCGACAACAAGGTCGCCCAGTCCATGGACTGGATTTCGACGTTCATGCCGATGGTCTTTAACGCTTGCGCGGTCACGGACGCCAGGCTGGCCAGCACGGGCAGGTCGGTCGGATGCAGAATCACGACCTTGCTGCCGTCGTAACCGCTGTCTTTCAACAGCGCCTTGGCGTGCGCCAGGTCAGGCTCTTTGGTTTGCGTGGCGCCGTCCTCTGACGCGTAGGGCGAATTGCAGCTCAACACCGCGCCGCACAGCTTGACCATCTTCTCGTCGCCAATCTGCGCGGCAAGATAGTCGCCTTGATACACGGCGGCGAGCACGGCGCGGCGCACCTTCACGTTGTCAAAGGGCGGTTGCAGCCAGTTCATGCGCATCGTGAAAATGTTCGTGCTGTCGCCATAGGACTTCAGCGCCACGCCCTTCGCGTCCGCCAGCTGCGGCAGAAGATCCGGCGGCACGTCTTCAACAAAGTCGATCTCGCCGCGGCGCAGCGCGTTGACGGCGGTCTGCGAGTCAGAGATGTTGACCAGTTCCAGCCGGTCAACGACGGCGACCTTGGCGCCGGCGAATCCGCTTGCCGGTTCCTTGCGCGGCACATAGTCCGTGAACTTCACGTAGGTGGCTTTCACGCCGGGCTGGAAGTCCGCCGCCACGAACTTGTACGGACCCGAGCCGATCACTTCGGTGATCGTCTGCGAGACCGGCACGGACGCGATGCGCTTGGGCATGATGAACGGCACGGGCGACGCGGGCTTGGCCAAGGCGTCGATCAGCATGCCGAACGGCTGCTTGAGGTGGAACACGATGGTCGTGGCATCGGGGCTTTCCAGGCTGCGGGTGGCGGCCATCAGGCGCAGGCCCAGCACATCGCGTTCGGCCCAGCGCTTGAGCGAGGCCACGACGTCTTCACCCGTGACCGGTGAGCCATCATGGAACTTCAGGTTTGGGCGCAACGTCAGCGTGACGGTCAGCCGGTCGGGGCTTTCCTGCCAGCTTTCCACCATTTCCGGCTGCGGCTTGCCATTGGCGTCCAGCGCGAACAGCGTGTCGAACACCATGTAGCCGTGGTTGCGGGTGATGTAGGCGTTGGTCAGGATGGGGTCGATCACGCGCAAGGGCGCCTGCATGACGATCTTGGCGGTCGTTTCGGCGTGCAGCGTGCTGATGGGCGCAAGCGTTGCCGTCAGTGCGGCGGCGCAAAACAAGGCGGGGGCAAACGCGGCGGGCGCGCGGACGCGTCCCAGGCCGGGATTCAATTTTTTCATACCGATACCTTCAAGGTGAGGGTGAATCAGGCGAAACGGGGCAAGGCTCGGCGGCGAGCCTTGCCGATCAGCCGAACTGCGGTCTGCGTGCGGCCCACGGGGCCAGGCGCTCAAGCTGCGCCGAGAGTTCAAGCACGATGTCTTCACGCCCGAAATGGCCGATCAACTGCGTGGCGACGGGCAAGCCGTTGGCCGTCCACGACAGCGGCAGGCTGGCGGCGGGCAATCCCGCGCCATTGATGACGGGAAGAAAGGTGGAATACGTTGCTGCACGCGCCCGGTAATCGCGAAAACCCAGGCCGTCGGACGTGTTCAATGCCAGGTAGTCGAGCTTGCAGGGAAGCTGCGCCAGCGTCGGCGTCAGCAGCACATCCACGTCAGCCATGGCGGCGGCAAACGCGCGCCCCACGGCATGCAGGCGTGATACCGCGTCGATGTACGCCACGGCGTCGAGCCCCTTGCCGACGTGATAGCCGTCGAGAATGACGGGTTCAAGATCGCCATCGCGCAACGCGCGGCCAAGCAGCTTCAGGCGCGCGTCCACGGCCACGACGATGTTGCTGGCCAGGATGCTGCCGTGCGCATGGACGAAGCCGTCGTAGTCGATGACGGGCAAGGGCGCTTCGAACACCTTGTGCCCCAGGCGCTCAAGCAGCGTTGCGGTATGCGTGACGGCGGCGTCGCACTCTGGCGCAATCGTGATGCCATTCCAGCCGTTGCGCAGGATGCCCACGCGCAGCGGCCGAACGGCTTGTTCGCGTACCGCATCGATGAACGAACGCGGCTTGGGCGGCGAGCCATACGGCGCGCCGGGCTCGTAGGCGTCGATGCTATCCAGCGCTGCGGCCGTGTCGCGCACGGAAATGCTTAGCACGCCATCTGTCGACATGCCGGCCCATCCTTCGCCGCGCATTGGCCCCATCGGCACGCGGCCCCGCGAGGCCTTCAATCCGAACACGCCGCAGCAGGCGGCCGGAATGCGGATGGAGCCGCCGCCGTCGCTGCCGTGCGCCACCGGTACGATGCGCGCGGCTACGGCCGCTGCCGCGCCACCGCTGGAGCCACCCGCCGAGCGGGTGCGGTCCCAAGGGTTCAACGTGGCGCTGCCGTTGCGTACGGCTTCGGTGGTGCCGGCCATGCAGAGTTCCGGCACGGTCGTGCGCGCAAACGGGATGAAGCCCGCCGCTTCGAATCGGTTGGCGACGGTGGCGGCATACGCGTAGGTGGTGTCGTTGAACAACGCCGAGCCAATGCTGGACGGAAACCGCTGGTGGGCGAAGCCGGAGTCCTTCAGCAGAAAGGGAATGCCGCGAAACGGGCCGCGTGGAGTCCAGTCGGCCGCGATGCGGCGCGATTCGTCGTAGCGCGGGTAGGTGATGGCGTTAAGCGTGGGATTGCGCGCTTCGGCCAATGCGATGGCGCAATCCATGAGCTCGGCGGACGTGGCCTCGCCGCGCTCGAGCAAGTCGGCCAGCGCAAGGCCGTCCAGGCGCTCGTAGTCGGTGGTTTGCATGTTTCCCCTTGTATTTGCTGCCTGTGTCGTTCACGGCAGATGCAAAGTCTAGGGATGCATGTGGCAGGGGCCAAACCCGGATGCGACAGTGCGCCCGTCCCAAATGCGACATGCCCAAGGACGTTGGGGAAAACTCGGGGGGCCTTTGAAACCTACAGCGCGGGCTTGAACACCATCAGGAAATACACGGCCACCATCGCCAGAAACGCCGGGTAGCCCAGGCCTTCCCACCACCGCGCAAAGCGCCAGTAGCGTGCGGGCAGCGCCGTATCGCCGGCCGTGTGCGCAGCGCCCGCCATCTTGGCCATTTCGTATTGCAGCCACACCACCGGCAGCCAGCACACGCCTGCCAGCAGATACAGCGCAATCGACGCCAAGATCCACGGCGTGTTCCATTGCCAGCCGGCCGCGTGCGCCAGCCACAACCCCGACAAGGGCTGGATGACGACGGCGGGCGTGGTGAACCACAGGTCGGCGCGCACCACCAGTTTCGACACCGCGCTGATTGCCGGGATGTTGCCGGTGCGGTTGGCGAAGAACAGATAGAACGCCGTGCCAAAGCCCGTGCCTACGAGCAGCACCGACGAGAGAATGTGCAGGGTCTTGATGGTCAGGTACGGGTTCATGGCTTGGGTTCCTCGGTAAGCAGAATGAAGAGCAGCGCGACGACAGCGGCGTTTTTCAGGACCGGGCCGAACGGGTGCGACAGGAATTCGGGCAAGGCCACGGCGATCACGGCCGAGTACCCCAGCACCAGCGCCAGCTGCGCGGCCCACAGGCGCCGGCCGGGCCACCAGAGCGTGGCCACGCCGAAGGCGAAGTCCAACCCGGCCGCCAGATACAACGCCGCTACCGCCGCGCCGCCATGCAGGCCGACCGGTTCCAGCAGCTTCACGCTGCCCGCAACGGGATAGAGCCAGACGCTGCATATCGCCGTCCAAAACCAGATCAGCGCCAGCGCACCGCGCAGCAGGCCGGGGCGCCAGGCCGCCAGCGCCTGGTGGCGCAGCGCCAGCGCATCGGCAGGCGCGATGAAGGATTCAATGCCAGCGGGCGGGCGGCCCAATGCGTGAGTGGTGGTGGCGGCGTCGGCGGTGTTGCCGGCGCGCAGCATTCGCCAGGTGTCGCGCGTCAGCAAAGAGCCGGGAAGCCGGTTCAGCAACACCGCGCCGGTTGACACCAGCCAGGCTGGCACGGGCACCTGCGATGCGGGCGCGAACCCCATGGATGCCCGGTACGCCGCCAGCATCTGGCGAAACGCCACCTCGGTGCCGCCGACCAAGTCGAGCACGGCAGGGCCATCAGCATCGCCACGCAGCAAGCGGACGACGATCTCGGCCAGTTCATTCACATGGATCGGACGGAGCCGCTGGTGACCGCCGCCGGGCAGCAGATGGATAGGCATTGTTGACAGCGCCCGGAAGAATCGCGCCGATGCGCCGTCGACGCCATACACCAGCGCCGGCCGCAGGATGTGGTGCGCGATGGGCAGCGACTGCAAATAATCGTCGGCGGCGCGCTTGCTTTGGAAGTAGGGCGTATCGCCATGCTCGGCGCCCAGCGCCGACAGTTGCACGATGTGCCGGACGCCCGCGCGCTGGGCGGCATCGAACAAGGCAATGGGCGCGCGCTGGTGGACGTTGTCAAACGTGGCGTGGGCGCTTTCAATCAGGATGCCAACGGCGTTGATGACCACATGAATGCCGCGCAGCCGATCCGTCCAGGCGGCCGGGTCGGTGTCCGCCATGTAGTCGATGGCGATTTCGTCCGGCCCGGTTGGCACGCGCACGCCTTTCAGCACGCGGTGGCCGTCGCGCGCCAACGCCTCGCATAGGGCACGTCCTACAAAACCGCGGGCGCCGCAGACCAGGATGTTCATGCCGTTGCCTCGTTGGAGTAAGCCGTTCATGGCGGTTATGAATGCAGGTGAAGAATGCAGGTGAAGAATGCGGATTCAAAGATTCTTCGGTTTCTGCAATTTCTGTACAGACAGAAATTGCGAATTAAAAAAAGGGCGCGGCTTTTCACGCGCCCTGGGTGGCTAGGCCTTGCCGCGCCGCATGGTCTTGCTGATCTTCGCGCCCATGCCCAGCGTCTTCATCAAGGTTTCGGGTTTCATGCGTAGCATCTCGTCCGACCACGTCGTCAGGATTTCCAGGAATTCCAGCGTCTCGCGCACGCGTTGCTCGGTGGCGCGGCTTTCGTTTTCGATTTCGGGGCTGGCCAGGCTGTCGCGCAGCATGGTCAGCGTGGGGTCGATCTCGCGTTGCCGGCGGCCTTCGACGATCAGCTTGAACAGCTCCCAGATATCGGTCGACGTTTCAAAGTGGTCGCGCCGGTCTTCCATTACATGCACCACGCGCGCCAGCCGCCAGGCCTGCAACTCCTTCAGGCTGTTGCTGACGTTCGAGCGCGCAACGCCCAGCGTGTCGGCAATTTCTTCAGCGGGAACGGGACGGCCCAGCAGATAGAGCAGGGCGTGGATCTGGGCGACCGTGCGGTTCACGCCCCAGCGCGAACCCATTTCGCCCCAGTGCAGGATGAATCGTTCGGCGATGGGTGTGAGTGTCATGGAAGCCACTGTAGGAGGTTTCTGTTATTTCTGTCAAGACAGAAATAACAGAAACCAACTATGCTGCCCGGCATCGCAATTTACCCAGATGCCGGACCATGAAGACAACGATCATTCTGTTGCGCGGGGTGATGCCAACGGGAAAGAACAAGGTGCTGATGGCGCCGCTGCGTGAGGCGCTGGAGGCAGCGGGCTTGCACAATGTGCGCACATACATCCAAAGCGGCAACGTCATTGCGTCCACCAAGCTGGGTCAGGCGTCCGTTGAAGACCTGGTGCATCGCGTCATCCACGAGCAGTTTGGCGGCGATATCAAGGTCTTGGCCCGGCCGCCGTCCCATTTGATCGATGCGCTGGAAAACAACCCGTTCAAGCGGGAAGACCCCGCCAAGCTGTACTTCACGCTGCTTGCCTCCCAACCGGAAGGCGCCATGCTGTCGTCGTTCCACGGGCTGAGCCACGCGCCGGATCAGGTGCAAGTGGTGGGGGACATGGCCTATGTGTTGTGCGCCACGAAATACAGCGATCTGAAGGCTAACAACAATTTCATCGAACGAAAGCTGAAGGTGGCCGCCACCACGCGCAACTTCAACACGATGTCGAAGCTGATTGCGCTAAGCGCGGCTGGCGAATAAGCCCGAGGGATAAGTGCGGATGCACAAAAAAACCCCCAAGGCCGCAAAGCCTCGGGGTTTTTCACTTCTGCAAAGCCGCGTGTGCGATCAGTTCGCTGCGGCGCGCAGCGCCTTGGCCGCCTGCACCATGTTCGTCAGCGCCGGCAGCACTTCGCTCCATTGGCGGGTCTTCAGGCCGCAGTCCGGGTTCACCCACAGGCGTTCCGCGGGCACGCGTTCGGCCGCCAGCTTCATCAGCTTCACCATGTATTCCTCGTTCGGAATGTTCGGCGAATGGATGTCATACACGCCCGGGCCGATTTCGTTGGGGTACTCGAAGCTCTTGAACGCGTCCAGCAGTTCCATGTCCGAACGGCTGGTCTCGATGGTGATCACGTCCGCATCCATGTCGGCAATCGACTTGATGATGTCGTTGAACTCCGAATAGCACATGTGGGTGTGGATCTGCGTGTCGTCCGTCACGCCGTTGGCGGTGATGCGGAACGATTCCACGGCCCAGTCCAGGTATTCCTGCCATTGCGCCTTGCGCAGCGGCAAGCCTTCGCGCAGGGCGGCTTCGTCGATCTGGATCACGTTGATGCCGGCCTTTTCCAAGTCCAGCACTTCTTCGCGGATGGCCAGCGCCAGCTGGTAGCACGACACCGAACGCGGCTGATCGTCGCGCACGAACGACCAGTTCAGGATGGTGACGGGGCCGGTCAGCATGCCCTTCATGGGCTTCGTGGTCAGCGATTGCGCGTACTTGATCCACTCAACCGTCATGGCCTTCGGACGGCTGATGTCGCCAAACAGAATCGGCGGCTTCACGCAGCGCGACCCATACGATTGCACCCAGCCGAACTGGCTGAAGGCATAGCCTTCGAGCTGCTCGCCGAAGTATTCGACCATGTCGTTGCGCTCGGCTTCGCCGTGCACGAACACGTCCAAGTCCAGCGCTTCCTGTTCCTTCACGCAGCGGGCAATTTCAGCCTGCATGGCGGTCTTGTAGGCGGCGGCGTCCAGGCGGCCTGCCTTGAATTCGCTGCGAGCGTGGCGAATTTCAGCGGTCTGCGGGAACGAGCCGATGGTGGTGGTGGGGAACGCCGGCAGCTTCAGCAGTTCGGCTTGCTTGGCGGCGCGTACTTCGTAGGGGTTCTTGCGCTGGCCCAGCTTGGCGTCCAGTTTGGCAATGGCGGCCTTGACCGCAGGATTGTTCACGCGCGGCGAGTTGCGGCGCGCGTGAACGGCGGCGGCATTGGCGGCCAGTTCGGCGCGCACGGCGTCGAGGCCTTGGTTCAATGCGGTGGCCAGCACCGACAGTTCGGCGAGCTTTTGCTTGGCGTACGACAGCCACGACTTGATCTCGCCATCCAGCTTTTGTTCGCTGTCCAGATCCACCGGCACATGCAGCAGCGAGCATGACGGCGCGACCCACAGGCGGTCACCCAGTTGCTTGGCAACCGGTTCCAGCCAGTTCAGCACGGCGGTCAGGTCGGTCTTCCAGATGTTGCGGCCGTTGATCACGCCCAGCGACACCACGCTTTGCGCGGGCAGGGCGCGGATCAGCGCATCGACTTCGTCGCGGGCATTGATGGCGTCCAGGTGCACGCCTTGCACCGGCAGGCTGGCAACTAGCGGCAAGTTGCTTTGCAGCTGGCCGAAGTAGGTGGCCAGCAGCAGCTTGACCTTGCCCGTGTTCAGCGCCTGATAGGCCTTCTTGAACGCGGCGTCCCAGCCGGCTTCCAGTTCCGTCACCAGGATGGGCTCGTCGATTTGCACCCACTCGACGCCTTCCTCGGCCAGCTTGGCCAGCAGTTCCACGTACACCGGCAGCAGGCGATCCAGCAGCGCCAGCTTGTCGGAATCATCCTTGGCCTTGCCCAAGGCAAGATAGGTCACCGGGCCGATGATGACGGGCTTGGCTTTCACGCCTTGCGCGCGGGCTTCGGCCAGTTGCTCCAGCAGGCGCGAGGCGTCCAGATTGAACGCGGTATCCGCCTTGAATTCCGGGACGATGTAGTGGTAGTTGGTGTCGAACCACTTGGTCATTTCGCCTGCGGCAACGCCGCCGCAGCAGCCGGCGTGCGCTTCGGCGCCTTGCGCCGAACGGCCACGGGCCACGCGGAAATAGTTGTCCAGCACGTCGCCATGGAAGCCTTGGACGCGGCTGGGCAGGTTGCCCAGCGTGAAGCTCATGTCCAGCACCTGGTCATAAAAGGCGAAGTCGCCCACCGGCGCCAGATCCAGCGCCGACTGCAGCGCCCAGTTGATCTTGCGCTGCTCAGCGCCCACGGCCTTGAGCTCGTCGCGGCTTGAAAGCCCCTTCCAATACGATTCAAGGGCGAACTTCAATTCGCGCTTTGCGCCGATACGGGGGAAACCCAGATTATGAAAACGTGCCACGACGACCCTCCTGTCGATTGATAGAGTGCTGCCATCGTAGGATGCTTGATCTATGAATAAAAATGGTATTAATTCATAAATCAATGAATTATGCGCATGTGTGAGTGGACGCAAGCGGCGTCGCCTGACCGCTTTTCCTGAGCGTGCGTGAAGCCGATGTGCGAATCGGCTGGCGGCGCGCGTTGTGCAGATGGCGCTCGCCCATCGGAATGAGCGGTAGCGCCATCTGGGCGGCTTAGGTCCGCGCCGGGTCTGCCTCTGCCTCTTCGCGCGCCTCGAGCTCGTTGCCCAGCACCTCGGAAGAATCGTCGTTGCTGGCTTCCGGTTTCAGGCGGCGGCGCGTGTGGCCCGCAGCGCGGGCGTCCTCGCCTTCGTCGGGGCTGTCGGGCTGCAAGGTCACGTTGGCGGGCGGCGCGTAACCCCGCTTGTCTTGCCCGAAATACACCACCGTGTGCGGGTACGGCAGCTCGATGCCGGCGGCGTCGAAGTGCTTCTTCAACAGCCGGTTGTAGCCGCGCTGCACGGCCCATTGCATGCCGGGCGTGGTCTTGATCAGGATGCGGATGGTCACGCCCTTGTCGTTGACAGCCGTGACGCCGGCCACCGTCATCTCTTCCAGGATTTCAGGCCCCAGCACCGAGTCGGTCATCAGCTCGGCAAAGGCCGCGCGCAGATGCTCGATGGCGTCGTCCACGCTTTCGCGATGTGCGATGGTGTATTCACCCAAGTGATACGAGAAATCGCGCATGTGGTTGGCCACCACATCCACCGACGAGAACGGCACCAGGTGATACCCGCCGTCCAGCGTGCGGATGCCTACCGAGCGGATGGTCATCTTCTCCACCGTGCCGAACACGCCCGCAACTTGCACCACGTCGTTTTCGTTCATGCCGTTTTCAAGCTGGATGAAGACACCGGTGATGATGTCCTGCACCAGCTTCTGCGCGCCAAAACCAATGGCCAAGCCCACCACCCCCGCGCCTGCAATCAGTGGCCCGACGTCGATGCCGATCTGCGACAGCAGCACCATCAACGTCATCGTCACAATGACGATCAGCGCGGCGTTGCGGAACAGCGCCAGCAGCGTGCGCTCGCGCGCGGTGGGCATGCCGCGCCCCTCGCTCTGGCTCAGGCGGTGCTCGATGACGCTGGCGATGACCGTCCAGGCCAGCGCCGCGATCAACAATACGATGGCGATGTTCACCACCATCCTGATGGCCGCGCCGCCCGCATCCGAGGCCAGCCAGCGCGACAAGTCGAACGCATGCCACGCATCCAGAATCAGCAGCACAACCACAATGCGGATGATCCAGCCGACCACTTTCAGAATGGCCGGCACGTAGGCGTT
Organism: Achromobacter kerstersii; assembly: GCF_902859595.1. GTDB lineage: Bacteria > Pseudomonadota > Gammaproteobacteria > Burkholderiales > Burkholderiaceae_B > Achromobacter > Achromobacter kerstersii. Next base: position 351,041 of record NZ_CADIJQ010000004.1, on the reverse strand, counting down.
AACGCGCGCCTCCAGCAGCGGCAGGCGCCGCCGCAGGTCATCCGACAAACGGATAGGCTTGGACAGCACGGTGTTCAGCAGCAGAATCAACAAGCTGCCCACGCCGATGACCAGCAGCGTTTGCGCCGTCGCACGCGCCATGAAGGGCAGCGCGTTCAGCGGGTCGATCTGGCTGACGATGAGCAGGATGGTGAAGTAGCCAATGCCCAGCACGTGCCAGATGCGCGACAGAAAGTGCAGCCGCGACCCCAGGAACGTGGCCGCCGTGGCGGCGTGGCGGTTCATACGATCGCGCACCGCATGGCGGTTCTGCCAGATGACGCGCACGGCGTACACGTACACCGCCAGCATGATGACCATGCTGGCCAGCCGCCCCAGCGCGGGCGACAGCGCGGCGGACATGACGGGGTCGATCAGCAGCGTGCCGTAACCGGCCGCCGCAACCACGCGAACCAGCCACGCATTCCAGTACTTGGCCAGTTCATCGGACATGGGCAACAGGCGCAGATGCGGATGGCGCACGGCGAACACCGTGCGGATCAGCACTTTTACGATTTCCACCGCCACGAAGGCTTGCAGGAACACGGAGGCCAGCGAGTCGAGCGTGCCGCGTCCGGGCGTGCTCCACAACGCGGCCGCGCCGCCCGCCATGGCAGCTAGCAGCACGACGCCCGCATCGATAGCCACCGCGCCGATGATGGCGCCCGCGCGCCGCGCCAGCACGCGCATGGAGGCGGGTGAGCGGCGCTTGGACGATGGGCGTGGCGCAGCCGTCGTCATGATCGGGGGCACGGACGCGGGCGCAAGCACGGGCGTGGCCGCAGGGTCTGGCATGGCTCCAGGCGCGCGAGCATCCGACGCCGCTTCAGTCTCGCAGCCATGCTCGGCCACCCAGCGGTCAATGCGCGTGTAGATGCGCATCGCGATCATGCGCAGCAGGATGAAGGCGATGATTGTGGCGACGGCGGCCAGCAACAAAGGCATCAGCGCGCGGCTTGCGGTGCCGCTGTCCATGCGCAAGCTGCGTCCCGATGCCAGCGCGCTCATGTCGTCCACGCCCTGGCCCATGTCCGCGGCCACACCGGTCAGAAAGCGCTGCACGCCATCCGCCATGCGTTCCTGTAGCCCTGGCGCTTCTGCTTTCTTAGGCGGCTCGGCCGCAGCGGCAGCGCGCGAAGGCGCGGGCTTGGCCCCAGATGCCTGCGCCCGCAATTCATCCACCAGCGCCTTGCGCGCCTCGGGGTTCTCCAGCAGATCCGCCAACGCGGCGGGCGTCAGCGCAGTCGCTGCCGCGGCAGGCTGCTGCGGCGCCAACGGATTCGCCGCCACGGCTTGCGCCTGCCACACGAACGACAAGCAACTCAGCATCACCGCCAGCAACAAGGCCGCCAGCCAGGGCCTTTCCCGTCGTCGCCGCCAAAAATGGGCGGCATGGTGCAGGGGCGGGAAAGAATGGGATGCTGTCGTTGCGGATCGAACCACTAATAAATCTCCTCTACGATCAAGGCAAAAACGCGGCGCTGGAGCGCGGCCGCAGAGTCGCTACGGGGTTGATGATAAAGCCTTGTGATGCTGGCAGCCGGTTCAGGCGGGGCGTTGCTCGAGTCTTCAAGGACGATGCTGGGCTGCATTTTGAAGTGAGAATTTGCAGTCTGAAATATTGATGGCCATCTGTGAAATTGGTTTGAAGCGGCGTCAACGTGCGGGTTTGCGCCGCTGGGTTTGGTAATCGTCTGATTCTTGGTGGTGGGGTCAGCGGGACATCTGTTTCCCTAAGTAGACTCGGCACGACTTCACATCAGGAGCGAACATGGCCGGCCTTCCTATTGTTCGGATGGGCGACAGCACCACCCATGGCGGAATCGTTTTGCAGGGCGTTGACCAATACACCATTGACGGCCGGCTTGCGGCGGGTCTGGGCCATCTGGTGAACTGCCCCAAGTGTGAGGGGACGTTCCCGATCGTGCAGGGCGTGGCTGCCTTCACTGTCGATGGTATTGCGCTGGCGGTTGATGGGATGCGAACGTCATGTGGCGCGACGTTGATTGCCAGCCAAGGCATCGCGTTCTTGGAACCCGGTCCAGGAGAGTTTGCGAGTCAACCGCGATGGAACCCTACGCGACATACGCCATGCAATCACCCCGACACCGTGCTCGGCATCGCCGAATACATGGCCCGTGAGATGAAAACAAATCCGTTCTCGATTCGTGGGCGTGAGATCTATGACGCAAACCACTACGATCTGGCCGCCCACGTTCAGCAGCGCGAAGCGCTTCCCTGGTATGCAAGAGCGACGGCGGGAAAGAGCTATTCCGAGGCAGTGGTCGAGCGCAAGCTTGCCGCGTATGCGTTGTGGGCGGATATCGTCGGGCCGGGTCAGCCTTGGGACCATAAGCCCCATCTGCAAAGGATGCTTGGGGCAGACTTTAATGACGGATGGAATAAGTACGGCGAGTTCGACTATTTCTACGATATTTGGTCGAACATTCATTATGGCTATGTGGGCGTAGCCCTTGGCTTCAGTTCAGCAGAAATGATAAATGGGGCTGGCTTGGCTCAGGCATTGCACGACAAGTGGACAGGCAAGCGGCTGCAGCATCATCCGGAGAACGGGTCATGGCCGGCAAGCGCTGATGATGTCCCGGATCACATATCGATCAAAGTAGGAGCCGAACTGCACGGCCACGTAAAGCCTCACGCGTTGACGGTTGATACGCTGCTCGAGCTGATTAGCTCTGTACCCGCACCATGGGGCACGGGGGAAGATTTTGCGAAGGAGCCGCATAACTGTGACCGGAAGCTCAGAAAGAAATGAAAATTCGAATTCTGAAATGGATGGGCATTATTGCCCTCCTGACGCCGCTGCTGTGGATCATGTTTGTTTACTTCTGCCGACCTGTTGTGGCCCTGCACTATTCGAAAGAAGCCACCGAGCGCATTGGCTACTTTTTTAACGACAATCATGCCATCTCCAAGCGGGGCTTAAGTCCAGGTGAGTCTGTCGAATACCTTACTGCCATGTTCCCTAAACCTGATATGTGGATTCTGCTAACGTTCCCGCGTGACAGCAATGACGCCCTAGAGATCACAAAACCCTTCAGCCGCATCGATGTGTTTATCGGGCCAGGGGCAAAGATAGAACGAACGGAAGTCCACGACGGATTCTTTGCTCGTTTTTGATCCGCACTATTGCGCACCTGCGCCACACCGCCATTTCACCAAGCCATCACCCAATCGACGATGAACAAGCCTGAAGCAGACCCCCGCAAACGCTGGCGCGAGCAGCAACGTTCCCAGCGGTTGGAACAGGCGGACGAGCAGCAGGCGGCGCTGCTTGTGCAAGCCAACGCCCAGCAGGCATGGAACGCGCGTGCGCGGCAAGCGCCGGTTGTGGATCACGTGACCTGGCAAGGCCAGACATACCGCGTATTGAATCTCGCGGATGCGCAGTCGCTGCTGGGCCGGGTTCGCGATACCGACAAGGCGCCGTACTACCACTTGCTGGACGACGCCGCGATGGCGTTGCGGCCAGTCAGTGATGGCAAACAGTGGGTGGTGCTGGTGGCTGACGCGACTGTCACGGCGCTGGCGTTGGAATTGCCGGCGCAACTGCCCGACCATCCGTCGTTGCAGATTGCAGGATGGGCGTACACGGCGGGGTTGAATGCGGAAGTCGTGCGCGTGGAAGACGGCGTGATGTTCGCCGTGCTGGGGCCGGCGCGCGCCGGCTTGATGGTGTTGTCTGCGGGGCAGCACGCCTTCACGGAAGGCTTGAACGTGTCGGCGCTGTTGTGCAGACACTATCGTTGTCAGGTGCTGGTGCGCGGCGCTTTGCATGCGGACTGTTTGATCGGTGCGGGGAATGACGTGGCCTGCACCGACCCACCGCTGATCAATCTGCTGGCGACTGATGACGCCGACCGTCATCGCAGCCGCATCATGACGCGGCAGGGGCGCAGTTATCGCTTTTATCCGCCCACGCACGCGCTGGAAGCCATTGTGGCCCCGCGCTGGCTGCGCCGTGACGCACGCGGATCTGCACGGCTCGTCGAGCGCCTGGACGAGCTATCCGATGCACAGACGTTGCTGCGGCCGCGCGATGCAATCGATGCGGTCTACGACGGTTTCGCGGCCGAACTTGAACAGGCCATGGAGACACTGTCGGCCGTGCTGCGCCACGCCGGGCCGGCGCAACTTTCCGCGCGATTCGGCCCCAGCCCTTCCAACCATGCGCAGTATTCCGAGACGGCCGAGGGCGGGCGCGAGCTTGTGCGGCAGATTGATCATTCGGAAACGGTTCGCGTCAGCGCGACGCAGCCGCGCGCGGGTGGGCCGGCCGCGTTGCAGGTGATGCACCTGAGCGCACCCGTGCGTGACCGCCACGTGCGCAATGCCCAGCCCGATGATGACGACCCCGAGGCGTGCATGATCAAGCTCGCGTTGCGCGATGCCGTTGCAAGGTTATTGGCGCATTACGATCCGGCTTGACGGGCCACGGGCGGGATCACCTCGCGGATCGCCTCGCGCATCGCTTGCAGGTCCAACGCCCGAGCGGCGGCGGACAGCGGCATCTGCTCCAGTCCTTGCGCGACGCAGGCCGCGATGGCCTCCGGCGTAGCGGCGTCGCCCATCGCGGCGACCTCCGCGCGCGGCACGCTGATGACCACGTCCAGCGTTTCTTTCTTGGCGTAGTACTTCGCCGACGCCTCAACGCCCGGCCCGGCGCACGCCGAAATGCTGCCGCCCAGCCATAGTGTGATGTCCAGCGTTGCCAATCCCGGCACGGCAAGGGGCGCCAGCGCGGCCTTCAGCTTCGGGCGAAGCATGACGATGGCGGCCAGGCACCGAACGCCGGTTTCCGGGCCGCCCATTCTTCCGTTCAATGTCACGTTCACCGTGGCTCCTGTCGATTTGCCGCTGCACTTATAGCATCCCCCATCGCCGCCAGCAGGTTGCCGCTACCAAGGCACCAGCGACAGCGCAAGCGATACGGCGACGACAAGTACGACGAGGGTCAGGATGTGTTTGGTTCGCATGCAGACTCCTTGGAAAGGGATGACGCGTTACCCGCGTCCCGCATGGCCGGCAGGTTGCACCAGCATCGCGAAGACGCGTTCGAGCTGCTGCGGACTGTAGGGCTTGAGCAATTGATGCGCACCGTTCAAACCCGCGCGGGTACTGGCGTCGGCCAGCACGTCGCGCCCCGACGAGAACACGACCGCCAGCGTTGGCTGGCGGGTGCGCGCCCAGACCGCAAGGTCGATGCCCGAGCCATCAGGCAACCCGACGTCCGTAAGCAGGATGTCGATATGGTGCTGCAATAACTGTTCGCTTGCCTGTGCAGCGGTTGCGGCATGTATCACCTCATGTCCGAGGCTGCCCAGGATTTCTTCGGTGGTCAGGCGCACGGCCTCCATGTCTTCCACCAGCAGCACGCGCTTTGCCAATGCGGTGGTGGGCAGGGCGGTGTCTGAACGCAAACCCGAAGCCTGCGGCCGTGCGCGCAGCACCTGGCGCAGTTTGCGCGCCAGCGTGGCGGCGGTGTAGGGCTTGGACAGCAGCTCGATGCCTTCATCCAGCCGTCCGCCGTGGACGATGGCGTTGTCGGCGTAGCCGGACGTGAACAGCACGGCCAGCCGGGGCAGGCGCGCGCGGGCGCGCAGCGCAACGTCGCGGCTGCGCAAGGGGCCGGGCATGACGACGTCGGTGAACAGCAGGTCGACGTTGACGCCGCTTTCGATGATGGACATGGCGCTTTGCGCGTCGGCGGCCTTCAGCACGCGATAGCCCAGGTCTGTCAGCATCTCGACGACCGTGGTGCGCACGTCTTCATCGTCTTCTACCACCAGCACCGTTTCATCGCCGCCCTCGGCGTCGCTGGCATCCAATTCCGTGATCTGGTCTTCCGCCTGATTGGCACGCGGCAGGTAGAGGCGCACCGTCGTGCCCATGCCGGGTTCGCTATAGATCTTGACGTGGCCGCCCGTCTGCCTGACAAAGCCATACACCATGCTCAAGCCCAGCCCGGTGCCTTGGCCTTCGGGTTTGGTGGTGAAGAAGGGTTCGAACGCGCGCAGCACCAGTTCCTTGTCCATGCCGCAGCCGGTGTCGCTGACGGCCAGCATCACGTACTGGCCGGCGCGCACTTCGGCGTGGCGCGCGGCGTAGTCGTCATCCAGCTGTGCGTTGCCGGCTTCGATGGTGAGCTTGCCGTGCCCCTCCATGGCGTCGCGCGCGTTGATCGCCAGGTTGAGCAACGCGTTCTCGACTTGGTAAGGGTCGACGAGCGTGTTCCACAGCCCACCCGAAATCACGGTTTCCACTTCGACGCCGTCGCCCACCACGCGGCGCAGCATGTCGTCAAAGCCGCGCAGGAAGCGGCCCAGGTTGACGACCTTGGGCGCCAGCGGCTGCCGCCTGCCGAACGCCAGCAGTTGCGACGCCAGCTTCGCGCCGCGCTCAACGCCGGCCATGGCGTTGCGCGTGCGTTGCTGGGCGCGTTCATCACCGGCCAGACTGCGGTTAAGCAACTGGAGGTTGCCGCCAATCACCTGCAATAGGTTGTTGAAATCATGCGCGACACCGCCGGTAAGTTTGCCCAGCGCTTCCATCTTCTGCGCCATGCGCAGCGCCTCTTCGGTTTCGTGCAGTGTTTGTGCGGATACCTTGTCAGCGGTGATGTCGCGGCCCACGCCGTGAATGCTGTCCGACTCGGCGTCGAACGACCACATCCACGCCATCCACCGCCATTCGTCATCTGCCGTGCGCAGCCGGTGCTCGGCCCGCAGGCTGCGCGTGCCCCCGCGCAGCGCATGAAACTGCGCCTGCGCTTGGGCAAGGTCGTCAGGATGGAGCAGGGCGTCGTATCGCTGGAACACCAGTGCCGTGTCGGGATGGCCCAGGCGCCGCGTCCAGGACGGGTTCAGCCGCAGCATCCGCCCTTGGCTATCGGCAATGACGAAGAGATCGTCGCTGTGTTCCCACAAGCGGTCGCGCTCGGCGATGGCCTGATTCACGCGCAGCTCAAGCGTGCGGGCTTCTTCAGCCAGACGCCTTTCCGTTTCTTGGCGCAGCGCGTTCAGGCGCAGGCTGCTGCTGACGCGCGCCAGCAATTCGCGCGCGGAAAAGGGCTTGATCAGATAATCGTCAGCGCCCGCGCGCAAGCCTTCGACCGAGGCTTCTTCGCCCGCGCGTGCGGACAGCAGCAGCACGGGTATGGTGCGCAGCGCGGCGTCTTGGCGCAGCGCGGCAAGCAGGCCGAAGCCGTTCAGCCGCGGCATCATGACGTCGGACAACACCAGATCGGGCCGGTGTTGGCGCACGTGGGCAAGCGCGGCTTCACCATCCTTGGCGGTGTGGATACGGTAGTGCGCGGTACGCAGCACGCGGCAGATGTAGGCGCGCATGTCGTCGTTGTCGTCCACAACCAGAATCGTGCCCAGGTGATCGGTCTGGGTCTGGGTTTGAGTCTGAGTCTGAGTCGGGGAGAGCGCCGTGTCGTCCAGCGCCGGCGCGTCCCAATCGGCCGCATCGATGTAGTTGCGTGACAGCGCGTGCGTCACGCCAGGGGCGATGGCGCTTGATGCCGCTGCGATGTCCAGCGCCGGCCCCAGCGGCAGGCGCAGCGTGAAGGTCGTGCCGACGCCCGGTGTGCTGGCGACAGCGACCGATCCGTTTTGCAAGCGCATGAATTCCTGGACCAGCGCCAGCCCGATGCCGCTGCCCTCGATGCTGCGGCCATGCACGCCTTCCACCTGATGAAAGCGGTCGAACACGCGCGGCAATTCGCTTTCGGGAATGCCCATGCCCGTATCGGAAATTTCCACGACGGCGGTTTCGCCATCGGGCGACACGCTGGACGCAATCCGCACGCCGCCCCGATACGTGAATTTGTACGCGTTGGACAGCAGGTTCAGGATCACCTTTTCCCACATATCGCGGTCTAGCATGACGGCGCGTGGCAGGGGCGGGCAGTCTACGTCCAGCGTCAGCCCGGCCTTTTCAAGCGATGACTGAAACAGCGAGGCCAGGTCCGCGGTGAACGCAGAGATCTCGGTGGCGCGCAGGTCCAGCTTCACGCGGCCCGCCTCGATGCGCGAGAAGTCCAGCAGCGTGTTGACGAGCTTGAGCAGGCGCTGGCCGTTGCGGTTCGCCATCTCCATCGCGCCTTGCAGGCGGGGCGGCATGTCGGGGTCGGTCAGCATGTCTTCCAGCGGCGCCAGCATCAAGGTAAGCGGCGTGCGGAATTCGTGGCTGATGTTCGAGAAGAATGCAGTCTTGGCGTGATCCACTTCGGCCAGCGCCTGCGCCCGCGCGCGTTCGTGTTCGTAGGCGCGGGCGTAGCGGATTGACGCGCCGATCTGCGCCGCGGCGAGCGTCAGGAATTCGCGGTAGTCGTCCGTGAACAGGCGCAGCGGATTGAGCGCGCTGATTAGCAGGCAGGCGGGTTCGCCTTCGCTGGAGGGCAGGATGGGGATCAGCACCGCTTGGGCGGCGGGCCGGTCCCATACCGTATTGGGAAGCTGCCCGCCGACCTGAGCGGCCAGGTCGTCGACCAGCAGCAGCGCGCCCGCGCGTAGCGCCTCGCCGCAGGGCCACGCGCCGCCGTCCAGCGGCAGCGTCTGTGGCGCGCCGGGGCCGTCGGGCTCGATGCCGTAGGCGCCCACCAGCTCGGCCGTGCCGGTGCCCGAGTCCACGGCGTAGAGCATGGCGAAAGGGATGTCGTATGCGTTGGCGGCAAAGGCCTGGGCGCTGAGCGCGCAGGCCTGGCGCCACGTGGCTGACTGCGGCATGGCAATCGCCAATTCGCGCAGCAGGTTCTGCTGGCGGTCAGCGATGACGCGGCGGGTTTCGTCGCTGTTGACGCAGATGATGCCGCGGGTGACGCCGTCGTCGCCCGGCACGGGGCTGAACGAAAACGTGTAGTAGGTTTCCTCGGGATACCCGTTGCGTTCCATGATGAGCAGCTTGCGCTCTTCGTAAGTGCCTTCCGCGTCCGCCATGGCGGTTTGCAAGAGCGGCTCGATGTACGGCCAGATTTCGTGCCACACGAGGCGCGTCGGTTGCGCCATGGCGGCCGGATGCCTGCCGCCGATGATGGACAGATAAGGATCGTTATAGAAGAACAGCAGGTCCGGCCCCCACCCGATCCAAATAGGCTGGCGCGCGGTCAGCATGATCCGAAGCGCCGTCTTCAAACTTAGCGGCCAGCCTTCCGGTGAACCCAGCTCCGACCCCGCCCAATCGTGGGCGCGGATGAGCGCGCCGGTCTGGCCGCCGCCGGCAAGAAAAGCCAGGGGGTCCGCTTCGGCGGAGGCGGGCGGATGGTCGGGCACGTTCAGATCCTTTTGTCGGTGGCCTGGCCGAATGGCGCGCGGCCGCTCGGCATGAAAGTTGCGATTTCGACGCTACTTGTTATCCCGTTTGGCGTCTGAAACCGAACTTTAATTTCCACGTCGGAAGGTTTCGGCGGCTTCGCGGTATAACGTTTTTTCCACTGGCTGCGGCGTTTGCTGCGGTGCATCGGGAGCAAGCCATGCGTGACATCGTGCAATTGCGTCCGGAAGGGCTGTATTGCCCCGCCGGGCGGTTCTATATCGACCCCTGGCGTCCCGTTGACGTGGCCGTGCTGACCCACGGCCACGGCGACCACGCCCGCGTGGGCATGGGCTGCTATCACACCAGCGCCGAAGGGCTGCCCATTTTGCAATGGCGCCTGGGCGACCAGGACTATCGCGTGCATGGGTATGGCGAAGCCTTTGTGCTGGGCGACGCGCGGGTGTCGCTGCATCCGGCCGGCCATGTGTTGGGATCGGCGCAAGTGCGCATCGAGGCAGACGGCCAGGTCTGGGTCGTGTCTGGCGATTACAAGCGGCAGCCCGACCCCACGTGCAGCCCCTTCGAAGTGGTCCCCTGCGACACCTTCATCACCGAGGCGACCTTCGGCCTGCCGATCTACCGCTGGCCCAGCGCCGCCGATGTGGCGCGTGACATCGTGCAATGGCGCGACCACTGCGCCGCGCGCGGCGAGGCCGCCATCTTGTATTGCTACGCGCTGGGCAAGGCGCAGCGCGTGTTGGCCGAGCTGAAGCCTGTTATCGACCGGCCGGTGTTTTTGCACGGCGCCATTGCGGCCGGGGTGGACGTGTACCGCCGCGCAGGCATCGGCATGGCCGACACCCGGCTCGTCATGGAAGACGGCGGCAAGTCGGCGGCGGCAGGCACGGGGTTTGCTGGGGAGCTGATCCTGGCGCCGCCATCGGCGGCCGGCAGTGCGTGGCTGCGGCGCTTTCGCAAGGCGCAGCACGGCTTTGCGTCGGGCTGGATGCGGCTGCGCGGCAACCGCCGCCGTCGCAACATGGACCGTGGCTTTGTGGTGTCTGACCACGCGGATTGGCCGGATCTGCTGCGCACCATCCACGAGACCGGCGCGCGCCGCGTGATTGCCACGCACGGCGATACCGACGCGCTGGTACGCACGTTGAACGAAGGCGGCGTGGCGGCCGAGACGCTGGCCACGCAGTATGGCGAGGATGACTGACGGCGCTGACCATCACCCCGGGAGACGGACCCCAGCATGAAGCGATTCGCGGCGTTGTATCAGGAACTGGACCGCAGCACGGCCACCTTGGATAAGCGGGCGGCGCTGGTGGCGTACTTCCGCGATGCGCCGCCGCGCGACGCCGTGTGGGCGCTGTATCTGCTGGCGGGGGGCAAGGTCACCAGCGCGCGACGCAAGATTGCGGCGGTCGGTGAAATGCGCGCATGGGCAGCCACTGCGTCCGATACTGCGCCGTGGCTGGTCGATGCCAGCTACGACCAGGTGGGCGATCTGGCGGAAACTTTGGCGTTGCTGATTCCCGACCCCACCCAAGCTGCACCCGAACGCGGGCTGGCCGACTGGATTGAAGAGGTGCTGGTGCCCATCGCCAATCGCGACGAGGCCGAGCGCCGCGATGTCATCGTCAATGCCTGGCTGGGCTTGCCCTTCGACGAACGTCTGGTCTTCAACAAGCTCTTGACTGGTGCGCTACGCGTGGGCGTGTCGCAACGCATGGTGCAACAGGCGCTGGCGGAAATGTCGGGCGTGCCGATTGCGCGCATCGCGCAGCGCATGCTGGGCGCCTGGGCGCCCAGCCCCGCGTTCCTGCGCGATCTGCTTAGCGCTGAAGAACTGCCGGGTGACCGTCAACAGCCGTACCCTTTCTTTCTGGCGTCGCCGCTGGAAGGTGCGCTCGCCGCGCTCGGGGCCATCGACGACTGGCTGGTGGAATGGAAGTGGGACGGCATCCGCGCGCAGTTGATCCGGCGTCACGGTGAGGTGGCGTTGTGGTCGCGGGGTGAGGAGCGGCTGGATGGCCGTTTCCCCGAAGTGGAGTCCGCCGCCGCTGCGCTGGATGTGGACTGCGTGCTGGATGGCGAGCTGCTGGCTTGGCAGGATGACACCGCCGAGCCCATGCCGTTCTCGGCCTTGCAGACCCGCATTCAGCGCTTGAAGCCCGGGCCAAAATGGCTGGCCGAGGCACCGGTGCGCATGCTGGCGTACGACTTGCTGGAGCTGAACGGCACTGATCTGCGCGACCTGCCGCAGGCCGAACGCCGCCGCCAATTAGAAGCGCTGTTGCTGCGGCATCCTGACCCGCGCCTGCGCCTGTCGCCGCTTGTGAACCTGGAGAACTGGGACGAGGCCCGAGCGTTGCGCGACGAATCCCGCGAGCGCGGCGTCGAAGGCTTCATGCTGAAGCGCCGCAACGCGGCGTATCAAAGCGGCCGGCGGCGCGGGGATTGGTGGAAATGGAAGATCGACCCGCTCACCATCGACGCCGTGCTGCTGTATGCGCAGTCTGGCCATGGCCGGCGCAGCACGCTGTACACCGATTACACCTTCGGGCTGTGGCAGGGCGATGCGCTGGTGCCCATCGCCAAGGCGTATTCCGGTTTGGATGACAAGGAAATTCTGGAGCTGGACCGCTGGCTGCGTGCGCACACGCGTGAGCGCTTCGGCCCAGTGCGCTCGGTGGAACCTGTGCAGGTTTTTGAGCTGGGCTTTGAGGGCGTCAACCTGTCCAAGCGCCACAAGTCCGGCGTGGCCGTGCGCTTTCCGCGCATTCTGCGTTGGCGCCATGACAAGCCGGCCGATCAGGCGGATCAGCTGGACACGCTGAAGGCGTTGGCGCGATGAGTGCCGGGCCACGGGGCCGCGATGCGCCGCTGAACGCATGGTTTGCCGCGCGCGGCTGGAAGCCTGCGGCGTTTCAGCGTGAGACCTGGCGGCGCTATCTGGCCGGCGAATCGGGCCTGCTGCACACGCCCACCGGCAGCGGTAAAACGCTTGCGGCGTTTGGCGGACCCTTGCTGGAAGCGTTGGCGCAACAACGCGACGAGCCGCCCGCGGCGGGCAGCGGGCCGCAGGTGCTGTGGATAACCCCGTTGCGCGCACTGGCGACGGATACCGCACGCGCGTTGGCGCAAACGTCAGCGGAACTGGGCCTGGATTGGGCCGTCGCCATGCGCACCGGCGACGCCAGCGCGCGCGACAAACGGCTGGCTCGCCAGGGCAAGGCGCAGGTGTTGGTGATCACGCCCGAGTCGTTGGCGTTGCTGCTGTCCTACGCGGACGCGTCCAGCCGTTTTCGGGCGTTGCGCTGCATCGTCGTCGATGAATGGCACGAGCTGCTGGGCAACAAGCGTGGCGTGCTGTTGCAGCTGTGTCTGGCGCGGCTGGCGCGTTTGTCTCCGGCCGCGCGCACGTGGGGCTTGTCGGCCACCTTGGGAAACCTGGAAGAAGCGCGTGCGGTGTTGCTGCCCCGCGCGCCGGACAGCCCGCTGGTGGCGGGTGCACGGCCCCGCAAGATTACCGTCACGACCTTGCTGCCCGAGCGCAACGCCAGCTTGCCGTGGGCGGGGCATCTGGGCTTGTCGCAGTTGCCGCGCGTGTTCAAGCGCTTGTTCGATGTGCGCGCGTCGTTGCTGTTTACGAACACGCGCGCGCAGGCGGAGTTATGGCATCGGGCGCTGGAATCCATCTGGCCGGAAGACTTGTCCACGCTGGCGCTGCACCACGGCTCGCTGGACCCCCGCCTGCGTGCGGCGGCTGAGCAAGGCTTGCGCGATGGCGCCATCCGCTGCGTGGTGGCGACGTCCAGCCTGGATCTGGGCGTGGACTTTCCCGCCGTGGATCAGGTGTTGCAGATTGGCAGCCCCAAAGGTGTCGCGCGCCTGCTGCAACGCGCCGGGCGCGCCAAACATCGGCCGGGTGAATCGGGCCACGTCATCTGCGTGCCGGCGCAGGCGTTGGAGCTGATTGAATATGCCGCCGCACGTCAGGCCATCGCGCGTGGCGAAATCGAATCGCGCACGCCGCCGCAGGGCAGCCTGGACGTGCTGGCGCAACATGCGGTGACGCTGGCGCTGGGCGGGGGCTTCGACCGGGACGAGCTGTACCAGGAAGTGCGCGGCACGCACGCGTACGCCGGGCTGGACGCGGCAACGTGGCAAGCCGTGCTGGACTTCATTGTGCAAGGCGGCCGGGCGCTGGCCAAGTACCCCGACTTTCATCGCGTGGTGCGCGATGACGACGGCTGCTACCGCGTGCATGACCGTCGCATTGCGTTGCGCCATCGCTTGTCCATTGGCACCATCACCGCCGATGGGGCGGTGTCGGTGAAGTACTTGCGCGGCGGCAGCCTGGGGTCGGTGGAAGAGGGGTTTCTGGCGCGTCTGCGTCCGGGCGACCGCTTTCAGTTCGCGGGCCGCACGCTGGAACTCGTCAGGCTGGAAGGCATGACGGCTTACGTTCGGCGGGCCAAGGGCGGCGATGGGCCGGTTGCCACCTGGCAGGGCGGGCGCATGCCCTTGTCCACGCAATTGGCGCGCGAAGTGCAAAGCCTGTATACCGAGCCCGGCGCGCACCCTGAAATGCGCGCCGTCGAGCCGCTGCTGCGCATTCAGGAGCAGGCCAGCGCGTTGCCGCAACCCGGGCGTCTGGTGGCCGAACGCATCGGCACGCGGCGCGGCATGCATCTGTTCCTGTTCCCATTTGCGGGCCGGGCGGTGCACGAAGGCATGGCGGCAATGCTCGCGTTGCGTTGGGGCAGGCGGCAGGCGAACACGTTTTCCTACACCGTCAATGACTACGGCCTGATGCTGACGCTGGCCGAACCGGCTGCGCTGGATGGCGCCTTGCTGCGGCAATTGCTCAGCCCGGATGACATGGCGGATGACTTGCGTGATGGCGTCAACCTGGGCGAACTGGCGCGCCGCCAGTTCCGCGAAATTGCACGGGTCGCCGGCCTGTTGACACCATCCTTGCCGGGCCGCGCCGCGCGTTCGTTGCGGCAGGTGCAAGCGTCCAGTGGTCTGCTCTACGACGTATTACGCCGCTATGATCCCGACCACTTATTGCTGGCGCAGGCGGAGCGCGAGGTCTTCGAATTGCAGCTGGAAGCGCCGCGTCTGATCGCGGCGTTGCGCGATTGCCAGGCGCGAACGCTGGCGCTGACGGAACCGCGCGCGTTGACGCCGTTGTCGTTTCCGCTGTGGACGGAAAGCCTGCGCGGCCAGCTCAGCACCGAGACCTGGCAGGCCCGCGTGCGCCGCGCCGCCGAACAACTGGAAAAGCGCTATGCCCGAATCGCGTGAGGGTGCGTTGAACATCGTGCTGGCGGGTGAGGCCGTCGTGTTGCTGGGCGAGCGCGCCCTGTTCTGGCCCGCGCGTTCGCGGTTGATCATCGCGGACTTGCACCTGGGGAAAAGCCATGTGTTCCGCCGCGCGGGCATCGCCGTGCCACGCGGCGCGACGCAGGAAGACTTGCAGCGTCTGGCGGCATTGGTCTTGGCGACGGCGGCGCGCGAATTGTGGATTGTGGGTGACGTGCTGCATGGCCCGGCGTCGCAAGCCGCCTGGCGTGACGCATGGTTGCAGTGGCGGCAGGCGCACGCGGCGCTGGACGTGGCGGTACTGACGGGCAATCACGACCGCGCGTTGGATGGCGCGGCGTTGGGCATGCGCGAATTGGGCGAGGCGCAAGCCGATGGCCCGTTCCTGTTTCGCCATCTGCCGCAGCCTGATTCGCAAGGCCGACATGTGATTGCGGGTCACGTGCATCCCAAGACGCGCATTCCCGGTGTGCCGCGCAGTTGGCCGGCGTTTTGGATGCGGCCGGGTATCACGGTGCTGCCGGCCTTCTCGGATTTCACGGGCGGGCATGCAGTGGGCTGGGAGCCAGGCGCGGGGCTGGTGGCGTGCGTGGAGGGCGCTGCGGTGCCGTTGGGGCGCATCCCGCCCGATTCGCCCGGCTCGCCCTGATTCCTTCCGCGTGCAGCAGCGGTTCTGCCTCGGGCACGAGGCTTGCTGTATCGGGGCACACCTCACCCCGCTACCCGCCCGCCATGACTGACCGCCCCGGCTTTGTCTCCCTGTTGGAATCCCCGTTGCATTCCATCAGCCAGTTGCTGGCCGATGCGCACGCGCCGGTCGACCCCGGCGTTTTGTTGCGCGCGTTGGTGGACCACGGGCATGACCAGCTTTCGCTGCCGGGCGGGGGCGACACGCTGGGCCGCTGGCAGGTGCTGGCGCGTGTCGCGGCGGCGGACCTTAGCCTGGCCAAACTCTTCGAAGGGCACACCGACGCGCTCGCCATCCTGGCCGAATTGTCGGCGCCTGCCGGCGAACCCGGCTCCCGCCTGTGGGGCGTGTGGTGCGCGGAACCGCCCGGCCATCGGCTGGCCATCGTGCCCGGGCCGGCCGGTTCCGCGATGTTGCTCGGTACCAAGGCGTGGTGCTCCGGTGCGGGCGCATTGACGCATGCCTTGGTCAGCGGCTGGAACCCGGCGGGCGAGCCTTGCCTGGCTGCGGTGGCGCTGGACCAGCCGGGCGTCACCATCACGGACCAAGGCTGGCACGCGGTGGGCATGCGGGCGTCAGGCAGCGTCGATGTGGTGTTCGACAACGCGTCGGCAACACTGATTGGCCCGCCCGGCGCTTACGTGCATCGCCCGGGTTTTCTGCATGGCGGCGCGGGGGTGGCGGCGTGTTGGTACGGCGGCATGACCCGGGTGGCAAATACCCTGCTTACCGCACTACCCGGCGGTTCTGCGGATACGCATCGGCTGGCGCATCTGGGCGCAATCGATGTCGCCATGGTTCAGGCGCGCGCGGTGCTGCGCGAGGCCGCCGCCGATATCGACGCGCATCCTCGCGACGCTTGCGCGTTGTCGTGCGCCCGCGCTCGTCTGGCCGTGGAGTCGGCCGCGGCGCAGGTGCTGGAACGTGCGGGCCGCGCGCTGGGCGCGGGGCCGCTCTGCCGCAACGCCGCCTTTGCGCAGGTGATGGCCGACCTGCCGGTATTCATCCGGCAAAGCCATGCCGAACGTGATCAGGCGGCGCATGGCGCCGCCATCCTTAAGCAGGAGACCCCATGGGCGCTATAGACACGCATCATTTCGAACATCTGTACCGCGCGCATGCCGACCCCTGGCATGTGGCCAGCGCCTGGTATGAACGCCGCAAGCGCGAACTGTTGCTGGCCACGCTGGGCCGCGAAAACTATCTGCATGCGTTCGAGCCGGGCTGCGGCAACGGCGAGATGACGCGCCGTCTGGCGCCGCGTTGTGCGCGCCTGTGCGCGGTGGATGTGGCCAGCGCGGCCATCGGCCGTTGCCGCGCGCGTCTGGCCGCCGACGGCATCCGCCATGTCGACGTCATGGCCTTGGACTTGCCCTGGGAATGGCCGCCGATACCGCCGGGCGGTTTCGATCTTATCGTGGTGTCTGAGCTGGCGTACTACCTGGATGATGGGGCGTTGACGCAATTCCTGAATGCGGTGGATTCGTCGCTGGCCAGCGGCGGCGAGCTGATCGCCTGCCACTGGCGACCGGACTTCAATGACCGCGTGCAGTCCACCGATGTCATCCATGACACGATGGCGGCGCTGCCCGGACTCACCGCCCAAGCGCAGCATCGCGAAGACGCATTCCGCCTGGATCTTTGGCGCAGGCAATCCTAGGAAGCGAGCCATGATCGGAATCTGCATCCCCGCGCACAACGAAGAGAAGGCCATCGCCACCTGTTTACGCGCCGTCACCCGGGCGGCGCGGCATCCGGGCCTGCGCGCGGAGCCGGTGAAAATTGTGGTGGTGCTGGACCATTGCCGCGACCGCACCGCCACCGTATCTGCCGCCTGGCCCGTCCATTGCCTGAGCATTCAAGCCCGCAACGTGGGCGTGGCGCGCGCATTGGGTGCGCAGCATCTGCTGGACGCCGGCGCGCGGTGGCTGGCCTTTACCGACGCAGACACCCGCGTGTCGGCCGGCTGGCTGGTGGACCAGCTTTCCCTGGAGGCGGAAGTCGTGTGCGGCACGGTGGCCGTGTCGGGCTGGGCCGCGCATGGTGTTCACGCGGCATCCGCGCGCAAACGCTTTGCCCAGCACTACCAGGACCGCGATGGACACCGCCACGTACACGGCGCCAACCTGGGCATCGAGGCAAACGCGTACCGGCGCATCGGCGGCTTCGCCGCGCTGTCGTGCAGCGAAGACCAGGCGCTGGTCGACAAGCTGGAAGAAGGCGGCGCGCGTATCGCCTGGACGAGCCTGCCACGGGTCACGACCAGCGCACGTCCCTATTCGCGCGTGGAGGGCGGCTTCGCCAGCGCGCTGCGGGAAGGGTGGAATCAGCCCCGGAAAACCCGCTGAAGCCGCAGCCCATCGCGGTACTTCTTACCCGGCTTGTAAGAACTGCCGGACGCACGGTGCGTGAACGCCGAAGCGCCGGGTTCGTGCGTTGTCTTCGCCGGCCGTCCGGCACACCACTTGCTGCGCGAATGGCTGAGCGCGCCCGCGCGGAACCTCTGCGCAGGCGCGGCAGCACACCCACTTTGAGGAGGCTGAACATGAACCGTGACCAACGATATCCGTGGCGTGACGACGAGGATGATTTCAACCGCAATGTCGGCCACGACGCGAGCGCCCCGCAGGCCCGCGACCCCTACCGCCAGGCGCAGCAACGGGGACGGCAGGGCGGGCAAGCGCCGCGTGACCCCGCCTGGGATGCGCGCAGGCAGCAACACGCCGGCAACCAGGAACCCTGGCGTGACCCGGCGCCCTCATTCGGCTACCAGGGCGAAGGCACAAGCCGCGCACCGGGTACGCGCGAAACGCGTGACCGCGTGCGCAGCCGCAGCGCCGACCCCAGCCAAAGCAGCTACGGCGGTTTCAGCGGTCAAGACCCGTCCTACCAGCGCGAGCAGGTGTACGGATCGCGCCAGCCGACGTACAGCGGCCCCACTTCTTATGGCGACGACGAAGGCGGTTACTACGGCGACCGTCCGCAATGGGCGGATGAACCCGAGGCGTCTTTTGAAACCGCCGAGCGTGGTGGCTACAACCGCGGGCCGACGGCATGGCGGGATCGCGGCTCGCGGCGCACCGACCCCAAAGGCTATACGCGCACCGACGAACGCGTGCGCGAAAACGTCTGCGAACACCTGGCGCACAGCGGTCTGGATGTCAGCGATGTGTCGGTGGCCGTGGCGGATGGCTGCGTCACGCTGGAAGGCACCGTGCGTGACCGCCGCACCAAGCATCGCATCGAAGATTGCGCAGATGCGTGCGTGGGCGTGCAGGATGTGGATAACCGGATTCGCGTTGCCGGTGCAGCGGAAAAAGGGGCGGCGTCGGCATGACGTCACCCCTGTCGCCGCGCCGTCAGGAAACGAAACGGTAGGCCAGGGCCAGCGTCAATAATATGGCGCTGCCCAGCATCCAGAATGCAACCGCCAGCGCAATGGCTGGCGGTACCCGCAACGGGCGGGGGGCTTTCGGATGCAGGGAAATCGGGATGGCCGGGACACTGATCGGCGGCAGCATCGCGCCGACGCGAACATCCGTCAGCACGCTGTCGTTGGCCGCTTGCGGCGTCGGGGCGGACGCAGCCGCGGTGACTTGCGGCGCAAGGCGGACGGTGATGATGTTGCCGACCGCAGTCGACGGTAGAGGGAGAAGTTCGGGCGAGTTCATGGCAGTCTCGGCGGTTGAGCAATACCACAACGATTAAAGAGTGGAGGGGGAAAGGGAAGGGTCCGTGGTGACGGGCTCGGGCACTACAGCAAGCCGCGTGCCTGAGCGAGCGGTGTCTGCCGGCCGTGGCATGGCGATTGCTGAAAGCCCTGCGCACAGGTCTCAACCAACACAGGGAAAAACCATGGGAACACTCAACGATCTCAACGTCGCGATGCTGGCCGTCGACGGATTTGAACAAGTCGAATTAACGGGGCCGCGCCACAGCCTTCAGGCGGAAGGCGCACGCACCGTGCTGGTGTCGGCGCGCACCGACCCGATTCTGGGGATGCATCACGACAAGCCGGGCGACCGCTTTCCGGTTGACCTGACGTTCTTGCAGGCCGCCACCGAACCCGAGGTGTTCGACGCGCTGCTGCTGCCCGGCGGCGTGGTCAACGCCGATGAAATCCGCATGCACCCCAAGGCGCAGGAGTTGGTGCGCGCGATGTTCGACGCCGGCAAGCCGGTGGCGGTGATCTGCCACGGCGCATGGCTGCTGATTTCGTCAGGCGTGGTCAAGGGCCGCAAGATGACCAGTTGGCCGTCCTTGCAGGACGACCTGAAGAATGCCGGCGCCGAGTGGGTGGATCAGGAAGTGGTGGTGGATGGCGTTCTGGTTTCCAGCCGCAAGCCCGACGACATCCCGGCGTTCAACCGCGCCTTCATCGAGGTATTGCAGGCGGCCAAGCGGTAGGGCCAGCACAGCAAAAAAAGGGACGCCATCAGCGTCCCTTTTTGCTCATCGCAGCGGGCTTCAATAGCGCCAGCGCACGTTCAACGACCCCGCATGTTCGCGGTTGCCGCCGCCGTACTGGCCGCTGTAGTTCAAGCCCAGCGACGCATTGCGCGACACGGCCACTTCCGCGCCCAGCTCCGCCACCGCCGCGTTGCGCGCGATGGGCGCGCCCGCCACGGTGAACGCCTGGCCGCCGTCAAACGCCATGGTGGACTGCGGCAACACGTCGCCAAACGCATGGCGCCAGCCCAGCGTGCCGCGCAGGCGGCCTTCGGCGCCTGCCAGCGTGAAGTCCGTTTGCGCGCGGACGCCCAGCGTGCTGCTGGTTTGCTTGTCGCTGCTGCTCTGGCCGGTCAAGGCTGCCGAACCGCCCGTCTCCTGGAAGCTGCGGCTGCGCAGATCGCTCCACGCCACGCCCGCGAAGGGTTCCAGGGTGGTGCGATCGGACAAGGGCATCGCATAGCCCAGTTCGGTGAAGAGCTGGGTGGTGCTGGCGCCGTAGTCGGCGGTGAGCTTTTGCGATGCGCCAGCAACCGTCGCGTAGCGTTCCGTGTTGACGTCGTGCCAGGTGTAGGACGTGCCGACCAGCAGGTTCAGCTTGCCCGCGCCCGCGTCAAACGACTTGCCGCCATAGATGGCCGCGCTGTAGCCGGACACGTCCGCCTTCGAGGCCAGGTCGTCAACACGGATCTTGCTGTCGGTGTAGCCAACCGCGCCGCCCACGCGCCAGCCGTTGCCCACCGCATGGTCGGCGCCGGCGAAGACGCCGCCGGTGTGCTGACGGACTTGCGCGGTGTTGTCGGTGGCGTTCTGCGTTTGCCAGTTGCCCACGAGCTCCGCCCAGGCGGGCTGCGCGTTCGACGAGGGCAAGGCGGACGCGGACAGCGTGCCGCCGGCTTGCGCCGTGGGTGCGCCCGGACGCATGCCTGCATTCAGGTTGGCGCGCAGGTGCGACAGCGGCAGCGTGCGCACGGTGTTGATGGAACCCATCAGGCTGGACGCGACGCTGGCGTGCGCTTCGCCCGACAGGCTGTTGAAGGCGGCAGCGGGTGCGCCTTCCGGCAAGGTCAGGATGTACTCGTGCAGCGCATTGCCCGACGGCAGGCTGTCCAGCGCGTTGGCCACGGCGCGCTGGTTGCCGGTGCGTGCGGCGTCCGCGAACGCGATCGGACGGCTAGGCGTTGCCGGGTCGCCTTGCACTTGCTTGCGGCCGAGTTGCAGCGTGACGTCCTGCGCGCCGTAGCGCAACGCCGGGTCCAGGAACGCGTAGTTGGACGACACGGTGTTGAACTGGCCGTTGATGGCGCCCGCCGTCAGGATCGTGTACTGACGCGTGCTTTCAAAGCCGCCTTCCGGCCCGACGTGCACGACGGAACCGGCAAGGTTCGCCACGCCGCTCACCACCACACGGGCGCTGGCGGACGAGGCCGGGTCAGCCGCCACTTGGTAGACCGAACCCGGCATGAACGTCAGGTCGCCCGCGACGTTCAGCGTGCCGTTGACGTTGCCCGGCGCAAGAATCGCACCGCTTTGCAGCGTGGTCGCGCCCACCTGGCCCGCGCCTTGCAGCAGCGCGCCGTTGGCCAGCGTCAGCGTGCCACCGAGCTTGCCGGCTGACGCGATGTTCAAGACGCCCGATTGCACCAGCGCGTTGCCGGTGTAGGCGCTGCCGTCGCCCGACACGGTGAGCATGCCCGCGCCGGTCTTGGTTACGTCACCGCTGCCAGTGATGGCGCCAGCCAGGCCGAACGTCGTGCCGGACGCCACATCGATGCCGCTCGATCGCGTGATCGACACCGCGCGGTTCGTATCGAAGCTGGCCGTCGTGGCCAGCACGCCGCCGCTTAGCGTCAGGCCGCCTGCGGCTGCGCCCAGGTTCGCGTCCTTCGCCACCGACAAGGCGCCCAGGCGCACATCGGTGCCGCCGGTGTAGGTGTTGTCTGCGGTCAGCACCAGCGTGCCGTAATCGGTCTTGGCCAGCTTGCTGGCGCCGGTCAGGCGGGATGCGATGGTGCCGGTCGTGGCGGCGTCCGCACTTGATCCCGCGCCCACGCGGATGATGCTCTCGCCGCCAGACCCTTGCAGCGCGATGTCGTCGCCTTGGATGCGATAGCCGTCAGTGACGATCTGCATGCCGGTGACGCCGATTGCGCCGGCCGAGTTGTCGACCGTGACCGTGCCCGCCGTGCCTTGGAAGATGGCGAACGTGGGGTTGGGCTGGAACACGCCGTTCAGCGTGCCGTCCATGTTGGCCCAGTTGCGGCCATCGGCGCGCCACGTGCCCGAGCCGCCGTCGATAACGCCGTTGTCGTGGCGGGCGGTATTGCTGCCGTCCCAGAAGCTCAGCGTGGCGCCGGACGTTGACGCCAGGTTGACCTGGCCACGCACCGCGGTTTGCAGCGTCAGCGCGCCGGCGGCGACGCCAGCCGGCGTGGCGCCCACGGTCAGGCCGTTGTCCACCAGGTTGCCGCCGTAGTCGAACAGGCGATAAATGCCCGCGCCAAACCCGCCGCTATCGGTCACGTTCAAGGTGCCGGCCAAGGTCAGGTTGCCGCCCACATTAAACAAGGCCGAGGCCGGGGTGGGCGCGCGGCCCAGTTCCACGTTGACCTGGGTGGCGCTATCCAGCGTCAAGTCGCCGCCAATGGAAAGCTGGGACCCTTGCTCGGCGAGCAGCACGCCGCCTGCCAGCGTGGCGTTGCCCGTGATACGGCCACCGTTGAACAGCGTGCCGCCACCGCTGATCGCCGCATTGCCGTCCAGCTCGCCAGTAATGTACAGAAGCCCGCCCGTGATCGAAGCATCGCCGCCAAGCTTGTTCAACACCATCAGCGTGCCGGCTTGCACGTCGGTGCTGCCGGTGAAGGCGCTGCTGTCGGCCGTCAGCGTCAGCGCGCCCGTGCCGGTCTTGGTGAGCCGGCCTGCGCCAGACAGCACGCTGTCGTAAGAGGAGCCCGCCGTTTGATCAAAGTGCAACGTGGCGCCCGAGGCAATCATCGTATTGCCGGTGTAGCGTCCTGCGCGAGCCGTAAGGGTGCCCGCATCAACGCGCCAGTTCTGACCGCTGATGCCGGTCAACGTCAATTCGCCCGCGCCTTGCTTGACCATCGAACCGTTGCCGGAGATATAGCCGGCGTAGCTGGCATCGGTGGCCTGTTTGAACACGACGGAGCCTTCGTTCGCCAGGTCGCCTCGCACAGAGGCCGCATCGCCCACCAGCGTGCCGGCTAGCACTTGCGTGTTGCCGTAGCTGTTGGCGCCCGTCAGCGTCAAGGTGCCTGCGCCCAGCTTTTGCAGGGTGCCCGTGCCGCCGATGGCGCCTTGCAAGCCCAGTGAGGTGCCTGCCGCCACCGTGATGGCGCCGGCCTGCGTCAGCGTGACGGCGCGCGCGGAATCAAAGCTTGCCGTAGTGGCGAGCGCGCCGCCATTGAACGTCAACCCGCCTGCGGCCGCGCCCAGATTCGCGTCGGACGACACGGACAAGGTGCCCGCGCGAACTTCGGTGCCACCCGTGTACGTGTTGCTGCCTGCCAGCACCAGCGTGCCGTAGTCGGCCTTCACGAGCTTGCTCGCGCCGGTCAGGCTGGAGGCGATGGTGCCGGAGGTGGCCGAGCTGGACGCCACGCCCGAACCCACGCGCAAAATGGTTTCCGCGCCGCCCGCCAATGCAATCGGATCGCCTTCGATGCGGTAACCGCTGGTCGCGATCTGCATGCCCGTCACAGCCACGCCGCCGGCCGTCGCATCGACAGATACCGTGCCTGCCGTGCCTTGGAACACCGCGAAAGTCGGGTTGGGTTGGAAGCGGCCGTTGAGGGTGCCGTCTGCGTTGGTCCAGTTCAGCCCATCCGTGCGCCAGGTGCCCGCGCCGCCGTCGATGACGCCGTTATCGCGCCGCGCGGTGTTACTCCCGTCCCAGAAGCTCAGCGTGGCGCCCGCGGTGGACATCAGGTTGACCTGGCCGTTGACGGCGGTCTGGATGCGCAAGTCATTGGCGGTGATGCCCGTGGGGGCGGTGCCGATGGCCAGCGTGTTGGTGGTCAGCGCGCCGCCATAGTCGAACAGGCGGTAGACCCCCGCGCCGAATGCGCCTTGATCGGTGATGTTCAGCGTGCCGGCCAAGGCCAGGTCGCCACCGACATTGAACAGCGCGCCGGACGGGGCGCGGCCCAGCGCGACGTTGACCTGGCTGGCGCTATCCAGCGTGAGGTCGCCGCCGATCTTCAACGTTTTGCCTTGCGTGCCTTGCAGGATGCCGCCCGTCAACGTGACGTTCTGGCCGATGGTGCCGGCGCCAGACAGGATGACGTTGTTGCCAATGGCGGCGTTGCCGCTCAAGGTGCCGTTCACATGCAGGCGGCCGCTGGTCACATTCGCATCGCCGCCGAGTTTGTTGGTGACGATCAGCGTGCCGCTGGTGACGTTCGTGGTGCCGGTGAACGCGCTGCTGTCCGCGTTCAGGCTCAGCATGCCCGCGCCGGTCTTCTCGAACGTGCCGCTGCCGGACAACTTGCCCGCGTAGTCGGCGTCGGTGGCTTGGTTGAAGCGCAGGGTACCGGCAGCGCCGATGGTGGCGTTGGCCGAGTATCGGGTAACGTCGCTGACCAGCGTGCCGTCTTCGATTTTCCAATTCAGCGTGTTCAGGCCATTCAGCGTCAATATGCCCGCGCCGCGCTTGGTGATGGCGCCGGAGCCGAGCAGCATGCCAGACACGCTGTCATCCCACGTTTGGTCGAAGATGACGGTGCCGGCGTTCTGCAAATCGCCGCGGATGGATGCGCTGTTGCCGATCAGCGTGCCGGCTTGCACACGCGTGCTGCCGTAGGTGTTGGCGCCGGTCAGCTCCAGCGTGCCAGCGCCCTGCTTGATGAGAGCGCCCGAGCCCGATACGGTGCCGGTCAGGCCCAGTTGCGTGCCAGTCGCGACGTTGATGGCGCCGTCTTGCGTCAGCGCGATATTGCGGTTGGTGTTGAAGCTGGCCGTGGTGGCCAGCGTGCCGCCAACCATCGCCACGCCGGTGTTGGCGGCGCCCAGGTTGTTGTCGGCCGAGACCGACAGCGTGCCGAACTGAATGTCGGTGCCGCCGGTGTAGGTGTTGTTGCCGCCCAGCACCAGGGTGCCGTAGTCGGACTTGAACAGCTTGCTTGCACCGGTCAGCGATGCGTTGATGGTGCCGGTGAAGGCGCTGCTGGCCGGGGTGCCGTTGCCGACCCCTATCGTCGTCTGGCTGCCGCCTTGCAGCGCGATGGAATCGCCTTCAATGACGTAGCCGTCCGTGCCGATCGTGATGCCTTTGACGCCGATTGCGCCCGCGCTGGCATCCACGGTCACGACGCCCGCCACGCCCTTGAACGTGGCAAAGGACGGCGTTGCGAACGTGCCGTTCGTCGCGCCATCGGACGTGGTCCAGTTGCTGTTGCTGGCGTTCCAGACGCCCGAACCGCCGTTGACGGCGCCGTTGGTGTGCGAGCCGGCGGTGTCGCCATCCCAGTAGTCGAACACCGTGCCGACGGTGGACACCAGATTGACCTTGCCCCAGAGGAACTGTAGCCCCAGACTGCCCGCGCCGACCCCGGCGGGCATCGACCCGAAGCGCACTGAGCCACTCGCCGTCGTGCCGTAGTCGAACAGGCGGTAGACACCTGTGCCGAGTCCGCCCAGATCCGTCACATTCAGGGTGGCATTGTCGAGTGTCACGGAGCCGCCCACATCGAACAAGGCGGCAGATGACCCCGCAGCGCCCAATGCCACATTGATCTGGGCGTCCGATACGTCCAGATTGCCACCGATCGTCAATGTCTGGCCTTGCGTCCCTTGCAAGGTGCCGCCCGACACGCCAACGTTTCCACTGATCGTGCCGGAACCCGCTAGCGTGGCCCCGAGAGACACGGTGACGTCGCCGCCTAACTTATTCGAGACGGTCAGTCCGCCGCTGGACACGGTCGTTGAGCCCGTAAAGGCGCTGCTATCGCCAGTCAGTGACGCAACGCCAGTACCATTTTTAACGATGGTGCCGGCACCGCTGAAGGCGTTGCTGAGCGTTGCGTTGTTGGAACGGACCAGGGCGACCTGGCCATTGTTCACGATGGCGCCCGTGCCAAGGCTACCCGTCGTGCCGCCTGTTCCGAGTTGCAGGATGCCGCCCGACACGGTGGTGGTCCCCGCGTAGGTGTTGTCGGCCTGCAGCGTCAGGGTGCCCGATCCGCTCTGGGTCAAGCCGCCCGCACCCGATAGCACGCCACCGAGGATGAGCGCGTTGCTACCGGATACGGTCAAGCCACTGACGCCCAACCCTATCGCGTTACTCAGGGTCAGGGTCGACGCGCCCGCTAGCAAGGCGCCGCCGTTGGCGGTCACCGCGCCGGCGCCCAGCGCCGCTGCGTTGTCGACGATCAGCCGGCCGCCATTGAGCGTGGTGGTGGTGGTGCCTGTCAGGACCGGGCCGGACAGGTTCCACGTGCCGCTGCGGACGATCAGGTTGGTGAAGTTGACGTAGGTGGCGGAGGAAATGGAGCCCGAACCGGCGGTGCCGGAACCGCCACCGATGGCGTTTTGCAGCGTCAGGGTGTTGTTGCCGCCCACGCCGCCATCGACCAGGCCGGCTTTCGCGAACGCCATTGTCGTCGAGTTCTGAACCGGAAGGGCATCCATCAGGCCGGCGCCTTGACTCACCCATGAGCCCGTAATCGCGGTGAATTGGTTCGGGCCTTTCCCGGCGCCTAGAGACACGCTGCCCGCGATTGTGCCGGTGTTGGTGAATTCGTTGCCGCCCGCCGATGCTTCGAACGCCACGCGGCCGGCAATGGTGCCGGTGTTCGTCATGCTGACCTGGCCGCCGCCCGAGATCGCCACGACAGGCGCATCGGCGGTCGCCATAGAAATCCCCAGCAGGGGCATCGATGAAAGGGTCCCCGAATTGGTGACCGTCGTGGTGCCGAAGGCGCCGTTCTGGATATTCAGCGCCACGCCCTGAACAGTAGGCAGGTTGACGCCCAGCACCCCCACGGTACCTTTGATAACTCCCAGGTTTGTGACGCTCACAATGCTGTTGTTGGCATTCCCGATGGTGACGCCAGAGGCCAACATTGTGCTGGGGTTCCCCGACGGCTGAACCGTGCCGAGGTTAGTAAACCGTGTGTTGTTGCCGCTCAACGTCAAGGCACTTGGATCGCCCAGTATCACGTTGACCTCCGCGCCGGAGGCCACCGTGACATCCATATTGCTGAAGAACGAATTGAGGCTGAAGTCGAAGCCCGTGCAGATGACCCTCGCGCCCGTGCTAAATCCCGGGCTGCACGTAGCCTGCGCCGCAGGCAAATAGCCGAATAATCCGCACACCGCCGCCATGGCGACCACCAGGCTGCGCTTGCGCGGCATGCTGCGTGTTTGTGGCCCTGCGATGTGGCCTGCTGCTCCACGGGTAGCGCTCTTGCCCCTGACCCTTGCGGTTTCTGGCGCGGCGACCCAGGCGCCCAGGGACGGATTCCAAATGGAGCAGAAGGTTTTATTCATAGCAGCCTATTAATGGGAGGCGTAGGCTGCTCCCCTTGAGTCAGCCCGGTTGTATCGGATTATTACGCAACATTTTAAATCCTGTAACAAATTTTAGAAATAACTGAAACTGGGTAGTTACATGGGCGCCACACTGGCGTAATGCCGTCACACCGATGTCTTAAATCGGGGTAAGCAGCGGTTCCCCGGCATATAGGCGGCGGGCGTTTTCCAGGAACTTGTCCACCATCAGTTGCATGGCCTCGGGCGACCAGCCGGCCACATGCGGCGTCAGCACCAGGTTGGTCAGATCCGCCAGCCCTGCGGGCAACTGCGGTTCGCCTTCGTAAACATCCAGCGCCGCGCCGGCAATCGTTTGTTCGCGCAGCGCGCGTTCCAGCGCGGCCGTGTCCACCACGCTGCCACGCGCGATGTTGATCAGGTACCCGTTCGCGCCCAGTTGCGCGAGGACATCAGCGTTGATCAGGTGATACGTCGAATCGCCGCCCGGGATGGCGACGAGCAGCACGTCGGCCCATTGCGCCAGTTCATCCAGCGTTGAAAAGTACCGGTGCGTGGCGCCAGCGCGGGGACGGCGGTTGAAGTAGCCGATCTCCATCTCGAACGCCAGCGCGCGCGTCGCCACCTTTTCGCCGATGCCGCCCAAGCCCACGATGCCCAGCTTCTTGCCGGACACGTTCGGCGGCAGCGGCACCTGGGTGCGCCAGACGCCTTGGCGCGTGAGCTGATCCAGGCGGGGAATGCCGCGGATGACGGCAATCATCAGCCCCATGGCGTGGTCCGCCACACAGCTGTCATTGGTGCCCGCGCCGTTGGCGACCTTCACGCCGCGCAGCCTGGCGTGCGCCAGGTCGATCTTCTCGTAGCCCGCGCCCATCGAATAAATCATTTTCAGATTGGGCAGCGCGTCGATCTGTTGCGCAGTCAGGCCGATGGCGCCGATCGTCAGAACGACGTCAACGCGTGCGGCGTGCGCGGCGACGGCGTCTGCATACTGTTCCGGCGTGGGCGCGAAGATCACCTCGAAGTGCTGGGCGATCTGGTCCCGGTCGGCCTGCGTGACCGGGTTCATGATGATGAGGAGGGGGGGCGAAGGCTGCATGCGGAGTCGGAGAGGCGAAGTGGGGGGCAAAATTCGGAAGGCGGAATGTTCGGAAGGCGGAAAGCGGAATGGGAAATGCACCCTAGAGTTCGGTGTGCCGCGCCACCAAGCCCACGCGCACATTGCTTAGGTGCCGCTGCATGGCCGCGCGCGCGGCCTCGGGGTTGCGGTCCAGGATGGCTTGCAGAACATCCATGTGCTCATCGCAACAGGGAATCAGCCGCTCGGGCGCGCCGTTCTGATCAAAGCAGCGCGCCTTGATGCGCAGGTCGTGAATAGCCTGCGCCATCAAGCGGTTGCCGCTGGCTGCTGCAATGCTGTCGTGCAGCAGGTTGTCGACGCGGTGATTCTCTTCATGAGTGGAATGCTGGCGGCGTTTGATCTCGCTGACCTGCTCAAGAATCGCGGCGGCCTGCTCGGGCGTCATGCGCGTGGCGGCGGCGGCGGCTGCGTCGCCTTCCAGCAGCAGACGCATTTGAAAGATCTCAAGATACTGGCGCAGCGTGGGCTCGGGCACGATCAATTGCCCGCGCGCCGTGCGCACCGCGAAGCCGCCGCCAATCAAGCGGCTCATTGCTTCGCGCAGCGGCGTGCGCGAGACGCCCAGCGCACTGGCCAGATTGCGCTCCTGCAAGGGCTGGTTGATGGGCAGCTGGCCCAGCTGGATCATGTCCAACAACGTCGAATAGGCTTCATCGACCAGATCGCGCGAGTCATCAGCGGCGCTGGTGGCAACCGGTGCGGCCGCGCGTGCGGGGCGTTCCATGGCAGGGGTGGGTGGCATAGGAATCACGGAAGCAGAAGAGGGAAGATGGGGAAGTTCGGATCGGCGCGCAGCTCGCGTTCGCGAGTGTCCAGCCATTGCGTATCAGAGCGCAAGCGTTCTATGGCGGCGGCCGCATCCATCGCTTCGAATCGCAGCGGCTGCCCCGGCCGCATCTGCGCCAGGCGCGGAAGGTCGGCGCTGATGACGGTGGCAATCTTGGGGTAGCCGCCGGTGGTTTGACGGTCATTCATGGCGATCAGGGGCTGGCCCGCGCCAGGGATCTGGATGCTGCCTGCCGCGATGGGGTCGGTGATGATATCAGCGCCCTGGGCGTGCGCGATGGCGGGGCCGTCCAGGCGCAAGCCCATGCGGTCGGACTGCGGCGCCAGCCGATAGGTGGCGCTCAAAAAGCGGCGGATCTCGCTGGCGGAAAAGTGATCTTGCTGCGGCCCAAGGATGACGCCGATGGGGGCATCGCGATAGAACCACGCGGTGTGGCGCAACGGCACCCAGCGCCGCTGGAACGGCGCGCGGGCGCGGCCGATGGGCAGGATGTCATCGCGCTTTAACGCTCGGCCTTCGATCCCGCCCAGGCCAGCGCGCGTGAGCGTGGACGCGCTGCCCAGCACCGGCTCCACCGCGATGCCGCCGCTTGCCGCCAGGTAGCCGCGCATGCCGCGCGCAAGTGGCCCGATGGTCAAGGTGGCGCCGGCCGGCACGCGGTGCGACTGCCACGGCGCCAACGCGCGCGCCGGCAAGCCGCCCGCCGCCGACACATGCAGCGCGGCGCTGCCTGCAAACGCCAGGGTGCAGTCGGCGTCCAGCACGCGCAGCCGGCCGCCCGTCACCGTGAATTCCAGCGCGGCAAGATCGCCGGGGTTGCCCGCCAGCGCATTCGCCAGACGCAGCGCGCCCGGGTCCATCGCGCCCGACGGCGGCACGCCCATGTGTTCATAGCCGGGCCGGCCCAGGTCTTGCACGGTGGTCAGCATGCCGGGCGCAACGATGTGCAGCCGCGCGCTCATGCGTGGCCTCCGGTGCGCGGCTGCGGCCGGTAGCTGGGATCAGCATGCAAGGCGTCGATGTGCGCGAATTCGTCTTCGCTGATCGGCGTGAACACGATCTCGTCGCCCGCTTCAAACAGAAAGGGATTGGCATGGCGTAAGTCAAAACTGCGCCACGGCGTGCGCCCGATCAAATGCCAGCCGCTGGGGCCAGGCACCGAGGCGATGGCGGTTTGCTGGCCGCCAATGTTCACGCTGCCGGCAGGCGTATGTGCGCGCGGCATGGCGCGCCGCGGCGTGTGCAGGCTGGGGTCCAGCCCGCCCAGGTAGGCAAAGCCCGGCATGAACCCCACCATGAACACGCGGTACACCGGCGCGCTGTGGCGCGCGATGACTTGGGCGGGCGCCAGCTGATGACGTTCCGCCAGCGCGTGCAGGTCTTCGCCATGCGCGCCGCCGTAGCAGACGGGCACGTCCCAGCGGCGCGGCGTGGTGTGGATGGCGATGGCCGACGCGTCCAGGCAATGCGCAATCACTTCACGCACCGCGGCAGGGCTGATCGTCAGCGGGTCAAAGCGGACGCTTAGCGAGCGATAGGCCGGCACCACGCCCAGTACGCCGCGCGTCTTGCGCTGCTGCGCCCGTAGCGCCTGCGCCAGCGCTAGCACGCGCGCATTGGTGTCGGCGTCGATGCAGTTGGCGAATTCGACCAGCAGCGTGCCATCGCCCGCCGCCAGAATGCGCGGCGCGTCGTTGCTGCAAGAGGAAGGCGTGGCGCTCGTCATGCTGCGGCGGAAAATTCCATCGCGTCGGTGGGGTGAAAGCCCCACGTCACGGCTTGGCCCGGTGTGCGCTCGGCCGCGTCGATGCCCAGTGGCGCATACGCCAGGATGACCTTGTCGAAGGCTTCGATGAACACTTTCCAGTGCAGGCCGCAGAAAGTTGCGGCGACGACGCGGCCCGCGTGACGCACGTCCGCGCCGCCCAGCTGGCTGCCCAGGCGCAGGTGCTCGGGCCGCACGCCCAGGGTGGCATCGGTACTGGTGTTGGCCGCCGGCAGAAAATTGCATTCGCCCAAGAACCCCGCCACAAACGCGCTGGCGGGCTGGCGGTACAAACCTTCCGGCGAGCCGGCTTCGACGATGCGGCCTTGCTCCAGAATCACGATGCGGTCAGACAGGTTCATGGCCTCTTCCTGATCGTGCGTCACAAACACCACCGTCAGCCCCAGGTCTTGATGCAAGCGGCGCAGTTGCAGCTGGATGGCCTGGCGCAGGTTCTTGTCCAGCGCGCCCAGCGGCTCGTCCATCAACAGAATGTCGGGGGTGAACACCAGCGCGCGCGCCAACGCCACGCGCTGTTGCTGGCCGCCCGACAGCGCGCCGGGCTTGCGGTCTTGCAGCGGAGTCAGGCTCACCAGCTCCAACGCTTCCCCCACGCGGCGGCGGATGTCGTCTTCATTCAAGCGCCGCATGCGCAAGGCGAAGGCCACGTTCTCGAACACGCTCATGTGCGGAAACAGCGCGTAGTTCTGAAACACCATGCCGATGTTGCGGTCCGAGATTGGCGTGTGCGTGACGTCGCGCCCGCCGATCTTCACCACGCCCGCGTCAGGCGTCTCGAAGCCTGCAATGATCTTCAACAGCGTCGTCTTGCCCGAACCCGACGCGCCCAGCAGCGTGCAGAATTCACCGCGCGCGACCGTCAGGTCCACCTCGGGCAGCGCCACGGAATCGCCATAGCGCTTGTGGATGCCGGTCATGACCAGCTCCTTGCCCTGGCGCTCAGGCGGGCGTTGCGGACGGATGTCGGAGGCAAGCGGCATGTCAGCCATGTTTGTATGAGCGGTGTGCATATCAGTCTTCCTTCTTCCTGCGCAGCAGCAGGTTGGCAAGCAGAATCAGCGCCGTTGCCCCAACCAGCAGGCAAGAGGCCGAGATCACAGTGGGGTCGAAGTCGTTGGCCAGGCCTTCGAACATGAGTTTGGGCAGGGTGCGGTTGCGGATGGTCGTCAGGAACAGCGCCATGACGACGTCGTCGAACGAACTCACCAAGGCGAACACCGCGCCGCCGACCAGGCTGGGAATCAGCGCGGGCAACATCACCAGCCGGAACATGCGTGGCCACGACGCGCCCATGCCCAGCGCGGCCAGTTCCAGGTTCGGGTCCAGGCTGCGCAGCGCCGCGCGCATGGTGATGTAGACGTAGGGCGCGGCCAGCACCGTGTGGCCCAGAATGACCGCCATGGAGTTCGCCACCCAGCCGATGGGCGCAAACAGGTAGTACAGCGCCACCGCCGTGACGATGGCCGGCACCGACATCGGAATGATGAAGAAGGCATCCAGCCAGCCCTGGCGGCGCGCGGCCAGCCGGCTGACGCCCAGCGCGGCGGCGGTGCCAAGCACGGTGGCCAGCAGCGTCACCACCATGGCGATCTTGGTGCTGGAGGCCAGCGCCGCCAGCCACTTGCCGTCGGTGAAGAAGTTCTCGTACCAGCGCAGGCCATAGCTGGGCGGCGGAAAGATCGGGAAGTCCGTCGTGCCAAAGCTCATCGGAATCACGACGACGATGGGCAGCAGCAGGAAGATCGCGCAGGCCACGCCCAGCAGCGCCGCCACGCGCCCGCCTGGCGTGCGCCGGTAGCCCGTGTGGTTGCTGCCCTTGCCGGAGCTTGCGCTGATCAGGTTGTTTAAGCCGAAGAGCCGGTTGAACAGCCATAGCGACAGCAGCACCGTCACCAGCAGCACGCCAGCCAGCGCCGACGCCAGCCCCCAATTCAGTTCTTCGGTGATGTTGTGCGAGATGAGTTCGGCCGCCATGCGTTGGGCAGGGCCGCCCATCAGCGACGGCGTGATGTAGTAGCCCACCGCGTTCATGAACACGATGATGCCGCCTGCGACCGCGCCGGGACTTGTCAGCGGCAGGATGACGCGGCTGAAGATGCCCGCGGACCCCGCGCCCAGGCTCTGCGCGGCCTGCACCAGGCTGCCGTCCAGCGACCGGAACGACGCATACAACGGCAACACCACAAACGGCATGAGCACATGCGTCATGCCGACCATCACACCCGTGAAGTTGTACAGAAACGCCATGGGCTGATCCAGAATGCCCACGGTGGTCAGCAGCGTATTGAGCGGCCCGTTCTTGCCCAGCAACGCAATCCAGGCCGACGTGCGCACGAGCGCGCTGGACCAGAAGGGCAACAGCACGGCAAAGAACAGCACGCGCGCCACGGTCGGCGACACCGTCGCCATCAGATAGGCCAGCGGATAGCTCAGCACCACGCAAGACACGGTGACGGCCGCGGCAATCGTGAAGGTGTTGCCCAGCACGATGCGGTAGATCGGGGTGTCCAGCAGATGCCGGTAATGCGCCAGCGTCAGGCCGCCGTCCTCGCCCTTGAACCCATTGCTGAGCAGACCCGCAATGGGGCCGGCGAAGAACAGCAGCAGGAACAACAGCAGCGGCAGTGCGGCCAGGGCCGCCACGCGGCCGCGCCGGCGAGCGGCGGCCGGACGGAGTCGGGCGGCGGGCAGGGGAAGGGCGTCGGTGCTCGTAGTCATGGCAGGGGGACGCCGGCGCGCACGCCGGCGTCTGGGTAAGGAAGGTGGCGGATCAGCGGGCGCGGACCTGGTTGTAGCGCTCGGTGATGGCGGGGCCGTTTGCGTCCCAGAATTCCGAGTTCAGGAAGATGCTGTTCTTCAGGCGCTCGGTGGTCGACGGCAGACGTTCCAGCCGCTTGGCGTCAATCAGGGGCAGCGCCGCTTCGGTGGTCGGGCCGTAGGCGATGTACTTGCTGAACTCGGCCTGGTTCTTGGGCTGGATCATGAAGTTCAAGAGCTTGATGGCCGCATCGCGGTTGGGCGAACCCTTGACGATGGCGAAGTAGCCGACTTGCGCAATGCTGTCGCCCCAGCCCATCGCAATCGGCAGGCCCGAGTCGATACCGGCCTGAAAGCGCCCGTTCCAACCCAGCGCCATCACGACTTCGCCGCTGCCCAGCGCGTTGACGGGCTCGGCGCCGCTTTTCCACCAGCGCGCCACATGCGGCTTGATGGCTTCGATCTTCTTGAAGGCGCGGTCCAGGCCTTCTTTGGTGGCCAGCACCTTGTAGACGTCGGCGGGCGCTACGCCATCGGCGATCAGCGCAGCCTCGATGACCGTTGCCGGGTCATCCTGCATGGTGCGCTTGCCGGGGAATTTCTCTACATCCCAGAAGTCTGCAAAGGTGCTGGGTTGCGGCTTGCCGGCGGGGAAGGCCTGTGTGGAAAAGCCGATGTTGGTCGAGAAGATTTCCGACGGCACGCCATAGTCGTTGCGTGCGTTGGCAATGACGTGATCCTGCTTGACCATGTCCGGCGTGATCTTTTCAAACACGCCCAGCTTGATGCCGCGCGTGAGGCGGGCGCTGTTCTCGGTCACGACGTCCCACGTGACCGACTTGGTGTCGATCATGGCGCGGATCTTCGCCACTTGCGGGTCGGTGTCCTCGTGGATGGTGATGCCGCTTTCCTTCGAGAACGGCTTGAGCCACGCGTCACGGATGGCGCCCTGGTAATTGCCGCCCCAGCTTGCGAAATTGAGTTCGGCGGCTTGCGCCACGCCTGTGGCCATTGCCAACGTGGCGGCGACGGCGCACGTGACATTCTTCCATTTGAGATGCATTGCTTGGACTCCGTTCGAGAAGAAAAACGCGATGGGCAGACCTGCCCCGATCCTGGGCATATCGCCTCAGCAAGTCCTTGGCATGCAAATTGCATGCCAACGGTATGCCAAACATCGACATTCGCTTTTTTTTCGGAGTCCCACACATGTACGACGTAGACCTCAATTCCGACCTGGGAGAGAGCTTTGGCCCCTACAAAATCGGCGCAGACGAGGCCATGCTGGACCTCATCACATCGGCCAACGTGGCCTGCGGATTTCACGGTGGCGATGCTTCCGTCATGCACCAAACGGCGGCATCCGCCCTAAAACGGGGCATAGATGTGGGCGCGCATCCGGGCTTTAACGACCTGTGGGGATTTGGCCGGCGCAAGATCACGGGCGATAGCCCGCAAGCGATTGGCGACATGATTGCGTACCAGATCGCCGCGATGCAGGGCATGGCGCGCGCGGCGGGGCATCGCGTGTCGCATGTGAAGCTGCATGGCGCGCTGGCCACGCAGGCCTTCGAAGACCGCGCCTTGTCCGAAGCGTTGACGTGGGCCATGCGCGCGCTGGACCCGGACCTGGTGCTGGTGTGCACGCCGCATAACGAAACCGAGCGCGCGGCGCGGCGGGCGGGCATCCGCGTGGCGTGCGAAGTGTTTGCGGATCGGCTCTATGGCGACAACGGCCTGACGCTGCCGCGCAGTGAACCGGGCGCGGTCATCCATGACCCGGTGGCGGCGGCCGCGCAGGCCCTGCGCATGGTGCGCGAACAGGCGATACGGACGGTGGGCGGCAAGGTGGTGGCGATGCCGGTGCACACGATCTGCGTGCATGGGGACAACCCGCAAGGGGTCGCCATTGCGCAGGCCGTGCGCGATGCGCTGCTGGCCGAAGGCGTGCGCCTGCGGCCGATTTCGCAGCTGGACTTTCAGTAAGGCGCGCCGCCACGCAGCGCGCGTCGTTGATAGGGGATTCTTTAGAAAGGCGCGTCTTTCTGCGCCTGCTTGATCAGCGCCTTCAGCACGCTGGCAAAGCGCCGCGCGGTGCTCGATAGCGGGCTGCTGGCCGAATGCAGCAAATGAATCGCATGGCCCAGCGCCGGGTCGGTGGGCAACAGCACGAAGTCTTTGCCGAAGCTTGGGTGATAGCCGAACGACTCGATCAACGCCACGCCCACGCCTTGGCGCACCAACGCCAGCGCTTCGGGTGTCGAGCGGATTTCAATTTGCGGCTGCACCGGCACCGGGCCGGAATTCAGAAAGCGGCTGGCCAGCCGCCCAAATGGCGTGTCCGCGCCGTAGCCGATCAGCAGATGCCCTTGCAGGTCTTCCGCTCGCACGCGGCTGCGCACCGCCAGCGGATGGCCGCGCGGCACCGCACAACCCAGCCAGCCCTGGCCGATTTCTTCACTGACGATATTGGCGTTGACCGGGGGCGGCATCGAGGCCAAGCCAAAGTCGGCCTGACCCAGCAGCAGGTGCGGCAACAGCGCATCAAAGGCCAGCGGCCGGTAGCGGATGGGCGTGTCGGGGTGGCGTTCACGAAACTTCTGGATGGCGTGCGGAATCAGCCATTCGCTGAAGCTGGGGCTGGACACCAGGCTGACCGTGCCGGCCGACCCTGCGCCCAACGCGCCCGCCAGGGCGTTGAAGCGATTGACGCGGCCGAAGATTTCTTCGGCCTCGGCGTACAGCCGCCGCGCTTCCGGCGTGGGGTGCAGCCGGCCTTTGACGCGTTCAAACAGCTGGTAGCGCAAGCGGTTTTCAGCGGAGGCCAGCACGCGGCTCACGGCGGGCTGCGTCACGGACAGCATGCGGCCGGCTTCGCTTAGCGAACCGGTCAACATCACCGCGTGGAAAACCTCGATCTGGCGAAGCGTCAGGGCTCCGGGCGCCGAAGGGAGGGGGCCGGCCATGGGAAGGAACGTCCGCAAAGGAAAAGGGTGGCTGCCATTTTATGGCCTGGCCGGGTCGCGCGGCGTGCCCGCCACGCGCGCGCCATGACGTTTTGCGCGTAGCCCATAACTAAATGCACAGTCCTTGGCAGTTTTTCCGCGTGCGGTGCTGCCGTCAGAACCCTTTGTTTTCAACGGTTTCCAGCGGATTTCTCCCGTCGCTGCACGCGATTTTCTGCGCTACGGGACGGCTTCCCGGCGCGCGCGCCGCGCGGCATGCTGCCAGCAAGCTCCCTTTCACCCTCCAGGAACGCCTTATGTCCCGCATCGTCACTGTCGCCGCCGCCCAGTTGGGTCCCATTCAACGTGCCGAGGGGCGCGAGGGGGTGATCGGCCGCATGCTCCGATTGTTGGAGCGCGCGCACCAGCGGGGCGCGCAGGTGGTGGTGTTTCCCGAGCTGGCGCTGACGACGTTTTTCCCGCGCTGGTACTGCGAAGACCTGGACGAGGCCGACGCCTGGTTCGAACCCAGCCTGCCGTCGCCCGCCACGCAGCCGCTGTTTGACGCCATCAAGCGCTTTGGCGTGATGGTGTATCTGGGCTACGCCGAGCTGGCGTGGGAACCGGACGAGCAGGGCATCGTGCGCAAGCGCCGCTTCAATACGTCGGTTGTCATCGCGCCCAATGGCGAGATCGTGCTGAAGTACCGCAAGGTCCACCTGCCGGGTCACGCGGAATTTGCCGAGCACCGCCAGGTGCAGCATCTGGAAAAGCGCTATTTCGAAGTGGGCAATCTGGGCTTTCCGGTGGTGCGCGCACCCGTTGCGCCGGGCGTGGACGCTAACCTGGGCATGCTGATCTGCAATGACCGGCGCTGGCCGGAAGCGTGGCGCGTGCTGGGTTTGCAACAGGTGGAGCTCGTCATGCTGGGCTACAACACGCCCAGCCGCAATCAGGACAACCGCGGCTTTGAAGCGCACCACCTGCGCGTGCTGCACTCGCATCTGTCGATTCAGGCGGGCTGCTACCAGAACGCCACCTTCGCCGCCGCCGTCGCCAAAGCCGGCACCGAAGACGGCCACGAGTTGCTGGGCCATTCCATCATCGTCAATCCGCAAGGCGAAATCATCGCCATGGCCGCCACCTGGGACGACGAACTGATCGTTGCCGACTGCGATCTGGATCTGTGCGAGCTGGGCCGCAACACCGTCTTCAACTTCGCCAAACACCGCCGCCCCGAAGCGTATACCCGCCTGGTCGAACAGACCGGCAGCGTGGCCCCCGCCGTGTGGACGCCGTCGGTCTGACGCGCGCCCCAATCGACTCTTTCTCTGGATTGAACCTGCCTCATGACCGCGACGCTACTGCCTCCGACCATCGAACATGAAATGCTGGGCACGATGCGCGTGCCCGGCTACGCCGACGTCACCGCCGCCGCCGAGCGCCTGGCCCCTCACGTGCGCCGCACGATGCTGCTGCGCTCGCCCGTGCTGGATGAGCGCGCGCAAGCGCCCATCTGGCTGAAGCTGGAAAACCTGCAAGTCACCGGCTCGTTCAAGGCGCGTGGCGCGTTCAACGCACTGCTGAATATGGATGCCGCGCAACGCGCGCGCGGCGTGGTGGCGTACTCAACCGGCAACCACGGGCAGGCGGTGGCATGGGCCAGCCGTTGCCTGGGCGTGCCTGCGACCATCGTGATGCCGGTGGATGCGCCAGAGAACAAGGTGGAAAAGGCGCTGCGCCATGGCGCGAAGGTCGTGCGGTATGACCGCCTGCGCGAAAGCCGCGAAGCCATCGGCATGCGGCTGCTGGCCGAAACCGGCGCGACCTTGTTGCCGCCGGGTGATCACCCCGATGTGCTGGCGGCGCAAGGCACGCTGGCGCTGGAAGCCTTGCAAGACCTGCCCGCGGCCGCACGCGAAAGCCTGGGCCTCTTCGCCACGCCTTGCGGCGGGGGCGGCATGGCGGCGGGGTGTTCGCTGGTGTTGCGTGAGCTGGCGCCGCAGGCCCGCATGGTCGCGGTGGAACCGCGTGAGTACGACGACACAGTGCGGTCCCTGGCGTCCGGCAAGCGCGAAAGCAATCCGGCTGGCGCCAAGACCATTTGCGATGCGTTGCAAGCCGCGACGCCTGCTGAACTGCCCTATGCGATCAACAGCCGCAGCCTCAGCGCGGCGGTGTCGGTCAGCGATGCCGAAGTTGCCGCCGCGATTCGTTTCGCACTGGATGAATTGCGTCTGGTCGTGGAACCGGGCGGCGCGGTGGCGTTGGCCGCGTTGCTGGCGGGCCATATCTCGGCCGACGGCCGCGACGCCGTCATCGTGCTGTCGGGCGGAAATATCGATTTGCCCTTGTTGCGACAAATCGCGCTGGAGTAATTGTTCGCGCCGGGCTCCCGGTTGACGGGAGCCGCCAGGACTCTTGCCATGCAGTACCGCAGTACCCGCAGTACCCGCAGTACCCGCGCCAGACGCAGAGCTGGCGTGGAAACACCCATAACAGTCCAAGGAAGAAAACCATGTCCACGTACCAAAGCAGCGCCAAGCGCTGGCTCGCTGCGGCGAGCGCCGTGCTGAGCCTGACGGCGGCGTCCGCCGCCCAGGCCGCCTACCCCGAGCATCCCGTCACCATCATCGTGCCGTTCAACACCGGCACCACGCCCGACATCGTGTCGCGCCTGCTGGCCGCCGAAATGGCCAAGCAGACGGGCGGCAACTTCGTGGTGCAGAACCGCACGGGCGCCTCCGGCATCATCGGCACGCAGGCGGTGGCCAACGCCACGCCCGATGGCTACACGATCGGGTTCGCCAACGTGGCCACGCTGGCCATCAACCAGGGCCTGTACGCCAAGCTGCAATACGACGCCGACAAGCAATTGGCGCCCGTGGCGTTGACCGGTTCCGTGCAGAACATCCTGGCCGTGCGCCCGGGCTTGAACGTCAAGAGCGTGGCCGACCTGATTGCACTGGCCAAGAAGGAGCCGGGCAAGCTGGTGGTGTCGTCTGGCGGCAACGGCACGACAGGGCACCTGAGCGCCGCCATGTTCAGTTCGATGGCGGGCGTGGAATTCATGCACGTGCCGTACAAGGGCGGTGTCGAGGCGGACCTGGCCGTGCTGCGGGGCGAAGCCGATCTGGTGTTCGACAACATCTCGTCCATCGCGTCGTTCGTGGACCAGGGCAAGGTCGTGCCGCTGGCCGTGACCGACCTGCAACGTGATCCGTCCATGCCTGCGCTTGCCACGATGGACGAGCAGGGCTTGAAGGGCTATCGCGCGGTGGCGTGGACAGGGTACGTGGCGCCCGCCGGCACCGACCCGAAGGTGCTGGACTACCTGAACGCCGCGATGAACAAGGCGCTGCAATCGCCCGACGTGCAGGAAAAGCTGAAGAGCCTGGCCTAT
Organism: Achromobacter kerstersii; assembly: GCF_902859595.1. Classification (GTDB taxonomy): domain Bacteria; phylum Pseudomonadota; class Gammaproteobacteria; order Burkholderiales; family Burkholderiaceae_B; genus Achromobacter; species Achromobacter kerstersii. The sequence continues at coordinate 310,912 of NZ_CADIJQ010000004.1, read as the reverse complement.
GTGCCGAACATCGGCCCGCGCCAGCAGTTGTTTGACCGCGCGCATGCCGAACGCCCGGTGTGGGCGCAGGTGATCAAGCAAGCCAACGTGAAGATCGACTGACCGCCATGACCCTGACCGCCGTGACCCAGAACGCCGTGATCCAGAACGCCATGATCCAAGAACGCTACGACTTGCTGATCCGTGGAGGCACGGTGATTGATGGCACGGGCGCTGACCGCGTCCGCGCCGATGTGGCCGTGCGCGCGGGCCGCATCGCGGCCGTTGGCGACTTGCATGGCGCACAGGCCGCGCAAGTGCTGGATGCCGCCGGCCGCATCGTCGCGCCCGGCTTCATCGACACCCACACCCACGACGACCGCTACCTGTCGATCGACCCCTGCATGCCCGCCAAGCTGAGTCAGGGCGTGACGACGGTCGTGACGGGCAACTGCGGCATCAGTCAGGCCCCGTGGCGTTCGGGCTGGCGCAGCGACGTGCCGGCGCCGGTCAACCTGTTGGGCAATGACGTCAGCGATTTTCCCTACGAAACGTTTGGCGCCTACCTGCGCAACCTGGACCGCCACCCACCCGCCGTGAACGCCGCCTGCCTGGTGGGCCATACGTCGCTGCGCGCCGCCGCCATGGACGAGCTGGACCGGCCCGCCACCGCCAGCGAGATCGAACACATGCAGGCCTTGCTGCGCGAGGCCATGCAAAGCGGCGCGATCGGTTTGTCGACCGGCACGGCGTATCCAGCCGCCATGCCCGCCACGCTGGACGAACTGATGGCGGTGGCCAGCGTGCTGCGCGAACACGGCGGCCTGTACGCCAGCCATATCCGCGACGAAGGCGACCGCATCTTCGCGGCGCTGGACGAAGCCTTCGCGGTGGGCGCGGCGGGCGGCGCACCGGTGCTGATCTCGCATCACAAACTGATCGGCCCGCGCAACCACGGCCGCTCGGTGCAGACGCTGGCGCACATCACCGAAGCCAGCCAGCGCCAGGAAGTGGCGCTGGACTGCTACCCCTACGTGGCCGGCTCCACCATTCTGCGCAAAGACCGCCTGGCCGTGTCCAGCCGCGTGATCGTGACGAAGTCGGTGCCGTACCCGCAGTACGCCGGGCGCGATCTGGATGACATCGCCCGGGAACTGGGCTTGACCCCGGACGATGCGGTGGACGCCCTGCAACCGGCAGGCGCCATCTACTTCATCATGGACGAGGCCGACGTTGAACGCATCCTGGCGTACCCCGGCACGATGATCGGCTCGGATGGCATGCCGCACGACCCCGCGCCGCACCCGCGCCTGTGGGGCACCTTCCCGCGCGTGCTGGGCCACTACTGCCGCGACGTCGGCCTGTTCTCGCTGGAGCAGGCGGTGCACAAGATGACAGGAAAACCCGCCGCCTACTTCCGCCTGCCCGAACGCGGCCGCATTGCGGTAAACCATGCGGCGGATATCGTCGTGTTCGACGCCGACACCATCGCCGACACGGCGACGTGGGCCGCCCCGACCCGCCAGGCCGAAGGCATCGACTACGTTGTGGTCAACGGCAGCGTGGCGTGGCAGGCGGGCGCAAGCACGGGATCGCGTAGCGGCTTGGTGATCCGGCCGGGGGTGTGAAGATCAAAAGACCCGGGCATCAAACGACCCGAGATCGAAAGACCTCGAATGGGGCCTTTTGCTAAGAGAAGATCTGCCGCAAGCGGGTCAGGATCTCGGTCAGTTGTGCGGGGTCGACAGACCCCGCCAAGGACTGCAACCGTCTTTTGTCCAGGGTGCGTACCTGGTTCAAGACGGCGTAGCCTTTGGCGCCGTCGGCTTGCACCCAGAGCGTTAACCGGTCTTCCTTGCCCTTCGAGGTAATCGGCAAGGTTATGACGGTGTTGTTCGCCGCGATATGGTTCAGGGCGTCAGGCCCCACGATCAATACGGGGCGGCGGTTGCCTTGTTCGCTTCCGATGACGGGATTCAGATCGGCCCAGTAAATCTCACCGCGCCGGGGTTGCGGAAATACAGCCGAGCTCATGGGCGGGGCCTCCTGGATTAGAAGTCGGCGTCCTCGGGGAACACATCGGGAATCAGCGTGGGGGTGACGGCGCCGGCGTCGATCTGCGCCAGCATGGCCGCACCAAAACCGAACGGGTCCGCATTTTCCTCAACGGGCTGCAGGCGCAGCTCTTGGCCCGTCTTCACCACCCGGATGCCATGCGAGAAATCGAGCCCTTCCAGCATGGCTTTGGGCAGCACCACCCCTTGCGAATTCCCAATCTTCCGTAAGGACAGGATCATCGTTTTGTCTTCCACTTTGGGCATAGGTCCTCCGGGATGGCGATACGGCCACAGAAGTTATAACGGTTATAACTACCCGGAAGCGTAAGTCAGGCGCGCCCGAACTGTCAACGGCGGCGCTTCGACCCTGTATAGTCCTGCGCTTGCACCGCTTGCTATGACTGCGCCTTGTTTCCATCAGCTTGCGCATCGGCTCTGCGCGCCGCCGCAGGCCTGAATCCATTGGACCGGTACCCGCCCTCATGCCGAATTCGTCGCCTCAGCGTTCCCGCCGCTATCCTTTTCCGAAGACGTTGCTTGCCGGATTCATCACGGCAGCCTTGGCCACCTTGGTCATCGCCTTCGTCAACGTGCGCTCCGCCGATACCCGGGTGCAGGCCGTCAAGGCCATGGACCGCACGACGGAAGTCTTGCGGCAGTTGAGCTTGTTCAACTCGGCGCTGAAAGACGCCGAGATCGGGCAGCGGGGGTATCTGCTGACGGGTGACCTGGCCTACCTGCAACCCTATCTGCGTTCGTTGCCGCTGATCGAACAGCGGCTGGGCGTGGTCAAGGAAGCGGCCAGCGAAGATTCGGCGCAGCGCCGCATTGCCAACGATATCGATGGCATCACGCGCCAAAAGCTGGTGGAACTGCGTGACACCATCGAGATGCGCAAGGCCGGTGATGTGGAAGGCGCGATGGCGGTCGTGCGCACCGATGCGGGCAAAGAGGCCATGGACCGGCTGCGTGACCTGGTCGCCGACCTGTACTCGCGACAGATGGGCGAGCTGGCCGAGGGCAAGGAAGCCTGGGCCGCCGCCGCCACGACCTCCACGTATTACTCGTGGGGCGGCTCGATGGTGCTGCTGGTGCTGATCCTGATTTCCGGCGCCATGACCATGCGCGAGTACCGCGTGAAGGCGCGCCAGACGTGGGTGACGACGGGTCTGTCGGGCCTGAGCATGCGTTTGCAGGGCGATCACCGCGTCGATGAAATCGGCAAGCGGTCGCTGGAATATCTGGCCGAATACCTGGACGCGAATGTGGGCGCGGGCTACGTGCTGGACCGCAGCACGGGCGAACTCGAACTCTTTGGCGGCTATGCGTTGCCGCCCGAACGGCTGGCGCAGAAGATCCAGCCGGCTGAAGGGCTGATCGGGCAGGCCGCCGCCTCGCGCAAGCTGCTGCATGTGCGCGACGTGCCGGCGGGCCACCTTGAGATTGCATCCGCCTCGGGCCGCTCCAATCCGGCCGAGCTGATCCTGGCGCCCGCCATGCAGAATGGCCGCGTGTATGCGGTGCTGGAGCTGGGCTTCAACCACCCGGTGGGCGAGACCGAGCGCGCCCTGCTGGAAGGCGCGTCGGAAATGCTGGCGTCGTCCATCCGCTCGGGCCTGGACCGCACCCGTCTGGAAGCGCTGCTGGAAGAAACGCAGCGCCAGTCCGAAGAGTTGCAGACCCAGCAGGAAGAACTGCGCGTCAGCAACGAAGAGCTGGAGCAACAGAGCCGCATCTTGCAGGAATCGCAGGCGCGCATGGAGCTGCAACAGACCGAACTGGAGCAGACCAACGCCAACCTGGAGCAGCAGGCCGAACAGTTGATGCGCGTGCAAGACGCGCTGTCCGACAAAGCCCGCCAGCTGGCGCAGGCGAGCCAGTACAAGAGCGAGTTCCTGGCCAACATGAGCCACGAACTGCGCACGCCGTTGAATTCCACGCTGATCCTGGCCAAGCTGCTGTCGGACAACAAGCCCGGCAACTTGAGCACCGAGCAGGTCAAGTACGCGCAGACCATCTACGCGGCAGGCACCGACCTGCTGACCTTGATCAACGACATTCTGGATCTGGCCAAGATCGAAGCGGGCCAGGCCACGGTCGAGGTCGAGCAAGTGGCCATCCCCGCGCTGCTGCAACGCCTGTTCGACCCGCTGCGGCCGATTGCGCAAGAGAAGAAGCTGGCGTTCGAACTTGAGGTGGACGCGGATGTGCCCGCGGCGATGTATACCGATCCGCAACGCTTGGGCCAGGTGCTGAAGAACCTGCTGTCGAACGCGTTGAAGTTCACGCAGCAAGGCACGGTGGCGCTGCGCGTGTCGCGCGCGCCGGGCAACCGGCTGTCGTTCGCCGTGCGGGATACCGGCATCGGCGTGCCGGAAGACCAGCAGGAACTGATTTTTGAAGCCTTCCGCCAGGCCGACGGCAGCACGCACCGCAAGCATGGCGGCACGGGGCTGGGCCTGTCGATCTCGCGCGATCTGGCCGATTTGCTGGGCGGCTCGCTGACGGTGGCCAGCACGCCGGGCCAGGGCAGCGTGTTCACGCTGCAAGTGCCGATTCGCCTGACCGCCGCGCCGCCCACGCCTGCCCAGCGCGCGCGCAGCGCGCCGCCGGCGCCTCAGGCACGCCCGGCAACGTCAGACATGGCCGCACGTATCCTGCAAGATGCAATGCCCGCCGCGCAGTCGCGGTCGGACGAGGCTCCGGCCGACCCCCAGGTGCCAGGCCGCACCATCCTGGTCATCGAAGACGACGAACGCTTTGCCGGCATTCTTTCCGACTTGGCGCGCGAGATGGGCTTTGGTTGCCTGCTTGCGCATACGGCAAGCGACGGCCTGGCGCAGGCGGTGCAGCAAAGCCCCAACGCCATCGTGCTGGACATCAACCTGCCTGACTTCTCCGGGCTAGGCGTGCTGGACCAGCTCAAGCGCAATCCGCAGACCCGCCACATCCCCGTGCATGTGGTGTCGGTGGCTGATTACGCGCAAGAAGCGATGGGCCGTGGCGCCATCGGCTACGCGCTCAAACCCGTCAAGCGCGAAGAGCTGGTTCACGCGTTGCAGCGCCTGGAAGCCAAGTTCACGCAGAACATGCGGCGAGTGCTGGTCGTGGAAGACGACGACCGCCAACGCGAAAGCGTGCGCCAGCTGCTGGCGCGCAATGATGTTGAGATCGTGCCAGCCGCAACCGCCGCCGCCGCCTTGAATCAGTTGCGCGAAACCACCTTTGATTGCGTGGTGATGGACTTGAACCTGCCAGACATGAGCGGGTACGAGCTGTTGCAGCAGATGACCGAGCAGGACAGCGTGTCGTTCCCGCCCGTCATCGTCTATACCGGCCGCGCGCTGTCGCGCGACGAAGAGCAGCACCTGCGCCGCTTCTCGAAGTCGATCATCATCAAGGACGCGCGTTCGCCCGAGCGCCTGCTGGACGAAGTGACGCTGTTCCTGCATCAGGTCGAAGCCGAGCTGCCGCCCGAGCATCGCCAGATGCTGGAGCAGGCGCGCAGCCGCGACGCCGGGCTGGAAGGCCGCACGGTGCTGGTGGTGGAAGACGATGTGCGCAACGTGTTCGCGCTGTCCAGCATCCTGGAGCCGACCGGTTTGCGCGTGGAGATTGCGCGCAATGGCCGTGAAGCGCTGGATGCGCTGGAACGCGCGGGTTCCGATGGCCACGCGTCGATTGACCTGGTGCTGATGGACATCATGATGCCCGAGATGGATGGCTACACCGCCATGCGCGAGATACGCACGCGGCCCGAATGGCGCCGCCTGCCGATCATTGCGCTGACCGCCAAAGCCATGAAAGACGATCAGGAGAAATGCCTGGCCGCGGGCGCCAATGACTACATCGCTAAGCCGCTGGACGTTGAGCGCCTGCTGTCGCTGGTGCGTGTCTGGATGCGCAATTAAGGCGCTGCCTGCGCAACATCGAGTCGAGCACAGCCATGCCCCACAAGACCAAGGCGCGTATCGCGGACATCGAGCAGCGGCTGCTGCTTGATGCGATCTATCACCAGTACCACTACGACTTTCGCGCGTATGCGCAGGCGTCGCTCAAGCGCCGCCTGCAAAGCGCGCTGACGCAGTTCAGCTGCAAGACGCTGTCGCAGCTGCAAGACCGCGTGCTGCATGAACCCGCCGTGTTCACGGGCCTGCTGCAATACCTGACGGTGCAGGTCAGCGACATGTTCCGCGACCCCAGCTACTTTCTGGCGTTGCGCAACGAGGTCGTGCCCATCTTGCGCACCTATCCGTCCATCAAGGTCTGGGTGGCGGGGTGTAGCACGGGGGAAGAGGTCTATTCGCTGGCCATCCTGCTGCACGAGGAAGGCTTGCTGGACCGCACGCTGATCTACGCCACCGACATCAATCCGCACGCCTTGCGCGCGGCCGAGCAGGGCGTGTTTGACCTGGACCGTGTGGCGGCCTTTACCGAGAACCATGCGCGTGCGGGCGGGCGCAGCTCGCTGTCTGACTACTACACCGCCCGCTATGGCCGCGTGGTGTTCGACAAGGCCCTGCGCGAACACATGGTGTTTTCCGATCACAGCCTGGCCACCGACAGCGTGTTCGCGGAAGTGCATCTGATTTCGTGCCGCAACGTGCTGATTTATTTCGAGCGCGATTTGCAGAACCGCGCGCTTGGCCTGTTCCACGACGCGCTGGTGCATCGCGGCTTTCTGGGCCTGGGTTCGAAAGAGTCGTTGCGGTTCTCGGCGCAGGCCGAGCACTTTGACGACTTCGTGCTGGAAGACCGCGTCTATCGCAAGAAGGCCGGCCGATGAACGCGAGCGCGGCGAATGCATCCAACACGCCGGCTGGCGGCCCCTACCAGGCGATCGTCATCGGCGGTTCGTCGGGGGCGATCGACGTGTTGAACGTGCTGTTGCCGCGCCTGCCGGTGGGGCTGCGCGCGGCGGTGATCGTGCTGCTGCATTTGCCGCGCGACCGCCGCAGCCTGCTGGTCGATATCTTCCGCACGCGCTGTGCGCTGCCGGTGCAAGAGGCCGAAGACCAGCAGCTGATACAGCGCGGCCATCTGTATTTCGCGCCGCCGGACTACCACTTGTTGATCGATAACGGGCCGCGCCTGGCGCTGTCCGTGGATGCGCCGTTGCATTTTTCGCGGCCTTCGATTGACGTGTTGTTCGAGTCGGCCGCGGACGGCTACGGCGACAAGCTGGTGGGCGTGCTGCTGTCTGGCGCGAATGATGACGGCGCAGCCGGCCTGGCCGCCATCCATGCAGCAGGCGGCTACACCATCGTGCAGGACCCCGCCAGCGCGTCCATGCCCACCATGCCCGAAGCGGCGTTGGCGCGCTTTTCAGGTCGAACCCCGGGCCAAACGCCGCACCAAACGCCGGGCAAAATCCCGGCCCCCCACGTCCTGACGCCGGAAGCCATTGCGGCCCGGTTCATTCAACTGCATGCGCAACGATTGTTGTGATCCCAACCTGTTTTGACGCCATGATCCTGACATCCGCCAAGCCCCTTGAAGACCGCATCAAATGCCTGCTGGTCGACGACGTCCCCGAGAATCTCGTTGCGCTGGAAGCGCTGCTGGGTAGCGACCGGGTCGAGGTGCTGAAAGCGCAGTCCGGCCCGCAAGCGCTGGAACTGTTGCTGACCCATGGTGATGTGGCGCTGGCGCTGCTGGATGTGCAGATGCCGGACATGAACGGCTTCGAACTGGCCGAACTGATCCGGGGCAGCGAACGCACCCGTCACATCCCGCTGATTTTCATTACGGCCGGCACGCGTGAACAGAATTGGCAATTCCGTGGCTACGAGAGTGGCGCGGTGGATTTTCTGTACAAGCCGATCGACCCGCACATGCTGAGCATGAAGGCGAACGTGTTTTTCGAGCTGCATGAACGCAAGCGCGCGCTGGCCCGGCAGCTGGAAGAGCGCACGGAAGCGTTGCGGGTGAACGAGATGTTCATGGCGGTGCTCAGCCACGATCTGCGCACGCCGTTGCAGTCCATCGTGATGGGCGCCGCGCTGTTGCAGCGCCAGAGCGACCCGGCGCGTGTCGCCAGCCTGGCCCAGCGCATGGCGCAAAGCGGCGAACGCATGACGGGCCTGATCGAAGATCTTCTCGACGTGACGCGTATCCGTCAGGCGGGCGGGCTGACGTTGTCGCCGGCTGAAACCAGCATGGAAGGGCTGGTTCAGCGCACGCTGGATGAAGTGCTGGCGGGCGCGCCCGACCGCGTGATCGAGCCCATCTACGAAGGGGATCTGATCGGCACGTGGGATGGCAAGCGGCTGAGCCAGGTGCTGGCGAATCTGATGGGCAATGCTTTGCATCACGGGGATGCCGATCTGCCAATTCGCGTGGAAGTAGATGGTACGCAGCCGGGGCAGGTGGGTGTCACGGTCAGCAACGGCGGCACGATTCCGCCGGCCTTGCTGCCCCACCTGTTCAACCCGTTCCGGGGAGGCGAGCGCCGCCCCGATAGCCACAAGGGCCTGGGGCTGGGGCTGTTCATCGCGCAGCAGATCGTGCTGACCCACGGCGGCCGCATCAGCGCGGAATCCAAGGACGGCATCACGCGCTTTCGCGTGGAGCTGCCGCGCCAGGTGCCGGTGCTGGCGCCGCCGCGCGTCTTGTAGCGTTCAGTCGATGCCGGTGGCGCCTGTCCCGTAGTGTTCAGTCGATGCCGGTCGCGCCTGTCCGCGTCACCGGCACGCTGCGGGGCGACGCCGGCTGATCCCGCTTACTGCACCGTCGTTGGCGTGGCGGGCCGTGACACCTGCGTGGGCATGCGCTCGATGCTGAGCGTGCTGGGATCGGTCGTTGAAGGCCGCACCACCACGGTGTTGTTGGCGCCGTGCGAACCCAGGTTGGGCAGATCTGCCGGGCGGGCCGCAAGCGTGGCGAAGGGGCCGCCGCCTGTGGCCGGCACGCCATCCAGCGTGACTGCCGTGGCCCATGCGCCGCTGCGCCGCGACAGCACCTGATAGCGCTGCGGGCCGCCGGCCGTGCGCGCCACGATGTAGAGCGTGCCATCGATGATGTTGAGTGCGGGCGGCGAGGCGGCTTCGGCGTCCAGCCGCGACGGCTTGCCATGTTCAACCAGCCACAGGTGGCCATCCGCGCGTTCCAGCACGGCCAGCACCACGTTGCCCTGCGCATCGGCGTTGATGGCCGGGCGGCCGATGAAGGGCACGCCCAGGTCGGCGGCCTTGCTCCAGTCCATGTCCATATCCGTGGTGTCGCCCGCTTCCACCAGCTGAGTCAGATGGTTGCTGCCGCGCTGGCGGAAGTAGAGTTCAACGCGATTTTCATGATTGCGAATGGCCGCCAGCCCGCCCGCCGTTTCGGGCGCGGGGACGCGACGCCAGGCATGCCATTCGGGCCGCTGGCCTTTGGCCGCGGGCAACTGGCGGGTGTAGAAGAGTTCGCCTTGGGTGGTGGAGGCAAAGATCACATAGCGCCCGTCGGCGCCGCGCGCCGCAGCCGGCGCGCCGGTGGCCCCTTCCAGCGGCGGCAAGTCTTGCCAGGTGCTCCAGCTGCCATCGATGCCGGACGGCGCAATCCAATGCAGCAGGCCGTCATAGCCTAAGGCCACAGCAGCGGCTTCGCCGCGTGGCGCCACGGCCGGAATCTGCGTCACGCGCAGGCCACCCAGCGCTTGCCAGCCTTGCCAGGTGCCGTCGTGCCGTTGCTTGTTGGCCCAGACGCCGCCCAGCGGGTCGCGCGCCATCAGCCCGGCCGTGCCATCGGCATGGGTGAACGACACCAGCGGGCCACTCGTGCGTCCGCCCAGGCTTTGCCAGCGTTGCTGGCCCGAGTCCCAGCGGTTGACGGCGGCATTGGTTTCGCCCGCGGCGAACACGACCAGGCCGCCGCGCCCATCCGGGTACAGCTGGGGGGCGATGTCCTGGCGCGACACGTAGTACGCGCGTTGCACCCAGGCAGCGGCGGGGCCGGCGGGTTCCTTGCAGCCGGTCGGGCCTGCGCAATAGTGGTAGTCGTTCCAGGCGTAGTGCTGGAAGATCACTGACTTGGTCTCAATTTCCGCTTCAGCCAGGTTGGTGGCGCGTTCCTGGCTGGGGTAATCGATGTAGCCGGTTTCGGCGTAGTTGCCGGGCGCGCGCACCATGGCTTCGCGCACCAGCCGCGCGCTTGCGATGTGGTCGGGGTGGCCGTGGCCGGCGCAACGCCAGCACAGCTGCGTGTACGGCACGCTGATGGTGTCGTCCAGATGGCGCACCGTGGTCGGCCCGTATTGGCGGATCAATTCCGCCAGCGTGTCGATCAGTTGTTCGCGCGTGTAGACCTCGGGGTTGGGGCCCAGCGTATCCACGCTTTGCCCGGCTTCAGATTCGGTGCGGGACAGCGGCGTCAGGCTGCCCCAGCCCTTGCCCAGCCAAGGGTCTTTCAGGCGCATGTGCCAGAGCTGCACGCGCGGATTGCCCTGCAAGGTGAAGCGCGCAATGTGGCGGCCGTCGGCCATGCCCACGTCCGTTTTCCACACGTCGGGCTTATGCGCCATATAGGCGTAGGCCGCGCGCACGCCGCGTTCACGGCCCAGCATGTACGTTTCGCCTTCACCGGCATCGCTGGCGGTCATGTAGACCACGCGCACGCATCCGCCCGCCTCGATGTTCGAGGCGATGTCCGGGTTCATGAATAGCAGGTCGTCGTCCAGGTGGGCGACGAAAGCCAGGTCTTTGATGCCGTGGCATTGCGCCAGCGTGGGCGGGGCGGCCAGCGCGGGCGAGCAGACTAGGGCGAAAACTGCACAGAGTAGGGCGCGTCCAAGGGGACGCATCAGGGCCGTCAACAAAGGCATAAGTGAGCGTCGCTTAAAAGGCGCGGCGCGGGAAAATGGAAGTGAAACGAGTATAGCGGCGGGGTGATGCAGCTTGATGAGCCGCGCGGCACAGGATGTTGGATAGGGTGTCCGGGTGCAATCGGTCCGTCACTTATTTTTTGCGGGTGCGCCAGCGCAGGGCGCGCGGCTCAACGCGCGGGAGGCGCTACCCCCGCTGTCCCCGTCTGATTGCGATGGTGCCGTCAGACCGCGCGCCGCCACTGCCCCGATTCCGGGCACACCACCGCGCGCACGCCGTCCACCCACACCTGTTCGTCAGCCAACTGCGCCGCGGTGGCGGGGTCCACATCAAACGTCACGCCCAGCGCCTGCGCCACGCGGGCGTCTTCAATCGGAAGCTCGCAGGTCAGGAACCACTGCGACAGGTCTTCGTCTTCTGGAAAATCAGACGCCGTGTAGCCGCTGGCGCCGCGGCGGATGACGGCGTGGGGCTGGCAGGTATCGAACAGCATGGCCACGCCGCGCGTGAGCGGGATGCGTTGGCCCGTGTGCGGAAAATGCACGTCCAGCCCCTTGTCGTCGGAGACGAACAGGTTGCAGAACGCGGCGCTGCCGTATTGCTCGCCATCATGGTGATACCGCGCGCCCCGGCACGCCATCAAGGCGATGTCGCTTGCGGCCAGCACGTCTTGCAGGCCGATCGATTGCGTCCAGGCTTGCATGGCGCGCAGGCAATCGTCGAATGCCGGCCAGCGAAAGCGCGTGCGGGCGAGCGGCATCTGTTCCACGTCGCCGGGTTCCAGCAGGGTTTGCGTGCGCGTCTCGCGTTCCCAATCCGCTACGACGCGGGCAGGGGGCGCGGGCGTGTCGATCACACCGTGCAAGACCGCGCCGCCGACGCTGCGGCTGCGCAGAACGTCTGCGCTCAAGTAGAAAGACGTGGAGGGCTGTGGGCTGAACATGCCGAAAAAATAGGACCAGTCCGAGGTTTCCGCGATTATGGCTTTTTTTTGGTTCGCATCCGATATCAAGCGCCGGGACGCATCGGTACACTCAGAAAAAATTTATCCATGCACTGACTAAACAATGAAAATGAATCTTGCAACGCCGCTCCTGATGATGGCGTTGAGCCTCACGGGCGCGACCGCTCACGCGCAAAGCTACGCACTGACCATGACGGGCCTGGTGACCAGCCCGTCGTGCGGGCTGACGGTTGACGCCATTGCCTTGGGCGACGTGCCGTTGTCGGAATTCACGTCGTCGAATGTGCCGGCCTCGCGGTACAGCAAGTCCTTCGACGTCAGATTGCAGAATTGCGAAGTCAGCTCCTTGTCGGCGGCCTCGTTGAAGTTCTCGGGCACGATCACCGGCAGCACGTCGATTCTGGCGCTGACGAATATGAATGGCGCGGGTGTGGCGGTAGGCATCGGCGTGCAAATCACCACGAACGATTCCCAGCATGGCAGCACCGGCACGCCCGTCAAATTTGATGGCTCTGAGTCGTATGCGTTCCGGCCGTCGTCGGGAAAGAGCAGCTATACCTTCCTGGCGAGCTATATCCGTTCACCGACGGCACCTTCACGCGCGCCCGGCACCGCCAACGCGACCGCAACGGTCACGCTGACGTACTCCTAATCACGCTCTCAAGCCGCGCGGCCTTTGCGCCGCGCGCGCCATTCAGCCTGCTCCGGCTGAAAGTCCCGCCCACGCGCCCCGTCCTGGCTGATCCGCATTCGGCTCACGCCCGGCCCAGCTTCGTACTCGTCCGATTGAACGGGGGTACGGCGTCCTGCACACTTTCCCCATCGTATTTGCCCATGCCCGCCAGCGATCCTGCTGCGCGTGGCGCGCGCCGCCGCACGTTTTGCGCGTCTGTTTCGCGGCCTAGGCGCATCCTTCTCTTTTGCTATGAACATCAACCAGATCATTCGCCGGGAATCCGGCCTGCCCGCAGTATTTACGCGCGGACAATTGGCGGCGATTGCGGTCGGCGCCGTCATTAGTTATGGCGTCGTGTCGGGCAGCGCATTTCCGCTGACGGTGGCCGGCCCCGCCGCGGTGCTGAGCTATGCAGCGGCCGCGCTGATCGCGCTGTTGTTGATGCGCTGCCTGTCAGACATGACGGCCGCCCATCCCACGCCGGGCGGTTTCGCGTCGTATGCCGAAGCGTTTCTGGGCCATCGCACCGGTTTTGTCGTGCGGGCCGCGTATGTCGTTTCCGTTGTGACGATCGTGGGAACCGAAATCGCCATGCTGGAGCGCGTGCTGGCCTGGTGGATGCCGCAGGTTCCGCCTTCGCTGGTGGTCATTGCGTTGCTGGCCGGACTGAATCTTCTGCATCTGGCGGGCGCACGTGTGTTTGCCTGGGTCGAGTTCGCATTAAGCGCCGTAAAAGGGCTGGCGTTGCTTGCCCTGATCGTGATCGCGTGCGTCTACGCCTTCAATGCCGCGCCGCCCACGGTTGACGGCGCGCGCACCGCATCGTCCACGATTCTTGCGGGCATGACTGGCCCGCAGGTGTGGCAAGCGTTCACGATTGCAACGATGGGCTTTATCGGCCTTGAAGTGATGTCGATTGCGGGTGCCGAGACCCGTGTTCCGGCCCGTGTTCCGGCCCGTGGGCTGGGCCGCTCGATGCGGCGGGCGGCGTGGTGGGTGGTGGTGCTGGTGGTGGCGGGCGTCGCCGCATCGGCATGGTTCCAGTGGCATGAGCCCGTCGCGCCCAACCTCACGCCGTTTGTGCAGTTGCTTGAACTGGCGAAGTTGCCGGGCGCGCAGCTGGCGTTCACTGTGTTGATGGCCGTGACCGTGGTGTCGGTACTGAATTGCCAGATCTATGGCGGTTCGCGCATGGTGTTCAGCATGGCCCGGGCGGGTCAGGCGCCCGCCATGTTGGGGCGAGCCGGCAAGCTGCGCGCGCCCGTCACGGTCGTGGTGGGGGCGGCCATGCTGGTCTACGCCGCGCACCTGGTTTTTCCAGGCGTGGTGTATGTGGCCGCATCGTCCATGGCGATTACCAGCTTGCTGGCGATATGGATGGTGATCTTTCTGGCCTACATCCGCTTTCAGCAGCTTGGCGGCGAAGCGCGCGGGGCCAAGGGGGCGTGGCGCGGCATCGTGGGCGTTGTCGTGATGATGGCGATTGCGGTTTCAACGCTACAGATCGATGCCTTCGCGCCGGCCCTGTTCTATGGAATCCCGTTGTGGCTGTTGCTGTCATTGGCCGCCTTGTTATTACGCAACAAAACCGGGAATAGTCATCCCGATAATCTCGGCGGCAAACGCAAAAATATGAAAGGTTTGGTTGAGATTTAGGACGGGTACGAGTCGGAAACGTTTGGGTCGGCATATTTCGTTCTGGACCGATATTAATCACTTTCCCCGCGGACTATTATCTTTTCACGCTCATAGATAGGGCGATGCAAGGCCAAAAGCCTTTTCGTGAAATTAATACATCGAGTAATTCGAATGAGCAAGTTAGGTATCTGGGTTGATTTTTCGCAGAAGATTGTGTGCACCGAGTTGCGTCAGCAAGATCTGATTTCAGGATCGGATTGGGCCTATGACGCCAGCGACTGTGCACAGAAATTTTCGGCGATGTCGTACCAGGGATACCGCCTTTGGGCCGTGCCGTGTCTGCGATTGATGCGTAAGCATCCGGCGCTGACTCGCGTGCTGGCCACAGCCGTCCGGTGGATGGTGGCTGATATTAAATATCAGCGGGGTGTGAATAAAAAACCGCACGTAATGGGTTTGATTATTCGTCGGGGTATTTTCTGGCCCGCTAACTTGTTAATGGGTGGTTTAGTGGTCGTTGCGCGTGCCGACAGGTTCATGCACGAACGCAACACCACGGGAATCGGCATCGGTGGTTAATCAGCGAATGTGTGTTTCTTTTACGACTCAACTAAAACTGGATTTTTCCAACATCATGACTAAGACTCTTCTCAACACTCTGTTGGCCGCCTCTTTTGTGGTTGCCGCTGGCACCGCTGCTGCTGCCGACACCGGCAACATCTCCTTCCAGGGCGACATCACGCAGTCGGCCTGCTCGATCGGCGGCGGTCAGCAAGGCGCCGACATGCTTGTGAAGATGGGCAGCATCTCGACGAACATGTTCAAGGCGGTTGGCGACAAGGGCCCGCAAACCGACTTCAAGATTGCGCTGCTGGGCTGCGACCCGACCGTGTCCACCGCCGCTTCGATCTCCTTCCGTCCGGGCGCTGGCAGCGTCATCAACAGCCGCCTGCTGAGCCTGGAAAGCGGCAGCGGCGCCCAAGGCGTGGCCGTCGGTCTGGCTGACGAAAACGGCACTGCTATCGCCGTTGGCGGCGCTGGCGTGACGTACAACCTGATCTCGGGCACCAACAACTTCAACTTCAAGGCTTACTACGAAGCCACCGCCGCCACGGTGACCGCAGGTAAGGCGAACGCCCAAGCCGTGTTTGAAGTTCAGTACTCCTAAGCATGTGAAAGGGGTCTAGCGCCCCTTCTTGGCGGAACCGGAGGCTCTCTTCGGTTCCGCACCCACCCGTACTGGGTGGGTGTCGGCCACGCAAAGCGGCGCCAAACACGGCGATCTCCCTATGGCGAGTCCGCTTCGTTTTACGCGAGGCCCGGCACAACTCCCCGAATTCCAATTGCATGCGCGCATCAGCTGTCGCTGAGCGGCAAGCGTGCGCGTCTGTATCGGCATACGACTATGAAATGCAACCTTAAATACTCCTTGGTCGCGGCGGCGCTGTGCCTGATGGCAGGCGCGGCTCAAGCCCAGCAGGCGACGGTGTCCGTCACGGGCAGAATCACCAACACCGCCTGCACCTTGTCCGTCGGCTCGGTGGCCATGGGCGACGTGCCCATCAGCGAGTTCGCGAGCAACGCCGTGCCCTCGGCGGCCTACCAGAAGAATTTCAACGTCACGCTAGGCGGCTGCCTGCTCAGCACCTTGAACGCGGCGTCGCTGAAGTTCAAGGGCACCACCATCAACGATGCCTCTACGCTGGCGCTGGCCTCGGGTACGGGCGCGGCGTCGGGCTTTGGCGTGAGGATGTTCGCAACCGACACCACCCACGGCGCGGCAATGGTCAATTTCAACGAAGCCTCGACCCACAACTTCAACATTTCGTCGGGCAAGAGCACCTACCAATTCACCGCGTACTACTACAAGTACGGCACGACTGCGAAGCCCGGCACCGCCAATGCTTCCGCCACGGTGACGCTCACTTACTCCTGATTTTTCTTCGTCATCCCGGCGCCGTTCGGGATGACGCTTTCCCCTGCACTAATCGTTTGCGCGCCGCAGCGCTTGAACCTGCCGGACATAGCCATGACTCTACTCTTCAAACGCCTCCTTCCCGCGTGCGTCGCCGCTTCCTGCGTGCTTGCCGGCAGCGCCGCTCACGCAGCCATTCAGTTGTCCAGCACTCGCGCGATCATGAACGAGAAAGACCGCAACGTTGCGGTCTTCGCCAAGAATCTGACGGCCACGCCGTTCGTGGTGCAGGCCTGGATCGATGGCGAAAAAGAAGAGATGGAAACGCCGTTTTTCATCACGCCGCCGCTGAGCCGCTTTGACGGGTCTTCCGAGCGCAGCCTGAACATCACGCGCGTGGGCGACGATATGCCCAAGGACCGCGAGTCGTATTACTGGATCAATGTGCTGGAGATTCCGCAAAAGAGCGAGTCGAAGGACAACAGCCTGACGCTGGCGACGCGCACGCGCATCAAACTTTTCTACCGCCCCGCCGCCATCGACAAGATGCCGCGCGGCGCCGAGCAATCGAAGTGGTCGATCGCGCGCGACGGCAAGAGCTGCCGCCTGGCGGTTGACAACACGTCGGCCTACAACATCAACTTTGCTCGCGTCGATGTGCCCGGCGAGCCGGAAGGCCTGGGCAAGACCGTCGTCGCCAAGCCGCTGGCAACCACCTACATCCCGCTGGGCAAGTGCCCGGCAGGCGCCGTGTCCGTGACGCCGCAGGTCGTCAATGATTACGGCGTCATCGAAGCGTGGCCGACGGTCTCCGCAGGCGAGCGCGGCGCAGAGGCCGTGCAAGCAACGGTCGGAGGCCAGAAGTGATACCTAGGCGTATGCCATGCCGTCCCGTTGCACTGGGCATGGGGGCCATCCTGGGCCTTGCGAGTACTCAGCTCATCTGGTCCGCCGAACTGGCGCCGTCGCCGGTTTCGGCCGCAGCGCAGGAGCAAACCCAGGAGCAAACCCAGGCGCCTGCGGCGTTCGACAATAGCTTTTTGCATCGCGGCAGCAGTCAGCCCAGCGTTGACCTGTCGGTGTTCGCGTTTTCGAACCGCGTGCTGCCGGGATTGAAGTCGGTGTCGGTGCGCCTGAACGGCCAGTTCCTGGGCGTGAGAGATGTGGATTTCGTGCAGGTTGACGACAAGGAAGACGCGCAACCGTGTCTGCCCGTGCCGTTCCTGGAAGACATCGGCGTGAACATGCTGGCGTTCCCGAAGTTGGCGCAAGACAAGGACGTGCAATGCACCAAGACGCTGGAGTTCATTGCGTCGTCCTCGGCGGCGTTTGACGCCGACAAGAACGTGCTGACGCTGTCGATTCCGCAAGCCGCGCTGGTGCGCCAGGCGCGTGGCGTGGTGTCCCCTGACTTGTGGGATGTGGGCGAGACCGCGTTCTGGTCGTCCTACCGTTTGTCGTACAACGACATGCGCAGCTCGGGCGGCCGAAGCAGTTCCAGCGGCCACTCCAGCTTTCTGAGCCTGCGCAACGGCTTCAACCTGGACGCCTGGCGCCTGCGCGCCAACGGCACGTTCTATGACAACGATGGCAGTTCCAAGTGGGACTGGAGCGACTTCTATGCCGAGCGCGATGTGGCCGCCTGGCGCGGCTGGCTGCGCTTAGGCGACAGCTCGACCTCGGGCAACGTCTTCACGTCGACGCGCTTTCGCGGCGTGCAGTTGCGCTCTGATGAAGGCATGCTGCCAGACAGCATGCGCGGCTACGCGCCCATCGTGCGCGGCGTGGCGCCCAGCAACGCCAAGGTGACGGTGCGCCAGAACGGGCATGTGATCTATTCCACGTTCGTGGCGGCCGGTCCGTTTGTGATTGACGACCTGTATTCGACACCGGGCGCGGGCGACCTTGAAGTGGAAATCGAGGAACTGGGCGGCCGCACGACGCGGTTCTTCCAGCCGTTCTCGGCCTTGCCCGCGATGATGCGCGAAGGCATCTGGAACTACAACTTTGCGGTGGGCCAGTACCGGCCCACCTATGGCAACGACAAGCCGATGCTGGGCCAGGCCACGCTGGCCTATGGCTTGCCCTTCGGCTTGACAGCCTATGGCGGCTGGACCAGCGCGGCTGACGGCTATCACGCGGGCGCGATTGGCCTGGCCCTGAACATGCAATCCCTGGGCGCGGTGTCGGTGGACACCACCAATTCGCGTTCGCGTCAGCGCGACGGCAAGACGCTGGTCGGCACGGCGGCGCGCATCCAATATGCGAAGTCGTTCCCGGGCAGCGGCACGGACTTCACGCTGGCGGGTTACCGCTATAACTCAACCGGCTATCGCAGCCTGGAAGACGCCGTGCGCGACCGCACGGAAGGCGACCTGTTCCAGGGCTATCAGCGCCAGCACGAGTATCAGTTGTCGTTGTCGCAACGCCTGGGCAATGTGGGCTCTTTGTCGTTCAACTACTACGGCATCGGCTATCGGAATGCGCCGCGCAAGGCCGAGTACATGCAGATGGGGTTCTCAAGCGCGATCGGCCGAGTCGGCTATTCGCTGAACCTGGGCAGGAACAAAAGCCCCTGGCAGGACAGCCAGACCACCATCATGTTGACGCTGAGCCTGCCGCTGGGCGGCACGAACACGGGCAGCTATGCCATGAACCACAGCTCGGGCCAGGGCACCAGCCACGACGTCAACCTGAACGGCGCATTGACGGACGATTACGCGGCCACCTATGCCTTGCAAACGGGCGTGACGAGCGGCGGCACCGATAGCGGCGGCCATGCCTATGGGTCGCTGGGTTATGCCTCGTCCATCGGCCAGGCCAACCTGAGCCATGCGTATTCGCGCAACAACTCCAGCACCAACGTCGATTTCAGCGGCGCCTTGGTGGTGGACCGCAAGGGGGTGCTGCTGGGCCAATCGTTGGGCGAAACCGCCGTGGTGGTGGACGTGCCGGGCGCGGCCGGGGTGCAAGTGGACTCCTATCCGGGCGTGCGCACCGACGGCTCGGGCCGTGCCTTGATTCCCTACGCCAGCCCGTACCGTGAAAACCGTATTTCGCTGACACCGAACCATGACGATATGACGGCGACGATTCAAGAGAACGTGCAGACCGTGGTGCCGACACGTGGGGCCATCGTCGTGGCGCATTTCAATACGGAACTGGGGCGTACGCTGCTGGCGACGTTGCGCGGCGCGGACGGGGCGGAAGTGCCGTTCGGCGCGGCGATCTACAACGTTGACGGCGAGCAGCGCGGAGTGGTCGGACCGGTGGGGCGTGCGTGGCTGACCGGCCTGCAAGGTGCGAACCGCTTCATCGTGAAATGGGGCGCCAACCAGGAACGGCAGTGCGCGTTTGACATTGATGTGTCGGGCGAAGAACTGAAGACCGACGAAGTGAAAAAGGAACTGACATGCGCATGATCGGACTGTCGCGCACTATCGTGAAAAGTCGGGGCGGCGTGCGGAGGCCTGTGTTGCCCGCCCGAGCGTTGCCCGCCGTAGCGGCCACCTTCGCCCTGGTGGCTTGTCTGGGCGGCATCACCGGGACCGCCTACGCGGGTCCGCTGGACACGCGCGCCGTGTCGTGCACCGTGAACAGCGGGGGCACGACAAGCAAGGGCAATCAGTATTACGCGTACTCCTCGACGGCCAACGTGTATTCCCTCAGCCCGACACGCACCGTCCAACCCATGCCCGCGCCGGGTACGACCGGCAGCGTGCTGTTTTCGACGGTGGAGCGCGTGCTGCCTCAGTATGAAGGCGCGTCGCAAGGCTATGCGGCGCCGTTGTACAACTGCCCGCCCGGCACCCAGGAATATTTCCGGGGCAACGGCAGCTACGATTCCTATTCCAGAAGCTATGCGACTGGCTTGCAAGGTATCGGATATCGCGTCTATTACTACATCGGCAATGGCGAGGAGTTGGCCGCGCCGCAGACTTTTGACAATACCTATGCGACGGGCGCGTTGGTGTTCCCGATGTCGTCAAGCGCACGCGGCACCTACCGCACGCGTATCGATTTCGTGGCGACGGGCGCCACGATCAAGCCGGGCGTCATTGTTGGAAGCAACATCTTTGGCCAGGCCTCGGTGTCTGCCGGCTCAGCGCCGGCGGGCTTGTATCGCGTGGGCATGAGCGGCAATATCACCGTCACCGCGCCGACCTGCCAGATCAAGAATCCGCAAAGCCAGACGATCGCGCTGGGTAACGTTACCGCCACTGCCATGAATAGCGGAGCGGGCGAAAACGCCTTGTATACCAGCGAATTGCAGGTGGATTGCGGCATGAGCAGTCAGGCGTCGCCCACGGTCAAGTTGACGACGAACTATGCGGCCAATGGCTCGCCCGACACGGTCTCGAACCAGGCCCAAAACGGCGCGCAGGGCGTGGGCGTCAGGTTGTGGCTGTGGAACCCGGGTTTGAACAACTTTGAACGGGCGGCGTTCAACAGCACCTTGCCCAATCGCGGTACGCTCATCAGCTCAACGCCAAATTCCACGTGGTCGTACAAACTGGGCGCGTCTTATCTGCGCACAGGGGGCACGGTCACGGCGGGGTCGGTGTTGTCGACGGCGACCATCACTTTTACCTATAGTTAACGCCGCCGCCCGGGCGCTTTGGGCAGAAGATCAACCCCATCTTTCATGGTGCGTTAATGCGAGCCAAGTTCGAATCTGATATCCCCCCCTTGCCCGAAGACCCCGAATTCCGGGAGAAACTGGCGACCATTGTTTCTTCCATCGGCCGGTGCGACCGTGACGCGTTGCTGGAAGGAAAATCCTTCGCAACCGTGATGAGCGATTTTGATTCGATCATGGTGCTTGAGATCCTGCTGGAAATCGAAACGGAATTTCACATCACTACGGACGACATGCTGCCGACCGACGGGGCATACAAGCCGCAGGAAATCACGAACGCGTTTCCGCAAGACCTGGACGGGTTGATGGCCTACATGCGCACGGTCGTCGTTCGGGTTGCCGAGGAAAAAGTGGCGGCAAAGGAAGCGGCACGGCTGGCGGCCTTGGCCGCGACCGACGCGCCCACGCCGCAACCCCCTGAAAAGGCTGATAAAGATGCAACGTAGAAGAGTCTTCATCACGGCGGTTGGCATGGCCACGCCGCTGGGCGACACGGCGGATAAAACGTTCGACGCGCTGATGGCGGGAAAATGCGGCGTGGGTAAGCATCCCGACGCCGCCATCGACAAGCAGGTCGGCTTCATCCGCGAACCGCTGGACGTGGATGCCTCGCCCAGCCAGTTGCGGTCGATGGACCGCGTGGCGCTGGTGGCGCAGTACGCCGCCGATCAGGCGCTGGCCGCCGCCGCGCTCAGCGCCGAACAGAAAAAGCAATGCGGCGTGTTTGTGGGAACGGGGATCGGCGGCGTGTCGTCCTTGTCGGAAGCCATCGAGATCCATCACGGCCTGGCGCCCCGGCGCACGTTCCTGGTGGTGCCGTCGGTGATGCCCAATGCCGCCACCGCGCAAATCGCGCAGACGCTCAAGACCACGACCGAGGCGCAGACCTACGCCACCGCCTGTTCCGCCGGGGCCGTGGCCATCGGGGAAGCTTTTCGCCGCATCCGCGACGGTTATCTGGACGTGGCCATCGCGGGCGGAACCGAGTCCATGTTGACGGAAACCATCGTCACGGCCTGGAAGCAGCTGCATGTGCTGAGCGCGGAGCTGTCTGAAGACGGCAGCGTCGGGGGCTGCCGCCCGTTCAGCGCGCGCCGCTCGGGCTTCGTGCTCGCCGAAGGCGCGGCCATGCTGGTGCTGGAATCGGAAGCGCATGCGCGCGCGCGCAACGCGGTGGTGATCGCCGAACTGGTGGGCTACGGCGTCAGCAACGACGGCACGCATCCGCTGCGGCCCGACGACGAAGGGCAGGCCCTGGCCATGTCGCGGTGCTTGTCAGACGCCGGCCTGACGCCCGAGGACATCGGGTACATCAACGCGCACGGCACGGGCACCTACGTGGGCGACCGCATCGAAACCTCGGCCATCAAGCGCGTCTTTGGTGAGCGCGCCGGGTTGGTTCCGGTCAGCAGCATCAAGGGGGCGCTGGGGCACACGATCGGCGCGGCGGGCGCCATCGAGGCCGCCGTCACCGCGATGTCGTTGCGCCAGGCCCAGGTGCCGCCGACCTTGTTCTTCGAACCCGGCGATGAACAGTGCGATCTGGACTATGTGCCAGGCGCGGCGCGGCCGCTGCCGGGGCTTCAGGCGGCGCTGAGCAACTCGTTCGGCATGGGTGGCAACAACGCCGTCCTGGCCTTCAAAAAAGCAAGCTGATGCGCCTGCCGGGGCGGCAGTTGCATGGGAAACCGCGCCCGCATCGCGGGATAAGCATGGGGTTTTGATCAGTCCCATGCGTCAGGCGGGCGTCTTCGGTCGAGTCCGATTGCCTCGCCGTCTGAACCTGGATAGCCTCACTGTCAATCCTTAGCCAAAACATAAAGGACACAGATGAGACACCTCCTGCGTATTCCGTTCGTCAAGCACGACCTTCGCCGTCGTCATCGCGTTGCCCTTGCGCGCAAGCCGGGCATTGCGCGCGGCGGCATGCGTGGCTTCTTCAACGGTTTAAGGTGAGGGACGCCGTGCGAGACGTCATTCGCGTTGTCTTGGCCGACGGGCACCCCATTTGCGTCAAGGGCGTGCAAATCGAGATATCCGTGGCCGATATTGCCCAGGTTGTCGCCTGCGCCTTCAATTCCACCGAGCTGTTCGACATTCTGGACACGCACCACTGTGACGTGCTTGTCAGCGACTACGTCATGTCGGGGGCGGATTTTGGTGATGGTCTGAGCATGTTCGCGCGGATACAGGAGCGCTATCCCCGCCTAAAACTGGTGGTGCTGACGTCGCTTGATAATCGCATCGTGTTGCAGGCGCTGGAAGCGCTGGGGGTGCGCGCCATCGTCAGCAAGGGTGACATGCCCGAGCATTTGCGCCGGGCCTTGTACGCCGCATGGTGTGGCGAGCCGTACCGGTCGCCGCGCATCCAGGCGGCGCTGGAATCGGATACCGCCGCTGAGCATGAAGACCCGCTGACCCGGTGTGAAGTTGAAGTGGTGCGCCTGTTCCTGTCGGGCTTCTCGCTTGGAGAGATCGCCCAGAAATTCCATCGCAGCAAGCAGACGGTCAGCGCGCAAAAGCGGGCGGCCATGCGCAAGCTGGACGTACACAGCGATATGGATCTGGTGCGTTACGGGCTGAGAAGCGGGCTGGCGGCGTGAGGGATCGGCGCCCGTTCTGATCTTGATGTTGCATTTCAACAATTGGGATTGCGCGTCCTCTGGCGCGAGGGTAAGGTCGCAACGTAGGATTTATCCGATGTTGGGCTTACAGGGGTGATCGTTGGGGACTTTCACGGTAGTGGTGGCGATGCTGGTCGCCGTTTTGCTCAGCGGCGTGATCGTCCGGCTGATTCCCCTTGCCATTCCCTTGCCGTTTGTGCAGATCGCGCTGGGCTTTCTGATCGCCGCCGTGTTTCAGCGCGGCGTTCTGATCGAACCCGATATCTTCTTCCTGCTGTTCCTGCCGCCCTTGCTGTTCCTGGATGGCTGGCGGGTGTCGAAGCTGGCGGTGATTCGCGAATCGTCCTCGATCTTGCAGCTGGCGTTCGGCCTGGTATTTCTGACGGTGATTGGCGTGGGTTACCTGATCCACTGGATGATTCCCGACGTGCCGCTGCCGGTTGCATTCGCCATTGCCGCCATTGTGTCGCCCACGGACCCCGTGGCGGTCGAGGCGATCTCGCGCCGCGTCCACATTCCCCGCCGCATGATGGCGATTCTGGAAGGCGAGGCGCTGTTCAACGATGCAAGCGGCCTGGTTGCGTTCCGCTTCGCCGTGGCGGCAGCCGCCACCGGCACGTTTTCGCTGTCGGAAGCGGCGCTGTCGTTTCTCTGGGTGTCCATCGCGGGCCTGTCGATTGGCGCGGGGCTGACGTGGCTGATCATGCAGGTGCGCAGGTTCATCACCAAGCGGCTGGGCGAGGAGCCGGGCTCGGAAGTGTTGCTGAGCCTGCTGACGCCGTTCTTCGTGTATTTCGTGGCCGAACACGCCAACGCTTCCGGCATCTTGGCGGCCGTGGCGGCCGGGGTCATGATGAGCTATTCCGAGCTGTCCGGCCGGGCGCTTGCCGCCACGCGCATGGAACGCCGCGCCGTTTGGGACATGGTGCAGTTCACGCTGAACGGCATGATTTTCGTGCTGCTGGGCGAACAGTTCCCGACCATTCTGGCCGGATTGTCGCGTGCCGCGGGCGAGGCGGGCGGCCTGTCCCTGTACTGGTTGCCGGTGTACGGGCTGGCGGTGTGCCTGGGCCTGATCCTGTTCCGCTTGCTGTGGGTGACGGTGTCGCTCAAGCTCAGCGCGATGGCGGCGCGGCGGCGCGGGACGGAACCGCCCGAGGTGGGCATTCGGGTGATTCTTGCGGTGTCCGTGGCGGGCGTTCGTGGCGCGGTTACGCTGGCGGGCGTCATGACGCTGCCGTTCGCGCTGGATAGCGGCGCGCCGTTTCCCGCACGCGATCTGGCGGTGTCGCTGGCGGCCATGGTCATTGTGTTTTCATTGCTGCTGGCCAGCCTGACCTTGCCCAGCCTGATGCGCGGCCTGCACTTTCCCGCCAACAGCCGCGTGCAACGCGAAGCGTCTTTGGCGCAGGAAGCCATGTTGCAGGCCGCGCTGGACAGCGTGGCCGCGGGCGCCAAGCGCCGGGTTGCGGAACATCCCGACGAGGCCGCCCTGTATCTGGAAGTGGCCGACAGCCTGACCGCCACCTTGCGCCGCCAGGCGGGCGAGGCGCCGGACGGCACCTCCGCCGAACAGGTCGCCAAACAAGCCGCCATTGAACGGCAGTTGCGGCTGGAGGCGATAGCGGCCTCGCGCGATGCCGTCTTCCACCTGGCGCGCACCCACCGTATTTCCGATTCACTGGCGCGCGAGCATGCGCGTTTGCTGGACCTGCACGAAGCGCATTTGCGTTAGAGGGCGTGCGCCCCTGGCCGCGTGTCAGGGTGACGGCGCGTGCGCTACTGAACGCTTTCCACCGGCTCGATGACTTTGAAGGGTGAAGAAAAAGAACATGGCTAGCTTTCCGATGCATTGGCCCGCTGTCACCGCCGCCGTCCTGCTATCAGGCTGCGCTCCGCGCAGCGCGCCCTACGTGACGGTGTTCGATTCCTATTTTCCGGCCTGGATACTGTGCGCCGTGATCGGCGTTGTGGGCGCATCGCTGGTGCGGGTGCTGCTGGTGCGTTGGGGTATTGACGACGTGATGCCATTACGCGTGCTGGTGTACCTGAGCCTGGCCGCCGCGCTGATGTTCCTGAGTTCGCTTCTGTTTTTCACCCGCTGACTTTCACCCGTTGACTTTCACCCGCTGACTTTCACCTGCTGACCATGCCGACCTTCAAGTCCTCTTCCAACAAGCGGCGCATCGCGGTGGTGATGGCCGTGCTGATCGTGGTGCTGGCCGTGGCGGCCGGGCTGGCGTATGTGATGCGGATGGAAGCCAAGCCGCTATCCGAAGATGCGGTGCTGACGACCGACGTAGCGCGCGTGGCCGCTGCCGTGCCGGGCCGCGTCGTGGCGCTGAACGTGCGCGAGAACAGCCAGGTCACCCGTGGCCAGGTGCTGTTTGCGATCGACCCGGAGTTCTATCGCTTGCAGGTTGAGCAGGCCGCCGCAGGCTTGCGCATGGCGGAAGCGGCGCTGAGCTCGCGCGGCCGGTCGGTGCAAGCCGAGCAGTCCAACGCCACCATCGCGGCCGAACAGATTGCTCGGGCGCGCGCCAATGCGGCGCTGGCGGCGCAGACGTGGGAACGGCTGAATGCGCTGCTACCCAAGGGCTACGTAACGCGCCAGCAGGTAGACGAAGCGGCCACGCTCAAGCGCAATGCCGAGACCAGCCTGAAGGAAGCGCAGGCGCAGCTGGCGGCCGCGCAGGCGCTGGTCGGCGACGCCGAGGGCGCGCAAGCGCTGGTGGCCGAACGGCGCGCGGCGCTGGCCATTGCCGAACGCCAGCTGCGCGAAACCGAAGTCAAGGCGCCGTTCGATGGCCGAGTCGCCGGCTTGTCGATCACCGAGGGCGATTACATGGTGCCGGCGCAGTCTGCGTTTTCACTGATCGACACAACGCGCTGGTTTGCCACGGCCACGTTTCTGGAAACCGAGTTGCCCGCCATCCAGCCCGGCGATTGCGCCACGGTGTACGTGGCCGCTGACCGCCGGCTGGGCTTGAAGGGCGTGGTGGAATCCACAGGCTGGGGCGTCAGCGCCGAAGACCTGATCAACCTGCCGCGGCGCTTGCCCTATGTGCCCAAGTCCTTGAACTGGGTGCGCGTGGGCCAGCGCTTTCCGGTCCGCGTGAAGCTGGATAACCCGCCCGCCGAACTGATGCGCGTGGGCGCGTCGGCCGTCGTCTTGGTCGATCATGAAAAGCGGTGTTGACGCCGCCTGGCTGAGCCAGCTCGCGCCCTTTCCAGGCCGGGCGGCGATGGCGTGGCGG
This sequence comes from Achromobacter kerstersii, assembly GCF_902859595.1. GTDB lineage: Bacteria > Pseudomonadota > Gammaproteobacteria > Burkholderiales > Burkholderiaceae_B > Achromobacter > Achromobacter kerstersii. Next base: position 284,359 of record NZ_CADIJQ010000004.1, on the reverse strand, counting down.
ATTGCGCTGGTCTGCGCGTTGACGGCCATGGTCGCCATGACCTACGGCATTCCCGAGTCGGCCATCAGCTGCTACCTGGTGTTCTTCGTGATGAAGCCGGACGCGGCCGAAAGCTCGGTGCTGGCGGTGGCGCTGTCGGTGCTGGTGATGCTTGTCGTCGGCGTGCTGCTTCTGCTGACCAACCTGACGCTGGCGCAGCCGGCCATGCGCATTGTGGCGCTGGCGGTGTCGTCGCTATTGCTGTTGTTCCTGGCCTCAGCCAGCAAGCTGGGGCCGCTTGGCGGCATCATCGCGCTGGTCCTGGCGTTTGGCTTGACGCTGCTGAGCTACGTGCCGGTTGGCGAAGCGGCCACGCGGGGCATCCTGTATGCGTGGCTGATGGCGACGATGCCGATGGCGCTGGTGCTGATCGTCAGCATCACGATCGGCCGGCGGCCGCTGACGTTGCTGCGCACGACGGTTGGCGACCGGCTGGACGCCGTTGCCACGTATCTGGAAAGCGGCGGACGTGCGGGCCGCGCGCGTCTTCGCGAGATGCTGGGCGAAGGGCAAGAGGAATCCATGAAGCGCTGGGGGCTGCTGCGCGGGCTGGCGCTGGCGCGGCGCGATGAAACGCGTCGTTTGGGAATGGCGTTGCAAGAGTCCTACCGGCTGCTTTTCGCCGCGCTGGCGATGCGTGGCGGCGGGCAGGATGCGCTCGCCGCTCGTGCGCGCGAGGCCGGGCAGGCCCTGGCTGCGGGACGCGCTGCGCCGGCCGCCGCCGGCCCTCCTACGCATTCCCCGACGCACCCCCCGGTGCACGACTCCACGCCCCCCCCCACGCCCCCCCCGGTGCCCGACTCCACGCACAACCCCACGCACAACCCCACGCAACCCGCCGCAGCCCGGCAAGCGTGGCGCGCGCTGTCGGCAATGGGGGACGACGCCTCCATCATGCCCGCTCCGCAGCCTGCCGAACCGTTCATGGCGCCCGACGCGTTCAGCAATCCGGAACACGTGCGTTACGCCATCAAGACCACGGCCGCCGCGCTGATCTGCTACCTGATCTACTCCGCGCTGGATTGGCAAGACATCCACACCGCGATGATCACGTGCTACGTCGCCGCCTTGGGTTCCGTGGCGGAAACCACGCAAAAGCTCATGCTGCGCATCATCGGCTGCCTGATCGGCGCGGCGATGGGCGTGGGCGCCATTCTGTTTTTGATCCCGCACATGAGCAGCGTGGGCAGCTTGATGGTGCTGGTATTCGCCGGCGCGTTCGTGGCGGCTTGGGTGGCGGTGGGCTCGGAGCGCGTGTCGTATGCGGGCGTGCAGATTGCGCTGGCATTCATGATGACGGTGTTGCAGGGCTTCGGCCCCAGCATCGATATGTCTGTCGCCATGGACCGCGTGATTGGCATCTTGCTGGGCAACGTGGTGCTGTACCTGGTGTTCACGCAGTTGTGGCCCGTTAGCGTTGGCCACCGGGTGCGCGAAGATCTTGGGCGTGCGCTGGAGGGCTTGGCGAAGTTGGCGCGGCTGGGCGAGGGCGGGCGCGACCGGGCGGTGGCGCAGGCCAGCGCCGTGGCCGGGCAACTGGCGGGCATCCGGCGCGCGCTGGGGCTGGCCACGCTGGAACCCCGAACGCTGCGGCTGGATAGCGCCCGCTTGCGGGAATTGATCGCGGTCACGCAGTCGGTGCAGGCGCTGTGCATGCGCTTGCTGATCGACGCGCCTGAGCCGGACGAGGCGCTTGCCGCACGCCTGGAGGCCATGGCGCACGCGGTGCGCAATGATGAGCCAGGAAGCGTCAAGCAGGTGAACCAACTGATGGAAGGGCAATAGGATGGAAGGACGGATAGCCTCGGCGGGGCGTGCGGCGGCGATGGGGCTGTGCGCCATCGCATGCCTGATGGCGCTGACTGCATGCGTGGCCACCGGCAACCAAGGCGCGCCCGAGTCGGCGCAACGGCAGTGGCAGTCATCCGATGCGCCCGCCGAATGGCGCGCGCTTGCCGTGTCGGGCGCGCCTGCCGCCAGTCTGCCCGGCCAGCCGCCGCCGTTGGACCCCAGCCGCGAATACGATCTGCCCGCTCTCATCGACCTGGCCCAACGCAACAGCCCCGACACCCGGCTCGCATGGAGCCAGGCGCGTCAGGCCGCATCCACCGTGGGCATCGCCGACGCCACGTTCCTGCCGATGCTGTCGGCGCACGTGGTGGGCGGCTACATCTCTACGCGCAATCAACTGCCCGAAATCCTCGGGCAGCGTCCGCACGTGGATACGAGTTCCAGCGGCGTGGTGCCGCTGGCGACCTTGCAATGGCTGCTGTTCGATTTCGGCCAGCGCAGCGCCTTGCGCGACAGTGCGCGCAGCCTGTCGCTGGGCGCCAATTTTCTCTACAACGGTGCGCACCAGAAGCTGATCTACAGCGTGATGAGCACCTATTACGAACATGACGCGGCGCGCCAGCGCAGTGAGATCGCCAAGGCGTCGTTGGGCAATAGCGAAGCGGTGCTGGCGGCGGTGGACGCGCGGCGGCGCAACGGCATGGCCACCACCATCGAGCTGGCGCAGGTGCGGCAACTGGTGGCGCAGGCGCGCTTGCGCGTCGTCACGACGCAAGGCGCCGAACGCAACACGTACCAGGCGCTGGCCGCGGCAGTGGGTATAGACCCCACCGCCACGCTGCGCATCGCGCCCCTGACTCGGCGGCCGCTGCCGCCTGCGACCGATGTCGCCAGCCAGGAGATCCTGCATCAAGCGCTGGCCGACCGGCCGGACGTGATGGCGAGCGTGGCGGCGCTGAAAGCGGCGGAGCATTCCGTGGACGCCGCGCGCGCGGACTTTCTGCCCAAGGTGTATTTGGCGGGCTTTGCCGCCGCCGGTAACCGCAACCTGGATGTGGGCAACCTGCCCATTCTTGCGGGCCAGTCGAACGCCAATGGGGTGATTGTCGGGATCAGCGTGCCGATCTTTGATGGCGGCCTGCGCAGCTCGCGTTTGCAGGACGCACGCGAACGCGTGCAGGCCTCGCAAGCCGCGCTGTCCAAGTTGCGGATGGAAGCGATGCGCCAGATTGTGGTGGCATCCACCACGCTGGAATCCGCGTTGCAGGCTAACGAAGCCGCGACAAGCCTGGAGGAAGCCGCCACGCTGACCTACGACGCCGCGCTGGATGCATACCGGCATGGCGTAGGCACCGTTACCGCCGCCACCGAAGCCGCCAATGGTTTGCTGGCCGCGCGCAGTGCGCGGGCCGATGCGTATTCCGCCGCCTTGACCGGCGCGGCCACACTGGCTTTTTCGCTGGGGCGCATCAACGCCGACAGCGCGCAATAAGTCTTCAGACACGAATCCAACCCGGGAGTCACCTTCATGTTCGATGTGGATGCCACGTCCATCAACCGGCTAAGCGCCGTCAACTGCGGCTGCCACAACCCGGCTGCCGCCCGCATCAACGCGTTGTACGCCGTGCATGAAGCGGCAGCGGCGAATCTTGGCGGCGCCAAGGCGTCGGCTGCCACAGCACCGGCTGCCACATCACCGGCTGCCGCAGCATCGGCTGCCGCAGCATCGACAGCCGCCACCGCCCCTCACAGCACCGCCGCACCGCATCCCGCCGCCCATCCGCCCATCGCCTTTGTGAACGTGCGCATCTTCGATGGCGTCTCGGACGCACTCCTGACCGGCATGCGCGTGGTAGTGGAAGGGCGCCAGATCAAGGCGGTGGAGCCGCAATCCCTGCCGCTGCCGGAAGGCTGCCAGGTGATCGACGGCAAGGGTGGTGTGCTGATGCCCGGCCTGATCGACGCGCACTGGCATTCGATTTTGGCGCGCCCCAGCATCCTGATGGCCATGACCGCCGACTTCAACTACGTGCATACGATGGCCGTGGTGGAGGCGGGCGCCACGTTGATGCGCGGCTTCACCACGGTGCGCGACATGGGCGGTCCGGCCTTTGGCCTGAAGCGCGCCATCGACGAAGGCCTGACGCCGGGGCCGCGCATTTACCCGTCGGGCGCCTTCCTGAGCCAGACCTCCGGCCACGGTGATTTCCGGCTGTTGTCCGATCTGCCGCGCTCGCCGGAGGGCGGGCTGAGCTATGTGGAAAAAGTGGGCGTCACCGCGATCTGCGACGGGGCGGATCAGGTGCTGCTGCGCGCGCGCGAACAGTTGATGCGCGGCGCGTCGCAGCTGAAGTACATGGCGGGCGGCGGCGTGATGTCTTCCTACGATGGCCTGGACGTGACCGAGGGCTCGCTGGAAGAACTGAAGGCGGCCGTGACCGCGGCGGAAAACTGGGGGACCTACGTGACCGTGCACGCCTACACTTCGCGCGCGGTCGGCATGGCGCTGGATGCGGGCGTGCGTTGTATCGAGCACGGCCAGTTGATTGACGAAGACACCGCGCGCCGTATTGCGGACATGGGGGTCTGGTGGAGCTTGCAGCCCTTTCTGGATGACGAAGACGCCGTGCCCACGCAGTCACCGTCGTCGCGCCAGAAGCAGCTGGCCATGGTCGCCGGCACCGACCGCGCCTACGAGATGGCGCACCGCCTGGGCATCAAGACCGCGTGGGGCACGGACACGCTGTTCGACGCGCGGCTCGCCACGCGCCAAGGCGCGCAGTTGGCGAAGATGAGCCGCTGGTACGGTGCGGCCGAGGTGCTGCGCATGGCAACCAGCGTGAATGGTGAGCTGTGCGCCATGGCCGGCCCGCGCAATCCGTATCCCGGCAAGCTGGGCGTGGTGCAAGCCGGCGCCATGGCCGACCTGCTGCTGGTGGATGGCAACCCGCTTGAAAACCTGCAACTGATCGCGCAACCCGAGCAAAGCCTGAGCGTGATCATGAAAGACGGCAAGGTCTGCAAACCCGCGCAGGGGTAAGCGCCGCCGCTGCCCCCTTTTCACTTTCGTACTAATCCGATCTGTCCGGGTGCCGTAGCGGGACAAGTACGAGATGAATTGCGGGGCACGGATACTACATTGGCTGCATTTGGACCTGACAAAGCCCAGGAGGCTGGATGCGCCATGCAGATATCTCTCATCATTGCCGATGATCATCCCGCCCTGATCACCGGCGTCAAGCACGAACTGGCGGACTTTCACACCATCTCCATCGTGGGCACGGCCAGCAATTCGACGGAAACGTTCGAGTTGCTGGCGAAATCGCACTGCGACGTGCTCGTGACCGACTACGTGATGCCCGGCGGCGAGTTCGGCGATGGCATGACCATGCTGTCGTTTCTGCGCCGCCGTTATCCCGACCTGAAGATCATTGTGTTCACGACGATCGACAACCGCGCCATGGTGGCCGAGATGGTGAAGATCGGCGCGCATGCGGTGTTGAGCAAGGTGGATGTGATCGGGCATCTGATCTCGGCCATCCATGCGGTGTATGCCGGCGCCACTTACTTTTCGCCGAAGTTCCGGTCATCCTCCGCTGTTGGCCGCGTGGCGCAGATCGACCCCGCGCAAAAGCTCACGCGGCGCGAGACCGAAGTGGTGCGCCTGTATGTGTCGGGCGTCTCCATCAACGAGATCGCCAGCCAGTTCAATCGCAGCAAGCAAACCATCAGTTCGCAGAAGACCAGCGCCATGCGCAAGCTGGGCATTGAGCGCGATGTCGAGCTGTTTCGCTTTGCCTACGAAACCGGGCTGTTGACCGAAGGCGGTACACCGAGCGAGCACGACACGATGGACGCGATGCTGGCCGAGCACGAGTAGCGCGCGCGGAGCCGTTTTGGTACTAGTCAGATTGTTCGTGCAGGGGCGTCAGACCATACTGAGTCCACTATGCGAGTCGTCAATATGGTTCATCACATCTCCCCTCAACGGCCGGGCAGCGCCCGCGGATTGGCCGCCATCAAAATGGGTTGCGCCCCGCGCAGCGCCACGGCGTTGAATGCGTTGCTCGACGGCGGCATATTGCACACGTTGCGCAGCGCCTGCGGCCTGGATGCTCTGGCCATCGCGCTGCGCGAACAGGCGGCGGATCTGGTCGTATGTGAAGTCACCGGCGTCGCTTGTGAAGGGCTGCTGGTGCCGGGGCGCCTGCAAGGCGAAGTCCAGGCTGGCCGCCTGCCGCGCATGCCCGCCGTGCTGTGGATCAGCGATCTGCCGCGATGTGTGCTGGACGCGTATGCCAGCGGACTGCGCGCGGCGGGCGCCGTGATCCACATCGTGCGTAGCGCGGCGTTCATTCCGGCCGCGCTTGCCCGTTTTTCGCAGTGGCAAGAGCCGGTCAAGCCCGACGCGCCCGCGCCGCGCTTTACCGATGAAGATGTGATTTTGGCGCTGGGCGCCAAGGACGGCATCCGCGTGGTGTTGCAGCCGCAAGTCGACCTGGCCACAGGAAGAGTTCTTGGCGCCGAGGCGCTGACCCGGTGGCGTCATCCGCAGGCAGGCGATGTGCCGCCAGCGGAGTTCGTGCGGGCGATCAGCCGGCTGTCGATGGACCCGATGCTGTTCCACTTCGTGACGGAACGCGTGCTGGACGTGCAGGCGCAATTGGCGGGCCAGGGCGTGTCGCAGCGCATATCCGTGAATGCTTCGGTGTCGACGTTGTCGGCGCCGGGCGTTGCGCTCAGTCTGGAAACACGCACCTTGCGCCGGGGAATTTCGCCGGAACTGATCACCGTCGAGATCACCGAAGATGAAACCATCCAGGACAAGACGGCCCTGGAGGCCGGACTGCGGCGGCTGCGCGCGTGCGGCTTCGGCGTCAGCATGGATGACTTCGGCACGGGCGCTTCCACGCTGGAACGCCTGACGCGCCTGCCGTTCAGTGAACTCAAGATTGACCAGTCGTTTGTGCAACGGCTGGAGTCCGGCCAGGCCTCGCATGCCGTCGTGAGCGCCGCGTTGTGGCTCGGACGCGCGCTGGGGCTGGCGGTGGTTGCCGAAGGTATCGAAACGCAGGAGCAGGCGCGCCAGCTGCACGCGCTGGGCTGCCGCATCGGTCAGGGGTATGGGCTGGGGCGCCCGATGGAGGTGGACGCTTTCATTGAACACGTTCTGCCGGCGTCTTCATGCATGCGCCTGCCGGCGAGGCGCAAACAGGCGGTGGCGTGAGGGATGCCAGGCGTCGTCGCGGCGTGGCCTATGGGAATACTCTCGCTGTGCGTGTTTTGTCTGCGCACCTATGTCGCCGCCCAGTTCATGGAGCGGGGGGTGGCCATAGCCGCTGACTGGCAGGCGGCCGTGACGTTGTTCACGCACGATTTTCCCTTGCCGCTGATTACGCCGGTGTGGTCGGCCGGCCTGTTTGTGGCGGCCGACATTGTCTGTGCGGTGCTGTTGATTCTGGGCGCATTCATGAGCAGCGCGTGCGTGGGCTTGCTGATGATCAATGCCGCGTCGTTGTTCTTTGAACCCTTGCTGTGGGATCTGACGCGGCCTGCTCCCTTGCTGTTCCGGCTGTATTCGTCGGCGGCCCTGCTCATGCTGCTTGCGTGCGGGCCGGGACATCTGTCCTTTGACGCGTTGCGCAAGGCGGGAAGACGGCCATGAGCCGCGCGGCGGTATGGCGTATCAAGCCTGCTGCGGCTCGCTGTCGCCCGCATCCGATGTCACGGTGATACCGGTTTCAAAGGCGAAGCGGAACAGGTCAGCTTCGCGTTCAATTCCCAGCTTGCGCATGGCGCTGGCTTTCTGAGAACTGATGGTCTGCTTGGATCGGCTCAGGTGCGAGGCGATTTCGTTGACCGACATGCCCGTCACGTACAGGCGGACGACTTCGAGTTCGCGCTTGGTCAGGTCGGGGCCGGCGGTGCGCGGTTTGGTCGGCGCGGCCGACGCGCCGATGCCCTCGGAAGGAAAGTAGCGCGCGCCCGCGTAGACCGCATGAATGGCGGAGACGAGCTGGCTCGTCTCATGCGCCTTGCTCAGTACCGACTGCACGCCCAGCTTGGATAGCTCTTGCACGATGGCCGGGTTGTCCAGCGTCGTGAAGACCACGATTTTCACATCGGGAAAATGGCGCCGCAGGTACGAGATGAACATGATGCCGTCGCCGTACGCGCCGCCTGGCATGGCGTAGTCGGTCACCAGCACATCGCAGGTCGCGCTGTTGAGCAATTCGACCAGTTGGCCGGAGTCGCGCGCCACACCCTGAATGGCGATGGACGGTATGCAATCCAGTTCGTGCTTGATGCCCGCAAGCAGGGCGGGATGGTCATCGGCGAGCAAGACATGAATTTTCATGGCGCGGCGTGTGGCCTGGCAAGGGCCGAATGAGCTGGGGATAACCCAAGAAATGTAGCGTAATCCGCCGGAATCGGCTGGATATTTTGCAGGCTATTTCGGCCTGTCGTTCCGGTACGAATCTGGCGCCAAGCCGTGTCGGACCCGTACGGAACTTGCCCGCAACGCCGCGTTATTGGGACGCGGCATCACATAATCTTTGACTTTACATAGGACGGGACCCGACAGGGCCTGTGGCGCAAGCGTGTCCTCCGACAGCAACCTTAAAACCTTGATGAACCTTCGCCGGTATCAGCGACGTTTGCTGTTCGGTGGAGGCCTGGCAAGCACGTTGATTGCATTGATGATTCTTGGCATGGGCGTACGCACGGGCATCAATGCGCATGTTGAGGCGCAACGCCGCGCGTTCGCGCTGGGCCACGCCATGGTGATGGAGCATGGGCACCGGGCGCTGATCGACCCGGCCAGGATCACGGGCATGCAGGGCATTGCGATGATCGTCGATGAAAACGGCGAGGTCACCGAATGGGTCGGCGACTGCTGCGATGGCGGGCAGGCGCCCACGCGTGAAACGCTGCGGCGTGTGGCTGCCGTCGGTATCGAGCACCAGCAGGACTGGCATGACGAAGGGCTGTTTATCTTGTCGCAAGGGCTGGACGACAAGCACGTGCTGGTGTTCGCCTATGCCGGCAGCAGCATTGCAGCCGCCGCCAGCGAAGATGTATTCGTGGATGTGATGCTGACCTTGCCGACGCTGGGCATGATGTGGCTGCTATTGATTTCGTTGAAGCTGCGAGTGTTTCGTCCGCTGCTGGAATGGTCCCGGCGCGTGTACGAAGGGGAAAAACTCAGCCGCACGCTGATCGATACCGCGCCGGTCGGGCTGGGGCTGATCTCGTTGGATACCGGCAAGGCGCTGCTGTGCAGCCCGGCCATGGCGGAGATCGCCGCGCGTATCGCGCCGGGCGAGGACGCGCTGCCCGATGCGTGCATTCAATTGCACCAGGCGCATGTGGCGCGCGGTGACGTGAGCTGGCGGCAAGGAACGTTCAACGAAGACCTTCAATTCCAGACGCAGGACCGTATCGGCCTGGACTTGTCGGTCAGCATGGTGCGGGCGCGTTATCAGGGAAAGAACGTGCTGGTCACGGCGTTCACGGACGTCACGGCGAAAAGCCGGGTTGAGCAGCAGCTGCGCAAGGCGCGGCAGGCGTCGGATCGGGCCAATGCGGCGAAGTCCGCTTTTCTGGCGGCGATGACCCATGAAATCCGCACCCCGCTGAACGCCATTCTGGGCAATCTGGAACTGCTGTCGCATTCGGCGCTGGATGCCCCGCAGCGCGACCGGCTGCGCACGATACGGTCGGCGTCTGACGGCTTGTTGGCCATCGTCAGCGATGTGCTGGATTTCTCGAAGATCGAGGCGGGGGAGCTGCGGCTGGAGTCGATTGAATTCGACGTGCTGGAAGTGGCCGCGCAGGCGTTGCGGATGTTCACGCCCACCGCGCGCGGCAAGGGGCTGATCTTGACGGGCCAACTGGGCGACACCGTGACCTTGCCCATGCGGGGAGACCCGACGCGGCTGGGGCAGATCATCAACAATCTGCTGTCCAATGCGGTCAAGTTCACGGAGCAGGGGGGCGTGGCGCTGTCCTTGACCATCGACGAGGCGCAGGCGTCGCTCGTCATGACCGTGGAGGATACGGGCATCGGCATGTCGGCCGAGCAGTTGTCCCGATTGTTCCGCGCGTTCAGCCAGGCCGATCCGACGATCAACCGCCGCTTCGGCGGCACCGGCCTGGGCCTGGCGCTGTGTTCCAGGTTGGCGCAGGCCATGGGCGGCGCCTTGTCGGTGCAAAGCGAAGCGGGGCGAGGCAGCCGGTTTACGTTGCGCTTGCCGTTGGGCGACTGCGAACAGGCCCGGCAGATGCCGCGCTTTGCGGGCGAGCGCATTGCGCTGCTGGCCGCGTGCGCATCGGCGCGAGCTTATGTGGGCCGCAGCCTTCAGGCATGGGGCCTGCGCGTCGAGACCTATGCGCATCCGGCGGCGCTGACACCGGATGGCTCGGGCGAATTCGCGGCGGTGGTGCTGTGGGGCGAGCGGCATGCGTGGCAGGTCGAGGACGAGAATCGGCTGGTCGAGGAAGCGCCGTGGGTGATTGATTGCGGTGAAGACGGGCCGACGGACCCCGTGGCGATGGGCCGCGTGCTGAGTGTGTCGATGGTCGGCTTGACGGGGCTGGCAAGCAGCTTGGGCCATGCCTTGCACGGCACGCCGCTCAGCGCGCCGGATGTGCGGCGGCCGGTGCTTGCGCGGCGGCTGAACGTGCTGGTCGCCGAGGACAATCCGGTGAACCAGCGCTTGTTCGAGGAGCAGCTGCGCGTGTTGGGCTGCGAGCCGACGGCAGTCGAAAATGGCGTGCAGGCGCTGGCATGCCTGGAGCAGGCGCCGTTTGATGTGTTGCTGACCGATCTGGCCATGCCAGAGATGGATGGCTATGCGTTGGCCCAGGCCGCGCGTGCGCGCTGGCCGGCCATGCCGGTCGTGGCGGCCAGTGCCCACATGACGCCGCTTGAGCGGGTGCGTTGCCAGCAGGCGGGCGTGGCGCTGGTGCTGGGCAAGCCCTTGCCGCTGGGCGAGCTGGCGCAAGCGCTGTCCGATGTCACCGGCGTGCGGACGCGGCGTCTGGAGGTGGATCAGCCGCGCAGCTTCCTGGGCGGCCGCGCCATGAGTGAGGACTTGAAGCGCACGTTCCGGCTGGCCTGCGAATCGGCGCTAGCGGAAATCGGCCAGGGCAGGCAGGCGGGGAATATCCCGCAACTGTTGGCGGAGCTGCACAAGCTGCGCGGCATGCTGGATGTCTTCGGCGAACCCGGGTTGAGCCGGCTGACGGCGGATGCCGAAACCTGTCTGAAGACGGGCCGTGGGCTGGATAGGGCAGAGGGACTGCTGGACGCGCTTGCGGCCGGGCTGGCGCGCGCCTCTTCCCCATAGGGGGGCGTCACGTCATAATCGGCGCTACGCCCATCATGGCGTCAGCGCCCTCCCGGCATCCCCGACTCATGACGACTCCCGAGCAAAGCAGTGTTTTGGCCCGTTTGCGCCGCTATCAGCACTTGCTGGTCATGGGGGGCGGGGCGGTCGTCACGATAGTGGTGCTAGCGGCCGGCCTGATGGATGTGGCGGCCTCGGTCAATGCCTATCTGGCGCGCATGAAGGAAGAAGTGTCGATCGACATGCGCCGATCCATGGATTTCACGACGCGCGCCGTCGGCACGTTGCGCAACAACGTCCAAAACATGGAGGAGGCCTGGAGCACCGCGGACGCCGAAAAGCAGGATCGCGAGGCGCCCTTCGGACCCGATGGGCTGCTGCGCGTGCAGCCGGATGCGGATGGGCCGCCGTTGCTCGTGTTGCGCAGCGATGCATCCGCCAGCGCCACTGATGCGTGGCGCTACGTGCGGCTGGCGCGCAGAATGGCCGCTACCACCGCAAGAATCGCCGCGCGTAACGCGGGCGATCTGACCGTCTACTTGTTCAGCCCCGATCGTCAAACGCTGGTCCTGTCCGTCCTGCCGTGGGGCGGCAGCGCGTGGCAGGACAAGGTAGCGGCCGAGCGGCCCGCCCTCTTTGCGGCGCTGACGTCTGCTGACGGCGCAGGCATTGCACCGCCCGAAGGCGGTTGGCGCGACCCCGCCACCGGCACCCCCCGGTTCCGTTGGCTGACGCCCTACGAGAGTCCGCTGACCGGCAAGCAAGCCGTGCGCATCGCGACGGAATTGCGCAGTGCGGCCGGTACGCCGTTTGGCACCCTGGTGTACGAAATGCCGCTGAGCGCGCTGGCCGAACACTTGCCCGAGACCAGTTTTGCAGGCGCGTGCCTGGTGCTGGCGCCGGACGGCTCCTTGGTCGTCGCGTGCCCGGATGCGGCGTCCACCGCGTTGCTGCCCTTGGCGCGCCAGGCGCAGGCCGCGGGGCTGGACAAGCCGTCGCGCAACGTGTTTCTGGAAGGGCACGTGTTATCCGGCTGGCCCTTGTTGCCGACCGGGTGGACGCTGGTGCACGCGCAGTCATGGCGCGACATTGTGACGGGGGTGCGCACGCAGATCATCCTGGCTGCGCTGACGTCGGCCGTCATCATCGCGCTGACGTGGGCGCTGCTGCTGTTGGTGAAGTGGCGCGTGTTCGTGCCGGCAGTGCGGCAGTCGCAACGCGTGTTCGATAGCGAGCAATTGAGCCGGACGCTGGTGGAAACCGCGCCCGTCGGGCTGGGCCTGATCACGGCGAATACGGGGCAGCCGCTGCTGCGCAGCCCGTCGATGATTGCCACGAACAGCCGTGTGGTGGTGGACGGACCGGGCCTTTCCTACGCCTTGTCGCGGCACTTTCTGCAGCAGGAAAAACTGGCCCCGCCGCAATCGGGCGGCGCGGCGGTTTTCGAAGATGACCTGACGTTTTCCACGCGCGACGGGCAGCGGCTGGATTTGTCGGTGAGCATGGTCCGTGCGCGCTATCAGGACGAAGACGTGCTGGTGACGGCGTTTACCGACGTGACGGCCGACAAGCAGCTGGAGCAAGAGCTGCGCAACGCCCGGCAGGCGGCGGACTCCGCCAATGCCGCCAAGTCCGCCTTCCTGGCCGCCATGAGCCACGAGATCCGCACGCCGCTCAACGCGGTGCTGGGCAACCTGGAATTGCTGGCCTACTCGCCCCTGGACGAATTGCAGCGCGACCGCTTGAACACCATCCGCAATGCGTCTGATGGCCTGTTGGCGGTGGTTAGCGACGTGCTGGATTTTTCCAAGATCGAGGCCGGTGAGCTTCAGCTGGAAGACCAGGAGTTCGATGTGCTGGAGCTGGCTTCGCAGACCTTGATGATGTTTGCCCCCGTGGCGCGCGCCAAGAAGCTGGCGCTGGCGGGTGAGCTGGGCGATACCCTGACCTGGCCCCTGCGAGGGGACCCCGCGCGGCTGGGGCAGGTGATGAACAACCTGTTGTCCAACGCGATCAAGTTCACCGAGACGGGGCAGGTGACGCTGCGCTTGTCGCGCGATGAGGCGGCGTCACAGGTGCTGATCGAGGTCGAGGATACGGGTATCGGCATCAGCGCGGATCAATTGCCGGCCCTGTTCCAGGATTTCACACAGGCGGATGCGACGATCACCCGGCGCTTCGGGGGCACCGGTTTGGGCCTGGCGTTGTGCCAGCGGCTGGCCCAGGCCATGGGCGGCACGCTGACGGTGCAAAGCCAACCCGGCGTGGGCAGCCGTTTCACGTTGCGCTTGCCGCTGCACGCTGGCGCATCCATGGCCAGCGAGCGTCCGCGCTTCGATGGCGAACCCGTGCTGCTAGTGGCGGCAATGCAGGCCGAGCGCACGCGGCTGAGCAGCATCTTGCAAGCGTGGGGCGTGGACGTGACGAGCTACGCGCATCCGGCCTTGATTGCGCAAGAGTCAGTCGAAGACGCCAGCGCGCTCGTGTTCTGGGGCGATCGCAAGACCTGGCATCCCAGCGACGAGAATCGCTTGGTGGAGGACGCGTCATGGGTGGTCGATTGCAGCGAAGACGGGCCGGCCCAGCCGGTGGCCTCCGGACGCGTGATCAGCGCGTCGGTGTACGGCCTGCACGGGCTGGCGAGCGGTTTGCAATATGCCTTGCAAGGCCGCGCCTTGGCCGCGCAGGCGGTGGACGGCATGGTGCTGGGCAAGCGTCTGCGTGTGCTGGTGGCCGAAGACAACGTCGTGAACCGCAAGCTGTTTGAAGAGCAGCTGGCCCTGTTGGGCTGCGACGCTACCGCCGTGCCCGATGCCGAGCAGGCCTTGGCGTGCCTGGAGCAGGACACGTTCGATGTGTTGCTGACAGACTTGGCCATGCCGGGGCAAGACGGCTTTGCGCTGGCGCGGCAGGTGCGTCAGCGCTGGCCCGCGATGCCGGTGATGGCCGCTACCGCCAATGTGACGCCGCAAGAGCGCGAAGCGGGCGAGCGCGCCGGCATGGCGCGGGTGCTGGGCAAGCCGCTGTCGCTGGCCGACCTGGGCTTGGCGTTGTCAGAGGTCGCGGGTCTGCCGCCATTGCGCCGCGACGCGTTGGCCGGCAGTGGCCTGTTGGGCGGCCGCCCCGTGGCGGACGCCACCTGGCAGGTGTTCGTGCAGTCTTGCCGCGATGCGGTGCAGGCCTTGCAGGACGGGCTGCGCGCGGAAGATGGCCCCCGATTGCTGGCGGAACTGCACTCTCTGGGCGGCGCGTGCGCGGTGTTCGGCTTGAACGACATCGCAGCACGTGGCGCGGCGCTCGCGCAGTCGATTTCCGCGCAGGGCGTGCGCGCGTGCGAAGCCGAAATCCATGCGTTGGGCGATGCGCTGCTGGCGGTGGTGTTGCAAGAGCCGCTGCATTTGATCAACGTGGCCGACCAGATCATCGCTCGGTTGGAAACCCCTGATGGCAGCGTCAATGCGGCAAGCGTCGCCGAGCTGGCCAAGACTTTGCGCGCAGGCCTGCACGACCGCGGCGGCAGCCGTGCTGGGTGAGCGTCATGCGCTGGCGCTCAGTGCTTTGAACACGTCCCGCACGCACGCTTCCATTTGCTGGGCAGGGCTGCTGACAGGGAAATGGTCTGAGCTGACCGCGTAGCTATGAAATTCGATTTTTTCGGAAAACGGAATCTCGCGTAAGTCAGGCAGGCTCAACGCGCGTGACACCACGGGATTCACGATCGACACCCCCAGGCCCTTGCCCACCATGGTGCAGATGGTGGTGGCGTAGGGCGTTTCGATGGATAGGATTCTGGCGTCGTCGGAAAAATGCCGGTCAATCGCGGCGCGGTTGAAGCTGCCGGAGGGCAAGCAGATGAAGTTCTCGCCAGTGAAGTCGGCGGGGCTCAACCGCTTCTTGCGCGCCAGCCGGTGCGTGCGCGTCACGATACCCACGCCGTACGCGGTATTGATCCGGTCGTATTGCAAGCCTGGCACGTCGGTCTGGATGGAACAGAATCCGATGTCGCAAAACCCCGTGGCCATCCATTTGGCGACGACGTCGGAGCCGCCTGTGTTGACCACGACGGAGACGTCGGGGAACGTGTCGCGAAACAAGCGGATGGCGTCGGGCAGGACGCATTGCGTGATGGACCCGACCGCTCCCACCCGCAGCAGGCCGGTGCCACGCCGGCGGATCGAGTTGGCGCTGTCATTCAGCGATTCCAGGCCGATGAAGGCGCGTTCCACGTCGGTGTAGAACGCATCGGCTTCGGGCGTGGGGATCAGCCGCGTGCCGACGCGTTTGAACAGCACAAAGCCCAGCGTCGCCTCAAGCAGCGCGATCCAGCGGCTGATGTTGGGCTGTGACGTATGCATCAGCCCGGCCGCCGTGGTCATGGACCGCGTCATCATGACGGCGCGGAACGCTTCAATCTGCTTGAAATTCATGGGCGGATGCTCGCAAATATGCTGAGATCAAATCATATCAATTCTGTATTCGAAGCTATGAAAATCTGATTTGACGCATGAATTGGCGCGGGCGGAGACTACGGTTTTACATGCTCAGACCGACGCGAAAATGGAATCCAAAGTCAGCAGCCGCTTGAAGCAACCGCTCGCCCCGGAAGTGCTTCAGTACATTTTTCTTCCGCGCTTGAATCGCGAGTTCTTCGCCAATTTCGAGATGCTGAACCAGATCAATCTTGCGCATCTGGTGATGCTGCACGAGCAAGGCATTCTGGATCACGACGCGTCGGTTGAGCTGGCCCGCGCCCTGCTCAAGATGCAGGCGGATGGGCCGGACGGCATCGAGCTGGACCCGGCGCGCGAAGAAGCCTACTTCAACTACGAAGCGCACCTGATCAAGCTGGTGGGGCAAGCGCTGGGCGGACGGTTGCACACGGCGCGCAGCCGCAACGATATCGGCGCCACCATCGACCGCATCCGTGCGCGGGATTTTGCGACGCGGATCGCGACGGCGCTGATCGGCGTGGCCGATGCGGCATTGGCGCGGGCCGAGCAATATGCCGACTGCGTGATGCCCGGCTACACCCATATGCAGGCGGCGCAGCCGATCACGTATGGCTACTACCTGTCGGCGCTTGTCGATGCCTGGTCACGGGATGTCGCGCGCTTGCTGCACGCTTTGGACACCGCAGATGCCTCGCCGTTGGGCGCGTGTGCGCTGGCGGGCACGTCGTTCCCGATCAACCGCGACGCGACCAGCGCGATGCTGGGCTTTACGCAGCCCTTGGCCAATGCGCTGGACGGCGTGGCGTCACGCGATTTCGCATTGGAACTAAGCGCCGCGCTGTCGATCATGATGATCACCAGCAGCCGTATGGTGCAGGACTTTTATATCTGGTCCACGCCCGAGTTCGGGTACCTGAGCTTTCCCGACAGCATCGCCAGCACCTCCAGCATCATGCCGCAGAAGAAAAACCCGGCGGTGCTGGAGTACCTGCGCGGCAAGACGGGCCATGTGATTGGTTTGACCACCGCGGCGTTCTCGACGGTGAAGTCCACGCACTTCACGCACTCGGGCGACAGCAGCCGGGAGAGCACGCGCACGTGCTGGGAGGCCTGCGACGAATCCTTGAAAGCCCTGGCGCTGATTCAGTTGCTGGTGGAAAAGGTGGAGCCGAACCGCACGCGCATGGCGGCCCGTGCGGCTGACGATTTTTCTACGGTGACGGACCTGGCCGACCTGCTGGTGCGCAAGGCCGACGCGTCGTTTCGCGATGCGCATCACATCATCGGCGCCGTGGTGCGGCAGGCTCTGGAGGCCGGCATCCCGGCCAAGCACATCACGCCTGCAATGATCAATACCGCTGCGGCTGAACAACTGGGCCGCCCAGTTGCGCTGCACGAAGACGATATCGCCGCGTGCCTGGACCCCGTGCGAAATGTGGCCGCGCGGGAATCGCTGGGCGGGCCGGCGCCGGGCCGGGTGCGCGCGCACATCGCCGAGCAAAAGGGTTTGCTGGATCAGTATCGCGGCATCATCGGCGCGGGGGTTCAGCGTGTGGCCAACGCGCAAGCCTTGCTGCAGCGGCGCGTGGGTAAGCTTGTGTCATCTAAGCCAGCGGAGCGTTCCGTTCAGGAAGCCTGACTGGCCCATCATCAAGGGGAAATCAATGCTCAAGACCGTCGCGGCGTTTGCCGCAGCCATGGGGATCAGCCTGGGCGCGCATGCCCAGACGTATCCCGTCAAACCGATAACGCTCGTTGTGCCCTTCGCGCCGGGCGGGACGGTGAACCTGATGGGGCGCTTGCTGGCCAACCGGATGTCGGAATCGCTGGGCCAGCCGGTCATTGTGGAAAACAAGCCGGGCGGCGGCGGCAGCATCGGCGCGAACTTCGTCGCCAAAGCGCCGGCCGACGGGTACACGCTGTTGTTGGCGACGATGGGGCAGCAATCCATTCAGCCGCTGTTGACTAAGAACCTGCCTTACGACGCCAACAAGGACTTTGCGCCGGTGGCGTTGTTTTCCACCGTGCCTAATGTGCTGGCCGTGTCGGCCGACACGCCGGCAAAGACCGTGGCCGAGCTGGTCGAGTATGCCAAGCAGCACCCCGGCAAGCTGAACATGGCGTCGGCCGGCATGGGGTCCGTCAATCATCTGACGGGCGAATTGTTCATGTACCGCTCGGGCGCGAAGTTCGAGCACGTGCCGTATCGCGGCGCGGGGCCGGCCACGGCAGACTTGCTGTCGGGGCAGGTGCAGGTGCTGTTCGCGAATCTGCCGAACGTGTTGCCTTACATCAAGCCCGGCAAGGTCCGCGTGTTGGCGGTGGCGAGTGAACACCGCAGCGCCGCCATTCCAGATGTGCCGACCTTGGCGGAAGCGGGGGTGAAGGATGCGGTGGTGGAGTCGTGGTACGGCGTCATGGCGCCCGCCGGCACGCCCGACGACGTGGTGCGCAAGTTGCAGGAAACGGTGATTGCACTGGCCAAAGACCCGTCGATGGTTGCGCACCTGGCCGAACAGGGCGCCGTGCCGTTTGCCGGCACCCGGCAAGACCTGGCCAAGTTGTCTGATGAAGAAACGGTGCGCTGGAAACAGATCATCGACGGCGCGAACGTGCAAACGAACTGAACTGCCCCGGGGGCGGGGGCGGGCATGCTTGGCTGCCTGTCATCCGCCCCGATTCTCGTACGCGCCTTCCTTGCCGTCTGCATCCCCCATCGCCGCGCGCATGCGTTCGGCCAAATGTTGCTTCAGGCTGTCCAGCGCGCCGGGCGTCCAACCCGGCGCGCCCGTCACGGCCAGCCACGCGTCCACATAGTGTTGCGGCGCGTAGACGTGGCCATAACCAATGGGCGTCTCGGTGCTGACGGACATATCCAGCGCCAGCTGCAACATCGTCACGACCGGCACCCAGCGCAGCTCGGGCGACACATCCGGCCCATAAGGCGGGTCCATCCAGGCGGGGCGGCGGTACAGGTCGCGATAGTCGAAGAAGGTCACGGCGTCGCTGGCATATTGCAGGAATACGATGCGCATCGGCCCCCAGGGCGCATCAGCAGGCACGGGCGACCCCTGTTGATTCATGAAGCGCACGAAGCTGCCGTCGCGCAGTTCAGGCCGCCAGGCCGGGGAGTCCGGGTTGCGGGCGTCGGTAATTGCGCGCCAGATGCGGCTTTCAAAGGGCGGGCCGCTCCAGAGCGCGCCATGGATGGGGTCGCCGATCATTTCAAAGAGCTCCGCCGAGCGCGCGGAATTCATTGCGCCCAGGCTCAAGCCATGCAGATACAGCTTGGGCCGCTGGTCGTGGGGCAGGGTGGTCCAATACCCGTACACAGCACTGAACAGCGCACGCGCGGCTTCCGATCCGTATTCGGGTTGGGCCAGCAAGGACAGCGGGCTGGAGAGGTACGAGTACTGCAAGGCCACGCTTGCGACATCGCCATGCAGCAGATATTCCACGGAATCCATGGCGGCTGGATCGATCCAGCCCGTGCCGGTGGGCGTGACGACCAGCAGCGTGGACCGCTTGAATGCGCCCACGCGCTTCATCTCTTCAAGCGCCAGAGCCGCCCGCGCCTGGGGCGTATCGGCGCCGCGCAGGCCCACGTACACGCGGATGGGTTCTTGCGCGTCGCGACCGGTCTGCGCGCGAATCTCGCTGGCGTTGGGGCCGGACGCAATGAATTCCCGGCCGGCGCGCCCCAATTCATTCCAGGCAATCAACGAGCCGGGTCCGCCTGTCTTGGCGCCGTCCGACGGCTGGGGGCGTTCCGGCTCCAGCAGCGCGTCGTATTCGCGAAACGACGCGTCCAGCACATGCAGCGCGGCGCGGAAAAACACATTGTTGGCCAGCGACCAGAAGATCAGGACGGCGATGGCCGCGCCCGTCACATTGGCGACGCGCCGCGGCACAACGCGGCGTACGTGTCTGGCCACAAAGCGCGCCAGCAATTTGAATAGCCGGCCCAGCGCCAGCAGCGCGGTAAACGTGATCAATGCTGTCGCGCAAACCTTGAAGGGATGGGCGCTGGTCACGGGCTCCATCTGCATCAGCGCGCGTATGGTGTTTTGCCAATCGGCCGCGCGCCACAGGAACAGCGCCAGCACCGACAGGCAAACCACGGTGATGACGGCGTTGACGATGCGCGCCGCGCGGGCGCGGGGCTCGGGCAGTTCCAGATAGGCCCATAGCCAGTGCCACAGCACGCCCAGCCCATAGCCGGCGGCAAGACACGCGCCAGCCAGCACGCCCTGCGTGAGATAGGTGCGCGGCACGAGCGTAGGCGTGAGCGACGCGGCGAAGAACAAGGTGCCCAGCAGCAGGCCGACGCCGGATAGCGATTCCAGGTGCGACCGGAAAAAGGCGGGAAGGCGATGCGGATGCTGCGTCAATGGGGCGTCCTGATCCGTGGGTTCCGAGGGGGATTCTCGCATGGGCGCCCCGGATTTTCATCAGGTGGACGGCGGATTGCCCCCTTGCACCTGCTTGCGTCAAAAAGAATAAAGTGCGAAACGGGTCCCGTGGCGCGGTCGTTGCGGGACGACATCAATAACAGGAGACGGGAATGGATACGGTAAGCAAGCAGGGCGGCAGCGTGCGTGAACAGGTCAGCGCAACCGAATGGCAGGTGCGCACGGATTTGGCGGCCTTGTACCGGCTGGTGGCGCTGTTCGGATGGGACGATTTGATCTTCACGCACATCACCGCCAAAGTGCCGGGCACCGAACATTTCCTGATCAACCCGTACGGCATGATGTTCGACGAGATCACGGCGTCCAGCCTGGTCAAGATCGACCTGCACGGCAACAAGGTGATGGAGTCGGAATACAACATCAACCCGGCCGGCTTCACCATTCACAGCTGTATCCACGCAGCCCGCAAGGACGCGATGTGCGTGCTGCACACGCATTCCATCAATGGCGTGGCGGTGTCGGCGCAGAAGGCGGGCTTGTTGCCCTTGTCGCAGTTCGCGTTCATTGCGCTGCGTTCGCTCAGCTATCACGACTACGAAGGCCTGGCGCTGAACCCGGAAGAGCAACCGCGTCTGGTCCATGACCTGGGTGCGAACAACTACATGATCCTGCGCAACCATGGTTTGCTGACGGTGGGCCAGACGATGGCCGAGGCCTTCCAGGCCATGCACCGCCTGGAAGCCGCCTGCATGGCGCAGGTGCGCGCGCAGGCGGGTGGCGGTGAGCTGATCTTCATTCCGCCGGAAGTGCTGGCGCGCGCCGCCGTGGAATCCCCGGCCGACCGGGCCTATAAAGCGTCGCTTGCCTGGCCGGGCTTGCTGCGCCGGCTGGACCGCCGCAATCCGGGCTACGCCGACTAAGGGAGCAGGTGGCCGAGGGGCGTAGTGGGTGGCCGTTATGGCTGCGATAACGCATTGCGGTTGCGGCTTTCCGGTTAAGGCTTTCGCGGTTTCGGCTTCCCGGTTGCGGCATTCCCGGTTACGGCTTTCCCGGTTACGGCTTTCCCGGTTCCGGCTTTTTCCAGTTACGGCTTTTCCAGTTACGGCTTTTCCAGTTACGGCTTCGCTTTGGGCGTCACGTCCAGGAATTCGCTGCAATCTGGCACCGGCTTGGCTGGCTCGTAGAGTCCGCCATCGGGGTTCCAACGGTACGTTGCCGTGTAGCTGCATTCCGTATCGGCTGCGGGCGCGGCTTGTGCCGCGGTCAGCGCCGGCCGCTTCGTGGAATCCGCGTAGCGGCTCGCGCCAGCGGGCGCGCGCGTGGCCTGCGTCGTCACCTGCAAGTCCGGATACTCCTTGCCCGTTGCGCCCGCCGTGCCAGGCAGAGCGGCAAGCTCCGCCTGGTAGCGGTACGCATCCATGCACTGGCCCGCACGCTTTTTCTCGTCGGCTTGGTTAAAGCAGGCGCGGATCGACGCGCTGGCCGACTTCGGCATGATGAACACCAGGTTTGAACTTGTGGACTCGCCCAGATCCACTTCGAACAGATACAGGTCTTCGCGCGTGAAACTGCCGCCCGAGAACGGCGTTTCCAGGTTGTAGTCCGGCTGCGACGGGCCGATGACGCCGACAATTGCCCGCTCTTCGCTCAGCCGGATCAGATGGGGCCAGACGGTGAAGCTCTTGAAGTTGGGGATGTCGGGCAAGTCCCAGACTTTGCGGTCGGTGCGCAGCGTGCGGCTCGTGGCGTACGGGCCGTTCGTTTCCATCGTGCCCTCGGTGTTGATCCCCACACACCAATCCGTTTGCGCGTTGCAATACAACTTGTTGTCCGCGTTGAGCTTCAGCGGTTCCACTGTGGGTTGCGCCAGGGCCGCTGCCGGTAACGCGGCCGCGATCAGCAAAGCAAACACTTTATTCATAGTGGTTCCCGTGATTGCGGAGCAGGTATGCGCGCATTATTGCGTGAATCGAAGTTACGCCTTTACAAAATGGTGAGGGTTTCGGACAAGGCGTTGCAGGCTGCCGGCCTAACGAGAAATGCAGTCAGACTTCAATTGCAGTCTGACTGCAACCTGAATGATATTGTTGGTGTTTCGAGCTAGGCAGCGCGCGTTTCGCGCCTGGCCAAATCCACCCGTCATAAGGAGCTTTGATGAAGTTGATTCCGACCCTGCTGTTGGGCGCCAGCACGCTGATGCTGACCCTGCCCGCCGCCGCCGCCCCGGTGACGTATGACCTGGACCCGTCCCACACCTATCCCAGTTTCGAAGCCGATCACTTCGGCGGCCTGTCCACCTGGCGCGGCAAATTCAACAAGTCCCAAGGCGTGGTCGTCTTGGACCGCGAAGCGCGTACCGGCACCGTGGACGTCACGGTGGATATCAATTCCGTGGACTTCGGCCACGACGAAATGAACCAGCACGCCGTCGCGCCCGACATCTTCGACGCCGCCAAATACCCCACCGCCACCTTCAAGGGCACCTTCACCA
This sequence comes from Achromobacter kerstersii, assembly GCF_902859595.1. Classification (GTDB taxonomy): domain Bacteria; phylum Pseudomonadota; class Gammaproteobacteria; order Burkholderiales; family Burkholderiaceae_B; genus Achromobacter; species Achromobacter kerstersii. The sequence goes on along the minus strand of NZ_CADIJQ010000004.1, from coordinate 261,822 downwards.
AGTTCGACGGCGACCGCCCCGAAGAAGCCACCGGCGATCTGACCCTGCGCGGCGTCACGCGCAAGGTGACGATGGATATCGACGACTTCAAATGCATCCAGCACCCCATGGAAAAGCGTGAGGTGTGCGGGGCGGACGTATCCACGAAGTTCAGCCGCAAGGATTTCGGCCTGAACTTTGGTTTGGACATGGGCTTCAAGCCAGAGGTGGAGTTGAAGATCCAGGTGGAGGCAGGACGGCGTCCGTAAGCCTAGGCTGTCTGCATGAAAGTACGAAATATCGTACAAAAATTAGGTATAACTAAATTTTGTCTGTTTTATCGTACTTTTCGAAGCGGCTTTGATGTACGGTATATCCACCATGGTGGGATTCAGTTCGAGGAATGTCGACGATGCCGTACTTTCCAACCGCAGTGCTTCCTGCGCAGTTCGGAGCCAGTTTTAAGCGCGAACGAAAGCAGCGCCAGCTCAGTCAGGCAGAGCTCGCCCAGCGAGCCGGCCTGACACGCCAATTGATCGTGCAAATCGAGAAAGGTGAAAACGTGGGCCTGCATTCGATCATGCGAGCCCTGGCCGTGCTCAACATGGGTCTTCGGATTGATACCGCAAGCATCAACTATGACGATGTGGAGCGCATGAGCGATGAGTAACGCGAAGATAAAGCAGCTGGAAATCAGCACGCCGCAAGGCGAGTCGGGGTTACTGGAAAAGGAATCCCGTTTTGTCTTCAACTACACGCGGCCGGAACAAAACCGGGAGATCTCGCTCATCATGCCGCACCGCGCCGAGAGTTACGCCGACACCATCTTGCCACCGATTTTTGCCATGAATCGGCCAGAGGGCTATCTGTATGAAAAGCTCTGGGAACGCTTTGGCAAAGACGTGCAACTCGACGACATGCGTTTGCTTGCCTTGACCGGCAGTAACCAGATCGGACGCCTGCGCTATCGAGAACCGGGCGCGGATGCCATGCGGGTTCAACCCACGATGGGACTCTCGGCGTTGCTGGCCAGCGGGGCAAGCGTTGAACTTTTCGATTACCTGGTCAGCACCTACCTCACGTCCGGCATTTCGGGGTTTCAACCGAAAGTCATGATGCCGGATGCGGACACCGCCAATGCGAAACCCGTCGTCGATAAATCCACCACCTTCACGTCGGACCTGATTGTGAAAGCGGCGGGCGAAGACTATCCCTTTCTGGCGCAGAACGAATTCCTATGCATGAGCGCGGCAAAAAAAGCCGGCCTGCGCGTGCCGGATTTTTGGCTGTCGGACGATGGCTCTCTCTTTGTGATGCGGCGCTTTGATCTGGAAGGCCCGGAACAACTTGGGTTTGAAGACATGGCCGTGTTGTTGCGCAAGACCGCAAAAGAGAAGTACCTGAGCTCATACGAGACCGTCGCAGAAATGATCGGCCTGTTGTGCGGCGCCAATCGAATGGAAAGCCTGGCGCGATATTTTGAATACGTGACGCTGTCGGTCATGGTGCGCAACGGGGATGCGCATCTGAAAAATTTTGGATTGCTCTACCGCCACCCGGGTGCCGAGCCCGCGGCGTTGGCGCCGCTGTATGACGTGGTCACGACCAGCGTGTACGAAATTGAGGACCCGCAGTCTGGCCGCACGCTGTCTGACCGCACCCTTGCGCTGAAGATGAACAAGAAAAAGGAATATCCGACGCGTAAGGGCTTGCTGCAATTCGGCCGTACGGCTTGCGCCGTGTCGCGGCCCGAAGCGGTTATCGAACGGATAGCGGCAGCCATGGACGAAGTCCTGCGGGACGAAGCGCACCGTGTCGACGCAGAATTTCTAGCCAAGATGAAGCGCGAATGGGACAACGGTTGCGCGTCGCTGCGGGCGCCCATGGTGTTCGTGGCAAAGCCGGACGCGTAGTGCACCCAGCGCACCCCCAGCGCACCCGCCCCGCTCAGTCTGGAATTTCCGGCTCGACCAGCTTCGCCAGCTGCATCAGTGATTCCTGCCAGCCCAGATAGCACATCTCGGTGGGAATCGCGGCCGGGATGCCTTCCTGCACCACGGTGAGTTCCGTGCCGCACATCACTTTGCGCAAGGTCACCGTGGTGATCATTTCGCCAGGCAGGTTGGGGTCGTCGAAGCGGTCGGAGTAGCGCAGCTTCTCTGACGGCGACAGTTCCAGGTATTCACCGCCAAAGTGGTGGCTGTGGCCGGAACCAAAATTCTTGAACGACATTTTGTAGGTGCCCCCGACTTTGGCGTCCAGGTGGTGGACCTGGCACGTGAAGCCATACGGGGGCAGCCATTTGGCCAGCGCGTCGCCGTCGATGAATGCGCGATAGATGCGATCGGGCGAGGCGCGCAGAACGCGGTGGAGCGTTACGGTTCCGGTAGTCATGGTGTGTCCGCCTTGAATGAGTGGGTCGTATTGCTACGACGTTCAGCGGACACCCAAATCGACATCACCGGGATCGGTAATAACCCTTAGGTGCGCAAGCGGTCGATGTAGGCCGCCAAGGCTTTGGCATGGTCTTGTCCGGCTCGCAGGCCTACGTGGCCGTCCGCCCGGATGACCAGCAGCACGATGCCGCGCACGCCCAGCGTGTCGGCAACGTCAGATGTCAGGTACGCATCCGCGCCTGCCACGCCGGCGTTCGCACTCAGCGCGACGACTTGTTCGATGATGGGGCCGCCCGACAGCGCTTCCATCTCGCGGCGCACGCGCGCCAGCTCGTCTGCGTTTGTGTAGGCGCAGCCGATCAACACGGCGGTATGGCCCACGCGATAGGCGCAAGCATGCAAGCGCCCTGTACTTCCGTCCGCGAAAGCAAGCGAGATCTGGTCGGGCAGACGCTGGCCCGGCCAAAGCGCGGCTTGCGGCTCGCCCATGACGATGGGAGAACCAGCGTAGTCGATATCCAGTTCGGCCTCCGCCACCGCTTCATGGTGCCGGGTGTCGGGGTCGGCAAACGCCGCTTGGATCGCCATGTCCCGTTCATGGCGGGCGCGTTGCCCTTTGACCGACTGCGCGCTTTCGGCCGCATCACCCGATGCCATCACCTGGTCGGCCACGGGCCGGCGTTCGGCGTGATAACTATCCAGCAACGTCTCGGCGCAGTGGCCCTGGCAGACCAGCGCAAGCTTCCATCCCAGGTTGTAGGCATCTTGCAGCCCCGTATTCATGCCGTGCCCTTGCGCCGGGCTGCACGTGTGCGCGGCGTCGCCGGCAAGCAGCACGCGGCCAGACCGGAATTGCTGCGCAACCTTGGCATGGCAATCGAATCGTGTGGGATGCGAGACGTCGTCAAAGCGCGCGTCGGGCAGATAGCGTTGCAACGTGACCAGCGCGTCGGCCACCAGATCGGAATCCGCCGAGGCAGGGCGCAGGTACACGCGCCATCGGCGGCCGGGCAGCGCCGTCAGAATGACCGGCGTCGGGTCCAGATAGGCATAGTTCGCTTCGTAAGACATCGGCCACGCGGCAATGGACGCGTCGAATACGGCCCAGGGCTGATGAATGTCGTGGCCGTCTTGTTCAATGCCCATCAGCGTGCGCACGGTGCTGCGGTGCCCATCGCATCCCACCACCCATTGCGCGTGAACCTGCGAGCGCTCGCCGTGGTGTTCGAGGGTGGCAATCACGCCATCGGATTGCACCTGCAAATCCACCAGCGTGGTCGCGCGCGTGACGGCCCCGCCAAGGGCGACAAGATGATCGTGAAGAATGGATTCAGTCACTTCTTCAGAAATGCCGATATTGAAGGGATACCGGCTGCCGCACAGTGACAGGTCAATGTCGCCCAACACGGCCCCGTCGGCATGGATATGGGCGTGGCGCTGCTTGACGCCTGCCTGCAAGAGGGGTTCAGCGATACCCAGTGCGTCCAGGATTTCGAGTGATCGAGGATGCACGACGGTGGCGCGGTCCCAGTCCATGGGTTGTTCGTGCGCGTCGATCAGCAGGCATTCGACGCCGCGCCGGGCGAGCTCCGCGGCGGTCAGCAAACCGGCGGGGCCGGCGCCTACGATCAGAACGGGGGTGGCGATCATCTTGGAACTCCCTGGGCGGGGGCAGCGATGGAAGAGCGTAGGCGGGTGGTGCGTCATGCGGCGTCGCGTCTGGCGATTAGAGCGAAGCAAGTGCGCACCGTCAACGCCGTGCGCACCCGTCGGATGGCCGAGGAAAAAGCGAACCGGTGCGCGTGCACCAGGCGCTGAGTGCCAATGAAAAGGGCCGCGAATCTGTGATTCGCGGCCCTTCTTTACGTGTGCGGCGTCAGCCGCCGACGCGCTCAGGCATCAATACGCGCCCATGTAGTCGCGCTTGCCGACTTCAATGCCGTTGTGGCGCAGGATCGCGTAGGCGGTCGTGACGTGGAAGAAGAATTGCGGCAGACCATAGTGCAGCAGGTAGGCGCTGCCCGACAGCTTCTTTTCCTTCGGCGTGCCGGGGCGCAGCACGATTTCCAGCGAGGCGCTTTGCTCGAACTGTTCCGGCTTGAACGAGCCCACGTGCGCCAGCGTCTTGGCTATCAGCGCTTGCAGCTCGGCAAACGTGGGTTCGCCATCCGGCCACGACGGCACGTCGGCGCCAGCCAGACGGGACGCAATGCCCTTGGCGAAGTCGGTGGCGATCTGCACTTGGCGCGACAGCGGGAACATGTCCGGGTACAGGCGGGCGCCCAGGTAGGCGGACGCGTCGATGTTTTTCTCGGTGGCGTGAGCCTCGGCCTTTTTCAGCACGTCCGACAGCGCGGACAGCATTTGTTTGATGACGGGGACGGAGGCGTCGTAAAGGGGGGCGGTCATGAGGTGTCTCGCTGAAATGTTGAAGGCGGGCGCGGGCAGGGCCTGCGCGGCTGAGGGCAAGACTACCAGCAATCGATGACGGGGTTTCTTGTACTTTTAATGTTTCCAAAAACTGGGGAAACCTAGGGTTTACACGAGTTATACGGTCAAATTCTCCCGGGCTATAACGCTGTATGTATTTTTTTTGTATTTATGAAGATGAAAATTGCACTGATAGGTTGTGGAGAAGTCGGCGATTGCTACGCGCGTGAGTGGGTGGCGGGCGGGCATGTCATTGTGGGTATCGGCGAATTGCGCCAGGACGCCGAGATGCAGGCGCGCGCCGCCTCGCATGGCAGCGTGCTGCACGCCGAAGCCGGCCCGTGGCTGGCCGAGGCGGACATTGTCGTGTCAGCCGTGTTCGGCCACGCCGCGCTTGAAGTCGCCAAACAGGCGCTGCCGCACCTGCGCAAAGATGCCGCCTATGCGGATTTCACGACCGCCAGTTCGGGTGACATGCGCGCGGCGGCCGAGGTCGCTGCGCAGTTGGGCGTGCCCTTTACCGACGTCGCGATCATGGGCGCCATCGCCTTGCTGGGCGCGCGCACGCCGCTCTTGTGCGCCGGCACGGGCGCCCCTGCGGTGGCCGCGTTCACGGCCGGTTGCGGCGCGCCCGCGCAAGCCATCGATGGCGAGGCGGGCGATGCCGTGCGCCTGAAACTGCTGCGCAGCATTCTGACCAAGGGCATGGAAAGCCTGGCCGTCGAATGCCTGGTCGCCGCTGAAAGCATGGGCTTGCGCGCATCGCTGTATGAAGTGTTGTCCGATATGGACCGCACGCCGCTGACGACCTTCGTTGATTCCTTCGTCCGCTCGCACGTGCTGCACGCGCCGCGCCGCTTGGCCGAAGTGCGCGAAGCGCGCGAACAACTGGTGGAAGCCGGCTTGCAGCCGCTGGTGCTGGACGGCGTTGAGCGCCTGTTCGCCCGCACCACGCAAGGCATTGAAGCGGCCCGCGCAGCAGGTTCGTTCAACGTGCCGGATTCGGTTGCCGACCGGCTGGCGTGGTTGACGCCGCTGGCGCGTCAATCCTGATCGATCAGATAGACAGGGCCGGCCCCGCAGAGGGCTGCCCGATTTCAAAACACAAGCGAGGAAGACAATGACATCCCTGAAAACACTGCTGACGGCCACGCTGCTCGTCGCCTCGGCCGCAGCAAGCGCGGCCGACATGGGCTCGGCCCCGATCACCCTGATCTCGCCCTTTCCGCCGGGCGGCGGCACCGACACGCTGACACGCATGATCGGTTCGGCCATCGCGCAGGACACGGGCTGGAACATCGTCGTGGAAAACAAGCCAGGCGCAGGCGGCAACCTGGCGCTGGACGCCACGGCGCGCGCCAAGCCGGACGGCCACACGTTGGTGATGGCGCAGACGGACAACATCGTGCTGAACCCGTGGCTGTACAACAAGCTCAGCTACGACACCTTCAAGGACTTCAAGCCGGTGGGTCTGGTGGCGTCTTCACCCAGCGTGTTCGTGGTGGTGCCGGAGTCGCCGTACAAGACGCTGGATGATGTGGTCAAGGCCGCCAAGGCGCGCCCGGGCCAGGTCTCGCTGGGCATTCCCGGCATTGGCGGCAGCGGCGATTTGATTGGCCATCTGTGGCGCAAGGCGGCCGGCATGGAACTGATGCACGTGCCGTACCGCGGCTGGTCGCAGGCGTTCCCCGATCTGGCCAGCGGCCGCATTGATCTTTACACCGGTTCCGTCGCATCGCTGTTGCCGCAGATTCGCGGCGGCAAAGTGCGCGCGCTGGCGGTAGTGGCCGACGCGCGTTCGCCCGCCTTGCCCGACGTGCCGACCTTTGCGGAAAGCGGTTTCAAGACCATCAACCAAACCATCTGGTGGGGGCTGATGGCGCCGGGCAAGACGCCGGACGATGTGGTCGCCACGCTGAACCAGGCGCTGAACAAGTCGCAAGCGAATCCGGATGTGGTGAAGAAGCTGGAAGACTCGGGCTATAGCGTCATGACGGGCACACCTGCCGACCTGGGCAAGCGCCATCGCGCCGACCACGACGTCTTCGGCAAGGTCGTGCAGGAAGCCGGCATCCCCAAACAATGATCTTGCAAGATCCCCTGAACGCCATCGGAGCCACCCATGATCGGTTTTGAAATCCACCCGCGCAAGCGCGCGGTCAGCAGCGACTTCGTCGAGAAATTCCGCCGCATTCCTGTTGCCAATATCAGCGACTGCATGTCGCGCATGACGGCGGGCGGCGCACGCCTGCGGCCCATGCACGACGGCCATCCGCTGGCGGGCCCCGCGCTGACGGTGCGCACGCGTCCCGGCGACAACCTGCTGGTGCACAAGGCGCTGGAACTGGCTCAGCCGGGTGATGTGGTGGTGGTGGATGCCGGTGGCGACCTCACCAACGCCATCATCGGTGAAATCATGACGACCTATGCGCAAACGCGCGGCCTGGCCGGCATCGTGATCAACGGCGCGATCCGCGATTGCGGCACGATCCGCCGCAGCGCCTTCCCCGTGTATGCGGCGGGCGTGACGCACCGCGGGCCGTACAAGGATGGCCCCGGCGAAATCAACGCCGTCATCTCGCTGGACGGCATGACGATCGAACCGGGCGACTTGATTCTGGGCGATGAAGACGGCTTGCTGTCGTTGCCGTATGACCAGGTCGAAGCGCTGTACGAAGCCGCATCCGCCAAGCACGCAGTGGAAGAACAGATGCTGGCGCAGATCGCCGCCGGCACGCTGGACACGTCGTGGATCGACGCGCGGATGAAGGCGCAGGGCTGGAAGCCTTAAGGGCCTGGCGATAGACATCGCTGAACGGCTGAAGGGCTGAACGGCTGAACTGCTGAATGGCTGAATGGCTGAACCGCAGAACAGCTGAACCGCAGAACAGCTGAACCGCAGAACAGCTGAACCGCAGAACCGCAGAACCGCGGAATGTCGGAACCGTTGAAGGGCTGAAGGGCCGCCGCTTGCGTGCGCCCTTCAGCCCATTTTGTTTCCTTCAGCCCTTATCGTTTTTCGCACGGCCCAGAATGCGATCCAAGATCGCGCCGCCATATGCCCACGACAGCACCGCCAGCACCAGCATCGCCACTGTGAAATACGCGCGCGCCGACAGCGGTACCGGATTCATTTCGGCGATGGTGCGAAACGGCTCATAGTCCGTGAAGTCGCTGACTGCCAGGCAACTGAACAGCAGCGTCAACAGCGGCCCAGCGAAGCGCGGACGTTCGCCACGCGTGGGCGAATAGGGCTGGGTCTGCCATCGAACCAGTTCCACCACCCGCACCATCAGCGCAATCAGCGGAATGACGACGGCAAGCAGCAGGACGAAAAGGGCGACGAGGATCTGGGGCGAATACATGGGAACGAATCAAAAAAGGCGCTGAAATCAGCCGCCGTGTCACGCGGTGGGCGTCGGCGCAGGCGGCTTGCGCTGGCTGCGAAAAAGCAGGTGCGTGGTGGTCAGGTGAAAGCGCATGGCGATGTCGGCGCACGCCGGATCGCGCGCGCGCAACGCGGCGATGATCTGGCGGTGATGCTCCACGCTGCGCAGCATGTCGTCATGCGTGTAGAAATAGAACGAGCCGATGATGATCGGCATGTCCAGCAGATTCTCAACCATCGTGCGCACGCGCGCCGATTGCGCCGCATCCAGCAAGGCGTGATGGAAAAGATTATTGCAATGCTGCACGCGGGCGACCTTGTCGGTGTCGTCGGAAAGAATCGCGTCCAGCATGCGCTGGTTGATCTGTTCCAGATGGTCGATCTGTTCGGGCGTGGCGCGCTCGGCGGCGCTGCGGGCGGCATAGGGTTCAAGCAGCAGACGCAGCTCGAACGCTTCGTTGATGTCACGATCCACCCAGCCCAACACTTCCGCGCCGCGCCGCCCTTCACGCTTGACCAGCCCATCGGCAATCAAGCGTTCAATGGCGCTGCGCACCGGCGTCCGGCTAACCGAAAGCTCCGCCGCAATATGCTCTTCACGCAAGCGCTCGCCAGGCAGGAACACGCCGGACATCAGCCGTCGGCGGAGTTCCCCGTAGACAAGGTCGCGGGCGCTGGTCATGGTGGCGAAGCTTTCCTGGAGGGCGCGAAGAGTTCCAGACTATACCCGAAGGAGCGCCCAAGTCTGCTCACGTTCTAGGCCTTGAGAAGACCCGATTAGCGTGGCTCTGGATTTCGGCGCATAGGGTCATGACGTCATCAAACCCGGCCGCATTCTCCGCGAGCAATCCGGCGTTGGTCATCCGTTCAAAGTCGTCGCGCAGGGTTACGAGCGCTGCCCCTTCAGGGATCAGCGTCAGGCCGCCGCCCACGGCGTCGTGATAATTGATTGGGATGCCAGTGGCGTCTTTCTCGGCATAGAACCGGGATTTGTGCGTGGCGACCAAAGCCGCTACGGCGTGGTCATCAAAGACGGCCTGATGCGGATGGCGGTAAATCTCTGCCAGGTCGTACCAGTGGCGGGCGAATCGTTCGCCGCGCAAGCGGGCTTGCAGACAGTAGACATGCGCAGCCGTGGCCTTTTCCCAGAAGGTTCGGCTCAGGCTCATGACCAAAGGCGCTGCGGCCGGGAAACTGAATTGGCGGCTCAAGGCGTCAACGCTGGCCAGGTCGCAAGACACCGGCATCACCGCGTGCGGTTCCCCCGTTGCGCGAGCGCCGAATTCGAATAGAACGGCAGGCCGTACGTAAGCGCTATCGCTTGCATCTAAAGCGCTCGGATAGCGCAGCAGTACTTTGTCTTCGCCCTTGCCTGCACTGGCATACGGTTTGATTTCTGCCGTCAGCTGCTGCGCCGTCAACGCGCTTTGAAGGGTAGGGATGAATTCGGTTTCGATCCACTCGGGCAGCAGAACATCAATGCGTGCGCGCCACTTCTTTTCTTGGCTGGCCGTGGCGGGGATGGCGCCTGATTCCGTATGAGCGGGAATCAGTCTGCGAATGTCATACGTAAGGTCCACATCCTCGGAGAAGCGGTCAATAATCTTGTGGGCCTTGGAAAGCGAGGTGCCGCCCTTGAAGGTAAGGCTTGGCCCAAGGCGCGAACCATAAATGGTTTGAAGACCCCAAACGACCCAGACGTCCTTCTCAAGCAAGTCCGGTAAGCGCCCTGATTGGTCGCTTCCGTATTGCAGGGCTTCGCGCCGATCACCAGAAGGCTGCTGAAGAAAGCTAGGCAGCACAGCCCATCTCAAGGCCCACGGCCTTGGACATCCATGCAGGAAAACGCCGGCGGGCGCCCACAAGCGCCGCCCAGGCTGAGGGGGAAAGTGTTTGGTGCAGGGTACGCAGGGCATTTGGCGCGGCAATAGGCCCCAGCCATTCAATGGCGCGAGCCGCCGCCGCCGCCTCTTCTTTGCGAAGGAAAAAACTGGCGGGCGGCACGTGTTCCACCTGCACGTTGTTCTTGCCGAAGGAAAGCACCCGGCGAGGCCCCGAAGACAGATAGACCTTGCGGATAGGCATCTGTGTGGTGAGCCCAAGGCGATTGGCCTCGGTCGCGCCATGGGGCACAAACGCTTCGCCCGTCTGCGCTTCAAGCGCGTGCAGCACTTTTTCGGGGGAGGGCGCACGTTTGCCATACGAGCCCGCGACTGGCGCGGCGTACACGCCACGGCCTACTCGCAGCAATTCTCCTGCCTTGCTCAAGCGGGAAAAAGCTTGGTCCACGGCCGCGCGAGATCCCAGATGCAGGAATTCACGAGGCGATACGGTGCCGCCCTCGGGGAGGGACAGGGCAACGTCGAGGATGGTTTTGGGCAGGGATTTCATTGAGAGGATTTGTGCGATGGTGCGCAAGTATGTCAGATTATAGAAAAATATCTGACATTTTCAAGTCGGGAAACGTCGCACAAGTGGGTGTGTCGTGAAAAATCAGGGGCGGTTCACCCGTGCAGCCGCACGTTTCTTGGCGATACGCCGAACAGGCGTTTGAAGACCGTGGCGAAGTTCGCGGCGGCGGGTTGTGGTTTACGCGCCGCCGCTTGCGAACGTGATCGTGATGCCTACACCACGCCCATCCAGGCCTGGCCCCCATTCGATGCGCGCATTGTGGCTGGCGGCAATTTGCGCCACCAGCGACAGGCCGATGCCGCTGCCGCGTTCCGCCGTGCCGGGCTTGCGGTAGAAGCGGTCGAACACGCGTTCGCGTTCGGCGGGTGCGATACCCGGCCCGTTGTCTTGCACCGTCAACCAGGCGCCGCCGTTGTCCAACGGCCCGCACGCGACCGACACGCGGCCGCCGTCTGGCGTGTAGCGCAACGCGTTGTCCAGCAGATTGCGCACCAGCACGCCCAGCGCGTCGACGCCGCCGCGCACCTCTGCCGCTTGGGTGTCCAGGCTGATGCGCTGGTGTTTGCGATGCGCCAACCCTTCGTTGTCGCGCACAATCATTTCCGCCAGGCGTTCCAGCGCAACGGGTTCGGCAGCGCCGTCGACCTGGGCTTCCATGCGCGCCTGATCCAGCAGCTGTTCGGCCAGACGGGTGGTGCGGGTAGCGACGTCGCGCAGTTTCAACACGGCCTGTTCGCGTGCTGCTGCGGTATCGCTGCGCGCCGCCAGCTCGGCATAGGCGCTTAATGCGGCAAGCGGTGTTCGAAGCTCGTGCGCGGCATCGGCCAGAAAGCGCCGCTCGCGTTCCAACGACGCCGACAAGCGCCCCAGCAGATCATTGATGGATGCGATGAAGGGCTGCAATTCCCCGGGCATGCTCTGCGTGGGCAGTGGCGTCAGGTCCATGCCCGTGCGGCTGAGTATTGCCTCGCGCGCGCGGTCCACGGGGCGGAAGGCGCGACGTATCACGAGCCACGTCAGCCCGGTCAGCACCACAAACAGCACGCTCAGGAAAGCCAGGCCGCTACCCATGCGTGTGGCGGTGTCACGCCGCAATTTCGCGGCTGACTTGGCGAACTGCACCTGCACGCGGCCATCGGCGTCTGACACCGCATAGGCGCGCCACGGTGCGCCGGCCAGCGTGACGTCGTGAAAGCCATCGCGAAAGTCGGGCACCAGCGGCTCGTCGGGCGCCCAGGGGGATTGCACGAGCCGCCGCTTGTCATCCAGGGACCACACCTGGAAGCTGAGGGACTCGCCATCGAAAGGCGTCGACACCGGCAGTTCAAAGCGGTCTTCGCCAGAACGCCCGGTCTGCATCAGGCTGGTGGGCAGCGACATCAGCGCTTTCTGCGCGCCGTCGCGCAGGTTCTGGTCCGACATGCCGGTCTCGGCGCGCGTCTGCTCAAGGTAGATCAGCGTAAAGACCGTGGCCCATGTGGCCAGCATGGCCAGCAGCAAGGTGATGGCGACGCGCCGGCGCAGTGTGGTCATGGCGCGCTGTCCGGCACGATGCGGTAACCCAGACCGTGCTGCGTTTCGATCAGCCCGTCGCCCAGCTTGCGGCGCAATTGATGGATGTAGACCGCAACGGTATTGCTTTCGATGGTGCCGCTGCTGCCATACACGGCCACTTCCAGCTGATCGCGGCTGACGGTGTGGCCCATGCGCTGCATCAGCGCCAGCAGCGTGTGATATTCGTGTGCGCTCAACGAGACTTCGTCACCGCCTTGCGTCACGATGCGGCGCGCGGGTTCCAGCACCACGTCGCGGCAGCGCAGTGCGGACACCACGCTGTTGCTGCTGCGCCGAAGCACGGCGCGCAGGCGCGCCAGCAGCTCATCCAGCTGAAACGGTTTCACCAGATAGTCATCGGCGCCTGCGTCCAGGCCCTGGATGCGTTCGCTTAAGCGGTCGCGCGCCGTGATGATCAGCACGGGCGTGGTATCGAAACGGGCGCGCAAGGTCTTGAGCAAGGTCAGGCCGCTGCCCTCGGGCAGCCCCAGGTCCAGCAGCACGGCGTGGTAGCCGTGGTCCACCAGCGCCAGGTGCGCCTGGGGCATGTCGCGCGCCCAGTCCACGTCGGCGCCATCTTGAATCAGGCCCGCGCGCAAGGCGTCGCCCAGCATGGGGTCATCTTCTACAAGCAGGATACGCAAACACACTCCAACGCCGTCTCCGGCGCGTGGCGGCGGAGTCTTAAAGAATTATTAAAAGTTGCTCGGGACAATGCTGCCCATTCCCGGGGGCGGTCGCCCCACGGCCAGTGAATAGAACGGAAGGAAGTCCGGATGCGGATGGGTATAGTAGCAAGCGGCCTCGCGGCAGGCGTGGCAATCAGCGGCGCAGGCGCCGCGCACGCGCAGAGCACAAACTTCATCGGATTAGGGGTCGGAGTGGTCCCGGTTTATGAAGGGTCGAGCGAGTACCGGGCCTTGCCCGTGCCGCTCATCAATTACCACTCGGGCAATTTCTTCATCACGCCGCGCATGGGTTTGCCGGCGATGGGCTTGAAGACGTCGCTGGCGTCCGACCTGGACGCAGGCGTCTTCGTGGGCATGAGCCTGGGCCGCAAGGCCGACGACGCCGACCTTACCAAGGGGTTGGACGACATCAAGTTCCATGGCGCCTACGGCGCCTATGTGGAATGGCGGCCGGGCCGGTATTCGCTGGGCGCGGGCTACAAGCAGGCGGCACGCAGCGGCTACGGCGGCAACATCGAATTGCGTGCGTCCTACGCCGCGCTGATGACCGAGAAGCACACGGTGCAGGTCGGCGTGCGCACGGAATGGGCCAACCAGGACGCCATGCAGACCTGGTACGGCGTGACGTCGTCGCAGGCGGCGCGCAGCAAGGCGGGCCTGTCCACCTACAGCCCGTCCTCGGGCTTCAAGTCGGCTGCGCTGTTCACAACGTGGTCGTATCGCATCAACCCCAGTTGGAGCACTGTGTCGTCCATTGGTGTGTCGACCTTGTTGGGTGACGCGCGCGACAGCCCGCTGACCGAACGCAAGACGAACCTGTTTGGTTCGGTGGGAGTCGCGTACCGCTTTTAAGATCCGGCGTACAGGCGAATGCCGGGAAGCCGGCGGGGAGGGGAAGGCATAGGCATAGGCACAGGGCACAGGGCACAGGGCACAGGCCAGGGTACAGGCACAGGCCAGGGCCGTTGGCAAACACGGACAGGCGGATACAATTTCCGCCTGTCATCCGTCAACACGTCTTGAGCCTTAGCCCCCATGTCCGACTTCCCGCCTGAACCCCAAGCCGTCCACAGCCCCAACACGCGCCACGCGATCTTTCTCGTCGCCACGCTCAACCCGGGCGCCGACGCGGCCGCCACGGTGCGCGCGTGGTGTGAAGACGTCGCCACGCTGACCCGCACGGTCAGCACGCGTTCGCCGTCGGAAAACCTGTCCTGTATTTGCGCATTCGGCTCCCAGGCATGGGACACGCTGTTCGGGCAGCCGCGGCCCGCCGCGCTGCATCCGTTCCGGGTGTTCGGCGAAGGCACGCGTCAAGCGGTGTCCACCCCGGGCGACATCCTGCTGCACATCCGCGCCGAATCCATGGACATGTGCTTTGAACTGGCCACCTTGCTGATGAATGGCCTGGGCGATGCGGTGACTGTCGTCGACGAGACGCATGGCTTTCGCTACTTTGACCGCCGCGCCATCATCGGTTTTGTGGATGGCACCGAGAACCCCGAAGGGCGCGAGGCCGTCCACTTCACGATGATCGGCGATGAAGACCCCGGCTTTACCGGCGGCAGCTACGTGCTTGTGCAGAAGTACTTGCACGACATGGCGGGCTGGAATTCGCTTAGCGTCGAAAGCCAGGAAGGCATCATCGGCCGCCACAAGCTGTCGAACGTGGAACTGGACGACGACATCAAACCCGCGTCGTCTCACAGCGCGCTGACCACGCTGGAAGAGAACGGCGAAGAAGTGAAGATCCTGCGCGACAACATGCCCTTTGGCCGCGCGGGCATGGGCGAATTCGGCACGTACTTCATCGGCTACGCGCGCAACCCCGCCCCGATCGAACAGATGCTTGAAAACATGTTCGTGGGCCGCCCCGCCGGCAACTACGACCGCCTGCTGGACTACAGCCGCGCGGTGACGGGCAGCCTGTTTTTTGTGCCGTCGGCGGATCTGCTGGAAGAACTGGCGGGGCGCGAGGCCGCCGCAACTCAATCGGAAGCGGCGCCGGCAGCCGCCGCGGCGCCCGCCGTGGATGCGGGCTGACACCGCAGGGGCTGACACCGCAGGGGTAGACGCCGCAGGGTGCTGCACCTGGCGGCAAGCCAGGCCGCGGTGCGCAGCTGAAATCCGCGCGTCCGTCCCGTCGTTTGCGATGCTGGCGAGGCGGCTGGCATAGGCCCAGATGCCGTTGCCAGCGCTGTTCGACTTCTGAACGTCTACAGTTCTTCGATGCGCGCAGTGGGCGCGAACGGCGTGCCCAGGTTCAAGGTGGCGTACACGCGGTCCAGGATGCGCTGGCGCCGCGTGGGCTTGCCCAGCCGCCAGCGGGTGTCCAGGAACAGCAAGGGCAGGGCGAAGACGAGCCACACGATCAGCATGCCGCCGCCAATGACGGTGGCCAGTTCGGGCAGTTCCGCCAGCGTCTGCGGCGTGCCTGTGGTGTAGACGATGCCCACGAAGATTAGCCACGTAATCAGCAGCAGCCAGCCGATCAGTTTCAGCATCGGCGTGCGCTGGCCCGGCCCCACGCCCACCGGTCCGATGTCGGTATGCATGAATCGGAAGACACGGTGGCTGACATAGACCCGGTCGTCTTCCAGATTGCGCATCGCATAGACGAGCCGGTGCGGATCGTCGCTGGCAAGCGGCGCGTCGTGTGCGGCGATGTCGACCTGGTCGCCTTCGGCCAGAAAAGGCAACGCATTGCCAAAGTTCTCGCCCGCGTACATCACATAGGGCTGATGCCCGATCAAAAAGCGGTAGATGCCGTAGCTGGGCCGTTTGTTGGCGCCGACGTGCGCCTCGTGCGTCAAGGCATGCAGCGTGCCGCTGATGCGTTGGATGGACGGCAGGTCAGCGGACATGGCTTCCTGGCGAATAGGTCTGCGCGCATTGACGGTATTGCGCTTCGCTTTGCAAAATGGCGCGGCGATGGCGCAGGGCGCTCCACAGGCCATAGGCGGTCAGGCCCGACAACAGCAGCGCGACCAGCGCCACCGCCAGCGCCAGCGTCATCAGCAAGGTGCGCGGAAACGAAGACACGCCCAGCAGCCACGCGCTTGCCAGCGCAACCGCGGTGACAAGCGCCCCGATACCGATCTGACGGCCGCCACGGCGCCACTCGTCGCGGTAATAACGCGGCGGCACGCCAGGGCCTTGCGGCGTGATCAGCCAGCTGAAATGGCGCTTGCCATGTTCATCCTGAATGACGCCAACAAACGCCGGCCGGCCTGTTTCGTGCACCCGGCGCAGCGTATGGACCACGGGCGCTTCCTGGATGACGCCAAACACGGGCACACCGTTCACGCGCAAGTGAACATTGCCGCGAATGGCGGGCACCGCCACGCGCAGTTTGTCGATGGGGCCTTCTATGATGTCAGCGGATGCGCGCAAAGGGGCGGCCTGTCTGTAGGAAAAGAGCTTGAGTGTAATGCGTGCAGCGCCAAAATCAGGTCACCTGAACTAGTGTAAAAACAGGGTTTCCGATTGCGCCGAACCGGCTTTGTCTTCGATGACCGACACGCTGATCTCTTATCGAATCGATGCGCCCGCCCCGGGTGTGATGCGCGTGCACCTGCGGCAACGGCCCATGATCGCGCTGCTGGTCATCGTCTGTGTGACGCTGATGGGCATACCGGCGGGTTTTGCCGCTGACCTGTTGGCGGGCAGCCATCCCTTTGCCAATCTGAATGGCAAGCCCGCCCTGGCGCAAGCCATTGCGATGCTGGGCCTGGCCATGCTGAGCATTGCGGGGCCTGCGGGCCTGTGGTTGTGGCCGGTGCGTGAATCGTTGTTGCTGTCGCAGCCGGACCAACGCGGCTGGCGGATCACCCGAAATGTCTTTGGCCTGCGCCGGCGCGTTGCCGATACGTTTTCGCTGGAAGGCGTGCGCGGTCTGTTCTTGCGGCGGGGCAAGGCTGGCGAGCAGGTTCATCTTGAGCCGGTGCTGGTGGATCAGCACGGCGAGCCGCACCCGCTTAGTTTTCAATCGGGGCTGCTCAAGCCCGGGTCGAAGCGGGCCGATGATTATCTTGCCGCGCTGTCGGACTATTTCGGCAAGCCCTGGCCGGAGGCGGTTGCGGACCCGGCGGCGTGGCAACAGCTGATGCAAAAGCAGAAGCCGCGCGGAAAATCCCCCGGAATGGTTGCCGGAAAATCCCGCACGCAGACCACGAAGCACCAGGCGTTGCCGCCATCGGCCGAATCCGCATTGGCGTCCGAGCCGCCGCCGATCTCGATGCCGCTGCGTGTCACGCTGGGTCTGGTCGGCGTGTTCTTCGGCCTGGTGGCGGTCAACAACGTGCTTGCGGTGTTAAGCGGCTTGTTCAGCGGGCGCCTGGTCACCAGTGGCAGCCGCTTTTCGCATAGTACGAACGTCGCGCGCGTGGCGGAAGAACCCGTCTGGTTTTCCGTCAACGTGGCCATCGAAATCTTCGGCGTGCTGTTGTTGGCGTCCATCGCCTACGGGTGTTTGCGCGTGGCGCTGCGTGCGCCAGCGGAGCGGGCCAGTCAACGGCCGCTAGACAGGTGATCTGCTTGGCGCGCGCCTTCTTTGCACCCCCCTTCTTTGCACCCCCCTTCTCTGCACACCTCCACTACGTGCGTGCGGCCTGCAACAGGCTGGCCACGCGCTCACGCAATGCCGGCACGGAGACCGGCTTGTGCAGCAGCGGAATGCCGCGCGCGGCGGCTTCGGCAAGGCGCGCCGGGTCGGTGTCGCCGCTGACCAGCAGCGCAGGCAGCTCCGGGTCGTTGTATTCCTCGCGCAGCCGCTCGATGACGTGGATGCCGGTTTCGTGGTCGCGCAAGCGGTAGTCGCTGACGATCAGCGCCGGGCGTTCGGCCAGCGGCAGCACGCTATCGAACAAGGCGTTGCCGCTGGTGGCGGCAATGACGCGGCAGCCCCAGCTTTCGAACAACATCGTCAGGCCGGCAAGGTTCTGCGCATCGTCGTCCACCAGCAGCGCCAGTTGGCCGTGCAGGCTGGCGCCGTCGCCTTCCACGTGCGGGTGGGCGGGCAATGTGGCCGCGTCCGGCACGCCGGCCTGATCGGCGTTGGCAAGCGGCACAGTCACCGTGAACACGGTGCCCTGGCCGTCTTCAGAGCGCATCGCCAGCGCATGGCCCAGCAGCCGCGCGGTGCGGCGCACGATGGCCAGCCCCAGCCCCAGGCCCTTGCTGCGGTCGCGCTCGGGGTTACCCAGCTGATGGAATTCCCAGAACACGCGTTCACGTTCCGCGTTGGGGATGCCTTTGCCGTTGTCCCACACCTCCAGCCGCAACTGGCCGGCCACGCGGCGGCAGCCGACCAGCACGCGGCTGCCGGACGCATGCGTGATGGCGTTGCTGATCAGGTTGCGCAGCACGCGTTCCAGCAGCACCGGGTCTGACCACACATAGGCCGCGCTGCCGCGCACGCGCAGCGACATGCCTTTTTCGCGGGCTTGCGGCGCATATTCCGCGCGCAGCTGATCCAGCAGCGGGTTCAAAGGAAACGCTTCCCGGCGCGCTTCAATCACCCCTGCGTCCAGCCGCGACAGGTTCAACAGCGCGTCAAACAGATGGCCCATCGCGGAAATTGCGCTGGCGATGTTGTCCACCAGATAGCGGCCGTGGCGCGACAACGGCTCGCTCGTCAGCAGGCCCAGAAACAGATTGACGGCGTGCACGGGCTGGCGCAGATCGTGGCTGGCGGCGGCCAGGAACCGGGATTTTTCCAGGTCGCTGCGTTCGGCTGCGGTCTTTTCTTGCCGCACCTGATCCAGCAGCGCCAGGTTTTCGTAGCCCAGCCGCAACGCGTCCAGGTGCGTGCGATTCATGCGATGGATGAAGGCCAGCGTGGCGACCAGATACGCCAGCCCGCTCGTCACCAACGCCAGGTGGATGGCCGACGGCTGCACCGCCAGCGCAATGAACATGGGCGCAAAGGCGGGGATCTCGAATGCGTACATGACCGGCAGCAGCATGTAGTTCGAATAGATGGCGCCCGTGCCCAGGCCAAACAACAGCACAATGAAGAACAGCTGATATTCCAGCGGGACGAAGAAGGTCCAGTACGCAAACGGCAGGCCCCAGAGGATGCCCGAGCACAGGTTGCCGATCAGCATGCGCCGCACCCAGCGCGCCGCGGCCGTGGGGTCGGTGCGGTGGCGGTCGTAGGCGATCACAGCCGCCGTGCGCAGGATGCCGACGGCCAGCGTGGCGCCGATCCACCACAGCACTTCGTGCAAGGGCAGTACGTCGTGCAGTGCATAGGCCGAAAAGCAGGCGGTGATCAGCGAGCCCGCCAGCGCAAAGGGAAAGCTTCGGCGCAGCGCATCAATCTGCACCTGCAAGATGCGGGCGCCGTAGGTTGAGGCGGGCGGGGGCGCGGAAGAAGACGAGCCGAGGTCGGTCTGCACAGGTCTATGGGGCTCCGTTCAGGCCGATTGCGCTGCGGCGGGACGCAGTTGCAATACGGCGGTCAGTACCGTCCGGCCCGGCGCCGACACGATGTCCAGCGTGCCGTGTACGCGAGCGATGCGGGCGTGCATGCTGCGCATGCCCACGCTGACGCCCGCCTGCCGCACCGCCGCCACATCGAAGCCCGCGCCATCGTCTTCAATGCGCAGTTCCAGGCGGTCGGGTTCGGGTTGATGCAGGTGCAGCGCCACGCGGCGGGCGCGGCTGTGCTTGACGACGTTGGTCAGCGCTTCTTCCACCAGGCGCGTCAACGCCAGGCATTGCAGCGGATTCGGGGGCGTGCGCCATTGCGGCGGGAATTGCCAGCGGGAATCCAGGTCGAGCTCGTCGAACAGCTGCACGAAACGGTGGCGCAGGGGCGCGGCCCATTCCTGCGGCGTCGCCGGCACCTTGACGCCTGCGCTGGAACCGCTGTCGATGGTCTGGCGCAAGTCATCGCGCAGCAGCTTCAACATGGACAGGAATTGTTGGCCTTGCAACGGCCGGTCGGCCTGCTCCACCATGGCCATCATGCGCACCAGCGAGCCGCCCAGCCCGTCATGCAGGTCGTGCGCAATTTGCAGCCGTTCGTGCAGGCGCGTGTTGGCCATGGCCAGCGTGTGTTCGCGTTCCAGCGTGGTGGCCAGTTCATGGCGCGCCTGGAAGATGGCGTCGGCCAGCTCCTGGTTGAAGCGTTCGATTTGCCGCACGTTGCGCGCGTGGCGCAAGCCCAGGATGGCCGACATGCACAGCGTGACCACGACGCTGGAGTAGGGCGTGGAGGACTGGCTCGGAGCGGTCAGGTTCAGCATCTGCAGCAGATCGTGCAGGCAGAGCACAAAAAACACCAGCAGGCAGGTGGCCAGCATGATGTGTTCGGGGCGGCGCGTCCGCCACGCATGCACGGGAAATTGCAGGCAGTTGATCAGGAAGATGGCGGCGGGCACGAGCACGCCTACGCTTAGCGCGGTGGGCAGCGCGTCGTCGGGCGTGACCACCATCATGACCAGCAGCGCTGCGGTCAGCACCCACAGCGCCCGTTCGATGCGCGGCAACCGTTGTTCGCCAAAGCGCCAGGTAAACAGGCAGAAACACGGCACGTACATCACCAGCGCCATGATGTTGGCGCGCGCCAGCGACAGCGTGTCCGGAAAGGGCCAGGGGCTGGTCAACAGCACATTGCAGATGAACAGCACCCAGAACAGTGACATCAGCGCGTACCAGCCATAGGTCGTCTGTTCGCGCCGGACCACCCAGATGCAGAAGAACAACCCGCCCAACACGCTCGAAACAATCACGTTCAGGATGAACAGCGAACGGTTGCGCCACCACAAATCTTCCTGAATGGCCTGCATGGCGCGTGCATCGCCCAGATACACCGGGCCCAGACCGGGCGTCTGCTGCGCAAGGCCCGTCACGCGCACCCACAACGTGTTTACGCCGTCGCGCACGATGCTGTCTGGCAGGCGCCAGTAACGCGGCATGTTCCAGCTGCGCGTCAGCGGTTCCACCAGCTGAGGGTCGCTCCAGATCAAGTCATCGTTCACGAAGACTTCACCCGCCATCACAACCGATTTCAGCGTCAGGCCGACGGGGCCGGGGCGGCCGCCCGCGCAGGCCTGCTGCCAGTCGATGCGATACCAGACCGATCCGCTATAGCCAGGCCAGCGCAGGTTCCAGTCGTCCGGTAACGTGACCGGCACCCAGTCGGCGGAAGGCGGCCGGCCGCCATCGGGGGCGGGCTTTGCAGCCGAGACCGACAGCACCTGAACGGTGCAGGCGGCGGAAGTGGGATCAAGTGTGGGCGCTGAGGCGGGGCTTGAAGCGGAAGCAAAGGCCGGTGCCACGCACAACACCAGCCAGCAGGCCAGCCACCATTTCAGTCCAGCAAGCCACGCAGTAGCGCATCGTCCAGCAAACCGCGTTGTTGCGCTTAGTCCAGCAAGCCACGCGTACGCGCGGCGTGGATCGCTCGCGTGCGCGAGGAGACAGCCAGTTTGCGGTAGATGTGCTTGATGTGGCATTCGACGGTGTAGCGCGACAGGAACAGCTGTTCGGCGATTTCGCGGTTGGCCAGACCTTCAGCCACCAGACGAAGAATCTGGCTTTCGCGGGGGCTAAGTATCTCACCGCTTGCCGTGCCAGTCTGCTCCGTGGGCCGGGGCCGCAACTCGTCGATGATGCGGCGGGCCACGAAGGGGTCGATAGGGGCACCGCCGCGCAGCACGCTGCGCAGCGACAGCGAGACCTCCATGTCGTCGCGTTCCTTCAACACATACCCCGTGGCGCCGGCCCGCAGCGCGGCCAGGATGGCGTCTTCGGTGCACCAGGCGGAAATGACCAGGATGGCCAAGCCGGGGTCGGCGGCGTGCATGTCGGCGATGAGTTCGATGCCGCTGCCGTCGGGCAGCCCCAGGTCGACCAGCGCCAAGGCGACCGGCTGGCTGGCCAGGCAGGCGCGCGCTTCGGCCAGCGAACCCGCGAAGATCAAGGCGTCAGCCTGATAGCCCAGCTGCAGCAGCAGCCCTTCTAGCCGGCGGCAGACCAGCGGTTCGTCCTCCACCAGCAGCACCGGAGCGGGCAGCGTCAATTCGGAGGCAAGGGGAGAGGCGGACATAGGAGATAAGGCGGAAAGAGGGCCAGGATTGACCGATTCTAATTGTGCCGTCGGCGCGCGCGCCCGGATATCCCTTGAACTGGGTATTTGACGCCCGGAATTGGTGTTTACCCCTAAAGTCCGCGCCGCGTATGCCGTAAGTCCATCGTGGCCGCCGGTTTTCTGGGCGGACCAGATACCCGCGCCGTTCGGCGTGGGCGGGGGCTGTACGAAAGCAGGTTAAGAAGGCAGGCATGAAAATTACGTCGTTGCGCAACCGAATTCTATTGATCTCGTGCTTTACCGTGGTGGGCGCGCTGGTTCTTTCGGGGATAACCACCTACCAGATCGTGCGCAGCAATATGATGGCGACGATTTCCGGCAACCTGGACGCCATCGCCGCCGGCAATGCCAGCGCGATCGAACGCTGGTCGGCGGACAAGGCCCAAGCGGTCTCCGCCACCGCCGCCGCCATTGAAAAGGGCGACCCCCGCGGCTTCACCAAGCTGATGGGCGAAACCAACGGCTTCCCGATTTCCACCGTCGGCTGGTCCGACAAGACGTTTTTCTCGACCACGCAGGTCGCAGCCGACTATGACCCCACCGCCCGCCCCTGGTACAAGAGCGCGGTGGCCGCGGGCAAGCTCACCGTCACCAAGCCCTATGGCGATTCCGCCTCGGGCAAGCTCTATGTGGCCTTCACCGCGCCGATGATTCGTGGCGGCCAGACGACCGGCGTGCTGAGCGGCGCCGTGCCGCTGGACGGCATCCAGAGCATCATCCGCGCCATTCGTCCCACGCCGTCCAGCCTGGCGTTTGTGGTGGCGACCGACGGGCAGGTCATTTCGCATGTGAACGACAAGCTGGCGTTGAAGCCGTCCACCGACGTGGCCCCGGAGCTCACGCCCGCCGCGCTTGCCGCCATGGCGCATGACGGCGCGGAACCCATCACGGTGGCGCTGGATGGCGTGCCGAAACTGATCAAGGCGCGCCAGATTCCCGGCACCGACTGGTCGCTCGTGATTGCGCTGGACCGCGCCGAAGCTACGGCCGGCCTCACGCAAGTGCTGAACGCCACGCTGATTTCGCTGGTGGTGCTGACGCTGGCCGCTGTGGCGATCTCCAGCGTGGCGACGTCTCGCGCCTTCAAGCGCCTGTCGGCCGTGCGCGACGCCATGGACACCATCGGCTCGGGTGACGGCGACATGACGCACCGGCTGGAGGTGGTGGGCCATGACGAAGTGGCGCAGATCTCGGCGTCGTTCAACGCGTTTGTCGACAAAATCAGCCATGTGATGTTGGAAGTGCGGTCGGGCGTGCACTCGATGTCGGCCGCTACCAGCGAAATCGACATGGGCAACCGCGACTTGTCGCAGCGTACCGAAACGTCGGCAGGCTCCTTGCAGGAAACGTCATCTGCGTTGACGCAGCTGACCTCCAGCGTGCGCCAGACCGAAGAAGCCGCCGAACACGCCACGCGTCTGGCCACCGAAGCCAGCTCGGCTGCTGAACGCGGCGGCAAGGTGGTGACGGATGCTGTGACGACGATGAGCGCCATTTCGCAGTCGTCGCAACGCATCACCGAAATCATCAGCGTGATCGACAGCATCGCCTTCCAGACCAACATCCTGGCGCTGAACGCCGCGGTGGAAGCCGCGCGCGCAGGTGAGCAGGGCCGCGGCTTTGCGGTGGTGGCGGGCGAGGTGCGCACGCTGGCCCAACGCAGCGCGGCGTCCGCGCAGGAAATCCGCACGCTGATCCAGGCGTCGGTCGAGAACGTCAAGAGCGGTACTGAACGCGTGCAGGCTGCGGGTTCGACCATGGGCGAGATCGTGGACGGCATCGCCCGCGTGCAGCGCCTGGTCACCGAAATCCACGGCGCGATGACGGAGCAAAGCGTGGGCATCAGCCAGATCGACCGCAGCGTGGCCGACATGGACCAGGCCACGCAGCAGAACGCGGCGCTGGTGGAGGAATCTGCCGCGGCGTCCGCCATGCTGAGCGACCAGGCGCGTGTGCTGGCCGACACGGTGGGCCTGTTCAAGCTGCGTGGCGACACGCACGCGGCGGGCCAGAAAATGCTGGCCCTGCCGCAGACCGCCTCGGCGTACTGACCGGCGCGGCCATCGCGTCATCCGGGCGGCAGTTGCCTGCCAGCCCGGAAGGCAGCAGAATCTGCGAAGCCCATGGACTGAACAGAGGATGAATGATGGCCGACCCCGCCGCTCGCGCGCCTGAAGACACGCTGATCCCGACCGCCCACGGCCGGGTCCACGCCCGGCGCTGGCCGGGTTCGCCGCAAGGCGAGGGCGCCCCGATCATCCTGCTGCATGACTCGCTGGGCAGTGTGGACTTGTGGCGCGACTTTCCCGCCAAGCTGGCGCAGGCCACCGGCCGCACCGTCATCGCCTATGACCGGCTGGGCTTCGGCCAATCTGACCCGAACCCCCACCGCCTGCTACCGGACTTTGTCGCCAGCGAAGCGCAAGACGCCTTCGCCGCACTTGTCGACCATTTCAAGCTGACCCGCTTTATCGTCTTCGGCCATAGCGTGGGCGGCGGCATGTCGGTATCCATTGCGGCAGCGTATCCCGGCCGCTGCATCGGCGTCATTACGGAATCTGCCCAGGAATTCGTCGAAGACCGCACGCTGCAAGGCATCCGCGTGGCCGGCGAGCAGTTCCGCGACCCCGCCCAACTGGACCGCTTGAAGCGTTACCACGGCGAGAAAGCGCAATGGGTGCTGGACGCCTGGGTGCAGACCTGGCTGTCGGCGGAATTCGCCGGCTGGAATCTGGACACGACCTTGCCGCGCCTGACCGTGCCGCTGTTGGCCATCCATGGCGAAAACGATGAGTACGGGTCCATGCGCCATCCCGAAAAGCTGGTGGCGCTGGCGGGCGGCCCGTCGGCCATGCTGCCGTTGCCCGGATGCGGCCACGTGCCGCATCGCGAGCGCGAGGACGTTGTGCTGGAGGCGGTGGGCGCGTTTTTGGATCAGCGCGGCGTTTGATCGGATCGGCGTAACCCGCTCGCCCCTTAACTTTTCGGCTTTCGTGCCGTTAAACCGGGCACTGCATCAAGCGCCAGGATTCCATCGCCGCCATGACTACCATCAGCTCACTGGGAGGCGTGCAGAGCGTCACCCCGCTCAGTACGGACACCCTCATTTCGCGCGCAGCCTCCCCTCAGGTGCCGAGCATCGCGCCCGCATCTACCTCGGTGTTGCTGGGCCAGAGCCCGTCGGGCGCCAGCGCGTCGACGTATACGGAGACGGGGGCGGTCAACGACGCCGTCTCGGTGGTGATGGCCAGGAATGTGGCGTCGCGCGGCGCCGGCAACCCATTCTCGGGTGTGGGCGTGGCGCTGCTGAGCCGGTTTCGCACTGAAGGCGGCAACTATTCTCAATGGGCGCCGGCGCGCCAGGACGTGCAGGCGCAAGGCGTATCGGGCACGGCTTCGGCGGCGTCGTTGCAGGCAACCAATACGGTGTCGCTTCAAATGACCACGGCCAGCGGCGCCAAGGTCGATATCACGCTCAAGAGCGGCGCCGAAGGCATGGCGGTGCAGATCGACGTGACCGAAGGCGCGCTGACCGAAGATGAGCGCAATGCGATCGCGGATTTGTCCGGCGCGTTCCAGGACGCGCTGGACGGCTTGGCCCTGGTGCCTCCCCGTCTGGCGCTGGCGGGTCTGGCGGACATGGATACGTCCTTGCTGTCGTCGGTCAATCTGCGCGCGACCACGCAAGCCAACGGCTTGGCGGTGCAGACCATTGAATTTCTGGCTGACAGCACGCAACGGTCGCTGATGGTGTCGGGGCCAGACGGAGACATCAAGGTCAGCGCAGACCTGACCAAGGCCGCCACCTTCGGCACGGCGGAACAACAGGCGGCGGCGGTCAACAAATATCTGCAGCAATTCGACGCCGCCCGCAGCCGTGGCGACGGCGACGCCGCGTTGATGTCGTTGTTCAAGGACGCGTTTGCCACCGTGCACAGCAGCTACGGCGCGGCGCAGGCGCAGCGTTCGCAACCGGAGGGCACTGTCGTTCGCGTGCCGTCGTCGGATGCGCATCGCAGCCTGTTGTCCGGGCTGGCGGACTTTTCGGCGTCCATCAAGCAGGTCACGCAAGCGATCAATCCGGGGCGCCGCGAAGAGGTCGACGGATTCTCGTTCCAGGTATCGCAGAATAGCCGTGTCGCGGGCCAGGCCCGTTGGAATCAGGTCGTGTCGCAGGATCAGCAGTCATCGCTGAAGGCCAGTTTTCATCGATCATTGACACCCGATGTGAAGTTGGCGCTAACGACGGACAAGTCTTCACAGAACTATCTTTACTATCAGATCGATGACACTACCCGCAGTCAGACGGACCTTCGCTTTGAGCGTGGCGTGCTGGCGTCGGCAACGTTGAGCCAGACGCGCAACCTGTCCATGCAAGTGTCGAAGTATGTGCAAGGCGAGCTGGTGGACCACACCGTTAACCCAACGGTGGATTCGTTCACGCGTGATTTGTTGCCGCTGTTCAAAGCGGCGAATCTGGACGAACCTGACAAGAACAGCCGCGACCCGCGCGACCAGGTCGATGCCCTGATGCGCCGCCGGTATCTGGACCTGGCGGAGTCGGTGGCGGCGCTGAGGCAGGGGTAAGGCCGGCAATCGGCCATAAAGCGGCCCCTGGCGCGTCCATTATCATGGCTCCATGAGCCAGCGAAAGAACTCCGCCAAACTGCGCGCCGACGCTTGTATTCGCGTTCGGGGCGCGCGTGAACACAACCTGAAGAACGTCGATGTGGATATCCCGAGAGACGCGCTCGTCGTGTTCTCGGGGGTATCCGGGTCGGGCAAATCGTCGTTGGCGTTCGGCACGCTGTACGCCGAAGCGCAGCGGCGCTACCTGGAGTCCTTGTCCCCGTATGCTCGCCGCCTGATCGATCAGGTGGGTGTGCCCGACGTTGACGCCATCGAGGGCTTGCCGCCCGCCGTGGCCTTGCAGCAGCAGCGCGGCACGCCGAATGTGCGGTCGACGGTCGGCAGCATCACGACGCTGTCCAGCATGTTGCGCATGCTGTATTCCCGCGCCGGCACCTACCCGGCGCGTCAGCCCATGCTGTACGCGGAAGACTTCTCGCCCAACACGCCGCAGGGCGCCTGCCCGAATTGCCACGGCTTGGGCCATGTGTACGACGTGACCGAGCAATCCATGGTGCCCGACCCGTCGCTGACCATCCGCGAGCGCGCCATTGCGTCCTGGCCGCCCGCCTGGCACGGACAGAACCTGCGCGACATCCTGGTCACGCTGGGCTACGACGTGGACAAGCCGTGGCGCGACCTGCCCAAGAAAGACCGCGACTGGATTCTGTACACCGACGAGCAGCCGACGGCGCCTGTCTATGCCGGCTTCACGCCCGCCGAGACCCGCGCGGCCGTGCGCGCCAAGCAGGAACCCAGCTACATGGGCACCTACACCGGTGCGCGCCGGTATGTGATGCACACCTTCGCGACGACGCAAAGCGCCATGATGAAAAAGCGCGTGGCGCGTTTTCTGACGGGCACGCCTTGCCCCGTGTGTGGCGGGCGGCGCTTGAAACGCGAGGCCTTGTCGGTGACCTTCGCGGGCATGGACATCGGCACGCTGACGCAACTGCCGCTTACCCGCATCGCAGAGGCCCTGACGCCGGCCGCCCAAGGCAGCGTCGATCAGCCGGATATGTCGCCAGAAAAGCGCATCGCCGCGCAACGGCTGTCGCAAGACCTGGTTGAGCGCATCAGCACCTTGCAGGCGCTGGGTCTGGGCTATCTGGCGATGGACAGGTCCACGCCCACCTTGTCGCCGGGCGAACTGCAACGCTTGCGGCTGGCTACGCAGATCCGCTCGAATCTGTTTGGCGTGGTGTATGTGCTGGATGAACCGTCGGCCGGCTTGCATCCTGCCGACGGGCAGGCCTTGCATCGCGCGCTGGATCAATTGAAGGCCGCGGGCAATACGCTCTTTGTCGTCGAACACGACCTGGAGACGCTGCGCCGCGCGGACTGGCTGGTGGACGTGGGCCCCGGCGCGGGCCAGCACGGCGGCCAAGTGCTGTACAGCGGCCCGCCTGATGGCCTGCGCAAGGTGGCCGCGTCGCTCACGGCGCGCTATTTGTTTGGCGCGCCGGCTCCTGTGCGCAAGACGCCGCGCGAACCCGCAGGATGGCTGTCGTTGCGTGGCATCCATCGCAACAACCTGCATGGCATCGACGCGCGTTTTCCGTTGGGCGCCTTCACGGCGGTGACGGGGGTGTCGGGCTCGGGCAAATCCAGCTTGGTCAGCCAGGCGCTGGTGGAACTGGTGGGTGAACATCTGGGCCACGAACCGGTGGCCGAAGACGCCGAAGGCGACGTGCCGCAACCGGGCAGCGTGGCGCGCACGACGGGCCGGATCGACGCGGGCGTTGACGCGATCAAGCGGCTGGTGAACGTGGATCAGAAGCCCATCGGCCGCACGCCGCGTTCGAATCTGGCGACCTACACGGGCCTGTTCGACCACGTCCGCAAACTGTTCGCCGAGACGAAGAAAGCCAAGTCGCGCCGCTACAGCGCCGGCCGCTTCTCGTTCAACGTGGCGCAAGGCCGCTGCGAAACCTGCGAGGGCGAAGGCTTCGTCCACGTCGAACTGCTGTTCATGCCGAGTGTCTACGCGCCATGCCCAACGTGCCACGGCAGCCGCTACAACGCCAAGACGCTTGAGATCGAATGGAACGGCCGCAACATCGCGCAAGTGCTGGCGATGACGGTCGACGAGGCGTTGGCCTTCTTCAAAGAAGAACCCGTGGTGCACCGTCCGCTGACGCTGCTGCACGAGATCGGCCTGGGCTATTTGCGCCTGGGTCAGCCCGCTACCGAATTGTCTGGCGGCGAAGCGCAGCGCATCAAGTTAGCGACCGAGCTGCAACGCAGCCAGCGTGGCAACACGCTGTACGTCCTGGACGAACCCACCACCGGCCTGCACGCGGCGGATGTGGATAAGCTGATGGCGCAACTGCACGGCCTGGTCGACGCCGGCAACACCGTCGTCGTCGTCGAACACGACCTGCGCGTGGTCGCCGGCAGCGACTGGATGATCGACGTGGGCCCTGGCGCAGGCGAAGAGGGCGGACACATCGTCGCCGAAGGACCCCCCGAGTCCGTCAGCCGTCAAGGCAAGGGCGTGACGGCGCCGTTTTTGAAGCGGATGCTGGGGGGCGGTTGACGCGTTTTTCTTTAGCCGTATCC
Source organism: Achromobacter kerstersii (assembly GCF_902859595.1). Taxonomy (GTDB): domain Bacteria; phylum Pseudomonadota; class Gammaproteobacteria; order Burkholderiales; family Burkholderiaceae_B; genus Achromobacter; species Achromobacter kerstersii. The sequence goes on along the minus strand of NZ_CADIJQ010000004.1, from coordinate 232,683 downwards.
TTGCCAACATGACCATCACCTACCGCCCCGCCATTCCCGAAGACGCCGCCGATTGCATCGCGCTGCGCACCCGAACCCGCGAGAACGCCGTCACCGAAGCGCAGCTCGCCGACGCCGGCATCACTTGCGAAACGTGGAGTGTGGGGATTGAAGCGGGCTTGTATCCCGGCTTTGTCGCGCTGGACGGCAGCAGGCTTGCCGGCTATTGCTTCGGGCATCGCGACACCGGGGAAATCGTTGTGCTGGCGCTGTTGCCGGAATACGAAGGGCGCGGGGTGGGGAAGACCGTCTTGCACATGACCCGCGACGCGCTGCGTCAGCTGGGTTTCAAGCGATTGTTCCTGGGGTGCGCCACGGACCCTGCCGTGCGGTCTTACGGTTTCTATCGCCACTTGGGATGGCGCTCGACGGGTACGTTCGACGCCGCGGGCGACGAGGTGCTGGAGTACGTGTTCTGAAGGCCGGACGAGCTGGAAGCGCGGATTCCCTATATCTTGGACTCGCCGCACGCCCGGAACCCTTCGCTACATTTCCTGCTCCAGCGTCTTCTGCATCCGCTCCATGCTTTCCTGATTGACCTGGATCACGCCGGTTCCCGGCTGATCAATGTCGACGATAAACGTCAGCACCAACGCAATCAGCGCGGCAAACAGACCGGTTGAAATCAAGCGCCTGCGCCCATGCAAGCCCGTGCCGTACGCAATGAACGCCACGGCCCCCCCGCTGACGATGAACAGCAAATAGAACACCGGCTCGGGCACGTGGTTTTCAAGCGCCACGCGGCGCTTCTCGTTGATCTGCGCCATCTCGTTGATGGCCTGAATGAACATGATGGTCGACACGGCGGGCGGGTTGTCGGCGGTGGCGGCGGCCAGGGCGCGAATCTGGCGTTCGATGCGGCGTGACGTGGCGCTGGCGGCGTCAAAGCGCGGAGCGTCGTTTTCCGCGTCATGCAGCTCCAGCGCCGCCTTCGTGTATTCCAGCAGCAGCTTCGGCACCTGCGCCCGTGCGGACGGCGCAATCAGCTGCGAACGCCAGTACGCGTTGCCCACGGCGTTGGCTTCTTCCAGCACCAGGTTCTTGCGCGCCTCGAAGCGCGTGACCGACATCGCAAAGGTAAAGCCCAGCAGCAAAGCCAGCAGGCCGAGCAGGGCGGTTTGCAGGGCGGTGATGTGCGTGCGGTGCGTTTCATCGCCGGGCTTGCGCTGGTGCAGGCCCAGCCGGAAGCAGAGCTCGATGATGCCCAGGAAAACGATGACGCCGATGAAGAAGAGATAAGACTCGTCGAAGTTCCTGAGCATGGCGCTCCCCGTCGCGAAGAGGCCAGCGTATGCGGATTTGCGGGCGGGTGGCAAGCTGCCGGATGCCCTGATTCTGTCAGCGAAACGCCAAGTACTTGCGGTAAGGTGTCGGTTCCTCTCTAAAGACCCCGCACGGAGCAGAACTTGAAAACCCGCAAACTCGGCCGTACCGACCTGGATGTCAGCCTGATTGGATTGGGCACCATGACCTGGGGCGAACAAAATACCGAGGCCGACGCTCATCAACAACTGGACTACGCGCTGTCGCGCGGCGTCAACCTGGTCGACGTGGCCGAAATGTACCCGGTGCCGCCCAAGCCCGAAACCCAGGGCCTGACCGAAACCTATATCGGCACGTGGCTCGCGAAGCGCAAGCGCCGCCAGGACATCGTGCTGGCCAGCAAGGTGGCCGGCCCGGTGCGCGACCCCAAACGCCCCGGCCACATCCGCGATGGCAAGACCTTCCTGGACCGCAAGAACCTGACCGAAGCGCTGGACGCCAGCCTGAAGCGCTTGCAGACGGATTACCTGGACCTGTATCAGCTGCACTGGCCCGACCGCACCACCGCCACGTTCGGCCAGCTGAATTACCCGTGGGTCGAAGACGAGCACACTGTGCCGATCGAAGAGACCCTGTCGGTGTTGCAGGATTTCGTGCGCGCCGGCAAGGTGCGCCACGTGGGCGTGTCCAATGAAACGCCGTGGGGCCTGTCGCAGTTCCTGCGTCATTCGGATACCCAGAACCTGCCGCGCGTGGTGTCGATTCAGAACGCGTACAGCCTGTTGAACCGCGTGTTCGAAATCGGCCTGTCGGAATTCACGCACCACGAAGGCGTGGGCCTGCTGGCGTACTCGCCGCTGGCGATGGGCATGCTCTGCGGCAAGTACCTGAACGGTGCACGGCCCGAAGGCGCCCGCCTGACGCGCTACACGCGATTCACGCGTTACAGCAATCCGCAGGCGGAAGCGGCCACCAGCGAGTACGTGGCGCTGGCGCGCGAACACGGCATCTCGCCGACGCACCTGGCGCTGGCCTGGGTGAACCAGCGCCCGTTCGTCACCAGCAATCTGATCGGTGCGACGACGCTGGAACAGCTGAAGGAAAACATCGACAGCGTCGACGTCACTTTGTCGCCGGACGTGCTCAAGGCGATTGACGCGATCCACACGCGCTATCCGAATCCGGCGCCTTGATCGAAACCTGGCCCATGCAACGCTTCCTGACTACGCTGCTTCTCGCCGCGCTTGCCCTCCTGATGGCGGGCTGCGCGTCGACCAAGACGTACACCGAAAACGTCTCCACGTTGATGGTGTCGTCGGACGGCAAGACGTTTGCGGTGCTGGGCCCGCAGTATCACTATCTGTTCGACATGCCGCCAGCAATGGCGCAGGCAATGCAAGCTGACTTCCGGACCCGGCTGACCGCCGGGATTCCGCGCGATTTTTATGTTGGGGCCGATGGCTTCACCTGGGGCTATGTGCGTTTGCAGCTGATGGGCAACGCGACGCCGCGTGATCGTGAACAGGCGCTGGCCATGCACTTCCAGACCACGAAGGAAGGCATGGTTTATTACACGCATCACATCAAGGGCAAGCGCTACCTGGCCCGGCCTGGCACGCCCAGCGTGGCGCAGGCGGGCGGGGGCAAGCAGACGGCGCTGGACCAGTCGTACCAGGTCACGGTGCAAGACTCGCAAGGCAGCGCGGACATGGCGCGCGCGCTGTCGCCCGTGATGTTCCTGGCGGGCACGGGGTTCGTGGTGGCGAATCCGGCGATTGTGCTGTTCGCCTTGCCGGTGGCGGGGCTGGAGCCTTAAGTCTTCGAGCATCGCGGGGCAGCAGCTTCCGCTGTTGTCCCCGCGCGACATGCCCCGCCATGGGGCAATTCGGCGCAAGTGATTGATCCATCAAACGTTTTGAAAGCGTCACGCTATCCAGGCAGCAGTCAGCGTTGTGCGGAATCGTAAATATTATTGCGAATCAGTATCGTTAATAATAAAAATCCAATCTTTCTGCCCGTCTGCTCTGGAGAATTCAACGTGGTCCGTCCGACTTCCAACCGGAAGTGCCGTGCGCGCAAGCTTGCACGGTCTGCTGTTACGCCTTCTGTTCTTGCCCTGGCGTTGGGCATGGTTTTCTCAGGCGGAGCACAGGCCCAATCCGCCGCCGACTCGCAGGGCGTGGCGCAATTGCCGGCGGTGACCGTCAACGCGACCTCAATCGACGACACCTTGGAGCACCTGTCCGCACCCGTGAACACCGGCGCGCTGGGCAATCGCAGCCAATTGGAAACGCCGTTTTCGACCACGGTCGTGACCGCGGCAGACATCCAGGACCGGCAGGTCAACAAGCTGGGCGACGTGTTCGCACTGGACGCGTCCGTCAGTGACAACAGCGCGTCTTACGGCGCGTGGGCCAGCTACCTGACGGTGCGCGGCCTGCCGCTGGATTGGCAGAATTCTTACCGCATCGATGGCAAGCCGTTCCTGAGCTATGTGACGACGCTGCCGTTCGAACAGTTCGAGCAGATTGATTTGTTGAAGGGCGCCTCGGGCTTCATGTACGGCTTTGGTTCGCCGGGCGGCCTGGTCAATTACGTGACGAAGAAGCCGACGGACGAGCCGGTGCGCAGCATCGAACTGGGCTATGTGTCCAAGGGCTTGCTGCGTGAACAGGTGGACCTGGGCGGGCGCGTGGGCCAAAGCGGCACGTTCGGCTACCGCCTGAACGCGACGCACGAAGAAGGCAACACGTACAACGGCGGCTCCTTGTATCGCGACTCCGTCTCGCTGGCGCTGGACGCGCGCTTGACCGACAAGCTGACCTGGGACTTCCAGTCCATCTACCAGGACCGCAAGGCGATCGGCCAGGAACCCACTATTTACGCGGGCCAATTGGCGGGCAGCGAGTTGCCGTCGCCCGTACGCAATGACAACGGCAAGCTCGTGGGCGAAGGCCCGTACGCCGACAACGCATTCCGCTACTACTCCACGGGCCTGAAGTACCAGCTTTCGTCCGACTGGAGCGTGCGCACCGATTACAGCTACAGCTCGACGCGCACGCGCCGCAATGAATCTGTGCTGTTCCTGCAAAACCAGGCAGGCGACTACGACGACTACCGTTCCGATTACGGCGAGGCCTACGGCTACAACCAATGGCAGGGCATGGTCGAAGGCAAGTTCGCAACCGGGCCGCTGAAGCATCACGTGGTGGCGGGGGCGTCGTGGCAGAAGCAGAAGAACGACTACAGCGTCAATGGCGTGTACCAACTGCAAGGCACGGGCAACCTGCGGTCGCAGAACACCAACACGTACTACAGCGAAGGCAGCCTGGACTTGTACCGCGCGGCCGAGATCACGCAAAAGGCGATGTTCGCCAGCGACACCATCGACCTCACCGGCGGCTGGTCACTGCTGGGCGGCCTGCGCTATACGAATTACGAGCAGGTGGGCTTTGATGCGACGGGCGCGCAGTCGTCACGCTACGACAAGAACGGCGTGCTGACGCCGACCGTGGCGTTGATGTACAAGATCACGCCGCAGACGATGGCCTACGCCAGCTACATCGAATCGTTGGAGCCGGGTTCGTCGGTGGGCAACACCTATGCCAACTACGGCGCCTTGCTGAACCCGCTCAAGAGCAAGCAGTACGAATTGGGTTTGAAGACCAACCAGGATGACTGGGCGGCCACCGCGGCGCTCTTCCGTATCGAGAAAAAGGCCGAGTACGCAAACGCTGCCAATGAACTGACCCAAGACGGCAAGTCGATTTATCAGGGCCTGGAGCTGGGCGCGTCGGCGCGAGTGGCCACGAACTGGAACGTAGGCGGCAGCCTGATGTTCCTGGATTCGGAGTACAAGAAGGGCAGTGCCTACACGGGCAACCGCGTGGCGGGCGCGCCGAAGCTGGTGGCGGCGGCGCAGGTGTCGTATTCGGTGCCGCAATTGCCGGGCCTGAAGCTGCGCGCCGATGTGAAATACACCGGCAACACCATGCTGGGCGCGTCGAACAATGTGCGCGTGGATGACTACGCCATCATCAACATCGGCGCCACCTACGACACGCGCATCTATGGCTACGAGACGACGTTCCGCGCCGGGATCAACAACCTGGCGGACAAGCGCTACTGGCTGTTCCAATCGTCGGATTACGTGAAGGCCGGCGACCCGCGCACCTACGGCTTGAGCGCCAGCCTGAAGTTCTAAGCGTTCACTTCCCAAAGGCGATCAGGCGAAAAGTCAGCCTGTTCGCCTTTTTTGGCATAGCCCAGCGGGTTGGCCACGACCCGGCAGCCGTCTTTCACGTAGTCATGCGCGCAATGCAGATGGCCGTGCATCCACACGTTCGCCAGCGGCAGCAACGCGTCCAACGTATTGCAGAAGCCGGCCGTGCCGGGCGTGACGCCGTAGCGCGGGTCGGCGCTGGCAAGCGTCGGCGCGAAGTGGGTGATGGCCACCGTCGGGCCGTCAAACGGCACGCGCAGCGCGGCGTCCAGCCATTGCTGGCAGACGAGCCCTTGCTCGCGCATCTGTTCCGCCATGAAGGGCGCGCCCTGACGGCGCATCTGCGCCTTTTCCAGATAGAAGTCGGCCGCGCGAAACGCCTTGGCTCGCTTGGCAAGCGCCACGCCTAGCGCGTCGCTGTCTGACGCCAGCGCATCGAAATCCGTCCACAGCGTGGTGCCGACCAGGCGCACGCCGTCGATGACGCAGGTGTCGCGTTCCAGCCATTGGATGCCCAGGGCGTGGCAGAGCTCGCGCAGGCGATCATGCGTGTCGTCGAAATCCAGGTTGTCGTATTCATGGTTGCCAGGCACGAACACCACAGGCGTGGGCCAGCCGTTGCGTGGCGCGTAGCTGCCCAGGCCGAAGTCGGTGCTGGAAAGTTTCGAACCTTCACGGTACGAGCCGATGTCGCCCGCCAGCACCAGCAGGTCGGCGCCAGGGGTGGGCCGCGCCAGAAAGGTCGGGTCGGATTCCAGGTGCAGATCAGAGAGCAATTGAATCTTCATGGCCGATATCTTAGGCGATGGGCCGGCTGCGGCATGCGCCACCGTACCCATCCATGCGACACTTTCCCATCAGACGGACCCTTCGGGCGCCATTACTTACCGACTCAACCCTTTTACCGATTCAACCCTTTTACCGACTCAACCCTTCAACAGGAGAAACGTTTATGCGTATCGCAATCGCCACGGCTGCCGCGCTGATCCTGGCGGCCAGCGCACAGGCGCAGCCGCTGAAAAATTGCAGCAATGCCGAAACGCAGACCGACATGAACCTGTGCGCCGACCAGGCCTATCGAACGTCCGACGCCGACTTGAACGCGGCGTACAAAGACGTCACGCAACGGCTGAAAGACGATAAGACCAAGCTGACCCAATTGCAGGCCGCGCAAAAGGCGTGGCTGTTTTTTCGCGATGCGGAATGTGCGTTCTCGTCAGCCGGCACCACCGGCGGCAGCGCCTATCCCATGGTGCTGAGCCAGTGCCTGGACAAGCTGACGCAGGCCCGCACGAAAGAACTGCGCGCGTACCTGAAGTGCGAAGAAGGCGACATGAGCTGCCCCGTACCCGGTAAGCAATGACAATGCCAGCGCTTGAAGACGCAGCGGGCACGTCACCCGCGCCCGACAAGGCTGGCCTGATTCTTGATGCAGCGGGCGCGCCGCGCTGCTTCTGGCAGCCGTCAATGCCGGCATATCACGATCACGAATGGGGGCGGCCCGTCGGCGGCGACCGCCGGCTGTACGAGAAAATCTGCCTGGAAGGGTTTCAGGCGGGCATGGCGTGGATCACCATCTTGCGCAAGCGCGAGGCGTTTCGCGAAGCCTTCGATGATTTCGATTTCGAACGCGTGGCGCGCTATACCGAGCAGGATGTGGACCGCCTGATGGGCAACCCGGGCATTGTGCGCAACCGCGCGAAGATCGTGTCCGCCATCAACAACGCGCGCCGCGCCGTGGCGCTGGCCGAGGAAACCGGTTCGTTGGCGGGCTGGTTATGGCGGCACGAACCGCAGCCTGCTGAGCGGCCCCCGGCGATTGACCTGGATTACTGGAACAACAACCCGACATCTGCGGCATCCACGGCGCTATCGCGTGCGTTGAAAAAGCGCGGCTGGACGTTCGTGGGGCCCACCACCATGTACGCCTTCATGCAAGCCGTGGGCATGGTCAATGACCACATGAGCGGCTGCGTCTGCCACGCCGCCATTGAACAGGCGCGGGCCGGATTCAAGCGGCCGGGGTAAGCGCCGGATTCACGCCGGGATCAGTGCCGGATTCACGCCGGGATCAGCGCCGGGATCAGTGCCGGATTCACGCCGGGACCAGCGCCGGGACCAGCGCCCGATTCACGCCGGGATCAGCGCCGGGATCAGCGCGGGATTCATGCCTGGGGTTTGCGTGCTGGGTTTGCGCCCCGGGGTGGCATGGGACGTCAGCGCGCGGCCAGTCCGTTAAACGTGGTGGTGATCAAATATTCGACGATCTCGTCGGGCTGGAACGCGCCGCCCATTTTCAGGAAGTTGCCCACCGGGTCGCACGACCGCGCGTAGATCGTGTAGAGGATCACTTCGCCCGGCAAGTCTGACGACAGCTCACCGCTTTCCTGCGCCGCCAGAATCCAGCCGCCCAGCGTTTCGGTGACCTGGCTCAAGCGTTCCAGGTAGGGCGTGTGCGTGATCAGCGCCTGCTGAATCGTCGACCGGGTGGACGGCAAGAGCGGCATTTCGTCATCCAGGTGCGTCCGCACGGCCCAGCGCACCACTTCCTTCAGCCGGTCTACCGGCCCCAGCGATTCCGGCAGCGCCGCAATCACCGCCAGCGTGCGGTCCAGCAGCCGCGTCATCGACGCCGCCGCCAACGCGTCCTTTGACGCGAAATGCTTGTACAGGCTGGCCTTGGAAATCCCGACATCGGCCGCGACTTCGTCCATCGTCATCAGGTCATAGCCCTTCACCGCCAGCATTCGGTTGACCGAATCCAGGATGGCATCTTCGCGCAGCAACAGTTGCTGTTGTTTGAAGGACAGTTTCTTGACGGGGGCGGCAGCGGGCATGGGGGACAGACCATTCAGGCAGAAATTTGCCTGCATAGTCTAAATCTAAACTGCATAGTATTTTTTTAAACTTGATGGTTTAATCGTGACTAATCGGTTCACAACAAGGCGGCGACATGGCCACCCCGACGTCGAAACCCCTGGAAGTTGCGTTGCCGTCCGCGTTGCTGACGGCGCATCCCGCCGATTGGCGGCTGATCGGCCATGGCTTGCTCACGTGGAGCGTGTTCCGGCTGTATCACGCCTATCTCTATGTGCCTGCGCCGGCACCCGACGCAGCGGCACCCGACGCATCGGCGCCCGACGCAGCGGCACCCGACGCATCGGCGCCCGACGCAACGGCGCCCGACACGTCCACATCGTTTGATCCCGATGGCGACTTCGTCTTGATGCTGCGCTACCTGCGCAACATTCCGGGCGAGCAGATTGTCTCCACCTCGACCGAAGAAATTGCCCGGTTGACCGACACGCCCGCCGACGAATTGGCCGCCTGGACGCAGGCCATGCGCGAACGCTTTCCTGATGTGGCCGCGGGCGACCGCCTGACCGGCTGGTTTCGCCGCGGCGAGGGCGTGCGCTTTTTCCGTGGCGACACGCCGGCGGGCGATATCGACAGCCCCGCCTTTGCCCGCGCGTTCGCTGCCATCTGGCTCGACCCCCGTACCCGCAGCCCGGCCTTGCGCGCGAATCTGCTGGGCCTGAATCGTCAGGACGCCGCATGAACCGCGCCCTGTCCGCGCCGATCCCGCCAGGCGGCCGCATTGCGGTGGTCGGTGGCGGCGTGTCGGGTTTGAGCGCGGCGTGGCTGCTGTCTGAAAAATACAGCGTGACCTTGTTTGAAGCCGGCTCCTATGTGGGCGGCCACACGAACACCGTAGACGCCGAGGTCGACGGCATACGCCACCCGGTCGACACCGGTTTTCTGGTGCATAACGACCTGACCTATCCCAACCTGGTGCAGTTGTTCCGGCATCTGAACATTCCCGTACACGCCAGCGACATGACGTTCAGCGTGTCGCTCGCGCAGCCCGATCTGGAATGGGCTGGCACAAGCCTAGGCACCGTGTTCGCGCAACGCCGCAACCTGATGCGCCCCGCGTTCCTGGGCATGCTGCGCGACATCCTCCGCTTCAATCGCCACGCCGCGCGTTATCTGGCGCGTTGCGGCCCCTATGCGCTCTTGGGCGATCTGCTGGATGACGAAGGCTACGGCCAGACCATGCGCGATTGGTATTTGCTGCCGATGGCGGGCGCCATCTGGTCCACGCCGCCCAGCATGGTGTTGCAGCAACCGGCCCGCACGTTTCTGTCGTTCTGCCTGAACCACCGCCTGCTGCAAGTGGCCGGCCGCCCGCAATGGAAAACGGTCAAGGGCGGCGCGCGCCAGTATGTGAATGCGATGCTGCCGCGCATTGCAGACGTGCGCGTGTCCAGCGCGGTGCATACCGTCAAGCGGCTGGCCGACGGCGTGGAAGTGCGGTCGGCCGGGCATGTTGACCGCTACGATGCCGTGGTGCTGGCCTGCCATGCGCCGACATCGCTTGCCATGCTGGATGCCAGCGAAGACGAACGCGACGTGCTGTCGCGCGTGCGCTATCAGCCCAACGTGGCCGTGCTGCACACCGACACGGCCTTGCTGCCGCGCCGGCGCGCCGTGTGGTCGGCGTGGAATTATCTGGCCGGCCCCACGGCGGATGCGCCCATGTCGGTCAGCTATCTGCTCAACCACTTGCAACCGCTGCCGTTCAAGCAGCCGGTGATCGTCACGCTGAACCCGCAGCAGGAACCGGCGGCCAGCAGCGTGTTGGGCCGTTTCGACTACGAGCACCCCGTCCTGGACGCCGACACCGTTGTGGCGCAAAGCCAGTTGGCCGGCATCCAGGGCCGCGCGCGCACGTGGTTCTGCGGCGCGTGGACGGGTTACGGGTTTCATGAAGACGGCTTGGCATCCGCCATCCGCGTTGCGGCTGACTTCGGCGTGTCGCCACCGTGGAGCACCGCGCCATGACAGCGGCGCTTACCACCGCCCCGATCGAACTCGCTCGCGCGCGCGTGGTGCATGCGCGCACCCGACCCGTTGCGCACCGCTTCACGTACCCCGTGTTCTGCCTGCGCGTGCGCGTCGACCAGGCGACAGAGATGGATGGACGGTCGTCATGGCTGTTCGGCGTCAACCGCCGCCGCCCCGTGGCGTTTCATTTTGCCGACCACGGCGACCGCAGTGGCGGCAATCCGATGGACTGGCTGCGTTCCCGGCTGGACATCGCCGGCATCCGTATGGACGTGGGCGCCGTGTGGCTGCAGAGCTTTCCGCGCGTGTTCGGTTATGTCTTCAACCCCGTCAGCTTCTGGTACGTGCATGACGCCGATGGCGTGCTGCGGGTGCTGGTGGCCGAGGTCAACAACACCTTTGGCGAACGCCATCAATACGTGTTGCGAGCGCCAGACGGCGGGGCCATTCATGATGGCGAAGCCCTGCAAACCACGAAGGAATTTCATGTGTCGCCGTTCTGCCGCGTGGTAGGCGTGTACCGCTTTCGCGTGCATGAGCAGGGCGATACGCATCGCGTCGCCATCGACTACTTCGATGATCCCGCGTTGCCCGCGCCGTTGCTGCACACCGCCATTCAAAGCGTCGGCACGCCGCTGTCTACGGCGGCCTTGCTGCGCGCGCTGCTCGCCATGCCCTTCATGACGCTGGGCGTGGTGGCTCGCATTCATCTCCAAGCCTTGCGCCTGTTCTTGCGCAAGGTGCCATACCAACGCAAACCCGCTGCGCCGCCAAGCGAAGTGACCTACCCGCGCGAGGGCCATGATGAGTGAAGACGAACTCAGCGTTGAATGCGCTGCCGCCAGGCCCGGCTGGGCCGCGCGTGGATTGATGGCGATGGCGGCGCGCTTGCGCGTCGGCACCCTGGCCTTGACGGACCCATCGGGCGGGCACGCGCTGTACGGCGAGCCCGGCGGCGGGCCGCATGCCGAACTGATCATCCGCGATTGGCGGGCGGCGCCGGCCATCTTGCGCCAGGGCGACATCGGCTTTGCGGAAAGCCTGCGCCGGGGTTGGGTGGACAGCCCCGATCTGCTTGCGCTGTTCACCCTGGCCTTGCGCAACGAGGCCGCATTGTCTCAAGCTGTGGCAGGCAAGTGGTGGGCGTTGCTGGCGCGGCGCTTGTCGCATCTGTTTCTGCGCGACAACACCCGCAAAGGCAGCCGCCGCAATATTCTTTCCCACTACGACCTGGGCAACGACTTCTATCGTTTGTGGCTGGACCCGTCGATGAGCTATTCCGCCGCGCTGTTCGGCGCGGATCGCACGGAATCGCTCCAGGCCGCGCAACACCGCAAGATCGACCGGCTGCTGGATGCCTTGAACGCCCGGCCCGGCCAGCACGTGCTGGAGATCGGTTGCGGGTGGGGCGGCTTTGCCGAGCGCGCCGCGCAACGCGGCTTGCACGTGCACGGCATCACCTTGTCCGACGCGCAATTGCAATGGGCCCGCGCGCGCATGCAAACGCAAGGGCTGGACGGCCGCGTCACGCTGGAACTGCGCGACTACCGCGACCTGGGCGCCAGACAGTACGACCACATCGTCTCCATTGAGATGGTCGAAGCCGTGGGCGAGCGCCGCTGGCCCGTGTACTTCGATACCTTGGCCCGGAACCTGCGCAGCGGCGGCCGGGTTGCGCTGCAATCCATCGACATCGCCGACGCAGCGTTCGGCACCTACCGGCGCGGTACGGATTTTATTCAGCAATACATTTTTCCCGGCGGCATGCTGCCCTGCCCACGCGTGATCCGTGAACAATCTGCACGCGCCGGGCTCGACATCATCGACGAACACGCGTTCGGCCTGGACTACGCCGATACGCTGCTTCGCTGGCGCCACGCGTTTGACGCGCAGGTGCAGGCGGTACGCGCGCAAGGTTTCGACGACGCCTTCATCCGCTTGTGGCGCATGTATCTGTGCTATTGCGAAGCCGGATTTCGAGAAGGCCGCACGGATGTCCGGCATTGGGTTTTAGAGAAAAGGACGCAATGATGAACGCACGCCTGCAAGAAATCGCCGCATGGTTTGAAGCGCTGACGCCGCAAACGCTGCCCAGCATTGATACCGTCTACGCGCCCGACGCGCACTTTGCTGATCCGTTCAACGATGTGCACGGCCTGCCGGGCATCGCACAGGTTTACGCCCACATGTTCCAGAATTTGGAGCAGCCGCGTTTTCATATCTTGCGGCAGGGCGGACAGGGCGTGGACGCCTTTCTGGTGTGGCGGTTTGACGGCGCGTTCCGAGGCCACGCGTTCGACTTCGAAGGGGCCAGCGCGCTGGTGTTGGACTCGCAAGGCTTGATCATCGACCACCAGGATTTCTGGGACCCGGCGGCGCATATTTACGAACGCATTCCGGTGCTGGGCGCCGTGCTGCGCCGGTTGCGGCGCAAAATGTCCTCGCGGTAGCGCGGTAGCGCGGTGGCGCCGTAGCGAGGTAGTGAGGTAGTGAGGTAGCGAGGTAGCGAGGTAGCCGGGTAGCGGGGTAGCGGGGTGACGCTGAAAATGCCTTGATTTTGGTTGCGGATCGCAATTATATTGGTTGCGAACCGCAACTTATATTGGGGCCGCCATGGATCTCATCGATTTCCCTCCGCAATCCCGTGAGCAGACCATCCGGGATTTGCGGGAATTTTCCCGCAAGCTGGTACGCGAACTTGGCTTCATGCGCACGTCGCTGGCCGGCAGCGATCTCGCCCCTTCCGCCGTTCACGCCATCATCGAAATCGGTTTGCAGCCCGGCATTCAGGCGCGCGACCTGGCGGGGATTCTCAGGCTGGATAAATCCAACACCAGCCGCCAATTGGCCAAGCTGGAATCAGCCGGCCTGGTGACGCGTGAAACCGATACCGGCGATGCGCGCGCATCCCGCTTGACCTTGACCGCAGCCGGTCTGGAGCTTCGTGCGCGCATCGACCAGTTCGCCACCGATCAGGTGTCGCGGGCATTGCGCAAACTGGCGCCTGACGATCAGCAATCGCTGATCCGCTTCATGTCGCTGTATGCCGATGCGCTGTCACGCGAAAATCCCAACCTGGCGCCGCCCGCCACATCCATCAGCGATTCGATTCACGACGGCTATGTGCCCGGCTGCATTGGCGATGTCGCCAGCCTGCACGCACGCTACTACGCACAAACGTCGGGCTTTGGCGTGTACTTCGAACGCAAGGTCGCCAGCGAGCTGGCTGCCTTCGCGGAAGGCCTGCCCGCACAGGGCAAAGGCATATGGCTGTATGTGGACGGGGGCAGGGTGTTGGCCAGCATCGTGATCGACGGCGATCTTGCGAAGCGCCAAGCGCACCTGCGCTGGTTCATTGTGGACGACGCCTTGCGTGGCATGGGCGTGGGCCGCGCACTGCTTGAGCGCGCGCTGGCCTTTGCCGACGCGCACTACGACGAGACCTATCTGTGGACCTTCAAGGGGCTGGACGCCGCGCGCCACTTGTATGAGTCAGCGGGCTTTGTGCTGACCGACGAATCCGAAGGCCAGCAGTGGGGCAGCGTCGTCGTCGAGCAGCGCTTCCTGCGCCGCCGCTGACCGCTCGTCTTACGCACATGACACGCGGATGTCCGCGTGGACATACGCCGATACAACGCGGCCTGAATCACCCCGTGAGGATTCACGGGGTTGTCACGTCGCGTTCCTAGACTCGCTGGGGTCTTGCTGCTTGAAAGCGGCATGAAAGTTTTTCCTCACCCCACCGACTCCCCATGCCTCCCAAACGCATTGCACGAACGCTTGCGGCCGCCTTGCTCGTGGCCGTCACCTTGTCCGCCTGTGGCGGTGATGACGACGACGAGCCGTCATCGCCCACTCCCGAGCCTCCTGTCACCGAGCAGCCCCAGCCTCAGCCGCCCGCGCCTGCGCCGCTGCTGCGATGCGCGCCTTGAACGCCGTCGCGCTGACTTGCCCTGACCTCAACGACCCAGAAGCCTCGAGATGAATTCACGCCGCAATTTTCTACAGACCGCCACGGGCGCAGGCTTTGCCGCCGCCGCGCTGGCCGCATTTCCGCCCAGCATCCGCCGCGCGCTGGCCATTCCGGCCAACAACGCCACGGGCACCATCAAGGATGTGGAGCACGTCATCATCCTGATGCAAGAGAACCGATCGTTCGACCATTACTTCGGCACGCTCAAAGGCGTGCGCGGCTTTGGCGACCGCTTCACCATTCCCCTGGCCAACGGGCGCCGCGTCTGGCAGCAAGAGCGCGCCAACGGCGCCGTGCTCACGCCCTACCATCTGGACGGCAGCACCCACAACGCGCAGCGCGCGGATGGCGCGCACCACACCTGGGTGGATAGCCAGGCCGCGTGGGACCACGGCCGTATGACGCAATGGCCCACGCACAAGACCGACATCGCGATGGGCTACTTCAAGGAACGCGAGATTCCGTTCCAGTTCGCGCTGGCCAACGCGTTCACTTTGTGCGACGCCTATCACTGTTCGATGCACACTGGCACCGACGCCAACCGCGCGTTCCACCTGACGGGCACCAATGGCGCGACGGCAGGCGGCGCGTCGTTCGTGAACAATGAGTGGGACTGGATCGACGGCCGGCCGGCGTCGCAGAACACCGGCTACACCTGGACGACTTATGCCGAACGGCTGGAAGCCGCTGGCGTCAGCTGGATTTCGTACCAGAACATGCCGGACGAATGGGGCGACAACATGCTGGGCGCTTTCCAGCAATTTCGCCGCGCGAACATCGCGTCCGGCTTCCCGGTATCCAGCGGGGGCGAGCCCGGCGTGCCGTACGCCAACACCGGCCAGGCATTGCCGTATCACGCCTACGACGCCGCCAGCGACAACGCGCATAACCCGCTATACAAGGGTGTGGCGAACACCTTGCCCGGCACGGCGCCCGAGAACTATCTGGACGCCTTCAAGCGCGACATCCGCGAAGGCAAGCTGCCGCAAGTCAGCTGGATGAACGCGCCGTCGATCTATTGCGAACACCCCGGCCCGTCCAGCCCGGTGCAAGGCGCGTGGTTCCTGCAAGAAGTGCTGGACGCGCTGACCGCCGTGCCCGAAGTCTGGAGCAAGACGGTGGTGCTGGTGAACTTCGACGAGAACGACGGCTACTTCGATCACGTGCCGTCGCCGTCTGCGCCGTCGCCCGATTCGGGTTTGGGCAAAGCGGGCAAGTCCACGCTAAGCGACACGGACATGGCGTTTGAATATTTCTCGCATCCCGCGCCCGCCGGCAGCAGCAGCCAGCCCGCGCCGGATGGCCGCGTCTATGGCCCTGGCCCGCGTGTGCCGATGTTCGTCATCTCTCCCTGGAGCCGTGGCGGTTGGGTCAATTCGCAGGTGTTTGACCACACCTCGGTGCTGCGCTTTCTGGAAGCGCGTTTTGGCGTGCAGGAACCCAACATCAGCCCATTCCGCCGTGCCGTGTGCGGCGACCTGACCAGCGCGTTCAACTTCCAGACGCCCAACACCGAGGCCTTGCCCACGCTGGCCGGGCGCAGCACCCGCAGCGCCGCCGACCAGTTGCGCAGCGCACAGGAAGCGTTACCCGCCATGCCTTTGCCCACGGATATGCAGTTGCCCATTCAGGCCAGCGGCACGCGTCCGTCACGCGCCTTGCCGTATGAACTGCACGCCAGTGCGCGTTGCAGCGCGGTGGGTACGGTGGAATTGCTGTTCTCCAATACCGGCACGCAGGCGGCGGTGTTCCATGTGTATGACCGGCTGAACCTGGACCGCGTGCCGCGCCGCTATGTGGTGGAAGCGGGGAAGTCCTTGTCGGATACCTGGAATGCGTTCCAGGACAATCTTGGCCGGTATGACTTGTGGGTGCTGGGGCCGAACGGCCTGCATCGCCACTTCAAGGGCGATACCAGCCGCATCGCGGAGTCGGGTGTCGCGCCCGAGATCCGCGTTTGCTACGACATCGCCAATGGCGACGTCTATGCCGAGCTCATGAACGCGGGCGCCAATGCCGGCGACTTCACGGTGACGGCGCTGGCCTATCGGCAGGATGGCCCGTGGAAGCAATCCGTGGCGGGCGGCGCGACGGCATCGTTGCACTGGGCGCTTGCCGAAAGCGGACAGTGGTATGACTTCGCCGTCACGTGCGCCAGCGACCCGGCTTTCTATCGCCGCTTCGCCGGGCGGGTCGAGACGGGCAAGCACACGGTGAGCGACCCGGCGATGGGCGCCGAAGGCTAACGCCCGTGCGCGTCAGATCACACTGATGCGCAGCTCGGCCAGCAGCGCGGCGGCCTGCGTCTTGGAAATGGTGGCGCCGGCCAGCCGCGCGGCGGCGGTCAGGTCGATGCCGCTTAAATCCACTTCGCGCAGGTCGGCGCCTTCAAAGCGCACGTTTTTCAGGTTGGCGTTGCGCAGGCTGCCGCCGTGAAAGACGGTGTCGCGGAAATCACTGCCCGCAAGATCCGCATCTGAAAAGTCCAGCTGCATGAGGGCGGTTTTGCGGAACGACACGCCGCGCAAGAGCGCACCGACCAGCAAACATTCTTCAACCGTCCAGCCCAGGCAGGCGATGCCGTCGAAGTCGGAACCGGTCAGTTTGCATCCCTGGAACCGGGCGGCGGCCAGGCGCGCACGGCGCCAGTTGGCGTTGTTCAGATCGCAGTTCTGGAAGACCGCGTCGCTGGCATCTACCGACGCAAAATTGGCACGGCCGCCCCGGCAACGCACCCAGGTGGTGTCGGCCAGCGTGGCGCCCTGAAACGAGGCGTCGGCGATGGCGCAGGCGGTGAATTGCGCGCCGCGCAGATCCAGCCGGGAAAAGTCAGCGTTCTGGAAATCGCAGTCCTGGAAGAACAACGGGCGGCCCGCCGCTTGTTCAAGCAGCGCCTGCATGGCGCTGCGGTTCACTTCCTGGTCGGTAATGGATTCAAATGCGTCTTGCGTCATGCCACGGTCTCGGTTTGATGCGCCCGAGCAATGTAGACGCAAAGGCGCGGCGTCCGCTCGGGCAAGCCCCAAAGGATACCAAGCCAGAAGCGCCGCTTCCGCGCTTGTGAAACAGCCTGTATTTCTTTACTGTTTCGTCAGCCGGCTTGACGTCCGCAGGCCGGCTTCCTCCCGTTCACGCAAGTCAAGTCGTGTTGAAAGGAACCGTCTATGCAGGTGCAGGAAGGGGGGGGCAGCCATCGGCTTGAAGCAGCTCCCCGGATGAAAGCGATGCGTCGGGGCCGATGCGCCCGGGCGATCACGGGTTGGGCGATCACATTTTGGGCGATCACCGTTTTGGCCTTCACGGCGCTGGCCTTCAATGCGCACGCCGCAGATTCCGCCTCGTTCACAGACACGCAGGATGGGGACTTCGACACCAGTGATTTTCTGTTGCACCGCAAAGGTGTCATGCCGATTCCCATCGTCATCACCGAACCCGCGGTGGGGTACGGCGGCGGGGCGATGCTGCTGTACTTTTCGGAGTCACTGGAAGAGGCCGGCAGCGCGCCTCGCGAAGAGGGCGAAAAGGCGCCGCCGAACGTCACCGGCATCGGTGGCGCGCTGACCGAAAACGGCAGCCGCTTTGGCGGGCTGTTCCACTTTCATACTTGGGACGGCGACCGCTACCGCTATCTGGGCGCGCTGGCCCACGGCCGGATGAACCTGGATTACTACGGCAAGCTGAATGTCGGACGAAGTTACGAGCTCAAGGGCACGTTTCTGGTGCAGCAGCTGCTGGCGCGGGTAGGGGATTCGCGCTGGTACATCGGGCCGCGCTACACCTACTTCAATTCCACGACACGCTTCACGGGGGACGCCGCCAGCGAACTTAGCTCGGCTGACCAGCAGGGGCGCATCGGCAAGCTGGGCCTGGTGGTCGATTACGACAGCCGCGACAACATGTTCTACCCCACGAAGGGCAGCTATGCGGAAATTGAGGCGCAGTTTGCGCGGGGCTGGCTGGGCAGTTCGCAGTCGTTCGATACCTACAGCGCGCGCGGCTACACGTGGATGCCGTTGAATCCAGAGTGGAACCTGGGCGTTCGTCTGGACGGCCAGACCACCAGTGGCGCGGTGCCGTTTTACGCGCAGCCGTCCATCGATTTGCGCGGCGTGTCGCGCGGCCGCTATCAGGACAAGACTGCGCTGGTGTCCGAGCTGGAGTTGCGGTGGAACGTCACACCGCGTTGGTCGCTGCTGGCGTTCTCGGGGCTGGGCAAAGCCTACGGCCGCTGGAATTCATTCAGTGAAGCGCCCAACGTGGTCAGCGTGGGGACGGGCTTTCGCTATTTGATCGCTAAGAAAATGGGCTTGTCCGTCGGTATCGACGTGGCTCACAGCAAGGATCAGAACGCGTTCTATATTCAGGTGGGCAGCGCCTGGCGCTAAGGCCAGGGGCGGACGGCGTTACTGGAAAATCTCGGTTTCTACGCAGAACGCCACCAGTTCCTGGTCCGTCTGCACGTTCAGTTTTCGCATGGCGGATATCTTTTGTCCGCTCACGGTCTTGACGCTGCGCTTGAGCGTCTCGGCCACTTGCATCATGGATTCACCCCGAATGAAGTGGCGCAGCACTTCGAATTCCTTGGGGGACAGGCTGTTGATGCGTTCGCCGATGAACTTGGTGCGGGAATCTACCGTGCCGTCGCGTTGAAACCCGGGGGGATAGTATTTGCGCCCGGCTTGCAGCGTCTGCAATGCCGTGACAATTTCGGCCAGGTTGTCGCGCTTGAGCACCACCGCCGCAACCCCTGCGTCATACAGTGCTGAAATGATCATCGGGTTCGACACCATCGTCAGCACAACGACCTGCGCGCGCGGAAAATGCCGGGTCAGGTATTTCACCAGCCGGATGCCGTCGCCATAGGTTTCATCGCCGGGCATGGAGTAATCGGTGATGACTACATTCGGCAGATCTTGTGTCAGGTGTTCGACCAGCTCGGTCGGGCTGGCCAATGTTGCCGTGACCTCAAAGCTGAGATCCTTATCGAGCAGATCGCGCATGCCCATAAGCACAAGCGGGTGATCGTCTGCCAAGACTATTCGAAGTCGTTCCATGCGGGGACGCGGAGTATTGATGGGATGAATTATCGGGACCATTCTGCACCAAGAATCAGACTTGGACCAGAAGGTCTTTGAGTTCAACTATCAGCGTCAAGGTGTCCTGAAAGGCTTGTTCGTCCCGGTCATTGCGCTTGAGCCGGGATTCGATGGCTTCGAGCTGAGATGACAGTGGCGTCATTTTTACCATTACCAGCGCGCCGCGCATGCGGTGCATGGTTTGCAGCGCCACCCGCACGTCGCGCTGGGCGATGGCGGCTTCCAGTTTGGCCAGATCCGACTCCATGGTTTCCCGGAACAGGCGGCGGTACTGGGCGGGGACGAGCGGAGACAGCGCATCGGAGTTGGTGGGGGTATCGGCGTTGGGCGTAGCGGCAGCGGCCGGGGGCGTGTCCGAAGGGGGGGACGCCTTGTCGTGGCGCCGCGGCGCCACATTGCCCAGGTGGCGGCGCAAGGTGCTGAGTTCAATCGGCTTGACCAGCCACGCGTTCATGCCCGCCGCCATGCAGCGCGCTTCTTCGTCGCGCATGGCGTTGGCGGTGACGCCGATGATGGGTTGCGTGAATCCGCGCTCGCGCAGCGTGCCGGTCAGCTCGTAGCCATTCATCTTGGGCATGTTGACGTCGGTCAGCAGCAGGTCGTAGGCGCCCAGTTCCCACAGCGACAGCGCTTCCGCCCCGTCTGCCGCCACCGTCACCGTACAGCCCAACTGCTCAAGCTGATGGCGCAGCGTGGCCTGGTTGATCGGGTTGTCTTCCGCGACCAGGACCTGCAAGTCGAGGGGGTCCAGGACGGCATCGGCGCTGACCGCGGGCGGCACGACCGGATCGCCCCGCACCAGGCGCGCGATGGCGAACCCGATGCTGTCCAGGTCGTGGCCATCGATCTGTTCCGGCGCGCCGGGGGCGCTGGCCCAGGGGTCGCCCGCCGCCAGGTAATGCCCGGCCCAGTTGACGGGCCGGGCATCGTTGGCGCCCAGCAGGTCCAGGAAGACATCATCGCGTTCGCCGCGGGGCTGCGAGCCGGTGGCAGGGTCCGCTGTCGCGCCCCAGCGGTTTAGCCAGAGGCAGACGTTGTCGGTCAGTTCGCGATGCGGGCTGCGCACCTGGATGCGAATGCCGTGCAGATCAGGCAGCTCGATGGCGGGGCCGTCGGCCGGCTGCAAGACGAGGTCCAGCGCGAAGCTGCTGCCCAGGCCCAGCTCGCTGGTCACGCGGATCTGGCTGTCCATCAACTTGGCCAGGCGGGCGCAGATCGACAGGCCGATGCCCGCGCCGCGCACGGTGTGGCTGGCGCTGTCGATTTGGTAGAACGGACTGAACAGCTGGCTTTGTTCGGACTTGCCGATACCGATGCCGGTGTCCACCACCTGCAATGTCAGCCGTTGCGCGCCGTCTTGCAGATTCGCCCCGCGCAGCCGCACGATGACGTGGCCGGACTCGGTGAACTTGATGGCGTTGCTGAGCAGGTTGCTGAGAATCTGCCGGATGCGCACAGCGTCCCCCATTACCCAGGGCGCCACGGAACCGTCCACGCAGGCGAACAGCAGCAGCCCCTTTTGCCCTGCCATGGCGGCAAACGAGCGGGTGCAGCTTTCCACCAGGTCGCGCGGGCTGAACACACTGGACTCCAGCGCCAGCTGACCCGACTCGATCTTGGTGATGTCCAGGATGTCGCTGATCAATTGCAGCAGAATCACCGACGAGTTCTGGATGCGTTCCAGATGCTGGCGTTGTTCGGTGTTCAGTTCGGTCATGCCCATCAGTTCCAACGTTCCCAGCACGCCATACAGCGGCGTGCGGATTTCGTGGCTCATCGTGGCAAGAAAGGTGGATTTGGCCTCGCTGGCTTTGTCGGCGTCGCGCTTGGCCTGCGCCAGCGTGCGCTCGATTTCGGCGCGCGCGCTGATGTCGGCGAAGGCGCACAGCACCACGCTCTGCTTCTTGTAGCGGGTGGGCGAATAGGCCACGTATAGCGGGCGGCCGTCGTCGGCGTGGAAGGTCTCGATGGTGCCGGGTTCCGTGGCGTGCAGCACCTGGTCCAGCAGGGGCTGCGCGGCGGGCGAATCACGCAGCCCCTGTCCGGCTGCGGCGCCCAGCCATTCCAACGCCAGGCTGTTGGCGAACAGCACATCGCCATCGGCTCGCGCCAACACGCACAGCGCGATGGGCGCCGTCTGGATCAGCGTTCGATTGAATTCTTCGCTTTCGGCGATGTCGCGGTGCGCGATCTGCGCGGGCTCGATCACGCGGCGGCTGTACCACCGCTGATAGCCGATGCCGCCTGCCAGACTCAGCAGCAGCGCCAGCAGGGCGCTGACCGGCAGCCAGAGATTGTCTTGAAAGAAGTTGCCATAGCTGACGCGGTAATGCGCCGTCCAGCGCCCGGCCGGGTCCGTCACTTGCATGACCAGGCCATCGGCCATGTAATTCAGGCCATCGTGGCCGCCCACGGGGGCGGGGCCGTCGCCGATCATCAGGCCTTCATCGCGGTGGCTCAGCCAGAAGGCGTCGTATTGGATGGAGGGCAGCGCCTTGTCGTAGATGTTGATGCGGTTGCGGCTGAGCAGCGTGACGGCAAAGAGCTCGGCACGCTTGCCGTCGCGGTTGCTCCAGGCGGCGTCAGGCAGGCCGGCGGCCATGATGCCGATCATGCGGTTGTTCAGCCCCGGCGCGCGGAACCACTGCACCGTTCGGTCGGGTTGTTCGTCGATGATTTCCGTGTCGGCGGCAGCGGCCGAAGGGGGCGTGGTAACGGGTTGGGGCTTGTTCAGCCAGGCGCGCACGCCGTCATCGACCAGCAGCAAGGTGCCTTCGCTGAGCGGGACGCCATAGCCGGGCTTCACGTTGATGGCAGGCACGGCGACCGTGACGCTGTCGGTGCGGTTCACCAGAAAGGCGGCGGCCGAAGGAAAGTACGAGTTGGCCCAGAACGTGCTGTAGAAATCGGCGAAGTAGCCGGACGCTGCCGGGACGGGGCTGCCCGCTGCCGGACAGTCGGCGGGGTAGCGGCAAAGCAGCGAAAACGGCATGGCCACAAACGCATGCTGTCCGCGATAGAGCCGAAAATCGGGGCGCGAAGCCGCCATCGGGGCGCCAAGCTCAACGTGTTCGATCGGCGGCCGGCCATCCAAACGTTGGTTTTCCTTGCTGAACTGGATCAGGAAGCCTTCCTGTTCGTGGATATAGCCCACGAGGACGGCGAAATCCATCAGCAAACGGTCTTCTTCCTGCTTGATGATGCGTTGTGCGCCCCACAGCAGAGCGCCGATCAGGATCAAGGCAACGGGCAGAATGCCGAACAGTGCGGTATTCAGGCGGCGAGAGGTGCGAGCGATCCTGCTTAACGGCGTTTCCTGCATGCGCGGCAGTAGTCCTATAGCGGATGGGTGGCGTACGGGCGGGGTTCGTTAGCCAGCAAATCGGTGAAGTCGTGGGCGTTGACGGCGGCGGATATCAGAAAGCCCTGGGCGAAATCACAGCCGATATCGCGTAAAAACTCCAGTTCTTTCGTTGTTTCCACCCCTTCGGCGGTAATCAGCAAGCCTAACTGGCGGCCGAGTTGCACCGAGGATAACAACGCCGCGGCGCGGACTCCATCTTCGACGACGCCACTGACGAAGGCGCGGTCGATCTTCAATTCGGTGAAGGGGGTGGAAATCAAGGTGTACATGGAGTTGTATCCTTTGCCGAAATCGTCCTGCGCCAGACCAAAGCCCTTCAAGCGCAGGCGGCTTGCCCCCATGTAGTACTGGCCTGGAAGCGTTGCGGTGTCGTCTTCCAGCAGTTCAAAGGTGACGTCCTCGAAGGGGACGTCTTGGTCCGCGACAAGATTGTAAAGCTGGTCGGGCAGATCAGGTTCATCAAGTAACCGCGTGGGCAGATTGACCGAAACCGGCATCTTGAATCCCATGTGGCGCCAGCGGCGGTAGGCCGTCAGCGCGTCTTCCAGCATCCGCATCAGTAAGGCGTGGTCCAGGCCATGATGCCGGACCGCACCCAGGAAAGACGCGGGCAGCATGAACCCGAACTCTTCGTGATGCCAGCGCGCCAAGGCTTCCGCCCCAACAATATTGCCGGTGGCCAACGCCTTCTTGGGTTGAAACCAGGCTTGGATCTGGCCGGTGTTCAGCGCCTTTTCCAAGGTCTGGCGTTCGAAGAGCCGGGCAGGGTCCAGAATGGGCGCCAGGTGCGCGACAGGGTCCGGACGAGCCTGGCGCAGGCGGTTGGCCAGCGCTTGCGCGTTTTCCCGGGTGACGGGTTTGGTGTACGCACCGATGACGGCCAGCCCCTTTTCCTTGGCCATCAGGCTGACGCTGTTCATGATGCGGCGCGAGCACGCGGTGGTAATCGCCAACATCGGGCTCAAGTGCTGCCGGGCCAACTCGTGGATGAACTGCACGCCATCCATGCCGGGCATGTTCAGCTCCATCAGAATCAGCTCATAGGAATGCAAACGCGCTTTTTCCAGCGCTTCTTCTGCGGTGCTTGCCATGTCCACCTGTTCGAAGCCGGCGTCTTCAAGCAGGCCGCGCATCTGCGCGCATTGGAATGGGTGGTCGTCAAGGACCAGTACCTTGTAAACGGAAAGCATCGTTAACTCCGGGGTTCTTTGACCGTTTGCAGGGTTTGACGCAGAACGGCTAGGGGCAAGGGCTTGACCAACAGGCTGGTCATGCCCGCATTCATGCCGCGCCGCTGTTCATTGGGAAATGCGTTCGCGGTGACCCCGAGGATGGGCTTGTCGTATCCGCGCTTTCGCAGGATGCGCGTGAACTCGTAGCCGTCGACCAAGGGCATGTTCAAGTCGGTCAGCACTGCGTCAAAGCCCATCAGGTCAGGCAGGTTCAACGCTTCCTGGCCGTTGCCCGCCAGCGTGACGGTGCAGCCCAGGTGCTCGAGCTGCTCGCGCAGGATCAATTGGCTGATGGGGTTGTCTTCCGTGACCAGCACGCGCAAGCCCAGGAGTTCCGGTTTGGCCTTGGCGTCCAGGGAAGCCGAGCGCGCCGCGCCGCCTTGCGCCATACGAACGGCATGATGGATGCTGGCCTGGTTGTAGGCGGTAGCGAACCAATTGCGATGGCTGTCGTCAATACGCGGGCGCAATCCGGGCGGATGAATGATGACCTGCGGGCCCGTCCAGTTACTGATCTTCTGCGCGTGCGGCCAGGCCTGCACCAGTACCGAGGGTTCCGCCGATGGCGTGCTTTCGCCCGTGAATGGCAGCGCCACAGCGCCCCACCGGCGTAGCCAGTCGCACAGGTTGTTGACGATCTCGGGGACGGCCCCTTGCACGTAGACGGTGGTGTTGTCCAGACCCGGGCTGGCGGCCTCAGGTGTGTCAGGGGCCAGCGGCAGGCGGACTTCGAACGTGATGCTGGTGCCCAGGCCGGGTTCGCTGACGGCGTTCAAGCGGCCATTCATCATGTCGGACAGGCGGCGGCAGATGGACAAGCCCAGCCCCGTGCCTGGCGCCGACACGCCGTTGTCGGCATCCACCTGGTAATACGGTTCAAACAAGCGCGCTTGATGTTCAGGCGCAATGCCGGCGCCGGTGTCGGCAATCTGGAAGCACAGGTCGACGTCGTCGCGGCAACGGCTGTTGAGTTTCAGGCGCAGGACGATCTGCCCGGAATCCGTGAACTTGATGGCGTTGCTGACTAGGTTGTCAAGAATTTGCCGGATGCGGGTGGCGTCGCCCAGGACGGAGGGGGGCGTGTCGGGGTCGGCCACGGCATAGCTGCGCAAGCCCTTAGCGTGTGCGCGCGCCGAGAAGCTGGCGACCACATTGTTCAGCAGTTCGACGGGCGAGAACGCCGCGCGTTCCAGTACGGTGTGGCCGGCCTCGATGCGAGACAAGTCCAGCGTGTCGTTGATGGTGCGCAACAACGTGGAAGAAGACTGCTGGATGGTCTCAAGGTATTGCGATTGCTGGCCGTTCACACGGGTCAGCGAGAACAGTTCAAGCGTGCCAAGAATGCCATAGAGCGGCGTGCGGATTTCGTGGCTCATGGTCGTGAGGAATACGGTCTTGGCCTGATTGGCGGCCTCGGCGTCGCGCTTGGCTTGCAGCAGCGAATACTCGATACGCTTCAATGCCGAGATGTCGCTGATGCCGCACAGCACAACGGCTTCGCCGCGGTAGGTGGTAGGCGCGAACGTCAGGTACGCCGTGCGCCCATCCTTCAACTTGTGCTCGCGGCCCATTTCATCGCCCTGATGAGACAGGATTTCGGCGCGCCAACCGGGCGTGCCTTGGAACCAGCGGCGCGCCATGTCGTTGGACAAGACCACCGCGCCGTCGGAGCGCCGCAGCAGGCACAGGCCCACCGGCGCAACTTCGATCAGCTTGAGGTTGAGCGACACACTGTCGGCCAGCGCTTCATATTGGCGCAGCGCCGGCAACACCAGCCGGCGGCGGATGTAGCGCACCCGCAAGACCACCGTAATGATCAGCAGCAATGACGTGATCGAAGCCATCTGCAACGCGAACGCGTTGTCGCGCAGGACGTGCAGGATGGGCGTGTAGTAAACAAGGCGCCAGCCGTCGTCGCCCACCGATTTGCTCAGGACAAGATACTCGGGCAGCCAGCCCCGGCCTTGAAGGCCGAAGGCGTCTTCACGCATCGTTTTCGTCAGCGTGTGTTCAACGGCGCTGCCGTCCGGGCTATGCAGCACGGGCCGGCTTTGCTCGTCAAACAACACATAATTTCCCGCGCCGAAGCGCGGCGCATTCACGGCGGTTTCCACGCCGTGGACTTCAAGCCCGATCCAGCCGGTTTCGGGGTGAACGGGGTCGAGCGGCGTGAACAGGAACAGGCGCTTGACCGTATCTTGCGGCGGATGCAGCCAGACGATGGGCGCCTGTCCGTGCGGAGCGGGGCGGGTTTCGATATCGGTCAGCGTCAGCGCCAGCCATTGCTGGATGGCCGGGGGAATCGTTGACACGACGATCTGGCCGTGTGCGGCGACACGCGTGGTGGTGGCATTGCGCAACGAGCTGTACACCACTTTGGTGTTGGCCAGCGCCAGGCGGCGCAAGTCGCGAGGGGTCAGGATCAGCGCCCAGTCGAAGGTGTCGGGCGCGTCTTGCAACGGCAGGACTTCAATCTGGCCGGTCTTGCCGAAATACGTGGGGGTTTCGCTGATGGGCGCGTGGTTGGTGTTGCGCACGGCGGCAGCGGCGACGGATCGCAGCAAGGCTTCGCGCTGATCGAAGAACAACTGCGCCTCGTAAGCCGCGGCATTCATATGGCGGCGATACGTGGAGACGACGTTGCTGAAGGTCCAGTACAGATAGAAGGTCGCGCCCGCCGCAATGCAGACGAGCAGCGCCACTGCAAGAAAGTGCAGCAGCAAAGAGGCGGCGCGCGGCGCGGCCTGAGGTTCTAGGGCGAGTGCGCCACGGTCTTCTACCAGCATTTGACGCATGGTAGAAACACCTGCTTACCCAGAGAATAAGAAGAATCTCAAAGTGGGTGAGGCGTTGATGCCACCCCTGGCAAGGTCGATATTGCGCGGGGATTAAGAATCTTCTTGTTCATTCTGCGGGCGGCCTTAGGCACCATTCCCAAGATATCGGACTCCGCCACGATCCAGCTGCGCACCGGGCTCAGGCGCCGCGCCGCCACTGCCTACGGCGGGTATACGTTAATCGAGAACTGAATGAAATTGTCCCGGACCCGACCTTCCGCGCATCGCCACGCCCGGGTGACGCCATGAGAGACGACGCTCGATTCTGGTCTCGTTGCAGCGAATCTGTGTTGTTGCGCTTTCAGCCCGTGTTCACCGCGCAAGGGCAGGTCTACGAATATGCCGTGCTTGGGCGCAGCCGCCCATCCCCCTGGAGCGGATTGAATCCCTCCGGCTTGGGAGCCGGCCTTCAGGCTGGTGCGGCCTTCTTCAAGAAATTCAGCACCCCAATCGACATCTCGTTCGAACATCCGCTTGATGTCACAGGCACAGGCGATCTTGCCGAACGCTTGTGTGCGGAACTGGGCATAGGCCTGGAAGGCGATCGCATCTGGATCAACAAGACGGCCCACCACGATGACGCCATGCCATTGATGCTGGCGAGCAAGCGCCTCATGTTCACATTGCCGCTGACCGAACGGCTATCGGAACGCGCGGACGTGCTGGCGCGCTACCCCGAATTTCAGGCTCGCCTGCGCGCGCGTCTGGTGCCTGCCAGTATCAATGGCAGGGTTCTGGAATGTGGCACATTGCGCCCCGACGGCTTGCAAGTGCAGATTCCTTTGGGCTTGTCCGAAAACCGTTCCTTGCAAGGCCGCTTCTTCACGCTGATGGAGCGCGCATGGAACGCCAAGCTGCACGTCGTGGCGGGCGGCGTCGATGACATCCGCGACTTTGCCTGGATGCGCCTGCATAGCGATCTGCTATTCCGCGGCCACGCGTTATCTGCGCCGCTTAGCGCGGAATGTCTGGATTCCTGGCTGCAAGCCGACAGCAGCGCGTGGCGCACCTTCAACGCATGCACCACGCGCTATGCCGGCGCAGACGGCTTGTAAGCCGCTTAGCCCGCCAGCCGCCAGCCGCCAGCCAGCCAGCCAGCCAGCCCACCAGCCCACCAGCCACCAGCCACCAGCCACCAGCCACCAGCCCGCCGCCAGCCTTAGCCCGCTTGCAGGCGGCCCAGGATGAAGCCGTCCACCGAGCTCGTACGGCCGCGCCACAGCGTGGGCTGACCGGCGATGGGTGAACCGTCGGCCGAGAAGAACAACGCGTCGGCAAGGTGGATGTAATTAGGCAGCGGGTCCACGGGCTGCGGCACGCGGAAGACATCGCCCAATTCCGCCAACGATGCGCGCACGCCGTTGCGCGTATCCGCATCCAGCGTGTCCAACGATTCGGTAAAGTTGGCGGCGAAGCGGTCAAAGTAATCAGCGCCCGACACGATCGACCCCGACACCAGCATGCCGCCCATCTGCAACGTCACGCCGATGCTCTCGAGCTGGCTGCCGTTATTCACCAGGTTGACCAGAAACTGAAGAAAGGCGTCCGCGCTGGGCGCAGCGTTCGAGTTGGCGCTGGAGGCGGCGATGGGGGAGTCGATGCTCATGGGTGACGTCTCTGAAAAAGGGGCGGAAAGAGCGACAAGATACTCGATTACCAGCCCCAGCAGGTGCCGGCTGCCGGTTTGCCGCAGGCGCGGTAGTTGACCGCGAACCACAGTTTGCCGGCGTTGCGCGGCGAGCCATCGCTTTTGCGGTCCACGCGCGGCAGCTCTTCCAGCGCGTCGCGTGAATCCTTCACCGAGACGCCATTGGCCACGTTGGCGGTTAACGGAATGCCGCCCAGGCTGGCGGCGGTACGGTCATCGAACACGACGTCCGCCGGGGCCAGCGCGCCCATCTTCAATGCGGCATCGCGCACGGCAGCGGCGTAGCTGTCGTTGGCGCCGCCGGGCACCAGCGCCGCGTTCATGGTGCTGACCGCCAGAATTTGCGCGGGCGTTGCGGGCGCCACCATCTTGTACTGGTCCAGCGCGGGCAGTTGGCTGCTGGCCACTTGGCGCCGCAGCCAGTCGCCCCACAGGAATTCCGCGAACTCCGGCAGGCTGCCGTTCTTGTAGGCGACGTCGCGCGTGAAATACACCAGCGAGCGATAGCGGTCTTCCTGCATGCCGCCGGCTTCGTCGGTGCTGGCCAGACCCAGACGGCTGGGCAGTTGGTCAACGGTGATCGGCTGGTTCTGTCCGTCACGCAGCCAGGCGCGGCGTTCGTCGACCATGCGTTGCCAGAACGCGGCGGCGGTGGTGAGGTCGCTGTAATTCGCGTCTACCTTGACCCAGACCGGCAGCTTCGGGCCGCCGTCGAAAATTTCCCGCAGCGACGAGAACGTGTGATGGCCGTCCGTCAGGTACAGATTGCCATCCCAGCCGACCACGACGGTCTTCAGGTTTTCGGTATGCGTGCCGGGCGCGTCCTTGCAGGCGAAGGTGGCGGGCTGGTCCAGGCGGGCGGCGCGGGCGGCGGCGATGTCAGCGAATTTTTGCGCCCGTTCGGTGCCACCCATGTCTTCGCAGTAGTCGTCGAATTTCTTGCCGACGGTGCGGTCCAGATAGTCCAGCTGCAAGACCGCATCGGCCGACCAGGTGGGGCGGTTGAAGTCGCCTTGCCAGCGGCCCAGCTTGTAATAGATCTGGTCGTAGCCGATGGCGGCTTGCGTGGGGTGCAGTTCTTCGATGCGCACCTGAATGACGTCGCCCGGCTTTGCGCTCAGGTAGGCCGTGTTGCGCGACGGCGTTTCAGGTTGGGGCTCCGGTTCCGGCGCCGGGTCCACGACCGCGGGCGGCGGTGTGACGATGGGGGAGTCTTTATCGTCATCGCTGCCACCGCCATTGCACGCGGCAAGCGCCAGCGGCAGCAGGGCGGCGGCCAGCAAGCGCACCAGCGGGGACCTCAGCGGTGATACCCGCGCGGAGACTCCCGGCGATCCCACCGGAGACTCCAGCGGACACTCCAGCGGAGATACGCAAGGGCGGGGCGAAAGGGCGGGCTTCGGAGGGTGGAATTCAGGAGTCATGGGCCGTGTGGGTCTGCGTTCTAAAGGTATCCAATCATGACTGCCGCGTGTTTCCCCCGTATTGCACGGGCAAGACCGCGCGCCGATTTCCCATTACTGACAGGCTTGTCCATAATCATCGGTCGATTCAGTCAGGAGGATACCGGCTATGGCGATCATCAAATTCTGGCGGGCGTGTTTTGTGTTGGCGGTC
This sequence comes from Achromobacter kerstersii, assembly GCF_902859595.1. Taxonomy (GTDB): domain Bacteria; phylum Pseudomonadota; class Gammaproteobacteria; order Burkholderiales; family Burkholderiaceae_B; genus Achromobacter; species Achromobacter kerstersii. The sequence continues at coordinate 202,544 of NZ_CADIJQ010000004.1, read as the reverse complement.
AGCGCGCTGGGGGCAGGCGCTGAGGCGGCGGTGGACCCGGCCGCGCAATTGCGGGATGCCGCCGCGCAAGGGGAAACGGCGCGGGTGCGCGAATTGCTGGCGCAAGGTGTGCCGTTGGAAGGGCGGGACGTGCAGGGCAATACGGCTTTGCTGCGGGCGACGCAAGCAAATCAGGTGGACGCCGCGCGTGCGCTGATCGAAGCCGGCGCGGATGTGAATGCGCAGAACCGGATGCAGGACAGCGCCTATCTGCTAGCGGGAGCCGAAGGCTACCGCGAGATCCTGGACCTGGCCTTGCGGCATGGCGCTGACTTGAAAAGCACCAACCGCTATGGCGGCACGGCGCTGATCCCGGCGTGCGAACGCGGGCATGTGGAAGTGGTGAAGACGCTGTTGCAAGCGGGCGTTGACCCGGATCACGTGAACCGGCTGGGGTGGACGGGCTTGCTGGAGGCCATCATCCTGAGCGACGGCGGGCCACGGCATCAGGCGATTGTCGCGCTGCTGATCGCGGCGGGCGCCGATGTGAACCTGGCCGACCGCGATGGCCGGACGCCGCTTCAGCATGCCCGGCAACGCGGGCAGGCTGAAATCGTGCAGATGCTTGAGCGCGCGCAAGCGCGTTGAACGGAAACGGGGCCCATGGAAACGGGGCCCACGGAAACGGGCTAACGGAAACGGGCCAATGGAAACGGGCCAACGGAAACGGGGCCCGCCATACACCGGCGGGCCCCGTTTCGTTATCCGCTTAGAACTGGTGGCGGATGCCCAGGCCTGCGGCGGTGCTCTTCAGGCCGTCGATGAACGCGTAGTCCGTGCCGTACGAACCGTAGGCGTACAGGTTGGTGCGCTTGGACAGGTCGTAGGTGTAGCCCACGCTGTACACGTTCATGTTGGCGTCGCCGCCCGTCAGCTTGTCGTTGGACGGAGCCACGTGCTGCCACGAGGCGAACACGCTGCTGGCGCCGCCAACCGGCAAGGTCGCGCCCAGCATGTAGGAGTTGGCCTTGAAGCCGTTCACGAAGCGGTTGGTGCCGAACTCGTCGCTGAACGGGGTGCCGGCGGGCAGGTCCTGGCCGACGAACCAGCCGTCGGTGGTGCGGCCATAGGCGGCGGCCAGCTTCACGACTTCCAGGTCATACGACACGCCCAACGCGTACTGGCGCGGCGTGGCGTTGCTGTCGATGGTGGCGCTGCGGTTGGAACCGTTCAGTTGGTCGTATGTCAGCGCAACGTTCAGCGGGCCTTGCACATAGCGCAAGCCAGCGGTGATGCCGCGCGTGTTGTCGGCGGTGCGGAAGCCCGTTTGATCAGCGGTCGTGTCGTCGGCGTTGAACGAGTAGCCGATGCCGAATTCAAATCCGTTCACCGAAGGGGTGCGGTACATGACCATGTTGTCCCAGCGCATGGTGTTGGCCGCGCTGAAACCCAGGCCCAGGTTGGATTGGGTGTAGCTGGTGTAGAAGGGATCGATGTCGGCCAGGTAGTTCGAGCCGATCGTGGCTTGGCGGCCGAAGTCCAACTGGCCCCAGGCGTCGTTGGCCAGGCCGATGGTGGCTTGGCGGCCGAACAGGCGGCCCGATTGTCCGCGCTGGCCGTTGGCGGAGTCGAACCCGCTTTCCAGCTTGAAGACGGCGCGCAGGCCGTCGCCCAGATCTTCGGAACCACGCACGCCCCAGCGGGAGCCGGCCTGGATGCCGTTGATCATGCCGAGCTTGCTACCACTGTAGCCATCGCCCTTGATCTTGTTGTAGCCGAGGCCGGTGTCGATGACACCATAGAGGGTGACTGACGGTTCTGCCTGAGCAATGCCTGTAAAAGCGGTCAGCATCGCAGCGGCGAGCAGCGTCTTTTTCATCCGGGGATCTCCTGGGAATTTGGGTTGGAAAAAACAAAGGGAACAGCACATTCGGCAGTGAGCCGAACGGTGTTCCCGGCCAGCAGTATAAACAATTACGTTATTTTCTGCGTCATTTTCTGGGTCATTTTCTGTCTATTGCCTGGGATGTTCCGTCTATTTCGTCTAATTCTTGGCGCTTTGGCCCTGGCCTGACGGCGTGCCGCAGGGGTGCCTCGTGACCTGCCTGATGCGTGTCATTTGACGGTTGCACGCCATAGTGGCATCTTGCCCCGAACCCGCATTCATGGAACCCGCCCGTGGACTATCCACTGCCTCTTGTCACTGTTGACGCCGTCTTGCTCACCTTGCGGGCAGGCGCGCTGGAAATTGCCCTGCATCAGCGCGACCGTGCGCCTTTCAAAAATGCGATGGCCTTGCCGGGCGGCGTGGTGCATGCGGACGAAGACGACCACACCGAAGCCAGCATTCGCCGCGTCCTGCGGGAAAAGACCGGCTTTGAACCCCGCTACCTGGAACAGTTGCAGGTGTTCTCCGGCAAAGACCGTGACCCGCGCCAATGGTCGCTGTCGGTGTCGTACGTAGCGCTGGTGCCGGCGGCGGAATTGGAAGCCGCAAGCCAGGCCGGTTTCCCGGGTTTCCAGGGTTTCCGTTTCGTCAGCGTGGACGCGCTGCCGCCGCTGGCGTTTGACCACGCCAGCATCGTCACCGCGGCCGTCGCCCGGCTGCGCAACAAGTCCAGCTATTCCACCTTGCCGTTCTTCCTGTTGCCCGAACGCTTCACGCTGACGGAACTGCAACACACCTACGAAGCGATCTTGCAGACGCGGCTCGAAAAATCCAACTTCCGCCGCAAGATGGACGCCTGGGGCGTGCTGGAAGATACCGGAGAGCAAGTCGGGGGCGCGCAACGGCCCGCGCGTCTGTATCGCCTGAAGGACTTCACGTTGTTCGACCGCAGCGTCGGATAGCACCGGGCGACGTCCATTCACTACTTAGTTGCAAACAAACAATAAGTAGGTTTATACTCGCTTCACTTAGTTTTGAAATGCCACTAAGGGCTGATCATGTTCACCATCACTGCGGTAGTAGAAGGGCAACGCATCACCGGCACGCCGGCCGCGTTTGTATTTCCCGGGGGCGAAAGCCAGGTTACGGTGCCGGCCAACTTGCAGGCCCAAGCCGATGCCGCCAGCGCCTTCCGTATCCACGCATTGCTGAAGTCGGCCGACGATGTCATGCAATTGCTGATGCTGACCGACGCGCTGCGCCGCCTGAACCCGGGCGTGCCGGTGCACCTGGACATGCCTTACGTGCCGTACGCGCGCCAAGACCGCGTCTGCAATCCCGGCGAGGCGCTTGGCGCTGCCGTGTTCTGCAAGCTGATCAATGACCAGCAGTACGCCACCGTGACGGTCGTGGAACCGCACAGCGACGTGACCCCGGCGCTGCTGCAACGTCTGCGCGTGGTGGACGCCGCCGCGTTCCTGAAGAACGCGCTGGCCGCACCCGCCTTTGCCCAGGGCGTGACCCTGATGGCGCCTGACGCAGGCGCCCGCAAGCGCGTGCAGGCTCTGGCCAAGACGCTGGGCGTGGCGGACGTGCGCTACGCCGAAAAGGTGCGCGATACGCAAACCGGACGCATCACTGAAACGCGCGTGCCGGACGATATCCCCGATCAGCCCGTGCTGGTGGTTGACGACATCTGCGACGGCGGCCGCACGTTCCTGGAACTGGCCGCCGCCTTGGGCGACAAGACCCGCCAGCCGCTCTACCTGTATGTCACGCACGGCATCTTCAGCAAGGGGCTGGCCGAACTGAACGCCCGCTACGCCGGCATCTTCACTGCCTATGACTGGACGGATGCGACAGGCGCGAATGCGCCGGTGCTCGTCAATATTGAAAACTGAAAGCCAAGAAGGAACCTGCACCATGAATGCCCCCGATAGCCTTACCGTCAAGAACGGCATCAATCCCTTCCTGCAAGCCGATTTCTACAAGACGGGCCACCCGTTCCAGTACCCCAAGGGCACCAACAAGATCCTGGCCAACTTCACGCCGCGCTCGGCTCGCCTGGCCCCGGTGCTGCCTGAACTGTTCGACGACAAGATCGTCTGGTTTGGCCTGCAAGGCTTCATCAAGGAAATCCTGATCGATCTCTTCGACCGCGAATTCTTCGGCAAGCCGGCAGGCGCCGCCGTGCGCCAATATCAGCGCCGTGTGGATAACGCGTTGGGCAAGGGCGCGGTCACCGTGGACCACTTGCAGGCCTTGTATGAGCTGGGCTATCTGCCGCTGGAAATCCGTTCGGTGCCGGAAGGCGCACGTGTGGATATCCGCGTGCCGCCCGTCACCTTCATCAACACGCACCCCGACTTCGCGTGGCTGGTGACGTACATCGAAACCCTGTTCAGCTGCGAATCGTGGAAGCCGTCGACGGTGGCGACCATCGCCTTCGAATACCGCAAGCTGCTGACCTACTTCGCGCGCCTGACGGGCAGCCCGATGGACTTCGTGAACTGGCAGGGCCACGACTTTTCCATGCGCGGCATGTCGGGCCTGTATGACGCCCGCAAGAGCGGCGCGGGTCACTTGCTGTCGTTCACCGGCACCGACACCATTCCCGCCATCGATTATCTGGAAGACATCTACGGCGCCGATTCCGACCGCGAATTGATCGGCGGTTCCGTCCCGGCGACGGAACACTCGGTGATGTGCCTGGGCAGCAAGGAAGGTGAAATCGAAACGATCCGCCGTCTGGTCACGCAGGTGTACCCGGCGGGCATCGTGTCGGTGGTGTCGGACACCTGGGACTTCTGGCAAGTGGTGACCGATTTCGCGTCAGCATTGAAGGGCGAAATCCTGGCGCGTCAGCCGGATGCATTCGGCAACGCCAAGGTGGTGTTCCGCCCCGACTCCGGCGACCCCGTGAAGATTCTGACCGGCTATTTCTGCACCGACGTGTCCCGCGTGGAAGACAGCGCCGCCCTGGCCGCCGCCCGCCGCGAGGGTTTCGAAGCGGTGCGTGATGCAGCAACCGGCACGTACTGGCTGCTGGACGACAACGGCCGCGCCAGCCAAACTCTGCGCGAGCCAGAAGTGAAGGGCGCGGTGCAATGCCTGTGGGATATTTTCGGCGGCGTCGTCACCGACCGCGGCTACAAGCTGCTGGACCCGCACGTTGGCCTGATCTACGGCGACTCCATCACGTTGACGCGCGGCCGCGACATTCTGGTCCGCCTGGAAAAGAAGGGCTTTGCATCGGGCAACGTGGTGTTGGGCATTGGTTCCTACACCTACCAATACCTGACGCGCGACACCTTCGGCTGGGCCTTGAAGGCCACCTACGCGGAAGTCAACGGCGAACCGCAGGAGCTGGTGAAAGACCCGGTGACGGATTCCGGCGTCAAGCGTTCGGCCAAGGGCTTGTTGCGGGTAGAGGAAACGGCCACGGGCTACGTGCTGCACGATCAGCAGACGGCGGATGCGGCAGCAGGCGGCGCGCTCGTGCCGGTGTTTCGCGACGGCCAGTTGCTGGTTGAGCAAAGCCTGGCGCAAATCCGTGAACGGCTGCAAGGCTCGTGGACGTGCCCCGAGCCCGGCAGCATTCACTGGCCGGTTTAGGCTTTGCCCCATGCGCGCTTTTCTTCGCGCACGAAAATCGCCACGCCGACGATGATCATCAGCGCCAGCGCATACCAGGTGATGGCATAGACCAGGTGGTTGTTCGGGAAGGTCAGCACCGTCAGGCCGCCGACGGGGTCGCGGGCCGGGTCCCGGCTGGGGCTGGACGCGGCGTCGGCGTCGATGAAGTACGGCGCCACGTCCGTCAGCCCGCGCGCGGTGGCGATGGCCGGCAGGTCGCGCGAATACCAAAGGTTTGACGCGGGATCGTTGTTGCGCAAAAAGCCGCTGCCCGGTTCTCCCATGCGAAGCAGCCCGGTCACGCTGCCTTCGGCGGGCGGTTGCGCAGTGTTGACCTGGCTCTTGCGCCATTCCGGCAGCACGAAGCCGCGGTTGACCAGCACCGTGCCGCCCTCGGGCAATTGCAGCGGCGTCATGACCCAGTAGCCGCTGCCCAGTTCGGTGGCGGCCTGCACCAGCGTCTGCTGGTCGTACAGGTACTTGCCCGTGGCCGACACATGGCGGTATTCGGCATTGTTGAAGCTCAGCGTGCGCCAGTCGCGCTTGCCCGGGGCCGGCGTGGTGGGCGCATGCGCCCGCTGGTTCACTTGCGCGATCAGGTCACGCTTCCAGGCCAGGCGGTGCACCTGCCAGGTGCCCAGGGCGCACAGGCCCGCGAACAGCGCAACAGCAACCACCCCCAGAATGACCAGGGTGGTTTTGCTGCGCGGACTACGGGGGGTGTCGCCGGGGTGTTGTTGAGTGTTTTTTACTGCAGCCATCAGGGCATTTTCCGCATGTCGTGTGTGGACATGGGCATCATATTGGAGTTCAAGTGATACATGATCCAGATTGACCCGCTGAGCGTGATTACGACCAGCACCAGCGTGAATATTAACGCCAACATATTCCAGCCGCTTTCGGACTTGGCGTCCATGTGCAGGAAGTAGACGATGTGGACCACGATCTGCACCACGGCAAACGCCAGGATCACCAACGCCGTCGTACGCGAATTGGCGAAGACGCGGTCCATCACCAGCCAGAACGGAATGGCCGTCAGAATGGCCGCCAGCACGAAGCCGGTGATGTAGCTTTTCAGGGTGCCGTGGCCGGCGCCGTCGTCATGGTCGTCGTGGCCGTGGCCATGGCCGCCATGGCCATGATCCGCCAGGTTATCCATGTGCGAGCTCATGGCAGCACTCCCATCAGATACACGAAGGTGAACACGCCCACCCAGATCAGGTCCAGGAAGTGCCAGAACATCGACAGGCACATCAGGCGGCGGCGGTTTTCAGGGATCAGGCCGTGCATTTGCACCTGGATCATCATCGTCACCAGCCAGACGATGCCGAAGGTGACGTGCAGGCCGTGCGTGCCAACCAGCGTAAAGAACGACGACAGGAAAGCGCTGCGTTGCGGGCCGGCACCCTGGTGGATCAGGTGCGCAAATTCATACAGTTCCAGCGACAGAAAGCCCAGGCCCAGAATGCCGGTCACCGCCAGCCACAGCTGGGTCGCGCCGATACGGTTGCGCCGCATCTCCAGCATGGCGAAGCCATACGTGATGGATGACAGCAGCAGCAGCGACGTGTTCACCGCCACCAGCGGCAGGTCGAACAGGTCGGCGCCGGACGGCCCCGCCGCATAGCTGCGGCCCAGCACGCCGTAGGTGGCGAACAAGCACGCGAAGATGAGGCAGTCGCTCATCAGGTAGACCCAGAACCCGAGCAGGGTGCCGTTCTGGGGATGGTGTTCGCCCGCGACGTAGAACACGGGCTCCGGGGGCGGCGCGGTGCCGCCGGGCAGGGTGGGGGCCAAGGTATCAGACATGTTTCGCTAACAACCTCGTGCGGGCGTCTTCTACGCTTACGACCTCATTGGCCGGCACGTAGTAGTCGCGCTTGTAGTTGAAGGTATGGATGATGGACACCAGGATCAGCGCCGCGAACGACAGCACGGCCAGCGGCCACATGTGCCAGATCAGCGCAAACCCCATCACCACGCTGATCCCCGCCAGCACGATGCCGGCCCAGGTGTTCTTCGGCATGTGGATGGGAATGAAGCCTTGCTGCGGCCGCTCGTAGCCGTGCTGCTTCATCTGCCACCAGGCGTCCAGGTCATGCACGCGTGGCGTGAAGGCAAAGTTGTAGTTGGGCGGGGGGGACGACGTCGACCATTCCAGCGTGCGGCCATCCCAGGGGTCGCCCGAGTCGTCGCGCAGCTGGTCGCGGCGGCGGTAGCTGACCACCAGCTGGATGATGAAGCTGGCGATGCCGCAGGCAATCAGCAAGGCGCCAAACGCCGCAATCTGGAACCAGATTTGCAGCGACATGTCTTCGAAGTGATTCACGCGGCGCGTGACGCCCATCAGGCCCAACACGTATAGCGGCATGAAGGCCACGTAGAAGCCCACCAGCCAGAACCAGAACGAGCACTTGCCCCAGAAGGGATCAAGCTTGTAGCCGAAGGCCTTGGGGAACCAGTAGGTAATGCCGGCCATCAGCCCGAACAGCACGCCGCCGATGATCACGTTGTGAAAGTGCGCAATCAGGAACAGGCTGTTGTGCAGCGCAAAGTCAGCGGGCGGCACCGCCAGCAGCACACCCGTCATACCGCCAATCACGAAGGTGACCATGAAGCCCAGCGTCCACAGCATCGGCACTTCAAAGCGGATGCGGCCGCGGTACATGGTGAACAGCCAGTTGAAGATCTTCGCCCCGGTCGGGATCGAGATGATCATTGTTGTGATCCCGAAGAACGAGTTCACACTGGCGCCGGACCCCATGGTGAAGAAGTGATGCAGCCAGACCAGATACGACAGCACCGTGATCACAACCGTGGCGTACACCATGGACGCGTAGCCGAACAGGCGCTTGCGGCAGAACGTGGACACCACTTCGGAAAAGATGCCGAAGGCGGGCAGGATCAGGATGTAGACCTCGGGGTGGCCCCAGATCCAGATCAGGTTCACGTACATCATGGCGTTGCCGCCAAAGTCCGCGGTGAAGAAGTTGGTGCCCACGTAGCGGTCCATCGACAACAGCGCCAGCACCGCGGTCAGCACAGGGAAGGCCGCCACGATCAGCACGTTGGTGCACAGCGCCGTCCACGTGAAGATGGGCATGCGCATCATCGTCATGCCGGGCGCGCGCATCTTCACAATGGTGACCAGCAGATTCACGCCGGATAGCAGCGTTCCCACCCCCGCTATCTGCAAGGCCCATATGTAGTAATCCACCCCCACATCCGGGCTTTGCATGATCCCTGATAACGGTGGATACGCCAGCCAGCCGGTGCGCGCGAATTCGCCCACGAAGAGCGACATCATCACCAGCACGACGCCACCCGTCGTCATCCAGAAACTGAAGTTGTTCAGGAAGGGAAACGCCACGTCGCGCGCGCCGATCTGTAGCGGCACGATGTAGTTCATCAAGCCCGTGACCAGCGGCATGGCCACGAAGAAAATCATGATCACGCCGTGCGCGGTGAAGATCTGGTCGTAATGGTGCGGCGGCAAATAGCCCGTTGAATCCCCAAAGGCCACCGCCTGCTGCAAGCGCATCATGATGGCGTCGGCAAAGCCGCGCAGCAGCATCACGATGCCCAGAATCACATACATGATCCCGATCTTCTTATGGTCGATGCTGGTGAACCATTCGTGCCACAGATAGCCCCACTTCTTGTAGTAAGTGATGGAGCCCAGCACCACGATGCCGCCGACTGCCACCATGAAGAAGGTGGCGAGCAGGATCGGTTCGTGAAAGGGGATGGCGTCCCAGGTCAGGCGGCCAAAGAACAGCTTGATGAGGTCTGGTTGATCAGGCATCTCGATTCCAGCGTAAAGACCACAATTTCATGTTGCCCCTGCGTCATCCCTTGCGGACGGCCGACGCGCGGCGCTACAACACCAGACCCTCGGTAGAGGTGCACATGGCGCCGACGTACTTGCGCGGCGGCGTACCGGTCAGGCCCAGACGCTCGCGCGTTTCCGGGTCGAGCGTGGTGATGTTGAGTGCGCCCGGGATGCCCATGCCGCCTTGCGAATCGATGGCCATCGCGTCCTTCATGCACATGCGGTTGCGTTCGACGCAGCGGTTCACGATGGCGTCGAACAGGCCGGGCGCAACGGAGGCGTAGCGCTGGACCGGGTTGCGTTCGCTGGGCTGTTCAAGCTTCAGATAGACGTCGCGGCTGAGCGTGGCGCTGGACGCGCGGGCGTCGGCCACCCACTTGTCAAAGCCTTGCTGATCCAGGCCGTGGAACTTGAAGCGCATGCCCGAGAAGCCCGAGCCGCTGTAGTTGGCGGACAGGCCTTCGTATTCACCGGGGTGGTTGATCACCGCGTGCAGTGTGGTCTGCATGCCGGGCATGGCATAGATCTGGCCAGCCAACGCGGGAACGAAGAAAGAATTCATCACGGTCGAAGACGTGATCTTGAACTGGATGGGGCGGTCGACAGGCGCGGCCAATTCGTTCACGGTGGCCACCCCTTGCTCGGGGTACAGGAACAGCCATTTCCAATCCAGCGCCACCACTTCCACCACCAGCGGCTTGGTGCCGGGAGGCACCTCGCGGCCTTCAGACAAGCGGGCAAGCGGGCGGTAGGGATCAAGCTGATGGGTGCTGACCCAGGTCAGTGCGCCCAAGGCGATGATGATCAGCAGCGGGGCGGCCCAGATCAGAAGCTCCAGCATCGTGGAGTGGTTCCATTCCGGATCGTAGTGAGCCTCTTTGTTGCTGGCCCGATAGCGCCACGCAAACAGAAAGGTCAGGAAGATCACCGGCACGATGATCAACAACATCAAGCCGGTTGAAATGATGATCAGATTCCGCTGCTGAAGCGCCACATCGCCCGATGGCGACAGCAGCACCGCATTGCATCCTGCCAGCAATGGCAGAGCGGCAATCAGGATCAATCCGCGGAACCTGGTGATGGACAACATGGCCATACCTCGAAACGTAACCGTGGGAGGTAAACGCAACACTACGCTGGAAGCCGCGAAAAATCTAGGGTAAAAAGAACAAAAGTCTGCAAGGCAGTGGCGTATTTCGGACCTCCTACAGTGAGCAAACCCATGTCGACCACCACGCGGTACCCCGGTCATACCCCCTCCGTTCCCGGCCCGGGGGCGACGGCCGGAGGCGCGAGTCATGCCAAGGTGGCCCCCGGTGAAATCGCCGTCGGTGTGGTCGTCGGACGAGCCTCCGAATACTTCGACTTTTTCGTATTCGGCATCGCTTGCGTGCTGGTTTTTCCGAAGGTGTTCTTCCCCTTCGAAGCCCCGCTGGAAGGCACGCTCTGGGCCTTCGTCATCTTCTCCTTTGCGTTCATCATGCGGCCCATCGGCACGGCGTTGTCGATGGCGATTCAGCGGCGTTGGGGCCGCGCCACAAAGCTGACGGTTGCGTTGTTCGTGCTTGGCACGGCGACGGTGGGCATGGCGTTTCTTCCCAGCTACGAATCCATCGGCGCGCACGCCATTACATTGTTGGCAGTTTTCCGTTGTTTGCAGGGCCTGGCGTTTGGCGGGTCGTGGGACGGCCTGCCGTCGTTGCTGGCGTTGAACGCGCCGCCCAACCGGCGCGGCTGGTATTCGATGATGGGGCAGTTGGGCGCGCCGGTCGGTTTCCTGGTGGCCAGCGCCTTGTTCCTGTACTTGCACGTCACGCTGACGCAGGCCGACTTCCTGGAATGGGGCTGGCGCTATCCGTTCTTCGTCGCCTTCGCCATCAACGTGGTGGCGCTGTTCGCGCGGCTGCGCCTGGTCGTCACCGAGGAATACACGCAGCTGCTCGAAGAGGGCGAACTCGAACCCATCAGCATTGCCGAGATGGTGCGCTCACAAGGCTACAACCTGTTCATCGGCGCGTTCGCCGCGTTGGCGAGCTATGCGCTGTTCCACCTGGTCACGGTGTTTCCGTTGTCGTGGATTGCCATCAGCGCCACGCAGCAAATCACCGATGTGCTCATCGTGCAGATCTTCGGCGCAATACTGGGCATCTTGGGCACGGTTGCCTCGGGCTGGCTGGCTGACCGCATTGGCCGGCGCACCACGCTGGGCTTGCTGGCCGTGCTGATCGGCATCTTCGCGCTGTTCACGCCGTGGCTGTTGGGCGGCGGGCCGGTGGGGCAAGACGCCTTCATCCTGGTGGGCTTCACGCTGCTGGGCTTGTCGTACGGACAAGCCTCCGGCACCGTCACCGCCAACTTCACGCGGCGCTTCCGTTACACGGGCGCGGCGTTGACGTCTGACATGGCCTGGCTCGTCGGCGCGGCCTTCGCGCCGGTGGTGGCGCTGGGCTTGTCGGCACGATTCGGGCTGGTGGCCGTCAGCATCTACCTGCTGTCCGGCACCGCCTGCACATTGATCGCGCTGCGCATCAACAAGGTGCTGGAAACGCGGGATTAAGCGTTACCCGCCGTGGGTCGACGGCCGTTGGCGGATGCCTGTGACGCGTAGCCGTAGCGCTGGCCGCGTCAGCCGCCGTAGCCTTCCAGCACGTTCGCCACATTGATGCCCACGTCAGCCACGGCATAGCCGCCTTCCATCGTGAACACCGTGGGCAAGCCCAGGCTGGCCAGCGCGCGGCCCACTTCAAGATAGTCCACGCTTTTCAGCTTGAACTTCGAGATCGGGTCGCCTTCATAGGTGTCCACGCCCAGCGCGATGACGACGGCCTCGGCCTTGAAGGCCTGGATGGCGGCCAAGCCTTGTTGCAGCGCTTGCGTCCACGTTGCGAAATCGGTGCCGGCGGGCAGCGGCAGGTTCAGGTTCGCGCCCAGGCCCGCGCCTTCGCCGTGCTCGTCGGCGTAGCCCAGGAAGAAGGGATATTCGGTGGTGGGGTCGCCATGGATCGACACCGTCAACACGTCGCCGCGTTCGTAGAAGATGCTTTGCGTGCCGTTGCCGTGGTGATAGTCGACATCAAGAATCGCCACGCGCGCAGCGCCCGCATCGCGCAACGCTTGCGCGGCCAGCGCGGCGTTGTTCAGGAAGCAGTAGCCGCCGAAGAAATCGGCGCCAGCATGGTGACCGGGCGGTCGCGTCAACGCCATGGCTGCGCGCGGGCCGCCTGCGGTGGTGACGGCGCGCGCCGCATCAATCGCGCAGGCTGCGCCGGCGGTTGCGGCTTCCCACGTGCCGGCCGTCAACGGACAGCCGCTATCAAACGAAAACAGGCCAACGCGGGCGGCGAAGTTGGTGGGTTCGATATCGTGGCGGAAGCCGCGCACGGGCCAGACGGACGGCAGGATGTCGATGTCTGCGTTCGCCGGGTCCAGCGCCACCCAGTCTTGCCAGGCGCTGGCCAGAAAATCTACATAGCGCGGGGTGTGCACGCGCTTGATCACATCCATGTCCGGGGCCGACGGCGCGCGCAGCTCGCCGATGCCGCGCTGACGCAATGCGTCCAGCACGTACTCCAGACGCGCCGGCGTTTCGTGGCAAGGCACGAGTTTGCCGCGGAACATTTCCTGGCGGCCTGCATGTTTGTCGTGGACGGGGTTATGGAAGATCTGCACGGCGTCGGGTCCTTGAGGGGGCGGGCAATAGGGGCAGGCAATAAGAGGGCGGGCAATAAGAGGGCGGGCAATAAGAGGGCGGGCAATAAGAGGGCGGGCAATAAGAGGGCGGGCAATGAAGGGGGCGGGCAATAAGGCGCAGGCAATGACGGGTGACGGGCGTCACTATAGCGGCCGCAAGCCGTACCACGCTACGGCGGGCAGCTCGCGAAACGTGGAATACAGGTCGCGCCATTCAAAAAATCTGGGATAGCCGCCGCTGACATCCGCAACGCCGTGCCGGCGCAACGCCAGCAGCGTGCGCGGCACATGGAAGTACTGTGTGACGGCCAGCGCGCTGACATAGCCATGTTCCCGCATGTAGGCGCTGGCATGGCGGGCGGTAGACCAGGAGTCCACACCCGCGCTGTCGGTCACGATGCGGTCGGCCGGCACGCCGCGCGCCAGCAGATAGTCGCGCATCACAGCGGCTTCGTCGGCGCCGGCCGGGTCCACGCCGCCGCTGACAAACAGGATGCGGCATTGCTTGGCGGCAAAGCAGTCATACGCCCGGTCAAGGCGCGCGGCCAAGCGCGGCGAGGGCTTGCCGCTGGGCAGCACGGTGTTGCCCAGCACGATGGCCACGTCGGCGGGCCTGGCGCGGGTAAGCAGGCCGGTTGCGGCCAAGGCGATGGCGGCCAGCAAGATCAGCACGATCGCGGCGGCCAGGGCACGCAGCAGGCGGGTTCGAAGGGAGCGCGAAGCGGAAGTCACAAGCGGGGCTCGGAGCAGGGGTTGGCCGGCATTCTGCACGAACTTGGCCATGACGTTGCTGAAAGTGTGTTTGTAGTAATGAGATTCATGATTGAAAATGCCGGCCTTCTTCCGTGTTGCCTTGTGCGCCTGCCCCTGTCCCGCCGCCCGCCCTCCGGAAAAGGTTGGCCCGCCCATTGTCGCGAGCTGATCGGGGCGTGCGGTATCCGGCGAATGGGAGCAGGGTGCGGGCGCCGCGTTAAGGGTGGAATTTGCAACGAAAGCGTATAGTTCGCTGGCTCTTCAACGATGGTCCAGTCATCCTGAATACTCGTCGCCGCAGTGGCTTGGCATGAAGGGCTTGCAACGCCTCTGCCACCGGCTTGTATTCGATATCCGATACGCTTCGCTCTACGCTGATGATCAACCACGCTCGCTCCTCCCCCTCGCTTGCCTGGCGCATGGCATTGACCGCCGTGATCCTGTGCGTGATCTACGCGGCGCTGGCGCAAAGCTACCAGCTGATCGCGTTACCCCAGTCCGCACAATTACGCGAGGTCTACAGCCAGCCGAAATACCTGATGCCGCTGCTGGCCACCATTGCAACGTGGACCGTCTTCGTCGGCTTGACGGTGTGGGGCGCCATGCATCGCTGGCTGCGTCAACACAACACGCAGGCCGTGGACCAACCCCGCAAGCTCTTCGGCACGTTCATCGCCTTGCTGTTGATCTTCTCGTTAACTGTGTCGGTCGCCACGATTTACTTGCACAAAGCGCTGATACGGTACGTCCTGGAGCACGCCGGCGCGGCGATCCAGGCGGGCCAGACGGGCCATTTCATTGCCGTGGCGCTGATCATCAGCGCCCTGACCATTACGCTGGAAATTCTTGGCGCGTATCTCGCCTTGCGCATTGCTACGGGGACAGTGCAGCCTGCGGGTCCTGCCGGTGGTCCGGTCTATGAACAGCGCCATGCCGCCTGGAACGCGGGACTCATGATGCTGGGCTGGCAATTGAGCGTAGTCGTCGGCGTGGGCTGTTACCTGCAAATGCAGTCACCCAAGATGGGCTGGCTAGCGCACGTGCTGGGCTACCTGGTTCTGCCCGCCCTCATCCTGGTGCTGTGCACGCGCGTCTGCCTGAAAATCCTGCCGCGCCCGATAGGCGACGCGCGCCAAGGGCGAGCGCTGGCCCACGGCACGCTGGCCTTCTGGCTGGCGCAGGTGGTGGGAATCGGCGTGGGCATTTTGGCCGATCTAGCGATGCGCTGGGGCCCCCCGACGCGCATTGCGGAATCCAACGTGGCGGTCGGTGTGACGCTGCTGGTGTATGCCGCGCTTCTGGTGTTGGGCTGCATGGTGGGAAAGCGGGCGCTTTACCCCCATCGGGAAAGCTCGCATTGAATCACTGAGCGATCAGGGGATCTTCCGAAAAAACCGGCAGTAAAGACGATCAACTCCTAGGAAATCGTCGCCACCACGTAACCGCGCTCGGCTCAAATTCGACCATTCCTTACCAAACGGAGACCGTGCCTGCGGCGTGGGCAGATCACAGCGTGCCGCAGTCGGCGCTGCAGGATGCGCCCTTGTTGCAGCGGGAGGCGGCTTCAACCACGCGCGCGGCGCTGGAGGCTGTTCTGGAGCCAGCCGGTGAGCTGCCGCGTCCCGTCATGGAAATCGGCAGCCGTGAAGCCCCGCGCCCGGTGTCAGGTGGCTCGGGTCAGTAATCCCAAATGACCGGAACCCAGCGGAAGGCGTCGCCATTGACGGCGACCCGGCCGACGGACGGGAACGGCAAATGGGCAGCGACCAGCAGCCCGCCGTTTTCGGCCAACTCTTGAAAGAGGCCGATGCGGACGCGCGCTGCCTCTTCGGGGTCATGCTCGAAGCCGTTGTGCCAGTCGGGGTGGTCAAACCCCACCGGGAACATGGCGTCGCCTGCAAAGGTCAGGCGCTCGCCGCCTGACACCAGGTCGACCACGCTGTGCCCCGGGGTATGGCCGCCTGTCAGGCGCACGATCACACCGGGCGCGACTTCATGCGTGTCTTCGAAGATGCACAGCCGGTCGCGGTATTCGTTGTAGAAGGCCGTGGCGGTGGATCGGAGCACGTCGGGCACCGGCTTGGGCATGACGGTGTGCGTGAAATCGGGCGACGTCCAGAACGCGACTTCGGTTGCCGACACGTGGATGCGCACGTCCGGACGCAAGCGTTCTTTCACGCCGGCGACCAGCAACCCGCCCACGTGGTCCATGTGCATGTGGGTGATGATCACGTCCGTCACGGACTCCAGGGCGATGCCGGCGGACGCCAGGCGCTGGGGGAATTGGCCGGCGCGCGGAAAGCCCGGGAACTGCCCGCCGAGCCCTGCGTCGATAAGGATCGTCTGACCCGCGCTACGGGCCACCATCACGTTCAGGGGCCAGTCGAACGCGTTGGGCGGCATGAACATGTGGCTCAGCCAATCGGCCAAGTCGGCCGGGTCGGCATTGGTGGCCATCGTGGCGGTGGGCAACGGCAGCACGCCATCGCTGACCACCAGCGCGTCGATATCACCCACCTGCACCGCGTAGCGGGAGGGGACCATGTCGATGGGCTTGAGGGGGCTGGGATGCAACGTGTGGTCTGTGGAAAGCATAGCGAGTTCTCCTGATTGAGGGCCGTACTGGAGTGGGCATCCTAGGTCTGCCCCCCGCCACGCGGTAGATCCTCAGCGGGAAGCACGCTGTTGTGCAGCGCGCACCAATACGCAGGGATACGCAGCGGCGCGGCGCCGGCGCATCGTCCTTGTCGCCGCCACACTGCTACGGCAAAATACTTTTCTTCCTGTGCCGCCTTGCGTGGCGTTGCCCCCCTCCATGACCGACTCCGTGCTCCTCTTCGAGCGTCACCGTCCTCGCCTGTACGCGATCGCCTACCGCATGCTTGGTGCTGTTGCCGAGGCGGAAGACGTTGTGCAGGAAGCCTGGTTGCGCTGGGATGGCACAGACCGTTCGGCGGTTCGGAACGCCGAAGCGTGGCTGGTCACCGTCACCACTCGCTTGTCCGTCGACCGCCTGCGTGCGGCCAAGGCCGAGCGGGAGAATTACGTGGGGGTCTGGCTGCCCGAGCCGATGCTGATGGCCGCGCCAGCCACGCCCGAACAGATCCATGAGCAAGCCGACGACGTGTCGGTGGCTTTTCTGTACATGCTGGAGCGCTTGTCGCCGGACGCCCGCGCGGCTTTCCTGATGCGGGAAGTCTTTGACGCCGACTATGAAGACATCGCGCAGACGCTGGACAAGACGCAGCCTGCCGTGCGTCAACTCGTGCGGCGGGCCAAGCAGCAGTTGAGCCAGGGCGCTCCTCGTCAGGCCGTGCCGCGCGCGACATTGCAACGCCTGCTGCACGCATTTGCCGACGCGATGCAGCGCAGCGATTTCCATGGCCTGCATGCGCTATTGAGCGACGACGCCGAACTGATTGGCGACGGCGGCGGCAAGGTATCCAGCTTTGCCAGTCTGGTGGGCGGAAAACGCCTGGCGCAGCTGTTCTACGCTGGCAAGCGCCGCTTCCGCGACGGCCTGCGCGCCGAAGTCGTTCAGGTAAATGGCCAATGGACCCTGTTGCGTTTCATTGAAGGTCACCTTGAATCGGTGATGGCCTTCGAAACCGATGGTGAGCGTCTGACGCGAGTCTTGGTGCAGCGCAATCCGGACAAGCTCGCGCGCATGTCGGCGGCGCTTTCGCAAGGCTGATACCGGCATTCTGGGCTTTCGCAAGGCTGATACCGGCATTGTGCGCGGGCGTTGGTGCCTGCGCGGCAACATGGTGATCCCCTGCGCGGACCTACCGCCGCGTGGCCGGTATTCCTACGATGGGGGGCCCTACTCGTTGCCAAGGACTGGCCATGTCAAAGATCACGAAGTTCGCGTCGCCCTTTCTCGCCGCAGGCGTGCTGTTAAGCCCGTTTGCCCACGCCGCGTCCGGTGCCGCACCGGCCGACGCCATCGTCACTGAGTTGATGAGCAAGGACTTGCCGGACATTCCGGGCAAGGATGCGCTGATGATCGTCGTCGACTACCCGCCCGGCGCGGCCGACCCGATCCACCGCCACGACGCCTACAGCTTCGTCTATGTGCTTGAGGGCAGCATCGTGATGCAGGTCAAGGGCGGCAAGGAAGTGACGCTGACCCCTGGCCAGACATTCTACGAAGGCCCGCACGACGTTCACACCGTGGGCCGCAACGCCAGTCAGACGCAGCCCGCCAAGTTTCTGGTTGTCCTGATCAAGAAGCAGGGGGCGCCTGTCCTGACGTTGGTGAAATAGGGGACGAACGACGACGATTTTCGGCCCCCCCGGCCCCCGGCCCTGGGCCCCGGCCCCGGCTCGCGGCCCCGGCCTCAGCCCCCGGCCCCCGGCCCCCGGCCCCCGGCCCCCAGTCCCCGGCCCCCAGTCCCCAGTCCCCAGCCCCCAGCCCCCAGCCCCCAGCCCCCGGCTCGCGACGCCTGGCCGCGCTTGCGCGGCAAGCGCGGCTTTTCTCCAGGGGGCGCCACTTTTTTTGCGTTCAATGTCACAGAATGGTCCGGTGCGCCGTCTTAACAGTAGGATCAACCTACTTGCGACGCCGCCCAAATGCCGCCACCCCTCTCCGACTCCCCCGCCATCCGCCCGGCCATTCCGGCCAATGGCCCGGATTCCCTGGCCGACAGCTTCGCCACCAGCTATGCCGGCGTCATGGCGTTCATCGCCGTCGCCGTGGAAGGCAACTTCGCCAAGGCCGGCGACCGGCTGGGCATCGGCCGGTCGGCCGTCAGCCGCAGTGTGCAAAAGCTGGAAGATCAACTGGGCATCCGGCTCTTCGTGCGCACGACGCGCAGCACGTCGTTGACTGCCGAGGGCCAACGTTTCTATGACGAGTGCCATCCGGGCGTGGGCCGGATCATCCGGGCGCTGGACGACATGCGCGACCTGCGTGAGGGGCCGCCCTCGGGGCAATTGCGCGTGTGCGCCACGGTGGGCTTCGGCCGCAAAGTTGTTGCGCCGCTGCTTCACGGATTCCGGCAGGCCTACCCGAACATCTCGGTCGAGCTGTTGCTTGACGATGGGCCAACCGACTTCACCACCGACCGCGTCGACGTGTCGTTCCGCAACGGCCGGATGGAAGACAGTCGCGTGATCGCCAAGAAGGTGATTCCGATGCCAATGATGTTGTGCGCGTCGCCCGCCTATGTGGCCAGGCACGGTCTGCCAGACAGCGTCGAAGCCATCGCCGGCCATCATGGCGTGAACTTTCTGTTCGCGTCGGGGCGAGTCTACGAATGGGAATTCAAGGTGGGCGGCCAGTTGCGCAAGGTGACGCCGCCCGCCATGCTGACGTTCAACGATGCCGATCTGGTGCTGCAATCGGTGCTGGACGGCCACGGCATTGCGCAAATGGCGGGCTACCAGGTCTGCGATCACTTGCGCGCGGGCAGCCTGGTCGCCTGCCTGCCGCAATACGCGCCGGATGACCGCGGACATTACCTGTGCTTCCTCAGCCGCGAGCACTTGCCGGCGCGCATGCGCGTCTTCATTGACTACATGACTGACGGTATCCGTGCGCAGGATATGCAGATCAGTTCCTCGGCCACTGCTTTGGGCATGACGGGGCGCGTGCCTGACACTACTTTTTTGCGCCCGACCGGCTGAACCAGGTTTCGACGTTGATCTTGCCCAGCCACGGACCGGGGCCTGGCACAAGCGTGTCGTCGTCGAGCAAGGCGCCGAAATAACGGGCGCCGGGGTCTGCCCGCACGTTGCGCGCGTCGCCGGTTTTGCGCAGGTAGCGTTGCGCCAGCTCGGCCAGGCGCACCCGCTCGGGCCCGGCGATTTCCACCGTGCCGTTCACCGGCGCTGCCAGCGTGGCGTCAGCCATGGCCAGGGCCACGTCGTCGGACGCGATCGGCTGCACGAAGGCGGGTGACAGCAGCACGTCGTCGCCCTGCGTGCCCGATTGCACGATGCCGCCCAGGAATTCAAAGAACTGCGTGCTGTGGACGATGGTGTACGGAATGCCGGCCGCGACGATCAGCGCTTCCTGTGCAATCTTGCCGCGGAAGTATCCGCTTTCAGCCAGGCGGTGCGTGCCAACCACCGATAGCGCGACGTGGTGCCGCACGCCGGCCCGGGCTTCTGCCGCCAACAGATTGCGCCCCGAGACCTGAAAGAACTCCAGCACGGCCTTGTCTTCGAACGAGGGCGAGTTGGCCACGTCGACCACCGTGTCCACGCCCGCGAGCGCTTCATCCAGGCCTTCGCCGGTGATCGTATTGACGCCAGTGGCCGGCGACGCAGCCGTGGCGTCGTGGCCGCGCGCCGTGAGCAGCTTGACGAGTTTGGAGCCGATCAGGCCCGTCCCGCCGATAACCAGGATTTTCATGATGCGTCCTTAGTTGAACTTGGCCTTGTCCAGGCCGTACGCCTTGTCGGCCGATCCGGGGACGGTCCGGAATGCGACGTTCAGGCGATTCCAGCCATTGATCGCCATGACGGCGAAGCTGAGGTCCGAGATTTCCTTTTCGGATAGCTGGGTCCGGACGCGCTCATAGATGTCGTCGGGCACGCCCTGCGCGCCCAGGGTGGTCAGCGCCTCGGTCCACGCCAGGCAGGCGCGTTCGCGCGGCGAGAACTCGGTGGATTCACGCCAGATCGCAACATGGTGCAGGCGCAGTTCGCGTTCACCGTGGATCTTGGCCTGCTTCACATGCATGTCCAGGCAGAAGCCGCAGCCGTTGATCTGCGAGGCGCGGATCTCGACCAAGTCCAGGATGGGCTGCTCGATGGTGCCCGACTTCAAGAGCATGCCGAATTCGACGAATTTCTTGAACAGCTCGGGCGATTGCGCGAAAGCGTTTAGACGTTGACTCATGGTGACTCCCTCGATGGATTTGCGTGTCCCGGCAATGCTGGGCCGGGCGCGGCGCGTGTTTGAACAACGCCCAAATCGTAGGTGCGCAGGGAAATCAGGAGTAGGCCCGGCCAAGGGACCATGATGTTGCCGCATTGGCAACAATCGTCGGGAAGGCGTCGGCCCGCAGCGGTTCAAGCACGCTTTGCGCCGACGCGGATGGGCTTTACGGCCGGAAGAACGCCGTGGGCGTCATGAGCCGGTTTTCCTGGCGGATCAGATAGCCGGCGTCGGCGCTCTTGGTCAGGTAGGTGGCCCAGTCGGGGTCTTTCTGCAGCGCCTGGCGCTTGGCTTCGCGGTCGGCGGCGCTGTCATAGACCCAGATGTGCATGTAGCTGTTGACGTCGCCCGTCTCGGTCTGCATGTAGGCCAGGGGTTTGCCGAGGTGGCGGCTTTGCACTTCATAGCCGTGCTCCGCATAAAGCGCCAGATGCTTCCGGATGGTGCCGGCGCGGCAGGTGTAGGTACGTACGTCGTAAAGCATGGGGTTTCCTTAATGAGTGTTGCGAAGGGGGATCGTCATTCGGCCGTGGCCCCGGACTGTTTCACCAGCACGCTCCAGCGCGCCACTTCCTGGTTCACGTATTGCTGGAAGGCGGCATGGCCGTCGCCGACGGGGTCGGCGCCCAGCCCTTTCAGCTTGTCCTGCACGGCGGGGTCGGCCACACCCTGGGTGATGGCCTGCGACAGCTTTTCCACCACGGGCGCCGGCGTGGCCGCGGGCACAAAGAGGCCGAACCAGGAGCGGGCGTTCATGGCCGGGTAAGACGTTTCGGAAAACGCCGGCACGTTGGGCAGAGAGGCGTGGCGCTGCTGGCCCGTGACGGCGATGGGCGTCAGGCGGCCGGCTTGCACCTGCGACAGCACTTCGGGCAGGTTCGCGAACATGATCTGGACTTGGCCGCCCATCAGGTCATTGAGCGCTTGCGAACCCCCTTTGTAGGGCACATGCGTCATCTGCGCGCCGGCCAGCGAATTGAACTGCGCGCCCGCCAGGTGCGACGCCGTACCGGTGCCGCCCGAGGCGTAGTTCACGCGGTTGCCGTTGGCCTTGGCGTACGCGGCCAGCTCTTCGGGCGTCTTGGCCGGCACCGACGGGTTCACCACCAGCAGCAAGGGCACCGACGCCAGGTTCGACAGGCCAGCGAAGTCGCCTGTCAGGCTGTAGTCCAGCTTGTGATACAGCGTGGAATTGATGGCGTGGCTGGACGTGGCCATCAGCAGGGTGTAGCCGTCGGGTTCAGCGCGCGCTGCCATGACGGCGCCGATGTTGCCGTTGGCGCCGGCTTTGTTCTCCACCACCACCGGCTGGCCCAGGCGGGTGGCCATGGATTGCGCCACGGTGCGCGCGATGACGTCGGTGGCACCGCCCGCGGCGAAGGGCACGATGATGCGCAGGGGGCGTTCGGGATAGCTGGCGGTGGCGGCGGGCGATGCCGCGAACGATGTGGCGCTAAGGGTCGCGGTGGCCAGCATCGCGGCCGCGGCCAGCCGCCGCAGGGGCGGCAGGGGGGTATTCATAGTCTCTCTCCAGTATTGGATATTTTTTTATGTGGGCGCCGCGCGCCGTGCTTGCGGCTGGCGCGCGGCAGTCCGATCCTGGACTTCAGGATGCGGCAAGTTGCGCCTTTTCGCGCAAGCTGGTCAGGGTGGACCGAGGCGTGATCACCTCGGGGTCCAGGCTGAGTTCGATCAGATAGGGAGAACCGCTGTCCAGCGCCCGCGTCAAGGCGGGCGCGAAGCTCTCGTGGCTGTCGACGCGTTCGGCGGGCACGCCGAACGATTCCGCATAGGCCACGAAGTCGGGGTTGCAGAGGTCCGTGCCGATGGTCCGGCCCGGGTAGTTCACTTCCTGGTGCATGCGGATCGTGCCGTACATGCCGTTGTTGAACACGATGAAGACGATGGCCAGGCGGTGTTGTTTGACGGTGGCCAGCTCCTGCGAGGTCATCAGGAAGCAGCCATCGCCGGCCAGGCAGACGACCTGCCGTTCGGGGTGGCGCAGCTTGGCCGCAATGGCGGCTGGCACGCCGTAGCCCATGGCGCCGCTGGTGGGCGCAAGCTGGGTGCGGGGATGGCTGAAACGGTAGTAGCGATGCGCCCAGGCGCTGTAGTTGCCCGCGCCGTTGGTGAGGATGGCGCGCGCATCCAGCGCCTCGCGCAGGGCGACGATGACACGTGCCGGGTCCATGCGCAGAGAGTTTGCGGGCGGTTCCGTGTAGCGCACGTAGCTTTGCCGCAGCGCGTCGAGCCAGCCGCGCCACGGGGCCGCGTCCAGCGGAGCCTGTCCGGCGGCCGCATCCGCGAAGGCGTCCAGCCCCGACGGTATCTTCAAGGTGGGCTGATACACCCGGCCCAGCTCTTCCGGGCTGGCCAGCACATGGATCAACGT
The DNA here is from genome assembly GCF_902859595.1 of Achromobacter kerstersii. Taxonomy (GTDB): domain Bacteria; phylum Pseudomonadota; class Gammaproteobacteria; order Burkholderiales; family Burkholderiaceae_B; genus Achromobacter; species Achromobacter kerstersii. The sequence goes on along the minus strand of NZ_CADIJQ010000004.1, from coordinate 179,488 downwards.
CTGCTTGGGCACGGGAGATTGCAGCAGCGTATAGCCGCCCGTCACCATTTCGCCCAGGCGCGCGCCCACCGCCAGGATCACGTCGGCGTTGCGCACGGCGTCGGCCAATTCCGGATTGATGCCGATGCCCACTTCGCCCACGTACTGCGGATGGTGATTGTCGTACAGGTCCTGGCGGCGGAACGAGCACGCCACGGGCAAGCCGTTCAAATTGGCAAAGCGGGCCAAGCTGTCCAGACCCGCGCCGGTCCAGCCCGAACCGCCCACGATCATCAGCGGCCGCCGCGCGCCGGCCAGCAGGGCGCGCATGCTGGCCATGGCATCGGGTGCCGGGTGCGCCTGCGGAAACTGGATCGTCCCGCAGTCCTGGGGCGCGGCCAATTCGGTCAGCATGTCTTCGGGCAGCGCCAGCACCACCGGACCGGGCCGGCCTGACATCGCCACCGAGAAGGCGCGGTTCATGTATTCGGTGACACGCGCGGCGCTGTCGATCTGCGCCACCCATTTGGTGAACTGCCCAAACATGCGCCGGTAGTCGATTTCCTGGAACGCCTCGCGCTCCACCATGTCGTTGCCCACCTGGCCCACCAGCACGATCAGCGGCGTGGAATCCTGGAACGCCGTCTGCACGCCGATGCTGGCATTGGTGGCGCCGGGGCCGCGCGTGACCATGCAGATGCCCGGGCGGCCCGTCAGCTTGCCGTGCGCTTCGGCCATGAATGACGCTGCGCCTTCGTGGCGGCAGGACACCAGGCGGATTCGGTCGCGTTCCGTGTACAGCGCGTTCAGCACGTCCAGATAGCTTTCGCCAGGAACGCCGAATACGGTGTCCACGCCGTGTTCCAGCAGCGCGCGCACCACATGTTGGCCGCCCGTCATCAATGTTGGAGTGTCGTTCATCGCAGTTTCAATCAGGCCGCAAAGCGGCGGGTTGGGTCTGGATGAACTTTACGCAGCCCAATGCCGGGCGCGTTAGGACAGATCAGAGCTTGTCTTGCACTTTTCCGCGGATACGCCCGGCGCGGCCGTCAGCCGATGGGCCGGTCGTACTTCTTGCGGAAATCGCCGGCGGTGCAGCCGGTGTGCTTCTTGAAGAAGCGAGCAAAGTAGGAGGGGTCTTCGAAGTTCAGCTGGAATGCGATTTCGGCGATGCTCAAACCCGTATTGCTCAGCAGGCGTTTGGCCTCGAGCGCAATGCGCTCTTGCACCAGCTGGCTGGCGGTGCGGCCCATGCTGCGCTTGACGGCCTCGTTGAGCTGGCGTTCGCTTACGCATAGCGCGTCGGCGTATTGGCGGATGGCGCCGAACGTCAGGTAGTGTTCCTCGATCAGCATGGTGAACCGCTTGGCCAGCGAATAGCTGGGGCCGGCGGCGGTCTCGCGCTCGTCGGCCGGGTAAAGGCGCCGCAGCTGCGTCAGCAGGATAAGCAGGTAAGAGCGAACCACGTCGAAGCGCCCGGTTTGGCGTTGGCGCGTTTCGCGTTCGATTTCATTAAGCAGCGGCAGCATGCCGTCGTGCTGCTCGCGTGACAGATAAATGGCGGGCGTGCCGCCCGCCAGGTGGAAGAAGGGAAACTTGGCGATGTCGTCCGCGAGCGGGAACATATGCGCGAAGAAATCCGTGCTGATGTTCAGCACGTAGCCGCGCGGCTTCACGGAAGACGTCCAGGCGTGGATCTGGCCGGGCGACAGGAAGAAGACTGAGTGGTCGCGCACCTCGTGCTGCTCGAAATCCAGCATGTGGGTGCCGCTGGCCTCGCTCATCCAGAGCAGGTGGTAGTAGCTGTGCCGGTGTAGAAAGCCGCGCGGAATATCGTCGCGATCTTGCAGGCGCACGAGATCGAAATAGAACGAACCCTCGCCCGAAAAATCGGTGGATTCCAAGGTGGGAAACGGTTCCGGGTAGGACGTATGCGTGCCTGCGGACAAGCTGGAGTCTCCTTGACGGCGCGCGGGGCGCTTATTGCGGCGCAGGCGGCCGTTTCGGCAGCGGATAGTCGAACGTGATGTCGTTCGAGACGATCGGCTGGGCAAGATTGCCGGGGTCGGTCAGCACGGCCGCCGCGCGGTACTTGCCGGGCGCAAGCGCAGGCAGGAACGGAACGTTGCTGTAGCCGTTGTCGTTCACCAGGTAGGCCGGCTTGCCGTTTTCGCCCGTGGCCCAGACGATCGGGTCGCGGGCAAAGCCCAGCGGGTTGGCCGGGTGCAGGGTGTCGCCCTCGCGTTGGTAGAGCGGGTGCACGATGCGGTCGCCCTGCGCATTGGTCAGCAGCAGCCAGATGCGCGGCGCGTTCAGGGCGACGGGGGCGTCACCGTTGTTGGCCACGCTCACCATGAACAGGCCGCCGTCTTCGCCCTTCCAGTCGGCCAGCGTGTCGGCAAGATCCAGCGCCAGGCCGCCTGGGGATGATGGCGCGGCAAGCTGATGCTTGTCCACGCGCAGGTCGCCATAGCGCACCCATTTCAGTACGTCGCCCGCCGTCTTGCTGGCGTAGCGCACTTGCAGCCAATCGGGCGCACGGATGGCCACGACGTCCAGGTGTTCGCCTTCGGCGGCAGTCATGGCGGGCCGGGTGTTGACGTCGGGCGTGTCGTACAAGTCCAGCTTGCTGACCGGCACGGTGCCGCCTTCCAGCGGCGAGCCTTCGCCTTCGATCTCGATGCGTGCGGTGGAACCGTCTTCATTGAAGCGGTAAGTGAGTTCGGCGGCTTCGCTCTCCAGACCGAACAGCGCTTGGGTGGTCCATGACGTGGCGCGCACCGTGCCGTCAGGACGCAACACGTATTCCTCGAAGCCATTGCTGGCGGCGCCATAGCGGCACGCCACGTGGATCACGGCCTGCTTGTCGTCGATCACCGGGTTCACGAAGCCCCGGCAAGGACTCGTCGGGTCGGGATGCGCAATTTCCTGGAAGGTGCCGCTGTCGGGACGATACAGGAACAGGCGGGCGAAGATTTGCGTGCTGCCGCCGCTTTGCCCCAGCACCAGGTCGCGGTATCCGTCGTGGTTGATGTCCACGGATTGCATCTGGTCGACGGCCTCGTCGAAGCTGCCCAGCGTTTGATCGGGGCCATTGCCCACGCGCACGGTGGCGTGTGGCGCGTCGCCGCCGCTGACCTTGACGACCGCCGACAGGCCGGCCTTGATGGGGTAGGGAAACTCGCGCGGGGCAGATTGGGCAAGCGCGACCTGGCTTGCTGCGCCCAGCGCGGCCAGAGCGGCCGCAAGCAAAATTCGTTTCACCCGCTTCTCCCACGCTTCGATTTGAGTGGGGCAATATACCGCAGCCCATTGCGGGAAAACGAGTAGTGCTTGGCGCGGGGCGGGCCGGCATCCTGAGTAGAATTGATCGTTGGCTGTTGTCCACGCTTATCGAATTTGCGCCGAGCCTTGGCGCGTCAGTCCGCCATGAACCTTCCCTTTCCTATTCGCCAAGAATGTCCGCCGGGCGCCTGTCTGTGCGACCGCGACCGGCTGCTGGCTGATCCGGCGGCCGACGTGCGCATCCTGCGGCTGACGAAGGAAGAGGAAAAGCGCCTGGTCGCGCGGCTGGAAAACATCCGCAGCCTTGAAGATCTGCGCGCCATGCAGGGCCGTATTCAAGATCAGCTGGGCATCGTGATTGTGATTACGCCCAGCGACAACGAGGTGCGCACGTCGCGCGGGATTTCAATTCAGCTGGAAGAGGCGCCCGGCCTGTGCCGCAAGACGCGCACCGCGCTGCCCGCCGCCATTCGGCGCGGCTTCGATAACACCCCGGAAATTGTCTACGCGCTGCTGAACGAACGCGACCTGCTGAGCGGTACCTGATCAGGACGTCTTGCCGGGTTCGCGGCACGGCACAAGCGGTGTGACGGCGGTGGGTGTGCGGCCCGCTTCGGGCCGGGTCGCCAGTTTTTTGGCCCCGCGCACGGGGTAGCTCAGCAAGACGGCGGCGCCGGTTTCCAGCTTGGGAGACGTGGCCGATCCATAAGCCACCGTCCAGCCGCGCACAGCCAGCGGCGCCAGCGTGTATTGCAGGGTCGTGCCGTGCGTCACATGCGCGACCTTGCCGGCGAACAGTTCCTGCTGAGGGGTTTCCGTGCCGTCCACGACGGCGTAGGTGACGATGCGGTCCAACGCGGCCGATTCCTCGTGCCGCGCCAGGATGGCGGTTTTGTATTTGCTGTGGGGGATGTCCGTCAGGCTGACGGTGAGCGTATCGGTCGCCTGGCCTGCGGTGTCCAGGCGGACACCCATGACGTCGACGCGGGCAAGTGTGGCCTCGCCCGTGTTGCGCACCCGCACGCTGTACTGCCCCGATGTGCCCGTGACCGTGCAGACTTCCACGCCGGAAGCGCTGGGGGAAGCCTGCGCAGGCCCTGCGGATAGCAGGGCCGCCAAAGACAAGGTCAGGGCAGGGACAGTTCGGGTGGGCACGGCACGCTCCTCTTGGGAGGCAGCGTGCCGGGTGGCGCGTTGCCTGCGTTATTACACCACTTGGCGGGATTGGGCCGCAGCGGCCTGCTCGCGCTTGCCGTTCAGCCAGTTCAGGATCAGCGCCAGCACCAGCAGGCCGGCGATGACAAAGCCCCAGACGATCCAGCCCAGCACCGAGATCAGTGTGCCCAGGCCACCCGCGAACGGCAGGACCTGGTTCAGGCTTTGGGCGGCCCACACCAGAGCGCCTTGCAAACCTTGCAGCCAGGCCGGGTCGAACCAGCCTGCGGCCCACGCGGGCGCGACCCATTGGGACGTGTCCAGCGCAGCGCCCGGCACCTGCGCCGTGGAGATGGTTGACAGGACCCAGTTGGTCAGTTGCAGCGTCAGCGCCGCCAGCCCGGTCCAGAGTGCAGCAAGCACGGCGAAAGCGAGCCAGATGAATTTTTTCATTGCAGTGGTACTCCGAGATTCAAAAGAGGGTCCACGATAAAGCGGATTCTATTTCCGAAAAACCAGAGTGGGTGTGACAAACATTAAGAAAAAACCGAAGTCTTAGCGTGGGCGAGGATGGTTTGGACCAAGGGATGGTGCTGGCCGCGGCGGTTGCGGATGGCGTGAATCTCTTCTTGCACGTCGTCGCACCGGGCCAGCGGACGCAAACCGCGCAGCAGGCCGATATCGTCGCCGCCCAGCCGGCTAAGCGGGAAAACGCCCAGTCCGCGCGCGGCAAATACCGACATCAGCGCGCTGTCTTCGAATTCTCCCACCACATTGGGCAGCACGCCGCGTTCGTTGAACCAGCGGTCCAGCGTCTGGCGCAGCACCGAGTGCCCGGTGGGCAACAACACGGGCAGGCGCTCCAGGCAGCGCGGGAAGTCCTGCGTGTCGGACTTGCGCACGAGCTTGGCAGGGCCGTACCAGTCCACGGGGGACGACACCAGCCGGTCGCTAGTTAAGCGCAGGTTGGGGTTGGCGGGCGCGCCCTGGCCAGCCAGCACCAAGTCCAGGTGGTGCTGGGCCAACTCGCCCAGCAGTTCTTCCACTTCGCCTTCATGGCAGGTCAGGCGCAGGTCGGGCGTGTCGAGCACCGGCCCCAGCAGCGCGTGCGCCGCCAGCTTGGATATCCCGTCCGACAAGCCCACCGACAGCCGGATGACCGGTTTCGTGGCCGCCGCGCGCACTTCCTGCGGCAGCGTGTGGCCGATCTGAAATATTTCTTCGGCGCGCGCAAAGGCCGCCTTGCCGGCATCCGTCAGCGCCACGCCCCGGCCCGCCGGCTTGAGCAGTTGGTGGCCCAGGTTTTTTTCCAATTCACGCACTTGCGCGCTGATGGTCTGGATGGCCATGTCCAGCCGTTCAGCGGCCCGGGAAAAGCCGCCTTCCTTGGCGACCATCCAGAAGTAATACAGGTGTCGGTAGTTCAGCACGATGGGGCTCACTTCGGTTTTTCCGAACCTTAACTCACTTTCAGGCTGATTTCTCGGTTAGCCCAAGATCCGGATGATGGGCACCTTCGAACACAGCGGGGCATTCATGGACACTTTGATCACCTTCTTCATGGCCGATTTTCTGGGGACACCGACCTGGAGTTGGCTGCTATTCATCGGCATCGTCGTGAGCTTGCTGGTCTTTGACCTGGGCGTGCTGCACAAGGAAGACCGCGAAATCGGCGTGCGCGAAAGCCTGCTGCTGTCTGCCGGTTACATCAGCGCCGCGCTCTTGTTCGGCGCCTGGGTCTGGTGGCAGCTGGGCGCCACGAGCGGCATGGCGTACTACACCGGCTTCATGATTGAAAAATCGCTGTCGATGGACAACGTCTTCGTGATTGCGCTGATCTTCAGCTTCTTCGCGATTCCGCGTCAGTACCAGCATCGCGTGTTGTTCTGGGGCATCCTGGGCGTGATCGTGCTGCGCGCCATCATGATTGGTTTGGGCGCTGCGCTGGTTAGCAACTTCGGCTGGCTGCTGTATCTGTTTGGCGCGTTCCTGGTGTTCACGGGCATCAAGATGTGGATGATTGCCGACCAGACGCCGGATATCGCCACCAACCCGATCCTGAAGTTCCTGAAGCGCCATATGCGTGTGACGGAAGGCCTGCGCGGTAACGCGTTCGTAGTGACCGAGACCGACCCGGCCACGTCGAAGAAGGTGCGTTTTGCGACGCCGCTGCTGCTGGCCCTGGTGCTGATCGAGTTTGTGGACCTGGTGTTTGCGGTGGACTCCGTGCCGGCCATCTTCGCCATCACGACCGACCCGTTCATCGTCTACACCAGCAACATCTTCGCCATCCTGGGTTTGCGTGCGCTGTACTTTGCCCTGGCTGCCATGATTCACCGCTTCCATTACCTGAAGTACGCCCTGGCGCTTGTCCTGGTGTTCATCGGTACGAAGATTTTCCTGGTGGGCTTTATCGGCAAGGTGCCTGCCGTGATCTCGTTGGGCGTGACGTTCAGCCTGATCCTGGGCGGGGTGTTGTTCTCGCTGTGGAAAACCCGCTCGGCGGAACTGAAGACCCAGTAATCCTGCTTGAACTTGCAACCCGAAACCCGCCGGCTTGGCCCCGGCGGGTTTTTTCTTTCTGTGAAAGACATATTTATTGAATATGAATAGGCACCTATTTCTATATTTGTAATATGGATAAGCCAGGCGTAGAGTTCAGCCGTACATCGTCGTCCGGCAAGGAGCCGTCATGAGCAACAACAGTTGGTCCGCCAAGCAATACTCCGCTTTTGAAAACGAACGCACCCGGCCGGTGCGCGATCTGGTGGCGGCCGTGCCGAATGACGCGGTCAAGGTTGCGGTGGACCTGGGGTGTGGCCCGGGCAATTCCACTGAGGTGCTGGCCAGCCGTTACCCGGATGCGAAGGTCACGGGTATGGACAGCTCGGAAGACATGGTCCTGGCCGCCCGCAAGCGCCTGCCCGCGCTGGAGTTCGAACTGGCCGATATCGCCACCTGGAATCCGCCGCAACAATACGACGTGATTCTGGCGAACGCCGCGTTGCAATGGGTGCCTGACCACGCCACGCTGTATCCCCGGCTGGTCAGCAAGCTGACGCCGGGCGGCATCCTGGCCATACAAACGCCCGACAACATGGAAGAACCCGCGCATCGCCTCGCACGCCAGGTGGCGGGTGAAGCGCCGTGGGCCGCGAAAACGGGCGGCGTGAAGCACCCGCCGCGCCACAGCGCCGCCTGGTACTACGAGCTGCTGAAGCCGCATTGCGGCGTGCTGGACGTGTGGCGCACCACGTATCACCACCCGCTGGCGGGCGCTGCGGCCGTCGTTGAATGGTTCAAGGGCACCGCCCTGCGGCCATACCTGGACACGCTGGACGCCGCCGAGCAGGCCAGCTTTCTGGCGCGCTATCAGGCGTTGATCGCCGAGGCCTATCCGGCGTTGGCCGACGGCACGGTGCTGCTGCCATTCCCGCGCCTGTTCATCGTGGCGGGGCCGAAGCAGGCGTAAGTGCGCTGCTCAACGTGGGCAGAGGCCGTCAAGGCGGCGGCCCTTCGGACTTGTCAGCGAAGTATCGCGCCGGCGTCTTGCCTAGCGTCTTCTTGAACATCGTGATGAAGGCGCTGACGGATTCATAGCCCAGGTCGTCGGCGGTGCGCTGCACCGACACGCCGGCCGACAAGCGCTGCAAGGCCAGGATTAGGTGCAACTGCTGGCGCCAGCGTCCGAAGCTCATGCCGACTTCCTGCTGCACCAGCCGCGCCAGCGTGCGTTCGCTCATTGCGACGCGCTTGCCCCATTGCGCCACCGTGCTGCGGTCGGCGGGGTCGGCGTTCAACGCGCTGGCGATTTCGCGCAGGCGGGGGTGATCGGAAAGCGGCAGATGCAGATGTTCGGCAGGCATGCGCCGCAATTGTTCGATCAGCACATCGGCCAGCTGGCGGTTGGCGGGCGTTTCCATGTCGGGTTCAGACAGCGCGGACAAGTGCACGATCAGCTCGCGCACCAGCGGCGTGATCGTCAGCGTGCAGCAGTGGTCCGGCAGGCCGGCCACGTCGGCCGGCACAAACAGAAAGCACACGCTGGCATTGGCGGTGACGCGATTGCTGTGCGGCATGCCGCCCGGAATCCACACACCACATTGCGGCGGCACCATCCACAACCCCTGCGGCACCGAGCACGTCACGCCGCCGCGCAGCGCCAGCACCAGCTGACCCATGTTGTGGTGATGCCTGGGGGATTCGTTGTCCCGATCCGCCGCATTCACCGGCATGGCGAAAGTACGCTGCGTGGGGGAATCGGTATTGAAAGGAGTGGACGGGATGGGGTTCAGGCGCATCGGAAGCCGCGCGTAGTGAGCCACGCTTAGGGTTGGCAGGATTTAAGGATAGTTTGTCATTGTCTCGAAATTCGGTAAAGCCGAGCGTGGGTAAGCTGGGCGGCATGACTCGAAATCCCTCTCCCTCTTTACGTTCCGGCAGCCGGCTGGTGTGGCTCCTGCTGGGCATTCTTTGCATCGCCATGGCGTTGCGCGCGCCGGTGACAGGCGTGGCGCCGCTGATCAGCATGATCCGCGAACAGCTTGGCCTGTCTTCGACGGCGGCCGGCATGTTGATTACCTTGCCGCTGTTGGCGTTTGCGGTGGTCTCGCTGTTTGCTGCGGGGCTTGCGCGCCGCTTCGGGCTGGAGCGCACCTTGTTCGGCGCGCTGCTGCTGATTGCCGCTGGCATCGTTGTGCGCATTCAGGGCGCGGCGTGGGGCTTGTATGCGGGCACGGCGATCATCGGTGCGGGCATCGCCATTGGCAACGTGTTGCTGCCCAGCCTGGTCAAGCGCGATTTTCCGCAACGCGTGGCCGGCATGACGTCGGCCTATGTGTTGACGATGGGCATCGCGGCGGGCGTGGCGTCGGCTATCGCGATTCCGCTGGCCAATTTGTCGGCGGACGGCTGGCGCTTTTCAACGCTGTGCTTGTTGGTGGTGCCGGTAGTAAGCATGCTGCTGTGGCTGCCGCAGCTGGCGCAGCACACGGCGCCTGCGTCCACCACCACGCACGCGCCGCACGGCGGCCGTCTGTGGCATTCGCCGCTGGCGTGGCAGGTGACCTTGTACCTGGGCATCAACTCGTTCGTGTTCTATGTGGGCGTGAGCTGGCTGCCCGCCATCTTGCGCGACGCGGGCTATTCGGCGGAACGCGCGGGGTCGCTGCATGGGCTGCTGCAATTGATGTCGGCAGGTCCGGCGCTGTTTATGGCGCCCGTGGTGCGCCGCATGAAGGATCAGCGCGGTGCGGCGTTCTGCTCGGCCGCGGCGTCAGTCGTTGCATTCACCGGCTTGATCGTCGCGCCCGGCTGGGCCACGTTGTGGATCGTGCTGCTGGGCTTGGGCACGGGCGGCGGCATCATTCTGGGCTTGGCGTTTGTGGGCCTGCGCGCCAGCCATGCGCAGCAGGCGGCCGCGTTGTCGGGCATGGCGCAATGCGTCGGCTATCTGTTCGCCGCCACGGGCCCCGCGCTGGTGGGGGCCATGCATGACCGTCTGGGCGGATGGGGCGTGGCGTTGGGCGTGTGCGCGGCCTTGTGCGTGGCGATGGCCATCATCGGCCTGTACGCGGGCCGCGCGATTCAGATCGGCGGGTTCCGCGCGCATTGATGCGGGCGGTGATTACGGCCCCGGCTCCGCATGCGCCTTCCATAGCTGTACCAGCGTGTCGGGCGCATCGGCTTCCGGCACGTCGAAACTGATGGCGGTTCCTTCGTCGCGGTCCATCACGATCTCGATGTGAAAGTAGCGCTGGTCGCCGCCAGCCTGCCCGCATTCAGGCACCGCCAACGGGGCCGCGCGTTGCAGCACATCGCACACTTCCTGACGCACGCCGGGCGGGCAGGTGGCCAGATTGATGCTGCGTGGCTGCGTCAGGCCAGGCAGATACGCCACGCCGCCTTCGCGTGTCAGCCGCACCAGCAGCGCAAGATCCAAGGAGGGCAGTTCGATCATGTCAGGACTCCTACGGCGGCCCAGGCTTGTTTGACCGCGCGCTGCATGGTTGCATCAAAGCGTTCGGTGGCCACGGTGACGGTCAGCGCGGCGAAGGTCTTGAAGTCGGCGTCGTGACGCAGCCGCTTGTCGCACAAGGTGTCGTACCAGACGCGCCCCGCGCTTTTCCACGCAGGGCCGTCCAGCGTTGTAGCGGCTAGGAAAAATGCGCGGTTGGGGATGCCGGAATTGATGTGGACGCCGCCGTTATCGCGTGGCGTGTCGACGTAGTCGCGCATGTGCGCGGGCTGCGGGTCTTTACCCAGCACCGGGTCGTCATACGCGCTGCCGGGTTCTGACATGGAGCGCAGCGCGCGAGCGCTGACTTTTTCTGTGAAGAGCCCCGCGCCCACCAGCCAGTCTGCCTGGCGCGCAGATTGCCCCAGGGAATATTGCTTGACCAGTGCGCCAAAGACATCGCACAGCGATTCGTTCAGTGCGCCAGACTGGCCTTGGTAGAGCAAGGCGGCTTCGGCGTCGATGACGCCGTGCGTGAGTTCGTGGCCGATGATGTCCACCGCAACGGTGAAGCGGTTGAACACTTCACCGTCGCCATCGCCAAACACCATCTGCGCGCCGTTCCAGAACGCGTTGTCGTAGTCATCGCCGTAATGCACGGTGCCCACCAGCGGCAGGCCGTGGCCGTCGATGGAATGGCGTTTGTAGATGTCCCAGAAAAGCTTGTAAGTAGCGCCCAGATGCGCATAGGCCTCGTCTACCGCGACGTCGCCGCTGGCGGGGCGGCCTTCGGCGCGGATCAGCGTGCCGGGCAGCGTGGTGCTGTTGTTTGCATCGTGGACGGCGCGCTGCGGCGTGCCTGGGGGCGAGGGCGGAGTCGTGGGCGCGAGCGTTGCACGCGGCGGTTGCGTGGCCATTTCGCGCAAGCCGCGCTGTTGCTGGTCAATGATCAGGGTCTTGACGGCGGGCATGCTGACACGGGCGTCGGTATGCTGCGCCAGGCGGTCCAGCACATACGGGGGGATCACGCCGATCAAGGGGGTGGACTCGGAAGGACGTGGCATTCGGGTCTCCGTCTTTCAGCGCCGGCGCCATGCCGGCGCGCGAAACTTGACGGTAGCAGATCAAAGAAGGGCGATGACGTAACAGTCTGCGGCCTGATGCGAGCAAAGCGTGCGCCTCGACAGCGGGGCCGCCTTCCGGTACTTTCGCGGGCGTTCCCATGCCGGCCCTTCCCATGCAAACCCCTGATTACCGCATCCACACCATCACGCTGACGCCCACGCATCTGCAATTGACGCTGGCTAATGGCCAGACCTTGTCAGAGCCCATCCAGCGCTACATCCGCCTTGAGAAAGCCACGCCCGCCGAACGCGAGCAATGGCAGTTGGTGGATGACGGCCATGGCGTGGTGTGGCCCGCGCTGTGGGAACCGTCGCCCCAGGGCATGCTGAATGTGTACGACATCTTATGGGACCAGCGCTATGAAAAAGCGATGGCCGCGTTGCAGGCGGCCGACTGGAAGCTGGACCGCCTGCCCTTGATCGAGCAGGAGCTGGTGGCGCTGTGGCGCATGGAAGCCGACATCAACAATGGCGGCTTCATGCAGTTTCTGTGCAACTGGGGCGACCCGACGTGCCAACTGGCGTTGCAGGCATTAACGAAGATCGGCGCCACGCATATGCTGGCCGTGCTGTCACGCATGCGCGGGCTGATCGACCGCTTTGAAGCCTCGCCCGAAGTCATCGAATTGAACGATATCTACGGCGCCATGACCGAGGCGGAGCAAGAGGAAATGGAGACGTTGGACCACGCGTTTTGGGACTATCCCGACGCCTTGTCGCGCCTGGGGTTGCGGCATTACGGAGCCTGAAAACAGCGCTTTTTGCATGCCTCGCAACGTTCGGAAAAGTCTGGCAACAATGGTGGCGTTTTCAATGCGGATTCCGTCCCGATCACGGGATAGAATCCGGTGCTTCTTTCCCGGGGGGGACTCGCGATGCGTTATTTCCTGATCTTGGTGGGGGCGGCCGTGGTCGCCTATTTGCTCGCTCGTGGCATCGCGGCCGTGTTCTCGGACCGTAAACGTACAAAATCAGACAGGGACTCAAAGTGAAGCCGACAGACATCCAGATGGTCAAGACGATCGGCGCGGTCAAACCGCGCAACGTGAAGGTCGCCATTGTGGCCGTCATTCTGTTTTTCCTGATCTTGTTCATGGCGTTCGGCTCGTGGTTCCAGGTGGACCAGGGCGAACGCGGCGTGGTGCTGCGCAATGGCAAGCTCGTGCGCGTGTCGGACCCGGGCCTGGATTTCAAGACGCCCTTCATCGATGACGTGCGCACGGTGTCGGTGCGCGACCACACCTTTGTGTTCGAAAAGCTCGAAGCCTATAGCTATGACCAACAGCCCGCGCACCTGCGCGTGTCGGTCACGTACCGCGTGCCGCCGGAGCACGTGGCCGAGCTCTATTCGGAATACGGCACCATCGACAATCTGCAAATGCGCGTGCTGGAACGCAAGACGCCCGACGCCGTGAAGAACGTGTTCGGCCAGTACACCGCCGTGCGCGCCATTCAGGAACGCCAGAAGCTGGGCCTGGATGTGAACAGCGCGGTGCTCAAGGCCATGGACGGCGCGCCCGTGCAAGTGGTGGGCGTGCAGATCGAAGAAGTGGGTTTCTCGCAAGCCTATGAGCATTCGATTGAACAGCGCATGCTGGCCCAGGTGCAGATTGAAACCACGCGCCAGCAAAAAGAAACGGCGATGATCACAGCCGAGATCCAGGTGGTGAAGGCGAAGGCCGAAGCCGATGCGCGCCGCCAGCAATTCACGGCTGAAGCCGATGGCATCCGCATGCGCGGTGAAGCCGAAGCGGCCTCGATTCGCGCCAAGGCCGAAGCGCTGGCCGCCAACACCAATCTGGTGAGCCTGAACGCCGTTGAGAAGTGGGACGGCGTGCTGCCGGCCACGCAAGTGCCGGGCGCCGCGCTGCCGTTCATCGGCATCAAGTAAGCCATTCGCGCAGACGGGACCTCGTCCCGTCTTGCCGCATCCCTATCTGCCCGCCGTTGCTTTCCCGCTGCTTTTGCCTTGCTTTCCCGGCCTGATTCGCGCCCGGCGCGATCACCCTAGGGATTTCCCTCTGTCAAGAATCGCAAAGCGGGAGCAAGGTGAATGCATAAGCACACGGAGCACGCTTTACGATCAAGCAGCGCCGGACCATATCGCGGGGCTGGCGCGCTTGCCAATAAGCTTCAGCATAGGGAGACATGGATGTCTCAGTTGGATTGGACGTCTGGCGATACCGCGCCGGATCGGCAGGGCTACTACGAAACACGCTTCGATACGGGACGCACGGCCATCACGCTATACAGCGTGCTGGGCTGGATGCCGGTGAAGACGCCCGGCAACATGGTGGGATGGCGGCCGTTGCCGCCCGCGGCCGAGAGGGAAGAGGCCGAGCGCCATATCCAGGAACTGCGCGCGGCGCAGAGCCATATCCCGATGGATTACTAGCCGGACCCACCGGGGCTGGAAAACAGCAGTTGCGATAATGAGAATTATTTGTAAAATTCGCAACCCTGTCCTTTCGCTCCCTCCGTCCGGAACATGTCCCGCTCTTCCTCGCCTCGCAGTGGCTGGCTCGCCTATTACGACGAGCTGGTGGGCGTATGGAGCCGCCGCACGGGCAACCGGCACGACGCCGAAGACGCCGCGCATGACGCCGTTGAACGCCTGCTGAAGGCGGACGCCAGCGTGGCGCTCAAGGCGCGCGGCTACTTGTTCCAGGCGGCCGGGCATCGCTTGATTGACCGCTGGCGGCGGCAGGACCGCGCCGAACACGTGCCGCTGGACGAGCTGAACGACGCCGATCAATTGATCGTGGATGACCCCGATGCGCCGGTACGCGCGGCGCGGCTGGCCGACGACCTGGCCAAAGTCCTGGCAGAATTGCCCCCCAAGTGCCGCGAGGCCTTTGTGCTGAACCGCATCGAAGGCTGGACGCAGGCCGAGGTGGCGGTGCATATGGGCCTGTCCAAAAATATGATCGAGCGCTACGTCATGCGCGCCATTGAACATGTGCGCGACCGGCTGCGTGAATACACTCCATGACGATGTCTTCCTTCAACGACCGCGATGATCCGCGCGACCCCGCCACCGCCGCGTGGTGGTTTGCGCGCTGGCATTCGGGCGAACTGACGCGCCGCGACCGGCGCGCGTTTGCCCGGTGGCGTCGCGACCATCCCGAGCGCGCGCGTGAGTTCGACCGCATGCAGCAGTTGGGGGCGGCGGCTGCCGGTTTGCCGCGCGATCAGGTCGAATCTTTGCTGGGCGGCCCGGTGCCGGCGCGGCCGGGGTTGCGGTCGGGCTGGCGATCGGGGGTTCGCGAGGGGTTGCGCGCAGGCGTCAGGCGCAGCCAGCGTCAGTTCGCCCTGCGCGCCGCGTTCGCCTGTGCGGGCTTGGCCGCCGTGGGGTTAGGCGTGTGGTGGAGCCTGCCGGTGGAAGCGCCAACCTTCACCGCCGCGATCAGCACCGAGCGGGGTGAGCGCCGCCAGCTGACCTTGCCCGACGGCTCCGTGCTGGACATCAATGGCGGCACGCAGGCGCGGGTCTTGCTGTACGCCGCCCGCCGCGACGTGGTGCTGGACAGCGGCGAAATCAACTTCACCGTCAGCCCCGATGCGGCGCGCCCCTTCATTGTTGATGCCGGCAGCGGCGTGGTGCGCGTGACGGGCACGGTGTTCGACGTGCGCCGCGATGCGAATCATGTGGCGGTGCTGGTGGAGTCTGGCACCGTGCAGGTGTCGGGCGGGCATTGGTGGAACCTGGGCCACGCGGTGCTGCGTGCGGGGCATGGCATCCGCGTGCCGGGCAGCGGGGCAATCGGCGTGCCGGCACCCGCCGATGTGCAAACCGCCACCGCCTGGCGCGACGGCCGCGTGGTGTTCAAGAACGCCACGCTGACGGACGTCGTGTCCGAGATGAACCGCTATCTGGCCACGCCGCTGCGTCTGGCTGATGACAAGGCCGGCCGCTTGCGGGTGTCGGCATCCTTTACGCTGGACCGCCCCGAAGCGCTGGTGGACGCCTTGCCGTCGATTGCCCCGGTGCGCCTGACGCCGCACCCTGGCGGCCCCATCGACATCCAGCGGCGTCAGGACGACCCCAGCGCTGTTACAAAATAAATGAAAATGAGATTCAGGTTTATCTGCGTTTGAAGCGTTCTACGAAGGAAGGCCCTGGCGCCGTATGTGATTGATTGGCCCGCGCCGCTCCCAACGTCGAACCCAAACAGCAGGTAGTTGTGACTCTCTCAGCAGACAAGACCCCCCAGGCGGTGACCCGCCGCGCCAGCGCAGCCCCGCGCTTCATGCTCTCTTCGCTGGCGTTGGCGCTGGCGTGCGCCTTGAGCGCGGCCCCCGATGCGGCCATTGCGCAAAGCGCTGCCGTGTCGATCAACATCGGCGCGCAGCCGCTGGGCGATGCGCTGATGCAATGGGCGGCGCAGACCAAGGTGCGTGTGTTCTATGCGCCCGACGTGGTCGCGGGCTTGAGCACGCGCGGCCTGAGCGGCAGCCTGGCCCCCGAGGAAGCCTTGCGCGGCCTGCTGCAAGGCACGGGCGTGGCGTACCGCTGGCAGGGCGACAGCATCATCCTGACGCGCGACGGCGGCGTCACCAGCCTGGCGCCCGTGACGGTGCTGGGCAATTCCGATCCGTCGGTGACCGAAGGCACGGGCTCGTACACCACGCCCGCATCGTCGGCGGCCACCGGGCTGACGCTGTCGCTGCGCGAAACGCCGCAGTCGGTCAGCGTGGTGACGCGTCAGCGCATCGAAGACCAGAACCTGCGTTCGCTCGACGAAGTGATGGGCAACGTGGTGGGCGTGCAGGTGGTCAGTGAAGACTCGGACCGCACCGACTTCTGGTCGCGCGGCTTCTATATCGACAGCCTGCAATACGACGGCGTGCCCACCACCATTGGCCTGTCGATGTATGGCGAGTCGGACAACGATTCCTTCATCTACGACCGCATCGAAGTCGTGCGCGGCGCAACGGGCCTGATGACCGGCGCAGGCAACCCCGGCGCGTCGATCAACCTGGTGCGCAAACACGCCAACAGCAAGACGTTCACGGGCTCGGTCAGCGCCGGCTTTGGCTCGTGGAATCAGTACCGCGGCACGGTCGATATGTCGACGCCGTTAAACGAGGAAGGCACGGTGCGCGCGCGCATGGTGGCGCTGTACCAGGGCCGCGATTCCTACATCGACCTGTATCACGCCAACAAGAAAGTGTTCTACGGCGTGATCGACGCCGACCTGACGCCGAACACGCGGCTGAGCGTGGGTGCAGACTACCAAGACAAGCGCCCGCGCGGGTCCACCTGGGGCAGCTTGCCTGTGGTGTTCAGCGACGGCACGCAGACGGACTGGCGCCGGTCAAAGACCACGGCGGCCGACTGGACCTATTGGCACACCACCAACCAGACGATGTTCGCCACGCTGTCGCACCGCTTTGAAAACGATTGGGAAGTGAAGGCCGACTGGTCGCAACGCAAGAGCAAGTACGACGCCAAGCTCTTGTACCTGTACGGCGCGCTGGACCGCGAGACCGGCACGGGCCTGCGTGCGCTGCCGGGCTACTGGAATTCCTACGCGCAGCAAACGTCGCTGGACCTTCAGGTGAAGGGCCCGTTCAATCTGCTGGGCCGTAAGCACGAAGTGGTGGTGGGCGCGATGCGCAGCCGCTACGGCGAAGACTTCTACCGCTACGGTTTCGATAGCTCCACACTGGCCAGCACCGGCAACTTCTATCAATGGGACGGCTCGTTCGCGCAGCCCACATGGACGGCCTCTACGCTGCGCGACACGGTCACGCATCAAACGGGCACCTATGGCGCGGTGCGCTGGTCGCTGACCGATAACCTGACGGCGATCACGGGCGGCCGGTACGCCACGTGGAAGTCCAAGTCGGACACGCGCGACCAGAAAGACTCGCAGTTCATCCCCTACGCGGGCGTGGTCTACGACATCAACGACACGTACTCCACCTACGTCAGCTACACCGACATCTTCCAGCCGCAAGACAACCGCGACCGCAACGGCACATACCTGGACCCGGTGCAAGGCAAGAACTATGAAATCGGCGTCAAGGGCGAATACCTGGACGGCAGGTTGAACACGTCCATCGCGCTGTTCAAGGTCAAGCAGAGCAAGGTTGCGGTGCTGGATGGCGATGCGCTGGTGCCCGGCTCGTTCGAACAGGCCTACACCACCGCCGATGGCGTCACGACCAAAGGCGTCGAGCTGGAAGTGAGCGGGCAGTTGGCGCCGGGCTGGAACGCCTACGCGGGCGGCACGTACTACACCAGCCGCGATGCCGACGGCGTGTCGGTCAACACCGAGCGCCCGCGCGCCATGGCCAAGCTGTTCACCACTTACCGCTTGCCGGGCGACTGGAACAAGCTGACCGTGGGCGGCGGCGTGAACTGGCAGATCTCGACCTACAGCGAAGTCAGCGCGGCCGGCGGCACCGTCACCGCCAAGCAAAAGGCCTACGCCATCTACAACCTGATGGCGCGCTACGACTTCAACTCGACCTTGTCCGCGCAGGTGAACCTGAACAACCTGTTCGACAAGAAGTACTACCTGGGCGGCGTGGCCAACCAGGTCTACTACGGCGAACCCCGCAGCGTGTTCGTGAACCTGACCGCGAAGTTTTGACGATGCGCGGGGCGGCGTGATTCGGGGCCGGATCACGTCGCCGTCAGCGGGAGGGGGGGCGTCAGGCGGCTACGGCGGGCACGAAATCCTGCCCTTGAAAACGATTCGAAGATATCTATAATTGCGAATCATTTTCATTTTGTTTGAGCATCTGGCGGCGACGCCGGGGGCGCACCCGCCATGTCTTCTCCTTCCTACGCCCCTCATGCCGAGGTGCAAACCGTCTATCAGGCGCATCACCAGTGGCTGCGCGGCATGCTGCAACGCAAGCTGGGTAATGCGTCCGATGCGGCTGACGTGGCGCACGACACGTTCGAACGGCTGATCCGCGCCAATGTGCGCGAACCGCTCGCCGAACCGCGCGCCTATCTGCGCACCATCGCCACGCGTCTCCTGATAGGCCGCGCCCGCCGCGCCGCGCTGGAAACCGCCTATGCGGAATCCCTGGCGTTGCAACCGGTGGCGGTGGAACCTTCTGTTGAAGCGCGCGCCTTGATCCTGGAAGCGCTGGAGCAAGTCTGCGAACTGCTCGACAGCCTGCCCATGACCAGCCGCCGCATCTTCCTGATGGCGCAGGTGGATGGCATGTCGTACGCCGAGATCGGCGAGCAATTGGGCCTGACACCGAACGCGGTGCAGAAGTCGCTGGCGCGCGCGCTGGTGCATTGCTACACGGCGGTGTACGGGTGAGCCACGGTTTGATGGAAGGCGCCAAGCTGCTGCGCCCACATGCGCCGGAAGCCGGCCGGATTGATCCCAAGATCGTGCGTCAGGCCGCCGACTGGTGGGCGCGTTTGCGCGAAGATGCCAGCGACGACGACCGCGCAAATTTCGAACGCTGGCGGCACGCGCAGCCGGCGCATGAACTGGCCTGGCTGCGGCTGGTGGCATTGACGCGCGATGTGGATGCAGGCGTGGCCGAAGCGGGCCAAGACGTCGCGGGCCGCACCTTGCGGCAGGCGCCGCTGATCCAGTCGCGCCGCAACGCCATCCGCTGGATGGTGTCGGCGGCCGGTCTGGGCTTGGGCGCCTGGGCGGTGGGCGAACGCGGCACGATCCGCCGCCTGTCGGCCGACTTGCGCACGGGCACCGGCGAACGGCGGGCGTTGACCTTGCCAGACGGCACGCGGCTGGAACTGAACACAGCCAGCGCCGTTGACTTGCGCTACACCGCCAGCCAGCGCGAAGTGGTGCTGCGCGAAGGTGAAATTCTTGTCACCACCGCGCAAGACCGGCAGGGCCGGCCCTTCACGGTGCGCACGCGCAGCGGCATCCTGACGCCGGTGGGCACGCGGTTTGTGGTGCGGGATCTGGACGACGGCCGCGCCGTGCGCGTGGCGGTGCTGGAAGGCGCGGTGGATGTGCGCGGCCTGGACGCCGCTGATGCGCTCCGGCGCGTGCGGGCCGGCGAGCAGGCCGACTACTCGGCGGCAGGCGGCTTTGCGTTGCAAGCGCTGGAGCCTGCCACGTCCGCGTGGATCACCGGCATGTTGATCGCCAATGAAATGCCGCTGGGGGAGTTCCTGCAAGACCTCTCGCGCTATCGGCCGGGCCGGCTGAGCTGTTCGGACGAGGCGGGGGCGCTGCGCGTGGTGGGCGCGTTCCCATTGGCGGACAGCGACAAGGTGCTGGCCATGCTGCAAGACGTGCTGCCCGTGCGTGTGCGCCAAATCACCCGCTATTGGGTGCGGGTGGGCCTGGCCTGACCCGGCGGCCCCGCCCGCAAGCAATGAATGTGTAACCGAAACGGCGGAACTCCCGATCTCGCGCTTCATGTAAGGAAAGCAGCCCGGATGCCTCCCAACACCCGAGCCTGCGCCCCTCCTTCTTGAGCCAGGAATCCCTTGATGTCTTCTCGCCCTGTACGCGCGGCGTCGCTTGCCCGCCTGCCTTCATCGCCTGTCCGTTTTTTGCCTGCCCGCATGTTGCCTGCCCGCATGTTGCCGCGTACCCGGTTGAGCATTGCGCTGCATCTGGCGCTGCCCGCCGTTGTGCTGGCGGCGCCGTGGCCGTCCGCCGTGCACGCGCAGGCAGCCGGGGCGCTTCGGCAATCGGTGAGCTTCAACATTCCGGCCGGCCCGCTCAGCGCCGCGCTGGGCGCGTTTGGTGTGCAGGCGGGCGTCATGGTGGCGTCCGACCCGGCGTTGACGGCCAACGCGCGCACCGAAGGCGTGTCGGGCACGTATGCGGTGGACGCGGCGCTTGAACGTTTGCTGGCCGGCACCGGCCTGCAAGCCGTGGCGCGGCCCGATGGCGGGTATCGCTTGCGGCAAGCGTCCACGCCGGGCCAGGCGGCCACGCTGGCGCCGGTGACGGTGACGGGCAGCTACAACGCCACCACCGATGGCACGGGTTCGTACACGACGCCCGCCGTCACCATTGGCAAGAGCACGCAGGCGCTGAAGGACATTCCGCAGTCGATCACCGTGTTGACGCGCCAGCGCATGGACGACCAGATCATGACGAGCCTGCCGGACGCCGTGAACAACACGGCCGGCATGGTGGGCGTGCAGGGCGTGGGGCCGGGGGTGGCGATCAATGCGCGCGGCTTCCCGGTGGACCTGCTGCAATACGACGGCGTGGCCTTGCTGCGCAACAGCTACAGCCTGGGCAACTGGGAGCAGGACTCGCTGGTGTTCTACGACCGCGTGGAAATCCTGCGCGGCGCGGCCGGCCTGCTGCAAGGCGCGGGCAGCCCTGGCGGCGCGATCAATCTGGTGCGCAAGCGCGGCGGCGCGGAACCGTCGGTAGTGCTGTCGGGCAAGGCCGGTTCGTGGGACCACTACGGCTTGACGCTGGATGCGGGCGGCCCGCTGAACGCGGCGGGCACCTTGCGCGGCCGCGTCGTGGTGGACGAAGACCAAAGCCATTCCTTCGTTGACTACGTGTGGGACAAGACGCGTAACCTGTACGCCGCGCTGGACTTCGACGTTACCGAAGACACCACGGTCGGCATCGGCATCAGCAACCGGTACAGCCGCTCGCGTCCGATGTTCGTGGGCTATCCGCGCTATGCGGATGGCGGCGACATCGACCTGCCGCGCTCCACCTTCACCGGCTCCACCTGGAACCGCGCGAAGAACGATCAGACCATCTTCAACGCCGACGTCACCCATCGCTTTAACGACGCGTGGCGCTTCAAGCTGGCCGGCGTGGCCATGAACGAAAAGAACACGACGGTGCACCAGCGCGTGGCCGGAGAAGTGGAACCGGACGGCAGTGGTTTGTCGTACGGCAATTTCGGGGTGGACTTCAACAGCAAGCAGCGCGGGCTGGACATGTCGGTAAACGGCAACTTCACCGCGCTGGGCATGCAGCAGGAAGTGGTGCTGGGCGCCAACTATTCGAAGCTGACCACGAACGACCGCTTCACGCGGGCGTGGGAAGACGGTGGCAACATCTTCGACCTGGATCACCATCGCCCGTGGCAGGACATCGATTCCATCGCCGCCGCCAGCGGCTATGACTCGCGCAGCAGCTACGACATCCGCCAGAAGGGCATCTACGGCACGTGGCGCGTCAAGCCCACCGAGTCCCTGGCGCTGATCGCGGGCGGCCGCGTCGGCTGGTTCGACTACACCTACACCGGCGGCGGCAGCTCCACGACGTCCAGCACGTCGGGCAAGTTCATTCCCTACGCCGGCATCGTGTATGCGCTGACCGATAACTGGTCCGCCTACACCAGCTACACCACCGTGTTTGAGCCGCAGACCGAACGCAGCCTGGACGGCGCCTTGCTCAAGCCCATCGAAGGCAACAACTACGAAGTCGGCATCAAGGGTGAACTGGCCGATGGCCGCATCAACACGATGCTGGCGCTGTTCCGCTACGACCACAAGAACCGTGCGGTCAACGACTACGCCGCCGGCTTTGCGTGCGACGGCTGGTACTGCTCACGCGCATCGGGCAAGGTGCGCAGCCAGGGCGTGGAAGCCGAAGTGTCGGGTGAAGTGGTCAAGGGCCTGGAGCTGTACGCGGGCTACACCTACAACACCACCAAGTATCTGAGCGACCCCGACAACCAGGGCAAGGTCTTCAACACCTGGACGCCCAAGCACATGCTGCGCCTGTGGGCCAACTACAAGTTGCCGGGTATGATGAACCGCCTGAGCGTGGGCGCGGGCGTCAACACGCAGACCGACACGATCAGCTCGGACCGCGAGTTCAAGCTGGCGGGCTTCACGATCTGGAATGCGCGCGTGGGCTATCAGGCCACGCCGGAACTGAGCATCGGCCTGAACGTCAACAACGTGTTCGACAAGAAGTACTACGTGCCGTCCTACAACACGTTGAGCAGCAATAACTACTACGGCCAGCCGCGCAACTTCATGCTGACGTTCCGCTACGCGCCGAAGCTGTGAACGCGGTGGCCGCCGCAGGGGTGCAGACGCCGACGCAGCCGTGACCCTGCGGACGGGTCAGGCGGGGATCAGCGCGTGCACCTGGCGCGCCAGCTCGTCCAGAGAGAAAGGCTTGGGCAGCGTCGGCGCGCCGGGCTCGTCGCCTGCGCGGGCGCCCGATCCGGTGATGAAGAGCACCTTCAGATCCGGACGCAGCATGCGCCCCGCGTCGGCGACCTGGCGGCCGTCCATGCCACCGGGCAGGCCAATGTCGCAGATCAGCAGATGGATCGGGGCGGGCGCGGATAGCAGGCGCAGCGCGCTGGCCCCATCCACGGCGCTTAAGACGATGTAGCCCAGTTCGCTCAACGTTTCGCTGACGACGGCCATCACCGCCACATCGTCTTCCGCCACCAGCACCGTCAAGCCGGATGCGGCGCGCGGAGTGTGGCGCGGTACGCCGGGCTCGATGGGCGCTAACGCGGATTCCCCCCGCGGAAAGTACAGGCTCATCGCCGTTCCCATGCCCGGGCGCGACGTCACCTGCACCTGGCCGCCCGATTGCCGCACGAATCCGTAGAGCAATGACAGGCCCAGCCCGGTGCCTTGCCCCGCCGACTTGGTGGTGAAGAAGGGTTCGAAAATACGATCCACGGTCTGCGGCGTCATGCCGCAACCCGTGTCCGTCACGGTCAGGCGCAGATAGTCGCCCGCCGGCAGCCCGCGCTCGTGTGCCTGGGCGTCGGCCAGCGTGACCTTGGCGGTTTCGATGCCCAGCCTGCCTTGGCCGGCCATCGCGTCACGCGCGTTCAGGCACAGGTTGAGCAGCGCGTTTTCAACCTGATGGGGGTCGACCCAAGCGGGCCATAGGTTGGGCTCGCAGTCCAGGTCGACGATGATGCGCGGGCCGACGCTTCGGCGCACCAGATCGTCCATGCCGCGCACCAGCTGATTGATGTCCACCGCCTGGGGATTCAGCGGCTGGTTGCGCGCAAACACCAGCAGGCGCTGCGTCAGCGCCGCAGCGCGCTCGGTATTGCGCCGGGCGGTGTCGATGTGCCGTTCCAGTTCCCCCAGCCGGTGCTGGGACAGCCGCAGGTTTAGCAGCTCAAGGCTGCCGGCGATTCCCATCAGCAGGTTGTTGAAGTCGTGCGCCAGCCCGCCCGCCAGCTGCCCGATGGCTTCCATTTTCTGGCTCTGCCGCAGGTTGTCTTCGGTCTGGCGAAGCGCTTCAGCCTGCGCGCGTTCGGCCAGGATGCGCGACGTGGTTTCAATGACGGTGTCGATCATGCCGACCACGACGCCATGCTCATCGCGCACGGGGCTGTAGCAGAACGTGAAGGTGGCTTCCTCGGCCTGGCCCGACCGCTGGAGCACCAGCGAATAGTCTTCGATGAACGTCGCTTCGCCCGCGAAAGCGCGGTCGGCGATGGGGCCGATCATGGGCCACGCTTCGCTCCAGACGTCGCTGAAGGGCCGGCCCAACGCCTCGGGTTTCGTACCGAGAATGGGCCTGAACGCGTCGTTGTACAGCGTGATCAGTTCCTTGCCCCAGACCAGGCAACAGGGGAAACGGGACGACAGCACCATACCGGTCGCCACGCGCAAGGCGCTGGACCATTCGGCGATTGGCCCAAGCGGCGTACAGGCCCAATCAAAGGTGGCGACCCGGCGTCCCATCTCGCCGCCGCCAGCGAGAAAGGAAAGCTCCGAGGATTCGTTCTGCATGACGGCATCAAGGGGGGGAAAGGGGGCACTGATTTTATCCGAGCGCGGTTCGCAAAGGGGCGCGGAGCGTGGATAGGCGCTAGGCCGTCGATCATATAAAATAAAAATCGTTCCCATTTACAAATACCCGCCTGGTGCGCCGTGTCTCCGCCCGACTCCTCCCTGCCCGCCGAAACCGTCACGACGCTCTATCGTGACCACCATGGCTGGCTGTCGACCTGGCTGCGCAAGAAATTGGGCAACTCGTTCGACGCCGCCGACCTGGCCCACGACACCTTTGTCCGCCTGATGACCGGCCGCCGCAAGGCCGGCGCGGGCGCCGAGCCGCGCGCGCTGCTGACCCATATTGCGAAAGGCCTGGTGGTGGACCATTGGCGCCGCCGCGCGGTGGAAGACGCCTATCTGGCCGTCGTTTCCCAACTGCCCGCGCCCGAGGCGCCGTCGCCCGAAGTCCGGGCGCTGATCCTTGAAACGCTGCACGCCATTGACGCGACCTTGCGCACCTTGCCCGCCAAGACCCGCGAGATTTTTCTGCTGTCGCAATTCGACGGCATGGCCTATGCCGACATCGCGGCGCATCAACGCGTGTCGCTGGCTACCGTCAAGCGCCACATGCAGAAGGCGCTGACCGCTTGCCTGATCGCCTATCAGGTGCATGCATGAGCGGCGTCATTGACCCGGCGATTCTGGAAGAAGCGGCGGGCTGGCTCGTGCGCTTCCAGTCCGAAACCCTGTCCGCGTCCGACCAAGCGGCGTTTGAGCGATGGCGGCATCGCAGCGCCGCACATGGCGCCGCCTGGCAGCGCGTGGAAGCCATGCTGCGCGGCTTCGGGCAGGTGCCGCCCGGCATTGGCCGCGATACCTTGCGCCGGCTGGACCGCCCGGGCCGCCGGCAAGCCATGCGTGCGCTGGGGGCGTTGCTGGTGCTGGGGCCGGCGGGCTGGCTGGGATGGCGCGCGCTGCCGTGGCGCGAATGGGCGGCGGACGTGCGCACGGCCACCGGGCAACAACGCCACCTGGCGCTGGCCGACGGCACGCGGCTGGTGTTGAACACGGCCAGCGCCGTCGATATCCAGTTCACCCCCGAGCAGCGCGTGCTGTGGCTGCGCGCAGGAGAAATCCTGTTGACGACAGGCAACGACCCGTCGCCCACCTATCGCCCCTTCATCGTGCGCACCACGCAAGGCACCATCCGCGCGCTGGGCACGCGCTTCATGGTGCGCGACGAGAGCGCCAGCATACGCGTGGCGGTGTTTGACGGCGCGGTAGAGATCCGCCCGCAGGACGCGGGCGCTGCGGCGGTTGTGCTGCCGGCCGGGCAGCAGACGGTGTTCAACGCGCACGCCGTGGAGCCACAGGCGGCGGTGGACGCGGGCGCGGCGTCGTGGGAGCAAGGCATGCTGGCCGTGCGCAACGGGCGGCTGGCCGACCTGGTGGACGAGTTGGCGCGGTATCGCCGGGGCGTCTTGCGTTGCGATCCGGCGGTGGCCGACCTGCGCATATCGGGCGCGTTCCCGCTGGCCGACATCGATGGCAGCCTGCGCCTGCTGGAAAAAACGCTGCCGGTACGCATCAGCCGGGTCACGCCGTTCTGGACGACGGTGGCGCCACGCGCCGCCGTTACACATTAATTGCCCATTGGCTGATACTTTTTTTCGCTTCGTCCGGTGTACCGGGTGAATCGTCGCAACACGCGAGTCACCCCGTCATCAACGAAGGATCGTTTCATGGTTTCCCGACTTTCCCATTTGCCGCGCCTGCCCCGTAGCAAGGCCGTTCTGTCGCCGCTGGCGGCGATGACCCAGGCCACCGGAATGGGGCTGATACTGCTGGCGGTGGCAGGCGCACCAGCGACGGCGGAGGCGGCGAAGCCGGCAGCCGATGCATCGGCTGCCGACGCTGCGGCGGCCGTTGTTGCGGCAGCCGGTGCTGCGGCAGCCGGTGCGACAGCCGGTGCTGCGGCGGATGCGCCATCGGCTGCGGCTCGCCAGACATACACCATTGCCGGTGGCCCGCTGGGTGACGTGCTGGCGCAGTTTGCAGCCGCGGCCGGCGTGCCGCTGTCGTTCGACCCGGCGCTGGTGGCGGGGCGACACAGCGCGGGCTTGTCGGGCGCCTACACCGTGCGCGAAGGCTTCGCGCGCCTCTTGGCCGGGTCGGGCTACGCCTTGGCCGAGCAGGGCGCGGGCGCATATTCGCTGCGCAAACTGCCGGCAGGCGAGGGCGATGCCGCGACCCTGCTGCCCAGCATCACCGTGGCGGGCGCGGGGGTCAGCCCGTCGGCATTGCCTTCTGAATACGCAGGCGGCCAGGTCGCGCGCGGCGGCCGTCTGGGCCTGCTGGGTAATCGCGACGTCATGGACACGCCGTTCAACATCACCAGCTACACGTCGGAATTGCTGGCGAACCGCCAGGCCGTGACCTTGGCCGACGCGTTGAACGCCGAACCCTCGGTGCGCTTTACCGGCCAGATCGGCGGCGTGACGGATTCGTTCTACATCCGCGGCTTTCCCATTGGCGAAGGCAATCTGGGCGAAATCGCGTTTGACGGCGTGTACGGCGTGGCGCCGAACTATCACGTCTTCACCGACTACATCGAACGCGTCGAAGTGCTGAAGGGGCCAGCGGCATTGCTCTACGGCATGTCGCCCAACAGCGGCGTGGGCGGCGTCATCAACATGGTGCCCAAGCGTTCGCTGCCGCAAGACCTGACGCGCCTGTCCGCCGACTACGTGGGCGATTCGCAATTCGGCGGACGCGTTGACCTGAGCCGCCGTTTTGGCAACGACGGCGAATGGGGCGTGCGAGTGAACGGCATGCATCGCCAAGGCGACACGCCGCTGGACAACCTGTATTCCCGCACCGACATCGGCGCCTTGTCGCTGGACTATCAGGGCGAGCGCCTGCGCGCATCGCTGGACCTGCTGGTGCAGAACGAAAAGGTCGATGCGCCGACTCGGCCGTTCCTGGTGACCTCCGGCATCGACGTGCCACGCGCGGCCGATGGCCGCCGCAACGCAACGCAGGCGTGGGGCTGGTGGAAGTCCGAAGGCGAATCGGCGCTGCTGCGCGTGGAATACGACATCAGTGACCGCCTGACCGTATTCGCCGATGCGGGCGGATCGGACACCAGGGTGTCGCGCCTGTCAGACCAGACGCCCACCATCGTCAACAGCGCGGGCGATACGGTGGTCACGCCCAATAACTTCCGCTTCCAGGTGAACCGCAGCACCTATAACGCAGGCCTGCGCGCCAAGCTGGACACGGGGCCGGTGCGTCACGCCATCAGCTTCATGGGCAGCATGTATAGCGACCGCAACCTGCAAGCCAGCGTGTCCGGCACGCCGCTCACGTCCAACATCTATCACCCCATCGCGCGCCCCGAGCAGAACATTCCGGCGCCGGCCAATGTGCCCAAGGTCTCGTCGTCGGACCTGTCCGGCCTGGCGCTGGCGGACACGATGAGCATTCTGGATGAACGCGCGCAGCTGACTGTGGGCGTGCGCCAGCAACGCATCGAATCGCGCAACTTCAACGCCACGACCGGCGTGCGCACCGTCAGCTATGACGAAAGCGCGACCACGCCGCTGGCGGGGCTGGTCATCAAGCCGTGGAGCAATGTCTCGCTGTACGCGAACTACATCGAAGGCTTGAGCAAGGGTGACGTGGCCCCGGCAACGGCGTCCAACGCGGGTCAGGTGTTCAAGCCCTACAAGGCCAAGCAGAAGGAAGTGGGCATCAAGGTAGACCTGGACGACGCTATGCTGACGTTCAGCGCGTTTGAAATCACCAAGCCCAGCGGCCAGCTGACCAACGGCGTGTACGGCGCCGACAGCGAACAGCGCAACCGCGGCCTGGAATTGAACCTGTCTGGCGAACCCGTGCGCGGGCTGCGCTTGCTGGGCGGCGTGACGTATCTGAACGCCGAACTCACGCGCACCAACAACGCCGCCACCGTCGGTAACCAGCCGGTGGGCGTGCCGAAGTTCTCGGCCAATCTCGGCGCGGAATGGGACACGCCGTGGGTGGCGGGCCTGACGCTGACGGGCGGCATGATGTACACCGGCCGCGAATACGTGAACCAGGCCAACACGCAATCAGTGCCGTCGTGGACGACGTTTGATGTGGGCGCACGCTACGCCACCAAGATCCAGGGCAAGGACGTGACTTTCCGCGCGAATGTGGTCAACGTGACCAACCGCGCGTACTGGTCCGGCGTGGCGTCGTATGGCACGGTATCGCAGGGCGTACCGCGCACGCTGATGCTGTCGGCGTCGATGGACTTCTGATCGGGGCCGCTCGCCGCGCGCCGCTAGCCGCACGCCGCTCGCCGCTCGCCGCGCGCCGGCCGCCGCAACGCCATCAGGCGCGGCGGCGGGCGAACACCATGCAGACGGGGCTGCCCACGCGCAGTTCATAGCCATCGCGCATCAACGTGCCGTCTTGCGCATTGACGCGAAAGCGCACGAGCGTGTCGCTGTCTTCGTTTAACGCGAACAGGAATCGGCCGTCAGGCGATAGCGTGAAAAAGCGTGGGGTCTTGCCGCCGCTGGCGGCGTGTTGCACCGGCGTCAGGCGGCCGCTGACGGGGTCTACGCCGAACACCGCGATGCTGTCATCGCCCCGGTTCGACACATACAGGTGGCGGCCATGCGCGTCCGTCGTGATGCAGGCTGCGCGGCTGTTGCCCGTGTAGGTGTCGGGCAGTGTTGGCAGCACCTGGAACGGCCGCAACGCATTGTCTTGCAGCGTGTACGCGGCCACCGTGTTGTCCAACTCATTGACCACATACAACCAGCGGCCGGCCGGATGAAACACCGCATGGCGCGGGCCGGCGCCTTCGCGCGTGCCGGCCACGCTGACGGGTTCTGCGCCCGCCCCATGCGCGTTCAGCGCAAAGAGAAACACGCGGTCCAAGCCCTTGTCCGGCACCACCACATAGCGGCCCGACGGGTCCACCAGGTTGTAGTGCGGCTTGGCGAAAGGCTGCTCCTTGCGGTGCGGGCCGGGTTCGCCTGTCATGGGCAAAGCTTGTGTGACGGGGCCGAGCGCGCCGTCGGCGGCAACGGGCAGCACGGCGAGCGTGCCGGTCAGGTGGTTGGACACCATCAGATAGCGGCCCGACGGCGCCAGCGCCAGATGCACCGGGTTGCGGCCTTCGCACGGCTGCTGATGCCATGGCGTCAATGCGCCGCTGTGCGTGTCGCGATGCAAGGCGCTGACTTCATGGCTGTCGCCATGCACGGTGTACAGCACGGGCAGCGTGGGATGCGGCAACAGGTACGACGGGTTCAGCAAGCCGCTGACGACTTGCGTCAAGGTCAGCGCGCCGGTGTCGGGCGCGTAGTTGAAAACGCTGATGCCATCCCCGCGGGCATGGCGTTCGCGGGTGGTGCGCGAACCGATATAGACGTGCATGGCGCTAGCCTTTCAGGATGCCGCTGATGCGGGCCAGGTTATCCAGCGTGCTGCGCAGATGGCTGGACAGCGCGGCCGCTGCGTCCTCGTTGCGTTCACGTTCCAGCAAATCCAGAATGGCCAGGTGCTGGTCGCAATGCTGGCGGTAGCGGCTGCGGTCTTGCATGGAGCGGTACGACAGCAGCCGGCGCACGCGGTTCACGCGCTTGATCGAGTCGATGAAAAACGGGTTGCCCGAGGCCTCCACCAGCGATTCATGAAACCGCACGCCGCGATCGTGCAGCTGGTCGGCCGTGTCGGTGGCAATGCCGCCATCCAGCAAGTGTTTTTCTGCTGCGCGGCAACGTTCGATCACGCTCTTTTCAATACGAAAAGTCGGCTCCAGCAAGGCGGCAGGTTCCA
This sequence comes from Achromobacter kerstersii, assembly GCF_902859595.1. Lineage (GTDB taxonomy): Bacteria > Pseudomonadota > Gammaproteobacteria > Burkholderiales > Burkholderiaceae_B > Achromobacter > Achromobacter kerstersii. The sequence goes on along the minus strand of NZ_CADIJQ010000004.1, from coordinate 149,499 downwards.
GCGCCAGGCGCAGCCGGTACGACTGCAACAGGCTGTCGGGCGTGGTCATCATCGACGAGAATTCCCAGCCATACCCCGGGCGGCGCTGCGCCCAGCCTTCCTGCGAAATGCGCGCCAGCAAGGCCTGCGTCTGCGCATGGGTCAAGGCATAGCGCACACGCAGCTGGGCCTCGCTGCATTGCATGGGCAGTTCGCCCCGCAGCAATTCATCGGCCAGCTTGAAATAGCTTTGCGTGACGATGTCGTCCACCGAAGGCGCGGCCAGTTCGGCCGGCGCGCCGGGCAGGGCGTCGAAATCCTGTTGCAGAAAATAGCCGCGGTTGGGTTTGCGCGCCACAATGCCGTGCTGCTCCAGAATGCCCAGCGCATCGTTGACGGGCGAGCGCGACAGCCGCAAGCGGTCTGCCAGCTTTTGCGCAGTCAGGTGCGCGCCTTCTGGCAGACGGTCTTGCCGGATCAGTTCCAGAATTTTGGTGACGGTATTGGTTTGCGCGCTCATGGGGTCGTGGCCGGCCGGAGGGTATCCGATAGGATAGCGGGAATGACGCCGCCCATCCGCAACAAGCGCACCTCAAGCTGGGTCTCGACGGCGGCAGTGGCTTGCAAGGTCTCCACCGTGCCCTGCGCGCGCAAAATTCGCACCGCGACAGGCAGGCGCGGCGCCATCGTCGCGGCCGGGGCGTCGATCTCGATGCGGTCGCCTGACTGTACGTTGAGCGTGTCGGGCGTCACGCCTTCCGGCAGGCGCAACGGCAAGATGCCCATGCCGATCAGGTTCGACCGATGGATGCGTTCGAAGCTCACCGCCAGCACGGCGCGTATGCCCAGCAGCCGTTGGCCCTTGGCGGCCCAATCGCGCGACGAGCCCGTGCCAAAGCGCGCGCCGGCCAGCAAGACGACGGGCTGCGCGTCTTGCCGATAGTGCTCGGCGGCTTCCCAGATGGGTTCGACGCGGCCGCTGGGCGCATGCCGGGTGTGGCCCACGGGCGCGTCCGGGCACAGCAGATTCTTCAGGCTCTTGCTGTAGAACGCGGCGCGCATCATCACTTCCCAATTGCCCCGGCGCGATGCGAACACATTCAGATCGTTGCGGTCGTCGCCACGCGCGACGAGGAAGTCGGCGATAAGACTGTCCGGCGCAATGGCGCTGGCGGGCGACAGGTGATCCGTCGTGACGTCGTCGCCCAGCACCAGCAGCGGATGCGCCACGTAATGGCCCAGTTGGCTGCTGCCGGCATCCGTGGATGCAAAAGGCGGACGGCGCAGCGCGGTCGAAGCCGGGTCCCACGGAAAGCGCGGCGTGTCCGGTGATTGCAGGGCTTGCCATGCCGGATTCGCGCTGGCGATTTTGAACGCCGCGCGGAAGTCGCCGGGCTGCAAGCCTTGCGCCAGCGCGGCGGTGATGTCGGCGTCATCGGGCCACAGGTCGCGCAGGTAAACGGGCTGGCCGCCGGCGTTGATTTGGACGGGCTCGTGGCTCAGGTCGCGCTCGGCATCGCCTGCCAAGGCGAACGCGATGACCAGCGGCGGCGACATCAAAAATCCCAGGTCCAGGTCGGGATGAATGCGGCCCGTGAAATTGCGATTCCCCGACAGCACGGCCACGGGATGAATCGCGCCTGCCTCCATGGCGGCGCGCACCGGCGCGGGCAAGGGGCCGGAGTTGCCGATGCAGGTGGTGCAGCCGTAGCCCACGATGTCAAAGCCGACGGCGGCCAAATCTTCCAGCAGACCGGCGCGGGCCAGGTAGCCGGCCGCCGCGGGCGAACCGGGGCCGAGCGACGTCTTGACCCAGGCCGGCACACGCAAGCCTGCCTGACGCGCCTTGCGGGCCAGGAGGCCGGCGGCCATCAGCAGGCGCGGGTCGGACGTGTTGGTGCAACTGGTGATGGCGGCGATGGCGACGGGGTGGCGCGGCAGGCCGGGCGTGGATTGCCCGGCGGGTGTGAAGTTCAACGCCGCCAGGATCGCCTTGGTGTCGGCGTAAGGGTGCAGGTCTTGCGGGCGCTTGGGGCCGGCGACATGCATCCGCACCTGATCCAGCGCAATCTCGATGACGCGGGTGTAGCGCGGCGATGCGTCCGGGTCCAGCGCAATGCCGATGCGTTTGGCATATGCGCCAATGCGCGCGATATGGGATTCGCTTCGGCCCGTTTGGCGCAGGTAGGCCAGCGTTTCGCCGTCGATGGGAAAGTAGCCGGTGGTGGCGCCGTATTCGGGCGCCATGTTCGCCACCACGCAGCGGCTGCCGGCCGATAGCGTGCTGACGCCGGGGCCGAAGAATTCCACGAACTCGCCCGACACCCCAATGGCGCGCAGCCGTTGCGTGACGGTCAGCGCCAGATCGGTCGCCGTGACGCCGGGCGCAAGCGCGCCGGTCAGCCGCACGCCGATCACGTCGGGAATGCGCAGCAGGGTGGGCATGCCGAACATCACCGTCTGCGCTTCCAGCCCGCCCACGCCCCAGCCCAGCACGCCAATGCCGTTGATCATGGGGGTGTGGCTGTCGGTGCCGATCATCATGTCGGGGTGCAGCGCGCCATTGCCGTCATCACAGACCACCGTGGCCAGCTGCTCCAGGTTGATGGTGTGCATGATGCCGGTGCCGGGCGGATGAATGCGCACATTGGACAGCGCCTTGGATGCCCAGCGCAGAAAGCGGTAGCGCTCGGCGTTGCGGCGCAATTCCAGGTCCAGGTTCAGCGTGGCCGCGTCGGGCTGCGCATACGCCTCTACGGCCAGGGAATGGTCTACCGATACATCCACCGGCAGCACGGGGTTGAGGACGGCGGGGTCCATGCCGGCCTCGGCCAACGCGTCACGCATGGCGGCGATGTCGACCAGCGCGGGCGTGCTGGTGGTGTCGTGCATCAGCACGCGGCCGGGTTGGAAGGCGATCTCGGCGTCACTGGTGCCGTGATTCAGCCATGCAAACAGCGCGGCGACGGCGGCGTCGCGTTCATCTCCCTGCATGTTGCGCATCGCGTTTTCCAGCAGCAGGCGCAGCACGACGGGCAGGCGAAAGTAATCGGCGCCGAACAGCGTGGGCAGATCGATGAACGTGTAGCGGGCGTCCTTGAAAGCATCGCCGTCCAGCGTCAAAACGGTCTGGGGCAGAGGCTGAAACGCGGGGCGCAGGCCAGCATTGGTGTTTTCCATAGCTGCCAGTTTTGCATATTGCATCTATAAAATGCAATTAAGTAAAAACCCGGCCGTCATTCGAACAGGCCGCACAGGAGACAAACCATGCCCCAGATCCGACCCCGCACTCGGCCTCTTTTTCCACCTCTTTTTCCGCCCCTGCTGCGGCCTCGTAGTCGGTCCCTTCTTCGGCCCCTGGCCGCCGCCGCGGCGCTGTCCTTGGCGGCGCTTGGGGCCTTGTCGCCTGCCCATGCCGCTGACGCTGGACGCCCCGTCACGCTCATCGTGCCCTTTGCCGCGGGCGGCGGCGTGGACGGCATGGGCCGCTTGCTGGCCGAACGCCTGCGTGCCGACATGCCGCAAGGCGTGGTCGTTGAAAACAAGCCCGGCGCCAGCGGCATGCTGGGCGCGCAGGCGGTGCTGCGGTCAGCGCCCGACGGCACGACGCTGCTGCTGGGTTCAGCCGGCGAAACCGCCATCAACCCGCTCGTCTTCAAGGGAAAAATGCAGTACCAGCCGGACAAGGACTTGGTGCCGATAGCGCTGATTGCCCGCGTGCCGAACGTGCTGGTCGCCAATCCCAAACTGCCGGTGGCCAACGTGGAGCAACTGGTGGCCTATGGGCGCGCGCATCCCGACAAGCTCACGTACGCGACCAGCGGCGTGGGCAATCCGCAGCATCTGAACGGCGAATTGCTGCAATCGCTGGCGGGAATCAAGATGGTGCATGTGCCGTACAAGGGCGCGTCGGCGCAGTTGGTGGACGTGGCCTCGGGCAGCGTCGACCTGACGTTTGTGAGCCTGGCGGGCGCGTTGCCCTTCATCCAGAGCGGCAAGGTCAAACCCTTGGCGGTCACGTCGGCCAAACGCGCGTCATTCGCGCCCGACATCCCCGCCATCGCCGAAACCGCAGGGCTGAAGGACTATGCGCTGGAAAACTGGTTTGGCGTCTTCGTCGCCGCCGGCACGCCGCCTGCCGCGCAGCAAAAGCTGGCCGACGCCATCAACCGCGCCTTGCGCGACGAGAAGTTCGTGGCCAGCATCCGCGACCTGGGCGGGGAAGTGCAGCCGATGAACCAGGCAGAGTTCAGCGCGTTCATCAAGGCGCAGACGGGCGTGTTTGCGAAAGTGGTGGCCGACGGCCACATCACGGCCGAGAACTGAACACACTGCGCGCCTAGCGCAACACGGCATCCAGTGCGCTGAGTGCAACACGGCATCCAGTGCGCTCAACGCAACACCGCACCCAGCGCGCCTAGCGCAACACCGCATCCAGTGCGCTGAGCGCGGGGGGAATCATCGCCAGCAGGCGCGCCTTGCCTACGCCGTCGCGGGCCTGCACCGACAGGCCGTGTAACACGACGGCGTAGTAGTCGCCCAAGGCCTGCACATCGGTGCCGGGCTTGAGTTCTCCCTGTTGCAGGGCGGTGTCCAAGCGGTCAATGATGCCTTGCGTGCGGGCTTTGCGATGTGTGGTCAGCCAGGCCATCACGGCTTCATTTTCGGCGGCGTAGTTGGTGGCGGCGCTGACCACCATGCATCCTTGGGGCCGGCCGCGGCGGGTGTAGGTCAATACCGCGTCGGTCAACAATTTCTCGATGGCGCCGCGCACATCCGCCTGCGCTTCCAGCGCCACTTCCGCGAACGATCCGTCGCCCGCTTCATAGCGCGCCACCGCTTCGCGAAACAGTTCCTGCTTGGACCCAAAGGCCGCATATAGCCGCGCCGAGGCCAGGCCCGTGGCCGCCACCAGGTCCGCCATCGACGTGCCTTCGTATCCCTGTTTCCAGAACGCCAGCATGGCCTGCTGAAGTGCGAGGTCGCGGTCGAATTCCCTGGGTCTGCCTGCCATCACGGTCTCGGTGAAATGAACTGCACGCAGTGTAACGCCGGCCCGCGCATTTGCATCGCCGCAATTTATCGCCTATTCTTTGTCGATCGACAAAAAATTAAGGAATCGATGTGAAGACGATCAAAGGACCCAGCCTGCATCTTGCGCAATTCAGCGACGCCGTCGCGCCGTTCAACAGCCTGCCGGCCATTGCCGAATGGGCGGCGGGCGTGGGCTTCAAGGCGTTGCAGATTCCCGCGTGGGACAAGCGCTTTTTCGACGCCGGCACCGCGGCCGTCAGCCAGGACTACTGTGATGAGATCGTGGGCACGCTGGCCGCGCATGGCCTGGTCATCAGTGAGCTGACCACGCACATCTTCGGCCAGTTGCTGGCCGTGCATCCGGCGTATGACGCCATGGCCGACAACTTCGCGCCCGTTGAGGCTCGCGGCAATGCGCAGGCCAGAACGGCGTGGGCCCGGCAAGGACTGTTGAATTCGGCGCGCGCATCAACGCGCCTGGGGCTGACGGAAATGGGCACGTTCTCGGGTTCGCTGGCGTGGCCGTATCTGTTCCCGTTTCCGCAGCGCCCCGAAGGCTTGATCGAGACCGCCTTTGATGAACTGGCCAAGCGTTGGCTGCCGGTGCTGAACGCGTGCGATGAGCAGGGCGTGAACCTGTGCTTTGAGATCCACCCCAGCGAAGACCTGCATGACGGCGTTACGTTCGAGATGTTCCACGAACGCGTTGGCGGGCACGCGCGTTGCGCCATTCTGTTCGATCCCAGCCACTTCGTTTTGCAGCAGCTGAACTACCTGGAGTATCTGGACATCTACAAGGACCACATTCGCATGTTCCATGTGAAGGATGCCGAATTCAATCCGACGGGCCGCCAAGGCATCTATGGCGGTTATCAATCGTGGATCAACCGTGCCGGCCGCTTCCGTTCGCTGGGCGATGGGCAGGTGGACTTCAAGTCAATCTTCTCAAAACTCGCCCAGCACGATTACGCGGGCTGGGCCACGCTGGAGTGGGAGTGCTGCTTGAAAGACCAGGAAACCGGTGCACGCGAAGGCGTGGAGTTCATCAACCGGCACATCATTCCGGTGACATCCAAAGTGTTCGACGACTTTGCGGGCGCCGCCATCGACAAGCAACAAATTCACGCCCTGCTGGGCATGGCGTAGGCGAAACGAGTTCATCATGACGCATCAAATCAGCGCTTTTTTTACGGCCGCCGACGCGGTATCGCATCAGTATGTGCAGGTGGATGGCAAGCGCATCCATTGCGCGGTCATGGGCGACGGGCCGCCCGTGCTGCTGGTTCCCGGCTGGCCGCAAACCTGGTTCACATGGCGCCACATCATGAAGTCGCTGGCGCAGGCCGGCTACACCGCCATCGCCGTGGACCCGCCCGGCACGGGGGATTCTGACCGCCCCGCGCACGGTTATGACACCGGCGCCGTCGCCCGCGTGTTGCACTGCTTGATGGAGCAATTGGGGCACACGGTCTATCAGGTCATCGGCCACGACATCGGCATGTGGGTGGCCTATGCGATGGCCAGCGATTATCCCGACGCCATCCGCCGGCTGGTGCTGACCGAGGCCGTGATTCCCGGCCTGGCGCCAGCCCCCCCGATATTCGTGCCGCCCGAGGACAACATCTTCTTGTGGCACTTCCTGTTCAACCAGCTGCATGATCTGCCGGAGGCGCTGATCACCGGACGTGAGCGCGCCTACTTGAGCTTTATGTTCGACAAGTGGTCGCATCGCCGCGACCGCGTAGCGGCCGACGTCTATATCGACGCGTATTCCTCGCCGGGTGCGTTGCGCGCGGGATTTGCTTATTACCGCGCCATTCCGGAGACCATCCGCCAGAACCTGGAACGGTCCAAAACGCCATTGTGCATGCCCACGCTGGCCATTGGCGCGGAACACGCCACGCGCGATGCGCCGCTGGTCACAATGCGCGATAACGCGAGCGATCTCACCGGCGTGATCATTCCCGACTGCGGCCACTTCGTGACCGAGGAATGCCACGAGGCGTTCTCCGAACACGTGCTGGCGTTTTTGTCGCCGCAGGGGTGAATGGTGCGCTAGCGTCCGTCGTGCAGCACCACTTCCAGGCCCACGCGCTCGCCCGAACGCACCCGGCTGATGGCTTGCCTGGCCGTGACGCGATACGCGTTGTGCGCGCCCTGGACCGGGCGATGCGAGACGGCGATGACGGCCGCATCGCCTTGTTGCAGAGGCAGCACCATCGGACGCGATTGCATGCGGGGGCGCTGTTCGGTCATGACGAACTCGCCACCGGTGAAGTCCGCACCCGGGTCTGACAGCAGCGCGACCAGTTGCAGCGCAAAGATATGTTCACCGTCGGCGTGCTGCATCAGCGGCTGCCCGTCGCCGGGCCGATGACGATGCACCGCGGAAAGCGGGCGTGTCTGCCCGGCGGCGCGGTTGCCATCCAGCCAGTCGTTGAAATCGTCGGGATAGATGACATCGCTTTGCAGTGCAGTCGCCCAGGCGCGGGCTAGGGTAAGCAGGCGCGGGTACAGGTCGCGGCGCAGCGTCTCAAGGGCGTGCGTGGTGGCAGCTTCACAAGACGGTTGCGACAGCTGTTGCGCGGCCGCTTGCGCAAAGAACCCCGGCAGCAGCGCCCAGCCTTCGGCGTCCAGGTCGCGCGCGACACGGTTCCAGTCGTAATGATCCAGCGGGGTGTGTTCTTGGGGCATGGGGCATGGGGCATGGATAGGGATAGGGGGCGTCATGCAATGGGCATGGGCAATAGCAATAGCAATAGCAATAGCCATAGCCATAGCCATAGCCATAGCGATAGCTTATGCGCTGGCCTCGGGGCGCGTCACTCCGAAGCTTGCGCCGCTTCACCGCTTTACGCTTTACCCCTTTTCGCTTTAACCCTTTACGCTTTACCGCTTTACCGCTTCACCGCTTGGCCAGTTTCCAGCAGCCGGCGATCCATGCAGTATGCTTATCCGCTTCACGAACCCCCTCCATGCCCCCGCAATGACTGATTTTCCCTTTGACGCCGTGCTGTTCGACTGCGACGGCGTGCTGGTTGATTCCGAACCTATCACCAGCGATGTGCTGACCCAGATGCTGAATGAACTGGGCTGGAACATTACGCACGACGAGACGATGCGTATCTTCACGGGGAAAGCCGTGCGCGATGAACTGCCGCGCATCGAAGCCGAAACCGGCGCCAAGCTGGGGCCCGAATGGTTCGACGAATTCCGCCAGCGCCGCAACGCCGCGCTGGACCGCGACTTGCTGGAAATTCCCGGTGCGCCGGACGCCGTGCGCGCCTTGCACCAGACGTTGGGCGGGCGCATCGCGGTGGCCTCGGGTGCAGACCGCCGCAAGGTGGAACTGCAACTGGCCAAGGTCGGCATTGCGGAGTGTTTTGATGGACGCGTCTTCAGCGGCCACGAAATGCCGCGAAGCAAGCCGTTTCCTGACGTGTACCTGGCCGCCGCCCGAGCGCTGGGCGTGGACCCTGCGCGTTGCGCCATCGTGGAAGACACCGTCACGGGTGCAACGGCCGGCGTGGCGGCAGGCGCCACCGTGTTCGGCTACAGCCCCGACGCCAACGGTCACAGCGGCGCCGAAGCGCTGCGCAGCGTGGGCGTGGCGCAGGTGTTCACCGATATGAAGCAGCTGCCGGCGTTGCTGGCCGGCTGGCAAGCGGCGGCACGCTAGTTGGTTGATTCGCCCATCGCTAGCCGGCACGCGTGAGGCGTGGCGCACTGGGCGCCAGGCACTACGCGCCATGCACTACGCGCCATGCTCCACGCGCCTGACCTGGTGCCTGACCTGGCGCCTGACCTGTTTAGCGCGCGTGGTTCGCGTACTGCTCGCCACCATCCAGATCAATCACCGTGCCGCTTAAATAGCCGGCACGGGGCGATGCGCCGAACACAATCATGTCGGCCACTTCTTCGGGTTCCATCAAGCGGCTGAACGGCAGGTCTGACAAGGTTTCCTGCCAGCGCGATTCGTCGCCCCAACGGGCGTGCGCGCGCTGGCGCGCCAAGGTCAGCACGCGGTCAGTGCGGGTGCGCGACGGGTTTACGCCAAAGACGCGCACGCCGTGGCGCGGCGCTTCACCGCCCAACGCGCGGGTGAAAGCGATGAGCGACGCATTGGCCGCCGCCCCGCAGATGTAGTCGGCACGCGGCGCCGCGCCCGCCATGCCGATGATGTTGGCGATGACGCCGGCCCCGGCGTCCCGCATGTGGGGGTAGTAGTGCCGCGCCAGGCTGATGTAGCCGTGCACCTTCAGCTCCCATCCCGCACGCCAGCGTTCGTCTTGCACCTGATCCAGCGCGCCGCCTGGCACCGCGCCTGCGTTGTTCACCAGGATGTCGATAGGGCCGGTTTCCTTCGCCAGCTTTTCGGCCGCGCCGGGCACGGCCAGGTCCATCGTGACGGCGCGCGTGTCGCGGCCGCTCTGTTCGCGAATCGACGCCGTGGCCTGATGCAGCGCAGCGTCATCGCGCGCCACCAGGATCGGGTCCGCGCCTTCGCGCGCGAAGGCGATGGCGCACGCCAAGCCAATGCCCTTGGATGCGCCCGTGATGAGCACGCGTTTTCCGGCCAGCTGCAAGTCCATGAAAACCTCCTGTTGATTCACGCCCGCACGCGCGGCGCACTCGATGGTTGTAAACCAGATGCGACTTTCCTGTCAGCCTGAAAGCGTCATGGCGTTGCGCCTGGGCTGCCTGCTATGCTGCTTTTCACTTGTGCCCCGAGGAAGCGGCGATGACGGAAATCTGGCTGGAAATCTGGTCCACCGTGCGTAGCGAGTTTGCGGATATTCCTGACGTGGGCGAAGCCACGCGCATCGTGCTGCGCTTGGGTATGGCGGTGATATTGGGCGGCTTGCTGGGGTACGAGCGCGAACGCAGCGGCAAGGCCGCGGGCTTGCGCACGCACATGCTGGTGGCGTTGGGCGCCGCCATCTTCGTGCTGGTGCCGTTGCAAGGCGGCATGCAGGTGGGCGACATCAGCCGCGTGCTGCAAGGGGTGATCGCCGGCATCGGCTTTTTGGGCGCGGGCGCCATCATCAAGCTCAGCAACGAGCGCGAGATCCATGGCCTGACCACATCGGCCAGCATCTGGATGACGGCGGCCATTGGCGTCGCGGCGGGCATGGGCCGCGAGGCCACGGCGCTGGTCAGCACCTTGATGGCGTTATTTGTGCTGGCGGTATTGCGCCGCGTTGAAGCGCGCATTTCCGCCAAACAGGAAAAAACCGTGATCGCCTCGGATGACAAACCCGTGCGCAATGGTTGACCGGCGTCGCGCCCGACAGCAAGCCGGTGCGCAATGGTTGAACGGCGTCGCGCCCGGCGGCAAACCGGTGAGCAATGGATGAACTGCGTCGCGCCCGACGGCAAGCCGGTGCGCAACGCTTGAACGGCCTTAGCTGCCGCCGGACACGTCGATGAACGAACCGCTGGTGTAGCCCGCTTCGTCAGAGAACAGCCACATTACCGCGCCCGCCACTTCGTCCACCGAGCCGCCCCGCCGCAGCGGGATCACGCTTTTCAGCCGATCGACCCGGCCGGGTTCGCCGCCGCTGGCATGCATGTCGGTGTAGATCGTGCCGGGGCGTACGCCGTTCACCCGGATGCCTTCTGGCGCCACTTCCTTGGACAGCCCGATCGTCAGCGTGTCCAGCGCGCCTTTCGATGCGGCGTAATCCACGTATTCATTCGGTGAACCCAGACGCGCCGCGGCGGATGACACGTTGACGATGGCGCCGCCTTGGCCACCATTGCGCGTCGACATCCGGCGCACGGCTTCGCGCGCGCACAGGAATGCGCCGATCACGTTCGTGGACAGCACGCGCATCAGCCGGTCGGCATCCATCTGCTCCAGCCGCATCTGCGTTTCAAGAATGCCGGCGTTATTGACCAGTGCATCCAGCGGGCCCAGCCGCTCGTCCAGCGTGTGGAACATGTGGACCACCTGATCTTCCTGCGACACGTCGGCCTGAATGGCCAGGGCGTTGCCGCCTTCGCGCTGAATCTCGGCCACCACCGCATCGGCGGCATCGGAGTGGGTGCGGTAGTTGACGCCGACGGCGTAGCCGCGGCGGGCGGCAAGTTTGGCGACGGCAGCGCCGATGCCCCGGCTGCCGCCGGTGACAAGCATGACTTTGGACATGATTTTCTCCTGCGTGTCTGTCACGGTAGCAGAACGGGCAACGCCCATGGTCAACGTCTGGGCTAGGCTCACGGCCACCGACACGCCCAACGTCAGATCCAGACGTCAAACCCAGACGTCAAACCCAGACGTCAGATCCAGACGTCAAACCCAGACGTCAGATCCAGACTTCAGACCCACACGTCAGACCCAGACGTCATTCGGGGCGCTGCGCTCGCCGCCCTGATCGCCGGTATTGACGACGCCACAGGGTTCGACCAGCATCAGATGCGCTTCCTCGACGGCGCAGGGCTTGTGCTCCACGCCTTTGGGGATGACGGTCATTTCGCCGGGGCCTAGATCGATATGGCCGTCGCGCAAGTCGATGCGCAACCGGCCGCTGATGACAATGAACGTCTCGTCGGTATCCGCATGGCTGTGCCAGACGAATTCCCCCTGGACCTTGACGACCTTGAACTGGTAGTCGTTCATCTGCGCGATGACCTTGGGGCGCCACTGCTCAGAAAACAGCGACAGTTTGCCGGCGATGTTGATGGCGGGAATGGGGGACATGGGCGCACCTGCTGAAGTGGAAGATGCCTGAGCATAGGGCGCAGCCAGGCGCGCCGTCTTGTACGTTCTTGCAGGTTTTTCGCGCAAACCCCGCCTGCGCTACGCGTGCAGCATGCGCCGCCAGCGGTCGGGCGTCATGCCGTAGGTTTGCACGTGACGGTGCGTCAGATGGCTCTGGTCGGTGAAGCCGGCGGTGCCCGCAGCGGCTGCCAGCGGCAGACCGGTCGCGATCAGCCGGCGCGCCAGATCCAGGCGGCGCAGCATCACATAGCGATAGGGGCTGGTGCCGAACAGGGCGCGGAAATCGCGCGATAGGGTCCAGCGGTCCTGGCCGGCCGCGTGCGCCAGTTGGTCCAGCGTGATGGGCTGGTCGAGCGTGTCATGGATGAACTGCCGGGCGCGTTCGGCGGCCGGGTAGTCGGGGCGGCGCCGGCCCTGGGGCCGTCCGGCCGCGGCGCTAAGCGCCTGCGCCAGCTCATACAGCGCGTCGTCTTCTTGCAGGGGGTCGATAGCCGCGCGCGTGCTTTGCAGCAACGTCTCGCTTGCCGCCCGCAGCCGAAAATCGTCCGAGATGCCGCCCGCGATGAACGGCAATGGCCGGCCGCCCAGAATCTGCTGAATCAGCGCGGGCTCAACGTAAATCATGCGGTAGTGAAAGCCGGCGTCGGTGCCGGCTTGCCCGTCGTGGGGCTCGTCGGGATGCAGCACGATGGTGCCGCCGGGCAGGCTATGGCGATAGTCGCGCCGGTAGTTGAAGCTTTGCACGCCCGACAGCGTGCGCCCGATGGCGTACGTGTCGTGGCGGTGCATGTCGTAACCATGGCCGCCGAAGTAGGCTTCGATGCGCTCCACGTGGCCACAAGGCGCGGCGCGGAGTATCCAGTCCTGTTTCGGTGTGGCGGCTGCCATGGCGGACTTGCGAAGGGCTTACTTCTTCACCTGCACCAGTACGAATTCGTTTCCGTACAGGTCGATGAAGTGGGCGTAAACCGTGGTGTCGTCATGGACGGGCTCTTTGGTGAAGCGCACGCCGCGGGCGGCGAAGTTGCTGTGGTCGCGGACCACGTCGTCGGTGTAGAACACGCCCACCGGCTGGCCACCGGTCTGGTCGCCGACGCGGTCGCGTTGCGCCTGGGTCAGCGCTTGCAACAGCCAGACGCCCACCGCGGGTTGTTCCGGCAGGCGCAGGTGCACATACCGTTGCTGGCCCACGGGCATATCAACGAACACCTCCATGCCCAGCTTGTCTTGATAGAAGGAAATGGCGGTGTCGTAGTCGTTCACGAGAAGGACGAGACGGCCCAGCGAATGCATGTCAGGACTCTCTTTGAGGTTAAGCGTGCGGCTATGCTAACCCGTCGGGCGGGCTTTCCCTTAATCGGCCTCGCGCAATAGCCGCAGGCCGACCAGCGGGTAACGGGTTTCCTGGGTATTCCAATTGCGGTAGGACGAGCGCGTGTACAGCGCCCAGGTATGCCAGGAGCCGCCGCGCCGCACCCGCACATTGCCGCTGTCCGGACCTTTCGGGTCATCGGTGGGCGAGTGCGCGTAGTAGTCTTCGCCGTACCAGTCCGCCACCCATTCCCAGGCGTTGCCATGCATGTCGTACAGGCCGAAGGCGTTGGGCGCATAGCTGGCCACGGGCGCCGTGAACGTATAGCCGTCGTGGCGGGGCGAGGCAAAAGCGTGCCATTTTGGCCACAGCGGTTCGGCGTCGGCGTCAAAGCCGTTGCCGGCGTCGGGCATGTTCAAGGGGTCATCACCGTTCTGATACCGCGTGCGGGTGCCGGCGCGGCAGGCGTATTCCCATTCGGCTTCGGTGGGCAGGCGGTAGACGTGCCCCTCTTTCTGGGTCAGCCAGCGTGCCAGCGCGGTGGCGTCGTTCCAGCTGATGTTGACGACAGGGTGGTCATCCGTTTGCGCAAAGCCGGGGTTCTTCCAGGAATAGCGCCGGTCGCGTCCTTCGAAAGCGTCGCCGCGTTCGGATTTGTCGGGGTCGTAGGCGGCGTTGTAGCCGTAGCCGCCCGTGCCGTCGGCCTCGGACTCCGGCACATATCCCGACGCTTCGATAAAGCGGCGGAACTGTCCCACGGTGACTTCGGTGCGCTCCAGGTAGAACGGACGGGTGATCCGCACGGTGTGCACGGGCGCCTCGTCAAACAGCTGGGTGAACCGGTCTTTGGGATATTGCGGGTAGTCGCGGGCCAGGGTCTCGGCCGATTCGTCGCTGCCCATCTGAAAAGTGCCGGCCGGCACATGGATGAAGCGCATGCCCAGCGAATTTTCGATCAGAGCGGGGGGCTCGGCGGCCCAGGCCGGGGCCGATAGCAGCAGACAGGCAAGCAACAGACGGGGGCGGGGGCGCAGGAAAGGCATGGGAATGTCGTGAGCGCGCGGGCGCGGGGCCAAAGGTGCGCCATAGTATTGCCGCCGCGCGGACGCTGCCAGACGCGGGGAACCCTGATAGTCAGCCCGCTTTGCGCAGCGTGAAGTTGATGCGCTGGCTGCCCAGCTTGGGGTGCGGCAGGTCTTTCATGGGCATGACGCCGTGATAGCGCAGCCGGTCCACCCCGCCCCAGACCACCACATCGCCATGAAACAGCGGCACGCGCCGGGTCTTGTCCGACCGCTCGTTGCCGCCAAACAGAAACACCGCCGGCATGCCCAGCGACACCGACACGATGGGCGCATCGTAGTCGCGTTCGTTCTTGTCCTGATGCAACGACAGCCGCGACCTCGGCTCGTACCGGTTCACCAGGCAGGCATCCGGCGCAAAGCCCGGAAAACCGGCTTCGGCTGCCGCCGCCTGAGCCAACCGCAGAAAAGCGTCGGGCAGATCGGGCCAGGGGTGGCCGGTCATAGGATCGATGCGCGAGTAACGATAGCCGCGCGCATCCGTCGTCCAGCCCAGCTGTCCGCAATTGGTCAGCGCGACCGACATCGTGTAGCCGCCCGGGGTGTCCATATGCCGGAAGGGAGATTGCGCGGTCACGTCGACCACGCCTTGCATCAGCGCGTCTGCATAGGGCAACGCAAAGCTGCGCAGCACGAAGGATTGCGGGCCGATCGCTTCGCGCCCGTGCTGCGCGGTGTCGTCGTCGCCAAACAGATCAAGCGTTGGAGCCAAGGCTATTGAGCGTCGTGAAAGATCAGGCCCAGCGTGTGGCGCCGCCCGGTGCGCAGGGTGCTGACCCCGTGCCGCATGGCGGTCTTGCGCCAACCGCGTGTGCCCGGCACCGGCCGTTGGTTCACGGTGAAGATCAGCGCGTCGCCCTGTTGCAGCGGCAGGACCTCGGCGCGCTGTTCGCGGCTGCTGGTTTCGGTCATGACAAATTCGCCGCCCGTGAAGTCCTGCCCCGGGCGCGACAGCAGAATGGCGACTTGCAACGGAAACACGTGTTCGCCATACAAATCCTGATGCAGGCAGTTGTAGTCACCGGGGCCGTATTGCAGGATCAGGGGCGTGGGGCGCCGTTGTCCGGCGCTGTGGCAGCGTTGCAGGAACGCGGCGTGATCGTCGGGATACTGCACGGCGATGCCCATCTGCCGGTTCCAGCGGTTGGCAATCGGCGCCAGCCGCGGATACAGCGCCGTGCGCAAGTGTTGCAGCAGGGGCGGCAGCGGATAGGAAAAATACTTGTATTCCCCGCGCCCGAACCCGTGGCGCGCCATCACGATACGGCTGCGGTAGCGGTCCGCCGCTGAATAGCCGCCGGCCAGTTCGCTGCATTGCGCAGGCGTCAGCAGCGCGGGCGCAATGGCATTGCCGTGCGCATCCAGCGAGTGGGTGATCGCGGTCCAGTCCAGGTCAGGCAAGGGGGCGGCGGGCAGGGCGGTCATGGGGGGCGCTGAGGGTTTGCTGAGGTTTCGCGAGCCGCTTAGCTGCGCCAGGCGACGGCTAGTTGCGGCAGGTCGCGGCAAGTTGTGGCAGGTCCTTGCAAGTTGCGGCAGGTCGCGGCAAGTTGTGGCAGGTCGTGGCAAGTTGCGGCAGAAGCGTTCAGTCTACGCCCGCGCTGCTCGCGCCGAACTCCGCTTGTTGCGACGGCTTCACAACAGCGGCTCCAGCGGCAGCAGCGACACGAACCAGACGGAAAACCGTTTCCACATCGTCGTGCCCGGTTCGGTGTCATGGCGAATGGTCTTGCCGTCGCGTTGTTCGAGCCAGTAGAGATCGCCTTTGTCGTCCAGGCAGACGCGGTACGCCACGTTCGGGATGTCCTGCTTGAACGCCTGAGCGATGTGGCCGGCCAGCGTGGGGCTGTCAATCACGAATCCCAGCTCCGTATTCAGCGTGGCCGAACGCGGGTCAAAGTTGAACGACCCCACAAAAATGCGCTCTCCGTCCACGGCGAAGGTCTTGGCGTGCAGGCTCGAGCCCGAGCTGCCGAACGGACCCATGCTTTTGTTGCGCTCCACACCCCCCGCCTTGCGCTTCATTTCAAACAGCTCGATGCCGCTTGCCAGTAAATCCTTGCGGCGCTTGGCGTAACCGGAATGCACCACGGCCACGTCGGTCGCCTCTAGCGCATTGGTCAGCACCTGCACCTTGACGCCGCTTTGCGCCAGCTTCGCGAACGCCTCCGTGCCGGTCGCCGTCGGCACAAAATAGGGCGACACCAGTTCCAGGTCGGTCTTGGGCGCGCCGATGATTTCATGCAGCTGATGCGGCAGCATGGCCTCGGGCGGCGCGGTGCCGAGCGTTTTGCGCGGGTCGTCGCTGACCATGCGGGTGGTCGCCCATTCCAGGCTGAGATCGCCTTGCATCAGTTGCCGGATGAAGGGCAGCTGCCGCATGGCTTCAGCGTAGGCGGCCGCTTCGGGCGAGCGCTCGACCTTGCTGGCCTGCTGCTCCAACGCCTGTAGCGCACCGGGTTCCGCCGGCTTCAACAAAAGATCCACCGGGTAGGCGGAATCGCTGGCCCAGTAGCGGTCGAAATCCATCGACACGTCATTGACGGCCGCGCCGATGGCCAGCACGTCCAGGTCGGTGAACAGCACATTGGTGGTCGCCCCGAAATACTCGTCGCCGATATTGCGGCCGCCGATGATGGTGGCCTGATTGTCGGCGGTGAAGGACTTGTTGTGCATGCGCCGGTTCAGCCGGCTGAAATCCGTGACGTATCCCAGCGGCTTCGGCCAGCGCAGCACGAAGGGGTTGTACAGCCGCACCTCGATATTGGCGTGCTCGTTCAGCGCGGACAGCACCGGGTCCAGCCCGGCGGTGCCGTTGTCATCCAGCAGCAGGCGCACGCGCACGCCACGGTCGGCGGCTTCGTGCAGCGCTTCCAGCAGCATGGTGCCGGTCATGTCGTTGTGCCAGATGTAGTACTGCACATCCAGGCTGCGCTCGGCGGCGCGCGCCAGCATCATGCGCGCGGCGAAAGCGTCATAGGCGTTGGGCAGCGGGTGGATGCCCGACTTGCCGGGATGCGCCGCCGCCACGGGAGCAATGCCCCGGCCCAGCGGCGTATCCGCGGATTGTTCGGGCGTCAGCGCGGCAGATTCGCTGCGCTTGTCCAGCGGTGGCAGGCTGCACCCGCTTAAAAACGAAAGGCAGAGGGCGGTCATGAGGAGGGGTTTGGCCAGAAGCATGCCGTATTGTGCCGAAATTTTCCGCCCCGCCTGGTGCTTGACAGGTTTTCGTATTTGAGAGAAATTCCCTAATATGGAAAATACGAATCTCGACACCGATCTGGACCGCCGCATCGCCCAGCGCCTGAAAGCCCTGCGCCAAGAGCGTGGCTGGTCGCTGGACGAACTTGCGGGCGTGGCGGGCGTCAGCCGCGCTACCTTGTCACGGCTGGAGAACGCCGAGGTCAGCCCCACCGCCGCCGTGCTCGGCAAGCTGTGCGCCGCGCACGGCCTGACCATGTCGCGCCTGATGATGATGGTCGAAGACGACTTCGCGCCTCTGGTGCCCGAACACGCGCAAGCCGTGTGGGTCGACGACAGCGCAGGCTTTCGCCGCCGCTCGGTGTCGCCGCCCGCCCAGCAACTGGCGGGCGAAGTCCTGGCCTGCGAACTGGCCCCGGGCGCGCGCATTGCTTACGAACAATCCCCCCGTCCGGGTCTTGAGCACCATCTGCTGATGCTTGAAGGCGAACTGCGCATCACCGTCGATGGCCAAACGCATGACCTGGCCCCCGGCGACTGCCTGCGCTACCAGCTCTTTGGCGCCAGCCTGTTTGTCACCCCGCCGCAACGCGGCGCCCGTTATCTGCTCTTCATCGTCTGAACCCGCCATGAGCCTAGACCACGCCAATACTGAAGTGACCCGGATCGAATCGAGCCGGACCGAAGCAAGCGGGACCGAATCGAGCCCGATTGAGGTGACTCTGCTGACAGCCGAGGCCGCCCGGACCTGCCTGAATGAACTGGGCGACGTGCTGCACGCCTGCGTGCACGGCGGCGCCAGCGTCAGCTTCGTCCTGCCGTATTCGCCTGAAGACGCCGAAGCCTTCTGGCGCAACAAAGTCCAGCCCGCCGTGGAAGGCGGCAAGCTCTTGCTGTGGGTTGCCCGCCAGAACGGCCGCATCGCGGGGGCCGTGCAACTGGACATCGACACGCCGCCCAACCAACCGCATCGCGCCGAGATCCGCAAACTGCTCGTCCACCCTGACTTTCGCCGCCAGGGCATCGCGCGCGACCTGATGCGCGCAGCCGAAGCGCAGGCGGTCCAGCTCGGCCGCAGCCTGATCACGCTGGACACCCGCACGGGCGACAGCGCAGAACCCTTGTACGCGTCGCTGGGCTATGTGGCGGTAGGCCAGATCCCCGGCTTCAGCCGCGACCCGCATGACGCGGGCAAGCTGGATGCGACAACGATCATGTACAAGCGCGTGTGACCGGGGCAAGGGGATCGGCAAAGCCACAGAGCTCGTCGATCTCTTTGGGGAAGGACGTGTATGGCACGTTGTATTCAATGAACTCGGCGAGGCTGTCGGGGAAAACGATGCAGATCAGCGCCAGGATTTTCGCGGGGATCAACAGCGGCGCCCATCGCTTGCCCTTTGGCGTGGCAAGGTCACGCCGGAATTTGTCGGCCCAATTGCGGTAGAAACGCAGGAAGGTTTGCTTGCGGGACAGGCGCGGCGGGATGGGGGGCGGCTTTGGCAGGTTGCTTTGGCCGTGCTCCATGAAGGTTTGGAGGTAATCCCAGAGCTGTCTGGCAGAGTCGCCATCGTCACGCCAGCCCAGGTTGCCGCATGACACGCAGATTTCTTTTGGAGGAGATCGGGTCCAGTCGGTCGCGATCAGGTAGAGGGGGTAGCGGCTGGTGTAGCCCGCTGCGCTGATGATGGGGATGTATCCGGCCAGAGCTTGGAGTGCGTCCCAGTCGAGCGTCAGCAGGCGTTCGTCGCGTGGAGTGACGAAATAGAGTTTGCGGGTGCCACGATGGATGCGGATGAAACCGCCGCGGAATCGACCGAAGACGGTTCGATTGCACAGGTAGATTGCGCCGGTGATTTTGACTCCAAACCACGGTAGTACCGCAATCAAGAACCAGCCTGTCGTGCCAGGCGGACGTTCCGGTGTCAGGAAGACGGCAATGGCCGTCAACATCATAGAGACGATGAGCGCCATCACCATGGATACCCCGATGCCGCTCGCGTAAGTATTTCGAATTTGATTGCCATAGGATTCGAGCTCGATACATTGGTCGCTTATCTGACGCACGCCGAGAGATTCATCGATTGGAGTGGGGCCGCCAGAAATCGAACGCGATGCGGGTCGTGCGCGAGCGAGCGTCTTGGCGCCGATCAACAGAGTCCGAGGAAGCCGTTCTACCGTGGGAGCGTGGTCATGAATCAACGCGTTCACCATTCAGCCGCATGATCGGAACGCGCTTTTCCACGAAGCCACAGAGTTCGTCGATCTCTTTGGGGAACGAGGTGTATGGCACGCCGTAGTCAATGAACTCCCCGACGCTATCGGGAAACACGATGAAGATCAGCGCGAGGATCTTGGCGGGAATGACCACCATCGCCCATCGCTTTCCTTTTGGGGTGGCGAGGTCACGGCGGTACTTTGCCGCCCAGTCGCGATAGAAGCGCAGAAAGGTCTGTTTTCGGGATAGGCGGCGGGGAATGGGAGGCGGCTTGGGTAACGCGTCGGGCCCGTGCTCCATGTAGATCCGCAGGCAATCCCATAGCTGCTGGGCGGAGTCTCCATCGTCTCGCCAGCCAAGGTTGCCGCATGACACGCAGACTTCCGTGGGGGGTGTTTGAGTCCAGTCAACGGCGATCAGATAAAGAGGATATTGGCTGCTATATCCTGCTGCGCCGACCGTGGGTACGTAGCCGGCCAGAGCTTGAATTTGGTCCCATTCAAGCGTCAGCAAGCGCTCGTCTTGAGGCGAGACAAAGTAAAGCTTGCGCGTGCCGCGATGGATGCGAATGAAACCGCCACGGAATTTTCCCCAAGAGTAGCGAGTGATAACGTAGGGAATACTGCCGAATGCCGCCGTCATCACTGGATTCAAAAACAGCAGCAACACTATCGAAGGCGTGAGCGAATCTGGATCGAATATCGTAATAAGCGTCGAAATAACCGTGCCCAAGACGAACATCGCACCGATGCCGCCGGCGAACGCATTGCGCATCAGATTGCCAAAGGGTTCCAGCTCTATGGCATGTTCGTTGATACGCCGTATCGCGAACATGCCTTCGCTTTCCGCGTCAATGGGTTTTGGACGGCGAACGTCACGATACGCTAGCCCCTTAGCACCGATCAGCAGCGATCGAGGAAGTCGTTCCACAATTTGAGTGTGATCATGAATCAATGCGTTCACCATTTAGTCGCATGATCGGAACACGCTTTTCCTCGAAGCCACAGAGTTCGTCGATCTCTTTTGGGAACGACGTGTAAGGCACGTCGTATTCAATGAACTCCGCGATGCTGTCGGGGAACACCATGCAGATCAGCCAGAGGATTTTGGCGGGGGCCCACAACGGCGCCCAGCGCTTGCCTTTAGGCGTGGAGAGGTCGCGGCGGAATTTTTCAGCCCAGTCACGGTAGAAGCGCAGGAAGGTTTGCTTGCGTGCAAGACGGGGAGGGATCGGAGGAGGACCGGATAAGGACGTCGGGCCATCTTCCATAAAGACCTGCAAGTAGTCCCACAGTTGTTTGGCGGAATCTCCGTCGTCACGCCAACCCAGGTTGCCGCAGGCGATGCAGATTTCCTTTGGTGGCGTCGACTCCCAATCGATCGCGATCAGATATAGGGGATAAAAACTGGTGTAGCCCGCCGCGCCGACGACAGGGATGTATCCGGCAAGGGCGTGGAGTTGCGCCCAGTTCAGCGTCAGAAGGCGCTCGTCGCGTGGGGTAACGAAGTAGAGCTTCCCGGTGCCGCGATGAATTCGGATAAAGCCGCCACGAAACTGGCCCATATAGAGCGAGGTGATTAGATACCATGCGACGCTGGTTGCCGCCATGAACCACGGCCCCAAGAACAACATGAACCAGATTCTGACGGTGATGGGGGCGGGCGTAATAGACCACAGGAACGCTGACATACACACGCCCAGTACGAACAGAAACCCGATGGCTTTCGCAGAGCCGCTGCGGACCTGGTTTCCATAGGGTTCCAGTTCTACGCATTGCTCATTCAATCGACGAACGCCGAGTGCGGCTTGGACCTCCAAGGGGACGGTGGGAAGGTTCTCTCGCTTGACCGGGCCGCGAACGAATCTCTTGGCTCCCAATAGGAGACTGCGGGGGAGCCGCTTAACGATGTCATCGTGGTTCTGGCTCATTTCGGCGCTCTGACGGGCGCCAGTTTGGCGGGATCGATGGAGTCAAAGAAGAAACTCGATGAAGTAAATACAAGCGGTTCAGGCGCGCCCGGTTGTTCCAGGCCGATCGTCGGCAGTTCTTTTGGATCGGGCCGGTAGAGATACTCCAGTTTGACCTTGGCATCCTCGTGCATGCCGATGCGCCATCCGCGCTCAGCGCCCTTGTCATCGGTCAATGGGCCGATAACGTACTGCGTATGGAGATCCACGCAAGCTCCGGGCGTGCAGAAAGCGATGGTGTCATCCACGCGTTCCAAGTCCTTGCCGTAAAGCGTGACGTGGAGTTTGGATTGAAAGTCGTCTTGCCCTGCTACTTCGGGCAGGGTGCAGCGCAGACGCAAGGTGCCGGCAATACCGCGTAGGGCCTGCCATTCCGGGGTGATGAGGGGGCTGAAATGCAAGCTGTGCCAGGCATCCAGTTCTTGCGCCAATGTGAAGCGCGGCGTGACGACACCCCAGGCAGAGTGCTTGAGCCAGATTTCGAGTGGGCTGTGTTGGGCGTCATCGGCTTGAAGGGTGAAGTAGATGACGGCACTCATTGCGAGGATGGCAATGACTGCCCAGCCGGCTGGGGTTAGGCCTAGGACGGCGACGGCCTTACCACTGCCCGCCAACGTGGCCGCCGAGGCCATCCCTCCTGCTCCTGTAGCCACCGCCAATACTCCACCGGCCAGTGCCGAGTAGAGATACATTTGCGCTTGTTCAGGGTTCTTATCGTTGCTTTGCGCGTCGGCCGCGCGAATAAGGTCTGTCAAGGAAAAAATGCTTGCGGCCGTGGTTGCGGCGGCCGTGGATAGCAGCTTGATTCCAGCCAGATTTGCCTTGGTTCCCAGGTTTACGCTTCCGCGGCGTGCAGCAGCAGTTGAAATGCCGAGGGCTACGGCATCTAACGTTGCACCCATGAGAGCCGCACCTGCGCCCAAGATCGACGTAAAGCTGATAGCGGATTTGTTCTTATCCCACTCCTGTACCGCATTCCTCATCCCCCAAATCGCCAATGCACCCCCCAGGCCTGTCGACGCCGCCCCAGCCGCCGCCCGCATCCGCTTCAAATTCCGCATCAGCGGGTTCCCTTCCTGGTCCATCGCCTTCGCTTTATCGACTACTGTCGTCGTAGTCACGGTTTCCCATTCCCACACCTCGATGTTTCCCACTTCCACGCTCGCCGCAGCGCCCTTAATCGTCGCAGGCATAAACGCCCCGGGCCAACGCACCGCCACTTCCTTCCCCATTGCCACATACCCCTGCAATTCCGCGCTGTACGCCAAGTACCGCTGCGGTGTCACCAAGCGGCGTCCCACGGTCACGCCAAACCTTATTTCGCCGATATGCCGCAATCGCCTGACCTGGACCTCGGCGATGTCCGCGTGTGCTTTGGCCAGAAATGGCCATAGCAACTGAGTCAGCAGGTTGGTGACCAACGTGCCAGGCCGCTCTTCCAGAATGCGATCCACCGCATCAAACACGCCCTTACCGATAGTGAGCGGTTCCGCCAGCCGCATCATCAGCGGTTTGTCGCCGGCGCCCAGCGCACGCCACAACGGGCTGATATCCGGCGCAGCCTCAATATGCTTCGCCAATTCCGCCAGCCCCTCGTCCGAATGCACCGCCGCCCCAAAGCAATGAAGCACGGTTGTTTCAAAGCTGCGGGCGTTTCGCGCGCAGCGCTGGTCGAAGAGGCTAAACGCCTGCCCCAGCAATCCCGCCGCGTTGACGCGTTGCAGCCAGGCGACGACGTCTGCGCAGGCGCGGGTGATGTCCGTCTGAAAGGCCTCCACGCGGGCTTGGTACGCGGGAATGAAATCGCGGGCGCCTGGCAAGTTCACCAACGCCCGTTGCCGGGCCAGCGCCGTCAAGGCGGGAGGCGTGGTGCTGTTGGCTTCGGCTTGTTTGAAGTACGCGTCGATCAGGCCGGCGCTGTTTAACCGATGCTTGCTTTGCGCTTGATAGTCGTCGCGCTTTTTGACTTCGGTGGCGCACAGGTAGTTGAGCTCGCTTGCGATGCCCACGGGGTCTTGCAGCACCACCGCCAGCGGCACGATGTCTTTGCGGGCGCGTAGCGCAGCGTACATCTGGCTGATGACGTCACTGACATCCGGGTAATGCTGCGCGGGCGTGATCTCGCTCCAGGCGTAATACATCGGCACGCGGCTCAGCGTGGGCCGGATCAGTTCGGGCGTGGATACCGTCAAGCGCGCCGCGTGAAACACGTGGGGCTGGTCCGGGCCGCCGGTGGGCGTGACGACGGTAGCCAGGGCGTCGCGCAGGCCGTCCGTGTTCTTTTCTATTTGCCAAAGGGTGTCGTGCGTCAGGATTGTGTCGCTGATCAGCAGATAGACGGGGCCGTTGATGGCGGCGGGCGGGGCCAAGAGGTAAGGCGCTGCGCCCGTGACGTCTGGCCGCGATTGTGAACCCGGGGTCGAGTGTTCGTAGTCTGCGTCGCCCCACCAAATGGGCGCGAAGCGGATGTCTTCAGTGACTTGATAGTGCCGGTTCCACATCTGCCCGTGGTCGAAGTACAGCAGATAGACATAGGTGCCGGGGCGCAGCACGCGCAGGCCATAGGCCTTGCCGCCTTGCAGGACGGGATAGCCCGGGGTCTTCAACATGGTGTGAAGATCGCTGCGGTACGGGGCATCGGCGATGCCGTAGCGCAGCGGGTAAATCGGCACGCCCGCTTCGCAAGGTGGCGGCGAAATGGCCTTGCCCACCTGCTTGGCGCTGGGATGCGGGGTCTGCAAGGCAGTGGGGCAGGCGCGGGTGGTCATGACGGGCTCCGTTCTTGACGTCACGGCTTGAAAGGCCGGATAGCAGGCCGAAAGGGCGGCCATAGGCTGCTATGCAAGAACGGTGCCAGGTTAAGGAATAAAAAAATAATCCTTGTAAATCAATTGGTTGGGGAAAATAAAAAAGATCGCCAAGCGACACTCGTGCGCCAAGCGCTAAAAAACAGGGGTTTTTCACGGGAAATCGGGCCAGATTTGACTCGATTTTTCTAAGTCATTGATTAACCACAATAAAAAACGGGCCAGATTTGACCCGATCGAGTCAAATCTGGCCCGCTCTCCCTGCGCTGTGTGGGCAGGGGGGCGAAATTCAAGCCAGCGGCTTGATGCCCACGCTGTACGGAGGCGCGTTGCCGCGCGCGGCTGCCTTGATCTTCAGCATCGAGCCGCCCGGGGTGAATTCGAAGTCCTGAAGCGGCACTTCAAACCACTGGTGGAAGCTGGTGCGGGAAAATTCGGGCACCCAGACCTTGGCGCGCTTGGCGTCGCAATGGAATTCGACCAGCGTGCGGTCGATGCCCAGCGGGCGGGTGTTGCCGATGCGGTAGCTGACGCGCAGTTCGGCGCTTTCGGTCGAGCCGGGGCGCCAGGTCAGGCCGATGGATTCCATGAATTGTTCAATCGCCTGAATACCGCGATACATAGCTGACTCCGAATGCTGGCGGGCGCCACGCGCCCACGAAAAGCCGCCGCATGGGGCGGCGGGAAACAGACGGATTATCCGCCATTCCGGGCGGGGCTGCCCAGCGGGCGGCGTGCGGGGCGGCGCGGGGGCGTTGTGGGGGGACGGTGTAGGGCCTGTTTGGCGGCGTTGTGGGGGCGGTGCAGAGCCTGTCTGGCGGCGTTCGCTCCCCGCGTGCAAAACGGCTTCACGCATCCGTTTTTGCGCAGAACTTCAGGATCGCGTCGGCCACCGCTTGCGGCGCTTCCCGCTGTGGAAAGTGGCCCACGCGGTCCAGCACGCGGCGTTCGTAGCCGCTGCTGAAAAAGCCTTCCTTGCCTTCCGATGTGGCGGGTTGGTTGCAGGCGTCGGCGCCGCCGTGCAGCACCAGTGTGGGCACTGTCAGCACGGGGGCGGGCGTCAGCAAAGCGTTGTCGGCGTCGTAGGCGGAATCACCCGGTGCGTGGCCCCAACGATGGCGGTAGGAATGCAACACCACGTCGGCCCAGTCGGGGTTGTCAAAGGCGCGGGCGGCCTCGTCGAATTCCGCAGGCGTATACCAGGGGCCGGGCGACCAGGTGTCCCACATCATGCGGGTGAAGGCGCGGCGGTCGTTGCGCACGGTGGCCGCGCCACGTGGCGTGGCCATGTACCAGTGGTACCAGTAGTTGCGGGCCTGCGTCAGCGACAGAGGCTGGTTGGGGTCGTTCGTGCCGTATCCCACCGACAGCAGCACCAACCGCGCGGCCACGCCCGGACGCAAACCGCAGGCGTTGGCCGTGGCGCGCGCACCCCAGTCGTGGCCCACCAGCGTGGGGTGTTGTAGGCCCATCGCATCAATGAAGTCCAGCAGGTCGCGGCCCAGCGCCGCCAGTTCGCCGCTGCGTGGCGTTTCGGCATGACGAAAGCGGGTCGGCCCAAACCCGCGCAACGCAGGGCACAGCACGCGGTAGCCCTCGGCCGACAGGCGCTCGGCCACGGGAATCCAGCCTTCAGGGCTGTCCGGCCAACCATGCACCAACACTGCGGTGCGGGACCCGGCGGGGTTCCATTCCAGGTAAGCGATATCCAGCACGGGGGTCTGGACGTGGGCGTAGGCGGCCATGATGCGGTTCCTTCTTTCGGTGACGGTGCTGTCACGATAGCGTCGGCGCTTGTCATGATTCTTGATGAATAAGCGCCTATTATCAACAAATCATGAACAGAGGGAGGTGGGACGATGGATACCCCCAACGCGCCGACCGGCGCCGTGCTGGACCTGACGCTACTGCGCACGTTTCTGGAAGTGGTGGACTGCGGCGGCTTTGCGCTGGCCGCCGACGCGCTGTCGTTGACGCCGTCTGCCGTCAGCGGCCACATCAAGCGGCTGGAAGTGCTGGCGGGCGCGACGCTGCTTGAGCGCACCACGCGCAGCTTTGAAGTGACGCCCGCGGGCGAGACGCTGTATGCCTACGCCCGCAACATCGTCGATCTGGAACGCGAGGCGCGCGCCCGCTTGAGCGGCACGCGATTGAAGGGCCGATTGCGCGTCGGCTCATCCGAGGACTTTGCGGGGGCGTGGCTCGCCGAGGTGCTGTCGGCCTTTCATCGCGGGCATCCGGAAGCGTCCATTGAATTGAAGGTGGGCGTGACGGCGGACCTGCTGCGCCAGCAGGCGCGCGGCAAGCTCGACGTGGTGTTCGGCAAGCAATGCGAGCGCGTGCAGGACGACGGCGAACTGCTTTGGGAAGAGGAATTGGTGTGGGCTTGGGGCGCGGACAAGGTCTGGACGCCCGGGCGCCCCGTGCCGTTGGCGGTGTTTCCCGAACCCTGCGTGTATCGCGAAGCGGCCATCACCGCGCTGGGTAAAGCCCAGCAGGAATGGTCGCCCGCCTTCGAAAGCGGCAGCATGGCGGGCTGCCTGGCGGCGGCGCTGGCCGGTTTCGCGGTGGCGCCTGTTGCACGCAGCCAGTTGCGCGAAGGGCTGCGCCCCTTGTCGCTTGACGACGGGATGCCTGAATTGCCGATGACGCGCTTCTACGCGTTCCTGCGATCCGCACAACCCGCCGTGCAGGCGCTGGTGGCAGCGGTCAGGCAGACGGGCCAGCGGCGGCGCTTCGGGCGGTGATGCCGGCAGTGACCCGGGCAGTGACCCTGGCAGTGAAAGCGGCAGTGAAACCGGCAGTGAAACCGGCAGTGACTCGGGCAGAGACTCGGGCAGAGACTCGGGCGGAAATTCGGGCGGAAGTTCGGGCAGAGTTGCGGCGCTGGCGCCACCATCGCCCGCCCAATGCTATCGACCCCATTGAGTAAAGCAAATGGACGCCACGCGTCATGGCCCGCACCATGACGCTCATGTCCTCTATAAGACCTGCGCCGATTACGCGGGTCAGCTGGACGCTTTATTCAAGGAATCAACATGGCAAATTTCATCCTCGCATTGGTCAACGCTGAACTCTCGCTGTTTGGTGTGCAGACAGACAATGAACCCGTCGTAGCAGCGTCCGCCGTTGCCGGCAACGCACCGAGCTTTGACAGCGAACACTATCGCAGCGCCTTGGGTTGATGCGGTTGGCCTGACGCGCCAAGCCTCGCAAAACATCATCGGAGAAATAGGCAGGTTTCACGCAAGAACGAGCCTGTACGCATCGCCGCGCGATTCTTAATATCCCTACCAGGCTCAGAGCCGATGCCGTCGAGATGAAAGCATCGGTTCCCGCCGCGCCGCCCAAGCATCTTGCCGGCGGTGGCAAGCAGCAAGCAAGGGAAGGGAATCGCATGAAATCCGAAAAAATCTGGTTGGTGACGGGCGCGTCGGCAGGCTTGGGCCTGGTCTTGGTGAAGCTGTTGCTGGACTTGGGGCACAAGGTGGCGGCGACGTCCCGGGATGGCGATGCCTTGCTGGATGCCGTGGGCGCCAAACTTGAAGGCCAGTTTTTGCCGCTGACGGTGGACTTGGCGGACGAACGCAATGTGCGCCGCGCGGTGGACGCTACCGTCGCCGCGTTCGGCGGTGTAGACGTCGTGGTCAACCACGCCAGCGTTGCACCTCAAGGCGCGTTAAGCCAACTGCCCGACGGTGACGTGCGTGCCGCATTCGACATCAATGTCTTTGGCATGCTCAACGTGATCCGCGCCGTGCTGCCGCGCATGCAGGCGCAAGGCGGCGGGCATGTGTTCAACCTGTCGTCGATTCTGGGTTTTGATGGCGGCCATGCGGAGTGGGGCGCCTACAGCGCCAGCAAGTTCGCGGTGGCAGGCTTGACCGAAGCGCTGGCGGCGGAAGCGGCGCCGATGGGCGTGCGCGTGTCGTTGGTGTACCCGGGCGCGATGCAGCCCGACTCAAGATCCGATCGCCGCTTCGGCAGCGCCGCGCTAGCGACCGCCGCGGTTTCGACCGCCGCGGTGACGACCGCCACAGCGCCCAACTTCATCGCGCCAGAACAAGCCACGCGCGATCCGCAACGGCGTGAGTCGGGCGCCGACCCGGTCAAGGCCGCGCAAGCGTTGATCCAGGCGGCCGAGGCGCAGTACGCGCCGCTGCATTTGTTCCTGGGGCGCGACGCGTTTGATCAAGCGCGCGGCAAGATTCATTCGGTGCAACAAGAGCTTGCGCGCTGGCGCGAGATGTCGGTGTCCATCGGCTTTGTCGACGAACGCCGGCTGGCTGCGTAACGTCAACCGGATAGCGATTCACAGCGCGGGCCGCGATGGCCGGCGCTTACCCCGGCCATCCTTGCACCACCTGGTACGCGCCCAACAACGCCAGGCTGATCATGAAGCACAGCTTGAAGGTGCGCGCCGATAACTTGTCGCGCAGCGCCTGCCCCAGCGCCATGCCGGCCAACGCGGGCAGCAACATCAACACCGACGCGCCTGCCGCGGCCGGGCTGTAGCCGCCGTTCAGCCACAGGCCCGCAGCCAGCGCCACGGTGGATACCGTGAACGAAATTCCCATCGCCTGAATCAAGCCGTTCTTGCCCAGGTTCAATGCCTGCAAATAGGGCACCGCGGGAATCACGAAGACGCCGGTCGCGGCCGTGATGACACCGGTGATCGCGCCCACCACCGCGCCCAGCACGCCCTCGTGCCGGACGGGAACCGCGGGCGGCGTGCCAAACAAGCCCCACGCCGCATACGCCACCAGCGCCAGCCCCAAACACACGCTGGCCCAATGGCCGCTGGGCGCGCCCAGCCACAGCGCGCCCGCAATCGTCCCGATGCAGACGCCCACCTGCATCGTGCCAATGCGGCGCAAGGTCTGAAGCAGCGTGGGCCACGGCCGCGCTTGCCACAAGTTCGTGATCAGTGACGGCACGATGAGCAGCGCGGCGGCCTGCGCGGGCGCCATCACCAGCGCCAGCATGGCCATGGATATGGTGGGCAGACCCAAGCCCACCACGCCCTTGACCAGACCGGCCAGCACGAACACCGCCACGGTGATGGCCAGCAGTTGCGGCGTACCGTCGGGCAGCACGTTGAACGAATTCAATGCGTTCATGATGCGCGCTCGCATCGATTTCTGATTGTCATTTACCGGCCTTCGTATGCAGATGCCAAAGCTGGATTCTGCGCCGCGATACGCGCGAATCCGTATCGGGATCTTGCGTAGCGGGCCTATGGTTGCGCCTGAGGCTGGCGTGCTACGCTGCCCGAATGCGATTCGACCTGACCGATCTCCGGCTCTTCCTGAACGTGCAGGAAACGGGCTCCATCACGGCGGGCGCCAAGCGTTCCCACATGACGCTGGCGTCTGCCAGCGAACGCATACGCGGCATGGAAGACACGCTGGGCGTGCCGCTGTTGCTGCGCGAGCATCGCGGCGTGGCGCCGACGCCGGCAGGGCGCACGCTGGCGCATCACGCCCGGCTGGTGCTGGGGCAGATGGACCGCATGCGCGGTGAACTGGATCACTACGGACTCGGCTTGAAAGGCCACGTTCGCGTGGTGTGCAACACCACCGCGCTTAGTGAATACCTGCCGCCGGTGCTGGGCGAGTTTCTGAAGGACCACCCCCGCGTGTCGGTGGATCTGGAAGAACGCACGAGCCATGAGATTGCTGACGCGCTGCGTGCAGGCATGTGCGACATCGGCGTGCTGGCGGATTCGGCGGACCTGCATGGCTTGCACACGCGCACGTTCCGCCATGACCCGCTGACATTGATCGTGCCGCGCGGGCATCCCTTGGCAGGCAGCTCGGCCGTGACGCTGGCTGACGTGGCCGATGGGGAATTCGTGGGGCTGGTCGAAGGCAGCGCGCTTCAAGCGCACATCGCGCACCATGCGCGGCGCACGGGGAAGCCGTTGTCGTACCGCGTGCGTCTGCGCAGTTTTGATGCCGTGTGCCGGATGGTCGGGCAGGGCGTGGGCATTGCGATTGTGCCGCGCGTGGCCGCGGTGCGATATGGCCGGGCGGCTGGCGTGCAACGCGTGGCGCTGGCCGATGATTGGGCCACGCGCGATCTGGTGTTGTGCGTGCGCGAACCGCTGCCGGCCTACGCCGCCGAGCTCGTGTCGTATGCGTTGCGCGATGCGCCCGTGACCGTGGCGTCGGCGGCGCGGGCCGCGGCCACTGTCACATCTGCTCGGGCCACAGCCGCTGTCACATCTGCGCGGGTTGTGGCCCCAGTCACATCTGCGCGGGCCGCAGCCGCTGTCACGTCTGCGCCCCAGGCCGAATCCGGCGCAGATGCCCGCGTTCGAACCACGAGCCGGACGCGACAGCGCTCAGGATGATCAGCCCGTAAAGGCTCATCGCTACCGCCGCCACCAGGAAGAACACCGTCAGCGACCCGGTCAGATGCAGCGCGACGCCACCCGCGCCCACGGCCATCAGCAGACGCAGCAAGCCCGCCAGCAACGGCCACTTCAGCCGCCCCGCGCCTTGTGAGGCGAAGTACATCGAAAACCCCATCGCGAAAAATCCGTACACGGGGCCTACCGTGCGCAGGTAGGTGGCGCCTGCTTCCAGCATGTGGTCTTCGGCGCCGAACAAGCGCAGCCACGCCTCGGGAAAAAATGCCGCCGCCAGGCCGATGGCTTCGGCCAGCACGAAGGCCATGGCGCCGCCCGTCAACGCAATTTTCATCGCGCGCTCGGGTTGGCCCGCGCCGATGTTGGACGCCACCATCGCCACCATCGGCGCGCCCAGCCCGAAGGCGATCGGGATCAGCAGATACTCCAGGCGCACGGCGATGCCATAGCCCGCCACCGCAGCGGTGCCGGCGTACGCGCCGACGAGCGCGGCGGTCAGCGCCACCAGCGCATTCGTCAACAAGGGATTCAGCGTGGCCAATGCCCCCACGCTAAGAATGCTGCGCATCAGGCTCAGGTGCAGCCGGCTGGCGACCAGCCGCGCCGGGTTGCGGCCGCTGGCGCAGTACGCGCCCAGAATCAGCGCGCCCACGCCGTAGTAGATGACCAGCGCCCAGCCGCCACCCGCAACGCCCAGCGCAGGAAACGGCCCCCAGCCGAAGATCAGGCAGGGCGATAGCGGAATCAGCAGCAGCGCGCCGCCACAGATCACCGCGCCTGGCACCAGCATGTTGCCGGTGCCGCGGATGACGCTGGCAAACGCATTCATCAGCCACATCAACACGATGCCGCCGAAGATGACGTTCGAGTACGCCAACGCGGCGTCCAGCGCTTCGCCTTTGGCCCCCAACGCGCGGTACAGCTGCGGCCCGAAGGCCAGCAACAGCACGCAAAACAGCAAGCCCAGCAAGGCGTTCAGCACAACGGCATGCAGCACTAATTGATCAGCCTCTTCTTGCCGCCCGCCGCCCAACGCGCGCGCCACCGCCGCAGAGATGCCGCCGCCCATCGCGCCTTGCGACATGTTGCCCATCAGGAACAGCACCGGCACCACCAGCGCCACGCCCGCCAGCACGGATGTGCCCAGCCGTGCCAGGAACCAGGTTTCGATCAGCCCCGTGGCCGACTGCGCCGACATCATCAGGATGTTGGGCCACGCCAGACGAGCCAGCGTGGGGGCGATGGGCGCTTCAAGCATGGCCTGCAAGCGCGCATTGGCGGGGCGTGGCGGGGGAGTCGCTGACATGGACGGTGGCAGAGGGCGGAGGAGGGTGGAAATGGACGGTCGCGGGGTGGGGCGGAAGGTCGGTGGCAAAACGCAAAAGCAATGCGATAAAATTTACGTGCATATGCCAATATCTGTCAACAAGAGGCTGGACGCGCGCCGGTTGCGGCAGTAGCGTTATGACCTTGTTCCCTTCACTTTGTCCGTGCCCGCTGTCATGCCCCCCGCTGATTCTCCCGTCCCCGCTTTTGTTCAGGACCCGCTCGTCTGCAACGGCGCTGCCTTGCGCAAGGCGACACGGCGCGTGTCGCAGCTGTATGACACGGTGCTGGCGCCTTGCGGCTTGAAGGTGTCGCAGCATTCCATCCTGATTCACATCGCGCGCGCCGGCACGCCGTCCATGACGGACCTGGCGCGCGCGCTGGTGCTAGACCGCTCTGCCTTGGCGCACAACCTGAAACCGTTGGAACGCGACGGCTATGTGCAGATGTCACGCGATGAGCACGACGGCCGCAGCCGGCGCGTGGCGCTGACAGATGCGGGCCGCGCGAAGCTGTCGGAATCCAAACGCTTGTGGAAAGATGCGCAAAGCCGTTTTGAGGCGGCTTACGGCATTGAGCGCGCCGCGGCGTTGCGGCACGCGCTGGCCGATATTTTTTCGGATGAGTTCGCGCTGGCGTTCAGCCGTGGCTAAAGGCTGGCGGGCTGTCATCAACTGACGGTCATCAGCCGCCCGCCATTAGCTACCAGCCTCTGGCCGCTTATGGCCGTACGCCCGCCACTAGCTACTAGCCTCTGGCCGCTTATGGCCATATCGATTCGCGACGCCCAACAGCAGCACCGCACCCAGCACGCAAGCCATGCCCCAGCGCTGCGCGCTTTCCAAGGTTTCTCCGAGCAAACCCGCTGCCAGCAAGACGGCCGACACGGGCGCCAGCGCCGTAAACAGCGCCGCTTCCGACCCTTGCACCCGCGCTGCGCCGGCATACCAAAGCAAGAAGCCGCCCACCGTGGGCACCACGGCATAGTAGGCAACGGCCATCAGCGCATCGCCTGAGAAGTCCAGGCGCCACGGGGATTCCGCCACGCTGGCCAGCGCCGAAAACGCGAGCCCCAGCGCCGTCATGATCGTCGACAGTGCAAGCGCTGGCACCGGCGTGCGCAGCCGCTTGTTGAGCAAGATGAACAGTCCTTCACACAGCACCGCGCCCAGTATCAGCGCGTTGCCCAGCCACGAAGACGCGCCGCCGGCGCTTGCCGCATCGCGCATCATCAGCCAGACGCCAACGCCCGCTGCGGCAATCGCGGCCAATGTCGCCTTGCCGGGGCGTTCCCCCAACAACACGATCGCGATGCCGGCAGTGACCAATGGCAGCGTTCCCAGAATGATGCCGCCGTCCACCGCCGTGGCGCGTTGCAGCCCGGCGATCAACAGGGTGGTGTAGCCGACGCTGCCGGCTATGGCTTGCGCGGCAAGCAGCATCCAATCGCGCCGGTCCAGCCGAGGCAGGCGTGCGCCCGTTGCGGCCATCAACACCGCGAAGCAGGGCAGCGCAATGGCAAAGCGCAGCGCCGTCGCGGTGAAAGGCGGCAGGCCCGCTGCAATGATTTTGCTGGCGACCACCGTGCTGCCCACCAGCATCATGGCCCCCGCCAGGCAGGCATAACCCAGCCATTTTTCACGCATGCTTGGTCCCCATCAGGGTTGAGAAGCAAGCAGCCTATCGGGCAGGGCGGCGGCGAGTCTTGAACGAAATTGCAGCGCGGGGCCGCTCAGCGCGCGGCCAGTGCGTAATGGCGGGGCGACACGCCATAGGTGCGCACGAACAGCCGCGTCATATGGCTTTGGTCGGCAAAGCCGCTAGCGGCTGCTGCATCGGCCAGCGTTATGCCATGGCGGATCAACTGGCGCGCGCGCAGCAGGCGGCGCTGCATCTGGTACGCGTGGGGCGTCATGCTGGTGGCGCGGGCAAAGGCGCGCAGCACTTGGTAGCGGCTAAGTCCGCTTGCGGTGGCAAGATCCGCCAGCGATAGCGACGCGGCAGGATCGTCGTCGATCAGGCTGCGGGCATGACGAATGGCATCGGGCATGCCGGGCAGGTATTCCGTCCGCCGCCCACTCGCGGTCGGGCTGCACGCGTTTATCAGAATGCGCAGCAGCAGCGCGTCGCAGGCCAGTGGCGCGGCGCCGTGCGTGGCATGTGCGTAAAGCGCCAGCACATCGCGGGCCAAACCAGGGTGGTCGCTGGCGGGGTGTTCGAATTCGTAAGTGGGTGGCGTGCCGCCGTCGGCATAAAGTTCGGCCACGGCTTGCGCAACCACGTCCGGGTCCAGGTACAGCATCTGCCAGGCTCGCGCGCCGTCGCCGATCGGCGCGCCATCGTGAATTTCACCGGGGTTGACGGTGATGACGTGGCCGGGGCCGGCCTCGACCTGTCCGCGCCCGCTGTGCGATACCTGTGCGCCTTGACGCATGACGCCGATGCCGAACTGGTCATGCATGTGCCGCCCGAACGCGCGCCGGCTGTGCGCGGCCACGGCCTGCACACCGGCGAGCGCACTGCGATGCATGACGAATTGGCCTGAGGACATGGCGGGTAAGCGAGGCAAAGGCGGTGTGGCAATTGCAGCGGGATGCCCGGCCAGTATCGCTTGACTATCCCGGCGCAATCAAGCGGCTTACTGCAAGCCGTTCCAGCGTGCGACGGCGGGCTCCGCCGCCGCCCATTTCCATTGCCCGCTCTGCTGCCGGCAGATCATGCTGGTATAGGCGGGCGCGGGCGCGTCGTCCTGTTCCACCGTGAACAGCACTTCGCGGCAGCGGGTCAGCGCCGTGTCGATGTCGCGCACCACCTGGATGCCGCCGCGTTCATTGCCTACGGGCAGCGTGTGGCGAATCTGCCATTGCCGCACCTGGCCAATGGGCAATTCGCCGGCTGCATTGGCCATGACGTTTTGCTGATCGTTCTTCCATTCGCGCAGCACGTATTTCACGGTGGCGTCCACGGCGGCCTGCACCGTTACGCCGATGGCGTAGCCCACGACCGGGTTGGCGGTGGCGGCGCCACTGGCCGTTCCCACCACCGCGCCCGCTGCGCCGCCAATCGACGAGCTTTGGCAGCCGCTAAGCCCCAGGCAGGCGGCCAGCGCCAACAAGCCAGCACGGCGCATCACTGTAACGACCCCCAACGCGCCGTGGCCGGCTCGGCGCTGGCCCATCGCCATTGCTCGCCGTCGCGGCAGACTGTCGTGATGTAGAACTCGCGCACCGGGTCGGCGCCGGGTTTCTCTGCGGGCGTGTCGATCGAAAACACGACTTCCTTGCAAGCCAGCCCCACGCCGCCAATCAAGCGGCTGACGGTGACCTGGCCTTGCGCGTCGCTTTCAATGGGGAGCTGGTGCTTGACGTTCCAGTGCGCCACCGCGCCCACGTCCAGCGGCCCGGCGGCCTTGGCGATGGCGTCCTGTTCTTCGCCGCGCGTCTTGCGTTGCGCGTAGGCCAGCGCGGCTTTCGCGCCCGCCTGCACGCCCAGGCCGATGCCGGTGGCGACGTTGGGGTTATCGGTGACTTTGTTGGCGATCGCGGTGCCGGCGATACCCGCACCGGCGCCCGTGCCTTCGCTCAGCAGGGAGCTGCATCCGGACAGGGCGGTCAGTGCGGTGATGGCGATCAGGGCAAGCGCGCGGCGGGTCGCGCGGGGGAGCATGGGGGTGAACAACGACGTGCTTCCTGCGTAATACGGGGGCGCCGAAAGTATAGGAGGGCGCGCGGCGCCGTGGCCACGTCCCTTGCAATCCTTAGCAATTTCGCAAGCCGCCTAGTTGCCGGGACGCGCGCCTTTTGTGTAGACCTCGCGCAGCGCCGACGCGAACAAGGCGTCGACATTGCGCCGCAACCCGTCCGCGCGCGTGAACAGTGAAATTGGCGGCAAGGTCCAGTCAAAGGAATACGGCACGATGGCTGCACCGGCAATGCGCACCAGTTCGTCGGCGATATCGGCGGGCAGGATCGACACGGCGCGGTCGCTTGCCACGATCATTTCGCCAATCAGCTTGGACGAATCGCTCTGCACGGAGGGCGGCGGGGGCGCGAGCCCCGCGCGCAGGAAAATATCGGCCACCTGTTCGCGGATGGGGCTGCCCGGGGTGCCGAGAATCCAGTCCAGATCCGCCAGCCGGTTCCACTCCAGCCGAGACCGCCCCAGCCTTGCAGCCAGACGGCGGCTGGCGATCAGCCGGGGCTGCTGGTGGTAGAGCACTTCAAAATCGATATTGCTCAGGTCCACCGATGGCGTCGCCCAGCCGACAACGATGTCCAGCGTGTGGTCGCGCAGCTGGCGCAGCAGCGCCGGCCCCTGGCCTTCGTGGATGGTGGCGGTGATGCGCCGCCCTTGCGGCAGCGTGCGGCTGATGGCCGCCGACAGCATCTGCCCCGACACGAAGGGGATGACGCCGATGTGCAGATGCGCGGCATGGCCGGCCGCCACCGCTTCCATTTCCTGCACCAGATGGCCCAGGTCGTGGACCAGGCCGCGCGCGCGCGCCAGCACGACGGCGCCCAGCGGCGTCGGGGTCATGCCGCGCACCGAGCGGTCGAACAGCGGCACATCGAACATGCTTTCCAGTTCGGCCAGAGCGTTCGTCACGGCGGGCTGGCTGGTGGCCATATGTTCCGCCACCCGGGTCAGCGACCCATGCTGCTCGATTTGCAGCAGCAGCATCAGGTGGCGCATCTTCAGGCGCGAGGTCAGTTTCCGGATGACGGCATCCGGGTCAAAGGCTGTCATAGACAGATCATAAGGTTAGGGTAATGGGACGATATTAAATCCGAATGATCACCTTATGTCTTGGAGCCTAGAATTTTTCCATATTTCAAGACAGCGAGGCACAAGCCCCCATGAACACGCAATCCGACCGCCAGGCAGCCCTGGACTATCACGAGTTCCCCACCCCGGGGAAGATTTCGGTGGTGGCCTCCAAGCCGCTCGTCAACCAGCGCGACCTGGCGCTGGCATACTCGCCCGGCGTGGCGTCTGCCTGCGAAGAGATCGTGGCGGACCCGTCCAATGTCTACCGCTACACGGCGCGCGGCAACCTGGTGGGCGTGATCACCAACGGCACGGCCGTGCTGGGTTTGGGCAATATCGGCGCGCTGGCGTCCAAGCCCGTCATGGAAGGCAAGGCGGTGCTGTTCAAGAAGTTCGCCGGCCTGGATGTTTTTGACATCGAAATCAACGAAACCGACCCGGACAAGCTGGTTGAGATCATCGCCGGCCTGGAAGCCACCTTCGGCGGCATCAACCTGGAAGACATCAAGGCCCCGGAATGCTTCACCGTCGAGCGCAAGCTCCGTGAACGCATGAAGATCCCGGTTTTCCACGATGACCAGCACGGCACCGCCATCACCGTGTCGGCGGCCTTCATCAACGGCCTGAAGGTCGTGGGTAAAGACATCAAGAAGGTCAAGGTTGTGACCTCGGGCGCGGGCGCCGCTGCCTTGGCTTGCCTGGACCTGATGGTGGACCTGGGTCTGCCGCTGGAAAACATCTGGGTGACGGACATCGAAGGCGTGGTCTATGAAGGCCGCACCGTGCTGATGGACCCGGACAAAGCGCGCTTTGCGCAGAAAACCGACGCCCGCAAGCTGGCCGAAGTGATCCAGGACGCCGACGTGTTCCTGGGCCTGTCGGCAGGCGGCGTGCTGAAACCCGAGATGGTTGCCGCCATGGGCACGCGCCCGCTGATTCTGGCGCTGGCCAACCCCACGCCGGAAATCCTGCCGGAAGTGGCGCACGGCGTGCGCGACGACGTGGTCATGGCCACGGGCCGTTCGGACTACCCGAACCAGGTCAACAACGTGCTGTGCTTCCCGTACATTTTCCGTGGCGCGCTGGACGTGGGCGCCACCACCATCACGCGTGAAATGGAAATGGCGGCGGTGTACGCCATTGCGCAACTGGCCGAAGAGGAACAGAACGAAGTCGTGGCGGCCGCTTACGGCACCTATGACATCTCGTTCGGCCCCGAATACCTGATCCCCAAGCCGTTCGACCCGCGCCTGATCGTGCGCATCGCCCCGGCCGTGGCCAAGGCCGCCATGGACGGTGGTGTCGCCACGCGCCCGCTGGCCGACTTGGAAGCCTACGCAGAGCAGTTGCAGCAGTTCGTGTACCACTCGGGCGCGTTCATGAAGCCGCTGTTCTCGGCTGCCAAGCGCATCGTGCGCGGTGGCGGCAAGTCGCGCATCGTGTTCACCGAAGGCGAAGACGAACGCGTGCTGCGTGCGGTGCAAGTGATTGTGGACGAAGGCCTGGCGCGTCCCATCCTGGTCGGCCGCCCCGCGGTGTTGCTGTCGCGCATCGAGAAATTCGGCCTGCGCCTGCGTCTGGGCGAAGACGTCGAAGTCACCAACCCGGAATACGACGAACGCTTCCATCAATACTGGACGACGTACTGGGAACTGATGTGCCGTCGTGGCATCACCAAGGAAATGGCGCGCGTGGAAATGCGCCGCCGTCTGACCTTGATTGGCGCGATGATGGTGCACCTGGGCGACGCCGACGGCATGGTCTGCGGCACGGTGGGCGCGTATCACGACCACCTGCGCTTCGTGGATGAAGTGATCGGCCGCCGCCCGGGCCACAACGTGTACGCCGCCATGAACATCCTGCTGCTCAACGAGCGCACGGTGGTGCTGGTGGACACGCACGTGAACGACGAGCCCACGGCTGAGCAGATCGCTGAATTCACCGTGATGGCCGCGCACGAAATGGCCCGCATGAATCTGGCGCCGAAGGTGGCGTTGCTGTCGCGGTCGAACTTCGGTTCGGGCAGCTCGGCCTCGGGCGCCAAGATGCGCCGTGCGCTGGAACTGGTGCGCGAAGCGGCGCCCGAAATCGAGATCGACGGCGAAATGCACGGCGACTGCGCGCTGGACGAAGCGCTGCGCATGCGCATCCTGCCGTCGTCCACGTTGAAGGGCGAAGCGAATCTGCTGGTGTGCCCGAACGTGGACTCCGGCAACATCGCCTACAACCTGCTCAAGACGGCAGCGGGCGGCAACGTGGCGGTGGGCCCGTTCCTGCTGGGCGCGAATGCGCCGGTGCACATTTTGACGTCGAGCTCGACGGTGCGCCGCATCATCAACATGACGGCCATGACCGTGCTGGACGCCAACCGGGTGGACGCTGCCGTCTAAGACCCAGGCACGCGGCGCGCAACGCGCCCGCCAGGCATCAACGCCCCGACAAGCCGCACACGCGTGCCGCTTGCCGGGGCGTTTCTTCATGCGCGCGCCGATGCGGCGGGCGCTAGTATTCAGGGCAGGTGGGGCAGCAGCCGCTGGGGCAGCGAATAGTTGTCGATATGGTCGCGGAACGCGGTAATGAACAGGTCCTCGGCCGCGCTGCGGTGCGCATCCCCGTGCCAAAGCAGATGCAGGTCGGCGGCGCACACGCCTTCGCCCGGCGGCAAACGCCATAGGCGGCCTTCCGCCAGATCGGCCTGCACGCTGTGTTCGGGCAGGCAGCCGATGCCGAAGCCCGCCACCAGCAGGCGCTTCACCTCGTCATGCTGTGAGGACGTGGCGATGATGCTGCCCGAAAACCCGCGCTGATCGCGAAAGATGGTCAAGGGCGACAGGCTGTCGCCCAAGGCGTCGCTGGCGAACGAGACAAAATTCTCGTTCAGCAGATCTTCCATGCGGATGTCCGTGCGCCCGAACAGCGGATGGTGCTTGCCGCAGAACATGGCGTAGCGCTGTTGCAGGAATAGCTTGTGTTCCAGCCGCTTTGGAATTTGCCGGCATAGCGCGATGCCGGCCGTCGCGCCCCGCTGTTGCAGCACGTTCGCGATCTCGCTGCTGGGCAGCACGTCCAGCTGGACTTCAATGCGCGGGTGCGCGCGATGAAAGCGCACCCAGAACTCGTCATACACCGCCGAATGGATGCGGCTGGCCACCAGCAGATGGATTCGGCCCACCGTTTCTTCTTCCGCCTGCGCCACGTCGCTGACCAGCTGCGACACGTTTCCATGGATGGCCAAGGCGGCTTGGCGCACCTCTTCTCCGGCCGGGGTGATGGCGAATTTGGAGTGATGCCGCTCGATCAGCCTGCGGTCCAGCTGTTGTTCAAGCCGGCGCAGCGCCTGGCTGACCGCCGACTGGGTCAGGTGCAGCTTGATAGCAGCGCCGCTAATGCTGCGCTCTTGAGCGATCACCAGAAACGTCCGCAGAAGATTCCAGTCCAGGCGGTCGCCCACGCGTGCAATCGTCGTTGGGGCAATCAATGGTTCCTTCATAACACCTTGATCGATAAAGAATTGGTGGGCGGCGGGCGGCCGGCAAGGGCACCGCCGGCCATCATAGCGCAACATTAATTTAATTTAAGTCGATGATAAGAAATCAGAAATTGACCACCCCCACGGGCCCGGGCGATAAAGCCGCCATCAAATCCAAAAATCCAAGGAGAAAACATGTCGGCCCCCGCCCGCTCATCCGCCACCAGGCAGCCCGTGCGCGCCGCTGCCGCGGCATTCATCGGCACCACCATCGAGTGGTACGACTTCTACATTTACGCCACGGCCGCCGCGCTGGTGTTCGGCAAGGTGTTCTTTCCCACCGCCGATCCGTTTGTCAGCACGATGGCGTCCTTTGGCA
Source organism: Achromobacter kerstersii (assembly GCF_902859595.1). Taxonomy (GTDB): domain Bacteria; phylum Pseudomonadota; class Gammaproteobacteria; order Burkholderiales; family Burkholderiaceae_B; genus Achromobacter; species Achromobacter kerstersii. Next base: position 108,865 of record NZ_CADIJQ010000004.1, on the reverse strand, counting down.
CGTTCGCGGCGGGCTTTCTTGCGCGGCCATTGGGCGGCCTGGTGTTCGGCCATCTGGGCGACCGTGTCGGACGCAAGAATGCGCTGATGGCCACGTTGATCATCATGGGTGTGGCCACCGTGGGTATCGGCCTGTTGCCCAGCTATGCGCAGGCCGGCATGCTCGCGCCCGCGCTGTTGTTGTTGCTGCGTCTGGCGCAAGGCCTGGCCGTGGGCGGCGAATGGGGCGGCGCAGTGCTGATGGCGGGCGAACACGCATCACAGCGTCGACGCACCTTCGCCGCGTCCTTCGCACAGTTGGGCAGCCCGGCGGGTTTGATTCTGTCGCTGGTGGCGTTTCGTCTGATCACGACCCTGGACGAAGCCGACTTTCTGGCCTGGGGCTGGCGTATCCCGTTCCTGGTCAGCGCTGTGCTGCTGGGGGTGGGCTATTTCATCCGCGTCGGGGTCAGCGAATCGCCTGACTTCGCCAAGGTGCTGGCGCAGCAGGAAACGTCCGAAGTCCCGGCGCGTGAAGTTTTGCGCACCGCCTGGCGAACGGTGTTGCTGTGCATGGGCGTGTGCACCGTGGCGATCGGCGGCATCTACTTCACCAACACATTCATGCTGGCCTACACCACGCAGACGCTGGGCCTGGACCGCGCGATGATCCTGGACTGCCTGTTCGCCGTGGCCATCATCCAGCTGATCGTGCAACCGCTGGCCGCCTGGTTCGCTGAATCGCTGGGCACGTCGCGTGTGTTGATGATCGCGGCGGCGTGCTCGGTAGTGGCGCCGTATCCGATGTTCGTGTTGGTCAGCCACGCCACGCCGCTCAGCATCGTTGCCGGCATCGCGATCGTGCTGGTGTTCATGGCGACCATCTATTCAGCCATGGCCGGCTTCATCAGCGCGGCTTTCGAGACCCACGTGCGCTACTCGGGAATTTCGCTGTCGTATCAGCTGTGCGGCGCTGTCGCGGGCGGCTTCACGCCGTTGATCGGCACCTGGCTGTCGCATCAGTATCCCGGCCAATGGCTGCCGCTGGCGCTGTTCTATTCCGCGCTGTCGGCCATCACGCTCGTTTCGATATGGGGCCTGGCCAACCACAAGCCGCGCCACGCTACTACCCCTCGCGCCGTGACGCCCGCCGCCTGAGGCCGCGCCCGACGTTCACTTCAAGGAGACATCATGGATACCGCTCACCCCCCCGCCGCACTGACGGCCGAACAGACGCGCCGCATTTTGCAGGCGGTGGATGACCGCTTCGATGCGCAGTTGGCTTTCACGCAGGATCTGGTGCGCTTTCCCTCGCTGCGCGAGCAGGAGCACACCGCGCAGGACTTCTTGTACGAGGCGATGCGCCAACGCGGCTTTGCGATGGACCGCTGGAAGATCGACGTCAAGGACATCGAGTCCCATCCGGGCTTTGGTCCCGTCACGGTCTCATACGAGAACGCATTCAATGTGGTCGGCACCTACCGGCCCGACGTGCAGACCGGGCGGTCGCTGATCTTGAACGGGCATGTGGACGTGGTGCCCACGGGGCCGCAGGACATGTGGAGCCGTTCACCCTGGGACCCGGCCATCATCGACGGCTGGATGTATGGCCGCGGCGCCGCCGACATGAAGGCCGGCCTGGCCGCCAATCTGTTCGCCTACGACGCCCTGCGCGCGGCGGGCTACGCACCGGCAGCGCCGATCTATTTCCAATCGGTGGTCGAAGAGGAATGCACGGGTAACGGCGCGCTGGCTGCGCTGTTGCGCGGTTACAAGGCCGATGCGGTCATCATTCCCGAACCCGAAGAAAACATGCTGGTGCGCGCCAACGTGGGCGTGTTGTGGTTCAAGGTCCGCGTGCAAGGCCACCCCACGCACACACGCGAAATGGCCAACGGTTTCAACGCCATCGACGCCGCCTACGCCACCATCGAAGCGCTGCGCAAGCTGGAAACCAAGTGGAACGGGCAGCACCACTGCCACCGCCATTTTGAACACCTGGACCACCCCATCAACTTCAACATCGGCAAGATCGAAGGCGGCGACTGGCCCTCCACCGTGCCGCCGTGGTGCGAATTCGATGTGCGTGCCGCCATCTACCCCGGCACGACGGCGGACGAAGCGCGCGCCGAGATCGACGCCTGCCTGCGAGACGCCGTATCCGACCCCCGCCTGGGCGGAACGCCACCCACCGTCACATACACCGGCTTCTACGCCGAAGGCTACGTGCTGGAAGAAGGCTCCGACGCAGAAAACACGCTACGCGAGTGCCACCGCCAGGCGTTTCAAAGCGAACTGCAAAGCTTCACCACGCCAGGCTATCTGGACGCCCGCGTCTTCGTCATCTATGGCGATATGCCCACCTTGGTTTACGGCCCCAAGTCACTGGACATCCACGGCTTTGACGAACGCGTGCATCTTGAATCGGTACGCCTCATCACCAAGACCATCGCGCTGTTCATCGCGCAATGGTGCGGCGTGCAGGGTTGAGGTAAGCGGGGACACTTCGTGTGGCCCTTTCGCGTTGCAGTAATAAAAATGGCCCCGCTGGGGGCCATTTTCTTGGCGAACGATTCGCGTCAACACCTTATCAAGTGCTGCTGGCCTTCCAGGTGCCGTCGGGCATTTTGCAGAACCAGAATTGCCATTTTTCCGTGGTGCTGGTGCGCGCGAAATCTGCCACCAGGAAGCGGCACGTGCGGTTGTCCTTGACCGTCGACGTTTGCGTCGGCGTGAGCTGCACGGTGATCGGCGCGGCCCGCTTGGGCTGAGTCTTGCTGGCCCATTCGGTGCGCTGGCCGTCGGCCGAGCTGTTCAACGCTTGCGCGATAGCTTCGTGGAACGAGGTCCGGTCGCCCTTGGGAATCTGAGTGATGAGCGAGTTGTTCAGCATCACCGGCGGCGCGGCGACCGCCGCTGCCGACATACCGCCTGCGACGAGCAGGGCGGCAAGAACGTGGGTATATCTCAAGATAGGCTCCCTTCTTATTGACCAGATTGTTATGCGTGCAATGGAGCCGATAGTACGCCAAGCCATGCGCCACGTAAAAAAAAGGCCGCCAGATTGCCGGCGGCCAAGGTACAACAAGGGGAGGGTAAATCGCGGTAATCGTGAGGCCGGGGCGCGTGGCCCCGGGGCAGATCAGTTGCTGTGATAGACGCCCGCGAATGGCATGTCGTTCGGTTCAACGTTGGACACTTGGCCTGCGGCCTTGGCGGCGGCGAGTTCAGCCTGCACATCGGCGCGGGTCTTGCCCGATTGGGGCGCGCCGTAAACGCCTTGGAAGGGCACGTTGTTCGGTTCGACGTTGGTGACCAGGCCAGCGGCCTTGGCGGCAGCCAGTTCGGCTTGCACCTGGGCGCGGGTCGGGCCTTCGTACTGGGTGCCGTAAACGCCTTGGAACGGCACGTTGTTGGGTTCGATGTTTTGCGATGCGTAGGCGCCAGCGCTCAGGGCGGCCAAGGACAACATCAGTGCGGTAGCGAGGGTCTTCTTCATGGTAAATCTCCGATTTCAAGAGCCTGGGGGCGAATCCGGCGGCCTATCCGTCGTGGTTCGTTGCTGTTTCCCGATGACTGAATTCTGCGCCGAGTCAGGCTAGGGATAAACCCGGATATCGGTAAAAGATATTTCCATCAATGGAAAGATATCGTTCGATTTATTCGATAGTCTCCATTCATGGAATCGATAGCGTGCCCTCTGTCTCCTGGAAACTGGCATGGAAAAGGTCCATCTGACACGTGAAAAAGCCACGCTGCTGATCACGCTGTTTGCCAAGGCAGAAGAAAGCCGCCTGCCCGATTCCCTGTTGCAAGACCGCTACGCGGCCGACGCTGTGGCGCGGATCGACCACGACTTTTCCGCGTTGCGCATGCGCCGCGACGAGATGATTGGCTTGGCGATGCGGGCGTATTCGCTGGACGGCTGGGTGCGCGAGTTCATCGCCGCCCACAACGGCGCCACGGTGCTGCATCTGGGATGCGGGCTGGACAGCCGGGTGTTTCGGGTGGACCCGCCGGCAGACGTCAACTGGTTCGACGTGGACTACCCCGACGTCATCGCCCTGCGGCGTGCGCTGTACCCGTCGCGCCCCGGTTACGCGCTGATTGGTTCGCCACTGTCGGATCTGGGCTGGCTCGCGCAGATTCCCACCGACAAGCCGGCGCTGGTGGTGGCCGAAGGCCTGTTCCTGTACTTACAAGAGGAAGAGGTGCTGCAACTGATGCGTGTGGTGACCACGCAATTTCCCACCGGCGAGATCGCGTTCGACGCCTATAACCGGCTGGGCTTGGCGCTGGCGCGGCGCAACCGCATGTTCCGGGCGACGGGCGCCGTGATGCGCTGGAGCCTGGAAAATCCGCAGAACCTGGAGGCCCAGGTGCCGGGCATGCGCCTGCGCATCGAGCAGGGGATGGAAGAAGCCAGCGATAGCAGGCAGCTGGCCAGGCTGAGCTGGCGTGCGCGCATGGGGTTGTGGTTGATGCGGCGGGTATTGCCGCTGCGCCGCTTGGGGCGGTTGCTGCGGTACCGTTACTAGCGTGGCGTCAGGCGTGCAGGGGCAGCAGCGTGACGTCGGCGTTGGAACGTCGGCGTTTGAACGTCAGCGTCGGAACGTCGGCGTCAGAACGTCTGCGTCTGAACGTCAGCGTCAGAACGTCAATAATGCGGCGGCAGTTCGTCGCGCAGGCTGCGAAAAGGCGCTGCGCCTTCCGGGGCCTGCTGGCGCAGGTCTGCCACTTCGCGCTGTAGACGGTCAATTTGCTGTTGCTGCCGCACGATGATCTGGTTCAGCTGTTCCAGCAGGTCGTCCGAGAAGCTGGACTTGACCTCCAGTTCGAGCAGGCGGCGTTCGATGTCTTGCATGGGTTCCATGGCGGCTATTAGAACCTATTCCCGCCCGGGATTTCCAATGGGGCGGGCCAGACTTTTTGAGTACGGGAGAAGGATTTGACGGAGCGGGCGGATCGGCGCGCGGCATTGCGGCCGAGGAAGGTGCACCAAGGGCTGCGATGGCTCGCGCGCGGGTCGCTGGCGGTGGGGATGGTTAACGGCGCCTGGGCGCAAGAGGCCGAGTCCACGCTGTCCCCGGTAGTCGTTACCGGTACGCGCCTGGATACATCGGTACTGGATACGCCCGCCTCGGTGGATGTGGTCGACGGCGTGGCGATGCGTCGCGGGCAGCCTCAGATCAATCTGTCGGAAGGGTTGGCCGGCGTGCCGGGGTTGCAGATCCAGAACCGGCAGAACTACGCGCAGGACTTGCAGATTTCCAGCCGGGGATTCGGCGCGCGCTCGACCTTTGGCGTGCGCGGGGTGCGGCTGTACGTGGACGGCATCCCCGCGACGATGCCGGACGGGCAGGGGCAGACCTCCAATATCGACATCGGCTCCATCGACCGCGTTGAAGTGTTGCGCGGCCCGTTTTCCGCGCTGTATGGCAATTCCTCGGGTGGCGTCATTCAGGTCTATACGGAAGACGGCGCGGCGCCGCCATCGCTTGCGGCCAGCGCGTGGGCGGGCAGTTTCGGCACGTGGCGTTACGGCGCGAAAGCCAGTGGCGTCACCGGGACGGGCGCAGGGGAACTGGATTACGTGGTGGACCTGACACGCTTTACGACAGACGGCTATCGCGACCACAGCGCCGCCCGCAAGAACCTGGCCAATGCCAAGCTGGGCCTGCAACTGGACGACGCCAGCCGCCTGACCATCGTCGCCAACAGCGTGGACCTGAAGGCGCAGGACCCCTTGGGCCTGACGTATCAGCAGTTTCAAGACGACCCGCGGGCCGCGCCCCTGGCGCAGCAATACGACACCCGTAAAACGGTGCGGCAGACGCAGGGCGGCGTGGTCTACGAACGGCAGGTGGATGGCCGCAACACCTTGCGCGTGATGGCGTATTACGGCCAGCGCGACACCACGCAGTACCAATCGATTCCCCCGGCCGCGCAATTGGCGCCCACGCAGGCGGGCGGCGTCATTGATCTGGCGCGCCAATACGGCGGCGCGGACGTGCGCTGGACGTCGGAACTGGACATGGCGGGCCGGCCGCTGACGCTCATCGGCGGCTTCTCTTACGATTCCCTGCGGGAAGACCGCAAGGGCTATCAGAATTTCACCGGCACAGGCGCCAATCAACAGCTGGGCGTGCAGGGCGCGTTGCGGCGCGACGAGACCAACACCGTCTACAGCGCCGACCCGTATGTGCAGGCCTCATGGAAGGTGTCGCCGCGCTGGACCTTGGATGCCGGGCTGCGGTACAGCACCGTGCGCTTCGATTCCAACGATCATTACATCGTGCCCGGCAACGGCGATGACAGCGGCGACGCCCGCTATCGCAAAGCCTTGCCCGTGGCCGCCGTGCGCTATGCGGTCAGTTCCGATGTGAGTGTTTATGCCTCGTATGGCCGGGGCTTTGAAACCCCGACACTTAACGAGATCTCGTACCGGCCCGGCGGCCAGCCTGGCTTGAACTTCGGCTTGTCGCCCGCGCTCAGCACCAATCTGGAGGGTGGCGTCAAAGCGAGGTTGGCCGGTGGGCTGGCGACGGCAGCGGTGTTCCACACCCGTACCGACGACGAAATCGTGTCGGCGGGCAGCTCGGGCGGGCGCACCAGTTACCAGAACGCTGGGCGCACCCGGCGCGACGGCGTGGAGCTTGGGTGGACGGGCGAATTCGCGCCGCATTGGCGCACGCAGTTTGCCTATACGTGGCTGAACGCGCGCTACGCCGACGATAGCGGGGCAGACATCCGCGCCGGCAACAAAATCCCTGGCATCGCGCGCCAGGCCGTGTTCGCGTCGTTGGCCTGGGCGCCGCCCGAAGGCTGGCAGGCGTCGGTGGAAGGGCGCGCGCTTAGCAAGATCTATGTGAACGATGCCAATGATCAAGACGCGCCCGGCTACTTCGTGGCGGCGGTGAGCGCGGGTTACGTGAAGCGGCTGGGGCCGTGGGAGCTCAACGCCTACGCGCGTGTGGATAACCTGTTCGACAAACGCTACGCGGGTTCGGTGATCGTCAATGAAAGCAATGGACGCTATTACGAACCGGCCGCCGGGCGCAGCGCCGGGATCGGGGTGGGCGCGGCCTACCGGTTCTAGCTGCGCGGTGGGCGTGAGCGCGGCCTACCGGTTCTAGCTATGGGGCGGGCGTGAGCGCCCCGTACTGGTTCTAGCTGCGGGCAGCTCAGTCCGGCGTGTCCGTGTAGCAGACGTCGTAGTCTTCGCAGTTGGGGCAGCCGGGCGCGGCCGATGGCGGCAAGCCCGCATGTTCGCAGGCGGAATAGGCCAGGAATTTCTTCCAGCGCAGGTTGCGCACGTTGCGCACGACCAGCCCGGGGTAGTGGCGCGCCAGCAGAAACGTGACGTCTTCGCGGCCAGACAAACCCAGGTCGCGCCACAGATGATCGGGCCGCAGGCAGGCATGCACCAGCACGCCCGTGACCCACGGCGTGGTTTCCGGTTCTGGCGCGCGATAGGCATCCAGCAGCACCCGCAACAGCAAGGTAAAGCCAGGTTTCGGATCGCCCCGGCCATACGTGACATAGCCCGCGTATTGCTCGGCCAGCGCGGCCAGCCGGTCTTCGCCCGAGGCCAACGCGCCGGGGAACAGGTGGCCTAGCAGCTCGGTCAGCTCTTGCGGGCACAGGCCGCTGCGCGATAAATCCTGATGCGCCAGGCTCGTGCCGATGACGGTGGCGAAGAATCCCGCATCGGGGTGGCCGGGCGGTGCGTGATGCAGCAGGGCGCGCGCAAACCGTTGGGCCGGCTTGACAAGGTCAGCCTGGGCGGGGGATGGGGTCAGCACGGCGTCCATGGGGGTAGCGGCAGTCGCGAAATGGTTAAGCTGTTAATGAAGTCGTTATGTTTCGAAATATATAACGGAACACAGACCATTCTGGCGATATTGTGGACAAAATTTACTCAGGACATACCCGGGGATATTTGGCGCGAGGGGTATCATCAGCGTCCCCGATTCCCTGGTATTCCCGCCCCGCATGCAGCGCTTTCATCCCACAGTTTCCCGTTTGTTCGGCGCCGTTCTGGTCGCGCTGGCTGGCATGGCGGCCACGCCGCAACCCGCCGTGGCGTCCGATATCGGCGCCGTGATCGAGTCCGTTCGGTTGTCGCGCTACCCGCTGCGCGAACCGGAACGCCGTGCCTGGGGTACCGAGAACGTCAAGGACGCCGTCGTGGTCGGGCAGATGGAAAACCGGTTGTACCTGTACCGGTATACGCGCGGCGCGGGCAAGGAATTCAGCCTGGATTTCCGTTCGCAGCCGCTTGCGATCGACCCGGCCAAGTGGAGCGCTTCGCGGGAAGAACGGGTGGTGGTCCGCACCCCGCGCAACGCCGAAACGGTTTACTGGGTGGGCTATTCCTATAGCGGTTCCGACGACACGCAGGCCGATGGCTTCCTGGTGGATGCCCAGGGCGTTGCCGCCTCGGTCCATGCCGATGCGGGGTTGGCCGTCGTGACCGCTGATCGGCCCTGGGACGAGGCCAGGAAGGCGCAGGCGCTTGTCACCTTGCGCGCGGCCCTGACCGATTACCCCGTGCGCATGAAGGCGTTTCCTGCCGAAGTCCGTTTCGAATATCAGACGCCCGTCGACATAACCGCCACGTTCCGCACGCTGCATCAAGTTGCGCGCGCCATCCCGCGCGCGAAGACGGCCGAGTTCAATCGCGCGCTGGCAGACTTGCGCCGCTTCGTCATGGAACAGGACTACCGCGAGATCGATCCCACCGGCAAGGATGCCGACCTGCTCACTGCGTTGAACGACTATGGTTTCTGGCTGGCCGAATCGGGCGACACGGCGCAAGCCGACCGCATCTTGACCGAGGTGCTGCGCCGTGACCCGTCGCGCACGGCGGCGTACCTGAACCGTGCCGACGCACGCTGGAAGCACGGCGAAAAGACGCGTGACAAGCGTGACTATTTTCAAGCCCTGGCTCGCGAGGACTACCGCCTGTACTGCTCGCGCCGCCTGACGGCCAAGGAACCCATTCCCGCCAACATCGCGACCCGCATCGGTGTTGCCTTGAACGAAGCGACGCTTACCGCCGACGTCTGCCGGCCGCGGCTTGCGATCTTCAAGGCGATCCAGGCCGACGACCTGAACGCCGTGCGCGCCGAACTCTCAAGCGGGCAAGACCCGAACGGCGTGAACGAGAACGGCACGTCGGCGCTGGCGGTGGCCGTATCGCGCAAGCAGCTGGATACGGTGCAGCTGTTGTTGGCGGCGGGCGCGCGCGCCGACGGCGCGAACAACGGCTATGTGCTCTTGGCCAGCGCGCTGCCCGATGGCCGCGACACGCGTCCCGCCGCAGAACGCTATGCGCTGGCCGATGCCTTGATCGCAGCGGGCGCGCCGATGGATGTGCTGGATTCCAGTGGCACGCCGCTGCTGATACGGCGCATTTCGTACTACAGCGAAGACAAGGACGCGCTGAACTATCTGCTGGCCAAGGGCGCCAACCCGAACGTGCGCGAAAAGAATGGGCGAACTGCGCTGCATGCGGCCATGCAAAGCCCCAAGACCCTGTGGTTTGCCGACGCGCTGCTGGCCAAGGGCGCCGACATCAACGCCGCCTACATCCGCATGTACTACGGCAACCAGGGCATGTGGGAAACGCCATTGCTGGAAGCGTTGCGCGGGGCTATCAACGGCGAGTTCACGCCGACGGTCGTGTATCCCATACCGGAACGGGTTACTTACGCGCTGGCCCATGGCGTGGACCCGGCGGTGGGCGGCTACAGCGCCAGCAAGACGCCGGAACGCAATGGCCTGAACGAAGCGCTGACGCTAGCCGCGCGCATGATGCAGCCGGCGCTGGTGGACCAGTTGGCGCAAGCTGCCCGATCGCCACAAGCGCCGTTGACGCCCGAATCGCTGTCCAGCCTGCTGGCGGTGTGGAATCAGCTGGAGATCCGTTCAACCATCAAGCAGAACAGCGCCGAATGGGATGGCCAGCGCGCCAAGCTGCGCGCCACGGCGGATCGGCTCTTGGCCGCCGGTGTGCCGCTGACCCGCGCCAATGATGCAACGGGCATCGCCAACAACATGATTGCGCCGCTCAGCCTGCCGTGGCTGCCTGACGATCTTTACCAGCAGTGGCTGGAGCAGGGCGCTGACGCCTCGGACCGCACGGACCCCAGCGTGCGGATCGATGGCGTGGTGGACGCCGACGCCTTGCCGCTGGTGACCATGTTGCGGCTGGGCAAGGAAGCCAAGGCCAAGCTGCTGCTGGAGCACGATGCGGGGCTGTACCGCACGCCGTGGCGTTGCGGCATGGCGGTGGCCGACATGCTGGCCTGGCAGTTGAGCGACAGCGGCCCCATCAGCCCGATGGGCGCGCGGGCGATTCGGCAGGTCATGGAAGGGGCGCAGGGCGCGGCCAGTTGCGATTTGAATCAGGCGTCGCGCGTGCAGCCTTTCGTGGGGGTGACTGCCCGCGAGCTGGCCGCGCGCGCCAATGTGACGCTCAATGTAAAGGCGCCAGCACAGTAGACGCGCTAGCCCCGGGGGCTACGCCGGGCGACCCCAGGACCAATCCCGGATCAATCCCGGATCAATCCGCAAAACAAAACAGGCGCCCGAAGGCGCCTGTTTTTTTTGCATTGACGCGTGCAAACCGCGTCAACGGCAAACCGTCATTACATGGCGTGGCCCATGTTGACGTTCATGTTGTACAGCACCCATGCCGAACCGCCGACGATGATGGCGATGATCAGCACGGTGAAGACGAACGCGGCGAGGTTGTCGCGTGCCGACTTCGACGCGCCCATGTGCAGGAAGTACACCAGTTGCACCAGCAACTGGAGCACGCACAGGGCAACGACGCCGACGATGGTGATGGTGTGCGACAGCGCACCGTGCATCACCAGGCCGAACGAGCCGAAGGTGAGCAACAGCGAGAGCACGAAACCGATGATGTAGGACTTCAGGCTGCCGTGGTCGGCGGCGTGATCGTCGTGGCCGTGTGCGGCCGCAGCGGAGTGCGACATCAGATGGCTCCCATGAGATAGACGAAGGTGAAGACGCAGATCCAGACGATGTCCAGGAAGTGCCAGAACAGGCTCAGGCACGCCAGACGACGCTTGTTGATCGAGTCCAGGCCATGGCGGCGGATCATGTCCAGCAGCACGATGATCCAGATCAGGCCGAAGGTGACGTGCAGGCCGTGCGTGCCGATCAGCGTGAAGAACGCCGACAGGTAAGCACTGCGGCCGGGGCCGGCGCCTTCAGTGATCAGGTGATGGAATTCCCAGACTTCCATCGCGATAAAGCCCGCGCCGAACAGGAACGTCACCATCAACCAGCCCATTGCGCGGGACTTGTTGTTGGCGTGCACGTTCAGGTTGGCCATGCCGAAGGTGAAGCTGGAGAACAACAGCAACAGCGTTTCGACCAGCACGAACTTCAGATCGAACAGTTCCTTGCCCGTGGGGCCGCCCGCGGTGGCGTTGGACAACACCGCGAACGTGGCGAACAGCACCGAAAAGATCAGCAAATCGCTCATCAGATAGACCCAGAAACCGAAAACGGTTTTGGACCCATCGTCGTGATGCGCGTGATCGTCGTGACCCGCGTGGGGGTGAGTGGCTACGGCTTGAATCATGGCTCAGGCGGCCTTCTGCATTTTGTCAAAGTGAGCGTTTTCGATGCGTTCGACTTCCGCGGCCGGGACCCAGTAATCGACGTCGCGGTCGTAGGCACGGGCGATGAACGCACCGATCATGCCGACGAAACCGGCGGCGGCGAGCCACCAGATGTGCCAGATCAGCGCGAAGCACATCACCAGGCCGAACAAACCGATGTAGACGCCAGCGCCGGTGTTACGCGGCATGTGGATGTCTTCGTACTTGGCCGGGCGCTTGTAGGCCTTGCCGCTTTGCTTGTCTTCCCAGAACTGGTCCAGCTCATCAACGTGAGGAACGTGGGCGAAGTTGTAGAAAGGAGCCGGCGACGAAATCGACCATTCCAGGGTACGGCCATCCCAGGGATCGCCCGTGACGTCCTGGTTTTGCTTGCGTTGGCGAACCGACACAAACACTTGCTGCAGCAGGAACCAGATGCCCAGCATGATCAGCGCGGCGCCAGCCAGCGCAACCAGCAGGTACGGCTGCCATTCGGGGTTGTCGTAGTGGTTCAGGCGACGCGTCATGCCCTTGAAGCCCAGGATGTACAGGGGCATGAAGGCCATGAAGAAACCAACGAACCAGCAGTAGAACGAGTAGCGGCCCAGGCGCTCATTCAGCGTGAAGCCGAATGCCTTGGGGAACCAGTACGTCATACCGGCGATACAACCGAACACCACGCCACCGATGATGGTGTTGTGGAAGTGGGCGATCAGGAACAAGCTGTTGTGCAGCACGAAGGACACGCCGGGGATGGCCAGCATCACGCCGGTCATGCCGCCGATGACGAAGACGATCATGAAGCCCAGCGTCCACAGCACCGGCGTCGTGATGCGCAGGCGGCCGCGGTAGATGGTGAACAGCCAGTTGAAAATCTTCGCGCCCGTCGGGATCGAGATAATCATCGTTGCAATGCCGAAGAAGGCATTGACGTTGGCCCCCGCACCCATCGTGAAGAAGTGGTGCAGCCAGACCAGGAACGACAGCACGCCAATGGCGGCCGTGGCGTAAACCATGGACTTGTAGCCGAACAGCGTCTTGCGGGCAAAGGTGGCAACCACTTCCGAATACACGCCAAACGCCGGCAGCACCAGGATGTAGACCTCGGGGTGACCCCAGATCCAGATCAGGTTCACGTACATCATGACGTTGCCGCCCATGTCGTTCGTGAAGAAGTGCGTGCCCAGGTAGCGGTCCATCGTCAAGAGCGCAAGGGTTGCGGCCAGGACGGGGAAGGCGGCGACGATCAGCACGTTGGTGACCAGCGAGGTCCACGTGAAAATCGGCATCTTCATCAGGCTCATGCCCGGTGCGCGCATGCGCAGGATGGTCACGATGAAGTTGATACCGCTAAGTGTTGTGCCCAACCCTGATATCTGGAGCGCCCAGATGTAGTAGTCCACCCCGACGCTTGGGCTGTAGTCCAGCCCAGACAACGGCGGATAGGCGAGCCAGCCGGTCGCGGCGAATTCGCCCACGAACAGCGAGATCATCATCAGCGCGACGCCAGCACCGAACAGCCAGAAGCTCAGCGAGTTCAGGAACGGGTAGGCCACGTCGCGGGCGCCGATTTGCAGCGGCACCACGATGTTCATCAGCCCGGTAATGAAGGGCATCGCCATGAAGAAAATCATGATGACGCCGTGGGCGGTGAAGATCTGGTCGTAGTGATGGGGTGGCAAGAAGCCGGCGGAGTCAGCGGATGCCACCGCCAACTGGGTACGCATCATGATGGCGTCGGCAAAGCCGCGCAGCAGCATGATCAGCGCGACGATGATGTACATCACGCCGATGCGCTTGTGGTCGACGGAGGTCAGCCATTCCGTCCACAGGTACTTCCACTTGCCGAAGTAAGTGATGGCGCCGAAGACCGCTAGGCCTCCCAGGCACACGGCGGCCAGCGTAACCATGACGATAGGTTCATGGTACGGAATGGCCTCGAGGGTGAGTTTCCCGAGCATTGTTAGTTAATTCCTGCGATCAGATTGTTCGACGTGGACGTGCACGTGGCGGAGTCCACACCGGCCATCTTGGACATGGTGCTGCCCAAGACGAAATCAAACATGGCGGGAGGCGCCGAGGAGTACTTGACGACCGGGTTGCGCTCGCTGCGCTTGGTCAGTTCCGCATACACCTCGGGGGTCAGCGCCGTGGGAGAAGCCTTGGCTTCCTTGACCCAGTTGTCGAACCCTTCTTGCGGCATCGCGATGGCCTTGAAGCGCATGCCGGAGAAACCGGCGCCGCTGTAGTTGGCCGAGATGCCGGCATAGGTGCCAGCTTCGCGCGCATTCAGGTGCAACTTCGTCTCCATGCCGGCCATCGAGTAGATCTGGCTGCCCAGCTGGGGGATGAAGAACGAATTCATGACCGATGCCGACGTGATCCGGAAGTTGACCGGAACGTCCACGGGGAACGCAATCTCGTTCACTGTGGCGATGTCGTACTCGGGGTAGATGAACAGCCACTTCCAATCCAGCGACACCACCTCGATGGTGACGGGCTTGTGTTCGGAAACGAGCGGCTTGTAGGGGTCCAGCGCGTGCGTGGAGCGCCAGGTGATCACGGCGAGAATCGCCACGATGATACAAGGAACGGTCCAAACTACGACTTCAATCGCCGTGGAGTGGGCCCACTTGGGCTGGTAGTCAGCTTTGGTATTGGATGCGCGATATTTCCACGCAAACGCCACGATCATGAACAGTACTGGAATCACAACGATGAGCATCAGCCCCGTCGCCGTGAACAGCAAAGTCTTTTCCTGGGCGCCAATGTCTCCCTTGGGAGAGAGAATTTCCATGTTGCAGCCGCCAAGCAGCATGACCGCGCCGACGCCAAAAATGCGCGTTAGGGTCGCAAGGAGGGGGTGTTTCACGTACAGCCTTGGATGGATGGTTGGAAATGCTGCGTAGCAGCAGACTGGAATGCTGCTAGGCAGCAACGTCCATCCTATCGGCTTGATATCCGTCAAGCATGCGACACATGGTCGCATTGCCTGGGAGGAATCTGCCCCCATCGGGGCAGATACAGGGTTTTCCTAGGGGAGCAACTGCCCCGGGAGGGGTGCAGGGGGTGCGACGATATGTCGCACCTGCACATGGGGTGTTGTAAAGATGTGTCGCACCCGCACAAATCAGTCGACGAGCACTTCGCGTTCCGGCCCTGGTTTTTTTGCCAGCTTGCGCTGCAATGACCGCCGGTGCATGCCCAGAAGACGCGCCGCCGCGGAAACATTACCGCCGGTTTCGTGCAGCGCCTGATGAATGTGCTCCCATTCTAGGCGGTGCAACGGCGTCATGGTCGTTTCGATCGTAACGGATTCTGGCTTCACCAACCCCAGCGTGCGCAGGATCATCGGCGCGGTGGCGGGCTTGGGCAGGTAGTCGTCCGCGCCGCGCTTGATGGCTTCCACGGCGGTGGCCACGCTGGCGTAACCGGTGACCAGCAGGATGCGCATGTCGGCACGCAGCGCGCGCAAGGGGCGGATGAGCGTCAGGCCGGAGTCTTCGCCCAGGCGCAAATCCACCAGCGCGAAGGCCGGCCGGATTTCCTCGGCCACGCGCAGCGCTTCGGCGATGCCCGTGGCGGTTCGGGTTTCCAGACCGCGACGCGACAGGCTGCGCTGCAAGGTGCGCACATACAGTTCGTCGTCGTCGATCAAGAGGCCAAGGTCGGTAGGGTTCATCACAATCAAATTCCGGGGTTGCCCAGGGGCAGGTAAAAGCGGATGCGGGTGCCTCCCCCAGCAGCGGCGGTCATGGTCATTTCGCCGCCCAGTTGTTCCACGGTGGCGTGCGACAGCGCCAGGCCCACGCCCAGCCCTCCCGGTTTGCCACTGTTGAACAGGCTGGTTGCAGGCAGCAGGGTCTGGTCGGGGTCGAAGCCCCGTCCGTAATCCCGCACTTCGCCGCGCAAGGCGCCATAGCCATATTCCAGATGCAGGTCCACGCGGGGGGCCTCGGCGGCTTCGCCCGCGTCGGCCGCGTTGTTCAGCAAGGCCTGCAACAAGTGGGCGATGGCCGGGTCCACCCGCAAGCTGGTGGGCAGCGTGCCCGAGCGTTGCAGGTCGATCGTCGGCCGGATCAGCCGCCATTGACCCACCACGCGAACCAGATCAACGGCAGTTGGGACCGCCAGATTGCGGATGCGTTCCCGGCACAACGCCAGGAGTTGGCTCAAGGTGGCCACGTCTTCGCGCACGTCTTCGTCCTTGACCTCGGCGGCGATTTCGTCGGTCAGCAGGGTCATGGTCGCAAGCGGCGTGTTCAATTCGTGCGCCATCGCGGCGGCGTGGGTCGCCAGGGCCACGATGCCTTCGTTACGCGTGAAGCGTTCGCGCAGGCGGGCAAGTTCGCGCTCGCGGGCGCGCAGGTCGGCGGCCAGCCGGGTCGAAAACACCAGCACCACCACGACCGAAATCAGGAAATTCGCGCCCAGGCCCCAGAGCAGCAGGGAATGCGTGTCCACATCCCCGCGCAGGGGCTGGCCGAAGATGGCCGCCGCCGCATAGCCCGAAATGCCGGCCACCGCCGCCGCGAACGCCCAGTTGCGCGGCAAGGCCAGCGCCGCCAGCGCGGTCAGGATCAGGAACATCATGCCGAACGGGTTGCTGATGCCGCCGCTCCATCCGATCATCCAGGACAGCGCCGCCATGTCCACCAGCAAATGCCCGAAGGCCGTGATGTGGGACAAGTCGCGGGGGTGGCGCAGCCGCAGGCTGGCGTAGGCGTTGAAACCGATCAGCACACCCACGCCGATCCACAGGGGCTCAAGCGGCAGGTCCAGGCCCAGCACGCTGCTGGCCAGCAAGATGGTGGCGGCCTGGCCCGCGATGGCGAGCCAGCGCAGGCTGCATAAGGTACGCAGGAATGAAAAAGCGGAACTACCGGGCATATCCAGACACGTAGGTGCCGGCGGCCCGCCGGCGGGTCAAGCGCCCGGCGGCGCGGAACGCAGGCGTCCGGCGCGCGGCCAAAGGGGCCGGCTGCCGCCGGGCCCGAGTGGGGCGCCGACGGTGGACGTGCAGGCATTGTATGGTGATTCAGCGCAGCACGCTGGCATCGGGGCGGATATGTGCGTCCCCAATATTCGCTGAAGATGGCGGCCCGTCAATGAATGTCAGACATGCCGCTGTGGGCCATGGCCGGGGGCGGGTAGTCTTCCTGGTCGGACGCCATCTGGCCCTGGGTTTGCGCCTGCTGCAATTCCTGTTCGACCTGGGCGCGGCTTTCGCTGGCGGTCGACACGGCGGGGGGCGGGTAGTCTTCCTGGCCGAATGTGTATTGGCCATTGGCTTTCGCCTGCGCCAATTCAGAGGCCACCTGGTCCGAGCTCTTGGCGGTGGGGGCGGAGTAGGTGACGCGCCAGTCGCCATACAGATCGCGCTTGTACTGGGTGGACGGGGCGGGGGATTGAACTGCGGATTGCGCCTGGGCGGCGCCCGCGACGGCCAAGCCGGCGCATAGCAACACGGTGGTGGTGAAGGTCTTCATGAAACGCTCCTGGCAAACATAGCCTGCGGCCAACCTGGCCGCGCCGTCGTCCGCGATGTGGCCAGCGGACGATTTCCTGAATGCGGAACTGCCTGACCGGGGCGTGAAAACGGCGCACGTCCGGCCTTTTCAATTCGACCGGGCGTGCGCCGTGGTGTTGCAGGTAAACCGGCTTCAGGCGCCGAAAGGTATTTCAGGCTTGAAGCACAGATGTCATTGCGCTGTCAGTGGCCGTGCTGCGCGGGGGCGGCGCCTGCCTTGGCGTTCAGCGCGCGGGCTTCAGCTTGAACCGGCACCCGGTGTTGCTGCTGCTTGGCGTCTTCGACGATCAGCGTCAGCGGCACGTGATCGCCCGGGGTGATCTGCTTGGCCAGATCGATCAGCATCACGTGATAGCCGCCCGGCTTCAATTCCACCGCCTGGCCGGCGGGCAGGTCGATGGCCGGCACCTGGCGCATCTTCATGACGTCGTCCTGCATCGCCATTTCATGCACTTCCACGTGCTTGGCGGCGTCGGATTCCACGCCGACCAGTCGGCCTGCCGTGGGCGAGGTCAGGCGCATGAAGACGCCGGTTGCGTGCTGATTCGGCACGGTGGCGCGCACCCAGACGTCTTCCACTTTCAGGGCGGCGTCTTGCGCCAGCGTGGCGGGCGCGAAGCCGGACAGGGCGCACAGGGTGAAGGCGGCGGCGAAAGATTTGAGCGAGAGGTGTTTCATGAAAGTCTCCTATCTATATATAGAGGTCGTGTGGCGGGGAGCCACTGGCGTCAAAGCACGGTGCGCAGGTCTTCCACGCATTGTTCGGTGCTTTGCTGGTGGCGCAGCGCCAGGCGCAACTTGCCCTGGGCGTCGATGATGTAGGTGAGCGCGGTGTGGTCCATGGTGTAGGACGAGCCGGTGGCAACCTTCTGGTAGAACACCTTGAACGATTGCGCGGCGGCGCGCGTTTGCTCGGCGGTGCCGCGCAGGCCCACGAACCCGGGGTCGAACGCCTGCGTGTAGGCGCGCAGGATCTCGGCGGTGTCGCGCTCGGGGTCGACGGTGATGAACAGCACGCGCAGCTTGTCGGCATCGGCGCCCAGCTGCGCTTTGATCTCAAGCGCGCGGGTCAGCGCGGTCGGGCAGATGTCGGGGCATTGGGTGAAGCCGAAGAACAGCATGATGGGGTGTCCGCGATAGTCAGCCAAGGTCCGCGGCTGGCCGCTGGTGTCTTGCAGCTGGAAATCGCCGGCGGGCATGCCGGACAGGTCCATGCCATGCAGCTTGGGGGCCTCGGGGCCGCAGCCGGTCAGGGCCAGCGGGGCCAGCAAGGCCACCGAAGACAGCAGCAGGCGGCGGCGCAGATCGGGCGCATCGGAGGACGCGCGGGAAGACGCGCAAGAAGACGTCGCGCTGGTGGGCGCGAACAGGGTGGGGTAACGCATGAAAACCTCTTGGGTCGACGTGTCGGCAAGGCGCGCGGCAGGGCCGCGCCATCAGGCGGAGTCAGACCAGCGAGGGTGGGGCGCGAGACCCCAGGGGCGGCCCTTGGGCGGCCAGGGCGGGCAAGGCCTGGTAAACAGGCGGGGGCGGTGCAGACCGGCTGACGGGCAGCAGGATGGGGGTGACGCCGGCAAGCGGCGCGGGGGAAACATGCGCAAGCAGCCCGAAGGGGCATTGAGCGCCCGTTTCGGCGGCGTCATGCGCAGACTTGCCGTCCGGCGGGTTGCCCAGCGCCAGGC
Source organism: Achromobacter kerstersii (assembly GCF_902859595.1). Lineage (GTDB taxonomy): Bacteria > Pseudomonadota > Gammaproteobacteria > Burkholderiales > Burkholderiaceae_B > Achromobacter > Achromobacter kerstersii. Next base: position 90,036 of record NZ_CADIJQ010000004.1, on the reverse strand, counting down.
TCAGCGTGGACAGGTCGCCCGCAGCCGAGCAGAACGTGACTTCGAGCCGGCCGTCATGCAGCGCGCGGGCGTCGGGCATATAGCCCGTTGGCACCAGGGCGCGCAAGGTCAAGGCCAGAAGCGCCAGCCACAGCACGCCGTGGGCGCGCACGGCGCTCCGAAGACGGAGGAGGCGGGTCAAGTCAGGCATGGCCGCATTCTAGTCCATGCCCGCGGGCCAATATCCCGCCTTCAAGCGCCGCACCAGGGCAATGTGGCGGCGTTGCGCCTGGTCGGCGGGCAGGCCGGACAAGAGCCGCCATGCGGCGTGACGCACCTGTTCGCGGGCATCGGCGCCAGCGGCGGGCGCCGGTGGGGCGTCACCCAGCCGCGCTTGCTGTTCGTAGGCGGTCAGCCGGATCGATACGGCGGCCGAGGGGGCGGCCGGCAGCGAACGCAGTTCGATGATGGCCGCTTCAAAGGCGTCGGGCAAGGCGCTGGCGTCAAGCGCCAGGGTGCTCTCGTCCATGGCGTCGCCCTCGGGCTCCAGCCCGCTGGCGGCGGCCAGCCGGCGCCAGAGCGCATCTTCGCGCTGGGGTTCATCGGCTTTGGAAACGACCTTCGTGATGCTGTGGTTGCGTAAGCGCAGCGTGTGGGTGGACGCGCCGTTGTACAGCCCCGCGCCGTCCTGCACCTGAAAGCGCAGGGGCAGCGCAATCGATCGACCCGACAGCGCAGGCTGGCCAACCTCGTTGACCGCGAAGGTGTTGCGCGAATAGTCCATCAAGCGCGAGAACAAGTTGATCAGCGCCCCGCGCCCTTCGTAGACGCCGCTGATGGGGTTGTCGCCTTCTTCGGTCCAGACCACGTCCTCGGCAAACAGCGGGAACAGCGTTTCGAATTCACCGGCCAGCAGCGAGCCCCGGTACGCCTCAAGAATGCGTTCGATGTCGGCGGCGCCCATGGGGGCCGCGCGCCCGGCTGCGCGGGGCGATTGCACGGCAGCCGGGTCGCGGTCCATGAATTGCAGCACGGTTGCGGCCACCAGATCGCGGTCATTGTCCACGCAGATCATGTGATAGCTGTTGTTCAGCAGCACGAGCTGGCTGCCCGCGATGGCGTCGTGCAGCAGTTGCGCCGAACGCACCGAAGTGAGTTCGTCTTCGTGTGCATGCATGATCAGCGTGGGGCAGCCGATGCCGTCCAGCCCCTGACGCACGGCCGCGCGCAGCCGGTCGACTTCGCGCACGCAGGCCAGGGGCACCCAGCGGTAGTGGAAGTTCTCGCCCCGTTCGAACTTGGCCTTGACGATGGACCGGACCAATTCGTTCTTGATGCCGTAGGGCTCTTCCTCTTCGACGCGCATGCGCGCCGCCAGGCCAGGGATGCGGTAGACCAGCCGGCGCAGACCCCGATACCAGGGCGTGCTCCAGCCATCAATGAAGACGGGGGCGGCCAGCGACACCAGCTTGCCCTGCTTGTGGCCCACCCGCTTGCACAGTTCCACCGCCAGCAGCGCGCCCAGGCACATGCCCATGACGTGCAGCGTCTCGTAGCGGGCGGCCACCTCGTGATATTTGGCCGTCACGGCGTCCAGCCAGTCTTCCATGCGCACGGACAGCAGATCCTCTGGCGCTCCGCCGTGGCCGGGCAGCGTCAGGCTGTGCGTCTCGATGCCGGCGCGCTTGAGGATCTTGTGCATGGACCCCAGGTCGTACTCGGTCCCGCCGAGCCCGTGAATGAGCAGGGCGCCTGTGCCGGCGCGAACGGGTAAGTTAGTTGACATTGGCCGGCTCGACCTCGATGTCGCCTAGCCGCCACATGCCGGCCACGACGGCGACGCTGCCATCGAAGTCGGACAGGGGCGAGCCTCGGTCACTGATCACCCGCCAGCCGCCCGCCGCGTGGGCGACGCGAAACAGCAAGGGTGTGCGGTCTTGGGCGCCCGCGCGGCGGGCCGCCCAGTGCAAAGACAGGCGTGCACGGTCGTCCGGGTGCGCGTGGGCGATCAGCGCTTCCAGGTTCGCGATGGCGGAAGGCGGCAGGCCGAAGGCGTCTTGCACGTCGCCCGCCAGTTCCAGCGTGCCGTCATAGGGGTTGTAGCGGTACATCAACTGGTGGCTGCCCGCCAGCGCCAGATCAAAGCGGCCCCGCCATTGCTCGGCGTTTTCCAGCGCTTGCGCCCGCGCGCCGCGCAAGGTGTTGACCAGCAACAGCAGCAGCGCCGTGACCACCAGATAGACCTGCGTGGCCAACAGCACTTGCCAGGGGTCATTGGCTTGTAGGAAGGGGCCTTCGCCCTGCGCGCTTTGGTACAGCGCCATCAGCATCAGCGTCACCATGGCCAGCGTGCCGCCCGGTGTACCCCAGACCAGCGCGATCAGCACGGCGAACACCAGGGGCAGATAGGTCAGCTCGAACGACACGACGTAGGGCAGGTGCTGGATCATGTCGCCGTCGAACGTCATGAAGGTCGAGACGATCATCAGCACATAAGCCACCAGGCCGATGACCAGTTCACGCAGGCGCGCGCCACCGGAGCGGCGCGGCCGGAATTGCGACCAGCCGGTGAGCGCCGGCGCCAGGATCAGCACACCCGCCAGATAGGCGGTGACCCAGGTGCGCAAACGGACCGCCGCATGCGCTTCCTGCGTCAGCCACAGCCAGCCGCCGCCCAGCAACGCGCTGGCGGCGGCGCCCGCCACCGCGCCGGCCAACAGGGCGGCGACGAAACCCAGCCCTTCGGAGCGTGGTGACAAACGTTGCACGGTCCAGGCGGCCAGCAGCGACGAGACGGTGCCCGTCACCGCAAACACGATCGCCGTGGCGGGCTGTCCGCGCCAGATCAGCGTCAGGACGAGTTGCGCGGCGAAAAAGCCCAGCATCAGCAGCAGCCAATTGCGGCGCGGCGTCAGCAGATAGGCCGCGACCGCCACGCCGGGCGGCAGCCAGACGAACAAGGCGTGGCTGACCGGATCGCTCAGCAGGTGCGAGAACACGCCGCACAGCAGGTACGGAATCGTCCAAAGCAGGCAGAGCGGATTTCTTCTAACTGTGTCGGTCTTCACCATAATTGTCCTTGCAAGCGCATGGTTTCGTGGCGCCACGGGGGCGTCTTGATGAGCGGGTTATACACGCCTCAGGCGCGGGTGCGAAATGGGTGTGAAGCATTCGCGCACTACGGCGCGCGAAAATCTTGGTACCCTTGAACGCACTTCCATCCAACCGCCAACTCAGTGCCCCAGGTTTCAGTGCTTTCCTTGCCCGCCCCGACCCTGCCTCAGTCCGCCCGCGCAACCGCCTCTGGCCCGATCCGGCTCCGGCCGCTTGGCCGATTCTGGATGCTGGCTTGCATCGTGGCCTTGCTGGCGTTGTTGTCCGCTTGCGGCACCACCAAAGTCCAGCCCGGCTATTACCGGGTGCAGTCGGGCGACACGCTGACGCAGATTGCGCGCAAGCAAGGCACCAGCGTCAGCAATCTGGTGCGGTGGAACAAGTTGTCGAATTCGAATTCGATCGAAGTCGGACAAGTCTTGCGGGTGGACCCGCCGGACGGTCAAGCCAGGACGTCCACGCCCAGCAAGGCGGCATCAAAACCCGCTGCAACGTCGCGCGCATCGTCCTCGTCTTCCGGCAAGCGGCGCACGGCGCCGCCGGGTGCGATTTCATTGGTCTGGCCCGCACAAGGCAAGGTCACGCGCGGCTACGACGGCGGCGGCTCGAACGGCATCGTCATCTCGAATTCCGCAGGCACGCCCGTGGTGGCCGCGGCAGGCGGCACCGTGGCGTACTCGGGCAGCGGACTGCGCGGCTACGGCCACCTGGTCATCGTCAAGCACAACGCCAGCTTCCTCAGCATCTACGCGCACAACAGCAAGCTGTTGGTCAAGGAAGGCCAGAGCGTGAAGCAGGGCCAGAAGATTGCCGAAATGGGCAACAGCGACAGCAAGCAGGTGGGTCTGTATTTTGAGCTGCGCTATGACGGCCAGGCCGTCGATCCAGCGGGGAATTTACCGCCGAAATGATCAAAGGTGTCTGAAGAGGCCGATTAAAAATGGGGCGTTGCTGGCGCGGTGGGCGCGCGTGAAGCGGGCTACGACCCCAGCGGCGGGCTACGGCCCCAGCGGCGGGCTACGGCCCCAGCGCTGCGTCCTGCGTCAGCGTCGAGATAAACGTCGCCGTGCGGGGATCAGCCGGCCGCGAAAAGATCGACCGCGATTCGCCCGATTCCACCACCACGCCATCCAGCAAAAACACCACCTCGCGCGACACGCTGGCGGCCAGGCGCAGGTCGTGCGTGGCCATCAGCATCGTCATGCCTTCGGTGGCCAACTGGCGCAGCACGTCGACCACTTCCGCCGCCAGGCCCGGGTCCAGCGCCGACGTCGGCTCATCGCACAGCAAGACGCGCGGCGCGGGCGCCAGCGCGCGCGCAATCGCAACGCGCTGTTGCTGGCCGCCTGACAGATTGGCGGGCCAGGCGTCAGCCTTTTCCGACATGCCCACTTTCTTAAGCAGCTCTTCGGCGCGTGCGCGGGCCCGGTCCAGCGGCCATTTCTGCACGGTCAGCAAGCCTTCCATGACATTGCCCATCACCGTCTGATGCGGAAACAGCTGGAAGTTCTGGAACACCATGCCGGTTTGTTTGCGCACGCGCTGCACCTGATCGCGCGACAGCTTTTTGCCTGGCTCGAATTCAACCGTTTCCGGCCCGATGGCCAGCGTGCCGCGGTCCGGCACTTCCAGCAGATTCACGCAGCGCAGCAAGGTGCTCTTGCCGCTGCCCGATGGGCCGATCAGTGCGGTGACGCTGCCTTCGGCGATGCTCACATCCACCTGCTTCAGCACGGGATTGCCGCCGAAAGATTTCTCGATTTTTTGCAGGCGGATCATCGGCTTTTCTCGGAAAACACGGCGTGCTGGCCAAAGCGCCGTTCCAGGCGGACCTGCGCGGCCGACAACACGGAACTGAACACCAGATAGATCAGCGCGGCCTCGGTATAGAGGATCAGCGGTTCATACGTGACCGCCGCGATGCGCTGCGCCGCCTGGAAGATTTCGGGCACGGTCAGCACGGCCGCCAGCGACGTGTCTTTAACCAATGCAATGAACGAGTTCGACAACGGCGGCACCGCCACGCGGGCGGCTTGCGGCAGGATCGTGCGGCGCAGCGCCTGGCCGCGCGTCATGCTCAGCGAGTACGCCGCTTCCCACTGGCCCTTGGTGATGGACTCGATGGCGCCCCGGATCACTTCCGAGTTGTACGCGCCCACGTTCAGCGTGAAGCCGATCAGCGCAGCGGGCAGCGGGTCCAGCACAATGCCCACGCTGGGCAAGCCGTAGAAGATCACGAACAGCTGCACCAGCAATGGCGTGCCGCGGATCAGCCACACATAGAAGCGCACCACGGCCACCAACGGCGCGGGGCCAAACAAGCGGATCAGCGCCACCACGAACGCCAGCGCCAGCCCCAGCGCAAACGACATCAGCGTAAGCGGTACGGTGAACACCAAGCCGGCATGCAGCAATGGCCAGAACGAATCGGCCATCAACTGCACCCAGGCTGGCACCGTCCACGACCCGATTTGCGCCAGCAGCCAATCGGGCATGACGGCTTGCAGCCAGGAAGGGAGCGTCATGAGCGTCTCCGCCGCTTATTGCGCCGACGACAGGTCCGTGCCGAAGTATTTGACCGAAATCGTCTTGTAGGTGCCGTCGGCCTTGATGTCGGCCAGCGCCTTGTTGATGGCCGCTTGCAGCTCGGGGTTGCCCTTGCGGATCAGCACGCCGGAATTGCTGAATTCAGCAGTCTTGTCAGTGGCGGCGATTTTGACTTTGGCGTTGGGCTTTTGCTTCTTGAAGTCCAGGAACGACAGGTTGTCGTTCACCGTGGCTTCCACGCGGCCGGACGTCAACAGATCAATGGCTTCGTTGAACCCTTGCACCGCAACCACTTCCGCGCCATGGCTTTGCGCCAGCTTGCCGAAGTTGCTGGTCAGCGTGTTGGCCGACTTCTTGCCCTTCAGATCGGCAAACGACTTGATGCTGGTGTTGTCGTCGCGCACGATCAGCACGGCGGCCGATGAGATGTACGGATCAGAAAAGTCGTATTTTGCTTTGCGCGCTTCGGTGATGCCGACCTGGTTGATCACGGCGTCGTAGCGCTTGGCGTCAAGGCCGGCAATGAGGCCGTCCCATTTGCCTTCGACGAATTGGGCCTTCACGCCCAGGCGTTCGGCGATGGCGCGGCCAATGTCCACGTCAAAACCGGTAAGCTGGCCCGATGCGTCGTGGAAGGTGAAGGGCGCGTACGTGCCCTCGGTGCCAATCTTGAAGGTGCCGGCGGACTTGATCTGGTCCAGGCCCGATTGGGCGTGCGCGGCGGAAAGGGCTGCGGCCTGGATAAGGCCGGCGATGAACAACGAGCGGAAGAGTTTCATGGCAAGGCTCCACGGATGATCGGTGTCATTCTTGAGAGCATGGGGATGTGCAATGCCCTCAGACGTAGCCGCACTCTATCAACGCGCCTATTTTTCCACAAAGCATAAGGAATAGTAAAAATATAACTGCCAGTCAAAACTTGCCCTCGTTTGGCGGCCAGCCGGCGGGGGTTTCATTCAATCGGCAACGGGACGGAGATCGGTGTGGAACAGCAATGGAACAGGCGGGCTTTCATGATGGCGGCGGCAGGGTCGGCGGCGTTTGCGGGCGTGATGCCGGCGCAAGGCGCCAGCGGCTTGCGGCTGACCCCGGGCGGGGGCAGCATCACGCAGGTGTCGGGCTTGCGGGTGGGCCATTACACCGATACCCGCCGCCCCACCGGCTGCACGGTCATCATTGCGGAAGCGGGCGCAACCGGCGGGGTCGATGTGCGCGGGGCCGCGCCCGGCACGCGTGAAACCGATCTGCTGAATCCCGTGAACATGGTGGAAAAGGTGCACGCCATTGTGCTGTCGGGCGGCAGCGCGTTCGGGCTGGATGCCGCAAGCGGCGTCATGCGCTATCTGGAAGAAAAGAAGATTGGTTTTGACGTGGGCGTGGCGCACGTGCCGATTGTGCCGTCGGCCATTCTGTTTGATCTGGGCGTGGGCGATGCATCCATCCGCCCGGATGCGGCGGCGGGCTATCAGGCGTGCAAATCCGCCACCACCGATGCGCCCAAGGAAGGTAACGTCGGCGCAGGGGCGGGCGCCACCGTCGGCAAGCTTTATGGACCGCAGCGCGCCATGAAGGGCGGCATTGGCAGCGCGTCGCTGACCGTGGCGGGCGTGACGGTGGGCGCCATCGTTGCCGTCAACGCGGTGGGCGACGTGCTGGACCCGGCCACCGGGCGCATCCTGGCGGGCGCACGCACGGCCGACGGCAAGCATCTGCTGGACACGCGCGCAGCCATTCTTGCGGGCGATCTGCCCAAGTCGATGCGCGCCGGCACCAACACCACCATCGGCGTCGTGGCCACCGACGCGCAATTGACGAAGGCGCAGGCGCAGAAAATTGCGGGCATGGCGCATGACGGCCTGGCCCGCACGATCAACCCGATACACACCATGATGGACGGCGACACGATCTTCGCGCTTGGCACCGGCACGTCCGGCAAGCCGGGCAACGTGATGCTGCTGGGCGTCATGGCGGCCGAAGCCATGGCCATTGCCGTGCAACGCGCCATTCTGGCGGCGCGTGCGGTGGAAGGTTTTCCCGCGGCGGTGGATTTCATCGCCTGACCTCCGGTCGCCATTGCGGCCTGGCGTGAGCCATTGACGTCAGATGCGGCCATGGGTGTTGGCCTCTGACGTCAGCTTGTCACAGGCCGGGCCCAAGATGGCAGACGCCGGCGGTTCGCCGGTGTCCAAGGAGGACGTATGTACAAAGGCGAGCGCTTCAACGGCGCCACGCATCTGGCGGGGCTGGCCTTGGCGGTGGCCGCCTCAAGCGTGCTCATCACCCGGGCGGCCGAACTGAACGTCGCCACGCGCCAGATCATCTCTTGCGCCGTATTCGCGGCGTCGATGATTGCCGTCTATGCCTCGTCGGTGCTCTATCACTGCACGCGCGGCCCGAACAAGGCGCGCTGGGCCAAGGCCGACCATTGCGCCATCTATCTATTGATTGCCGGCACGTATACGCCGCTGGCGTTTGGCCCGGTGCAGCACGCCTGGGGCGGCGTCATGGGCGTGGCGATCTGGGTGCTGGCCGCCATCGGCATCAGCCGCGAACTCTGGTGGGCGCGCGGCGCGGCGCCCGCCTTGCCGCTGTATCTGGCGATGGGCTGGCTGGGCGTGATGTTCGCCGCGCCGATTGCGGGCGCCTTGTCCTCGGCGGGGTTGGCCTGGCTGCTGGCGGGCGCGGTGGCCTACACCGTCGGCACACTGTTCTACGTCAACGACAAACGCTGGCGGCATGCCCACGGCATCTGGCATTTGTTCGTGATGGGCGGATCAGCCTGCCATTTCGTGACGGTGTTTGGGTTTTTGCGCTACGGCTCGGCGGCTTGATGCCTAGGGCAGGCCCGCTTAGCGCCAGCTGGCCAGCGGCAGCATGCCGCCGCGGTCTTTCACTTTCCGCATGACGATATGCGAGCACAGGTCGCGCACGCCCGCGATCTTGCTGAGCTTGTCTTCCACGAACTGCGAAAACGCCGATAAATTGCGTGTGCGCACGGTCAGGATGTAGTTCGACGCGCCGGTCACGATGCTGGCCTCGGTGATTTCGTCATGCGCGGCGATACCGGCCAGGAACGCTTCGTGCCAGCCCGGGCGCGACTGGTCCAGTGACACATGCACAATGGCCTCAAGCTCAAAGCCCAGCTTGTCGGCGTCCAGCACCGCCCGGTAGTTGCGAATGAACCCCGCTTCCTCCAGCGCCCGCACGCGGCGCAGGCAGGCCGAGGGCGACAGCGCCACCTGTTCGGCCAGATCCTGATTGCTGAGCTGCCCGTTTTCCTGCAAGCGGTACAGGATGCGCTGGTCAATCGCGTCTAAAAGCATCGTGCAATCCAATTCGAATATTTTGATATGGAAGCAATTTACTGCGAAAACTTAGGGTAAGCCACGCCCGGGTTTGCAATTTTCAGGCCTGACCACGCTGCTATCCTGTTTGTTGAATTTTGCCCCGAAGGAGCATTGCATGACTACCCGCGAAGATTGCGTCGCCGCCGACCGCAACGACCCCCTGGCCCCCCTGAAAGACCGCTTCGAGCTGCCGCCCGGCGTGCTCTACCTGGACGGCAATTCCCTGGGCGTCATGCCGAAGACTGCGGCCGCCTGCGCAGCCGGCGTCATCAAGAACGAATGGGGCACTGGCCTGATCCGCAGCTGGAACACGGCCGGCTGGTTTGAACTGCCCGCCCGTCTGGGCGACAAGCTGGGCGCGCTGCTGGGGGCGCGCGAAGGCGAAATGGTGGTCACCGACACCACCTCGCTGAACATCTTCAAGGCGCTGGCCGCCGGCTTGCGCATTCAGCAAAAGCAGCAACCCGCACGCCGCGTCATCCTGTCCGAGCGCGACAATTTCCCGACCGATCTCTACATGATCCAGGGCATGATCGACCTGCTCGAGCAGGGCTACGAAATGCGCCTGATCGACGACGACCTGCCGCTGGACAAGGCGCTGGACGATTCCGTCGCCGTGATGCTGCTGTCGCATGTGAACTACCGCAGTGGCCAGATGCACGACATGGCCGCCGTGACCGCCCTGGCGCACGAGCGCGGCGCGCTGACCATCTGGGACCTGGCGCATGCGGCCGGCGCGGTGCCGGTGGATCTGAACGGCGCCAACGCCGACTTTGCCGTGGGCTGCACCTATAAGTACCTGAACGGCGGCCCGGGTTCGCCCGCCTTCATCTGGGTGGCGCCGCGCCACACCAAGGACTTCTGGCAGCCGCTGTCCGGCTGGTGGGGCCACACGCGCCCGTTCGACATGGCCGTGGCCTACGAACCGGCGGGCGGCATCCGCCGCTACCTGTGCGGCACGCAGCCCATCGTGTCCTTGTCGCTGGTGGAATGCGGCCTGGACGTCGCTCACGCCGCCGACATGGCGCAAGTGCGCAGCAAGTCGCTGGCCTTGGGCGACCTGTTCATCGCGCTGGTCGAAGAACGTTGCGAAGGCCATCCGCTCACGCTCGTCACGCCGCGCAACCACGCCGAACGCGGCAGCCACGTCAGCTTCCGCCATCCCAATGGCTACGAGGTGATGCAGGCCCTGATCGCACGCGGCGTCATCGGCGACTACCGCGAGCCCGAAGTCTTGCGCTTTGGCCTCACGCCGCTGTACTTCGGCTACGCCGACGTATGGGATGCTGTGGATATCCTGAAAGACGTGCTGGACAGCCGCGCCTGGGACGCGCCCGAATTCAAGCAACGGTCTGCCGTGACCTGAACGGCTAAGCGTTGCCTTATCGCGCAGGCCCTATCGGCCACATATCTATAAATACAGAGAGCGCAGGACAGGAGGAGACAATGCAAAAACAACAAGGATTCGGCAAGATCGCCGAACGTGAACAGGGGCTCAAGCGGCGCTTGACCTCGGGCCAGATGAGCATGATCGCCATTGGGGGCGCCATTGGCACGGGCCTCTTTCTGGGCAGCAAGTTCGCCATCGGCTTTGCCGGCCCCAGCGTGATCATCAGCTACGCCATCGGCGGGCTGATCACGCTGTTGCTGATGGGGTGCCTGGCCGAAATGACCGTGGCGCATTCCACCTCGGGTTCATTCGGCGCCTACGCCGAGCACTACATCGGCCCGCTGGCGGGCTTTCTGGTGCGCTACGCCTACTGGTCGTGCGTGGTGCTGGCGGTGGGCACCGAAGTCACGGCGGTGGCCGAGTACATGAGCTTCTGGTTTCCGGACGTGCCCGGCTGGCAATGGGTGTGCGTGTTTTCGGGGGCGCTGATTGTCATCAACGCCATGAGCGTCAAGGCGTTTGGCACCATCGAATACTGGTTCTCTACGATCAAGATCACCGCCATCGTGGCCTTCATCATCCTGGGCGCGTATGTGGTCTGGGGCAATCCGCAATATGGCGTCGCGCAGTACACGTCGCATGGCGGCTTCTTCCCGAATGGCCTGTGGGGCATGTGGATTGCGGTCGTGATTTCGATCTTCAGCTACCTGAGCGTAGAGATGATCGCGGTGGCGGCGGGCGAAGCCGAAGACCCCGAACGCGCGGTGAAGCAGGCGTTTCGCGCCACTATCGTCCGGCTCGTCGTCTTCTATCTGCTGACGCTGGCGCTGATTCTGGCGATTGTGCCGTGGAACGAAGCGGGCAAGGAAGGCAGCCCTTTCGTGAAGGTGATGCTGGCGCTTGAGATTCCGGGCGCGGCGGGCGTCATCAACTTCATCGTGCTGGTGGCGGCGCTGTCGGCCATGAACAGCCAGCTCTACATCACGACGCGCATGATGTTCAGCTTGTCGCGCGCCGGTCACGCGCCGTCGCTGTTTGGCCGCCTGACGCGTAGCGGCACGCCGTTGAACGCGCTGCTGTTGTCCACCAGCGGCATTGCAATTGCCGTGGTGCTGAAGGTGCTGTATCCCGACACGGCGTTCACGCTGATGATGGCCATCTCGATGTTCGGCGCGCTGTTCACATGGATGATGATCTTCATCACGCACTACTTCTTCCGCCGCCGCTGGGCGCGTGAGGGTGGCGCGGCGCTGTCATTCAGGATGCCCGGCTTTCCGGTGCTGACCTGGTTGGGCGCGGTGGCCATGCTGGCGATTCTGGTCACGACGTACTTCACCAACGTGTTCAAGATGACGCTGGTGTTTGGCGTGCCGTTCCTGCTGATTCTGGCTGCGCTGTATTTCCTGCTGTTCAAGAAGCGCGGCGAAACGGTGATGTTGCAGACGCGCAGTCAGCGGGGCTGACAGCCGGATCGACAGCAAGTTCGACAGCAAGTTCGACAGCACAACGAGCGGGCCGGGGCTTAGCGCCCCGGCCCGCTTATGCTTTGCCGAATGGCCGCCAGCATTGCGCGGGCGCGCGCCGGCAGCGAGCGCGACCCGTACACGGCATGCATCTGCGGCGCGGCGCCTTGCGCCGACGTTACGGTGTAGGCCGGACACACGCGCACCAGCGCGCCGCGGTCAATCTCTGGTTGTGCCGCCCAATCCGCCAGCCGCGCGATGCCCATGCCTTGCAGCACCATCGCCATCACGCCGCTGCCGCTGCTGGCGCGCACCGCGGGCTCGGCATGCAGGCGGACGATGCGTTTGTCTTGCCGCAAATGCCAGTCCTTCAGCACGCGCGGCCCGGTATGCATCACCAACCGATGCTGCTTCAGCTCTTCGGGTTCACGCGGCAAGCCCATGCGTTGCACGTAGTCGGGGCTGGCGCACAGCAGCCGCTCATACGGCCAAAGCCGCGCGCCCAGCAGCTCGCTGGACGCCGGGAAGCCGCCGCGTATGGCAAAGTCCAGGCCTTCGGCGATGGGGTCGATGCCCTTGTCGGTATAGACAATGTCCATGCTGACGCCGGGGTGCGCGTCCGCATAGCGGCGCAACACGGCGGGCAGCAGGGCAACGCCCAGCAGGTCGGGCGCTGAAAAACGCAGCCGGCCTTGCACGCCGCCTTGCGCGTCCTGCAAATCATCACGCGCCTGCGCCTCCAGGCGCAGAAGCTCACGCGCAGACTGAAAATAGCTTTCGCCTTGCGGGGTCAGTACCACGCTGCTCTTGCTGCGCAGTAGCAGCTGTGCGCCCACCTGGCGTTCCAGCGCCTGCACCGCGCGGGTCACGGCGCTGGGTGACGCGCCCAACGCGCGCGCCGCCACGACAAAGCTCTGGCGTTCGGCCACGGCGCAAAACACCTGGTATTCCCATAGCGCGCCTCGTTCCATGCGGGTTCTCCGTGCGAGTTTTCCGTTGCGTTTATCGCAACATGATATTGCAACGCTAATGCGGACGTTCACCCTAGACTGGCGCTTTCCCGTTCCCCTTTGCCTTCATCATGTCCCAGCCTTGCTACGTTGACCCGCTGACCGGCGGCCAATATCCCATTACCGATGCGCGCTGGTGTTCCGACGCGCAAACGCCGTTGATGATGTCGCCGCTGCCGGGTATTTCGCGCGGTGACATCGATACGCGCGAACGTTCGATCTGGCGATATCGCGCGGCCTTGCCCGCCGATATCGCGCAGCCCGTGTCGATGGGGGAAGGCTGCACGCCGATGGTCGAGCGCGCCTGGGGCGGCCTGCGGCCTCATTTCAAACTGGAATGGTTCAACCCGACGTGCAGCTTCAAGGACCGTGGCGCGGCGGTGATGCTGTCGTGGTTGCGGCAGATTGGCATCCACGCCGTGGCGGAAGATAGCTCGGGCAACGGCGGGGCCGCCATTGCGGCGTTTGGCGCGGCGGCGGGCATGGGCGTCACCATTTTTGCGCCGGCCTATACGTCGCAGGCAAAGGTGGGGCAGATACGCGCGTTCGGGGCCGACGTGCGCCTGATCGAAGGCCCGCGCGAGAACTCGCAGACCGAAGCCATACGCGCGTCGCAAGCTATCTTCTACGCCAGCCACAACTGGCAGCCATTTTTCCTGCAAGGCACCAAGTCGATCGCCTACGAGATGTGGGAAGACTTCGGCTTCGAGGCCCCTGACAACGTGGTCATCCCGGCGGGTGCCGGCAGCAATGTGCTGGGCTGCGCCATCGGTTTCGCCGAGCTGCTGGCGGCCGGGCAAATCCGCCGCCTGCCCAAGCTGTTCGTGGCGCAGCCGTTGAACTGTTCGCCGGTGGACGCCAGTTTTCAGGCGGGCGCAGACGGCGCGGTGCCACGCGAGGTCTTGCCGACGGTGGCGGAAGGCACGGCCATCAAGCATCCCGTGCGCTTGCGCGAGGTATTGCAGGCGGTGCGCGCCAGTGGCGGCCAGACGGTGGCGGTGCCGGAAGCCGACATCGTGGCCGCCGTGAAAAAGCTGGCGCTCTCGGGCCTGTATGCAGAGCCCACCAGCGCCACGGCCGCCGCGGCCCTGGACGTGCTGCAAGCACGCGGCGCCATTCAGGCCCGTGAACGCACGGTGGTGCTGCTGACAGGCACCGGCATCAAGTCCACGCAGTTCATGACGGACTTGTTTTCAGCAGCGGCTTGATCGAACACGCGGGCTCGTGCGCCATGGGACAAGCCCGCGTTGGCGTTACGCGGCGTAGGCGGCTGCGGCGCGTTCGTTGGGTTCTGCGGGGGCATTGGCCGGGGCCGGCGAGAACACACGCAGCCGATGCCCGTCCGGGTCCAGCGCCACAAACGTGCGGCCGAAATCCATATCGGTGGGCGCTTGCAGAATGGGCAGCCCGCGCAGGCTCCATTCCAGATGACGCTGGTTGACGGAGTCGGCATCGGCAACCGAGAAGGCCAGTTCGGATGCGCCGCCGCGACCGGCCGCCGCCGGCTCCACCGTGTAGCGTGACCACAAGCCCAGCTTCAGGCCGGAGTCCAGCACAAAGAGGGCAAACGTGGGCGAGTTTTCAACCGGCTGGCGTTGCAGCAACGCACTGTAGAACGCCGCGCTGGCTTGGGGCTTTTCGACGTAAAAAAGGACGTAGTTCGATTCGGACATGATGCGCTCCTGGTGGGTAATGCGCTCATGGTAGGCAGGGGTACTGTCAGTTTTTGGCAGTAGTGTGCATCAGCATTTCTTGGGCTCGTGATTGATCGCGCGCCACTCTTTCAACAACTGGTGGCGGCGTCGCGGATAGCGCTCGCTGGCGGCAAGGGATGCGATGCGGTCGGTGCGGAAATGGCGGAAGTCGCCGCGCAGTTCGCACCAGGCCATGACGATGCGCACGCTATCGAAAAACCCCAGCGCAAACGGCCAGATCACGCGCGCGGATTCCGCGCCCTTGTCATCGCGATAATTGATTTCAAGCTTGAGCTCCGAGCGAATTGCCTGACGGATCAGCGCCACATCGACCCGGTCGATCACTGCATAGGGGCTAGGGGCCACCAGCAAGGGAATGGCGTCCAGCTCGTCGCGCAGCTCTTGCGGCAGCACGGCGCCAATCTTCGCCAGCGCATTGCGCGCCGCCAGCCCCAGCCGTTCGTCCGTGCGGCCCGCCACCCAGCGCGTGCCCAGCACCAGCGCTTCGATCTCTTCCGTGCTGAACATCAGCGGCGGCAGCATGAAGCCGGGCCGCAGCACATAGCCCACGCCCGGCTCGCCTTCGATTTCAGCGCCCTGGCATTGCAGCGTGGCAATGTCGCGATACAGCGTGCGCAGGCTGATCCCCATTTCCGTCGCCAACCGCTGCCCGCTGACGGGCAGGCGGTGGCGGCGCAAGGTCTGGAGCAAGTCCAGGAGACGTTCAGTGCGGGACATGGGGCGGGGCGGGCGGACAGCGCCCGTGCAGTCAGAGAGAGGATTCGCGCAATGCTGCCATAAAGTGGCAGCTGACGGGAAGCCGTGCGCCTCGCCCGCGCCCGGGGACGTTAGCCGCCGACCTTCTTGCCGGTGGCCACATCAATGGCCGAGCCGTCTTCCAGGCTGACGCGGTAGATCTCACGCACCACGTTACCGGCAAAGCCGATCTCGACGATGGACACGTCCTTGAAGGTGGTGTTGATGCCTTCAGGCAGCACGGCGTTGAACTTGTCGGACTCCTGCTTCATGGCGTCCTGCAGGCGGGTGTCGTACATCGCCATGCTGTAGACGAGCGTGGTGTGCGGGTTGTGGGCGCGCACCTCTTTGCCGTCCTGCATGATGTTCACGCCGCTGACACCCATCGTCTTGACCAGGTCCTTGCCCGCGTCGCTCATCTTGGCGTAGACGGGGCCGGTCACGCGCGGCAGAGGGCCGTCGCGCAAGGGGGCCAGCGCCGCGGTGGTCACGGTGTTGTAGCGCATCATGTCTTCAAAACCCTGGCCGCTTTTGACGACGCCCAGGTCCAGCCACCACGGATGGCCCGCGCCCTTGGCGGCTTCGGTCGGGTAGAAGGTTTTCAGCGTCACCTGCAACGGGGCGGGCGGCTTGGGCAGCGCCTTCAGCATGCGGGCGGGTGTTTCCGGGTCGGCGCTGTGCAGGTGCATCACGGTCACGTGCGGCATGTTGGGCGTTTCGGCCTCGGTCTTCAGGCCCAGCGCCAACAGGTCTTGCTTGAGCGTGCCGTTGATCTTGGCGTCCAGCACGGCGTTGACGTCTTGCGGCAGGCGGTAGACCACGCCATAGGTCGCCTTGTGGGCGCGGAACTCGGGTTTTTCCAGGGCGCTGTTGTCGATAGGCGCGGCGGCGTGGGCGGCGAACGAGGTGGCGAACAGGCCGAGGGCGGCCAGGTGCAATGCACGTTTGATCATGGGGAATCCCTTATCGTTGTTGACGTGACCCGCGAGAGTCATCCGCAGTGTGGGTGCCGCGGATGTACGGGGTATTGCACCAGTCAAAAGAATTCCGATACCAGCCGCCACTTGGCCGATAGCTGGCCGGCGCGGCTGGTATCCGGCTAGGCCAGGAAGGCGATCGCCACGATGGCGATGCCCAGGATCAGGTTCACGCCCACCCAGCGGCGGATGCCGGCCATGGCCTGGCCGCCTTTGGGCCAATCAGACGCGGCCACCGCGGCGGCCAGGCGCTTGTACAGCGCAAAGCGGATGTGGCCGAAGATCACCATCATCACGATGCCGCCACCGGCCATCAGCGTCCAGCTGCGCGGCATGAAGAACGTGCCGCCAGACTGTGTGGCCATGCTGCCTGCTTGGCCGATCATCGACATGCCCGTCAGCAGGATCAGCACGATGGCCACCAGCACGGCGTTCAGAAAGGGGCCAAGCACGGACGCCATCAGCTTCAAGCGCACGGGCGGTTCCAACTTCGCGGCCGCCGGCCGCAGGAAACAGTGCGCGAACAGCATGCCGCCAACCCACAGGATCACGGCGATCACGTGGATGAATTTCAAGACGCTATAGAACATGGCGAGGTCCGGGTAGTGAATGGCCGCGGATTGCGGCCGGTCTGTCCCCATGATATCGCCGCAACACAATCCCGCGCGGACTTGACCAGAATCATGGTTTTGCATTTAGAATGAGATTGATTGCTATTTGTATTTTTGCGTTCCGGGAGCCTGTCGTGTCTAACCCTGTGCTCGCTTCAGGCGACACCGTGCAACTTTTGTACCGAAGCCACCATGGGTGGCTTCATAACTGGTTGCGCGCCAAACTCGGCAACACCTTCGACGCGGCGGACCTGGCCCAGGACACGTTCGTGCGGGTGCTGCGCCATCGCCACGAGCTGGACGCGCTGCGTGAACCGCGCGCCTACCTGACAACGATCGCCAAGCGGCTGCTGATGAATCACCATCGCCGCCGGTCGGTCGAAAACGCGTATCTGGAAGCGCTGGCGCTGATGCCCGAAGCGGTGGCGCCGTCGGCCGAGCAACGGCTGATCATTCTGGAAACCTTGCAGGAAATCGACGAAATGCTGGCGGGCTTGACCTTGCCCGCGCGTCAGGCGTTTCTGATGGCGCAGCTGGAAGGCCTGAGCCATGGCGAAATCGCGCAGCGGCTGAACGTGTCGTTGCGGTCGGTGCACCGCTACATCGCCCGGGGGTTCGAGCAATGCATCATGGCGGTGACGTGAGCACGCAGACGGGCGAGCTGCCCGCCGTTGAACGCAATGTGGCGCGCGTTGCCGCGCGTTGGCTGTTGCGGCTGAGTTCCGGCCGCGCAACCGATGCCGACGTGCATGCCTGCGATCAATGGCGCGCCAGCAAGGCCGAGCACGAAACCGCCTGGCAGCGCGCGCAACGCGTGAATGAACGCTTCGGCCTGATCCCCACGGCGCTTGGCATGGCGACGCTGAACCGGCCCGAACTGACGCAGCGCCGCGCGGCCTTGAAGGCGTTGGTGGCGCTGGTGGTGGCAGGCCCGGTGGGCTGGGCCGCCTGGCGCGCAGACCCGTTGAACTGGACGGCCGACTATCGCAGCGCGGCCGGCGAACGGCGCGACGTGATGCTGGCCGATGGATCGTCTTTGCACCTGAATACCGGCAGCGCGGTGGATGTGGCGTTTGACGCGACGACGCGGCTGGTGCGTCTGCGCTCGGGTGAGATCGCCGTCCACGCCGTGGCCGAGGCATCGCTGCATCCGCGGCCCTTCGTCGTGCGCACGAGCCTGGGCGACATTGAAGCCCCGCCGTCGCGTTTCTGCGTCCGGCAAATGGGTGGGCAATGCCACGTCAGCGTCCAAGAAGGGCAGGTTCGCCTTGCAAGCGGCGCGCACCCCGGGCGCATGCTGAGCCTGTCGGCGGGCGAGCAGGGCAGTTTGACCGAGGCCGGTGTCTCGGACGCGGCGCCCGCTGACCCGCACGCCAGCGACTGGATGCGCGGGGTGCTCTACGCCAATCAACTCCGGCTGGATGCGTTCGCGTCTGAGCTTGGGCGTTATCGCCCGGGCGTCCTGCGCTGCGACCCCGAGATAGCGCACCTGCGCATCTCGGGCGCATTCCAGCTAAGCGATACCGACGCGGTGCTGGCGGCCTTGCCCGCCACCTTGCCGGTGCAAGTGCGCACCCGCACGCCGTACTGGGTCACCATCGGGCCGCGCGCGTCAGCGGCATGATTTTTTCGCCGTTACAAAAAACCTGCATCGAAGCTGTCCGATTCGCGAATCACGAGGGTCATGGTCTGTATAGGCAAACGAATGCCGATACCCGTTGGATCGAAAGGACGACCATGGCTTATCTCCCCGCCGGCCGCGCAAGCGGCTCCCGAACCTCCCCGGACGCGCAGCCGCGCTTGACCCGCCTGAGCGGCGCGGTGCATGCCGCGCTGGCGCTTGCCGCCGTCTCCGCCGTGATGCTGCCGCTTGCGGTGGCGCAGGCGCAGGCTTCGCCCAGCGCACAATCGGTCAGCCAGGGCGCGGCGCGCAGCTATCGCATTCCGGCCGGCACGCTGGCGGAAGCCCTGCCGCGCTTTGCCGACAGCGCGGGCGTGACGATTCTGTTTGACGCCCGGCTGGTGGGTCAACGCCGCACGGCAGGGCTGGATGGCACGTACTCGGTGGGCGAGGGCTTTACGCGCTTGCTCGATGGCAGTGGCCTGGCGGTGCAACAGCGCAGCGCCGGCGTGTTCGTTCTGCAAGCCGCGCCGCAGCCGGGCGTGACGCAGCTGGCGCCGGTGAAAGTGGAAGGCGAGGGCGCGGTCGTGACGCCCGCTTGGGAAACCAGCACCGACCGCAAGCGCTTGGACGATCTGCAAATCCGCAACTGGAGCGATCTGGGCAAGCGCGCCGAACCCGGCGTGAGCTTCAACCGGTCAAACAACAGCATCAACATCCGCGGCCTGGATCAAGACCGCGTGCTGACCCGCGTGGATGGCATCCGCCTGCCGTGGCTGGATGACGGCGCGCGCGGCGTGAAGGGCGGCCTGGAATCCGTGGACTTCAACAGCCTGTCGCGGCTGGACATCGTGCGCGGCGCGGATGCGACGGGCGGCGGCTCCGGCGCCATCTCGGGCATTGCCGACCTGTATACGCTGGACCCGTCCGACCTGCTGACCGACGGCAAGACGTTCGGCGCACTCGCCAAGACCGACTACGATTCCGCCGACGCCAGCTGGGGCGCGAACGCAGCGCTGGCGGGCCAGATTCACAGCAATACGTTCTGGCTGGTGCAAGCGGGCGTGCGCAACGGGCACGACCTGGACAACCGTGGCGACGTGGGCGGCTATGGCCCCAAGCGCAGCCAGCCCAGCCCCGAAGACTACGACCAGCAAAGCTTCCTGTTGAAGTTGCAGCAGCGCGCCGACGGCGGCCACCGCTTTGGCCTGACGGGCGAATACTTCAAGCGCCGCGCCGACATCGACAACATGTACGAACAGGGTGCTGGCACGTCCTACCTGTACGGCGAAAACAGCACGAAGAAAGAAACCGAGCGCGAGCGCGTGTCGTTCGACTATTCGTACAAGGCGCCCAGCGAAGGCGGCCTGATCGACACCGCCACCGCCGTCGTCTATTGGACGCGGCTGCGGCTGGACAACGCGCTGGATGGCGTGCGCAGCGTGGATTCGCGCGCTTATGCGATTCCTGGCGATCCCTTCAAGTACGGCTATCCCAGCGGACCCTACGGCCGCAGCAACTCCATCCAACAGACTTTGTTCGGCGTGAACGGCGAACTGACCAAGCGGCTGGGTGGCGAGTCCGTGTCGCAGGTGTGGACGGTGGGCGGCGAGTGGTATGGCAACAAGACCGAGCAGAACTCCACCGGCTATGACAACTGCCCTGCCATTCGTCCGGGTTTGCCCGCGCCGTTTGGCCCGCGCTCGTGCGACATGCTGCACACCAACCAGGCTGACGTGCCAGAGTCCAAGGGCAACCAATGGGCGTTGTGGGTGCAAGACGAATTCAGTTTTGCCGACGGCCGCTACACGCTGACGCCAGCGTTGCGCTACGACCACTACGAACAAAAGCCGCAGTCCACCGCCAGCTACGAAAGCAATCCCAACGCTGGCGCCTTGCCGCCGTCCAATAGCGGCAGCCGCTTCTCGCCCAAGCTGCTTGGCACGTGGAAGGCCATGGAATCGCTGAGCGTCTACGCCCAGTACGCCTACGGCTTCAAGGCTCCTAGCGCCAGCCAGCTCTACACCAACTACGGCGGCCCAGGCACCTATCTGCGCGTGGGCAATCCCTACCTGAAGCCGGAAACCAGCAAGGGCTGGGAATTGGGCGCCAAGATCGGTTCCGACGACCTGGGTGCTGCGGTATCGTTGTTTGATAATCGTTATCAGAACTTTATCGATAGCAATCAACCGCTGGACGCCAATTCGCCGCAGTGGCAGCCCGGTTGGGCGGGGCAATATCCGTTGGGCATTACCGGCAACGTGAACCGCGCCAAGGTCCGCATCTATGGCGCCGAAGCCAGCGCACACTGGAAGTTCTCGCCGGGTTGGCGCACGTGGGGCTCGCTGGCATGGGCCGTGGGCAAAGATGAAAACACCGGGCAATACCTGAATTCGGTGGCGCCGCTGAAAGCCGTGCTGGGCGTGGGTTACAGCCGCGATGTGTGGGGCGTGGACGCCATGCTCACCACCGCCTTGAAGCGTGACAAGGTTGAATACCCCGATGGCCCGCCGGCCGCCGGCTATGCCGACTTCCAGGCGCCGGGCTATGGTGTCGTGGACGTGATGGGCTATTGGCGCCCCGCCGCGGTGAAGGGGCTGCAAGTGCAGGCTGGCGTGTTCAACCTGTTCGACAAGAAGTACTGGGAGGCCATCAACGTGCCGACCGCAGGCTCGATCGCGCTGCCGCGCACGGTGGATTGGTACACCGAGCCGGGGCGCAGCGTGCGCGTGTCGCTGACCTACCAGTATTGATCTCGCGCCGCCGCCGCCCGGATAGGTTCCGGGGCCGGCGGCGGCTTCACTGAAGAACCCATTGGCCGGAGGCCTACGATGACGAATCTTGATTTCAACAGCCGCGCTGAAGCCCTGCGCACCCGCAACGACGCGCTGGCCGCGACGCAACCGAATCTGCGTGCGCGCAATCTGGCGCAGGCGCTGGGCGTGTCCGAAGCGGAGTGGATTGCCGCGGGCTGTGCCGGTGTGAAGTCCACGGCGCTGCATGGCACGCCGCAAGAAATTTTCCGCGAGCTGGGCACGTTGGGCGACGTGATGGCGTTGACGCGCAACGACTGGTGCGTGCACGAGCGCCATGGCGCTTACCTGGACATCCAGGCCGACGGCCCGGTGGGCATTGTGTTGGGGCCCGACATTGATCTGCGCGTGTTCTTCACCGCGTGGAAATCAGCGTGGGCGGTTGAGCAAGACGGCCGCCACAGCCTGCAATTCTTTGATGCCGCGGGCGTGGCCGTACACAAGGTCTACCGCACCGACGCCACCGATGCGGCCGCCTACGATGCGCTGGTCGCAAAGTTTGCGGGCGACGCGCAATGGCCCGAATCCACCGCGTATGCCCCCGCCACCGACGCCGATCACGTCGGCGACGCCGCTGCATGGCGCGAGGCGTGGCTCGGTATGAAGGACACGCACGAATTCTTCCCGCTGCTGCGCAAGTTCAAGGTGTCGCGCCTGGCGGCGCTGGCTGCGGCCGGTGAAGACCTGGCGCAGCCGGTGCCGGCGGACGCCGTTGAACGCATGCTGCAATCGGCGGCGGAGTCGGGCCTGTCCATCATGTGCTTCGTGGGCAACCGCGGCATGATCCAGATTCACACCGGCCCCGTTGAGCAGTTGCGCCGCACCGGCCCTTGGTTCAACGTGCTCGACCCGACGTTCAACCTGCACCTGGACACCACCGCCATCGCCTCGGCCTGGGTGGTGAACAAGCCCACGTCCGATGGCTGGGTGACGTCGCTTGAGGTCTACGCGGCCAACGGCGACCTGATCGTGCAGTTCTTCGGCGAGCGCAAACCGGGCAAGCCGGAGCTTGCCGGTTGGCGCGAGCTGATGGTCAGCTTGTGCGACGCGCCGCTGGCGGCCTGAGAAATCTTCGGGAATCTGCGATGAAAAAATGGTTGGCAATTGCGTTGGGCTGGGCGATGGCGGCAAGTGTGCACGCCGCCGAACCCAGCCGGGTGGTGACGCTGGGCGGCAGCGTGACGGAAATCGTCTATGGCTTGGGGCAGGGCGACAGGCTGGTGGGGGATGACCAGTCCAGCCTGTACCCCGAAGCCGCCACCAAGCTGCCACGCGTGGGCTATTACCGCGCCGTGCCGGTCGAAGGCGTGTTGTCGCTTAAGCCAGATCTGGTGCTGGCGTCAGAGCAGGCCGGCCCGCCCGAGGCGCTCAAGCGGCTGGCGGGCGTGGGCGTGCGCGTTGTCACGGTGTCGGACGCGCCATCGGTGGATTCCCTGAAGTCGCGTATCCGCGCCATTGCCGGCGCATTGGGCGTGGCGGCGGCCGGCGAGCGCATGGTCGAAGACGTTACGCAAGAACTCGCGCGCGCCGAGGCCATTCCGGCCACGCGCGCGCGGGCGCTGTTGCTGATCAACCGCACGGGCTCGCCGCAAGGCGCAGGCCGCGACACGGCCGCCAACGAAGTCATGCATCTGGCTGGCTTGGATAACGTGTTGCACGACCAGCAGGGCTACAAGCCCTTGTCGGCCGAGGCCATGGGCGCGCTGGCGCCCGACCTGATCGTGGTGACGCAGGCGTCGTTGGAGGCGGGTGGCGGCATGGAGAAATTCCTCAGCCTGCCCGGCATCGCCTCGACGCAGGCGGCGGCCAAGCGCCGCGTGGTGGTCATGGATGACCTGCTGATTTTGGGCATGGGGCCGCGCCTGCCGTTGGCGCTGACCCAACTCAAACAGGAGGTTGCGAATGTCATGGCGCGTTAGCGCGCCCTTGGCATTGGGGCTGTTGACGGTGGCGTTGGCGCTGGCGATGTTGGCCGCCACCGCCAGCGGCGCGGTCAGCATTCCGTTGCGCGAACTGCCGTCGCTGTTGTGGGGCGCGCCCACGCCCGACAACGCGCTATGGCGCAACGTGCTGATCGACATCCGTCTGCCACGCGTGCTGTTCGCCGTGGTGACGGGGGCGGGGCTGGCGATATCGGGCGCGGCCATGCAGGCGCTGTTTCGCAACCCGCTGGCCGAACCCGGCTTGATCGGTATTTCGGCGGGCGGCGCGCTGGGGGCGGTGGCCGCCATTGTGCTGACCTCGGGCGGCTTCTGGATCACGGCGCCATCGGCCTTCGCCGGTAGTCTGATTGCGACGCTATGCGCCTACGCCGTGGGCCGGCGCGTGCCAGGCGTGGCCGGGTTGCTGCTGGCTGGCGTGGCCATCACGGCGATGTCGTTCAGCCTGATCGGCCTGTTCACGTTCGTTGCGACCGATGCGCAGCTGCGCGACCTGACCTTCTGGAACATGGGCAGCCTGGGCGGTGCAAACTGGAAAATGCTGGCGTTCCTTGGCCCTTGGGTATTGCTGATGAGCGCCTGGCTGATCAGCCAGTGGCGCGTGATGAACGCCCTGCTGCTGGGTGACCGCGAGGCCCAGCATCTGGGCTATTCGCTTGCGCGCGTGCGGGCGCGGCTGGTGCTGGCCAGCGCGCTGATTGTCGGGCCGCTGGTCGCAGCAACGGGCACCATCGTCTTCGTCGGGCTGGTGGTGCCGCATCTGGTGCGCATGACGCTGGGCGCGAACCACCGCTGGCTGTTGCCGGCCACCGTCATTGCGGGCGGTTTGGCGCTGGTGCTGGCGGATTGGGCGGCGCGTACCGTCGTCGTGCCAGCTGAATTGCCGATTGGTTTGGTGACGGGCTTGGTGGGCGGCCCATTTTTTCTGTGGCTGTTGGCCCGGGGCCGGAGGATAGGCTGATGCTTGCCGCACAGAACCTGACGTTATCCCGAGGCGGCAAACGCATTCTTACCCAGATATCGCTTGAGGTCCGCCCAGGCGAAGTCGTCGGTTTGCTGGGCGCCAATGGCGCAGGCAAGTCCACGTTGCTCAGCGCGCTGGCGGCCGAGTTGTCACCCGATTCGGGGCAGGTGCATCTGGGCGGCGAGCTGCTAGCGGGCATGCCGTTTCGGGAGCAGGCGCGCCAGCGCGCCGTGCTGCCGCAAAAGCCCGGGCTGACCTTTGACCTGGATGTGAATGAAGTGGTCGCCATGGGCGCCTATCCGTTTCCAGAACTGCCGCCCGCCGCCGTCGATGCGTTGGTCGCCCAAGCATTGTCGCTGGCCGATGCCGCCCATCTGGCCGGACGCCGCTATCCGGAATTGTCGGGCGGCGAACAGCAGCGCGTGCAGTTTGCGCGCGTGCTGGTGCAGTGCCATGCCGCGCGGCAAGCGGGCGAGGCACGCTACCTGCTGCTGGACGAGCCCACCGCCAGCCTGGACCCGAAGCATCAGACCGACCTGCTGCGCCGCGCCTGGGAATTGGCGCATGCCGGCAATACGGGCGTACTGGTGATTCTGCACGACATGAATCTGGCCGCGCGCTGGTGCGACCGCCTGCTGCTGCTTAGCGGCGGCGCCACCACGGCGCTGGGTACGCCCGAGCAGGTGCTGACGCCCGCCAATCTGTACCTGGCTTATGGCATTGATGCGCAAGTGATCCCGCATCCGCTGCAATCGAGCCGGCTGCTGGTGCTGACGTCATAACGCGGCAGGCAACCGCACGCGCCCGCCGGGTCGGTAAAATAGGCGAACTTATGGTTTCGCCTATTTCATTCATCCCCCTACAGGACCCGTGTCATGCCTACTTTTGACGTCGTCTCCGAAGTCGACAAACACGAACTCAGCAACGCCATCGACCAAGCCAACCGCGAACTGGCCACCCGCTTCGACTTCAAAGGCACCGACGCCAAGTTCGAACTGGAAGGTTTTGTCGTGACCCAGGTTGCCTCCAGCGCGTTCCAATTGAAGCAGATGCTCGACATCTTGCGCGGCCGCCTGTCGGCGCGCGGCATCGACGTGCGCTGCCTGGACGTGGCCGACCCCCTGGAAAACCTGGGCGGCGCGCGCCAGAAGGTCACCATCAAGCAGGGCATCGAGCAGCCGGTGGCCAAGAAGCTCATCGCCGCCATCAAGAACGCCAAGCTCAAGGTGGAATCGCAGATCAACGGCGACAAGCTGCGCATTACCGGCAAGAAGCGCGATGATCTCCAAACCGCTATTGCGCTGTTGAAGAAGACCGACGTCGACCTGCCCTTGCAGTTCGAAAACTTCCGCGACTAATCCCCGGCCCGCCGCCATGGGGCATTCCAGCGAACTGCAACTGGTGGTGGAACTGGCGCGCGCCGGCGGCATGTCCGCCGCCGCCCGCCAGCTGGACGTGACCCCGGCAGCCGTCAGCAAGCGGCTGGCGCAGATCGAAGCGCGCCTGGGCGTGCGGCTGTTCAACCGCAGCACGCGACGGCTGAGCCTCACTGCCGAAGGCGAGGTCTACCTGGAAAGCGCCCGCCGCATTCTGGGTGAAATCGAAGACCTTGATCAGCTTATCGCCAGCCGCCAGGACAGCCCGCGCGGTCGGCTCAAAGTCAACGCGCCGCTGGGTTTTGGCCGCAGCTACATCGCGCCTGCGATTGCTGACTTCGCGAAGCTTTACCCCGACGTCTCGCTGCAACTGCAACTGACTGACAGCCCTGCGGACTTCGTGCAAGACGCCTTCGACGTGGCGGTGCGCTTTGGCGACCAGCCCGATACGCGTTTGATCGCCCGCAAGATTGCGCCGAACCGCCGTCTGGTGTGCGCATCCCCCAGTTATCTGAAGACCCATGGTGTGCCGGTCACCCCGCACGACCTGACGCGGCATCAATGCATCGTGTTGCGGCAGAACGAAGACGCCTACAGCTTGTGGCGCTTCACCAAGGGACGCCGCAGCGAAACCGTGAAGGTGCGCGGGGCCTTGAGCAGCAACGATGGTGAAGTGACGCTGACGTGGGGGCTGGCGGGGCTGGGCATCTTGCAGCGCGCCGAGTGGGACCTGGCGCGCTATCTGCGCAGCGGCCGGCTGGTGCGCGTGCTGGAAGACTATGCGCTGCCACAAGCGGATATCTATGCCGTGTTTCCGGAACGGCATCACCTGTCGGCCAAGGTCCGCGTCTTCGTGGATTTTCTCGTCAACTACTTCCAGCAGGACGCGGACGCGCGCTGGTAGCGATCCTTAGCGCGATCCCTAGCGCGGCCCATGGCGCGGCCCATAGCGCGGCCCATGGTGCGGCCCATGGTGCGGCCCATGGTGCGGCCCATGGCGCCGCCGATCTCTCCGCCCCTGTTAGCGTTCAGCCCGCCGACCACAGATGCTGCG
This sequence comes from Achromobacter kerstersii, assembly GCF_902859595.1. GTDB lineage: Bacteria > Pseudomonadota > Gammaproteobacteria > Burkholderiales > Burkholderiaceae_B > Achromobacter > Achromobacter kerstersii. The sequence continues at coordinate 63,380 of NZ_CADIJQ010000004.1, read as the reverse complement.
CAGCATACGCACGCCACGGCCGCCACGACTCCGCACGCGCCAGCAATTGCGCGGGCGTGTACGCGCGCGATTCCAATTTCTCCAGCGCGCGGATCAGGCCGATGTCGGCGATGGGAAACGCATCCGGCTCGCGCAGGCAGCGCAAGGCGATGTATTGCGCCGTCCATTCGCCGATGCCGCGTATCGCGCGCAGGCGTTTGACCGCGTCGTCCAGGCTGCTGCCGGCGTCAAACAAATGCGGGTCGGCTACCGCGGCGGCGGCCACCGCTGACAACGTGGCGGCACGGCTGCGCGGCATGCCCAGCACAGCCAGCTCCGCCGGGGCCACGGCCTCGGGAGTGGGGAACACATGGGTCAAACCGTCTTCCGGCTGGGCCATGGCGTCGCCATGTGCAGCCACCAATTTTCCCGCCAGCCGAATCGCGGCGGTCACCGTGATCTGTTGGCCCAACACGGCGCGCATGGCGAGTTCGAAGCCATCCCACGCGCCCGGCACGCGCAGGCCAGGGCGCGCGGCGATCAGCGCCGCCATGACCGGGTCGTGCGAAAACTGCGCGGCCAGTGCGACCGGGTCGCTGCCCAGATCAAACACGCGGCGCAAGCGCGCAATGATGGCCGGCAGCGCATGCAGGCGCGGAAAGCGCACGGTCGCTTGCAGCGCGTTGCCGGTGCCGGGTTGCACGCTGACCGTGCCTTGCATGCCGTCCAGACTGATCGTGCGCGTATAGCGGCTGCCATCGATGCGTTCAATGCCGGGAATGGCGCGCAGCCGCAGAAACGCCAGCATGGCCTCCCAGTCATAAGGCGGCCGGTAGCGCAGCAGCAACTGGATTTCACCACGCGGCCCGGCGGGCACATCGGGCTTGCCGGATCGGCGCAGGTCGCCCGGCGTGCGGTCGAACAAAGTCAGAAAGATTTCGTTGAAGCGGCGGATGCTGCCAAACCCCGACGCGAAGGCGATTTCGGCCATGGGCAGGTGCGTTTCGTGGATCAACTGCTTGGCCAACAACACGCGCCGGGTTTGCGCCACAGCCACGGGGGACGCGCCCAAATGCTGGCGAAATTGGCGGCGCAATTGGCGTTCGCCCACGCCCAGCCGGGCGGCCAGCGCATCCACGCCGGCCTCATCCAGCGCGCCCAGCTCAATCAGCCCCAAGGCGCGCGCCACGCCGTCGGGCAAGTCGGGCGCGGGGCCGAGCTCGGGTGCGGTCTCGGGCCGGCAGCGCAGGCAGGGGTGAAAGCCCGCCTCTTGCGCCGCGGCGGCGGTGCCGAAGAAAGAGACGTTCTTGGACAGCGGCGTGCGCGCCGGGCAGACGGGACGGCAATAGATGCCCGTCGTCTTCACGGCGGTGAAGAAGCGGCCGTCGTAACGGGCGTCGCGCACGCTGATGGCGCGGTAGCAGGCATCGTGGTCAAGGTTCATGCCGCCATGCTAGCGCCGCGCCGAGAAGAAAATCTAGCGGTTTTCGGACACTGTTGTTGGCCTGACATTGCTGTCCGAAAACCGCCAGCACGCCGCCGGAACCCGCCCTTATAGTGGCCGCATGCCTTTGCAGCCAATGGAGCTTTCCATGAACGCCACGACGCATCACTTCACGCTTGAACGCGTGCCGACGCCCATCGGCCTGATGCTGGTGCTGACCGATGCACAACAGCGCCTGCGCGCGGTGGACTGGCAGGATTTTGAATCGCGCATGCACACGCTGCTGCGCCGGCAGTACGGCAACGCGGCCATCACATTGCATGACGCCGCACACGCATCTCCCGCGACCCGGGCGCTTCAGGCGTACTTCGACGGGGACGTACACGCCATCGACACGCTGGATGTCGCCACCGGCGGCACGGACTTCCAACGGCAGGTGTGGCAGGCGTTGCGCGGCATCGCGGGTGGCGCGCCCATCAGCTACAGCGGCCTGGCGCAACGCATTGCGCGTCCGACCGCTGTGCGCGCCGTGGGGCTGGCCAACGGCGCGAATCCGATTGGCATTGTGGTGCCGTGCCATCGTGTCGTGGGCGCGAACGCGTCGCTGACCGGCTATGGCGGGGGACTGCATCGCAAGCGCTGGTTGCTCGACCATGAACAGAAGTGGTCGCGTATTGAAAACAATTGTGACAGGCCAGAATGACTTTGTAGCGTGTTAGCGGATGCCCGGGCATATGATGCGTTCCCTTTTATGGAGAACAGATGTTTATGTCGCGCCCCTTGTGCATGTCCGCCCTTCTAGCCGCTACGTTGATGCTCGCCGCGTGCGGCGATGACACCGCCAAGCAGGACGCGAAGGCTCCCGAAGCCAGCACCGCCCAGGCCGAGATCGTCAAGTACAACCAGTACGTTGATGCGGCCAACGGCATCACGCAGTCGTTTGACGAAACGCTGTCCCAGTACGAGCAGTACATGGTGCCCAAGCTGGCCGACAAGAAGCCCGTGAAGGACTACGTCATCGGCAATGACATCATGGTGTTGCGCACCAAGGAAAAGCTGGACAAGGCGCTGGCGATGAAACCCGCCATTCCCGAGATCGACGCCGCCGCCAAGGATTTTTCGCAAGCGCTGGGTACGCTGGCCCCGCTGAGCACCGAGCTGCAAAACTACGCTGCCGCCAAGACCTATGTGTCGGATAACGGCGCGCTGGCGCGTGAAAAAAGCCCTGCCTATGTGTCGGCGCTGACCGCCGTCGCGAAGGCCGAGAGCGCGTTCTATCACGGCATCTCGGTGAAGGACACGGCCAACACCAAGGAAGCGTTCGAGAAGGCCAAGAAAGACACCGTGGCGTATTACCGCGCCGGCATGGTGTATTACGCCAAATCCACGCTGGATCAGGCGACCGGCATTTTCGACGGCACCGGCCTGGGCGACAAGAAAGAGGCGTTCACGCAGCAGCTGGACAAGCTGAATGAAATGGCGCTGGGCTTTGACAAGAAGACCCGCGAAGCCGATCCCAAGGGTTGCGCAAGCACGATGATGAAGGCCAATTCCCTGCTGGCGGCGGGGCGCAAAGTGCTGGAGAACACCGACAGCGGACGCTACAAGCAAGACGCCGAACGCACGGGCGCGTTCAAGAGCTTGCGCCCCACGATCGTGGACGACGCCTACAGCCTGCGCCAGAACTTCAACAACTTGATCAACAACCTGAACGTGAGCCGCTGCTGATCGCAGCGAGCCGATCTTCAACCTGAAGTTGAAGATGTTGTGAATGGCGCTGCGCGCACGGCGCGCAGCGCTCGGTACATTGCCGACAGACCCTTATCAGCAAGGAACCTGTCGGCCCATGAAAACCTATCGCATCGCAACCATTCCCGGCGACGGCATCGGCAAGGAAGTCATTCCGGCCGGCCAGCGCATCATGCAGGCCCTGGCGCAAGCGGGCGGCCTGCACTTTGAATTCCAGAACTTTGACTGGGGCGGCGACTACTACCGCCAGCACGGCGTGATGATGCCGGCCGATGGGCTGGACGCGCTGCGCGACAAAGACGCCATTCTGTTCGGCTCGGCGGGCGACCCCGACATTGCCGACCACATCACGCTGTGGGGCCTGCGCCTGAAAATCTGCCAGGGCTTTGACCAGTACGCCAACGTGCGCCCCACGCGCATCCTGCCCGGCATTGACGCGCCGCTGAAACGCTGCACGCCTGAACAACTGAACTGGGTGATCGTGCGCGAAAACTCGGAAGGTGAGTATTCGGGCGTGGGCGGGCGCGTGCACCAGGGCCACCCTATCGAAGCCGCCACCGACGTGTCGATCATGACGCGTGCGGGCGTCGAACGCATTCTGCGCTTTGCCTTCAAGCTGGCGCAATCGCGTCCGCGCAAGTTGCTGACCGTCGTCACGAAATCCAACGCGCAACGCCACGCCATGGTGATGTGGGACGAGATCGCGCTGCAAGTCAGCCGCGAATTCCCGGACGTGACGTGGGACAAGGAACTGGTTGACGCCGCCACCGCGCGCATGGTCAACAAGCCGGCGTCACTGGACACCATCGTCGCCACCAACCTGCACGCCGACATCCTGAGCGATCTGGCCGCTGCGCTGGCCGGCAGCCTGGGTATTGCGCCCACCGGCAACATCGACCCCGAGCGCCGCTATCCGTCCATGTTCGAACCCATCCACGGCTCTGCCTTCGACATCATGGGCAAGGGCCTGGCGAATCCCGTCGGCACGTTCTGGTCGGTGGTGATGCTGCTGGAGCATCTGGGTGAACACGACGCCGCAGCGCGCTTGATGCAGGCCATCGAACAAGTGACTGCCACGCCCGCGCTGCATACGCGCGACCTGGGCGGCAACGCCACGACCGATGCGGTGACCGAAGCGGTGTGCGCGCTGTTGACGGCGGGCAAGCAGGTGAAGGCGGCGTAGCAGGCGGGTTGGCAAGACCACCGGAATGCTTGACTGCGGGCATCAGACCCGCAGCGCAATTCCGACCATAGAACAAGAAGCGAAGTTCATTCGTATCCCAAGGAGACAAGCATGTTCAAGCGAATTTTCCGCGTGCGCACGTGGGCGGTTGCCTGCGTGTTAAGCCTGCCGCTGGCGGGCGGGGCCATGGCCCAGTCGTACCCGTCCCGGCCGATCAGCCTGGTCGTGCCGTTCCCGGCGGGCGGCACCACCGACGTGCTGGCGCGCGCGCTGGGGCAGGAACTGGCCAAGAGCCTGGGCCAGCCGGTGGTGGTGGAAAACAAACCCGGCGCGGGCTCGACCTTGGGCGCGGACTACGTCGCCAAGGCGGCGCCCGACGGCTACACCCTGCTGATGGGCGCGGTGCATCACACCATCGCCACCAGCGTGTACAAAAGCCTGCACTACGACTTCCAGAAAGACTTTGCGCCGGTGACGACGGTGGCGCTCGTGCCTAACGTGCTGGTCGTCAACCCGAAGCTGGACGCCAAGACCGTGCAAGGGCTGCTGGCCTTGGCGAAAGCCGCGCCGGGCAAGCTCACCTATGGATCAAACGGCATGGGCACCGGCCAGCATCTGATCGGCGCGCAGTTTGAACAGGAAGGGCAGGTGAAGCTGCTGCATGTGCCGTACAAGGGCAGCGGGCCGTTGACGACGGATCTGCTGGGCGGCCAGATCGACATGTCGTTCGACACCATCACGCCCGTGCTGGCGCATATCCAGAGCGGCAAGTTGCGCGCGCTGGCGGTCACGACCAATCAGCGCTCGGCGGCCTTGCCGGACGTGCCGACGATGGAAGAGGCGGGCATCAAGCCGTTCAACATGGGGACGTGGTTCGGCGTACTGGCCCCGGCCGCCGCGCCCAAAGAGGTGGTGGCGCGGCTGAATGCCGAGATGGTGAAGATCATCAAGTCGCCGGATTTCTCGCGCCGCATGGCGGAGATTGGCGCGGTGCCGATTGGCGATACGCCGGACCAGATGCGTGCGCGCATCGGCGCCGACACCGAGAACTACGCCAAGCTGGTCAAGGACGCCAAGGTAGCCATCAATTGATGGCGCGCTACGGATGCTGATCTACGCGCGTATCCAGCCGCGCGCAATCGGCAGCGCCAGCACTTTGCGATAGATGCCTTGCGCCACCAACGTCAACGGCGCGCCAATGCGGTTCCACACCGGAACCGCGATGGCCGCCGCGACGGGCGCCAGGATCAGCCCGCCCACGATATCCAGCGGGAAATGCACGCCCAGGTATACGCGCGATGTGCCGACCACCGCCGCGCCCAACAATGCCACTACGCCCCATGCCGCCCAGCGCCGATCAAAGATCAGCGCAAAGGCGAACGTGGCGATGATGATGGTGTGGTTGCTGGGAAATGACGACGTCGGCTTGTGCGGGAAGAACGTATGCCCCAGCCCGATCACGAAGGGACGCGGATGCGGCAACAGCGCGCCGCACGCATAGCTGGCGACCAGCGCAACGCCGATGCTGGCCAGCACTTTCAGGGCCAGATTGCGCTGCGCTTGCCCGCCCCACAACCACATCGCCGCCAGCGCGCCGGGCACCAGCAGGATCAGCTGATTGGCCACCAGCATGGCGGCATGAATCCGCCATACAGGGGTGGCCGGGTCGGCATTGATCAGAAGAAAAAAGGACTGGTTGAAGCTTTCCAGGAAATCCATGACACGTCATCGCAGCGTAATAATCAATAGCCGCGATGGTAAAGGGGTTTCCCGTCAGTCCGCTTACAAAATGCGGCGGAGTACGCCCTTTTACTTCTGGATGCGTTTGCCGTCGGCGTCGATGACCGCTTCGCCGTCTTCCTTGGTGAACGCGCCTTGCTGGGGCGAGGGCAGAATGTCCAGCACCAGCTCCGACGGGCGGCACAGGCGCGCGCCCAGCGGCGTGGTGACAAAGGGACGGTTCAGCAGAATCGGGTGCTGTTCAATGGCGTCCAGCAGCGCGTCATCGGACAAGCTGGTGTCGTCCAGGCCAAGCTCCTGGTACGGCGTGCCCTTTTCACGCAGCGCGTCACGCACGCTGATGCCGGCCTTCTTGAACAAGGCGTTCAAGGTGGCGCGCGACGGCGGCGTTTCCACGTACAGCACCACCGTGGGCTCAATGCCGGCGTTGCGGATCAGCGCCAGCGTATTGCGGGACGTGCCGCACTTGGGGTTGTGATAGATGGTGACGTCTGACATGGAAGGCTCCTGAATAGCGGTGATTCGTCATGCAAGACGGTGAGCATAGTGCATCTCAGCCGCGCAGCTTCTTGCCAAGCCGCCGCCACCCGATCACTACACCGGTCAGACTCAGCGCCGCCCCGCCCAGGCTCAGGAAAATCAGCAAGGCATCCCAGAGCGGCCGGCGCGACAGCAGACCCGTCCAATCCCAGCTGTGGAGAAAGGCGAACAGCCAGCGGCTGACGCGTCCGCTGCGGTCTTGCCGGCCCTGAATCTGGCCGGTGTGCGGGTCCAGATAAATCCAGGTGGCCTGCGGGTTGTCGTATACCAGCCGCCAGACGGGCAGCGGCTTTTCAACATGGCCCAGCATCGCGTGTTCGTCGCGCGCGTAGTAATACACGTCGTACTGGCGCAGCACCTGCACCTCGCGCAGCGTGGCGCCGGGCAGCAATAGCGTGGCCGCCTGGCGCAGCTTGGCGTCGTCAAAGGCGTAAGGCGTGCCTTGGGTGGCCGACAGCACTTGCGGCGCGCCCGCCGCGCCGCGTGCCAGCACCACGTCCTGGCCCGCGTTGCGCGCCCAGCTCAACTCACGCGGGGCGGAGGGCAGGGCGGCGATCAGATCGCGTGGCGACGCCAGCGGCGCGTTGGCCGCCGCATTGGCCGACCCAGCGGCCCACCCATTGGGCGACCCAGCGGCAGCCCCAGCGGCAGACCCATCGGCAGACCCAGCGGCCGACCCATCGGCATAGGCGCTGCGCGCTAGCGGGGCGGCGGTGCTGGTGAACACCTTCCACGGGTTCATCGACATCAGCCCGCTGAAAATCCACGTGATGGTGATGGCGGCAAACAGCAAACCACTGATGTGATGCCAGCGCATCATGTTGTCGCGGTAGGGCGACCGGCTGCCACTGGCGTAAGGCCGCGAAAACCGCCAGCGCAGCATGCCCACGATGGTGCCCGTCAATGCCAGCACCACGCCCGCGACCGACAGCCACACCACGATGTCATGCCACCACGGGTCCAGCGCGTTGCCGCGAAACATGTACAGCCAATGGACCCACGCGCCCACATAATTCCAGGCGCGCTCGTTGCGGGTGGCGTCCAGCACCACCGCGCCCGTCGCCGACGACACGTACAAGCGCGTGCGCGCGGGGTCGCTCATGTCGATGCGGTGCAAAGGGCGATGCACATCCAGTGCGCCCGAGTGGGTATAGACGTCCTCGTCCACCAGCCCGTCGTAGTGCGCGGCGTACGCGTCACCGAACCAGGCAAGCGCCGTGGCCTGCGCTGTCGTGGCGTCCGCCTTGGGCAGCAGCAGGCCGGTGGCGGCGTCGACGACTTTGGGCGCGGCGGGGCTTGAACCCGGGGCGGAACCCGGCATCGACGCCGGCACCACATACACCGGCGCGCCGCCCTGGCTGGCAGATAGCTGCAAGCCGGGCGCGTCTGCGCGCGTTTTCCCGGCAGCCGCCAGCGCCTGCTCGGGCGTGATGGCGATCCGCGTGGCGTCCAACGGCGCCAGATGGGTCAGGCGTTCATGAGGCGTGAGCTTGGGATAACCCACATACATCATCACCACGCCGCTCACGAACCACATGGCGAAGAACAGGCACAGCACGACGCCGGCCCAGCGATGGATCAGATAGAGCCAGCGCTTGGCGCGCGTGGACAGCGGCGGCCCGGCGGGGCGAGCGGAAGAACGGGGCGATGTGGCGCTCATGGCATCTCTACACGGCGGAGCTAGGGGCGGACTAGAAGCGGGCTTGCAGCGACAGTTCAAACGTGCGCGGCGCGCCCAGGTAGAACATCGTCGGGCTGGCGTTGGCCGCGTAGACCTTGTCGGTCAGGTTGCGCACGCGCGCGGTCACGTTCAGGTTGCGGTTCACCCGATGCGACAAGGAGGCGTCAAACACCGTGTACGAGGGCGCCCACACCGTGTTGGCGGCATCCGCGTAGGCGCGGCCCACGTAGCGGGCGGCGACGCTGGCGTTCCAATCCGGCACGAACGCGTAGTCCAGCCACACGTTGGCCAGACGGCGCGGCGTGTTGACCGGCACGTTGCCATTGCGCGAGACGGACACGCCGCCCACCGATTGCGAGAAGTCGTCGTACTGCGGGTCAACAAAGGCCACGTTGCCTTGCAAGGACAGCTTGGACGTCAGCTGCAAACCGCCCGCCAGTTCAACGCCGCGCGCCGACTGTGCGCCCACCGGAACGCTCACGCCCGGGTTGTTGGGGTCGGTCGTCGAGATGTGTTTGCGCTTGATCTCGTAGAGCGCCACGGTGGCGGAACCGCGCCCGTCCCAGAAGTCGAACTTGCCGCCCACTTCGGCCTGCGTGCCGGTTGTGAGCTGGTCGTTGTTCAGCACGTCGGCAAACGATGCGGTGGCCAGCAGGCCCGACGGAGGGTCCGCCGCCGTGGCGTACTGCGCGTACAGCGACGCTTCGGGGCTGACCTGCCAGTTCACGCCCAGCCGCCCGGTCAGCGGCGAATAGCTGCGCGACGCGCTGGCGGGCGAGGCGGCGGTGACGGCGCGGCGGTTGGTCAGATCCAGGTCGATGAAGTCCTTGCGCAAGGCCGACACGATGGCCACGCCGGGCAGCACTTCGGTGCGGTTCTCCAGCGTCATCGCAAAGGTGCGGATGCGGTTGTCGCGGTCGGCTTTGTGGCCGCGCGTCATGCCGGGGATGTCGTAGAAGTTGCCGGGCGAAAAGTCATAAGGGTCGACGGCGTCGACTTGCGCGGGCAGGCTGGTGGGAAAGCGCGTGACCTTGTTCACGCTGATGTCGGCGCCAAACGACCAGTCGCTGGGCAGGCCGGCCACGGAAGAACGCACCAGCCCTTCCACACGGTTGCCCACCAGGCGTTGTTCGTGACGCTGCAACAGCGCGCCGGAGCGCTGCACCAGCGTGTTGCCCGTATTGAAGCGGTAAGTTTCCAGATTGCGGAAATCGCGCTCGGCCTGGTAGTAGTACAGCGTGTTCTTCATCGTCAGGGCCGAACTCGCGCGCCATTCGGTCATGGACCGCGCCCACCACACCGTCTGTTCGTACAGCCCATCATTGACGTTGTAGTTCTTGAAGCGCGTGCCATCCATGATGTGGCCCGCGCCTTGCACAACGCCCTGCGCGTTCGTCATCAGCGGCGTGCCCCAATACGGGCGGTCGACTTGTTCGCGTTGATATTCGAAGGCGAAGGTTTGCGTCACGTCGCTGCCCAGGTCGGACAACACCGATGCCGCAATCTGGCTGGCGTGCGAACGGTTGCCGTCCACCCAGCCGTGGCTGGACCCGGTGTTGGCGTCGATGCGCAGATAGTGGCCACGCCCGCCGGCATCGCCCGCCAGCTGCTGGTTCAAGCCCACCGACACCTGGCGGCTGTCGAAGGAACCCAGGCGCAACTGGCCGTCGTAAAACGTATCGCGCTCGGGCAGCTTGGTGACGTAGTTGATGGCGCCGCCCACCGCGCCCGCACCGAACAGGAAGGTCGACGGGCCGCCGATGGCTTCCACGCGGTCGTAGATCCAGCTGTCCACCGGACGCCCGGCAATGGCGTCGTATTGCACCGAGATGCCGTTGAACAACTGCGACACCTGGCCGCCCGAGAAACCCCGGTAGCTGACCGCGCCGGCGTTGCCGGGGGGCGATGCGTTGTCCACGCCGGGAATGCCGCGCGCAATCTCTTGCGTGCTGAGCGAGCCGCGCGCTTCGATCTGCTCGCGCGAGATCACGGTGACGCTGGCGGGCGTTTCGCGCAAGGTCAGGCCCAGGCGGCTGCCGGTGCTGTCGCGGGCATCCAGGTTGACGGGGCCGTTGGGCGCGGGGTCAACGTGGCCCGCGCCGTAGACGGTGGTGGCCGACAGCGTTTCCACGGCGGGTTCGGAGGTCAGCGCGTGGGCAGAGCCGCTGGCAAGCACGCCAAGCAGCAAGGTGTAGATCGTGGTGTGTTTCATGTCTGAAGCCGGCGGACCGGCGCACGGACCCCGCGCCCGGCCTGAACACAGGCGAGGCACAGCGGGCCACAAGGGTCTGGATGACGGCACGGCCGCCCGCGCATCAAGATGCGAGCAAGAGGCGAGCAGGGGGCGTGCAGCGGGGAGACGCGAGGGGCGGGCGCAAGCGTGCCGTCGTCAGACGGCAGACGTGCTCCGGGTCAGTTCGCGGGGGGCGCGCGCGGCTGGGCCGCGCTCCAGGCATGAAGGGGGGCGGCCGCCAGGAAGAACAGCGGCGGATACGTGATGGCGCGGCCCACGGGGGCGGGCACGACCGGCATGTTGGTGGGCAGGATGCCGACGTCTGCGTGCGGGTTGCGGCACAGCGGGCAGTGATGGCCGTCGGCGTGGGCGTCGGCTTGTGTAGAGTCTTGGGCGTCGTGGCTGTCGTGCGGGACGTCCAGCGTGACGGCGCCTTGCGCGTTGCCGTCGCCTTCGCTTGCGCAATAGTCAACGGTGATGCGGTGGATGTGGTGGCCGTCCGGAGACAGGCTCAGTGCTTGCGCGATCGACGGCGCCAACGACGCCCACAGGATCGCGGCAAGCGCGATCCACAGCGAGGGGCGGGTCAGGAAAGTAGCGAAGCACATGGAGCCGGATTATATCGGAGCAGATTTGAAATCTGCGCACAATCTCAAGGAAGGCTTAAGCGCCTGCCCGCGGCCCCGGTGTGAAGCGGCCCGGCCCCTGTGCGCAGTGACCCGGGCCCTGTGCGAAGCGAGCCGTCCCCGGTGCGAAGCGACTCTTCCCCCTGACGCCTACACCGACAGATGCCGGCGCACGTCATCGCCATCAATCGCGCTGCGGTCGCCGCTGGCCACCACTTCGCCGCGCGACAGCACCACGAACTGATCCGCCAGCTCGCGTGCAAAATCAAAATACTGTTCGCACAACAGAATGGCGATGTCGCCGCGCGCGCGCAGCATGTGAATCACGCGCGCAATGTCCTTGATGATGGACGGCTGGATGCCTTCGGTGGGCTCGTCCAGGATGATGAGCTTGGGCTCGGCCACCAGCGCCCGCGCAATCGCCAGCTGTTGCTGCTGTCCGCCCGACAAGTCACCGCCCCGGCGCGACAGCATGCTCTTCAACACGGGGAACAGTTCGAACACTTCTTCCTTGATGCGGCGGGCGCGCGCAGCGGGTTTGGTCGCCATGCCCATCAGGATGTTCTCTTCCACCGTCAGCCGCGCGAAGATGTCGCGGCCTTGCGGCACATAGGCCATGCCGCGCGCGGCGCGCTGATGCGGCGCAAGGCGGGTGATGTCGGCGCCATCGAAGCCGATGTTGCCGCTGGCCACCGGCAGCACGCCCATCACGCATTTCAGCAGCGTGGTCTTGCCCACGCCGTTGCGGCCCAGCAGCGCCAGGCATTCGCCCTGGCGTACGGATAGCGACACGCCGCGCAGCGTGTGGCTGCCGCCGTAGTATTGGTTGATTGTGCTTACGTCCAGCATCTCAGCGCCCCAGATAGACTTCGATCACGCGCGGATCGGCCTGCACCTTGCTCATCGGTCCTTCGGCCAATACCGAGCCTTCGTGCAGCACCGTGACTTTGCCGTCGCCCGCAATCTGGTTGACGAAGTCCATGTCGTGTTCCACCACCATCAGCGAATGGCGTCCGCGCAGTTCGTTCAACAATTCGCCGGTGCGTTCCGTTTCGGCGTCGGTCATGCCGGCGACCGGTTCGTCCAGCAGCAGCAGCTGCGGCTCTTGCATCAGCAGCATGCCGATTTCCAGCCATTGCTTCTGGCCGTGCGACAGCAGGCCGGCAGGGCGCCACACCTCGGGGCGCAGCCGGATCAGGTCCAGCGTTTCGCCGATCTTGTCGGCCTGCTCGCCCGTCAGGCGTGAAAACAGCGTGGGCCGCACGCGCTTGTCGGTCTTCATGGCCAGCTCCAGGTTTTCGAACACGGTGTGTTGTTCGAACACCGTGGGCCGCTGGAATTTCCGGCCGATGCCGGCGTGCGCAATCTGCGCTTCGTTCAGCGAAGTCAGGTCGATGCTTTGGCCGAAATAGGCAGTGCCAGAAGTGGGCCGCGTCTTGCCGGTGATAACGTCCATCATCGTTGTCTTGCCCGCGCCATTGGGGCCGATGATGCAGCGCAATTCACCCACGCCAATGTCCAGCGTCAGGTCGTTTAGCACCTTGAAGCCGTCGAAGCTGACGGTGATGCCTTCCAGGTACAGGATGGCGCCGTGGCTCGTGTCCAGGCCCTTGGGGCTGACGCGGCCATAACCGGCGTTGCCGCTGGGGCCGCCATCCAGCATGGCCGATTCGGTGTGCGTGCTGGTCATGCCTTCTTCTCCTGAAAGCGTGCCGCAATGCGGCGGGCCAGGCCGACGATGCCGGTGGGCAGGAACAGCGTGACCAGCACGAAGATCAGGCCCAGCGCATACAGCCAGAATTCCGGCAGTACGCTGGTGAACCAGGTCTTCAAGCCGTTGACCGCACCCGCGCCGATGATGGGGCCGATCAAGGTGCCGCGCCCGCCGGTGGCCACCCAGATCACCATTTCAATGGAAGTCTCGGTCGACATCTCACTGGGGTTGATGATGCCGACTTGCGGCACGTACAAGGCGCCTGCAATGCCGCACAGCACGGCCGACAAGGTCCAGACGAACAGCTTGAAGCCCAGCGGGTCGTAGCCGATGAAACGCAAGCGGCTTTCGGCATCGCGCACCGCCGTCAGCACGCGGCCCAGCTTCGATTGCGTGACCATGCGCGCCAGGATCAACGCGCCCGCCAACGCCGCCAGCGTGATCCAGTACAAGGTGGCGCGCGTGCCGGGCGCGGTGATGTCAAAGCCCAGGATGCGCTTGAAATCGGTAAAGCCGTTGTTGCCGCCAAACCCCGTGTCATTGCGAAAGAACAGCAGCATGGCGGCAAACGTCAACGCCTGCGTGATGATCGAGAAGTACACGCCCTTGATGCGCGAGCGGAAGGCGAAGTAGCCGAACACAAAGGCCAGCACGCCTGGCACCAGCACGACGAGCAGCATCGCGTACCAGAAGTGTTCGGTGAAGGACCAGTACCAGGGGTAGCTTTTCCAGTCCAGGAACACCATGAAGTCGGGCAGGTTGCTTTGGTAGACGCCGTCGCGGCCGATGGCGCGCATCAGGTACATGCCGTGCGCATAGCCGCCCAGCGCAAAGAACAGGCCGTGACCCAGCGACAGGATGCCGGCGTAACCCCACACCAGGTCAAGCGCAAGCGCGGCCATCGCGTAGCACATGAACTTGCCCAGCAGCGCCACCGCATAGGCCGACACATGCAGCGCGTGGCCGGGCGGGAAGACAAGATTCAACAGCGGCAGCAAGGCCAGCAGCGCCACGGCCACGGCCAGCGCCGTCCAGACACGGCCCGAAAAAAGAGGGCGGCGGGCCAGCAGGTTCAGATCGGTCAGCGCGGTCTGTTTCATTCAACGCTCCGGCCGCGGGGGGCGAACAGGCCTTGCGGCCGTTTTTGGACGAACAACACAATGAGCACCAGGATGGTGATCTTGGCCATGACGGCGCCCGCGTAGGGCTCCAGGAATTTGTTGACGCCGCCCAGGCCCAGCGCGGCGATCACGGTGCCGGCCAGCTGGCCAACGCCGCCCAGCACCACCACCATGAAGGAATCGACGATGTAGCTGCGGCCCAGGTCCGGCCCCACGTTGCCCAGCTGCGACAACGCCACGCCGGCCAGCCCCGCAATGCCGGAGCCCAGCCCGAAAGCCAGCATGTCCACCCGCCCGGTCGGCACGCCCACGCAATCAGCCATGCGGCGGTTCTGCGTGATGGCGCGCACGAACAGCCCCAGCCGCGTGTGGTTCAGCAGCACCCACACCAGGAACACCACGAAGAAGGCGAAGCCGATGATGACGATCCGGTTGTAGGTCAGCACCAAGCCGCCCAGCACCGTGAAGCCGCCCGACATCCAGCTGGGGTTGCCCACTTCCACGTTCTGCGCGCCGAACAGCGTGCGCACGCCTTGCATCAGCATCAGGCTGATGCCCCAGGTCGCCAACAGCGTTTCCAGCGGCCGGCCATACAGCCAGCGGATGACGGTGCGTTCCAGCGCCATGCCCACCAGCGCCGTCACCACGAAGGCCAGCGGCAGCGCGGCCACCACATACCAGTCGAGCCAGCCCGGCAGCCACGCGCGAAACAGCGTCTGCACCACGTAGGTCACGTAGGCACCGATCATCAGTAATTCACCGTGCGCCATGTTGATGACGCCCATCAGCCCGAAGGTGATGGCAAGACCCAGCGCAGCCAACAGCAGCACGCTGCCCAGGCTGATGCCGTAGAAAAGGTTGCCGGCCCATTCGATCGTGGCCAGATGCCGGTCGATCTGCTTGAGCGCGTTGGTGGCGGCTTCGCGCACGCTGGCGTCGGGTTCGGCGTACGCGCCATCGCGTTCCTGCGTCAGCGCGGCCAGCGTCGGGCGGAAGGCCGCGTTGCGTGTGTTGCCCAGCAACTCGACCGCATGGCGGCGCTTGGCGGGGTCGGCGCTTTTCAATTCCAGATTGGCCTGCGCGATCAACAACGCATCGCGCACGGCCTCATTTTTTTCAGACGCCAGCGCTTTTTCCAGCATGGGCAAGCGGGCGGGGTCGCCCGTCTGCTGCAGCCGGCGCGCGGCGTCCAGACGTTCGTTGGGCTTGTCCGAGAACAAGCGGGAACCGGCCAGCGCGGCTTCGATGGCGCGGCGCAGGCGGTTGTTGATGCTGACGGTGCCAGAACCTGAAGGCAGGTCCACGGCCGCGCCGGTGACGGGGTCGGTGGCGCGCGCGCTACCGTCGCCAATCAGCACGCGCCCGTCGGCGGTGGCATAGAGCTGGTCATTGCCCAGCGCTTGCAGCACCGCCGCCGCGGCGGGCTCTGGCAGTTGGCCCAACGCGGCAATCGCTTGCAGCTTGGCGTCGGTGTCGTCGCCGGCCAGCGGCGCCAGCAAGGCCGGGTCCACGCCAGCGGCTGCCGCGGGCGCGGTCAGCAGTGGCATGGCAAGCAGCCACGCAAGTAGGGAACGACGCAAGAAGTGTGCGATTGCCGCGATGTGCATGGCTGCTTTTCCGCTTAGAGGCCTTGCTTGCCTTCGTTACCCGGGATGTACGGGCTCCAGGGTTGAGCGCGGATCGGGCCCTTGCTCTTCCACACCACGTTGAACTGGCCGTCCGCCTTGATTTCACCGATGTAGACCGGCTTGTGCAGGTGGTGGTTGGTCTTGTCCATTTCGATGGTGTAGCCGTCAGGCGCGTTGAACTTCTGGCCGCCCATCGCCGCAATCACCTTGTCCACATCGGTGGTCTTGGCTTGCTCCACCGCCTGCTTCCACATGTAGATGCCGACGTAAGTGGCTTCCATCGGGTCATTCGTCACGACCGTGCTGGCGTTCGGCAGGTTCTTGGCCTTGGCATAGGCCTTCCACTTCTTGATGAATTCCTCGTTGACCGGGTTCTTCACCGACTGGAAGTAGTTCCACGCGGCCAGGTGGCCCACGAGCGGCTTGGTGTCGACGCCGCGCAGTTCTTCTTCGCCCACCGAGAACGCCACGACCGGCACGTCGGTGGCCTTCAGGCCTGCGTTGCCCAGTTCCTTGTAGAACGGCACGTTGGAGTCGCCGTTGATGGTGG
This sequence comes from Achromobacter kerstersii, assembly GCF_902859595.1. Taxonomy (GTDB): domain Bacteria; phylum Pseudomonadota; class Gammaproteobacteria; order Burkholderiales; family Burkholderiaceae_B; genus Achromobacter; species Achromobacter kerstersii. Next base: position 47,192 of record NZ_CADIJQ010000004.1, on the reverse strand, counting down.
AGATGACGGCCGTCTTGCCGCCGGTGGCGAACTTCTTGATGTTGGCGACGATGGTCTGGTAGTCGGAATGGCCGAAGGGGGTGTAGACCTCGTCGATGTCGCTGTCTTTGACGCCCTTGGAATGCAGGAAGGCGCGCAGGATCTTGTTGGTGGTGCGCGGGTAGACGTAGTCAGTGCCCAGCAGCACGAAGCGCTTGGCGCCGCCACCGTCTTCGCTCATCAGGTATTCAACGGCGGGAATCGCTTGCTGATTGGGCGCGGCGCCCGTGTAGAACACGTTCTTCTCAAGCTCTTCGCCTTCGTACTGCACCGGGTAGAAGAGCAGGCCATTCAGCTCTTTGAACACCGGCAGCACCGACTTGCGCGACACCGACGTCCAGCAGCCAAACACCGCCGCCACCTTGTCCTGCGACAACAGCTGGCGCGACTTCTCGGCAAACAGCGGCCAGTTCGAGGCCGGGTCCACCACCACGGCTTCCAGCTTCTTGCCCATCACGCCGCCGTTGGCGTTGATTTCGTCGATGGTCATCAGCGCGACGTCTTTCAACGACGTCTCCGAGATGGCCATGGTGCCCGACAGGGAATGCAGGATGCCGACCTTGATGGTGTCTTCGGCGGCAAATACCTGAGGCATCCATCCGGACATGGCCAACAGGCTCACGGCGGTCAGTTGCTTAAGGGCTAGTCTGCGTTTCATGGTGACTCCTGGATGGAATGTGCCGGCTTGGCCGGCAGGAACGATCTGAACAACACCCGACAACCTGGACATCAAAGCAAAAGGCATGCCAAGTGCGCGGCAGGGGTCGCGCCGCTGTATGAAGAGGGGGTGTTTACGTGAATGCGTGCGGCGTGTTTGCGCAGCGGCTGGGCGGTTCAAAACCGTGCTGCATGCACAAAACAGGTGCGCAGCTTGCCCGCTTGCGGTGCGCGCGATGCGATGAGGCGATGGTGCGGGAACGGGGTTCGGTGACGTCTACCCGGGGGTTCCAGAGGGAAAGCGAAAAAGCCCGCCAACATGGCACGGCGATTGCTTGGGTATCCGTACTTGTATACAAGAAAGGATTCCAGCATGAATGCCGCAGCAACGCAGAAAAGCCCCGTCGGTTGGACGATTGCGCAATGGCAGGCCGCCTATCGGGAAGACGGCGCGCAGCCCGATGTGCTGTTGGCCGCTTATGCGGACACCCCCGATGGCCCCGCCGACAACGCCTGGATTCAGCGGGTTGACCGCGCCACGCTGGACGAACAGCTGGACGGACTGCGTCTGATGCTGGAGGCCGTGGGTGGCGACATGGCGCGCTTGCCGCTGTTTGGCGTGCCGTTCGCCATCAAGGACAACATCGACGCGGCCGGCTGGCCCACGACCGCCGCCTGCCCCGAATTCGCGTACACGCCGGGTGAAGACGCCACCGTCGTGCAGCGGCTGCGCGCGGCCGGCGCCATCCTGATCGGCAAGACCAATCTGGATCAATTCGCGACCGGGCTCGTCGGCACGCGTTCGCCGCACGGTGCGGTGGCCAACACGTTCAACCCCGAGTACGTCAGCGGCGGCTCCAGCTCGGGCTCGGCCTCGGTGGTGGCGCGCGGCATCGCGGCGTTTTCGCTGGGCACCGACACGGCGGGCTCGGGCCGCGTGCCGGCAGGTTTCAACAACATCGTCGGGCTGAAGCCGACCAAGGGCTGGCTCAGCACGGCGGGCGTGGTGCCTGCGTGCCGCACGCTGGATTGCGTGTCGATCTTTGCGCTGACGGTGGCTGACGCCGAACTCGTGGCCGACGTCGCGGGCGGCTTTGATGAGCGCGACCCGTATTCGCGCGCCATGCCAGCCGGCGCATCGCTGCCGTGGCCGCGTGCGCCCAAGCTGGCGGTGCCTGCCACGCTGGAATTCTTCGGAGACGCCCAAGCCGCCGCCGTGTTCGAAGACGCCGTGCGCGCGCTGAAAGACACGGGCGCAGAAGTGGAGGCGATTGACTTCACCCCCTTCAATGAACTGGCCGCGCTGCTGTATCAAGGCCCGTGGGTGGCCGAGCGTTTCGCGGCCGTTGAAGCCTTGTGGAAAGCCACGCCAGAAGTCATCAACCCCGTTGTGCGCGGCATTGTCGAGCAGGCGGCGAACTACAACGCGGTGGACGCGTTCAAGGCCGAGTACCGCCGCGCGGAACTGACACGCCAGATTCATCAAGCACTGGCGGGGTTCGACGCGCTGGTGGTGCCGACGTCGCCGTCCATCTACACCATTGCCCAATTGCAGGCCGACCCGGTCACGCTGAATTCGCGGCTGGGCGTGTACACCAACTTTGCCAACCTGGCGGACTTGTCGGCGTTGGCGGTGCCGGCGGGCATGCGCGCCGATGGCTTGCCGTCGGGTATCACGCTGATCGGCCTGGCCTGGCAAGACCACGCGCTGGCGCAGTTTGGCCGCCTGTGGCAAGCGCAACGCGGCCTGCCGCTGGGCGCAACCGGTGCGCCGTTGCCCGCGGGTGTGGATGCCGCCAAGCCGCCTGCTGACACCGTGCGCGTGGCGGTGGTGGGTGCGCACCTGACGGGCATGCCGCTGAACCATCAACTGACCTCGCGCCACGCGGTGCTGGTGGAAAAGACGCGCACGGCGGACGACTACCGCCTGTATGCGCTGGCCAACACCACGCCGCCCAAGCCGGGGCTGGTCAAGTCCGAGTCGGGCGCGCCGATTGACGTGGAGCTTTGGGATGTGCCGGTGACGGCATTCGGCGCGTTCGTGGCCGAGATTCCCGCGCCGCTGGGCATCGGCACGCTGGAGCTGGAAGACGGCCGGCTGGTCAAGGGCTTCATCTGCGAGCCGCGCGGCCTGGATGGTGCGCGCGACATCACCGCTTTCGGCGGCTGGCGCGCCTACCTGGCCAGCCTGAATGCTGCCCGCTGATCTCCGATAACCCTGTACGCAAGACACTTGGGAGCCGCATCGTGTTCGATACCGTTCTGATTGCCAACCGCGGCGAGATCGCCGTCCGCGCCATCCGCACCTTGAAGCGGCTGGGCATCCGTAGCGTGGCCGTGTATTCCGACCCGGACCGCAATGCCGCGCACGTGCGCGAGGCCGACGTGGCCGTGGCGCTGGGCGGCGAGAAGGCCGCTGACAGCTATCTGCGCATGGACTTGTTGCTGGCCGCCGCGCGCGAGCATGGTGCGCAAGCCATCTACCCCGGCTACGGTTTTCTGTCTGAAAGCGCGGAGTTCGCCGACGCCTGCGAAGCGGCGGGCATCGCATTCGTCGGCCCCACGCCCTTGCAGATCCGCGAGTTCGGTTTGAAGCATCGCTCGCGCGAACTGGCGGCGGAAGCGGGCGTGCCGATGACGCCGGGCACTGGTCTGTTGGCCAGCCTGGGCGAAGCGCTGTCGCAGGCCGAACGCATCGGCTACCCGGTGATGTTGAAGAGCACGGCGGGCGGGGGCGGCATCGGCTTGTCGCGCTGCGAGAACGAGGCCGAACTGACGGTGGCGTTCGACAGCGTGCAGCGCATGGGCGAACACTTTTTTCGCGATGGCGGCGCATTCATTGAACGCTATGTGGATAACGCGCGGCACGTGGAAGTGCAGATTTTTGGCGACGGCGCGGGCCGCGTGCTGGCGCTGGGCGAACGCGATTGCTCGGTGCAGCGGCGCAATCAGAAAGTCATCGAGGAAACGCCCGCGCCCTTGTTGCCGGCTGCGACCCGCGCGGCGCTGCTGGCGGCCGCCGTGCAATTGGGCGAGTCGGTCAACTACCGCTCGGCCGGCACTGTGGAATTCATCTACGACCCGGCGCGCGACAGCTTCTATTTCCTTGAGGTCAACACGCGCTTGCAGGTGGAGCACCCGGTGACCGAAGCCGTCACCGGGCTGGACCTGGTGGAATGCATGCTGCGCGTGGCGGCGGGCGAAGCGCTGGATATCGACGCGATGTCGCGCGCGCCGCAGGGCGCCTCCATTGAAGTGCGCCTGTACGCTGAAGACCCGCTGCGCCAGTTCCAGCCGTCGCCCGGTGTGTTGACGGAAGTGTTCTTCCCAGACGGCGTGCGGGTCGATGGCTGGGTGGCCACCGGCACCGACGTGCCTGCGTTCTACGACCCCATGCTGGCCAAGCTGATCGTGCACGCGGACACGCGCGACGCCGCGCTGGACAAGCTGGCGGACGCCTTGGCGCGCACTCGCTTGCACGGCATTGCGACCAACCTGGATTACCTGCGCCAGATCGTTGACGACGAACGTTTCCGCGCGGGCAAGCTGTCCACGCGCTTTCTGGAAAGCTTCGCGTACCGGCCTGCGGCCATCGAAGTGCTGGAGGCCGGCACCTACACCAGCGTGCAGGATTACCCGGGGCGTGCGGGCTATTGGGATATCGGCGTGCCGCCATCAGGCCCGATGGACGACTACGCGTTTCGCGTGGCCAACCGCATCGTCGGCAATGCGCCAGATGCGGCAGGCATCGAAGCCACGCTCGTCGGACCCACGCTGCGCTTTCATGGCGACGCCATCGTGGCGCTGACAGGCGCTGAATGCGCCGCCACGCTGGACGGCGAACCGGTGCCGATGTGGCAGCCCATCGCGGTGAAGTCGGGGCAGGTGCTGGCCACCGGCCGCGCGCTGTCGGGCTGCCGCAGCTATCTGGCCGTGCGCAACGGCCTGGACGTGCCGGTCTATTTGGGCAGCCGCTCGACCTTCGCCTTGGGCCAGTTCGGCGGACACGCCGGCCGCACGCTGCGCGTAGGCGACATGCTGCCGCGGGTGCGCCCGGAGCTGGCTGGCCAGACGGCCACGCCGCCCGTGGCGGAGCCGCAAGGAGCGCCCGCCGATTTGATTCCCGTCTATGGCAACACCTGGGAAATCGGCGTGCTCTACGGTCCGCATGGCGCGCCAGACTTCTTCCAGCCCGAAGCCATCGAGACCTTCTTCGCGGCGGACTGGGAAGTGCACTACAACTCAAACCGTTTGGGCGTGCGATTGATCGGCCCCAAGCCCACCTGGGCGCGCGAGAACGGCGGTGAAGCCGGCTTGCACCCGTCCAACATCCACGATTGCGAATACGCGATTGGCAGCATCAACTTCACGGGCGACAGCCCTGTGATTCTGACGCGCGACGGCCCCAGCCTGGGCGGGTTTGTCTGCCCCGTCACGATTGCGCGCGCCGAGCTGTGGAAGGTGGGCCAGGTGAAACCGGGCGACCGCATCCGCTTTGTGCGCATCGACTATCCGCAAGCCGTGGCGCTGGAAGCCGCGCAGGATCAAAGCGTGGCGGCCTTGTCGTCCGTGGCGCCCGCTGCGACGGCCCCGTCACCGGTGCCGGCAACGGTGTCAGAGACGATCGTTGCCGCGCTGCCGGCGGAAGGCTCGCGCCCGTCGGTGTCGTACCGTCAGGCCGGTGATGGCTATTTGCTGCTGGAGTACGGCGACAACGTGCTCGACCTGGCGCTGCGCATGCGCATCCATTTGCTGATGGAAGCGCTGAACGCCGACCCCATCGCGGGCGTGCATGAGCTGTCGCCGGGCGTGCGTTCGCTGCAAATTCGTTATGACAGCCGCCAGATTCTGCAAGGCGCGCTGATTGCGCGGCTGCTGGAAATCGAAGCCGGGCTGGCCGATGTGGCTACGCTGAAGGTGCCGACGCGTGTTGTCTACCTGCCGATGGCATTTGAAGATTCGGCAACGCTGGGCGCCGTGCAGCGCTATCAGGAAACCGTGCGCGCCAACGCGCCCTGGTTGCCGAATAATGTGGACTTCATCCAGCGCATCAACGGGCTGGCCAGCCGTAACGACGTGCGCGATATCGTGTTCGACGCCAGCTACCTGATCATGGGGCTGGGCGATGTGTATCTGGGCGCGCCCTGCGCGGTGCCGATCGACCCGCGCCATCGTCTGTTGACGTCCAAGTACAACCCCGCGCGCACCTTCACGGCCGAAGGCACGGTGGGTATTGGCGGCGTGTACATGTGCATCTACGGCATGGATTCGCCGGGCGGCTATCAACTGGTGGGCCGTACCTTGCCCATCTGGAACAAATTCCTGAAGAACCCCGTGTTCCAGGACGGCAAACCGTGGCTGCTGCGCTTCTTTGATCAGGTGCGCTTCTATCCGGTGACCGAAGCCGAGCTCGACGTGTTGCGCGAAGACTTCCGCGAAGGCCGCGCCACGGTTCGCATCGAAGAAGAGGTGTTCGACTTCGCCGCGCACCAGCAGTTTTTGGCCGAACAGGCGGACAGCATCGCCGTATTCCAGAAGCGCCAGAAGAGCGCCTTCGACGCGGAAGTGGCCTTGTGGAAAACCGAGGATGTCGCGGCGGAGCAGACCGCCCTTGAACCCGAAGCCGAAGCCGAGACGGCCTTGCGTGACGGCGAACGCCTGGTCAGCGCCGACATGTGCGGCAACATCTGGAAGATTCCCGTCCAGGTGGGGCAGAGCGTGTCGGCGGGCGACACGCTGGTGGTGGTGGAAGCCATGAAGATGGAGCTGTCCGTCATCGCGCCGTCTTCGGGCATCGTCACCGCGATTCGCTGCGTGCCGGGTAAACCGGTCAATGCTGGCGACCCGCTGGTGGTGCTGGCAGAAGACGCGACCTGCACCGTGGCGGGATGATGCGTCTGGAATCCGTGCAGGTGAGCCCGGCAATCCGGCAGGCGCCAGCGCTTGCCGGGTCGCTGGCGGATCAGGTCTATCAGCGCATCAAGGACGACCTGTTCGACTTCCGCATGCTGCCCGGAGAACGCTTCACCGAAGCGGATCTGGTGGCGCGTCTTGGGGTCAGCCGCACGCCGGTGCGGCTGGGCCTGGCGCGGCTTGAGCGCGAAGGCTTTGTGCTGGCGCGCCCGCGCAGCGGCTGGCAGGTGCGGCCATTCGACTTCGAGCGCTTCGAAGCCCTGTACGACGTGCGCGTGGTGCTGGAGCAGGCGGCGGTGGATAAGTTGTGTGGGCGCGAAACCATGGATGAGTCCGGCATTCTGGGCGCGTTGAAAGACGTGTGGCTGGTGCCGCCGCCGCAACGCATTCTGGATGGGCGGCTGGTGGCGCAGCTGGATGAGGCGTTTCATTGTTCATTGGTGGCGGCCGCCGGCAACCCGGAGATGACGCAGATTCACCGCGACGTCACGGAGAAAATCCGTATCGTGCGGCGGCTGGACTTCACCAAGGATTTTCGCGTGGATGCCACCTACGATGAACATGCCGCGATCCTGCGCGCGGTGCTGGCGCGCCGGGGTGATGAGGCGGCGCGGATGCTGCGTTCGCATATCGAGATGAGCAAGGCAGAGGTGCGGAAAATTACGCTGCACATGCTGCATGAGGCGCGGGAGAAGGGCGGCGGCTGATGGGGCGGAAGCGACGGCTTGCGTGCCTGGAATCGTCGTTCAACACGCGGGTGCCGAACGCACGCCGTTCTTCACCCCTGCAATTGCTTGTAGACCTCTTCTGACACGCGCTGCAATTCATCCCGGCTGACCGCGCCAGACAGCGCGTAGCCGAACTGCCCCTCTACCCAATAAAACACCCGCACCGGCCCTTCCTGCGTGAACTGAAACGCCGTCTGTCCGCCTGCGGCTTCTCGCGTCACATAAAGCGTCAGGCGCTGGCCATCTGCCGCGCCGTACATGAATTGCGCCACCGGCCCGGAACCGCCGGGCAGCAAGCGCCCGCCCACCAGTTCATAACCCGTCTTTGACAAAGACGGCGCGCGCACCGGTGCGCCCATGCGCTTGGTCAACCACGTCACCAGGCCTTTTTCGTTATCGGCGCTGACTTCGACCGGGCGGCCCATGTCGGGCGCATACACGGCGTGCGCGATCGCCGCGCGTTGGGCATAGCCGCCCGCCGCGCGCTCGGGGCTGGCGGTGGCCAGCACGGTTTGCAGGTGCCGCGCGTCCATGGCGCCACGCGTCATCCAGGCGGCGCTGGCGCTGATGGCGGCAATGGCCACGCCCGCCGCCAACGCGCGCCACGGGAATTCGCGGGCCGGCGGTTTCAACGGCAAACGCAGCGGCAGCGGCTCATCCAGCACCGGGTCGAGCAGGGCGTGCAACGCACGGCGTTGCGCCTGCCAGTCGTTCACGCGGGTCTGGTCCTGCGGGTGCGCGGCCAGAAAGGCGTCAACCTCGGCGTGGCGGGCAGGGGGCAACTGGCCGTCTGCATAGGCATGCAGATCGGCTTCGGTAATGGGGGAACCCGTTGTCGGGATCGGATGCAGGTGTTTGTCGTTCATGTCATTTCACGCGATGCAGCCGGCTGACCGAGTCGCGTCCTTGCATCAGCGCGCCCAGCTTTTCACGGGCGCGCGATAGCCGGGACATGACCGTGCCAATCGGCACGTCCAGCACCTGCGCGGCTTCCTGGTAGGACAGGTCTTCCACGCAAATCAGCAACAGCACTTCCCGCTGCTCGGCCGGCAGGGCTTGCAGGCAGCGATCCAGGTCGCGCACCTCCAGGTGATCGGTTTGCGTGGCGCGTACCGGCGCATCGGGCATGTCACCCAGCGCGGCCTGATCCGCTCGCCTGCCATTGGCGCGCACGCCGTCGATGAAATGGTTATGCATGATGCCGAACATCCAGGCGCGAAGTTCACCGCGCCGTTGCCAACGCGAATAGCGGCTCCATGCGCGCTCCAGCGTGTCCTGAACCAGGTCATCGGCCCGGTGCGGGTCGCCCGTCAGCCCGCGGGCATAACGCCGCAGGCTGGGGATGCAGGCGAGGATCAGGGCTTCGTCTTCGGCGCGCATGGTGGGATACGGCGGCGCGGGCGGTCCGGATCAGGGCTTGATGACGTGCCAGACGTCCTTGAAGTTGTCACCGGTCTTGTCGCCCGGCTTTGTGTCCTTGGCGTACAGGTACACGGGCTTGCCCTTGTAGGCCCATTGCTTGGAGCCGTCGTCGCGGGTGATGACGGTCAGGTCGCCCATGGCTTTGGCGTCGGCGGGGGCGGCGACGGGCGGCCAGATCTTGGCGCACTGGTCGTTGCAGGCGCTCTTGCCTCCGGCGTCCTTGTCGAAGGTGTAGAGCGTCATGCCCGCGCTGTTGACCAGGACGCCGTCCTGGGTTTTGACGGCCTGGGCGTGGGCGCCGGCCGAGAACAGAGCGGCGGAACCAAGAACCAGGGCGGCGGCGATGTGTTTGCGCATGTTGTGCCTCGTAGATAGGAAAGTGGGGGAGACTGCCCTCTACAGACGCCAGCCGTTGAGGGAATATTCCCGTCTGGCCAAAAGAATTTGCAGAGTTCAGCCAACCGGCCGGACGGCGCCCGGCTCGTATCGCATTTCAAACTCCAGCTCGGTCTCCTCGATGGGGGTGAAGCCCAGCGCCGCGTACAGGCGTTGGGCGGGGTTGCCCTTGAGCACGCTAAGGGTGACGGGCGCGCCTTCGGCGTCGGCCTGGTCCAGCACGCCTTCAAGCAGGCGGCGGCCCAAGCCCTGGCCTTGAAACGCCGGGTCGATCTGGATCTGCACAATGCGCCAGCCGGCCGGGTCGCGGTAATGCTTGAAGAGGCCGGCAGGCCGGCCATCCAGCCAGACGATCTGGGCATCGTCAAAGTGGTACCGGATGCGCGCCAGATGGTGCTCGTCATCCAGCGGCGCACCCGCGCGCTGCAAGTGTTCCTGCATGGTGGCTTTGCGCAGCGCCAGCAGAAAGGGCAGATCGTCGTCGGACGCGGGTTGTAAAGCCAGGGAGTGGGTCAGGGTCATGAGGCTAGGGGTTGGGGGCGGGTTTGCGTTTGGCCGACTTGCCGGCTTGATGTATCAGGTTATAGAGCTGTTGGGCGGCGGGCGCCAGGGGGCGGCCGCGGCGGGCGATCAGCCCCAGCGTTCGCGTGACGCGCGGGTGTTCCAGCTTGACGCTGGTCAGCGTGGCGTGGCCCGCCTGCGGCATGGCCAGTTGCGGGACGGCGGCCACGCCCAGGCCGGCTTCCACCAGCCCCAGCAGCGTCATGATGTGGCTGACCTCGAATGCGCTGACCGTGCGTTTGCCGCTTTTGGCCAGCGCGTCGTCGATCAGCAGACGGTTTCCGCTTTCCTTGGCGACCGTCATGAATCGTTCCTGCGCCAGCGCTTCCCACGACACGCTGCGGCGGCTGGCCAGCGGATGGTCGCGGCGCACCGCCAGCACAAAGTCTTCGCGCAGCACCGCCTTGAAATCAACGTCGGGTTCCTGGGTGCCGAAAAAGCTGATGCCAAAGTCGGCGCGGCCGGTCACCACGCTGTTCAGCACGGTATTGGCGGTTTCGTCGATGATGCGCACGCGAATGCGGGGAAAGCGTTCGGTGTAGTCGCGGATGACGGACGGCAAAAAGTAATAGGCCACCGACGGCACGCAGGCCACCGTCACCAGCCCGCCCCGCTGCGCGGCCAGGTCGCCAATGCTGAGCACGGCGCTTTCCAATTCGTCGATGGCGGTGCGGGCGCGTTCGAGGAAGACGCGTCCGACTTGCGTCAACGCCACGCGCCGCGTCGTGCGTTCCAGAAGCCGCGCGCCCAGGATGCTTTCCAGTTTGTCGATACGGCGGCTGAGCGCAGGTTGCGACAGGTGCAGGTCGTCGGCGGCGGCGCGAAAGCTGGCGCGCTCCGCCACGGCCACAAAAGCCTGCAATTCCTGCAAATCAAAATTGATGCGTGCCATGCATTAATCCATCCGTAAGTTGCAATTCAAATAATAGCCGCGCCGTCGCAGAATGGCGTCCATGGAAACCGTAATCCCTTGCGTACTGATGCGCGGCGGCACGTCGCGTGGCCCCTTTTTCTTGGGCGACTGGCTGCCGGCCGACCCCGTCCAGCGCGACCAGCTGCTGCTGAGCGCCATGGGCTCGCCCCATGCCTTGCAAGTCGACGGCATTGGCGGCGGCAACACGCTGACCAGCAAAGTCGCGATTGTGTCGCGCTCGACGCGTCCCGATTGCGATATCGACTATCTGTTTGCGCAGGTGTCGGTAGACCGCGCCACGGTCGATACCCGCCCCAACTGCGGCAACATGCTGTCCGGCGCCGCGCCCTTTGCGATTGACGAAGGCTTGATCCCGGCGCGCCAAGGCGTGACCCCGGTTCGGGTGCACAACGTCAACACGGGCGCAATCATCGAAGCGGTGGTGCAAACGCCGGGTGGCCACCTGACCTACGAAGGTGACGCGCGTATCGACGGCGTGCCAGGCACCGCGGCGCCCGTGCGCTTGAATTTTCTGGATGCCTGGGGCGCGGTCACGGGCAAGCTGTTTCCCAGCGGATTGCGCCAGGAAACGGTGGACGGCGTTGCGGTGTCGCTGATCGACGCCGCCATGCCCATGGTGCTGATGCGCGCCAGTGATTTCGGCCTGCGCGGCGACGAAACGCCCGCGCAGCTGGATGCCGACACCGCGTTGCTGGAACGCATGGAGCCTATTCGCCTGGAGGCGGGACGCCGGATGGGCCTGGGCGATGTGTCCCAAAGCGTCATTCCCAAACCCGTGCTGCTGGCTCCGTCGGATTCCACCGGCGGGCTGGCCTTGCGATCCCGCTATTTCACGCCGCGCGCGTGCCATCGATCGCATGCGGCGACGGGGGCCGTGGGGGTGGCAAGCGCCTTCCTCATGCCCGGCACCGTGGCGCATGATTGCGGCGGCCCGGCCGTGCAGACGGGCTATCGCAGCGTGCGAATCGAGCACCCGTCAGGCGCCATGGATATTGATGTGGAACTGGACCCTGCAAGCGGCGTTGTGCGCGCGGCCGGCCTGGTGCGCACGGCGCGCAAGATCATGAAGGGCCTGTTGTACGTGCCGGGCCACTATGTGTTGGCCGGCGCGCAGCGCAACCAGGAGGTGCGCGCCGCCGCCTAGTTGCGGCGGACCACGCACGCGATACGTCTTGACCTTTGAAGCGGCCCGCAAAGAGGCCTCTTACACAAAAGCCAATGATCCCTCTGGAGACAAAATCATGAAGTGCCATTCCCTGAAAACCGCCTGCGCGGCAGCCCTGCTGCTGGCGCTGAGCGCAACGGCGCAAGCCGCCTATCCCGAACGCCCGATCACGCTGGTTGTGCCTACCGCCGCCGGTGGCGGCAACGATGTGCTGGCGCGCGTGGTCGGCCAGAAGGTGGGCGAGCTGCTGGGGCAGACCGTCATCGTCGTGAACAAGCCTGGGGCGCAGGGGGCCATCGCCTCTGACTACGTGGCGCGCCAGCCCGCTGATGGCTACACCTTGATACTCGGCTATATCGGCACGCACGGCATCAACCCCGCCATGCAGAAGCTGAACTACGATCCGGTCAAGGACTTCACGCCGATCGGCATGGTGGCGGATTCCCCCACCATCATGGTCGTGACCAGCCGCTTGCCGGTGAACGATGTGGCGGGCCTGGTGAAGTACGGCCACGACCATCCCGAGGGGCTCAGCTTCGCGTCCGCCGGGCCTGGCACCGCGCCGGCGATCGCGGGGGAACTCTTCAACATGGCGACGGGTACACAGATGCTGGACGTGCCGTACAAAGGCTCGGCGCCTGCTCTGACGGATACGCTGTCCGGCACCACGCAGGTGATGTTCCCCAGTTTGTTCAGCGTGTATCCGCACCTGAAGTCCGGCATGATCCAGGCGCTGGCGGTGGCGGGTGCCACCCGCACGGCGGCGCTGCCCGACTTGCCCACGCTGGCTGAAGCCGGTGTGCCGGGCGTGGATGTGCCGCAGTGGTACGCCATCTTCGCGCCGGCCAAGGCGGACGCCGCCGTGGTCACGACGTTGAACAAGGCGTTGAATCAGGCCTTGGCGGACCCGGCAGTCGTGAAGAAGATTGGCGAACAAGGCGCCGAGGTCCGCCACAGTACGCCCGCCGAATTGGGCGCGTTTGTTGAAAGCGAAGCCGTACGCTGGAAGCAATTGGCGGCCACGCGGAAGTTGGCGGCCAGGTAGCCAGGCGTCGTCGTCTGTGATGCGGGGGCGGGAATGTGCTTGCGCATCATGCACTGGGCAGCAGCGCCAACCCATCCGCATCAAAGTGCTTCAAGTTCGGAAACACCAGCCGCAATTCGTCGCGGCCGGCGCCGAACCAGCGGCCTAGCGACGCGCCCAGCTGGTCCACCGCCAGCGTGGGCAGCAGGCGGCCGTTGTCGACGAAACCGGGGCCATCCAGCGCGATCTCGGGATGCGTGCCGTAGCTGCGGCCGCCATTGACCGCGCCGCCCAGCACCAGATGGTGCGAGCCCCAGCCGTGGTCTGACCCATTGCCGTTGGACCCCAGCGTGCGGCCGAACTCGGACGCCGTGAAGGTGGTGACCTGATCCGCCACGCCCAACGTCGTCAACGCCTGCTGAAACACCGCCAAAGACTGCCCCAGTTCCCGCAGCAGCGCCGGGTGCGTGTCATTCAAACCGGTGTGGTTGTCATAGCCGTTTTGCGACACAAAGAACACCTGCCGACGTGCGCCCAGGGCTTGGCGCGCGCCGATGATGCGCGCCACGATCTTTAACTGCTGCGCCAGTGGCGAGCCGAAGTCGCCCGGCACCGCCACATCGGCCAGCGCGGCGCGCAAACGCGTGTCGGCATCAATGGATTGCGCGGCGATGCGGGATAGCTCGCGTTCCATCAGGTGCTCGCGCGGCTGCGTGATCAGTTGGCGTAGCAGCGCCGTGCAGGCGCTGGAGCCGTACATGTCGCGGTGCAGCAGTTCAATCGGCGTGGACCCGTTGATGCCGACGCGGTATCCGGCGACCTTGTGGCCAGCCAGCAGCACGGTGCTGCCGCCTGCCGTGATGCCGGTGAAGGTGCGCTGCGCGTTGGCGCTGGCGAACAAGTCGGTGAGCCGGCCGCCCCAGCCGGATGACGCGCCTTCGGGCGCCAGCGCCTGCCAATACGATTGCTGGTCGTTATGCGAAAACAGCTTGGGTGGCAACGGCACGCGGGCGCTGATGTATTCCGCTTTGGTGGTGGGGACCACCAGTGGCCCCACATTCAACAGCACCGCCATCTGGCCGTTTTCGTACAGCGGAGCCAGCGGGGCCAGCGCGGGCGCCAGCGCAAACTGTGCGCCGCCCGGCGTGGCCGCCTTGCCACGCAGCGCGGTGGCGCGCAGCGTGTCGCGCCGCAATGCGATGTCGGTGCGCGCCGCAGCGTAAGCGCGGTACGCAGCATCGTCAAACGGCACCAGCGTATTGAAGGGGTCGTTGCCGCCATACAGGAACACGCACACCAGCGCCTTGTACGAAGGCGGTGCGGACTGCGCGGCGGCTGCGCCCAGCGCCGCAAGGTTCAATGCCAGGGGGGCGGCTGCACCCGTCGCGCCCAAGGCGCAGGCGCGCAGCAGAAACGCGCGGCGGTCGGCATCGTGGGGCTGCGTCATTTCTGCACCAGGTATTCAGGGGTGGCGGCCACCAGCAATATCGCGGCGCGCACGCGGTCGCGCGGCCGGCTGGCGGGCAGGGTGGCGACGGCGTCGGCGATGCTGCGCGCCGTCTGCGCGCTGAACGCATCGCCCGCCAACAGCAGCACGATGCGTGCCACCAGCGCTTGCGGGTCGTTGGCCACGGCGATCTCTGGCGCGTATGACGTCTGCAAGTCTTCCCACCCCCGGTCGGCGTAGATCGCCAAAAAGTTCAGATAGCCCGCAATGCTGGTCTCGTCCGTGATCTGCATTTCTGGCGCCACCAGATGCCGCTTGGCCAGCTCGGTGACGGGCGGGGAATATCGGGGGCGGAAGAAGTTGAACACCGTGGCCGACCGCATCGGGCTTTGCGCCAGCCGAATCGTGTTGTCGGTGGTGTCGGGCATGGCCCACGCGCCATTCGTGGACGTGGCGCCGAAGGCGCGCGCCCAGCCCGAGAAACGCAGGATGGGTTCGCGCACCTTGCCCCAGGCGGGGTCGTTCAAATCGGGGTTGCGCGCTTCCGGGTCCAGCAAAATCGCGCGCACCACCGCTTTGAGGTTGCCGCGCACGCCCTTGCCGTCGTCATTGAACGCAGCCGACACGCGCGCCACATAAGCGGGGCTGGGGTTGCTGGTGACGAGCCGCTGGATCAGCTGCATGCCGATGAACGGCCCCACATTCGGATGCGCGCAGATGACATCCATGGCGCGCTTGAGCGACAGATGCCCATCCGTGCCGGACGGAATCACCGCGCCCAGGAAACGCTTTTCCGCCATCGAGTGCTGGGCGTTGTTCAGCGCCATGGGCCGCCGGTGAAATTCCACATCGGTCTCTGGCCCGTTGATGTCCCATCCCGTGAACACTTTCGCCAGCCCTTGCACGTCGGCGTTGTCGTACGTTTCGACGGGCGCGCCATTTTCTTTGCGGACGGTGCCATCGGGCGCTAGCTCCAGCAGGCCGATGCTGAACAATTGCATGACCTCGCGCGCATAGTTCTCGTCGGGGTGGCGGCCGGTCTTGGGGTCTTCCTTGCGGTTGCCGCGATAGGTCAGCATGCAGCCCATCGACAGGTTCTTGGTGACGGCGGTCAGCAGCGTTTGATAATTGCCCAGCGCGTGTTCCGCCAGCAAGTCCATGAAGCCCGCCGCGCCAAACAGCGGCCACGACGCGGTGATGGACTGCACCCCCACGACGAATATTTCCGACAGCGCAAACGCCACGCGCGTGCGCACCTGGTCGTCGGCGCTGATGAATTTGCGCCAGAGCGTGGATTCCAGCGGCGCATTGATGCCGTTGCCCTTGAAGGCCTCGGTGTTTTTCTTCTGTTGCAGCAGCCAGTCGAAATGCGTTTGCGACGGCGGCATCGCCAGCTGGGCATCCAGCCACGGGGCGTAGCCGTCGCGCACAACCGCATCAATCTGTGAGGGGGTGGGCCCGAAGGTGGCTTGCGCCAGAAAGCGCGACGCCTGGCCCGGGGTGACAGTCATCGCCAGCCTCTCGTCGAATGCGAAAAACTACGGTACTGAACCGCGCGGCGGGGTTCAATACGGTCATTCGGACGAGAGGCTTAGTCCATAAGCATGAGGCTCAGACCGAACGCGTGATGCCGCCGTCGATGCGGATGTTCTGGCCGGTGATGTAGGACGATGCGTCGGACGCCAGGAAGGCGATCAGGCCGGCCACTTCTTCGGCCGTGCCGTAGCGCCCCATCGGGATGCGCACGCGGCGGTCTTCTTTTTCCGGCAGGCTGTCGATAAAGCCCGGCAGCACGTTGTTCATGCGCACATTGTGTTCGGCGTATTCGTCCGAGAACACTTTCGTGAAGGCGGCCAGACCCGCGCGGAACACGCCGGAGGTCGGGAACAGCGCTTCGGGTTCGAACGTGGCGTACGTGGAAATGTTGACGATGGCGCCGGACTTCTGCTGCTTCATCACCGGGGCGACCAAGCGGGTGATGCGCACCACGTTCAGCAGGTAGAACTCCATGCCCAGGTGCCAGTCGTCATCGCTGATCTCAAGCAGCGGACCCTTGGGGCCGTGGCCGGCGCTGTTCACGACGGCATCCACGCGGCCCCATTTTTGCAGCGTGGTCTCGACCAGACGGGCCAGGTCTTCGGGCGAACGGTTCGAGCCAGTCACGCCCAGCCCGCCCAGTTCCTGCGCCAGCGATTCGCCCTTGCCGGACGAAGACAAAATGGCCACGCGGTATCCGTCGGCCGCCAGCTTGCGCGCCGCGGCTGCGCCCATGCCGCTGCCGCCCGCCGTCACGATCGCTACTTTTTCCGTGCTCATGCCTGCTCCTTTTCCGTGTGTTCGAGGCTCAGGCATTGTAGGGGTGGCCGAATGGAAACGGGCTCCTTACCCCTGGCGGACCAGGGGCAAGGAGCCCGTGCAGGCAAGCGCCGGTCAGTCGACCAGTTTCAGAGTGCCCTTCATTAGCGCGAAGTGGCCGGGGAAGGAGCAGAAGTACGTGTAGTCGGTGCCGGCAGCGAGTTTGCTGACGTCGAACGTGACGGAATCGCTTTGGCCGCCGCCAATCACCTTGGTGTGGGCGATGACGCGGGCGTCGTCTTTCTTCACGTAGTCGTTGTCCAGGCCCGCAGCCATGCCGTCGTTCACGGCGCCTTGCATGTCGGCGGTTTTGGTCAGCACCCAGTTGTGGCCCATGACGTTCTTGGCCAGCGTGCCGGGGTGCTTCAGGTTCACGGTGAACTGCTTGCAGCTTTTGCTGACCGTGATTTCCTTCTTGTCGAACTGCATCTGGTCATTGCCAGCGATATCGATCGAGCATTCGGCGGCCAGGACCGGGGCCGACGCAACAGCGAGGACCGCTGCAACGCACAATTTCTTGAACACCATATTCATGCCTCCAATGTTTCGAGGGGAGCGGACTGCCGGCGGCGCGATGCGCTGGAAACCGGCGATACGACATTCTCGCGCTACTGTAGGCCAGAAAGCGGAATCGCGCGTGCGGCCGTTTGACCCAGCGCAAGCCGGCGCCATTGAGTTGCGCCGGCCGCACAACCGGATCAGGGTTTGGGGCTGACGCGCCAGATCACATTGCCCACATCGTCGGCCACCAGCAGATCGCCCTGGCGGTCGATGGCAACGCCCACCGGCCGGCCTTGCGCCTGGCCGCTTTCATTCAGGAAGCCCGTCAGCACATCACGCGCTGTACCGTCGGGCGTGTTTTGCGCGAAGGGCACGAAGATGACCTTGTAGCCGCTGCGCGGGTCGCGGTTCCACGACCCGTGCTGGCCCACGAACATGCCGTGTGCAAAGGGCGCGGGCAGCCGGCTGTTGCCTGACCACGCCAGCCCCAGCGACGCCGTGTGCGGCCCCAGCGCGTAGTCGGGCACGATGGCGGTGGCCACCAAGTCAGGCCGAGGCGGCGTGACACGGGTGTCCACGTGCTGCCCGAAGTAGCTGTAGGGCCAGCCATAGAAGCCCCCGTCACGCACGGACGTCATGTAGTCAGGCACCAGGTCGCTGCCTAATTCGTCGCGCTCGTTCACAGCGGTCCATAAGGTTTTGTTATCTGGCGCCCAGGCCATGCCGACCGGGTTGCGCAGGCCCGTGGCATACAGCCGCTTGTTGCCGCTGGCCACATCGATTTCCCAGATGGCGGCGCGGCCGGCTTCGATCTCCATGCCGTTTTCCGCGACGTTGCTGTTCGAGCCAACGGACACATAAAGCTTGCTGCCGTCCGGGCTGGCGATCAGGTTCTTGGTCCAGTGGTGATTGATGCCGGCGGGCAGATCGGTGACCTTCACCCCCGCCGCCGAGATTTGCGTTTGGCCCGGTTCATAGGGAAAGCGCAAGACGGCGTCGGCATTGGCTACGTACAGTTGGTTGCCAACTAGCGCCATGCCGAAGGGCGAATTCAAGCCTTGCAGCAACACGCTGCGCGTGTCGGCCACGCCATCGTGGTCGGTGTCGCGCAACAGCGTGATGCGATTGGCGCTGGGGGTCTTGGCCCCCGCGCGCTTCATGACGATGCCGCTGGCCCATTCCTTCAGCCCGCCCGAGGCCTCTTCGGGCTTGGGCGGCGCGTTGGTCTCGGCGACTAGCACATCGCCATTGGGCAGCACGTACAGCCAGCGCGGATGGTCCAGTCCGCTGGCGTACGCGTTGACGCCCAGGCCGGCCGCCGCCACGGGTTGCGTGCCGGCGATCCAGCCCACGGCTTTGGCCGTGTTGACGGTGGGAATCAGGGTGGTGTTGGGGGCGGGCAGTTTTGGGGTCGGCCCCATGCCCGATTCAACGGGCAAGGTGGCGACTTCGCCGCAGGCGCTAAGCGTAACCAGCGTGAGGCCGGCCGCTGCGAGACGCAGGGTGGGCATGATGCGACTCCGTAATCTTGAATGGATTCATCATACTCACCCCAAAGATCGTCTTTACTCCGCCGTGTTTACCCCGCCGTGTTTACCCCGGCGCGGTTGACCCACTGCGTTCAGTCGTCGAAGCGGCTGCGCGTGACTGCGCCCGATTGCGGATCAACGCGCAGCTTCACGCGCTGGCCCTGCGGGTCGTACGCCTTGACCTCGTAGCCGTGCTTGCTGGAACGTTCGATCTCGGAGATATTGCGGTAGCCGGCGGCTTCCATCTTGTCGTAGACCTGGCGAATCGTCAGCATCGGGGCGGCGGGCGCGGCGGCAGGTGCAGTCTGAGCGGCCGGCGTCGGCGCAGCCTGAGCGGCCTGAGCGGCCTGAGCCGGAGCCTGAGCCGGAGCCGCGGTTTGCGCCTGGGCGGCGGCGCCAGCGACCAAAGCGGATGCGCCAATTGCCAGGGCGGCCAGGGTTTTCTGAATGCGCGTCATGATGGGATATCTCCTAAGGGTAAGGGGGAAAATGCTGGCCGTTGCAGCGACCATGTGCCCATTATTCGGGTTGGCGCATGAACCTATTCTGAAGCCGCCGTTCATCCCAGGTTCATCCTCGGCGCGGTATAAAAGACGCTCCCTTTCCCCCTTATTCGCCCACCAAAGAGGTCCGGCATTGCGGTTTTTTCCCCTGACATGGTCCAAGCGCGGCGGCCTGTTGCTGTCGGGCTGCGCCTTGGCGCTTGCGCTGATCGCAGGCCCCGTCAGCGGGCTGGCCGGCGAAAGCGACCACGAACGCGCACGCCAGGCGCTGGAAGCCGGCAAGGTGCTGCCGCTGGGCGCGGTGCTGGACATCGTTGAACGCGATTTTCCCGGGCAGGTCGTCAAGGTGGAATTCGAAGAAGACGATGACGAATTCATCTACGAGATCCGCGTGCTGCAAAGCGGCGGCGGCATCCTCAAACTGAAGCTCGATGCGCGCGACGGCACCTTGTTGTCCGTCAAGGGCCGCGACATCAAATTCAAGGGCAAGGACTGATGCGCATCCTGGTGGTTGAAGATGAACCCACGCTGGCCGGCCAACTGGCCGACGCGCTGCGCGGCGCGGGCTATACGGTGGATGTGTCGGGCGATGGCGAATCCGCCCGCTTTCTGGGCGATGTGGAAGCGTTCGATGCCGTGGTGCTGGACTTGGGCTTGCCGGTGATGGATGGGCTGACGGTGCTGAAGCAATGGCGCGCCGCCCAGCGCAACATGCCGGTGCTGATCCTGACCGCGCGCGACAACTGGCACGAAAAGGTGGCCGGCATCGACGCAGGCGCGGACGATTACCTGACCAAGCCTTTTCACATGGAAGAGTTGCTGGCGCGGGTGCGCGCGCTGCTACGCCGCAGCACCGCGCACGCCAGCGCGCAATGGCGTTGCGGCCCGCTGATGCTGGATACGCGCCAGGCCAAGGTCACGATCGACGGCCAGGCGCTGACCCTGACCAGCCACGAGTTCAAGGTGTTGTCGGTACTGATGCAGCGCGCGGGCGAGGTGGTGTCGCGCACGGAATTGATCGACCACGTGTACGCGCAGGACTTCGACCGCGACTCCAACACCATCGAGGTCTTCATCGGCCGGCTGCGCAAAAAACTGCCGCCTGACACCATCGAAACGGTGCGCGGGCTGGGCTACCGGTTGGCGGCGCACGAATGATGACGCGGCGCGCGGGCGTGCTGGGCTCGCTGCGGCTGCGCCTGCTGGCCGGTACGCTGGCCTGGATTCTGGTGGCGGTGGTGATGGCGGGGTGGGGGCTTTCCAGCCTGTTTCGCCAGCACATCACGCAGCAGTTGCAGGCCGAGCTGACCTTGCATCTGAACCAGCTCACCGCCGCCATCAACATGGGCGCCGACGGGCGTCCGGTGGTGTCGCCGCCGCTGAGCGACCCGCGGTTGGAGCAGCCGCTGTCGGGTTTGTATTGGCAGGTGGACCGGCTGGCGGATGGCGGCAAGCCGGCGGCCATGGGCGTGGCGCGCTCGCGGTCCTTGTGGGACCAGACACTGGACGCGCCCCTGAAACCCGTGCCGCGCGATGCCGATAGCGGCGATCAGGTTTATGACCTTACCGGCCCCGCCGGACGCAGCCTGACCGCGCTTGCACGCGTGCTGAAGCCGGCTGAAGAAGACGCCGCGCCCTTGCGCCTGATTGTGGCCGCCGACCGCAACGTGCTGGCCGAACCCATCGAGCGCTTCAACCATATGCTGGCGATTGCCTTGGGCGCGTTGGCCGTTGGCTTGACGGCGGCCGCCGTGGTGCAGGTGGTGGTGGGTTTGCGGCCCTTGGCTCGGCTGCGGCGGCAATTGGCGAAACAGGATGCGGGCAGCAGCCGCATCGACGGCCAGTTCCCCAGCGAGATCCAACCCCTGGTGGACGATTTCAACCAGGTGCTGGCGATGAACGCCGACATCGTGCAGCGCGCCCGCACGCAAGCGGGCAATCTGGCGCACGCCGTCAAGACGCCGCTGACCATTCTTGCCAACGCCGCCTCGCGCGACGCGAGCGTGCCAGCGGCATTGGTCGAAGAACAAGTGGCGATGGCCAACCGCCAGATCAACTATCACCTGGCCCGCGCACGCGCCGCCGCCGCATCAGGCGCGGCCGATGGGCGCGCGCCGTTGCAGGACGCGGCGGCGGGGCTGGTGCGCGTCATGCAGCGCCTGTATGCGCAGCGCGGTTTGCAGATCAGCATGCAAGGCTTTACCGGCACGCAAGTGTTTCGTGGCGAGCCGCAGGATTTGCAGGAAATGTTGGGCAACCTGCTGGATAACGCCTGCAAATGGGCACGCAGCCAGGTGGTGATATCGGTGGAACCGGCAAGCGGCGCGCGCTTGCTGATGCATATCGATGACGACGGCCCAGGCATCGAAGACGATGCCCGCGAGCGCATCTTTCTGCGCGGCGTGCGCATGGACGAACAACTGCCCGGCTCGGGCCTGGGGCTGGACATTGTGCGCGATCTGGTCGGCACGTATGGCGGCGAGGTTCACGCGAGCCCATCGCCGTTGGGCGGGCTGCGCGTGTCCTTGTCGTTGCCGGGGCTTGCCGACGCGATATGAATACTAAAAACGCGCCAGCCCGACGCGTTACTTCACCAGCGTGACCGGCACGTCCGACAGTTGCAGCACCTGATTGGCGACCGAGCCGATCAGGATGTTGACCAGGTTGCCATGGCCGCGCGTGCCCATCACGATGCGGGCGCAGCCTTGGTCGCGCGCGTAGCCGGCGATCTCGGTGGCGGCGTGGCCGAATTCGATGTGGCTGGTGTAGTCGGTGCCAGTGGTGTCCAGCAGCTGGCGCGCCTCGTCGGTGGCCTCCTGGCCTTCGCGGGCGTAGAACTCGTCGATCATGTCTTGCGTGATCAGACGGGAAACGCCGGCGCGCCCTTGCGTGGGCGTTTGCACGTTAAGCAGATGGATGCGCGCGGCGGGCGCGCCTTGGGCCAGTTGGCGGGCGTACAGCACGGCGCGGTTGGCATTGTCGGAGCCGTCGACGGGGACCAGGATGTTCAGCATGGATGCTCCTTGATGCATTACTTGACCAGGGTGACGGGCAATTCCGTCAGGTGCAGGACGCGCGTGGCAACGGACCCCATGAACAGCGACGAGACCGACCCCAGGCCACGCGACCCCATGAAGATTTCGTCAGCGCCGGATTCGCCGGCGATGCGGACGATGGTTTCAGCGGCCTCACCGATTTCAACATGCACGGCGAAGGGCACGCCCGCTTGCGACAGCAGGCGGCTGGCTTCCTGCAAGGCGGCCTGGCCTTCGTCCTGGTAGTAGGCGTCAATGTCTGCTTGAGACAGGCCGCGGCCGATCTTGCCGGACTTCAGAGGTATCTGGACGCTGAGCAGGTCCACGCGTTCGACGGGGTCGTAGGCGCGGGCTGCCAGCAGGGCTTGGACGGCGTGGACGGCGGGTTTGGAACCGTCGACGGGAATCAGGACGCGTTTCATGGTCGTCTCCTTGTTATGTGCGAGCCGCGAGAGGCTGTGCGATCACTGTATTCCAATTATTCGCCGATTTCGCGCAAGGGACGCTGCGCAGGATCAACCCGCGCGCGGGCAGGCAAGCGATCAGCGCCAGCGTTCGGGCGTGGCCGCCGCCTCATGCGGCTTGCCCAGTAAGCGGCTGGCCAGGGCCGCCAGCGCGGGGACGCTGCCTGTGGTTTCCAGATGCAGGTCTGCGGCGCCGGTTGCGCGTAGCAAGCCCTTTTCCTGCAACTGATGCCGCAGCCAGCGCGCCACGGGGGCGCCGGTTTCCAGCAAGGGCACGCTGGGGCCGGCCGCCGCCTGGATGGCGTCGCGCAGGAAGGGGAAATGGGTGCAGCCCAGCACCAGCACGTCGGCGCCGGCCGCGCGCAATTCCGCCACGGGCGCTTGTACGGCGGCATCGACGGCGGGGCCGGTGAGTTCGCCTTGCTCCACCAGCCGCACCCATTCCGGGCAAGGCCGCAGCAGGATGCGGACTTCGGGTGCTTCGCGCTGGACCAGCGCGGCGAACTTGGGGCTGGCCAAGGTGCCGGTGGTGGCGAACACCCCCACGACGCCGCTGTGCGTCAGATGCGCGGCGGGCTTGATGGCGGGTTCGACGCCAATGATGATCAGGCCGGGGTGGCGCTTGCGCAGTTGGGCAATGGCGGCGGCGGTGGCGGTGTTGCACGCGACGACCATGGCTTTTGCCTGGCGCGACACGAAATAATCCGCCAGCGCAAAGGCGCGTTGCAGGACGAACTCTTGCGTCTTTTCGCCATAAGGCACGTGCGCGGAGTCGGCCACGTACAGCAGCGATTCATGGGGCAGGGCGTCGCGAATGGCGCGCAGCACGCTCAGGCCGCCAACGCCGGAGTCATAGATACCGATGGGGGATTCTGAAAGCATGGTGTTGGATTATCCGCGAGTCAGGCCGGGGTCTTCGGCGCGATGCCGGCGCACTTCGTCGATCAGCTTGCGGGTGGCGCCTGACATCGGCGTGTCGCGCCAGATCAGGTTCAGTTGCGCGCGCAGCGCCACGGGGCCGGTGACATTGACGTACACCACGCCTTCGATGTTCACGCGGCGCAGCGACGCCGGCACCAGCGACACGCCCAGGCCGGCCGCCACCAGGCTCAGCGTGGACAACATGCGCGGCGCTTCTTGCGCTACGCGCGGGCTGAACCCCGATGCGCTGCACGCGGTGATGATGGCGTCGTATAAACCGGGGCCGCTATGGCGGCGGTAAAGGATCAAGGATTCTTCGGCCAGTTCGGACAGCGCGATCTGGCTGCGCGCGCGTCCCTTGACGGCGGGATGGTCGGCGGGAAAAGCCGCCAGCATGGTTTCTTCCAACACGGTTTCTTCGGACACGCCCGAACCCGTGCCGTGCGCGCCGCGAATGAAAGCGACGTCCACGCGGCCTTCGCTGACGGCTTCGCGCAGTTCGCCGGTGCTGCTTTCTTCCAGCACCAGCCGCACATTGGGCGCGCTTTCGCGAAAACGGCGGATGACCGTGGGCACAAAGGGATGGAACGCGGCCGACCCGGTGAACCCCACCGTCAGCCGGCCGGCTTCGCCTTGTGACACGCGGCGCACGCCATCGACCGCCTGGTCCACCAGCGCAAGGATGTTGCGCGCATCGTCCACCAGCGCGCGCCCGCTTTCAGTCAGTTCCATGCCGCGCGGCAGGCGGTGAAACAGGGTCACGCCCAGCTCTTGTTCCAGCACGCGAATCTGCTGGCTAAGCGGCGGCTGCCGGATGCCAAGCCGGGCGGCGGCCTTGGTCAGATGGGATTCCTCGGCCACTGCCAGGAAGTAACGCAGCAGGCGCAAGTCGACCGATGCCATATGGGTTGGATATGAGTGGTTAAGTGGTCATATATTAGACATTATCTTGAGCGAAGAGTAGGCTTCCCACTCGGTATTTCTCTGTCAGCGCGGCGACGCGCCAGCCCCTGCTTACCGGCCCCAAGACCGGCCCTTACACCATGAATGCAGCACCCTCCACCCTAGAGGCCGAGTGTCGGCCTGCGCCCACTTGCGGGCAGTTGTTTTACGGATTCCTCATGCTTGGCCTGACGGCCTTCGGCGGCGCGCTGCCGCTGGCGCGCCGCATGGTCGTTGAAAAACACGGCTGGTTAAGCGGGCCGGAATTCACTGACCTGCTGGGCCTGTGCCAGTTCCTGCCAGGCGGCAACATCATCAACCTGTCGGTGGCGCTGGGCATGAAATTCCGCGGCCCGCGCGGCGCCTTTTCGGCGTTGATGGGGCTGATCCTGGCGCCGTCGGCCATCGTCATTCTGCTGGGCATGGTGTATGACCGCTTTCAAAGCGATCCGCACATCCAGCACCTGTTTGCGGGCTTGGCGGCCGCGGCGGCGGGGTTGCTGATTTCGATGGCGGTCAAGATTGGCGTGCCGGTGATCAAGCGCCGCGACTGGCTGGCTGGGGTGGTGGCCACGATCTGCTTCGTGGCCATCGCCGTGTTGCGCATTCCCTTGCTGCCGACAATGGCGGTGCTGACGCCGCTGAGCATCCTGGCCGTGTGGAGGCAACGTCGATGATCCATACGCTGATTGCGCTGGCCCTGATCTTTTCCCAGCTGTCCGTGCTGGCGTTCGGCGGCGGCAACACGATCCTGCCCGAGATGCAGCGCCAGGTGGTCGAGGTGCACGGCTGGATGAGCGCGGCCGATTTTTCGGCCCTGTTCGCCCTGGGCCAGGCCGCGCCCGGCCCCAACCTGATGGTGGTGACGCTGGTGGGCTGGCACGTGGCGGGGTGGTGGGGGATGCTGGTCACGACCATCGCCAAGTTCGGCCCGTCGTCGTTGATCACCATCCTGGCGCTGGGCTTGTGGGAACGCTTCAAAGACCGCCCCTGGCGCGGCGTAATCCAGGCGGGTATTTTTCCGATGACCGTCGGGCTGGTCGCGGCCAGCGCGTCGCTCATCACCGAGGCGTCGGCGCATACCTGGCTGCTGGGCGCGATCACCGCCGTGGTGGCGGTGCTGGGCAGCACCACGCGCATCCACCCGCTATGGTTGCTGTTCGGCGGCGCGCTGGTGGGTTTGGTGGCGATCGGTTAGCGTAAGGATCTTGCCGCACGCAGGAGCCCGCATGACGAAGCCGATCCCGGACGAGCCGCAGCACGACGGCCAGAACGAAGGCCAACACGAAGGCCAACACGAAGGCCAACACGAAGGCCAGGACGAAGATCAACACGACAAGCCGCAGGGCAACTCCCACGACGGCCCCCACGATAATCCCGCCGCGGCCGTCGACAGGCTGCCGTTCTTCCATGCGCACCGCCGGCTGGTGATGTGCGGCCTGTTGTTCGTGGTGGCGGGTGGCGCGGCCTACGCGCTGGGCCGTTCGCCCAGCCTGGCGCTGCTGCTGGGTTTTGACGCCGCGGCGCTGGTCTTCCTGGTCTTGACCGCCAGGGTGTTCGGCCAGGCCAGCTCGGCCTCGATGCGGGTGCACGCCAAGCAGCAGGATGTCGGGCGCATGGGCGTGCTCTGGAGCAGCGTGGCGCTGTCCATCATGGTGCTGGTGGCGCTGTGGGTGGAATTGCGCGGCGAAAGCAGCGTGGGCGGCGTGGTGGACATGCTGGCGGCTGCGGCTACCATCGTGCTGTCGTGGCTCTACATGAACATGATCTTTGCGCTGCACTACGCGCATGGCTACTACGGCCATCGC
The DNA here is from genome assembly GCF_902859595.1 of Achromobacter kerstersii. Taxonomy (GTDB): domain Bacteria; phylum Pseudomonadota; class Gammaproteobacteria; order Burkholderiales; family Burkholderiaceae_B; genus Achromobacter; species Achromobacter kerstersii. The sequence continues at coordinate 20,848 of NZ_CADIJQ010000004.1, read as the reverse complement.
AGCGGCACGCACAAGGGGCTGGATTTCCCCGGCACGCAGGAACCGGATTACTGGGACTTCGCCTATTTTGCGATGGTGCTGGGCATGACCTTCCAGGTGTCTGACGTGCAGATCGTCAACCGGCGGGTGCGGCGCATGGCGCTGGTGCACAGCGTCATCGCGTTCTTCTTCAACGTGTTCATCATTGCGATCAGCGTGAACGTGGCTGCGGGCAAGGCCTGAAAAAAACGCGGCCCGAAGAACAGTCTTCGGGCCGCGTTATGGTTCATGCATTCATGCGTTCATGCGTTCATGCGTTCATGCGTTCATGCGCGCATGCGTGCGGGTCAGGCTACCAATCAGGCGACTTATCAGGCAGTCAATCAGGCAGTCAATCAAGCAGCCGGTGCAGCCGCCGCGCCCAATCTCCACAACGACGTCACTTCCTTCGAACGCGCCGCGTACAGCGGGTCGCTCGGGTCTTTGGCGCGTGCGTGCGTGGGGCGCGTGTCGATGCGTTCGATGACGCGCAGCCCGGCCGCATCAATCATTTCCATCAACTGTTCGCGCGTGCGCAGGCCCAGGTGTTCGGCCAGGTCCGACAGAATCAGCCAGCCTTCGCCGTTGGGCGTCAGGTGCTCGGTCAGCCCATTCAGAAAGCCGCGCAGCATGCGGCTGTCGGGGTCATACACGGCGTGTTCAACCGGGGAACTCGGACGGGCGGGCAGCCACGGCGGGTTGCAGACGATCAACGACACGCGGCCTTCGGGGAAGAGGTCGGCTTCCACGATGTCGACCTGCTTGGACAGGCCCAGCCGTTCCAGGTTTTCGCGGGCGCAAGCAAGCGCGCGCGGGTCCTGGTCGGTGCCGATGACGCGCTTGCCGCCACGGCGCGCAATCACGGCGGCCAGGACGCCGGTGCCGGTGCCGATATCAAAGGCCACGCTGCCGCGCGGCATCGGGGTGTTGGCCACGAGTTCGACGTATTCGCCGCGCAGGGGCGAGAACACGCCGTAGTGCGGGTGGATGCGGTTGTTCAGGACGGGAATTTCCACGCCCTTCTTGCGCCATTCGAAGGCGCCGATCATGCCCAGTAGTTCGCGCAGCGATGCCACGTAGGGCTCGTCGGCGGGGCCGTGGACTTCTTCGCAGGCTTGGCGCGCGTCGGGCGCGCGGCGCAGCGAAATGCCGTGGCCGGCGTCAAACGGAATCAGCAGCATGCCCAGGATGCGGGCGCGCTGGGATTGAATCTGGCGGTGCTGGTTGAAGGCTTCCAGCAGCGTGTCGACCGGCTTGCGCGGGCGCTTGTCCACGCGGCGGGTCATGGCTTGCAGCAGCAGACGCGCGTTCTGGAAGTCGCCGCGCCACAGCAGGCCGACGCCTTCGCAGGCCTGGCGGTAGGCCATGTCCGCGGTCAGGGTGTCGTCCACCACGACCACGCGCTTGGGCGGCGTGGCGCCGGTTTCAGAGAGCCAGCGGGCGGAGCGGGGGGCGTCTTGTTCTACCCAGTGCAGTTCAGGGGCGGTCAATGTGTCGCTCCAGCAAGGACGGGGGGACGGGGCAGGATCATGTAGGGGAGATAAAAAGAAAGGGCGCGGGCTGCCAATGTAGCAGTTTCGCGCCCCGGGGCGGTGCGCGGCGCGCCAGGCGCCGCGCGGATGTGCCGCTTTCAGTGGAACAGGACAACCGCCTTTTGCAGCGTGATCCAGATGCCCCAGGCTAGCGGAATCCCCACGCAGGCCCAGGCGAACAGCACCAGGGCGGCGGGCGTGCGGAAGGTCGAGCGCCCCACGCCGTGCGTTTCAGCGGCGGCTGCGCGTTCGTGCGCCAGGGCTTTTTCCTGCGCCAGTTCGGCGTCCGTCATGAAGTATTTGGGGTTGACCGGGCGAATCGCCAGATTGCACAGAAAGCCCAGCACCAGCATGCCGGCCAGGATGTACATGGTGATGTCGTACACCTGCGCGCGCGGCACGCCAATCGACAACTGGTATTCGCGGATGTAGTTCACCAGCACCGGGCCAAAGATGCCGGCCGCCGACCACGCCGTGAGCAGCCGGCCGTGGATGGCGCCCACCATCTGCGTGCCGAACAGGTCGGCCAGGTACGCCGGCACGGTCGCGAAGCCGCCGCCGTACATCGACAGGATCACGCAGAACGCGGCCACGAACAGGGCCAGCGCGCCCATGTGCGCCGTCCACGGAATGGCGGCGTACAACACGAAGCCCAGCACGAAGAAAATCAGATAGGTCAGCTTGCGGCCCAGCTTGTCAGACAGGCTGGCCCAGAAGAACCGCCCGCCAATGTTGAACAGGCTGAGCAGGCCGGTAAAGCCCGCGGCAATGGCGGCAATGGCGGCCAGCTGATCCTTGTCCAATTGGGCGTAGCCCAGTTCCGGCTTGTTGATCAGGCCGCCGCCAAACACTTCCTGCAAAAGCGGGGACGCCATGCCCAGGATGCCAATGCCGGCCGTCACGTTCAGGCACAGCACCAGCCAGACGAGCCAGAATTGCGGCACGCCCCAGACGCGCTTCACGTGCACGTGGCCCTTGGTGATCATCGCGTTGTTGGCATGCTTGGCAGGCGCCGTCCAGCCTTCCGGCTTCCAGCCCGTGGGGGGCACGCGGTAGCCCAGCGCGCCCGACATCATGAAGATGAAGTACACGACGGCCATCGTCAGGAAGGTCTGCCAGACGCCGGGCGACGTGGGGGTGGCGAAGTGGCGCATCAGCAGGTCGGCAAGGGGCGCGCCTATCATTGCGCCGCCGCCAAAGCCCATGATGGCCATGCCGGTCGCCATGCCGCGGCGGTCGGGAAACCATTTGATCAGCGTGCTGACGGGCGAGATATACCCCAGCCCCAGCCCGATGCCGCCGATGACGCCCGACCCCAGCCACAGCATCCACATCTGATGCAGGTACACGCCGATGGCCGAAATGACCAGGCCGCCGCACCAGCACAGCGCCGACACCACGCCCGCCTTGCGCGGACCGGCGCGTTCCAGCCAGCCGCCCCAGAGCGCGGCGGAACACCCCAGCAGCACGAAGAACAGCGTGTACATCCACCCCATGGTGGAAATCTTCCAGTCGCAGCTGGTGGTGAAGAGTTCTGCGGCCAGGCTCATGTCGGCCGGGCAGGCTAGCGGCTTGGCGCCGCCCACCACCTTGGACAGGGGCAGCCAGAACACCGAGAAACCGTAGGCCATGCCGATGCAAAGATGGATGGCCAACGCGGCAGGAGGCACCAGCCAGCGCGAGAATCCAGGCCCGGCGATCGTGCGTTCTTTGTCAAAAAAACCCGGCTTTGAGCCGGGCAGGTCCAAGGTGGCGGTACTTTCCATGGGGTCTCCTCGTGGGGTGCGGCTTTATCGCTCGCGCCGACCGGAAATAGAACGGGGGCGCGGCCTCTTTTATTGAATCCGTCACTGCGTGCTGCGAACTGACTGCGGTAAAGCGGTGCCGCCTGAACTACCCCACTCGGGGAGCCGGGGTCAGGCGCTGGCGGTTCTGCGTGACCGCGTCCAGCACCAGCGGGTGCAACTGTTCATCGCCAGCGTCGCCATTGGGGCTGGCCGCCAGAAAACCCAGCAGCTCGTTGCGCATGCGGGGCTCCCAGAATTTGTGGATATGGTTGGCCACGCCTTCCAGGGCTTCGTGGCGGTCCGGCATGGCGTCAAAGAATTGGCCGATGCGGTTGGCCATGCGGATCAGATTGCCGATTTCCATTGCGTGTCAGGGTTCCGTTCAGGGGGTGAAGCGTTCGGGATGGGCGTACAGCGTGGCGTCGCCGCCGCGCAGAAAGCCCACCAGGCTGACGTTGGCGTCTTCTGCCAGGCGGATGGCCAGCGCCGTGGGGGCGGACACCGCCGCCAAGACCGCCACGCCGGCCGCCGCCGTTTTTTGCACCATTTCGAAACTGGCGCGGCTGGACACCAGCACGATGCCGCCGCCGGCATGCATGGCCTGGCGCGCCAAGGCACCGATGAGTTTGTCCAGCGCGTTGTGCCGGCCCACGTCTTCACGCACCAGGGCGATGGCGCCGTCGGCGCCCGCCCAGCCCGCCGCGTGCGTGGCGCCCGTGATGTCGTGCAGCGCCTGACGTGCGCGCATGTCGCGCATGGCGGCCAAAACGGCCTGGATACGCACTGTCGACCCGTTGGTCACGGGCGCGACGGGGCGCAGCACTTCGGGCAGCGTTTCCACCCCGCACAGCCCGCAGCCCGTGCGGCCGGCCATGGCGCGGCGGCGTGTCTTTAACCGCACTTCGCAAGCGGTGGAGATCTCCAGCTGCACGACGATGCCGTCGCATTGCGGCAGCACGTCAATGCCGCGCACGTCGCTGACGCTGTCGATGATGCCTTCCGACAGCGAAAAGCCCACCGCAAAGTCTTCCAGGTCTGCGGGCGTGGCCAGCATGGTGGCGTGGCTGATGCCGTTGAACTCCAGCGCCACCGGCGTTTCCTCGGCCACGAAGTCGAGCTCGGGGGCGGGGGCGATGGCCCCGTCCCGCACGCGGGTGACCGGGGTCTGCGTGCAGTCGGGGCGGGAGGGCGAGGACGGGGGCGTAGACGGCGGCATAGTCATGGCATCCAGGGCGGTCGAGGCCGGCAGGGGTTATTTCCCGGTCAGCGTCGCTTCGTTTTCGCGCGATCGCTCGCGCAGCAGCTTGTGCTGGATGTCTTCAAAGCGCGACCATTGGCGCTGCCATTCCGAAGGCTGGGACACGCGCGTGACCTGCACGGCGGTGACCTTGTATTCGGGGCAGTTGGTCGCCCAGTCGGAGCTGTCCGTCGTAACGACGTTGGCGCCGGACTCGGGAAAGTGGAACGTGGTGTATACCACGCCCGGCTGCACCCGGTCGGTCAGCGTGGCGCGCAACACGGTCTCGCCTGCGCGGCTCTGGATGCCCACCCAATCGCCTTCGGCCACCCCCCGGTCTTCGGCGTCTTGCGGATGCAGTTCCAGCACGTCTTCGCCATGCCACATCACGTTGGGCGTGCGCCGGGTCTGCGCGCCCACGTTGTATTGCGACAGGATGCGGCCGGTGGTCAGCAGCAGCGGGAAGCGCCGCGTGCTGCGTTCGTCGGTCGGCACGTACTTGGTGATCATGAACTTGCCCTTGCCGCGCACGAAGGCGTCGATGTGCATGATGGGCGTGCCTTCCGGCGCGTCGTCATTGCACGGCCATTGCAGGCTGCCCAGCTTGTCCAGCTTCTCGTAGCTGACCCCCGCGAACGTGGGCGTCAGCCGCGCGATCTCTTCCATGATTTCGCGCGGGTGCGTGTAGGGCATGGGATAGCCCAGCGCGTTGGACAGCGCGACGGTCACTTCCCAGTCCGCCTTGCCGTTCTTGGGTTCCATCACCTTGCGCACGCGCGAGATGCGGCGTTCGGCATTGGTAAACGTGCCGTCTTTTTCCAGGAACGACGAGCCCGGCAGGAACACATGGGCGTACTTGGCGGTCTCGTTCAGGAACAAGTCCTGCACCACGATGCATTCCATTGCGGCAAGGGACGCCGCCACGTGCTGCGTGTTGGGATCGGACTGCACGATGTCTTCGCCCTGGCAGTACAGGCCCTTGAACGTGCCGCCCAACGCCGCTTCGAACATATTGGGTATGCGCAGCCCGGGTTCGGGCTGCAAGGTCACGCCCCAGTCCTGTTCGAATTGCGCGCGCACGACGTTGTCGGAAATGTGGCGGTAGCCGGGCAGTTCGTGCGGGAACGAACCCATGTCGCACGAGCCTTGCACGTTGTTCTGGCCGCGCAGCGGGTTCACGCCCACGCCTTCGCGGCCGACGTTGCCGGTGGCCATGGCCAGGTTGGCAATCGCCATGACGGTGGTGGAGCCCTGGCTGTGTTCGGTGACACCCAGGCCGTAATAGATCGAGCCATTGCCGCCGGTGGCGAACAAGCGCGCCGCGCCACGCACGGCTTGCGCCGGCACGCCGGTGATTTCCTCCATCGCTTCCGGTGAATTTTCCGGCAGCGAGACGAAGTCGCGCCATTCGTTGAACGCCTTGGTGTCGCAGCGTTCGGCCACGTAGTCTTCGGCGATCAGGCCTTCGGTGGCGATCACATGCGCCAGCGACGACAGCAGCGCCGTGTTGGTGCCGGGCCGCACCTGCAAGTGGAAGTCGGCCTTGATGTGCGGCGAGCTCACCAGTTCGATGCGGCGCGGGTCAATCACGATCAGACGCGCGCCTTGCCGCAGCCGCCGCTTCAGCCGCGATGCGAACACGGGGTGGCCGCTGCTGGGGTTGGCGCCCATCACGATGACCACGTCGGTATGCATGACGGAATCGAACGTCTGCGTGCCGGCGGATTCGCCCAGCGTCTGCTTCAGTCCGTACCCTGTGGGCGAATGGCACACGCGGGCGCAGGTGTCGACGTTATTGGTGCCGAACGCGGCACGCACCAGCTTTTGCACCAGCCACGTTTCTTCGTTGGTGCAGCGTGACGACGTGATGCCGCCCACGGCGTCGCGGCCGTACTGGCTTTGGATGCGGCGGAACTCGGACGCCGCATAGTTGATGGCCTCGTCCCAGGACACTTCCTTCCAGGAATCGGTGATGTGCTTGCGGATCATGGGCTTCAACACGCGCTCTTTATGCGTGGTGTAGCCCCAGGCAAAGCGGCCCTTCACGCAGGAATGCCCGCGGTTGGCCTGGCCGTCTTTCCACGGCACCATGCGTACGACTTCCTGGCCCTTCATCTCGGCCTTGAAACCGCAGCCCACGCCGCAATACGCGCAGGTGGTCACCACCGAGTGTTCGGCCTGGCCCATCATGATGACGGTCTTTTCTTGCAGCGTAGAGGTCGGACAGGCTTGCACGCACGCGCCACAGGACACGCATTCGCTGTCCAGGAAAGGCTGGTCCTGCCCCGGCGATACACGCGATTCGAAGCCTTTGCCCGAGATCGTCAGCGCGAACGTGCCTTGCGTTTCTTCGCAGGCGCGCACGCAGCGGTTGCACACGATGCACTTGGACGCGTCGTAGCTGAAGTAGGGGTTGGAATCGTCGGTCTTGGCGTCCAGGTGGTTGGCGCCGTCATAGCCGTAGCGCACGTTGCGCAGGCCCACCACGCCCGCCATGTCCTGCAATTCGCAATCGCCGTTGGCGGGGCAGGTCAGGCAGTCCAGCGGGTGGTCCGAGATGTACAGCTCCATCACGCCGCGGCGCAGTTCGTGCAGCTTGGGCGTCTCGGTAAAGACCACCATGCCGTTTTCAGCGGGCGTGGTGCATGACGCCGGATAACCGCGCCGGCCTTCGATCTGCACCAGGCACAGCCGGCACGAGCCAAAGGGTTCCAGGCTGTCTGTTGCGCACAGCTTCGGGATGTTGATGCCCGCTTCGGCGGCGGCGCGCATCAGCGAGGTGCCTTCGGCCACCTGGATTTCCTGGCCGTCGATGGTCAGGGTGATGGTTTTTTCAGAGACGCGCGCCGGCGTGCCCATGTCGCGGTCGCGCTTGATGACGGTTTCTAGCATGGTGGTCTCTCGGGTTCAGGCCGCGTGCGCGGCAGACTGCGGGGACTCGATGCCGAAGTCCTGCGGAAAATGGTTCAGCGCCGACAGCACGGGGTAGGGCGCCATGCCCCCCAATGCGCAGAGCGAACCGCCCATCATCGTGTCGCACAAGTCGCGCAGCAGATGCACCTGCTGTTCACGTTGTTTGGTGTCGGCCCCGCCTGCTGCGATCTTGTCGATGGTTTCGACGCCGCGCGTGGAGCCGATGCGGCACGGCGTGCATTTGCCACAGGATTCGATGGCGCAGAACTCCATCGCGTATCGCGCCATGCGCGCCATGTCGACGGTGTCATCAAACGCCACCAGCCCGCCGTGGCCGATCATGGCCGAGATCTGGATGTAGGCCTCGTAGTCCAGCGGCACGTCCCATTGCGATTCGGGCAGATACGCGCCCAAGGGGCCGCCCACCTGCACGGCGCGCAGGGGCCGTCCCGATGCGCTGCCGCCGCCAAACGTGTAGAGCAGATCGCGCAGGCTCAGGCCGAAGGCCTTTTCCACCAGGCCGCCTTGCTTCAGGTTGCCCGCCAGCTGAAACGGCAGCGTGCCGTGCGAGCGGCCCACGCCGTAGTCGCGGTAGTACGCCGCGCCCTTGGCCAGGATGATGGGCACCGTCGCCAGCGAGATCACGTTGTTGATCACGGTGGGCTTGCCGAACAGGCCCGATATCGCGGGCAGCGGCGGCTTGGCGCGCACCACGCCGCGCTTGCCTTCCAGGCTTTCCAGCAGGGATGTTTCTTCGCCGCAGATGTAGGCGCCCGCGCCCTTGCGCACTTCCAGGTCGAACTGGCGGCCGCTGCCGTGCACGTCTTGGCCCAGCCAGCCCACGCTGCGGGCGCGCGCGATGGCGGCTTCCAGCGTCTCGATGGCGTGCGGGTATTCGGAGCGCACGTAGATGTAGCCATAGGTGGCGCCCACGGCCAACCCGGCAATCGTCATGCCTTCGATCAGCACATAGGGGTCGCCTTCCATCAGCAGGCGGTCGGCGAAGGTGCCGGAATCGCCTTCATCAGCGTTGCAGACGATGTATTTCTGATCGCTGGGCGAACCCGCCACCGTCTTCCATTTGATGCCTGTCGGAAACGCTGCGCCGCCGCGGCCGCGCAAGCCCGAGGTGACCATTTCGTCGATGATCTCGGCCGGCTGCATCGCCAGCGCCCGCTTCAGCCCGGCCAGGCCGCCATGCGCGGCGTAGTCCTGGATGGATAGCGGGTCGATCACGCCCACGCGGGCGAAGGTCAGGCGTTCCTGCTGTTTCAGATAGGGGATATCTTCGGTCAGCCCCAGGCGCAGCGCGTGCGCGTCACCCGTAAGCCAGCCTGCATCGAACAAGCCGCCCACGTCTTCGGGCGCTACCGGCCCGTAGGCGATGCGGCCTTCGGGCGTGGCGATTTCAACCAGCGGTTCCAGCCACAGCAGCCCGCGCGAGCCGTTGCGCACCACCTGCACGGACAGCCCGCGCTCGTCAGCAATGCGTTCAATGGCGTGCGCTACGGCGTTGGCGTCCATGGCCAGCGCCGCGGCGTCGCGCGGCACGTAGATGACGATGGGGGCGCTCATGACGTGGTCTCCAGCGTGCGGGTCAGCAAGCGGTCGAGCTTGTCGGGGGTGACGCGGGCATGCGGCTGGCCATCAATCATCACGGCGGGCGACTGCGCGCACAGCCCCAGGCAGTACACGGGCTCCAGCGTGAAATTGCCGTCAGACGTGCTGGCGTGGAAACCGCAACCCAGTTTGGCCTGCGCATGGGCGGCCAAATCGTCGCCGCCCATGGCCTGGCAGGATTCCGCGCGGCACACTTCCAGCGTATGGCGCGCGGCCGGCTGGCTGCGGAAATGGGGGTAGAAGGTGATGACGCCGTGGACTTCGGCGCGGGACAGGTTCAGGGCCTCGGCGATGGTTTGCACCGCCTCGGCCGGAATACAGCCCAATTCGTGTTGCACCTGGTGCAGCACCGGCAGCAAGGGGCCGGGCAGGTCTTTCAGGCTGGCCACGATGCGGGCGGTGGCCGCAATGGCGGGGGTGGCGGAATGCTGAGCGGCGTCAAGGGCCAGGGGGCCGCCCCGGGCGCCCCCGCTGGACGCCAGATCGGATTTTGCCTCGCGCTGATGCACGGTGGTCTCCTCCAGGTGAACTGGGTGTTGTTGTGGGCCGGAATACGTGGCGTTTAATATGTTTTTAAAAACATAATAAATGCCCGTCCGCCGCGTTATTTGTGTACTCTAACCACGTACTTGAACGCCTTCAATAAGAAATAAATGACATATAAGTTCCGAATCGGCCTGCGGCCGCAATGGACATTGGGGACAGACGACGATTCGGCGCCCGTGCCATTGCAGGACATGCTGGCCTTGCTGGCCGCCATCGACGCCACCGGCAACATCACGGGCGCGTGCCGCGCCTGCGGGTTGTCTTACCGGCACGCGTGGGGCGTATTGCGCCGCTTCGAGACCATCTTCGGCACGCAATTGCTCATCACCAATCGCCGCCAAGGCACGCAGCTGGCGCCGTTTGCGCAACGTCTGCTTTGGGCCAACCGCCGCATCGAAGCGCGGCTGATGCCCACGCTGGACAGCATGGCGTCCGAATTGCAGGAAGAGCTGGAACGGCTGCTGCCCGAAAGCGGCCCGCACTTGCGGCTGCATGCCAGCCACGGTTTTGCGGTGGAATCGCTGATGCAGCACATGGGCGGCAGAAAGCCCGGGCTGGAACTGCGCTACCGCACGGCGATCGAGGCGCTGGCCTCGCTAGAGCGTCATGAATGCGATCTGGCGGGGTTTCAGGTGCCGCAGGGCGATTTCGAATCGCCCATCATGGAACGCTACGCGCAGTGGCTGCACGCCGACGAATACCTGCTGATCCACCTGGCCGTGCGCAACACGGGTCTGTTCGTGACGGCGGGCAACCCCAAGCAGATTCGCGGCATGGCCGACCTGGCGCGCCCCGATGTGCGCTTCGTGAACCGCCAGATCGGGTCCAGCACGCGTTACCTGGTGGGGCTGATGCTGCAACGCGCGGGCGTCTCCATCGGCGAGGTCCAGGGCTACGAAACCAACGAATTCACCCATATGGCGATTGCCGCGCACATTGCCAGCGGCATGGCGGACACGGGCGTGGGCGTTGAAACCGCCGCCTGCCGTTTCGGGCTGGACTTCATCCCGCTGGTGCGCGAGCGCTACTTTTTCGCCATCCGCAAATCGTCGCTGGAAACCCCGGCCATGCAGGATTTGCTGAGCATCATGCGTAGCGCCGATTACGTAGGGTACGTGGGGCAACTGGTTGGCTACGACGCCCGGGACACCGGGCGCTTACAAACGCTGGAAGAGGCCTTTGCCTGAAGGGCGATGCCCCTGCCTTCAGGATGACCTTGCGCCAGTGCAACGTGATGCCGAGATATGATCACCCCATGAGCAAAGTGATTTTCCTTGCCGACCGCCGGTCTGACCGCTCGGCCTGGCCCGCGCCCGGCGAACTGCCGCCGGCTGGCCAGCCCGCGCGGGATGCGCGCGGGCGCCCCTTGCGCGACTTGCGAATTTCGGTCACGGACCGCTGCAACTTCCGCTGCACGTACTGCATGCCGCGCGAAGTGTTCGACAGCAGCTACACCTTCATGCCGCATGCCGACCTGCTGTCGTTTGAAGAGATCAGCCGCCTGGCCGGCATCTTCACGCAGCTGGGTGTGGAAAAAATCCGCCTGACTGGCGGCGAGCCCTTGCTGCGCAAACACATCGAAAACCTGGTGGGCCAACTGGCCAGCTTGCGCACGCTGGAAGGCAGTCCTCTGGACTTGACGCTGACGACCAACGGCAGCGTGCTGGCGCGCAAGGCCGCGGCGCTGAAGGCGGCTGGCCTGACGCGGGTCACCGTCAGCCTGGACGCGCTGGACGCCGCCATGTTCCAGGACATGAGCGACAGCGGCTTCACGCCCGATGACGTGCTGCGCGGCATCGATGCCGCCGCCGAAGCCGGGCTGGCGCCTGTGAAGGTCAACATGGTGGTGCGGCGCGGGTTGAACGACGCGCAAATCCTGCCGATGGCCGAACGCTTCCGTCACAGCGGCCACATCCTGCGCTTCATCGAATACATGGACGTGGGCAACACCAACGGCTGGAACCTGGCCGAAGTGGTGCCCAGCCAGGAAGTGCTGGACCGCATCGGCGCCGTTCATGCGCTGGAACCCGTGCAAACCACCGAGATGGGCCGCGTCGCCGAACGCTGGCGCTATGTGGATGGCGGCGGCGAAATCGGCGTCATCTCCAGCGTCACGCATGCGTTTTGCGGCGGCTGTACGCGCGCGCGCCTGTCACCGGAAGGCAAGCTCTTCCTGTGCCTGTTCGCACACGAAGGCTACGACTTGCGCGCACCCTTGCGCGATGGCGCAAGCGACGCCGAATTGGCGGCCATCCTGGCGGGCATCTGGTCGGGGCGCAACGATCATTACTCGGAACTGCGCGGCCGCAACATGGCCGACCCCACGCCCGACCCCGGCCGCAAAGTTGAAATGAGCTACATCGGTGGCTGACCCCGCAACGCCGCACACGCGCATCGCCGGCCTGATCCTGGCGGGCGGGCAGGGGTCTCGGATGCAGCATCAGGACAAGGGGCTGGTCGAGTTGAACGGCGAGCCGATGGTGGCGCACGTGGCGCGCCGCCTGGCGCCGCAGGTGGGGCGCGTGATCATCAGCGCCAACCGGCATCTGGACCGCTATGCGCAATACGGCCAGGTGGTGGCCGACGGGGAGCCCGAGCTGGGCGCGTTTCAAGGCCCGTTGGTGGGCATCGCGGCAGGGCTGGCTGCCGCCGCCGCTGAACACGATGATTGGCTGGTGGTGACGCCGTGCGATACGCCTTTTCTACCTGATGATCTGGCGGCGCGGCTGATCGCTGCGGCGGCATCGGCCGATGCACCGCTGGCGCACGCCGTGGCTGGCGGCCAGCAGCATTCGGCCTGCATGGCCTTACGCACGACGCTGCTGCCGGCCTTGCTTGAATATCTGCGGGCGGGCGACCGCAAAGTGGGCTTGTGGCAAGCCCGCATGGGCGGCGTCGAAGCGCGTTTTGACGACACGCCCGACGCCTTCATGAACGTCAACACGGCGGAGGAATTGGCCGCGGCGGCGCAATACGCCAGCCGTCATGCGACCGCCGCGGCGCCAGCCGCCAAGTAAGCCGCCCAGTAAGCCGCCACGCCAGCCGCTACGTCACCCGCTACGCCAGCCAGTGGCGCAAGTCGTAGTACGGCACACGATCCTGATCGTTGACCAGGACATCGGCCGGCAAGCGCGCCAGCCCTGTTGCCCACGGCATTGAGCTGATCACGCCTGACCCCTGGTGGCCGTAAGGCACCAATTCACTGCCGCCATGCTCGGCCGTGCGGCACTGGACGCGCAGGAATTCTTCGCGGCCATCCTGACGCGGACGCTCGGTGCGCAAAGGCAGCAGGCTGACAGGCGGGAAGATGGTTTCGCGGCCCTGCATGCGGCGCACCAGCGGCGACACCAGCATCGCAAACACGGCATAGGCCGACACCGGATTGCCGGGCAGGCTGACGACGGGCGTGCCGCCAATCTTTGCCAGCGCGACCGGTTTGCCGGGCTTCATGCGCACCTTCCACAGCGACAGTTCACCGCCCAACGTGGCCAGCGCCGGCTTGACCAGGTCGCGCTCGCCGACGGACACGCCGCCCACGCTCAGCACCAAGTCGCAATCGGCCAGCAAGGTCTTGAAGGCAGCAAGCAGATCGGCTTCCGTATCGCGCGCATGCAAGACGTGCACGGGCAGGGCGCCCAGGCCGCGCACCAGTGCGGCCAGCATCGGGCCGTTGGAGTTGTAGATCTGTTCCGGCGCGCGCGGCGTGCCGGGCGGCACGAGCTCATCGCCGGTGGTCAGGATGCCAACGCGCAACTGGCCCAAGACCGGCACGCTGGCCAGCCCTTGCGACGCCAGCAGCGCCACGTGCGCCGCTTGCAGCAGCGTGCCTGCGGCCAGCAAGGGCGCGCCGGTCAGCGTGTCTTCGCCACGGCGGCGAATGTGCTGGTTGGGCGCGGGCTGGCGTGTGATCTCGACCTGGTTGTCGGCTTCGACCGTGTCTTCCTGCATGACGACGGTATCGGCGCCATCGGGAATCAGGCTGCCCGTGAACAGGCGGATGGCGTGGCCGGGTTTGAGCGGTTCGGGCACGTCGCCGGCATAGCAGCGTTGCTGGATGGGCAGGCGGGCGCCGGCTTGCCAATCGGCCACGCGCAGCGCATAGCCGTCCATGGCGCTGTTGTCGGCCGGCGGGATGTCCACGGTGGCTTCCAGGTCGGTCGCCAGCACGCGGCCCGCGGCGTCGTTCAGGGGGATGTCGTCGCGGCGTTGCAGCGGCCCTGCGGCATTGGCCAGCAGGGTCTGGGCATGATCAAAATCCAGCATGGGTCAGTGGTCTTCTTCAGTGGGCTTGAAGTGCGAGGCGAAGTTGCACGGGCGGTGGCTGCTGTCGAACTGCTCGCGCAGGATCTGCGCCCAGGCGGTTTCGCAGGCATTGTTCGACCCGGGCAGGCAGAAAATCAGCGTCTGGTTGGCCGACCCGGCAAACGCGCGCGACTGGATGGTGGAGCTGCCAATCTCGGTGTAGGAAATCTGGCGGAACAGTTCACCAAAGCCGGGAATCTCGCGGTCCAGGAGCGGCAGGATGGCCGCCGGCGTATGGTCGCGATGCGAAAAGCCCGTGCCGCCTGTCGTCAGGATGATCTGCACGTCGGGGTCGGCGATCCAGTCGCTGATGACACGGCGGATCTGGTAGATGTCGTCGCGCACGATATCGCGGCGCACACACTGGTGGCCCGCATGCGCCAGGTTATGGGCCAGCAGGTTGCCGGACGTGTCGTCACCCGCGCTGCGGGTATCGCTGACCGTCAGGACGGCGCAGGCCAGAGAGACGGGGATGGCTTCGCTCATGGGCGTTCCTTCGAGGGGGCGGTGTCTTCATCCCAGGAGTCCGTGCGGTCCTGGTCGGATTGGCGTTGTTCGACCCAGAAGCTGCTGCCGCCCGCAAGCGTCTCGCGCTTCCAGAAGGGGGCGCGCGTCTTCAGCGCGTCGATGATGTATTCGCAGCCGCGAAAGGCGTCGCCGCGATGAGCGCTGGCGGCCGCCACGAACACAATCTGGGCATTGCGGTGCAACGCGCCCACCCGGTGCACGATCACGGTGCCGGCCAGCTTCCAGCGTTCGCGGGCGGTGGCGGCAATGGCTTCGAGCTCGCGCTCGCACATGCCGGGGTAGTGTTCAAGAAAGAGCGTGTCGGTGGGCGCATCGGGCGCGTAGTCGCGCACATAGCCCACGAAGGTGACGATGCCGCCCACGCCGGGGCCGGCGCTGTCACGCAGCGCGGCCGTCAGCGCGGCGCCGTCGAAATCGGCTTCCTGGACGCTGATCATGGCGTTCAACCTCCGGTGACGGGTTCGAACACGGCGACCTCATCGCCCGGGCGAATCGCGGCCGTCGGTTTGGAATGGGTCTGGTTGATGGCCAGCTTCAAACGGCTGGCAGGTTCCAGCTGGGGATAACGCGCGCCCAGCGCGGACAGCAGTTGCGCGCCCGTGGAGTCGCCATCCAGCGGCCAGCTTTCCGTGCGCTTGCCGACCAGCTCCGCCACGCGGGCGAAGTACAGGAGATTAATCGTTGCGCCATTCACCGCTTTTTCCTCCCGCCTTGTACTTAAGGCGAACTTGTTCAACCACGATGCCCTTGTCGGCCGCTTTGCACATGTCGTAGATGGTCAGCGCGGCCACGCTGCACGCCATCATGGCTTCCATTTCCACGCCCGTCTTGTAGCTGGTGCGGCACGTGGCCAGGATGTCGATGCGATGCGCGGCGTCGTCCAAAGAAAAGTCCACGCCGACGAACGCCAGCGGCAGGCTGTGGCACAGCGGGATCAGCTCGGCGCAGCGCTTGGCGGCCAGCACGGCGGCCACGCGCGCGGTGTTGAGCACTTCGCCCTTGCCTTGGCCCGGCTGCGTCAACAGCCCATAGGCCACGGCATTCATGCGGACGCTGGCGGTGGCAATCGCTACGCGCTCGGTGTCCGTCTTGGCGATGACGTCGACCATGCGGACCTGGCCGGCTTCATCCAGATGACTCAAAGTGGGGGTGGTCGGGGGCATGGGAATCGGGATCGAGAATTGTTAATGTTTGAAAAGTGCGGTCCCGGCAGGCCGGGCGGGCCGCTGTTGCGCCTATGATAGACGAGCGTTAACCAGGGCGCGATAATCGCCTTCAACTCGTATCAGGAGACTCTCGATGCCCGTGCGGATGCCAAAGCTTCGGCTCACCCGGCGCGCCGGCAAGATCCTGGTGGGCATCGTGGCGTTTGTGCTGATCCTGTTCGGCGTTGCCGCCTGGCAAGTCCCCAAGGTACTGCACAACGTCCTGACGGACGACGTATCCAAGATGATTGGCCGCGACGTTTCCGTCGGCAAGATCAGCTTCAATCCCTTCACGCTCACCCTCCGCGCCCGCGACCTGGCCGTTGCCCAGCCGGGTTCGCAGACACCGCTGCTGACGCTGGCCGAACTGGATGCCAGCGCCGCCTGGAGCTCGCTGTTCTGGTTTGCGCCCGTCGTTGATCGTCTGACGCTGCGTCAGCCTACCATCAGCGTCGTGCGCGAAGACGTCACGCGTTTCAACTTCTCTGATATTTCCCAACGCATCGAGGAATTGTCTGCCGCCAAGCCCGCAGAACCGCCCAAGCCTGATGAAGGCCTGCCGCGTTTTTCGCTGAACAACATGGTGATCGAGGGTGGCACCATCACGCTGGATGACAAGGTCACCGGCCGCAAGCAGGTGGTGGATGAGCTGGCCGTGGGCGTGCCGTTCATTTCCAACTTCGGTTACGCCACCGACATCGACGTGCAGCCCCGGCTGCACTTGCGCATCAACGGCAGCCCGTTCGACCTGACGGGCGTGGCCCGCCCGTTCGACAAGGTGCCGTCATCAACCCTGCGCGTGGCCTTCAACGGCCTGCAACTGGAAAAGTGGGCGGACGTGTGGCCGATGCCGCTGCCGTTCAAGCTGGACAGCGCGCTGCTGGATTCCAATCTTCAAGTCGTGTTCGAGCAGCCCAAGGACGCGCCGCCGAAAATCCGCGTGGTGGGTGATCTGGGCCTGCGCCGCTTTGATCTGCATGACACCGCTGGTGACCGCCTGGCCGCCTGGAGCGCGCTGACGGTCACGCGTCTTGAACTGGAGCCGATTGCACGCCAGCTTTATATCGGCGAAATCGGCCTGTGGGCGCCGCAGATTCATGTGCGCCGCTATACGAACGAACATCTGAATTGGCAGGACGTCGTCGCCAAGCTGAAGGAGCTGGGTGGCGTGGCGCCGACTGAAACGCCGGTCGCAGACAAGCTCAAGCGCGACATGGGGCTGAAGGTGGAGCCCAAAGGGGCGGCGGCGAAGGCTGAGGGGGAAACGAAGGCCCAGGTCTCCCCGGAGGCCGGTGCGGCACAAACCCCGGCCACGCCTGACGCGGCCGCCGTGCCCAGCAAGCCCGGCGTACCCAGCACATCGAACACGCCGGCCTCGCCCGGCACACCCACCACACCGAACACGCCGGCCTCGCCCGGCACATCCACCACCCCGAACACGCCGCCCGCGCCCGGCACATCCCCCACACCGAACACGCCCGCCGCACCCGGCGCACCCGCTACCGCCGCCACCACGCCGCCAGCCCCCGCTCCCGCGGAATGGAAAGTGACGCTGGATGCCTTCAACCTGCACGAAGGCGAGCTCTACGTCACCGATGCGATCAGCAAGCTCGATTACGTCATGACCGGCATGGCCGTCACTGTGGAAGGCGTGGAGATCCCCGAGGTCAAGGACCAGCCTGTCAACCTCTGGCTGACCGTGGACAACAGCACCGACGGCGGCTGGATACGCGCCAAGGGGCCGCTGGAGCTGAAGCCGCTGTCGCTGGAATTGGGCGTACGGATGGGCAACATCGCCTTGGCGCCGCTTGCGCCCGCCGTGCGCAGCGTGGCGCCGATCCTGCTGCAAGATGGCCGCTTGGGCGCCTCTGCGCAGGTCCATGTCAAAGAAAAGGGCGGCGTGATTGATGCGTCCGCCACGGCCGTGCAAGCCGACCTGACGCAATTCAAGGCGCGCGATGAATCGCTCAAGCCCGCGCTGGATATCGCCCTGCAAACGCTGCACGTCACCGCCGACCGCCTGGCCATGGGCCCGGGGCAAAGCAACTTCACGGTGGCCGCCGCCGGCATCCAGGGCAACGGCAAGCTGGACTTGAAGGGCGCGTTCACCCCGCAGCCGCTGACGCTGAAGTCGTCGGTGGACTTGTCCGAGCTGAACGTGGCCGCGTTCGCGCCTTATGCCGCATCCAGCCTGAATGCGACGGTGCGCGCCATTACGTTGGGCGCGAAGGGCAACGTCGACTTCGCGGCCGCGGCCGGCAATGCGCCGATGAAGGTCAACTGGAAGGGCGGCGTCGAAGTCACCGGCGTCGACTTGCAAGACCGCGTCAACAACGACGACTTCCTGAACTGGAAGCGCCTGGGTTTCGTGGGCATGGACGTGTCGGTGGCGGGTGACAAGATCGCGGCCAAGCTGGGCGACATCGCGCTGGAAGACTTCTACGGCCGCATCCTGCTGAACGCGCAGGGCCGGCTGAACGTGATGGACCTGATCGCCGCGCCTGGGCAGGCAGGCGGCTCGATCACGCAAGACACGCAGACGCCGGGCCGGCAAGCGTCCCCGCCCGCTGCCGCGCCTGCTGCCGCAGCCAAGGGCAGCTCGGGCAGTGCAAGCGCGGGCATGCCGGACATTGCGGTCAACAGCGTCACGCTGACGCGCGGCCGCATGACGTTTACCGACCGCTTCGTCAAACCGAATTACGTGGCGGAGTTGTCCGCCATCGAAGGCGCAATCACGGCCGTATCGTCCACCAATCCGCAGCCCGCCAAGGTCAAGGTGACGGGCCGCGTCTACACCACGGCGCCTTTGTCGATCAGCGGCATCGTGCAGCCCTTCGCCAAGTTCCTGACGCTGGACTTGAAGGCGTCGGCCAAGGGCGTGGACTTGCCGCGCTTCAACACGTATTCGGCCAAGTACGTCGGCTACCCGATCAAGCGCGGCAAGCTGTCGGTGGACTTGGAATACAAGATCAAGGACCGCGCGCTGCAAGCCTCGAACCACGTGGTGCTGAACCAGCTGACGTTCGGCGACAAGACCAACAGCCCCGACGCCACCAAGCTGCCGGTGCTGCTGGCCGTGGCGCTGTTGAAGGATTCGCGCGGCAATATCGATATCAACCTGCCGATCTCGGGTTCGCTGGACGACCCCGAGTTCTCGGTGGGCGGCATCGTGGTGCGGGTGCTGATGAACCTGGTGGTCAAAGCGGTGACGTCGCCGTTCAGCCTGCTGGCCTCTGCTTTCGGGGGCGGCGAAGAACTGTCCTACGTGGAGTTCGCGCCTGGCAGCGCGGCGCTGACGGAAGACACGCTCAAGCGTATCGACACGCTGACCAAAGCGCTGACGGATCGCCCTGCATTGAAGATGGACATCAGCGGCCGCGCTGACCCAAAGACCGATCTGGACGGCCTGCGCCAAGCTTGGGTCGACAACCAGATCCGCGCCGCCAAGGCCGCCGACACCACGCCGCGCGGCAAGAAGCCGAACGTGGCGGGCGTCAAGGTTTCGCCCGCTGAACGCGCGAAGTATCTGGAAGCCGTCTACGACGACGCCGACATCAAGGACAAGCCGCGCAACTTCATCGGCATGTCGAAGTCGGTGCCGCCGGACCAGATGGAAGCGATGTTGCGCAGCGTGGCGCCGGTGGGGGATGAGCAGTTACGCCAATTGGCGGATGCCCGCGCGCAGGCGGTGTATGAGAAGTTGCAAGCCCAGGAAGGACTCGCGGATCGTGTCTTCATCGTTGCGCCGCAGCTGGACGCGGACGGCATCAAGGACGAGGGGCAACCCTCGCGCGTGGACTTCTCCCTGAAGTGAAACCAGCCGGTCAATCGGGGGTGCGCATCGCGTCCCCCGGCCTACTTTTGCCAGGAGATTCTCGATGAAAGATCAGGACGCGCACTTCGACAGCCTGTTGCCGCCTTTGCGGCTGGACCGCCGGGGTTTCATCGCCACAACCGTCGCCGCCGGCTTTTCGCTGGCAGCCGGCCCCGCCGTGGCCCAGACCGCCATCGCCACGGACGCCAAGGGGCTGACGGCCGGCAAGATCGATATCCCCACGACTGACGGCAAGATGCCCGCGTATCGCGCCGCGCCGCAAGGCAAGAAGAATCTGCCGACGGTGATTGTGGTGTCCGAGATTTTCGGGGTGCATGAATATGTCCAGGACGTCTGCCGCCGTCTGGCTCACCTGGGCTATCTGGCGATTGCCCCGGAGCTGTTCGCGCGCCAGGGCGATCCGTCGAAGTACACCGAGATTCCAAAGCTGCAAGCCGAGGTGATCGGCAAGGTGCCAGACATTCAAGTGCAGGGCGACCTGGATGCGACGGCGAAATGGGCGGCGGCGAATGGCGGCGACGCTGACAAGCTGGGCATCGTGGGCTTCTGCTGGGGTGGCCGCCAAGTGTGGCTGTACGCAGCCCACAACCCGAAACTGAAAGCCGGCGCGGCGTTCTACGGCCAATTGGCGGGCGAACCGAGCGAGCTGAAGCCGAAGTCGGTGTTGAGCCTGGTGAACGAGCTGAAGGCGCCGGTGCTGGGCGCGTACGGCGGCAAGGACGCAGGGATTCCGCAGACGGACGTGGATAAGATGCGGATCGAACTGGCGAAGGGGCCGGCTGCGGCCAAGGCGTCAAGGATCGATGTCTATCCGGATGCGCCGCATGCGTTTCATGCGGACTATCGGCCGTCTTATCGGAAGGCGGAGGCGGAGCAGGCTTGGACGCGGATGTTGGATTGGTTCAAGCAGAACGGGCTTGGAGTTTAGGGGGAGTTTTTTTTGCGGCGGTTGACGGTCTTCGTGGGGTGGTCGATGGTCTTCGTGGGGCGGTTGACGGTCTTCGTGGGGTGGTCGATGGTCTTCGTGGGACGGTTGACGGTCTTCGTGGGACGGTTGGCGGTCTTCGTGGGGTGGTCGATGGTCTTCGTGGGACGGTTGACGGTCTTCGTAGGTCGCCCGTCGGCGCAGTGGCCCTGACTGCGCGCGCCCACGATTGCGGTCCGGAGCCTTCGCTCCGGACTGCCCCGTTGTCATCCTCGTCCGCCTTCGGCTCCCTTGTATCTTGAGCCCTGGAATGGTTAGCTACCATTCCACGAGAGACAGGTGAGTTTCTGCGGCTCCCTTAGGTGGTCGACCCTGTTCTGAAGACTAAACCCCTGTCTCT
>NZ_CADIJQ010000003.1 GCF_902859595.1 Achromobacter kerstersii | reverse complement strand
AACACCCGGCGGCTGCACTCTACGCTGGGCTATCTGACGCCGGCTGCCTATGAAGCCAGCCAGCGTCCAAAAAACACCTATCGACGTGTCCACTAAAACTTGACCACCACATGCTTCGTAGGTCGCTCGTTGCCGTGGCCGTCATGGCTGCTCGCGCCCACGATTGCGGTCCGGAGCCTTCGCTCCGGACTGCCCCCTCGTCATCTTCGTTGCGGCCTACGGCCGCTGCCTTCAGATTCCCTCGGGCGCATCGAGGTTGCTCGCAGCCATGACGGCCACGGCAACGAGCTGCCGATGTCTGGGCTTGATGCGCTGCTAGAGCTGTGGTCAGGGACGAGGCGTGCGGAGCCCGCCGAATTGCTGCCGCCCGGGCGGCGGCAATCGGCATACGCGGTTGTGGGACGTTGACGATGGACGCTTGCGCGCTTGCGGAGAGCCGCTAGTTTAGGGGGCCGCCATCGTGGGGGGTGGGTAGAGATGGGCGGCGCGCGGCGGCGGGCTGATTTCTTGTGGTGACTTTCTCGCGCGCCGCCCATCCGGCACTGGGGTTCAAGTGACGGAAGGCGGCGTACACTTTTTGTTTGGTGCCGCTCTTGGCCCTTCGCGCTTTCCCTTCGATCTTGCTCCTTTTATGACCGCTAACGCTGCGTTGCTCGCCTTCACATTGGCTGCCGCCATCCTCACGATTACGCCGGGGCTGGATACCGCATTGGTGCTGCGAACCGCCGCTGTCGAAGGCGGACGCCGTGCGCTGATGGCAGGCTTGGGCATTTGTGCCGGGTGCCTGATTTGGGGCGCTATCGCCGCTTTTGGCTTGGGGTCGTTGTTGGCGGTGTCGACGTTGGCCTATGACACCCTGCGGATTTGTGCAGCGGCGTACTTGTTTTATCTGGGTGCGAAATTGCTGTGGCGCACATTGCCGGGCAAAAAGACGACGCCGTTGCAGCCCGCCGAACCCATCGCGATACCCTCCACTACCAGCGCCACCGGCTGGTTCTTGCGAGGCTGCCTGACCAACGCGTTGAATCCGAAGGTGGGCATTTTCTACATCACCTTCCTGCCCCAATTCATTCCAGCCGGCACCAACGTGCTGACTTTCAGCCTGCTGCTCGCCGCGATCCACGCGCTGCTGGGCGTACTCTGGTTCGCATTGCTAGTCGCCGCAACGCGCCCGCTAGCAAAATGGCTGTCAAAGCCCGCAGTCACCCGCGGCCTGGACCGCATGACAGGCGCGGTCTTCATCGCGTTCGGATTGAAGCTGGCCTTGGAAAAACATTAATTCCAACACCGCCACGACGCCCCACCACCCAAACGCCAAAAAAGGCCGCCCGCGCGGCCGGCTTTGGCGGCCCCGCAAGACCTTCCCCCCCCAAACAACCCGAGGCAAAAATGCCAAGCAAACCGCCCTCCCCAGCGCCCGTCACTGGCCGCTATTGCAGCGTGTGGCGTCGGGGCGGGGGTGAGCGGGGCGAGTCGATGCGCCCGAGGGAATCTGAAGGCAGTTGCCGCAGGCAACAACGAAGATGACGAGGGGGACGTCCGGAGCGAAGGCTCCGGACCGCAATCGTTGAGCCCCGCTCACCCCCGCCCCGACGCCACACGCGGGTTAAGAACCCACCCCGATACCAACAACGGAACCCACAACCGCTACACCAAAAAACCCAGCCTCAATAAACCCCCACCGAATGTCGGGCGACAAAATGCCCGTCTCCGACGGCAACCAACGGCTCCACCAGCGGATCATCCCCCAGCTTTCTCATCGGGCTAGGAATCTCATCCACCAGCAATGACCGCTCCCGATGCCGCCGCTGGGGATCAGCGATCGGCACCGCAGCCATCAGCTTCTTCGTATACGGATGCTGCGGATTTTCGAAGATCGCCCGGCGCGGGCCGATTTCCACGATCTGCCCCAGATACATCACCGCCACCCGGTGGCTCACCCGTTCCACCACCGCCATATCATGCGAGATGAACAGGAACGACACCCCCAATTCCCGCTGCAAATCCAGCAGCAGATTCACGATCTGCGCCTGAATCGACACGTCCAGCGCCGACACCGACTCGTCCGCAATCACCACCTTCGGATTCAACGCCAACGCCCGCGCAATGCAGATGCGTTGACGTTGACCCCCCGAAAACTCATGCGGATAGCGGTCGATCATCTCAGGCAGCAGCCCGCACTTGTCCATCAGCCAGCGCACGCGATCCTGCGCCGCCTTGCCGCGCGCCACGTTATGGATCAGCAGCGGTTCCATGATGGAATAGCCCACCGTCATCCGCGGGTCCAGCGACGCGAACGGGTCCTGGAAAATGAACTGGATGTGCTGGCGCAACGTCTGCATCGCGCTGCCGCGCAACGCGCCGATATTCTTGCCGTCGAACTCAATCGTGCCGCTCTTGCTCTTCACCAGCTGCAACAGCGAACGGCCCGTCGTCGTCTTGCCGCAACCGGACTCGCCCACCAGCGACAGCGTCTCGCCGGGATACAGGTCGAAGCTGACCTTCTCCACCGCGTGCACGCGCTTCTGCACCCGGCCCAGAATGCCGCCAGTGATGTCGAAACTGGTCGTCAGGTCGCGCACCTTCAGCACCGGGCCGTTCTCGCGGCGCACGGTTGACGGCGCCGCCACCGGGGCATCCACCAGCGCAGCCGGGTCCGCCACATGCGCGGCCTCTTCCACCTTCAAGAGCGGGAACGGCGCGGGTTCATCCGTGCCATGCATCGCGCCCAGGCGCGGCACCGCCGACAACAGCGCTCGCGTATAGGCATGCTGCGGACGCGCGAAGATCTCGTCCGAACCGCCCTCTTCCACCTTGTCGCCGCGATACATCACCAGCACGCGGTCGGCCACTTCAGCCACCACGCCCATATCGTGCGTGATGAAAATCACGCCCATGTCCATTTCTTCTTGCAGCTGACGAATCAGTTGCAGGATCTGGGCCTGGATGGTGACGTCCAGCGCCGTCGTCGGTTCGTCGGCGATCAGCAGCTGAGGCTTGCACGACAACGCCATCGCGATCATCACGCGCTGGCGCATGCCGCCCGACAACTGGTGCGGATAGCGGTCCAGAATGGCGCGGGCCTCAGGGATGCGCACGCGTTCCAGCATGCGCAGCGTCTCGGCGCGCGCGGCTGCCGCGTCCAGGCCCTGGTGCAATTGCAGGGCTTCGGCGATCTGGTTGCCGGCCGTGAAGCTCGGGTTCAGCGAGGTCATCGGCTCTTGGAAAATCATCGCCACGTCCGCCCCGCGCACGCGTTGCAGCGTGGTGTCGGGGGCATGGGCCAAGTCCAGCACCTCGCCATTGCGGCGGCGCAGGAACATATCGCCATTGACGATCTTGCCGCCGCCATATTCCACCAGGCGCATCAGCGCCAGCGACGTTACCGACTTGCCCGAACCGGACTCGCCGACAATCGCCAGCGTTTCGCCACGGTCAACGTGAAACGACACATTGCGCACGGCTTCCACCGTGCGATCAGGGGTCTTGAAGCGCACGGTCAGGTCACTGACCTGAACGACGCGTTTAGGGTCCATGGTTGCCATAGTGATTACTTTTCCTGACGCGGATCAAGCGCATCGCGCAGGCCGTCGCCCAGCAGATTGAAGCCCAGCACCACCAGGAAAATGGCCGACCCGGGGAAGATCGACATCCAGGGCGCCTGGGTCATGAAGTTCTTGGCCGTGTTCAGCATCGAGCCCCACGACGGGGTCGGCGGTTGCAGCCCCAGGCCCAGAAACGACAGGCTGGCCTCGGCGATGATGGCCGTGGCGATGGTGATCGTGGCTTGCACGATCAGCGGCGGCATCACGTTGGGGAACACGTGCCGGCCGATGATGCGCAGGTCAGATGCGCCCAACGCGCGTGCGCTCTGCACATAGTCTTCGTTCTTCACCGCCAGCACCTGCCCGCGCGTCAAACGCACGAACTTGGGCGCGGCCGATACGCCGATGGCGATCATCGCGTTGGTCAGGCTCGGCCCCAGGAAGGCGGCCAGCGCGATGGCCAGGATCAGGAACGGAATGGCCAGCAGCGCTTCCGTGGCGCGCGAGATGATGCTGTCCGTCCAGCCGCCGAAGTAACCGGCGGCAAGCCCGAACGGCACACCGACCACCAGCGCGATCAGCACCGACACCAGGCCCGCCATCAACGACGCGCGGGCGCCATAGACCATGCGGCTGAAAATGTCGCGGCCCAGCTCATCGGTGCCCAGCCAGTACGACGCCGACGGCGCCTTGCGGATGGTGGTGAAGCTGGTCTGCAAGGGGTCGTGGTTGGCGATGAAAGGCGCCAGCACGGCCAACAGGACGAAGAACGCGACGATGGCCAGACCCAGCATCGCGATGTGATTGCGTTTGAATTTTCCCCAGGCGCGATTGCGGCTGCGGGGCGGCGTGACGGCAGCGGCCGTTGCAGGAAGTGCGCTCATGAGTGCCTCAGGCGGGGGTTGACCAGGATGTACAGAATGTCGGCCAGCAGGTTCATCAGAATGAAGCCCACCGCCACGCAGAGCACCACGCCCTGCACCACCGCGTAATCGCGCGTGAACACCGCGTCCACCACCAGCTTGCCGAAGCCCGGAATCGTGAAGACCTGTTCGGTCAGCACGGCGCCGGCCAGCAATTCACCGAACAGCAAGGTCACCAGCGTCACAATCGGCATCAGCGCATTGCGCAGCGCGTGGCGCAGCACGACCTGGCGCGGCGACACGCCCTTGGCGCGCGCGGTGCGCACGTAATCGGCCGACAGCGCTTCCAGCATGGACGAACGCGTGTGACGCATCAGGTAGGCGGCAATCGCGGTGGACAGCACCAGCGACGGCATCAGCATGGTCTTGATCGACAGCCAGAAATCTTCCGCGGGTGACACATAACCGGACGCCGGCAGCAGCTTCCACTGCACGGATACCACCATGATCAGGATGATCCCCAGCCAGAAGTTGGGGATGGACATGCCGGATAGCGCCGCGATGTTGGCGCCCATTTCAATGGGCTTGCCCTTGCGCACCGCGGCGATGATCCCCATCGGGATGCCGATCAAGAGCGCAAAGAACATGGCCATGGCGGCCAGTTGCAGGGTAACGGGCAGCTTTTGCGCGATCAGCGTCGTGACGGGCACGTCGGTGCGCAGGGACTTGCCCAGATCGCCTTGCAGCACCTGGCCGGCCCAGGCCGCGTATTGCATCGGCAGCGGATCGTTCAGGCGGTATTTGTCGCGCAGGTAATCCAGGACGGCCGGGTCGCGCTCTTCGCCGGCCAAGGTCAGCACCGGATCGCCGGGCAGGATTTTCTGCAGCATGAACACGATCATCGACACCAGTATCAGTGTCGGTATCGCGACGATCACGCGGCGCAAGATTAGTTTAAGCATGTGGGAAAAACCGTAGAACAGGAACGGCGGACGGCGTCAGGCCAACAACACCTGGCGCGCGGCCGCCGCAAAGAACCATGGGATGCGTCGCCGCATCCCATGTGCGCAGCGCCCTAAAAGGCGCGCCGCGCGTCGTCATTACTTTTGCGCGAACGTCACACCCTTCAGGCGGATCATGCCATCAGGATACGGCGTAAAGCCCTTGACCTTCTTGCCCATCGCAAACGGCCACGGCTGGTAGTAGTTGTACACGCCCGGCAGTTCGTCCTGGATGATGGTCTGCGCCTGCTCGTAAATCGCTTTGCGCTTGGCTTCATCCGTAACGGTGCGGGCCTCGTTCAGCAGCTTGTCCACTTCCGGATTGCAGTAGTGGCCATCGTTCAGCGCGCCCTTGCAGGTGACGAACGAATGGATGTTGCCATCCGGGTCCACGCGGCCAGACCAGCCCAGCATCACGACCTGGAAGTTGCCGCCCGACGATTCCTTTTGCAGGGCCGCGTATTCCGTGGGACGCAAGGACAGGTCAAAGCCCGCCTCGGATGCCATCGCCTGAACGATTTCAGCCACCGACGAGGTCGTGGTGTTGTTGCCGAATACCAGCTCCGCCTTCACGCGGTCCAGGCCCGCTTCTTTCAGCAAGGCCTTGGACTTGGCCACGTCACGCTTGGTGACGGGGAATTTGTCGCTGTGATAGGGGCTTGCCGGCGGGAACGGCTGTTGGGCCGGTTCGAAAATGCCGCCGCCTGCCACTTCGTTGATGGCGTTGCGGTCGATGGCGTATTGGAACGCCTGGCGCACCAGCTTGTTCTTGAACGGGTTGTCTTCGGCGCGCTTGCCGTTGGCCACGTTGAACATGAACTGCTGGAAGCCCAGGCCGGCCACCGGCGCAAACGTCAGGCTGGCGTCGGTCTTCACTTGCGGCGCGTCGGACGGGTTCAGGCGTTCCAGCAAGTCCAGATCGCCGGCGCGCAGATTCGACAAGCGAACCGTGGTGTCGGGAATGGGCAGGAAGGTGACGCGCTTGAACGCGTAGTCTTTGGCGTCGTAGTACTGGTCGAATTTTTCCAGCACGATGCGGTCGTTCTGGATGCGTTCAACGAACTTGTACGGGCCCGAGCACACGGGCTTGCGGCCCACCGAGGCCACGTCTGCGTCGGCGAAGGTCTTGGGCGACAGCATCATGCCGGCGCGGTCAGACAGCTGGGCCAGCAAGGTGGCGTCGGGCTTTTTCAGCGTCAGCACCAGGGTTGTGGCGTCCGGCGCGTCCACTTTTTCAACCGAGGCCAGTTCGCCCTTGCGCAGGCTGTCCGGCAGCGTCATCGCGCGTTCCAGGTTGGCTTTGGCCGCGGCGGCGTCGAACTTCGCGCCGTCATGGAACAGCGCGTCTTCGCGCAGCTTGAACGTCAGCACCTTGTTATCAGGGCTGAACGACCACGACGTGGCCAGCTGCGGCACGAAATGCAGCTTGGGATCAATGTCCACCAGCTTGTCGCACAGCGACGTGAACACGATGCGGCCCACGTAGGTGCGGGCGCGATGCGGGTCCAGAACGTCGGGATCTTCCTGCAGGCCGATCCGGATGTTCTGGGCGCACGCGGCGCCCGCAGCCAGCGCCAGCAGGCTGGCGCCGAAGGTCAAGGTCAAGCGTTTCATTGTGTTATTTCCCCTTGTTGCTTGCGATGCTTGAATGTGGATGGCCGTCTTAGAAGCCGACGGCCTGGCCGTCGCGGCGGCTGTCGCTGGCGGCGACGTAACCCAGCTCGTTGTCGCTTTCCGACATGCGCCAGATGAACTGGCCCGCGCCGAAGTCCATGTACGGATCGTCAACGGACTTCAAAGCATGCCCGAGGTCTTTCAAGCCTGCAATGGTGGACGCCTTCATATTGGTTTCGATGTCCAGCGTGAAGTCGCGGTTGACCTTCCAGCGCGGGGCGCAGCACGCAGCCTGCGGGTTCTGGTGGTAGTCGATCATGCGCACGACGGTCTGCATGTGGCCTTGCGGCTGCATGTCGCCACCCATCACGCCAAAGCTCATGACCGGCTTGCCGCCGCGCGTCAGGAAGCCCGGGATGATCGTGTGGAACGGGCGCTTGCCGCCTTCGACCACGTTGGCCGACTTGGGGTCCATCGAGAAGCCCACGCCACGGTTCTGCATGCTGATGCCGGTGCCCGGCACCACCACGCCCGATCCAAAGCCCATGTAGTTGGACTGGATGAACGAGATCATCATGCCGTTTTCGTCGGCGGCGGTCAGGTAGATGGTGCCGCCGGCATGCGGGCGGCCCGCTTCGAAGTGCGTGGCCTGATCCAGACGGATCAGCTTGGCGCGGCTGTCCAGGTAGGCGTCCGACAGCATCTGCTCGGGCGTCACCTGCATGGCGCGCGGGTCGGCCACGTACTTGTACAGGTCAGCAAACGCCAGCTTCATGGCTTCGATCTGGATGTGCTGCGACTGCACCGAATCCACCGGAATGTCAGACATGTCGAAGCGTTCGACGATGCCCAGCGCGATCAGCGCGGCAATGCCCTGCCCGTTCGGCGGGATCTCGTGCAGTTCGTAGCCACGGTACGACTTGGAAATCGGCTTGACCCATTCCGGACGGTAGTTGCGCAGATCTTCCAGCGTCATCGCGCCGCCGCATTCCTTGCTGAAGGCGGCGATGCGTTCGGCCAGCTCGCCTTCATAGAAGTCGCGGCCCTTGGATTCAGCGATGCGGCGCAGCGTGTTGGCGGCATCCGGGAAACGGAAGTGTTCGCCAACCTTGGGCGCGCGGCCTTCCGGCATGAACGCCTGGGCGTAGCCCGGCTGCGACTTCAGTTCTTCGGCGGCGGCGCCCCACTTGTGCGCCACGACCGGCGGCACGGCGTAGCCGCGCTCGGCGATTTCGATGGCGGGTTCGAACAGTTGTTCGAACGGCAGCTTGCCCAGCTTTTCATGCAAGGCAGCCCAACCGGCCACCACGCCCGGCACCGTCACGGCGTCCCAGCCGCGCTTGGGCTGAATGGCCAGGCCGTCGGGGCCCGTGCCGTACTTCGCCTTGAAGTACGCGGTGTTCCAGGCCGCCGGGGCCACGCCCGACGAGTTCAAACCATGCAGTTCCTTGCCGTCCCAGACGATGGCGAAGCAGTCGCCGCCCAAGCCGCAGGAAACCGGTTCAACCAGCACGATCGTGGCGGCGGCCGCAATGGCGGCGTCCACGGCGTTGCCGCCCTTGAGCAGCATGCGCAACCCGGCTTGGGCTGCCAGCGGATGCGACGTGGACACCACGTTGCGCGCAAACAGCGGGATGCGAACGGAAGGATACGGGTTGCCCCAGTCGAAGGATTTCATGTGGCTTGTCTCTAAACAGGTCTGAACGGGTCAAATCGGGTTAAGCAGGCGAAGGTACTCTCGTGATCTAATTAAATCAATTTGATTTTTTGTTCCGTCATAAAAGAAATTTTTATGGGTCATCGCTATGAGCACCATCCGGTTTTTGCGCACGTTTCTGGCGGTTGCCCACCATGGCTCTTTTTCCGAAGCGGCCGAGCAAGTGGCGCTGACCCAGGCCGCCGTCAGCTTTCAAATGCGCTCGCTGGAAGCGGAGCTGGGGCGCGAACTCTTCGACCGTAGCGGCCGACTTGCCATTCTTAACGCAGCCGGCCGGGAATTGCTACCTGAAATCAAGCATTTACTGGATTTATACGACCGAATGCGCCTGCCGCGCACGGTGCCGGGCGAACTGGCCGGGTCGGTCTCGGTGGGCAGCATCGTGTCGTGCATGGGCACGCTGTCCAAGGTGGTGTCGGGCTTGAAGAAGGCCCACCCCAAGCTGGACGTGCGCATCCTGTCGGGCAAGGCAAGCGAGCTGGCCGGCAAGGTCGAAGACGGCGAGCTGGACGCGGCGTTCCTGGTGGAAGCCGGCCGCAAGATGGCCAGCACGCGCTGGACTCCCCTATATGAAGAGCGGCTGGTGGTGATTGCGCCGGCATCCGCCACGGGCAAGGACGCGCGTCAGGTGCTGGCGAACAACCCCTTCCTGCGCTTTGACCGCACGCAACGCACGGGCTTGCAGATTGACCGCCTGCTGCGGCGCCTGGCGGTACCGCTGAACGAATTCCTGGAACTCAACGCCATCGAGACGCTGGTGGAGCTGGTGCGCCAAGAGGTCGGCGTGACCCTGTTGCCGCTGATCAACGGGTCCAACTGGCAACACAGCCCCGAACTTCGTATTCTGACGCTGCCCCAAGACTTAGGCCCGCTTTCGCGGGCCATCGGCATGCTGGAACGGCGCGAGCACGCACGCCAGAGCATCACGGCGGCGATCTGCGAAGCGTGCGCCACGGCCTTCCGGGCGCGCGAACCGCAAACCACCGCCTGATGCTGGGGGCGTACCTGCTCAGGGCTTACCTGCTCAGGCTTACCTGCTTAGGGCTTACGTCCTCAGGGCTTACGCCCTTGGGGCTTAGCTCGCCATCGCCGGGTCGGTGATGGACGTCTTGCCCGTTTCAACGTGGCCGGCGAAGCGGCGCAGGTACGACGGGTCTTCGGCCAGGCGGGCCGTGAAGTCGTACCAGTGGCCGCTGGCTTCCAGCGCCCAGTGCTGTTCCACCTTGCTGCCCGCCGGCACCGTCAGCGTCCACCGCTCATTGTTGGTGTAGTAAGCGTTGGGCGTGACTTCGAACGTGCAGGCGTCCTTGCCGCTGTTGATGAAGCTGACATAGACGTCGCCATTGGCGATGTCATAGCAGACGCGGATTTCCGGGTCCAGCTGCGACGTGCGCGCCAAGGCCAGGTCGCCGGCAAAGTGGCGGTGGTAGCCGTTGGGGCCAAGCACCCACAGGTCGTACTTACCGCCGTCAGCGGCCGTGTCCCAGCTGCCTTCCAGTTGCTTGCCCGCTTCCACCGTGTAGCGGCGCGGCAGGCGGTCCAGATGCAGGCGGTCATAGACATGGAAGACGGCAGCCTGCTTGCCAGTGTTGGAAAACAGCAGCCACATGTTGCCCGTGCTGGGCTGGCTGCGGCCGCTGGTGTGCAGCTCGTACGGCAAGGCGCGCGCGTAGCGGTAGCCCTTTTCCTGCACCGGCTTGGCCTGCGTCGTCGTGTCCGGCAGCGGCACGGCGGTCAGCGCTTCCTGCGCCGCGCGTTCCTGGTCCGAGCCCGAACGGGTCAGCCGATTCAGGTCGGGCAGCTTCTCGTCATTGGGCGTGGCGAAGTTGAAAGCCGAGGTCAGGTCGCCCAGCACCGCACGGCGCCACGGGCTGATGTTGTCTTCCGCCACGCCGAAACGGGCTTCCAGGAAACGCAGCACCGACGTGTGATCAAACGCCTGGGAATTGACCCAACCGCCACGGCTCCACGGCGACACCACATACATCGGCACGCGCGGGCCGGGGCCATAGACGCGGTTATCCGCCGCATCCTGAGCGGACGCGTGCGTGTGGCGATCCAGATCGGTGTTGACGGTGGACGCACCGGCCATCGACCCATCCGCGTTCAGCGACGGGGCGGCGGGCGACGGCACATGGTCGAAGTAGCCGTCGTTTTCGTCGAAGTTGATCAACAGCACCGTCTTGCTCCAGACGTCCGGGTTCGACGTCAGCGCATCCAGCGTTTCCTGGATGTACCACGCGCCCTGGATGGGGCTGGACGGGCCGGGGTGCTCGGAATACGTGGCAGGCGCCACGATCCACGACACTTGCGGCAAGGTGCCGTTGTTGACGTCGTCTCGCAGCGATTGCAGGAAGCCGCCGTCGGGCATGGTGTTGGCCGTGCCCTTGTACAAGGGGTTGGCGGCGTCCATGCTGGGCGTCCAGGCCGGGTACGGCGAACCGCTGGCGGCGTTGCCCGCCTGCTCGTTGGCGCGGCGGTATTGCTGGAAGCCGGCCAGCGGGTTGTCGCCAAAGTTCTCGGGCAGGTTCTGGTAAACCTTCCAGCTGACACCCGCCTTTTGCAGACGTTCCGGGTACGTCATCCACGTCCAGCCGGTGGTGGACGCACCCAGGCTGTCCCACTGGTTGCGGGTCGACGGGCCGTTGCCCTGCGCCAGCGGATCATTCGTGCCGGTCCAGTGGAACAAGCGGTTCGTGTTGGTGCCGCCGTGCGACGAACAGTGATAGGCGTCGCACAGCGTGAAGGCTTCGGCCAGCGAGAACTGGAACGCCACCTCTTTCTGGCGGTAGTAGCCCATCGACTGGTTCTGCTTGTAGCGCGGCCACTGGTCCATGCGGCCGCCGTCCCACGCCATCTGCGCGTCCACGTAATCATGCGGCGTGCCGGACACGCGCTGGGCGTTGCCCTGCGTGCTGTCCAGGTGATACGGCATCACCACGCGGGTGCCATTGGTCTGCTCCCACACCGAACGGTTCTGCGGCAGCGGAATCGTGATGCGGTCGCCAAAACCGCGCACGCCCTTGAACGTGCCGAAGTACATATCGAACGAGCGGTTTTCCTGCATCAGGATCACCACGTGTTCAACGTCGTTGATGGTGCCCGTGCGGTTGTTGGCCGGAATGGCCAGCGCGCGGCGGATGGCGGGCGGGAACATCGACAGCGCGGTCAGGCCGGCGGTGGAAGCGGCGGCGTTACGCAGGAAGCGGCGCTTGCCGGCGTGGATCGGGTCTTTTTCGGACTTCACGGATGCTTTTCCTATGACTCGGTAAGAGGCGCGGCTCAAGGCGCGCAACGCAGTTCGGGCTTGGCCGGCGTGGGCGGTACGGGCGTGGGCGTGGGCGTTTCGGTGCCGCCGCCGTTGTCGGGCGGCGTGCTGTCGTCGCCGTCATCACCGCCGCAGGCGGCCAGCGTGGCGGTCAGCATCAGCACCGCGCCAGCGCGCAGAAGGTTGCGCAAGATCATGGAATGACTCATGTTTTTTCTATCCAGGAAACATCAGGGAAACAGTTCGGAAACGGACTTGCCGGACATGGCCAGCGACTTCACTTCGTCTTCGGTCAGCGCGCGGGACCAGAAGGCCAGGTCGTCGAAATACATCGTGTACGGGCCTTTGGTGCCGGCGCAGCAGATGCCGTAGGTGCCGCGGCCGTCTTCGTTCAGGCCGATGTGCGGGCCGAACACGCCAGCGATCTGCGCCAGGTTCACCGCGGCCGTGCCGGTGACGCGGCGCGAGAAGCCGATTTCGCTGTCGTACACGTAGGCGGTCATGGTCTTGGCCGTCTTGTCGATGGCCATGGCGATGTAGACCGGCTTGTTCGGCGTGAACTTCACCCCGTTGATATCAACGCGCGTGCCGCCCGCCAGGTTGAAGCGCAGCTCGGGGCCGGCCCACTGGGCGATGGTGATGCCAGGGTTGCCGCCGGAGTTGTAGTCCTTGTTGCCCAGAATGGAACGGTCGTTCGCCGTACCGTCCGACTGATACCAGAAGCCGATGGTGAACGCCTGCACGCTGTCCAGCATGCCGGCCGGGTAATCCAGCTTGAAGGCGCCCAAGGCGGCCGAGCCGCGCTCGTTCTGGAACATCTTGCCGAACACGCCGGCATCCGCAAACGCCGGGGCCTGCGCACCGTCGTACGGCGTGATGACGCCGCCGCCTGCCGCCAGGTCGGTCACATTGCCTTCGAACGGGAACAACATCGTCAGGCCCGTGCGCAAGGAAGCCAGCAGCGGCACGGGCTTGGCGTAGAGCACCGAAGCGCGCGTGGCGCTGACGGCGCGGCCGGCCGACACGCTGTAGTTCAGCGTGTGCACGCCTTCGGTGTCGAAGGTGAAGCCGGTATCGGCATAGTCCGTGGCGGTGCCGGGCAGGCGGGCCACTTCAACGCCATCGCGGCTGACCACGATGTCGCCATCAGGCTCGCCCACGCGCACCCACGACAAGGTCACGGTCTTGTTGTCCATGGACGTGCGCGCTTGAACGCGGCGCACCGCCAAGGTTTCAGACAGCGACGTGCCGGCCATGTCGTACTGGCCCGCGGCGGGCAGCGCGCTCAAGTGCGCCAGCACCGTGGGCGCCACATCCGCGGCGCTGGGCAGCGCGTACCAATTGTTGTCCCAGACGCCATCAAACGAGGCGTCGTCCGCGGTGCCGCCCAACATCGCCGGCTGGTTCGAGGCCAGCACGATGGTCTTGTTGGCCGACAGCGGCAGGCCGTCGCCCACGCCCGTCTTGCCCAGGCCATGGCTGGAGGCCACCACCATCAGCCAGTTTTCGTTCGGGTGTTCGGCACGGCGGTCGGCGATCTGCTTGGCCAGCACGCCCACGGCCGCGTCCGTCTGGCGGATGACTGCGTCGTAGTTGGCGCCAAAGCCGTTATCGGACGCCGCGCGTTCCGGCGCGCCAAACTGCGCCACCACCAGGTCATAGCCTTCCGTGATGCGGTCGCGCGCCTGGGTGGCGACGCAATCGTCCACGCCTGCGCAATCGGTCAAGGCTTGCAGGTAACCGGCATCGCGGTCGCTGCCCACCAGGCCGGCCAGCAAGGGCGAGTTGAACGCGCCGGCGGTGCGCGCCTCAGGATGCGCCGTCTTCACACGCTGGAACAGGCTGGCCGCCTTCAACGCCTGGCCCGCGGCATTCGACCGCACGCCATGCACGTCGGCCCACTGGCCCGACAACAGCGTCGCCCAGCCGGGCGCGGCCAGCGTGGCCTGCTGCGTCACACTGCCCGTGACGCCGCCCGTCCAGGCGCGCGTGGCGGTCAACTGGCCAATGTTCGGCAGCGTCTTGTCCGCCACGCCGCGACGCATGGCGTCATAGGTCAGGCCGTCGACACCGATGAACAACACTTTGTCGACCTTGGCCTGCCCCGGCTCGGTAACGGGCGGCTGCGTCGGCGGAGCGGGAGTCGCGTCCTCGCCGTCGTCATCGCTGCCCCCACAGCCCGCCAATGCGCTGGTGGCCAGCAACATGGCGCACCATCTTCTCCAATTCGATGCTTGCATCTTCTCTTCTCGTTTCATGAACAGGGTTTTTCGCTGGGCACATAGTGGCGGCCCAACGTGAAAGACCCATGAAACAAAGGGCAGAAAGATTGATCGTCGAATCAGGATTCTTTTGCGCAACCCTTCAAGCTGTCTTGCGCGTGTGAATCAAGGGGTGATTTTCACCCCGGTCAGATAGCCTACCGACGCACCAAAGCCGTCGCGGTAGCGGGCGTTCACCAGCGGTTCCAGCACCGGCCGTACCGTGGCATGCACGGGGTGCCAGTCAGCCGTGTGCTGAAAACTGCTGGTGATGTATGTCCAGCCGTTGATCTCATCCACCGCATGCAGGCCGGTAGATTCCGCGGCCACGGGGCAAGCCAGCACGCGCGACAACACGCGGGTGTCCACGTTGAACGCCCACAGGAAACTGTTGATGCGCCCCATGCTGTCTTCGCCCACGAACAGCGTGCGCAGCGTTTCCGAGAACTTCAGGTTGTCGGGGTTTGACACCCGGTCCGTCTGATGGCGGTTGCCCAATGCATCGGGTTGCGGCAGCATTTCACCCACCAGCTCTGGCACAGCGGCCATGTCCACGGGCACCCAATCGCTGGCAATCGCCCGCCCCTCGGTGTCCGCCTGCCCGGCCATCATGCGCATCTGATACACCGCGCCCGCTTCCGGGCCTTGCACATGCAGGTGCGGCGAGGTGCCGTCGGTCATGGAAGATTCAATGTGCGACATGGCGGTGTACGCGATCTTGTCCCGCGCGTTCACCGTCGTGCCTTCCATCTTCGAGAACGCCAGCGTGCCGCCGGCAAGCGCCGCGTAGCGATGCGTTTCCAGAAAGGCAGCGGCCTGCCGGCGTCCGGGATGCAGCCGGACCCAGTTGTCTTTGCCGTCAAAACGAATACGCGTGTAGGCGGCGTTTGCAGGGTCTTGCGTGCGCACGTCCATGATGTCGGCGGCGGTAAGCTGGCCGGCCATGTCTTCGATCTCATCACTGGTGGCGTGGCCCAATCGAATCCAGCTGAGCGTGGCCGCCCCGGGGCCGACGCCGGAGGTTTGCGTCCAGCGCGCTACGTACAAGGTGCCGGACGACAAGTCCGCCTTGCGGTCGGCCACGAACATGAAGAGGCCGCCGTTGGTGGCGTCGTCGCCCATCAGTGCGGTGCGCTGGTCGGGCATGACCTGCACCAGCTCGTGCGAGATACGCCCCAGGCAATAGTGTTTCTTGACCGTGCCCGTACCGTCGGCATGCACGGTTACCTCTGGCAGATGACCGTAGTGATAGGGGTTGGCTTTTTTGGCATCGCCGAACACATGGCGGCTGAAGTCGCGAAACGATTCGGACGCGTGCGCCGTGGTGGCGTCGGGTTCGTACTCTTCGCTGGACAAGTGGGTGTTCCAGGGCGACAGGCTCGCGCCGCAGGTGTTCCACAAGCCGTGTACCGGCGCGGTGTCCACATTGCTGTACTTCACCAGGCTGAGCTTGCCGGTGGACAGCTCTTGCGACAAGGTCAGCACCGCCATCGGCGACGGCAGCCGCACCCACATGTCGGCGCCCGCTTGGTTGCGCGTGACGTATTCAAACTGCACCACCGCGTACACGGTGCGCGCGGGCGGCCCGGTCGCGCCGTCGGCTTCGCCTTCGGACCGGTCCAGCGTCAGCAAGGACATGCCATCGGGACAGTCCGAGAAAAACGGGCGCGTGCGGCCGCGCACCGAGCGGTCCAGGATGGGCGCGCCGTGGATGTCGTAGATGCCGCCCGCGAGAACCGTGCCGCCGCGGCCATCAGGTACGGCATCGCCTGTCATGAAGAACGCCTCGTAGCCCAGTTGCACGCGGCGGCGCGAGCCGTCGCTGAACACCAGGTCCATCGCCGACTCGACCGTCGTGCGGGCCAGCTGTTGCGGGTCGGCCAGCGTGGGCGCGGGCATCGAGATGAATTCGGCGGAAAGGAAGGTGGCGGGTTGATGGTCGGTGGACGCGCCGGACTGGCTGCCTGACAGCAACGCGGCGATGCCCGCGATGCCCGTACTGCCCACTGGCAACATCGGCGCAGCACCCAGCAGCTTGAGGACTCGGCGGCGACCGGGATGGCTTGGATCTTTCATGTGTACGCTCCTTGCGGTAACGAACCAACAGTGAAAAAACTGAGACAACACGTGGGGCAACTGCGAGGCCGAGCGCCGGAGGCGCGGCCTTCGACGCCGAGTGTAGGAGGCAGCCCTCGGGGCCGCGTGCGCCGTTACACGCATGTAATGAGTCCCTGCCGGCATCCGATCTGCCAACGCCGGGGCTAAAAATGCATCAGGGGACCGGCAAGCCGGTCCCCTGATATCACGGCGTCAACCCGTAAGGGCCAAGGCCGCTGTGCGCTGCCGGAGTGCCGGTCTTATGCGCGGTCCTGTGCGCGGTGTTTTGCGCGGTCCTGTGCGAGATCCTTTGCGCGGTCTTATGCGCGATCCTATGCGCCGATCTTCACGCCTGTCAGATACCCCACCGCTGCGCCGAAGCCGTCCTTGTAGTTGGCCTTGACCAGCGGTTCCAGCGTGGGACGCACCACCGCATGCACGCTGCCCCAGTCGGCCGCGTGCTGGAAATTGCTGGTGATGTAGGTCCAGCCGTTGATCTCGTCCACCGCTTGCAAGCCGGTGGATTCTGCCGCCACCGGGCAGGACAGCAAGCGCGACAGCGCCTTGGTGTCCACGTTGTACGCCCACATGAAGTTGTTCACGTGGCCGCCGCTGTCTTCGCCCACGAACAGCGTGCGCAGCTTTTCCGAGAACTTCAGGTTGTCGGGGTTCGAGATGAAATCGGCGTTGTGCGTGTTGCCCAGCGCATCCGGCGTGGCCAGGGGCTTGCCGATCAGCTCGGTCACGGCGCCCATGTCCACCGGCACCCATTCGCTGTCGATCGCGCTGCCGTCGGTATCCACCTGGCCCGCCTTCATGTGCAGCTGGTACACCGCGCCAGCGGAGTTCGCTTCGACCTTCAGGCCCGCAACCTTGCCGTCGATCATCGACGATTCAATACGCGACATCGCGCTGTAGGCAATCTTGTCCTTGGCGTTGACGGTGGTGCCTTCCATCTTGGTGAAGGCCAGCGTGCCGCCCACCATCGCCGCATAGCGGTGCGTTTCCAGGAAGGCCGCGGCTTGGCGGCGGCCGGGTTGCAGCTTCACCCAGTTGTCCTTGCCGCTGTAGCGGATCTTCGTGAACGAGCCGTCAGCCGGGTCAACGGTGCGCACGTCCATGATGTCGGCGGCCGTCAGCTGGTCAGCCAGTTCCTTGACTTCGGCGCTGGTGGCGTGGCCCAGCTTGATCCACTTCAGCGTGCCGGCGCCCGGGCCCGTGCCCGAGGTCTGCGTCCATTGCGCCACGTACAGCGTGCCGGCCGACAGGTCCGCCTTGCGATCGGCCACGAACATGAAGAGACCGCCGTTGGTGGCGTCGTCGCCCATCAGCGCGGTGCGCTGATCAGGCATCATCTGCACCAGCTCGTGCGAGATGCGGCCCATGCAGTAGTGCTTCTTGATCGTGCCGGTGCCGTCCGGCAGCACCGTCACTTCGGGCATGTGGCCGTAGTGGTACGGATTGGCCTTGGTGGCATCGCCGTAGACGTTCAAGCTATAGGTCTGGAACGACGGCGTGGTGCGGGCGGTGGTGGCGTCCGGCTCGTACTCTTCGCTGGACAAATGCGTGCCCCACGGCGACAGGCTGGCGCCGCAGGTGATCCACAGGCCATGCACTGACGACGTATCCACGTTGCTGTACTTCACCAGGCTGAGCTTGCCCGTGTTCGGGTCTTGCGACAGCGTCAGCACGGCAATCGGCGACGGCAAGAGGCCATACATGTCATTGCCAGCCTGGTCCATCGATTGGTATTCGAACTGCACCACGGCGTAGACAGCGTTGCCAGCAACGCCGGGCACCGTCGTGGGCGCCGACAAAGCCAGAAGCGACGTGCCATCCGGACAGTTCGAGAAGAACTGGCGCGCCTTGGCCGGCACCGAGTTGTCCATGATGGGCGCGCCGGCCAGGTTGAAGTAGCCGCCCGCGACCATCGTGCCGCCCTTGCCGTCCGGCACGGTATCGCCCGTCATGAAGAACGGCTCGTAGCCCAGCTCAACCGTGCGCTTGGACCCATCGCTGAACGTCAGCGACAGGGCCGAGCTCACCGTCGTGCGCGCCATCAGTTCCGGGTTGGCTAGCGTGGGCGCGGCCATCGGCGTGAACGAGGCCGACGTGAACGTCACCGGCGTACCGGGCGTCACGGGCGCATTGGGATCAGGGTTGGGCTGCGGGGTGGACGAGTCATCATCGTCATCGCTCGAATTACAGCCGGCCAGCAGCGCAGCCATGCTGACGCCGCCAATCGGCAGCATCGGCGCGCCTCCCAGCATCTTCAGGAGTCGGCGGCGATTGGCTTGATTCGTGTCTTGCATGCGGGTTCCCAGTTGGATCGAATGAATGCCCGGCTGTTAAGCCCAAGCGTGACCGCATTCTGGATAAGCGCCGTGTAAGGCCAATGACAGAAAGCTGTACAGAACCTGAATCCCGGAACAAAAGACCATCGCGGGCTTGTCATGAACAACCGCTATAGTCGGGCGCGTCGCTTTTCGCCTTGCTTTCGTTTCCTCTTTCGCTTCCTCTTTTGCGCCGTCGCTGCCCCATGCCGCTGTCTTTCCGCCCCGCCCTGCCCTCCGCACCCGCCGCGCTGCGCGTCCTTGCCGTGCTGGCTTTCGCCGCAGGCGTGGGCGTGTGGGCGTCCATTCTGCTGGCCCCACGCCCCGGCCCGCTGCCGCCCGCAGTATCCGCGAGCGCGCCGCGCGCAGCCGACAACACGCCGGTAGCGTTATGGTTCGGCAAAGACGAAGTGATGCGCACGCAGATCAGCGTACTGGGCTTGATCGCAGCCGGACCCGATGGCGCGGCCGTGCTAAGCGTGGATGGCGGCCCGCCATTGGCGTGGCGCACAGGCGATGAAGTCGCCCCGGGTATCGTGTTGCGCGATATCGCCGTGGACGCCGTGACGGTAGAACAGGGGGGAAGAATGAATCGCCTGGCCACCCCCGCCGCGTTGGTAGCGCCGGCGGGAATTGCGCAGGTGAATTAAATGCTGCGTGGATGAACGTTGCGTCGTAGAACGATGCTTAGTTGAACTTGTGTCGTCGAACGATGCTTAGTTGAACGATGCGTCGTCGAACGATGCTTAGTTGAACGATGCGTCGTCGAACGATGCGTTCTTCAAAGCCACGTCTATGCGGATCAGGCGGCGCGTCCTTTCAAGCGCCCTTCAATCCGCAAACCAATCTGCCAATCAGCGTTTGCGGCCAGCGGGCCGGCCCATTT
This sequence comes from Achromobacter kerstersii, assembly GCF_902859595.1. Taxonomy (GTDB): domain Bacteria; phylum Pseudomonadota; class Gammaproteobacteria; order Burkholderiales; family Burkholderiaceae_B; genus Achromobacter; species Achromobacter kerstersii. Next base: position 498,714 of record NZ_CADIJQ010000003.1, on the reverse strand, counting down.
GCTTGCGTCCCGCCATGTTCGACAGGGATGATCCCGTCGGCTTCTGCGTGGCGGCAGCCAGCTTCTTCTGTTGAAGCGCCTTTTCAACCAACGCCGCCAAACCAGTCGAAGACTTCTCTTTTGTAGCCATTACCGCTCCTTGTAGAAAGGCCATGGTAGCAGGCCGGCCGATTCGCACCGCATTACTGTCATATTTCATGTCCACAATTCCGGGCTTCTACCGAAAGACCGGAGTTGTAAAGTGCGTCAGTTACCGCGCGGGCTTGCCCGCCAGCAAGGTTTCACCCTGATCGAGATCATGGTGGTGATTGTGATCATGGGGATTCTGGCGGCCCTGATTGTGCCGCGCGTGCTGGATCGCCCCGATCAGGCTCGGCAGGTGGCCGCGCGCCAGGATATCGGGGGCATCATGCAGGCGCTCAAGCTGTACCGGCTGGATAACGGGCGCTACCCCACAACCGCTCAGGGCCTGCGCGCCCTGGCGGAAAAGCCGGATGGCGCCAACAACTGGCGCGGCTATCTGGACAAGCTGCCCAATGACCCCTGGGGTCATCCTTATCAGTACCTGAGCCCCGGCGTGAAGGGCGATATCGATGTGTTCTCGTTCGGCGCCGACAACAAGCCCGGGGGCGAAAACGGCGATGCCGACATCGGTTCCTGGGAACTCTGAGCGCGGCTTCACGCTGGTTGAAGTGCTGGTGGTGCTGGTGATCGTGGCCATTGCCGCCAGCATGGTGAGCCTGTCCATCGGCAAGCGCGACAACGGCCTGCGGGCCGACGCGCAGCGCCTGGCGGACGCGTTCACCGTGGCGCAAAGCGAAGCCCGCAGCGATGGCCGCGCCATCCGGTGGCTGGCGAATGACCAGGGCTGGTCGTTTGAACGCGCGGGCCGCTTGCCCGGCCCCAGCGCACAGGAAGACGTGCCTGTGCCGGTTGACCGCCTGGAGCACGACGAGATGCTGCGCCCGCAATCCTGGCAGGCGGGCGTGGTGCAACTGCGCCTGACCCCTGACCGCCCGCTTGTCTTCAACACCGAATGGGTTGCCGACCCGATCACGCTGACCCTGCGCGCGGGGGAAGCCACGGTCACCTTGCAACGCGACGCCTCCGGCCGCTATGACATTCGCTGAACCGCCCCGCCCCACTGATCGCCAGCGTGGCTTCACCCTGATTGAAGTGCTGGTGGCGCTGGCCATCATTGCCGTTGCGATGGCGGCCGCGCTGCGGGCGACGGGCGTGATGTCGGCCAACAATCGCGCCTTGCAGGACAAGACGCTGGCCTTGCTGGCCGCGCAGAACGCGCTCACGCAACTGCGGCTGGAGCAAAGCCTGCCGCGCGCGGGTTCGCAGACGGTGCCCTGCCCGCAAGGCGGGCGCGCGCTGCAATGCGAACTGGTCTTTACCAATTCCATGAACCGCAGCTTCCGTCAGGTGTCGGTCAACGTGCATGACACGGCCTCGCCGCGGCCCGACGCCGTGCTGCTGCAACTGGACGGGCTGCTGTCCAGCCTGCGATGACAATGCGCCGCGCGTTCCCAACTCCCGCCCGCCGTGCGCAGGGCGGCTTTACGCTGATTGAAGTGCTGGTGGCGCTGGCGCTGATGGCGCTGGTGAGCCTGATGGCCTGGCGCGGCCTGGCCAGTGTGTCAAACGCACGCGACTGGATCGAACAGCAGGCCGAAGACACCGACGCCATCGTGCGCACGCTGGGCCAGATGGGGCGCGATGTAGAGCTGTCTTACACCGGCCCAAGTTTTGATTCGCCGAGCAAAGACGCCCTGGCCTTGACCAGCGGCCTGCGCCTGCTGCGGCGAACCAGCGGCGGCCAGACCTTGGAACTGCTGCGTCCCGATGCCGATGGCAACGGCCTGTGGCAGCGCGTGCAGTGGCAAGTGCGGGCAGATGGATTGTGGCGCGCCAGCGGGCCGGCCGCCCCGCGCAGCCCGCTTCCGGCTGCCGTGAATGGCGTGCTGCTGTTGCCGGGGGTGCGGGTGCTGAGCGTGCGCGCCTGGGTGCCCGGCACCGGCTGGGTCGACGTCAACGCCAGCTTTGGCACCGCGCCCACCGGCATCGAAATTACGCTTGAGCGCGGCGCGGCCGCGGCGCCGCAACGCTACACGCGCATCCTGGAGCTGCCATGACGAGCCAATCATCGCGCACGGCGTTGCGTCCGCCTTCGCGGCTATCATCGCCCTCACCGGCGCAGCCGACATCACGCCAACCATCGCGCCTCACCTCGCCCCGCGAGCGTGGCGCCGCGGTCATCAGCGCGCTGATCATCGTGGCCATCGTGGCCGCGCTGACGACCAGCCTGTTCCAGCGCCAGACCGCCAGCACCCGCCGCATGGAAAACGAGCTGTCGCGTGTGCAGGCGCGCGTGATGCTGGCGGGCGGCATCGACTGGGCGCGCCTGGTCATCCGCGATCACGGCAAGCGTGAATCCACGACGCGCGGCGATCAGATCTGGGCGACGCCTGTGCTCGACACCCGTATCGAACGGCCGGGCGACGACCGCGTGGCCGTGTTCTCGGGCCGCGTGCAAGACGAACAGGGCAAGTACAACCTGAGCAATCTGGCGCGCAATGGCGTGCCGCAGCCCGAGCAGGAAAAAGTGCTGCGCCGCTTGCTGAATGTGCAGCAACTGCCCGACACGCTGGCCGCCCACCTGATCGACATCATCGCCGCCGCCCAGCCCCCCGCGCTGGCGGCCGACGCGCCGTCATCCACCAACGGCCAACCCACGGCCACGCCCGATGCGCGCGCGCCGCTGCCGCGCGGCGTAGATGAAATTGCCGCGCAGCTGGGTCTGGACACGCCCGAGCGCAACGAAATGCGCCGCACGATGACCGTGCTGCCCACCGCCACCAGCGTCAACGTCAACACCGCGCCCGCCGAAGTCATCGCGGCGCTGGTGCCTGGCCTGTCGCTTGCCCAGGCGCGCGCCATGACCGGCGAGCGCGACCGCGGCAACTGGTTCAACAACGCCGGCGACTTCGCCAACCGCCTGGCTGGCACGGGTATCGAAGGCGCTGCGCCCACCGTCACCACCGCCAGCGGCTGGTTCATGGCAAGCGGCACCGTGGTCTATGAACGCGCCCGGGTGTCGATGCAAGCCCTGGTGCGCAGCGCCCCGCCCGCCGCGCCCGACACGATCTGGACAAGAGAGAACCCTTGAAAAATTCCCTGCGCATTGCGCTTCCGGCCTTGGACGAGTTCACCGCCGACTCGCCCCTGCCCTTTGCCTGGTTCGACCGGCGCGGACGTTGCGCGCAGCAAGGCGAGCTGACCTTGCGCGCGCTGGGCAACGCCTATCCCAACGCCACGTGCGAAGCGGTATTGCATCCCGCCGATGTCATCGCCACGACGGTGCAGATTCCCGCCGTGGCGCGCGCCCGCTACGCCGCGGCGGTTCACAGTGCGCTGGAACCGCTGGTGTTGAGCGACCTGGATGCGTTGGCGATCGGGTTTGGCCCACGTGCCGCCGATGGCAGCGTCGCGCTGGCCTGGTCGCCACGCGAACCCGTGCGCCGCGCCTGGAGCCTGCTTAACGCGCATAGCCTGCGCGCTTACGCGTTGATCGCGCCGCAAACGCTGGCGCCCCCGTCATCGCTTCCGCTACGCGACCCGGCCGACCCGCGCTGGCAAGCGCCGTCGCCGTCGTGGTCGCTTGCCATGCCGCAGCTGGCGCCCGCCCGCGTGTCGCGCTGGCGGCCGGTGTGGCGCTGGGGCGCGGCGGCGGCGGTGGTCTGGATCGCAGGCCTGAACATCCATGCCTCTCAGTTGAACGCCGAAGCCGACGCGTTGAAAGCCGGCATGCGCCAGCAGGTGCTGGCCGCCTTTCCTGACTTGCCCGTGGTGCTGGACCCGCCGCGCCAGGCGCAGCAAGGCTTGGACGCGCTGCAAGCCAATCGGGGGGCCGCCAGCGCGGCGGACTTCCTGCCGCTGGCGCGCGCCGCTGCGCAAACGCTGCCGTTCGCAGCCGACAAGGTCGCAAAGCTGACCTACGCCGATCAGGCGCTGACGCTGCAACTGGCGGACGCCGACGACAAAGCCCAACGCGTCGCCGAAACCCCCGCGCTGATCCAGCAAGCCGCCGCGCTCGGCCTGAAGCTGGAACGGGGTGACACCGACAACACCTGGCGCATCCTGCGCAAGCAACCATGACTTCGCCACGCATTCATTCATCGATTCTGCGCCTGCAAGCCGCCTGGCAATCCCTGCGCAAACCCATCGACCCGGCGCTTGCCCGCGCGCGGCAGCGGTATCTGGCCCTGGCGCCGCGCGAACGGCGTCTGGTGACGGGCGCCGCCGCGCTGCTGGGCGCTGCGGTGGTGTTCGTGACGCTGATCGAGCCGCCCTTGAACACCATGCGCAAGCTACAGGCCGAACTGCCCGTGTTGCGCGGCCAGGCCGCCACCGTGGCCGACCTGACCACCCAAGCGCGCACGTTGCGCCAGCGCTCGGCGGCGCCGTCGGCGTCAATGCCGTCCCCCGCCGAACTCGGCGCGAGCCTGGAGCGCGCGGGGCTGCCCGCGGGCATGTGGACGCTGGCGCAAGCGGAAACCGGAACCGGCGTGCAACTGACGTTGAACCAGGCGCCGTCTTCCGCGCTGCTGCGCTGGCTGGATGGCGCGGGCCGCGATTGGGGCTTGGCCACGCAGAACGTGGCGCTGACGCGCGCCGCCAATCCGAACGGCAGGCCGCTGCCCGGCTTGGTCAACGGCCGCGTGACGTTGGCGCTGCCCGACAAGGCAGGAGCCCGCTGATGCCGATACCCCGCTTGAACAGACGCACCACCGCGCTCTGGCTGGCCGGCGCGGCATGCGCCGTGGCGGCTGGCGTCAGCGTGCTGCCCGCGCGTTGGCTGCTGGCGTTGCAATCGGACGCGTCCGTCGTTGCGCTGGCCGATGCCAGCGGCACCCTATGGCGCGGCAGCGCCTGGATTGCGCTCGGCCCCCAAGGCGCGCAGCGCGTGCTGCCGCAAGCCGTGCAGTGGCAATGGCGTTGGGACACGATGGCGCTGGAATTCACGCACCCCTGGCTGCAAGGGCCGCTGCGTGCGCGGGTCAGCTGGAATGGCCTGTCGGTGCCGGCGCAGTCGTTGCGCGTGCCTGCGTCCGTGCTGCCTGCGCTTGGCGCGCCGTGGAACACGCTGGCGCCCGAAGGTATGTTGGAAATCAACTGGCAGGCGTTGCGGCTGGGCGGTGACTTGCCGGCCGGCCCCATTGCCGACCTGCGCTGGCGTAATGCCGGCACCGCGCTGACCTCTGTCACGCCCGTTGGCACGTATCTGCTGCGCGTGCAAGGTGCGGGCAAGGCGGGTGCGACGCTGGCGCTCACGACCGAAAGCGGCTTGCTGACCGTCACGGGACAAGGTAATGCCGGTGCGCGCGGCGTCAGCTTCGAAGGCAAAGCAACCTACGCGGCGTCGGCCAACGACGCGCAACGGGCGGCGCTGGATGGATTGATGTCTACGCTAGGCCGCCGTTCGGGCGACACCGTGACGTTCGGCACCGGGAAGTAAGGCGGCGCCAAACGTTACTGCCGCTGCCTTTGCCGCTGCCCCTGCCGCTGTCCCTGCCGCTGTCCCTGCCGATGGCACGACAGCGCCCCCCCGACCCAGCGCTATGCGTCGCGCGTGACGCGCACGATTTCCTCGGGCGAGGTCTGCCCGCCTTCCACCCAGCGCTGGCCGTCCTGCCGCATGGTGCGCATGCCGGCTGCCGTGGCGGCAAGGCGCAGTTCACGTTCGTCGCGCCCTTCATGGATCAGCCTGCGGGCCTCATCATCCACCGTGAATAGCTCATGGATGCCCGAACGCCCGCTGTAGCCCGTGTGGTTGCATGTGGGGCAGCCCACCGGATGAAACACACGCATGCCGTCCTGCATCGACGGCTTCTTGCATTCCGGACACAGCTTGCGCACCAGCCGCTGCGCCAGCACGCCCAGCAAGGACGAGGCCAACAGGAAGGGTTCAACGCCCATGTCCGTCAAGCGCGTCACGGCGGACACGGCGTCGTTGGTGTGCAGCGTGGCCAGCACCAGGTGGCCCGTCAACGACGCCTGCACTGCAATCTGTGCGGTTTCAAGATCGCGGATTTCGCCGATCATGATCACGTCCGGGTCTTGCCGCAAGATGGCGCGCAGGGCCAGCGCAAAGCTCATGTCGATCTTGGCGTTGACCTGCGTCTGGCTGATGCCCGACAAGTCGTATTCGATGGGGTCTTCCACCGTCAGGATGTTGCTTGTCGCCGAATCCAGACGGCTTAACGCCGCATACAGCGTGGTGGTCTTGCCGCTGCCGGTCGGCCCCGTGACCAGTACGATGCCGTGCGGCTGGCGGATCAGGCGGTCCAGCTGCGTCAGCACCGTGGGGCACATGCCCAGGCGTTCCAGCTGCAAGCGCCCCGCTTCTTTATCCAGCAAACGCAGCACCGCGCGTTCGCCGTGGCCGGTGGGTAACGTCGACACGCGCACATCAATTGGCCGGCCGCCCACGCGCAGCGCAATGCGCCCGTCCTGCGGTAAACGCTTTTCGGCGATGTCCAGATGCGCCATGATCTTGATGCGCGAAATCAGCGCGGCGTGCAGCGCCTTGCGCGGCGACACCACATCGCGCAAGGTGCCATCCACGCGGTAACGCACCACCGAGTGCGTCTCAAACGGCTCGATATGGATATCGCTTGCGCCATCGCGCGCGGCCTGGGCGAACAGCGCGTTGATCATGCGAATGACGGGCGCGTCGTCCTGCGCTTCCAGCAAGTCGGCCACTTCGGGCATGTCCTGCAACAAGCGATCCAGGTCGATCTCGTTTTCCGCCACGCCCATCACCGATGCGGCGTCTTCGGAATGGCTGTACGCGGCGGTCAGCAAGGTTTCCAGCGCCTCGTCATCCACCTGCGCCAGCGCGATGTCGCCATGGCAGCGGCGAATCTCGCGCACCGCCCATTCCGGCGTGCGCGGGCTGACCGTCAACTGCGCCTGCCCCGCGCGCAGCGACAGCACGGCGCGCTGGGCGCGGGCCCAGGCATAGGGCAAGGGATGCGCGCTCATAGCAGCGACTCGGGGTCCACGGCCACGCTATGCATAAGCGATTGCGACACGCGGATGGGCGCCGACGCAGAACGCTGCGGCGTCATGCCCGGATACTGCCGCACCGCAAACGATTCCACGGTGGCGGGCGGCGGACGGCGCAGCGTGGCCGCCTGCTGCTCGGGGCGCAGGTCATAGGCGTTGTTCGATATCGTCGGCGCGGAACCCGGCGTGGGCAGCATCGGCGCCTGCATGTCGGGCAGCGCCCAGTGTTCGCCCGGCTGCACTGCGGCTTGAGCACGGCGCATGTAGTCGTAGCGGTCCATCGTGACGCTGGCGCTGCGGTTCGCGTCGCGCACCACGTAGGGGCGCAGGAACACCATCAGGTTGGTCTTCGTGCGCTTGCGCGTGTCGTAGCGGAACAGCGAACCAATCACCGGCAGCGAACCCAAGCCCGGCACACTGTTGGACGTCAACGTCACGTTTTCTTCCAGCAGGCCACCCAGCACGATGATCTGGCCGTCATCAATCAACACGCTGGTGTCGATGGCGCGCTTGTTGGTCACGATGCCAGAGGTGGAATTGGAACGGCTTTCATCGATGCTGCTGACTTCCTGGTAGATGTCCAGCTTCACCGCGCCGCCTTCCGAAATCTGCGGACGAATGTTCAGCTTCAGGCCCACGTCTTCGCGTTCGATCGTCTGGAACGGATTCGAACTGCCATTGCTGCCCGACGTCACGTACTGGCCCGTCACGAACGGCACCGTCTTGCCCACCAGGATGCTGGCCGACTGGTTGTCCAGCGTCAGCAGGTTCGGCGTCGACAGGATGTTGGCTTCGCCCGTGTTCTGCATGGCGCGCGCCAGCACGCCCAGGTTGATCACCTTGTTGCCCAGCACATCAACCGTGCCCTTGACCACGCCCAGGCTCAAGCCGCCGCCGAGGGCGTCGATCGACGTCGGGCCATTGCCCGTGATGCCGCTGCCGCCCAGGTTGGTGCCGCCGATGAAGCTGGTGCCGTTGCTGTTGATGTTGCCCGCGCCGGTCATCCACTGGATGCCGAATTCCGCGGCCTTTTCTTCGCTGACTTCCACGATCAGGCTTTCCACCAGCACCTGCGCGCGGCGCTGGTCCAGCTGGTCGATCACTTCACGCAAGCTGCGGTACAGCGGTTCCGGCGCCGAGATGATCAGCGAATTGGTGGACGGGTCGGCCTGAATGGTGGCCCCGCCCGCCGAATACGACACGGCCTGCGTGCTGTTGTCTTCACGCGCAATGCGCTCTTGCTCGCCCGACAAGCCGCCCTTGGACGAGCCCGTACTGCCGGACATGCCGGACATGCCCTGCCCCGACTGCATGCCGCTGGCCGGCGTGTTCTGCGTGCGCGCGCCGCCTTGGGCGCCACCCGTGCCGCCGCTTGCCCCGCCCGTCGCGCCCGGCGCCGAGTTCGCCTGCCCCGTCAGCAAGCCGCCCAGCACTTCGGCGATGCGCGTGGCCTGCGCGTTGCGCATGTACACCACGTGCAGATTGCCCGCGCGGTTCTGCTGCGCGTCCAGCTTCAGGATCAGGTCGCGCGCCAAACGCGTGCGCGCCGGGCTGCCCGAACGCACCAGCACGCTGTTGCTGCGCGGGTCGGCCACGACCGCAATACGTTGCGTGGGGTCGCTGCTTTGCGTGTCCAGCAACTGCGACGCCAGAATTGCGATGTCGGTGGCGATGCCGGATTGCACCGGCACCACGTCCGTGTCGATCGAACTGGGCACGTCGATGCGCGCGATGACCTGCGCGATGCGTTCCAGGTTATCGGCGTAGTCCGTCACCACCAGCGTGTTGTTGCCGGGATACGCGTTGATGGGGTTGTTCGGCGGCACCATCGGGCGCAGCACGGGCACCAGGTTCGCCGCGTTCTCGTACTTCAAGGGGAACACGCGCGTCAGCATTTCGCCGCTGTTGCCGCCGCCTTTGGCGAATGCCGAAACCGGCACCGGCCCACGCGCAGCGCCTCCTGCGGGCGCACCGCCCACGCTCGTCGCTGGCCGCGTGTTGCCCACCACCGCGCTGCCTTGCAGCTTGGCGTCGGCTTCGGGCACCACGCGCGTCACGCCATCCACATCAACGATGGCGAAGCCCTGCAAGCGCAGCGCGCCCGTCAGCATCGACAAGGCCTGCCCGCTGTCCACGGGCCGGTCCGACACCAGCGTGAGCTTGCCCTTGACGCGCGGGTCCACCAGAAAGTTGCGCTGCGTGAACAGCGACAACGCGCGCAGCACGGCGGGGATGTCGGTGTCGACGAAATTCAGGCTGACGCGGTTGTCCGCCTGTTGAGCATGGGCCGTGCTGATTGCCGGTCCGATTTGGCTTGCCGCAAGCAAGACTGCAAGGCTGAATTGCGCGATGTGACGCATGACGAGGTAGGTGCCTGGAGACGTGAAATCGTGTGAAAAAACGTGAAAGCGCGTCGGAGTATACGGGGTGACAGTGCAACACTACGGTCATATTTGACATGCAACATATCGGCTTGAAACCCTTTAAATTCGGGGCTTTTGCGCGTTTTGCATTTGCATTTTTCTGATGTGTTTGCGTTCGCGCAGCCCCTTGCTTTCACCATGCCTTCCTTTCGATACGAAGCCACTGACGCGTTAGGAAAAATCGTGCGCGGCACGATTGATGCCGACACCGAACGCGGCGCCCGCAACCAGTTGCGCGGCCGTGGCTTGTTGCCCTTGTCGACGGCATTGGCGGCGCGCGCGGAAGGCCTTGGCGCCAGCCTGCGCACCCGCTTGTCGGACGCGGATCTTGCGTGGCTGACGCGTCAGCTGGCCAGCCTGCTGGCCGCGCGCTTGCCCTTGGATGCCGCGCTGTCGGCCACGCTTGAGCAAGCCGAAAAAAAACATATCGCCGCAACACTGGGCAGCGTGCGCGACGACGTGCGCGCGGGCCATCGCCTGTCTACCGCGCTGGCCGCCCGGCCGCGTGACTTTCCCGAGATCTATCGCGCGCTGATCGGCGCGGGCGAAGAGTCCGGCGACCTGGCGCAAGTGATGGAGAAGCTGGCCGACTACATCGAAGAACGCAACACCTTGCGCAGCAAGGTGATGACGGCGTTCATCTACCCCGCGGTGGTGGCCAGCGTGTCGGTCATCATCGTGATTTTTCTGCTGGGCTATGTGGTGCCGCAAGTGGTGTCGGCGTTCAACCACGCCAAGCAGCAACTGCCGTTGCTGACCCGCGTGATGCTGGGGCTGTCGGACTATGTGCGCGAATGGGGCGCGGTGACGGGCGTGGCGCTGGTGGTGGCCATTGTGCTGTGGCGCTATACCTTGCGCGCGCCTGCCGCAAGGCGCGCCTGGCATGCGCGCGTGCTGAAGCTACCGCTGGCCGGACGCTTCGTGCTGGGCGTGAACGCTGCGCGGTTTGCCTCCACGTTGGCGATCTTGTGCGGCAGCGGCGTGGCATTGTTGACCGCGCTGGAAGCCGCGCGCCGCACCTTGGGCAACGATGTGCTGCGCCTGGCGGTGGACGAAGCATCGGCACGCGTGCGCGAAGGCGCGGCGCTGTCGGCGTCATTGGGCGCGCAGAAAGTGTTCCCGTCGCTGCTGGTGCATTTGATCGCCAGCGGCGAAAAAACTGGCCGCTTGCCCGAGCTGCTGGATCGCGGCGCGCAGAACCTGTCGCGCGATCTGGAACGGCGCGCCATGGCGATGACGGCGCTGCTGGAGCCCGCGCTGATCCTGCTGATGGGCGGATTTGTGCTGCTGATTGTGCTGGCGGTGATGATGCCGATTCTGGAAATGAATCAGCTCATCCGCTAGAAGTACGAAGGCGCTCGCCCCGTTGCCGGAGCGAGCGCCTTGGAAGATGACGTGGCCGATATGGCGTTCAGATACGGCGGCCTGATCTGGCGTTCAGAAATGGCGGTCAGAAGTGGCGGTCAGAAGTGGCGGTCAACAGGCGGCCTGATCTGGCGGTCAACAGGCGGCGCGGGTCACAGTGCTTCTTCGTCGCTTTCGCCAGTGCGGATGCGGATGGCTTGCTCCACGGGCGACACGAAAATCTTGCCGTCGCCGATCTTGCCGGTGCGCGCGGCCTTGACCACGGCTTCGATGGCGGCTTCGACCTGATCGTCGGGCAGTACGACTTCAACACGGATCTTGGGCAGGAAGTCCACCACGTATTCCGCGCCACGATAGAGTTCGGTGTGGCCTTTCTGACGGCCGAAACCCTTGACCTCGGTGACGGTCAAGCCGCTGACGCCGACTTCGGCCAGCGCCTCGCGGACTTCGTCGAGCTTGAAGGGTTTGATGATGGCGGTGACTTGTTTCACGTTGGTCGTCCTGGGTGTTTGATCTGTTGCGGCGCCCGGGCCGCCGCTTGCAAGGCGGCCAGCGCGCGATGAATAAGAGAATAACACCGGGGCCCGCCGTGCAAGCGGGCCGCCAGCGTCATTGCGGGAGAACCCCGATCAGGCGTCCGGTTCGGCGTCCGGAATGCGTTCGGCGTCGCGCATCCACACCACCGATTCCGAATCGCTGGGCGCGCGCCAATCGCCGCGCGGCGACAACGAACCGCCCGAGCCGACCTTCGGCGCGTTCGGCACGCAGGTGCGCTTGAACTGGCTGGTACGGAAAAACTTGTCCAGGAATATCTTCAGGTTGCGCTTGATGGCGGCCAGGTCGTACTGGTTGCGCACGACATGCCCGGCTTCCGGCCACGCGCCCGCCTCGCGGTCACGCCAGGCGGCCAGCGACAGGAACGCCACCTTGGTGGGCGCAAAGCCATAGCGCAGCGTGTAGTACAGGTTGAAGTCCTGCAATTCGTAGGGGCCGATTGAGTCTTCGCTTTTCTGAACGGGCTTGTCGTCCGCGCCGCCCGGCACCAATTCGGGGCTGACGTCCGTGCCCAGCACGTCCAGCAACACGGCGGCGCCCTCGTCGCCCAGACGCCCAGACTCGGCCACCCAGCGCACCAGATGCGTGATCAAGGTCTTGGGCACGCTGGCGTTCACACTGTAGTGCGACATGTGGTCGCCCACGCCATACGTGCACCAACCCAGTGCAAGCTCGCTCAAGTCGCCCGTGCCGATGACGATGGCGTTGCTGAAATTCGCCAGCCGGAACAGGTGGTTGGTGCGCTCGCCCGCCTGGACGTTTTCGAACGTGATGTCGTAGACCGGCTTGCCGTCTGCATAGGGGTGGCCCAGGTCTTTCAGCATTTGCAGGCAGCTGGGGCGGATGTCGATTTCCGACGCCGTGCAGCCCACCACCGCCATCAGCCGGCGCGCCTGTTGCAGCGTGCGGGTGCTGGTGGCGAAGCCCGGCATGGTCACGGCCAGGATGTTCGAACGCGGCAGGCCCAGCGTATCCATGGCCTGCGCGCACACCAGCAAGGCGTGCGTGGAATCCAGCCCGCCAGAAATGCCGATGACCACCTTCGCCATCTTGCTGGCCGACAAGCGCTGCACCAGCGCCTGCACCTGGATGCTGTAGACCTCTTTGCAGCGGGCGTCGCGGCGTTGCGGGTCCGCCGGCACATAGGGGAATCGCGCCACGCGACGCTCAAGCGGCAGCTCGGCGTCATCCAGCGGCGGGCTCACCGGCACCGCCACGGTGCGGAACTTGCGCACTTCGTCCTGATGGCGGCGCACCGACTGGCCGAACGTGGTCTGCCGCATGCGCTCGCGCGACAGGCGGTCCAGGTCCACGTCCGAGAACAGCAGATGGGAATGGTTCAGAAAGCGTTCGGATTCGCCCAGCAGCTCGCCGTTTTCGTAGATCAGCGCCTGCCCGTCCCAAGCCAGGTCGGTAGACGATTCGCCCCGCCCCGCCGACGTATACATATACGCAGACAGGCAGCGCGCCGATTGCTGCGCCACCAGTTGATGGCGGTATTCCGACTTGCCCACGACGATGTTCGAGGCGGACAGATTGACCAGCACGGTCGCCCCGGCCAAGGCCGCGAACGAGGACGGCGGGATCGGCACCCAGACGTCTTCGCAGATTTCAACGTGGAATTGGAACAGCGGCAGCTTGTCCATCTGGAACAGCAGCTCGGGGCCGAACGGCACCGTCTGGTCCAGCAATCGGATTTCAGTGGCGGCCGCGCAATCGGCGGCGCTGAACTGGCGCGCTTCGTAGAACTCGCCGTAATTGGGCAGGTAGCTCTTGGGCACCACGCCCAGAATGCGGCCGCTTGCCGCGACCACCGCGCAATTGAACAGTTGGTGCGACACGCGCAGCGGCGCGCCGACGATGACGGCGATGTCCAGCTCGGCCGTGGCAGCCACCACTTGGGCCAGCGCCGCTTCGCATTCATCCAGCAGCGCTTTCTGGTGGAAGAGATCGTCGCAGGTGTAGGCGGACAGGCCCAGCTCGGGGAACGCCACCAGAACGGCGCCGCCCTGGGCGGCCTGCTGGGCCAATTCAATGGTCTGCGCGGCGTTGAAGGCCGGATCGGCGACCCGGCATTCGGGTACGCCGACCGCCACCCGGGCGAAGCCGTGGGAATACAGGTTGAAGAACGGGTTCGACATCGGGGTGATCGCCTGGAGTCAATGAAGACGTAAGTTCCAACCGGCGGATTATCTCATGGCGCCCCGGGGCCGCCACGCCTTAGCGCGGCATCATCCCGTCAGCCGGGCTGCGCTCAGGCGGCATGCCCTGCCCGTCCGTCAGCGCCAGCCCTTGCCGGTCGCGCTCGGCGGCCAGCGCCGTCTGGATGGCGTTTTCACGCAGCTGGCTGCCCATGGCGCCGATGTCAGCACCCGACGGCTGCTGGTACAGACGCAGGCCCAGCTCCGGCAGAATCGCCAGCAGGTGGTCAAAAATATCACCCTGGATGCGCTCGTATTCCACCCAGGCGGTCACCGCGGTAAAGCAATAGACCTCGACCGGAATGCCGTCGGAGGTGGGCTCCATCATGCGCACCATCATCGCCATGTCTTGCCGCACTTCCGGGTTCTGCTTCAGAAACGCCAGCCCATACGCGCGGAACGTGCCGATATTGGTCAGCCGGCGGCGGTTGGCCGGCACGCTGGCCAGCTCGCCCATCGTCTGATTGGCTTGCGCAATGTCGTGGGTCTTGGCTTGCAGATAGTCATGCAGCAGCCGGAACCGCATCAGCCGCTGGGCTTCTTCGTCGGTCAGAAACCGCACACTGGATGCATCGATACGCAGCGTGCGCTTGATGCGCCGCCCGCCCGATTCAAACATGTGGCGATAGTTGCGATAGCTTTCCGAGAACAATTTGTAGGTGGGCACCGTGGTGACGGTGTTGTCCCAGTTCTGCACCTTGACCGTATGCAGGGCGATGTCTTTGACGAAGCCGTCGGCGTTGGACTGCGGCATTTCGATCCAGTCGCCAATGCGCAGCATGTCGTTGCTGGTCAGCTGCGTGCTGGCCACCAGCGACAGCAGCGTGTCCTTGAACACCAGCAGCAGCACCGCCGACAGCGCACCCAGGCCGGAAATCATCCACAGCGGCGAGCGGTCGATCAGGATGGACAGCACCAGCACGGTGCACACCGCCATCAGCACCAGCTTGCTGATCTGGATATAGCCCTTGATTGACCGGGTTTGCGCCCGCGTCGTGGCGGAATACGTGTCTTGCCAGGCGCTCAGCACACCCGAGAACGCCACGAACACACAGATCCACGCGCCGGCATGCGCCAGCCGGCCCACCACCGTCACCGCTTTTTCCACGTGCGGGACCAGGTCGATGCCCATAGACACGACCGCAAACGGCACGGCATACCAAAGGTTTTGATAGGCGCGGCGGCGTTGCAGCGCCTTGTCCCAATCGCCCCGGCCGCTCAGCACCAGGACCCGGTGCGCCAGCAGCAGCACGACGCGCGCGACCACCCACTGGACGAACAGCGCCGTCAGGATCAGCGCGCCAATACCGACCAGCGTTTGCGCCCAAGCCTCGTGCGGCATGTGCGTATCTAGCTGGGTGACCAGTTCTTCCCATTCCAGGGGCATATTCTTCTGACTCGCTCTAAGGTCTTGAAACTAACCGGGGATTATCCGACAAGTCAGCGTCATCCGAGGTTCCGAGCCGCCGATATTGGGGCCATGCTACCCCCTTGCGTGCGCCGCCGGTTCGGCAGGCCCTATAATTCCGCCCATCATGGCAAACACTCCCTCCCCCGATCAAAACCAGTTCGCCAACAAGGCGCAGGCCTGGTCCGCCCGGTTCTCGGAACCGGTTTCCGAACTCGTCAAACGCTATACGGCGTCCGTGGATTTCGACAAGCGCCTGGCGCGCCACGACATCCAGGGCTCGCTCGCGCATGCAGACATGCTGGCCGCCCAGGGCATCATCGGCGCCCAGGACTTGGCTGACATCCAGCGCGGCATGACCCAGATCCTGTCTGAAATCGACGCCGGCAGCTTCCAATGGCTGCTGGATCTGGAAGACGTGCACCTGAACATCGAAAAGCGCCTCGTGGAACTGGTGGGCGATGCGGGCAAGCGCCTGCACACCGGCCGTTCGCGCAACGACCAGGTCGCCACCGACATCCGCCTGTGGCTGCGTGATGAAATCGACAACCTGCAAGACCTGCTGCGTCAACTGCGTCACGCGCTGGCCGCCGTCGCGCTGGACAACGCCGGCACCATCATGCCGGGCTTCACCCATCTGCAAGTCGCTCAGCCCGTCACCTTCGGCCACCACCTGCTGGCTTACGCCGAAATGTTCGGCCGCGACGCCGAGCGCCTGGCCGACTGCCGCCGCCGCGTGAACCGCCTGCCCCTGGGCGCGGCGGCACTGGCCGGCACGTCTTTCCCCATCGACCGCGAACGCGTCGCCAAGACGCTGGGCTTTGATGGCGTGTGCCGCAACTCGCTGGACGCCGTGTCTGACCGCGACTTCGCCATCGAATTCTGCGCCGCCGGCGCGCTGATCATGACGCACGTGTCGCGCCTGTCCGAAGAGCTCGTGCTCTGGATGAGCCCGCGCGTGGGCTTCATCGACCTGGCCGACCGCTTCTGCACCGGCAGCTCGATCATGCCGCAAAAGAAAAACCCCGACGTGCCAGAACTTGCCCGTGGCAAGACCGGCCGCGTCAACGGCAACCTGGTCGCCCTGCTGACCCTGATGAAAGGCCAGCCGCTGGCCTACAACAAGGACAACCAGGAAGACAAGGAAGGCCTGTTCGACACCGTGGACACCGTGCGCGACACGCTGACCATCTTTGCGGACATGGCTGCCGGCATCAAGGTGAAGGCCGACAACATGCGCGCCGCCGCCCTGCAAGGCTTCGCCACCGCTACCGACCTGGCCGACTACCTGGTCAAGCGCGGCGTGCCGTTCCGCGACGCGCACGAAGTGGTCGCCCACGCCGTGCGCGATTGCGAACAACGCGGCTGCGACCTGGCTGACTTGTCCACCGACGAACTGAAGGCCTATCACGCCCAGATCGGCGACGACGTCCACCAGGTGCTGACGCTGGAAGGCTCGGTTGCCGCCCGCAAGCACATCGGCGGCACCGCCCCCGAACGCGTGGCCGAAGAAGCCAAACGCGTGCTGGCGGAAACGGCCGAAGGCTGATTCCGGCAAGCGCTGGCTCCGGCTGGCGGCTTGAAGCAAGGCCCCCGATTGGGGGCCTTGTTGCATCTGGAGCCCGCCTTCTTATCCAGCCGCCCCTGCCCGCGCCGGCTTTAATAAGAATGATTTACACTACGCGCCTTTCCCCCGTTGCCTCTGCCCCATTCGTCCATGCCTCGCAGCAAACCTCAAGACAAAGGCTGGATCGGCTGCTATGCCGAGATGGTGCGCGGCTGGGTGCGTAAGGTCGGCAATACCCACGAGGCCGAAGATGCGCTGCAAGACGCAGCCATCGGCCTGTTGAAGGCAGACAGCAGCAGCATCCTGGAGCCGCAGGCCTATCTGTACCGCTCCAGCATGAACCGCCTGGCCGGCAATGCGCGCCGCGAAGCGCGGCTGCCCACGCTGCCCTTGCATGAAATCAGCGAAGACGAGCATCCCCAGGATGTGGACAGCAGCGCCGCCGTGCGCACCGCGCAACTTGCCGAGGCCGTTGAAGCGGCCCTGCTGCAACTGCCCATCAAATGCCGCCAGGCCTATATCTGGCATCGGCTGGAGGGGTATTCTCAGCAAGAAGTTGCCGCGCGGCTGGGCGTGTCGCTGAATTCCGTCGAGCGCTATATCATGCGCGCCATGCGCCATCTGCGCGACGCTCTGCACCGCTATGCGCCCGACTGAACCCGCCTCCATGACCGACTCCGGCCCCCGTCCCACATTCGATGACCCGCGCGACGCTGCGGCGTTCTGGTACGCCCGCGCGCGCTCGGGCCGGATGAGCGATGCCGATCAGCAGGCCTTTGACAGCTGGTTGCGGGAAGCCCCTGCGCATGCGCGCGAATATGCGCTGCTGGACGAGGTGTGGCGCGATACATTGGCGGTGCCGGCCGACCGGCTGCGTGCGCTGGCCCGCGAGCCCGAAGCCGCCGCCGCGCCGGCTCGCAGGCTGCCGCAGTGGGCCAACATCGCGTTGGCGGGCGGCGTGGCGCTGGCCATTGGCGTGACCATGGCGCCGCTGATGCAGAACACTGCACCGACCTACGAGTCCGCACTTTCCAGCGCCCATGGCGAACGCCGCCAGGTTGCGCTGGCGGACGACTCCGTCCTGGAACTGAATACGGATACGCAGGCGAACGTGCGCTTCTATCCCGACCGACGCGAAGTCGATCTGACGGCGGGCGAGATCACGTTTTCGGTCAAGGCCGACGCCAGCCGCCCATTCATCGTTAAGACAGGCGATGCACAGATCCGGGTCACCGGCACGCGCTTTAACGTGCGCCGCCACGGCGATGCCACCGACGTCGCCGTGCTGTCTGGCGCGGTCGAGGTCAAGCCGGCGGGCATGCGATTTTGGCAACGTGCCGCGTTGACACCCGGCCAAGGCCTGACGGCGTCACGGTCAAGCCTGGGCGCGCCGCATGCCGTGGACACGTCGACGCTGACCGCCTGGCACCAGGGCCGCATCGTGTTCAACAACACGCCGCTGGTTGATGCCGTGGCCGAAATGAACCGCTATGCGCCCTATGCCATCCGGCTGGCGGACGGCGGATGGGACAAGGTGCGCATTGCGGGCGCGATCAGCATCGACCAGCCAGCCAGCTTCCTGGAATTGCTGCCTCGCATTGCGCCCGTGCGCATCGAAGCGGAAGGCGACAAGCGGTACGTCGTCAAGGCGCGCTGACGGCTTGGGGCGGACGACAAGGCCGCCCCCTCTTCAGTGAAACATATAGTTTCACAATCGATTCGCGATTTCTTCAGGGTTTTCGCGCCAATCGCACTCTTTAGCTAAGAGGGGCGGCCGCGCATGCGGCGGCCCGAGGAGACCTTTGGCCAAAGGGTGGCGCGGCATTGCCGCTGAGAATCATTATTGGAACTATTCTTGTGAACCGTAGACTTTCCCGCAACGGCGTCGCCCTGCCGTTGCGACTGCGCAGCCCGCGTCTTGCCCTGCGCACGCTGCCCTTGCTGATTGCGCTGGGTCTGACTCAAGCCCCCGACGCGCAGGCCCAGGAAGCACAGGGCCAGAGCGCCGCCGTGCTGGTCAACACCGCGCGTCAACCCTTGCATGACGCCTTGGTGGAAGTGAGCCGCCAAGCGTCGTTGGAAGTGCTGTACGCACCGGAACTGGTGGCGGGCAAGACGGCGCCGCCGGTTTCGGGGCGCCTGACGCCGCAACAAGCACTGGACCGCATCCTGGCCGGCAGCGGCCTGATCGCGGTCATTCGTGGCAACACCGTCACCATCGAACCCGAACCCAAGGACCTGGACGCCACCACCATGGCGGCCGTGACCGTCATTGCGCGTCGCGCTGCCGACGGCACGACCGAAGGCACCGGGTCTTACACCAGCCTGGTCACCAGCACCGCGTCCAAAACCGATCTGGCGTTTCGCGAAGTGCCGCAGTCGGTGTCGGTCGTGACCCGGCAATTGATCGACGACCAGCATCTGGTCAACGTCACCGACGCCATGAGCCGCGCGCCCGGCATCACGGTGCGCCGCGTAAATTCCTATTCGTCCGACTATTACTCACGCGGCTTCCAGATCACCAGCATGCAGATCGACGGTGGCGCCCCGTTGGCGCTGGGCTCGTACACCTACGGCCCCACCCAGGACATGGCGTTCTATGACCGCGTCGAGATCATGCGCGGCGCCTCGGGCCTGATGGGTGGCATGGGCGACCCGGGCGGCATCATCAACCTGGTGCGCAAGAAGCCGATGGGGGAATATCAGCTGACGGTGGAGGCTTCGGCCGGCAGCTGGGACAACTACCGCAGCATGATCGACGCCACCGGCCCCTTGGGCTTCGACGGCCGGCTGCGCGGCCGCGCCGTCGCCGTCTACGGGGACACCGGCTCGTTCATGTCGCACAGCACGACCGAAACGCCGCAGATCTACGGGGTGCTGGAAGCCGACCTGACTCGCAGCACGCTGCTGACGGTGGGCGGCAGCTACAGCCGGATGCGCGAACAAGGCAGCCGCAGCGGCCTGCCGCGGTACACGGATGGCGGCGACATCGGGTTGTCTCGCTCAACCAACCTGAGCCAGCCCTGGACCTACATCCATACCGACACCAAGCAGATCTTTGCGCAGTTGGAACAACGGCTGGGCGACACCTGGCGCTTCAAAGCCAACTACACCCGCGAGGAAACCGACAGCAAATCGCTCACCGCCTTCGCCAACGGCGGCGTGGATCGCGAAACGGGTCTGGGCGCCACCTGGGGCGGCGGCCGGTACGCAATGACCAACACGCAGAACCTGCTGGATGTGAATCTGTCTGGCAGCTTCGACCTGTTAGGCGGCACGCACGAAGCGTTGCTGGGCGCCGATTGGCAGCGCAGCGAAGGCACGTGGGCCGTCTCTAAACCCGTGGACGAATGGAAGGTGCCGGTCAACGTCTTTAACCGCAACCTGTGGAACCCCGACCTGAGTCTGCCGGAAAACGAACGCTACGACCCGTGGGGCCAAGAGCAGAAAGGCATGTACGGCGTGTTGCGGATCAACCCCACCGAACGTCTGCACCTGATCGCGGGCGCGCGCTTCAGCTCCTATAAGTTCTACCAGACGGTGTCCGAACCCATCAATGGCAGCTGGGTGCCCTATTCGAAAACGTCCTACCGCGAACCGACCGCCACCACGCCTTACGGCGGCATCATCTATGACCTGAACGACGCGTGGTCCGCCTATGTCAGCTACGCCACCATCCATAAACCGCAAGGGCTGCTGAAGGCTGGCCCTCTGCCCGGCTCCCCGTTGCCCGCCATCAAAGGCAAGAGCTATGAAATGGGCGTCAAGGGCGAATTGCTGGATGGCCGCCTGAACGCCACGTTCAGCCTGTTCAACGTCGAGCGCACCGGCACCGGCGTGCTGGACAGCCGCTACCCGGAAGACTACGACGCGTGGGCCGGCAACTGCTGCTACCTGGCCCAAGGCAAAGTGGTCAGCCGCGGCCTGGACATGGAAATTGGCGGCGAGGTCTCGCCTGGCTGGGAAGTGGCGCTGGGCTACACCTTCAACAACACCCGCGACAAGACCAACGACGCCGTCTACAGCAGCATCACGCCGCGCCATCTGCTGAAGGTGTCAACGGCCTACACGCTGCCCGGCGACTTGTCGCGCTGGCGCATCGGCGGCAGCGCCCAGGTGCAAAGCGCCAACTACGTGACAGGCACGGCCTACTCGCGCGACAGCGGCTCGTATACGCCGTACAAGTTCCAGCAGGCAGGCTACGCCACCGTCAACCTGATGGCCCAATACCGCTTTGCGCCGCAATGGACGGCGACGGTCAACGTCAACAACCTGTTCGACAAGGTGTATTACGAACGAGTCGGCGCGTCCAACGGCGGCAACTGGTACGGGGCGCCTCGCAACTTCATGCTGACCCTGCGCGGCACGTATTGATAGCTTGACCGGCCAGGAAGCGGTCACGCTTCCTGGTTCGGACATCGAATACGTCGCAAAGCCGAGGACCAGACCAAGTCACCGCTTTCTGCGGTCACCCACAGCAATCCTCAAGCCCCAAAAAAAAACAGGGGCAGCTTTCGCTCCCCCTGCGGAAAGGCCCTACGAGACACCGCGCCCGTCCGCGCGTGCAGAAACGGGCTGGGTCTCGTGCCGCCGGCGCGGCTTATTGCCAGGGGTGGATTACACGGGAATCGCTTGCGGCCGCGTATCACTGAAACTGGGTATTTTGTAAGGCGCTTGAGGGGCTTGAGGCGCTTGAGGCGCGTAGAGCGCGTCAAGGCGCGAAAGGCGATTCGTACAGGAATGGGCACATCCGGTCACATCCGACTACGGGCCGGGCCAGGGGCTCCGATATCATCGCAACTCTTTGCGACCTGCCCCTTTTTTGCGCCCCCATCTCGCCTCCCCTTTTTGCGCCCCCTTTTTGCGCCCCCTGTTTGCTCCCTTTTTGCGCCCCCTTCATGCGCCTATCGCCCGCCACCCGCCGCCTTCACGCGCTACGCCCGTTGCGCCGCCCCAGCCTGATCGTTCTGACAGCCCTTGGCCTGCTGGCTGCCAGCATCCACCCGGCCGCGCAGGCGCAGACGGCACGCAAGCCTTCTCCCTATGAGAACGCCCGCCCGCTGCGCCCGGACGAGCGGGCCGCCAAACAAGCGGAAGATGCCAAGCACGGCGGGCCGGCGTATCTGAACCAGATTCGCACGCAGGCGGAATTCCAGCAGCTGGCGCGCGTCTATAACGCTGGCACGCCGCTTGAGATTCCGCATGTGCTGTTCGTGATTGACCGGCGTCACGGCGACCGCATCTATTACATCGACACGCCGCGCTATACGCTGCACGAGAACTTTGCGCGCGAACGCCGGTTGCTGCCGGACGCGGACAAGGCCACGCTGATTGCCCAGTACAAAGACCCCGACCGGCGTCTGTTGTTCGGCACCCTGAGCTGGCAGCGCGATCTGCCCGGCTACACCTACGAGTTCTGGGAAGGCGACCGCGTCACGCCCGCGCTGTTGCGCCTGACCGAAGACAAGCTGCGCGCCACGTTCTACGACCCCGTGCGCTTCAAGGCGAACTCCACGACGCAAGAGCAGACGGCGCAAACCGCCGGGCTGGCCTTGGTGACGCAAGAGGCGCTGTTGCGCGAACAGACGTTTCTGCCGCTGAACACCGGCCGTGCGCAGGGCCGTCTTCGCATCGTGAAGTCGGTCGAAGACACGCCGGATCTGGCGCCCACCGATATCGTGGTGCTGGACGAAGTGCCTGTCGCCATTTCGCCGGTCGCGGGCCTGGTCACGCAGCGGCCGTCCACCTTGTTGTCGCATGTGAACCTGCTGGCCAAGGGCTGGCGCATTCCCAACGCTTACGTGCGCGATGCCGTCTCGGCGCTGCGCCAGTATGACGGCCAGTGGGTAGAGCTGACCGTCAACAGCAACGGCTACCAGGTGCAGCCCATCGCCAAGCCGCAGGCCAAACCCGACCCAACGCCCGGGACCAAACCCGACGGCAAACCCAACGACCCGCCCAAAGCCGCCGCCCTGCCCAAACCCGATCTATCGGTGCGCGCGCTGAAACCCCTGACCGGCATGGCCACGCGCGACAGCCGGTACTGCGGGGTCAAGGCAGCCAACCTGGGCGCACTGAAATCGGCGCTGCCGCCGCTGGCCAGCGTGCCGGATGGTTTCTGCATTCCATTCGCCCAGTACGCGGCATTCATCAAGCAACTTGGCATTCCGGCACGCATCGCCGCGCTGGAACAACGGCCCGACTTCGCCCGGGACGCCAACGTGCGCCGCGTCGAATTGGCGGCATTGCGGCAAGACATCATCCAGGCCCCGCCCGACGCCGCGCTTGCCGCCGCGTGGCGCGAACGCTGGACGAAGCAATTGCACGGGCGCGGCGTGTTCGTGCGCAGCTCGTCCAATTCCGAAGACCTGCCCGGCTTCAGCGGCGCAGGGTTGTACACCACCGTACCCAACGTGACGCAGGCCGACGCGTTGGCAAAAGCCGTGCAAACCGTATGGGCGTCGGTCTATAACTTCGAAGCCTATGAGGCGCGGCGCGCGGCCGGTATCGGCCAGGATGGCGTGGTGATGGCGGTGCTGGTGCAGCAGGCGGCCGCATCAGACAGCTCGGGCGTGATGATCACGCGTGACCCCTTTGATGCGTCGCGCCGCTACGTCACGTACATTTCCGCCAAGCGCGGGCTGGGCATCAAGGTGGTGGAAGGCAAGCGCCAGGCCGAACAGCTGATGTATTCCACTTGGTCCAAGGCGGTGCAGGTGCTGAGCCGATCGGCCGAGGACACGCAGTTGGTGGCCGACGCCGCGGGTGGCGTGCGCGAGGTGCCGATTCAAGGATCAAGACAAGTGCTGAATGATGCGCTCGTTGCGAGGCTGGCGGCCGTGGGCAACCAGATCAAGCTGCGCTTGGGCAATGTGGATCAGGATATCGAATGGGCCGTGCAAGGCGACAACATCATCGTCTTGCAGGCCCGGCCGTACGTCGATGGCAGCCGGTAGCAGCACTTGCGGCTACCGGCCGATCATCGATCAGCCCAACCCGAATCAGATGTGCAGCGCGTGGCCCAGCGCTTTCAGCGCTGCTTCCTGCACCGCTTCACCCAAAGTCGGATGCGCGTGAATGGTGCCCGCCACATCTTCCAGCGTGGCGCCCATTTCCAGCGACTGGCCAAACGCCGTCGACAATTCCGACACGCCGCGCCCCACCGCTTGCCAGCCCACGATCAAGTGGTTGTCGCGCCGGGCCACCACGCGGACAAAGCCGTCGGTGGACTCCAGCGTCATCGCGCGGCCATTGGCGGCAAACGGGAAGGATGCCGTCAGGCAGTCCAGCCCTGCGCCTTCCGCTTCCGACGGCGACAGGCCCGCCACCACCACTTCAGGGTCGGTAAAGCACACGGCGGGAATAGAGGCCGGGTGGAAGTGACGGCGTTTGCCCGCCACCAATTCGGCCACCATCTCGCCCTGCGCCATCGCGCGATGCGCCAGCATCGGCTCGCCGGCAATGTCGCCAATGGCCCAGACGTCACGCATCGACGTCCGGCATTGGTCGTCAATTCGCAGCGCGTTGCCCTTGCGATCCAGTTGCAGGCTTTCCAGCCCCCAGCCCTGCGTGCGCGGACGGCGTCCCACGGCGATCAGCACGCGGTCGGCCGGCAACAGGGTTTCGGCGCCAGACGCGTCTTGAATACGCACCGCATCGCCCGCGCCGTTCAAGCCCAACACCTTGCGGCTGACGTGCAGCGCCATGCCCATCTTCACCAGGGCGGCGGCAACGGGCTTGGTCAGTTCGGCGTCGTAGGTCGGCAGGATGCGGTCCTGCGCTTCCACTACGGCGACTTCTGCGCCCAGCTTGCGGTACACGGTGCCTAGCTCCAGGCCGATGTAACCCCCGCCCACCACCACCAACTGCTTGGGGATGGACGTGGGTGACAAGGCTTCGGTGGACGACACCACGATGCCGCCAAACGGCATCGACACCAGCGGCGTGGGTTCGGACCCGGCCGCCAGCAACAGGTGTTCGCATTGGATGCGCAAGGTGCTGCCGTCTGCGGTCGTGACTTCGGCGGTTTTGCCGTCGAGCAGGCTGGCCCAGCCCTGCACGACTTCCACGCCGTTCTTCTTCAACAGCGCGCCAACGCCGCCCGTCAGCTTGCCGACGATGCCGTCCTTCCACGACACCGTCTGTGCGATGTCGATGGCGGGTGTCGCCACCGAAATGCCGAGCGCCGACTTGCCCGCGTAGTGGCGCGCCTTGTCGAATTCCTCGGCTGCGTGGATCAGCGCCTTGGACGGAATGCAGCCGATGTTCAGGCAGGTGCCGCCCAGTTGCGCGCCTTCGACGAGCAGGGTCGGCACGCCCAA
Source organism: Achromobacter kerstersii (assembly GCF_902859595.1). Lineage (GTDB taxonomy): Bacteria > Pseudomonadota > Gammaproteobacteria > Burkholderiales > Burkholderiaceae_B > Achromobacter > Achromobacter kerstersii. Next base: position 473,797 of record NZ_CADIJQ010000003.1, on the reverse strand, counting down.
TTGGCCAGCGCGGATGGCGGCCACGTACCCACCGGGGCCGCCGCCGATCACCAGCAAGGTCGTTGTCTTTGTGATCTGGCTCATGCTTACTCCACGAAAAGCAGCGCGGGTTGTTCCAGCAGCGCACGCACCGCCTGGATGAAGCGCGCCGCGTCCATGCCGTCCACCACGCGGTGGTCAAACGACGACGACAGGTTCATCAGCTTGCGCGCCACCACGGCGCCATTGCGGAAGGCCGGCCGCTCAACGATACGGTTCACGCCCACGATGCCGACCTCGGGGTGATTGATCACCGGCGTCGTGACGATGCCGCCCAAGGGGCCCAGGCTGGTGATGGTGATGGTGGACCCGGACAGCTCGTCGCGCCCGGCCGTGCCACTGCGCACCGCTTGCGCCAGCCGGCCGATCTCGGCCGCCATCGACCAAAGGTCGCGCGCTTCGGCGTGACGCATCACCGGCACCATCAGACCGCCTTCGCTTTGCGTGGCGATGCCGATGTGCACAGCGCCGTAACGCGTCACCACGCCACCTTCATCGTCATAGCGCGCATTGATCTGCGGAAAGTCGCGCAGCGCTACGACCATGGCGCGCGCCAGCAACGGCAGCAAGGTCAGCTTGCCGCGCGACTCGCCCCATTTCTGGTTGAGCTGCACGCGCAAGTCTTCCAGTTCCGTCACGTCGATTTCCTCGACGTAGCTGAAGTGCGGAATGCGGCGCTTGGACTCGGCCATCTTCTGCGCAATCTTTCTGCGTAGCCCGATGACAGGCACCGCCTCTTCGTCGTGGCGTTCGACATACGCCGTGCCGCCGCGCGCGGCGTTGCCCGCCCCTTGCGATTGCAGATAGGCGTCCAGGTCTTCGTGCATGACGCGGCCGGCCGGACCGCTGCCCGCGACGAAACGCAATTCAATCCCCAGATCCCACGCGCGCTTGCGTACCGCGGGCGAGGCCAGCGGTTTGTCGCCGGGCTGACGGGGAACGGACGGCGAGCCGCCCGTGGCGGACGAAGCAGCGAATGACGAGCGCGCCGCTTGCGGTTTGGCGGACGCCGCGGCGGGCGCCATCGACGCCGCAATCTGGCCGGCGATGCCGCCCGCGGACTTCGTGGCAGGCGTTTGCGTTTGCGTCTGCGTTTGCGTTGCCCCTGGCGTTGCAGCCTGGGTAGCGGTTTGCGTTGCGGACGGGTCCGCGCCTTGTCCCGGCGCGCCAGGCTTCGGCGGTGCGCCCGCCCCGGCGCGCACATTCCCCTCGCCTTCCACTTCCAGGCGAATCAACTCCCCGCCCACGGCCATCACCTGGCCCACGTCGCCGCCCAGCGCAATCACCTTGCCCACGACCGGCGATGGAATTTCCACCGTGGCCTTGTCCGTCATCACGTCGGCCAGCGGCTGGTCTTCGGCGACGGTGTCGCCCACCTTGACGTGCCAGCCCACCAGTTCGACCTCGGCAATGCCTTCGCCGATGTCGGGCATCTTGATGATATGAATCCCCATCTCACACCTCCATCGCGCGTTTGAACGCTTCGCCGACCCGGCGCGGACCGGGGAAGTACGCCCATTCCTGCGCATGCGGATAGGGAGTGTCCCAACCGGTCACGCGCTCCACAGGCGCCTCCAGGTGATGGAAGCAATGCTCTTGAACCAGTGCAATCAATTCCGCGCCATACCCGCACGTGCGCGTGGCTTCGTGCACCACCACGCAACGGCCCGTCTTCTTCACCGAGTTCACGATGGTTTCAAGATCCAGCGGCCAAAGGCTGCGCAGGTCGATGACTTCGGCGTCGATGCCGGTTTCTTCGGCGGCTGTCAGCGACACATACACGGTCGTGCCATAGGTCAGCACCGTCAGCGCATTGCCCGGCCGCACGATGGCGGCGGAATCCAGCGGCACGGTGTAGTAACCCGTGGGCACCACGCTGCCGGGCCGGCCGGTCCATGGCGTGACGGGCCGGTCATGGTGGCCGTCGAACGGGCCGTTATACAGCCGCTTGGGTTCCAGGAAGATCACCGGGTCATCGTTCTCGATGGACGCGATGAGCAAGCCCTTGGCGTCATACGGATTGGACGGCATCACCGTGCGCAGCCCGCACACCTGCGTGAACATGGCTTCGGGGCTTTGGCTGTGCGTCTGCCCGCCGTAGATGCCGCCGCCGCAAGGCATGCGGATCGTCATCGGGGCAATGAATTCGCCCACCGAGCGGTAACGCAGGCGCGCAGCTTCCGACACGATCTGATCGGACGCCGGGTAAAAATAATCAGCGAACTGGATTTCGCACACAGGCCGCAGGCCGTAGGCGCCCATGCCCACCGCGACGCCGACAATGCCGCCTTCGGAGATGGGCGTGTCGAACACGCGCGAGCTGCCGTACTTGGTTTGCAGGCCTTCCGTGCACCGGAACACGCCGCCGAAATAGCCGACGTCCTGGCCGAACACCACCACGTTGTTGTCACGCTCCAGCATCACATCCATGGCCGAGCGCAAAGCCTGGATCATGGTCATCGGCGCAGAGGCCGGACCAGCGTTGTTATCAATGGCCATGATCAAACTCCGAGCTGCTGGCGCTGCCGGCGCAGATGCTCCGGCATGTCTTTGTAGACGTCTTCAAAAATGCTGGCGGCGCTGGGAACGTGGCCGTCCACCAGGGTGCCGTAGCTTTCCGCTTCCTTTTGGGCGGCAACGATCTCGGCGTCGAGTTCGGCGCGCACGGCGTCGTGCTCGGCGTCTGACCAGATGCCCAATCCGATCAGGTGCTTCTTGAAGCGTTCGATCGGGTCGCCCAGCGGGAAGTGCGCCCAGTCGTCGCCGGGCCGGTATTTGGAAGGGTCGTCGGAGGTAGAGTGCGGACCGGCGCGGTACGTCACCCATTCGATCAGGGTCGGGCCCAGGTTGCGGCGGGCGCGTTCGGCGGCCCAGCGCGAGGCGGAATAGACCGCCAGGAAATCATTGCCATCCACGCGCAGCGACGCAATGCCGCAGCCCACGCCGCGGCCGGCGAAGGTGGCGCCTTCGCCGCCGGCAATCGCCTGGAACGTCGAGATGGCCCACTGGTTGTTGACCACGTTCAGGATGACCGGCGCGCGGTAGACGTGCGCAAAGGTCAGCGCGGTATGGAAGTCGGCTTCGGCGGTGGCGCCGTCGCCAATCCAGGCCGATGCGATGCGCGTGTCGCCCTTGATGGCCGAGGCCATCGCCCAGCCCACCGCCTGGATGAACTGCGTGGCCAGGTTGCCCGAAATCGTGAAGAAGCCGTTAGGGCGATCGGAATACATCACCGGCAACTGGCGGCCCTTGAGGGGGTCACGCTCGTTGGACATCAGCTGGCACATCATCGTCACCAGCGACACATCGCGCGACAGCAGCAGGCTTTGCTGGCGATAGGTGGGGAAACACATGTCGCCTTGCTCAAGCGCCAGCGCATGGGCGGAGCCAATGGCTTCTTCGCCCAGGCTCTGCATGTAGAACGAGATTTTCTTCTTGCGCTGGGCGGTCAGCATGCGCCCGTCGAAGATGCGCGTTTTCAGCATGGCCCGCATGCCGGCGCGCATCATATCGTTGCTGATCTCGGGCGCCCAGGGGCCGACCGCGCGGCCGTCGTCGTCGATCACCCGGACCAGGCTGTACGCCAAGGCGCCGGTATCAACCGCGGCAACATCAATGGGGGGTTTGGGCACCTCGCCGGGCGGCGAAAGATGCAGATAGGAAAAGTCAGTCTTGCAACCCGGACGCCCTGTAGGCTCGGGGACGTGCAACTTCAACGGCCCATATTGGCTCATATTTTGTCTCCACGCTTGATCGTGTCACGCGTTTTCTTCCTACCAAGACATTGCCAAAGGCGTGTGACCCTAAGCGCTGCCATCGTCGGCCCGCGCATAGGGATAAATATGCGTGGCCGTCGACGAGATTAGCACAGGGGACAGGCTCGTTGAGGCGGGTCAGCCGTGCTGCTGACCCGCATCGCACTAGGGGTTTTTCCCTGGTTTACCAGCGGTAGCTCAGGGTGGCATAGAGCGTGCGCGGGTCGCCATAACGGCAGCCCGTCGCGCCCGCGCATGCCAGGTAGCCGCGGTTGAACAGGTTGCGCGCGTTCACCGTCAACGACAGGCCCGAGAGCGTCGGGTCCAGCGCGCCGAAGTCATAGGCGGCCATGGCGTCGACCAGGAATTGGCCCGGCACATTGGCGGGGTAACCGGGCAGGTTCGTCGAGCTGGCGTAACGCACGCCCGCGCCCACGGTCAGCCCGGCCACGCCGGCGGCGGTCAGGTTGTAGTCGGCCCAGACGGAGGCGCTGTGCAGCGGCACCAGTGCGATGCGCTGATCCACCAGCGACGGCACGGTGCTGCGCGTGGTGCGCGCGTCGGTATAGGCATAGCTGGCCGTCAGGTTCATGGCGCCCAGCCGCGCCTTTGCTTCAAGCTCCAGCCCGCGCGAGCGCGCCCGGCCGCTCTGCACGGAATAGGTGGCGTCGGCCGGGTCGCTCGTCAACGCATTGGTCTGCGTCAGGTCGTAGACGGCCGCGCTGTAAAGCATGTTTCCGCCCGGCGGCTCGTAGCGCAGGCCCAGTTCGTACTGTGTGCCTTTGGTGGGTTTGAAGGCATTGCCCGCGCGGTCCACACCGATGGTTGGCGCAAACGACTGGCTGGCGCTGACATACGGCGCCAGGCCATTGTCGGCAAGGTAGACGACGCCCACGCGGCCTGTCGTGGCCGTGTCGCGCAGCCGGGTCTTGGCGCCGTTGGCGTAGTTGGTCTGATCGGTATCGGCCCAATCCTGGCGCCCACCCAGCACCAGCACCCATTTGTCCTGGATCTTGATCTGGTCTTGCAGGTACAGGCCCAGCGAATCGGAACGCGTGTTGATGCCGTAGTCGGCGGCGGTGTTCAGCACGGGCACCGCGCCATAGACGGGGTGGTAGATGTCGGCCAGCGCCGCCACCGTGCCTGAATGGCGATGCGAGTCGTAGCCGCTGCGGTAATAGTCCAAGCCCGCCAGCACCGTGTGCTGCAAGGGGCCGCCGTCCAGCTTCAGCTCCAGCGAGGTATCGGTGGCCACGCCATACGAATGTTCGTTGCGGCTGACCACGCCGCGCCGCAGGGTCTGGCCGTTGGCCTGCAACGCGCCGAAGCTCAAGTAATCCCAGTTGCCATCGGCCGTGAAGTAGCGGGCGCTTTGGCGCAGTTTCACGCGGTCGTTGAAGGCGTGCTCGAAGGCATAGCCGATGGTGTAGGTGTCGGTGTCGTAGCGGTCGAAATCCGGTTCGCCGATGAAGAGGTCGCGCGGGATCTGGCCGTTCAAGGTATTGGCGGCGGGCATGGGCGCAGCGAATCGTGTGCGGATGCGCTGATAGCTGGCCAACAAGGTCAGTGAGGTCGCGGCCGACGGCTGCCACGTCAGCGCGGGCGCCAGATAGGTCCGGTCGTCCGGCACGTGGTCCACCCAGTTGTCGGCGTTGCGGGCAAGACCCGTCAAGCGGTACGTCCACGCGCCGTCCTCGGACAGCGCGCCGGTAAAGTCGCCCGACACCTGGCGGCGGCCATAGCTGCCCACGTCCAGATTCAGTTCGCGCAGCGTGTCGGCCGATGGCCGCTTGCTGACGCTGTTGACCACGCCGCCGGGGCTAAGCTGCCCGTACAGCACCGAGGACGCGCCGCGCAGCACCTCGACGCGTTCCAGGCCATAGGGTTCCTGGCCGCCGTCGTAAACGCTGGATTGCAGTTTCAGGCCGTCGCGCAATTGCCCGGAGTTGCCGGCCGCTACGTTGAAGCCGCGCAGCATCAGGTCATCGACCATGCGGCTGAAGGCGGGGGATTGCGACGACACGCCGGGCGTATAGCCCAGCGCATCCGCCACCGACCCCGCCTTGATCACGCGGATCTGATCGCTGGTTACGACCGACACCGATTGCGGCGTCTCGATCAAGGGCGTGTCGGTCTTGGTGCCGGACAACGCGCGTTGCGCCACGTAGCCGTCGACATGCCCGGTGGGCGATTCGATGGAACCCGTCACGCGGACGGGCTCAAGCATCGTGGTGCTGTCGGGTGCGCGCCGGGCGCTGAGCGTGCCGTTGGCGGTGACGGCCAGTTCCAGACCGCTACCGGCAAGCGCACGACGCGCGGCGTCTTCGGCGGTGTAATCGCCCGCGATGGCGGGCGCAGTACGGCCCGCGACCAAGGCGGGGTCAACGGACACCGCGCGGCCGCTCTGGCGTGCGATGCGCGTCAGCGTGTCGCCCAAGGCCGCGGCGGGCAAATCAAAATGCAGGGTGGCGCGGGCGGATGCGGGCGGCGGCGTTTGGCTTTGGCTTTGAGATTGCGCCTGCGCGTAGGGCGCGGCCAGGGCAATGAACAGCGCGGCGGTCAACGGCCGCAGCGGGTGGCGATGAAACATGGAGGCTCCTGCAACAGTGTGGTGTTTCAGGAGGGATGTCCAACGACGCGCACAAAAGTGATCATTTATTTTTCAGCGCGGGGGTCACGCAGGTCGATGCTGACAAACCATCCGCCCACAGCGCTGATGCTGATCGGCAACGTCTGACGCAACGATTCCAGCGTGCGCGGGATGTCGTCCAGCGGAAACGCCCCCAACACGCGCAGCCTTGCGGCCTCTGGCGTAATGCGGATAATGCCGCGCCGATACGGCCGCAGCGCATCCACCACTACGCCCAACGGTTCGTCGTGCACGACAAGCATGCCGTCGTGCCAGGCGGCGGCATCGGCCAGCGCGGCGTCCGGCTGGCCCAGGCCATGCGCATCAAACCGCACGCCCTCACCCGCTTGCAGCACCCGGCGCTGGCCGCCCGCACGCACTTCAACGCTGTGCTCGACTACGCTGGCCAGGCTTGCGCCATCCGCGCGCGCCACGTTGAAGACGGTGCCCAACGCCTGCACTTCGCCGTCGGCGGTGGACACGATGAATGGCCGAGCGGCATCGGCAGCCACGCGTGCATACACCGCGCCTGCCCGCAGGCGAACACGGCGCACGCCAGCGCTGAAGTCCACGTCTACGGCCGAACGCGCATTCAGCGTCAGTTCGCTGCCATCTTCCAAGGTGTAGGCGCGACGCTCGCCGGTCCCCGTGCGCAGGTCGGCGCTTAGCGTGCGCAAGGGCGTTTGGCGGTCGGCCAATGCGGCGACGCCGCCTGCCGTCAGCGCCAGGGCCAGCGCATTGCGCAACATCCTTCGCCGGGCGGGCGGGGTCAGCAAGGCGGCGCCGGCCGCCTGGCGCTGCTCGCCTCTTTCCAGCATGGAAAACGACGCTTTGACGGCGGTGTTGACGGTGTCCCACGCTGCGGCGTGACGGGGGTCGGCCTGCCGCCACTGCTCAAACCGGGTTCGGTCGGCGGCGGCCACACTGCCAGACGACAGCAGCACCATCCAGTCCACGGCCGATTCCAGATCGGCAGGCAACGCCGGGGCCGTCATACGGGCAAAGACAAGCGCGCCGCCACGCAAAGCGTGATGGCCTGTTTCATATAGCGACGCACCGTGATCACCGACGTGCCGATACGCTGGGCGATTTCGGCGTAGCTGAGTTCATCCAGCTGGCTGTACAGGAAGGCTTGGCGCGCCTTCAGCGGCAAGCGCTGCAAGGCGCGGTCGATGTGCATCAAGGCCTCGAGCACCAGCGCGCGGCTTTCTTCGCTGGGTGCGCTGGCTTGCGGCAAGCCGGCCAGGCTGTCGAGATACGCGCGTTCCAATTCCCGGCGCCGCCAGAAGCTGAACAGCGTGCGTTGCGCCAACGTGGTCAGGAATGCGCGCGGTTCGCGAATGGGGTCGGTGTGCCTGCCAGCAAGCAGGCGCACGAACGTGTCGTGCGCCAAATCTGCCGCATCATGGCGGCACCCCAACCGGCGCCGCAGCCACTCCTGCAACCAGGAATGGTGGGCGTCATACAGCTCGGCGGCGGAATGCTCCGGAGGCTGCGTGGATGCGGTCATGGCAAAACGGCAGGGCTTAGACGGGGCCGGTCCATTCCGTGACGAAGTCGCGGAAGTCGGGGCGCTTGGCGGGCGGCACGGCGCAAGCCGGGGTGCCAATCGCCAGATAGCCCAGGAAGCGGTAATCCAGCGAATCCAGGCCCAGCGCGTTCTGCACGTCTTCAACGTAGGTGCCCACGCCCGTGCTCCAGAAGGCGCCATAGCCCAGCATGTGGGTGGCGTTCAGGATGTTCATGACGGCGCAACCCGTGGCCAGCAATTGTTCGTGCTCGGGGATCTTGGTGTTGTCGTGCGCGATCTTCTGCGCCACGGCCACGAACAGCGGCACGCCAGCCATCCATTCACGCACCGATTTTTCTTTCTCGGGCGTCATGCGCGGGTCGCCGCTACGCTTGACCGCTTCCAGCGCCACATCGGCCAGCTTGCCGATGGCTTCGCCCTGGATCACGACAAAGCGCCACGGACGCAACGCGCCGTGGTCGGGGGCCGACATGGCGGCTTGCAGGATCTGTTCCAGTTCGTCGGGTTTGGGCGCCGGGCCGCGCAGAAACTTGACGGAACGGCGCGTGGTGAGGGCGTGCAGCGGGGTCGCAGTAGAAGTGGCGGTCATTGATTCTGGCGCAAATGTGAAAGAGATAGATTCTCATATTAATCGATGGCGGCAGCCGGGTCGGGTATCTCCCGGCCTCGAGCATGGACATCCGGCCCACTTTGGGGCCGGATTCCGCCTAGGCGTCAACCTAGGTGCGTGTGCCGTTCCTGGCGTTCTTCAACCTGCATTTCAGACAGGCCGTGCAAGATGCCGCAGTCTTCCGCGTCGGGCCGCGCCGACAGGCAGCGCTGGCGCAATTCGGTCAGCTGGCCCTTCAATTGCAGCAATTCGGCGATGCGCTCATCCACGTGCGAGATGTGTTCGTCGAACAGTTCGTTAATGGGGCCGCAACCCGTCTGGTGGTTGTCGGCCAGGGACAGAATGGCGCGGATCTCGTCCTGCGTCATGTCCAGCGCCCGGCAGTTGCGGATCAGCCGCAGACGCTCTAGATGGGGTTGCCCGTAACTGCGGTAATTGTTCAGGCCCCGGTCGGGCGCGGGCAACAGCCCTTCCTTTTCGTAGTACCTGACGGTCTCGACCGTCGTGCCGGCCGCTGTGGCCAATTCGCCGATACGCATCGTGCCTCCTGGATCTCATCCGATTGAAATTTGGGCTTGACCCTATAGTAACTCCAAGGTGTGCAATGCCAGCATCCGATTCAACAAGGCGAAGAACGATGGCTTTTCCTCCGGTCAAATCCCAACAGCCCTCCCCTGCAACGCAGGGCGACGCCTGCTGCGGCGGAAATGGGCATGCACACGGGCAGAAGAAGGAAACGGGGCAAGACGCCGCGCATGAGCATGCAGGTCATGACCATGCGGGCCACGAACAGGCCGACCACGGCCACTCGGGCCACGGGCATGCCGGCCACGGGCATGCCGGCCACGCCCATGCGGACCACGGGCATGCGGGCCACGACCATGCGGCTCACGGCCATGACCACAGCCACGGTCACAGCCACAATCACAATCACGCCCCCGCGCAGTCACATGCCGCGGCTGCCTGCTGCGGGCATGACCACGGCGGGCAGGGCTTCACGGCATCCGCCTCTGGCACGGCCACCCTCAGCGCCGGCCCTGGCCAGGTGCTGGCGCGCCTGCGCATCGGCCAGATGGACTGCCCCACTGAAGAAACCCTGATCCGCAAAAAGCTCGACGGGCTGGACGGCGTGCATGCGCTGGACTTCAACCTGATGCAGCGCGTGCTGACGGTGGTACACGCCGAAGGCGCGCTGGACCGCATCGTGGCCGCCATCAAGTCGCTGGACATGACGCCCGAGCCGCTTGCCGATGGCGCGGCCGGCACGCCCGCGCCCGGCGCCAAGCCGGTGAACTGGTGGCTGATTGGCGGTTCAGGCCTGTTGGCCGCCCTGTCCGAGCTCTCGCACTTTGCAAGCTGGCCGCTGGCCGTGACGGCGGCGCTGGCTGTCGCCGCGATTCTGGCGTGCGGCGTCAGCACCTATCGCAAGGGCTGGATCGCCGTGCGCAACGGCAACCTGAACATCAACGCGCTGATGAGCATCGCCGTCACCGGCGCGGTGCTGATCGGCCAGTGGCCCGAAGCCGCCATGGTGATGTTCCTGTTCAACGTGGCGGAGCTGATCGAAGCGCGTTCACTGGACCGCGCCCGCAACGCCATCCGTGGCTTGCTGGACCTGGCGCCCGAAACGGCCACCGTCCGCCAGGCGGATGGCACGTGGCGGGACGTACCCGCCGCGCAATTGCAGGTGGGCGACGTGGTGCGCGTGCGCCCCGGCGAACGCATCGCGGCTGACGGCATCATCGTCAGCGGCAGCTCTACCGTAGACCAATCGCCCATCACCGGCGAAAGCCTGCCCGTGGAAAAGGCGCAGGACGACCCCGTCTTCGCCGCCACGGTGAACGCCGCCGGCTCGTTCGAATATCGCGTTACGGCTGCGGCCGGCAACACCACGCTGGCCCGCATCATCCACGCCGTGGAACAGGCACAGGGCGCGCGCGCCCCCACCCAGCGCTTCATCGACCGCTTCTCGCGCATCTACACGCCCGCCGTAGTGGGCGTGGCCGTGCTGGTGGCCGTGGTGCCGCCGCTGCTTTGGGCGCAGCCCTGGTTTGACGCGATCTACCGCGCCTTGGCGCTGCTGATCATCGCCTGCCCGTGCGCGCTGGTGATCTCTACCCCTGTCAGCATCGTCAGCGGCCTGACCGCAGCGTCGCGGCGCGGCATTCTGGTCAAGGGCGGCGTGTATCTGGAAGAAGGCCGCAACCTGAAATGGCTGGCGCTGGACAAGACCGGCACGCTAACGCACGGCAAGCCGGTGCAAACCGATCTGCAAGATTGGGACGTGTCCGACACCCCCCGCCAGCCGGCTGCGTTGATCGCGGCAAGCTTGGCGGCCCGGTCCGACCACCCCGTGTCGCTCGCCGTGGCCAACGCCGCGCGCGAGGCCGGCAAGACCTTGCTGGAAGTCGGCGCCTTCACCGCCCTGCCCGGCCGCGGCGTCAGTGCAACGCTGGATGGCGTGACCTATCAATTGGGCAACCGCCGCCTGATGCGTGAACTTGGCGTGTCCACCGACAAACTGGAAGCCCGCCTGGACGAGCTGGAACGCCAAGGCAAAAGCGCCATCGCGCTGACCGACGGCACGCGCGTGCTGACGCTTGCCGCCGTAGCCGACACCGTCAAGCCCACCAGCGCCACCGCCATCGCCGACCTGCATGCGCTGGGCGTGCGCACGCTGATGCTGACGGGCGACAACACGCCCACGGCGCAAGCCATTGCCAAGCAGGTAGGTATTGACGAAGCGCGTGGCGATCAACTGCCCGAAGACAAGCTGGCCGCCATCGAAAGCAAGTTGGCGCCCCAAGGCAAAACCCCGGGCAAGGTCGGCATGGTGGGCGACGGCATCAACGACGCGCCTGCGCTGGCGCGCGCCGACATCGGCTTTGCGATGGGCGCGGCAGGCACCGGCACGGCGATCGAGACCGCCGACGTGGCCTTGATGGATGACGACCTGCGGAAAATTGGCACCTTCCTGCGCTTGTCGCGCGCCACGCACCGCGTGCTGATCCAGAACATCGTGCTGGCGCTGGGCATCAAGGTGGTGTTCCTGGCGCTTGCCATGACCGGCAACGCCACGCTGTGGATGGCGGTGTTCGCCGACGTGGGCGCCAGCCTGCTGGTGGTGGCCAACGGCCTGCGTCTGCTGCGCGCGGCAGACTGACGCAAGCTTTCAGGAATGAGACGGACGGGCCTAGTCAGCCCGTTTGTTCTTCCTGCGGCCAGTCGCGCAGCACGGGCGCATCCGGTGCGCCGGGGCCGACATCGCGCAGGTGCTCGTGTTGCAGCAGCGCCATGCGGTAAGCGTCACGATAGGCGCCGTTCGAGAAGAATTCTTCCTTCATCAGCCCTTCGATCTGAAAGCCGCAGCGCTCGTACACGTGCACGGCTGCGGTGTTGTCTTTGTCTACGACCAGATAGACCTTGTGCATGTTCAGCACGCGGAATGCGTAACCGACCGCGATGCGGGTTGCCGCCTTGGCGTAGCCCCGGCCCTGATAGCTGGGCGCGATGATGATCTGGAATTCGGCACGGCGGTGGATGTAGTCGATTTCCACCAGTTCCACCAGGCCGGCGGGTTGGCCGGTGTCGTGCTCGATGATGAAGCGCCGCTCGTTCTGATCGTGCAAGTGGCGGTCATAAAGGGCGACCAGTTCGTCGTAGGCCTCGTAAGGCTCTTCGAACCAATAACGCATGATGACGTCGTTGTTGTTGATCTTGTGCACAAAGTGCAGGTCGCCGCGCTCCAGGGGGCGTATTTTGATATCGGATATGACCGACATAGAAACCTCCGAAAGTGGCGTCATTGTATTCGAAGCCGCCCCAAAACGCCCGTCACATGGGAAATTCAGAATTTTCTTGAGTGTTTATGCGGGTCTTAGACCAGAAGACGCTGGAAAGCATTGGTATTGCTTGATCTAAACCTAAAGAATGTCTCAAAAGCGTAACGCCATACGTCGCTGAAACCGGCCGTCCGCTGATCAAACAAAACAGCGCGCCGCTATTGCTGATCCCGGCGTCGTCTCCAATAATTCCCGGACCCCTGAATCCACGGACTCAAGACCGAGAGGAAACGACATGCACATCCTGGTGGCTGGCTTCCAGCACGAGACCAATACCTTTGCGCCGTCCAAGGCGGGGTATGGCAACTTTGTTCGCGGCGAGGGCTTCCCTGCCATGGTGCGCGGCGAAGCCATGCTGGCGCTGCGCTCGGTCAATATTCCAGCGGGCGGTTTCATCAACGCCATCCAGGCGCAAGGCCATACCGTGCACACGGTGATCTGGGCGGGCGCCAGCCCCTCGGCGCATGTCACGCGCGACGCCTTTGAGCGCATCGCGGGCGAAATCCTGGGCGCCGCTCGGGCGGGCCGCTACGACGCCGTCTACCTGGACTTGCACGGCGCGATGGTCACCGAACACCTGGACGATGGCGAAGGCGAATTGCTGGCGCGCGTGCGGCAAATCGTGGGGCCGGACGTACCGGTTGTGGCCAGCCTGGACCTGCACGCGAATGTCACTGCGCAGATGCTGCAAGAGGCCGACGCGCTGGCCGCCTTCCGCACCTATCCGCACGTGGACATGGCCGATACCGGCGAACACGCGGCCCGGCTGCTGCTGGCCCGCATCGCCGCGGGCAAGCAATGGGCGCGCAGCGAACGCCGCCTGCCCTTCCTGATTCCGATCAACGGCATGTGCACGATGCTGCAACCGTCGCAAGGCGTGTACGACACGCTGGCGCAGCTGGAGCAAACGCCAGGGGTTGCCTCCATCTCATTTGCGCCGGGTTTTCCGGCGGCGGATTTTCCGGAATGTGGTCCCGTGGTGTGGGCGTATGGCACCGACGCGGCGGCGGTCGAACAGGTCACCGAAACGCTGTACCGCCAGGTGCTGGAGTTGGAACCGCAGTGGTCGCCCGACTTTCTTGAACCCGCCGAAGCCGTGCGGCGCGCGCAGGCGCTGGCGGCCGGCGCATCCCGCCCTGTCGTGATCGCGGACACGCAAGACAACCCCGGCGCGGGTGGGGACGCCAACACCACAGGCATGCTGCGCGCGCTGGTCGAAGCCAATGCGCAGAACGCCGCGTTGGGCTTGTTCTACGACCCCGAGGCCGTGCGCACCGCCACCGCGGCTGGCATCGGCAGCACGGTCACGCTGCAACTGGGCGGGCAATCGGGCGTGCCGGGCGACTCCGCCTTTACTGGCGACTTCGTCGTCGAAACGCTATCGCCCGGCAAGCTGCGCTTTGACGGCCCGATGATGCACGGCATGGATGTAGACCTGGGCGCGGTCGCTGGCCTGCGGATTGGCGGCGTGCGCGTCGTGGTCAGCTCCAGCAAGGCGCAGATGCTGGACCGCAACCTGTTCCGCGTGGGCGGCGTGCAGCCCGAGGAAATGGGGATTCTGGTTGTGAAAAGCTCGGTGCATTTCCGCGCCGACTTCCAGCCCATCGCGCATGAGGTGCTGGTGGCCAAAGCGCCGGGGCCGATGCAGGCAGACCCGGCGGATCTGCCGTGGACGCGCTTGCAGCCGGGCATTCGCGTGCGTCCGCAAGGTCAGCCGTTCGAGGGCTGACGGGTTTGGCGTAAGCGTGGATTCCAGCGCTGTCAGGGATGGCCATAGCCTCTGCGACCTGCCCTGGGCTTTGACTCCGGGGCCGGCCGTGGCCCCGGATCACGTCTTACTTCAGCTTGCCCTGGGGGCTGACGAAGTCTTCCAGGGTCAGGCCTTTTTCCTTCAGGATGGCTTCCAGCAAGGGCTGCAACTTGCCTAAGCTTTCCTGCACCGTTTCGCGCACGGTGTCCACGACCACCTGCGTGCTGCGTTCGATTTCAATGTTGACGAAGTCGCCAACCTGCTTGTCCTCGAACACCGTCATGCGGCGGGTTTCGGGAATCAGCCAGACTTCAAACCAGCCTTCCGCCCGGTTCACTTCCGACACGGTCAGGCTCGCGCCGTTGATGGCGATATAGCCCTTGGCGAACACGTACTTGCGGAAGGGTTCGGGGATGCTGAAGCGCATCAGTCGGTTGGTGTCAGACGACTTCACCATCACCACTTCAGACGTGAAGTCCACATGGCCGGACAAGGGGTGGCCGCCGATCTCGGCGCCATCTTTCGCGGCGCGTTCGACGTTGGCGCGATCGCCTTCGGCATAGCTGCCCAGCGTGGTAATGGCCAGGCTTTGCAGCATGACATCAAACGTCGCCTGGTTGTCCGACAGCAGCTCGGTCACGGTCAGGCAGACGCCGTCCGTCGACACGCTGGCGCCGATGGCCAGATCAACGCAAAAACCAGGGGGAAAATCCAGCGTGAAGGTGCGCAGGCCTTCGCGATCCGCGATCTTCGCGATCGTCGCGGTGCCTTGAACAATACCGGTGAACATACGGTTCCTGAAAACGGGGCGGCAGGCCCCTGAAGCAAAACATCAACGTTAACCGATATTTTGCCAGGAGCCGCCCCGCTGGACGCGGGTGGCGAGCGCCACCCCGCGTGCCATCAATGACGGATGGCGATGGTCTTCAAGGTCGTAAAGCCGTACAGCGCCTCAAAGCCTTTTTCGCGGCCGTAGCCCGACTGGCGCGAACCGCCAAACGGCAGCTCCACGCCGCCGCCCGCCCCGTAGTTATTGATGAACACCTGGCCGGCGCGCAACTTGCGAGCCAACCGCATCTGACGGGCGCCGTCGCGCGTCCAGACCCCCGCGACCAAGCCGTACAGCGTGCCGTTGGCGATTTCCAGCGCCTCTTCCTCGGTGTCGAACACCATGGCGGCCAGCACCGGGCCGAACACTTCTTCCTGCGCCAGACGGCTGTTGGGCGGCACGTCGCGGAACAGCACGGGCGGCTGGTAGTAGCCCGCTTCCGGCGCGCCGTCCTTCAGCTGGCCGCGCGCAGCAACCTTCAGGCCTTCGGCTTCGGCTTCCGCCAGGAACCCGCGCACGCGGTCGTGTTGACGGCCGCTGATCAGCGGACCGACGTCCAGGTCTTGCGCGGCCGGGCCCGTGACGGTGGCCGCGAAGGCTTCCGACAAGCGCTTGATCACCGTTTCGTAAACGCCACGCTGAATCAGCACGCGGCTGCCAGCCGAGCACGTCTGGCCGGCGTTCTGGATGATGGCGGCCAGCAGCACCGGCATGGCGGCGTCCAGGTCGGCATCGTCAAACACCACCTGGGGCGACTTGCCGCCCAGTTCCAACGTCACCGGCACATGGTTTTCGGCCGCCGCGTGGGCCACCATCTTGCCCGTCTGCGGCGAACCGGTGAACGAGATGTGGTCGATGCCCGGGTGCGCCGACAGCGCCGCGCCCGCTTCGTGGCCATAACCGGTCACGATGTTCAACGCGCCCGCGGGCAGGCCCACTTCGGCGGCAATTTCGGCCAGCTTCAACAGCGACAAGCAGGCGTCTTCGGCGGGCTTGACCACGCAGGCATTGCCCGCGGCCAGCGCCGCGCCGACGCTGCGGCCGAAGATCTGCAACGGGTAGTTCCAGGGCACGATGTGGCCGGTCACGCCATGCGCTTCGCGCACGGTCAGCACGGTGAAGCCCGGGGTGTAGGGAATGGTCTCGCCGTGCAGCTTGTCGACAGCGCCGGCGTAGAACTCGAAGTAGCGCGCAACGGCGGCGGCATCCGCACGGGCCTGCTTGATGGGCTTGCCCGTATCGGCCGATTCCAGTTGCGCCAATTCCTCCTGGCGGTCCAGCAACGCGAAGGCGATACGCATCAGCAAACGGCTGCGCGCAGCCGGCGCCATCTGGCCCCATTCGCCTTCAAACGCCTGGCGGGCAGCCGTGACGGCGCGGTCGACATCCGCCTCGCCCGAGCGGGCGATCGACTCGAAGGGCTTGCCATCGGACGGGTTCAGGACGGGAATGGTTTCACCGGTGGCCGAGGCCACCCATTGGTTGGCGATAAAGTTCTTCTGAGTCACGATGTGCGGAGTAAAGTAGCGGCCGAATAGCCAGTTGCGGAAAAGGCGCCGACGCGCGCGCAGCCTCCCAGGCACGAAGCAAGGTGCCGGAAAGCGAAGTGTGTGCGGGTGCCCATAAGAGGGATTGCTGTGGGGATTTGTGTGGTGTCTCCCGGCGTACCCGGCAGGCCGGTTACGCCGTCCGCGCGTCAAAGGCGCGGCTGATGTGGTTTGATGGCAAGTTACGGGAGCCCCCTATAACTTGTCAATTGAATTGACAGCTTTTGTCCTAAGCTTCGGGATATTTGGATATGAATACGGGTAATCCCTGATATTTCAGCCATTTACGACGACGCAGGGATTGTTCGGAAGACTGACAAGCCCGGTCCTATTGATGGACCGGCTTCAACTCACTAATAGAAGAGCGCGCCCCAATGAGCAATGTGCGTGACCCGCAGCTGGAATCCCTGCTGGAGGCAGCCGCCCGCCCCCGCCCCGAACTGGACGTGCTGGCCGAAGTGGCGTCGGGCCTGGGCTATGTGCGCGCCGAACGCTTTGCCGAGCGCGTGTATGAAAGCCTGTTCTACGCGATTGCCACCGGCAAGATCGCACCGGGCAACAAGCTGCCCACGGAACTGGAACTGGCCGCGTTGTTCGAGGTATCGCGCCCCGTGGTTCGGCAAGCGCTGGACCGGCTGCGCGAAGACCAATTGGTGGATTCCATTCGCGGCTCTGGCACCTATGTGCGCGCCAAGCCCGACCTGATGGGCGGCATGCCCGCCATCGACCCGGCACGCCGCGTCGGCCACATTCTGGAAGGCCTGGAACTGCGCATGGTGATCGAACCGGAATGCGCCTACCTGGCCGCCCTGCGCCGCAGCGCCGACGACCTGCGCGAAATGGACCGCATGCTGACCGGCTACGAAGAAGCCGACGCGTCAGGCGCCATCGCGCACCACCACGATTACGGCTTCCACCGCGCCATCGCCGCCGCCACCGGCAACCAGCGCTTTGTGCAAGTGCTGAAATCGCTGGAATACGACGTCAGCCACGCCGTCAACGTCATGCGCCACCTGGTCCACAGCGAACCCTGGAAACGCACCCGCGCCGCCATTGACGAACACCGCGATATCTATCGGCTGATTCAGGAACAAGACGCCGACGGCGCGCGTAACGTCATGCGCGCGCATATTGAAAAGGCGAAGAGCCGGATGTTGAATAGCGGGTCGGAGGGGTGATCAGGCGGGCACCAAATGTTCTGTGCGCGCAAAGTCGGTCAGCAAGAGCGACTTAAGCGTTGGTCGGGGCGCCATCAGTGCCAGTCTTGGAGGCGCCGCGCCCACCGCCGACGGTTTGAAGCCGCCTGCGATCAGGCGTTGCGGACCTGCTGATACATCGTCGTCAACAAATTCTGCGTACTGCGTTTGAACGTCCTGCAAAGGCCAAGTCTTCATAGGCTCCTCCATTTGAAACGTTCAGGCAGTCTAGTCAGTTTCATCGAACTGCGGCCTATCAAGAAGGCAATATAGGACGCAATCACGCCCCCACTTCCCTTCGCATGCCCCGGCGCCCTTGCCGCCGCACGAGCAGGTATCATCTGCCCTTATCCCGGCGCCCGCCGGTCACGCCCCGGATGAATAGCCAGATTCGTAGCCAGATACGTAGCTAGACCGGGTTTTTGGAAGGCGGCGCCTTTGAGAACCGCATCAACAAACGGTCTACGCAGAACATGAAATTAGCCACCTGGAACGTGAACTCTCTGAAGGTGCGCCTGCCGCAAGTGCTGGACTGGCTGGCCGCCAATCCTGTCGACGTGCTGTGCATCCAGGAACTGAAGCTCACCGACGAAAACTTCCCCGAAGACGCTTTCAAGGAAGCCGGCTATCACGCCGTCTGGGCCGGTCAGAAGACGTATAACGGCGTCGCCATCATTTCGCGCGTGCCGGGCACGTCCATGGTGCGCAACATTCCCGGCTATGAAGACCCGCAGCAGCGTGTGCTGGCCTTGACTTTCCCCAGCCCCGAAGGCGATGTGCGCGTCGTGTGCGCGTATTGCCCCAACGGGCAGTCGCTGGATTCCGACAAGTACGTCTACAAGCTGGCGTGGTTCGACGCCATGCGCAATTGGCTGGCCGACGAGATCAAGCAGTACCCGCGTCTGGCCGTGCTGGGCGACTACAACGTGGCGCCCGCCGACGAAGACGTGCACAACCCCGAAAAATGGGAAGGCCAGGTGCTGGTGTCCGAACCGGAACGCGCCGCCTTGCAAGGCCTGATCGACCTGGGCCTGACCGATTCCTTTCGTCTGTTCGAGCAGCCCGAAAAGTCGTTTTCCTGGTGGGACTACCGCCAATTCGCCTTCCGCCGCAACGCCGGCCTGCGGATCGACCACGTCCTGCTGTCGGCCCCCTTGGTCAAGCGCTGCGTCGCCTGCGTGATCGACAAGGAACCGCGCCGCAACGAGCAGCCGTCGGACCACGCGCCCGTCGTCGCGACCTTGGAATTCGTCTGAAAATTTTTGCCTGGCGCCGTATTGCACGGCGCTTTAAAGTTCAGGTATAGTTTTGCTCTTGCTTCAATGGGGCGGTAGCTCAGCTGGGAGAGCGTCGCGTTCGCAATGCGAAGGTCGGGAGTTCGATCCTCCTCCGCTCCACCAAATTCCAGACAAGAAAGCCTTGGACACCACAACGTGTTCCAAGGCTTTTTTGTTTTCCGGGCGGACTGCGCGGCGGGGATTTACACCGCGTCCTTATCCAACCGCCGCACCGCCGCGCTCAGCGTCGAAAAATCAAACTCCCGAATACCGCGCCGCGTCAGGCGCATCAGCACGGTAACCAGCACCGGCACAAACGCCGCCAGCAGGAACGATTCCAGCAGAAACGTGGGTTTGTCGCCCGGGGCCGGGAAGAAGAACAGCCCTGCCGCCAGCCCCGCGACGGTCGCCGTCGTTGCCGTCACGCCATCGTGCTTGCGGCTGAACAGGCCATAGAACACGGGGAACGCGGCGGCGGAGCACAGCAGGTCGGCCAGCAGGAACAGGTACAGCACGCTGTAGCCTTGCGAGGCCACGATCATCACCGGAATCGCCAGCAGCAAGACCGCCCAGCGAGCCAGCCGCTTCATGTCCATGCCGTTGGCGTTGGGCATCAGCCGGCGCATGTCGACGGCGACGATGCTCGATACGGCGCTGATTGCCGTGTCGGCCGTGCTCATCACCAACGACAGGCCCAGCGGGATCAACGCAATCACGAACCACGCGGGCGCGTGCGGCATGATGACGCTGAACAGTGCGATGGAACTGTCACCCTGCGGCGCCAGGCCCACGAACGCCAGGCCGAACAGGCCCATCAGGAAGATGAACGGTGCGGCCAGGATGCCGCCCAGCAGAAAACCATTGCGCATCGACCGGGCATCTTTTGCGGCATAAATTCGCTGCCAGTTGCCCTGGTGAAAGATGCCGGTCAGCAAGATGGCCACGAAGAAAGTCAGGCCGGCTTTCACGCCCACGGGGTCGGTCAGGTCCAGCAATTGTGGCGCGCGCGCTTGCAGGGCTTCGATAGTGGGCAGCGCGCCACCCGCAGCTTGCCAGCCGACCACGCACAAGATCACCAGCAACGGCACGATGACCATCATCTGCACCTGATCGGTGAAGATCGACGAGCGCAGCCCGCCGTAGGTGGTGTAGAGCAGCGTCGTGCCCATCACGATGGCGGCGGTGGCCCACAGCGGCACGGGCGCCAGCATGGTGACCAGTTTTGCAATCGCCGTCACCTCGGCCGACAAGGCGATGAACAGGTAGAACAGCATGATGAACAACGCCAGCCCGTACATCGGCCGGCCGTAGCGCGCCATCAGGAATTCAGTCAGCGTATGCCCATGCGGAATCAGTTCACGCATGCGCCGGCCCAGCGGAATCATGACCAGACGCGGTGACATCGAGCCCAGCGCGTAGCCGATCACTGCGGCCAGTCCGCCCCAGGTTGCGGCCTGCGCGGGCGAGAACAGAATCCATGCCCCCAGCGTTGACGCCATCAACGTCAGGATGGTGCCGAACGCGCCCTGGCTGTTGCGGGCCACGATGTAGTCTTCCAGCGAGCCGCGCTTGCGCCGGGTGTACAGGACGCTGGCGACGGCGAAGCCGCCCGAGAACAGCAGCAGCCACATCAAGGCGGTGGATTGGGTCAGCATGAAGTCGGTCCTCCCTGGTCCGGCGGACAGCCGGACGCGCAGCGCAGCGGCCCGTCCGGTAACAGGGGCCGCTGATGAATAAAAGTCTAGGGAGGGCGCACGAACCGTGCGATGTCCTTCCCTTCGCCGGCATTACCCGGATCAGGTTCAAAGGGTTACCGCAATGAAGCGGAATCTCAGCCCAACAGGGCTCCCCCAGGAATTGACCGCAAGAGTAGGAGAGCGGCGCGTCAATGTCAACGCGTGGAATGTGCTAAGTTCGCCCGCTTGCGGCACCCGATTGCATGCGTGCCGGTGAAACCGACGAGCCGATCATGTCCCTTGCACACCCCGCCCCTGCCCTGAACGAACAACTGGTGATTGTCACGGGCGGCGCCCGTGGACTGGGCGCGCACATCGCGCGCGCGTTTCTGCGTGAAGGCGCGCGCGTGGTCATCAACTACCTGAACAGCGCTGACGCCGCGCAGGCGCTGGCCGCCACCGCACCGGGCCGCGCGCTGGCTATCCAGGCCGATGTGCGCGATGCGCAGGCGGTGCAGGCGTTGGTGGCGCAGGCGCAAAGCCACTTCGGCATGCCGGTCACCACCGTCGTCAACAACGCGCTGCCCGCGTTCCAGTTCAATGGCGACGCCCGCCCGCATGCGGACACGTTGACGTGGGACAACCTGAATCAGCAGATCGAAGGCAGCGTGCGGGGCGCGTTGAACACGACTCAGGCGGCGCTGCCCGGCATGCGTGAGGCCGGGGTCGGACGCATCATCAACATCGGCACAAACCTGGTCCAGAACCCGGTCGTGCCGTATCACGATTACACCGCCGCCAAGGCTGCGCTGCTGTCGTTCACGCGGACCTTGTCGCATGACCTCGGGCCCCATGGCATCACGGTCAACATGGTGTCGGGCGGCCTGCTGCGCACCACCGACGCGTCGGCTGCAACGCCCGAAGCGGTGTTCGATTTGATTGCCGCCAGCACGCCGCTGCGCACCGTCACCACGCCCGAACAGTTCGCCGACGCCGTGCTGTTTTTTGCCAGCCCTTGGTCGCGCAGCGTCACCGGCCAGAACCTGGTCGTCGACGGCGGCCTCGTGAAGAACTAAGCGCCATGCTGCATTTGAACCTGTTCATCTTTGGCTGCGGCCACCACCGCGCGGCGTGGCGCCATCCCGATTCGGCGGCCGAACGGCTGGGCGACATCAGCTACTACGAGTCGCTGGCGCGCACGGCCGAACGCGGCAAGCTGGACGCCATTTTCTTTGCGGATGGGCAGTCGATGGACAACATCGGCGACGGCCCACGCTGGTATCTAGAACCGCTGACGACCATGGCCGCCATCGCGCGCGCCACCACGCACATCGGCCTGATCAGCACCGTGTCCAGCACCTTCTTCACGCCCTTTCACGCGGCGCGCATGGTGGCGTCGCTGGACCACATCTCGGGCGGCCGCATGGGCTGGAACGTGGTCACCTCGATGTTCGACGCCGAGGCCCGCAACCATGGCTATGAAGCCATGCCCGGCCATGAATGGCGCTATGCGCGCGCTGAAGAATTCGTCGACGTCGCGTTGCGCCTGTTCGATTCCTGGCAAGACGATGCGCTGGCCATCGACCGCAACGGCGTCTATGGCGTGCCCGAACGCGTGCAACCCATCCATCACCATGGCGAGCATTTTCTGGTCGACGGCCCGCTGACGGTGCCACGCCCGCCGCAGGGCCATCCGGTGCTGTTCCAGGCCGGCGCATCGGACCAGGGCCGCGACTTGGCCGCCCGGCGCGCGGAAGCGATCTATGCGGTCGCCTACGACCTGCCCGCCGCGCAGTCCTATTACCGCGACATCAAACAACGCGTGCTTGCGGCCGGCCGCAGCGCCTTTGTGCCGATCATGCCGGGGCTGGTCACGTATGTGGGGTCCACCGAGGCCGAGGCCCGCGCCAAGCAACGCGAGCTGGACGTACTGCTGCCCAGCGATGCGTCGCTGCGCCAACTGGGCACCTTTGTGCTGCAGGATTGCAGCGCGTGGGAACTGGATGCGCCCGTGCCGCCACTGCCGCCCCTTGAAGATTTCAAGGGGCCCAAAGGCAGGTACGGCACCATTCTGCGGATCATCGAAACCGAACAACCCACCGTGCGCCAGTTACTTGGCCGACTGGCGGCGGGCGGCGGCCATTGCACCATGGTCGGCACGCCAGAACAGATCGCGGACAAGATGGAACACTGGTTCAGAAACGAAGGCGCCGACGGCTTCAACCTGATGCCACCGTCTCTGCCCGGCGGCATCGACGACTTTGTGGAACAGGTGATTCCCGTGCTGCAACGGCGCGGGCTGTTCCGCACTGAGTACGAACATCGCACGCTGCGCGGTCATCTTGGGCTGGAAAGACCTGGCCGGTAATACCTTGCGCAGCGCGCCATAGGGGCGACGGCACCGTTACGTTCTTGAAAGTTACGGGCTGCCGTAGCGGCATCTCCAGCGCCCCCCGAGTTGCGCGAACGCGCGTACACGGCAGCGGAACGACCCTTCAGGGCCTTCATCGCAACGAAATGATAGACACAATTTATCAATTTGTACGAAAGAGGCCCCGCTCAAATTCGCCCTTCAAATCGTGACTCTCCCTGCATTAGCGATTAACTCCCGTTCATTTCTCTAAAGAACTGTTGTTATCTCGCAATAAATCGGAGGTTTTCATATGTGTCTCAAGTAACTGAATCTTAGCCATTAAGGAAGGAGTCAGGGGTAAGCCATCGGAATACGACCCCAATTTGTATATTCCGAACCATTATGTAGTTTTCAGTTTCATGTATTCCGGCGGTGTTCCCTATTGTGGACACCAGGGCTGCTTTCGCAATGCTGAAAGCAGGCAATACAAGCCTTAGAACCGGATGTGGATATGAAACTAACGAAAACTTTGCTCGTAGGCGCGATTCTGGCTGGCATGGCCGGTGCGGCCCAAGCTGAAACGTCTGTCACCCTGTACGGCATTGTCGATCTGGGCCTGACCTATCAACGTGGCAAGGTTGGCACCACGGACGCAAACCGTGGCGTGAACGGCGGCGACTATTCCTCCCGGATCGGCATGAACGACGGCATCCAGAACGGTTCCCGTTTTGGCCTGCGCGGAACGGAAGACCTGGGCGATGGCCTGTCGGCTGTCTTCACGTTGGAAAGCGGCTTCACCGCCAATAATGGCAACCGTTCGCAAGGCGACCGCCTGTTCGGCCGTCAAGCCACCGTCGGCCTGAACAGCGAGCAGTTCGGTCTGCTGGAACTGGGCCGCCAAACCAACATCGCGTCCAAGTACTTCGGCGACATTGATCCGTTCTCGCTCGACTACCTGAACGCCAACATGGGTATGGCTTTCAGCGCGGCCAACACGGTTCGCTACGACAACATGGTCATGTACCAGACCCCGGTCTGGAGCGGCTTCCAAGGCGGCGTGGGCTATTCGTTCTCGACCGATGACGTCGAAGGCCCGACCGGCTTCAAGACCAAGGAAAACAACCGCGCCTGGACGGCCGGCGTGCGTTACGACAACGGCCCGCTGAAGGTGGCCTTGTCCTATGACGTGCAATACCGCAAGCCGAACCAGCCGCAACCGCAGCAGTTCATTATCGGCGCCGCCTACGACTTCGAAGTGGTCAAGCTGTCGCTGGCTTATGGCCGTTCCGAAGACGGCGTTTTCGCCGGCCAGGATTTCTCGTTGATGGGCGGCCGCCAGCAAGCAGGCGGCCCGGCCAACGGCCAGGGCTTCACGAATGGCCGCTTCACGTGGGACGGCCTGCGCATCAACTCATACATGGTCGGCGTAAGCGCCCCCATCGGCGCCGCCAGCAACGTCTTCGCGTCGTGGCAGCGTGCTGATCCGAACAAGAACCTGTACGCCATGGACATCTACAGCCTGGGCTACACGTATGATCTGTCCAAGCGGACCAACCTGTACGCTCTGGCGTCCTACGCCGATGGCGCCGCCTTCATCAACGGTGACAAGATGAGCACGGTTGGCGTCGGCATCCGCCATCGCTTCTAAGCAGGCTGCGGGCCGCCCCAACTGAGCAGAGTCGGGGCGCCCTTGACGACTTAAGCCACCCGGAAACGGGTGGCTTTTTTTATGTGTGGATTTTTTTACCCCGCCAGAGCGGCGGGTGGGGCGTGCTTGGCGGAGGCGGCTTGCGGACGCGCTTTCGGGGCGACCAGGGCTGCGCGTGTACGGGTGCCCGCCTTACGAGTGGCAATCCAGTCGTACAACAGCACGCCGGGGTGGCGCAACAGCACGGCGCCAGCGGCAGCCGCAATGATCAAGGCACTGCTCAGGGTCAGCCAGGACATTCGGGCGCCCTCCTACAAAAACAGCCCGGACTCGTCCCGGGTCAACAACTCGCGTGGGAAATACCCGCTTTTGACTCTTTTGAAGCGCGCTTTTGCGGCGCTCAAAAATGAAATGTACTCCACATTACATGACGAAACGGGGTAAAACCCTGTCATGTCCATGCCATGGAAACCGGGAGAAACAGGTGATGAGCGATTCGGCCGATCCGATGCCGCGCGCCCTGACCACCAAGGGCGAAGCCAGGCGGCTGCGGCTGCTTGAAGTGGCCAGTCAGTTGTTACTGGAACTTGGGTACGCACAAACGTCCATCCAACGCATCGTGCAGCAGGCTGGCGGGTCCGCCGCCACGGCGTATCAGCTGTTTGGCAGCAAGGAAGGCATGCTGGCTGCCGTGCTGCAATTCGAGTTGGACAACTTGCGGGCCGCCGTGTTCCTGAAGGCGCCGCCCGGCCAAGCGGTGGGGCCGGCGCTGCAGCAGTTGGCGGTGCGGCTCTTGACCTATGCGGTGCAACCCAAATCAGCCGCGCTGCACCGGCTGCTGGTGTCGGAATGCCATCGCATGCCGCAGTTGGCGGCGTCCCTGCAACAGGCCGTCGACACGCAAATTCATGCGCCGCTGGAACAGTGCCTGCGCGCCGCGTGTGAACAAGGCGAACTGAAGATTGACGATCCGCGCCAGGCGGCGCTGACGCTCGGCAACCTGATCAACGGCATTGCGTTCCACGCGCGGCTGGTCGGCGGCTATGCCGACGGGCCGCCCGCCGAAGCGCTGGCGACCTGTCATTACGGCATTGATACGTTGCTGCGCGCGTATCAGGTTTAAGGCCGAATCAGGCGGGAGAAGGCAAGCGGGTCGTCACCCGGCGGGGCCTGATGGCCAATCGATGCCCGCGCTCGCAGCACGTCCAGCGGGACGCTGGTATCTAGTCCGCCCTGGTCGTACAGGTATTCGGGCAGATAGCCCGACAGCAGGATGCGTAAGTCCAACGGCAGGCCCGGCACGATGGCGTTGACCATGCGGTAGACCAATGTCGTGCAGTTGGCCGTAACCGTGTGATAGAAGCGCGGCGTCGTCACCAGCGCGTTGGCGGTGTTGACGTAGGACAGAAATAGCTCGCGCATCGCGCGCTCTGGCATGCGCACTGGGTACAAATACACGCTTTCCCCGCGAGGTCCGGCGCGCACATACAGGATGTCGCGCTCTTCGGCCGCCACCACGCTCAATTCGAACTGTTTGAAGAAGCCGCCGATCTCGGAGAATTGTTCGCCGCGTTCCTTGCGGATCTCAACCGAGAACACCACGTGCCGCCCGTCGGAGAAACCGAAGGAGACGAGCGTGTGCGCAATGGCCGGGCCCGCCCAGTAAGACAGCGCCATGTCCACGGACACGAGCTTGTCCAGATCGTATTGCCGCGTTTCCCAGCGGGCGGTGTAGTCGGTGTCCGTACGCCAATCGAAATTGCGCACGTTCTCGAGCGTGACCGTCGAACCTTGCACCGTGCCGCGCAGCATCTTCGCCACGTCGTCGGCCCAGATGCGGTCATTGGACGGCGCAAGCGTTTGCCACCAGCCGGCCAGCAGGACCAGCCCGATCAGATACGCCCACCCTGCCCGCCGCCACGGCCCCGCGCGCCACAACGCCACCGCCGCGCCCAGGCATAGCGCGGCCCACACAGCGGCCGCCGCCCCCTTGCCCCACACGCCGCCCGGCGCCTGATACCACAGCGCAAGACAACCCCACAGCGCGGACGCGGCCACCAGCAGCGTGACCAGCACGCGCCCCACCCCCACCAGCCCCCGACGCAAGCGTCCAGCGCGGCGCACCGGCTTATCCACCAACATGCTTGCCCACAATTTCCAACACGCCGTTGATGACGAATTGAACCCCCATGCACACCAGCAGGAAGCCCATGACGCGCGAAATGGCTTCCACGCCGCTTTGCCCGATCACCGCCACGATGCGGCCCGCCGAACGCAGGCAGATCCAGAACAGCACGCCCAGCAAGGCGAACACGATGATGGGCGTTACCGCCACCACCCACGTCGGATACTGTGGCGTGATCGCGCCATCAATCGAGGCCGCCCCGCTGATGATCATGGCGATGGTGCCTGGCCCCGCCGTTCCAGGCAGCGCCAGTGGCACGAACGCGATGTTCGGCGTGTCGCGCGCCTTGGCGTCGGCGGCCGCTTCCGCCGCCAGCGAGCGCGGTTCGGCAGGCGGGAACAGCATGCTGAAACCGATGCTGACCACGATCAGGCCACCCGCAATGCGCAAGCCCGGAATCGAAATGCCGAACGTATGCATGATCCACGCACCCGCGTAGTAGGTCACCAACATGATGCCGACCACGTAATACGCCGCCTGCGTCACCTGGCGTTCGCGCTCTTTATAAGGAATCTGCGCGCCGAGCGACAGCAGCAGCGTCATCGAGGTCAGCGGGTTGGCCAAGGGCAGCATCAGCGCCAGCCCAAGGCTGGTGAGTTTGGCGAGTTGGATCAGATCGTCAATCATGGGGCTCATAAAAAAAGGAGGCGGCCCATTTACCTGACGGGCCGCTTGCCTGGTTCAACGTTCAATCGTGTAATGCCCTCTACCTTACACATTTCCCGGTGCCTATTGACCCCGACTCCCAAGCTCTTGCTCGGCGGCCTGCTCATTTTGCTGCCCCTGGCCTCGCCCGCGCTTGCCGCCGGGATGAATTGCGCCCAAGCCAAAACGCCGACCGAACTGGCCATTTGCGCCAACGCCGACCTGCTTCGTCAAGACAGTGATTTGTCGGACGCTTACGCCAAGCTTGGCGCTGCGCGGCCGGACGGGCGCGCCGCGCTGCGCGATGAACAACGCGACTGGCTGCGCACGCGCAACCGCTGCGGCGGCAACACCGACTGCATCCGCGACCAAACCCTGCTGCGCCTGAGCGCCTTGCAGGATGGTTTGCGCCGTGCCAACGCCTATGTGCCGGACGAGACCGACCGGCAGGCGCTTGAAGATTTGCGCCAGGCCGTACAAACCGCGAGCCAGACGGATGCCGAGTTTCCGCTGAAGTCCACCTTGGCCGCGCTGTCGGTGAAAACCGGCAAGACGCGCTTCGACAATGTTCGAAGTGACGATGATGATGAAGCCAAATTTCCCACCAAACGCCCCCACGGTGTATCGCAAGATGAATGGGCGGCGCTGCTGGCATCCGGCATCGAGTCAGGCGGCGAGAACGGCGTGGCGTCCTACACCTTGATGGATCTGGACGGCGACGGCCTGCGCGACGTGGTGATCGACTCCTACACCGGCGGCACGGGCTTGTTCTCGGACGTCAGCGCCCTGCGCCGAGACAAAGGCAAATTCACCGCCACCGCAGGCGACAGCAACCGCGAATCCGCCTCCGGCCTGTACACGCTGAATGGACGCGGCTCCAACCAGGCGGCTGACTGGATCACGCTGCGCGGACGCGTCTACGCGGCCTATCGCAACAGCCGCTACGGCGCGGACGATGTCTACCTGCTGCGCCCCTTCCGTGACCCCGGCGACGCCCCCACGCTGACCGTGCGCTACCGCTATCAGCTAAGCATTCCCAAACACCAGAAGCGCGCCGACAAAGAACCGGCCCGCACGCTGGACGACTCCTTGCACGCCGCGCTCACGCAAGCGTTGACGCGCATTGATCCTGAAACCGCGCAAGGGCCCGCCGCCGCCCGCGAGCCGGGCTCTCCCGCCCGTCCGCTCTGCCCCATCCCTGCGGGCGTCAAAGCGGATGATCAGGATGCCTACTACCACTACGGCCCGGGACATTATTCGATCGAGATCGTCGCTGACTTTCCTGTGCAGGTGGGCGCGCGCTGCCATCTCGGGCGGCTGATCGACTGGTTCGGCAGCTACGACGCGAAGTCGGGTCTGTCGGCCTTGATGTGGTTGCGCGATCCGGCGCCGAATGGCAAAGAAGACGAGTTCCAGGTCGAAGGCAGGCGCCACGCCGTCCGCCTTGAAACGTCGTTGCGGCCGATGTTCAGCGGCGACTGATCGCGCCATCACGCGGCTGTCAGCGCGTGCGGCCGGCGCCATAGCGCGCCCACCGGCAACAGCATGCACGCCGCCGCCAGCCACGCGTTCATCTGCAAGCCCAGCGCATCCACGCTGGCCGCGCCCAAGAAGGAACCCGCCGCGATCGCCAGGTTGAACATCGCCACGAAGAAGGCCGTGGCGGCGTCCACCGCGTCAGGCGCCGCCCGCAGCATCCAGATCTGAAGCGACACCGACACGCCGCCATACGCCAGCCCCCACACCACCAACAACAGCGCGCTGGCCGGCGGCCAATGGCCCAGCCCGCCCAGCAGCGCCAGGGTCAGCAGCAAGGTGACGGCAATTGTCATCAAAACGGCGGCGGGACGGCGTGCGGCGGCGGAACCCGCCAGAAAATTTCCCGCCACACCCGCCACGCCATACGCGAACAACAACAGGCCTATCCATTGCTGGCCAAACCCCGCCTGCGTTTGCAGCATCGGCCGCACAAAGGTGTACGCCATGAAATGGCCCGCCACCATGAACAAGGTGATCAGCAAGCCCCGCCGCAACGCCGAATTCGAAAGCAGCCAGGCCAGTTCGCGCGCCGATAAGCCGCGCGGTGCGGGCAGCGGCGGCAAGGCCAGCCAGATCAGCACGAGCACGGCTGCGCACAACACCGCCATCGTCCCAAACGCGGCGCGCCACCCTGCCAGCTCACCAATGAAGGCGCCCAGCGGCACGCCCAGCACCGAGGCCACCGCAACCCCGCCAAAGATGATGGCGGTGGCCACACCCACCGCGTGCGGTGCAACGAGTCTGCCCGCCAGCCCGCCCGCGATCGCCCAGATGCCGCCGATGCAAATGCCCACCAGCACGCGCGCGCCCAACAACCACGGCATGGACGGCGCCAGCGCGCTGGCCAGATTCGCCCCCATCAGCAAGGCCAGCAGCCCGCAAAGCAGCCAACGGCTATCGGTGCCCTTGGGCCGGATGACGATCAGCGGCGCAAACAAGGCCGCCAGAATGGCCGGCACGAAAAGCATCCAACCACCCTCGCCCACCGATACATTCAATTCGTGCGTGATCGGCACCAGCAAGCCCACCGGCAGCATTTCGGTGGTGACCACGCTGAAGGTGGCCAGCCCCACGGCGGTGACGCCCAGCCAGGCGCGCAAGGAAGTTGAAGCCGAATTCGGTCTGCCGGCTTGCGGGGTAGAGGTTTGGGTCATCGTGCGTTGCGTTCCAGAAAAGCCCCATTGCGGGGTCGACCCTTATGCAGTCTACTGTTTCCATTTCGAAGATAAAGCAGGCAACAAGCGCAATACAAGGGACGAACCGTGGACAATCTTTCGTGAACAACCCGCCCCCGCTTCAACGGCTCGATCACATCGGCGACGTCCTCGCCTTCGTGCGCGTGGCCGACGCGCAGAGCTTCACCGCGGCCGCTGAAAAACTGAGCCTGTCCCGATCCGCCATCGGCAAGTGCATTGCGCGTCTGGAGCAAAGCCTGGGCGTGCGGCTGTTTCATCGCAGCACGCGCAGCGTCAGCCTGAGCGACGACGGCCGCCTCTTCTACGAGCACGCGCAACGCATCTTGTCCGAGGTGGACAACGCCACCGACGCCATGGCCAGCCGGCAGCAGGCGCCGCGTGGCCGCTTGCGCATCGACCTGCCTGTCTCGTTGGGCCGCTTGCATGTGATGCCGCTGGTGCGCGGCTACTTGCGGCGTTGGCCGGACGTGGACGCGGACATCAGTTTCTCGGACGACTACACCGATCTGGTGCGCGACGGCATCGATGTCGCCATCCGCATTGGCGGCGAAGCAGACAGCCGGTTGGTGCGGCGCGTGCTGGCGCCCCACCGGCTGATCACCTGCGCTGCGCCCGATTATCTGCATCGCTACGGCGCGCCCGCCACCATCGACGCGCTGGCCCAGCATCAGACGCTGGTCTTCACGCATACCGGGCAACCGGTGCCATGGCGCTTTACCGTTCAGGGACAGGAACGCCAGGTTCCGGTGGCGGGCCGGCTACGGGTGGGCCACACCGAGGCGTTGCGCGACGCGGCCGTGGCCGGCGACGGCATTGCGCAATTGGGCGCGTTCCTGGTGGCCGACGACTTGCGCGCCGGCCGCCTGGCCCCCGTGCTGGAATCCGTGGCCGGCGCGGGCGCGCCGGTGTATGCGGTGTATCCGCATCGGCGGCATCTATCGCCTAAAGTGCGCGTGCTGATCGATGACATCGCCGCTGCCTGGAGCACCGACCTGCCGTGGCGCCCGTACGCGTAACCGATGCGACCCATGCAACCGATGCCACCGATGCAATGAATGCAACCCGTGCAACCCATGCTTCACCAGCCCATTTTTTTGCATCACCCTTCCTGATTATCAATATCCATTAAACTGATGCAATTACCGCGACGGGCCGCGCTGCCTAGCATACAAGCGCCCGTCATCTGCGGCCGAGCCCGCAGCGCACTGACTTTGTGACCCGGAGTTTTCCCTTGAGCGACCTCTATCATTTCAGCCGTGGCACCTCGCCGCTGCTGATTTCCATTCCCCATCTCGGCAGCCAGATTCCCGATGCGCAACGCGCACAGATGACGCCGCTGGGCCTGCAATCCGGCGATACCGACTGGCATCTGGACACGCTGTACCAATTTGCCCAGGCGCTGGGCGCGTCCGTGCTTGGCGCGCGCTATTCGCGTTATGTGGTGGACCTGAACCGCCCGCCCAACGACGAAAGCCTGTACCCCGGCCAGACCAAGACCGGCCTGTGCCCCACGCAAACGTTCCGCGGCGACGCGCTCTATCAGAACGACGCCGTGCTGACGGACGCCGAGCGCGCGCACCGCCTGCAAACGTACTGGCAGCCCTATCACGCCAAGCTGCGCGAAGAACTCGACCGCATCAAGGCCGAACACGGCACGGTGCTGCTGTGGGAAGCGCATTCGATCGCGAGCGTGCTGCCGCGTCTGTTCGACGGCAAGCTGCCCGACCTGAACATCGGCACGTCCGATGGCGCGGCATGTGCGCCCGACATCCTGGCCGCCGTCCGCGAACAACTGGACGGCTGCGCGGACTACACCTGGGCCATCAACGGCCGCTTCAAGGGCGGCTACATCACGCGCCAATACGGCTCGCCGGCCGACAACATCCACGCCATCCAGCTGGAAATGTGCCAGTCCACCTACATGGACGAAACGCATCCCTATGGCTACCGCGCCGATCTGGCTGGCAAGGTCATTCCCGTCGTTGAAGGCATGGTGCAAGCCGCGCTGCGCCAAACCACGGCGCGTCAGCGCTAAGCAACACGCGCCCCCCGCAGCACACCCTAAGCCCCCCTCAGGACACCGCCAGGCGATGAACCGTTTTTCCTTCAGCACGACGGAAAACTATCCGGAATGGAGCCTGCTGCTGACCTGGGTGGCGGTGGTGGAAGCCGCGTCGGTATCCGGCGCGGCGCGGCTCTTGGGCTTGTCGCAAGCGGCGGTATCGCAGCGCGTGAAGCAGCTTGAGGCCGCGATGTCGACCGAGCTGCTTGACCGCAGCACCCGCCCCGCGCGGCCCACGCCCGCAGGCGAACTGCTGTTCGACCATGCCGCGCGCCTGCTCGCGCAAGCGGGCGACATGACGGAAAGCGTGCGCAACCTGAGCCGCGCCAAACGCAACATCGTGCGCTTTGGCTGCGTGGATTCCTTTGCGGGCACGTTGGGGCCAACGCTGATCCACGGCCTGTCGGGCGCGTCGCGCCAGATCCGGCTGTGGTCGGGCATCACGCCCGTGCTGGACAAGCAGCTGGAAGACCGGCAGCTGGATCTGGTCGTCACCACCAGCGCAGTCGCGGGCAAGCCCACCATCAAGAAGTACAGTTTGTTCAGCGAACCCTATGTGCTGATCGTGCCGCGGTCCATGGACATGTCGGCCATCACCACGCTGAAGGAACTGGGCAAGCGCACGCAGTTCATTCGCTATAGCGCCCGTTCGTTCATCGGCGCCGAGATCGACCGTCTGATCGAATCACACGACGTGATGATCGAACGCACTTTTGAATTCGACAACACCGACCCGCTGCTCAGCCTGGTGACTGGCGGCATCGGCTTTGCGATCAGCACGCCACTGTGCATCTGGCAGTCGCGCCATTTTGTGGACCAGCTGCGCGTGTTGCCGCTGGGGCCGTACCTGGGCGTGACCCGCGCGGATGACCCCAGCCTGTCGCGCACCTTGTATCTGGCCGCGCGTCAGCAGGAAGTGGGCAAGCTGCCCACCGAAGCGCGCGACGTGATCCTGATGGCGGTAGAACGCCTGATTCAGAAAGACATCGCGCCGGCGCTCGGGCTGCCGCCTGCCACGCTGTGGCGCAGCATGCGGCGTTAAGCCTGCGTTACAGCGACGCGGCCA
Organism: Achromobacter kerstersii; assembly: GCF_902859595.1. Classification (GTDB taxonomy): domain Bacteria; phylum Pseudomonadota; class Gammaproteobacteria; order Burkholderiales; family Burkholderiaceae_B; genus Achromobacter; species Achromobacter kerstersii. The sequence continues at coordinate 440,422 of NZ_CADIJQ010000003.1, read as the reverse complement.
GCGCGGGCACGGCGTCGAACAAGTCGCCCACCAAGCCGTAGTCCGCCACGCCAAAGATCGGCGCATCGCCGTCTTTATTGATGGCGACGATGGTCTTGGAGTCTTTCATGCCGGCCAGATGCTGGATGGCGCCTGAAATACCCACTGCCACGTAGAGTTCCGGCGCAACGATCTTGCCGGTTTGCCCCACCTGCCAATCATTGGGCGCATAGCCCGCATCCACCGCCGCGCGCGAGGCGCCGAGTGCCGCCCCCAGCTTTTCAGCCAACGGGTCCAGCAGTTTGAAGTTGTCGGCGCTGCCCAGACCCCGGCCGCCTGATACCACCACGCGCGCACCGCCCAATTCCGGGCGTTCGGACACGGCGATCTCGCGGCGCTTGAATCGCGCCAGCCCCATATCGGCCACCGCCGCAACGGATTCCACCGCCGCGCTGCCGCCTTCGGCCGGCACGGCATCGAACGCCGTCGGGCGGATCGTCGCCACCACCACCGGGTAACCGCTCTTGACCGTGGCAATCGCGTTGCCCGCATAGATGGGGCGCTTGAACGTGTCGGGCGCCAACACCTCGATCACGTCAGACACCTGCGCCACGTCCAGCAGCGCGGCGATGCGCGGGGCCACGTTCTTGCCCTGCGTGGTGGCGGCCAGGAATAGATGCGAGTACGGCGCGGCGACGGCCACGGCCTGCGCGGCCAGGTTCTCGGCCAGCCCTTCGCCCAGATGCGGCGCTTCCGCCCACAGCACTTTCTCCACGCCCGGTGTACGTGCCGCAGCATCCGCCACGGCTTGCGCATCCGCGCCCGCCACCAGCACATGAATGGGCGCGCCCAGTTTGCCGGCAGCGGCAATGGCGTTGCGCGTTGCGCTGTTCAGGGCGCGGTTGTCGTGTTCGGCAATAACCAAGACCGTCATCAGATCACCTTCGCTTCGTTCTTCAGTTTGTCGACCAGCGCGGCCACGTCGGCCACCTTGATGCCGGGCGCGCGCGCGGCGGGCTCTTCCACGCGCAGCGTTTCCAGCCGCGACGCGGGGTCCACGCCCAATGCCTCGGGTGTCTCGATATCCACCGGCTTCTTCTTTGCCTTCATGATGTTGGGCAGCGTGACGTAGCGCGGCTCGTTCAAACGCAGGTCGGCGGTGACGATGGCGGGCAAGGTCAGCTCCAGCACTTCCAGGCCGCCATCCACCTCACGCGTGATGCGCGCAACACCGCCGTCGATATCAATCGCGCTGGCGTTGGTCGCTTGCGGCCAGCCCAGCAGGGCGGCCAGCATCTGACCCGTTTGGCAGGCGTCATCGTCGATGGCCTGCTTGCCCAGAATCACCAGCGCGGGCTGTTCTTTTTGCACGACCGCGCGCAGCAGCTTGGCCACCGCCAACGGTTGCAGGGCAACGTCGGTTTGCACCAGCACGCCCCGGTCGGCGCCAATGGCCAAGGCCGTGCGCAAGGTTTCCTGCGACTGCGCCGTGCCGCAAGACACCGCAACCACGTCTTGCGCCACGCCCTGCTCTTTCAAGCGCACGGCCGCCTCGACGGCGATTTCATCAAACGGGTTCATCGACATCTTGACGTTGCCGATCTCCACGCCGCTCTGGTCGGCCTTGACGCGCACGTTGACGTTGTAGTCAACCACGCGCTTGACCGCGGCTATCACCTTCATGCGAACACTCCTGAATCAAGGAATCAACAAAACGCGCCGCGCGGGGCGCGAATAGCAATAATCAAACCCAATAATCAAGCCCAATAGAGCAACCCAACAAACAAACCCATCAACCGCGTCAAACGCATCAAACGCATCAAACGCAACGATCAAACCGTGCCAAACGCCGCCATGTGCAGATCAATCCGCACGGCGTCCGGCGGCAACGCGTCTGCGGACACGGCATCGTCCTGACAGGACGAGTCGATAAAAAAATTCTGCGCGTCCACCACGATGCGCACGTGGGATGCGGGGCCGGCGGCGTCTTCCAACGATCCGGCCTTGACGGTGACGGGCTGCGCGCCACCGCAGCGCACCTGCGCTTGAACCGCGCCACGTAAAACGAACAGATTGAGCACGCGCACCGCGCCTTCAAGCAAGCGCGACTGCAAGGCGACATCGCCCGCGAACGCGACCGCCCTGCCTGGCAACAACGCGATGTCTTCGCCGTCGCCACGCAACGCCACGCCCGCCCCCGACACCACCACCGACACGCGGTCAACGCCCGGGAAGCGTGAATACGCGCCATCACGGGTGATGTCGGCCACGCTAACCCGCCAACGCGGCGGCATCATGCATGCGCTGGCGGCGTCATCCACCGCCAAGGTGCGCGTGACGCCACCGCCGTTTTTCCAGGGTTCAGGCGGCAAGTCCTGCCAGTTGGCGTGCACGGCGCGCATCGGATCAGGACACCGCGCCAAGGCCGTACTTGCCCGTCAACAACGCGCCGCTTTCAAAACGGCCGATGTCGTAAGGCTTGAGCGACACGTCGGTGGCCAGCCCCAGCGCTTCCTGCGCCAGAACCCGGCCCACGGTCGGCGACAGCTTGAAGCCGTGACCCGAAAAGCCGAACCCCACAATCAGCCCCTGCACGCTGGGCACGCGGCCCAGCACCGGATTCCAATCTGGCGTGACGTCGTACACGCCGGTCCAGGACGAGGCCAGGCCTGCCGTCTCATACGCCGGGAAGCGCGCGGCAACCTGTTCGCCCACTTCGGCCACGTAGTCCAGCGGAATATCGCCTTGCTCGGCGTCGCTCTTTTGCAGCGCCTCGCCCACGATGCCTTCGCTGACCAGCATCTGGTTGCCGCCATAGCTGCGACAATACAGCATGCCCGGCGACGCCAGGTCTTTGAAGACCGGCATGGAATAGGTATAGGGCGCCTCGCTGCATTCCAGCGCCAGCACGGCATGGCGTTCAGGCACGACGGGCATCGCCACGCCGGTCCAGCCGGCCAGTTCGGGCGTCCAGATGTTTTGCGTGCTGATGACGAGCGGGCTGGCGAAATCGCCATCAGACGTGGACACGCCAATCACCCGGCCGTTCTCGATCAGCAGTTTTCGCACGTCGACGTTTTCGCGAATGGTCACGCCCCGGCGGCGTGCGCCGCGCGCGAAACTGGTCGCCACCAGATAGGCGTCGGCGAAACCGGCTTCGGGTTCATAGCCGATCAGCGCGGCATCATCGAACGAGGCAATCGGCAGGAGTTCGCGGGCTTGGGCAGGGTTCAGCAATTCCAGCGCAATGCCTTGCGCGCGTTGCTGATCCAGCGCGCCGCGCAACGGTTCCAGCTTGTCGTCGTCGGCCGCCGTAATCAGGTAGCCACACTTGACCAGGCCGCAGGACGCCTCGTCGTCGCCGACATAGCTGGCAAAGTTGTTGAACACGTTCCAGGAACGCTGGGCCAGCTCCACGTTTTCGCGCACCGAATAGTGCGTGCGCAAAATGCCGGAAGACTGCGAGGTCGTGCCCGCCCCGATCGTGGCGCGATCCAGCACCAGCACGTTTTTGGCGCCCAGCTCCGCCAGGTGGAACGCCACCGAACTGCCGATCACGCCGGCACCAATCACGATCACGTCATAACTTTTCACGACAAGGCTCCAAGGACAAGTGGCGCGAGTGTGAACCTGCCGTGGGTGGCGCTTCGCAATATAAGCACCGCGAATACTGAATAAAAGCCTTGATGAAACGCCGACGTTCCGCCCGCTTTGTTTAAGCAGAACAAATTTCGACCATCGCCAATCCTTATATTCATGCTGCGGCGCGATGCCCGGGTGAAAGTCTCGTCTGCCGCACCACAGAGTGCCGGCGACATGACATCTATCAGTCAATCTACTTTACGTAGGGGAAAAATATGAACATGAATCGCCGCGCCATGTTGGTGCGCACCGCAGCGTTGGCGGGCGCAAGCGCCCTGGGCTTTCCCATGATCGGCCGCGCCGCCAATGCGTCATACACGTACGGCGGCTCGGCCTGGCTGGGGCATTATTCGGCCTACATCGCCATGAAGACGGGGTTGTTCGCCAAGCAGGGCCTGGACATCAAGTGGCAGAGCTTCGCCACGTCGTCCGACCGCATGAGCGCCGTGATGGCCGGCAACATCGACCTGGCCGGCACGGGCGTAGTGTCGTCGCTGGCCTTGATGGCGGCGGGCGCGCGCCAATTTCAGGTGATTGCCACGCCCAACAACTTCGGCCGCGCCGAAGGCGTGCTGGTGCGCGAAGACGTGAAGTCGGTAGCTGACCTGAAGGGCAAGAAGATCGGCGTCACCTATGCCTCCAGCGCGCACGTGTTGTTGCTGGACGTGCTGCGTCAGGCGGGCATGAACCCGGACCGCGACGTGTCCATCATCAACCTGCCCGCGACCAACCTGCTGTCTGCCTACCAAGGCAAGCAGATCGACGCGGCGGTGGCCTGGACCCCGGCGTTCGACCGCATCAAGGCCGTGCCTGGCACGCACGTGCTGTTGGACGACACGGCGTTCTCGCTCTACAAGCAATACGGCATCACCCCCGGCCCCGATGTGCTGCTGACGCACACGAAGCTGGGCAAAGAGAACCCTGACGCCGTGAAGAAATTCCTGCACGCCGTGTTCCAGGCCAACACCATGCTGACCGAGCAGCCCGATGAGGCCGCAGGCGTGCTGCTGGAGCTGACGGGCTTGTCCAAGGAAGAACAGCTGGCCGTCATCAAGCAGACGCAGTGGTATTCGGCTGCGGACCAGCAAGCGCTGATGGTGGAGCCGGGCAAGTTCGTCACCGGCATGCAGCAACTGGCCGAAATGCTGGTGTCCCTCAAGCAGATCGACCGCGCACCCACCGTCAAGGACTGGGTCCAGGCCTCGTACCTGTAAGCGGGACACAAGCCATGTCCACGCGTTCGTCTTCAAGGGAAACACGGCTGATCTGGGTCAGCGTGTTTTCGCTTCTGAGCTTTTTGTTGCTGTGGGAAGGCCTGTGCCGCGCCGGCGCGGTCGACCCGATCTTCCTGCCCGCGCCGTCGCAGGTGCTGGCGCGCGCCATGTCGATGTCGGACCAGGGCACGCTGTTCTACAACGTGCTGGCCTCCACGCGCCGCGTGATGGTGGGCTTTCTGGCGGCCGTCATCGTGGCCATTCCGCTGGGCATTCTGTTGGGCACATCGAAGGTGGCGCGCGCCGTCTTCGACCCCATCATTTCGTTTCTGCGCCCGCTGCCCTCCATGAGCTGGATTCCGCTGTCGCTCTTGTGGTTCGGCATTACCGAAACGCAGAAGTACAGCATCGTGTTCATGGGGTCGTTCGTGCCAGCGCTGCTGTACGTGATGGAAGCGTCGCGCAGCATCGACCCGGTGCTGGTGCGGGCGGCGCGCAACCTGGGCGCCAACCGCTGGCAGGTCATGCGCGAAGTGCTGTTCCCCGGATGCCTGCCGCAGATTCTATCGGGCATGAAGATCATTCTGGGCCTGTCATGGACGTGCGTGATTTCTGCCGAACTGGTCGCGTCCAAGGAAGGTCTGGGCTTCATGATCATGAACGGCAAGGAATTTTTCCAGACCGACACCGTGGTGCTGGGCATGGTCCTGATCAGTTTCACCGTCCTGGTAACTGACTTGTGTTTGCGGCTTCTTGAACGATGGGTGCTGGCATGGCAACGATGAACGACACGATGATCCAGCTGACCGATGTGTCCAAGGCCTATGGCGACGTGACCGTGCTGGACAAGGTGAACCTGGAGGTCAAGCGCGGTGAGTTCCTGGTGCTGCTGGGCGCGTCTGGCTGCGGCAAGTCCACCTTGCTGAACCTGATGGCGGGCTTCATCACGCCCAACACCGGCACCGTCGCCATCAACGGCAAGACCGTCACCGACGTAACCGCCGCCTGTGGCATGGTGTTTCAGCAGTACGCGCTGTTTCCGTGGCGCACGGTGCAAGAGAACGTGGAATTCGGCCTGAAGATGCGCGGCATGTCCAAGCAGGAACGCGCGCCGATTGCCCGCAAGTTCATCGAAATGGTCGGCTTAAAGCAGGCGGCGGACAAGTATCCGCATGCGCTGTCAGGCGGCATGAAGCAGCGCGTGTCGATTGCGCGGGTGCTGGCCAATGACCCCGACGTGATGCTGTTCGACGAGCCCTTCGCCGCGCTGGACGCCATGACGCGTCAGGTGCTGCAAGACCAGTTGCTGTCGATCTACGAGCAAAGCGGCAAGACGATTGTCTTCATCACGCACTCCATCGACGAAGCCCTGACGCTGTCCACGCGCATGGCGGTGATGGGTTCCAAACCCGGGCGCATCGTGCAAGACATCCAGAACGACCTGCCGCATCCGCGCAGCGCTGATGTGCAGTTGTCACCGCGCTTTGTGGAATTGAAGCGGTCGATCTGGGAGCGCGTGCAGGAAGAAGTGACGCGCAGCATGGAACTGACCAGCGACTAAAACGCCCCCAGGAAAGCCGCCCACCGCGATCCGACGGGCTGGAGGTGGGGCGGTCGGGTGATCAGTCCCGCGTTACCACGCCCCTTTGCTGCGCCCTTCTTCCGCCAGAAACTCCACCAGCGCGGGCAACGACGCATCCATCGGCCGGTTGGCGTGGATGCGCATCACGTAGCCCCACGAACCCGGCATGCGCAGTTGCGGCATCAGCGGCACCAGCCGGCCGCTGGCCAGGTCTTCATCGATGAGCGGCGCGCGGCCCAGCGCAATGCCGACGCCCGCCGCGGCTGCCGCCACCACCGTGCTCAGGCCGCTCAGCACCATGGGCTCCTGCCAATCGGATTCGGCCAGGCCCAACCGCGGGCTCCACGTGCGCCAATCGGTTTCGGGGCTGTCGATGTGCTTTTCTTCAAGCCAGCGATGGCGCAGGAAAACGCGAGGGTCATTGCGATCCGCCTCGGCAATCAGCGTGGGGCTGCACACGGGCACGACGGTTTCGGTCATCAACGCAATATCGCCGGGCTCGGCCAGATGCGGCCCGCGCGCGCGCACGTGCAAGAACGCCAGATCAATGTCCTGGCTTTTCCAGGCCGGGTCCTGGCTGGCGTGCAGGTAGACCTGAACGCCGATGTCGGGATGCAATTCAATGAAGCGGCCGATGCGCGGCGCCAGCCACAGCGCGGCCAGCGACGGGTTGGCGGACACGTTCAAGGTATAGCGTCGGCGGCCTCGCGCCGAGGCGCGCACATTGCGGCACGCGGTATCCAACAGGGTCAAGGCCTGTTGTACGGACGCCAGCAGCTCGGTGCCCGCGGCGGTTGTCTCTGCGCGGCGTACTGTGCCGCCCCGCCGCAATAGCGGCACGCCCAGATCCGCTTCCAGCGCGCGCAGCTGATGGCTGACGGCGCTCTTGGTGACGTGCAATTCGGCAGCGGCGCGGCTCAGGCTGCCCAGGCGGGCGACGGCTTCAAAGGCGCGCAACGCTGCCAGCGGCGGCGTGTGGTTGGGCAGTTCGGGCATCGGTTGAGTTTATCTCAACCCATGATTGAAAAACTATCGCTTTCGCGCGTGCGGCGGATCAGTGACCATGCAGGCTCTGGATGGAGCATTGATATGTATTTCGACTCTCGATTGTGGCGGTTAACCGCGGGCTTGCGCGCCGGCATGGCGGGCGGCATCTTCCTGGGCCTGCTGGCGCTGGCGGCTGGCATTGCCCGCTATGTCTTCCTGGGCCAGCTGCTGGCCCGCGTATTCAACGGCGCGCCGTGGCAAGACTGGATCACCCCCGCGCTGTGCGTGGGCGCAATGGTGCTGCTGCGCGCGGGCTTTGACCACTGGCGCACCGTGCAGGCGAATCACACCTCGGCCCAGATTCAGCAGACGCTGCGCGGCAAACTGTATGACCGCATCGTCACGCTAGGCCCCGCCTGGTTTGCCAACCAGCGCACGGGCGGCGTCATGCTGACGGTGGTGGACGGGGTTGAGCAGTTGCAAACGTTCTTCGGCCAGTATTTGCCGCAGGTCGCCATTGCGGCCGCTGCGCCCTTCGCCATCTTTGCGGTGATCGCCTTCTGGGACGTGCCCACTGCGCTCGTGTTCCTCGCGGCGGCGCTGTTCGCCTTGATCGGCCCGATGGCGGTGCACATGCTGGACCGCCGCGCCAGCCAGGCGCGCACGCGCTCGCTGAACGCCTTCGGCGAAGACTTTCTGGACGCCGTGCAAGGCTTGCCCACGTTGAAGTCGTACGGCCAGGGCAAAGCCTGGGGCCAGCGTCTGGCCGCCAAGGCTCGCAGCCTGTCGGACAACACGTTCTGGGTGCTGTCGGTCAGCCTGCTGACGCGCGGCATCAGCGACCTGGGTGTGGCGCTGGGCGCCGCGCTGGCGTTGACCTTGGGTGCGTGGCGCGTGGCGGCGGGCGACATGAGCGTTGAAGCGCTGCTGATCGTGCTGATGGCCGGCACCGAAATCTTCCGGCCGCTGCGCGACCTGCGCTCGGTGTTGCACCGAGGCATGCTGGGCCAATCGGCAGCTGTCAGCATCCACGCCCTGATGGATGCGCAGCCGTTGACGCCGGCGCCTGACGCGGTCGCCAATGTGGCCAAGCCGGCTGCACCGGCGACTTCCGCCACTACCGTTGCTTCGGCTGCTTCGGCTGGTTCGGCTACTTCGGCTACTTCCGCTACTTCGGCTGCTTCCGCTACTTCGGCTGCTTCCGCTACTTCGGCTGCTTCGGCTGCTTCGGCTGCTTCGGCTGCTTCCTCTATTCCCGCTACGGCTGTCCGCCTGGCGCCCACTATCGAGTTCGACAACGTGGCGTTCTCCTACACGCCCGAACGCCGCGCCCATCAGGGGCTGGCGTTCAGCATTGCAGCGGGCGAACGCGTCGGGGTCGTCGGGCCTAGCGGCGCGGGCAAGTCCACCATCGTGCGTCTGCTGCTGCGGGAATGCGTGCCGCAGGCGGGCGTGATCCGCGTGGGCGGACACGATGTGAATACGCTGGACACGCAAACACTGCTGTCGCAGATGGCGCTGGTCAGCCAGGACATCACGCTGTTTCACGGCACCATAGACGACAACCTGCGTCTGGGCCGACCCGACGCCACGCACGAGCAGGTGCGCGCCGCTGCGCGCGCGGCCAATATCGACGACTTCATCATGGCGCTGCCCGACGGCTACGCGACCCGCATCGGCGAGCGCGGCCTGCAACTATCGGGCGGCCAGCGCCAACGCGTGGCGATTGCGCGAGCGCTGCTGCGCGACGCGCCGATCCTGATCCTGGACGAAGCGCTGTCATCCGTCGATACGGAAAACGAAGCCCTCATTCAACAGGCACTGGACCGGCTGATGTCCGGACGCACGACGCTGATCCTGGCGCACCGGCTGGCCAGCGTGATCGGCGCGGACCGCAGCCTGGTGCTGGACCAGGGCCGCGTGGTGGAAGCCGGCCCGCATGCAGAATTGATGCAGCAACGCGGCTTGTACTACCGCCTGATGCACGAGCAGGCGGAGGCGCATGAGAACCCCTCGGCGGGCCTGCCGCGGGTGGCCAACCCGACGGCCAACGCTGCGCCCGACATCGCCCGGACCGCTGACTCGACCCCCGCCGCAGACCCCGACACCAAGCAAGGCCCGGTGCTGCGCTCACTGGATGCCGACGCTGAACAGGTCGGCTGGCGCGCGACCTTGGGCACCCTGCTGTCGGTGGTGCGCCCGTGGCGCGGCACGCTCATCGCCACCATCTTGCTGGGCGTGGCGCGTGTGGCGGCCTTCATCGGCGTGGGCGTTTTCAGCGCGCTGATCGTAGCGGCCATACGCGATGGCCGTGACATTTCCAGCCTGGTGGTTGGCCTGCTGATCGCCGCGCCGTTGGCCGCCCTGTTCCACTGGCTGGAGTCGTGGCTGGCGCATGCGATGGCGTATCAGTTGCTGGCCGACATGCGGGTCAAGCTCTACGACAAACTGGAACGTCTGGCGCCCGCCTACCTGTTGCAACGCCGTTCGGGCGACTTGGTGGCGTTGGCCACGCAAGACATCGAGATGGTCGAATACTTCTACGCGCACACCATCGCGCCGGCCATCGTGTCGGTGCTGGTGCCGCTGTCGGTGCTGGGTTTCCTGGGCGTGTACAGCTGGCCCGTGGCGCTGGCGCTGCTGCCCTTCCTGGCCTATGCGCTGGTGTCGCCCGTGCGGGGCCGCCGTCACGTTGACGCCTTGGGCGACAAGGCCCGGCAGGCGCTGGGTGAAATGAGCGCGCACACCACCGACACCATCCAGGGGTTAGCCGATCTGACCGCGTTCCAGGCCACCGGCCGCCGGCGCGACCAGTTCCTGAAAGTGGCCGATCAGTACCGCGTGCGCCGCCTGGATATCCTGCGTGATCTCTCCAAGCAAACGGCCTGGTTCGAAATCGCGATGGGCTTGGGCGGCTTGGCGGTGGCCGTCGTCGGCGCGTTGCAGGTGGCGGCCGGCACGCTGTCGGCCAGCATGCTGCCGTTGCTGGTGCTGATTGCACTGGCCACCTTCCTGCCGGTGTCCGAAATTTCGCAGGTCAGCCGTCAACTGGCCGACACCATTGCCGCCACGCGCCGCCTGCATGTGGTGGCCAACGAACCGGAACCCGTTACCGACGGCCCGCTGGCGCCGCCTGTCGCCACGCATGGGTTGTCATTGGCGTTCGACCACGTCAGCTTCGCCTACCCGGGCAAGCAGGAAGACACCTTGAAGGACCTGAGCTTCAAGGCCCCGGCCGGCGCCACCGTGGCGGTAGTGGGTGCGTCAGGGGCGGGCAAGAGCACCGTCGCCAGCCTGCTGCTGCGCTTCTGGGACCCGCGCCAGGGCGTGGTGAAACTGGATGGCGTGGACGTGCGCCAGTTGCAGCTGGATGGCTTGCGCGAACGGGTAGCGCTGGTCACGCAAGACACCTACCTGTTCAACGACACGCTGGAAGGCAACATCCGGCTGGCCCGCCCCGAGGCCTCGCCCGACGAGCTGGCGCGCGCCCTGGAGCAAGCCGCCTTGACGGACTTCGTGCGCACCCTGCCCGAGGGCCTGGCGACCAAGGTGGGAGAACGCGGCATGCAGTTGTCGGGCGGCCAGCGTCAGCGTATCTCGATTGCGCGCGCCTTCCTGAAGAATGCGCCCGTGCTGATTCTGGACGAGGCAACCTCGCATCTGGACACCTTGTCCGAGATGCAAGTGCGCGGCGCGCTGGACACGCTGATGCGCCATCGGACCACCTTGGTGATCGCGCACCGGCTGTCCACCATCCGCGACGCCGACCTGATCCTGGTGCTGGAACGCGGCACGCTGGCGGAGGCCGGCACGCACGACCAATTGCTGCGAAAGCAAGGGGCCTATGCGCGCTTGGCCAGCCACCAGGGCGGCTACGCAGTCAGTAGCGCAACGTCTCAACCGACGTAGCGTTGGCGCGCACCTCTGCATCCGTGAACCAGACCCGCTTGTTGCCAAAGCGGTTGTAAAGATCGAACTGGTCACGGGTGTGGACGGAAGGCGTGCCGTCCGGGGCGACGAAGCCGCTCTGCCCCGGCGCCACCACATCCACCGCGTGCACGCCCTTGGCATCGAACACCGTCATGTTGTTTTCGGTGCCGCGGTTCTGCGTGGCCGAGTAGCTCAGCACCGCCTTGTCGTCCGCCTGCGGCACGCCCAGGAAGTTCTTGGGCGCAAACACCATCGGCGGCGCGGGGATGCGCCATGCAGCGGGGTCCTGGCCATACGTCTTCTGCAACGTGGCCAGGGCTTCGTCCAAGGCGGCCAGCGTGACGGCTTCGGGGCGCTTGCCGTTGAAGAAGTCGTATTGCTGCGGCACGCCCGAATTCTGGCCGGCCAGCGCGTTGAATAACACTTTCACCCCCACCGTCAGGTTGACCGAGCCCGTGGCGGGCGCCGCGGGCGTGGGATAGCCGGTTGCGCTGTACCACTTGAAGAAGTCGGCGGGCATCTCGTCGGCAAGCGTGGCCTTCAGCATGGCGCGCAGCCAGGCATCCATCACGGCAGAACCGGCGTTGTCATAGAAGCCCGGCTGTTTGTCGCTGGTGCCCATGCCATCCCAGGACGCCAGACCCGCCACCAGGCGCGCACGGGCGTCATCAGCGGGCAGCCCCGCCACGGCGCGTTGCAGGAACGGCAGGAAGTGGCGGCGGTTGACGTCGGCGTAGCTGGTGGTGCGGATCAAGTCCCACATCTGCTGCGGGCTGACCTTGCCGCCGTTGGCCGTCATGGCCTTCATGCGGGTTTCGATTTCGGCGTAGCGGTCAGCTTGCCCCCAGACGATGGCGAACAGGTCGGTGGACGGGTAGCCGCGCATCGGCTGGTTGTTCCAGTTGGCGATGAAGCCCTGGCGCGGGTTGTACACCTGCGGGTTGGTGGCAAACGGCAGCATGCCGTCCCAATCCATCTCGCCGGTGCCGGGTACGGGCAGGCGCGGGTCGTGGCCCGCGCGGCGCTTGGGGTAGAAGCCCGTGTGCGCATAACCGATGTTGCCGCGGTCGTCCGCGTAGTACCAGTTGATGGTGAGCGCGTGGCGCGCGGCCTGCTGCTTCCATTGGTCCCAATTTTTCGACTCCGTCTTGTGCGTCCAGGCCATCAGCGATTGCAGCTCATAGCCTTCCCACGCGCGCGCCTTCGCGTAGGCCACGTGCTGCTTGTCGTCGAACTTGGTGACGATGCCGTGCACCGTGCGGTACACGTCCATCAGCACGGGCTCGCCGCCCTTCACCGCGATCAGCTCGGTGCGCTTTTCCATCGTCTTCCATTCACCATTGTGGAAGTAGCGGGTGTGGTCGGCAGGGTCGAGCTTTTCGGCGTAGATGTCGACGTCGTCGCCAAAGCCCGCGGTAGAACCCCAGGTGACGTGCGCGTTGTGGCCGAACAAAATGCTGGGATAGGCGAACGGCGTGTTGCCCACCACGTCAAACCCCGCGCCGTGCAGGCCGATGCCGTAGGTGTAGGCCGGGTTCCACCAGCCGAACTGCGGGCCGTTCAACAGAATCGACCGCGCGTCCTTGGCATGGTCGCGCCCGACGATCCACATATTGCTGGTGGTGGGAAAACCGGCAATGCCGGGCTGGCCCGATTCCGCAAACTGCGCCAACAGGCGCGCGGGCGCGTCGGCCGTGGCAGCGTCCAGCACGCCACGCGTTTGCGGATCGCGGGCGATACGTTCCAGCATGGGCGGCGTGCCGTCGTATCGCGGCAAAGCGTAAGACAGCGTGGCCTGCGCTTTCGCCGCGTTCGGCTGATACACCCCCTCTTCTTCCGGCACCGTCGTCGGCGCGCGGCTGTCGGTCATCCAGCGCAGTTGATTGAAGATCTGCATGGCGCGCGCGTCGCCGTGCTTGTCTTTCAGCGCGGTCAGCAGCGCCAGGTTATCGATCTCGCTGTTGGCGTCCGAAAAGCGGTTGGCCATCGTGCCGACGAAAACCATCGCTACGTCGTAAGGCGTCCAGTCCGACGGCTGAAACTGCAAGTCATTGAATTCTTTGGGCATCAGGCTGCCCGGCTTGGCGCGCACCTGCGCAATCCAGGCGTTCATGCCCGCGGCGTAGCCATCCAGAATCTGGCGTTCGGATGCCGGCAGCACGGCCAACTGGCGCTGGATGCGTTCGGGCGAAAAATTGCCGCGTATCGATTTGTCGAAGGCCACCATTTTTTCGCCCAGCACCTCGGCCACACGGCCCTGCGTGCTGCGGCGCGCCATCTCCATCTGGAACAGGCGGTCTTGCGCCACGGCGTAACCGTAGCCATAGAAGATGCCGTAGACGGTGTTGGCGTACACATGCGGCATGCCGTAGTCATCGCGGCGAATCGTGACCTGCCCGCCGGCCGGGCGCGTGGCGCGGGTTTCTGCGGGGGCCTCGGCTGAGGAAGATGTTGTGGAAGGGGTAGCCGAAGGGGTGGCCGGCGTTTGCGCGTGGGCGGCGAACGCGCCCGTGCAGGCCGCCAGGATGGCGGCCATCAACAAGTGCTGCTTCATGAATCTGTCTCCGAATTTCTTGAAACCGCGTCACGGTGCGAGTCACCCGGCGCGGGGTGCGGCGTCTCTGGCGGACACCGTCTGCGGGCCATCATACGGAGCCGCAAACTATAATTCCAATGCATTTATTTCATAGCATTGATGCTTTTCTGACATGGACTTTCAGAAACTTAAACACCTGCTCGCCGTTGTGGAGCACGGCACGTTTTCGCGCGCGGCAGAAAAAGTGAACCTGTCGCAACCCGCGCTCAGCCGCAGCATCCAGGCGCTGGAAGCCGAATTGGGCTTGCCGCTCTTGGACCGCGGCACGCGCCAAGTGCGCCTGACGCCCTACGGCGCCTGTGTCGCGGAACGTGCGCGCCGCATGCGATTCGAAGAGGCCGAGCTGCAACGTGAGCTCAAAACCTTGCACAGCGGCGAGTCGGGCACGCTGAATATAGGACTAAGTCCCACGCCGGCCTCCTTGTTGCTCTCCCCATTCCTCACGCACATGGCCGCCAACCACCCACACGTGCGCGTAGGCGTCGAACTCGGCGCCACCGCCACGTTGCTGGACATGCTGCGCGCCGAACGCATCGACGCCATGGTGTGCGACGCGCGCATGCTGTACGACGCCGCCGATATCGACACGCGTCCGCTGGCGCCCTTGCGCGCGGGCATGGTGTGCCGCAAAGGGCATCCGATTCTGGCGCACAAGCGCGTGGGCATTGATCAGATTCGGCAGTACCCAGTGGCCTCCAGCACGCTCAGCCCCGAGGTGTCGTTGCGGCTGGCCGAAACGCTGGGGCCGGGCGGCGCGCCCGAAACCATGGTGACCACGCGCTGCGAAAATCTGGACGCGCTGGTAAGCCTTGCCCTGCACACCGACACGCTACTGCTAGGCGTGATCTGCGTGACGCGGCGCGAGCAGGCCGCGGGCCATCTGGTGGAAGTGCCCATTGCGCCCGAGCGGCAACGCCAAGGCCACTACGTGCTGGCGCGCTTGGCCGGGCGCACGCCGCTGACGGCACAAGACGCGTTGTATACGTTCACGCAAACGTGCTGGTCGGAATTCGCGTCGGGGCAGTCCGGCGGCGTTGTCATTCAGCCTCCGTCCGCCTGACTGCATTGCCGTGGGAGCGTTGTCGAATCGGCGTCGCGTGAGGCCGCAGCATCCTTTGCGGCTATCTGGAGCGGCTCAGGTAAGGCTTTGAGGCTTTCCCTGAAAAAGCGTCGTTGCCCCGAACCCAAACCTTGCACGACGTGTGCAAACCGCTCCACCGCAGCGAAAACTTGGTGGCTCAGCCCCTCGCTATGGGTGCGATACCAAACGAATTCAAGCAGCAAGTTAGCCACTTGATGCGCCCCGTAGAAAACTCGGCCTGCGTCATTTTCCTCAAGCGTGAAGGCCGCGACATTCGACCAGTCTTCGTAGCCCTTGGCACGCGAAAAGGCCGCTTGGAACGGCTTGACTGCCTCTAACATTTTGCCCAAAGGAAGGGGCGACTGCGCTTGAAAGCGCTTCAAGTCTCCGCTTCTGTCATCACAGCTGCCACGAGCGATGCGGAGTACGAACACGGTATTCCAGGCAGAACTGCCGCCGACGCCAAAGCGGTCGCATATCCATTCCGATAGCCCCAGCCAGCGTAGCGATAATCCTTGCACCGTATGAACGTCCTGGTCGTTGAGTACAGCAAGCAGCCGCTGTTGCCAAAATAACCACAACGTCCATCCGATGTTTGCCGCCACATCCTGAGCGGCCTCGACAGAGTCCGCCTCGTAAGCGGCCTGCAGTGCTTCTGACAAGGCGCAAATCGCCTTCTCCGCCTCATTCATTCTCAAGACTCGATCAGCACTCTTGTCCTCGAGAGCGCTGCCTTTGTGCAGCAAGGCACGCAAATTCAGGTATTCGAAGCGCACGCGGGGGTTGTAGCGAATGACAGGCGCCAGAAACTGGTCCGCCACTAGACGGTCTAGTCCGGCATGCGATTGCCTGATATCTCCGCGCGCATAGCTATTCCAGGCCGAGGCGACCGACGCCATTGCCGACAAGGTCGGCATGGAAGGGCCGACGCCTTCTGACTGGAGAATACGCCCCAGCCTGTTTAACGCGGCCTCGCTGCGCCTTACGTTACCGTGACGACGCCATGCGAGACTCTCTTTGAGTATGGCCAACGCTCGCTGAAAGTCGTCCAGTGCCGTTCGGTCAGCGGCCCGATAACTCGCAGCCCAACTCATACCCGTCGTCGCCATGCCATCTCGCGCGAGCCGCATGGCCTGGGTCAGGTGATTCCAGTAGTCCCCATCCTGGGTCACGTATTGCAGAAGGTCTGCGCGCGGGGATACATGCCCCCTCAGGCCAAGAAAGTTCGCTAAGAAGTCCAGGCTTGCGGGCTCCGAGCCGTGGCGGCACATCACCCTATCTGCCTGCGCTTGCGTCATCCAGAATGGTCCCTGGCTGCGGCGTGATGCATTGAGCAGCGCAGGGGGCAGGTCAATGGCATTTCCCCACCCCACCTCCACCCCCCACGTTGCGAAATCACGAAACGCGCGGGAAACAAGCATGCGAAGGTTGGAGTTCCCCGGGTATCGGGCCTGCAATGACGACCCGGGCACTGACACCTCACCTGTTTGCTGTGCGTACCAGACTCTTAGCAGCAGCCAAACCGACTGATACCGCGCAGGCATGCCGTCCACAAGAAGTGGACGGCCTAAATCGATTTGGATTTTCCGAGTCATTCCGCCATGTTACAGAGGTTACGGCAACTTGATTGGCGCTCTTGAGACACACGCATATTCTGGCGCCCGCATGCATCCCGCATGACAATCAAGGAGACAACATGAAGTCGAAATTTCGTCGGTTTGCCAAAGCAGCCTTGCCGCTGCTAATGACGTTGCTCGGATCGGCAGCTGCTCAGGCCGAACTGCCAGTGATCGATATAGGTGCGAGATTTCATGAGCAGCAAGTAGAGGGCACGTTCGTCCTTCTTGACGGACAGACCGGAGAGTTTCGGCGCTATGACGAGGTCAGGGCCGCTCAACGGTATCTGCCAGCGTCCACCTACAAAATTCCCAATTCGCTCATTGCATTGGAAACAGGTGAAGCGAAAAGCAAGGACTTCGTAATCGAGTGGGACAGTAAACGCGCGCCTCGCCAGCCATGGTGGCCGGCGGCATGGGCGCAAAACCATACGCTTGAATCGGCGCTACAAAACTCCGCGGTCTGGTACTACCAGGAAATCGCCAGGCGCATTGGCGCGGAACGTATGCAGGCTTATGTCGACCGTTTTGACTACGGCAACCGGAACATTTCTGGAGGCATAGATCAATTTTGGCTAACCGGTTCGCTCAGAATTTCCGCGAACGAGCAGGTGGAATTCTTGCGGCGGTTCTATGTCAATCAATTCGGCTTGGCCGAGCGGACGGTGCAGATGACCAAAGACATGCTCGTCCTGGAACAGACACCTGACTACCGTCTGAGTGGCAAGACGGGATGGGCCGGGCTTGGTGAACCAGGCGCGCCGCAAACGGGCTGGCTTGTAGGCTATCTGGAACGGCAGGGAGAGGTTTTCTATTTCGCGCTCAACATTGACGTTAAGAAAAGCCAGGATGCCGCTGCGCGCATGAAAATCGTGCGCGCTGTATTCGGCGACCTGGGCTTGCTGTCCACCGCCCCTCCCGATTTAACGTCGCAGGGCGCGCAATCTGCGATTTCTGGCGCCTCCAGATAGCGCCAGCATCGGAGTCGGCTCGACATTTCCACACGAGGCGTTGGCCTAACGGTCTTCGGGCCGGAAGCGGACGTCCTCGAGCGTCCTCACAGCCAGAAGCGGTCGTAGCTCATCCGCGACCCGCACGTATCAGAAGGGAAGAGCCGACCAGGCACGTGTGCTATGTCCGCGATAATCAAGACGAGTCCAACCGTTCAGAACGCCAACGCCAGCCCCTACGGGCTGTCGGGCGTGCTCCGCCTATCGCGGTTCGACGAGCTTAATTCTGGGCTGCGGCGATAAAATGGAGCCTCCAACTGGCGCCGCATGCGACACTTATCCAAGTCGGCTCCGCCTCTATTGGAACCAGGCCGTTCACACTGGGCAATGTCATTCAAACCCGGGCTGCGCCGCCACATCTGAGCATATGCCTGCTTGGTGCATGTCGGCACGCTGAACGCTGTCGGTGAGCATCGAAGCATCGCCGCGCTCACACGGCCGCTAGATGCGGGACCTCGCCCCGTTCCCGTTTTACCTGCCCTACAAATTTGTAGCTTTTAGAATGACCGAATTGGAAAGTCGCCACATCGACGAAATCGCGGCCTTGCTGGCGGTGGCCGCGGAACGTTCCTTCGCATCCGCAGGTCGATCACTGGGTCGGCATCCGACCATTATCTCCAAGCGAATCGCTTCGTTGGAAGTTCGCCTTGGCGTAAGGTTGGTGGAACGCTCCACCAGGCAAGTGCAGTTAACCGAGGCTGGGAAAAGGCTTGCCGACAAGCTCAAGGTTGCCATGGACCTGCTGAACGAAGCGCAGTTAGATGCGGCCGAACAAGCCAGCGAATTGCACGGCACCCTGAAAGTCGCTTTACCCGCGACGATGGGGCGTCAGTGGTTGGCGCCTCGCCTGCCCTCTTTCATGAACCAGCACCCGAAGCTTGTGCTTGACGCCCAATACAGCGACGCCGTCATCGACTTGATCGAGGGCGGCTTCGATGCGGCAATTCGGATCGGGCATTTGCCCGACAGCCAACTCGTCGCCAGAAAGCTGGCAAGCCATGAACGCATTCTTGCCGCCTCGCCTGAATTCATTGAGCGCCATGGCATGCCGAATCAGCCCTCCGATCTGCAAAAGCAAAACTGCCTCGGCAACCCCAGCCTGAACTCGTTTCCGATGTGGCGGCTTTCGGATGGACAGCGGGTAGAAACGGTGCGTGCCAACGGCACATTGCGCACCAACGACCCGATCGCGCTGCTTGAGGCCGCCCGGGCGGGCGTTGGGGTGATAGGCGCCGGAGAGTGGCTGGTGGCCCGTGACTTGGCGGCAGGTTCTTTGGTGCGAGTGCTTCCGGCATGGACGTTCGACAGGGAGGGAGGCATCTATCTGGTCCGTCCCTCGCGCCGCTATGCGCCAGCCAGGACCGAAGCGTTTGCCGAATGGATCACGGACCTTTTTCGCCATCTCCCCTGGTCCGGCGGCGCGCCAACGTAGTAACGCCGTTTTCCATCGCTGCATTCAGTGCAGCAATGACCTGCAATCAGCGGCTATGGCGGCGAGCCAGTCATTCGCGTGAAAATTTCTTTATTCACACCACACCAAGATAAAGGAAGACTTCATGCCTCACCTCTCAACCGCGCTGCGCACCGGTTCCCTGCTGTTTCTGTCCGGCCAATTGGCATTCGATGACAAGGGCGAGATTCACGGAGACGTGGCTGCCCAAACGTCCCTGATCCTGGCGCACCATGCCGCCGTTCTCACCAAACATGGGCTAGGGCTTGAAAACGTGGTGAAAGCAAACGCCTGGGTGACAGAAAAAGCGGACTTCGCCGCGTTCGACCAAGCCTTCGGCAAGTCATTTGGGCAGCACCGGCCGACCCGTTCGACGGTCGTATCCCAACTGGCGATCAATGGCGCAAAAGTCGAAATTGACCTGATTGCTTCCTTCGAACCCATACACGCTCAGGCCTGACGCCGTCAGCGCATGGCGCGAGGGTGGCGTGTGACACAAAGGATAAAAATGGACGTTGAGCACATCGCGGCATTCTCGGCCGCGTCCTCCGGCGGCAATCCCGCAGGCGTGGTCATTGGCGAATCGCTGCCCGCAGCGGACGAAATGCAACGTATCGCCCGGCAGGTCGGCTATTCGGAAACCGTCTTCGCCGCGCCGCAGGAAGACGGCTGGCGGGTGCGCTACTTTTCACCGCTTGTCGAGGTGGATTTTTGTGGCCATGCCACGATCGCACTTGGCGCGGCGTTGGCGAAGCGGCAGGGTTCGGGCACCTTCAGGCTTCAACTGAATCGGGCGACGATCACCGTTGATGGGCGCTACTCGCAGGCGGACTGGAGCGCGTCGTTTCGGTCGCCTGCCACCAAAAGTTGCGCCGTGCGGTCGGCGCTGCTTGAAGAAACCCTGCAGCTCTTCGCGCTGCGGGAAGAGGATCTTGACCGTCGGATACCGCCTGCGCTAGCGCATGCAGGGGCGGACCATTTGGTTCTGGCTTTGCAATCCCGCGACGCGCTACGCCAGATGGACTACGACATCGTCAAAGGCCAGGCCTTGGCCCAGCGTGAAAGCCTGACGACCTTTTGCCTGATCCATGCGGAACAGGACCAACATTTTCATGTGCGCAATCCGTTCCCATTGGGCGGGGTGTTCGAAGACCCGGCCACCGGCGCCGCCGCCGCCGCGCTGGGCGGCTATTTGCGCGATATGGGCTGGCCTCATCAGGGCAGCATCCGGATCGATCAAGGCGATGACATGGGTGTCCCCTGCCGCATTCGCGTCGACATCGGCCCGCAACGCGGCGAAGGCATCCAGGTTTCTGGCAATGCTCGGCTGATGACGCCACCTTGAATGCGGTGGCCAGCGTCGCAGACGCCTACCTGATCAAATTGATGTCTTGACGAAAGGCGGGCTACAGGAACCCGATCCATCTGCCCGCTACCAGGCAGCCGGTCCATAGCAGCAGCGAGAACGCGGCGTGGCAGCGCAGCGCGCTGGATGGGCGGCCTCCCTGTAATACTTGCCCCCATGCCCCGCCCCGGCGCACGAGCCAGGCGTTGATTGCGCCCGCGCCCAACAAGCCCATCTTCACGACAAATGCCGGGTTCTGCAGGTATTCCTGCGCCCGCACGGTGAACAGTATGGCGCCGGTCAGTATGGCCAGCGCAAGGCCAACCGCGGCCGTGCGCGCGAGCACAGGCGCCAGGAGCGCCAAGGAAGTGGGCTTGAGGACGCCGAGCAGCCGCAGGTCCAGCGGAACGATCGAACCGATCAACAAGCCGATGGCGCCGATATGGGCGGCGTTGACCAGAAGATAGAGGGTTCCGGACCGTCGCAGCCACAGCGCTGGCGGCAGGGCCGTAAGCTGTTCCAGGGCCAGCCGAAGCAGTTCGGGCATGGATAAAGGCTGTGGAATTCAGGGTTTCTTGATGCGGCTGGGATAGATGTCGTAGGTCTTGCCGCCCACCATGATCTGAACAGCCTTCATGCGCTTGTTGCCGGCGTCCTGGTCGCGGTTGCCAATGGCGGTGATGGCATCGCCCGGTTTGGCGGAATCCTCGACGAATCCCGCTTCCTTCGTCTGGGTGGGATTGCCCAGTTCGACCACCCAGACACCGTCATCGGCTCGCACCCTCAACGTCGGATGGGGAGGCGCGACCTGCACCTGCTCGACCGTGCCTTTCAAGGTCATCTGTTCGGATTCTGCCCATGACCAACCGTGATGCGCCATGGCCGCGGGGGCCACTGCCAACAACGCGGATAGCGCCAGCCCTGTCAACAACGCGCGTTTGGATAGCTTCATGTCGATGCTCCTAGGTTGCGGTTTGGCTGTCGCCATGGCCCGGCACTGCGGCGTGGCGACCAGTCAGCCAAGCATAGCAGCGGGACAGCGGTTCCTGAAGGCGTCCGAAACGCCGCAATGACCCGGATGCCCGCCCGCCCTAGGCCATCAGATACTGCGTCAACTTTTCCATCATGGCGTCGCACGCCTCCAGCTGCGACAGCTCGACGTACTCGTCGGCCTTGTGCGCCACTTCGATGCTGCCCGGTCCGCAGATCAGCACCGACGTCTGCGCCCACAGCTGCTGGAACAGCCCGCCCTCGGTGCCGAAAGCGGCTTTGACGCGTGGTGTGTCTGGCGGCAGCCACGAGGCCAGCAGCGCGACGGCCTCCGAGTCGTCTGCCGTGGACAGGCCGGGATACGTGTTGACGGTCGTGACCCGGGGCGGCTCGGCATCGGGCCGGGCGCCCGCGGCACGCATTTTCGTCCTGGTGAGCGCCAGCACCCGCTCAAGGATCTGATTCGGGTCATCCTGCGCGACGTTGCGGATCTCGAAATTGACTTCGCATTCCGCGGGCACGATGTTCAGCGCCGTGCCGCCCTTGATGGTGCCCGCATGCACGGTCGTGTACGGCACGTCATAGCCGGATTCGCGCGGGCCGTGTTCGGCCAGGTCGCGCTGCACGTCGCGCAGGGCGCTGATCAGATCGCTGGCCGTGTGGATGGCATTGACGAAATGCGGCGCCAGCCCGGAGTGGCCCGCCTGGCCGCAGCACAAGGCCCGGTAGGCCGCCTTGCCCTTGTTGCCGGTGCCAATCTTCATCAGCGTGGGCTCACCCACGACGCAGAGCAGCGGAGCCGGTTCCATATGTTCCAGCGCGCGCAGCATATGGCGCACGCCCACGCAGCCGATTTCCTCGTCGAACGACAGCGCCAGATGCAAGGGGCGCGCAAGCGGCTGGCGGGCCGCGCGGATCATGGCCATCACGGCGCAGGCGACGAAGCCCTTCATGTCCGCGCTGCCGCGCCCATAGATGCGCCCATCGCGCAGGGTTGCCTCGAAAGGCGGCGAGGTCCAGGGCTGGCCCGTCACGGGGACCACATCGGTGTGGCCCGACAGCAGGATGCCGGGCACATCCTGCGGGCCAACGGACGCGTACAGATTGCTCCGCGCAGCGTCCTGCGGGTCCGCCACCAGCGTGGACGCGATGCCGGCCTGCGCCAGCAGCTCCCGCACACGCTCGATGAGTTCGATGTTCGGCGTCAGCGTGACGGATGGGAACGCGAGCAATTCGCTCAATAGGTCGGGACTGTTGTCCGGAGTGGGTTTGCTCATGGCATGGGCCTGCAAGTAGGCGGAAGGCGCTCAGGCGCGCCGTCCGTTCATTTGTTTTTGGGAAGCACGGTTTTGGGAAGCACAGTTTTGGAAAGCACGTTTTCGGGAAGTACGTTTTCGGGAAGTACGTAAGGATCGAAGAAGCTGCCTTCGCTCATGCCGGGAATGTATTGATCCGAGATATAGGAGCGGCAGCGCTGCATGAACACCTCGGTCAGGCGCGACGGCTTCATCGGCTTGTAGGTCGTCAGGCCCAGCAGCATGGGGCGGTGTTCACCCACCAGGCGCAGCCGCACCAGCCGCTTGCCATCCAGCGCTTGGGTGGACTTCGGCCGCACGTTGAACAAGGCATAGCCGATCCCGTTGGCCACCATGGACCGCACCACTTCCTCGGAACGCGAACGCGCCACGATGTTCGGCTCCAGCCCGACCTTCGCGAACAGGGACATGAAGTAGTCACGGCTCAAAGGCAGGTCCAGCAGCACCATGGGCAGGCGGGCCAGCTCCTCCAGCGTCACCGCGATCTGCTGCGAAAGCGGATGCAGTTCGCTCACCACCACATGCGGCGGCAAACGCGCCAGCGCCTCGAACGATATCTCGTCGCCCAGCCTCAGGTCGTAGCTCAGCGCAACGTCGATCTCCAGCGTATGCAGCTTGTCGATCAGCAACTGCTGGTCGCCTTCGACCATGTGCAGCTCGACCTTGTCGAACGCACGCGCGAATCCAAAGATCACCTCGGGCGCGATCATGGCCGTAAGCGACTGGAAGCAGCCCACGCGCAAAGTGCCCTGGATGGTGTTGCTGGAGACGGACGCGATCTTGTAGAGGCGCGACGCGCGCTCGAGCAGGTCTTCGCATTCGCTCATGACCTGTTGGCCGAGCACCGTCAGGGCCAAGCCCTTGGACGGATGCCGGACGAATAACTGCACGTCCAGCTCGGTTTCAACATGTGCGATGGCGGCCGAAATCGACGGCGCCGAAATGTGGATCTGGCTGGATGCCGCGGCGATACTGCCATGCTTGGCGGTGGCGACGAAGTACTCCATCTGGCGCAGCGAAATGCGATTGAGCATAGTCCGAAGTGAGAAAACTGGAGCGGGCTGGAGGGAGGTGGCGTTCCGGCTGGCGGGCCGCCACCATGGCCCGGCGCCGGCATGCGCCGCACCGAGGAAAAAGTGTCCCACTATGCCCGGACAGCGGGCTGGACGCTCCTCGGGTTTTCTCGCACTCGGCGCCTGCCACCGCCTGTCACAGATTGCCGGGCACGCCGAAGCTTGGCGCGGCGCGCGGGTCCCGGGCGCGGGTAATGTAGTCCTGTATCTGCGGCTCGTAGATCTTCCAGGCCTCGTAAAGCGTCTCGACGGGGCATTGCTCCACCCAGTCCATGCGCAGGTCGACGATAGGCCAATCCAGCTCCGCCACCACCAGCAGGCCGGCCGAATGCACCGGCCCCTCTTCGCCGCCCGCCGCCTGCCCCGCCAGCAAGGCCTGCATCAGGCGTTCGGCCAGCGAACCCGGCGTCTTCTCGAACGCTGACAGCATGGCGGCGGGCACATCCAGCGACGCCAGCATATTGCCGGCGCACGCGGCGTGCTCAGCCTTTGCACTGGCCAGACGGCCCAGCGCGTTCGACCCGGTGAAGATGGCCGGCGCCTGCGTGGCGTCGATGGCCATCAGCTGCCGGTAGCTGATGAACGGACGTTCGGCCAGCGACTGTAGGGCGCGCTCGGGCGAATGGCCCTGGCTCATCGCGTCAAGGATGAGCGGCCCCAGGGCGGGGTCGGTGATGTTCTGGCTGACCGCCGCGCCCACACCTGCACGCGCCCGGACGCAACGCGCCGCGACCGCGGGCGACGACGATGAGACGGCCGCGCCGAATTGGCCGGTGGCCGGACAACGGGCAATGATCGAGAAAGTCATGACGGGGCCTCCTGTGGCGTCAATCCGGAATAACAGCAGTCGCGTCGATTTCCACCAGCCATTCGGGGCGCGCCAATGCCGACACCACGATACCGGTGGACACGGGGAACACGCCCTTGAGCCACTTGCCGACCACAAGATAGACCGCCTCGCGATAACGGGGATCAATGAGATAGATCGTGATCTTGCAGATGTCTTGCAGTTCGCCGCCAGCTTCCTTAAGCAGCATGTCGATGTTCTTCATCGCCTGCTCCGCCTGGCCCGAGGCATCGCCGATGCAGACGCTCTCGGACGTGTCCAGGTTCTGGCCGATCTGGCCGCGCAGAAAGACCGTGCTGCCGCGCGCGACGACGGCCTGGCACAGATCGTTGTCGAGTTTCTGTTCCGGGTAGGTTGCCTTGGTATTGAAGGTGCGTATGCGCTTGTGCTTCATGGCTCGACTCTTTATTAGGGTTTATCCGGGGCCTCTCGCGCCTGCCTGGCAAGCGGCGTCGCATAAGGCCGTGACCTGCCCGCTGATGGTCGGCCCAAGCCGGGCGGCCGCCTATTTGTTTTTTCCGGCGTCCCGTCTCGGAAATCCTGACGCGGGCGGCGCCTGCGGCGATGCGCCTTCGCCATGCATCGGGGCGCCTTGTCCGGCCATCAGGAAAATCTATTCATGCCAACGGAAAAGGCGACTTGGTCGCTCGGATCGCGTCTCTCATCATTGGTTTTCGCTAGCCGAAGCAACCTCTCTTTGCAGGGAAACCGGATGAACACCGCCTCAATGCCCCCACCCGCTGCCTATCCCCAATTCCGCTACGACGGCTCGGGCGACCTTGCCCGCATCGGGCTGATCTACATCGCCTCCAGTGTCGTGATGGAAGAAGAGATGTGGGCCATGTCCGCGCCGGGGGTTTCCACTCATACCGCACGCATCAAGCTGCCCAAGGTCACCGTGCAGGGCATCGAGGAAATGATGAACGCCCCAGAGCTGGAGCAGGCGGCGCGCCTGGCGGGCGCGGCCCCTATCGACGTGCTGCTGTTCGGCGGCACCAGCGCTTCGTTTCTGCACGGCACCGCCTACGACCAGGCGCTCATCCAGAAGCTGCGGCAATGGGTGCCGGGGCCGAAGATCACCACGGCGTCCACCGCCACGCTCGCGGCGTTGAAGAAGGTGAAGGCCGGCAAGGTTGCGCTGGCCACGCCTTATCTGCCCGAGATCCACGAACGCGCCATCCGCTTCCTGCAGGAAAACGGCCACGAGGTCGTCAGGAGCGCCTGCCTGGGCATCTCGGATGACCACGCGCTGGCCGAGGTCTCGCTTGAAAAGGTCTATGACCACGTGATGTCGGTCGACCACCCGGATGCCACAGCCATCTTCGTGTCGTGCACCAATTTCCGGACTGTCGGGGCCATCGAGGCGCTGGAACAGAAACTCGGCAAGCCGGTGATCTCGGCCATCCAGGCCTCGTTCTGGCACTGCCTGGATCTCACCGGCGCGGCAGGCGCCAAGCCCGGCTACGGGTCGCTGTTCAACGGCAACCTGAACAAGGCCGACACGATGTAAAGACGTCGTGTAAGCACTTCGCCACGGCGGAGAACCAATAAACAAGGGGAAAAAGATGCATCTGCACAAAACCATCACGGCGCTGACACTCGCAAGCGCCTCGTTATTCGTCCTGGCGCCGGCCCATGCCGAAAAGCTGGTGCTTGGCAACGAGGGAAGTTATCCCCCGTTCAGCATGGTCGATCCCTCGGGCCGCCTGACGGGCTTCGAACCCGACCTGGCGCGCGAGACATGCAAACGGATGAAGGTCGATTGCGAAATCGTCGTCATGGACTTCAAGGCCCTGATTCCCGCGCTGCTGCAGAAAAAACTGGATGCCGTGGTCAGCCAGACCAAGCCGCTGCCGGAGCGCAAGGAAAAGGTGCTGTTCGGCCGCCCGGTGCTGTTCAATCCGGACTCTTACGTGGTGCCGGAAGCGAAGAGCTACACCTTCACACCCGAAGGGCTAAAGGGCGCGCGCATCGGCCTGCAACGCGGTTCGGCGCAAGCCAAATACGTGTCCGAGACGTTCGGCAACGCGGTGCAGATCGTGTTCTACGACAACCCCGACCAGATCCGGCTTGACCTTGCCAACGGACGGCTGGACATGAGCCTGGGCCCCAAGATCAGCTGGACCAACGAGTTCCTGTCCAAGCCCCAGGGCAAAGGCTGGAAATTCGCGGGCGGCGACTTGTGGACCGGTGGCGGCGAAGCGGGCTCGAGCTGGATTGCCCGCAAGGACAGCGGCGAACTGCTCGGCCGCATGAACGCCACGCTGGAAACCATCATCAAGGACTGCACCTTCACCAAGCTGCGTAAACCCTACATGGACGTGGAGCTCCTGCCCGAGGAAGCGGCCTGCCGCTAGCCGCAGGCGCGCCCTGCCTGAGCCGCCCGGCACGGGGCCGGCGGACCAGGCGGCATGTTTCATACGCTTGCCAAGGTCTGTGCAAGGCGCCTTTCAATGTGAACAGGCTTTAGGAATACCTCATGCCTTCGATGGGTTTCGTGCAGCAACTCGCGACCGGCGCGATGATGACGATCCAGGTCGCCGTCTGCGCCTATCTGCTGGCGCTTGCGATCGGGACGTTCTTTGCCCTGATCACACTACGGCCAACGCTGCTGGCCAGAATCATCTGGCTTCCGTATGCGTCCATCTTCACGGGCGTGCCTTCGCTGCTGGTGGGCTTCCTGTTCTATTACGGCGGCTCGCAGATCGTCGCCGGCTTGCTCTCGCCGTTCGGCATTGGCCAGCGTATCGAGATCACGCCTTTCATGGCGGCGGTGGCGGCGCTGGGCATGGTGTACGGCGCCTACCTGGCCGACTTGATACGCAGCGCAATCCAGAACGTGCCCCACGGGCAGTTCGAAGCCGCGCGCGTGCTGCTGGTGCCGCGCAGCGCCATCTGGTTAAAGGTCATCCTGCCGCAGATGCTGCGCCTGGCCTTGCCCGGCATGACCAATATGTGGATCGTCGTGCTCAAGGACACGGCGCTAATTTCGTTGATCGGCCTGAAGGAAATCATGGCCTACGCCAAGCTCGCCTCTGGCGTCACCAAGGAGCCCTTCGTCTATTACATGCTGGCGGCGTGCTTCTTTCTCATGATGACCTGGCTGACCTACTTCGTGGCCCGCCGCGTTGAAACGTGGGCCGCGCGCGGCTTTCATCCCGTCGTGACCCAGGGAGCCTCTCATGCACTTTGATTTCCAGGTGGCCTGGGAGAGCCTGCCCAAACTGCTGGCCGGCGCCGGCACAACGTTCGCGGTGCTGCTGCCGGTGCTGGTCATCGGCCTCCTGTTGGCGCTGCCGGTTGCCCTGGCAAGCTTCCGGCCAGGCCCGCGCGCCCTCTTTGCCAGCAGCTACATCGGGTTTTTCCGCGGGGTGCCCAGCCTGGTGTTGCTGTATCTGATCTATAGCGGACTGCCGCAGTTCTCTTTCGTGCGCGACACCTTTCTGTGGAACATTTTTTCCAGCGCTTATGTCTGCGCCTGGCTGGGCCTGTCGATGACGCACTCGGGCTTCATGGCGGAGATCATCCGCGGCGGGCTGGCGGCAATTCCCAAGGGCACGATCGAAGCCGCGCAGACCCTGGGCCTGAAGCCCGCCCAAATCCTGTTCCGCTTGCGGCTCCCGCTGGTCGCGCGCTATGTGCTGCGCGCCTATCAGAATGAGTTGCTCATCATGGTGAAGAGCACGGCGGCCGTCAGCGCCATCACGCTGGTTGACCTGACCGCGGCCGCCAACACGGTGTTCGACTACACCTATGACCCGTTCACGCCGCTGATCACGGCGGCGGCCATCTACTGGTGCATCACCAACTGCATACGTCTTGGATTCTCGATCGCGGATCGCAGGTTGAACCGCTATCTCGTCAGAGTCTGAACCGTCCGGCCGACCGTCTATCAGAGCGCGAACCATCATGACTGCCATCCTGTCCAGCATCACGCCGCCGTTGTCCTCCGTTCGCGCTGACTGCGCGCCCGCGGTATCCATCTCGGGGTTGAACAAGTTCTACGGGTCGTTCCACGCCTTGCGCGATATTCACCTTGAGGTAGCCAGCGGCGAAATCGTCATCCTGTGCGGGCCTTCGGGGTCCGGGAAGTCGTCGCTGATCCGCTGCATCAACCATCTGGAACAGCATGATTCGGGCGATATCCACGTCAATGGCACCGCCCTGACCCGCAGCCCGGAAAGCGTGGAGCAGGTTCGGCGCCAGCTGGGCATGGTGTTCCAGAGCTTCAATCTCTTTCCGCACATGACGGTGCTGGAAAACTGCACCTTCGCGCTCAAGATCGCCTTGAAGACGCCGGCCAGCGAAGCCGAACAGACGGCACGGGAGTACCTCGCCAAGGTCAATGTGACCGAACAGGCCGGCAAGTATCCGATCCAGCTTTCCGGCGGGCAGCAGCAGCGCGTGGCCATCGCGCGCGCGCTCTGCCTGCGCCCGCGCATCATGCTCTTTGACGAGCCCACATCGGCGCTCGATCCGGAATCGGTGGGTTCCGTGCTGCGCATCATGGAAGACCTGGCCCAGACCGGCATCACCATGATCTGCGTCACCCACGAGATCGGCTTCGCCCGCCGGGTGGCCGACCGCTGTGTGTTCATGGAGCGCGGCGAGATCATCGAAACCGCGCCCACCGAACAGTTCTTTGCCTCGCCCAGAAACGAACGCCTGAAGAATTTCCTAGAGCAGGTTTTGTAGTTCACAACATAGACAAGGGGATGTCATGATCAAGAAACTCATTGGCGCGGGCATGCTTGCCGGCGCGGCCCTCACCGGCACGGCGCACGCGCAGGATGCCCTGGTGGTGAGCACCTGGGGCGGCAGCTTCCGGGACCTTATCGATGAGACCATCGGCAAGGAGTTCACGCGGCAGACAGGGGTGCCGGTGAAGTACATCACGGGCGGCACCATCGACCGCCTGAACAAGGCCAAGCTCGCCACCAAGCCGGAAAGCGACATCACGTTCACGACATCGCACATCGGCTGGCTCTACGTCAATGGCGGCCTGTACGAGAAGCTGGACCTGAGCAAAATTCCCAATTACTCGCACCTGGTCGATCGCGCCAAGATCAGCCCGTACCATATCGGCAGCTGGGCGTATGTGTACACCATCGGCTATCGCCCCGATCTGGTTCCCGCCGGCATCACCTTCAACAGCTGGAACGATCTTTGGAACCCGGCGCTGAAAGGCAAGCTGTCCGCGCCCGATTTCGACCCCAGCCATATCATCGACGTTTCGGCCTTGCTCTCGGGCGGCGACGCGAGCACCTGGGAAAAGGGCCAGGACAAACTCAAGGCCCTGAAACCCAACTTCAAGGCCTTCTACACCAACGATGCCAACAGCCAGCAACTGATCGCGGCCGGTGAGACGCCCGTGCAGATCGTGCTGTCCATGAACGCCTATTACATGATCGGCCAAGGCGTGCCGATCAAGGTGGCGATGCCCAAGGAAGGCGCGGTGCTGGGGGTGGACACCATGGGCATCATGAAAGGCACCGCCAAGTCCGACCTGGCGCACAAGTTCATGAACATCGCGCTGTCGCCAGACGTGCAGGCCAAGATCGTGGCCGCCAAGAAAGCCAGCCCCGTCATCGACGACGCCAAGGTCTCGCCCGAAGACGCCGCGCTGCCGGGCGTTTTCACGACCAAGCAGCAATGGGATACCCAGGCCATCGTCATCGATGACAAGCTGCGCGCCGAAAAGACCGCTGAATGGCGCAAGTGGTTTACCGAGAACATCATGAACTGATTGCCGATATCGCAGCCTCGCGGCCTTGCCGGCCGCGGCGCCGCCACGCTTTCACCCTATACGAAGGATGGGTCCAACATGGATGCGCGTTCCACCCTGAGAGGATGGCTGATATCCCCGGCCAGCTTCATCGCGCTATGCATCTGCGTCGCCATGGCGGCCGTGCTGCAGTACAGCTTGCGCACTTTCATTCCAGGGTCGCTGGATGTCGGCGGCCTGACGCTCTCGAACTTCTCGGGCATGGGCAAGCAGATTTACGTCGATGCCTTTGTGAACACCTTGCGCCTGAGCGTGGAAACCACGGTCTTCTCCTTGCTCGTCGCGTACCCATTGGCGTATGCCCTGGTCAGGGTGCGAAACCGCTACATCAAGTCTTTCATCCTGATCGTCTCCATCACACCGCTCTTTCTGGGTGAGATCGTGCGCACCTATTCGTGGATCATCGTGCTGGGCAGTACGGGTTTCATCAATTCGATGCTGCTCAAGCTAGGCGTGATCGATACGCCGCTTGCGTTGATGTTCAGTCATCTTGGCGTATTGGTGGCGCTGGTGCACGTTACCGTTCCGGTGGTCGTGCTGATGCTGGCCACCGCCATTTCCCACATCGACCGCGACTATGAGAAAGCCGCCGAAAGTCTGGGCGCGGGGCCGGTCCGCACGTTCCTGACCATCACGCTTCCGCTATCGATGCCGGGCATCCTGGCCAGCATCACGACTTCATTCGCCTGGACGTTCAGCGCCTTCGCCACGCCGCAAATGATTGGTGGAGGCCGCGTTCCAACGGTTTCCACATTGGTCTACCAGCTGGGATTCTCGTCCATGAACTTTCCCCTGGCGGCCAGCCTGAGCGTCATGGGCCTGGGCCTGACGGCGATCGCGCTGATGCTGCTTGGCCGCGTCACGCGCCGTCTCAAAGTCATTGGAGGACATTGACATGGGTCTTCGTAAATCCCTGCCCCTATGGCTGCGCATCGGCGCGCCCGTGCTGATCACGCTTATCCTGGCCTTCGTGCTGCTGCCCGTCGTGGTGGTGGTGCTGGCTTCCTTCAATGAAAAAGCCTTGCTCACGTTTCCGCCACAGGCCTGGTCCTGGCGGTGGTTCGAGCGTGTTTTCACCTACTCCGATTTCCGCGACGGCTTTCGCGCCAGCGTGGTCGTCACGTTCTGGTCGTCGTTGCTGGCGCTGGTCATCGGCACCGGCCTGGCCATTGCCGTCAAGCGCATGGCGTTTCCCGGCAAGAACATCCTGCAGGCGATTCTGCTCTCGCCGCTGGTGATCCCGCACTTCACGGTAGGACTGGGCTTGTTGATTCTGGTGGCGCAGCTGAACATTGATCGTGGCTACGGCATCGTGATCCTGTGCCACGTCATTCTTGTTTTGCCGTTCGTGTTGCGCAGCGTCTATGTCTCGATGGAGAACCTGGACGAGCGCCTGGAGCAAAGCGCCGCCAGCCTGGGAGCGTCGCCGGTTCGGGTCCTGTGCACCATCACCGTGCCCTTGCTCGCGCCCGGCTTGTTCGGCGGCTGGCTGTTCGCGGCCATCATGTCGTTCAGCGAATTCACCGCGTCGCTGTTCGTGACCACGCAGAGCACGCAGACCCTTCCCGTGACGATGTACAACTATGTGCGCGAGTTCGCCGACCCGACGCTCGCCGCGCTGTCGGTGGTGTATATCGTGGTGACGGCCAGCCTGCTGATCTTCGCGAACCGCTTCCTCGGGCTGGGCCGGATTCTCAATATCGAGGACAACCACTAGAGCCGGTCAACATGCCCTGGCCCGTGGGCCAGGGCGGCGCCGCTTAATAGCCGCGCGCGGCATCGACGCGATTGACGGGCGGCAAGCCTTGGCTGACACGCAGCACGTTGTCGGCGATCTGTCCGGCAGCGGATGCCGGAATGGCGACCGATGCCAGGTGAGGCGTGATCAGCACGTTTTCCATGGCCCAGAGCGGGTCGCCAGGCGGCAGAGGTTCACGCTCGAAGACGTCCAGCGTCGCGCCGCCCAGATGACCGCTACGCAGCAGGTCGGTCAGGGCGGCCTGGTCCACCAGCGCGCCCCGGGCCACATTGATCAGGGCCGCGCCACGCGGCAGGCGTTGCAGGCGTTCACGGTTCAACAGGCCGCGCGTTTGCGGCGTGAGCGGAAGCATCACCACCAGGATGTCGGCGCACGACAGCACGGTATCCAGCGACGCCATGCCGGCGTGGCATTCGATGCCTTCGATGTTGCGCGGGCTGCGCGACCAGCCAAGCACGTTCAGCCCCTGGCGGGACAGTTCGCGCGCCGCATAGGCGCCCAGTTCGCCCAGGCCCAGCACCGCCACCCGCACCGCCTCCGGCGAGCGCGGATGGCGATAGGCCCATTCGCCCCGCCGCTGCGCCGCTTCGAAATAAGGAATGTCACGCGCATAACGCAGGGCGGCAAACAGCACATAGCCCGCCATCATGCGCGCCATATTGGGATCGGTAATACGGGTGATGGGTACCTCGGCGGGCAGGTCTTCGCGGCCGACAATCGAATCCACCCCTGCGCCCAGATTCACGATAAGGCGCAGGTTTTTCATGCGGTTGAAGAAGCCCGACGGCGCCTTCCAGATCAGCGCGTAATGGATGTCGGCCGGATCGTGCGCGTCGTTGGCGTGCACCACACGCAAGTCCGGCAGGCACGCCTGCATGGCGTCGCGCCAGGCCGTGTAGTCGTCGAAATCGCTATAGAAGATCATTGCACCCGATACGGCGGGGCGGGAGGATGCGTGCATGGCCGGTCTGCCTCAGGCGCCGCGGTGGATCAGGCGGGACATGGCCTCGATGGCAAGCTCATAGCCATCGCCGCCCAGCCCCGCGATGACGCCATCCGCGGCCTTGGAAATATAGGAATGATGGCGGAACGCTTCCCGCCGCCAGATGTTGCTCATGTGGACTTCGATGATTCTGCCCGGAAAGGATAACAAGGCATCAAGGATGGGCACCGACGAATAGGTCAGGCCGGCCGCGTTGATGATGACGCCCTGCGCGGCGCCACGCGCTTCCTGAATCCAGTCGACCAACTGCCCTTCATGGTTGGACTGGACGAAGTTCAACTGGATGCCCAGCGAGGCCGCCTTGCTTTCGCAGCGCTGCTGCAACACGGGAAAACTGTCGGAGCCATAAGTCTTGTTGGCGTCCAGTCCGTAGAGATTGGCGTTCGGCCCGTTAAGAAACCAGACCGTGGAAGATGCAGGGGTGGCGCTTGGCGTCGTCATGGAGGCAGTCTCAGGCTTCGTGAGGAAGGGTCGCCTGCATGGCAGGCAAGTCGTTGAATACGGAGAACCACGCGGCGGCGCGCGGATGCGCCGTGCGCCAGTCCAATTCGGGAAAGCGGAAATCCAGATACCCCAAGGCGCAAGCGAGGGTCAGGTCACCGATGCTGGGATGCGTTCGCGGCAGATCGTCTGCCTGCGACTCGATGTCCGCCAGGCAGGCTTGGACTTTGACGAGCTGCGCCTCGCGCCATTGCGGCCACTGGATCTCGGCCGGCCGGGCCGTGTGCTCGTAGCGCGCCAGCAAGGCGGCATCCAGCAGGCCGTCGCCCAGGGCCTGCCGCGTCAACGCGACCCAGCGAGCCGGACCCGCCGGAAACAACTGCGTATCGCCGGCGGCCTCGGCCAGGTATTCGCAGATCACGCGGCTGTCGTAGAGCGCTCTGCCGTCCGGCAGGATCAGGGTGGGCACCTTGGCCAGCGGATTGTGGGCGGCGATGCGCGTGTCGCGGTTGACCGGATGCGCGGCGCTGGCCAGCCATTCAATCTGTTTGGCCTGGCCGGTCAAGTGCGCGCACACCATAACCTTGCGCACGAAGGGGGACGTCGGGGCATAGAGAAGTTTCAATCCGTTCTCCGTTTGTCAGGGTTTGAGGACCAGCTTGCCGAACACCTTGCCGCTTTCCAGCAACTGATGCGCGCGCACGGCGTCGGCCAGGGGCAGGCTTTGCGCCATCCTGGGCCGGACGCGGCCCGCGGCCACCAACGGCAGCACATGGCGCCTGAGCGCGACCGCCATCCGAGCCTTCTCGGCATCGGTTTGCGGACGCATGGTCGATGAGTGCAAGCTCAACTGCTTTTGCATCAGGGTCAGCAGTTCGATGTTGACGGCCGAACCCTGCAGAAAAGAAAGACTCACGTGGCGCCCGCCGAAGGCCAGCGCCTGCAGATTGCGCCGCACATAATCGCCGCCGACGATATCCAGCACGACGTCCACACCACGGCCTTGCGTGAACGCCGCGCAGGCTTCCACGAAATCCGTGTCATGAAAGCAGATCACCTCGTCGGCGCCGAGTTCGCGCAGGGCATCCAAGCGATCGCGTTCGCCGTCCGTGGCGATGACCCGCGCGCCGGCGGCATGCGCCATCTGGATGGCCAGCGTGCCGATGCCGCCTCCCCCGCCATGGATCAGGACGGTCTCGCCCATGCGCAGGCGGCCCAGTTCGAACAGGTTGTGCCAGACGGTGAACAGGCCTTCCGGCAGTGCGCTTGCCTGCGCGTCGTCCAGCGCCTTGGGCACTGCCAGGGAATGATCCACGCGCGCCACGCACCACGGCGCATAGCCGCCGCCCGCAAGCAGGCTCATGAGACGTTGCCCAAGCAAGGAATCCGGCACGCCGGGTCCGCACGCCGCGACCTCGCCGCAAGCTTCCAGCCCCAGCACGTCGGTCACGCCCGGCGCCGGCTTGCTCACGCCCTGGCGCTGCATGATGTCGGGCCGGTTGATGCCGGCCGAATGCACGCGCAACAACACTTCACCGGGACCCGGCGCCGGGACTGGCCTGCCGGCCAGCGTCAACACCGTGGCGTCGCCCGGCTCGCGGGCGATGATGGCTTGCATTTCAGCGGGGATTTGATTCATGGCACTGTGCCTCGCAGACGAATGGAAACTCGGCGGCTGCGCAGGCGCGGCCGCCAGGAAGGGGCATCGCGTGAAGCCGTATTCAGGACGGCGCGTTGAAGACACTGACCCCGTGGCCGGGCAAGGCAAGCCCCGCCACGGCGCCCACGGGCCATTCATGCAGGCAGTTCAGGTCGAAGGTGCGCACCATGACGTGCTGGCGCCCTTCCACAGGAATGTGCACATCCAGGTACAGATCCACGTGATCACCCTGGAACACGTGGTTGACGACCGTGCCGCTCAGGACCGATCCGCTATGCAGCGCTTCCAGCTTGATATGTTCAGGCCGGACATAAAGATCAAGCCGGTGGCCCTCGTGCGACCCGCCCACCAAGCGCTGGCGGGGGATATGCGTCAGCCCCGCGCCCAGGCGCAGCTGGATGGTTTCCGCGCTGGTGCCGTGATAGTGCGCGGGCAGGATGTTGACGTCGCCCAGGAACGATGCCACGAACGGGTCCTGCGGATTGCGGTATAGCTCGTCCGGCGTGGCGACTTGCCGGATCACGCCCTGGTTCATCACGGCGATGCGATCCGACATGCTGAGGGCTTCGCCCTGGTCATGCGTGACGAAGATCGTCGTCACGCCCAGCCTGCGCTGGATATCGCGGATTTCCACCTGCATGGCGCCGCGCAGGCTTTTGTCCAGCGCGGAAAATGGCTCGTCCAGCAACAAGACTTTAGGACGGATCACCAACGCCCGCGCCAGCGCCACGCGCTGCTGCTGGCCGCCGGACAGCTCGCGCGGCTTGCGCTCGCCCAATCCATCCAGCTTTACAAGCGCCATGGCTTCACGCACCCGCCGCTCGATCTCGGCGGCCGGCACGCGCCGCATCCGCAGGCCGTACGCGATATTGCGCTCTACGGTCATGTGCGGGAACAGCGCGTAGTTCTGGAACACGATGCCGATCTGGCGCTGATACGGCGGCAGCGCCGTGACGGGCGTGCCGTCGATGAAGATCTCGCCGTTGTCCGCGTCGGCAAATCCCGCGATCAGGTTCAGCAAGGTGGTCTTGCCGCAGCCCGACGGGCCCAGCAGCGTCAGGAACTCCCCGCGCTCGATCTTCAGGGACACCTGTTGAAGCACCGCGTGACCGCGATATTTCTTGACCACTCCCTCCAGGCTGACCGCGCTGGAGCTATCGGAGGAATAGGGACTATTCGGCATGGCTGCTGCACTCACTGAAGATCAGTTTCCCGGCGCGAGAATTCCGGGAAAAACAGGCGGTGGCCGCATGGCACGCAAGTGCTGCGGCGCCAGCGTTCTGGTGCAGTCAAGAATACGGTAAAGCCCTATTTCCAGTGCATTGCCGATGCTGATGGGGGCCATCGGAAAAAAGAAATCATGACGGCGCAAGCGCAATGGCGTGTGCCGACCGGGGCAAACCGACACCTTTGCTTTTTCCTAAGTCAGCCGTCCGAAAAACGAAGTTATCAAGTTGAGGCTTCGGGGTCACACTGCCTGCCAATCGGATCGTCGTGTCAGCCACGAGACGCACCAGGGTCTCGGTATTCCTTAGGATCTTCACATGTCAATTGAAAAAACCAACACGCTGGTGATCGGCGCCGGCCAGGCCGGCATCGCAATGAGCGAGCACCTCGGCGCGATGGGCGTTTCGCATATCGTGCTCGAACGCAAACGGATCGCCGAACGCTGGCGCTCCGAACGCTGGGACTCGCTGGTGGCCAACGGCCCCGCCTGGCACGACCGCTTTCCGGGTTTGAAGTTCGATGACGTCGGGCCTGATATCTTCCCGCCCAAGGAGCGCATGGCCCAGTACTTTGAAGACTACGCGAAGATGCTCAATGCGCCCGTGCGCACCGGCGTCGAAGTCCTGCGCGTGCAGCGCAACGACAAGCGCCCGGGCTTCACCGTCACCACCTCTGCGGGCACCATCGAAGCCCAGCACGTGGTCGCCGCAACCGGCCCCTTCCAGATCCCCACCTATCCGAAAATCGTGCCGGAAAGCGCCGGCATCCAGCAGCTTCATTCCTCGGCCTACAAAAACCCGGGGCAACTGGCCGACGGCGCCGTGCTCGTCGTCGGCGCGGGCGCCTCCGGCTCGCAGATCGCCGAAGAACTCCGCCAGGCCGGCCGCACCGTCTACCTGTCCGTGGGCGAACACTACCGGCCGCCCCGCTCCTACCGCGGACGCGACTACTGCTGGTGGCTGGGCGCGCTGGGCATGTGGGACGAAGTGAAGAAAAAGCCCAAGCGCGAGCACGTCGCCTTCGCCGTGAGCGGCTACGAGAACGGCAAGACTATCGACTTCCGGCGCCTTGCCCACGACGGCATCCAGTTGGTCGGCATCACGACGTCGTACGAAAACGGGGTGCTGCACTTCGCCGACAACCTTGGCCGCGATGTCGCCCAGGGCGATGCCGACTACTTCGAAGTTCTGCGCGAAGCCGACGCCTACATCGAGCAGAATGGCCTGGACCTTCCGCCCGAGCCGGATGCCTGGAAACTGCTGCCCGACCCGGAGTGCCTGACCTATCCCACCCTAAGCCTGAACCTGGCCGAGGCCGGCATCAAGACCATCCTGTGGGCAACCGGTTTCAAGGTCGACTTCAGCTGGATCGACGTCGACACGTTTGACCAAAACGGCTACCCCATCCACAAGCGCGGCATCTCCGCCGAAAAAGGAATCTACTTCCTCGGCCTGCCCAACCTCACCAACCGAAGTTCCTCGTTCATCTGGGGGGTTTGGCACGACGCCCGCTACATCGCCGACCATATTGGAATTCACCTGGACTACCTGGCGTACAAGAAGGAATGACGGAATCCGCAACAGGCGTGCTCCGGCACTGACGCAAAAAACCCGCACCCTGGATCAGGATGCGGGTTTTTTTTTGCAGATGCTCCGATGCTCCGGCTGACCCTGGAACATTGATCGTTGAAAAAAACCCACAGCAGACCCGATCCGCATTCTGGCCCCGTTGATTCCCATAACTCATTTCTATAGAATCAGCAATTCGGGCGTGTGCCCATTTCTTTTCGTCCACTCAACTCACCGTCAGGGAGGCTGCATGATGATTCACCCCATGCCGAACGCCGTCCCGCGCGTGTCCCCGCGACGCCACTAAGTCGTCGCCCGCGCGGACCCATCGCTAGACCGTTACCTAGCGACTGGTCCTCCGTGCTTGTTCCAAAAACCTGAACGCAGTCGCCTGTGCCCATTCGGCGCATGGCTTGTTATCCCTCTTTCATCACAAGGACATCCTGGCGTGTCTTGTGCCGCCAGGCCATTGTTATGGCTAGAAAAAAAATCGACTTTCGAGGACAGGCCTTTAAGGATGTTCTGGGCTTTACCTTTCGGCACTGGGGCCTGCAACCCTGGCGCACGCTTGTCATCGTGCTGCTGGCGCTGCTGTCGGCTGTGGCCGATATCCTGACGCCGATGTACGCCGGCAAACTGGTCGACGCCGTGGCCTCTGGCTCATCCGGCAACGAGCTGGCCTGGAGCGCCGCCATCACCGCCTTCTGGCTGCTGGTGGCGCTGGGCGTGGGCGGCACGCTGCTGCGCCAGGCCGTGTTCCAGAACATCATCACCTTCACGTTGAAGATGATGAACGGCATCGTGTCCAACGCGTTTCATCGCGTACAGCGCTTCTCCACGGACTGGCATGCCAACAGCTTCGCCGGTTCGACGGTGCGCAAGATCACGCGCGGCATGTGGGCCGTAGACATCCTGAACGACACGCTGCTGATTGCGCTGCTGCCATCCGTTGTGATGCTGGTGGGCGCCACCGCCTTGCTGGGTGCGCATTGGCCGCTGATGGGGCTGGTGGTGGGCCTGGGTTCGGTGTTGTACATCGCCGTTACCGCCGCGTTGTCGCTGGGGTTTGTCGCGCCCGCCGCGCGCCTGGGCAACGCGTGGGACACGCGCATGGGCGGCGCGCTGGCTGACGCCGTCAGCTGCAATGCGGTGGTCAAGGCCTTTGGCGCTGAAAACCGTGAAGAAGCGCGGCTGGATCGCGTGGTGAACAAGTGGCGCAACCGCACGCGCCGCACCTGGGTGCGCGCCACGTTGAACGGCGGCATTCAGGGCGGGATGCTGGTGGCGATGCAGGCCGCCATTCTGGGCGCATCGCTGCTGCTGTGGTCACGCAACCAGGCAACGGTGGGCGACATCACGTTCACGTTGACGATGTTCTTCGTGCTGCAAGGCTATCTGCGTGACGTGGGCATGCATATTCGCAACCTGCAACGCTCGGTCAACGACATGGAAGAACTGGTCGCGATGGAACGCCAGCCGCTGGGCGTGGCTGACCGCGCGGGCGCAGGCGCCATTCACGTCACCGCAGGCGAAATCCGTTTCGAGGACGTGACGTTCCGCTATGGCTCGCACAACACCGCGCTGTACGACAAATTCTCCGCGCGCATTGCGCCGGGCGAACGCGTCGGGCTGGTGGGGCATTCGGGCTCGGGCAAGACCACGTTCATCAAGCTGATTCAGCGCCTGTATGACGTGAACGACGGCCGCATCACCATCGACGGGCAGGACATCGCCCAGGTGAAGCAGGCATCGTTGCGCAGCCAGATCGCCATCGTGCAGCAGGACCCGGTGCTGTTTCACCGCACGCTGGCCGAGAACATCGCCTATGGCCGGCCCGGCGCCACACAAGCCGAGATCGAGCAGGCGGCGCGGCTGGCCAGCGCGCACGAGTTCATCATGTCGCTGCCCAAGGGTTACGACACGCTGGTGGGTGAACGCGGTGTGAAGCTGTCGGGCGGTGAACGCCAGCGCGTGGCGATTGCGCGGGCGTTCCTGGCGGACTCGCCCATCCTGATTCTGGACGAAGCCACGTCCAGCCTGGATAGCGAAAGCGAAGTGCTGATCCAGCAGGCCATGGACCGTCTGATGGTGGGCCGCACGACGCTGGTGGTGGCCCACCGGCTGTCCACCGTGCGCGCGTTGGACCGTCTGCTAGTGATGGACCGCGGCCGCATCATCGAAGAAGGCAGCCACGATGTGCTGGTCCGTTTGAAGGGCGGCCTGTATCGGCGCTTGTTCGAACGGCAGGCGCTGGAACTGACCAAGGGCATGACGGCAGCCGAGATGTTGCAAGACGGCGCCACGCCGCCTCCCGCTAAAGACGAAGACGTGGACGCCGGTGAGTTTGCGTTCGGTAAATAAGGGGTGGCAGATCTAAGGGGTGGCAGATCGCGGCCGGCAAATAGGTTTTGGCAAATAGGCTCTGCCAAAACCCGTTCGCCATACAGCGCCCGGCATCACGCCGGGCGCTGCGCCAACGTCAGGCGTAAGCCGAAGCCGATCAGCGCCGTGCCGAAGATCACGCTTTGCACTTTCTGAGCGCGGGGGCTGGCTGACATCCAGCGCCCCACTGCCCCGCCGGCCAACGCGCAGATCACGTCGAACGTCAGCCCCAGGCTGACCAGGATGACGCCCAGCACGGCAAATTGTTGTCCGATGGACCCGTGCGCAGGCGACACGAATTGCGGCAGCAGCACCGAGCAAAACAGCAAGGCCTTGGGGTTGAGCACGTTGGTCAGCACGCCGCTGAGCAACGCGCCGCCCAGCCCCTTGCCGCCCGCCGCCGGCTGGCCCGTCGCATCAAGCGCCACCGGCTTCGCGCGCAACAACTTCACCCCCAACCACACCAGATAGCAGCCGCCTACCGTGCGCGCAGCGTCGAAGGCCCAGGGATGGGTCTTGAACAGGGCCGCCAAACCCAGCGCCGCCAAGGTCACATGCGCGGCACGCGCAATCGCCAGCCCCACCGCGACCGCCAGCGCTTGCCCGCGCCCGCGCAGGACGCCGGTTTCCAGTAACAGGATCATGTCCGGCCCGGGCACCACGTACACAATCAGCAAGGCCCCAAGAAACAACGCCATATCGGCCATATCCGCGCTCCCACGCATGCTCTTCAAGGCGGTCATTCTAGGAAAATCGGGCTGGCATGTGCTTGCGATTCATGCCAATGGAATTATGATGATTGGCACATTCCACTAGCAGAAAAACACTTTTCCTAATTCCATGCCAAAACATGAACTGGACGCTTACGACCGCCGCATTCTGGAAGCATTGCAACAGAATGGCCGCCTGACCAATGTGGAGCTGGCCGAGCAGATTGGCTTGTCGCCCTCCCCCTGCCTGCGGCGCGTGCGCATGCTGGAAGAAGCGGGGGTGATTCAGGGATACGAAGCGCGGCTGGCGCCAGACGAAGTGGGTCTGGGCCTGACCGTGTTCGTCGGCGTGAAGGTGGAACGGCACCACGAACGCGACGCCGAACAGTTCCGCAAAGAGGTCAGCGCCCTGCCTGAAGTCATCGCGGCGCATCTGGTGTCGGGCGAGTCTGACTTTCTGCTGCAAGTGGTGGTGCCGGACCTGCGCGGCTACGAGCGCTTTCTGCTGGGCACGCTGTTGAAGCTGACCGGCGTGAAAGACATCCGCAGCAACTTCGCCATTCAGACGGTCAAGCGGCAAAGCCCGCTGCCGCTGGACCATCTGGGCAAGTAGCCCGCGCCGCACCTCGTGGCGGGTTACGGCATAGTCGCCGCCGCCCGGTCCACCAACGCCGCGCGGCGGTCAAAACGCGCCTGCGACATGGCCAGATAGCGCTCGACGATAGCGGGTTCAGACGTCGCGGGCGTGCCGCCCGGAAACGGCGGCTTCGGGTCGTACTCGATCTGCAACTGGATCAGCTTGGCGACGTCATCGCCGCACAGCGCCGCCACCACCTTCAAGCCCATGTCGATGCCTGACGTCACCCCGCCCGCGGTGTAGGTGTTGCCGTCCACGCACAAGCGTTCGTCGGTAGGAATCGCGCCAAAGCGCGACAGCAATTCGCGCGCACGCCAATGGCTGGACGCCCGCTTGCCGCGCAGCAGGCCGGCCGCGCCCAGCAGCAGAGAACCCGTGCAAATACCAAACAGATATTGCGCCGCCAGGCCTTGCTGCCGGGTGAACGCCACCCAATCGGCGTCAACGATGGCATCATCCGTGCCCGGCCCGCCCGGCACCACCAGCAGATCGCATTGCGTGGCGGATGCCAGCGTCTGAGTCGGCAAAAATTTCAGGCCGCGATCGCAACGTACCGGGTCCAGGCTTTTTGAGACAAAATCCACGGTAAACCCCGGCGCATTCGCCAGGACCTCGTAGGGGCCGGTCATATCCAGCTGGGTCAGCCCTTCGAACAAGAGAATATTCACATGCATGACGATGCTCCCTCAAGAACGCCAACGCCCAGCATAGGCGGACGCGCCCGGCCGCGTGTGCCAAAAAATGCAGAGATTGCGCCAGAACGCGCGCCACAGCGCGTGGTGTTCGTGTTGTACGACGGTTTCCAGCCGCTGGATCTGGCGGGCCCGTGGCAGGCGTTCAGCTCGGCCAACGAAGAAGCCGGGCGCGTGCTGTATCAGTTGAGCACCATCGCCGCCACGCCTGTCGTCAGCACCTGGG
Organism: Achromobacter kerstersii; assembly: GCF_902859595.1. Lineage (GTDB taxonomy): Bacteria > Pseudomonadota > Gammaproteobacteria > Burkholderiales > Burkholderiaceae_B > Achromobacter > Achromobacter kerstersii. The sequence goes on along the minus strand of NZ_CADIJQ010000003.1, from coordinate 397,674 downwards.
AACAGGGCTTGCGCATGCAGGCTGACAACACATTCGAGGCCGATGGCGATACGCCCATCGACATGCTGCTGGTGCCGGGCGGCCCCGGCGTGGACCGCGCCAGCGCGCACGCGGAAACGCGCGCATGGCTGCGCCGCCGGGATGCAACGACGCCGCGCACGTGCAGCGTTTGCACGGGCGCCTTTCTGTTGGCGGCCTGCGATCTGCTCAATGGCCGCGCCGTCACCACGCACTGGCGGTCGGCCGACCGGCTGCGCCAACTGTACCCGGCGCTGCGCGTGGAAGACGACCGCATCTTCATTGAAAGCGGCAAGTACTGGACGTCGGCGGGGGTGACCGCTGGCATCGACCTGGCGCTGGCGCTGATTGAACGTGACTATGGCACCGCGCTATCGCAGCAGGTGGCGCGGCGGCTGGTCGTCTTCATGCGCCGCGATGGCGACCAGCGCCAATACAGCCAAAGCCTGCGCCTGCAAGACCGTGTGGCGGCGCCCTTTCGCGATCTGGTGGAAAAAATCGAAGCGCACTTGTCGGCCCGCTGGTCCGTGGACGACATGGCCGACGCCTGCCATATGTCGCGCCGCACCTTCCAACGCAAATTTGCGGTGCACTTTGGCGTGGCGCCCACGGAAGTCTTGCGGCGGCTGCGAGAAGAACGCGCCAGCGCGCTACAGAGCACCGGTAAGATGTCGAAAAAAACGGTCCAACATCACGTGGGGCCGGTACCCAACAGGCCACCCCAATGACGCTACCGAATCACCGCGAATGCCTTGCCCGCTGGACCGCTGTTGCGGCCGCCTTGCTGACGCTGACGCTGCTGACCGCCTGCGACGATACGCCTTCCAAGCCAAAGCTGACGCTGGAGCAAAAGCTGTTTCAAGACCTGGCTCCCCATCGCGAGTTCAAGGGTGATCTCAACGGCCAGCCCGTGCATTTGATCGTCCACGACTGCGACGTGTATCTGAACGAGGCGGACCCGGAATCTTCGACCGGCGCGCGCCGCTGGACGATCGTGCTGGAACCCGAGTTCTACCCGTCGTTCATGGCGTGCCAGCGCCAATCGCTGACCCGCAAGGGCAACACCGTGGAAGCCGAGATCGGTGAAATGGCGATGGGCGCGGGCGGCTGCTGCGCAACGGGCGGCGTGTTCCGGTCCACCGACGGGCGCCACTGGAAGCCGAAGTAAACCGAAGCAAGCCGCGCCCCCGCGGCTTCTACCTCGCGGCTTCTAGCTCGCCGCCTCTACCCCGCCGCCCCTACCCCGCCGCCTCTACCCCGCCACGCCTACCCCACCAGGCCTACCCGGCCAGCCCCACCGACATGCCGCCGCACACGTACAGCAATTGCCCCGTGATGAAGCCCGCCTGCTTGTCCAGGAACATGGCGACGCTGTGGGCCACTTCGTCCGGCGTTCCGACACGGCCCACGGGAATGGACGCTTCCAGCGCGCGCGTCTTGGGCGCGCCCGGCGGGTTGGACTGATTGAACAGTTCCGTGGCGATGGGGCCTGGCGCCACGGTGTTCACCGTGATGCCGTGGGCGGCCAGTTCCAGCGCCCAGGTGCGCGTCATGCCGGCCAAGCCCGCCTTGGATGCGCCGTAGACCGAACGCCCGCCTTTGCCTAACGCCGCGCGGCTGCCGATGTTGACGACACGTCCGTAGCCCGCCTGCCGCATGCCCGGCAGCAAGGCCTGCATCAGCAGGACCGGCGCGGTGATGTTCAGCGCCATCGTGCGCAGCAGGTCGGCTTCAGTCACGTCTTCAATATCGGCCACCTGGATCATGCCGGCGTTGTTCACCAGATGCAGCACGGGGCGCTCGGCCGCAAGTTCCGTTGCGGCGGCGCGCGTTGCGGCGGCATCGCCCAGGTCAACCGAGCGGAAGGTTTCGCCCGGCAGCGTGTCATCAGGCGCGCGGCGGCTGAAGTTGACGACGTGATAGCCGTCCTTGAGCAGGCGCGCCACAATGGCGCGCCCGATGCCCCGGCTGCCGCCGGTAACCAGTGCGATGGGGGTTGTCATTGCGCAGTGATTCCTTTGTCTTTGATGAGCCCGCCCCACTTCTTGCGCTCGGCGGATTCGAAGGCGGCCAGGTCGGCGCCGAAAAGCGTACCGGGTTTCGCGCCCATGGTGGCGAAGTTCGTGGCGATGGCCTGGCTTTGCAGACCGCTGCGTGCCGCGTCGATCAGCTGTTGGACAACCGGCGCCGGCGTATTGCGCGGCGCGTACAACGCGAACCAGGCGGTGACGTCAAAGCCTGGCAAGCCGGATTCCGCCACGGTGGGCAGATTGGGCACCGACGGGTCGCGGGCGCCTGACGTTACCGCCACGCCGCGCACCAGGTTGCCGTCCTTGATCTGCGCCAGCGCGCCCGGCAGGTTGTCGAACAACAGATCCACCTGCCCGCCCGCCACAGCAGGCAATGAGGCAGACGTGCCCTTGAACGGCACGTGCAGCATCGTCACGCCCGCCATCGACTCGAAGTACGCGCCCGTCAAATGCACCGACGAGCCAATGCCGGGCGATGCGTAAGTCAGCTTCTTGTCGGGCGATTGCTTGGCAGCCTTGATGACATCGGCCACGGTTTTGTACGGCGACTTTGCGCTGACGGCGATCACGTTCGGCGTGGTGGACACCAGCGCAATCGGCACCAGATCACGCTCCGGGTCGAACGTCATGTTGCTGTACAGAAACTGGTTGATGGTCTGCGTGCCGATGGTGCCCAAGCCCAGCGTGTAGCCGTCCGGCTTGGCGCGCGCCACGTAGGCCATGCCGATATTGCCGCCCGCGCCGGGCTTGTTTTCAACCAGCACGGTTTGCTTCAAGCCCGGTTGCAGCGCGTTGGCGATGGCGCGGCCAAAGATGTCGGCCCCGCCTCCGGGCGGATACGGCACGACGACCGTGACGGGGTGCTCGGGGTAGCCGGCGGCATGCGCGGCGGTGTGAATGACGGGCAGCGCCAGCGTGGCCAACGCGGCCACGGCAACGCTGCGCCACCCGGCGCGCGGGGGTACGGCTTGGGTCATGAATCTGTCTCCTCTTGAATCCGCTGACTGCGGATTTCTTCTTAAGTCTTGTGGGTACAACTCGGCAACATCGGGGAAAATTCCAGCCTGCGGAATATTCAAAGCACTTCAAAGTACGTAAATACGTACTATAGTTATAAAAACATAGAACATAACCAGGAGACAAGAGATGAAACGCTGGACGCAACGCCCCGAAGGTTCCACCTGGGGCGACTTCGGGCCGGACGACGAGCTCGGCAGGCTGAACCTGCTGACCGAAGAAAAGGTGCTTCAGGGCGTGCGTGAAGTGCAGGCGGGCAAGGTGTTCTGCCTGTCGCTGCCGTTGGACCTGCCCGGCGGCAACGTGCTGAACCCGCGCCGTCATGCGCCCACGTTGAAACCCACGTTCCGCGAAGGCACGCCCTACCTGAACTTTGCGATGTCGCAGGTGCAGCCCGAGGCCGTTGACGTGCTGTCGGACGATCAGGTCACGCTGTCGATGCAATATTCCACGCAGTGGGACGGCCTGTGCCATGTGGGCGCAATGTTCGATATCCAAGGCGACGGCGAGCCGCGCCGCGTCTACTACAACGGCTTTGCGGCGGGCGTTGACGTCTTTGGCGGCGTGGACCCGGACACGTCCGACAACGCCTGCTGCCCGCCCGGCGGTTCGTATGCGCGCAAGCTCAGCGTCAGCCGCTACGCCGAAAAAGGCATGCAAGGGCGCGGCGTGCTGGTGGATCTGGCGCGCGCCTTCGGCCCTGGCCGCACGCTCGTCGGCCACGAACAACTGCAAGCCGCCATGCGGGACCAGAACGTCGTCGTCGAACCCGGCGACATGCTGGTGCTGCGCACAGGCTTCGCCGAGCGCGTCGTCGCCATGAACGGCCAGCCCGATCCCCACGAACTGGAACAGACGGGCGCGGTGCTGGACGGCGCCGACTCCGCCCTGCTGGACTGGATCACCGCCAGCGGCATCGCCGCCATCTGCGCCGACAACTACGCCGTGGAGTCCTACCCTGCGCGCACGTCCGGCCCCGGCCATTCGATCTTGCCGCTGCATCACCATTGCCTGTTCAAGCTGGGCGTGCCGCTAGCCGAGCTCTGGTACTTGAAGGACTTGGCCGACTGGCTGCATGCCCAGGGACGCAACCGCTTCCTGTTGACCGCCCCGCCCTTGCGCATGCCCGGCGCCGTGGGTTCTCCGGTAACGCCGATTGCCACGGTGTAAGCCATGACCGCACCCACGTCGACTTTTTCCGCGCACCTGGACGCGCTTGCCGCCCGCCGTCCCGACGCCACGCTGCTGATCGATCAAGACCAGCGGATCAGCGCCACACAGCTGCGCGCACAAAGCCGCGCCCTGGCGGCAGGGCTTGCACGCATCGGCGTGCAGCCCGGCCATCGCGTGGCCGTGTGGCTGCCCAACTGCGCGGCCTGGGTGGAATCGTTTCTGGCCTGCGCGCATCTGGGCGCGCTGGTGCTGGCCGTCAACACGCGATTTCGCGCGCTGGAAGTGGCCGATATCCTTGGCCGCGGCCAGGCCGATTGGCTGGTGTTCTGGCCGGGTTTCAAGGGCATCGACTTCGCCGGGATTCTTGACGGCGTCGCCCCGGAACACCTGACGCGTTTGCAAGGCGTCGTCACGCTGGGGGCTGACGATGAACATGCGCCGGCTACCCTGCATGACAAACCGGCGCATCGCTACGCAGACCTGCTCGCCACCCAAACTCCGCCGCCCGCCCCGCATGGCAACGCGGGCGTGCTGTGCTTCACCACGTCGGGCACCACGTCCAAGCCCAAGTTTGTGCTGCACGACCAGCAAACGCTGCTGCGTCATGGCGCGGCGGTGGTGCAGGCGTTCGGCTACGATGACCACAGCTGCGTGCTGGCCAGCGCCCCGTTCTGCGGGGCGTTCGGCTTTGCGACGCTGGTGGGCGGGCTGGCGCAAGGCGTGCCCGTGGTGTGCGCGCCGGTATTCAATGCGGCGGAATCCGCGCAGGCCGTTGCCCGCTACGCCGTCACGCACACCTATGCGAACAACGAAGCGCTGGTGGGCATGATGCAGGCGGCAGCCCCCGGCACGTTTGCGTCGGCGCGCCTCTTCGGCTTCGCCAGCTTCACCCCCGCGTTGGACAACATGCTGGACTTGGCGCGCGACGCGGGCGTGCCGCTGACGGGGCTGTACGGTTCCAGCGAACTGATCGCGCTGGTGGCAGGCCAGCCGCGCGACCCGCAAGAGGGTGACGTGTCGGCGCGCCATCAACCCGGCGGCACGCTGATTTATCCTGATGCCCGCGTGCGCGCCCGCGACCCTGAATCCGGGCAAGTGCTGCCGCACGGCCAATCGGGCGAAATCGAAATCTTGTCGCCCAGCCTGATGCAGGGTTATCTGGACAACCCCGACGCCACGCGCAACGCCGTCACGGATGACGGCTATTTCAAGACAGGCGACCTGGGCTACACGCTGACCCCGCGCCAATTCGTCTTCCAGACGCGCATGGGCGATTCGTTGCGGCTATCCGGCTTTCTGGTGAACCCCGTGGAAATCGAGCAGGTCGTCGAAACCCTGCCCGGCGTGCGCGCCTGCCAGGTGGTGGGCGCCACCCGCCACGGCAAAATCGTGCCGTATGCGTTTGTGCTGCTGCAAGCCGGCGCCACGGCCGACCCCGCCGGCTGGACGGCGGCGTGCAAGGCGGCGATGGCCGGTTTCAAGGCGCCCGTGGGCTTTACCGTGCTGGACGCCTTCCCGTCCGTGGAAAGCGCCAACTCGGTCAAGATTCAGAAACACCGCCTGCGCGACATGGCGGAGGCTATGCTCTCGGATCTTTCCCCACCAGCCGCCCCCTGACCATGCCCGCCCGCAAGCTTTTCTCGCGCAGCCCCCAGCCGCTTTATCTGCAAGCGGCGGCGCTGTTCCGCAGCCATATCCAGAACCGCACCTGGCGGCCGGGCCAGCAGATCCCGCCGCTGGAATCGCTGATGGAAACCTATGGAATCTCGCGGGCGACCATCCGTCAGGCGTTTGGGCTGCTGGAACAAGACGGCCTGATCCGGCGGTCGCGCGGGTCTGGCACGTTCGTCAATGCCGAGCTGCCCGAGACGCCAACCTTGCTGATTCCAAAAACCTGGGCGGAAACCGTCGAGCTGAGCAATCAGCTGGGCACGGTGTCGCTGGTGGAATCCAGCGCTGATTCTCCGCTGCCCGACTCGCTGGGCATGCCTTGCCAGGCCGACCGCAGCGGGCTGTTCCAATACCTGCGCCGCGTACACACGACCGACGCCGGCCCCTTCTGCTACAGCGAAGTCTTTCTGGAAAGCGGGCTGTTCCGCAAGCATCGCACCCGCATCCAGAAAAGCACGGTGGCCCCGGTGCTGGATCAGTTCTACGGCGCGCGCATCACCGAAGCGCGTCAGGTGCTGAACGTGATCGAAGCGGGCCAGGAATCCGCCGAGTCTCTGCAAATTCCCGTGTCGTCGCCCGTGGCCGAGCTGCGCCGCTATGCCTGCATCGACGGCCGCGTGGTGTATTTCGCGCGGCTGGAATTTCCGTTCCGCAAGGTGCGGATGGAATTCGATCTGCTTGCCCATCGCTGATTCGCGCGCCCTTCGTTCAACCGCCCAAGGAGCCCCACCCCACCGCCACGTCCATTTGCGCGGCCCGCCCCCAAACCAGAGCGCCATTGAAGCGCCAGCAAGTTTCAGACAGATCCGGCACAAGAGGAGACAAACCATGGCTTACGCCAACACGCCCCGGATTTCCATGCATTGCCGCAGCACGATTACCCGCTTGTTCGCCGCCACCGCCCTATCGGCGGCCGCCGCCGCACCGGCCTGGGCGCAGCAGCCCGCCGCCATTTCTGACGACATCGTCCGGCTCGGCCTGATCCTGGACATGAGCGGCGTGTACGCCGACGTCACCGGCAAGGGCAGCGCCACCGCCGCCCAGATGGCCATTGAAGATTTCGGCGGCACGGTGCTGGGCAAGAAGATTGACCTGATGGTGGTTGACCACCAGAACAAAGCCGACATCGCCGCCGCCAAGGCGCGCGAATGGTACGACACGCAGAAAGTCGACGCCATCATGGACGTGGCAGGGTCAGCGCCCGCGCTGGCCGTGCTGGAAGTGGCCCGCGAAAAGAAGAAGATCGTGGTCTTCAGCGGCCCCGGCACCGAACGCATCACCAACGACCTGTGCTCGCCCTATTCCGTGCACTACACCTACGACACCTGGTCGCTGGCCAATACCACCGCGCGCGCCACCGTCGAAAAAGGCGGCAAGAGCTGGTACTTCCTGACCGCCGACTACGCCTTCGGCCACACCTTGCAGGCGTCCGCCACCGAGGTCGTCAAGGCCAATGGCGGCACGGTGCTGGGCGCGGCGCGCCACCCGTTGGGCTCCAGCGACTTCGCCTCTTATCTGTTGCAGGCCCAGGCCAGCAAAGCGCAGGTCGTAGGGCTGGCCAATGCCGGCGGCGACACGGTCAACGCCATCAAGGCCGCCAGCGAATTCGGCCTGACCAAGGGCGGCCAGAAGATGGCGGGATTGCTCTTGTATATCAACGACATCCACGCCATCGGCCTGGACGCGGCGGCCGGCCTGACGCTGACCGAAGCCTTCTACTGGGACATGAACGACCAGACGCGCGCCTGGTCGCAGCGCTACTACGACAAGCTGAAGAAGATGCCCAACATGAGCCAGGCGGGCACCTATTCGTCGGTGATGCATTACCTGAAGGCCGTGCAGGCGGCGGGCACCGATGCGCCGGAGGCCGTGATGAAACAGATGAAGGCCATGCCCATCAATGACTTCTTCGCCACCAACGGCCGCATCCGCGAAGACGGCCGCATGGTGCACGACATGTACCTGTTTGAAGTGAAGCAGCCGTCAGAATCCAAACGGCCGTGGGACTACTACAAGCTGGTGGCGACCTTGCCGGGCGATCAAGCCTTCATGCCCTTGTCGAAGTCGACCTGCCCGCTGGTGAAGAAGTAAGCGGAGGCTCAGGAAGGAGGCTCGGGAAGGAGGCTCAGGAAGGAGGCTCGGTACTGAGCATCCGCAGTGAGCATGGGCACCCGGCATCAGCATGGGCCATCAATAGACACGCGGACGGGCGCCTGCCCGTCCGCGTTCTACACTGCACGCATTGCCGCTGGATGCCCTCATGACCACTCTCCCCGCTCGCCCCATTCCCGCCACCATCGCCGCCGTCGTCCGAGACGGCCACGTGCTGCTGGTGCGCCGCGCCAATCCGCCTGATGAAAACTGCTGGGCATTTCCAGGCGGCAAGATTGACGCCGGTGAATGCATCGAAGCGGCGACGGCGCGCGAATTGCTGGAAGAAACCGGCGTGGTGGCCGAACCCCTGCATGTATTCGACGCCGTTGACGTCTTCGACCGCGACGACGCGGGCGCATTACGCCGGCATTTCATCCTGATCGCCGTGCTGTGCCGCTGGCAATCGGGCGAGCCCGTGGCGGGCGACGATGCGCGGGACGCACGCTGGATACCGCTTGCCGATCTGGAAGGCCATGAACTGGCCACAAGCTTTGGCGTGGCGAGGCTGGCGCGCAAGGCGGCGGCGCTGACTGCGGCGTTGGATTCCGGTTCGAGTTCGGGTTCAGGTTTGAATTCCGGTTCGGATTCCGCTTCGGATTCCGGTTCAGATTCCGGTTCGGATTCCTGTTCGGATTCCTGTTCGGATTGCTGAGCGATGGTCCCCACAATGTTCGACGCCTACCTGTCCCGCTGGAACCTTACGCCCGACGGCGCGCCTATCGAGACGCATGCGGCGCGGCTGCTGCCCGTCATCCATCAGGGCGCGCCCGCCATGCTGAAGATCGCCTTGCAAGAAGACGAACGGCAAGGCGGCGTGCTGATGCGCTGGTGGGACGGCCACGGCGCGGCCCGTGTGCTGGCGCACGACGACGACGCCATCCTGCTTGAGCGCGCGATGGGCCCGCGCTCACTCGCCGCCTATGCCCGCAGCGGCCGCGACGACGAAGCCACGCGCATTCTTTGCGGCGTGCTCAACGATTTACACGCGCCACGCGCCAAGCCGCTGCCCCCTCTGCGCGGCCTGGAGGGATGGTTTACCGATCTCTGGCCCATGGCGCAATCGCACGGCGGCATCCTGGCCGAAAGCGCCCGTTACGCGCGCGCCCTGTTGGACGACCCCCGCGACGTCTCCGTGCTGCACGGCGATATGCATCACGACAACGTGCTGGATTTCGGCGAGCGCGGCTGGCTGGTCATCGACCCCAAGCGCCTGACCGGCGAACGCACGTTCGACTACGCCAACATCTTCTGCAACCCCGACCTGTCCGACCCCGTGCCACCCGTGGCCACCGTGCCCGGCTGCTTCGAACGCCGCTTGCAGATCGTGGTGGATGAATCCGGCCTGGAGCGCCGCCGCCTGCTGCAATGGGTGGTGGCCTGGTGCGGGCTGTCGGCCGCCTGGTATCTGGGCGACGGCGACGATGCCGCGGTCGACCTGAACATCGCGCATCAGGCCCTCGCGCTGCTGCGCGTCTGATCTCCCGGCGTGATCGGGTAAGGTGTACCCCCTGCACCCCTTATCTCTTCATTCCAGGAGCAATGAATGACCGGATTGTTTATCGTGGTGGCGGCGCTGGCGTTCCTGATGCTGGCGGCGTATCGAGGCTATAGCGTGATTCTGTGCGCGCCCATTGCTGCCATGGGCGCGGTGCTGCTGACGGACCCGTCGGCATTGGCGCCCATGTTCTCAGGCGTGTTCATGGAACGCATGGCGGGCTTCGCCAAGCTGTATTTCCCCGTGTTCCTGTTGGGCGCCGTGTTCGGCAAGCTGATCGAGCTATCAGGCTTTTCACGCGCCATCGTGCAGGCGGTGCTGCGCATGATTGGCGCGGAGCGCGCCATTGTCGCCATCGTGCTGGTGTGCGCGGTGCTGACGTATGGCGGCGTGTCGCTCTTTGTGGTGGTGTTTGCCGTGTACCCGTTCGCGGCCGAGATGTTCCGCCAAGGCGGCATTCCAAAGCGGCTGATGCCGGGCGCGATTGCGCTGGGCGCCTTCACCTTCACGATGACGGCGCTGCCTGGCACGCCGCAGATCCAGAACATCATCCCCACCACCTTCTTCGAAACCACGACCTGGGCCGCGCCCTGGCTGGGTTTGATCGGCGCAGCGTTCACGTTGACGGTAGGGGTCTCGTACCTGGAATGGCGGCGCAAGCGCGCGGCCGCCGCGGGCGAAACCTATGGCACCGAACTGCGCAATGAGCCGGTCACGCCCGCCAACGAACGCAACCACCATCCGCTGATTGCGCTGCTGCCGCTGGTGGTGGTGGGCGTGATGAACTACCTGCTGACGCGCTGGATTCCGGGCTGGTATCCGGCCGGTTCCGAAGTGAACCTGCCCGGCCTGCCCAAGCCCATGGCCGTCAATGTGGAAGACCAGGTGGCGTTGTGGGCGGTGATGGGCGCACTGATTGCGGGCATCTTCACGATCTTGCTGTTCTCGTTTCGCAGCATCAAGGCGCACTTTGCCGAAGGCAGCAAGAGCGCCGTGTCGGGCGCGTTGCTGGCATCGATGAACACGGCGGCGGAATACGGCTTTGGCGGCGTCATCGCCGCGTTGCCCGGCTTCCTGCTGGTGGCCGACGCATTGAAGTCCATTCCCGATCCGCTGGTGGGCGAAGCCATTGCGGTGACGTCGCTGGCGGGCATTACCGGGTCAGCGTCCGGCGGCATGAGCATTGCGCTGGCGGCCATGGCGCAGACGTTTATCGACGGTGCGCACGCCGCCGGCATCCCCATGGACGTGCTGCACCGCATCGCCGCCATGGCCAGCGGCGGCATGGACACGCTGCCGCACAACGGCGCGGTCATCACGCTGCTTGCGGTGACGGGGCTGACGCACCGGCAGTCCTACGGCGACATCTTCGCCATCACATTGATATCGACGATGTCTGTGTTCGTGGTGATCGCCGTGTATTACCTGACCGGCATCGTCTGACCGAAGGCGTTGGCGAAAACCTCCGCGAGCCACTGGGTGAAGACGCGCACGCGCGCCGACACCTGGCGGTTTTGCGGATACAGCACCGACACGGGCATGGGCGCGGGCGGCCAGTCTGGCAGCACGATCTGCAACTGCCCCGCCGCCAGTTCCTGCTCCACCCGATACCGCGGCACCTGCACCAGCCCCAAGCCGGCCACCGCTGCGCTGGTATAGAGTTCGGCCCCCGTCACGCTGACAATCGCCGCCGCACGGATTTGCACGTTGCGGCCATCCACCATGAAGTCCAGCGGAATGCCGCGCCCGGTGGCGCTGGACAGGAAGTCCACGGTTTGATGATGGGCCAGGTCTTCCAGCCGCGCCGGCACGCCAAAGCGCGCCAGATAGGCGGGGCTGGCCACCGTCACTTGCGGCATCTGCGCAATCTGCCGCCCTGCCAGCGATGAGTCCTGCAAGGCCCCCGCGCGCAACACGCAATCGACCCCTTCCCGCACCAGATCCACCAGGCGGTCGTCTTCGCCCAGGTGCAGAACGATATCGGGATAGCGCGCCAGAAAACCAGGCAAGCCGGGCATGACGAAGTTCTTGGCCAGCGTGCCTTGCGCATTGACCCGCAGCAAGCCTTTGGGCGCGGTGTTCAGAAAGGCGCCGTCCGCTTCTTCAAGATCGGCCAGCAGGCGCACGCAGCGTTGGTAATAGGCTTCACCATCGTGCGTCATGCGCACCTGCCGCGTCGTGCGTTCGAGCAGGCGCGCGCCCAAGCGCTTTTCCATGCGCTTGATCAGCGTGGTGACGGTGGCGCGGGGAATTTGCAGGTCTTCGGCCGCTTGCGAAAAACTGCGGCGTTCGGCGATGCGCACAAACACCTGCATTTCTTGAAAACGATCCATGGCGGCGGCCCATTATTAATGCAGATGGAATTATGTTCGCGAATATAGGGTAATTATCTTCTGTTTGGAATAGTTCATGATTCGTTCCATCCCCACCCTGTAGACGGAGTTAGCCTCATGACCCAACAAGCCCCCCAACGTGTTGCGCTGGTGACCGGCGGTTCGCGCGGCATTGGCGCGGCCATCGTGCGCCGCCTGGCCCGCGACGGTTTTGCCGTGGCCATCAACTATGCCTCCAGCGCGTCCGAGGCCGATGCGTTGGCCGCTGAGATCCGCGACGCCGGCGGCCGCGCGCTTGCCGTGCGCGCTGACGTGTCGAAGGCCGCCGACGTCACCGCTCTGTTTGACCAGGTGCAGGCCGAACTCGGCCGCATCGACGTGCTGGTCAACAGCGCGGGCGTGCTGAGTGTGCAACCGCTGGCCGACACCACCGACGAACAGTTCGAACGCACCTTCGACATCAACACGCGCGGCACCTTCAACACGCTGCGCGCGGCGGCGACCCGGCTGGCCGATGGCGGCCGCATCGTCAACGTGTCCAGCACCACCATTGCGCTGAACCTGCCCGGCTACGCGATCTACATCGGCAGCAAGGCGGCGGTCGAGAGCTTTACGCATGTGTTTTCAAAAGAACTGCGCGGCCGCCAGATCACCGTGAACGCCGTGGCCCCCGGCCCCGTCGCCACCGAGCTGTTCCTGAAAGGCAAAAGCCCGGAGCTGATCGAACACTTCACGAAGCTGCCGCCGCTGGAACGCTTGGGCCAGCCCGACGACATCGCGGGCGTGGTGTCGTTCTTGGCGGGGCCGGACAGCGGCTGGGTGAACGGCCAGATTCTGCGCGCCAACGGCGGCATCGCCTGACCGCTGGGCGGGTAGCGGGTAGCGGGTAGCGCGGGCCATGGTTGCGGGCCATGGTTGCGGGCCATGGTTGCGGGCCATCGTTGCGGGCCATCGTTGCGGGCCAAAGCTGCGTGCCAACGCTCCGTGCCAACGCTGCGTGCCATGAATGCGGGCCACTGACGCTGGCCCGCCCTGCCCGCCTTGCCTAGAACCGGTATTGCGCCGTGGCGACAACGGTGCGCGGTTCGCCGAACTGGATCTGGCCGGCGCTGGTGGCCGAGCTGTAGTAGGTCTTGTCAGTGATGTTGCGCACGGCCAGGCGCCAATCCCATTTGCCCGTGCGGTATCCCAGCAGCGCGTCCCAGCGCGCATAGCCCGGCAGCGTCGTCAGGTTGGTGTTGTCGGCATAGCGTTCGCCCACAAAGGTCAGGCCGGTTTCGCCGTACAAGCCTTCAGCGGGTTTGTACGTCAGGAACACGCTGCCGTTACGCCGCGCCACGTTGCTGATGCGGTTGCCGGCCAGGCCATTGTTGTCTTCCACGATGGACGCGTTCTGCAAGCCCACGCCCCCACGCAGATACCAGTTGCCCATCAGGCGGCCCGCCGCGGTCAGCTCGACCCCGCGTGAACGCTGCTTGCCCGTCAGCAGCACCAGGGTCGGATCATTGGGGTCCGTCGTGCGGCGGTTGTAGAGCTCAAGCTGATAGACGGCCAGCGTCGTGCTCAGTTGCCCGTCCAGCCAATCGCTCTTCACACCCACTTCCGTCTGGCGCGTGTGTTCCGGGTCCAGGTCGTTGGTATTGCCGCGCGCATTCGGCGTGATGCCGATGGTGCCGCCGCCCGTGGGGGAAAACGTCTTGCTATAGGACGCATAGAAGGAATGGTCGCGCACCGGCGTCCACACCAGGCCCACGCGCGGGCTGACGCCGCTGCTGTCATGCGAGGCCGACGCGTCCAGCAGCTTGTTCGTGGAATCTATGCTGAAGCGGTCCATGCGCACGCCCATCAACACCTGCCACGCGTCGTTCAGCTTGATCTGGTCTTGCAGGTAATAGCCCTGGCTCTTGACCTTGTGGCGCGCATCGCTGCTGACCGCCATGCGGCCGTTGTGCTGCAAGGACAGGTTCGGATCGACCAAGTCCAACGCCGGCACGGGCTGCGCGCCCGGCCCGCTGGTGGCCGCCGAATACAGCGTGGGCGAACGGTCCTGGTGCGAAAGCTCAACGCCGAACAACACCCGGTGTTCGAGGCTGCCTGTGTGGAACAGGCCTTCGGTTTCCAGGTTGTTGGTGATGTTGCGGGTGGACAGGTTCTGCTGCCAGCGCGTGCGCGTGACTTTGCCGGTGGCGGCGTTGTAGCCGGTCAGGTAGGTGTTGTCGAAATCGCTATCCAGCTTGAAGACGCCCAGCGTGTAGCGCAGTTGCCAGTCAGGCGCCAGCGTGTAGGCCAGGCGTGAACGGAACGATTGGGCGCGGTCGTCGATGTAGTCACGGTCGGGGTCGCCATAGACGGTGCTGCGGCCTACGTCGGCGGGGCGGCCGTTAACGCTGGGGATGCCGCGGTCAGGCGTGCGGTCATAGCGGCTGTACTCGTACTGCACCAGCCAGTCCAGGTTGGGCGTGATGCGCCAGTTGATGGCGGGCGCCACCAGTTGGCGCGTGCCACCGATCTTGTGGCGAAAGCTGTTCGTGTCTTCCTGGCCCACGTTCAGGCGCACGCTGACGTTGTCGCTGGGGTCGGCGCTCAGGTCGCCATACACGCTGCGCAGGTCCCAGCTGCCCGTCTGCGCTTCCACGGTGGACTCGCGGCCCGGCGTGGGCGCCTTGCTGACGCGGTTGATGATGCCGCCCTGGCTGCCCCGCCCGTACAACACGGCGGCGGGGCCTTTCAGCACTTCGATGCGTTCAATGTTGTGCAGGTCGCGCACGTACTGGCTGTCGTCGCGAATGCCGTCCAGATAGAAGTCATTGCTGGCGTCAAAGCCGCGGATGCGCACGGAGTCAAAGCGCGTGTCTTGCGCGCTGGACACGTTGGGCATGCCGGACAGCGCATCGCTGATGGTCGAGACGCCGTAGTTCTGCACGTTTTCAACCTTGACGGTGTCGATCGTCTGCGGCACGTAGCGGGCCGGCGTCTGCGTGCGCGTGGCGGTGGTGACTTCTGGCACGCGGGGATCGTCGGCATTGGCGCCTTCGACGCTGATCGCGGGCAACTGCGCCGTCTGGGCAACGGCTTGGGGCAAGGCGCAAGACAGCGCAAGCGCAACGCTCAACGACAGAGAGCGCGGAACAAACGGGGGAAACATCGCAACGCCTTCAACAATTCAGGTTTATGAAAGCCGCGATGCTAACGAGAACGAATTTTGTTTGCAAATGAGAATTATTTTGTGTCGGCATTCCGCCACAGTGTCATCCCAACGCATGAGTCCTGTTGATTTCAGCGGGTCATCCGGGAACGCCCGGATCTTCTTGAGTTTGCGAAGGTGCTCATCCGTTGCGCCGATGCGCGGCTCGTTCGACCGGTTGAGCCGGCAACGCCGTTCGCACGGTTTTCGCATTCATCACTCGGGCCTTTGACCTACGGACAAGTCTGGCCAGCCGGACGAGGTTTGCATGAGACGACAGCCGGAAGCTCTGTATTAGGCTGACCCGGCAGTACTCCGACTCACCTTGATCGATTGGACGAAAGCACATGAATCAACTCATTCATACAGACTGCCACCCCTTTACCGCAGCCGGCAACATGAAGCAGATTTCTGCGTTTTATGAGGAAGGACGTCGTGTCATGTGGATGATGCTCCGGGCGCAGCCGCGGCCTTGCTTTAACCACGAACTTATCGACGAAATCATGACCTTGGCGCGCGCCGCCAAGGATTCGGGCCTGCCCATCGACTTCTGGGTCACGGGCTCGCTGGTGCCGCAGATCTACAACGTGGGCGGAGACCTGAACTTCTTCGCCGAAGCCATCCGGACGGGCAAGCGCGAAGCGCTGCGCGCCTATGCGCGGGCTTGCGTGGACTGCGTGCATGCCGCTTCGCGCGGTTTCGACACCGGCGCAATCTCGCTGGCCATGATCGAAGGCACGGCGCTGGGCGGCGGCTTTGAAGCCGCCCTGGCCCACCACTTCGTGCTGGCGCAGAACAATGCCCGCATGGGCTTCCCGGAAATGGCGTTCAACCTGTTCCCGGGCATGGGCGGCTATTCGCTGGTGGCGCGCCGGTCGGGCATGCAATTGGCCGAAGAGCTGATCAGCTCCGGCGAATCGCACACGGCCGAATGGTTCCACGGCAAGGGCCTGGTCGACAAACTGTTCGAACCGGGCGAGGCGTACCGCGCCACGCGCACTTTCATCGACGTCATGCGGCCCAAGCTCAACGGCATGCGGGCCATGCTGCGGGCGCGCCAGCGCGTGCTGAACCTGTCACGCTCCGAATTGATGGACATTACCGAAGACTGGGTCGAAGCCGCGTTCTCGATCGATCCGAAGGACCGCGCCTATATGGAACGCCTGGTGCTGGCGCAGAACCGCCGCAGCGCTTCCAGCACGGACGCCGTGCAGGAGGCGACGATGCATTGATACCGCCGCCGATAGCACGGCATTGAATTGCCGCTACTGGCATAACGGGGCTGGCGTCCGGCGTCCGGCCCCGTCGATCGCAACGCGCAGACATCACGCGATCAAATCAGGCGATGTGCGTCAAGCAATAAACGTCATGCGATTAGATGCAGCCGGCGCCGATGCGCCAGCCACGCCGACAGTTCGGCGGCGGGCATGGGCTTGGCGTACAGATAGCCCTGCTTGGCGTCCACGCCCAGGGTATCGAGGAACGTGGTTTCCTCAACCGTCTCAACCCCTTCGGCAATGACCTTCAATTCCAGCGTGCGCGCCACCGCCACGATGGCCCGCGCCAACGCTTGCGACACCGGATTTTCATTCACGCCGCGCACAAAGCTCGCGTCCAGCTTGATGGCGTCCAACGGAATGCGCGCCAGCTGCGACAGCGACGAATACCCCGTGCCGAAATCGTCCAGGTGCACGCGCGCGCCCAATTGGCGGAATTGCTTGATCAGGTCGATGGCGGCGCCCTCGTCTTCGATCAGGCAGCTTTCCGTGAGCTCGATGTCGAGCATGCACGGGCCCATCCCCGCGTCGTTGATGGCGCGCATGAAGTCGCTGACCACGCCCTTGTCGTCCAGCTGCCGCGCCGACATGTTGATGGCGATACGGATGTTCAGGCCGTCGCGCTTCCATGCGGCCGCCTGCCTTGCAGCTTCGCGCATGACCCACACGCCCAAGGGCGAGATCAGCCCCGATTCTTCGGCATAGGGAATGAAGACACTGGGGCAGACCATGCCGCGCTCGGGCGAGCGCCAGCGCAGCAAGGCTTCCACGCTATCGACTTCGCCCGTGCGCCCTGCCAGCTTGGGCTGGTAGTACAGCATCAGGTGGTTTTCGGCCAAGGCCTTGCGCAGGTTGGTGTCCAGCCACACGTAGTCGGCGTTGCGGCGGTCCATCTCGGGCTGGAACACGCGGTAAGTGTGGCGCCCGGCTTCCTTGGCCACGTACATGGCGATGTCGGCGCTGCGCACCACGCTGTCCAGATCCGCGCCGTGGTCGGGGTACATGGCGATACCGATCGAACAACTGGTGTAGACCTCGATCAGCCCCTGGCGGAACGGCTCGCGCAGGCGTTCGATGATGCGTTCGGCCGTGGCTTCCAGTTCCCAGGCTTGCGCTTTTTCCTGCAAGACGATGAACTCGTCGCCGCCCAGCCGGGCCAGCGTCTGCCCTTCTGCCAGGCAAGTCGAAATGGCCACCGACACGGCTTTGAGCAGGCGGTCGCCAAAGCCGTGGCCGTAGTGGTCGTTGATGCGTTTGAAGTTGTCCAGGTCCAGGAACAACACGCCGCCATGCCCGTCTTTGCCCACCGCCAGCGCCTCTTTCAACCGCGCCGTGATGGCGTGGCGATTGGGCAGATTGGTCAGCATGTCGGTGTTGGCCAGCACGCGCAGGCGTTCCTGCGCGGCGCGTTCTTCGGTGATGTCGGTGCCCGAGCAGATCAGGTAGACGCGCTTTTCGCCGCTGCCGCTGGTGACGAACTTATTGCGGAACAGGAACAGGCGCGGACCCTTGACCGTGTTGATCAGGCGTTCCACTTCATAGGACTGCCCGCGCTTGTAGAACTCGGCGATATTGCGGCGCGAGGCCATGGCCTCTTCGCGCGTCATGAACATCTCGAACACGCTGCGTCCGACGATGTCTTGTTCGCGCTTGCCGGTGTATTCCTCGCTGAGCTTGTTAAAGCGCTGCACACGGCCGTTCTGGTCCACGATGACGATCACCGAGTTGGCTTCGGACACCACGGTTTCGGCAAACGACAAGCCTTCGACCAGGTCCTTGGCAACCGATTCGGTATCGGAATGCGCCGATGCGGTGCCGGCCCATTCATTCGGGTTGATCTTGCGGCCCACCAGATGGAGCCTGAGCAGATCGCCGTACAACGCAATATCGATGCGCACGCTGGACGTAATGCCCGTCAGCGCGCGGATGATGTCCGCCTGATCCGGGCGCAATCCCATCGCGACATTCGTTGCGCCCTTGATGGCAGCCAGTTCTATGGCATCGCTATCGGCCGCCAGCCTCCAATAAGGGCTATGCGTACCGAAATGCGTGTACAGGATCGACTTTTCGTCCTGATTCTCAGTCATCGTGGTATCCCCCCACTGTCCAAGGCCTGGACCGAAAAGTACATTACGGCCTAGTCCGAATGGGGTCAATACCCGCTTAAGGGGCGTCAAACGCTGTATTACGGATTATTGCATCGGCGTTGTGGTGCGCCGCGTAATACTCTTGCCATTCCCGACCATTTAATGCGTCTGCGAACCGGCGTTTGAAGTGCTTGTTGCGTCAAGCATCTACGCAACGCACAAAAAATATCGCCAGAGATTCCTTGGGAAATCTCTGGCGTGTGGCGTAAATGGCGCAAATTTGCGAGGACTCGGGCGAATAATCAGCGCCCGGAGCCGTTTGCAGCGCGAGCAGGCGGTCAGTCGCCCTTCACGCCGGCTTCATCAATCACCTTCGTCCAGCGAGCCAGTTCTGCCGACACGCGGGCGCTGGCGTCGGCCGGCGTCGTCCACGTGGCGATGGCGCCCTGGTTCAACAGCGATGCCTGCACTTGCGGCTTGGCCAGAATCTTCTTCAGCTCGCCGTTCAGGCGGTCGATCACCGGCGCCGGGGTATTGGCGGGCGCGACGATGCCGAACATGGAGCTGACTTCGAAGTCCTTCAAACCGGCTTCGGCGGCAGTGGGCACATCCGGCAGCGCATCCACGCGTTGGGGCGAGGTCACCGCCAGCGCGCGCAGCTTGCCGGCCTTGATGTTGCCCTGCGCGGCAGGCACGGTTTCGATCATGCTGAGCACCTGGCCGCCCATCAGGTCGGTCATGGCCGGGCCGCTGCCCTTATACGGCACGTGCAGGATGTCGACGCCTGCGGTGCGCTTGAACATTTCACCCGCCAGATGCTGCGGCGAACCGTTGCCGGCCGACGCCATCGTGATGTAGCCCGGCTTGGACTTGGCCAGCGCAATGAATTCCGACAGCGTCTTGGCCTGCACCGACGGGTTCACGACGAACACCAGCGGCACCGTGCCAACGATGGACACCGGCGCGAAGCTCTTTTCCACGTCATACGTCACGCGGCCACGGTACAGCGCGGCATTGATGGAGTGGCTGGTCAGCGCGCCCATCAGCAAGGTGTAGCCGTCCGGCTGCGCCTTGGCGACCTGGTCGGCGCCGATATTGCCCGCCGCGCCTGCGCGGTTTTCCACGATCACCGACTGGCCCAGCGCGCCCGTCAGCTCTTGCGCCAGTACGCGGCCGATCACGTCAGTGGCGCCCCCGGGCGGGTACGGCACGATCAGGCGGATGGGTTTGTCGGGGTAGGCATCGGCGGACATCGCCGGGGCGGACACACCGGCACAGATGGCCAGCAGGGAAAGCAGGACGGCACGGCGCGGCCGCAGACGCAGGTCTGACATAGGGGTCTCTCCAGCCGGGATGAGTATTGGAATAGGACGGACGCCCGGCTCGTCAACCGCGCCAGTGTAGGAGTGCAAACTTGATAGAAGAATCAGAATTTTTCTATCGACTGATCTGATAAATAGATCAATATATCGGGGCGCACAAACCGCTTGCGGTCGCTTTCAAAGGCTGGATATGATCTTGCACCTGGATTATCAATAATATTATCGGGACTGAAAATGACGGACGAGACCAAGGGCGACAAGCCCGCGATGGGCCCTTTTGACAGCGACAGCGCCACCGCCCACGGCGTCGCCCGCGGGCTGACGAACTACGGCGACAAGGGTTTCTCGCTGTTTTTGCGCAAGGCGTTCATCAAGGGCGCCGGCTTGTCCGACGACGCGCTGGCTCGTCCCATCATCGGTATCGTCAACACCGGCAGCAGCTACAACCCCTGCCACGGCAACGCGCCGCAACTGATCGAAGCGGTCAAGCGCGGCGTCATGCTGGCGGGCGGCCTGCCGATGGACTTCCCGACCATCTCGGTGCACGAAAGCTTCTCGCAGCCCACCAGCATGTACCTGCGCAACCTCATGTCCATGGACACCGAGGAAATGATTCGCGCCCAGCCCATGGATGCGGTCGTGCTGATCGGCGGCTGTGACAAGACGGTGCCGGCGCAACTGATGGGCGCGGCATCGGCCGGCGTGCCGGCCATTCAACTGGTTACCGGTTCGATGCTGACGGGTTCGCATCGCGGCGAACGCGTGGGCGCCTGCACCGACTGCCGCCGCTACTGGGGCCGCTACCGCGCCGACGAGATCGACGCGCCGGAAATTGCCGACGTCAACAATCAGCTGGTCGCCAGCGTGGGCACCTGTTCCGTGATGGGCACGGCCAGCACCATGGCCTGCATCACCGAAGCGCTGGGCATGATGGTGGCGGGCGGCGCGTCGGCCCCGGCCGTCACCGCCGACCGCGTGCGCGTGGCCGAACGCACCGGCGCCACGGCGGTTGCCATGGCCGCGTCGCGCCTGACGCCCGACCAGATCATCAACGGCAAGTCCATCGAAAACGCCTTGCGCGTGCTGCTGTCCATTGGCGGGTCCACCAACGGCATCGTCCACCTGACCGCCATCGCCGGCCGTCTGGGTATCGACATCGACCTGGCGGGCCTGGACCGCATCAGCCGCGAAACCCCCGTGCTGGTCGACCTGAAGCCGTCGGGCCAGCACTATATGGAAGACTTCCACGACGCCGGCGGCATGCTCGCGCTGCTGCGCGAACTGCGCCCCTACCTGCACCTGGACGTGATGACCGTGTCCGGCCGCACGCTGGGCGAAGAACTGGACGCCGCGCCCGCCCCCTTTAAGCAGGACGTGATCCGCACGGCCGCGTCGCCGATCTACCCCGTGGGCGGCCTGGCCGTGCTGCGCGGCAACCTGGCCCCGGGCGGCGCCATCATCAAGCAATCGGCCGCCAACCCCAAGCTGATGGAACACGAAGGCCGCGCCGTGGTGTTCGAAGACGCCGAAGACATGGCGCGCCGCATCGATGACGACGCGCTGGACGTGACCGCCGACGACATCCTGGTGCTCAAGCGCATTGGCCCGACCGGCGCGCCGGGTATGCCCGAAGCAGGCTACATGCCGATCCCCAAGAAGCTGGCGCGCGCGGGCGTGAAAGACATGGTGCGCATTTCCGACGGACGTATGAGCGGCACGGCGGCCGGCACCATCGTGCTGCACGTCACGCCCGAGTCCGCCATTGGCGGCCCGCTGGCTTACGTGCAAAATGGCGACCGCATCCGCCTGTCGGTGGCGCAACGTGAAATTGCCCTGCTGGTGGACGATGCCGAACTCGCGCGCCGCGCGGCGGAAAAGCCCATCACCCGCCCCACCGCCGACCGCGGCTACCGCAAGCTGTTCCTGCAAACCGTGACGCAAGCCGACCAGGGCGTTGATTTCGACTTCCTGCGCGCCGGCGTTACGCACGACACCGTGCCCAAGAAGTAAGCCCCACGCTGTCAACCCCCACGCCACAGGCCCCCGCAACCCCACCGCCGCCATGAACGCCATCACGCCCGACGCCCTGCAAGCAGAGGCCCCCGACGCCACGCAATCCGCGGTGGCCGCCCTGGAAGAAGACATCGTCTTCGGCCGGCTGCACCCGCGCGAACGCCTGACCGAGGACGAGCTGATGGCGCGCTTTTCCATGAAGCGCCATGCCGTGCGGCAAGTGCTGAGCGAGCTAGAACTCTTGGGCGTGGTCGAGAAAAAGCGCAACATCGGCGCCGTCGTGCGGACGTTCTCCGCGCGCGAAGTCATGGAGTTGTACGCGCTGCGCGAAGTGCTGGAAGTGCACGCCGCCAGCCAGATGCCGCTACCCGTGCCCGAAGCCCGGCTGGCGGCGCTGGTGGCGGTGCAGCGCGAACACGACGCCGCAGTCACCGACGGCGACGCGCGCCGCGTGTTCCGCAGCAACCAGCGCTTTCACCGCGAATTCTTCGGCCTGCTCGACAATGCCGTGCTGGGCCAGGCCATCGAAGAATACGCCCGCCGCACCCACCCGATCCGCTTCGGTACGCTGGTTGCCGCTGGCTACAGAGAACGCGCCAGACAAGAACACTGGGCCATGATCCAGGCGCTGCGCGACGGCGACCGAAATGCGCTGATGACCATCTGCCGGGACCATCTGCTGCCGTCGAGAGACGCGTATCTGGCGTCGGAGCAGATGCGGTTGCGGGCGTGATGCTTGAGGCCAACGGCGCCAATGCGGCTCAAGCGCCCGGTTCGGCCAGACGTGAACGCTGTTGAACAAACGGGTTGATCAGCGTCAGCCGATCGTCAATCGACATCGCAGTTTGCATGTCTTCGGTGTAAAGAATTTCGCTGTCCGCCGCCAGCGCCGACGCCACGATGCACGCATCATATAAAGACAATTGATAGCGTTCGGCCAATTGCCGAGCCTTGTCGTGCGTCTCTACCGTCAGTGGCGCGACACGGCAGAACACCCTGACCATCGCCAGAAATTCGTCGATCTCGCCCCAGCCCATTTTCAACTTGCGCGCGCAGACGTTGGCGACTTCATTCAACACCTGCACGCTGATGACGGGTTTGCTTCTGAGTAGAACCTCGGCGACGTTGGCCTTGGCCAAATCCGCGCTCAAGAGATAGACCACGATATTGCTATCGAGAAACACGCGCGCGTTAGCCATCACGGCGGTTCGCCTTATCTCGGTTAAAGACAAAGTCCGCGGGCAACCTGCCACGAAATTCGCGTAGCTTGGCCAGCACGCCCTCTTCGCCCGCCGTCTTGCGCACTTCGAAGCGACGGTCACCCTGCACGTGAATCTCGATATCGTCGCCTTCTTGCAGATCCAACGCCTCCACCACGCTGGCCGGAAGACGCACGGCCAGACTGTTACCCCATTTGGCGACTCGCATCGTAAGCCCTCCTTGGATATACATATAAAAAGTATATCCATGATAGTCGAGAGCGAAGCAGAGAAGCCATCCCCTGACTTTCATAGTCGTCCTATAGCCCCTTTCTGAAATGTGGCCGACCATTGCGGGACCCATTGCACGTCCCTTTTACCCATACCGTCAAAGAAACGGTCAGGCTTGGAATAAGAAATGAAGAAGCTTTCCGCAGTTGCAGTCGTTGCAGCAATGGCACTTTGTGGTTGCGCAGTCAAACAGCCCAGCCCGAGATACCAGTTAGATAAGCAAGCCAATCGGACGGCGATCCAGTCCGGCAAGCAGGTCGAGATTTTCTACCACGCTGACGAATACGTCGTGGTGGATTTAGGCGGTTCCAAGTCGCTCAGCCTGCTGGGCTTGCTGGGGCCGATCGGTTTATTGGCCGGCCTTGGCGCCGACGCCGCGCACAAGTTGGATGTCAAGTCACGCACCGAACGGCGCTCGGAAGAATTCTCCGCACTGATTACCGACAATCTGCCCGGCGAGAGCATCAACGAAAGGTTCGCCCGGCAGATTGGGGATTTGCTTGAAAAGGACGGCCGCCAGGTGAAGGTGACGCAGGTGACTCGGCCCAGCGGCAGCGGCGAACTGGCGCAAAGCACGTCCAATGATCTGGTGGCCTCGGATGGCTACATGCAGTTGATGTTGCGCGTCAGCACGGGCTATGGGGCCACGTCGGCCACCGACTCGTACAAGCCCGTGACGATCATCGAGTACGCGCTGAAGGACTCGGAAGGCACCCCGCTGATGTCGCGCGCGTTTACGCGGTTCTACGGCGAGTCGGACAAGACCTACATGACGTACGCGGGGCTACTGGGCGACTACAAGGCCGCGCGGGACGAGCTGGGCGCCAGGCTCACTTATTGGAGCGAGCCGGTTTACACCGAGATATTCCGCTTTGCCGAGCCGGTTGCAGCCGAGTAGGCGGAGGCGGCGTCCGTATTGCTGCTGACGTCCGGGTGCGCGCTCATCATGGGGTCGCCGGGCTCCAAGTCCCCGACTTTCATAGTCCTCCTATAGCCCCTTGCCGGAATGTGGCCGACCATATCGGCACCAAATTTCGGGGGGCATCGTGACCGGACAGCGCGACCTGCACTTCAGTTTCAGCATCGTCGGCGGCATGGTGTTCGAGGTCGTCGAGTTCACGCTGGAGGAAGCGTTTTCCGAGCCTTTCATCCTGAATCTTGAGCTGGCCAGCGACGATTCAAATACCTCTTCCGCTTCACCCGCCTAGAATCCTTCACCTCTCGCCACCTCCTCATCCGCTTCAATCGCATCACCCGCCAGGTCTATCTCCATCGCCCGCCCAGTTGCGGCGGCATTGCGGTATTGCCTTGGGACGACATCCATCACGATGAAGTCCCGGGTGTGAATCTCATCGTCGGTTGGTATACGCCCTACTCTCCGCTGCCTTTCCCCAACATGGTTTTTGTCGGCAAGAAAAGCGTCAGCGAAGCCGAGATGAAAGCTGAATGGGAATACATCCGCCGCTACATGGACGAAGGTGGCCTAGACGCCGTTGACCCGCCGCGTATCAGCTCGCACCTGCCTTTGCCCTGGCCCGCGTTCGCCGCACAGTTCGAGGCGCTAGGCCCGTACTTGCGGCACAGCGGCCCGATTACCTGGTTCGGGATGCTGCTGATCTCGCCTGCGCTGGTGGTGTTGGGCCTGGCGCATTGGGCGTCACTGTTGCTGTGCTGGCGGCCGCGTTGGCCGAAGATCATTCAGGAAGCGGGCCTGCCGGGCAAACCAATTCCGCCGCTGACGACCATCGACGACTATCCGCCGAAGGTACGAGCGGCGCTGCTGGAGAACGTGCACCGCTGGGTCGTCAAGCCGGGTTCGCCGCCGCCGCGTCCCAAGCGATTCTCGTTAAAAGGGCGCTGGCAGAATCGCGACCGTTGACCGCCTACCGCACCTGCGCCGCCAGATACTCCCGCAGCGTTTGCACCAGCGCTGCCGCGGCGGGCGACAGGCTGCGGTTGCGTGACGTGACCAAGCCGATCGACCGTTCCGCCACCGGCCCGATCAGCGGGCGCTGAACAATGGCGGTTTGCGACACTGCGCCCGCGGCAATCTCAGGTAGCGCCGCCACGCCGAAACCGCATTCAACCATCGCAACAATGGTGGTCAGGTGTTCGGCTTCAAACGCGGGCGTGAAGCGGATGCGGTTTTGCAGGAAGGCCCACTCTGTGTACTGCCGCACGCTGCTGGGCTGCACCATCGATACGTGCGCGGCGGTAGCGGTGTCGGCCCAGCGCAGCGGTCCACGCGTTTTCGCCAGGGCGTGCGACTCGGGGATCAGCAGCAGAAAGCTGTCGGACATCAGCGGCACGTAGTGCAGGTCGGCGTGTTGGGGGTCGGCGGCGGTGAGCGCGAAGTCGACCTCGCCTGCGCGCACCAGGTCGAACGCGGGGCCAGACAAGGTATCGCGCACTTTCAGGGCGACGTTGGGATGGTCCTGCCGATAGGCCATCAGCACGCGCGGCAGCAGTCGCGCGGCCAGCGACGGCAACGCGGCGACCGACACCTGGCCCTGCTCGGCGCTGGTGACGCCGCTGACGGCGGCAATGGCGTCGCGGAAGGCCACCTGCAAGGTCGCGGCCTGCTGCATGAAGACCTCGCCCGCCGCCGTCAGCCGCACGGTGCGCGTGGTGCGGTCAAACAGGCGCACGCCCAGCGCCTCTTCAATGCGTTGAATCTGCGTGGACAGCGCCGATTGCGACAAATGCAGCTGCGCGGCCGCCTGGCGGAAGTTGAGCGTGCGGCCGAGCACCAGGGTGGTGTCGATATCGCGCATCGAAAGATTGATCTGCATGGTTTGCCGCCCCGCCCTATTGATCTGATTTGGCGATCATTCTATCCAAAAAATCTGATTCATCAATCAAAGCGGGTTCTCTACACTCGCCCCCAATGATGATCCAGACATAGGAGCAAACCATGCAGACGGACGCAAAAGCGCTGCCCAATCCGGGCGCGGCGCATGCAGTGGTGGTGGGCGGCGGCACGATGGGCGCTGACGTGGCGGTGGTGTTGACCCGCGCGGCCTGCCGTACGACCGTGATCGAATCGAACACCGAGCGCGCGGCGGGCCTGCCCGCCCGCGTGGCCGAAAACCTGAAGACGATAGGCCGCGAAGCCAATGCCTCGCTGCTGGCCACCGCGCCCAGCCTGGACGAGGTGGATTGGTCCACGGTTGACCTCGTCATCGAGTGCATTCCCGAACGGTTGGACATCAAGCAGGCGCTGTTTGCGGATTTGGTGCGCCGCGCGCGGCCGGACGCGATCCTGGCCAGCAACAGTTCCAGCTTCCCGATCAGCGCCATCGGCCAGGGCCTGGAGACGCGCGGCCGCATGTTGGGCCTGCACTTCTTCATGCCGGCGCACCTGGTGCCACTGGTGGAAGTGGTGCTGGGTGAGGCCAGCGACAACGCGTGCGCAGATTCACTGATCGCCTTCATGCGCCGTTGCGGCAGCGTGCCGGTGAAGGTCAAGCAGGACCTGCCGGGCTTTCTGGCCAACCGCTTGCAGCACGCGCTGTCGCGCGAAGCGTTCGACCTGATCGACCGCGGTATCGCGTCGCCGGAAGACGTGGACGCCGCCGTGCGCTTTGGCTTCGGCTTCCGCTTTCTGGCCGCCGGCCCCGTCATGCAGCGCGACCACGCGGGCATTGATGTGCACGCCGCCGCGGGCGCCACCATGTATCCCACCTTCTGCAACGCGGACCACCCCGCGCGCTGCCTCACCGAGCGCGCCGCTGATGGCCGCTATGGCATGAAGGCGGGCGAAGGCTTCTACACCTGGACGCCCGAGACCATCGCCGCCGAGCGCGCGCGCTATGACCGCCTGCTGCGCGCCGGCCTGGACCTGATCAACCCCGAGCTGCCGGAGATTCAACCTTGAACGCCCCCGCCCTGCCGCGCGCCGCGCTGGCCGATTCCCCCGTCATCATCACCGTGGCGCCCAACGGCGCCTACAAGAAGGCCGCCGACCACCCCGCCGTGCCGTTGACGGCCGACGACCTGGCGCGTGAAGCGCGCGCCTGCCTGGACGCGGGCGCCGGCATGATGCACATGCACGTGCGCAAGCCCGACGGCAGCCATCTGCTGGATGCGCAGGCGTACCGCGACGCGCTGGCGGCCGTGGAACGCGCCGTGGGCCGCGAGCTGCTGGTGCAGGTCACGAGCGAAGCCGCGGGCGTCTACAAGGCCGCGGAACAAATCGCGCTGGTGCGTGAACTGCAACCCGAAGCCGTGTCGATCGGCCTGCGTGAAATTGCCGTGCCGGATATTCCCGAAGCGGAACTGGCGGCGTTCCTGGCCTGGATTGCCGAGCGCCGCATCATGACGCAGATCATTCTGTATGACGAAGGCGATGTGCGGCGCTGGCTGTCGCTGCGCGCGCGCGGGCTGGTGCCGCCCGGCGCGTGGTCAGTGCTGTTCGTGCTGGGCCGGTACAGCGTGGGCCAGACCTCATCCGCGTATGACTTGCTGCCCTTTCTGGCTGCCTACGATCATTCGCTGCCGTGGGCGATCTGCGCTTTCGGGCCCGAGGAAAACGCCTGCGTCACGACGGCGGCGGCGTTCGGGGGCCACATGCGCGTGGGCTTCGAAAATAATCTGAAGCTGCGCGACGGCGGCATTGCTCCGGGCAATGCCGACCTGGTGCGCCAAGCCGCCGAAGGCGCCCGCGCGCTGGGCCGGACCTTGGCCACGGCAGAAGATGCGCGCCGCATCTACGGCGCAATCGGCTGATCCAGCGAAGCGCTCGCCCTTCCAGTAGGAAGCCCTCACCCTTCCTACTGGAAGCCGTCACCCTTCTTCTGATTAGCAACGCGAATCAGTACGGCTGCCTGACGCTTGCCCCGGACACCCGTCCGGGCAAGCGTCAGGCACCTGCCTATACAGCGCCAATTCATGATTGTTTCGCCGTGATGCAACATTGACGGCATGTAAAAGCACTGCTAAAAACTTCGACATCCGCACGTTCAATGCAATACCCCAACTATCAAAGTGAGGTGGTGTGTGCAAAACGAGTCTGATGGCTATACCAAGCCGCAGGAGCTGCGAAGCTTTCTGTTCCTGACGGCAGTCATGGCCCCCGTCCTTACGGTCATCATCGTGGCGGGATACGGTTTCATCGTCTGGTTCTACCAGCTGCTTGCCGGCCCTCCGGGCAGCTGAACAGACGCGACGGAACCCTCCATGTCCGCGCTTCCCCCCCTTGCGCCCGCTGCGGCGCCCGAGCTGCACATCGCGAGCCTGGTGGTGCACGCCCTGCCCCAACGACTGCCCGAGGTCCGCGCCGCGATATTGGCGATTGCGGGATCGGAAATCCATGGCGCGTCCGACACCGGCAAGCTGGTCGTCACGCTGGAAGCGCCCTCCACCGACGACATGATGGCGCGGATCTCCGAGATCCAGCGCCTGGATGGCGTGCTGGCTTCGGCGCTGGTCTACCAGCACGCCGACACGCTCGCCGCGATGAACGAGGAGATTGGCGATGTCCATGGCTCGTAGAGACTTCATCAAGCAATCCGCAGCGGCTGCCGCCGCCACCGTAGCCGGCATTCCCATCGTGGGCTACACGCAGAACATCGTGACCGAATCCGAGGCCGCCAAACTGAAATGGTCGAAGGCGCCCTGTCGATTCTGCGGGACCGGCTGCGGCGTGAACGTCGCGGTGAAAGACAACCAGGTCGTGGCCACGCATGGCGATTTCAACGCCGAGGTCAACAAGGGCCTGAACTGCGTCAAGGGCTATTTCCTGTCGAAGATCATGTACGGCAACGACCGGTTGACGACCCCGTTGTTGCGGATGAAAGACGGCAAGTACGCCAAGGACGGCGAGTTCGCGCCGGTGTCCTGGGACCAGGCCTTTGACGTGATGGCCGAACAGTTCAAGCGGGTGTTGAAGGACAAAGGGCCGACTGCGGTGGGCATGTTCGGTTCAGGGCAATGGACCGTATGGGAAGGCTACGCCGCACTCAAGCTGATGAAGGCGGGCTTCCGGTCAAACAACCTGGACCCGAACGCGCGGCACTGTATGGCGTCGGCCGCCGTGGGCTTCATGCGCACCTTCGGCGCCGACGAACCCATGGGCTGTTATGACGACATCGAGAACGCCGACGCCTTCGTGCTGTGGGGTTCGAACATGGCCGAGATGCACCCCATTCTGTGGACGCGCGTCACCGACCGGCGTTTGTCTGCGCCCAAGACCAAGGTGGCGGTGCTGTCCACCTTCGAGCACCGCTCGTACGAACTGGCCGACCTGACGCTGACGTTCACGCCGCAAACGGACCTGGCCATTCTGAACTACATCGCCAACTACATCATCCAGACCAAGCGCGTGAACCGCGACTTCGTGGACAAGCACACGGTGTTTCACGAAGGCAATACCGACATCGGCTATGGCTTGCGGCCCGACCACCCCTTGCAAAAGGCCGCCAAGAACGCCGACAAGGCCGGCGGCTCCAAGCCCATCACCTATGACGACTTTGCGAAGTTCGTCTCAAAGTACGACCTGGAATACACGTCCAAACTGACCGGCGTGCCGCAAAAGCAATTGCAGGATCTGGCTGAGCTTTACGCCGACCCGAAAATCCGCGTGACGTCATTCTGGACAATGGGTTTCAACCAGCACACGCGCGGAGTGTGGGCCAACAACATGGTCTACAACATCCACCTGCTGACGGGCAAAATCTCCACGCCGGGCAACAGCCCGTTCTCGTTGACGGGGCAGCCTTCGGCCTGTGGCACCGCGCGCGAAGTGGGCACGTTCTCGCATCGCCTGCCCGCCGACCTGGTGGTCACCAACCCCAAGCACCGCGCGCATGCCGAAGCATTGTGGCAACTGCCCGACGGCACCATCCCCGACAAGGTGGGCGCGCACGCCGTGCTGCAAAACCGCATGCTGAAAGACGGGCAGATCAACGCCTACTGGGTGATGGTCAACAACAATATGCAGGCCGCCGCCAACCTGATGAATGAAGGTTTGCCCGGCTACCGCAACCCCGACAACTTCATCGTTGTGTCGGACGCCTACCCCACCGTCACCACCATTTCCGCCGACCTGATCCTGCCCGCCGCGATGTGGGTGGAAAAGGAAGGCGCCTATGGCAACGCAGAACGGCGCACGCAGTTCTGGCATCAGCTGGTGAATGCGCCGGGCGATGCGCGCTCTGATTTGTGGCAGCTGATGGAGTTTTCCAAGCGCTTCAAGGTGGAAGAAGTGTGGCCGGCGGACTTGTTGGCGAAAAAGCCCGAGTACCGCGGCAAGACGCTGTTCGACGTGCTGTTCGCCAATGGCAAGGTCAACAAATTCCCCAACAGCGAATTGAACGCCGACTACGAAAACCAGGAAGCGAAGGCGTTCGGTTTCTATGCGCAGAAAGGGCTGTTCGAGGAGTACGCGGAATTCGGCCGCGGCCACGGCCACGACCTGGCGCCGTTTGACACCTACCACGAAGCGCGCGGCCTGCGCTGGCCGGTCGTCAATGGCAAGGAAACGCTGTGGCGCTACCGCGAAGGCAGCGACCCTTACGTCAAAGCCGGCGCGGGCTTCGAGTTCTACGGCAACCCGGACGGCCGCGCCGTCATCTACGCCCTGCCCTACGAGCCGCCCCCGGAATCGCCAGACCAGGAATATCCGTTCTGGCTGTCCACCGGCCGCGTGCTGGAGCACTGGCATTCGGGTTCGATGACGCGGCGCGTGCCTGAGCTGTATCGCGCCTTTCCCAACGCGGTCTGTTTCATGCACCCCGACGATGCGCAGGCGATGGGCCTGCGCCGCGGCGTGGAAGTCGAGATCGTGTCGCGGCGCGGCAAGATGCGCACGCGGCTTGAGACGCGCGGGCGCAACAAGCCGCCGCGCGGCCTTGTCTTCGTGCCCTGGTTTGACGCCGGCCAGCTGATCAACAAGGTCACGCTGGACGCCACCGACCCGATCTCGTTCCAGACCGACTTCAAGAAGTGCGCGGTCAAGATCGTCAAGGTCTGAAGGCGCCCGGGAGACAGCCATGAACGTACGCGCTACCGCCATCGCCATCGTGATCGCCATCGGCTCGGCCCTGAGTTCGGCCGCCTGGGCCGCCCCGCCGCTTGAGGTCGAAGACCCCATGCGCGGCCCTACGCCAATTGCCGAGGAAACCAATCCGCCGCTGATCAGCCCGATTGAAAACAAGGACATCAAGCGGATGCGGACGTATTCGATGCAGCCACCCACCATTCCGCACAAGATCGACGGCTATCAGATCGACAAGAACTACAACCGCTGCCTGGCCTGCCATGCCCGCGTGAACACCGAGGAAACGCAGGCGCCACCCTTAAGCGTGACGCACTACATGGACCGCGACAGCAATGTGCTGGCCGAGGTGTCGCCGCGCCGCTATTTCTGTGTGCAATGCCACGTGCCGCAGGCCGAGGCCAAACCGCTGGTGTCGAACACGTATGAAGACATCGACGTGATCCTCAAGCGCCTGACCGCCCCGGCGTCCCAGAAGAAGTAAGGAAGAGGACGCCGCCATGTTCAAGCTTCTGAAGCGCTACTGGAACATCATCCGCCGCCCCAGCGTGCATTTCAGCCTGGGCTTTCTGACGATCGGCGGCTTTATTGGCGGCATCCTGTTCTGGGGCGCCTTCAACACCGCAATGGAACTGACCAACACCGAAAAATTCTGCACCGGCTGCCACGAAATGCGCGACAACGTGTACGCCGAATTGAAGGGCACCATCCACTTCACCAACCGGTCAGGCGTGCGCGCGCTGTGTTCCGACTGCCACGTGCCGCACAACTGGACGGACAAGATCGCGCGCAAGATGCAGGCGTCCAAGGAAGTGTGGGGCAAGATCTTCGGCACCATCGACACACGGGAAAAGTTTGTGGACAAGCGGCTGGAACTGGCGCAGCACGAATGGGCGCGCTTTAAGGCCAACGATTCGCTGGAATGCCGCAACTGCCATAACTACGAATACATGGACTTCACGCGCCAGAGCGTGCGTGCGCAGAACATGCACAGCACGTATCTGGCGGACAAGTCCAAGACCTGCATCGATTGCCACAAGGGCATTGCCCACACGCTGCCGCACATTCCACCGGGCCAGACTTCCGATGCAACACCGCCCGGCGCGCCCAAAGAGGTTGCGAATGCGGCCCGCTGACGCCCCGCCGCCGATGCTGGCGGCTTGCGCGCTACGCAGCCCGCGCGGGGGACTGAACGGCGGACAGGTTGGCGGCCCCCATGGCGAACGCAGTGGCCCACTCCATGGCGAACCCGATGGCTTACGCGCGGTCAGCTTTGATCTGCACGCCGGCCAGCTGCTGCATGTGCAAGGCGCCAACGGCAGCGGCAAGACGAGCTTGCTGCGCATGCTGGCGGGGCTGCTGCGCCCGCTGTCCGGCGACTTGTATGCACAAGGCAGCAACTTCCGGCAAGACCCATCCGCCTACTTCGCCCGCGTGGCGTTTCTGGGCCACGCCAATGGGCTGACCGGCGAGTTGAGCGCATTGGAGAACATGCGGTATAGCCTGCACGTGGCAGGCACGCCGCAAGACGATAACGCCATCGCAAGCGCCTTGCGCACCTGGCGCCTGGATGCCTGTCTGCACACCCCTGCCGCGCGCCTGTCGCAAGGCCAGGGCCGCCGGCTGGCGCTGGCCGCCGTGGTGCTGGGCGGCAAGCCGTTATGGCTGCTGGACGAACCCGATGCGGGGCTGGACGCGGCCAGCCTGGATCAGTTGTGGACGGCCCTGGATGCGCACCTGGACGCCGGCGGCGCAGCGGTGGTGGCGTCGCATCGCAAGCCGAATGCGGTGGCCGCGGCCGCAACCCGCACGCAAACCCTCAACCTGGATGACTACGCGGATGCTGGCTACGCTGTCTCAGTTGGCGCTGCGTGATATCCGGCTCGCCTGGCGCCGGCCCGCCGATACGTTGGGCGCCACGCTGTTCTTCATCGTTGCGGGCTCGTTGTTCCCGCTG
This sequence comes from Achromobacter kerstersii, assembly GCF_902859595.1. GTDB lineage: Bacteria > Pseudomonadota > Gammaproteobacteria > Burkholderiales > Burkholderiaceae_B > Achromobacter > Achromobacter kerstersii. Next base: position 364,457 of record NZ_CADIJQ010000003.1, on the reverse strand, counting down.
GCAATAGGCCCGGACCCCGCGTTGCTGCTGGCCATCGGGCCAGGCGTGCTGTGGGTCTGCGCGCTGCTGGGCATCCTGCTGAGCCTGCATCGTCCGTTTTCCCAAGACCATGACAGCGGCGCGCTGGAACAGTTGCTGGTGTCACCGCATCCGCTGCCCTTGCTGGTGGGCGTGAAGCTGGCCGCGCACTGGTTCAGCGTGTGCTTGCCGCTGATACTCGCCAGCCCCGTGCTGGCCTTGCAATTCGGCTTGCCGCCCGAGGCGATTGGCGTGCTTGCGCTATCGCTGCTGCTGGGTACCCCCACGCTGGCGCTGGTGGGCGGGCTGGGCGCGGCGCTGACGCTGGGTTTGCGCGGCGGCGCGCTCTTGCCCTTGCTGGTGCTGCCGCTGTATGTGCCCGTGCTGATCTTTGGCGCGGGCGCGGTGTCGGCCACGCACGCGGGCTTGGGCGCCGGGCCGCAATTGTCGCTGCTGGGCGCCTGCCTGTGCCTGGCCATTCTGTTGTGCCCCTGGAGCGCGTCCGCCGCGCTGCGCGTGGCGCTGGACTAAGAGGCCCCATGCAGAAGCTTCCCGCCTTCCATTCGCCTCAGCCCTCGCCGGGGTCCATGTCACCGTCGCTGCCGGGGTCAGCGCACGCCGCCGCGTCTGGCTCGGGCTGGATGCGTTACGCATCGCCGGCGGTGTTTTACCCGCTGGCCGGGCGGCTGATTCCGCTGCTGGCGCTGGCCGCCGCGTTATTCGCCGCCGCGGGCCTGGTGGTGGGTCTGGCGGTTGCGCCTACCGACAGCCAGCAGGGCGAGGTCTACCGCATTCTTTTCATCCATGTGGCGGCGGCGTGGATGTCGATGTTTCTGTATCTGGTGATGGCCGGGTATGCCGCGCTGGGCCTGATTTACAACACGCGGCTGTCGTTCATGATGATGCGTGCGCTGGCGCCCACGGGTGCGCTGTTCACCTTCCTGACCTTGTGGACAGGCGCGTTGTGGGGCAAGCCCACGTGGGGCGCGTGGTGGGTGTGGGATGCGCGCCTGACGTCGGAATTGATTCTGCTGTTCTTATATTTGGGCTTCATGGCCTTGCAGGCCGCCACCGACGACATCCGGCGCGCCGATCGCGGCGGCGCCATTCTGCTGCTGGCCGGCGTGGTGAATGTGCCCATCATCTATTTCTCGGTGCGCTGGTGGAGCACGCTGCATCAAGGCGCGTCCATCAATCTGACGGCCGCGCCCAGCATGGCGCGCATCATGGTCACCGCCATGCTGCTGATGGTGGCGGCGTTCTGGCTATACAGCGCGGCCGTGGCGCTGGCGCGCGTGCGCGGCATCATCGCGGAGCGTGAGCCGGGCGTGCTGCACGCCAACGCGAAGGAGGCCCGATGACTTGGGATGCGATCTTTTCCCTTCAGGGGCATGGTCCGTACATTCTGGGCGCGTATGGCGTGACGGCGGTGCTGATGGGCGTGGAAGTCATGCTGCTGTGGCGCCGCGCACGCGTTCGCCGCGATAGGCGCGCGGGTGCGGATCGCCCCGGTGTGGACCGCCCCGGTATGGACCGCCCCGGTACCGTCCGCCCCGATGAGGACCGCCCATGACCCCGCGCAAGCGTCGCGCCTTGGCCATCTCGGGCGGGCTCGGCCTGCTGGCGCTGGCCACCGCGCTGGTGCTCAACGCATTGCAATCCAATCTGGTGTTCTTCTTCAGCCCGTCTCAAGTGGCGGCCAAGGAAGCGCCGCGCACCGGCAGTTTCCGCGTGGGCGGGCTGGTGGAGCCAGGCTCGGTCCGCCGCGACGCCGACGGCCTGACCTTGCGCTTCATCGTGACGGACACCGCGCACACCGTACCCGTCACCTACCAAGGTTTGTTGCCCGACCTGTTCCGCGAGGGCAAGGGCGTCGTCGCCGCCGGCAAGCTGGATGCCGACGGCGTATTCCGCGCCACCGAGGTGTTGGCCAAGCACGATGAAAACTACATGCCGCCCGAAGCCGCCGACGCGTTGAAGCGGGCGGGCAACAAAGGTCCCGCCAACGCCAACGCCACGGCCACGGCCAACAGCGCCATGCGGGCGGAGGCGCGATGATTCCCGAGATCGGCCTTTTCAGCCTGATCCTGGCGCTGCTGGTGGCGCTGGCGCAAACGACGCTGCCGCTGATTGGCGCGGCCACTGGCTGGCAAGCGGGGCTGCGCGTGGCCCGGCCCGCCGCTGTCGGCCAATTCGCGCTGACGACGCTGGCCTTTGGCTGCCTGGCCTGGTCGTTCGTGCATAACGATTTTTCGGTGCTGTACGTGGCGGGCAATTCGCATGCCGACCTGCCCGCCGCCTACCGTTTCGCCGCTGTGTGGGGCGGGCATGAGGGCTCGCTGCTGCTATGGCTGTACTTGCTTACCGCCTGGACCTTGGCCGTGGCCGTCTTCAGCCGCCGCCTGCCCCTGCCCTTTGCCGCCCGCGTGCTGGCGGTGATGGGCGGGATCAGCGTGGGCTTTCTGCTGTTTCTGCTGTTTCTGTCCAACCCGTTTGAACGGCTGATGCCCCCCGCCATGGCCGGCCGCGACCTGAACCCGTTGCTGCAAGACCCCGGCATGATCGTGCATCCGCCCATGCTGTACATGGGGTATGTGGGATTTTCGGTGGCCTTCGCCTTCGCCATCGCCGCGCTGCTGTCGGGCGAGCTGGACGCACTGTGGGCACGCTGGGTGCGGCCCTGGACGCTGGCGGCGTGGACATTTCTGACCGTCGGCATTTTGCTGGGCAGCGCGTGGGCGTACTACGTGCTGGGCTGGGGCGGCTGGTGGTTCTGGGACCCGGTGGAGAACGCGTCGTTCATGCCCTGGCTGGCAGGCACCGCGCTGATTCATTCGCTGATCGTCACCGAGCGGCGCGGCGCGTTTCGCAGTTGGACGGTGTTGCTGGCGATCTGCACGTTTTCGCTCAGCATCCTGGGCACGTTCCTGGTGCGCTCGGGCGTGCTGACGTCGGTACACGCCTTCGCGGTGGACCCGGGGCGCGGCCTGTACATCCTGGCTTTCATGACGGTAATCGTCGGCGGGTCGTTGTTGCTGTATGCCTGGCGCGCGCCCTCGGTGGGGTTGGGCGGCGGCTTTTCGTTGCTGTCGCGGGAATCCCTGCTGCTGTCGAACAACGTGGTGCTGACGGTGGCGGCGGGCTCGGTGCTGCTGGGCACGCTGTATCCGGTGGTGCTGGACGTGTTGGACTGGGGCAAGATCTCGATCGGGCCGCCCTACTTCGAAGCCGTGTTCGTGCCACTGATGACCCCTGCGATTTTCCTGATGGGCGTTGGGCCCATGGCGCGCTGGAAGCAGGCCGAGGTGCCAGAACTGGCGCGCCGCCTGCGCGCAGCCTTCGCCGTCAGCGTGGCCACCGCCGTGCTGTTGCCGCTGGCCATGCCGGGCCCGTGGCGGCTGGGCTCACCGATGATCATGCTGGGCCTGTGGCTGGCGGCGTGGTCGGTCGCCAGCGCCGCCGTGCATGCCTGGCAACGGCTTACCGACAAGACCGACGGGCGCGGACAATGGCTGCGCCGTCTGGGCCGCCAACCGCGCAGCTGGTACGGCATGCTGCTGGCGCATGCGGGCGTGGGCATCTTCATTGCCGGCGTCACGCTGGCCAACGGCTATGAGGTCAAGCACGAGCTACGCCTGGAGCTGGGCGCCACGCAGGAAGCGGGCGGCTACCAATTCACATTCGCCAGCCTCGCGCCAGCAACCGGGCCGAACTACAGTGCGCAGCGCGCGGTGTTTCCCGTCACGCGCAACGGCAAGCCGGTGGTGACGCTGTACCCGGAAAAGCGCTTGTACACGGTGCAGGACATGGCGCTGAGCCAGGCGGATATTGACAGCGGCTTCACGCGCGACCTGTTCGTGGCGCTGGGCGAACCCGTGGGCGACACGGCGTGGACGGTGCGTATTCAGGTCAAACCCTTCATGACATGGATCTGGACGGGCTGCTTGCTGATGGCGTTAGGCGGCTTGCTGGCGGCGGGCGACAAGCGCTATCGCCGCACGCAAGAAGCGGGGGTGCGCGATCCGAAAACCTTGCCCCCCGATAGCCGCCCGGTTCACCACGCATCGCGGGAGGGCGTCTGATGCTGCGCTACCTGCTGCCGCTGGGCGTGTTCATGGCGATGGCCATTTTCCTGGCGATGGGCCTGTCGCGTGACCCACGCGCCGTGCCGTCCGCCATGATCGACAAGCCCGCCCCCGCAATCAGCCTGCCGCTGCTGCAAGCGCCGGGCCAACAATTGGATGTGCAATCGCTGCGCGGGCAGGTGTGGCTGCTGAACGTGTGGGCGTCGTGGTGCGCGCCCTGCCGCGAAGAATTGCCCGTGCTGCGCGAAGCCGCCCAGCGCCACGGCGTGCCGTTGTATGGGTTGAACTACAAAGACAAACCGGACGACGCGCTGGCCTGGCTGGCGCGCAATGGCAACCCGTACATCGCGTCGGCGTCCGACACCGATGGCCGCGTCGGGATCGAATACGGCGTCTACGGCGTGCCGGAAACGTTTGTGATCGATGGCGCAGGGCGTATTCGCTACAAGCAGCTGGGGCTGATCACCCCGGAGATCTGGCGCACGCGGATTCAGCCGCTGATCAAGGAGCTGAAATGACGGCGCGCCGGCAAGGGATGACTGCGCTGACGCTGAGGGAGAGGTTGGCGTTGCGGGTGGGCATGAGGCTGGCGTTGGCGTTGACGCTGGCCTTGACCCTGGCGACGGCGTTGAATGCGCTGCCCGCCGCCTTTGCCGCCACGCCTCCGGCTGCCGCCCTGCCCGCCTTATCGCCCGCCGATCAGCAGCGCGCCGACAAACTCGCGCACGGCTTGCGCTGCCTGGTCTGCCAGAACCAGACGCTGGCCGACTCCAACGCGCCGCTGGCGCATGACATGCGCAACCTGATCCATGCGCAGTTGGCCGAAGGCCGTAGCGACGCCCAGATCATGCGTTTCTTCGAAGACCGCTACGGCGACTTCGTGCGCTACGACCCGCCTTTCAAACCCATCACCTGGTTGCTGTGGCTAGGCCCCTTTGCCCTGCTGGCGCTGGGCTTCTGGGTGTTGCTGCGTACGCTCAAACGGCGCGCCGGCGCCCGCGCGCCGCTGACCGCCGACGAACGCGCCCGCGCCGCCCGCTTTCTGGACACTGGCTCATGACCACGCTATGGCTCGTTGTGCTGTTGCTGTTGCTGGCCACGCTGCTGTGTCTGATCCCGCCGCTGGTGCGCCGTCCGCCGACGCGGCCGTCCGCCACGGCAGACGCCAATGTGCGCGCCTTCTATCTGGCTCAGCGCGAACAATTGCAGCGCGACCTGAACAACGGCAGTCTCAGTCCGGCCGCACGTGTGCGGGCGGAAGAGGAGTTGCAGCGTGACCTGTTGCAAGACCTGGCGCTGCGCCAATCGCAAGCGGCGCCGGCCGGTGGGCAGCGCGCCGGCATCGCCGCCGCCTGCCTGTTAAGCGTTCTGATTCCCGTGGCCGCCGTGCTGCTGTACGGCAAGCTGGGCAACCCGCGGGCGGCGGCGGATGTGACCATGACGCGTGCGGCCGAACCGCATGCCGAGGACTCGGGCGACGACATGGCGCTAGCCATCAACGCGTTGGCGCAGCGCCTGCGCGCCACGCCGGATGACGCCGACGGCTGGTACACGCTGGCGCGCTCTTACGAAACGCTGGGCCGCTACACGGATGCGGTGGCGGCGTATCAGCAGGTGCTGCGTCTGGTGCCGGGGCAACCCGCCGTGCTGGCCGATCTGGCCGACGCACTGCTTTCAGCCAATCAGGGCGTGCCAGACGCGAACGCCATCGCGGCCGTGGCGCAAGCGTTGGCGGCACAACCCGACCAGCCCAAAGCCTTGGCGCTGGCGGGCATGATGGCGCTGCGCCGGGGCGACGCGGCCGAAGCGCTGGCGCATTGGGAACGCTTGCAAACGCTGCTGCCCCCGGATTCGGAAGCCGCACGTCAGATTCAATCGAACATCGCGCAAGCTCGGGGGATGGCGGCGACGGGAGTACCGGCTGCGGGCATACCGGCTTCGGGCATACCGGCTGCGGGCGTACCGGCTTCGGGCGTACCGGCTTCGGGCGTACCGGCTTCGGGCGTACCGGCTTCGGGCAGCCCGGCTGCCGGCGCACGCGCAACACCGGCGCCGCAGGCCAGCACCGCCGCCACCACGCCCCGCCTGAGCGGCCGCGCACGCATCGCCGAATCGCTGCGCGGCAACGTGCAGCCCGGCGATACCGTGTTCATTCTGGCGCGGCCCGTTGAAGGCTCGCGCATGCCTCTGGCTATTCTGCGCATGCGCGTGTCGGACTTGCCGCGCGCCTTCGTACTGGATGACAGCAACGCGATGTCGCCCGACGCCACGCTGTCCCGCGCCAGCAAGGTCCGGGTGGAAATCCGGATCAGCCGGTCTGGCACGGCCGCCGCTCAGCCTGGCGACTTGAGCGGCATGCTGCCTGACGTGGCAGTGCCTGCCGACGGGCTGGAACTGGTGGCCGACACGGTCACGCCGTGATGACGTCCAGCCTCAGGCACTGACGCGAGGCTTTCCGCGTCAGGCTGGGGCATCGGCCCCCCTTCCCTACACCCGCTCGATGCGCGCCGGCAAGCCTTGGCGCACCGCCGCCCCCGACACCCAATCGATCCACACGTTGGCGTGCTCGCCCCGAGTCGTGTCGCCAAAGCCCAAGTCGTTCAGGTTGACGCCCGCCGACAGCGACGCGTCATGCGGCATGGGCTTGCCGTCCACCACGTGCACGCGCGCGCCCAGTTCGGTATGGCCATAGCCGTGCTCGATGCCGACCGCGCCCGGCTGGATGCCGTCGCGCAGCAGCGCCAACCCCGTCACCGCGCCGCCCGGCGTCACGATGCGCACGGCGTCGCCGTTGCGGATGCCCAGGCGTTCACCATCCTGCCGGTTGATTGACACCGGGTTATGCGGATGCACCTGGCGCAAGCGGTTCACGCCGATGGACATCGAGCTCATCAGGTTCGACTTGAACGAGCTAAGCAGGAACGGCCACTGCTGCGCGGGATACTCGGCGCGCACGTCCCGGCCATCGGCCAGCCTTGCGGGATACCACGTGGGGCAGCCGCTATAGCGTTCGCCCGTCATCGCGTGCCGGAAACCGGCCAGTTCTTCGCTCCAGATTTGCAGAGGCTTGGCGTAGGCCAGACGCGTCTGCCGCGATTCTCCGTTTTGCACCCAGGCGTCTTCCATCTTGTCGAAGCGCCCGCCCCGGCTCATCAGCATTGCCACCTGCCGCCATTCGCCGGGCTTGAGCTTTTGCTCCAGCAGGCCGCGATAGCGGTCCACGCCAGTCAACGCCATGTCGTCGTCGCTGGCTTCCGGCACGGGGCGGCCCGCAGAAAATGCGATGTTGGCCATGCCGCGCAGGAAGAAGTCTTCCGGCGTGTCCAGCGCGTGCTTGCCGCCGTCTTTATCCGAGATGGCGTTGGCGCCGAAGCCTGGCATTCCCAGGCGCTTGGCGCAGGCGATCAGGAATGTTTCCAGGCACACGGGTTCGTTGGTGGCGGTGCGCGCCACGCGGGGTTGCACGGCGGGCCAGCGCACGGTGGACGCTTTGGCGACCACGTCCGCCCACGGCGCCGACACGCCCCAGCTTTCATAGGTGACGGTGTCGGGCACGATGTAGTCGGCCAGCGCGTTGGTCTCGTTGATGAAGGGGTTGATCGACACCGACAGCGGCAAGATGCGCGGGTCTTTCATCTTGTCGGCCAGCACGGTCTTGAAGCCGGCAATGCCGTAGACCGGGTTGCTCATGTGGTTGAACCAGACTTTGGCGCGGTAGGGATACCCGGCCAAGGCGGATGCCAGCATCTCTGAACTCAAGCCGCCGGTTGCCGGATACCAGGGCGCCGACGCCGGGTACACCGGCTGGCCGGCTGCCTTCTTGCGCTTGAATTCGCTGGATTTCTCGTAGGGGAAACGGTTGCGCGACAGGGCCACGCCTTTGGGCGTGGCGCGGTTGGCGAAGCCGGCGATGTTGTAGCGCGGGCCGGGGCCGTAAGGCGGAAACGGGCCGGCGTCCAGCACCAGTCCGCCGTCCACGTTCAAGTTGCCGACCAGCGTGTTGAGCATGGCGATGGCGTAGGCGGTGTAGAAGCCCGCGCCGCTCATGGTGCCGCCGTGCGCATCGGCCACGGCGCGTTTGCCGTAGCTGGTGAAGCGTTCCGCCAGCGATGCCATCTTGTCGGCCGGCACGCCGCTTAAGCTGGCGTATTCGTCCAGCGACTTGCGGTGCGATTCTTCGCGCAGCAAGGCCAGCGACGAGCACACGCGCAGCGGGTCCGCCGACAGCCCGGGTACGGCAATGGCGTCGTCCACAAACAGGGTGGCGGGCGACGCCGTCGTGTGCGGCGCCAGCGTGCCGTCTTCCAGGCGCACAACGTAGACGTCTTCCCACTTGTCATCGGCGTCGGCCGGGCGCGGCCAGCCCATGTCTGCGCCGCGCACGAAACTGCCCAGGCGCGGATGGCCGCGTTCGGCCACGACCAGATGCGTGGCGTTGGTCCAGGTGGCTTCGCCCGCCGCCTTCATGGCGTTGGGACCGGGCTGCGCCAACGCGCGGGCGTCGAAGCGTTCGTGATCCAGAATCCAGCGGATCAGCCCCATGGCCAGCGCCAGGTCACCGGCGGGGTTCACGGGCAGCCATTCGTTGCCCGACCCTGCCGACAAGCTGGATGATGCGGGCAGCATGGGCGACACGACGACGTAGGTGAAGCTGTCTTCTTCCGGGCGCACGCGGGCTTCGGCCAACTGGCGGGCTTGCCGCTGGAACGGGTTGCCGGCCTGCGCCGGGGCCGCGCCAATGAACAGGCCAAAGCGTGCGTTGTCCCAATCGGGTTTGCCGTGCGGCATGCCTTTCAAGTCGCCCAACGCCGCGCCCGCGCCAACGCGAAAGCTTTGTCCGCAATACGAGCCGTGGTTGCTGAAGTTGACCGTGCCAAACGACTGCGCGGCAAAGCGCTGGATCAGCGGCGTGCGGCCTTCATTGGAGGCATCGGTAAACAGGAACTGATTGACGCGTGCGCCGTACTCGGGGTTGTCGGGGTCCAGCGGGGTGTCGCGGTCGTAGATGGCGCGCAGGCCGTCCACATGCCCTTCGCCAAAGAGATCGCCGCCTTCGCAGACTTCCTGCACCAGCTGTTCGAACGAGATGGTTTGCCACTTGCCTTCGCCGCGGGCGCCGACGCGCTTCATCGGTTGCAGCACGCGGAACGGGCTGTTCATTTGTTCCAGCATGGCGGAGCCGCGTGCGCAGGACGTGGCTCGCCCTTCCAGGCCGTTGTCGCCGCCCAGTTGCGCGTAGACGTCGCGCACGGGCGCTTCCATGGCGGCGGGCCGCGTCGTGGCCAGCGGGTGATACGGGTTGCCCGCCACGCGCAGGATGCGGTTTTCTTTGGTGTCGATGCGCAGGCGCACGCCGCATTGCGTCCAGCAGCCCAGACAGCTGGAGGGGCTGACGGTCTGGCCGGGTTGGGCGTTGAGCAGGCCGGTCAGCGGGTCGATGCGGAATTCCGGCGTCAGCGAGTTGCCGCGCACGGCGTGGGCGGTGGGGACGCCGGCCGTACCGTGGGCCAGGCCTTTGACGGCGCGCGTGACGGTTTCACCGTAGCCGGCCGCAAAGGCGGCCATGCCGCCGGCGACGAGGCCGCCGCGCATCATCAGCTTGCGACGGGCGGCGTCTTGCGGGGAGTTTTCGTGGGGACCGTCAGCCGTAGGGTCCGGCTTGTCGTGATCGGGGAGCTTGTTCATTGTGTTGTCTTCCATGTCTTGTTCGGGCGGGCTCATCTGGCTGGCCTTATTCGGCTGGCCTCATTTGGCTGGCCTGATTTGGCGGGCCTCATTTGGCTGGCCTGATTTGGCTGGCCTCATTTGGCGGGCCTCATCTGGCGGGCCTGATTTAGCGGGCCTGATTTAGCGGCATCATTTAGCGGCCTGATGTGGCGGCCGCGTCAGGCCGCCATGCCGCGTATGCGTGCGGGGAACCGTTCCAAGGCCCAGGTCACCATGGTGACCAGCGCCACGCACAGGCCCAGCACACCGACCATGCCCAGCAGGCCGTCGCTGCCCCATGGCATCTCGTACAAATAGAGTCCGGCGCCGTACTTGGGTACGCCTTGGACGCTCATGAAGACCACCCAGCGGAAGATCCATGCGGCGGCCAGCATCGTGAGCGCAAGCGTGGCGGACGGCAGCGGCGCGGTCAGCGACGATGCGGGCCGTTGCAGCAAGGCGATCATGCAGAAGGCGGTGATGACGGCGCCGGCCAGGCTGATGCGCCAGATGGGGAATTCGGCGAACAGGCGCAGCGCGGCGTCAAACGACGGGTCCAGGCCCAGCATGCCGAGCAGGCTCCAGGCGCCTGCGCCCAGCGTCATCATGACGACCGCAGTCAGGCTCAAGCGGCGCAGCAGGCCCACCGGCACCGCCTTCAGGCCGCCCGGCAGCCAGCGGCCCACCAGGAACATGGCGCCCAATGCGCCGAGCCAGGCGGTCAGCGCGAAGTTGATGGGCAGGAACACGGTGTGCCACAAGGGCCGTGAACGCAGCACCATGACTTCGGCGCCGGTGTAGACCAGGATGGACAAGGCGGACAGGGCCAGGGCAACGGCCAGCAGGCGAGCCCACGCGATTCGGCCCCACCACCAGGCGGCGCAGAACAGCACGGACAGGCCGACGAAGACGGGCAGCAACAAGGCGCCGAGCCACATCCATGACCAGGGCGTGAGGTGCGCGTAGAAGTGCCAGAATCTTCCGGGTTGATGTAAGTCGGCAAGTAGCGATACAGGCGCTGCGATAGCGGTGACGAGCAGTACGGCCGCGGCGGCGGGCAGCAGTTGGCGCGCGGGCGAGCCGGCGTGGCCGAATGCGGCGAAGGCGGCGGTCAGTGCGGTGGTGGCGGCGATGCCGATAAGAAAGAAATACTGCACGGCCCAAGGCAGCCAGGCGGCGTCATAGACCGGCGTGAGCAATTCCGAGATCTGCATGAATGTCCCCTTCAGTGGCTCAATGTCCGCCAGCCAGGCGCACGCCGGCTTGGCCGTCGACCTGGTGCACGAATGCATCGGGCAGGCCGATGTAATAGACGTGGGGGTCGGTTTTCATTTCGGGCTTGAGGACTTTGATGTCGGCCTTGTGTTCGACGAGCAGTTTGGAGATGGCGCTGTCGGGGTCGTTCATGTCGCCGATGACGCGCGCGCCGCCCACGCAGCTTTCGACGCAAGCGGGCAGCAGACCGGCTTCCAGGCGATGTTCACAGAAGGTGCATTTGTCGGCGGTCTGGGTGTCGTGGTTGATGAAGCGGGCGTCGTAGGGACAGGCTTGGACGCAGTAGGCGCAGCCGACGCAGCGTTCGTTGTCGACGAGCACGATGCCGTCTTCGCGCTGGAAGGTGGCTTGTACGGGGCAGACGGGGACGCACGGGGGGTTGTCGCAGTGGTTGCAAAGGCGCGGCAACATGACCATGGCACAGGGGCCGCCGTCGTCGGGGGTGACTTCGTATTGCAGAACGGTGGTGCGGAATTGGCCGATGGGGGGCAGGTTTTCTAGCGAACAGCTGACGGTGCATGACTGGCAGCCGATGCATTTGCGCATGTCGACAACCATGCCGTAGCGCTTGCCGGGGATGCCGGGGCGGCGTGGGGGTTGGCCGTTCAGGCCGGTGGCTTCGGCGTGGATGGGGATGATGGTGGCGGCGGCGCTTAAGCCCAGAAGGCCTTTTAGGAAGCCGCGTTTGCTGGAGGGGGGGTGGTCGGGTGCGGGAGGCATGGGGTTTGAGGTGTTCGTGACGGGTAGCTATTAGTTGTTATGAACTTATCACTCCTGGTTATATAGGGAGTTGATATGGGTCAATTGGGGACGGAGATGTTGGGGGTGTTGTTTTTGGGGGCTGGGGATTTAGTGGGGGCTGGTGTTCTTGGGCCGCCGGGAGTCCCGTGGGCGGGGCGGGCGCGGCCAACGATGACGGTCCGGCCCGCCGGGGCCGGACTGCCCCGTCCTCATCCTCGTCGCCTTCGGCTTCCTTCGGATTCCGTCGGGCGTCACCGAACGGCCGCGCCCGCCCCGCCCACGGGACACCCGGCTGCGTCAGTGCTGAGCCACCGCCGCTGGGGCGAGCGGGGTGCTTGGCGTTTTGGCCAGGGGCGGACGCTGCGGGAAGATCGTGCAGGGTCGCCAAAGACGGCCGCCCTGCGCGGCCTTTTTTGGCTTGGGGGGGTGCCTGCTGAACGGATGGGCTTTTTTGGGGGCCTTGCTGGACGGATGGGCTTTGGGGGCGGGCTGCGGGATGCCGATGCCGATGCCGGTGCTGGTGCTGGTGCTGGTGCCGGTGCTGGTGCTGGTGCCGGTGCCGGTGCCGGTGCTGGTGCTGGTGCTGGTGCCGGTGCTGGTGCTGGTGCCGGTGCCGGTGCTGGTGCTGGTGCTGGTGCCGGGGTGCTTGCCTAGATTTTCAGCGCCCTGCTCCAAGCTGCCAGTTTCTTATCGTATGAGGCGGCGGCGTGGGCGGGGCTGGTGGACGGCAGGTCTTGGTAGTCCAGGGTGGCCGTCAGGGTGGGCATCACGTGGCGGCGGAAGAGTGTTGCGGCTTTGGCGCCGTTGAAGCAGATGCGGGTGATGGCCGGGTGCGCTTGCAGGAAGGCGGCGAAGTCGTTGGGGATCAGGGTGTCGTGGCGGATGTCTGCGTCCAGACTGCCGGGGCGCTCGCAGGTTTGCAGGACGTCCCATAGGGCGACGCCGGCGGCTTGCAGGGCTTGCAGGCGCTGGGGGTAGTCTGCGGTGGCGTCAAAGCCCAGGACCTGGGCGGCGATGGGCCAGAACGCGTTGCGGGGGTGGGCGTAGTAGCGGGCTTGCTTCAGTGACGCCACGCCGGGCATGGAGCCCAGGACAAGCACTCGCGCGTCGGGGGTGGCGACGGGGGCAAAGCCGGTGACAGGTTCGATGCGCCCGGCGGGCGCGGGGTCCACGCGTTGTTTCATGCCGGGAAGGATACGTCAGGCGGAAATTTGCCGCATCACACCAGGGTTTGCCGCGTCACGCCAGGGTTTGCCGCGTCACGCCAGGGTTTGCCACAGCAGGTAGAGCTTGCCGGCTAGCAGGCCGGAGGCGATGCCTACGGCGGCCAGGGACAGAAAAGTGGCAACGGAGCGGAAGCGAAAGGGAGTGTTAGACGTCATGGGATCGGAAGGCAATTGGAGCGTGGGCGGTAGGTGGGATGCCGGCGCTGCCGGCGGCATGGGTGAACTCTACGGTTGCCCAACCGATTGAAATATCGGACTTTTCCTAAAAAACAGGCTGTCATCCATCTGGCCGATGCCATAAAGTTGTAGGTGTGAACTGATAGTCATCGTCCGATTCATGGAACAGTCCTTATCACTTTCCGGGTCTACCGAAACGAGCGTTCCGCCCTTATCTTTATTGCTATGTCGAACGGCTCCGATGGGGCCGCGCAATAGGAGTTGAAACATGAAGAAGATCCTCGGCCTGCATGCAGCCCCTCGCCCCCATTGGGTGGGCGACGGCTTTCCCGTGCGCTCGATGTTCTCTTACAACGACAAGGGCAAGAACGTGAGCCCGTTTCTGCTGTTGGATTACGCCGGCCCCGCAAAGTTCGAGCCGGCCGACCATCCGCGCGGCGTCGGTCAGCATCCGCATCGCGGCTTTGAGACCGTGACGATTGTCTACAGCGGCGAAGTGGAACACCGCGATTCCACCGGCAACGGCGGCGTGATTGGTCCGGGCGATGTGCAATGGATGACGGCAGCGTCGGGCATTCTGCACGAGGAGTTCCATTCGCACGCGTTCACGCGCACGGGTGGTGAGCTTGAGATGGTGCAGTTGTGGGTGAACCTGCCGGCCAAGGACAAGTCGGCGGCGGCGGGTTACCAGAGCATCCTCAATGCGGATATTCCGGTGGCGGAATTGCCGGATGGCGCGGGCAGCGTGCGGGTGATTGCGGGGAGTTTCGCGGGTCATGCCGGGCCGGCGCATACGTTCACGCCGATTGACGTGTGGGACGTGCGCTTGAATGCGGGCAAGTCGGCGGCGTTTCCCATTCCCGCGGGCCGCAACAGCATGCTGGTGATGCTGCGCGGCACGGTGTTGGTCAATGGGGAAACGGTGGCGCGTGATGCGCAGTTGGCGCTGTTCTCGCAGGATGGGGAAAGCATCACGGTCGAAGCGAACAACGACGCCGTGTTCCTCATCTTGAGCGGCGAGCCAATTGATGAGCCTGTGGTGGGGTACGGCCCGTTCGTGATGAACACGCAGGCGGAAATCGTTGAAGCCATCCAGGACTTCAACGCCGGACGCTACGGCCAGATGCACTGACCTGCCGGCATTGTTGCCATCGTCAGAAAACCGCGGATGCCCTCCGCGGTTTTCTGCATTTTGCGGACAGCGTACGCAAAAAGCGGACAGGCTCCCGGGCTGCGGGACGGGTTTTCCACCAGTCACCCGGGACCGGCACCGCTTTACTATCAGAGCCTTCAAGGCCCGTGAGACCCCGCAAGGACGCCCCCGCCATGCTCAACCCGACATCGTCCGCCTTCAGCACGACCTGGCCGCCCGCCGGCCCCCGGATCGAGTCGGTGCTGGGCTTGCCGGCGCAGCAGTTGTTTGCGTCGGGCGATCTGGACGAAGCGCGTTCCATGGTTGGCCGCGTGATGCGGCCGCATCATTTGGGCGTGGTGGGCGCGGCGCAGCGGCTGGACGCGCGCATGCATCATCTGCCGCTGGGCGAGGTCTCGCTGAACCGCCTGCGCTACGGGGCGCAGGTTGAGATTCGGCCCGGGCCGTTGGAAGATTTCTTTCTGGTGCAGATGCCGTTGTCGGGTTCCGCCTGTATCCGCAGCGGCCCGCAGCAGGTGGATTCCACATCGGAGCTGGCTTCCGTGGTCAGCCCTGACGACGATCTGGCCATGTGCTGGAGCGGCGACAACGATCAGTTCATGCTGCGCGTGGGGCGTTCGTTGCTGGAGCGCACGCTGGTGGGCCAGTTGGGCGGCACGCTGGATCGGCCGCTGCGTTTTCAGCTGGGGTTCCGCTGGCGCGATTGTCCGGCATGGCGATGCCTGATGACGTATTTGCTGGACTGTTCTTCGCAGCACGCGGACCTGGCCACGCACAAGCTGATCGTGCATCAGATGGAGCAACTGGTGGCCGCCACCCTGCTGTCGGCCCATCCCCACAATTACACGGGCGTGCCGCCTGGCCGTCGCGGCGCGGTGCTGCCGCGCCATGTGCGCAGCGTGCAAGACTACCTGCAAGCGCACGCGCATGAACCGGTCAGCGCCGAGCATCTTGCGCGCATCGCGGGCGTCAGCGTGCGCAGCCTGTATGCGGGGTTCAAGGAATTTCTGGACGTGAGCCCCATGCATTATCTGCGTGACCTGCGCATGGAACGCGCGCGCGCCGAGCTGCTGTCTGGCGAAAGCCAGAACATCGCCAGCGTGGCGCTGCGCTGGGGGTTTGCGCACATGGGGCGGTTCAGCGCCGGATACAAGGCGCGCTATGGCGAAAGCCCAAGCGAGAGCTTGCGGCGGCTGGGCGAATAAGACCGCCCTGCTCCCTGCGCCCTATCGGAACGCGGCGCGATGGAGCGCTGCGCTATCGGAACGCAGCTCGATGGAGCGCCGCGCATCGGAACGCAGCTCGATGGGGCACCGCGCTATCGGAACGCCGCCCAGGCCAGGCTCAGCGAAAAAAGTCCCAACACCACTGAGGCCCCGCGCTGCACTTGCGCCGGGCTGATCCACTTGATTTTTTGGTTGCCCAGCGACGCGCCGAACGCCACCCACATCAGTCCGATCGGCACCAGCAGCGCCGCGAATATCGCCATGAAGACCAGGTACGTGGACAAGTTCAAAAAGGCCGCAGGCGGGAAGATGCCGCTGGCGAACAGGATGCCTTTGGGATTCAGCAGCGTCGCCACAAACAGCGTCCGCATGCCGATCATTTGTTGCGCGGCCGATGGCACCGTTTGCGCCGCGCGCCACATGCGGATGGACAGATAGGCGATGTACACGCTGGCCGCCACGCGCACCACCGCTGGCAGCCACGGGAACGCCTGCGCCGCCTGTTCCAGAAAGCGGCCCCAGACCGTGATGGCGATCAGGTAGCCGGCCAGTTCTGCGCCGGTCAAGCGTGCTGACCGCAGGAAGCCTTGGCGCAACCCGGCCGCGGCCAACAAGGTATTGGTGGGGCCGGGCATCGCCAGAATGACGGCGACCCCTGCCAGGAACAATCCAAGCGTCGAAGCGGAGACCATGAAACCAAGGCAGACAGCTGAAGAGGCCCGTCTTGTATCACGCGGGCGCGGCGGCGGGCAAACCCTGGCCGCCCGGCCATCAGAACGGAATCGCCAGCTTCACGTAAAGCTGCGACCCTTCGGGCCGGTTCTTCACCTTGAATTCCTGCTGCCACTTGGCGGTGAACAGCCAGCCCTTGTCGTTCAGGTATCGCACCGCCGGCCCGACACCAAACGCGCGGGCGCGGCCGGCGGCGCTGTTCGGCCCGCTGTCGTCCGTTACCTGCTGGAAGGCGTGGCCGCCCACGCCCAGCACCCAGCCCTTGCCCACGCCCCAACCCAGCGCGTAGTCGGCGTGAATGGCCTGGCCGGAACGGGTGTTGGTGGCCGAGTTCGTGAAGTTGAAGTCGTACATCAGCTTGAGGTCGGCGTTAAAGCCATCGGGGCTGATGCGGCTCAACGCGAACACGGGCTGCGCCGTCCAGTAGTTCTTGCCCAGGCTGGAGGGGTCGTTGCGGTTGTACTCGCCGGTGGGCGCGTACATGTCCAGCCCAACCACGTAGTGCAGCGACGGCGACACGTGATAGCCCAGCGCCACGCCCAGCGTCATGTCGCCCAGGCCCGTGCTGCGGTAGCGTTCGCCGGCCGCCTTGAAGGTTACGTCCAGCAAGGGCGCGATGGCGTGAAAGGCCAGTTGCCCGCCCAGCACCTGCTGCTCGGTCACCCAGATCAACCGCGGCGCCAGCACGTTGACGTCGACCTTGAAGCCCGGCACCGGCACACGTTGGCCATCGTTGCCGCGCAGCGTGTCGTAGCGCGCTCCGCCGCCGTAGACCAGCATGTGCACGCCGGGCGGCGGCAGCGCGCCCGACATGAAGTTTTCCAGGCCATCGGGGTAGATGCCCAACCCGCCCCCTTCGGTAGCCGACGCCGCCCCGCTAGCCAGCGCCAATGCCACGGCACAAGCCAGCCGCCGGGGTTCAAAGTGTGTGCTCATGTTCCGCTCCTGCCCGCACGGGGCGCCAGATGTTGCGCGACGAGATAGCCGGAGCCGCCGCCCAGGCCGGGGCCGGGATGGGTAGAAGCGCCGATATGAAAGAGGTTGCGCAGCGGCGTGCGATGCCCGCGCGCGCCGTGGTTGCCGGCAAAGGGCCGCAGCCAGAAAAACTGGTCGGGCGAGCACACCCCTGAATACGGATCGCCGCCAACCAGATTGACGTTCATGCCTTCAAGGTCGGCGGGTGAATAGCTGCGGCGGCCCACGATGCGGCCGGCAAGGCCCGGCATCACGCCTTCCAGACGCGCTTGCACGCGGTCGGCAACGGCTTCGCGCAGCGCATCGGTCCAGCGGCCGTCCGCCGGCACGGTGATCTGGCCCGCCGCGTCGCCTTTGACGCGCACCGGCAGCTCTTGCATCTGCACCCACAAGATCCACCCCCCGTCCGGCGCGCGCGAGGGGTCCACGGCAACGGGCTGGCCGATGGCCAAGGTGGGCCGCGCGGGCAACAGGCCGTTGTTGGCCTCGGTGACCGACAGGCAGACCTGCTCCATGCTTTCCGTCAGATGCACGAGCGGCACGTGGCGCAGTTCCGGCGTCAGCCAATCAGGCGGCGCATTCAGCGCGAAGTGAATCTGCATGCCGCCCCGGCCGTAGCGATACGCGGCGGCGCGCTGGCGCACGGGCGCGGGCGCATCCGGCAGCAGCTGTTCATACAACTGGCCCGGCGTCACGTTGCACACCACGGCGTCGGACGCGGCGTACTCACGGCCGTTCGCCACCACGCCCACCGCGCGGCGCTTGCGGCCATCGCCACGCGTCAGAATGCGTTCGACCGTCGTGCCGGTCAGCAACTGCCCGCCGTGTTGTTCGATCACCTTGGCCAGTGCGGCGACGATGCCGCTGCCTCCGCCCTTCACCACCGGCATGCCGCCCGCCACCACGGCCGCAAACGTCAGCTTGCCGATCAGCGCGGACGCGGCGTCATCCGGACCCAGGCCCGTGTGCAACACCCACGGCGCGATCAGGGCGCGCACGGCGTCGGACTGCAATGCGCGTTCGGCCCAGCGGCGAAACGGCTCCATCGAGTCCGCGGCAAACGCGGCCAAGCCGTCCGCACCGCGCTTGCGCCATTCCTTGAACAACAGCTTCACCATGCCGGCGCCATAGGGGTTCTGCCCCAACAGGCCGAAGGTCAGCGCGGCATCTTCGCCAAACAGACGTTGCGCCATATGCGCAAAGGCCGTGCCGTCGCCCGGCGCCCAGGCGTCCAGCCGGCGCGCGGTGTCTTCGATGTCTTGCTTGAGCGCCAGGCCGGAACCGTCGGGCAGCACCAGGCCCGTCGTGTAATCGCCCTGCATGAATTCCAAACCGGCCGCATGCAGCGCGGGTTTCAACGCCGCGTAGGCGGGGCTTCCCACAAACAACGGATACCAGCAAGACAGCACGTCGTGCCGATAACCGGGGAAAAGTTCTTCGGTACGGATGCAGCCGCCCAGCCGGTCGTTGCGTTCCAGCACCAGCACGGATTTGCCGCGCTGCGCCAACAGCGCCGCGCACACCAATGAATTCATGCCACTGCCGACGATGATGATCTGCGCCGCTGACCGGGTCGCCATGACTTGCTCCAACGTGAAGTGGGGGGGTGCTGCTAGGCGGCGGTCAGCGCGGTGAAGCGCCCGGCGTGGAACACCAGCGGTGTTGCCACGGCGCTGGCCGCGCTGGCCACGCGCAGCACGCGGCCAAACAGCAGCAGATGGTCGCCCGCCGGGCTTTGCTGATCGTTGGCGCAGACCAAGGTGGCGACGGCCCCGGCGATGGCAGGCACGCCTTCGGGCACTTCATGCAGCGGTGTGCCGTCGAATTTGTCCGGCACGGCGGAACTCGCAAAGCGCATCGCCAGCGCTTCCTGCCCGCAGGCCAACACGCTGATGGTGAAGTGGCGGCAATCCCGAAACGCCGCCAGGTTCGGCGAGTGGTTCACCAGGCTCCACAACACCAGCGGCGGGTCCAGCGATAGCGAGGCAAAGGAATTGATGGTCAGCCCGACATTGCGCCCGTCCGGGCAACGCGTGGCCACAATGGCCACGCCCGTCGGGTAGCTGCCCAGCACGCCACGCAGGACCTTGGGATGCAGGTCCGTGCTGCCCCAGTCCAGCGGGGCCGTCATGCGGCCGCCCGCGCTGCCCGGGCTGCATTCGAGGCGATGAACGCGTCGCAGGCGACATCGTCGCGCCACCACGGGAAGAAGGCGGGCGGATGGTTGAAGCCATTGGCGATGGCGCTGGCCAGCGCGGGCGCGTCATCGGCCGCCTTCAGCAGCTTCAACAGATGCGGCGCGGGTGGCATCAGCATCGAGTTGGTCCATTCCACAACCGCTTCGCCGTATTCCCAGAAGCGTTCGAACGTGCGCTGCATCCAGTCGGCGGTGAACGCGCCATCCCCGTGCGCCACAATCGCATCCAGGTAAACGGCGCACGCCTTGGTGGCGTTGTTCGACCCCTGCCCCGTGATCGGGTCGTTGGTGACCACCGCGTCGCCCAGCCCGAACACGAGCCGGCCCGACGGCAAGGTCATCACCGGCTTGCGCACGGTGGGCGCGAAGCTGCCGGCAAGAATGCCATTGGCGTCGGTCAGTTCCACCGCGCCGCAGCGTTCGGCTTCCCACGGCAGATACGTGCGCAGAATGTTCAGGCTTTGCGCCAGATGTTCCTGCGGTGACTTGATGTCGCGCCAGCAGTCCATCGGCCCGCCGGGAATGCCTTCGAACACCATGATTTCGCAGGGGCCGCTTGTGGTCAGCGCGGGGAACACAAAGTATTCGCCCACGCCCGGAATCAGGTTGAACGCCACGCGGGAATAGTCCGGCGCGGGGCGCATGCCGCTGACATACGTCAGCGCCAGCGCGCGTTGCGGCCGGTCAAAGCGCGAGCGCTGCGCATCGCGTTCGAACAGTTTGACCACGTCGCCCTTGCCTGCGGCCAGCAGCACAAGGTCATGCGACGCCGCCAGCAGTTCCAGCTCGGCCACGCCCCCGTCCTGGATCAGCAGCTTGCCGCCGCGCGCTTCAAACAATTCCATCCACGCCGGCATCTTGATGCGCTGGTCCACGGCTTGCGCCGGCTTGTCCAGCCGCGCCACCCAGTCAATCACCTTCTGGCCCGGTTGTTCGGGATGCGGCACGGCCAGGCCGATGCCGTCGACGGTGGGGCAATCGGCCTCCCACAGGTTCAGGCCCAGGTCACGCTCCACCTGCAACGACGCATCAAACATGCATTGGCTGGACATCACTTTGCCGTTGCGGATGTTGTCGGGGTCGCGGTTGGTGACGACCGTCACCGCGTATCCCTTGTCCAGCAGGCCCAACGCCAGGGGCAGTCCGGCCTGCCCGCCGCCCACGATTGCGATTCGACGCATCATTACTCTCCTTTGGATTGCTGGCTCCGCCGCTGCGCGCGCGGGCCGGTAGTGGCAAGGCGGCGCGCTTACTCGGCCAGACGCGGGATGGCGGGACGCGCCTGCTCCGGGCCCATGGCGGAATAGCCGCCATCCACCGCGTAGTCGGCGCCGGTCACGAAACTGGCGTGGTCGGACAGCAAAAACGCCACGACTTCGGCCACTTCCGCCGGGTCGCCCGCGCGGCCCAGCAGGTGGTAGTCGGCGGCAACGCGGTCGGTCTTGGCGCGGTCGCCTTGGGTCAGCTCGTCCATCACGCGCGACCATGTCCAACCCGGCGAGACGGAATTCACGCGGATGCGGTCGGCGGCGTAATCCATCGCCAGGCTGCGGGTCACTTGCAGCAGCGCGGCCTTGGATACGGGATAAAGCCATCGGCCCGTCTGCGCCACGCGCGACGAGATGCTGGTGAAGTTGACGATGGCGCCGCCGCCTGCGGCGACCAGATGCGGGTGGACCGCACGCGCCGCCATCACGGCGCTGACCACGTTGATGTCCAACGCGCGCAACCAGTCGGCGCGGCCGGATGCAGCGCCGTCGTCCAGATAGGTGGCGGCCAGGTTGACCAGATAATCGATGCGCCCGAAGTGGGCAGCCACATCCGCCACGCCGCGCGCCAGTTGTGCGTCGTCGGTGATGTCCACCGGCCAGAAGCGCGTGCCTGCCTTGCCGGCCGAGGCGACGCGTTCGCCGGCCTTGTCAGCCGCGGCCACGCGTTCGCCATTGGCGGCGTCGATATCGAAGAGCGCCACGCGCACGCCCTTGGCGCGCAATACGTGGACAACGCCCGCGCCGATCAGCGTGGCGCCGCCCGTCACAATGGCGACTTTGTTTTCCAGACCTTTCATCGCATCACCTCATCGCAGTGCTGATTGGATGAGGTGAATACTGGCGCTGCGGACGGCCGCCCCGGTAGCCAGATCCGGCGGCGGCTATCCGCCGACTGCGGCTATTCGATGAAAGTCTGATCTATGTCGACGGACCTGGCCGAAATTCGCGGCGCCTGTCCGATTCCTGCAAGCGCGCGGCGCCGCCCTACCCCACCCGCCGCCACACACTGGCCAGCCAAGGCTGCTGCTCACGCGGCAAGCCATCCGGCCGGTAATAGTGTTCCAGCTCTTCAAAGCCCGCGTTTGTCATCAACGCGCGCCAGCCGTCCAGGTCGTGATACGCGCCATAGCGCCCGCGATTCCACCCTTCCTGGTTGCCACCGCGCGGGTTGGAGCTGAACAGCACGCCGCCCGGCCGCAACGCCGTCCACAATTCGCGCAGCACACGCGGCAATTCCTGGCCCGGCACATGGAACAGCACCGCGTTGGCGTAGATGCCGTCAAAGCGCTCGGCGGGCAGCGCCAGTTGCAGGAAGTCCTGCTGCCAGACCTCGCAGCCGCTGGCCGCGCGCGCCATATCGACGAAACTGGGCGTGCCGTCCAGCCCCACCGGCCGGTGCCCCAAGGCGGCAAAGGTCTTGAGATCGCGGCCGGGGCCGCAGCCCAGGTCCAGGATGTCGTAGGGTGGTGCGCCCGGGATATGCCGAAGCAAGGCCGCGATGTTCTGGCTGACGTCGTGGTCGCGGGTGCCCGCTTCAAACGACACCGCGTTCTCTTCGTAATGCGCCAAGGTCAATGAGGAGATCTTGGCCAGGTCTTCCGGATCGAGTTTCATGAACGCATTGTGCCTTGTGATCTGCGGCGGGGTGGTGCGATCCGCCCAGCGGAAAAGAAAAAGCCCGCGCGCCGATGGGGCGCGCGGGCAGATCAGAGTGCGGTTCAGCTAACCGGCACCGGCTAAACGCTCAGCTACACATTCAGCACACCGGTCCAAGCCTGGCAGATCAGGCCGCCAGTCGTCCTTCGATCTTCGTCTTGGTGGACGGCAGGTCTTCAGGCAAGCCCGCCGCCAGTTGGGTAAACAGCTCGTCGTGCAGCGCCAGCTCGTCGCGCCACGCGCCGGCATCCACCGACATGACTTGCTCAAACTTGTCGGGCGTGAATTCCAGCCCGGTCCAGTCGATGTCCTGGTAGCTGGGCGACACGCCAAACACCTGGTCCACACCCTTGGACTGGCCGTCGATGCGGCCCAGCATCCAGCGCAGCACGCGCATGTTTTCACCAAAGCCCGGCCACACGAACTTGCCATCTGGGCCCTTGCGGAACCAGTTGACGCAGTAGATGCGCGGCAAGGTGGCGCCGGTGGCTTCCAGTTGCTTGCCCAGCTTCAGCCAGTGGTTGAAGTAGTCGCTCATGTTGTAGCCGCAGAACGGCAGCATGGCGAACGGGTCGCGGCGCACCACGCCTTGCTGCCCGGCGGCGGCGGCGGTGGTTTCCGAACCCATGGTGGCGGCCATGTAGACGCCTTCGACCCAGTTGCGCGCTTCGGTCACCAGCGGCACGGTGGTGGAGCGGCGGCCGCCGAAGATGAACGCGTCGATGACGACGCCCTTCGGGTTTTCCCATTCGGGGTCGATGGACGGGCATTGCGCGGCGGGCGCCGTGAAGCGCGCGTTCGGGTGCGCGGCCTTGCGGCCGGTTTCGCGCGCGATGGCGGGCGTCCAGTCCTGGCCTTGCCAGTCGATCAGGTGCGCGGGCGGCGTGTCGGTCATGCCTTCCCACCAGACGTCGCCGTCATCGGTCAGCGCCACGTTGGTGAAGATGACGTTGGCCTTCAAGGTGGCCATGGCGTTGAAGTTGGTCTGCTCGCTGGTGCCCGGGGCCACGCCGAAATAGCCGGCTTCCGGGTTGATGGCGTGCAGGCGGCCGTCGGGGCCGGGTTTGATCCAGGCGATGTCATCGCCAATGGTCGTGACCTTCCAGCCGTCCATGCCTTGCGGCGGAATCAGCATGGCGAAGTTGGTCTTGCCGCAGGCGGACGGGAACGCCGCCGCCACGTGGTACTTGCGGCCCTTGGGCGAAGTCACGCCCAAAATCAGCATGTGTTCGGCCAGCCAGCCCTGGTCGCGGCCCATGGTGGACGCGATGCGCAGCGCGAAGCACTTCTTGCCCAGCAGCGCGTTGCCGCCGTAGCCGGAACCAAAGCTCCAGATTTCGCGGCTCTTGGGGAAATGCACGATGTACTTGGTGGGGTTGCACGGCCAGGCCACGTCGGCTTCGCCGTCGGCCAGGGGCTTGCCCACGGAATGCACGCAAGGCACGAAGTCACCATCGGCGCCCAGCACGTCATACACCTGCTTGCCCATGCGCGTCATGATGCGCATGTTGACGGCCACGTACGGGCTGTCAGACAGTTCAACGCCAATGTGGGCGATGTCGGAGCCCAGCGGGCCCATCGAGAACGGCACGACGTACAGCGTGCGGCCGCGCATGGCCCCGTCGAACAGGCCGTTCAAGGTGTCGCGCATCTCGGCCGGATCGGCCCAGTTGTTCGTGGGGCCGGCGTCTTCCGGCCGGTCGGAACAGATGAAGGTGCGGTCTTCCACGCGCGCCACGTCGGACGGGTCCGAGCACGCCAGGAAAGAATTGGGCCGCTTGGCGGGGTTGAGCCGGCGCATGGTGCCGGCTTGGACCATCTGTTCACACAGGCGGTCATATTCTTCTTGCGAGCCGTCGCACCACACGACGCGATCCGGCTTGGCCAGTGCAACAAAACTGGCTACCCAGTCGACCAGGCCGCGATGCTTGACGTAGGCTGGCACGTTCAACGCGGCCAAACCCCCATCCAATGGCTTATTCATTGGGGCTATCTCCATGCTTTGACTAATGGTGATACGGCCCCAATTGTGTGGGGCCGTATGCAATTTGCGCCATCATACTTGCAGCGCTGGGCAACCCGTCAACCCATCCACATGGACGAGATTGTCACGGGTTGAGACGGCTCAAGCATAGGTGCCGTCACGCAGCTCCCTGCGGATGATCTTGCCGGTGGCCGTAGTTGGCAAACTGGTTACAAACCGGATGGCGCGCGGGTACTCATGGGCGGCCAGCCGGGTGCGCACGTGCGCCTGCAAGGCTTTGACGAGTTCGTCATTGCCCTCGACGCCCTCATTCAGCACCACATAGGCCATGACGATTTCGGTACGCTGCGCATCCGGCACGCCCACCACCGCCGCCATGCGCACGGCGGGGTGACCGATCAGGCAGTCTTCGATGGGGGCCGGGCCGATGCGGTAGCCCGCGCTGGTGATGACGTCGTCGTTGCGGCCCACGAAACGGATGAAGCCCTGGGCGTCGCGCACGCCCAAGTCGCCTGTCAGCAAGACGTCGCCCACGAATTTTTCGGCGGTGGCCTCGGGGTTGTTCCAGTAGCCCAGGAACATGACCGGGTCCGGCCGCAGTACGCCGATGTTGCCCTCTTGTCCATCGGCCACTTCAACGCCTTGGTCATCCACAATAACCACCCGATGGCCCGGCGCGGCGCGGCCGATTGACCCGATTTCCGGGTCAAACAGCGACGAGCACGACGACACCAACATATTGCATTCGGTCTGACCGTAGAACTCGTTGATGGTCACGCCCAGCACGCGGCGGCCCCAGTCGATAAGTTCAGCGCCCAGCGATTCCCCGCCGCTTGCCACCGAGCGCAGCGCCAACGGCCTCGCGCCTTCCGGGTAAGCCGACCCGCGCATCATCTTCAGCGCGGTGGGAGGCAGGAAGGTGTGCGTCACGCCGTGGCGCGCCATCAGCTCCAGGGCAGACGTGCCGTCAAACTTTTCGAAGCGGCGCGCCAGCACCGGCACGCCGTGGTGCCAGGCGGGCAGCAACACATCCAGCAGCCCGCCAATCCAGGCCCAGTCGGCCGGCGTCCACATCAGGGCGGCGTTCTCGGGGAAAAATTCATGCGACATCTCCACGCCCGGCAGATGGCCCAGCAACACGCGATGCGCGTGCAGCGCGCCCTTGGGCTTGCCGGTGGTGCCGGATGTGTAGATGATCACGGCCGGGTCGTCGGCCGCCGTCTGCACCGGGGTGTAGTCGGGGGACTCGGCGGCCAGCGCCGGGTGAAACGGCACGGCCTCGCCGTCGCCGTCGCCGTCACCATCAATGCAATAGATGACTTTCAAATCCGGCAGGCTCGCGCGAATCTCGCGCAGCTTGCGGCAACCTTCCGTGTCTGTCACCAGCGCGGCCGCGCCGCTATTGGCCAGCCGGTACTGAATGGCGTCCACGCCAAACAGCGTAAAGAGCGGCACCGCCACCGCGCCCATCTTGTAGACGGCGATATGGGTCATGGCCGTTTCAGGCGCCTGCGGCAAATACACCGCCACGCGGTCGCCGCGCCGCACGCCGTGGCGGGCCAGGCTGTGCGCCAGGCGGTTGGACTGTTCCTTGATGTCGTCAAACGAGTAGCGCGTTTGCGCGCCGTCGCTCTTTTCGAAGATCAGGGCCAGGCGGCCGCTGCCGTCGGCCCATTTGTCGCAGGCGTCGACGCCGATGTTGAACGCCGCCGGCACCTGCCATTGGAATTCGGACACAAGCTGCTTATAAGATCCGGCTCGGGACAGCATGATTTTGTCTCTGATGTTGTTATGGATTCATCCAGGGGCTTGCTCTACCGGCTTGACCCTGGCTCAATAATAAGCTCCGCCTACCCGCCCCACCGCCGTCCGCATGGAAAAAACCCCCGCCGTACCGATACGCCGCCCGCCTGCCAGCGCCAAGTCCGAGCAGCGGATACGCGACATCCTGCACATGGCCCGCCAGGTCTTTTCCGAGGCCGGCTTCCAGGCCGCCACGACGACCGACATCGCGCAGCGGCTGGGCGTGTCCGAAGCCACCATCTTTACGTACTTCGGCGGCAAACGTGAACTGTGCGTGCGGGTGATCGGCGATTGGTATGACGAAATCATCGCCAAGGTGGAAGACAGCCTGCCCCATGTGCAGGGTGCGCGCGCGCAATTGCACTATCTGGTGCATGCGCATTTGCGGCATCTGCTGGCCGAGGGGCCGGGGCTGTGCGCGTTCATTTTGTCCGAAGGGCGCGCGCGCAACGATGATTTCGGCGAGGTCTACGCCGGGCTGCAACGCCGCTACACCGCGCCGCTGATGCGAATTCTGGCGCAGGGCCAGGCGGACGGCGACATTCGGCGCGACATGCCGCTGCGCTTGCTGCGGTCCACCGTGTATGGCCCGATGGAGCATGTGCTGTGGGACGCCATTCTGCGCGGCGCGCGCGTGGACGTGGCCGCCACCGCCGACCAGTTGGTCGGCTTTCTGTGGCAGGCCTTGCAGCCGCCGCGCCAGGACACGCTGGCGCTGGCCCGGTTCCGCGGCGAAGTGCGCGACGCGCTGCATCGGCTTCAGGCGTCCGAAGCGTCGGACGAATCAGACGAACCCGGCGCGGGTTCTGCAAACAAGGACGGCGCCACGTACTGAGGAAAACCGTTGTAGACCTCGCCGCGTTCGGCGGGCTGCAACGTCCACGAATGGCGCGCGTTGGGCACCCCGCCATCCACCCGGATGACGCTGCCGTTGATGAAGGCCGCCGCGGGCGACAGCAGGAACACCACCGCTGCCGCCAGCTCGGCCTCGGTGCCGAAGCGCTGTAGCGGCACCTTCGTTTTCAGCTCGCGCAGCACCGCGCGGTAGTGGTCGTCGTAGCTGTCCATGCCACTGGACGCGATCCAGCCCGGCGCCACCGCATTGACCCGCACCCCGGCATGCGCCCATTCGCAGGCGGCGGTTTCGGTCAGGTTCCACACCCCGGCGCGCGCCGCCCCCGAATGCCCCATGCCCGGCATGCCGCCCCAGATGTCGGCCAACATGTTGACGATGGCCCCGCCGTGCTGGCGCATGTGCTGCGTATAGACCTCGCGCGCCATCAGGAACGTGCCGTGCAGATTGTTCTGCACCACGGCATTCCAGCCGTTGAAACTGATGCGGTCCAGCGGCGCGGGAAACTGCCCGCCCGCGCAATTGAACAGCCCGTCGATGGCGCCATGGCGGGTCAGCACGTCAGACACCGTGGCGCGCACGCCGGCTTCATCGCGAATATCGCAGGCGTGCAGGCTGATGCGCTCGGCGGCTTCCGGATAGATGCGTGCAAGCTCAGCGGCCGCCGCATCCAGCTTGTCCTGCTTGCGGCCCACCAGCGCCAGGCGGGCGCCAAGCGCCGCAAGTTCGTGCGCGGTGCAGCGCCCCAACCCGCTGCCGCCCCCCGTCACCACAACCGTCTTGCCGTCGAACAAACCGGGCCGAAAAACCGACGCGTATCGTGAATCCGCGCCGGCATTGGCGTGGGAATCAGTGCGCGTACCGGCAGCCTGGCCGTCGGAAAGTGGATTCATGTCTCGCTCCGTTATTTTTTTGAGGATAACTCAATATTTTTATAGAAGTCATCCTGGGTGGCCCGATTTACGGCTGGAATCATCAGCTTTATCATCCAACGTAATTGAGCCAAATTCAAAATATCCGGAGGTTCCGCATGACTGTGACCACCCCGCTGTCTGGCCCGCTGTCTGCCTCGCTGTCTGCCCCGATGTCTGCCCCGCTGGACATCACCTACGACGGCGCCATCGTCCGCCTGACGCTCAACCGCCCCGACATGCGCAACGCATTCGACGAAACGCTGATCGCCGCGCTGACCACCGCCGTCAAGCAGGCGGGCGAAGACCCCCGCGTGCGCGTACTGCTGCTGACGGGCGCGGGCAAGGCGTTCTGCGCCGGCGGCGACTTGAACTGGATGCGCAAGATGGCCACCTACTCCGACGCCGACAACCGCGCCGACGCCGGCCGGCTGGCCGACATGCTGCACACCATTTGGTCATGCCCCAAACCCGTCGTCGCCTGCGTGAACGGCGACGCCTACGCGGGCGGCATGGGCCTGCTGTCGACCTGCGACATCGCGGTGGCGGCAGACAGCGCGCACTTCTGCTTGTCCGAAACCCGGCTGGGCCTGCTGCCCGCCACGATCAGCCCCTATGTGATCCGCGCCATGGGCGAGCGCGCGGCCAATCGATACTTCCTGACGGCCGAGCGCTTCGACGCCGCCACCGCGCTGCGCCTGGGCCTGCTGCACGAGGTGGTGCCGGCCGAACACTTGCACGACACCGCCAACGCCATCTGCCGCACGTTGTGCGCCAATGGCCCCGACGCCGTACAGGCCAGCAAACGGCTGGTGCGAGACTTCGCCGGGCAACCCGTCAACGCCGCGCTCATCAACGACACGGTCGAACGCATCGCGGCTTGCCGCAGCACGGATGAGGCCCGCGAAGGCGTCGCGGCGTTCCTGGAAAAGCGCGAGCCGTCGTGGCGGGTGGAGTCCGGAACTCATTCAATCTGAAGGATCTTGTTCTGGTTGCCTGCCGATTTCGGCAGCGTCAGAACAAGCACGCCGTTTTCGCAGACGGCCTTGGCGCCCGCTAGGTCGATATCCATCCGGGGACTCTGAGGGCCGGTCACTGAACATCAGCGGTGGCTGGGGCCCGAGAAACCGCGATTTTTGTGCTGCACAAAGGCCGTTAAAATGCGCGGACGCACAGTTTGCGGGCCAACAATGGCTCTTAAGTTCCACGCGAACATAGGTCCGAAAAATGGCACGACATACGCAAGATCCACTGGCTGCTGGCGCCCACCAGCCGGCACCGGCTCACCTGGCGGAAATGCTTGATAGCCTTAGCGACGGATTCATGTCGATAGACAAGTCCTGGCGCTTTACGTACCTCAACAACACCGCCGAGCGATATTTGCAGCAGGAGCGACAAAACCTCCTCGGACGCGAAATCTGGCAGTGTTACCCGGACTTGGTGAACTCCGGCTACTACCGGATCTACCGGCACACAGCGGCCACAGGACGTCCCGGCTGCCACACTGGCTATTACGCCCCGCTCCGCACTTGGTTTGAAGCGCGCTCATTTCGCCACGATGAGGGTATTACGGTGCTTTTTCGCGACGTCACGCGCGAACACGAGCACGCTGCCCAACTGGAGTTTGAAGCGAGTCACGATTATCTGACGGGGTTGGCGAATCGACGCAGTTGCATGGAAGCCCTGTCTCGTGCCGTCGCTGGAGCTGCTTTGCCAAGCACGCCGAATGACGTCTCTGTCGCGGTGCTGTTTATCGACTTGGACCATCTGAAGGAAGTCAACGACGCGTTCGGCCATGCCGCCGGTGACGCACTGCTGCGTAATTTCTCGGTAAGGCTTACCGCAAGTCTCGGACCTGCCTTTTTTGCTGCGCGCGTAGGCGGCGACGAGTTTGTTCTACTGTTGCGCAACACCACAAAAAGCGCCGCAGAAGCGTGCGCCTTCGCGGTGCTCAATGCGCTTGCCATGCCGTTCGAAATAGGCGGCCGAGCGATCTCTCTGTCTGCCAGCATAGGTATCGCGCTAATGGGAGAAGACCCCGAAACCGCCGAGACGTTGCTGAGTCAGGCCGATACGGCCATGTACGCGGCCAAGTCGGCTGGCGGGCTTCAAGTACGCACGTATGACGTGATACTGGACCGGGGCGTGCGCAACCGGGTCGCGTTGCGCTCCGATCTGCGTGCGGCATTTGCGCAGAACCAGTTCGAGCTTCATTTCCAGGCCCAGATATCTCTCGCGGACGCCACCCTGATCGGCGCCGAGGCGCTTCTTCGCTGGCGTCATCCCGAACGGGGCTTGCTGACACCTGACGCATTCTTGGCACTGCTGCTTGAGTCCCCCTACGAGGGCGTCCTTGTCGATTGGCTGCTCAATGCGGTTTGCTTGCATATCGCCGCATGGCAACAGATGGGCGTCAACGTACCGCGAATCAGCCTGAATCTATCGGCTCGGCAACTACTCGATATGGGGCTGGCAGATCGCATTCACCATGCCGTCCGGAAACACGGCATCTCTGCCGCCATGCTCGATGTGGAAATCACGGAAGACTGCCTGGTCAGCGATATCGAAATGGCGACTTCCGTTCTCGCCACGCTGAAACAAGCCGGACTATCCACGTCGCTCGACGACTTCGGTGCGGGATACTCCAGTTTGAGCTATCTGGTCCGGCTGCCTGTGGACACGCTCAAGATCGACAAATCCTTTGTCCGCGGGCTGGCGGCGTCAGAGAAGGCCTCGGCGGTAATTCGAGGCATCGTCGGTCTTGCTCGTTCGCTGGGCATGAAAACAATTGCCGAAGGGGTCGAGCACCAACATCAGGCCGATGAGTTAAAGGACGCGGGCTGCGACGCCATCCAGGGTTATCTGGTCAGCCGGCCGCTTAGCTCAGACGCCTTTGTGGAGTTTGTGCGACGTGCGTAACGGCACAGAACGGCGTTGACGCGGTCACGCCGTCGCAGCGCCAGCCTGTGCCGGCGCGTCATGGATTGCGGGTCAGCTCGATAACGAAGTCAAGAAACGCCCTGGTCTTTGCCGGCATGTGATGCCGCGACGGGTAGTAGGCGTAAAAGGGATATCGCTCGTCGGTCCATTCGGGAAACAGATTGACCAAGCGGCCCTCGGCAATCAGATGCTCGGCGCCCAGGACAAGCATCTGCGCAATCCCTGAGCCGGCCAGGCATGCATTGAGAAGCGCGCTGGGATCGTTGACCGTGAGGCGGCCTCGGGTGTCGACCAAGATGCGTTTTCGCCTGCGATGGAACTCCCACGGGAACGGCTTGCCCGTCTCCGGATTACGGAATTCAAGGCATCGGTGGTTGCCGCGTTCAAGCTCTTCCGGTTTAGCTGGTCGCCCCCAACGCGCGATGTACGACGGCGCGGCGACCGTCACAATGCCGCTATCCAGCAGTTTCCGCGCGATCAAGGTGGATGACTTGGGCTCGCCGAACCGTAGCGCAAGATCGAAGCCGTCCATGACGAGGTCACCCAGACTGTCTCGCGCGATGAACTCGATTTCGAGCTCAGGGTGCGCATCCATGAACGCATTGAGCCGCTGCCCAAGAATGATCCGGTAGAACACGGGGTCCAGATTGACTCTCAGCTTTCCGCGCACCGCCGACGCGCCACCTGCCGCGGCCGCGGCTGCTTCCTCCAGCCCTGCAAGATGAGGCATGACCTGTTCGTAAAACCGGCGGCCTTCTTCTGTCAGGGAGACGGAGCGCGTCGTCCGGTTAAAGAGCCGGATCTTCAATTTCTCTTCCAGCCGCGCAATCGCCCGACTGACGCCCGGCGGCGACATTCCTAACACTTCCGAAGCGGCGGCAAACGTCCCTGCAT
The DNA here is from genome assembly GCF_902859595.1 of Achromobacter kerstersii. Lineage (GTDB taxonomy): Bacteria > Pseudomonadota > Gammaproteobacteria > Burkholderiales > Burkholderiaceae_B > Achromobacter > Achromobacter kerstersii. Next base: position 332,634 of record NZ_CADIJQ010000003.1, on the reverse strand, counting down.
CGACTACCGCTGCGAACACACCAATGCCGCCGGACAGCTTCTCGCTACTGTATTTCATGGTCGCGCTCGTAGGACGGATGAGGGATAACAAGTGGTCGGCTAAAGGTCAGCACAGCATCCTCGCCCCGGACGTCCATGCTGCATACCGATTTCAATCATGCCTAATTAGTGATTCTGTGTCACTTATCTAGTGCCATCCCTGTCATTTTGTTTTGATTGGCATTTCCGCAGAATGCACCTCACCGACGCTTCGTCGATGAACGGCGCCTTTGCGGCGCCACGTTATTTATCCATGTAAGGAGAGTGGCAATGTTTGCAATTACGGGGATCACAGGCAAAGTCGGCGGCGCAGTCGCCCGCCAGCTTCTCGCGGCCGGTCAACCGGTGCGTGCGGTGTTACGCGACACAACACGAGCGGGTCCGTGGGCCGCGCTAGGCTGTGAAATCGCGACGGCTCGCATGGAAGACGCTGCGTCGCTCACCGCTGCGTTCGAAGGCGCAAAAGGTGTATTCATCCTGCCTCCTTCCGAGTTCGATCCCGAGCCAGGGTTTCCCGAGGCGCAGGCGGTGATCGATGCCGTGTCGACGGCGATTGTGAAGGCACGGCCCGAAAAAGTGGTTTGCCTGTCGACGATCGGAGCCCAGGCGCAAGAAAGCAATCTGCTCACTCAGCGCACATTGATGGAGCAGGCGTTGCGCAAGATGCCCATGCCGGTGACATTTCTGCGGCCGGGCTGGTTTATGGATAACGCAGCATGGGACGTCGCGTCCGCGCGTGACGATGGCGTTATCGCCAGTTACCTGCTGCCGCTCGACAAGCCCGTACCCATGGTCGCTACCGCAGACGTCGGGCGCGTTGCAGCCGAACTTCTCCAGCAGACCTGGGCCGGCGTACGCGTGTTCGAACTCGAAGGCCCGCGCCGGGTGTCGCCCAACGATCTCGCGTCGGCTTTCGCTCGCGTGCTCGATCGCCCCGTCCGCGCCGAGCGTGTCGACAGGCAGACCTGGGAAGCGCTGTTCCGCTCACAGGGCATGAAGTATCCGCTGCCACGGATGCGCATGCTGGACGGATTCAATGAAGGTTGGATCGATTTCGAAGGGCGCCCGGATGAAATAACCCACGGCGATGTCGAGCTTGAGACGGTTCTGGCCGAGCTTGTGTCACGTCGGGTCTGAACGAAGCGATGTGGCACATTGAGGACTGCTTACGGCCATAAGCGGGCAGCCGACGATTCCGGATATGCTGTTTCCACATACAAGCAACCGGAAATTCTAGTTCCTGGCGAAATGATGACAAACGTTCGAGCGGGCTATGAGCAACAACTATGCGACCTCGTCGAATCCTCTGAGCAACTGATGGCTGCGCTGCGGGCGGTGCGCTGCCTTGGTTTGCCCTCGTGGTGCATCGGTGCAGGGGCCATCAGATCCTTGGTTTGGGATAGCTTGCATGGCTTTCAGGAGCCCTCGAACTTGGATGACGTGGACGTTGCGTACTTTGATGCCGAAGCGCCTCTAGCTCTGGATGCCGAACTTCAAGAGCGGCTGCATTGGCTCCTTCCCTCGCTCACTTGGGAAGTGACAAACCAGGCCAGAGTGCACGAGTGGTTCGCAGAAGCGCTCGGCCAGGCGGTTTCACCCCTAACGTCTTTGGAAGATGGGCTGGCCACTTGGCCAGAGTTTGCCACTTGCGTTGGCATTTGCCTGGACGGTGATGAATCATTGAAGGTCATAGCGCCGTACGGATTGAATGACCTGTTTGAACTGCGAGTTCGGCACAACCCTCGGCGGGCGAGCGTCTCAACGTTTATGCACCGCGTGAATTCCAAGCGATTCGGCCACCGATGGCCTCGGCTTTCAATCAGTACACCCTGACCGCACATAGGACCGCTTCGGGTCGGGAACGGTCATCGACCCGACTCGACCGCCCCTCCTTACTGCTCTCGTTCCCCCGTCACTCCCATCACTTCAGTTCTGGAAAGTCCACCACGGTGTCATTCGCACGATTGAACACGTTCGTAAACGTGATGACGGCGATGGCCAATGCGATATCCACGACGGCCGCGTCTGGAAAGCCCGCCGAGCGCAAGGCCGTGAGTTGCTCGGCGTCGAGGGTGCCTCGGCCTTCTTGAAGGTGCCGGACAAACTGGATCAGCGCATCGCGCTTTGCATCGCCGGTCGGCTGCAGCGCCCTGATGGCGCGCACGGTGTCCACGGGCAGGCCCGACGCCTTGCCCGCCAAGCTGTGTGCAGCGACGCAGTAGTCACAACCGGCAATCGCGCTCACCACCAACTTGACGGTTTCCCGGTCCTGCGCGGACAGGACGCCTTGCGCCAGCACCGCGTCGGCGGACAGCATCGCCTTAAGTGCGGGCGTATTCAAGGCGCCAATGGCCGCATAGGCATTGGGGACCATGCCCACCGCTTTGCGGATAGCGGCGAAAACGTCGGCGGTTTCGCCGGAGGCGCTAGCGGCGGCGGGCGTATTGATACGGGAAGTCATTTTCTTGGTTCCTTTCAAAGTGGTGTTGCTGAAAACCGGCAGCGGTGAACCCGCCGATCCAGAGAAATTCAAGCTCTACGCGCAATGGCGGCGTTCAGGCCCAAGGCGATCAGTTCCGCCATGGCCGCCACGACGCCAATTGCCCAAATGGCGCCAGCGCCCAACACGGTGGCCCCCAGGGCGCTGCCGATTGAAAATCCGAAATACATCGTCGAGGTGTTAAGCGCTAGCGCAACGGGCGCTTGTGAGGGGACGCCCGCGCCGATAAGCCGTGCCATCTGCGCGGGAAAGAATGACCACACGGTGAAGCCCCACACAGCCACGGCGACCATCACCAGACCCAACGAAACGCCCGATGGCAGCGTCGTTGCAACGGCCAAAGCCAGGAACGACAACGCCAACAGCACGAGCGACCCGCGCACCACCGTGTCAGCCCCGAAGCGATCATTGAGGACCCCACCCGTCATGACCCCAGCCGCTGCACAAAGCCCCCAGAGCGAGACAGACGCTGTGATCTCCAATGGACCAAAGGCCAACACGGCGCTCAGATACTCGGCGATATACGGGTAGGCAGCAAAGGCGCCAATCGACCAGAACAGGCTGACCGCCAGCAAGCGCAACACGGAACGCTGCGCCACCACCGAGACACGTTCGCGCAAACTGGCCACCGCGATGCCCTGCCCCGCGTCACGGTCGATGCCAGTCAAAATGCCTGCAATGGCCACCAGGCTCATCGCGCCGACCAGCAGAAAGGTTGCCCGCCAGCCGAACGCGTGGCCGATCAGTCCGCCAAGCGGCAGGCCCAATGCGATGGCCAATGTCTGCCCCCCGCTGACAATGGCAAGCGCACGCCCCCGCATCGTGGGTGGGACGATGACGCCGGCCAGGCCATTGGCGGCGGGCACATATAGCCCCGCCGCAATGGCCATCAGCACGCGCGCGGCGATCAGCACGGTGAACGACGAAGACAGCGCGGCCACGACGTTGCCAATGGCGAACAGGGCCATCGCAATCAGCAGCACCTGCTTGCGCGCCATGCGGCCGGTGGCCACGGTGGTCACCGGCGACGACAATGCCAGCACCAGCGTGAACACGATCACCAACAGGGCGACCGTGGGAACGGGCAGCGCAAAGTCCTTCGCCATGACCGGCAGCAAGGGCGCGATCATGAAGCCTTCGGTGCCAATGGCGAACGTTCCCAAGGCCAGGAATCCCGCCGGCAGCAACACCGTGCGCGAATCGTCGGCAAGCGTTGCGGTCATGACGCAACTCTCCTAAAAATGCAGTCTGTGCGGGCGCAAGCCCGCCTATCAGGCGTCTTAGACGGGGATGGGATTGGCGGCGATTTCAGTGTTGAAACCGTCAATCAGCGCATGTTCACCAATGCCGGGGTTGTCTCGCAGGGCACGAATCGCCTCAACAAACACTTCCGGTGCGTCGGTCGCCAGCCCCTTCATCGTTTCGGCGATAAAGGCGTCCAGCGGCATGGCGCGAGGGTCACCGCTCTTTTTGATCAGGTCGGTGTCGACCCACGGAGGCGCGATTTCCTGGACGGACACGCTAGTGCCTTTGAGCATGAAGCGCTGCGACAAGGCATACGAGTGCAGCGCCGCCTTCGAGGCGGAATAGACGGCATTGGTGGCGATAGGCACGTAGGCCAGAACCGAGGTGTTGTGAATGATCGTCGCGCGCGGCTGCGCCTTCAGGTGTTCGATCAGCGCAGAGGTCAGCCGGATCGGGCCAAGCAGGTTCGTGTCGAGAATCTGGCGCGACACGGCATCATCGATCCGGCCCGAAGGATCGTCGAACGGCATGATCCCCGCATTGTTGATCAGTACATTCAGCGTCGGGTAGTCGCGGATCAGTTGCGCGGCAACGCGGTCGATGTCGGCCGAATCCGAGATGTCCAGGGCGACGCCCTCGATCCCCGGACGGGCCGCCGCCACTTCATCCAGCAGCGCCTGACGGCGCCCGGCGATGATGACCTTGTTACCCAGGGAATGAAACTGTTCGGCAAGCGCGCGGCCAATGCCCGAGGTGCCGCCCGTGATAAAGATTGTGTTGCCCGTCATCTGCATGATTTGTCCTTGTGTTGCGCCTGGATGGCGCCTTCGATGGACGTACTATGCGCGGGTCGGGTGAAGTCTCAAATGCCATAGATCCGGCAAAAACGGACACGGGTTATAAGCAGGCCACCCAAGGTCAGTCAGGCGGCGTCGCGGTCTTGCATCGACACCAGGCTCCGCTTCACGCTGGCCGGGGGCTGGCCAAGGTTGCGCAGGAAGGCGCGCCGCATTCGGTCACGGTCAGCAAAACCCGTGTCACGCGCCACGATTTCCAAAGGGTGACGACCGTCTTCCAACATGACGCGCGCAGCCTCCAAGCGCAGCATTTCCACGGCCTTGGCCGGAGACCGCCCGGTTTCTTCGCGAAATACCCGGCTGAACTGACGCGGTGACAGGCTGGCAGCCTCGGCAAGCTCTTCGACAGACAAGGGATTGCGCAGGTTTTCACGGGCGTAGGCCAGCGCGCGCTTTACCCGGTCAGAGCGAGGCTCCAGCGCAAGCATCGCCGAAAATTGCGATTGCCCGCCGTGGCGACGATGGTAGACGACAAGCCTACGAGCCAGTGCCCGGGAAAGCGCAGCCCCATGGTCGTCCTCGATCAGCGCAAGCGTCAGGTCGATGGCCGATGACATTCCCGCCGACGTCCAGATGTTGCCGTCACGGATGAAAATTCGGTCCTCTTCGACCCTGACCTTCGGAAAGCGCGCCCGAAGCGCTGGCGCATGCGCCCAGTGCGTGGTGGCGGTACGGCCGTCAAGCAGACCGGCGTGCGCTAGTACAAAAGCGCCTGTGCATACCCCAGCCACCCGGCGGGCTTGTTCCCCCGCACGGGCGAGATACGCACGCAGCCCGGGCGAAATATCCTGGGGCGCCAATTGGCCGGCAACCATCAGGGTATCGGGTATGACACCTAGCGGCGTCGTTTCGATACCTGCGTTCATGGACGACCTGACCGTGCCGCCTTTTTCAGAGAGCACCGTCAGCCGATAGCCCTTATCGCCCAGCTCAGTATTGGCGAGCTCAAAGGCAGAGAGCGCCGCCAAACCCATCAGCTGGAAGCCATCTTCCAGGATCAAACCAACGTGCCGCATCATGCTTCCTTTTCAGGCAATGAAAGATCAGCTTAATCCGGCACGGGGAACGGCATCCACGTTGTTGAAAAATATCGGCCCACTTTGTTGCGCCATTTGGACGTCGAAAGCCATCCTTCGTTATTCCTGTTTCCGGCAATCGCGCAGCAGCGCATAAAGCCCCGCCGCACCAAAAGCCGCCATACCCAGGCCCACGCTGACGAACAGCCCGGTCTGCGTGGTGGCGATCAGCCCCCCACCCAACGCCACCACCGTGCGCGCCAAGGCCCCCGCCAACGGTACCGCCATCTTTCCGGTGCCTTGCGCGGCGCAGTACTGCGTGAATCCAAGCCCGAAGAAGCCAAAAAAGGGGCCAACATGGCGCAGGTAAACGCTTCCCGTCGCCACACTTTCGGGGTCCGTCAAAAACGCGCCCAGCCATAACTCGGGCCATATCGCAACCACCAACCCAATAGTCTCGGCAACGCCGAACCCCAGACAGGCTGCGATCAACGCGGCGCGGCGTGCGCGATCGATCCTGCCTGCCGCCGCGTTGGTGCCAATCAGGATCGCGGCAGGCCCGCCGATGCCGAAACTGAGCGGCACCAACAAGAATTCCAATCGCGCAGCCGCGCCGTATCCGGCCACGGCCGCCAGACCGTACGCCCCAACGTAGCCGGTAACGATGGCGATGGTGAGATTGGTACTTGTCGCGATAAGGGCCGACACGCCGCCGACCTTGAGAATTTCGGCAAATAGCCGACGTTGCAGCCGCACCGGTCTCGCGGCCGGCTGCAGCACCCCTTGGCCACGCCAAAGATATATTGCGAAAACCAGGCTACCAACGGCGTAATACAAAACCATTGCCAACGCGCCGCCTGTCACGCCCAGCCCCTGAAAGCCTGCCGCGCCAAAGATCAGCAGCCACGATACCGGTATCAGGATGACGCCGCCGCCGCACACCACCCGCATCGGCAAGCGCACATTGCCACTGCCCCGAATGACCGCCAGCAGTGCATTGAACAGCCATATCAGCGGTGCGCCGCCAAAGACGACGGCGGCATAGTGGTCGGCGTGCGCAAGCGCTTCGCCGCTAGCTCCCATGGCACTGAACGCCGCGGAGCCAAAAGCCAAGACGAGCCCTGCCGTGACAAGCCCAAACGCCACCGCAATGGCGACAGCATGCCAAACCAGCGCGTTGGCTTGCACGCGGTCGTTGCGCCCCAGCGCCCGCGCAACTGCGCCAAGCATTCCCCCACCGACCGCGCCGGTCGCAAGCGCCGTCGTCAATGCCAGCAGTGGAAACACAACCGACACGCCAGCGAGCACGTCTTCACCGAGCTGGGAGAGAAACCACACCTCCATCAGTCCGACAAAGGTTTGGCTGAGCATCACCAGCAGTGTCGGGCCGGCAAGCGACAACATCACAGGCAAAATCGGGGCGGTCAGCAGGCGCTCGGTCTGGACGTCACGGCTGCGGGAATCGGTCTGCGCGGTCATGACGGCACTCGAAGACGGTTCTGGGCGAGCGCAGAATAGGCCAATGTCGTGTTGGCGGGAATGTCGAATACACGGCAATTCGCGCCATGCTGATAGTCAGATGCGAAACAATGGGGTCAGGCTGGACTCACCCGGATTTCCCCGGTTGCTCAAACCAGCCCACATCTGACTCATGCGCCCACGCGCTGAAGCGTCTTCAGTTTCAAGCCATGTGCAGTAGCAGCTTGCCCACGGTGAAACGGCTTGCCATCTCTACGGGGGCCCTTGCGGCTTCGGCAAGTGGATACTCGCCTCCGATAAGCACTCTGAGCTTGCCTTCGGCTATCCAATCGAACTTCCGCTACGACGTTAATCGGCCAGAATCGGACGTTGGTCGCATGCTGTCCATTAGACTTCCTTGGCCGAACATAGGGCGAAGGCGATGCGTGATGCGTGATGCGTTGCTATCCACCGCCGTTCCGGCCAACGCTGTCTGCGTGGGCCCTTACGTGGAAGTTCAACGCGCATTTCGGCTAGAGCCTGGGGGAAGACCGGTAACACGCTTGAACGCACGGCTGAATGCTGCCTGCGACGTGTAGCCCAAGCGTTCCGCTACCGTGTCGATCGGCAACCTGTCGTGCGTCAGCCATTGCCTGGCAAGACGCATCTTCAACTCGTTGGCGTAGCGCAAAGGTGGCGTTCCCACCGTGGCATGAAATCGCTCGGCGAAAACAGAGCGAGAAATATGGCACTCGCTCGCCAACTCAGCCAATTTCCAATCTCGGGCTGGTTGGCGGTGCAAGGCGAGAATGGCGCGAGCAAGCCTTGGATCACGCAGCGCTGCGGCCAGGCCGGAGGCATTGTCGCAACCGCACTCGATCCATCCCCGGACAATCATCGCGGCGACCACTTCGGCTAATCGGGCCAGAATGTCCGCAAACCCCACGCGTCGGGAACAGATTTCGCCTTTCATCGCGGACAGAATTGGGACCATGCCAGGAAGGCGGTCGCTGTCGGCATTCACGCACATGACGTCCGGCATCAGTTGCCCCAGAGCCCGCATGCCGCCAAGGTCGAACTCCATGCAACCGTAAAAGAAGATTGCGCTGGGTACGATGCTGGTACTTGGGCAGGCATCCACATCGGTCACGGAATTGCCGATCAAGGCGGCTTCAAGCGTCTCGATATCTTGCAAGTCGGCGTCCTCGGCGGAAAGCCATTGATGAGCCTGCCCATGAGGCAGAAACACCGCATTGCCGGCGCTCAACTTGTGCAAGCCGCCCGCCTCGGTACGTAGTACGGCCGAGCCCACAGCCAAGTAGTAGAAAAAACCGTGGCCAGCCTTCGCGTCAAAGCTCAGTCCAAAACTGGGCCCGGTCTGCACACGCCGGTACTGCACCCCGCGCAGACGCATTCCGGTAAGCAACTCACTGATCAAGTGCGGAGGAAGAGCGTAATCGTGAGACAACGACATCGGATTTTCTATCAAAAATTCAGTACGGAACATCATAGATCATCCCGATCCCAAGTCCTAGACTGCACTCACTGATTTTCTTGGATGAGTGCAATGCGTAGTTTTGTTGATCTTTCCAACCCCGAAGGTTCAGCCAGCCCGGTGGACATTGAGCCGGTGTCAGCCGCATGGACCGCAGTGTTCTCGCTGGCGATGGGTGTATTCGGCCTCTTGACGGCGGAGTACTTGCCGGCAAGCCTCCTGACGCCCATGGCGGAAGCTTTACGCGTATCAGAAGCCATGGCGGGTCAGGCAGTGACGGTCACTGCGGTGGTGGCGCTTTTCGCGGGCTTGCTCGTGCCCGGTCTTACCCGCAGCCTCGATCGGCGTACGGTTCTGCTGGGCTTTTCCACGTTAATGATTGTGTCCAACCTGCTGGTTGCGGCGTCGTCGAGCATGTGGGTGCTGCTCTTGATGCGCGTCCTGCTCGGGATCGCCTTAGGAGGGTTCTGGAGCATGGCGGCAGCTGTCGCCATGCGATTGGTACCGGCGGCGCTCCTGCCACGCGCGTTATCCATCATCTTTAGCGGCATTGCCGTGGGGACAGTGGTCGCCGTACCGTTGGGGAGCTATCTTGGCGGCCAGTTTGGATGGCGCAGCGCCTTTGTCGCCGCTGCGGCAGTGGGTGTATTGACGCTGGCGTTCCAATGGTTCACGTTGCCGCGCATGGCGCCGCGCCGGCCCGCCCGGCTCAGAACGATTTTGGACGTGCTCTTACGGCCCGGAATTGCCCTTGGAATGTTTGGCTGCATTTTGGCGCATACAGGCCATTTCGCTCTCTTTACCTATATCCGGCCGTTCCTGGAAAGCACTGCGGGCGTTGGAACGAACGGCCTGGCGCTGATGCTACTTGGCTTCGGCATTGCGAACTTCGCAGGCACCATGCTGGCAGGTTGGCTGATGCAGCGTAGCTTGTATGTCACCTTGGCTCTGATGCCGGCCCTCGTCGGTGGGAGCGCCTTGGCGATGGCGCTTTTCCCGGCGTCCATACCGGGTCAGGCAACGCTGATTGCAGCGTGGGGCCTCGCGTTCGGAGGCGTTCCCGTTGCATGGTCAAACTGGGTCGCGCGCGCCGTGCCGGATCAAGCCGAAAGTGCGGGCGGGATGGTCGTAGCGTCGGTGCAGTCCTCAATCGCCATAGGCGCCGCAGCAGGCGGTGCAATGTTCAGCCTGAGAGGCATTGAAGGCGTTTTCGTTGCAGGAGGGTGTCTCATGCTGTTTGCCGGCCTCTTCATCTGGATGCGCGTAAAAGTACCCTCGCCTTCGATCGGTGCAGCCGCGCCGCCCGCCATTCATCTGTGACCCGGTTGCCAGAAAAGGCCGCCTTCCTAGCCGTCGCCCCTGGTGAACTGGTGATGGCTCACCGCCACGAATGCGCTATTTGGTCACGATGAACATGCGGCGCATACTCCCGCAGCGGCACACTGCCTAAAACGGCATCGATACCTTCAGAGCTCCCGCATGGCTGCTGCCCTTGGAGGCGAACTCGCCGTCATACTGCAAGCGGAAGTCCAGACCGGCTGCGTTCAATACTTGGAAGCCGGCTCCCACGCGTCCGATCACGTTGTCAGTTGGCATGGAGGTTGTGAACGAACCCGCGCCCGCAGGCGCCCCGTCGAGACGCGCTTTGGTCTTCCAGCCGTCTTCCGACAGCAACGACACGCCGGCATAAGCAAACGGCCGCATCATTGCGCCTTTGGGCAGGTCGACTCGCCCACCCAGCTCCAGCGTCGGGGCCACGCCCAGCACGAACTGGTCGCTGCCATCGACCTTCAAGCGCAACGCGTCGCCCGACTCGGTGTAGCCCGGCATGCGGGAGTACGTGGCGTCCAGATCTACATAGGGCTTCAGATAGAAGCTGCCTTGCGCGAAGGTGCGCGCGGCGCGCAGCCGTGCGCCAAAGCTATACACATTCGGGCTGCTCTTGGCCGTATTGCCGTAGCGCGCAATGTTCAGGTTCCGGTCCATATCGTACGAGCCATACCCGCCGCCCAGTGCACCCGAAAACGTCCACTGATCCACTTGCCTTTTGAGCACGATACCGGCGTAACCCGCATCGCCCGATCCGCTGACACGACGGTCATCACCCGCCAGGCGGGAGTTCTGGTATGCCATGGAACCACCCAGAAATGTGTTGGGTGCAATCTCGCGCTGACCGCCAAACTGATACGTTGTGCTGTCGTAGCTAAAGCTTGATGTGCGGTCGACCCCATCCTGCTTCGTGCGGCGGCCGCTGACTTCACCCCAGAAGCAGTTCTGTTCTTTGGTAGACGAGTCCGCGGCATTGAACGTGGGGCAAGACATCATCGCGCCGGTGAACCGTGCCATCGCAAACTGCATCTGCGCAGCCGGCGCCAAGGCCACGCCGGGCGACAAGTCCGTCAGGCGCGCCTGGTATTCGCCCGCGCCGGTTCTGGATGCGGTGTCCAAGACGGCGTACAGCGTCGAGAGCGCACTGCTGCCACCCAGATCCCAACCTTGTTGCAGGTGCTTGCCCACTTCGGATTGATTCCCCGCCAGTCCCATGGAGTTGGCGTTGAAGTTGGCGCTAGCCACATGCACATACGTCTCTTGGCCGCTTTGCCGGGCGGAGTAATCGAACACGGGTGAATCCACGGCCGTGAGCGCGCCGGCCTGCGTGCCATTCACCGTCAATACCGACAGCTCACGCTTGGGCAGCAACGCGCGCGGCGCGATGAGCACGCCGCCATCAAACGTGGCCGGGCCGTTGATGAGCAGTTTGTCGGACACCAGCGCGTTGAAATCCGCACCCACTTGCAAGACGCCCGACGCGCTTTGCGAGAAGTCACCCGTCAACGTGGTTTGCGCGAACCGTGTGCGTTGATACCCCAGCAGCCTTCCTTCCTTGCCACCGAGTGCAACCAGGCCATTGTTGACGAGGTCGCCTTCAAATTCCACGCCGGCCATCACACTGCCGTTGTTGACCATCTTGCCCCCATTCAACGCCACGGAGCCTTGGATCGTTCCATTGTTGGTGACCCCAAGCGCGCTACCCGTTGCAAGAATGGCGTTCTCTTGTACCTGTGTCAGCTCACCGCCTTGACCGATGGTAAGCGTGCTGTCGACAACGCTGTCGATCCATACGCTTGCGCCGGGGCCGCCGCCGCCCACGACCAGGCCATCGATCGTCATCTTGACACCGCCACTGCCATTGGTGTTTTGCGCAAAGATAGCAACACTGTTCATGCCGTGCGATCCGATATAGCCGCTGGCGGGCACATTCACCGTGACGGTGGCATCGTTCATGACGCCCCTCATGGCGGAGCCCGCGTAGACGGAGTTGCCATCAGTGCCCAGTTGCAGGCCACCGCCAGCGCCTACGCTTTGCGCCAGGATGCCTACTGCGCCATCGCCGGTGACCGAGATGGTGCCTGGCACCGTCACGGTGACATCTCCGCCGCTTCCAGACCCCGGCGTCAATGTACCGACTTTGCTGCGGTCGATTGTCAATATCGCCCCGGTGTTCGGCAGGCCGATGATGCCGCCCCCGCCGCCCACCGATTGCGCGACGATACCGTGAGCACCGGTACCCGATGTGTTGATTCTGCTGGCCGCGCCCAAGGTCACGTTGACCGCGCCACCGTCAGAAACACTATCTGAAAACGGCTTGGAACCATAGATGCTGGTTTGAACGCTGGATGCAAGCTGGGCTTGGGAATTGGCAATGATGCCGCCACCGCCCCCAATGCTCTGCGCCAATATGCCGAAAGCGTTATTGCCATAGGTGTTGAAGGTAATGCTGCCTTGGTCCTGGAAGGCCACAGTGCCGCCGCCGCCAGAGTTATAGCTTGCCTGGCTGCCGCTAACCAACTGGGTGGCCGGCATGGCAAGCGGCCCCAGGCCAAGCGTTTGCCCGCTGCCCGAACCGGCATAACCCCCACTGCCGCCTACCGACTGCAGCACCGCGCCAAAGCCCCCTTCGCCTGTGGTCGTGATCGTATTGCTGTTCTTGGTGACCAAGGTGACATTGCCGCCGACTCCGCCAGCGACACCGCTGCCGCCGTTACCGCTGCCCACTGAAAACAGCCCGCCAGACTTGTCCGACCCGTCGGCTCCCCAGCCGCCACCGCCGCCGATGCTTTGCGCGAGCACGCCCGACGCCGCATAGCCCGCCGTCTTGATCGCGCCACCCGACAGGTTGGTCGTGACCTGACCGCCATCGGCGCCTAAACCGCCCGATCCGCCAAGGGTGACGTTGGAGTTGATGGTCACGTCCGGCAGGTGGGCGATGCCGGTTGCTGCGGCGATGCCGCCCTTGCCACCGCCACCCCCAACACTCTGGGCGACGATGCCGCTGGCCCAGTCGCCCGCCGTTTGAATGAAGCCGCCAGCGCCCAGGTTCACGGTCACAGCGCCCCCGGTATTGCCGGCGCCTCCCGTGCCGCCCAGGGCCACGCTGAACGAGCCCTTGAATACCCGCGCGCCGCTAGCGCTATCGGCAACGGCTGCGTTGGTGATGTTGGTCACCCCTGCGCGCACGAAAGTAGCTGCAATGACCGGGTTGTCGGCTGACGCATCTGAGCCGGCTGAACCACCCAGGCCGCCGCCCCCACCGATGGATTGCGCCAACACCCCCACCGCGTCGCCCCCGCTTGTGATGATGCTTCCATCAACGTCGACGATGACGGTACTGCCACTGCCTCCGCCACCGCCCTTCGTACCCACTGCGAGGTTCGCGGTCGGCGAAATATTGCTGGCGCTGATGCCGACGTTGATCGATCCGCCTTGCGAGGTGCCGCCGCCGCCGCCGATGCTTTGTGCAATGACACCGATCGCACCCGAGCCATAGGTTGTGATGGCGGCGGTGGGAAGGACTTGCACCTGCACCGCGCCGCCGTCACCGCCTGAGCCACCCGTCGAACCCAGTGACACATTGGCCGTCAGGCTATAGCCGCTGCCAAACGCCTGCGTATTTCCCGTGCCGAAGCCCGCATCGCCCCCGCCCCCGCCAATCGACTGGGCTTTGACGCCATTCGCGTAGTCGCCAAAGGTGGTGATACGGGATGTGGACGTGCCCGCCGCATCCGGCGTGAAGCTTGCTACGCCGCTTGAGACATTGATCAAGCCACCCAGCGCCATCGAGACCGCAGCGCCATTGCCGCCCACGCCGCCCGACCCGCCCACCGTGAACGTAGGCGTCACGGAAAGCGAGATCGCCTCGTCCGGCAGAGTCCCGTAGCCCGCGCTGGCAGCAAGCGCCGACGAATCGCCGCCTGCACCGCCGCCTCCGCCAATACTCTGAATCAGTACGCCGGTTCCGCCTTGCCCGCTGGTGGTGATTTGCGCCCCTTGAGACGCCGCAAAAGTGACATATTCACCGTCGCCACCGCTGCCGCCAGCGCCGCCCATGCTGACCGCCGACGCGAGCGCAAACTGAACACTGCCGCTTGGGACGACAGGAACCGACAACGCCAGCGCTTGCGCCGATGCCGAGCCGCCCAGCCCACCGCCGCCACCAATGCTTTGAACCACCGCGCCATAGGCGTCAACCGGCAGTGTGTTGTAGGCAATCGGGGCGCAAGATCCGCCGCACGCGCCAGCGCCAAATATCAATAGCGGATTTTGGCCGGTGGCGATGGTTCCCCCAATCATTTGCGATGAGACCGGGGCGCCATTCCCCCCTGATCCGCCTGTGCCGCCTAGTGCGACAGAAGCGGAAAATCCCATGCCGACCGAACTCGCAAATGCCTGCCCGCCCGTGCCGCCCCCGCCACCGACAGACTGCGCGATTAACCCGGCGGCTTTGGTTCCCGATGCGCTGATAGTGGTATTGGTCAGATTGGCCGACGTATTGCCGCCGGCTCCACCGTCGCCCGCCGTCCCGCCCAAGGCCACCGATACAAACAGCCCCGTGCTGCCGGCGTTGCCGGCATTCCCGCCGCCGCCGCCCACCGACTGCATGACGATGCCGTGCGCGCCGTCACCACTCGTGGCGATTTTGACGCTGCTGAGGTTGGCAGAGGCCACCCCGCCCGCGCCGCCCAGACCGCCTGTTCCCCCGATGCTGACGATGCCAGTCGAGCCGCCGCCGTCACCGCCGCCCCCGCCAATGGACTGCCCCAAAATGCCGATGCCGGCGGTGCCCGTGGTCGTAATGCTGCCCGATGAACCGTTCACCGAAACCAAGTTGCCATTGGCCGTAAACGGGTTGGTTGTCGAGTTGCCGCCAACCGACCAAATCAGCCCGCCCGCCTGACCGCCCGCACCGCCCCCGCCCGCAACCGATTGCGCCAGAATGCCTTGCGCATTACTGCCCGCGGTCGAGATCGTGCCAATGTTGGTGATGTTGACGGTACCCACTTCGCCGCTTGATCCGCCCGTTCCCGCGCCGCTATAGAAGACACCGTATCCATCGGCGCCCGCTCCGCCTGATCCGGAGAGCGATTGCGCAAGAATGCCGCGTGCGGTGTTGCCCGACGTCGTGATGACACCGTTATTGCTGACGGTGACCGCCCCGGTGTTGCCGCCCGCGCCCCCCGCCCCCCCGGTTCCGCCCAATTCGCCATCGCTGCCCCCGCCATTACCTCCGCCTCCACTGGCGCTCTGCGCCAATATGCCAATCGCGTCAACTCCTTGCGTCGTGATGCTGGAGGCGCCATCGATCGACACGCTGACGTTGCCGGACGATCCGCCCGCGCCCCCCGGCGCGCCATTGGCCACTGTTTGAGAGGCGGTGCCGCCTGTTCCCCCGCTGGCACCGATGCTTTGGGCCACCACGCCGGGGGAGTTGTCACCCAGCGTGGTAAGCACCGTCGACGCCAAGGTCACGTTCACGTCACCACTGCGGCCGCCCGCGCCTCCGATGCCGCCCGCCCCGCCGCCGATCGTGCCCGACAACGCGCCGCCATCCGCGCCCTTGCCGCCGCCCGTGAACGCATACACGCCCGCCGAGTCACTACCGGTTGTCTTGACGGTAATCGGCAGTTGGGACTGCCCGTTCAGCGCAATATTGATTTGCCCGGCATTGCCGCCAGCGCCGCCATTACCCGCATTGCTGGAACCCAGGCCCGCAATGTCACCGCCGTAAAAACCGCCAGCGGCTCCTGCCCCACCCTGCAGCAAGGCGACGACGCCAGGCGCCGTTGAGCCGTCAGTCGAGAAGGTGATGGCAGTCGTCAATGCAGAGACCAAGATGCTGCCATCGCCTGCGATGCCGCCGCGTCCGCCGTTCAAGTCGTGGAAGCTTCCCGTGCTGAAATTGCCGCCACCGTTACCGCCTGTCGTGGTGACCACAATCGCCGACACCTTGTCGCCGGATGTGGTCACGCTTGCATCGGTGTCCGTAAATTGCGCCGACGCGGATGACACGGGTTTGCCAGACTGAATCTGACCGGCATCGCCGCCGTTGCCGCCAATCACGTCATCGTGATTGGAGGGGGCATCCCCCCCTTTTCCGCCCTTGATGATGACTGCGGCTCCCGCCCCCGCGCCGGGCGGCGCGCCCGTTTGGGTCACCTTGACGTTTCCACCCGCATTCAACGTCATCGACGCGCTCATCAATTGCGCGGCGCCCTGCCCCGCGTTGCCGCCATTGCCGTCCAGGCTTGCGGTGCCGCCATCGCCCGATTGCGCCTGAGCCTGTATGCCGTATAGCGTGGAGCCGCTGTCACTGCCGCTATTCCAATTCCAATTCAGTGCGACCGCGCCGGAATTAATCACGGACACGGCGCCCCCACCGCCACCTTCCAGGCCGTTGCCCTCGCTATTGGACGCCCCAGAGCCCCCTTTGCTGACGGCCTGAATCCCTGCGTAACTACCGGTCCCCGTCAGCGTGACATTGATGCCGCCCGTGTTGACCAACGTGACACCCATAGACTGACCGCCTGCGCCCCCGCTGCCTTCCGACGTCTCGCCACCCACACCGCCTTCGGACAGTGCAGATAAGGCTGCGCCTTGGGTGACGCTCACGCTTGGCATCGTCATGGTGATCGCGCCGCTATTGGTCAGCGACAAAATCTGTGCCGGCGACCGGCCTGCCACGCCGCCATTGCCCCCATCATGTCCATCATTGCTGCTCACGCCGTTGCCGCCCAGCATCTGGGCAAACAGGCCATAGAAGTCCCCGCTGATGGCGGTCGAGCTACCTTGAAGCGTCAGATTGCCGCTGTTGGTAACGGTTAAACCTTGCGTATCGCCACCGGTCAGCGTGCCGCTGGTATTGCCGTTATCACCGAACGACAAGATCTTCAGCGCCGCCGTGGTGGACGCCTGCACCGAAACGGTAATGTCGGCCGTCGCGCCAACTGTCATCGTGGGCACCGGCGAATTATTTCCCGTGGGATGGACGAATATCTCTTGGGAATAGGTCCCAGACACCTGGCAATTGAGTGCAGTGCTACCTGAGCAGGGCAGCGTCGTCTGGCCCGACGCCGTGGCCGAGAGCAACGCGCCTGCAATAGCGGCGCTGAGTGCAGTCAGCACTGTGGGAAACTGGCGATCCGTCATGTCGATTCCGTCCTTGTGTAGCCGGCGTAAATCAATTGCAGGTCGCTCATACGTCGCGAATGCTCACACGGTGGTGTGACACGCGATGCCTATAGGTAAGCCGTGTTTCCAAACCGGGGGCCACTCTTCGAATAGATCTTATGGTCGACCTGGCAATAAATGCCTAGATGCTTCTTTGACTGCCCCGCCAAGCGCCACCCCACAGGCCACCGAAGATGGATGGCAAGCCGTGGATGCCTAGGGGACATTCAAAAGAAATAGGGGCCGATTGGACCAGCATCTGGCGAGACCCGCATCAGACTAAAGTCGTAGGCGCCATCAATAGAACAAATCCCACCCATGTGGAGATTCGGGGGGGTGCGGCACTGGGCAGCCAGCCAATCAACGGGATGCACGAACCCGTGACGCGCCAATGGCCGCGTAGGCGTTGGGGACAGCACCAGATTGGTCACGGTCACGCAAACGCCTTAGTGGCGGCGTTTCTCGCGAAGAAGTAGCGCGTCAAGTGACATGCCGCAGGATCATCCGCTACGAATCAGCGTTTTCTCGACGGAGTTTGAACGGCAGCAACGGGCCGGAAGACGTCGGCGGTTGCACAGTCCAACCCAGTTTCCTGAGCCGGAATATCGTCGTGGGTATACGCCTTGAGATCGGGCGGCATATGGGGCTGCGTAGGCTGTTGCATACGACGTTACGTCAGTAGCGCCGCCATGGCGCGGCCCGCAATCATGTCTTCGAACAGGGCCGCGAGATTCGGGGCGACGTCGCGCGTGTCCTCGAATTCCGGCTCGATGCCGTGCACGATGCGGCCCGAGTCGCGTTCTATCGCCAGGAATTCGTAATCGCCGGCAACGCTCATGTAGATCGGCGTGTGCTGTTGCCAGAAGTCCAGGACCGCCTGCCGGCCGGCGTCGTCCAGCGCGGCCTCCAGGCTGATATCGCGCAGGGTGTGCCAGGGAAAGGCGCTGTCCGCCGTGCAGTCATGGTCGGCTGCGCTCAGGAACCAGCGTGTCTGGTTTGCGTTGTGCAATTCGGTGAATGTCGCCAAGAAAGCGTCATAGCCGTACGCCTCGCCCGGCGCGCCCGCTGGCGTCGAGGTGGGCGTGGTCCGCAGCACCGTCCAGCCATGAGCGGCGAGATGATCCAGGAAGCGTTGTTGCGATGTCATGTCGGTTTCCTCGGATGAGCTATCTATGATATTTCAGTCTGAGCGAACCCGGGTTTTCCGGACACCCTAAGACGTAGACAATATTTGAAGGAGGTGTCCCATGGATAAATCCAAATCCAAATCCAAACCCAAATCCAAACCCGAAGCCAAGCCGAGCGATGCCAAGCGCCAGCACCACAGCCGAGAGTTCAAGATTGAGGCCGTTCGACAGTTGGAGGAAGGCAAGATCAGCAGTAGGCAGTTGGCATTGATGTCCAGCAGCGGCATCATGCGCTGAATCGAGCAGACGTGAACGATGACGCCAGCGCCTTGCGTCAGCGTGACGTCATGCCCCATTTGCACGCGGGATACCGTGACGTCCGCAACGCAGCCCAGACCGGAAGTTCGTCATGACATAATCCCTGGCGCATCGTTCAGGAATTCTCATGCCGCACCCCTCCCCCGCTTTTCCCCCTCTCAATGCCGAACGCCTCTGGGCCCGCGTTGAAACCCTGTCCCGCTTCACCCTGCCCGACGTCCCCTGGACGCGCCGCGCGTTTTCGCCGCTGTTCAACGACGCGCGTGCCTGGCTGCGCAGCGAGTTTGAAGCGGCGGGCCTGACCACGCGCCTGGATGCGGGCGGCAATCTGGTCGGCACGCGCGCCGGCCGCAACCCGGGCGGCAAACCCATCGCCACCGGCTCGCACTGCGACACCGTCATGGCAGGCGGCCGTTTTGACGGCATCATCGGCGTGCTGGCGGGTATTGAAGTTGCGCACACGATGCAGGAACACGGCATCGAACTGGACCATCCGTTTGAAGTCATCGACTTCCTTTCTGAGGAGCCCAGCGACTACGGGATCTCGTGCGTGGGCAGCCGCGCGCTGTGCGGCCAGCTCTCGGCCGACATGCTGGCCGCCCGCAACCCGGAAGGTGAAACGCTGGCCGAAGGCATCGCCCGCATCGGCGGCGACCCGGCCGCGCTGAGTGCGCCGCTGCGCCGCGCGGGCGACACGGCCGCGTTCGTTGAACTGCATATCGAACAAGGCCCCGTGCTGGAAAGCCGTGGGCTGCCGATTGGTGTGGTCACCAACATCGTCGGCATTCGCCGCGTGCTAATTGTGGTGGAAGGCCAGCCCGACCACGCGGGCACCACGCCCATGGATATCCGGCGCGACGCGCTGGTGGGCGCGGCGCGCATTATTGATGCCGCCAGCCGCCAGGCCAGCGCGGCCAGCGGCAATCCGCATTACGTGGTGGCCACGGTGGGCCGTTTGTCGATGACGCCCAACGCCGCCAACGCGGTGCCGGGCCGTGTCGAGCTGACGCTTGAAATGCGCAGCGACAGCAATGCCGTGCTGGACGCCTTTCCCGAAACGCTGATGGCGGGCGTGGCCGACGACCTGAAGGCGCTGCGCCTGACGGCCCACTTCTCGCAGCTGAGCCGCGCCCAGCCCACCGACTGTTCGCCCCTGGTGATGGACGCGGTGAAGGCCGCCGCCGACCAGTTGGGTTACGCGTCCATGCGCCTGCCCAGCGGCGCGGGCCACGACGCCGTCTACATGGCGCCCACCGGCCCCATCGGCATGATCTTCATCCCGTGTCTGAATGGCCGCAGCCATTGCCCGGAAGAGTGGATTGAACCGGCGCAGTTGCTGGACGGCACGCGCGTGCTGTATCAATCGGTGCTGGAGCTTGACCGCGTGCTGCGCGGCAACTGAGGCCGGCTTGTTGCTGGCAGACCGGCTTCGGCAGCCCCGATATCGGCAGACCCCTGCCGCCGCTGCGGTTATCGCCGGGCGGCAGGCGGTGCGCTGCCATAATGGACGCCTTGCGCCGGGTTCGCCCGGCGCCCACCGCACGTATTCTTGCCGCCCATGGAACAGATAGAACTCAACGACAGCACCGCCGACCGCTTCCTGCTGGATGCCCCCGGCCTGACGCTGCTGGTCTTTCACAGCCGCACCTGCGGCACCTGCCGCATCGCGCGTGAGCAATTGCCTGCGCTGGAATTACCCGTGGAACGGGTTTGCTGGGTGGATGCGGGCGACAACCGCGGCCTGGTGGAACGCTACGAAGTCTTCCACCTGCCCGCCATGTTCGTCACGCGCGATGGCGCTTTCTTTGGTCCGGTGCAATCGACGCTTGCCGAATGGGATCTTCGGCAGCAGATCGGCCTGGCGCTGGACAGCTACCCCGCCGAACTGCCGTGAGCGCGCCGCTCTCAGCCCCCTCCTCCAAACCGCTGCGTCTGCCGCTGGACACGCTGGCCACCGCCGGCATGCTGGCGCTGTGCGTGTGCTGGGGCTTTCAACAGATCGCCATCAAGCTCGTCGCGGGCGACATCGCGCCGATCATGCAGATTGGCCTGCGTTCGACGTTCGCGGCGCTGGTGCTGGCGGTGGTGGTGGGCCGCGCGGAAGGCGGACGCGCGTTCCGCGACGGCACTGCCCTGCCCGGCCTGATCGTGGGCCTGCTGTTCGCGGGCGAATTCCTGTTTGTGGCGCAGGGGTTGCTGTACACGACGGCCTCGCATATGTCGGTGTTCTTGTACACCGCGCCCATCTTCGCCGCGCTGGGGCTGCATTGGCTGCTGCCCGAAGAGCGCATGCAGCCGTTGCAATGGCTGGGCGTGGCCGTGGCGTTCGGAGGGATTGGGGTGGCGTTCCTGGGCGGAGGCAGTGATGCGGCGGGCGGCACTGTGGCGGGCGGCATCAACATGCTGCTGGGCGACGCGATGGGCTTGGCGGCGGGTTTACTGTGGGGCGCAACCACGGTCGCCATCCGCAAGACCTCGCTGTCGGAAGCCGCGCCGTCGAAGACCTTGTTCTATCAAATGGCCGTGGCCTCGGTCGTCCTGCTGGCCTACGCGGCCTTCACGGGCCAGCACGGCATCCGCTACACGCAGGCCGCCGTGCTCAGCGTGGCGTTTCAGTCGGTGGTAGTGGCGCTGTCGAGCTATCTGGCGTGGTTCTGGCTGCTGCGCCGGTATCTGGCGTCGCGCCTGTCGATCCTGTCGTTCATGACACCGTTGTTTGGCGTGAGCTTTGGCGTGCTGATTCTGGACGAACCGCTGGACCGCCATTTCGTGCTGGGCGCGGTCATGGTGCTGGCGGGGATCACACTGGTCAGCGGCGCGGGCTTGCTGCGCGAGAAGCTGCGCAGGCGGTGAAGTGGATATCCCTCGGGCTTGCTTCAGGCCCGAGGGACATCCCCTTCAGACCCGAGGCAGGCCCGCTTCAGACCCGAGGCAACCGCCGCTTCAGGCCAGAGGCAACCGCCGCGTCAGGCCCGCAGCGGACCCGGGTCAAACCCACCTCAGGCGCGTTTTTGCACCGCCCCAAGGTTCAACACAATCAACGCCGCGCCGGCCAACACCAGCGCAAATCCCCACCAATCCGCTGCGCCGGGCCGGTCGCCAACCAAGGCCATCGCGCCCAGCACGCCCACCACGGGCACCATCAGCGTCGTCAACGCGGCAACCGTCGCGCTGACGCGTTCGCTCAGCACGAACCACAGCCAATACGCCACCGCCGTTCCCAAGATGATGTGGAACGCCAGCGCCGCCACGACCCGTCCATTCCAGCCCTGCGTGGGAAACGATTCGCCCGCGATCAGCATGCCCGCAAGCGCGCAGGTGGCGCCCACAACCAATTGCCATGCCGTGATGACGATGCGGTTGCCCGCCACCGGCCAGCGCTTCAGATAGACGGTGCCAGCCGCCCAGCCAAATGCCGCCACCAGCGGAAACACCAGCCCCTTGGCGGCTGCCGGGTCATGTTCACCGAAGACCGCCTGCAACACCGGCCACGCCAGAATCGCCACGCCCATCGCGCCCAGCAGCAACGCCAGCGCGCGCCGCCGGTCCAGGCGTTCGCCCAGCACGGCCCAGGCCAGCAGCGCCGACATCATGGGCATGGTGAACGTCAGCACCGCCGCGCGCGACGTGCTGGTGCTGAGCTGCGCCCAGGCCACCGCCAGGTTGAACACCGCCACGGCAAGCACGCCGCCCACGATGATGCCGGGCCACGACGCGCGGGGTGGCAACAAGGCCACCCGCTTCGCGCCCGCCAGCAACAACAGCAGCACGGCGCCACTGCCCAGGCCCAGCAGCCGCAACGTAAACGGCGGGAAGATCGACAGGATGATCTTCACCGCCGGCCAGTTCAGCCCCCAGAACAGGGCGAGCGCAACCGGGATCAGGCGCACGCGGCCTTTTCCTGGGCGGCCAGTTCAGCCAGACCCACGCGCTGATTGCCTTCGGCATCGAAATTCTCGGGGCTCAGCCAGCGTTGGTAGGCGGCGCGCAGCGCGGGCCATTCGGTGTCGATGATCGAAAACCACGCCGTGTCGCGGCTGCGGCCCTTGTAGACCGTGGCTTGGCGGAACACACCTTCAAACTGAAAGCCCAGCCGTGCCGCCGCCTTGCGCGACGGCGCGTTCAGGCTGTCGCATTTCCATTCGTAGCGGCGGTAGCCCAGTTCATCGAACGCGCGCTGCATCAGCAAAAATTGCGCTTCGGTGGCGATGCGGGTGCGCTTGAGCTGGCGCGAAAATGACACGAAGCCGACTTCGATGACACCGTTGGCCGGGTCAATGCGCATCAGCGCCAGCGTGCCAATGGCGCGCCCGGTTTCCAGATCGATGATGGCGTGGTGCAGCGGGTCGTTGCCCGCTTGAGCGGACTCGGCGAACGCGCGGTACGCGGCCTCGTCGGCAAAGGGGCCGACGCCCATGTAAGTCCAGTCGCTATCGTCCGGCGCCTGGCTGAACGCTTGGTACAAGTCAGCCGCGTGGCGCTCGGCGGACAAGGGTTCCAGCCGGCAATACCGGCCCACGGCGGGGGTCAGCGGCGGACGCGCGCGCGGGGTCCAGCCGGGTACATCGGGGCCAATCGGTTGTTGAAATGCATTGACGCGGGGTTGCATGCGACGGAGCCTCATCCTGGTTAGCGCGCGCCGCCGGCCGTGGCGGACGCAACACGCATGGCCTCACGATATCGGAATCGTGGCATCATAAAAAGCACCACGACGACTGAATTTAATAGGGCCATGACACCCTCACCCCCGGGCCATCCTGCCGACCCTGCTGCGCTTGCGAGCCCACTGCGGTCCAGCCCCCTGCTTTCCAGCCCATTGCAGCGCGGCCCCGGCGCGCCGCCACGCCAGCGCCAGTTGATCCAGCGGCTCAAGCAGGCCATCCTGGCCGGCCAATTGCCTGCGGGCGGCAAGCTGCCCTCGTCCCGCGCGCTATCCGAAGACCTGGAGATTTCCCGCAACACCGTGCTGATTGCCTACGAGCAGTTGACGGCCGAAGGCTACGTCATCGCCGACCGGCAAGGAACACGGGTTGCGGCGTTGTCGGCCGCGCCCTTGTCGGCCGCAGCGGTGACGACCGGCGCGGTGTCGACCGCCGCGTTGTCCACCGCCGCGTTGTCCACCCCCTCGGTATCGACCGCCGCGGTGACGACCGCCGCGTCGTCCGCCGCCCTCGAACCCGCGGGCCGTGCCGCCCGCGCCGCCCGCGCGCCCGACTCCTCATCGCCGGCAGCCGCGAACGCACTGGCTACGGCCACGCGGCTATCCCGCATCGTCTCCACGCGTTCACCCGTCGACAGTTCCTTGCCGATGACGCCCGGCACGCCCGCGCTGACCCAGTTCCCCATCAACGCGTGGCGCCGCGCGCAAGACCGCGCCCTGCAAGCCGCGCCCGCAGCCACCTTGGGCTACGGCCATCCCATCGGCGAACCCGCCTTGCGCGAAGCCATCGCCCAATACCTGCGCGTGTCGCGCGGCGTGCATTGCGATGCCTCGCGCATCATCATCACCGAAGGCGCGCAAGGGGCGCTGGCGCTCTGCGTGCAGTTGCTGACCAACCCGGGCGACACGGCCTGGCTCGAAGAACCCGGCTATCGGGGCGCCAAGTCCGCCTTCAATGCCGGCGACCTGAACGTGGTGGCCATGCGGGTGGATGCCGACGGCATTGCCATCCCGGCTGACGCGTGGCTGTCGAACCCGCCGCGCCTGATCCAGACCACGCCCACGCATCAATATCCGACGGGCGCGGTGCTGTCGGTGGCGCGCCGGCTGGAATTGCTGGAACGTGCGCGGCAGGCGGGCGCGTGGATTATCGAAGACGATTACGACAGCGAATTCCGCCATCAAGGCGAACCCATCGCGGCCATGCAGGGCCTGCTGCCGGACGCGCCCGTGCTGTACGTGGGCACCTTCAGCAAGACGATGTTCCCCGCTCTGCGACTGGGCTTTCTGGTGCTGCCCGAAGCCATCGCCAAGCCCGCGATGCCGTCCATCATCGAGATGCTGCGCGGCGGCCATCGGCTGGAGCAGCTGACGATGGCCGCCTTCATCGAGAACGGGCAGTTCTCACGCCACCTGGGCCGCATGCGCCGTTTGTACCGCCAGCGCCAGACGGCGCTGCGCGACGCATTGGCGGCGCACTTGGGCGTAGACCACGAGGTATTGGGCGGCCATAGCGGGCTGCATCTGACCGTGCGTTTGCCGCCTGAATTTCCCGATCAGCGCATTGTGGACGACGCGCGCAAGCTCGGCATGAACCCCAGCTCGCTGTCGTCGTTCGCGGTGAAGCCACGGCCCGAAGATAACGGCGTGGTGATCGGCTATGGCAACACCAGCGCCGACCGCTTTCCTGCCTTGATCAAGCGGCTGGGTGACGTGGCGCGTCAGGCGCGGAGAACGGCCTGAGCGCCCTTGCCAGTCCGAATCGGCTCGGCCGCCGCGAACGCCGGCTGCCAGTCCGAATCGGCTCGGCCGCCGCGAACGCCGGCTGCCAGTCCGAATCGACTCGGCCGTCGCGAACGCCGGCTGCCGGTCCTAATCGACCAGCCCGCCCAGCACCAGCACGGCCAGCACGAGCCAGAACAGAAAGCCCACGATGGAGCGGCGCAGCAATGCCTTGACGGCCGCCCACAGGAACATCAGCCCCAGCACCAGCAGCACAAAGTTGAACAGCGACGGGCTCATGCCCATTGCCTTGGACAAGCCGGAATAGAAGTCGCCCAACGCGCCGCCCAGGCCGCCCAGCAACCACTTGATGCCCGCGACGATGGCGCGCAGGGCCTCGCCGAGCATGACGCCCAGCGATGCAAAGAAACCGTCTTCTTTCGGCATCAGCGGCGCGTGTCCATGATCATGCGCACGGCCAGGCCGGCCAGCACGGTGCCCATCAGCCAGCGCTGAATCACCATCCACAAGGGGCGGCCCGCCAGGAAACCGGCGATGGAGCCGGCGGTGATGGCGATAACGGCATTCACCGACAGGCTGACGGCAACCTGCGTCATGCCCAGCACAAGCGACTGCGTGAAGACGCTGCCGTGATCAGGCTGAATGAATTGCGGCAGCAACGACACATACATGACGGCGATCTTCGGGTTCAGCAGATTGGTCACCAGCCCCATCGTGAACAACGTGCGCGGGCTGCTCTTGGGCAGTTCGCGCACTTGGAACGGCGAGCGGCCGCCGGGCCGGATCGCCTGCCACGCCATGTACAGCAGATACAGCGCGCCGCCGATACGCAGCGCGTCATAGGCCACCGGCACGGTCAGCAGCAGCGCCGTGATGCCGAACGCCGCGCAACACACATAGAAGATGAAGCCAACCGCCACGCCCCCCAGGGAAATCAAGCCAGCCTGCGGGCCTTGCGAGATGGAACGGGACACCAGGTAAATCATGTTGGGCCCGGGGGTGAGCACCATGCCCAGCGCAACCAGGGCGAACGTCAGCAGATGAGTCAGATCGGGCATGATGAGCCGGCGCGCGCCGGGCGATATCGGAAGAGATTCGCACACGTTATCGCAAAACTGTATCGAAACAGGTGTTTTTTTGTGCACGGCGGCAACGGCCAACGGTCCGTATCACCGCTACGACAAACCCCGGATCAAGCGGTGCGAATCCCGCGGCGTGGGCTTTACGCCCGCCTCTGCACAGGAATACAGTGAACCGGTTCGTTCGTCTGCATGGAGCGCCTGGACATGCCGCATCGTCATCGGCCCAACGTTTCCCCCATCATCCGCGTCGGCATCGGCGGCTGGACATTTGCCCCCTGGCGCGGCCCGTTCTATCCCGAAGGCCTGCCCCACGCTCGGGAACTGGAATACGCCAGCCAGCAGCTCAGCGCCATCGAAATCAATGGCACCTACTACAGCACGCAGAAGCCCGCCACGTTCGCCAAATGGCGCGACGAAACGCCTGACGGGTTCGTCTTTTCGTTGAAGGCGTCGCGCTACGCGACCAACCGCCGCGAACTGGCGGGCGCCAAAGATTCCATCCACCGCTTCGTGCATAGCGGCATCGCCGAACTCGGCCCGAAGCTGGGGCCGGTGGTGTGGCAATTTGCGCCTACCAAGACGTTCAACGCCGCCGACTTCGGCGCCTTTCTTGACCTGTTGCCAGACAAGGTCGACGGCTTGCCGCTGCGCCATGTGATGGACGTGCGCCACGCAAGCTTTGCCTGTGAAGACTATCTGGCGCTGGCGCGAAAACACCGCGTGGCCACGGTTTACACCGACAGTGAAGACTTTCCGTCCATTGCCGACCGCACCGCCGACTTCGTCTACGCGCGCCTGATGCGGGCCAGCACCACGTTCAAGGCCGGTTACGCGCCCAAGGTGCTGGACGCCTGGGCCGACCGCCTGCGCACGTGGGCGCGAGGGGCCGACCCTGCGGATTTGCCGTGCATCGGCCAGCCGCCATCGGGCACGGCGCGGCCGCAAGACGTGTACGCGTTCTTCATCAATGGCGCAAAAGAACGCGCGCCCGCAGCGGCGCGCGCGATGATTGAACGGCTTTCGTGACAGCGGCGGCCATCGTGGCCGCCGCGATTGCACCGTTGATGCTGCGTTTGATTGCGCCGCTTATTGCGCGGTGGATTGCGCCGCTTACTGCACGGTGGATTGCGCCGCTTATTGCACGGTGGATTACGCCACTTACTGCGCGACCGGCGTGCGCAGCGTGACGAACTCTTCGGCGGCCGTCGGGTGGATGCCGATGGTGTCGTCAAACACTTGCTTGGTGGCGCCGGCCTTCAACGCCACGGCAATGCCCTGCACGATCTCGCCTGCGTCCGGGCCGACCATGTGCACGCCCAACACGCGGTCGGTCTTGGCGTCCACGATCAGCTTCATCAGCGTCTTTTCCTGCGATTCGGTCAGCGTTAGCTTCATGGGGCGGAAGCGGCTTTCGAACAGCTTGACCTCGTAGCCGGCCTCGCGCGCTTCTTCGGTTGTCATGCCCACCGTGCCGATGTTCGGCAGACTGAACACGGCTGTCGGGATCAGCTTGTAGTCGACCTTGCGGTATTCCTCGGGGCGGAACAGACGGCGGGCCACCGCCATGCCTTCGGCCAGCGCAACCGGCGTCAGCGGCACGCGTCCGATGACGTCGCCAATGGCCAGAATGGACGGTTCGGCCGTGCGGTATTCGTCATCCACGTCGATAAAGCCGTCGTCTTTCAGCTTGACGCCGGTGTTCTCCAGGCCCAGGTTGTCCAGCATCGGACGGCGGCCGGTGGCGTAGAACACGCAGTCGGTCTCGATGACGGAGCCGTCCTTCAAGGTGGCCACAAGCGACCCATCGGCCTGCTTGTCGATACGCGTCACGTCGGTGGAAAAGCGCAAGTCGACGCCCTTCTTCACGAGCTCGTCGCGCAGGTGTTCGCGCACGCCCTGGTCAAAGCCGCGCAGGAACAGCGGGCCGCGATAAGCCTGCACGACGTCCGCGCCCAAGCCATTGAAAATAGAAGCGAATTCCACGGCGATGTAGCCGCCGCCCACCACCAGCACGCGGCGCGGCAGCGCCTTCAGGAAGAAGGCCTCGTTGGACGTGATGGCGAGTTCCTTGCCGGGGATATCGGGCACCTGCGGCCAGCCGCCAGTTGCCACCAGGATGTTGGCGGCCGTGTGGCGTTGGCCATTGATCTCGACCGTGTGCGGGTCGACGATGCGGGCGTGGCCTTCCAGCAGCGTCACGCCGCTATTGACCAGCAAGTTGCGGTAAATGCCGTTAAGACGTTCGATTTCGCGATTCTTGTTGGCGATCAGCGTGGGCCAATCGAACGACGGCTTGCCCGTCGTCCAGCCAAAACCGTGGGCCTGTTCGAAGTCTTCGCTGTAATGGGCGCCGTAGACCAGCAGCTTCTTGGGCACGCAACCCACGTTGACGCAGGTGCCGCCCAGGTAACGGCTTTCCGCCACGGCCACGCGGGCGCCAAAGCCTGCCGCAAAGCGGGCCGCGCGCACGCCGCCGGAGCCCGCGCCGATTACAAACAGATCAAAATCGAATGCCATGTTGTTTCCTTCGCGTGCGCCTTGCGGGCCCGCGTTCACTGTCCGGGAAAACCGTATTTAACACTACCCGGCGTGGCGGATTGGTCACGCCGGGCATTCCCAAGGTATGACGATTGGCCTACAGTCGTTGCCACGGTGGCATCACGCCGCCCCAATCACCGGAGCGTTTCACTCATGTCGCTTGAAACCTGGCTGGCCTTTTTAGGCGCGTCGGCCCTGCTTGTGATGTTGCCTGGCCCCACCATCCTTACAGTCATCAGCTATTCCATTACCCATGGCAAACGCGCCCGCCTGCCGCTGGTGCTGGCCGTGGCGCTGGGGGATTCCACTGCACTTGTGCTGTCGCTGCTGGGCCTGGGCGCACTGCTGGCGGCGTCTGCGTTCTGGTTCACGGTAGTGAAAACCGTGGGCGGTCTGTATCTGCTGTACCTGGGCTTCAAGCTGCTGCGCGCGGGCGTGGCGCCTGCCACCCTGCCTAAAACGGAAGCCGTGGGCTCGCGCTGGAAGCTGTTCGCCAACACCTATCTGGTGACGGCGCTGAACCCCAAGGGCATGATTTTCTTCGTGGCCTTCCTACCGCAATTCATCGACCCGGCAGGCGACGTGACGCGCCAGCTCTGGATGCTGTCGGCCACGTTTGTCGCCTGCGCGGGGATCAACGCGGCAGCCTATGCGGTGTTTGCCGGATCGGCCCGCCGCTTGCTGTCGTCGCCCCGCGCACAGCGTGGCTTCAACCTGGGCGGCGGCGCCATGCTGTCCGCCGCCGGCGTCTGGGCGATGCTGGCGCGGCGGGTGTAGAAGGCGAACCGCGGACGGCGCGGCGGGCAGCGCACCGCCGCACGGCGGCAGCGCACCGCTCTGTCGTTACGGCAGCGCCGCCGACACCGATTCAGGGTCGATCCCGTAACGGGTGATGGCTTCGGCGGCGCGAGTCCGGTCGATCAAGCCGTCATCCGCCAGCGCCTTCAAGGCCGCCAGTGCGATGTGGTGGCGGTCTACCTCGAAGAACGCGCGCAGCGCCTGCCGCGTGTCTGACCGGCCGAAACCGTCGGTACCCAAGGTCACATACCGCCGCCCGGCCATGAACGGGCGAATCTGTTCAGGCACCGTCTTCATATAGTCAGTGGCGGCCACCACCGGCCCGCTGCTGGCTGACAACGCGGTTTCGGCGTAACCGCGCCGCGCGTCTTCCAGCGGATGCAGACGGTTCCAGCGTTCGGCTTCCTGCCCGTCACGGCCCAGCTCCGAATAGCTGGTCACGCTCCAGACGTCGGCAGCCACGCCAAAATCCTGTTGCAGCAAATCGGCCGCGGCCAGGGTCTCGCGCAGAATCGCGCCGCTGCCCAACAGTTGCACCCGCAGCTGGCCCGGCGCGCCTTCGCGCAAACGGTACATGCCTTGCAGGATGCCGTCCTGCGCGCCTTCCGGCATGGGCGGGTGCGCGGTCTTTTCGTTGATCAGCGTCAGGTAGTAGAAGACGTCTTCCTGCTCCTGATACATGCGGCGCATGCCGTCCTGCACGATCACGGCAATTTCATAGGCGTAGGCCGGGTCATACGCGCGGCACGACGGAATGACCGAGGCCAGCACCTGGCTGTGGCCGTCGTCATGCTGCAAGCCTTCGCCTTCCAGCGTGGTCCGCCCCGACGTTGCGCCTAACAGGAACCCGCGTGCGCGGATGTCGCCTGCGGCCCAGGCCAGGTCACCCACGCGCTGGAAACCGAACATCGAATAGAAGATGTAGAACGGAATCGTGGCCACGCCATGGGTGCTGTGCGCGGTGGCGGCGGCAATCCATGACGACATCGCGCCCGACTCATTGATGCCTTCTTGCAGGATCTGCCCTTTGCGGTCTTCGCGATAGACGCTTAGCTGGTCAGCATCCTGCGGCGTATACAGCTGGCCCACATGCGAATAAATACCCACCTGGCGGAACATGCCGTCCATGCCGAACGTGCGTGACTCATCCGGCACGATGGGCACCACGCGCTGGCCAATCACGGGGTCTTTGAGCAGTTGCGCCAAGACCCGCACGAACGCCATCGTGCTTGAAAACTCGCGGCCGTCGCTGCCTTTCAGGTGCGATGCAAACGCGTCCAGCGACGGCGTGACCAAGGGGCCGGGGCCCGCCGCGCGGCGCGGCAAATGACCGCCCGCCCGCGCGATGGCTGCATCGAAGTAGGCCTGCTCGGCGCTGCCGGGCGCAGGCTTGATGTAGGGAATTTGTTCCAGTTGGTCGTCAGGCACGGCAATCGAAAAGCGATCGCGAAACGCGCGCACGGCCGGGTCGGCCATTTTCTTTTGCTGGTGGTTGGTATTGGCGGCCTCGCCCGCCGCGCCCATCCCGTAGCCCTTGACCGTCTTGGCCAGAATGACCGTAGGCTGGCCGCGATGCGCCACTGCCGAGGCATAGGCCGCGTAAACCTTGGCCGGGTCGTGCCCGCCGCGGTTCAACGCGCCGATCTCGTCGTCGGACAGATGCGCCACCCGTTCGCGCAGCACCGGGTCGGCGCCAAAGAAATGCTCGCGCACATAAGCGCCGCCGCGTGCCTTGAACACTTGGTATTCGCCGTCCACGCACTGCATCATCCGGCGGCGCAAGCGGCCGTCGTGGTCTTGGGCAAGCAACGCATCCCAGCCCGCGCCCCAGATCACCTTGATGACGTTCCAGCCCGCCCCGCGGTACACGCTTTCCAGTTCCTGGATGATCTTGGCGTTGCCGCGCACCGGCCCATCCAGCCGTTGCAGATTGCAGTTGACGACGAAGATCAGATTGTCGAGCTTCTCGCGGCCAGCCATGGCCACCGCCGCCAGCGTTTCAGGCTGATCCTGTTCACCGTCACCCAGAAAGCCCCATACCTTGCGGCCCTGTGCGGGGATCAGTTCGCGGTCTTCCAGATAGCGCATGTAGCGCGCCTGATACGCCGCCATCAACGGCCCCAGCCCCATCGACACCGTCGGAAACTGCCAGAACGACGGCATGGTGCGCGGATGCGGATACGAGGCCAGCCCGCCCCCGCCGATCTCGCGCCGGAAGCGGTCAAGCTCGGCTTCCGAGATACGGCCTTCCAGGTAGGCGCGGGCATAGATGCCGGGCGCCGAATGGCCCTGGATGTAGAGCATGTCGCCCAGAAATTCCGGCGTCGCGGCGCGGAAAAAATGGCGGTAGCCGGTTTCGTACAGCGTGGTGGCCGATGCGTAGGTGGCGATGTGCCCGCCCAAGCCCGAGGTCTTGCCGGCCCGCAGCACCATGGCCATGGCGTTCCAGCGCAGGTAAGCGTCCAGGCGCAGCTCGATGCCCACGTCACCCGGGAACGCGCCCTGCGCGGCCGGGGCAATGGAGTTCACGTAGGGCGTGACGCCGGGCGCGGCATAGCGCCCGTTGGCGGCGCGGTCCTGATTGATCAGTTGATCCAGCAGATAGTGCGTGCGCGGCAGGCCTTCATGCGCCAGCACCGCCTGCATGGCTTCCAGCCATTCCTGGGTTTCCTGCGGGTCGGCGTCAATCGGGTCGGCGTCTATCGGGTCGAGCGGGGTATCCATGGGCGTCCTCCTTCGGGTGCGTGGGCGGCGCCGGGATCAGGTCCAACGGCGCTCGCATTTCACATCGTGAATTGCAATTGCATAATGTGCAATTGCAATCGTAAAAAGGATCTTGAACAATTGCAAGTGCAACTACTTCAGGACAAATCTGCGCGCACGGCCGAACGCCAGCCTCTTACAATCGCCGCTGCACCTCTGAATCAAAAGGAACGGATCGCATGGCCACGGGCAAGCCTGACGCGTGGAGCCTCTTTCTGACCGCGCATGCGCTGGTCGTCGAGGAAATTGAAAAGCGGCTGTCGGCCGCCGACCTGCCGCCGCTGGCCTGGTACGACGCGCTGTGGGCGCTGGAACGCGCGCCCGATGGCACGGCGCGCATGTTCGAAATGGCCGAACGCATGGTGATCGCGCGCTACAACCTGACGCGTCTGATGGACCGCATTGAAGCGGCTGGCCTGGTCGAACGCTTTCGTTCCGATGAAGACCGGCGCGCAACCTATGCGCGGCTGACGCCCAAGGGCCGCGCTCTGCGGCGCGAAATGTGGAAGGTTTACGGCCCCGCCATCGACGAGCTGTTCCTGTCGCAATTGCCCGAAGCGCAACAAGCCGCCATGGCCGAGAGCTTTCGCCACATCGCCCGCCACGTGCGGGCCAAAACCGCACCACCCACAATGTGAACCAGGAATTCTCGCAATGACCTCCCACGCCCGCCCGCTGCATATCGGCATCGTCGCCTGCTCCGCCGAAGGCGCGGCGCTGTGTTATCGCACGCTGTGCGCGGAGGGCGCCGCGCGCATGGGGCCGCACGCGCATCCGGAAATTTCACTGCACACGCATTCACTGGCCGACTACGTGGTCTGCCTGGATCAAGGCGAC
The DNA here is from genome assembly GCF_902859595.1 of Achromobacter kerstersii. GTDB lineage: Bacteria > Pseudomonadota > Gammaproteobacteria > Burkholderiales > Burkholderiaceae_B > Achromobacter > Achromobacter kerstersii. The sequence goes on along the minus strand of NZ_CADIJQ010000003.1, from coordinate 299,653 downwards.
CTGCCCGGCGTGGGCGCGCTGATGCTGTCGTCTGCCGGCAAGCTGGCGCGTGCCGGCGCCGACTTCCTGATTTGCCCCGACAACACCATCCATCAGGCGCTGGGCCATGTGCTGCCGGCGTCGCCGCTGCCCTGGCTGCACATCGCCGAAGCGGTGGCCGCCGACGCCGTGGCGCGCGGGTTTCGGCGCATCGGCATTCTGGGCACGCGCTGGCTGGTGGATAGCGAGGTCTACCCGGAAAAACTGGGCGCGGTGGGGCTGGAGGCTGTGCGGCCTTCGGAAGACGACCGCATCGCGATGGGCCGCATCATCATGGACGAGCTGGTCTATGGCGAGTTTAAGCCGGAGTCGGTGGCGCGGCTGCAAACCATCATCGAACACTTGCGCGATGCCGGTTGCGATGCGGTGGTGTTGGGCTGCACGGAACTGCCGCTGGTGTTGAACGACACGAATTCGGAGCTGCCCACGCTGGACTCCACCCGGCTGCTGGCGCGCGCGGCGCTCACGGCGGCCATCAACTCGGCGTTGCCAGGCGCCCACTCCTTCGCTGACTGCGGCTAAATCTGGTCCAGGCCGTATTGGCGCAGCCGGCTCAGGTCCATCACCTTGATCTGGTTGTACGCCAGCGCCAGGATGCCCAGGTCAGCCAGCAGCTGCAACGCCTGGTTGACCCGCTGGCGCGACAGTCCGGTCAGATAGCCGAGCTCTTCCTGCGAAATCGCCAGCGTCAAGTCCGTGGACGGATACAGCTGCGGGTTGAACAACTGCGCAAGCGATTGCGCCACGCGCGCATCCGCATCCAACAGCCGATGGTTCTGGATGGACGCAATGAACTCGCCCATGCGGTCATTCAATTGGCCGATGACAAAGTGCGAAAACGGCAGGCTGGCGGCCAGCAACGCGTGAAAGGTGGCGGCCGGCACCGACATCACCAGCGACGGCTGAATCGCCACCACGTCGTACTTGCGCAGCTCGCGCTTGATGACGCTGCCTTCGCCAAACCAGCCGCCCGGCGGCACGCCGGAAAATGTGCAGCTGCGCCCCGATTCGTTGTAGATCGCCAGCTTCAGCAAGCCCGTGTGCACGCCCAGCCAGTAATCAGACGGCGCATTGCGCCGCGCGATCCATGCGCCACTTCCCACGTGTTCGGCGCGCGCCGTCGCCAGCACCAGATCCTGGTGGCGGGCGTCCAGCGCGCCGAACCAGGCACAGGCCCGAAACAGGCGGGCAAGCTCCGTGGCGGAAACAGGGTTTAAAACATCGGACATGGGTGGAAACCGTGTAAAACTGGAAGATTGCGGGGTCAGACGGCGGTCTGTCATGCAGACGACAGACAGTATTTTCCGGCCGGCCCTACGCTCACGCAAGCGACGGGGATCAACCTTTTCCCCGAAATAAATAAGGGGCGCCTTGTGCGTTCCATTCGGAGACAACGCATGAGCAGCATGTTCGACCATGGCCTGGCGCGCCGCGACGCCAACTACGAAGCCTTGACGCCGGTGGATTTCATCGCGCGCGCCGCCGAGGTCTACGGCAACCGCCTGGCCGTGGTGCATGGCAACGTGCGCCGCACCTGGGGCCAGACCTATGAACGCGCCCAGCGGCTGGCTAACGCGCTGGCGCAGGCCGGTATTAAGCGCGGCGATACCGTCGCTGTCATGCTGCCCAACATTCCCGCTATGGTCGAGGCCCACTTCGGCGTGCCGATGCTGGGCGCTGTGCTCAACACCTTGAACACCCGGCTCGATACGCCCAGCGTGCTGTTCATGCTGGGCCACGGCGAAGCCCGCGCGCTGATCGTTGACACCGAATACGGCGACGTCGCGCAGCGCGCCCGCGCCGAATTCCCGCATCTGAAGATCGTGTCCGTGCACGACCTGGCGTCCGCGCCCGCCACCCTGCCTGGCGCGACCGACTACGAAGCCTTCCTGGCCGACGCGCCCGCCACGTTCGACTGGAAACCGCCCGCTGATGAATGGGACGCCATCGCGCTGAATTACACGTCAGGCACCACAGGCGACCCGAAGGGCGTGGTCTACCACTACCGCGGCGCCTACCTGAACGCCATCAGCAACATCCTGGAATGGGACATGCCCAAGCACGCGGTCTATCTGTGGACGCTGCCCATGTTCCATTGCAATGGCTGGTGCTTCCCCTGGACGGTGGCCGCGCGCGCGGGCGTGAACGTGTGCCTGCGCAAGTTTGATCCCCAGACCGTGTTCGACCTGATCCGTGCCGAAGGCGTCACGCATTACTGCGGCGCGCCTATCGTGCAAAGCGCGCTGGCGAATGCGCCCGCCGAGATGCGCGCCGGCATCACGCATACCGTGCGCACGATGGTCGCGGGCGCCGCGCCCGCGCCGGCCGTCATCGCAAAGATGCGCGACATCGGCTTCGAGCTGACGCACGTTTATGGCTTGACGGAAGTCTATGGCCCGGCCGCCGTCTGCGCCCGCCAGGAAGCGTGGGACGCGCTGGACGACGAACGCCGCGCAATGCTGACCGCGCGCCAGGGCGTGCGCTATCACTTGCAGGCGGGCGTGTCGGTGCGCAACCCCGAGACCATGGAAGAAGTGCCCGCCGACGAACAGACCGTTGGCGAAGTCATGTTCCGCGGCAACATCTGCATGAAGGGCTATCTGAAGAATGACCGCGCCACCGACGATGCGTTTGCGGGCGGCTGGTTCCACACAGGTGACCTGGGCGTGATGACGGCGGACGGGTACGTGCGCATCAAAGACCGCAGCAAGGACATCATTATTTCGGGCGGTGAAAACATCTCGAGCATCGAGGTCGAAGACGCGTTGTACCGCCACCCTTCGGTTGCCGCCGTGGCGGTGGTGGCCATGCCCGACCCGAAGTGGGGCGAAACGCCGTGCGCCTTCGTGGAACTGAAGCCCGGGTTCACGGCTACCGCAGAAGAAATCATCGCGCACTGCAAGCTGCTGCTGCCGGGCTTCAAGGTCCCGCGCGCGGTGCGCTTTGGTGAACTGCCCAAGACATCCACCGGCAAGATCCAGAAGTTTGAACTGCGCGCCGCGGTCGGCGCGACCCAGGCCATTGATGTGGCCATTCCTGGCGCGAAGTCTGATGCGAAGTCCGACGCCAAGCCCAACGCCAATCCCGAGGCCACCGCGGTGGCCAATCCCAAGAAAGCCGTCTGAACGCCGGCGCCAACACCCCCAATCAGGAGCTCCGAGGCCATGACGTACCAAGCCCCCGTGAAAGACATGTTGTTCGTGTTGAACCATCTGGCCGGCCTGCAGCAAGTTGCCGCGCTGCCCGGTTACGAGGAGGCCACGCCCGACACCGCCCAAGCCGTGCTGGAAGAGTCCGCCCACTTCGCCGCCGATGTGCTGGCGCCGCTGAACCACGCCGCCGACCGCGAACCCAGCGCCTGGCGCGACGGCAAGGTCACGACCTCGCCCGGCTTCAAGCAGGCTTTCCGCCAATACACCGAAGCCGGCTGGCAGGGCATGTCGCATCCCGTTGAGTACGGCGGCCAGGGCCTGCCCGGCCTGATCGGCTCGCCCTGCTCTGAAATGCTGAACGCCGCCAACCTGTCGTTCGCGCTGTGCCCGCTGCTGACCAACGGCGCCATCGAAGCCCTGCTGACGGCCGGCTCGCCCGAATTGAAATCGCGCTTCATCGGCCCCATGATTTCGGGCCAGTGGACGGGCACCATGAACCTGACCGAGCCGCAGGCCGGTTCCGACCTGGCCATGATCCGCACGCGCGCACAGCCCGTGGGCGATGGCACGTACCGGCTGTCCGGCACCAAGATCTTCATCACCTATGGCGACCACGACCTGACCGAGAACATCCTGCACCTGGTGCTGGCCCGGCTGCCCGACGCGCCCGAAGGCGTGAAGGGCATTTCGCTGTTCCTGGTGCCCAAGTTCCTGGTGAACGAAGACGGCTCGCTGGGCGCCCGCAACGACGTCGAGTGCGTGTCGATTGAGCACAAGCTGGGCATCAAGGCCAGTCCCACCGCCACGCTGCAATTCGGCGATGCGGGCGGCGCGCTGGGCTATCTGGTCGGCCAGGAAAACCGCGGGCTGGACGCCATGTTCATCATGATGAACGCCGCGCGCTACGCGGTGGGCGTGCAGGGTATCGCCATCGCTGACCGCGCGTACCAGCATGCGCTGGCCTACGCCGCCGAACGCGTGCAGAGCCGCCCGGTTGATGGTTCATCGCGCGAGGCAGTGCCCATCATCCAGCACCCCGACGTGCGCCGCATGCTGGGCACGATGCGCGCCCTGACCGAAGCGGGCCGCGCGCTGGCCTATGTGACCGCCGGCCATGCCGATCTGGCGCACGCCAGCCCCGACGCCACCGAACGCAAACACCAGTTGGCCATCCAGGAATTTCTGGTGCCCATCGTGAAAGGCTGGTGCACCGAAATGTCGATCGACGTCGCCAGCCTGGGCGTGCAGGTGCACGGCGGCATGGGCTTCATCGAGGAAACCGGCGCCGCGCAGTACTACCGCGACGCCCGCATCCTGACCATCTATGAAGGCACCACCGCCATCCAGGCGAATGACCTGGTCGGCCGCAAGACCTTGCGCGATGGCGGCGCGGTGGCGCAAGCCTTGCTCGCCGGCATCCAGCAAACGGAAAAGGAGCTGGAATCGCGCAGCGAACCGGCCGCTGCTCTGGTGCTGAAGCCGCTGCGCCAGGCACGGATGGCGTTGGCGAATGTGGTGGACTTCGTGCTGGCCAACGCGGCCGGCGCGCCCAACGCCGTCTTCGGTTCGGCCGTGCCGTATCTGCTGCTGGCGGGCACGACGCTGGCCGGTTGGCAGATGGCGCGCGCGTTGCTCGCGAGCCTGGACCATCGCCAGGAAGACCCGGCGTTCCACGACGCCAAGATCGCCACCGTGCAGTGCTACGCCTTGCACAAGCTGACGCAGGCGCCGGGCTTGGCAGCGGTGGTGCTGGGTTCGAAGGATTACGAGGTCCAGCCTTAAGCCAGCAAGCGACCGGCTCGGCACGGGGTTCGCGCCCGGAAGGATAACGAGCGCGGCAGCTGGGCACTTGGCTTGCCCCTCGTGCGACAACGAGCGCAATAGCCAGCGTGACAGCGTGTGCTACCCAAAGAGACCGCCTTCAGGGCGGTCTCTTTGCATGCGCGGGCGGTCAGAATGCGCTCTGGCCCCGTCATTAAGCATATAACCATAAAGAATAAAGAACGAGAATAAACATATTTAAAATCATTAAACGGACACCGGAAAACCCTTTGCCCGTAGGCAAAGCGCCAGCCGTATCAAGGCGCGATTCACAGGATTCCCCATGTTCCGCAAGCTCTTGATTGCCACCCTGCTTTCCGCTGCCGCCACTGCCCCCGCCCTGTCCGCCCCGCCCGTCCTGGAAATCGGCTATCTGCCGATCTTGCCCGACGCGCAATTGTTCGTCGGACTGGAAGAAGGCACGCTGCAAGCCAAGGGCGCCCCCGCGCCCAAGCTGGTGCAATTCCAGAGCGGCCCGGCGCTGACGCAAGCGCTGATCGCCGGCCAGTTAGACGCTGCCTACGTGGGCATTGGGCCGGCGCTGGTGGCGCGCGCAAAGGGCGCGCCGATCAAGGTCGTGGCGTCGAACATCGTTGAACAGGTCAATGTGGTGGCGCTGGGCCCGTTGGCGCCCTACTTCGCGTCGGGCGACCCGGCCACCGCCTTCGCCCGCTTCGCCAAGGATCACGGCCGCAAGCCCGTCATCGCCAGCTATCCCAAGGGCGCCGTGCCGGAAGCCGCATTGCAATATTGGCTGCGCAATCAGATCAAGGCTGACCCGGCCAGCGTCGAACTCATCTATCAAGGCGAAGCCCAGATCCAGCAATCGCTGCTGACGGGCGCCATTGATGGCGCGGCCATCCTCGAACCCACCGTCACCACCGTGCTGACCCGCGCCCCGGAATCGCGCGTGGTGGCGCGGGGGTCCGAGCTGTTTCCCAAGCAGCCGGGCGCTGTGCTGCTGGTGCGTGAAAAGCTCATCGCCGACCATCCCGACACCGTGCAGCAACTGGTGAACGCGCATCTGGCGGCCACGGCGCTGTTGAAGAACGACCCGGCCAAGGCCGCAGGCTACGTACAGAAATACGTGGGTGGCGGCCGCCTGGACCGCGCGCTGGTCGAGAAAGCCATCCGCAGCTCGCACGACCAGTTCGAGGCCAACCCGCACGCCATCGTCAATGCGACGGCCGAGCTGCAAACGTTCCAGGCCACGCTTGGCACGGTGGAAGCGCCGCCCGTGGATGTGAAGCAATTGTTCGACACCCGCTACTACGACAAGGCCGCCAAGCCATGAGCCAGGGCGCGCACGTGACCGCCGCGCCGGGGTCATCATCCCTGCGGACAGCCCCGCAGTCATCGCCCCGCAACGGCCCGCCGCCCTGGCTGGCCGCCGCGCGCCGGGCGGCCTATGGCATTGCCGGGCTGATCATTTTCATTGGAATCTGGAAAGCCGCGCTGATCTGGGAATGGGCGCCGCGCGGCACCCTGCCCGATCCGTTCGCGCTGCCCGGCACCTTGGCGCAGGAATGGCAATCGGGCCGTTTGCTGCCCGCCATCGGGTCCAGCCTGGTGCACTATTTCTGGGGGCTGGCGCTGGGCACTGCGCTGGGCTTCGGAGTGGGGCTGGCCGCCGCGACGCTGCCGCGCTTTGATCTGATGCAGGCGTATCTGGCCCGCATCCTGCGCCCGATTCCGCCGCTGGCCTGGGTGGTATTCGCCATTGCCTGGTTCAAGGTCAGCCACGCTGGCGCGGCCTTCGTCATCGCCATCGGCGTGTTCTGGGTGAACTACTTCGCCACCTACAGCGCCGTGCGCAACGTAGACCCGCGCTATTACGAACTGGCCCGCGCGTTTGGCCACGGCGGCTATCTGGCGCGCGCGTTTTCCGTGACGCTGCCCGCCATCGCGCCCGGCGCCTTGTCGGGCGTGCGCACCGGCATCGGCCAGGCCTGGATGACCTTGATCGCGGCCGAACTGTTGGGCGTGCCGGGCATGGGCCAAGAGATGAACGCTGCGGCCGGCGTCGGCGCTTACGACGCCGTCGTCGTCTACATGCTGATCATTTCGCTGGTCTACACAATCTGCGACCTGGCGTTCTCCGCCGTCGAAAGCAAGGTGCTGCAATGGCGTCCGTAATTGAGTTTTCGAAGCTGTCTTATCAGCATCCGGGCGCGGCCGCGCCGGTCATCCAGGGCTTGTCGTTGCAGATTGAAGCGGGCAGCTTTGTGGCGGTGGTGGGCGGCTCGGGTGTGGGCAAGTCCACCTTGCTGCGCGCCGCCGCCGGGCTGACCGAACCGACCTCCGGCGACGTCCGGTTCCAGGCGCAGCCGCGCCCGGGCCGCCGCACGCGCGCCGTGGTGTTTCAAGACAGCCGCCTGATGCCGTGGCGCACGGTGGGCGGCAATGTGGGCTATGGGCTGGAAGGCCTGGGGCTGGACCGCGAAGAAAAATCGCAACGCATCGCCTCGGCGTTGCAACTGACGGACATGGCCGACTACGGCCGGCGCTGGCCGCATCAGCTGTCGGGCGGCCAGGCGCAGCGGGTGGGCATTGCGCGCGCCCTGGCGGTCAAGCCCGACCTGCTGCTGATGGACGAACCCTTCAGCGCGGTTGACGCCATCACGCGCCGCAACCTGCAACAAGAGCTGATCCGCGTCTGGCAGGCTTCTGGCGCGGCGGTGCTGTTCGTGACGCACGACATCGAAGAAGCGGTGTTCCTGGCCGACAAGGTCGTGGTGCTAGGCGGGCACCCCGCCAATATCGTGGGCAGTTACGATATCGGCCTGCCGCGCCCCCGCGACCGGGGTACGGCGGCCTTCGCCGCACAGGTGGCGGCCATCGCCCACACGCTGGAACACCACTGACATGATTCAACTGCTGATACACGCCCCCACTCCCGCCTCGCTGGACCGCGCCCGCCGCAACGCCGCGAACCTGAAGAAGGCCGACCCGCAAGCCCGGGTGGAGATCGTGGCCAACGCCGGCGCCGTGGCCGCCGCGCTGGCCGAACCGCATCCCACGGACGAACATCTGGTGCTGTGCCAGAACACGCTGACCGCGACGGGCGCCACCGCGCCAGCCCACGTGCAAACGGCGCCTGCCGCGGTGCTGCATATTGCGCAGCGTCAGGCGGACGGCTGGGCGTATATGCGGGCTTGAAATCACGGGCTTGATTCAGCACCGCAGCGGCTGCGATACCTTGCGCGGCAAGGTCACCACCCAGAACAGCAACGCCGCCGCGCTGATGCCGGCGCCCAGCGCACACACCCCCAGCCAACCCGCGCGCGCATACACCGCCGTGGAGGCAATGCCGCCCAGCCCGCTGCCCACGGCGTAGAACATCATGTAGGCCCCGACCAGGCGGCTGTGCGCCTGCGCGCTGATGCTGAAGATCATCGTCTGATTGGTCACGTGCAGCGCTTGCAGCGCCACGTCCAGAATCAGCACGCCCAGCGCCAGCGCCCACAGGCTGTGGTCCAGCAACGCAATGGGCGCCCACGCCAGGCATAACAGCAGCAAGCCCGCGCCCGTGGTGCGCTGCGCGAACCCACTGTCAGCCCAACGCCCGGCCCGCGCCGCCATCAACACGCCCAACACGCCGACCAGCCCAAACGCGCCAATCGCCGTGTGCGACAAGCCATGCGGCGGCGCGCTCAACGGCAACACCAGCGCCGTCCAGAATGCGCTGATGGCCGCAAACATCAGCAAGGCGATCATGCCGCGCACGCGCAGCACCGGCTCGGTGGCCAGCAACGTGTACAGCGAACGCAGCAGCGCCCAGTACGACAGGTTCGCCGTGGGCAAGCGGCGTTGCGGCAAGCGGCGCATCAGCACCATCGCCAACACGGCGGCCACTATCGCTGACACGACATACACCGCACGCCATCCCGCGGCATCCGCCACCACGCCCGCCACCGTGCGCGCCAGCAGCAAACCAATCACCACCCCGCCCTGCGCCGCGCCCACGACACTCCCGCGCTCCCCCGGCGCGGCCAACGCGGCAGACAGCGCCAGCAAGCCCTGCGTCATCGCCGTTCCCAGCAATCCCAGCGCCACCATGCCGGTCAGCAGCCAGGGCGTGTTGGACGACAGCGCCACCGCCATCAACGCCAGCACCAGCAAGCCCAATTGCCCGATCATCAAACGGCGCCGGTCCAGCAAATCACCCAGCGGCACGACGAACAGCAAGGCCAGCGCGCAGCCCAATTGCGTGGCGGTGACAACGACGCCCACCGCGGCGTCGTCCAGCGCGAACTCGCGCCCGATCGCATCCAGCAAGGGTTGCGCGTAATAGACGTTGGCCACGCTCAACGCGCAAGCCACGGCCAGCAGCAACACCGTCGACGTGGGCAGGCGAACCTCGGGTTCCCCCCTTGCAGGGTCAGATTCGGGCAGCATCAGGTTTCCTCTTGTGGTTTTATTACGAAACCAGAATGCTAGATCTTAAGGTTTTATAATGCAACCGTTAAGTCCGATGCGCAGTCCCCCGTCTTCTACTTGCTTAAGGGTTCGACATGGTCAAACGCACCAGCCTTGAAGGCGCCGCCTGTCCGGTGGCGCGTTCCTTAGACGCGATCGGCGACTGGTGGTCGCTGTTGATCGTGCGCGATGCGTTTGATGGATTGCGGCGCTTTGGGGAATTCCAGAAAAGCCTGGGCGTGGCCAAGAACATCCTGAGCGACCGGCTGCGCACCCTGGTCGCCCACGGCATCCTTGCCGTGGCTCCCGCGTCGGACGGCAGCGCCTATCAGGAATACGTGCTCACGGACAAAGGCCGCGCGCTCTTCCCCGTCATCGTGGGCTTGCGCCAATGGGGCGAAGACCATTACTACGGCCCGTCCGAAGCCCATTCCACCCTGATCGACCGCAAGCGCGGCCAGCCGGTACGCCGCCTGGAAATCCGCGCGCAAGACGGACGGTTGCTGGAGCCGGACGACACGCTGGTGCAGAAGACAGCGCAGGCGGCGTAGGTGGTTTAGGCCGCTGACAACTGCGGCCCCGCGCTTTCAATATCAGACTTCTTCTATAGACGCGCGCGCACCCCGCAACGCAAGATTGCCTCTCCCGCCTTGTCCTGTCAGGGGGTGGCCGTGCCATCGCATTTCAATGACCTGCGTTTTTCTCCCCAGCTCGGGGACGCCTGATGGCCGCCCCCGTTGCGGCCGCGCTGATCTGGGGCTACCGGGCCTATCGCGCTTACGCCGCCTACGAAACCGCACAGACCGCCATCGAATCGGCGGAAACACTGGCGCAGATTCAGCAGCGCAAGAAGGACGTTGAGGCGCTTCTGAAGGATGTCATCAAAGGCATGAAGGAAGAGATCGACATCAAAAGCTCCACGTTCGTCCGTACCGGCGGCAACGTCACGGTGTCGCGCGGCCGAAGCGAAAACGTGACCTATCGGCAATACATAGAACGCAAGATTCCATTCCGTCCCATCATCAGCACCGTGTGCCAATGGGCGTTGAAATCGCCGCTGAAAGTGCCTCGCCGGATACGCAAGAGAATTCCTGGCGAGGTCATTGAAACCACGATCGATATTGCGCTGAAGCAGACCACCGCGTCACTGGTGTTTGAAGCGGTAGATGACTTGCTGACTTGGCAAAGCCCGCTCAAGGCAGAGCCGAACTACGACGCGGCGTCTCGCGTAGCGCTGCTGGGCGAACCGGCGACACGCCCCAAGCGGATCAGCAAATACTTCCCCTTCTGGCCCCGCCCCAGAGGCAGCCTGGCGCCGGACCTCGTCATCGTCGAGTATCGGCAGCAGCCGTTTGAGGTGAACAACGTGTTTGCTGCGATCGAGATCAAGTTTCCGAATGACTGGGTGAAAGGGAAGCAGATGGGAGACTACGCGCGTCTGATGAACGAAGACAAGACCAAAGTGGCCCTGATGCGGGTTCCAGAAGATTGCACGGGATATGAGCCCAGCGCCGATGGAAAACCCGAGCGCGGCGCGCGCCCCCGGAGAGACCGATGAGCACCAGCCATCCTCTGCTAGACGAAGACGACCTATCGGGCATGGTGACCGACCTGAAACGGTGGCCCAACGTAGCGATTGACCATGGCCCTTTTGAACTCGCGGTCACGCCCTACCTCACCTTCTATTTCACCTACGAGCCCGTACATTTCCTACAAGCCACCTTGGATATGGTCGATGTCCATACGGCCTTCGAAGCATTACTGGGCAATCCGTATTTGATCGCTACCCACCCGGACTCTGAACGTCCGCATCCCTACGGATCAAAGAAGCTGGGAGACCTGCGGGAGTGGATAAAAAAGACACCCGTGGAAGAGACATTCACCGTCAAATTTACAGACGAAGAAAACCATCAAAGCTCGCCGACTCATGCCGCCTATCTTTGGCGCGAACCGACTCTTGGACAACGTGAGCAGTGCTACTCCTCAATCCAGTTCTACTACCGCTGGCAATGGTGGCTGGACAACAAAGAGGCGTGGCGCAAATTCGTTCTGGACACGATCGCCCGATTGAAACCCGCGCAGGTCTACAGCGGCTTCTCCATGGCAAACCCGTTGGAATTCGGCATGCGTTCGGAGGTCGCGGTCTGGGACCGGGCGTTGGCCCCGCACTTCTATGGGCTGGACACCGACTATCCCTTCGGCATGATGTTCACGCCCGACCTGCCTTCTGGCATCCGCCCGCCCACGTGGGGGTTCTTCCTGTCTGACGTGTGGCGAAAAAAACTCTCGATGACACGCGAGGACGTGGCCGCCCATTTGCACGACTCGCGTATCCGCATCGACACGCTAAGCGCCGGGCAATGGATAGAGCTCGGCCAGCAACCCGACCTCTATCCCGTTGAAAATGGCTTGCCCGAGCTGCCCGTTATGCTCAATCGCATGCTGCGCCGCATCCGCCATCCGCAGTTGGATTTGATCGGTTCCGGCGAATGGGATGGGGACCCCAACGAACGCTTCAACCGCCGCGATACGCAACGCTGGCTTGCCCGATTCGACGACGACAGCGATTGGCCCACACCGGAAATTCGTGGCCTGGCGCCCCGCGCCCCCTTGATCGAACCTACGCCCTCACACGTCATCGCCGGGGAACCGATCCCGACCGAAGGCTGGTGGTACACGCTGGCCAAGCACGGCTCGCGCCAGCATTTCAAGGCAGGCGATCTAGCCCCGCAAATCTCGCAGGGCGCATCACGGGGCCGAGTCATCTGGCAACGCGACATCGATCAAGACGCCGCGAAGGCTGAACCGCCAAGTCTGGCGTCGCCTGGCGCGGTTCGCGTACGCTCAGGCGAGCCCTGCCCTTATCCGGGAATCTGGGTCTGTGAAGACGAGCCCGGCGCCCCGCAACCCTTCGCGTACCAAACCCCGATGCCGCAGGTGAATGGCCGCGACGTCTGCTGGGCCATGGTCAAATTCCTGCGATAAGGCCCGCTGGCCACGCCCCCGTCCCCAGCGACGTCGGCGAATACGCGTCGAATTTCCACCGCAGCGCCAACGCGCCGGGCCGCCGGACCACGCGGCGCACGTCCACACGCCAGAGCCGTTCCGCGCCGGCGAAGGTGTCGATCTCGGGGCTGTCCAGCACCACTTCCGCCTGGCCTGACACCTGCAAGACATCACCGCGTTCAAAGTCGATGAAGACGAGTCCCGCGCGCGGGTTCGCCACGATGTTGCCCAGCGTGTTGAAGAACCGGTTGCCTGAAAAATCGGGAATGGTCAGCACGTTGCCGTCTACGCGCACGAAGCCCGGCTTGCCGCCCCGGTGCGACACATCGACCGAGCGGCCGCCATTCGCGTCGTCAACATAGGTCGCCACGAAGAACGTGTCGGACGCCTGGATCAGCGCGCGGGCGGCGTCGTCCAGCTGCGATTTTTCTTGCGGCGGGGCGGCGAATCGCAATGCGGGCGAGCGCGAGAAATAAAACTCGCGCGACTGGATGTACTGCGGGCAATTGCCGAAGGACTGCGACACCGCCACGTCGAAACGCTTGCCGTCCCAGGCTGCGATCCGGCCATTCATGCGATTGCGCCGGCGGGTATGCAGTTCAATGCCCAGCAGGCCAACCGACTTGCCATCGGCCAGGCCCGCGCGCAGCGGGTCGTCGGCATCCGGCACGGCCGCCACGCGCAGCAGGTGGGGGTCCGGCGACATCGCAAACCCCGGCTGGCCTTCCAGCACGCCCGCCCAGGGGTCGCCCTGCTCGTCCACCGTTCCCATCACTAGAAAAGGCAGTTGCGCGAAGAACATGCGGTGCTGGTCCGGCATGTAGTCGCGCAGCAGCTTGGGGCCGATCTGCGCCATGCGTTCGGCCATGCCGACGTGCGCATGCAGCGCGCGTTCGCCGGCATGCCAGGGCGAGGCTTCGGGTAGGGAATCAGCGGGGATCATGATGCGCTCCTTGCCGGCGCGGGGGCCGGGGTACATTCCGTTCAAGCCGCTCGAACCGTTAAGCCGTTAAGGCGTTAAGGCGGTCAAGCCATTAAGCCGTTCAAGCCGTTAAGCCATTCAAGCCGCTTGCAAGCCGGCCGCCGTGCGCGCCATCGGCACGAAGCGCGGCAGGGACTCGATGCGGGCAAGCCACTGCTGGATGTTCGGATACCCCGTCAGCGCCACATTGCCTTCGGGCGCATGCGACACATAGGTGTAGCAGGCCACGTCCGCGATGGTCGGGGTGTCGCCCGCCAGGAAGTCGCGGCGGCTGAGTTCGCTGTCCATCACCGCCAGCAAGGCATGTGCGCGCGCCAGCGTGGCGTCGATATCGAATGCCGCGCCAAACACGGTCACGAGGCGGGCCGTAGCGGGGCCGTTGGCCAAGGGGCCGGCCGCTACTGACAACCAGCGCTGCACCGCCGCCGCACCCACGGCGTCTTCGGGCAACCACGCAGCACCCCCGTAGCGCTTGGCCAGATAGACCAGGATGGCATTGGAATCCGCCACTACGGTGCCGTTGTCGTCAATCACCGGCACCTGGCCGAAGGCGTTCAGCGCCAGGAATTCGGGACGCTTCTGTTCGGCCTGGCGCAAATTGACGTCAACGCAACGATGCGGCACGTCAAGCAAAGACAACATCAGCGCGACGCGGTGCGCGTGGCCAGACAAGGGGAAGCTGTAGAAGGTCAACGGAGCGGCAGACATGGCGTAGTTTCCAAATGGATAAGCGATGTCTGCATCTTGAGCCGATGCGCGCCTGCCGTGAACCGCCAGCGGCGGCAAGACACTATTACAGAAACTGAAAGAACGCCGGACGCGCGGCGCCTATACCGGCAGCGCCGCCAGATCCCGGCGCAAGGCCTCAACGCAGAATTCCACAAAGCTGCGCACCTTGGCGGAGCTGCGCCGGCCCTCGGGATACACCACATGCACCGGCATCGGCGGCGCTTCGAATTCGCGCAGCACCACCTGCAAGGCGCCGCTTTGCAGGTGGCGGGCCACTTGATACGACACCACCTGCGTCAACCCCCACCCTTCGCACGCGGCCAGCACGGCGGCCTGAAACGACGTGACCGTCAGCTGCGATTCCATGCTCAGACGGTGCAGTTCGCCGTCTTGCATGAAGCGCCATTGCGCGCTGCGCCCTTCCATGGCGGCGGTGATCGTGCAGCGCCGTTGCAACGCTTCCAGATCTTCCGGCACCCCGTGTTCGCGCAGGAAGGCGGGCGAGGCGCACACCACGCGGCGCACCTGCCCCACCGGCACCGCCGTCAATGACGAATCCGGCAAGGGGCCGATGCGCACGGCCACGTCCACGCCCTCGTCCATCAAATTCACCACGCGGTCCACCAGCAAGGTGCGCACCGACACTTCGCGATGCGCGCGCAAATAGCCCAAAACCGCCGGCATCACGTGAAGCTCGCCGAAGAGCGCGGGCGCGGTGATGTGCAGCGCGCCACGCGGGGCGGCCATCACGCCGGCGGCGGCGTCGTCGGCTTGCTCGACCTCGTCCAGAATGCGGCGGCAGTCGGCGGCATAGCGCTGGCCCGCTTCGGTCAGACGCAAGCTGCGCGTGGTGCGCACCAGCAACAACGCGCCCAGCCGCCGTTCAAGCGCCGCCACGCTGCGCGTCACCGTCGGCGCCGACATGGCCAGACGCCGGGCGGCGGCGGCGAAGCTTTGCGCGTCGGCCACGGCCAGGAACACGGTCATTTCATGGAATTGATTCATGGAGGGGTCTCGGTCTTGCGCGGCCTACAGGCGGGCGGCGCTGTCCTGGATGCACTGGCGAACGATATCGCCTAACGCGGCCGCAACGGAATCGGGCTGCGCCTGGCTGCGATACAGCGATAGCGCTATGGATGGCAGCGCCGGCAAATCGTGCTCGCCCGGGGCCAAGGCGCGCACCGATGCGGGCAACCCAAGCGGGGTGCGCACCATTACCCCCAGGCCCGCCGCCACCGCCGCCCACAACCCCGCCAGACTGGGGCTGGTGTAGACCGCGCGCCACGGCTGATTGGCGCGGTCCAGCGCGCCCGTCGCGCAGTTGCGGAACAGGCAAGGCGCCTCGAAGGCCACCAGCGGCATCTCGCCTGCGTCGTCCCGCAGCGGCGCGGACACGGGTTGTGCGGGGCCGATCCAGCGCATCGGCAAGTCCAGCAAATGCTGTGCATGCGGCACCCGCGCGTCGTGATCCCACGCCAGCGCCAGATCCAACTGGCCTAGCGCAATGCGTTCCAGCAAGTCGGTGTTGCGCGCGACCCGCGCTTCGATCCTGACTTTTGGATGCGCCCGCGCGAATTGCCCCAACACCTGGGGCAACAGCATTTCGCCGAAGTCTTCCTGCAAGCCCAGGCGCACGATGCCTTGCAGCTCGACCCCGCGCACGGCGCGCGCCGCCTGATCGTTCAAGTCCAGCAACCGGCGCGCATACGCCAGCATCGTTTCACCGGCGTCGGTCAACGCCAGGCCTCGCCCTTCTTTGCGCAGCAGCGGCACGCCGGCCTGTTCTTCCAGCTTCTTCATCTGGGCGCTGACCGCTGATGTAGACCGGCCCAGCCGATCCGCCGCCCGGCCGAAGCTGCCCAGGTCCACGCCTGCGACGAAGCTGCGCAACACGTCCAGGTCGAAAGTGATCTGCCGCATGGTTGTCCTCAATGAATAATCCTGATTTTCAAAACTATTGAATCAATATTTCCTGATTTTCAGAACGATAGCAGAGGCGCAGACTGGCCAGGTCTTTTTTTGATTTGTCTGCTGGAGCCTTGCATGCCTGTCACTCTTGACCCCGCCGAACGCCCCGCCCACCGCTGGAAAGTGCTGGCCGTGGGCGTGGCCGCCAACGCCGCCTTTTCCGCCGCCGCCGCAGGCTTGCCGACCACCGCCGTGTACATGCGCGCCGGCTACCGGCTGGACAACGATCAACTGGGCTTGGCATTGGGCTTGATGGGCCTGGGCGTGGCGCTATTCGAACTGCCATGGGGATTGCTGACCGACCGCTGGGGCGACCGCCCGGTGCTGCTGACCGGCCTGGGCGCCACCGCTGCGGCGTTGGCGTGGATGAGTCTGTACGCAGCCCCGGCCGGCGCCGACGTGCCTGGCTTGTGGCTGCTGGCGCTGGGCCTGTTGCTGGTGGGCATGCTGGGCGGCAGCGTCAACGGCGCCAGTGGCCGCGCGGTGATGGCCTGGTTCGACGAAGGCGAACGCGGCCTGGCGATGAGCATCCGGCAAACCGCCGTGCCATTGGGCGGCGGCCTGGGCGCGTTGTTGCTGCCGTGGCTGGCGGCGCACGCCGGCTTCGCGGCGGTGTATGGCGTGCTGGCCGGGATGTGCGCCACGGCGGCGCTACTTGCGGTCTGCTGGCTGCGCGAACCCGTCAGGCCGGGCAGCGTAGCGCCCTCTGACGGCGGCTCGCCCACCGCCACGTCAGCACGCGATGCAGGCCCCGCCCCTGCCTCGCCGTTACGCGATGCTCGCGTCTGGCGGGCGGCCGTCGCCATCGGAGTGATGTGCTGCCCGCAATTTGCCGTGCTGACCTTCGCCACCGTCTTCCTCCACGACTTCAGCCACGCCGGCATCGGCACATTGACGGCGGTGATGGTGGCCGTCCAACTGGGTGCAATGGTGGCGCGCATTGCCGCGGGCCGGTGGACCGACCGCCATGGCAACCGGCGCGCCTTTCTCCGCCGATGCGTGCAGTTGAGCTTTGTATTGTTTGCCGCGCTGGGCGCGTTGGCCTGGGCCATCAACGACACGGCATCGGCGCCGTTGGCCGTAACGGCAGTGGCGTGCCTGCTGGCGGTGGCGGGCATCTGCGCGTCGGCCTGGCACGGGGTGGCGTACACGGAACTGGCAACGCTGGCGGGTGCCAAACGCGCAGGCACCGCCTTGGGGCTGGCCAACACCTGCGTCTACCTGGGTTTGTTCCTGACGCCGCTTGCCATTGCGCATGGCGTTGCGGCAAGTTCGTGGCCCTTGGTTTGGGCGGTGGCTGGCCTGTGCATGCTGGCCGCGTTGCCCTTGCTGCCCCGGCCAGCCGCGCCTGCCCGATCGCGCGCTACGCCTGAAATTCCTGGTTCAGCCAGCCCAGAAACGCCTTGACCGGCGGATGGCGTTCGCGGCCCGGCGCGCACAGCGCCGTGTACGCCGAACCCGGCACGCGCACGTCTGGCCGCACGGCGGCCAAGGTGCCCGCGCCCACGCTGTCAGACACCATCACGGAACTGGCCAGCACCAACCCCTGCCCGGCAATGGCCGCCTGCAACGCGTAGTGTTCTTCCGCATAGGCATGCACGGCCGACGGCTTGCGCCAGGCGGGCAAGCCGGCTGCACCGCACCATGCCTGCCAGCCCTGTTCGTACAGCTCGGAATCACGCCAGCGCACGGTCACCAACGCGGGTGCGCGATTTGCGCTGCGCTTGCCCATGTGGGCAAGCAACGCGGGCGCGCCGTAGACGCCAAACCATTCCTGCAATACACAGGCGGTGTGCAACGCCGGGTAGCTATGCGGGCTGTAACGCACCGCGACGTCCACGCTGGCGTCTTGCAGCAGATCCACCGGCTCGGCGCTGGCATTCAGATTCAGCTGGTACTGCGGAAAGGCCTGATAGAAGCGGCCAAGTCTGGGCACCAGCCACAAGGCTGCAAACGAATGCGTGGTGGATACCGTCAACGCCCCCGATGCCGGCGCGGGCCGCAGCGCGTCCAGCGTCTGCGCAATGTCCAGCAAGCCGCCATGCACGCTGACAAACAGGCGCGCGCCCTTGTCCGTCAGCCGCACGCCGCGCGGCACGCGGTCAAACAGCGCGCATCCCGCCTGGCGCTCCAACGCCTTGATCTGATGCGATACCGCCGTCGGCGTGACCGACAGCTCAGCCGCCGCCAGCTTGAAACTGCGCAGCCGGGCGGCTGCTTCAAAAGCGCGCAAGGCGGTCACGGGCAATGAGGCGAACATGAGGCGGCTTATATAGATGAAGTGAATTCATCTTAATCAAGGAATCGTCATTTGTCGCGGCGGACCGGGTTTTCTACATTGGGGCATCGATATTGATTCATCGACACCAAGGCATCCCGCCCCTTTTCGCGGCGCGCCTTACGAAACCAAGGACCCCGACATGAATTCACATCATCAATCAAAGCGCCTGCTCATCCTGGTGGGCAGCCCCCGGAAAGACGGCAACAGCGCCGCATTGGGCGCCGCTGCGCAACGCGGCGCCGAGGCGGCCGGCACGCCCGCCAGCCTGTTGTTCCTGGACGATTACATCCAGGGCTTCCTGCCCGACCTGCGCCACCGGCCCGTGCCCGCCGACCGCTACGACGAGCTATTCCTGGAACATTTTCTGCCCGCCGACGGCGTGTTGTTCTGCACGCCAATCTACTGGTACGGGATGTCGGCGCAGACCAAGGCGTTCTTTGACCGCTCGTTCAGCCACTACGCGGGCGCGGGGCCCGAGCCGGAACGGGTCAAGGCCCGCATGACGGGCAAGCGGCTGGGGCTGGCGGTGGCGTCCGAGGAAACCTACCCGGGCGCAGCGCTGGGCATCGTGCATCAGTTGCAGGAATTTTCGCGCTACACGCATTCGGATTTTGTTGGCTACGTGCATGGCGCGGGCAACCACCGGGGTGAAATTGCGGCCGACCCGCGCCAGCCGCTGCTGGCGGCCGAGCAATTGGGCGCGTCGTTCTTTGAACGGAAGTATTCAGACTACCGCGTTGAAACGCCCCGCCCTCACAACGTCTGGGAAGCGGCCGCGCCCGCGCGCAGCAACACGCCGGGCGTGCTGCCGTAAACCTGCTTGAAGACGCGGGTCAGATGGGCTTGATCCGCGAAACCCACCGCGTGCGCCGCCTGCGCCAGCGGCAAGCCATCGCGTAGCAACACGCGGGCGCGCGCCACCCGCCAATTGCGCAGCCATGCCTGTGGCGGCAGGCCATAGCGGCGCGCGAACTGTTTGACGAGCGTGGTGCGATGGCGGCGCTGCGCGCGCGCCAAGGCTTCCAAGTCTGGCGCGCAAGCGGGATCGGCGGCCATGCGCGCGCGCAGCAGCTCGCAAACGTCTGGGGCATCCGTGGAAGCGGTGTCGGCGCAATGGGCATGGGCCGCCAACAAGCTGAACAAGGCAGCGGATAGCTGTTTGCCCCGCTCCGCCCCGGCCATGGCATCCGGCGCCAACGCCGCCAGCCACTGCGTGCACAAAGCGGGCGCGCTGATAACCGGCCCGGGCAGTTGCGCATCGCCTTCGAACAAGGCGCGCGCATGGTCGTTGAACCAGGCCGCGTCGATATACGCCATGCGATACGCCAGCGGCGCGGCCGACGTGCCGCCGGTGTGGACCTGGCCGGGCGCAATCACCACCAGATCGCCCTCGCCGGCCACATGGGCTTGCCCATGCACGGTGAAGGAGCAGCGCCCTTGTTCGATGGCGCCGATGGACCAGGCGTCGTGAAAATGGGGCGCGTAGCGATACGCGCGCAGATCGGCGATCAGCACGTCGCCGGGCAGGCCCGCGCCGCAATGCCAGATATGTTGGGAAACCGCCATGAAACCGCCATCTTGGGGCTAGCCGAAGTAGTGCCCGTCGGAGGTCAGCGACCGGGCCAGCAGCCACGCGTTACGAGGATTTTCTCCCACCCGGCGGATGGCGTAGGGCCACCAATCGGCGCCGAAAGGAAGATAGACCCTGACGTTATAGCCCAAGCCGCGCAGGGCCAGTTGCCAGTCGGGGCGCACGCCGTAAAGCATCTCGAATTCGAACGCGTCCGGCGGCCATCCGCGCTCGCGCGCCAGCGTCATGATGGCGCCCGCCAAGCGGTCGTCATGCGTGCCGAAGACGGGGTAGAAGCCGGACTCGCGGGCCTCGTGCGACAACATGATGCCGGCCGCATCCAGATAGGCCTGATCGATGCGCGCGCGGCCCGCGTGGTCAAGCGCGCGCTCGGGGAATGCCCCTTTGACCAGACGCAGCGACGTGCGTTGCCGGATCGCCCAGGCCAGGTCTTCCGGCGTGCGGCGGCGGCGCGCCTGCAAGGTCAGCCCGGCGGGTAGCCCGGCTTGCAGCAAGTCGCGATGCAGCGCGCAGGTGCGGTCGCGGATGCCCGAGTCTTCCATGTCCAGCACAACCCAATTGCGGGCGGCGCCGCCGATGCGGGGAGCGGCCGAGTCAGCTGTCGCACGAGCTGCCGCATCAGCCGCCCATCCCGCCGCACTGGCCGCCGCACCAGTCGTCGCACTGGCCGCCGAACTGGCCGCCGAACTGGCCGTCGCACCAGCCGCTGCACTAGCCGCCGCCCCAATACGCCGGGCGTTTTCCGTGCCCAGTGCGTCGCTTGCCATGAAGCCGATGGCAGTGGGATCGATGGAGACATGCACGTCCAGGCCCGCCGCGCCCAATGCGTGGCACGCTTCGATGGCTTGCGACACGTTGTGCTTGATCGCGACCGGCTCGGCCACGTACTCACCCAGATAGAAGAGTGATGCGCGGATGCCGTGCGCGTCGCGCAGCCGCAAGGCGGTCTGGACGGCCGCATCGACGTCCGCGCCGCCAACAAAGCGGCGCGCCAGTGACGTCCGGGCCGCCATCGCCCGCATCGTGCGGCCCATCAGGGGGCTGCGCGCCAGCGCGATGGTGGTTCTTTGAAAAATGCTCATGGGTGCTCCCGCTAGAGAGCACCACTATGGCGGGCTGGCGGGCGTCCGTATTGAACGCCCGTGAATGGGCCGCCCGGCTAATCGGGTCGCCCGGCGAATCGGGACGCCCGTGCAGTGGGACGCTCGTGCAGCGGGGCGCTCGTGCAGCGGGACGCTCGTGCAGCGGGACGCTCGTGCAGCGAGACGCTCGTGCAGCGAGACGCCCGTGCAGCGGGACGCTCGTGCAGCGAGACGCTCGTGCAGCGAGACGCCCGTGCAGCGGGACGCCCGTGAAGCGGGACGCCCCGTGGTTCAGCCGCGGCTATCGAACCGCCTCCGCCTACACCTTGCCACTGACCAGCGTCGCGGCCGGCGTGCGGCCGAACAGCGGGCGTTGCACCGTCTGCGCCAACAGCACGCCCGCCAAGGTCACCGCGCCGCCCAGCAAGTGATAGCCGTGCAGTTGCTCGCGCAGCATCAGGAAGGCCGCCAACGCCGTGAACAGCGGCAGCAGGTTGATGAAGATGCTGCAACGGTTGGGGCCAAGCCGGTGCACGCCTTCAATCCACAGGTACGACAGCAGCACCGACGAGAAAATGCCCGCGTAGAGAATGAGCGGAATCGTGTTCACATCCAGCGCGGCCTGCGCCGCCGGCACGCGCAGATACAGCGGCAGCATGTAGAGCAGCGCAAAAATCGATTGCACGAACGTGGACTGCCAGGCCGGGACCGGCACCTTCCAATGACGCAGCAGCACGCCGTACAGCGCATAAGACAAGGCGGCCAGCAGCATCAGGCCGTCGCCCACGTGGATGCCGTGCTGAAACACGCTAAGCATGTCGCCCTGCCCCACCAGGTACAGCAGCCCCAGAAACGACATCACACCGCCCGCCGCCATCCCCAGCGTCAGCGGATCGCGAAGGATCACGACGCTGAGCAGCATGCTCAGCAACGGAATCAGCGCCGTCAGGATGGCCATGTTGGTGGCGGTGGTGGTTTCGGCCGCGCGATACGACAGCGCCTGAAACACCGCCGACGACAGTGCGCCGTACAGCGCCAGCTTGGGCCAGTGGCGAAGAATGACCTTGCGGTTGCGCCAGGCCGGGCGGGCCGTGAACAGGCCCATCAGAAACAGCGCCAGCACCAGGCGGTAGAAGGTGATGGCGGTGGGCGAGATGGCGCTGGCGGCCATCTTCGACACGATGACATTGCCCGCCCAGAACAGAATGGCGAACAAGGGGAACAGATAGGACATGATGCGTACGCTCGCAGGAAGGGGATCGGACCCGCCCGCGTTCAACGTGCGCAAGCGCGTTGGCGCGGGGGACGATCGCTATCCTATTGAGCGGCGTTCAGCCCGTCTCCCGATGAAATGGCACGGACTATCGCAAAATGGACATTGCTCTGCTGGATATTGCGCCGCTGACTAGGGCCTGCCGTACAAAACGTGGATTCATCAGGGCCTGAAAGGCGCCGGGTCCAAGGGCAGCTCCACGCCGGCCATCTGGGCCGTCAAGAGCGCCGCGCTGCCGCAAGCCAAGGTGAAGCCCAGCGCGCCCTGGCCGACGTTCAGCCACAGGTTGTCTGCCGCGCCGCTGCGCCCGATCAGGGGCTTGCCGGTGGGCGTGGCCGGGCGCAGACCCGCCCAGGGAATGGCCTGGCGCAGGTCCAACGAGGGGAACGCTTCCAGCACCTGTTCTTTCAGCAAGGCCACGCGCGCAGGGTCGATGTCGGCGTTTGCGCTGCCGATATCCACCATGGCCGCGATGCGCAACACGCCGCCCACGCGCGCATAGACGATGCGGCGTTCGTAGTCCGTCACGCTGATGCGCGGCGCGACGGTCTCGTCATCAGCCAGCGGCACGCTCAGGCTGTAGCCCTTCAGCGGATACAGCGGCACGTCCTGGCCCAACGGCTTGAGCAAATTACGCGTGCCGATGCCGGTAGCCAGCACGACGGCGTCCGCGCCGATATCGCCGTTGCGCGTGTTCACGGCCACAATGCGCCGGCCTTCGCGCTGCAAGCCCGACACCGGGTTCGACATGGCGCATTCCACATTGCCCATGGCTTGCAGGCGGTCGAACAAGGCTTCTGTGAACTGGCGGCAGTCGCCCGCTTCTTCGCTGGGCGTGTAGATGGCGCCCGCCAGCTTGCTGCCCATGGCGGCCAGCGCTGGCTCCATGGCCAGCGTTTGTGCGGCGTCCAGCACCTGTTGTTCGGCGCCATGCCCCGCCTGATACGCCACCAGCGCGCGCGCCTTGTCGAGCAAGGCCGGGCTGCGATACGCGATCAGCTTGCCGTTTTTAAGATGGCCGAACGCCAGGTCTTCCTGCGCCAGCAGCGTATGCATGACGTCGCGGCTGAGATAGGACAGCCCCAACAGTTGCGCGGTGGACGCCTTGGCCACCGATGCGCGGCACGCCAGCGCAAATTGCAGGCACCAGCGCCATTGATGCAGATCCATCCGGGGCCGGAACCGCAGCGGGGAATCGCGGCGCAACAGCCAGCCCGGCACGCTGGGCAGCACGCCGGGGCCGGCCAGCGGCGCCACATAGCTATAGCTGAGCTGGCCGCCGTTGGCGTAGCTGGACACCTCGGCCGGACGCGCCTGGCTGTCCACCAGCACCACGTCGTGCCCCTGGCGCGCCAGGAAATAGGCGGACGTCACGCCGACGACGCCCGCACCGATCACGCAAACGCGCATACCTATATCCAAGAAAACGGGAAGTTGCCGCTATTCTGAAACGCGCGCCGCCCGCCCGGCAAATGCCAAACGCCGCAGCATCCATAACAAAACATCATGCCCCGGCTCAGGCGGCGCGGTGCAGCTTGATGATGGCGGCGGCGGTCGGGTCGCGCACCAGATCGGCCAGCGTGTAGCCGTTAAGGGCGTCGTAGAAGGCATTCAAGGTCTGCGCCAGCACGCCGGCCAGGCGGCAGGCGCCGTCCAGCGCACAGGGCGGTTCGCGGCAATCGATCAGCGGGCCTTGCTGTTCCAGTTCGCGGATCAGGTCACCCACGCGGTAATCGCAGGGCGGGCGCGCCAGGCTCATGCCCCCGCCCTTGCCGCGCGACGTGCTGACCCACCCCCGCTGCGACATGAAATGCACGACTTTGACCAGGTGATTGCGCGACACCGCGAACCGTTCCGCAATTTCGGGAATGGTCACGGCGGCGGGCCGGTCGCGGCATTGCGTCAGGTACATCAGGACGCGCAGGCCGAAGTCAGTGAATCGGGTCAGTTGCATGGCAGGAGTGGCAGGGGCGGCGGGGTTGCGGTCAGCCCAGGCAGATCAGGCGGGTAAGGCAGGTCAGCCGGGTCGGGCGGACTCAGCCGGATCAGCCGGATCAGCCGGGATCAGCTGGGATTAGCCGGATCAGCCGGATCAGCCCGCCAGGATACACCGCTCAGGCCGGCGCGCCTCCGGTGCCAAAGGCCTCGGCGTGAATGCGATCGGCGGCAACACCCAGTTCCAGCAAAGCCGCGCGCTGCGCCTGCATGAAGGGCGCCGGGCCGCACAGGTAATAGTCGGCGCCGGGCACGATGGCGTTGTCGCGGATGGCGTGCAAGTCCACGCGGCCCGCGTGATCGTAGTCGCGTCCGGGCTGGTCGTCGTGGGCGATTTCCTCGTAGAACACGGCCTTTTGCACGTTGCCGCGTTCGGCGGCGATGCGGTTCACGTGGTCTTTCATGGCATGCACCGAGCGGTTGCGACAGCCGTGCACAAAGCGGATCTGGCGCGCGTCGTTGGTTTTGACCAGATGGTTCAGCATCGACACCATCGGCGTCAGCCCCACCCCGCCGCTCAGCAGCACCACCGGCGCATCGCCGTCTTGCTTCAGATGGAAATCCCCTTGCGGCGGCGCCACGTCCAGCACGCCGCCCTCTTCCAGACGGTCATGCAGGGCATTGGACACACGCCCGGCCGGCGTCTGCGCACCCGCAGCTTCGCGCTTGACCGAGATGCGCAGGCGGTCCTGGCCCGGCGCATCCGACAAGCTGTATTGGCGCGGCTGCATCAAGCCCAGTTCCGGCACGTAGACGCGCACGGACACATACTGGCCGGGCTGATAAGCCGGCACTGCGCCGCCATCGGCGGGCGCCAGATAGAACGACGTGATCTCGGCGCTTTCGGGCTGCTTGCCCACCACTCGGAATGCGCGCCACCCCGTCCAGCCGCCCGGCTTGCCGGCCGACTCGGCGTACAGCCGCGCCTCTTCGGCGATCAGCAGATCGGCCAACTGCCCATACGCGGCCGCCCAGGCGTCCACCAGTTCGTCGGTGGCGGCCTCGCCCAGCACTTCGCGGATGGACGCCAGCAAATGCTTGCCCACGATGGCGTAGTGCTCGGGGCGGATGCCCAGGCTGACATGCTTGTGCACGATCCGCGTCACCACCGGCATCAGCACTGAGGGATCGTCGATATGTTCCGCATAGGCCGTGACCGCGCCCGCCAGCGCGTGCTGCTGCTGGCCGCCGGCCTGATGGCCCTGATTGAAGATGTGCTTGAGCTCGGGGTTGTGCTCGAACATGCGCGCGTAAAAATGGCGGGTCAACGCCACGCCATGGGTCTTGAGAACGGGGGCCGTGGCTTTGACCAGCGCGCGGATTTGGGGGCTCAACATCTGCTGCTCCTTGGATTGCGATCGTGCTCGCTCTTAAATATATATTCATAATACATCTTTAACGGCCAATGGCAAAACGCCCGCTGCGCAGGCGCCAATCCCTACTTTCAGGAAGACCAGATGCCCAGTTGTGTCAGCGCGGGCAAGCCGCAATCGGCCACCGGACGCCACGACGGAAACGTCGCGTCACCATCTGGCGCCAGCCACACCGCCGACGCCATCCATTCCGTTCCCACCCGCCAGGTGCACGCGCGCCAGGCGCCTGCCGGCGCGCGCAGCCGGCACCGGCCTTGCGCGTCCGTTTCCAGGCCCACCGTGGCCATGTCCGCCGGAAAGTCCAGCCCGGCGGCCTTGATGAACGCTTCTTTCAATGTCCACAGCAGATAGAACCGTTCCGCTTGCGCCTTGCCCGTCAGCGCGGACAGCGCCGCCGCCTCTTGCGCGGAACACACCCAGGCCGCCAATTGGAGAAAGTTGCGCGGGCGCAGGCGTTCCAGATCCACGCCCAGCGCCCAGCCCGCAGGCGCGCGCCCACACAGCGCGTGGCCATGGCTGTGGCTCAGCGACGTCACGCCAGAAAGAGGGTGGGTTTGCCTGACGGCGTGCAGCAACACGCGGCTGACCTGCCAGTCTGCTATGGCCCGGGGCGTGACGCGAGGCGCCCGCCGGGCGTCATCAGGTGACAGATCCTTCACTTGATAGTGAGCGGCGGCGCGTTGGTCCGCCCAATACATGAATAGTTCCTGAACTTCCACGGAATTAAGTAACTAATTATTGGTCAAAAAAACCACGCCCACAGGCAGTAACTGAATACAACGTAACCATCAAAAACAAAATCCAGGCGCGCGGCCATAGTAGAATCGCGCGCTATGTTGACGTTCTCAATCGCGCAATGGCAAGGTTGGGCGCAAGGAATCGACTCCCCCGCTGACTGGTTACAGTGGGCCGAACATCCTTACTGCCCCCTTGGTGAACAACGCGCGCCCTGCCTCGACTTTCTGCCGCCCATGCAGCGCCGCCGGCTCAGCCCGCTGGCCCGCGCGGTGTTCGAGTGCGCCTGGCCGTTAGCCGCAGAACGCCCCGCCATGCCGCTGGTGTTCGCCTCGCGCCATGGGGAAACCACGCGCAATTTCGGTTTGCTGCAAGCGCTGGCGGCCGATGAGCCGCTGTCGCCCACGGCGTTCGGCTTGTCGGTGCACAACGCCATTGCCGCGCAGTGGTCGATCATACGCCGCGAAACCACCGAGTCCATCGCGCTTTCTGTGGAAGACGACGGGCTGGAGCACGCCTTCCTGGAAGCCGCCATGCTGTTTGGCGAGGGGCATGAAGACGTGCTCGTCGTGCTGGCCGAAGAACGCCCGCCCGCGCCCTACGCCCCCTGGATCGACGACGCGCCTTATACCTACGCCGCCGCGTTTCACCTGCGTCCGGGCACGGACTGGACGCTGACGGCATCCACTAATACAGCGGCTGCCCCGTCGGCCAATGCATCGGCCAGCGCATCCGCCCTGCCCGCCCCGGCAGCGGCGCCCGCCTGGCCCAACCCCTTGAATCTGCTGCGCCACCTGACGCTTTGCACGCCCACATGGCGGCACGCGAATGACGTCCGCTGCTGGACCTGGACCCGTACTGCATGACTAGCACCACGCAACCCCGCCAGGATTTCTGGCTCTGGCGCCTGGTCGCCACCGGCATGGCGTTCACGATGTTCGGCCTGGGCGGCCTGCTGCTGCGCGTGCTGGTCTTCCCGCCGCAGCGGCTCTTTCCGGGCGACAGGCTGGACCGCCAGCGCCGCGCCCGCTGGGCGTTGAACGGCACGTTCCGTCTTTTCATCCGGTTCATGGTCCGCGTGGGCATCCTGACGGTGGAGTTCAAGGGCGCGGAACGCCTGGGCAAGCCGGGCCAGATGATTCTGGCGAACCACCCGTCGCTGCTTGATGTCGTGTTCCTGGTGGGCCACGTCAAGAACGCCAACTGCATCGTCAAGCACGGGCTGGCCACCAACCCCTTCACGCGCGGCCCCATCGCCAACGCCGGCTACATCACCAACGATGAAAGCTTCGACATGTTCGACCGCGCCGCCGACGTGCTGCGCAACGGCGAAACGCTGATCGTCTTTCCCGAAGGCACGCGCACGCCGCCGGACGCGTTGCCCCAATTTCACCGTGGCGCCTGCGCCATTGCGCTGCGCGGCGCGCGGGTCGTCACGCCCGTCGTCATCCAGATGAATCCGCGCAGCCTGACCAAAGGCGAGCCCTGGTACCGCATTCCGGCGCGCCGGATGCGTTACGTGATTCAGGTTGGCGAAGATATTGATCCGGCCGTCTGGAGCAGCGCGCACCCGCTGCCGGCGGCGGGACGCAAGATGAATGCCTGGCTGCATGCCTATTTCGAAGCCGAACTGGCGCGCACCGCGCCGGCCGGTGCTCTCATGAACGAACACGCCACCCCTGACGGTGGCAGCGGAGTCTAAGCGGGATGAATGAATTGGAACTTGAGCTGAAAACGCTCGTCATCGAATCGCTGGGGCTGGAAGACATCACCCCCGACGATATCGCGTCCGACGCCCCGCTCTTTGGTGACGGCTTGGGCCTGGACTCGGTAGATGCCCTGGAACTGGGCCTGGCGCTGCAAAAGCGCTACAGCATCACCATCGACCCCGAAACGCGCAACATGCGCGAACACTTCACCAGCATCAATAGCCTTGCGGCCTTTGTCACCGCGCAACGGCGCGATTAACGCATACGGAGTCCACGATGCATACCCGCGAGGACATCTTCAACACGTTGCGCGATGCGCTGGTCGAACTGTTTGAAATCGAACCGGAACGCGTCACGCCCGAGGCCAATCTTTATACGGACCTTGAGATCGACAGCATCGACGCCATCGACCTGATCGACCACGTACGCCGCCAGACCGGCCGCAAGCTGGACGCCAACGACTTCCGCACGGTGCGCACCGTTGAGGACGTCGTCCAGGCCATGTGGCAAAAGCAGGCGCCCGACGCATGAGGCGCGGGGCTGCGGCCGCGTTGGCCGTTGCCGGCGTGGCGTATCCCTTTGTGGTTTACGCAACGCTGGGGCGCGTCAGCCCGGCGTGGCTGGCGCTGCCGCTCGCCCTGTTGTGGCTCGCGCGCGGGCTCACCGCGCGCAGCGCCCAGCCCGGCGGACGCTTGCTGCCCGCCGTGGCGGTTGCCTTTTGCCTGATCCTTGCCGTCTCGAATTCACAGGCGTGGCTGCGCTGGTACCCGGTGCTGGTCAACGCCATGATGCTTGCCGTCTTCGGCATCAGCCTGCGCGTTGGCCGCCCGGTCATCGAACAATTGGCGCGTCTGCGCCACCCCGATCTGCCGCCCGAAGGCGTGCGCTATACCCGCAATGTCACGCGCGCGTGGTGCGTGTTCTTTGCGGTGAACGGCGGCATTGCGGCGGGCTTGGCGGCATGGGCGCCGTGGAGCTGGTGGGTCGCCTATAACGGCGCGGCCAGCTACGGCCTGATGGGCCTGCTGATCGCGGGCGAATGGCTGCTGCGCCCCGCAGCCGCGCGGGCGGTTTGATCATGCGCTGGACACCGCTTCCCCACCTGTTGCTGCCGGCGTCGGACGCGGATAACGCCGGGGACGCTGCTGCTGCTGCTGCTGCTGCATCCCCTGCTGCCGCCGCTGCCGCTGCCGCCCCTGCCGCCCCTGCTGCCGCCGCAGCCCCTGCCGCCGCTGCCGCCCCGGTCGCTGATCACCCGCTGTTGACGCGCGCGGCGTTCGCGCACGCCAGCCTGCTCGCCGCCGGCGCGTTGCAGGCGCGCGGCCCCCGCCGGGTCGCCCTCTGGTTCGACGACGCCGCCGCACTGGCCATCGCCCTGTTCGCGTGCTGGCGCGCGGGCGTCGTCGCCGTGCTTCCTGGCGACGCGCAGGCGCAAACTTGCGCCGCGCTGGATGCGGACGTCGATGCCTGGCTAACCGATATCGACCTGCCCGTGCCCGCCACCCGGCAATGGCGCCTGGACACTCTGCAAGACCACGCCGCATTGCCCCCCGCCGCGCTGGACCCGTCCGTGACGCTTGTGCTGTGCACATCCGGGTCCAGCGGCACGCCCAAGCCGTTGAGCAAACAGTGGCGGCAATTGGCGGCAGAGGTTCAGGCCTTGCAACAGCAATGGCCGGACTCCAGCGCGCCCGTGCTGGGCAGCGTGTCCGCCCAACACATGTACGGCCTGCCGTTTCGTGTGTTGTGGCCCCTGTGTTCGGGCCGCCAGATCGACCGCCGCCAACGGCTCTATCCCGAAGAGCTGCAACAGGCCAGCCTGCGTTACCCGTCCTTCACCTGGATCGCCAGCCCCGCGCTGCTGCGCCGGCTGGGGCAGCGTCTGGACTGGGCGCAACTGCGCGGCCGCTTGACCCGCATCCATTCATCAGGCGGCGCGCTGCCGCCCGACGTGTCCGACGATATCGAACGCGGTCTGGGCCTGCGCCCCACCGAAATCTACGGCAGTTCCGAAACGGGCGCGGTGGCGTGGCGCACCGGTTCGGCCGACTGGCAGCCCTTGCCCGGCGCGGTGGTCAGCCTGAATGCGGACGGTGCCTTGCACGTGCAATCGCCTTGGGTGAACGCGGCCGATGAGCAGACGTCCGACGGCGCCCAGCTCACGTCCGGCGGCTTCCAATTGCTGGGCCGCCTGGACCGCATCGTGAAGATTGAGGAAAAGCGCATCTCGCTGCCCATGCTGGAGCAGGCGCTGATGCGCCATGCCTTCGTGGCCGACGCCCGGCTGGGCCAACCCGGCCAGCCAGCTCAACCCGACGGCCCCGGTGACACGAGGCAACCCGGACGCGCGGATCACCGCGGCAGCGCCCGTCTGACCGGCCTGATCGCCCTGTCCGCCGCGGGCCTGCATGCCTTGCGCAACCAGGGCCGCAAAACGTTGGTGGATGCCTTGCGCGCGCATCTGGCCGGGGGCTTCGAATCGCTCGCCATTCCGCGCACCTGGCGCTTCTTCCGGCACCTGCCCGCCAACGCGCAATGCAAGCTGCCGCAGTCCGTTTTTGACATCGCCGCCGGCCTCCGTCCGGTGGAGCCGGTTGCCGTGGAACTGCCTGGCCAGCCCGACAACGAACGCCGCTACACGCTGGACATCCCCTACGACCTGGCGCACTTCAGCGGGCATTTTCCGTCGGTGCCTGTCGTGCCGGGCGTGGCGCAGATCAGTTGGGCGATGTCGCTGGCCCAGCGCGGCTTGTGCCCTGGCTTGCGCTTCGGCGGCATGGAGGCGTTGAAGTTTCAACGCCTGCTACGCCCCGGCGACATTGCGCAGCTAGCCCTGCGTTGGGACGACGCCAAACAGAAGCTGTATTTCACGTGCACGGTGGACGATGCGCCTTGCTCGTCGGGCCGCATTCTTCAGGCGGATGGCCATGACGGCCTATAAGCTCTGCGCCGTCATCCCGGTCTACAACCACGGCGCCACGGTTGCCGCCGTCCACGCACAACTGGCCGCGCAAGGCTTGCCCTGCGTGCTGGTGGACGATGGCTCCGAACCCGGTTGCGCCGCGGCGCTGGACGCGCTGGGCGCCTTGCCGCATACGCATCTGGTCCGCCGCGCCGAAAACGGCGGCAAGGGCGCCGCCGTGCAAGATGGCCTGCGCGCCGCTGCCGCACTGGGATACACCCACGCCTTGCAAGTGGACGCCGACGGCCAGCACGCGCTGCCGGATGCCGCGGCGTTTGCCCGCGCGTCCCAAGCGCAGCCGCAAGCCGTCATCTGCGGCGCGCCCGTCTACGGCGACGACGTGCCGCGCAGCCGTCTCTATGGCCGCTGGCTCACGCGCGTGTGGGTGTGGATCAACACCTTGTCGCTGGATATTCCCGACGCCATGTGCGGCTTTCGCGTGTACCCGCTGGCGGCAGTGCTGCCCGTCATCAACGGCACGCATGTGGGCCGCCGCATGGATTTCGACATCGCCATCCTGGTGCGCCTGCATTGGCGTGGCGTTCCCATGGCGTGGCTGCCCACGCGCGTGGTCTATCCCGAAGGCGGCGTCTCGCACTTCAAGGGCCTGCAAGACAACCTGCTGATCAGCCGGATGCATGCGCGGCTGTTCTTTGGCATGCTGGCCCGCTCGCCAGCCCTGCTATGGCGCCGTCTGACGCGAGGGCTCGCGCCTTGACCGCCGCCGATCCGCATTGGGCGGCTCAGCCCGAACGCGGCAACCCGCTGCTGATGCGCCTGACCGCGTGGGCCGCCCGCAAGCTGGGCCGCCGCGTGGTTGCGCCCGTGGTGTGGGGGGTGGTGCTGTACTTCTACGCCTTCGGCGGCCGCGCCCGCCGCGCCATCGCGCAATACCAGCAGCGGCTGACGCAATCGGGCGACCTGCCCGTGCCGCTGCCGCGCACCCTGCCCGTGTACCGCCAGTACCTGGCGTTTGCCGACGCCATGCTGGACAAGCTGGACGTCTGGCAAAGCAAGATCACGATGGCGGATCTGGACATTGCCGACCCTGACGGCCTGCACGCACAAATGGGCGCGGGCCGGGGCCAGATTCTGGTGGGCTCGCACCTGGGCAACATTGAAGTGTGCCGCGCCTTGGCCGAACGCTCGGGCGCGCTGCGCCTGAACGTGTTGGTCCACAACAAACACGCGGTGCATTTCAACCGCCTGCTGAGCGAAGCGGGCGGCGGGCTGCGCATGATTCAAGTCAGCGAGCTGGATGCGCCCGTGATGCTGGACCTGGCGCAGCGGCTGGACCGCGGCGAATGGCTCGCCATCGCCGGTGACCGTGTGCCACTGCAAGGCGACCGCACCACGCCC
Source organism: Achromobacter kerstersii (assembly GCF_902859595.1). Lineage (GTDB taxonomy): Bacteria > Pseudomonadota > Gammaproteobacteria > Burkholderiales > Burkholderiaceae_B > Achromobacter > Achromobacter kerstersii. The sequence goes on along the minus strand of NZ_CADIJQ010000003.1, from coordinate 267,177 downwards.
GTCCAGTTTCTGGGGGCAAGCGCCCCGCTGCCGCAAGGCCCATGGCTGCTGGCCGGCCTGTTGCGCTGCCCCGTCAACGTGCTGTTCTGCACGCGGCACGGCGCGCGGTATCGCGTGGCCATGGAACGGCTATCTGACGGTATCGAATGGACGCGCGCCACGCGGCAGGCACGCATCGCCTATTGGGCGCAGCGCTACGCCGACCGCCTGGCCGCGCACTGCCGCCTGGCGCCGCTGCAATGGTTCAACTTCTACCCTTTCTGGAAAGACGATGCGTAAACGAGGCCTGATCGGCGCCGAAGTCGAGATCCGCGTGCCCTTTTTCGATGTCGATTCCATCCACGTGGTCTGGCATGGCCACTACGTGAAGTATCTGGAACAGGCGCGCTGCGAATTGCTGGACCTGCTGGGCCACAACTACGACGCCATGCGCGCCAGCGGCTACGCCTGGCCGGTCATCGACCTGCACCTGCGCTACGCGCAACCCGCCCAGTTCGGCCAGCGCCTGACCGTGCGCGCCGAACTGGTGGAATGGGAAAACCGCTTGAAGATCAACTACCTGATTCTGGATTCGGCCACCGGCACGCGTTTGACGCGCGCCACCACTGAACAAGTCGCGGTCAGCATTGAGACGCGTGAAATGCAGCTGGCCTCGCCTGCCGTATTTGTTGAGGCGGTGGAACGCAAGCTGCAAGCCCTGGAGGCCACGGCATGAAGATGTTGACGCTATTCGCCCAACGCGCCGTTGCGGCACACATGCCGCGCAGCATATTGCAACTGCGGTTCCAACTGCGGTTCCAACGGCGAATCCACCAGCGATTCCTGCTGCCGCTCCTGCTGCGATCCCTGCTGCTCACGCTCGCCGCCCTGCCCTGGTCCGCCCAAGCGTTCGACCTGAACGACTTGCAAACGCAGCTGCGCGCCACGCCCATCGTGCGCGGCCATTTCGTGCAGCAGAAATTTCTGCGTTCACTGCCGCAACCGCTGACGAGCCGTGGCGACTTCACGCTGGCTGCTGGCAAGGGGCTGTTGTGGCTGCTGCGCACGCCCATCGCCCAAGACCTGCGCATCAACGCCAATGGCATTTCGCGGCGCAACGAGGCCGGCGTGTGGCAGGCGCTTCCGCAACAGACCGGCTCGGGCCGTGAAAACCGGTTGTTCCTGTCGGTGCTGGCGGGCGATACCCGAGGGCTGCAAGAGAACTTTGACCTGGCGTTGACCGGCGAGGCCGATGCCTGGCAACTGCTCTTGACGCCGCGTTCGGCCTTGCTGCGCCAGATTTTCGACAACATTCAGATCAACGGCGGCAAGCTCGTCGACCGCATCGAACTGCGCGAAACCCAAGGCGACCGCAGCGTGCTGCAAATGACGGACGCCGCTGCCGCCGACGCGCTGACCCCCGAGGAGCAACGTGCGTTTGCCGATTGAACGCTGGCTGCCCCGGCTATTCAAGCTGGGCTTGCTGCTGGTGCTGTGTGTAGGCGCCTGGCAGTGCCGCCACGGCTGGCCGGTGTCGGCCAACCTGATGGAGCTGGTGCCGCACGCCGCCACCGCAGACGCCACGCGCCAATTGGCCGAAGCCCGCATCCAGGAGCCGCTGTCGCGCCAAGTGCTGGCGCTGGTTGCCGCCCGAGCTGACGCCGCGGACCCGGCCGCGCCCGCGAAGTTGCTCGCCGAACGCTGGGCGCGCAGCGGCTTGTTCGCGTCGGTCAAGCTTGAACTGAACGTGGACCTGTCCGCCGTGCGCGCGCAATTGCTGGCCGGCCGTTTGGCCATGCTGCCTGCGGCCGACCGTGATCAGTTGCTGTCCGACCCCACCGCCTACGCCCAACGGCGCGCGCGCGAGCTGTCGGACCCGTTCTCGTCATCGGGGCTGGTGCCCGTGGACCAGGATTGGCTGGGCTTGACCCGCCGCGCCGAACAAGCGCTGCGCCCGGGCGGCGCGGTGCAGTACGACATGGGCACGGGCATGCTGCAAGCCGAGCACGGCGGCAAGCACTGGGTGTTGGTGCGCGCTGAAACGCGCGCCGACGCGTTCGACACCGATGCGCCGCAAGGCATGTCGGCACAAATCGAGCGAGACCGCGAAGCGCTGCGCGCGGATGGCGCGGAACTGCTCGTGGCGGGCGGCCCGCTGTACGCTGCGTCCGGCCGCCAGCAGGCGGTAGCGGAAAGTTCGTGGATCGGTTCCAGCGCCATGGCCGGCATCATCCTGGTCTTGCTGCTGGCCTTGCGCCGCGTGCGCGCGCTGCTGGCGTTTGTGCCGGTAGCGGTGGGCTTGCTGACGGGCGCGGTGGCTTGCGTGGCGGTGTTTGGGTCGATCCATGTACTGACGCTGGTGATTGGCGCCAGCCTCATCGGCGTGGCCGTGGACTTTCCCATGCATTGGCTCGGCAAAAGCTATGGCATGCCCGACTGGCGCGCGTGGCCGGCGTTGCGCCGCGTGTTGCCGGGCCTGACGATCAGCCTGGCCGCCAGCCTGGTCGGCTACATCGCGCTGGCCTTCACCCCCTTCCCCGCCTTGACGCAGACGGCCGTGTTTTCCGCCGCTGGCCTGCTGGGCGCTTACGCCTGCACGGTCTGCCAGCTGCCCGCCTGGATGGACGGATGGCGTCCGCGCCCCTGGCCGCCGCTGCTGCACGCCGCCAACGCCGCGCTGCGCGCGCGCGAACGTCTGGCCAGCCGGCGCGCGCTGTTGGGCATCGGCGCGCTGATCATGGCCGCCGCCACGGTGGGCGGCATCAGCCGGCTGGTCATCCAGGATGATTTGCGCCAATGGCTGAGCCTGCCCGCGCCGCTCTTGCAACAGGCGCGCCAGATTGGCGAGATCACCGGCTTCACGCCGACGAGCCAGTTCTTCCTGGTTCGCGCCGCCAACGCCGACGAGCTGTTGCGCCGTCAAGCGCAAGTGGGCCGAAAGCTGGATGCGCTGGTCAAGAACGGCGACCTTGCCGCCTACAACGCGCTTAGCCAGCTGGTGTCGCCGGCAGCCGATCAACAAGCGCTAGGCGCACGCCTGGCAACCTTGGCCGCGCAGCCTGACGTGTGGAAGCCGCTGACAGACATCGGTATTCCGTTTGACGCCTTGCAGCAGACTTTGCAAGCCATGGCCACGCTGCCCGCAATCACCATTGACGACGCGTTGCAAGGGCCATTGGCCGAACGCTGGCGCGGTCAATGGCTGGGCGTGCACGACGGCGAAGCAGCAGGCATGGTCACGTTACTGGGCCTGCGCAACGCCGCCGCGCTAGAGGGCATTGCAGAAGGCCTGCCGGGAGTCGTGCTGGTGGACCGCAGCGGCGACCTGAACCACATGTTCGCCGCCACCCGCATTGAAGCCGCCGAGCTCAAGCTGCTGTCCTACGGCGTGGCCGCCGTGCTGCTGCTGTTGACCTTGGGGCGCGCGGCAACCTGGCGCATTCTGGCGGTGCCGCTGGCCGCCACCGCCTGCGCGCTGGCCGCGCTGGGATACCTGGGCCAACCGCTGACGTTGTTCAGCCTGTTCGGCCTGCTGCTGGTGTCCGCCATCGGCGTGGACTACGCCATCTTCATGTACGAACGCGTGGCGGGCGCGGCGGCCAGCCTTGTCGGCATCTTGCTGGGCGCCGTCACCACGCTGTTGTCGTTCGGCCTGCTGGCCATCAGCCAAACGCCCGCCATCGCCAATTTCGGGCTGGCGGTGGCGCTAGGCGTTGCGTTCTCGTTGCTGTGGGCCCCGTGGATACGCCCACCGCAATCCGCCTGACCTTTACCCCCACTCATCACACTGACATGGAAGCATCTCGCATGGAACATCGTGAAGTCGTCGTTATCGGAGCAGGCCCTGCCGGCGCAGTCGCGGCCGCCCTGCTCAAGCGGCAAGGGCACGATGTGCTGATGTTGGAACGCCAGCAGTTCCCGCGCTTTTCCATTGGCGAAAGCCTGCTGGCGCACTGCCTGGAATTCGTGGAAGAGGCCGGCATGATGCCCGCCGTTCAGGCCGCAGGCTTCCAGGTCAAGAACGGCGCCGCCTTCGCGCGCGGCGATGAATACACCTACTTCGATTTCCGCGACAAATTCAGCCCCGGCCCCGGCACCACCTTCCAGGTGCAGCGCGCCACCTTCGACAAGGTGCTGGCCGACGACGCCGCCCGCCAGGGCGTTGAAGTGCGCTATCTGCAAGAAGTCACGGCGGCGGATTTCAACGGCGACAGCCCCGTGCTGGACGTGCGCGACGCCGACGGCGTCACCCGCCAAATCAAGAGCCGCTTTGTGCTGGACGCCAGCGGCTACGGCCGGGTGCTGGCGCGCCTGCTGGACCTGGAACGCCCGTCGTCGATGCCGCCGCGCAAGGCCATCTTCACGCACATCGAAGACCGCATCGACGACGCCGGCTTTGACCGCGAAAAGATCCTGATCAGCGTGCACCCCGAAGAACCGGGCATCTGGTATTGGCTGATTCCGTTCTCGAACGGCCGCTGCTCGTTCGGCGTGGTGGGCGGGCAAGACCTTTTCGGCGGCCCCGACCAAGACCTGATGACCACCTTGCGCGCCATGGCCGACGCCGCCCCCAACCTGAAGCGCGTGCTGGCCAACGCGGTCTGGGACACGCCCGCCAACACCATCGGCGGCTATTCCGCCAGCGTCACGCGCTTGCATGGCCCGGGCTATGCGCTGCTGGGTAACGCCGCCGAATTCCTGGACCCGGTGTTTTCCTCCGGCGTCACCATTGCGCTGCGCTCGTCGAAACTGGCCACCGACGCCTTGCACCGCCAGCTGGGCGGTGAAATCGTGGATTGGCAAGCGGACTTTGCCGACCCCTTGATGGTGGGCGTGGAAACGTTCCGCGCTTACGTGCAAGGCTGGTACAGCGGCGAATTCCAGGACGTCGTGTTCTACAAGAACGCGCAGCCGGAAATCCGCCGCATGATCAGCTCGATTCTTGCCGGCTACGCCTGGGACGCGAGCAACCCTTTCGTCGCCAGCCCGCAGCGCCGTCTGCGCATGCTGAGCGAACTGTGCCGCAGCGCCGACGCGCAAGCGGAACCGGTCTGATTCCAACGATGCGCGCCATTCCGTCCTTCCTGCTCTCTTGCCGCACGCTGGCCGTGGCAATGACGTTCGCCCTGCTGGCCGGCTGCGCGGGCGCGCCGCCCATGCCTGCGCGCGATGCCGATTTTTCCGTTCCGCGCCAGTTGCATGTGGTGCAGGAAGCGCCGGGCCAACCGGCACTGGACGCGATGCTGGTCGTGCAGCGCGAAGGCGCGGCGCTGCGTTGGTCGCTGTTCGACCCCATGGGCGTGCCGCAGGCGCGCCAGATGCTGGAACACGGGCAATGGCGCAATGACGGTTTCTTGCGGCCCAATGCGCAGGCGCGCGACCTGTTCGCCGCGCTGATGTTCGCGTGGACGCCGCAAGAAAATCTGGATGCCGCCTATGGCGCGGGCAACTGGCGTGCGCAGACAGACAGCGGCGGCGCGGCCGAACGCAGCCTGCTGGAGCGGGGCGCGGTGCGCTGGAAGGTCCGCTGGCCGCAAGCCAACAACGCGGACGCCGCCAATGCGCAAGCCACGAATGCGCAAGCCACCAACGCGAAAGCCACCAATGCGCAAGCCACGAATGCGCAAACCACAACAACAAACGTCTCAAACGCCGACGTGTTTTCGATTACCACCGCTAGCGGCGTCACGTGGCGCATCTCGCCGCTCAAGGAGCAACCATGAACAGCTGGTTGGGCACCCCGGGTATCGTCTGCGCGCTAGGTGCAGGCGTCGATACGGTCGCGCAAGCCGCGTTCAACGGCGACACCTCGGGCATGCGCGCGCAAACCGGCTGGGTCGATGGCCGCAGCCTGACGCTGGGCGGCTACGCAGGCGCGTTGCCCGCCATCCCTGACGCCCTGCCCGCGCAGCATCACAGCCGCAACAACCAATTGCTGCTGGCGTGCGCAGACCAGATCGCACCGCAACTGCAACGCGCCATCGCCCGCTACGGCGCGGACCGCGTGGCGGTGGTGCTGGGCACCAGCACGTCGGGCGTGAACGACAACGCGCCCGACTTCCGCCATCTGGCGGCGCACGGGGCCTGGCCCGCCCGCTACGACTATCGGCGCCAGGCCTTGTCGTCGCCCGCCTCGTTTCTGGCGGCGCACCTGGGTGTGACGGGCCCGGCCTACACGCTGTCCACCGCCTGCACGTCTAGCGCCCGCGCGCTGCTGTCGGCGCGCCGGCTGCTGGTCGCCGGCCTGTGCGACGCCGTCGTCTGCGGCGGCGCAGACACGCTGTGCCGCCTGACGATCAATGGGTTCGCCACGCTGGAAGCCGTGGACGACGCGCTCTGCCTGCCGTTCTCGGCCAACCGCCGCGGCATCAACATCGGTGAAGCCGGTGTTCTGTTCGTGATGGAGCGCGAGGCCGCCGACGCCGATGCCGTGGCGCTTCTGGGCGGCGGCGCCAGTTCCGACGCCTGGCACATGTCAGCGCCCGAACCCACCGGCGCAGGCGCGCGGCAGGCCATGCTGGCGGCCCTGCAATCGGCGAACGTGACGCCCGCCAGCATCGGCTGGGTCAACCTGCACGGCACTGGCACCCCGCACAACGACGCCATGGAAAGCCACGCCATGCAAGCCGTGTTCCCCGACGGCGTGCCGTGCGCGTCGACCAAGGCGCTGACCGGCCACACGCTGGGCGCGGCCGGCGCCATGGAAGCCGCGCTGGCGTGGATGACGCTGTCGTCACGCAATGCCGACGGCCGCCTGATGCCCCACGTGTGGGACGGCCAAGGCGACCCGGCGTTGCCCGCCCTGACGTTCAGCACCGGCCAGCAACACTACGCCGGCGGACGCGCGCGCATCGCCATGAGCAACTCGTTTGCCTTCGGCGGCAACAACGCCAGCCTGATCCTGGGAGCCCGCACATGAACGCCTGCCCCTGGCCCGTGGCCAGCCTGTTGCCGCACGCCGGCAACATGATTTTGATCGACCACGTCGACGGCTATGACGATGACAGCCTGCGCGCCCGCGCCGTCGTCAGACCCGGCCCGTACTCGCTGCCCGACGGTTCGCTGCCGCCCTGGCTGGGCATGGAGCTCATGGCGCAAGCCGTTGGCGCGTGGGCCGGTTGCCAGGCGCGCCAGGCGGGTGACGCCGTGAAGCTGGGCTTTCTGCTTGGCACGCGCCGCTACGAATGCCATATCGACCGCCTGCCCGCAGGCGCGGCGCTATTCATCCACGTCCAACGCGGCCTGATCGACGCCAGCGGCATGAGCGTCTTCGAGTGCGAACTGCGCGACGAGACCCGCCTGCTGGCCCTGGCCCGGCTGAATGTCTATCAGCCCAAAGACCCCACTGCATTTATTCAGGAAGCCCCCCTTCAATGAGCGCTGCCCCCATCCTCGTAACCGGCTCAAGCCGCGGCATCGGCCGCGCCATCGCGCTGGCCCTGGCCGACGCAGGCCATGACCTGGTGCTGCACTGCCGCCAGCAACGCGAACAAGCCGAAGCCGTACAGGCCGAAGTCCAGGCGCGCGGCCGGCAAGCCCGCGTCCTGCAATTTGACGTGTCTGACCGCGCCCAATGCGCCGCCGTCCTGCAAGCAGACGTTGATGCGCACGGCGCGTATTACGGTGTTGTGCTGAATGCCGGCCTGACTCGCGACGGCGCGTTCCCCGCGCTGACGGGCGACGACTGGGACCAGGTGCTGCGCACCAATCTCGACGGCTTCTACAACGTGCTCAGCCCGCTTGCCATGCCCATGATCCGGCGCCGTGCGGCAGGCCGGGTGGTCTGCATGGCGTCGGTGTCGGGCTTGGTGGGCAACCGTGGCCAGGTCAACTACAGCGCCTCCAAAGCCGGGCTGATCGGCGCGGCGAAAGCGCTGGCGGTTGAACTGGCCAAACGCCAGATCACCGTGAATTGCGTGGCCCCCGGCCTGATCGACACCGACATGATTGACGAGCACGTGCCCGTGGAAGAAATCTTGAAAGCCGTGCCGGCCCAACGCATGGGGCGGCCCGAAGAGGTTGCCGCCACCGTGGTGTTCCTGATGTCGCCCGGTGCGGCCTACATCACGCGCCAGGTCATCGCTGTGAACGGAGGGCTGTGCTGATGAAACGCGTCGTCATCACCGGCATGGCCGGCATCAGCGCACTGGGTTCCGATTGGGCAAGCGTCCAGCAAGCCTTTGCATCGGGCCGCAGCGCCATCCGCTACATGCCCGATTGGTCGCGCTTTGCCGAACTGAATACCCGTTTGGCAGGCCCGATTGAAGATTTCAAGGTGCCCGCGCACTGGACCCGCAAGCAACTGCGCAGCATGGGCCGCGTGTCGCAGTTATCGGTGCGCGCCGCCGAACTGGCGCTGGCCGACGCCGCGCTCTTGGGCGACCCCAGCATTACCGATGGCCGCATGGGCGTGGCTTGCGGGTCATCAGTGGGCAGCACCGCCGAAATCCGCGCCTTCGGCAACATGCTGCTCAACGGCGTCACGGAAGACCTGAACGCAAACTCCTACGTGCGCATGATGCCGCACACCACCGCCGCCAACGTCGGCATCTTCTTCGAGCTGAAAGGCCGCATCATCCCGACCTCCAGCGCCTGCACGTCGGGCAGCCAGGGCATCGGCTACGCCTACGAAGCCATCCGCTACGGCCGTCAGGAAATGATGCTGGCGGGCGGCTCGGAAGAGTTGTGCGCCAGCGAAGCGCTGGTGTTCGACGCGCTCTACGCCACCAGCCAGCAGAACGGCACGCCGGAACTGACGCCGCGCCCCTATGACCGTGACCGCGACGGCCTGGTCATTGGCGAAGGCGGCGGCATGCTGGTGCTGGAATCGCTGGACCACGCGCTGGCGCGCGGTGCGCGCATCCACGCAGAAATCGTGGGCTTTGGCAGCAACTCCGACGGCACGCACATCACCCGCCCCGAAGCCGCCACCATGCGCATCGCCATGGAAATGGCGCTGGCTGATGCCGCCTTGCCGCCCGAGGCGATCGGCTACGTGAACGGCCACGGCACCGCTACAGAACAAGGCGACATCGCCGAAACCCAAGCCACCCACAACCTGTTTGGCAGCCGCATGCCGATCAGCTCGCAGAAGAGTTTTCTGGGCCACACGCTGGGCGCGTGCGGCGTGCTGGAGTCGTGGTTCAGCATCGAAATGATGAACCGCGACTGGTACGCGCCCACCTTGAACCTGCGCAATATCGACCCGCGTTGCGGCGAGCTCGATTACCTGCAGGGCGAGGGCCGCCACATGAATAACGAATACGTCATGAACAACAATTTCGCGTTTGGCGGGATAAATACGTCCCTTATTTTCCGCCGCTGGCCTTGAGCGCCGACAACGCGCGCGCGTATTTCAACCTTCACTTTTGGAACGAGAAGTCATGAAGATTTCCTACAAGCTGTTCGGCGCCCTCTCCTTGTCGTTTGCCTGCTCGGCCCAGGCGCTGGCTGCGGATCGCACCGTCTTCCTGCCGCTGCAACCCGCCATCGACGCCGCGCTGGCGGCAGGCAAGATCGACGGCAGCGTCAAGTTCTACCTGGCCGGCACGGGCCCCAAGGGTAAGGTGCTGGAATCGGGCGTGGTCACCAACCGCAAGACCAACGCCATCGCCAAGAAGGACGCCGTGGCCTGCGAATGGGTGGCGCAATCCGCCGTGATCGCCCTGCACGAAGCCGCCAAAAAGGCCAACGCCAATGCGGTGACCAATATCGTTAGCTACTATCGCAAGAACGTGTCCACCAGCAAGACGGATTACGAATGCCATGCGGGCGCCACGGTGGCGGGCGTGGCGCTGCGCGGCGACTTGACCCAGGTGAAGTAAAGCCGATTCAGGCGACGCCCGATTCAGCACGCCCGGTTTACACTTGGCGATTGCCGCAACACCACATTAAAGGTTTCCCCATGAGCACTGCTACGCTCAAGACCCGCCTCTCGGACGCCGTCAAGGACGCCATGCGCGCCAAGGCCTCCGAGCGCCTGACCACGCTGCGTTTCCTGCTGGCTGCCGTCAAGCAGAAAGAAGTGGACGAACGCCGCGAACTGAACGACGCCGAAGTCACCGCCATCATCGAAAAGCAGGTCAAGCAACGCCGCGAGTCCATCGCCGCGTTCGAACAGGCCGGCCGCACCGAAACGGCGGAGCAGGAAAAGGCTGAATTGCTGGTGCTGCAGGAATTCCTGCCGCAGGCCGCAAGCCCTGAAGAAGTCGCCGCCGCCATCGACGCCGCGTTCGCCGAAGTGGCCGCGCAAGGCGTGACGGGCGCACCCGCCATGGGCAAGGTCATGGGCCTGCTCAAGCAAGCGCTGGCCGGCCGTGCCGACATGACCGCATTGTCGGCCCAAGTGAAGGCCCGTCTGGCCTGATCGCCTGCCGCGGGGGCTATGGCCGCGGCATCAGCCGCTGCTTTAGCCGCCGCGCTTTAGCCGCCGCGCTTTAGCCACCGCTTTTTAGCCCCTGCTTTTTAGCCCCCGCTTTTAGCCCCTAAAACGCACCGCCGAAAAGATCCGGCTGGCGCGACTGCTCGGCGGGGTCGGCAAAGTTGCTCATCCCCACGCCCGCCAGCCGGTACAGCGTTTCCGGCGGCAATTCCACGCGCTCGCACAGCAGCCTGGCCACCGCGGCCAGCTCGGCCGCCGACCCCGGCGGGTTCGGGCTGGTCTGGCTGCGCGTCAGGATGCGAAAGCGGTCGGTCTTCAGCTTGAGCACCACCGTGCGCCCCAGCGCCCCCTTCTTCAGCGCCTGATCCCACACCTTGTCCGCCATGCGGTCAATGGCGTCGCCCAGCGCGTCCAGCCGGATGTCTTCTGAAAACGTCGTCTCGGCCGACACCTGCTGCAAGGGCTGATCGGTCTGCACCTCGCGCTCGTCGATGCCGCGCGCCAGCTCATACAGGCGCCTGCCGTAACGGCCGAAATAATGGGTCAGCTCTTCAACGCTGTGCGTGGCCAGGTCGCCCACCGTCTGAATGCCCAGTTGCTCCAGCCGCGCCTGCGTCACCTTGCCCACGCCCGGCACCTTGCGCACGGGCAAGGGCTGCAAGAATTCCAGCACCTTGGTTGGGCGCACCACAAACTGGCCGTCGGGCTTGTTCCAGTCGGATGCAATCTTCGCCAGAAACTTGTTGGGCGCAATGCCGGCCGAGGCCGTCAGCCCGGTCTCTTCGCGAATCTGCTGGCGAATGACCAGCGCCACTTCCGTGGCTGACGGCAACCCGCATTTGTTGACGGTGACATCCAGGTAGGCCTCGTCCAGCGACAAGGGTTCGATCAGGTCGGTGTGGCGCGCGAAGATCTGCCGTATCTGGCGCGAGACCTCGCGGTAGCGGTTGAAATCCGGCGGCACGTAGATGGCTTGCGGACAGAGCCGTTCAGCGCGAATGGCCGACATGGCCGAGTGAACGCCAAAGCGCCGCGCCTCATAGGATGCGGCGCACACGACCGAACGCGGGCCAGTCCAGGCCACGACGACCGGCTTGCCCCGCAGTTCAGGATTGTCGCGCTGCTCTACAGACGCGTAAAACGCATCCATGTCCACATGCACGATCTTGCGCAAGAGTTCAGACATTCCGTTCAAGACAACGTGGCCGCCCGCAGCTGGCAATGGCGCCCACACCAAAAAAATATATTATGACCGGCTTATCCGCTTATCCCTTGCGTCCACGCCTACCCATGACAGCACCCGCCCAAACCGACTATTTCGGCCTGACGATTCCCTTCATGAGCTTCATCGGCCTGGTGCCTGAAAGCATTGCGCCGGCCTATGCCCGCACGACGCTGCCCTGGCGCCAGGACTTGACCAACAGCCGCGGCGACGTGCATGGCGGCACGCTGATGAGCGTGCTGGACTTCACGCTCAGCGCGGCGGCGCGTGGCTCGGCCGACGCCACCGAAGGCATGGCCACCATCGACATGAACACCACGTTCCTGTCTCCCGGCACGGACAATCTGGTCATCGAAGCGCGCTGCCTGCGCCGTGGCGCGTCCATCGCGTTCTGTGAAGGCGATATTCGCCGCGCCGATGGCGAACTGGTCGCGCGCGCCACCGCCACCTTCAAGATCATCCGCCGCCGCCCGGGCGGCGATTAAGCCGCGCCAGATGCGGCGTCCGGCCGGACGCCGCCATCCGCTTATTTCGGCAGGTCGCGCGACGGCTTCACGGCCGGGCGCGGGTCCAGCGGCATGTAGGTGCTGCACGACGTGATGCTGTAGTAGATCGCGTCCTGCATCGCCTGCATCGCCGCGGCATCCCAGGTGCCCTTGCCCCACATCACGATGCGCACGTCGGTGCTTTTTGCGCCCGCCGCTTTCAGCTCGACGCGCGACATTTCATTGTCGGTGTACGGCGCCAGCACGCGCACCACGCCCGACTGCGCGCCTTCGTTCAGATCAGAAATCACACGATAGGCGTTGTCGGTGCTGCGCAGGCAGTTGTTCGACTGCCGGATCACCGTGGCGTAGGCGTCCTTGAACGCGACCGGGGCCTTGAACTCGCTGTGAGGCCCCGCGCTGTCTTTCGAAATGCCCAGCGAGCAGCCCGCCAGGCCGAGGGCCAGCGCCGATGCCGCGACCAGATTCCTGTACATGTAATTCTCCAGATGAATTGCCGCGATTATCCCGCAAACCGTACGGCGGCATAAGTAGGGCCGGTTCGACACCGCCCGCGCGACTATGGCATTATCGACGAGCCGCTGGCGCCTGGCGCCCGTGGCTTTCGCGGGGCCGGCAAATGCCGGCCCGCGCCATATCCGCAACAATGCCGCAGCCGTGCCAACCGCAAGCTAAGGCATTGAAATCACGGAGGTCTTCCCTTGTTTGCATTCATGACGCGCACCATTTTGGCCGCCGGCATCGTCGGCACCACGCTGGGCGCCTGCGCCACGCAGCCGCCGCCCCGCGCCTACCCCCTGAAAGATTTCTTCCGCAATCCGGAGCGCGGCTTTTTCCGCCTGGCCGAAGACGGCAAGACGCTAGCCTTCATGCAGCCCACCAGCGTGGACGGCAACCCGGCCCGCATGAACATCTATGTGCAGCCGCTGGAAGGCAGCAAGCTGATCGGCGAACCGCGCCAGATCACCAGCGAAACCGCCCGCGACATCAGCAACTACTTCTGGAAGGGCGGCGACGTCGTGCTCTACCAGAAGGACTTCGGCGGCGATGAGAACTACCACGTGCTGGCCGTCAACGCCAAGACCGGCAAGGTCACCGACCTGACCCCGTACGAAGGCGCACGCGCCAGCATCGAAGACGATCTGGAAGATGATCCCGACCACGTCCTGATCAGCCACAACCAGCGCAACCCCGAAGTCTTCGACGTGTACCGCGTCAACGTCCATACGGGCGCCGCCGTGCTGGTGGCGCAGAACCCGGGCAATATCGTCGGCTGGCAAACGGACCACGCGGGCAAGGTGCGCGCCGCCGTCACCAGCGACGGCCTGAACACCACCCTGCTCTACCGCGACGACGAAGCGTCCGAATTCCGTCCGCTGATCACGACCGACTACCGCACGAGCGTCAGCCCGTCATTCTTCACGTTCGACGACAAGAAGATGTACGCGCTGAGCAACCGCGGCCGCGACCGGCTCTCGCTGGTGGTCATCGACCCGGCCAAGCCCGACGCCGAAGAAGAAGTCTTCACGCCCGACACCGTTGATCTCGACGGCGCCGGCTATTCGCGCAAGCGCCGCGTGCTGACGTTGGCGGCCTACCAGACCGACAAGCCGCAATACAAATTCTTCGACGCGCAATCCGAAGCCCTGTTCAAGACGCTGTCTGAAAAACTGAAGGGCTACGACATCGCGCTGCAAGGCTCCAACCGCGACGAGAACGTCTTCATCGTGGCCGCCTACAACGACCGCACGCCGGGCTCGCGCTACCTGTACGACGCCGCCTCCGACACGCTGACCAAGCTGGCCGACATCAACCCGGCCATTCCGGAAAGCGACATGTCGCAGGTACAGCCCATCAGCTATCAAAGCCGCGACGGCCTGACCATTCACGGCTACCTGACGCTGCCCAAAGGCCGCGATCCCAAGAACCTGCCTTGCATCGTGAACCCGCATGGCGGCCCGTGGGCGCGCGACGGCTGGGGCTACAACCCGGAAACGCAATTCCTGGCCAACCGCGGCTTCTGCGTATTGCAGATGAACTTCCGCGGCTCCACCGGCTACGGCCGCGCGTTCTGGGAAGCCAGCTTCGGCCAATGGGGCCTGAAGATGCAGGACGACATCACCGACGGCGTCCAATGGCTGATCCAGCAAGGCATCGCCGACCCCAAACGCATCGGCATCTATGGCGCAAGCTACGGCGGCTACGCCACGCTGGCGGGTGTGACGTTCACGCCTGATCTGTACGCCGCCGCCGTGGACTATGTGGGCGTGTCGAATCTGTTCACGTTCATGAAGTCGATTCCGCCGTACTGGAAGCCCATGCTCGACAAGATGCAGGACATGGTGGGCCACCCGGAACGCGACAAGGACCGGCTGGCCGCGACCTCGCCCGCGCTGCATGCGGACAAGATCAAAACGCCGCTGTTCATTGCCCAAGGCGCGAAGGACCCCCGCGTCAACAAGGACGAAAGCGATCAGATGGTCAAGGCGCTGAAAGCGCGCGGCGTCGAAGTGGAATACATGGTCAAGGACAACGAAGGCCACGGCTTCCACAACGACGAGAACAAGTTCGAGTTCTACGAAGCCATGGAGAAGTTCCTGACGGAACACCTCAAACCGTAGTCCCCGCTGCTTGCTGAGCGGCGACGGGCGCATTTGCCGCCGCGCCGCTGGCCAGGCCGCCCATTTGCGGGCGGCCTGCGCCCAAACCGGTAAACGCCATCTCCACGCGATCGCGCCCTTCGTCCTTGGCGCGGTACAAGGCCACGTCGGCACGCGCCAAAATCACGTCGGCGCTATCACCCGGCTGGTAAGACGCCAACCCGCCGCTGGTGGTCATCGGCACCTCGACGCCTTGCAGGTACAACGGCGCATCGCGCAAGGCATCGCACACGCGCTGCGCGTGCACCAGCGCGCGCGCCGGGTCGCAATCCACCATCAGCAGCACAAATTCTTCACCGCCCAGCCGGCCCAAGCGGTCGGTTCCGCGCACCGCGTTCTGCACCACTTTCGCGTAATGACGCAACGCCGTGTCGCCCGCGGCATGGCCGTAGCGGTCGTTGATGGATTTGAAATGGTCGATGTCCAACACCAGCACCGCCAGCTGGCAACCCGAACGCCCGCAACGCTGTAATTCGCGCTCAAGCTCGTCAAGAATGGTGCGCCGGGAATACACGTGGGTCAGGCTGTCGAACGTCAAGGCGGCCTGCATCTGTTCCGACAAGCGGGTCTGCACCATCAGCAGCAGCGCCAGAAACAACGCTGGCACCGTCACCGACCCGCATACGATGTAGAACAACCCCCACGCCGAGGGGTGCAGCATGGACACGGGCTCAGCCAGGCCGGTGCCATACACCAACACGCGTCCCGCATGCAGCAAGGCCAGGCCGAAGATCGCCAGCATCAGGTAGAGCGTTACGCCGCGCGTGGCAATGCGCTTGCGTTGCTGGAACACAATCTGGCCCGTGGCGGTCATCACGACGCAGGTGTAGGCCGAAAACAGCAGCATGCGGCCGCTCATTGCGTCATGGCCATACAGCATCACCGCAAATCCGGCCAAACAGGCCAGGGTGATGCACACCATGCGCCCGATCTGCGGACGCAGGCCAAAGAACTGGCGCACGCCCACATACACCAGGCTTGCCGCACAGACCCAGGCGGCGTTGGACAGCATGATGTAAATGCCAGGGGGCACGATCTCGGCCGACGCATAAGACAGCAGAGACACCACGGCCAGGGCATTGGCCGCGGTAAAAGCCTGAATGCCGCCGACGCCGCGCGTGTGGAAAGGCAAAAGCAACGGCAACGCCAACGCCGTAGCCAGCCCCCACATCAAGAAGAATAAGGAAGTCGTCATGGTTTCTGCCGGCGGGCGCCTGTTTAGCGTTCGCCGTCGCTTGGATCTGCCGTTGCACTGGGTTCATGGGTGGGGACGCGTTACACGTCAGCATGCTTGATGCTTTTTGTTACCAGCAGGACAAAAGAAACCACCGGGGTCGCGACGATTTTCGGTCGCGACGGCCGGTGTCAGTGTCCAGAACCTTTACTACCCGCGCCAAGACGATTGCACGGTATGCAGCGAAGAATACGCCAAGCTCAGGGCGTGTGGATCACCCTTTGCAGTATTTGACAGTTAAAACTTCTACTTTGCGGGCTTACCCCCGGATGCCTTTCTTTCGACATTCGGCAGCAGAATCGCCACCACGCCCAGCAGCGGCAGATAGGCGCACACCTGATACACATAAGCAATGCTGGTGGCGTCCGCCAGCTTGCCCAACGCGGCCGCCCCCACCCCGCCCATGCCGAAGGCGAACCCGAAGAACAGGCCGGCGATCATGCCCACCTTGCCCGGCACCAGCTCCTGCGCATAGACCACGATGGCGGAAAAGGCTGACGCGAGCACCATGCCGATGATCACAACCAGCGCCGCCGTCCAGAACAGGTTCGCATAGGGCAGCAGCAACGTGAATGGCGCCACGCCAAGAATCGACACCCAGATCACGATCTTGCGGCCGATGCGGTCGCCCACCGGGCCGCCCACTACCGTGCCCACCGCCACCGCCGCCAGGAACAGGAACAGGTAAAGCTGCGCCTCACGCACCGACAAGCCGAACTTGTCGATGAGATAAAACGTGAAGTAGCTGTTCAGGCTGGCCAGATAAAAGTACTTGGAGAACACCAGCACGCCCAGCACGGCCAAAGCGCCCAGCACCTGATTGCGGCTCAGCCCGTTTTCGGCGCCTGCGCTGCGCGCGCGCGGCTTGAGCCGGACCCGGTTGGCGCTATACCAGCGGCCGATGCCCGTCAGCACCACGATGCCAAACAGCGCCGCCAGCGAGAACCACGCCACACTGCCCTGCCCGTGCGGAATGATGAACAGCGCCGCCAGCAGCGGCCCCAGCGCTGAACCCACGTTGCCCCCCACCTGGAACAGCGACTGCGCCAGGCCATGCCGCCCGCCCGAGGCCATGCGCGCCACCCGCGACGACTCGGGATGGAACACCGACGAACCCGTGCCCACCAGCACCGCCGCCACCAGCAGCCAGCCGAACGACGGGGCGACCGACAGAAGCAGAAGCCCCGCCAACGTAAAGCCCATGCCTACCGGCAGCGAATACGGCTTGGGATTGCGGTCCGTGTAGAAGCCGATGAAGGGCTGCAACAGCGAGGCGGCCAGCTGGTACACCAGCGTGATCAGCCCGATCTGCGCGAACGACAGGCTGAACGATTCCTTCAGCATCGGATAGATCGCCAACAGGATCGACTGGATCATGTCGTTCATCAGGTGCGCGACGCTGATGGCGCCCAAAACCTTGAAGGCGGTGGAAGAGTCGGAGGCAGGCGAAACTGCGGCGGGATTCTGGGCGGGGGGCATGGGCGTATGCGTAAGAGAAAAGACGGCCCGGCAACGGTGCCGGGCTCCGTCTACAGTGTAGGAATCCGCTGGCAGATTGATCTGCCAACTTTCGTCGCACAAGTGACAAAATACCGGCATCCTCCTTTCACCGTTCGACTCATCCTTTTGTCGGAAGTGACATCATGCCCATCCGCCTGCCCTTGCCTCAGCGCCCCGATCCCGACCGCAGCGTCAATGCGCAGGACTATCAGCATCGCCCTCGCGTGGTCACCGCGATGGCCAAGGAATTTCCCGCCAGCGCCCAGACCGGCGCGCACTCCCACCCCCGCGCCCAACTGCTGTATGCCGTCGACGGCGTCATGCGCGTCACCACGCCCAGCGGTTTTTGGGCGCTGCCGCCGCTGCGCGCGCTCTGGGTGCCGGCGGGCATGCCGCATGGGGTGGACATGGTGGGGCCGGTGTCAATGCGGTCGCTCTACATTCAGGCCGACGCCGCCGCCCGCTTCTGGCCGCAATGCCAGGTGATCGAAGTCAGCGGCCTGCTGCGCGAACTGATCCTGGCGCTGACCGCCGAGCCCATCGACTATCCGCTGGGAGGCCGGGTCGAGCAGATTGCGTCGCTGATTCTGTCCGAACTGGCGGCGGCGCGCGTGGTGCCCATCCAGATTCCATGGCCGCGCGATCGCCGTCTGCAAACCATTTGCACGGCCATCCTGGACCAGCCGGGCCTGCAACGCAGCATCGAAGCCTGGGGCAGCGAAGTGGGCGCCAGCGCGCGCACGTTGATCCGGCTATTTCAGGCCGAGCTGGGGCTGAACTACCGCCAATGGGTGCAGCAAGTGCGACTGGCGGATGCGGTATGCCGCTTGTCGCTGGGCGTGCCGGTGGCGCGCATTGCCGCCGACCTGGGCTACCGCAGCCCCAGCGCCTTCAGCGCCATGTTCCATCGGGCGCTGGGCGCGCCGCCCCAGCGATATCTGCAAAATGCCGATGCGCTGAACGCAAGCTGAATACCTAATAAAACCGCGCTTAAGCTCGGCGCAAGCGCGCGCGAGCCCCCCAAACCCGCGCCGGGTGCGCAAAAAAAGCACGCTTGGGGCCTTGCCGTTTGTCACCGCGCGCAATACATTTCACAGCGCATTTCATCAAGGTTTTTCACGCGCCCGCGCACGAACGCCGCGCCCCGCGTATGCTAGACCCCGTCCCCTTATTTACGTGGCAAATCGCCCCCACCCAGCCCCCGGCAAGTTTGGTTACCGAAACCTTATTGCGCCCTGGCCGGTCTATAGCGTTCTGTCCTAGAATCGCCTGCAATGAGCACCCCCCAGCAATCCACCGCCACCCCGGGCGGCAAATCGGGCCTTCCCTGGAAACGACTCCTGGTCAAAGCGGGCATCCTCGCGGCCGGCGCCGCCGTGTGCGGCGCCGTTCTGCTGGGGCTCGCCCTGGCGTTGGCCTGGCCCAGCCTGCCCGACCTGCACGCGATGACCGACTACCGGCCGCGCGTGCCGCTGCGCATCTACACGGCGGACAAAGTCCTGATCGGCGAATACGGCGAAGAGCACCGCAATGTGCTGCGCTTTGACGAAATCCCGCCCGTGATGCGCCAAGCCGTGCTGGCGGCCGAAGACGACCGCTTCTACAGCCACGGTGGCGTCGACTGGATGGGCGTTGCGCGCGCCGTGCTGACCAACGTGGTCAAGGGGTCCAAGACGCAGGGCGGCAGCACGATCACGATGCAGGTGGCGCGCAACTTCTACCTGTCGTCCGAAAAGACCTATTCGCGCAAGTTCTACGAACTGCTGCTCACGTTCAAGATTGAAAACGAGCTCACCAAGGACCAGATCCTTGAGCTCTACATGAACCAGATCTATCTGGGCCACCGCGCCTATGGCTTCGCGGCGGCGTCGCGCACGTACTTCGGCAAGCCCTTGTCGGAAGTGACGCCGGCCGAAGCCGCCATGCTGGCGGGCATCCCGAAGGCCCCGTCGCGATTCAACCCCATCACCAACTTCCCGCGCGCCGAAATCCGCCAGCACTATGTGCTGGGCCGCATGAAAACGCTGGGCTATCTGACGCCCGAACAGGCCGACGAAGCCCTGAAGCAGCACCTGACCATCCGCGGCGCGGACGGCTCCAGCGCGCGCGGCTTCGCGGTGCACGGCGACTACCCCGCCGAACTGGCGCGCCAGCTGATGTACGGCGTGTTCCAGGAAGAAACCTATTCCAAGGGCATCGACGTCTACACCACGATCGACTCGAAAGCCCAGGAAGCCGCCTACCGCGCCGTGCGCGACGGCGTGATGGACTACACGCGCCGCGCCGTTTACCCCGGCCCGGAAGACCAGATCGACCTGCCTGACAACGTCGAAAACGACGGGCAGGCGCTGGACGAAATTCTGGACGGCGTGCAAGACAAGACGCCCGACAGCGAAGACCTGCTTGCGGCCGTCGTGCTGTCGGCCAGCCCCACCGAAGTGAAGGTGGCCCGCAGCTCGCGCGACATCATCACCATTTCCGACAAGAAGGCGCTGGCCGTGGTGGCCCGCGCGCTGAACCCGAAGGCCAGCGACAGCCAGCGCATCCGCCGTGGCTCGGTGGTCTACATCCACAAGACCGGCGACAAGGACAGCACCAACTGGGAAATCATCAACATGCCGGCGCTGCAGGCGGCGCTGGTGTCGATGGTTCCCGAAGACGGCGCCATCCGCGCGATGATCGGCGGCTTTGACTACAACCGCGGCAACTTCAACCGCGTGACGCAGGCATGGCGCCAGCCAGGTTCCAACATCAAGCCGTTCGTCTACGCGGCCGCACTGGAGCGCGGCTTTACGCCGGCCACCCAGATCTCGGACCAGCCCTTCATGCTGACCGCCGCGCAGACCGGCTCCAAAGACTGGCAGCCCAAGAACGACGGCAACAAGTACGAACCCATGCTGACCTTGCGCCAGGGCTTGTACCGGTCGAAGAACATGGTGTCGATCCGCATCCTGCAAGCGATTTCGCCGCAGTACGCGCAGGACTACCTGACCCGCTTCGGCTTCGACAAATCCCGCTGGCCGGCCGTGTTGCCGCTGGCGCTGGGCGCGGGCGGCGCCACGCCGCTGCAAGTCGTCAACGGCTACAGCGTCTTCGCTAACGGCGGCTACCGCGTCACGCCGTATCTGATTGCCCACGTCACCGACCGCTCGGGCAAGATCCTGATGGAAGCCCAGCCCGTCACCGCAGGCGATGAAGCCGCGCGCGCCATCGACCCGCGCACGGCCTGGGTCATGGCCGACATCCTGCGCGGCGTCACCACCAGCGGCACCGCCGCGCGTGCGCATCAGGTGCTCAAGCGCAACGATGTTGGCGGCAAGACCGGCACCACCAACGAAGCCGTGGACGTGTGGTTCTCGGGCTTCACGCCCACGCTGGCCACCACCGTCTGGATGGGCTTTGACCAGCCCAAGTCGCTGGGCACCAACGAATTCGGCAGCGGCCTGGCCCTGTCGACGTGGCTGGACTACATGCAGCCGGTGCTCAAGGGCGTGCCGGAAGGCAAGCCCGCGCCGCGTCCGGACGGGCTGCTGGTGGACAACGGTGAATACTATTTCTCGGAATTCCCGCCGGGCCAGGCCGTGGCGTCGCTGGATCTGTCTTCGGGCGATGCCCTGACCGACTTCCTGAACAACAACCGCTCGACCGACGGCGTGGACACTTCGGTCAAGCCGCTGCCGACGCCCGGCGCGGCCTTGCCGCAGAATCCGAACACCAGCGCCGTCCAGGCGCCGCTGCAACCGATTCAAGTCCCGCGCACGGATAACGGCGCGGCACCGGCTGCGGCGCCCGTCGCCGCCCCGCTCGGCGCCGATGGTGCGCCCGCCAGCGCCAGTGCGGTGACCCCCGTGGGCTCCGTGACCGCACGCCCGCTCTGACCGGCTCTCCGCCAAACACAATGGGCGCCCTTGCGGCGCCCATTTTTTTTCCAGTGCGGTTCATGCGCGGGCCACAGCGGCCACAGTTGCCGCCGTTGCCGCCGTTGCCGCCGTTGCCGCAGCGGACACGCCCTATTCCTCGGCCATCAGCTCCGTCACCACCTCGTGCGGCCAAGCCGCCAGGGATTCCAAGTCCAGGAACGTGAAATACCCCTCGCGCCAGCCCTCGGTATCAATGTGATAAACGTTGCCCAGTTGCAGGGGCGCGGCCACCGGCGTATGCCCGGCCACCACCGCCCGCACGCCCTGAATGCCCGTCCGGTTCATTTGCCGCAGCCGGTCTCGCGACCACTGGCACGCCGCGCTGGTGCGCTTGTAGCGGTCTTGCAAGGCGGATTCCAGGCGCGGCCAGAACAGCACCGGACAGTCCGCGTGCAGCAGCCCCACGGCGCCGTCAGAGGTCTCGACCTCGATCGCGATGGGCAGTTGCGCAAACGCTTCGGCGTAGACCTTCTGGCGGTCTTCGGGCAGGTCCAGGAACCAGCCGCCGCCGTAGCCGCGCCAGTTCATTACATCGACCTGCCCTGTGCGCACGTGGCGGATCGCGTAGTCCTCGTGGTTGCCTTGCACCGCGAAAAACCACGGGCGGGCCAGCCAGTCCAGCGCGGCCTCGCTTTCGGGGCCGCGGTCGACCAGGTCGCCGACTGAGAACAGCCGGTCAGCGCCGGGGTCGAAGCCCAGCCGGTCCAGGCTTTCCTGTAAACGTGAAAAATGCCCGTGTACGTCGCCCACCGCAAAATCGCGGCCACGTTCGTTACGCGGGACTTTTAAAAAACGCTGCTCCATGATGATCCGCAGCCACCGGCGCCAAACGGACGCAATCCGTCTCTTGGTAGCTCGCCGGGGCGATTCGTGCCTGTTGAAATACGACCCTTCTTTTTAACCTGCTTTACCCTGCGGCAGGCCTTGGCCTCTGTCGCCAGAGGGGTCAAAATATTACGTTACGAGAATCGCTATTATTCGTGATAATGTTTCGACTTTCCTCACAAATACCTTAAAGGGGGGCCGCGCACGCCGCCCTCCTGCCGTCGCCATGACTGCCGCGTCCACCATCAAAACTTGGTACTGGGTCCACAAATGGACCAGCCTTGTCTGCACGATCTTCCTGCTCATCATCTGTCTGACCGGCTTGCCGCTGGTGTTCCATCACGAGATCGAACACTGGCTCGACGACGCCAAGCCCTTGTCGGACGTGCCTGCCGGCACCCCGCCCGCCAACCTGGACAAGCTGGTCAACAGCGCCAAGTCCATGTACCCGGGCGAAGTCATTGATTACCTGTTCTTCGATCCCGATGAACCGCAGGTGTATGTCGGCATGGCGAAGAAGCCGGGTGACGGCCAGGTGTCTGGCCACGCCGTGCGCATGGACGGCCGCACGGGCGATGTGCTGCTGGATGGCCCGCCCTACGCCGAAGACAAGTTTTCGTTCATGGGCATCATGCTGGCGCTGCACGTGGACCTGTTTGCGGGGCTGCCCGGCGAGCTGTTCCTGGGCTTCATGGGCTTGCTGTTCTGCGTGGCCATCGTGTCGGGCGTGGTGCTGTATGGCCCGTTCATGAAGAAACTGGAATTCGGCACCGTGCGCGCCACGCGCTCCACGCGCCTGAAATGGCTGGACCTGCACAACCTGCTGGGCATCGTCACGCTGGTCTGGGCATTCGTGGTGGGGTTTACCGGCGTTATCAACGAGCTGTCGACGCCGCTGTTCCGCCTGTGGCAATCGACTGAACTCGTCCGCATCCTGGAACCGTACAAGGGCCAGAGCGTGCCCACCGAACTGGCGTCGGCGCAGCTTGCGGCCGATACCGCAAAGAAAGCCATGCCCGGCAATGAAGTGTCGTTCATCGCGTTCCCCGGCAACGCCTTCGGCAGCCCGCACCACTACATCGCCTGGATGCGTGGCGATACACCGCTGACGTCCAAGCTGAACACGCCCGTGCTGGTGGACGGCAAGACGGGCGAGCTCACCACCGTGGCCAAGATGCCCTGGTATCTGACTGCGCTGGAAGTGTCGCGTCCGCTGCACTTTGGCGATTACGCCGGCTTGCCGCTGAAGATCATCTGGGCGCTGCTGGACCTGATCACCATCGTGGTGCTCGTCAGCGGCCTGTACCTGTGGGTGGCGCGCCGCCGCGCCACCGAAGCCCGCATCAACGAACTCGTGAAACGGCACCAGGCCGCCGCCGCCCCGCAAAGGACCCCTGCATGAGCAAGAGCAAAACCAAAGGGGGCCGCGGCTTCATGTTCGTCTGGGGCGCGCCGATCGTGCTGGGCGTGCTGAGCGTATTCGGCCTGCTGGCCGCGCTGCTGGGCACCGGCGCATGGCACTGGGCGTCGTGGATCACGCTGACCGTGCTTCTTGTGGTGATCGTGCGCTACTGGGTGTTCCCGCTGAAACACTAGGCCGGAGACGGGGCCCCGCTGCCCCGCACCCGGCTAGACGCCTGACTTGGCGCCCCCGGCTAGGCGCCGGCTCGGCGCCCCCCCAGCTCGGCGCCCCAGCTAGGCGCCCCCAGCCAGGCGCCCCCCAGCTAGGCGCCCCCACCTACTTACCGAACTTTTCCGGGTCTGGCCCCAGGCGCGCGCCTTCCTTGATGCCGTCGATGGCGGCGATTTCGTCGGCCGACAGCTCAAAATCGAACACGTCGATGTTCTCGCGGATGCGCGCAGGCGTGACCGACTTTGGAATCACGATCAGATTGCTCTGCAAGTGCCAGCGCAGCGTGATCTGGGCGGGTGACTTGCCGTGCTTCTCCGCCAGATCCAGGATGACCTTTTCCTTGGTGATGCCGCCTTGGGCCAGCGGGCTCCACGACTCCGTGGCGATGCCGTGCTTGGCATGGAACGCGCGCAGCTCGGGCTGGGCGAACCCCGGATGCAGCTCGATCTGATTCACGGCCGGCACCACTTTCGATGCCTCCATCAGCTGTTCCAGATTGGCCCGCGTGAAATTGGACACGCCAATGGAACGCGCCCGGCCGTCTTCCTTCATCTCGACCATGGCGCGCCACGCGTCCAGGAACTTCGTGCTGCCGGCAACGGGCCAGTGGATCAAATACAAGTCCACGTAGGCCAGGCCCAGCTTCTCCAGGCTTTCGTCCATGGCCTTGTGGGCGTCTTCATAGCCGTGCCGGTCATTCCAGAGCTTGGTGGTGATGAACAGATCCTTGCGCGCCACGCCGGAGGCGCGCAGACCCGTGCCCACGCCCGCCTCGTTGCCATAGATGGCCGCGGTGTCCACCGACCGGTAACCCGCCGCCAGCGCCTCTTTCACGCTGGCCGCGGCCTGCTCGTCCGGCACTTGCCAAACGCCCAGCCCCAACTGGGGAATCTTGTTTCCGTCGTTCAATTTCACTGCGGGTACCTTCGCCATAAGACCCTCCGAAACATGCACCGCAACACTGGCGCGGCGAATACGCGCCAGATCGCGCAACCCTGGGCACAGCCCGGCTTAACCCAGGATTGAAGAGAAAAAAGAGCGAGCTTGCCGAGCTGCGCCCGCGTCACGATATCGGAACCTCATCCCCCGGCCAGGGTATACAAGTACCAGGGGTTATCTGCCAAATAATAGCGCCCGTGTCCGATAATGCCCGTCACACGGCCTCTGGCCCTTGCATCGGCACCCCTGAAAAACCATGAATTCCCCTGACGCGCAGCCCAAGAATCGCGGCGGATTTTCCACCCTGCGCACCCTCTTTCCCTACCTGTGGCCGCCCGGCCAGACCGGGCTGAAGGTGCGGGTCGTGGCGGCCCTGCTCTGTCTGTTCGCCGCCAAGGCCGCCACCGTCTACGTGCCGCTGATCTACAAGCACGCCATCGACGAGCTCGGCAAAGGCGCGCCCGGGGCCGTCACCGTGCCGCTGGGGCTGATCCTGGCTTACGGCACGGCACGCGTGTTGTCATTGCTGTTTTCGGAATTGCGCGACGCTATCTTCGCGCGCGTCGGCCAGCACGCCATCCGCGCGGTCGGGCTGCGAATCTTCCGCCATCTGCACGCGCTGGCGCTGCGCTTTCACCTGTCGCGCCAAACGGGCGGGCTGACGCGCGCCATCGAACGCGGCACCAAGGGCATCCAGACACTGCTGTCGTTTCTGCTGTTCAACATCCTGCCGACGTTTTTCGAGATCGGGCTTGTCTGCATTGTGTTGTGGAAGATGTTCGACGTGTGGCTGGCGCTGGCCACCGGCGTCACCGTCATCACGTACATGGCGTACACGCTGGCCGTCACCGAATGGCGCACCAAGTTCCGGCGGCAGATGAACGAAACGGATTCCGAGGCCAACACCAAGGCCATCGAAAGCCTGTTGAACTACGAGACAGTCAAATACTTCGGCAATGAAGAGCACGAGGCGCAACGCTACGATGCGTCGCTGACCCGCTACGAACGCGCCGCCGTGCGCAGCCAGGTCAGCCTGTCCATTCTGAACATCGGCCAGGCCGCGATCATCTCGGTGGGGCTGACGCTAGTCATGTGGATGGCCGCCACCGGCATCGCCGAAGGCCGCTACACGCTGGGCGACTTCGTGCTGGTCAACACGTACCTGCTCCAGCTGTACCAGCCGCTGAGCTTCTTCGGCTTCATCTACCGCGAGATCAAGCAAGCCATCATCGACATGGAACGCATGTTCGAACTGCTGGGCCAAGACCGCGAAGTGGCCGACCGCCCCGAGGCCCAACCGCTGCGCGTGGCGGGCGGCCAGGTCGAATTCAAGGATGTGTATTTCGGCTACGACGCACGCCGGCCCATCCTGAAGGGCGTCAGCTTCACCATTCCGGCGGGCAAAACCGTTGCGGTCGTGGGCACGTCAGGCGCGGGCAAATCCACGATCGCCCGGCTGTTGTTCCGCTTCTATGACGCCGACAGCGGGTCAATTCTTGTCGACGGCCAGGACGTGCGCGACGTGACCCAGGCCAGCCTGCGCGCGGCGATTGGCGTGGTGCCGCAAGACACGGTGCTGTTCAACGACACCATCCACTACAACATCGGCTATGGCCGCCCCGGCGCGACTGACGCGGAAATCCAGGCCGCCGCGCGCCTGGCGCACATCCACGACCTGATCATGACCATGCCCGACGGCTACCAGACCATGGTGGGCGAGCGCGGCCTGAAACTGTCGGGCGGTGAAAAACAGCGCGTGGCGATTGCACGCACCATTCTGAAGAACCCCGCCATCTTCCTGTTCGACGAAGCCACCAGCGCGCTGGACACCCATACCGAACGCGAAATCCAGGCGAACCTGCGCGAAGTCAGCCAGGGCCGCAGCACGCTGATCATCGCCCACCGCCTGTCCACCGTGGCCGACGCGGACGAGATCATCGTGCTGTCCGACGGCCGCATTTTGGAACGCGGCCGCCATCCGCAGCTGCTGGCCCTAGGCGGCGCGTATGCCGGCATGTGGGCGCGTCAGCAGGACAGCACGCCCAGCGCCCATGACGCGTCCGCCAGCAATCCCAACAGCGGCCCTGACGCGCCCGCGGATTGACAACCCCTTTCACCTGCCCGAAGATCGCACCCTTTCATTGAAGGCCCCGCCATGCTGGATTCCTCCGCCGCCCCCGAAGTCCGCGTTTGCGCCGCCGCTGAGCTTGTCAATGGCGGCCTGGGCGTCAAGGTGCCGGTGACCGACGGCGCGGGCCAGACCACCGCCTTCTTCGTCCGCTACCAGGACCGCGTGCACGGCTACCTGAACCGTTGCGCGCACGTCGGCGTTGAACTCGACTGGGAAGGCAGTTTCTTCACCCGCGCGGGCGACCTGATCATGTGCGCCCGCCACGGCGCGACGTATCAGCCCGACACCGGCCTGTGCGTGGGCGGCCCCTGTAAGAATGGCCGGCTGACCGTGCTGACGGTGGACGAACGCGACGGCAGCGTCTTCTGGCAGCCGACGGGCAAGATTCGCCCGCGGGACGAGGCTGCTGCCTAAAACCGGCTTGGCCCTGTGGCCACCCCGACCCTGGCCGGCTTGGCTCTGGCCGCCCCGGCCCTGGCCGGCTTGGCCCTGACCGCCCCGGCCAAGGCCGGTTTGGCCCTGACCGACCGGACGAACCCCGCCGATCCGGCAAGCCCGGGCAACTTCCTCTACGCGCTCGCCACCGCCACCTGCTCCGGCTGCTGGCGTTCCGCATAACGGCGCGCCAGCACCGCGCACACCATCAGCTGCATCTGGTGAAAGATCATCAGCGGCAACACCACCACGCCCATCTGCGACGTGCCAAACAGCACCGTCGCCAGCGGAATGCCGGAAGCCAATGACTTCTTCGATCCGCAGAACACCAGCGTGATCTCGTTTTCCTTGGACAGCCCCAGCTTGCGGCTGCCCCAGGTGGTGATCAGCAGCACCGAGCCCAGCAGCAAGGCGTTCACCAGCACCATCGTGGCCAGATCAATTGCCGGAAACGCGTGCCAGATGCCCTGCGCCACGGCTTCACTGAAGGCCGTGTAAACCGCCAGCAGAATCGAACTGCGATCCACCTTGGACAGGGTCCGGCTATTGCGTTGCGCCCACGCGCCAATCCACGGCCGCAACAAGCTGCCCACCGCGAACGGCAACAGCAGCTGCAACAGAATGCGGCCCGCGTCGGCCAGCCCATGGCCGCCCCCCTGGCGATGCAGCAGCACCGCCACCAGCAACGGCGTCAGCACGGTACCCAACAGGTTCGACGCGGTCGCCGCGCAGATCGCGCCCGGCACGTTGCCGCGCGCCATTGACGTGAACGCAATGGACGACTGCACCGTCGACGACAAGGTGCACACGAACAGCACGCCCAGCCACAGCGACGGCGTCAGCAGCCCCGGAAACAGCGCCCGCAGGCCCAGCCCCAAGGCCGGAAACAACAAAAAGGTGCAAGCCAGAATCAGCGCGTGCAAGCGCACATCCTTCACGCCCGCCACGATGGCGTCGGTGGACAGGCGCGCGCCGTGCAGAAAGAACAGCAGCGAAATGGCGACGTTGCTGGCCACCATCATGAACGACGCCCCCTTGCCCACGGCCGGGAAAAAGCTGGCGAAGGCCACGGTGGCGATCAGGATCAGGGTGAATTGGTCGGGCAAAAAGCGGCGCATAGCAAAGGCGATTCCAGAAAAGTTACCGCGAACTATAGGCGTGCCTCTTGCCATCGTGAAGGCCACTGATTACTTTAACTGTCATCGGAATATCCAATGACCAGGCAACGCCGCCATGCTCAACCCTTTGTGGCTCAAGACCTTCCAGGCCGCCGCCGCCGCGCCCAGTTTCACCGAGGCCGCGCGGCGCCTGGGCCTGACCCAGCCCACCGTCAGCGAACACATCCGGCAGCTGGAGCAGGCCGTCAACCGCCGGCTGTTCCTGCGCGACACGCATTCGCTGACGCTGACCAGCGACGGCCGCAGCCTGCTGGTGCACGCCGACATCATCCTGGATGCGCATGAGCGCGCCGAACGCCTGTTCGATGCGCCCCGGTTGCGCGGCCGGGTTCGCCTGGGCACCTCTGATGACTTGGCCATGGGGCCGCTGCCTGATGTGCTGGCGGCGTTCCGGCTGGCGCATCCCGAAGTCGAGCTGGACCTGACCATCGGCGTCACCAGTGAGCTCTACAAGCTGCTGGACGACGATGGGCTGGACGTGATGATTGGCAAACGCCGCCGCGGCGACCGCCGGGGCCAGACGCTGCATAAGGAAGCGCTGCTATGGCGCGCCAAGGACGGCCTGCGCATTGCGCCGGATGAGCCGCTGCCGCTGATCCTGCTGCGCGAACCCAGCGTGACGCGCACGCTGACGCTGGATGCGCTGGCACGCGCCGGCCGCAGTTGGCAGATCGTGTGTACCAGCACCAGCTACGCGGGCTGCCAGGCGGCCGCCCGCGCGGGGCTGGGCATCACGGTGCAGCCGTCGCACTTATCCACGGCGGGGCTGGCCGCACCCGCCGCCAGCGCCCAACTGCCCGCGCTGCCGCAAGTGGAATTCATCGTCATCTCGGCCCCCGCGCCCAACAAGCCCACGCGCGCCCTGACCGAGATTCTGATGCGCAGCACGCTGACCTGAACCGCCCTCGCCTATTGCGCCGCGGGGCGCGTATGCCGCACGCTGCCTTCCAGCGGCTGCGGCTGCTTCAACAGGTTCAAAATCGGGCACCACTGCTCCACCGCTTCATGCACGGCGCGCACCGCCGCGTCATCCGCTGGCGACACGATGTGCGCGGTGTAGCGGATATTGTGCGGAAAGAACGGCACCTTCTCGAACCCCGGCTTGCCGCCACGCGGGTCCAGATCGCCCTCGATCTCCACTTCCAACGACTCCAGCGGCAGTTCAAGCTCGGCCGCCTTGATCAGAAAGATATGCGTCAGGCAACTGCCCAACGACCCCAACAACAGCTCCGGCGAGCTCGGCCCCAAGTCGTAGCCCGCGAAATCGGCAGGGCTGTCACTGACCACCTGATGATCGCGAATGCGGATGCGCCGCACGCCGCTGCGCCCTTCCGCGCTGACGTGGGCGCGCAGTTTCACGGGCTCCACGGTTTGGGGATCGCGCCCATTGCGCACCAGTACGGCCGCGCGTTTCTGACCCAGGTATTCGTTCAACGTACTCATCGTGCAACCCTCGCTTGTAGTGAGAAAAGTGCAGAGAAATCGTGGCGCAAACTCGTGACGCAAACTCGTGACGCCAACTTGTGGCGCCCAATCGTGGTGCCCAATCGTGGTGCCCTTTAAGGCAGCCGCCGGTCAGGCAAGGCGATGGGCGTGTCGTCCATCGCCTGCAATAGATCGCCCAGGCCTCGGGCGGACGCACCCTCCATCCGGCCGCCCGGGCCGCAGACGTTGTCGGCGCTGGTCCAGGCGGGCGCCGCGCCTGGCAAGCGGCGCGCGCGCAGCCAACCGCGCCGGTCCACCATGAACTGCGCGCCGGCGAGCGCATCCACGTTGGCCCCAGCAGCCTGCGTATCTGCGTTGGCGCCAGCAGCCAGCGCATCTGCGCTCAAACCAGCGGCCAACGCATAGGCGTCCCACGCCCCCGCGCCAGACGCGACGCAATCAGCGTTGACGTCACTCGCCGACCCCCGCGTCAATGCCACCGTCAGCACACGCGGGTCTTGGGGTTCTTCCGGCGCGCCGGGCGCCACTGCCACCACGCGCAGCGGCAAGCCGCGCAGTCCGCGTAGATCTTGCGCGCGTCCGTCACGGCATGTCAGCGGCACGACGGGTGCGGGGATGGCCGGCATGCCCACGCCGCCACTTGCGCCGTACGCTTGCAAGCGCAGGTAGTCCAGCACCTGCCAAATCTCGTCGTCATGCAACACCGCGTGAAAACCATGCATCGACGCACTCGCGTCGCCCTGCGCCACCTGCCAATGCAAGTCACCTTCCAGCCGGTTATCAAACAGCGCCGCGCCCAGCACGCTGGGCCACACAGGCAGGCTGGCCGCGCGCGGCCCCCGCCCGTCTGCCGCCACGCCATGGCACCCAGCGCAACGCGCCTGGTATAGCCGCCCGCCTTGCAACACGTTGGCCTCCGAGAACGCCAGCGGTGAACGCTGATACGACGTGCGATGCGCCTCGGTCAGCAGCATTTGCGGACGCGGCCAATGCGCGCTTGCGGCCAACACCGCTGCGGCCACCAGCAAACCCACCCGCCAGCGTCGGACAAACAACGCCCACACCAGCAACACCAGCGCCACGCCACTCTGCGCCAACGCCAGCCACAGCTGCCGCCACGTATGCGGGCTGACGGGCAGATCCGGGTCGTAGCGCCACGCGAACGGCCAGTGCGAAATGGCTAACGCAGAAGGCGGTTGCCGCCAGATCACCACGGCGGCGGCAAGCGTCAATAACGCCAGCGCCGCCACCGCCAGCCCCAGCAGCCTCACCACGTTGCATCCAGCCCCAACAAGGCCAGTGCGCGATGGCGCAGTTCCGCCAAACGCGGGTCGCCGCGATGCCTGGGATACGGCAGATCGTTGATGATCTCGTCCTTGATCCGCGCGGGCCGTTCGCTCAGCACAATAATGCGCGACGCCATGAACAGCGCCTCTTCCACATCGTGCGTCACCAGCAAGGCCGTAAAACCCGTGCGCTGCCAAAGCTCGACCAATTCGGATTGCATGGCGATGCGCGTCAGCGAATCCAGCTTGCCCAACGGCTCGTCCAGAATCAGGATGCGCGGATCATTCACCAACGCGCGCGCCAACGCCGCACGCTGCGCCATGCCGCCCGACAACTGATGCGGATACGCCTGGCTGAAGTCCGCCAAGCCCACGCGCTGCAACGCGTCGTCTACCCGGTGACGTTCGGCTTTCAACAAACCGCGCGCCTGCAAGCCCAGCGCCACGTTGTTCCACACGGTGCGCCAGGGGTACAGCGTCGGGTCTTGAAAGACCACGATGCGCGACGGCGATGGCCCATCAATCGGCGCACCGTCAGCCAGCAAGCCGCCTTGCGCCGGCGGCTCCAGCCCAGCCACCAGCCGCAGCAACGTCGACTTGCCGCAGCCGCTGGGGCCCAGCAAGGCCACGAATTCACCGGGCTTGACCTCCAGGTCGATGTTGTCCAGCACCGGCAACGCCGCGCCTTCCAGATCGAAGTGATGATTCACGCCCTGCACGGCCAACGCCGCGCCGCGCGAAACCGCGTGCGGGTTCATCGTCTTTGCCGCCGTCACCGCTGCGCTCACCATTTCACGACTCCTTTCTGCCAGGCCAGAAGACGGTCGCGTCCCAGGAACAGCAAGGTGATCAAACCGGAAAACACCAGCGCCATCACGATGAGCGCGCCATACATATTTGCGTACGACGCCCAGCCCTGCGCCCACGACAAGTACCAGCCCAAGCCCGATTTCACGCCCATCATTTCGGCCGCAACCAGCACCGAGAACGAGGCGCCCAGCCCCATGAACAAGCCCACGAAGACTTGCGGCAACGCGGCGGGAATGGCCACGCGCAGCACCAGGAACCATTCGTTCGCCCCCATGGTGCGCGCCACGTCGTAGTAAGCGCGGTTCACGCCCGCCACGCCCGACCACGTCAGCACAGTCACCGGAAACCACGTCGCCAGCGCGATCAGAAACACAGCGGCCGACCAGCTGGAGGGAAAGAAGAAGAACGCCATCGGCAGCAAGGCGGTAGACGGCACCGGACCCAGAAAGCGCAGCACGGGATGCACCCAATAGCCCAGCCCGCGCGACCAGCCGATGGCCACACCCGTTAAAAATCCGGCGGCCGCGCCCAGCAGAAAGCCATTGGCCAGCAGCCACAGCGAATTCAGCAGGCTGTCTGCAAGCCGCTTGTAGTCGGTCACGTAGACCTCAATCAGCGACTGCGGGGGTGCAAAGAACGGGCTGGGCAGCCACGCCAGTTTCGCCGTGGCGATTTCCCACGCGCCCACGGCAATGGCCAGCGCCAGCAGCCACGGCCCTGCGCGCCGCACGGCCTGCACGGCGCGCGGCTGTTCTGCGCCGGATGCGGCCAACAGCAACAGCAGCACCGCCAGCACCAGCGCCGCCACGCCAAATTCGCGCGTGTAGCCCCAAGACGAAAAGCCCACTTCCACATTCGGCCATGCCAGCGTCACCGCTCCCACGCCCGCCCACAACGCGGCGGCGGCAACGCCGGTCTTCCACAGCCTCCACCCCGGCGCGGCGGCCAGCGCCGCCCCGCGCACGGGCAACGACGCGTCAGCCGAGGACATTGGGCACCACCACTTGTGCGTACTTGTTGATGTCCAGGTTGGCGCTCAGGACTTTGATGGTTTTCAAGTCTTTGGCGTAGCCCACGATTTCCTCGCGCAGCGCCGCACCGGTCGATGCGTGGCCGTGACTATGGCTGCGCAAGATGGCGGCCACGCGTTCGGCGGGCACCTTGCCCGGCACATAGGGCGCGAAGATGCGCGCGGTTTCATCCGGGTTTGATGCCGTCCAGCGCTGTGCATCAATCACCGCACGCGTGATGGCCGCGGCCGACTCCGGGTCCTTGCGCACCAAGTCGCCGCGCAGCCCCAGCACGCAGCAGGTGCGGTTCTCGTAGTCGCCTTCGATGTTGGTGGCAATTTCGCGCAGCTTGTTGTCTTCGCGCAGCGTGTAGATCAAGGGGTCATCGCCCGCAATGGCGTCCACTTCGCCCTTGCGCAGCACCTCGCCGAACAGGTCTTGTGGGTACTGGCGCCAGTCCACGGATTCCGGGTCAATGCCCAACTGCGCCACGCGGATCGCAAAGAAATTCTTCACGGGGCTGGCCTGGTCGGACACGGCCACGCGACGGCCTTTCAGGTCGTTGACGCTCTTGATGGGCGAGTCTTCAGCCGTCAGCAAACGCATGCAACCCCCGTGCGTGCCCACCGCCAGCTTCACGTCAAAGCCTTGCTCCAGCGGTTTAAGCCAGCGCAGCGCCATGCCGATGCCGCCGTCGGCATGGCCCGTGGCAATCGCTTCCAGCAGTTGATCGGTGGACCCGCTGAAATTGATGCGTTCGACCTTCAGGTTGTACTTTTCGAAGAAGCCGCGTTCCAGCGCCACCGACACCGGCGACTGGCACACTGCCGTCTGGCTCCAGGCAATTTTGAACGTTCGGGGCGACGCATCGGCCGCCAGCACGCGTGAACCCAGCATGCCAAGCGGCGCGGCCAATCCCGCAATGCCGGCCGCACGCAACAGCGCGCGGCGTGAAACTCCACGCGACGAATTCGCGCTGGAATGGACGTTCGTATTCATCAACCTTCCTTATGAGCAGACTGTGAATGGCGATGATTGCCATGCGGCATCATCAGCCTGTGCTCAGGCGTTCGACAAATACAAAGTGGGGATAACAATATGGGCCTGATGGCCGCGCAGCGCGCCTCAGGCTAGCGGAATCCCGCGTGGGTGTTGCTTGTGCTTATTCGGGCAAATGGTCCGGCACGCCCTCTTCATCCACGCTTTTCACGCGGTCCAACGCGTTGCGCGCGGCCGACATCGCTTCGATCGCGCTGCGAAAACGCCGGCTGACAAAAATCTCGAAGGGCTGGCCTTCGGGCTTGTCCTCAACCGCTGCGGCATCGGCGTCTTCCTGCTCGACAGCCTCGCCCGGCTTCACCTTGGGCGGCAGGCGCCTCGTCTCCAGAAACGCGCGAGCGGGCGTGCGCCCTTCGGGCTGCGTCGCGTACGCCACCACTGAAAATCCGTTGATCGTCTTCTCTAGCATTGCGGTCCCCAATCGCTGCGGCCAAAAACGGCGCAGCTCATTGTTAGCGACAACGGCCGTCCGGTAGAAAACTTAAGCGCCCAACAAAAAGCCGGGGTTGATGTGAATCAATCCCGGCTTAGTCGTGTGCGGCGCGCGCAACGCACATACAAACGATTTTATTTTGTCGACGTAACCGCCTCCATGCGCACACGCACATAGCCCGCCACCTGTTCCAGCACCGTCGACAAATGCCCGCGCAGAATTTCGAAGCCCGCGTTGCGTTCACGCGTCGCCTCGTCCATGTACAAGGGGCGGCGAATCTCCACTTGCAGGCTGTGCCGGTTCAGCGCGGGCTGGCCGATCTGCGCGATCAGTTGCACGCCCTTGTAGGGATCATTGCGCGCCACCGTGTAGCCCAGGTCACGCAGGGCTTTTTCGATCAGTGCGATGAACTCTGGCTCGCACGTGGTGCCATCACGATCACCCAAGACGAAGTCGGCAAGCGGATGTTCGCTGTGCCGGCCCAGACGCTCGTAGGCGTCGTTCGGCATGGAATGCAGATTCAAGTGCCAGACCGCGCCAAAGCGCTGTTCGACACGGCTGATCGCTTGCGACAAGGCCGCGTGATAAGGCTCGTAATAAGCCTGAATGCGATGGCGCACTTCGGCCAGGCTCAGCTTGCGGTCGTAAATGGGCGTGGCCTTGTCCATCCGGCGCCAGATCAGCCCCTTGCCCAGACGCGTCTTCTCGCCCGGGTCCAGGGGGTGGGGCCAGGGCTCGGCCAACAACTCCGGGTCCAGATCCTGCAACGTGCGGTTGGGGTCGATGTAGACACGCGGAAAGTTCGCCGCAATCAGCGTCGCGCCCAGCGCGGGGGCCGCCGACCACAACGCGTCCACGTGCGTGTCTTCGCCTTGGCGCAGTTGCGCCTGCGTCGCGGCTGCCCCGAAATCATCGGGATAGCGTTCGCCGCTGTGCGGCGAATCACAGACCAGCGGCAAGGCGGGTCCTTCGGGTTCATGCACGGATACCGCGTTGAAATCGGCGTGTGTCATCGTCAATCAGCCTGAATGTTGGCGGCCTTGGCCACCTTGGCGTAACGGGCCAGGGCCTGTTCGATCTGGACCTGGAATTCTTGGGGCGTCGTGGGCATCAGCGTACCACCCACGTCCTCGGCCTTCTTGCGGAATTCCGGGTCTTGCATCGCGGCGCGCACGGCTTGGTTCAAGCGGTCGATGACAGCAGTCGGCGTGCCAGCCGGGGCCACCAGACCGAACCAGCCGCCCGTGCCCATGTCGGGGTAACCCAGCTCAATGTAAGTGGGCACATCCGGCAGCAACGGCGAACGTTCGGCGCCCAACACAGCCAGCGCGCGCAGCTTGCCGCCCAGCACTTGCGGCAAGGTCGACGACAGGTTGTCGGTGATCGCATCCACCTGGCCGCCCATCACATCATTCAATGCCGGGCCTGCGCCGCGATACGGCACATGCAGCAGCTTGATGCCCGACAGCATCATGAAGTTCTCAATGTTCACGTGTCCCAGCGAACCGATACCGGGCGACGCGAAGCTGTAGCGGTCGGCGGGTGCGCTCTTGGACAGCGCCACGAATTCGGCCATGTTCTTGGCGGGCAGATTCGGGTTGATGGCAAACACGCTGGGCACGGCCAGCACATTCGCCACGGGCGCGAAATCCTTGATGGGGTCGTAATTCATCTTGCGGTACACGGCCGGGTTCGAGCCGTGCGTGCTCATCGTGGCCATGCCGATCGTGTAGCCGTCGGGGGTCGACCGCGCCACCTGCTCCATGCCCATGGAGCCGCCTGCGCCCGCCTTGTTCTCGACCACGATGGTCTGCTTCAAGTCGCGGCCGGCGTATTCCGCCACCAGGCGGGCAACGATATCGGTCGATCCGCCCGCGGCAAACGGCACCACCAGCTTGATGGGGCGCTCGGGATAACCGGCGGCATGCGCGATGCCGGCAAAGGACAACGTGGCGAACATGCCGGCAAGCGCGCAACGCGCGGACCGGCCAAACAGGCGGCGAGACATGGAGCAACTCCGAAGGTGAGGTCGTTCGCGGGTCTGCGAACACGGCCGCCAGTGTCCGAACTTTACGGTCTGCTTTCAAACGACTATATTGCACGCCTTCATTACCAACGGTCATGCTAGATGCGGCTGCATTCGCCCTCCATGTCCGAGCTGCATGCCTTCATCACGGCGGCACGCTTGGGCAGCTTTACGCAAGCCGCGCAGACGCTGTGCGTCACGCAGGGCGCGATCAGCCGCGCCATCGCCCGCCTGGAAGCGCATTTCGGCCAGCCGTTGATGCATCGAAACGCGCACGGGCTGACCCTGACCGAGATGGGCCAACGGCTATACGACGGCGCGCAAGCGCCCTTGCAGGCCATCGAAACGCTCAGCACCGAATTGCGCGCCGACGACCGCCGGCTGCGCCTGACCTTGTCCACGGTGCCCACGCTGGCCAGCGCCTGGCTCGTGCCTCATCTGCCCGATTTTCATCGGCGCCATCCAGACATTCAGCTGAGTTTTGCGGCCTACCGCCGCAACGAGGACTTCTCCGGCGCAACGCCCGACGCCAGCATTCTGTCTGGCACGCCGGAGCAATGGCCGGGCTGGGATGCCGACTACGTGATCGGCCGCGAGATGGTCGTGATCTGCCACCCCGATCGTCTGGCCTTGCGTCAGACTCAAGGGCTGTGGAGCACGCCCCACGGTTTGCTGGGCGAGCCGCTGCTGTATCACACGAATGGCATGGGCAATTGGGCGCAGTGGTTCACCGCGGCGGGCGTGCCGCGGGATGCCGTGACCTTGTCCAATGGGTTCGATCAGGTGTCCATCCTGATTCGGGCGGTGATGGCCGATATGGGCATCGCCGTCCTGCAACGCTGCCTGGTGCGCGATGAGCTTCAGGCCGGCCGTGTCGCCGCCCCGTTCCCCGATCTGCCGATTCGGCTGAGCCGCGGCTACCACCTGTGCGCACCCACGCAGCGGCGAGACCACTACGCGCTGGCCTGCTTTCGCCAATGGCTGCTGCAAACGGCCAGCGCGGACCCTGACGTGGTGGCGGCGGGTCAAGCCGAATAGCAACGTCTGGTCATATTAAGAAACTTTCAGTTTCTGCCTTTGACGGCTAGATAATTCCAAATGAAACGGGCCTCTTTTCAGAGGCCCGCTTGTAATGCGACGGAAAGCGACCGAAAACCGCCCTAAAGCGATCAGGGTGCGAGCTTGAATCCGAGATCCACGCCCCACTTATCGGTCTCGCGCAACCACTTTGCCCCGCAACTTAGGCACCGAAAGTGGTCTTCACGGCTTTCTTCCCGCCCTTTTTGGGTCGGATTGGTGAAACCTTGATGTCCCAGGTGCGAATGCGGGGCCACGCCCGAAAGTCCCGGGTTAATGCGTTGGCAAGCCAAGCACATAACGCTCATTGATGCTTCCCCACAAACAGTGTTGCCAAATTGTAAGGGATTTCACCAATATTTTTCTATCAATTTATGTCAATCAAACAACAATAATTGTTAATACGGCAATTAAACAACGATTGGTAACGCCGCCAGGCAGGTCGCCAAATGGTAAGGCGAGGTCGAAGGCATATCGCTGCGCACCACCGCACCGGTGCCGTCCAGGCACTCGTACCAGCCGCCGGGGTGCAGGAAATTGGCCCGGAAAGCCGCCAAGCCAGACGCCAACGCAGGCAGATCGCCCACCACGGCCAGCGCGCGCAAGTATTCTGTTTGGGCCCAGATACGGCGGGTGTCATCCACCATCGCCCCCGACTCATCCAACGACGCCAACACGCCAGGCCCGCCCACATCCACGCCATGAAGGCGCGACCATTGCATGGCGCGCGGCAAGGTTTCAACCAGATCCAGCCCTTCGAAAACCTGGGCGGCGCCTTGCACCAATGACAACCATTCGAATTGATGTCCTGGCTCCAGCCGGTTATCGGCAGTGCCTTGCAACGCTTCCGAAATGCACTGCGTGGGGGCATGCACGAAGAACTGGCTCATGCCTTGCGCCAGGCTGCGCAGATGCTGAGCAAACAACGCCGGCTCCGCAACTTGAGCGGCAGCCAGATACGCTTCGGTCAAATGCATCATGGGATTCTGCGCAGGCGGGCGCAGCGGCTGGGCTAAATCGGGGCTGAGCGCAGCATGGTAAAGCCCATCCTGCGTCTTGAAGCGCGACTCGATCGTCGAGGCCGTTGCCAGCATGAGCTTGCGCGCATCGGCGTTGCGGCTGCGCTGAAAGTACGCAGCGCAGGCCAGCACGATGAACGCGTGCGTATAAAGATCCTGGGTGTCATCGAGCGGAAGCGCTTGGGCGTCCACGCTGTAGCGCCAGCCCCCGTGTTCGCTACGGAACACACGGCGCAACGATTCGAACAGGCGATCCGCATGCTGACCCGCGGCCGCGCCCGGCGCTTGCGCAAACACATACAGCTGACGCGCGCAGGCCATCGCGCGATAACGCGCGGGCGGCAAGGGTTCGCCGCTTGCGCCATCCAGCGATTCAAATGGGAGACCGAGTGCGCTATTGAAGCCCTGCCCCATCCACATGGGCAGGATGACAGAGGCGTAATGCTCGCGCAGCGCGCGGATATGCTCCGTCAGAGAGAGATTGGTCTGTGCGGCAGTCATCTTGGAACGACGCATACCCAAAAAGGGCCCCAGGTTTTGGAGCAGCAACGATAACCGAAATTTTCGTCGCAAATTTTTGAGTATTCTCCGAAGCGTCATGCACACACAGACCGGTTCAACCGATCAGCTCCGTCAAGGGAAGTACGCCCTATCGGAAGATGTTTTCCTCGACCCAGTTCTGCGCGAATATTTCCGCGCGATCACGTGCTTCGTCCAAGGAAGCGCAGTTGCCCAAGTGGGAAAACGCGGCATCCACTTCGGTGCCGCCCTCGGCCGTTACCGTCAGCAAAACGCCATATCCGCCGGTATCCATGGCCGCTGTGGAAACGTCGATCAGAACTTCCTGGTCACGATGCTGCATGTGCTACCTCCCAGTCGGTTACCTAAACGCGTGAACCACGCGTGACGTGGCGGGATCAAATTCCCGCGTAAACAAATAGACCTGAAAGCGTCACGCAAGTTCATCTTACTGGCGACCCGATGTGCGCGATACGTCCGGAGGATGCCAATTGCCACATTCCGTCTCAGGAGATTCCCGTACTGCGCAAGATTTACCCGCAAATACGCGACATACAGCGAAAAAATTCGCAAGATATGCAGCAAACCGGCACGTCTTGATGCAAGAC
Source organism: Achromobacter kerstersii (assembly GCF_902859595.1). Lineage (GTDB taxonomy): Bacteria > Pseudomonadota > Gammaproteobacteria > Burkholderiales > Burkholderiaceae_B > Achromobacter > Achromobacter kerstersii. The sequence goes on along the minus strand of NZ_CADIJQ010000003.1, from coordinate 227,341 downwards.
GCAGCGAGCCAAGTGGGATATCGGGGACCGCAGCGATGGTGACGATAGGCCAGCGAATGCTGGCCCTGTGATCGCTTAGCGCACGTGAATGGCGCCCGGTTCTTCCATGCGCAGGGCGAGTTTGCCCTTTTCAGTGATCTGCCAATGGCCATCGGCGCTGGCCACAATGCAGCGCAGCGTCACGAGCGCCTGCGAAACCTCGGCAGGCACTTCAGCGGGTGCGGCGCCCGGTTCGTCTTGGTCGGCAACCGCCCGAAGCCAATGACCCAGTTCGCCCTTCTGGAAACGATGCAATGCCATGCGTGACTCTCTCTTCAATTGCGAAACGATAGCACGACGAGGCAAGTCTCTATCCGCCCATCCGCGCATGGGCCCGCTACGACGGACGCAGCACCAGCGGCCGCTTGAAGCGCGAGGCCACAGCAGACAGCACCACGCTCACACCGATCAACGAGAGGCCCAACGCCAGATCAGCCGAAATGCGTTCATGGAAAACCACTGACGACACAATGAGCCCGATCACCGGCACGCACAGCATCGCGATGGACGTTGCGACCGGCGGCATCTTTTGCGTCATGCCCAGTACCACGATGAACGTCAACGCGGTGGCAAGCGGCCCCGTGTACAAGATGATGGGCCAGGCGTCCGGCACCGTCAGGAACGTGGGCGCACCGTCGCGCATCCAGGCCAGCGCCGCCAGCGGCACCGTTGCAATTGCCGTCTGCCACGGAATCATGTCTGCCCCCAATCGCACATGACGATTGCCGCGCAACTGGATGATGTTGCACGCCCAGGCGAATGACGCGCCCAACAGCATGACCAATCCGATCACCGTGTGCGCCTGCCACGGGCTGAAGGCAGGTGCAACGATCACGCCAATACCCGCATAGCTCAACGCGGTGGCCAGCCATTGCCCGGCCGACAACCGTTCTTTCAAAATCAGCGCCGACAGCGGAATCACCCATATCGACGTCGCATAGGCAATCACCGACGCGCGACCCGGCGCCACATATTGCAAGGCCCACAGCGCCAACGCGGTGAACGCGCCCATCTGCAGCAGCGCCACCCCCGCCACCAATGGCCATTCCTGGCGCGTGGGCAGACGCAAGCGGCCCATCACGCCCAGCACCAGCACACTGATCAAGGCAGCAGACCCGAACCGGCTGGCGGCCAGCCAGAGCGGACTCATGTGCGCCAGCCCAAGCTTCATGACGGGCCAATTGCCGCCCCAGATCATGACCGCACCCACCAGGGGCAAGAACTTGCGCAACGTGCTTTGCTGACTCATTACTGCTCGATGACTGCTGGATTATTCTGCGCTTTGGCCGATTAGCCAAAGGAAGGAATAGTCTATAGGGTAAACCCCAGCATATTTCACCTCAATTCACTTCGATACACTGCACGCACAGCACGAATGCACTGTCTATTCAAAGCCCTTAGGTGACTTATGCCGGAAATCAACCTGGATGCCACTGACATCCGAATTCTTAACGAACTGCAGCGCGATGCGCGTCTGACCAATGTCGAGCTCGCCGCGCGGGTCAATCTGTCGGCCTCGCCATGCCTGGCGCGCGTGCGCCGGCTGGAAACCGAAGGGCTGATTGATCGCCGCGTCACCTTGCTGAATGCGCGCAAGCTGGGCCTGAAGGTCAACGTGTTCATCCAGATCTCGCTGGACAAACAGCGCAAGGCCGCGCTGGATGTCTTCGAACGCGAAATTGCCGTCCTGCCCGAAATCATGGAGTGCTATTTGATGTCGGGCGATGCCGACTATCTGATCCGCGCGCTGGTGCCGGATGTCGATGCGCTGGAACGCTTGATCGTCGAACACATCACGCGTATCCCGGGCGTGGCCAGTATCCGCTCAAGCTTTGCGCTCAAGCAGGTGCTCTACACCACCGCCGTTCCGCTCGCCTGAAGATACCGCGCGACGCTTTCAGAAACTTGCGGGATCACGGCCGCGCCCGCACAATGAATCCGTCGGTGCGCACTTGCGCGCCGGCGTCCCTCCCATCGCTTAGCAAGGAGCAAACCATGCCCGAAACAGAATGGTTCCCCGGTGGCACGCTACCCGATCGTCAGGGCTACTTTGAAGTGGAATTCGACACAGGCGAAACTGAAATCACGCGCTACGGCATGCTGGGTTGGGAACCCGAGCAAGACCGCGGCCACATCGTGCGTTGGCGCGGCCTGGACCCGAACATCGAAGAAGCCGAAATGCAACGCGAAAGCGCCGTCCGCAATAACGGCGATACCCTGCTCGGCTAAACCAGCCACCCACAAAAAAACGCCGCGGAAAACTCTCCGCGGCGTTTTGCTTGGGGGTGACCGATTAACCGATTACCAGTTCAACTTCGAAATCTTGGTACCGGCCAACGACACGCCCGCCATCAGGCCACCGTTGTTCATCACGAAACCGACCACCGGCTGCTGCGCCGTGTTGGTGTCGATGCGGCCATTGGCGCCGATATTCACGACAGCCACTGTCGCATCCGCGCCCACGGTCCAGCCGCTGCTGTTGCGGAACTTGTTCAGGGAATCATCCGTCATGAACAACAGCACCATGGCCTTGGATTGCGCGCCAGCCTGGAAGCCAATCGAACCCGCCGTCGTGCTGTAGTAGCCGGCATTGGAGCCGCCCACCCGCAAGACGCCATTGCCGTGTTCAGCGCCCACGATGAAGCTGCCGCTCAACACGTCAGGAAAGACCAGGACGCCCTTGGCGCGCGCCACCAATTCCTTGGATTGCGGCGATGCTTCGTAGAGCTTGGAGAGGGTCGCGTTCGCAGCGCTGTTCATTGACTCGCGCTTGTCAGTCGCTGTTGCGGTGGACTTGGGGCTGGTGGTGGTGCAACCCGCAAACAGCAGGCCTGCCACACCGATAGTCGCTGCCGCTAGACCAACACGACGCAGGACAGGAAAAGTATCAAACATGGAACTCTCCTTTATTGTTGTCATCCGGTACCAATGTACCGGCCAAACTCTACCGCGCATGGCACACGATTGTGATAAACGAAACAAAACCTACCTGATGTCGCCCCCATTAAAGTGAGCCATCTCCAGAACCCATGCGCCTGACCGAGGAAAAACAGCGGTGGCGGCTCAGCAACATTTGGTAGGGCAATTACCTGGGCCAGCCACGGGCGCCAATCATGGCGTAGCTACAGAATGCCGTACCGCGGCTCGCCCGTTGCAGCGTCTACGGAGACGATGCCGGACAAGACCAGGTCGGCATGGCGCCGGGCGACGGCCGCATCTGCAAACGTCACGAATCTGGGCAAGGACCAGCGTTGTTGAAAATCGCCATTGCCCGTACGGCTCACCGTGACGACGATGGCCAACACGCCAGCATCCAAGCTGACGATTTCGCATCCCACTTGAAATCCATCGATATGGCGTTGCGGGCACGCGTTCATGCTTGCGCTCCTGAAATCTGAGTATCCGGGCGCAATATGCCAAAAAAAAAACCGCTTGAAAAGCAATGCTTTTAGCGGGTAATCAGGCACTAACTCGTCTAGTACACATGCATCTTGCAGACATCAAAATCGGCCTGAATTCAGGCACTTTTGGCCGATTTTTCAATCGCAGTCAAAAACCCTGCGCATCTCCCATCGGCCGAATCCACTTCGACTCCCACAAGCCTTCGCCTCTTTCCAGCGCCGCACCCAGTTCTTTTTTGCGTCGCTGGGCAACCGCAGCAAGCAGCGCGTTGCAGACCGAAAACGCCGCGGTGTAGGAATCAAACGGCGACGCGCTGGAACATCGCGCGATCAACACGTGATGCGCCGACGCAGCGGCCGGCGCCGACGGCGCATCGGTCACCAACAGCACCTTGCCGCCCCGCTCGCGGAACACCTTCACCGCGTTGGCAGTGGCGATTGAATAGCGCCTGAACGTGAACGCCAACAATACATCGTTGTCGTCCACCCAAAGCAACTCGTCTTCCAAAAACATCGGGCTTGCGCCCCCCATGTGCCGCACGGACGGCAAGCACAGGTTCAGGTACAGCGCCGCGTGGCTCGCCAGCGGCGCCGCTTGCCGCAGACCCAGGACGTGGACGCGCGCCTTGCGCTGGGTCAACACACGCACCGCCGCCTCAAACGCCGCTACGTCAATCGATGCGAACGTCTCTTGCAGATTGTGCTGGTCATGCAGCAATGCGTTGTGCAGGCAGGCCCTGGCCGACAAGTTGTCTGCGCCCACCGCATCCGCGCGTTCGCCCGGCGAGGCCAGACGTGCCGTGACTTCAGAGCGCGCCTCCATCTGCGCCTGCGGATAGCTGTCATACCCCAGCTTGGCCAGCAAGCGCACCACCGTTGACGCACTCGTGCCCACCCGCTTGGCCAATGCCGTGGCGGATTCCAGCAGGCTTTGCGGATAGCGGGCCTGCATTTCCTCGACCAGCAGGCACTCCGTCTTGCTGAGTTTCTTGCCGTAGCTGGCGATGCGTTGGTTCAGATTCATGGTAGCGGCAACATAGCGCTGCAACAGGACAAAAGACGAACCTAGGTGATAACCCTAAATTCCACAAAATTCATTGCATCTTATATTTCATTCTGCAATGCGTATTGCAAGATAGTCCAAACAGATTGCCATCACAAGAGAGTTTCATGAAGCACCCCATCGCGGCGCCCTCGCTGGCTCGCCGTAGCCTCGTCCTTGCCGGCCTAGGCGCCGCCCTGCTGCCCCTGGCCGCGCGCGCCAATGCCTACCCATCGCGTCCCATTACGCTGGTTGTGCCGTTTCCTGCCGGCGGTTCGGTGGACCTGATCGGCCGCATCTACGCCGAGGCATTGGGCAAGGCGCTGGGCACCACCATCATCATTGAAAACCGCGACGGCGCAGGCGGCGCCATCGGCAGCCAACGCGTCGCCCGCGCCAAACCCGACGGCTACACGCTGGTTGCGTCGTCGCAAAGCTCGCACCTGGCCAACCCGCTGATGCGCAACGATTTGGGCTACGACCCGATCAAAGACTTCACATCGATTTCGCAGTTGTCCCGCACGCCCAATGTGCTGGTCACCAACATCGACGTTCCGGCCAAGACGTTCGCGGAATTCGTCGCTTTGCTGAAAGCGCGCCCCGACGAACTGCACTTTGCCACCGCCGGCATCGGCAGCATGGGGCAGCTCAACGCCGAGCTGATGAAAAACACCGTGCAGGTGCAGGCCATGCACGTGCCGTACCGCGGCGGCGCGCCGCTGATCAATGCCCTGCTGTCCAACCAGGCGCAATTTGCGCTGGACAACCTGGCGCCGTTCCTGCCGCATATCCAGGTAGGCAAAATGCGTGCACTGGCGGTGGCTGCACCCAAACGCCTGGACGCGCTGCCCGATGTGCCCACCTTCGCAGAACTGGGCTATCCGGTATTGAACTCCATGTCGTGGATTGGCCTGGCCGCCCCCGCCGGCACACCCGACGACATCATCCAAAAACTGCTGGCCGCCGTGCGCTCGGTGGCCCGCCAGGACGGCATGCCGCAAGCGTTGGAAAAGGCTGGCGCCCTGCCCCCCGAAGACCAGACCCCGCAACAGTTCACCTCCATGATGTCCGAACGGTTGGCCTTGTATAAAGACCTGATCGACCGCGCCGGCATCCGCCCAGAATAGGCCCCATCCCATGCAAAATCCTGCTTTTGAACCCGACACCGCGCCGCTTGAAGTCTTGCCGCGCGACCTCTCCGCCTACCGCGAAGGCAACACCGGCATTCCGTACGTGCACCGCTTCGAGTCCGGCGTGCCAGGCCCCCACGTGCTGATCAACGCCATCACGCATGGCAATGAGATCTGTGGCATGGTCGCCGCCACGCACCTGCTGGACACGGGCGTGCGGCCGAAGATCGGCACACTGACTGTCAGCTTTGCGCACGTTGAAGCCTACGAGGCCTTCGACATCAACCAGCCTTATGAAAACCGCCAACTGGTTCACAACCTGAACCGCATCTGGTCCGCCGCCATGCTGGACGGCGCCGAAGACAGCCCCGAGCTGCAACGCGCGCGTGAATTGCGCCCGGTGCTGGACGCCGCCGATTTCGTGCTGGACATTCACTCTACCCGTGCGCCGGTGCAGCCCTTCTGGGTCTATAACGAGATGGACCGCAACACGGCGCTTGCCGCAGCCGTCGGCGCGCCGCTAGTGCACCTGGTCATGCCACAGCACAAGTTCCCTGGCACGGGCGTCATGGGCTACGGTCACCACGGTGATCCCGACTCCGATAGCGGCGGCGCGCTGGTGGTGGAATGCGGCCAGCACTTCGCGAAGTCTGCGGCCGACCTTGCCACCGACGTCACCCTGCGCTTCCTGGCTCACACGGGCCTGATCGACACGCCCGCCGATGCCGTACCGCCTCCCGCTCCGCAGCGCTACCGCCTGCTGGAAGTGCACATGGTGAAGTCCGAAGACTTCCGCTTCACGCGCCCTGTCATCGGTTTCGAGACCTTCAACAAAGACGAGCTGATCGCCATGAACGGCACCGAAGAAATTCGTTCGCCGTGCGACAACTGCACGATCTTCATGCCCACGCGCATGCCGATCGTGGGCCGCGAAGCCGTCTACCTGACCGTGGCAATCTAAGCCGTCAGCGTCCAGCCGGTTCCGCCAGCAAGCGTTCGTACACTTCTCGTGCGTTCGCAAAGCCCTGGGCCTGGAGCCGGCTGACATACGCATCCGACACCGGATGCAGCGCCACCTTCCACCGTTGAAGCAACGCTGCGTCCGGACGCAAAATCACTTTGCCCGGCGCCTGTGCGCCATCGTGAAAGGGCTGGTCCCATTGATTCCATAGCGGCCCGAAACGCGCCACCAGCCCATCGCCAGACAGGCTGTCGATCGCTTGCCTCACATCCGCAGGCAACGCGTCAAAGCGCGACTGCTTCATCACAATGAAGAAGGCAGAGGCATAGAACGGCACCGCCGTATGCCGCGTCATTTCGTCGTTGAAGCCCGCAATGGGCGTGCCCCAGTTCGTGACGATGCCGTCCAATTGATGGGCGCGTAGCGCGGGAATGATCTCGTCGGGTTGCAGCAACTTCGGAACGGCGCCCACATGCTCAAGCATCATTGCGACCGTGGCGTTGGGCGCACGCAGGCGCAAGCCCTTCAAGTCGGCAGGCTCAGTCACAAGCGTGGCCTTGGTGTGAACCAGCCCCGGGTTGTGCACAAATAGCGCCAGCACTTTGAAGCCCTGGTATTCCTCGGCAAGCACGCCCTCTTGATACAGCCGCCACAGCGCTTTGGAACCGCTGCCCGCGTCCGCCACCACGAACGGCAATTCGACGATGGCGCTGCGTGGAAAGCGGTCGCCTTCCGCGCCGCGCAACCCAAGCGCAATATCCACTTCCCCGCTTTGCACCTGACTGGCCTGCTTGCGCACGTTACCCAACGGCGAACTGGCGTTCAGCACCTCTACCTGCACCTTGCCGCCCGTCTTGCGTTCCAGCTCGCGCGCCCAGGGCTCCACCAGGTCCACCTGGAAAAAGCTGTTGGCCCCAAGAAAGTGAGACATCTTGAGCCGGACGGTATCCGCCTGCACTGACATCCCGGCAAGCGCCAGCAGGATGAAAGCGCCCCAGCGCCAGCCTTGAATCGAACCCCGCATGATCATCAACCCCGTGTCATTTCCCAGGCCCCTGCCCAGGTCAATTCAACGGAGTGTGCTCAGGATCAAACGGCCTCACCAGACGGCAAGCCCGTTTGTAGGACCAAGCCGCGATCTCATGCAAGAGTGTCGGACTAAATCACGCGCATCCGACGCCCGCATGGCAATCAAAGATCGGGGATCAAGCGCTTGCCCAAGCTGATCACCTCGTCCTGCGAGAAGCCCAGGCTTTCGTAGAAGCCCTGCACGGCGGCATTGCCCGAGCGGATCAGCAAATTGATCTTCGGGCAGCCCATCTCAAGCAGCTTTCGTTCGACGGCACGCATCAGCACCGTCGCGTAGCCGCGCCGCTGGTGTGCGGGCGACACGGCCAGATAATTGATCCATCCCCGATGACCGTCGTAGCCGCCCATCAGCGTGCCCACGATGACGCCATCCGCCTCGCCCACCAGAAACAGATCGGGCTGCACCGTGAGCTTGCGCGCGACATCCTTCACCGGGTCGTTCCACGGGCGAGTCAGGCCGCAGTCGCGCCACAACTGAATGAGGGCGGCCTCGTCTGAGGGATGGTAGGGCCGGACGGCCAGTGCTTGTTGGGTCATGCTTCGTTCCTTAACGTAGGAAAACGAAGGCCGGAAGATTCCCCTCAATAGCCGCCGAAGGATGAAGCGCCAACGGACGTGAAAACAAAAAGGCCACGAGGGGTATCGTGGCCTTCAAGAGGAAGCGCCGAAGTTTCAGCGCCTGAACGTGACTTGCCACTCAACGTAGACGTCGAGTGACTCGTCGGTTGTCCGCGCGGCATGCCGGCGCGAATTTTGGTGCGGATTGCAGTTCGTTCATGCGGGCAAGCATACACGAGGGCCCGCGCCGCCGGCAAGAATGCGATCAGGTCAAAAACCGTGCCGGCAAGATGGAAATCAGATCAAAGACGGCGCCGGCAAGGTTCCTTCCATGACCACAACGGCTTGCCCCGCCACACCCGCCCACACGCCATCGGCACGCGGTTCGGCGTGCGCCAGCAACAAGCTGGCGCGGCCCATGTCCACGCCCTGGCCCACGCGCAGCCGCAGCATGCCTTCGCCACGCAACGCCGCGCGCAACGCCGTCACCGCCGCGGTTGCGCTGCCCGTTGCCGGGTCTTCCGTCATGCGGCCGGTGAACATGCGCGCCTGAATGTCGGTGGGCGCATCCACCGTATCCGAGGCCGTGTCCGTCGTGTAGACGTAGATGGACTTTGCCCCGTCCAACGGCAGCAACGCCGCATAGCCCTGCGAATCTGGCGACGCGCGGCGCAAGGCATCGCGGCTGGCCAGTTGCGCAACCAGGAATATCAGCCCCACCGACACCACTTGCGGCGCGTGCTCTGACGTATCAATGTCAGACGCCTGCAGCTTCAGCGCCCGCGCCAACGCCGCCGCCGACACCTCGCTTGCGCGCGACAACGGTTGGGGCGCCAGCAGCTCGACGCTGTCGACGCCCTTGGCGCCCGACTTCAGTGCAATCCGCACCAGGCCTGCGGCCTCTTCAAACACAAAGGAGTCCGGGGCCGGATGGCCAGCGGTGATCATTTCGCGCGCCAGCACCACAGCAGTGCCAACGTTGGGATGCCCGGCGAACGGCACTTCGCGATCCGGGGTGAAGATCCGCACCCAGGCCGTGTGCGCCGGGTCTTTCGGCGGCAACACGAAACTGGTTTCCGAGTAATTGAATTCACGGGCAATGCGTTGCATCTGCGCGGTATCCAGACCTTGGGCATCCAGCACAACTGCCAAGGGGTTGCCGCAATAGGTCTGGCTGGTGAACACATCGGCGGTGACGTAACGGTAGCGCATGAGAAGCGTCTCTCTTTCTGGTTGAATGAGACGAGTATGCGGACACCATGGCGCAGCCAACAGACACAGAACGGAAGGACTTTTCCCATAACAGCCCGCCGGGCTGACCCAGCAAGGCGCTTGCGGGCGCCTTGCCGTCACGTCACCCGCATCAAGCCGACAGATGCTCGTACAGGATCGTGGCCCCGATACCGATCAGCGCAATGCCGCCCAATATCTCTGCACGTTTGCCCGCCACGCTGCCAACCAAGCGGCCGACCATCACGCCGATCGTCACCATCAGCATGGTCGCAAGACCAATCGCCGCCGCCGTGATCCAGATGTTGTTTTCGATGAAGGCCAGGCTGACGCCCACCGCCATCGCATCGATGCTGGTGGCAAAGCCTGTGGCCGCCAGCAGCCAGAACGAATGGCGCACAACCGGCGCGGCCTCTTCGGGATCGTCCTTGTAGCCGTTGCGGATCATCATCGCACCGAGCACGCAGAGCATACAGAACGCAATCCAGTGGTCCCAATCGGCAACGAACGTCGCCGCGACGGAACCGAGCGCCCAGCCGATCACCGGTGTAATCGCTTCGATGACGCCAAAGATGACACCGGTGCGCAGGGCTTCAGACAGGCGCGGCTTGTGCAGCGCTGCGCCCTTGCCGACCGCGGCGGCAAACGCGTCGGTCGACATGGCAAAAGCCAGGATAAGGGTGGAAAGGGGGTTCACGGGGGTGGCTCCGTCCGGGCGACACACACAGACTTTCCATATCGCCCGGACAAGGCTATGGAATAGTCCGTGGTCTCGCCAAGCCGAATCGGCCGTTGCGCCATGACCGAAAGGTCAAGAATGTTGACGCAAACCCTGTCAGCGCGGCTGACAGCAGGCTACTCCCCAAAGATGGCCGAAGTGTACCAAAACGCGCTTGCCAGCGCGCGGGTCGAGTACCCTGTACCACGGCGCCGCCCTCGCGGCCCGAAGCAGACTTACCCGGAAGGAATGCACCATGGAAAACCCTTTTGGCGACTCCGACGAACCCGCCATCGACCACCGTCAATATCTGGTCCTGATCGCGGCATCGAAAGACAACGCCTCACTCGCCCAAAAGCTGCTTGAAAACCTGAAGAAGCACGTCGACGAACGTGCCGCGCCCTTGTGGATCGACGCCAAAGGCATCGGCGTGCTGCTCACGACGGATCTGGTTGCCTCAGAGATCTGGAAGGAAATGTTCCAAAAGGAACCCGGCCAGGATTACGGCGACACGCGCAACATGCTGGTGCTGGAACTGGGCAAGGATTGGGCCGCCCGGCGCGACGACAAGATCGAACACTGGCTCGCCACGCATGTGGGCGACCCGCTGACGCCAGCGCCTAAACGACCGAGCCGGAAGCGTTGATCGTCGAGCAGTGAAACGCTGCGTTGATGCGAAGGCTTGATGCGCAGCTCAGATACCCGGCGTTGATGCGATGGCTTGATGCGCACCCCAGATACCCAGCGTTGATAAGAAGGCTTGATGCGCAGCCCAGATACCCAGCGTTGATACGCAGCGCAGCGGCTACGCTGCGCCCGCAACGTTGCCAGCCATACGCCGGATGAACGTGACGAGCAAATCCGTCACTTCGTCCGGCCGGTCCAGACTCGGCAAATGGGCGGTGTCCGTGAGCTCATGTCCACTACCGTTCGCCAGCATCGACGCCACCCGCTGGCTGCGCGCCTGAATGTTGGGAAAGTCACTGCATCCCCACATCACCATGGACGGCGCCCTGATCTCATTCAAACGTTGATACGTCGGCAAGTGGTCGACGCTCGGCCCGGTCGGTGGCGACCGCAGTACGCCCGCGTGCATCTCAAGAAAAAGCTGGCGCGCAGCGCCTTCGACTCGCCCCTCGGGTTCCAGCGGACCATCCAGGAACAGACGCGCCTTCAACGCGTTCACGCGATCCAGATCGCGAGCGGATTCGGCTTGCTTCAACGTAGCCATCGCTTCTTGAATGGCGGCGGGTTGGGCCAAGTCAGGCGCGCCCGGCACCGTCGGCGCAATCAACACCAGCCCGCGCACACGATCCGAGTGCAGCAGCGCGGCGTCGAGCGCCACGCGCCCGCCTTGCGAGCAACCCACCAGAATCACAGGCTTGCCATCCGCCAAGGCATCCATCACCGCCATCAGGTCCGCCACGGCGGAATGATCTTCCGGCGCGCTATGCGTCTGCCCAAAACCGCGCCGATCATAAGCAATCACCTTATTGCTAGAACTGAGCGCGCGCATCTGCGCCTGCCACATGCGCCGATCACAAATGGCGGCATGCAGAAAAACGACGGGGTCTCCGCTACCGGCGGTCTCGGCCGCCAACATCGCACGGCCAGATGGAATCTGATGACGAAGCGTGTTCATGGGGCAAGGTGAAAGGAATGGCGAAGTCGAAAATATACCCTTCGCGCAGACAATCCGGCGCAGCAATCGCACGCGGACGACGACAAACGTGGCGACCGAACAGAGCCGCTACGCCGCCTTCACGCCACGTGTGGATTCCCGATACGCAACGGCGCACATCGCGGTCACGACGAGCGTCATGATGATGGTGAATGCCAGAAACAACACACCATACGCAATGTCCGATACCTTCAAGCGGTTCGCCACATTGAGCATCATGACTTTGGCCAGGCCCGCTGACAGGATCAGCGCGAACAACGCGGCGGCCAGCGGCCAACGCTTGAACGGCATCGCCGCGCGCGCTTCCCGGAAGCCATACTCGCCCGCCACCGCGGCGCGCGGAAGGCTCAGCGCGTATATAGAGCCCGCATACAGCATCGGCACCCACAGCACCGCCAGGATGCCGAACAGCGTGACGAAGAAGCGGGTGTCGCCCACCCCGCCCATCGCAAAATAAATCATGATCGGCATGTCGGCCGTCGCTCGCAGCACTGCCGCCGCCACAATGATGAACAGCATCAGCAACGCCAGATGCTTTGCTTCGGCGTTGCCTCCGCCCCCCGTATCCACGGCATCGCCCAACACAATCACGCGGTGCCAGGCAAAGGTCATGCGCGCCAACGCGATCATGTTGACCAGCGCCAGCACAAGAAACGCGTATTGAATTGACCCGAACGACCGTGACACCAGCAAGGCAAACGGCAAGCTCAACACAAAGAGGCCGAACGACCATGGCGCAGCGGCCACCATGCGTCGGCCTTGCTGCCGGATGACACCGAACGCCTCAGCAAAAAAGCGACCCGCCGCAAGTGGCTTCGACACGGTATTCCTTGGTCTGGTGGATAGGTTCTTGGGCTGACACATCGGGGGCCGACTTGCCTGCTCCCAACATGATCCGCGAAGAATATACCTTACCGGCCCACCAGCGCCGCAATGGGCGAGAAGAAGAGCGGCTGCTAGCGATTGGCGTTGAATCGGACCAGCACTAAGGGCTAAGACCTAAGGCTTAATTGCACCCTCCCCGCCGGCTTTCATCGATGTGCTACGGTTTATCTGCGGATCACCCGCACAACAGGAGGCGAGATGAAAACCCAGATCAGCTTCAAAAAGACCGATGGTTCCGATGGTGTTGCACTGCTTGACGGCGATGCGTCAAGCACGCTTCAGGCCAAGCGGGAACTGGCCAACAAGCTGGATCTTCCTGACATTGCCGCATCGGCGGGTCAAGACGAAGACATCGATGCACGACTCCGCCTGGGTGGCATTGACCCGAACTCCATCAAGGTCAATCACATCAGCGAGTGATCCGCATCGTTGGACACGTCCGGGGCCATCGCCCATGTTGCACGTGCAGGCATACAAAACGCCCCCGAGTTTGAACTGCACCCCAAAAGTTGGACACCCGTCCAACCTTTGGGGTCAGTTCAGTTTTTTTAGCGGGGCGTTTTTTTGATGAGCGGGTTGGCGACATGTCCGGCTTGATACCGACCTTCCAGTCAGCAGCCTTCAGGCAAAGCGTGGCTGGGGACTTGGACATCCGCCTCGATATGCCAATAACGCTCTGGCCTGCGCAGGTCGTCCGGCACTCCGTTGAACGCCTTCAGCTGCGACGCGTAGGCCGCAATGGCCACTTCCTTGCTGCCTAAATCGGCCTGGCCGCACGCAGGCGTCAACACCATGCCCCGGCCATACAGCTGCACCAGACGCGCTTGCACAACGCCGCTATGCGCCCGGTACGGCGCGTCTTCGTAGAAGAACCAGGCAATGTCAGGCAGGAGCTGCCTGACGCGTAGCGCGGCCTCGCTGACCCGAAGATGATCTCCATGGAAGAGCCCAAGCGGAATGCCCACCCTGCCCGGCGCCAAGTCGATCACGGTACTCAGCAGAGACTCCATCAGCGCCGGCATGGCGTGATCGGGATGCTCAAGATACTGGCAGTCAATGAACCCCAACGAACGCCCGCAACAGCGTATGGCCTCCAGCGCGCGGCAGTCTTCGGCTTCACGCGCACGCATGGCTTCTGCCGCACTAAGAAAGCCACATTCTCGATCCCACTCAGTAAGGATTCCCCCTTCGTGCGGCACCCCGGTAAAGACCGTCACAACGGTGCTGCCGGCACTGTGAGAAAGCAAGCTGCCACAGCTGAACACCGCGTCATCGAGGTGAGGCGAAATGATGACGAGCGGCCCATTCGGGACCATGGGGCTAAAGGCCGCGTTGGAGAGATTCAGATCGTAGGGCATTCGATTGTGGGATAGAGGCATCGGTGAGGTGCTGTAGCAAGGCACATTCCCACGTTCGATCCTTCGAGCCATTGCGCCCGTGCAAAAGCACCCACGAAATGGCCTCACAGACCAAAATCTCGGAGCTCTCCACAACCGTATACATGACATTTCCCAGCATCCCCGCTCGTGGCAGACGACTGCTAGAGGTTCGCAATCGTTGATGCGTCATGCCGATTCGAAAAAGCGCAGCAGCAGTGGCTGTAGTGCAAAAGCAGCCTGACGAATAGGAATAGTCAAACTACGCCGGAGCAGACGGCTCTTGTTTTGTCCGTTTGTTACCGTCTATACCTCTTCGACGCTCCGCATAGAGCCGGCATATGAGAAAGCAGAAAAAGCCATCACAAAAGGAGTGGCCACATGAACAGCACATGCAAGATTGCGGCACTACTGTACTGTTGCATCGTGTGGGGGCCAGTATCTGCGGGAGGACTGCTGGGAGATATCATCAACCACGTGGCACCGGGAGCTGGCACCGCATTGGACCAAGTTCACGCCGGGATAAAAGACAATCTTCCTTTGTACAAAGATGTCGAGGAAGGCGGGTCGAAAGTGGTGAACGAAGGCCTGACTCAAGCAACCGCCCCTCTGCTCCAAGAAGCCATTGCAAGATCTCGAGATGACGCCCTGCGCTCAGGCGTCTCTCCGATACCGCCCGCCATTCGGCAGAATCTCAGCGGGTACATCCCGGATCATATCTTGAACATTGCGCGCTTTCGGGTCGGCGGAGGGGGAGACTTATCCATTCAAGTCAACGCGATTCGGTATGGTGACGCAGCAGCAATTACGCTAGATTACGTCATCGTTTTCGCCAACCAAAACGATGCATTTTTTAACCCCGTGCTGTGGGCACACGAGCTTACGCATGTTCAGCAATATCAAGACTGGGGTCTTCGAGACTTTGCCATTCGCTATGTGAGAAATCACAATTCTGTGGAAACAGTTGCGTATGAAGCTGAACAACGCTACATGGCCTGGGTAGCCGCACGTAACACATCGCGCACTTTCATGGCCCCAACAGGTGTTATTCCGGCCCCGCGGATTGATCGACCCGTATACGAGTTTCCCCAAACTCAGCTTTCCTCAATGTGCAGCACTGCGGTCACCGCTTGCGATGTGGATCGCAACGTCCCGGTCGGAACTCCATGCTGGTGCAATACGCCGCGTGGGGCGGCGACGGGGGCTATCATCCCGCCGCAGCAAAGCTCGTCGACCCAGCCAACAAATCAAGCACCGCAGCCAGTCCGCGCAGCGTTATTAGGATCTGGGTTCACCATGCAGATGTGTGGGTGTTGGGGGTCTACTCCGAACTTCACAGCATATGAACCTCAATGCATGAGCCAGCAAGTCATTTTGGTAGCTTGCCCTGGAATGTGTGGGCCAAGTGGGCAACCTTACGGGTACGTCTGCAAATAGAGCTTTAGGGTCAGGAGCGGCTTGTCGTACTGAACGATGTGGATAGGTCCGTCGTCCGCAAGCAGCGAGGCTACGTTCGTCGGCGGCACTGGCCAAGCTGACGGAGTTTGCCAACCGTCTTGCAGCAAGCAGCAGGTGCACTCCTGCGTTGACGACGCGGAGGCGGCGATTCGAGTGAAGAAGACGTCACACAAAAGTCGCGTAAATGAGAAAGGGGGTTAGTGATTTTCATCACTAACCCCCTTAGGGTATTGCTGGTCGGGACGGCGGGATTCGAACTCGCGACCCCTTGCACCCCATGCAAGTGCGCTACCAGGCTGCGCTACGCCCCGAAAGAAAAAGAGTATAGCAGAACAAAAATAAGTTTGCACGCATTGGTGCAAAAAAAGTGCTGAATACTCAAAAAAATTTGCGCCTCGTGTTCGTCGCTTGCACTAACGTCATGCAAAGCGGCGCGCGAGGCGCAACGTACTGCGGTGTGCAATGCGCATGGCTTCAAGAGCAACGCGCGTTGCGGGTACTGCGATCAATCAAACCATCTTGGACGACGAGGAAATCAACGCGCTCAAGCCGTGGTGCTGGCGTTGCTGCTTGCGTTGGCGGACACGTTGGCAGGCAAGCCCAAAGCATCGGCAAGCATCGTCGAAACGTTGCCGAGTTCGTTGCGCAAGGCTTGCATCTCGGCGCCCGACAAACGCACGGCGGCGTCTTGATCGTGCGGCATATCGCGCGCATCGCCCAAGCGATTGCGAGCGCCGCTGATCGTGAAGCCTTGTTCGTACAGCAAGGAACGGATGCGGCGGATCAGCAGCACTTCGTGGTGCTGATAGTAGCGGCGGTTGCCGCGCCGCTTCACCGGCTTGAGCTGCGTGAATTCCTGTTCCCAGTACCGCAAGACGTGAGGCTTGACGCCACACAGCTCGCTGACTTCACCAATGGTGAAGTAACGCTTGGCGGGAATGGGCGGTAGGGTAACGGTGGATTCAGTACGTGTCATAAGCGAATTTTATGCCGCGAAGGCGCCGGGAGCCGATAACAATTACCGACAAAGCGTATCACTCCGCGGCTTCGGGTGCAGCAGGGGTTGCCTGCTCCACCACGCTCTTGAGTTTCTGACTCGCGTGGAACGTAACCACGCGGCGTGCGGCGATGGGAATGGTCTCGCCGGTCTTGGGGTTGCGGCCCGGGCGCGGCGGTTTGTCGCGCACCTGGAAGTTGCCAAAGCCCGAGAGCTTGACGGAGTCTCCGCGCGCCAGGGCGTCGCGGATTTCTTCGAAGAAAGTATCGACGATGTCCTTGGCCTCGCGCTTGTTCAGACCGACCCGCTCAAAGAGCAGTTCGGCCAGCTCAGCCTTGGTCAAGGTGCGTGGCTCGGCAGCAAGCATACTGTTCCCCATGGTTCATGTACGCTGGCGCGCGCCGTGAGCACTGACCAATGCATCCTTGATGCGGGACAGGCATTCCGCCACACGGGCTTCGTCCAGAGTGACTTCAGTGTCCTGTAGCCAGAATCGGAAAGCAAGGCTTTTCTCGGTGACGGGCTCGCTGCCGTGGGCCTTCTCGCGCCACACGTCGAACACGCGCACGTCCTGCACCACAGCCAGTTGCGCATCCGCTTTGACGGCGGCGGCAACGGTGTCGAGCATGGCTTGCGTGGACACGGGAGCATCGACCCACAAGGCCAGATCGCGCACCACCACCGGCTGGCGAGAGAGCTCGCGCACTTGCGGCAACTCACCTTCGGACAAGGCGTCAACATCGAGTTCGAAGACGACGGGCGCATGCGCCAGGTCTGCTTGCTGCGCCCAACGCGGATGCAGTTCACCGACCCAACCCACTTGCTTGCCGTCCAACTCGATGCGAGCGCTGCGGCCCGGATGCAGCGCCGGATGCGCAGCGGCTTCAAAACGCAGACGGCGGCCGCGTGCGCCGAACAGCGCTTCGACATCCATCTTCACATCAAAGAAGTCCACTTGACGCGTGGCCACGCCCCACTGCTCTTCAACCGCCGGGCCCCACGCAGCACCCGACAAACGCATCGGTTGACGCACGCCGGCCACTTCCAGCGGACCATCCTGTGCGGATGCATCACGCATGAACACGCGGCCCAATTCAAACACACGCACGCGCGACTGCTTGCGGTTGGCGTTGTGGCGAATGTTGGCGATCAGGCCGCCGATCAGGCTCGAACGCATGACCGACAGATGGCTTGCAATCGGGTTCACCAGACGCACGGGCGTGTCGTTACCAGCGTAGTCGCGCTCCCAATCTGCTTCGACGAAGCTGTAGTTGACGACTTCCTGGTAGTCCTGCGCAGCGGTCAGGCGGCGCAGCGCGTGCGCACCGCGATGCACTTCGGGCTGCGAGAACATCTTCGCGCGCGCCATCGGCGGCACGTCAGGAATGCTTTCGAAACCGTAGATGCGGGCCACTTCTTCGATCAGGTCTTCTTCGATTTCCAGATCGAAACGGTACGACGGCGGGCTGACAATGAAGTCGTCGCCTTCGACCGTGAATTCCAGACCCAGGCTGGCGAAAATCTTCGCGACCTGCTCTTGCGTGACGGGCACACCCAGCACGCGATGGCAACGCGCCAGGCGCATGCGCACAGGCGGACGCGCCGGCAGGTTGACGATCTGGTCGTCGATGGGGCCGACCTGGCCGCCGCAGATGTCAACGATCAGGCGGGTGATGAATTCAAGGTGTTCAGGAATGCTGGCGTAGTCCACGCCACGCTCGAAGCGATGGCTGGCTTCGGAGCTGAACTTGTAGCGGCGCGCGCGGCCGGCGATGGCTTGCGGCCACCAGAACGCGGCTTCCAGATAGATGTTTTGCGTGTCCAGCGTGACCGAGGTTGCTTCGCCACCCATGATGCCGGCCAGGCTCTCCACCTGATCGCCGGCCACGACCACGCCGACCTTCGGGTCGAGCGTGATGGTCTGGCCGTTCAGCAGTTCAAGGGTCTCGCCTTCGCGCGCCCAGCGCACGGAGATGTCGCCGCCGATCTTGTCCAGATCGAACACATGCGACGGACGGCCCAGCTCAAGCATGGCGTAGTTGGAGATATCCACCAGCGCCGACAGCGAGCGTTGGCCCGCGCGCTCCAGGCGCGTCTTCATCCAGTCGGGCGTTGCCGCGCGGGCGTTCACGCCGCGGATCACACGGCCACCGAAACGGCCGCACAAGTCAGGCGCTTCAATCTTGACGGGCAGGCGCTCATCCAGCGTGACCGGCACGGCGACGGCCGTCGGCACGGACAACGGCGCACCCGTCAGGGCAGCGACTTCGCGCGCCACGCCAAGGATCGACAGGCAGTCGGCGCGATTGGGCGTGAGCTTGAGCGTGAAAAGCGTGTCGTCCAAGTCCAGCGCTTCGCGGATGGACTGGCCGGGCACCATGTCGGCGGGCAGTTCCAGCAGCCCAGCGTGGTCTTGCGACAAGCCCAGTTCGCGGGCCGAGCACAACATGCCCGACGATTGCACGCCGCGCATTTTCGCCACGCCAATCTTCATGCCGCCAGGCAGTTCTGCGCCCACGCGAGCCAGCGGCACTTTCAGGCCAGCGGCAGCGTTCGGCGCGCCGCACACGATTTGCAGGCGCTCGCCGGAACCATCGTCCACTTGGCAAACGCGCAGCTTATCGGCGTCGGGATGCGGAGCGATCTCGACGATGTGGCCCACAACCACGCCAGTGAAGGCGGGTGCGGCGGGCGCGGTGTCTTCGACTTCCAGGCCAGCCATGGTGAGCCGGTGCGCGAGTTCGTCGGTTGCGATCGGAGGGTTGACCAGCGTACGCAGCCAGGATTCGGGAAATTGCATGATCAGCCGTCTGTTATTCGTTGAACTGGCGCAAGAAGCGCAAATCGCCTTCGTAGAACTGGCGCAGATCGTTGACGCCGTAGCGCAACATCGTCAGGCGCTCAAGTCCGGAGCCGAAGGCAAAGCCGATGTAGCGCTCGGGATCAAGGCCGAAGTTGCGCACCACTTCGGGGTGCACCTGACCCGAGCCGGAGATTTCCAGCCAGCGGCCACGGTTGGGACCCGAGGTGAACATCATGTCGATTTCGGCGGACGGTTCCGTGAACGGGAAGAACGACGGACGGAAGCGCACGACGAGATCGTCGCTTTCAAAGAAGCAACGCAGGAAATCGGTGTACACGCCTTTCAGATCGGCAAACGAGATGTCCTCGGCGATCCAGAGCCCTTCCACCTGATGGAACATGGGCGAGTGCGTGGCGTCGCTGTCGACGCGATAAGTGCGCCCCGGCGCAATGACCTTGATGGGCGGCTTGTGCATGCGGGCGTAACGCACCTGCATGGGGCTGGTGTGCGTGCGCAGCAGCAGCGGCAGGCCGTCGGCGTCGTTCATGTCGACGTAGAACGTGTCCTGCATGGAACGCGCCGGGTGGTCCAGCGGGTTGTTCAATGCGGTGAAATTGGTCCAGTCATTTTCCACTTCGGGGCCGTCGGCCACATCGAAGCCAATGGAACGGAAGATGGCTTCCACGCGTTCCCAGGTCCGGATCACCGGATGGATGCCTCCCGGCGCGCGACCGCGGCCAGGCAGGGTGACGTCAATGGTTTCGGAGGCCAGCCGGGCGTCCAGTTCCGCCTGCGCCAATGCGGCGCGGCGCGAAGTCAGGAGCTCTTCGACTTGTTGTTTGGCCTGATTGATCCGGGCGCCCATCTCGCGCTTCTGCTCGGGATCGAGCTTGCCCAGGCCTTTCAGCAGCACCGTCAGTGCGCCTTCCTTACCCAGGAATCGAGCCTTTGCGTTCTCAAGCGCGGCGGCATCCGTAGCCGCGGCGAACCGTTCTTGCGCCTGGGAGACCAGGTCGTCAACCAATAGAGTCATGAAATCCAGCCTTCAAAACGCAAACGGGGCTATTACAGCCCCGTTTGCAGCGATGCGCGATGAGTTAAAGCGCGCGATCAGGCAGCCAAGGCAGCCTTGGCTTGCTGCACGATGGCGGCAAAGCCGGCCTTATCGCGCACGGCCAGATCGGCCAGAACCTTACGGTCCAGTTCGATCGAAGCCTTCTTCAGACCAGCGATGAACACGCTGTAGCTAACGCCATGTTCGCGGACGGCGGCGTTGATACGCGTGATCCACAGAGCGCGGAAGGTGCGCTTCTTGTTACGACGGTCGCGGTAGGCGTATTGGCCAGCGCGCATGACTGCTTGCTTGGCAATACGGAACACATTACCGCGGCGGCCACGGTAACCCTTGGCGGCGGCAATGACTTTTTTGTGACGTGCGCGGGCAGTTACGCCGCGTTTGACGCGAGGCATATTAGATCTCCCTTATCAAGCGAAAGGCATCATGGCCTTGACGGAGGCCACGTTGGATTCATGAACGGCCGTCGAGCCGCGCAATTGACGCTTGGCCTTCGTGGTCTTCTTGGTCAGAATGTGGCGCTTGAACGCCTGACCGCGCTTGATGGAGCCGCTGCCGCGAACCTTAAAGCGCTTGGAGGCGCTTTTCTTGGTTTTCATCTTGGGCATGATGATTCCCTAAACTTAAACTCGTAGTTGATTTGACATGACGCGAGGTGTTTGGCGTTGCTGGCAAAAAGCCCTAGGGCTAGCACCGATGCGACGGCAAAACTTGTAAACCTGTTGCCACTTCTGAGGTACTTCTTGGCGTAGTGCCAACTTGCTGCGAACCGCGAAATGGCATTGCTGCCAGACACGGCTTCCTCCCAGGTCTTGGCAAAAAGGTAGCCGAGATCCGGGAAAGCCTTTGATTATATGGTGATTTCCGGCCTGTTGTCGAGTCAGCCGGCGCAAAAAGCTCAACAGCGCGCACGGGACGTTTCCAGAGACGCATCATACGCCCGGACGCCGGTACTGCACCGCTTGCGCCACATGCCGGGCGGCTAGCGTTGCCTCTCCGTCCAGATCGGCGATTGTGCGGGCAACACGCAACGCCCGGTGCAGGGCGCGTCCAGACCCCGCCAGACGTCGCATCGCCTGGAACAGCAGTGTTTGCGCGTCCTTTTCCATCACACAGTGCTGATCAAGCTCCGGCCCCGCCAGCGCCGCATTCAGCTTGCCCTGCCGGGCCATTTGGCGAGCCCGGCAGCGCATGACGCGCTCCTGGACGGGCGCGGAAGCTTCGCCGGGCGGCCCTCCCATGGATTCGGGGTCGGATGGCGGCAACGCCATATGCAGGTCGATGCGGTCCAGTAAAGGGCCCGATATCTTGCCCACATAGCGCGCCACCTGATCCGGCGTGCAGACACAGGGCCGGCCGGGATGGCCGCGCCAGCCGCATGGGCAAGGGTTCATGGCGGCGATCAGCTGGAAGCGTGCGGGAAATTGCGCCGCACGCAACGCCCGTGCAATGACCACCCTGCCCGCCTCTAACGGTTCGCGCAGGGCTTCAAGCGTACGGCGACTGAACTCAGGTAATTCATCCAAAAACAAGACGCCATGGTGGGCAAGGCTGATCTCACCCGGACGGGGCCGGCTGCCGCCGCCCACCAGCGCGGCCACGGTAGCGGAATGGTGTGGAGACCGAAACGGGGGCTGCCCCATCAAGACGTCGGGCAAGCCCGCTAGCGCAGCTACGGCCGCCGCCTCCAAGGCCTCGGCGCGGCCCAGGGGCGGCAACAGGCCGGGCATGCGCGCGGCCAACATGCTTTTGCCCGCCCCGGGCGGCCCGATCATCAACAAGCTATGGCCGCCTGCCGCCGCCACTTCCAGCGCTCGCCGGGCCGCCGGCTGACCGCGGACATCCGACAGGCATGGCGCGGGGGCCGCTTGCGGCCATGGCTTGGGCACGGCGTCCGGCAACAAACAAACCCCTGCGGCATGCGCGGCCACATCGGCCAGGCTACGCGCCGACAGGACACGCAAGCCCGGCACCCACGCCGCCTGTTCCGCGCTGCCCGCCGGCAGGATCAGCGTGGTGTGGGAGGCATCCCGCGCCACGCTTAGCGCGATGATCAGTGGCGACGCAACCGGCACCAACGCCCCCGTCAGCGAAAGCTCACCCGCCAACACCAGATTCGCCAGGGAGGGGTCTGGCGCCGGCAACACGGGATCACCACCATCGGTCGGAGCGGCCAGTTGGCCGGAAGCCAGCAACAGCCCCAGCGCAATAGGCAGGTCGAATCGGCCCGACTCTTTCGGCAAATCGGCCGGCGACAAGTTAACGGTGATTCTGCCTGGCGGAAATGTGAAACCACTATTCAATATGGCGGCGCGCACGCGTTCGCGGCTTTCGCGCACCTCGGTGTCAGCCAAGCCGACCACATTGAAACTCGGCAACCCTGGGCCAAGATGCGTTTCCACGCGCACGGCATGCGCATGCAGGCCGCTAAGCGCCCGGCTGGCTAGAACGGCAAGCGTCAAGACGGTCTCCCGTGCGGAACAAGACCGTCAGTATCGGCAATCGGCAAGCGCTCGTGGACTGGGCTGGGACATAAACATCCCTTACCTAGCCACGATCAACCGCCCTTTTCGAACCACTACACCCAATGAAAAACGACCGCGATTAGCGGTCGTTTTGATATTCCTACGACAGGCGCCAGCTTACTTGTCCAGGGCCGACAAACGCGACTCCAGCTGCTGCACTTGCGCCGCCAATTGATCAACCTTGGCGCGTGTACGGGCAAGCAAATCCGCCTGCACGTCGAATTCTTCGCGGGTGACCAGATCCATCTTGGTGAAGGCTTGAGCCATCATCGCGCGCACGTTCTTTTCAACGTCGGCGGCCGGGCTGCGGGCGATCAGGTCGGAAATATTCTTCTGGATGTCTTCCATCCATTGGGTGCGATTGTTCATAGCGGCCTCTCTGTGTTCTTGATGCCTCAAGTGTAGTGCTTTGCCGATCCGGCGCAGAAGTCCGAAAAGGATTATGCAAAAAAAGAGGGCGGGCCGCATGCGGTGACCGCCCATCAAAGCACAGGAGAAAACCGGGCTGCCATGGCGGCAACCCCCTACCAACATCGTTACGGGCAGCCCATCTGGCTTGCCGATTGCGCGAACATATCTGACGACTGCTTGCATTGCGCCGCCAACTGCGTCTTGTCGGGAATGGACGCCCACTGCGTTTTGGCCGCATCAAGCTGCTGCTTGATGCTGGCTGCGGCCGGGTTGCTGCTGCCTAATTTATCCATGCATGCGTTGACCTTGGCCAGATACGCTTCGCACTCCGCCGGCACCGCTGCCGCACTTGCCACGGGAGGCGACGCAGCCGGCCAGTACCCCTATTGACGCGGCCAGCGCCAACACGCCGATTAACTTGCGTTGACTCTTCATTGTGTCCTCTTTCCGTTCTTGCTTTTTATTAAGAGCCACATCACCGGAACCCCTTATGCGGCCCGATCCGCTCACCAGAAAACAGGAGCTGGTCTTGATTCTTCTTCAGCCAGCTGCCGTCAACAAGCTGATGGGTGTAAACCCCCGTATCAAGCCCTCCCCCATTTTGGGCACCTTGCAACATCGCTGGCTGGCAACTGAATGCCTCGCCACTTTGGGCTGCACGCCCGGCCCGTAAGGCTGTGCGGCCTGCGGAACAGGCGCCGAGGGTGCTGTTCATCGATGCAAAATCCAATACAAACCGCAACCGCCACAGCATCAACTGGCTACAAATGCCAGCGGCGAAACATATTTCGTTGCATCACCGGCATTCACCACGTTACGCACCACATTGAGGCTGACGCGTGGTGCATGGCGCACTATATTGGTGCAAACAGGCACAACTCATGCGCCTGCACCTCCCCTTTCCGGGTACGCACCAACATGGCATGGATCTTGCTTGATAGTCGAGGCCAACGTGCAACCATGAGAGGAAATGCCATGAAACTCATCATCGCCATCATCAAGCCCTTCAAGCTCGACGAAGTGCGGGTGGCTCTATCCGGGATCGGCGTCCAGGGCCTGACTGTTACCGAAGTAAAGGGTTTTGGCCGCCAAAAGGGCCATACCGAGCTGTATCGCGGCGCTGAATACGCCGTCGACTTTCTGCCCAAGCTGCGAGTTGAAGCGGCCGTGCCCGACCACCTTGTCGATCAGGTCATCGAAGCGATTGAACAAGCCGCCCGTACCGGAAAGATCGGCGACGGCAAGATCTTCGCCGCGCCCCTGGAACAAGTGATCCGTATCCGCACGGGTGAAGCTGGCGAAGCTGCGCTGTAAATAAATAAAGAAAGACTCATTGGAGCCTGAAAATGGATAAAGCAGATATCTCCTGGTTGCTCGTCTCTACCCTGCTTGTATTGATGATGGCCGTACCCGGTCTGGCGTTGTTCTATGGCGGCCTGGTACGCAGCAAGAACGTGCTGTCGGTGTTGCTCCAAGTGCTGTGCACGTTTGTGCTGGGCCTGGTTCTCTGGTTCATCTACGGCTATTCCCTTGCATTCACCGAGGGCAACGCCTTCTTCGGCGGCCTGTCGCGCGCCTTCTTCTCTGGCATGTTCACACCGGCTGACGGCAAGTACGCCATGTCGAACACCTTGACCGAGCTGCTGTTCGCCTCGTTCCAGGCCACGTTCGCCGGCATCACCTGCGCGCTGATCGTGGGCAGCTTTGCTGAACGCGCCCGCTTCTCCGGGGTGCTGGTGTTTACGGTGATCTGGTTCACGTTCGCCTACATTCCCATCGCCCACATGGTGTGGTTCGCGTCCGAAACGGCGCCGGGCCTGCTCAATGCCAAGGGCGCACTGGACTTTGCCGGCGGCACCGTGGTGCACATCAATGCTGGCGTGGCCGGTCTGGTGGGCGCATATGTGGTCGGCAAGCGTGTGGGCTACGGCCGCGAAGCCATGCAGCCGCACAACCTGCCGATGACGTTTATCGGCGCCGCCCTGCTGTGGGTGGGCTGGTTCGGTTTCAACGCGGGTTCGGCGCTGGCCGCCAACGAGAACGCCACCCTGGCCTTCTTCAACACGATGATCGCCACGGCGGGTGCGGTGCTGGCCTGGCTGTTCACGGAATGGGCCATCAAGGGCAAGCCCTCGATGCTGGGCGCCGCCTCCGGCGCGATTGCCGGCCTGGTGGGCATCACCCCCGCCGCCGGCCTGGTTGGCCCGGTGGGCGCACTGATCATCGGCGTGGTTGCCGGTATCGTCTGCGTCTGGGGTGTGAATGGCCTGAAGCGCATGCTGCGTGCCGATGACGCACTGGATGTGTTCGGCATCCACGGCGTGGGCGGTATCGTCGGCGCCCTGCTGACCGGCGTGTTCAACGCGCAAGTCCTCGGTGGCCCCGGCCTGGCTGAGCCTGGCATGATCGCCCACCAACTGTGGGTCCAGCTGGAAGGCGTGCTGCTGACCATCGTCTGGTCCGGCGTGGTGGCGTGGATTGCCTACAAGATCGCCAATGCCCTGTGCGGCATGCGTGTGCCGGAAGACCAGGAGCGCGAAGGCCTGGACGTCACGAGCCACGGCGAATCGGCGTATCACAGCTAATGCGGTATCTCGGCCCGCCGCAAAATGTGGCGGGCCGGCAAGAAACGGCGCCGGGATCACATCCCGGCGCTTTTTTTTGCGTTGCGCGAAGACAAAAAAACGCCCCGAATCGGGGCGTTCTACTGTCCGGGGTGGAGCGGATCAAATGGGATCAAGCCGGATCAAGCGCATCCAGATCAACGGGCAAGGCGCGGTTCAGCGCCGTCGCCACCTTGATGCGCAACGCGTTGGAATGCGCGCGGCGCACTTCACGCTTCACGTCCAGCAACTGCTGCGGATGCATCGAGAACTCGGTCAGCCCCAAGCCCAGCAGCAAGCGCGTCATGCGCGAATCGCCCGCCATTTCGCCGCAGACCGCAACTGGCTTGCCCGCCCGCTCACCCGCATTGATGGTATTGGCCACCAGGCGCAGCACAGCGGGATGCAGCGGATCGTAGAGCGCGGCCACATCGTGGTCGCCGCGGTCGATCGCCAAGGTGTATTGGATGAGATCGTTCGTGCCGATCGACAGGAAATCCAGCGCCTGGGCAAACGGTTCGATTGCAATCGCGATGGCGGGCACCTCGACCATGGCGCCCACTTCCATGTGCGGCGCGTAGGCTTGACCGCGCGCATCGAGTTCGCGCCGTGCGGATTCGATGGCTGCCTTGGTCGCCACCACTTCATGCATGTGCGCAATCATGGGGATCAGCAGCCGCACAGGACCGTGAGCCGACGCCCGCAGAATGGCGCGTAACTGCGTCGCGAACATTTCCGGACGCGCCAGGCAATACCGGATGGCGCGTTGCCCCAACGCCGGGTTGGTGGCCACGGTGGCTTCACCATCCAGCGTTTTGTCCGACCCGATATCCAACGTGCGAATTGTGACGGGCCGGCCCGCCATCACCTTCACCACCGAAGAATAGGCTTCGTACTGTTCTTCTTCGCCAGGCAGGTCCGGGCGACCCATGAAGAGGAATTCGCTACGGAACAGGCCAATGCCATGCGCACCCGAAGCCAGCGCCAGCGCGGCCTCTTCGGGCAGTTCGATATTGGCGTGCAGGACGATATCGATACCATCCAGCGTGACCGAAGGTTCATCACGCAGCAGGCCGAGTTCGGCGCGCTCGTCGGCATATACAGCCTGACGGCGGCGGTATTCCTGAAGAATGCGGTCCGACGGATTGACGACCACGGCGCCGGCCGCGCCGTCGATGATCAGCATGTCGCCGTCGCGAACCAATTCGCGCACGTTGCCCATGGCCACCACGGCAGGCACGCCCATGCTGCGGGCTACGATGGCCGTGTGCGACGTGGGGCCACCCAGGTCGGTCACGAAGGCCGCAAAGCGCCCACCGCGCAAGCGCAGCATGTCGGCCGGCGAGATATCGTGCGCCACCACCACCAGCGCATCGTCGCCGCCCATGTGCGACATGTCGGGCAAGATCGCCGACGTGCCGGACAGCACGTGCAGCACGCGCTCGATGACTTGGCGGACATCAGCCCCGCGCTCGCGCAGGTACTCGTCTTCCATGGCGTCAAACTGCTGGCCAAGAATCTGGCCTTGCGTCGTCAGCGCCCATTCGGCGTTGTAGTGTCGTTCGGCGATCAGAGCCAGCGTCTGCTCGGCCAATAGCGGGTCGCCCAACAGCAGGCTGTGCACGTTCAGCATGGCGCCCAGCTCGCGCGGCGCATCGGCCGGCAAGGTGTCGGCCAACAGCAGCAATTCGTGCTGCGCCGAAGCCAGGGCCTCAGTCAGGCGGCTGCTTTCGGCGGGCACATCCTCGGGCGATATCCGGTAGTGCGCCACTTCCAAGGCAGCGGCGCCCATGACGACGGCGCGTCCGATGGCATATCCCTTCGCAACGCCTTTGCCATAAAGACAAACGACGGGGCTGGCAGGGCCAGCTCCGTCGTGAGCATTGTTCGGGGTCGTAGACGCGCCAGCCTCAGCAACGCTCAGGCTGGCGGATTCATGGGAGTTTCTATTCCTGCTCACCGAATTTGCTGTCGAACAAGGTTTCGATTTCGGAAAGGGCTTGATCGGCGTCGCCGCCGGAAGCCTCCAGTTTGACCGTCACGCCCAGCCCGGCCGCCAACATCATGACGCCCATGATGCTCTTGGCGTTCACGCGCTGCGCGCCACGCGAGATAAAGATCTCGCTTGAGAACTTGCTGGCCAGTTGCGTCAGCTTGGCGGCGGCCCGCGCATGCAAACCCAATTTATTGCTGATGACGATGTCTTTTGTAGGCATAGGAAATATTATGACTGCGGATTAACGCCGCAGTGTTGATCGCAGCAACAAACCAAACCGCTAACCGCTCTTCGGCTTGGATTGCCAGCCGACATAATAGGGCAAATTCCCGCCCGTCAGTCTACACGCAAGACGCCCTGCACTCCGCCGGCCAGCGCCTTTTCGCGCGTATCAGCCAACGGCAGATTGCGATATGTCAAAGCGCGCAGCAGCATCGGGGTATTCAAACCTGCCAGCACGCAGCATTGAATGCCTTGTGCTTGCGCATCGGCGACGGCGCGCTTGGAGATATTTGCGGGCGTCGCGCCGATCAGATCCGTCAGCACCAGAACACCGGCGCCGTGGTCCTGCTCAAGAATGTCCTTCAGGACGTCCGGCGCCAAATCGTCCGGACGGTCTTCAGGCTGGATATCGTGAATGGCCAGCATGCCGTCAAGGTTGCCCATGACGTGGCTGGCGCACTCGCGCATCGCCGCGCCCAAAGGCGCGTGCACGACGATAACAATACCCGTGGTCATGACGGATTCCAGAGAGATCAGGCCGCGGTGGCAGTGGTCGCCACGGCGTTTTCAAGCGCCTGGACGAACATGCGCGCGACATCGAAACCGGTCTGTTCGGCAATCTCTACGAAACAGGTGGGGCTGGTGACATTCACTTCGGTGACGTAATCGCCAATGACGTCCAGGCCCACCAGCAGCAGGCCGCGAGCCGCCAGCTTGGGAGCCACGGCTTCGGCGATTTCGCGGTCGCGCGGCGACAATTCCTGCGCCACGCCACGGCCGCCTGCGGCCAGATTGCCGCGGGTTTCGCCGGCCAGCGGAATACGCGCCAGCGAATACGGCACGGGTTTTCCGCCAATCAGCAAAATCCGCTTGTCGCCCTTGACGATATCGGGGATGTAACGCTGAGCCATGATGGTGCGCGCGCCGTTGTCGGTCAGCGTTTCCAAAATGGCGTTCAGGTTCGGGTCCTTGGGCTGCAGGCGGAACACGCCCGTGCCGCCCATGCCGTCCAGCGGCTTCACGATCACGTCGTGGTGCGTATCGTGGAAAGCCTTCAGGCGAGCCATGTTGCGGGTCACCAGCGTGGGCGCGGTGAACTCGCTGATCTCGGTGATGGCCAGCTTTTCAGGATGGTTGCGAATCGCCGCGCCGCTGTTGAACACGCGGGCGCCTTGGGCCTCGGCGTATTCGAGCAAGTGCGTGGAATACACGTATTCCATGTCGAAAGGCGGGTCTTTGCGCATGACGACCGCCCCGAAATCGGCCAGCGGCAGATCTTGGGCGGGGGACTCCGTCCACCAGTCGTGGCCGTGCAGGTCGGCATCAGCCACCAGCGCGATCGGCGTGGTGACGGCTTTGACCGTGCCGCCCTCGATGTAGAGGTCGCCCTGCATGGCCACGCTAAGCGTATGCCCGCGCGCCACCAGGGCACGCATCATGGCAACCGAACTGTCCTTGTACGCTTTGAGCAGCGGCAAGGGATCCAAAACGAACAAAACATGCATCGCGACACCCTGAACGGACGCCGCCTTCCCTCGCGGGAAGGCGGCTATATGACATCGTAGCGCAGAGCCGCCCAATAAGCGAACCCGCCGGTCACGAGGTGGACGGCGGGTCGGATGTCTAGCGGCCAAGCCTTCCGGGGAAGGCTACGGCTGGAACTCAGGCCGCCGATTCAGGCTTGCCAACCGGCACGGCCTTCTTCTTGGGCGCCAGCACCATGACCATCTGACGGCCTTCGAGCTTCGGCATGGCTTCGACCTGGGCAAGTTCCAGCAGATCATCGCGCACACGTTCAAGCACCCGCATACCGAGTTCCTGGTGAGCCATTTCGCGGCCACGGAAACGCAGCGTCACCTTGGCCTTGTCGCCCTCTTCGAGGAAGCGGCGCAGGTTGCGCAGCTTGACTTGGTAGTCGCCCTCGTCGGTGGCCGGACGGAATTTGACTTCCTTGACCTGAATGACCTTCTGCTTGGAACGAGCTTCGGCTTGACGCTTCTGCTCTTGGTACTTGAACTTACCGTAGTCCATCAAACGGCAGACCGGCGGCTCGGCGTTCGGCGCGATTTCCACCAGATCCACGTCGCTTTGCTCGGAAAGACGGAACGCGTCGGCGATCTTGACGATGCCCAGCTGTTCTCCTTCCAGACCTATCAGGCGCACCTCGGGGACGCGGATTTCACCGTTGATGCGATTGGCTTTTTCAGTGGCGATGTTGAAAGCTCCTAGAAATGTTAAGCAGCACTGCTATCAGGTTGATTGACGTCGCGACGGGAGGAGACATCCTCGGACAATCGCGCGACGAACTCGTCGTATGCGATGGCGCCAAGGTCCAATCCGCCCAGACCGCGTACGGCTACGGTGCCGTTTTGCTTCTCCTTGTCGCCGACGACAAGAATGTACGGCACCTTTTGCAGGCTGTGCTCCCGGATTTTACGAGTGATTTTTTCACCACGCAAATCGGACTCTACTCTAAAGCCTTGTTTTTTCAGGCTTTGTGTGATTTCAGCCGCATAATCGGCCGAAGGTTCAGAAATGCAGCATACGACAGCCTGCACCGGAGCCAGCCAAGGAGGCATCGCACCGGCGTGGTTTTCGATAAGCATACCGATAAAACGCTCGAGCGAACCCAGGATGGCACGGTGCAGCATAACCGGCGGACGGCGCTGGTCGTTCTGGTCCACGTACTCGGCGCCTAAGCGCACCGGCATGGAGAAGTCGACCTGAATCGTACCGCATTGCCAGTGACGGCCAATAGCGTCCTTCAGCGTGTACTCGACCTTGGGGCCGTAGAACGCGCCCTCGCCCGGCGAAATTTCGAATTCGCAGCCGGTGCGGCGCAGGCTTTCCATCAGCGCCTGTTCGGCCGTATCCCAGACTTCGTCCGAGCCGATACGCTTTTCAGGACGCGTAGCGACCTTATACAGCACTTCGGTGAAGCCGAAGTCGCGGTAGACCTTTTGCAGCAGGGCCGTGAAGTCGGCGCATTCGTCCTGGAGCTGTTCTTCGGTACAGAAAATGTGACCGTCGTCTTGCGTAAATCCGCGCACGCGCATCATGCCGTGCAGCGAGCCCGAAGGTTCGTTGCGGTGGCATTGACCGAATTCGCCATAGCGCAGGGGCAGCTCGCGGTAGGAATGCAGGCCGGAATTGAAGATCTGCACGTGGCCCGGGCAGTTCATCGGCTTCAAGCCATAGACGCGGTTCTCGGACTCGGTCGTGAACATGTTTTCACGATAGTTGTCCCAGTGGCCCGTCTTCTTCCACAGCGACAGATCCAGGATCTGCGGCGCTTTGACTTCCTGGTAGCCGTTGTTGTTGTAAACGGCGCGCATGTACTGCTCAACCTGCTGCCACAGGGCCCAGCCCTTGGGGTGCCAGAAGATCAGGCCAGGCGCTTCGTCCTGGAAGTGGAACAGGTCAAGTTCGCGGCCGATCTTGCGATGGTCGCGGCGCTCGGCCTCTTCCAGCATGTGCAGGTAGGCTTCCTGTTCTTCCTTCGTGGCCCAGGCGGTGCCGTAGATGCGCTGGAGCATCTCGTTCTTGCTGTCGCCGCGCCAGTAGGCGCCGGCCACCTTCATCAGCTTGAAGACCTTCAGCTTGCCCGTGGACGGCACGTGGGGGCCGCGGCACAGGTCGATGAAGTCGCCTTCGCGGTACAGGCTGAGCGGTTCGTTCGACGGAATCGAAGCGATGATCTCGGCCTTGTACTGTTCGCCAATGCTCTTGAAGAATTCAACGGCGTCGTCGCGCGTCCATTCTTCACGCGTGACAATTTCGTCCTTTTTGACGAGCTCAGCCATCTTCTTTTCGATGGCGGCCAAGTCTTCAGGCGTGAACGGGCGCTTGTACGAGAAGTCGTAGTAGAAGCCGTTGTCGATCACGGGGCCGATGGTGACCTGGGCGTCCGGGAACAGCTGCTTGACCGCGTAGGCCAGCAGGTGAGCCGTGGAGTGGCGGATCAGGTCCAGGCCGTCGGCGTCTTTGGCGGTAACGATGGCCAGACGCGCATCGCCTTCGATGCGAAAGCTGGTGTCGACCAGCTTGGATTCCGAGCCTTCAACCGTTACGCGGCCGCCCAAGGCGGCTTTGGCCAGGCCCGTACCGATCGATTGCGCCACTTCGGCAACCGTTACCGGCCCCGGATATTGGCGCTGCGAACCATCGGGCAATGTGATCTGTACCATCGGGAGTGCTTCCTGGGGTTCTTGGAACTAAAAATCGAAAATCAGAAACGAAAAACGCGGCTTGAGAGCCGCGTTCTTTTGGTTGTCTTGCTGAGTTCTACCGCCGACCTGACACGGTGAAACCCGACGCACGAAAAACTAACGCGACATAGGGCGAAAGTTCCGGGTCGTAGTTCGTGCCAGCGGGAAAAACATGATTCTAAGCCTGTTGGTACGCGCCCGAGGCGGCGCGAAGCAATGTTGCGCAATCAAGATCAACGTTGAAAACAAATCGGGCTTAAGCCCGAGTCAACCTGCGACATCAACGGATCAACTGCATTTATCGTTGCCGATTGTAGCACCCTTCGCGCCCTTTCCGTCGCAAATGCGCGACAAATCCGCCCTGATCAGACCAGGTTGCGGCAATTCGCAAGGGCCGCCAGCGCGTGGCGCACGCCCTCTTGCCAGGGCGGCGCGTGGATACCGAACTGCCGGGCCAGCAGGCCCGTATCCAGGCAGGAGTTCAAGGGCCTGGCCGCTGTGTTCGGGTGCTGATCCGCGGACACGGCTTGGATATCGCCCGGGGTCAGCGTCACCGGCAAGCCCGCGCGCCGCGCCTGCTCGGCGATGAAGCAGGCGTACTCATGCCAACTGACCCGCCCCGCAGCAGCCACGTGGTACAGCCCGAATGGAAACCCGGCGCGTTCAAGAAAATAGCGCGCAACCGCCACCGCGGTCACATCGGCGATGAAGGCGGCGCCGGTGGGCGCGCCATGCTGATCACTGACCACGCGCAACGCCTCGGGCTGGCGCAACGCCATCAACATTGATTTCAGGAAAGAGTTGCCGAACACGCCGTAGATCCACGACGTGCGAAACACCAGGTGGGCGGCATTCATGGCCTGCACCGCGCGCTCACCCGCCAGCTTGCTGCGCCCGTAGACGTTCAGCGGGCCGGGCGTGTCGGTTTCGAAATAGGGGCTGGATTTCGCGCCGTCGAACACATAGTCCGATGAGTAATGAACGATCAGCGCTGCCCGGCTTGCGGCCAGGGCGGCCAGCTCTCCGGCCGCCTCTGCGTTGATCCGCATGGCGCGAACTGCGTCTTCCTCGGCACGATCCACCGCCGTGAGCGCGGCGGCGTTGACGATGACATCCGGCTTCTCTTGACGCACCAGGCGCGCCAGTTGCAAGGGGTAGGTCAGGTCGCAATCACTGCGCCCAACCGCCACCACCACACCGAGCGGAGCAAGGCTGCGCCGCAGCTCAAAACCCAGTTGGCCGTCGCGTCCTAACAGCAGAATCTTCTTGGTCATGCTCGCGCTCACTACTAGGCCGAGGGTGCAACGGTCTGATTTTGACGCGTTTCTCGTCCGCACAGCCGTATGAAAACGTAATCTGCCTTCGCAAATTTAAGACTACGTGCGGAGCGTGCTTCGGATGTCGCCTCACGCCGAGCGAAAACCGCCACCGACGTCCTCCTTACGGCTCGTGGAGCATCGATGAAAGCTGTCTCAATACGTGTGACCAAAGCGTCATCCCAATCAAACCCGCCGCGCGGGAACGAAGGGGGTGGCCGTCAGGGCGGCCGCCGGCATTTGTTGCTGTCGCGCACGCCAACCGTCATCAAAGTCGCCATCCTGGACGACCATCCCGTCGTGGCGCTAGGCGTGGATGCGTATCTGGAAAGCCGGCCAGGGTTTCGCGTGCTGCATCGCGAAACGTCGGCGCGGGCCATGCTCGAAAAGCTGACCCACGCCCCCTGTGACGTTGCCCTGATTGATTTCTATCTGCCCCAGGAGCCCTGGGACGGCGTCAATTACTTGCGCCGGCTGCGGCGCTATCACCCGAACCTGGCGATCATCACGTTTTCGGCGGGCAACCGCCAAGAGACCCAGTACGCAGCATTTCGCGCAGGCGCAAATGGGTATCTTGCAAAGCAATGGGGGATGATGCTGCTGCCGGAAATGATTCGCGGCGTGCTTAGCGGCAAGAACGCTTTTCTGTCGGTGCACGAGGGAAAGATACGCCCGCTTGAGCCCACCCACCCCCACGCGCTGCTGACGACGTCTGAAGTCGAAATTCTTCGCCACATCAGCCAGGGCTTGTCTGTCACGCAGATTGCCGCCCGGCTGATGCGCAGCAAGAAGACCGTCAGCACGCACAAGCGGCGGGCAATGCGCAAGCTGCAATTAGCCGACGACCTGTCACTGGCGCTCTATCTGCGCGAGAAATTCGCCGAGTGAAGCATCACTTCCCTCGCCTGCGCAGCCCGCTTCAGATGATGCGGGAATAGCTGGCGCCACTGCTCACGCTGCGCAGATAGCCGTCAAACGCCATGGCGACGGCGCGCACAAAATACCAGCCCAGACCGGTCACCTGCACCTCGCCCGACCGCAGGTTGACCAGGCCCAACTCCGCCAGATTCGCCATTTGCAGCAATTCGCGGCTGAAGTAGTCGCCAAAGCGCAGGCCGTGCCGGGCCTCGATGCGCGCAAAATCCACGCGGCCCTGGCACATGATGTCCATGATGACTTCACGGCGCGCGAGGTCATCGGCGTTCAATTCCAGCCCGCGTTCGACCGCAAAGCTCCCGGCTTCGATCGCAGCGTAATACTCGTCCAGCACCTTGGCGTTCTGGCTGTAGGTATTGCCGATGCGGCCGATGGCGGATACGCCCAGCGCGACCAGGTCGCGATCCGGCTGCGTGCTGTAGCCCTGGAAATTTCGGTGCAGCTCGCCACGCTGTTTGGCAATGGCCAGCGCATCCGTATTCAGCGCGAAATGGTCCATTCCAATGTAGGTGTAGCCCTGCTGCAAAAAGCCATCGATGGCCGAGCTGAGCAGACCCACGCGCGTGGCGCGGTCGGGTAGGTCAGCTTCGTTGATGCGGCGTTGCGGCTTGAAGCGTTCCGGCAGGTGCGCGTAGGCGTAGAGCGCAATGCGGTCCGGGCGCAATGCCACCACTTGCGCGATGGTTCGCTCGAACGATTCGGTGGTCTGCAACGGCAGCCCGTAGATCAGGTCGACATTGACCGAGGCATAGCCCAGCCCCCGCGCACTTTGCATCAGCGTCCGCACATCTTCGAAAGACTGCACGCGATGCACCGCCACTTGCACGCGCGGATCAAAGTCCTGAACGCCGAAACTCAGCCGGTTGAAGCCCAGTTTGCGCAGATGCGCCAGGCGCTCGGGGGTGGCCGTGCGCGGATCAACTTCGATGGAGATTTCGGCATCCGGCTCAAAGCGGAAGGCCGTGCGCAGATCGTCCATCAGACGCGTCAATTCAGCGTCTGATAGAAAGGTGGGCGTACCGCCGCCAAAGTGCAGTTGCGACACCGGAACGCCGGCACCAAGCTCCTCGACATGCAGCGCCACTTCATGCGCCAGCGCGTCCAGATAACGCGCCGCGCGATCGTGGTGACGCGTCACCACCTTGTTACAGGCGCAGTAATAGCAGACCGAATCACAGAACGGAATGTGCACGTAGAGCGACAGCGGTTCGGCCGGTTGCGTGGCGCGGCGTTGCTGCAACGCCAGCCGGTAGTCTTGTTCGCCAAAGCCAGCGTGATAGCGGTCGGCCGTGGGATACGAGGTGTAGCGCGGCCCGTTCTTGTCCAGCCGAGCCAGCAACTGGGGAGGAAAAAAAGGTTCGGCGGCGGCAGGAGCCGGGGAGTCTGAAACGAGTGGGCGGAGGGCGGCTTGCATACCCCGAATTATTCGCCTGCGGGGCCCCACGCACCTTGATCTGGCGCAAACCCCGAAGCGCCCGTTGCTTGCGCCCGTAAAATGCGCCCATTCACGTTGCAGAACCAGGACACACCCCATGGACACCGAACTGGATGGCCGCCTGCTGGCCATGCGCCAAGCCTTGGCCATTGCCATCGCCCTTTCCACCCGCAGCAGCCCCCAAGCGACCGACATGGCGCTGGAGCTGCTCAATGACTTGAAGGATGGCATGGACAAGGCGCCGTCCGACAGCCCGTTTGACAAACCCGAATGGGTCGTCGGCGCGCAAGATGAGCTGGACGGCATCGCCCGCCTGGTCCGCGCCTTCACGCAAACGCCCGA
Organism: Achromobacter kerstersii; assembly: GCF_902859595.1. Classification (GTDB taxonomy): domain Bacteria; phylum Pseudomonadota; class Gammaproteobacteria; order Burkholderiales; family Burkholderiaceae_B; genus Achromobacter; species Achromobacter kerstersii. The sequence continues at coordinate 190,904 of NZ_CADIJQ010000003.1, read as the reverse complement.
ACCGGACGACGCGGCCGAATAAGGCCGCACTTCAGACTGGCTGCACCTCAAGCTAGCTGTACTTCAGGCTGGCTGCCCCTCAAGCTAGCTGCACTTCAGGCGTGCGCCCTGCGCACGCCTAACTGGCCTGACCACCAGATAGGAAGACGTGGAATCCCTCTGATCGTTTTCCCTGAAATCCTCAAATTTCCCTGTTATTTCAATAACGGCGTGCCTATATTGGTGGCCTGACCACCAGGCCATATCGATACACCGATCCGTTATGAGCACCTTCCAGGCTGTCGCCGTCACCCGCCTGTACCGCATCATTGCCGACCAGATCGCCGGCCGCATCCGGGCGGGCGATTTCCCCCGCGGCGGGCGCCTGCCTTCGGAACGTGAACTGGCGGAGCAACTGCAAGTCAGCCGGGCGTCGATCCGCGAAGCGTTGATCGCCCTGGAGATCGAGGGGTATGTGGAAGTGCGCGTCGGCACGGGCGTGTTCGTCACGATCACGCCCGAGGGCGCCGCGTTTCCCGCAGCGTCCTCCACAGCCGCCAATGCCCTGCCCGGCCACGATGACATCGGCCCCTTCGACTTGCTCGAAGCCCGCATGCTGATCGAACCGGAATGCGCCGCGCTGGCCGCGCAACAGGCCACGCCCGCGCAGATTGCCACCATCCGCGACACGCACGCCGCCATGTCGCTGACCGATTCCCCAGGCCAGCATGACCGCGAATTCCACAGCGCCATCGCCATGGCCTGCGGCAACGCGGCGTTGGCGTCAGCGGTGGCGCACTTGTGGAATCTGACCCAGGCGAGCTCGCTGTACAGCCGCATGCAGGACTACTTCGTGAACACACAGGTGTGGGCCGCGGCCCATGCCGAGCACCAGCGCATCCTGGCCGCCATCATGGCGCGCGACCCGATCCGCGCCCGCCACGCAATGCACACGCATCTGCTGGGCATCCTGGCGCGGCTGCGCGAAGACGTCGATTCACTCACCGACCACCGAGGCTATCCATGACATCGTCTTCCTTGTCCATCAACGGCCAACGGCTCTGGCAGTCGTTGATGGATCTGGCGCAGATCGGCGCCACGCCCAAGGGCGGCAATTGCCGCCTTGCCCTGACCGCATTGGACGGCCAGGGCCGCGATCTGGTCACGGGCTGGATGCGCGACGCCGGGTTGACGGTGCGGGTGGATCAAGTGGGCAACATCTTCGCGCGCCGCGACGGCCGGAACAACGCACTGCCCCCCGTCATGACCGGCAGCCACATCGACACCCAACCCACCGGCGGCAAGTTCGACGGCTGTTATGGCGTGCTGGCCGGGCTGGAGGTCATGCGCACATTGAACGACGCTGGCGTGCAAACGGAAGCGCCGCTGGAAGTCGCCATCTGGACGAACGAAGAAGGCTCGCGCTTCGTGCCAGTGATGATGGGATCAGGCGTGTTTGCGGGCAAGTTCCCGCTGGAGACGGCGCTATCCGCACGCGATGCGCAGGGCTTGACGGTGGGCGATGAGCTTCAAGCCATCGGCTACGCCGGCGCAGACCCCGTGGGCGGCCGGCCGGTCGATGCCTACTTCGAAGCGCATATCGAACAGGGCCCGATTCTTGAGCATGAAGAAAAGACCATCGGCATCGTGACCGGATCACTGGGCTTGCGCTGGTACGACGTCACCGTCACCGGCATGGAAATGCACGCGGGCCCCACGCCCATGGCCATCCGCCGCGACGCGCTGTTCGCCGCCAGCTTCCTCGTGCAATCGGTGATCAACATCGCCAACGCGCATCAGCCGCATGGGCGCGGCACCGTTGGCGAAATCCATGCGCATCCGGGTTCGCGCAACGTCATCCCCGGCCAGGTCCGCTTCACCGCCGACCTGCGCCACGAAGACGCCGCCACGCTCGCACGCATGGATCAGGCCTGGCGCCGCGCCTGCGACGACATCGCCGTGGCGCATGGCGTACACGTGGATGTGAAAGACGTGCAGACCTTCCCGCCCACGCCGTTCGATACCGACCTGGTGGACAAGGTGCGCCAAGGCGCGGCCAGCCGGGGCTTGCCCGCCATGAACATCGTGACGGGCGCAGGACACGACGCCGTGTACATGGCCGCCGTCGCGCCCACCGCCATGATTTTCGTGCCGTGCAAAGACGGCATCAGCCACAACGAGATTGAAGACGCGCAACCCGGGCATCTGGAAGCCGGTTGCAACGTCCTGCTTGACGCCATGGTGGCGCGCGCCAACGCCGCGCGTTAGCACCGCCGATTTCGCCGCAATGGTGCGCGGCCGCCTTACCCAGCACCTGTATGAAGCACGAATGGTGCGGCTTCACCCGTTGTACCCCTGAGAAACGCAGGTGGCACGAGGTTTGCTTGTTATTGCCCGGCATCTGCCGTGCAACGGCGGTCACCTGTCCGTCCCTTTCCAGCCCGGAGGCTCGCAGTGAAATCGAAGAAATGGTTCTCCCTAAGCATCGGCGCATTGGTCCTTGCGGCCGCGCTGCCCGCGACCCAAGCCCTGGCCCAGACCAAGGGCGGCACCTTGAACATGATCGTTCAGCCCGAGCCGCCCGTGATTGTCACGGCCATCAACCAGCAAGGCCCCACGCAATTCGTCGCAGGCAAGATCTATGAAAGTCTGCTGACCTATTCCACCGACCTGAAGCCGCAGCCCGGCCTGGCCAAGTCCTGGGAGGCCGCCGCCGACGGCCTGACGTACACCTTCCACCTGCAAGACAACGTGAAGTGGCATGACGGCAAGCCGTTCACGTCCGAAGACGTGGTCTTCTCGCTGGCGGACATGCTGCCCAAAACGCATGCGCGCGCCCGCGTCATCCTGAACAAGTTCGTGGATTCCGTGACGGCGCCCGACGCCAAGACCGTCGTCATCAAGCTGAAGACGCCCTTCCCCGCCTTCATGCTGATGTTCGAACCGGGCTTTGCGCCGATGATGCCCAAGCACCTCTATGCCGGCACCGACTACATGACCAATCCGGCCAACCAGAAGCCCGTTGGCACCGGCCCCTTCATGTTCAAGGAATGGAAGCGCGGCGAATACATCAAGCTGACACGCAACCCCGAATACTGGAAGCCGGGCATGCCGTACCTGGATGAGCTGGTGTTCAACGTGATCCCTGATGCGGCCTCGCGCGCGGTGGCGTTTGAACGCGGCAGCGTGGACGTGCTGCGCGGTGGTGACGTCGACAACGTCGATATCAAGCGCCTGCGCGCCCTGCCCAAGGTGGAATACACCACGGCCGGCTGGGAAATGTTCTCGCCGCAGGCGTACCTGATCTTCAATATGCGCAAGCCGCCGTTCGACAACGTCAAGGTGCGTCAGGCGATCATGGCGGCGATGAACCGCAATATGGTGGTCAACAATATTTTCTTTGGCCTGGGCAAGGTGTCGACCAGCCCCTTCGTGACGACCGAGATGTTCTACGACAAGAACATGCCGGCCATGCCGTTCGACATGAAGAAGGCGCGCGCGCTGATCAAGGAATCGGGCATCAAGCCTGAGGACTACACGATCCGCCAACTGAGCTTCCCCTACGGCTCCACGTGGGACCGCCTGGGCGAATACACCAAGCAGGCGCTGGAGCAACTGGGCTTCAAGGTCAACCTGGAATCCACCGACGCGGGCGGCTGGGCCAGCCGCACGGGCAACTGGGACTTCGACGTAACGACGACGTTCACCTACCAGTACGGCGACCCCGCGCTGGGCGTGCAGCGCCTGTATATCTCGTCGAACATCGTCAAGGGTTCGCCGTTTGCCAACGTGCAGGGCTACAGCAACCCCGAGACCGACAAGCAGTGGGAAGCCGCCGCCTCGGAAGTGGACCCGGCCAAGCGCCAGGCGCTCTATACGCAGCTGCAAACGACGCTGGTCAATGACGTGGCCAACGGCTTCCTGGTGGACATGGAGTTCCCCACGCTGTATCGCGCCAACGTCAAGAACCTGGTCAAGACGGCCATCGGCCTGAACGAATCGTTCGACGACGTCTACATCGAGAAGTAAGCGCAGCCAGGTAATACGCAGCAAGCCAAGTGCAGCAAGACGCCGCCGTGGAGCGTTCCACGGCGGCGGACCAGAGAGGACCCCGCATGAAATTCCTGTCTTTTCTTTTATCCCGCATCGGCAAAGCCCTGGTGGTGGTGCTGGGTGTGGTGATCATCAATTTCTTCCTGATCCGCCTGGCGCCAGGCGACCCGGCCGCCGTACTGGCGGGCCAGGCCGGCGCGGGCGACGCCGCCTATGTCGACCAGTTGCGCGTGGCCTTCGGCCTGGACAAGCCGATCCTGACGCAGCTGATGCTGTACCTGAAGGGCGTGGTCCAACTGGACCTGGGCTTTTCCTATCGCAACCACGTGCCGGTGCTGGACCTGATCGTCGAGCGCCTGCCCGCGACCTTTCTGCTGATGTCCTGCGCGTTTGTGTTTTCCATCGTGCTGGGCGTTTTCCTGGGGGTGGTGGCCGCCAAGGCCCGCTACCGCAACAAGCGCCGCTGGATCGACAGCTCGGTCATGACGGGCGCGCTGCTGCTGTACGCCACCCCGCTGTTCTGGCTGTCTTTGATGGGCATCCTGCTGTTTTCCGTAGTGCTGGGCTGGCTGCCCGCCTTTGGCATGGAAACCGTGGGCTCGGGGCTTACCGGCTGGGCCCGCGCTGGAGACATCGCGCAGCATCTGATCCTGCCCACCGTCACGCTCGGCTGCTTCTTCATGGCCGTGTATGTGCGGCTGACCCGCGCGTCGATGCTGGAAGTGATTGGCATGGACTTCGTGAAAACGGCGCGCGCCAAGGGCGTGAGCCCCAGCCGCGTGATCCGCGCGCACGTCTTGCGCAACGCACTGCTGCCCGTCATCACCTTTGCCGGCATCCAGCTGGGCCAGATGGCCGGTGGCGCGGTGCTGACCGAAACCGTGTTCGCGTGGCCCGGCATCGGCCGCCTGATGTTCGACGCCCTGCTGCAACGTGATTACCAATTGCTGCTGGGCATCTTCCTGGTCACCTCAATCATGGTCGTGATTTTCAACCTGCTGACCGATGTGATGTACCGCCTGATCGACCCCCGCATCGGCGCCGGGGCGCAGCAAGGAGCCGCCGCATGAAAGCCTTTGCCCAACGTTATATGCGCAACTACGGCGCGGTGGCGGGACTTGCCATCATGCTGATCGTGGTTGTCGTGGCGCTGGCCGCCCCACTGCTGTACCAGGAATCCCCCTGGATGATGGTGGCCGACCCGCTGATTCCGCCCTTCACCAACGCCGACTACCCGTTCGGCACCGACATGCTGGGCCGCGACATCACGGCAGGCCTCGTCTGGGGCGCGCGGGTGTCGCTGATGGTGGGCCTGTTGTCGACCGCGGTGGCGCTGCTGTTCGGCATTCTGGTGGGGGCCGTGGCCGGCTACTGCGGCGGCCGTGTGGACGACGCGCTGATGCGCTTCACCGAGTTCTTCCAGACCATTCCACAACTGGCCATGGCGGTGGTGCTGGTGGCCATTCTTAGCCCATCCGTGTATTCGATCATGGGCGCAATCGCCATCGTGTCGTGGCCGCCGGCCGCGCGGCTGGTGCGATCCGAGTTCATGACGCTCAAACAGCGTGAGTTCGTGCAGGCGGCCATCGTCATCGGCCAGACGCCCGCGCGCATCGTCAGCACGCAGATCCTGCCCAACGCCATGTCGCCCATCATCGTGTCGGCGTCCTTCATGGTGGCCACCGCCATCCTGACGGAATCGTCCCTGTCCTTTCTGGGCCTGGGCGACCGCAACCTGATGAGCTGGGGCTTCATGATTGGCGCCGCGCGCACGATGATCCGCGAAGCCTGGTGGATGAGCGTGTGGCCCGGGGTGGCCATCTTGCTGACCGTGCTGGCCATCAACCTGATCGGCGAAGGGCTGAACGACGCCCTGAACCCGCAACTGCGCAAGCGCGGCGAATAGGAGGCCGACATGACCGAAGCCACGCCTCTGTTGTCCATCCAGAATCTGAGCATTGCGCTGCCTCGCGGCGGCGACCGCCCCTTTGCCGTGCAGGATGTTTCCTACGACATCCACGCGGGTGAAATCCTGTGCATCGTGGGGGAGTCCGGGTCGGGAAAATCGATGAGCGCCAACGCCATCATGGGCCTTTTGCCCGATTACCTGACGCCGCAACAAGGCCGCATCCTGTTCCGCGGCCAAGACCTGCTGCAACAAGACGAAGCCACCTTGCAAGCCATGCGCGGCAAAGACATGGCGATGATTTTCCAGGAACCCCTGTCAGCGCTGAACCCGCTGATGACCGTGGGTGAACAGATCAGCGAAGTCATGCGCGTGCACAACGCCTACCCGGGCGCCGAGCGCATGAAGCGCACGCTGGAGCTGCTGGCGTTTGTTGGGCTGCCCGACCCGGCCACGCTTTATCACGTGTATCCGTTCCGGCTATCGGGCGGGCAGCGCCAACGCGTGATGATCGCAATGGCGCTAGTGCTGGAACCGGCGCTGCTGATCGCCGACGAACCCACCACCGCGTTGGACGTCACAACGCAGGCGCAGATCCTGGCGCTGATCGCTCGCATCCAGAAAGAAAAAGGCATGGGCGTGATGTTCGTCACGCATGACTTCGGCGTGGTGGCCGAAATTGCGCACCGCGTCGCCGTCATGGAAAAAGGCGTGCTGGTCGAGCAAGGCCTGGCCGATGATGTGCTCAACCGCCCGCGCCATCCTTACACGCAGCGTTTGATTGCCGCCGTGCCGCATCGCCGTGGCGAAGAACGCGTGGCAACCGAGAACGACGCGCCCGTGCTGGAAGTGAAAGACCTGAAAAAAACCTACGTCATCGGCCACGGCTGGCTGGGCGGCAAGCGCGAAGTGCATGCCGTGGATGGCGTGAGCTTCGCGGTGCGCCGCGGCGAGACCTTGGGTATCGTGGGCGAATCCGGCTCAGGCAAATCCACCATCGGCAAGTGCCTGCTGAAGCTGGTGGGCATCAATGGCGGCCAGCTGATTTTCAATGGCCAGGACATCGCTACGCTGCCGGAGTCGCGCTTTCGACCGATGCGCCACGACATCCAGATGATCTTCCAAGACCCCTTTGCATCGCTGAACCCGCGCCACACCGTGGGCCGCATCATCAGCGACGGCCCGGTCGCCAATGGCGTGCCGCGCGCGCAGGCCGAAGCCCGGGTGCGCGAGCTGCTGCAATTGGTAGGGCTGGACCCGTCCGCCTTCGACCGCTACCCCAACCAGTTCTCGGGCGGGCAACGCCAACGCATCGGCATCGCGCGGGCGCTGGCGCTGGAACCCAAAGTGCTGGTGGCCGATGAATCGGTATCGGCGCTGGATGTGTCCGTGCAGGCGCAGGTGCTGCAACTGCTGCACGACCTGCAACAGCGCCTGAAGATTGCGCTGGTGTTCATCACCCACGACCTGCGCGTGGCCGCACAGATCTGCAATTCCGTGCTGGTGATGCACCGGGGCAAAGTGGTTGAGTACGGCTCGCCCGCCCAGATTTTCGATAACCCGCAACACGCGTACACGCGGCAACTGATTGCCGCCGTGCCCGGCCAGCACTGGGACCCGACCCAGGCGACAATGGCCTGATTCCGATACCTGCCCATGACCCCACCAGGAGATTCCCCCGTGCAACGCCCCGCCGCCGTGCCTACCGTGCAGATCGACAACGACATGGTCACCGTCACCGAGTGGCGCTTTCCGCCCGGCGGCGAAACCGGCTGGCACCGCCATGGCATGAACTATGTGGTGGTGCCGCAAACGACCGGCCCCTTGCTGCTTGACACGCCCGATGGCCAGATCACCAGCCAGCTGACGACCGGCATCGCCTACTATCGACCGGTTGGCGTGGAACACAACGTCATCAATCCCAGCGATACCGAATTCGTTTTCGTCGAGATCGAACTCAAGCAGGCTTGACGCGTCAGCGAGGACCATCATGAAGGCGTTTTTCTCGGAAGAACAGTTGCTGCACACTCCGCAGCAATTCATGCGGCTGGGCCGGCTCAGCGCCCCCACCGATTTGCCGTCCCGCGCGGAAAGCCTGCAAGGCGCGCTGGCGTCGCGGGGCATCAAGGTTGAAGCGCCCTCGGACTACGGCCGCAAGCCTTTGGATAGCATCCACAGTGCCGATTACCTGAACTACCTGGAAACGGCGTATTCACGTTGGCAGTCGCTGAAGGCGCCCGGGGTGGACCCCGGCCCCGAGGTCCTGCCCAACCTGTCGCCCTACTACAACGGCCGCGTCGAACAAGCCGGCCGCGGCCCTTGTCCGTCGCCGTCCATCGTGGCCCAAACGGGCTACTACTTAAGCGACCTGTCCTGCCCGATCGGCCCGCAGACATGGCGGTCGGCGCTGCGCTCCACCCACAGCGCGGTAGCGGCCGCCGATCACGTCGCCAGCACGCACGGCATGGCCTATGCGCTGTGCCGGCCATCAGGCCACCATGCCCATCGTGACCGCGCGGGCGGCTTCTGCTACCTGAACAGCAGCGCCGCGGCGGCAAGCCGTTTGCTGCAAACGTGGTCCAAAGTGGCGGTGCTGGACGTGGACGCGCATCACGGCGACGGCACGCAGAACATCTTCTACCAGCGCGCCGATGTGATGACCGTGTCGCTGCATGCCGACCCCAGCGCCTACTACCCGTTCTACACGGGCTATGCGGAAGAACGCGGCTATGGCGCGGGCGAAGGCTACAACCTGAACCTGCCGCTTGCGCACGGCTCGGGCAACGATCCCTTCCTGGCTGCGTTGGACACGGCATTGACTGCATTGACGGGCTACGCCCCCGAAGCGCTGGTATTGGCCTTAGGCTTTGACACCTACAAAGACGACCCCATCAGCGTCCTGAAGCTGGACATCGACGCCTATCGTGACATCGGCGCCCGTGTCGCCAGCCTGCGCCTGCCCACGGTTGTCGTGCAGGAAGGCGGATACATGGTGCAGGCGATCGGCCCCGCGCTGGACGCGTTTCTGCAAGGCATGGGCCACGCCGGCGCCTGACGCGTTCACCCCCCATGGCCTCCGTCCCCTCTGCGATCCTGCCCGCGCCTGCCGCCACGCGCAACGCCGGCATCCTGCTGTTCTTTGCCGCGCTGGTGGCGTTCGCCACCTTTGATGCCGGGTCCAAGCACCTGCTGGAACGCTACCCCGCGCCTTTTCTCAACGTGATGCGCTATCTGGCGGTAATCACGCTGGCCATGTTCATGCTGTGGCGGCACGGCGCGGGCGTGCGCTTGCGCGATGCGCCGGAAAAGCCGTTGCTGGTGCTGCGCGGCGTCATGCTGGCAACGGTTGCCACGTGCTTCATGACCGCCCTGATCTGGATGCCGCTATCAGAAGCCACGGCCATCTACTTCACCTCGCCATTGATCATGGTGGCGCTGTCGCCGTGGCTGCTGGGTGAACGCGTGCGGCCGGTGCAATGGCTGGCGGTGGCGGCGGGCTTTGCGGGCATGCTGCTGATCGTGCGCCCCGGCGCCGATTTGCCGCTGCTGGGCACGGTGCTGATGGCGGTATCGGCCGTCAGCTACGCCATCTTTCAGGTGCTGACACGCAAGCTGTCTGGCAAGGTTCCCGGGCCGGTTCAGTACGCCTATACGGCCATCATTTGCCTGATTGTCACGGCGCTGCCTGCGCCGTTCTTCCTGCCCGACCCCTGGCCAGATCTGGCCGACGCCATCTTCATCATCGCGCTGGGCGCATGCAGCGGGCTGGCGCAGATTCTGCTGATCGCCGCGTTCCAACGCGTGTCGGCAGCCACGCTGGCCCCGTTGAATTACTTTCAGCTGTTGCTGGCCGTGCTGTTCAGCACGTTCTGGTTTCAGCGTCCGCCCGATGCGCTGGCGTTGGCGGGCATGAGCTTGATCATGGCGGCAGGCGTGTTCCTGGCGATGCGCCGGGCAGCCTGATCGCGAACCGCCCAATGCGGCATCTGCGGCCGACTCAACTGGTCTCGCGCTGCACCAGCGCGAAACCCAGATCCACATGCCGCTCGTCGATGTCATCGCCCGCCAAATGCCGCATCAGCAGGTCGGCCGCCGACACGCCGATCTGATAGCGCGGCGTGGCAATCGTCGACAAAGGCGGTGTCGTCCACGCCGTGCCGGCCAAGTCATGAAAGCCGATGATGGCCATCTGCCCTGGTACCTCCACGCCCAGCCGCCCGCATTGAAATACCGCGCCTTGGGCCAGATCGTCATTGCAGAAAAACACGGCGTCGCAATCAGGATGCCGCGCCAGCAGGTCTTCCATCAACGACGCGCCCAGGCTGATGGACGATTTTTCCGGCGTCATGATTTCTAGCGCTTCGTCGTAGCAGCCGGCATCGCGCAACGCCTGCCGCGCGCCTTCGCAACGGCGCAAAGAACGCGGGTCCAGCTGCGCCCCCACGATGGCCACTCGCCGATGCCCCCGTTCGGCCAGATGCCGGCAGGCCGCGTAGCCGGAGTCGAATTGAGAAAATCCGACGCTCATGTCCTCGCCGTCCGACAGCGTTTCAATCGTATGGACGGTGGGAATATGCTGCGCGCGCAACAGCGCCCAAACGCCGGGATTGTGGTCGATGCCCGTCAAGATCAGCCCATCGGGCGAATGCTGCAAATACTTGCGCACCAAGGCTTCTTCCGCGTCCGGCGAATAACCCGTCACGCCAATCAGCATGTGATAACCGTGGCGGTCCAGCACGTCTTTGATGCCCGTGATGATGTCCACGAACACCACGTTGCTCAACGACGGGATCAGCACCACGATGGTCTGCGACCGCGCCGACGCCAGCGCGCTGGCGGCGTGGTTAGGGACATACCCCAATTCCTGGCACACCTGCGCAATACGCATCCGCAGCGTTTCCGCGACCTTGTCCGGCGTGCGCAAGGCGCGCGAAACCGTGATGGCGCTGACGCCCACCCGGCGCGCCACGTCCTGCATGGTGACGCGGCCAACGCGGGTGCTTCGGGGTTTACGAACGGACATTGGCCCTCGCAGCGTGGGATGGGAAGCGCGTAGTCTGACGCAACAAATGGGGCTTGCCAAATAGAAAATGTTAGCGCTAACATTCGCCACAGCATAATCCAAAAAATTCCGGGAAACGGATAGGAGACAACAATGCACGCAAGCCCTTCGGGCCGGCCGGGCGGTACGCCTTTGGCCCGCGCCGCCGACTGGTGTTTCACCTTGCAGACATGGCTGATGGTTGCCTGTCTGATCGTCATGGTCGTGCTGCTGTTCGGCAACGTCGCCCTGCGCTACCTGTTCAATTCCGGCATCAACGCGTCAGACGAAGTCGCCCGCCTGGCATTCGTCTGGATGATCTTTCTGGGTGCGGTCATTGCGCTGCGCGACCACCAGCACATTGGCGTCACGATGCTGGTCGAGCGATTCGGCCCGCGTGCGCGCCGCGTGTCCCACGTGTTCTGCCAATTGCTGGTGCTGTGGGTGCTGTGGCTGATGGCGCAAGGCAGCTGGGTGCAGACCGTGATTGGCATGGACACGGTGCTGCCTGTCACGGGCATGCGCCTGGCGGTGTTCAACACCGCGGCACTGTACGCAGCCGTCGCCATGGGCGTGCTGACGGTGATCGACCTGATACGGGTCTTGATGGGCGGCCCCTTGCCCGCCGAGTCCAGCCCCGAAGATCCCTTGGTCTGATCCCGACTACAGCCCCCCCCAACAGCCCCCTTCCCGCCCGGACACCCGCAATGATCCTGACCGTCTTCCTGCTTGTGCTGCTGGGGCTGATCGCCCTGGGCATGCCGATTGCCTTTGCGCTGCTGCTCAGCGCCTTGGCCATGATGTTCCAGCTGGACTTCTACGACACGCAAATCCTGGCGCAGAACATGCTTACGGGCGCCAACAGCTTCACCTTGATGGCGGTGCCGCTGTTCATGCTGGCCGGTGAACTGATGAACGCCGGCGGCATTTCGCGCCGCATCGTCAACCTGGCCACCTCGTTTGTGGGACACATCCAGGGCGGCCTGGGATACGTCGCCATCTTCGCCAGCGTGCTGTTGGCGTCACTGTCAGGCTCGGCCGTGGCGGACGCCGCCGCGCTGGGTTCGCTGCTGATCCCGATGCTGCGCGAGAAAGGCTATGAGGCCGGCCAGGCATCCGGGCTGATCGCGGCGGGCGGCATCATCGCCCCCATCATTCCGCCATCCATTTCGTTCATCATCTTCGGCGTTGCCACCAACGTCTCCATCACCAAGCTGTTCTTCGCCGGCATCGCCCCCGGGCTGATGATGGGCCTGACGCTGATCGCGGTGTGGGCGTGGGTGGCGCGCAAGCACGGCAGCATCAAGCCGTCACCGCGCGTGCCGTGGGCCAGCCGCCTGAAGGCGCTGCGCGATTCGCTCTGGGCGCTGATGCTGCCCGTGATCATCATCGGCGGCTTGCGCGGCGGCGTCTTCACGCCCACCGAGGCCGCCGTCGTCGCCGCCGTCTACGCATTGCTGGTCAGCCTGTTCGTCTACCGCGAGATCGGCCTGCGCGACCTGGCGCCGCTGTTCGTCAACGCCGCGCGCACCACTGCCGTCGTCATGTTTCTGGTGGCGGCCGCCATGGTGTCGTCCTACATGATCACGCTGGCCGACATGCCGCAAGACCTGATCGCGCTGCTGGAACCCGTGATGGACCAGCCCAAGATGCTGATGTTCGCGCTGCTGATCCTGCTGACGCTGGTGGGCACGGTGATGGACCTGACGCCCACCATCCTGATTCTTGGCCCGGTGCTCATGCCCGTCGTCATCAAGGCGGGCATCGACCCCGTCTACTTCGGCGTCATGTTCGTCATGGTGGGCAGCGTGGGCCTGTTGACCCCGCCCGTCGGCACGGTGCTGAACGTGGTCTGCGGCGTGGCCCGCATCAATATGGAAACCATCTGCAGAGGCGTGTGGCGCTACGTTGTGGCCTACACGCTTCTGCTGGTCCTGCTGGTGATCTTCCCTGAACTGATCACCGTACCCGCACGCTGGTTGCACTAGCGGCATAGAAAAACCCCAAGGAGGAGCACCATGATCATCCAATTCAAGACTCGTCTGCTTGTGCTGGCGACGGCGCTGTCCTGCGCTGTTGCCGGCGTGGCTGCGGCGGCCGACGTCAAGCCGCGCCTGATCCGTTTTGGCTACGGCCTGAATGAAGAAAGCGTCCAGGGCCGCGCCGCGCGCTTCCTGGCGCAAGAGCTGGAAAAAGTCAGCGATGGCAAGCTGAAGATGAAGACGTTCGGCTCGGCCAACCTGGGCTCTGACGAACAGATGCAAGGCGCGCTGGCCGGCGGCGCGCAGGAAATGATGGTGGGCTCCACCGCGCCCTTGGCGGGCATGGTGAAGGAATTCGGCGTGTTCGACCTTCCCTTCCTGTTCAACAGCGAAAAGGAAGCCGACGCGGTGCTTGATGGCCCCTTGGGCCAAGACCTGATGAAGAAGCTGGAAGCCAAGGGCCTGGTCGGCCTGGTCTATTGGGAAAACGGCTTTCGCAACATGACCAATTCCAAGCGCCCCATCACGCGCGCGGAAGACCTGCAAGGCATCAAGCTGCGCGTCATGCAGAACCAGATCGCGCTAGGGGTCTTCAACACGCTGGGCGCCAACGCCGTGCCCATGCCGTTCTCGGAATTGTTCACCGCGCTGGAAACCCGCACGGTCGACGGCCAGGAAAACCCCATCACCACTATCCAGAGCAGCAAGTTCTATGAAGTGCAGCCCTTCCTGACCATCACGCGCCACGTCTACACGCCGTGGGTGGTGCTGGCGTCCAAGAAATGGTGGGACACCCTGTCGCCTGACGAACAGAAACTGATTCGGCAAGCCGCTGCGGCGTCGCGTGATTTTGAACGCAAGGACAGCCGCGCCGATTCCACCAAGGCCATGACCACGCTTGAGCAAGCCGGCATGAAGATCAATACCGTCACGCCCGAAGAAGTGGCGCGCATGCGGCAAAAGGTGCAGCCCGTGGTGGACAAGTACACGCAGGAACTCGGCCCTGACCTCGTCAAGCAGTTGAACGACGAGATCCAGAAGGCGCGCAACTGACGCCTCCCGATTGACGCAAGTGAAGCAAGCGAGCCTCTCATGTCTCAGACACCCCGCAAGTTACGCAGCCAGAAATGGTTCGACGATCCGTCTCACGCCGACATGACGGCGATCTATGTCGAGCGCTATCTGAACTACGGCCTGACGCGGCAGGAGCTGCAATCCGGACGGCCGATCATCGGCATCGCCCAGACCGGCAGCGACCTGGCGCCCTGCAACCGCCATCACCTGGCGCTGGCTGAACGCATCAAGGCGGGTATCCGGGACGCGGGGGGCATTCCGATGGAGTTCCCCGTGCATCCGCTGGCCGAACAGGGGCGGCGGCCCACGGCGGCGCTGGATCGCAACCTGGCCTATCTGGGCCTGGTTGAAATTCTGCACGGCTATCCGCTGGACGGCGTGGTCTTGACGACCGGTTGCGACAAGACCACGCCCGCCTGTCTGATGGCCGCCGCCACGGTCGACCTGCCCGCCATCGTGCTGTCGGGCGGCCCGATGCTGGACGGCTGGCACGACGGCCAGCGGGTGGGGTCAGGCACCGTCATCTGGCATGCGCGCAACTTGATGGCGGCCGGCAAGCTGGACTACGAAGGCTTCATGACGCTGGCCACGGCATCATCGCCATCGGTGGGCCACTGCAACACCATGGGCACCGCGCTCTCCATGAACTCGCTGGCCGAAGCGCTGGGCATGTCGCTGCCCACCTGCGCCAGCATCCCGGCGCCCTACCGGGAACGCGCGCAAATGGCCTATGCCACGGGCTTGCGCATCTGCGACATGGTGCGCGAAGACTTGCGGCCGTCGCACATCCTGACGCGGCAAGCGTTTGAAAACGCCATCGTGGTGGCCTCGGCATTGGGCGCGTCCACCAACTGTCCGCCTCACCTGATTGCGATGGCCCGGCACGCCGGTATCGACCTAAGCCTGGACGACTGGCAGCGGCTGGGCGAAGACGTACCCTTGCTGGTCAACTGCGTGCCAGCCGGCGAGCATCTGGGAGAAGGCTTCCACCGTGCGGGCGGCGTGCCGGCCGTCATGCATGAATTGCTGGTCGCCGGGCGCCTGCATGCCGACTGCCCCACCGTGTCCGGCAAGACGATTGGCGACATTGCTTCGGCTGCCAAGACGCGAGACGCCGACGTGATTCGCACCTGCGATGCGCCGCTGAAACATCGCGCGGGCTTCATCGTGCTGTCGGGCAATTTCTTCGACAGCGCCATCATCAAGATGTCGGTCGTGGGCGAAGCCTTCCGCCGCGCCTACTTGTCCGAACCCGGTTCCGAGAACGCGTTCGAAGCGCGCGCCATCGTGTTCGAAGGCCCCGAGGACTATCACGCGCGCATCGAAGACCCTGCGCTGAACATCGACGAGCACTGCATTCTGGTGATACGCGGCGCGGGCACGGTGGGCTACCCGGGCAGCGCCGAAGTCGTCAACATGGCACCGCCGTCACACCTGATCAAGCGCGGCGTGGATTCCCTGCCCTGCCTGGGCGACGGCCGGCAAAGCGGAACGTCGGCCAGCCCGTCCATTCTGAACATGTCACCCGAAGCGGCCGTGGGCGGCGGCCTGGCGCTGCTGCGCACGGGCGACAAGATCCGCGTCGATTTGAATCAACGCAGCGTCACGGCCTTGGTGGATGACGCCGAAATGGCGCGGCGCAAACAGGAACCCCCGTATCAGGCGCCCGCCTCGCAAACACCGTGGCAAGAGCTTTATCGGCAACTGGTCGGCCAACTATCCACCGGCGGCTGCCTGGAACCGGCCACGCTGTATCTGAAGGTGATTGAAACGCGGGGCGACCCCCGGCATTCACATTGACTGGTTGTACGCCAGCCACGCTGTGAACAAGTCCGGCCAGGCATGCACGCGCGTGCCTGGTTTGCCCAGCCCCCAGCCATGCCTGCCTTGGGGAAAGATGTGCATCTCGGCGGGCACGCCCACCCGGCGCAGCGCGTTGAACATCAGCAGGCTGTTATCGACGGGCGAGATCGGGTCGTCCTGCGCTTGCGCCAGGAATACCGGCGGCATCTGCGCCGTCACCAGATGATCTACCGAGTACGCCGCGCTTTGCTCGGCCGTGGGATGTTCGCCCACAATTTCGCGGCGCGCATGGGTGTGGTCAAACGGCGGCATGAAGGTCAGCACCGGGTAGATCAGCGCTGCAAAATCGGGGCGCGACGACATGCTGTCGGCAGCGTCCACCGCAGCGTAATGCGGCACGGTGGGCGTGGCCGCGGTAAAGCCCGCCAGATGCCCGCCGGCGGAAAAACCGATTACGCCGATACGCCCGCCATCCAGACCAAACCGCCCTGCCGCCGCCCGGATCACCCGCAATGCGCGCTGCCCGTCTTGCAAAGGCGCGATCGCTGGCCAATGCTCGCCCGGCAGGCGATACACCAGCTCAAACGCGGTCACGCCTTGCGCCTGCAACCATAGGCAAGTGGGCGTGCTTTCCGTTCCGCATTCGATATGCGCGTAGCCGCCGCCGGCAATCACCAGCGCCGCCGTACCGTTGGGTTGCGCCGGGCGGTAGACCACCAGACGTGGCCGCGACACCTGCGTGATGGAACCCTTGGCGCTGACCTGCTCAGGCCCTTCCGGGCCGCGCCCGTCAGGCGCGCGATTGCCCGGCCACAGGTCCAAGGTCTCTTGCTGCGTGGTCAGCGTGGCGACCGCAGACGACGGACTCGCCCACCCCAGCGCCGCCCCCGACATGGCCGCAAATAGAAGTTCCCGACGCTTGTTCAACATGACGCATCCTTGCCCGGACCATGGGCGCCTTCGGAACGATGCGCCGCTGCTTGAACAGCCCGACTGTGGGGCATTACATCAGAGAAGGCGCCAGCTGCGAGCAGGCGAAATGGCGCGAACCATTTCGCTGCGTTACGCCAAGCCCTTGTCTTTCAAGCAGATATCAATCGCCTGACCGTTGGCCGAACCGATCGGGGGAATCAGCCGCTTTTGGCGCCGGGCGGCTCAGCACGTAGGCCGCGCTGGCAATGAAGAAGAGACCAACGCCCGCGGCCAGCAGCCAGGACGGATGCGCGCTCCACCAGAACACCCCGTAACCCACCGCCATGCCCAGGCAGGCATACGTCTTGCCCTTGCGCGACACCGCGCCCTGTTCGCGCCACGTGCGCAGCGCTGGGCCGTAGGTGGGGCTATCCAGCAGCCACTTTTCCAAACGCGGCGACGACCGCGAGAAGCAGCCCACGGCAAGAATCAGAAATATCGTCGTCGGCATGACCGGCAGGAACGCGCCGATGACGCCCAGTGCCAGCATCACGCAGCCCAACGCCAACCATAGAGCTTTGATCATGATGGTCAGCAGAATATCGCAAATGCGGGGCCGGAGCCGAGCAGGCAGACGCGCGGCAACGGTTACGACCGGGGTTCCGGCTGCTTGGCGCGCAGCATGTCCATGAATCTCGGGCTGGGGTTACCGCCCGCTGCACGAGACTTGACGACCATCGCCCACGCCTGGTCATACTGGCCACGCCAGTAATAGGCCGTTGCCCACGACGCATACAGATAGCCCTTGTCCGGCTCCACGGCTTCGCCCTTGCGGTACCACTCATCGGAACGGGCCGTTGCCGCCACCCGGGCTTCGGGCGGCAAGGTCTTATCGTCCGCCGCGCAGCGCGCGGCAATGCGCCCGGCGTCCGCATAAATGCCTTGGAACGTAGGCGGATCATGGCTGATCGCCTGGTCCATCATGCTCATGGCCTGGCAATATTTCCCCTGGTCATGCAGCACCGCGGCAAAGCCGGTGTAGACCTCTGGGTTGTCGGGGTTCAGCAGCCACGCCTGATTGAAGCGCCGCATCGCCATGCCCAACTGGTCTGACTGATAGAAGCGGTATCCCTGCCCGACCCACGCCTGCGACGCCGTTTCCGCAGAACCAAATGCGCGAGTCGCATCCGCGATGAGCTTTTTGTCACTGGCTTGAAGTTCAGCGGCGGCCGACCGGTCCATGCCGCCATACATGGGCAGCTCGTCCAGGCGCGATTGCGCCGGCTTTTCCGGCGGCGGCGTAATCGCGCACCCGGCAAGCCACAGGGCGGGGATCAAGACGATGGGCTTCAAGACGTTATGCATGGGCTGGGCAGTGGGGGACGTACCCGGACCTTATCAGATAACGCCGAGATAACGCCCCCGAGACAGCCCCGGGCCACGGCCCGAACGACGCTGTGTCAATCCGACCGAAGCTTGCCAGTCGCGGGGTCCGTCGTCGCCTCAACGGTAGATACCGACTCGCCTGGGTATTTAAGACTGGCGGCGGTAACGGCTTCATCCCGCGTGGGGTAATGCCCGGCGTCTTCTTCCACGCCTAGCAAAGCGATGCGCCGAAAACTCCAATGGCCGTCGGTAAGCTGAAAAACTTCGATCATCATTTTCGAAATCCTCCGTGGGTGAGGCGCTTTTTTGGATTGTCATCGACGGATCAGCAAGTCTCTTTCCCAACCTGTGCCGTCGGTGTCGCCGCGTAGCCTGTCTTGCGGGATACGCTTTTCGGGATGCATCTGTCGGCATACCCCTTTCGGAAAGCGCCTTCCCGGCATGCTTCTTTCGGCATGAGTTTTGCTGCCTCGGCTCGCATTCCTATCTTCAAGGTCAGCAGCATGAACATCTCCGCATCTGACACGCCCCCCTCCAAAGCGCCCGAACCTGCAAGGCCGGCCGATAAATCCCCCCAACCACCTGACAAGCCGCCCCCCGTCAACCCAAGCGACGCCAGCGAAAATACCCAAGGCAATGAGGGCTAGCGGCGCACGCCCCCATTGGGCACGCGAATTGCTGAACAGCCACGCCGCGGCGGTGGTCGCCATTCGGGTCAAGCATGGCGACACCGGCACTCCCCCTGCCGCTGCGGCGACAACCACCTGATCCGTGGATTTGCCCCGCTTGGCGGGGCTTTTTTTTGCTGGCCCGGCAAAATTTGCGCTGGGCCTGAACTCAGCCTGCGTGGCATGGCACTTGCTGAATATCCGGCTCATCGAACCCGGGAGACCCCAATGAAATCCGACGCCATCGCCGAAGCCGACGTTCCCGCTCGCGGGGATCGATCGCTGATACAGGAATTGAAAGACATCGACGCAAGCCGGCCAGACTTTCCTGGTGAGCATCTGCTGGTCTTCGGGCTTGGCGCCTGGCTGCTCGTGGCCGGCATGCGGGGCACCACCGTGTTCAGACGAATGGCCTTCACGGCAGCCGGCACGGCACTCATCGGACGCGCCGCAAGCGGCACAGGCGGCATCGCGCGTGTGGCCAGACTGCTAAAGAAAATCAACTAGGAGCAAGCCATGAATTCCCCTGACGCGAGCCAACAATCCGAACAACAGTCCGACCAACAACGCGACCCGCATCCCGCCGAGATCCCGCCCGCCAAAAGAAAGGATGAAGGCAAAGACGACCCGTCGAAATCCGGCGGGAAGGACGGCAAACCCTGGCCGCCCGATAGCATCCCCAACCCGATGCCCGGTGTGGACCCGCAGCAAACGCCCGGAATTGATTGATTCAGTCTGCCCTGATTTCCTGCCGGCACCGGCTGACTTGGTATTGACCCTGGACGCGCCAGATGGAAGCGATGTGGGATTTTCTTCAATGGCCGGCCATGGTCACGTCGCTTGCGGCGGCTTGGCTCGTTGCCTCGCAAGGCCCAGGCAAACGCAAGGCAGGATTCTGGGTATTCCTGCTGAGCAATGTGCTGTGGATCGCATGGGGCATGCACGATGGCGCGTTCGCACTGATCGCGCTGCAAGTCGGGCTAGCTGCGCTGAATATTCGCGGCGTGATCAAGAACGCACATTCGACGCCAAGCGAACCGCAAGCGTAAACCTCGCCGCAAGGCAGCATATAACGGGTTATGCATCAGGCGCCGGCATATTCTTGCGGCTGCCTAGCAATTGAAAACCAATATGAATGCATGAACTGCCAGGTGACACGACCGGTATCTGGTGAATACTTGGTTAACTCTGCCTCGCAAAAAGAAATGCCCCGGTTTTTTAGCCGGGGCATTTCTTTAGGTCGTAATTGCTACGAGTCTGGGCGAATTTTGCATAACTTGATTTACGTTATCAAGCTCGGAAGGTAGAGCTGGTCCATGATCCAAAGCCCCGCGACCCCAATGCAGGCAGCGATAAGGAAAGACCGCCGCGAATGGCGCAGGCCGATGGATGCCAAGGAAAATGCCTTGTTCCTTTTCCGGCGCTGCTTCTCCCATATTTTTAAAGTGAATAGATATCCACCGTAGATGATGGGATACGACGTCAACAGCATCAAGAAAGCGCGATGAGGCAGTGGCTCATCGAGCGCGGTCAGCGCCAATGCGCACGCAGAACTGACCAGCAACACGGCGCTTTCGATGTAATCCTGTATCGACGCGACAGCCAGTTCCGCTTTAGGCGTGCCACGCTGATGTCTCACTACGCCGCGCCCGGCTGTCAGTCCGGCCATCGCTGCGAGCCAAAACGAGCAATAAGATAGAAAGTGCGACCGCCCGGCCTCGGAAATCACAAATGCCGACACGCTGGACTTATTCAGGAAAACAATGACCAACACGGGCGGCGCAAGCAAGAGAAGTGCCAAACCAAAGATGGCCCAATCAACGTGGGTCAATGTCTCGCCTTTTTTCAACACTCCAGACTCCCTACGGTGGGTTCGGATTTTCTTGATAGCTGCGCGTCCAACGCCGGAAATGAGGAATTGGGGGCCCACCATTATCCGATTCAACCACCCGTATTCCCACCCGTAAATCTGCTGGCACCCGTTGTGGCTGTGGGTGGCATTAGCGGCGCAGAATGCAAAAAAGCCGCGAAGTCAAAGACTTACGCGGCTTTCTAGGCATTGCTACACAGTGCTTGGCACTGCTTTGCAGGAATCTGGTAGGCGGTATTGGGTTCGAACCAACGACCTCCACGATGTCAACGTGGCGCTCTAACCAACTGAGCTAACCGCCTGCAAAGAAGCAGAATTATATAGTGCTTTTTTAAACTGTGCAAATCGTCTTAAAAGATTTTTTGCTGTTTTTATTGCGTTTGAAGCATCAACGTTTGAACTAACAAACGGGCCGGATTGGGGTTGCGCATTGGATTGGAGCGAACCGAAACTCTGGCCAGAAACTTCACCTGCAAGCACTACTTTTTTCCCTTCAACTTCGTGTCTGCGGCATGTGCTGCATCAACGAAGAACGAGATTCTATCAGAACTTTTTATTCCTTGCTCGACTTCAACGCCGCTGCTCACATCCACGCCCCACGGCCTGACGAATTCGATGGCTTGGCCGACGTTGTCGCCGTTCAAACCACCCGACAGGATCAGCGGGCGCGACACCGGATCAGCGCGGACGTCATCCAGCAACGCGTAGTCGAAACCATGGCCGCTGCCGCCGTAGCCCGCGCTGTAGCTATCGAACAACCACCCCGCCGCTTCACCGTAGGCGCGGCAGTGCGTGGCCAGACCTTCGGCGGTATCCAGACCCGGGGCGCCCGCCCGGAAGGCGCGCAGAAAACGGTGGCCGTATCGCGCGCAATCCCGCGGCGTTTCATCGCCGTGGAATTGCAGCAGTTCAGGGCCGACCTGGTCCAGCACCGCCTGCACATCGGCCGGGTCGGGGTTCACGAACAGGGCCACGACATCGACGAACGCCGGCACGGCACGGCGCAGTTGCGCGGCGCGCGTGGGCGTCAGGCAGCGCCTGCTCTTGGCATAGAAGACGAAGCCGATCGCATCGACGCCGGCCGAGACGGCGGCGTCGATGTCTTGTTCGCGGGTCAATCCGCAGATTTTGATGCGTGTGCGCATGGAACTCATTACCTGTGCCGCCCATCGCGGCATGACGATTCAGTATATCTGCCGCGCGGGCAAGCCACGTTCAGGCAGCAGGCTGGCCCAAAGTGGCAAGCAGATTGTCGAAACTGCCTTCGGCCACGCGGAACCACGGCACTTCCTTGTCGCGAAAAGCGGTCATGCTGTCATAGAGCTTTTTGAACATCGGGTCCTTGGCGCTCATCTCTTTATACGCCGCCATCGATGCCTCGTAGCATGCCTGCAAGACAGGCTTCGGAAACGCCTTCAGTTGCGCGCCTCGGGATACCAGCCGGCGCAATGCATCGGGATTGCCCGCGTCGTACTTGGCGATCATGTTGCCCGTGGCCATTCTGCACGCCAAAGCCAGCGCCGATTGATAGGGCTTGGGCAGCTCATCGTAAGCGTCCTGGTTGACGTATAGCGATAGCTGCAAGGTGCCCGCCCACCAGCCAGGAAAGTAATAGTTCCGCGCCACTTTATGGAGCGCAAGATTTTCGTCGTCGTACGGACCAATCCACGCGACCGCGTCCACCGTGCCCTGCTCTAACGCCGCATAGCTTTCCGAGACCGGCACGTCGACCGGCGTCGCGCCCAAGCGCGCCAGCACATGGCGCGCGAAGCCGCCGGCCTTGATTTTCAGGCCGCGCAAATCGTCAACGTTTTTGATTTCGCCCCGGAACCAGCCGCCCATTTGCGCGCCGGTATACCCACAGGGAAAGTTCAGGATGTTGTACTTGTCGAACAGCACCCGGGTCAGCGCCAGGCCTTCGCCTTGCAACATCCAGGCATTCATCTGGCGCGTGTTCAGGCCGAACGGCACGCCGGCATCAAAACATAGCGCGGGATCAATATCGAAGTAACGCGTGGATGCCGTGTGGCCGCACTCGACAACGCGATGCTGCACGGCATCGAGCACCTGGCCGGATTCCACAAGATCGCCCGCCGGGAAAATGTCGATGGTGAAGCGGCCGTCCGTGACCTCGGCCACGTAGCGCGCGACGTCCTCGGCGCCCGCCAGCAACGTCGGCGACTCATTGGGAAAGCTGGATGCCAGCCGCCACGCGATTGTGGGCGCATCCTGCGCGTAGACCGGGGCGGCCAGTGCGGCGCTGCCCGCGGCGGCCAGAGCGGCTTGCTTCAAAAACGCGCGGCGTTGCATGGCATTCCTCTCCATCAGGCGCGAGGCCGCGCCATCAATGACAACAGCTTCCTAATAGGTCTGTGTGAACGGCGACAGCAACAGCGATCCGCCATCAAGCTCTTCCAGGCCAAACTCGGCGGGATAATCAATCGCGGACAAATACAGGCCGTCTGGTGAGAACGTCGGCGCGCCTCGTTTGCGGTCACGCCACGACAGCAGTTGCGCCATCCAGTCCACAGCTTCCCTGCCCTGCCCGATCTGCAACAACGCACCCATGATGTTGCGCACCATGTGGTGCAAAAACGCGTTGGCCTTCAGCGTGAACACCAGGAACGGGCCGCGTTCCTCGATGTCCAGCCGATGCATGTGGCGCACTGGATGCTTGGCCTGGCATTGCGACGACCGGAAGCTGGAGAAATCGTGTTCACCCAACAGTGCCTGCGCGGCAGCGCGCATGGCATCAACATCCAGCGGCTGAAAGCACCAGCCGGCCCGCCCCGCCCACAACGCCGGCCGCACGCGGCCTCGCCACACTAAATAAACGTAAGTACGGGCGCGCGCCGAGAAACGGGCATGGAATTCGTCTGACACCAACTGCGCCCACTGCACCGATACGCTGGGCGGCAAAAACGCATTCACGCCCCGCACCCAGGATTCCATGCGCCGGTCCAACTCCGTATCCAGATGAACGACCTGCATCGCGCCATGCACGCCGGTGTCGGTACGCCCCGCGCAAATCGTGGGCACCGCGCCCTTCACCCCACAGAAGCTTGCCAACGCAGACTCCAGCGTGTCCTGCACCGTTTGCCGATGCGGCTGTGTCTGCCAACCCTGCCAAGCGGAGCCGTCGTACGCCAGCCCCAATGCAACTCTAGACATTATTCAAACTCGAGGTCCGCTGACTCGGCGCGGTTCGTCCGTGGGCGGTTCGTCCAGGTCGAGATTGATCGTATCGAGCTTGCGATTCAGCGCTGCCGTGTCCAGCGCCGGCTCGTTATAGGCGTACGTTTCCTCATCATCGTCGTCACGCCGGGCGCCGGCACGGCGCAGCAGCCAGGCAATGGCGAACGCAATCAGCGCCAACACGGCGGTGACGATGACAAGCAAATTGTCGGCAAGCCAACTGGGCATGCCGGAGGTGAGATCTTTGCTGTTTGAGGGCGGAGTGCCCGTGACGGCCTTGTCGCCGGATGACGGCGCGGCAGCGCCGGGAGCGCCTGCTACGCCGGGGGTGCCTGCTGCGCCAGGCGTGCCTGCTGCACTCGGCGTACCTGCTGCGCCAGGCGTGCCTGCTGCGCCAGGCGTGCCTGCTGCGCCAGGCGTGCCTGCTGCGCCAGGCGTGCCTGCTGCGCCCGGTGTTCCTGATGCGCCCGACGTGCCTGCTGCGCCCGGTGCACCTGATGCGCCCGACGTGCCTGCTGCACCCGGCGTGCCTGCTGCGCCCGGCGTGCCTGCTGCGCCCGACGTGCCTGCTGCGCTAGGAGTACCCGCTGCACCCGGTGTTCCTGCTGCACCCGGTGAGCCTGCTGCGGCCGGTGAGCCTGCTGCGGCCGCTGCGCCTGTTGCGCCTGTTGCACCCGGTGTTCCTGCTGCGCCCGGTGTGCCTGCTGCACCCGGTGTGCCTGCTGCACCCGATGTGCCTGCTGCACCCGGCGTACCTGCTGCGCCCGACGTACCTGCTGCGCCCGGCGTGCCTGCTGCACCCGGTGTGCCCGCTGCGCCCGGTGTGCCTGCTGCACCCGGTGTGCCTGCTGCGCCCGGTGTACCTGCTGCGCCCGACGTGCCCGAGGTACCTGCTGCACCCGAAGCACCTGATGCGCCCGTTGCGCCTGCACCGCCCGACGCTCCCTGCTGCGCAACCGCTTTATTCAACTCGTCCACATTGCTTTGCAGCTGATTGACGCGGCCTTCGACGTCTTTCATCGCGCGCTCGCTCGACGTCCTGGCATCCGCCTGCGCGTCGGCTTGCGCGGACGGGCTGTTCGATGCCTCGCCTGAAGACAGGCGCACACGATCCTGCGTGGGCGCAGCACTGGCGACACCGGTGTCGCCCGGGCGGGCGACGGTGCCGGAGGCGGCGTCCTGGCCCTTCACCACCGACGGATTCGCACCGGCGGCCGCGCCAAGACGGGCGCGATACTTGGCGAAGGCTTCGGCGTGTTCATTGAAAATGCGGCGCGCTTCGGCCGGGTCAATCGCGCGCACCGTTGCCGCATCAGGAATTTTCAGCTTCTGTCCCGCACGCACCAGATTCATATTGCTCTGGATGAACGCCTCGGGATTGGCGCGCCACAGCGCCACCAGCATCTGGTAGACCGAGGCGTTGGGCACCGCGTTGCGTTGTGCGATGGCGAACAGGTTGTCGCCCGATTTGACGTTGACCGAGCCCGTCGTGCCCCCTGCACGCGCGGTGCCGACGGCGGCGGGCGTCACGTCAGCGCCGGTTCCGCGCAATGGCACCAGAATGCTGACCTGCACTTGGCGCTGCCCCGAACTCGAGCTGATATCCAGCAGCAGATCCACCGCGCCGCTTGCCGGCGGCTGGGTGCCACGGATGCGCAAATTCTTGCGCGTGGCGTCCATGCCGTCTTCGACCCGGACAACCATGCTGCCCAACGGCACCGGCGGCTTCAGGCCAGCGCGTTGCCAGGCCGCATCATCCGCCACCGATACTTTCAGCGACGCGACTTCATCCGGCGTCAGTTCCTGCAAGCCCACAACCGCCTGCAACGGCGCACCCGGCACGGACACGACACGCGAATGCCCCACGCGCATGGCCAGCGCCGAACTGCACATGCTCGACCCGATCGCCAAGGCGATCGCCCATTGAAGGGCTTTCAAACGGCGGGCATGCTTCACGTGGCGCGAACGCTGGGTCATAAGCTGGAATTCCGTTCTTGTAGTCGAATTACGGGCTAGAGCCCGTCCGCACCAAATCAGTGAGAACAGGCCTCAATTCACCGGAAAAGTGTAATGGATGACGGGCATTTCACAAACCTGAAAGGCGCATCGGCATTGACTCGCGGGCGCATCCGCCACACCTTTTCACTATCGCTCAAACGTCAAGGGCACCCGAAGGTGCCCTTGCTTCACTTGCTACACGATCAGGCCCCGCCGCGCGGCGCCCGAACCGGCATCAGGCTTCGGCCAGCGCAATGCGCAACATACGGCGCAGCGGTTCGGCGGCGCCCCACAGCAGTTGGTCGCCCACGGTGAAGGCGCCCAGGTACTGCGAGCCCATCGACAGCTTGCGCAGGCGGCCCACCGGAATATCCAGCGTACCGGTAACGGCCACGGGGGTCAGCGCAGAGACGGTGGCTTCCTTGGTGTTCGGAACCACCTTCGCCCACTGCGTGCCTTGCGCGATCAGCGCTTCGATTTCGTCGATCGGCACATCGCGCTTGAGCTTGATGGTCAGCGCCTGGCTGTGGCAGCGCATGGCGCCGATGCGCACGCACAGGCCGTCGATCGGGGTGGCCGGCGTGCCGAAAGCAGCGCCACGGCCCAGGATCTTGTTGGTTTCGACTTCGGCCTTCCACTCTTCCTTCGACATCCCGTCGCCCAGATCCTTGTCGATCCAGGGAATCAGGTTGCCGCCCAGCGGCACGCCGAAGTGTTCGTGGGGCAGCGCCGGATCTTTCTGCTTGGCCAGCACGCCGCGGTCGATCGCCAGGATGGCCGACGCGGGGTCGTCCAGCAACGGCTTGACGGCTTGGTTGATCTCGCCGAACTGGGTCAGCAGTTCGCGCATGTGTTGCGCGCCGCCGCCGGATGCGGCCTGGTACGTCATGGAGGTCATCCATTCCACCAGGTCGTTGTTGAACAGGCCGGCCAGACCCATCAGCATGCAGCTGACCGTGCAGTTGCCGCCGATGAAATTGCGCACGCCGCGCTTGAGCGCTGCGTCGATGACCGGGCGGTTGACCGGGTCCAGAACGATGATGGCGTCGTCAGCCATGCGCAGGGTGCTGGCCGCATCAATCCAGATGCCGTTCCAGCCCGCGCCGCGCAGCTTCGGGTAAACCTCGGACGTGTAGTCGCCGCCTTGTGCCGTCAGAATGATCGGCAGTTTTTTCAGAGCATCAATATCGTAGGCATTTTGCAACGGGCCCGCGCCTTCGGCCCACGTGGGCGCAGCGCCGCCAGCATTGCTGGTGGAAAAGAACACCGGTTCGATCAGTGCGAAGTCGTTCTCGTCGCGCATGCGTTGCATGAGCACCGAGCCGACCATTCCGCGCCAGCCGACAAGGCCTACTGCATGATTCATTTCAATCGCTCTATAAAGGTGGAGACAAGGTCCGGGTAGAAAAAAACGTGCAATTCAACAATTTATCAGAATGCACGGGGAGATGTTGCGGCGCAGCTAGAAAAAATCGGGGCCACAAGACAAGGCATGCCCTTTCGCGGCGCCTTCACAACAGGGCCGCATCGGGTCAATGGCAAGCCCACCGGCGGCTCAGAGCTGGGTCGCAAAAAGGGCCGCCTTGCGGGCGGCCCTTCAAAATCTTGGGGCTGCGCCGCAAGGGCGCGCCCCTTGCTTGACGATCAGGCCAGGGCTTTCAGCACTGCGTCGCCCATGCCCGCCGTGCTGACTTTCGTCGTGCCCGGTTCGAAGATGTCGGCGGTGCGCAGGCCGTCGGCCAGCACGCGGCGCACGGCGGCTTCGATACGGTCAGCCTGGGGCGCCAGGTTCAGCGAGTAACGCAGCAGCATGGCGGCCGACAGAATCGTCGCCAACGGATTGGCGATGCCTTGGCCGGCGATGTCCGGAGCC
The DNA here is from genome assembly GCF_902859595.1 of Achromobacter kerstersii. Classification (GTDB taxonomy): domain Bacteria; phylum Pseudomonadota; class Gammaproteobacteria; order Burkholderiales; family Burkholderiaceae_B; genus Achromobacter; species Achromobacter kerstersii. Next base: position 163,164 of record NZ_CADIJQ010000003.1, on the reverse strand, counting down.
GAACCGTGGCTGGGTTCGTACAAGCCCTGGCCACTGGCATTCAGCGATGCCGACGGCAGCATGCCGATCGAGCCCGTCAGCATGGCCGCTTCGTCCGACAGAATGTCGCCGAACAGGTTGCCCGTGACGATGACGTCAAACTGGCGCGGGTTGCGCACCAGTTGCATGGCGGCGTTGTCGACGTACATGTGCGACAGCTCGACGTCCGGATATTCACGCGCCACTTCAATGACGATATCGCGCCAGAACTGCGACGTTTCCAGCACGTTGGCCTTATCCACGCTGCACAGCTTCTTGTTGCGCTTGCGGGCCGATTCGAAGCCGATGCGCGCGATGCGGCGCACTTCGGTTTCGGCGTAGCGCATCGTGTCGTAGCCTTCGCGTTCGCCCGTGAAGGCGCCGTCCGGCGACGAGCGCACACCGCGCGGCGTGCCGAAGTAAATGTCGCCGGTCAGTTCGCGGATGATCAGGATGTCCAGGCCGGACACGATCTCGGGCTTCAGCGACGAGGCGCTGGCAAGCTCGGGATACAGAATGGCCGGACGCAGGTTCGCAAACAGGCCCAGCGCCTTGCGCAGGCCCAGAATGGCTTGTTCCGGACGGAATTCACGCGGCAAGCTGTCGTACTTCCAGTCGCCGACGGCGCCAAACAGAATGGCGTCCGATTCCTTGGCCAGGTTCAGCGTGGCCGGCGGCAGCGGGTGTTCGAACTGGTCGAACGCGGCGCCGCCCACGGGAGCCTGCTTGATGTCGAAGGAAACGTCCAGCGCCTTCAGGACGCGCACGGCCTGCTCAACGATTTCCGGGCCGATGCCGTCACCCGGCAAGACTGCAATGTTGTGAGTCATTTAAGAAGCGATCCTGTGATCAGAATAGGGTTCAGGCGATGGGACGGCTTTCCAGCCAGGGATGGCGGGCCAGGCGTTCGGCTTCAAAGGCGCGGATCTTGTCGGCGTGACGCAAGGTCAGGCCGATATCGTCAAAGCCATTGAGCAGGCAGTACTTGCGGAAGGGTTCGATATCGAAGCCCATCGCGCGGCCGTCCGGGGCGATCACAACCTGACGGTCCAGGTCGATGTTCAGCTTGTAGTTCGGGAAGGCTTTGACCTCATCGAACAGGCGCGCCACTTCCAATTCAGACAGCACGATCGGCAGCAAGCCGTTCTTGAAGCTGTTGTTGAAGAAGATGTCGGCGTACGACGGCGCAATGATGGCGCGAAAGCCAAACTGCGTCAGCGCCCAGGGCGCGTGTTCACGGCTGGAACCGCAGCCAAAGTTCTTGCGGGCCAGCAGCACCGAAGCGCCCTGGTAACGCGGCTGGTTCAGCACAAAATCCGGATTCAGCGGACGCTTGCTGTTGTCCATGCCGGGTTCGCCGTGGTCCAGATAACGCAGCTCGTCAAAGAGGTTGGGCCCGAAACCCGTGCGCTGGATGGACTTGAGAAACTGCTTGGGGATGATGAGGTCCGTGTCGACGTTTTCGCGATCGAGCGGAGCCACCAGGCCTTCGTGAGTGGTAAATGCTTGCATGATGTCGGTACTCGGTGCTGTATCGCTTAACGGAACGTGCGGACGTCGACGAAGTGGCCGGCCACGGCGGCGGCGGCCGCCATCGCGGGGCTGACCAGGTGCGTGCGGCCGCCCTGGCCTTGGCGGCCTTCGAAGTTGCGGTTCGACGTGGATGCGCAACGCTCGCCCGGTTCAAGGCGGTCGGCGTTCATGGCCAGGCACATCGAGCAGCCCGGTTCGCGCCATTCAAAGCCGGCTTCGATGAAAATCTTGTCCAGCCCTTCGCGCTCGGCCTGCTGCTTGACCAAGCCCGAACCCGGCACCACCATCGCCTGGCGCACATTGGACGCGACGCGCTTGCCGCGGGCCACGACGGCCGCGGCGCGCAAGTCTTCAATACGCGAATTGGTGCACGAGCCGATGAACACGCGGTCCACGCGGATATCGGTAAGCGGCGTGTTGGGCTTCAAGCCCATGTATTCCAGCGCGCGCTCCATGCCGCTGCGGCGCACATCGTCTTTTTCACGATCGGGGTCCGGCACGCGGGAGTCCACCGGCAACACCATTTCGGGCGACGTGCCCCAGGTGACTTGCGGCTTGATGTCGCGCGCATTGACTTCCACAACGGTGTCGAACTTGGCGCCTTCGTCGGTGTGCAGCGTGCGCCAGTACTTGACGGCCTGATCCCAGACCACGCCGTGGGGCGCAAACGGACGGCCGCGGAAATACTCGACCGTCTTGTCGTCCACCGCGACCATGCCCGAACGGGCGCCCGCTTCGATGGCCATGTTGCAGACCGTCATGCGGCCTTCCACGGACAGCGCGCGGATCGTGCTGCCGGCGAATTCGATGGCGTGGCCCGTACCGCCCGCCGTACCGATGATGCCGATGATGTGGAGCACCACATCCTTGGCCGTACAGCCGAAGGGCAATTCGCCTTCAACCTTGATCAGCATGCTCTTGGCTTTTTTCATCAAGAGCGTTTGCGTAGCCAGCACGTGCTCGACTTCGGACGTGCCAATACCGAAAGCCAACGCGCCCAGCGCGCCGTGCGTGCTGGTGTGCGAGTCACCACAGACGACCGTCATGCCGGGCAGCGTTGCGCCCTGCTCCGGCCCGATCACGTGCACGATGCCCTGGCGCAAGTCATTCATGCGGAATTCGGTAATGCCGTACTTATCGCAATTGGTGTCCAGCGTATCCACTTGCAGGCGGGAGACCGGGTCATCAATACCCTGGGCGCGATTGATCGTCGGCACGTTGTGGTCCGCCACCGCCAGGTTGGCGCCCGTGCGCCACGGCTTGCGGCCGGCAATGGCCAAGCCCTCGAACGCCTGCGGGCTGGTCACTTCGTGCAGCAGGTGGCGATCGATATAGAGCAGACAGGTGCCGTCTGATTCCTGGTGGACGATGTGGGCGTCCCAGAGTTTGTCGTAAAGGGTTTGGGCCATGGATGCGCTCTGCAAATAGACAATCCGGCTCGTGCCTCACGCGGTTGAAAAGCAAGTCGCTCCCGCGCCGGCCACTGCGGCATGGAGGAATTATGCACACGGTCTGAACCTAGTACAACCACACCATGGATACTAGTACCACCACTACCATGATGGGCGCAAAACGGACGCTATCCGCCTCACTCCGCACCCTTCCTGAAAAGTTGGGGAAGAGGTTGTGGAAAATTAATCACATAGAAAAACTTTGTTAAGGAAAATAGATTCAGAATTATCTAGCCGATATAATCTAGTTTCACTACGGTTGCGTCTTTTTCGAAATAATGCGAAATAAAACGTATTAATCAAGCTGGGAATTTCAGCTACTGTGAAGTTCGTGCAAATTCAGGAAATTTAAGTGATGTTGCGCGACGAAACGTTTTGGCCAGTCGTATCTGCCTGCCACGATTTAACAAATCTTGACTCGGAAGATATGACATTTTCATACAAGATGTCGGCCACTCAATCTAAACCTACTCGCGAATAATCACTATGGCTTCGTTTTTGCTTAAGAGCACGACTTCGATCCTTGCCCTGGCCTTTGTTCCCGCAGCATTTGCACAGTCCGCAGCGCCCGCCGCCGCAACCGGCGCCCCGTCCGCAGTGACGCTGAACCAGATCGTTGAACAGACGCTGCTCAGCAATCCCGAAATCCAAGCCAAGTACCACGACTTCCAAGCGTCGCTGGAAGGCCAGTCGGTTGCCCGCGCCGCGTACTTTCCGCAGATCAATGCCCAGGGCTATCTGGGCCGCGAATATCGCAGCAACGTGCCGGCCGTGGGCTCGCAGAACTGGAGCCGCCCGGGCTACAACGTCGAACTGCGCCAGCTGATTTTTGACGGCTTCCGTACCAACAACGACGTCAAGCAAGCGGGTTTCGACAAGCTCGCACGCTTCTATGACGTGCTGGCCACCAGCGACAGCACGGCGTTTTCCGCCGTGCAGGCCTATATCGACCTGCAACGCTATCGCGATATGGAGCTGCTGGCCCGCCAGAACTATTCCTTGCACGAAGAAACGCTCAAGCAGATTGGCGAGCGCACCGAATCGGGCGTTGGCCGCCGGGTCGACCTGGAACAGGCGGGCGGCCGTTTGTCGCTGGCTCAGACCAACCTGATGACGGAAACCGCCAACCTGCTGGACGTACAGCAGCGCTTTCAGCGCGTCACCGGCGCCTTCCCGCCCGAAGCCATGCAGCCGCCGCCCGACATTGGCGACAAGCTTCCTGTGAAACCGGGCGACTTCAATGAGTCGCTGCGCCGCAACCCCAGCTTCCTGTCCAAGCAAGCCGGCCTGCAAGCCGCGCAAGCGGGCGTGGCCTCGTCCAAGGGCGCGTTCTCGCCGAAGTTTGAATTCGTGGCTTCCACGGGCCGCGACCAGAACGACCCCACCCCGCAAACCCGCGATATTCAAAGCTCCAGCGTGCAAGTCGTGATGAGCTACAACCTGTACCGCGGCGGCGCCGATTCGGCCCGCGTCCGCCAGACGGCCGCGCAGTCGTACGCCGCACGCGACATCCGCGACTACACCTGCCGCAATGTGCAGCAGGACTTGGCCGTGGCTTGGAATAACGTCCAGAGCCTGAGCCAGAAGCTGCCGTTCCTGCGTGACCACGAAGTGGCCACCACAAAAGTCCGTGACGCGTATCGCCAACAATTCCAGATTGGCCAACGTTCGCTGCTGGACTTGCTGGACACCGAAAACGAGTTGTTTGAGTCACGCCGCGCATTGACCAACGGCCTGTATGACCTCAAGCTTGCGCAATACCGCTGGCTGGCGCTGTCGCATGCACTGCTGCCTGCGCTGTCGCTGCAACCCGCGCGCAATGAGATGCCCGAGGAAAACGGCAAGCTGGAAGTCTCCGACGAAGTGATCAAGCTTTGCAATTCGACGGTTCCCGACGCTGCCCGCTTGGCGCCCGTGCGCGTGCAATACAACGAAGGCACGCTGCCGCCCACGCTCGTGCCGCTGAACGCACCCAACGCCAAGCCCTGACCGGTGTTGGGTCGCAAGGAGGCCATATGACCCCCCAGGGCAAAGAATTTTCGCAGCTGGACGCGGACTTTGTCCGCGTCCTGGAAGACTTGATCGACGCCTTGATCGCCAATGGCACCTTGCGCATGACGGACCTGCCTATCCAGGCCCAGCAAAAACTTTCACAGCGCAAGCAGCAACGCGCGCGCCTGTCCGAACACCTCGACCTCTTGGATGACGAAGATGGACAAGTTATCTGAAAAGGCCGCTCGGAAATGGCGTGCCGATGCCCGCGCGGCGCACGACGACCCGCTGCTGGACTGCCTGGTTGAAATCACGCGCCTGCACGGCGTGACCGCCACGGCGCAGGCGCTGTCTTCGGGTTTACCGCTGGAAGAACACCGGCTGACCCCTGCCCTGCTGCCTCGCGCCGCTGCGCGCGCGCAACTTTCCGCGCGCGTCGTCAAACGCACGCTGGACAGCATTTCTCAAGACCTGTTGCCCGCGATTCTGCTGCTGCAGGGCGAACGCGCCTGCCTGCTGCTCAAGAAAGAAGACGGCAAATACATCGTCAGCCATCCTGAACTAGGCGGCAGCTCTGTCGAGATGACGCCCGAAGCGTTGGCCGCGCAGTACACCGGCCTGGTGTGCTTTGTGCGCCCGCAGTTCCGCTTTGACGCGCGAGCGCCGGAAGTCGCCAAGGTGCGCGAGCGCCATTGGTTCTGGGCCGCCATCATGGAAAACCGGCGCCTGTACCGCGACGCGCTGATCGCCGCCCTGCTGATCAACATCTTCGCCATGGCGATGCCGTTGTTCACCATGAACGTGTACGACCGCGTCGTGCCCAACAACGCCGTCGAGACGCTGTGGGTGCTGGCCATCGGCATTACGCTGGTCGTGATCTTCAACATGATTTTGTCCACGGCGCGCTCGCACGTAGTAGACAGCGCCAGCAAACGGGTCGATGTGCGCCTGTCTGCGCAGATCATGGAACGCGTGCTGGACTTGCGCCTGGAGGGCCGGCCGGTGTCGGTGGGTTCCTTCGCGGCCAACCTACGTTCATTCGAATCCATCCGCGACTTCATCGCATCAGCCACCATCACCACGCTGGTCGATCTGCCTTTCATCGTGCTGTTCCTGGCCGCCTTGGCCTGGATCTCGCCATGGATGATTCTGCCGCCGCTCGTGGCAATCGTGCTGATTCTGCTGGTGTCGCTTGCCGCGCAGGCGCGCATGGAAGCGCTGACGATGGCGTCTTTCCAAGCCAGCTCGCAACGCAACGCCACGCTGGTGGAAGCGCTGACCGGCCTGGAAGCCGTGAAGACGCTCAACGCCCAGGGCGCCATCCAGCGCAACTGGGAACGCGCTACCGAATTCATCGCGCAAACGGGCGGCAAGCTCAAGCTGATTTCGTCGTCAACGGTCGGCTTCGTACAGGCAATTCAACAACTGGTGTCGATCGCCGTCGTGATCATCGGCGTGTACCAGGCACAGGAATCGGCCATGTCCATGGGCGGCATCATCGCCGCATCCATGATTGCCGGCCGCTGCCTGGCGCCGCTGGGCCAGGTGGCCGGCCTGCTGATGCAATATCAAAACGCCCGCACCTCGCTGGGTTCCATCGACAACTACATGAAGCTGCCGATCGAACGCCCCGCCGAATCCGAGTTCCTGCATCGCCCGGTGTTCCACGGCGGCCTGGAATTCCGCGACGTCACGTTCTCGTATCCCGGCAGCACGCAGCCGGTGCTGAAGAAGGTGTCGTTCAAGCTCAAGCCCGGTGAAAAGGTCGGCATCATCGGCCGCATCGGTTCGGGCAAGACCACGCTGGAAAAGCTGGCGCTGGCGCTATATCAGCCCACCGAAGGCGCCGTGCTGCTCGATGGCGTGGACGTCCGCCAGATCGACCCGGCCGACGTGCGCCGCGCGATCGGCCATGTGCCGCAAGACCCGACGCTGTTCTACGGCAGCCTGAAGCACAACCTGGCCATGGGCGCGCCCTATGCCGACGACGCCAGCATTTTGGCGGCCGCCAATCTGGCCGGCGTCACCGACTTCGCCAACCTGCACCCCAACGGGTTCGACATGATCATTGGCGAACGCGGTGAATCGTTGTCAGGCGGCCAACGGCAATCCGTTGCCGTGGCCCGCGCCCTGATCAACGATCCTCCCATCCTGCTGCTGGACGAACCCAGCAGCAACATGGACCACCAAAGCGAAGCCCAACTGCGCAAGCGGCTGGGCGAGGCCAGCGCGACCAAGACGATTCTTCTGGTCACGCACCGGACCGCGTTGCTGGACCTGGTCGACCGCCTGATCGTGATCGACAACGGTCACATCGTGGCCGACGGTCCCAAGGAGCAAGTTGTGGAAGCACTGCGTCAGGGACGCGTTGGACGCGGGAGTTAAGGGCGCCATGCAGACAAATCCTGGAGAGACCAAGCACGGCCTGTTGGGCGGCTTGTGGCGCAAATTGCGCAACGTCTTCGTATTCTTTTTCGACCGGCTGCTGGATGGCACGGAAAAAGGCAAAGTCGAAAAGCGGTCTGACTATGTCGGCAACGCCGAATGGGTGATTCACGAATCGCAGGCCCGCAGTTCGCGTGTGCTGCTGTGGGTGGCCTTGCTGGCCACGGCGCTCCTGCTTGTCTGGGCAGCGACCGGCAGCATTGACGAGGTGGTGCGCGGCGAAGGCAAGGTTGTGCCGTCGCGCCAGGTGCAGATCATCCAGAGCCTGGATGGCGGCATCGTCGAAGAAATTCTGGTTCGTCCGGGCCAGGAAGTGCAAGCCGGCCAGACGCTGCTGAAAATCGACTCCACACGTTTTGCGTCCTCGTTGGGCGAGAACAATGCGGAATACCTGTCCTTGCTGGCCAAGTCCGCCCGTCTGGAAGCGCTGGCCACTGGCGAGCCCTTTGTGGCCCCGGAAGAAGTGCTGAAGCAGGCGCCCGGCCTGGCCGAAATGGAGCGCAACGCGTGGCAAGCGCGCAATACCGAACTGAACGCCACGGTCAACGTCGCCCGCGAACAGCTCAAGCAGCGCCAGGAAGACCTGCGCGAAACGATCGCCAAGCGCGACCAGGCATCGGCCAGCTGCGGCCTGACCTCGCGCGAACTTCAGGTGACGCGTCCCCTGCTGAAAAGCGGCGCCGTGTCCGAAGTGGATCTGCTGCGCTTGCAACGCGACGTGGCCCGCTACTGCGGTGAACAGAAAGGCGCCGAGGCGCAGATCGACCGCTTCCAGGCGTCGATCAAGGAAGCGCAAAGCAAGCTCGAAGAGTCTGAGCTGAACATCCGCAACCAGGCACGCAGCGAACTTTCGGAAACCAACACCAAGCTGTCCACCCTGCGCCAAGGCAAGCTGGCGCTGGCCGATCGCGTGAAGCTGGCTGAAGTGCGCGCCCCGTTGGCCGGCACCATCAAGACGCTGTTCAACAACACCGTGGGCGGCGTGGTGCAGCCGGGCAAGGACATCATCGAGATCGTGCCCAAGGACGACACGCTGCTGCTGGAAGTGCGTATCCAGCCGCGCGACATCGGTTTCCTGCACGCCGACCAGAAGGCCGAAGTGAAATTCACCGCCTATGACTTCGCCATCTACGGCGGCCTGGAAGGCAAGGTCGAACAGATCGGCGCCGACACGGTCACCGACGAGAAAGGCAATTCGTATTACGTGGTGCGCGTCCGCACGGACCGCAGCACCGTGGGGGACAAGCTCTTGCCCATCATCCCCGGGATGGTGGCCGAGGTTCATATCCTGACGGGCAAACGCACTGTGCTGCAGTACCTGCTCAAACCGATCTTGCGTGCCAAGGCTAACGCCTTTACCGAACGTTAAGGAGAGCTGGAAGGCTTTATGAAACCTGTTCCCGTCCTGTTGATTACGCACGACGACCTGCTGTGGCAGCATTGGCGCGCGCTGGATTCCACGCGCTGGCTGGCTGCCCGCGGGCGGGGTCTGGCTGACCTGCAACGCTGGCGCGAGCAAGGCCGCGCTGTGGCGGTGCTGGATACCGACGTGCCGCGCCTGCCGTCATGGCAAGACCCGATCTGGTCCTCGTCCCTGGCCGGCTTGCATGTGGTTGTGGCCAGCCCCAGCCCGAATGACGAGCAAGGCACCCAGGCGCTAGGCGCGGGCGCCCACGGCTATTGCCATAGCTATGCCTCGGCCGCCGCCTTGTCGCAGGCGCTGGAAGTGGTGGCGTCGGGCGGCATCTGGATGGGCCGGTCGCTGGTGACGCGCCTGCTCAAACTGATGACCGAACGCGCCCAGGATGCCCATTCCTGGGACAACGGCCTGCTTACCGAACGCGAAGTCACCGTTGCCCGCTACGCCGCCAGCGGCCAGTCCAACGCCCAGATCGCTGAAGCCCTGGGCATCACTGAGCGCACGGTCAAGGCCCATCTGTCTGCCGTTTTCGACAAGCTCAAGGTCGCGGACCGCCTGCAGCTCGCCCTGCTCGTCCATGGTATTTCCGCACCCGCAGACTCACGGAGCAAAATTACCTCTTGATATTGTCCTTGAGGACAATATGCCTCCCTTTGGGGCAAACCCTAGTATTTGGCCATCTTTGGATAACTCCCTGAAACGGAACCCACATGGCCACCTTTACCCCCGCCGCAGTTGTCAATGAAATTTCCGGCCGCGCGTGGATACGCAATAGCGACGGCTCGCTGACTGAACTGCATCAAGGCAGCAAAGTCCCTGCCGGCAGTGACATCGTCACGGCCTCGGGCGCCACGGTTTCCCTTCAGGTTGAAAACGGCATGCCGATCGTGATCGGTGAAAGCCGCGAGGTCGCCATCAACGAGGACCTCACCGGCCCGCTGGCCGATCCGAGCGAAGCGGCCATCACGCCGCCGACCGGCACCGATTCCGACCGCCTGCTGGCTGCGCTGCAGGCCGGGCGCGACCCCTTCGACGAACTGGACCCCACCGCCGCCATCGTGGCCGGCGGCGGCGATGCCGGCGGCAGCAGCTTCGTGCGCCTGGCCCGCATCCTGGAAACCACGACTCCGCTGGACCTGGCCTATCCCAACCCCAGCCGCGGCGACGACACCCTTCCCCGTGCCTCGGCGGCGGGCGCCACCGGCGACAACACCGACGATACGACCGCGCCGGCCGCGACCAACACCGCGCCGTCCGCCCTGAACGACGTCAGCAGCGGCGACCAGAATGCCGTCCAGCGCGGCAACCTGCTCACCAACGACGCCGACCCCGATGGCGATCCCCTGGCGATCGTCTCCGTCAGCGGCCGCCCCATGACCGCGGGCGGCGTTACCGTCACCGGCACCAATGGCGGCACGTTCACCGTCTTGCCTGACGGCAGCTACACGTTCACGCCGGGCACGGGCTTTCAGAACCTGCCGGCCGGCCAAACCGCCACCACCACGATTTCCTACACCGTCACCGATCCCAGCGGCGCGACGTCTACCGCCACGGTCGAAGTCACGATCGTCGGCGTGAACGACCCCGCCCAGATCACCCCCGCCAACGCGGGCGATGACGCCGGCACAGTCAAGGAAGACACCACCTTCACTGCAAACGGCAAGCTCAACGTCACCGACGTCGACGACGGCGAAGCCCGCTTCGTCGTGCAATCCGGCCAGGCTGGCCAGCACGGCACATTCTCGATCGACGCCAGCGGCGCGTGGGTCTACAACCTGAACAACAACGACGCCCGCGTGCAAGCGCTGGCCGTCGGCGAAACGCTGACCGAGACCTTCACCGTCACCACGGCAGACGGCACCACCGGCACGGTCACCGTCACCATCCAAGGCACGAACGACGTGCCCACGCTCAGCGGCCAAGCCGCCGGCGCCGTCACCGAAGAAACCACCCTCGCCGCCACCGGCAAGCTTGATGTGGCTGACGTCGATACGTCCGACACGCACACGTGGTCAATCAACAACAATGGCGCCGGCCAGTACGGCGCGCTGACCATTGCCGCCGACGGCACCTGGACCTACAACCTGACCAACACCAACCCGGCCGTGCAAGCGCTGGGCGCAGGCGAGTCGCTGACCGAAACCTTCACCGTCACGGTCAACGACGGCCACGGCGGCGTGACCACGCAAGCCGTCACGATCACCATCAACGGCACCAATGACGTGCCCGTCGTCAGCGGAGAAGCCTCGGGTTCCGTCAAAGAAGACGGCTCTCTGACGGTGAGCGGCCAACTGGGCCAGACCGACGTAGACACGAACGACACGCACACGTGGACGGTCAACAACGGCGGCAACGGCGACCACGGCAACTTCTCGGTCGACAGCACCGGCAAGTGGACCTACAACCTGAACAATGCTGATCCCAAGGTGCAAGCACTGGGCGTCGGCGAATCGCTGACCGAGACGTTCACCGTCACCGTCGACGACGGCCACGGCGGCGTGACCACGCAAGCCGTCACGGTCACCATCAACGGCACCAACGACGCGCCGGTCATCAGCGGCCAGACCACCGGTTCCGTCACTGACGGCAGCACCACCAACGTCACCGGCCAACTGACCCAGACCGACGTCGACGCAAACGACACGCACACCTGGACGGTCAACAACGGCGGCAAGGGCGACTTTGGCAGCTTCACGGTCGACAACACCGGCAAGTGGTCCTACAACCTGGACGACAGCAACACCACCGTCAAGGGCCTGAAGAGCGGCGAATCGATCACTGAGACCTTCACCGTCACGGTCGACGACGGCCACGGCGGCGTCACGACGCAACAAGTCACGGTCACGATCAATGGCACGGATGACGGCGCCGTTATCACCCCGGGCATCCCGGGCGCAGACCAAGGCACCGTCACCGAAGATGTGGCTCTGACCGTCGGCGGCAAGTTGAACGTCGCCGACCCAGACGCCGGCCAAGCCGTGTTCCAGGTTCAGTCCGGCACCCCCGCCGCACACGGCACGTTCTCGATCGATGCGGACGGCAAGTGGACGTATAACCTGAACAATGGCGACGCCGCCGTTCAAGGTTTGGGTGCGGGCAAGACGCTGACCGAGACGATTACGGTCACAACGGCGGATGGCACGACGGGCCAGGTGGTCGTCACCATCGTTGGTACCAACGACACTCCGGTGTTGACCGGTAAGGCTGACGGCGCGGTCACCGAAGACGGCACCTTGGTTGCTACCGGCAAAATCGACGTCACTGACATTGACACGACCGATACGCACACTTGGACCGTCAACAATGACGGCAAGGGTACGTATGGCTCGTTCTCCGTCGATGGTTCGGGCAACTGGACCTACAACCTGGACAACGCCAACAAGGCTGTTCAGGGCCTGAAGTCCGGCGAGACCTTTACCGAAACGTTTACCGTGACCGTCAACGACGGCAACGGCGGAATCGTCGACAAGCAAGTTACGGTCACCATCAACGGCACCGACGACGGCGCCCTCATCACCCCCGTTCAACCCGGCGATGACAAGGGCTCGGTCACCGAAGACGTGACGCTTACGACCGGCGGCAAGCTCGAAGTCACCGATCCCGACGCTGGCCAAGCGGTCTTCCAAACGCAGACCAATGCAACCGGTCAGCACGGCACGTTCTCCATCGATGCCGATGGCAAGTGGAACTACACGCTGACCAATAACGACCCGGCTGTTCAAGGCCTGGGCGCTGGCAAGACCTTGACCGAGACCTTCACCGTTACGACGGCTGATGGCACCACTGGCCAAGTCGTGGTCACGATCGTTGGTACCAACGACATCCCGGTCCTGACCGGTAAGGCCGATGGCGCTGTCACCGAAGACGGCACGCTGGTTGCCACCGGCAAGATCGACGTCACTGACGTCGACACGACCGATACGCACACCTGGACCGTAAACAACAACGGCAAGGGTGCTTATGGTTCGTTCTCGGTCGATGGTTCGGGTAACTGGACCTACAACCTGGACAACGCCAACAAGGCTGTTCAAGGCCTGAAGTCCGGCGAGACCTTTACCGAAACGTTTACCGTGACCGTCAACGACGGCAACGGCGGAATCGTCGACAAGCAAGTTACGGTCACCATCAACGGCACCGACGACGGCGCCCTCATCACCCCCGTTCAACCCGGCGATGACAAGGGTTCGGTCACCGAAGACGTGACGCTTACGACCGGCGGCAAGCTGGAAGTCACCGATCCGGATGCAGGTCAAGCGGTCTTCCAAACGCAGACGAATGCAGCCGGTCAGCACGGCACGTTCTCCATCGACGCCGATGGCAAGTGGAACTACACCCTGACCAACAACGACCCGGCCGTTCAAGGCCTGGGCGCGGGCAAGACCTTGACCGAGACGTTCACCGTTACGACGGCTGATGGCACGACGGGCCAGGTCGTGGTCACGATCGTCGGTACGAATGACATCCCGGTTCTGACGGGTAAGGCTGACGGCGCGGTTACCGAAGACGGCACGCTCGTTGCCACCGGCAAGATCGACGTCACTGACGTCGACACGACCGATACGCACACCTGGACCGTAAACAACGACGGCAAGGGTGCTTATGGTTCGTTCTCGGTCGATGGTTCGGGCAACTGGACCTACAACCTCGACAACGCCAACAAGGCTGTTCAAGGCCTGAAGTCCGGCGAGACCTTTACCGAAACGTTTACCGTGACCGTCAACGACGGCAACGGCGGGATCGTCGACAAGCAAGTCACGGTCACCATCAACGGCACCGACGACGGCGCCATCATCACCCCCGCTCAACCGAGCGATGATAAGGGCTCGGTCACCGAAGACGGTACGCTCACGACCGGTGGCAAGCTGGAAGTGACTGATCCGGACGCTGGCCAGGCGGTCTTCCAAACGCAGACCAATGCAGCCGGCCAGCACGGCACGTTCTCCATCGATGCCGATGGCAAGTGGAACTACACCCTGACCAACAACGACCCGGCCGTTCAAGGCTTGGGCGCGGGCAAGACGCTGACCGAGACCTTCACCGTTACGACGGCGGATGGCACCACCGGTCAAGTGGTCGTCACGATCGTTGGCACCAACGACACTCCGGTGTTGACAGGTAAGGCTGACGGCGCGGTCACCGAAGACGGCACGCTGGTTGCCACCGGCAAGATTGATGTTGCTGATGTTGATACGACTGACACGCACACTTGGACCGTCAACAACGACGGCAAGGGTACGTATGGTTCGTTCTCGGTTGATGGTTCGGGCAACTGGACCTACAACCTCGACAACGCCAACAAGACCGTTCAGGGCCTGAAATCTGGCGAATCGATCACCGAAACCTTCACCGTGACCGTCAACGACGGCAACGGCGGAATCGTCGACAAGCAAGTTACGGTCACCATCAACGGCACCGACGACGGCGCCATCATCACCCCCGCTCAACCGGGTGATGAGAAGGGCTCGGTCACCGAAGACGGGACGCTTACGACCGGCGGCAAGCTCGAAGTGACCGACCCGGATGCGGGCCAGGCGGTCTTCCAAACGCAGACCAACGCAGCCGGTCAGCACGGCACCTTCTCCATCGATGCCGATGGCAAGTGGAACTACACCCTGACCAATAACGACCCGGCCGTTCAAGGCCTGGGCGCGGGCAAGACGCTGACCGAGACCTTTACCGTCACAACGGCGGATGGCACGACGGGTCAAGTGGTCGTCACGATCGTCGGTACGAACGACACCCCCGTTCTGACGGGCAAGGCTGACGGTGCGGTTACCGAAGACGGCACGCTCGTTGCCACCGGCAAGATCGACGTCGCTGACATCGACACGACCGATACGCACACCTGGACCGTCAACAATGATGGCAAGGGTACGTATGGCTCGTTCTCGGTCGATGGTTCGGGTAACTGGACCTACAACCTGGACAACGCCAACAAGGCTGTTCAAGGCCTGAAGTCCGGCGAGACCTTTACCGAAACGTTTACCGTGACCGTCAACGACGGCAACGGCGGAATCGTCGACAAGCAAGTCACGGTCACCATCAACGGCACGGACGACGGCGCGACCATCAATCCGGCTCAACCGGGCGATGACAAGGGTTCGGTTACCGAAGACGGGACGCTCACGACCGGCGGCAAGCTCGAAGTGACCGACCCGGATGCGGGCCAGGCGGTCTTCCAAACGCAAACGAACGCAGCCGGCCAGCACGGCACGTTCTCCATCGACGCCGATGGCAAGTGGAACTACACCCTGACCAACAACGACCCGGCCGTTCAAGGCCTGGGCGCTGGCAAGACCTTGACCGAGACCTTCACCGTTACGACGGCGGATGGCACGACCGGTCAGGTGGTCGTCACTATTGTCGGCACCAACGACATCCCCGTTCTGACCGGCAAGGCTGACGGCGCGGTCACCGAAGACGGCACGCTGGTTGCTACCGGCAAAATCGACGTCGCTGACGTCGACACGACCGATACCCATACCTGGACCGTCAACAACGACGGCAAGGGTACGTATGGTTCGTTCTCCGTCGACGGCTCCGGCAACTGGACGTACAACCTCGACAACGCCAACAAGACCGTTCAAGGTCTGAAGTCCGGCGAATCGATCACCGAAACGTTCACCGTGACCGTCAACGACGGCCACGGCGGGATCGTCGACAAGGCGGTCACGGTCACCATCAACGGCACGGATGACGGCGCGACCATCAATCCGGCTCAACCCGGCGATGACAAGGGTTCGGTCACCGAAGACGGTACGCTCACGACCGGCGGCAAGCTCGAAGTCACCGATCCCGACGCTGGCCAGGCGGTCTTCCAAACGCAGACCAATGCTGCCGGCCAGCACGGCACGTTCTCCATCGACGCCGATGGCAAGTGGAACTACACCCTGACCAACAACGACCCGGCCGTTCAAGGCCTGGGCGCTGGCAAGACCTTGACCGAGACCTTCACCGTCACGACGGCTGATGGCACGACGGGCCAGGTCGTGGTCACGATCGTCGGTACGAATGACATCCCGGTTCTGACGGGTAAGGCTGACGGCGCGGTTACCGAAGACGGCACGCTCGTTGCCACCGGCAAGATCGACGTCACTGACGTCGACACGACCGATACGCACACCTGGACCGTAAACAACGACGGCAAGGGTGCTTATGGTTCGTTCTCGGTCGATGGTTCGGGCAACTGGACCTACAACCTCGACAACGCCAACAAGGCTGTTCAAGGCCTGAAGTCCGGCGAGACCTTTACCGAAACGTTTACCGTGACCGTCAACGACGGCAACGGCGGAATCGTCGACAAGCAAGTCACGGTCACCATCAACGGCACCGACGACGGTGCCATCATCACCCCGACTCAACCGGGCGATGACAAGGGTTCGGTCACCGAAGATAAGGTGCTCACGACCGGCGGCAAGCTGGAAGTCACCGATCCGGACGCAGGCCAAGCTGAATTCAAGGCAGGCAACACGCCTGGCGATCATGGCACGTTCACCATTGGCAAGGATGGGACGTGGACCTACACCCTGAATAATGAAGATCCCAAGATCCAAGCCTTGGCCGTCGGCGAAAAACTGACCGAGACCTTCGTTGCCACGACAGCAGACGGCACCACCGGCCAGGTTGTTGTCACCATCAACGGCACCAACGACGCTCCCGTCATCGCTGGCGAAGCCGCCGGCTCCGTTACCGAAAGCACCTCGCTGAGCACCACCGGCCAGTTGACGCAAACTGACGTCGACACCTCCGATACGCACACCTGGTCCGTAGACAACAATGGCAAGGGCGAGTACGGCAACTTCTCGGTCGACAACTCCGGCAAGTGGACCTACAACCTGGATAGCACCAACCCCGACGTCAAGGCGTTGAAGGCTGGAGAAACTGCCACCGAGACTTTCACTGTCACGGTCGACGACGGCCACGGCGGCGTGACGCAGCAACAAGTCACGGTGACGATCAACGGCACGGACGACGGCGCCGTCATCACCCCCGCTCAACCGGGCGATGACAAGGGCACCGTTACAGAAGACGTGACGTCGTCTGTTGGCGGCAAGCTGGATGTCACTGATCCGGACGCGGGCGAAGCTGTGTTCCAAGTCCAAACGAATGCAGCCGGTCAGCACGGCATGTTCTCCATCGACGCCGATGGCAAGTGGACGTATAACCTGACCAACGACGACCCGGCCGTTCAGGGCTTGGGCGCGGGCAAGACGCTGACCGAGACCTTTACCGTTACGACGGCGGATGGCACCACAGGCCAGGTCGTGGTCACCATCGTCGGTACGAATGATGTTCCGGTTCTGACCGGCAAGGCCGATGGCGCTGTCACCGAAGACGGCACCTTGGTTGCCACCGGCAAGATCGATGTCACTGACGTCGACACGACCGATACCCATACCTGGACCGTCAACAATGACGGCAAGGGCACCTACGGTTCCTTCTCCGTCGACGGCTCCGGCAACTGGACCTACAACCTGGACAACGCCAACAAGGCTGTTCAGGGCCTGAAGTCCGGCGAGACCTTTACCGAAACGTTTACCGTGACCGTCAACGACGGCAACGGCGGAATCGTCGACAAGCAAGTCACGGTCACCATCAACGGTACGGACGACGGCGCGACCATCAATCCGGCTCAACCCGGCGATGACAAGGGTTCGGTCACCGAAGACGGTACGCTTACGACCGGCGGCAAGCTGGAAGTGACCGACCCGGATGCGGGCCAAGCGGTCTTCCAAACGCAGACCAACGCAGCCGGTCAGCACGGCACCTTCTCCATCGACGCCGATGGCAAGTGGACGTATAACCTGACCAACAATGACCCGGCTGTTCAAGGCCTGGGCGCTGGCAAGACCTTGACCGAGACCTTCACCGTCACGACGGCTGATGGCACGACGGGCCAGGTGGTCGTCACCATCGTTGGTACGAATGATGTTCCGGTTCTGACCGGCAAGGCTGACGGTGCAGTCACGGAAGACGGCACGCTGGTTGCCACCGGCAAGATCGACGTCGCTGACATCGACACGACCGACACGCACACCTGGACCGTCAACAATGACGGCAAGGGTACGTATGGCTCATTCTCGGTCGATGGTTCGGGCAACTGGACGTACAACCTCGACAACGCCAACAAGGCTGTTCAGGGCCTGAAGTCCGGCGAGACCTTTACCGAAACCTTCACCGTGACCGTCAACGACGGCAACGGCGGAATCGTCGACAAGCAAGTTACGGTCACCATCAACGGCACCGACGACGGCGCCATCATCAACCCGGCTCAACCCGGCGATGACAAGGGTTCGGTCACCGAAGACGGTACGCTCACGACCGGCGGCAAGCTGGAAGTCACCGATCCGGATGCGGGCCAAGCGGTCTTCCAAACGCAGACCAACGCAGCCGGTCAGCACGGCACCTTCTCCATCGACGCCGATGGCAAGTGGACGTATAACCTGACCAACAATGACCCGGCTGTTCAAGGCCTGGGCGCTGGCAAGACCTTGACCGAGACCTTCACCGTCACGACGGCTGATGGCACGACGGGCCAGGTGGTCGTCACCATCGTTGGTACGAATGATGTTCCGGTTCTGACCGGCAAGGCTGACGGTGCAGTCACGGAAGACGGCACGCTGGTTGCCACCGGCAAGATCGACGTCACTGACATTGACACGACCGATACGCACACTTGGACCGTCAACAATGACGGCAAGGGTACGTATGGCTCGTTCTCCGTCGATGGTTCGGGCAACTGGACCTACAACCTGGACAACGCCAACAAGGCTGTTCAGGGTCTGAAGTCCGGCGAATCGATCACCGAAACCTTCACCGTGACCGTCAACGACGGCAACGGCGGAATCGTCGACAAGCAAGTTACGGTCACCATCAACGGCACCGATGACGGCGCCATCATCAACCCGGCTCAACCGGGCGATGACAAGGGTTCGGTTACCGAAGACGGGACGCTCACGACCGGCGGCAAGCTGGAAGTGACTGATCCGGACGCTGGCCAGGCGGTCTTCCAAACGCAGACCAATGCCGCCGGTCAGCACGGCACCTTCTCCATCGACGCCGATGGCAAGTGGAACTACACACTGACCAACAACGACCCGGCCGTTCAAGGCCTGGGCGCGGGCAAGACCCTGACCGAGACCTTCACCGTTACGACGGCTGATGGCACGACGGGCCGGGTCGTGGTCACGATCGTCGGTACGAATGACATCCCGGTTCTGACGGGTAAGGCTGACGGCGCGGTTACCGAAGACGGCACGCTCGTTGCCACCGGCAAGATTGATGTTGCTGATGTTGATACCACCGACACGCACACTTGGACCGTCAACAATGACGGCAAGGGTACGTATGGTTCGTTCTCGGTTGATGGTTCGGGCAACTGGACCTACAACCTCGACAACGCCAACAAGACCGTTCAGGGTCTGAAATCTGGCGAATCGATCACCGAAACGTTCACCGTGACCGTCAACGACGGCCACGGCGGGATCGTCGACAAGGCGGTCACGGTCACCATCAACGGCACGGATGACGGCGCGACCATCAATCCGGCTCAACCCGGCGATGACAAGGGTTCGGTCACCGAAGACGGTACGCTCACGACCGGCGGCAAGCTGGAAGTGACCGATCCGGATGCAGGTCAAGCGGTCTTCCAAACGCAGACCAACGCAGCCGGCCAGCACGGCACCTTCTCCATCGATGCCGATGGCAAGTGGAACTACACCTTGACCAACAACGACCCGGCCGTTCAAGGCCTGGGCGCTGGCAAGACCTTGACCGAGACCTTCACCGTTACGACGGCTGACGGCACGACCGGTCAAGTGGTCGTCACGATCGTCGGTACGAACGACACCCCCGTTCTGACGGGCAAGGCTGACGGTGCGGTTACCGAAGACGGCACGCTGGTTGCCACCGGCAAAATCGACGTCGCTGACGTCGACACGACCGACACGCACACCTGGACAGTCAACAATGATGGCAAGGGTACGTATGGTTCGTTCTCCGTCGATGGCTCCGGCAACTGGACGTACAACCTCGACAACGCCAACAAGACCGTTCAAGGCCTGAAGTCCGGCGAATCGATCACCGAAACCTTTACTGTGACGGTGAACGACGGCAACGGCGGAATCGTCGACAAGCAAGTCACGGTCACCATCAACGGCACCGATGACGGCGCCATTATCAACCCGGCTCAACCCGGCGATGACAAGGGTTCGGTTACCGAAGACGGGACGCTTACGACCGGCGGCAAGCTGGAAGTGACCGATCTGGATGCAGGTCAAGCGGTCTTCCAAACGCAGACCAACGCAGCCGGTCAGCACGGCACGTTCTCCATCGACGCCGATGGCAAGTGGAACTACACCCTGACCAATAACGACCCGGCTGTTCAAGGCTTGGGCGCTGGCAAGACGCTGACCGAGACCTTTACGGTCACGACGGCTGATGGCACCACCGGTCAGGTGGTTGTCACCATCGTTGGTACGAATGATGTTCCGGTTCTGAGCGGCAAGGCTGACGGCGCGGTCACGGAAGACGGCACGCTCGTCGCCACCGGCAAGATCGATGTCGCTGACATTGACACGACCGATACGCACACCTGGACCGTCAACAATGACGGCAAGGGTACATATGGTTCGTTCTCCGTCGATGGTTCGGGCAACTGGACGTACAACCTGGACAACGCCAACAAGGCTGTTCAGGGCCTGAAGTCCGGCGACACCTTTACCGAAACCTTCACTGTGACGGTGAACGACGGCAACGGCGGAATCGTCGACAAGCAAGTCACGGTCACCATCAATGGCACCGATGACGGCGCCATCATCAACCCGGCTCAACCCGGCGATGACAAGGGTTCGGTCACCGAAGACGTGACGCTTACGACCGGCGGCAAGCTCGAAGTCACCGATCCCGACGCTGGCCAAGCGGTCTTCCAAACGCAAACCAATGCAGCCGGTCAGCACGGCACCTTCTCCATCGACGCCAATGGCAAGTGGGCCTACACACTGACCAACAACGATCCGGCCGTCCAAGGCCTGGGCGCGGGCAAGACCCTGACCGAGACCTTCACCGTCACGACGGCTGATGGCACCACCGGCCAAGTCGTCGTCACGATCGTCGGCACTAACGACATTCCGACCATTTCCGGCGCGGCGACGGGTGCGGTGACTGAAGACGTCGCAACGACCATCAATGGCCAACTGAAGGCCATCGACGTCGACATGACCGACACGCACACCTGGTCCGTCAACAACGACGGCAAGGGTACGTACGGCAACTTCTCGGTCGACGCGATCGGCAAGTGGACGTACAACCTGGACAACACCAGCACCAAGGTGCAAGCCCTGGCCGCCGGCCAGCAAGTGACCGACACCATCACCGTGACCGTCAACGACGGCCATGGCGGCACGGCTACGCAGGTCATTACGATCACCGTCACCGGCTCCAACGACCTGCCGTCCGTCACGGGCGCGGCAACGGGCAATGTCACCGAAGACCTGGCCAAGACGACTTCGGGCCAACTGACTGCCGTGGATGTTGACGCCACCGACAGCCACACCTGGTCGGTTCCGGGCGACGGCAAGGCCGCGTACGGTTCGTTCTCGGTCGATGCGACCGGCAAGTGGACGTACAACCTGGACAACGCCAGCACCAAGGTCCAAGCCCTGGCTGCCGGTCAGCAAGTAACCGACACCATCACCGTGACCGTCAACGACGGCCATGGCGGGACGGCGCAGCAGGTCATCACCGTGACCATCACGGGTGCCAACGACGCCCCCACCATCACGGGCGCATCGACCGGCGCAGTCGTTGAAGACGGCGTCAAGACGATCAATGGCCAACTGACTGCCGTTGACGTCGATACCACCGACACCCACACGTGGTCGGTTCCGGGCGACGGCAAGGGCACGTACGGTTCCTTCGTGGTCGATGCCACCGGCAAGTGGACGTACAACCTGGACAACGCCAGCGCCAAGGTCCAAGCCCTGGCTGCCGGTCAGCAAGTAACCGACACCATCACCGTGACCGTCGACGACGGCCATGGCGGGACGGCTCAGCAGGTCATCACCATCACCGTCACTGGCTCCAACGACGCCCCGACCATCTCGGGCGCGTCGACTGGCGCGGTTACGGAAGATGCCGCGCAGAGCAGCATCTCGGGCCAGCTGTCCAAGACCGACGTTGATGCCACGGACACGCATACTTGGTCCGTCAACAACGCGGGTAAGGGTACGTACGGCACCTTCGCCGTCGATGCCACCGGCAAGTGGACTTACAACCTGGACAACACCAGCACCAAGGTGCAAGCCCTGGCTGCCGGCCAGCAAGTGACCGACTCCATCACCGTGACCGTCGACGACGGCCACGGCGGGACGGCGCAGCAGGTGATTACCATCACCGTTACCGGCACGAACGATGCCCCGACCATCTCAGGTGCATCGACTGGAGCGGTTACGGAAGATGCGGCACAAAGCAGCATCTCGGGTCAGTTGTCCAAGACCGATGTTGACGCCACTGACACGCACACCTGGTCCGTCAACAACGCGGGCAAGGGTACGTACGGCACCTTCTCGGTCGACGCGACCGGCAAGTGGACTTACAACCTGGACAACACCAGCACCAAGGTGCAAGCCCTGGCTGCCGGCCAACAAGTGACCGACACCATCACCGTGACCGTCAACGACGGCCATGGCGGGACGGCGCAGCAGGTCATCACCATCACCGTCACCGGCTCCAACGACGCCCCGACCATTTCGGGCGCGTCGACTGGCGCGGTTACAGAAGATGCCACGCAGAGCAGCATCTCGGGCCAGCTGTCCAAGACCGACGTTGATGCCACCGACACGCACACCTGGTCCGTCAACAACGCTGGCAAGGGTACGTACGGCAACTTCTCGGTCGACGCGACCGGCAAGTGGACGTACAACCTGGACAACACCAGCACCAAGGTGCAAGCCCTGGCTGCCGGTCAGCAAGTGACCGACACCATCACCGTGACCGTCGACGACGGCCACGGCGGGACGGCGCAGCAAGTCATCACCATCACCGTCACTGGCTCCAACGATGCCCCGACCATTTCGGGCGCGGCGACTGGCGCGGTTACGGAAGATGCCGCACAAAGCAGCATCTCGGGCCAGCTGTCCAAAACCGACGTTGATGCCACGGACACGCATACTTGGTCGGTCAACAACGCCGGCAAGGGCCAATATGGTTCCTTCGCCGTCGATGCCACCGGCAAGTGGACGTACAACCTGGACAACACCAGCACCAAGGTCCAAGCCCTGGCTGCCGGCCAGCAAGTGACCGACACCATCACCGTGACCGTCGACGACGGCCATGGCGGGACGGCGCAGCAGGTGATTACCATCACCGTTACCGGCACGAACGATGCCCCGACTATTGGCGGCGTGACGACCGGTGCAGTGAAGGAAGATGGCACGCAAGTCATTACCGGCCAGTTGACCAAGACCGATGTCGACGCAACCGACACGCACACCTGGTCCGTCAACAATGCTGGCAAGGGCACGTACGGCACGCTGGCGGTGGATAGCACTGGCAAGTGGACGTACACGCTGGATAACGCCAACGCCAAGGTGCAAGCCCTGGCCGATGGCCAGCAAGTGACCGACACCATCACCGTCACTGTCGACGACGGCCACGGCGGGACGGCGCAGCAAGTCGTCACCATCATCGTCACCGGCACGAACGATGCACCGACCATCGGCGGCGTTGTCAGTGGTGGCGTGACCGAAGACGGCACGCAAGTGGTCAGCGGCCAGTTGACCAAGACGGATGTCGATACCACCGACACCCACACGTGGACGCTGAATAACGCCGGCAAGGGCACGTACGGTTCCTTCGTGGTGGATGCGGCCGGCAAGTGGACGTACACGCTGGACAACGCCAACGCCAAGGTTCAGGCGCTGGCCGATGGCCAGAAGGTGACCGACACCATCACCGTGACCATCAA
This sequence comes from Achromobacter kerstersii, assembly GCF_902859595.1. GTDB lineage: Bacteria > Pseudomonadota > Gammaproteobacteria > Burkholderiales > Burkholderiaceae_B > Achromobacter > Achromobacter kerstersii. The sequence continues at coordinate 139,340 of NZ_CADIJQ010000003.1, read as the reverse complement.
TGACGGCCACGGCGGTACGGCCACGCAGGTCATCACCGTGACCGTCACCGGTTCCAACGATGCGCCGACCATGGCCGGCGTGACGACGGGCGCGGTGAAGGAAGATGGCACGTTGACTACCACCGGCCAACTGACCAAGACCGACATCGATACGACCGATACGCACACGTGGTCGGTCAGCAACAGCGGGGCCGGCACGTACGGGACGTTTACGGTCGACAGCTCGGGCAAGTGGACCTACACGCTGAATAACGCCAGCGCCAATGTCCAAGGCCTGAAGGAAGGCCAGCAAGTGACGGACACCATCACCGTGACCGTCAACGACGGCCATGGCGGCACGGCACAGTTGCCGGTCACGGTCACCATCACGGGCACGAACGACGCGCCGGCGATCACCGGCCAGACGTCCGGCACGGTGACCGAGGACTACACCCTGTCCACCAGCGGCAAGCTGAACGTAGTGGATGCGGACGTGGGCCAGAGCGGCGTGGTGGCGCAGACCAATGTGGTTGGCAAGTACGGCACGTTCTCGATCGACGCCAACGGGAACTGGACGTACACGCTGAACAACAGCCTGCCGGCGGTGCAGAACCTGCCTGCTGGCGCCACGCTTTCCGAGTCGTTCAACGTGGTCGCGGGCGACGGCACGACGGTTCAACCGATCTCGGTGTCGATTGTGGGCACGAACGACGCGCCGGTTGCTGCGGATAACTCTGCCAATGTGGAAATCGGCACCAGCCATGTCTTCACGGTGGCCGAGTTCAATTTCAGCGACGGCGCCGAAAGCAACGCCCTGCAAAGCGTGATCATCTCGCGCCTGCCCACCGATGGCACGTTGACGCTGAACGGCAGCCCCGTCGCGCTGAACACGGCGGTGTCGGCGGCGGATATCGCGGCTGGCAAGCTCGTCTTCACGCCGTCGGCCAATGGCCTGGATACCTCGATCGGGTTCCAGGTGCGCGATGGCGGTGGCACCGACCATGGCGGCCAGAACACCTCGGGCACGTACAACTTCGTCTTGAACACCAACAATGTGGTGACGGGCGAAAACGTCGGCAGCGGCACGGGCACCACGCCGGTGCTGAACGGCGGTTCGGGCGACGACATCATCCTGGGCGACAAGGGCGGCACGGTCGTGACCGTAGAGCCGGGCAAGAACTACAACATTGCCCTGGTCGTGGATACGTCGGGCAGTATGGCGTACAAGCTGGACGGTTCGACCTCGGGTTCAGGCCAGTCGCGCATTGCGCTCGTCAAGGACGCACTGACGAACCTGGCCAACCAATTGGTGGGCCATGACGGCATCGTCAACGTCACGCTGATTGGTTTTGCGACGTCGGCGGGTACGCCGGTTACGCTGCAGAATCTGACGTCGTCGAACGTCCAGACCTTGCTGAACGCCATCAATAATCTGTCGGCAACCGGCGGTACGAACTACGAAGCGGCCTTCAACAGCGCCGTGTCGTGGTTCAACGGCCAGACGGCGGCAGGCAAATCGGTGGCGAACGGGTATGAAAACGTCACGTTCTTCCTGACTGACGGGGACCCAACCTACTACATCAAGAGCAACGGCACGACGGGTGGCGATGGCAGCACGACCGACCAGACCACGGTGCAGGAATCCGTGAATGCGTTCACGCCGCTGTCCAACATGAGCACCGTGCACGGTATTGGCATCGGCAACGGCGTCAATGAAGACTACCTGCGCCTGTTCGACAACACGGGCAGCACGGGCGGCGCGGTGACGACCTATGCCAGTTTCGGCAGCGGTTCCAGCACCAGCACCATTGCCAACTTCAACTCGAGCTCGGGCTGGGGCAACGTTGGCACCTGGACGGTTTCCGGTACGGGCAATGGCGGGTCAGTGAGCCGCGTCAGCAGCGACTACATCCGCATCATTGATACGGCTGGCGGCACCAGCACCAACGCCATCACGCCGACGTTCAACTACTCCGGCTACGGCAAGATGAGCTTCTCGGCAGCCACGGGCAGCTTCAACACGGGCGACGTGTTCACGTGGTCGTTGCAGTTGCAGAAGGCGGACGGCAGCTGGATCACCATCGACAAGGGCAGCATCACCAGCGCCATGTCAAACTGGACCACCATCACCACCAATACGTACGCGGGCGGCACCTATCGCTTTGTGTTCGATGTGGCCGACAACACCTCGGGCAGCGGCAACGCTACGGTGTATATCGACGACATCATGCGTACGAATTACACGGCCAGCAACGTCATCGCAGCCCCTGGCGGCGATGTGGACATCGTGCTTAAGGGTGAAGACCTGGCCGCCGCGCTGCAAAGCGGCAGCTCCAGCCTGGACCCGGCCGTGGTGGGTAACGACGTCATCAACGGCGGCGCGGGCAACGACATCATCTTTGGCGACACGATCAATACCGATCACCTTGCCTGGGGCACCGTCGCCGCCGGATCGCACGATGGCCAAGGCCTGAAGGCGTTGCAGGACTTCCTGGCCTACCAGAACGGCCATGCCGCGACCAGCACGGAGATCTACGACTACCTGAAGGCCAACCACGCGCAGTTCAACCTGACGGATGATCTGCGCGGCGGGGACGACACCGTCCACGGCGGCACGGGCGACGACATCATCTACGGCCAGGGCGGCAACGACACCCTGTATGGCGATGACGGCAACGACGTCCTCTACGGCGGCTCGGGCAACGACTACCTGCATGGTGGCGCGGGCAACGACGTGCTGGATGGCGGGTCGGGCACTGACACGCTGATTGGCGGCAAGGGCGACGACACGTTGTACGGCGGCGCCGGCAGCGACACGTTCAAGTGGGAGTTGAACGATCAGGGCGCCGTGGGCGCGCCGTCGGTCGACACGATCAAGGACTTCTCCGCCGACACCATCGCCAATGGCGGCGACGTTCTGGATCTGAAGGATCTGCTGATTGGCGAGAAGGACGGCACGCTGACGCAGTACCTGAACATCCACAAGGAAGGCAACAACACGGTCATCGACATCAACACCAAGGGCCAGATTGCCCAAGGCGCTGACCAGAAGATCGTGCTGGAGAACGTGGACCTGACGAACAACGGTGCGCTCAGCAACCAGGCCATCATCAATGACCTGCTGCAAAAGGGGAAGCTGAACGTCGACCACAGCTAAGCACCACGGCGATACCTTGGTGTGGCAAGGGGCGGGCCGGCCGCGGCCCGCCCCTTGTTCGCCAGCATTTTTTCCTCTGGCATGTCTGCGACAGTCGGAAAAATGTGAAAATCCGTTTCATGTCCTCGACTCACCGTTTCCGCGGCTTGGTGACCCTGTGCCGATTGGTGCTGCTATGCCTGGCTTGCGTCTGGGGCGGCAGCTTTGCGCTCGAGGTAAATTCCGATCGTCTGCAAAGCCTGGCCGCCAGCCGCTATGGCGCCAAGGGTGCAAAGTCGGTCGGGAACTGGCTACAGTTGTTGCGTGCCCCGCCGCCGGCGCTGGAACGCGACCGTCTCACGACGGCGAATGATTTTTGGAATCGCGCGCTGCTGTCTGGCGAAGACGCGACCATCTGGGGGCAGGCCGATTATTGGGCCACGCCGCTGGAATCGCTGGGCAAAGGCGCGGGTGACTGCGAAGACTATGTCATCGGCAAGTACTTCACGCTGCTGGCCATGGGCGTACCCGCCAACAAGCTGCGCTTCATCTATGTTCGCGCGCGTGTCGGCGGACCGGCCAGCAGCAGCCAGGTCGCCCACATGGTGCTGGGCTATTACGAAACGCCGAATGCAGTCCCGCTGGTGCTGGACAGCCTGATTTCAACCATCCTGCCCGCCACGCAGCGCCGCGATCTGACGCCGGTGTTCAGCTTTAATGCCGACGGGGTCTACGTGGATGGCAAACCCGCCGCGCCGGTTGATCGGCTCAGCCGCTGGCGTGATCTACTTCAACGCATGGATCGGGAAGGCATCCGCCCCTGATCGCCGGAAACAAGACTATGTCCATACTTCGACAGCTACTGCTCAGCGTGACCTTGGCGATTGGCGTCATCTTGCTGGGTACCTTGGCGCTCAGCGTGAACTCGGCGCGTGAATACCTGTCGGGCCAATTGCAGGTGCAAAGCACCGACGCGGCGGTATCGCTGGCGCTGTCCTTGTCGCAGCCCGCCAATAACGATCCGGTGCTTCAGGAACTGCTGCTGTCCGCGTTGTATGACGGCGGCCATTTTTCGCTGGTGCGATTGACGGACCCCGATGGCAAGGTGCTGATCGAACGCAAGTCCACCGCCACGCCGAACGCGGTGCCCGCCTGGTTCCAGAAGCTGGCGCCGCTGGACACGCAATCGGCCAGCCACGCGGTCAGCGACGGCTGGCGCCAGATTGGTGAAGTGACGCTCACCGCCAACGATGCCTACGCCTGGGAAGCCCTGTGGCGCAGCAGCTTGAAGATGATCGCGCTGGTGGTGGGCGCGGGCGTGCTGTGGGCCGTGTTCGCGTTCGTGCTGGTGGGCTGGATCAAAAACCGCCTGTTGCGGGAAATCAGCGACCACGTGCGCAGCATTGGCCAGGACTCGCCGCCCGAACAAGTTGAAGCGCGCGTGCCCGAGCTGTCGGGCGTGGTGCAGGCCCTGAATCAAACGCGCGAACGCGTGTACGCCAGCGTCGAGGAACAAAACGCCAAGATCGAATCGCTGGAGCTGGAGCTTAACCAGGACCCGGTGACCGGCCTGCCCAACCGCAAGTACTTCGTCAACGAGTTCCGGCGCGCGCTGGAAGATCCGGCCGCCAAGCGCGGCGGGCATGTGCTGGTGTTCCGCCAACGTGATCTGGCCGACCTGAACCGACACATGCCGCGCGAATTCATCGACCAATGGCTGCGCGCCGCGTGCGAACGCATTCAAGGAACGCTGAAGTCCTTGAACGTGGCCGCCCCCATGCTGGCTCGTCTGAATGGTTCTGACTTTGCGTTGCTGCTGCCGAATTGCGCAGCGCCCCAGGCGATGATGGTTGCCGAACGGCTGCGCGCGGACCTGCACGCCTCGCGCATCCCGGTGGGCGAAGGCCATCTCTGCCGCTGGGCGTCGGCCATGACGGATTACAGCCAGGGCAATCAGGCCGGCCCCGTGCTGGCGCGCCTGGACTTCGGGCTGATGCGCGCCGAAAGCGCCAACAACGATCACGTCGTGATTGCGGGCGCGACCGACATGCAGTCGCCGTCGGAATCGGGTGAGCGGGCGTGGAAGGACGCGATTCTGACCGCGCTGGAAGACAAGCATTTCGAACTGGCGACGGAGCCTTTGCTGGCTGCTGACGGTGGCACGGTGCGCACCGAAGCCATGCTGATGCTGCGCACGGCCCCCGACCAGGAGGCCATTCCCGCCACGCTGTTCATTCCGCCCGCGGTGCGGCTCGACCTGGTGGCCGATTGCGATCTGGAATCCGTGCGCTTGGGGCTGGATTGGCTGGCAAGCCACGACGGCGAATTGGCGGTGCGCGTTGCCCTGCCCTCATTGCGTGGCCAGAAGTTCTTCCGCCAGTTGGCGCTGCTGCTGACGGAACGCCGCCCGCTGGCGCATCGCCTGTTCCTGGAAATCGATGCGCACGGTTTGGTGGAATGCCACGAACAGATCGCGACGCTCGCCCGCGTGGCGTCGGAATTCGGCGCCCATATCGGCGTGCGCCGGTTGGCGCAGCAGTTTGGCGCGGTGGCCCAACTGCATACGCTGCCGCTGTCCTACGTGAAGCTGGGGGGTGGTTTTGTGGGCGGCATGTCGCAAAGCCCGGGCAGCCAGCAGTTGACGGCCTCGGTGCTTGAGACCGCCCGCACGCTGAACATTGCGGTGTATGCCGAAGACGTGCCGGATGCCGAAACGCGGCGCATCCTGGCCAGCCTGGGTATCACCATCATGCGCGGGCCGGGTGTCAAGCCAGCGCCAAGCGCTACTTCTTGACCTGCTGATACAGCGGCATCACCTGCTGCGCGGCGGCCTGCAAGTCGGTAATACGCGAGGCCGCCGACGGGTGCGTAGACAGGATTTCGGGCGGCGCATTGCCGCTGTCCGCCGCGCCCATCTTCTGCCACAGCGTGACGGCGGCGCGCGGGTCAAAGCCCGCGCGGGCCGCCAGTTCCACGCCCATGCGATCCGCTTCGGTCTCGTGCGTGCGGCTGTTCGGCAAGGTGAACATCACATTGGTGAGTTCCCCGCCCAGATCACCTGCCGCACTGGAACCGGTGGCAATCGACAAGACCTGCAAGCCCAGGTTCGTGGCCATCTGCTGCGATACGCGTTCGCGCGCGTGCTCGCGCAAGGCATGGGCAATTTCGTGGCCCAGCACGGCGGCCAGCTCGTCATCGGTGGGTTTGATCTTCGAAATCAGGCCGGTATAGACCGCGATTTTGCCGCCCGGCATGCACCAGGCGTTGACCTCGTCGCTGGACAGCACATGCACTTCCCACTTCCAGGCGCTGGCGTCGGGGCGGAACACCCCCGCTTGCGCGATCAGCCGCTGGGAAATGGCGCGCACGCGTGCCACCTGCTGCGCATCGCGATCCAGCAGCCCCTTGGCTTGGGCCTGCTTGAGGATGTCGGTGTATTGCTGGCTGGCTTCTTGCTCCAGCGCCTGCGAGGGCACCAGGCTGGACATGTACTGCGTGCGGTTCACGCCGATGGCGCCGGACTGCGTGGTGTTCATGCCGGTGCAACCGGCTAGCGCAGTCAGCGCCAGCGCGACGGCCGTGCCGCGCAACAGATGACGTTTACGGTTCAAATCGGCCTCCTGGAGACGATGGGCAAGACTGCCGGGGATAGATCAGATGGGGTCGCCGCACTGCCCGCGATGACGCAGGGCGTGGTCGATCAGCACCAGAGCAAGCATCGCTTCGGCAATCGGGGTTGCGCGGATGCCCACGCACGGATCATGGCGGCCCAGCGTCTGCACGACGGTGGGTTCATTGGCGCGATTGACCGAACGGCGCTCGACACGAATGCTGGACGTGGGTTTGATGGCCAGCGACACGGTGATCGGCTGGCCGGTCGAGATACCGCCCAGCACGCCGCCCGCGTGGTTGGTCAGGAAACCGTCTGGCGTGATTTCGTCGCCGTGCTCGGAGCCGCGTTGCGCAATGCTGGCAAAGCCCGCCCCAATCGACACGCCCTTGACGGCGTTCAAGCCCATCATCACGTGAGCGATGTCGGCGTCCAGGCGGTCGTAAATGGGTTCGCCCCAGCCCGCTGGCAGGTTTTCGGCAACGACTTCAATGCGCGCGCCGATGGAATCGCCGTCGCGGCGCAACTGGTCCATGTAGGCTTCCAGCTCAGGTACGACGTCGGCATTGGGTGCGTAAAACGCGTTGTTCGGAACTTCGTCCCACGTCACGAAAGGAATCTCGATGGGACCCAGCTGGCTCATGTAGCCACGCACTTTCACGCCGTATTGTTCGGCCAGCCATTTCTTGGCGATGGCGCCGGCGGCAACCGTGGGCGCCGTCAGGCGGGCCGACGACCGGCCGCCGCCGCGCGGATCGCGCACGCCGAACTTGCGCCAGTAGGCGTAATCGGCATGGCCGGGGCGGAACGTGTCGGCGATGTTGGAATAGTCTTTGCTGCGCGCATCCGTGTTGCGGATCAGCAGACCAATGGGGGTGCCCGTGGTCACGCCTTCGTACACACCCGACAGGATTTCGACTTGGTCGGCTTCCTGGCGCTGCGTCACGTGACGCGAGGTGCCAGGGCGGCGGCGATCCAATTCAAGCTGGATATCGGCGGCGTCCAGGCTCAGCCCCGGAGGACAGCCATCCACGACGCAACCGATGGCCGGCCCGTGGGATTCGCCGAAATTCGTGACGGTAAAAAGGGTACCTAGGGTATTGCCGGGCATAGGAGGTCAACAGGTCGGGTTTGCGAGCAACCCAGATTATGACACCGCCGCGGCCAAAGCCTGGATTTCGGCGGCAGGCGCCGGCCGTCCCAGCAGGAATCCCTGCATGACGCGGCAACCCAGGGACTTCAGGATTTCGCGCTGACCTTCGGTTTCAACGCCTTCGGCCACGACGGGCAGGCGCATCGCCTGGCACAGGCCGAACAGCGCAGAGACGACTTCGCGGCTGCCGGCATCGGATTCCAGCGCCGAGATGAAGCTGCGATCGATCTTCACCCAATCGATGGGCAGGTGGCGAAGATGATTCAGACTGGAATAGCCGCAGCCAAAATCGTCAAGCGCAACGCCGATGCCTTGCGCGCGCAGGATGTTCAGAATCTTCACATGCCGCTCGTAATGCAGGATGAAGATCGATTCCGTGATCTCAAGCACCAGCTTGCGGGGTGACAGTTCCGTGGCAGCCAGCACATCCGACACGAGTTGCACCAGGCCGTCCTCGTTCATCTGCTTGACCGACAAATTCACATGCACGCGCCAAGCCGCCGGCCACTGCGCGGCTTGGGAGCAGGCGCGTTCCAGAATCCATGCGCCCAGCGGCACGATCAGGCCGCTGCGTTCCGCCAGCTCGATGGTGACGGCGGGCGACACACTGCCCAGCGTGGGGTGATGCCAACGCAGCAGCGCCTCGCACCCTTGCACCACTCCGGTGCCGCTATCGCAGACCGGCTGATAGAACAATTCGAACTGTTCCATGGCGGGCGTGGTCAGCGCCAGACGCAGGTCGTTTTCTAGGCCTTGCTCGTCCCGATGGCGGGCTAACAGCCTGAAATCAAACAGATTCCATCCCGGGTTGCCACGCTCTTTCAAGGGAACCATGGCTACCTGGACGCAGCGTTGCAGCTCTTCCACGGTGCGGCCGTGCTCGGGGTACAACGCCGCTCCGATGCGGAAGACCGCAATCAGCGGGCGGCCACCCAGCTCATAAGGCACGCTCAGATCTTCCAGCAGTTTGGCCGACACCTGCGCTGCTCCGGGCTCATCCACCTCGGGCACACAGAGCGTGAAGGCGTCGGTACCGGTACGCGCCACCAAGCCCCCCAGCGTGCGGGCCAGCAAACCCAGCCGATTGGCCACTTGCACCAGCAGCGCCTGCTCTTCGCCGGCGCGCAGCATCGCGCTGATCTCGGCGTATTGCTCAAAGCTGACCAGGAAAAAGGCGCCCCGGCGCGCCGGCCCTTCTTTCTGGGCCAGCAACAAACGCGCGCGACGATGCAGCTCCTGCTGGCTAAGGACGCCGGTCAATTCATCGCGCGTCAGCCGGTGACGCAATGCGCGTTCCCTGCGAACAAAGAACACGCTTATCGCCGCAAGTGCGCCCGCGAGCGTCAGGCACAGTGCGAGCAGGTAACTCTCACGCACGGAGCCCCCTATCTAGAAACCCCTGGCGTTGCGGTCCAAGAAAGAACCCAAGGGCTGTAACATTTTTTAAATTATGCATTATTTTCGCAAAAAAACGCCACACTTCAGAGGCAACGCGCCTCTTTTCCTTGAAATCCTAAGGCTCTCAGGTTGCTCGTGGATGGTCATGTGGTCCTTGGGTAGCATGTGCTGGCCGGTCCAAAGATCCATGCCCTACCCTTACTACGACAGCCAACGCCCAAAAATTAATACGCCCTGTCTCAATAGTTCTCAATCGGGCAATTATCACGATCGAAATAATTGCACAGGTTGTCAGATATGGTGGCGATTTTCGTAATATTCTGTACGTTCTGTGACATACCGAATTACAGTGTCCGAGGCGCCACTGCGGTATTAGTAACGTGTGTCACGTTTCTTATCCAGGTTTTTTTCCGTCGGGCACACTCGTAGCCCGACGCCCCCTTTAACCGGCGGCCCGCCAGTATTGCGATGAACTGGCTCACTGCCCGCGAAGGGAATCCCACACCCATGTCGACATTACGCCGGATACTTCTTTGCACTGCCCTCTTGATCGGCTTCATCCTGCTCGGCGCTCAGGCGCTGGGGATGTTGGCTGCTCACCGCTATCTGAACACGCAGCTGACGCAACAAAGTGAAGGCGGCGCCAGCGCCCTGACCTGGGCGCTGTCCCACTCTCCGTCCAGCGCCGGGGACCGGGCCGTCTTGGCGGATGAGCTGTTTGGGCAGGGCTTGTATGCGCTGGTGCGTATCACAAACGAAGGGGGCACCCCGGTCGTCGAACGGCAAAAGCAGCCTGGCGCTTCGACGCGAGACGGGGACTGGCGCAACGCGTGGCTGAACGTGCAGGCACCCGCGATATCACGCCCGTATGTGTCGGCGGACGGCCGTGTCCGAGGCACCGTCACGGTACAGGCCGACACGCGATTGGCGCGCGATACGCTGTGGCAAGGCGGCGTGCGCGTGCTGGGCTTGGTGTTGGCCGCGGGCGTCTTCTGGTCATTGTTCGCCGTGAACCTGGTGCGATGGATTGAGACGCGAACGTCGCGCGACATCTGCGAACGCGTTCGCGCATTGGCCCCCGGCAACAGTACGGCGCCTGCCGGGTCGTGCGAGCTGGCGGGGGTGGACCAAGCGCTGGTCGACGCCCAGCGCCGCGTGGCCGCGACGGTCGAAGAACAGAACGCCAAGATCGAGTCCCTGCAAAGCGAGATCTATCGGGACCCCATCACCCGCCTGCACAACCGCAAATATTTTGTTGACCAGTTCAGGTCGGCGCTGGCTGACAAGTCGTCTGAATCCGCAGGCCATATCCTGATGTTCCGGCAGCGTGACCTGGCGCAGATTAATCGCCATTTGTCGCGGGCGTTTACGGACCAGTGGCTGCGTTCATCCTCGGACCGTCTACGCAAGCTGATTGCCGAGTTCGGCGGGCCGGATGCGCAAATCGCACGCATCAGCGGTTCGGACTTCGCTCTCCTCATGCCCCGCACGTCCGCGCCGCAAGCCAGCCTGCTGGCCGAACGCGTGCGCCGTGAGCTGCGGTCGCTGCGGGTGCCGATGGATAAGTACGGGTGGTGCCGCTGGGCGCTGGCCATGACGGCGTTCGCGCCGGGCGACAACATGAGCGATACGCTGGCGCGGCTGGACCATGCGCTGATGTGCGCGGAAAGTGCCGACGATGACCAGATTGCGCCCGCCAGCCAAGCGGCCGACAGCACGCGTATAGGTGAATACAGCTGGCACGACGCCTTGGCGACGGCGCTGGAGCAGCACCGCTTTTCGCTATCGGTATTGCCGCTCTATGACGTGTCGGGCGCACTGCTGCATTACGAAGCCAGCTTGACCCTGCACGACACCTCTGGCGGCGATCCCGTTCCAGCTTCGATTTTCATGCCGCCTGCCGTCCGGCTGGGCCTGTCAGCCGAATGCGATATTCAGGCTATCCGCCTGGGCATGGATTGGCTGTTCACGCATTCCGAATCGCTGACGGTGCCCGTATCACTGGCCTCGCTCGCGCAGACGTCCTTTCTTTCCCGATTGGAGCGCATGCTGGCAGACCGGCCGGCGCTGACGGCACGCCTGATCATTGAAGTGGACGCCGCAGGCCTCGTCGAGCAAGGCAGCGACCTGCGCCAGCTGTGCGACATCGTCACCGCCGCCGGCGCACGTGTCGGGGTGTCGCGGCTGTCACAGCAATTCGGCGCGATGGAACGGCTGCATGAGTACCCGGTGTCGTATCTGAAACTGTGCGGCGGCTTTATTACCGGCTTGCTTCACAGCCCTGGCAGCCAACATCTGGCCGCCACGGTCGTGGCCACGGCCACGACATTGGACATGGCGGTTTACGCCGAAGATGTGCCCGATTCCGCCACCCAAGAGATTTTGGAAGACCTTGGCGTCCGCGCAATCCGCGGGGCTGTCGTAAACTTCGCCCATACGCGCGGCCTCGCGCCGGATCACCAATGGGTTCCTAGTTGACGGAAGGATTGTTTCTTCGCACCCGCTGGCGTTTTCGCCAACAACGTGTGCATCGTGCCCTCGCCGGATCGCAAGCCTCGCTGTCGCGATTCGGCATGCTGCTGTGCGTGTTGCTCTGGCCGGGTGTGGTGTGGGCGTATGGCTTGAATGGCTCCTACGACGACATGCAACTTGGCCTGACGGCCGGGGTCGCGATGGCTTGCGGCCTGGCGTGCGTGGTGGCGTGGGGCTACACCCGTGACGCCCTCTTCGGCGCGGGACTGGCCTTCATGCTGCTGGAAGGCCTGTTCCGGTCGCTGCCCGCCTTCTTGCCTCCCGGCGCATTGCAAGCCGGTTCCTTTGCTGCCTTGCTGGCGCTGACCGCGCCACTGCTTGCCACGCGGTTTGCCGATACCCCGCAAGCTTCCTTGCTGGCGAGCGCTTGCCGCGGACTTGCCATCGTGCTTGCGGGCGTGGCCGCGCTGGCGCTGATCTTCGTCTATGAAACCGAGAACGGCCTGATCCCCGCCTTGATCGCCGGCGTCTGTGCGGGCATCAGCGTGCCGCTTTGCCTGTGGTTCGGCGCACGCACATTGCTGCGCAAGACGGATCGCCTGCTGTCGCTCGCCTTGGCCGGTGTGTATGTAGCGTCAGCGTGGATGCTGGGGCATGACGCATGGTTGTCCGATGGAGCCGACAACGCCGGCACCGTGGCCGAACTGGTCCGGTTGCTATTGGTTTTTGGCGCCTTGCTCAGTGTGGCCCTGGCGCGGCAGAGCCGCCCGCCCCTCAGCGCAAAACAGCCAGCACACGATTACGCCGATGCCGAACATGTCGCCCAAGGTGAGCTGCGCCTGGCCGAGTTGGCGGGCGCGCTGGACACCCAGCGGCAGATGAATGCGTTGATCTCCCACGAATTGCGCGCGCCGCTGGCGACGATCAGCGCGGCGGCGCAATCGCTGGACATGATTCTGTCTGACAGTGGCGAAGCCGTTGACAATCGCTTGGGCCGCATTCATCGCTCGGTTGCCCGCATGACAGAGCTGATGGACCAACTGCTGAATCAGGACCGACTTGAAGAGCAGGCCTGGACGCCGCGTGGCGAATACACCGATCTGGCCGAACTGGCCCGCGACGTCGTGACCGCCATGCAGCCCGACACCGCGCACGCGCTCGTGGTACAGGCCGATGATCAATTGCCTGTTTATTGCGACCGCCCGCTGACCAGCGTGGTCGTGCGTAACCTGATCCACAACGCCATCAAATATTCGCCTGCCAACGAGCCGGTCAAGATCGAAGCCGGCCAGGTTCGCGTTAATGACGTGCCGATGGCGTGGATTGCCGTGGTTGACCGCGGCCCGGGCATTGGCGAGGAAGAACAAACTCGAATTTTCGAGCCGCATTTCCGGCGCTCCGCGCACCGGGAAACGCAGGGCATGGGGATCGGGCTGTATCTGGCGCGCCGCATTTGCCAGAACCAAGGTGGGTCTCTGACCATGCAGAGCACGGTCGGCGTGGGGACCCGGTTTGTGATTACGCTGCCAGTGAAGGCAAATTCGGCAAACTCGCCAGACCAGGTAAACGCAGCGAGCTCGGAAAATCCGGCAAATCCCGCCAGCGCAGCCGATTCGTCAGATTCGCCAGACGCTCAGGCCGCGAACACGTAACCCTGGCCGCGCACAGACAGCACCGGCAATTTGAGCCCCGCGCTTTGCGCCTTGGCGCGCAGACGGCTCACCAGCACGTCGATGCGGCGCAGTTCGAATCCACCGGGGCTGTCCGGCAGGAATAGTTCCGCCAAGACCTGGCGGCTGACCGCGCTGCCGGCGGCATCCATCAAGGCCATCAGAAAGGTTCGCTCCTGCGCGCTCAGATGCAGCGACGCACCGTCGGGGGCCACCAGAATCCAGCCTCCGTCCTGCAATGACCACGTGCTGTCTGCCGAGGCCCGCGTTTCGGTATCCGCAGGGCGCGGGGCTTTGGCCAGACGCATGCGTCGGGCCAGGCTGCGAATGACCGAGCTCAGCTCCAGCAAATCCACGGGCTTTGTCATATAGACGTCCGCCCCGCCTTCCAGCCCCCGCACGCGATCCTCAAGCGCACTGCGCCCCGTCAGCATGACGATGCCAACCGGACTCAACGCGCGCAGGCGGGTGGCGACGGAGAATCCGTCTTCGCCGGGCAGGTGAGCATCCAAAATGACGATATCGCACGGCTGCTCCTGCAATCGGCGATAAAACGCCGCAGCATTGTCGCAAGCAAATGCCACCCGAAAACCATATCCGCCCAAGCCTAACGCCAACTCCTCACGGAAGTCGGCATCATCCTCGAGCAGACCGATACATAGCAAACCATCTGCGCCAGGCATATTCAGAGTGCTTTATATTGAAAATTGTCGACAAATGCCCCAAGGATGCGGCATACCATCCTGAGTGTCCCGCAGGCGACAATCTTACGAGATTTACAATGGAAACGAATGATTGCAGTGAAAAAAAACGCCATATTTCACTGCCTATCACCGCTTTTTCTCGTAAAAGCACAAGAATTGGTTAGTTTATTTTCGGAAACGAACGCATTTTGCGTCAAGACGAGCAACTGACTTCCAAACTGCCCGCCCAATCCGGCGGCAGCCCGGCATACCTTTCATAGCCCGCTTGAGCCACATACGGATTGCGCAACAGCGTCATCAGCGTATCGATCTCGCTGACATCGCCCGTCTTCGCCGCGCGAATGGCCTCTTCGGCCAAATGATTACGCAAGACATAGAGCGGGTTGACGCGGTTCATGGCGTCTGCCACGTCTTGCGCCGACCGCCCCTCTTCCTGATGGCGCGCCAGCAGCCGGTCCAGCCAGGCTGCGGCCGAGGCTCGGTCAATGAATAAATCCTCAAACGCGCTGCGCTGCCCCAGCACGGCATCCGCCAGCCTGCGCCAAGACAAGGTGAAATCCGCCTGGTTGGCGTCCATCAGCTTGAGCAGGTCGTCCAACAAGGGTTCGTCAGCCGGCCGCCATGCCGCCAAGCCCAGCTTGGCGCCCATCCGGTCATGGAAGGCACGGGTGAACACCGCTTCGTACTCGTCCAACACCGCGCGCAGCCCTTCCACGTCTTGAACGAGCGTGTGCAGGCTGCCGCCCAGGCGATACAGATTCCACAGCGCCACTGACGGCTGCCGGTTCCAGGAATAGCGCCCTTCCGTGTCGGAATGGTTGCAGACATGGCCCAGACGGAATCCATCCATGAAGCCATACGGACCGTAGTCCAGCGTCAGGCCCAGGATCGACATATTGTCGGTATTCATCACCCCGTGGCAAAACCCCACCGCCTGCCAATCGGCCATCAGCAAGGCGGTACGCCGCGTGACGGCGCGCAGCAGATTCATATAGACGGCCGCATCAGTCCGCGGCTCGCCCGCTGACGCCTCGCGGCATTCCGGATAGAAGCGGTCAACGACATAATCGGCCAGCGTTTTGAGCATGTCTGGCTGGCGGCGAGACGACCAATGCTCGAACGAGCCGAAACGCACAAAACTAGGCGACATACGCGTCACGATGGCGGCGGTTTCGACGGTTTCACGCATGACCGGATCATCGGACACCACCAGCGCCAGCGCGCGCGTGGTGGGAATGCCCAGCCCATGCATGGCTTCGCTGGCCAGATATTCGCGCACCGACGACCGCAAGACGGCGCGGCCATCCCCCATGCGGGAATACGGCGTCATGCCCGCGCCCTTCAATTGCAATTCCCAGCCGCCCGCCGGGCCCTTGATTTCACCCAGCAGATGGGCGCGCCCATCCCCCAGTTGCCCCGCCCACACCCCAAACTGATGGCCGCTATAAACGGCCGCTAGCGTGTCCCCGCCTGGCAAGGGCTGCGCACCGGAAAATACTTGCAGGAATTCAGGCGTGGAAAACGCCGACGGGTCCAGGCCGATCAGCGCCGCCGCATCCGCGTTGGCATGCAACAGGCGTGGATTATTCAGCCCTTGGGGCGTCAAACGGGTATAGAACGCCGCGGGCAGCGCCGCGAATGAATTGTCTGCCTGGAGATCTGACAGGGAATGGACGCTCGAAGGGACGCTCATGCGCGTTGGCTCCTGGCAGCCCGTTTGGCGGGCCGCACATAGAAAATGGCGCTAAGAAAGAAGGTCGCCGAAAGGATGATCTCGCCCCATGCCATCAGCACGGAAAGCGGAGCGGGATCGGACATCGCGCGCACGGCCCCTTCCATCAAATACAGCAACGACAACATCGACGCCCACTGATAGGTATAGAGATTTCCGCGCAGGATGCCGCGCAAGGGAAACGCCAGCGGCAGCGCCTTCAGCAGCATCCAGGAACCGCCCGGCCGCACCGGCGCCACCACGGTTTCCCAGGTGACGCACAAGACGATCAGGGCGAACAGTGAAACCGAGGCCACGAGGCGCAAGCGGGGGTTGAGTTCAGGGTTCATGCTGCTATTATCGCCTGATGAATCGCCCCGCCGAGCCCGACGCCGCAACCCCGGCGGCTACCGACCCCTCGACTTCGCGCTCTTCATGGGTCGCGAGGGCCGGACGCGTCTTCCGATTCACCGCGCAACGCGCGAACGAAGAAAAGCTGCTTCAAGTCGCCTCCAGCCTCACGTTCACCACGGTGCTGGCCATCGTGCCCATGCTGGCCGTGGTGCTGTCGTTGTTCACTGCCTTCCCGGTGTTCCAGGAATTCCGCGTTGCCCTGGAAGACTTCCTGACCAACAGCCTGATGCCGCCGTCCGTCTCGGACAACATCATGGAATACCTGAACCAGTTCGCCCGCCAGGCCTCGCGCCTGACCGCGATCGGCGGCGCGTTCCTGCTGGTGACCTCCCTGTTGCTGATCATGACGATCGACCAGGCTTTCAACGACATCTGGCACGTGACGCGCCAGCGCCCCCTGCCGCAACGGGCGCTGGTCTATTGGGCCATCATCACGCTGGGGCCGGTGCTGGCGGGGGCCAGTTTGTGGGCCACGTCGTTCGTGGCGCGCGAATCGCTGGGGCTGGTGGCGGATGTGCCCGAAGTCATCAGCATCGCCATTTCCTTCATCCCTCTAATACTGACTGCGCTGGGTTTCGCCGCCCTGTTCGTCGTCGTGCCCAACCGCGAAGTGCTGTGGCGCGACGCGCTGGTGGGCGGCTGCGTGACGGCCATCGTGCTTGAGGTCATGAAGTCGGGGTTCGCTTATTACCTGACCCGGTTTCCCACGTACACCATCATTTATGGCGCGTTCGCAACGCTGCCGATCTTCCTGCTGTGGATCTATTTGTCCTGGTTGGCAGTGCTGCTGGGCGCCACCCTGGCCTCGAGCGCCCCGCTGATCCGCCTGGGCCGCTGGGAAATAAACCGTTATCCGGGCGCGCAGTTTGTTGATGCGCTGGATGCGTTGCGCGCGCTGCGCCGCGTCCAGTCCGCCAACCCGCCCGGCATGCCGGCCAATGTGCTGGCGTCTGAGCTGCACCTGCACCAGGACGAACTGAACGAGGTGCTTGAAACGCTGAATGCCATGGGGCTGGCCACGCGCACCCCCGACGACAATTGGGTGCTGACGTGCGACGCACGCGAAACGTCGATGGCGCCCGTGGTGGACAATTTCCTGCTTGACCGCAATCAGCCCAGGGTCCGCGACGACCCGGAGATATTGCGAGTCGCTTCAGCCGTAATTTCCCAGCAAAATACGCCCACGCTGGAAGAACTGTGCGGAGAAGCGCAGAATACCGAAAATGGAATCGCTCCCTTGCTGCAATTGGAAGCGAATAAGAAATAGCAATGCATTCGGGCGTAGTCCGCCCAGGAGGAACCGATGTTGAAGGTCAGCGAGATTTTGCGCGTCAAGGGCGATACGCTCTATACGGCGTCGCCCGACATGCCTGTGTCCCAGGCCGTGCAAACCATGAGCGAGCAGGACATAGGCTCGCTGGTGATCATGGAATTCGGCACGCTGACCGGCATGCTGACGTTCCGCGAAATCATCCGTCACATGCATGCCCATGGCGGCGCCGGTGAAACCACCATCCGCTCGATCATGGATGACGCCCCGGTAAGCGTGTCGCCCAACACCAGCGCCGACGAAGTACAGCGCCTGATGCTGGAAAAGCACGCGCGCTACATCCCGGTCATGGACGGCCCGACGCTGATGGGCGTGATTTCGTTCTATGACATGGCGCAGGCCATCGTTGCCGCCCAGCAGTTCGAAAACAACATGCTAAAGGCGTATATCCGCGATTGGCCCGCGGAAACCGCCGAACCGGCCAAGTCATAACTGCCAGGGGGTCAGACTGCGGTCCCCCGCAGTCTTCTGGCGGCAACGGCTGGCAATTACCCACCCACTGCTCGCTACCACCCCCTGCTTGCTACACCCCCGCCGGCGCCGCTTGAAATGCGGCGCCGCGCATTTCCGGCGCCTGCCGCTGGCTGCGCCAGGCGTCGTAGATCAGGTCAGGGTTGTTGGCGGCCAGCAGCGCCGGGTCCGACAACATGCGGCGCCAGCGGCGCGCGCCTGACTGACCATTCACCAACCCCAGCATCGGCCGCGTCATCACACGCAGCGGCACGCCCTTGGCGACTTGCCGGGCGGCGTATTCGGTCATGGCGTCCACGACCTGCGCATCGCTGGGCAGGCGCACCGACGGCCACAGCCGCAACGAGACTTCCGACAGCACGCGCGGGGTGTGCCACGCCGCGCGGCCCAGCATCACGCCATCAAACTCGTCCGCAGCCTGGACGGATTGCTCCGCATCAGCCAGCCCGCCATTCAGCACGAACGTGCAGTCGGGAAAGTCTTGTTTCAGCTGCTTGACCACGTCATAGCGCAACGGCGGAATTTCGCGGTTGTCCTTGGGTGACAGACCCTTGAGCACCGCGTTCCGGGCGTGGGCAATGAAAATCCGGCATCCCGTGTCGTAGATTTTGCCGACGAAGTCTCGGACGAATGCGTAGGATTCTTCGTAATCCAAGCCCAGGCGATGTTTGACGGTGACGGGGATATCGACGGCGTCCTGCATGGCTTTCATGCAATCCGCCACCAACGCCGGCTCCGCCATCAGGCAGGCGCCGAATGCGCCCTTTTGCACGCGCTCCGACGGGCAGCCGCAATTCAGGTTGATTTCGTCATAGCCCCATTGGCGGCCCAGCTTGGCCGCTTGCGCCAAGGCGTCAGGCTCGCTGCCGCCCAGCTGCAACGCCACCGGATGCTCGGCTTCGTCGAAATCCAGATGACGCGGGACATTGCCGTGCAGCAGCGCGCCCGTCGTGATCATTTCCGTATACAAGCGTGCGCGGGGGGCCAGCAGCCGGTGGAAATAGCGGCAATGGCGGTCGGTCACGTCAATCATCGGGGCGACACACAGCCGCCAGTCGGGGGAGTCCAAGAATCACTCTACAAAACAAGGGGATGCGGTATTTTACGGGCTTAGCGGCATTATGTCCGGCGTGCGTGCGCGGCCGGGCCTTCGGGCTCTGCGCAACCCCACCCGCTATGTGGTCTAAAATTGCGCCGCCGCCGCCGCACAGGCATGTCCGAGCGTCCGTTAACCCATCACCTTTGCATATCAATGGCCGTATTCACTCCCGTATCTGACGACGACGCGCGCGCCCTTCTGGCGCAATTCGACCTGGGCGAGTTTGTCTCGCTTCGAGGGATTACGGCGGGTATCGAGAACACCAACTACTTCCTCTACACCACGCGGGGCGAATACGTCCTGACGCTGTTCGAAGTGTTGACGCACGCCCAACTGCCCTTCTACATCGAACTGATGTATCACCTGGCAGAGCGCGGCATCCCGGTGCCGCAGCCCCAGACCCTGCGCGACGGCACGCGGCTGACCACGCTGCATGGCAAGCCCACCGCCATTGTTTCGCGCCTGCCCGGCGGCTATGAACCTGCCCCCGGGGCCGCGCACTGCGCCCTGGCTGGCGCCACCCTGGCCCGCGCCCATCTGGCCGCCCAGAACTTCCCGATTCACCAGCCCAATCTGCGTGGCCTGTCCTGGTGGGTGGAAACGGCGCCCAAGGTCATGCCGTTCCTGGAACCCGCGCAAGCCCTGTTGCTGAGCGCCGAGCTGGCTGCTCAGCAGGCCGCCGTCGCAACGCCCGCCTGGCAAGCGCTGCAGACCGGCCCGGCGCACTGCGATCTTTTCCGCGACAACGTGCTGTTCGCCGGCACCTTCGAAGACCCGCTCATGGGCGGCATCATCGACTTCTATTTCGCGGGCTGCGACACCTGGCTGTTCGACGTGGCAGTCAGCGTCAACGACTGGTGCATTGACCGCGATACGGGGGAGTTCATTCCGGAACTGGTGCAATCCTGGCTCGCCGCCTACGCCAGCGTCCGCCCGTTTACCGATGCGGAACGCGAAGTCTGGCCGTTGATGTTGCGCGCTGCCGCCCTGCGCTTCTGGGTGTCGCGCCTGTACGACTTTTTCCTGCCCCGGCCGGCGCAAACCCTGAAGCCACACGACCCGCGTCACTTCGAAAGAGTGTTGCAAGCACGCCACCGCCCCGGCTTGCCAATATTGCCGTAACCGTTACGCCCCCCATAATGGGGCTAGCGCGTCCAATTTTTGAGAGATCACACCCTTTAGAGAGCCATGCAAGCAGCATTCCTACCCGCGACATCCGGCTGGCAATGGGTTCGAGACGGCTTCCGTCTGTTCCGCAAACAACCTCTGGCCATGTTCACCTGGGCCATGTTCATCAGCCTTTTGGTGGTCTTCGCCAGCGCGACGCCGCCGGTGGGACCGATTCTGGTCGTGGCGCTCATGCCCATCATCACCCTCATGACGCTATCGGCGTGCAAGCACGTGGACGCCGACCGCGTCATGCTTCCATCGATGTGGGGCAAGCCCCTCAAGCAGCCCGGCGTATTCCGCAAACTCTTTCTGATGGGGTTGTTGTACGCGGGGCTGAGCATGGTGACTGGCCTGCTGACGTTCCTGCCGTTCATGGACTCAATGGCCGAAGCGTTCCGCATCGCCTCGGTTGAGCGCACGTTGGAACCCGTCCTGCTGGCCATGCGAGTGCCGCTGACCATCTTCGCGATCCTCTATGTGATCATTGCGGCGCTGTTCTGGCATGCCCCGGTCTTGGTTGCCTGGCATGGCCTGCGCTTGGTACAGGCGCTGTTCTTTTCTGGCATCGCCTGCTGGCGCAACAAGTGGCCGTTCCTGGTCTATGGCGCCACCTGGGCCTTGATATTCCTGTTCATAGATTTGTGCGCGGGTTTGCTGGTGTCGATGGGGCTGTCGCCCCAATTCGCCGGCACGTTGCAGATCCCGTTCAACATCGCGGCGGGTGGCGTGTTGTATTGCAGCTTCTATCCGGCCTATACCTCGGTGTTCGGCATCAATAACGCCAGCTCGCAGCTCGACAACAGCAATAGCGCCCAGGCATAAGGCGATGCGGCAGGGCGGCAGCGCCCTGCATACCCGCATCACGCTTAACTCGCGCGACACAAACGCCACGTCGATGGGGTAACGCATACCAAAGGTATGCACTGCCGCGCACGGCATCAACAAGATGCCGGACCGCCCACCGGGCGGCCTTCGTCCCAGCAGCCCCCGCATCCGCCCCACCCAGCTGTTTACTCGCAGCAACCGCAGCCGATCCCTGGTCAGTGGAGGATGACGGCTCATTGCACGCTTTGAAGCAGTTGGATGGCAATCGGAAACGCCAGCACGATGAAAGTGCATGGAAAGATGCATCCGATCAGCGGCAACAGCATTTTCACAGGCGCCTGCATGGCCAGTTGCTCGGCGCGCAGGTGCCGGTCACTGCGGCATTGTGCAGCCTGGGCACGCAGCACCGGCCCCAGACTGATGCCCAATGCTTCCGCCTGTGCCAGCGCCGCAGCCCATGTCCGGGCAAGCGGGCTGTTGCTGCGTTCCGCCAACGCCTTGATCGCGGCGGTGCGCGCCACCCCTGCGCGCATCTCGGCCAGGGCATCGGCCAGGGCGTCTCGCAAGGCCCCGGGCGGTCCGCTCTGCGCGGCGGTTTGTAATGCGCCTTGCACACTTAAACCGGCCTCCACGCACAGGGTCATCATGTCGAACACGAAAGGCAGATCGCGTTCGATACTGCGGCGGCGCTTTTCCGCCAGGCTGCGCAACCATAACCCTGGTGCGATGCCCGCGGCCAAAACCGGAATCGCCGTCCATGGCAACGCCAACCCCACCGGATAATCGTTGAGCAACAAGAGCCCGGCCGCGGCCATGCCCGCGACAAGCGCAACACTGGCGGACAACGCGGCGATATGCGCATAGCCTACGCTGGCGGGTAACGCCGCCTGCTCAATCAGCCGGGTCAGGCGAACGCGCAATCGCCAGGAACACAGCGGCCCCAGCAACGGCGCCACCGCCGACACCCAAGGCCAGGCAGCCCGCCACCACCACGGCAAGTCGGCAGATACCCCCTGCTTACTCCACAGCAATGGCCGCAACGCCAACCACGTCAGCCCCCCGGCGCCTGCCGCTGCCGTCAACATTCCCAGAGTCAGCCACATCATTGCCCCCGTCAGATATCAATCCGGATGATTCGCCGGATCAGCAGTACGCCAGCGGTTTCAAGCACCACTATGATCGCCAGCACGCCCCACCCCATCGGGGTGTGCCACAACAAACCCATGACTTCCGGCTCAAGTTGATCAAGCACCGCCAATAACACCAAGGGCAACGCCCCCACGATCCAGGCCTGTAATCGCCCTTGAGACGTCAGCGCCTGCAATTTCGCCTGCAACTGCAGCCGGGCGCGCAAGGTCTGCGCGATGCTCTCCAGCGCCTCGGCAAGATTGCCGCCCGTTTGCGCGGCGATACGCATGGCGGCAACCACCAAGGCGGTTGAATCCGCCGGCATACGCTGCTGCAGATTTTCCAGCGCGGCATCCCAGGTCACGCCCAGCCGTTGCTCGCGCAGCATCAGCCCGAATTCCTGCGCCAGCGGCGCGCCGCTCTGTTCCACCACATGACGCAAACCCGTAGGCAACGCGACGCCCGCCCGCAATGCCGACGCCAACATCAGCAACGCCATTGGCAACTGCTGTTCGAAACGGCAAGCCCGCCTGCGGCGCAGCACATCGACCATCATGCGTGGCGCCCTTGACGCGACCCCGGCCGACAGCGCCGCCGCCACTGCGCTTGCCGTCACTGAAAACACCAGCGTGGCCGTCACGCCCGCGCAGGCAACGGCCGCCATCCATAGCTGGGCCGGATCAATAAAGAGAAACACTTCACTTAAGCGGACGCCAGCGTCTTGCGTGTAGAGTTCACGATACTTGCGCAACGCAGGCGCGAACCACACCTGGGCATGCCAAGCCAATAGTGCGACACAGCACATCGCGGCCGACGCCGCCAGCCAGATCACGGCGAGCCTTGTGAAAACGTGGCGGCAATCGGACTGACCGGACCACCCACTTCCGTAAACCAGCCGGGGTCTAGCGTGGCCCCCTCATCCGCCCACGTCTGCGCAAAGCCTGGCAACGCACCACAACCTATAAAGCCAGACTGGCGGTCAAACCGAAACAGATCCTGCAGTTGAATGCGGCCGCTTTCCATGCCCGCGACTTCCGCGATAGACGTCACAACGCGCCGCCCGTCCGCCAGCCGGGCCTGCTGCACGACCAGATCCACGCTGGCGGCAATGTGTTCACGCACTGCGCCCAGCGGTAAATCCAGGCCCGCCATCAGGATCATCGACTCCAGGCGGCCGAGCGCGTCACGCGGCGAATTCGCATGCAAGGTCGTCAATGACCCTTCGTGGCCAGTGTTCATCGCCGTCAACATATCGAACGCTTCCGCTCCCCGGCATTCGCCGACGACAATCCGATCCGGCCGCATGCGCAAGGCGTTGCGCACCAGTTCGCGGATATCGATATGCCCCCTGCCCTCTTGGTTGGCCGGCCGCGCCTCCAGCGCCACCAGATGATCGTGATTCAACCGCAACTCGGCGGCATCTTCGATGGTGACAATGCGCTCGCCATCTGGGATTTCATTGGATAAGATGTTCAGCAAGGTCGTCTTGCCCGAGCCTGTCCCGCCCGACACGACGAGGTTCTTGCGCATCTTCACGCACAACGAGAGAAACTGCGCCATCGCGTTGCTCAGCGATGCCGCCGCAATCAGATCGGGCATTTTGGGACGCCGCTGCGGGAACTTCCGTATCGTCAGGCTGGCGCCTTTCATCGCCACAGGCGGAATGATGGCGTGCACCCGCGACCCATCTGGCAGGCGCGCATCCACCATTGGCGAGCTTTCGTCGATACGGCGGCCCAACGGCGTGACAATGCGTTCGATCACCCAGCGCACCGACTGTTCGCTGGTGAATGCCGCCGGATGCCGCCACAGCCGTCCGCCGCGCTCGACATAGATCTCGTCATAGCGGTTGACCATGATTTCGGTAATTTCTGGCGCGGCCAGCAAAGGTTCGAGGGGACCCAAACCCACGGCCTCGTCCAGCACCTCTTGGCACAACGCCGCTCGGTCCGCCTCCGCGGGCACGTCAATATCGGTAGCCACGATATGCGTGAGCAGCCGCTCGGCTTCAGCACGCAACGTGTCATCGCTCATGCCAGCCACATCGCGCCTGCGCAAATCCAGCGCTTCCAGCAACGCCGCATGCAAACGCCGCCGTTCGTGCAACCGCTGCGGCGCCATTGGCGTAATGGCTGCCACCGTGCCCGTTGGCAGCGCCGCCTCGGGAAGGGGGTCGGCGGCTTCGGACGGCCCGTGCGGCGGCGCGCTCAATTGATTGGCGTCGCCGTTCGCAGCCCATCGCACCCTCAGGCGGCATGGGCCGATCAGGATGTCATCGTCAGGCAGCACCGGCGCATGCCGCGCCACCCTGACGCCGTTCACCAGGGTGCCGGCAAGCGTGCCCAGATCCTCCAGCACAATATCGGTATCTTCGCGCGACAACCTGGCGTGCTGACGCCCCACCCGCCAGTTCACGATACGCAAGTCGCATTGCGCGCCCCTGCCAATCAACACCGGCACGTGGGCAGTCTGGCGGCGAACGCCCGAGTCTTCAAACGTCATCTCGATATCCAGCATGTAAATTCCCCCGTTATCGCTTTTGCGTTGCGCTGTCTTGTGCAGTCCTGTCTTGTGCAATCCTGTCCTGCGCAGTCCTGCCTTGCCCAATCCATTGGGAACCCTCGCCCGAATACGGATTCCATCCGTCGATGACGGCGGGCGTCGCCGTGCCTAGCCGAGGCGGCTCGGGAAACGAGGCGTCCAGCAGGTCGCGCCCGCGCCGCACCCGATCCAACATGGCAGGCTCGCTTTGCGTCACGATCTTCGGCGTGACGAAAATCGCCAGCTCCGTTTCCCGCTGCTGATATCGGCGCGACGAAAATAGCGCGCCCAAAATGGGGATGTTCTGCAGCCATGGCAGGCCGTTGACCTCTTGCCCCTGCTCCCGCGACAAAAAGCCACCGATCACCAGCGTGTTGCCCGAACGCACGTTGAATTCGGTCGATGCCCGCCGTGTTCGCAGGGCTGGGCCTCCTGCGACGCTGAGCGTCGTGTCCACCGAGCTGGCCTCGACTTCAATCAAAGAACGAATGACGCCGTTGCGGTCAATGCGCGGCGTGATGTTCAGCGACACGCCATAGGGCTTGAACAAGGTGGTGGGATTGCCTCGCGAATCTGTCGACGTATAAGGCACTTCCCCGCCCGCCAGGAAGGTCGCGCTTGACCCGCTACGCGCCAGCAATTGCGGCTGAGCCAGCATGACGGCTTCGCCGCTTTGCGCCAGAGCCGCGATCCGCGCGGACAACAGCGCATTAATGCCGAAGTAGCCCGCTGCGGCGGAGGCCGGCCCAGCGGTTTCGATCACCGATTCCCCTGGCCGGGTCATGCGCCCCCGCGATCCCGCATCCCACGCCAAACCGGCATTCATCCCGCCTTGCGTCATGCCGTCCCAACGCACGCCGAACTCACGCAATCGGGAAGTCGGGATCTCAACAACCTGCACATCCAGCAAGACCATGCGGTCCCAGCCGACCTGCCCCGTAAAGTCCAGAATGGCGGGATAGCGCTCAGCCAACGCGGCGATACGTGCGCGATCGTCATCTGACAAATCGTCGCCTTCAATCAGGATGCGTCCGCCCACGTTTGCGCTGCGTGCGCCAGGGATGCGGGCAAGCAGCGCTTCAACCTCGGCCCGCAACCGAGGCGCGCCGGCAGGCACCACTCGAAACTCATACGCATTGCTGCGCCCCGCCGCCGTCCAGACATGCACGGAGGACACGCCCTCGGCACGTGCGAAGACCACGACATCGCGCCCCTCAGCGGTAACGGCGCTAAGCACCTGTCCGTTGCCGATCGCCACTCGTTTCACACCGGGGTGCGGTAGAACGCGCGTCTCGCCCACTTGCAACTCGAGTTCTACCGACGCAGAAGCAGCCGCCCGCAGCGGCAGGCTCAAGACGATGACGCCAACAACGCATGCGAGTCGCTTCATGGTTGCTCCGATTCCAGGCGAAACCGCGACGCCGCATTCGATGACGGCATGGCGGAATGCGCGTCCACGCGGTCCCCGTACAAAATGGAGACACCCAGGGCGGGCAACGGGTCGGGGTCCAGCCCGATCAGCGAGGCAAGATCCGTTTGCTTGGATGCCGCTACCGCCGCCACGTCGTCGCGATGCCGCGCCATTGCCGTCAACGTGCCGGCCTGCCGGGCCGCAACGAATTTCATGGCTTGAGCAGGGTCGGCGGCCAGGGTGATGGTTCCCACGCCCATCCCGCCTTTGTCGCCGTCGGCCTCGTCGTCGACGGTCAATACCCGCATGCTCTGCAATAACGGCACGGTGAGCTCCCGCTGACGATGAGGGAACGTCACGTAGATGTCGATCAAATCGCCAGCCCGCAACTGGCTAGCCAGACCGCCCAGATCTGCCGCCGATACCGTCAACGCCCGCTGCCCCGTCTGCAACCGTGATGCCAGGGCGGGCTTGGGGGCATTGAAGCTCAGTTGCGTCTTCAGCAACGGTTCGCCGGGCCCCACATCGGCAACCAGCATGCCCCCCAGCAAGCTGCTCATGGCTAACGGGTCCACGCTGGCGCTGGGCGCCCACTGCTCTGGAATTTCGCGCACGGCCAGATGAACGTCTTCCAACATCGTCCCTGCTGCAAGAGGATAAGCAGCGACCAGGCGCTCGACCACGGGAGTGCGCGCCTCGGCCTCTAGCGCCTCGACCCGCTTCTGGACATGTTCGCGCACGGCCCACGCCGATACCAAGCCGGCAAGCAAGGCAAGTCCATATATGCTGACTCGACGCAATCGCTTTGCACTTTGGATTAGCAAGTTCTTCATGATGCCCATCCCATCACGCGAAGGCCGCTGCCGGTCTCAAGCGGCATCACCGATATCTGCATACGATCATTTCGCCTTGCCCACGACTGAACGGCGCCTTCTTCGGATTGCCGGCGCCAACCGTCGCGCAGCAAGCCCGCCTGGACCAGCGGCGCCAATCGCGCAGGCGGCAACGCATGCCGCCAAATACGTTCAGACACCCTGACGCCTGCGTCCATGACCACGACATCAAGGTGCAGCCGCGCCCCTGCCGGCAGCCATGATGGCGTAGGCAAGGACGCAGGCAGATTGGAGGCAGGCGCCAGACGCATTGATGAGATGCTGCCGACAGTGCGCCCGTCGTGCGTGCGCTGCATCTGCGCCACCCACTGCTCGTCACCGATACGCCCGGACAAAATCAACTGCCCCGGCAGCACATTCAAATCAGCCAGCGCCGGCTGTTGCGCAGAGAGCATGCGGATCAAATCAGGAGCAGTGGCTGGCGTATCAAACACCACCACCTGCGCGGGATAGCCGTGGAGCCAGAGTTGATCGGCCAGCAGAACGTGGCTGGAGCCTGGAGGGAAACGCAGTCGGCTCAACATCGCTTTTCCCGGGTCCCCATTCGGCAGCGCATGTGCAGCAAGATCGGCGGGCCCTGCGAAAGCGGGCATGGCGATTCCGGCCAGCCCGCTCATCAGCATCGGCAAACAGACATGGCGAACGACGGCTCGTTGGTCTCGACGAGACTTAGCCTGCGAATACGTGCTCATTTAGCTTGCCCTCTTTTCTGGTTCAGCCGATCCCCCGGCACCACATCCGCCCATGCGGAAAGCCAATCCGTCTGTATCGATGGCCTGCCCCAAGGGCCGTCCATGCGCGCGACAAGCGACTCAAATCGCCGCGCTTGCGCCACCGAGCCGCGTTCTGCCTGCCGCCATGCCGTCGGCGCGTTGGCGATGCGATGCCTAGCGTCCTTATCCCCGTGCGCATAGCCCGCCCCCACCGCGACCCGGGTGTAGCGCGTGATCGGCGCCGTAAACGCAGAGACAAGATGGGGTGCGCGTGGGTTTGGGTTTGGGTTTGGGTTTGGGTTTGGGTTTGGGTTTGGGTTTGGGTTTGGGTTTGGGTTTGGGTTTGGGTTTGGGTTTGGGTTTGCGTGGGCGTGCACGGACAACAGCTGTAGCTCCCCGCCAAACCATTCGTCCTGCAACAAAGCTACGTGCTGCGCGGCCACATCCGTCAAGGCCTCGACGCGCCGGTTCAGGCCTATCGCCTTCATCGCATCACGCGGGCTGAGCGGTTGCCCCATTGCCCCTGCCATGGCAGCCTTGCGGCTGGCCTGAGACATCTGCTGCGCGGAAAACTGCAGGCCACCCACCCACGACACCGCCCAGATCAACACACCCATCAAAGGCATCATCAGCATTGCCTCGACAACAGCCTGCCCCCTTTGTTGACCGAGCGGCTCGGGTCTCTTTGCGATCTTCATCATGGTGTTCCCCTGGCATGCTGCCGTTCCTGAGAAGCAACGGCAGAGAGACGGGCCTGCCAGTAAGGGCGAAACAGCGTGGCCAGTTCGCCACGGCCGTCAGCACGCGACTCCGGGCGCAGGAAGTACGTTTCTGCGGCGCTGGTCACGCTTATTCCCCCTGACCGCCCCAAAGCGGCATAGCGGAAAATGCCCATCGGTGAGGCCACTGCGCTACCCGCATCCGTCGTCTTCAACAAGGCGCCTGCCATGCGCACGCTGACTGCGAAGCGCAAGGGCAAGTGGATGCGCGACGACGCGACTTCCCGGTAGGTCGGCAGGCCTCGGCCTGGCCACCGTTGCGCGGACGCCATCGCGTAGGAGTTGGCCATGGGATTCGTCACACCGTTGAATATGTCCCACGATGTCGACTGCTCTACCCAGCGCCAAAAATCCTCTTGAGAGAAATCAGCAGGCGGTTCATCCACATAATCAAGGCCGTCGGGTCCTTTGCTTTTCTGACCTTGCGTGGTCCCCCAACCCATGGCGTATTCACGAAAATAACAGCCCACCCAGCGGTTCGATCGCAGAGCATGGAACGACTGCGTATCCAATGCGCCCCACCGTCCGTCCGGCCCAAGCCATGTCGAACCGCGGCGGCGCAGCTCATGACGCTTCAACGGGCAGCGATGGCTGACCGGCCAAGGATTGCGCCGCGTGGCATTCCGCGGTTTCAGAAAACCGTAGCGGCCTGCCGCTAGATCTATTGCTGGCCACAAGCCCGTTTTTCGGTTGGCGCGATGGCGTTCCACAAAGCCCGGCCATGCGTCCGACAACAGACGCACGCTAATAGTCCCCGCACGCTGATCCCCTGCTGAAGGCAGGTCATCCAGATTGACAGCCAGCACTTTTTGCATGATGCGATCACGCGTTTTGGTCAACTCCGTCATTGCCGAATGGGCGGCAGTTTCCAACACTTGATGCACGACACGGTCGTGCTGCGCGAATGCGCTTGCCAACTGCGCGTCAACAATCGGCGACGCTTGCCCGGCGCGGTACGCCAGCCCCATCTCTGGCCCGAACAACATGGCAATCAGGCTGGACGGAGGATTCCCCCGAGTGCGCTGCGCGTGCAATGCGCGGCCATACTGCGCCGACGCGGCAAGCGTGACCAAATGCGCCATCGCTACCTGATGCGCGATCTGTGTTCGATTGATATACGCGATGGCGTTAAGCACGCGTGCCTGCTCAAGCGCGCCGCTGTAGGCGGCCGCATCCGCCGCGTGCGTCAGGCGAATGCGGCCTGCCACCGTCTGGCCCAGGTTGTAGAGCACGACCAGAGAAGCCGCAGCCACGGACAAGATCAACATGCCCAGCACCAAGGCTTGGCCGTGCTGTCGATGCGGTGGCATGTGGCGATGGATGATCACTTCGCATCCGTGGCGTTGCCGGTAAAGGACTTGAGCGAACGCGCCTTGGTCTGCGCCGCCGCCTTCTGCGCCGCCTGCTGCGCTGCGCGCGTTTGCGTGCCGCCGTCTTCCCCTGCAAGCTCGCGCGCCATGGCCGCCGTCTGCGAGCGCACCACTTGCCCGAAGTACTGATACACAGCGATCGCCCCAACGGCCACCAAGGCCACGACCACGATGTACTCCGTCATACCTTGGCCCAACTGACGTAAACGTATTGCCTGCATCTCTGCTCTCCGGTTCCTTGAAAGTAGGCTGCAGTGTCGGCTTGACGCGCAGGGGCCACAATTCGCAGATACCGAGGTGGGCAAATTGATCACGCCCCTTTTTTCAACGAAAAACCCATTGCGATGCACAAAGAAAAACCCCTCGCGCCAACGGCGGCAAGGGGTGATTCAGGCTTGATATTCGTGTCGCTACGAAATCATGTAAGCCGCTAATTTTTCAGGGTTTTCCCTATTGTCGACGTGATTGCCGAGCAGTAGATTTGAGTTGCCGGGCTGTCTGACACCCATCGCGTGCGAAGCCGGGCAGGAGCGCCTCAGACTCATCTAGAGCTGGGGCGCTCTTCCATTTCCGGCTCTCAGAAATAGTTAGCCAGCGGCCGGCCGGTTGCCCGCCGGACGCCCCAATTGCGTCATATCCAGCCGCCGGAACACCCAGGCAGATAACAAGGTGATGACGCCCACGCACACGAAGCTCAATGTAAATGCGCGGCCCAAAGCGGCATTCGCCTCGCCCGAGAACATGCCGACCAACCCGCCCCCGATGGTCACGCCCAGGCCGATGGCGAGCATCTGGATCATTGAAAACAGACTATTCCCGCTGGCGGCGTCCTGTTTGCTCAGTCCTTTCAACGTCACACTGTTCATCGCCGCAAATTGCATGGAGTTGGTCGCACCGAACAGGGCAAGCTGAAGCACCTGCAACGCGAGTGGCCACCCGGGTGAAATCGCGGCAAACGACACGATCGACGCACCGACCAACAGCGTATTGACCAACAGGAACGTGTCGTAGCCGAAACGCCGGACGAGCGGGGCGATCCACGGTTTGGATATCGTCCCCGCGATGGCAGCCGGCAGCATCATCAGCCCCGATTGCAGCGGGCTATAGCCCAACTGCAATTGCAGCAACAGCGGCAACAGGAACGGCACCGCGCTACTGCCGATCCGGCAAACCAGATTGCCCACCAAGCCGACGCTGAAATTAGGCTCGTTAAACAACCGCAATTGGAAAAGCGGATTCTGACGCCGGCGCGCATGCACCACATATAACAACACCGTCAGGGCGCTAAGCGCGAACAAGCCCGCCGACCACGCCATACGGCCGGCACCCGCCGGCAAGTCCAGGCCAAGCGAAAACGACACCATGCACAACGACAACAAGGCGCAACCCAGCACATCGAACGGCGCCACGTCCGGCAATGCGTCTTCAGGCAAGTAGCGGCGCACGGCAAACAGGCCTGCGATTCCGATCGGGACATTGATCATGAAAATCCAGTGCCAGCTTGCCACCTGCACCAGCAACCCGCCCAGGGTCGGACCAAAAATAGGACCGATCTGACCCGCGATCGACACGAAGGCCAACGCCGAAATGTACTGGTCGCCCGGCACCGTGCGCAGGACCGCCAAGCGCCCGATCGGCAACAGCATGGAGCCGCCCACGCCCTGCACCACCCGCGCAATCGTCAACTGCGTCAGCGTCTGAGCCACGGCGCAAAACACCGAGCCCACGGCAAATATCAAAATGGCCGCCAAGTACACGCGACGCGTGCCGTAGCGATCCGCCAGCCAGCCGGATGCCGGCGTGAACATTGCCATGGTCAGCGTGTACGCGACCACCACCGGCTTTAACGCCAGTACGTCCTCGCCCAAGCTGCGTGCAATCGACGGCAAGGCGGTATTGACGATCGTGGTGTCCAGCGTCTGCATGAAAAAGCAGGCCGCGACTACCCAGAGCAGGGCCTGCTGTGATGAAGGTTTTTCCATGGAATAAATCGTACTCTCAGGATGCCAACGGAAGGCTGACAGACACCCGTATACTGATTTCGCCGCTTCCCAATGACGAGGCATGCATGTGTTCGCACTATCAGACGCTGAAGGATGCCGAACTGCTGCTACAGAAGTTCGGCGTGCGCACGAAACCCGCTGCCGGCCCCTATGACATGTGGCCTCGATATCAGGGAGTATTCGTGCGCAGGCCGGTGGAACACGACGCCGGAGACGACGCCGTTCCCGAGCGCGAAGCCGTCACCGGCCGCTGGGGTTTGATCTCTGCGTTAACTCGTGCCGACGGGCAGGACAAGGCGGGCAAACTCTCTACGTTCAATGCACGCAGCGAGACCGCCGCCAAGTCGTTCACGTTCAGCAATGCCTGGCGCCGGGCGCAACGTTGCATCATTCCTGCGGATGCGATATTCGAACCGGATTGGCGATCGGGTTCGGCCATTTCCACGCGCTTTGCGCGAGCCGATGGGGCTCCGCTGGGGATCGCCGGCCTATGGGACCGATGGCGCGATGCCAGCGGCCAGCTCAATGAGAGCTACACCATGCTGACCATCAACGCCGACCACGACCCGCTGTTCCAGCGCTACCACCGGCCCGGCGAAGAAAAGCGCATGGTCGTCATCCTGCCAGAGGGCGCCTACGGTGACTGGCTCACGTCGTCCAGCGACCGGACCCGCGACTTCCTCGTTCCCTACCCCGCCGAAAAATTGATTGCCATGCCGATGAAATGACCCCGTTTATCGCGGACTATACTGGATATATAAACAGTATTTTCCGCTATGCCGTTCAAATCCCCCCTCACCCACGCCGACCTGCGCACCATCCGCGAGCGTCAGCCCTGGAACCCCGACGTGATCTCCCTGCTCTGGGAGGTCAAACGGCTAAGGTCCGTCCTGCTGCGCGCCTATCAGCTGTCGGGTGACTTCAAGCGTCCCGCCGGTCTGACCGGCGAGCTCTACGACGACTTCATGAAAGCCTTGCGCGACGAACCCTGTGTGCAGGAACGCGACGACATGACGACGTCGCTGATGGAAGCGCCGAACCGGCTACGAAAGGGAATGGCGCCGCGGTGACAACGGCGTCACTAGCGTCAACCGCGCGCAGGGCTGGCGGTCTAGCACCGGCTCCAGCCAGCGTTCGCGTCTTTCTTGTCGTGCAAGTGATCCCACTCGGTATTGCAGACCGAGCAAATGAATGCTTCGTGCCTGGCGCCGCGCGTGACCGACGCCAAACTTCTGACGACTTCCAGACATATCAACCGATCGTGACCGGGCGCGCCACGTTTATTCTGAACAATGCCCTCGCAATCATTACAAGCCGGCATTTCTCCACCTTTCTAATTGCTTTCAGTGGAGATACTACAAAATGAAACCGGAGATAATGTTCAACAATTCTCACGAGACGGGGATCGGTTCATACACGTCCCGGGAATCATTGCAAGTAAGGCAGCGTCTTCTTGCAGGTCCGAATGGTGGTCAATGTGATCATCAATCGCCCTTTCCAACCGTGCCATTTCGCCATCATAGAAACACAGAGAATTGCTGATCGAGCTTTCCACCAACGCCAGCGCTGCACTCGCGTCCGCTTTTTTTAGCCGATTCAGCGATCGCGTCCGGTCTTCGGACAACGCCTCCCATTGCGCCACCAAGTCACGAAGTGCACGGACGTGGGCAGGAGACGGCTGCCAAGTCGGCGGTTGCGCCGCGACACCGTAGCGAGCCAGCGCCAGACTATCGAGCCCATCGGTCCGAGATCGCATGTCCCGCGTTTGGCCAAAGTCATGAACATTTTCCGGGTTGACGAGCGAAACCGTCGCGCCTGTATCGTGCAGCGTCGTGGCCGACTGCTCGTGGTAAAGCCCTGTGCCGTCCATCACGCCATGCACCTGATCCGACGACAGCCCGTGTTTGGCACACCATCGAATCAGCTCGTACACGCCCTGCCGATTATTGGCCACCACCTTGCGCTTGCACTTGTCGTTCTTCGGTCCGAGCAGCAGGGTGCAGCGCAGTTTCAGTTCAGACACGTCGATACCCAGATAAGACATCGTTCATACCTCCCCATGCGAAGAAAGTATGCCAACTGCGCCCACTTGCCTGACTCATGCAGGGTCAATCCAGCACCAGGCGTCCAGTGTCCGCAATGGCCTCAGAAGTGAATGAGAGTCCGCACCATACCATCCAGCGGGTGTTGAAGTCGACCACAATAGTGATATTTTTAAACCACAAAAAATCACCTCTTAAAAAATGCGGCGATGGTGTGAAACATCACGCAAGCTGCGCGAATACTGGGCAGCAATAGTAGGAGTCAACGTGGGCGTACGAATTGAGTCGATCAATATGCGTCAATTGCGCCGGTTTGCGCCGGTTTGCGCCGGTTTGCGCCGGTTTGCGCCGGGTTGCGCCGGGTTGCACCCTCTTTTGCGCTTGGCGTTCTATTAACCTGGCATCACGGATACGCCGAAAGTGGCGAAGCAAGGAGACGCCACCGCGCTAAACCGATCAGTGCTTGGCCGGAAAATCGGCGGGCCAGCGCATGCGTCGTGGCGCATCGCTCTTCTCCTTCGGCGCGTCGACAGGATCGGTAGGCGGGTCCGTTTTCTGTGAGGGATCAGGCTTCTTGCTGGGATTTTCCTGCTGCGTATCGTTCATTGAAAACCTCGCATTCGGCCGCACGAACTTAGCGCGGTGATGGGCCATCGTCGCACGGGCTGCTTCCAAGCCCTAGACCCTTTCAGACTAGTGAACATGGACGATGTTACGCGTGGTGGCGAGGTCGCGGACGGGACCCAAGGTGTCATTCTGAAACTTTGAGCCTCAACCAATTAGCATCATGAATGTCGTCGTGACGAAGTATGTTTTCCGAGTCTGAACAATTCGAGCTTTGACTAGCGAAGACGGGTAATTCACGTGCCAGGCGTACCCAACCTTTACATCTTTTTCAGACGAAGTCCCGATACGCCGAATCGGCAGTTTTAGAATCACGACAACGCATTCGCGCCACTTTTGGAGGTCTTCTCATGTATCGCCCAACTCGCAAGCTCCTTGTGATCGCCGCCACATGCTGTATGGCGTGGGCCAGCGCGACTTCCGCAGCCCCGCCTGAAGGCAAAGGAAAGCCCGACAACGCGGGACAGAGCCAAGGCAACAACGGCAATGGCAATGGCAATGGCAATGGCAATGGCAACAATAAGGGCAAGAGCGACAAGGGCCAATCGGCCAAGAGCAAGGGCGGAGATAGTCATGGCGACAGCGGGAGCGTCACGCTACGGCACGCCGGCATAACCATCTCAATCGCCCAAGGCTACGCTCGCGAGTACGGGTTATCTGGCTATAGCTCGCTTCCGCCCGGCATCCGGAAAAACCTCGCCCGAGGAAAGCCTCTCCCCCCTGGGATAGCCAAGAAGATGGTCCCCGCCCCCATGCTGGCGAGGCTGCCGGTCTACCCCGGCTACGAGTGGCAAGTGGCAGGCACCGACCTTATTCTTGTCGCCGTAGCGACCGCAGTGGTGGCAGACGTGCTGTTGAATGTGTTCGACTGACGCATCGGATCGGACAACCTCTAGACGGTCGGCGCCGTGCTTGGCGACAAGTCGGCCGCCAGTACCCGACGCTATGCGCACTTGGCAACCGAGTCGATCAAATTGGCATTGTGAGAGATTGGCAAAAAATCCCCCACGCAAAAGAAAACGGGCCTCGGATTGCTCCGAGACCCGCGTCTTTCTTTGGTAGGCCCCCCGAGAGTCGAACTCGGCACCAACGGATTATGAGTCCGCTGCTCTAACCAGGCATGAGCTAGAGGCCCAGGAAAAAATTACTGCCCTTCCAGGAAGCTCTTCAGCTTATCGGCCCGGCTGGGGTGACGCAGCTTGCGCAGCGCTTTAGCCTCTATTTGGCGGATGCGCTCGCGAGTCACGTCGAATTGCTTGCCCACTTCTTCCAGGGTCTGGTCGGTGCTCATTTCGATACCGAAACGCATACGCAGAACCTTGGCTTCACGCGGGGTGAGAGAGTCTAGCACTTCCTTGACCACATCACGCATGGAACCGTGCAAAGCCGCATCCGAAGGCGCCAGGGTCGACGTGTCTTCGATGAAATCGCCCAAGTGCGAATCATCGTCGTCACCGATCGGCGTTTCCATGGAGATCGGCTCTTTCGCGATCTTCAGGATCTTGCGGATCTTGTCCTCGGGCATGTCCATCTTCTGCGCCAGGGTCGCGGGATCGGGCTCAGCGCCGGTTTCCTGCAGAATCTGACGGCTGATCCGGTTCATCTTGTTGATCGTTTCGATCATGTGAACCGGGATACGGATGGTGCGCGCCTGGTCGGCGATCGAACGCGTGATGGCCTGACGAATCCACCACGTGGCGTACGTCGAGAACTTGTAGCCGCGACGGTATTCGAACTTGTCCACGGCCTTCATCAAGCCGATGTTGCCTTCCTGAATCAGATCCAGGAATTGCAGGCCACGGTTCGTGTACTTCTTGGCGATCGAGATCACCAGACGCAGGTTGGCCTCGGTCATTTCGCGCTTGGCCTTGCGAGCCTTGGCTTCGCCGGTGGCCATGCGCTTGTTGACGTCCTTCAAGTCTTTCAGCGGCAGCACGACGCGCGTTTGCAGGTCGATCAGCTTTTGCTGGAGTTCTTGCACGGCGGGAATCTGGCGCTCAAGCGTCTCGGCGTACGGATGACCAGCCGCGACTTCGTCCACCACCCACTGCAGGTTGGTTTCGTTGCCCGGGAAGACCTTGATGAAGTGCGTGCGCGACATGCCGGCACGGTCCACACACGTGTGCAGAACGGCGCGCTCAAGCTGGCGCACTTCTTCAACCTGGTTGCGCAACGTGTCAGCCAGCTTCTCGACCATCTTGGCCGTGAAGCGGATGCCCATCAGCTCGTTCTGGATGGATTCCTGGGCGCGCACGTAGATGTCCGACTTGTAGCCGTCCTTCTCGTACGACAGGCGCATCTTGTCGAACTGCTTGTTGACTTCGTCGAACTTGGCCAGCGCCTTCACGCGCAGGTCTTCCAGCTGCTTGCTGGACATGCCGCCCGCGGGGCCGTCATCGCTTTCGTCTTCGTCGGCAGTGACACCGGCGCCGGCGTATTCTTCGCCGTCTTCCGGATCAACCAGGCCGTCGACGACTTCGTCGATCTGCGCCTGGCCTTCCCGCACGCGCAGGATGTGGGCCAGGATTTCGTTGATCGTGGTCGGGCAGGCCGAGATGGCCATGACCATGTGCTTCAGGCCGTCTTCGATGCGCTTGGCGATTTCGATTTCGCCTTCGCGCGTCAGCAGCTCAACCGAGCCCATTTCGCGCATGTACATACGCACGGGGTCGGTGGTGCGGCCGAAGTCGGAATCCACCGTGGTCAATGCAGCTTCGGCTTCGTCTTCAACGTCGTCGTCGTTGGACGCAACCGGGGCGTTTTCGCTCATCAGCAGCGTTTCAGCGTCGGGGGCTTGGTCGTAGACCGCGATCCCCATGTCGCTAAACGTGCTGATGATGCCGTCGATGGCTTCGGCGTCGACCAGATCGTCAGGCAGATGGTCGTTGATTTCGCCGTAGGTCAGGTAGCCGCGGTCCTTGCCCAGCTTGATCAGCTGCTTCAGGCGGTTGCGGCGAGCTTCGTATTCTTCCGGCGTCACGGGGCCGCGGGCGATCAGATCCTTGGGATCAGCCTTGCCACGCTTGCCGCCGCGCTTGGGCGGCTTCAGATCGGGCAGGACTTCGCCTTCGCCGTCCATCGTGTCGTCGAAACCGTCGGAATCGTTATTGGCGTTCTTGGCGGGACGGCCCGGGCGGCGGCCGCTCGGAACCGGGCCCGAACGCGGTGCGCTGCCACCCACCAAGTCGGCGAGCTTGTCCTCAGCCTTCTTGGCGCGTGCCTTCGTCACTTTTTCGGGCTTGTCAGCCGCAGCCGTCTTGGTTGCCTTCTTGGCAGCCGTCTTGGCAGCGGGCTTGGCGACCTTCACCGCCGTCTTGGCGGGCGCTTTTTCCGCCGCCATGCTTACGGCGCGCTTGGCCGCAGGGGCCTTGAGTTCAGCCGCATCAATTGCAGAGGAGGATTTGCCGGTGGATTTGGTCATAGTCGCTTCCGTGGTCGTCGCAACCCGTTTGGGCATGTTGCACCGCATAAAGCCGCCCTGGACGGTGGCCCAGCGCGGCGCAAATACGGGTAAAACTGGTGAATCGGCCAAGGCCACGCGGCTGCGTTGTTCGCAGCGCCAACTCTTTCGAGCTCGCTTGGCGCCATTCAGGTGCAATACCTGTTGGGCGCTTGACGTGCATGACCTCATTCCGCGGCGGATTCCGGGCGTCGGGGGGGCTGTCTGCCTATAAATAGGCTTTGCTTGCTTATGGGGTCGTTGCCCCTAGCAGCTTATGTAGACACAGCACCCAGACCACTAACGCTACGCAAAAATGCTCGCCGCTGAACTGCCTGATTCACCGCTCAGCCTTCAGCGATACGCTGTCAGCATAATAATTAACGAAGTAACGTTTAAGCGTTGGTGTTTAACTTAAACATCAACTTAAATCCCAACGCTTAAACCTAAAATTTTGTCTTTACTGATCGTTCGAAAGGCTTACTTCAAAAGTCTTACTTCAAAAGTCTTACTTCAAAAGGCCGACTTCGACGGGTTCCTATGGGGTTCCCTTCTATGGGTTTCCCCCCGCCGCCCTTTGAATCGCGTTCTTCAATCCGCTTTCTTCAACCCGCGCCCTTCAATCCGTCTTTCTTAGATTCCAACAGCCAGAATTGATTCCAGCTTTCCGCACACTTTTACTGAAATAGCCGCAAGTTCCGGCCCAGTCCATCCAGACCAGGGCTGCCATCATTCAGGATCACCAGCAAATTCAGGAAAAATTAAGCTGAAATCAACTGCAAATGAATCGAATGGCGGTCAAAAAATCAAATGGGGGCCAAGAACCTAAAGCTTCCGGCAAGCGGACAACCTTTAATTTTAGCGCATTTAACGTATCCCGGCACCCTTCAGCACGGCCAATCGGCTGGAAAGTTCCAGGTAGCGCTTGCGCGCCTCGTCGGTCGCCAATCCCTCTGCCGCCAGCTTCGCCACTTCGAGCTTGGCTGAGTCGAACTCAATCCGCCGCAAGGCGTCATCCCACTCGGTCTGGGGGTCGGGCAAGTCTTCCTGCGACAGGATATCGGCCCGCAAGCCCTTCAGCACCGTGGCCAAGTCCGAATCAGGTTCCGCGGCCTCGAGCAACGCGCCCACATGGCGCGCACCGCTGGACTGCGCCAGCATGATCAAGTCTCTTACTAATCCTAGATGAGGGCCATGGTCGATAACTTCAAGCTGCTGATCCCCCATGGAATCCACTAATTCCGGGTGCGCCAGCAACAATCCCAGCAAGCGCTTTGCCAACGACGGCATCGTACGGCGCCCTTCGAAACCGCCGACGTCGTTATCGCGGCGTCCCTTCCAGTTGCCCTTGCTGCCCTTCCAGTCGCTTTTGCCCTTCCAATCGCTCTTGCCTTTCCATTCCGGCTTGCCACCCGCGCGCTGACCGCCGCCTGCGCCTGCTGATGGCCCGCCTTGAGACGGGAAATGGCCATAGTCGGCGTAATCTGGCTCGTCGGCGGGGATGTCGCTGAAGTCATGACCGGCAAAGTCGTAGCCCATGTCTGCGTAACCGCCATCATGATCCGACCCTGCCGAACCCGTGGCGGGCGCCACATCACCCTGCGCAGGCTTGGCCGCAGGCGCCGGCGCAAAGGGCTTGGCCGGCTGTTGGGCCAAAATCTGCGACATTTCTTCGGGCGTCAGTTGGACCAGCTTGGCCATCTCCCGCTCGATCTGCACGCGCAACGCGCACTCGGGAATGGCAGCCAACAGGGGTTTGGCTTCGTGCAGGCAGCTTGCCCGCCCTTCGGCCTCGTTCATGTTGTGCCGCGACGCCAATTCATCCAGCAAGAAGCGCGACAGCGCGACCGCATCGCCCAGACAAGCCCGGAACGCTTCGGCGCCCAACTCGCGCACATAAGAATCCGGGTCATGCTCCGAGGGCAAAAACAGGAAGCGGATCGCGATGTCATCGCGCAACACGGGAAGGCAAGCCTGCAAGGCACGCCAGGCCGCTCGCCGCCCGGCTCCGTCCCCATCGAAACTGAAGATCACCTTGTCGCTTGTGCGAAGCAGCTTCTTCACGTGGTCAGGGGTAGTGGCGGTGCCCAGCGTGGCGACAGCATTGGCAATGCCTTGCTGCGCCAGCCCGACGACGTCCATATAGCCTTCGACCACGATCACCTGCCCTTCCTGCCGGATGGACTGGCGAGCCTCCCACAAACCATAGAGTTCGTGGCCCTTGGAGAACAGAGGCGTTTCGGGGGAATTCAGGTACTTGGGCTCGCCCTTGCCGATGATGCGTCCGCCGAACCCGATCAGGCTTCCTCGCGCATTGCGGATCGGAAACATGACACGTTCACGGAAACGGTCGTAACGACGCCCGTCTTCGGACTCAATGACAAGGCCGGACTCCACCAAAGTGGGGTCTTCATAATTTGGGAAAACTTGCGACAAGCCGTGGCGGTCGGTGCCCGACCAACCCAGGCCGAAATGCGCCGCAATTTCGCCAGTCAGGCCACGCTGTTTCAGATAGCGGATCGCCGCGGGCGATGCACGCAACTGCTTCAGGTAATGCGCCTGAGCGGCATCCAGCACCTGCGTGTGACGAG
This sequence comes from Achromobacter kerstersii, assembly GCF_902859595.1. GTDB lineage: Bacteria > Pseudomonadota > Gammaproteobacteria > Burkholderiales > Burkholderiaceae_B > Achromobacter > Achromobacter kerstersii. The sequence goes on along the minus strand of NZ_CADIJQ010000003.1, from coordinate 98,664 downwards.
ACTCCTCGGCCTTGCGGCGCGCGGATTCCTGTTGCTGGCGTGGACTACGATTTTCTTCGGGAACCGTCATTCCCGCCGAAGCCGCGAGCGTACGCACGGCTTCGGGGAAACTGGTACCCGTATGTTCCATCAGAAAAGTGATGGCACTGCCGTGTGCTCCACAGCCGAAGCAGTGATAGAACTGCTTGGTGGGGCTGACAGTAAATGACGGACTTTTTTCGTTATGAAAGGGGCATAGGCCAAGCAAGTTGGCCCCACCCTTTCGCAACTGCACATATCGCCCGACTACGTCGACGACGTCGACTCGGGCGAGTAGATCCTGGATGAATGATTCTGGAATCAATAGATTCGGGAATCAAAAATCAATACAGGCGCGGGGGCAGTTGTTGGCTACGGATGCGCTTGTAGTGGCGCTTCACAGCGGCAGCATGCTTGCGCTTGCGCTCAGCCGTGGGCTTCTCATAGAACTCGCGCGAACGCAGCTCGGTGAGCAAACCGGTCTTTTCGATGGTGCGCTTGAAGCGACGCAGAGCGGCTTCAAACGGTTCGTTTTCCTTCAGTCGAACGATAGGCATAAAGTGATTGGCCTGCTTGTAGGGTAACAAAAGTTGATGACAAACCTGGCTTGCTTACCAGCAACGCCGCGCTAGGTTAGACCCAGGTCCGCGATGATCGCGGAACGGGGACCTTGGGCGGCGCAACGAATTGCGCTGGCTGTTTCCGTTACCCAAAGACTACCCAAAGAGTAACAAGCCAAGTTCGGTTTAGCGATAACCAGCGATTCTAGCATGGTCATGCATAGTTTGACTACTGGGAGGGACACTTGGCGCCTAGGCGACCAAACGCCCCTCCCTTAACCCGCCGGACTCAGCTCTGCGAGCCCTTGCGAATCCAGGCTTCCAGCTGATGCGGACGCAGGCTGTCGTAGTCTTCAAACGGCTGGTGAATCCAGGGATTCGTGGGCAGTTTCTCGACGTAGTAGTCGGGCGTTGCCTGGGAATGCCCCTTCCACCACAACACGGCGCTGCGCAGCTCCGTGATGTCGGCAAACTGGCGCTTCAGGTGGTCATAGACCTTGCTGAAGGTTTTACCGGTATCGACCATGTCGTCCACCAGCAACACCCGCCCGGACAACGTGCCGCGCGTGATAGTGATGAACTGGGCGATATCCATGTCGCCCTGCTTGGTGCCGGCTGCTTCGCGATAGCTGCTCGTGGCCAAGATACCCAGCGGCACATCAAAAATACGGGACATCACATCGCCGACGCGCATACCGCCGCGCGCCAGACACAGAATCTTGTCGAACTTCCATCCCGACTGATGCACCTGCAACGTCAGGCGTTCGATCAAGCGGTTGTAATCGTCCCACGTCACCCACAGATGGCTGTCATCATTGGTCGGCGTGCTCATACGCAAGCATCTCCTGCTTAAAGATACGAAAAGGCCGCCGCCGGTATGAGACCGGCGGCGGCCTTTGGAATAATAACCCGATCAGCCCTTCAGGGGATGACGCAGGACAATGGTTTCGTTACGGTCAGGGCCAGTCGACACCAGGTCGATCGGCACGCCGCAAACTTCGGCCACGCGCTCCAGGTAACGGCGAGCCGCTTCGGGCAGCTTGTCGTACTCGGTGATACCAACGGTCGATTCCGACCAGCCCGGCAGCTCTTCCAGTACCGGCTGAGCCTGAGCCACAGCGTGGGCGCCGTAAGGCAGCACGTCGCGGAACTCACCGTTCACACGGTAGCCAACACCCAACTGGATGGTTTCCAGACCGTCCAGCACGTCCAGCTTGGTGATGCACAGACCGGAAATGCCGTTCAGGCGAACCGAACGCTTCAGGGCAGCGCCATCAAACCAGCCGCAACGACGCGGACGGCCCGTGACCGAACCGAATTCCTTGCCGATGGTGGCCAGACGGGTACCGATTTCGTCGACCAGTTCGGTCGGGAACGGGCCCGAACCGACGCGAGTCGTGTAGGCCTTGGTGATACCCAGGACGTAGTCCAGTTGCTGCGGACCCACGCCAGCACCGGCCGACGCCGCGCCAGCCACGCAATTGCTGCTGGTGACGAAGGGGTACGTGCCGTGATCGACGTCCAGCAAAGCGCCCTGCGCACCTTCGAACAGGATGCGTTTGCCTTCCTGCTGCATGGCGTACAGATTGCTCGACACGTCCTTGACCATCGGCGCGATGGCCGGAGCCAAAGCCATGGCCTGGTCGCGCACTTCGTTGGCCGAAACCGCTTCGGCGCCCAGATACTGGGTCAGCACGAAGTTGTGGTAATCCAGCACTTCGGCGAGCTTCTCGTCGAACAGCTCGGGATTGAACAGATCTTGCACGCGCAGCGCGCGGCGGGCGACCTTGTCCTCGTATGCCGGGCCGATGCCACGACCGGTCGTGCCGATCTTGCCGTCGCCCTTGCGAGCTTCGCGCGCCTTGTCGATGGCGACATGGTAAGGCAGGATCAGCGGGCAGATTTCAGAAATCTGCAGGCGCGAGCGCACGTCCAGACCGGCAGCTTCCAGCTCTTCGATTTCCTTGAGCAGGGCTTCCGGGGACAGCACAACGCCGTTGCCGATAAAGCAGGTGACACCGGGATGCATGATGCCCGACGGGATCAGGCGAAGAATCGTCTTCTTGCCATTGATCCACAGCGTATGGCCGGCATTGTGACCGCCTTGGAAGCGCACCACGCCCTGGACGGATTCCGCCAGCCAGTCGACGATCTTGCCTTTGCCCTCGTCACCCCATTGGGTGCCGATTACGACTACGTTCTTGCTCATGTTACGAATCAATATCGAGTTTCTCGGGAAATCCGGAAATCTCCCCGCGGCCCTCTCGTTTCCAAGAGGGAGTTAGTCACAGCGTTCTGACCGTCCAGGCGCCATCTTGCAGCGCCAGCTCGCGATCGCAAACGAATTCGTCCTGATCCTGCTCGTGACCGGGCAATACCTGAACGACAATTTCCCCTGACCGGCGCAGACGGCGAACCGCCTCGGTCAAGGCGGGGGCCTGCCCCCAGGGCGCACGAACTGCACGCGCCCGTTCCGCTGGCGGCAAACCTGCCGCCAGTTTGCGTAAATCCAGACTGAAGCCGGTGGCGGGACGCGCCCGGCCGAATGCACGGCTGACGTCGTCATAGCGGCCGCCACTGACCAGGGCGTCGTGCCAGCCTTCCGCGTACAGCGCGAACTTCACGCCAGAATGGTAGCCATAGCCACCCACGTCGGCCAGATCGACACCGAACGCGACATTCGGCATCGCATCCACCACCACCTGCAAGGCGTCCAGCGCCGCCGCCACACCCGGCAGCAACGGCAGGTCGCGCCGAGCATTCTTCAGCACTTCAGGGCCGCCATACAAATTCGGCAGCAACTGCAGCGCCTTCAGCGTTTCTGCGCGCATGCCAGGTGCACGCGCGGCCAATTCACCCAGCCCCGGCACGTCTTTCTCGCGCAACAGGCGGATGACGTCTTCAGCCAGGGCCACAGCCGCCGGGTCGGATTCGACGATGGCGCGAACCACACCCGGATGGCACAAGTCCAGACGGGGGTTACGAACACCAGCAATCGCCACCGTTTCCAGCACGAGCTGGATGATTTCCAGATCGGCTTCAAAACCGGCATGACCGTAAATCTCGGCACCGATCTGCAACAGCTCACGGCTGGACAGCAAGTCCGCCGGGCGGGCGTGCAGCACGTTGCCGCAATAGCACAGGCGGGTCACGCCAGCGCGGTTCAACAAGTGCGCATCAATGCGCGTGACCTGAGGAGTCATGTCCGCCCGCACGCCAAGCGTGCGGCCGGTCAGCTGGTCGACCAGCTTGCACGTGCGCAGATCCAGATCGCTACCGGTGCCGGACAGCAATGAATCGATGTATTCGACCAGGGGCGGCGCGACCAGCTCGAAGCCGTAAGTACGGTACAAATCGAGAAGTTCGCGGCGCAATTCCTCGATGCGCCGGGCCTCTGCCGGAAGTACGTCGGCAAGGCTCTCGGGCAGCAACCAGTTACCCATGAATGTTTACCTGAATAACGCCAAGTGATGCGTGGGCGTCGCCCAAACGAAAAAGCGGCTGAGGGGGCGTAAGCCCGCTCAGCCGCTGCGGAATGTTTTCTAGCTTACGCGGTATTGTACATGAGTCAGCGGCCAGCGCCAGCCGGGATTATGGTGGCGGAGAACTGTCCCTGGTTGCCCTGACAGGGGCACCGCATCCGTCGCCGCACCAGTAAAAAGCCCCTTGGATATCCAAGGGGCTTTTTGTCCTGCTACACGCGCGGCAATTACTTGGCCGGCACGGTAACGGGCGCCAGCGCATCGCCAGCCGGGTCCTTCATGAACTGGAAGAAGCTGGAGCTGGGGTCGACCACCAGCACGTCACCCGGCTTCGAGAACGAAGCACGGTAGGCTTCCAGGCTCTTGTAGTACGTGTAGAACTGCGGGTTCTTGCCATAGGCCTGAGCGTAGATTGCTGCCGCAGCGGCATCGCCCTCACCCATGATGCCCTGGGCCTTGGCATAGGCCTGGGCCACGATCACTTCGCGTTGGCGGTCGGCTTCAGCGCGGATCTTTTCGCCTTCGGCGGCACCGATGGAACGCAGCTCGTTGGCGACGCGCGTACGCTCCGCTTCCATACGGCGATACACCGACTCCGAAATCTCGGGCGCGAACTCGATACGGCGCAGACGCACATCAACGATCTGCACGCCCAGAGGCTCGGCGCGCTTGGCTACGTTGGTGAGAATCTCGGCCATGATCTTGTCGCGTTCGGTCGAGACCACGTCACGCACGGTACGCACGTTGACCGAGGCGTTCAGCGCGTCGCGGATCAGCGCTTGCAGGCGCTCTTGCGCCACGCGCTCGTTGCCGCCCGTCGAAACGTAGTATTGGCGGGGGTCCGCAATACGCCATTTCACGTAGGAATCGATCAGCAGGTTCTTCTTTTCAGAAGTCTGGATGCGTTCGGCTTCGTTGGTTTCGATGGTCAGAATGCGCTTGTCGAGCGTCACGACATTCTGGAACGGCGGCGGGGCCTTGAAATACAGGCCGGGTTCACTAATGGTCTTGCGCACTTCACCCAGCGAGAACACCAGGGCGTAGTCGCGCTCGCGCACGACGAAGACGCAGGAAGACAGGGCAGCCAGCACAATGAGCAGGCCGACCAGGATGGGCATAAAACGTTGCATGATCAGGACTCCTCCGGGTTAGCGCGACGTACGGTCGCGAGGCAGCGTGTTGCTATTGCTGCTGCCGGAAGACTGAGGCGCCGGAACGGCATTGCCACGCAACGGCGGCTGAACCGGCGGACTGATCAACGCAGGCGAACCCGGGTTGCCGACATTGGACTTGCTGGCGTCTTGAGCGGCCAGATGCATGATCTTGTCCAAGGGCAGGTACAACATGTTGTTGTTGCTCTTGGTGTCAACCATGACCTTGCTGGCGCGCGTGAAGATGTCCTGCATGCTTTCCAGGTACATACGCTGGCGCATGACTTGCGGCGCCTTTTCGTATTCGCCCAGGATGCTGGTGAAGCGCGACGTATTACCTTGCGCGTCACCCACGACCTTGGCCTTGTAACCTTCAGCTTGTTCGGTCATGCGGGACGCCTGACCACTGGCCAGCGGCACAACCTGGTTGGCGTAAGCCTGGCCTTCGTTGATCTGGCGCTCGCGGTCTTGACCGGCCTTGACGGCGTCATCGAACGCGGCTTGCACCTGTTCGGGCGGCTGCACGTTCTGGATGGCGACGGTGCTGACCTGCACGCCACTTTGGTAGCGGTCCAGAATCTGCTGCATCAGCGCCTGCACTTGGGTGGCCACCGTCGTACGGCCTTCGTACAGCACGAAGTCCATCGACTGCTTGCCCACGACTTCGCGCATTGCCGTTTCAGAGGCTTGGCGGACGGATTCGTCCGGGTCGCGCGTCATGAACAGGTAGTCCGGCGCGCCATCGGCACGCAGACGATACTGAACGACGAACTGCATATCGACGATGTTCTCGTCCGTCGTGAGCATCAGCGACTCGGGCAGCACCTTGTTGCGCGAACCGCCACGGAAACCGACTTCAAACGTGCGCAGTTGCGACACGTTCACGATTTCCTGGCTTTGAATGGGGTACGGCAAGCGCCACTGGAAACCGGCTTGCGACGTGCTCTTGTATTTGCCGAATTGGGTCACAACCGCGACCTGGCCTTCTTGCACGATATAGAAGCCGCTTGCCAGCCAGACACCCGCCGCGACCAGAGCGATGACGCCCAGACCGATGCGCGCGCCACGCGGCGAAGGCGGCGTCATGCCGCCACGGTTGTTGGGGCGGTTATTGCCACCGCCACCGCCCTTGCGACCGAACAGCGATCCGATGCGATTATTGAAATCGCGCCAGACTTCGTCCAGGTCAGGTGGGCCGTCTCCATTGCCTTGAGGCCGCTTCGGCGGCGGCTCGGAGCCATTGTTATTCCCACGACCCCAGCCGGGGTCATTCAGATTGAAGAGTTTGATAATTCGCGGCATTGTTTCCCACAATCTGTCCGGTCTCCGCAATTGCCCCGCGCAACGCGTCCAAACCGGCGCGCTCGGTGGCGCTTACAAATACTCGCGCAATCGTACCATGTGCATCGCGCTCCACTCGGGGTTCCAATCCAGCCCGGTCAATCTTGTTGTAGACCAGGATGGTTGGAATCGCGGAGGCGCCGATTTCAGCGAGGACCTTGTTGACTTCGAAAATCTGCTCGTCGCGTTGGGGGCTGGCCGCGTCGACCACATGCAGCAGCAAATCCGCATGCACGGTTTCTTCCAGCGTCGCCCGGAATGCGGCGATCAGGCCGTGAGGCAGATCGCGGATGAATCCTACCGTATCCGACACCACGACGGACCCGGCTCCTTCGATCCAGATGCGGCGAGTGGTCGTGTCCAGCGTCGCGAAAAGCTGGTCGGCGGCGTAGCTGTCCGCGCGGGTCAGCGCATTGAACAGCGTTGACTTGCCGGCGTTGGTGTAACCCACCAGCGATACCGACAGCGCACCACCACGCGCTCGCGCGCGGCGCTGGGTCGTGCGCTGGCGCTCGACGCGATCCAGCCGCTCGCGCAGCGTCTTGACCTTGGCGCCGATCATGCGGCGGTCCATTTCAAGCTGGGATTCACCCGGGCCGCGCATGCCGATACCGCCGCGCTGACGCTCCAAGTGACTCCACATGCGTGTCAGACGCGTGGCCAGATGCTGCAATTGCGCCAGCTCGACCTGCAACTTGCCTTCATGGCTTTTTGCACGCAGCGCGAAGATATCCAGAATGAGCGCGACACGATCCACCACGCGCAGATTGAAGACGCGTTCAAGGTTGCGTTGCTGGGCCGGCGACAAGGGTTGATCGAACAGGACGATGTCGGCCAGCAAGGCTTGCGCCATTGCCACGCCCTCGTCTGCCTTGCCGGAGCCGATGAAGAACTTGGCGTCGGGACGGTCTCGACGGGCAGTCAGGGTGCCGACGACTTCCGCGCCAGCGCCCTTGGCCAGCATGGCGAATTCTTCGGCATGGGCCGCGAAGTCTGGATCACCCAGATCAACGCTGATAATCAGAGCGCGCATACATGCACCATATTGGAGCCAAAGCGAAAATGCCCGCCGACGTTTACCGTCTGGCGGGCAATAAAAGGTACATCTGGAGCGAGATTACTCAGCAGGGACTTCCACCTGAAAGTTAACGGCGCGGGCGGGAACGACGGTGGAAATGGCGTGCTTGTAAACCATTTGCGTGACCGTGTTGCGCAACAGCACGACGTACTGATCAAAAGATTCGATTTGCCCTTGAAGCTTGATACCGTTCACCAAGTAAATCGACACGGGCACATGATCCTTGCGCAGCGTGTTCAGGAACGGATCTTGCAGAGTTTGCCCTTTATTGCTCATTGGCCAGGCTCCATTTGTTTGTTATTGAGTGGTGGTGTGCTTTTTTGTACTGGTGGAGCACACCGAAACACGTACTCTACAGGGTTTTCCCGGGCCGTGCTACTTGACCCGGAAGCAAAAGTGACACCAGAGATTTCAAGCTGAAAAGCCCCTGAAGCTTACCCTTGCAGGACCTCCGCGAGCCCCTTCAACAGCAGGTCAACCTGCTCATCCGTGCCCACGGTAATGCGGAGAAACTGATCGATGCGCGCATGACGGAAATGGCGCACGATGATGCTGCGCTCGCGCAAGGCGGCGGCCAAACCTGCAGCGTCTTCGGAGGGGTGCCGCGCGAACACGAAATTCGCAGCCGACGGCAACACCTCAAACCCCAACGACTCCAAGCCTGCCGTCATCCGCGATCGGGTTTCGATCACGGCTTGGCGAGTCTTCTCAAAGTACTCTGTATCTTCCAGCGCCGCCACTGCGCCGGCCGATGCCAGGCGATCAATGGGGTAGGAGTTGAAACTGTTCTTTACCCGCTCGAGCCCATCAATGAGCTCAGCGCTGCCTACCGCGAAACCCACGCGCAGCCCGGCCAGCGAGCGCGACTTCGACAAGGTCTGCACAACCAGCAGATTGTCGTAACGGGCGACCAGGCCCACCGCCGATTCGCCGCCGAAGTCCACATAGGCCTCGTCCACGACGACAACGGCGTCGGGGTTGCCGGCGACGATGCGCTCGACTTCCGCCAAGCTCAGCGCGCGGCCGGTGGGCGCATTGGGATTCGGGAAGATGATGGCGCCCGCCGCGCCGTTTGCGCCCGGCAGGTAGTCATCAACGTTGATGCGGAAATCTGCGGTCAGCGGCAGCGTTTCGTACTGCACGCCATACAGGCCGCAGTAGACCGGATAGAAGCTGTACGTGATGTCAGGGAAACGCAGCGGACGATCGTGCTTCAACAACGCCAGGAAGACGTGCGCCAGCACCTCGTCCGAACCGTTGCCCACAAACACCTGGCCCGGCTCAACGCCAACCGTCGACGCAATCGCTTGGCGCAGACGGTCTGACGAGGGATCGGGATACAGCTTGAGCGTATCGTCGCAAGCTGCACGGATCGCATCGAGCACCTTGGGCGACGGCCCGTAAGGATGCTCGTTGGTGTTCAGCTTGACCAGGTTCTGAAGCTTGGGCTGCTCGCCCGGCACATACGGACTGAGCGTCCCGACCACGGGACTCCAGAAACGGCTCATGGATCAGCTTTCCTGCGCGTAGGGGTTGTGCGAAGACTTGAATTCGATGCGCAACGGCGTGCCGGCCAGATCGAACGCATTGCGGAAACGCGTTTCCAGATAACGGCGATACGAATCGGGGATGGCGTCCAGCGCGTTGCCGTGAATGACGACCAGCGGCGGATTTTGCCCGCCTTGGTGCGCATAGCGCATCTTCGGACGGAAAATGCCCTTGCGCGGCGGCTGCTGCTGCTCGATGGCGGCTTGCAGTTCGCGCGTCAGCTTCGGCGTGGACAGCTTGGCGAATGCCGCGGCGTGCGCCGAATTGATCGACTTCAACAGCGGCTTGATGCCCTGCCCGCGCAACGCCGAAATGGTGTGCATGCGTGCGAACGACAGGAAGCGCAGCTTGCGCTGGAATTCGCGTTCGATGCGTTCCTTTGCTTCGCCGTCCAGGCCGTCCCATTTGTTGATGGCGACCACCACGGCACGGCCCGTTTCCAGCACGAAGCCCGCGATGTGGGCGTCTTGTTCGGAAATTTCGGTGTGCGCGTCCAGCATCAGCAGCACAACGTTACTGGCCTCGATGGCCTGCAAGGTCTTGATGACGGAGAATTTCTCGACGGCTTCAAACACCTTGCCGCGCTTGCGCAGGCCGGCGGTGTCGATCAGCGTGTAGCGGCGGCCATCGCGGTCGAAATCGATTTCGATGGCGTCGCGCGTCGTGCCGGGCAAGTCGAACGCAATCACGCGCTCTTCGCCCATCAACGTGTTGATGAGCGTCGACTTGCCGACGTTCGGGCGGCCCACAATCGCCAGCTTGATGCGGTGATCGTGTTCGCCTTCAGCGTGATCTTCGTCAAACGGCTCTTCTTCGGCGGGCGGCTCGGCCAGATCTTTCAAGGCCAGTTCGATCAGGTCGACAATACCGTCGCCGTGCGCGGCCGAAATCGGATAGGGCTGACCCAAACCAAGTTCGTGGAACTCGGAGATGGCGGGGCCAAGACCCATGCCTTCTGCCTTGTTCACCGCCAGCAGCACGCGTTGCTGGCCAGACTTGCGCAGCAACTGGGCGATCTCGTGGTCATGCGCGTTCAGGCCGGCGCGGGCGTCCACCAGGAACACCACGACATCGGCTTCGGCGATGGCCTGCCGCGTTTGGCGGGCCATTTCGAGCAGGATGCCGTCTTTCGCGACCGGCTCGAAACCGCCGGTATCGATTGCGATGAACGGGATATCGCCTACCCTGCCCTCACCGTAATGGCGATCGCGGGTCAGGCCGGAAAAATCGGCCACCAACGCGGCGCGCGATCGCGTCAGGCGGTTGAAAAGGGTCGACTTCCCCACATTGGGGCGACCGACCAGGGCAACGACAGGCTTGAAAGACACGGTGTAAGGCTTTGTTCTATAGGTTTTAGTTGGCGCCGATCATGACGAGATTGCCATTGCCCGTCTGGACCAGCACACCTTGGGGGGTGGTTTGCGGCGGCGAAACGACGGCGCCTCCACCCACGGACAGCCGCGCCATCAGGCTGCCATCACTACGCGACAGGAAGTGCAAATAGCCTTCCAGGTCGCCGACTGCAAGCGCACCACCGAGCATAGCCGGTGCGGTGACCTGGCGGTTCTTCAGCGCCGCCTGCTTCCAGACATTGCCGCCATTATCCAGTGCAAACGCGTTGACGACGCTGTTCTGGTCGGCCGAGTAGGCGAAACGATCGTCCAGCGTCAAACCGCTGACGCTGGAGAAGTCTTTCGCCCACAGGGGACGGCCGCCAGCGGTGACGTCAAAGCAGACGATACGCCCTTGGTAGGCCACCCCGCAAAGGAGGTTACCCGCAATGCGCGGCACGCCGACAACGTCCGTCAGACGTTCGAGATCGCTGGCGCCGCGCGGGGTCGCCACGGTGCCTTCCCATTGCACGTTGCCGCTGTCGGACGCAATCGCCATCAGCTTGCCGCCCGGCAGGCCGGTGATGACCAGCCCTTCGGCCAGCACCATCTGCGACACGCTGCGCAGGGCGAGCGAGGGGCCGGGACGCTGCACGTTCCAGACACGCTCGCCGCTGTTGGCGTCAAACGCCTGGATGCGGTAGTCGCCGCTGCGGACCACGACGATGCCGTAGCCCACCACCGGCGGGATCGTGACGTCGCTGGTAGCGCGAACCTTCCACTTCACCTTGCCGTTGTCGTCAAAGGCGATCACGTCGCCGTCGGGCGATGCGACGGCGGTCGTGGTGCCGTCGCTGCCGGCGCCGGCGGACAGCTTGCCGTCGGTCTTGGCCTTCCACAGGGGACGGCCGCTTTGCAGATCAAACTTGCCGACCGAGCCATCCGGCGTCGCGGCATAGACGGCACTGCCCAGCACGGTGGGTGCAAAACCCAGGCCGGAACCGCTGCCAACCGATGCGGACCAGACCTGGCGCACGGACATGCCAGCCTTGTACTCGGTCAGGGGAGCGGGATCGTAACGGCCGTCATCATGGGAAAACAGGCCGCATCCGCCCAAGGCAAGCAAGCTTGCCAGGCAAACGGCGCCACGCCACGTACGACCAGGTGCAAATTTACGCATTACAGTCACGCTCCGCTCAGGGCATCCAATTTCAATTGCACAACCTGGGTCAGCGGGTTTGCCGTACCCAGGCCATCAATGGCGCTTTGCCATGCCGCACGCGCTTCGTCGCGCTTGCCTTGCGCAGCGAGAATATCGCCGCGGCGGTCAGCGAACAAGGCGGCGAAAGCGGCCGGCGGGTTGTTCAGTTGTGCAAGCGCCGGATCATATTGCTTCTGATCCAGCAGCATGCCGGCCAGACGCAGGCGCGCCACGGCTTGCATGGCGGGGTTCTTGCCTTGGCCGGCCAGCCATTCCAGCTGTTCGCGGGCGCCGGCTTCGTCCTTCTGGGCAGCCAGAGCTTGCGCTGCCACCAGCGCGCCACGGGCGGCGTAGCCGGTTGCCGGATATTGATCACGCAGCGTGGCGGCGGCGGTCTTGATGCGCACCGACGAATCGGCGCCGCCCAGACGGGCCGCATCTTCCAGCGCTTCAAAATAGCCCATGGCCTGATTGGCACGGTGCGATTCGTAGGCCTTCCAGCCCCACCAGCCGCCCCAGGCCAGCGCCACCACGGCAAACAGCGTCACAACAAGCGTGCCGTAACGGGCCCACCACGCCTTGATAGCGTCGAGTTTTTCCTGTTCTTCGAGATCGTATGCCATGCCTTAACCCTTGTTGTTCAGTACCGCAGCCAGGCCCGACAACGAAACCTGCTGCTGCGCGGCGTCGCCCTGGGCGTCCGCACGCAAATATTTGACGCTGGCGGTTTGTGACGCGACTTCATCGGCGCCAAGAATAACCGCAACCCGAGCGCCGCTGGCGTCGGCACGCTTGAATTGGGACTTGAAGCCCGCCGAACCGGCATGCACGATGACCGACAAGCCGGCATCGCGCAGGTCTTCGCCAACGCGGGCGGCCAGGCGCTGTGCGTCTTCACCCTGGTGCACGACGTAAACGTCGCACTCGGCGGGCGCCGCAAGCTCAACGCTTTGTTCCCAAAGGTCCAGCAGGCGTTCCATGCCGATTGCGAACCCGACGGCCGGCGCGGGCTTGCCGCCCAGCAGTTCGATCAGGCCGTCATAGCGGCCGCCGCCGCACACGGTGCCTTGGGAACCGAGGCGATCGGTCACCCACTCGAATACGGTCAGGTTGTAATAGTCCAGACCGCGCACCAGGCGCGGGTTCAAGCTGTATTCGATGCCGGCTTCGGTCAGGCGCTGGCACACGCCATCAAAGTGAGCACGAGATTCCTCGCCCAGGAAATCGAACAGGCGCGGCGCGCTGTTGGCCATTTCCTGCATGGCGGGATTCTTCGTGTCCAGCACGCGCAGCGGGTTGGTGTACAGGCGGCGCTGGCCATCTTCGTCGAGGATGTCGCGATGTTTTTCCAGGTGCTCGATCAACGCGGCGCGGTGCGCGGCGCGTTCGGCGGGCTGACCCAGCGAATTCAATTCCAGACGCACGTCCTTCAGGTCCAGCAGCTTCCACAGGCGGGCCAGCATGACGATCAGCTCAGCGTCGACATCGGGGCCGGTGAAGCCCAGGGCTTCCACGTCGATCTGATGGAACTGGCGATAGCGGCCGCGCTGCGGGCGCTCGTGGCGGAACACGGGGCCGATCGAATACACGCGCTGCGGGCGGTCATAGAGCATGTTGTGCTCGATCGACGCACGCACGATGCCGGCCGTCATTTCAGGACGCATCGTCAGCGACTCGCCATTCAGCGCATCGGTGAACGTGTACATCTCTTTTTCAACGATGTCGGTGACTTCACCGATGCCGCGCGTGAACAGGCGCGTATGCTCAAGCACAGGCGTACGCACATTGCGATAGCCGTAGCCGCGCAGCCAGCCGCGCACGATTTCCTCGAATTGTTCCCAGCGGGCGCTCGGCCCGGGCAACACGTCATTCATGCCGCGTATGGCGGCGACTTTCTGGAAAGCTTGAGTCATCTTGATCATGCCGCATCACGCGCCTGCCGGCGCGCTTCACGGCTACACCCTTTCTTTTAATGAGAGGCGAGCACGCCGTAACGGCGCGCCACGTAGTCTTCGACGATGGCCTGGAACTCTTCGGCGATATGGTCGCCTTTGAGCGTCACCGTGCGTTCGCCATCCACGAATACCGGCGCCGCGGGCACTTCGCCCGTTCCCGGCAGACTGATTCCGATATCGGCATGGCGGCTTTCGCCCGGCCCATTGACCACACAGCCCATGACCGCGACGTTCATGCTTTCGACGCCCGGATACTGCGACTTCCAGACCGGCATCTGACGACGCAGGAAGGACTGGATGCTATCCGCCAGTTCCTGGAAGAACGTGCTGCTGGTGCGGCCACAGCCGGGGCACGCAACCACCATGGGGGTGAATGCGCGCAGGCCCATGGTCTGCAGGATTTCTTGCGCCACGACCGCTTCCCGGCTGCGGTCGCCACCGGGTTCCGGCGTCAACGAAATACGAATGGTGTCGCCGATGCCCTGCTGCAACAACACAGCTAGAGCAGCGGTGGACGCCACGATGCCCTTGCTGCCCATGCCGGCTTCGGTCAGGCCCAGATGCAGCGGGTAGTCGCAACGGGCGGACAAGTCGAGGTAGACGGCGATCAGGTCCTGCACGTGGCTGACTTTGCACGACAGGATGATGGCGTCGCGCCGCAAGCCGAGTTCCTCGGCCCGCTGCGCATTGGTGATGGCCGATACCACCAGCGCATCGCGCATCACGGCCTGGGCTTCCCAAGGCTGCGCGCGGCGGCTGTTTTCGTCCATCTTGCGCGCCATCAACTCGTGGTCCAGGCTGCCCCAGTTCACGCCGATGCGCACGGGCTTGTCGTAGCGGCAAGCCACTTCGATCATCTGCGCGAAGTTGTCATCGCGACGCTTGCCGCCGCCCATGTTGCCGGGGTTGATCCGGTACTTGGACAGCGCCTGCGCGCATTCGGGAAACTGCGTCAGCAGCTTGTGGCCGTTGTAGTGGAAGTCGCCCACCAGCGGCACGTTCACACCCATGCGGTCGAGCTGTTCGCGGATGGCGACCACTTCACGAGCCGCCTCGGGCGTATTCACCGTGATCCGCACCAGCTCGGAACCGGCCAGCGCCAGTTCTTTGACCTGGATCGCGGTAGCGATGGCGTCCGCGGTGTCGGTGTTGGTCATGGACTGCACGACGACGGGGGCATCGCCCCCGATCATCACGACACGTTCGCCCCACTTGACCGCCACCGAGCGCGTGGCGCGGCGCGTAGCGGCCCCCACGGCGGGAGGCGGCGCGTCCTGGCAAGGCAGAGAGGAATCTTGCATCGGTGGAATCGGTTTACTTGGTCGGCTTCGGCAGCCAGTCGAACGGCAGCCATTGCTGCGGCAACCAGCCTTGCCAGAAGGCATACGCCACGCCGGCGGCCAGCACCAGCACGATGGCGATCAGCCACCCCCAGGAGGTCGAGGACGAACGGTCGTCATCGGCGCTGGACTGAGGAATGGAATTGGCCGAATGCAGCGCGCCCGGGCTCAGCTTCACCGGACCGGTGACGCGTGCTTTCGGGTCGAGCGAATCGACGATGGCTTGCGAATCCGCGCCCAGCAGGCGCGCGTAGTTGCGCACCAGGCCGCGAAGGGAAACGCCGGTGGGCAAGTCTGCCCACGCTTCGTTTTCCAGGGCTTCGATCTGCTTTGTAGAGAACTTGATGCGGCTGGATACTTCGTCTAGCGACCAGCCCTTGGACTGCCGCAGCGCGCGTAGCGCCGAGCCGACGTTGCCCGCTGCGCTTGCGGGCGTTTCAGAAACTGCAGAAGCGAAATCCTGCGTCATGCATGCACCTGTTTAATTGGTATGGTCTGGCGCTGTGCGGCATTGCGCTCGGTAATCCGAGTGCGGTCGCGCACTTCTCCGGCCAGTTGACCACAAGCTGCATCGATATCGTCGCCCCGGGTCTTGCGCACGGTCGTGATGATGCCGGCATCCATCAGGCGCTGCGCAAACACCTTTACGCGCGCGGAGTTGGAACGCTTCAGGCCCGACTCAGGGAAGGGGTTGAACGGAATCAGATTGAGCTTGCAGCGCAGCTGGCGTGCAATTTGGATCAGTTCCTTGGCGTGCTGGTCGGTATCGTTGATGCCATCCAGCATGCAATATTCAAACGTGATGAAGTCGCGCGGGGCAAACGCCAGATAACGTTCGCAGGCCGCCAGCAACTCCTTCAGCGGGTACTTCTTGTTCAGCGGCACCAGCTCATCGCGCAGCGCATCGTTGGGCGCATGCAGCGACACGGCCAGCGCCACCGGACAGTCTTGCGAAAGGCGGTCCATCATGGGAACCACGCCAGACGTGGACACCGTAACGCGGCGGCGCGACAGGCCGTAAGCGTTGTCGTCCAGCATCAGGCGCAGCGCCGGCAACACCTGGTCGTAGTTGAGCAAGGGCTCGCCCATGCCCATCATGACCACGTTGCTGATGACGCGCGTATCTTCGGTGGCTTTGGCGCTTTCCAGGCGGGCGGTGCCGATGTCGGCCTCCAGCACGCGCTTGGCCCACCACAGCTGGCCGATGATTTCGCTGGTTTTCAGATTGCGGTTAAAGCCCTGATGCCCGGTCGAGCAAAAGCGGCAATTCACCACACAGCCGGCCTGGCTGGAAATACAAAGGGTGCCGCGATCGTCTTCAGGAATGAAGACGGTTTCGATGGCATTGCCCTGCCCCACATCGAACAGCCACTTGCGCGTGCCGTCGGTCGAGCGCTGCTCGATGTTGACGGGCAAGGCTTCGATGCGGCAATTCGACGCGAGCTGGCTGCGGAATTCGCGAGCCAGGTCGGTCATGGCGTCGAACGAATCGGCGCCGCGCTGGTGCATCCAGCGCTGCAGCTGGCGAGCGCGAAAAGGCTTGCCGCCCCACTGCCCGACAAGTTCGGACAGGGCGGAGCCATCCAGCCCCAGCAGATTGATTCGTTCGACGGATTCCATGACCTGGGTAACGCTAAAAAACTAGAACAGTGCTTACGCGAAAATCAACGGCTGTGGATGTTGATTTCGGGGAAGAAGAAAGCGATTTCGACAGCAGCCGTTTCCGGAGCGTCCGAGCCGTGCACGGCGTTGGCGTCGATGCTGTCGGCGAAGTCGGCGCGGATGGTGCCGGGAGCAGCCTTCTTCGGGTCCGTGGCGCCCATCAGGTCACGGTTCTTCAGGATGGCTTCTTCACCTTCCAGCACTTGCACGAAGACCGGGCCCGAGATCATGAAATCGACCAGGTCCTTGAAGAAGGGGCGTTCCGAGTGCACGGCGTAGAAACGCTCGGCATCGGCGCGCGACAGTTGAGCCAGGCGGGCGGCGATGACCTTCAGGCCGGCTTGCTCGAAACGGCCGACGATCTGGCCGATGACGTTCTTGGCGACGGCGTCGGGCTTGATGATCGAGAGGGTGCGTTGGATGGACATAAGGAACTCCGAAAGCTGATTTCTGACTGGTTTCTAATGAATTGCCTGGCGTGGCTCTGCACTTGTCGGTGTCAACCTAGAAGTGTCATCGCGCTGTTGGCGCACAGGCGGTCCGGGTTGCTTGAACGATGCCGTTCGCATTCCGGGCCGTCCTGAACCACATGGCCAAGGCAGGGATTCGACACTGCCTACCGATCGGATGCGCCCTCAATTCTTGTTGAGAATACAGAAAGGTGAGCTTTTCGGCGCATATTTCTGAAGGAATCCTCAATGAATTCAGGGACTTCTAAAAGGTTTTCAGTAACCCGGTATTCTAACACGCTGAGAAGACCGCATTACATCTTAAAATGAGCGGTTTGCTGCCCGTATCCCTACGCCGGGCGCCCTGTTTGCCGGAACCCTGTAATGACTCAAGCTGCCCCCCCGAACGCCGCGAACCCCGCGAGCGACACCCCGGAACTCTCCAAGAGCTTCGAACCCTCCGAATTGGAATCCCGCTGGTACGCCGAGTGGGACAAGCGCGGGTACTTCACGGCGGGCCAGCACGTAAAAATGGGGACGGAAAGCCAGCCCTACGTCATCCAGTTCCCGCCGCCCAACGTGACGGGCACGCTCCACATGGGCCACGCCTTCAACCAGACCATCATGGACGGGCTGGTGCGCTACCGCCGCATGTCGGGCGACGACACCGTGTTCATTCCCGGCACCGACCACGCCGGCATCGCCACGCAGATCGTTGTTGAAAGACAGCTCGACGCCCAGAAGGTTTCCCGCCACGACCTCGGCCGCGAAAAATTCGTGGAAAAGGTCTGGGAATGGAAAGAAAAGTCGGGCAACGCCATCACCGAGCAGGTGCGCCGCCTGGGCGCGTCGGCCGACTGGCCCCGCGAATACTTCACGATGGACGACCGCATGTCGCGCGGCGTCGTCGAAACCTTCGTGCGCCTGCATAAACAGGGACTGATCTACCGCGGCAAGCGCCTGGTCAACTGGGACCCGAAGCTGCTGACCGCCGTATCCGACCTGGAAGTGCAGTCCGAAGAAACCGATGGCCACATGTGGCACATCCTCTACCCCTTCGTCGACGGCCCGCAAACCATCGTCGACAAGGACGGCCAGACCGTCACCTTGCGCGGCATGACCATCGCCACGACCCGCCCGGAAACGATGCTGGCCGACGGCGCGCTGTGCGTGCACCCCGAAGATCCGCGCTACCAGCACCTGATCGGCAAGGAAGTCGAGCTGCCGCTGTGCGACCGCAACATCCCCATCATCGCGGATGATTTCGTCGACCCCGCCTTCGGCACGGGCTGCGTGAAGATCACTGGCGCGCACGACTTCAACGACTACGCCTGCGCGATGCGCCACGACCTGCCCCTGATCGTGATCTTCACGCTGGACGCGCACATCAACGAAAACGGCCCCAAGCAATTCCAGGGACTGGAGCGCTACGAAGCCCGCAAGGCCGTTGTCGCCCAGCTGGATGCCGAAGGCTATCTGGTCAAGATCGAACCGCACAAGATGATGCAACCCAAGGGCGACCGCACCGGCGTCGTCCTGGAACCCATGCTGACGGACCAGTGGTTCGTGGCCATGAGCAAGCCCGCCCCAGAAGGCACGTTGAATCCGGGCAAGAGCATCACCGAAGTGGCGCTGGAAGTCGTGGCCGACGGCCGCATCCAGTTCTACCCGGAGAACTGGACCACCATCTACAACCAGTGGCTGAACAACATCCAGGACTGGTGCATTTCGCGCCAACTGTGGTGGGGCCATCAGATTCCGGCGTGGTATTCGGACGACGGCCAGATCTTTGTGGCGCACGACGAAGCGAGCGCCATCGAGCAGGCCCGCGCCGCTGGCGTGACGGGCGACCTGAAGCGCGACCCCGACGTCCTGGACACCTGGTTCTCGTCGGGCCTTGTGCCCTTCACGACGCTGGGCTGGCCGGACAACACGCCGGACCTGCAACGCTACCTGCCTTCCAGCGTGCTGGTCACGGGCTTTGACATCATCTTCTTCTGGGTCGCCCGCATGGTCATGCTGACCACGCACATGACCGGCCAGATCCCGTTCAAGCACGTCTACGTGCACGGCCTGATCCGCGACGCCGACGGCCAAAAGATGAGCAAGTCCAAGGGCAACACCCTGGACCCGGTTGACCTCATCGACGGTATCGACCTGGACGGCCTGGTCACCAAGCGCACCTACGGCCTGATGAACCCCAAGCAAGCAGGCGCCATCGAAAAGGCCACGCGCCGCCAGTACCCGGACGGCATTCCCGCCTTCGGCACCGACGCGCTGCGCTTCACGATGGCCGCTTACGCCACGCTGGGCCGCAACATCAACTTCGACCTGAAGCGCTGCGAGGGCTATCGCAACTTCTGCAACAAGCTGTGGAACGCCACCCGCTTCGTGCTGATGAACACCGAAGGCCATGACCTGACGGGTTCGGACACGGGCGAGACCTCGTTCGTGGACCGCTGGATCGTCAGCCAGATGCAGACGCTGGAAGCCGATGTGGCGCGCGGCTTTGCTGACTACCGCTTCGACAACATCGCCAACGCGCTGTACCGCTTTGTCTGGGACGAATACTGCGACTGGTATCTGGAACTGGCCAAGGTGCAGATCCAGACCGGTACGCCGGCCCAGCAACTGGGCACGCGCCGCACGCTGATCCGCGTGCTGGAATGCGTGTTGCGCCTGGCGCACCCCATCATTCCGTTCATCACGGAAGAGCTGTGGCAGAAGGTGTCGGTGGTGGCGGGCAAGCGCAAGGAAGGCGTTGCCGACAGCGTCAGCGTGCAGCCGTATCCGCAAGCCAACCCGGCCGCCGTGGACGCCGCGGCAGAAGCCGATGTGGCCGAGCTCAAGGCGCAGGTTGAAGCCGTGCGCGCACTGCGTGGCGAGATGAATCTGTCGCCCGCCCAGAAGGTGCCGCTGTGCGCCCAGGGCGACGCGCCCACGCTCAAGCGCAACGCGCCTTATCTGGCCGCGTTGGCCAAGCTGAGCCAGGTCGATGTGCTGGACGTGCTGCCCGACGCCGGTGCGCCGGTCCAGGTCGTGGGCGCCAGCCGCCTGATGCTGCACGTGGAAATTGACGTGGCCGCCGAACGCATCCGCCTGGACAAGGAAATCGCGCGCCTGGACGGCGAGATCGCCAAGGCCAACGGCAAGCTGTCCAACGCCAGCTTCGTCGAACGCGCCCCGGCAGCGGTTGTGGAACAGGAAAAGGCGCGCATGGCGCAGTTTGGTGAAACGTTGCAGAAGGTGCGCGAACAGCGCGCCAAGCTGGGCGACTGAGCAAACGGCCTGGCCGCTTGAACGAATAACCCCGGACGATGTCCGGGGTTTTTTTATGGCCTCTGTCCTGACAGGCACGTCCTAACAGGCATGTCCTGACAGGCACGTCCTGACAGGCACGTCCTAACAGGCACCGCCTGACAGACAACTCCGCACCGACCTCCCGCCTACACACCGCCATCGTTCAGGCGATACCAGGTCACCACTGCATTCACGTAGAGCCGCCGCAGCCCGTACAGCGGGAACGGCACGATCGGCGACAGCGGCACCGGCAATGCATTCGCGTCGCCCGTGGCCACGTATTGCGCCATCGCTCGCCCCATGCTGGTCTGCAAGCCCACGCCCCGCCCTTGGCAGCCGATATCCACCAGCAGGCCCGGTTGCGGCTCGTGCAGATGCGGCAGGTAGTCGCGCGTAACGGCAACGCGTCCGCACCAGCGATATTCGAACGGGGTGCCGGCCACCTGCGGGAACAGCTTCAGCATCACGCGTTCCAGATGCGCCCAGTCCTGCGGGCCCTTGGGTTCACGAAAGGGCCCGCGACCGCCCATCAGCAATCGGCCCTGGTGATCCAACCGGAAGTACAGCAACAGGTTGCGGGTGTCCGACGTGACATGCCCCTCGGGGAAGATGCCTGCGCGCACGGCCTCCGGCAGCGGGGCCGTCGCCACCTGGAAGGTGTTGGCGTCGATGATGGACGTCTTCAAGCCGGGCAACAGATCACCGCCATAGGCGTTCGTGCACATCACCACGCGGTCGGCGGAAACTGTCGCGCCGCGTGCGGTGGTGGCGGTCCATTTGCCGGCCTCGCGCTTCAAGCCCGTGACCGGCGTATCGGTGTGGATGACCGCGCCCGCATTCAATGCAGCACGCGCCAGGCCACGCACATAACTCAAGGGCTGCACGGCGCCCGCGCGGTTATCGACCCATCCGCCCAGATAGCGGTCGGTTCCCAGCAAGCGCGCGACTTGCCCGCGATCCAGCGGCTGCGCATCCACGCCATGCCGCGCCCATTGGGCGGCGCGGTCGTGCGCGGTGCGCAACGCGTCGGCGGTGTGCGCGCCTTGAATCCAGCCTTTACGGACGTGCGGCACATCCATGGCATGACGGTCGATCAAGTTGAACACCGAGTCGGCCGTGGCGCCGGCGAACCGCAACAGCCGCTCGCCGCGGTCGTGGCCGAACATCGAGATCAAGGCGTCCGGGTCGTACTTCAAGCCGGGAATCACCTGCCCGCCATTGCGGCCCGATCCGCCAAAGCCGATCTCGCGCGCCTCCAGCACCACGGTTTTGACGCCCCGCTCGGCCAGATGCAAGGCCGTGCTCAGGCCGGCGTATCCGCCGCCGATGACGAGCACGTCCGCCTGTGTGGAGGCCATCAGCGGCTCGGTCGGCGGAGGCGCCGCGGCGGTGGCTGCCCACAATGACGGCGATAAGGGAAACGGCGCTTGCTGCATGATGATTCCTTACATGGGATGCAGCACGCGGCGCAGGAAGTCCTGCGTACGGGGATGCTGCGGATGATTCAGCACTTCGCGGGCCGCGCCCTGCTCCACCATGACGCCGCCATCGAAGAACATGACGCGGTCGGCAACCTCGCGGGCAAAACTCATTTCGTGCGTCACGACCACCATCGTCATACCGGCTTCCGCCAGCTTGCGCATGACGCCCAGCACATCGCCCACCAGCTCCGGGTCCAGCGCGGAGGTGGGCTCGTCGAACAAAATCGCTTTGGGCTGCATCGCCAACGCGCGTGCAATCGCCACGCGCTGCTGTTGGCCGCCCGACAACTGATTCGGATGCGCGTCCGCCTTGTCCGCCAAGCCCACGCTGGCGAGCAGCTCGCGGCCGCGTTCCAGCACTTGCGCACGCGGTTCCTTCTTCACGAAGATCGGCCCTTCGATCACGTTTTCCAACGCGGTGCGATGCGGAAACAGGTTGAAGCGCTGGAACACCATCGCCACCTGCGTGCGGATGGACACGATGGACGGCGCATCGGCGTCAACCAATTCCCCATCAACCGTGATACGGCCAGCGTTGTAGCGTTCCAGCCCGTTGATGCAGCGCAGGATGGTGGATTTGCCCGAACCCGACGGGCCGATCACGCAGACGACTTCGCCCTTGCTGACTTCGGCATCGATTCCCTTCAGCACCTCTAGCGGGCCGAAGCTCTTGCGGACTCCCTGGAGTTCGATCATTTCGTGGCGCTCCTTTTTTCCAGATGCCGGACCAGCAGAATCAGCGGCACGCACATCACCAGGTACATCAACGCCACCAGCGAAAACACCGTCGCGTTCTTGAAGGTCGACACAGCGATCAGCTTGCCCTGCAAAGCCAGCTCCGCCACGGTGATCGTGGAGGCCTGCGACGAATCCTTGAGCATCATGATCATGATGTTGCCGTAGGGCGGCAGCACAATCTTCACAGCCTGCGGCAGCACCACGCGCCGCATCGTCATGCTCCAGCTCATGCCCATCGCCATCGCGGCTTCGATCTGGCCGCGGTCAATCGCCTGAATCCCCGCGCGAAAATTCTCGGCCTGATAGGCTGAATACGCGACGCCCAAGCCGATGATGGCGGCCTGCACGGCTGTCAACGACACACCCATGTCGGGCATCACGAAATAGATATAGAACAGCAGCACGATGATCGGAATGCCGCGCAGCAGATTGATGATGCCGCCGCTGAGCTTGGACAGGAACGTGTTGCCCGACACCCGCATCAGCGCCCACACCAGGCCCAGCACGGTCGACAGCGCCAACGACCCCAGCGTCACCAGGATTGTCAGCTTTGCCCCTTGCAGCAATATCGGCAGATACTCCGCCGAATCCTTGAAGAATTCCATCATGACTTCACCCACCCCGACGAGACAGCCCACGGGAACGCGGGATGCGCCCCGCCCGCCGGCGCGCGGGCGCGCACCGGCCAGGCTGATGCAAAAACTGCGAGTTGCTTGAGATCAGGCCGGCATCACGCGCCGGACAGGCCCCACTTTTTCAGGATGGCGTCGATGGCGCCGTCCGCCTTCAGCTTGACCAGCGCCTTGTTGATGCGATCAAGCAGCGCGGTGTCTTCCTTGCGCGTGGCCAGCCCCAGGCTGCCCATGATGGTGGGCTGGTAAGACTGCGCCATCTTCAGGTTCGGGTAGTTGCCTTGCGTCAGGATGTAGGCCGCAATCGGGTAGTCCATGAAGCCGCCCTGGATACGGCCGGCATTGGCGTCGCGCATCATGTCGGGCGGGTTGTCGTAGAGCTTCACTTCCTTGAACACGCCGCTCTTTTGGATGGGTTCGACAAACGCGGTGCCCACCTGCACGCCTACCGTCATGTCTTTCATGTCGGCAAAGGACTTGTAATCCTTGTTGTCGGTCTTCAGCACCATCAGCCCTTCGCCGTAGCGATAGACCGGTTCCGAAAAACTCACCACCTGCTGGCGCTGCGGCGTGATGAACATGGCCGCCGACACGATGTCGATACGCTTGGAAGTCAACGAACCGATCAGCGCCGAAAACGCCATGGGTTCGATCTGCACCTCGAATCCCGCTTCTTTGCCAACCGCTTTCACGATGTCGACCATCACGCCTTCAATGCTGTTGGTCTTGGTGTCGAGAAACGTGAACGGACTGCCGGTGGGTGTGGACCCCACTTTCAACACCGTCTGGGCGTGCGCGCCCGCGGCCATGGACAATGCAGCAAATACCGAGACAACCAGAGTCTTGAATTTCATGACATTTCCTCATCGTGGCAAAGAAGTCCGGGCAACGCCTGGCGTGTCCGGTGGCGCGGCGATCCCCAGTGTCGCCGCGCCGCTGTGGATGCTGCGCGCCTAGGGCGCTTGTTGCGTGTCGTCCCCCGCGGCTTGAGTGATGTTGGAAATGGCCCAGATGACTTCCGTCGCCTGCGAGCCGGGATTGCGCCAGCGGCGCGGCGTGCTGCTGGCATAGCAAAAACTATCGCCTTCGTTGAGCAGCACGACGCGGTCGCCTACCCAGAGTTCTAACGACCCTTTGAGCACGACGCCGATCTGCTCGCCCTGCCCCGTTACGAACAGCTCATTGCCGGTGGAGCCGCCCGGTTCGATGGTCGCGCGGCACAGGTCCATGCTGCGGCAGGCGGGCGGCGTATACATCTCTTTGCTGATGCCTTTTTCGCTCAGGTCGATAAACCGATGCGTACCGGCGCGCGCCACACGGCCGCCATCTTCACCCTGCGTGTGCTCGGCATTGCGCAGCAGCGAATTGACCGACACCTGAAATTCACGGGCAAGCAGGTCCAGCGTCTTGACCGAGGCGGAACTCAAGCCCCGCTCGATCTGGCTCAACAGTCCGACCGACATGCCGCAAGCACTGGCCACATCGGTCAGCGAGCGGCCCTGCTGCTTGCGCAACTGGCGCAATTGCTGGCCCAGCCACATATCAACGGCGGATTCCGGCCGGCCGGACGACAGGCGCGATGACGCCGGGGTTGGGCGTTCAGAGGAAGACAGGCCAGATTCGGCGCGGCGGGGCTGATTCATATGAAAATTTCATTTGCATGTAATTTTCAATACTAAGGAGCACACAAACCGCCCACAACCTAGGAACATCCCTAGCGGGGTTGGGCAGCGCCAGTCTGATGAAAAGCGTTAGGAAGATGCGTCAGGCGTTGCGGGCGAACTGGCCGCAGGCTTGCTTGAAGATTTGCGCCGCCGCTTGGGGGCATCAGATGCCGGGTCGTACGTGCCGGCCAATTCAGCCAAAAAGCGCTCATCGGCTTTGTTCAACCAGCCCTTGGCACGGGCGGATTCCAGCAGCTCAGGGCGGCGGGCGGCGGTCAACGCCAGCGAGCGTTCGCGCCGCCAACGGGCGATGTTGGCGTGATGGCCGCTAAGCAGCGCCGGGGGCACGGACTCGCCCTCGTAGACTTCGGGGCGCGTGTAGTGGGGGCTGTCCAGCAAGCCGGACAAGGTGTCGTTGAACGAGTCCTGCAATGCGGAATCGCCATCGTTGAGCACGCCGGGCAAGAGACGCACGGCGGCATCGATCACCGCAAGCGCGGCGATTTCTCCGCCGGACAACACAAAGTCGCCCAGGGATATTTCGTGGGTCACGCAGCGTTCAATGAAGCGCTGGTCGACCCCTTCGTATCGGCCGCAAATCAGGATGATTCCGTCGCTTGCAGCCAGTGATTCGGCGCCCGCCTGATCGTAGCGCTGTCCAACCGGGGCCAGCAGCGCAACGGGGGCACGGCCCAGGCCAAGCGCGGCGCGCGCGTCCTGAGCGGCGTTGACAGCGGCTTCCAAAGGCCCCGCCATCATCACCATTCCGGGGCCGCCGCCGTAGGGGCGGTCGTCCACCGTGCGATGAACGTCGTGCGTGAAATCTCGAGGATTCCACGCATGCAGAGACCACCGGCCCTGGGCATGCGCCCGGCCGGTGACACCCAGATCGCGCACTACCCCGAACATTTCGGGAAAGAGCGTAACGACGTCAAATCGCATCAAAGATCCGCCGGCCAGTCGCTGTCAATGCGGCGAGCAGCCAGATCGACGGCGTGTATGTGCGCACGTACGAACGGAACAAGCATTTCGGCGGGTCGGCCTTTGGCGGTCAGGATGGGCTCGGGCCCTTCGGCCCCTGCCTTCTGGCACAAAACCTTCAAGACGGCGTGAGCGCCGTTATCAAGGACTTCGTCCACCACGCCAATCAAGGCGGGTTCACCGTTGGCGCTGGTGTACAGCGCGCAGCCGATGAGGTCGACCCAGTAGTATTCGTCTTCTTCCGGCGCGGGGAAAGATCCGCGTGGCGCCTGCACGGAATATCCGCGCATGGCTTCGGCCTGATCGCGATCGGCAATACCCGCCAGCTGGGCCACGACCGTGGCGCCTTGCGAGCGGGCTTGCAGAACTTTGATTACGACAGGCGCAGACGCGACAGCGCCCCGCGCCAATTCAGGCACAGGGCGAGTCAACCACCATTGAGATGCTGAGAGCAGCACTTCGGCATTGGCCGAATGAGGCTGCACTTTGACCCAGCCTTTCACACCGTAGGCTGCAGTGATGCGGCCCAGCTCGATCAAATCCGTAGGCGCCGCGTTAGAGGTTGCGGCATCAGACATGTATCGCGCTCTTGGTAAGGATGAAACAGCTAAGAATGGTAGCTTTTACAGCTGAACTAACGACTTGGTTGGTCGACGCGGCAATTAAGCAGCGGCGGAAACCTTAGCCGAGTAGTCCTTGACCAGACGCTCAACAGCAGGCGACAGTTGGGCGCCAGTGCCGGTCCAGTACTGCACGCGATCCAGCGCAATGCGCAGGTTTTCCGTGCCTTCGCTAGCTACGGGGTTGTAGAAACCCACGCGCTCGATGAAGCGGCCGTCGCGACGGTTACGCGAATCGGTGGCCACCAGGTTGTAAAACGGACGCTTCTTGGACCCACCGCGGGCCAGGCGAATCACCACCATAGGTAATCCCTTGAATTAGTTGTGAAAAACGGGAAATTCTAGCACTTAAACAAGCCAGCTGGCAAATGCAGGTGCTGAATCAGTCGTGGCGGCGCGTTTTGTATCCTAAAACACCACATCCGGGTATTCTACAAAAACGGGCCGGAGCCCGCCGCAGACCAAAGTGTAGCCTTCTCGCCGCGCCCACGTCTGCATTTCCTGCGGTTGACCGTTAGTGCGTTTGAAGAATAACCCGATTGGAGAGATCGGATTTATGTCGTCGTACGCCTTACTCCACGCTTTGCTCC
The DNA here is from genome assembly GCF_902859595.1 of Achromobacter kerstersii. Taxonomy (GTDB): domain Bacteria; phylum Pseudomonadota; class Gammaproteobacteria; order Burkholderiales; family Burkholderiaceae_B; genus Achromobacter; species Achromobacter kerstersii. The sequence continues at coordinate 71,542 of NZ_CADIJQ010000003.1, read as the reverse complement.
ACCCGGCCACGCCCCTGCGGCGTCGGCCCATCGCAGTATTCAAGCCCTCGTCCTGAAGGCGGATGTCTTCCGCTGAGCTCGCATTATCCCCAGTTCCCCTCGTGTTTTTTCCCAACACTTCCTCTACTGGAGGGTGCCACATCATGAAGAACCAGAAATCTGTCTTCACTCCCGTTGCGCGCCTGGCGTTGACGGGCATTTTGCTGGGCACATTGGCGATGCCGTTTGCGGCGTCTGCCCGCGTGGTCGGCGCGGCGCTCACCACCGCGTCCGGCAAGGTGACGGCGGTTGACCCCGCCACGCGCACCATCACCCTGCAAGGCGCCAACGGCAATTCCGTCGATGTCGTTGCAGGCCCGGACGTGCGTAATTTCCAACAGATCAAAACGGGCGATACCCTGACGCTGGATTATTACGAATCCGTCGCGGTCGATGTGCGCCGCGCGGGCTCAGGCGCGCCCGAGGTCGTGACGGAAACATCAGCTACCCGCAGTGCGCCGGGCGCCAAGCCCGGTGGCGCGATGGGCCGCCAAACGACCATCACCGCCGAAATCTGGCACATCAACAAAAGTGCAAACTTGGTCACCCTGAAGGGCCCGCAAGGCGGGATGCGCACCATCCAGGTCAAGGACCCGGCGCTCCAGGCACGCTTGCAGCAACTGAAAGAAGGCGATCTGGTGGATTTCACCATCACGCAGGCGGTCGCTGTGGCCATCCACAAGTAAACCCGTCAGCGTCATGCAAAAAGGCCCGCTGGAAGGCGGGCCTTTTTATTGCATCGGGCGATGATTATTGGCCGAAGGCCGGAAGGTCAGCGCCGTTGCAGGTAGTGCACGCAATGGCCATCAGCCTCGTGCTGCGCAACCAGCGCATTGCCGGTTTGCCGGGAAAACGCCTGAAAGTCGCGGATTGCATTGCGGTCGGTGGTGACAACGCGCAAGACTTCGCCGCTGACCATCTGCGCCAACGCTTTCTTGGCGCGCAGGATGGGCAGCGGACACGTCAGGCCGCTGGCATCCACTTCCTGCTGAAACACGGGCGTTTGCGCGCCCGCGTTCAGGCCGGTATCCCCGCTGCTCATCACAGACGCTCGTCCACCCACTTCTGCACGCCGGCAATCGCTGCGGGCAAGGCTGCGAGATCGGTGCCGCCGCCCATGGCCATGTCCGGGCGGCCGCCGCCCTTGCCGCCAACCTGGCTGGCGACAAAGCCCACCAAATCGCCAGCCTTGATGCGGTCGGTCAGGTCGGCGGTAACGCCGCCCACCACGCTGATCTTGCCATCGGCAGCGCCGGTGGCCAGCAGCACCACCGCCGGCTTCAGGCGGTCTTTCAGGTTGTCGACCATGCCGCGCAATGCCTTGGGATCGACATCGGCGATGCTGGCGGCCAGCACCTTGATGCCCTTGACGTCAACGGCGGCGCTGGTAGCCAGGTCGTTACCCGCGCTGGCGGCCAGCTTGTTGCGCGATTGCTCAAGGTCTTTTTCCAGCGCCTTGACCTGATCCTGCACCTGCGCAATACGCGCCGGCACATCGGCCGGCGTGCTACGCAGCATGCCGGCGATCTGGGTCAGCAAGGCGTTCTGGTTCTGCACCCAAGCCAACGCGTTGTCGCCCGTGATGGCTTCGATACGGCGCACACCCGCCGCCACGCCGCCTTCGGAAATGATCTTGAACAGGCCGATGTCGCCCGTGCGGCTGACGTGCGTGCCACCGCAGAGTTCACGCGAGAAACCAATGTCCAGCACGCGCACGGTGTCGCCGTATTTTTCGCCGAACAGCGCCATGGCGCCGCCCTTGACCGCGTCGTCGTAGGCCATGACCTGGGCCACGGTGGGCTGGTTGGCCAGGACTTCGGCGTTGACAATGGCTTCAACGCGCGCGATCTGCTCGGCGGTCATCGGCGCATCTTGCGCGAAGTCGAAACGGGTCTTGTCGGGGTCCACCAGCGAGCCGCGCTGCTGCACGTGCGCGCCCAGCACCTGGCGCAAGGCCTTGTGCATCAGGTGAGTGGCCGAGTGGTTGCGCACCGTGCGGGCGCGGCGAACTGCGTCAACGCGCGCCAGCAGCGTGTCGCCGATCGACAGCGTGCCAGATTCCAGCACGCCATGATGGCCAAACACGCCGGCCTGGATCTTGAGCGTATCGGCCACGGCAAAGCGCACGCCGTCCGCTTCCAGCAAACCGGTGTCGCCGACCTGGCCGCCCGACTCCGCGTAGAACGGCGTGACGTCCAACACGACCACAGCGCTTTGGCCGGCCTTCACTTGCTGCACTTGCGAGCCATCGACATACAAGGCCGTGACCTTGACGTTATCGAGTTCCAGCTTTTCGTAGCCTTCGAAGCGCGTGTCGGCGCCTTCGTAGCTCAGGCCTTCGGCCATCTTGAACTTGCCGGCGGCGCGCGCCTGGTCACGCTGGCGCTCCATCGAGACCTCGAAACCGGCCATATCGACTTCCACTTCGCGTTCGCGGCAGATGTCGGCGGTAAGGTCCACGGGGAAGCCGTAGGTGTCATAGAGGGTGAACAGCGTCGTGCCGTCCAGCACGCCGCCCTTGGGTACGTTGGCCAGGGCGGTGTCCAGAATGCGCATGCCATGCTCGAGCGTTTCGCCAAAGCGCTCTTCTTCCTGCTTGAGCACCTGGCCCACGCGGTCAGCCATGGCGGCCAGTTCCGGATAGGCTTCACCCATTTCCGCGACCAGATCCGGCACCAGACGGTGGAAGAACGGCTTGGTCTGACCCAGCTTGTAGCCATGGCGCAGCGCGCGGCGGACGATGCGGCGCAGCACATAGCCGCGGCCTTCATTGCTGGGAATCACGCCGTCCACGATCAGGAACGAGCACGCGCGGATGTGGTCAGCGATGACCTTCAGCGAGTTGTTGTCCAGATCCTTCACACCGGTTTCGCGAGCGGCGGCGTGGATGAGCGTCTGGAAGAGATCGATTTCGTAGTTGGAATGCACGCCCTGCAAGACGGCGGCGATACGTTCCAGACCCATGCCGGTATCGACACAGGGGCGCGGCAGACGCGGCATATTGCCTTGCGCGTCGCGCTCGAACTGCATGAACACCAGGTTCCAGACTTCGATGTAGCGGTCGCCATCTTCCTCGGGCGATCCCGGGGGGCCGCCCCAGATTTCGGGGCCGTGGTCAAAGAAGATTTCCGAGCACGGACCGCAAGGGCCGGTGTCGGCCATCTGCCAGAAGTTGTCGGAAGCGTAGCGTGCGCCCTTGTTGTCGCCGATGCGGATGATGCGCTCGGCCGGCACACCGACTTCCTTGGCCCAGATGTCGTAGGCTTCGTCGTCTTCCTGGTACACGGTGACCCAGAGCTTCTCGGCCGGCAGCTTGTAGACCTGCGTCAGCAGTTCCCAGGCGTACTGGATGGCGTCGCGCTTGAAGTAGTCGCCGAAGCTGAAGTTACCCAGCATTTCGAAGAACGTATGGTGGCGGGCGGTGTAGCCCACGTTTTCCAGGTCGTTGTGCTTGCCGCCGGCGCGCACACTGCGCTGCGACGAGGTGGCTCGCGTGTACGACCGCGATTCCTTGCCCGTAAACACGTCCTTGAACTGGACCATGCCCGAATTGGTGAAGAGCAAGGTCGGGTCGTTGCCGGGGACGAGCGACGACGAAGGAACAATGGTGTGCCCCTTCGACTTGAAGAATTGCAGGAACTGGCGGCGAATCTCGGAGGATTTCATCGTGGATGACGCAGGATTTAGGCGAATCTTTGATTATAGAGGTTTGGCGGAAAAGCGCGGGAATGGGTGCCAGACCGCCTATCTGACGCAGACATAACCGGTGGTCCACCCTTCGGTTTCGGACCATTTCCCGCCTGCCGACACGATGACCTCCGTGAAACCAGGTGGACACGAGCATTGCCCGGTGACGGGATTTGCAGTGGACGCTCCGGAAAAGTGCGTGCAGCCCCGCGGATAGTTGACGCTATACGCGCCGCCGAAGCCGCTGCTGGCGCGCCGCCAGACGCTGGATTGGCAGGTCAGCAGCTCGCCATCGTCCGACGTGGCGATCGTGCCAACCGCCACCCCGCAGTGCTGCCCCGCCTGAGCCCGCGCCCCCACCGACAGATACCCGCCCGCGATCACGGAAGACGCGGCCGTCAGCGTGCCTTGCAGCATGGGGTCACGCGCGTCGCCAATCCTGACGAAAGGGTCCAGGTCGGGCATGACGGGCGAGCGATCGGCTCCAGGCCCCGCCCCGGCCCACAGCGCCACCGTGCCTGCGGCATAGGCAGGGGCGCCGGGCGCCAGAGGGTTCGGGAAACTGAACGACGAGCCGCGAACCCGGTCAGGCGACTCCGCCCACACCGCGCCGCCATAACCTTGCGCGGCGTCCATCACCGCAGCAATGCCAATCAGATCAGGAAAGCGAGACCCAGATTTCAGAATCGGTGCGGCGCTATAGACCAGGGCATCGAGCCGGCAGCGCTCGCCTGGGCACCCCTCGCCCCTGACTACCCTGATCTGCGCGCCGAACCCCATCGCCGAACGCTCTGGGAACGCCGCCGGCAGCAGCGCCAGGGCGCGAAGCTCGGGCACCGTCGGCGCAAGAGCATCCACGAATAGCGGCTGCCCGCCCTCACTCAACGGGGCCTCTGCCTTGGCCAGCACGTCGAAATGCCGAGTCAGCATCCCCGCCGCAGCCTCGCGGACCTGCGTGAGCCACAGCCCCGAGGCACGCGCCGCCGCGTCTTCGATTCGCTGTACGACCTGGTTCGACGCCCAAATGGCGATGACAGACGTCAATGCCAACGCAAGCGCCAGGCCCACCAGCGAAAAGCCCCCCTGCTGATGCGGACTCAAGATGGCGCGCCACCGCGCGCCGTCCGACAAGGCAGGCCGCATCATTTTGCCGTGAATACAAAAGTGTTGACGTCCCCTTGGCCGCATTGCGCCTGGGCCTGCGCTGCGCGGTAGGGCAGGATGGGGATGGATTGCGTATCTTTGACGACTTTGACGCCTTCGCCGCCGCCGATGGAAATTGTGTCCGACACGCGTTGCAGCACAGACGCCAGCGCCGGACAGGCTGCGTGGCTCACATTCGTCAGCGTCACGGTGAAGGCAGAACCCAGGCCTGCGCCCCCCAATGTCCCGGCCACGACCTCCACAACCCCATTGCGGCCCGCCCCGCTGCCGCCCAGGCCATGCACGATACGGGCCGACGCGCCGCTGCCCTGAACGGCCAGCACGCTGGAATCGCGCAGCGCATTCGCCATTGCGCCAGTGTCCAAACCCAAGTACGGATTGACGCCGCCGCCTTGGGCATTGATTTTCATGCTGGCGATGAACCGCTGGAGTTCTTCGCCCACCTTGGGCACCTTGTTCTCGATCACGTACGCACCAATCGCGGGAATGCCGACGATGGCGATCAACAAGACGATGGCGGTAACGATGGACACCTCCATTAACGAGAACCCTCGCTGACGCGTGCTGAGCCGATATTGCTGAACCCTTAGACCAGGCATGGTTGCCTCCTTTCGTTGATGAAATCAGTGGTTTGAGTGATGCATCGCCGCGCTACTGGCTTGCGTAGAAATTGGTCAACGCCTGGCGCAGCTCATCAATGACGCCGTAATGCCAGAACGTGACGCCCAACACGGTCGCCAGCGACAGGATCAGCAACGACCATCGCAGCGTGGCGGCTTGCCGGCGCACCCGCACCAGCAGGCGCAACTCGACGCGCTGGCGAACCTGCGCCAGACCGGCCTCCAGCCCCAACGCGTCCATCATGTCGGCCATGTACCACCAGGTTTCCTGATCCAGCAGGCCCGTGCCGAATATCTCGGGGCCGCTTGCCCCGGCATCGATGCGGTCCAACATGGTTTGCAGGTGCGCGTGCATCCACGGTTGCGCGCTGCGCGCCTGGACAGACAGCGCACGGCGGAGCCGGGTGTCAGCCGCCCCGTGCTGGCGAACCAGCACCGATAGCAGGCAAAGAAAGCGAATCGCCTGGAAATCCCGGTACAAGCGCCACAGCAGCCACCCATCAAGCACGTGCCTGAATGGACCCGTGAGATTCGGCAGCGACCACAGGCTCAACCCCGCCAGGCCCAAACTGAGCACGAGCCAGAGCAGCAGCCACTGCTTCAACGCGCGCGCCAGGGCGAACAAACCGCGCGTCAGCCCCCGATAGTCTTCAGGCGGCACCAGCTGAAAGACCTGCTGCAAGCGCGGCACGCTGAAGTAGGGAATCGCGCACAGCAGGGCGAACGCGACGGCAGCCGCCACGACGCCCGCCGCAGCCGCCGTTGCCACAGCCAGCCAGGCATCCCCGGCCAACTGGACGGCACGCGACAAGTCGCGCAGCGCCGCCGCAAGATCGCCGCCCTCTTCCTGCACGCAGCTAAGCAACAAGCATTCGCCAGAAGGGAATGTGTCCCGCCACGCCAACCCCAGGTCGCCGCCCGCCTCAAGGTACGCCGCAGCCCAATCGCGAGACAGCCGGCCCCGTACCGTGCGCGGGCCGTATCGGCGCGCATCGTCATCAAAAATGTCGCGCAGGTTCTTGCGCCCCTGCGTGCCGTCGATCAGATCGGCAAGATAGGCGTAGTAATCGGCGCGCTGGAAACGAAAGCGCATCGCATCCATCCATCGCGGCGCGGCTTCGAAACGCAATCCGAACCGGACCGGGGCCGGGCGAGTCAGCCAAGTCATGTCAGCCACCTCATGTAAGCCACCTCATGTCAGCCACCTCATGTCAGCCACCTCATGTCAGCCACCGATCCCGTCCGGCGCCCGCTTCGGCGCTGGCGGCTTGCGGTGAAACCAGAAGGTCGAAGCGGCGCAGCAGCGCTCGCGGGTCCACCTCGCCGGAGCTGACTCGATGCAAGGCGCCGTCCAACGCCCTTGCGCCTCGTGTTGAAGCATCGCGCCATGCCCATGGGTCTGCCTCTTGCGTGGCGGACATCAACGCCGCGTTATCGCGCAAACGCACGCGTTCCAGAAAACCCTCTACCCGTTCGGGCTCGATCATTTCCGCGGCAACACAGCGCCCCGCCGTGCCATTGAGTTCAGGCAATTGCGGACGGCGACAATCGCCGCACCCCGCCGGATTTCTGACCCTCAGGGCATGCGGCTCCACGCGGTACACGCGTTCCATTTCGTGCGTCCAAGCCTGCCAATCCCATTGGGCAGCGAACGCCGAATCCGATGTGCGCGAAGAGGTTTGCTCTCGCCAGAGGGATTCCAGCGGCAAGGCGCAGGCCGAACACAAGCGCGGCAACAGGGTTTGATAAACCAGCAGCTTCAGCATGCCGGGCGTCGCGAGGAAATCTCGAGACACGCCAATCGCCTCTGACGCCAGCCGTTCAGGAACCATGGCCGCCGACCCCGCATGCGTGGTGGCGTAAAGGCTGACGCCCGAACCGGCCAGGTCCATGAACGCTCGCCCCGTATCCACATCTCGGATTTCTCCGATCAGCAAATCGTTCATCGCCGACCGCTTGATGGTCTTCAACTTGGCGTCCAGCGTCGGCCACGCGGATTCCGCCAGCGCGCCGTTCAGCGTGTTCTGTAATGCGTTGGGGATAACGTATTCAACCGGGTCTTCCAATGTGATGACCTTGCGCGTCGATTCGATGCCCCGCATCAACGTCGCGATGGTCGTGGATTTGCCGGAGCCGACCACGCCGGCAAGCACGATGGCGCCGCCTTCGCGGTCGCGGGCGCGCAGCAGCGTCTCGATTTGCGTGGGCAGATAACCCAGTGCGTGAAGATCGCCGCCAGCCGTGGCGTCCAAGCGCAGAATCCGCAGGCAGACCGACGGCCCCACATCGGTTGCCAGCGATGCCCAGCGCAACACAATCGGGATGCCGTCGACCTCAAGCGCGATACGCCCTTGCTGCTCAAGCGCCGGGTCGAACACCGCGCCGTTGCCCCCGCGCACCTCCATCCAGGCCACCGCCAGCACCTCCAGCAATGTCGTGTTCGAAAGCCCGGCAAAACGTTCCGTGCCGACATACTCGCCATTGATGGTGTAGCGGATGTCGCAGAAAGCCTGCCGCTGATTGACGTTGATATGGACATCGCTGGCGCCCTGCGTCACGCCCCAACGGACGACGTCTTGAAACAAGGCAGCCAGGGCGGACGTTCGTTCAGCCGGTGATCCTTTGCCCCGACGCCCCAAGCCCGCCGCCGTCAATTGCCCGCGCGCAATCATCAGCAGCAACGGCGCAGGCAGGATGTAGCGTGACGGCTTGGCCAAGCGGTATCCGGCCGCGCGCACCATGCGTTCAAGTTCGTCGACGGTATCGCCCAGCGCGTATTCGTCGACCGCGAACAGAGCGGCATGGCCGCTGTCCAGCAGCACCGGACACAACCGGCCCGCCAATGAGGCAAGATCGAATTCGTCGCCCAATGCGCGGACGAAAGCGGGCGCGAGCCGAGCGATGTCGTCGGCGGTATGCAGCGATTGGGGGTCGCTCGGTTTGAATCGTGTTGAAGACGGTGATGGCGTTAAAGGCAGCATTGCTAACGGCGTTAAAGGCAGCGTCATGGCAGTGCCCTCCCGACCGGCACGCAGGCCATGTGATCGTGTTCGTTGCGGCGCAAGTGCACGCAAGCCCCAACGACTGCCAACAGTTGATAGCCATTCGCCGAGACCGCCCCGGCGATAGGCGCACCATGGCCCGCCCGATAGCGCAGCAACGCACCATTGACGACGACATCGACAGTGAGCCGCCGAGTGGACCCGAAGATCGCGGCCACGCGGATGTCGTCCTGTTTCGGTCCGGAAGAAGCCGCCTGGTCCGCAGGTGCGGCCCCCGGCTGGCAGATCCCCGGCGTCCGGCAATCGGCCAAGGCCGCCGCCGCATCGGCGCGCAACAGGGTCTGCACCGTCTCAACATCCGGCCACCCCTGAGCCTCATCAACGTGCGGCGACAACGCCTGAGCCTGCGCACCGATGGCCAGCGAGAACGCCACAATTAAAGATTGCGCAACGCGCCGGGCGGCAAGCCTAATCCTGCTCATAGAGATCTCCGTGCAATTCGGCGACCAGCGTGCTGGCAGCCAGAGTGGGCCGCTGAAGGGGCTGCACGTTCAAGGCCAAACGAGACCAGCGCACCGTTTCAAACGGGCCGGGCAATAGCGCGAATGAACGCAACGGGCCGTGCATGCGCAATGCGCGACGCCGGACCAAGGGTTGGAGGGTTTGCGCAGCCTCCACCGACCCGTCCGCTGACGAGGGGGAGGACGGCGACGGCAACGGTGACGACAAGGCAACGGCTGGCGCCAGCGCCACAGCGGTGAATGCAGGCTGCAACTGTTGCAGCGCCCCGGCCAGTTCGGTATCGACGCGCAGCGCGCTGGGTAGCGTCATGGACGCCAACGGCACCAGCGCCGACGTGATGTGCCAGCGCAACGTCGCTTCTTCAAGCGGTTTGAAGGACACCCGCCAGCCAACGGGTAACCGATGGTGCAGCTGGAGATTCGTGGCCTGCGGCGAGGCGCGCGCGTAAACCGCGGCGCAATCCCAGCCTATTGCACCCGCATCACACTGTGCGCGGCGCAACGCCCAACCTTGCACGTGAACGGGAAGCCTGCCCACACTGCGCAACAGGTTCGACATTTCAGTGCGGGCATGCGCCGCCATGCCTTCAAGCAACGGCCGAGATGGCGTCAGCGCAGCCGCCGAATCGGCAGATGGCGAAGCCACCGCGGGCTCGCGAACAGTGAAGCGTGCCGACAACAGGTTCCATACCGGCGGCGCCACCGCGGACAGCCCCACGCACGCCAGGAAAACTCGCGGCACCAGCGGCAATGCGGCCCAGCGGGTAAGCAATGGCGTCAACTGCGCGCCTGGCTCCACCGCTTGCAACAGCGCCGCCCATACCGTGCCAGCGTCGTGGGCCAGCAATCCGGGCCGGTCATCGGCCAAGCGCCTGTGCGCGTGCAGCGCCTCATCGTGCGAGTCAAACAAGCGATCCGCCTGCGACAGCGCCATGCCGTCTTGCGCTGCCGCCAGCCAATAGCGGCCGTCAGGCAACGGGATCAGGCAATGGCCGCCGCTGGGGTACAACAGCGCGTATAGCTGAGCGGCCGCCTGGATGTGCGGCACACCACCGCGGCGGGACCGCCCCGCGCGCCAGCCCCGGCGCCACGCCGAGTGCGTTCTGCCATAGCCCGCCATGGTGGCGGGCGAGCCACCAACCACGAAGTGCGTGGCCCGCAGCCGCCGGCCACGCGTGCGCGCCAAGCCCGGCACATCGGAACCAATCAGCGCGAGCCAGCGCAGGCCAAACGCCAGGTAGCGTGCGCTGCCCGGACATTCATGCATCAGAAAATAGGGAGCTCGGTTCATATCGTGTCCTTAGTACCCTTCTTCGACCTGCGCCGTAACCAGCATCAGCGTGGTCTCGCGCTCCTGAGCCGCACTGTCTTGCCCGCCGGTGATCAGGGGCATGCCAGGCGCAAGCCGTTGGCGATCGTGCTGGTCTTGCCGGCGGTCGAAGCCCGACAAGATGACGGGCTGACCGGGCCGCAGCTCGATCTGTTGCACCGTGCCGTTGCCGTCAATCGTGATCTGCTGGACTTGCACCTGATTGCCGCGTTCTCCGAACGTGATCGTCTTCAGCGGATGCGCCACCGCGTTGTCATAGGCGACGGACAGCAGGATCTGACCGTCTTCCTGGATATCGGGCAGCAACGTCAAAAACGAGCCGACGGTTTCTTCCTTCTGGCTGATGGAGACCGCGGGCAGCGACCCATTGGCGCCCGCCGTCGTTGCGCCTGGCACGGATGTGCTCTGAACACGGTCGATATAGGAAAAGGTGGTGCGGATGGCATGCGTGACGGGCCGGCGGTTCAAGGTCAGCACGGGGACTTTGCTGTGCCGGACGATGGCGCCCATGGTGCTTAGCGCCGACACCACCGCCTGCGAACCTTGGAACGGCCCGCTGCCGACGCCGCCCGCCAACTCAGCCGCGCCCACACCCGATACGGCTGCCATCGCGAAGCGCGCCGACGCGCCTGCTGCGGCGTAGAGCGCGTTCCAGTCCAAGCCTCCTGACGCCGATTGCTTGGCGATGACAGTGATCTCTTCAAACACCAGCCGCACGCGGCGCGTCAACGCCTTGTTCTCGCGGTCGAGATAGTGCGCCACGCGGTCCAGCGCTTCAGGCGTGTCGGTGACCACCAACGCCGTCGCGCCATCCACTGCGTCGGCGACGAAACCTGAGCGCGTCAGGAACGGCGTGATGTTGGCGCGTAATACCGCCAACGCGTTGTGCTCCCGGGATGACAAGGTGGTGTTGGACGTGCTTTCGAACCCTTCGCCGTCGTCGCTGCCCGAACGGCCCAGCCGGATGTCGACCGTACTGGCGAGCGATAGCGCGCGCATGTCGAACACCCGGGTTTCCGTGCGGTAGAACTCAATGGCTTGATGCTGATAGCGCCAATGCACCGAGAACCGGGCGGCCAATGCATCCAGCAAGTCTGCAAGCGGCAATGGACCATCGCGGACTTCCAGACGGACGGGCGCCGGTACGGATAAGCCGGCATTCGACGCCAGGCGCGGCAGGAAATGTTCAAGCGCAAGCAAGGCGTCGGGCTTGACCCGCACCGGAATGCCGGTAGCGGCAACCAGCCGCTGCGCCAAGGCGGAAAGATCGGTTTCTTCAGCAAGCATCAACGTGGTCGGCACGTTTTCACGCAATGCCGGCGGCAAGGTGACGTCGCGAGCCAACGGCTGCGGTTTGCCGGCCAGCCAAGGCGCGGCCACTTCTTGCGCGGCGATCCGTGCCTGGCGGTCAGTCAGCCCATTGGCAAATGCCTGATGCTGGTCCGCAAGCGTGGCGTGGCGGTGGCTCGCGTTACGGCCAAGTTCAGCCGCCTGCTGCGACGCCACGCAAGCGCCCAGCATGCCGCTCACCACCCCGCACGCGACGATGCGCATCCCTCGACGGATCATCATGCTCCCCCTCCTGCGGGCGTGGCGGCCCGTGTGCAGGACTGCGCCAAGGGCACCACTCGCAACACCTGATTGCCGTAAAAACACGGCTGCAATGGCCGGTCGGCCAGCTCGGTGGCGCCCAGCAATTCACGGACGGCGGATTTGAAGTCGCCCGCAAAGTCCGCCGATGCGGACAAGGGAATATCAACGTCGACCGCCCAGTGTTGCGGCGCGAACGTCCAACCTGAACTGTCCGCCCAGCGCGCCAGCACGCCGCGCAACGTGGTGTCTGGCGGCGCGGCACGATATCGCGGAGCGGCCGCAACGGCCGGCGTCGCTTGCGGAGCGGCCGCAACGGCCAGCGTCGCTTGCGGGGCGGCCGCAACCGGCAACGTCGCTTGCGGGGCGGGGAGAAGGGTTGATTCGGTAGCGCCGAGCGGCGCCTGCGCTATCGGCGCCTCGGAACGAGAGCCCGCCTGAACACTTCGGCGCAACGGCCCGTTGGACGCCAGCTCATTGACGCCTTGGTTATTCACGCCTTGGTCCTTCACGCCTTGGTCCTTCACGCCTTGGTCCTTCACGCCTTGGTCATTCACGCCTTGGTCATTCACGCCTTGGCGCGGCGTCGCGGATTCAAGCACCACGGGCTCCGCATCCACCGGCGCTTGCGCAGCGATGTCGTTGTCGGCATCGCGCTCGGCGCGCGCCGCCAGCCGCCCCCCGCGAAACCGCAGCGCATGCCAGTCGCCCGACACGACAACGTAGGGTTCGCGCCGCACATACGGCAACGCGTGCTCGCCATTTCCACGTACACCGAAAATCGCTGGCAAAGCCTGGCCGGGCGGGAATTGCAGCCAGACATCCTTGCCGTCGTCGAACACCTGCAACGGCGCGACCGCAGGGTCACCCGACAGGCGCCAGTCAAAACGGAAGGCCCGCGCAACCGGCGCGGAGGTTGACCAGGAAGGATTGACGCCGCCATTGAACGGCCCGTTTGTGCAGGCCCCCAGGCAGGACAGCGCCGCCGTCAGGAAGAAGATTCGAACCATGCCTCACCACGAGCAAAGGGCGCACCGGAAGTAGTACGCATGCCGCAGATGGTGGACGAGGGCCGGACGCGCCGCCAGACTGGCATATACGCATGGATGCTTTGATCCACCCTGCCCTGACGAACCTTATGGACGAAAAAAAACCCGGCCCTGGGGCCGGGTTCTTGCAGGCCAAACGGACAGCGCGAATGCCGTCCGATCAGCCGTGTGCGATCAGCGTTGCGTCGCGAGGGAACGCGCTTGGGACGCGGCGTTGTTCAGGGCCGCGACGGGCGGCACCTTGCCTTCAAACGCATCGTTCAACTGCTGGTTCAGCACCGGTTCGATACGGTTGTAGTTCGCCATGCGGAAACCACGGCTGTTGCTGGCCGGGCGGTTGCTCATCGACGCGATCACGGCTTGCGCGCCCGGGATGCTCTTGTAGAACGACACATCCGAGGCACGGAACGCGGCTTCGGTCAGCGGCAGGAAGCCCGTGCGCTGATGCCATTCGGCGGCCACGACCGGCTTGGACAGCCAGGCCAGGAACTGCGCGGTGGCCTTTTCTTCGGCTTGCGGGCGGCCTTCAAGCGCCCACAGGGCCGAACCGCTCACAAAAGGCTGGCCGGCGGACTTCGTGGCCTGATCGTAGTAAGGCACCGGCGCCACGCCGAACGCCAGCGACTTGGTGTTCAGGAACGTGCCGAACGCGCCCGAGTTCGCCGTCAGCACCGCGCATTCGCCCTTGGCGAACAGCTTGTCTGCGGCAGCGTCACCCGTGTGCGCCATGAACAGCAGCGAACGCTTCCAGCTGACCATCAGCGAGATGTGACGCATGTAGAGCGTGTCGAACTGCATGGCAGGCGCAGCGCTCTTCTTGGTCACGGCATCCAGGCCGTTGTTGTTGGTGGTGAACTGCTGGCCGTTGATCGGGGCCAGGTTCTCCAGATGGACCGTGACCTGGTCGCTGGAGGCGTAGGGGCAGTCGATATCGGCCACGTCGCGCAGCTTCAGGAGTTCGGCTTGCAGGCCGGTCCAGGTGCGAGCGGGATTGTTGGGGTCAAGACCGGCCTTCTTGTAGGCGGCGGTGTTGTAGAACATCACCGGCACTTCGGCCATCCAGGGGAACGCCAGCAGGCGGCCCTTGCTGTCGCGCGTGAAGCTGCTGGTGGCCGGCACGAACCAGTTCAGGTCCTTGATCGGGTACTTGGCCAGCAGTTCGTGCATGGGCAGGATGGCCTTGTGCTGGGCCACGACTTCCGGGGAGTGGTTGTCGGTCAGTTGGACCAGGTTGGGCGCCTTCTTCGCCTTGACGGCGCTGATGGCTTCTTGCTCCAGCGCGTCCTGCGAGCTGAATCCACGCAGCTTGACGCTGACTTGGTCCTGTTCTTTGTTGTATTGCTTGGCCAGTTTTTCGAACTCGGCCTTATTCGCGTCAGACAGCGTGTGCCAGACTTGAATTTCCACTGGGGCGGCATTCGCCACACCCGCGATTGCCATCGCGGCGCCAAATACCCATGCACGCCGGCTGGCGAACATCGCGCGGGCAACGCCCGCCAATTGCAGATTCTTCATAGGTTCACAGACCAAGAAAAGGGAATTCCGGTTCTGGCCGCCGTCCACTGAGCAGATCGGCCAAAGCCCGGCCCGAGCCAACACCCATCGTCCAACCGAGCGTACCGTGTCCCGTATTGATATACAAATTGGGGATACGGCTGCGGCCGATGATGGGCACGTTCGAGGGAGTGGACGGGCGTAAGCCCGACCAATAGCTGACGCTCTCGAAATCGAGCGCGTCGGGGAAAAGTTCTTGCGCCAGGTGCGTCAACGCTTCGCAACGGCCGGTGTTCAGGCCGCGGGAATAGCCCGACAGCTCTGCGGTGCCTGCCATGCGCAGGCGGTCGCCCAGGCGCGAAAACACGATTTTGTGGCTGCTGTCCGTCAGGCTGACCGTGGGCGCGGCCTCCGGCTTGATGACCGGAAACGTCGCCGAATAGCCCTTGGCCGGATAGACGTTGCAGGGGATGCCCAGCGGGCGCAGCAGGTTCGGGCTGAAACTGCCCATCGCCACCACATAGGCATCGGCCGAAACGGTGCCGTAGCTGCCGTCCGGCTCAATGATTTCAATACCTTGCACTGTGCCGCCTTGCGTCAACAGGCGGGTCGCGCGTGTGCTGTAGCGGAATTCGACGCCTGCGCGGGCGCAGCGTTCGGCCAGAGCGACGGTGAACAGATGCACGTCGCCGCTTTCGTCTTCGGGGGTGTAGTCGCCCCCGACGATGGTTTGGCGATGCGGCGCCAGGGCGGGCTCAATTGCAATGACTTCGTCGGCCGTGACCACACGGCGCTCGACGCCGAAATCGCGCATCAGGCCGGCGGCGCGCTGCGAGTTTTCGAATTCGTGGGGATCGCGATAGAAATTCAGGATGCCGCGTTCAAGGTGGTCGTATTCGATACCCAGTTCGGCGCGCATGCTGCGCAACGTAGTGCGGCTGTATTCGGCCATGCGGACCATGGCGCGGATGTTCGGCGCCAGACGGCTGGGCAGGCATTCGCGCAGGAAGGCCAGGCCCCACATCCATTGGCGCCAGTCCAGCTGCGGACGGAACAGCAGCGGCGCATTATCCTGGAACATCCATTTCAGCAGCTTCAACGGCGCCTGAGGATTGGCCCAGGGCTCGGCATAGGACACGGAAATCTGCGCGCCATTGGCCAGACTCGTTTCCTGTGCGGGACCGGTGCAGCGATCAATGACCACGACGTCGTGGCCGGCCTGGCTTAGCCACCAGGCGCTGGAGATTCCGATAATGCCGCTACCCAATACCGCTACTTTCATGCCCGCATTGCTCCTTGCGTGCCAAATCGGTTCGCGGACCCGATGTCCGCCGCCCTTGGCAAGCCGCTGCCAGGGCAGTTTACCTTGCCGATTTGCCTTCGCCTACGTATTAAAAAGGGGCGGAAGTCACTAAGCTTTTCAGCTTGTGAATTCGCCCCCGTATCCGTGCGCTTTCCGGTTACGACGCGGCTTTCGCCAGGTCGGCTTCGGACGTGAACGCGTCCGCGTAGAACTCTTCCGGCGGCAGGCCATTCTGCGTGCTGAATTCACGGCGCGCGGCATCCACCATCAACGGCGTGCCGCAGGCGTAAACCTGGTGGCCCGACAGATCGCCGATGTCTTGCATGACGGCCTCGTGGACGAAGCCCGTGCGGCCCGTCCAGTTATCTTCCTGCAAGGCGTTCGACACGACCGGCACATAGTTGAAGCTGGGCAACAGGCCCGACCACGATTGCGCCAGCGCATCCATGTACAAGTCCTGCGGGCGGCGGCCGCCCCAGTACAGCGTGACCGGACGCGTGATGCCCTTGTGGATCATGTGTTCCACGATGGCCTTCACCGGCGCAAAGCCCGTGCCGCTGGCCAGCAACACGATCGGCTTGTCGCTGTCTTCGCGCAGGAAGAACGAACCAAACGGCCCTTCCAGACGCAGGATTTCGCGCTCTTTCATCTGCGTATCGCCCGCGCCGAAGACGTGGTCGGTAAACAGGCCGCCCGGCATGTGGCGGATGTGCAGTTCCAGCGGGCTGCCGGTGTGCGGCGCGCCTGCCATCGAGTAGCTGCGGCGGCGGCCATCCTTGAGGATGACTTCGATGTACTGGCCGGCGTAATAGCGGAACTGCTCGGACGCGGGCAGTTGCAGCTTGATCACGGTGACGTCGGGCGCCACGCGTTCCAGCGTCTGCACGCGCGAGGGCAGCTTGCGGATCTGGATGTCGCTGGCCAGGCGGACTTCGGTGGATTCCACCACCATGTCCGACTCGGGCCGCGCCTGGCAGAACAGCGTGTAGCCGTCGGCCAGTTCTTCGGGCGACAGGATCTGGGCGGGATATTGCCCGGCGTCGAACTCCCCGGACACCACTTTGCCCTTGCAGGTGGAGCACGCGCCGTTGCGACAGCTATAAGGCAGCACGATGCCGGCGGCCAAGGCGCCGTCGAGCACGGTCTGGCCGGGCTCGACCGGGAATTGATGCTTGCTGGGTTGAATGATGACCTGGAAGCTCATGATGAAACGGTTCAGGGTTGAGGAGAGCGCCATCCGGCTAGGCCAGGATGGCGCTGTGCCCGGGCCGGCCTCAGGCCGGGAACTTGCGGATTTCCTTGACGCGGTTCGCGTCGTCCACCAGCACCACTTGCGGCTTGTGCGTGGCGGAATCTTCTTCAGACATCGGGCCGTAGGTGCAGATGATCAGCAGATCACCGACCTGAGCCCGGCGCGCGGCGGCGCCGTTCAAGGAAATGGCGCCGCTGCCGCGGGCCGCCTTGATGATGTAGGTGTCGAAACGTTCGCCATTGGTGACGTTGTAGAGTTCGATGCGTTCGAACTCGCGCATGCCGGCAGCGTCCAGCAGGTCTTCGTCGATGCCACAAGACCCTTCGTAGTGAAGGTCGGCTTCGGTGACCGTGACGCGGTGCAGCTTTGCCCGCAGCATGATGCGTTGCATGATTGAAATATCCTGGTTCGCGGTCCGGTCCGCGACGTGTTGCTAAGGTGATGCCCGGCATCCGGTTTTGCCGTTGGAAGCCGGTATTCTATAATTTTTGCCGCAGCGGGACGGCCCGCTGCTGCGCGCGGTCAAAGACCCGCCTGTTTTTTATCCGGGGACGACCCCTCAATGCCGGCGCCCCGCCGGCAGCGCAACAGTAGGAGTCGTCTATGACCTGGATCATCCTGGTACTTGCAGGCCTGTTTGAAATCGTTTGGGCCGTCGGCCTGAAGTACACCCATGGCTTTACCCGCTTGTGGCCGTCCCTGATTACCGCGGGCGGCATGGCCATCAGCGTCTGGCTGCTGGCCGTCGCCATGAAATCCCTGCCGTTGGGCACCGCTTATGCGGTGTGGGTGGGCATTGGCACCATCGGCGCCTTCGTGGCCGGCATTGTGCTGTTTGGTGAATCCACAAGCTGGATGCGCATCGCCAGCGTAGCGCTGATCGTGCTGGGGCTGATCGGCCTGAAGATGTCTTCGGTGTAAGCGCTGGTGTAAGCCCCGCTGCCCCGGCCAGGGCGCCGCTGCTACGGCGCTCCTGGCTCACGTCCCCCAAGCCAAGCAGTCAGAAATCCAATTCGATCTCGACCTCGTCGCCGACCTTCAGGCGCGCCCCGGCCGGCGCGTCCAGAATGGCGTTCTGGCCGAACACCACCCCTATTTCCAAATTTCGATAGCCCGCCAACGTGCGGCCGGGCTCGTCGTTCTGCTGCGCGGTGCGCTGATCAATATCGGGAATCGAGCAGCGCGTGCAGGGCTTGACGAAAGCCATGCGTACCCCAGCCGCCGTGATCATCGCGGTGTGGTCTTCTTCGAAAGGTTCCCATTCGCCCTGCACCACGATATTGGCGCGGAAGCGGTCCATGGGAACCGGCGCCACGCCTTTGGCTTGCAGCCGGGCGTTCAGGTCATCTAGCGATGCCTGGTTGGCGACCAGCAGCGGGAAGCCGTCGGCAAAGCCAAAGTCATGCTCGCCCGCAAACGCGTCCGCCAGATCGGGATGCGCATCCAGCCAGCGCGTCACCCAGTCCGGCTTGGCGTTGCGATGCGCGGCCGGGTCCACCTTGACCAGGCGGCACGGCGTCTTGAGAAAATCGGAAAACCACTGCCCCGCTGCGGCGCTTTCGCGCTGGGCCGAAATCGTGTCGCTCCAGACGGCCACGGGCGCTGCCCCCGGCTCAACGCCCGACCCATCCAACGCGATATCCAGGTCCGCCATGCCCGGCGCGGACAGCCGCAACGCATCGGCGGTGATCGCCGTGCGGATCAGCGCCATCGCGGGCCACTGGCGCTGGGTCATGAACTGGCCGTCTTCGCTGATCAGCATCCAGCGGCGGTCGTAGGCCAGACCGGCCCGGTCGATGGGGGACTCGGCCAGGTCGATGCCGGCGCAGGATTTGATCGGGTAAATATGCAAGCTGAGAATACGAGCGGACATGGCGGCGGAAGATCAGCAGGAGGAAGGATGGGCGGGAATAGTCCGCGAGAGGATAGCAGACAGCCCCGTGTTCCCTCACCCCTTTTCCGATGGCTGTGCGCATGAAGAAACCCGAGCGGAACCCGGGTGTCGATGCACGAAATAACCCGGGCCAAGTCCGGCTGTCGAGGAATGAAAAACCCGGGCCAGGCCCAGCTGCCGAAAAATGAAAAACCCGGGCCAAGCCCGGGTTTCGTTTGCAGCGCGGCCCACGGGCCGCATTGCCTTCAGTGCCATCAGGCAGCAAACCTTAACTGCCCACCAGCTTTAACGTGTCCAGCGGCGTCACCGCCTTGAACCCCTTGCGCGTGGCGATATGCTCGGGACGCGGGTTCAGCCCGTACTTGGGCGGGTTCAGCGTGTTTTCCATGCTGTTGTAGACCATGAACACATTGGCGCGCGGCCACGGCGAGATGTTGCTGTTCGAGCCGTGCATCGTGTTGCAGTCGAAGAACACCACCGAGCCGGCCTTGGCCGTCATCGAGCGGATACCGCCTTGCTCGACCAGCAGTTGCAGGCTGACCGGGTCCGGCACGCCGTACTCCTGCTTCTTCAGCGACTGCTTGTAGTGCTCGTTCGGGGTTTCGCCCACGCACGAAATGAACTGCCGGTGCGAGCCCGGCACGAGCATCAAGGGGCCATTGCACTCGTTGTTATCGGTCAACAGCACCGAGCAACTAAGCGCACGCATCGACGGCATGCCGTCTTCGACGTGCCACGTTTCAAAGTCGGAGTGCCAGTAGAACTCCTTACCCTTGAAGCCGGGTTTCATGTTGGCGCGCGATTGGTGGATGTACACCTCGGACCCCAGGATCTGGCGCGCCACATTGACCAGCCGCGGGTCGCGCACCAGGCGCGACAGCACGGGGTTCAGCACGTGGACCATGAAGATCGAGCGCACGGCATTGCTGCCGGGTTCGGTGATGGATTCCTCACGCCGGATGATCGACGGGTCGCGCGTCATGCGCTCGACCTCGGACGACAGGGCGCGGATTTCCTCTTCCGAGAACAGGTTTTCCAGCAAGAGGAAACCGTCGCGCTCGTACTGTCCGACTTGCTCGCCGGACAAGGCGCTGGCGTATTTTCCGTCTTCGTAAACCACCGGGTCCTGGCGGGAGATGATGGCGGAGCTTCGATCCGTACGTGAGGCGTACGGGTCCTGAGCAGGTGAGATCATGCGAACCTCCTTGTATCAAGCCGCTTTGGCTTCGGCTTCAGGCAAGGCGTAGACGCCTTCTTTGTCGTGCACTTCCTGGCCGGTCAGCGGCGGGTTGAAGACGCAGATGACGCGCAGCGGCTCTTTGCCGCCGCACAGCCAGTGCTCGTCGTTCTCGTTCAGGGCGTAGACCACGCCGGGGCCCAGGTCGTACTTCTTGCCGTCGGCGATGGTCTCGATGGAGCCGTCGCCTTCAATGCACCACACCGCTTCAAGATGGTTCTTGTAGTGGATGTGCGTGCGGCCGCCCGGGAAGATGGTGGTCTCATGGAAGGAGAAGCCCATGCCGTCCTTCTTCAGCAGCACGCGGCGGCTGACCCAGGTGTCGGTGCGAACTTCGTCGGCGGTGCCGATCACATCTTTGACATTGCGTACGATCATTGACGTTTTCCTCCAAATTTCAGAATGCGGGCAGACTGCCCTTCTTCAGCCAGCGCTTCCGCCACGCTGGCCTCGATCAGGTCCAGGCCCTTGCTGAGCAGGTCTTCCTCGATCGTCAGCGCGGGCAAGAGCTTCAGCACTTCATCGTGCGCGCCCGACGTTTCGATAACGACGCCCTTCTTGAAGGCCTGCTGCGCGATGCGGTTGGCAAGCGCAGGCGTGCTGTTGCACACCAGGCCCTGGATCAGGCCGCGGCCGCGCACCGACAGGCCGGCGTTGGGATAGCTGTGGACCAGGTTTTCCAGCCAGTCGCGCACCGTGCGTTCCTTGCGCTGGATGTCGGCGGTGAAGGCGGTATTGGCCCAATACGTTTCCAGCGCCTGCGTGGCCGTGACGAAAGCCAGGTTGTTGCCGCGGAACGTGCCGCTGTGGGCGCCCGGCTTCCAGATGTCCAGCTCGGGCTTCATCAGCACCAGCGACATCGGCAGGCCAAAACCCGACAGCGACTTCGACAGGGTGATGATGTCGGGGCGGATGCCGGCGGCCTCGAAGCTGAAGAACGTGCCCGTACGGCCGCAGCCGACCTGGATGTCGTCCACGATCAGCAGCATGTCGTGGCGCTTGCACAGCTTTTCCAGCTCCTTCAACCAGCGTAGCGTTGCAACGTTGACGCCGCCCTCGCCTTGCACCGTTTCCACGATGACGGCGGCGGGCTTGTCCATGCCGCTGCTGGGATCTTCCAGCATGCGCTCCAGGTACGCCATGGTGTCCACGTCGGGCCCGAAGTACCCGTCATAGGGCATGAACGTCGTGTTGCCCAGCGCGTAGCCGGAGGCCTCGCGGAACTTCATGTTGGCCGTCACCGCCAGCGAACCGCCGCTGACGCCGTGAAAACCATGCGTGAACGAAATCACATTGGGGCGGCCCTTCACCTGGCGCGCAATCTTCAGCGCGGCTTCCACGGCATTGGTGCCGGTGGGGCCAGTGAATTGCAGCGTGTATTGCCAGTTGCGCGGCTTGAGCAGCACGCGATCCACCGTCTCCAGGAAACGCTTCTTCGCACTGGTGGCCATGTCCAGACCATGGACGACGCCGTCCGATTGGACATATTCCAGCAGCTTTTCCTTGAGAACAGGATTGTTGTGGCCATAGTTCAGCGTGCCTGCGCCGCTGAAGAAATCGATGTACTCGGTGCCGTCTTCATCAATCAGCGTTGAGCCTCTGGCCTGGCTGAATATCACGGGAAACGACCGAATGTAGCCCCGCACCTCAGATTCCATCCGGTCAAAGATTTTCAAGTCCATATGATTAATCCTCCCTTTTCATCTCATAAGTTGACAGACGGCCAGCTCCCTCCGGATGCGTAAACGCATTCGGATAGGTAAAACCGTCTCGGTATTTCGATAAGTCCGCTGGGGTTGCGCCGCCCTACGGGGCGGGCAATGCGAACGGGCCTATCCTCAACAGCATCTCGTCGTCGTGGTCCGCGCCCCCAAACAATTGCCGGTCGAAGAACGGCTGCTCGGAAACGTGGGCGCCCAGCTCGCCGGCCAGGCCGGTAAAGCTGCGGCGCGATGCCTGGTTGTCAGGCCCCACCGTGGTTTCAAGATGACGAACATGCTCGAGCCCCTTGCGCTGCAAGAGTTCACGAAGCATGGCGCGGCCCAACCCATGGCCGCGTGCGCGGGCGTGCACCGCAACCTGCCAGACGAACAACACGTCGGGCCGGGTCGGGATCACATAAGCGGAGATAAAACCGTCGATACGTCCGCCGGAGCTTTCGGCGATGACGCAGGTGTCGCTGAAATGCTCACACAGGAGCAAGTAGGCGTAGAGGGAATTCAGGTCGAGTGGCGGGCACTCGGAAATGAGGCGGTGAATGGCGGCGCCGTCTTTTCGGTTGGGCAGACGCATCGTATGGGTCTGCGCGCGAACCGCCGGCGCCACGGCACTTGAGAGAGTAGTTGTATCCAGTTCGTTTTTCTTCATGCAACGATTCCCGATTCTGGGGGTGCCCCGCCCGTGGGCACTTCAAGGATGGGCGACGAAACGTCGCTATGC
Organism: Achromobacter kerstersii; assembly: GCF_902859595.1. Classification (GTDB taxonomy): domain Bacteria; phylum Pseudomonadota; class Gammaproteobacteria; order Burkholderiales; family Burkholderiaceae_B; genus Achromobacter; species Achromobacter kerstersii. The sequence goes on along the minus strand of NZ_CADIJQ010000003.1, from coordinate 48,921 downwards.
GCTTCCGCGGCAACTGCCTGACCCTCTTGCTCCATCAACGCCACGATGCGTTCCAACGACAGCGTGATGGTGGCTTGCTCAAGTTCGGGCAGCGCGTTCAAGGCTTCGGCCAAGTGTTTCTGCAGCGGCGACGGCGCGCCATGCGCCAATTCGCGGCCCGCGTCCGTAGCCGTGACGAAAACGATGCGGCGGTCTTCGCGGCCGCGTTCACGACGGATCAAGCCCTTGTCTTCCAGGCGGTCGAGGATGCCGACAACCGTGCTCGGGCTGACGTGCATTTCGCGGCTGATGGCCGTGGCCGTCATCGGGCCGTTGGCCATCACCGTGCGCAGACACATCAGCTGCGGAGCAGTGATGTGGCTGACCGCGGACAACTGACGCGAATGCAGGGCGATCGAACGCGTGATGCGGCGCAGGGCTCGCAAGATGCGCAAGTCGTACTGCTGTGAGGGATCAGATTTCGCGGCGTTGGTCATGGAAGAGAAGGGTTCGGTCAAATTCATTTCTACACGAATGATATGCGCACGATTTATTCGAGTCAAACAAAAATCCCCCGCACGATGTAAATAAATAAACACGAAATTGCAGAAGATAACTACCGGATTACTGGACTTGCCGTTGTCATCTCTCCCCCCAGGCACTGCCGCTGGGCGCTAGGGGGAATCCCCGATAACAAACATATGTTTTATTGAAAGAATCAGATCTATCATTTGTTTTTTATCTGACGGCGCAAGCCATGCCCCTGCCTTCCGACCTGATTCCCACCTTGCAGGAAAAGCTGGAACACCTGCCCCCCGAGCTGCAACGCGCGGCGCATTGGGTGGTGGCGCATCCTGCCGAAGTCGGCCTGTGGTCCATGCGCCGGCAGGCGCAGGCGTTGGGCGTGGCGCCGGCCACCATGCTGCGGCTGGCGCGCGCCATTGGTTATTCCAGTTACGAAGCCTTTCGCCAGCCGTTCCAACAAGCGCTGGCCGGTCAAAGCGCCCCCGGCTTGCGCGACCGCGCGGCCGCCCTGCAAGCCGCTGCGGGTGACCCTGCCACGCCGGGTCACGACGTGTTGACTGACTACCAGATCCAGGCCATGAGCTCGGTGTGCGCGTTGAACCCGGCCACCGCGTTCGACGCCGCCGTGCAGACCTTGCTGGACGCGCGCCAAGTGGGCTTTCTGGGTACGCGCTCGGCGTTCGGCATCGCCTTCCAGATGCGTTACGCGTATCAGCTGGTGCGCCGCAACAGCGTGCTGATCGACGGCCTGGGCGGCGCGCCCGCCGAGCAGGCCGACAACCTGGATGCCGGCGACGCGCTGATCGTGATTTCGCAAGCGCCCTATCCCACCGCCACCGTGCAGCTGGCCCGCCAGGCCGCGCAGCGCGGCGTTGCCTTGATCGCATTGACCGACGACCCCTTGTCGCCGCTGGCCATGGACGCCCGTCACACGCTGCGGTTCGCGCCGCCCGACCGCGACGGCGTTCAAGCACGCCCCGCGCGCCAAGGCCCCGGCTCGTTCTTTCACACCACCGCCGGCCTGCTGGGGCTGGCCGAGCATTTGATCGCGCGCCTGACCGCCCGCGGCGGCGCAGACGTGCTGAACCGCCTGACCGAAGTCGAACAGCGCCTGCGTACCGACAACGTGTATTGGACCGGCCCGGCTTCCGGGCGACGCGGCTGATCCGCGTCAGCGCTGACCGCACCCGCTTTATTGCTGCCAACCCTTGCATCACGGAACTCCCATGAGCCAGACCCACGTCCTGCATCGTTCCCTACGCCAGACACCGCCTGTCGCCGTACGCGGCCAGGGCGTATGGATTCACGACAGCGCCGGCCGCGCCTATCTAGACGGATCGGGCGGCGCGGCGGTGTCGTGCCTGGGGCATAACCACCCCGACATCCAGGCGGCCATGCACGCGCAGATCGACGCGCTGGCCTACGCGCACACCAGCTTCTTCACGACTGAAGTCGCTGAACAGCTGGCCGACCGTCTGGTGGCCGACGCGCCTGAAGGCATCTCGCACGCGTACTTCGTATCGGGCGGGTCGGAAGCCGTGGAAGCCGCGCTGAAAATGGCGCGACAGTACTTCGTGGAAATCGGCCAGCCGGAACGCCGCCATATCGTGGCGCGCCGTCAGAGCTACCACGGCAATACGCTGGGCGCGCTGGCCGTGGGCGGCAACGCGTGGCGCCGCGCGCAATTCGCGCCCTTGCTGATCGAAGTCGAACACGTCTCGCCCTGCTATGCGTATCGTGATCAGCGTGACGGTGAAAGCCCCGAACAGTACGGCGAGCGCTTGGCGCAAGAGCTGGATCAGACCTTTGAAAAGCTGGGGTCTGGCACGGTGATGGCATTTGTGGCCGAACCCGTGGTGGGCGCAACATCCGGCGCCGTCACGGCAGTGCCGGGTTACTTCCGCCGCATCCGCGAGGTCTGCGACCGCCATGGCGTGCTGTTGATCGCCGACGAAGTGATGTGCGGCATGGGCCGCACCGGCACGCTGTACGCGGTGGAGCAGGAAGGCATCGTGCCTGATCTCATCACCATCGCCAAAGGCCTGGGCGGCGGCTATCAGCCCATCGGCGCCGTGATGGCGCAGCAGCGCATCGTGGACGCCATGCAGCAAGGCAGCGGTTTCTTCCAGCACGGCCACACGTATCTGGGCCATGCCATTGCCTGCGCCGCCTCGCTGGCCGTGCAAGACGTCATCCGCCGCGACAACCTGCTGGCGCGCGTGCGCGAACAAGGCGCGGGCTTGCGCCAACGGCTGGAGCACGCGCTGGGCGCGCATCCGCATGTGGGCGACATCCGCGGCCGCGGCCTCTTCATGGGCATTGAACTGGTGCAAGACCGCGCCACCAAAGCGACGTTTGATCCGGCGTTGACGCTGCACGCGCGCATCAAGCGCGAAGCCATGGCGCGCGGCCTGATGGTGTACCCGATGGGCGGCACCATTGACGGCCGCCACGGCGACCATGTGCTGCTGGCCCCGCCCTTCATTATTTCCGACGACGAGCTGGACCAACTGACCGAACGCCTGGCTGGCGCCATCGACGCCGCTATTACGCAGACGCGCGCCTGACGGCCTGATCAGACTGCGCGTGCTCGCCGCCAGGGTGGCAACGCCCCGATGGTGAGCGCGCGCAGAAACCATTCCACCGGGCCATAGGTATGGTGCCGCAACCACCAGGCGGACCACGGCAACTGCGCGGCGAAGATCGCCACCGCGATGCCGAAGGTTGCCAACGGCGACAAGGACGCGAACAGGCGCAAGCCCCATCCGGTGAACAACAAGGCGCAAATGACCGACTGCATCAGGTAGTTGCTCAGCGCCATCCGCCCGGCCGGCGTCAGCCAGCGGCCCAACCATCCAAGCGCGCGAGTGCGGATCGCCAGCAGGAAGGCCGCCGCGTACGACATGCTTAACAGCGGCGCGGTCAGCAAGTCGGCCGCCAGCCCGGGCAGTTCCCACGCCGCGCCTGCCGACGGCAGCGACGTGGTGGCGTACAGCGCGGATCCGGCAAGCCCAGGAAGCAGCCCCAACGCGCACAACAGCCACAACACGCGCGGTTGCCGCCAGGGATCAGCCAGCGCGTTGCGCCGGCCCAGCGCCAAACCGGCCAGGAACATCGCGAAGACGAATGGCCCCTGCACGAACAAGACCATGAACCACACAGACGTGGTCAGTTCATAGATGTGCTGCGTGATCGTCGTGCCGATGGTGCCGCGGTACGCCAGGATGGACGCCAGCGCGTCCGCCTTGTACTGCGCCGTGTAATCCGCTTGCACAGGGTCCAGAAAGCTCACGAGGCCAAGAATGCCCCAGACCGTTGCGGCCAGCACGATCAGCCACAGCGCCGTGAGCAGCGCGCGCTTGGGCGCCATGCCTCGGCACGCCAGCAGCCCCAGGCCCAGCAAGGCGTAGGTCAACAGGATGTCGCCCTGATAGAACAGCACGGCATGCGCCGCGCCCAGTACTGCCAGCCCCGCCAGCCGCCGCAAAAAGCGCGGGCTGAACGCGGCCTGGCTACGTTCCGCGGCCGACATTTGCAAGGTGAAGCTATACCCGAAGAGAAACGAGAACAGCAGATAGAACTTGGTTTCGAACAGCAAGGCGATCAGCCAGCGCACCACCAGGTCCACGGGACGCGAGTAGTTCGGGTCCGCCATGCCCGCGCCATAGAACGGCGACGAGAAGACGCCAATATTCACGATCAGGATGCCGAAGAGCGCAAAGCCGCGCAGGGCATCCACGTGGGCCAGACGGCCGGGCGGCTCGTTGGCGATCATGCGCGCCCCTTTCGCATTGACGTATCCATGGCAAAACAGGCAATTGATAACAGCAGATTCATCAGCGCAGACCGCCACGGGCGCGGGTCATCCCGCGCCCGTGGCTTGTTGCATTACCCCAGCACGGGCGACAGCACCGGCTGCTTCGGACGCACATCCAGCTGGCGGCCCTTGCGTGCGCGCTTGCCCACATAAGGCGCCAGTGCATCGCCCACCAGAATGTCTTCGGTCAGCTTGTTGCGGTAGATGCCCGTGGCGCGCAGGCCGCGGGGGCCAATCGGCACGGTTTGTTCCAGCTTGTCGGACGCGTCCAGGCCCATCAGGATGGTGCCGCGCCCACCGCCGGACAACGACTTGCATTCGTCCAGGCCGAAGACCAGGAACTTGCCCTTGGCCGACAGCAGCGCCAGTTGCGTGGCCCCGTCGAACAACGGCACCGGGCGCAGCATTTCGTCGCCCGTTTCCACCGTGATGAACTGCTTGCCTGCGCGCTGGCGGCTGACCATGTCGGACAGCTTGGCCGAAAAACCGTAGCCGCTGCGCGTGGCCAGCAGCCAGCGGGATTCCGGCGCGGCCGCGATGGTGTGCACGATGCGCGTACCCGATTCCAGGTCGATCATCGTGGTGACTGGCTGGCCGTCACCGCGCGCCGAAGGCAGCCCGGCGACCGGCACGGAATACACGCGGCCGTTGTCGCCCATGGCGATCAGGGTGTCCGTCGTGCGGCATTCGAAGGCGCCGTACAGGTCGTCGCCCTGCTTGAAGGCGAATTGCGCGGCGTCGTGGCCATGGCCCTGGCGGGCGCGCAGCCAGCCCTTTTGCGACACCACCACCGTAACCGGCTCGTCCAGCACCTTGGTTTCCAGCACGGCGCGTTCAGCGGTTTCGATCAGCGTGCGGCGCTCGTCGCCGTACTGCTTGGCGTCGGTCTCGATTTCCTTGATCAGCAGGCGCTTGAGCGTGGCCGGATTGTCCAGCAGCTCTTGCAGCGAAATCTGATCCTTGCGCTTGTCGGCCAGTTCCTGCTCGATCTTGAAGCCTTCAAGACGGGCCAACTGGCGCAAACGCATTTCCAGGATGTCTTCGGCTTGCCGCTCAGACAACTTGAAGCGTTCCATCAGCGCTGCGCGCGGCTCGTCGGACTCGCGGATTGTCTGGATGACTTCATCCACGTTCAGATAGACCAGCATGCGGCCTTCCAGCACGTGGATGCGGTCCGTGACCTTATCCAGGCGGAAGCGCGTGCGGCGCACCACCGTGTTGGTGCGGAACGCCACCCATTCGACCAGGATGTCGCGCAGGCCCTTCTGGCGCGGCCGGCCATCGGTGCCGATGCACACCAGGTTGATCGACGAGCTGCTTTCCATGCTGGTCTGCGCCAGCAGCGTGTTGACGAATTCGTCACGGTCCACGCGCGAGGTCTTCGGCTCGAACACCAGACGCACGGCTGCGTCCTTGCCCGATTCGTCGCGCACGGCGTCCAGCAGGTTCAGCATCACCGCCTTGGCCTGCGTCTGCTCGGGCGTCAGGCTCTTCTTGCCGGACTTGACCTTCGGATTGGTGATTTCCTCGATCTCTTCCAGCACCTTCTGGCCCGACGTGCCGGGCGGCAGTTCGGTGATCACCAACTGCCACTGGCCGCGCGCCATTTCTTCAAACGTCCAGCGCGCACGCACCTTCAGCGAACCACGGCCCACGCCGTAGATCTGCGCGATATCGGCCGCGGGCGTGATGATCTGGCCACCGCCGGCGAAGTCGGGGCCGGGAATCATGGCGTGCAGTTCGGCGTCCGGCAGTTGCGGCTGCTTGATCAGCGCCACGCAGGCCTGCGCCACTTCGCGCAGGTTGTGCGGCGGAATCTCGGTGGCCATGCCGACCGCGATGCCCGATGCGCCGTTCAGCAGCATCACGGGCAGGCGTGCGGGCAGCATTTGCGGTTCTTCCTGGCTGCCGTCGTAGTTGGGCACGAAATCCACCGTGCCCTCGTCCAGCTCGTCCAGCAGCAGCTTGGCAATCGGCGTCAGGCGCGCTTCGGTGTATCGCATGGCGGCGGCGTTGTCGCCGTCGCGCGAACCGAAGTTGCCCTGGCCGTCGATCAGCGGATAGCGCAGCGAAAAGTCCTGCGCCATGCGGACCATGGCGTCGTAGGCGGCCTGGTCGCCGTGCGGGTGGTACTTACCCAGCACGTCGCCCACGACCCGCGCGGACTTCACCGGCTTGGCGCCAGCGGCCAGCCCCATTGCCTGCATGGCGAACAGGATGCGGCGCTGCACGGGCTTTTGCCCGTCGCCCACATCGGGCAAGGCGCGGCCGCGCACAACGGAAACCGCGTAGTCCAGATAAGCCTGTTCGGCATAGCGCGCCAGCGTGATGGCGGCGTTGGCATCGCCATCGCCATCAGGCGGGGTGGGGTCGAACAAGCCGGGTTGATTGCTGTCGGTCATGTTTATTCAGGTAGACAAATTCATTGAAACGGCGTCAAAGCGCCTCAAGCGGACGGCGCCAGCTGCGTATCGGCAACATGCGCGCGCAATTGGGCGCGCACCGCCGCCAACGTAGCGGCGTCCTGGCCGCGCTTGGGAATGATCACGCCCTGCAAGGTGCCCAGAATGACGTACAGGTGCTGCGGCGTCTCTTCGACCCGGCGAATATCAGACCATTCCATGCGCCCGGAGGCCGTGGCGGTGGAGTCCGAAATGCCCTCGGGGCCGAAGTCCAGCTGATGCCGGCCCAGGAACAGGTCGTCGGGCTGCTTTTTCAGCATGCGCCGCGTGTTCATGCGAACCAGCGGCGGCAGCACGAACTCGTAAGCCAGCGCGAGCAGCGCCAGAATGCCCAGCCCCACCGCCAGCCCCTGGAAATACACGGGCAGCAACTGCCCCCAGTTCGGCCCCTTGCCATCCCAGGTCTGCCAGATCAGGTAGGCCAGCAAGGCCACGATCATCAAGACCCCGAATCGCAAGTGTGACCGGTAGCGGCGGCGGCGCAGCTCGGGACGCCGATACACATAGGCGGCGAACTCCGCGTAATCGTCGGCCGTCATGTCTACGGTCATACGAGCGGGGGTGGGTGTATCGGCTGCGGGCATACCGGCTGCGGGCATACCGGCTTCGGGCGTACCGGCTGCGGGCGTACCGTCGGCAGGCGTGCCGGCGCCGGGGGTGACGCGCTCGGGCGTGGCGGACGTCATCAGATATCCAGCTCCGCCAGGTTGCCCTTTTCTTCGATCCAGGCGCGGCGCTGCGACGATTCGCCCTTGCCCATCAGCATGTCGAACATGCGGGTGGTGTCTTCAGGCGTCTGATCCCCGTAGCCCACGGGCAACAGCCGGCGCGTGTCCGGATTCATCGTGGTTTCCCACAGCTGCTCGGGGTTCATTTCACCCAGGCCCTTGAATCGGCTGACCGACCAGGCGCCCTCGCGCACGCCTTCCTTGCGCAGCTTGTCCTGCGCGGCCTCGAGCTCGCCCTCGTCCAGGCAATAGATCTTGCGGGCCGGGCGCTTGCCTTGGGCCGGCACGTCCAGGCGGAACAGCGGCGGCTTGGCCACGTACACGTTCCCCGCTTCAACCAGCTTCGGGAAGTGCTTGTAGAACAGCGTCAGCAGCAGCACCTGAATGTGCGAGCCGTCGACGTCTGCATCGGACAGGATGCAGATGCGGCCATAGCGCAGGCCCGACAGGTCCGGGGAATCGCCAGGGCCGTGCGGGTCCACACCGATCGCCACGGAAATGTCATGGATTTCGTTGTTGGCGAAGAGACGGTCGCGGTCGACTTCCCAGGAATTCAGCACCTTGCCGCGCAGCGGCAGGATGGCCTGGAATTCCTTGTCGCGCCCCATCTTGGCGGAGCCGCCTGCCGAGTCGCCCTCGACCAGGAAGACCTCGGTGCGCGTCGCATCGCTGGATTCACAGTCGGTCAGCTTGCCAGGCAACACCGCCACGCCGGAGCTCTTGCGCTTTTCGACCTTCTGGGCAGAACGCTGGCGCGCCTGCGCCTGACGGATGGCCAGCTCAGCCAGCTTCTTGCCGAACTCCACATTGCTGTGCAGCCACAAATCCAGCGCGCTCTTCGCGAAGCCGCCCACCAGACGCACCGCATCGCGGCTGTTCAGCCGTTCCTTGATCTGGCCCTGGAATTGCGGGTCCAGCACCTTGGCCGACAGCACGAAGCTGGCGCGGGCGAACACGTCTTCCGGCAGCAGCTTCACGCCCTTGGGCAGCAGGCTGTGCAGTTCGGCAAAGCCCTTCACGGCGCCGAACAGGCCTTCACGCAAGCCCGATTCATGCGTGCCGCCCGCCGGCGTGGGGATCAGGTTGACGTAGGACTCGCGCACGGCGTTGCCGTCTTCGGTCCAGGCCACCACCCACTGCGCGCCCTCGCCTTCGGCGAAGTTCTCGTGGTCGGAACCGGCGTATTGCTGGCCTTCGAAGAACGGCACCATGAGCTCGGCGCCAGACAGCGCTTCGGCCAGATAGCCGCGCAAGCCGTCCTGGTACTGCCACGTCTTTGTGTCGCCGGTTTTCTCATTGACCAGCGTCACTTTGACGCCGGGCAGCAGCACGGCCTTGCTGCGCAACAGGTGCGTGAGTTCACCCAGCGGAATATTGGGGCTGTCGAAATATTTGGCATCCGGCCAGACGCGCACGCGGGTGCCGGATTTCTTGCGGCCGCCCTGGTCGTAAGGCGCCAGGGGTTCGGCAACGTCGCCGCCCTTGAACACCAGGCGGTTGACGGCGCCATCGCGCCAGACCACGACTTCCAGCCGGGTCGCCAACGCGTTGGTGACGGAAACGCCCACGCCGTGCAGGCCGCCAGAGAACGCGTACGCGCCCCCGCCCGCCTTGTCGAACTTGCCGCCCGCGTGCAGGCGGGTGAAGACCAGCTCCACAACGGGCGCGCCTTCTTCAGGATGCAGACCGACGGGAATGCCCCGCCCGTCATCCTCGACGGACACGCTGCCATCAAGATGCAGCGTGACTTGAATCTGTTTGCCGTAGCCGGCCAAGGCCTCGTCTGCGGCGTTATCAATAACCTCCTGCACAACGTGCAGAGGGTTTTCGGTACGGGTGTACATGCCCGGGCGCTGGCGCACGGGCTCCAGCCCCTTCAGGACGCGAATGGACGCCTCGGTGTAACGTGGAGTGGCCAAGTTATCCCCAACATCTGTGGAAAAAAACCGACATTTTACGGATAAGCCTAGGTTCTGCGCGGCTCCCAGTGGGATGCGCACGACCTGACCAACACCGAATTCGGTAGGATGATGACAAGTCACAGCCAGCGTGCCCGGGTTTAACGGCCCGAATCACATCAACTGCGCCGCAACATCCTACACAAAACCAGCAAACCCTGTTGTTATTAACAGTGGTATGCCTGTTGTTATTGACAGTGGTATGCTTTAGCCCATTCCACAAACAAGAACAACGGCAAGGCGCGTCCCTTTTTACGCGCCTTTTGCTGCCGAACCGAGAATCACCATCATGAGCGACCAAATCAAGAACGTCAGTGACGCCAGCTTCGATGCCGATGTGTTGAAATCCGGCCAGCCGGTGCTGGTGGACTACTGGGCTGCCTGGTGTGGCCCCTGCAAGATGATTGCCCCGATCCTGGAAGAAGTTGCCACCGAGTACGCAGGTCGCCTGACGATCGCGAAGCTGAACGTGGACGAAAACCAGGGCACCGCCACCAAGTACGGCATCCGCGGCATTCCCACCCTTATGCTCTTTAAAGACGGCCAAGCCGCCGCCACCAAAGTTGGCGCGCTGTCGAAGTCGCAACTCACCGCATTCCTGGACGGCGCGTTGTAAACTGCGTGCTGTGAACGAAGGCGCCGCCCCGAGGGCGGCGCTCATTCAATACCGCGCGAGCCCGTCCGTGGCGCGCCGCCAGAGCCCTCCTTTACTTTTCCCCACCAATCACCGCGATGCACCTCAACGAACTGAAGGCGCTGCATGTCTCGCAGCTGCTGGAAATGGCCGCTGGCCTGGAAATCGAGAACGCCAACCGCCTGCGCAAGCAGGAGCTGATGTTCGCCATCATGAAACGGCGCGCCAAGCAGGGCGAGCAGATTTTTGGCGACGGCGTACTTGAAGTCCTGCCTGACGGTTTCGGTTTCCTGCGCTCGCCCGAGACCTCGTATCTGGCCAGCACGGACGATATCTATATCTCGCCGTCGCAGATCCGCCGCTTCAACCTGCACACCGGCGACTCGATCGAAGGTGAAGTGCGTACGCCGAAAGACGGCGAGCGCTACTTCGCGCTGGTCAAGGTGGACAAGGTCAACGGCGTGGCGCCTGAAGCGATCAAGCATCGCATCATGTTCGAAAACCTGACGCCGCTGCATCCGAACCGGACGATGCGTCTGGAACGCGACATCAAGAGCGAAGAAAACCTGACGGGCCGTATCCTCGACGTTTTCGCGCCGATCGGCATGGGCCAGCGCGGTTTGATCGTCGCCAGCCCCAAGTCCGGCAAGACGGTGATGATGCAGCACATTGCGCACGCCATCACCACCAACTACCCCGACGCGGTCATGATCGTTCTGCTGGTCGACGAACGCCCGGAAGAAGTGACCGAAATGCAGCGCACGGTGCGCGGCGAAGTGGTGGCGTCGACGTTTGACGAACCCGCTACCCGTCACGTGCAAGTGGCCGAAATGGTCATCGAAAAGGCCAAGCGCCTGGTCGAAATGAAGAAAGACGTCGTGATCCTGCTGGACTCGATCACCCGTCTGGCCCGCGCCTACAACACCGTGGTGCCGGCCTCCGGCAAGGTGCTGACGGGCGGTGTGGACGCCAACGCTCTGCAACGCCCCAAGCGCTTCTTCGGCGCGGCCCGTAACCTGGAAGAAGGCGGTTCGCTGACCATCCTGGGCACGGCGCTGATCGAAACCGGCAGCCGCATGGACGAAGTCATCTACGAAGAGTTCAAGGGCACGGGTAACTCCGAAGTCCACCTTGAGCGTCGTCTGGCTGAAAAGCGCGTCTACCCGTCCATCAACCTGAACAAGTCGGGCACCCGCCGCGAAGAACTGCTGATCGCGCCGGACCTGCTGCAAAAGGTCTGGGTGCTGCGCAAGTTCATCCACGACATGGACGAAGTGCAATCCATGGAATTCATCCTGGACAAGATGCGCGCCACGAAGACCAACGCCGAATTCTTCGACATGATGAAGAAGAAGTAAGCAGCGCGTCTCGTGCAATAAAAAACCGCCTTGAAGGCGGTTTTTTATTGGCTGGACGATGTTCGATGTGCGCGCCGCAATCAGTGTTCGATGTGGTCGGGCATGCGGCGCGGCGAGGAATTCGCCGGCCTCGGCGTCTGCTTGTCCGGCGCCTTGCCCGAGGCGTCGATGGGTTCCACCTGCGGATCGTCCCAGTTGCCCGTCACGGAATACTCCATGGTCATCGCGCGCGCCAGTGGTTGCTTAAGCAGCCACTGCGTGACAAAAGCGCCCAGGCCAATCAGCGGATTCACGGCCAGCGCCGTCACCATGGCCGCCCCGCTGGCGTCCAGATTGGGAATCACCACCGCCTTCAGGTCCCAGCGTTCGCGGATGATATTGACGCCGCCCGCCAGCACGATGGCGGCTACCGGGCCGTTGATCTTGTAGCCTTCGGTAGTCATCTGGCCATCCGCCATCTTCACGCGTCCGCGGATGGTGTCAAACGGGAACCCGTCCCGCAACAGATTGGTCGGGTTCACATCCAGGCGCGCCAGCCGTTGCAACGATTGCAAAGACAGCAACTCCAGCAAACGCGCCGTGCGCGAATTCACGTGCATGAAGCGGCCCTTGTCCAGGCTGATGTCGACCTCGCCCGAAATATCCGCCACGTTGTGGGTCCACGGCAGGTTGCGCCAGGTTGCTTTGCCCTGGGCCGTACCTTCGCCGGCGGATATGATTTTCTCGAAACCGATCCGGTTCATGAATTTGCCCAGGTCCACGAACTTGGCGCTTGCATCCACGGTCAGGCCCCGATCAGGCCCTTCCAGCCGCCAATTGCCGGTGGCGTTCAGGCTCGCGTCGCTGTTGATAATCGACAGCTTGTCCAGACGCCATTGCCGGCCGCGCTCCAGGTTCGTGCCGTTCACCTGCAATTCGCCCACGTTCTTGCCGTACAGGAAGAACTCTTTGGCTTGCAGGTCGATGGCCGGAATGTCTGACAGGTCATTGCCCGACGCCAAGGCCTTGTCGGCCTCGTTCGTGTCGCCTTCGCCGCCCAAGGACAAGTGCTTCAAGCGTGCCGTGATCTGGCCCGCGATGGCGCCAGAGGCTTCGCGCCATTCCAGCGAACCCGCCGCCTGACGCGACTGGATATCCACGCGCCACTGCGCGGGTTCGGGCCGCGTTGCGTACAGCGTCAAATCGTTCAGGGTGTAGCCACTGGTGCGCAAGATGCTTGCTGCCACGCTGATGCGTTCGGGCTGCGGGAAGATCGGTTTCGACACCGGCTTCTTGGCGCCGCCCTTGCCCGCCGGGGTGTCGAAGCCCGTCATCACCGTTTCCCAGCTGTCCATGTCCAGCTCGGGCAAGCTGGCGTTCAGGCTCATGCCATGCTCGGGCAGGCTGGCGGGCCGGCCGATTCCCAGCGCCCCCCGGGCGAAATACGAGGGGCCATCACCGGGGTCGCGCTCAAACAGCGCATTCACGTTGTCGCCCAGGCTGGCGGTCAGCCAACGGCGGTCTTTGATGCCACGGTCTTGCGCCGCGCCCCATTGCAGCTTCAGCAGCTGTGACGCGGGCGCCGCCTTGCCCACGGGCGCCGGCATGTCGATCGCCATGCCCACCAGGTCGGATTCCATCGAGATATCGACTGAGCCGCCCTTTTGATAACCCAACCGGCCCTTGTACGCCGCCTTGCCCGTAAACCGCGACATGGACGGCGTGTTGCTCAGTTGCGTCAGGCCGGAACCGGCCAGCGTGCCATCAAAGCGCAGGACGTCGGTACTTTGCGCAAGCGTGCCGTAGATCTTGACTGGCCCGCCCAGGAACTGCGCACGAAGCTCTTTGGTATGGACGCCCTTTTCCGAGAATTCCAGATCGCCATGCATCTGGGTAAGAAGCGGCATCTCGGGCATGAAGGTGAAGGTGTTGTCGGCGAACAGGATGTGGCCGGTGACCTGCGTGTCGTCGGTGTTCATCAACGGCACTTTCAGCTTCAACGGCATGCGCCAGTCGCCCGTGCCGCGAGCCTCGTCCAGCGCGCCATCGAGCAAAACACCCAGCGGAGAATTCGCCGCCATCGCCAGATAGGCGGGCACAGGGCCCGATGTTTCGCCATCAACGAACAGCTCGGCGCCGTGTTCCATGTCGGGAATGGTGGCTGTCACGGCGCCCAGGCTGACGGTCTGCCCCGGCCCGGTGTGCGCCACTGCGCCGCCCGAACTATCCAGCGTCAGACCGACCTTATCGATGCGGAAATTACCTGACAGGTTTTCCAGCATCGGCCAGCCCTTGCGGTGCTGGCGCGCGGGGGCATAGTCCACTTTGGCGCCCACGTACGCGCCGGCAATAATGAATTCGCCCGTTGCGCCAGACGCGCCAAAGGGGAAGTCGTCCAGATCGCCCTTGAGCGTGATGGCGGCAGACTGCATTTCGCCCGCGGGCAGGCCGGTGGCCAGCCATTCGCGCGCATCGGCATTCACGTCCAGCGGCAAGTAGCGGTGAATCGCCGGCATGGCGCCGCGCACCATCGTGCCACGCATGTCGGCGCTGCCCGCGGCCGTCTTGCCTTCGCGGCGCCACTGGCCTTGCAGGCGCACGTCCAGGTCATCATTCACCACATGCAATTGGGCGACGTCCACAAACCAGTTCTTGGCGTCCGGCCCTTTGATTTCCGCATCCACCGCCAGCTCGCGGGCATTCAGTGTGGGGTCCGCAAACACGCCCGGCAGCGTGACGCGCAGCTGCTGCACGGCCCCTTTGACCGATACATCGGGCGCGCCAGTGCTACGGGAAAGCGGCATCCCGTCAATCTGCACGAAATCACCCGGCAGCCCTTGAACGCGCAATTGCGCCGACGCGCCACGTACCGCCGGGCCATCCTTTTCCGGCGCCCAATTCACGCCGCGCACGGCGATGTCCGACGTCAGCTCGGTGAATTTTCCGCGATCCAGTTGCAGCCAGGCGCGGCCTGCGATGCGTCCCGAAATCTCGGGCACCTTGAACCATGGCGACCAGGCCAAAGGCTCCACATCGTCCAAGGCCGCATAAAGCTGGCCATTCCAGTTTGCAGGATTCGAGGCATTGGCGGCGAACAGGCTGCGATTGAATTCGCCGCGCAGCTCCACGTTGCGGGCCAGCGCCGCGCCAGCGCTGGCACGCAGCACAAAGCGATGCGACAGGCTGCCGTTGCGCATCAGAAAATCGACGCCCGTCAGCGGCAGCGCGGGCGCCTGGCGTAAATCGTCTTGCCAGACGATGGTGGCGTCACGGATGAGCAATTCGCGTTGGGCGACCAGCCACCGCAGCGCGGGGTGATTCAGATCAGATTGATGGTCGCTGGCGTTCAGGTCGATGTCCTGACCCGCTACCCACAAATGGTTGGCGGCATCGCGGCGCAAGGTCAGTTCAGGCTTTTCGACGCGCAAACGCACCAGCCTGGGTGACAAGGTCAGCACGCTGCGCCACGCCAGCACAGCGGAAACGGAAGGCAGGTTGAGCACCGGCGTGGCGTCATCATCGAACACCTGGACCGACGCAAGATCAAGCTTGGGATTCAGCCCCTGCCAGTTCGCCTTGATACTGCCGATGGTGACGCGAGCGCCCAATTCCTTACTGGCGTAGGCTTCAATCTGTGGACGCCATTGGTCCACGCGAGGAAGCACCCAATACCGCACGCCCAGAAACCCGACGGCCACGACGCCATAAACGATCAGCGCGACCCAGAACAGGCAGCGAAGCACGCTTCGCGTGCGCGCAGTGGGGGCTTTTTTTGAAACAGACACGGATCGGTGGGCAGGAGAATATGTCTTGCGGTATCGTCCCCACTTATACCTGAAACGCGTCCATTCGTCTGCCGCCCTTACGCCATGTCATCGACTCCTATGCTTGCCCCCGCACTCGCCTGGTCTGGTCACTTGCGCCGCCGCCTGGATGCCCATCCCGACTTGGACGCCTGGCTCGAAACGGCGGTGCAGCAACCCGTCACCGCCGAACGTCTGGCGCAATGGCAGGCTGAACTCGCCGGCCCCGATGCGCCTGCGACCCTGCCGGTGGAGACGTGCCGGATGGTGCTGCGCAAGCTGCGCGAGCGCGTCTTCAGCGTGTTGATCGTGCGTGACCTGGGCGGCCAGGCGGATCTGGAAGAAGTGGTGGGCGCAATGACCACGCTGGCGGACATCGCCGTGGCGCAGGCTTACCGCAGCGTGGCGGCGGAACTGGCGGCCGTGCACGGCGTGCCGCGCGACCCCGCCACGGGCAAGCCGCAGGAAATGCTGATCGTCGGCATGGGCAAGCTGGGCGGCTGCGAATTGAACGTGTCGTCCGACATTGACCTGATCATGCTGTACGGCGAGGAAGGCGACACCGATGGCCCGCGCCGCATCAGCCATCACGAATTCTATGGCCGCCTGACCCGGCGCATGATGCCGGTAATTTCCGAAGTGGACGCCAATGGGCAGGTGTTCCGCACGGACCTGCGCCTGCGTCCCGATGGCGATTCGGGCCCGCTCGCCTGGAGCCTGGACGCGCTGGAACACTACCTGATCGGCCAGGGACGCGAGTGGGAACGGTATGCCTGGCTCAAGGCCCGCCTGATGCCGGCCAAGGCCTTTGAAGACAGCGACAGCAGCACGCAGGCCCGTCAGCTGGAAAGCCTGCGCGTGCCGTTTGTGTATCGCAAGTATTTTGACTTCGACGCACTGGCTGCCCTGCGCGCCTTGCGCGAGCGCATTCGCCAGGACTGGCAGCGGCGCGCCAGCGCGCGCAACGGGATCGACAGCGCCAACAATATCAAGCTGGGCGATGGCGGCATCCGCGAAATCGAATTCGTGGTGCAGCTGGCGCAGCTGATTCGCGGCGGGCGCATGCCCGCCCTGCAAAAGCGGGGCTTGCTGGAAGCGCTGCACGCCGAGCGCCTGGCGGGTCTGGTGCCCGAAGAAGACGCGCGCCGGCTGGAAGAGGCGTACCGCTATCTGCGCCGCACCGAACACGCTTTGCAATACCGGGAAGACGAACAGACGCACCTGCTGCCCGGCGACCCGGCTCAGCGCGCAGCGTTGGCGGCCGCATTGGGCATGAGCCCGGACGACTTCGAAAGCACGCTGGCCGCCCACCGCAAGTTTGTATCGCAAACGTTCCGCAACGTATTCCGCATGGTCGGCATGGGCGACGCTGAAGACACGTCCACGCCCGCCGACCGCGACGATAGCGCCGACGAGTCCGACCAGGAATGCGAACTGGCCGAACAGATCCGGCAGGCATTCGGCGACGAAGCCCAAGACCTGTTGCGGCGCACCGAGACGTTGCTCGGCAGCCATCGGGTACGCAGCCTGCCCGAAAGCAGCCGCCGCCGCATGGAAGCCTTGCTGCCCGCGGCCTTGCGCGCCGCCCGCCAGACTTCCGCGCCCATGAACGCGGCGGTTCGGTTGTTTGACCTGATCGAAAAAATCGCCCAACGCAGCGCCTATCTGGCGCTGCTGGCCGAGTACCCCGACACGCTTGCGCGCGTGGCCCGCATGGTCGCCGCCAGCCCCTGGGCCGCGCAATACCTCACGCAACACCCGCTGCTGCTGGACAGCCTGATCGACTGGCGCACGCTATTTCAGCCCTTGGACTTTACGCAGATCGCCCGTCAACTCACGGCAGACCTGGACGCGTGCCGCTTGCCCGACGGCGACCCTGACATCGAACGTCAGATGAATCTGATGCGCGACGTGCAGCGCCAGGCCAGTTTCCAATTGCTGGCGCAGGATCTGGAAGGCGAGCTCACGGTTGAAAAGCTGGCGGACCAACTGTCGGCGCTTGCCGATTTGCTGCTGACGGAATCCATCCGCCGCGCCTGGCCGCTGGTGAACAAGGTAGAAGGCGCCCCGCCCCGATTTGCCGTCATCGCCTACGGCAAGCTGGGCGGCAAGGAACTGGGTTATGCGTCTGACCTGGACCTGGTCTTCCTGTTCGATGATCCGCGTGAAGACGCCGCCGAGGTCTACGCCAAGCTTGGCCGGCGCATGACGTCGTGGCTGTCCACCATGACCTCATCGGGCCGCCTCTATGAAGTGGACCTGCGCTTGCGGCCTGACGGCGATGCCGGGCTGCTGGCCGTCTCCGTTGAAGCCTTCGAGCAATACCAGCACAAGCATGCCTGGGCCTGGGAACATCAAGCGTTGACGCGCGCGCGCTTTGCCGCCGGAGACGCCGACGTAGGCGCCCGCTTTGAACAGATCCGTGAGGCCATCCTGGTGCAGCCGCGCGACCCCGCCGCGCTGCGCGAAGAAGTGCTGGCCATGCGCGAAAAGATCAACGCCGGCCATCCCAATACCAGCAAGCAATTCGACCTGAAGCACGACCGGGGCGGCATGGTCGATGTGGAATTCGTGACGCAATACCTGGTGCTTTGCTATGCCGGGACGCATTCCGTGCTGGTGCGCAACCTGGGCAACATCACGCTGCTGCGGCTGGCCAGCGAGGCCGGGCTGATCGCCCCCGAACTGGCGACACGCGCCGCCGACGCGTATCGCGTCTTGCGCCGCGTCCAGCATCAGCTGCGCATGCAGGGCGTTGAGAAAGCGCGGGTCGGGCCGGATGAATTGGTGGCGGAACGCCAGGCCGTCAGCGAACTCTGGGACACCGTGATGGGCCGCGCGCCCGGCTGACGGCAACTCGCGGTAAAATAAGGAGTTTTCCGCCTTTTTGCTTGCAAGCCATGTCTGAACTCGTCCGCCCCAAGCTTGACCTTCCCGCTGGCCGCAACAAGGTGCTCATGCACTCGTGCTGCGCGCCCTGTTCCGGCGAAGTCATGGAAGCCATGACGGCCTCCGGCATCGACTACGCAATCTACTTCTACAACCCGAACATTCATCCGGTTAAAGAGTACGAAATCCGCAAGCAGGAAAACATCCGCTTCGCCGAACAGCACGGCATTGAATTCATTGATGCCGATTACGACATGGACAACTGGTTCGACCGCGTCAAGGGCATGGAAGACGCCCCCGAACGTGGCGAACGCTGCACGGCCTGCTTCGACATGCGCTTTGAGCGCACCGCGCTGTACGCCCACGAACACGGCTTTGACACCATCACCAGCTCGCTCGGCATTTCGCGCTGGAAAGACATGAACCAGATAAACGGCTGCGGCGAACGCGCTGCGGCCCGCTATGACGACCTGGTCTATTGGACGTACAACTGGCGCAAAGGCGGCGGCTCCGCCCGCATGATCGAAATCAGCAAGCGCGAGAACTTCTACCAGCAGGAATACTGCGGCTGCGTGTATTCCCTGCGCGACACCAACCGCCACCGCCGCTCGCAAGGCCGCGACCGCATCCACATCGGTGTGAAGTTCTACGGCAAGGAAGATCTGATCAACGAAGAACTGCTCTGATTCCAGCGCGGTTCAACGCCCCGAGCCCCCCCGGCCGGGGCTATACCTGGGGCTATACCCGGGGCTTCACTTAGCGCCCCTGGCGCCGATACTCAGACGGCGACGCCCCGAAACGCTTGCGGAACGCATGGCTGAATCGCGCGGCGTCTGAAAAGCCAAAGCGGTAGGCGATATCGCCAATCTGCCGCGCCCCTTGCGCCGCATCACACAAGACATCTTTGCTGCGTTCCAACCGCGCGCTCAGAATGAAATCAGCGGGCGTCGTGGACGCCAGCGCAAACAGGTTGTACAGGTAGCGCCGCGACATCCTGAACGCCGCCGCCGCAGACGCAGGCGACAACGCCGGGTCATGCAGGTTTTCAAGAATGTGCTGCTGAACGCGGCGCAGCTGCGCCTGCTTCACGCCAGCCTGATCCTGTTCGGCCTGCTCGCCCGCCCGTTCGCGGATATCCAGCCCCATCATCTGCAACACCGCGTTGGCCGCATCGCGCGCCGCGCTCTCGGACAAATGGGCGTGTTCGCTCAGCGCCACACGCAGCAGATCCATCGCCATGCGGCCGCAGCCCTGTTGCGCGCTGAAGCGCCGCGCGACCGCATTCTGCATGTGCGGCTGCCAGGTCTCGGTATGCTTGCCCGGCACCTGCATCACCAGAAAATGCGCGCCATCGTCCACATCCACTTCGTAGGGGCGCGTGGTGTCGTAGATGCCCCATTCACCTGGCATCAGCAGCGCCGAGCGATTGGACTGGCGAATCTCGCTACGGCCCGCCAATTGCAGCGTGACTTTGTAGCCGGCTTCCTCGGCGCGGTCAGCCAGCAGCTTGCTGCGGCGTACGCGTTGCGCGCTGCTGCGCAATTCGCTGACGTGCAGCCAACCGAGCGAATCCACCGCCACGCTATTGCGAAAGCGCGTGGGGAACACGGCGGACACCTCCAGGGGCACGAAGGTGTTGCTGATGCTTTCCTGCCAGCTGGCGCAGTCCAGGAAGTGCCTGGGCGCGCTGTGCAAAACGGATGATGACATGGCGACTCCGGCGTCTCGAAACGGCGTGCCTTTGTGCCATGGACAGGCAGTCCTGCGGCACAGCTACAGCGTTGAATGGGATGCTGCCTCTTGGATGCTGCCTCTTTCTAGCACCGCACTTCCCGAGCGAGTATCGGTGACAACCCCTAAGTAGTGGCCGTAAGCGCCCGTCGCCCTCTGTCAGCCCTACGGCTTTCTGTCACTACCGTAATAATAATCAGACAACGTGAACCCCATCGACGTGAGCCGCCGGGCTAAGGCGTGGCGCACGGGCACGACATCGTCGTAGCGGTTGGGCCGTGCCGCCGCGACCTCGGCCTCTGAATACGGCGCGAAATCAGCGGGCAACTGCGCGGCGCTGAATTCAGTCAGCACCCAGTTCAGTACCGCAGCCAATTCTGCATTGCTTAGTTGGGAATGCGCCGCGCCCGGCACGCGGATCAGGTATTCGCGGCCTTCGGGCAGATGGACAAATGCGCCGACAGACTGGCGGAAATCTGGAATGCCATGCGGGTTGCTGCCTCGGCCATCCAAGCGATGACAGCCGGCGCATTGCAGCACGTAGTCGGGCCGCGCGGTCTGCCGCAAATGGGCAGCGTCGGGCGCGACTGCGGGTGCAGTCTGCTGCAAGCGAGCAGCGTCGGCCACGACTGCGGGTGCGGTCTGCCGCAAGCGAGCAGCGTCGGCCGCGACTGCGGGTGCGGTCTGCGGCAAGCGCGCAGCGTCGGCCGCGACAGCGGACGCCCCCTCCGCCGCTATCGCCTGCGTGACACCAAGCAGGATAGCGGCGGCGCACAGCCACCGCCATCCCGTTGCTTGCCGTCTTGCCCCAGACCTCATGGTTTCGGCGCTGCCTTCGATTGCGATTGCGGCTTGGCCAGCCCCACGATGACAGACGTCGTGCAGTGGAAGATCGACGACTCGTTCGACATGCACCAGTTGATGTCGTTATGCAGGAACATCTGATAGCCCGGACGTTCGCGCTCGGCCGATGCGCACATGCATTTGCCGCACGCCGCTTTGCCGCAGCAATCGTTATAGCTGATGAGGTAGTCCTTGCCGTCCAGCGGGTTGTGGCAAGTGCCCACCCACGACACGGCGGACGGCGATGTGCCGGGCGGGCACGACGTCATGCTGCCGCCGCAGCAGGAACACAGGAAGCCATCCACCGCGCAATAGCGCCAGTAATCGCACGCCGTGTCGTCCATCTGCGGCTTCTTGCCCGCTGCGGGCGCCGAACGCGCAACCGGCAGCACCGGCATCAGAAAAGCTGTGCCGACCAGCAACTTGCCGATGCGGTTCAGCACGCTGCGCCGGGACGTTGCATGCGCGACGGAACGCGTAGCGCGCTCGCCAAGTTTATCCAGCCAATGCATTGCCGCTCTCCTTGCGGGACACTCGGGTCTCGTCCATGCTGCCGGCCAGAAAATCCTGCACCGACGCCACGCCCAGCTCCTTGGCCGTGAACAGGCTTTCCAGCTGCTCACGGGAATTGATCAGCCCCTTGGCGCGCAAGGTGCCGGTTTCGTCCATCAGCACGGCGTAGGGCAGCTTGCTGATCTGGAACTTCATGCCCAGTTCCGCCGACAGCAGATACGGAAAGCGCTCCAGCCCCGCCTGCTTGTAGAACGCCAGGTGTTCGGGCATTTCGCCGTCGCTGGCCAACACGATGCGCAACCACGCGCTTTCCGTGCTGGCCACCGACTTCAGGATGGGCAGCAGCTTCTTGCATACGGGGCACGTGGGCGACAGAAAGAACAGCAGTTGGCTGTGCTGGCCGCGTTCGCCAATCGTGATGCGGCGGCCCAGCAGATCAGGCAGTTCGAAATGCGGCGCGGCGTCCCCCACCGCCGGGCCCTTGTCCATCGTCAGCGCCCCCATCGGCGCCACGCGTTCGTACAGCACGCCAATCTGGCGGGACAGCGCAAGGATGACCAGCACCAGGCACAGCACTACGCCCCACAGCAGAACGTTGGAAATGATCAAGGCATCCATATGAAACTCCTTCAAAGGTTGCGCAGCTTGAGATGCGAGGCCAACAGGTGATTGGCGGTGAAGTACAAGGCCACCGCGGTGGTCGTCAGGCCGAAGACGGCGGCGGCGTCCGCCCATTGCAGAGCGCGCGCCTGCCCGGCGAACACACTTAGCGCCGGCAATGTCCACAACGCCAGCGCGCCGTTGCGCAGCACCAGCCACCACGACAGGCCGGTGCGCGTGGCGCCCGCCGCTGGGCTGGCGGGGCCGCCGCAGCCGCAGTCGATATCACGATGCCCGCGCGCCAGGTTGTAGACCACGCCAGCCGTCGCCACGGCCAGCACCCCCAATGCCAGCGCCGCGCCCGCTGCCTGCCAGCCGGGCATCAGCAACAACACGCCTGCGGCAATTTCGGCCAGCACGTAAACACGCGCGAACGCGCCGCTTACGCCCGAAGGCAAAATGCCGTACGCCAACACGGCAGCAGAAAACGCCGCCATGTCCTTCACTTTTTCCAGCGCGCCCAACAACAGCACGCAGGACAGCGCGGCACTAGCGCCATAGAACAGCACGGGATCGTTCATCGCGGGCCTCCCAGTGGTTGCGGCTCAACCTGCAACGCCGTTTCGCCCGCCGCCTGGATCGTGCGCTGAAACACCGGTGCGACAGGCGAGGCGTCAAAGATGCTGACGTTGCCTCCATCAATCGTGAACAGGCGAGGCTTATCGTCCTGCGATACCGACATCGACAACGCGCCCTTGCCCGGCACGCGCGCCACCCGCTTGTGCGTGGCCAGGTCATAGACCCAGATTTCCGCGGCGGGCGTCTTGTGCGAGCCTTCCGCGCCATTCGGATGCATGGCCACATACATCCGCTTGGACGCCTGGTTGATGGCCAGCAGGCTGTAGCCGCCAGGCCGCCAGCCGCGGTCTTTGCCGGAGGCGTCCAGCAGTGACCACGGCGTGCCGAAGCTGACTTCCTTGCCGCTGAAATCCGCGCTGTAGACGTTGCCGTTGTAGGACACAAAGTAGAAGGTGTCGCCCACGTTCTCGGTGTGTATGAAGACCGGGTCCTTTTCCAGCTCGAACATCGGCTTGCTGCGTTGCTGGCCCGAAGGCTTGCCAGCCGCATCCAGATCAATGGTGAGCAGCGCGCCATCGCCGCAGATGGTGGCGAAGCTGCGCGGTCGCGAGGGCAGCGGGATGATGCTCCAGCAGCCCGCGGCCGCCGTCACTTCGTCGGCGAACTGGCGCGTCTTCAGGTCCACCACGGTTACCGAAGTGGCGGGCGTGGCGTTCTGCACAAAGAGCAAACCGCCATCCGTGCTTTGGCGCAGGTAGTTGCGGTAGTTCAAGGCTTGCGCACGCTTTTTCGGAATGGGCACCTCGTATTTGGGCGTCAGCGTCTCGGCGTCCCAAGCTTCGATAAGGTCGGTGCGCTTGCCGCGGTTCAAGCGTTCGTAATAGGTCGTCATGACGTAGATGTCGCGGCCATCGGCGGACACCGTCATGTGGCCGTTGAACGATGTCGGAATCATCCCCAGGTATTTGCCGGAGTCGCCGTCATAGAGGTTGACGCGGCTGTCGACCATATGGTTGAACGACGTGTCCATCACGTACAGCCGATGCGGTGTTGCGGGCGGCAAGCGGGTGCCTCCCTTGAGTTCTTCTATGGGCAAGTCCGCCCAGGCAAGGCCCGTGGCGCTTGCCAAGGCGGCGCACAATGCCCAGCGTCCCGCCCGCAATGCGCGTGATGTGGCTCGAAGCGCAATCATCGATATTCTCCTGATCTCATGATCCGACTCCCTAGAACGCGTAGACGTAGCGCAATTGCACGCCACGCATCCGAGGCCCGTTTTCGACCTTCAGGTCGTGGATGTACTGCATCTGAATCTGGTTGGCGTCGTTGATCTGATGCGTCAGCTCAAGCGCCAGTTGATGATTGCGCGCCCGTGTCGTCACCGTTTCCCCCGATGACGTTTCGCGCCCGCCCGTTTCGTACCGATAGCGGATGCCCGTGTAGGTGTCCGGCGTCAGGTTGGTGGAGGCCAACGCGAAGAAGCGGAACGATGGGTCTTTCTTCAAGGTCTGGCCGTACCAGTCCGTGTTGCGCCCGTAGATTTCAACCTCGGCAATCGCTTCCAGGAACGTGGATTCGCCCACGCCCTGGACGAACGAAAAATCCTGGATGGTGGACCAGCGGTTCTTGCCCGGCGACACGTCGGGACGCGAACCGTCATAGCGCCCTACAGGCGCCACGATGAAAGGCTCCCAGGCGAACCAGGTCTTGGTTTGTTCGTTGTTGTAGAGCCAGATCGCCGAGCCCAGCGTCACGTCGCCAATACCGGTTTGGTGGTCGCCAGGCACGCCGGGCACGTCCAACGAGGTCCGGTACATCGGCACGATGAATTCCAGCTGCACCGTCTTGCCGTAGAAGTCGCGATAGTGCATCTGGCGGTAGACCAGCGCATTCACATCTACGGACGCGCCGTCAACGCGCTTGCCTTCCGAGTACAGCCCCGACGAGCGCAGCCCGGCCAGATAGCCCGCCACGATGTTGGTGCCCACCGGCGCCGGAATCCAGTCGCGCGCGCTGGGGTCGCCCGCCCACGCCGGCTGCGACGTGCCCGCCCAAGCCAGCACCAGCGCTGCGCTTGCGCGTATACGTACGAGGCCACGAGTGTTGCCTGCCATCCCATTCCCCTTGGTCTTGCGAGGGCGCCGCCGCCGGTATGCCCCGGCTTGGTCGGCGCTTATCGCCGTGCTAGTACGCGATGCAAACGGACTTCTTCTCGAGGTACATCTCCAGCAGGGCGCGGCCATGCTCACGGCCGATGCCGGATTGCTTGAAGCCGCCGAACGGCATGTTGGGGTCGAGCATGTTGTGGGTGTTGACCCAGACGGTGCCTGCGTCAATGCGCGGAATCAGGCGTTGCACGCGGGTCAGGTCATTGCTCCAGAGGCTGGCGCCCAGGCCGAAAGCGCTGTCGTTGGCCAGCCGCACGGCGTCGTCAAGGGTGTCGAACGGTTGCGCCACGACGACGGGACCGAAGATTTCTTCTTGGGTGATGCGCGCCCCTTGCGGCACATCGGCAAACACGGTGGGCCGCACGAAATACCCGCTGCCGTCGCCCGCCGCGCCCCCCGCCAGCACCCGGCCGCCTTCCGCGCGGCCAATGCTGATGTAGTCCATGACGCGCTGCTGATGCCGCGCCGAAATCAGCGGGCCGATCTGCGTGGCCGCGTCAAAGCCGGAACCCAGCGTCATGCTGGCGGCCATGTCGGCCAGCCCCTGCACGACCTTGGCGTACAGGCCCTGCTGCACATACAGGCGCGAGCCCGCCGTACACACTTGCCCCTGGTTGAAGAAGATGGCGGCGGCGGCGCCCTGCACGGCACGATCCACATCGCAATCGTTCAGCACAATCACCGGAGACTTGCCGCCCAGTTCCAGCGACACCCGTTTCATGTGATCCATGGCGGCCCGGCCGATCAGCTTGCCGACTTCGGTGGACCCGGTGAAGGCGATTTTGTCGATGCCCGGGTGCGCCACCAGGGCCGCGCCGGCAGTTTCACCCCGCCCGGTAATCACGTTGACGACGCCGGGTGGAAAGCCGGCTTCCAGCACGAGCTCGGCCAGCCGCAAGGCGGTCAGCGGGGTTTCTTCTGCGGGCTTGAGCACGACGGTGCATCCAGCCGCCAACGCGGGGGCAATCTTCCATACCGCCATCAACAGCGGGAAATTCCAGGGGATGATGGCGGCGACCACGCCCACGGGCTGCGCCAGCGTGTAGGCGCTGTACTGAACGCCCGGCGGAAACGGAATCGATAGCGACAGCGTGTCGCCCGTGATCTTGGTGGCCCAACCGGCCATGTAGCGCAGCCATTGCGCGCCCGCCCCCACTTCCAGTCCCTGCGCAATGCCCAGCAGCTTGCCGTTGTTCAGCGTTTCCAGCCGCGCCAATTCGGTGCCGTGCTGTTCGAGCAGATCCGCCAGTTTCAGCAACAGACGCTCGCGCCCCGCGGGCAACATCTCGCGCCACGGCCCCGATGCGAAAGCGCGGCGCGCGGCCTGCACCGCCAGATCCACTTGCGCGGGCCCGGCATCGGGCTGATGCGCAATGACCTGGCCCGTGGCCGGGTCATAAACGGGAATGGGCTTGCCCTGCCCGTCATGCACCGGCTTGCCGTCGATCAACATGAATTCACGGATCGCGCCCAGTTCGGGACGGTCTGGCGTGACGGCGGCCGGAGCAAACTCGCTTGCTGAAGACATCTGACGCTCCAACGAAAAGGGTGGAGCCAGAATAGCAACGGCGTTTTGCGCTGGCTTGTCGGGCCGTGCATGGGGATTTGTCATTCTGCGCACGGCGGCGCAAAAATAAAAAGGCCAGGCAAGCCGCGTGTGACGCGTATTGCCTGGCCTTGGACTTGTCCGCTTGCGGCCCTGATTCAGGGTTCAAGCGAACAAGGGCCGATGCGAATCAGTCCAGCATCAGCACCGTGGCGCCCGTGGTCTTGCGCGAGGCCAGCGCGGTCTGCGCTTCGCCTGCTTGTTCCAGCGTGTAGCGCTGGTCGATACGAACCTTGATCTTCTTCTTCAGGACCAGGTCAAACACTTCTTCGGAAGCCGCTTGCAGTTTTTCCAGCGTGTTCACGTGCACGCCCAGCGACGGACGCGTGACGTACAGGCTGCCCTTCTGGTTCAGCACGGCCAGGTTGACGCCGGCCACCGGGCCAGACGCGTTGCCGAAGCTGACCATCAGGCCGCGCGGCTCGATGCAGTCCAGCGAGGTTTCCCACGTGTCCTTGCCCACGCCGTCATACACCACCGGCACCTTCTTGCCGCCGGTCAGTTCCAGCACGCGCTCGGCCACGTTTTCACGCGAGTAGTCGATGGTTTCCCATGCGCCGTTGGCGCGGGCCAGTTCGGCCTTTTCGGGGCTGGAGACGGTGCCGATCAGCTTCACGCCCAGGGCCTTGGCCCACTGGCAAGCGATCAGGCCCACGCCGCCTGCGGCCGCATGGAACAGAATCGTTTCACCGCCTTGCAGGCGATAGGTCTGACGGAACAGGTATTGCACCGTCAGGCCCTTCAACATCAGCGCGGCGGCTTCGTCGAAACCAATGCCCTTGGGCACCTTGACGACCTGCTGGGCAGGCACGTTGCGGGCCTTGGCGTAGGCGCCGATCGGGCTTTGGCCATAGGCGACGCGGTCGCCCTTCTTCAGGTGTTTGACGTCAGCGCCCACGGCCGTCACCACGCCGGCGGCTTCGAAGCCCAGGCCATGCGGCAGCGGATGGGGATACAAGCCCGTGCGGAAATAGATATCGATGAAATTCAGGCCGGCGGCGTGCTGCTCGATCGTGACTTCATTGGCGGCGGGCGGCGGAACTTCCACCTCGACCAGCTTCAGGACTTCGGGACCACCGTGCTGCTCGATACGAATTGCCTTGACGAGATTGCTGGCCATGCTGGCCTCCTTTCATTGAAATTAATGCGAACCATCGGGAAAATCGGGCGTCACCGCGGCGGCGTTCCGGCCTCGCGCGTGGGCGCGGGTGCGGGTTTGGGGCCGCCGCCCATCAATGCGAATACGCCGGTCAACACCAGCGCGGTTCCCGCCATCTGCCACACCGTGATGGGCTCGTTCAGGAACCACGACGCCAGGAATAGCACTGACACCGGCCCCATCATGCCCAGCAGCGACGCCGTGGGCGCGCCGATCAACGACACCGCCCACATCAGCATGAAGACCGGCACGACCGTATTCAGTGTGGCGTGGATCACGGAATATCCGTAAACCCCCATCGGCTGGATCAGCATCGACGGAGGGTGAATCACGAAAAACTGGATGATGCAGGCCACGCACGACACGAGCATGGCGTAAGCCACCAACCGCGTCGGCCCCACCCGCTTGATCAGTTCGCCGGAACAAATCAGGTACACAGAATAGCTTGCCGCCGAACCAAAAACGAACAAAGACCCTAACAGCACCTCGCCGCCCCCGCCAAAGGACAGGTCGTGGGCAAACACCAGCACCACGCCCGCGTAAGACAGCACCATGGCCATCCATTGGCGGCGTTCAACCGGGCGCTTGAACCAGAACGCGGACAGCAGCACGACAAGCGACGGCGACAGGAACAGGATCAGCCGTTCCAGGCTGGCCGTGATGTAGCGCAGCCCCAGAAAGTCCAGGAAGCTCGACAGGTAATAACCCAGCAGGCCCAGCACGATGACCTGGGCACGTTCCTTATTGGTCATCACCACGATTTCGCCGCGCGCGGCCCGGCGCGACTGATGCCAGGCCACCGCGGCGAAGAACGGCATGGCGAACAGCATGCGAAAGGCGATGAGCGTCACCGCGTCGATGCCGTAGCGATAGGTGAATTTGACGACGATCGCTTTCGCTGAAAACAGCACCGCGCCAAGCGTCGCCATGAGGATTCCGGCCGCGCGGCCGGACGGGAGCGAGAGCGGCAAAAGCTTGGCGATACGATTCATGCGATGATTTTAAATTCAGTGCAATCCGATTTGCACGCTCAAACTACGCTTTTTGGCATCCACCGCCCCCCTCGCATGACCCGACAACGCGCTCTGACCTCTATACATATTGCCGCCGTGCTGTTCGGCCTGACCGGCGTTTTCGGGGAGTTGATACAAGCCAGCGCCGCCGTCATCACGCTGGGCCGGGCCGTCTTCGCGGTGATTGCGCTGGGGATATTCGCCCGCCTGCGCCGCCAGCCCCTGATGGGCGTGCTGACGCCCGCACAACTGTTCGTGCTGGTGATCGCCGGTGCGCTGCTCGCGGCGCACTGGGTCACCTTCTTCATTTCGGTCAAAGTGGGCGGCATCGCGATCGCTACCTTGGGCTTTGCCAGCTTCCCGGCCTTCATCACGCTATTCGAGGGCCTGCTGTTCCGCGAACGCATCCGCGCGGTGGAATGGATGTTGTTGGGTCTGGTCACCGCCGGTCTGGTGCTGGTTACGCCGTCGTTTGACTTCGCGGACCAGGGCACTATCGGCCTGGCCTGGGGCCTGCTTTCCGGGCTGACCTTCGCGTTATTGGCGCTGAGCAACCGCCGCTCGGCCTCGGGCATGGACCCGATGCAGGTCGCCTGCTGGCAGAACGTGGTGGTGGCGCTGGTCATGGTGCCGTTCGCCGTGGGCCAGTTGCCCGCCCTGCCGGCGGTGGATTGGTTCTGGCTGGCGTTGCTGGGCGTGTTCTGCACAGGCCTGTCGCACTACCTGTTTGTCTCCAGCCTGACGCAGTTGAACGCGCGCAGCGCCGGGCTGGTGATTGCGCTCGAACCGGTCTACGCCATCGCCTTTGCCTGGATGCTGTTCAGCCAGCAGCCCACGCCGCGCATGATTGCGGGCGCCGTGCTGATCGTGGCCGCCATCGTTTTATCGGGGTTGCGCAAGAGCCCAACGGCCGACGCCGACGCGGAAGCCGTCGCAAAATCACAGCCTTGACAATAACTGACTAGGCAGTAAAATTCGGCGCATGAATGCCGAAACTTCCCCGCCGTCGTCAGAAACTCCCGTCCATTACCGCAGTGATAACCGCTGCATGGCGGAAGACAACGCTGGTTATTTGATCAAGCTGGCCTATCACTCCCTGACCCGGATGCTGGACCAGGAAATGGCCCCGCTTGGCCTGACCGCCATGCAGTGGCGCCCCCTGGCCATGGTCTATCTGGGCCGCGCCGATACGCCCGCCGAACTGGCGCGGTTGAACGACATGGACACCGGCGCCATGACCCGCGCGCTGGATCGGTTAGAGGCTAAAGGCCTGCTGCGCCGTAACCGCAGCCAGCAAGACCGCCGCGTCGTGAAGATAGAACTGACCGAACTCGGCGAAGCCATGGCGCGTGAAATCCCCCCCAATATCGCCCGTTCGCTCAACCACCATCTGCGTGGTTTCACGGCGGACGAAGTCACCCAGCTGATGCATTTCATGCGTCGCATGATCGCCAACGGTTCCGCTTCCGGCTCGGCTCCCGAACGCTGACGACGATCATCCCGCCTGCCCTCCCCCCGTGCCTGGGGGTTTTATTTGGCATAATATTTGCCTAGGCAAATACAGATTAATCAATTACTTTCAGCAAACAGTCAGGATGAAACGCCTTCTTTCTACCGTATTGGTGCTGGCCCTGAGCGGTTGCGCACTGATGGAGCCCGGCTCCGAGCCCGTTGCCGCGCTGGATGCGGCCAAGCTGGGGCTGACGGGCCACGACACGGCCTGGCCCGAGACACAATGGTGGCAGCGCTACGGCGACAGCCAGCTCAATGCGCTGATGGACGAAGCGCTGGCCAACAGCCCGTCCATGAGCGCTGCACAGGCCCGCCTGGCCAAGGCCAACGCCGCCGTCAGCACCGCACGCGCCCCGCTGATGCCGCGCGTGGATGCCGATTACACGTTGACCCGCGAACACCTTTCCTCGGACTACATCTACCCCGCGCCGTTGGGCGGCTCCGTCGTCAGCGACAACCGGCTGGCGCTGGATTTCAGCTACGAGCTTGATTTCTGGGGCAAGAACCGGTCGCGCCTGCAATCGGCGGTGTCCGAACGCGAAGCCGCTACCGCCGATGCGCAAGCCGCCCGCAACATGCTGGCCAGCGCCACCGTCCGCGCCTACCTGAACCTGCAAAATGCCTTCGCCCAGCGCGACGTGCTCAAGCGCGTGATCGCGCAGCGCGCCGACGTGCTGTCGCTGACGCAAGGGCGTTACAGCGCCGGCCTGGATACGCAGGTGGAAGTGAAGCAGGCGGAATCGTCGCTGGCTGCCGGCCGCGTGGAACTGACCCAGACCGAGACGACGCTGGCGCAATTGCGCAACCAGGTAGCCGCGCTGACAGGCGCAGGCCCGCAACGGGGCCAATCGCTGGTTGCCGTGGACCTGACCGCCCCCGCTGGCGTGGTGCCCACCGACATTCCGCTGGACCTGCTGGGCCACCGCCCCGACGTCGTCGCCTCGCGCTGGCGCGCCGAAGCGGCCCGTAGCGCCATCGACACCGCCAAGGCCGAGTTCTATCCCAACGTGAACCTGACCGCGTTCGCCGGCTTCCAGGCCTTGGGCACGGGCAATCTGCTGGGCGCCGCCGCGCGCACCGCAGGTTTCGGCCCGGCCATCACGTTGCCGATCTTCCATGGCGGCGAGCTCAACGCCAATCTGGCCGGCCGCCGCGCCGACGCCGACCTGGCCGTGTCTGACTACAACCAGGCAGTGCTGGACGCCGTGCATCAAGTGGCCGACGCGCTGGACGGCCTGCGTTTGCTGGACCAGGAACGCGCCCAACAGCGCCAGGCGCGTGAGGCCATCGAGGCCGCCTACGACCTGGCGGTCAACCGCTACAAGGCCGGCTTGGGCAACTACATCACCGTGCTCATCGCGCAAACCGGCGTGCTGACCCAAGCCCGCCTGGATACCGACCTGCGCATCCGCGCTTATCAGCTCGACGCCAACCTGGCCAACGCGCTGGGCGGCGGCTACGCCCCCGCCACGACCTCCATTCATTGAACGATCCCCGGATTCAGACGTCATGAACGCTGCCACCCCCACCACCAACCCCGCCCGCAAACGCCTGATGCTGCTGGCGACCGGCGTCTTCATTCTGGTCGCCATCGCCTACGGCATCTGGTGGCTCTTGTTTGGCGCCCACTTTGAAAGCACCGACGACGCCTACGTGCACGGCAACCTCGTGCAGATCACACCGCAAGTGCCGGGCACCGTTGTCGCCATCGAAGCCGACGACACCGAAACCGTCACCGCCGGCCAGCCGCTGATACGGCTGGACTCTGCCGACACCGACATCGCGCTGCAGCAGGCCCAGGCCAAACTGGCGCAGATGGTGCGTCAGGTTCGTACGTATTACGTCCAGAACGACGCGCTGGCTGCCGATGTCGACCTGCGCAACGCCGACATCCTGCGCGCCCAGGCCGAACTGACCCGCGCGCAAAGCGACGTCAGCCGCCGCCAGCAATTGGCGAAATCCGGTGGCGTCAGCGGTGAAGAAATCCTCCACGCCGAAGCCGCTTTGAAGTCCGCGCAATCTGGTCTGGCGCAAGCCAAGGCCGCCCTGGCCGCTTCGCGCGCCAAGCTGGCGACCAACCAGGCGCTGACGCAAGGCACGACAGTGGCCAATCACCCAGATGTGCTGCAAGCCGCAGCCGGCCTGCGCAACGCGTGGCTGGCGCAGTCGCGCACGGTACTGCCCGCGCCGGTAAGCGGTGTCATCGCCCGCCGCAGCGCGCAGGTGGGCCAGCGCGTCGCCCCCGGCAATGCGCTGATGACGGTGGTGCCGCTGGATCAGGTGTGGGTGGAAGCCAACTTCAAGGAAGGCCAGCTACGCAAGATGCGCATTGGCCAGCCGGTGAAGATGGTGGCCGACCTGTACGGCAGCTCGGTGACTTATCACGGCAAGATCTCCGGCCTGGACGCCGGTACCGGCAGCGCCTTCGCCCTGCTGCCCGCTCAGAACGCCACCGGCAACTGGATCAAGGTGGTGCAGCGCGTACCCGTGCGCATCACGCTGGACCCCGAAGACCTGAAGTCGCACCCGCTGCGCGTGGGCTTGTCGATGGACGTGGAAGTCGACGTCGGCCAACAAGAAGGCGAGCCGCTGACGCAAGCCGTGCGCAATGAGCCGGCATGGTCGACGCGCGCCTTCGACCCGGCGCACGGCGAAGTCGACACCATGATCAACAAGATCATCGAAGACAACCTGGCATCATGAGCACGACCGCCCAGCCCGCGGGCGCAGGCGCGCCCCCCGCCGAACCCGCCCGCCCGCCGGGCACTTATCCGCCGCTGGAAGGCGCGACCCGCATCATTGGGTCCATCGCGCTGTCCACGGCGGTGTTCATGAACGTGCTGGACACCTCGATCGCGAACGTGTCCATTCCCACCATCTCGGGCGATCTTGGCGTCAGTTCCAGCCAAGGCACCTGGGTGATCACGTCGTTCGCCGTCGCCAACGCCATCACGGTGCCGTTGACCGGCTGGCTGACGCAGCGCTTCGGGCAGGTCCGGCTATTCCTGATCTCGACCCTGCTGTTCGTGCTGGCCTCGTGGCTGTGCGGTTTTTCGCCATCACTGGAAGCGTTGATCGCCTTCCGCGTGCTGCAAGGCGCGGTGGCCGGCCCGATGATCCCGCTGTCGCAAACGCTGATGCTGGCCAGCTTCCCGAAGTCCAAGGCGGGCATGGCGCTGGCGGTCTGGTCCATGACCACACTGGTCGCGCCCGTGGCCGGGCCCTTGCTGGGCGGCTGGATTTCCGACAACTACACCTGGCCGTGGATCTTCTACATCAACGTGCCGGTCGGCCTGCTGGCGGCCTGGATCAGCTGGCGCATCTACGGCAACCGCGAATCGATGACCCGCAAGCTGCCCATCGACAAGCTGGGCCTGGTGTTGCTGGTGGTGTGGGTGGGCGCCTTGCAAATCATGCTGGACAAGGGCAAAGAGCTGGACTGGTTTGCCAGCCCGACCATCATTGCGCTGGCCGCCACGGCTTTTGTAGCCTTCGTCTTCTTCCTGATCTGGGAGCTGACCGATGCCCACCCCGTTGTGGACTTGCGCCTGTTCAAGATACGTAACTTCACGGTGGGCGCGCTGACATTGGCGGTGGCCTACGGCGTGTTCTTCGGAAACGTGGTGCTGTTGCCCCTGTGGCTGCAAAGCAATATGGGCTACACCGCCACCTACGCCGGCCTGGTGACGGCGCCCGTGGGCTTGTTGGCGATATTGCTAACGCCGCTGGTGGGCAAGATGCTGGCCACGCGTGACCCGCGCCAGATTGTGACGGTAGCGTTCCTGATCTTCGCGCTGGTCTGCTTCATGCGGTCGGGTTTCAACACCCAGACGGATGTGCGCACGCTGATGCTGCCGACCATCATCCAGGGCGCGGCCATGGCGGCGTTCTTCGTGCCGCTGACATCGATCACGCTGTCCAGCATTGAGCCATGGCGCATCCCGGCGGCCTCGGGCCTGTCGAACTTCCTGCGGCTGACCGCAGGCGCATTCGGCACGTCCATCGCGACCACGCTGTGGGAAAACCGCGCCACCATGCACCACGCCCAACTGACCGAGATCGCCAAGCCCGGCCAGCAAGCGTTCGACCAGACCATGAACACGCTGCAAAACGGCATGGGCCTGTCGCACCAGCAAGCGCTGACGATGGTGGACGGGCTGGTCAACGCGCAGGCGTTCACGATGTCCGCCGTGGACGTGTTCTACGCTTCGGCGATCATCTTCCTGATGCTGACGGGGTTGGTGTGGTTTGCGCGCCCCCGGTCAACGAAGGCAGGTGCGGGTGGCGGTGCGGCCGAAGCGGCGGCGGGCGCGCATTAAGGCGCAGCACGATGCTTCAAAAAAAAGAGCGCCTTGTCAGGCGCTCTTTTCATTGGCCACGCTGTCTTTAAGCAGCGCATGCCAATCCATGCGTTCGATGATGTCAGCCGACAAGGCGCTGACGGGCGACAAATTGAATACCGACAAGCCGCGCGCGCGCCATTGTGCTGACGCAAACCGGAACGACGGTTCAATCAGGTGGGCGAACTTGCGCGCCAGACGGCTCGTCTGAGGGTTCGCGCCTTCGTCGTAGAAGCGCAGGCCATGCTGCACGGTCAGGTCAAGTCCATGCACGTACACCTGGCGCGCGCCGCTGGACATCAGCACCTGCAACGCGGCATAGGCCACCGTGTCGGCGTCGAACACGCCCAGCGAGGCGTCAAAGCTGTAACCCAGGCCTTGCTTGGCGTCCAGCAATTGCACGTCAGGCGTGGCGGCGGCAATCCGCTTGAGCATGGCGGGCGCGGCAGTACGCTGATAGGCGCGCTCGGAGATCAGTTCGATGACGCAGATGCGGCAGCGGATCTGATCCTGGGGAATGCCTTGCATGATGTAGCGCAGCACTTCGGGGAACACGTACAGCGTCAGGTCGCGGCTGACGATTTCGCGCACGAGCTCGATGCGATCCCGCACGAAATTTTGGTCGATGATGCAGTAATACTTGAACTTCAGGTCGAACTTGCGAGCCAGCGCAATGGCGCCATTGACGCCCATTGCCGCACCAATTTCCAGCTGATCGTAGGGAATCTCGGCGACCGAAGGGCCGCTCAGGATCAGATGCACGGTTTCATCGGCGGGGTCGTACCCTTGCGCCAGCGGGGTGATGGGCAGCGAGCGGCCAAAGGCCCGGAAACCGCAAATCGCCCCCGACCGGTCCCGCCAGATGCGCACGAAAGGCCACAGATGCTGGTTGTGACGTTGCGTGCGGGATCGCAGCAGGCGGAACAGCTTGCGTACGAATCGGTCGGCCCGGCCGCCGCCCACATGGGCGGCGGCGGAAGAAGGAACGATTGAGTTTTCCATCTACTAGCCAGATTGGCCGTACTCGCTAAATGCGCTTAACCCGCAGAAATCAGCGACGCAATCGCGTTGCCAACGTCGACAGTCGACGCGTTGCCTTTCATGTCCCGGGTGCGCGGGCCATCGGCCAACACAGTTTCGATCGCCTTGACCACAGCGGCCGACGCTTCCGGGTACCCCAGAAAATCAAGCATCAGTGCGCCGCTCCAGATCTGCCCGATCGGGTTGGCGATGCCCTTGCCATAAATGTCCGGCGCCGAACCGTGCACCGGTTCGAACAGCGACGGGAACTTGCGCTCGGGGTTCAGGTTTGCCGACGGAGCAATGCCAATCGTTCCCGTGCAGGCCGGGCCCAGATCGGAAAGGATGTCGCCGAACAAGTTGGAAGCCACGACCACGTCGAACCAGTCAGGATGTTGCACGAAATGCGCGCACAAGATATCGATGTGGTATTTGTCCCAGCGAACGTCCGGATAGTTCCCGGCCATATCGGCCACGCGCTCGTCCCACCACGGCATCGAAATGGAAATGCCGTTGGATTTGGTGGCGGCGGTCAGGTGCTTGCCGCGCTTCTGGGCCAGTT
The DNA here is from genome assembly GCF_902859595.1 of Achromobacter kerstersii. Classification (GTDB taxonomy): domain Bacteria; phylum Pseudomonadota; class Gammaproteobacteria; order Burkholderiales; family Burkholderiaceae_B; genus Achromobacter; species Achromobacter kerstersii. The sequence goes on along the minus strand of NZ_CADIJQ010000003.1, from coordinate 13,146 downwards.
CAAACGCGAACTTCAGCACACGATCCGCGCCAATGCGCGTAAATACGCTTTCCTGAATGACGACTTCGCGCTCCGTCCCTTCGAACAGGCGGCCGCCGCTATTGGAGTATTCGCCTTCCGTGTTTTCGCGGACGATGAAGAAATCAATGTCGCCCGGCTTGCGGTCTGCGAGCGGCGACGGTACGCCGGGCATCAGGCGCACTGGCCGCAAATTGATGTATTGGTCAAATTCGCGACGGAATTTGAACAGCGAACCCCACAGCGCTTCGTGATCCGGCACCGTGGCGGGCCAGCCGATCGAACCGAAGAAAATCGCCTCATGCTGACCGATCTGCGCCTTCCAGTCGTCCGGCATCATCTTGCCGTGCTGGGCGTAATAGTCGCAGCTCCAATCGAAATGATCCCACTGGAATTCGATGCCGAAGCGCGTCGCCACGGCATCTAGCACCTTCAACCCTTCCGGCACGACCTCTTTGCCAATACCGTCTCCTGGAATCACCGCTATCTTGTGTTTCTTAGCCACCACGTTTCCTTAATTTTCCTTTGATAGAACGCCCAGAATCATAGGCATAAACCGCCGCAGCGCAACACCCCCGTTACAAATCGACGGGGCTTATTCTGCTGACGATTACGCGGGACGTTCAGCGGCGGCCCTTCGACCCCAGCAATGAACCCAGCAAGCCGCGCGTGAGCTCCCGCGCAATCGAGCGGACGGTGCTCTTGGCCATGGTCTGCACCACGCCGTCGCGCTTGCCGCCTCGTGGCCCGGTCGAGCCGAACAGGACGTCGTTCAGGCTGTCCATCAGGCCGCCGCCGGACTCCTCGGCGGGCGCCGGAGCGCCACCGGGCTGCGCCGGCGCCTTGGCGCCCGGCTGCCCAGGCTGCCCCACCGGCACCGCAGCGCGCCCGGCCAGGACTTCATAGGCCGAATCGCGGTCAATGGCTTTTTCGTACTTCGCGGCCATCGGGCTGCCCTGGCGCAAGACCTGGCGTTCCGCATCGGTGGCCGGGCCGATCCGGCTGGCGGGCGGCACGATATACGCGCGTTCGGTCGGCATCGGGCGGCCCTTGGCGTCCAGCAGGGATACCAGCGCCTCGCCCACACCCAGTTCGGTGATGGCGGCTTCGATATCCAGCCCCGGATTGGGGCGCATCGTCTGGGCGGCCGTTTTCACGGCCTTCTGGTCGCGCGGCGTAAAGGCCCGCAAGGCGTGCTGGACGCGGTTGCCCAACTGGCCCAGCACGGTATCGGGAATATCAAGCGGATTCTGCGTGACGAAGTAAACGCCCACGCCCTTGGAACGCACCAGGCGCACGACCTGCTCGATCTTTGTCAGCAGCGCCGCCGGGGCGTCGTTGAACAGCAGATGGGCTTCGTCGAAGAAAAAGACCAGCTTGGGCTGATCCATGTCGCCCACTTCCGGCAGCTTTTCATACAGATCAGCCAGCAGCCAGAGCAGAAAGATGGCGTACAGGCGCGGGGCCTGCATCAGCTTGTCGGCAGCCAGTACGTTGACCATGCCCCGGCCCTGGGCGTCCGTGCGCATCAGGTCGGCCACGTCCAGCATCGGTTCGCCGAAGAATTTTTCCGCGCCTTGGGACTCCAGCGCCAACAAGCCGCGCTGGATGGCGCCGACGCTGGCGGACGACACGTTGCCATAGCGGGTTTTGAGTTCGGCCGAGCGATCCGCCACGTTCTGAAGCATGGCGCGCAGGTCTTTCAAATCCAGCAGCAATTGGCCTTCATCGTCGGCCACCTTGAATACCAGCGTCAGTACGCCTTCCTGTGTGTCATTCAATTCCAGGATGCGGGACAGCAACAGCGGCCCCATATCCGTAATGGTGGCGCGCACGGGCAAGCCCTGCTCGCCGAACACGTCCCACAGGGTGACGGGGCTGGCGCCCCAGACCGGTTCCGACAGGCCCAGGCTCTTTAACCGCTCGCTCAGCTTGGGGCTCGCCGCCCCCGCCTGGGAAATGCCGGTCAGGTCGCCTTTGACGTCGGCCATGAATACCGGCGTGCCGATCCGGGAAAAAGACTCCGCCAGCACTTGCAGCGTGACGGTTTTGCCGGTGCCCGTGGCGCCGGTGATGCATCCGTGGCGATTGGCCAGCGCAGGCAGCAGCGCCAACTCGGTCTGCGCGTTCTTGGCGATGACGATGGGGTTGGGCATGTGCAGCACTCCGGACCAGGGATCAAAAAGATGCCCAAGTGTAGAGCTTGCCGCGCGCCTTGTGCGCGTGGCAATAAGGACACAGGCAAGACAGCGCCGGGCGCGCAGGCCGCCGTCACGGTAAAATGCCTTTTTTTCAGACAATTTATCCTGGGAAGCCATGGCCGGACACAGCAAATGGGCCAATATTCAGCACCGCAAAGGGCGTCAAGACGCCAAGCGCGGAAAGCTCTGGACCAAGATCATTCGTGAAATTACCGTGGCGGCGCGCGCCGGCGGCCCCGACCCGGACAGCAATCCGCGCTTGCGCATGGCCTGGGACAAGGCCACTGACGCCAACATGCCCAAGGACAACATCCAGCGCGCCATCCAGCGTGGCGCGGGCGGCGCAGACGGCGACGCCTACGAGGAAGTCCGCTACGAAGGCTACGGCATCGGCGGCGCGGCAGTCATTGTCGACTGCATGACCGACAATCGCACCCGCACCGTGGCGGAAGTGCGCCACGCCTTCGCCAAGAACGGCGGCAACCTGGGCCAGGAAGGCTCGGTGGCCTTCATGTTCAAGCACTGCGGCCAATTCGTGTTCGCCCCCGGCACGCCCGAAGACAAGGTCATGGAAGCCGCACTCGACGCGGGCGCCGAAGACGTCACGACTGACGACGAAGGAGTGATCGAAGTCGTTTGCGCGCCGGCCGATTACGCCGCGGTTCGCAAGGCGTTCGACGACGCTGGCCTGAAGGCCGAAGTGGATGGCATCGTCATGAAGGCCCTGAACGAAACCGAGCTGGCCGGCGAAGACGCCATCAAGATGCAGAAACTGCTCGACGCCCTGGAAGGCCTGGACGACGTGCAGGAAGTCTATACCACTGTCATTTTCGACGAAGCGCAGTAAATCCCACCGTCCTGGCCGGGCGGCATCCGCCGTCTTGCCAGGGTGATATTCGGACCCGGAATGTCTCGGGTCCGTTGCCTTCTCCACGGGCTAGAGTGGCAACCTTCAGAATCACGCAACATGAAACTCCTGGTAATTGGCTCGGGCGGCCGCGAACATGCCCTCGCCTGGCGGCTCGCCCGCTCCCCGCGCGTACACAAGGTGTATGTCGCCCCGGGTAATGGCGGCACGCAACGGGCCGAGCAGATGGAAAACATCCCGCTCACCAATGCCGAGGAATTGGCCGATTTCGTCCAGCGCGAAGGCATCGCACTGACGGTCGTTGGCCCGGAAGCCCCGCTGGCCTCGGGTGTCGTGGACGTGTTCCGCGCCCGCGGCCTGAAGATATTCGGCCCCACCAAGGCCGCCGCGCAGCTGGAAAGCTCGAAGGACTACGCCAAGGCCTTCATGGTCCGGCACAACATCCCGACGGCGCGCTACGCCACCTTCACCGACCCGGTCCAGGCCCACGCCTATATTGACCAGGAAGGCGCCCCCATCGTCATCAAGGCCGACGGCCTGGCTGCCGGCAAGGGCGTCGTCGTGGCCGCTACGCTCGAAGAGGCGCACGCCGCCGTCGACGCGATGCTGGGCGACGGCTCGATGGGCGCCGCTGGTGCGCGCGTCGTCATCGAAGAATGCCTGGTGGGCGAAGAAGCCAGCTTCATCGTCATGTGCGATGGCCGCAACGTGCTGGCCCTGGCCACCAGCCAGGACCACAAGCGTCTGCAAGACGGCGACCAGGGTCCCAACACGGGCGGCATGGGCGCGTATTCGCCCGCGCCGATCGTCACGCCGGAACTGCACCACCGCATCATGCGCGAAATCATCCTGCCGACGGTGCAGGGCATGACGCGCGACGGCATCCCCTACACCGGCTTCCTGTACGCTGGCCTGATGATCGCCCCGGGCGATGATCCCGACCGCGAAATCAAGACGCTGGAATTCAATTGCCGCATGGGCGATCCGGAAACGCAGCCGATCATGATGCGCGTCAAGAGCGACCTGCTGGACGCGCTTGAACACGCCGTGGACGGCACGCTGAACCAGGCCGACATCGTCTGGGACCGCCGCACCGCGCTGGGCGTCGTGCTGGCCTCGCACAACTACCCGAACACGCCGCGCACCGGCGACGTCATCCGCGGCCTGCCCGCCGACGCCGAAGACTGCATGGTCTTCCACGCCGCCACGGAATTGGTCGGCGAAGACACGAAGACCACCGGCGGCCGCGTGCTGTGCGTGACGGCATTGGGCGACTCGGTCAAGATGGCCCGCGACCGCGTGTACGAAGCCATCGACGGCATCCACTTCGATGGCCGCCAGTACCGCAGCGACATCGGTTGGCGCGCGCTGAAGCCGTCGCAGCAAAAACCCAAGTCCAACGCGTAACCGGAAAGCGCTGATGAACGCCTTGCCCGTCACGACTGTCCGCGACTATCTCACCGGCTTGCAAGCCCGCATCGTCGCGGCTTTGGAAGACGCGGAAGGCGGCGCCTTCCGCGCCGATGAATGGGTGCGGCCCGAAGGCGGCGGCGGTTTGTCGCGCCTGCTGGAAGGCGGCAAGCTGTTCGAACGGGCGGGTGTGCTGTTCAGCCACGTCACGGGCACGAAACTGCCCCCGTCGGCCAGCGCCCACCGGCCCGAGCTTGCTGGCCGCAGCTGGGAAGCCATGGGCGTTTCCATGGTGCTGCATCCGCGCAACCCCTATGTGCCGACCACGCACATGAACGTGCGCATGTTCGTCGCCGCGGCCCGCCCGGGCCACGACGAATCCGACGTCTTCTGGTTCGGCGGCGGCATCGACCTGACGCCCTACTATCCTTTCGAAGAAGACGCCCGGCAGTTCCATACGGTGTGCCGCGACGCGTTGGCCAGCCACGGCCCCGACTACTACCCGCGCTACAAACGCTGGTGCGATGAATACTTCTTTCTGAAGCACCGCAACGAAACGCGAGGCATCGGCGGCATTTTCTTTGACGACCTGAACGCCCCGGGCTTCGATGCCTCGTTCGCCTTGACCCGTTCAGTTGGCGATGCGTTCCTGGACAGCTACCTGCCCATCGTCGAACGCCGCCGCACGTTGCCGTATTCGGAACGCGAGCGCGATTTCCAGGCTTACCGCCGGGGCCGCTACGTCGAGTTCAATCTGGTCTTCGACCGCGGCACGCTGTTCGGCCTGCAATCCGGCGGCCGGACGGAATCGATCCTGCTGTCGATGCCGCCGCTGGCGCAATGGCGTTACGACTGGCAGCCAGAGGCGGGCACGCCCGAGGCCGAGCTCGCCGCCTATCTGACGCCACGGGATTGGGTTTGAAGCGCATCGGTCTCTTGGGCGGCAGTTTCGACCCCGTCCACATCGCCCACATCGCGCTGGCGCAGAACGCTTTGGACACGCTGCGGCTCACCGGCGTGGAACTGATCCCCGCCGCCAACCCGTGGCAGCGCGCGGCCTTGCACGCCACGGGCGATGAACGCTGCGACATGCTGGAACTGGCCATCGCCGGCCACGACGGATTAAGCGTCAACCCCATCGAAATCGAACGCGGTGGCGCAACCTACACCATCGACACGCTGCGCGCCCTGCCCCAGGACGCACGCTATGTCTGGCTGCTGGGCGCTGACCAATTGGCCAATTTCTGCACGTGGCACCACTGGCGCGACATCGCCAGCCTGGTGGATTTGGCCGTGGCCACCCGCCCCGGCACCCCGTTGACGCCGCCGGCCGAATTGGCCGCCTGCCTGCAAGAACAGGGCCGCCTGCTGGAAGAGCTGCCGTTTTCACCCATGGCGGTTTCCGCTTCCGACATCCGCCGGCGTCTGGCCGCGGGCGAATCCACTGAAGGCCTGCTGGCCCCGTCGGTCGCCGCCTATATTGCGGCGCACCAACTTTACCGATAAACCTCACCCGCCGGGCGCTGAAAGCGTCACGGAGCCGGCATCCGCCGTCCGTCCGCGGGTTATATTTGCAGCTATGGATATAACGAAACTCCAACGCGCCGTCATCGATGCCCTCGAAGACGTCAAGGCGCAAGACATCAAGGTCTACAACACCACGCATCTGACGAGTCTGTTTGATCGCGTCGTGATTGCCAGCGCCACCTCCAACCGCCAAACCCGCGCGCTCGCTTCCAGCGTGGCTGATCGCGGCCGCTCGCTCGATCTCTCGGGCATCACGATCGAAGGCGAAGACACCGGTGAATGGGTCGTCGTCGACTTGGGCGACATGGTCGTGCACATCATGCAACCGGCCATCCGCCAGTACTACAACCTGGAAGAAATCTGGGGCGGCAAGCCGGTGCGCGTGAAGCTGCTGCCGGAATCGACGCGCGTTGCGCCGATCCCGACCGACAGCAACTACGACGACGTCGACCACTGAGTCTTTGCCGTGAAATTGATCGTTGCGGCCGTAGGCACTCGGATGCCGGACTGGGTAGAGACTGCCTGGGCCGATTACGCCAAGCGCCTGCCCGCCGATTGCGCGCTGGAACTGCGCGAAATCAAGCCTGAACCCCGCACCACCGGCAAGACGCCCGCGCAGATGATGGCGGCGGAAGCCAAGCGCATCGAAGCCGCTTTGCCGGCCGGTGCGCTGCGCCTGGCGCTGGACGAGCGCGGGCGCGACCTCACCACCATGGCTCTGTCGCAAAAGCTGGAACAGTGGCGGGCTGGCGGGCAAGACGTGGCTTTTCTCGTCGGCGGGCCAGACGGTCTGGATGCCGACCTGAAAGCCTCGTGCAGCGGTCAGCTTCGGCTGTCTTCGCTGACGCTGCCGCATCCCATGGTGCGCGTGGTGCTGGCCGAACAGCTCTATCGCGCCTGGGCCATCATGACCAACCACCCCTATCACCGCGCCTGACCGCTAGCCGGGCCGGCGCCCACTTCGCTGACGCATGCCCCACTCCGCCGACACCCCCACCCCAGCCCGTCTTTACCTTGCCTCGGCCAGCCCGCGGCGGCGTGAATTGCTGACTCAGATAGGCTTGGCGCACGAGGTCTTGCGCGTTCCCGCCCCGCCCGGCGAAGACGAACCCCAGCATCCGGGCGAAAGCGCCGCCGATTATGTGCAGCGCACCGCCCGCGACAAAGCCCTGCGCGGCCGCGATTGGATGCACGCCCAAGGCTTGCCGCCCCTGCCCTTGCTGGCCGCGGACACGACGGTGATTCTTAACGGCAACGTGCTGGGCAAGCCGGCCGACCACGATGACGCCATCCGCATCCTGCGGGCCTTGTCGGGCGCAGCACACGAAGTCCATACCGCCGTCGCCGTGTGGACGGGCGAGCAGCTGCTGGAAGCCGTCTCCATTACCGAAGTCCGTATGCGCGATCTTCACGACGACGAGATTGCCCGTTACTGCGACAGCGGCGAACCCTTCGGCAAGGCCGGCGCCTATGGCATTCAGGGCTTGGCCGGCACCTTCATCTCGCACATCTCCGGCAGCTACACCGGTGTGATGGGTTTGCCACTATTCGAAACGGCTAACCTGCTTCGCGCAGCGGGTATCCAGACGCCCTGAACGCGTTGCCTTTGAAATGAAAAACCCCCGAGGTCTTCCGGACCTCGGGGGATTTTTCATTGCAAGAACGGATACGGCGCGTTAGGCAGTATGGCTAAGCGTTGGCTGCGCTTCGTTGACCGCCGCAGCGGGCGGCACCTGGCCGTCCAGCGCGGCGTGCAACTGCTCTTGGTCCAATTCGCCTTCCCAGCGCGCGACCACGACAGCGGCGGTGGCATTGCCGACCAGGTTCGTCAGCGCGCGGCATTCCGACATGAACCGGTCCACGCCCAGAATCAGCGTCATCCCTGCGATCGGCACGGACGGCACAACCGACAAGGTCGCAGCCAGGGTGATGAAGCCCGCGCCCGTGACGCCAGCCGCGCCCTTGGAGCTGAGCATCGCAACCGCCAGCAGCAGGATCTGGTCGCCCAAGGACAAGGGAATGTCACACGCCTGCGCGATGAACAACGCGGCCATCGTCATGTAGATGTTGGTGCCGTCCAGGTTGAACGAGTACCCGGTGGGCACCACCAGGCCAACCACCGACTTCGAACACCCGGCGCGTTCCATCTTCTGCATCAGGGTGGGCAACGCCGCTTCGGACGAGCTTGTGCCCAGCACCAGCAACAATTCTTCGCGGATGTAGCGCACCAGCTTCAAAATCGAAAAGCCGTTGTAGCGCGCGACCAAGCCCAGAATCACCACGACGAACAGCACCGACGTCGCGTAGAACGTGCCCACCAGCATCGCCAGGTTCACGACCGACTTGATGCCGTATTTGCCAATGGTGAAAGCCATCGCGCCGAACGCGCCAATTGGCGCCGCCTTCATCAGGATGGCGACCAGTTTGAAGATCGGCTGGGCCAGCGCCGTCATGAAGTTCAGGATCGGCTTGCCGCGCTCGCCCACCATCGCCAGCGAAATACCGAACAGCACGGCCACAAACAGCACCTGAAGAATATCCCCACCCACGAACGGGCTGAAGATCGTCGTCGGGATGATGTTCATCAGGAAGCCGGTGATGGTCGAGTCGTGGGCCTTCGAGACAAAGGTCGCGACAGCCTTCTCGTCCAGCGTCTTCGGATCAATGTGCATCCCTGCGCCCGGCTGGACCAGGTGGCTGACCAGCATGCCTACGATCAAAGCCAGCGTCGAGAAGATCAGGAAGTACAGCATGGCCTTGCCTGCCACGCGGCCCACCTTTTTCAGGTCGCTCATGGCGGCAATACCCGAGGCCACGGTCAGGAAAATCACCGGTGCGATGATCATCTTCACCAGCTTGATGAAGGCGTCGCCCAGCGGCTGCATCTGCTGGCCGAGTTCTGGCTTGAATGCTCCCAGCAGCACGCCGACGATGATGGCGAAAATCACCTGGACATACAGGATTTGATAGAACTTGAGCTTGCGCGCAGGCGCGCCTTGATCCACGTCGATCATTGGGTTTTGTCCCCACCAATGCTCCTTGCCCCGAGCGGCTAGCGCAGCGGGCGACGGAGCGTTATCTGTTTTATGGCATTGCGTTATCGCCGCAAGCCCATTTCACCGTGCGTGCGGATGCCGCTCGGCTTGCATACCTATATGCAAGACGCGTGCCAGCATTGAATGGCTTGGCCCCATCGGCACAAGCCCTTGATAAGTCTGGCTATTTGTATTTGGCGATGGGGAATCGGTGTCTTGATCGAGCGGAATCTCGCACGAAAACAAGATAGAATGTGCGGAAAACCGCACACACCATGACTGACCCCTCGACTACTCCTCAAAGCAGCCGCCAAGGCTCGACGCATCCGGCTACGCGGGCGACTGCGCGGGTGTCATCGGGCGGCTCTTGGCCGTGGCGCGCAGTGATGATTCTGCTGGCCATCGCCATCGTGTTCGGCGTGCTGCATATCGCCACGCAATGGGCCCGCGATGGCGCGATCAAAACCGCCACCGTTCAGGCGCGCGCGGCGGGGCAGATCAATGCCGCGCTACTACGCAACAACCTGGACAAGTTCAGGGCGCTGCCTTTCGTGCTGACTCGCGATGTCGACGTGCGCGCGGCCTTGCAAGGAGCAAGCACCGCGCAGATCGAATCGTTGGATGACAAGCTCGATGCCTTGAGCCACGGGGTCGGCGCCTCCGCCATCTATCTGTTGGACCCCAAGGGGCTGGCCATCGCCGCCAGCAATTGGCGCGAACCCGCCACTTTCGTAGGCGTGGACTACCAGTTCCGGCCGTACTTCCAGCGCGCCGTCGCCAACGGTTCTGCGGAACACTTCGCGCTAGGTACGGTCAGCCACGAGGCCGGGCTGTACTTGTCGCGACGCATCGATGACATCAATGGCGCGCTGCTGGGCGTCATCGTATTGAAGGTCGATTTCCGTGACCTTGAATCCGACTGGCGCCAGTCCAGTGCGCCCATTTTTGTCACGGATGAGCACGGCGTGGTGCTGTTGGGCAGCATCCCGGATTGGCGCTTCGATGTGCTGGCGCCGCTTGCGCCCGACTTGGCCGAGCGCCTGCGTACGAGCCTGCAATTCGGCGACGCACGCTTCCAGTCCTTGCCTGTCACGCCGCCGCTGGCTCCAGCCAGCACCGGGCAATTGGTGCGTATCGACGACGCCTTGCCGACGCTGCCTAAAGGCGCGCCGCTATTGCACACGACCCTGCCCATCGCCGAGTCACCGGGCTGGACTTTGCACCTGCTGTCGCCCGTTCAGACGGCCATGAGCCAAGCCACCGCCAACGCCCAGCTGGGCGCGTTGCTGGCGCTGAGTCTGCTGGCCGCTGCAATTGGCATCGTGCTGTATCGGCGCCATCGCAATCGCGAACGCGCAGAACAACAGGCCGCCATCCAGGCCCAACTCGCCGCGCTGGTCGATGAACGCACCGCACAGCTGCGCGAAGTCAACGACCATCTGATGGATGAAATGGACGAACGCCAACGCGCCGAAGCGCGCTTGCACACTATGCAAGATGAGCTTGTACAGGCCAGCAAGCTTGCGCTGCTTGGCCAGGTCGCAGCGGGCGTCGCCCATGAAATCAATCAGCCCGTTGCCGCCATCCGAGCGTACGCAGACAACGCATTTGAGTTTTTGCGGCGCCAGGATTCCGGCTCCGCGCAGGAAAATTTGGGCACCATTGCTTCGCTGACAGAACGCATCGGGCACATCACGGGCGAATTGCGCGCATTCTCACGCAAGGCAGGCGCATCCGTCGGGCCGACCAGCCTGAAGGAAGCCTTGGACGGCGCGTTGCTGCTGGTCGGGCCACGCGCGCGACGCCAAGGCGTCACGCTGCAACGGCCGCCGGAAGATCAGGACGTTCTGGTCCGGGCCAACCGCATCCGGCTGGAACAAGTGCTGGTGAACTTGCTGCAAAACGCGCTGGAAGCATTGGAAGGTAAAGCGGATGGCCGCGTCGTGGTCGCGCTGCAAGACTTGGGCGCGACGGTTCAAATCCATGTCGCCGACAACGGCCCGGGGCTGTCCGACGCCGATCGCGCACGCCTGTTCATCCCCTTCCATACGACTAAACCGGAAGGCCTGGGGTTGGGCCTCGTCATCTGCCGCGACATCGTCACTGAATTTGGCGGAGAACTGCAAGCCGCCCACCCCAGCGATCCCGGCTTTCCTGCCCCTCATGGCCCGCAAACGGGCGCCATGTTCACCCTGACGCTGCGTAAGGCAGCTGCCGGACACCCCGTTTCGGCCACTCCGTCATGACTCGCTCACCTGCATCTTCTACCCCAATCCCCGCTTCAGCTTCCATTGATGTCGGCCTTCGCGCGCCCACTCCTCCTCACGTCGTGTTCATCGATGACGACGAGGAACTACGGCGCGCCAATGTCCAGACGTTGAAGTTGCACGGCATGACGGTCGACGCCCATGGCACGGCGCGTTCCGCGCTTCCCGTCTTGCACCGCGATTTTGACGGGGTAGTCGTGACCGATATCCGCATGCCCGATATCGATGGCCTGCAACTATTTCATCGTCTGCGTGATATTGACCCCGAGCTTCCCGTCATTCTCATTACCGGCCATGGCGATATTGCCACCGCCGTCCAGTGCATGCGTGACGGTGCCTACGACTTTCTGGCCAAACCCTACGCACCCGACAGGCTGACCACAGCGATCACACACGCCGCGGAAAAGCGTCGTCTGGTGCTGGAAAACCGGCGCCTGCGTGAAGCTGCGTTTGCGGTGGAAGCCGACGAAGTCCCCTTCATCGGCACCACGCCCGCCATGCAACGTATCAAACAAACGCTGCGCCATATTGCCGATGCGGATGTCGACGTGCTGGTTGAAGGGGAAACCGGCACCGGGAAGGAAGTGGTAGCGATGGCGTTGCATCGCCTGAGCCGCCGCCGGCACCGTGCGCTCGTCGCCATCAACTGTGGAGCTCTGCCCGAAAGCGTTATCGAAAGCGAATTGTTCGGGCACGAGGCCGGCGCCTTTACGGGCGCTCAAAAGAAGCGCATAGGCCGTATCGAACATGCCAGCGGCGGCACCTTGTTCCTGGACGAAATCGAAAGCATGCCGCTGGCCGTGCAAGTGAAGCTGCTGCGCGTGCTGGAGTCTCGGCAGATCACTCCGCTTGGCAGCAACGAGGTGCGCAATCTCGATCTGCGCGTCGTCGCCGCCACGAAGGAAGATCTGGGCAGCCCAGCTATCCGCAGCAAGTTCCGCGAAGACCTTTTCTACCGGCTCAATGTCGTCACGATCCGTATTCCGCCCCTGCGCGAACGCCGCGACGACATCCCTCTGTTGTTCGCGCATTACCTCGGCCACGCATCACGCCGCTTTCATCGCGATATTCCTGAGATGCCTGCCTCGATCAAACAGTATGTGATGACACATGACTGGCCTGGCAATGTGCGCGAACTCGCCCACTTTGCAGAGCGCGTCGTGCTGGGCGTTCTTAATACCCCAGCGGTCGATACCGTTCCCACAGCAAACGCAGCACAAAGCCTGCCAGAAAGAATGGAGCAATTCGAAGCCCAACTCATCCGAGATGCGTTGCAAACGCATCAGGGGGATATCAAAGCCACACTGGAAGCCTTGGGCATTCCCCGCAAGACCTTCTACGACAAGTTGCAAAGGCATGGCATTGACCGGCAACAATATCTGCGCGGGCCGTATCAAGCACCGCACCATCCGTAGCCATAGCGATAGCCGTAGCCGCAGCCAAAGGCAGGATTAATACCCGCGCCCATGCAAAAACCCCTCGCAGCGCCAGCTGCGAGGGGTTTTCTTTTAATCAATGCTCAATATCAATGGTCGAATCGTAAAAACCGAATCACCAAAGACAAAACCCCACAGGGTTACCTGTGGGGTTTTGCGGAATAAAAGCCTGACGATGACCTACTTTCACAGACGTCCGTCCACTATCATCGGCGCGAAGGCGTTTCACTGTCCTGTTCGGGATGGGAAGGAGTGGTACCACCTTGCTATGGTCGTCAGGCGTAACTGGTTGAGCTGCTGCGTGTTAACGCAACCGCTCCAATCTTGGAAGAAACACAACGTGTGGGTGATCAGAGGCTAGCTCGATGATCACGCACAAGGGGT
>NZ_CADIJQ010000002.1 GCF_902859595.1 Achromobacter kerstersii | reverse complement strand
AGAGACAGGGGTTTAGTCTTCAGAACAGGGTCGACCACCTAAGGGAGCCGCAGAAACTCACCTGTCTCTCGTGGAATGGTAGCTAACCATTCCAGGGCTCAAGATACAAGGAAGCGCCGCAGGCGCTGACGAAGATGACGACGGGGAAGTCCGGAGCGAAGGCTCCGGACCGCAATCGTTGACCCGCGCATCCCGGGCCACCCCCACACCGTGCGTCTAAAGAACCCACCACCCGCGAAACAAAAAACCAAAGCGCCTACAACTCCACCTGCATTCCCATTTCCACCACCCGATTCGCCGGAATCTTGAAAAACTTCGTACTCCGCGTCGAATTCCGAGCCATGAACGAGAACACCGCCCGCCGCCACCGCCACAGCGCCGGCTTTCTCGCCGCCACCACGGTCTGCCGCGACAGGAAATAAGACGTCCGCATCGGTTCCAAATCCAGCTCGGGATACGCTTCAGCCACCAGCCGCAGCGCTTCCGGCACATCCGGATCTTCCTTGAAGCCGTAGTTCACCGTCGCCGTCCAGCTCGACGCGCTCAGCTTCTTCACCACGAAACGCTCTTCCGGCGAGATATACGGCACGTCCGCCACCAGAATCGTCAGGAACAGCACGTGGTCGTGCAGCACCTTGTTGTGCTTCAGGTTATGCAGCAGCGCCGGCGGCACATTGCCCGAATTCATCGTCATGAAGATTGCCGTACCCGGCACCCGCGACGGGGGGTATTCCTCAAGCTGCTCCATGAATTCCTTGAGCGGCTGACGATCCCGATGCTGCATATCAGACAGCAGATGACGGCCACGGCGCCACGTCATCATCAGCGTGAACACCACGATCGCCACCAGCAGCGGCAACCAGCCGCCCTCATGAATCTTGAACACGTTGGCCGAAAACAGCAGCACGTCGAACAACAGCAACAGACCCAGCACGCCAAACCACAGCATCCGCTTCACGCCCGTCGTGCCGCGCGGCAGCACCGCGAACGCCAGCACCGACGTCGTCAGCATCGTGCCCGTCACCGCAAAGCCGTAGGCTGCGGCCAGGTTGTCCGAATTGCGGAACAGCAGCACCAGCACCAGCACCGCGCACAACAGCAGCGCATTCACCTGCGGCAGATAGATCTGGCCCTTCTCAACGGCCGAGGTATGCAGAATCTGCATGCGCGGCCAGAAACCCAGTTGGACCGCTTGGCGCGTCACCGAATACGCGCCGGAAATCACCGCCTGCGACGCCACGATGGTTGCGATGGTCGCCAACGCCACCAACGGCGCCAACCCCCACTCGGGCGCCATCATGAAGAACGGATTGCGGATCGCCGTCGGGTCGCGCAGCAGCAGCGCGCCCTGGCCGAAATAGCACAGCGTCAACGCCGGCAACACCATGCTGAACCAGGCGCTGCGAATGGCCGGTCGGCCAAAGTGGCCCATGTCGGCGTACAGCGCCTCGGCGCCTGTCAGCGCCAGCACCACCGCGCCCAGCAACACAAAGCTGATCAGCGGAAACTCGATGATGAAGCGCAAGCCCCACATCGGGTTCAGCGCCGCCAGCACTTCGGGCGTCTGCCAGATCTGCCACGCGCCCAGCGCCGCCAAGGTGCCGAACCACACCAGCATCACGGGGCCGAACAGCTTACCCATCACGCTTGTTCCGTGCGACTGGATCGCGAACAGCGCCACCAGCACCACCAGCGCAATCGGCACCACCCAGGCATCCAAGGTGTGCGACACGATGCTGATCCCTTCCAGCGCCGAGAGCACCGAAATGGCCGGCGTGATCATACTGTCGCCATAAAAGAGCGCCGCGCCAAAAATGCCCAGCACGATCAGCACCCATCGCAATTTGCCGTCACGGTTGCGCACCGCCAGCTCCAGCAGCGCCAGCGTGCCGCCCTCGCCCCGGTTGTCGGCGCGCAGCACCAGCGTCACGTACTTCAAGGACACCACCACCATCAGCATCCAGAACAGGATGGACAGCACGCCCAGCAAATGCGCAGGTTCAAGGTCCGTGTGCACGCTCAGGCCGGTCAGGCAGGCGCGCAGCGTGTACAGCGGACTGGTGCCGATGTCGCCATACACCACACCCAATGCGCCCATGATCAGCGCCGCGCGCGACGATGGTGCATGCACCCCGCCTGCGTGAGCGCCTGACGGGGAAGGAACACCAGCCGAAGCTTGGCTCATGATGTCGGTTCTTGACGAGTAAGTTGAGCCCCTTTGCGGGGGCCGGGGAACACAACGGATAGCCGCGTTCCGGAAAAGTCGGGGCGGCTGGTGAGCTTCCACCAGGCGCCATGCGCGTGCGCAATCTCGCGCACGATCGCCAGGCCCAATCCCGAGCCGCCCGCCGTAGCGGTGGGCGACCGGTAAAAAGCTTCGAACACGCGGTCGCGCTCTTCGGCGGGAATGCCGGGGCCGTCGTCCTCAACCGTCAGCGACGGCGGGTTGGCGCCCACGATCAGCGTGATGCGCCCGGTTTCGTTACCGTAGCGCAAGGCGTTGTCGATCAGGTTGCCCAGGAGTTCGGCCAGCAGCAGGGGGTCGGCGTCGATCCAGATGGGCGCATCCGGCGCCACCAGATCCAGCTCATAGCGCGCCTCGCGCACACGCGGAAACCACTCGGCCCCATGCGCCCGCACCCATTCGCACAGGTCGATACGCACAAAGCTGTCTTGCGGCCGTGCGTTCGGATCGGCACGCGCCAGCACCAGCAACTGCTGGCCCAGGCGGATCATGCGGTCACTGACGGCCTTGATGCGTTCGGCCCGCGCCCGCACATCGTCGGGCAAGGGGCGAGCCAGCATCAGTTCGGATTCCAGCCGCAGGCCAGACAAGGGGGTGCGCAGTTGATGCGCCGCATGGCCGATGAAACGGCGTTGCGCGGCAAGCGAGGCGTCCAGCCGCAGCAGCAGGTCGTTTGTGTGCGTCACCAGCGGCTCGATCTCGACCGGTACGCCCGCCACTTCCAGCGGCTGCATATCGTCGATGGAGCGCTGCCGGATTTCTTCCGACAAATGGTTCACCGACCGCAGGCCCGACCGCACGCCCTGCACCACCACCCAGGTGAACAGCGCGATCAGCGCCACCTGCCCCACCACCATCAGCCAGAAGAAGTCTTCCAGCATCCAGAGCGACATGTCGATCTTGTGCGTGATGACCCATGTGGCTGCAAGATCCAGCAGGACGAGCAGCAGAATCGGCGGCATCAGGCGTATCACCAGATGCCGCGCCAGCGAGCGTGAAGGGAGCAAGGGGCGTGAGGGAGTAAGAGCGGAAGGAGTGCGTTCGTGCGTCATGACGCGATACCCTCGCTGTGGCGGATGCAAGTGCGCAGCCGGAGCATGCCGGCCGCGCCCGGCCCGTCAGGCCGTTTCCACATCCAGCATGTAGCCGAAGCCGCGCACCGTCTGGATGCTGGCGCCCGTGCCTTCCAGGCGCTTGCGCAGACGGTACACATAGACTTCAACCGCGTTTTCGCTGAAATCGGCGTCCCAGGCGGACAACGAGTTCACGATCTGGCGCTTGGTCACGACGCGGCCCACACGGGCCATCAGCATCTCAAGCACAGAGAGCTCGCGTACAGACAGCGACAGGCGTTGGCCATTGGCGCGCACTTCGCGGCCGACCGTATCGAACACCAGGGGGCCGACTTCGATCAGCGGCTGGGCCTGACCGGCGCGCCGCCGGCCAAAGGCGCGCACGCGCGCCGCCAGCTCGGGCAGTTCAAAGGGTTTGGTGACGTAGTCGTCAGCGCCGGCATCCAGGCCCGCAACGCGGTCTTCGATGCCATCACGCGCGGTGAGGATCAGCACGGGAACCTGATTGCCGTCTTGGCGCAATTGCCGCAGCACATCAAGCCCGCTCATGCCGGGAAGATTCAGGTCGAGCAGCATGAGGTCGTACGGCTGGCCTGCCAGAGCGCCCAGGACACGGTCGCCTTCTGTCAGCCAGTCGACCGCATAACCCTGGTCGGCCAGGAATTCCTGGAGCGCGTGGCCCAGGGTGGTGTCGTCTTCGATTACCAGTACTCGCATGCCGCGATTCTAGCGCGATCCGAAAAAAAAGGGGCGCGAAATGCGCCCCCTTCTAGCAGGATTCGTTCACCGGCCGGACGGTGCCCCGGCCGGAGCCGGCGTTGCGCCCCCCGGGGCACTGCCCGCGGCAGGCGCTTCAGCGGCGGCGGCCCCGCCCGTCGGCGGCGTCGTCACGAACCCGATGCGCGACATGCCCGAGCGGCGAGCCGAGGCCATGACCTTGGCCAGCGTTTCGTAGCGGGTGTTCTGATCGGCGCGGATGCGGATTTCCGGTTGCGGCTTGGTGCCGGCGATCGACTTGAAGCGATTGGGCAGGTCATCGATATTGACCGGCTTTTCGTCCCAGAACATTGCGCCGCTGGCGTCAATGGCCAGGTCCACCGTCTTGGGCTCTTCTTCGATCTGCTCGGCGGCCACCTGGGGCATGTTGATCTTGATCGAGTGCGCCAGAAGCGGCGCCGTGATGATGAAGATCACCAGCAGCACCAGCATGACGTCGATCAGCGGCACCATGTTGATCTCGGAAACCGCATGGCTTCCGGACCCTTTTCCCTCGAAGCTGCCAAAGGCCATTATTCGCTCCCGCGTTGAACCGCGGCGCCGTTACCGTTCTGGCGACGCAGGGCGCGCACCTTGCCGTCGGACAGCGCAACTTGCTGTCCGGTGGTCAGGAACGCAAACAGGTCATGGGCAAAAGCATCCAGGCGCGACAGGAACACGCGGTTGTTGCGCACGAACGTGTTGTACGCCAGCACTGCGGGAATGGCCACTGCCAGGCCCAGGCCCGTCATGATCAGGGCTTCGCCCACCGGACCGGCGATACGGTTGATGGTGACGCCGTCGGACAGGCCGATACCCACCAGCGCGTGATACACGCCCCACACCGTACCGAACAGGCCGACGAACGGCGCGGTGGAACCCACCGAGGCCAGCACCGTCAGGCCGTTTTCCAGCTTGGCGGTTTCTTCGTCGATCACCTTGCGCATGGTGCGCGTGACGAAATCGGAGTTGCTGCCCGACTCTTCCAGCTTGGTGGCGCCAAACTTGTTGTGGTGCGCTTGCGCGTGCATGGCGTGGCTGGCCAGATGCGAGAACGGATCGCGCGCGCCGTGCGTGCTGATTTCGTGCTCAACCTGCTCCAGCGAGCTGGCGTTCCAGAACTTGTTCAGGAAGTCGGCCGAACGTTTGCGCATGCTGACGTTGCTGGCGGCCTTGACCAGGATCAGGTACCAGGTCACCAGCGACATCAGGATCAGGATGACGAACAGGGTCTTGCCGACGAAGTCGCTCTGGGCGACAAAGTGCAGAAAGCCCATGTCGGGAACCGCAGCCGGAGCCGGGGCTGCCGGCAGCGCAGCAGCGGCGCTGTGCAGCGCGTCCGCCGATTGCTGGGCGACCGCGCCCGCGGTCGTCGCGGCTTGTTGGGCTGCGGGCGCAGCCGCGGCGGCGGCAGGCGCAGCGGCGCCCGCAGCGGCCGGCGCTGCCGGGCTGGTGGTCGCCTGCGCCACCAGGGTGGCGCTATGCAGTGCGTTGGACATCTCAGTTCCTCATTACGAAATCGAACGGAATTTTGGCTTTGGCGGCATAAGCCACGCCATTACGGGTATAGGGCTTGAACTTGGCCTTGCGAGCGGCGGTCAGCGCGGATTCGTCCAGCCTCGGGAATCCCGACGACGTGTCGATCGTGGCGCGGTCCACCAGCCCCTGCGTATTGATCTCCACCAGCACCAGCACCCGTCCCTCTTCCCGCATGCGGCGCGATGCCATCGGGTAGTTGGGCATGGGGCGTGCGCCCTGGAACTCAATACTCGACACCAGGACCGGCTGGTCAGGCGGAGGCCCTTGCTGCGGACTCTGCGAAGCCTGAGCCCCGTCCGTGGCGCCGGCGGGCGGCGTTTGCGGAGGCGGCGTTTCCGGCTTGGGTTCGGGTTTGACTTCCTGCTTGGGCTGGGGCTTGGGCTTCGGCTTGGGCTTAGGTTTAGGGGCCGGCATCGGCGGCTTTTCAACCACCGGTTCAGGCTCGGGTTCCGGCTCGGGCTTCAGTTCGGGTTCCGGCTCGGGTTCCGGCTCGATCTCGGGCTGGGGCTCGGGCGGCGGCTCCACCACGGGCTGCGGCACTTCCGGCGTGGGCTCGGCCTTAGCCACCTGCGGGATGGGCGCATCCACCAGACTGACCATGACAGCCTCGGGTTCCTCCAGTTCAGGACGATTCGCAGGAGCCATGAAAATGGCGCCGATCACAGCCGCGTGAAGTGCGACAACCGCCAGGCCAGCGCCTGCGCGTATACCAAATGAAGACGGCGAAGAAGAATTCCAACCGCGTTGAAAACTAGGCATGAATCAGCCAGGGGTGCATTGACTTAGCCGGCCAGCCAGGGAAAGGACGCGCGCAAAAGGGGAACGTCGGCTGGCCGGTACAAGCCGAACATAATATCTTAAATGCGAATGATTCGCACGTCCTATTTCGTCTGGAGTAGCGTAACACTGCTGATTCTGGTCAAGCCAGGATGCACAAAACGCTTACGAAATTGCTTGCACACCGGCAAGCGCGCGGGTAAGTGCGGGGCGTGGATGAGCGCCTAAGGAAGGTGCACGGGCGTCCCTGCGTGACGCGATGTGCAGCAGCGCGATGTGTCGCGATCTGCACAGATAGGCACCGCTAGATCAGCAGTACGGCGTGTAGCGATCTGCGCAGATAGGCACCGCTAGATATCAGCGCCCGAGAACAAAAAACCCGCCACGATGCCGTGTGCGGGTTTTGCATGGAACCTGCCGGTTCCGGACTTGCTGGGTGTATCGGCGGCCAGCGGACAACCGATGGCGTCGATGGCTTTTGATGGTGGGTGCTACAGGGGTCGAACCTGTGACCTACGCCTTGTAAGGGCGCCGCTCTACCAACTGAGCTAAGCACCCGATCCTGACACTTCCGTTGCTGCCTCAATACGAGGTTTCGTGTGAAGCAACTGCCAACTCGGGGTACTCAAAAGCAATACGCGGGCCGGAGTATACCGGACCGCGTGATTGTCGGCAAATCGCGTGGGACCAGCCCCGCGACCGCCGTGCCGTCCATTAGTTGACGGCGTCCTTCAGGGCCTTGCCCGGACGGAACTTCGGCACCTTGGCCTTCTTGATCTTGATGGTCTCGCCCGTACGCGGGTTGCGGCCAGTGCGCGCAGCGCGTGCCGACACGGCAAACGTGCCAAAGCCAACCAGCGTGACCGTACCGCCCTTCTTCAGCGTGGTCTTCACGGCACCGATCAGGGCGTCGAGCGAACGGCCGGCTGCAGCCTTGGAGATATCGGCCTTGCTGGCGATGTGATCGATGAGTTCGGTTTTGTTCATTCAGGTGTACCCCTCACAAGGTATTGAGTCTGGCGAGGCCGTGCGGTTCATGGCTGTCATGCAGGGACGCCACCAACTTACGCTAGGCCCGACAAACGACGAACAGACAGTGGATAAACTTTTTCTTGCGCTGCAAAGCACAACTTTTAAACTGCTGCGCCGCTTAGGATTTGATGGCATTGATGCCTTCAAACCGTCAGCGACGCAGAGATGTATTAGGCCTTGGCGTAGAGCGGCTGTCAAGCGAAAACCTCACCACAACCCGCGCCAATACTAGCTTTTAGCTGATTCCGCAATAAACAAAAACGCGCATTTCGGGGTTTGCACGACACCCCTTAACAACGCTTCAAGCCTGAATCAAACATCAGCCCAGCGGCGCAGCAAATTGTGATAAATGCCGGTCAGCTGCACGATAGATGCGTGCCGCGCGACGTCTTGATTCAAGCGCTGAATGGCCACATCCATATCCAGCAGCAATGCGCGCTGACTGTCTTCGCGCACCAGGCTCTGCATCCAGAAGAACGAACTGACGCGAGCGCCACGCGTCACCGGATTCACCTTGTGCAGGCTCGTGCCCGGATACAGCACCATATGCCCCGCCGGCAGCTTCACGGCGCGCGGACCATAGGTGTCATCGATGACGAGCTCGCCGCCATCATAGGAATCAGGTTCGGAAAAGAACAGCGTGGCCGACAGGTCCGTGCGCACGCGCTCGGCCGTGCCTGCAATACCGCGCACCGCGTTGTCCACGTGATAGCCGAATGCTTCGCCGCCTTCATAGCGGTTAAAGAGCGGCGGGAAGATCTTGCGCGGCAAGGCGGCGGACATGAACAGATTGTTCGTCGCCAGGCGTTGCAGGATCAGGTTGCCGAGTTCCTGCGCCAAGGGATGCTGTTCGGGCAGTTGGCGGTTGCGCTTGACCTCGGCCGACTGGTAGCCCGCCGTGACCTTGCCATCCACCCATTCGGACGCATCCAATCTGCGCCGGATATCAGCCGCCTCGTCGGGCGTGAATACTTCTGCGATCTGTATCAGCATGAATCTTGTCCTGGCGTCATCACAGCCGCACCCACGCGGCCTGCGTGCGCTTGTCGGATTATCCCTTCAGACACCCATTCAACGCCTGATCGAAATCAAACAGCAGATCGGCCTCGTCTTCGATGCCCACCGACACGCGGATCAGGCTGTCGGCAATGCCCATCTGCTTGCGGCGTTCAGCGCCCATCTCGTAATAGATGGTGTGCGCGGCCGGCAGCGCCAAGCTGCGCGTGTCGCCCAGGTGGGTGGCCATCAGCACGATGCGCAGGCGGTTCAGGAAATCAAAGCAATCCACGCCATCAGCAAGCTCTACGCCCAGCAGCCCACCAAAGCGCGACCCGAACAGGGCTGCCGCGCGCGCGTGCTGCGCATGGCTGGCCAGACCGGGGTAATGCACCTTGGCAACACCGGGGTGCTCTTCCAGAAAGCGCGCCAATGCCAGTGCGTTGGCGCAATGCTTGGCCATGCGCAGCGCGAGCGTTTCAGCGCCCACGGCAATGCGGTGCGCGGGTTCGGCGGCCAACGTGCCGCCCATGTCGCGCAGGCCCTTCTTCTTGATCTGCGTCAGGCCCCAGCTGGTGGACGCCCCCTTGCGATAGGCGTCATAGATATTGGAGTAGTCCGCCCAGTCATACAGGCCGGTATCCGTCACCGCGCCGCCCAGCGCATTGCCATGGCCGCCGATGTACTTCGACAGCGAATTCATCACCAGCGACGCGCCCACCGTCGACGGGCGGAACATCCACGGCGAGGTCAGCGTGTTATCGACCACGTAGACCAGATGCTTTTCGCGGCACATTTCGCCAATCACGGCCAGGTCAGCAACCTGCGTACCCGGGTTGGCGATGGTCTCGGTGAAGACCATGCGCGTGTTCGGCTGAATGGCCGCACGCACCTGCGCGGCGTCCGTCGCATCGACGAAGGTGATTTCAACGCCCAGCTCAAGCAGCGTGCCCAGCAGGCTGTTGGTGTTGCCGAAAACGAACTGGCTGGACACCAGGTGGTCGCCCCGGCGCAGCAGCGTCGTGAAGATGGCTGACAACGCCGCCATGCCTGTGGCGAAGCTGACCGTGCCCTTGCCGCCTTCCATATGGTTGATCTTCGCTTCCAGCGCCGTGGTGGTCGGCGTGCCTTGGCGCGCGTACGTAAAGCCCGCCTTGCCCTGGAACACAGCAGCCAGTTCGCGCGCGTCGTCGTAAGCGAATTCCGATGACGGATGCATCGGCTTGTGCACCGCTCCGTGCTCGACGGATTGCTGGCGGTCGGAATGGAGGATCGTGGTGGTAAAGCCGTTCTGGTGCATGATGGGCTGACGCGTAAAGGAAGATCTACAAACGAAGGGTTGAACCGGTCAGGCTTGGCGCTGACGCACGGTTTCGTACAGGCAGACGGCGCTGGCCACGCTGACGTTCAGGCTTTCCACCGAACCCAGCATGGGAATGTTCACGAGCTGGTCGCAGGTTTCACGCGTCAGGCGGCGCATGCCCTCGCCTTCCGCGCCCATGACCCACGCCATCGGCTGGCGCGCATCGATCTGGTGCATGCTGTCGGTGGCCTGGTCATCGGTGCCGACCAGCCACACGCCGCGGTCCTTCAGGCTGCGCATCGTGCGCGCCAGATTGGTCACCATCACATAGGGGACGGTGTCGGCCGCACCGCAAGCCACGCGCTGCACGGTGGCGTTCAGGCCCACGGCGCGGTCGCGCGGTGCGATCACCGCGTGCACGCCGGCAGCATCGGCGGTGCGCAGGCAGGCGCCCAGATTGTGGGGATCGGTCACGCCGTCAAGAATCAGCAGCAGCGGCGGGCCTTCAATGACGTCAAGCACTTCGTCCACGTCCACCGCCAACTGGCGTTCGTCAGCCAGCGCCACCACGCCTTGATGGCGGGTGCCGCGCGCCAGGCCGTCAAGGCGCTCCATCGGGACCGGATGCAGGCGGCAACCCGCCTTTTCGGCCTGCTCGATGAGCGTCTGCATGCGCTTGTCGCGGCGCGACGCTTCTACATAGATTTCCTTGATCGACTCGGGCGCGTGGCGCAGCCGCGCGACAACCGCGTGAAACCCGGCTAGAACTTGGGTCGACGCCATAGATGCAATACCTTTAGATAAACGAATACCCGCCCCAGAGGGGGCGGGCCACCGGACCAAGCCGGCCATCAGCGCAATGTTACCCCTTATGGCCGCCCCGCCCTAAGACAGGGTGGCCATAAAGCGCACACATCGGGCGGGATCAATGCCGCTTGTGCGTGGCTTTTTTGGCCGGCGCGGCGCGCTTGGATGACCGAGGCGGCTTGCTGGCCTTCTTGGCGTCTGCACGCCGCTCTTTGGCCGTTTGACCCTTGAGCGCAGCGGGCTTGGGCGCAGCCGCCTTCTTCACGCGGCGCACCGGCTCATCCGGCCCACGGGCCGACGCCTTGCGCAAGGCGTCGAAACTCGTGCCCTGCACCAAGCGGAATTCGATGCGGCGCGCTTCCAGATCAACGCGGGCCACTTGCACCTGCACCTTGTCGGTCAGGCGATAGCGCATGCCCGTGCGTTCACCGCGCAATTCATGCAGCGCGTCGTTGAACTGGAAGTACTCGCCGCCCAGTTCGGACACATGCACGAGCCCTTCGACGTGCAACGTATCCAGCGTGACGAAGATGCCGAAGCTGGCCACGCCGGTGACGGTGCCGCTGAAGTCTTCGCCCACGCGTTCCTTGACGAACCAGCACTTGAGCCAGGCTTCGACATCGCGCGAAGCTTCGTCGGCGCGGCGTTCGCTGGCCGACAGCACCAGACCCATCTTTTCCCAGATGGCTTGCTCGTGTTCCTTTTGCGTACGGCCGATGACCACCGCCTGGTGATCGTCCAGGCTGGGCACATAACGCTGCCCGGCCAGCAGCGCCTTGATCACCCGGTGCGTGAGCAGGTCGGGGTAGCGGCGGATGGGCGACGTGAAGTGGCTGTAGCCGGGGTACGACAGGCCAAAGTGGCCCATGTTGTCCGGGCTGTACACGGCTTGCTGCATCGAGCGCAGGCACATGGTTTGCAGCAACTGGTAATCGGGGCGGCCGCGCACGGTGTCGAGGAAGTCGCCGTAGTCCTTGGCGGTGGGCGTTTCACCCCCGCCCAGCGACAAGCCCATCGTGCGCAGGAATTCACGCAGCGATTGCAGGCGTTCCGGCGTGGGGCCTTCATGGATACGGTACAGGCCAGGATGCTTGCTGCGCGTCATGAAGTCGGCCGCGCAGGTGTTGGCGGCCAGCATGCATTCTTCGATCAGCTTGTGGGCATCGTTACGCACCGACGCCACGATCTGTTCGATACGGCCGAGCTCGTTGCAGACGATCTTGGTTTCGACGGTGTCGAAGTCGATCGCGCCGCGCTTCTTGCGGCCCTGCACCAGCAACTGGAACAGCTCATACAGATGCTGAACCTGCGGCATCACGGCGCGCATCGCTGCGGCGGCGGGGCCGCCCGGCTGCTGCAATGCCGCCCAGACGTTCGTGTAGGTGGTGCGGGCATGCGAGTGCATCACCGCGTTATAGAACTGGTATGCCGTGACCGTGCCGGCCTTGGCGCCGGTTGCCGGAATGACCATGTCGCAGACCAGCACCAGGCGATCGACATCGGGGTTCAGCGAACACAGGCCATTGGAGAGCGACTCCGGCAGCATCGGAATGACCCGGCGCGGGAAATACACGCTGGTGCCGCGTTCGATGGCGTCGTCGTCGATGGCGTCGCCCGGGCGCACGTAATGGCTGACGTCGGCAATTGCTACCAGCAGGCGCCAGCCCGGGCGCTTGCGCTGTCCCGTGCCGAGCTCGACCGGCTCGCAATACACGGCGTCGTCGAAATCGCGCGCGTCTTCACCGTCGATGGTGATCAGCGGTACATCGCGAAGATCCACGCGGTCTTTGAGATCGCTTTTACGCACCACATCAGGCAGGCGTGCAGCCTGCTTGCGGGCGGCTTCCGAGAATTCGACGGGCACATCAAACTTGCGCACCGCGATTTCGATTTCCATGCCAGGGTCATCGATTTCACCCAGCACTTCCGCCACGCGGCCCAGCGGCTGCGTGTGGCGAGTGGGCTGCTCCATGATTTCAACCGCGACCACCTGCCCATGCTGGGCGCCGTTGGTGTCGCTGGGTGGAATCAGGATGTCGTGCTTGATGCGCTGGTCTTCCGGCACAACGATGGACAGGCCATGCTCGTGCAGGAAGCGGCCCACCAGCTTGTTGGTGCGGCGTTCAATGACTTCAACGATGGTGCCTTCCGGCTTGCCCCGGTATTCGCCCGACGGCTTGACCAGCACGCGGTCGCCATGCAGCACCTTGAGCATTTCGCGCGGCGACAGGAACAAGTCCGGGCCGCCGTCATCGCGCAGCAGGAAGCCGAAACCGTCGCGATGCCCCAGCACCTTGCCGGCGACAAAGTCCAATTTGGTAGCGAGCAACAACACGCCTTTGCGGTTGGGCATCAATTGCCCGTCGCGTTCCATAGCGCCCAACCGGCGCTCGAAACCGACCATCGTCGCCGCGCGCTCGATGCCCATGCGCTCTGCCAACTCAACCGGAGACAGCGGCGAGCCTGCGGAACGCAGCGCCGTCAAAATGGCTTCACGGGACGGGACATCAGGGTCGAAGTCCGGCGGCGCTTCGGGCAAGGGTGTTGATCTGTTGTTTTTCGATTCGTTATTCGATCGTTTTGCCAAAGCTGAAATTTCCGTATATAATGCGCAGCTTCTGTGGTTCGCCCAAGGCTGAACACTGAAGCAGAAATGGTCAGAGGGGTCGAAAGACCCATTGTAAAACCAACTGCGCTCAGGACGCATGTTTTAGTTAAACGTTTTTAAGCTTTCAGGCTTTAAAAACACAAACTAAAGCAAAGCAACTAGAGCGGCAGCGTATCACATACTTCTGACACAGTATCTCTCAGTGCCCAGGTGGCGGAATTGGTAGACGCGCACGGTTCAGGTCCGTGTGCCGCAAGGTGTGGAGGTTCGAGTCCTCTCCTGGGCACCACCCGCATATAGGTCGAATCAGCACTTAGCTGATTGGATAGCAAGGCGAAAAGCCCCGAAGATCGAAAGATGTTCGGGGCTTTTGCTATGTCGGGGCTTTTGCTTTGCGCGCGCAATTCGTGAAACCTTCACGAGCCATTCACCTTCACGAGCCATTCATTTAAATGGCCCGCAGATTAATCACGCAGGATTATCTTCTGCGCGCCCTGCCCGACTGCAAACTCATCGCCATGGCACCTTGCGCTGCAAATGATGCCGCGCATAAAGGTCTTCACCCATCCCTTCGATCTGCCCGTCGATCAACGCTTCGAATGGCCGCAGCAAGGCATCCACATTCATCGGCGCCTCGATCGCATTCAACGCGTGCGTGACGGCTTCGATCGTGGACAGCGCACCCGGAATATCGGCATGACGCACGCGATAACGCGTGGTCAAGCCCGGCGGCAACATCACGCGCGGCAACGCCGCCAGCTCGGGATTGATGTGCAGCAACTTGCGCGCATGCCCCCACGTGCCATCCGGCACGATCAATTGAATCGGCTGATCCAGATCCTGCCCATACCCCGGATGCAAGACCTCGGCGGCCGGCCCCGGAAACAACAAGCGAGGCGCGTAGCCAGGCGCGGCCCAATCGCTCGGCTCGAAGCGTTCACCCACCACCCGCCGCGCACCCGCCAGCCCCAGCACCGCCAACCGGGCGGTGTTCAAAGCGTGACGCGATTCACTGGGATGCTGCAACACCACGACGCGGGTGCGGCACGACAAGGACGGGATCAGCGCGCACAGGCAGTGCGATTCGGGGCGCAGGCAGCGCGTGCAAAGAGGGCGAGACATGGGGCGACACTATAGCGAAAGTGGGCCGCACGAAAAAATGCGGAAAGAGAGAAAAAAGATTCTCCGTCGCTTGCACACCTTCAAAAAAGTATGCATAATCTCGTTCCTCTGCTGCTGAACAAGAAACGAAGCGAAAGCGACGCAACAAGTGAAGCGACAGCGCCCAGGTGGCGGAATTGGTAGACGCGCACGGTTCAGGTCCGTGTGCCGCAAGGTGTGGAGGTTCGAGTCCTCTCCTGGGCACCAATTATTACATCACGAGGTACCTGCGTGATGCGCCAAGAAAAACCCCGTTCGTGCAAACGACCGGGGTTTTTTCTTTTGGCTTTTCGTGGTTTGCACGCGCCCTAGCCCTACTTCAGTTCGCGCGTCATCACCACATGCGGAATGCCCGCTTCCACGAACTCCTCGCCTTCCACCGCAAAGCCGTGCGCCTGATAGAAGCCGGCGGCGTGTGTTTGCGCGTGCAACACCAACATACGATGGCCATCGCCGTGGCCTTGCTCGATCAGCGCATCCAGCAACTGCCCGCCCACGCCCATGCCGCGCGCTTTCTTGTGCACGGCCATGCGGCCGATATGGCCATCGGGCAGCAAGCGGCCGGTGCCCATCGGCGTGCCGTCCGGCCCATACGCCACGGCGTGTACTGACACGGCATCGTCATCGTCCAGCTCAACCTCGGGCGGGACTTTTTGCTCGACAACAAAAACTTCGTATCGAACCGAGTAGGCGTCTTGGCGCAAGCGGTCCCACGTGCCGAGCGCAATACGCACTGCTGATTTTTTTGATGGTTTATTGGTCGACATTTCCATTCCCTCGCGTGCAACGGATCAACAATAAATATCCTACGCCGCATTCTCGCAAGGATGACACCGAGCCGAAAAGGGGTACGATCGCGACTTGCCCACGTTGCCTGCACCCAACATGACGCCCGCCACACCCCCAACCTGGCTGAAAATCGCGCCCGCGCTTTTCCTGTTGTTGTGGTCCAGTGGATTCGTCGTGCTCAAGATCGGCCTGGCTTATGCCGACCCGATGACGTTTCTGGCGGTGCGCTACGCCTGCGTCGTGCTGATTCTGGCGCCCTTCATGCTGATCATGCGCCCGCCGCTGCCGCGCGGCGCTCGCGCCTGGGGCCATCTGGCGATGGTCGGGCTGTTGCTGCAAGCGGGCTATTTCTGTTGCACGTATCTGTCTTTGAAGCTGGGCATGTCCGCGGGCGGCCTGGCGCTGATCGCGTCGCTGCAACCTATTCTGATCGGACTGCTGGCGCCGATGATCGCGCAGGAACGTGTCGACCTCCGGCGTTGGGCTGGCCTGGGCCTGGGCGTCTCGGGCGCCGCGCTCGTCATCGTCGCCAAGGCGTCGATTGATGTGCTGGCGCCGTTGGGGCTGCTGTTCGCCGTGGGCGCACTGCTGTGCATCACAAGCGGCACGCTGTACGAAAAGCGCTACGGCACCGCCACGCATCCCGTCACGTCCAATCTGGTGCAGTACGCCGTTGGCCTCGCGGTCACCGCGCCGCTGGCGTTCTGGCTGGAACCCATGCATATCGAATGGACCGGCCCGCTGCTGGGCGCGCTGGCCTATCTGGTGGTGGGCAATTCGCTTATCGCCATCACCTTGCTGCTGACGATGATCCGGCACGGCGAAGCCTCGCGCGTATCCGCCCTGTTCTTCCTGGTGCCGCCCTGCACGGCAGTGTTCGCATTGATGGCGCTGGGCGAACCCATTCCCGCACTGGCTTGGCCAGGCATGGCGTTGGCCGCGTTGGGTATTCTGCTGGTGACCCGCAGCGCCCGCGCTCGCCAAGTAGAATGAGCGCCTTCCCGCCCCCTCGCCTTCGACCATGAATGCCGTCATCACCGCCGCCCTGCCGGTCTTTGCGCTGATCCTGACCGGATGGCTGGCCGCCCGCGCAAAGGTGCTTGGCCCCGGCGCGACCGACGCGTTGAACCGCTACGTGGTCTACCTGTCGCTGCCGGCGCTGCTGTTCCGGGCGATGACGCAGGTGGACTTGGCGCACATGGCGCACTGGGGTTTTGTCGGCGCATTTGCCGGCGGCATCGCCGTGACGTTTCTGGTGGCGTTTTTGCCGGGCCGGGGCGCTGACAAGAACACGCGGCGCGCCCTCACCGACCGCAGCATCGAAGGGCTGGCGGCGTCCTACGCGAATGCCGGCTACATGGGCATTCCGCTGTGCCTGGCGCTGCTGGGCGCGGACAGCCTTGCGCCCGCCACGTTCACCACACTGCTGACCGCCAGCGTGCTGTTCGGCTTCGCCATCGCACTGATTGAATTCGACCGCCAGCAAACCCCCAACGCTGCCGCCACGCTGATCAAAGTCGGCCGGGCGCTGACGCGCAACCCCTTGCTGGCCGCCCCCGTGCTGGGCCTGGCCTGGGCCTCGACGGGCGTCGCGCTGCCCGAAGGCATCGACCGCTACGTGGCCTTGCTGGGCGCGTCCGCCAGCCCGTGTGCGCTGGTCACGATCGGCCTGTTCCTGGCGCAGACGCAAACGGCCAGCGCAGGCCCAGGCGTACTGCGCCTGGTGCTGGGCAAGCTGTTGCTGCAACCCGCCGTCACGGCGGTGCTGGCCTTCTATGTTTTTTCCATGCCCCCGCTGTGGGCCTGGACCGCCGTGCTGATGAGCGCGTTGCCCATCGGCACCGGGCCGTTCATGCTGGCCAATATGTATGGCCGCGATGCGCGCGTTACGTCCCGCGCCATCCTCGTCTCGACCGTGGCCTCGGTGCTGACCGTCAGCCTGCTGGTGGCCTGGATCAGCGCCCATCCTGTTTCCTGACCGTCGTTGCTCGCCGCCGACTTCGCCGCAGCCTGGCGCATTGTCTGGAACGCCATCTGTGGCGGCGGCAAGCGACTCAGCTCTTAATAACTTTTAGTTATTATTCAAGCGGAATTTATTGGTTTGGGAGATTTGCGCTCCGCCTTAAACTTCCAACATTCCCACGGGCGCCCTCAATGCGCCCGTTTGCTTTGACGATACCCATCCCATCGGGATACCCATGAGCTCCAACGCCTCGACCCTGCCCCTGCCCTCTTCGGCCCTGCCGCCCATCCAGATCAACCGCAAGCCGCTTTGGATTGCACTGTTGCTGCTGCTGGCCGGCGCACTCTATCTGAACCAGACCGTCAGCTGGCGCCAAGGCGCGCTGTGGGTGGTCGGTGCGCTGCTGGGCGTCACGCTGTACCACGCCTCTTTCGGCTTCACGCAAGCATGGCGCGTGTTCGTGTCGGATCGCCGGAGCGCGGGGCTGCGCGCGCAAATGTTCATGCTGGGCGTGGGCGTGCTGCTGTTCTTCCCTTTCCTGGCATCGGGCTCGCTGTTCGGCCAGCCCGTCACGGGATTTGTCTCGCCGCCGGGGGTGTCCGTGGTGCTGGGCGCCTTCCTCTTTGGCATCGGCATGCAGTTGGGCGGCGGTTGCGCCTCGGGCACGCTGTTCGCAGTGGGCGGCGGCAATACCCGCATGCTGGTGACCTTGCTGTTCTTCATCATCGGTTCGGTGATTGCCACCGCCAACTTCGGCTGGTGGTCGGCGCTGCCCGCGCTGGCGCCCACGTCGCTGATCAAGACCTGGGGCCTGGCGCCGGCGCTTGCCGCCAACCTGGCCGTGTTCGCGCTGATCGCCTGGGTGGCCACCGCGCTTGAGAAGCGCCGCCACGGTCATGTGGTGTCGTTTGCATCGCGCACCGCGCGTCCGGTGTCGCTGCTGCAAGGCCCGTGGCCGCTGATCTGGGGCGGGGTGGCGCTGGTCGTTCTGAACTTTGCCACGTTGGCGCTGGCCGGCCGCCCGTGGGGCATCACGTCAGCCTTTGCGCTGTGGGGCGCCAAGGCCCTGAACGCCGTCAGCGGCGACGTGGCGACCTGGACCTACTGGAGCAAGCAGCCCTCGCTGGGCGCACCGCTGCGCCAAGACGTCACGACCGTCATGGACATCGGCCTGATGCTGGGCGCGCTGGCCGCGGCCAGCGCAGCGGGCAAGTTCGCCCCTGTGTGGAAAGTGCCCGCGCGTTCGCTGGCCGGCGCCGTCATTGGCGGCCTGCTGCTGGGCTATGGCTCACGCCTGGCTTTCGGCTGCAACATCGGCGCCTACTTCAGCGGCATCCTGTCGGGCAGCCTGCATGCCTGGCTGTGGCTGCCGGCCGCATTCGCTGGCAGCGCCCTGGGCGTGCATTTGCGCCCGGCTTTCGGGCTGGCGGTTGAGAAGACGCCGCCTGCGTCCAGCTGCTAAGCCACGCGGCTTAACCCCGGCACTGAAAAACAGTGTTCCAGAATCGGCCCCCTTAATTAAGGGGGTCTTTTTTTTCTGGGGGGTGAGCTGGTGTATGGTTGCTCCATTCCGCAATACGGAGAGGACTATGAGCTGGTTTGTCGGCCGCTACACGGCCTTTATATTGACCCTGGCAGGCGCGGCCATCACCGCCTTCCTGGCCATCACCAGTTCACTCTGGTGGCTATGGGCGGCGGTGCCGCTGGCGGCGTTGGGCGTGCTGGGTGTCTATGACCTGATCCAGACCCGCCACGCCATCCGGCGCAACTACCCCGTGCTGGGCAACCTGCGCTTCCTGTTCGAATTCATCCGCCCCGAGATCCGCCAGTACTTCCTGGAAGACGACACGCAAGCCGCGCCGTTCTCGCGCGCGCAACGCTCCATCGTGTATCAGCGCGCCAAGCGCGAGATCGACAAGCGCCCCTTCGGCACGCAGGAAGACGTCTACGGCGACCGCTACGAATGGATCAACCATTCCATGTCGCCGTCGCACATCAACGATACGGATTTCCGCGTCACGGTGGGCGGGCCGGACTGCAAGCAGCCCTATTCGATGTCGGCGTTCAACGTGTCGGCGATGAGCTTTGGCGCCCTGTCCGCCAACGCGATTCTGGCGCTGAATGAAGGCGCACGCCAAGGCGACTTTGCGCATGACACGGGCGAAGGCGGCATCAGCCGCTACCACCGCCAACCCGGCGGCAGCCTGGTGTGGAACATTGGCTCGGGCTACTTCGGCTGCCGCGACGAGCACGGCGCCTTCTCGGAAGAAGCCTTTGTAAAGAACGCCTGTACGCCGCAGGTGAAGATGATCGAAATCAAGCTGTCGCAGGGCGCCAAGCCCGGACATGGCGGCATCCTGCCTGCCGGCAAGGTCACGCCCGAGATCGCCGAAGCGCGCGGTGTGGCGGCCTGGCAAGACTGCAATTCGCCGGCCAGCCATTCGGCGTTTGACTCCCCCATCGGCCTGATGAAATTCGTGGCGCGCCTGCGCGAACTTTCAGGCGGCAAACCCGTGGGCTTCAAGTTCTGCGTGGGCCACCCATGGGAATGGTTCGCCATCGTGAAGGCCATGCTGGAAACCGGCATCACGCCGGACTTCATCGTGGTGGATGGCGCGGAAGGCGGCACGGGCGCGGCGCCCGTCGAATTTGTCGACCACGTCGGCACGCCGCTGCGCGAGGCGCTGCGCCTGGTGCACAACACGCTGATCGGCGTGAACCTGCGCGACCGCATCAAGCTGGGCGCGTCCGGCAAGATCATCACCGCTTTCGACATGGCGCGCGTCATGGCGATGGGCGCCGACTGGTGCAACGCCGCGCGCGGCTTCATGTTTGCCATTGGCTGTATTCAGGCGCAGGCCTGCCACACCGGCAAATGCCCCACTGGCGTCACCACGCAAGACCCGCTGCGCCAACGCGCGCTGGTCGTGCCAGACAAGGCGCAGCGCGTGACGTTCTTCCATCGCAACACGCTGCATGCGCTGGCCGAACTGCTGGCGGCAGCCGGCCTGACTCACCCGGGCCAATTGCGTCCGCACCATATCGCGCGCCGCATTTCGTCCAGCGAAATCCGCCTGCTGTCCGCGCTGTTCCCCGAACTGGCGCCGGGCGAATTGCTGCGCGGTGAATTCCGCCATCAAGTCTTCAGGGTGGGTTGGGCGATGGCGCAGGCAAGCTCGTTCCAACCCACGCAAGACATCACGACGGCGCTGGCGGAGCATCGCGCTTAAGTTTCAAGGCAACAGACAGCGGATGTTCAGCAACGGATGTTCAGCAACGGCTAAGCGTACGACGGCCAACTGCGGCCAACGACGGCCCACTACAGCCCACTACAGCCAGCGCTCGAACATCCGCGAGAAGAACTCCATGAAGCGGTCGTCGGCGCCTCGGTTGCGCCACGCTTCTGGCGTGATCTGCACCGAATCCGCCACATCGCGCTGGAACAACGCTTCCATTTCGCCCGCGAATTCCGGCCCCAGCACCACTGCGTTGATCTCATAGTTCAACGCAAAGCTGCGCCAATCCATGTTGCTGGACCCAACCGTCGACCACACGCCGTCGACTACAGCCGTCTTTGCATGCAGCAGGGCGTCGCGCCGTTCGTAGAGCTTCACGCCGGCGCGCAGCAAGTCGGTGTAATGCGAGCGCCCCGCGTTGAACACCAGCGACGAATCGCTGAACCCGGGCAGCACCAGCACCACGTCCACGCCACGCTGCGCGGCGCTGGACAAAGCATCGATGAAAGCCGGGTCCGGCACGAAGTACGCCATCGTGATGTGGATGGATTTTTGCGCGCTTTCGAACGCGGACATCAGCGTCAGGTAGACCGTGTAGCCGTCGCTGCGATCAGGCTGGTTGGCCAGGATGCGCACGCTGGTGGCGCCCACCGCCGGCGCAATGTTGGTGCCGCCGCCCTTGATCGGTTCGTCGGATTGCGACGCCCAACCCGCCTGAATCACCTGCTCCACCTGCGCCACCGCCGGGCCTTCAATGCGCAGATGCGTGTCGCGCCAGGGCGCAGCCTTGGCGTCGCCCTTTGCCTTGGTATCCGCGCCGCCGCCGCTTGCCCCGACCACTGAGCTCGATCCCGAGCCTGGCGATGATTCATACACGCTGCTGACGTTGATACCGCCCACGTAGCCGACCTTGCCGTCCACCACCAGCACCTTGCGGTGGTTGCGCTGATTCGGCGACCAGCCCGCACGGGCGCTTGCCGGATTCACGGGGTTGAACACGGCGACCTGCACGCCAGCATCGCGCAACCGCTGGAACAGCGCATCAGGCGTTTTGATGGTGCCCACGGCATCCACCATCAACGACACTTCGGCGCCCCGGTTGCGCGCGCCAATCAGCGCGTCGGCAAAGCGTGCGCCTTCCGCGTCGTCATCGAAAATATAGGTTTCCATGTGCACATACCGGCGCGCCTGCCGGATGGATTGCAGCATGGCTTGATAGGTGCTCGGGCCGTCGGCCAGCAGCCGCACGCGGTTGCCTGCCATGAGAGGTGTGCCGCTGACGGCTTGTTCAACGGCCAAATGGCGCGCCAGGAAATCATCTTTGGGCGTCTTCGCATCCGCCGCAATGCCCTGCCCTTGGCGGTAACTGTCGCGGGCCGCATCGGCGGACAAGCCGGCTTGCGCCTTGCGCGCCTGACGCTCCTGCGCATCAGGCACGCTGGCGCAGGCGGCCAGCATGAGGGTGGCGCAGGCCAGCATCAGCGCCTGCGCCCAACGGCGTACGCCGGGCAGCGTGCCGGGCAACCCGCTGAGCGTGCCCGGCCCCGTTACTATCCGGCCCGCAGCCGGAGACGGCCTCATGGCAACGGCGGCTTAGCGCCGGCCGCTTGCCACCAGGCACCCCAGCAGGGCGCCAACCAGTGCCGCCACGCCAACCGACTTCCAGGCGTGCTCGTGCACATACTCATCGGCATAGGCCTTGGCGCGATACGCGCGTTCCCGCGCGGCGCCTTCCCAGTCGCGCGAGTGGTCGCGCGCTTCGGCCAACTGCTGCTTCAAACGCGCACGGGCCGATTCGATTTCGGAGCCGGTATAAGAAGCCGTCGAACGCAAAAGGTCTTCCGTGCCCGCAAGCAGCTCGTGAAAGCTGTCGTTGACCCGGTCGCGATGCAGAGCCATCTCGGCGCGTTGGTGCTTTCGATTCATAGTCGCTCCTTATGAAGTTGGGCCTTCTCAAGTGCCTGGCCGGACACATCGCTGTGTCCGGCCAGATGCTCGTTTGACCATGTCCCCATTGTGCCGATCATTCGGCGCTTTCGCCCGAGCTTTGGCAACCAGCCGTAATTCGATATTTCAGCGGAGCGAAACTTGCTAAGGGCAAGGCAAGACGTGCCGCCGCAACAAGCGTGACGACCGCCTCAATTTCGTAAAAGTCCATTGCATTCATTGGCTTAGCGCTTGACACCGCAACCCCCCTGGCCGCCACAATAGCCCCTTGCAATGCGCTTCAACCGCCTAAAAAAAGGAAATGAACGCATGGTTTCCCCTTCTGCAGTGCTTGCCCATGCCGCGCCGGCTTTCCTGGCGCGTGGTTCTCAGGCCCCAAGTCCCGAACAAGCTGAACTGCGGGACGGTCTGCTGGACGATCCCGCCCATATCGATCCCAAGTTCTTGTACGACGCGCTCGGTTCGTCGCTGTTCACCGCCATCACGCAGTTGCCGGAGTACTACCCGACTCGCTGCGAAGCCGAGATTTTCCAGCGACACGGCGCAGACATCGCCCGGCATGTGGGCGAGATCACGTCCATGATCGACCTGGGTGCGGGCGACTGCGTCAAAGCTGAAAACCTGTTCGCTCGTCTGCGTCCACGGCATTACATTCCCATCGACATCTCGGCCGACTACCTGCAAGCCGCCGTGCGGCGGCTGCGCCTGGCGTATCCCGACCTGAGCGTGACCGCGATCGGCCAGGATTTTTCCCAGACGCTGGCGCTGCCTTCCAATGTGCCGGCCGACCACCGCCTGTTCTTTTACCCCGGCTCCAGCATCGGCAACCTGAGCCCCGACGACGCGCTAGCCATGCTGCAACGCATCCGCGCGCAATGCGACGGCGGCGGCTTGCTGGTGGGGGTGGACCGCGTCAAATCCAAGCAGGTGCTGGAACCCGCGTACGACGATGCCCTGCATCTGACCGCCGCCTTCAACCTGAACCTGCTACGCCACGTGAACACCGTGCTGGACACCGACTTCGACGTGGCCGACTGGCGTCACGTGGCGCTGTTCAACAGCCAGCGCTCGCGCATTGAAATGCACCTGGAAGCCCAACGCGCCGTCCGCGTGACATGGCCCGGCGGCGCACGCGAATTCACCGCTGGCGAACGCATCCACACCGAAAATTCCTACAAATTCACGCCAGACGCGTTTACCGATCTGCTGCAACGCGCGGGCTTTCGCGACGTGGTGCACTGGTCGGATGCCCGCGGCTGGTTCTCCGTTTTCAGCGCCCGCGCCTGACGCGGACCTGCCCTCAACGCCACTGGAGGATCGCCATGGAACCTGCCTGCCTGCTGACACACCCCGCCACCGGACCCTATGCCAGCGGGCAGGCCGGCCAGCACGATCGCTACGATGCCGTGCGCTCCACCAGCACGGCGCTTGCCGCGCCGCTCAGCCCCGAAGACTGCCAGGTGCAATCCATGCCGGATTGCAGCCCGGTCAAATGGCATCTGGCGCACACGACGTGGTTCTTCGAGACATTTCTGCTGACGCATTTCCACCCGCCGTACACGATGTTCCATCCGCAGTACCGCATGCTGTTCAACTCCTACTACAACGCCATCGGCGCCAAGCATCCGCGTCCGCACCGAGGCCTGCTGTCGCGGCCCGCGCTGTCTGATGTGCTGCAATACCGCCAGCATGTCGATGGCGCCATGCACGACCTGATTTCCCGGCTGGGCGGCAATGAACCGGCCTTTGACGCGTTGCTGGAACTGGGCTTGAACCATGAACAGCAACATCAGGAA
Source organism: Achromobacter kerstersii (assembly GCF_902859595.1). Classification (GTDB taxonomy): domain Bacteria; phylum Pseudomonadota; class Gammaproteobacteria; order Burkholderiales; family Burkholderiaceae_B; genus Achromobacter; species Achromobacter kerstersii. The sequence goes on along the minus strand of NZ_CADIJQ010000002.1, from coordinate 533,632 downwards.
TTGATCCTGACCGACGTGAAGCACATGCTGTCCTGCAACCCGCTCAAGCCCGCTTACATCGCGCCGGGCTCAGCCGCCCTTCCCCCTGGCACGCCCGCCGGCTGGACCCGCTACGCAGGCGGCATCACCCGCATCGGTCACGATGGCCGCGGCTTTGGGTTCGACAACGAAGGCCCCGCGCATGAAGTGCTGGTCGCCCCGTTTCATCTGGCGGACCGGCTGGTCACGCAGCATGAGTTCCAGGCCTTCATTCGCGACGGCGGCTACAAGCGGCCCGAACTCTGGCTGTCCGCAGGCTGGGACCGCGTGTGCGCCGAAGGCTGGCGCGCACCGCTTTACTGGGAAGGACAGCGCGACGATTGGCGCATCTTCACGTTGCGCGGCATGCAAGAGCTTGAGCTCCAGGCGCCCGTCACTCACGTCAGCTATTTCGAGGCCGACGCCTACGCGCGCTGGGCTCGCGTGCGGCTGCCGCGTGAAGCCGAATGGGAATACGCCGCCCGCCAACTGGCCGACCCCGCATTTCCCGGCCGCGCCAACATGTTGGAAAACGGCCATCTGGACCCGCGCCCCGCCCCGGCCCGAAACGGCTCGGGCGGCCCCGTGCAGCTATTCGGCGACACGTGGGAATGGACGTCCAGCGCCTACGACGCCTATCCCGGCTACCAGCCAGACGCCGGCGCGGTTGGCGAATACAACGGCAAGTTCATGTGCAATCAGTACGTGTTACGCGGCGGCTCCTGCGCCACACCGCGCGACCATGTGCGCGCCAGCTACCGCAACTTTTTCCCGCCGGATGCGCGCTGGCAATTCTCGGGCATCCGGCTGGCGCGAGACGCATAAAACGCTTCTTAAATTTTTTGCGCCGCACCCGCTTGCAAACGAAAAAAGTTTCATGCTAGAATTTCGTTCTTCGTTGCTCAGCACTACTAACAAGTAGCTACTGAACAGCGAACAAGGATTGGCGCATTAGCTCAGCCGGTTAGAGCGACGGAATCATAATCCGCAGGTCCCCTGTTCGAATCAGGGATGCGCCACCAAGAATTAAAAAGGCCCTCACTTCGGTGAGGGCCTTTTGCATTGCGGTGTGGGCAACATTGCGGCGCGGGCAACGACGCCACAAGGATCGGGGCGCCCCATCACGGAACGCCCCATCACGGGACGCCCCATCACGGAACACCCCATCGTGGGACGCCCTTCACTACACATCCACAATTACAGACGGCGCAGCATATCCCGGCGCTTGCCGCCCCACGTAGCCGACAAGCTTGCCACGAAGGCGCCGATCAGCATCGAGGCGAAGCCCCACAGCGCGAATGCAGCGGCTGCCTTGCGCGCGGCATCGGCCGCTTCCTTGGCCTTTTGCTTGGCGTCTGCCGCCGCCTTCTTGGCGTTGGCGATGGTCTGCTCGACACGGCGTTGCGCCACGGCGGGGTCCAGGCCGGTTTGTGCAGCCACCACCTTCACGACGTAGTCGCGGTCTTCGGGCGTGATGTCGCCGCGCGCCAGGCTCATCGCCACGATGCGGCCCACTTCAGTCTTGGCCGCATTGCGGTCGCCGCCAGCATCGGGCCGGTCCGAACGCAGCAGCGTGTCGGTCAGGTATTCGGTTGCCCGATCCATGCCGCCGCCCCCTGCACCCGCAGCGCCAGCCGCTGCCGTGGCGGTAACCGCCGCGCCCGCACCGGCTGCAACTGTCGCGCCCGTTTTCGCGGCGCCGGAAGCCACCGTCGCAATCGCGGACCCCAACAGCGCGGCGCTGACCACCGCGCTCAGCGCCCACACCAGAAAGCCATGGGCAGTGTCGCGGAAATAGACTTCATCCGAATGCACGTCGACCCATTTCGTACGCAAGCGGCCAGCCACATAGCCGCCGATGCCGTAAGAAATGATCTGCGTGAACAGCATCCACACAATGATGCTGATGCCAACGGCGGGGGCCGACATGCCCTCGTCGCTCCACGGCGAGACCGACAGAAAACCCAGGCCCGTGCCGCCGGCGAATAACGCAAGCGACAGCGCGGCGGCAATCACCGCGCCCGCGAAAACGGCCGCCCAGGACACCGCCGACACCGCTGATTCTTGCGTAGGTACGCCAGCGACGTATGGCTGGCCTACTGATGATGCGTTTTCCATGGTGATTCCTTATTCATTGTTTTATCGCGCCGGCCTTCAGGCCAGCTTCAAGCCCAAACGCCGATGCGGGAAACGGCAGACACGTCAATGCCAGAAAAGCGCCAGCAAAATGATGATGGGAATGGGCACGCCAAGCAGCCACAGCAAGATGGAACGCATATCGGACTCCTCATGATTTGATGAATTGCGCGCGAGCAGGCAACCGCCGCTCAAGCCAGATCAATGGCGCCAGGCATACGCGGATCGGGCGCAGGCGGCGTGGGATCGTGCGACGGCGGATCGTCGGGCGGCTGATTCGGGTCCGGCAAGGGATCGTCGGGCGGCAAGTTGCCGGGTAGCGAAGGGTCGTCCGGCGACAGGTCGTCGGGCAAGCCAGGCTCTCGATGCGGGGTTGGGGTCATGTTCTGCTCCTCCGGCGCGTATTGCGCCGCTAAGGTGCACAGCAATTCGCGTTCCCGCCCCGCTTCGATATCGCACCGGCGCAAAAAAGCCCTCTGGCGAGGGCTTCATCTTGCGGAAAATCAAGGGCGGAATCAGGGCTTGGGCTTCGCTTCCTTGGGGACGCTCATGACATTTTTGCCATCGCTGCCCAGAAATTTCACAACGGCGGCCTTGCCTGCCGCAGAGGCCTCATCCTGGCTGCCATAGCGTCTTTCCGAATAATTGGTGCTATGCACATTACCGGTCTCAGGGTCGAGCAATGTGATGATCCATGCAAATTCGCCCGGCATGAGCTGCCTGACCTGAAGCGTGGCACGCGTGCCAGGGCGTAATTTCTGCGGCATGGGACCGCCTTTTTCTGTGATGGGATGCCGCCATCGTAGCGCAATCCCTACGCTGAAACGGCCTTATCGAACGCCGATTGAAATGCTGCGCGCGCACATGAAATTCATGCTGCATCCCCTGCGGCAAAACCGCCACATCGCAAGCGTTGCGCCTGGAAAACCCTAGGGTGCAGTCTGCCAATACAGGCGCACAATCAGTTCAAACATCTAGACCGCAGCAGCGGCAGCCGCACCCCTTTAATCAGGCGAGGACGGAGACAACATGACTTACGTAGCAGTGGTAATCAGCTGTTTGATGGTTATGGGTATCGTCGCGTTGGTGATTCAAACGATTCAAAGTGCGGGGCCCGAGCCCTGGCTGAAGATATCGGCGGCGATTGTCAGTTCCACCTTTGCTTCGCTGCTGTTGATCCCGCTGGGCTACGCCGTGGCCCAAAGCATGTTGATCGACTAGGCGCGTTTTTCCCCCAAGCCATCCGCCCTGGGCTACCCGCCCCGGGCGGATTTGCCTCGCGTTGCCGCCCAGCACAACAACGAACCGGCGGTGACCATCGCCACGCCTTGCCAGAACGACACGGTCAGGTGGGTGGACAGCCACACGGCTGCGAAAAAGGTCGACAGCACCGGGGTGAAGTACGACGCCGTGGCCAGCAAGGTCAGATTGCCTTTGAGTATTCCCACATTCCACAACGCATAGCCGGCCGCCATCGCGCCGCCGGTCACGCAGAGTTCCAGCGTGGCGGACGCGGAAAATGCCAGGGGCGGCTCGGGGCTCAGGAAGTATTTGATCCACAAGACCGCCGCAGTCAGCATGAAGAACAGCGCAACGCCATTTTTGCCGTCAGCGAAGCGCTTGGTCACGTTGCAATAAAGCGCCCAGATAATGGCGCCACTGAACGCCAATCCATAACTGAGGGGGTTGCTCGACACATTCGTGACGGTGCGCGCCCACGATAATCCGCCTGATCCGCCCACGACCCAGACGATGCCGCAGATGGAAAGCAATATCCCAGGAACGACCCAGGCGCTGGCCCGCTGCCCGTTGATGAAGATCGCCAGCACCACCGTCAGGCAAGGCCACAGGTAATTGACGATGCCCAGCTCAATGGCCTGCGCGCGATCATTGGCAAAGCCCAGCGAGAGCGACAAACAGATCTCGTAGGCGACGAACAACAGGCTGCCGACGACAAGATACTGCCGAGGAAATTGCCGTAATTTCGGAAACCCCAGCAAGCCAACCAGGAAGATCGAACCCACCGTATAGATAAGCGCGGCGCCTCCAATGGCGCCGAAATTCTCACTGACTCCACGAATCAAACCCACGACCGTGCCCCACAGCACGATCGCCAGCAACCCAAGGATGGTGGCCGTGTTCCGGCCGGGAGAAATCTGCATTACTGTGTCTGCTTTTCTGTTGTCCTGCTGCCTGCACTTGAATCAGGCGCCGTGTAAGCGGGCGCCGTGCAAGCGGGCGCCGTGCAGCCGGGCAGTGTAGCGAAAACCAAACGTTATCGTAGTGACCAGCCCGCACGGAGGAAAATCCGTGCCCGCAACCGCGACATACCCACCGAAACCGTGAAGAAGAGGGAGTAGCAGGCGCATGGCCATTTCAATACGCAGACTGAGTGATGTTCTTGCCAGCACGGAGTCTGGCCGGCTTTATCGGATAGAAGTCTTCCTGCAAGCGGACGGTCCGCCCACGCCGGACTCGCCGCCCCCGCCCGCCACGCGCTATATCCTTCGGACCTCCGAAGGGGAACAGGTGGACGCGCTGGGCGACAAGCAGTATCGGCTGAAATCAGGCGAGGTCCTGACGGCCCTCGCCCCTCAACAGCCGCCGCGCCCTGGCGTCTGAATCGCCCCCGCCACGAGGCGGGGCGGCGCGGCCAACCACATCACCGTTATAGGTCGGACGCCACGCGCCGCTTGCCCTGCCCCTTGGCCTGGTACAGCGCCACATCGGCCCGCTCCAGCAATTGCAGCATCGTGATGCCGGACTCCGGATACACCGCGATGCCGACGCTGGCAGACACCGATACGCGGATGCCCGGATAAGGCAAGGACAGGCTGTCGACCAAGGCCTCGGCCACGGGTTGCGCTTGCTCCTTGCCGACTCCCATCAGCAAGACGGCGAACTCATCACCCCCCAGCCGGGCCGCCACATCGGACACGCGGATGGCGCGGCCCATGCGGTCGGCGGCCTCTTTCAGCACGGTGTCGCCCGCGGCGTGGCCGTGCATGTCGTTGACCGCCTTGAACCCGTCCAGGTCGATCGCCAGAATGGCGAAGGGCTCGCCACTGCGCTGCGCCACGGCCAATTCACGCAAGATCAGCTCGCCGAACAACACCCGGTTGCACAAGCCAGTAAGCGGGTCGTAGTGCGCCAGATGCTGTGCGTGCGCCAGCATGCGCGAGGCCTGCAACAACGCCGTACCGACTTCCTCGGCCTCTTTGACGCGGGTGCCGGCCAGTTCGACGGTACGGCCTTCGCCCAGCGCCAATGCCGGGCCGACCAGACCTTGCACCGCAGACGTCAGGCTGCTGGCCAATCGCAACGCCAGCCACAGCCCCAGGCCAAACGCGAACAAGGTGCCCAATGCCAGCCAGGCGATGGAACGGTACAAGTCGGTAGTCAATAAGGTCATCGGCGCACCGGCCGCGACGGTCCACCCAGACACGGCAGACCGGCTGAACGCGGTGTAGACGGGCGTGCCTTCCTTCGTGGTGGATTCCAATGCGCCTTCGCCGTCCTGCATGACGGCGCGCGCCAGCGAAGGGACGGCCTTCTCGCCCACGAACTTGGACGCGTCGCGAGTGCGGGCCACGATGGTGCCGGAGCTGTCCAGCACGGCGGCCACCCAGCCATCCGGCAAGGCGCGCCGGCCCAGCGCCGCCCCGATTCGGTCGGGCGAAATGCCCACGTTCAGGCTATAGGCGACCTCCCCCGCACGCAGAACGGGCACGCCGAGCGCAATGGTCGGCCTGCCGCTGACGCCGCCCGTGAACAAGCGGGTCAGCACAGGAGAGCGCGCGCGAAACACCTGCCTTAAATCTTCGGGCGCGCCGGAAAGCGGCAGGGGCGTGCCGTAAGGCACCAGCGTATTGAGCACCTGGCGGCCGTCTTTGTCGGTCAGCACATAGCTGTCAACGATCTGGAAACGCACTGACTCCCGCGCACGCTGATGAAAGCCCGCGAAATCACCGTTAAGAAGATCCGGGGATGACGCCAGCATCTGCACGCCCGCTTCCACGCCAGTCAGTTCGCGGTCGAGGATGGACGCCAGATTGCGGGCAAGGAAAATGGTGTCGCGAAAGATGCGTTCCTTTTGGACAACGTAGCTTTCGTACACCGCCACCGACGCCACGACCAGCGCCGGCGCAATACAGGTGACGACCAGGGCCAGCAAACCGGTCCGCATGGAATACCGGTGCTGCGGGCGCGTTCTCACGCCTGCCAGGCTTTCGCCGTCAGCCATTGATTACCTCTTTTGGACCCATGCGCCTCCCGATACGTCCGTCCCGATCATTGCGCCGGGTGGATCAAATTCAGAAATTATTGCAGAAGCCCGCAACCGCACAATCCGCGCACAACGGCCGGATTACGGGCTTAAGCCCTGATTAACCCCCATCATCGCGTCCCCAATTTACTCCGAAATATTGCGCTGCGCGATGACTTCCTGACAGACAGATACGGATGGCAACCCGTTGCATATACCGGCCAATGAGCGCGTTGTTACTATCGCCGCCATGAATAATCCGTCCCTTAAAGTACCCCCCGGCAGCGCTCTGAGCGCGCCCGACAAAACCGTGCTGGTCTATGGCGTCATCGCGGCCCTGCTTGGGGTGGCCCTGCATGAACTCATGGCGCGCCAGGCGTGGCCATGGGGCCATCCCTTCGGCCTGTACTTTCTGCTGCAATGGCTGGCGCTGGCGCCGCTGGCCGGCGCTTTGCTGGCGGGGATGGCCAGCCCCAGGCGCTGGCTGATTGCGCTGGCCGTCTATGGCCTGATCCTGCCCGCCCTCACCGCCTATGGGCTGACGGCCGCGTTTGGCGCGTTGCCGAATGAGCGCGGCGGCTGGCTTCGGGACAGCGAGATGGGCGTTGCCATGCTGCTGACCGGCACGGCGGGTTTCATCCTGCTGCCGGTGATTCAGGCGCTGGACGCCACGCGCGCGCAATGGCATTACCCGGCAGTATTTCGCGCCGCGTGGCGCAATGCCGTCCACCTGGCCCTGAGCCTTTTCCTGGCGGGGGCCGTGTGCCTGCTGCTGACGGCGGCGGGCGCCATGTTCAAGATGATCGGCATCGGCATCGTGCAGCGGATTGTCGAAAACTCAACGTTCCGCTACGCGGCATGGCCGATGATTCTGGCGGCATGCCTGGTCGGCGTACGCCGACGCCCCGCACTGACGGACACCCTGCAACGTTCGTGGCTGACGCTCAATGCGTGGTTGCTGCCGCTGGTCACGCTGGTGGGCGTTGCCTTCACGCTGGCGCTCGCCGCCCGCATGGCGCTGGGCTTGCAGGCCGTGCAATTGTCGGCGGGCGCCCTGATTGCGTTCTCGCTCGTGTGGATCAAGCTGATCAACGCGGCCTGGCAAGACCATGCGGACGCCGCGCCATTCGGCCCGCGCCTGGGCGCGCTGCTGCGTGCGGCCATGGTGTGCCTGCTGCCGCTGGCGGCCGTGGCCCTGTACGGCGCCATCGTCCGAGTCGACCAGTACGGCTGGACCGTGCTGCGCGCCTGGGGCGTGGCCGCAAGCGGCATTCTGGTGCTGTATGGGGCGGGTTACAGCTGGGCGGCCTTGCGCCCCAAGCATTACTACCCGATGTTGGCCGCTACCAACCTGATCACCGCCGGCGCCACGCTGGCGGTGCTGGCGGCGTTCATTACGCCCGTCGCCAACCCCTTGCGCCTGGCGGCCGAAAGCCAGTTGCAGCGCATGATCGACGGACGCCTCGATCCCCACGAGTTCACGTATTACCGTGTCGGTGAAGACTTTGGAAAGTGGGGCGTGGAAGCCGTACAGAAACTGGCCGATGGGGCGGCCAACGCACGAGACCCCCGCATTGCGGCCGTTGCCAAAGAAGCGTTGAAAAGCGGCTACTTCCGCTGGGCGGACAATGCACAGCAGCTAGCTCAGGACATGGCGAACGTGCCCGCCTTCACCACGATCCCCGCGAACACCAAGGTGCCGGCGTCGTGGTGGGCGTACTTGATACAGACTTATCCCTCGCAAGCCAAAACGTGCGCCGCGCCAGCCAAGTCCGGCGCATCCACGGGGCTGTCCAGCCAAACCGCGGAACCCCGCTGCCAACTGGTCTTTGCCGATCTGACGGGCGACGGCCGTGATGACATCGTGCTGTACGTCACCCCGCCCAGCGATGTGCAGACCAGCACCGTTGAGCGCCTGCCCATCTATACGCCGGACGCAGCGGGCGAATGGAGCCTGCGCGGCCACCTGACCGCCATCAGCTTTTCGATGGACACCGCGGACGAGACGGGCGTCACGAATATCCAGCAGGCGCTCAAGCAAGGATTGGTGCGCACGCAGCCCCGCACCGACCGAGACCTGCGCATCGGCGACAACCTGTTCAGGCTGCGTTAGGCGTCAACGGCCAAGCGCGGCAGACGCCGCGCTATTTTTCTTCCAGGTCGGGCGTGCCCGCAAACTGGCTCTTGAGCAAGGTCAACGCGCCCTTCTCCGCCAAGGCCTCGGTGGGAAAGACGTTCTTGGTGTCTTCAAGAGGGGGGAATCCGATGATGCGTACCCGCGCATGAAACCCTTCGGGCACCTCAGCGAACTCAATATCGAAATTGCGTTCTTCGATCCAGCCTGATCGATGCAGTTTCCATTCCATTGCAACGCGCTCCTGTGTGGGCAAGCCAGCAAAGAAACAGCCGGCAGAGAAAATCGGCAATGCAAAAGGGCCGGCCTGTGAAGACCGGCCCTGCTACACGATACACCCGCGCGGGCCTTACTTGGCGGACGGCGGCGCGTCTTCCGTGTTGCCGAGCAGCTCATCCGACGACGGCGAGAACAGGTCCCAGCAGGCCATGAACAGCGCGGCGATCAGCGGGCCGATCACAAAACCGTTCAGGCCGAACAGCGCCATGCCGCCCAGTGTGGAAATCAGCACCACGTAGTCGGGCATCTTCGTGTCCTTGCCCACCAGAATCGGGCGCAGCACGTTGTCGACCATACCGATGACCAGCACGCCAAACGCAATCAGCACCGCGCCTTTGACGACGGCGCCCGTCAGCAGGAAGTAGATGGCCACGGGCGCCCAGATCAGGCCTGCGCCCACGGCGGGCAGCAGCGACAGGAAGCCCATGATCACGCCCCACAGCAGCGCGCCCTGAATCGACAGAATCGAAAAGATGATGCCGCCCAACGCGCCCTGCGCCGCCGCAACCGCGATGTTGCCCTTGACGGTGGCGCGGATCACGGTCGTGAACTTGCGAAACAAATGCTGCTTGTGCGCGTCGCTCAGCGGCATGGCGCGCTTGATGCGTGCGGACAACTGCGGCCCGTCACGCAACAGGAAGAACAGCAGGTACAGCATGATGCCGAAGCTGATCACGAACTGGAACGTGTCCTGCCCGATGCTCAAGGCCTGGGTCGCCAGGAACTGGCTGGCCTGCATGGCGCCCGCGCTGAGCTTTTCTTGCAGGCTCGGGATGTCGGCCAGATCAAAGCGCGCCAGCAGGTCGTGCACCGACGGAGGCAATGCCGCCATCGCCTGCTGAAAGTAGGCGCCGAAATTCAGCTCGCCCGACTTGATGCTCTGATACAGGTTCGCGCCTTCACGCACCAGCGACCCGCTGATGGCGACCAGCGGCAGAATGACCAGCAGCAAGACCCCCAACAGGGTGATCAGCGCGGCAAGATTGCGCCTGCCCCCCCACCGCTTGACCAGCCGGCGCTGCAAGGGCCCAAAGATAATGGCAAGAATGGCGCCCCAAAACACGGCGCCATAGAACGGCCACAATAACCAGCCGAATGCGATGGTGACGACGACAAGCAGGAGCAGAAAGGTCCTGAAGTGCAAGCTGGATGATTGACTCATATTCCGTTCCAGGCACGGCGAACGCCGCGAGACCCGCATTGTACAAAGCGCCTGCTACCGGACGCTTTCAAGACCCTCGGCCTGCCGCAAGCAGGATGGTTTCGCGCGCTTCGGCAAGGCCCGCCGACTGCGCATTCAGGCCCTGCAATCGCAAGTTCAGTTCCTGTTGGAGCGTGGGCGTGGCCACACGCGCCTGGCCATCCACAAGCTGAATTTCGGCGGAGTTGGCGGCGACGAAATCCGCGATACCTATTGCGTCGTGCGCCACGGAATCCATGCGCGTAGCGGCCTGCATCAGCTCGGCGGCGGGCGCGGTCACCGCATCGTCATAAACGCCGTCGTAGACAGGCGCCAAGTCGGCCGGCAGCGTCAGGCCGGCTCGCGCCTTGTCGGCTTTGGCGCGCGCGTCCTGAAGCTTGCCCGCGCTGTCGGCCAGGGTCTTGCGAGCCGCCTCGAACGCCGCTTTGCGTTCCACGATTTCGCCAACCGACCGCAGGGTCTCCACCGCCAGCACGTCGCGCAACGAGCCGGCCGCCTTGGCCATTTCTTGTTGGAAATCGGTCATGACGCCGTACGCGTCGTCGTAGTCACCCACCGCTTCCTTCTCGGCCTTGGTCAAGGCGGCAAGCGGCAGCAGCGCGTCGCTGGTCACGCGAGATTGCAGCAACTGGATGAACGCCACGCGTTCCTGGGGTTCTTTATTGACGCAGGCCGTCATGAACAGCATTGAGGCCATTGCCAGGCCTGCCAGGCAGGCTCGCCACAGTGACATCCGTATCCTCTCCTTGCCCGCTGCGTGGATGGCGGGCGCATGGGGGCAGATTATCCCGAAGCGCTGGCCCACGGCCGCTTGCGGGCGGATTTTGTTGCGATCGAAGCGAGTTGACACAGGGACTAAGCCCGCAGCGGATAGGCCAGGGCGCAACGCCGTGCGGCATCGAAACCCGCATCCGCTTCTGATTGCAGACGGGCGTGCACGCCCGCCGAATACGGCGGCGCCAATTCCACAAAACCCAGCCGTTGATAAAACGGCGCATTCCATGGCAGCTCGCGGTCGGTGGTCAGCACGACGGCCCCGTACCGGCCTGCCGCGTGCGCGTGCGCCAGTACGGCCTGCATCAACCCTCGGCCCAGGCCTTGGCCTTGCGCGGGCAAGGCCACTGACATTTCCACCAGGAACAGGTCGCCATCCATCGGCCTGGCCAGGGCAAAACCGCATACCTGCCCGTCACGCAACGCCACCCACAACAGGCCGGCCGCCTGGGCCGCGACCAGCGCATCAAGCGGCAGCGTTTCCCCATCGGCGGCCCAGTCCATGGGCGTGCCGCGAAAGCGCTGCGCGGCGGAGCGTTCGATATCGGCCAGGCGGGCCAGGTCGCTTACTTGGGCGGGTCGGATCATGAGGCAAGACGGTCAGGGGGCAAGGAAGTATGCACGATGCGCCGTGCCGGCCAAACCGCTGCCGCGCCTTCCCGTAAAATGCCGGCTTATATTCAATGTCGGCCGCAACGGCCGCTAGTCACCCTGGCCTGGCTTCACCCATGACTCAACACGCTTCCCCGGCCCCTTGGGGCTTCACCCTGCCCGATTGCCGCGGCGCGGCCGCCCTGCTGTATTTCATGAATGATCTGGCGCGTGTCGTGAACCAGTATCTGGGGCAGGGCCAATTGTCGGACGACGCCTTGGCCGGCGCACAGAAGGCCGTGGACGCCTTGGTGGCGCGCTATGCCGACCTTGACGCCGCCCCCGAGGCATTCACGGACGAGCATATCGGCCTGGCGCTGGAAACCGAGCGCCAGCCGGACGGCTCGATGGGCGCGCAAGTGGCGCTGCGGATGTCCCCGCGTCTGGAAGGGCTGATCATCGAAGCCCAACGCCAAGCCCGCGCCGCGGAGCATTAAGCGCAAACGTGGGGGTGCGTGGCCCCGGGCGCAAATCCGGCGCCCAGCCCCCAGGCCCCAAAAAAGACTTGCAAAACCTGCCAACCAGCGATATCATCGTTAGTTGATGTGCCTTCACGCCGCCATATTTCCGAAAATAAATAGGCTGAAAGCACGGAAAGCACCCTGGAAGTACCCCTCCAGAGCTTGGCCGGCCCCACCCGCGAAAACCGCGAGCCGCCAGCCACCCGGAAATTCGATCCGGTTTGCGAAAACCCATAACGCGAAAACGCAAGCCGCCGACTTCCATCTGGAACACACGGCATTAGCCAAACACATCTTCACCATGCCGCCAGTCCGGTTTGGAAAGAAGCAACAAGACACGTTGCAGCCCGAGTCGTACCCACGACAAAGCTGCACAGCAACCGCCAGAGTCAACCCGCTCTGCGTGGACCCCAGGCCTGAAGAGCGCATGCCCCAACATGCACGCCACTTGGCCTGAACCGATACCGTCCTGGACTGACTGACGACATCGGCCGCATCACCCCGTTACGCGCGCAAGCAAAAACATGAGAATGCGCAAACTGACGGCAACACTTGTGCGTTACTGTCATGCATGCCTGTCCGATATGTCTGAAAGACGTTACCCGGCCGGACATGGCAAACGCGAAGTCGCGAGGCGCTTTTGGTACGTCCGCCCCTTCGTGGCATGAACAAAACGCAGCTTTCTAATAACTAGAACTTAAGAGAACACACACCATGAATACTCGTTTCACTACCTCGGACCTGATCCGACGCCCGGCTCATACGACGCTGGACAACACGCCGATCCACATTGGCGACATCGTTTATCTGCAACCGGCCAACGGCCCGGCCATCCGCGCAACGGTCATCTTCAACGCGCCGATCAACGGCACCACGACCTACACGACGGAAGTCGTGCCTTGCGGCGTAACGTCGCAAAAAGCGCCCGGCCAGCGTATCCGCTTCCGTCACGAACACGTGCATCGCATCGAGTCCGTGCGCAGCAATACCACGCACTAAACGCAATACCCTGGCTCTTTGAGCCAGTTCAATCTCGCCGCGCATCATGCGCGGCGAGTGCTTTTTACGCGTGATAAAGTCGCAAGCACCTTAGTCCGGGCACGCTCACCATGCAGAACAACCGTCTCGCGATCCGCATCTGGGATCTTCCCACCCGCCTCTTTCACTGGGCGCTCGTCGTCTGTATCGTCGGCGCGTTCGTCAGCGTAAAGCTGGGCGGCCTGTATATGGATTGGCATGTGCGCTTCGGCTGTACGGCGCTGGGCCTGATCATCTTCCGCATCCTGTGGGGCATCATCGGCCCGCGCTACGTCCGCTTCACCCAGTTCGTGCGCGGCCCCGGTTCCATTGCCCGCTACCTGAAAGGCGCGGCCGCCCCCGCCGGCCACAACCCACTGGGTGCGCTGTCGGTTCTGGCACTGCTGCTTGTCGTCGGCTTTCAAGCCGTCAGCGGGCTGTTCACCACCGACGACATCATGACGCAAGGCCCCTTGTTCGGCTATGTCAGCGAAGCCACCGCCGGCGCGTTGACCTCGTGGCACAAGCTGAACGAGTGGGTGATCATTGCGCTGATCGCGCTGCACCTGGCCGCCGTCGCCTGGTACGCGGTGGTTCGCCGCAAGCGCCTGGTGCGCGCCATCATCACCGGCGATGTCGACGCCAAGGACCTGCCCGCCGGCACGCCGCCCGCACAAGACGGCATTGCCGTTTGGCTGCGCGCACTGTTGCTGGGCGCTTGCGTGACGGGATTGGTGTTGTGGATACGGTCGCTGGAAGTGGTGGCCGACATGTCCTTTTCCTGAACACGCTCGCGCAGGACAAAACAAAAAGCCCTTCGAATTTTCGAAGGGCTTTTTGTTTGCAGCGATCGAGGCCGTCCGCGAACGGCTCGCGCCTTACTTCTTCTTGCGGTAGGAATCGTGGCAGGCCTTGCAGCTGGCGCCAACATCACCGAAGGCAGCGCGCAGCTTGTCCAGATCGCCGGCGTCAGCAGCTGCCGACAGCTTCACGATGTTGTCCTGGAACGCTTGCTGCTTTTGCTTGAAACCTGCGGCGTCGCTCCAGATTTCGGGGCGGGCATCGCCGCCTTCCGTACCCGGACCGAAAGCCGTCCACGGCAGCGCCGACAACGTCTTCAACACTTCAACGTTGGCCTTGATCTGCGCGGCATCGTAGGGCGCCTGGCCCTTGACCACCGGCGTCATGCGCCCGAAATGCGAGGCCATCAGCGTCAGCGCCGATTGGCGGTACTTGACCGCATCTTCGGGCTTGGCGAACTGCGCCGACGCAGTCGTCGCCAACAGCGGCCCAACGGTCATACAGGCCAACGCGGCAAGCGTGGACAACTTCTTCATTGCAATCTCCCGTAAGAACAACAAGGATGCCGCGCGCATGACGCGCGCGGCATGGCGACTATACCGCCCGAGCCAGCTCGGCGGCCAGCCCGATGTACGAGCGCGGCGTCATCGCCAGCAGACGGGCCTTGGGTTCTTCAGGCAACGCCAGGCCCTGGATGAATTCTCGCAGGGCTTCTTCGGTGATGCCCTTGCCGCGCGTCAAGGCCTTGAGCTGTTCGTACGGTTGCGGCAGGCCATAGCGGCGCATCACGGTTTGAACCGGTTCGGCCAGCACTTCCCAGCACGCGTCGATATCGGCGTCGATGGCGGCCGTGTTGACTTCCAGCTTGCCCAGGCCGCGCATGCACGCGTCCCATGCCACCAGGCAATAGCCCAGGCCCACGCCCAGGTTGCGCAGCACGGTGGAGTCGGTCAGGTCGCGCTGCCAGCGGGAGATCGGCAGCTTGTCGGCCAGGTGGCGCAACACGGCGTTGGCCAGGCCCAGATTGCCTTCGGAGTTTTCGAAGTCGATCGGGTTGACTTTGTGCGGCATGGTCGACGAGCCGACCTCGCCTTCTTTCAGGCGCTGCTTGAAGTAGCCCAGGGCCACGTAGCCCCAGACGTCACGGTCCAGATCCAGGACGATGATGTTGGCGCGCGTGATGGCGTCAAACAATGCCGACATCCAGTCATGCGGTTCGATCTGGATGGTGTGACGGTTCTGGGTCAGGCCCAGGCCGGCCAGCACGCGCTGGCTGAAGGCGGGCCAGTCGATTTCCGGATAGGCGGACAGGTGGGCGTTGTAGTTGCCGGTGGCGCCGTTCAGCTTGGCCAGCGGTTCCACGGCTTCGACGGCGGCGATGGCGCGGTTCAGGCGCGCGGCCACGTTGGCGAATTCCTTGCCCAGCGTGGTCGGGCTGGCCGGCTGGCCGTGCGTGCGCGACAGCATCGGCTGGTCAGCTTGGGCCACAGCCATGTCGTTCAGCTTGGCGGCCAGTTCACGCAGGCGCGGCACCACGACCTGGTCGCGGGCGCGCGACAGCATCAGCGCGTGCGAGGTGTTGTTGATGTCTTCGGAGGTGCAGGCAAAGTGGATGAACTCGGCGGCGCGGGCCAGCTCGGCGTCATCAGCGACTTTTTCCTTCAGCCAGTACTCAACGGCCTTCACGTCATGGTTCGTGACGCGTTCGATGTCCTTGATGCGGCCAGCGTCGGATTCCGAAAAATCCTGCACCAGCTGTTGCAGGCGCTGGCGTGCGGCTTCAGAGAACGAGGGCAGTTCGGGCAGGCCGGCGTCGGACAGGGCGACGAGCCAAGCCACCTCGACTTCGACACGGTGCGCCATGAAGCCGGCTTCGGACAGCAGACCGCGCAGCGCGTCGCTCCGGGAAGCGTAACGGCCATCCAATGGCGAAAGGGCATTCAGTTGGCTCAATTGATCGGCGATTTGCATGGTCTGGAGAAGAAATGGCTACGGATGGGAAAACCCGACGATTTTATCATCCGAGGGCATGCAACATTGTGGCAAACTGGCGAAGATTCCGGCCGGCGGCCGGTTAGACCGTCATACGGCCTGCTATACTTCGGCCGCTTTTCGACTCCGCTTGTGACTCCATGAAACTGATCGGCTCGCTTACCAGTCCATACGTACGCAAAGTGCGTATCGTCATGGCCGAGAAAAAGCTGGACTACCGGCTTGAACTCGAAAACGTCTGGTCCGCCGACACGCAGATCCAAACGTACAACCCGCTGGGCAAGGTTCCCTGCCTGGTCATGGAAGACGGCGGCGCGCTGTTCGATTCGCGCGTCATCGTTGAATACGTGGACACCCTGTCTCCCGTTGCCCGCCTGATCCCGCAACAGGGCCGCGACCGCGCGGCTGTGAAATGCTGGGAAGCCATCGCAGACGGCCTGCTGGATGCGTGCGTGGCTATCGTCAAGGAAAACCAGCGCCCCGAGGTGCAACGCAGCCCGGAATGGATTGAACGCCAGTTCAGCAAAATCCACGCCAGTCTCGACGCCATGAACAAGAGCCTGGGCGAAAACGCGCACTGTATGGGCATCAACTACAGCCTGGCCGACATCGCCGTCGGCTGCGCGCTGGGTTACCTGGACTTGCGCTTCGCCGAGCTTGACTGGCGTGCCAACCACCTGAACCTGGCCCGCCTGTACGACAAGCTGTCCCAACGGCAATCGTTCCTGGACACGGTTCCCAAGACCGCCTGACCGCCACAGACTGCCCATCCGCGATGGGCGCCTGAGAGACATCGGCCGCAAATGCGGCCGATTTTCATTGCTGCGGCCGGTAGATTCCGGCCGCGTATTGTCGACCCCGCTATTGGGCGGCGAACGTCTGCCAGGCCTTGAACAGCATGTAGGCGGCCAAGGCGAACAGCAGGCAGGCGAACACGCGCTTCAAGGTTTGCACCGGCAGGCGGTGCGCCATGCGCGCGCCCATCGGCGCCGTCAGCACGCTGGTGCACACCAGCGCCAGCAAGGCCGGCCAATAGATATAGCCCAGCATGCCGGGGCGCGACGCGCCCTCGTTCAGGCCCGACACCACATAGCCCACGCTGTTGGCCAGCGCGATGGGAAAGCCCAGCGCGGCCGACGTCGACACGGCGTTATGCAACGCCACATTGCACCAGACCATGAACGGCACGGACAGGAAACCGCCGCCCGCGCCGACCAGGCCCGACAGGAAACCGATGCCTGCCCCGGCTGCACTGGTGCCGACCACGCCGGGCATCTGCCGCGCCGGCTTGGGCTTCTTGTTGCGCAGCATGCTCCAGCCCGAATAGCCCACGAACAGCGCGAAGAACAGCGACAGCCACAAGGTGCTGAGCGCGGCGAACACGGCGCCGCCCGACACCAGCCCGCCGATGATGATGCCCGGCGCCATCGCCCAAACGATGTTCCATTTGATGGTGCCCCGCTGCTGGTGCGCCCGGACGCTGGACACGGAGGTGAACAGGATCGAGGTCATCGACGTGGCGATGGCCGCGTGCACGACCAGATCAGCCGGCATGCCCTGCCAGGCGAACAGCATTGTCAGGAAAGGCACCAGCAGCATCCCGCCGCCAATGCCCAGCAGCCCCGCGGCAAACCCCACCACCGCCCCCAACACCAGCAGGCAAATCAACATCGACACATCCACAACCGTCTCCTCTTGTTTTGTTTTGAATACTTGCTTCTCATGAACAAGGCCCCGCAGGGATCGCACCCGCGGGGCCTCGTCCGGACCCACACGCACCAGACGGCGTCCTTACAGGATGATGCCGCCGCCCAGGCAAACCTCGCCATCGTAAAGCACAGCCGACTGGCCGGGCGTGACGGCCCACTGCGGCTCGGTGAAATCCAGCGCAAAGGTATCGCCCTCGGCACGCTCCAGACGGCAAGCCGCGTCCGCCTGACGGTAGCGCGTCTTGGCGCCATAGCTGGCGATGGCAGGCGGATGCCCGGCCACCCAGCTGGCGTCTTGCGCCTGCAACTGGCCCGACAACAGCCACGGGTGGTCATGCCCTTGCACCACGTAGAGGATGTTGCGCTCCAGATCCTTGCGCGCCACGTACCAGGCTTCGGCCGTGCCATCTTCACGCTGGCGGCCCTTCACGCCGCCCACGCCCAGGCCCTTACGCTGCCCCAGCGTATAGAACGACAGGCCCTCGTGGCGCCCGACCTTCTGGCCTTCGGGCGTCAGGATCGGGCCCGGCTCGGTCGGCAGGTAGCGGTTCAGGAATTCGCGGAACGGGCGTTCGCCGATGAAGCAGATCCCCGTGGAATCCTTCTTGGCCGCGTTGTGCAAACCGATCTCGTGCGCGATACGCCGCACCTCGGTCTTGTGGATCTCGCCCAGCGGAAACAGCGTGCGCGACAGTTGCGCCTGATTCAGCCGATGCAGGAAGTAGCTTTGATCCTTGGAGGCGTCCAGCGCTTTCAACAGCTGGAACTGCGTGCCGCCCCCCTCGGCCGGCACCTCGCGCACCCGCGCGTAGTGACCGGTGGCGATGTGCTCGGCGCCCAAAGCCATGGCGTGGTCCAGGAATGCCTTGAACTTGATCTCGGCATTGCACAGCACATCCGGGTTGGGCGTGCGGCCCGCGGAATACTCGCGCAGGAAATCCGCGAACACGCGGTCTTTATATTCAGCAGCGAAGTTGACGAACTCGAAGTCCACGCCAACCAGGTCCGCGACGCTGGCGGCGTCAAGCAGATCCTGGCGGGTGGAACAGTATTCGGAATCGTCGTCGTCTTCCCAGTTCTTCATGAACAGGCCAACGACGTCATAGCCTTGCTGCTTGAGCAGCCACGCGGTGACCGAAGAATCGACCCCGCCCGACATGCCGACCACAACGCGGCCTTTCTTGGTGGATATTTGACTCATGATGGCGCTTATTTTAAATCGGACACGGCATCTTCCCGTGGCTGCGGCTCGGCCGCCCGCGAGACTTCCATCAGCCAGGCGCGAAACGCCTGCAATGTGGGCAGGTTGGCCTTCTGCTCGGGATAGCACAGGTAATAGCCCATGCGCGCGCGAATGGGCAGCTTGATGGCGACGGCCAGCTTGCCGTCGCGCAATTCGTCTTCGATCAGGCAACGCGGAATCAGCGCAACGCCAAACCCCGCCGCAGCCGCCTGCGACAAGAGCGCGTACTGATCAAAGCGCGCCCCTTCCAGACTGCGCCGGGAATCGCATCCGGCCTGCTCGAACCAGTCGCGCCAGCCTTCCAGGGCCGACGTGTGGTGCAGCAGCGGATACGCCAGCAACGCTTCCGGCGTGGGGCAGCCGCCCGGGATCAGGCGGGGGCTACAGACCGGCACGATATCCCGGCCAACGATGTAGTCAGACCCGCTGCCTGGCCACAGCCCTTCGCCAAAGCGCACCGCAGCATCCAGTTCCGGCGTCGAAAAATCGTAGCCCTGGCGATGCGGCAGAAACTCTACGTGGATGTCGGGGCGCAGGCGCATGAAGGCGGTAAGCCGCGGAATCAGCCAGCGCGCGCCGAAGGTCGGCATACAGGTCAGGTTGAGCGTGCCGCCCTGCCCCTGGTGCGCAATCAGCTCTACGGTCGCGGCCTCAATCTGGCCCAGCCCCGCCTGAATCTTGGTCAGATAGCTGCGGCCCGCTTCGGTCAGGACCAGGCCTTGCCTGATCCGCAGGAATAGTTCGACGCCGACGAACTCTTCCAGATGTTTCACCTGTTTACTGACGGCGCCCTGCGTCACACATAGTTCCTGCGCCGCGCGCGTAAAGCTGCTGTGCCTGGCGGCCACTTCGAAGGCCTGCAGATCGGTTAAAGAGGGACAGAAACGTCGCATGGTTCGCCCCCACGCCTGGGTGGGGCTCCGGCCCGAAAGATCAGCGAACCGTGTCGGAAAAGTTACACAAAAGTAACGCCCGAACGGTGCCGCCAACAGAGAGGCATGAAAAAAAGTCATAGCTTACGGAGAAACTTTCGTTTGCGCAAACCGCCCCGCCAGGAAAGAATCATTGCGTTTGCGTCTGCCTTTGCGCATCCGCTTTCCATTTATTAGGGGAATTCATGCAACGCCGTAATGTAGTCCTGGGCCTCTGTGTCGCTGCCGCGACCTTGGCCACGCCGCTGATCTCGGGTATCGCGCACGCTGAAGATGCGTATCCGAGCAAGCCCATCCGCCTGATCGTTCCCTTCCCGCCCGGCGGCACCACCGACATCGTCGGCCGCCTGTTCGCGGACAAGCTGGGCAAGGAACTGGGTCAGACCGTTGTGGTGGAAAACCGCGGCGGCGCCGGCGGCTCGATCGGCAGCGCATTTGTCGCCAGCAGCGCGCCGGACGGCTACGTGCTTGGCATCGCCACCGTCAGCACGCACGGCATCAACCCGGCCATCTACCCGAACCTGCCGTTCGATGGCGAGAAGGACTTCACGCCCATCTCGAACCTGGCAGCCGTGCCGAACATCATGACGATCAACCCGAAGGTGCAGGCCAAGAACATGGCCGAGTTCATCACGCTGGCCAAGAGCCAGCCGGGCAAGCTGACGTACGCATCGGCCGGCAACGGTTCGGTCTCGCACATGATGGGCGAACTGTTCAAGATGGCCTCGGGCACCGACCTGATGCACGTTCCCTACCGTGGCGTGGGCCCGGCGCTGAACGACGCACTGGCCGGCCAGGTCGACGTCATGTATGACAACCTGCCGTCCACGCTGCCGCACGTGCAGTCCGGCCGCCTGATCGCCATGGCCGTCGCTTCCCCGAAGCGCGTGGCCAGCCTGCCCAACGTGCCCACGTTCGCCGAAGCCGGCCTGCCGGCCGTGAACGACGCGTCCTGGTTCGGTCTGGTCGCCCCGGCCAAGCTGCCGGAGCCGATTCTGGCCAAGCTGAACGCCGCCGTGCAGAAGGTCAGCGCGGAAGCCGACGTCAAGTCGCGCCTGGAAGCGCTGGGTGCTGAACCCGCCGCCAACAGCTCGGCCGACTTCGGCAAGCAGATCGCCACTGAAATCGCCAAGAACAAGCGCATCGCCAAAGAAGCCAACGTGAAGATCGACTAAGCGATCTTCGGCCCCCGCCGCGCAAGCTTGTGCAGCGGGGGCCTCCGATTCACGAACGCAATACCTCCATATGCGAATTACCCAACCCCTGTCTTACCGGCTCGACCTTCCGCAGCAATATCCGGATTCGGAACCCTCGGCCCCGCTTGTGCTGGACTCTCCGCACAGCGGCACCGCCTACCCTCCCGATTTCGCGGCCGCGGTGGACTTTGGCGCACTGCGCACTGCCGAGGACACCTGGGTTGACGACCTGTGGGGCGACGCCATCGATATGGGCGTGCCGATGGTCGCCGCGGCGTTCCCGCGCGCCTACATCGACGCCAACCGCGCGCCCGACGAGATCGACGAACTGCTGCTGGACGAAGCCTGGCCCGATGCTATCAATGCATCGCCCAAGGTGAAGCTGGGCAAGGGCCTGATCTGGCGCATGCTGGATGACGGCACCCCGCTGTACAACCGCAAGCTGACGGTGGAAGAAGTGCGCCACCGCATCAACGCCTGCTGGAAGCCGTACCACGCCGCGCTTGGCCAAGTGCTGGATTCGGCACACAAGAAATTCGGCAAGGTCTGGCACATCAACTGCCACTCCATGCCCAGCGTCGCCGGCGCTTTCGCCACCGACCGTCCCGGCTTGGTCCACCCCGACTTCGTGCTGGGCGACCGCGACGGCAGCACCAGCGACCCGGCCTTCCGCGAATTCATCGCGGCCTGGCTGCGCGAACGCGGCTACAACGTGACGGTGAACGATCCCTACAAGGGCGTCGAACTGGTGCGCGCCTTTGGCCGCCCGGAAGAAGGCCGCCACAGCTTGCAGATCGAAATCAACCGCAACCTGTATATGGACGAAGTCACGCTGCGTCCGACGGAAAACTATGGCCGCCTGAAGGCCGATCTGCGCGACTTGACCGCTGCGCTGATCAACTGGACTCGTGCGCAAACGGCCTGACGCCGGACGTTTGCGTGCAGGTGCCGGCCAGCGGCGTGGTAAGACTGGCCGGAGCAAGTGGGGGTGCAAACCCCGAGCCCCATGGTTCGCCATGGGGCTTTTTTTTGGCCGACAACATCCCTCCTCCAAAAGAACCCACCAGCCCGCCACCGCTCCCCCCAAGGCGGGCTAGCCTCTTTGGGGGCAGCAAGCGAATGCAATGAGCGCAGCTTGGGGACAGCATTAGCGTGTATAACTACGGCGAACCTTCTGAGGAGAGGCGTCGATGCACATCGGGATACCAAAAGAGACCCGAGACGGGGAAACCCGTGTCGCAGCAACACCGGAGACCGTCAAGAAGTACGTAGGCGGCAAACACACCGTTGTCGTGGAGCGTGGGGCCGGCACCGCCGCCCGCTATCTGGATGACGCCTATGAGGCCGCGGGCGCAACGCTCGGTTCCGCCCAGGATGCGCTGGGCGCGGAACTCGTCCTGAAGGTTCGCGCGCCCTCTCCCGCAGAAACGCCCCAGATGAAATCGGGCGCTGTCGTCATCGGCATGCTTGATCCCTTCGACGCCGAAGGCCTGGAACAGATGGCCGCGGCAGGTCTCGTTGGGTTCGCGCTTGAGGCCGCGCCGCGCATTACGCGTGCGCAAAGTCTGGACGTGCTGTCGTCTCAGGCGAACCTGGCCGGCTACAAGGCCGTGCTGCTGGCCGCGCATCACTACGGCCGCCTGATCCCCATGATGATGACCGCCGCAGGCACCTTGAAAGCCGCGCGCGCCGTCGTGCTGGGCACCGGGGTGGCCGGCTTGCAGGCCATCGCCACGGCCAAGCGGCTGGGTGCGGTGGTCGAAGCCTCTGACGTGCGCCCCGCCGCGCGCGAACAGGTCGAATCGCTGGGCGCCAAGTTCATCGACGTGCCTTTCGAAACCGATGAAGAACGCGAGATCGCCCAAGGCACGGGCGGCTATGCGCGCGCTATGCCGCCCAGCTGGATGGCGCGGCAAGCGGCGCTGGTGTCCGAACGCTGCAAGCAGGCCGACCTCGTCATCACCACTGCGCTGATTCCCGGGCGGCCCGCCCCCACGCTTGTGTCCGCGGAAACGGTTGCGGCCATGAAGCCGGGTTCGGTGCTGGTGGACCTGGCGGTCGAGCGCGGCGGCAACTGCCCCTTGTCGGAAAAAGGCCTGGTGGTGGAAAAGCATGGCGTGACCATCATCGGGCTGACCAACCTGCCCGGCCTGGTCGCCACGGATGCCTCCGCGCTCTATGCGCGCAACATCCAGGATTTCCTGAAGCTCATCATCAATGCGGACGGCGCGCTGGCGATCCAGCGCGACGATGAAATCGTGGCGGCCTGCCTGGTGTGCGAAGGCGGCAATGTGTTGCGGAGAACCTGAACATGGAAGCGATCAACCCCACCCTGATGAACCTCATCATCTTCGTGCTGGCCATCTATGTCGGCTATCACGTCGTGTGGAACGTCACGCCCGCCTTGCACACGCCGCTGATGGCGGTCACCAACGCCATCTCGGCCATCATCATCGTGGGCGCCATGCTGGCGGCCGCGCTGACCGAAGGCGGCCTTGCGCGCGGCATGGGCGTGTTCGCCGTGGCGCTGGCTGCGGTGAATGTGTTCGGCGGCTTCCTCGTCACGCGCCGCATGCTTGAGATGTTCAAGAAAAAGGACAGAAAGCCGGCCAAGGAGGAAGCGAAATGATCTCGCTGAATCTGGTCACCCTGCTTTATCTGATTGCGTCCGTCTGCTTCATTCAGGCGCTCAAGGGGCTGTCGCATCCCACGACATCCCGGCTGGGCAACGCGTTCGGCATGGCCGGCATGGCGATTGCCGTGCTGACCACGGCGGCGCTGATTGTGGGGCTGGCGCGCGAAGGCACCGCCACGATCGGCCTGGGCTGGGTCGTGCTGGGCCTGCTGGTGGGCGGCACCGTCGGCACCGTGATGGCCCGCCGCGTCGAGATGACGAAGATGCCTGAACTGGTCGCGTTCATGCACAGCATGATCGGCTTGGCGGCCGTCGCCATCGCTGTCGCCGTCGTGGCGGAACCGCACGCGTTCGGCATCGTCGCGGCCGGCATGCTGATCCCCACCGGCAACCGCTTCGAGCTCTTCATCGGCACCTTCGTCGGCGCCATCACGTTCTCGGGTTCGGTCATCGCGTTTGGAAAACTGTCGGGCAAGTACAAGTTCCGGCTGTTCCAAGGCGCACCCGTCGTGTTCCCTGGCCAGCACATGCTGAATCTGGCGCTGGCGCTCGCGATGCTGGGCTGCGGCTTGTGGTTCATGCTGACGCAGGAATGGACGCCCTTCATCATCATGACGCTGGTGGCCTTCGTGCTGGGCGTGCTGATCATCATCCCGATTGGCGGCGCGGACATGCCGGTGGTGGTGTCCATGCTGAACAGCTATTCGGGATGGGCCGCGGCCGGCATCGGCTTTTCGCTGAACAATCCAATGCTGATCATCGCCGGTTCGCTGGTGGGTTCGTCGGGCGCGATTCTGTCCTACATCATGTGCAAGGCGATGAACCGGTCGTTCTTCAACGTGATCCTGGGCGGCTTTGGCGGTCAGGCGGGCGGCGCGGCGGATGCGGGCGATGGACAGCAGCGCAGCGTCAAGTCGGGCAGCGCAGACGACGCCGCTTTCCTGATGACCAATGCCGAAAGCGTGACCATCGTGCCGGGCTACGGCCTGGCGGTGGCGCGCGCCCAGCACGCGTTAAAGGAACTGGCCACCAAGCTCACCGAGCGCGGCGTGACGGTCAAGTACGCCATCCACCCCGTTGCCGGCCGCATGCCCGGCCACATGAACGTGCTGCTGGCCGAGGCGGAAGTGCCGTACGACCAGGTCTTCGAAATGGAAGACATCAACAGCGAATTCGCGCAGACCGATGTGGTGCTGGTGCTGGGTGCGAACGACGTGGTCAACCCGGCCGCAAAGAACGACCCGAAGTCGCCCATTGCTGGCATGCCGATTCTGGAAGCCTACAAGGCGCGCACGGTCATCGTGAACAAGCGCTCGATGGCGTCCGGCTACGCGGGCCTGGACAACGAGCTCTTCTACATGGACCGGACGATGATGGTGTTCGGCGATGCGAAGAAGGTGCTGGAAGACATGGTCAAGGCGGTGGAATAAATTGCGCGGGCCACGAAGGCCTAGATCAGGCCTTCGTGGACTTGCCGTGTTTGAGACCTGACCTTAATCGCAACGCGGCGGCCTTACGCGACGACCGCCTTTTGCAGCTGCGCATCCACCACTTCCACCCAATGCCGCACCGGTGTGTCGGTGCCGCTTTGCAGATGGCCGATGCAGCCGATGTTGGCCGACAGAATCACATCCGGCCCGCTCGACGCGATGGCGCCCAGCTTGCGGTCGCGCAGCTCCAGCGCAATCTCCGGATTCAGCACCGAGTACGCCCCCGCCGATCCGCAGCATAGATGCTGGTCGGCAAACGGCAGCAGCTCGAATCCCAAGTCCGCCAGCAAGCGCTCCGACAGCGGCCGCAGCCCCTGCCAATGCTGCAACGTGCACGGCGGATGAAACGCCGCGCGCGTCCCCGGCGCCAAGCGCGCACGCAGTTGTTCCGCATGCGGCGCGACAATTTCAGCCACATCCTTTACCAGCGCCACGATGTCCGCGGCCTTCTGCGCGTAGGCGGGATCATGCTTCAGATGATGCGCATATTCCTTCACCATGGCGCCGCAGCCCGACGCGTTCATGACAATGGCCTCAACCGCCCCGTCTTGCACCAGCGGCCACCACGCGTCGACGTTGGCGCGCATTTGCGCCAGCGCTTCGTCTTGCGCATCCAGGTGAAAACTGACCGCGCCGCAGCAGCCCGCCCCCGGCGCCAGCCGCGCGCCGATGCCCACGGCATCCAGCACGCGGATGGTGGCGGCGTCGATCGTCGGCATCATCGCTGGCTGCACGCACCCCGTCAGCATCAGCACTTGGCGCGGGTGAGCCGCCACGTCAGGCAACGCGCCCGCATCGCGGCGTTCCGGCACCTTGCGTTTGAGCGCATCGGGCAGCAAACCGCGCATGGCTTGGCCCACCCGCATCGCCGGCGCGAACAGCGGCGACAGCATGGTTCGGCGCAGCAGATTGCGCTTCGTCTTTTCCGCCCAGGAACGCGGCACGCGCTCGTCCACGATCTTGCGGCCAATATCAATCAGATGACCGTACTCGACCCCCGACGGACATGTGGTTTCGCAATTGCGGCAGGTCAGGCACCGGTCCAAGTGTTGTTGCGTGGACTGCGTGGGCTCGGCGCCTTCCAGCACTTGCTTGATCAGATAGATGCGGCCGCGCGGGCTGTCCAGCTCGTCGCCCAATACCTGATACGTCGGACAGGTGGCCGTGCAGAAACCGCAATGCACGCATCGCCGCAGAATGGCGTCGGCCTCGTTGCCCAGTTCGGTGTCGCGGGCCCAGGATGCCAGGTTGGTTTGCATGATGCGCTATAGCTCCAGGACCAGGCGGCCGGGGTTGAACAAACTGGCGGGATCGAGTTCCTGCTTGAGCCGCCGCGTGATCAATGCAACGCCTGGCGCCAGCGGATGAAACACGCCATCGGCCGGCGGTTTGAGAGCGCCCGCCCGAAACAGCGTGGCATGGCCGCCCAAGCGCGCGGCGATCTCCCGCAGTTCCGTGGCGTCACGAGGACCGGTCAGCCAGCGCTGTCCACCGCCCCATTCGATAAGCGTGGGGCCCAACCCCAACGAGGCGGCCGTCGGCGGCAATGCCAGGCGCCACAAGGGCCGGTCTGGCGCAAAAAATTCGTGGGTCTGTTCACGCAGGCCACGCCACCAGGCTTGCGCGGCATCCGGGTCCATCGGGTCGCCGCCTACCACTTGCCGCGCGCTGGCGATGGCGGGCGGCGCGCCGGACAGGCGCACATGCATTGCGCCCTGGCCGTCGCCATCGTCGCCCGTCCAACTGGTGGCGGAAATGGGCAGCGGCTTGCCGCGCCACAAGGCAAAACTGGCCAGCGCTTGCGCCTGCGTGGCGGGCAGCACCAGCGTCAGTTCTTCCATCGGCCGCGGCACGACCTTCATCGACACATCAAGGATGGCGCCGAAGATGCCGTGCGATCCGGCCAGCAGCCGCGACACGTCATACCCCGCCACGTTCTTCATGACCTCGCCGCCAAACGACAGGATGCGCCCTTCCGAATCCAGCAAGCGCGTTCCTAAGACGAAGTCGCGCAAGGCACCGGCGCTCATGCGGCGCGGGCCGGACAGCCCTGCCGCCACACAACCGCCCACGGTCGCGGACTCGCCAAAATGCGGCGGTTCGAAAGCCAGCATCTGACCGTTCTCGGCCAAGGCCGCTTCCAGCTCGGCCAGCGGCGTGCCCGCGCGCACCGTCACCACCAGTTCAGAAGGGTGATAACTGACGATGCCGCGATACGGTGTCATGTCCAGCAGGCAGTGGCCATCTTGCGGCGTTACCGGGCGGTAATTGCCATAAAACGCCTTGCTGCCGCCACCCATCACAAACAACGGTTTGTGACCGGCACGGGCTGTCATGACCTGGTCGCACAATTCCGACAGGACAAAATCCATAGGGGACACGTCCTAGAAACGGGCGAGATCGGGGAAGCGCATCTCACCCGCATGGACGTGCATCTTGCCGTATTCGGCGCAGCGGGCCAGCGTGGGAATGACTTTTTCAGGATTCAGCAGGCACGGCGGATCAAACGCCCGCTTGACCGCCAGGAACGCGTCGAGTTCTTCGCGAGAGAATTGCACGCACATTTGATTTATCTTCTCCATACCCACACCGTGCTCTCCGGTCACGGTTCCTCCTACCTGCACGCACAGCTCAAGAATGGCCGCACCGAATTTCTCGGCGCGCTCCACCTCGTCCGGCTTATTCGAATCGAACAGAATCAGCGGATGCAGATTGCCGTCGCCCGCATGGAACACGTTGGCGCAGCGCAACCCGAACTCGTCTTCCATCTGTTCAATGGCGCCCAGCACGCGCGCCAGATGGCGGCGCGGAATGGTGCCGTCCATGCAGTAATAATCGGGTGACACGCGCCCCGCAGCCGGAAACGCGTTCTTGCGGCCGGCCCAGAATTTCAGGCGCTCGGCCTCGGACGTGGACACCTGGCAGCGCGTGGCGCCGGCATCGCGAAACACCGCTTCCATGCGCGCGATTTCGTGCGCGACTTCTTCGGGCGTGCCATCGGACTCGCAAAGCAAAATGGCTTGCGCGTCCATGTCATAGCCGGCGCACACAAATGGTTCGACCATGTGGGTCGCGCGGCGGTCCATCATTTCAAGGCCAGCTGGAATCATGCCCGCCGCAATCACTTGCGTGACCGCATTGCCGGCCGCTTCCACGCTGGAAAAACTGGCCATGACGACCTGCGCGCAGGCCGGCTTCGGAATCAGTTTGACGGTCACTTCAGTGACCACGCCCAGCATGCCTTCGGAGCCGATAAAGACAGACAGCAGATCCAGGCCCGGCGCATCCGGCGCTTCGGAACCCAGTTCAACGATGTCGCCATCGATCGTGACGACGCGCACGCGCAGCACGTTGTGTACGGTGAGCCCGTACTTCAGGCAATGCACGCCGCCGGAATTCTCGGCCACGTTGCCGCCGATGGAGCAGGCAATCTGGCTGGACGGGTCAGGTGCGTAGTACAGGCCATAAGGCGATGCGGCTTCGGAAATGGCCAGGTTTCGCACGCCCGGCTGCACAACCGCCGTGGCGCTGGCCAGATCGATATGCTTGATGCGGTTGAATTTGGACAGGCCCAACAGCACGCCTTGGCTGTGCGGCATGGCGCCGCCAGAAAGGCCGGTGCCTGCGCCGCGTGCGACGATAGGCGCGTTCAGCCGCTTGCAGATCCGCATGACGGCCTGCACCTGCTCTTCGGTTTCGGGTAATGCCACAACAGCCGGCAGCGCGCGATATAACGACAGCCCGTCGCACTCGTAGGGACGGGTATCTTCTTCGCGAAACAACACGCAGTGCGCGGGCAACGCGGCCGACAACGCCTCGATGAGCTGCTGCAACGAATAAGGCGCCTGCACTTGTGCCAGGCCGGTTTCGACCAGTGAATTCATGAGCGCAACAATAGCGCGAGCGCACTGTTAAAACAGGCCGGGATTTACCCGCATCCATGCAACGACCGGGGCGCAGCGACACGTAACCAGCCGTAATAGGTGCGATTTTTGTCGCTGAAAAGCCGCACGCAATCAGGCGGAATAATCCAGCAGCGCCAGTTTCCGGGAGATGGCCGCGCAGGTGTCGACCAGCGGCTGGATATAACTGTCCACGCGGTTTTCGCTCATGCGAAATGCCGGAATGCTCAAACTGACGCACGCCACCGGCTGACCCTGCTTGTCGGTAATGGCGCAACCGAAGCAGAAGATGTCCTTCTCGTTTTCTTCGCGGTCTTCCGCAAAGCCCTGGCGGCGGATCTGCTCAAGCTCTTGGCGCAACGCGTCAGGCGTGCGCAGCGTGGCCGCGGTGAACACCTTGAAATCCAGGGTTTGAATGATGGCGTCACGCGCATCCGGTTCCAACTGCGCCAGATACGCTTTGCCGACCGAACTGGAATACATCGTGACGCGGCTGCCCAGGCGCGAATTCATGCGCACCGCCTTCGGGCTTTCCAGCTTGTCGATGTAGGTCATTTCCGACCGGTCCGGCACCGCCAGATGCACGGTCTCTTGTGTGTGCTCTTTGAGATCGAACAGATGGTCTTTGCACAGTTGCCGGATGTCGGAACTTTCCAGCGCACGGCTCGCCAGGCTGACCAGCCGCGGCCCCAAACCAAAGGTCTGGCCGTTGCGCTGCTGCACGATCAACTGCTCGGCCAGCAGCGCATCGACAATGCGGTAAATGGTGGGCCGCGGGTAGCCCAGCCTGGCGCTCAGTTCGTTCACCGTCCATGCCGTTTCGCCGCTGGATGCAATCACATCCAGCACGCGCATGAACTTGGAAAACGAGGCCGTGCCGGCGACCGGTTTGGCGCCGGAGGCTGGGCTTGACGAAGGCTTGTCGCGAGCGATTTTCACGCGGGTCAGGTTACCATGTAGCCCCCGTCCACCGGCATCACCACCCCCGTCATGAACGCGGCCGCAGGCGAACACAAAAACACGACGGCTTGCGCCACATCCGCTGGCGTTCCCCACCGTTTCAGCGGCGTGCGTTCCAGAATGCGCGAGGCGCGTACGGGATCTTTTTGCAGCGCCTCGGTCAGCGGCGTGGCGATCCAGCCCGGCGCCACCGCATTCACGCGGATGCCCGCATCAGCATAAGCAATAGCCAGGGACTTGGTCAGTTGCGCCACCCCGCCCTTGCTGGCGCTATAGGCCGGCACCAGCCCGCCCCCGAAGAAGCTCAGCATCGACGCCGTATTGACGATGCACCCTGCTGCACGCGCCAGTTGCGGCTGCAAGGCTTCGCACATGCGCATGGTGCCCGTCAGGTTGATGTCCAGCACCCGCTCGAATACCGGCAGCTTGAATTCTTCTTGCCGGAAGATCACGCCCGCGCAGTTGATGAGCATGTCCACGCGATCAAGCGTGGCGGCAAACGCCGCTACGTTTTCTGCGTGCGTGACGTCCACCGTGACCACCTCGACGCCAGCCGGCGGGGCTTCGGAAGAAGGCAAACCCACCGCAATCACCCGCGCACCCAATCGCGCCAGCGCGTCAGCCACGCCATGCCCCAAGCCTTGCGTGCCGCCTGTCACCACGGCGGTCTTGCCCTTGAACAAGCCTGTCTGAAAACTCATGGCAGTGCCCTCAGCGCACGAATTGATCGACGTAATCGGCGCCCAGCCCCACGCTTTCGTAGTGCTTGCGGCACATGTCCAGCTTGGTGAACACGTCTTCGTATCCGGTATGGCGGCCTTCGCTGTCGCAGTAGTACATGACGCCGTTGACCTGGAACATGGTGATCATTTCCTCCACGTCGTCAGGCACATACAAGGTATGTGTTTCGCCGGGCGGCTCGAAGACATAACTGCCTTCGCGCGCAACCCAGTCATGTTCCAGATACCGCCACGATCCCTTGATGACGTAGCCGTGCACGGCTTGCGGATGGCGGTGGCAGCTCAGCACGCCCGACTTGCGCACGCGCAGCAGGTTCATCCAATAGCCCTGCGACACGTTCAGACAGAGCGGCCGGAACCAGACGTTGTCGGCTTGCGGCACCCAGACGCGCTCGTCATCCGGAATCACGCTTGGCACGACGATGTCGGGCAGCGCTTCCTTGGGATTGGGGTAACGGTATGGGGTGGGTACGGCGGATGTCGTCGTCATCGCGGCTCACTTGATGCTTAAGGTCTTCAGGACTTGGGCGTAATCAGCGGTCTCGGCCGCCATCTTCTTTTCGAAGGTGTCGCCATCGGCGTACACATAGCCCAGGTTCTGCGCCTTGATCGCCGAGATCAGTTGCGGGTCCTGCGCCACCTTTTCAAAGACTTCCTTCAGCTTGGCCACCGTGGCGGGAGGCATGCCTTTGGGGCCGGCGATGCCGCGCCAGGTGCCATAGGCCACATCCAGGCCCTTCTCTTTGGCGGTGGGCACGTCGGGGAATTCCGGCACGCGCTTGTCGCTCATCAAGACCAGCAGCCGCAGCTTGCCAGACCGCACGTATTCAGAGGCTTCGGCGGGGCTGGTCGCTACCGCATCCAGCTGGCCACCCAACAGATTCAGCAACGCAGGCCCCGAACCGGGAAACGGAATATGCGTGAAGCGCGTGTCCGACTTCACTTCGAACGCGCTCAGCGCCACGTCGTAGATGGAGCCGGTGCCAGACGTACCCACATTCAAGGTGGCGGGCGCTTTCTTCGCGGCCGCCATGAATTCTTCGAGCGTCTTGTAGGGCGAATTGGCCGGCACCACGATGGCCGCCGGGTCGGCGTTCAACTGCACCAGCGGCGTGTAGTCCTTGTACGTGTGGTCGAACAGGCCAAGCAGCGGCAGGATCACGAATTCCGCGGTCACGACCGTCAGCGTGTGGCCGTCGTTCTTGCTGTTCAGCACATATTTCCAGCCCACCGCGCCGCCCGCGCCGGACTTGTTCAGCACCACCATGCCCTTCGGGAAATACTGCGCCGACACTTTGGCGAAGGTGCGGGCCACGGCATCAGTGCCACCGCCCGGCTGGAACGGCACCACCAGCGTGACGGGCTGGTTCGGATAGGAATCCGCCGCCTGCGCATGCGCCGGCAACGATGCCGTCAAGCCCGCCGCAATCAGGCTGGCCGCCATCAAGCCTTGTCTCATCAACATCCTTGTCTCCTTTGTCATGGCCGGGTTTTCTGTTGAAACCCGATCCGCTTTATGGAAGTCGCAGACGGTATTTTTATTTGTCCATATTATGGACAATTGTCTACGAAAATTCAGAATAAAGGATTTGGCTTGCCGTGTCACTGGAAAATTCGCGGTATCCGTTGCGATGCTCCGAGGGCAATCAGGCAAAAAAAACCGACGGGCGATGCCGTCGGCTTTTCGGAAAAGCGTTGTAAGGCGCGCAGCATCATCCGCCGCGCCCCTTGCCCTGGATGTTTACCAGGACACGATCTTGCCGGGGTTCAGGATGTTGTTCGGATCAAACGCGTGCTTCAGGCTGCGCATCAAATCCAACGCGTCTTCGCCGTGCTCTTCCGCCATGAATTGCATCTTGTGCAAGCCCACGCCGTGTTCGCCCGTGCAGGTGCCGTCGGCGGCAATCGCGCGGCGCACCAGATTGTGGTTGATGGTTTCCGACTCTTCCCATTCCTGGGGATTGTCGGCGTCCAGCAGCATCAGCACGTGGAAGTTGCCATCGCCCACGTGGCCAACGATGGTGTACGGGAAGCTGGCGCGGTCCAGTTCTTCGACCGTGTCGCGCACGCAATCCGCCAGGCGCGAGATCGGCACGCAGACGTCGGTGGTGCTGGCGCGGCAGCCGGGGCGCAGTTGCAGGCCGGCAAAGTAGGCGTTGTGACGCGCGGTCCACAGGCGGCTGCGGTCTTCGGGGCGTTCGGCCCATTCGAAGTCCATGCCGCCATGCTCGGCGGTAATGGATTGCACGGTTTCGGCCTGCTCTTGCACGCCGGCCGGGCTGCCGTGAAATTCGAACACCAGCAGCGGCGTCTCGCGCAGGGTCAGCTTGCTGTACTGGTTCACCGAACGCACACTGGCCGCGTCCATGAACTCGACGCGCGCAATCGGCACGCCCATCTGGATGATTTCGATGACGCTTTGCACTGCGTCGTCCAGCGTGGGGAAGTTGCAGACGGCGGCCGACACGGCTTCGGGCTGCGGGTACAGGCGCACCGTCACTTCGGTGATGATGCCCAGCGTGCCTTCGCTGCCGATGAAGACGCGCGTCAGGTCGTAGCCCGCCGACGATTTACGCGCGCGCCCGGCGGTGCGGACGATGCGGCCATCGGCGGTCACCACCGTCAGCGACATCACGTTTTCGCGCATGGTGCCGTAGCGCACGGCGTTCGTGCCCGATGCGCGCGTAGCGGCCATGCCGCCCAGGCTGGCGTCGGCGCCCGGATCAATCGGGAAGAACAAGCCGGTGCTGCGAATTTCTTCATTGAGCTGCTTGCGCAACACGCCTGCCTGCACGGTGGCGGTCAGGTCTTCGGCGTTGATCGCCAAGACCTTGTTCATCTGCGACAAGTCCAGGCTGATGCCCCCCTGGATCGCCAGGATGTGGCCTTCCAGCGACGAGCCCGCGCCGTACGGAATCAACGGAACGCGATGCTCATTGCACAGCTTGGCGACCTCGGCGACTTCTTCGGTGGTGTGCGCGAAGACAACGGCGTCCGGCAGCATGGGCGGATACGGCGACTCGTCGCGGCCGTGGTGTTCACGCACGGCGGAGGACTCGGACAGGCGGTCGCCAAAGCGCGCGCGCAGGGCATCCAGACAGGCGGCCGGCACCGCGCGGCGCAACGTTTCAGCGTGCAAGGGAGCGTTCATGATCAGCGTGTTCTCGGGTTCGTTAACCGGAATATTCTACGCCGCAACGCATGCTGCACCGCAAACCGCCCCAGGCAGGCGGCTTGCGGTGTGTCTTGCCTTACTTGCCAGAGGTCAGCGCGACCCGGCGGCGTTCACGCACCGCATGCGCCAGACGTTCCAGCACCGCCACCGACGCATCCCAATCGATGCAGCCATCGGTGATGCTTTGGCCGTACACCAACGGCTTGCCGGGCACCATGTCTTGGCGGCCGCCCAGCAGATGGCTTTCCACCATGACGCCCACCAGGCGCGCGTCGCCCGCTTCCATCTGGCGCGCCACGTCGTCGATCACGCGCGGCTGGTTTTCGGGGTCTTTGCTGCTGTTGGCGTGGCTGGCGTCAACCATGATGCGTTGCGCCAGACCGGCCTTGGACACGTCCTGGCAGGCCGCGTCGACACTGGCGGCGTCGTAGTTCGGCGTCTTGCCGCCGCGCAGGATGACGTGACAGTCTTCGTTGCCGGCCGTCGACACAATCGCCGAATGCCCGCCCTTGGTCACCGACAGGAAATGGTGCGGCTGCGACGCCGCCTTGATCGCGTCGACCGCGATCTTCACATTGCCATCCGTACCGTTCTTGAACCCCACCGGACACGACAGGCCGGAGGCCAGCTCACGATGCACCTGGCTTTCCGTCGTCCGAGCCCCGATCGCCCCCCAGGAGACCAGATCCGCGATGTATTGCGGCGTAATCATGTCCAAGAACTCGCAACCCGCCGGCAGCCCCAGGCTGTTGATGTCCAGCAGCAGTTCACGGGCCACGCGCACGCCCTTATTGATGTCGAAGCTGCCGTCCAGGTCGGGATCGTTGATCAGCCCCTTCCAACCGACGGTGGTGCGCGGCTTCTCGAAATACACGCGCATCACGATTTCCAGGTCGGCGCTCAGGCGGTCACGCACCGGCTTCAGACGCTTCGCATATTCGATGGCAGCCCGCGTGTCGTGGATCGAGCACGGCCCGATCACGACGATCATGCGGTCGTCCATGCCGTGCAGGATGCGGTGCATGCCTTGGCGAGCGGCGAAAACGGTATCAGACGCCTCTTTCGTGCACGCGAACTCGCGCATCACGTGCGCGGGCGGATTCAGTTCCTTGATTTCTCGAATACGAAGGTCGTCGGTATTGTGTGACACGGTACTGCTCCTGGGTTGCCCGCCAACGGGGTCCATCCCGATCGGTCTATTCCGATCCCGGCGGCACAAAAAAAGCCGCCAGTTCGCTGGCGGCTTTTTTGGGGGGGATTCTTTCCAAACTTCAGATTGAGCGCGTCCCTTCCTCCGCCAGCGGCTTCAGAAACTTATAAAAATAAAAGTAAAAGGCGGGGGACGCGAATTTCATGGGGATTGACTCTAGCACAAAACTTTTTGGCCGTCACATCGTTTTTTAAGGACGCGACGGCCTGAATTCACGCTCAGGCGGTGCCGCCCACGGTCAGGCCTTCCATGCGCACGGTCGGCATACCCACGCCCACCGGCACGCTCTGGCCGTCCTTGCCGCAAGTGCCCACACCCGAATCCAGCTGCAAGTCATTGCCGATCATGGTGACGCGGGTCATGGCGTCAGGTCCGTTGCCGATCAGGGTGGCGCCCTTGACGGGATAGGTCACCTTGCCGTCTTCGATCATGTAGGCCTCGGAGGCCGAGAACACGAACTTGCCGCTGGTGATGTCGACCTGGCCGCCGCCGAAATTCACCGCGTACAGGCCGCGCTTGACGGACGACACGATTTCTTCGGCAGGCTTGTCGCCGGCCAGCATGTAGGTGTTGGTCATGCGCGGCATCGGCAGATGCGCGAACGATTCGCGGCGGCCGTTGCCGGTGGCGGCGGTTTTCATCAGGCGCGCGTTCAACGTGTCTTGCATGTAGCCGCGCAGGATGCCGTCTTCGATCAACACATTGCGTTGCGTGGCGTTGCCTTCATCGTCAATGTTCAGCGAGCCGCGGCGGTCAGGCAGCGTGCCGTCATCCACCACCGTCACGCCCTTGGACGCCACACGCTCACCGATACGGCCCGAGAACACGCTGGAGCCCTTGCGGTTGAAGTCGCCTTCCAGCCCGTGGCCCACGGCCTCGTGCAGCAGGATGCCGGGCCAGCCCGAACCCAGCACCACCGTCATTTCACCGGCGGGTGCGGGGCGCGCTTCCAGGTTCACCATGGCTTCGTGCACGGCGCGTTCCACATAACCTTGCAGCATCTCGTCGGTGAAGTAGGCCAGACCCAGGCGGCCACCACCGCCAGCGTGACCCATTTCGCGGCGGCCGTTGCGCTCGGCGATCACGGTCAGCGACAGGCGCACCAGCGGTCGCACGTCGGCGGCCAGACGGCCATCGCTGCCGGCCACCAGCACCACATCGTATTCAGCGCCCAGGCCCGCCATGACTTGAATGATGTGCGGATCGCGGGCGCGCGCCATGCGTTCAATGCGTTCCAGCAGCGCAACCTTTTCAGGGGCGCTCAACGTGGCGACGGGATCAATGTCGGCATACAGGCTACGGCCCATTTCGGCTTCGACCTGCGCCGCCACCTTGACCTTGCCGGCGCCACGGCGCGCAATCCCGCGCACGGCATGCGCGGATGACAGCAACGCGTCTGCTGACAGCGAATCGGAATAGGCGAAGGCGGTTTTCTCGCCGCTCACCGCGCGCACGCCCACACCCTGGCTGATGGAAAAGCTGCCGGTTTTGACGATGCCCTCTTCCAGGCTCCACCCTTCGCTGCGCGTGTACTGGAAGTACAGGTCCGCGTAGTCGACCTTGTGGGTGAAGATTTCACCCAGTGCGCGCGCCATGTCGGCTTCGGTCAGACCCCAGGGGTCGAGCAGCAGCGATTTAGCGGTGGCAAGGGATGCAATGGCGGGATCAATGATTTTCATAGGCTCTATTCAGGGGGCATCGGCGCGGCACGGGTGCGCACATGCGTGGACGCTCAAGACCGTATCGTACCGCCGACCGGGGTCCGGCGTCCCGCTCAAGCGTCAAAAGAGACACACCTCGGTGGCAGAGGCCAGCGGCATCCTCAAGGCACGCGCTGGACGGCGATTGGCGGCAGCGGAAAATGCCGTCGATTATTCACAGGTGAATCAGATGGGGACGCAATACTGAGTATCAAGTTAAGCAATTACGACCAAAGATTGTTCGATCACATAACAGTTTTTTGCACGTGATTTGCTTACACATCGCTTACAAAGCCGATTTCGCAATCTTGGCAGACAAGGGGCACCGCGTTCTGCCAGGTCGTCATACAAGTGGTAAGAAAATGCAGCCCAAATTGCCTGAGCACCACTTTTCCCTCCATATCATTCTCATAAACCAAGAATGCCAAAATGCATGACGGCGGCGCCCATCAGTACAAGTAGGGGCAGTTAGGTCGTCTGACCTCGCTTCTGAAAACGCGTTCTCCTCGTAGACTTTAAATCAGAGCAGCTTGCCCCCAAATCCGGTTCACGACGCCTGCTCTCCTTCGATTCGCCTGCCGTATGAAACAAATGTGCTCCGAAATGGGGCCTATGCACCGTCTTCGTCCGCCTTGTGAGCCGACGGCTGATTTGTTTCAATCCGTCCCAAATTTGGGAATATCCTTCCCAATACTTGTTCCAGAGGCATATCCGCGCGGCTAAAGGCTCTGCGTCTCTTTTGATACAAAGTAATTAGTCCGAAAATAGAGAAGTCAAGGCGTAACTTCTGTATTATGCGAAGCACAACAAATAAACATAACTTCGCCGGCGATTAAAGCAGTTCCATAATCAGGAATAAACCATGGCCCGAGAAACATACGCAGCACTGCAAGCAAAGATCGAGAAAGAAATCAACAAGCTTCAAAAGAAGGCAGAAGTCCTTCAAACGAAGCGCCGCAAGCCCGTGATCTCTTCCATCATTACCTCGATGCGTGAGTACGACATCACGCCCGAAGAAATCATCGCTGCCTTTGGCGCCGGCAAGCCGGCTCGCGCGGCCACTGGCGGCCGACGCAAGGCTGGCGCGGCTGCCCGCCCCGCCACCGCCAAGCGCGCCGTAGCGCCGAAGTATCGCCACCCGCAAACTGGCGAAACCTGGAGCGGCCGCGGTAAAGCACCGCGCTGGCTCGCTGCTGAAGAAGCAACTGGCGCTACACGCGACAGTTTTCTCATCAAAGAATAAAAGCTATTCTGCAGTAAGAAATAAATCGGCGCACCAATTTGGTGCGCCGATTTTATTTATGAAACGTAGTCAGAAGGCAGTCAGACTTAGCGAAGCGGAAATTCAATCTCGCGTTCCGCTCCGTTATTTCCGGGAAAATTGTCAAATATTGCGCGCACCAGATAGGGCATTGTGCGCATGAAATCATCACCCTGGCTGAGTATGAAGGCCGTGGAACGATAAACCTCAGCCCCGCCCCGCTGGGTATCGCGGATCTTCAAGTTCAGCGTATTGCGCTGGACCGCCATGGGGACATCGACCCAATCCGGGCCCCAATAGCCGTAGCCCGGGCCCCAAGGCCGCCCACCGTAATAGCCGCCATAGCCATAACCGCCATAGAAGTACGGGTCATAGGGGCGGCGCACCATGATCTGGGTTTGGCTGGTGCCGTACGTGAACGACACATCAAAGCGGCCCTTGGCCCCGGGTTGGGCTTCGATCAGCCCGGTTGCGCCGATGCCGGCGCGGACCATATCCTGATAAGACTGGTATTCCAGATTATTGACCTGGTTAGGGTCGGACGCGACGAATTGATAGGTCTGACCTTCAACGCCGGTTGGCCATTGCTGGAAAGAAGTGACCCGAGCCGACACCGTAGGGGCTGCGCAGCCCGTCAATGTCAGCGCCCCCGCCACGGCCAATAATCCGGCCCAACGGCCAACTCTGAACATGGACATTCTGGACATATTGCGACTCCTGTAGCGCGCGACGGCGCCATCATACTGAGCTTTGACTGGGGCCACGGCAAAAAGTTTGCCGTAGTCCGCACGCCCCAGCCTAGCGCTCGCGACCACCTACTACAATAGACTCCTCGTTCAACCAGGACTGCAACTCCATGCGCACCGACACGCCCATTACCGTTTATCGCAAGGACTACCAGCCCTACCCCTACGACATTCCCGAAGTCGCTCTGGCCTTCGATCTGGCGCCCGACGCCACCGAAGTGCGCTGCACGATGCACGTGCAGCGCAAGTCCGGCGCCAGCGCCGACGCCGCTCTGATCCTGGATGGAGAAGACCTGGAACTCGTCTCGGTAGGCGTTAACGGCAAGGCGCTGGCCGCCGACGGCTATCACCTGTCGGATCACAGCCTGGCCATTTACGGCCTGCCCCAAGACGCCACCGTGGAAATCGTCAGCCGCTGCAAGCCGTCGGCCAACTCCACGTTGATGGGTTTGTACGTATCGGGTGGCAATTTCTTCACGCAATGCGAAGCCGAAGGCTTTCGCCGCATCACCTGGTTTGCCGACCGCCCCGACGTGATGTCGCGCTACCGCGTGACGCTGCGGGCTCAGCCGCAATACCCGGTGCTGCTGAGTAACGGCAACCTGATGGCGTCGCGCCAGTTGCCCGACGGCCGCAACGAGGTCGAATGGGAAGACCCGTTCCCCAAGCCCTGCTATCTGTTTGCGCTGGTTGCCGGCAACCTCACGCACCGCGAAACCACAGTCAAGACGGCCAGCGGCCGCGACGTGCTGCTGCAGGTATATAGCGACCCGGGCTCCGAAACCAAAACCGAATGGGCCTTGGATTCGCTGGTGCGCGCGCTGCGCTGGGACGAAACCCGTTTCGGCCTGGAGCTGGATCTGGACCGCTTCATGATCGTCGCCGTGCACGACTTCAATATGGGCGCGATGGAGAACAAGGGCCTGAACATCTTCAACGCCGCCTACGTGCTGGCGGACGCCGACAGCGCCACCGACGCCAACTACGAAGGCATCGAATCCGTTATCGGGCACGAATACTTCCACAACTGGACGGGCAACCGCGTCACCTGCCGCGACTGGTTCCAGCTGAGCTTGAAAGAAGGCCTGACCGTTTTCCGCGACCAGGAATTCAGCGCTGACATGATGGCGCATGGCATGGACGAGGCGGCAGCCGCCAGCGCTCGCGCCGTCAAGCGCATTGACGACGTGGTCGCCCTGCGCGCCGCTCAGTTCCCCGAAGACGCCGGCCCCATGGCTCACCCCATCCGGCCCGAGAGCTACCAGGAAATCGGCAATTTCTACACGGCTACCGTGTACGAGAAAGGCGCCGAAGTCATCCGCATGCAGCACACGCTGCTGGGCGAAGCCGGGTTCCGCGCCGGCATGGACGAGTATTTCCGCCGCCACGACGGCCAGGCCGTCACCTGCGACGACTTCGTTGCCGCCATGGAATCGGTCTACGTGCGCCAACACCCCGGCCGCGATTTGTCGGTGTTTCGCCGCTGGTATCGCCAGGCCGGCACGCCGCGCGTCACCGTCCGCCTGGACCATGACGCTGCCGCCCGCCGCTGCACCGTCACGCTGACGCAGGACTGCCTGCCAGTAGGCGTCGAAAGAAAAGCCGGCGCCGACTACGTCAAGGCGCCGTACCACATCCCGTTTGCCATTGGCCTGCTGGACAAAGACGGCCGAGCCCTGCCGCTGCGCCATGACGGCGCGGCCAAGGAAACCGCGCTGCTCGAGCTCACCACGCAAAGCCAGCAATGGGTGTTCGAAGACATCGCCGACCGCCCCGTGCCATCGCTGCTGCGCGACTTCTCGGCCCCGGTCATCGTCGACTACGACTGGACCGACGAAGAGCTTGCGCTGTTGTCCGCGCATGACACGAACCCGTTCGCCCGCTGGGAAGCCGGGCAGGAATTGGCCACGCGCCAGATCCTGGCGCTGGCCGAAGCCCGCCAAGCCGGCCGCACGCTGCACGCCGACGCCGCCTTCATCGAGGCCTGGCGCGCCCTGCTGACCGACCCGGTGATTGACGCCGCCTACCGCGCCCGCGCGC
The DNA here is from genome assembly GCF_902859595.1 of Achromobacter kerstersii. Taxonomy (GTDB): domain Bacteria; phylum Pseudomonadota; class Gammaproteobacteria; order Burkholderiales; family Burkholderiaceae_B; genus Achromobacter; species Achromobacter kerstersii. Next base: position 492,965 of record NZ_CADIJQ010000002.1, on the reverse strand, counting down.
TGGCGCTGCCGTCCGAGAAGACGCTGGCCGAGCGCATGCAAGCGGTGGACCCGCCTGCGCTGGCCGTTGCCCGCGACTTCCTGCGCGCCGAACTCGGACGCCAACTGGCCGCCGAATTCCGTCAGGCATTCGAGCAGAACCAGACGCCGGGTGAATACAGCCCCGCCCCTGTGCCGGCCGGCATGCGTGCGCTGAAGAACCTGGCGCTCGGCCACCTGATGGCCGCTGGCGAGCATGATGCCCAGCGCCTGGCTGAACAGCAGTACGACCGCGCGGGCAACATGACGGACAGCATTGCAGCGCTGTCGGTCCTGATCAATTACGGCCAGGGCGACTTTCCGCAGGAAGCGCTGGCCGCGTTCTACGACAAGTGGCGCGACAATCCGCTGGTGGTAGACAAGTGGTTCGCCCTGCAGGCCGCCGCCCGTTCAACCACCGTGCAAACGGCGCGCGAGCTGATGACGCACCCCGCGTTCACATTGCGCAACCCGAACCGCGCCCGCGCGCTGATTTTCCAGTTCTGCCTGAACAATGCGCGCGGCATGCATCACCCGGACGGCTCCGGCTACACGTTCTGGGCCGAGCAGGTGCTGGCGCTGGACGCACTGAATCCGGAAATCGCAGCGCGCCTTGCCCGCGCGCTGGACAACTGGTCGCGTTTTGTTCCGGCGCTGCGCACGCCCATGCAGGCCGCCCTGCAACAGGTGCGCGCGCATGAAGGCCTGTCGCGCAACGTGCAGGAAATCGTATCCAAGGCATTAGAATTCGCAGCATAGGGAGACCTTTTTGAAACGTAAAACTCTGACTCAATACCTGGTGGAGCAACAACGCTCCGCCCAAGCCCTTGCACCGGAAGTGCGTCTGCTCATCGAAGTGGTCGCGCGCGCCTGCAAGGCCATCAGTCACGCTGTCAGCAAGGGCGCCTTGGGCGGCGTCCTGGGCAGCCTGGAAAGCGAAAACGTCCAGGGCGAAGTGCAGAAGAAGCTGGACGTGCTGTCCAACGAAATCCTGCTCGAAGCCAACGAATGGGGCGGCCACCTGGCGGCCATGGCGTCGGAAGAAATGGAAACCATCCATCTCATCCCGAACCGCTACCCCAAGGGCGAATACCTGCTGCTGTTTGATCCCCTGGACGGCTCGTCGAACATCGACGTGAACGTGTCCATTGGCACCATTTTCTCGGTGCTGCACGCCCCCCATAACGTGTCGGGCGCCCCCGTCTGCGAGCAGGACTTCCTGCAACCGGGCGACAAGCAGGTGGTGGCCGGCTATGCCGTCTACGGCCCGCAGACCATGCTGGTGCTGACCATCGGCAACGGCGTGGTGGGCTTCACGCTGGATCGCGAAATGGGTTCGTGGGTGTTGACGCACGAGAACATCCAGGTGCCGCAAGACACCAAGGAATTCGCCATCAACATGTCGAACATGCGCCACTGGGCCCCGCCTGTGAAGCGCTACATCGACGATTGCCTGGCTGGGTCGACCGGCCCCTTGGGCAAGGATTTCAACATGCGCTGGATCGCCTCGATGGTGGCGGACGTGCATCGCATCCTGACCCGCGGCGGCATCTTCATGTACCCCTGGGACGCCCGCGAACCCGGCAAGGCCGGCAAGCTGCGCCTGATGTACGAAGCCAACCCCATGAGCTTCCTGATCGAACAGGCAGGCGGCGCGTCGATCACCGGCACGCAGCGCATCATGGAAATCCAGCCCGACACGCTGCACCAGCGCGTGAGCGTGATCCTGGGTTCGAAGAACGAAGTCGAGCGCGTCGGCCGGTACCACGCGGAAGAAGCGGCGAAGTAATCGTCGCCCCATTGAAAAGCCCCTTGATTTCTCAAGGGGCTTTTTTTATTGCGCGGGTTGCGCAGCAGGGGTTACTTGACCTCTTCAATGGACTTTACGTCGTCCTTGTTGACTTGGACTTTCTTGCCGTCCTTGTCGTATTCATACATGCCGGACTTTTTATCGTACGACGGCGTGTCGGGCGTTACGGTCGAGCTTCCGTCCCGATTCTGAATGACCGAGGGCGACGAGCATCCGGCCAGCACCCCAACTCCGGTCACCACCAGGGCCAACGTCATGGTCTTCAGGTTCATGGGCGTGTTCTCCAAGTGTGATTAGGTGGATTCACTGTATCGGTAATCCGGCCCCTAATCCGTGTCGGGTTGTGGTCAAAATGCATGAGAACGTAATCACGATGTCCCACATCGTAAAAAAACCCCACGCAGGACGGGCCTGAGTGGGGTTTTGCGCTTACAGAAACCGCAAGCGGTTACACGTTTTCGCCAGGCGGTTCACACCTTGGCGTTGGCCTCGATGAAACGGCGCACGGCGGCGACGCTGCATTCCATGACTTCCACGCGTTGCGGCAAGGATTCCAGATTCGCCAGATTGCCCGGCGGCGTGGCAGGACGGCCCAGCGCTTCTTCGATGGTCTCGGAGAACTTGGCCGGCAAGGCGGTTTCCAGGACCAGCATCGGCACGCCTGGCTCGACAAATTCGCGCGCAACCTTCACGCCGTCAGCCGTGTGCGGGTCAACCAGCACGCCGGTTTCTTCGTACACGGAACGAATGGTCGCCAGACGGTCTTCGTGCGAGCTCTGGCCCGACACGAAGCCGTAGCGCGATTCGAATTCCGGCAGCAGGTCGGACAGGTCGAACGAGCCATCCTTGGCCAGCGCGGTCCACAACGCCTTCACGCGGGCGGCGTCGCGGCCGACCAGGTCGAACACGAAACGCTCGAAGTTCGACGCGCGCGAGATGTCCATGGACGGGCTGGACGTGGCGTAGGTTTGCTCGGCCGGACGCGGACGGTAGATACCCGTGCGGAAGAATTCTTCCAGCACGTTGTTCTCGTTCGTGGCCAGCACAAGGCGGCGCACGGGCAGACCCATGCTGCGCGCGATATGGCCCGACAGGATGTTGCCGAAGTTGCCCGAGGGCACGGCGAACGACACCTGCTGGCCCGGCTTGTCGGTGGCGCGCAGCCAGCCGTGGAAGTAGTACACCACCTGGGCCGCAATGCGCGCCCAGTTGATGGAGTTCACCGCGCCCAGGCGGTACTTCGTCTTGAATTCCAGATCGCCCGCCAAGGCCTTGACGATGTCCTGCGCTTCATCGAACACGCCATGCACGGCAATGTTGTGGATGTTTTCGTCTTGCAGCGAATACATCTGCGCGCGCTGGAAGGCGCTCATGCGGCCGTGCGGCGACAGCATGAACACGGCCACGCCCTGCTTGCCGCGCAAGGCGTATTCCGCGGCCGAGCCCGTGTCGCCCGAGGTTGCGCCCACGATGTTCAGCGTGGTGCCGCGCTTGGCCAGCACGTATTCAAAGACCTGGCCCAGGAACTGCATGGCCATGTCTTTGAAAGCCAGCGTCGGCCCTTCGGACAAGCCCAGCAGCGACAGGCCGCCGTCCAGCGGACGCAGCGGGACGATGTCTTCGCTGTTGAAGATTTCTTGCGTGTAGGCCGCGCGCGTCAGGCGGCGCAGGTCTTCCGCGGGAATGTCGGTGGCGAACAGCGACAACACTTCGAACGCCAAGTCCGCGTAGGACAGGCCGCGCCAGGATTCGAGCGTCTGCTCGGACACCTGCGGCAGCTGCTCCGGCATGGCCAGGCCGCCATCGGGCGCCAGGCCTTCCAGCAGGATGTCCGAGAATTCCAGGGCGTTCATGCCGCCACGGGTAGAGACGTATTTCATGTCAAGTTCTCCACGCGCAGTCGCGTGACCTTGGACCGCACGAACGGCAGGGACTCGATGCGCTCGATGGCTTGGTTGACGTTGCCTTCCACGGCTTCATGCGTCAGGAAGATGATGTCGGCGCCGCCAATGTGCGACGGCTGCTGAATCATCGACCCGATCGAGATGGAGCGGTCAGCCAGAATGCGGGCGATATCCGCCAGCACGCCGGGCTGATCATCCACGCGCAGGCGCAGGTAGTACGACGTGCTGACCAGTTCAATCGGCAGGATCGGGGTGTCAGACATGGCGTCCGGCTGGAACGCCAGATGCGGCACTCGGTTGCCCGGGTCGGCCGTGTGCAGGCGCGTCACGTCAACCAGGTCGGCAACCACGGCCGATGCGGTGGGCTCTTCGCCCGCGCCTTGGCCGTAGTACAGCGTGGGGCCGACGGCGTCGCCCTTGACCAGCACGGCGTTCATCGCGCCTTCCACGTTGGCCAGCAGGCGCTCGGACGGCACCAGCGCCGGATGTACGCGCAGCTCGATGCCGTCGGGGCGGCGCTTGGTCACGCCCAGCAGCTTGATGCGATAGCCCAGGCGTTCGGCGTGTTCGATATCTTCGGCGGCCAAATTCGAGATGCCTTCGATGTAGGCGCGGTCGAACTGCACCGGCACGCCGAAGGCCAGCGAGGCCAGCAAGGTCAGCTTGTGCGCGGCGTCCACGCCTTCCACGTCGAACGTCGGGTCGGCTTCGGCGTAGCCCAGGCGCTGGGCTTCGGCCAGCACGTCGGCAAACGGCAGGCCGCGCGAACGCATTTCGGACAGGATGAAGTTGGTAGTGCCGTTGATGATGCCGGCCACCCACTGGATGCGGTTGGCGGTCAGGCCTTCGCGGATCGCCTTGATGATCGGGATGCCGCCGGCAACCGCGGCTTCGAACGTGACCATGACGCCACGCTCGTAAGCGGCGGCGAAGATCTCGTTGCCGTGCTTGGCCAGCAGGGCCTTGTTGGCGGTGACGACATGCTTGCCGTTGGCGATGGCTTCCATCACCAGCTCCAGCGCCAGCGTGTCGCCGCCAATCAGCTCAACGACGATATCGATTTCGGGGTCGCGAACCAGCGCGTGCACGTCGGTGTCGACCAGAATCGAGTCGCCCACGCGGGCGCGCGCCTTGGCCACATCGCGCACAGCGGCGCGCGTGACTTCAATGCGGCGGCCAGCGCGGCGTGCAATTTCTTCCGCGTTGCGCGACAGCACGGTCCACGTGCCGCCGCCAACCACGCCGAGTCCGAGCAGGCCCACCTTCATGGGATTCATCGCGCTGCCCTCGGGGCCATGCGAGACGGGTGAGCGTAGGGGGGTATTCATTTCAGCAATCCGTCCTTGCGGAACATATCTTTGATGCCGCGCACCGCTTGGCGGGTGCGCTGCTCGTTTTCGATAAGAGCGAAGCGTACGTAGTCGTCGCCGTACTCGCCGAAGCCGATCCCGGGGGACACGGCTACTTTCGCATCCGACAGGACACGCTTGGCAAATTCCAAAGAGCCCATTGCCCGGTAGGGCTCGGGGATTTGCGCCCAGATATACATGGACGCCTTGGGAATTTCCACATTCCAACCTGCTTCGTGCAGACCGCGCACGAGCACGTCGCGGCGGCTTTGGTACTGGGCCACGATCTCGTTCACGCAATCTTGCGGGCCATCCAGCGCAGCGATGGACGCCACCTGGATCGGCGTGAAGGTACCGTAGTCGTGATAACTCTTGATGCGCGCAAGCGCGTTGACCAGCTCGCGGTTGCCGACCATATAGCCGACGCGCCAGCCCGCCATGTTGTAGCTCTTGCTCATCGTGAAGAACTCGACGGCGACATCGCGCGCGCCGGGCACCTGCATGATGGACGGGGCCACATAGCCGTCGAACGTGATGTCGGCGTAGGCCAGGTCATGCACGACAAGGATATCGTGTTCCTTGGCCAGCGCCACCACGCGTTCAAAGAATGACAGGTCCACGCACTGCGCGGTGGGGTTGCTGGGAAAGCCCAGCACCATCATCTTGGGCTTCGGGAAGGATTCGCGCACGGCGCGTTCCAGTTCCTCGAAGAAATCCACGCCCGGCGTCATGCGCACCGAACGGATGTTGGCGCCGGCGATGACAGCGCCGTAGATGTGAATGGGGTAGCTCGGGTTCGGCACCAGCACGGTGTCGCCGCGGTCCAGCGTGGCCAGCATCAAGTGGGCCAGGCCTTCCTTGGAGCCGATGGTGACAATGGCTTCGGAATCCGGGTCGAACTCTACCGCGTAACGGCGCTGATACCAGTCGCAGATCGCCTTGCGCAAACGCGGAATGCCCTTGGACACCGAGTAGCCGTGGGTGGTCGGACGCGAGGTCGCTTCCACCATCTTGTCGACAATGTGCTTGGGCGTTGCGCCATCCGGATTGCCCATGGACATGTCGATGATGTCCTCGCCCCGCCGACGCGCCGCCATCTTGAGCTCGCCGGTAATGTTGAAAACGTACGGAGGCAATCGCTCGATGCGAGAGAACTTCCTCATGGGGAATCCTTAGGGGTAAAACTCAAGGCTACACGCAGGGGTGACACGTAGGGGTGACAGGCAGGGATGACACGCAGGAATGACCCGCAGGGGCTGAACGCCGCGCCCGCACACGTTTGCAGCGCAACAAAACCCTGTAATCTAGCGCAACGACGCCTAGGCGGCAAATGGGGCGGAAAAACCCCCATTTCCCGAGTGGATACTGCGCAACATCAGGTCATCTTGATGCGCTATTATCAAGCCCATAAAGCCGGAGTTTTTATTGAAGCTGCATACCGATCCTGCGACGGCCGCTCTGAACACTGTCACCGCGTACGGTGAGGGTTATATCGAGGTCAACCAGGTACGTTTTTCCTCCTCGGTCGCTTTTGGCCCCGAAGGCGAAGTGTCCGAATGGCCCGTTGAGTCGCCGGCCGACATCACCTCTTCCCTGTTGCATCAGGCGGCCGGCTTAGTCGAGCCCGTCCGCGATCCCATGGCCTTTCTGGACGAACCGGAAGCCAGCCCCAGCCGCCCGGCCAATGCGCCCGAAGTGCTGCTGGTGGGCACGGGCGCCCGGCAACAGTTCCTGCGTCCTGAAGTGCTGCGTCCCCTGTTGACCATGGGCATCGGCGTCGAGATCATGGACACGCACGCCGCCTCTCGCACCTACAACATCCTGATGGCAGAGGGCCGACGCGTGGTCGTGGCCCTCATCCCCCCGAACGGAGAACCCCAGAAATGACGCCCAGTATCGGCAAGCCCGCCCCGATGTTCACCGCTGAAAGCACCATTGGTCCGATCAGCCTGGAACAATGCCAGGGCCGCGCCGTGATCCTGTATTTCTACCCAAAGGACAACACGCCTGGCTGCACCACCGAAAGCCAGGACTTCCGCGACCTGAACGCCGAATTTCTGGCGGCCAGCGCCGTGGTGATTGGAATCTCGCGCGACTCGCTGAAGTCGCATGAGAACTTCAAGGCCAAGTACGAACTTCCTTTCCCGCTCATCTCCGACGCCGACGAAACCGTGTGCAATCTGTTCGGCGTCATCAAGCAGAAGAATATGTACGGCAAGCAGGTGCGCGGTATTGAACGCAGCACCTTTTTGATCGACGCCTATGGCGTGCTGGTGCAGGAGTGGCGCGGGGTGAAGGTCCCGGGTCACGCCAAGGAAGTCCTGCAGGCCGCAAAAAGCATCGGTTAGCTGTACAGGAATACCCGTCAGGCGCTAAGCCGGCCCACCCTGGAGAGTGACGCATATGCCGCTTCCGAAGTTGCCCACCCGTCCCGCAGCCATCCTGACCTTCCCCTCGGGCGAAACCGCCCGGGCGCAGGCCCGCACCACCAAGACCGCCGCTGCGCGGTCCAACACCCAAGCCGTTCTTGCTGACGACGACGAGGACGAGCTTCTCGTCCAGCCCGAACTCGACGGCATGGCGTCTCCGGCCCGCAAGGCGCAGATTCCCGCGCCCGCGCGCCAGGTTCCACCCCCTGCTCCTGCTGCTGCCGCCCCCCGCACGGAAACGCGCCCGGCCAAGCCCGCCCCCGCCAAGCGCGCCAAGCCTCGTGCGCAGAACGAACCGCGCAAGCTGTTTGTTCTGGACACGAACGTGCTGCTGCACGATCCCAGCTCGCTGTTCCGGTTTGAAGAGCACGACATCTTCTTGCCGATGATGACGCTGGAAGAGCTCGACCACCAAAAGAAAGGCATGTCGGAAGTGGCGCGCAACGCGCGTCAGGTCAGCCGTTCGCTGGATGCGCTGGTGCAAGACACCACGCAGCTGGATGAAGGGCTGGAACTTGCCAAGCTGGGCAACAAGGACGCCACCGGCCGTCTGCTGTTCCAGACAACCGCCATCCACAGCACCCTGCCGTCCGACCTGCCCATGGGCAAGGCCGACAACCAGATCCTGGGCGTGGTGCGCGCCTTGCAGGAAAAGTACCCGCAGCGCGAGGTCGTGCTGGTGTCGAAAGACATCAACATGCGCCTGAAGGCGCGCGCGCTAGGTATGGCCGCGGAAGACTACTTCAACGACCACGTCCTGGAAGATTCCGACCTGATGTATTCGGGCGTGATGCAACTGCCCGAAGACTTCTGGAACAAGCACGGCAAGGATGTCGAATCCTGGCAGCAAGGCGGCACCACCTTCTACCGCATCCATGGCCCGCTGTGCTCGCAGTTTGTCGTCAACCAGTTCGTCTACTTTGAAGGCCAGATGCCGCTGTACGCGCAAGTGCGCGAAGTCAGCGGCAAGATGGCGGTGCTGGCGACCCTGCGCGACTACACCCACGGCAAGAACAATGTCTGGGGCATCACGGCGCGCAACCGCGAGCAAAACTTCGCCATGAACCTGCTGATGAACCCGGAGTGCGACTTCGTCTCGCTGCTGGGTCAGGCCGGTACCGGCAAGACGCTGCTGGCGCTGGCGGCGGGCATCACGCAGGTGCTGGAAACCAAGCGCTATACCGAGATCATCATGACCCGCGTCACGGTGCCTGTCGGTGAAGACATCGGTTTCCTGCCCGGCACGGAAGAAGAAAAGATGCTGCCCTGGATGGGCGCGCTGGAAGACAACCTGGATGTGCTCAACATGGGCGAAGGCGAAGGCAACGGGGACTGGGGCCGCGCCGCCACCATGGACCTGATTCGTTCGCGTATCAAGGTCAAGTCATTGAACTTCATGCGCGGCCGCACCTTCCTGAACAAGTACCTGATCATCGACGAAGCGCAGAACCTGACGCCCAAGCAGATGAAGACGCTGGTGACCCGCGCGGGCCCCGGCACCAAGGTGATCTGCCTGGGCAACGTCGCCCAGATCGATACGCCGTATCTGACCGAAGGCAGTTCGGGCCTGACGTTCGTCGTCGACCGCTTCAAGGGCTGGCCGCATTCGGGCCACGTCACCTTGCAGCGTGGCGAACGTTCGCGCCTGGCCGACTATGCGGGGGATGTGCTGTAAAGCACGGTTCTGCTTCGCATAAAAAAAGCCCCTTGATTGCTCAAGGGGCTTTTTCTTGCCTGAACACAACGACGCCGGGGATTACTTGTCGGCCGCGTTGGTGATGGCATTGCCGGCCCGGGACATATCCTTTCCCATGCCCGCAACGGTATTGCAACCGGCGAGCACGAATCCGAATACGACGAAGGCGGTCAGCACGATCTTGCCGCGCATGCTGTCAACTCCTGAACAAAAAAGTGAAACGGGACTGTCTGGCGTCAGACGATCTGCACGCGCAGTTCGCCCAGGCCTTCGACACCACCCGTGATGACGTCACCCTGCACCACCGCGCCCACGCCTTCGGGGGTGCCGGTGAAGATGATGTCGCCCGGTTGCAGTTCGAACAGGCCCGACAGATAGGAAATGCTTTCCGGAATGTTCCACAGCATTTGCGAAATGTCGCTGGACTGCTTGCGCTGGCCGTTCACGTCGAGCCAGATCGCGCCCTTGTCGAGCGTGCCCACGACGCTGCGCGGGTGGATCGGGCCCATCGGCGCGGATTGATCGAACGCCTTGCCGATTTCCCAGGGGCGGCCCTGCTTCTTCATTTCGCCTTGCAGGTCGCGGCGGGTCATGTCCAGACCCAGCGCGTAGCCCCACACGCAGTCGTTGGCTTCTTCGACGGGAATGTCGCGGCCGCCCTTGCCCAGCACCACGACCAGTTCCATCTCGTAGTGCAGATTGGAGGTCTTGGGCGGATAGGCCATCTTGCCGGTTTCACCGTCGGCCACGCTCAGCACGGCGTCCGCCGGCTTGCAGAAAAAGAACGGATCTTCACGGCCGGTGAAGCCCATTTCCTTGGCGTGCTCGGCGTAGTTGCGGCCGACGCAGTACACGCGGCGCACCGGGAACAGCGCGGCGCTACCGGCAACAGGGGCCGCCACGGGCGGCTGGGGAGGCAATACGTAGTCCATGAGTGATCAACCTATGACAGATACGTGAAAAATCATCCGCGAGTTTATCCCTTTCCGGGAGGAACGCGCTGCGCTGTTTTGTTCAGGAAAACGTAGGGATATCCCCGTCAAAAACCACCAGGCGTTCGATGAAGTTTGCCATATAGGCCTTCATTTCCTGGTGCGCGGGCGAGACCTGGTAGCGGTCATGCGCCGGGCCGTCGGCAAAGGCCGCCACCACGGCGTGGGTCAGCCCGTCGGCGCGGCTGGCCTGGTTGGGCCGGAACGCGTAGCCCGCCACCCCCTCGCATTCTGCAAGGATGCGGTCGCAATAACCTTGGACGCGCGCATGGAATTGGGCGTCGGCAGCCGCCGACAGTTGCAACATCACGACATGCAGAAACATCAGGACTCCTTTTTCACGCGGGTCGCGGCAAGCCAGGCGCGCGACACCAACCCCATGATGCCGTCTCGAAACAGCAGCACGCACAAGACGAAGATCACGCCCTGGACAATCAGCACCCAGGAACCCAGCGGCGCCAGATAGTTCTGCAGCGACACAAAGGTGAATGCCCCCACCAGCGGGCCGAACACCGTGCCGATGCCCCCCAGCAGCGCCATCAGCACTACCTCGCCATTGGCGTGCCAGTGCACGTCCGTCAGCGAGGCCACGCCGAACACCAGCACCTTCAGCCCGCCCGCCAGGCCCGCCACCGAGGCCGACAGCGTGAACGCCAGCAGCTTGTAGCGCGACGTCGAATACCCCAACGAGCGCGCGCGCTGCTCGTTATCGCGCACAGACCGGATCACTTCGCCAAAGGGAGAATTCAGCACACGCAGCACGAAGGCGTAGCCCAGCGCAAAGACGGCCAGCGTGAAGTAGTACATCGGCATCACGCCTTCCAGGTCGATCAGGCCAAACAGCTTGCCGCGCGGCACGCTCTGCAAGCCGTCTTCGCCGCCCGTGAACCCAGCCTGCACGGCAATGAAGTAAACCAGCTGCGACAGCGCCAGCGTGATCATCGCGAAGTAGATGCCCTGGCGCCGGATGGCGATGGCGCCGAACAGCAGCCCCAGCAGTCCGCCCGTCAACACGCCCGCCAACAGCCCCAGTTCGGGCGTGGCGCCCAGCAGCTTCATCACGATGCCCGTGGCGTAGGCGGCCGCGCCAAAGAACGCCGCATGGCCAAACGACAGCAGGCCCACATACCCCACCAGCAGGTTGAACGCCGCCGCAAAAAGCGCGAAGCACAGCACCTTCATCAGGAACGTCGGGTACACGAACCACGGCGCGGCCAACGCCACGACGGCCAGCACCGCCATGGCGATACGCATCGCGCGCCGGCTCAGTTGCACGGGCTCGCGCGTGGCTTCGGCGGCCAGCACGTTCTGCATTTGCAGTGGCTTGCCGAACAGGCCCGCCGGCTTGCACAGCAGCACCAGCACCATGATGATGAAGATCGCCAGATTCGCGGCCTCGGGATAGAACACCTTGGTCAGGCCTTCGATGATGCCCAGCCCGAAGCCGCTGACGATGGCCCCCATGATGGAGCCCATGCCGCCGATCACAACCACGGCGAACACCACCACCACCAGGTTCGACCCCATCATCGGGCTGACCTGATAGATGGGCGCCGCGATCACGCCCGCCACCGAGGCCAGCGCCACGCCCAGCGCGTAGGTCAGCGTGATCAGCAGCGGCACGTTGATGCCGAAGGAACGCACGATGGTCGGGTTCTCGGTCGCCGCGCGCAGCATGGCGCCCACGCGCGTTTTCTCGATCAGGACCCACACCGCCAGGCACAGCACCAGCGACACCGCCACCGCCCAGCCGCGATACCAGGGCAGGAACATGAACCCCAGGTTCACGCCACCGCTCAGCGCCTTGGGGATGATGTACGGCAGGCCCGACACGCCATAGGCCTGCCGCAACGCGCCCTCGATCAACAAGGCGATGCCAAACGTCAGCAGCAAGCCGTACAGGTGATCCATGCGATACGTGCGCGAGATCAGCAAACGCTCGACCACCACCGCGAACACCGCCATGATCAGCGGCACCAGCACCAGGGCGGCCCAGTAGTTCACGCCCAGATAGTTCAGCAGCATCCAGGCAAGAAACGCGCCCGCCGTGTACTGCGCGCCATGGGCGAAGTTGATGATGTTCAACAGGCCGAAAATCACCGCCAGCCCGATCGAGAGCAAGGCGTAGAACGAACCGTTGATCAGGCCAAGCAGGAGCTGGCCGAACAGTGCCGTGGACGGCACACCGAAAATTTCGAACACAGGCCTTCTCCTCTCAGACGCCCAGACGGCGCGCGATCCGGGCAGGATCGCGGCGCGCCTCATCCGCCGACAACTGGTCGACCACGCAACCGTGCTCCATGACGTAATGGCGGTCCGCCACCTTGGTCGCGAAGCGGAAGTTCTGCTCGACCAGCACGATGGTGAACCCCCGCTCTTTGAGCGTGCGGATGGCCTGCCCGATCTGCTGCACGATGACCGGCGCCAGGCCTTCGGTGGGTTCGTCCAGCAAGATCAGTTGGGCGCCCGTGCGCAGGATGCGCGCAATCGCCAGCATCTGCTGTTCGCCGCCCGACAGGTTGCCGCCCGAGCTGTCGCTGCGTTCGCGCAGGTTCGGAAACAGCGTGTAGATCTCGTCCAGCGACATGCCGCCTGCCGCCAGACGCGGCGGCAGCATCAGGTTTTCGGTCACGCTCAGGCTGCGGAATACCGCCCGTTCTTCGGGGCAATACACCACGCCCAGACGCGGGATACGATGCGGCGCCATGCCCACGGTTTCCTGTCCGTTCAGCCGGATCGAGCCGCGCCGTTTGTCCAGGATGCCCATGATGGCGCGCAGCGTCGTCGTCTTGCCCGCGCCGTTGCGGCCCAGGATGGTGACGAGTTCGCCCCGGTTCACATCAATGTCCACGCCATGCAGCACATGGGATTCGCCATACCAGGCGTTGAGGTCTTTGATTGCCAGCATCTCAGTGCGCCTCCTCGTCCGAGCCCATGTAGGCGGTGATGACGCGCTCATCGCGCGACACCGCGGCGTAGTCGCCTTGCGCCAGCACGGCGCCACGCGCCAATACGGTGATGGTGTCGGACAGATCGGCCACAACGGACAGGTTGTGCTCCACCATCAGGATGCTGCGACTCACCGACACCCGCCGGATCAGCGCGGCGATACGGGCGACGTCTTCCTGCCCCAGGCCCGCCATGGGTTCATCCAGCAGCATGATTTCGGGTTCCAGCGCTAGCGTCATCGCAATTTCCAGCGCGCGCTTGCGCCCATACGGCAACAGCGCCGCCGTGGTGCTGGCCAGGTTCGCCAGGCCCACCGCGTCCAGCAGTTCCATGGCGCGATCGTTCAGGCGATCCACGCTGCGCCGGCTGCGCCAGAAGCGCAGCCCGTCGCCATGCTGGCGCATCAGCGCCACGCGCATGTTCTGCAGCACGGTCAGGCCCAGGAACACCGCCGAAATCTGGAACGAGCGGACGATGCCCAGCCGCGCGATCTCTTCCGGCGCCAACGCCGTGATGTCGCGTCCGCGGTAGTGAATGACGCCCGCGTCCGGCGTCAGAAATTTGGTCAGCAGATTGAAGCAGGTGGTTTTGCCCGCGCCATTGGGGCCAATCAGCGCATGGATAGAGCCTTCCTGCAGGGCAAGGGTCACGCCGTCGACGGCATTGAAGCCGCCGAACCGCTTGACCAGCCCCTGTGCGGATAAAACCGCTTGGGTGCTTGAGGTCATGGCGGGGTTCCTTACATGCGGGCCAGCAGGCCGCCGTCGATCGCCAGGACATGCCCGTTGACGAACGACGCGCCCGGCGACGCCAGGTAGACCACGGCGGGAGCAATGTCTTCGGGTGTCGCCCAGCGGCCGACCGGCACGGACGTCGACAGGAACGACTGGAACTGCGGATTGTCCTGCAAGCCCTGCGTGAAATCCGTGCGCACGAATCCCGGCGCCAGGGCATTGCACGTGACGCCGCTGGCACCGTATTCCACGGCCAGCGCACGCGTGAACGCGGCAATCGCGCCCTTGGCGGTCGCGTAAGCGGCGATGTTCGGCATGGTGGCCTGACCCGCCACGGACGACATCAGCACAATGCGGCCGAAGCCCCGCTTGCCCATGCCGGGCAAGACGGCCCGCGCGCAATGGAACGCGCCGTTCACGTGGACGTTTTGCAGCGCCTGCCATTCGGCGGGCGTCATGTCGACCACCGCTTTGCGATTCTGATTGCCGGCGTTGCTGACCAGCACGTCGATGAACAGGCCGGCCTCTTCCAGCTGGCTCACGGCTGCGGCCACGGCGGCGGCATCGGCCACATCAAAAGGCGATGCATGCGCCGTGATGCCGTCACCCGCGAGCCGCGCGCAAGCAGCATCGCAAGCGTCCTGCGACAGGTCGTTGACCACCACCTGCGCCCCCGCGCGGCCCAACGCCTGCGCAATGGCGTAACCCAATCCCCTGGCCGCGCCCGTCACCAGCGCGACGCGTCCCGCCAGACCAAATGTCTGGTCCAGATAGTCGTGTTTCAAGCTTGTCTCCTTGTCTTATATGCACCGGATCTCTAGGCCCGGCCTGTGTCGTCCCTGCTTTCCAGATGCAAAAACAAAGTTGACATCAATCTCAATATACGCGACTATTTTTAAACACTCAATAACAAGATTCTTGCTTTTTCTTCCATAACGAGTTCTGGCTAGGAGACATTCATGGCCCTCGAAACCCCCGGCTGCCCCGCGGCCAACGCGCTGCCGCCGCTGGCCTCACGCTTTCTGAAAGTGGCTGATCTGCCCTGGAAACCCACGCAGGTGGAAGGCATCGACATGAAGGTGCTGATGCAGGACAAGGAATCCGGCCTGCTCACCGCGCTGTTTCGCTGGCAGCCCGGCACGGAACTGCCTTTGCATGAACACGTTGAAGTCGAACAGACCTACGTCCTGGAAGGCTCCATCGTGGACGCCGAAGGCGAGGTCTGCGCGGGCGACTACGTTTGGCGCCCCCGCGGCAATCAACACGTGGCGCGCGCGCCCAACGGCGCGCTGGTGCTCAGCTTTTTCCTGAAACCCAATCTGTTTATCGACGCTTACGCTGGCCAGACGCTGGAGTAAGTCCGCCTGCCCCGGCAGGATTCAGCTTGAATCCGCAAGACCGCATGACCGCCCGGCACAGGACGGCGCGCAAAAGAACCAAGACCCCCAAGGAGACACCCCCCATGAAGACCCGTTTCAAGAACAGCCTTGCCGCCTGCGTGCTGGGCGCCGTATCCCTGCCCGCCATGGCGCAGGTGTCCGATGATGTCGTGAAGATCGGCGTGCTGGGCGATCAGTCCGGCATGATGGCGGACCTGTCCGGCAAGTTCGGCGTGGAAGCCGTGAAGATGGCCGTCGAGGATTTCGGCGGCACCGTGCTGGGCAAGCCCATTGAAGTGATCTCGGCCGACCACCAGAACAAGGTGGACATCGGGGTGTCCATTGCGCGCCGCTGGTACGAGAACGACAAGGTGGACCTGATCCTGGACGTGCCCAATTCGGCTATCGCCCTGGCCGTGCAGGACCTGACCCGCCAGATGAAGCGCGTCGTCATCTTCACCAGCGCGGGGTCGGCCGACCTGACGGGCAAAGCGTGTTCGCCCAACGGCATGCACTGGACGTACGACACCTACGCCTATGCCACCGGCGTGGCCAACGGCGTGATGGAAGACGGCGGCAAGAGCTGGTACTTCATCACGTCCGATTACGCCTTCGGCCACTCGCTGGAACGCGACGCGATGGCAGTGGTGAAAGCCAAGGGCGGACAAGTGGTGGGCAGCGTGCGCCACCCTATCGCCAGCTCGGACTTCTCGTCGTTCCTGTTGCAGGCGCAAGCTTCCAAGGCGCAGGTGATCGGCCTGGCCAACGGCAGCGGCGACACCATCAACAGCATCAAACAGGCATTTGAATTCGGCATCATGGGCAGCAAGCAGCGCGTGGCCGCCCTCTTCATGAGCATCGTCGATGTGCGCAGCGTGGGGCTGGAATACGCGCAGGGGCTGAATCTGGTCGAACCGTTCTATTGGGACCAGGACGACCGCGCGCGGCAATGGTCCGAACGCTACTTCAAGCGCACGGGGCGCATGCCGTCGATGGTGCAGGCCAGCAACTACAGTGCCGCCATGCACTACCTGAACGCGGTCAAGGCTGCCGGCACGGACGCGTCCGAACCCGTGTTGAAGAAAATGCACGACACGCCCATCAATGATTTCATGACCGAAAACGGCCGTATCCGTGAAGATGGCCGCGTCATGCGCGACCTGTATCTGTTCCAGGTCAAGAAGCCATCGGAGTCCAAGCGCGACTGGGACTACTACAACCTGGTGCGCAAGATTCCCGCCGAACAAGCGTTCCGCCCGCTGAAGGACGGCGGCTGCTCGCTGGTGAAGTCGTGATGGACGGCGCGCTTGCACTGCTGGCCGGCAAGCGCGCCGTTGTCACCGGGGGTGCAAACCCCCGGGGCATCGGCGCGGCGGTGGTGGACCTGTTTTTGGCGCACGGCGCCACGGTGGCGGTGCTGGACTACGCCTACCCCGAGGGCGGCGCGGGCGTGCTCGCCGACGGCCGTATGGACCTGCACTGCGACGTGTCGCGCGGTGTCTCGTGCGAGGCCGCGATCGAGCAGGCCCGCATGGCGCTGGGCGGCATCGATGTGCTGGTCAATAACGCGGGCATCGTTGCCGCCACGCGCATCTGGGACCTGCCCGAAGACGAGTTCCGCCGCATGATCGACGTCAACCTGACCGGCACCTACAACGTCACGCACGCGGCGCTGCCCGCCCTGCTGGAAAGCACGCGGCGCCCGGCCATCGTGAACCTGGGTTCCACCGCGGCGCTGCGCGGCGGCGGGCTGCTGGGCGGTTCGCACTACGCGGCATCCAAGGGCGGCGTCATCAGTTTCACCAAGGCCCTGGCGCGCGAATTGGGGCCGCGAGGCATCCGCGCCAACTGCGTCGCTCCCGGCATTATCGAAACGGACATGACGCTGGGGAAATTCGGCGAAAATTGGGAACAAGAACTCAAACAGGGCATTCCACTGCAACGTTTCGGCTCGCCCGCCGAAGTTGCCCAGGCCATCGTTTTCCTGGCCTCGGACCTGTCCTCTTATTCAACCGGCATCGTGGTCGACGTCAACGGCGGCTTCCACATTCACTAGGCACACCCAGAAGCAATGAGCACTCCCGATCGCATGCTGTCCATACTCGACCTCTTTCGCGACGACACCACCGCCGCGTTCCAGGAGGACGTCATGGCGCATCTGGAGTGCTCGCGCGCCACGGCCTACCGCTATCTGAAGTCGCTGACCGAAAGCGGCCTGCTGGCGCCAACCGCCGGCGGCGCCTATGTGCTGGGTTCCCGCATCATCGAACTGGACCGCCACCTGCGCCAGCACGATCCGCTGATGCGCGCCGCGCGCGACGTCATGCGCGCAACCGGCGACGAACTCCATGCCAACCTGATGCTGTGCAGCTATTACGGCGACAAGGTCATGTGCGTGGACCGCTACTGGACCGACCACTCCATCGAATCCAGCTATGCCCGCGGCCGGCCGTTCCCGATGTTTCGCGGCGCCACGGCCAAACCCATCCTGGCCAACCTGCCGCCTTACCAGTTGCGCAACCTGATGCTATGGCACGCGGCCGAAATCCGCGAAGCCGGGTTGGGCGATGACTGGGATGCGTTCCGCGCCAACCTGAAACGGCTGCGCACGGCCGGGGTGTGCGTCTCGCATGGCGAGGTCGACCGCGGCTTGATGGGCATCGGCGCGGCGATTTTCAGCCCCGAACAAAAGGTGGTCGGCAGCTTGGTGTTCATTGCAGCAGAAGCGCACACATCACCGGAACGGCTGGACGTGCTGCAAGCCCGCATCCAGATCGCCGCCGCCGAGGTCTCGCAAAACTTGCAGGCGCCACAAAGCAACGGCGCGGCGGCGATCGGCATCATGCCGTCGCGGCCGCGCCGCATCAAGGCGCCGGCCGGTTCGACACCGGCGCGGCCCAAAGCCTGATCAGGCCTTGTTGTAGCGTTCGACGCTGTTCACGATTTCTTCGTGAGCGGCATCAACGCCCTTCCAGCCCTTGACCTTGACCCACTTGCCCTTTTCCAGGTCCTTGTAGTGCTCGAAGAAGTGCTGGATACGCGCGACGTCTTCGGTCGGCAGATCTTCGTAGGACTTGATGTTGCGGTACGGGGGGTACAGCTTTTCGATCGGCACGGCCAACAGTTTGGCGTCGCCGCCCGACTCGTCGTCCATTTCCAGCACGCCGATGGCGCGGCAGCGCACGACGGCGCCGATCTGGATCGGGAACGGGGTCAGGACCAGCACGTCGGCGGGGTCACCGTCGTCCGACAGGGTTTGCGGGATGTAGCCGTAGTTGCACGGGTAGTGCATCGCGGTCAGCATGAAGCGGTCAACGAAAATCGCGCCCGTGTCCTTGTCGACCTCGTACTTCACCGGGTCGGCGTTCATGGGGATTTCGATGATGACGTTGAAGTCTTCCGGCAGCTTCTTGCCAGGGGAGACGCGATCAAGACTCATGATTCAACCTTGTTGTTTGTCTGAAGAAATGTTCAAAGCGAGCCGTCGTCCTTGAACGGCGGCTTGGTCGCCGGCACCGGCGCCGCGGCAGGCGCGGGCTTCGGGCTGGCAGCAGGCGCCGGCGAGTACGTGGGCACGGGCTCATCGAAAGCCGCCGCCGGGATCGGGGCGCTGTCGAAGTACTCGTCGATATCGGACGTGCCGCCGGCAAGCGGCGCGTCTTCCGGCGCCAACGCGCGAGCATGCTGATCCTTGCTGACGCGCGCATCGGGGTCCAGCACATAGTCGGAAGCCGATGCCGCCACCGAAGGCGGCAGCGCCGGATAATCGCCGCCAACGTCGGCGTCGCCGTCCGTGTCCGACAGGCCCACCGCATAGCCGCCTTCGGCGTCCACGCGATAGGGATCGGAACCGGTGTCGGCCGCGGGCAAGGCCGCATCCACCGCCAGCACCGGCAAGGCCATGCTGGCCGCCGTGGCCAGACGCCAGTGGCGCACCGCGTCGGCGGGACGATCCAGGCGGTCATACAGGCTGCCCAACAACGCATGCGTTTGGGCATCGCTGCGGCGGCTGAGACTGCGCAGCAGATAGCGCTCGGCCTGCCCCCACAGCTGACCGTTCAGGCACAGCATGCCCAGCGCGGTCAGCAGATCGGGATCAGTGGGGCGCTGTTGCAGCCACGTCTCGGCCTTGGCCAGACGGCGCGACACCTGTTCGGCTTCGCAGCGGGCATAGGCCGCTACCAGCGTCGGGTTGAACTTCACGGCAATGGCGGCTTCCAGCACGCGGGCCGCCTCATTGGCTTCGCCGGCCGCATCAAAGGCCGCAGCGCCCGCCAGCGCCACATCGGGCAGCAGGCGCTCTTCGGCCTTCAGGTCTTTCCAGATGGCGCGCCAGGCATCGCTATTGGCCGAGCTGGCCGCCGCACGCAAGCGTGCCGCACCCGAGGCGTCGATAAGAAGATCGGCTTCGCTGCGGGCCAGCGCATTGCGGCGGACCAGCCCGCGCGCCAGCGTGAAGACTTGCTCGTGGTGATGCAGCGCGGTGTGGGCGCGCAGCAGCAGGCGCATCGTGTGCAGGTGGCGGGCGCCGCCGTCAGCCAGCGGCGCCAGCACGGCCAGCGCGCGTTCGGCCCGGCCTTGGTCCAGCAGCATGTCGGCCGAAACCGTGGCCGTGGCTTCCACCAGACCCGGGTCGGTGCCGGCGTGTTCCTGTGCGGTTGCCAGCAGGCGGTCGCGGCGGTCGAACTCGCCCAAGCCATGGGCAGCGCGCGCAGCCGACAGCGCGGCCAGCACACGGCGGGTCTGCACTTTGGTCTGCTCAAGCAGCTTGGTCAGATCTTTTTCGGCGTGGGTGTAGCGGCCTTCCAGCAAGCCGATCCAACCGCGTTCGAGCAATTCGTGGTCGCGCGCTTGCGCACGCTTGCCACGCCAGACGCGGACGCGATCAGGAATGGCCAACAGCCACGCCAGCACGCGCAAGCCCACGTACAGCACGATGAAAGCCGCAACGATCAGCAGTACGGCGAGCGTGAGCGACATTCCGATGCGCCACGGCCAGACCAGCAACAGCACGTTGCCGGAATGCGAGCGCAGCACCACCGCCAGGGCGACGGCGATGACGGCGAGCAGCAGTGTCCAGAACCAGGTACGCATAAGGCTCAGTCCTGCCCGCTAGTCTTGAAACCCGCAGCCCGCAAAGCGGCGACAGCGTTCAGGCTGTCGGACACGTCCGGCATGCGCACGGCGATGTCGGTCTGCGCCAGTTCGCGCGCCAGCGTCTGGGCGGCGACGGTATCGGGGGAACGGTTATCGAAATACTTGGCGAGCGTGACGCCGACGTTGTCGAGCTCGCTCTTCCACACGGCGGGCTGACGCATCAGCATGGCCAGTTGAACAGTCAGCAGGCGTTGGCGCAGCGTGGCGCGCACCTGATCGGCCTGCTCGGGCGACAGCAACAACGCGGCGGGTTCGTCCACACGCTGGATCGTGATCAAGCCACCCAGTTCCTGCGCCAGCGCCGAACCGGCGCGGCCAGGCCACGAGACCACCTCGGCGCGCCAGCGCTGCCACCAGGGCGCGTCGGCGGGCAAGCCGGCCTGCGGGTCCACGGCGGGCGCGGGGGCCACGGCGGGGCGCGGCTCACCGGCGGCAACCACACCCGGCGCGGCGGCGTCAGGCACCAGCAAGGGCGCCTTGCCCACCATTGCCACCAGGCGTTCGATACGGGCGGATTGTGCGGGGATGTCGACGGTGGAAACGGCGCGCAGACGGTCCAGGTCGCCGTTGATGGCTTGCTGCAAGCTGGAGAAGCGCGGGCGGTCAGCGCGCGCCAAACGGGATTGCGCGGTTTCCAGTGCGACGATGGCGTTGGAAACGTTGCCGGCCAGACGCAGTTGCTGGTTGGCGATGGTCAGCAGGCGTTCGACGTCGTTGGCCAGCAGTTCGTCGCTGGCGCTGTCGTTGAAGTTCTGCCACGCCTGTTGCAGCGCGTTGTATTGACTTTGGGTTTCGCGAACGGTGTCTTCAAGCTCGCCCACGCGGCCGGCCTGCGCTTGCGCCAGGGCCAGCGCTTCACGCGTGTCCTTGCGGGCCTGCGCCACATCGGCGGACAGCGTGTCGATACGCGACGCGACCTCGCGTCCGGCGGACACGAATTGCGTGCGCTGCTTCCACAGGGCATAACCTAAGCCCACGGCTAGCAGGATGACGATTATCAGGGCGGTGACCAATGGGCCATTGCCGCGCTTGGCCGGACGGGCCTTGACGGGATCGGCCGGGGCCGATGCGGGCGCGCTTGCGCCCGGGGCGGCCGTGTTAACGACCGGATCGGTAGCGGGAGTCTTGTCTGTCATGACGCGATTGTATTCGGTGTCAGTCCGATGCAACGAATCAAGCAGCAACAAAAGCCTGGAATATCGACTCGTCGTTGGGCAAGCAGATTTTTACCATTTCTGTCGCGCCACTGTCATGACAGCCTGGCGGCACGCGGCGCGCGAGCGAGGGATGCGTCAGCACGAAGCGGCAGCGCGCCCACCAGGAAGACAGGCCGGCGGCGTCCACACAGGCCCGCACGGCATCGGCGCCTTCGCCGCTGGTGATGAGCCAGGTGGCCGGCACGCCCGCATCAGCCCATTGCCGCAAGGCGGCAAGCGCGGCATCGTCCCAGAGGGCCGGGCGCCGCAGATACGCCGCGTGGCGCGTGACGGCCGCGCCCTGCGCTTCGAGCGTGTCGCCCAGCCAATCCCTGCCCTGCGTGCCTCGCACCAGCAGCACGCGGGCGGGCAATTGCGGCAGGCCGCAAAGCACGTTCCACAAGGCTTCGGAATCGTGGCTGGGCGCATCATCGCCCGGATGCAGGACTGTTGTATTCGCGCCAAAAGCGGGCGCCTCGCGCAGCGCCTGTGCGCTGGCGGGGCCAACGGTTGCGGCGATCACGCCCGCCGGCCAAGCGGCTTGGCCATCGGCGTGCGCGAGCTGATCCAGATACTGTTTGGCCGCATTGCCGCTGACGAACACCACCATGTCGAAGTCGGCCGGCCGAGGCAAGTCCGCTGCGGCCACTTGCAGCGGATGGATTGCCAGCGCCGGCAGGATGCAGGCGGACCAGCCGGCGTCGGTCAGACGGCCGGCCAGCGCCTCGTTGCGGCCCGCGGGCCGCGTCAGGATGGCGACTCGCGGCGCGGTGGACATCAGTCCGGCCGCGGGTCGGCTTGCAGCAGTTCCTGGAGGATGGCGGCAGCGCCACCGTCCAGCAATTCCTGCGCGGCCGCCACACCCAGCGCGTCAGCATCGGCCGCGGGGCCAGTGCGCGTCGTGCGGACGATGCGGACACCGTCGGTTGACGCCACCAGGGCGCGCAACGACAAGGTGTCGCCCGAGAGTTCGGCAAAGGCCGCCAGCGGCACCTGACAGGAACCGCCCAGCGTGCGGGACACGGCGCGTTCAGCTTGCACGCAAGCCGTCGTGGCGCTGCTGATCAACGGCGCGAGCCAGGCCCGCATGTCGTCGCGGTCGTCGCGGATCTCGATGCCCAAAGCGCCCTGCCCGGCTGCCGGCAAACTATCGGCGGGGTCCAGCAGGCTGCGGATACGCGCGCCCAGGCCCAGCCGATCCAGCCCGGCCGCGGCAAGCACAATGGCGTCGTATTCCCCTTTGTCCAGCTTGCCCAGGCGGGTGTCCAGGTTGCCGCGCAGCGGCTTGACCACCAGTTCCGGGTAGCGCGCGCGAATCTGGGATTCACGGCGCAGGCTGGACGTGCCCACGACGGCGCCCGCCGGCAGTTCTGCCAGCGTTGCATAGCGGTTGGACACGAAGGCATCGCGCGGGTCCGCGCGATCAAGAACGGCGCAAAGCTCGAACGGGGCTTGCAGATCCACCGGCACGTCTTTCAACGAATGCACGGCCAGATCGGCGCGCCCGTCGAGCAGCGCGTTTTCGAGTTCCTTGACGAACAGTCCTTTGCCGCCAACCTTGGACAAGGTGCGGTCGAGGATCTGGTCGCCTCGGGTCGTCAGGGTAAGGAGCTCAACCGCGCACGCTGGGTACAGCGTGCGCAGCCGGTCGCGCACATGCTCAGCTTGCCAAAGGGCAAGCCGGCTGGCGCGGGTCGCAATGACCAGGCGTTGCGGTAGAGGCACGAGCGGTCATCAAACGAAATTAGAGACGATGACAGTCGCGACTATCCCGAGGATGGCCAGGACGAAAAGGCCCTGAAGGAGGCTCAGGCCCGATTCGGATTGCTGGGGATCGACGGATCTACGCAGACTCATGTGCTGATTCCTTGGAAGCGGTTTTGCGGCTTGCCAGCCACCGTCCAAGGACAACAACGAGCAAGGCGCCAATAATTTCTGCACCGATTTTAACCGTAGTGGGCTGAACACCGAATTGACGTTCGACAACCACATCGGTAATCAGCATGCCACCGGCGATCCAGCCCAACAGCGCAGCGCCCAGCGTAATCACCAGCGGGTACTTGTCGATCAGCTTCAGAACCAGCGTGCTGCCCCAGATGATGATCGGCACACTGACGATCAGGCCAAAGGCGACCAGACCGATCTGATGGTCGGCGTGGGCGTTCTGGGCCGCGCCGGCGATAGCGATCACGTTGTCCAGGCTCATCACGAAGTCAGCAATGATGATGGTTTTGATGGCCGCAGCGATGGAGGTTCCCCCCTTCACGTTGCCATGCGCATCGTCTTCGGGGATCAGGAGCTTGACGCCGATCCAGACCAGCAGCAGGCCGCCAACGACTTTCAGGAACGGAATCGACAGGAGTGTCAGCGCGAAAGCAATCAGCACGACACGCAGAATGATGGCGCCTGCGGTGCCCCACAGGATGCCCTGCATGCGCTGCTTGGGCGCCAGGTTGCGACAAGCCAGCGCGATGACCACAGCGTTGTCGCCGCCGAGCAGGATATCGATGAGGATGATCTGGAATACCGCTGCCCAACTCAGCGTCTGGAAAAACTCAAGCACTTTTAACCCCCGAAGGCATTTATGAAAAGAAAGGCCGGTCCCGAGCCGGCCATCCTGCCGCGCCATGCGCGGCAGGATCATTCGAACAACTAATTATTGTAATTCAGCTTTCATTCAGCTTTCTGGCGCATCAGCAAAACTTTACCAATTGCCAGCACCAGCAGTGCGCCGAGCACGCCCGTCATGAGCTCGAACGTGTGGTGCGTCACACCCAATGCCGCGTCAATACGCGCCACCGGTTCCTGCAAGGCGGGATC
Organism: Achromobacter kerstersii; assembly: GCF_902859595.1. Taxonomy (GTDB): domain Bacteria; phylum Pseudomonadota; class Gammaproteobacteria; order Burkholderiales; family Burkholderiaceae_B; genus Achromobacter; species Achromobacter kerstersii. Next base: position 468,533 of record NZ_CADIJQ010000002.1, on the reverse strand, counting down.
TCCCACCAGCAATTCACCTGCAATAAAGCCCAACAACGCAGCTCCGACCCAGACAATGACCGGGAAACGCTCGATGACCTTCAGAAGCAGCGTGCTGCCGAAGATGACCAAGGGGATGCTGATGGCCAGGCCCAAAACCAGCAAGGTCGTGTCGCCCATCGCCGCAGCGGCAACCGCCACCACGTTGTCCAGGCTCATGACCAAGTCGGCGATCATGATAGTGCGAATTGCGGTCAGCAGATTACCTTGCGTCTTGCCCGCGCCGTCGTCTTCGCCTTCCGGCAACAGCAGCGTCACGCCGATGTAGACCAGGAGCAGCGCGCCGATCAGCTTCAAATACGGCAGCAGCAACAGCTTGGCCGCCACCAAGGTCAGCACGATACGCATGATGATCGCGGCGGCGGAGCCGATCGTGATCGCTTTCTTCTGTTGCGCCGGCGGCAACGAACGCGCTGCCAGCGCAATAACCACGGCGTTGTCGCCTGATAGCAGAATGTTGACCCAAATGATCTGGAGCAACGCTATCCAGAATGCCGCTGAACTAAGTTCCATGCCTCTCTTTCCCAGGTGATGATCCCCCTAGGACAAACCAAATGAATGGATGATGAAAACGAAAATCGTACTGACCGTCTTGGTGCGAGCCCGACGGCATTCTTGCTGGGTACGTGCGAAATTTCTTTCATTATAGTTTCGTTCAGCTTTCCGTATGTTTTGACGACCGCGTTATGGACACGGGATTTCCCTAGGAAAGCCGTAGAAATTTCTGCCTGCCGTGTCACAAGCACGCAAAAAAAAAGCCCGCCGAAGCGGGCTTTTTTGCGCAATGCTGAAAGACTTACAGCACCGACTTGAGCAGCTTGCCCATTTCGGAGGGGTTGCGCGTGGTGCGGATGCCGCAAGCTTCCATGACTTCCAGCTTGGCGTCGGCCGTGTCGGCGCCACCGGAGATCAGGGCGCCAGCGTGGCCCATGCGCTTTCCAGGAGGAGCGGTGACACCAGCGATGAAGCCGACGACCGGCTTCTTCATGTTGTCCTTCGCCCACTCAGCGGCGTTGACTTCATCCGGACCGCCGATTTCGCCGATCATGATGACGGCGTCGGTGTCGGGATCGTCATTGAACATCTTCAGGACGTCGACGTGCTTCAGGCCGTTGATGGGGTCACCACCGATGCCGACGGCGCTGGATTGACCCAGGCCCAGCTCGGTGACTTGCGCCACGGCTTCATACGTCAAGGTGCCCGAACGGCTGACGATGCCGATGCGGCCCTTGCGGTGGATGTGACCGGGCATGATGCCGATCTTGATTTCGTCCGGCGTGATCAGACCCGGGCAGTTCGGGCCCAGCAGCAGCGTCTTGCTGCCCTTGGCCTTCATGCGGTTCTTCACTTCCAGCATGTCGCGGACGGGGATGCCTTCGGTGATGCAGATCACCAGATCCAGTTCGGCTTCAACAGCTTCCCAGATCGCAGCAGCGGCGCCAGCCGGCGGCACGTAAATGACGGACACGGTCGCGCCGGTGTCAGCCTTGGCGTCTTTCACCGTAGCGAAAATCGGCACGCCTTCGAAGTCTTCACCCGCCTTCTTGGGGTTCACGCCGGCCACGAAGGCGGCTTTGCCATTGGCATACTCACGGCACATACGGGTGTGGAACTGGCCCGTCTTGCCCGTGATGCCCTGGGTGATGACTTTGGTGTCCTTGTTGATCAGAATCGACATTTGTGAATCCTTGGCAATTTCTTTTACCGCCGAGCCGTCCCAAGGTGGAAAGCGCCCCCTTGGGGGGCAGCAAGCCACAACGGGGCGCGGCGAGGGGGCATATTTACTTGACGGCGGCTACGACGCGGGTGGCCGCTTCGGCCATCGTGTCAGCGCTGATGATCGGCAGACCGGAGTCAGCCAGCATCTTCTTGCCGAGTTCTTCGTTGGTGCCCTTCATGCGCACGACCAGCGGCACGTTCAGGTTGACGGCCTTGCAAGCAGCGATCACGCCTTCGGCGATGACGTCGCAGCGCATGATGCCGCCGAAGATGTTGACCAGAATGGCCTTCACGCTCTTGTTCGCGAGCATGATCTTGAACGCTTCGGTGACCTTCTCGGCCGTAGCGCCGCCGCCGACGTCCAGGAAGTTGGCCGGCTCGCCGCCGAACAGCTTGATGGTGTCCATCGTGGCCATGGCCAGACCGGCGCCGTTCACCAGGCAGCCGATGTTGCCGTCGAGCTGGATGTAGGCCAGGTCGAACTTGCTGGCTTCGATTTCAGCGGGATCTTCTTCGTCCAGGTCGCGGTAGGCGACGATTTCCGGGTGACGGAACAGGGCGTTGGGGTCAAAGTTGAACTTGGCGTCCAGGGCGATGATGTTGCCCTTGCCGTCGCGGTTCAGCGGGTTGATTTCAACCAGCGACGCGTCGGTTTCCATGTAGCACTGATACAGCTTCTGGAAAACATCCACGGCTTGGGCGGTGGAGTCGGCGGGCAGGCCGATCGCATTGGCGATCTTGGTGGCTTGCTCAGCGGACAGGCCGGTCAGCGGGTCGATGTATTCGGTGATGATCTTTTCGGGAGTGGAGTGAGCCACTTCCTCGATGTCCATGCCGCCTTCGCTGGAAGCGATGAAGGCAACCTTTTGCGTGGCGCGGTCAGTAACCAGCGACACGTAGTATTCCTTCTGGATGTCGGCGCCGTCTTCGATGTACAGGCGGCGAACCTTCTGGCCTTCCGGGCCAGTCTGGTGCGTGATCAGCTGCATGCCCAGGATTTCCGAGGCCAGCTTGCGGACGTCGTCCAGCGAGCGCGCCAGCTTGACGCCACCGCCCTTGCCGCGGCCACCCGCGTGGATTTGTGCCTTGACGACCCACACCGGTCCACCCAGCTTTTCAGCGGCAGCCACGGCCTCGTCGACGGAAAGAGCGGGAATCCCGCGCGGCACCGGGATGCCAAATTGCTTCAGCAGTTCCTTGCCTTGATACTCGTGGATTTTCATGTGTTACCTGTCAGGACGTATGAGAAAGAGAAGGTGAATCGGAGGACGAATCGGCCGATGCCTCAGCGCTACCCCCGGTGTACCACTTGGGATAGTGCTCAGCCACCACCGGGCCGTCGGTGCTTAGCGCATGACAGCCATCCAATTGGAATGGACGCCGGTTCGGGTTGGTTTCCTGCCGCCGGCGGTTAGCCATGGTCTGGACCGCCGCGGTGGGAAGCACCTGCGACAGCTCGGTCATGTGCGTACAGCCCTCTACATGCCCGAACCGCTCCTTGACCTGGCGGCGGAATCCCTTAAGCAGATTCATGCCGATCAAATCAGTGTAAGCCGGCTCGATGGCCATGCAATGACGACCGTATGGGGCCGCATCATAGACAGCCTGCGCCGCCAGGATCGAGTAGTTCTCGTCGATGGTGATGCGCAGATGCATATGGTGAATGGGCTGCCCGGCCTTGAACATCTCGCCGTCGCTCTTGGGGAAATCGTACGCCTTGACGTCGATCAGCTCGGCTTCCAGATCCCAGTTGCCGTCTTCGCGCGCATACGACTGCACGCGTATGGAACGCGTGTGCAGAGGTTGGCGAGGGTAATCCGGCGGTGGCAAGGGCATGCTGGGGGCCTGCGGGGCGAAGATGGCCTGCGCATGGTGCGCGGCAACAAAACCTTCAAAGTATAGCGCAGGCGGCCCGCGATCAACCGTCTTGATGGAGCCGCCTGCAAGGGGACGCAACGTCGGCGCAGGCGATCATGCCGTCCACGGTGTGGCCGGACTGCCCATCCAGGCCTGCCCTGCCGGGATGCTTTCCCCCTTGAGCACCAGCGTCAGCGGCCCCAGCCGCGCCCCGTCCTCGACGTGGGTGTCATACAGGATGGTGCTGCGCGGCCCAACATTGACGCCGTTGCCGATCCGGACCTGGCCGATCTTCATGACGCGGTCCTCGAACAGATGGGTCTGCGGGCCAGAGCCTGCGTGCAGCACCGCGTCGTCGCCGATCGACACGCAGTCGTATTCGGTGATGTCGGTGGTGTCCATGAAGACGCGCTTGCCGATCCGCGCGCCCATGCAGCGCAGGGCCAGCGGCAGCCAGGGCGTCGCCCGCAGGAAGTTGAAGAAGTTCGGCACGGCGATCGACTCGTACAAGCTGGTGACGGCTTCGCTTTTCCAGACAAACGGCGTCCACATCGGTTCGGCGCGCGGCTGGTAGCGGCCCACCAGGGCCCACTTCAAGAGCACCAGGAACAGGAAAGTGCCAATGCCGTAGAGCACGCCCGCCAGCATCAGTTCATCGAACGCGCCCAGAAAGCCTTGGGCCACGGCGATCGGGATCACTTTCATCACCGTCAGATAGCCCACTGCAATCACGACCGCCAGCGGCAAGATCATGCGCATGCCTTCCACCGCGCCGCGGGCGATCTTGCGGGCGAAGCTGGGCCGGAACGTCAGATGCGCCGGGAAGCCCGCCGTCTGCTCGCGCGCGGGCAAGGCCAGCGGCGGATTGCCCAGCCACGTCTGCCCGCTGGCCATGCGGGCGTTTGAGGGCGCGCGGCTCTGCACGCCGATCAGCACATCGTCGGGCAGCACCGAGCCATCGGGCACATACGCGCCGTTGCCAACGAAGCTGCGGTTGCCGATGATGGTGGGCCGCATCGTCATCCAGCCGCGATCGATTTCTTCGTCGCCCAGCATGACGCCGTCGGCGATGAAGCTGTCGCGGCCAAGCGTCAGCATGTCGGGCACGATGCCCATCGCCGTGGAAATTTCAGTGCCGCGGCCCACCTTGGCGCCCAGCAGCCGATACCAGGTGCCAGCGTAGATGGACGCATACAGGCCGTGCAGCACGCTCAGGCTGGATTCCTGGATCTGGTTGGTCAGCCAGCGGCGCAGGTAGATCTGCCCATACACCGGCCAGCGCCCGCTCGACAGCCGGGGCAGCAGCGCCCAGCGCAGCATGGCCGAGACCAGCACCGTCAAGAACAACAGCAACGCGCTGGCGGGCAACGCCAACAGCAGATAGCAAAGAAAGGCGTAAGGCCAGGGCGTGCGGGCGCTCATCAGGTCGAGCCAGCGCGCATCGATCCAATCAATCAGCACAAAGCTCGGGAACACCGGCATGAAGAACAAGGCGGCGATCAGCGTCCCGCCCGTGGCGTAGGCCAGCACATCCAGCCGGCGCCAGCGGCTCGCACGCTCGGGCCGCGGCGGCAGATCAGCCGCCCGCGCGTCAGGGTCATGCTTGGCCGGTGCGCCGGTCCAGACCTGCCCGGCCGGCACGCACGCGCCCGATGCCAATGACGACAAGCCTTCCAGCCGCGCGCCCTCGCCCATCGACACATCGCCTTGCAGCACCGCATACGAACCCACATAGGCGTTGTCGGCCAGCGTGATCGGCGCCACGTCCCACACGCCGCCCTTCACCGAGAAATTCTCCAGGTTGACGGCGGCGCCAACGCTGACGCCATCGCCTATCGTCAATAGGTCGGGCGCGCGAACGGAAACGCGACTGATGGCGGCATTGCGGCCGATGCGTGCGCCCAGTGCGCGCAAATACCAGACTTGCAATGGCGAACCCGCCAGCAGATGCGCCGGCGGAATATCCAGCACGCGATCCACCAGCCACCACCGGTAAAACAGCCAGCCATACAGCGGATAACGGCCCGGTTTGAGCCGGCTCAGAATGCCCCACTTGCACGCCACAGCGACGCCGAAGCTCAACAGGTTGCAAGCCAGATAGGCGGCGATCGACATCGCCACCGCGCGCCAGACCGAATCGCCCTCGTCGCCCGTCCAGTAGTGATACGTGAAAAACGGCGTCAGCCAGATCAGCATGCGCACGCCAATCAACAGCGGCAGCGCGGCCAACTGCGCCAAGCCGCAAGTCCAGCGCCGCCATTCGGGCGCGCGTTCGATGGCGGCATCGGGCGATGGGGCGCCGCCTTGCGCGTCACCGTGTTGACCGCCTTGCCGGCTGGCTGACTCGTTGACGCGGTCCGGCGTGCTGGCCACAGCCAGCGCATCCAGGCGCGCCGCCAACGCTCCCACACCGGGATGCTGATAAAGCTCGTGCATCGTCAGTGCGGAAAAATGCGGATGCTTGCGCAGCGACGACACCAGCCGCGCGGCCAACAGGGAATGGCCGCCCAGGTCGCGAAAGAAATCGCTGGCCAGCCGCAGCGGCTGCCCGGGGAACAATGGGCGCAGCGCGTCGAACAATGCCCGCTCGCCCGGCGTGACGGGTTCGTCATCTTCGCCACTGGGCTCGGACACCGTCTCTAATGGTTGCGCCTTCAGCGTCTTGCGGTCGATCTTGCCCGAGGTCAAACGCGGCACGTCGCTCACGCGTTCAAAGCGGGCGGGAATCATGTAGGCCGGCAAGTCCTGCGCCAGCGCTGCACGTAATGTGTGGAGATCCAGCCGGGCCTCGCCTTCCGGTTTCAGAAAGGCCACCAGTTGCTCGATGCCAGCAAGGTCGCGCAAGACGACGGCCGCGGCCCCCACGCCGGGCTGCCGGTACAGCGCAGCTTCGATTTCGCCCAATTCCACACGAAAGCCACGCACCTTGACCTGATCGTCGCTGCGGCCCAGGCACTGGATCTGCCCCTGCTCGTCGATGCGGGCAAGGTCGCCACTGCGGTACATGCGCGTGTCGTGCTCGCCGCTGGGCCGGGGGTTGGCCAGAAACTTGTCGGCAGTGAGTTCGGGACGGCCCAGGTAGCCGCCCGCGACGCCAGGGCCGGTAATACAGAGCTCGCCCACCTGCCCTTGCGGCAGCACCGCGCCATCATCGCCACGGATCAACATGCCGTAATTGGGCAACGGCGTGCCGATCGTGACGGGCTGGCCCGGCAGCAATTCGGCCAGGCTGGCCGAGACCGTCGTTTCCGTCGGCCCGTAGGTGTTGAACAAGCGCCGGCCAGGCGTGGCCCAGCGCGGCACCAGAAAGTCCGGGCACACTTCGCCACCCAGATTCACAATGCGCAGGCCGGGCACGTCGTGCGCGAACAGCGCCAGCAGCGTCGGCACCGCGTGCAGCACCGTGACGCCTTCGCGCACCAGCGCGTCGGGCAGGCCCTCCGGGTCCGTCGTCAACATCTTGGGCGCCACCCACAAACTCGCGCCCACCAGGTAGCTGATCCATATCTCTTCGAACGACATGTCGAAGGCCACCGAGAAACCCTGGTAGACCTTGTCGCCATGGCGCACGCCCAGCACTTCATTTTCGCTACGCAGAAAATGGCAGATGCTGGCCTGGCTGATGGGCACGCCCTTGGGCTTGCCCGTGGAGCCGGACGTGTAGATGACGTAAGCGGGATGCTCGGGCAGCAGCCCTTCCCGCTTGCGCAATGGGCCGTCCGCAGGCGCCGACAGCGCCCACGTCGTCCACGTGATCATTCCGTCTAACCGGACTTCCGCGCCCGCAATCAACCCATTCGCGCCCGCGTCTTGCAAACAGACCAACATGCGGTCAGGCGGCGTGTCAGATTCAAACGGCAGCCAGGCGGCCCCGGCCTTGGCGATGGCCGCTTGCATCACCAACAGGTCGGCGCCGCGCGGCAAACACAGGCCCACGATATCGCCAGGCCGCACGCCAGCTTCGATCAGATGGTGCGCGGCCACGTCGGCGCGTGCGCCAAGCGTGTTGTAGGTGAGGGATTGATCCAGCCAGTGAATGGCGATGGCGGCGGGATGCCGCAGGATCGTGGCTTCCAGAATATCGGGCAGCGTTTCCGCGCGAAGCAGATCTGGCCGATAAGGGCCTTGGAGAATCATAGGAACGGCAACAATCCGGCTGTGAGGATTTTTGCTTATGGACCGGCGCCGCAAGAATTCGTTCAAGACTTCAATAAAAAAAGCCCTCGTGATGGGCATCACTTGCACACCACGAGGGCTTTTGATGAAGCCCTTTTATGCGGACTGGCGCAACGCGCGAGCGGCTTGCACCATGCCGATCAACGCGGCTTCGGTTTCCGGCCAGGCGCGCGTTTTCAGACCGCAGTCAGGATTCACCCACAGCCGTTCCTTGGGCAGGCGGGCGGCCGCCTTTTGCATCAAGCCCACCATCCAATCCACGTCCGGCACGTTGGGCGAGTGAATGTCGTACACGCCCGGGCCAATGTCGTTCGGGTAATCGAAGTCTTCAAACGCCTTGAGCAGCTCCATGTTGGAACGTGACGTTTCAATCGTGATCACGTCGGCATCCATCGCCGCAATCGATTCGATGATGTCGTTGAATTCCGAATAGCACATGTGGGTGTGAATCTGCGTTTCGTCGCGCACGCCAGCGGTCGACAAGCGGAAGCAGTCCACCGCCCAATCCAGATACGCCTTCCAATCGGCACGGCGCAGCGGCAAGCCTTCGCGGATGGCGGGTTCGTCGATCTGGATGACGTTGATGCCCGCCTTCTCCAAGTCCACGACTTCATCGCGCAACGCCAGCGCCAGTTGGCGGCACGTCTGTTCACGCGGCTGATCGTCACGCACGAACGACCACTGCAGAATCGTCACGGGTCCGGTCAACATGCCCTTGACCGGCTTGTCAGTGAGCGACTGCGCGTACGACGACCAGCCCACCGTCATCGGCGCGGGGCGCGCCACATCGCCAAAGATGATCGGCGGTTTAACGCAACGCGAGCCATAGCTTTGCACCCAGCCGTGCTTGGTGAACGCAAAGCCGGCCAGCAGCTCGCCGAAGTATTCCACCATGTCGTTGCGTTCGGGTTCGCCGTGCACCAGCACGTCCAGGCCCACCTTTTCCTGGAAGCGGATGACTTCCTCGATTTCCTTGCGAATGGCGGACTCATAACCGGAATCCGTCAGCGCGCCGACCTTCCAGTCGCGGCGCAGCGCACGAATTTCAGCCGTCTGCGGGAAGGAGCCGATGGTGGTGGTCGGGTAAGCGGGCAAGCCCAACTGTTCTTGCTGGCGCGCAATGCGGCCGGCAAACGGCGCACGGTCGCGCGACACCGACTCGGCGGCGGCCATGCGGCGGCCCACCACCGGGTTGTGAATACGGCGCGACGCTCGGCGGGCGGCCAAGGCGGCGCGCTGCCTGATCAGGCCATCTTGCAGGGACGGCTCGGTTGCGCTTTCCAGCGCGCGGCCCAGCAGGCTCAGTTCTTCGAGCTTTTGCGCGGCGAACGACAGCCAGCTGATCAGTTCACCATCCAGTTCGGTTTCGTTGGCCAGGTCCACCGGCACGTGCAACAACGAGCACGACGGCGCCAACCACAGGCGATCGCCCAGTTGCTGCTTGACCGGCGCGAGCGTGGCGATGGCGGCGTCCAGGTCGGTACGCCAGATGTTGCGGCCGTTGATGATGCCGGCGGACAGCACCTGGCCCGCACGCAGGCCGGCCACGACGTCAGCCAGTTGCTCCGGCGCGCGAACCAGATCCACGTGCAAGCCTGCTACCGGCAGCGCTTGCGCGGTGGCCAGGTTGTCTTTCAAGCCGTCGAAGTAGGTGGCGACCAACAGCTTGACGGGGCTGGCGGCCAGCGTGCCGTAGACCTGCTTGAACGCATCGCGCCAGGCTTCTGGCAGGTCCAGCGCCAGGATCGGTTCGTCGATCTGCACCCATTGCACGCCCTGTTTGGCGAAGCGGGCCAGCACGTCTTGGTACACCGGCAGCAACGCTGCCAGCAATTGCAGCTTGCCTGCGTCGGCAGCGCCGCCGGCAAAGGCGTCGCCCTTGCCCAGGTACAGCCAGGTCAACGGACCCGGGATCACGGGCTTGGCGGCGTGGCCCAGCGCGTGCGCTTCCTGCACCTGCTGAAACAGCGATTCACGGGCGATGCGGAAGGTCTGGCCCGGAACCAGTTCCGGCACGATGTAGTGATAGTTGGTGTCGAACCACTTGGTCATTTCGCAAGCGGCGGCGGGCTTGCCCGTGGGCGCGCGGCCACGGCCCATGCGAAACAGCGTGTCCAGCGAGACCGGCTCGCTGTCCTTCTGGCCGAAGCGGGCCGGCACGGCGCCCAGCAATGTGGACCATTCCAGAATCTGGTCGTACCAGGCGAAGTCGCCCACGGGCACGAATTTGAGGCCGGCGGCAGCTTGCAGTTTCCAGTGTTTGGCGCGCAGTTCACGGCCGGTTTCTTCCAGCGCTTCGGCGGTCTGCTTGCCAGCCCAATACGCTTCCACCGCGCGCTTGAGTTCGCGCTGCGCGCCAATGCGAGGGAACCCAAGATTATGAATAGTCGTCATGACAATGCCACCGTAAGACAAATTTTGTTCAAGTGATGATTATTGTGCAGGCTAACTTATATGAATCAAAATCAATGTCTACATTTATAAGATGAGGAAATCTCATACAATAATTCCTCATCCAGCCCGCCCCTGAGCCACTCCCCCGCCCCATGCTAGAAATTCGCCATCTTGAAACGCTGACCGCCATCCGCGAAGGCGGCAGCCTGCAAGAAGCCGCCGAGCGCCTGCACCTGACCCAATCCGCCCTGTCGCATCAGTTGCGCGACCTGGAAACCCGCCTGGGTACGCCGCTATTGAACCGCCGTACCCGCCCCGCCCGCTTGACCACTGCCGGTTTGCGCGTGCTGGCGCTGGCGGACGAGGTGTTGCCGCGCATTCGCGCCACCGAACGCGAATTGCAGCGTCTGGCCGCGGGGCGCACGGGGCGCCTGCATCTGGCCATTGATTGCCATTCCTGCTTCCAATGGTTGATGCCGGCGCTAGACGCTTTCCGCGTGCAATGGCCGGACGTGGCGCTGGACTTGTCGGCGGCGTTCTCGTTTGCGCCGCTGCCCGCCCTGGTGCGCGGCGACCTCGATCTGGTGATCACGTCAGACCCGCAGCCGCTGGATTCCGTGGAATATCTGCCGCTGTTCAAGTACGAGCTGGTGCTGGCCGTGTCGGAATCCAATCCGCTGGCGGGCAGCAAATTCATCATGCCGGACCAACTGGCCGACCAGACGCTCATTACCTATCCGGTGGACAAGCAGCGCCTGGACGTGTTCACCGCCTTCCTGGACCCGGCGGACGTTGAGCCCGCCGCCATCCGCAAGGCGGAACTCACGCCCATCATCGCGCAGCTGGTCGCCAGCAACCGCGGCGTGGCGGCGCTGCCGAACTGGGCGCTGACGGAATACATGAATCAAGGCTGGTTGCGGTTGTGCCGGCTGGGGCCGCAAGGGGTGTGGCGCACGCTGTACGCCACGGTGCGCAGCGAAGACACCGACACGTCGTACATCGATGAATTCCTGACCATCACGCGCGACGTCTGCTTCAAGACGCTATCGGGCATCAAGTCGGCGAAGTGATGCGGGAAGCCTGAAGCAAGCAGGCCAAATACCGCAAGGCGGCCGGATCAGTCTTCGTCGCTGTCGCCCAAGATGCGGCGGATGACGTCGTGCGCAAAGCCGCGGCTGGCCAGAAAGCGGGCTTGCTTGGCGTAGGCGGCGCGGTCGGCCGGTTTGGCATCGAAGCGCTTCTTCCAGACTTCCAGCGCGCGGTCGTACTCCGTGGCGCGAAGCTGGTCGCGCAGTTCGGCGACCTGGTTGTCGTCCACCCCATGCTGGCGCAATTCCTGCACGATGCGGGCCGTGCCTTGGCGCGATGCGCGGCGATGCACCAGGCTTTGCGCAAAGCGCTCGGTGGACAGCCAGCCTTCTTTTTCCAGCGCGTCCAACACCGCTTCGACCTCGTCCGCGTCGTCGGCATAGGCGGCAAGCTTGCGGGCGAGTTCTTCGCGCGCATGTTCACGCCGCGACAAATACCCCACGGCGCGCATCTTCAGCGACGGCCCCTTGCGTTCGGCCTTGCCATCGGACGTTGCGGCGCCTTCGTTCGCGTCCGATCCTGTTTCTGATCCAGCCTCTACGCCCGCTCTTGCGTCGTTACGCGCCGTGCCACGGCCGCGCGCGGAGCCGCGTGTTGCCGCATTGCGTGTTTCCGAGCTGCGCTGCCATACGTCAGGCGCGGAGGCGGATGCGTCTTCGGCCGCCGCAGCTTCTTTTTCGCGGCGCGCGTCGGAAGTGCGCCGCAAGCCCTGGGGCTTGGCGACGGTTTCAAACTCGTCATCCAACTTGGCGCGAAGACGGTCGGCTGACGCGGGAGTCGATTTCCAGCTCATGCGCTTCCTGCTTTCTATGCAAAACGGCAGGCCCGTAGTGGCGCCTGCCGCATATATCGCCAGGCCGAAGCGCTGGCGGCGTCCGAATTGCGTTATTCGGCGGTGTCTTCCGCCGTGGGCACGAATTCGGCGGCGCGGCTGACGATGCCCTGGTTCTCGCGAACGCGGTTCTCGATCTCGATCGCGATTTCCTTGTGCTCTTTCAGGTATTCGCGAACATTGTCCTTGCCCTGGCCAATGCGATTGCCGTTGTAGCTGTACCACGCGCCGGACTTGTCCACCACGCTGGCGGCCACGCCCAAGTCAATGATTTCGCCTTCGCGCGAGATGCCGGCGCCGTACATGATGTCGAATTCAGCCTGCTTGAACGGCGGCGCGACCTTGTTCTTCACAACCTTGACGCGGGTTTCGTTGCCAACGACTTCATCGCCCTTCTTGATGGAGCCAATGCGGCGGATGTCCAGACGCACCGAGGCGTAGAACTTCAGCGCGTTGCCGCCCGTCGTGGTTTCGGGGTTGCCGAACATGACGCCGATCTTCATGCGGATCTGGTTGATGAAGATGACCATGCAGTTGGTGCGCTTGATCGTGGCGGTCAGCTTGCGCAGCGCCTGGCTCATCAGACGGGCTTGCAGGCCGGGCAGCGAGTCGCCCATTTCGCCTTCGATTTCAGCCTTGGGCACCAGCGCGGCGACCGAGTCGATGACGATCAGGTCAACCGAACCCGAACGCACCAGCGCATCGGTGATTTCCAGTGCCTGTTCGCCCGTGTCCGGCTGCGAGATCAGCAGGTCGGTCAGGTTCACGCCCAGCTTGTTGGCGTATTGCACGTCCAGCGCGTGTTCCGCGTCGACGAACGCGCAAGTGCCGCCGATTTTCTGCATTTCAGCAATGACTTGCAGCGTGAGGGTCGTCTTGCCCGACGATTCCGGGCCGTAGATTTCGACCACACGGCCGCGCGGCAGGCCGCCAACGCCCAGAGCGATGTCCAGACCCAGCGAGCCCGTGGAAACCACCTGGATGTCGTGCGAGACCTCGTTGTCGCCGTAGCGCATGATCGAGCCCTTGCCGAACTGCTTTTCGATCTGCGAAAGCGCGGCGGCAAGCGCCTTGGCCTTTTCCGAAGCGGCGGCCTTGGAGGTTTTGTCGTCCATGTAATGTCCTGTCTGTAACGTATCTGGTATCTGGTGGTTGCGGCTGGGGCCTGAACCGCAGCATTGCTGTTTTGAATCAGGTTCAGATTATGGCATCGGATTGTACTGTACAAAAAACCAGTGTGCCAGAGTTTTGCACGTATTCCCTGAGTGGGCAAGCCCGGCCGCCTATGACAGAATCGAAGCCGACCCCGGCGTTTCGTCCCTTTTCCGCCGCCGGGCCGCCCACAAGGCGGATAGCCCCCCATAGAGGGGTGGCCAGCGCGCAAAGCGCCGGCGCCACAGGGACCCCTTCATTTGCAGCCCATGCGTATTCTGATCGCTGAAGACGACAGCATTCTGGCCGACGGTCTATCCCGGTCATTGCGCCACAACGGCTATGCCGTGGACGCCGTGCGCGACGGGCTGGCCGCCGATTCTGCCCTGGCGGCCCAAGCCTTTGACCTGCTCATCCTGGATCTCGGCCTGCCGCAACTGGCCGGGCTGGAAGTGCTGCGCCGCCTGCGCGCCCGCAACTCCGCCCTGCCCGTTCTGATCCTGACCGCTGCCGACAGCATCGAGCAGCGCGTCAAGGGCCTGGACCTGGGCGCCGACGATTACATGGCCAAGCCTTTCGCGCTGTCCGAGCTGGAAGCGCGCGTGCGCGCCCTGACCCGGCGCGGCGCGGGCGGCGGCGCCACGATGATCAAGCACGGCCGGCTGCTGTTCGACCAGACGGGCCGCGTGGCCATCGTTGATGACCAGACGCTGGACCTGTCCGCGCGCGAAGTCAGCCTGCTGGAAATTCTGCTGACTCGCAGCGGCCGCATGGTCAGCAAGACGCAACTGGTGGACCACTTGTGCGAATGGGGTGAGGAAGTCAGCACCAACGCTATCGAAGTCTATGTGCACCGGCTGCGTAAAAAGCTGGAGCCCAGCGGCGTGAAGATCGTGACCGTGCGCGGCCTGGGCTACTGTCTGGAGCGGGACCAGGGTGCCGCGTACCTCGCCAGCTGAGCCTGCAGGACCTGAGCCGCTCAATCAGGAAGCGCTGGATATCATGCAAGCCGGGTCCAAGGGCCCGAGCTTCGCGCCGCCCCAGCGTTCGCTGCTGGGCGAAATCCTGGACTGGATGCTCGCGCCGCTGTTCCTGCTGTGGCCCATGAGCGTCGCCATCACGTATGTGGTCGCGCAGAACATCGCCAACGTGCCTTACGACCGGGCGCTGGCCAATAACCTGCATGTGCTGACGCGCCAGGTTCACGCGCAAGACGGCCGCGCGGTACTCAAGATGACGGACCCTGCACGCGATGTGCTGCGCGCCGATGAAACCGACAGCGTGTTCTGGCTGGCGCTGGGCAGCCGCGGCGAATACCTGGGCGGCGACCGCGCGTTGCCCCTGCCCGCCACCGTGGGCCAGCCCCGCCCCGGCGAGGTCCAATACGAAGACGACACCATGCGCGGCTTCGGCATCCGGCTGGCCTTCACGTGGGTGGACCTGAACCTGCCCAACACGCAGCCCGCGCTGCTGATCGTGGCCGAGACCGTCGAGAAGCGCACCCAGCTGGCCAACGACATCATCAAAGGCGTGATCATTCCGCAGTTTGTGGTGCTGCCGATTGCCGTGCTGCTCGTGTGGTTCGGGCTGTCGCGCGGCGTGGCGCCATTGAATGCGTTGCAGCAGCGCCTGCGCGCGCGCCGTCCTGATGATCTTTCGCCCATCGATGAGCGCGCCGCGCCGTCGGAAATCGCGCCGCTGGTGGCGGCTATGAATGACCTGCTGGACCGCTTGTCCGCCAACGTGCAGGCGCAGCGCCGTTTCGTGGCGGACGCGGCGCATCAATTGAAGACGCCGCTGGCCGGCTTGCGCACGCAGGCCGAGCTGGCGTTGCGCGATGCCAGCCCCGAAGAAATGCAGTCCAGCCTGCGCCAGCTGGTGACGGGTTCCGAACGCGCCACACGTCTGGTCAACCAGCTGCTGTTGCTGGCGCGCGCGGAAAATCCCAGTGCGATCGGATTGACCCGCACCGATCTCAACGCCATCGCCTACGAGCAAGCGATGCACTGGGTGCCGCAGGCGCTGTCGCTTGCCACCGATCTGGGTTTCGAAGGGTCGGACGACCCAGTTGAGATCAGCGGCAACCCGCTATTGCTTGCCGAGCTGCTGAACAACCTGGTCGACAACGCCTTGCGCTACACCCCCCGCGGCGGCCACATCACCGTGCGCGTGCAGCGGGTTGGCGACGAAGCCGTGCTGGAGGTCGAAGACTCTGGCCCGGGCATTCCCCCCGAAGAACGCGAACGCGTATTCGACCGCTTCTACCGCGTGCTGGGCACGGCGTCCGACGGCAGCGGCCTGGGGCTGGCCATCGTGCGCGAAATTGCGCAGAAGCATCAGGCCACGGTCCTGATCAGCGACCATCCCACCGCACATTCGGACCTGCCCGGCACCCGCATCCGCGTGGTGTTTCCGATGTACGCCGACCACCCGGATTTGCTGGAAAGCTGAGCGCAACCCTGCCCGCAGCGGGCTAAGGACTATCCCTAGCCCCGCGCGCAAAGCTTACACAATGTTTCAATTTTAAGATTCAGGTAAGGGTTACGTCAGAACCTCGTCAGCCTCGCGCCTCAATGTTGCGTATAGCTCGATGTCGGCTCGCCGGCAAAGGGCCCAGCACGGCGGACAACCGCTGGCCAAAAAAACGAGGAGACATCATGAGCACAACAACCATGGCAGGCCGCGGTCCTTCCGCGGAACCGCGCCCGATGACCAAGGATGAACGCCGCGTCATCTTCGCGTCGTCTTTGGGCACGGTTTTCGAGTGGTACGACTTTTATCTATATGGCTCGCTCGCAGCCATCATCGCGCAACACTTTTTCTCGGGCGTGAACCCCACCGCGGGCTTCATCTTCGCGCTGCTGGCGTTCGCCGCGGGCTTCGCCGTGCGCCCCTTCGGCGCCCTGGTGTTTGGCCGTTTGGGCGATCTGGTCGGCCGCAAATACACGTTCCTGGTCACGATCGTGATCATGGGCCTGTCGACGTTCCTGGTCGGCGTGCTGCCCAGCTACGCCAGCATCGGCCTGGCCGCTCCGGCCATCCTGATCGTGCTGCGCTTGCTGCAAGGCCTGGCGCTGGGCGGTGAATACGGTGGCGCGGCCACGTACGTCGCCGAACACGCTCCGCACGGCCGCCGTGGTTTCTACACCTCGTGGATTCAAACCACCGCAACCCTGGGCCTGTTCCTGTCGCTGCTCGTCATCCTGGGCATCCGCACGGTCATGGGCGAAGACGACTTCAAAGCCTGGGGCTGGCGCATTCCGTTCCTGATCTCGGTCGTGCTGCTGGGCATCTCGGTGTGGATTCGTCTGCAACTGAGCGAATCGCCGACCTTCAAGCGCATGAAGGAAGAAGGCAAGGGTTCGAAGGCGCCGATCGCTGAATCGTTCGGCCAGTGGAAGAACCTGAAGGTCGTGATCCTGGCGCTGCTGGGCCTGACCGCCGGCCAGGCCGTGGTCTGGTACACGGGCCAGTTCTACGCGCTGTTCTTCCTGACGCAGACGCTGAAGGTTGACGCCAATACCGCCAACATCATGATCGCCATCGCGCTCTTGATCGGCACCCCGTTCTTCGTGGTCTTCGGCGCGCTGTCGGACAAGATCGGCCGCAAGCCCATCATCATGGCGGGCTGCCTGATCGCTGCCGCGACCTACTTCCCGATCTTCCAAGGCATTACGCACTTTGCCAACCCGGCGCTGGAAAAGGCTCAGGCCACGGCCCCGGTCACGGTGATTGCCGACCCCAGCACCTGCTCGTTCCAGTTCAACCCGGTGGGCACGTCCGCGTTCACCAGCTCTTGCGACGTCGTGAAGTCCTTCATGGCCCGCAACTCGGTGAACTACAAGAACGAAACGGCGCCGGCAGGCTCGCTGGCCAAGGTCAAGATCGGCAACGACGAGTTCGCCTCGTTTGACGGCAAGGCCATGGCCCCCGCCGACTTCAAGGCCAAGGCCGCTGAACTGGACAAGGCGCTGACCACCGCGATCCGCAGCCACGGCTATCCGGCCAAGGCGGACCCGGCGCAAAGCAACAACGTCATGGTGGTCGTGCTGCTGGCGATCCTGGTGCTGTACGTGACCATGGTTTACGGCCCCATCGCCGCCATGCTGGTGGAAATGTTCCCGACCCGCATCCGCTACACCTCGATGAGCTTGCCGTATCACATCGGTAACGGCTGGTTCGGCGGCTTCCTGCCCCCGGTCGCCTTCGCGGTCGTGGCTGCCACCGGCAACATCTACGACGGCTTGTGGTACCCGATCATCATTGCAGTCATGACCCTGGTCATCGGCACGCTGTTCGTGCGCGAATCCAAGGACAACGACATCAACGAATAAACGGCCATCCCCCGCCGGGTGGGACTGCTGCGCCTGCCCGGCCTTTCAAAAGCTCCTTATGGAGCTTTTTTTTTATGTGCCCCCACGCTGCGCGCGCTTTGCGCGCTTGCTGCCCCCCGAGGGGGCTTTTTTCCCTTGGGGCGGCCCGGCGGGAACGAAGCCCCCACGCTGCGCGCGCTTTGCGCGCTTGCTGCCCCCCGAGGGGGCTTTTTTCCCTTGGGGCGGCCCGGCGGGAAAAAGGCTATTTTTGCGAAGACTGGGGTGCTGATGCGGTGGTCGTTACCTATTGCCAAAATATCCCCCCCACTTTCAGGACGATGTCAGACCCTCGCGCTTAGACTGGCGCCTCAGATTACGGCCTTGCGCCAGATCGGCTGACGATTGATCCCCCTGTCAGACGATTGCAGGGCTAGTGTTCTGACACCGATACCGCGTTCCCCGCGAGCCTTTTATGACGCGGTATTGTGTGCTCCCGTACCGGCCCGGCCTTTATTGAGCCGGGCCGCTTTTTTTTGCGCGCGCCAACTGCTGTCACCCTTCGAACCAACAAAAAAATGGCGACCGCGTAGCGGCCGCCATTTCTGTTCATCGCGCCGGACTTGCCGGCCAGCCGGGTTAGCGGCGCATGCCCACGCCGAAGGCCACCACGCCCGCCACGATGGCGGCAATGCCGGCCCACGTCGGGATCGGCACCGACTTCTCGGTTTCGGCCGTAGCCTTTACCGAACCGATCTGCAAAACGGTCTCTTCGGACTTGTAGTTGAAGCCCTTGTAGGCCAGGGCTGCGATGCCCAGGACGATCAGGATGGCGCCAATGATTTTCATGTATTCCTCTCCGATTCCATGTGGGTGCGCGGAAGTTAACGCATCGCCTGGAATGTGTCAGTGACAGAACGTGTCGTCTGTCGCTTGCGGTTTATCGCACTTCGGCAAACCGGCTGCGTCGTATAGAATCAACCCTTTTGGCCGACGCTCATGTGGTTCAAAAACCTCAAGATTTACCGCCTCTCCTCGCCGTGGACTCTCGTTGGCGATCAGCTTGAAGAAACGCTTGCGCGCCACGCCTATCAAGCGGGCAACAACCTTGAAATGCAAAGCCTGGGCTGGGTGCCGCCGCGCGAAAACGGCGGGCTTGCCCACGTTGTGAACGGCCAGATCCTGCTGTCGCTACGCGCCGAGAAAAAGCTGCTGCCGGGCACGGTCGTGAACCAGGTCGCCAAGGCGCGCGCCCAGGAAATCGAAGAGCAGCAAGGCTACAAGCCGGGCCGCAAGCAGATGAAGGAAATCAAGGAACGCGTCACGGACGAGCTCCTGCCGCGCGCCTTCAGCGTGTACCGCGACACCCGCGTCTGGATCGACCCGCAGAATCACTGGCTGGTGATCGACGCCGCCGCGTCCGCCAAGGCCGACGAAGTCATTGGCCTGCTGGCCAAGTGCGTGGACCCTTTCCCGCTGGAAAACCTGTACGTGGCGCAATCGCCCGCGTCTGCCATGACGGGCTGGCTGGCTGAAGACGAAGCGCCGTCGAACTTCACCATCGACCAAGACACCGAGCTGCGTTCGTCCGGCGAAAGCGGCGCGGCCATCCGCTACGTGAAGCACTCCATCGACGCTGACGACGTGCGCCGCCACATCCAGTCGGGCAAGCAGTGCACCCGCCTGGCCATGACGTGGGCCGACCGCATCTCGTTCGTGCTGACCGAAGGCCTGGATGTGAAGCGCGTGTCGCCGCTGGACGTGCTGAAAGAAGGCAACGAAGGCGTCGCCACGAACGACGACGAAAAGTTTGATTCCGACATGATGCTGATGACGGGCGAACTGGCCAAGATGATGGCCGAGCTCGTCGACGCGCTGGGCGGCGAAAAGAAAATCTGATTGCTGACGCCATCACGCTGAACGCGACAGGCCGCTCTGGAACAGAGCGGCCTTTTTATTGGCGGGCGCGCAAATATCGCCGTCTTATCAAGCCGCTACACTCTGATCGCGCCCCGCCTGCTTGGCGCGATACAAGGCCTTGTCGGCGCGATCAATCAAATAGGCGTAATCCGGGTGCCCGTCAAAGGTCGCCACGCCAATACTCGCTGTAATTCGCAACGCCCCCACTTCGGGAATCGTGAAATCGTGCCGGCGGATCTCGTTGCCCAGCTTTTCAGCGGCAGCCAGCGCGGCCTCTTGGCCGGTGTCGACCAGCACCACCAGGAACTCTTCACCGCCATACCGGAAGACGAAATCGCTGGACCGGCACGACTGATGCACCACCTCGGCAAACTGGCGCAACACCTGGTCGCCACCCGAATGCCCATGCGCGTCGTTAATGGCCTTGAAATGGTCGATATCCAGCAGCAGCACCGAAAAGCGGCTTTCTTGCCGGCTGGCGATTGCGATCTCGCGCCCGATCACCGAAGGCAGGAAGCGGCGGTTCAACACATTCGTCAGCGGATCGCTGCCGCTTTCGATCTCGGCCACCATGTCGAACAGGCCGTTCAGCAAATGCTTAATGCGCGCCACCAATTCTTGTAGTTCACGCACCTGATCAGGCAAGGACATCTGCCGTTGGGCCTCGGCCATCATCAGCTGCGGCAGCACCACGTCATCCAATCGCGTCACAGCTTCGGTGATCTGGCGCAGGGCCGGTGCGCTTTCAAACAGTACGCCGCCCTTGTGTTGCAGCCACAGGCCGAATTCTGACGCCGCCAGACGCGGCAGCGCCTGTTCCGGCGCGCGGTAATGCAGGCCGATCAACACTGCCTGGCTCCACTCCAACAGGGCGGCGCGCTGGCGCTCGCGCTCAGTGGAAATGTTCTGCCCCAGGGCGAACAAGCGATACGCCTCGTCATTGCGCGCGCCGCGGTTGATGTCGCGCATGAAGGCGCGGCTCATCTGCTCAATGGCCAGATCAAACAGATTACAGACGTACTGGGTAGCGATGGACGCGGCCATGCCGTCAAGATCGCTGGCGCGCAAACGGGCCGAGATTTCGTTTTTCAGAACGCGGGCGCCGGCCATCACCAGATGGATCGGAATATGCACGCGCGCATGCACTTCGCCCACCTTTTT
This sequence comes from Achromobacter kerstersii, assembly GCF_902859595.1. GTDB lineage: Bacteria > Pseudomonadota > Gammaproteobacteria > Burkholderiales > Burkholderiaceae_B > Achromobacter > Achromobacter kerstersii. The sequence continues at coordinate 447,884 of NZ_CADIJQ010000002.1, read as the reverse complement.
CTGCGTGGCCATCAGCGCGACGATATCGCCCTGATCGCGCACACAGAGCAGGCCCTTCAGCCAATACTTCATGCCGTTGTGCAAGCGCGTCGCAACGATCTCGTGCGACAGACGCGGCCCGGCCTCAACATCCGCCAGCAAGGTGGAATAGAAGGCGTCCACCAATTCTTTGGCGCTATCGCCCACTACCGCTGCGACCTGGCCGCGCGTGTAGGCGTCAACCGATTGATAGACCGCTTCCCAGGCCTGCGCGTTTGACGCGCTCAGGTAGCACGCCTGACCGGCGCCACCCGACCACACCGGCATCGCGCTGTTGCTCGAAGACATAAATCATCCGCCCTAAAATCGCCGCCCGTGTCTTGGAACGACACGCGACAGAAAACCAGCGCGGATTATCCTTCAAAAGCACAAAGAGGCCGCCAGGGGCACGCGGCTTGCGTGTCACGCCGGCGCAGTAGCGCTGACCAGCGCGCTTGAGCTGCCCCGGCTTGCGTGTCACGCCACGTGATCAGGGCGCCCCGCCGCCGGGCCGCCCCAAGGCGGGGCGAGCCCCCTCGGGGGGCAGCCAGCGAGCTGCTGGCGAGTGCAGCGTGGGGGCACTTTACTTTGGGGACACCACTTATTCCAGACCGTGGAACACGGAGTCATCCGGACCCACGTGCGACGGGTGCTGCCACGTCACATCGCGCAGCGAGTGCTGCACCAAGCCTTCCACGCCCAACAGCACCGCGAAAATCGCCATGCGGATGGGGATACCGTTGTCGGTCTGGCGGAAGATAGCCAGACGCGGATCGTGGTTCAGGTCCACGCTCAGGTCGTTGGCGCCCGGACGGCTGTCGCGCGGCAGCGGGTGCATCACGATGGTTTCGGGGCTGCAATACGCGTCGATGATGGCGCGGCTGATCTGGAAGTCCGGCGTGTAGCCTTCGTTCTCTTCGTTGGCGAAGCGCTCTTTCTGCACGCGCGTCGCGTAGATCACGTCGGCGCCGGCCAGGCCTTCGGCCAGCGACGTCTTCTGTTCAATGATGTTGCCGTTGCGGCTGGCCTGCTCGATGATGTAGCTCGGCATCTCCAGACCCTTGGGCGACACCAGCGAGAACTTCACGTTCTTGTACAGCGCCATCAGCTTGATCAGCGAATGCACGGTACGGCCGTACTTCAGGTCGCCCACCATGGCGATGTGCGCGCCGTCCAGCAACTTACCCAGGCGCGAGAACTCGGTCAGGATCGTGTACAGGTCCAGCAAGGCCTGGCTGGGGTGCTCGCCGGGGCCGTCGCCGCCGTTGACCACCGGGATGTTCGTCGCGCGTGCAAATTCAGCCACGGAACCTTGGTCCGGATGGCGGATCACCATGGCGTCCACGTAGCCGCTCATGACGCGGCTGGTGTCGTAAATGGATTCGCCCTTGGCCATCGACGAAAACGTGAAGCCCGTGGTGTCGCACACCGAGCCGCCCAGGCGGCAGAAGGCCGAGCCGAAGCTGACGCGGGTACGGGTGCTGGCTTCGAAGAACAGGTTGCCCAACACCGCGCCTTCCAGCACCCGCGACACCTTCTGGCGGCGTGCGATGGGCTGCATCATGTCGGCCACGCGGAACAGGTCTTCAACCGACTCGCGCGTGAATTGGTCCACCGACAGCAGCTGATGCTTGCCTTCCACGGCGATGCGCTCACGCAGAGGGCCGTCTTGTACGCTTTGCGTATACTTTTCCAGCAGCACCCCGTTCTGCACGATTTCGCTGACGAAACGCTGCACCACTTCCGGCATGGCGCGGAATTCCTGCGAGCCTTCGGGCAACAGCCAGGTGTCCAGGGCGCGGCGTTTGACGCCGATCCGGGTCGCGAACACGTCGCGCGTCAGGTTCAGGCGGCGCATGGCGTCGCGCAGGAAGGCTTGCTGGGAGATGGTCATGACGGGCCTCGAGAAAGAGGATTTATATACGCACCGCGCATATTATTCTCAACGCAAGTGCAAGTCCAACACTTTTGCGTATAGGGGTTTACCCCTTATTTTCACCGGCTAGCGTACGACGTCATCTGCTGCGCATCATGCGCCGCCTGCCCCAGCGAGAACCAGCACGCCGCGCAGAATGTCAGCGCCGCGAGCAGATAGCAGATCATCGCCAGCAACTGGGCTGGCCAGTGGCCGCGCGTCATGTGCCCCGTGTAGCCCTGACGCAACAAACTCACTTGCGCCAGGTAGGCAAACAGCAGACCCAGGCAGGAAGCCACGAGACCCGCCAGGAACAAGGCCAGGGGTAATTGAAGATCAGGGGCGGCGATGTCGCCACCAACAATGCCCAACGAAAACGCCACCAGCGCCAGCGCCGCGCCCCCGTTCAACCATCCCAGGAATCGAAACGCGCCCGCAAGCAGCGAGAACGACAGGCCTGAAGAACGTATCTGCTGGGCGCGGGGGTCCATGCGTCAGCTGCCGTTGCCGGTGCGGCACACGGGCGTGGCGCTTTGGATCGACGCGCGTGCGGCGGCGATTTCGGCCTCGTCCCAGCGCCCTTTACCCAGTACCGTCACGGTGACTTTGGACTTGGCCGGGCCGTCGGCTTCGGCGGAAATCAGTTCAAGCACAGTGGCCGGCTCGCCCACCTTGTACAGCTGGATCTCATCGGGCGCACCCTTCTCGCCCAGGCTGTGGCGCCAGGCGTAGGCCACGCCATAGGGGTGCTGCACATTCACATGGCATGAGCGGACATATTCACCACCGCGGCGGAAAGCGGCCTGATAGTTGGTGTCGACGCTGAAGGTTTCTTTACGCACGCTATCGGCCTCGTAGACCCCTTTACTTGCGCAGCCGGCCAACAGCACTGCCAACGCCACACCTGCCCATACTGACTTGCTCATGATTCTTCCCGCATTGAAATTCGGACTTCCGCGATTATGCCAGCGGCTGCAAAAAGGCCACGCGGGAAATGCCTGGGACATTTCGCGCGTGGCCTTGAGCCAGCCTGACATTGGCCGAGGGGACCAACTACTTTTCCGCGGCGCCCTCGATCTTTTCGCCACCACGCTGGATATCTTTACCAGCGCCCGCAACGGTGTTGCAGCCCGCCGAAAGCGCGGCAATCGAAAGCAGCATGACGAGAACGACTTTGTTCTTCATAAACATCTCCTGTCTAGGCGTGGAAACCGAAGTCAGCATACCCCAAAGACCCTGGATTGCGCATCAATCGGATGAGGCGGATGGGGCTGCACGAGGCGGGTGATCCCGCTGTGACGACACCACGCCGCCCGCTGCGCCGGCGTCTTCAGATCTCTGGGGTCTCTTGGATCTCTTGGGGTTCTTGCGCTTCTTCGGCCAGCCAATCGATGAAGCGGCGCACATCGGGCCGCCGCGCCGCGTCAGGCAGGCTGACGGCGTAATAGGCAAAGCGCATCGGCCAGGGCAAATTCAGCACCACCTGCAATCGGCCGGACGCGATGTCGTCCCGCGCGTGGTCTTGCGGCACCAACGCAATGCCCTGCCCGGCTGCCGCCGCCCTGAGCAAAAGCAAGTCGTCGTCAAAGCTGGAACCGCGCCGCGCAGCGTCATCGGGCGGGACGCCGTGCGCTTGCAGCCACAGCGTCCATTCAGCGCGATCCGAGTCCTGCAGCAAGGGATAGCGCAGGCAGTCCGACGGCTGGCGCAACGCGGGCCCATTGCGCAACAGCGCCGGGCTAGCCACCGGCAGCATCACCGGCGCCATCAGCGGCATGACGGCCAGACCCGGGTAGTCGCCCAGGCCATGGCGCAAGGCGACGTCGATCCGGTCGCGCTGGAAGTCGACCAGTTTGGACGTGGCCTCGACCCGCACTTCGATGCCGGGATGCAGCTCGGAAAATCGCCCCAACCGCGGCACCAGCCAGTTGGCGGCAAACGCGGGCACGGTGCTGATGGTCAACGTACGGCGCGCTGCGCTGGATTCCAGCCGAGCAAGCGATTTCTCGATCAGCTCGAAGGCTTGCACCAAGCCGGGATGGGCTTGCGCACCGGCTTCGGTCAGGTGCACGCCATGGCGCTCCCGCACAAACAAGGGCACGCCCACACGGTCCTCAAGCAACCGGATCTGCTGGCTGACCGCGCCTGGCGTCACCCCCATGCGCGCCGCCGCCGCTTTGAAGCTGCCCAGACGGCCGGCTTCCGCAAACGCCCGCAGCGCCAGCAATGGCATCACCGCTCCCATCATGCACCTTTGTTTAGAAAAACTAACTTCATGATCGACGATTCATCGTTTTACGACGCGAGCGTGACACAGCAAGATTACCGCTCGGCCTATCGCCTAATGGCAATAGCTTAACTACTTTCTTGAAAACGGCATGCAACCACCCGCCCTGCACCTTTACACCGATAGCTCACCCAATGGCTTCAAGATCACCATCGCCCTTGAGGAACTGGGCCTGCCTTACCGCCTGCACCACGTGCGTATCGACCAAGGCGAGCACCGCCAGCCCGCCTTCCTGAAGCTGAACCCGCACGGCCGGATTCCCGCACTGGTCGACCACGACACAAGTGTCACGCTGTTTGAGTCCGCCGCCATCCTGCTGTATCTGGCCGAAAAATCCGGACGCCTGCTTCCCAGCGAACCCGGCCCGCGATGGGATGCCATCGTGTGGCTGATGTTCCACAGCGCCAGCATGGGCCCCGTGCTGGGCCAGCGCGTGCACTTTGAGTGCTTTGCCGACGAGCCGAATCTGGCCGCCATTGCGCGCTACCGGGAACTGAGCGAAGCCGCTTTCGCCACGCTGGACGGCCGCCTGGCCGACCGCCCGTGGCTGGCTGGAGATGCCTTTTCCATTGCGGATATCGCCACGTTCGGCTGGACGCATATCGCGGGCATCGCGGGTTTCGACTTCAGCCACTACCCACATCTGAGCGCCTGGCATCAACGCACCGCGCGGCGCCCCGCCGTGCAACGCGGCATTGCCCTGCCCCATCCGGCCACCCGCCCCTGATATCCGCGCCTGATATCCGCGCCTGATATCCGCGCCTGATATCCACCCCGATACCCGCCCCTGACACCCCGCCTTCGACAAACATGTCTCACACGCTTCCCGCCTCATCCTTACTCACCGGCGCCTCGGCGCCCGCGTTCGCCGGCCATCCCGGCTACCAACGCATGTTCGCCCCAGGCCAACTGACGCTGGGCATCTTCTTACCGCTGCGCTTCTATCAGGGAGACATGGCAGTGCTGGCCGGACAGGCCGACTTGGTTGCCAGCATTGACCGCGCCGGGTTTGCCGCGGTCTGGGTGCGCGACGTGCCGCTGTACGACCCGGGGTTCGGCGATGCCGGCCAAGTCTTTGACCCCTATACCTATCTGGCGTATCTGGCCGCGCGCACAGAACGCATCGCCCTGGCCACCGGCAGCGCCATATTTTCCCTGCGTCATCCGATTGATCTGGCCAAAGCCGCCACCACCATTGATCGCCTGTCAGGCGGGCGTCTGGTGCTGGGCATTGCGTCGGGCGACCGTCCCGTCGAATTCCCGGCCTATGGGTTGGAGCACGCGCGGCGCGGTGACCGCTTCGCACAGACCGTGTCCGATTTCCGTCAACTGATCCAGGCCCGCCACGGCGCCATTGAATCTCCGCTTGGCCGCTTCGATGGCCCGCAACTGCTGCCGAAACCGGCTACGGGACGCATCCCGCTACTGATTACGGGTTCGTGCCGCCAGACGCCGCAGTGGGTAGGTGAACACGCCGACGGCTGGCTGACCTATCCGGAAAGCACGCACGACACGAACGGGCCATTGCGGCTGGCGGACAAGATCAGCGCATGGCGGGCGCGCATTCCAGACGGCGGGTTCCGGCCTCATGTCACCAATGAATGGCTGGACCTGAGCGCTGACCCTGACCATCCGCGCACCCCGCTGCGCGGCGGTTACGTGTTGCGCACCGGGCGCAAGGGCCTGCTTGACCTGCTTGCGCGCTGGCGCGAGGCGGGCGTCAACCATGCCGCGTTGGGCATCCAGTTTTCAGATAGACCGGCCGCCGAAGTCATCCAGGAACTGGCGGAAGAAGTGCTGCCCCATTTCCCGTCCCATGAGGGCCCCGCCCCCGACTCAACCCGCTGGTAGATCAAAAAGCCGTACGCATTCCCGCCTACAATGCGGCCCGCCTGGCGCGCGACAGAAGACCTGCCCGCACTTTGTAACCCTGGCGACGAAACCCCGTAACCGCCCTTACGCGGCCGTGACAATACGGCCGGGGTACGGCTGTCGCGTATTTGCCGGCAATGGATTAGGATGCGCAAATGAATAAAAAACCTGTTTCGCAGATCGCTGGTTCCGCCCCTTCGGGTTGGGGTTGGGAACAGCCTCAATGCCGTGGACAAGCGGCTTTGGCGCTGTTCATCGACGATCTGCATCGAATTCTGCAAGCCCATGCCGCTGGCAAGCTCGCGGACAGCAGCACGCTGGCCGACGCGCAAGAACATGTAGATGAATTGCTTGCCCGCTACAACGAAATCAACGCCGCGCCGGAAATCTTTTTGGGGCAATCGGTCGAGCTCAAGGAAGGCGTGGATCGCAATGGCGTTTCCCATACGGTACCGATTTTCTCGGCGCGCCTGAAAAAATCACTGGTGTCGATGCTGGGCCAAGGCGCCGGCTGACTCACCCCGAACGACCGGCGGCATGCAATTGGCCCGGACCAGAACAGCTTTTACAGGGGACCCATAATGAATACTGACAACGTCGTAGAGTTTCTCCGCTTGCTGTCGCTGGACGTCTCGCTGGGCGCCGCCGCCCAACACGCCGCGAGCCAGGCGGATGCACCTCTGGCGCTGGCCCGTTTGGCCACCGCGCACGGCTTGCCTTGTAACGCGTCCGACTGGTCCTTCTTTGCCCGCAGTTGCCTTGACACGTCGGCAGATGCCGATGCAGAAGCCGTTCCCAGCGCCACCATCTGGCAACTGGTGCAAGACCCGGCTCAGGGCACCGCTATTCCCGCCAGCGCCATTACCCGCGTCATCGGCATCATCACGCAACCCGAAGGCGGTCCGCCCGTGGTGGGCCATGTCGTAGGAGACCTGGCGCCGCGTTCGCCACTGGGCGTGTCGCCTTACCCGTCGGTTTCCTGATCACGCGGGCTGGCGCGCCCCGAGCGGATGCGCGCCCCTGGCTGACATGCCCCGGCCTACCTGCTTAGGTAGTCCCCTACCCCGTTTGCAGCAACCACGCCGCTGGCCATGCAGGCGGTCAGCAGATAGCCGCCGGTGGGCGCTTCCCAATCCAGCATTTCGCCGGCGCAGAATACGCCCGGGGCCGCCCGCAGCATCAAGCCCGCATCGACCGCATCGAATGCCACGCCGCCCGCCGTGCTGATCGCCTCGTCAATGGGACGGGCACGCACGAGCGTCAGCGGCAGGGCCTTGATACGAACCGCAAGGCGCGCCGGGTCCTTGAAATCTTCCGCCGACGCGCATTCGCGCAGCAAGCCCGCCTTCACGCCCGTCAGCCCCATCCGGCTTTGCAGGTGACTGGACATGGACCGTGCGCCACGCGGATGCGTCACGGCCGCCGTGACCTTTTCCTGCGGCCAATCCGGCGCCAGATCCAGCACGGCGACAGCGTGTCCGCCGGCATCGATCTGGTCACGCAACGGCGCCGACAGCGCATACACCAGGCTGCCCTCGATGCCGGTTTCCGACACCACAAATTCACCTTGGCGGGCGGGCGTGATCCCATCCTTTCGCGCGCACGACATCGCCACGGATTTAACCGGCTGGCCCGCATAGCGCTGGCGGAAGTGCTCGGACCACGCCACATCAAAACCGCAGTTGGCCGGACGCAGAGGCGCGACTGTAATGCCATGCGCCTGCAAGCCGTCGGCCCAGGCGCCGTCTGAACCCAACTTGGCCCAACTGCCGCCGCCCAAGGCCAGCACCACGGCGTCCGCCGTTTGCGTCTGCACGCCATCGGGCGTATCAAAGCGCAGCATCGCCGGCGATGGCGCCGCGCCTTCCGGCCACCCCAGCCAACGGTGCCGCATATGAAAGCGCACACCGCTTGCGCGCAGCCGCGCCAGCCAGGCCCGCAGCATCGGCGCCGCTTTCATCTCCTGCGGAAACACGCGGCCCGACGAACCCACGAACGTCTCGATGCCCAACGCATGCGCCCATTCACGCAACGCCGTAGCATCCATCGCCGCAAGCCACGGCGCGACCTGCGCCGCGCGCTCACCATACCGCGCCAAGAATGGCGCGGCCGCTTCGCTATGGGTCAGATTCAACCCGCCCCGCCCCGCCATCAGGAACTTGCGGCCCACCGACGGCATGGCGTCAAACACGTCAACCTGCACGCCCTGCGCGGCCAGCCCTTCCGCCGCCATCAGGCCAGCCGGCCCCCCGCCGATCACGGCGACACGCTTGGAAGCGTTCAGCGTCATGGGGCTACCCCGTTCTGAGCGGGGACGTAAAGGAACGGAAGGCGAAACATGAAGAGAGGATCGAAGCCATCAATGACGAATACGACGCCGGGCGCGCCGCAAGGGGAAAGATTGTCGCATGGCGGCTCAGTGCGAATCCGGCTGGCGGACCGCTCCGCGCATCAAGGGCTTATCGGCAAGGGGTGCCAACAAGAAAAAGGCCCGGCGCCGGCCACTTATTGACCGCAGGCGCCAAGCCTTTGTTATGACAGGACAAATTGGACATGCGCAGAGGCTATCCCAAGGCTTGTCCACAGTCGTTGTGGGTAACTTTCAACGCTTCAGGCGTTACCCGCCGCCTGCATGGGCCCGGACCAGGGTTCGGAATCCAACTCAAAACGCAGTTCCTGATATTCGCCATCCACCGCTACCGTCCGCAGCAGCCCCGCGCCCATTGCCTGCCCAAGCGCGCGGCGGCACAGGGTTTCAGGATCATCAGGCAGGGACTGGAATACGCCGTCGGGAATGCGCAAGCGCAGCAGCGCTTGGGGATCGCCGCGTTCCGCGGGGCGGCCGATGTGGATGTGGGCGGGATAGCCGTGCGGGCACCAGATGCCCACGTGATACTTGCCTTCAGCGCCGGTGTCGGCGACGTAACCAGGATGATCGTATTTTGCGGTACCCATGGACCCTCCTCGAGTGCGGCGAACTAGCGCGCGTGACCCATGGTAGCTCAGCGTTCAAGGCCTGTGCGCGCAGGAACACCCGGGAAACTCCGGGTTGGAACAATCGGTTGATCCAAGGCAAACGCCAGGCGAAAACATCAAACCAAATTCCAAACGAAAAAAGCCGCGATTTGCATCGCGGCTTTCTTCTTGAAACTGGTTGCGGGGGCAGGATTTGAACCTACGACCTTCGGGTTATGAGCCCGACGAGCTGCCAGACTGCTCCACCCCGCGTCTGATGTGATGAATCATACACCATTATGAAATCTTGTGCAGCGCACCCAGGCCTTTTTTCGCTAATTTGGCCCGATTCAGGCGAAATATTTTCGTTGCGACCCCAAAAAAACGGGTGAACGGGCTTGGAACGTCCACACAAATCACTTCGGCGCCTTTAATTGCCGTCACGCGCAGCACGCCGCCTGAGGCCACCCCATGCGCCTCGCCCGCATTGACGTGTGCGGAAACCGGCAGATGCAGGCTGCTAGCGGCTTCGGCGCCTGCGGCGGGTTCGTCGATGCGGATACTGCCTGAAAGACAAACGACGCTTGCACCCGCGCGCAGCGCCAGAGTGCGGGACGCGCCAGAGGCGATTTCAAGGCGGCGGGCCAGGGGTTCAGGGCGGGTATCGGGGGTCATGAATATTCTCCAGTCGGACAATGACAGGCTACGCGCGCCCTGCTCTGCGCAACAGCCACACTCCCGGGCTTTCTGTACCGATGCAGACTCTCGATTTCGCCGCTGTTATGGTGTACTTTTCTGCAATCTGTGCCTTCCTTCCGTCCAACCTCGGGGAGCATGATCGGCGCATGGACCCACAACCGCTGTACCTTCGCTTGGCGAACCATTACCGGCGCGCCATTCAGACGGGCGTTCTGGCGCCCGCCCAGCGCATGCCCTCCGTGCGCACCTTGGTGCGAACCCACCACGTCAGTCTGTCCACCGCGCTGCAAGCTTGCCGCCAACTGGAAGACGACGGCCTGATCGAAGCCCGGCCGCGCTCGGGATACTTCGTGCTTTCCCCCCGGCGCAACAGCATCCCCCCCGTCAACGAGCCCGACATTCGCCAGACGCTTGGGGCGGCGCAGTATGTGGGCATCCACGACCGGGTGTCCGATTTCATCGCCAAATGCGAGGCGCACCCGGTCAGCGCCAACTTCGCGCTGGCGGCCGCGGTGCCTGAGGCTTATCCCATGGAAGCGCTGAAGCAAGCGATGACGCGCGCGCTGCGGATGACGCCGCACGTGCTGGTGAGCCCCGTTCCGCCGCAAGGCCACCCGGAGCTGCGCACGGTGCTCGCGCGGCGCGCGCTGGCCAATGGCATCAACGCCACGCCGGATGACGTCATCGTCACGCATGGCTGCATCGAAGCGTTGAACCTGGCTTTGCGTGCGGTGGCCCGCCCCGGCGACACGATTGCCGTCGAATCGCCCACCTACTTTGGTCTGCTGCAAATCTTGGAAAGCCTGGGGATGCGGGCGCTAGAGATTCCCACCAGCCCGCAGCACGGCTTGTCCATCGAAGCGCTGGACCTGGCCTTTCAGACGCACGGCAATATTCGCGCCGTGGTCGTCGTGCCGAACTTTCAGAACCCGCTGGGCTGCGTCATGCCGGACGCTGAAAAGGCGCGGCTGGTGGCGCTGTGCGAACGCCAGCAAGTGCCGCTGATCGAAGACGATACCTATGGCGCGCTGACCGATGAAGACACGCCGCTTGCCGCCGCCAAGTCGTGGGACGCGACCGGCAACGTTATCTATTGCTCGTCGATGCACAAGACGCTGGCGCCGGGTATGCGTCTGGGCTGGCTGCTGGGGGGCCGCTGGAAGGCGCGCATCGCCATGCTGAAGTATGCGCAAAGCCGCCCGAACGAACCGCTGGCGCAGATTGCCGTGGCCGAATTCCTGGGGTCGCGCGCGTATGACCGGCACCTGGCGCGGCTGAGGCGGCAATTGAAGAGCCAACGCGACCAGACGGCCGAAGCGATTGCCGCGCACTTTCCCCGCGGCACCCGGCTGAGCGTGCCGCAAGGCGGCATGCTGCTATGGGTGGAAATGCCTGGCGGCCGCTCCGGCATGGACGTGTTCGAGGCCGCGCTGCAACAAGGCATACGCGTCGCCCCGGGCGCCATGTTTTCAAATGGCACGCGCTACAACCACTTCCTGCGGATCAGTTGCGGCCAGCGCACCACGCCCGAGATCTCGCGCGCGCTGTTGACGCTGGCGCGCATTGTTGGCGAAGGCGGCGCATGAATCCGTCGCTGCATCAGTTCATCGTTGACTACGGCCTCTGGGCCGTGCTGGGCGGCACGTTTCTGGAAGGCGAAAGCGTGGTGGTGTTCGCGGGCTTTCTCGCGCACCAGCATCTGATGCACTTGCCGTATGTGATGCTGTGCGCGTTCGCCGGGTCCTTCATCGCGGACCAGCTGCTGTTCTTTCTGGGCCGCCGTTATCGCGACCATCGCTTCGTGCGGCGCATCCGCGAAAAGCCCGCGTTCGAAAAAGCGCTGGCCGCCGTCGACCGCTATCCGCACGGCTTCATTTTGAGCCTGCGATTCCTGTATGGCCTGCGCACCGTGGGCCCCGTGGCGTTGGGCATGTCGCGCGTGCCGCCGCTGCGCTTTTTGGTGCTAAACGCCATCGCCGCCGCCATTTGGGCGGTGTGCTTCAGCCTGGTCGGCTATGCATTCGGCCAGACCATCGAGACGTTACTTGGACGCCTGCACGGCGTGGAAACGAAACTGGCGGTGGCCGTGGCGATTGGCGTGGTGATCGGGCTGGCCTACCACCTGATCTCCCGGCGGCGAATGCGGCGCTAGGCGGCCGTCAGCAGACGATCCGGCCGCTTGCGCGCAGCACGTGGCGGCGCCGCGCATTGCGGTACCAGCCGCCAATGAATGGCAGCAGCGCCAGACGGCGCAAGATGGGGTGACGCTGGTCGAAGTCGTGCCAGGCCTTGAAGCCATGGCCCATTCGCTCCCAGCTCTGACGAGCCTCGGGCGTAAGTTTGCCGGGGTCGAACGCCGCCAGCTTTGCTGCTTCCGAAACGCGAGCCAACAAGGCTCCGCCCGGGTGTTCCAATCGATACTGATTCCGCATGGGGCCGCATATTACCCGGCTTGACGGGCCTGTGGAGGACATTGAAACGCGTGCGCAAAACACGCAAATGGAGCCACCTTTGACCGCCCCATCCAAGCCCTTGTAATTAAAGGAAAATGCGGAACTATGCCCGCACTATCCCAAGGCTTGTCCACAGAAGCTGTGGGTAACTTTCGCGTTTTACTTCAGCGCGGTCGTGATCATGTCGCGCACGCTTTCGAAGCCGGCCACGTATTGCGGGTTCTCGGAACGGGCCAACAGGCTGGAGTAGTTCTGCTCCAACTGGGCTTCGATTGCTTCACGCAACCCGGGCGACGCCTTCACCAGATGCAGCATCGACAGCAGCGTCGAATTCAGCGCGTCGATGCGGCCGCCCTGGTGCGAAATGGTGTGGACGATGACGGCGATTTGTTCTTGGATATCCATGGCTGAGCCTCCTGGCATTGATAGTCGGCGCAAATCCTAGCATGACGCTTGCGGCCGCCCCAACGCCGCTAGGCAAGCGCCACGCACCGCGCTAGCATCAAGCGTAGCCGCTGGGGCACCGCGGCGCACGCCACCGGCCGCCACCCGCGGCGCCGGGGCTATCGGAGCGCGCTCATGAAGACGATCCAAGACTATGCCCCCCCGGACGCCCAATCCCTGCAGCGCTTGCAGGACAAACTGGGTTTCAGCGACGCGCGCATGGCGGAGCTGGCCGGGCTGGACGCCGCCACGCCATGGCCCAGTTACGTGGGCGGCCCTGAACCCCGTGGGCTGGGCCGGCAGCGCCTGTTCTACATGATGGCCCGCCTGACGCTGGATGAACGGCAATGGCAACAGGTGCTGGACGCCATGCGCGAAGCCGGCGCCCACTTCAATTACGAAGATCCCTTGGCGGACGCCGCGCCGCCTGCGCCTGAGCCCGTGGCGGACGAAGAGCGCAAATTCGGCATGCTGCTGGTCAGCCGTAATGGCGCGTTCCACGAAATGGAGCAGTTGCGCGAGTTCGCGCACTTCGCCCACGAGGCCGACGTCAGCCGCTTCGTGAACTCGGTGTTCTACGACAGCGATATCGACCTGTGCCGCTTTCGCTTTGCCGACCACGACGGACTGGACGACGCCAGCCGCGACCGCATTTTCGACGCCGCGCACAAAACCATCACGCGCTTCGAATTTGATGGCCGCATCTATCACGGCGGCATCCCGCCCGAATCAGACGGTTAACGTGGCCCTGCCGCAGAAATGCGGCCGTATCGCATTGACGCCGTTGCATCGCACTGAACCGGCCGTCATGCAATGACGGGCCCGTATCGCATTGACGCGGGCTGGTCCGCGCCTGTACCGTCGGCACTCTGCTTTCGCCACCCGCCTTCCGCATGAACGAACGACTCGACGACATCGACCGGCAACTGCTCAGCCTGCTCTCGGCCAACGCGCGCGAGCCCGCGGCGATTCTTGCGCGCAAGCTTGGGCTGGCCCGCACAACCGTCGTTGCGCGCATCGCCCGCTTGGAGCGTGAGCACATCGTGTCGGGTTACGGCGTGCGCCTGGGCCGCCGCCTGGAAGAAGCCGCGGTACGCGCGTATTGCTTCATCAGCGTGCTGCCCAAGACGCCCGCGGCGGTGATCCGCGAACTGGAGCGCATGCCGGAAGTAGAAGAAGTGTCGTCCGTCAGCGGGCCGTATGACTACCTGATCTTCCTGCGTTGCGAAACGCATGAACAGCTGGATGACTTGCTCGACCGCATCGGCCTGATCGACGGCGTGAAGCAAACGCAGACATCGATCGTGCTGAGCCGCAAGGTGGACCGCCGCAGCGCCGTCGCCGCCCCCTGAGGCGCAGTCGCCGCTGCTTAAGGCCCGGTCGCCGCTGCTTCAGGCGCAGTCTCCGCAGCTTAAGGCGCGGTCTCCGCTCCCTAAAGTGCCGTCGCCGCTCCCTAACGTGCCGTCGCCGCTCCTTAGGGCGCCGTCGCCGCTCCTTCAAGCGCCATCTGCCCGGCTGCCCAGACGAACCCGCCTGAAGCGGCCCGTCTTTTCTCCCGGCCCGACATGGTGTTGTAATGGCGGATAACGTGATTTCTGGACGCCCCATGCTTGCACGCCTTGCCCCCGCCGCCGCCTTGCTCACCTTGCTAACTGCCTGTTCCAGCATGAGCGAGGTCACGCCCGTCGACAAGAACACGTACACCGTCACCTATAGCTCGGGCACGCAGTTGCTGACCTGGGTTGAGCTCAAGAACCAGACGCTGCAACGCGCCGACCAGTACTGCACCTCAATCGGCCGCAAGATGCAAAAGCCGAAAGTGACGTCCAACCATGCGACGGGCCTGGGTTCCAAGCGCGCCACCGTGACGTTCGAATGCGGCGTCATCGACCCGCCCAAGGAACCCAAATCGTGAACGCTTCGTTGCCCGTGGGCATCACCATGGGCGATGCCGCCGGCATCGGCCCCGAAATTGTCGTCAAGGCCTATGCACAAGGGCTGGGCGCACCCTGCGTGGTGTATGGCGATGCGGGCGCATTGCGCCGCGCAGCCGCCCAGCTGGGCGCGCGTTTGGATATTGTGGAAATCAGCGATGTGGGTCAGGCAGAACCCGATGCCAGCCGCATTCACGTCGTGGCCTGTAGCCCCGCGCTGCCCGCCGACCTGCCTTTGGGACAGATCAGCGCCGCCGCCGGACGCGGCGCCTACGACTACGTGTGCGCCGCCATCGATGATGCGCAGGCCGGCCGCATCCGGGCGATTGTCACCGCTCCGCTGAACAAGAAGTCCATGCACAAGGCCGGTATCGACTACCCCGGCCACACCGAGATCCTGGCCGAGCGATCCGCCACGCAGGACTTCGCGATGATGCTGGCCAACGATGAGTTGCGCGTCTTGCTGGTGACCATCCACGTGGCGTTGGCCGACGTTATCGCCCGCATCACGCCCGAGGCCGAACTGACCGCCATGCGCCTGGCCGACCGCGCGTGCCGGCAGATGGGCATCGCGGCCCCGCGCGTGGCCGTGGCCGGCCTGAACCCGCATGCGGGCGAAGGCGGCAAGTTCGGCCGCGAAGACATCGACATCATCGAACCCGCCATCGCACGCGCCCGCGCCGAAGGTATCGACGCCAGCGGCCCCTGGCCCGGCGACACGATCTTCATGCGCGCCCGCCGCGGCGAATTCGACATCGTCGTGGCTCAGTACCACGACCAGGGCCTGATTCCGGTGAAATACCTGGGGCTGGACCACGGCGTGAATGTCACGGTGGGGCTGCCGTTTGTGCGCACCAGCGTCGACCACGGCACGGCCTTCGACATCGCCGGGCGCGGCATCGCCGATCAGGCGTCGCTGGTCGCGGCCTTTGATCTTGCGCTGGCGATGACGCCTTAGCCCACGCAACGCCCGGCGGCTTCGGCTCCGGGCGATAGCGGGACTACAATACGCCCCGTTTCCGGCGCCTGCTGCGCGCCGCCGCTTTCGGTCTGCTCCCCTACCCCTTCCATGTCACGCCTTGTCCGCCTTCTGCCCGACCGCTTCACCCTCTACCTGATCTGCACCGTCATCATCGCCAGCATCGTGCCCGCGCACGGGCAAGGCGTGGTGATCTTCGGCTGGATCACCAATATTGCGGTCGGCCTGCTGTTCTTCCTGCACGGGGCGCGTTTGTCCCGCGAGGCCATCATTGCCGGCTTGACGCACTGGAAGCTGCACCTGACGATCTTCTCCGCCACGTTCCTGATGTTTCCGCTGCTGGGCCTGGCGCTCAAGCCGGTTTTGGAACCGCTGGTGACGCCCGAGCTGTACCTGGGCATCCTGTTCCTGTGCTGCCTGCCCGCCACCGTGCAATCGGCCATCGCGTTCACGTCGATGGCGCGCGGCAACGTGCCCGCCGCCGTGTGCAGCGCGTCCGCCTCGAGCCTGCTGGGCATCTTCCTGACCCCGCTGCTCGTGGGCACGGTCGTGGCCAATGCGGGCAGCGCGCCGATCTCGTTCGATGCCGTCGGCAAGATCATGCTGCAGTTGCTGCTGCCGTTCGTGCTGGGCCAGTTCGCCCGCCGCTGGATTGGCGCCTGGGTGCACAAGCGCAAGGCAATGCTGAAGTTTGTCGACCAGGGTTCGATCCTGCTGGTCGTCTACACGGCCTTCTCCGAAGCCATCAATGAAGGCCTGTGGAGCACCACGCCGATCCCGGCGCTGGTTGGCCTGGTGGTGTGCTGCGCCGTGATCCTGGCGTTGGCGCTGGGCCTGTCGGCATTGGCTGGCAAGATGTTTGGCTTCAGTATCGAAGACCGCATCACGCTGCTGTTCTGCGGTTCGAAGAAAAGCCTAGCCAGCGGCATTCCGATGGCGCAGGTGCTGTTTGCCGGCCACGCCGTGGGCGCCATCGTGCTGCCGCTGATGCTGTTCCATCAGATCCAGTTGATGGTGTGCGGCGTGCTGGCCGCGCGTTACGGCAAGCGTCCCGAAATCGAAGGCTGACGCCTGCCGCCACACAAAAAAAACCGCGCCATGAAGCGCGGTTTTTTTATGCCTGGCCCGCGGCGGATCAGTACATATCGCGCGGCTGCGCACCCGAGAAGTTCAGGAAGCGCGTGCTGGAGCCCTGGAAGGTCAGGCGCACCGTGCCGATCGGCCCGTTACGCTGCTTGCCGATGATGATCTCGGCCGTGCCCTTGTCCGGGGAATCGGGGTTGTAGACCTCGTCGCGATAGATGAACAGGATCACGTCGGCGTCCTGTTCAATAGCGCCGGATTCGCGCAAGTCGCTCATCACGGGACGCTTGTTGGGGCGCTGTTCCAGGCTTCGGTTCAGCTGCGACAACGCGATCAGCGGGCAATTCAGTTCCTTCGCCAAGCCCTTTAGCGAACGGCTGATTTCCGACACTTCGGTCGCCCGGTTTTCACCCGAGCCGTTACCCGACATCAGTTGCAGGTAGTCGATGATGATCAGGCCCAGCTGGCCACATTGGCGCGCAAGGCGGCGGGTGCGCGCACGCACTTCCATCGGGCTCAGGGCGGGCGTTTCATCGATGTAGACCTGCGCATCCTGCATGAGCTGCACGGCGTGCGTCACACGGGGCCAGTCATCTGCGATGAGCTTGCCGGTACGCATGCGGTGCTGGTCCAGCAACCCCACCGAACCCAACATACGCATGGCCAGCTGCACCGCGCCCATTTCCATCGAGAACACGGCAACCGGCAGGCCCTGTTCGATGGCCACGTGTTCGCCGATGTTCATCGAGAACGAGGTCTTGCCCATGGACGGGCGCCCGGCCACGATGATCAAGTCACCGCCCTGCATGCCGGATGTCATCTTGTCCAGGTCGGTGAAGCCCGTCGGCACCCCGGTCACGTCAGACGTGCCTTCGCGGTGATAGAGCTCGTCGATGCGTTCCACCACTTGGGTCAACAGCGGTTGAATCTCTTGGAACCCGGCGGCGCCGCGCGAGCCTTCCTGCGCGATCTTGAAGACCTTGGATTCTGCTTCGTCCAGCAGTTGGCGCGCTTCCTTGCCCTGCGGGTTCAAGGCGGCCGACGAGATCTCGTCGGCAATCGACACCAGCTTGCGCAGCATGGCGCGCTCGCGCACGATTTCGGCGTAGCGCCGAATGTTCGCGGCCGACGGCGTGTTGTGCGCCAGCGCGTTCAAATAGGCCAGGCCGCCGGAATCTTCGGCCTTGCCGGCGCTGATCAGCGATTCATTGACGGTGATGACGTCGGCGGGACGCGCCAGCCCGATCAGGCGGGCAATGTGGTGCCAGATCAGACGGTGATCGTGGCGGTAGAAGTCTTCTTCGACCAGCACGTCGGCGATGCGGTCCCACGCGGTGTTGTCCAGCAGCAGGCCGCCCAACACCGATTGTTCCGCCTCAATGGAATGGGGAGGAACGCGCAGGTATTCAAGCTGGGGATCGGCAGGTGTGTTCATGACTTCAATAGTAATGGCTGCAGGATGTCCGCAACGCGGAAAAATCCTTGGACGTCGCGCGACGGCAGGCGGCGCAACAGGGGACGCAGGGGCGTCGCCAGACCGCAGAGGATACGCGCCAGGCGGGTCAGCCGCGCTTTGACCTCGGGGTCGGGGTTGCTCTCAAGATACACGTCGAGGGCCAGTGTACCCAGGGTCACGGCCACGTCGTCCGGCAATTTACGCAGGGACGCAAGAGACGACAGCATCTGGAAAAGATCGTACGCCTGGGCCAGCGGGCGGGACAGCGTCGAGCCAATGTTTTCTTCGAAATCAATGCGCCACAACTCGCCGTCGCGCAAGGTGACGTTGCGGATCTGTGCACCACCGTGCCACATCCCGCGGGCGTGAAACGCCGCCAAGTCAGTGGCGGCAGCGCGCGTCAGCCACAGCTGCGACGTGGAATCTTCGTTGCGGATCAGGTCAGCCAGATCCTCGCCCACGTATTCCAGCACCAGCAGGCCCTGCTCTTGCCACCACACTTCCGGGACGCGGCAACCGGCCTGCAACAGCGTCGACAGGCGCGCGGCCTCGTGGGTCAGGCCATTCTTCAACAACACGCCTGGGCGCGGAAATTCGCCCAGGAACAGCTTGCAGCCCACGCCCAGCAAGAAGGCCCGCACGTAACGCAGCGCATAGCTGACGCCGCGGACAAAGCTTGGCCGGCGGCGCTTGATGATGCAGCGAACCCCATCGATCGTCACGTCGCGCACCGAAGGTTCACGCAACGCATCCACGCTGTCGATCCAGGCGCGCAGGCCGGGCGGCGCATTGTGATGAACGGGCGGCTGAGTCAAGGGGTCCTCTGAGGAAAGCAAGGGAGTGCTTCAAGCGGGGCGCGCAAAGGCAATGCGCGATGGCGCCCGGGCAAAAAGAAAAAAAGCCGGCGCGCGGGCCGGCTTCTTTTTACTGCGGGTACCGGCTTAGGACAGTTCGCCTTCAACCAGAACCGTGACGTCGACGACTACGTCGGCGTGCAGGGCGACCTGGATCGGGAACTCGCCAACCGACTTCAGCTGGCCGTTGGGCAGACGCACTTGCGCCTTTTCAACGCCTTCGAAACCGGCCTTCTTCAGCGCTTCAGCGATGTCGGCGTTGGTGACCGAGCCGAACAGACGGCCGTCAACACCAGCCTTCTGAACGATCTTCAGTTGGTAACCAGCGACGCGTTCGCCCAGAGCTTGGGAAGCGGCCAGCTTTTCAGCTTGGGCCTTTTCCAGCTCGGCGCGGCGGGCTTCGAATTCCTTCAGAGCGGCGTCGGTAGCACGACGGGCCTTGCGCTGGGGGATCAGAAAGTTGCGGGCGTAACCATCACGCACGCGCACGACTTCACCCAGGTTGCCCAGGTTGACGACTTTTTCGAGCAGAATAACTTGCATTTTCAGTGCCCCGGATTAGTTGTGGTTGTCGGTGTAAGGCAACAGAGCCAGGAAGCGCGCGCGCTTGATGGCGGTGTCCAGCTGGCGCTGGTAGATTGCCTTGGTGCCGGTCAGACGAGCCGGGATGATCTTGCCGTTTTCTTGCACGAAGTCGCGCAGGGTGTCCAGATCCTTGTAGTCGATCTCTTCGACGCCGGCTGCGGTGAAGCGGCAGAACTTACGACGCTTGAAGAGCGGGTTCTGCTGCGTGAATTTGCGTTTTTCTTTGCGTTTTCCGAAGAAAGCCATGATATGTGCCTCTATGTTTGAGGGGACTGGGCGGTTATCGATAACCGGGTCCAACTCCCCATAACCTATCCGTATTCAGAAGGCGCTTTCGCACCTGTTGCTCAACCCTTTCAAGCCACCTGCGGATCGCGTCCTGCGCTACCGCTGACCTTGCGTGCCTGCTGCAAATGCAGCTTGATCTTCACCGAGTCTTTGCGCGCGGGAGCCAAAAACCCCTGCACCAGCAATTCAGACCCTAAAGCGGTGTTCTTCAACAGCAACGCCAGATCGCCCAGTGCCACAGCCGTAATCGTCAATTCGACACGGCGCGGGTGGCCGGCTTCGATGACTTCCGACTCATGCGCCAGCACCATTTCCAGTGCAGGCAGTCCGGCGGGAGTGTGGCGCAAAGGCTCGCATTCGAGAACGCGGGCGCTGAGTTCCAGCTGATTCATCCTGCCAGGCACCGAGGGGACTTCATGGGATGAGCTCTGCGTGAGCCCTGCTTACTCGGCCTGAGCCGGGGCAGCTTCTGCCGAAGCCTTACGGGCTTCTTCACGCTCGACCGACTTCATCATGATCGAGGGCGTGGTCTGGGCTTTCTTGGTCTTGATGACCAGGTGGCGCAGAACGGCGTCGTTGTAGCGGAACGAGTGTTCCAGCTCATCCAGCGTGGCTTGGCCGCACTCGATGTTCAGGCAAACGTAGTGAGCCTTGACGAGCTTCTGGATCGGGTAGGCCAGTTGGCGGCGACCCCAGTCTTCCAGGCGGTGAACCGAGCCGCCTTGGCCCGTGACCAGCGCTTGGTAACGTTCGACCATGGCGGGCACTTGCTCGCTTTGGTCGGGGTGAACGATAAACACTACTTCGTAGTGACGCATGAGTAAAACTCCTTGAGGATGTCTCGCTGGCCTGGCGTCCCGAACCCGTGCTTTCCATCATGGGTTTTTGCAATACGCTTAAAAAGCAGTACCGCGCTTTTCAGCGCTTTGCTTTTTAGCTCGCCTTTCAGCGCGCTTTTAAGCTCGCTTTGAAGCGCATTACATAGGATGCTCTAGGCCCGCAAGGGGCAGCCCGCTACCCAAAAACCATGGGCGGTCGAGCAAGAAAGCCCTCGATTATTACCGATTGAGTGTCAGGGCGCAAGCGAGCTGGGCGTCAAGAAATCAGGGACGGACTATTTTCGCCGCCCTGCCCCGCCGGCTGCGGCAGATCGGCAACACCGATTTCCTGGGGCCGGTTCACCACGCTGACCATCACATAGCTGATGATCATCAGCAGGAACCACGAGCCGAGCTTGGCAATCGACACCCATTGCCAGACATGCGTCTGGTTGGGATAGCGCCAGGCGTTGGCAAAGGTGCCGATGTTTTCGGCGAACCAGATGAACAAGGCCACCAGCACGAAGCCCAACAGCAAGGGCATGCGGCGATAAACGCGCCAGATCCGGAAATACACCCAGGTGCGCGCGAACAGCACCGCGGTCAGCGCGAACAGCATCCACCGGAAATCCATGATGAAGTGGTGCGCGAAGAAATTCACGTAGATCAGCACCGACAACGCCACCGTGGAGGCCATGGGGGGATGCGCGCGAAAACGGAAATCGAACAAGCGCCAGACACGGGCCAGGTAGCTGCCCACCGCGGCGTACATGAAGCCGGTAAAGAGCGGCACGCCGCCAATACGCAGCACGCTGGCTTCGGGGTAGATCCAGGAACCGGCCGCGGTTTTGAAGATTTCCATGCCGGTACCGACCACATGGAACATCAGGATCACGCGCGCTTCGCTCCAGGTTTCCATGCGCAGCGCCAGCAACAGGGCTTGAATGCCCAGCGCCGCAAGCGTCAGGAAATCGTAGCGGGCCAGCAGCGCATCCTTGGGATACCACCAGTGCGTGCCCAACAGCAGCGCGCACATCAGCCCGCCGAACAGGCAGGCCCAGGCTTGCTTGACGCCAAAGCGGAAAAATTCGTAGAGCGCCACGCCAAAACGGCCGCGGCCGGCCAAATGATTGGCCAGCCGCGATTCCCACGTTTGCAGCGCCGCGATAAGCGGCCAGTCACTGGCCGCCGGATGGCTCACGGAACGCTCAGCCTTCCACGACGGCGTAGGCCGAGTGGTTGTGGATCGATTCGAAGTTTTCGGCCTCGACGCGATAACGGGCGATGCCGGGATGCGCATTCAGGCGGGCAGCCACGTCACGCACCAAGTCTTCAACGAACTTGGGATTGTCGTAAGCGCGTTCGGTGACGTACTTTTCGTCGGGGCGCTTGAGCAGGCCCCACAGTTCGCACGACCCTTCCTCTTCGATCAGGCGGATCACGCCGTCCATGCTGATGTCGCCGTCCAGAATGGCCGACACCGTGACGTGCGAACGCTGGTTATGCGCGCCGTATTCCGAGATGGCCTTCGAGCACGGACAGAGGCTGGTGACGGGCACCTGCACGACCAGCTCAAATTCCACGCCATCATTCTGCGCGCGGGCGATCCACTGAACTTCGTAGTCCAGCAGGCTTTGCACGCCGGAAATCGGGGCCGACTTGTTGATGAAGTACGGGAAGGCGGCCGTGATGTCGCCGCGTTCGGCGTGCAGCAGCGGCAGCATGTCAGCGGCCATGGCGCGGAACAGGGCCGGCGTCATGGGGGTGCTGCGGTACTTTTCCAGCAGCGCCACGAAGCGGGACATGTGCGTCCCCTTTTCTTCGGGCGGCAGCGCCACGGTCAGCGTCCAGTTGGCCACGGTGCCTTGGGGCGAGCCGTCGCCGCTTTCAATCAGCATGGGGTGGCGCACGCCACGGATGCCCACGCGCTGGATCGGGATGTGCCGGGTGTCCGCCGAACTCTGGACGTCGGGCATCACGATGGCGGGGTCGATCGGAGAATTCATTTCAGCGTACCTGTCTAGGCAATCAGTCGCTCGCGCTCGGCCTAGGAAACTTTGAGAGAGGGCCATTATCGCCCAAACCCCCGCCTGCGCCAGGGAAAACCCTTCTATTCGTAGGTTGGCGGGGCCGGAACAGTGTGTTTCAGATTCCGGACGAAAGCCGCGCCTTCGTCCGGGCTCGCGGTATGCGTTTACGCCAGCAGATCGGCGTAGCGCGTGCGAATCGATTGCTCGATACCGGCGGCGTCCAAGCCCACGCCGGCCAACAGGGCCGACTGCTCGCCGTGGTCAATGAAGACATCCGGCAGGCCCAGTTGCAGCACCGGAATCTGTACGCCGGCGGCGCTCAGCACTTCCAGCACGGCGCTACCCGCCCCCCCCATGATGGAGGCGTCTTCAATCGTGACCAGCGCGTCGTGGCGGCTGGCCAGGTCCAGAATCAATTCGCGGTCGATGGGCTTCACGAAGCGCATGTCCGCCACCGTGGCGTCCAGCTTGCCGGCTGCGGCCAACGCCGGCTGCACCAGCGTGCCGAAGCCCAGGATGGCAATCTTCTTGCCCTCGCGGCGCACGATGCCGCGGCCAAGCTCAACGGTACCCAGGCCGGCGTCTTCCACCGCGCCACAGCCCGCACCGCGCGGATAGCGCACCGATGCCGGGCCCGGGTACTGATAACAGGTCGACAACAGCAAGCGCGTTTCGCTTTCGTCGGACGGCGTGGCGACGACCATGTTCGGCACGCAACGCAAGAAAGCGGTGTCGTAGTTACCGGCATGCGTGGCGCCGTCAGCGCCGACGATGCCCGCGCGGTCCAGCGCGAAAGTCACATCCAGGTTCTGCAGGGCGACGTCATGGATGAACTGGTCATACCCGCGCTGCATGAACGTGGAGTAGATGGCAACGACGGGCTTCTGCCCTTCGCAGGCAACGCCCGCGGCGAACGTCACGGCGTGCTGCTCGGCGATGCCCACGTCGAAATAACGCAGCGGGAAACGCTTTTCAAATTCCACCAGGCCGCTGCCTTCGCGCATGGCGGGGGTGATGGCGACCAGGCGCGAATCCGCTTCAGCCATGTCGCACAGCCACTTGCCAAACACCTGCGTGAAGGTGCGCTTGCCGGGTGCCTTGGACTGCTGGATGCCGACGGCGGGGTCGAACTTGCCGGGGCCGTGATACAGCACCGGGTCGGCTTCGGCCAGCTTGTAGCCTTGGCCTTTCTTGGTCACCACATGCAGGAACTGCAAGCCTTGCAGCGCCTTCAGGTTTTGCAAGGTGGGCACCAGCGCGTCCAGGTCGTGGCCGTCGATGGGGCCGACGTAATTGAAGCCGAACTCTTCGAACAACGTGGCCGGCGTGACCATGCCCTTGGCGTGCTCTTCGAAGCGGCGAGCCAGTTCCAGCACCGGCGGCACGTGCTGCAGGACGGCGCGGCCCACGTTCTTGGCCGTGGCGTAGAAGCGGCCCGACATCAGGCGCGCCAGGTAGCGGTTCAACGCCCCCACCGGCGGCGAGATCGACATGTCGTTGTCGTTCAGGATCACCAGCAGATTGATGTTGGGCGTGACGCCCGCATTGTTCATGGCCTCGAACGCCATGCCGGCGGACATGGCGCCGTCGCCAATGATGGCGATGTGCTGGCGCTGCACGCCCGCATTGCGCGAGGCCACCGCCATGCCCAGCGCAGCCGAGATGGACGTCGACGAGTGCGCGGTGCCAAAGGCGTCGTATTCGGATTCGCTGCGCTTGGGAAAGCCCGAGATACCGCCCTGCTGGCGCAGCTTGGCCATGCCGGCGCGGCGGCCCGTCAGGATCTTGTGCGGATAGGACTGGTGGCCCACGTCCCAGACGATGCGGTCATGCGGCGTGTCGAACACCTGATGCAAGGCCAGCGTGAGCTCGACCGTGCCCAGGTTGGACGACAGGTGCCCGCCCGTTTTGGATACCGACTCCAGCACGAAGCCGCGCAGCTCGTCAGCAAGCTTTTTCAGCTCGCGACGATCCAGGCGCTTGAGGTCTGCCGGGGATTGAATGCGGTCCAATAAATCAGTCGTCATGCTTTTATGGGGTTCGTTGGCCCGGCCTGGACTCAGGCCGGGCTAGTCACGGATCAGCGGTCTCGAAGGACGATGAAATCGGCCAGTTGCGCCAGGCGCAAGCCGGCGTCGCCCAGCGGTTCCAGCGCCGCCAGCGCGGCCACACGCAATTCTTCGGCAAACGCGCGCGCTTCGGACAGGCCCAGGAGCGACACGTAGGTAGGCTTGTTCTCCGCCGCGTCCTTGCCCGGCGTCTTGCCCAGGCTGGCCGTATCGGCGGTGACGTCAAGAATATCGTCCACCACCTGGAACGCCAGACCCATGGCTTGCGCGTAGGCGTCCAAGGCCTGACGCGAGGCCGAACTGGCGCCGGCCACGATGCCGCCCAGCGCAACGCTGCACGCGAGCATAGCGCCGGTCTTCATGCTGTGCATGGTCTGGAGTTCATCGCGCGACAGCGAATGGCCGACGCTGAGCAGGTCAATTGCCTGACCGCCCGCCATGCCCTGGCTGCCGGCGGCGCGCGCCAGCGATTGGGTGGCCTGCACGATCAGCGCGGGCGCAATCGGCATGGACGCCAACAGGTCAAACGCCAGCGGTTGCAAGGCGTCGCCCGCCAACATGGCGGTGGCTTCGTCGAATTGCACGTGCGTGGTGGGCCGGCCGCGGCGCAGCGTGTCGTCGTCCATGCAAGGCAGGTCGTCGTGCACCAGCGAATAGGCGTGAATCAGTTCCACCGCCGCCGCCGCACGGTCCAGCGAGGCCTCGATGGCCAGCACGCTGCCGCTGACGGGGCAGGCTTGCCCCGCGGCGTAAACCATGGCGGCGCGCACGCGCTTGCCACCGCCAAGCACGGCGTAGCGCATGGCTTCATGCAGACGGACGGGCAGCACATCCGCGGGGGGCATCAGGTCATCCAGCACGTCTTCGACATGCCGCACACGACCGTGCAACCACTCCGCGAAGGGGAGTTGAGTTTGCTTCATCGGATTCTTATTCGTCATCCAGCGCCGCCGGGTCCAGCGGGCGCAGCAGGTCGCCTTCCAGAACCTTGACCTGCTGTTCGGCCTGCGCCAGGCGTTCCTGGCAGACGCGCGTCAAGGCAACGCCGCGCCGGTAGGCAGTCAGCGATTGCTCAAGCGGCAACGAGCCGTCTTCCATGGCCGCAACCAACGATTCCAATTCGGCCAGGGCCGTTTCGAAATCCTGGGGCAAGGGACGGTCATCGATCTGCGGATCGGCTTGTGCGGGTGTGGCCAAACGGGTCTCCGAGGGCGCTAGGGGTGGATCAATTCGTGAATTGTACGAGATAGCCACGCCGGACCTTGATGCAGCGCAATGATCAGGCCGATGACCCCGCCAGTCCCGCAATGGCGGCCCGCAATGCCGGCCCCACGCGCGTGCGCAACTCGGCCTCGGGTAACAGGCTGGCGGGGCCGCCGCAGCTCATCACGAAGACCCCTTCGCCGGTAATGGAGGTGAACGGCACGGCGACGGCGTTGATGCCCGACTGCCACTCCCCCAGCGCGAAACAGCAGCCGGATTCTTGCAATTCCGCCCGCGCCCGCACGATGGCGTCGGTAGGTGGCGCGGCCGGGCCGAGCCTGGCCGTGACGTCATCGCAGGCGTCCGCCGGCAGGCTGGCCAGATACGCGCGCCCCATGGCGCTGTCCAGGCTGGCGCGATAGCCGACCGGCAGGCGCAGGTACAGCGCCGACGAGCCGTGGATGGCTTCCACATAGGTCATGGCGTCGCCATCGAATGCGCCCAGCGCCACCGCGCCCCCGGTGTCTCGCGCCAGGTCCGTCATGGACGACTTGGCCAGTTCGCGCACTTCCAGCCCGGCCAACAGGCCAAAGCCCAGCGCCAGCACGCCGTAGCCGGGCGAGTACTTGCCGGTGTCCGGGTGATAGCGCAGGTAGCCCAGCTCAGTCAGCGTGTACGTGATGCGGCTGATGGTGGGTTTGGGCAAGCCGGTCAGGCGCGCCAGATCCAGATTGCCCAGCGCGGTTACGCCATGGCGAAAGCAGCGCAAGACGTCCAGCCCGCGCGCAAGCGCGGTGATGAAGTCGGGCGAATTGGCGCCTTCGCCCACGCCAGCCGTGCGTTTGCGGCGGGCGGGCTGGCTGAGTTCCAACGTTTCGTCGGGCTTGGCGGCGGCGTGAATGACGCGCTTGGAGTCAGAAAAAGATTGCATTTCTATTCGCTTCGTTTTTATAGTTTATTCCGAATAACAAAACTAAATTCCATATAACGGAATTTAAATCATCCAAGGAGACCTGGCAAGTTGGCGCGATGCCCCCAAAGCACCGCAGCGCAACCAAGCCAGGCCCGGCGATCCACTCATGCACGCGATTTCAAGGGGAAAAACATGATTCGCACAGGCATCAAACTGCTGGCCACCGTATTGCTCAGCGCCGCCGCATTGGGCGCGCAGGCCGACACCTACCCGGCCCGCCCGATCAAGGTCGTCTCGCCCTTCCCGGCGGGCGGCGCCACCGATGTGCTGACGCGCATCCTGGCCGAACGCATGGCCAAGACGCTGGGCCAGCCCATGATCGTCGAGAACAAGGCGGGCGCCGGCACGTCGATCGGCGCGGCATTCGTCTCGCGCGAGCAAGCGGACGGCTACACCATCCTGATGGCCACCAACTCCACGCTCGTCACGAACCGCTATCTGTATAAGGAACTGCCGTACGACCCGGACGCCTTCGCGCACATCGGCATGGTGGGCGTTGGCCCGCTGGTGCTGCTTTCCAGCCCCAAGCGCCCGTTCAACAGCACGCAGGACGTGGTCGCCTATGCCAAGCAGAACCCGGGCAAGCTGACCTTCGCCACGTTCGGCCCCGGCACCTCGTCGCACCTGGCGGGCGAACTGTTCAAGGAACGCGCCGGCATCGACATCCTGCACGTGCCCTTCAAGGGCGCAACCCAGGCCCTGCCCGCGCTGATCAGCGGCGACGTGGACCTGTTCTTCGACATGGTCGCCACCGGCATGCCGCAAGCGGACGCGGGCAAGGTCAAGGTGTTCGCCATCACCAGCCCCTCGCGCCTGGCCACGCTGCCCAAGCTGCAAACACTGGCCGAAGAAGGCTACCCGGCCTTCGACATGACCGCCTGGTTCAGCTTCGTGGCACCCAAGGGCACGCCGGCCCCGGTACTGGAAAAGCTGCAAGCCGCGCTGACCGAAACGCTGAAGGATGAAGCCGTCAAAAAGCGCATGCTGGATATGGGGATCGACCCGCGTTCCGGCACGGCGGCTGAATTGGACAAGCAGATCAAGACCGAACAGCCCATCGTGTCGCAACTGATCAAACAGGCGAACATCGTTCTGCAATAAGCCCGCGGCGCGCTGCGCCAACGGGCAACCGGCAAACGGGCAACCGGCAAACGGGCAAACGGTTTCGTGACAAATCGTTCGCGGCCTCGCCGGCCCGCGAGTCGGCGGCGTCCCACCGGGCACGCCGCCCTTTCCACCGACAGCGCCTTCACAGGCCCTGTCGGTTTTTTACGCCTTGCCTAACCGCTGGATACAGAAGACGGGCGCGGGTCGCTGCTATGGTGAAGCAGCGAAACACCCAGCGGGAACCCGATGCATCAGACCGAAGACCGATACGCCCGCCTGGACGCCGCCCGCTGGCTGGCGGCCGTGGCCGTCGTGCTGCTCCATAGCGCCGCGCTGATCGTCAGCGATCCGGCCGCGTATGGCGGCGGCGCGTGGCTGGCCGCCAATCTGTACGACTCGGCGGCGCGCTGGTGCGTGCCGGTTTTCGTCATGGTCAGCGGCGCCCTGCTGCTCGACCCCCACAAGCCCCAAGACGCCCGCCAGTTCTACAGCCGCCGCATGGCGCGCATCTGCGCCCCGCTGGTGTTCTGGACCCTGTTCTATCTGGCCTGGCGCACCGGGCTCGACTGGTGGGATGACGGCCGCGTCGATTTCTCGTTCTGGCCGCGCAAGGTGGCCCAAGGCGAACCGTATTACCACCTTTGGTATCTGTACATGATCGTGGGGCTGTACCTGTTCGCCCCGCTGGCCCGCCTGCTCTACGCACGCAGCACGCCGCGCGGCCGCGCGCTGTGGGTTGTGGGCATTCTGGGCGTGGCCATTCTGGATGCCCTGTACCGGCGCGCGCTCGGCGCGCCGCACGGATTCTTCCTGACGTGGTTCCTTCCGTACCTGGGTTACTTCGTGGCCGGGCGCCTGATTTTTGATGGCGATATGCGCATCCCCCGCCCCGGCCTGATGCTTATGGCCAGCGTCGCCGCCACCGCTTTGGGCGTCAGCGTTATGTCCAATGGCCACGCCCTGGACACTTATTTCTACGACTACTTCAGCCTGACCGTGCCATTCATGTCACTGGCGGCCTTCCAATGGATCGTGTCCTCGCCCCGCCTGCCGCGCTTGACCGCATTGGCGCCGCTGACCTTTGGCGTCTACCTGATCCACCCCGTCTTCCTGGACATCGCGCACCGCGCGGGCGCTTTCACAGGCGGCCAACGCGACGCCTGGATAGTGCCGCTGCTGACCCTGGCGGTCTTCGCACTATCGGCCGCCAGCAGCTGGCTGATGCGCCGCCACCCCGCCACCCGAAGGCTCGTCTGAAAGACCTACGCCGCAAAGGGTTGATTCGCCTTTGTGGCGGGGCCATCATGCCCCTCTGGATCTTCACCAAGCTTCACCGATCTTCACGGGCGTGGGGGAATCCCTTGGGGTACAATTCACGGCTTATTTGATCGGCCAGACACCGATTTTTCTTCGCGCCAGCACGGATGTAGCCAAGCTCGACGTTGAGCTCAAGCGTTTGCAACGATGGTTTGCAATCACGCTGGGCTTGAACAAAAGCGCTTGGCAGAGCTCAAACCGT
Organism: Achromobacter kerstersii; assembly: GCF_902859595.1. Classification (GTDB taxonomy): domain Bacteria; phylum Pseudomonadota; class Gammaproteobacteria; order Burkholderiales; family Burkholderiaceae_B; genus Achromobacter; species Achromobacter kerstersii. The sequence goes on along the minus strand of NZ_CADIJQ010000002.1, from coordinate 418,343 downwards.
CCTGGCTTTTTTATCCGAGCGGAGGGAATCATGACCGACATCGGTCGGATGGCACATGTCGTGCCAGCTCGCACCCAGCTACCCGTCAGCGCTTATTTTGACGAAGCCCTCTTTGCCCGCGAGCAAGAACTCATTTTCAAGCAATCCTCACAGTACGTCGGCCATCAGAAATTGGTGCCCGACATCGGGGATTGGCGGTCGTTGGCCCAGGAAGGCGGAGGACGCGTGCTGGTTCGCAACCAGCAAGGCGTTGAACTCATCTCGAATGTCTGCCGTCATCGTCAGGCTTTGATGCTGGGCGGCGAAGCCGGCAACGTGACCGGCAACTGCAATACGCACGGCAATCTGAAGGCTACCGGCGGCAACATCGTTTGCCCGCTGCACCGTTGGACGTACAACAACCAAGGCGAGTTGTTGGGCGCGCCGCAGTTCGCCACCACGCCCTGCATGAATCTGCAGAAGTTCCGCCTGCGCGATTGCCACGGCCTGCTGTTCGAAGGCCCGCGCGATCCGGCCTCCGACATGGCCCCGCTGTTCTCGCGTCCGGAATTCAACTTCGGCGATTACGTGCTGGACCACGTTGAAGTGCATCAGTGCAACTACAACTGGAAGACGTTCATCGAGGTCTACCTCGAGGATTACCACGTGGGTCCGTTCCACCCGGGGCTGGGCCGCTTCGTCACGTGCGACGACCTGACCTGGGAATTCAACGACTGGTACAGCTTGCAGAAAGTGGGCGTGCACAATGCGCTGGCGCAGCCGGGTTCGGATGTGTACAAGCAATGGCACGACCGCCTCTTGTCGTTCCGCGATGGCGATGCACCGGACTTCGGCGCGGTCTGGGTCACGTACTTCCCGACCCACATGATCGAGCTCTATCCGCACGTGCTGGTGTTGTCCACGCTGTACCCAAAGAGCCCGCAGGAAACCATCAACGTTGTCGAGTTCTACTACCCCGAGGAAATCTCGGCGTTCGAACGCGAATTCGTTGAAGCCCAGCGCGCGGCTTACATGGAAACGGCCATCGAAGACGATGAAATCGCCGAACGCATGGACGCCGGCCGCAAGGCGCTGATGCTGCGCGGCGTGAACGAAACCGGCCCGTACCAATCACCCATGGAAGATGGCATGCAGCACTTCCACGAATGGTATCGGCGCATCATGCAAGACCTGTAATCCAGGCATTGCGGAAATAAAAAAAGGGCCTCGCTGGACAAGCGAGGCCCTTTTGCTTGGGCAAGGCTAAACGGGCGGTCACATCCGGGTCACATCCCGACCACGCCCGCCACCGTCCGTTCACCGATCGCCAGCCCCACCGTCATACCGACGCCGGAGTGCATCACCGCAACCGTCGTGGCCGCGTCCACCGGCATCACCGAAAACGGCGCCGGCCCGTGTGCGCCATACACGCCCTGCCAGCGTTCAATCACCCGCAAGCGCGCGCCCAATGCCTGCGACGCCAAGTCCAGCATGGCGTTGTCGACCGCCTCGTCGTTGAACGGGAACGCGTCCTGCCCATAACGATGCGAGTCACCGATGATCAGTTCGCCCGTGGGCGTGGGGCTGATCAGCAGATGGATGCCGTTTTCCAGCAGCATCGGCGTGCGGGCCTGGATCACGTCACGCAGCGTCTGCGCCGTGGGCAAATCCGAAAACGCGCCGTAATGCACGCAGGACAAGCCCGTCAGCACGGGGCGGTCCAATGCGATGGGGTTCGTCTCGAACGCCGCGCGCAACATCTGCAAACGCGTGACTTCCAGGTTCAGCGGCGCGAAGCGTTCGGGCAGCAGGGTCAGGTAATCGTGACCCGGGCAGACGAACACATGCTTGCCTTGGAATTCACCCGCGGTGGTGCCGACCAGGCCATTTTCCACGGCACGCGCCAGCGTGCCCGTGATGAAAGTCACGCCCAACGATTCGGCCAGGTACGCCGTGATGGCGGGCAAGGCTTCGCGGGAATAGATTTGCAGGTCGTCATGGCCGCGCAGCGCCATGCAGTGATGCGCCAATTGCCCGCCGTACAGGCCTGCCACGTCACGCGCCGACAGCAGATCGGCGCGATAGCCTTCCTGCTTCAAACGCGTGTCCGCGAATTCTTGCAAGACAGCGGCTTCATCGGCATTGCGGGCCAGCACCAGTGCGCCATTGGCGCGCACATGAAAGCCCGCCTTGCCCGCCAGGTCCAGCCACAGTTCGCGGGCCTGCTGCGCGTGCGACAGCATCATGCCGGGCGCCTGGCCCGTCACGATGACCTGGCCGAAGTTGCGGATCGTGGCGCCGTGCGCCTGACGGCTGCGCTCGATCACCGCAACCGACAGGCCGCGCTTGGCGGCCGCCCAGGCGTGGGCGATGCCAAGCATGCCCGCGCCCACCACGATTACGTCATACGTTTTCATGGCTGGCCGCGCCTTACTTCTTCTTGGGTTCCGACTTGCCGTCGTAGCGCTTCGTCCACTCGGCGATGATGCGTTCGCGGTTCGTCGCGGCCCACACGAAGTCGTTCTTGATCATGCGCTTCGTCAGGTCGGCCGGCAGGTTGGGGTTGACCGTGGCGATGGACGGAATCGCCAGCACCGCGAAGTTGGCCTTGTACAGCTCGTTGGCTTCGCGGCTGGCCGAGAAGTCAGCCAGCTTGCGCGCGGCGTCCAGGTTCTTCGTGCCCTTCATGATGGCGGTGGCTTCCACTTCCCAGCCCAGACCTTCCGACGGGAACACGGCTTCAACCGGTGCGCCATCGGCCTTCAGCTTGGCCGCGCGGTAGTCGAACGACACGCCGATCGGGAACTCGCCCGCGGCCGCCATGTTGCAAGGCTTCGAACCCGAGTGCGTGTACGAACCGATGTTCTTGTGCAGGGCGTCCATATAGGCCCAGCCCTTTTCTTCACCAAAGATTTGCAGCCATGCGCTGACGTCCAGGAAGCCCGTGCCGGACGAAGCCGGGTTCGGCATGACGATCTTGCCGGCGTAGACCGGCTTGGTCAGGTCTTGCCACGACGTGGGCTTGGGCAGCTTTTGCTTTTCGGCTTCGATGGTGTTGAAGCAGATGGCGGCGGCGTAGCCGTCCATGCCCACCCATGACGGCTCGGCCTTGGCGTCGCGCATGTTGGCGGCGATCTGGTCCAGGCCCTTGGGCGCGTAGGGTTGCAGCATGCCTTCCTTGTCCATCAGGCCCAGCGCCGTGCCGGCCAGGCCCCAGATCACGTCGGCCTTGGGGTTGCTTTTTTCGGCCAGCAGCTTGGCGGCGATGATGCCGGTGGAATCACGCACCCACTGGATCTTGATGTCGGGGTTGGCCTTTTCGAATGCGGCTTGGTAGACCTTGATCTGGTCGGCTTCGAGCGCGGTGTAGACCGTCAGCGTGGTCTCGGCGGAGGCGGCGCCCATCACGCCCGTCAGGGCGGTGGCCAGTGCAAGCAGCTTGTAGCGATTCATGTGGAACTCCGTGGATGAGCGGAAAAATTGCGCAAAAAAAGGGTGAAGGTCGCCCCCACTGCCGGCGGCTGCCGGCTGCGGTGCAAGGTAAAAACAGAAAGGGAAACAGCGTCCGGCGTGGCCGGAAGAAAGCGCTAGCTCAGGGTCGTTGGCCTCGTGCCAGACGGGCTTCGATGTCGATGATGACGGCCGGCAGATCGGCCACCGTGTCGATCAGGTAATGCGGCGCAGCGGATGACAGCTCGCGGCTGGCGTCGGCGCGCACCCGATCACGGCCGGCCTCGTCCAGGCTCAGGTATTCGTCCAGCGTCAGGCCGGCGGCGTTGCCCGACAACAGCAAGCCCACCGACCACATGCCGGCGCGGCGGCCTTCTTCAATGCCGGGCGCGGTGTCGTCCACCTTGATGCAGGCGGCCACATCCGACAGCCCGAGTTCGACCACGTTCTTCAGCGCCATGGCGGGCGCGGGGCGCGCGCGCGGCACGTCGTCGCTGGCCACGATGCAATCGGGTTCCAGGCCTTCAGAGGCGGCGCGTTCAACCACGCGGCGCATCACGCTGTCCGGGTAGCCCGAGCACGAACCAATCTTCAAGCCCTTCTGGCGCAGCGCGCGCAGCAGCTCGGCCGCGCCGGGAATGGCCGCCGAATACTGCGCAACCTTCTCCATCTGCATCGGCAGAAAGCGTTCGTAGATGGCGGTCACGTCGTCGTCGGTGGGCAGGCGGCCAAACTGGGCCTGGTACTGGCTGGCGATGGCGGGCTGGTCGCAAAGCGCACGGATGTGATCCCACTTGCCCATGCCCATCGGGCCGCGGGCCTCTTTCAGCGACACCTCCATGCCGAACTGCGAAAACGCATCCACGAACACCTTGGTGGGGGCAAACGAACCGAAGTCGACCAGCGTGCCGGCCCAGTCGAAGATCACGGCTTCCAGCTGCACGGGCAAGGAAGAAACAGTCATGAGGGTCATCCTAGAAATAAGCGTTCAAAGAGCCACGGGACGGCGCCAGGCCTGGCTGCGCGCCACCAGCGCACGGCTGGCCAGATGCAACACCAGAGCCGCCGTGGCGGAACTGGCCATGATTACCGTGCACATGGCGGCAGCCGGGCCGATGAAGCCGGCGTCGTCCATGTTAAGCACTGCAACGGCGGCCAGCACCGTGGACGGGCTGTACAGGAACACCACGGCCGACACGGTCGTCATGGCGGAAACAAACAGGTAGCGGGCGACATCCAGCGTGGCGGGCAGGCACATCGGCAAGGTCACGCGCAGGAACGTCGTCATGCGCGGCACCTTCAGCGACGCGGATGCCGCTTCGAATTCCGGGTCCAGCGCGTTCAGCGCGGTGGCGGCCGTCAGATGCGCGCTGGTGTAGAAGTGGACAACCGTGCACAAGATCAGCAGCGGCATGGTTCCGTACAACATGTTCAGCGGATTCATCAGGCTGTTGAAGAAGAAGATGTAGCCCAGGCCCAGCACCAGGCCAGGCACGGCCATCGGCATCAACGCCAGCATGCTGACCACGCCGCGCAAACCGCGCGCCACCTGGCCGCGCGCCGGCACCTTTTCCATCATCCAGGCGCCCACGAAAACCACGGCCGTGCCGATCAGGGCGGTGCAAAACGCCAGCTGCAAGCTGTTGCGCCAGGCCAGCCAGCCGCCGCCGTCCATGTTGTCGAAGTCGTAGGACCGCAGCGACATCGACAGGTTGTACGGCCACATCTTCACGAAGGACGCCCAGACGGCCACGCCGATGATCAGCAGCAGGAAGGCGGCCATCACGCCCGCCAGCGCCAGGAATGCAGCGTCACGGCGGCGGTTCTGGCCCGCCGCGTAGGCTTGGGCGCGGCCGCTCATCTGGGCGCCTTGACGGGCACGCAGGCGGCGGTCCAGCACGAAGGTCAGCAAGGCCGGCAGCAGCAGCAAGATGCCGATCGCCGCGCCCTTGGGGAAGTTCTGTTGGCCGACCACCGCCTTGTAGGCTTCCATGGCCAGCACGTTGTAGTCACCGCCCACCACCTTGGGTACGCCGAAATCAGTGACCGTCAACGTGAACACTACGCAGCAGGCCGAGAACACGGCATAACGCGTGCCGGGCAAGGTGACGGTCATGAAGGTGCGCCACGGCCCTGCGCCCATGGCGCGCGCCGCGTCGTACAGGCGCCCATCGGCCAGCGTCAGGCCGGTCAGCAGAATCATCAGCGCGTGCGGGAAGGTGTAGAACGCCTCGCCCACGACGATGCCCCAGAATCCGTAGATGGTGGCGCCGCCCGTCAGCCCCTTGAGCAGGCCCTGGTTGCCCAACAGGTAGACCAGCGCAATGCCAGGCAACAGCGACGGGGCCAGCAGCGGCAGCAAGGCGATGGTGCGCAAGAGGCCCTTGCCCGGCAGACGCGTGCGCGTCAGGCCGTAGGCAAACGCGTACGCGCAAGGCACGACCAGCAGCATGGTCACGATGCCTACCGTCAGGCTGCGCCCGACCATCGGCAGAAAGCCGTCAGCGCCGATGATGCTGCCGACGACCGACAAGCCCGCCCAGGCGCCGTCGTTATCCGTCACGGACTTGGCCAGGATGGCGATCAACGGCAGCGCCAGAAACAGCACCAGAAACAAGACCAGCGCGCCCTGCCCCATCGTCAAACCCAGCGCGCCGATCCAGGCGGGCATGGGACGGCGGCCCAAGGCCAGCGCGGGACTGTTGGCTGGCGTTTTAGCGGACACGGGGGTCGGCATTGCTGCCGGCATTCCCGCCGGCATGGCCGCAGACACAGCGGCAGCGGCCATCGGCGCGGAGGGGGTCTCAGCCACGGAAGGCGAACCGGTCATGACGGGCTCAAGCGTAGGCGCGAATCGCATGGCGCGGCAGCTCCACCCAGCAACGGCTGGCAGCGTGAGGGCCCAACAGGGCGTCTCCGATTTCGGGGGACACGATGGAATGCACGGTGGACCCGGGCACGCCTTCCAGCCGCAAGGCCAGGCGGTAACCGCGGCCCAGGAACACGCCGTCCAGCACATCGGCCAACATCGAATTGGGTTCTTCCGGGCGCGCCATGGTGACGCGCACCGCTTCGGGGCGCACAAACAGCTTGCCCGACTGGCCGCCCAACGCCTCGTCCACCGCCAGTTCCTGACGGCCGACGCGCGCACGGTGAGCATCAACGCGTTCGAACGGCAGCCAGTTCGCTTCGCCCACGAAGTCGGCAATGAAGGCCGAGCCCGGCTGACGATACAGTTCGCGCGGCGTGCCGTACTGTTCAATGACGCCGCCATTCATGACGGCGATGCGGTCGGCCATCACCATGGCCTCTTCCTGATCATGCGTCACCATCAGCGTCGTAATGGACAACCGCTTTTGCAACGCACGCAGCTCGATGCGCAGATGTTCACGCACGCGGGCGTCCAGCGCCGACATCGGTTCATCCAGCAACAGCAATGAGGGCGACGGGGCCAGCGCGCGCGCCAGGGCCACGCGCTGCTGCTGGCCGCCCGAGATCTGTCCCGGATATTTATCCGCCGCGCCCGCCAGGCCAACCAGCGTCAGCATTTCCTCGACCCGGCTGGCGACATGCTTGCGATGCGCGCGCTTGCCGCTCAGGCCGTACGCCACGTTCTGCGCCACGGTCAGGTTGGGAAACAGCGCATAGGACTGGAACAGGATGCCGTAGTCGCGCTCTTGCGGTTCGGCGTAGGAAATATCGCGGCCCGACAGCACGATCGCGCCGCTGTCCTGGCGCTCCAACCCGGCAATGGCGCGCAAGAGCGTCGTCTTGCCGCACCCGGACGGGCCCAGCAGGCACACCAGCTCTCCGGCGCGGATATCCAGCGAAACGTCCGCCAGCGCCGTGTGGCTGCCGAATCGTTTCACTAAATTTCGTACTGAGAGAAAGGCGCTATCGGGTTGGGGCATGGTGCCTCCGGTCTGGGAACGAAGGCAGTATGGAAGGCGCGTATTGAGCGTTTATGACACTTCGCGCAAATGCAGTAATAAAAACATCAAATTATTTTGGTGTACTGGCGGTCTTGCGCATTGCGTCCCTTTCCCGCCCCCACCATCGTGCTTGTCGCCGAACTCAAATCCTTCTACGCCGTGGCTCGCTGCGGCACCGTCACCAAAGCCGCCGCCCAACTGGGTGTCAGCCAACCCACCGTGACGGGGCAACTGCGCCAGCTGGAATCGCGTTACGGCGTTGAACTGTTCCACCGGCAAGGCCGCGGCATGCGGCTGTCTGACGCCGGCCACAGCCTGATGCCCATGGTGGAAAAGCTGGTGCAGCAGGAAACCGAAATCGATTTCCGGCTGCGCGACGCGAGCGACCTGCGTGAAGGCAACCTGCGCATTGGCGCAACAGGCCCCTTCTACATCATGGATACCGTGCGCCGGTACAACCAGCGCTATCCGGGCATCGACCTGACGGTGACGATCGGCAATTCGCAGTCGATGCTGCAAGCGCTGCACGACTACCGCATCGAGATTGCCACGTCTTCTTTTCTGATGGATGACAAGCATCTGTACCGCCGGATGATTGCCGCCGACCCGATCCGCGTTGTCACCCACCGCGACCATCCGCTGGCGCGGCGCGGCAAGGTGCGTCTGGCCGATCTGGCCGACCATGCGGTGCTGCTGCGCGAACCCGGCTCCATGACGCGTCAGCTGACCGAGGACGCGCTGGCGCAGGCCGGCGTCACGGTGCGCCGCACGCTGGAGATCGGCAGCCGCGAATCGATCCGGCAAGCCATTCTTTGCGACCTGGGGATCAGCCTGATCCCGTCGCGTGAAATCCCGTCCCATCCGGATCTGGCGGCCCTGGATATCCAGGGGGCCGAGATCATGATGAACGAATACCTGTACTGCCTGCGCGAGCGCCAACCGGTGCAATTGATCGCGCGCTTTCTGGAGATGGCGCCGGCAGCCGGCTGACCGTCAACGGTCACTGCCCGCCCCCTCCCCCTTGCGGCCACTCAGGAGACAACCATGGCCTTGACCTTGCAAGACATCGAGCAGATTTTCCTGGAACGGGGGCACCGTTCCTATCACGGCGAGTCTGTGAGCCATTTGCGGCATGCGCTGCAAACGGCATCGCTGGCCGAACGCAATGGCGCAAACGCGCAACTGATCACGGCCTGCCTGTTGCATGACCTGGGCCACCTGATTGCGGACCGGCCCGGCACGCCCACGCTGCGCGGCATCGACGACAAGCATCAATATTTCGTGCTGCCTTTCCTGCGCGGGCTGTTCAGTTCGGCGGTGCTGGACCCCATCCGGCTCCATGTCGAAGCCAAGCGCTACCTTTGCTACGTGGAGCCGCAATATGAAGCGTCGCTCTCGGAAGACTCCAAGCGCAGCCTGGCGCTGCAAGGGGGCAGTTTCGATGCGGGCCAGGCGGTGGATTTCGCCAGCATGCCGGGCGCGCCGGATGCGATTCGTCTAAGGCGTTGGGACGATATGGCCAAGGTGCCGGGGCTGGCGACGCCGCCCCTGGACCATTTCCTGGAGATCGCCGAAAGCGTCTCCGGGCGGGTCAAGCTGGCGGCGATCTGGTGATGTACGGCTAGGGCACGGCAGCGCTAGCTGAAGCCCGCGGCGGCCTCTGCCCTGGCTCGTCGGCTGCCTTGGCCCGGCAGCCTCCTACTTCAGCCCTTGGCCACCGGGCGGGATGGGTCGCTGCACCACTCGCTCCACGAGCCCGGGTACAGGCGCGATCCGGACAAGCCCGCGATCTCCATGGACAGCAGGTTGTGGCAGGCCGTAATGCCCGAGCCGCACTGATGGACAATTGCTGCCGGGTCGCGCCCTGCCAGCAGGCCCGAGAATTCGGTGCGCAATTGCTCGGCGGATTTGAAGCGGCCGTCGGCTTGCAGGTTCTCGCCGTTGGGGCGGTTCAGGGCGCCGGGGATGTGGCCGGCCACCGGGTCCATCGGCTCGACCTCGCCGCGATAGCGGTTGGCGGCGCGTGCATCGATCACGGTGAAGGACGGCTGGGCGATGTTGTCCAGCACGGCGCGGGCGTCGACGGCACCCGCGAGCGATGCGCCGGGTTCCACCGGTTGCCCCGCCTTGACTGCCGGCGCGGCCTCGGTCGTGGTCGGCAGACCCGCAGCCACCCAGGCTTGCCAGCCGCCATCCAGCACCACCACGCGCTCATGGCCCAGCCAGCGCAACATCCACCACAAGTGCGCGCCGTACATGCCGCCGCTGGCGTCATACGCCACCACCAGCGTTTGCGGCGTGACGCCGTGCGCGGCCATCAAGGCGCCGAATTCGGCGCGCGACGGCAGCGGATGGCGGCCGTTCTTGCCGGTGCGCGGCGCGGCCAGCTCGGTTTCGTGATCCAGATAACGCGCGCCGGGAAGGTGGCCGGCGTCATAGGCCTGGCGGCCCGCAGCGTGGTTGGTCAGGTCATGGCGCACATCGAAGATGCGCACGTCGGGCGCATCGCTCGCGCCCAGGCGTGCGGCCAGGTCGGCGGCGGAAATCAGTGTCATCGTCATTCGGGGTGCTCCTGATCGAAAAGAGGCGGGTCAGGTCGGCTTGGGGTCGCGCATGGTGCGCCACACCGATAGCAGGCCCGCAGAAATGATCAAGCCCATGCCGGCCCAGGCCAGGGCGTCCAGATGGTCGCCCCAGAACCCCATGCCCAGCAAGGCCGCGAAAATAATGGTGCTGTACTGCAACGCCGCCGTCAGCAGGGCTGAGCCCATGCCGAAGGCCCGGGTCATGGCCAACTGGCCAAACATGCCCGCCACGCCCACGCCAAACAGCGATGCGTAGCCCTGCCAGTCGGCCTGGCCCCACCCTTCAAACCACAGCCCGGCCAGGCTCGACACGCAGACCGCCACCGAGAAAAACAGCACGGTGCGCCACTCGGGTTCACCGATGCGGCCCAATTGGCGGATCTGCATCATGGCGATGGCCGACATGGCGCCCGCGCCCATACCCATCACCGCGGCCAGCCACTGGTCGTCGGTAATGCTGGGACGCAGCACGGCGATCACGCCCAGAAAACCCAGCGCCACAGCAATGATGCGCACCGGGTCGCGCTGCGCACCGCCCCAGCCCAACATCCAACAGGCGATGAACAGCGGCGCCGTGTAGTTCAGGCTGGTGGCGGTAGCCAGCGGTAAATGCGAGATCGCGAAAAACCCCAGCCACATCGACGTGACGCCAGACAAGTTGCGCCAGATATGCAGCTTCCAACTGGTGGGGATGATGGATTGCCGGCCGGCGCGCGCCCACAGCAGCAACAGAATGACGGAGGGGAGCCCGCGGAAAAGCACGATCTGCGGCAACGACGCGCCGTGCTCGGTGCCGAGCTTCACGAACGACCCCATGATGGCGAACATGGCGGACGCCAGCAACATCCAAAGAGCCTGCATTGGGGGTCTGCGCTAAGGGAAAAGTGGGGGAGAAATAGGGGAAAGCGATACTATACTCTCCGTCACCGGGAGCGGTGCCGGCGAGTCGGGGAACTGGCGGGCCGCCGCCATGTCGAACCCCGGGTATTTCCCGCTCGCAGAGGAACACAAAAAACATGAAACGCATTGTCTTGTTCGTCATCACCAACCTGGCCGTCATGCTCGTGCTGTCGGCCACGCTGCGCATCCTGGGCGTAGACCGCTACATCACCGCCAATGGCCTGAACCTCAACGCGCTGCTGATCTTCTCGGTGGTCGTGGGCTTTACCGGCGCGATCATCTCGCTGCTGATCAGCAAGCCGATGGCCAAATGGAGCACCGGCGCACAAGTGCTGGACCCGAACGCGCCGCGCAGCCAGCGCGAAGCCTGGCTGGTCGACACCGTGCACCAGCTGGCCGACCGCGCCGGCATCGGCCGCCCGGAAGTCGCCATCTATGAAGGCGCCCCCAACGCATTCGCCACCGGCGCGTTCAAGAACGACTCGCTGGTTGCCGTGTCGACGGGCCTGCTTGAAAGCATGAGCGAAGAAGAAGTCGCAGCCGTACTGGCGCACGAAGTGGCCCACATCGCCAACGGCGACATGGTCACGCTGACGCTGATCCAGGGCGTGGTGAACACGTTCGTCGTGTTCCTGGCGCGCGTGGTTGGCTACTTCATCGACCGCGTCGTGTTCAAGAACGAACGCGGCATCGGCCCGGGCTACTACATCACCGTGCTGGTCTGTGAAATCATTTTCGGCGTGCTGGCCTCGATCATCGTGGCCTGGTTCTCGCGCCAGCGCGAATACCGCGCCGACGCCGGTTCGGCTCACCTGATGGGCGCGCGCGAACCGATGATCCGCGCCCTGGCGCGCCTGGGCGGCCTGGAGCCGGGCGATTTGCCCAAGTCGTTTGAAGCTTCCGGCATCACCGGCAAGGGCGGCCTGGCAGCCATGTTCGCCTCGCACCCGCCGATCCCGTCCCGTATCGCCGCCCTGCAAAACGCACGCGTGGTCTGACCCCAGCACCACTTGCAGGCAGGCAGCAAAAAGCCCCTCATCAGAGGGGCTTTTTCTTGGGCCGGCTCGTTGCCGGATCGATGTGCCGGGCGCCGGATCAAGGCCCGGTCACGCCGATGATAAAGGCCCGGGTCACGGCCAGAATGAAGGCCTACGCCACGCGCCCGGTCACGCCTGGATCAGCACTCGACGATGTTCACCGCCAAGCCGCCACGCGCGGTTTCCTTGTACTTCGTCTTCATGTCGGCGCCCGTTTCGCGCATCGTCTTGATGACCGAATCCAGCGACACATAGTGCTGCCCGTCGCCGCGCAGCGCCATCCGCGCCGCGTTCACGGCCTTGATGGAGGCCATGGCGTTGCGCTCGATACAGGGAATTTGCACCAGCCCGCCCACGGGGTCGCACGTCAGGCCCAGGTTGTGCTCCATGCCGATCTCGGCGGCGTTCTCAACCTGCTCGACCGTGCCGCCCAAGGCGGCCGCCAAGCCGCCCGCAGCCATCGAACACGCCACGCCCACTTCGCCCTGACAGCCCACTTCGGCTCCCGACAGCGACGCGTTGTACTTGTACAGTAGCCCCACCGCCGCAGCGGTCAGCAAGAAATTGCGCACGCCGTCGCTGTTGGCGCCCGGCACGAAGCGGTCGTAATAATGCAGCACGGCCGGGATGATGCCGGCTGCGCCGTTGGTCGGCGCGGTCACCACACGCCCACCGGCCGCGTTTTCTTCGTTGACGGCCATGGCGTACAGGTTGACCCAGTCCATCACCGACAAGGGGTCGGACAAGGTGCGCTCGGCGCGCTGCGTCAGGTTGCGGTAGAGCTCGGGGGCGCGGCGGCGCACGCGCAGCGGGCCGGGCAATTCGCCATCGGCTTCCGGGTAATTGATGCCACAGCCACGCGCCACGCAGTCCTGCATGACCTGCCAGATACGGTCCAGCCCGCTGTGCGTTTCCGACGCTTCGCGCCAGGTCAGCTCGTTTTGCATCATCAGCTGCGCCACGGTCATGCCGCTTTCGCGGCACATGGTCAGCAGCTCACGGCCCGAGCGGAACGGATACGGCAACTGGTTATGCGCGGCAATGACCTGGCTGTTCGACGCGCCGGCCGTCACGACAAAGCCGCCGCCTACCGACAGATAGCGCGATTCACGCAGCGACTCGCCATTGGCGCCCATGGCGTGAAACTTCATGCCATTGGGGTGTTCGGCCATCGCTTCGCGGCGGTAGAACACCATGTGTTCCTTCTCGATGAAGGGGACGGGGAAACGGCCAAGCAGGGGCAGTTGGCGGCTGGCGCGCACCGAGGCCAGCATGCCGGCGATCGCCGCCGGGTCAACCGTGTCGGGGGCTTCGCCCATCAGGCCCAGCAGCACGCCCTTGTCGGTGCCGTGGCCCTTGCCAGTGGCGCCCAGCGAGCCGTACATTTCGGCGCGCACATAGGCGACTTGGGGGATCAGGCCGTCGCGTTCAAGCCCCTGCGCAAATAGCAATGCGGCCCGCATCGGGCCCACCGTATGGGAGCTAGACGGGCCTATGCCTATCTTGAACAGATCGAATACGGAAACGGCCACGCGAAACTCCAGTACATCTAAGAATAGTCAGGCAATGATACGCGCAGCCACAGCCGCGCGCAGTAAAGGCCCGACGCGCGTAAGCTGTATTGCGCCGCCGGGTTTCGCCGCCCGGTCAGGCGTGCGATCATTACAGAATTATTTCATGTCATAAAAAGAACGGAACTACCCCTGGATGTCTGGACTTATTACCCTGCTTGACTTCGCCGGCTACGTCGCGCTCCTCCTTTGGGGGGTGCACATGGTCCAAACGGGCGTCCAGCGCGCTTTCGGCGCGGCCTTGGGCGCGGCGCTGGGCAAAGCGCTGGGTACGCGCTTGCGTGCCTTTGCCGCCGGGCTGGGCATCACCGCCGCCCTGCAAAGCAGCACCGCCACCGGCCTGATGATTACCGGCTTCGCCGCAGGCGGCGTGGTCGGCCTGGTGCCCGCCCTGGCCGCGATGCTGGGGGCCAACGTGGGCACCACGCTGATCGTTCAGCTGCTGTCGTTTGACCTGACTTCGCTTGCCCCCATCCTGATCCTGGCGGGCGTGTGGATGTTCCGGCGCTATCCGCCGGGCCGCACCCGCGACCTGGGCCGGGTGTTCATCGGGCTGGGGCTGTTGCTGCTGTCGCTGCATCAACTCGTTGAGCTTTTCGAGCCGTTCCAGACCGCCCCCATGCTGGGCATGATTCTTGACGCACTGTCCACCCAGCCGGTGGCTGCCGTGCTGCTGTCGGCCGCCTTCACCTGGGCCGCGCATTCCAGCGTGGCCGTTGTGGTGCTGGTGATGTCGTTGGCCAGCCATCACATGGTGGCGCCGCACGTGGCCTTTGCGCTGGTGCTGGGCGCCAACCTGGGCACCGCCATCAACCCGATGATCGAAGGCGTGACGGGCGACGACCCGGCCGCCCGCCGCCTGCCGCTGGGCAACCTGCTGACCCGCGTGCTGGGCGTGCTGGCCGGCCTGATTCTGCTGCCCGTGCTGCAACCGCTGATGAGCGACATGGCCAGCGACCCGGCACGCGCCGTGGCCAACTTTCACACGCTGTTCAACGCGGTGATCGCCCTGGTGTTCCTGCCGCTGCTCACGCCCTACGCCGCCCTGCTCACCCGCTGGCTGCCCAAACGCGCCGACCCGAACGACCCTTCCCGTCCCCAATATCTGGACGAGTGGGCGCACGACGTGCCGGCCGTGGCGCTGGGCAACGCCGCGCGCGAAGCCCTGCGCATGGCCGACATGGTGCAAACGCTGCTGCTGTACGCGCGCGCCGGTTTCAAGCGCGACAACCGCCACCGCATGGTCCAGGCGCGCCAGCTGGACGCCGCGCTGGATAAGCTGGAAAACGCCATCACGACGTACCTGGCCACGCTGGATCAGGAAAACATGACGCGCGACGACGTGCAGCGCATGGACGACATCCTGGCCTTCACCAGCAACATCGGCCATGCGGGCGACATCGCCCACCACGGCCTCTTGAGCCACGTCGCCAAGCTGCGCAAACAGGGCTGGACCTTCTCGCCCGAACAGCGCGCCAGCCTGGACGATACGCTGGGCCAGCTGATCGCCAACGAGCGCCAAGCCGCGGCCCTGTTCGTCAACGACGATCTGCGCCAGGCCCGGGCCCTTGCCGGCGAGAAGGCGCGTTTCCGCAACATCGAAATCCAGGCATCCGAGACGCACCTGCAAAAGATCAAGGCCGGTCAGGTCGACGCCGCCGAAGTCGGCGCGCTGTATCTGGATATCCTGCGCGACATGAAGGGCATCAACTCGCATCTGGTGGGCGCGGCGGCTTACCCGCTGCTAGCCCGGCACGGCGAGCTGCTGCCGAGCCGGCTGCGCGAAGCCGGGAACTGAACAAAAAGAAACCGGCCCTTGGGCCGGTTTCTTTATGGGCGCTTACTTATGGGCGCTTACTTATGGGCGCTTACTTATGGGCGCTTACTAATGGGCGCTTACTAATGGGCGCTTACTAATGGGCGCTTACTAATGGGCGCTTATTTATGGGCGCTTACGCTTATTGGCGCCCACGCTTATTGGCGCCTTCGTTCAAGGATGCCTGCGCCTCGTCCCTACAGATAGCGCTGGAACCAAGCGAGCATCCGGCTCCAGCCATCTTTCGCCGCCTCCGGCTTGTAGCTGGCGCGGTAGTCCGCCAGGAACGCGTGGTCGGCATCCGGGTAGACGACGAATTCCGACTGCTTGGCGGCGGCATTTCCCGCAGCCAGCTTTGTCTTCATGGTCTCGATGTCGGCCAGCGGAATGCTGGCATCCTTAGCCCCGTACAAGCCCAGCACGGGGCCGTGCAATTCGTTCACCACGTCGAAGGCCACACGCTTGATCAGCGGGCCATGGCCCACGCTCAGCTTGCCGTACCAGGCCACGCCCGCCTTCACATCGGGATTGTGCGCGGCATACATCCAGGTCAGGCGGCCGCCCCAGCAAAAACCCGTCACGGCCACACGCTTGGCGTCGCCGCCGTTCTGCGCGGCCCAGGCCACGCTGGCGTCCAGGTCTGCAAACACCTGCTCGTCCGGCACTTTGCTGACCAGTTCGGCGATGAGTTTGGGGATGTCGGTGTAGACCGAGGCGTCGCCCTGGCGCTCGTACAGGTTGGCGGCAACGGCCAGGTAGCCGGCCTTGGCCACGCGGCGGCACAGATCCTTGATGTGCTCGTGCACGCCGAAGATCTCTTGCACGACCAGCACGATGGGCAGGTCGCGGCGGCCTTCAGGGGCCGCGTAATAGGCGGCGATGGAACCATCGGCCACGGGCAGTTTGAAATCCCCGTGGACCAGTCCATCCGTGTCGGTATGGATGACGGTAGGCGCGACGTTACCGGCGGCGGCGGAAAAACTCATGGGCACACTCCTAGGGTGGAATCGAAGACGGCCGGGCATCCCGTCCGCGCGCGTCCTAGTGCGTGTGAGCGTGCTCCGCATGGGGCGCGCCGTGGCCGGCTTCGGCCCCGTGCTCGTGTCCATGGTGCATCAGGGTCGTCACGCTGTAGATCAGCACCACGCCCACGCCTACCAGCAGCAATTGCGGGACGGCATCCGAAAGGGATACCCGTTCGTGCATCTGCGGCATCAGATCGGCCACCGAGATATAGAGGAAGCTGCTGGCGGCAACCACCAAGACATACGGCACCCAGCCCTGCGCCTGCTGCAGCACGAAGTACCCTATTATGCCGCCCACGGCTGAACACAAGCTGGTGAAGAGAATCAGCGAAAACGCCCGGCGGCGCGCCAGGCCCGCGTTCAGCAGCACGACGAAATCGCTCAGCTTGTGCGGCACTTCATGCACGATGATCGACGCCGCCGTCAGCACGCCCAGCAGCGGGTCGGTCAGGAAGGCCGCCGCCACCAGCACGCCGTCGCACAGGTTGTGCAACGAGCTGCCGATCAGAATCAACATGCCGCCACGGCCCGCTTCGTGATGGTCGTGGCCCTTGTGATGGTGATGGCCGTCGCCTTCGTGGTGATGGCTGTGGCGCAGCAGCGCAATCTTCTCCAGCACGAAGAAGCCGATCAGCGAGGCCAGCATCAGCCCGAACAACGCATGGGCATCGCCCACCGCGCCTTCAAAGGCCTCGGGCAGCAGGTGCAACAGCGCCACCGACAACAGCACGCCCACCGACAGGCTGACCATGTGATGCAGATATTGGGCAAACACTCTGTAGGCCAGCCAGCTGGCGACAAAGACGGCGATGAGCCCGCCGGTTACGGTGGCAAGCAAGACCCAGAGCAGCAACATTTGGGGGACGCAATAAAGGCGGGAGGGAAGCGCAACATTATATTGTTGCAATCCCAAAATCGGAAATGGGCCGTCCGAAGACGGCCCACCGATGTTCAAGCCAGCAAAACGGCGCGGGCCGCGGCCGCCCCAAATGGGCGCCCTTTGTTGCCGCCCTTCGTTGCCGCCCTTCCTTGCCGCCCTTCCTTGTCGCCCTTCCTAGCCGCCCCTAGTGCGCCTGCTCCCAGTTCTTGCCCATGCCCACTTCGGCCACCAGCGGCACGCGCAGCTCAGCCACTGCACACATCAAACGGGGCAACGCTTCCTTGACCACGTCGATCTCGGCGTCCGGTGCTTCCAGCACCAGTTCATCGTGCACCTGCATGATCATGCGCGTTTGCAGCTTTTCCGCTTCCAGCCAATCTTGCACGGCCACCATGGCCATCTTGATCAGGTCAGCCGCGGTGCCTTGCATGGGCGCGTTGATGGCGGCCCGTTCTGCGCCCTGCCGGCGCGGGCCCGACGCCCCGCGGATTTCCGGCAATTGCAGCCGGCGGCCGAATACGGTTTCCACATAGCCCTGTTCGCGCGCCAAGCGGCGGGTATTTTCCATGTACATCGCCACGCCGGGATAGCGGGCGAAGTAGCGGTCGATATACGCCTGCGCCGCGTCGCGCGTGATGCCCAGGTTGGACGCCAGGCCGAACACGCCCATGCCGTAGATCAAGCCAAAGTTGATGGCCTTGGCCGCGCGGCGCTGCTCGGTGGACACATCCGGCAAGGCCACGCCGAACACTTCCGAGGCCGTGGCGCGGTGGATGTCCTCGCCAGCGGCGAAGGCGCGTTGCAGGTTTTCGTCGTCGGACACATGCGCCATGATGCGCAATTCAATTTGCGAATAGTCCGCCGACAGCAACACGCCCTGTTCAGCGATAAACGCTTCGCGCACGCGGCGGCCAGCCTCGGTGCGCACCGGAATGTTCTGCAAGTTGGGATCAGACGACGCCAGACGGCCCGTGATCACCGCCGCCTGCGAATAGCGCGTATGCACGCGCCCGGTATTCGGGTTGATCATGCGCGGCAGCTTATCCGTGTACGTGGACTTCAGCTTGGACAAGCCCCGATATTCCAGCAGCACCTGCGGCAGCGGATAGTCTTGCGCCAGCTTGGTCAGCACGTCTTCGTCGGTAGACGGCGCGCCGCTTGCGGTCTTGCGCACCACGGGCAGCTGCATGCGCTCAAACAGGATCTCGCCCAACTGCTTGGGCGAATTCAGGTTGAACGGCTGGCCGGCCAGTTCATAGGCCTTTTGTTCCAGCCGCAGCATTTCCTGGCCCAGCTTGTGGCTTTGGCGGCCGAGTTCAGCGGCATCCACCTTCACGCCATTGCGTTCGATGGTGGTCAGCACCGCCGACACCTGGATCTCAAGCTGGTAGATGCGGTTCAAGCCTTCGTCGGCCGCCACCATCGGGCGCAGCACCTGATGCAGCTGCAAGGTGAAGTCCGCGTCTTCGGCCGCGTAATGGCCGGCCTTGTCCACCGCCACTTCGTCAAAGCCGATCTGCTTGGCGCCCTTGCCGCACAGGTCTTCATACGACACGCCGCTGCGGCCCAGATAGCGCTGGGCCAGATCATTCAGCCCCACGCCGCGATGCGATTCCAGCACGTAGGCTTGCAGCATCGTGTCGTCGGTGATGCCCGCAAGCTTGATGCCTTCGTTGGCGAACACATGGGCGTCGTACTTGGCGTGATGCAGCAGCTTGGCGCGCGAGGCGTCTTCCAGCCACGGCTTCAAACGCGCCAGCACTTCGGCCTTGGGCAGTTGGGTGGCGCCGTCCGGGCCGCGATGGGCCACGGGGATGTAGCAGGCCACGCCCGGCTCCACCGCCAGCGACAAGCCAACCAGCCGCGCCTGCATCTGATCAAGCGAAGTCGTTTCGGTATCCAGCGCCACCAGCGATGCGCCTTGCAGCTTCTCAAACCAGGCGTCGAATTCAGCCCAGTCGGAAATGATGCGGTAGTCGATTTCAGTGGGCGCCGCCGGCGCCTCGGCTGCAACACGCGCATCCCCAGTGGGCACGCGCTCGGCGTCGCCCGTCAGGTCGCGCAGCCAGGTGCGGAAACCATAGCGCTCGTACAGCTCGGTCAGCGTGGCGTCGTCGCGCGCGCGCGGCGTCAGGTCGTCCACGCTTTCGATATGGCCGGTCAAGTCACAGTCGTACTTGACCGTGAGCAGTTGGCGCGTCAGCGGAAAGTTCGGAATGGCTTCACGCAAGTTGTTGCCCGCCACGCCCTTGATGCCATCGGCGCCTTCGATCAGCTTGTCGATGGAACCGAATTCAGTCAGCCATTTGACGGCCGTCTTCGGGCCGACCTTGGTGACGCCCGGTACGTTGTCCACGGTGTCGCCCACCAGCATCAGGTAGTCAACGATGCGGTCTGCGGGCACGCCGAATTTATTGACGACGCCAGGTTCGTCCAGCACTTCGCCCGTCATGGTGTTGACCAGCGTGACATGGCTGTTGACCAGCTGCGCCAGGTCTTTATCACCCGTAGAGACGATGGTGTGCACGTCGTGTTCGGTGGCACGCTTGGCCAGGGTGCCGATCACGTCATCGGCTTCCACCCCTTCAATGGCCAGCACCGGCCAGCCCAGCGCGCGCACGGCGCGGTGGATGGGTTCGATCTGCGCGGCCAGGTCCTCCGGCATGGGAGGACGGTGCGACTTGTATTCGGGATAGAGGTCGTCCCGGAAGGTCTTGCCGCGAGCATCGAAAATACATGCGGCATACTCTGCCTTGTGGTCAGATACAAGCTTGCGCAACATGTTCACCACGCCGTAGAGCGCACCCGTAGGTTCGCCTTGCGCATTGCGCAAATCAGGCATAGCGTGGAAAGCGCGGTACAAGTAACTTGAACCGTCGACCAGTAATAAGGTTTTTTTCATGGTTACAAAGGCAGATATGGAAACACCCGCCGGCAAACAAATTCCGCTGATTATGTCAGAGATACGGACGGCGGCAGACAAGCTCGCAAACATCGGGCCCGCAGTCAGCGTCTTCGGCAGCGCACGAGTCAGCCGCAATTCCCCCCACTATGAAACCACCGTTGCGATTTCGGCCGCCCTGGCCGGCGCCGGTTTTGCGGTGATCGCTGGGGGCGGCCCCGGCATCATGGAGGCCGCAAACAAGGGCGCATTCGAAGCAGGCGGCACCAGCATCGGGCTGAACATCAGCCTGCCGCACGAAGCGCACAACAACGAATACCAAACCATCAGCCTGTCGTTCGAATACTTCTTCTCGCGCAAGGCAACGTTCTTCATGCACAGCTTCGCCTACGTGGCGATGCCGGGCGGATTTGGCACGCTGGACGAGCTCTTCGAAGCGTTGACGCTGATCCAGACGGGCAAGGTTCCGCCGGCACCCATCGTGCTGGTGGGCAGCGAATACTGGTCTGGCCTGGTCGAATGGCTGGGCGACCAGGTGTTGAGCAACGGCATGATCGGCGCGCATGACCTGGATCTTTTCATCATCGAAGACGATCCCGTCAAGGTCGTGCGCCGTGTCGTGGAATTCCACGACAAAGTCACATCCGAAGCGCAGTACGCGCCGTCGCTGCCGGCCTGATTCCTGATCAGGAAAACAGACACGCCCCGCCGCCTGGCGACGGGGCGTGTCGTGTCACACCCCGGATTTCGTGCCGGCTTCCCAAGCCAAGATCACTTGCGCATGAACGACGGCACGACATCGGCCGGGATCGGGCACACATACGGCTGACCGCGGCGCGCCTCAAGCAATTCTTCCTTGGCGCGCGCCAGCGCTTCCGGCTGCGTATACAAATCTGCTGCGGTCGCCGCGATGATTTTCGCGGCATGCACCATGCCTTTGTGCGCCATCGACATCTTCCCCTGCGCCACCATCTGCCACGAATGGAACGGCGTGCCATAGGCGTAGCAAGCGCCCCAGCACTGCGCCGTGGGCGTCACCCAGCTGACGTCGCCCACGTCGGTAGAACCGTAACTGATCTCCGTCTTGGCCGGATCAAACGGCGCCACGCCCGCGAACAAGGGCGTGGGGTTACGCAGCACGGCGCCCAGGTTTTTCCCCGCGTTATCAATGTCGTCTTCGCTGATCGCATCCCACATGCGGCGCGCCGCCTGCTCTTCGCCCGGCGTGTAGGCCGGCCCTTGCAGCGCCTGCATGTTGGCGTACATCACGTCGTTCAGCACGCGGTTCGGCATGTAGTTTGAGCAGGCCTTGTCGAACACGATTTCCAGCTCGCAGCCGGTCATCAACGCCGCGCCGCGCGCCACGTTCTTCACCCGTTCATACAGGTCGGCCGCCTGCGAATTGATCGGTGCGCGCACCAGATAAAGCACTTCGGCACGCGCCTGCACCACGTTGGGCGAAATGCCGCCGCTGTTGGTCACGGCGTAATGCACGCGCGCGTCCGGCACCATGTGCTCGCGCAGATAGTTCACACCCACGTTCATCAACTCCACCGCGTCCAGCGCGCTGCGGCCCAGATGCGGAGAATTCGCCGCGTGCGCCGCGATGCCCCGAAAGCGGAAGTAGGCCTGGATGTTGGCCAGTGACGACTGATAAAAAATGCCCGTGTGCGATGCCGGATGCCACGTCAGCGCCGCATCCACATCATCAAACAACCCCGCGCGCGCCATGAAGGTCTTGCCCGACCCGCCCTCTTCCGCCGGACAGCCGTAAAACCGGATCGTGCCCGGCAACTGCTTGGCCTCCAGGAATTCCTTGACGGCGACGGCGGCGAAATGCGCGGCCGTACCCAGCAGATGATGGCCGCAACCGTGGCCGTTGCCATTGGGCGTCTCGGGAGACGGCGCACAGGCAAAGGCGCCGCTTTCCTGGCTTAAGCCGGACAGCGCGTCGTACTCGCCCAGAATGGCGATGACGGGGCCGCCCTGGCCGGCTTCCGCGACGAACGCAGTGGGAATGCCGGCGGCGTCGCGCGTGACGCGAAAGCCCGCTTCCTCAAGCATCGCGATGTGCAGCTCGGCCGACTTATGCTCGTCATAGCGCAGCTCGGCCAGGCTCCAGATGCGGTCGCTCAAGTCGGCATAACGGTCGCTGCGCGCGTCGATGAACGGCGCGAGTGTATCGATGGCACCCATTGCTTCTCCAGTGAAAGGGATGATCCTGTCTCGGTGAAAAAAGCCTGTGATTCGTCCAGCTTGATTCCGGCAGTTTCAATCATTTCCAGGCGGGAAGCCAGAGCGAATGCGGGGCGCTCGCCGGATCAGGCCATCGCCTTGATGATGGCTTCGCGCGCAAGCCCGATAAATTCGCTCTCGCCGGGGCGCGCGGGCAACAGGCGGAATTCCACCATCGGCAAGGCCGGCAAACCCGGCGCGTGCAAGCGCGCAATGCCTGGCGCCAGCGCCGATTCATTCAGGCAGGCCACGCCCAACCCCGCCGAAATCGCCAACTGCAAACCGGCTACGCCAGAGGCCACATGCGACACGGTATAGGGCACGCCTCGCCGGGATAGCAAGCGCTCTACGTACTGACGCAGCGCACACGTTTCGGGCAACACCAGCAGCGGCAAGGGGTCATGTTGCGGCACGCTTGCGCCTTCCGCCGCCATCCACAGCAACGGTTCGCGGCGCAGCAGCGCGCCTTGCGCACGGGCTCGGGGCGCGCCACGTTCCTGGATCGACATGGAGATGCCGACATCAATCTCGCCGCGTTCATAGGCGGCCTCGATCGCGCCGCTTTTCATGATGGTGACGTGCAGCCGCACTTGCGGATATTGCTCGTTCAGGCGGCGCAGCATGCGCGCCACGTCACCGGGGCGGAAGTAGTCAGTGATGAACAGCCGCAGCTCGCCTTGCAGCGCCACGCCGCGCAGATCGCGGTAGGCCTCGTCGCTCAAAGCCAGAATGGCGCGCGCGTGCGCCAACAGGCGTTCACCTGCGGGCGTGGCCGTCACGCCCGTCTTGCCGCGCACGAGCAGCGGCTGGCCAGCACGGTCTTCCAGTTTGCGCATCTGCTCGCTGACGGACGACTGCGACAGAAACACCTTGGGCGCGGCCGCCGTCAGGCTGCCTGCATCCAGCACGGCAACCAGTGTGCGCAACTGGTCCAGATCGAATCCCGACATGATTTATCCAACGGATTTATCGATGGATTGAATCGTAATTTCCCGCTTTTCCGATGTCAATCGGCTGCCTACACTGGCCCTGTCCCTTCCCCTTTCAGGAGCCAAAAATGCCCCACATCGTCGTTCATCTCTCGGGCCAGTCCGACCCCGCCATCAACCGCCGCGTGGTGCAATCCGTTGCCGGCCTGACCCAGTCCGTACTGGGGAAAAAGCTGCCCGTCATCGCGATCACGTTGCAGCATATTCCGCATGACCTGTGGTTCATCGGCGGCCAGCCGCTGTCAGAACTGGGCAAGAATGCCTTCCACCTGGACATCAGCGTCACCGACGAGACCAACACCAAGGGCGAAAAGGCGCGCTTCATCAAGGAGATCTACGCGGCGTTCCAAGAGATTCTGGGCGAGCTCCACGAATGCTCTTACGTGCATGTGATCGATGCGCGCGCCGCGGCATACGGCTACGGCGGCGCCACGCAGGAATACCGGCACCAGCAAAACGGCGTGTAATTCACCGGCCAGCGTTGAAGCTGAAAAAAAAGCCGCACACCCTAAGGTGTGCGGCTTTTCTTTTGCTGCCGAACCGCAAGGAGCCTTAGCCCCAGCGTTGCTTAGACAGCGGCGTCGCGCGCGGCGCGCTTGCGTTCGTTTTCCAGCAGGTGACGCTTACGCAGACGGATCGACTTCGGCGTGATTTCCACGAGTTCGTCGTCGTCGATGAATTCAACAGCGTATTCCAGCGACATCTGGATCGGCGGAACCAGGCGCACGGCTTCGTCGGTGCCCGAGGCGCGAACGTTGGTCAGCTGCTTGCCCTTGATCGGGTTCACGACCAGGTCGTTGTCGCGGCTGTGGATGCCGATGATCATGCCTTCGTACAGCGCATCGCCCGGGTTCACGAACATGCGGCCGCGGTCTTGCAGCTTCCACAGTGCGTAGGCCACGGCGTCGCCGTTGTCCTGGCTGATCAGCACGCCATTACGGCGCTCGCCAATCGAACCTTCCTTGATCGGGGCGTATTCGTGGAAGATGTGGCTCATCAAGCCCGTGCCGCGCGTCAGCGTCAGGAACTCGTTCTGGAAACCGATCAGGCCACGGGCCGGGATCAGGTATTCCAGGCGGGTACGGCCACGGCCGTCCGGCTGCATGTCTTGCAGGTCGCCCTTGCGGCGGCCCAGCTCTTCCATGACGCCGCCCTGGTGAGCGTCTTCAACGTCAACCGTCAGCGATTCAAACGGCTCGCACTTCACGCCGTCGACTTCCTTGAACACCACGCGCGGGCGCGACACGGCCAGCTCGTAGCCTTCGCGGCGCATCGTTTCCAGCAGAATCGTCAGGTGCAGTTCGCCACGGCCCGACACTTCAAACACCGTGTCGTCGCCCGTGTCGCGCACACGCAGCGCCACGTTGGACTTCAGTTCGCGGTCCAGGCGGTCGCGCACTTGGCGGCTGGTCACGAACTTACCTTCGCGGCCGGCCAGCGGCGACGTGTTCACCATGAAGTTCATGGTCAGCGTCGGCTCGTCGATGCGCAGCATCGGCAGCGCTTCTTGCGTGGCCACGTCGGTGACGGTGCAGCCAATGCCCAGTTCTTCGATACCGTTGATCAGCACGATGTCGCCGGCTTCGGCTTCATCCACCACCACGCGTTCCAGACCGTGGAACTTCAGCACCTGGTTGATACGGCCGCGGCCGCCCTGGCCTTCCGGACCGAACTTGTAAGCCACTTCCATGCCGGGGCGCATACGGCCACGGTTGATGCGGCCCACGCCGATCTTGCCGACGTAGCTGTTGTAGTCCAGCGAGATGATTTGCATCTGCAGCGGGCCATTGGGGTCGTCGTCACGCTGCGGCACGTGCTGCAGAATGGCTTCGAACAACGGGCGCATGTTGCCTTCGCGCACGTCCGGGGTCAGACCGGCGTAGCCCGACAGACCCGAGGCGTACACCACCGGGAAGTCCAGCTGTTCTTCGGTCGCGCCCAGCTTGTCGAACAGGTCGAACGTGGCGTTGATGACGAAGTCGGTACGGGCGCCCGGGCGGTCAACCTTGTTGACGACCACGATCGGCTTCAGGCCCAGGGCCAGCGCCTTGCGCGTCACGAAGATGGTCTGCGGCATCGGGCCTTCAACGGCGTCCACCAGCAGCAGCACGCCGTCAACCATGGACAGCACGCGTTCGACTTCACCGCCGAAGTCCGCGTGTCCCGGGGTGTCGACGATGTTGATGTGCGTGCCTTCGTATTCAACGGCACAGTTCTTGGCCAGAATCGTAATGCCGCGTTCTTTTTCCAGATCGTTCGAGTCCATGACCCGTTCGGTCAGCGCCTGGTTTTCGCGGAAGGTGCCGGATTGGCGCAGCAGCTGGTCGACCAGGGTTGTTTTACCGTGGTCCACGTGGGCGATGATGGCGACGTTGCGCAAGGCGCGAGTCATAGCGAGTCCTTTAAGGTCAGGGTGGAGGGCAGCAAGCCCTCCGGCAATTCGTTCAGTGCAAGCAATGCCTGCTTCGGGTCTGGCATGGCCTGCAAGGCTTCCAGCTCAACGGCGCGTTCCAGAGAAAATGGCCCGACATGCGTGCGCCGCAGCGCCGTCAGGTGGGCGAAACAGCCCAGCACGCGCCCGATGTCCTGGGCCAGTGTTCGGATGTATGTGCCTTTACTGCAAGCCACATCGATCTCTGCCTGCGTCCCCGAAAGGGACAACAGCTCGATGCGGTGTATCGTGATTTGTCGCGGAGCGCGTTCCAGCTCGATGCCGGCGCGCGCGTACTCGTACAACGGTTTGCCGTCGCGCTTGAGCGCGGAGTACATCGGCGGAATCTGTTCGATCGTGCCCGAGAAACGTGACAGCGCGTCGCGCAATGCCTGTTCCTCTACGGCAAAACCCGGCTCGGCGGTCGACACGACATTGCCGGTCAGGTCGCCAGAATCGGTTTCGCTGCCAAATTGCAGCGTAGCGCGATAAGCCTTGTCGGCGTTCAGCATCGCGCCGGAAATTTTAGTTGCGCGACCCATGCAGCACACCAGCAAGCCGGTGGCGAAGGGGTCCAGCGTGCCTGTGTGACCGGCTTTCGCCGCGTCCATGGCGCGTTTGGCGCGTTGCAAAGCGTGGTTACTCGACAAACCTACGGGTTTGTCGAGCAACAGCACACCGTCGAGCGCAAGCCCGCGTCGTTTAGCCATCGTCGAAATCCGGTTGAAAAAGCAGTGACGACAGCCCGATCAGGACTGGTCTTCAGGTTCGTCGGGCACGCCCGAGTGCGGGCCGGGCCGGTTTGCGCGGTCGATGAGGATCGACATTTCGATACCACGGGCAATTTGCTCGTCGTGGAAGAAACGCAAAGTGGGGACAGTGTGAATGTGCAACAGCTTGTAGAGCTGAGAATGCAGCCAACCGGCTTTTTCGTTCAGCAAGGCGGTCGCGGCTTCGGGCTCAGCGCCCAAAACCGTGAACCACACCTTGGCATGCGCGTAGTCGGTCGACAATTCCACACCGGAGAGCGTGATCAGGCCAGCGCGAGACATATCGATTTCGCGCTGGATGATCTCGGCCAGATCCTTCTGGATCTGGTCGGCCAGCCGCAGATTGCGGCCGGGGATGGCTTTGGACTTGTGACGGCTCATTAGCAATAATGCCTCGCGACGCTTTACAGCGTACGCGCGATTTCCTTGATTTCAAAGACTTCCAGCTGGTCACCCACCTGGATGTCATTGTTGCCGCGCAGCGTAAGACCGCAATCGAAGCCCGACTTGACTTCCTTGACGTCGTCCTTGAAGCGGCGCAGCGATTCGAGATGCCCGGTCCAGTGAACCACGTTGTTGCGCAGCAGGCGCACCTGGGAATCGCGGCGGACGATGCCGTCAAGCACCATACAACCGGCGATGTTGCCGAGACGCGAGATGCTGTAGACCTCACGGATTTCGACCAGGCCGATGATTTCTTCTTTCTTCTCGGGCGCCAGCATGCCCGACATGGCTGCCTTCACTTCATCCACGGCGTCATAGATGATGTTGTAGTAGCGCACATCGATGCCGTTGTTTTCGGCCAACTTCTTGGCGCTTGCTTCCGCACGCACGTTAAAGCCGATCACGACAGCGTTCGAGGCGATAGCCAGGTTGATGTCGGTTTCCGAGATGCCGCCAACAGCCGCGTGCACCACTTGCACACGGACTTCGTCGGTCGACAGCTTGACCAGCGACTGCACCAGCGCTTCCTGCGAACCTTGCACGTCGGTCTTGACGATAAGCGTGAGCGTTTGCGTGCCCTCGCCCAGGTTGTCGAACATCGATTCCAGCTTGGCGGCCTGTTGGCGGGCCAGCTTGACGTCGCGGAACTTGCCTTGGCGGAACAGTGCGATTTCGCGCGCCTTGCGCTCGTCGGACAGGGCCATCAGCTCGTCACCAGCGGCCGGAACTTCGGTCAGACCCTGGATTTCCACCGGGATCGACGGGCCGGCCGATTGGATCGGCTTGCCGTTTTCGTCCAGCATGGCGCGCACGCGGCCAAAGCTTGCGCCGGCCAGCACGACGTCGCCGCGCTTGAGCGTACCGCTTTGCACCAGAATCGTCGCGACCGGGCCGCGGCCCTTGTCCAGACGGGCTTCGATGACCAGACCCTTGGCGGGTGCGTCTTCCGGCGCCTTCAGTTCCAGCACTTCGGCTTGCAGCAGCACGTTTTCGAGCAGGTCGTCGATGCCTTCGCCGGTCTTGGCGGACACACCCACGAACGGCACGTCGCCGCCGTATTCTTCCGGCACAACCTGTTCGGCAACCAGTTCCTGCTTGACGCGCTCCGGGTTGGCCGACGGCTTGTCGATCTTGGTCACGGCCACGACCATGGGCACGCCCGCAGCCTTGGCATGGTGGATAGCTTCACGCGTTTGCGGCATCACGCCGTCGTCGGAAGCCACCACCAGAATGACGATGTCGGTTGCCTTGGCGCCGCGGGCACGCATGGCGGTGAACGCCTCGTGGCCCGGGGTGTCAAGGAAGGTCACCATGCCGCGTTCGGTCTGAACGTGGTAGGCGCCGATGTGCTGCGTAATGCCGCCGGCTTCGCCCGCGGCAACCTTGGCGCGGCGGATGTAATCCAGCAGCGAGGTCTTGCCGTGGTCGACGTGGCCCATGACGGTCACGACCGGGGCGCGCGGCAGTTGTTCGGCTTCGGAAACCGTTGCGGAGATGTCCAGGAACGCTTCCGGGTCATCCAGCTTGGCGGCGATTGCCACGTGGCCCAGTTCCTCGACCACGATCATGGCCGTTTCCTGGTCCAGCACCTGGTTGATGGTGACCATCTGGCCCAGCTTCATCAACTGCTTGATGACTTCTGCGGCCTTGACGGACATCTTGTGCGCCAGGTCGGCCACGCTGATGGTTTCCGGCACGTGAACTTCACGTGCGATGAATTCGGCGGGTGCCGGCTCGTTGCGGCGGTCATTCTGCTGGTTGCGGCCACCACGGCCGCCGCCCTTGCCACCACCCTTGCCGCCTGCACGCCAGCCATCACGGCTGGCCGGGGCTGCCGGCTTGTCGGCGGGCTTCTTGCGCGAAGCGTCATCAGACCAGGTCGAAGCGACTTCGGCGGTCTTGATGGTCTTCTTCGTGCCAGGAGCGGCGGGCTTGGCGTCCTTCTTGGCGCCAGGAGTGGCGCCCGGCTTGCCAGCCGGCTTGTGCAGCGTGCCCGAAATCGGAGCGGCGGCGGCGGCAGGCGCCTCCGGCTCGGGGGCGCGCAGCACCTTGCGCGGACGGTTCAGCATCTCGCGCAGAGCAGCGGCTTCGGCTTCTGCAGCGCGGCGGGCCTCATCACGGCCACCCGACGTAGCGGAGGCGGCGAGCGGCGGGCCAGCGCGGCGGTTGTCGGCGCGATTGCCCACCCTGGCGGCGGGAGCCGGTGCGGCGGCCGCAGCAGGTGCGGCAGGCGTCGGCGCAGGCGCGGCGGCCTCGGGCTTGGCAGCGGGTTTCACGGATTCGGACTTCGCAGCAGGCTGAGCCTGGGCGATCGGCGCATTGGCCTGGGGGGAAGGTGTTTCGGACTTATTAGCTAGCACAACAGGTTCCGGCTTGGCTTCTTCAGCCTTGGGCTCGGTGGATTCAGTCTTAACTTCGGGCTTGGCCTCTTCGGCCACGGGCTCGGCAGGAGCAGGCGCCGGCGTCGGTTCGGGTTCAGGCTGAGCCTGAACTTCGGGGGCTTGCGCCTCGACGGTGGCGGGCACTTCGGCCGCGACGGATTCAACAGGCGCGGGCGCTTCAACCGGCGCGGGCGCTTCTACAGCAACAGGCTCTGCCGCTTCAACGGGGGCCGCAGCCTCCGCCTGCACGGGAGTGGTCTCGCGAGGCTCGACCACGGCAGGCGCCTCGGATGCAGCCGGCGCGGACACCTGCTGCTCTTCTTCGACGGAGACTTCTTCATCAGCACGCGCGGACGCGGCCTGCTCCAGGGCGATTTCGGAGGGATCACGCTTGACGAACACGCGCTTCTTGCGCACTTCGACCTGAATCGTGCGCGAGCGGCCGGTGGCGTCAGCCTGCCGGATCTCGGACGTTTGGCGGCGCGTCAGGGTGATCTTCTTGCCTTCGGTCGCGCCGTGGGCGCGACGCAGCGATTCGAGCAATTTCGCCTTGTCGCTGTCGGTGACGGAATCGTCAACCGATTTGAGGTCAACACCAGCCGAGCGCAGCTGATCCAGCAGCACATTGGCAGGCATTTTCAGCTCGGTAGCGAACTGGGCGACGGTGTTACTCGACATTAGGCTCTCTCTTCCCTATATGCAGCTATTACAAACAACGTGAACTTGCGGTGGATAAAATCAGCACTACCCACCGCAGACCCGTGTCCTTTTGGTTATTCTTCGTCGAACCAATGGGCACGGGCACGCATGATGAGGTCGCTGGCTTCCTGCTCGGTCAAGCCGGCGATTTCCGCCAGTTCGTCCGTTGCCAATTCGGCCAGATCATCACGCGTATGCACTTGACGCTCGGCCAGCTTGCCAGCCAGCTCTTGCGTCATGCCTTCGAGTTCAAGCAAATCCTGTGCGGTCTCAAGGCGCTCTTCCTGGGCAATTGCCTCAGTCAGCAACGCATTGCGAGCACGGGCGCGCAATTCATTGATGGTGTCTTCGTCAAACGCTTCGATTTCCAGCAGTTCCTGCATGGGCACGTAAGCGATTTCCTCGATACCGGTAAAACCTTCGTCGATCAGGATGTCAGCGACTTCCTCGTCAACGTCCAGCTTGCTCATGAACGTGGTGCGCAGACCCGACCGCTCGACTTCCTGGCGGTTCAGGCTTTCTTCCGGCGTCATGATGTTGATCTGCCAACCGGTCAGTTCGGACGCCAGGCGCACGTTCTGACCCTTGGCGCCGATCGCCTTGGGCAGGTTTTCTTCGTCGACGACGACGTCCATCGCATGCTTGTCTTCATCAACGACGATCGATTCGACGTTGGCCGGCGCCAGGGCGCCGATGACAAACTGCGCGGGGTCTTCCGACCACAGCACGATATCGACCTGCTCGCCGCCCAACTCATTGCGCACTGCAGTAACACGCGAACCACGCATGCCCACGCACGTGCCGATGGGATCGATCCGCTTATCGTATGCCACGACGGCGATCTTCGCACGCACACCCGCATCACGGGCAGCAGCCTTGATCTCGAGCAGACCCTGCTCGATTTCCGGAACTTCGTTCTCGAACAACTGGCGGATGAACTCGGGCGAGGTGCGCGACAGAATCACTTGCTGGCCACGCGCGGCGTGGTCAACACGCAACACATAGGCGCGGACGCGGTCGGCGACCCGGAGGTTTTCCTTCGGAATCATCTCGGAACGGGGCAGGCGCGCTTCGATCTTGCCGGTTTCGACAATGGCGTCACCCTTGTCCATGCGCTTGATCGTGCCGGACACAATGGTTTCGCCACGATCCAGGAAGTCGTTCAGCACCTGTTCGCGCTCGGCGTCACGGATCTTTTGCAGAATGGCCTGCTTGGCCGCCTGCGCGCCGATACGGCCGAATTCGATGGGTTCAAGCGGCTCTTCGATGTACTCGCCTTCCTGGATGCCAGGAACGATTTCCACCGCGTCCGACAGCATTTCCTGCTTGTCGGGTTCTTGCAGGCCGGCTTCGTCCGGCACCACCAGCCAGCGGCGGAAGCCTTCGTGATCGCCGGTTTCCCTATCGATGGCGACACGAATGTCCGCATCATCCTTGAAGCGCTTTTTCATGGCCGAGGCCAGCGCACTTTCCAGTGCACCGAACACGACGTCACGCGTGACGTTCTTTTCACGCGCCAAGGCATCGACCAACAGAAGAATTTCGCGACTCATCGCTTTTTGCCCTTGAAATCCAGAACGGGATCCAGTTTTGCACGCTCGATATCATCGACCGTGAAATTCAACACCTGGATGTCGTTCTTTTTTGCCTCAAATTCGAGACCGAACACGACGGTCTTGTGCATCCCAGCAGCAGCGTCCGAGGCGGCGGCGTCGTCTTCAGGCACGGTCAACGTGCCAGAGAAGACCTTACGTCCGTCTAATGCCTCGCGCAGCTTGATCTCGATGCGCTCGCCAGCAAAGCGCCGGAACTCGGCCTCGTTGCGCAACGGGCGGTCAATGCCCGGCGAGCCAACTTCCAGGCGCTTGTAGTCGACGTTTTCGACCTCAAACACCCGCGACAATTGGCGAGACACCTGTTCACAGTCTTCGATGCGCACACCGCCGACCCGATCGATCGTTACGCGCAAAAGGCCCAGGGCGGCACGCTCGACGTCCACGAGTTCGACGTCCATGCCGGCCAGAGCCTCTTCGGTCAATGCGAATAAATCAGCCATATACTCAAAAAAAATGGGCTGCACGCCCAGCCCACCGATATTGCGCAGAGCCCAGCCGCTTCCCTACTACACGTAAGGAGCAATGCTGGGCAGCGCCCTATATTGCGACCTAATTTGTGGTTTGCGCCACGAAACCCCCGCAGGGTTTCTCAACCTTGGCCGCCCCGGCCCGACCTGCGGACCCGACGGCACTTGGCGCAAATTCCGATGCCAACTGCTCTTGCTTAAAGCTACTAGCACTGCGTTCTTAGCGGGGCATATTCAGCCCTGCATTTTTAGCACTGCCCTAGCACTGCTTTTCCAGCGTTGCCCAGCTTTTCCAGCGTTGCCCTGCCTCGCATTGCGATATTTGCACGCCACAGCAGAGCAATAAGCACCATGCCAACCGCCTTTGCCTGACAAAAAGCAATGACGCGAAGCCATGAAAACCATTGATTTTACCAGATAAACTGGAAAAACGCCTGATTCGTCACGGGCTTACCGTTATGCGGGACACATCGTGCCCGGCGGCGCAGCTAGCGCCGCCGCCAGCAACGCTCAGCGGCCCTGACGACCGCGTCCGCCCATCACACCCAGACGGGACTCGTGGGCCGATGCGCCACGCGGCTGCCAATCATCACCGCGAGCCGACGACGAAGGCGAAGACGACGAGGCGCTACGCGGAGCGCGCGGTTTGCCGCCTGCGCCCGGACCCTTGTTGGCTGCTGAATTGCCTGCACCGCGCGGGCCTTCAGCCTTGTTGCCACCCCGGCCGCCAGCACCCGCGGGCTTGCCATTGCGGCCGCCGGCGTTGCCACCACGCGCACCCGCAGGCTTGCCACCCGGCTTGCCACCAGAAGGCTTGCGGCCACCGCCCACAGGCGCCTCGGCCACATTACCCACGGCCACATCCGCCGAACCCACGTTACCCGACGGGCCACTGGCCGCCGCCGAACGCGGACCGCGCGGTTTGCCGCCAGGCTTGCCGCCTGCGTTGCCACCTGGCTTACCACCCTGCTTGCCGCCCGGACGGCCACCGCCCGGCGCCGCAGAACGGCCACCCGGCTTGCCACCCTTGCGATTGCCGCCTGCGCCTTCCGCAGCCAGCGGATGGCCATTGGCATAACCGCCAGCAATCATCAAACCCGTGCCGAACGGATCGGACGGACACGCGGCCGTTTGACCCGCGCTGCCCAAGCGACCGCCTTGCAGCTTGCCGCGACGGCCGATACGCGCGCCGTTCATCCCGTTGCGATCCATCGTGCCAAAGCCCGGAGGCAGCGCGCTGTCATGCGATTGCGGCTGCTTCGAGCGGCGGCGATTACCGCCAGATTCGTCGTCTTCACGCAACAGTCCAAGCTGGACCATCAACGCGGTGACCAACGAACCATCCAACTCTTCCCAGCGGCCCCGGCGCAACGTGCGCGGCAAGACCACATCACCGAAACGGGTGCGGATCAGGCGGCTGACCGTAACGCCAACCGCTTCAAACATGCGGCGGACTTCGCGGTTGCGGCCTTCTTGCAAGGTCACGCGATACCAGCGGTTGCTGCCGTCGCCACCCAGATAATCCAGCGCGCCGAACGCCGCCAAGCCGTCTTCCAGCTCGATGCCATCCACGAGCGACTGGCGCTGCGCTTCGTCCATTTCACCCAGCACGCGCACCGCGTACTCGCGCTCGGTGCCATAACGGGGGTGCATGATGCGGTTGGCCATGTCACCGGAGGTCGTGAAGATCAGCAGGCCTTCAGTGTTCAAGTCCAGACGGCCGACCGACAGCCACTTGCCCGTGCGCAGCTTGGGCAAGCGCGCGAACACGCTGGCGCGGCCTGCCGGGTCGTCATGGCTGACGATTTCGCCTGCCGGCTTGTGATACAGGATCACGCGCGGCGGCTTCTTGGTGTTCACGCGCATGATCGGCTTGCCGTTCACGCGAACCTGGTCGTTCGGAGCCACGCGCTGGCCAATATGGGCCGGCTCGCCGTTGACCGACACGCGGCCAGCAACAATCAGCTCTTCCATTTCGCGGCGCGAACCGATACCGGCATCCGCCAGCACCTTGTGCAACTTGGGCATGACCGAATCACTATTCAGGTACTTGCCCAGGCGCTGCTCCATGCGGTCCGCCGTCTCGAGGTACGACAGAGCCTGCTCGGCTTCCTGCTCACCACCGCGGGAGTCAGGCGACTCGACCGGGGCGGCGGCAGCCGCGGGCTGGCCTTCGACAGCGGGTGCTTGCTCGCCCGTTGCATCGCCACGACGGCGACGGAACGGCGTCCTCAGCTTGCGGCCGCGGCCACGGGCTGCGCCCTCGCCTTCGGCAGCCGGCTCGCGCGCGGCGGAGGATTCCGGCTGACCGTTGGAAACGGTGTCATCCGAACGGGGATTGTCGTCCTGCATTGCTGTATTCGTTGTCACTGGGACAGCTCCGAATTTCAAACTTGGGTAGGCCTGCCAGGGGCAGGCTCGTCATCATCAGGGGACGCCGAATCTCGGCTGGCGCCAGGCCGCGCCGGGTCCGTTTCATCCGAGGCCACGGAGGCGGCATCGGGGTCGGGCCGAACAGGATCATCAAGGCCGAAATCGGGCTCATGCCCAGCGGCGCCAGGCGCTGCGTGATCGGTCTCGTCAATCGGGTCGGTCGGTTCCGCGTGTTTTGCGTTCTCGACACTTTCCTTTGCAGCACCGTCCTCAGGGGATTCGGCGGCTATATCGGAAATGTCGTTACCGGCTCTGTCGTCGGGAAAACCGGACAGGGTCGGCGTATCGGACAAGCCTTCGGCTTGCTCCCGGACGGTGGGTTCGTCGGCGGGAATCGCGCCTTCTTCTGTGCGCGAAACGACGGATTCTACGCTATCGACCGGGGCTATGGGTGCATCGTCTTCCGAAACAGACAATTCCGCAACGGGGATAGTGTCATTTTCAGCACTTTCGACCGGTATTTCACCCGGCACTTCACCCGGCACCTCACCCATCACTTGCTGCACTTCTCCCAGATCCAGCCCCGCCAACGCGGCGGCAGCCTGTGCCGACTCCAGCGGCGGAAGCTCATCAAGCGCCCGCAGCCCCAGATCGTCCAGGAACTGGCGCGTGGTGCCGAACAGGGCTGGCCGGCCGGGCGCATCACGATGCCCGATCACTTCGATCCACCCCCGATCTTCCAGCGCCTTCACGATCTGCGAAGACACAGTGACGCCACGGATATCTTCAATATCGCCACGCGTTACCGGCTGACGCCAAGCAACAATCGCCAGCGTCTCCATCACGGCGCGCGAATACTTGGGCGGCTTTTCAGGACTCAGCCGCTCAAGGTAGCGCTGCATATGCGGGCGGCTTTGAAAGCGCCAACCGCTTGCCAGCTGCACCAGCTCAAGGCCGCCATCGGCCCAATTGGCTTGCAGCGTCTCCAACAGCGCACGCAGCTTACTGTTGTCGAATTGTTCATCGTCCCCGAATAGCTTGCGCATATCGGACAGTTGCATCGGCTGCACCGCACATAAAAGCGCGGTTTCCAGCACGAGTATTGCCTCGCTATCGTTCATCGACATTCAAATTCAAAAAGGGCTAACTTGCGCTAGGTTGGAAATAAGGTTAATATTCTTTTCTCAGACGCGGGGTGGAGCAGTCTGGCAGCTCGTCGGGCTCATAACCCGAAGGTCGTAGGTTCAAATCCTGCCCCCGCAACCAAATTTGATGAAGGCCTGGCGATTTCGCCGGGCCTTTTTCATTTGCGCGACGATTTTCATGCGTTCCGCGCTTTTCATTTGTGCAGCGCTCATTTGTGCAGTGCTTTGCTGGGCATTGTGTTCGGCGACTTCTTTTGCACCCGCTTTTGCAGCAGTTGCGCACGCCAACCACCCACGCACTTCCACAGCCATCCGCGCCTCGACACGAGCCAGCACTCGGACGGACCCGCTACAGACGGCGTTGATTTGCGTAGTGTTCACAAGTTTCCTGCGTTGACTGCCATGCACGACGGCGATGCGGCAAAACGGCCGCGCCGATCAAGATAGGGCGATAAGCCTGTCCGATTCGTGTCGCGACAGACGCCTTAAGCAAATTCTGGAAAGCTGGCATCACTTGCCAACAAGCCTGCGGGACACGCCGGCACCCCGCGTCATCATCCCGTGGCAATCAGTATCAAGACCTGGGCCATCAAAGCATGGATACGGTGTCGCGGCGAGCTGCCGCGCCCTGAACCCATGCGCCCCTTGTACATGCGAAGACTCCTTCGCGATGCAATAGCCTGATCCAGGCCGGACTTACGATTCTTAGATATTTTCGAAGACCACCGCTCGCAAACATGGGCTTGCCTAAGTTGCCAAAACTGCGGCTGCCAAATCTGCGCGAGCAATTCGCAAATTATACCGCCATAACCCTCACCCTCAAGCCCACGGGCCCGCAATACGCGCCGGGGAATTTATCCGGCAGGCTTGTCCCATGGCGCAGAACCGAGCCGATCTACCAGAAAATCCAGCATCGAACGCAGAATCAGCGGCATTTGGCGACGCGATGCATACACACCATAAATGCCTAATTCCTGAGGCTTGCAGTGCGGCAAAATCGCCTTCAACCTGCCCGCAGCAAGATGCTCCCCCGCGTAGTAGGTTGGCAACATGGCAATGCCCGCCCCTTCCAGCGCGGCGCTACACAGCACCGACACTTCGTTGGCGCTGATATTTCCGCTGACAGGAACATCCACCGGCTGGCCATCGCGCTCAAAACGCCACAGGCTCTTGCCGAAGTAGGAATGGGTCAGGCAATTGCGCAAGGACAGATCCTCGACGCGCGCCGGCACGCCTTCGCGCGCCAGATAGTCCGGTGACGCACAGACCACCGAACGGCAGACGGCCAGCTTGCGAGCAATGAGATTCGGGTCCAGATCATTGGTGATGCGCACTGCCAGATCCACCCGCTCTTCGACCAGGTTCACAGCGCGCTCAACCAACATCAGATCCACCGACGTGCCTGGATGCTGTTTGACGTAATCCGTGACGGCGCCGGCCAGATGCTTGGCGCCAAACGACATGCTGGTCGTGATGCGCAACAAGCCGCGCGGCGTATCTTCAGGCGTGGAGACCGCATTGCGCAGATCTCCCACCATATCCAGCATCTGCCGGCAGCGCGGCAGGGTTTCCGCGCCTGCTGGCGTCAGACTCAGGCGGCGTGTCGTGCGGTGCAGCAAGCGCACCCCCACCCACTGCTCCATCTCGGCCAGATACCTCGACACCATCGCTCGCGACATGTCCAAATGGACAGCGGCCGCCGACAGGCTACCCCGGTCAGCGACCTCCACGAACACCTGCATGGCTTTCAGACGATCCATGATTGTCTCGATTCTTGCATCAGACCGTACCGGTTATACCGTATTTCTGTGCAACATCCGCGCCGAATATGAGACATTTTGCGCACAGAACCGACCGACCGGCCCTGCACCCACATCAGGCAGACGACTGGCCCAGCGCCTCGCAAACCGCAGCCCGCACCTCATCCGCACCCAAGCCACGGACGATATAGACCAGATGCGAGGATCGATCATCCCCAGGCCATTGCGCGAGGCCGCGCAAGGGATACAACTCACCATGCACACCGTGCACCTCGCAGGGCAGCGCCTCGCCTTCGAAACACACCAGCCCCTTCATGCGCAACAGCCCCTGGCCGAAGCGTTCCTGAATTCGCGACACCCCCGCCAGGAAAGCAGCACGGCCCATCGGCGAAGACAAGGTCAGTGAAAAACTGGCGACTTGCGCATGCCGGCCAGCTGCCGGCTGGGCGAATGCCTGAAGCCAATTCGACAGCGCAACGCCATCCCGCCGCGCCAGCACATCCGGGCCGTCGCGCAACACACCCGCCAACGGCGAATCCTGACGTTGCACACACCGCTGCGCACCCGGGTTGATCGCAACAACCGCCTGCTCCACCCGCCGCAATTGCGCCGCATCCGCCAGGTCAGACTTGCTGAGCACAACCGTATCCGCCAAGGCCAGTTGCCGGGACGCCTCGGGCTGCGTGGCCAATTGCGCTTCACCATGGCGCACATCAACCAGCACGATCGCGCCGCGATACGCATAGCGCTCGGCCAAAAAATGGTCGTGTTTGAGCATGAACAGAATGGACGCTGGATCAGCCAACCCGCTGGTTTCGATCAGCACATGACGAAACGGCTTGATCCGGCGGCTGACCGCCAACATGAACAGATCGCGCAAGGTGTCGACCACCGCGCCGCTAACCACGCAACACAGGCAACCGCCTTCGATCAGAACCACATTTGCCGGCGCCAGGCGCACCAAGTGATGGTCCACGCCGATATCGCCGTACTCGTTGACGACGACAACCGCATCGGCATATGCCGGCTCGTGCAGCAAGCGGTTAAGCAGCGTGGTTTTGCCGCTGCCCAGAAACCCCGAAATCACGGTCACGCCAATGCGCTTATCGTCTTCCATTGCCTTCGACCCAACCCGTTTCATTGCGCCCACCCCACCATGGAAGCGGATCGCGCAGCGTACAACAGAGGGCGCCCGACCTGGGCCGCGGAAAACAAAAAGGCCACTCGCTTGCGTGAGTGGCCTTGATGTTCGGTATT
The DNA here is from genome assembly GCF_902859595.1 of Achromobacter kerstersii. Taxonomy (GTDB): domain Bacteria; phylum Pseudomonadota; class Gammaproteobacteria; order Burkholderiales; family Burkholderiaceae_B; genus Achromobacter; species Achromobacter kerstersii. Next base: position 379,699 of record NZ_CADIJQ010000002.1, on the reverse strand, counting down.
TGTTTTGGCTCCCCGAGCTGGGCTCGAACCAGCGACCTGCGGATTAACAGTCCGTCGCTCTACCGACTGAGCTATCGGGGACCTGCCAAGAACGTAATTATGAACTAAATTTTTGGCGCATGCAAATCACAGAATTTTTAGATCTTTTTGCGTCGATTGTTTCCCATCGGGAAAAAACTCTGATATGATTTCGGTCTTTCCAGATCAGGCCCTAAAAACAGGCCAGTGAACGGGAAGAAACAAAGATGTTTTGCTTGTTGTTCAGCATCGCCGAATTCAACACCGGCACGCAGAAGTTGAAGCAAATGGTCTTGCCGGCATAGCTCAGTTGGTAGAGCAGCGCATTCGTAATGCGAAGGTCGTAGGTTCGACTCCTATTGCCGGCACCAAATTCAAAAAGCAGCCCTCTCGGGCTGCTTTTTTCATTTCCGCGCATCCTTCGCTCGAGCGCCCCTTCCCTTGGCGGCCCGCTCACGGGAACTCCATCCGCCCCACACGCGTCCAACTTGCTGGATTTTCCATCAGCCAAGCGAAGACCACCATGCGCATCCTTCTCGTCGAAGACGACATCATGATCGGTGAAAGCGTATTGGACTGCCTGCGCGCGGAGCATTACGCCGTCGACTGGGTCAAGGACGGCAACGCTGCCGAGCTGGCCTTGCGCACCGACACCTATGACTTGATTCTGCTGGACCTGGGCCTGCCCAAGCGCGACGGCCTGACGTTGTTGCGCGACCTGCGCACGCGCAAGGACCGCACGCCAGTCCTGATCGCCACCGCCCGCGACGCCGTCAGCGACCGCATCGCGGGGCTGGACGCCGGCGCGGACGACTACGTCGTCAAACCGTACGACGTAGACGAACTGCTGGCCCGCATGCGCGCGCTGATCCGGCGCAGCGCCGGGCGCGCCGAGCCCGTGTTTGAGCACGAAGGCATCACCATCGACCCGCAATCACATGCGGCGATGGTGGATGGCACGCCCGTTGCGCTGACCGCCCGCGAATGGGCCGTGCTGGAACCCCTGATCGCCCGCCCGGGCATGATCTTTTCCCGCGCCCAGCTGGAAGAAAAACTCTACAGCTGGAAAGACAGCGTCAGCAGCAACGCGGTTGAGGTTTATATTCATGGCCTGCGCAAGAAACTGGGTCCGAACCTGATCCAGAACGTCAGAGGCGTCGGCTATGTCATTCCCAAAACATGAGCATTCGGCTTAGCGACTCGCTACGAGCCCGGCTGCTGTTCTTCCTGCTGGCCGCCATCGTGGTCGGCGCGCTGGCGCAAGCCGCCATCGCCTATCGCAGCACGCTCGCGCAGGCCGACGACATCTTTGATTCGCTGCTGCAACGCACCGCCCTGTCACTCGGCACGGGCGATGGCTTGCTCAGCACGGGCCCGACGCACAACCGCGGCGCCGCCACGCCCATGGCCGACGACCTGATCATCCAGATCTGGACGCCTGACGGCCTGCGCGTCTTCAACTCGCGTTCGCGCCGCCCCCTGCCCGATCAGATCGTGCTGGGGTTTTCCGACGCCAAAATGGAAGGCACCACGTATCGCGTGTATTCACTGGCGACGCCCTTCCAGGTGATCCAAGTCGCGCAGGACATGGACGTGCGCAAGCACATGGCGCGCGCACTGGCTCTGCGCACCATCGCGCCCATTGCGGCGGCGGCGCCCGTTCTGATGCTGATCATCTGGTGCGTGGTGAGCTGGTCGCTGCGCCCCGTCAATCGCGCGCGCGAACAGGTTGCCGCGCGGCAGCCCGAAGACCTGTCGCCCGTCAGCGTGACGGGGCTGCCCGATGAAATCCGCCCCCTAATCGTGGAACTGAATCTGCTGCTGGAACGCATGCGGGGCGCGTTCGCACAACAAAAGCAATTCGTCGGAGACGCCGCCCATGAATTGCGATCTCCGCTGACGGCACTGCGCCTGCAACTGCAAGCGCTGCGACGCGCCAGCGACCCAGACGCCCGCCAGATTGCCGAACAGCGCCTGGCCGCCGGCATCGACCGCGCCACGCGCCTGGTCGAACAGCTGCTGTCCATGGCCCGCCACGAAAGCACAGCCGAACAGACACCCGCCGCCCCCGTGGATCTGGCCGATGTGCTGCGTCAGGCCCTGTCTGAAAACCTGCCGCAGGCGAACACCAAGTCGATCACCATCGACATGGACGGCGCCGATGAAGCCGTCATGCAAGGGCACCGCGACGCGCTGGTGCTGCTGGCGCGCAACCTGCTGGACAACGCCATCAAGCACTCGCCGGAAGGCGGGCGCATCCGGCTGCATTTGGATCAAGCGAAAGACAAGGTGTCTTTCACAATTGACGACGAAGGCCCCGGCATTCCCCCCGCCGAACGTGAACGCGTCTTCGACCGCTTCTACCGCGCCGAAGGCAATACGCAGCACGGCAGCGGCCTGGGGCTGTCTATCGCCCGCGCCATCGCCGACCGCCATCACGCCGCAATTTTCCTGGAAGACGCCCCCGGCGGCCACGGGCTGCGCGCACGCGTGGAATTCCCCCTTCGCGGATGATTTCAGCGATTTAAGATTCACCTAAGTGTCAGGCCCGAAGATAGCGTCATGTCCTCAAACATGAACCCAGGAGCCGACATGAAGACCTCGCAAATGAAACCCTCGCGCCTGATGCTGGCGCTGCTGGCCGCTGGCGCCATTGGCGGCGCTGGCGCAACCGCCGTGATGGGCGGCGTGTCGATGGCGGCCAACGCGCCGGCCGTCGCCGCTGCGCCGCAATCGATCAATACCTCCAGCCCGCCGAACTTCGCGCAGATCACGCGCGACTTCGGGCCGGCCGTTGTCAATATCAGCGTCAGTGGCACCCGCAAGGTGTCGGCCGACGATGGTGATCCCTTCGCCCAGTTCTTTGGCCAGATCCCCGGCTCGCGCGGCCGCATGCCAGCGCGTGAAGTACCGATGCGCGGCGAAGGCTCGGGCTTCATCATCAGCAACGACGGCACCATCCTGACCAATGCACACGTGGTGCAAGACGCCAAGGAAGTGACCGTCAAGCTCACCGACCGCCGCGAATTCAAGGCCAAGGTGCTGGGCGCCGACCCGCAGACAGACGTGGCCGTGCTCAAGATCGACGCCAAGAACCTGCCCGTCGTGAAGGTGGGTGACGTCAACCAATTGCAGGTGGGCGAATGGGTGTTGGCCATTGGCTCGCCCTACGGCCTGGAGAACACCGCGACGGCCGGCATCGTCAGCGCCAAGGGGCGTTCGCTGCCGGACGATACGTCGGTGCCGTTCATCCAGACGGACGTGGCCGTCAACCCGGGTAATTCGGGCGGCCCGCTGTTTAACGACCGCGGCGAAGTCGTGGGCATCAACTCGCAGATCTACAGCCGCACAGGCGGCTTCCAGGGCCTGTCGTTCTCGATCCCCATCGATGTGGCCTACAAGATCAAGGACCAGATCTTGCAGCACGGCAAGGTGCAGCATGCGCGGTTGGGCGTGACGGTGCAGGAAGTGAATCAAGACCTGGCCAACTCGTTCAAGCTGGAGTCGCCGTCCGGCGCACTGGTGTCCAGCGTCGAGAAAGGCAGCGCGGCTGAGAAGGCCGGCCTGCAACCGGGCGACGTGGTACGGCAGATCGACGGCAAGACCATCGTGTCTTCTGGTGACTTGGCATCCATGATCACGCTGGCCTCGCCCGGCGAGAAGATCAAGCTGGATGTCTGGCGTGCCGGCGCGCCGAAGGAACTCGTCGCCACGCTGGGCGGCGTGCCGAAGGACAAGTCGCAAACGGCGTCAGGGGATCAGGACGTGCAGCGCGGCCAACTGGGCCTGGCCCTGCGCCCGCTGAGCCCGCAAGAGCAACAGGCGTCTGGCACCGAAGGCCTGCTGATTGAGCGCTCGGCAGGTCCGGCCGCCAAAGCGGGCATCGAACCGGGTGACGTGCTGCTGTCCTTGAACGGCGTACCCGTGCGCGATATCGCGCAGGTGAAGGCGGAACTGTCGAAAGCTGGCAAGACGGTTGCGCTGCTGGTGCAGCGCGGCGAAGACAAGATCTTCGTGCCGGTGCAGATCGGCTAAGCGCATCCGCGCCTTACGAACGGCGCCTTACGATCGGCGCTTTACGATCGGCGCTTTACGATCGGCGCCGTATGACTTCGAGTCTCAGGACTTTGGGTCGTACGGCGTCGGCTCGTCCTACTCCGCGTCGGGCTGCTTGCCCGGCGCGGCGTTTGCAAACGCCGGCAGCGCGCGGCAAGCGGCATCGATACGCACCACATTGGGCATCGACGACAGATCGCATTCGAAGCGCTGCGCATTGGCCACTTGCGGCACCAGACACAGGTCTGCAATGGTCGGCGTATCGCCGTGACAGAAGTTACCCGTGGCGCTGGAACGCGCCAGTTGCGATTCCAGGGCCTCAAGCCCCTGATGCACCCAATGCTTGTACCAGGCAGTCTTTGCGGCTTCATCCACACCCAGGGTGTGCTTCAGATACTTCAGCACGCGCAGGTTGTTCAACGGATGCGTGTCGCACGCAATACCCAACGCCAGATCGCGCACGCGCGCGCGGCCGATTGCGTCAGCGGGCAACAGCGGCACGTCGGGGTGCGTTTCTTCCAGGTATTCAATGATGGCCAGCGACTGGCCAATGACCGCGTCGCCGTCAATCAGCGTAGGCACCAGAGCCGTCGGATTCAGCTTGCGATAGCCCTCCGACAACTGCTGGCCGCCATCCTTCAGCAGATGCACCGGCACTGTCTCGTACGGCAAGCCCTTGAGATTCAAGGCGATGCGCACGCGGTACGCGGCCGAGCTGCGGAAATAGCTATACAACTGCATGAAGTCTCCTTGAAGTCTTTTCTGGCGCCGCGCCGGGCGGCGGCCGCTTATTCCAGCGATTCCGTTTGCGCAGCCTTGCGCGACAAGCCCTTGGGCAGCGGGAACGCCACATTTTCTTCCAGGCCGGGCATCGTGCGAACCGATACCGCGCCCAATTCCTTCACGCGGTCGATCACCTGTTGCACCAGGATCTCGGGGGCGGAAGCGCCCGCCGTGACGCCGATGCGCTTGCGGCCCACCAGCCACGCGGGGTCGATCGATTGCGCGCCATCAATCAGATAAGACGCCACGCCCTTGCGCTCGGCCACTTCGCGCAAACGATTCGAGTTTGAGCTGTTGACGCTACCCACGACCAGCACCAGATCGCAATCCGGCGCCATCACCTTCACCGCGTCCTGACGGTTCTGGGTGGCGTAGCAGATGTCGCTTTTCTTGGGCTCGACGATGCTGGGGAAACGCGCCTTGAGCGCCTTGGACACCGCGTCCGCATCATCGACGGACAGGGTCGTCTGGGTGACGTAGGCCAGGTTTTCGGGGTCGGTCACTTCAAGGCCCGCCACGTCTTCCACGGTCTCGACCAGATACATGCCGCCCTGGGCCTGACCCAGCGTGCCCTCGACCTCGGGGTGGCCCTTGTGGCCGATCATGATGATCTCGCGGCCGGCCGCACGCATGCGCGCCACTTCAATGTGCACCTTGGTGACCAGCGGGCAGGTGGCGTCAAACACCTGCAAGCCGCGCGATTCCGCTTCGGCCCGCACCGCCTTGGACACGCCATGCGCCGAGAACACGACGATGGCGCCCGCAGGCGCGTCGTCCAGCTCGTCGATGAAGATGGCGCCCTTGGCGCGCAGGTCTTCGACCACATAGCGGTTATGCACGATCTCATGACGCACGTAGATCGGCGCGCCATGCAGTTCGATCGCGCGTTCGACGATATCGATCGCGCGGTCCACACCGGCACAGAAGCCGCGCGGCTGAGCCAGCAGAACTTCAGCGTCGACGGCGGTAACGGCCTTGCTCATCAGAGAACTCCCAGCAGCGCCACGTCGACGCGCAAGCTGATGCCCGCAAGCGGGTGGTTGAAGTCGAACAGTGCCGACTCATCGTTGATTTCTTTCAGAACGCCAGAATAACGCCCGCCGTTGGGCGCGGTGAATTCCACCAGGTCGCCCGGCTCGAACGTGGCGTCGGCGCCCGCGTGCTCGGCCAGCATGCCGCGCGTAACGCGCTGAATCAGCTCGGGGTTGCGGTCGCCATAGGCGTCCGCCGGCTCCAGCGTCACGCTGAACTTTTCGCCTTCGGCATGGCCGATCAGCGCGGCTTCCATGCCGGGCGCCCACTGGCCGCTGCCCATTTGCAGCGTGCCGGGACGGCCGTCGAAGGTATCGGCGAAGATCGAATCCTTGCCAGGACCGGACGCGAGCGTGATGCGGTAATGCAGCGTTAGGTAGGAATCCTGACGGACAAAAACGTTCACTTCGTTAGAGGCGCTGCTCAAGATCTGCCACCGTATGGATATTGGATAAACCCCGATTTTAGAGCCTCTTATGAAATTGTCTGTCCGGCTGTCAAAACACGAGCGTCCCCGAGAGCGTCTGCTGCGCCACGGGGCCGCTGCGCTCCAGGATGCGGAACTGCTCGCCATCGCCCTGCGCACGGGCATTCCCGGGCTGAACGTGGTGGATCTTTCCAGCCGCCTGCTCGAGCGTTTTTCAGGGTTGCGGGGCTTATTAGGGGCCACACCCGACGAATTGATGACCGTTTCCGGGCTGGGCGCCGCCAAAGCCTGCACCCTGGCCGCGCTGCTGGAACTGGCCCGCCGGGCAGTCGAGGAAGACTTGACGCGCGCCGACGCCCTGCGCCACCCGTCCCAGGTGAAACGCTATTGCATGACAGCGCTGGGACATCGCCAGGTGGAACATTGCATCGCGCTCTACCTGGACAACCAGTTGCGCGTGATCGCCACGGGCGAACTGGCGCGCGGCACGCTGTCGCAGGCCTCTGTCTACCCGCGCGAGGTCGTCCGCGAGGCGCTGCGCCACCACGCCGCCGCCCTGATCGTGGCGCACAACCACCCGTCGGGCCTGGCCGAACCCAGCGCCGCCGACCGCGGCTTCACGCAGCAGCTGAAACAGGCGCTGGCGCTGGTGGACATCAAACTGATCGACCACTTGATCGTCGCCGGGGCAGCCGTCATCTCCATGGCCGAACTGGGCGGCATGTAGCTCCCCGCGCGCCGCCGGAATTCGTTAGACTACCGCCCGGAATTGCTTTAGGCTTTAACCTATTCGCATGACCGATTGCCGTTTTTGCCGGCCCCGTTTTTGCCTGTCCCGCTTTTGCCTGCCCCTTCCCTGCCAGACTTGAAACGCTTCTGATGAAACGCTTGTGGGACATTTCCCCGCCCGTCTCCACGGCGTCGCCTGTTTTTCCCGGCGACACGCCGTACCGCCAGCAATGGAAGTGGTCGCTTACGCCCGGCTGTCCGGTCAATGTCAGTGAAATCACGCTGTCGCCGCATATTGGCGCGCATGCGGATGCCCCGCTGCACTATCAGAACGGCGCCGCGGCCATCGGTGCGGTGTCGCTGGAACCCTTTCTAGGCCCCTGCCGCGTGATCCACGCAATCGACTGCGGCCCGCTGATCACCACCGACCACCTGGCCCATGCGGCCCTGAATCTTCCTCCGCGCGTGCTCGTGCGCACCGCCAAGCACGCGGCGCAAGACTGGTGGACCGACGATTTCTCCGCCTACGCGCCCCAGACCATCGAATGGCTGGCCGAACGCGGCGTCATGCTGATCGGACTGGATACCGCCAGCATCGACCCCGCGTCCAGCAAGACCCTGGACAGCCATCACACGATCTTGCGGCACGACATGCGGGTGCTTGAAAACCTGGTGCTCGATGATGTGCCGGAAGGCGATTACGAATTGATCGCCCTGCCGTTGGCTTTGGTCCAGGCTGATGCCAGCCCGGTTCGCGCCGTCTTGCGCGAACTGTAGGCTGGTCCGCTAGCCTTCGAGCGGCCGCCTCACGCCGGCCGCTCGTTCTCGAAGACGCACGACCATGAACCTGTCTGACACCCTCTGTGCGGCGCTTGCCTGCGCCCGCCCCCGCGCGCCCGGCTGGCGCACCCTGCCCGCGTCGGCCCGCCGCGCCGCCCCGCCCTGCCACGGAGGCCAAGCATGAGCTGCCCGCACCGCCCCGAAGACATCGTCCACCAGGAAAAAGCGCAGCTCGATTTCACGCGCGACATGACCTACGGCGATTACCTGCATCTGGACGAAGTGCTGGGCGCGCAGCATCCGCTGTCGCCCGAGCACAACGAGATGCTCTTCATCATTCAGCATCAGACGAGCGAACTCTGGATGAAGCTGATGCTGCACGAGCTGCGCGCCGCTATCGCCAACGTGGCGGCCGACCGCCTGCAACCCGCCTTCAAGATGCTGGCGCGCGTCAGCAAGATCATGGAGCAGCTGGTTCACGCCTGGGATGTGCTGGCGACGATGACGCCGCCCGAATATTCCGCGCTGCGCCCCTACCTGGCCCGTTCCAGCGGCTTTCAAAGCTATCAGTACCGCCAGATCGAATTCCTGCTGGGCAACAAGAACGCCGCAATGCTCAAACCCCATGCACATCGCGAAGACCTGCTGGCTCAGGTGCAAAGCGCCTACGTCGCGCCTTCGCTGTACGACGAAGCGCTGCGCCTCTTGGCGCGTCAGGGCATCACGGTTCCCGCCGACCGGCTGGACCGCGACTGGACCCAGCCGTACGAATCCTCTGAAGGCGTGGAAGCCGCCTGGCTGACGGTTTACCGCGACACCGACCGCTATTGGGATCTGTATCAGTTGGGCGAAAAGCTGACTGATCTGGAAGACGCCTTCCGGCTGTGGCGATTCCGCCACGTCACGACGGTCGAACGCGTCATCGGCTTCAAACGCGGCACGGGCGGCACGTCGGGCGTGGATTACCTGCGGCGCATGCTGGACGTCGTGCTGTTCCCGGAAATCTGGAAACTGCGCACGGAACTTTGAAATCCGTCCCCTTATTCGGCACCGAAGGCAACGCACGCCGCAGCCCCCTTTTGCCCTGGCGTAGCAGGATTTTCCCGTGCTAGAATTTGGGGTTACTTTTTGGATACGTGGCTAGAGTCCTCGCATAAGTGATTCAGTGATTCGGTATTTCGCAGCGGCAACCCCATCGTTGTCAGCCAAAATATCGAACCCCTGGAACCCGCTTTTCGCGTCCTGGCTGGCGACCCTAACTCTTGAGAAAGACTCCCTAGCGGGTCCAAGGATTAAGCACCATGAAAGAAGGCATTCACCCCGAATACCGCGAAGTCGTCTTCGCCGACCTGCAAACGGGCAACAAGTTCATCACCCGTTCGACGGTCCACACGCGCGAAACCGTTGAAATCGACGGCAAGACGTACCCGCTCTTCAAGTGCGACGTGACCTCCGAATCGCACCCGTTCTACACCGGCGCCCAAACGCGTATCGTCGAAACCGGCCGTGTGGAAAAGTTCCGCGCCCGCTTCGCCCGTACGGCCGGCACGGTCAAGTCCGCTTCCTGATCCTGTTGCTCCTACGGGAGTCACAGCAAAAAGGCAGCCTTCGGGCTGCTTTTTTTTCCCCCCTAGACGGCTTCTTGCATACTGGGGGCTGGCGCAACCAGATCACTCGGTTACATTAACGCCCGTGTCCCCACTTTCTCTTTCCACTCCCGCCCGGCTCACCTCCGTGGCGACCGCGAAGCTCCCCAGACTGATTTTGCTGGGCTTGGCGCTGGCCTATGTCGTGGCCGGCCTGTTCATGCGCGACCCGTGGAAAACGGATGATGCGGTGGGTTTGGCGACGATGATCACGGCGATCCGCGAAGGCGGCATCACGTGGCTGCTGCCGCAAGTGGGCCACTTGGCGCACGCCGAAGAAGGCCCGCTGATTACCTGGGTGGGCGCCATCTGCATTTGGCTGTTTGGCCCCTTTATTGGCGACATCACCGCTGGCCGCCTGCCCAATCTGCTGTGGTTTGGCATTACCGCGACCAGCGTCTGGTACGGCACCTATCTGCTGGGCCGCCGCGCCGAAGCCCAACCGCTGGCCCTGCCCTTTGGCGGCGAACCTGAACCACGCGACTACGGCCGCATGCTGGCCGACGCCGCTTTGCTGCTGCTGCTGGCCACCGTGGGCATCCTGCAGCGCACGCATGAAACCACGGTTGTGCCGGCGATCATGGCGTGCCAGGCACTGGCTTTCTATTCCTTGGCGCGCAGCGTCGACCGCCCCTTCACTGGCACCACGACGCTAGGCATCGCGCTGGCCGCCAGCTTCCTGACGCGCGGCTGGGTCGGCGCCGTGCCCATCATGATCGGCGCGTTGCTGGCCTTCTACCCGCGCAGCCAATTGTGGAAGTGCAAGCGCTGGCTGCCCTGGGCGGCCCTGCTGACCGTTGCGCTGATCCTGGCCTGGTGGATTCCTGCCAGCGAAACCAGCCAGTACTGGATACGCAACTGGAAGACCTGGAACCTGTCGTCCTTTGCGCTGCCGTCGTGGCATGACATCGGGCGCACGCTGCGCGACCTGCCCTGGTACTTGTGGCCCACCTGGCCGTTGGCGCTGTTGGCCGTCTGGCGCTGGCGCGCCTGGATCTACGCCCCCCATATCTGGCTGCCGCTGATGCTGCTGGTGTGCTCGGCGCTGGTGCTGTTCGCCCTGGAAGAAGCCACCGATTCCGAGTACGTCCTGTTGGCGGTGCCGTGCGCCGTGCTGGGTGCGTTCTCGCTGCCGACGTTGCGCCGCGGCGTGGTCAATACGCTGGATTGGTTTGCCGTCATGTGCTTCTCGCTGACGGCTGCAACCGCCTGGCTGGGCTGGGTGGCGCTGCACTTCCACTGGCCTGCACAGATCTCCCGCAACATCGCCCGCCAGACGACCGGCTACGAGCCCGTCATTTCGTGGGGCGCATTCACGCTTGCCGTGATTTTCACCGTGGCCTGGATCGCGCTGGTGGTGTGGCGGCTGCGCGTGCGTCCGCAAGCCCTGTGGCGCGGCACGGTGTTGTCCGCAGGCGGCCTGACGGTGACGTGGATTCTGCTGGTGCTGCTGTGGCAGCCTGCCGTGGACTACGCGCGCAGCTATCGCACGGTGTCGGGCCAATTGGCGCAGGCGCTGGAACAACACAAACGGCCCGGTGAATGCGTGCGGGGTTTGAGCCTGGGCAGCGGCCAACGCGCCTCGTTCCTGATCTTCAATAACTTGAGCTTCACGTTCGACGCCAAGTGCACGCTGATCCTGCAACAGACCAGCAATCAAAGCCTGCGCGACAACACCGCCGCGTATAGCGACGGCGCCGACGTGCTGTGGCAAGGCGGCCGCCGCGCCGACCGGCAGGAAGTCTTCCGCCTGCTGCGAGTCGGCCCCAACCGATGAATGCCGTGAACACGGCGCCGATGTCATTCGGCGCCACCCTGCGCGGCATTGCCAAGCAGGCCTGGCCGGTGCTGATCAGCCAGTGGGCCGGCATCTCGTTCGGCGTGCTGGACACCGCCATGACGGGCCACTCCAACGCCAGCGATCTGGCCGCGATGGCCTTATCGGCCTCGATCTACATCACCGTATTCGTGGGCCTGATGGGCGTTGTGCACGCCCTGATTCCCATCCTGGCCCAGCACTACGGCGCGGGCAACAATCACGAAGTGGGCCGCAGCTGGGGCCAGGGCGTCTGGCTGGCGCTTGGGCTTTCGGTGGTGGGCGCCATCCTGATGCTGTTCCCGGATGTCTGGCTATCGATGTCGGGCAATGTCGCCCCTGGCGTGCGCGAGCGCATCGGCTCCTACCTGCAAGCGCTGGTGCTGGCGCTGCCCGCCGCGCTGGTGTTCCGCACCATCTACGCGCTGGGCACGTCGGTATCGCGGCCCAAGCTCGTCATGGCGATCAACCTGTCGGCCATCGGTTTCAAGGCCTTCTTCAACTGGCTGTTGATCTACGGCAATTTTGGCCTGCCCGCCATGGGCGCGACCGGCGCCGGCCTGGCAACGGCCATCGTGTCGTGGATGAGCCTGGGGTTGGGATTGTGGGTGATCACGCATGACCGCTTCTACCGCCGCTTCCAGCTTCGCGTGGGCAAACCCGACTGGAAGACGCTGAAGGAACTGCTGCGCCTGGGCATTCCGATGGGCGGCTCGTACCTGGTGGAAGTGTCGGCCTTCACGTTCATGGCCCTGCTGGTGGCCCGCGAAGGCACCTTCGTCACGGGCGGCCACCAGATCATGTCGAACCTGGCGGCGCTGTGCTACATGATGCCGATGGCGCTGGGCGTGGCCACCGCCGCGCTGACCGCGCAAGCCATTGGCGCCGGCAATATGGCGCACGCGCATCGCACGGGCATGGCCGGCTTGGCGCTGGGCCTGATCGGCGCGTTGCTAACCGCGGCCGTGCTGCTGGCCGGCCGTCCGCTTATTCTTGCCGCCTATACCAACGACGCCGAAGTCGCCGCCGTGGCCACGACGCTGCTGGCGGTACTGCCGCTGTTTCACTTGTTCGATTCCATGCAGTGCATCAACTCCTACCTCTTGCGCGCCTACAAGGTGGCGGTGGTGCCGTTGCTGCTGCAAATGGTGGCGCTAGCGGGCGTTGGGCTCGTCGGCGGCTGGTGGTTTGGCTTCGGCCCGGGCCGTGGCGGGCTGGATGGCATCCGCAATGTGTTGGTGCCGGGTTCGCCCGAAGGCGCGGGCAGCATGTGGCTGATGGCGATGGTTGGGCTGGCCTTGTCTGCTGCCCTGCTCCACTTCTGGTACCGCCGCATCGTGCGGACGATGGCGCAACAGTAAGCCCTCAGCGTTTGAATCCAAAAAAATGGCAGCCCGAAAAGGCTGCCATTTTTATTCCCTGACTGAATTACGCCAGGGGCCAAGGGCCAAGGGCCCGGATTAGACCACTTTCGGACGCTTGTCGATCACACGACGCGCCTTGCCCGTCAACGTGCGCTCGACATGGCCAGCATCAGACACCTGGATGCGCGCGCTGACGCCGATGTGCGTCTTCACGGCATGTTGCAGCTGCTTGCCCAGGTTGTTGCGTTCGTCGTCCGACAGGCCCGAGAACTCGGCGCGCACTTCCGTCAGGATTTCAAGCTCGTCCATATTGCCCGTGCGCGACAGCACCAGCTGATAGTGCGGCGCCAGTTGCGCGATCTTCAGCACCAGCTCTTCGACCTGCGTCGGGAACATGTTCACGCCACGCACGATCAGCATGTCGTCACTGCGGCCCGTGATCTTGCCAATGCGGCGCATGCTGCGCGCGGTGGGCGGCAAGAGGCGGGTCAGGTCACGCGTGCGGTAGCGGATGATGGGCATCGCTTCCTTGGTCAACGACGTGAACACGAGCTCGCCGGGTTCGCCATCGGCCACGGGTTCGCCGGTGTCCGGGTTGATGATCTCGGCGTAAAAATGGTCTTCCCACACCACCGGACCATCCTTGGTTTCCACGCATTCGCTGGCCACGCCCGGGCCCATCACTTCCGACAAGCCGTAGATGTCCACGGCGTCGATGCCGGCTTCGGCCTCGATGTCGGCGCGCATCTGGCCCGTCCACGGCTCAGCGCCGAAGATGCCGATACGCAGCGAACTTTGACGCGGATCAATACCCTGGCGGCGCTGTTCTTCGAGAATATTGCAGAAGTAGGAAGGCGTGACCATGATGATGTCCGGACGGAAATCATTGATCAGCTGCACCTGCTTTTCGGTTTGGCCGCCCGACATCGGGATGACCGTGCAGCCCAGGCGTTCCGCACCGTAGTGCGCGCCCAGGCCACCCGTGAACAGCCCGTAGCCGTAGGCGATGTGCACGGTGTCGCCCGGCTTGCCGCCGGCTGCGCGGATCGACCGCGCCACCAGGTTGGCCCAGTTGTCCAGGTCGCTCTTGGTGTAGCCCACAACCGTCGGCTTGCCCGTCGTGCCACTGGACGCATGAATGCGCGAAATGCGCTCGCGCGGCACCGCAAACATGCCGAACGGATAGTTGTCGCGCAGTTCCTTCTTCGTCGTGAAGGGGAACTTGGAAATATCGGACAGCTGCTTCAAATCGTCCGGATGCACGCCCGCTTCGTCGAAGGCCTTTTTGTAGTGCGCAACGTTCTCGTATGCGTGCTTGAGGCTCCACTTCAGACGCTCAAGCTGCAACGCGCGAAGCTCGTCCTCGCTGGCATGCTCGATGGGGTCCAGCCCCGGCTTGCTTATGGTGTTGGACATGGTTATCTCTCTCCTGAAATTCGCTCTACACCGGTCCGGGCCGCGCCGGGGGCAACACCCCCATGCGCGCGCCGCTTGGCCGGCGATCTTGTCTTTGGTTGGATGACGGGTTCAGCGTTGTGCCGCAGGCCTGCCACTCAGGCCTCGGCGGGGACCCCCACGATCTGGCCCTTGATGCGATAGGACCGCCCTCGGAACAGCGCGACGTTGCGCCCGTCTTGATTCGTGACGGTCACGTCGTACACACCCGTGCGGCCAGCCAGCGACCGCTCTTCTGCCACAGCGGTCAGCAGATCGCCTTCGAAGCCCGGGGCCAGATAGTCGATCGTGCAGCCGGACGCTACCGTGCTGACATTGCGCGAATTGCAAGAGAACGCGAACGCGCTGTCGGCCAGCGCGAAGATGAAGCCGCCATGGCAGGTCTTGTGCCCGTTGAGCATGTCGGCGCGCACGCGCATCGTCAGACGCGCATAGCCCGGCGCCATGTCTTCGACCTTCATGTCCAAGCCCTGCGATGCCGCGTCGCCCGCATACATCACGGTGCCAACGGCCTGCGCCAATTCCTGGGGATCGCTCGGCACCTCAACAGTGGGAACGTGCACGGTCATCATTGCCCCTTGAATTGCGGTTCGCGCTTGCCCAGGAACGCGGCCACGCCTTCAGCGTAATCGGCGCTGCGGCCCAGTTCGCGCATCATGTCGCGTTCCAGGTCCAGCTGCGTCGACAGGTCGTTCGCCAAGCTGGCCTGCAGGGCGCGCTTGGTGAACGCCAGGCCCTTGGTGGGCGCCGTCGAAAAATGTTGAGCCAGGCGGTTCAGCGTGGCGTCGAATTCTTCGTCCGCCACGCATTGCCAGATCAAGCCCCATTCTTCGGCTTGCTTGGCGCTGAGCTTGTCGCCCAACATCGCCAAGCCCATGGCGCGCGCCCGGCCAACCAGGCGCGGCAGCACGAAGGTGCCGCCGGTATCGGGGATCAGGCCCAGCCGGCAAAACGACTGGATGAAATTGGCCGAGGCCTTGGCGATGACGATATCGCCCGCAAACGCCAAGTTGGCGCCCGCGCCGGCCGCCACGCCATTCACGCCCACCACAACGGGCATGGGCAAGGCGTTCAGGCGGCGCACCAGCGGGCCGTAGAACTTGTCGACGGTTTCGCCCAGGTCGGGCGGCGTGCCGTCTTCGGCGGGCTTGCGCTCGCTTAAGTCCTGGCCTGCGCAAAAGCCGCGGCCAGCGCCCGTCAGCACCAGCACGCGCGCGCCTTCGGTTTCAACGCGCGTCAACGCGTCGGCCACTTCGCCGTGCATGTTGGCGGTGAAGCTGTTCAGTTTGTCCGGGCGGTTCAGCGTCAGACGCGCGATGCCGTTGGACAAATCAAATTGAATATCCTGATAGCTCATAAGCGTCGCCCTGTCAGACGTGACGGCGGGTTTGCACCACGCGGAAGCGGTTCGACACGAAGGCCGTGTCGGACAGCGCCGCGTTGGCGGCCGGGTTGGCGCCGGTGCCGTGGAAGTCGCTGAAGGCCGCGGTTTGGTTAACGAACACCGCGCCCGTCAGGTTCAACGACAAGGACACGCCCGACACTTCCGCCGCGTCCTGCACCTGATCGGCCACTTGCGGGTCGGTCGTGTAGGCGGACAGCGACAGTGCGCCGTGCTGGATGACGCTATCGCGCGCCAGCTGGACGCTGTGCGCGGTGGAGTCCGTCGCCACCACGAAGGCGATCGGGCCAAACCATTCCTGGCTGATGGCGGCGTTGCCGGCTTCCGTGCGCAGCAGCAGCGGCGTGCGGACGCGGGCATTTTCAAATTGCGGGTGCGTCAGCGTCTTGCTGTCGGCCACCACCGGCAGGCCCAGTGCGCGGGCCTTTTCGATGCGTTCGACGATGCCTTCGTTCTGGATGGCGCCCGTCAATTCGACGGCGCGTGCCGCGTCGGCGCCAAGCTTTTCCAGCGCCACGCCCAGGGCGGCGGCGACGTCATCAAAGCTGACGCGGCCTTCCGGCGTGTTGATGCCATCGCGCGGCACGTAGATGTTTTGCGGCGCGGTGCACATTTGGCCCGAATACAGCGCCAGCGAGAACGCCAGGTTGCGCGCCACACCCTTCAGGTCGTCGGTGGAATCGATGATGACCTGGTTGACGCCGGCCTTCTCGGTGTAGACCAACGCCTGGCGGGCATTGTTTTCCAGCCAGTCGCCGTTGGCGGTGCTGCCGGTGAAGTCAACGATCTTGACGGCCGGGTCCAGCGCCAGCTTTTGCGCGGTGTCGTCGCCGGCTTCGTGTGCGGCCAGCAACACCACGTCGGGGTCAAAGCCTGCTTCTTGCAGCACTTCGCGCGCCACCTTCACGGTGATGGCCAGCGGCAGAATGGCGCCGGGGTGCGGTTTGACGATAACGGTGTTGCCGGTGGCCAGGCTGGCAAACAGACCCGGGTAGCCGTTCCAGGTGGGGAACGTAGAGCAGCCGATCAACAGCGCCACGCCACGCGGCACCACGGTGAATTGCTTTTCCATGCGGATGGGGTCGTTCTTGCCCTGCGGCTTTTCCCAGATGGACACGCCCGGAATACGCGACAGTTCCTGCCACGCGTAGGTCACGGCTTCAAAGCCGCGGTCTTGCGCGTGCGGGCCGCCCGCCTGGAAGGCCATCATGAAGCCTTGGCCGGTGGTGTGCTGAACCGCGTAGGCGATCTCGAAGCTGAGCTTGTTCAGACGAGCCAGAATTTCCAGCGACACGCCCACCCACGCTTGGGGGCCGGCACGGCGCCAGTCTTCCAGCGCGCGCTTGGAAGCGGCGATGAGCTTGTCGACGGGCACGCGCGGATACGTGATGCCCAGGTCAAAACCATAAGGAGATTTCTCGCCGCCCACGGTGCCGTCGGCATCATGCAGGTTCAGCGGGAAAGGCTTGCCCTTCAGCGCATCAAACGCGGCGCGGCCGTCGTCGTTGGCGGTTTCGCCATAGTTGCGGGGGCTGGGCGATTCGGCAAACGGGCTCCAGTAGCCGCGCAGCGCGGCGGCAGCCAGGGATTGTTCCAGCAGGGGCTGATGGCGTTCGAAGAATTTCTGGGACACTGCGTCTCTCCAATGAATATGTTGTGTCTGACCGGCTGCGCCGTGTCAGGTTTCCTGGTCGAAGTCGATGACCAGGCGGTCGCTGACCGGGAAGCTCTGGCAGCTCAAGACGAAACCGCGCGCCACTTCGTAGTCTTCCAAGGCGAAGTTGGCATCCATGTCGACTTCTCCTTCGATCACCTTGCAGCGGCAGGTGGAACACACCCCGCCCTTGCACGAATACGGCAGTTCGATCCCTTGCGCCAGCGCCGAATCCAGCACGCTGTCTTTGTTCTTATCAATCACGAATTTACGGCTGTGGCCGTCTTGCACCACCGTGACTTCGCACTGCCCCTTGCCGGGCGCCTGGCGGGCGTCTTGGCCGGTGCGCAGCGCGCGCGGGCCCTTGGGGGCGCCGAACAGCTCGAACTTGATGTTCGCCTTGGGAATGCCGCGCGCCTGCAGGTGCTCGACCACGCTTTCCGTCATGGTCTGCGGGCCACAGACAAAAGCGTAATCGATATCCTCGGGGCTCATCCAGGCCGACATCAACTGGTCAACCTTGTCACCATCCAGGCGGCCGTTGAAGAGTTCGATGTCCTGCGTTTCGCGGCTCATGACGTACACCAGCGAAAAACGCTCCATGTACTGGTTCTTCAGGTCTTCGATTTCTTCGCGAAACAACACCGCCGACGATGCGCGGTTGCCGAAGAACAGCGTGAACTTGCTGTTCGGCTCGATGGACAGCGCGGTTTTCACCAGCGAGAACACCGGGGTGATGCCGCTGCCCACCGCAAAGGCCACGTAATGGCGCTGGTTCTCGGGCGAGAAATCCACGGTGAAGTTGCCGGCCGGGGCCATCACTTCCAGCGTCTGGCCCGGCTGCAACTCCTGGTTGGCCCAGCTTGAGAACGTGCCTTCGTCGACCTTCTTGATCGCCACGCGCAGCAGCTTGTCGTGCGGGGCGGAACAGATCGAATACGAACGGCGCAGCTCTTCGCCATTTAACTGCGTGCGCAGGGTCAGGTACTGCCCCGGCAGAAACGCGAACTCGTCCGCCAGCGTGTCGGGCAGATCGAAGGTCACGACGACGGCATCGCGCGTGTTGCGCGCCACCGAGGCCACCTTCAAGGAATGAAATTGGTTGCTCATCTTGAAACCGCTCTCAGTGAGTCTTGAAATAATCGAAGGGTTCGCGGCAAGACACGCAGCGATACAGCGCCTTGCATGACGTGGACCCGAAGTTGCTGACCATCCGCGTGTCGTGCGAACCGCAGCGCGGGCACGCAATGGCGGGGGCGGCGGCGCGGCGGCTGATGCCCGAGATGTCGATGGCGCGTTCAGCGGGCGCGGCGATGCCGTAGCCCTTGAGCGCTTCACGGCCCTTTTCGCTCATCCAGTCGGTCGTCCAGGCGGGCGCCAGGCGGGTGTCGACACGAACCTCGCCCACGCCATGGCGCGCCAGCGTCTGCTGAATGTCTTGCGTGATCTCGCGCATGGCCGGGCAGCCGGAGTACGTGGGCGTGATGACGACGACACAGGTGCCGCCGTCCCAGGTCACGTCCCGCACCACGCCCAGATCCACCACGGACAGCACGGGGATCTCCGGATCGGGGACCTCTTGCAGCCAGGTGTAGACCTGGTCGGCGGAAATGGGCGCCAGCGCGTTCACCACGTGGCTCCCGGATAGGCGCGCGGCAGGTACTGCATTTCGGCCAGCACGTAGCCCAGCGCTTCGGTGTGCCTGCCTTGGCGCCCGCCGCGATAGGCCAGATGGTTGGCGGCAGCGTCATCCGGCACGGTCAGCGTGGCTTCTTCCAGCACGTCGCGCACGTGGGCGATCCAGGGTTCGCGAAGGGCAGACAGATCACAGCCGATGCCACGCGCGGCCACGTCCTGATCCACGGCGTCATCGGCGAACAGTTCGCCGGTGAAGCGCCAGGCGTCGTCGATGGCGGCCTGCATCTTGGCGTGGCTTTCATCGGTGCCGTCGCCCAGGCGCACGACCATGTCGGATGAGCGGCGCACGTGATACGTCACTTCCTTGATCGACTTGGCGGCGATGGCGGAAACGCGTTCGTCAGCGGACTGCTCCAGCCGTTGCAGCAGGAAGTAGTGCCAGACGTCGAACAGGAACTGGCGCGCCATGGTGTCGGCGTAGTTGCCGTTGTCGCGTTCAACCAGCAGCACGTTGTGGAACTGATGCGCGTCGCGGTGATAGGCCAGCGCGTCTTCATCGCGGCCAGCGCCTTCGACTTCGCCCGCAAGCGTCAGCCACATGCGGGCTTGGCCCAGCAAGTCCAGCGCGGTGTTGGTGAGCGCCAGGTCTTCTTCGAGGATCGGGCCGTGGCCCGTCCAGGCGCCCAGCCGCTGCGACAGGATGAGCGACGAGTCGCCCAGGCGCAGCAGATATTCAAACAGAGTCTTGTCCATGTCTCCCCCGCCGCCTTACATGTGCTTGATTTCGTCAGGCATCGGGAAAAACGTGGGATGCCGATAAACCTTGCTGTTGGCCGGTTCGAACAGGGGTTCCTTGTCGCCGGGGCTGCTTGCCGAGATATCGGAGGCGCGCACGACCCAGATGCTCAGGCCTTCATTGCGGCGCGTGTAGACGTCGCGGGCGTGGTTGATCGCCATTTCGGCGTCAGAGGCGTGCAGGCTGCCGACGTGCTTATGCGCCAGGCCATGCTGGCTGCGGATGAACACTTCCCACAAAGGCCAGTCTTTGCTCATGATGAATATCCTTGAAATGCCGGGCGCGCGCGGCGCGCTCCGGACGGCAATGATGAGGTGATGTCGCGGGTGGAAAAGAGAAACGCAGTTGCGCGTGGGCCGGTTCGCTTCAAGCGGCCTTGCGCTGCGCCTTCTTGTCCGCGTAGGCGACCAGCGCGTCGCGCACCCAGGCCCCGTCCTCGTGCGCCTTGACGCGCGCGGCCAGGCGTTCCCGGTTGCAAGGGCCGTTGCCCTTGAGCACCGCGTAGAACTCGCTCCAGTCGATTTCGCCGAAGTCGTAGTGGCCGCGTTCGGCGTTCCACTTGAGTTCGGGGTCCGGCACGGTCAGGCCCAGGTATTCGGCCTGCGGCACGGTCTGGTCCACCATCTTCTGGCGCAGCTCGTCGTTGGAGAAGAGCTTGATCTTCCAGGCCATTGATTGCGCGCTGTTGGGCGAATCGGCATCCGAGGGGCCGAACATCATCAGGGCGGGCCACCACCAGCGGTTCAGCGAATCTTGAACCATGGCTTTTTGCTCGGGCGTGCCGTGCAGGCACATCTGCATCAGCAGGTCGTAGCCCTGGCGCTGGTGGAAGGACTCTTCCTTACAGACGCGCACCATGGCGCGCGCGTACGGGCCATAGGAACAGCGGCACAGGGGGATCTGGTTGATGATGGCCGAGCCGTCAACCAGCCAGCCGATCATGCCGATGTCGGCCCAGCTGAGCGTGGGGTAATTGAAGATGCTGGAGTACTTGGCGCGGCCAGCGTGCAGGTCGTCGATCAGGTCATCGCGCGACACGCCCAGCGTCTCGGCGGCGCTGTACAGGTACAGCCCGTGGCCGGCTTCGTCTTGCACCTTGGCCAACAGAATGGCCTTGCGCTTGAGCGACGGCGCGCGGGTGATCCAGTTGCCTTCCGGCAGCATCCCGACAATTTCCGAATGCGCGTGCTGCGAGATCTGGCGGACCAGCGTCTTGCGGTACGCATCCGGCATCCAGTCTTTGGCTTCGATGCGCACGCCGTCGTCAATGCGGCGCTGGAACGTCTGTTCGCGGCCTTCAAGCTGGTCCGCGGTCTTGACCTGCTTGACGCCGGTTTCGACGAGTTGAGCGTACATGTTTGTCTCCTTGAGACGGTTTGCGAAAACGCAAAGCAAACGTTCCACAGCGCCGTCATGTCATAGGCGGATTATTTAATACAAAAAAACCATTGTCAAACTCAAATCTGTATCACATTGGATTTATGTATCATATTGCAGATCCTGATATCGGCCGCTTGCGGCCCACCCTATGGCAAACCCTACGTCGCCTTTGGACCGTTTCCTGTCCCGGTTGTTGAAAAGCGACCCGCCTCGCGCCAAATCGCTCTGCGTCAGCTTGCTGGGAGACGCGCTCGCGCCTCACGGCGGCGCTATCTGGCTGGGCGATCTCATCGAACTGCTGGCCCCGCTGGGCATCAATGAACGCCTGCTGCGCACGAGCGTCTTCCGGCTGGTTGCCCAGAATTGGCTGCAATCAGAACGGCACGGGCGGCGCAGCCTGTACCAGATTTCCGAACAAGGGCTGAGACACACCGCTCATGCTTCGCAGCGCATCTACGAGGGCGCGGCGCAAGACTGGAACGGCGAATGGACGCTGGTAGCGTTGCCGCGCACGGGCAATGGCCTGGCCGAACGTGCGGAGCTGCGCCGCGAGCTGGTGTGGGAAGGCTTCGGCATGATCGCGCCGGGGCTGTTCGCTCACCCGCACACCGAGGCGCGGGCTGCGCACGACATTCTGGAAAAGCTGGGCATTCCGGACCGGGCGCTGGTGCTGTCGGCTCGTGATCTGGCTGGCGCGGGCGGACTGCCGATCGCCAGCCTGGCCTCGCAATGCTGGAATCTGGACGACGTGGCCGAGCAGTACCGGCAATTCTCGCGAAATTTCGGCCCGCTGGAAAAGCTGCTGGAAGAGACGCCGGCGCCGGCTGACGCCTTCGTCATCCGCGTCATGCTGCTGCACAACTGGCGCCGGATCGTGCTGCATGACCCCCAATTGCCGGGGCCCATGCTGCCCGACAACTGGCCAGGGCATGCCGCGCGCGAGCTTTGCGGGCGGATTTATTGGAAGGTATTCGATGCGTCGGAAACGCATCTGGATGTGCTGGCGGGAAAGGATAACGAGCGCTACGCGCCGCTGAAACCGGACGTGGATGCGCGCTTCGGCGGCCGGCCCGCCAACTGAGTCTGGCTACAGCGCGGGAGGCGGTCTGGTTTCCGTCGCGATCACTACGCAATCACTACGCAGTCACTACGCAATCCCTAGGCGATCACAACTCCGAGCGTGTCCACATACCGCTCGCCCGCGGCATCGCGGCCCGCGCCAGGGACGTCCAGCCCGCGCGCCATACCGATGAACGACAACGTCCACCGTGCCTGCACCGGCCGGCCCAATGCCGCGCCGGTGTCGGCGTCAATTCCGCTGGGCACGTCCAGCGCCAACACGGGCAAGCGCCAGGCATTCACCTGGTCCACCAGTGCCTGCCACGAATCGCTCAACGGCCGATTCAGCCCGATGCCAAACAGGCCATCGATCACCACATCGAACGCCGAATGAGCCGGTAATTCCGTCAGCACCGGCCCTTTTTTATCAGACCAAGCCTGCCACGCGGCGGCGGCATCCGGCGGCAATTTGCCGGGGCCAGATGGCAAGAGGACGACAACCTCATCCCCGCGCTCGCGCAGCAGGCTGGCTGCCGTCAGCGCGTCGCCCCCGTTATTGCCGGGGCCGGCCATGACCAGGATGGAGATTGGATGGGGATAGCGGGCCGCGATGAACTCGGCGGCCGCCTTGCCCGCAAGCGGCATCAACTCCCGGCCTTCAGCCAGGGCAAGCTGCTCAGCGCGGCGGATTTGGGTGACAGAGTAGGACTCGAAGTCGGACGGCATGGCGGGGACGGCTAGCGCCCGGGGCTGAGGGGCTGCGAGCTGGGGGGCTGCGAGCTGGGGGGCTGCGAGCTGGGGGGGCGAGCCACTAGCCGCTGACGGCTGGCGGCTGACCGCAGGCGGGCGGGCCGTGGCCCGTTTACGCCCTCAGGCCGCCCCCGATTTCTTACACTTTCAGGAAGTGCTCGCGGTAGTACTTGAGTTCGTCGATGGATTCGTAAATATCGGCCAGCGCTTCGTGGCGGCTCTTCTTTTCGAAACCCTTGTAGACAGCCGGCGCCCAGCGGCGCGCCAATTCCTTCAGCGTGCTGACGTCCAGGTTGCGGTAGTGGAAGAACTGTTCCAGGCGCGGCATGTACGCAAACATGAAGCGGCGGTCCTGGCTGATGGTGTTACCGCACAGCGGCGACTTACCTGCCGGCACATGCTGCGCAAGAAACGCCAACAGCGTATCCTCTGCCTGCGCCTCGGTCACCGTCGACGCCTTGACCTTGTCGATCAGGCCGCTTTTGCCGTGCGTGGACTTGTTCCAGTTGTCCATGGCGTCAAGCAGGCTGTCGGGCTGGTGAATCACCAGCACGGGGCCTTCGGCAACCACGGTCAGATCGGGCTCCGTCACCACGACGGCCACCTCGATGATGCGTTCTTTCTCAGGTTCCAGCCCCGTCATTTCCATGTCGAGCCAGACCAGGCGATTTTCGTTCACAGCCATATAATTTGCCTATAAAACACGCGATTTTCGCACATCCCTACTTGAGCTCACCGCTTCGCCCATGTTCACACTGCTGTTCGTAGCTTTCCTGCTGGCCGACATGGCCGTGCGCCTGTGGCTGGCAACGCGCCAGATTCGGCACGTTGCACGCCATCGCGATGAAGTGCCTGCTGAATTCTCTCACCGTATCGGGTTGACCAGTCATCAGCGTGCGGCGGATTACACGGTTGCCCGCGTCAAGCTGGGCATGCTGGAACGCACCTATGACGCGATCCTGCTAGTGTGTCTGACCTTGATGGGCGGGCTGCAATTCATCGACCTGATGGTGGGCCAGCTTACCAGCAATGACTTCCTGCGCCAGATGCTGTTGCTGGTGGTGGTGGCGCTGCTGCTGGGCCTGCTGGGGCTGCCCTTTACGCTGTGGAGGCAGTTCAAGCTGGAGGCGCGCTTCGGTTTCAACCGGATGACGCCCGAGCTGTTCATTGCCGACACCGCCAAGGGCCTGCTCGTGGCCGCGGTGCTGGGCCTGCCGCTGGCAGCCGCCGTGTTGTGGCTGATGGGTAGCGCGGGCACCTATTGGTGGATCTGGGCGTGGGCGCTGTGGACGGTATTCAACCTGGTGCTGCTGGTCGTCTACCCCATGTTCATCGCGCCGCTCTTCAACAAGTTCACGCCGCTGTCCGACCCCGACCTGGCAGGCCGCATCCAGCGCCTGGCGCAACGTTGCGGCTTCGCGCTGAATGGCCTGTTCGTGATGGACGGCTCGCGCCGCTCTGCGCATGGCAACGCCTACTTCACGGGCTTTGGCCGTTCGCGCCGCATCGTGTTCTTCGACACGCTGCTCGCCCGCTTGAACGGCGATGAAATTGAAGCCGTGCTGGCCCATGAACTGGGTCATTTCGCCAAGCGCCACATCATCAAGCGTGTCATCTTCAGCTTTGGCGGCGCGCTGGTTTTCTTCGCCATCCTGGGCTGGATCTCCCAGCAACCCTGGTTCTACGTGGACCTGGGCGTGCTGCCGCAACTGGGCGGGCGCAACGACGCCATGGCGCTGCTGCTGTTCTTCCTGGTCATTCCTGTTTTCACTTTCATGTTCACGCCGTTGGCCAGCTGGTACTCGCGCCGCGACGAATTCGAAGCGGACCGCTATGCGGCCGAACAGAGTTCGCCCGAACGCCTGGTTTCCGCCCTGGTCAAACTCTACGACGACAACGCCGCCACGCTGACTCCCGACCCTGTGCATTCCGCCTTCTACGATAGCCATCCCCCCGCCGCCGAGCGCATCCGCCACCTGATGGCGGCTGCCGCATGAGCGCCCCGCGCAAAACCAAAAATGCGCCCGCTGGCGCAGCGTCTGCCGCGCAGGCCGCAAGCACCTTGCTGGAAGGCCGCATCATCGCGGCCCACGGCCGCCACTACACGGTAGAGCTTGCCGACGGCTCGGTGCGCAAGTGCTTCCCGCGCGGCAAGAAAGCCGGCGCCGCCGTGGGCGACCGCGTGCAAATCGCGCCGCAAGGCAAGGACGAAGGCGCTATCGACGCCATCCTGCCGCGCAGCAATCTGCTGTATCGCTCTGACGAAATGCGGTCCAAACAGTTCGCCTCGAACGTTGACCAGCTGCTGATCGTGATTGCCGTGCAGCCGACGTTTTCAGACGACCTGACTGGCCGCGCACTGGCCGGCGCCTGGAGCGCTGGCATCTCGCCGCTGATCGTGTTGAACAAGACCGACCTGGTGGACGAATTGCCCGCCGCGCGAGCGCGTCTGGCGCCGATCGCCGCCTTGGGCGTGCCCGTCATTGAACTCAGCGCGCTGGAACCCGACAACGTCCACACGCTGCTGGCCCCGCGTTTGGCCGGCCGCACCAACCTGCTGCTGGGCCAAAGCGGCATGGGCAAATCGACGCTGCTCAACGCGCTGGTTCCCGATGCGCGCGCGGCCACCCGCGAGCACTCGACGGCGCTGGACATGGGCAAGCACACCACGACCAGCACGCGCCTGTATCACCTGCCCGAGCCGGGCGGCGATCTGATCGATTCCCCGGGATTCCAGGCGTTCGGCCTGCAACATCTGACCCGCGACGACATCATTCGCGGCTTCCCGGAATTCACCAAACCGATTGAGCAATGCCGCTTCTATAACTGCACGCACCGGCAAGAACCGGGCTGCGGTGTCGTGGCAGCATTGGAGTCGGGGCAGATCAATCCGCTGCGGTATGCGCTGTACCAGCGCATCCTGGAAGAGAACCTGGCGGGGCAGCAGCGGTATTGAACGCGGGCCTACACTACCCGCGCCACCCGCGTCTGAGCCAGTACGCCGGACACTACGCCGGAGCCCGTAGGCCTGAGCCGACACGCTTGATGCGTGCCGGTTTCAGCGCCAGTTTCAGCGCGGGTTTCAGCGCGGGGCCAGGCCGTGACGCAGCAGGTGATAGAGGTTGCGCAACATCCCGGCGGTTGCGCCCCAGATGAAATGCTTGCCGTAAGGCATGCCGTAATAGTTGCGCACGCGGCCATCATCCAGCCGCGCTTCGTACAACCGATGGTTGGCCGGGTCCATCAAGAAGGACAACGGCACCTCGAACACCTCGGCCACTTCGAACGCGTCGGGCGCCAGGTCAAACCCGGGGCGTACCAACGACACCACCGGAATGATTGAAAAGCCCGTCGCCGTCAGGTACGGCGGCATGCTGCCCAACACTTCCACGAAGTTGGCGGGCAGACCGGTTTCTTCTTGAGCTTCGCGTAGCGCGGCATCGACGGGCGTCGGGTCACTGATTTCAATGCGGCCGCCGGGAAAGCTGATCTGCCCCGCGTGGTCATGCAGGTGCGCCGCGCGCTGCGTCAGCATGATGTGAACGCCGTTATCGCGCGTGACCAGCGGAATCAACACGGCGGCTGGCACAGGCGTGCCTTCGCGTCCGGGATAGCGCAGATCGTTGTCGCGCGAAAGCTCCAGCGTCCAGGTGGACGGCTGGGTCAGCGTGCCCCGCAAAGAATCCGGGGTCAACAGATTGGCAGGCACGGCCGGCAGAGAATCGTTGGCCACTACCCACGGTTGCGTCGCCGGATCGAAGCCGGGACGCACGAGCGGCCGTCGGGGCCGCGCGGAATACGAGGAATCAGACATACGGCTTTGCAAAAAGAAAAAGGCACCCTCGCAGGTGCCTTTTTAACCCGGAAACCTGTGCCGGACGGAAACGCTGAATGGCGCGAACGTCCGACACTGGTAGGGCCGTGTGCCGATAAGCGATCAAGCCGCCGGGGCTTGCTTGCTGACCAGCTTTTCCTTGATACGTGCCGACTTGCCCGAGCGGTTGCGCAGGTAGTACAGCTTGGCGCGGCGCACGTCGCCGCGGCGCTTGACTTCGATGCCGGCGATTTGCGGCGAGTACAGCTGGAACGTACGTTCCACGGCTTCACCCGACGAAATCTTGCGCACGGTGAACGCGGAGTTCAGGCCGCGGTTGCGCTTGGCGATGACAACGCCTTCGAAAGCCTGCACGCGCTTGCGGGTGCCTTCAACGACGTTCACGCTCACGATGACGGTGTCACCAGGAGCAAATTCAGGTTTGGCTTGACCGCCGGTCAGACGGGCAATTTCTTCCTGTTCCAGGATAGCGATAAGGTTCATTAGAACTCCTAGATCATCATGTCTTTGCGGACTAAAACTTTTGCCGATCGATGTTGTTGCTGATGCCGCAAGCAGAGGATGAGATTTGGCAAACCAATGATTCTACACCAAAAATTTCGTTAGGCGTCGGGTAGAATGGCGACCTTCCCGCGGCGTTGCTGTACCCTTGCCGCTTCTGTAACAAACACGTCATCTGACGCTGTTCCCTCATGTCGTATACGTCCCTGTTATTGGTCGTCCTGGCGGCGATGGCCCACGCAACGTGGAATCTGCTTGCCAAGCGCGCGGCCATGGTGGGCGCTCCCTTCGTCTTCGCCTACGGCCTGTGCGCCTCGGTGCTCTATGCACCCTGGGTGATCTGGGTGTTGCTGCACGACGGCATGACGTGGACCTGGCCCATCGTGGGCGCCATCCTGACCTCCAGCCTGTTGCATCTGGGCTACAGCCTGTGCCTGCAACGCGGATATCAGGTGGCGGATCTGTCGGTGGTGTATCCCATTGCTCGCGGTACCGGCCCCCTGCTTTCCACCACAGGCGCTTTTCTGCTGCTGGGCGAACCCGCCACCAGCACCGGCATCATCGGCATGCTGTGCGTGGTGATCGGCGTGCTGCTGATCGCTACCCAAGGGCGGCTGGCCATCTTCAAGCAGGCGCAGGCCTGGGTGGGCGTGCGGTGGGGCGTCGTGATCGGCCTGTTCATTGCGGCCTACACCGTGGTGGATGCCTATGGCGTCAAGGTGCTGCTGATCAGCCCCGTGCTGTTCGACTGGTTTACCTGTGTCACCCGCACCACCATGATGACGCCTCACATGCTGAGCCGGCGCGCTCAAGCCTGGGAGTCCATGCGCGGACACTGGCATCTGGCGCTGGCGGTTGGGCTGCTGTCGCCGTTGGGGTACATCCTGGTGCTGTACGCCCTGCGCAACGGTGCACCGCTGAGTCTGGTGGCCCCTGCCCGCGAGATGTCCATGATGTTGGGCACCCTGGCCGGCATGTTCCTGCTGCGCGAAAAGGTCGGACCGGGCCGCTTGGCCGGTTGCGTGTCGATCCTGATCGGCGTCGTGCTGCTGGGCTCCAGCTGAAAAACCGGCCGGCCTTAGAACCCTGCGGCCGCGCCCAACCACATCAAGCCAGGGATGATCGCCCCCCAGGCCAACACCATCACCACATCCAGCACCATGGCTTTCATGGTGACCTGAGACGTCACGGGTTCCACCGTGGCGTTACCCAGGCTGCGCTCGCGCACAGCGGTTGCGGCGGGCAGGCTGGGCGAAGCCGGTGCAGCCACCAAGCCAGCGGTATCCGCCACGGGCCGAGCCACCGGCATCGGCATGCCGACGGAAACGTTTGCCGCTTGCCCTGACAGCGCGCCCTCTTCCACCGGCACGGGCGGGAAAGGCCAGCGTGCAGGCCGCGTGCTTGAGCGTACGCGCTGACGCGGCTCGGCGTCTGCCGACGTGTTCCAGGGCATGGCCAGACCGGCCAGCTTGGCGCACACGGCGCGGGCGCGATAGGCGCCGCGACGCAGCGGGTTCAGCGACACGACGAGCTCGTCCGACAAAACGGAAATATCAGCGGTGTTCATAGGAACTCCTTGGAGAAACGATTCCACGCCGCCGCAGCGGCCGACGCGGCGGCAAGCCGCGATCAGTCAAACAACGACAACTGCCCGGCCGCCAATGCGCGCAACTGGCGCGCACCGCGGCCAACCGCGCCACTCAGTGCGGGCAGGCCATCAGAAAAAGGGACCCCTGAAGACGCTTGCGCGCCAACCGGGGATAGGAAATCGGTAGAGGAAGCGCCAGCGGCTTGGGCGAAACCGGCACCTTGGCCACGGCCAGCTTGGGCCGTTTGGGCCGTTTGGCCACCTTGGCCAACCTGGCCTGCTTGGCCTGTGGAAAACAGCGACGCCGTGGCGTTAGGCGCCAGCGGCGGCTGGAAGCGATCGCAGTCCAGCGCCAGACGCTGGCGGTTCAGCCCCAGCTTGCGCGTTGCCACGGCGAAACGCTGGCGCAGCAAATCGGCCCAGATGCCGGTACCGCGCATGCGGGAACCGAAGTTGGGATCATTGCGGCGGCCATTGCGCAGGTCTTCAATGCGGTGCAACACGCGCTGGGCGCGGTCGGGATAATGGGTGTTGAGCCAGTCTTCGAACAGGGTCTTGACCTCCCAGGGCAGGCGCAAGACGGTGTAGCTGGCGTAATGCGCGCCGGCCGCCTTGGATTCCTGGAGGATGTGTTCCATGGACTCGTCGTTGATGAACGGAATGACCGGCGCCACCAGCACGCCCACCGGCACGCCGGCGTCGGTGAGGCTGCGCACGGCCTCCAGGCGGCGCCAGGGCGCGGCGGCGCGGGGTTCCAGCGTGCGGGCCATGCCGGCGTCCAGCGTGGTGATGCTCATGTAGACCACCACCAGCTTCTGTTCGGCCAATGCCGCCAACAGATCAAGGTCGCGGGCGACCAGCGCATTCTTCGTGACGATGGTGAGCGGATGCCGGGTTTCCAGCATCAGCTCGAGCATGCCCCGGGTCAGCCGCCAATCGCGTTCAATCGGCTGGTAAGCATCCGTGGCCGATCCGATGTTGATGGGCGACGGCTTGTAACCCGGCTTCCCGAGCTCAGCGCGCAGCGCTTCCACGGCATTGGCCTTGGCGACCAGGCGGGTTTCGAAGTCGAGCCCGGGCGACATGCCCAGGTAGGAATGGGTGGGACGGGCGTAGCAGTACACGCAGCCGTGCTCGCAACCCCGGTAGGGATTGACGGCGACATCAAAGGGGATATCGGGCGAATCGTTGCGCGACAGCATCTTGCGCGCTTCTTCCGCCGTGACGGTGGTCTTGGGGAGGGGCGGCGCAATGCGGGTGTCGGGCAGGATTGGGATGATCGTCGAACCTGAACGCGAACCAGAACGCACGTCGGCCACATCAGAAGCCTGATCGGGGAATTCGGAGGGGAAGTCAGACGAAAAACTATCAGGGACGGATTCAACAAAATCCGCCGGCAGACCTGACGAGGACCAGCCATCGTCGACCTGCACGCGGTCATCGCGCTGAAAGCGATGCCGAACATTAGTAACCGCACCCCGACCGCGCAAGGCGGCGGGGGCGGCAGCCGGGGACCCAGAACCGGCGGGAAAAGAATGATCGGTGCGTGCCATAAAAACTACTGTACAAAAACACAGTGGTTTTGACAAGCACCAAAAGCCTTTTCGTAAGACAGCCCAACTTTACCGCAAGACGCGGACGCCGTCTGAACAAATCGATTTCATCAGGCGATATTGCCCGGAGAGCCGCACCAGCATTGAGTTTGGACGAAATACAACACCAAAAATCCGGGCCGGGTTTTGTTGTTTTCCGGCCCGAACCCCACTTACCGCAACATGCCTGCGGCAGCCGTCTGATGCGTGGCCTCATCGATCAAAATAAAGGCCCCGGTGGCAGGCACATCGGCATAACGATCAACCGCCAATGCCTCGCGCGTGGTGAACGTCACGCGTCCGATATCGTTCATGCGCAACGTGCCTTCGGTGTTCTCCACTTCCTGCAATTCATGGATGTCACGATGCGACAACACCGCACGAATCTTCGCCGACGTGAGCCGCGTGCCCGACTTCAACAGATACTTGCGCGCCGGGTTCAACGCTTGCGAATCGAGCCAGCACAACTCGGCTTCGAACTCGCGCGTGACTTGCGCGGGTGCGGCGGTATGCACGATGACATCGCCGCGCGACACATCCACATCACGGTCCAACACCAGCGTGACCGAATCACCCGCCACCGCTTCATCCAGCACGCGATCAAACACTCGCACTTCACGCACCACTGCGCTGACACCCGACGGTTGCACGGTGATGGCATCGCCCGGACGCAGCACGCCGCTGGCCACGCGCCCGGCATAACCGCGGAAATCTTCCTTGCGGTCTCCGTCGTGACGCGCCACCCATTGCACCGGGAAGCGCAGCGGCAACGCGCGGCCATCGCTGGCCAGGTCCAGCGCTTCCAGCAGCGCCAGCAATGGCTGGCCTTCGTACCACGGCGTCTTCGGCGACAGCGTGACCACGTTGTCACCATTCAACGCCGACAAGGGCAGCGCATCGAAGTGTTCGATGCCCAGCTTGCCCGCCAGATCCGCATACGCATCGCGGATGCGTTCGAACACAGCGCGGTCCCAATCGACCAGATCCATCTTGTTGACCGCGACCACAATGTGGCGGATGCCCAGCAAGCGCGCGATGGTGCTGTGACGCTTGGTTTGCGCCAACAGCTTGCCGTCGGCCGCGCGCGTGGCGTCGATGAGGATGACGGCCACGTCCGCCGTCGATGCGCCCGTGACCATGTTGCGCGTGTACTGCTCGTGCCCCGGTGCGTCGGCGATGATGAATTTGCGCGCGGGCGTCGAGAAGTAGCGGTAGGCCACGTCAATCGTGATGCCCTGCTCGCGCTCGGCTTCCAGGCCGTCGGTCAGCAGCGAAAAATCAATGCCGTCACCCGCCACCCGTTTGTGTTTGGCGCGCGAGATCGCGTCCAGCTGATCCGCGAACACGCCCTTGCTGTCGTACAGCAAGCGTCCGATCAGCGTGGACTTGCCGTCGTCGACGGAACCCGCCGTGATCAGGCGCAGCACGCCCGTGCCGGCGCCGGAAAGGAAAGAATCATTCAGTGCGTTCATGTGCGTCCCCTGCCGCCGGCCGCAGCCGGCGTATCGTGCATTCAGAAATAGCCTTCCTTCTTGCGGCGCTCCATCGAGGCCTCGGAAGTCTGGTCGTCCATGCGCGTGGCGCCGCGCTCGGTGATATCCGTCACCGCCGTCTCGGCGATGATGGCGTAGGTGTCGGCGGCGTCAGACGCCACCGGGCACGTGCAGGAAATATCACCCACCGTGCGGAAACGCACCGGCAGGCGCTCGACCTGCTCGCCCTCTTGCGGCGGCGTCAAACGCGTCACCGGCACCAGCAGGCCCTTGCGGCGCACCACCTCGCGCTCGTGGCTGTAGTAGATCGACGGCAGCGCCAGCTGTTCGCGCTGGATGTATTGCCAGACGTCCAGCTCGGTCCAGTTCGAAATCGGGAAGACGCGCATGTTCTCGCCGCGATGCACGCGGGTGTTGAACAGGTTCCACAGTTCCGGGCGCTGCGCCTTGGGGTCCCATTGGCCGAATTCGTCGCGGAACGAAAAGATGCGTTCCTTGGCGCGCGCCTTTTCCTCATCGCGACGCGCGCCGCCAATGCAGGCGTCAAAGCCAAATTCTTCGATCGCTTCAAGCAAGGTGACCGCCTGCGCCGCGTTGCGCGAATCGGTCTCGCGGCGCAGCACCACGCTGCCGCGCTTGATCGAATCTTCCACGCTGCGCACGATCAGGGTTTCGCCCAGTTCGGCGGCGCGCTGGTCGCGAAACGCAATCACTTCATCGAAGTTGTGACCCGTATCGATGTGCATGAGCGGGAACGGAAAGCGTCCCGGGCGAAAGGCCTTTTCAGCCAGGCGCAGCAGCACCACGGAATCTTTACCACCCGAGAACAGCAGCACGGGCTTTTCGCTTTCAGCAGCCACCTCGCGCAGGATGAATATCGCTTCCGATTCCAGCCAATCCAGGTGGCTGCGTTGGATCACAGCAGACATAGGTATTCCCCTAAAACAGATTTCGAATTCATGGACGGCGTCAATCGCCGCGCGCCACAACACTGATGACCCGGTTGCCCGCGTGCAGGCCGCATTCCTTGGAGTCGGACGACTCCCACCACCAGCGCCCCGCCCGCAGGTCTTCGCCCGGGCGGATCGCGCGCGTACAGGGTTCGCATCCGATGGACGGGTAGCCCTGGTCGTGCAGCGGGTTGTACGGAATGCCCAGCGCCCGGATCAGATTCCAGACGTCGTCTTCGCTCCACTCGGCCAGCGGGTTGAACTTGTATAGGCCGAACGTCGCGTCTTGCTCTTCCAGCGGCAGTTCGCCGCGCGTGGTGGATTGCTGACGGCGCTGGCCGGTGATCCACGCGCCGCGTCCGGCCAGAGCGCGCTTGAGCGGTTCGACCTTGCGGATCTGGCAACAGGCTTTGCGCAAGTCCACGCTTTCGTAAAAGGCGTAGGCGCCATGCGCCGCCACGTGTTCCTCGACGGCGGAGGCAACAGGCCGGTAGACCGTCACATCACGCCCGTAACGCGCACGCACGGCATCCAGCACGCCCAGCGTTTCGGCATGCAGGCGCCCGGTGTCCAGCGTGAAGACTTCCAGGTCCAGGCCCGATTCGTAGATGGCGTGCGTCAGCACCATGTCTTCGGCCGCCAGCGACGAGGCCAGCGCGGCGTCCGGGTAGCGGCGCTGGACTTGCGCCAGGCGCTCGACCAGGTCGCGCCAGCGTTGGGCCAACGCGGGCTCCAGGTTGGCGAGAAGATCGGACGAGCGATCAACAGAACGCGCAGATACAGTCGTCATGGCTGCACCGCAAAAATACGGGCACGCCGGGGACGCGCCAACAGAGTTTCGCCATCGCGCAGGTTCAGCTCCCGGTACTGGTACTCGGGCACTTCGGCTTCGATGATGACGTCGGAATCCTGGCGGGTCAGTTCCAGATACGCGCTGGGTCCGGCCAGATACGCGTGCGCCAGCCGCACCGGAATCCCCTCGCCGCCCGCGCGATAACGTTCGATGTCGAACTCGTGCGGGCGCACATAGGCGGTGGCGCGCTGCGCATCCGCTTGCGCCAGATCAGGCGCGGGCAGCGACAGCCCCGCGCCTTCCCAAACGCCACGCGTCGCCACGCCCTGCAATTGGTTGACGTCGCCCAGAAAGCCATAAACGAACGGCGTGGCCGGGCCTTCCCAGACTTCGCGCGGCGTGCCCACCTGCTCAATACGGCCGGCGTTCATCAGCACCACGCGGTCGGACACTTCCAGCGCTTCTTCCTGGTCATGGGTGACGAACACGCTGGCCACGTTCAGTTCATCATGCAGCCGGCGCAGCCAGCGCCGCAGTTCCTTGCGCACCTTGGCGTCCAGCGCGCCGAACGGTTCGTCCAGCAACAGCACGCGCGGCTCAACGGCCAGCGCGCGGGCCAACGCAATGCGTTGACGCTGCCCGCCCGACAGTTGCGCCGGGTAGCGGTCGGCCAGCCAGTCCAATTGCACCAGCGTCAACAGCTCATGCACCTTGCGCTTGATCTGGTCTTCCGGCGGCCGCTGCGAACGATGCTTCACACGCAGGCCGAAGGCCACGTTTTCAAACACCGTCATGTGCTTGAACAGCGCATAGTGCTGGAACACGAAACCCACCTGACGCTGGCGCACGTCCACTGCGGTTGCATCTTCGCCCGCGAACAGCACGCTGCCGGAATCCGGCGCTTCAAGACCCGCGATGATGCGCAGCAGCGTCGTCTTGCCACAGCCCGATGGCCCCAGCAGCGCCACGAGTTCACCGGTTTCGATGTGCAGCGATACGTCATTCAGCGCCCGAAACTGGCCGAACTGCTTGGATAGATTACGAACTTCGATACTCATGCTTGTCTCCGTCTGAACCGGGCGCGTCAGGCGACGGCCGGTTTGAGGGTTGCCGCCGGTTGGCCGGGGTATTCGACCGGCAGGTCGGCCGCCCGCAGGAAGCGCGCGTTGCGCCACTCGACTACGTTCTTCGCCACCAGCGTCACCAGCGCCAGCAAGGCCAGCAGCGATGCCACGGCAAACGCCGCGGAGTACTGGTATTCGTTGTAGAGAATCTCGACGTGCAGCGTCATCGTGTTGGTCAGCCCCCGGACTTGCCCGGACACCACCGACACCGCGCCGAATTCGCCCATGGCGCGCGCGTTGCACAGAATGGCGCCGTACAGCAGGCCCCACTTGATGTTCGGCAGCGTCACGCGCCAGAAGATCTGCCAGCCGCTGGCGCCGAGTGTCAGCGCCGCCTGCTCTTCTTCGCTGCCCTGCGCCTGCATCAGCGGAATCAATTCGCGCGCCACAAACGGGAAGGTGACAAAGAGCGTCGCCAGGATGATGCCCGGCACGGCGTAGACGATCTTGATGTCGTGGTCCTGCAACCAGCCGCCCAGCCAGCCTTGCGTGCCGAACAGCAAAATGAACACCAGCCCGGCCACCACGGGCGACACCGAGAACGGCAGGTCAATCAACGTGATCAGGAACTGCTTGCCGCGAAACTGGAACTTGGTAATGGCCCAGGCCGCCGCCACGCCGAACACCAGGTTCACCGGCAGCGCAATCGCAGCCACCAACAACGTGAGCTTGATGGCGGACCACGCGTCCGGTTCGACGATGGCGTCCAGATACAACTGCCAGCCTTTCTTGAACGCCTCGGCGAAAACAGCGGCCAGCGGCACCAGCAGAAACAGCGTCAAAAACGCCAGCGCGATGAACAGCAGAATGCCGCGCACCCAGCGCGGCTCGGTCAGATGGGCGGGACGATCCGATGCGCTCATGCGAGCCTCCCCAGGTTGCGGCGCGCCTGCCAGCCTTGCAGCAGGTTGATGACCAGCAGCAGCACGAACGACAACACCAGCATCACGGTGGCGATGGCGGCAGCGCCGGCGTAGTCGAACTGTTCAAGCTTGGAAATGATCAGCAGCGGCGTGATCTCGGACACCATGGGCATGTTGCCGGCGATGAACACCACCGAGCCGTACTCGCCCACCGCGCGCGCAAACGCCAGCGCAAAACCCGTCATCAGTGCAGGCGTGATGGTGGGCAGCAAGACGCGGCGGATGGTCTGCCAGCGGCTCGCGCCCAGGCTGGCCGCGGCCTCTTCGATTTCGCGTTCCACGTCTTCCAGCACCGGCTGCACGGTGCGCACCACGAACGGCACGCCGATGAAGATCAGCGCAATCACGATGCCCAGCGGCGTGAACGCGACCTTCAGGCCAAACCATTCAGACAGCGGCCCGCCCAACCAGCCCTTTTGGGAATACAGCGCGGTCAGCGCAATGCCCGCCACCGCCGTCGGCAGTGCGAACGGCAAGTCCACCAGCGCGTCCAGAATCTTCTTGCCGGGAAAGCGATAGCGCACCAGCACCCAGGCGACAACCGTGCCGAACACCAGATTCACCAGCGCCGCAATCAGCGATGCGCCGAACGTCAGCTGATAAGACGCCATCACCCGAGGCGCCGTCACGGCGTCCCAAAACCCTTGCCAGCCCAGTTCCGCGCTCTTGATGGGCAAGGCTGCCAGGGGGATCAACACGAGCACGCTCAGATACAGCACCGCGTAACCCATGGAAATGCCGAATCCGGGCAGCACACCCGGGCTATTGCGCCGAACGGCAAAAGGCGCTTGCGCGCCGTTTGCCGTCGGGTTCGAGGCAGTCGTCATGGCCGTCGTCCGATCGTCGTCTGATTATTTCTTTTGCGGCAGGTAGATCTGGTCGAAGGTGCCGCCATCACTGAAGTGATCTTTCTGCGCCTTGCGCCAGCCGCCGAAGATCTTGTCGTCGATGGTGACGAGCTTGACCTTGGGGAACTTGCTTTCGTACTTGGCGGCGACCGTCTTGTCGATGGGCCGGTAATAGTTCTTCGCAATGATTTCCTGCGCGGCGGGTGTGTACAGGAATTCCAGATAGGCCTGCGCGGCGGCGCGGGTGCCCTTCTTGTCGACGATCTTGTCGACGATGGCCACCGGCGGTTCGGCCAGGATGGACAGCGACGGCACCACGATGTCGAACTTGTCCGGACCCAGCTCTTCCAACGCCAGGAAGGCTTCGTTTTCCCATGCCAGCAATACGTCGCCCACACCGCGTTCGACGAAGGTGGTGGTGGCGCCGCGTGCGCCCGTATCCAGCACCGGCACATGCTTGAGCAGGTCGCCGACATACGCGCGGGCTTTCTCTTCGCTGCCGCCGTTCTTCTCCAGCGCGTAGGCCCAGGCGGCCAGATAGTTCCAGCGCGCGCCGCCCGAGGTCTTCGGGTTCGGGGTGATGACTTGCACGCCGTCTTTCACCAGATCGTCCCAGTCCTTGATGGCCTTGGGGTTGCCCTTGCGTACCAGGAACACGATGGTGGACGTATAGGGCGAGCTGTTTTGCGGCAAACGGGTCTGCCAGTTCTCGGGCACCAGGCCGCGGTCGGCGATGGCGTCGATGTCATAAGCCAGCGCCAGTGTCACCACGTCGGCTTCCAGCCCGTCGATGACCGAGCGCGCCTGGCGGCCGGAACCGCCGTGGGATTGGCGGATCGTCAGGTCGACGTTGGCCTTTTCCTTGTACTGCTTGATGAAGGCGTCATCGATGGCGCGATAGAGCTCGCGCGTCGGGTCGTAGGACACGTTCAGCAAGGTCTGTTTTTGCTGCGCGTGAGCCGGGGCGATCGCCGCCAGCGAAACTGTCACCGCCGCCAACGCGGCCAACCAACCGGCTTTCCTGAAAGACATCCCTTGCTCCCTGTATTTGGCAATGTGGAAGCAAGTGTGCTGGCAGGACATTCTGAACGGAACGAATCATTTTTTGATTGCTCATCGCCTCCAGGCATATAGGACAAGTCTTACGCATAAAAAAAACCACCGCGTTTCCCTATGAGAAAGGCGGTGGTTCGGGCGGCTGAACGCCGCGTTCGGATGGGGAGGTCTACCCCCCAAATTCCGAATTTACTTATTCGGTTGCGGCGTAATGCGCAAGTACGGGCGCACGGCCTTGTAACCCTTGGGGAACTTCTGCTTGATCACGGCTTCGTCTTGCAGGGACGGAACGATGATCACATCGTCGCCATCTTCCCAGTTGACCGGCGTGGCCACGCTGTGGCTGTCGGTCAGTTGCAGCGAATCAATCACGCGCAGGATCTCGTTGAAGTTACGGCCCGTGCTGGCCGGATACGTGATGATCAGGCGCACCTTCTTGTTGGGATCGATGATGAACACCGAACGCACCGTCAGGGTGGCGTTGGCATTCGGGTGGATCATGTCGTAGAGCTCGGAAACCTTGCGGTCCTTGTCGGCCAGGATCGGGAAATTGACCTTGGTCGATTGCGTGTCGTTGATGTCTTCGATCCACTTCGAGTGGGAATCGGTGCCGTCCACCGACAAGGCCAGCACCTTCACGTTGCGCTTGGCGAACTCGTCAGCCAGCTTGGCCGTGTAGCCCAATTCGGTCGTGCACACCGGCGTGAAATCGGCCGGGTGCGAAAACAGCACGCCCCAACTATTGCCCAGATACTCGTGGAAGCGGATGGGGCCGGCCGAGGATTCCTGCTCGAAATCGGGGGCGGTATCGCCCAGACGTAGATGACTCATGGTGTCTCCTATGCAATGCAGTTGAGAGGGGCTCGTGTGAAACGATTCTTCCATCAAACCTTCGGTGGAGGAAATACGCAAGCCATATAACCTTATGCAATATCTGAAGCCGCTCCGCAAGCGTCTGCGATGACGCCAGCGCGCACCGCCGCGGACAGCGCCAATGCGCGCGGCAGGATGTGCGCGGCATAGAACAATCCGGTTGCGATCTTTGACGAATGGAACGGGTCGGTGGACCCCGCGGCAATGTGCTTGCGGCAGCCCAGCACGGCACGCGCCATCTGCCAGCCGCCATGCACCACGCCCGCCAGCATCAGGTACGGCACGCTGCTGGAATAAACGGCCCGGACGTTGGCGGCCGACTGCTCAAGAATAAAGCCCACGCCGGCTTCATAGGCCTGAATGGCGCTGTCCAGGTTGTCGCGCAGCAGGCGCAGCGCATCGCGCTCGTTCGCCGCCGCCCGGGTCGATTCCGCTTCCACCGCACGCAGCGTTTCGCGCATCGCCGCGATGGCCGCGTAGGCGGTGGCGCCGCCGTCACGCTGCGTCTTGCGGCCGACCAGATCATTGGCCTGAATGGCGGTGGTGCCTTCGTAGATGGGAAGAATGCGCGCGTCGCGGTAAAACTGAGCCGCGCCCGTTTCCTCGATGAAGCCCATGCCGCCGTGCACCTGAATGCCCAGCGAGGCCACTTCCACGGCCATTTCGGTGGAATAGCCCTTCACCACCGGCACCATGTATTCGTAAAACGCGCGGTTGCGCGAACGCTGTTCCGGGTCAGGATGGTGCGTGCCCTTGTCGTGCGCCGCGGCCGTCACGTAGGACACCGCGCGCGCCGCTTCCGTCAGCGCCTTCATCGTCAAGAGCATGCGCTGCACATCCGGGTGATGCACGATGGCCACCGGCCCTGGCGACCCTTCCACCGCGCGGCCCTGCACGCGTTCGCGCGCATAGGCAAGCGCATGCTGATACGCGCGTTCAGACACGCCTATGCCCTGCTGGCCCACCGAGTAGCGCGCCGCGTTCATCATGATGAACATATATTCCAGGCCGCGGTTCAGCTCGCCCACCTGATAGCCCACCGCGCCTTCGCCGACATCGCCCTTGCCCGAGCCGTACAGCAGCTCGGCCGTCGGGCTGCCATGAATGCCCAGCTTGTGTTCCAGCGATGCGCACCACACGTCGTTGCGCTTGCCCAGGCTGCCATCGGCATTGACCAGGAACTTCGGCACGATAAAGAGCGAGATGCCCTTCACACCCGCCGGCGCATCCGGCGTGCGCGCCAACACCAGGTGGATGATGTTCTCAGCCAGGTCGTGTTCGCCGAACGTGATGAAGATCTTCTGCCCGAACAGGCGGAACGTGCCGTCGTCCTGGCGCACCGCGCGCGTGGCGACCTGGGCCAGATCCGACCCGGCCTGCGGCTCGGTCAGGTTCATGGTGCCCGTCCATTTGCCGGCGATCAGGTTCGGCACATATTGCTTGCGCTGCGCCTCCGACCCCACCGTCAGCACGGCTTCGATCACGCCGTCCGTCAGCATCGGGCACAAGGAAAACGCCAGACTGGCCGCCTGGATATTTTCGCCCGGCGCTGCCGCCACCAGCTTCGGCAGCCCTTGCCCTCCCCACATCTGCGGGTGCTGCAAGCCCTGCCAGCCGCCTGCCGCATAGTCCTTGAACCCTTGGGCGTAGCCGGGCGTGGTCGTGACCTGCCCATCTTTCCAGACGGGCGGCTGCGTATCGCCTGGCACGTTAAGGGGCGCCACGGCCTGCTCAACGAAGCGGCCGTTCTCGTCCAGGATGGCGTCCACCAGGTCGGGGGTAACCTCTTCAAACCCGGGCAGTTTCAGGATGGCGTCCAGGCCGGCAAGCTCTTTCAGCGCGAAGCGGAAATCCTGTAGCGGGGTGACATAGGGCATTGCGTCTCCGTGGGCAAATGACAGCGAGGCGCCGGGCGCCTCGTGTCTACTGCGATTCTTGATGTGTGCGGTTTAACTCAGATGGTACGCCAATGACACAATGATCGGCCCCAGCACCGGCAGCAACACGTTGGCGATCGCGTAAGTAACGGTGTACCCCAACAGCGGCACGGAGCTGCCGCTGGCATTCAAGATGGCGCTGATTGCGGGTGTGCTGACGTGCTGGCCGGCAATGGCGCCCACCAGCAGGGGCCCTTCAATCTTCAGGATCTTGTGGCCCACCCATAGCGACAGGCAGGCAGGCCCCAGTGACACCAGCAAGCCAATCAACGGCAGCACGGCGCCGTGCTCGCGAATCAGCGACACCGCCTCCGGCCCCGCCGACAACCCCACGCAGGCCACAAATACGGCCAGCCCCAAGTCTTTCAGCAGCTGCACGGCGTGGCCGGGGATATG
This sequence comes from Achromobacter kerstersii, assembly GCF_902859595.1. Taxonomy (GTDB): domain Bacteria; phylum Pseudomonadota; class Gammaproteobacteria; order Burkholderiales; family Burkholderiaceae_B; genus Achromobacter; species Achromobacter kerstersii. The sequence goes on along the minus strand of NZ_CADIJQ010000002.1, from coordinate 339,005 downwards.
ACCCAATGAAGGCCGCTTGGCGTTGATCCAACCGCAGACCAGGCCACTGACCAGCGCCCCGCCGCCACTGCCCAGGGACACCGGAATGCCCCACATGCGCGCGCTCAGGCTGCCGATCATCAGCCCGGCAAGAATGCCGAAGGCCAGAAACACCAGGTCCGTAATACCGCTGCGGCGCAGTTCGTTACCCAGCGCCGCACCGGCTTCCGACAATTCAGGCTCGGTACCCACCAGCGTGACCAGATCGCCATACTGCACGACGGTGGCCGGCGTCAGCGGCAACACATGGCCGGAACGCATGATGGATTGCACGAAGACGCCGCGCGCCCGGCGCGCGCCGGGCCGCTTGGACAGTTCGGCCACCGTGTGTCCGTTAATGGCCTTCTTGTTAACGATTACCGCCAGCTCGCTCAGCTGAAGGTCATCCACATGGCCTTCAGGCAGCTGGATCTCGGGGCCGACGACCGACCCCGCGCGCAGCGCGAATCGGCGCAAGCCCAGCACCACGACGATATCGCCCGTCTTCAGCGTGTCTTCGGGCGTGGCGTCCACCACTTCGCCATTGCGCAGAATACGGCTGATCACCGTGCGTCCGCCCAATTGCGCTTCAACGTCGCCCACGTGCATGCCGTCGGCGTCCTTGACCACATGGGCGCGCCCGACCAGGCGCGGCAAGGTGGGGAGGTTGGCTTCTTCGCTGTCGCCCGAGGCCACGCCCAGCTTCTCTTCCAACGCTTTGGACGCTTCGCGCAGGTTGATGCGCAACAGCGCGGGCGCGACCTGGCTGGTGAAGAAGACGATGCTGATCAGGCCCACCAGGTACGTCAGCGTGTAGGCCGTGGCGATGTTGGCCTCCATGCGCTGCACTTCGGCGTCGGCCAGCCCCAGATGCTTGAGCGCTTCGGCCGCCGTACCCACCACCGCCGATTCCGTCGCCGCCCCCGCCGCAAGACCCGCTGCCGTGCCGGCATCCAGGCCAAACAACGGCACCGCGGCCAGCACGATGGTCAGCACCAGCAGCGCCTCGATAATCGGCAACGCGATGTAGCGCAGGCTGGAACGGTTCAGGTTGGCGAAAAATTGCGGGCCGCCGGAGTAGCCCATGGCGAAGATGAACAGGGCGAACGCAACCTCTTTCAAGTCGCCGCGCATCTGGCAGCCCGTCTGGCCGATCAGCAGGGCGACGATGAGTGTTCCGCACACCCCGCCCAGCTGAATCGGCCCGACCTTGAGCTTGCCGATCAGGTATCCCAAACCCACCGTCACGAACAACACAGCGATGGGGACGCTATTGAAAAACCCGATTGAGCACGTCATGAGGTCATGTCGCCCTGTGGTTGCCTGCGTCTGCTAGCGTGCGGTCGCCTTCTTGGCCGACTTGGCGGCGGTATCCGCCTTCTTCACTGCCTTTTTCACCGCCGTCTTGGCTACCTTCTTCGCCGCCGTCTTGGCGGCCTTCTTGGCGGCGCCGGCCTTGAGCGTCTGACCCTTGCCTGCCGTCGGGCCCGAACGCACCAGCTCGGACGCCTTCCAGGCTTCGACGTACTCGGTCGCGCACTCGACCATGTACTTGCCGATCTTGGCGTAGTCACCGTCGTCCAGGTTCGCCAGCGAGATACGGATCGACCACGGCGGGCCGCCAAAACCGCCGCCATCCATCAGCACCACGCCTGACTTCTCGGCCAGACGGAACAGGAAGTCCACCGGTTCGTAGTTGCTCGTCATGTACTTGCAGAAGGCGTCGCCATACATGACCTTGGCCCAGACCATGAAGTCCAGTTCCACGTAATACCAGCCGCGCATCGGATCTTCGGGCGGCAGCGGAATGCCCAGCCCGCTCCACAGCGAATCGCGGCGGGCGCGCACGATCTGCATGGTCAGATGCTTGTAGGCGTCCTTCAGGTCCAGCAGGTGGGACAGCGCAAAAAAGCCCATCTGCACCTGCTGCGGCAGAGACAGGCCCGCCGTATGGTTCAGCGCCACGTTGCGGCTGTCGGCCACCATGCGGTCGATGAACTTGAGCTTCTCGGGTTCCATCGTCATGGCGCCGTAGCGCTTGTTCAGACGCTGTTTCCAGGACGCCGGCAATTCAGCGATGCGGCGGTCCATCGTGTTCTTCTCGTGCGTGGCAATAACGCCCAGGCGCCAGCCCGTGCACCCGAAGTTCTTCGAGAAGGAATACACGCAGATGGTGTTGTGCGGCACTTCGGCCATCAGCGAACGGAAGTTCGGCACGAAGGTGCCGTACACGTCATCGGTCACCAGCACCAAGTCAGGATTCTTGCGGATCAGGCGCACGATCTGCTTCATCTCGACCGGGCTGAACGCCACTGACGGCGGGTTGCTGGGGTTCACCGTCACGGCCAGCTTGATCTTCGGATTCTCAAGCTTGGCGATTTCGGACGCCGGATAGTGCCAATCGTGCGTGCCGTCGGCGCGCATGCTGTTGGCATTGATGGCCACAATCTTGAACTGGAAGCGCTCAAGGTGGGCAATTTCGATATAGGGCGTAAACGTCGGCAGGAACAGCGCGATGGTGTCGCCCTGCTTCAGCAGGCCGTTCTGCATCAGCGAGTCAAAGATGTAGCACATGGCGGCGGTGCCGCCTTCAACCGGGAACAGATCGAACTTGCCCTTGGGCGGGCGGCCGTCGCACATTTCCTTGATCAGGTAGTCGTGCACGATCTGTTCGATATGCACCAGCGCGCGCGGCGGCACAGGGTAGTTGTCGCCGATGATGCTGTCGGTCAGTTCATGAATCCATTCATCGGGGTCGAAGTTCTTGATCTTCACGCCGTACTCAAGCACCCCGACCAGAAAGTCGTAGCCGTCTTCACCCTTGTGCTTGGACAGGAATTTGCGCAGGCGGTCCGCGCAGCCCTTCTTGCCCGGCATGCCCGCCAGAATGGCGTCATCGCGCACGCGGCGGGCTTCCTTCATGGCGAACTGGCCCAACAGGAAGAAGGCGTCGCGCGGCTCGGTGGCGATCCAGTTCGGATTGCCGCGGCCAGCGTTCAACATGGTCAAGGCAGCCGTGTGCTGATTGTCCTTGGCCAGCGTAATCAGATAATCCTTCAGCTCAAAGGGAGACAACTGCTCAAGGTCGCGCTGGCGCGAACGGGTGGTTTTCAAGGCCGAGGCCAGGCTGACGGTAAGAGGCGCGGTGGAAGCCATTTTTCAGTACTCCTGTTTGCGTTGTGATTAGCGCTTGCCGGGGTAGTGCGAGCGAGCGTGCCCGCCGCCCCGGTGTGCTGCCCGCAAGCCACGAGGCTTGCGGGGCGTCCCACTAAGTCATGAGCATGACGATGACAATGCCCCAGATAATGAGCAGGGTATTGCCGATCGCATAAGGCACCGTGTAGCCCAGGGCGGGCACCTGGCTTTTCGCCGTTTCGGTGATTTGGCCGATCGCAGCCGTGGTCGTGCGAGCGCCTGCGCAGACGCCCAGCACGATGGCCGGATGGAATTTGAAGACATAGCGGGCGATGAACACGCCCAGAATCATTGGCACACTGGTGGCGATGATGCCGGCCACAAAAAGCTTGGCTCCCAATTGCTGGAAACCCTGGACAAAGCCTGGCCCGGATGTAATGCCGACCACGGCCACAAAGGCTGTCAGCCCGACTGAGGTCAGGAACCAGTGCACGGGCTCCGGCACGCGGCCGAAGGTTGGATGCACAGAACGCAGATAGCCGAAAATCAGGCCGGAAATCAGCGCGCCGCCAGACGTCGACAAGGTGATGGGAATACCACTGACCGTCAGCACCAGCGAGCCGAACAGGCCGCCCAGCAAGATGCCGAAACCCACGAACACCATGTCGGTCTGCTCGGTGGCGCGGTCCACATACCCCAGCCTGCCCACCACGCGTTCAACGTCACGCTTGGCGCCCAGGATGAACAGGCGATCGCCGCGGTCCAGCTTCAAGCCCCAATTGACGGGCATCTCATGGCCGCCACGCACCACCTTGCGCAGGAACACGCCGCGGCCCAGTTGGCGCACGGTCTCGTTTTCCGCGAGTTCCTTGAGCGTCTTGCCGGCCACATTCTTGTTGGTCAGCACCACTTCAACGATCTCGGCGGGCAGGTTGATCACGTCGCGGTCTTCAACCTCGTTGCCGATAATGCCGCCGGCCTGCAAGACCAGCGCGTCATGGCGCCCGGTCACGCCCAGCACATCGCCGGCCTGGAGCACGGTGGTGGAGTCGTTATCGATGATTTGATCGCCGCGCCGAATACGTTCGACGAACACACGCGCATCGACGAACTTCGCTTCCAGTTCGCCAACCGTCTTGCCGATGAGTTCGGCGTGATCCAGCTTGTAGGCGCGCGCGGTGAACTTGCGGTAGCCGGACAGCTCCATGGAGTCGCTGCTGCCGGACATCTTGGCTTCGTATTCCTTGCACTCTTTGACGATGTCCACGCCCATCAGCTTCGGGCCCAGCGAGGCCAGCAGCCACGCGCTGCCCACGGTGCCGAAGATGTAGCAGACCGCGTAGGCGACCGGGATGCTGTCGATCCACTGCTTCTTGGTTGCGGCATCGACGCTCAGGCCGTTGATCGTGTCCGTGGCCACGCCCATCACTGCGGAAATCGTTTGCGCGCCGGCCAGCAGCCCCGCACCGGTGCCGGCATCAAAGCCAAAGCCCACGGCGGTTGCCCACGTGACCAACAAGCAGATAACGCAAATGATGACCGCGAAGATAACCTGGGGAAGGCCATCGCTTTTCATGCCGCGGAAGAATTGTGGTCCGACGCCGTAGCCTAGACCGAAGAGGAAAAGCAGGAAGAACACCTGCTTGAGAATGGGGGCGATCGTGATGTCTAGTTGTCCGACCAGCACACCGACCAGCAAAGTACCTGTTACCGCGCCTAAATTAAAACCAAAAAGCTTTTTGGCTCCGATCCAATACCCTAAACCGAGGGTCAGAAAGATCGCTAATTCAGGGTACTTCCGCAATGTGTCAAAGAACCAATCCATCCCGAATCTCCTTCGTTCTGTACAGGCCGAGCACGTGCGCGAACAATCCCGATGCGCGCGGAACACATTATCAGAATCTTTCAGAAATTCAAAAGAAATACGACAGACGAATTAGACCGTCGCAAAATATCGGAGACGAAAAAAAGCCCGTGGACGTTAATCCACGGGCTCTTCAAACACCTTGAACAGGCGGCTTACAGCGCGCCAGTCAGTTCGGGCACAACCTGGAACAGATCGCCCACCAAGCCATAATCGGCCACGCCGAAAATCGGGGCTTCGGGATCTTTGTTGATGGCCACAATGACCTTCGAATCCTTCATGCCGGCCAAGTGCTGGATGGCGCCCGAGATACCCACGGCCACGTACAGCTGCGGCGCAACAATCTTGCCCGTCTGGCCCACTTGCCAGTCGTTCGGCGCGTAGCCGGCGTCGACCGCAGCGCGCGAAGCGCCCAGCGCCGCGCCCAGCTTGTCAGCCAGCGGGTCCAGGATCTTGAAGTTTTCGGCGCTGCCCAGACCGCGGCCGCCCGACACCACCACGCGCGCACCGGCCAGTTCAGGACGGTCGCTCTTGGCGACTTCGCGGCTCACGAACGTGGACTTGCCCGAATCGGCAACGGCAGCGATTTCTTCCACCGCAGCCGAACCGCCTTGCGCCGCAACGGCGTCAAAGCCCGTCGTGCGCACGGTGATGACCTTCACGGCGTCGGCCGATTGCACGGTGGCAATGGCGTTACCCGCATAGATCGGGCGCTGGAACGTGTCGGCGGATTCCACGCCGATGATGTCCGAAATCTGCGCCACGTCGAGCTTGGCCGCAACGCGCGGCGCCACGTTCTTGCCCGAGGCGGTAGCCGGGAACAGGATGTGGCTGTAGTTCGATGCCACGGCCAGCACTTGGGCGGCGACGTTCTCAGCCAGGCCGTCGGCCAGTTGCGGCGCGTCGGCCAAGAGGACCTTGGCGACACCGGCGGCAGCGGCGGCCTGATCGGCCACGGCGCGCGCGTTGGCGCCAGCGACCAGCACGTGCACATCGCCTCCGATCTTGGCGGCGGCGGCGACGGCGTTCAGGGTTGCGCCCTTCAACTGGGCGTTATCGTGTTCAGCAATAACCAGCGTCGTCATGTTCAGACCACCTTCGCTTCGTTCTTGAGTTTGTCCACCAGGGCAGCAACGTCAGCCACCTTGATGCCAGCCTTGCGGGCGGGCGGCTCGCTGACCTTCAGCGTCTTCAGGCGCGGCGCGGCATCAACACCCAGTTCTTCGGGCGTGACGGTGTCCAACTGCTTCTTCTTGGCCTTCATGATGTTCGGCAGCGTGACGTAACGCGGCTCGTTCAGGCGCAAGTCGGTGGTGACGATAGCCGGCAGCGTGAGCGTCAGCGTTTCCAGGCCGCCATCCACTTCGCGCGTGACCGTGACCTTGCCGTCGGCGAGTTCAACCTTGCTGGCGAACGTGGCTTGCGGCCAGTCCAGCAGCGCGGCCAGCATCTGGCCGGTTTGGTTGGCATCGTCGTCGATGGCTTGCTTGCCCAGGATGACCAGTTGCGGCTGCTCTTTGTCGACCAGCGCCTTCAACAGCTTGGCGACAGCCAGCGGCTGCAGTTCGGCATCGGTCTGGACCAGCACGCCGCGATCGGCGCCAATGGCCATGGCGGTGCGCAGCGTCTCCTGGCATTGCGCAACGCCGCAAGAAACCGCCACGACTTCAGCGACGGCACCCTTCTCTTTCAACCGGGTCGCTTCTTCGACGGCGATTTCGTCAAAGGGGTTCATGGACATCTTCACATTGGCGATATCCACGCCAGTCTGATCCGACTTGACGCGCACCTTGACGTTGTAGTCAACGACGCGCTTGACAGGTACCAACACCTTCATCCCGCAGCCTCCAAATGGAAATAATTACCCGGCATGCGCCGGGATCGCATTGCACAATTTTTTCCTGATTCTACAGCTTAGCCAGCGCTCGTATATGCGCAACCACGCTGCGACCCAGGGCAGATAAGTTGTAACCACCTTCCAGCGTACTAACGATCCGCCCCTGACAGTGGCGTTCGGCCACATCGACGAGCTGTTCCGTTATCCACGCATAGTCGGCTTCCACCAGGCCCATCTGGCCCATGTCGTCCTCGCGGTGCGCGTCAAAGCCTGCTGACACAAGGATCAGTTCCGGCCGGTGCGCGTCGAGCTTCGGCAGCCAGGTGTCGGTGACGATCGTCCTGACGGCGGCCCCGCCCGTATAGGCGGCCACCGGCACGTTGATCATGTTGTCGGCCGGGTGCTCGGCGCCGCTGTTGGGAAAGAAGGGATGCTGGAAGAAGCTGCACATCAGCACGCGCTCATCGCCCGCGAAGACGTCTTCGGTGCCGTTGCCGTGGTGCACATCGAAGTCAACGACGGCCACGCGCGACAGGCCGTGAAACTCCAGCGCATGGCGCGCCGCAATGGCCACGTTGTTCAAGAAGCAGAACCCCATCGCCTGGGAACGGCAGGCGTGGTGCCCGGGCGGACGCACCGCGCAGAATGCCGTGCGGGCCTCGCCGCCCATCACCGCATCCACCGCCGCCACGCCCGCGCCGGCGGCATACAGCGCGGCTTCATAGGTGTGGGGATTCATCAGGGTGTCCGGATCTATCGGGTAATACCCTTGGTCCGGCGTATGTTCTCGCAAACTGTCCAGATACTGGACGGTGTGCACGCGCAGCACGTCATGGCGCGACGCCTGAGGCGCCTGCCGGTCGTCCAGATAGGGCATCAAGCCGCTGGCTAATAGCTGGTCGGAAATGGCGTCCAGCCTCTGTGGGCTTTCGGGATGCCAACTGCCCATTTCATGCAAGCGGCATGCGGGGTGGGTAAGATACATGGTCTCCATAAGGAAGATTATGTTCATCTGTCGGCGATTACTGCAACTCGGAGCGCTTTCCGCCCTGTTGGCGGGCTGCTCCACCACCGCTCCCACTGCCCCGAATTCCCTTGCCACCCAACCGGTGGCCGCCTCTGGCAACACTGCTATCCGCATCGGACCTAGTACGCCGACACCAGGCTCCGAACTGCCGGACGACGCGCCCGCCACGCTGACCGCCACCGGCGCCTTGCGGCCGGAAGTGCGTGCGTTCGTGGAAGAACTGGCCGCCGAACGCAACCTGCCGCTGAACCCCATGGTGAAGGCGCTGGAAAGTTCGCGCTACAACGCCACGGTGTCGCGCCTGATTGCGCCCGCCCCGCCGGGCAAGAAGATCTGGCGCAGCTGGCTGACGTACCGCTCGCGCTTTGTCGAGCCCAAGCGCATCGGCTGGGGCGTGGAGTTCTATAACGAAAACCGCGACCTGCTCAATCAGGCCGCGCAGCGCTTTGGCGTACCCGCGCCCATCATTGCGTCGATCATCGGCGTCGAAACGCTGTATGGCCGCAACATGGGCAACTTCCGGGTGCTGGACGCGCTGGCCACCCTGGCCTTTGACTACCCCGATCCCAACAAGCCCGAACGCGCCACGATGTTCCGCGGCCAGTTGGGCGACTTCCTGACGCTGGTCATGAAAGACAAGCTGGAACTGGAAACGCGCGGCTCGTACGCCGGCGCCATCGGCATGCCGCAATTCATGCCGACCAGCATCATGCATTACGCGGTGGACGGCGACGACAACGGCCATATCGACCTGACGAACAACACGCAGGACGCCATCATGTCGGTGGGCAGCTTCCTGGCCCAGCATGGCTGGCAACGCGGTCTGCCAGTGTTCGCACCCGTGGTGCTGCCGGCTGATCCGACAGCGCTTGTCGACGGCGGCCTGGAACCCAAGCAAAGCTGGAGCACCCTGTCAGCCGCAGGCGCTCGCCTGCAACCGGGCGCGTCGGCCACGGGTTGGGGAGGCCAGCCGCTGGGCGTGGTCGACTTGGTGGAAGAGGCCCGGGGCACCGCCCAGTACCGCGTAGGCACGCCCAACTTTTTCGCGCTGACGAAATACAACCGCAGCTACTTCTACGCCACGTCGGTCGCTGATCTGGCCGCTGAGATTGAAGCCCGCGTGAACCGCTGATCTTCTTGTCAGAAAAAAGCGGCGCCTGGGCGTGAGTCCAGGCGCCGCTTTTTCATGCGTACCGCCGAATGCCTCAGGCCGCCTCGCCCAAGTTTGCCGACGGCCTCACACCGTGGCCACCGGCGTGACGGGCGAGCCCACCGCGCCCGGCAGGTTCAGAGGCGGGGCTGTCAGCAAAAACCGGCTGCGTCCATTGGTTTGCAACCATCGCGCAAGCTGGCCCAAATACCACATCTCGCCAATCGGCATGCCCAGCTTGAAGATGCAATGATGATGCAGCGGCAACGCGGCGCAGCAGGCGTTGGGCTTTTGCGTGGGGTAGATCTCCAGCGCATGGTTGTCGGATGCCATCGCCGCCACTTTCGAATCCGAAATCCATTGCAGCAGCTTCTCATCGCTGCCATCCAGGCCCGCGCAGATCTCGTGCAGCGTATGCGCATCCGGCTCGCGGTTCTTCTCCAGCAAGGCGTCGCCGAACTCGGTGTGGAACAGCACGATATCGCCCCGCTCGATCTCGATCCGATCGCTTTCCAGAATACGCATCAGATCGTCATAGCCGACGGATTTCTGTGCCCGGCCATAGTGCTTGGCCAAGTCGACCATCACGCCGCGGCTTTGCAAGCAGGATTCAGCCAGCTGCGTGATGTCCAGCTTCTTGGCATTTGACGCCACGCCCTGCCCCAGATCGGTCTTGGCAAAACCGTTGTCTACGTCGTAGTCCACCGGGCCGACCACGTGATCATTGGGCCGGTAGCCGTTGTAGTAGACGCGTTCAGGCAGGCCGTCGCCATTCGCATCGAACAACGCGCCTACGTGCGCCAGGGAATCCCACTGCGTCGAGTACTGCAGACTCATTTCGACAATATCGTCGCTCAGCACGTCCACGCAGCCCGGACGCAGGCGCCCCAGCGGGAAATTCATGTACTGGTCGCCGTCCCGTTCCGTGGGACGCAGCTTGGGCGGAAGACGCCTGACATTCACACCATTGCCGCCGGGATAGTCCAGCGGCAGCGACAGGCAGAAGCTCAGGCCCTGGCGGACTTCGCCTATGCCCATCAGCACGTTCTCGGGAGTGATGTAATTCAGGCAACCGCGCTGATCGTCAGGCCCAAAGTCTCCCCAGTTCGATCCTTCGGGACGGTTCTTCCATCTCATGCGTCGCAACTCCTTGGCGTTGAAAGCGGATTGACATAAATTTATCACGTATAGGATACTAACATCATGGATGTGAAAACAGCTGCTCGAGTTCTGGATGTACTGAACCTCTTTGCCGAGGAGCAGAAGCCATTGCTGTACAGCGAAATCGCCGCCCAGATGCAGATCCCGCTGTCCAGTTGCCATGGCTTGCTCAAAACCATGGTGGCCCGCGGCTATCTCTATGAAATCGGCAAGAAGCACGGCTATTACCCGACCCAAAAGCTGATCCACGTCGCCACGCTGATTTGCCGCAGCGACCCCTTGAATGCGGTCATCGAACCCGTGCTGGAACGAGTCCGCGACCTGACCGGGGAAACCGCCCTGCTGGCCAAGCTGGCAGACGACAAGGTCGTCTACCTGATCGTGGCTGAATCCAAGCAGACGATCCGCTTCTCCCACCAGCCCGGCGGATTCAAAGCGGTGCACGCCACCAGCTCAGGCAAGGCGCTGTTGTCCGTACTGCCGCCGGAAGAACGCCAAAAATGGTTCAAGGCCTATAGCGGATTCACTGCGTTCACGGACAGCACTATCACCGCCCGCGATGCCTTTGATCGCGACCTGCAGGCAGGAGTCGCGCGGGGCTGGCAGCGTTCGGTCGGTGAAAACGTCGAAGACGTGATGTCCGTATCGCTCGGGTTCCGGGCCTATGAACAACCCTTTGCCATTGTGGTGGCCGGCCCCCTGGGCCGCATGCTCAAAAACGAAGCCACCACTGGAAAACAACTGGAAGAGGTCAAGGCGCTGCTGCATGCGGCCCTGCCCTCCGCCAACCTCACCTTTGTTGGAGAAGACCGTAGATGAACAAACGCAGCTTTCTTGCCGCGGCATGCACGATGATCACCACCGCCGGACTCCCCTTGGCCGGCGCGCAAGCGCAAGGCACCTATCCGGACAAACCGATACGCGTCATCATGCCGTGGGCGGCTGGCGGCCCGACCGATGTGGTGGGCCGTGTGGTCGCAGTGCAAATGGGGGAAATTCTGGGCCAGCCGCTGGTCATTGAAACCCGCGCAGGCGCCAGTGGCACAATCGGCGCGGCACAGGTCGCCCGGGCCCCCGCTGACGGCTACACGCTGCTGATGAATCCGTCCGTTCAGGGTATCTACCCCGCCCAGTTCAAGAACCTGAGTTTTGACCCGATCAAGGACTTCAGGATGGTAGGCGTGTTGGGCACGGTGCCGATGGTGGCTGTCGTCCCGCCCACCTCCAAGTTCAAGACCTTTGCCGACCTGATCCAGCACGCCCGCGCGCAGCCGGGCACACTGACCTTCGCCTCCCCCGGGGTCGCCACGCTGCCGCACTTGGCCGGTGAACTGATCAATACGTCCACCAAGGCCTCCATCTCGCACGTTGGATACCGCGGCAGCAGCCCGGCCCTGACCGATGTCGCAGGCGGCCATGTCGATCTGATGTACGCCCCGCTGGCGCCTGCGCTTCCGCTGATCCAGAGCGGCAAGGTCGTTCCGCTCGCCGTCACCACCAAAACGCGGCTGGCCGATCTTCCCAACGTGCCCACCATCGCCGAAACCGTGCTGCCCGACTTCGATATCGTCACGTGGTACGGCATGTGGGTGCCCAAGGATACGCCCGAGCCCATCATCGCCAAGCTCAACAAAGCCATGGTCGAGGCGTCGAAATCATCGAAGGTCGTCGAAGCCCTGAAATCGCAGGGCACGCTGCCCAGCACGATGGGCTACCAGGAAGCGGAAGCCTTCAATATTGCGGAAAGCGCACGCTGGATCAAGGTCATGAAAGACGCGAATATTCAGCCTGAATAACGCAGGACTGCCACGCGGCGCTTACGGCCGCATGGCAGTCCCGCAATGGAAACAGCCCGGCCAGGAAAGGCTATTCCTGGGCCGGGCTGTTTGCTTCGGCAGCCCGTCAGGCTGCCGAAAAACCAGATATCAGTTGAACACGCCGGTGGACAGATAGCGGTCGCCGCGGTCGCACACGATGAAGACGATGGTGGCGTCATTGACGCGTTCCGCCACGCGCAGCGCAGCGACCAGCGCGCCAGCGGACGAGATACCGCCAAAGATGCCCTCTTCCGCGGCCAGCCGGCGCGCCATGACTTCGGCTTCCGATTGCTCGATGGATTCATACGCATCGACGCGGCTGCGGTCGAAGATCTTCGGCAGATAGGCCTCGGGCCATTTACGGATGCCCGGAATCTGCGAGCCTTCTGCGGGTTGTGCGCCCACCACCTGCACCGCCGGATTGCGCGACTTCAGGTAAGTCGACACGCCCATGATCGTGCCCGTCGTACCCATCGCGCTGACGAAATGCGTGATGCGCCCATCGGTCTGGGTCCAGAGTTCAGGCCCCGTGGTTTCGACGTGCGCGCGCGGGTTGTCGGGGTTGGCGAATTGATCCAGCACCACGCCCCGGCCGTCTGCCTGCATTTCAGTGGCCAAGTCGCGCGCGTACTCCATGCCGCCCTTGTCGGCCGGCGTCAGGATCAATTCCGCGCCATAGGCCGCCATGGCCGCCCGGCGTTCCACCGACAGGTTGTCCGGCATGATCAAAATCATGCGGTAGCCCTTCATCGCAGCCGCCATGGCCAGGGCAATGCCCGTATTGCCGCTGGTGGCTTCAATGAGGGTATCGCCCGGCTTGATGTCGCCGCGCGCTTCCGCGTGATTGATCATCGACAAGGCCGGGCGGTCTTTCACGGAACCGGCGGGATTATTGCCTTCCAGCTTGGCCAGGATGACGTTGCCACGCGCGGCGCCCGCGGCACCCGGAATGCGCTGCAATCGGACCAGCGGCGTGTTGCCGACGGTCTGCTCGATAGTGGGATAGGTAGTAGTCATGCGGTCGATCATAACTCCGCCCGGCGGCAGACGCGGCGAAAAGCCGCGCTCCCGCCAGGGGTTCCCGAGTGAATTTCCGAGTGGCTGGGAAGCTCAGGGCCGCACGGCGGCCGCAGAGCCGGACGCACCGGCTGGAACGCCAGCAGACTTGCCGGCGGCTCTGGACCCAGACTTGGCCGCAGCCCCGACGCCAGCCCCCGTCGCCGGCTTGGCTTCACCCGGTTTGGCGACTTCCGTCGCGCTGCCCGCGGCCCCCTTGCCCACCGCGGATGACGGCTCCCCGTCGCCCACCTGCAAGCCTGCCGCTTGCAAGGCCTGCGCCTTTTTCTGACCGATACCGCGCACCCGTTCGGCCAGGTCTTCAAACGATTCGAACTTGCCGCCCCGGTCGCGCTCGGCAATGATGACTTCGGCCGTGCGCGGGCCGATGCCGCGAATCGTCTCCAATTGCTGGGCGTTGGCCTGATTGACGTCCAGCGCGTGGGCCTGGGGCGCGACAAAGCCTAGCCCGACCGTGACCAACAGTGCCCCCATTGCACGCCGCAACGCATGCCGGCCACCCTTTGCACGCATGGCCGCCATCGGCGAACGAAGCGCGTGGGTTGACGAGCACGGCAGCAATCCGGTGGGGGTGGTCTCGATAAATGAATTCATGGGTGTCTCCTGAATGGATCTGTGCACAACGATTGTTGCGCCACCCCTGGATGATGGCCGCCCGCCCCGCGCTTGGGCCGCGCAGTGAACGGATTGATCCACCTCGGCAACTACGCAGACGAAAAAAAGCCACCAAATCGGTGGCTTCTTTTTTCACGACATGCGCCGCGCGAATTGCAGCACTGATGCAGCACTTATTGCAGCGCTCAATCAAGCATTTATCGACGCGCGCGCCAGTACCGCACGTACTCGGCCACGCCCGTCTGCACATCCCGCATCGGGGCGTAAAAGCCCGCCGTGCGCAACTGCGTCACATCGGCTTGCGTATAGCTTTGATAGCGCCCCTTCAGATCGTCCGGGAACGGGATGTAGCGGATGAGATCCAGCTCCACCAATTGCGCGAGCGTCAATTCGGCTTCGCCACGTTCCGCGCGCAAGGTGTTCACCACGGCCGCCGCCACGTCATTGAACGGTTGGGCGCGCCCCGTGCCGCAGTTGAAGATGCCCGACTGTTCCGGGTGATCCAGGAAGTGCAGGTTGACCGCCACCACGTCTTCCACCGAGATGAAATCGCGGCTCTGCCCGCCGTCCACGTAACCGTCCCAGCCCGCAAACAGGCGCACATGGCCGTGTTCCAGGAACTGGTTCATGTTGTGGAACGCCACCGAAGCCATGCGACCCTTGTGTTGCTCGTGCGGGCCGTAGACGTTGAAATAGCGCAGGCCCACAACCTGCGCGGTCAGGCTGTTCATGCGTTTGCGCAGGACCTGGTCGAACAGCAGCTTGGAGTAGCCGTAGACGTTCAACGGGCCTTCGTTGGCAGGATCTTCGACATAGATCGACGAGCCGCCATAGACGGCGGCGGACGACGCATACAGGAACGGAATGCGGCGCTCCTGACAGAACTCGAACAACTCCAGCGTGACGCGGTAGTTGTTGTCCATCATGTAGCGGCCGTTACGCTCGGTCGTGTCCGAACACGCGCCCTGGTGCAGCACGGCGCGCACGGCGGGCAGGCTGCCGTCAACGACGCGGCGGCGGAAGTCGTCCTTGTCCATGTACTCGGCGATCTGGCAATCGACCAGATTGACGAACTTGTCGCCCTCGGTCAGATCGTCCACCGCGATGATGTCCGTGATGCCGCGGCGGTTCAGCCCGCGCACCAGATTGCTGCCAATGAAGCCTGCGGCTCCGGTTACGACGATCATGAGGGTTCTCCTGCCAATTCCGCGGCGGTGACGACGGACGTGCCCAGCTTGCCCACGGCAATGCCGCCGGCCTTGTTGGCCCAGCCCATCGCCTCGGCCCACGGCAAGCCGATGGCGCGCGAGACGGCCAGCGTGGCCAGCACGGTGTCGCCCGCGCCGGACACATCGAACACCTCGTGCGCTTGCGCATCGATGTGGTCACGTCCGGTATCGGTAAACAAAGTCATGCCCTGCTCGGAACGCGTCACAAGCAAGGCTTCCAGGTCCAGGTCAGCGCGCAGGCGCTGCGCGCGATCGGTCAGTTCAGCTTCGGAATTCCAGCGGCCCACCGCCTGCTGCATTTCCGAACGGTTCGGGGTGACAAGCGTTGCGCCACGATAGCGCGCGTAGTCATCGCCCTTGGGGTCCACCAGCACCGGGATGCCTGCATGACGCGCCATGGCCACCAGCGACTCGACGCGGGTCAGCACGCCCTTGGCGTAGTCGGACAGCACAACGATGTCGTGGTTGGCCAGATGACGCGCCAGCGCGGCGTCAACACTGTCGAGTGCGGCCTGCTCCGGATGCTGTTCAAAGTCCACGCGCAGCAGCTGCTGCTGGCGGCCCAGCACGCGCATCTTCAGCGTGGTGTGCAAGGATGGGTCGGCGATCAGGTCAGCCTGGATGCCGGCTTCAGCGGACAAACGGCGGATGCTGTCGCCCGCCTCGTCCGCGCCCAGCACGCCCACAAGCGTCACGTGGCCGCCCAAGGCCGCCACGTTGCGCGCCACGTTGGCGGCGCCGCCCAGGCGGTCTTCGCGGCGCGCCACACGCACCACCGGCACCGGCGCTTCCGGAGAAATGCGTTCGACTTCACCGAACCAGTAGCGGTCCAGCATGATGTCGCCGACCACGAGAACGCGGCTATGCGAAATGGCTTCGGCGGGGAAAGGCTTCATTCAAGTTCTTCCAGACGGCGCGGCGCATAGGTTTCCCAGGCGTTGCAGCCGGGACATTGCCAGTAAAAACGACGCGCTTGAAAACCGCAACTACGGCACGCATAGCGGTCCAGCCGTTGCGTATGCTTGTGGATCAGACTGCGCAACAGCGTCAGATCGGCGCCAGGCACCGGCCCTTGCTCGGCGCCCGCATCCGGGTTGGCCAGCTCGGCTTCCAGCAAGCGATCCAGGCCCAGCAGGGACGGATGACTGCGCAGCGCACCCCGCGCAAACGCCCAAGCCACGACCGAGCCCTGTTGCACGCGCAGCTCGCGGAACACGACGTTGAAGAGATCCAGCGACGCATGGCGCTGATACTGCTTTTGCAGGAAGTCCAACCCCGCTTCCACCTGATTCGCGGCGCGGTAATTGGCCAGCAACTGCTCGGCGACGAGCCCCGCAAATTCGGGGGCGTCGGTCATGACCGACTCCAGGTACAGCCGTTCGCGCTTGGGATCTTGCTCCATCAACGCCAGGCGGGCGCGCAGCATGGCAGTGCGCACCATCGCGCCCTTGCCCGCGGCCGGGTCGGTCGTGGACAAGGCGTGATCAGCGGCGTCCAGCGCCTTGTGCGCGGCGTCCACATCCGCCGGCTTGGCGGACAGCGCCGTCTGCGCCTGTTCGCAGTAGTAGTGCACGATCTGCGGCACCGGCTCATCAACCAAACCTTGCAAGGTTTTGACGGCTTCAATGGCGCGCGGCCAGTCGTGTTCGGATTCAAAAATCCGGATCAGCGAACGCAAGGCGGGCAGCGCATAGCGCGTGTCCTTCAATTGCTCGAACCCGCTTTCGGCGCGGTCGAGCATGCCAGCCTTGAGGAAGTCTTGCGCCAATTCATGCTGCGCGTGCTCACGTTCGGCAGCCGGCAGGTCGGAGCGGCTAAGCAGGCTTTGATGCACGCGGATGGCGCGTTCCATCTCGCCACGGCGGCGGAACAGGCTGCCCAGCGCAAAGTGCAGCTCGGTCGTTTCCGGGTCCAGTTTGGCGACTTCGACAAAGGCGTCAATTGCGCGGTCGGGTTCCTCGTTGAGCAGGAAGTTCAGGCCCCGGAAATACGAGTCAGGCAGGCTGCGGGTTTCCCGAAGCATTTGCCGGATATCGAAGCGCGCGGCCAACCAGCCCAGCGCGAACAACACCGGCACGAAAATCAACCACCAAGGTTCAAAATCCACGTTTCGGGCTCTTGCGGTAATTCAGTGCGAAATTGACGGCGTGCAAGGATCGGCGCGCCATTACAGCGGCGACATCGGCGCAACGGCTTCGGGCGGCACGACAGGCGTGGTGCCATTCACCGCAGCCTGCACGCGGTCCAGCTCGCGGCGCAAGCGAATGGCTTCGCGGCGGCGGCGCATGGCGGCGGGCACGGTCAGCAGCAGGCCAAACAAGGCGCCCGCCACAAACACCACCAGCATCACGACGATCAACGGCACGTCTTGCACGACGTAGTCCGCGTAGAACTTCACGGCAACCGGATCGGTGTTCTTCAAGGCGAACATCAATACCGCAATAAACACGAGCAATCGCAGGGCCCAGACTAGATAGCGCATGACGCATGCTCCAAAGAATTCAAGACTGTCAATTGTAAGCGACGTCTTAAAGGTCCCAAGAAAAAAAATCCCCGCATCACGGCTGCACGGCGGCGGCCGGAAAAAACAAAGCCCCTTGATTTCTCAAGGGGCCTGTTCTCGGTCCGATCTGCCCGTAGGCAGCCTTTACTAGCCGATACGTCAATGCATGGCGTGCAAACCTGCCATGGACGCCATCGGTTCACTCGATCCAGAAGATTGAGCGTCCTCGTCATTGCCGCCGACCAGGTCTACCCGTTCGCGCAATTCCTTGCCCGCCTTGAAGTGCGGCACCTGTTTACCAGGCACCAGCACTTGTTCGCCGGATTTCGGATTGCGACCGATGCGGGGAGACCGCTGCGACAACGAGAAGCTTCCAAAACCGCGGATCTCGATGCGCTGACCCGAGGCCAGGGCCTGGGTCATTGCATCCAGAACGGTCTTGACCGCGTAATCGGTGTCGCGGGCGGCCAGCTGAGGATAGCGGGCCGCCAAGGCGGCGATCAGCTCCGACTTGGTCACGAATTAACCGTCGTTGCGCTGTTGGTCCAGCTTGGCCTTCAGCAGCGCGCCGAGGTTGGTGGTGCCGGACGAAGCGCTGGCGTCGGACATGCGCTGGATCGTTTCGGCGGTCTCAGCGTTGTCGCGGGCCTTGATCGACAGTTGGATCGAACGCGTCTTGCGGTCGATGTTGACGATCATGGCTTCGATGTTTTCGCCAGCGTTCAGAACGGTGGTGGCATCTTCAACGCGGCCCGAGGAGATCTCGGAAGCGCGCAGGTAGCCTTCAACGTCCACGGACAGCGTAACAACAGCGCCCTTGGCTTCGACGGACTTGATGGTGCCCGGAACAACCGCGCCCTTGTCAAACGTGGCGACGAAGTTGTTGAAGGGGTCGCCTTCCAGCTGCTTGATGCCCAGCGAGATGCGTTCCTTGTCGGTATCGATGCCCAGAACCACGGCTTCGATCTCGTCGCCCTTCTTGAAGTTGCGCACGGCTTCTTCGCCCGTTTCCGTCCACGACAGGTCGGACAGGTGAACCAGGCCGTCGATGCCGCCAGGCAGACCCACGAACACGCCGAAGTCGGTGATCGACTTGATGGCGCCGCGGACCTTGTCGCCGCGCTTGAAGTTCGTAGCGAACTCTTCCCACGGGTTTTGACGGCACTGCTTCATGCCCAGCGAGATACGACGACGGTCTTCGTCGATTTCCAGGACCATGACTTCGACTTCTTCGCCCAGGGTAACAACCTTGCGCGGGTCGACGTTCTTGTTGGTCCAGTCCATTTCGGAGACGTGAACCAGGCCTTCGATGCCGGCTTCGACTTCGACGAAGGCGCCGTAGTCGGTCAGGTTCGTGACCTTACCGAACAGGCGGGTGCCTTGCGGGTAGCGGCGAGCCAGGCCCACCCACGGATCTTCGCCCAGCTGCTTGACGCCCAGCGAGACGCGGCTCTTTTCCTGGTCGAACTTGAGGACCTTGGCTTCGACTTCTTGACCCACTTGCAGGACTTCGGACGGGTGACGCACACGACGCCATGCCATGTCGGTGATGTGGAGCAGGCCATCGATGCCGCCCAGGTCAACGAACGCGCCGTAGTCGGTGATGTTCTTGACCACGCCCTTGACCACAGCACCTTCGTGCAGGGTTTCGAGCAGCTTTTGACGCTCTTCGCCCATGCTGGCTTCCAGCACTTGGCGACGCGACAGCACAACGTTGTTGCGCTTGCGGTCGAGCTTGATGACCTTGAATTCGAGGGTCTTGCCTTCGTACGGGGTGGTGTCCTTGACCGGACGCAGATCCACCAGCGAACCCGGCAGGAACGCGCGGATGCCGTTGGTCATGACGGTCAGGCCGCCCTTCACCTTGCCGGTGATGGTGCCGGTAACCAGTTCGCCGTTTTCCAGGGCCTTTTCCAGCTGCAGCCAGGCCGACAGGCGCTTGGCGCGGTCACGCGACAGGATGGTGTCGCCGTAGCCGTTTTCCAGGGAATCGATGGCCACCGAGACGAAATCGCCGGGTTGCACTTCGAGCTCGCCCTGGTCGTTCAGGAACTCTTCCAGGGGGATCAGCGCTTCGGACTTCAGGCCGGCGTTGACGACGACGAAATTATGGTCGACGCGCACGACTTCGGCGCTGATGACCTCGCCGGACTTCATGTCCTGGCTCTTGAGGCTTTGTGCGAAAAGGTCGGCGAAACTTTCGCCGCCGGTGGCGGTAGTGGAAACGGAAGACATGGGGTTGAAATCCATTGGGCCGAAATGGCCGTTAAGAACACACCGCAGCGGATTGCCCGCCACAGTGGAGTCAAAATACCTGTTTGCCGGTTCGCCCCTGCGGGGTGGCCCGTGGGGGGTTGCGCCTGGCTAGAACAGGGCCTAATAAAATTTTCTGGCTGTCTGCGCTATCGCCTTTCAGCTATCGCCTTTCAGCTACTGCTTTTCAGCCATAGCGGTTGGACTATTTTTGCGCTTGTTGCCAGAAATCCAGTATTGCCTGCACTGTTTCTGCAATCGTCAAATTGGACGAATCCAGCACATGTGCGTCTGCTGCGGGAGCAAGCGGCGCCGTGGCGCGCTGGGTGTCGCGGGCATCTCGCTCGCGCATATCTCGCAGAAGGTCGTCTAGATTAGCAGAAATTCCCTTTTCGATCAACTGCTTACGCCGCCTCTCCGCCCGGGCGACCACGTCGGCAACCAGGAACACCTTCAGGGACGCATCGGGAAAGACCACCGTGCCCATATCCCGGCCATCCGCCACCAGCCCGGGAGGCAGGCGGAAAGCGCGTTGACGTTCGAGCAGCGCTTGGCGCACACCCGGAAAAGCCGCCACCCGGGAGGCGAAATTACCCACTTCCTCGCGGCGGATGTCGTGGCCGACGTCGGCGCCTTCCAGGTAGACGTGGGGACCGTCAAAGCGCACATCCAGCGTCTCGGCCACGCGGGCCACGCCCGGCTCGTCGTCCGCGGCCACGCCCTGCTTGATGGCGGCCAGCGCCGTCAGGCGGTACAACGCGCCGCTGTCCAGCACGTCCCAGCCCAGCGCCTTGGCGACGCGATGCGCCACGGTGCCCTTGCCCGACGCGGTGGGCCCGTCAATCGTGATGACCGCAGCCACGGGAGAATCAATCGAAGAAGTCAAAGTCATGTAGGTTTTTCGCTAGGCCGATACCAGGCTCGCGTAGACATCAAAGTAACCCGGGAACGTCTTGCTGACGCAGCCAGGGTCCAGAATTCTGACCGCCGCCGGGCCGAAGGCCGCCAGCGAAAAGCACATCGCCATGCGGTGGTCGTCCCAGGTGCCAATGTGCGCATCGCGCCAGGCGTCCTGCGCCGGGGGGATGACGCGCAGCCAATCCGGCCCCGATTCCACCTGCGCGCCCAACTTTTCAAGCTCGGTCTGCATGGCGTGGATGCGGTCGGTTTCCTTCACGCGCCAACTGCCGATGTTGCGCAGGCGGCACGGGCCGTCGGCATACAGGGCCAGCGCGGCGGCCGTCATGGCAGCATCGGGGATCAGATTGAAATCGGTATCAAAGGCCTTCAGTCGCGCGCCGTCGGCCACGCGCACGCCCGACACTTCGATCCAGTCGGGGCCATACGTGACCGTGGCGCCCATCTGCGCCAGGGTGTCGGCAAACGCAACGTCGCCCTGGATGCTGTCCGCGCCCACGCCCGTCACGCGCAACGGGCCGCCGCCAATGGCGCCCAGCGCCAGAAAGTAGGAGGCCGTCGACGCATCGCCTTCCACCGCGATCTGACCCGGGCTGCGATAACCCGCGCCGCCTTCAATCACGAAACGGCTCCATCCATCACGCTGCACCTGCACGCCAAAGCGCGCCATCAGGTTCAGCGTGATTTCGATGTAGGGCTTGGAGATCAGCTCGCCCACCACTTCGATCGTGACGGGCTTGCCGCTGCGGCCCGCCTGCAAGGGCGCGGCCAGCAACAATGCCGTCAGGAACTGGCTGGACACGGAACCCTGCACGCGCGTGACAGCGTCCTCGGCGATGTCGCCGCGGCCGATGTGCAGCGGCGGATAGCCCGGCTGGCCCAAGTAATCAATGCGGGCGCCCAGTGCATTCAAAGCATCCGCCAGATCACCAATGGGGCGTTCATGCATGCGCGGCACGCCCGACAAGCGGTAGTCGCCACCCATCAAGGCTAGCGCGGCCGTCAGCGGACGAATCGCGGTGCCGGCGTTCCCCATGAAGAGGTCCGCGCTTTCCACAGGAAAACGCCGCACGCCCTCGACGGTGACGCGGCCGGCGTCCAGGTCAGACACCTGCACGCCCAATTGGCGCAAGGCGCCCAGCATGACGCGGGTATCGTCAGAATCCAGCAGGCCGGTGATGACCGTCGTGCCCTCGGCAATGGCCGACAGCAGCAGCACACGGTTGGAAATGCTTTTGGAACCGGGCAAGGCCATCACGCCCTGCGCTTGCCGCACGCGCGGCAGATCCAGATAAGCCATAGCGTTCATGTCAGCTACTCCTTGCGCCAATGACGGCGCGCCTGGGCTGCCGTGTCCAGCAGGGCCAGCAAAGCGGCGTCATCGCCATCGGCAATGGCGCGTTCAGCGCGATCCAGCACGGCGCGCACATCGGCAAGCTCGGCCAGCATCGCGTCACGATTAGACAGAAAAATGTCGCGCCACATCTCCGGCGACCCCGCCGCGATGCGCGTGAAATCACGAAAGCCGCTGCCGGCCAGCGCCAGCCGGGTCGGGGCATCAGCGGCGGTCGCCACCTGCTCCATGTACACCGACGACAACAAGTGCGGCAGATGGCTGACCGAGGCCAGCACGCGGTCGTGCGCATCGGCATCCATGTCGATCACACTGGCGCCGCAGGCTTGCCACGCGCGGCGCACCAGGTCGATGGAAGCGGCGGTGTTCTCGGCAAGCGGCGTCAGAATGACGGTGCGCTGGCCGTACAGATCAGCATCGGCGGCATCCGGCCCCGTGCGTTCGGCGCCCGCAATGGGGTGGCCCGGCACGAAGCGCCCGATGTGTTCGCCCAGCGCGTCGCGCGCGGCTTCGACAACCTCGGCCTTGGTGCTGCCTGCATCGGTCAATACCGTGCCTGCGCCCAAGTGCGGCAGCATCCGCGCCAGCACGTTCTTCAAGCCGCCAACCGGCGTGGACAGCAGCACCAGGTCCGCCCGAGCGGCTGAGTCTTCCGCGCTGACCGCTTCATCAATCAGCCCCAGCTCAATGGCGCGCGCAAGCGATGACGCATTGCGCCCCACGCCTAACACGCGGCCAACCTGGCCTGCCCGGCGCAACGCCGCAGCAAATGAACCGCCGATCAGGCCCACACCCACCACGGCCAATACAGGAATCAGGGGGCCAGCGGCCCCCTGATTCGTAGAAGGTAACGCGTCGTTCATGCGGACAAAATGGCGGTCAAGGCGTCAATGAAGCGGGCGTTTTCTTCCGGCAAGCCGATCGACACACGCAGCCATTCCGGCAGGCCATCGCCCGCCACCGGGCGCACGATCACGCCACGCTTGAGCAATTCCAGATTGATGCGGGGCGCGTCGCCCACATGCACCAGCACGAAGTTGCCGTAGCTGGGCACGTAGCGCAGCTTCAGCTGGTCGAACGCCGCGCAAAGCTGCGCCTTGCCCGATTTGTTCGAGGCATAGGCCTCTTCCAGATAGGCCGCATCGCCCAACGCAGCAATCGCCGCGGCCTGCGCCAGCGTGTTGACGTTGAACGGCTGGCGCACACGATTCAGCAGGTCGGTCAGCGGAGGCTGCGCCACCGAGAAGCCCACCCGCAAGCCCGCCAGACCATAGGCCTTGGAGAACGTGCGCGAGATGATCAGGTTCGGGAACCGACGCGCCAGCGCGGTGCTGTCGAAGCGGTGTTCCGGGTCCAGGTATTCGTTATAGGCCTCGTCCAGCACCACCGTCACGCGGTCGCCATGGGCAGCTTGCACGCGTTCCAGGAAGGACGCGACCTTGTCGCCCGGCACGAAGGTGCCCGTCGGGTTATTGGGGTTGGCGATGAACAGCAGGCGCGTGTCGTCGGCAATGGCGTCAAACATTGCATCCAGATCATGGCCATAGTCTTGCGCCGGCACCACGATGTGGCGCGCGCCGCGCGCTTGCGTGGCCAGGCGGTAGACGGCGAACGAATGCTGCGCATACACCGCCGACGAACCCGGCTCCAGCAGCGCCAGCGCCGCGATTTCCAGAATGTCGTTGGACCCGTTGCCCAGCGTGATCCAGTTCATTGGCACGCCATAACGCTCGGCCAGCGCCGCCTTCAGGTCAAAGCCATTGGGATCGGGATAGCGGGCCAGCGACTCGGCGGCGGCCAACATGGCGGCACGCGCCGACTTCGGCATGCCCAGCGGGTTTTCGTTCGACGCCAGCTTGACGATGCCCGCCGGGTCCAGCCCGAACTCACGGGCCAGTTCTTCAATGGGCTTGCCCGCCTGATAAGGCGCGATGGCGCTGACGTGCGCGGGAGCAACGAGGGGCTTGGATGCGGTGGTCATGGTGTGGAGGCTCACGGCGCCGGGTAGGAACCCAGCACTTTCAGATAGGCAACCTGCGCCTGCAGGGTAGCAAGAGCGCGCTCGACGTTCGGATCATTACGATGACCCAGGACATCAACGTAAAAGTAATATTCCCACTGGCCGGTGCGCGCCGGGCGCGACTCAAAGCGCGTCATCGACACGCCGTTTGCCGCCAGCGGCGCCAGCATTTCGTAGACCGCGCCCGCACGGTTCGGCACCGCCAGGATCAGGCTGGTCTTGTCCTTGCCACTGACCAGCGGCTGGATATTGCCGATGGCCAAAAAGCGCGTGCGGTTGTGCGGATCGTCCTGGATGCCGGCCGCGACGACCTGCAAATTCCAGGCAGGCGCCGCCACTTCGCCGGCGATTGCCGCGATGGTGGGATCGCCCGCGGCGGCGCGGGCCGCTTCGGAATTGCTGGACGCAGCAACGCGGTCCACATCGGGATAGTTGCGCGTCAGCCAGCCCTGGCACTGCGCCAGCGCTTGCGGATGCGCGGAGATGGTTTTGATGCCGTCCATGCTGCCCGACTGCGACATCAGGCAATGGCGGATCACCAGCGAGCGCTCGCCCAGAATCGTCAGCGGTGTGTTCAGCAGCAAGTCCAGGCTGCGGTTGACGGCGCCTTCGGTGGAATTTTCCACCGGCACCATGCCCACATCGGCCTGGCCGCCTTCGACGGCACGAAAGACTTCATCAAACGACGCACACGGCAGCTTTTGCACGGCGTGGCCGAAATGCTCCAGCGCGGCTTGCTCGGAAAACGAGCCTTGCGGACCCAGATACGCCACGGTCATGCCGCGCTCCAGGCCACGGCAAGCCGAGATGATCTCGGTCCATACCGACGCCACGCCCGCATTCGGGAACGGGCCGGGGTTGATCTGCTGCAAGCGGCGGATGACTTCGGCTTCTCGCTCGGGGCGCAGCACCGGGCCGTCCGCTTGCGCGGCATGCTTGGCCTCGCCCACTTCCAACGCGGCGCGTGCGCGCTGCGAGAGCAGGTCGAGGATCTGCGCGTCCAACGCATCAATGCGTTCACGCAAGGGACGCAGCTTGCGCTGCAGATCTTCATCCATAGCGGCGCTCGAATTCCTTCAGGTACTCGACCAGCGCCGACACCCCGGCAAGGGGAACGGCGTTGTAGATGGAGGCACGCATGCCGCCCACGCTCTTGTGGCCCTTCAGTTGCGTCAAACCCGCCGCATCGGCACCTTGCAGGAAGGCGTCATTCAGCGATTCATCGCGCAACACGAACGGCACGTTCATGCGCGAACGCACGGGAGCGTGAATGGGATTGCGATAGAAATTGGTGCTGTCCAGATAGCCGTACAGCAGGTCGGCCTTGGCCTTGTTGGCGGCTTCCATGCCCGCCACGCCGCCATTGGCCTTGACCCACTTGAACACCAGGCCCGCGACGTAGATCGCGAAGGTCGGCGGCGTGTTGTAGCGCGAATGATCCGCGGCCACATTGGCGTAATCGAAGGCGGACGGGCAGATCGGCAAGGCGTGGCCGATCAGGTCGCGGCGGGCGATGACCATGGTCACGCCTGCCGGGCCCGCGTTCTTCTGCGCGCCGGCATACATCATGCCGCAGCGCGTCACGTCCATCGGACGCGACAGGAAATGCGAAGACGCATCGACGACCAACGGCACGTCGGGTGCGCCCAGCGCGGCGGTGTCGGGCCAGTCCATGAACTCGACGCCGCCGATGGTTTCATTGCTGCACAAGTGCAGGTAGGCCGATTCCTTGCGCACATTCCAGGTATCGACCGGCGGCACCCAGGTCAGCGGCGCCTGCTCGCGGCCATCCAGCTGGATGGCTTGCTCGCTGCTTGCCGCGACATGGGTGCTGCCATAGCGCCCGGCTTCCTTGTACGACCGCTTGGACCAATGGCCCGTCACGACGAAGTCGGCAGCCGGCGTGCTGCGGCGTCCCATGAGATTCATGGGAACGATGGCGTTCTCCCCGGAACCTCCGCCTTGCATGAACATGACCGCGTAATCCGCAGGCAAGCCCAGCAGCTCGCGCAGGTCGGATTCGGCTTCGTCGCAGATCTGCACGAAGTGCTTGCCGCGATGAGACATTTCCATCACCGACATGCCACTGCCATGCCAATCCAGCATCTCAGCTGCTGCTTGCTGCAATACCACCTCGGGCAAGGCCGAGGGGCCTGCCGAGAAGTTCCAGGGGCGGGCCATTATTGCTCCGTAGGTTCCGTCGAATCCGTCGAGTCTGCTGCACCGTTGCTGTCGTCGCCGCCGTCAGCCTGGACGTCTTCGTCCAGTTCGCCGTCGTCGTCAGCATCGCTTTCCACGACACGGCGCACACCGGACAGCGTGCTGCCGTCATCCACGTTGATCAGCGTGACGCCTTGCGTGGCGCGGCCCATTTCGCGGATTTCCGCGACACGGGTACGCACCAGCACGCCGCCAGTGGTGATCAGCATGATTTCGTCGGTCGGGTTAACGAGCACCGCGCCCACCACCTTGCCGTTACGCGAGCTGGTCTGGATGGCGATCATGCCCTTCGTGCCACGGCCGTGGCGCGTGTATTCGCCAATCGGGGTGCGCTTGCCGTAGCCGTTTTCGGTGGCGGTCAGCACGGTCTGCGTTTCGTCGCCGGCAACCAGCAGCGCGATGACGGTCTGCGTTTCTTCCAGCATCATGCCGCGCACGCCGCGGGCATTGCGGCCCATCGGACGCACGTCGTTTTCGTCGAAGCGCACGGCCTTGCCGGAGTCCGAGAACAGCATGACGTCGTGCTTGCCGTCGGTGAGGTCGGCGCCGATCAGGTAGTCGCCATCGTCAAGGTCAACGGCGATGATGCCGGCCTTGCGCGGGTTGGAGAAGTCGGACAGCGGGGTCTTCTTGACCGTGCCGCGCGACGTCGCCATGAAGACGTAGTGATCTTCGCTGAATTCCTTGACCGGCAACACCACCGTGACCTTCTCGCCGTCAGCCAGCGGGAACATGTTGACGATGGGCTTGCCGCGCGAGTTGCGCGTGCCTTGAGGCACTTCCCAGACCTTCAGCCAGTACACGCGGCCGCGGTTCGAGAAGCACAGCAGGTAATCGTGCGTATTGGCGATGAACAGCTGGTCGATCCAGTCGTTTTCCTTCATCGCCGTGGCTTGCTTGCCGCGTCCGCCGCGCTTTTGCGAGCGGTACTCGGACAGCGGCTGGCTCTTGATGTAGCCGCCATGCGACAAGGTCACGACCATGTCGGTCGGCGTGATCAGATCTTCGGTGTCGAGCTCGGTCGCGTTCATCTCGATTTCCGAGCGGCGCGTGTCCTTCGTGCCGGTCGAGAATTCGGCCTTGATGGCTTGCAGCTCGTCGCTGATGATCGTCGTGATGCGCTCGGGGCGGGCCAGGATGTCGAGCAAGTCGGCGATGGTGGACATGATGTCCTTGTATTCGCCAACGATCTTGTCCTGCTCAAGCCCGGTCAGGCGTTGCAGGCGCATGTTCAGGATTTCCTGAGCCTGCGTGTCGCTCAGACGGTACAGGCCGTCGCCTTGAAGACCGAACTCAACGCCCAGATCGTCCGGGCGGAATGCTGCGCGGCCGCCCGGGGTGTCGCCGTCGGCGCGCGACAGCATGTCGCGAACCAGGGACGAATCCCACGACTTCGCCATCAATTCCTGGCGGGCGACGGGAGGCGTCGGCGCGGCCTTGATGATCGCGATGAAATCGTCGATGTTGGCCAGTGCAACGGCCAGGCCTTCCAGCACATGGCCGCGTTCGCGGGCCTTGCGCAGCTGGAACACCGTGCGGCGCGTGACCACTTCGCGGCGATGCTGCAGGAAGTAGTCGATCATCTGCTTCAGGTTGAGCAGGCGGGGCTGGCCGTCGACCAGCGCCACCAGGTTCATCCCGAAGGTGTCTTGCAGCTGCGTGTTCTTGTACAGGTTGTTCAGAACAACCTCGGGAACCTCGCCGCGCTTGAGCTCGATGACCAGGCGCATGCCGTCCTTGTCGGACTCGTCACGAATATCGGAGATGCCTTCGATCTTCTTGTCGTTGACGAGTTCGGCAATGCGTTCCTGCAGCGTCTTCTTGTTGACCTGGTAGGGAATCGCGTCGATGACGATGGCTTGGCGGTTGCCCTTTTCCATGTCTTCGAAGTGGGTCTTGGCGCGCATGATGACGCGGCCGCGACCGGTGCGATAGCCTTCGCGCACGCCGGACATGCCGTAGATGATGCCGCCCGTGGGGAAGTCCGGCGCCGGGATGAGCTCGATCAGCTCGTCAACCGTGCAGGCCGGATTGCGCAGGCAGTACAGGCAGCCGTCGACCACTTCCTGAAGGTTGTGGGGCGGAATGTTGGTGGCCATGCCCACCGCGATACCCGAGCTGCCGTTGACCAGCAGGTTGGGCAGCCGCGACGGCAACAGCAGCGGTTCTTGTTCGCTGCCGTCGTAGTTGGGGCCGAAGTCCACCGTCTCCTGGTCGATATCGGCCAGCAGCTCGTGCGCAATCTTGGCCAGACGGATTTCGGTGTAACGCATCGCCGCGGCGTTATCGCCGTCGATCGAGCCGAAGTTACCCTGACCGTCAACCAACATGTAGCGCATTGAGAAATCTTGCGCCATGCGGACGATGGTGTCATAGACGGACTGGTCGCCGTGGGGGTGGTACTTACCGATGACGTCCCCGACGATACGCGCCGACTTCTTGTAGGCGCGATTCCAATCGTTGTTCAGCTCATGCATCGCGTAGAGCACGCGCCGGTGGACGGGTTTGAGCCCGTCCCGCACATCCGGTAGCGCCCGCCCAACGATCACGCTCATCGCGTAATCGAGGTAACTGCGGCGCATCTCTTCTTCCAGCGAAACCGGAAGCGTCTCCTTGGCAAAGGAATCCATATATATAACGACAGAATCGTGTAAGGAGGAACCCGGGCCGGGTAAACAGGAAATTCTATCATTCGATTCCATTCCAGGCCGGCAGGGTCGTGGCAAGCTGCCTGGAAGGCGCTTGCCGCGGTCGCCGATCAGGCCAACGACCCGCCCGCGCGACCGCGCCCGGCGGCCCTGTTGTCAAAAACCAACAGGGAAAACCGATGGAGTGCCGAAAACGTCGTATCCAGCGTTAATGCGCCTCTCCAGGGAAGCCAAAGGCCCCCAAATGCCTTAAGATTGTTTCCAGCACGCAGGAAACCCAGTAGCTATTCCTTTGAACCAGCTCTTGGCGTTGCTATACTGGCCCCGTTTTCCTGATATGCGGCGGGGGTTCGCTGCGAGTCACTTATCCAGCTTCAAGCTCAACGAGGAGAAACATGAACAAACCCTCCAAATTCGCTCTGGCGCTCGCCTTCGCCGCCGTCACGGCCTCTGGTGTAGCTTCCGCGCAAACCGTGGACAACTGGCGCAACCCGTTCGGTAACGTTTGGAAAAACGGTACGAACGAACTGTGCTGGCGCGATGCTTTCTGGACCCCTGCCACCGGTATCCCCGGTTGCGACGGTGTCCCGGTTGCACAACAGAAGGCGAAGCCGGCCCCGATGGCGGCAAAGGTCGTGTTCAATGCTGACACGTTCTTCGACTTCGACAAGTCGACCCTGAAGCCCGAAGGCCGTCAATTGCTGGACCAAGTCGCCCAGCAAGCTCGCGGTATCGAGCTGGAAACCATCATTGCTGTTGGCCACACCGACTCGATCGGCACGGAAGCCTACAACCAGAAGTTGTCCGAGCGCCGCGCCGCTTCGGTCAAGACCTACCTGGTCAGCAAGGGCATCGACCCGAACCGTATCTACACGGAAGGCAAGGGTGAGCTGAACCCGATCGCTTCCAACAAGACGAAAGAGGGCCGTGCCCAAAACCGTCGCGTTGAAATCGAAATCGTGGGTAGCCGCAAGTAATTGCCGGACTAGCTACAATAAGGGGCCTCGCATAGCGAGGCCCTTTTTTTCGTCCGTCATGCACCAATGCGGTGCCATGGCGCGTAGCCGCCCCGCCCTCGCGCGGACGGGCCCCTCTATATATATAGCGTCGCCTTTCGCTGGACCTTCCCATGACCACGCAAATTCACGACTCCGATCGCCCTGCCGTCAACGCCGATCAGGCAGAACTCGACAAGTTCAGCGCCCTGGCCAGCCGCTGGTGGGACCCCGAGAGCGAGTTCAAGCCCCTGCATGCGATCAATCCGCTGCGCCTGGAATGGATTCAGGAATGCGCGGGCAGCCTCGCCGGCAAAAAGGTGCTGGATGTGGGCTGCGGTGGCGGCATCCTGTCCGAGGCGATGGCGCGCGGCGGCGCAGACGTGACCGGCATCGATCTGGCCGACAAATCCCTGAAAGTGGCGCGCCTGCATGGCCTGGAATCGGGCGTGAAGGTCGAATACCGCAAGGTGCCCGTCGAAGAACTGGCTACGGAGCAGCCCGGCCAGTATGACGTGGTCACGTGCATGGAAATGCTGGAACACGTGCCCGACCCGGCCTCGATCGTGCGCGCGTGCTCAACGCTGGTGAAACCGGGCGGCTGGGTGTTCTTTTCGACACTGAACCGCAACGCCAAGTCGTTTTTGTTCGCCATCGTGGGCGCCGAATACGTGCTGCGCTTGCTGCCGCGCGGCACGCATAGCTACGACCAGTTCATCAAACCCAGCGAACTGTCCGCTGCGGCCCGCGCCGCCAGCCTGGAGCCCATCAGCATGCGCGGCATGGAATACAACCCCATTACCCAGATCTACACCTTGTCGTCCGACACGTCGGTTAACTACCTGATGGCTACCCGCAAATGAGCGCCCTGATTCTGTTCGACTTCGACGGCACCCTGGCCGACACCGCCCCCGACCTGGCCGCCGCCGCCAACCAGCAGCGCACGCGCCGCGGCCTGGAACCCATGGCCTACGAAGCGCTGCGCCCCGTGGCCTCGCAAGGCGCGCGCGGTCTGCTGCGCGTGGCGCTGGATTTGAAACCCGGCGACCCGGATTACGAGCCGACGCGCCTGCAGTTCCTGGAAGACTACGCCGCGAATTCGACCGTACACAGCAAACTATTCCCGGGTATCGAATCGCTGCTGGCAGACATCCGCCGCCGCGGCCTGTCGTGGGGCATCGTCACCAATAAGGTCACGTACCTGACCTTGCCGATCGTTGAATTCCTGGACCTGACGCGCGACAGCGCCGTGCTGGTCTGCGGCGACACCACCGCCCACGCCAAGCCGCACCCGCTGCCGCTGCAGCACGCTGCGCGTGAAGCCGGTTTCGCCACCGACCGCTGCGTCTATGTGGGTGACGATCTGCGCGACATCCAGGCCGCGCACGCAGCAGGTATGCCGGCTGTGGCCGCTGCCTACGGTTACGTGGGTGAAGACGACAACATCACGGCGTGGGAAGCGGAAACCTGCGCCTACACGCCCGAAGAACTCTGGGCCGCCATCGAGCCGCTGTTGCCTGCCGACGTGCGCTGATCGCCCAAAGCCGGGGGGCCTTGTCTGGCCCCGCCCGCTTTCTGACACCGGTTCGCGCATATTGGTTGCCCTGGGCGAACAATCTATCCGGACTCGGCCCCTTTATCCGGATTCCGAACTCCCCTAAAGTGTGAACCATGCATGGCATTCGGGCGCTTACCGATTGCCATTCCGGCTGACGCCGGTGTTGCGCAAGCCCGCTTTCGCAACGACATCCCTCCCCGCCGACGGCTTACTCCCGACGTGCACCGTGCTCTGGCCCTACCGCGCCGCGCACCTTTGACCTTTTAGTCCGCCTACAACGCCCTGCCCCCGCGCGACGCCATCCTGCATCGCGCCAGAGGAATGCCTATGCTTTTGCCCATCCTGCTACTTTCTGCCGCCGGTTTCACCATTCTGACCACCGAATTTCTGATCGTCGGGCTGCTGCCCGGTCTCGCCCGTGACCTGGACGTCACCGTATCGCAGGCAGGATTGCTGGTATCACTGTTCGCGTTCACCGTCGCGGCGACCGGCCCCCTGCTGACGGCCTTGATGGCCAACATGGAACGCAAGCGCCTGTTCATCGGCGTGCTGGCGCTGTTTGGCGTGTCCAACGCCGTGGCGGCCATGGCGCCGAACATCTGGGTCATGGCGGCGGCCCGTTTCGTGCCCGCGCTGGCGCTGCCGGTGTTCTGGTCGCTGGCCAGCGCCACGGCCGTGGAACTGGTGGGCCCGGCCCGTGCTGGCCGTGCGATTTCCATGGTCGCGTTCGGCATCGTCGCCGCCACCGTGTTCGGCATTCCCATTGGCGTGCTGATCTCGGACGCATTCGGTTGGCGCGCCGCGTTCTGGGTGCTGTCGGGCGTTGCCTTCGCCAAGGCGCTGTTGCTGCTGCTTGCCTTCCCCAGCACGCGCATTCGCGCCGACAGCGTCAAATTGGTCACGCAGCTGCGCATTCTGCGCAACCCGATCGTGCTGGGCCACGTGATGCTGTCGCTACTGGTGTTCACCGGCATGTTCACGGCCTATACGTATCTGGCCGACATGCTCGAACGCCTGGCCGGGTTCAATGGACAGATCGTCGGCTGGACGATGATGGCGTTTGGCGGCGTGGGGCTCATCGGCAATACGTTGGGCGGGCGCATGGTCGACCGCAGCCCGCTGGGCGCCACCGCGTTGTTTTCATCCATGATGGCGGCCGGTCTGGCCTTCGTGGCGCCCGTGATGCAATCGCACGGCCTGCTGGCAATCGCGCTGGGCATCTGGGGCATCGCGCAGGCGGCGTTGTTCATCGTGTGCCATGTGCGCCTGATGAAGGCGGCGCCGGAAGCGCCCGCCTTTGCCGCGTCCTTGAACATTTCGGGCGCCAACATCGGCATTGGCCTGGGCGCCGTGGTGGGTGGCAACGTCATCGACCACTACGGGCTGGCGTCGCTGGGTTGGGCCGCCTCCGTCATCGTGGCGATTTCGGTGGGATTGGCCCTTGTGCTGATGGCCGCGTCACGCCCCCGCGCGCCAGCCAAGACAGCCTGCGCCAACGCCGCCTGAACCCCTGCGCGTGCGCGCCGCGCCACGCCATGACGGGTGGCGCGCGGAAATGCAGCAGGCTATGACGTTTACCAGTACAATAGAAAGTTCTTGGGGCCGATCCGGATTCGACGTGGGTCGCGAAACAACTCAGGGCATGCCGAGCACCAGTTCGCTCGTTAAACCACTGGAAACACTACAAACGCCAACGACGAGCGTTTCGCTCTCGCCGCTTAAGCGGTGAGCCGCTGCACTGATCTGTCCTTGGGTCAGGTGGAGGAAGGCAACTTCCTAGGGGGGTAACCCTCGAACCACAGCAGCGACATTCACAAGGAATCGGTCTGCGCTGGGGTCACACGGCTCAGATTTAAATTACGT
This sequence comes from Achromobacter kerstersii, assembly GCF_902859595.1. Lineage (GTDB taxonomy): Bacteria > Pseudomonadota > Gammaproteobacteria > Burkholderiales > Burkholderiaceae_B > Achromobacter > Achromobacter kerstersii. The sequence continues at coordinate 305,743 of NZ_CADIJQ010000002.1, read as the reverse complement.
GAATCGCTTTGGTCCGGCCTGTCGGTTGGCTAAGTCCAAAGTTAAAACTAAATAAATCGACTACGCATGTAGAACTGATTGCAGAGGGCTTGCGGACGGGGGTTCAATTCCCCCCGGCTCCACCAAATTCCGCTTTATTGCACAGTGCTTTAGCAAATGGCCAACTCTTCGGAGTTGGCCATTTTTTTGTGCGCGGCAAATGAAATATTCCAACCAAATGCCATGCAGAAGCTTTGCAATCCTTGACGCAGCTAGCCCCGAACAAGGCGCTTAATCGCGTTATCTTCTAAGCCCTTATTGCCCGACCACGACATTTGCCCACGCAACTGTCGGTAACACCGAGGCATCAAGAACGGAAATTCAAAACGATTCGCCATCAAGCCTGACCCTATTTTGTCTATGAGGCATTTCTTGCCTCCTCGCAATACGTGACTGAAAGTGCCGTTGATCTTGCCCAGATCCGAAATAATCCGTCACATATTACGAATACTTTCAAGACATAATCAAACAAGGAAAAGCCGCCGGCGTCTGTGAGGTCACTCTTGCGATGAAAGTCCTTTCCATTTTCGGCACCCGCCCCGAGGCCATCAAAATGGCGCCGTTGGTGACCGCGCTTCAGCAGGAGCCGCAAATCCAGAGCGTGGTTTGCGTGACGGGGCAGCACCGGGAAATGCTGGACCAGGTGTTGGCGCTGTTTGATCTGCGCGCCCAGCATGACCTGGACATCATGGTTCCCAATCAAACATTGAACGGACTGTACGCGCGGCTGATCAGCCGGGTGGACAGCGTGCTTGAGGCCGAACAGCCTGACTGCGTGCTGGTGCACGGAGATACGAGCACCGCGTCCGCCTGCGCGTTGGCCTCATTCCACCGCCGTGTGCGCATTGGCCACGTCGAAGCCGGCTTGCGCACGGGCAATCTGGCGATGCCCTTTCCCGAAGAAATGAACCGGCGCGTCGTGGACGCGGTGGGCGACTGGCTGTTCGCCCCCACGGCGGAGTCACGCGCCAATCTGATGCGCGAAAACCTGGCGGGCCGGATCACCATTACCGGCAACACCGTGATCGACGCGCTGGCGATGACTTGCGCCAAGCTTGAGCCGCAAGGCGCGCTGGCGCAGCAGCTCGAAGCCCGATACCACTGGATCGACCCGTCGCGGCGCCTGCTGCTGGTCACGGGCCATCGGCGCGAGAGCTTTGGCGATGGCTTCAAGCACATCTGCGCCGCGCTGGCTGAACTCGCGCAACGCGAAGACCTGCAAATCGTTTATCCCGTGCATTTGAATCCGCAGGTGCGCAATGTGGTGATGACGGAACTGGCCGGCTTGTCGAACGTGCATCTGATTGATCCCCTGGATTACCTGGATTTCGTCTGGTTCATGCAGCGCGCCTATCTCATCCTGACCGACTCGGGCGGGGTGCAGGAAGAAGCGCCGTACCTGGGCAAGCCCGTGCTGGTGATGCGCGACGTCACCGAGCGCCCCGAGGCCGTGCAAGCCGGAACGGTGGCGTTGGTCGGCACCGACACGCGGCGCATCGTCACCGAAGTGACCCGCTTGCTGGACAACCCTGACCTTCATTCGTCGTTCTCACGACGCATCAATCCTTACGGCGACGGCCGCGCCAGCCAGCGCATCGTGGACGCGCTGTGCGGCCGCGCCGTGTCGGAGTTTGATCCTTACGGATCAGCTGCCGCCCCATCCGCCTGACGCCCCCTGCGACGTAATTCTGCCCGGAGCCCCCATGCCCCACCCTGCCCTGCCCAACCCCGTTGCCCGTACCTTATGCCGTGCCTTGATGGCCGCCGGCCTGCTGTTTCCGTTGACGGCGATGGCCAGCCCCGCTGGAGACGCGTTGCGCCGCCTGCAAAGCGACGATTGGGTGACGCGCAACACCACGCTGCAAGATCTGGGTATCAGTGAACCGGTCGTGCTTAGCAATAGCGACGCCCGGCAAGACTTCTACTTGCCCGTGCCGCGTGGCGTGCCCATTTCGGACGCCACCGTGAACTTTGACGCCAAGTACACCAAGGGCGAGCCGGGGCGGACCAGCATGGTGCTGTGGCTGGACGGCGTGCCGCAATCGGCCCAGCGCATTGCCGACGGCGACGGCACCGTTACGCGTAATCTGGCCGTTGAGCGCCGCAGCCGCGAGTCGGGCTTCCTGCGCCTGGGGGTGGACTGGCAATCGGAAATCGCGTTGCGCCACTGCGAAAGCAATCGCGCCACGGCAAACGCCCTGACCATTTCGCCCCAAACCCGGCTGAGCTACCGCTACGGCGCCTCGGCCATCGGCAACCTGGACGACGCGTGGGGCACGCTGCCGGGCAAGCCCGTGCTGATGGTCGCCAGCAACAAACTGGACCAGCAGGCTTTCGATAGCGCATGGCGCATCGGCGTGGCCATGGAGCGCACGGGCAAGCGCGTGTCGGTGCGTGCATTCCCGTCCGTGGGAGACGAGGTCGATACGCGCGGTCTGCAAACGCCGGCGGGCCTGGAGCAGGTCTCCGCATTTGCAGCCTTGGCGAATCAAGAGAAGCACAAGCTCGCCAGCCCCGCCGAGATCGGTGCGCTGCTGGTGTTGGGCGCCCCCGCCGTCAGTGGCGACGTGGTGATCGCCGACGCCTCGCTGCGCGCCCGCTACAACGAAGCGCTGGACGCCTTGCAGGCGCAGCTGGCGTCCGACGCCGATGCCGCCGACGCGTTCAAGGCATGGCGCCAGCAGCGCATGCCGCTGGCCGGCGCAGACCTGCCGTCCAAAGACATTCGGCTGCTGGCCCTGGGCCGGCAGGCCGTCATCGCTATCGCCGCCGATGCCGGCGCGCAAGGCGCGGGCGCCTTCGACACGGCCTGGCGCCGCATCCTGGTCACGCGCCAAGTCAACGTGAAGACCGCCACGCCGCCGCAGACTTTCGCTGATGGCGGCCTGCGCCTGACGGCGCTGGGCGGTTCCGCCGACAGCTTCGATGTGGTCGCGCGTGGCGACTGGAACACGACGTTCCCGCTGGCGGCCGTGTCCGCCGACGGCCGCATGCCCGGCGAGCTGGTGCTGGACCTGGCCGCCGCGCCCGGCGCATCGTCGACCCGGCCTGTGGCGTCGGTGTTCTGGAACGGCATTTTGTTGTCGGCCAAGCAATTGGACGCGGACGGCAAGCCCGAACGGTTGACGGCGCGCGTGCCTGGCTATGCGCTGGGTGTCACCAACGCCGTGCGCGTGACGTTCCAGCGCCAGCCGGTCTCCGTGGACTGCAACGAGATTCCCCAAGGCTACCCGGTCAACGTATTGCCGACGAGCTACGTGAAGCCCGAGCGCGCCGAACCCGACGGCACTTTCGTCGGCCTCTTGCCGCTGCTGGCAGGCTCGCCGCAACTGATCATCCCCGACAGCTATCTGGCCGACGCGCCCGACAACATCAAGCGCGTGATCGGCATCGCGTCCGCCAGCGGCATGTCGGTGACGCGCGCGGAATTGTCGGTGGCGCCGGCAGGCCAAGCCGTCAAACCGACCCGCCCGTTCCTGGCGATGGAAGTGGCCGTCGACGGGGCCAAGCCCATGGTCCAGGTCACCGACCGCAAGCAACTGAAGGTGGACGGCAAGGCCGCAACCTGGCTCGACATCTCTGGCCTGGATCACCTGAGCACCGCTGAAGTCGTCCGCGGCAGCGGGCAAGACGGCTTGTTGTGGCACACGCTGGGCCAGCATCCGGGCATGCTGGATGCGCCCTTCGTGCTGAACCGCGGCAATGTTGCCATCATCGGCGCAACGGGGCCGGTGGCGTGGATCGACAGCGCCAACCCCGACGCCAGCCACCCGCCCGGCGCAGGCGAAAGCGCCTTCTTTGAATGGCGCCGTTATATCTCGTGGAGCGTGCCGGCCATCAGCATCAGCATGCTGGTGCTGATCCTGATCCTGATCGTCGCCTTGCGGGTGAACCGCAGGAAGAACAAGGACAACAAGTAAACCGGAAGCGCCATGTCTTCGCTTTACTGGCCCTACTTCATCGCGGATTACTACCGCGGGCTGGAAGTCGTGACCGCCGTCGTGGGCGTGATCATCCTGCTCTCAAGCCTGGATGATCTGTTCATCGACGGCTGGTTCTGGCTGCGCGAGCTGAAGCGTTCCCTGACGGTCAAGCGCCGTTACGCGCCGCTTACCGCCGAGCAACTGCGCCAAAAGCCGGAGCAGCCGCTGGCCATCATGGTGCCCGCATGGTTGGAGTACGACGTGATCTCGTCGATGCTTGAAACCATGGTGTCGACGCTGGAATACAAGAACTACATGATCTTCGTGGGCACGTATCAGAACGACCAGCGCACGATTGACGAAGTGGAGCGGATGCGGCGCCGCTATCGCCAACTGGTGCGTGTGGAAGTGCCGCATGACGGGCCGACGTGCAAGGCGGATTGCCTGAACTGGATCGTGCAGGCCATCTTTGCGCAAAACGAAAAGCAGCCCGAGCCGTTTGCCGGCGTCATCCTGCATGACAGCGAAGACGTGCTGCACCCGCTGGAACTCAAGTACTACAACTACCTGCTGCCGCGTATCGACTTCATCCAGCTGCCGGTGACGTCGCTGGAGCGCCATTGGTATGAGCTGGTGGCGGGCACCTACATGGATGAATTCGCCGAGTGGCACACGAAAGACCTAGTGGTGCGCGAAAGCCTGTCCAGGATGGTGCCATCGGCGGGCGTGGGCACATGCTTTTCGCGCCATGCATTGGAATCGCTGGCCGCCGAAACCAATAACCAGCCCTTCAACACCGATACGCTGACGGAAGACTACGACATCGGCGCGCGCCTGGCCCAGCGCGGCATGAAGCAGATCTTCGGCAAGTTCCGCGTGGAATACGTCACGCGCCGGGACTCCTGGTTTGGTCTCGGGCCTGAAAAAATATCGACCATCCGCATGCCGCTGGGCGTGCGTGAGTATTTTCCCAACACCTTCCGCACGGCCTATCGCCAGAAGGCGCGCTGGACCTTGGGTATTGGCTTGCAAGGTTGGCAGCAAGTGGGCTGGACGGGATCATTTGCCACCAAGTACCTGCTGTTTCGGGATCGCAAGGGGCTGGTCACGTCGTTCATCGCCATCCTTGCGTACGTGTTGCTGGCCAATTTCTTTCTGTTCTTCCTGGCCGATAAATTCGGCTGGTGGACGGTGTATTACCCGTCGTACTTCAAGCCGGGCGGCTGGCTGGTGACGCTGATGTGGATCAACGCCGTCGCGCTGCTGTTGCGCGTGGTGCAGCGCGCGTACTTCGTCGGCCACATGTATGGGTGGGAACACGCCATGCTGTCGATCCCGCGGATGATCGTGGGCAACTTCATCAACGCGATGGCGGCGGCACGCGCCTGGCGGCTGTTCATCGTGCATCTGATCACCGGCAAGCGTCTGGCCTGGGACAAGACCATGCATGACTTCCCCAGCACCGATCAGCTGTCGCAGCAGCGCAAGCGGCTGGGTGAATTGCTGCTGTCCTGGCAGGCCATCGATCAGGACACGCTGGCGCGGGCGCTTGAGATTCAAGCCCGCGAGAAAAAGCCGTTGGGCAAGATCCTGATGGAACAAGGCTGGCTGGATGAACGCACATTGAACGAAGCCATCGATTTTCAACAAGCGGGTGAAGCCGATGCGCCGCCCTCGCATTCCGAAGACAAACCCGCGACCACATGACTCCGCTGACCCGTACGCTCCTGTTGTCTGCCGCGCTGGCTAGCGTGTGGACCGCCGCGCCCGTGGCCGCGCTAGCGCAAACCCCATCGCAACCCCCAGCACAAACCCACGCGCCCGCCAACGCGGCCAAAGCGGAAGCGCCGCTGGAAGGCGCTGCCTGGCAGTTTGCCGACGAGGGCTACAAGAACTACGACGCAGGCAAATACGAGCTGGCGCAGCAGCAGGCGGAGTCCGCCATCGCGTTGCGGCCCGACGTTGAGCGGTTGCGCCTGCTGCTGATTTACTCGCTGCAAAAACAAGGCAAGCTGAAAGAAGCGGATCAGGCGGCGGCCGACGCCATCAAGAATGGGCTGGACACGCCCGCCTTGCGTCAGGCGCGCGCCAACCTGCGCCCGCAAACCACCGCGCGTCCCGCGGCGCGCGCTGCCGGTGGTGCTGCGGGTAGTGCTGCGGGTAGTGCCGCCACCTCGTCGGCCTACCAACGCGGCTTTCCCATCGCCACCCGCGCGTATGCCGACTACAACCGCGCCGACTACCAGGCGGCAGCGCGTGGCGCGGAACAAGCGTTCCGCATCGACCCCAAGCAAGGCGCGTGGGCCATGCTGTGGCTGGACGCGCTGGAAGCGCAGAACCTGTATGCCGAAGCCGAGGCCGCAGCGGACAAGGCCATTACGCTGGGCGCGCCCAACAAGAACGACCTGACCGCACGGCGCCAGACGATGAAGCGGCGCATGGCGGTGAAGCCGGCTGAAGAAGGCTATCAGGCGCTGATCGCCAACCGGCCGGGCGATGCCGTGCCGCTGGCGCGTCAGGCCGTAGCGTTGGCGCCCGACACCGCCAGCCATCGCTTGCTGCTGATGACGGCGCTGATGCTGGACAACCAGCTGGCCGCCGCCGAAGACGCCGCCACCGACGCCATGAAGCAGGACGACGAGAACACCGTGGCGCTGGTCATGCGCGGCTATCTGCGCCAACGCCAGGGCAAGACCGATCTCGCAAACCAGGACTTCGACGCCGCGCTCAAACAAGATTGGCTGGACGACGACCAGAAGCGCAACATCCGCCTGATTGCCGCCGACGCGTCGTTGGCGGCGGGCGAGAACGCGCGCGCACTCGCACTGGTTCAGCCCTTGGGCGCCAAGGGCGCCAAGGACGAGGCCGCCGACTCACGCATCAAGCGCGCGCGTTCCAAACCTGCCGTACCCGCCACCTTGACGCTGGCGAACTACCCGGCCCCCGTGCAAGATTGCCGCGACACGCCTTACGGCACCTCGTGCGAGCTGCTGCCGTCGGATGCGGCCGGCAGCGGCGGCCCTGCCGCGCTGGCCTATGCGGCCTACGCGCGCGAGGACTATCAAGAAGCCATCACCCAGGCGCGCAAAGCCGTCGAGCAAGACCCCGCCAACAAAGAACTGCAACGCCTGCTGACCACCACCCTGGCGGCAGGCAACCGCCAGCAATTGGCCGAAGCCAACCAACGCATGAGCGACGCGCTGGCGGCGCAACCCGATGACCCCACGCTGTTGATGCAACGCGGCTATCTGCATCAGCGCATGAAGCAGCCCAAGCTGGCGCTGCAAGATTTTCAAGCGGCCCGCGCCACCGGCAAGGCTCCGCCTACGGTCATTCTGGACGAGGGCTATGCGTTGTCTGGCGTCGGCGACAAGCGCGGCGCGGTCGAAAAACTGAAGCAAGCCATCGATGAAGCGGATGCCGGAAAACTGGAACTGACGCCGCAGCAGCGCTTTGACACGCGCAACGGCATCGGGGGCTTGTCGCGCGAATGGGGCGGCTATTTCTCGGCCGGCTATCGCGGCGCGCGGCCCGCGTCGTCGGGGCTGGGCGGCGCTGCGGTCACCGTACCGGGTGACGCCGTGTTCAGCACCGCCGAAATTTTCTGGCGCCCGTCGGATTTCCTGAACTCGTCCACGCAGACCTTCGAGCTGTACGGCCGCTTGTCCAACACGCTGTATGACAAGGGCGGCAAGACGACGAGCCAGACGGTGTCTGATCCTTGCCCAGGGGGAGGCTCGATCAGTGTTAGCGAAACGCCCAACCAGGGCATCGCGGGGATACCCACGACAGTCGGCGCGTTGGGCATGCGATTCACTCCATCTACCGAAGTGGGACTGACATTTGGTTTGGAGCGTCAGTTCAACCTGGGCTCAGCGACGAGGCGCGGCACCTTCAGCCCAGATCCGGCCGATTTGCGATGCGAGCTAAACGGTAAAAATCAGACGGCGAATTATCAAACAACCGCGGACAACGGAGCTTGGCTGGCCTACGTCACCTATGGAATGTATGAAGGCACGACGCTGCGCATCGATCGGCCCAACTGGTTCACGATGGAAGGCTACGTCCAAGCCGGTTATTCCTGGTTTGATGCGCCTGCCAAACTTTGGCTTCACAACAACACGACGGGTGACGACGAGTCGAAATCCAAGGGCAGATTGAAACGCGACCAAGCATTCGGTGCGGGAGAGTTGCGCATTGGTCGCAGCTATCGTGTAGACGCCATCAGCGATCGACTCGTATTTTTTCCGTATGGGGTAATAGGCGCCGACTGGCTTTGGAATAAGAACAGCGTCTCGGGCCTTGCCATCGACGGCACCGATTCCTACAACCTGCTGGGCAACGGCTCATCGTGGTCCATGGGCGCGGGCCCCGGCTTCAACATCCGTTACTGGTTCCGCGAAGACCACTACAACGCGCCCCGGTCGTATCTGGACCTGACCACGCAGTATCGATTCAACATTGGCGGCGGCGCGGCTGACCGGGCCCGGGGCCTGTTCATCAACCTGACTCTGTCGTACTGACGACACGCCAAACCGCAGCGAAAGGAGCTTCATGAAAATCACCTTACCTTTTTCCCGCCGCATGGCGCTTGGGTTTTCCACCGCGCTGCTGGCCGTGGCCGCCCACGCGCAAGAAGGCTCGTCCATCGTGATCCAGGGCAAAGACAACTGGCTCTTTCCGGGCTGGGGCAGCCTGACCCAAGTCGATACGCGCGGCATCGACGCCGCGACGCAACTGGTGCGCGAGACCCGCGATGCGCTGGCGGCCAAGGGCATTCAGCTGGAAGTGCTGGTGCTGCCCGACAAGACCCTTTTCTATCAAGACAAGCTGCCCGATGGAAAGTCGCTGAGCGCGGACGTGAAGAAGCGCTATCAGACCATTCAAGACAAGCTCAAGCAGGCGGGCGTGTCGACGTTTGACGACGAAGCCGTGCTCAAACGGGTGAAGGACGGCGGACAAGACGTGTTCTATCGCACCGACCAGCATTGGACGCAAGCAGCGGCCGACGCCACTGCCGAGGCGCTCGCGCAGCGCATCAAGCAAGATGTGAAGGCACTGGCGGGCAAACCGGGCACTGGCATGCCGCTGGGCAGCGTCGTGAATGAACGCCGCTATGGCGATCTGGCCGAACTGTTCCTGACGCCGGACCAGCGCAAACAAGCGGGCCGCGAAACCTTCACCGTGCGCCGCCAGGCCGACAACCAAAGTCTGCTGGACGATGCGCCCGCCCCCGTCCACGTGACGGGCCACAGCATGGTGCAGCCGTATTTCGGCTTTCCGCAAAAGCTGTCCAACGCGCTGGACCGCCCCGTGTCCGTGAACTGGAAGCCCGGCAACGTTGGCCACTGGATCATGCTGCTGGAATACCTGGAGTCGCCCGCGTTCAAGCAGAACAAGCCGCAGGTGCTGGTCTGGCAGATGTTTGAGCCGACGTATTCGCAAGGGCCTGACGCCAAGGGGCTGTGGGACAACGCGTCCATCATGAGCGCCGACACGTGGCGCAGCCGCATGAAGGCGGCCGTCGGGCAGGCTGCCTCCCAATAACGCCGTGGAACCGTCCGACATCAAGCCTGCCCCGCCCAGCCATAGGCTGCACGCGGCCGTCGTCGCCGTGTTGCTGGCGCTGGGCATGGGCTGGGGCGCCTGGTGCCTCGTCAAAGCCCAGATCAGCCCGGCCGAGGTCGCCCCGCCCGCGTGGGTGGATGGTTCAGCGGGCAGCATCTTGAACAAGGCGCTGCACATGCCCATGCAGACGGAGCTCGACACGTGGAACGCGTCGTTGCGGTATCGTGCGCTGGGCGACTTGGGCGATCAGGTCGCCATGGGTTGCCCGCAGTGGCTGTTCTACCGTGACGGGCTGCGTCCGCCGCCAGGCGTTCATGTCTTCAATGAACGCCTGCGGCTGATGCGGCATTGGGTGGATGAACTGCGTCAGAAGCAGGTGCAGGTGCTGGTGGTGGCGGTGCCGGATAAATCGCGCATCGAAGCCGACCGGCTCTGCGGCCTGCCGGTATCGCTGCCGATGCGCCAGACGCTGGACGCCTGGCAGAACGCGCTGCGCGAGCAAGGCGTGCCTTTCGTGGACTTGCGAGACGCGCTGCAAGCCGCGCCCGCCCCCCGCTTTTTCCGCACCGACGTCCACCTGAACGCGCAAGGGGCACAAGCCGCCGCCACACGCGTGGCCGAAGCCGCCTTGCCCCTGCTGCAAGGCCCCGGCAATCAAGCATTCAAGACCGACCCTCCCGCCCCGCCCGCGCCACGCATGGGCGACTTGATCGTGCTGGCCGGCCTGGAACATGCGCGGCCCGGCTGGCGTCCCGAGCTGGAAGTGGTGTCGGAACAAAAGATCGAACCCGTGCGCGCAGGCGGCCTGCTGGATGAAGCGCCGCCGGTGCAAGTGCTGCTGGCGGGCACCTCGAACGGCCGCCGCAGCCAGTTTGCCGAAAGGCTGGGCATGGGCCTGGGCCGCGAGGTCTGGAACATGAGCCTGGATGGCGGGCAGTTCTCGGGCGCGTTGCAGATTGCCTTGCAGCAGCGTGAGCGATGGCCCAAGAGCCTGAAGCTGCTGATCTGGGAGTTCTCGGAAAACGCCTTGTCCCTGCCGCTGACCGCGGACGAAAAAGCCGTGCTGGCCCGCCTGCCGTAGCGAACCAAGATGCTATTCAATTCCTACCTGTTCCTGCTGATCTTCCTGCCCGTCACGCTGGCCGTGTACTACGCGGTAGGCCCGCTGAACGTGCGCCTGGCTGCGTTGTGGCTGTGCCTGACATCCCTGGTGTTCTATGGCTGGTGGAACCCGCAGTTCGTGGTGCTGCTGGCCGGGTCCATTGCGTTCAACTACCTCATCAGCCAGCTGATCCTGCACAACACGGCGCGGCCGAAATTGCAGGGGATGATCGTCGCGTTCGGCGTGGGCGCCGACCTGGTGCTGTTGTTCCACTACAAGTACTTCGCCACGCTGCTGAACTTCCTGACCGACTTGGGCGTCACCAGCACGACGATGGACGACATCATCCTGCCGCTGGGCATTTCCTTCTTCACGTTCACGCAGATCGGCTACCTGCTCGACTGCAAGGCGGGCGTGGTGAAGGAACGCAGCCTGCTCAGCTATGTGTTGTTCGTGACGTTCTTTCCGCACCTGATCGCCGGCCCGATCCTGCATCACAAAGAAATGATGCCGCAGTTCGCGCAGCCGGAAAACTACCGCTTCAAGGCCGAAAACCTGTCGGTGGGCGCGATGCTGTTCGTCATCGGCCTGGCCAAGAAAGTGCTGTTGGCCGACGGCATCGCGCCCTATGCCGACGCGGGTTTCGCCGCACCGGGCGAACTGATGTTCTGGGGCTCGTGGGGCGCCAGCGTCTGCTACGCCTTGCAGTTGTATTTTGATTTCTCGGGCTATTCGGACATGGCGCTGGGCCTGGCCAAAATGTTTGGCATCCGCTTCCCGCTGAATTTCAATTCGCCCTACAAAGCCAGCAGCATCATCGACTTCTGGGCGCGCTGGCACATCACACTGACGCGCTACATCACGGCATATCTGTACTACCCGGTGGCGATGGCGGTGTCGAAATGGCGCACAGACCGCAACCTGCCCGTGGGCTCCGCAGGCATCCGCACCCCCGGCGGATTCGCCAGCAGCATCGTGGTGCCTACGCTGTTCACGATGACGCTGGCCGGCGTGTGGCACGGTGCGGGCTTTCAGTTCATTGTGTTCGGCCTGCTGCACGCCATGTACCTGTCGGTGAACCACGCGTGGCGCATTTTCGTGGTGGGCCGCAAGCCGGCCGCGGCGCGCCAGGTGGGCGTGATCAAACGCGCAGCCTGCATTCTGCTGACGTTCGTGGCCGTGCTGGTGGCGCAGGCGTTTTTCCGCGCGCATGGCGTGGGCGACGCGATGCTGCTGATGCAGGGCATGGTGGGCGCACGTGGCATGGAATCACTGGACCTATCCACGCATGTGGCGGGCCTGGCCTGGCGCGACGCGTGGCGCGTGATCGTAGGCCATCACATGCAATTGCTGTACACAATTGTGCTGCTGGGCATTGCCTGGTTCACGCCCAATGCGCACCAGATTCTGGGCCGCTATTCGCCCGCGCTGTTCAAGCCGCAGGAAGCGCCGCGCGCGTTCATGCGGTGGCGCCCCAACACAGCGTGGCTTGTCGCCATGCTGGTGCTGCTGTTTCTTTGCCTGGTAAACCTGCACAAAGAAACCCGTTTCCTCTATTTCCAATTCTGACCGCCGCGCGGTCCCGGAGCATGCAATGGACATCAAGACCATCGAAACCAAGGTTGCCGACATGATCGAAGGCATCATCCTGACCAAGGTCGACCCCGACACCCTGCTGATCGATTCCGGTCTGGTGGATTCGCTGGCCGCCGTCGACTTGGCGCTGGCCGTCGAACGTGAATTCGGCTGCAAGATTCCGCCGACTGAAATCGACGTGCATCTGGAATCGGTGCACACGCTTGCCGCCTTCATCGCGGAGAACGGCCGCGCCTGAAGGCGCCCACACGCAGTCAGGAGAACGGCCGATGCGTTTCGATTTCAGCACCTACGACTTCACCGACATCACCACAAACGCCGACGCCGTGGCGGTGGTGGACGCGCAAGGCGCCATGACGTGGAGCGAATTGAAAGCCGCTACCAACGCCTGGATACTGGCGGCGGGCCATGCTGGCCTGGCGGGCGGCCACGACGCCGCGCCGCTGGCAATATCCGGCCATAAGGAAGCGGCGTTTCTGGTAGCGATATTGGGATGCTTGCGAATCGGCGTGCCGTTCGTGCCGGTGGACGTGATCAACCCGCCCGAGCGCATTGCGCGCATCGGCCAACTGGTCAACGCCGGGCTGCGCTATGACGCGCAAGCCGACATCTTCCTGCCCGCCAGCGACGCGCCTGCGCCGCTGGCCGAGAAAGACCTGGCCTACGTCATGTTCACATCGGGCAGCACGGGCGATCCAAAAGGCGTGCAGATCGGCCGCGAAAGCATCACGCTGTTTGCCGGCTGGATTCGCGATTGCCTGAACCTGGGCGCGGCGCCCGCGTTCATGGACCAGATGCTGTTCAGTTTCGATTTCTCGCTGTTCAACTGGGTCGGGGCGCTAGCGCTTGGCGGCACCTGCGTGCTGTGCCCGCGCGAGGTCATCGCCGAGCGTGACGCGTTCATCAAGTATCTAGCGGACACGCGCATCAACGTCTGGGCGTCTACGCCGTCGTTCGTGCGCCAACAGTTGTTCAACCCCGATTTCAATCACGTTCACCTGCCCGGCTTGCGCGTCTTCGTCTTCGGCGCCGAATCGCTGACGCCGCCGATGGCGGAAGAATTGTGGCAGCGTTTTCCGGATGTGCGCATCATCAATTCCTACGGGCCGACCGAAGCCACGTGCTCCACGACGTGGGTCGAAATCGACGCTGCCCTGCGCGCCGCCGCGCCGAATCCGTTTCCCATCGGCCACGCCAAACCCTATGCCGACGTGTTCATCGAGAACGGTGAAATCAGCATCGCAGGCGACCACGTCATGCGCGGCTACCTGAACCGCCCCGACCTGAACGCCACCCGCATGTTCACGCGCAATGGCAAACGCGGCTATCGCAGCGGGGATTTGGGCGAGATCGATAATCAAGGCCTGGTCACCTTCCGTGGCCGTATCGACGACCAGATCAAGCTGCACGGCTATCGCATCGAACTCGCCGAAATTGATGCCGCCATCGCCACACTGCCCGGCGTGCGCGCAGGCGCCACCGTTGCGCTGCGCCGCCCCGACGGCGCCATTGTGCGGCTGATCGGCTTTGTTGAACCGGCGGCTTCCGGCCCTGACGGCGTGCAGCCGCTGCCGCCAGACCTGCACGAGTGGAAAGCCGTGCTGGGCCGGCGTCTGCCGCCCTACATGATCCCGTCAGAACTCGTCGCCTGCCATCGCTTCCCGACGACCACCACGGACAAGGCAGATCGCAAACAGCTGGCGCGCCTGTACCTGGACGCCCGCCTCAGCAAAAAACCGGAGTCTTGAATCATGTTCATTCCTTCCCGCCTGGCGGTGGCCGTTGCGCTGACTGCACTTGCCGGCAACGCAGCCGCTGAAGGCGCGTTCGCGCAGTTGTATGCCGCCCGGCCGCCTGCCGGCTCGTCATTCGTGCGCATCGTGAACCCTGACGCAACGCCGTTGCGCGTGCAGATCGCCAACGGCCCGGCGCAGGAACCTGGCGCGGCCAAGCCCGCCACCACCTACGCCATCGTCAAAGGCAATCAGCCCTTCACCGTGCAGGTGGATGGCAAGCCCGCCGCCACATTGGAAGTCGCGCCTGACACCTTCAGCACGCTGATTCCCAAGCGCGACGGCGGCACGCTGACGTTCGCCGTTATCGATGACAGCAACGGCGCGCAGGACGCGCTGAAGGCGGAATTGCGCTTCTACAACCTGGCGGCCGATTGCGCGGCTGGGCAATTGAGCGTGAGCCCGTCCGGCCCCGTGCTGTTCCAGGACGTCAAACCCGGCGCCGCCGCCGCCCGCGCCATCAACCCGGTCAGCGCCACTTTGGCCACGGGCTGCGGCGCGGCGGTCTCGCCCCCGCAACCGCTGCCCGCGCTGCAACCCGGCGACCACTACAGCCTGTTCCTGACCGGCACCGCCGCCGCGCCCGTCCTGCGCGGGCAGGTCAGCGCCACGGACCCGTACAGCCGCTAAGGAGGCATCATGCGACGCGTATTCCGGGATGACCACGAACTGTTCCGCGACCAAGTGCGGCGCTTTGTCGCCAGCGAAATCGCGCCCCACTACGCCGAATGGGAAAAGGCCGGCGTCACGCCGCGCGCGCTGTGGAAGCGTGCCGGCGACGAAGGCCTGCTCAACTGCGCCCTGCCCGACCCTTACGGACTGGGCGGTGACTTCGGCCATTCCGCCGTCGTGATCGAGGAGCTGGCGCATGCCAATTTTCTGGGCATCGGCTTTTCAATTCATTCGGACATGGTGTCGCCCTATCTGCTGAACTTTGGCACCGATGCGCAGAAAGACCGCTGGCTGCCCGCCATGACGCGGGGTGACGTCATCGGCGCCATTGCGCTGACCGAACCCGGCGCGGGCAGCGATCTCAAAGCCATCCGCACGCGCGCGCGCCGCGATGGCGACAGCTACGTGCTGAGCGGCCAGAAAACGTTCATTACCAATGGCGTGAACGCCGGCCTGGCGATCGTGTTGGCCAGCACTGACCCTGACCTGGGAGCGCGCGGCTTGTCGTTGTTCTGCGTCGAGGAAAACCTGCCCGGCTACACCAAGGGCACCGCGCTGAACAAAATCGGCCAGCACAGCCAGGACACGTGCGAGCTGTACTTTGATGATGTCCGCGTGCCGGCGGATTGCCTGCTGGGCCAAGAGAACGCCGCCTTCGAATATATGACGCGTGAACTCGCCCGCGAACGGCTGGCAATTGCCTTGCGCGCGGCGGCCTCGGTGGAAGGCATGCTGGATGAAGCCGCGCAGTACACGCGCGACCGCAAGGTCTTCAGCCGCCGCGTCATCGACTACCAGAATACCCGCTTCAAACTGGCCAACGCGCGTGCGCAAACGACGATGCTGCGCGTGTTCCTGGACGATTGCCTGGCGCGGCAAATGGAAGGCGAACTGGACCCCACCACCGCCGCCATCGCCAAACTGAATGCCACCGAGATCCAGGGGCGCGTGCTGGACGACCTGCTGCAAATGTACGGCGGCTATGGGTATATGGCGGAGTACGGCATTGGCCGCGCCTGGGTGGACGCGCGCGCGTTGCGCATCTTTGGCGGCACCAGTGAAGTCATGCTGGAAATTATCGGCCGCAGCTTCAACTGAGCCGGGCGGGCGCGCTTAGACGCGCGCCGCCAGCCAGGCACGCATCAGCGCGCGCGCTTCGGGCGTGTTGTCGATCACCCAAGGTTCCATGGCGAACGCCACGACGCGCTTGGCGCCGTAGCCGCGAGCCACTTCCCACTGCTGCTTCACGCGGTCAAAGTCAGCCGAACGCGCCTTGAAGGTAGACCCATCGGTGCTGCCCGAAGGCAGCTCTTCGAACAGTTCCAGGATCAGGTCGAACGAGGCGCGGCGCGCCAGCAGCATGTCATGCAGCGGCGCCAGCGCCTGATAGTTCGCCAGGCCCGCCACGCCCACGCCATCCTGAATCATCGGATGGATGCGCACGCGATCCAGAATGCCGCTCCACAGCTTCATCAGCGAGCCCTCGGTGGGCAGGCGGCTGTGATAAGTGGAGATGCAAGGCACGCCGCGGCTGGTTGCCTGCGCCGTGCGCGAAAACGCGTCCAGCCACGGGATCAGCTGCGCCTGCCTTTCTTCAGACGCCCAGTTGTATTGCTCAAGTTCGTAGGGCAGATACCAGCCGCGAAACGCGCGGCGCTTGGGCCAGGGCGCGGACTCCATATACGCCACGCCACGGGCGCGCGTCTGCTCCAGATAACCGGTAAACGCCGCCTTGTCCTTGCCGGCCAGCACATCCCACCAGCGCTGGTCATAAGGCAGGCCCACATGCACGCCCAGCCCCTGGCGTTCGGCTTCGTCGAAGATCATGCGCAGCACGGCGTCGGGCGCCATCCAGTCATCCGGAAGGCCGCCTTCCAGGCCCACCCATTGCAGGAAGATCTCGCGGCAGCCCAGCCGGCGATACGCCGACAAGCGCACGCGCCAGTCTTCAGGCTTCAGCTCCAGGTGGCTGCGCCACAGTTGCAGGAACGTGGCGTTCAAGGACAGGGGCGGCGCGCAAGCGGCCAGCGGGGCCAAGGCGCCCAGCGCCAGCGCCTGAAACAGGCGCCGGCGGGTGGGGGATGCAAGCAGACAGCGTGTCAGGAGAAGAACCTGTACTGTCTTTAACCGCGGTTACCGAACAGGCCGCCCAGCGAGGCCAGCAGGTCGGTCGGGTTGAAGGGCTGGCCGGGTTGCACCTCGCCTTGCGGCGTGGCCTTGTCGACCAGTTGCGGCAACAAGGACGACAGCGAACCCAAGACGGAATCCGTGTCCTGGCCGGTTTTGGCGGCCAGTTCATTGACGACGCCGGGGTCCAGCACCGCGCCAAGCTGGTCGGGGCTGACCGGCAGGTTCTGGCCTGTACCGACCCAGGACGCCACGATTTCGCTTAAACCGCCCTTCTGGAAGCTGGCGATCAGGCCGCTTAGCCCACCCGGGTACTTGTTCAATTGTTCGATCAGGGCAGGCAGCAATGACGCGGAGCCCCCTTGCTGACCGCCACCGGCCATCGAGGCCAAGGTATCCAACAGACTCATCATCGTGCTCCTGAAAAATCGGAAAACCAGTATAGGGCGGTGGCTGGCGTAACGCATGTCAGCCCCGTTACCGGGGGCCGGATCTTTGCAAAACTTGTAAATCTGGCGGGGTTCAGCCCGGTGCTTTACTGGCGGCGGACGCTTTCAGTGCCTTCAATGCCTTCTGCCCCGCGCGGCCGTCCGGGGGCAAACCCAGTTCGCGCTGCGCGGCCTGCAAGGCTTGACGCGTCCGGGCGCCGATCATGCCATCGGGTTCGCCGACGTCATAGCCTTTGGCAATCAGCAGCCGTTGCAGCTCGCGCCGCTCCGCCCGCGACAGGCCGGGGTCATCGGTTGGCCAGGCTTGAACTAGCGGCCCACCGCCACGCAGCCGATCCGAAAGATGCGCGATGGCCAGCGCATAGCTTTCCGCGGCGTTGTACGAATACAGCGCATCGAAATTGCGCGTGACCAGGAAGGCGGGGCCGTTGCGTCCAGCGGGCAGCAACAGGCCTGCGGGGGTGTCGCCGCCCGGCAAGGCTTGCCCATCCACGCGCGTCACCCCTTGCTTGGCCCACGACGACATCGGACGCTTGTTCTTGCGCCCGGCGCCCGATGTGTCCAGCCCAGCAGGCAGCTTGACCTCGTAGCCCCAGGCCAGCGACGGATTCCAGCCGGCGCGCTTCAAGAAATTGGCGGTGGACGCCAGCGCATCGGGCACGCTGTCGACCAGATCGCGGCGGCCATCGCCATCAAAATCCACGGCCAGCCGCAAGTAGGTGGACGGCATGAACTGCGTCTGGCCGAACGCGCCCGCCCAGGAGCCCACCAGCCGGTCGGGCGCGATGTGCTCGTCCTGGATGATCTTCAGCGTCGAGAAGAACTCACCCCGGAAATACGCCTGGCGGCGGCCAAAGCACGACAACGTCGACAGCGAGGTCAGCAGTGGCCGGCCACCCAGCGTACGGCCGAAATTGCTTTCCACGCCCCACACCGCCGCAATGGTGGCCGGGTCTACGCCATAGCGCGAGGCGGCGCGGTCCAGGTCGGACTGCCAGCGCGCCATGCCCGCCTTGCCATCCGCCACGCGCTCGTCATCGACCAGCCCGGCCATGTAATCCCAAATGGGCGTCTTGAATTCGGGCTGGGCGTCCAGCAGGTCAATCACCGCCATGTCGGGCGTCAGGCCGGCAGTGTGCGTATCGAAGGTGGCGCCGGACACACCCGCTTTCAGCGCAGGGCCGCGCAATTGCGCGAGGCAGGTAGCGAATGGGTCAGCGGCGTGGGCGGTCGCGATGCAAAGCGCCCCCGCCAAGGTCAAGGCGGCACGGGGTAGCACGGAGGCCAATCGGGTGGTCATGCGAAGAATTCCTTTGGGGTCGAATCAACCCGCTTGCAGCGCGGCGAGTTCGGCGTCGTCGAAGCCGGCCGCACGGCGGGCCTCCAGGTTGAAGGGGCCGCGCAAGCGGGGGGCGTCATAGCGCTGCGCCAGATCAGCGTAGCAGGCCACGGGTTCCTGGCCTGCTTGCGAGCAAAGCAGTTTGAACCAGTGGTTGCCGATGGCGACGTGGCCGATCTCATCGCGCAGGATGATGTCCACAATGGCGGCGCTATCCGCATCCCCCGCCCCAGCCAATTTGTTGCGGATCATCGGCGACGCATCCAGGCCGCGCGCCTCCAGCGTGCGGGGCACCAGCGCCAGCCGGGCCAGCAGGTCGCCGCGCGTGCGTTCGGCCATGTCCCACAAGCCGTTGTGCGCCGGAAAATCCCCATAGGCATAGCCCAAGGTGTCCAGCCGCTGGCGCAGCAGATCGAAGTGATAGGCCTCTTCGCGGGCGACACGCAGCCAATCCCGGTAGAACGCATCGGGCATACCGGCGAAGCGCCAGAGGATGTCCAGCGCCAGATTGACCGCGTTGAATTCAATATGGGCCAGCGCGTGCAGCAACGCCGCGCGCCCTTCCAGCGTGGCCATGGAGCGGTGCTTGACCAGCGCGGGCGCAACCAGCTCCGGCCTCGCGGGCCGGCCGGGCAAGCCTTCCGGCGCCGAGAATTCACGCTGGCAGTCCATCACGGCGCTATCGCTGATTGCGCGTACCGCCGCCATTTTCTCGGGCCACTCGCGCGCGGCAAGCGCGGCGAGAGCCTGGCCGCGAAGGCAGTGCGAGCCTGACCCTTCCTTGGCGGAAGGGGTCGTGTTGCTATCCATGATGTGTGCGAATCCCAAGCGGCGCGAAGCCGCTGCAAAACCTGAAAAAACGAACGGTTTCAAGACCGTGCGTTGACGAAGACTTTATCATTCACGAATGGATTCCCTGCGCTTGACCATTGAAACCGACCTGTCCCGCATCGACGCCCAAGCCTGGGACGCGTTGGCCGGGGACCAGCCCTTTCTGCGGCACGCGTTTTTGTGCGCGCTGCACGAAACGGGCTGCGCCGCGCCCGAGACGGGTTGGGCGCCGCATTATCTGGCGCTGTGGCGCGATGGTGGGCTGGCCGCGGCCACCCCGCTCTATCTGAAATCCCATTCTCGTGGCGAATACGTGTTCGACTACGCCTGGGCCGACGCCTTCCAGCGCCACGGCATGCGCTACTACCCCAAGCTGCTGTCGGCCATCCCCTTCACGCCGGTGACGGGCCCTCGCCTGCTGGCATCTAACGATGAAGACCGCGCCACGCTCGTGCGCGGTTTGGTGGCCTTTGCCGAAGAGGTCAAGGTGTCGTCGCTGCATCTGCTGTTTCCGTCTGACGCCGATATGCGCGTGCTGCGCGAAGCCGGTTTCATGATTCGCGAGAGCGTGCAGTTTCATTGGACCAACGACGGCTTTGCGGACTTTGATGCGTTCCTGGCGCGAATGAGCCACGACAAGCGCAAGAAAATACGGCAAGACAGAAAGAAGGTGGCCGCGGCCGGGCTGGCGTTCCGGTGGCTGCGCGGCAGCGATATTCAAGAGGCCGATCTGGCCTTCTTCTATGACTGCTATTGCCGCACGTATTTTCAGCACGGCAACCCGCCCTATCTGAATCGCGACTTCTTTCTGCGCGCCTACCGCGAACAACCCGATGCCTTTGTGCTGATCATGGCCGAGCGCGAGGGCGAGCCGGTGGCGGCGGCGTTAAATCTGGCGGGCGGCGATGCGCTTTACGGGCGCTACTGGGGCGCGACGGAATACGTGCCGGGGCTGCATTTCGAGACCTGCTACATGCAGTCCATCGCGTATTGCATCGCGCACGGCATCGCACGTTTCGAAGGTGGCGCGCAGGGCGAACACAAAATGGCGCGCGGCCTGTTGCCCACGCCAACGTGGTCGGCGCATTGGGTCGCCCACCCCGGTTTCGCCGAGGCGATCCAGAACTTCCTGGACGAAGAGACCTCGGCGGTGACGGACTATTTGGGTGAATTGGAAGCGCACACGCCGTTCAAGGGCAGCGCGTAGGCAACACGTAGGCAACACGTTTACAGGAACCGGTCCAGCAGTTTGCGGCTGTGCTTGTCCAGCGACAGGATGTCGCGCACTAGATAGAAGATGCCGTGGCTGTCGGCGATCAGCAGCGTCTGCGGGCTGAGCCGGCGGATGTCTTCTTCGCCGCGCAGCGTGAACGACGTCGGACCGCGATCGGTTTCCACCTTCCAGGTGCTGGGCGTGGCAAACGTGGACACGCTGGCCAGCTTGCGGATTTCGGGCATGAATTCACGGCCCGCCAACTCTTCCTCGATCAGCGCGCGCGGCTCAGCCGGAACGTCGGACAGGTGTTCGATCCACACCAGCTCGTGGCCGTCGGCAGTCACCAGCGACAGGCCGCGGCCCGCTTCACTGATCGGAAAGGCGCGCACGGGCAAAACGCCTTCGTGCATTTCGCCATCGGCGGATTGGTATTCCAGGCGCCCGAAGGCATTGCGGCGCAATTGAAAGGTGGGCAACGTCATGACGATAATCCTGGGTCCGCGTCAGGCCACGGCGGCGATGTTTTCGCCGTCCGACGCTTGGGCGTCGGCTTCCGCCTGGCGCGCCTGCGCCTGGTAGAGACGATAGTAGGCGCCCTCGCGGGCCATCAATTCTTCGTGCGGCCCTTGCTCCACGATCTGGCCACGATCCAGCACAACCAGGCGATCTGCTTTGCGCAGCGTGCTCAGGCGGTGCGCGATGGCGATGGTGGTGCGGCCGCGCACCAGATTGTCCAGCGCCTTCTGAATTTCCTTTTCCGTGGTGGTGTCCACCGACGACGTGGCTTCGTCCAGGATCAAGATGCGCGGGTCGATCAGCAAGGCGCGCGCAATCGAAATACGCTGGCGTTCGCCGCCCGACAAGGCCTGGCCGCGCTCACCTACCAGCGAATCGTAGCCATGCGGCAGGCGCAGAATGAACTCGTGCGCATGCGCCGCGCGGGCGGCGGCCACGATTTCATCGCGCGTGGCGTCAGGCTTGCCGTAGGCGATGTTCTCGGCAATGGTGCCGAAGAACAGGAACGGCTCTTGCAGCACCAAACCAATATTGCGGCGGTAGTCGGCCACGCGCACCGAACGGATGTCGGCGCCATCCACCAGCACCGCGCCTTCGGACACGTCGTAGAAGCGGCAGATCAGGTTGATCAGCGTGCTCTTGCCCGACCCGCTATGGCCCACCAGGCCGATCATCTCGCCCGGGGCGATGGTCAGGTCCAGCCCGCGAATCACTTGGCGATTACCGTAGCGGAACCCCACATCGCGCAGTTCGATGCGGCCGTTGATATGCGGCAGCTTGGCCGGATTCTGCGGTTCGGGAACGCTGGAAACGTGGTCAAGAATATCGAAGATGCGCTTGGCACCCGCGGCTGCTTTCTGCGTCACCGAGACGATGCGGCTCATGGAATCCAGGCGCAAATAAAAGCGCCCGATATACGCCAGGAACGCGGCCAGCACGCCCACCGTAATCTGCTTCTGCGACACCTGCCAGATACCGAAAATCCACACCACCAGCAGGCCCACTTCCGTCAGCAACGTGACCGTGGGCGAGAACAGCGACCACGTCGTGTTCACGCGGTCGTTCACTTCCAGGTTGCGGTTATTGGCTTCGCGAAAGCGCGCCACTTCGCGCTTTTCCTGTGCAAACGCCTTGACCACGCGGATGCCCGGAATGGTGTCCGCCAGCACGTTCGTGATCTCGGACCAGATGCGGTCGACCTTTTCAAAGCCGTGGCGCAAGCGGTCGCGCACCGCGTGGATCATCCAGATAATGAACGGCAGCGGCACCAGCGTAACCAGCGCCAGCCAGGGGTTGATGGACACCAGAATCACCGCCGTCATGACGATCATCAGGATGTCGGTGGCGAAGTCCAGCAGATGCAAAGACAGGAACACGCAAATGCGGTCGGTCTCGCTACCGATACGGGAAATCAGATCGCCCGTGCGCTTGCCGCCGAAATACTCCAGCGACAGCTGCTGCAAGTGTTCATAGGTGGTGGTGCGCAAGTCGGCGCCGATACGCTCACTGACCCACGCCAGAATGTAGGTGCGCGCCCAGCCCAGCCCCCAGGCCAGGATGGCGGACGCCAACAGACCGCTCAGGTAGAGGCGGACCTTGCTGTAATCAATGGGCGCGCCGTTCTGGAACGGAATCAGCACGTCGTCCATCAGCGGCATCGTCAGGTACGGCGGCACCAGGGTCGCAGCCGTGCCCAACAACGTCAGCACAAAACCGGCCAGCAAAGCGCCGCGATACGGCCGGGCAAAACGCCACAGGCGCAACAGCGCCCAGGTGGAAGACGGCGCCGCCTGCTCTTGATTGCAGGTGGGGCATTCTTCCTCGCCCGCGGGAATAACGTTATTACAGATGGTGCAGTTGCGTTCCTGCGGCGCCTCTTCCTGATGGCCGGACAGGCGGATCGCCTGTTGCGACTCGAAGTGCGACAAGAGGCGCAGCGCGGCCGGATTGCGGGCCAGCGTGAAGCGCCAGATGGCCAGACGCGCGGTGTCGTCGTGCAATTCCAGCACGGCGGCGCCCGCGTGATCGGTAAGATTCAGCGTTAATTGGGGGCCATAGACCCACGATTCCCAGCCGTTATCGGCAGCATTACGAGCCAATAGCCGACGGTCGGTAGCTGCAATCAGCCCCGGCTGGAACTTCAGCCGCTGGTCCAGGTCTATTTCAACCCAGGCCAGCAAGGTTTCGCCGTCCGCTAATTCAGCGCGGATTTCATCCCGCCAGGCGGCAGGAAAGGCATCGGCAAGGCCAGAAAGCAGGTGTGGTTTTTTCATTGGAACGCATACCGGGCCAGGACTCTGCCCTACTAGGCGGCAACCGGTTTACCACCAACGGCGGCAAACGTGTCCCTTCCTTACAACACAACGAGTTCACGCCTTGAAGGCGTCGTATAGTAGCAGCCGATTTTTCTAATTAGGAATATCTGGGATCCCCCACTCGTTGGCATTATTCTTAAAGCGCAACCCCATAAATTTGCCAGTAAATTCGCGGTCTTACATAGGGGCGTCCGCGCGTGCCAACCTGCTTCTCAAGTAAATTAAAACATGAAAAAGAAAGACATTGAATTTCTCGATGTCGTGGCTTTGCGCGGCCCGAACATTTGGACGTATCGCCCGGTCCTTGAAGCGTGGGTGGATATTGGTGAGTTGGAGGACTATCCGTCCAACACCATTCCCGGGTTTTACGAGCGCCTGTCTGAATGGTTGCCGTCGCTGATTGAGCACCGTTGCAGCCCCGGCGTCCGCGGCGGCTTCCTGGCCCGCCTGAAAGAAGGCACCTGGCCCGGCCACATTCTTGAACATGTCACGCTGGAATTGCAGAACCTGGCCGGCTTGCGCGGCGGTTTCGGCAAAGCCCGCGAAACGTCGACCCGCGGCGTCTACAAAGTGGTGGTGCGCGCCTGGCAGGAACAGGTCACCCGCACGGCGCTGAACGAAGCCCGCGACCTGGTCATGGCGGCCATTGAAGACCGCCCGTTCGACGTGCCCGCCACGATTGCCAAGCTGCGCACGCTGGTGGACCGGCACTGCCTGGGCCCCAGCACCGCCTGCATCGTGGACGCGGCCGATGACCGCGACATTCCCTACATCCGCCTGTTCGAGGGCAACCTTGTGCAGTTCGGCTACGGATCGGCCCAGCGCCGCATCTGGACGGCCGAAACCGACCGCACCAGCGCCATCGCCGAAGGCATTTCGCGCGACAAGGATCTGACCAAGGAACTGCTGTCGACCTGCGGCGTGCCGGTGCCGGAAGGCCGCCTGGTGCGCAGCGAAGACGACGCCTGGGAAGCGGCCGAAGACATCGGCCTGCCCGTTGTGGTCAAGCCGTACGACGGCAACCACGGCCGTGGCGTATTCACCAACCTGACGACCCGCGAAGAGGTGGTGTCCGCCTACCGCGTGGCGGTGGACGAAGGCAGCGGCGTGATCGTCGAGCGCTTCGTGTTGGGCAACGAACACCGTTTGCTGGTGGTGGGCAACCGCATGGTGGCCGCCGCCGCCGGCGAACCGGCCTGGGTGACGGGCGACGGCAAGTCCACCATTACCGAACTGATCGACAACCAGATCAATATCGACCCGCGCCGTGGCCGCACTGAAAACCATCCGCTGAACTTTGTGCGCCTGGATTCCGCCGCCCGGCTGGAAATTGCGCGCCAGGGCATGTCGGAAGACAGCGTGCCGGCCGACGGCCAGCGCGTGTTGGTGCAGCGCAGCGGCAACGTCGCCTTCGACGTGACCGACCGCGTGCACCCGAGCATTGCCGCCACCGTGACGCTGGCCGCCCGCGTGGTGGGCCTGGATATCGCGGGCGTGGACCTGGTGGCCGAAGACATCACCCGGCCGCTGGCTGAGCAGCGCGGCGCCATCGTGGAAGTCAACGCCGGCCCCGGCCTGCTGATGCACCTGAAGCCCGCTGACGGCACGCCGCGCCCGGTGGGCCGCGCCATCGTCGACCATCTGTTCCCCGAAGGCGATGCGGGCCGCATCCCCATCGTGGGCGTCACCGGCACCAACGGCAAAACCGTGGTCGCGCGACTGGTTGCCCGCCTGCTGCATCTGTCGGGCAAGCGCACGGGCCTGGCTTGCAGCGAAGGCCTGTACCTGGACCGCCGCCTGGTGCAAAAGGGCGACCGCGCCGACTTCGCGTCGGGCACCCGCCTGCTGATGAACCGCAACGTGGATGCCGCCGTCATCGAAAACGACAGCGGCGTCATCCTGGGCCAAGGCCTGGCTTATGACCGCTGCCAAGTTGGCGTCGTCACCAACATCGACGACGCCGACCATCTGGGCGACTTCGACATCAACGAAACGGAGCGCATGTTCAATGTGTTCCGCACGCAGGTTGACGTGGTGCTGCCGACGGGCGCCGCCGTGCTCAACGCACGCGACCCGCGCGTGGTGGAAATGGCCGAGCTGTGCGACGGCGCCGTGATCTTCTTCGGCATCGACCCCGCCCTGCCCGCCATCGCCGCCCATCTGCAACAAGATGGCCGCGCCGTATTCGTGCGCGACGGCAGCATCATCCTGGCGCAAGGCGCCCGCGAAGAACGGCTGGCCGATGTGGCCGCGATTCCGCTGACGCATGGCGGACGCGTGGCCTTCCAGGTGGAAAACGTGCTGGCCGCCGTGGGCTCCGCCTGGGCGCTGGACATTCCCGTGGAACTGATCCGCGCCGGCATCGAAACCTTCGATATCGACCAGGCCGACGCGCCGTGGCAGTTCACGCTGTTTGAGCGTAACGGCGGCACCGTGGTGGTTGACGACGTGCACAACGCCTCGGCGTTGCGCCCGCTGATCGCCGCCATCGACCAGTTCCCGTCGACGACGCGCGCCGCGGTTTACTCCGCCGGCGCCGACCGCCGCGATGCCGATCTGATCGAACAGGGCCGCCTGCTGGGCGACGCCTTTGACCGCGTCGTGCTCTATGACGACAAGACCGTCAAGAGCAAGCGCCCCGACGGCGAGGCGCGCGCGCTGCTGCGCCAGGGCTTGTCGCAAGGCAGCCGCGTGAAAGACATCCAGGACGAGCCGGACCATGGCAAAGCCATCGAGAGCGTGCTGAACGGCATCGCGGCGGGCGACTTCGCGCTGCTGCAATCCGACGAAGCCTTCTCTGGCCCCACCATCGATCTGGTGCGCCGCTGGATTCAACAATACTGACAGGAATACCTGCCATGGAAGTTTCCCGTATCCGGGCCCTGCGCGGCCCCAATCTGTGGAGCAAGAACACCGCGATCGAGGCCATTGTTTCGTGCGCCGACGCCGAGTGCTCCATCGACAACCTGCCCGAGTTCGAAGCCCGCCTGCGCGCACGCCTGCCACAGATGGGGCTGATGCGCCCGGAAGGCCATCAAGACGCCGTGTCGATTGCCCACGTTTTGCAGATCGTAGCGTTGACGATGCAGGCGCACGCCGGCTGCCCCGTCACCTTCGGCCGCACGCACTCGACCATCGAGCCCGGCGTGTTCCAGGTCGTTGTCGAATACAGCGAAGAAGAAGTCGGCCTGCTGGCGATGGACCTGGCGCAGCAGCTCGTGCGCGCCGCGTTGGATGACACGCCGTTCGACCTGGCTGACGCGCTCAAGCGCCTGCGCGAACTGGACGAAGACGTGCGCCTGGGACCCAGCACCGGGGCCATCGTGAACGCGGCCGTCGTGCGCAATATTCCGTTCCGCCGCCTGACGCAAGGCAGCATGGTGCAGTTTGGCTGGGGCAGCAAGCAGCGCCGCATCCAGGCCGCCGAAACCGACCTGACCAGCGCCATCTCGGAATCGATCGCACAAGACAAAGACCTGACCAAGATGCTGCTGGACGCCGCCGGCGTGCCGGTGCCGATGGGCCGTTCCGTGACCACGGCTGAAGAAGCCTGGGAAGCCGCGCAGGAATTGAACGGCCCCGTGGTCGTCAAGCCGCGCGACGGCAGCCAGGGGCGCGGCGTGGCGGTCAACATCGAGACGCGCGAGCGTGTGATCCAGGCCTTTGAAGTGGCCGAAGAAATCAGCTCGGAAGTCATCGTTGAACGCTATATTCCCGGCCACGATTTCCGTTTGCTGGTGGTGGGCGGCGCGCTGGTGGCGGCATCGCGCCGCGACCCGCCGCAAGTCACGGGCGACGGCCAGCAGACCATCCGCCAACTGGTGGACCAGGTCAACGCCGACCCCTTGCGTGGCGATGGGCACGCAACGTCACTGACCAAGATCCGCTTTGACGACATTGCGTTGGCCACGCTGAAAAAGCAGGGCTTCGACGCCGATTCCGTGCCGCCTCCCGGCACGCTGATCTTCCTGCGCAATAACGCCAACCTGAGCACGGGCGGCTCGGCCACCGACGTGACCGACGAAGTGCACCCCGAGATGGCCGCGCGCGCCGTGTCGGCTGCCCGCATGATCGGCCTGGATATCTGCGGCGTGGACGTGGTGGCGCAAAGCGTGCACTACCCGCTTGAAGAGCAGCACGGCGGCGTGGTGGAAGTGAACGCCGCGCCCGGCCTGCGCATGCACTTGAACCCCTCGTTCGGCAAGGGCCGCCCGGTGGGCGAGGCCATCATCGCCAACATGTACGCCGACGGCGACGACGGCCGGATTCCGGTCGTGGCCGTGGCCGGCACCAACGGCAAGACGACCACGGTGCGCCTGACCGCCCACATTCTGGGCACGGCCGGCAACCGCGTTGGCATGACGAATTCCGACGGCGTCTACGTAGACAACCTGCGTATCGACACGGGTGATTGCAGCGGCCCGCGCAGCGCCCGCAGCGTGCTCATGCACCCCGACGTCGACGCCGCCGTGTTCGAAACGGCGCGCGGCGGCATCCTGCGCGAAGGCTTGGCGTTTGACCGCTGCAATGTGGCTATCGTCACGAACATCGGCATGGGCGACCACCTGGGCCTGGGCTATATCAGCACGGTGGAAGACCTGGCGGTCGTCAAGCGCGTCATCGTCCAGCATGTGCATCCGTCCGGCACGGCGGTGTTGAATGCCGCCGACCCGATCGTGGCCGAGATGGCGTCCAGCTGCCCGGGTTCGATCACCTACTTCGCCGAAGACCGCAATCACCCGGTGTTGGCGACGCATCGCGCGCAGGGCCTGCGGTCGGTGTATCGCGATGGCGACGCCATCGTGGCGGCCCAGGGTGCGGAAGAAACCCGTTTTCCGCTTGCCGAGATTCCGCTGACGCGCAACGGCACGATCACGTTCCAGGTCGAAAACGCCATGGCGTCGATTGCCGCTGCTTGGGCGTTGAACCTGGATTGGGACATCGTTCGCCGTGGCCTGGCCACCTTCGTCAACGACGCGCAGACGGCCCCCGGCCGCTTCAACGTGTTCGACTACCGCGGGGCCACGGTGATTGCGGACTACGGCCACAACCCCGACGCCATTCTGGCCCTGGTGCGCGCGGTGGACGCCATGCCCGCCAAGCGCCGGTCGGTGGTCATCAGCGGGGCGGGCGACCGCCGCGATGAAGACATCCGCATGCAGACCGAAATCCTTGGCGCGGCGTTTGACGACGTGCTGCTGTATCAGGACCAATGCCAACGTGGCCGCGCCGATGGCGAAGTGCTGGCGTTGCTGCAAGAAGGCCTGGTCGGCGCGCCGCGCACCCAGCATATCGAAGAGATCCATGGCGAGTTCCTGGCCATCGATACCGCGCTGGGTCGGCTGTCGGCCGGCGATCTGTGCCTGATCCTGGTGGACCAGGTGGAAGAGGCGCTGGAGCACATTGCGCAGCGTATCGCGCAGGGCTGACCCCGCGGCCGCAGCCTGACTGCGGCGACGGCAATGCAAACGGGGCGCTCAGGCGCCCCGTTTGCATGATTGGCCCAATCTTTCAGCCCCTACCTAGCAGCACACCTATCTGGCAGCACACCTACCTGGCAGCCCCCTTACGTGCTTGGCGTCACCACTGCGGGTGCCGTGGCCTGATACCGATCCGTCACGTGCGTGCACCCTACTGCCGCCATGGCGGCCAGCGCCAGCAAGATTGCGCTGCAAAGTCGTTGCGTCATGCGTACCCTCTCCCTTTCCTGTTGATGAACCTCGACGAGTTCCGTCACGACTATACCGGGGCGCACCCCCATCGGCCAGGGCGAATATCGCGCAAAAACCCCGTATCTCCCGTTACTAGCCCCGCTCAAAAGGGGACAAAACATTGCGGGAATGTAACTCTTGAGCGGCATTCTTCGGCTGCCGATTTCCGTCGAAAAACCGGGCTGCGGGGGGCCAATTCGGCGGTTACATTTACCCACAGCCAGGTTTGACAGCCCCTATGGCCGACTCGTACGGTAGGGGCTAGCTGATCAGTGTCCAACTCAACCGCGAATGCAGGACTTATAGGCCATAAGCCTTGTGTCGCACGCAGACAAAGAGAGGTCACCATGAATAACGACATCATCGCCGGCAAGTGGAAGCAACTGACCGGCAAGGCCAAAGCGGCCTGGGGTGAACTCACCGACGACGAGTTGACCCGTACGGAAGGCAACGCCGAACGCCTGGCTGGCTTGATCCAGGAGCGTTATGGCAAGACCAAGGAAGATGCTCAGAAGGAAGTCCGGGATTTCTTCGACCGCAATCCCTGATTCCTGCCCCGCCTTGATCGGTCGAAACTTCTGGAGAAGCTGACATGTTGCATTACGCCGTAGTTTTCTTCGTCATCGCGATCATCGCGGCGGTTCTCGGCTTTGGCGGCATTGCCGCCGGGGCCGCGGGTATCGCCAAGATCCTGTTCTTTGTCTTCCTGGTGCTGGCGCTCTTGTCCATCTTGAGCGGCGCTCTTCGAAAGAAATAGAACACGCAGATAGCACGGATACCCAACACGAATATTGAACGTCTGGCGCATGAACCATCACCGCGCCAGACAATACGAAAATAAGGAGCACGACTATGGAAATTCGCAAGCTGATCGCCGCCGCCGCACTGGGTACGGGCGCTGTCTTCACTTCCATGGCATTTGCGGCCGATGACGGCAAGCCGAAGCAGTCCGTGGGCGAGTACGCCTCTGACGCGACGGTCACGACGAAGGTCAAGGCCGCCTTCGTTGCCGACAAGCAATTGAGCGCGCTGGACATTGCAGTGGAAACCAACAACGGCGTCGCCACCCTGACGGGTACCGTCGGCACCGCAGCCGAAGCCGATCACGCAGCCACCGTCACCCGTGGCGTGGAAGGCGTGAAGCAAGTGATGAACAACATCAAGGTCGACCCGGCCAAGAACAAGAAGTAAGCAAGGCCGCATTCCATACTGAGGCCTAGAGAGCCAAACGGCGCCCGTGTCTGACACGGGCGCCGTTTTTTTTGGCTGACCGGAATCGTTGATGGGCTTAGAGGGTGACGGTGCCCCGCCCGATCTCCAATGCGCGGCCGCCCACCTGGATGCGGCCATCAGCCAGCACATCAAGCAGCAAGCGGCAGGGCCGGCCCATCTGATCACCCTGCTCGACCAGGATGCGGGCGGGCAAGGGACGCTTCTGGTGAATCAGCCAGCCGCCCAGATTCGCGCAGGCCGAACCCGTGCCGGCATCTTCGTCCACGCCGCCGCCCGCCTTGGCGAAGAAGTAGCGGGCCACGACGATCTGGCGTTCGTCTTGCACATTGCCTTCGTCGAAGGCGAACACATATAGGGTCTTGCGGCCCAGGCTGCTGACTTGCCAGCGGTTCAGCTTTGACGAATCGGGAGCAGCACGGCGCACGGCATCAACGCTGGCCAGCGGCACCAGCAGTTGGTCAGCGCCGGTGTCGACCCAGATGGGATCGCCCAGCAGGTCATCGGCGTTCAGGCCGATCAGGCCGGCGATCTCGGCACGGTCCATTTCAGGCGGCGCGGTGCGCACGCCACCGGGGCATGGAGCCGTGAAGGTCCAGGTATCGCCACTGGCTTGCACGGGCACGACGCCGGCCTTGAATTCGAGCGTCAATGCATCGCCGGTTTGGCGCAGATCGCGCACCACTTGCGAGGTGCCGATGGTGGGGTGCCCCGCGAACTTCATTTCGTAGCCTGGCGTGAAGATGCGCACGTGCGCATCCGCCTGTTCGGACGGCAGGATGAAGGTGGTTTCGGAAAGATTGAACTGGGCCGCCAGATTCAGCATGGTGGCGTCGTCCAAGCCGCGCGCGTCTTCGAACACGCACAGCTGGTTGCCGCTGAAGGGGGTAGACGCGAAAACGTTGAGCAGGCGAAACGCGTAAGAAGTCATGAAGAAGCGTGTAGAAGAAGGCCGCCGGCCAGTCCGGCGCAGCCTTCCACTGTATCGCAGCGCCCGGCCTCAGGCTATCAAGCGGTTCTTACCAGATTGCAAAGAAAAACACCCAGGCCATGCAGAACGGCGCCAGGCCCGCCACCAGCACCAGCCAGGCCGCAGCCATGCGCCAGCCGCGGGTTTGACGCTGTGTGAGCAGGCGCGCGAAGAGACGCAAGGTCCACAACACGGCAAGCGTCAGCAAGGTGAAACGCACGGGGCCGGCCCACGCGGCTTGCACCCCTTCGTGCTTGAGCAGGTTGACGGTGGTGGCCGACAAGCCCAGGAACACGCCGATGCCAGCCGACGGAATCAGCGCCTGCGCAAGCTTGTGCACGCCGGGGCGAATCCAGCCAGTCGCCCGGGCGTCTGCTTCCATTGCGGCGGGCGCCAGGCGGTCGGCGAGCCACAGTGACAGGAAGCTTGAGCCGCCCACCACGATGGTTGCGCCGACGACGAACATCAGAATGCCTGCACCGTCCAGCCACGAGAAGCTGTCGTTCACGTCCGGGTAGTGGGTCAAGATGAACCAGGGCGCGTTGTCCATCAACGGCCACATGATGTCGTGCTCGACCAGCCAGGTTGCGGCCCATTGCTTGGCCGTCACGAACCAGGGGCTGGCGCTCCAGAGGAAGGCGCCGATCGCAATGCCCATCAGGCCAAAGCACAGCAAGGCGGTCTGCCAGCCGTCGCCGTCGGCCACGTTCACGATTTCTTCTTCGGGCGAACGCGCGGTCAGCTCGATGGCGCCGCGGTAGCCGCTGCAACGCCCGCACATGTGACAGTCGCCGGCGCCCTTCATGTGACGAAGGGGCACCAGCGGCGCACAGTTGATGGGTTCAATGCGGATGACCGGGTGACGCCACTTTTCTTCGTCAACCTTGAAGTGCCAGGGCGCCAGCTTGGCCAGCAGATTGAACACGCCGTTGACCGGGCAAAGGTACTTGCACCACACGCGCTTGCTGCGGCCATAGCGCCAGCCGACGATCATGGCGGCGACGGTCGAGCCGCCCAGCACCGCCAGCACGGCCAGCGGATATTGGTAGACGCTGACAAGCTGGCCATAGATCGTAGTCAGCGCAAAGGCCACGAACGGCCAGCCGCCCCACCGCATCCATTTGGGAATGGCGCGGCCCTGGCCCCGCTCGCTGGCCCATTCGGTCAGCATGCCTTCGGGACACAGCCAGCCACACCAGGCGCGGCCCAGAATTGGCATGGAGATCAGCACGAACGGCCACCAGACGCCCCAAAAGGCGAACTGCGCAACGATCGTCAGATTGTTGAACACCGATGCCGTGTTGTCCGGCAACGGCAGGAGCACAGGCACGATCAACAGGAACGCGTACATCGCAACAATGCCCCACTGCAGCTTGCGCAACAGCGGGGCATGGTCACGAAGAAAGTCGGCGATCCGGGAGGTCACCCTCCCGAGTACAGCTGCCATGGTCAAACCTTCATTGTTCAGTCCGGCATCAAACCGGAATCAGGACGCGCTCCGAGCGGCGGCCGGCGCGCGGACGGGCTTGTTGCCCACCCAGCGCAACAGCGCCCAGACCACAATCCAGTAAGCCACCCACAACAACACCGAGATCAGGGCGGGCAACGCGCGGTAGCCGGCGAAGTCGGCCAGGACCTTGCCCACGCCAGTGCTGTCGCTCAAGAGCCACGAGCTGTCCCACACGGGGTCGATGATGGTGGGCAAGACATCCAGCGAAATCAGATGGTCCAGGCCGCCCACAAGCAGCGAGCCGGCCAGCAGCAACAGCAGAATTTCGGTCACGCGGAAGAACCGGCGCCACGTAATCAGCTTGCCGCCCAGCTGCAACAGCCAGAACGTCAGCAGCGCCACGGCAAAGCCCGCCACACCGGCCAGCGCCAGCTTCAGCATGTCGCTGCCGCCTTCGCCCGCCGACACGGTGCCGTACAGGAACACCACGGTTTCGCTGCCTTCGCGGGCAACCGCAATGGCGACCAGCACAAACAGGCCCCACCAGTTGTCATTGGCAACCGAACTGCGCGCCCCGCTTTCAAGCTCGCCTTTCAGCGTGCGCCCGTGCTTCTTCATCCATACAACCATCTGCACGACCAGTGCGCATGCCGCCAGCGACATGATGGCCTGGAACCATTCCTGCCCTTCGTCGCTGAGCCAGGACGACACGCCCAGCAGCACCAGCGCCAAGGCCACGGCCAGCGCCAGACCCGCCGCAACGCCGCCCCACAGATAGTTCAGCCCCCGCTTGCCTTCGGGCGTAGAACGCAGCCAGGTGTACAAAATACCCACCACGAGCAAGGCTTCGACGCTTTCACGCCAGACGATAAAGAGGACTTGTTCCATGTATAGCTACCGCTTATTCCTTGGGCTTGACGACCAGGGTGCCTTTCACGCTTTGGTGAAAGTCATCAAAGAAGGGATACTCGCCGGGACGCGAAATGGTGATCACCACAAAGGATTTCACCCCGGGTCCCAGGACTTTTTCCTTGCGCAGCGGAATGCTTTCGAATTCCACCGGCTCGTTGCTTTCGTTGATGAGTTCAATCTTGAAACGGCCGGCGGGCACTTCCAGGGTGGCCGGCTCGAACGTGCCGTCCGGCTTGAACCTGAGTGTGAACGTCGGCAGTTCATCCGCCTGCGCAGGCGCCATGCCGGCAACACCGGCCAGGCCGATCAGCAGCGCGGCAACTCCGTTAAGCAGGCGGCGCACGATCAGTAACCGCCCTTCTTGCCGGTACCGGCGTAGACGAATTCATATTCCAGTTCGAACGGCTCGAACCACGGACCCACACCGGTTTCCTTGTCGATGTGGCGGCCGAAGTGGGCCATTTTGTTTTCGGACGGCGGCAGGATCGTGTACTTCAGCTTGTACTTGCCCGGGCCTTCCAGCTTGACGTTGTCGCCATAGTGCGGGCCGTCGTTGGCGACCATGGGCATGAAGGTGCCCTTCTGCACGTTCTGGCTGCCGACTTTCTGGATCTCGAAGTTCACGACCAGGTACGGCACCCATTCGCCTTCCGGAAAGCCCGTCTTGTTGCCGGCGGTGGCGTGGATGTCGGCCTCAAGGTGCACATCGGAATCCTTGGCGGCGCGCATCATGCCGGGCGGGTCCATTTCGATCGGCTGCAGATACACCGCGCCAATTTCCATGCCGCCCTTTTCAACCGGCTTGCCGATGGGGTATTCGGCCGCGTTGGCGGCAGACACGCTCAGAGCGACGATGGCCAGCGCCAAGGCTTTCTTGATCATGTGCATAATCCTTGAGACACAAATGAATGGCGGTTCTAAGAAGCTAAACAAGAACCGTTTTCATTAATGTAACGAAAAAAACTGACATATCCCTGAACCATGGGACCCCAAAAGGGGCGGATTATTGCGTTTGCTCAAACGGCGGCAGGCCACAAAAAAGCCGGCGGGGCTGTTGCCACACCGGCTTTTGAACGAACGGATGTCGGGCTACTTGCGGCCCGTACCCGTGCCCGTGCCCGGCGTGCTGCCGGGCGTGAACGGGAAGGTCGAGAACATCGCGCGCGTTTGGTCCTGCATCTGATCCTGCATCTGCACGAACAGGTTTTTGCTCTGATCGATGTAGTTGTTCATCATGTTCTGCAGCATGGGCGTCTGCACGTTCATGAACTGCGTCCAGGCCTCGGGCCCGAACTGGCTGCCGTACAGGCCCTTGGACTGCTCGGCCATGCGCGTCTGGATTTCCATGAAGGCCTGGATGTTCTTCTCAAGATAAGAACCCATGATGCCCTGCATGGCATGACCATAGAAACGGATGATCTGCGACAGCATGTTCGACGAGAACATGGGCATGCCGCCGCTTTCCTCTTCCAGAATGATCTGCAAGAGAATGCTGCGGGTCAGGTCTTCGCCGCTCTTGGCGTCGACAACCTGGAATTCTTCATTGGCCAGAACCAGTTGCTTGACATCTGCCAGAGTGATGTAGGTGCTGGTCCGGGTGTCGTATAGGCGACGGTTGGGGTACTTTTTAATCAGGCGCAGGCTGGCGCCGGTTTGTGCTTGCGTCATGTGTGTCCCCGGATCGGGCGATCTCTTAGACTTCGAATAAGGTGGAGTGTAATGCCGGAAGGCCCTCTCCCCGAGGCCTTCCGGCGCCTGAGGCCGCCCACGGCGGCCCCGCTTGCCAGCATCAGCCCATGTGCAGGCCGCCGTTGAGCGAGAAGTCTGCGCCCGTCGAAAAACCCGACTCATCAGAAGCCAGCCACGACGTCATGGAAGCGATTTCCTCGGGCGTGCCCAAGCGGCGCACCGGAATGGTGGCCACAATCTTTTCCAGCACTTCGGGACGGATGGCGCGAACCATGTCCGTGCCGATATAGCCCGGCGAGATCGTATTGACCGTGACGCCCTTGCTAGCCACTTCCTGCGCCAGCGCCATGGTGAAACCATGGATGCCGGCCTTAGCCGTGGAATAGTTGGTCTGGCCGAACTGGCCCTTCTGACCATTCACCGAGCTGATGTTGACGATGCGGCCCCACTGCCGTTCAACCATGCCTTCAATGACCTGCTTGGTCACGTTGAAGAGGCTGTTCAGGTTGGTGTCGATCACAGCGCGCCAATCATCGGCGCTCATTTTGCGGAACAGCCCATCGCGGGTGATGCCCGCGTTGTTGACCAGCACATCGACCGGGCCGAGGTCCGCGGTGACTTTCTCGAAAGCCTTTACCGTGGAATCCCAATCCGACACGTTGCCCACCGATGCGTAGAACGTGTAGCCCTGTGCTGCCTGCTCATCCAGCCATTGCTGGTAATTGCGGCTGGGGCCGCAACCTGCCACCACGCGAAAGCCATCCTTGGCCAAGCGCTGGCAAATAGAGGTGCCGATACCGCCCATCCCGCCTGTTACGTAAGCCAGTTTTCCGCTCATTGGACTTCCTCCTGTGTGCGACGGACGCCTCGTTGATTAACTTTCTTATTGGCCTGGGCCAACCGCGCTGGGCGGTTTCAGGCTGCCCGGACCTTCACATACCTGCCAGGCGCCGGCTCGATCGGCTGGTGCTTGGCATTGCCTAATTTTGTACGCGCCTTGACCTGCTTGCCCGAATGCTGCGACAGCCAGTCTGTCCAATCGGGCCACCAGCTGCCCGCGTGCTCGGCCGCTTGTGCGAACCAGGCATTGGGGTCGCCGGGCATGTCGTCGTGCCCCTGCTTGCCCAGCCCGTCCGCCACCCAATAGCTGCGGCGTTTCTTGGCCGGCGGATTGACCACGCCCGCGATGTGGCCCGAGGCCCCCAGCACGAAGCGTTGCGGTCCGCGCAGCAGCTGCGTGGACGCGTAGGCCGACACCCAAGGCACGATATGGTCTTCGCGTGACCCGAAGATGTACGCCGGCATCGTCAGGCGCGTCAGGTCCAGCGGCATGCCGGCGGCTTGCGCGCGGCCCGGCACCTTCAGATTGTTTTCAAGATAGGTATTGCGGAAGTACCAGGAAAAGAACGGACCCGGCAGATTGGTGCTGTCGCCATTCCAGAACAGCAGATCGAACGGGGGCGGCTTTTGGCCCTTCAGATAGTTGCCGACCACGTAGTTCCAGACCAGCTCATTGGGCCGCAGGAACGAGAACGTGGTGGCCAGGTCGCGGCCGGGCATCAACCCGCCGTTGCCTAATTGATGGTCGCGCAGCAACGCGTGCGCTTCGTCCACGAAGACATTCAGGATGCCCGTGTCGTGGAAATCAAGCAGCGACGTCAGCAACGTCAGCGAGGCCACCGGATGCTCGCCGCGCGCTTCAGCCAGCGCCAGCGCGGAAGCCAGCATCGTGCCGCCCACGCAGAAGCCCAGCGCATTGACCTTGGGTTGCTTGGTGATGTCGCTGGCCACCCGCAGCGCTTGCAGCACGGCGTTGTCCAGGTAGTCGGACCAGGTGGCGCGGTCGATGCCGTCGGTGTCGCTTGCTACCGGGTTGCGCCACGACACCAGGAACACCGTAAAGCCCTGCTCCACCGCGTGACGCACGAAGGAATTCTCGGGCTGCAGATCCAGGATGTAGAACTTATTGATGTTCGGCGGCACGATCACCAGCGGGCGTTCGTGCACCGTGGCGGTCGACGGCGTGTACTGGATCAGCTGGAACAGCGTGTTCTCGTAAACCACTTCGCCGGGCGTCACCGCCACGTTGCGGCCGATCTCGAACTGCGATTCGTCGGTTTGCGTGATGCGGCCTTTCTTGACGTCGCCCAGCAGGTTCGCCAGCCCTTCGTTCAGCGCGCGGCCCGCGCTTTCGACGATGGATTGCTGGGCGTCCGGATTCAGCGCCAGGAAGTTCGACGGCGACAGCGCATCCACCCATTGCATGATGGAAAAGCGCAGGCGGTTGCGCATGGGTTCGCTGACCTGGGCGGCGTCAACCATGCGCTGCATGGCGCGCGCCGACAGCAAATACGTGTGCGCCATCAGCAGATGGGAGCTATTGGCGGACCAGGCGTCGCCGGCGAAGCGGCGGTCAGCCAGGGGCGCAAGCGCGCCGCGTCGGGCATCGTCGCAAAGGCGCTGCCACTCGCGAGAGAATTCGGCCTGAATGTCGGCCAGGATTTCCGGTGCCACGCTCACCGGAATGGGTCCTGCGGAGAGATTGGCGTTCACTTCGACACCTTGTTATCGACACTGCTCGATTGATGTTGCATTCCGGGTCCAGGACTGTCAATGCGGGTATACAAGGAGGCAATCAGGGTAGGACTCAACCCCGCCTGCCGGCCTTGCGCAAGATCAAACCGGGTCGAGCCAGGCCAGCAATGCCATGCGTCCGGTTTCGCCGTCGCGCCGATAAGAGAAGAAGCGATCCGAGGCCGATACGGTACACAAGCCGCTTAACGCCACCTCTTGTACCCCGGCGCGGCGCAGGCGGAAATCGGCCAATCCGGCGAGGTCGGCCAGCCACTTTCCCGATAGCCCCGGGCGCGGCGTGAAGTAACGCGCCGTGGCGGGATCATCGGCCGTGAACGCATCCAGCACGTCTTGGCCCACTTCGAAATGTTGCGGGCCGATGCCGGGGCCCACCCAAGCGCGCCAGCCTTCGGCCTGCGGCGCCTTGGCCCGCATGGCGGCCAATGTGTTTTCCAGCACGCCGCCCGACAGGCCGCGCCAGCCGGCGTGCGCCGCGCCCAGCACCTGGCCTTTGGAATCGGTAATGACGACGGGCAGGCAATCAGCCACCATGACGGCCAGCACGCGGCCCGGCTGCGTCGTGACGCTGGCGTCCACGGCAGGTTCATCCTGCGCGGGCGCGCCCGTCGTGGATTCGCCTGCCGCGGGTTCGCCTGCCGCAGGTTCACTTGCCGCAGGTTCGCCTGCCGCGGGTTCGCCCGCCGCAGGTTCGCCCGCCGCAGGTTCGCCTGCCGCAGGTTCGCCTGCCGCGGGTTCGCCCGCCGCAGGTTCGCCTGCCGCATCCATCGCGTCCGCGTCCACGACTTCGCTGCCATGGACTTGGCGCAACCACAGCGGCTCGGCCGGCACGGCGGCGCGCACGCGGCGGCGGTTCTCGGCCACGGTGTCGGGGTTGTCGCCCGCGCGGCGCCCCAGGTTCAGGGTGTCATGCGGGGCCACGCCCACGCCGCCCGCGCGTGTCGTGCAGAAATAATTCACACCGGCCCACTGGGGGCCGGTTACGACAGGCAGGCTGGCGATCACGCGTTCCATGCAATGCTTTCCTGGACCAGGGTCATGTCAGCGGGCACGGCGGCGGCGAATTGGACTTCACCGTTGCCGCCCGGATCATCGAAATGCAGGGCGCGGGCGTGCAGCATCTGGCGCTGCGCCCCCGCGATGTTCTTGCCGCCATAGATGGTGTCGGCCAGCAGCGGGTGGCCCAGGCTGGCCATGTGCACGCGAATCTGGTGGGTGCGCCCCGTTTCCAGGCGGCACACCACTTCCGTGACGCGGCCGCCGGGGTCAACCTGGCCACGGCGGACCGGTGCGTAATTGGTAATGGCGGGCTTGGGCGCCACGGGGCGCTCGACGCTCATGCGGATGGGCACGCGGGAATCGCGGCCAATGGCGCGCTCAACACGGCCACCGTTTGCGACCCAGCCATGGGCCAGGGCCACGTATTCGCGGCCCATGCTGCGTGCCTGCAACTGGCGCACCAGATGCGTCTGGGCCTTCTCGTTGCGGGCCACGACCATGAGTC
Organism: Achromobacter kerstersii; assembly: GCF_902859595.1. Taxonomy (GTDB): domain Bacteria; phylum Pseudomonadota; class Gammaproteobacteria; order Burkholderiales; family Burkholderiaceae_B; genus Achromobacter; species Achromobacter kerstersii. The sequence continues at coordinate 266,199 of NZ_CADIJQ010000002.1, read as the reverse complement.
CGGAGGTGTCCTTGTCCAGCCTGTGAACAATGCCGGCACGCGCCACGGCCGCCAATTCCGGGTAGCGGTAAAGCAGGCCGTTGAGCAGCGTACCGCTCCAGTTGCCCGCGCCCGGATGCGTGACCAGGCCGGCAGGCTTGTTCACGACGATCCAGTCGGGGCTTTCGCCCACCACGGTGAATTCAACGGGTTCGGGCGTGAAGGCGCGGGCGTCGGGGGCGGGCTGGGCCCATACCAGCAGCTCGTCGCCGGGGCCCACCGTCTGGCGGATCTTGCCGGGTGCGCCGTTCACGTGCACATTGCCGGATTCGATCCAGCCTTGCAGGCGGCTGCGGGAATGGTCGGGCATCAGCCCGGCCAGAACCTTGTCGAGCCGATCGGCCTTGGTGCTGGAAGGAACCGTTACAAGTTGCGGTTCACCCCGGTTTTCCCCGGGATTTCCGTCCGCATTTTCGTCAGGAAGGCCCAGGAGTTCGTCGTCGGAAACGAGATCTGTGCCGGCGGCTGTATCAGACATGGAGACAAATCATATAATCAGCCTGCCATGCTAACACCAAGGATACGATTCTCGTGATTCACCACTCCGCAGCTCCCTCGAACCCCGCATCCCGAAGCGGGCCGGTTTTGCGCGTGGTTATCGCGCTATTTGCCGTCATCGTCATCGCCGGTTGCGGCTCGACCAACAGCAAGTACGACAAGACCACCAACTGGAGCGCCGAACAGCTTTACGCTGACGCCAAGTCCGAAATGTCCTCGGGCGGTTGGAAAGAAGCGCGCGAGCGCCTGACCGCCATCGAAAGCCGCTACCCCTTCGGCGTCTATGCCCAGCAAGCCCTGCTTGAACTGGCCTACGTCAACTGGAAAGACGGCGAAAACGAACAAGCCCTGGCCGCCATTGACCGCTTCCAGCAGCTCTACCCCAACCACCCCGGCACCGACTACGCGCTGTACCTGAAGGGCCTGATCAACTTCACGCCGGCCAGCGCCTTCATGACCAACATCACGGGCCAGGACCCGGCCGAACGCGACCCCAAGGGCTTGCGCGCGTCTTACGATGCGTTCAACGAGCTGATCAAGCGCTACCCGGATAGCAAGTACACCGTAGATGCCGAAAAGCGAGTGGCGTGGCTGGTCAACACCATCGCCATGAACGAAGTGCACGTCGCCCGTTATTACTACGAGCGCGGCGCCTACGTGGCCGCCGCCAACCGTGCGCAAACCGTCATCACCGACTTCGAAGGCGCCCCCGCCACCGAAGAAGCGCTGTACTTGATGGTCTCGTCCTACGACAAGCTGGGCATGACCGAACTGAAGAACGATGCGCAGCGCGTGTACGACAAGAACTACCCCAACAGCGACTTCAAGACCAAGGGTCTGCAGGCGGATCGCAGCTGGTGGAACCCGTTCGACTGATCCGTCAGCTGCTCCGCCTTCCCCGCATGGGAAAAGAAAAAGCTCCTCGAATTATTCGAGGAGCTTTTTTTTAACCGGGTGGGCATCGGCCTTGGTCTTAGCCTTGGTCTTAGCCTTGGTCTTGGTCTTGGTCTTGGTCTTGGTCTTAGTCTTAGCCTTGGCCTTAGCCTTGGTCTTAGTCTTGGTCTTAGTCTTGGTCTTGGTCTTGGTCTTCCCCGCCCTCTTGCTTGCGGCGATAGAACGCCAGCACCTCTTCCAGTTCGCGCGTTCGCGCAAAGGGCGGCAACCCGCGCCACAGGCGTTTGCCGTAAGGCTTTTCCACCAGACGCGCATCGCCCACCATCAGCACACCCCAATCCGACTCGGTACGAATCAGCCGGCCCGCGCCCTGCTTGAGCGAAATGGCGGCTTCGGGCAATTGGTATTCCGAAAACGGATTGCCGCCTTGGGCCCGGCAAGCCCGCAGCCGGGCTTCGATGACAGGATCATCGGGCGGCGCGAATGGCAGCTTATCAATGGCCACCAACGTCAGCACATCGCCGGGCAGGTCGATGCCTTCCCAGAAGCTGGCGCTACCCACCAGCACCGGATGCTTGAGCTTGCAGAAGCGGTCAAGCAGGTCCCGGCGCGTGCCTTCGCCTTGCTTGAGCAGCGGCCAATCATGGCCAGCATCGTCAAAGGCATCGGCTAGCAAGGTCGCCACCTTCTCCACGGCGCGCAAGGTCGTGCACAGCACCAGCGTGCCGCCGGGGCTGGCTTCCAGCAACGGCATCAGCGTGTCGACGAAGCGGTCAAGAAACTGCGGCGACTGCGGCTCGGGCATGCCGCGCGGCACGAACAGCAGGGCCTGTTCCGGGTAATTGAACGGCGACTCCCACTTGCCCGTGCGCGCCTTTTCCAACCCCAGCTGACTGGTGAAATGATGGAACTCGCCATTCACCGACAGCGTGGCCGACGTCATGATCCAGGCCTGACCCGGCTTGCGGTATTTCGAGAAAGCCTGCGCCACCGACAACGGCGCCGAATGCAGGCGGACATGGTGCTGGCCGTGTTCGACCCAGCGCACCGCGGGCCCCGTCCATTGTTCGGCTGCGGCGGCCACGCCTTCCAGAATGGCCGCAGGCGTGGACGCCCCGTCGCCCAGCGCAGCGATGGCGTCAGCGGCGGCCGGCTCGGGGGCTTGATCGTCCCGGCCCCACCCTTCGTCGGCAAACCCGGCATCCGCACGGCCGGGCGTGGCCCAGCGCTTGAGCCGTACCGAGATCTCGGCGCCGATGCGCGCGGCCGCCATCAGGTCAGGGTGTTTTTCCGCGACCACGCCCAAGGCCTTGGTGGCCGTATCCACGGCTTCGCGTAAGGCCAATAGGGCCTCGTCGAATTCCTCGGGGTTGGGAATGGCGTCGAACGTGGCCTTGCGGCCCGGCATGCGGTCAAGCGGCGCACAGACCAGGCGCAGTTCGCGCGCGGCGGTTTCCAGATGCCGGCTGACGTCGCTCCATTTGGCGGCCTCGCGGGCATACGCCAACCCCGCCACTTCCAGCGCGCGGCCAAAGTCCATCAGTTGGTGGGTGGACACGCTGCTGCCCAGAAAGCGCGTGGCCGTGTCGGGCAACTGATGCGCTTCGTCGAAGATGACGGTGTCGGCTTCTGGCAGCAGATCGGTCACGCCCTCTTCGCGCAACACCAGGTCGGCCATGAAGAGCGCATGGTTGACGACCACGACGTCAGCTTCCTGCGCCTGCCGGCGCGCCTTCACGACGAAACAGTCGCGGATGCGCGGGCATTCCTGGCCCAGACAGTTTTCGCGCGTGGACGTCACGCGCTGCCAGATGTCGGCGTCTTCAGGCACCTGCGCAAGATCGCTGCGGTCGCCTGTTTTGGTGATGCCGGCGAACACCTGAATCTGGCGCAATTGCTGGATTTCGGTGCGCGACTTCAAGGCGCGTTCGTCGCCCTGCAAGCGTTCCAGGTGATAGTGGCAGACGTAATTGCCGCGGCCCTTGAGCAACGCGGCCGTGACCGGTGCGGCCAACGCCGCGCGCACGCGCGGCAGGTCTCGCGCAAATAACTGGTCTTGCAGCGTGCGGGTACCGGTGGAAATCAGCACCTTGCCGCCCTGAATGAAGGCGGGTACAAGGTAAGCCCAGGTTTTGCCGATACCGGTGCCGGCTTCGGCCACCAGCGTGGCGCGGTCTTGAATGGCGTCGCCAATCGCCTGCGACAATTCCACCTGCGAAGGGCGTGGCTTGTAGCCGGGCATGGCCGTGGCCAGCGGCCCGTCCTCGTCAAAAAATTCGGATATATCCAGGTCCAGCATTACGGCAGCCTAGTGTCAGTCGGCGTCTTCGGAGATACCGGTACCCATACGGTACGGCCGCCAGACACTGATGTGGGAAAGGACCAAATGATACTCGGTGCAGCCGCCTGATCCGGCTCGCGCAGGGACAGATCGGTCCACCCTCACACGTTCTGTAACAGTGGCTTATGGCACAATCCGCCCCTTGTTTTTCCTTTTTGTCGTCGTATAGAGATGTCTGAAACTTCCGCTATCACGAACGTCGCCGCCGGCGTCGACAACGCCCGCATCGTCGCGCAGCTCGCCACCGAGCTCGGCGCGCGCGCCTCCCAGATCGCTTCGGCGGTGGAACTGCTGGATGACGGCGCCACCGTGCCGTTTATCTCTCGCTATCGCAAGGAAGCCACTGGCGGCCTGGACGATACCGTGCTGCGCAATCTGGAAGTGCGCCTGGGTTACCTGCGCGAACTCGAAGAGCGCCGCGGCTCGATCCTTGAATCCATCTCGCAGCAGGGCAAGCTCACGCCCGAGCTCCAGCAGGAAATCGCCACGGCTGACACCAAGCAGCGCCTGGAAGACTTGTACGCGCCGTACAAGCCCAAGCGCCGCACCCGCGCCCAGATCGCCCGCGAGGCCGGTCTGGAACCGCTGGCCGACGCCATCCTGGCGGACCTTGCCTGCGACCCCGCCGTGCTGGCCGCGCAGTACCTGAACCCCGAAGCGTCGATCAACGACGCCAAGGCGGCGCTGGACGGCGCGCGCGACATCCTGGCCGAGCGCTACGCGGAAAACGCGGACCTGCTGGCCGACATGCGCGAGCACCTGTGGTCCACCGGCCTGATCTACTCCAAGATGATCGACGGCAAGGAAACCGAGGGCGCCAACTTCCGCGACTGGTTCGACTTCAACGAGCCGCTGCGCACGCTGCCCTCGCACCGCATCCTGGCGCTGCTGCGCGGCCGCCAGCAAGGCGTGCTGGAACTGCGTCTGGGCCTGGAAGCCGAGCTGGAAGCGCAACTGCCGCACCCGTGCGTGGCGCGCATCGCCAACTTCCTGAAGCTGGGCAACGGCCTGTTCGCGCTGGACGCCACGCCGCGCGCCCGCTGGCTGGGCGAAGTCTGCCGCTGGACCTGGCGCGTGAAGCTGCTGACGGCATTCGAAAGCGAACTGATCGGCCGCCTGCGCGAAAGCGGCGAAGCCGAAGCCATTCGCGTGTTCGCCGCCAACTTGAAAGACTTGCTGCTGGCCGCGCCTGCCGGCCCCAAGGCCGTGCTGGGCCTGGACCCGGGCATCCGCACGGGCTGCAAGATTGCCGTGATCGACCAGACCGGCAAGGTCGTCGACACCACCACCGTCTACCCCTTCGAACCGCGCCGCGACCGTGAAGGCACGATCAACACGCTGGCCGCGCTGGTGGCGCGCCACAAGGTGGACCTGATCGCCATCGGTAACGGCACCGCATCGCGCGAAAGCGAGAAGCTGGTGGGCGACATGATGGAACGCTTCCCCGACCTGAAGGTCACCCGCGTGGTGGTCTCCGAGGCCGGCGCGTCGGTGTATTCCGCATCGGAAACCGCCGCCCTGGAATTCCCCGACCTGGACGTGACGCTGCGCGGCGCCGTGTCCATCGCCCGCCGCTTGCAAGACCCGCTGGCCGAATTGGTCAAGATCGATCCCAAGGCGATCGGCGTGGGTCAGTACCAGCACGACGTCAACCAGCGCGAGCTGGCGCGTTCGCTGGACGCCGTGGTCGAAGATTGCGTGAACGCGGTGGGTGTGGACGTCAACACGGCATCGGCTGCGTTGCTGGCTCGCGTGTCCGGGTTGAACTCGCTGCTGGCCAAGAACATCGTGGCCTGGCGCGACGAGAACGGCGCGTTCCCCACGCGTGAAATCCTGCGCAAAGTGCCGCGCTTTGGCGAAAAGGCCTTCGAACAGGCCGCCGGCTTCCTGCGCATTCCCAACGGCGACAACCCGCTGGATGCGTCGTCGGTTCACCCCGAAGCCTATCCCGTGGTCGAGCGCATCGTCGCCAAGATCAAGGCGGAAGTGAAGCAGATCATCGGCCAGCGCGAAGCCCTGAAAGGCGTGTCGCCGTCCGACTTCACCGACGAGCGTTTCGGCTTGCCCACGGTGCGCGACATCTTCGCCGAACTGGAAAAGCCCGGCCGCGATCCGCGCCCCGAGTTCAAGACCGCGCAGTTCAAGGAAGGCGTGGAAACGCTGAACGACCTGTACCCGGGCATGATCCTGGAAGGCGTCGTGACCAACGTGGCCAACTTCGGCGCGTTCGTTGACATCGGCGTGCACCAGGACGGCCTGGTCCACATTTCGGCGCTGGCCGAAAAGTTCGTGAAGGACCCGCGTGATGTGGTGCGCGTGGGCCAGACGGTCAGCGTGAAGGTGCTGGAAGTGGACGCCGCGCGCAAACGCGTCGCGCTGACCATGCGCCTGAACGACACCGCTGCCCCGGCTCGCCGCAGCGGCGACGCGCCCAAGGGCGGTGACCGCCCGCGCCGTTCGCAAAGCGATGGCGGCCGCGGCAACGCAGGCGCTGCCGCAGGCGGCATGAACAGCGCGATGGCCGACGCCTTCGCCAAGCTCAAGCGCTGATTCCCGAAGATTCACCGCTCATCAAAAAGCCCGGCGCATCGCATGCGCCGGGCTTTTTCTTTAGCTTAGGACTTTCCCTTAGATTGGCGATTTCCTTGCGCTCCCTCAATCAAGCAATCTAAAAATAAGGGAAAATATCGAATTGTGTCCAAATAATAAAAGCCGGTGGCGTTGGGGAACTCGGCAGGCACAAACATCCATGATCAGGCGAACCGCGGCGCGAACCGTCTATCAGGCAAGAAATCCAAAAAAAGCGCCCCTACCCTGAAAGCCCGGAGAGCGATTCGTCATGCGCAATACCATTACGCTTGCCGCCAATGAAGCGGCAACGATCACCGAAAAAGAAGCCGGCGCGGGCGGCGCCTACAGCGAAGTCACGCTGGGCCAATATGCGCACCTGATCGTTGATGGCGCGGAAGTCACCTTCAAGCACATCACGTTGGAACGCCTGGGCACCCGCATCATCGAATTGCAGAACGGCGCGCAGCTGCATGTGGGCGCGCTGGGTTTCGCCAGCATGGGCGCCAGCATCGTGTACCGCATCGGCGCGGGCTGCGCGCTGGTATTCGACGCCAGCCAATGGGACCCCGAAGTGGTCGCCAACACAACCTTCGACTTCGTCAGCCAGGGCAGCGGCACGCTGAAGTACTTTCCGTTCATCAACCCGGAATGGCTCGACTGCCCGAACGTCACGGGCTATTCGGAAGGCGACATGCTGGAGATCGCGGGCCAGGGCAACGCCCAGCGTTTCCAGGTGCGCGATGGCCGCATCGTCGCCAACGCGAACGCACGCGCAGCCTGAATGTGAAACGACGCGGATGGGACCGTATCCCATACCGCGTCGTAATCCAGCCTGAGCGGGCGGCGCGTGCAGCGGCGCATGATGCCGCCACACCGCCCCGCTATCCCTTTTATTCCTGAGACATCGACACCAGCGCGTCGCGCACGCGGCCCAACAGGACGGGGTCCACATCCCCAGCCGCGGCCGTGTCAGCCCCTTGCAGCAGGCCCGTCAGCACCGCGTCCGAGGGATCGGACTTCAGCGTTTGCATCAAGCCGCCCGCGTCCTTCGGATTGGCAAAGCCCGGCGACAACAGCAGCTCTTCGCCATCGGCAGCCAGAAGGCGGAAGCGGAAAGCGCCGTCTTCATCGCGGAAGCTGACGAAGCGCGCGCCCTTGCCCTTTTCCTTTTTGCCCTGCGCCTTGCCCGCCGTGGCGCCCGCGTTCAGGTTGCGCAGGCCCACGGCCTCGCGCAGTTCCTGCATCAGCGGCAGCGCCAGCGTGCGCGCCTTGGCGGCGCCGGCTTGCAGAATGTCTTCGATGCGGCCGGGGTTGGCGATCAGGTCAACGTACTTCTCGCGCATCGGCGCAAGCAGGTTTTCCAGATGCTCGTACAGCGCCTGTTTGGCGTCGCCCCAACCCATGCCCTCTTCCAACTGCTTGCGGAACGCCGCCGATTGCTCGTGCGTGGCGAATGCGCGGTACAGCGTGTACAGGTGCGAGCTCTCGGCGTCCTTGGGTTCGCCGGGTTCACGCGAATCGGTCACGATGCGCATCACCGACGCGCGCAGCGCCTTTGCGCCGCCTTCGAACAACGGAATGGTGTTGTTGTAGCTCTTGGACATCTTGCGGCCATCCAGGCCGGGCAAGGTCGCCACGTCTTCCTCGATCACCACTTCGGGCAGCGTGAAGTAATCACGGCCGTACAGGTGGTTGAAGCGCTGGGCGATGTCGCGCGCCATTTCCAGATGCTGGATCTGATCGCGGCCGACCGGCACGCGGTTCGCGTTGAACATCAGGATGTCCGCGGCCATCAGGATCGGATACGAGAACAAGCCCATCGTGACGCCGTCGTCGGGCTCCACGCCCTTGGCCACGTTCTGGTCCACCGACGCCTTGTAGGCGTGCGCGCGGTTCATCAGGCCCTTGGCCGTGACGCAGGTCAGGAGCCAGCTGAGTTCGGGAATTTCAGGAATGTCGGACTGGCGATAGAACGTGACACGATCGTGGTCCAGGCCCACGGCCAGCCAGGTCGCCGCGATTTCCAGGCGGGAACGCGCGACACGCGCCGGATCATCGCACTTGATCAGCGCGTGATAGTCCGCCAGAAAAAAGAATGCGTCCACGCCGGGCTGCGTACTGGCCTGCACGGCGGGCCGGATAGCGCCCGCATAGTTGCCAAGGTGGGGGGTGCCAGTGGTGGTAATGCCAGTAAGGACGCGGGTATTCATGGGGCGAAGAGGCGTTTGCTAGGGGAAACGAGCAGTGTAACGTGCCGGAGCGCCCAGCCGTCGGGCGGGCGTCTTCGTCGCCGGGATGCGTGGAATGGCTCAGCGGGGCTCGGTCAGGGCTGGCTCGGCGCAACCCGAGCCGGCCGGCGAACTTACAGCACCGCCAAGAGCGGCGCCGCCAGGGCGCACACCCCGCCCGTGGTCAGCGCGGCGCGCGGGCGGAAGGTCAGGAACCAGATCAGCAGCAGGCCGGCAATGCTGAGGATGCCGATCCACTCGACCGTGCCGTAGCTCCAGCCCCACACCGCGGCTGACGCGCATAGCGATAAGGCCAGCGCGATCCAGCCGAACGCGCGCAACGGCACCCGATGACGCCGGGGCATGGCCCGGTCGAACAGATCTTCGTAGTGGCGGTCCATGCCCAGGCACAGGGCGGAAAACCCCGCGTAGGCCAGGCAGAAGGCGGCAAGCGTCATGGCGTATCACCTCGCGGTTCATAAACGACGGCACTGGGGGCGGACTTCGTCACGGGCGCCTCGGCAACGGGGGAAGACGGGTGCCGGGTGGAGGCGGCGGGCGCGGCGGCAGCGGCAGCGGCAGGCGCAGCGGCAGCCCCTTTTTCCGCGTGCGGCTTGGCGGCAGCGCGCGGCTTGGCGGCAGCGCGTGCCGGCTGCGTCGCAGGCGCCTTGCGGGCCCGCGCCGCCTTGCGCGCCATCCAGGCGAACAACAGCGCCGTGGCCAGGCAGGTCAGGTCAAAACCGGCCATCACCCAATCGCCCTGCGGCAGCGACACGCCCAGGTGACGCGACGTGGTCAACGCATTGACGACCGGCACCAAGGCCATCGCGGCAGCCGCCACGGCCAGCAGGTCTTGCCATTTGCGGCGTTGGAACACGAAGGCATAGACCAGCGACAGCGCCCACGCCGAAAAGAACGCGCGCACTTCCCAGAGTTGGCGGCCGGGCATCTCAGCGGGCAGCAGGCGGTTGGCCAGGAAAAATGCAGCCACGCCAAAGACCACGCCCGCGATCGTGCCTGCGTTCAGGCCATCGACCAGACGCAGCGAAAAAGCTTCGCGGGCATCGCCCGGACGCGCCTTCTGACGGCGCTTGGCGATCCAGAGCACCAGCCCCGTGCCGACCATGCCGGTGCCAGCAAGGCTGACCACAAAGTAGAACCAGCGCAACAGCGGTTCAGCAAACAAGCCCAGATGCAGGCCGATGATGGTGCCGGCCGTCTGCACGGTGCCGCTAAGGTCATCCTCGCCTTCCAGGTACTTCCCAGTCACGCCATCAAAACGCATGTACGGCGCCAAGCGCCCATACGACACGCCATCGGCGGCGTCGCGCACCATCGTCACGGTGGCGCCGGCGTCGCCCGGGTTATTGACGGTGACGCGGCCGACGCGGCCCTGCCAGTGTTGCTGCGCCTGCTCAAGCAGCGGCGCAATCGGCAGCAGCGGGGCGGGCTGATTCAGCGGCGGCGTGACCTTGAACGATTTGAAAACGTCGTCCGTGTATTGGCGCGGATTCTCGTAGACGGCGTTGATGCCGGCCGGCATCAGCATCACCATGAACAGCATCAGGCCGCTGAAGGTGATCATCAGATGAAACGGCAGCCCCAATACCGACAGCACGTTATGGCCGTCCATCCAGGCGCGCTGCCCACCCTTTTTAGGGCGGAAGGTAAAGAAATCGGTGAATATCTTTTTGTGCGTGATGATGCCGCTGATGATCGCCACCAGCATGAACATGCCCGCGATGCTGGCCAGCCAGCGCCCCCACGGGTACGCGGTTTCCAATTCGAAATGGAAGCGGTAGAAGAACTCGCCGCCGCGTGTTTCCCGGCCTTTGACTTCCTGCCCGTTCTGATCCAGCTTCACGCGCACGAAACCGCGCTCGCCCGGCTTGGGCTTGGCAACCTGGTACAGCAGCAGCGTCAGCGGTTCGCGAGCGGTGGGCGGCGTGATGAACCAGCGCTTGGCGTCCGGCGCATTGTCATTCAGATAGCGTTGCGCCATCTCCACGGCTTGCACGGCAGGCAGGGCCTGCACCTGAATTTCCGGCTGCATCCAGCGCGTGATCTCGGGCCGGAAAAACGCGAGCGAACCCGTCAGGAACATCGCGAACAACACCCAGCCAAAAATAAGCCCCGCCCAGGTATGCAACCAGGACATGGACTGGCGCAGGCCTTCTTCGCCTTGCGCGCGGGCTTTGCCTGCCTTCATGCCACCCCCATCGTGCGGCCGGCCAGGAACAACGCGCCCAGCACGGCGGCAGGGATCAGGATGCCCGCCCAGGCGCGCCAGGCGTTGCGCGTGGCGAACACCCAGATCACGCCACAGGCGTAGACCACGAAGGACAACATCTGCGCCGTGGTGACGGCGTCCGCCCGCCCCATGGGCAGCCAGACGGCCAGGCAAGCCGCAGCCGCCGAGGCGAGGGCATAGCCGCCCAGGATGGCCGCAGCCGCCCTGGAAAATACGGCCATTCGATAGCGCATCATGCCTGCGCCGGCTGCGGGAGCTTTCACTTGGACACGTTGAAGGTCAGGGTGGAAACGTAGCGGATCTTGGCGTAGGACTTGCCATCAGCCTCGCCCGCCTTCTCTTCGACGTGCGCGGCTTCCAGCACGTACTGGCCGGGCCACGGCGTCGTGATTTCGATGCGGCCATTTTCATCACTGTAGAAACGCTTTTCCCACTTCGGCGGGCCGAACACGGTGACTTCGGTCTTGGCCAGCGGCTTGCCCTGGAATTGCAGCACGAAGGTGTTGGCGTCTGCGGCGGTGGGGACGAGTTCCAGATCCAGCTTGCCTTGCGTATCCGCGCGGCCGGCCTTGGCGCCGTACTTCACCAGCGTGTCTTTGAATTGAATGGGCTGAGCCAGGCGGACGTCGCCCTTGCCAGCGGCTGCGAATTCAACGAAGTCGGCGCCTTCGGCCGATGCCTTCAGCGTCTTGCCATCGGCTGCCGTCACCACCGGCGACACCAGGACTTTGCCCAACAAGCCATCGCGCTTTTCGCGCAGGTCATCGGCCCACTCGCCAAAGTACGCCTTGGCCGGACCCTCGGCAGTGCGTTCCAACCAAACAAAGTGCGCTTGCGCGGCGCCTGCCGAGCCCAACAGGGCAATAGCGGCCAAAGTCCTTGCGAATTTCATTGTCGATTTTTCCTCATTGTGGATCTTGTGGGTCTTGTGGGTCTTGTCTTCAGTCCGATCACCACAACAGGCAAGCCCCGCGGCCAATGCCTGTTTGACAAGGCCTGAATTATAACCATTCTCACTAAGATCCACAGCTAAAAATTGGGGCCTGACACTTTGCGCTGGTTAACCCTCATGGCTTACCCCTTCTCTTTAAATATATTTAACGTATATTTTGAGTTTCTAACGCCCCTTCAACCAGGAGTCCGTCATGACCCACCCTCGCTGGACTGGCATCTTTCCCGCCATCACCACCAAGTTCCACGCCGATGAACGCATCGACGCCGAAGGCACGGCCAAGCACATCGACTTCCAGATTCGCAACGGTATTCACGGCGTCGTCACCTGCGGCTCTCTGGGCGAGGCCAGCACGCTGACGCTGGAAGAAAAGCTGGAAGTCACCAAGATTGCGCTGGACGCCGCCGGCGGCCGCATCCCGGTTCTGGCCAACGTGTCCGAGACCAGCACCCGTGAAGCCCTGCGATTTATCGACGGCGCCAACAAGCTGGGCGTGGCCGGATTCATGGTCATGCCCTCGCTGATCTACGTCGCTGACGCCCGCGAAGCCATGCAGAACGTGCGCACCATGGCGGATGCCGCCCAGCAGCCCGTGATGGTCTACAACAACCCGATCGCCTATCGCGTGGACTTGAGCCCCGCGCACATGGCCGAGCTTGCCGACTGCAAATGGCTTGCGGCCGTCAAAGACAGCTCGGGCGATACCCGCCGCGTGACCGACCTGCGCAACGCCGTCGGCGACCGCTACCAGATCTTCCTGGGCGTAGACGATCTGGCCTACGAAGGGCTGGCGCTGGGGTGCGATGGCCTGCTGGCCGGCGTGGGCTGCGCCTTCCCGCGCGAAACCGTGGCGCTCTATGACTTGATGAAAGCCGGCAAGCACGCGGAAGCCCTGGCGCTCTATCAATGGATGACGCCGCTGCTGCATCTGGACGTGTCCACCAAGCTCGTGCAAAACCTGAAGCTGATCGACGTGCTGGTCGGCGTCGGCACCGAACACGTTCGCCGCCCGCGCCTGCCCGTCATCGGCGAAGAGCGCGCACTGATCGAACGCGTGGTGGCACAGGCGCTGGCCACGCGTCCGGCTCAATACCAATCCGTTCCGTAAGGCATATGCGTGACATCGCCATCACGCTTCGGGCGACGTCACGCAGCTAATTGCCTAGACTGAGCCGGTCAAAGGTTGGCCGTGGCGGCTTGCCCTAGTGGTTGGCCGTGACGGCTCCCCCTGGCGGCTGACTGTCGTGGCTGGCCGTAGTCGTTGGCCATCACGGTTGGCCGTTCACTCCCTTGCAGATGAAGCGCGTCAATGAAACAGATCCGTGTCGTCGATTCCCACACGGGCGGTGAGCCCACCCGGCTGGTCGTGGCCGGTTTTCCTGCGCTGGGCGCGGGCAGCATGGCTGACCGGCAACGTCGGCTGGCATCCGATCACGATGCGTGGCGCGCCGCCACCGTGCAGGAGCCCCGGGGCAGCGATGTCATCGTGGGCGCCTTGCTGTGCGAACCCGCAGACCCGGCCAACGCCGCTGGCGTCATCTTCTTCAACAACGCCGGCTATCTGGGCATGTGCGGCCACGGCACCATCGGCCTGGTCGCCACGCTTGCCTATCTGAAGCGCATCGGCCCGGGTGAACACGGCATCGAAACGCCCGTTGGCGTTGTCCGCGCCACGCTGCACGACGACGGCGCGGTCAGCGTGCGCAATGTGCCCGCGTACCGCAGGCATCACGCCGTGCGCGTCAACGTGCCGGGTTACGGCGAGGTCATCGGCGATGTCGCCTGGGGCGGCAACTGGTTCTTCCTGATCGGCGAACACGATCAACGCGTCGCGCCCGACAACCTCGACGCCCTGACTCATTACGCACGGGCCGTACGGCTGGCCCTGGCGGCAGCGGGCATTACGGGCGCGGATGGGGCCGAAATCGACCACATCGAACTGTTCGCACCCGACCCGGCAGCCGACAGCCGCAACTTCGTGCTGTGCCCCGGCAACGCCTATGACCGCTCGCCCTGCGGCACGGGCACCAGCGCCAAGCTGGCCTGCCTGGCGGCCGATGGCAAGCTCGCTCCTGGGCAAGTCTGGCGCCAGGCCAGCGTGATTGGCAGCGTGTTCGAAGCCAGCTACGTACGGGACGGCGACCACATCATCCCCACCATTCGAGGCCGCGCCTATGTCTGCGCGGAATCCACCTTGCTGATTCCGCCGGACGATCCTTTCGGCTGGGGCATCCGGCTGTAATTCCACGACGGGGGCTTTATATGTCTCACGGCCATACAGACGTGCTGGTCATCGGCGCCGGCATCATCGGCGCGGCCTGCGCGCACGAACTGGCGCTGGCCGGCTTGTCGGTACGCGTGGTGGATGCCCGGCTGGGGGGCGCCACGCAAACCGGCATGGGGCATTTGGTCGCCATGGATGCCCACCCGGCCGAACTGGCGTTAAGCGCCGCCTCATTGGAAATCTGGCGCGAATGGGGCCCCCGCATGAACCACACGGACCCGGCATGCGCCTATACCGGTTGCGGCACGATGTGGGTGGCCGAAAGCGATCACGACATGGCAGAGGCCGAGTGCAAGCAGCGCCGCTTGCTGGAGCACGGGGTGTCCTCCACGCTGTTGAACGCACAACAACTGGCGCAAGCCGAACCGGCCTTGCGCGCCGGACTCGCCGGCGCATTGCAAGTGTCCGGCGACGCGCTGATCTATGCGCCCAGTGCCGCCCGCTGGCTGCTCACGCATGCCCCTCCGTGTCTGTCTTTCGAAGCCGTTGAAGTCTGCAAGATCGACGCGCAAGGCGTGGTCCTGTCCGACGGTTCCCGGCGCACCGCTGAAGCCATCGTGCTGGCAGCGGGCATGTTGGCAAGCCGGCTGTGTGACGACCTGCCTCTGCATCCCAAGAAAGGCCATCTGGCCATCACCGACCGTTACCCCACCGGTATCCGCCATCAATTGGTTGAGCTCGGCTACACGGCCAGTACCCAGCAGCGCGAAGGCGCCGCAGTGGCCTTCAACGTGCAGCCCCGCCCCACCGGCCAATTGCTGATCGGGTCCTCCCGGCAAATCGGTGACCAGCAATACGCGGCGGGTTCTGCGGCGGGTTCTGCCGCGAGTTCTGCCGCGAGTTCTGCCTCGAGCTCCGCCGCGGGTTCCGCCCCCGACACCGCCCTCACCCCCGCCGTCGAACCCGCCGTGTTGGCCAGCATGCTCCGGCGCGCGATCGGCTATCTGCCGGGCCTGTCCGGCTTGAACCTCATCCGCACCTGGACGGGCGTGCGCGCCGCCACCCCGGATGGGCTTCCGCTGATCGGCCGCCACCCTTCGCGCGACAAGCTGTGGCTGGCGGTCGGCCATGAAGGCCTGGGTGTGACCACGGCCCCCGCCACCGGCCGCCTGCTGGCCGCGCTGATGACCGGCGCAGCCACGCCGCTGGACCCCACTCCATTTGCCGCATCCCGCTCCTTCGACGAGGTCACGCCATGACGAAGACTCCGCCCGACTGCGCACGCTTGCGCATCCAGCTCGACGGCCAATCCTTGCGCGTCGCCGTGGGCAGCAGCGTCGCCGCCGCGCTCGCCCTGCGCGCACCCGGCAATTCCCGCATCTCTGTCTCGGGCGAAAAGCGTGCAGCGTTTTGCGGGATGGGCATCTGCCATGAATGCCGAGTGCTGGTCGACGGCCACTTGCGCCTGGCCTGCCAAACCCCTTGCCACGACGGTATGCGCGTCGACACCGTTCTCGACCCAACGGCCTGGGCCGGCGTACCGGATCGGGCAGCTGGCCAACACCGCACCTGCGACCTGCTCATTGTTGGCGCCGGCCCAGCTGGCATGGCGGCGGCGTTGGCGGCGGCCCCCAGCGGACGCGCCATCGTGCTGGTGGATGACAACCCCGCCGCAGGCGGACAAATCTGGCGCGACGGCCCCGCTGCCGCCCTGCCTGCCCAGGCGCAGCGCCTGCGCGAACAGCTGGCGCGCCACGCAAACATCACGCTGCTATGCGGCACGCGCGTGGTGGGCCTGGCCGGCCAACCCGGACAGGCCGCGCTGCTGCTTGAAGATGCGCGCGAGGGTTGGACCCAGCATTACGACTCGCTGATTCTCTGCACCGGCGCGCGCGAATTGCTGCTGCCGTTTCCCGGCTGGACGCTGCCCGGCGTCACCGGTGCCGGTGGGTTGCAGGCGCTGGTCAAGGCCGGCACCTCGCTGCGCGGCCAGCGCATCGTCATCGCGGGGACCGGGCCGCTGCTGCTGGCCGCCGCCCGCACCGCACGCGAAGCCGGGGCCACGGTTGTACGCATTGCCGAACAGGCCGACTGGCGCGCACTCCTGCGCTTTGCCAGCGGCCTGCCGCGCTGGCCGGGCAAAGCCTTGCAAGCCATCACTCTGTTGCACCCGCAATACCGCAGCGCCAGCCATGTGCTTGAGGCCAGCGGCAACGGCCGGCTTCAGCACGTGCGCCTGCGTCGCGCCGATGGCGAAGAACAGATCGCCTGCCACCGCCTGGCCTGCGGCTTCGGCCTGATCCCCAATACCAAACTGGGCCAGATGCTGGGATGCGAACTGGATGCGCATCAGGCGTTGCAAGTGGACGATCTGCTTCAAACCTCTGTCCCCGGCGTCTTCGCGGCGGGCGAATGCACCGGCATTGGCGGCGGCGAACGGTCGCAGATCCAGGGGGCCATCGCGGGCCACGCGGCGATTGGCGAATTGGCGCAGGCCGCACGCCTTGCGCCCGACCTCGCGCGATGGCAAGGCTTCGCCAACACCGTGCGCCGGCATTTCGCGCTGCGCTCGCCCCTCTTGACGCTGGCTCGCCCCGACACGCTGATCTGCCGCTGCGAAGACGTCCCGCAATCCGCCCTGGCCGCTTGCAAAAACTGGATCGACGCCAAGCTGCACACCCGCTGCGGCATGGGCGCCTGTCAGGGTCGCGTGTGTGGCGCCGCCACGCAAGCCCTGTACGGCTGGACGCCCGCGCCGCCCAAGCACCTGCTTGCGCCCGCCCGCATCGGCACGCTGGCGGGCGTGGGCGCCAGCCTCGCTCCAGATGGCCGCCCGCCGCCTTCAAGCAGCAGCTCAACCGAATAAGGAAACCTCATGACAGACCGCCTGGCTCCCTTCATCGTCTTCGCTGAATGCCTGGCCCAAGAGGCCCGCGAACGCTTCGCGCCCTACTTGGCGACGGGGCAACACAGCGTGCCGCGCCCCGACATCAAGCCAGACCGCAGCCTTGTCACCGCGTTGGACCACGCCATTGAAGCGCATCTGCGCGCCCGCATCGAACACGCCTATCCCGACCACGGCATTTACGGCGAAGAAGGCGGCGTTGTCAGATCGGACGCCGAATACGTCTGGGTGCTTGACCCCATCGACGGCACCGCACCCTTCCTGGCTGGCGTACCGGTATTCGGCACGCTGATCGCCCTGCTGCATCGCGGCGAACCCGTGATCGGCGTCATGGACTTCCCCTCGACCGCAGACCGCTGGGTTGGCGCCGCCGGCCAGCCCACCCGGCACCGGGGCCAGCCCTGCCACACGCGCCCGTGCGACGCCATGGGCGACGCCATGCTCAGCACCAGCAACCCCGACTTCTACGCCGCCGATGAACTGCCCGCTTTCCAAGCGCTGCGCGAGCGCACCCGCTGGCGCATCTACGGCGGCTGCTGCCTGGCATACGGGCTGCTGGCGTGCGGGCGCACCGATGTCGCCATCGACGCCAAGCTGGCGCTTTACGACTACGCGCCTTTCGTGCCGGTCATTCAAGGGGCGGGGGGCGTCATCACCGATTGGCACGGCCGCGCGCTCAGCCTGGACAACCCCGCCACGCAGATTCTGGCCGCGGGCGACCCTGCCCGTCACCGCGAAGCGCTGGGCCTGCTACGACCCGCCCTGCCCTGACTCCCGCCGCTTGCCTGCTGTTGTTCGTTGATGTGCCTACTCTTGAGCCAGGAGCCGCCTGCCATGGATATCCGCATTGAAAATCTCTGCATCTCATATAGCAAACAACGCGTCATCGACGGCCTGAACCTGGCCATTCCTCCGGGTTGCTTCTTCACCCTGCTCGGCCCCAGCGGCTGCGGCAAGACCACCTTGCTGCGCACGCTGGCAGGCTTCATCCCCGTCGAATCCGGCCGCTTGTCGTTCGGCGGCAACGACGTCACGCGCGTGCCGGCGCATCAGCGCAACATCGGCATGGTGTTTCAGGACTACGCGCTCTTTCCCAACCGCAGCGTCTTTGACAACGCCGCCTACGGCCTGCGTGCCCGCAAAGTGCCGCTGGCCTTGATCAAACAAAGAGTGGCGGCCGCGCTGGACCGCGTGGGGCTGGCGCAATATGCGTCGCGCCTGCCTGCCGAGCTGTCGGGCGGACAGCGTCAACGCGTGGCGCTTGCCCGCGCGCTGGTGATCCAGCCCCAAGTGCTGCTGATGGACGAGCCCCTGTCCAACCTGGACGCCAAGCTGCGCATCCAGGTGCGGCAGACCATTTCCGAGCTTCAGCGCGAAGCGGGCATCACCACCGTCTTTGTCACCCATGACCAGGAAGAAGCACTCGCCCTGTCTGACCAGATCGCCGTCATGGAGCAGGGCCGCGTGGCGCAATTAGGCACGCCGCGCGACGTCTATGGCCAGCCTGCCAGCGGCTATGTCGCCGACTTCATTGGCGCCGCCAATCTGCTGCCAGTGCAATGCGTGGCATCGGCATCAGGGTCCGTCCGCCTGGAGCTTGACGGCCACCCCGTCGCCGCCCACGCGCCCGCGCCGCTGTCCGGGCAAGCCGTGTTGGTCGCACGCCCCGAAGACATCGGCGTATCCACGCAACCCGAAGCCGGCGTGCCCGCGCGCATCCTGGCCGAACAATACCTGGGCATCAAGATGCATTACCGGGTGGAACTGCCCAGCGGGCGCGTCATGAACGTGGATGTGCATGGCGGCCAAACGTCGCCGTTGGGCCGGGGCATGCAGATCGGCTTGATGTTTGATCCGCAGAAGACGCTGGTGCTTGCATCATGAAGCGCCTGATCGCCCTGCTCCGCTCGCCATGGACGTGGCTGTCCGTGGCCGTTCTGGCGATGCTGCTGGTCTTTCTGGTGTGGCCAGTGCTGAACATTCTGTCGGCCAGTGTGCTCGCCCGCGATGACGCCGGCCAGTCAGGCTGGCACATTCTGATATCCGATCCGCGATACCTGCGCGCCATCGGCAACACCTTGCTGCTGGGCGCCGGCGTCACGGTGCTTGCCGCCGGCATCGGCGTGCCGCTCGCGTATCTGACCGCGCGCCACCATTACCCTGGCAAGGCTCTGGTATCGATCTTGCCGCTGATCACGCTGGTCATCCCCGAGGTCATCGGCGCGCAAACCTGGCTGATGATTCTGGGCAACAACGGCGTGCTCACGCGTGCGCTGCGCGATGGGCTGGGGCTGGACCCGCCGTCGTTCTACGGCTGGCCGGGCCTGCTGACCGTCATGACCTTCACGTATTACGCCTACATCTACATCGGCACGCTGGCGGCCATACGCGGTTTCGATTCGCAATTGGAAGAAGCCGCGCAAAGCCTGGGAACGTCGCCGCCCGTGTCGCGGTTCAAGGTGATGGCGCCCGTCGTCATGCCCGCCATTCTGGCCAGCGCGCTGCTGGTCTTCACCATGGTCGTGGGCAACTTCGCCACGTCAATGATCCTGGGTCATCGTGTAGAGCTGCTATCGGTGCTGACGTATCAGGCGTCGGTCTCGGAAACCGGCAGCGACCCCGTCATGCAAAGCACGCTGGCGACGACATCGATCTCGCTGGTCATGCTGGCGCTGTTCCTGCAACGCTGGATCGTCTCGCGCGGGCGCTACGAAATCACGCAAGGACGCGGCGCGCCAGAGACCCCGATGCGCGGCCCGCGTGGTGCGGCCATGGCGTGCGCCGCGCTGGTTGTGATGGGGATGTCGATGCTGCCGCTAGGCACGCTTGCGGTCGGCGCATTCACCCGCGCGCACGGTCCCGTGATGCGTTGGGGGGAATGGACCATCGCCCATCTGGAACGCGTGTTGGTCAATGCGCCCGCGCCCGTCGTGAACTCCATCGGCTACGCGGGCGCGGCCACCTTGATCGCCATCGCGTTCAGCACGCTGGCCAGCTATCTGATCGTCAAGAAGCGCAACTTGCTGACGCCCTGGCTGGACTACCTGAGCGCCATTCCGCTGGCGTTGTCTGGCACGGTCATCGGCATCGGCCTGCTGATGACCTTCGGCCACGGCGCGTTCGACTTGTCTGGCACGGCGTCGCTGATCGTGCTGGCCTACATCGTGCGGCGCCTGCCTTTCGGCGTACGCAATGCCTCGTCCACGCTGTTCAACCTGCCCGACTCCATTGAAGAAGCCTCGGTCAGTTTGGGGGTGCCGCCCTTCACGTCCTTTCTGAAGGTGGTGCTGCCGTTGATGGCGCCCGCCATCGCGGCCGCCGCCGTGCTGACCTGGACCACCACCGTGTCCGAACTCAGCGCATCGGTGATCGTGTATTCGCCGGGACACGAGACCTTGCCCATTCAGATTTTCCGGCTGATCGACAGCGGCCTCATGGCCCAGGCGTCGGCCTACGGGCTGGTGCTGATCACGGTGATCCTGGCGCCTGTGCTGCTGGCGACCCGGGTATTTCGCATCCGGCTCTTCGCCTGAGCCTTTCTTTCACACTCGTCTCAAGGGGAACCCCATGATCCAGCTTCCTTCTCTCAACCGCCGCCAAGTGCTCAAACTGCTGGCCGTCATGGGCGGCATCTCGGCGCTGCCCACGCGCGCCAAGGCTCAACGCAGCGAAAAGGTCGTGCTCTACACGACGCTGAACTCACAATCAGTCGACACCGCCAGCGACATCGCGCGCGACGTGCTGCCCCACGTCAAACCCAGCGCCGTCGTGGGTGGCAGCAGCCAGTTGCTCAGGCGGATCGAGGCCGAAGCCGGCCAACCCAAAGGTGACGTGTTCTGGACGTCCAGCGCCAACGTCATGCACGGTTATCGCAGCCTGTTCGAACCCTACCGTTCGCCAGAAGCCGAAGCCATACCCAGCCACCTGCACGGCCCCGATGACTTATGGACGGCGGCCAACCTGCACATCGTGGTCGGCATGGTCAACGCGCGGCAGCTCTCCGGCCCCGCCCCCGTCCGTTGGGCCGACCTGACCGACCGCCGCTTCAAGGGCAAGATCATCATCGGCGACCCGGGCAACAGCTCCACCGCCTTCACCGCGCTGTGGGGGATAGAACGCGTGCTGGGCGAAGACGGCCTGAAGGCGTTGGCGCGCAACGTCAGCGTCTCCAGCGCCGCCTCGCATGTGGTGCGCAGCGTGGGGCAAGGCGAATACGCCGTCGGCATCACCTTCGAATCCACCGCCTATCCGTATGTAGCGGGCGGCCAGAAGGAAATCAGCATCCTGTACCCCGAGGACGGCACGTTCACCGTGGCGGACAACATGGCGCTGGTGAAGAATTCCCCGAACCCGGCCGCCGCCAAACGCATGTACGACTTGCTGCTGTCGCGCGACATGCAAGTGGCGCTGCTGCAAAACGCCTACCGCCGCCCCAGCCGCAGCGACATCGACGTCAGCAAGCATCTGGACATGCCCGCGCTGGATGACGTGAAGATCGTGCCAGTGGACGAAGCAGCCGCCGCCGCCGACCGCGACGCGTTCCTGGCGCGGTGGCGGGCGCATGTGGCGGCGGCGCGCAGCGCGTAACGTTTAGCGCCAGGGCCAGCAGGCGGCCACAAATAGTCACCCATAAAAAAAGCGGCCACAAAGGCCGCTTTCCTGTTCCCGCGCTTTCCTTTTTCCGCGCTTTCCGTTTACCAGCGGTACCGCAGGCTGGCCTTGATAGAACGCTGATACCCGTACCAGCACCACGACTCGCCCGAGCAAGACGCGATGTATTCCTTGTCGAACAGGTTCTGTACGTTCAGCGCGACCTGCATGCCCTTCAACGTGGGCGACACGCGGCCCATGTCGTAGTCCAGCATCAGGTCAAACAGCGTTACCGACGGCACCTTCAGGGTGTTGGTTTCGTTCGCGTACGACGAGCCGATGTAGCGCACGCCACCGCCCACGCCCATGCCGGCCAGCGGGCCTTCCTGCAACTGGTAACGCGCCCACGCCGACGCTTGCTGCGACGGCACGGCGGCGGGCGTCTTGCCCTTCAGGTCCAGTCCGGCCACGCTGGGATAGGCCTTGGAGTATTCGTTGTCCATCAACGAATACGCCGCCACCAGCGTCAGGCCGTGCATCGGCTCCGTCTTGGCTTCCAGTTCAATACCCTGCGTGCGCAATTCACCAGCCTGGATCGAGCACCGCCCGGCTGCCGTACCGCACACGTGCGTCGGGTCGGGATCGGTGGTCGTCATGTTTTCGCGGCGAATGTCAAAGGCCGCAAACGACAGCATCGTGGCGGTGCCAGGCGGCTGGTACTTGATGCCCACTTCATACTGCTTGCCTTCGATCGGCTTGAACGGCACGTTCTGCCAGCCCGTGCCGGATTGCGGCTCGAACGATTCCGAATAGCTGAAGTACGGCGCCACACCATTGTCGAAGTTGTAGATCACGCCCATGCGGCCCGTGAACGCTTCCGCATTCAACGACGACGGCGCGACGCGCCCTGTGGAGATGGTGGTGGTTTCACCCACCGTGCGCGACCAGTCATAGCGGCCGCCCAGCAGCACGGACAAGCGATCGATCTTGATCTGGTCCTGGAAGTACAGGCCGGTCTGATATTGCTTGGAGGTCGCATCCGACGAGAACGCCGGCACCGGAATGTTCTGATGATTATTCGGGTTCAGCACCGACAGCGCCGGGGCCGAGCCAAAGCCCGACAAGGTATCGGTCTTCACGTGCTGATAGTCAAAGCCCAGCAGCACCGTGTGTCCGAACACGCCAGTGTTGAAACGCGCCTGCATGTTGTTGTCGATCGTGAGCGCGCCCACATCCACATCGGTCGCGATCGACGCGCGCTGATGGTACAGGTACGTGTTGTCCGTGTAGCCGTAGTTGTTCGTCATGGCGCCGTAGATGCTGCGGTACTTGGCCTCGGACCGCGTCCAGCGCAGGCTTTGCGTCGCCTTGAACGTGTCGTTGAAGCGGTGGTCCAGCACGTAGCCCAGCGAATAGCTCTTGCGATCGCTCTTCTCGAAATTCGCGTCGCCATCGTAATAATCAGCCGGCAGACGGATGCCATCCGGCGCCGACAACAGCGTGCGCATTGCAGGCGCCGCGCCATACGAGCCCATGTCGGGGTCGCGCTGGAAGTTCGTCAGCACCGTCAGCGACGTGTCGCCATTGGGCTTCCACGTGAAAGCCGGCGACACGAAGTAGCGGCGTTCTTTCGTGTCCTTGATCTGGCCGTCGGACATATAGCCCGAGCCCACCAGGCGGTACAGGTACTTGCCCTCTTCATCCACGGGGCCGCCGAAATCGAAGTTGGCGCGGCCGTAGTCGTAGTTACCGACCTGCACTTCCACTTCGCGCAGCGTCTCAGCCAAGGGGCGCTTGCTGACCTGGTTCACCACG
Organism: Achromobacter kerstersii; assembly: GCF_902859595.1. Lineage (GTDB taxonomy): Bacteria > Pseudomonadota > Gammaproteobacteria > Burkholderiales > Burkholderiaceae_B > Achromobacter > Achromobacter kerstersii. The sequence goes on along the minus strand of NZ_CADIJQ010000002.1, from coordinate 242,891 downwards.
CCGCCCGGGCCGCCTTGCCCGTACATGACGGACGCCGGGCCCTTCAGCACATCCACGCGCTCAAGGCGGTAGGTGTCCACTTGCGGCAAGGCATCGCGCCCGCCAAATACCCGCAGGCCGTCCAGGTAGCTTGACGCGGAAAAGCCGCGCACGCTGAACTGGTCCAAACGCGTGGCGGTGGCGCCGCGCGATTCGGTCGCCACGCCCGCCGTGTAGCGCAGCACCTGGTTCAAGGTCTGCGCGCCCTGCTCCGTGATCTGTTCACGCGTCACAACGGACACCGACTGCGGCGTTTCAATCAACGGCGTATCCGTCTTGGTGGCGCTGACGCTGGCCGTGGCCACATAGCCCACCGTGGGCGCCAACGCGCTGTCCGCCATGCCGGACACCGTCACCGGCGCCAGCACATGCGTGTCACCAGACGACGTGGGCGCAGGCACGAGCGTCCAGGTGTTGCCCGACTGCCCGCGTGCTTGCAGACCGCTGCCCGACAGCAGGCGGGCAAAACCGGCGCCCACCGAGTACGCGCCATTCAGCCCGTCCGAACGCAAGCCCCGCACCATCGCGGGGTCAAACGACAGGACCACGCCCGCGCTGCGCGCGAATTGCGTCAAGGCGTCGGCCAACTGGCCAGCGGGAATTTGATACGTGCGCGACGCATTGGCGGCGGCGGCCGGTGCGGACTGCGCCCAGGCGGCGGGCATGCCCGCGGCAAGCGCGCCCGCGCACGTGGCGGCCAGCACGGCCATGCGGCCGGCGGTCAATGTGGCGCGCAGGCGCGATTGAGATGAAGCAGACACAAAACTCTCCCTGTACGGTGGTCTATCTCTGCCTTTCCGTATGGGGATCAAAAACCTGCAATGCGTCGGGCAAAAAAGTTGTAACGGTCAAATCTGACGCGGGCTCACTTGCAGCCAATATTGCGTGTGCCGCGTCACGCTGATGGGCAGCGCGGGTTCCAGCGCCTTCAGCGCGCGTTCGGCGTCGTCCAGCGGAAACACGCCTGACAACTGCAAAGCGGCCACGGCCGGGTCCACGCGAATCACGCCCATGCGTTGGCGCGCCAGATACTGCGCGAAATAATCCAGCCGCCATTCCTTGGCCACCACCAGGCCGTCGACCCAGGCCAGCCGGTCGGAGTCCGACGCGTTGCGGTGAAGCAGACCGTCATCTGCAAAGGCCAGCCGTTCGCCCGCGGCGGCATGCGTCCACACGCCGTCGCGCAGCAAGGCCACGCTGCCTTCATACACGCCCAAGCGCGATCCGGTATCGGTACGGCGCAAGTCAAAGCGGGCGTGTTCCGCCCGCAACTCGCCATACCCCGTGTCTACGCGCAAGGCGTCCACGCCGGGACGCATGGCGGTGTCGACCAGCATTTCGCCGCGCAGCAGATCGATGCCGCGCGCGTTGCCGCTCAGCCGCAAGCGCACGGCGCTGTCGCTATTCAAGGTAATGCTCAAGCCATCGGCAACCGCCACCGTGCGCCGCTCGCCAATGCTTGTGCTCACGTCGGCCGCCAGGCGCTGCCAGGGCGTGTGCCGGTAACCCGCCCAGCCCGTTGCGGCAAGCGCCGTCACCCCCAGCAAGCTGCGCAGCGCCGCCCGCCGGCCGTGCGACGGCGGCGCATTCAAGGCCGCGTGCGCCAGGGCCGCTGGCACGCGGCGGGCGTCACGGCCAATGGCCTGCAAACGGTCCCAGGCCTGCTGGTGCGCGGCGTCCGCGGCCAGCCAGGCCCGACAGGATTCCCGGTCGTGCGCGTCAGCCAAGCCGGATTGCAGCTTGGCCCACCAGGCAATCGCCTGGCGCACGACCGGGTCCGGCGGCATGCGGCCTGCGGCGTTACTCATAGAACGCCGTGTAGCACGCGGACATCGCGCGCACCATGTACTGCTGGACGGAACTCAGGGATACGTTCAGACGCTGGGCGATTTCGGGATACGTCAGCCCGTCCAGTTGCGACATCAGAAATGCCGCGCGCGCCTTGGGCGGCAAGCCATCCAGCAGGCGGTCCAGTTGCTTTAACGATTGCAGCTGTTCTGTCTGCGTTTCGGGCGACGGCGCATACGCTTCGGGCAACGTGGCCAGATAGCTCAGGTAGGCGTTTTCCAGCGCGGCATGGCGCTGGTGGTCCACGACCAGCCCCTTCGCAATCGTGGTCAGCAAGGCGCGGGCCTCGTTGGCGCGCACGGCCTTGCGCCCTTGGATCACGCGCACGAAAACATCCTGCGCCAGATCTTCGGCGCGATGCTCGCAACCGAGCTTGCGGCGCAGCCAGCCGAACAGCCAGGGACGATGATCGCGGTACAGGCCATCGACAGGCGCGACAGCGTCAGCGCACGGTGCCGATGAGGAAAGGACGGAGGAGGACACAGTTGAGACAGCGGTACGGGACCAAAAGTCTCAAAATCTTAAGTGATAATGACTTGCATTACCAATCTTATGCACGCCGGCCCCGTGTAACAGGGGCCGGATGCGGCATTACTACAACGTCGCGGTCAGGCGGCGTTCCGATTCCAGGTATTCGCGCGACTGCATTTCAAGAATGCGCGACACAGTGCGATGGAATTCATTGGCCAGCGCGCCTTCGGTGTAGATCTCTTCCGGCTCGCACTCGGCCGACATGATGAGCTTCACGCGGTGGTCGTAGAACACGTCGATCAGCCACGTGAAGCGGCGTGCTTCGGAAGCCTGGCGCGGCCCCATCTTCGGCACGCCAGACAGGATCACGGCGTGGAAGCGGTTGGCCAGTTCCAGATAGTCGTTCTGCGAACGCGGGCCGCCGCAAAGCGTTGCGAAATCAAACCACACCACGGCCCCCGCCAAGGCCAGCGCGCGAATCTCGCGATGCTCGATATGCAGCACCGGGTCTTGCGGCGGCGTGTCGGCCAGGCTGTCGAACGCCTTTTGCAACGCGGCCTGCGCGTGCTCGTCCAGCGGCGTGTGAAAGCACTGCACTTGCTCAAGCGAACGGCGGCGGTAATCCACGCCGGCATCCACGTTCATGACGTCCATGCGCGACTGGATCAGCGCAATGGCGGGCAGCACGCGGTCGCGGTGCAGGCCATCGGTGTAGAGCGTGGACGGCTCGTAGTTGGACGTCATCACAAACGACGTGCCGTATTCGAACAGCTTGAGCAGCAAGCGGTGCAGGATCATCGCGTCGGCCACATCCGACACGTGGAATTCGTCAAAGCAGATCAGGCGGTAGCGCTTGGCGACCCGCTTGGCCACTTCGTCCAGCGGATCTTGCATGCCCTTCACTTCTTCCAGCTCGCGATGCACGCCACGCATGAATTCGTGAAAGTGCAGACGCGTCTTGCGCACCACCGGCACGGTCGCGTAGAAGGCATCCATCAGGAAGCTCTTGCCGCGCCCCACCCCGCCCCACAGATACACGCCGCGCGGCACGTCGGGCCGATTCAGCAGCTTCTTCAGCGCGTTCGAGCGCATCGACTTGAACTTGACCCATTCGTCGTAATAGCGCTGCAAGCGGTCGATGGCCAGCTTTTGCGCGGCATCGGGCTTGTAGCCACGTTCGGCCAGGGCGTGTTCGTAGTATTCGCGGACGTTCATGGGGCTTAGCTCAACCAACCAAAATGAAAAAAGGGCGGGTCCTTGAACCCGCCCCCTGTCTAGCTCAGGTCAAGGACGCTTAGAAGTTCAACGCGCGCTTGTCCACGGCCAGAGCGGCTTCCTTCACGGCTTCCGACAGCGTCGGGTGCGCGTGGCAGATGCGGGCGATGTCTTCAGCGGCGCCACGGAATTCCATGATGGTCACGGCTTCCGAGATCAGCTCCGAGGCCATCGGGCCCACAATGTGCACGCCCAACACTTCGTCGGTCTTGGCGTCAGCGATCACCTTGGCAAAGCCCGTGGTGTCGCCCAGCGCGCGAGCGCGGCCGTTGGCCAGGAACGGGAAGCTGCCAGCCTTGTACTCGCGGCCTTCGGCCTTGAGCTGCTGTTCGGTCTTGCCGACCCAGGCGATTTCCGGCGACGTGTAGATGACCCACGGCACGGTGTCGAAGTTGACGTGGCCATGCTGGCCGGCGATGCGCTCGGCAACCGCCACACCTTCTTCTTCGGCCTTGTGCGCCAGCATCGGGCCGCGCACCACGTCACCCACTGCCCAGACGTTCGGCAGGTTGGTCTTGCAATCGCCGTCCACGGCCACGAAGCCGCGTTCGTCCAGCTTCAGGCCCACGGCGTCGGCGTTCAGGCCGCCGGTGTAAGGCACGCGGCCGATCGAGACGATCAGCTTGTCGACCACCAGCTTCTGCTCGGCGCCCTTGGCGTCGACGTAGGGCACGGTCACCGACTTGGCGGTGGCCTTGATCTCGCCGATCTTCACACCCATCTGGATGTTCAGGCCTTGCTTGGTGAACGCCTTCAGCGCTTCCTTGGCCACTTGGCCGTCGGCAGCAGCCAGGAATTCCGGCATGGCTTCCAGGATCGTGACTTCCGAACCCAGGCGGCGCCACACGCTGCCCATTTCCAGGCCGATCACGCCAGCGCCGATCACGCCCAGCGTCTTCGGCACGGCGCCGATGTTCAGTGCGCCGTCGTTGGACAGCACGACCTTTTCGTCAAACGGCAGGCCGGGCAATTCACGCGCCGACGAACCCGTTGCCACCACGACGTGCTTGGCAACCAGGTCTTCTTCGGCGGTGCCGGTGACCTTGATGGCCCAGCCGCCTTCCACTTGGCCGCTGAACTGGCCCTTGCCGTGGAAGAACGTGACCTTGTTCTTCTTGAACAGGTACAGGATGCCGTCGTTGTTTTGCTTGACCACCGTGTTCTTGCGGCCGATCAGCGTATCGAGCTTCAGGCTCACGCCCTTGACTTCGATGCCGTGCTCGGCGAAGTGGTGGTTGGCTTGTTCGAAGTGCTCGGACGATTGCAGCAGCGCCTTGGACGGGATGCAACCGACGTTGGTGCACGTACCGCCAGGAGCCGGGCCGCCTTGGCCGTTCTGCCAGGCGTCGATGCAAGCGACCGACATGCCGAGTTGCGCTGCGCGAATGGCGGCGATGTAGCCGCCAGGGCCTGCGCCGATCACGACGACGTCAAATTGTTTGGACATAGTGTTCTCGCGAATGAGTGTGGGGTGGAACACGCCCCGCCCGGTGTTTGCGAGCCGGAGGCCAGCCGTGGGCCGGCCGGGGCGCCGCGATCCGGAAGGCCCGGTGCGGCGCCGCGCGGAGCGTCGAGATTACAGGTCCAGCAACAGGCGCTGCGGATCTTCCAGGGCGTCCTTCATGGCGACCAGGCCCAGCACGGCTTCGCGGCCGTCGATGATGCGGTGGTCGTAGGACAGCGCCAGGTAGTTCATCGGGCGGATGACGATCTGGCCGTTTTCGACAACAGCGCGATCCTTGGTGGCGTGCACGCCCAGGATGGCCGATTGCGGCGGGTTGATGATCGGGGTCGACAGCATCGAACCGAACACGCCACCGTTGGAGATCGAGAACGTGCCGCCGGTCATTTCTTCAATGCCCAGCTTGCCGTCAGCGGCGCGGCGGCCGAAGTCAGCGATGGTCTTTTCGATTTCAGCGATGGACAGCTGGTCGGCGTTGCGCAGGATCGGCACCACCAGGCCACGCGGGCTGCCGACAGCGATACCGATGTCGAAGTAGCCGTGATAGATGATGTCCTTGCCGTCGATCGACGCGTTGATCAGCGGGTACTTCTTCAGGGCGGCAACGGCGGCCTTGACGAAGAACGACATGAAACCCAGCTTGATGCCGTGTTCCTTTTCGAACTTGTCCTTGTACTTGCTGCGCAGATCGATGACCGCTTGCATGTTCACTTCGTTGAACGTGGTCAGGATTGCGTTTTCTTGCTGCGATTGCAGCAGGCGTTCGGCGATGCGGGCGCGCAGGCGGCTCATCGGCACGCGCTGTTCCGGACGGCCGTCCAGCGACAGCGTGGTCGGGGCCGGAGCAGCCGGGGCCTTGGCAGGCGCGGCCTTGGCGGCGGGTGCGCTGGCGGCCAGGGCGTCGCCCTTGGTCACGCGGCCGTCACGGCCGGTGCCCGACACGGAAGCGGCGTCAACGCCCTTCTCGGCCAGGATCTTGGCAGCGGCGGGCGAGGCCACGCCAGCAGCGGCGGACGAGGCCGGGGCAGCAGCGGCCGGAGCGGCAGCGGCTTGTTCAGCGGCCTTGGGGGCAGCGGCGGGAGCGGTCGCGGCGGAGGCAGCCTTGGCGGCGGTGTCGATACGGGCCAGCACTTCGCCCGAGGTCACGGTGCTGCCATCGCCCTTGACGATTTCAGCCAGCACGCCCGAAGCGGGAGCCGGCACTTCCAGCACAACCTTGTCGGTTTCGACTTCGATCAGGATTTCGTCCGCTTCAACGGCAGCGCCCGGCTGCTTCTTCCAGGTCAGCAGGGTCGCTTCGGAAACGGATTCGGAAAGTTGGGGGACGACGACGTCGGTAATTGCCATTTTGTTTGTTCCGTAAAGTTTGTGTTCTGGTCACGCGGCGCGGCAAGGTTCGAAATCGAGTTCCAAAACGCTTGCCGCGCGCGGCGCATGCATCAAGTCAGGGTTACTTCGTCAACATGACCTTGAACTTGGGCGCGAAAGCCGTTTCGATCAGGGCCTTCTGCTGCTCCTGGTGCTTGGCCAGGTAGCCCACGGCCGGCGATGCCGACGCGGCGCGGCCGGCGTAGCCCAGCTTCTGGCCTTCCACCATGTTCTCGTACACGTGATGCTGAACGTAGAACCAGGCGCCTTGGTTCTGCGGTTCGTCCTGAACCCAGATCACTTCGGTGGCCTTCGGGTACTTGCGCAGTTCCGTTTCAAACGACTTGTGCGCAAACGGGTACAGCTGCTCGACGCGGACGATGGCGACGTTGTCGGCGCCACGCTCACGGCGGGCGTTGACCAAGTCGTAATACACCTTGCCCGAGCAAGCCAGAACGCGCTTGACCTTGCTGGCGTCGATGGTGTCGTCGACTTCGCCGATCACCGGCTGGAAGCTGCCGCCTGCCAGATCGGTCAGGGGGGAGCCGGCGTCCTTGTTACGCAGCAGCGACTTCGGCGTGAACAGCACCAGCGGCTTGCGGAACGGGCGGATCATCTGGCGGCGCAGAACGTGGAAGATCTGCGAGGCAGAGGTCGGCTGGACCACTTGCATGTTGTTGTCGGCGCACAGTTGCAGGAAGCGCTCGATGCGGCCCGACGAGTGCTCGGGGCCTTGGCCTTCGTAGCCGTGCGGCAGCATCAGGGTCAGGCCCGACTGGCGGCCCCACTTGGCTTCGCCGGAGCTGATGAACTGATCGATCACGACCTGGGCGCCGTTGACGAAGTCGCCAAACTGGCCTTCCCAGATGGTCAGCGTGTTCGGTTCAGCGCTGGAGTAACCGTATTCAAAGGCCAGCACCGCCTCTTCGGACAGCACGGAGTCGATGACGGTGAACGGGGCCTGGCCTTCCGACACGTTCTGCAGCGGAATGTAGGTGCCGTCGTTCCAGCGTTCGCGGTTCTGGTCGTGCAGCACGGCGTGGCGGTGCGTGAACGTGCCACGGCCCGAGTCCTGGCCGGTGATGCGGATGGCGTAGCCCGAGGACACCAGGGTCGCAAAAGCGAGGTGTTCGCCCATGCCCCAGTCCAGGTTCAATTCGCCCTTGGCCATCGTGCGGCGGTCGTTCAGCAGCTTGGCGACCAGCGGGTGCACCGTGAAGCCTTCCGGAACCGTCGTGATGCGTTCGCCGATGCGCTTCAACTCAGCCAGCGGCACAGCCGTGTCGGCCTGGTCGGTCCACTTGGCGCCCAGGAACGGGGACCAGTCGATCGCGTACTTGCTCTTGTAGTCGGTCAGCACGGGTTCGATCGTGCGCTGGCCGTCTTCCATCAGCTGACGGTAGTCCTTGACCAGTTGATCGGCTTCGCCTTCAGCCAGCACGCCTTGCGTGGTCAGCTTGTCGGCGTACAGCTTGCGCGTGCCGGGGTGATGGCCGATACGCTTGTACATCAGGGGCTGCGTCAGCGACGGGGTGTCTTGCTCGTTGTGGCCCAGCTTGCGGAAGCAAACGATGTCCACGACGATGTCGTGACGGAATTGCAGACGGTAGTCCAGCGCCAGCTTGGTGACGAACACCACGGCTTCGGGGTCGTCGCCGTTGACGTGGAACACCGGGGCTTCGATCATCTTGACGACGTCGGTGCAATACAGCGTCGAACGCGAGTCACGCGGGTCAGACGTCGTGAAGCCGATCTGGTTGTTGATGACGATGTGCAGCGTGCCGCCCGTACCGTAGCCGCGCGTCTGGGCCAGGTTCAGGGTTTCCATGACCACGCCTTGGCCGGCGAAAGCCGCGTCGCCGTGCACCAGCACCGGCAGCACGGACTTGCCTTCGGCGTCACCGCGGCGTTCCTGGCGAGCGCGCACGCTGCCTTCGACCACGGGGTTGACGATTTCAAGGTGGGACGGGTTGAACGCCAACGACAGGTGGACCGGGCCGCCACGGGTGGACAGGTCGGAGGAGAAGCCGTTGTGGTACTTCACGTCGCCGTCGGTCAGGCCTTCGGCGTGCTTGCCTTCGAACTCGGCGAACAGGTCGCCAGGCATCTTGCCCATGATGTTCACGAGCAGGTTCAGGCGGCCGCGGTGGGCCATGCCGACCACGATTTCCTGGACGCCGTTTTCACCGGCGTGGTTCACCACTTCGTCCATCGAGGCGATGAAGCTTTCGCCGCCTTCCAGCGAGAAACGCTTCTGGCCGACGTACTTGGTGTGCAGGAAGCGCTCGAGGCCTTCGGACTCGGTCAGCTGCTGCAGGATGTGGCGCTTTTCTTCGACCGAGTAGGTCGGCGCACCCAGCGTGGTTTCCAGGCGTTCCTGAATCCAGCGCTTGGCGGCGGGGTCGGAGATGTGCGTGAATTCAGCACCGATGCTGCGGCAATACGTGTCGCGCAGCGCCTTCAGGATGTCGCGCAGCGTCATGGTGCTGGCGGTCGTGAAGTAGGTGTTGGTGGCCGAGTAGGTTTGATCCAGATCGGCTTCGGTCAGGCCGTAGAAGGCGGGATCGAGTTCCGGGATCGGCGGGCGCTCTTGGCGCTTGAGCGGGTCCAGATCGGCCCAGCGCGAACCCAGCGAACGGTAGGCGGCAATCAGCGATTGCACCGACACTTGCTTGCTGGCGACGCTCAGATCGGGTTCGGCCGTACGTTGCACAAAGGCATTGGCCTTGGCGCGCTGGGCGAACGATTCGACGATGGGAGCGTGGGCCTGGTCGCGAGTGGATTCCTGGCCGTCGGTAGCGGGAGCGTGCTGCAACTGGTCGAAATATTCGCGCCAGTTATCAGGAACCGAACCGGGATTGTCGAGGTAGGCTTCGTAAAGCTCCTCAACATACGGGGCGTTACCCCCAAAGAGATAAGACGTGGATAGAGATTCTATTTCCGAAGACATATCGCTTCACCTTTACGAGTGCTTCACTCGACACGATGCAGGAAAACCTTCCGCAGCACGGGCTTCCCGTTAAGCGGATAGCAGGGGCAGAAGGCGCGTACAAGCCTTGAAAGCCGTATGCCGAGCAGTATAACCCTTTGAGTTTACGGCCGTCTTCCTGCATTTCTGTGATGCAAAAGCCGATTCGGAATGCCGCCATGCGGCTTTGGAATGTCCTGGCAACCCCTGACATTGCGCCGTCTACGCACCATCAAATTCTGTTAATCCAAAATGCCGCAGCGCGTCATTTTTTAGCCGCTAAAAGAAGAGTGTTGCGCATTAGCCGCGTCACACCGGCAACGCGGTCGTCGACAAGATCTCTTTCAGCACGAAAAAAGTACGAATCTGGCGCACGCCAGGCAGCTTGATGATCTCGCCCGCATGCAGCTTGTTGAAGCGTTCAAGATCCCGTATGCGCAGCATCAGAAAGTAGTCGAACTCGCCGGCCACCAAGTGGCATTCCAGGCAGCCGCTGATGCCGCGCGCCGCTTCTTCAAAGTCGGTGAAGGACTCGGGCGTGGAGCGGTCCAGCACCACGCCCACGATGACGAGCGTGGCCATGTCGACGTCAGCCGGTTCCAACAACGCGACCGTCTTTTTGATGACGCCTTCGGCCTTCAATTTTTCAACGCGCCGCAGGCACGCGGCCGGACTCAAATGCACGCGAGTGCTCAGATCCAGATTGGTGATCTGCGCATCGTCTTGCAAGACGCGCAAGATGTGGCGGTCGATGCGGTCCAGACTTGCGAGCGCGGCCATTTGATACGTCCCTAAAAATTTAATTTCGTATTTGTTTTTATATTCGAAATATTTATTCTCAGGCAACGATTATTAAAACCCTTAAATGACGGAACGGATAAAAATACGCAATTGACCGCATATCGCTGCGATTCCTATGATTTTTCCATCCGCGCCACCCCGCCGGCCGGAACGTCACCCTCAGGAGTCCGCATGGATCTGCAACGCTTTCCCCGTCATCGCCTGACCTTTGGCGACACCCCCATCGAAAAGCTCGACCGCCTGTCCGCGCACTTAGGCGGCAAGGTCGAGATCTACGCCAAGCGCGAAGACTGCAACAGCGGCCTGGCGTTCGGCGGCAACAAGCTGCGCAAGCTGGAATACCTGATTCCGCAGGCGCTTGAGCAAGGCTGCGACACGCTGGTGACGATTGGCGGCATTCAGTCCAACCACACCCGCATGGTGGCCGCGGTGGCCGCCAAGCTGGGGCTGGCCTGCGTGCTGGTTCAGGAAAACTGGGTGGACTATTCGGATGCGGTCTACGACCGCGTCGGCAACATCATGATGAGCCGCCTGATGGGCGCCGATGTGCGGCTGGTGGACCAGGGCTTTGACATCGGCTTTCGGCGCAGCTGGGAAGAAGCGCTGGAAGACGTCAGAAAGCGCGGCGGCAAGCCCTACGCCATTCCGGCCGGCGCGTCCGACCACGAACTGGGTGGGCTGGGCTATGTGGGCTTCGCCGAGGAAGTGCGGCGGCAGGAAGCCGAGCTGGGTTTCAAGTTCGACTACATCGTCGTGTGCGCCGTCACAGGCAGCACGCAAGCGGGCATGGTGGTGGGCTTTGCGGCCGATGGCCGCGCCGACCGCGTGATTGGCATCGATGCGTCCGCCACGCCGGATCAAACGCGCGCGCAGATTCTGCGTATTGCGCGTCGCACCGCAGACATGGTCGGGCTGGAACAAGGCATTGCCGACAGCGACGTGGTGCTGGACACACGCTATGCCTATCCCGCCTACGGCCTGCCATCCGCCGAAACCAACGAAGCCATCCGCACCTGCGCGCGGCTGGAAGGCATGATGACCGACCCGGTGTACGAGGGGAAGTCCATGCAGGGGATGATGGACATCATCCGCCGCGGCGAAATTCCCGCCGGGTCGAAGGTTCTGTATGCGCACCTGGGAGGGGTGCCGGCGATCAACGCCTATAGCTTTCTGTACCGCAACGGCTGAAGAGGGCTACCCGGCGCAAGGCTTCGGTTCCATGGGCTGGCCGGCGGGCGACTTGCGCTGAACCGGCCCGCCCTGCCCGCTTCAGTTCGTCTTGGCTCCCGCCTGGAACCAGGCGCCGATCAACGCGCGTTCGTCGTCGGTCATGCCGGTGGAATTGGCCATTGGCATGATTTTCGACACGACCACTTGCTGGTAGACGGCTTGCGCGTGGGTGGCGATCTGCTCCACGGAATCCAGCCGCACGTTCTTCATCTGCACCTGCGCACCGTGGCAAAGCAGGCAGCGCTGGTCGAACACCTGGCGCACTTGCGTGAACGCGACGTCGGCGGGCGGCGCCACGGCCGCAGACGCCGCCACCGGCGCGGGCCGCATCCAGATGATGGTCAGGCCCAGCACCGCGATACCCAGCAACACATACGGCAGCGGATTGCGCGCATTGCCCAGCTTGAAACGATGGCGCACCACGAAGAACTGGCGTATCGCCGCGCCGCCCAGCATGATCAGCAGCAGCACGATCCAGTTGTACTGATGGGTGTAGGTGAAGCTGTAGTGGTTGCTCATCATCGTGAACACCACCGGCAGCGTGAAGTAGGTGTTGTGCACGCTACGCTGCTTGCCGCGCTGGCCGTTGACCGGGTCGACGGGCTTGCCCGCCCGCATCGCCGCCACGTTCTTCCTTTGGCCGGGAATGATCCAGAAGAACACGTTGCCGCTCATGGTGGTGGCCATCATGGCGCCCACCAGCAGGAATGCCGCGCGGCCCGCAAACCAGTGGCAGGCCAGCCACGACGCCAACGCGATGAACACCGCGATCAACACACCGACGATGGTGTCGCCATGTTTGCCACGGCCGAACAGCCGGCAGATGCCGTCGTAGACAATCCAGAACACCACAAAAAAGGCCAGCGCCACCGCCACGGCGGTCGAGGGCTGCCAGTCCATTTTTGAACGATCAATGAGATAGGTGCTGGCGTTCCACAGGTACGACATGGTGAACAGCGCAAAGCCGGTCAGCCATGTGCTGTAGCTTTCCCAGAACGACCAATGCAGATGATCGGGCAGCTTCTTGGGTTGCACCGCGTACTTCTGCATGTTGTAGAAGCCGCCGCCGTGCACCGCCCATTGCTCGCCGCCTACGCCTTTGTCCAGCGATTCTGCGTCGCGCGGTTTTTCCAGGCTGTTGTCCAGCATCACGAAGTAGAACGACGTGCCGATCCACGCGATGCCGGTAATGATGTGGGCCCAACGCAGCAGCAGATTGACCCAATCCAGGTAGTAGCTTTCCATTCACGCCCCCGCAGCGGGCGGGCCTGTAAGGCTCCGCCACACTGCTCACCACCGCGGGCGCTGTAAGCAGAAGACGATCGCGCACAAGGCTTGGGGCCATGCACCGCTGCGATCAAGATCCGCGAAATTGTATGCAGGTTTTGTTCACAAGGCTATGCGGCAGCGCCCGTTTCGGCATCAGGAATACCCTAGGCCGGGCAAGCGGAACGTCGCGCGATGCAAACTGAAGCGCTGCCTGTTGCGCGCGGTGAGCGGTGAGCGGTGAGCGGTGAGCGGTGAGCGGTGAGCGGTGAGCGGTGAGCGGTGAGCCGTGAGCGGTGAGCGAGTTGCGTGCCAGCCTACGAGCCGCGATACGTCGAATAGCTCCAGGGGCTGACAAGCAGCGGCACGTGATAGTGCTGGTCTGCGTGGGCCACGCCGAAATCCAGGCTGACTTGATTCAGGAAGTTGGGCTCGGGCAAGGCCACGCCGCGCGCCTTGAAATAGCCGGCCACATCGAACACCAACCGGTACGTGCCTACCTTCAGGTCTTGATCGGTGAATAACGGTTTGGCGCTGCGGCCGTCGTCATTCAGCGTGAATTGGTTAAGCAGCGTGGCGCTCGCGCCCTCGGTGGCGTAAAGCGCAACGGCCATCCCCGCTGCGGGGCAGCCGTGCATGGTGTCGAGTACGTGTGTGGTCAGGCCCAATCTTGTCTCCTCATGCCCTCGTACCGCCGGGCGATATCATGGTTATCCTTAATGATGTACATAAATTGTATACAGCTAATTGCTTTCCAGCTATTGTTTAGCCCATCATGAAACTCCCCGTCATCGTGCTTCTGCCCGGGGTTTCAAGTTCAGGGTCATCAACGTCCGCGCTTTCAGGCTATCCGCCCGTCCATTCATGAACACCTACGATTCCACGCTTCCGTATCCCCGCGACCTGGTCGGTTATGGCCGCAATCCGCCGCACGCGCAATGGCCGGGCCGCGCCCGAATCGCCGTGCAATTCGTGCTGAATTACGAAGAAGGCGGCGAGAACTCCGTGCTGCACGGGGATGCCGGCTCCGAACAATTCCTGTCCGAGATGTTCAACCCCGCCAGCTACCCGGACCGCCATCTCAGCATGGAAGGCATCTATGAATACGGGTCGCGCACGGGCGTCTGGCGCATCTTGCGCGAATTCGAAAAGCGGCAGTTGCCGCTGACCGTCTTCGGCGTGGGCATGGCCTTGCAGCGTCACCCCGAACTGACGGCGGCGTTCACCGAACTGGGCCATGAAATCGCCTGCCACGGCTGGCGCTGGGTGCACTACCAGAACGTGGATGAAGCCACCGAACGCGAGCACATGCGACTGGGCATGGACGCCATCACGCAACTGACCGGCAGCCGCCCGCTGGGCTGGTACACCGGCCGCGACAGCCCGCGCACGCGCCGGCTTGTTGCCGACTACGGCGGCTTCGAATACGACAGCGATTATTACGGCGACGACCTGCCCTTCTGGATGCAGGTGCAAAAGACGGACGGCGCCGTCGTGCCGCAACTGATCGTGCCCTACACGCTGGACTGCAACGACATGCGCTTCGCGCTGCCCCAGGGGTACTCGCACGCCGACCCGTTCTTCCAATATCTGAAAGACAGCTTCGATGTGCTGTACGCCGAAGGCGAGGACGCGCCCAAGATGCTCAGCATCGGCATGCACTGCCGGCTGCTCGGCCGGCCCGGGCGCATCACGGCGCTGCAACGCTTTCTGGATCACATCGCCCGCCATGACCGCGTCTGGGTGTGCCGCCGGCTGGACATCGCCCGGCACTGGAAAGCCACCCACCCCTACCTTCCCAACCGCTAAGCGCTCCGACCATGGCCTACACGCTGGAACAACTCAACGCCGCCACGCCCGATGACGCCGTGGCCATGCTCGACGGCTTGTACGAGCATTCGCCCTGGATCGCCCGGCAGGCGCTGGCCGCCCGCCCGTTCCGGTCGTTGGCCCATTTGCAGGACCAGATGCGCCGGGTGCTGGACGATGCCGATATCGAAGCCCGGCTGGCGCTGATCCGCGCCCACCCGGAGCTGGCCGGCCGCGCCATGCTGCGCAATAGCCTCACCGCCGAATCCACGCAAGAACAGGATCAGGCGGGGCTCACGCATTGCTCGCCCGAAGAGCTTGCGCAGTTGCAGCAACTGAACACCGACTACAACGCCCGCTTCGGCTTTCCCTTCATCCTGGCTGTGCGCGGTGCGCGCGGCACGGGGTTGAACCGCCAGCAGATCATTGATGAATTCACCCGCCGGCTCGACAACCCGCCGGACGTCGAAATCAGCGAAGCGCTGCGCAACATTCACCGCATCGTCGAAATCCGCATGGCCGACAAATTCGGTGTCGACCTGACGCTGGGCAACGATATCTGGGACTGGCAGGAACGGCTCAGCATTCACAGCGACCCGGGCTACGCCGAAAAAGGCCAGCTCACCGTCACGTATCTGACCGAGGCGCACCGCGCCTGCGCGCAACGCATTTCGCACTGGATGCGCGACTGCGGCTTCGATGAAGTCGAGATCGACGCCGTCGGCAACGTGGTCGGCCGCTACCGCGCCAGCCGCGACGACGCCCCCACACTAATGACCGGCAGCCACTACGACACCGTCCGCAACGGCGGCAAGTACGACGGCCGGCTGGGCATCTTCGTGCCAATGGCCTGCGTGCGCGAACTGCATCGCCAGGGGCGCCGCCTGCCCTATCACCTTGAGGTCATCGGCTTTGCCGAAGAAGAAGGCCAGCGTTACCGCGCCACCTTCCTGGGTTCCGGCGCCTTGATCGGCGACTTCAAACCCGAATGGCTGGACCAGAAAGACGCGCAAGGCATCACGATGCGCGACGCCATGTTGCACGCCGGCCTGTGCATTGATGACATCCCCAAGCTGCGCCGCGATCCTGCCCGCTATCTGGGCTTTATCGAAGTGCACATCGAACAAGGTCCCGTGCTGTTCGAAATGGGCCTGCCGCTGGGCATCGTCACGTCCATCAACGGCAGCGTGCGCTACCAGGCGCAGCTCTTCGGCATGGCCTGCCACGCCGGCACCACGCCCATGAACCGCCGCCGCGATGCGGCCACCGCCACCGCCGAACTGGCGTTGTATGTGGAGCAGCGCGCCGCGCGCGACGGCGATTCGGTCGGCACGATCGGCATGCTGGAAGTGCCCAACGGTTCAATCAACGTCGTGCCGGGCGAATGCCGTTTCAGCCTGGATTTGCGCGCCCCCAGCGACCCGCAACGCGACGCCTTGGTGAACGACGTGCTGGCCGAGCTTGCCGCCATCTGCCAACGCCGCGGCCTGCGCTACGCGCTTGAAGAAACCATGCGCGCCGCCGCCGCGCCCAGCGACCCGGTCTGGCAACAGCGCTGGGAACGCGCCGTTGACGCGCTGGGCGTGCCGCTGCACCGCATGCCTAGCGGCGCAGGCCACGACGCCATGAAGCTGCACGAAGTCATGCCTCAGGCCATGTTGTTCGTGCGCGGCCAGAATTCCGGCATCAGCCACAACCCCCGCGAATCCACCACCCGCGACGACATCCAGCTGGCCGCGCTTGCCATGCAGCGCTTGCTGGACGACGTTGCCAACGACATCACACGCTAAAACCATGACCGACTACGCCCGACTCGACGCCTGGGTAGACGCCCACTTTGATGAGGAAGTGCGCTTCCTGCAATCGCTAGTGCGCGTGCCCACCGACACGCCTCCCGGCAACAACGCCCCCCACGCCGTCCGCACCGCCGAACTGCTGCAAGACTTTGGCTTCGACGCCGAAGCGCACACCGTGCCCGCCGAGCAGGTCAAGGACTACGGCATGGAGTCCATCACCAACCTGATCGTGCGGCGCGAGTACGGCCCCGGCCGCCGCGTGGCGCTGAACGCGCACGGCGACGTGGTGCCTCCGGGCGACGGCTGGCAGCACGACCCTTACGGCGCCGAGATCGATAACGGCAGCCTGTACGGCCGCGCCGCCGCCGTCAGCAAGAGCGACTTCGCCAGCTTCACCTTCGCCGTGCGCGCGCTGGAAGCCGTGGCGCACCCCACGCACGGCGCGGTCGAACTGCACTTCACCTATGACGAAGAATTTGGCGGATTGCTGGGCCCCGGCTGGCTGCTGTCGCAAGGCCTGACCAAGCCCGACCTGATGATTGCCGCGGGCTTCAGCTATGAAGTCGTGACCGCGCACAACGGCTGCCTGCAGATGGAAGTGACCGTGCACGGCAAGATGGCGCACGCCGCCATTCCGTCCACCGGCGTGGACGCGCTGCAAGGCGCGGTCAAAATCCTGAACGCGCTGTATGCGCAGAACGAGCAATACCAGCACATCACGTCCGACGTTCCGGGCATCAGCCACCCCTACCTGAATATTGGACGCATTGAAGGCGGCACCAACACCAACGTGGTTCCCGGCAAGGTCAGCTTCAAGCTCGACCGGCGCATGATCCCCGAAGAAAATGCGGCGGAAGTCGAAGCGAACATTCGTCAGATCATCCAGGACGCGGCCGCCTCCATGCCCGGCATCAGCATCGACATCAAACGCCTGTTGCTGGCCAATTCCATGCGCCCGCTGCCGGGTAACCAGCCGCTGGTTGCCGCCATCCAGAAGCATGGCGAAGCCCTCTTTGGGGAACCCATACCCGCCATGGGCACGCCGCTGTACACGGATGTGCGCCTGTATGCCGAAGCGGGCATTCCCGGCGTGATCTACGGTGCGGGGCCGCGCACGGTGCTGGAATCGCACGCCAAGCGCAACGATGAACGCGTGGTGCTGGAAGACCTGCGCCGCGCCACCAAGGTCATTGCCCGCACGCTGGCGGACCTGCTTCATCCCGTCTGATAAATCGTCTGACTGAACCGGGCACGGCGCCACCCGATGCGCGTCGTGCCCGCGCATCCCCCTTCCTCTTAAGTCCGGCGGCAACCCTGTCCGGCCTGGCGGCCGCCCTGTCCGCGGCATCCCCACGTTCGTACAATTCCTTCATTAAGTAACTTTTAATGTCAATTTAATGCGGGTTTTCCTCTATTTCGAACCTTAACCCTGCCTGTATACATTCCTCGTACACAAGAAAGGCTTTTCAGGATTTTCCCGACCGACATTCCACTCCGCCAGGAGACTTCCCATGCAGGCTGCATCGTCCGCGCCATCCAGCGCGTCGCAAGACATCCATCCCGTTGATCAGCGCCTGCCCAACGGCAAGCTCGCGGCGCTAGGCCTGCAACACGTACTGGTGATGTATGCCGGCGCCGTGGCCGTGCCACTGATCGTGGGCCGGGCGCTTAACCTCACGCCTGACGAAGTGGCCATGCTGATCTCGGCCGACCTGTTCTGTTGCGGGCTGGTGACCCTGGTGCAAACGCTGGGCGCCACGCAATGGTTCGGCATCAAGCTGCCCGTCATGATGGGCGTCACCTTTGCGGCGGTTGCGCCGATGGTGGCGATGGCCAACGCCAACCCCGGGCAGGCGGGCGCCCAGCTGCTGTTCGGAACCATCATCGGGGCGGGCATCGTGTCGATCCTCATCGCCCCCTTGATCAGCCGCATGCTGCGCTACTTTCCGCCCGTCGTAACAGGCACCATCATCACCGTCATCGGCATCACGCTGATGCGCGTGGGCATCAACTGGATCTTCGGCAATCCGTCCGGCCCCACCGCCCCCGTCATCGTTGACCCCATCTATGCCAAATGGCTGGCCGACGTCACCTCCCCGGGCAGCGCGATTCCGCCCGTGCCGCAAGGCTTCGCCATCATGCCGTCCATGCCCAACCCCAAGTACGCCGACCTGACCGGCCTGGGCATTGCAGCGCTGGTGCTGGTGGCGATACTGCTGATCGTGAAGTACACGCGCGGCTTCATCGCCAACATTTCGGTGCTGCTAGGCATCGTCATCGGCGCCGTCGTGGCGTCAGCAACCGGCATCATGACGTTCGAAAAAATCGGCCAGGCCGACTGGTTCGATATCGTGCTGCCCTTTCACTTCGGCATGCCGCAATTCGACCCCATGCTGATTTTGAGCATGTCGCTGATCATGGTTGTGGTGATGATCGAATCCACCGGCATGTTCCTGGCGCTGGGCGAAATGACGGATCGCGAAATCACCCAGCAAGCCATGGCGCGCGGCCTGCGCACCGATGGCTTGGGCACCTTGCTCGGCGGCATTTTCAATACGTTTCCCTACACCAGCTTTTCGCAAAACGTCGGGCTGGTTGCGGTAACGGGCGTGAAGAGCCGCTTCGTCTGCGTGGCGGGCGGCATCATTCTGCTGGTGCTAGGTTTGCTGCCCAAGATGGCGGCGCTGGTGGAATCGTTGCCTACCGTAGTGCTGGGTGGCGCGGGCATCGTCATGTTCGGCATGGTGACGGCCACGGGCATCCGCATCCTGTCCGGCGTGGACTTCAAGGGCAACCGCCACAACGCGATGATCGTGGCGGTGTCGATCGGGGTCGGCATGGTGCCGCTGATCGCGCCCAACTTCAAGCAATGGATGCCGCACTCGCTGCATACGCTGATTGAGTCGGGCATTTTGCTGGCGTCGCTGTCGGCCGTGTTGCTCAACCTGTTCCTGAACGGCGCCACGCACGACGAGCGCGCCATCATCACGGCCGCCTTGCAAGCCGAAGAACACTGACCGTCGCCGCCGCGGCCCTGGGCCGCGGCGTTTAAAGCCCATCAGGCCAGGCGCATCACCCGGCGCCAGAACAGCACGGCCACCATCACAAAGACCGCCAGGCCCAGGTAGGACGCGGGCTTCGCGAACGTCTCGCCAGCGATCGCCAGCGGCGCGTCCGTACCCGCGCCGCCAATAATGGCCGCCATCAACACCCCCACCAGACTTTCACCAACGATCAAGCCAGACGCAATCAGCACGCCACGGCGGTTGGCCGCGTCTGCAAACTGCTCGTAAGGCTTGCCCGCGGCGGCGGCACGGCGGCGCAACGCGCGCTCAAGCAGCCACGCCAGCACCGCCCCTGCCACGATGGGCGCGGCCACGGTGGGCGGCAGATAAATGCCGATGCCCACCGCCAGCACGGGGATGCGCGCGACGCGGCAAGTGCGCTTGAGGATTTCATCCACCACAATCAGCGCCACGCCCACGGCCATGCCGATCAGGATCATCGTCCAGTTCAATTGATGCGTGAAGATGCCGCGCGCAATCGCCAGCATCAACGTCGCCTGCGGGGCCGACAAGGCTTGGGCGGGGTCCATGCCGTCGCGCGGCATCGCGTCCGCAAAACCGTAGGCGTTGTAAAGCAGTTCCAGCACCGGGGAAATGACTGCCGCGCCCACCACGCAACCAATCAACAGCGCCACCTGCTGACGCCACGGCGTGGCGCCGACAAGCCAGCCCGTCTTCAAGTCTTGCAGGTTGTCGTTGGAAATCGAGGCCACGGCCACCACCGCCGATGTGCTGAAGATGGCCAACGCAATCGCCATCTGCACGCCGTTCTGCACCGCCAGCAACTCGCCGCCCAGCGCCAACATCAACAGCGACACCAGCACGATGGCGACGATGCCCACGCCTGAAATCGGGCTCGTCGACGAACCCACCAAGCCCGCCATGTAGCCGCAAGCCGCGGCCACCAGAAAGCCGAATACGAATGCAAACAGCACGGCATAGGCCACCAGCTTCCAGATGGCGGCGGCCGACAAGGGCGCGCCCGCCAGGAACACCTGGAAGGTGATCACCAGAACGACCACCAGCACCAGCGTCACTACCGAGATCCAGCCTGCAGACAAGTCGCGTTCGGTGCGCGGCGCCTTACCGGCCCGCGCCGCGCCCGCCTTCGTCAACGCCGAGAACGACGCTTTGACGCCACGCGCCATCGGCATGAACAAGGTGGCCAACGTCCAGATTGCCCCCACGCCGATCACGCCCGCGCCGATGAAGCGCACCTGCGACGACCACAGTCCGGTGGCGTACTGGGCCAGTGACATATCAGCGGGCATGTCGCCCATGGCGGTCAGCACCGGCACGGCAATGCCCCACGAGATGATCAGGCCGGTCAGCATGGCCAAGCCCGCGACGATGCCGATCAGGTAGCCGGCGCCGAGCAACGCCAAGGAAAATCCCATCGGCAGACGGAACACCGCGCCGCCCCACGCGAACCAGCCGCTGACGCTGTCGCCCAGCACCCGCAGGCCGCTGGCGGCAAAGCTGACGACCGCAGCCACCGCGCCACCCGCCACGATGTCGCCCATGCCGGTCGCAGCCGGTTTGGCCGATGCGCCGCCGCTGTCTTCCGCGGCATCTTGCGCCCGCTCGGCGCTACCCACGCGCAGGATCTCTGCGGCGGCCACGCCTTCGGGGTACGGCAGGTCGCTTTGCACCACCATCACGTGGCGCAGCGGAATCGTGAACATCACGCCCAGCATGCCGCCGGCCGCGCAAATGCCCAGCGTCTGCCAGAACGGAAAGCCCTGCCAGTGGCCCATCATGACCAGCGCAGGCAGGATGAAAATGATGGAAGACAAGGTGCCCGCGGCCGAGGCCTGCGTCTGCACCATATTGTTTTCAAGGATGTTGGCGTCTTTGAACAGACGCAGCACCGACATCGAAATCACCGCAGCGGGGATGGCGGATGAGAACGTCAGGCCCACCTTCAGCCCCAGGAAGACGTTAGAGGCCGTGAAGATCACGGTGATCAGTGCGCCGAGCAAGACGCCGCGAAACGTAAGCTCCGGAAGGGTGACGTTTGCCGGGACGCTGACGGGTTGAGTCATTGAAGTCTCCCGTTTGGAATTCTGCTAAACCGCGCATTCTAGCGCTTCAGCGTCCACCCAGTGGTCACCACGCGTAAGCGTCGCCTGGCGGCAGAAGCTGCCGGCAATGGAAAGGCTGGCAAAAGATTATGCTGAAAGCCGGTACATCCGCCCTGGAATTTGATCACTCATGCCATCGACACAGGTCTAGCATGGAGCGATAACAGGAGACATATTCACGATGCGCGACCAGAGCCACCCCGCCCCCGACGCCGATCACCCGCACGACGCCGACCCCGCCGAAACCGCCGAATGGCGCGACGCTTTGCAGTCACTGGTTGACGCGGAAGGCGCTGGCCGCGCCGGCTATGTGCTGGATAACCTGCTGGGGCATGCCGCCTCGCTGGGGCTGCGCGCCAACAGCCAGACGCGCACCGCCTACCTGAACACGATTCCGGCCGACCAGGAACCGCCCTTTCCCGGCAACCTGGCGGTAGAAGAACGCATCGCCCGCATCAACCGCTGGAACGCGCTGGCCATGGTGGTGCGCGCCAACCAGGCGCACGGTGAATTGGGCGGCCACATTGCCAGCTACGCATCGGCCGCCGATTTGTTTGAAGTGGGCTTCAACCATTTCTTCCGCGCGCAGTCGGAAGATGGCCCGGGCGACCTGGTCTACATGCAGCCGCACTCGGCGCCAGGCGTCTACGCCCGCGCTTATCTGGAAGGCTTTCTGAATGAGGCCGACCTGGCGCACTTCCGCCAGGAAATCACGGCCACGTCGCGCGGCTTGCGCGGCTTGTCGTCCTATCCGCACCCGTGGCTGATGCCGGACTTCTGGCAATTCCCGACCGGTTCAATGGGCATCGGCCCCATCAACGCCATCTATCAAGCCCGCTTCATGCGCTACCTGGAACACCGCTCGCTGGTGCCGGGCGGCGACCGCAAGGTCTGGGGCATTTTTGGCGACGGCGAAATGGACGAACCCGAATCCATCGCCGCCCTGACGCTCGCCGCACGTGAAAAGCTCGACAACCTGGTCTTCGTCGTCAACTGCAACCTGCAACGGCTGGACGGGCCGGTGCGCGGCAACGGCCGCATCATCGACGAACTGGAAACGCTGTACGCGGGCGCGGGCTGGAACGTGATCAAGCTGGTCTGGGGCAGCGACTGGGACGCTCTGCTCAGGCGCGACACCAGCGGCGCGCTGGCCCGCGCATTCGCCAACACCGTTGACGGCCAATTCCAAACCTTTGCCGCCAACGACGGCGCGTTCAACCGCGCCCACTTCTTCAACCAGAACCCCGAACTGGCCGCGCTGGTTGCTGACTGGACCGACGAGGCCATCGACCGCCTGCATCGCGGCGGCCACGACATGGTGAAGATTCACGCCGCCTATCTCCGCGCGGCGCAGCACCGTGGGCAGCCCACGGTGATTCTGGCGCAGACGAAGAAAGGCTTCGGCATGGGCGCCGCCGGCCAGGGCAAGATGACCACGCACCAGCAAAAGAAGCTGGACGACGAGGCCCTGCTGGCGTTTCGCGACCGCTTCGCGCTGCCGATTTCGGACGCCGATTGTCTGGCGCTCAAGTTCTATCGGCCCGCTGAAGACAGCGCCGAACTGCGCCATCTGCAAGCGCGCCGCGCTGCGCTGGGCGGCCACATCCCACGCCGCCGCACCGAAGCGCCGCGCCTGACGCCGCCGGATGCCGAACACTGGGCACGCTTCGCGCTGGCCGCCGACGGCAAGGAAATGTCGTCCACGATGGCCATCGTGCGCATGCTGACCGCGTTGCTCAAGGACAGCACCGTGGGCTCGCGCATCGTGCCCATCGTGGCCGACGAAGCCCGCACCTTCGGCATGGCCAACCTGTTCCGCCAGATCGGCATCTACTCGGCTCAAGGCCAGTTGTACGAACCCGAAGACATCGGCTCGGTGCTGTACTACCGCGAAGCGCGCGACGGCCAGATTCTTGAGGAAGGCATCACCGAAGCCGGCGCGATCTCGTCGTGGACGGCGGCCGGCACCAGCTACTCGGTGAACGGCCTGCCGATGCTGCCCTTCTATATCTATTACTCGATGTTCGGCTTTCAGCGCATCGGTGACCTGATCTGGGCCGCCGCCGACCAACGCACGCGCGGCTTTCTGGTGGGCGCCACATCGGGCCGCACCACGCTGGGCGGCGAAGGGCTGCAACACCAGGACGGTTCCAGCCACATCATGGCCGCCGCCGTGCCCAACTGCCGCGCCTACGACCCGGCCTACGCGTACGAGGTCGCCGTCATCGTCGAACACGGCATGCGGCGCATGCTGGACGAGCAGCGCGACGAATTCTTCTACCTGACGGTCACGAACGAAAACCTGGCGCAGCCCGACATGCCCGCCGACGCCGGGGTGCGCGAAGGCATTCTGCGCGGGCTGTATCGCCTGCGCGCCGCACGCGGCAAGGCGCAAGTGCGGCTGCTGGGCGCAGGCCCGATGTTGCGCGAAGCCGAAATGGCCGCCGACCGTTTGCGCGATCAGCATGGCGTGGACGCCGAAGTCTGGAGCGTCACCAGCTTTTCCGAGCTGGCCCGCGACGGCCGCGAAGCTGAACGCGCCCGCGTGTTGGGCCTGGACGCAGCGCCCGGCGCCGACTGGGTCCGCACGTGCCTGGGCGGCAGCGACGCCCCCGTCATCGCGGCCACCGACTACGTGCGCGCCGTGCCTGACCAGATCCGCGCCTGGGTGCCCGCCCCCTACCGCACGCTGGGCACCGATGGTTTTGGCCGCAGCGACACGCGCGCGCAGCTGCGCGACTTCTTCGAAGTCAGCGCCGATTGGATCGTGCTGTACGCGCTGGACAGCCTGGGCCGCCAGGAAGACGCCAACACGCTGCGCAAGAAACTGAACGCCCATACGCGAGGAACGCCTCCCTGGGAATCGTAAAAAATCCGACTCGTTCTTGATCAAAAGCGTCCGCTCGCTGCACTGCAACAACCAATCGTGCGCGCTTTCTGGTGAAATACGGGCGTTCCCTAAGCATTTCGCAAAGAAACCGGCGGGCCGCGAGCCCGCCGTTTGTCATCCCGTTTTCTTTTTCAGTTAGTGCCTCAGAGGCCCCGATCCCATGGACGACACTCTTACCAAAATGGCGTTGGATTACCACGCCTATCCCACCCCCGGCAAAATCTCGGTCGTGCCGACCAAGACCTTGGCCAACCAGGACGACTTGTCCCTGGCCTACTCGCCCGGCGTGGCTGCAGCTTGCATGGCCATCTTCGACCAAGGTGAAGACGCCGCCTCGAAGTACACCTCGCGCGGCAACCTGGTGGGCGTGATCACCAACGGCACCGCCGTCCTCGGCCTGGGCAACATCGGCCCGCTGGCCGCCAAGCCGGTCATGGAAGGCAAGGGCTGCCTGTTCAAGAAGTTTGCCGGCATCGACGTGTTCGACATCGAACTGGCCGAGAACGATCCGGACAAGCTGGTCGACATCATCGCAGCGCTGGAACCCACGCTGGGCGGCGTCAACCTGGAAGACATCAAGGCGCCCGAGTGCTTCTACATCGAGAAGAAGCTGCGCGAGCGCATGAAGATTCCCGTCTTCCATGACGATCAGCACGGCACCGCCATCATCTCGTCGGCCGCCATCCTGAACGGCCTGAAGGTCGTGAACAAGGACATCGGTTCGGTCAAGCTGGCTTGCTCCGGCGCCGGCGCCGCCGCCATCGCTTGCCTGGACCTGCTGGTCCACCTGGGCGTCAAGCGCGAGAACATCTTCGTGGTGGATTCCCGCGGCGTCATCTGGGAAGGCCGCGATGAAAACATGGAACCCAACAAGAAGCGCTATGCGCAGAAGACCGACGCGCGCACGCTGGCCGATGTGGTCAACGGCGCCGACGTGTTCCTGGGCTGCTCGACTGCCGGCGTCATGACGGGCGACATGGTCAAGACCATGGCCGACCGTCCGCTGATCCTGGCCCTGGCCAACCCGGAACCGGAAATCCGCCCCGAAGTGGCCAAGGCCGCCCGCCCGGATTGCATCATCGCCACCGGCCGTTCGGACTACCCGAACCAGGTCAACAACGTGCTGTGCTTCCCCTTCATCTTCCGCGGCGCCATGGATGCCGGCGCTTCGCGCATCACGGAAGAAATGAAGCTGGCTTGCGTGAAGGCCATTGCCGATCTGGCGCAAGCCGAGCAGAACGATGAAGTGGCCCGCGCCTACGCCGGCCAGGAACTGTCGTTCGGCCCCGACTACATCATCCCGAAGCCCTTCGACCCGCGCCTGATTTTCCAGATCGCGCCGGCCGTGGCCCAAGCTGCCGCCGACTCCGGCGTGGCCGCCCGCCCCATCGAAGACATCGAAGCCTACCGCCAAAAGCTGATGGGCTTTGTGTACCACTCCGGCCAGCTGATGCGTCCGCTGTTCGCCCAAGCCAAGAAGGCGCCCAAGCGCGTCATCTACGCTGACGGCGAAGACGAACGCGTCCTGCGCGCCGTGCAAACGGTGGCCGACGAAAAGCTGGCCCGCCCGATCCTGATCGGCCGTCCGTCGGTCATCGAAATGCGCATCAACAAGGCCGGCCTGCGCCTGGTGGCCGGTGAGCACTTCGAAATCGTTGACCCGGAAGACGACGAGCGCTTCAACGAAACCTGGAACGCGTACTACCAGCTGAAGGGCCGTGAAGGCGTGACGCCGGCCATCGCCAAGGCGATGATCCGCAAGCACAACACGCTGATCGGCGCGATGCTGCTGCGCCGTGGCGATGCCGACGCGCTGCTGTGCGGCGTGGCCAGCAAGTACGACAACCAGCTCAAGTACATCGACGAAATCATCGGCAAGAAGGAAGGCCAGACGTACGCCGCCCTGAACGTGCTGATGCTGCCTGACCAGACGCTGTTCGTCACCGACACCCACGTCAACGAAAACCCGACGTCGGAAGAAGTGGCCAACATCACGATCCAGGCTGCCGACGAAATGCTGCGCTTTGGCGTGGTACCGAAGATTGCTCTGCTGTCGCACTCGAACTTTGGCAGCCGCGTGACGGAGTCGTCGAAGAAGATGGCCGCCGCCAGCAAGCTCGTGCAAGAGCGCGCGCCTGACCTGGAAGTGGACGGCGAAATGCACGCCGACGCCGCCCTGTCGGAAAAGATCCGCGTTCTGGCCTACCCGGACAGCACGCTGAAGGGCCGCGCCAACCTGCTGGTCATGCCGAACCTGGACACCGGCAACATCACGTACAACATGCTGAAGATGACGGGCAGCAATGGTGTCGCGATGGGCCCGATCCTGCTGGGCGCGGCACGCCCGGTGCACATCCTGACGACCAGCGCCACCGTGCGCCGCATCGTCAACATGACGGCGCTGGCCGTTGTGGATGCGCAGCAGGAAGCCGCTGACGCCGCCAAGAAGCGCCGTTGATCACCAACGCGCTTTAGCCGCACGGGCGCCCCACGGGGCGCCCGTTCTCATTGGGCGGCATCGCACAGCCACATCCCGCAGCTGCATCCCACAGCCACATCCCGCAGCTGCGACCCACAGCTGCATCCCACCCGCCATCGTGTCGCGATAGTTCACGCGCGAAGATAGTCTGCGGCCCCAGGCGGATGGTAAAACCGAGCTTGTCACTTTTCTGGAGACGACATGCTGGCCGATGCCCTCTATGCCTGGTTCCACTACCTGGCTATCTTCGTCATGGTGGTGGTGCTGACCGCCGAAGCCGTGCTGCTGCGCCCCGACCTTACCGCCAATGGCGTGAAGCGGCTGATCATCTATGACCGCCTCTATGGCGTCAGCGCCATCCTGGTGCTGGTCACCGGCCTGCTGCGCCTGACCTTGGGTGCGAAAGGCGCGGCGTTCTACATGAGCTCACCGTGGTTCCACGCCAAGATCACGCTGTTCGTCATCATTGCGCTCTGTTCGATCCCGCCCACGCTGAAGATCCTGCGCTGGGCGAAACAATCCCGTCAGCAGGCGGGCTTCGTGCCGGCCGCGCCAGAGATCAAAAGCGTACGGCGCTGGGTGATGATTGAGTCGCACCTGTTCATCTTCCTGCCGCTGTTCGCCGTGCTGATGGCGCGCCACATCAGCGTGTAGCCGCTGACGCCGGCCAGCCTTTGGCCAGGCAGGCGATCAGGTAATCGACAAATGCCCGGGCCCGGGCTGGCAGCAAGCGGGTTTCCGTGACGACGTGCACGGGAAACGGGCCCAGGCTCCATTCAGGCAGCACGCGCCGCAAACCGCCGGATGACTCCAGCTCGGTCTGGTCGCCGCCTAGCGCGGCGATGCCCGCGCCCAGCATCGCCAGCCGGCGCGCCATGCCCGCTTCGTTCACCGAAAACCGGCTGCCGGGCATGACGCTGACCTGCTCGTTGCCACGAACAAGCTGCCAACGCGTCGACGCCCCGTTGTCTTGCGCCCGAAATCCGATGCATTCATGCGCCGTCAATTCCGACGGATGCGTGGGCGCGCCGTGAGTCAACAGATAGTCTTCCGATGCGTAAAGATGCACGCGCAGCGCACCCAGCGTTCTGGCGATGCGCGAAGAGTCGGGCAACTCGCCAATCTTGATCGTCAAATCGCAGGGCTCGGCCACGCGATCTACATGTTCCAGGCTGGCCAGATTCACATGAAACGCCACCTCCGGGTGACGGCGCGAGAACCCCAGGAAAATTTCCGCCATCACATCGGTCGCGAAGGTGGCTGGCATGTTGATGCGCAACAGGCCCGAGGGCGTGGCGGTCAGCGCCTGCAATTCCTCGTGCGCAACCTGCGCCTCTTCCACGATGCGCAGGCAGCGTTCCAGATAAATCTCGCCCGCGCCGGTCAGTTCAACCTTGCGGGTGCTGCGGGTCAGCAGGCTCAAGCCCACCGAGCGCTCCAGTTCCGCCACCCGGCGCGATAGTGTCGATTTCGGCAGCCCCAGCACGACGGCGGCGCGGCTGAAGCTGCGCGCCTTGGCTACCTCTGCAAACAGCTCCATGCTGTGCAGGCTTCTCACGGCAGTCTCATCCGGCGTGTCTCCGTTACGGTTTAGCCGGCGTGTCACCCCCGGCGGCAAGCCGCATTGTCGGACCAGACTTTTAAGAATTTCTTAATGGGTGCTGCAAACGTGGACACCTCATGCCGCTACGGGCAGCGTGCGCGCGCAGGGGGCTTTGGCTCCTCGTCGCCGACGACGAAGGTCGCGAACTTAAAGACGCCGACTTCATCGTTCGTCACAATGCCGGCGAGCGTTCCGTCGAACGCTTGCATGACTGACATGCCTTCTGGCACGTCGGCATGGCCCTCGCGCCTGGCCACCCGCCCTTCCCCCGGGCTGAACACCAGTACGCCGGGAAAAGGCTCGCGCTGCCCGTCGATCACGCGCCTGATGGTCTTGACCTGCGTGCCCTCGGCATAGTCAAAGCCCCCTCGCTGCACGCGGCAGGCAAGCTCCGCGTCGCTGACTCGCAGCAAGCGCCGGTCAATATCCAGATATATCCGGGGCTCGCTCAACATCAGGCCGAACACCTTCACCGCCACGGGATCTTTTACTTCGATGCGCCAGCGGTCAGGGTCGCTCGAGCCGTCCACATAAACCGTGCCGGTCGAGCCATACAACACCGAACCCGCATGGATCGCAATTCCCTCGACCTCGTTGCCGCTACCCAGCGTGCATTGGTTCAGGGCCTTCATGGCGCCGTCGGATTCGGTGTCAAATTCGATGTCCTGCGTGCTGTCGCAACGCCACCCCTGCACCAGTTGGTCGCCCTGGCCTTTCAGGACGATATTTCGCGGATACCGGCGAATCAGCTCGTACGTGTCTTTTTCGTATTCGGTGTCCAGATATCGGCGCGCAAACAGGGTATGCACGCCGAAGATGGGCGTGGGCGCAGGAAATTCGGCCTCGACGTACGTTTCCAGCTGCCCTTCGTCTTGCAACTTCAGCCGGGTGCCGGCGGGCATTGCCACGCCGCCCACGGTAGCCGCTTGTTCCAGCGTCACGTTGCGCGCGGCCTCGGCCCGCTCACTCTCGCGCTCAATTTGCCAGACGATGGTGTGTACCCAGGCGAAGAAGGCAAAGGGCACCGCCAACACCACGAACAGCACGGCCGACTTCTTCCAGTGCTTACGGACGGTTCTGCGATGGCTGGCACTGACGGCCAGCACCACGCCCCAAATGGCCAGCACGACCCCGGCAAGCAGGCCCAGGGAAAGCAACAGGTAAAAATTGGCTGATGGAAGCGAGACAGGAATCATGGCCAGCATGATATCCGCTTCTTCCCGCCGGAGAAGCACCCAAGCGGCAGGCAACAAAAAACCGCCCGAAGGCGGTTTTTTGTCAGTGTCCTGCCGAAGGGTAAGCGGATTAACGCTTGTCCATCGGGGGCACGTCGCGGGTCACGGAACCCGTGAACAGCTGGCGCGGGCGGCCGATCTTGTAATCGGGGTCCGACAGCATTTCGTTCCACTGGGCAATCCAGCCCACCGTGCGGGCCAGCGCGAAGATGGCCGTGAACAGCGAGGTCGGGATGCCGATGGCGCGCTGGACGATACCCGAGTAGAAGTCCACGTTCGGGTACAGCTTGCGCTGCACGAAGTACGGGTCCGACAGGGCGATGCGTTCCAGTTCCATGGCCAGCTTGAACAGCGGGTCGTTTTCCAGGCCCAGGGCCGAGAGCACTTCCTTGCACGTTTCTTGCATCAGCTTGGCGCGCGGGTCGTAGTTCTTGTAGACGCGGTGGCCAAAGCCCATCAGGCGCACGCCCGAGTTCTTGTCCTTGACCTTCTCCATGAACTCGCCAACCTTGGCGATGCCGCCGTTGGCTTGCAGCTCTTCCAGCATTTGCAGGCAAGCTTCGTTGGCGCCGCCGTGAGCCGGGCCCCACAGGCAAGCCACGCCAGCCGAGATGGCGGCAAACGGGTTGGTGCCCGACGAACCGCACAGGCGCACGGTGGAGGTCGACGCGTTTTGCTCGTGATCAGCGTGCAGGATGAAGATGCGGTCCAGCGCGCGCTCGACGACTTCATTGACCTTGTAGTCTTCGCACGGCGTGGCGAACATCATGCGCAGGAAGTTGCCCGTGTAGGACAGGTCGTTCTGCGGGTAGATGAACGGTTGGCCTTGCGAGTACTTGTACGCCATCGCAACCAGCGTCGGCATCTTGGCGATCAGGCGGATGGCCGAGATGTGGCGATGCTGCGGGTTCGTGATGTCGGTGGAGTCGTGGTAGAACGCGGACAGCGCGCCAACCAGACCCGTCAGCACAGCCATCGGGTGAGCGTCACGGCGGAAGCCGCGCAGGAAGAAGTGCAGCTGCTCGTTGACCATCGTGTGATGGGTCACTTGCGAATCAAAGTCAGCCTTCTGTTCCTGGTTCGGCAGTTCGCCGTTCAGGATCAGGTAGCAGATGTCCATGAAGTCGCAATTGACGGCCAATTGCTCGATGGGGAAACCGCGGTACAGCAGTTCGCCCTTGTCGCCGTCGATGTACGTGATGCCCGATTCGCAAGCGGCCGTGGACATGAAGCCCGGGTCAAACGTAAACATGCCCGTCTGGCCATACAGCTTGCGGATGTCGATCACATCCGGACCGACCGTGCCCTTGTAGACAGGGAACTCAATGGGTGCGCTGCCATCCGAGAAGGATAGAGTGGCTTTTTTGTCAGACAGGTTCATGTTATTTCCTCTCACATTAATCAGAGTGCGCGCATCTGGCCAATAATGCCCCGAAGCCTGGGGGTGTCCAGGTCGCCTTCGAGTTCCTTACGGGCCAGCAGCAGGTCGAGAAGATCGTTGTCTCCCATCTCGAACAGCTGGGTCAATGCGGCCACATCATCATCGGTAAGTTCAGCCTCGTAAGCGTCAAGATACCGAGTGATGATCAAGTCGTTTTCGAGCAGGCCGCGGCGCGCCCGCCAACGCAGACGCGCCCGCTCCAGTTCAGTTAGCCTGCTCATCGTTACACCATAAATACAAAAGTCTTCACGCTAGATAGACACTAGACCGTACGGCGAACCATCAGTTCCTTGATCTTGCCGATGGCCTTCGTCGGGTTCAGGCCCTTCGGACAGACGTCGACGCAGTTCATGATGGTGTGGCAACGGAACAGGCGGTACGGATCTTCCAGGTTGTCCAGACGCTCGCCGGTGGCTTCGTCGCGGCTGTCGGCGATGAAGCGGTAGGCTTGCAGCAGGCCGGCCGGGCCGACGAACTTGTCCGGGTTCCACCAGAACGACGGGCAGGAAGTGGAACAGCACGCGCACAGAATGCACTCGTACAGGCCATCCAGCTCTTCGCGCGCCTCGGGCGACTGCAGGCGCTCTTTTTCGGGCGGCGGCGCGTCGTTGATGAGGTACGGACGGATCGAGTGGTACTGGTTGAAGAAGTGCGTCATGTCCACGATCAGGTCGCGGATGACGGGCAGGCCCGGCAGCGGACGCAGAACGATGGGTTCCTTCAATTCGCGCAGGTTCGTCGTGCAGGCCAGACCGTTCTTGCCGTTTATGTTCATGGCGTCCGAACCGCACACGCCTTCACGGCACGAGCGGCGCAGGGCCAGGCTGTCATCGACGTCGTTCTTGATGCGCACCAGCGCATCAAGCAGCATCTTGTCGGTGGGCTGGAGTTCAACGTCCAGCTTCTGCATGTACGGGCGCTCGTCCTTGTCCGGATCGTAGCGGTAGATTTCGAACTTGACGATTCTCTTGGTGCTCATAATGGGCTCTATCCGGACTTAGAAGGTACGCGCCTTGGGCGGGAAGGACTCAACGGTGAGCGGCTTCATCTGCACAGGCTTGTAATCCAGGCGGCTGCCTTCGGAGTACCACAGCGTGTGCTTCAGCCAGTTCTCGTCGTCGCGCGTCGGGTGGTCGTCCAGCGCGTGAGCGCCACGGCTTTCCGTACGGGCAGCGGCCGACTTGATCGTGGCGCGGGCCACTTCGGTCATGTTGGCCAGTTCCAGCGCTTCGACGCGCGCGGTGTTGAACACCTTGGACTTGTCCTTGAAGTAGATATTGTCGGCTTGCTTGGCCAGATCTTCGATCTGCGTCACGCCTTCGTTCAGCAGTTCCAGCGTGCGGAACACGCCGCAGTGGCGCTGCATCGAGAAGCGGATGGCGTTGCCGATGTCTTGCGTCTTTTCGCCCGAGGTGCGCGATTCCAGCTTGTTCACGCGGTCCAGCGAGAATTCCACGGCTTCCTTCGGCAGGTCCTGGTGCGCACGCTGGCGCTCCGGGTGCGAATTCACGATGTGGTTGCCGGTGGCGCGGCCGAAGACGATCAGGTCCAGCAGCGAGTTCGTGCCCAGGCGGTTGGCGCCGTGCACCGACACCGCGGCGCATTCGCCGATGGCGTACAGGCCGTTGACGACCTTGTTCTCGCCGTTTTCGCGCGACAGCACCTGGCCGTGGTAGTTGGCCGGAATACCGCCCATCTGGTAGTGAATGGTCGGGACGACGGGGATCGGTTCCTTGATCGGGTCGACGTTACCGAACTTGATGGCGATTTCGCGGATCGAGGGCAGACGCTTGTTGATGACGTCGGCGCCCAGGTGATCCAGCTTCAGGACGACGTAGCTGCCGTCCGGACCGCAACCGCGGCCTTCCTTGATTTCCTGGTCCATCGAACGCGACACGAAGTCACGCGGAGCCAAGTCCTTCAGCGTGGGCGCATAGCGCTCCATGAAGCGTTCGCCATCCTTGTTCAACAGGATGCCGCCTTCGCCACGCACGCCTTCGGTGATCAGCACGCCCGCGCCAGCAACGCCGGTCGGGTGGAATTGCCAGAATTCCATGTCTTGCAGCGGGATGCCTGCGCGCGCAGCCATGCCCAGGCCGTCACCGGTGTTGATGAAGGCGTTGGTGGAAGCGGCCCAGATACGGCCAGCGCCGCCGGTGGCCAGCACCGTGGTCTTGGCTTCCAGGATGTAGATTTCGCCCGTTTCCATTTCCAGAGCGGTGACGCCGACGACGTCGCCCGCCTCGTTGCGCAGCAGGTCCAGCGCCATCCATTCGACGAAGAACTGGGTGCGCGCGGCAACGTTGCGCTGGTAGAGCGTGTGCAACAGCGCGTGGCCGGTGCGGTCGGCGGCGGCACAGGCGCGCTGCACCGGCTTTTCACCGAAGTTGGCGGTGTGACCGCCGAACGGACGCTGGTAGATCGTGCCGTCGGGGTTGCGGTCAAACGGCATGCCGAAGTGCTCGAGCTCGTACACGGCGTTCGGCGCTTCACGGCACATGAATTCGATGGCGTCCTGGTCGCCCAGCCAATCCGACCCCTTGACGGTGTCGTACATGTGCCAGTACCAGTTGTCTTCGCTCATGTTGCCCAGCGAGGCGCTCACGCCGCCTTGTGCGGCAACGGTGTGCGAACGCGTGGGGAACACTTTGGACAGCACTGCAACGGACAGGCCCGCTTGGGACAGTTGCAGCGAACAACGCATGCCGGCTCCACCGGCGCCAACGACCACCACATCAAACTGGCGGCGCGGCAAGGATTTCATGACAGAGACCACGGCTTAAATGCTCCAGAGGATTTGCGCGAAGTAAACGACCGTACCGACCAGCCAGAGGATCGTCAGCACTTGCAGCAGCAGGCGCAGGCCCACCGGCTTGACGTAGTCCATCCAGATGTCGCGCACGCCAATCCAGGCATGCCAGGCCAACGCAATGAATGCAAGGGAGGCCAGGATCTGGCCAACCGGAATGAAGCCCACGTAGAAATTGAACAGCTTGACCCAGTGTTCATACGTGAAGGCAGGCATCGTCAAGATGCCGACGAGCAGCACCAGCGTATACACGACCATGATGACGGCGGTGATGCGCTGGATGATGAAATCCATGACCCCATAGTGGGCGCCAACGACCAGGCGCTTGGGTCCGTAGTTTTTAGCGGCGGCCATTTACAGCACTCCGAACAGTTTGAGACCGAACACCAGCGTCAGCGCCAGGCTGACACCGAAAACCACGCCGGCGCTTTTCTTGGCCGACAGCTTGTCGATACCGATGTGCAAGTCCAGCAGCAGGTAGCGGATGCCAGCACAGAAGTGATGCAGGTAGCCCCAGATCAGGACCAGGAAGACAAGCTTGACGATCGGGTTTGCCGCGATGGAGGCGATCCAGGCGAACGATTGCGGTGCGGCCACGCTAGCTGCGAACAGCGGCACGATGACCAAGGGCAAACAGAGGAACAGCAAAATGCCGCTGATGCGGTGCAGGATGGACAGCTTGCCGGCCAGGGGCAGGCGATAGGAGAACGCAACTTGGGCAAGCCCAATATTGCGAAACTGCGGACGTGGCTTGGCAGCGGTGTCGGACATGACGGCCTCGGTGTTTCGGAACTAGGGAATCGTGACGGCGA
Organism: Achromobacter kerstersii; assembly: GCF_902859595.1. GTDB lineage: Bacteria > Pseudomonadota > Gammaproteobacteria > Burkholderiales > Burkholderiaceae_B > Achromobacter > Achromobacter kerstersii. The sequence continues at coordinate 208,140 of NZ_CADIJQ010000002.1, read as the reverse complement.
AAGTGCCGTGGCCCTTTCGGGCAAACACAGTATTTTCGCCCAGAGATTGGGTTGGTATCAAATCGTAGTTAAAAAGCTCATCAATTCAGACTATTGCGGTAGTGGTATCGATCGGTCAAGTACAAACCCCGGCGAATTTCCATGGGGCGGTCACCATAGGTGTAAGACACCCGATCCACCTGCAACAACGGCGTGCCGGCCGGAACATTAAGCAGGGGACAGACTTCGGCCGGCGCAATCACTGCGCGCAGCTTCTCGTCCGCGCGCACCATGCTGACGCCGAACTCGGATTCGAACAGACCATAGAGCGGCGCCTTGTTGGCGGTCAGCAGCTCCAGGGTCAGTCCACGGAAAATGGAACCGGGCAGCCAGATGTCGTCCACGACGGTGGGCGTCTGCCCCATGGACAGCAGGCGGCGGATCATGACAACGGTTTCGCCCGCACGCAGATCAAGAGCGCGCGCGATTTCAGCGGGCGCACGCAGGCGGCGGCATTCCAGAATACGACTTTCCGCTCGGCCGGGCTCGCCTTCTTCATCGGCGGCCAGGCGCAGGAAACGGTAACGCACGCGGGCTTCGTGGTGGGTGGCGACAAACGTGCCCTTGCCCTGGCGGCGCAGCAGCATGTGCTCGGCGGCCAACTCATCAACCGCCTTGCGCACCGTGCCCTGGCTCACCTGAAAACGGGCGGCCAGATCGATTTCGCTGGGGATGAGTTCACCGGGCTTCCATTCACCGCGCTCAAGGCTTTGAACGAGCAGATCCTTGATCTGGCGATAGAGCGGACTGAAAGCGGCCCCCTCGCCCGTTGAACGGGCGGCGCGTGTGCGTAAGGAGGTTTCGGGCCGAGGCTCTGCCATGGATCTTCTTGAAAGTGTCATGTTCATCCGGATGATGGGAGGGCAGCGCAAAAAACGATGCGAAACACAATGCAAACGTACGATGCCGATGCACGGTGTAAACCCACATCCAAAATGCGCTGGAAAGAGCACAGCGGGCCGTGCTGCAACGCATTCGAATAAACGCTCTATTGTGGCATATCGGGCGGGACGCTGTCCAACGTCTTATGTCTTATATAAGATAGAAGAGCGTTTGACGCCCCCTGGAAATCGTTCTAGGATTCACGGCTGTCAGGGCCCCGCGCTGGCTTGTTCGTGCGCGCTGTTTTTGATGCCCCAACGATTACACTGATTGGTGAGATTTTTCTCGCCAAACCATTACGGAGAACGTCCATGTCCAAGCCTGCCTTGCGTGTCGCCGTCACCGGCGCCGCCGGCCAAATCGGTTACGCACTGCTATTCCGCATCGCCTCTGGCGAAATGCTGGGTAAAGATCAACCCGTCATCCTGCAACTGCTGGAAATCCCCGACGAGAAAGCGCAAAAGGCCCTGAAGGGCGTCATCATGGAATTGGATGACTGCGCCTTCCCGCTGCTGCAGGAAGTGACCGCCCACAGCGACCCCCGCACCGCCTTCAAGGATGCCGACGTGGCCCTGCTGGTTGGCGCCCGTCCGCGCGGCCCCGGCATGGAGCGCAAGGACCTGCTGTCCGTCAACGCCCAGATCTTCACGGCGCAGGGCAAGGCCCTGAACGACGTGGCCAGCCGCAACGTCAAGGTCCTGGTCGTCGGCAACCCCGCCAACACCAACGCCTACATCGCCATGAAGTCGGCGCCGGACCTGCCGGCAAAGAACTTCACCGCCATGCTGCGCCTGGACCACAACCGCGCCCTGTCGCAGTTGTCGGCCAAGTCGGGCAAGCCGGTTGCCGCTATCGAAAAGCTGGTCGTGTGGGGCAACCACTCGCCCACGATGTACCCGGACTTCCGCTTCGCCACCGTCGGCGGCGAGTCGCTCACCAAGCTCATCAATGACGACGCCTGGAACCGCGACACGTTCATCCCGACCGTGGGCAAGCGTGGCGCCGCCATCATCGAAGCCCGTGGCCTGTCCTCGGCCGCTTCGGCCGCCAACGCCGCCATCGACCACGTCCGTGACTGGGTCCTGGGCAGCAACGGCAAGTGGGTCACGATGGGTATCCCGTCGGATGGTTCCTACGGCATCCCCGAAGGCATCATCTACGGCGTGCCGGTCACGACCGAAAACGGCGAATACAAGCGTGTTGAAGGCCTGGAAATCGACGCCTTCTCGCGTGAGCGCCTGGACTTCACGCTGAAAGAGCTCCTGGAAGAGCGCGACGGCGTCAAGGACCTGCTGAAGTAAGCAGCGCTTGAATCAGAATTGGGCCCGCTCACGCGGGCCCAATTCCTAAGCAAGACCGAAACATCCATCCGAAACATACATCTGTCTCACTGCCCCGCCGCCGGCGATTGTCGCGTAGGGGACAGATTTATATTCCGGACCCGCGATAAGGTCGTGGGCTAGTCATAAAAGAAACGGAGACTTCCATGTCCAGACCCGAATCGCCCGGCGCCCTCTTCCGTCGCGCCCTCGCCGAAGAAAGCCCGCTGCAAATCATTGGCGCCATCAACGCCAACCACGCACTGCTGGCCAAGCGCGCCGGCTATCGCGCCATCTACCTGTCTGGCGGCGGTGTGGCGGCGGGGTCCCTGGGCCTGCCCGATCTGGGCATCAACACCATGGACGACGTGCTGACCGACGTGCGCCGCATCACCGACGTGTGCGACGTGCCGCTGGTGGTGGACATCGACACCGGCTTTGGCCCGTCGGCGTTCAACATCGGCCGCACGGTCAAAAGCCTGATCAAGTTCGGCGCGGCCGCCTGCCACATCGAAGACCAGGTCGGCGCCAAGCGCTGCGGCCATCGCCCGGGCAAGGAAATCGTCACCACCGAAGAAATGGCCGACCGCGTCAAGGCAGCGGCCGACGCGCGCACCGACTCCGATTTCTACCTGATCGCCCGCACCGACGCCATTGCGTCCCACGGCGTGGACGCCGCCATCGAACGCGCGCTGGCCTGCGTGGAAGCCGGCGCTGACGCGATCTTCGCCGAAGCCGCCTACGACCTGCCCACCTATGACCGCTTCGTCAAAGCCGTCAAAGTGCCCGTACTGGCCAACATCACCGAATTCGGCAAGACGCCGCTGTTCACCGTTGAAGAACTCAAGAGCGTGGGCGTGGGCATGGTGCTCTACCCGCTGTCGGCCTTCCGCGCCATGAACAAGGCCGCCGAAGCCGTCTACACCGCCATCCGCCGCGACGGCCACCAGAAAAATGTGGTGGACCTGATGCAAACGCGCGAAGAGCTGTACGACCGCATCGGCTATCACGAATTCGAATCCAAACTGGATGCGCTCTTCCAGAAGGGCAAAGCGTAATCCCGCCACGCCTTTGGTATCCGGCGCCGCGCCACCCGCGCGACGCCACGAGTATCCCCATTGCATCGACCACAGCGAAAGGAAAGGAGTAGAGACATGAGCACGGCTGCCAAAAAGCAAGAAGCCAAGCCGGACGCGAAGCCGGAAGAGAAAGCCGGTTTCAAACCCAAGAAATCCGTCGCCCTGTCGGGCGTGGTCGCAGGCAACACCGCGCTGTGCACGGTGGGCCGCAGCGGCAACGACCTGCACTACCGCGGCTACGACATTCTGGACATCGCCCACACCAGCGAGTTCGAGGAAATTGCTCACCTGCTGGTCCACGGCAAGCTGCCCAACAAGGCCGAACTGGCCGCGTACAAGCAGAAGCTGAAGAGCCTGCGCGGCCTGCCCGCCCAGCTGCAAGTGGCGCTGGAAGCGCTGCCCGCCTCCAGCCACCCGATGGACGTGATGCGCACCGCCGTGTCCGTGCTGGGCTGCGTGCTGCCTGAGAAAGACGACCACAACACCCCGGGCGCGCGCGACATCGCCGACCGCCTGATGGCCAACCTGGGTTCGGCGCTGCTGTACTGGTATCACTACAGCCACAACGGCCACATGATCGACGTGCAAACCGACGACGACAGCATCGGCGGCCACTTCCTGCACTTGCTGCACGGCGAAAAGCCCAGCGACGAATGGGTCAAGGCGATGCACATCTCCTTGAACCTGTACGCCGAGCACGAATTCAATGCGTCGACCTTCACCGCGCGCGTCATCGCGGGCACGGGTTCGGACATGTTCTCGTCGATTGCCGGCGCCATTGGCGCGCTGCGCGGCCCCAAGCACGGCGGCGCCAACGAAGTGGCGTTTGATGTACAAAAGCGCTATGAAACGCCGGACGAGGCCGAAGCCGACATCCGCCGCCGCGTCGAAGCCAAGGAAGTCATCATCGGCTTTGGCCACCCGGTCTATACCGTGTCCGACCCGCGCAACAAGGTCATCAAGGAAGTGGCGAAGAAGCTGTCCAAGAAGGCCGGCAGCACCAAGATGTTCGACATCGCCGAACGCCTGGAAACCGTCATGTGGGACATCAAGAAGATGTTCCCGAACCTGGACTGGTTCTCGGCCGTCAGCTATCACATGATGGGCGTGCCCACCGCCATGTTCACCCCGCTGTTCGTCATCGCGCGCACGGCAGGCTGGTCGGCCCACATCATTGAACAGCGCATCGACAACAAGATCATCCGCCCCACCGCCAACTACGTCGGCCCGGAAGATCAGAAGTTCGTGCCGCTGGACAAGCGCAAGTAAGGCGAGCCCACCACAACGAGAGCGGCGCGGCATGGCCACCTGTATTGACTTCTTCGCTAAGGAGGGTTCGCAATGTCCGCCCCAATCTCTAACGTACGCCCCGAGCCCGACCAGGTCCTGGTTGATATCGCGGACTACGTTCTTAACTACGAGATCAAAAGCAGCCTGGCGTACGAGACCGCCCGTAACTGCTTGATCGACACGCTGGGCTGCGGCCTGGAAGCGCTGGAATATCCGGCGTGCAAAAAGCTGCTGGGGCCGGTCGTGCCTGGCACGGTGGTGCCCAACGGCGCCAAAGTGCCGGGCACCTCTTTCCAGCTTGATCCTATCCAGGCCGCGTTCAACATCGGCACCGCCATCCGCTGGCTCGATTTCAACGACACCTGGCTTGCCGCCGAATGGGGCCACCCGTCGGACAATCTGGGCGGCATTCTTGCCACGGCCGATTGGCTGTCGCGCACGGCGGTCGCTGCCGGCAAAGCGCCCCTGCTGATGCGTGACGTGCTGACAGGCATGATCAAAGCGCACGAAATCCAGGGCTGCATCGCGCTGGAGAATTCCTTCAACAAGGTCGGTCTGGACCACGTCGTGCTGGTCAAGGTGGCGTCCACCGCCGTCGTGGCGCAGATGCTGGGGCTGGACCGCGATGAAGTGATCAACGCCGTGTCGCTGGCCTGGGTCGACGGCCAAAGCCTGCGCACCTATCGCCATGCTCCTAACACCGGCAGCCGCAAAAGCTGGGCCGCGGGCGACGCCACCAGCCGCGCCGTGCGCCTTGCGCTGATCGCCAAGACGGGCGAAATGGGGTATCCGTCGGTGCTCAGCGCCAAGACCTGGGGCTTTTACGATGTGCTCTTCAAGGGCCAGCCGTTCAAATTCCAGCGGCCCTATGGCAGTTACGTGATGGAGAACGTGCTGTTCAAGATTTCGTTCCCGGCGGAGTTCCACTCGCAGACCGCCGTGGAATGCGCGATGGAAATCCACGACAAGCTGAAGTCAGCGGGCAAGACCGCCGACGACATCAAGGCCATCAAGATACGCACGCATGAGGCGTGCATCCGCATCATCGACAAGAAGGGGCCGTTGAACAATCCGGCTGACCGCGACCATTGCATCCAGTACATGGTGGCCGTGCCGGTGCTGTTCGGCCGGCTGACAGCTGCCGACTACGAAGACGACGTGGCCCGCGATCCGCGCATTGATGCGCTGCGCGACAAGATCGTCTGCGTGGAAGACCCGGCCTACACCCGCGATTACCACGATCCCGACAAGCGCTCGATCGCCAACGCGCTGACGGCAGAGTTCAACGATGGCACGCGGCTCAATGAAGTCGTCTGCGAATACCCCATCGGCCACAAGCGCCGCCGCGCCGACGGCATTCCGTTGCTGGAAGCCAAGTTCCGCACCAACCTGGCCCGCATGTTCCCCACCAAGCAGCAGCGCCGCATCCTGACCGTATCGCTGAACCAGCAGGCGCTTGAGGCCATGCCGGTGCATGAATACGTAGACCTGTACGTGATTTAGGGTGCGCCGTTTGATGGGTTGCGCCCGTTCTGCATTCAATTTCTTAGAACAGCCGCACCGCGCGCCACCCATCCTACGACGCCCTCCCGCAGCCACTACCCACCGGCCTTACAATGCGGCTTTCCTCGATCGGACACCGCCATGGCCATGCTTTGGGTCAAGACCTTTCATATCGTCTTCATCGCGTCCTGGTTCGCCGGACTGTTCTATCTGCCGCGCATTTTCGTGAATCTGGCGCAGCAATCGGACGCTTCCGTGCAGGCCACCCTGCTGGGCATGGCCCGCCGCTTGTACCGTTTCACCACCATTCTGGCCGTCGTCGCCATCGTGTTCGGCATGTGGCTGTATCTGGGTTATCGCATCGGCGTGGGCCCGGGTAACGGCTGGATGCACGCCAAACTCTTTTTCGTCTTGCTCGTCATCGGCTACCATCACGCCTGTGGCTTGATGCTGCGTAAATTCGAACAGGGCAAAAACACCCGTTCGCACAAGTTCTATCGCTGGTTCAACGAAGTTCCCGTCTTGCTGCTCTTGGTGGTGGTGGCGCTGGTCGTCGTCAAACCCTTCTGATTCCCCCTACCTTTGCACATTCGCCAGGATTCGTATGTCCTCTGATGAACAGGACCGCCCGCGCAAGACGCTGTCGATCAAAAAAACGGCGCGCGACGCCCACGCCGAAGAGGCGCCCAAGCGTGTCCGCGCTGGCGCACGCGCCCGGCTGGTCGCGCAGATTTCGCGCACCAAAGAAAACGTAGAACGCCAGAAAGACCCGGAAGGCTATCAACGCCGCCAGGAAGAAGAGGCGCGCCGCAAGCCCGGAGCGGGTGCGCGGGGACAGGCGCCTCGCGGCGGTCATTCTGAACGTGGCCAGTACGATCGCGGGCCGTCTGAGCGAGGTCAATCTGACCGCCGTTCGTCCGAACGCGGCCAGTACGATCGCAACCAGCCCAGTCGTGGCCCCAGCCGTGGCGCCGCTGACCGCAGCCCGGCCGACCGCGGCCCGACCGATCGCCGCTCTGCGGATCGCGGCCCGTCCACGCGCAGCCGTTCCGACGACTCGCGCCGCGAGGCCCCCTCCAGCGCCCCCAGCGCGCGCTCGGGACGCCCGCCGCAACGCGCACCGCGCCTGCGCGACGACCAATACATCGCCCCCGCCACGCCCGACGGCCGCTTCTACGATCCGTTCGAAGAAGATGGCCCCGCGCCGGAATTCATGGCCGAGCCGGAACACCTGCACGAACCGGAAGCGCACGCCGCCGACGAACGGGATTATTCCCGCGAGCGCACGCCCACGGTCGAGACCCGCAGCCGCCGTCCGCGCGAACCGCGCCAGGCGGAAGTGTTCACGGTGTTCGCCCCCTGCCCCCAAGGGCTGGAAGAGGCCTTGACCGCCGAAATGCAGGCGCTGGGCTATGACGACGCCAAGGCCGGCCGCGCGGGCTGCTCGTTTACCGCCGACTGGGCAGGCGTGCAGCGCGCGAATCTGTATTCGCGCCTGGCCACCCGCATCCTGGTGCAAGTCGCCCACGCCGAGATTTCGCACGAAGACGACATCCTGGACCTGGCTCGCGACACGCCCTGGGAACGCTGGTTTGGCGCGGAACAAACACTGCGCGTGGACACCTCGGCCATCAAGAGCCCGGTGCAAAGCCTGCAGTACTGCAATCTGCGCGCCAAAGACGGCATTTGCGACCGCCTGCGCGAACTGGAAGGCGAACGCCCCAGCATCGACACGGTGCGCCCCGACGCTCGCGTCCACCTGTTCCTGACGGGCCATACGGCCACGCTGTATCTGGACACGTCGGGCGAATCGCTGTTCAAGCGTGGCTGGCGGCTGGACAAGGGCGAAGCCCCGCTGCGCGAAAACCTGGCGGCCGGCATGCTGGCCCTGGCGGGCTGGGACCCGGCGGCGCCGCTCTTGGACCCGTTCTGCGGCTCGGGCACCATCCTGATCGAAGCGGCCTGGATTGCGCTGGGCGTGCCCCCGGGCATTTCGCGCCCGTTCGGCTTTGAGCGCCTGCGCGATCACGACGCCTACCGCTGGCGCGACCTGAAGGACGATGCCCGCTCGCGCATCCTGCCCCAGCTGGACGCCCCGCTGGTGGGTTACGACCTGGACCCGCAAGCTATCGAATTCGCCCAGAACAACGCCGAACGCGCGTGGCTGACGGCCGATTCGATCCGCTTTGAAGTGGGCGACGCCCGCGAGATCACGGCGCCCGCCGACCACGGCTGGATTGTCACCAATCCGCCCTATGGCGAACGCATGCTGACCGAGCAGGACGCCGAGCTGTGGCGTGATTGGGCCGCGTGCCTGAAGCGCAATTTCGCCGGCTGGCAGTTGCATGTCATCACCAGCGACCTGACCCTGCCCAATCAGATGCGCTTGAAGCCCAAGCGCCGCGTGCCGCTGCACAACGGCGCGCTGGACTGCCGCCTGTTCGGCTTCGAACTGGTCGCCGCCGGCTACCGCGACGCCTGATCGCACGCGCCCGGGGCGGTTTCTCCCCGGGCGCAGTCTCGACAAGCCTGTCCGCCCTCACGTTGTAAAAGCGCCGCAACATGGCGCCCGTATCTTTGCTTATGGTGCCCCGCCGCTCGGTTTTGGGGCATTATCAGCACCAAGGTGTTGCCAAGTTGCACCTGCTTGCACCTCCCGCTTGCACAGTTTCAGGGTAAACCCTATAATTCGGGTTATCCCTAGTAGCAAACAACTGTGCAAGCCCGTGGAGGCTAACGTGATCAACCCGAACAACACCATCCGCCTGACCGACGAACTCGAGCGCCAACTGATGCTCCAGGCTATCGAAGAACAATTCCGTCCGCATCCGATGCGGGCTCTGGCCGCAGGCCTGCGTAAGCTGGCCCACGGCGTCAAGGCCCTGGCTGGCAAGACGAGCGCCAAGAACGCGCACTCCGCAGCCTAAAGACAGGCCTGGACCTTAAGCGCTAAGGTCCGAACGATTTTCCCCTTGGGGGCTGCATAGCCCCTTTTATAGACCCGCCCTTACCGGCGGGTTTTTTTTCGCCCCTCGGAAGCCGCGTAGGGGCGCACCGTGGGGCGCCCTTTTCCCCGCCGGGCCGCCCCAAGGGGAAAAAGCCCCCTCGGGGGGCAGGAAGCCGCGCAGCGGCGCACCGTGGGGGCCCTTTTCCCCGCCGGGCCGCCCCAAGGGGAAAAAGCCCCCTCGAGGGGCAGGAAGCCGCGTAGCGGCGCACCGTGGGGGCCCCCTTTTATTGGATAATGGCGTCCCATGACGACAGACGCCCTCGACCAGACCCCCAATCGGCTGCGCCGATTTGCCTGCATGATGTACGAAGCCGTGCTGCTGTTTGGCGTGGTGTTTCTTGCGGGCTATCTGTTGGATACGCTCACGCAGAGCAAAAATGCGCTGGAACTGCGCTCGGCCCGGCAGGCGTGGCTGTTCGTGGCGATTGGCGCCTACTTCGTGTTGTGCTGGCGCCGGCGCGGGCAGACGCTGCCCATGAAGACCTGGAACATCCGGCTCGTTGACCGCGACGGCAACACCCCCGGCATCCCCCGCCTGATCTTGCGCTACGTGCTGGTTTGGCCGCTGGTGCTGGCAGGCGCTGCCGTGGTCTGGGGCGCCGCCAGCCTCACGGGCTGGGCGTCGATGGACATGTTCATCGTGGCCGCGCCCTTCACCATTTTCATCTGGTCGTGGTTCGACCCCGACGGCCAATTCTTGCACGACCGATTGCTGGGCACCCGCCTGCGCAACGCGCCGCAGCGCCAGAAAGCGCGCTGATCGGCCAACCTTACACAGCACGTTACATCCCGAAAAAACCTGCGGCGAATTCGCCGCGGGCTTTCAGAAAGTTGAAAGTCGACCGCAAAGACAATGAGGCCCCTTTAAAACAGACGCCTCCAGACTCTCATGCGCGCTTTCCTTTCACGCCTGTCGCTGGCCGCCGCCAGCGCGCTTCTCTTTCTGCCCAATGGGGCCTGGGCGCAGAATGCGTCCGCCCAGCAGGAAATCGAATCCGCCATGAAAGCCGCTTTCGCCGCCGCCCAGCAAGGGCCGGCCGATGTGAAGCTGGGCGAGCAAGCGGTCGTGCACCTGCCGCAGAACATGTTCTTCGTGCCGCGCTTGCAGGCCGAGCGGCTGATGCAAGCCTATGGCAATGGCAAAGACCCGTCGCTGCTGGGCGTCGTCATGCCCAAGAGCGACGATGATGACTGGGTCGTCACCGTCAATTTCGACAAGGCCGGCTACATCAAGGACGACGACGCCCGCAATTGGAACGTCAGCGAATTGCTGGACAGCCTGCGCGAAGGCACCGAGCAATCCAATGAAGAACGCAAGAAGCGCGGCTTCCCGGAGCTGAGCGTGGACGGCTGGGTCGAAGCGCCCAAGTACGACAGCAACACCCAGCGCCTGGTCTGGTCGGTGGCGGCCAAGCATAAGGGCGCGGGCGCGGAAGAAGACCCGACCGTGAACTACAACACCTACGCGCTGGGGCGCGACGGCTACATCACGCTGGACCTCATCACCCAGCAAAGCCTGGTGCCCAAGGACAAGACCGCGGTGCTGGCGCTGCTGGACAACCTGAACTACGTGGACGGCAAACGCTACGCGGACTTCGATTCGTCCACCGACAAGGTCGCGGAATATGGGCTGGCCGCGCTGGTGGCGGGGGTGGCCGCCAAGAAGCTCGGCCTGTTTGCGGTGATCGCCGCGTTCCTGGCGAAGTTCGCCAAGGTTGGCATTCTGGCCGCGGCTGCGCTGGGCGGCGGGCTGTGGAAGCGCCTGCGCGGCAAGAAGTCCGACCCGCAGCAACCCGGCTGATTCCAGCCCGTGACGGTGGCGGGGCAGGTTGGCTCCCCACCGTCACAACTGCGTCACGGAAGCTTCACACGCCCGTCATCGCCGGATGATTTCATCCTGAAGCATGACGACAGCCCACATGGAAGCGACCGTGAACGAAATCCGACCCGCGCACTGGCGTGCTCTCTGGATTTCCGATATTCACCTGGGCACTGCCGGGTGCAAGGCGGAATTCCTGCTCGATTTCCTGGACCACAACGATTCGGACACCCTATATCTGGTGGGCGACATTGTGGACGGCTGGCAATTGCGCAAGCACTGGCACTGGCCTCGGGCGCATAACGACGTCATCCAGCGCATTCTGCGCAAGGCGCGCAATGGAACACGGGTGGTGTTCATCCCCGGCAACCACGACGAATTCGCACGCGAGTTCGCGGGGTTTGCGTTTGGCGACATTGAAATCCTGGATGAAGACGTGCACGTCACCGCGAAGGGCCTGCGGCTGCTGGTGCTGCACGGGGATCAATTCGACGGCGTGATTCAGCACAGCCGCTGGCTGGCGCATCTGGGCGATGGGCTCTACCAGTTGGCTCTGTGGATTAACCACCATTTCAACCGGCTGCGCCACCGGCTGGGCATGCATTATTGGTCGCTGTCGCAATACCTGAAGCACAAGGTGAAGAACGCGGTGTCGTTCATTACCGACTTCGAAGAAGCCCTGGCGGGCGAGGCGCGCCGGCGCGGGCTGGACGGCGTTGTGTGCGGCCACATTCACAAAGCTGAGCTCCGCGACGTGGGCGGCATCCTCTATTGCAATGATGGCGATTGGGTGGAAAGCCTGTCGGCCCTGGCCGAAACCCACGATGGCCAGTTGCAGTTGCTGGACTGGGCCGCCATTCAGGCCGAACGGCAGACGGAACCCTCGGTCCGGCCGCCGCGTTCGCTGTCGTTGCCCGCCCTGCCCTCAGCGCTGCGCCGCCAAAGCAAACACCCGTGATAACCCGTATGCGTCCCCATTACGCAACGGGGATATTGCAGTTCACGGCCCTCTAGGTCATGCTTGCATCTGAGGCAACGGGCGAGCCGCCCCGTTCACGCAGCTGCAACATGCTTACAACATAGGGCCATGAACGACCAATATCAGGCGCTCTACCAATCATTCCGCTGGCTGGTTCCCACCCAGTTCAACATCGCGGATGCGTGCTGCCACCGCTGGGCATCCAGTAGTCCGGATGCGCGGCGCATTGCCATCTACTACGAAGATGAATCCGGCAACCGCGAGGTCTGGACCTATGCCCGCTTGGCGGAGGCCGTGAATCAGCTGGCCAACGGCCTGGTGAAGATGGGCGTGGGCCGCGGTGATCGGGTCGGTGTCGTTTTGGGGCAACGCCCTGAAACCGTCGTCGCCCACATGGCCATCTACACCGTCGGCGGCGTCGTGCTGCCCTTGTCGGCCTTGTTCGGGCCCGAGGCATTGGAAAGCCGCTTGCGAGACTCGGAAACGCGAGTCGCCATCGTGGACCATGCCTCAAGCGCCAACCTGCTGGCCGTGAGCGACAACTGCCCCAATCTTCAGCAAGTGATCGGCATTGGTTTCGCGGACGAGCGCGTGTTGCCCTGGCGCAGCCTGCTTGCCCGTCAGCCCAGCGAATTCAAGGCCATCCCGACGCGTTCGTCCGATCCCGCCATCCTGCTCTATACCTCTGGCACAACGGGCGCCCCGAAAGGCGCCTTGTTGCCGCACAGCGTACTGATCGGCAACCTGCCCGGCTTCGTCGCTTCGCAAGACTGGTTCCCCAAGCCCGCTGACGTGTTCTGGTCGCCGGCCGACTGGGCCTGGACGGGCGGCATGATGGACGCGCTCTTGCCCACGCTGTATTTCGGCCATCCCATCGTCGGCACGCGCGGGCGCTTTTCTGCCGAGCGCGCCTTTGAGCTGATGGAGCGCTATCAGGTCACCAACACCTTCCTGTTCCCCACCGCGCTGAAGATGATGATGAAGGCGGTGCCGGAACCCCGCGGCCGCTACCAGCTGGCGCTGCGCTCCATCATGAGCGCGGGCGAAAGCGTGGGTGAAACCGTCTTTGAATGGTGCCAGTCAGCGCTCGGCGTGACGCCCAACGAGATGTTCGGCCAGACGGAAATGAACTACGTGGTGGGCAACAGCCAACGGCGCTGGCCCGCCCGGCCCGGCAGCATGGGCCGGCCCTATCCTGGCCACCAGGTGGCCGTGCTCAATGATGACGGCCAGCCTGTCGCCCCCGGAGAAATCGGCGAGATCGCCGTCAACCGGCTCGACATCCACGGCTTTCCCGACCCGGTGATGTTCCTGGGCTACTGGCGCAACGAAGCCGCCACCCAGGCCAAATTCAAGGGCGATTGGTGCCTGACCGGTGATCTGGCCTCGGTGGATGCCGACGGCTACCTCTGGTACGCCGGCCGCGCCGACGACGTGTTCAAGTCGGCGGGCTACCGGATCGGCCCCGGGGAAATCGAAAGCTGCCTGATCGGGCATCCGGCGGTTGCCAACGCCGCGGTCGTGCCCAAGCCGGATGCCGAACGCGGCGCGCTGGTCAAAGCCTATGTGGTGCTGACGCCGGAGTTCGCCCATCGAGACCGGTCCGATGTGATCGAAAACTTGCAGGAACATGTGCGCGAGCGCCTGGCGCCGTACGAGTACCCGAAAGAGATCGAGTTCGTCGACGCGTTGCCGATGACCACCACCGGCAAGATCCAGCGCCGCATTCTGCGCCTGCGCGAAGAAGAACGCGCCCGCGCCATCGCGGCGGCGGCCCCGCCGCCCGTGTCCGAGCCGATGACGGCCGCGCCGGCGTCACCTTCCGGGCCCACTTCGGCGCCCACTTCGGCGCCCACATCCGGAGCCATTTCCGGGTCCACTTCGGCGTCGACTTCCGGGTCCACTTCGGGGTCCACTTCGGCGTCGACTTCCGGGGCCACGACAGCGCCCACGACAGCGCCCACTACAGCCCCTACTACAGCCTCCACTTCGACGCCCACGCAGGGAGCCGCGCCGGGGGCCACGCCCCAGCCGGAACCTGCGGCGGCCCCCGCCCCGCCTGCGGTGACCGCCGTGGCCGACGACAACATTGAACCGGCCCCCAGAGGCCCTGAGCAGCAATCGGAGACGTAATGCCCATTTACCAGCTTGACGACCTGATCCCCCGCATCGACCCCGCCGCTTACGTGGCGGACAGTGCCGACATCATCGGCAATGTCACGCTGGAGGCAGGCGTCAGCATCTGGTCGCACGTGTCGATTCGGGGCGACAACGACGCCATCGTGATCCGCCATGGCACCAATATCCAGGAATCCAGCGTGCTGCATGTGGACAGCGGCTGTCCCATGACGATCGGCCCCAACGTCACCGTGGGCCACCAGGCCATGCTGCACGGCTGTACGATCCACGAAGGTGCGCTGGTAGGCATGCAGGCCATCGTGCTGAACAATGCGGTCATCGGCCGCAACTGCCTGATCGGCGCGGGCGCAATCATTCCCGAAGACCGGGTCATTCCCGACAACTCGCTGGTGATCGGCATTGGCAAGATCGTGCGCGAACTCTCGGAAGAAGAAATCGCCAATCTGCACAAGAACACCGCGCATTACGTGGCGCGGGGCCAACACTACAAGACGGCCCTGAAACGGCTGGCCTGATCCCCCCGGGCAATCGCCGAACCCCCTGCTGCCAGCAGGGGGAATAGGCGGCCTGATCGGCTAACATTCCGCTATGACCGATCAGCTCAAAAAATACCTCACCGAAGACCGCAGCGTCCGCATTCAGGCCGTGCGCCTTGACGCAACCTGGAAAGCCGTTCAGGCCAATCACGACTACCCGCCTGCCATCACCCACCTGCTGGGCGAACTGGTGGCCGCGTCCACGCTGCTGGCCGCCAACATCAAGTTTGATGGCTCGCTGGTGCTTCAGATCCAGGGCGACGGCCCCATCGCTTTGCTGGTGGTGGAATGCCGCTCTGACCTGAGCCTGCGCGCCACCGTCAAGGTGCGCGAAGGCCAGGACGTGCCGGCCGACGGCACCATGCAAAGCCTGCTGAACCCGGGCGGCAACGGCCGCTTCATCGTGGTGCTGGACCCGCAGCGCAAGCTGCCGGGCCAGCAGACCTATCAGGGCATCGTGCCGCTGGAAGGCGACACGGTGGCAGAGGCCCTGCAACACTACATGAAGGCATCCGAACAGCTGGACACGCGCCTGTGGCTGGCGGCCGATGCCGACCATGCCGCCGGCATGCTGATCCAGCGCCTGCCCTTCCATGGCGGCACGGACGCCCCGCTGCTGACCGAACAGTCGGCCGCTGAAACCTGGGACCGCACCAACGCGCTGGCCAGCACCTTGAAGCGCGACGAACTGCTGGAAGCTGATATCGACACGCTGATTCACCGCCTGTACTGGGAAGACACGCTGGTGGCCTTCGAGCCCGCGTCGGTGCGTTGGCACTGCCCGTGCACCCGCGAACGCGTGGCCAGCATGCTGCGCTCGCTGGGCGAAGAAGAAGTCAACAGCGTCCTGGCTGAACGCGGCCAGGTCGATGTGTCTTGCGACTTCTGTGGCAAGCCGTACAAGTTCGATGCCGTTGACTGCGCCGCCCTGTTCACGCCGAACCAGCCGCCGCCGGACGACGCGCCCCCGACGGTGCACTGATTCCCCGCGTCCCGCCTCCTGGCGGGACGTTTTCATCCCTTCGGCTTATCCGTATCGACAGGCGGTCATGCCCGCGCCACACTGCGCAGCCATGACCGCCTTTGTCTTTGCCCGTTCCCGGCAGCGCGGCGCCGCCGCCCTCGAATTTGCCGTCGCCGGGGCCATGGTGCTACTGCTGGGATTGCTCGGCATCGAGGCCGCCCGCTGGCAAACCGTGCGTCAGATGGCACATCTGGCGCTGATCGAAGCCGGCCGCGCGGGCGCCACCGCGCACGGGCATCCGGCACCTATGCGCGATGCATTTCTACAAGGATTGCTGCCGCTCTATGTCGGCCCGCAAGGGGAAGCCGGGGCGCGCACCCGGCTGAAGCACAGCCACGCCGCATTGTCCTCAACAAGCGGCCTGACGCCGTGGCGAATCGAAATCCTTCAGCCCGACGCCCGCGCGTTTCGCGAACACGGCCGGGCCGATTTACGCGTACAAGCGGCGCCCGGCCGGCGCGCCATCGACAATGACTACCAAGACTTGCAGCACGCGCGCCGGCCGGCCAGGCCGGGCAGCGCGACCATCTTCGACGCCAACACGCTGACACTGCGGCTGACCTATCTGCACAAACCGTTGCTGCCGCCGATGCAAGCCGTGCTGGCCCTGCTCGCGCGAGCAGACGCCGCCAGCTATGCCGGCCAGGCGCAGGCCAGGGGCTTATTGCCGATACAGCTGGAACTGGAAATGGAGATGCACACGCACCCGGTCGATTGGGCGGGGCTCAAGCCCATGCCACCGGGCATGGTGATCGGTGCCTGCCGCAAGATGCATTGCGGCGCAGGCCGAGGCTGACACCGAGGTCAGCTTTAGCGCTAGGGCTATGGCTAGTGCTAGTGCAAGCGCAATTGCAATCGCTAGTGCCGGGTCGTGGCGTTGTTTGCCGAGTTGGCGGGGGGCTTGGGCGCCGTCGCCGCCGCGCGGCTGGCGGGTGGCTTGGCAGCCGGTGCGCTGGCACGCGCAGGCGTGGCAGGCGGCTTGGCGCCGGCATCGGTCGACAGCGTGGCGCCGGCTGCGGGCGGCTGCGTGTTTTGCGGCAGGATATGAACGAACACTTCACCGTCGCGCATCATGCCCAGCTCGCCACGGGCGCGCTCTTCAACCGCGCCAGAACCGCCTTCAAGGTCGCGCACTTCGGCTTCCAGCGCCGCATTGCGCGCGCGCAGGCCTTCGTTGGTCTCGCGCTGCTCGGCCACTTGGCGTTGCAGATCCCAGACCTTGAACCAGCCGCCCTTACCCAGCCACAGCGGGTATTGGATCAAGCCTACCAGCACGAACAGCACCAGGAACAACAGGCGCATACGCGAGAACCCTCAGAGCAGTCGTGGCGCGGATGCGGCCGCGGCGCCAGGCGCCGCAACCGCGCTTCCCATCAACGCAGGTTGTAGAAAGCTTCCAAGCCAGGATACGACGCCACTTCAGCCAGCTCTTCCTCGATACGCAGAAGCTGGTTGTACTTGGCCATACGATCCGAACGGGACAGCGAACCCGTCTTGATCTGCATGGCGTTGGTCGCCACGGCGATGTCGGCGATGGTGGAATCTTCGGTTTCGCCCGAACGGTGCGACACGACGGCGGTGTAGCCGGCGCGCTTGGCCATTTCGATGGCGGCGAAGGTTTCGGTCAGCGTGCCGATCTGGTTGATCTTGATCAGGATCGAGTTGGCGACGCCCTTCTGGATGCCTTCGCGCAGGATCTTGGTGTTGGTGACGAACAGGTCGTCGCCCACCAATTGCACCTTCTTGCCCAGTTGGTCGGTCAGCAGCTTCCAGCCGTCCCAATCGTTTTCGGCCATGCCGTCTTCGATGGAGATGATCGGGTACTTGTCGCACCACGTGGCCAGCAGGTTGGTGAACTCTTGCGAGGACAGCGAGATGCCGCCTTCGCCAGCCAGCGTGTACTTGCCGTCGCGGTAGAACTCCGAGCTGGCGCAATCCAGGCCCAGGGCGATCTGCGTGCCCGGCTCGTAGCCGGCTTCGGTGATGGCCTTCAGGATCAGCTGGATAGCCGCTTCATGGCTGGGCACGTTGGGGGCAAAGCCGCCTTCGTCGCCAACAGCCGTGGACATGCCCTGGCCGTGAATCAGCTTCTTCAGCATGTGGAAGACTTCAGCGCCCCAACGCAGGGCTTCGCGGAAGCTGCCTGCGCCCACCGGCAGAATCATCAGTTCTTGCAGGTCGAGCGTGTTGTTGGCGTGCGCACCACCGTTGATGACGTTCATCATCGGCACCGGCATGCTCATCGGGCCGCTGCCGCCGAAATAGCGGTACAGCGACAGGCCGGATTCATCGGCGGCGGCGCGGGCCACGGCCATGCTGGCGGCCAGGATCGCGTTGGCGCCCAGGCGTTCCTTGGACTCGGTGCCATCCAGCTCGATCAGGGTGCGATCGACGAAGGTCTGTTCCTGGGCGTCCAGGCCCATCAGCGCTTCGGAGATTTCCGTGTTCAGGTTTTCAACGGCGCGCAGCACGCCCTTGCCCAGATAACGGTTCTTGTCACCGTCGCGCAGCTCGATGGCTTCGCGGGCGCCCGTGGATGCGCCGGACGGCACAGCCGCACGGCCCATGGCGCCGGATTCCAGCAGCACATCACATTCCACGGTGGGGTTGCCGCGCGAATCCAGAATCTCGCGGCCGATGATATCGACGATTGCACTCATGACTTTACATTCCCTGAACGATAAACATATTCATGACGGCCGCACCCTCGCGGGCATTGCGGGCGCGGCGGTACTGCCAGGAGTCGTAGAACGCCTGGGCGGCGGCCATGGACGGAAACTCCATGACGACGGTGCGGCCAGGCTCACGGCCCTCAAGGTGCTTGGACTCTCCGCCTCGCACCAGGATCTTGGCATCGTACGCGCGCATGGCGAGCGTGGACAGACGCTTGTAGTCCTCGTATTGCGCGGGCTTGGTCACCGTGACGTCGGCGATGAGATAAGCACTCATGGGGTTCCTTCAGAGCAGTTGCGTTGGTTGGTATCTGATGCGTGATACGGCACGCCGGATACGGCAAAGCCGCCAGTGTCGCTCAACGCGGCACGGCGACGCATATCCGATGCTAATTGGTTGTATCCGAAAGAAGCGCCGCCGTATAGGGCGGCGCTGGGCGAACGGCCCGCGGCCCCGAAGATCCGCTTACGGAACTCGAGACCGCAGACGCGCATTACGCCTCCTGACCGCGGCGAGACTTCTGCTCGATGGCGGCGCGGATATAGCTGGAGAACAACGGGTGGCCATCACGCGGCGTGGACGTGAACTCCGGGTGGAACTGCACACCCACAAACCACGGGTGGTCGGGCAGTTCCATCATTTCCGGCAGGTTCTCGGACGGCGTACGGGCGCTGATCACCATGCCGGCCTCTTCCAGGCGCGGCACGTAGACGTTGTTGACCTCGTAGCGGTGACGGTGACGCTCGTTCACTTCGTCGCCGTAGATGGTCTGCGCACGGGTGCCCGGCTTGATCGGCACGCGTTGCGCCCCCTTGCGCATGGTGCCGCCCAGGTCGGACGAGTTGTCGCGCTTCTCGACCTTGCCTTCGCGGTCCATCCATTCGGTGATCAGGGCCACCACGGGGTGCGGCGCCGACGGATCGAATTCCGTGCTGTTGGCGCCACCCAGACCGGCGACGTGGCGTGCGAACTCGATGACGGCCAGCTGCATGCCCAGGCAGATGCCCAGGTACGGCACGCCGTTTTCACGGGCGTAGCGGATGGCGGCGATCTTGCCCTCGGTGCCGCGCTTGCCGAAGCCGCCCGGAACCAGAATGGCGTCCAGGTGCTTCAGTTGGTCGGTGCCGCGGGTTTCGATGTCTTCCGAATCGATGTACTCGATGTTGATTTTCGAGCGCGTGTGGATGCCGGCGTGGACCAGGGCTTCCGTCAGCGACTTGTACGATTCGGTCAGGTCGACGTACTTGCCGACCATGCCGATCGTCAGCTGGTGCTGCGGGTGCTCCAGGGCTTCGACCAGGTTGTCCCACATGGACAGATCAGCCGGCGGCGGGGTCAGGCCCAGCGCTTCGCAGACGATGTTGTCCACGCCTTGCTTGTGCAGCATGGCGGGAATCTTGTAGATCGAGTCGGCGTCCCAGACGGAAATGACCGCGTCCAGGGGCACGTTGGAGAACATCGAGATCTTGGCGCGCTCGTCGTCCGGGATGGGACGGTCGGCACGGCACAAGAGCGCGTTCGGATAGATACCGATTTCGCGCAGCTTCTGCACCGAGTGCTGCGTGGGCTTGGTCTTCAGTTCGCCGGCGGAGGCGATGAAGGGCACCAGCGTCAGATGCACAAAGGCAGCATTGTTGCGGCCCATGCGCAGGCTCATCTGGCGAGCAGCTTCCAGGAAAGGCAGGGATTCGATGTCACCCACGGTGCCGCCGATTTCAACAATCGCGACGTCCGTGTTGCCGTTCCAGCCGGCTTCGGCGCCACGGGCGATGAAGTCCTGGATTTCGTTGGTGATGTGCGGAATCACCTGGACAGTTTTGCCCAGGTAGTCGCCACGGCGCTCTTTGCGCAGCACCGATTCGTAAATCTGGCCGGTGGTGAAGTTGTTCACCTTGTGCATGCGAGCGGAAATGAAACGCTCGTAGTGGCCCAAGTCCAGATCGGTTTCGGCGCCGTCTTCCGTGACGAACACTTCACCGTGCTGGAAGGGGCTCATCGTGCCCGGATCGACGTTGATGTACGGGTCGAGCTTCAGCATGGTGACCTGCAAACCACGCGACTCGAGAATGGCGGCGAGCGACGCAGCGGCGATGCCCTTGCCCAGGGAAGACACCACTCCGCCGGTGACAAATACGTATTTGGTCATCGTAATGAGCACCCGGGACGAGCGGGCGCGTGCGGGAAATTTGGATTATAGCCGGGAGGCGAAGGTTATTTGGGTTTTCCCCTAGCGATGACGCGTAACATTTGGCAGCACTAGAAACGCAAGCACGGCCAGCCTGTTGCATGGCGCGCCCCAGCGCCGTGCTATGTTCGATCCCTATTTTTTTCGACTGCTGTTTTTTCTCAACACGCTTCGGACAATGTTGATGATCGATCCCGCCCGCCCCCCCTCCTCGCTTGCCTGGCGTCTGGCATTGACGGCAGTCATCGTGCGCGTGGCCTACGCCGCGCTGGTGCAAAGCTACTCGGTGTTCGGGCTGCCCCAGTCCGAGTTGCTGCGCGACATGTACAGCCAGCCGCAATTCCTGTTGCCGCTGCTGACCACCATTGCCGCGTCGACCGTCTTTGTCGGCTTGACCGTGTGGGGCGCCATGCACCGCTGGCTGCGGCAGCACAACACGCAGGCCGTGGACGAACCCCGCAAGCTCTTCGGCACCTTCATCGCCTTGCTGTTGCTCTACTCGTTGATCGTGTCGGCCGCCTCGGCGTACCTGCACAACGTGATGATGCAGTACGTCATGGAGCGCGCCGGCGGGGTGGGCAACTTCATTGCCATGGGGCTGTTCATCCGAGCCTTGACCATCGTCCTGGAAATTCTTGGCGCGTATCTCGTCGTGCGCATCGCCACGTGGACCGTGCAGCCTGCCGGCCCCGCCGGGGGTCCGGCGTATGAACAGCGCCACGCGGCCTGGAGCTCTGGGCTGACGGTACTGGGCTGGCAATTGAGTGTGTCGCTCGCCTTGGGCGGCTACCTGCAAATGCAGATGCTCAGCGCCGGCTGGCTGGAATACGCGCTGGGCTACCTGGCGCTGCCCGCCATCATCCTGGTACTGTGCACGCAGGTCTGCCTGAAAATCCTGCCGCGACCGATCGGCGCCGCGCGCCAAGCGCGTGCGGTGGTCCACGGCACGCTGGCCTTCTGGCTGGCGCAGGTGTTGGGTGTCGGCATGGGCTTTTTGGCCATTCGAGCCATGAGCTTGGGCCAATTGATGCGCGTGGCGGAATCCAATGTGACGGCCGCCGTGACGCTGCTGGTATATGCCGCGCTGCTGGTGTTGGGCTGCATGGTTGGAAAGCTGGCGCTTTACACCCCTTCCACCCGGCCCTCTGCGGACCACTGAACACCGCACACAAAAAGGCCGCGCGCAAAACACAAAGGCCGCAGGCAAAATGCCCGCGGCCTTTTTTCATACGTTCACGCGCGTGATCAGATCGCTGCCGTGCGGCGCGCAAGCCAGGCCAGGGCCTCGCCTTCAACCAACGGCGACAGGCGTTCGAACACCGTCTTGTGATAGTCGTTCAGCCACGCGATTTCATCGGCGCGCATCAGCGACGGTTCAATGCAGCGCGTGTCGATCGGGCACAGCGTCAGCGTTTCGAAGCACAGGAATTCGCCCAGTTCGGACGTCAGCCAGCTGCGGTTGGCCACCAGGTTCTCGATACGCACGCCCCAACGGCCCGGACGATAGATGCCCGGTTCGTTGGACGTGATCATGCCCGGCTCCATCGCCGTGTGCGGGCCAGGCATCGCGCGATACGAAATGACTTGCGGGCCTTCGTGCACGTTCAGGAAGTAGCCCACGCCATGGCCCGTGCCGTGGCCATATTCCGCACCGCCTTCCCAGATGGGCGCACGCGCAATGGCGTCCAGCATCGGCGACGGGGTGCCGCGCGGGAACGACGCGCGCGACAGCGCGATCATGCCCTTGAGCACCAGCGTGAAGTCCACCTTCTGGTCGGCGCTGGGCGTGCCCACGGCGACGACGCGGGTGATGTCGGTGGTGCCGCCCAGGTACTGGCCGCCCGAATCGATCAGCAGCAGGCCATCGCCTTCAATCGTCGAATGGGATTCCGGCGTGGCGCGGTAATGCGGCATGGCGCCGTTGGCGTTGAAACCGGCGATGGTGGCAAAGCTGGGGCAGACATAGGCGGGACGGCGGGCGCGGGCGGCGGTGATCTGCTCGTCGATCGTCAGTTCGGTAATGGTCTCGTTGCCCAGCGCGCCTTCGAACCACGAAAAGAATTCACAGAGGGCCGCACCGTCTTGCGCCATGGCCTGGCGCACGTGGGCCAGTTCCGCGTCGGTCTTGCGCGACTTGAACAAGGTAGACGGGTTGATGGCTTCAATGCGCGGCACCGCCGGGTCCATGGCATGGAACACGCCGCAGGTCACACGCGCCGGATCAATCAGCAGCTTCTGATCCAGCTCCAGCGAAGCCAGGGCATCGGCAGCCTGTGCATAGGCAGCCACTTCAACGCCATCGGCGGCCAGCGTGGCGCGCAAGGCGTCATCAATCTTGCCGTCGGCGACGAACAGCGTGGCGTGATCCAGGCCGATCAGCGCATGGCCGACGAACACCGGGTTGTAGTCCACATCCGCGCCGCGCAGGTTCAGCAGCCAGGCGATGTCGTCCACCGTGCAGATGAAATGCACGTCGGCGCCCTGGGCGCGCATCGCGTCGCGCACTTGCGCCAGCTTGTCGGCACGCGTGACGCAGGCTTCGGGCGCAACGTGTTCGTAGATCTTCGCGTCAGGCAAGCCGGCGCGGTCGGTCCAGACTTCATCCAGCAAGTCTTCGCGGATTTCCAGCGTGGCGCCCGACTTGGCCGCCGCCGCCGACAAGGCGCGGAACGCGCCCAGGCCCAATACCTGGCCGTCGACGCCGATGACGTCGCCCGCGCGGGTGTTGGCAGCCAGCCAGTCGACATGGCCGGGGGTGGAGGCCAGCGCAATCTTCATCAGCTGCACGCCGGTGCCGGCCAGCTGCGCCTCGGCCTGCACCCAGTAGCGGCTATCCACCCACAGGCCGGCGAAATCAGCGGTGACGACCAGCGTGCCCACGGACCCCGTGAAGCCCGACAGCCAGCGCCGCCCTTGCCAGCGCGCCGGCAGATACTCGGACAGATGCGGGTCCGAAGACGGAACGATATAGGCGGACAGGCCGCGGCGGCTCATGGCCTGCCGCAATTGGGCAATACGGGCGTCGGTGCTAGACATGGGGGATGGAATCCTTAGCGCAACATGAAAGACATGGCGGCCAGGCTGTTCAGCGTGCGGACGGCCGACTGCATGCTATCCACGGTGAATCGCAAGGTGACGCCGTCCACGCGTTCCAGCGTGGGCCACATGCAGAACAGGTCGGCGAGCGCCGCACTCTGCGTCTGCAACCGGCATTCTATAGGGGCGGGAATGCGGAAAGGAATGGCTTTTCCGCCACTGGACTTGCCCGAGGCCGCTTTCAGGTTGCGGACGGCCGTTTCGGCGGCAGCGGCAATGGCGCGACGCGACGCAGCGGGCGACAAGGTCACGCCGCTGCCTTGGCCATGGGCCACTTTGGTCTGCACCCATTCGGCGCCCGGGAACGTGTCGCGGGTTTCCGAGATGAATACGTCGTCGCCCGTCGCCAAGATCACCGGCACACCCATTTCACCCGCCAGCGCGCCGTACAGGCCCGCTTCGCCCAGCTCCATGCCGTTGATGAACACGCGCGCGAACGCGAAGCTGTTGATGGTGTGCGCCAGAATGCCGCGGCCTTGCGAGCGCGAGTGGTAGCCGATCATGAAGACGGCGTCGCAGCCCTCTTCCAGGCCGCCCATCATGCCCAGGTAGCGCGGCTTGCCCAGCACCAGGCGTGCGCGTTCATCCAGGCCGTCGGGCAGCAGGTTGCGAAAGCCGCCGTGCGAGTCGTTGACCAGGATGTCTTCGGCGCCGCCGGCAATGGCGCCTTGCACGGCCGCGTTGGCCTCGGCGGTCATCCAGGCGCGGGCGCGCTCGTATTCGCCGTTGCCGGCGCGGACTTGTTCGGGGTGGAAGACGCCGGCGACGCCTTCGATATCGGTGGAAATCAGGATCTTCATGGGATCAGCCTTCGAGAGATTCAAAATGCGGTGTCGGACAGCCACTGGCGCCATTGCGGCGCGGCGTCGCGGATGGCGGCGCGGTGATGGCCGTCTCGCCCCGTCACGCCATCGGCATGCCAGAGCGCGGAAATGATGGCCTGCTCGCAGGCCTCGGCGGCCGCTTCGAACAGGGGGTCGATACGGGTTTCGTGCAGCATCGCCAGCGCCGGCATGGGTTGCTCGGCCAATTGCGGCAC
This sequence comes from Achromobacter kerstersii, assembly GCF_902859595.1. Taxonomy (GTDB): domain Bacteria; phylum Pseudomonadota; class Gammaproteobacteria; order Burkholderiales; family Burkholderiaceae_B; genus Achromobacter; species Achromobacter kerstersii. The sequence goes on along the minus strand of NZ_CADIJQ010000002.1, from coordinate 183,531 downwards.
GGTGTAGGCCGTGGAAAACGCCAGGGCGATGTCGCCGCTGCCGTGGCCGAACACGGAACCGGTGCGCGCCAGCCCTGCCCCGGCACGCAGCGACAGCCGGCGCAGTTGGCGCGCATCCAGCGGCGCGTCGGTAGCCAGCAGCAAGATGATGGAGCCCTTCTCGGGCACGATCACCGCGTTCTCACCTTGCTGCGCCAGGCTTTGGTCCAGCTTGCTGGCCAGCCGGCGTCCGAACGGGCGGCCCGCCACGGTCAGGTTGGGCAAGCGGCCGAAGTTGGCCAGCACCAGCGCGCCGACGGTGTATGCCAAGCCGGGCTGGATCGACGCCACGCGAGACGCCGAACCGATACCGCCCTTGAATGAAAAGCACGACATGCCGCGCCCCGCCCCCACCGCGCCCTGCGCGAAGGGTTTGGCCGCATCGGCATAAGCGTCGGCGTAGTGCGATTCCTGCACCGCCAGCGCCTGGATGTCATTCAGATAGCCGTCATTGCATTCAAAGACCAGCGGGTTCACCGTCGCCATGCCGCGGCCGATGCCGGGGTTGGCCGCAAGCGCCTGGCGGATTTGCGCGTTGGCCACGGTGCCCACGCCAAACGTGTTGGTCAGTGCGATGGGCGTTTCCAGCACGCCCAATTCCTGTACCTGAATCAGGCCGGTGCTTTTGCCGAAACCGTTCAACACGGTTGCGGCGGCGGGCACCTTGTCCATATACGGGTCGCCGGCGTGCGGGCGCACGACGGTGACGCCCGTCTGCTGCGCGCCGTCGGCCAGCGTGCTGTGCCCGACAGTGACATCGCCCACGTCGCAAATCGAATCCAGCGGACCCGACGGCAGCACGCCGATGCGGGGAAGGTCCAGCGCTTGTTTGTCCATGGTTTTCGCCAAGGTCCTTAATGCAAAACGCCGCCGCCCCGAGTCCGGGAGCGGCGGCTGGAAGGTGCTGCCCCTGCGCCGCGCCTGTCGGGCGGGCCGGGGGCGCCTATTACTTGCGATCGATCTTGGGATCGAGCGCGTCGCGCAAGCCGTCGCCCAACAGGTTGAATGCCAACACCGTCAGGAAGATCGCCAGCGCCGGGAAGATCGCCACGTGCGGGGCGATGACCATGTCGGCGCGCGCTTCGTTCAGCATCGCGCCCCACTCCGGCGTGGGAGGCGATGCGCCCATGCCCAGGAACGACAGGCTGGCGGCGGTGATGATCGACGTGCCGATACGCATCGTGCCGTACACCACGATCGGCGAGATCGTGCCGGGCAGGATGTGGCGCATGATGATGGTCCAGTCGGACGCGCCCACGCTCTTGACCGCTTCGACATACGTCATCTGCTTGATCGACAGCGTGTTGCCGCGAACCAGGCGGGCGAACGCCGGCACGCTGAAAACGGCCACGGCCACGATCACGTTGATCATGCTGGAGCCCAGGATGGCGACGACGCCAATGGCCAGCAGCATGCCTGGGAAGGCCAGCAGCACATCAGAGACGCGCATCGTGATGCGTTCCCACCAGCCTTCGTAGTAACCGGCCATCAAGCCCATGAAGGTGCCGACGATGGCGCCCATGGCCACCGACAGGAAGCCCGCAGCCAGCGAGATCCGCGCGCCCATCACGATGCGGCTGAAGATGTCGCGGCCCAGCGAGTCCACGCCCAGCCAGTGCGTCAGTGACGGCCCGGCATTCAGCGCGTCGTAGTCAAAAAAGTTCTCGGCGTCGAACGGCACGATCCAGGGCGCGAAGACCGCGACCACGACCAGCAGCAGGACGAAGAGCCCTGCGCCCACGGCCAGCTTCTGCTTCTTGAATTTGCGCCAGAACTCGGTGGCGGGCGTGCGCACATCGTTCTTCGGAACGGCGGCGATGGTCGTGGCGGGTGTCGTATTGCTCATGGCCGCCTCACTTATAACGGATGCTGGGATTGATGACGCCATAGAGCACGTCGACAATCAGGTTGATCAGGATGAATTCCAGCGAGAACAGCAGCACCAGGCCCTGAATCACCGGATAGTCGCGCTGGGTCACGGCGTCCACCAGCAGGCGGCCAAGGCCGGGCCAGTTGAACACGGTCTCGACCACGATCGAGCCGCCCAGCAGGAAGCCGAACTGCAAGCCCATCATGGTCACGACGGGAATCAGCGCGTTGCGCAACGCGTGCTTGATGATGACGCGGCGTTCAGTCAGGCCCTTGGCGCGCGCTGTGCGCACGAAGTCTTCCTGAATGACTTCCACAAACGATGCCCGCGTGAATCGCGCCATCACGGCGGCCACCGCGGCGCCCAGGGTGATGGACGGCAGTATGTAGTGTTGCCAGGTCGAGGCGCCCACCGTGGGCAACCAGCCCAGGTTCACGGAGAACACCTGCATCAGCATCATGCCCAGCGCGAATGCGGGGAAAGAAATACCTGACACCGCCAGGGTCATGCCAAGCCGGTCGGGCCAGCGATTGCGCCAGACCGCCGACACGATCCCGATGATCATGCCGAACGACACGGACCACACCATACTGGCGAGCGTCAGCCACAAGGTGGGCATGAAGCGGTCGGAAATCTCGGTCGAGACGGGGCGCTTGGTACGCAAGGACGTACCCAGGTCGCCTTGCAGCATGTGGCTGAAGTAGCGCACGAACTGCTGCGGCAGGGGCAGATCCAGCCCAAGTTCCTTGCGCACGAGCTCAACGGTTTGCTGGTCGGCTTCCTGGCCCGCGGCCAGTCGCGCCGGGTCGCCCGGAAGCATGTGCACAAACAGGAACACGACCACGGCTACCAGCAGCAGCGTGGGGATCATGCCCAGAAGACGTTTGACGATGTAGGTCAGCATTGAAATTCCTGCAACATCGGCGGGGACACCGCGCCCCCGCCGTATGTGGCCTTACAAGGGCCCGAAGGCCCTGAGAGTGACTGCTAGGTTTACTGCTTCAGGTCGATGTCGCCGAACCAGAACGAGGTGTCCGGTTCCACATACACGCCCGACAGGTTCTTCGACTTCACGTACAGGTTGTTCTGGGTCACCAGGAAGGCCCACGGGGCGTCCTTCCAGATGGTTTCCTGAACGGTCTTGTAGATTTCAGTCTTCTTGGCGCGATCGGTCGTGGCCAGGGCTTCCTGGATGCCGTCGTCCACCGACTTGTTCGAGTAGTACGACACGTTGTTCAGCACCGGCGGGAAAGCGGCGGTGGTCAGCAACGGACGCAGGCCCCAGTCGGCTTCACCGGTCGAGGACGACCAGCCGGCGTAGTACATGCGGACCTTGGCGTCTTCAGGCTTTTGCACCTGTTGAACGCGCTGCACGCGTTGGCCCGATTCCAGCACTTCCACTTGGACCTTGATGCCGACTTGCGACAGCTGCTGTTGCAGGAACTGAACCACCTTCACCGAGGTGCCGTCGTTATAGGCGGACCACAGTTGGCTTTCGAAGCCGTTCGGGTAGCCGGCTTCAGCCAGCAGGGCCTTGGCCTTCTTGATGTCGTACGGCCACGGGCCGGTCTTGTGTGCGAAGTCCACGCCGGTCGGCACGACGCCGTCAACGACGGTGGCGTAGCCCGAGAAAGCGACCTTGGCCAGGGCTTCCTTGTTGATGGCGTAGTTGATGGCTTCACGCACCTTCGGGTTGTCGAACGGCTTTTGCTGCGTGTTCATCGACAGGTAGCGGGCCATGATCGAGTTCTTGTGATCGACCACGTCCAGCTTGTCGTTCTTGGACAGCACGGCGGCTTGTTCGAACGGCACCGGGAAAGCAAACTGCGCTTCGCCCGTTTGCACCACGGCGGCGCGCGTGTTGTTGTCGGTCACGGTACGGAAGGTCAGCGTGTCGACCTTCGGGTAGCCCTTCTTCCAGTAGCCGTCGAACTTCTTGACCTTCAGGTATTCAGCCGGCTTCCATTCGACGAATTCGAACGGGCCCGTACCCACCGGGTGGAAACCGATTTCCTTGCCGTACTTGGCCAGGGCTGCCGGCGAGATCATCATGGCGGCCGGGTGGGCCAGCGCGTTGATGAAGGCCGAGAACGGCTTCTTCAGCGTGATCTTGATGGTCATCGGGTCGACCACTTCGGTCTTGTCGATAACGCTGAACTGGATGTAGCGCGACAGGCGGTTTTCCGGGTTGGCCGGACGATCGAAGTTGATCTTGACCGCTTCAGCGTTGAAGTCGGTGCCGTCGTGGAACTTCACGCCGGGACGCAGCTTGAACGTGTAGACCAGGCCGTCTTCGCTGACGGTGTAGTCGGTGGCCAGCACCTTCTGAACCTTCAGGTCCTTGTCGAATTCGAACAGGCCTTCGTAGTAGGCCTTGCCCGCGGCTTGGTTCAGCGTGCTGTTGGTGTTGTACGGATCGAGCGTTTCCAGTGCGATGGAGACGGCAAACGTCACGTCCTTGGCAGCATGCGCCAGCGGCGAAGTGAGCACGCCGAAGGCCACCGCAGCGGCGGCCATCAGCTTGGTGGGGCGCAGAACTTTCATCATTGCAACTCCTGGTTCCAGAATGGAATTAGGGGGTTTGGTGGAAGAAAAACAAGTACGACAACGGACTCAATACGCGCCGCCGACCGGATGACGGGCGACGAAGTGATCGGTTCCAACCTGCACCAGCGGCTGCACCACCGGCTCGTCGCCGAGCTTGCGGATCGGGCTGGGGATTTCATCGGACAACAAGGTGCGCTTCAGATGGCGGCGTGCCGGATCGGCGATCGGCACGGCCGACATCAGCTTCTTGGTGTACGGGTGCTGCGGGTTCTCAAAGATGGCGCGGCGCGGGCCGATCTCAACGATCTGGCCCAGGTACATCACGGCCACGCGATGGCTGACGCGTTCAACCACGGCCATATCGTGCGAGATGAACAGGAACGAAATGCCCATGTCGCGTTGCAGGTCGATCAGCAGGTTCACGATCTGCGCCTGAATCGACACGTCCAGCGCCGACACGGATTCGTCCGCGATCACCACCTTCGGGTTCAGGGCAAGCGCGCGCGCGATGCAGATGCGCTGGCGCTGGCCACCCGAGAATTCATGCGGGTAGCGCTGCGCCATTTCCGGCGGCAGGCCCACGCGCTCCAGCAATTCGGCCACGCGGCGTTCGGCATCGCGGCCCTTGGCCACGCCGTGCACCAGCAGCGGCTCCATGATGGAGAAGCCAACGGTGACGCGCGGGTCCAGCGATGCGAACGGGTCCTGGAACACGAACTGAATATCGCGGCGCAGGGATTGCAGTTCGTTGTTCTTCAGGCGCACGATGTCGCGGCCGCCGAACTTGATCTCGCCGCCCTGGCTGTTCACCAGACGCAGCAGCGAACGGCCGGTCGTGGACTTGCCGCAACCCGATTCGCCCACCAGCGACAGCGTTTCGCCCGGGTACAGATCAAAGCTGACCTGCTCCACGGCGTGCACGCGGCGCTGCACGCGGCTCAGAATGCCGCCGCGCAGATCAAAACGGGTCACCAGATTACGCACGCTCAGGATCGGTTCGCGCTTGGCGGCCGGCACTTCCTGCGTGCTGGTGATGCCGGGTTCCGCCACGGGCTGAACCTGGCCTTCCACTTGCAGCAGCGGGAAGCGCGCGGGCAGATCGGTGCCTTCCATGGCGCCCAGCTTCGGCACGGCCGACAGCAGCGCCTTGGTGTAGGTGTGCTGCGGCGCCGAGAACACTTGTTCAGACGGGCCTTCTTCAACCTTGTCGCCGCGGTACATGACCAGCACGCGGTCGGCCACTTCAGCCACCACGCCCATGTCGTGGGTGATGAACACCACGCCCATGTGCATTTCTTCTTGCAGCTGACGGATCAGTTGCAGAATCTGCGCCTGGATGGTGACGTCGAGCGCGGTGGTGGGTTCGTCAGCGATCAGCAGCGCCGGCTTGCAGGCCAGCGCCATCGCGATCATCACGCGCTGGCGCATGCCGCCCGACAGTTGATGCGGGTAGCGGTCCAGCACCGACTTGGCTTCCGGGATGCGCACTTGTTCCAGCATGCGCAGCGCTTCGGCGCGCGCGGCGGCGGCATCCTTGCCCTGGTGCTGACGGATCGATTCGGCGATCTGGTCGCCGGCCGTGAACACCGGGTTCAAGGAGGTCATCGGCTCCTGGAAAATCATGGCCATGTCGGCGCCGCGCACATTGCGCATGACGCGTTGGCTGGAACCGACCAGGTCGATCACGGAGCCGTTGCGCCGGCGCAGAGCCATGCGGCCCTGGGCGATGCGGCCGCCGCCATGTTCCACCAGACGCATGAGAGCCAGGGACGTCACCGACTTGCCCGAACCCGATTCGCCCACGATGGCCAGGGTTTCACCCCGGTCCACATGGAACGACAGGTTGCGCACGGCTTCGACCGTACGCTCCGACCCTACGAAGCGCACCGTCAGGTCGTCGACCTGGACCACGCGGTTTTCCGGCAGCGCCAGGCTGTTTGCGCGATCAACCATCTCTTTTCATTCCCCAAATACTGAAAAAACGAACCTGCCGCCGCTTAACGATAAATCGCGGTGACGGGCTTCTCGCCTACGCGGGCGTAACCCCGATACATGCCTTCCGTGTTGAACGGCAAAGCCACATTGCCCTGGGCGTCAACGGCGATGAGACCGCCCTTGCCGCCGATGGTGGGCAGCTTTTCCATCACGACGCGATTGGCCGCCGCTTCCAGCGACGCGCCGCAATATTCCATCTGCGCCGCGACGTCATAAGCCGCGACCATGCGGATGAACATTTCGCCCGTGCCCGTCGTGGACACGGCGCAGGTCTTGTTGCTGGCATAGGTGCCGGCGCCGATCATCGGCGCGTCGCCGACGCGGCCAACCTGCTTGTTGGTGATACCGCCGGTCGAGGTTGCGGCGGCCACGTTGCCCTGGGCGTCCACGGCTACCGCGCCCACTGTGCCGAACTTCTTGTCGGCGTCCAGCGGGTCGGCCGGCGCGGGCTGGCCGCGGGCGACCATGGCTTGACCGTCGTGGTCCAGCACAGCGGCATCCGGCGTCTCGCGCTGCACGCGCAGCAATTGTTCGCGGCGGGCTTCGGTCGAGAAATACGACGGGTCAACGATGTCCAGGCCCTCTTCCTTGGCGAAGGCTTCAGCGCCCTCGCCCACGAAGAACACGTGCTTGCTGTTTTCCATGACACGGCGCGCGGCGAAAATCGGGTTGCGCACGCAGTTCACGTTGGCAATCGCGCCCGAACGCAGCGTCGCGCCGTCCATGATGGAGGCGTCCAGCTCGTGGGTGCCGGCGCTGGTGAACACTGCGCCGTGGCCAGCGTTGAACAACGGGCAGTCTTCCAGCAGGCGGACGGCTTCAGTGACGGCGTCCAGCGCGCTGCCGCCATTGGCCAGCACGGCTTGGCCGGCGGTCAGGATGGACTCCAGGGCGGCCAGATATTCCTGTTCTTTCTCGGGCGACATGGCCGCGCGGGACATCGCGCCGGCGCCACCGTGAATGGCAATCACGGGTTGAATCATCGTTTACCTACTCCATGGATGAGCCACGGCATCACGGACTGGGTCACCCCAGCGGCGGCCGCGACGGAATTCTTGGCTCGATAAGCCACCGCGGCGGACAGGGCTTCGATCAAGCCCAGCGCGGCGGTTTCGGAATTGGGGATCAGCTGGCGCGCGGAAAACGCGTACAACACGACGGATGCCGTGGGCGCCAGCGGAGACGTGGGTTTGTCGGTCAGCACCAGCACCGGCACGCCGGCCTGCTTGGCGGCCGCGGCCAGCGTGACGGTGTCGGCCAGGTAACGCGGAAAGCCTATCGCAATCACCAGATCTTTAGCGGTCATGCGCGACATCTGGCGTGCCGCATGCGACACGCCGCCGGGACCGGCCAGCGATTCAACCGAATGCAGGTGCATGCACAGACCGCGTTGCAGCAGGCCAGCCAGGAAACCGCTGGCGCCAAAGCCGATGATGAACACGCGGTCGGCGGCCAGAATGGCGTCCACCGCCTGCTCACAGGCCGCGGAATCCAGCGATTGCAGGTTGCGCTGCGCGTTGCGGATGTCTTCTTCCAGCGTGGCGGCGAAGATCTGCACAGCGCTGGCGGAATGCGCCAGTTCCGTGCGCAGCTTTTCAACGGGTTCCAGCGCGGCTTCGAATCCGCGCGCCAGTTCGGCGCGGAATTGCGGGTAGCCGGGCAAGTCCAGGGCGCGCGCAAAGCGGTTCGCCGTGGCCACCGATACGCCCACCGCCGCCGCGAATTCGTCGATGGTCATCGTGGCGGCGCGGAACTGATGCGCCAGCACGTACTCGGCCATCTTGTGCTGCGTCCGGCTCAGCGCGGGCTGAGCCCGGGCGATCCGATCAGCGATCGTAAGTGCGGCCTTGTTCATCGATTCCGGGGGGTGAGTCGTAGCGGATGTTTGTGTAAATCTGTTTACACACAAATTTTAAATAAGAAAATTCCTTTTCATACTAAGGGTATACCCGTGAATATATGTAACAGTGCTTCAAAAGAAACGGGGCCGGTTTGAGGTACGCTATCCGCGCTCCACTTTCACCCCTTGCCGACTTGGATTGACGCAATGCCCGATTGGATCTGTAAGCCCCACCAGGAACTCACCGTGCCCGAGATCTACGCGATCCTTCGGCTGCGCTCGGAAGTGTTTGTCATCGAGCAGAACTGCATCTTCCAGGACATGGATGGCAAGGATCTGATGGGCCAGACGTCGCACCTGATGGCGTGGCAAGACGGCCAGTTGGCGGCTTATTGCCGCATCCTGGACCCGTCGCTGAAAGACGGGCAGATTGAAATCGGCCGCGTGATCACCGCGCCGTGGACGCGCGGCCAGGGCCTGGGCCACGAGCTGATCCGCCACGCCATGGCGGAAGTGCGCCAGCGCTGGCCCGGCCGCGCCATGTACCTGGGCGCGCAAGCCCGCTTGCGCAATTACTACGGCGGCCATGGCTTTGTGCAGGTCACCGAGGAATACATCGAAGATGGCATCCCGCATGTGGGGATGCGGCTGAACGAGACGGCCTAGCGCCCAAAAGAAAACGCCCCTTGCGGGGCGTTTTCATTGGAACTTCGGCAGCGGGTTTACCGGTTTACCGAGTTACGCATTTACCGGTCACTTAACCGCCGACACGTCCAGCTTCGCAGCCGTCTTGGACTGGATTTCATCCACCGTCACGCCCGGCGCCGTTTCCAGCAGCTTCAGGCCGTTTTCGGTGACTTCCATCACGCCCAGGTCGGTGATGATCAGGTCGACCACGCCCACGCCGGTCAGCGGCAGATTGCATTCGGGCAGCAGCTTGATGTCTTCCGTGCCGTCCTTCTTCTTGGCCACGTGCTCCATCAGGACGACAACGCGGCCTACGCCGGCCACCAAGTCCATTGCGCCGCCCATGCCCTTGACCATCTTGCCCGGGATCATCCAGTTGGCCAGATCGCCCTTTTCGGACACCTGCATCGCGCCCAGGATGGCCAGGTTGATCTTGCCGCCGCGGATCATCGCGAACGAGTCGGCGGACGAGAAGATCGACGAGCCCGGCAGCGTCGTCACCGTTTGCTTGCCGGCGTTGATCAGGTCAGCGTCGACTTCATCATCGGTGGGGAACGGGCCAATGCCCAGCAGGCCGTTTTCGGATTGCAGCCACACCTCAACGCCCTTGGGCACGTGGTTGGCCACCAGGGTCGGCAGGCCGATACCCAGGTTCACATAAAAACCGTCTTGCAGCTCGCGCGCGGCGCGCGCCGCCATTTCATCGCGGGACCATGCCATGTCGTTTTCTCCTTAGGCCGGGCGAGTGGTGCGTTGTTCGATGCGCTTTTCCGGCGTCGTGTTCAGCACGATCCGTTGCACATAGATGCCGGGCAGATGAATCTGGTCGGGGTCCAGGCTGCCGGTGTCAACGATCTCTTCGACTTCGACCACCGTGAACTTGCCAGCCATGGCCACGTTCGGGTTGAAGTTGCGAGCCGTCTTGCGGAACACCAGGTTGCCGCTGCGGTCGGCGATGTGCGCCTTGACAAGCGACACGTCCGGCACCAGCGAACGCTCCATCACGTATTGCTGGCCGTCGAACTCGCGGATTTCCTTGCCGTCGGCCACGATGGTGCCCACACCGGTACGCGTGAAGAACGCGGGAATGCCCGCGCCGCCGGCGCGCAGCTTCTCGGCCAGCGTGCCTTGCGGGGTGAACTCAAGCTCGAGCTCGCCCGACAGGAACTGGCGTTCGAATTCCTTGTTCTCGCCCACGTAGGACGCGATCATCTTGCGAACCTGGCGCGTGTTGAGCAGCTGGCCCAGGCCAAAACCGTCAACACCTGCGTTATTGCTGATGCAAGTCAGGTCCTTCACGCCTGAATCGCGCAGCGCGGCGATCAGGGCTTCGGGAATACCGCAAAGGCCGAAACCGCCCACGGCGATCATCTGACCGTCCTTGACGATGCCTGCCAGCGCCTCCTGGGCGCTTGCAAAAACCTTGTCCATCGCTCCAACTCCTAGTTAAGGTCTAACCGAAGAGAGCCCGCCCCGCCGCTTGCACGGTGTTCCCGCCTGGGGATCAAGAAATTCGGGGAGAGCCCTGTTTTTCCTTGGAGCGCGGCTGCCGGCGTCGGCCCCGGATGGCATCGAAAAACGGCCCGATGTCTCTGGGTGACGGCGCCGAGGGTGGCGCGCCCCTTTATTTCTTTTGTGATTTTGCGCTTGATTTTAACGGCATGACGGGCAATGCGTCGTGGGCTTTTATGGAGGAGCCCGCCCCGCCCGCACGCACCGCCATCAAGCGGCTGCCTGGAACTGCGTGGCCATCTGCGCCAGCACCTCGGGCGGCCACGGGGCGGACGTATTGGCCACGTAGTCCATCCAGACCAGCACATTGCGGCCGCGCGCATAGGGGCCGGCGTCGTCGCCCACCTTCTCCAGCAGCAGCTCGAATTCCGCGCTGGAACGGCCGATACGCGTCACCTTGTGCGTCACGCGGACGGTGGCGGGATAGGTCAGCGGACGCAGGAAATCGCACGAGGCATGGGCCAGGATGGCGCCGTTATCGGCGGGCAACTCAAAGCCCGCGTCGTACAGAATCTGCATGCGGGCCTCTTCCATGAGGCGGAAATACAGCGTGTTGTTCAGATGATTCAAGGCGTCAGAGTCGCCCCAACGCAAAGGCAATTCCACTTGATGGGTATCGCCCACCGCCAGAATCCGCGCAGACAGATTGTCCGGGTTCACCAATTACTCCTGAAGGCTAAAAGAAATACGAAGGCGTGCACGGCCTCCGCCTGCAATACAATCGCCGATAATACTTCCAGCCAAATATGGAATACATACGGGGAGCTTTGCAAATGTCTGAACGCGAGTCGATGGAATATGACGTGGTCGTGGTTGGCGGTGGACCCGCCGGCCTGGCCACCGCAATCCGTCTAAAGCAGCTGGCCGCTGAAAAGAATCAGGAAATCGGTGTCTGCGTCCTTGAGAAGGGTGCGGAGCTGGGTGCGCACATCCTGTCTGGCGCCGTGATGGACCCGCTGGCCCTGACCGAGCTTATCCCCGACTGGAAGGAAAAAGGCGCGCCGTTGAACGTGCCCGTCACGCAGGACAAGTTCCTGTTCCTGTCCCAGAACGGCGCACGCGCCACGCCGAACTGGCTGCTGCCCCCCTGTTTCCACAACGAAGGCAACTACATCGTCCGCCTGGGCGACGTCGTCAAGTGGATGGGCGAGCAGGCCGAAGCGCTGGGCGTGGACATCTTCCCGGGCTTTGCCGCGGTTGAGGTGCTGTACGACGAAAACGGCGCTGTCCGCGGCGTGGCCACCGGCGACATGGGTGTCGCCCGCGACGGCTCGCACACCGACCACTACCAGCCCGGCATGGAACTGCATGCGCGCTACACCGTCTTCGGCGAAGGCGCGCGCGGCCAGTTGGGCCGCCAGCTGATCGAACGCTTCAAGCTCGACGACGGCCGCGACCCGCAAGCCTACGGCATCGGCATCAAGGAAATGTGGGAAGTCGACCCGGCGCAATCCAAGCCGGGCCTCGTCATCCACACAGCCGGCTGGCCGCTGGATTCCGACACCTACGGCGGTTCGTTCCTGTACCACCTGGACAACAACATCGTGGCCGTCGGCATGATCGTCGGCCTGGACTACGCCAACCCCTGGCTGTCGCCGTTCGACGAATTCCAACGCTACAAGACGCACCCCGCCATCCGCGGCACGTTCGAAGGCGGCAAGCGCATTGCCTACGGCGCGCGCGCCATCACGGCAGGCGGCCTGCTGTCCTTGCCCAAGCTGACGTTCCCGGGCGGCGCGCTGGTTGGCTGCGAAGCCGGCTTCCTGAACGCGTCCCGCATCAAGGGCAGCCACGCCGCCATCAAGTCCGGCAAGCTGGCCGCCGAAGCCGCGTTCGACGCGCTCGTCGCCGACCGCCGCCAGGATGAGCTCACCGCCTACCCGAAGGCCTTCGAAGCCTCGTGGCTGCACGCCGAATTGAACAAGGCGCGCAACTTCAAGCAGTGGTTCAAGAAGGGCCGCACCATCGCCACGGTAATGACAGGCGTTGAGCAACTGCTGCTCAAGGGCAAGATGCCCTGGACCCTGCGCCACAGCAAGCCCGACCACGCCTGTCTGCAACCGGCATCGCAATGCGCCCGCATTGACTACCCGAAGCCCGACGGCAAGCTCACCTTCGACAAGCTCAGCTCGGTGTTCATCTCGAACACCAACCACGAAGAAAACGAGCCTATCCACCTGACCTTGAAAGACCCGTCTGTACCGGTGCAGGTCAACCTGGCCAAGTACGGCGGCCCGGAAGCGCGTTACTGCCCCGCTGGCGTGTACGAGTTCATCAAGGACGACCACGGCGCCGACCGCTTGCAGATCAACGCGCAGAACTGCGTGCACTGCAAGACCTGCGACATCAAGGACCCCACGCAGAACATCGTCTGGGTGGCGCCGCAAGGCGGCGAAGGTCCGGTGTACAGCGGCATGTAATCAGGGCTAGGGCGCCCCCGGCTAGGTGCCCCCGGCTAGGGGCGCCCGGCCAGGGGCGCATCCCCTGCCACAAGGCACCTCTTGGGGTGCCTTTTTTTCAGGCGGCACATCATGACTGAACGCATATTGCTCATTGGCTGCGGCGATCTTGGCCAGCGCGTGGCCCGGCGTTTCCTGGCGCGCGGCGACCACGTGCACGCACTGCGCCGCCACCCGCCCGCCGACGACAGCGGCATCCAATGGCTGCAAGGCGACATCACGCGCGCCGACACCCTGCCCACGTTGCCGCAAGGCGTGACGCGGCTGATCCACCTGCCCGCCCCGGGCGGGCGCGACGAGGCCTTGTATCGCGGCGTTTTCATCGACGGCGTGCAGAACGTGCTGAACGCATTGGATACGTCCGAACTCAAACGCGTGGTGTTCGTGTCATCCAGCGCGGTGTACGGCGAACACCAAGGCGACTGGGTCACCGAAGACACGCCGCCCGCGCCGCAAGGCTTCAACGGCAAGGTGCTGCTTGAAGCGGAAGCCGCGCTGGCCGCGCGCGGCCTGTCGTCCACCGCGCTGCGGCTGGCGGGGCTGTACGGACCAGGCCGGCTGCAATTGATCGAGCGGCTGCGCAGCGGCGCGGCAGGCGCGCCGACACAGCCTGAACATTGGGCCAACCGCATCCACATCGACGACGCGGCCGCCGCCGTGGTGCATCTGGCGCTGTTGCCCAAGGTTGATCCGGTTTACATCGGCTGCGACGACACGCCGCTGCCGCTGCACACGCTCTACGCCGAGCTTGCAGCCATGATCGGCGCACCCGCGCCGCGTATCGCCCCGGCCCCCGCCAATGTGGGCAGCAAGAAGCTTAGCAACGCACGGCTGCGCGCCAGCGGCTTCACGCTGCAATGGCCAGATTCCCGCCAGGGGTACGCGGCGCTGCTGGCGGACACGGGCTGACACCGGCACAGTTCGGCGTGCATCGAATCGTTGATGGCAAAGGTGGCGAATACTGTCCCGATCTGATTTGCTCAAGGAACCCACCCCATGATCGCCGTGATATTCGAAGTTGAACCCGCCAACGGCAACCCCGATCCCTATCTGCACATTGCCGCCAGTTTGATCGACGAACTCAAGACCATCGACGGCTTCATCTCGGTGGAACGTTTTCAAAGCCTGAGCACGCCGGGCAAGCTGTTGTCCCTGTCGTTCTGGCGCGATGAAGACGCCGTCAAGCGCTGGCGCTCGCTGGAGTCGCACCGCCGCGCCCAGGAAGCGGGACGCGGCGGCGTGTTCCAGAACTATCGGCTGCGCGTGGCGCAGGTGCTGCGCGACTACGGCATGAACGCCCGCGACGAAGCGCCCGCCGACAGCCGCAGCCGGCACGGTTGATGCGTCAGGCGGCTACCGTTTCGGCCAACGCCACGCTGGCAGCCAGCGCAACGCGATGCGTGGCGCCGGATGCCGCCACCGCCGTCATGGCAGGCGCGGCCACGTCCGCGTTGTGGGACGGATCAAAGTAGTCCGCATCGGCGCGGCGCGCGCCAGCAGGCAGGTCGCGCACTTCCACACGGAATCCTTCCGCCGCATTGCCGCGCAATTCGGGCACGGCCTGCAACAGCCGGCGCGTGTACGGATGCGTCGGATGATCGAACACTTCGTCGCGCGATCCTTCCTCGACGATATGCCCGCGCAACATAACGACCACGCGGTCAGCGATCTGCTCAACCACGCCCAGATCGTGCGAGATCAGCAGGCAGGCAAAGCCATAGGAACGCTGCAAAGACATCAGCGTTTCCAGCACCTGCTTCTGCACGGTCACGTCCAGCGCCGACACGGGTTCATCCGCGATGATCACTTCCGGCCGCATCACCAGCGCCCGCGCAATCGCAACGCACTGGCGTTGCCCGCCCGACAGCTCATGCGCATAGCGCTCGGCATAGCCGTCGCCCAAGCCCACATCGCGCAACGCCTGATCCACGCGCTGTTGCCGGGCATCTGGCGTGATGCCCGCCTCCAAACGCAGCCCCTCGCCCACCAGCGCGCCGATGGTCATGCGCGGATCGAGCGACGAGTACGGGTCCTGGAACACCATCTGGATGCGGCGGCGCGCCGTGCGCCAGATGCTGCCCTCGCCGCCAGGCGGCAACGCTTGGCCATCCAGCGCAATGCGCCCCTGCGCCTGCGGCACCAGGCCCAGAATCGACATCATGACAGTGGTCTTGCCGCTGCCCGATTCGCCAACAATGGCCAGCGTCTCGCCCGGGGCCACCTGAAAGCTCGCCTGATGCACGGCGCGCACGGTGCGCTTGCGGCGCCAGCCGCCACGCACGGCGTAGTCGATTGCCAAGCGCTCCACTTGCAGAATCGGCGCAGCGGTTACGGGCGCACGCGCCGGGCCGCGCTTGGGCAGCGCATCCAGCAGGCTCAAGGTGTACGGGTCCGCCGGACGCGACAGCACTTGCGACACCTCGCCCATTTCCACCGCGCGGCCCCGGCACATCACCAGCACGCGCTGCGTGTAAGCGGCCACCAGCGCCAGGTTGTGGCTGATGAAGATCAGCGCCGTGCCTTGCTCGCGCGTCAGCTCGACCATCAGGTCCAGTACTTCCTTTTGCACGACGCAATCCAACGCCGTGGTGGGCTCATCGGCAATCAGCAAGCGGGGTTTCAACAGCATCACACCGGCCAGCAGAATGCGCTGCCGCATGCCGCCCGAGAACTCGTGGGGATACCGCTTCATGCAATCGCGCGCATCGCGCACCCGCACGCGTTCAAGCATCTGGATGGCGGCGTCCCACGCCGCGCGGCGCGTCATGCCTCGGCGCAAGACCAGCGCTTCGATCAATTGTTCGCCCACGCGAAACGCCGGGTTCAAGGACACCATCGGTTCCTGGAACACCATGCCGATACCGGTGCCGCGCGTGGCCTGCCAATCGCGCGCGCTTTGCGGCAGCACGTCTTTTCCGTCGAACAATGCCTGGCCGTGGGTGATGCGCGCGGCATCCGGCAACAAGCCCAACAGCGCCTTGCCGATCAGCGTCTTGCCGCTGCCGGATTCGCCCACGATGGACAACGATTCGCCCGCATGCAGATCGAACGACACGCGGTTGACGACGGGCGCGGCGTCGCGCTTGCCGGGAAAGCGGATTTCAAGATCGCGGACGGCCAGCAGGGGCTCGGACGTCGCGCCAGGGTTCAAGCCACGAGCGTTCATGCCATCACTCCACGCATGCGGGGGTCCAGCCGGTCGCGCACGGCATCGCCCAGCAAGTTGATGCCCAGCAAGCTCAACGAAATCATCGCGCCGGGAAACAGCGCCAGCCAGATCGCCTGGTCCATGGCGTTGCGGCTTTCGGACAGCATGCCGCCCCAAGTGGCCAGCGGCGGCGGCACGCCCAGACCCAGAAAGGACAGCGCGCTCTCCGCCAACAGCGCCGAGCCGAAAATCGACGTCGCAAAAATCAGCAAAGGCGCCACGCAGTTGGGCAGAACGTGGCGAAACACCGTCCACAAGCCGCTATGCCCCGTGGCGCGCGACGCGATGACGAAGTCGCGCTGCCGCAATGACAACGCCGCGCCGCGTGCAATGCGCGACACCGACGGCGAATACGCCAGGCCCAGCGCCAGAACGACGCCCCACTTCGACGGGCCGAGCACCGTCATGATGCCCAGCGCCAACAGCAAGCCGGGAAACGCCATCATCGACTCAACCAGCACGCTGATGCCGCGATCCACCCAGCCGCCCGCATAGCCCGCCGCAACGCCAATCGTCGTGCCCAGCACCAGCGCCAGCAACACCGAAAATACGCTGACCGCCACGCTGACGCCCGCGCCCGCCATCAGCCGCGACAGCACATCGCGGCCGAACTCGTCGGTGCCCAGCCAATACTCTGCCGACGGCGGCGAAAAGCGCGCCAGCAGGTCGCCTTCCAGCGGATCGTGCGGCGTGTACACCAGCCCGACCAGCGCCAGCAGCACCACGCCCCCGACCAACACGCCGCCCAGGACGGCATTGGTGTGTTTGAAACCCGGTTTGATACCCGTCATGACGGTTCCTATTGAAGCTTCACGCGCGGGTCGAACAGCGGATACAGCAGATCCACCACCAGATTCACCGCCACGTACAACAACGCAATAAACAGCAGGCAACCCTGCACCACGGGGTAGTCCCGCGCATAGATGCTTTCCACCAGCAGCCGGCCGATGCCGGGCAAGGTGAACACGGTTTCGATGACCGCCGCGCCTGACAGCAGATGGCCCAGCATCAAGCCGATGACTGTCAGCGTGGGGCCGAAAGAATTCGGCAGCACGTGGCGCAGCATCACGCGTTTCTCAGGCAGGCCCTTGGCGCGCGCATGCGCCACGTATTCCAGCCGCAGCGTCTCGATGGTGCTGGCGCGCATCATCCGCGTGATGGCTGCAATTTCCGTCAACACAATCGCGCATACGGGCAGCACCAGATACTTCAGCGCGCCCACGCCGCCTTGCGCCAGGGATTCAAAGCCATACACCGGCAGCCAATTCAGCTTTACGCCGAACAGCCAGATCAAGAGGATGCCCACCCAGAAGCTGGGCATGGACACGAACAGAATGGAGGTGGACACGATGGCCGTATCGGCGCGCCGGTTCTGCCGCCACGCCGCGATCATGCCGGCGGGAATGGCCACCAGGCAGGCCAGCAAAGTGGCCGTCAACACCACCTGCGCCGTCACCGCAAAATGCGTCAACACCAGATGCATGACGGGTTCGCGCCGGGCGATCGACATGCCCAGATCCCCCTGGAACGCGTTCGTGACCCAGATCAGGAACTGCTTGGCCACCGGCTGGTCCAGCCCCAGCGCGTGGCGCATTTCGGCCAGCAGCGCGGGGTTGTCGATGTCGCCCAGCATCAGCGACGCCGGGTCTCCGGGAATGGCGCGGATCATCGCGAACACCAGCACCGTCACCACGATGACCGTGGGCACCGCCGCCGCGATGCGCTTCGTTAGATAGCCCAGCACGGCGCCTCAGTTCTTGGTGACGTTGAAAAAACGCGGCTTGCGCAGCGGCCAGCCGGTAAAGCCCTGCAACTGGCTCGACACAACGACATAGCCCGGCTTGTTGTAGTACATCAAAAGCGGCGTATCGCGCAGCATCAGCGTGTGCAGCTTGTCGAACGCCTGCTTGCGCACAGCCGGGTCGGATTCGGCTTCGATGCCTTCCAGAATGGCGGCGGCTTCGGGGCTTTCCCATTGCGCCATGGGCGTCTTCGCCTTGTCGCCGATCACGTCGCGGAACATCAGCGCGGGCTCGGTGCGCGCGGAATAGGCGAACGCCATCAACTGGAATTTGCCTTCGCGAAAATTCGTCACCTGCGTGCCCCACTCCAACATGTCCAGCTCGGTCTTGATGCCGGCCTTGTTCAGCAATTGCTGCGTGACGACGGCCACGCGATACAGGTACGGGTAGCGCTTGTTGGCTTGCAGCTTCAACGATTCGCCGCGGTAGCCGGCGGCCTCCAGCAGGCGCTTGACCTCTTTCAGATTCTTTTCGTAACCCGCGCGGTCAGCGTCCGAGTAATAGACGCTTGCCGCCGGCACCAGCGACGGGTTGTAGGCGGCCTGGCCGTTGTTCAACGCGCGGGCGATGGCCGGAAAATCCAGCGCCAGCGCAATGGCGCGGCGCATGTTCGCATCCGACAGCAACGGCGCGCGCGTCTGCATCAGCAGGTTGACGGTGTCCAGCCCTTGCTCGGTGACGATGTTCCAGCGCGGGTCTTTCGCGGGCAAATTGTCTTCGTCGGCGTTGTAGGCATCGACCTGGCCCGCCATCAGCGCCGCCTTCTGCGCGGCCGCGTCGGGAATCACCACGAAGCGCACATTCGCCGATGCCGTCTTCTTGCCGGCCATGCCGCTGGCCGCTTCGCTGCGCGGTGTATAGCCCGCGTACGGCGTCAACAGGACGTATTGCTCTTTCTTCCATTCGGCCAGCACGTACGGGCCGGTGCCGACCGGCTTGACCCAGTTGCCGTCGGCGCCCACGCTTTTCGGGCTAAGCACCGGCATCGGGCATTGCACACTGGCCATCTGATCCAGGAACAGCGCGTAAGGCTGGTCCAGTTTGAACACGACGGTGGCCGCGTCGGGCGTTTCCACGCCGACGACCTTGGCGCCCTTGGTGCCGTCGTACAGGTTCTTGCAGCTGTACTCGGACTTTGCGCCGGTCAGGTAGTCGTAGCTCCATTTGACGTCGGCCGAGGTCATGGGAGAGCCGTCATGGAACGTCACGCCGGGGCGCAACGTGAAGGTGTAGCTGCGCTTGTCGGCGGACAGCGTCCAGCTGTCGGCCAGCATCGGCGCCACGCTCATGTCGGCACGCAACGCGACCAGCGCTTCAACCACATGCGCCAGCACGTTGTCGGTGGAGGTGTTGCGCGAGCGGCCGCCCGGCACGGACGTCGGCGTGCCCGAGCCTTCCGCATAGCGGATCTCGGGCATGGGGGCCGGGGTTTGCGCTTGGGGTTGCGCTGGGGTTTGGGTCAGCCCCGGCAGGCCCGTGAAGGCGCCGGCCAGGGCTGCGGATAACATCAGCACGCGCTTTACGCGCAAGGCTTGCAGAGTCATGGAATGTCCTTAAAGCGCGGCTCAGAACAGCCGGTACTCAACGAAGTTGCGGCCTTCATAGGGCTTGCGGGCGATCCACATCACGCCACTTTCCGGCTCCATGAGGGTGGTGGCCACCGTGGCCGAAATGCTGTCGAAGCTGGCGGCCTTGGGCGAACGCAGCACGCCATCGGGCGCGGCGAAGTCGTCCGCCAGAATGCGTTTGACGGTGTCCCAGTCAACGCTGCCTTGGGCGCGGGCCAGCATGGCTTGCACGCGCCGCTGGCGGTAGATGGAATCGGGGTTGGCGGCCAGCCCCTTGTCGAACAGCTTGGCGCGCGCGGGCGGGCTCACCCAATGGTTGGCGTGCACCAGCAGGCCGTCTTCGGGCGTGACCCAGAAGATTTCGTCGGGCGCGCACTCCAGGTCCACGGCCTCGCCTTGAGCCTGCGCCAGCATCAGGTTGTTGGAGCAGAAGCGGCGCGACGCCCACAGCACTTTCATGGCGTTGCAAATGTTGGTGGATTCCAGCATCTTGCGGCGCACCAGCACCAGCGGCACGTCGGCCGGGCGCTGGTAGTCCTGCTCGCAGGACAGGAAATTGCCCGATAGCGATACGCCCGCGCTGTTGAAGCCGTGGCGCGCCAGGCTGCCTGCTTCGGTGAACATCAGCAGGTCGGGGCCGTCTTCGCGGCGCATGCGCAGCACGATGCCGGTGTCGACGCATTCTTCACGCCAGTCCCAGTTATGCGCGTGCATCAACTTGCCGCCCGCCGCGGCTTCGGGCAGCACGATGAGGCCAGTGCAGCCATCGTCCAGCCCTTTTCTGGCACGGCCCAGCTCGGCGTGGCCGAACATCATTTCGGTGCGGCAGTTGATCACCACCACGTCTTCCAACGTCTGGCCCGCCCCGTCGGCAATGCCGCGCAGCTCTTCCAGATAGGCGGCGTCGTAGTCCCCCACCACCGGCACCATCGCGGCGGCCAGTTCCTTCAGACGGGCCGCGCTCACGCCACGGCGCTCCAGCTGGCCCCGGTACAAGGCCACGCTGCGCGCCACGCGCTCCGGCACGGCGGCGCCATGCTGGCGGCCACGTTCATAAGGACTGCCCTGGACGTCGACCAGGGGAAACGGGGTAGGCATTGTCACGCTCGCAACACTCCGAATAAGGCCGGCCAAGCGGCCTGCAAGAAAACGGTCAGAATCGACGGCCAGATTTTGTACTAATATAGATAAAAGTTCAATATTAGGGTTTGCCCAGCCTGACCGAAAAAGAGCGGTATCCACTACGGTTCCCAAGTGCGGGTCTCAAGTAACATTCTTCCTTTGCTGCCCACGCCACCTCCCCACGCGCCATGTCCACCGCCGCCCCTGCTCGCCCCACGCCGCTGCAAGTCGACCTGGCGCGCCATATTGCGCAAGACATCGTGGCGCGGCGGCACCAGCCGGGCGACCACCTGTCTGAAGAAACCCTGGCCGCGGCCTATGAGGTATCGCGCACGCCGGTGCGCGGCGCGCTGCGGCTGCTGGCCGCCCAGGGCCTGATCACGCACCGGCCGAACAGCGGCTACACGGTGGCGGAACACGCGGCGGGATCGGCGCCCGCCATCGAAGGCGCAGGCCCGTCGCAAGACGAGCTGACCCGCCGGCTGATCGATGACCGCGCCGCGCGCGAGCTGCCCGAAACCTTTACCGAACGCGATCTGCTCCAACGCTATGACGTGCCGCGCAGCGTGCTCGCCAAGACCTTGCTGCAACTGTCGGCAGATGGGCTGATCGAAAAACGCAAAGGGCACGGATGGCAGTTCGCGCCATCGCTGGAAAGCGCCGAGGCGCTTAGCGAGAGCTACCGTTTCCGCATGACGATCGAATGCGCGGGCCTGCTGGAACCCACGTTCCGCGTAGACAAGGCGGCGCTTGCGCGCATGCGCGCCGCGCACGAAGCCCTGATTCAGCGCGACGATGCCGGCATTTCGGCCACCGAGTTCTTCGGCCTGAATGCGTCGTTCCACGAATTGCTGGCGCGCTTCTCGGGCAACCGCTACATCCTGCAAGCGGTGCAGCAACAGAATCAATTGCGCCGTCTGGAAGAACACGCGGCGTTCTATCGCGACGCCCGCTTCGTGAACTCCAGCAACGAACACCTGCAAATCATCGAAGCGCTGGAAGCCGGCGACCAGGAATGGGCGGCGCAACTGATGCGGCGCCACCTGAAGACGTCGCTCCAAGCCTCCTGATTCCCCTGCGATTTGACCTGCCCGCCCCTCTGGCCGGGCAGGATGGCGCACGCCTGTATGCAGCGGCTGCCTGACTGCCAGTATTGTATTTATAGTTTCTTTAATACAAAATAGCCGAACCTGAACTTACCCCAAAGCAGGATCGTCATGTCTTCAACCCCCACCCTTCCCTCTCATTCCGACGCCTACTGGATGCCGTTCACTGCCAACCGGCGGGTCAAGCGCAATCCGGTTCTGTTCGCCGCCGCCGAAGGCATGCACTACATCCGCCCTGACGGCCGCCGCGTGCTGGATGGCATTGCGGGCCTGTGGTGCGTGAACGCGGGCCATCGGCGCCCGGAAATCGTGGAGGCCATTTCGCGCACGGCGTATGAACTGGATTACGCGCCCTCGTTCCAGATGAGCCACCCGCTGGCCTTCGAACTGGCCGATGCGTTGTGCGAGGAAGCGCCTGCCGGCTTTTCCAACGTCTTCTTTTCCAACTCCGGATCGGAGGCGGTGGACACCGCCCTTAAGATTGCGCTGGGCTATCAGCGCGCACGCGGCCAGAGCCAGCGCGTGCGGCTGATCGGGCGCGAACGGTCGTATCACGGCGTGGGCTTCGGCGGCTTGTCGGTGTCGGGGATTGCCGGGCATCGCAAGCCCTTCGGCAATCTGCTGCCTTATGTGGACCACCTGCCGCACACCTATGACCGCCAGCAGATGGCTTACACGCGCGGCCAGCCGGACTGGGGCGCCCACCTGGCCGACACGCTGGAACGCATCGTGGCCCTGCATGACGCATCGACCATCGCCGCCGTCATCGTTGAACCGGTAGCGGGTTCCACGGGCGTCATCGTGCCGCCGCGCGGCTATCTGCAACGGCTGCGCGAAATCTGCGACGCGCACGGCATCCTGCTGATTTTCGATGAAGTGATTTGCGCGTTCGGCCGTATCGACGGCGCCTTCGCGTCGCCGTACTTCGGCGTCACGCCCGACATCATCACCAGCGCCAAGGGCCTGACCAACGGCGCCATTCCGATGGGCGCCACGCTGGTGCGCCAGCACGTGTACGACGCCTTCATGCAAGGGCCGGAAAGCGCCATCGAGCTATCGCACGGCTATACGTATTCGGGCCATCCGGTGGCCTGCGCCGCCGGGCTGGCCACGCTGGATATCTGCCGCCGCGAAGGCTTGTTCCAACGCAGCCAGGAGTTGTCGCGGTACTGGGAGGATGCGGCGCACAGCCTGAAGGGGCTGCCGCATGTGGTCGACATCCGCAATATCGGCCTGCTGGCCGCCATCGAGCTTGCACCGCTAGAAGGCCAGCCCGGCCAGCGCGCCTATGCCGTGCACAACGCCTGCCTGGAACGCGGCTGCCTGATCCGGTCGGCGGGCGACACCATGCTGCTGTCGCCGCCGCTGATCATCGAGCGCACTCAGATCGACGAGCTGTTCTCGGTGCTGGCGGACGTGTTGCGCGCCAGCGCCTGAAGGGCCGGCCGCCGTTCAGCGAAGGTGCTTCGCCACCGCCTGGATGACCCGCTGCACATCGTCAGCGGACACTTCCAGGTGCGTGACCAGGCGCGTCGGGCCGTCATAAACGGCGCGCAACAGGATGTCTTCATTGGCGAGTGCGGCCGTCAAGGCATCACAGCGGGCCGGTTCGAATTGCACGAACAGCATGTTCGTGTCCTGGCTCAGCACCTTGACGCCACGAATGCCGCGCAAGCCCTCGGCCAAGGCACGGGCATTGGCGTGGTCGTCGGCCAGCCGGTCCACGTTGTGCTCCAGCGCATACAGGCACGCCGCCGCCAGCACGCCCGACTGGCGCAGGCCGCCGCCCAGCATCTTGCGCCAGCGGCGCGCGCGCGAAATCAGCCCCTGGCTGCCCACCAGCACCGAACCCACCGGCGCGCCCAACCCTTTCGAAAAACAGATAGAGACCGAGTCGAACGGCTCGCACATATCAGCCAAGGGCTTGCCGCTGGCCACGGCCGCGTTGAACACGCGCGCGCCGTCCAGGTGCGTGCCCAGGCCCACCGAACGCGCCCAGTCGGTTGCGGCCTGAATGTAGCTGGCCGGAATCAGCTTGCCGTGGAAGGTGTTCTCCAAGGCCAGCAAACGCGTACGGGCGAAGTGCGGATCACCTTCAGGCTTGACCGCCGCAGCCAACTTTTCCAGCGGCAGCGAGCCATCTTCCGCGTGTTCGATCGGCTGGGGCTGGATGCTGCCCAACACTGCCGCGCCGCCGCCTTCGTACTTGTAGGTGTGCGCCAGCTGGCCCACCAGGTATTCGTCGCCCCGGTCGCAATGCGCCATCAGCGCCGCCAGATTGCTTTGCGTGCCAGACGGGAAGAACAGGCCGGCCGCCTTGCCGGCACGCTCAGCCACCGCCGACTGCAAGCGGATCACGGTGGGGTCGTCGCCCATCACGTCGTCACCCAACGGGGCGGAAACCATCGCCTGCAACATGGCCGCGGATGGCCGGGTGACAGTGTCGCTACGCAGATCAATCATGGGAAGTCCTTGGGGAAATAGAAGAGGATTCAGAGGCGGAATGCAAAGGCGGAATGCAGAGGCGCAATCAGGGTGCAAAATCAGGATGCGCAATCAGGATGAACGCGCGGCAGGCGCGGCACGGCTCACAACAAATATGCCGGCCAGGATCAGCACCATGCCGCCCAGCTCCCCCATCGAGGGGCGTTCGGACAGGACCACCCACGCCAGCAGCATGGCCACAACCGGCACGCCAAGACTCGACAGCCCGGCAATCGACGCGGGCACGCGGCGCACCACCTGCAACCACAGCAGCCAGCCCGCCGCCGTGGCGATCAGCACGATATAGGTCATGCCCGTCCACAGCTGCCAGCCCCACTGCGCCGTTATCTGCGGAACCAGATAGGCCACAGGCACCATGACCAGCCCGCCAAACAACATCTGCCAGGCGGTAAACGTCATCACGTCGGGCGCGTGGCGCTCGAACATGCGCTTGGACAGCACCGTGCCAATACCCCAGCACAAGCCGCTGCCCAGGCCCAAGAGTACGGGCCGGATATCGCCCAGCCCATTCCAGGGTTCCACAAAGCAGACCAGTCCGATGGCGGCCAAGCCGATGCCCAGGCCGTGACGAATCGACGGGCGCTCACCCAGCAGCCACCATGCAAACAGCACCACCCAGAACGGCATCGTGTACGCCATCAGCGACACCTTGCCCACGCCGCCCGACACCAGCGCGGTCTGGACGAACCCCTGAAAGCCCGCTGTCTGCGTCAGGCCGATCAGCAGGGTCAGCTTCCAGGGCGGCATGCCCAGCGGACGCCGGGTGACGATGGCCATCGCGAACAGCACCAGGCTGCCCACCACGTAGCGCAACGCCACGAAGTCGAAGGGGCCGATGTAAGGCACGATCAGTTTCATCGCGATCCAACTGCCCGCCCAGACCACGATGGTGCTGAACATCAGGGCTAGCCCTGCGCGATCGAAACTGCTGCGGCTCACTTCCATGGCTCCGTCTTGTAAGGGGAAAAGAAAAGACGCCCGGACCAGCGATTAACCGGTGCGGGCGTCTGACATTATGCTCCTGTCATAAAGAGCGTAACGGGCCATTCATGGCCAGATGCGATTACAAGGGCTTGGCCAGCTGCTCCAGAATGGCCGGATTTTCAAGCGTGGACACGTCTTGCGTGACTTCCTCGCCCTTGGCCACGACACGCAGCAGGCGGCGCATGATCTTGCCCGAACGCGTCTTGGGCAGGTTGTCGCCAAAGCGGATGTCCTTGGGCTTGGCGATGGGGCCGATTTCCTTGGCCACCCAGTCGCGCAGCAGCTTGGCGATGGCTTGCGCCTCTTCGCCTTCCGGGCGCGCCTGCTTGAGCACCACAAACGCCACCACGGCTTCGCCGGTCGTGTCGTCGGGGCGGCCGACCACGGCGGCTTCAGCCACCAGCTCGTGCGACACCAGCGCCGATTCCACTTCCATCGTGCCCAGACGGTGGCCCGACACGTTCAGCACGTCGTCGATGCGGCCCATGATCCAGAAATAGCCGTCCGCGTCGCGTTGCGCGCCGTCGCCGGCCAGGTAGTAACCGCGCAGTTCCGACGGAAAATAGCTCTTCTTGAAGCGTTCCGGGTCGCCCCAGATGTTGCGGATCATCGCGGGCCACGGGCGCTTGATGACCAGGAACCCGCCATTGCCCTTTTCGACGTCGCCCCCGGTTTCATCGACGATGGCGGCGGCGATGCCCGGCAGCGGCAGCGTGCACGAGCCCGGCTTGGTCGGCGTGGCGCCCGGCAGCGGCGTGATCATGTGGCCGCCGGTTTCGGTCTGCCACCACGTATCGACGATCGGGCAGCGTTCGCGGCCGACGTTCTTGTGATACCAGATCCAGGCTTCGGGGTTGATCGGTTCGCCCACCGTGCCGATGATGCGCAGGCTGTCCAGGTCGTAGTTCTTGGGATGCGCGTCGGGCGTGGCTTCGGACGCCTTGATCAGCGAACGAATGGCGGTCGGCGCGGTGTAGAAGGTGGTGACCTTGTGGCGCGCGATCATGTCCCAGAAGCGGCCGGCGTTGGGATACGTGGGCACGCCTTCGAACACCACCTGCGTCAGGCCGGCGGCCAGCGGGCCGTAGGTGATGTAGGTGTGGCCGGTCACCCAGCCCACGTCGGCCGTGCACCAGTAGACGTCGTCCTTGCGGGCGTCGAAGGTCCACTTCACCGTCAGCAGCGCCCACAGCAGATAGCCTGCCGACGAATGCTGCACGCCCTTGGGTTTGCCCGTGGAGCCGGAGGTGTAAAGAATGAAGAGCGGGTGCTCGGCGTTGACCGGCACGGGCTCGCAGGTGTCGGGCTGGTTGGCCTCGACGTCATGCATCCAGAGATCGCGGCCTTCGTTCCATGCCACCTTGCCGCCGGTGCGGCGGTACACGATGACTTTGGAGATGGCCTCGCAACCGCCCATGGCGATGGCGTCTTCCACGGCGGGTTTCAGCGGAATGGTCTTGCCGCCGCGCACCTGCTCATCAGCCGTGATGACCAGCGACGCGCCCACGTCCACGATGCGTTCTTGCAGGCTCTTGGCCGAAAAGCCGCCGAACACCACCGAGTGCGTCACGCCCAAGCGCGCGCAGGCCTGCATGGCCACGACGGCTTCAATCGACATGGGCATGTAGATGATGGCGCGGTCGCCCTTCTTGTAGCCCAATGCCTTCAAGCCATTGGCGAAGCGGCACACGCGCGCCAGCAGTTCGCGGTAGCTGACCTTGTTCACCGTGCCGTCATCGCCTTCGAAGATGATGGCGGTCTTGTCGGCGTTGCCGTTGGTCAGGTGCACGTCCAGGCAGTTGGCGGAGACGTTCAGTTCGCCATCGCCGAACCAGCGGTAGAACGGGGCGTCGGATTCGTCCAGCACCTGCGTGAACGGCTTGGTCCATTGCAGGTTGTCGCGGGCCTGGCCAGCCCAGAAGCCGTCGAAATCGTTCTCGACCTGGGCGCACAGCGCGTTATAGGCGTCCATGCTGGGAATCGCCGCGCCCTGCGCCGCACGCTCGGGCGGCGGGAAGACGCGGGTTTCTACCAGTACGGACTCAATAGCATTCGACATGATCTTGTCTCCAATCGGTGATTTTGTTGTTGATGCCGCTGTTTTGCATTTTTCTTATTCACCCACCACCGTATCGCCACGCTCTTACGGGCACCTTACGCAAAATGCGGGCCGGAGCCCGCAAACCCGCCTGAACGCAGCAACCTGACGATGCGGACTTAAGGCAAACACGCCGAAACGGCGTTGACTCAAGCGGCACAACAAGCAAACAACGCACCTGCATAGCAGTGCAAAGCAAACAGCTTGAGGCATCGCGTGCTGCACGCGATGCCTCGAAGGCAGTTCATAAGGATAGCAGCCCGATCAGGCGCGCGGCACTGGGCGCGCGTGAAGATCAGATGAAGATCACATCAAGATCAAATGACGATCAGATCGCGGCGCGGCGGGCCAGGCCGCGCTTCATGTCTACGCGCGACAAGAGGATGAGTCCGCCCACGAAGAACAGGCCCGTCACCAGGATGGCCAGGCGATGATCGCCGTGCGTCAGCCACGTCACCATGCCGTAGGTCAGCGGACCAATGACAGCGGCCAATTGCACCGCAAAGGTCCACAGCGAGAAGAACTCGGCCAGGCGTCCGGCAGGCGCCAGCGCGCCGGTCATGGCGCGGCCCGCGCTTTGGGTCGTGCCCATGCACAGCCCGGCCAAGGTGGCGGCCACCCAGAACACGGGCGCGGTCGTGGCCGCGTACGCCACCAGCACCATGACGATCCAGCCACACAAGGTAATGGCCAGCGCGGGCTTATGGCCGATGCGGTCTTGCACATAGCCGAATGAAAACGCGCCCACCGCTGCGCCGATGTTCACCGTGAACACCAGCAGCATGATCTGCGGCGTGGTGAACCCCATGACCTCGGACGCGTAGACCGCGGCCAGCGTGATCACCACCGCAATGCCCGCCTGATAGCAGGCGATGCACATCAGCAGCCGGCGGAATTCGGGATAGTGCTGTCCGGTCTCGCGCCACGCATAAGCCAGTCGTTTGAGCATGTGCAGCGCTTCGGGCTTGTCTGCCTGCGGGCGCGTGCGTTCCTTCAGCATGAAGAAAGACGGCAGCGCGGCCAGCGCAAAGACGGTGGCCGTTACGACGATGACCCACGGCACGAAATGTTCCGCCGTCATGCCACGCGCTTCGGCCTGCGTCACCACAACCAGCGACAGCCCCAGCGTGAGCATGCCGCCGAAATAACCGAAGCTCCAGCCCCAGCCCGACACCCGCCCCAGCGCTTGCGGCCGGGCCAGTTCAGGCAGGAAGGCGGCCACCACGGATTCCCCCACGCAGTAGCAATAGTTGGAGACGACGATGGCGGCCAATGCCAGCCAGACATCGCCTGGCCCCGCTTGCGTCAACACCAGTGTGGCCGCCACGCAGCCGATGGTGCTGGTGTAAAGCAGGCGGCGCTTGCTGCCGTTTGCGTCCGCGCGCGCACCCAGCGTGGGCATCGTCAGCATGATGAGCAGATAGGACAGCGACAACGCCGCGGTCCAGGCCAGCGTGGCCCATGGGGCACGCCCACCGACCACGCCAACGAAATAGGTGCTGAACACCGCCGTGAGGATCACGGTGGTGTAGCCGGAATTCGCGAAGTCGTACATGGCCCAGGCCCAGACTTCGCGTTTTTTCACGCCGGGGTTCAACGGGCTGGCGCCCGTGTCCCCGGCGTTCGGCGCGGAACCGTCAGGCGACGGCTCCGGCAGGTTCGTCTGACTCACAGGCCCAGCGCGGCGATGCCAGCTTGAGCGATCAGCACGTCTTCGGTCGACTTCACGCCCGACACGCCGACTGCGCCCACCACATGGCCGTTGACGGTAACCGGCACGCCGCCTTCCAGCATGCCTTCGATCAGCGGCGCCGACAGAAACGACACGCGGCCGTTGTTGATCATTTCTTCGTAGATGCGCGATTCACGGCGGCCCAGCGCGGCGGTCTTGGCCTTGGCGGGTGCAATGTGCGCCGAGATCGGGGCGGCGTCGTCCAGACGCAGCATGCCGAGCAGGTGGCCACCGTCATCGACCACCGAAATGGTCACGGCCCACTTGTTTTGCACGGCGTGTGCTTCGGCCGCGGCGAGGATCTTCTTGACGTCTTCGGCGCTCAGCACGGGTTTGGTATTCATTGCAGCGACTCCTTGATCTGTTCCAGGGCGGTTGGGTCTTCAATGGTCGTCAGGTCTCCGGGATCGCGGCCTTCGCACACGGCGACGATCGCACGGCGCAAGACTTTGCCGGATCGGGTCTTGGGCAACGCGCCCACAAATCGGATCCGGGCGGGTCTAGCCACCGCTCCCAGCTGATCTTCCACCAGCCGCATGATATCGCCTTCCAGCTGCTTTGCCCCTTCGGCGGTCTCGGCCCCGGCGGGATTCTTCAACACCGCGAAGGCCATCGCCACCTGGCCCTTCAACGCATCGGCCACGCCCACCACCGCGCATTCCGCAATTCCGCTATGGCTGTTGACCGATTCTTCAATCTCGCGGGTGCCCAGCCGGTGGCCCGCCACGTTGATCACATCATCGGTGCGGCCCAGGATGAACCAGTAGCCGTCGGCGTCCACCCGCCCCCAATCAAAGGTCGAATACACCTGGCGCCCGGGGATGGACGTGAAATAGGTCTGCACAAACCGTTCGTCATCGCCCCAGATGGTGGACATGGCGCCCGGCGGCAGGGGCGGCACGATGGCCACGACGCCCTTTTCGTCCGGCCCCAGGTCTTCGCCGGTGGACTCGCTGACAATGCGCGCGTCGAATCCATAGACGGGAAACGAGGGGCTGCCAAAGCGGGTGGGCACGTTCTCCACGCCGGGCTGGGCCGACAGAATGGGCCAGCCGGATTCGGTCTGCCAGTAGTTGTCGATGATGGGCTTGCCCAAGCCGTCGGCAATCCAGTGCGCGGTCGGCTCATCCAGCGGCTCGCCCGCCAGGTACACAGCGCGCAGGCTGGAGACGTCGTGGCGCTTGAGCAGCGCCGGGTCCTGGCGTTTGAGCACCCGCACGGCCGTTGGCGCCGAAAACAGCGTGTTCACGCCAAACTGCTCCACCAGCTTCCACAGAATGGCGCCGTCGGGGCGCACGGGCGTGCCTTCGTACAGCACGGTCGCCTGCCCGGCGATCAAGGGGCCGTACACAATATAAGAGTGGCCAACCACCCAGCCGATGTCGCTGGTGCAGAAAAAAGTGTCGCCCGCACGGCCGTTGAACAGGTATTCCATGGATGACGCCAGCGCCACGGCATAACCGCCCGTGTCGCGCTGCACGCCCTTGGGCTTGCCGGTGGTGCCAGACGTATAGAGGATGTAGCTGGGCTCGGACGATTCCAGCCACTGCACCGGCACCCGCGCACCGCGATGGCGCGCACGCAACGTCGCGTAGTCCAGGTCACGGCCCGCCACGGGTTCAAACGGCGCCAGGCCGCGGTCAAACACGACGACGGCGGCAGGCGGCGACTTTGCCAGCCCCAGCGCCCGGTCAAGCAGGGGCTTGTACGGCACGACCTTGCCCCCGCGCGACCCGCCATCCGTACACACCACCACCTTGGGCGCCGCGTCGTCGATGCGCTGGGCCAGGTTGACTGACGCAAAGCCGCCGAACACCACCGAGTGCACCGCGCCAATGCGGGCGCAGGCCAGCATCGTGAACACCGCTTCCGGCACCATCGGCATGTACAGCAGCACCCGGTCGCCCCGCCCCACGCCCAGCTCCTTGAGCATGGCGGCTGCGGCGTTGACCTCTTCGTAGATGTCCTGGCGCGTGTAGATCTGTTCGCGATCCACCTCGGTGGACACCCAGATCAAGGCGGGCTTGTCAGCCTGCGTGGGCAGCCAGCGGTCGACGGCGTTGTAGCAAAGATTGGTCTTGCCGCCTACAAACCACTTGGCGAATGGCGGTTTGGAGAAATCCAGGACAGACTGAAACGGCGTCTCCCAATGCACGCGCCCGGCCTCCTCGCGCCAGAACGCATCGCGGTCATGCAATGATCTGTAATGGAAATCCCGGGTTTTTTGCATTTGTGTCTCCTGGTATTGTTCATACGCCTTAAGGCTGATTGATTTCTTCTCGAATCTTTTGGTCATTCTGGTAGGCGAACCTTGCACGAGGCTTGCCACAAGTCAAAAAGTTCCGCCAAATGTCCACGCTGCATGGAATCATTACCGATCTGTCCAAGAACGGTAGTGAAAGTTTGGTAGAATCCCCGCGAAGTTGTAGATAATTGTTGATTTTGCTGACATTTCGGCCCGATCCACGGCTAATCCCGTGGTTTTTGCTGTCATCCGGCAGGTCATCCCAGGCGAATGCATCGACACTCCATAATCGCGCGATTCAATTCATCCACTGGCCAGGCAAAGCGCGGGCTGCGTACGCTCGCGTTGATGGC
Source organism: Achromobacter kerstersii (assembly GCF_902859595.1). Taxonomy (GTDB): domain Bacteria; phylum Pseudomonadota; class Gammaproteobacteria; order Burkholderiales; family Burkholderiaceae_B; genus Achromobacter; species Achromobacter kerstersii. The sequence continues at coordinate 151,859 of NZ_CADIJQ010000002.1, read as the reverse complement.
ATGTGTGGCCGGCCTGGCAGGTTGTGCTGGCACTAACCAGAAGTCAACCGCCCATACGTCCGAGATTGATCCGTACGAAATGGAATGGGTAGCCACCGCCGATGACCCCATCGGCATGCTGGTGGTGCAAAAATTCAAGCGCGAACGTCAACGCCAAGCCCAATCGGGCGTCAACAGCGACAACGCCATGGTCAGCGAAGCCCTGAACTACCTGGGCATCCGCTACCGCTTCGGCGGCAGCACCCCCGACACCGGTTTCGATTGCAGCGGCCTCGTCGCCTACTCGGCCGAACGTTCGCTGGGCCTGAAGCTGCCGCGCAACGCTGCCGAAATCGCCCAGCAAGGCGTGTCGGTCGCCAAGAACGAACTCAAGGCCGGCGACCTGGTCTTCTTCAACACGATGGGCCGCCGCTACTCGCACGTGGGCATCTACCTGGGCGACGACCGCTTCGTGCACTCGCCCAGCGCCGGTGGCGTCGTGCGTGTCGAAAGCATGACCATGGCCTACTGGACCAAGCGCTACAACGGCGCCCGCCGCCTGGACAACAGCCTGATGGCTTCCGCCCGCGCCGCAAACTGATTCGGTTCCTGGCATCGTCGCACAAGCGATGCGCCAGGCGCCATCCCCCAAAAACAAAACGCCGTCAGACATCAGTCTGACGGCGTTTTGCTTTTGCTCTTCGCGGTCCAGGGCCTATCGCCCTTTCAGCCGCAGGCCGTTTCGGCCTCCCCAGTGTTTTTGTGTTCCAGCGGCAAAACAGGCATTCAGTGGACGGTGCCAGCGCGCGGGCACAGGCCGCACTGCTGCAACGCTTGCTGCATGCTGCATACCGAACGGCGACAAGCCACGACCCGGATGCCGCCACGCTGCGCGGCGTTGCGGAAGGTCTTCATGACGTTGTGTCCAAGGAAGTCGGTCAGCAAGATGACCAGTTGCGTGCCGGAAGGCAGTTGAAGCGTCTTCTTCTGGTGCGAAGGATCGCGGCCACTGATGTGGTGCGTGATCGAAATATTGTGTCCTTTCAGCAGATCCGGAATATTGCCCAGTCGATCTGCGCCAACTACTACTGCACTGAGTCCTGCCGTCATGATGAACCTCACTGGTCGTTGAGTCTGGATGTAATGATAATGATTCCTATTTTTTAGTCAACTTAAATGAGATCGGTTCTTATTTAATTATATTTATGAGCTTATCAAAAGGGATAGTGAGATTTGCTATTAGCCAGGGAACTCGCGGCTCTCCAGCCGGTCGCCCCGTTTCAGGGGCAAAAAAAAGCGCGGCATCTCAAGACGCCGCGCTTCTTTTTGCCGTGCAAGCCAGCCGTCCAATCCGCTTACTTCGGCGCGCCCTGCACCGCCTCGGTCACGACGGCGCGAGTCAACGACGGCGCCAGCATTTCCAGGAAGGTGTAGACGTAGTCGCGCAGGAACACGCCCGACTTCACGCCCACACGGGTGGTGTGCGTGCCGAACAGGTGACCCACGGGCAGGCCAACCAGATTGGAGTCGCGGCGCGGGTCATAGGCCACGCCAGCAATGATGCCAATGCCCAGGCCCACGTCGACATAGGTCTTGATGACGTCGGCATCAATGGCTTCCAGCACGATGTCCGGGTGAATGCCCTGGTTGGCGAACACTTCGTCGATTGTGCTGCGGCCCGTGAAGGCGCGGTCGTAGGTCACGATGGGGAATTCGGCCAGTTGCGCTAGCGACAGGCGCTTGGCGGCGCTGGAGGTCAGCTCGGCCAAAGGATGATCCGGGCGCACCACCACGGTGTGCTCCCAGGCGTAGACGGGCAAGGTGGCCAAGCCGGGCGTCAAGGCCAAGGACTCGGTTGCCAGCGCCAGGTCGGCCTGCTCGTGCAGCACCATTTCCGCCAACTGCGCGGGGCTGCCTTCAGCCAACGACAAGTGCACCTTGGGGAATTGCTTGCGGAAGGCGGGAATCACGCGGGGCAGCAGATAGCGCGCCTGCGTGTGCGTGCACGCAATCACCAAACCGCCTTCATCGCGGCGGGCGAATTCGTCGCTGACCTTCTTCAAATTGTCGACTTCGCGCATGATGCGGTCGATCACCTGCGACACCGCCAGACCCGGCTTGGTCAGGCCTTTGATGCGCTTGCCATGGCGTTCGAAAATCTTGATGCCGAGCTCATCTTCGAACTCGATGATGGCCTTGGACACTCCGGGCTGCGAGGTATAGAGCATCCGGGCGGCTTCGGTCAGGTTGAAGTCGCGCCGGATGGTTTCGCGCACAAAGCGAAATTGCTGGAGGTTCATAAAATTGGCCCCTGATAGATGGGCCAATTATAAGTAATAAGGGCGCCTCGTTATATAACTTATTAATATAAGCTTAGGAGCAAGGCGTCCCCCTTTCAGCGCATCGAGATCGTGGTGTTCACGGTCTTGGCGTGTGCGGACCAGCGCGCCGTCACGGTCTTGGTCTGCGTCCAGAACTGAACCGCCTGCTTGCCGTTGGGGCCCAGGTCGCCCAGCTTGGAACCGCGCGAACCTGTGAAGCTGAACCACGCCACCGGCACGGGAATCGGCACGTTGATGCCTACCTGGCCCACGTCGATGTTGTTCTGGAAGTAGCGCGCCGCGCCGCCGTCCTGGGTGAACAGCGCCACGCCGTTGCCGTTGGGATTGCGGTTGATGAACGCCACCGCGTCTTCCAGCGTTTCGACGCCGACGCAGCACAGGACCGGTCCGAAGATTTCTTCGGTATAGATGGTCATGTCTTCGTTCACGCCGTCGAAAATCGTCGGGCCCACGAAGTTGCCCTGCTCAAAGCCCGACACCTTCAGGTTGCGGCCATCCAGCAGCAGTTTGGCGCCTTCGTCCACGCCCTTTTGAATCAGGCTTTCGACACGCTTCTTGGCATTGGGCGACACCAGCGGGCCCAGATCGGCTTCACGATCGGTGCCCGAGTTGACCTTCAGCTTCTTCGAACGCTCGACAAAGTCGGGCAGCCAGTTGCGGGCATCGCCCACCAACACGGCAACCGATGACGCCATGCAGCGCTGGCCGGCTGCGCCGAATGCCGCGCCCACCAGCTGGTTCAGCGCCACTTCGGGATCGGCGTCCGGCAGAATCACGCAGTGGTTCTTGGCGCCCATCATCGACTGGCAACGCTTGCCGGCCGCCGATGCGCGGTTGTAGATTTCCGTGCCGACACGGGTCGAACCGATGAACGACACGGCCTTGATGTCCGGGTGTTCGCACAGGCCGTTGGCCGTATCCGGGCCGCCATGCACCACGTTCAGCACGCCCGGGGGCAGGCCGGCTTCCAGCGCCAGCTGGGCCAGGAACAGGGACGCGGTCGGGTCCTGTTCAGAGGGTTTCAACACGAAGCTGTTGCCGCAGGCCACAGCGATGGGGAACATGAAGCACGGCAGCATCACCGGGAAGTTGAACGCGGTGATGCCCGCGCACACGCCCAGCGGCTGGATCAGGGTGTAGACGTCGATGCCGGACGCGGCGTTCTCGGCGTACTCGCCCAATTGCAGGTTGGCGATCGAGCACGCGTGCTCCACCACTTCCAGGCCACGGCCGATCTCGCCCTCGGCGTCCGGCAGCGTCTTGCCGTGTTCGCGCGTGATCATCTCGGCCAGCTTGCCGGTGTTGGCGCGCAGCAGCTCCTGGAACTTCAGCATGACGCGCATGCGCGTGCCCTGCCCGCTGTTGCGCCAGGTCTTGAATGCTTCCTTGGCGTTGGAGACGGCCAGGTCCAGTTCTTCGCGGGTCGCGAAGGGCACCTTGGCAACGACCTCCTGGGTGGCGGGGTTGATCACGTCTCGCCATTCGGTGGTTTGGGACTGCACAAGCTTGCCGCCGATCAATAGCGGAACGCGGGGGACTTCACTCATTTGATGCTCCTCACACTGCGTAGTCGATGCGGATGAATCCGCGTTCATGAATCGTCAAACACGCCGGCCGGACAATGGCCCGGCCAGCGCGCCAGGCTTATTTCTTCACCAGCGGGCAGCTCGAATCGGCCAGGGGCTGGAAGGCTTCGGCCGCCGGAATGGTGGCCACCAGCTTCGAATAGTCCCAGCCGCCCTTGGAGTCCGCGGGCTTCTTCACTTCGTACAGGTACATGTCGTGGATGACGCGGCCATCGGGGCGGATCGATGCGTTGCGCATGATCGGGTCCTTGATGGGCAGTTCACGCATCTTGTCGGCCACGACCTTGCCGTCGGTGCTGCTGGCGGCGGCTGTCGCGCGCAGGTAATGCAACACGCTGGAATACACGCCGGCCTGCGTCATCGTGGGCTTCAGGCCACGGAAGGCTTTTTCGAAGCGCGCGGACCAGGCGCGCGAGGCGTCGTCGTAATCCCAATAAAAGCCGTCCACATACGACAAGCCTTGTGCGCTTTCCAGCCCAAGGGCGCGCAAGTCCGACAGGAAGATCAGCAGCGACACCAGCCGCTGCCCGCCCGCCACGATGCCAAATTCGCGCGCCTGCTTGACGGCGTTGACCGTGTCCTGCCCGCCGTTGGCCAGCGCCACGACCTGTGCCTTGGAGCTTTGCGCCTGCAACAGATAGGACGCGAAGTCAGGCGCGTTCAAGGGATGGCGCACGCTGCCGGCGACGGTGCCGCCCAGCGCCTTCACGGCCTTGACCGTGTCCGCTTCCAGCGAATGGCCAAAGGCGTAATCCACCGTAATGAAGTACCAGGACTTTCCGCCAGCACGCACGGTGGCCTTGGCGCCGCCCGCGGATTGCGAATAGGTGTCGAACATCCAATGGAAGCCAACAGGCGAGCATTCCTTGTTGGTCAGCGCCGTCGTGGCCGGGCCGGAGAACATCACGACCTTGTTCTTTTCGCGCGCAATGCCTTGCACGGCAAGCGCCACGGCAGAGTTCGTCAGGTCGGCAATCGCCGTCACGCCGTCGCGGTCAAACCATTCGCGCGCTTTGGCCGCGCCCACGTCCGCCTTGTTCTGATTGTCGGCGGAGACCAGTTCGATCTTCATGCCCTTGCACTCGGCGGCCAGGCAATCGTCAATGGCCAATTGCGCCGCCGCGACCGAACCCGCCCCGCCCATCCCGGCGTAGGTGCCGGACATGTCCGTCAGAATGCCGATCTTCACTGGCGGCTTGTCGGCCGCCTGCGCCTGGCTCACCAACAATGCGCCCAGACACAAGCCTGCGGCCAGCCCGCGTGCGTGCAATTTCATGGATTTGTCTCCTGAGTGTTATGCGCTGATGTGTAGCGTTATGCGCCGTCTTTGCGGCCTGCGACTCTCAGGGCAATGCCCCGAGGCCTGCCGGCCCAGTGTAGATGTGTGAAAATCAACAAGCAACACCAGAAATGCACATTCCTTGTGCATTCATGCACAAGCAGTATTGGGTTCGGCGCCGCGCGCCATAAGGATGAAATCGTGTTGGATTGGGACAGCCTGCGGTACTTTCTGGAAGTGGCCCGCACCCAGCGGGTGAGCGCCGCCGCACGCAAATTGGGGGTGGAGCACACGACAGTGTCGCGCCGCATCCGGGCCCTGGAAACCGAGCTCGACACCCTGCTGTTCGAAAAATCGCGCAGCGCGGGTTTTGTGCTGACGGACGACGGCCAGCGCTTGTTCGTCCACGCCGAACAGATGGAAAGCACGGTGCATACCGCGCGCGAAAACTTGTCGGGAATCGGCCAGGCCTTGTCGGGCCATTTACGCATTGGCGCCACCGAAGGCTTCGGCAGCTATGTGCTGACACCGCTTGCGGCCGACTTCCAGCGCCGCTATCCGCACATCACGCTGGACATCCTGCCGGTGCCGCGCTTTGTCAGCCTGTCAAAGCGCGAAGCAGACCTGGCCATCACCATCGAACGCCCCCAGCGCGGACCGTATGTGTGCAGCAAGCTGTGCGATTACACCCTGCGCCTGTACGGCACGCCCGGTTACCTGGCGCGCCACAAACCGATCGCAACCCGCGCGGATCTGGCCGAGCACACGTTCATCGGCTATGTCGACGAACTGCTGTTCAGCGAGCGCCTGCGCTATCTGGAAGATTTGCTGCCGGCCAGCAAGGTGGTGCTGCGTAGCACCAGCGTGGTGGCGCAGTATCACGCCGCGCTGCAAGGGCAGTCGCTGGCCATCCTGCCGTGTTTCATCGCCGCGCAAGACCCGCGGCTGAAACCGGTGCTGGAAAATGAAGTAGAGATCACACGATCGTTTTGGATGTACTGCCACGAAGACCTGCGCAAACTCAAGCGCGTGACAGTCTTGTGGGAGTTCATCCGCAAGTCGGTGCTGAAGAATGCCGACCTGCTGGCCGGCAAGCGCGGCACGATGAAATACCTGCCTTGACGTTGGAAAGGCAGGAAAGGCAGGGGCGGCAGGAACAGCAGAACGGCAAGATAGGCGCGAGGGCCGCAGCCCCCCGCATCAGCCGCTCGCCTGATCGTTACGTGGGGGCCGCGCTGTTGGCGCCGTTCTTGGGCGCCTTCACTCGCAAGCGTCGCATGAGCAGGAACACGGTCAGCAGCGCCACCGCGCCATGGATGGCCCACACGCCCACGCCAAAACTGAGCTTGCCGTTGGAAATCCAGGCGCGCGACAGGTTGATCAGGTTCATATAGAGCAAACCGACCAGACCCGCGATCAGCAAATCGCCCGACCGGCCCAGGCGCGGGTTCACCGCTCCCAGCGGAATGGCCAGCAACGCCAGATTCAGCGCCGCCAGCGGCAACGAGATCCGCCACATCACTTGTGACCAGCTGCTGTCGGTGTTGTCCGCCACCAGCTGCATCGTGGTGCGCGCCTTGGACGAACGCTCGGCCGCAGCCCGCGCTTCGCCGATCGGGTCGCCCCCCGCCTTGCTTTCCAGACGCAGCCCGTATTTATCGAAGTGCACCAGCCGGATCTCAGGCGTGCCGGGCTTCAGGTCATAGCGGTGGCCCTCGCCCAGCACCAGGAAACGGTCGCCATTGGGCAAGGTTTCGCTGTGGGCGCTGCTTGCGGTCAACACGCTCAACCATTCAGGGCCGGTCTCGCGCGCGAACACGTTACCCAGTTCGTCAGAGGGCGTGATGGGGTCTTCGGAGAAGAACACGCGGTTGCCGCCGGACGATTCCGCGAACTGCCCAGCCGTGACCTTGGACAAGTCGGAACGTTGTTCAAAGCGCTCGTGGTATTCGCCGATCTGGCGGTACGCCCAAGGCGCGGCCACAAGCGTCAGGCCCGCCACCGCCAAGGCAACGGGAACGGCCACGCGCAGCACGGGCTTTAGCCAATCCGCCAGCGACAGGCCGCTGGCGAACCACACCACCATTTCGGATTCACGGTAGTTGCGCGTGACGGTCGTGAGCACCGCGATGAAGATCGAGACGGCCAGGATGGTCGGCAACGCAGTGATGGTCGACAACGCGGCCAGCACGAGAACGACGTCGGCTCCGATGTTGCCGCCCGCGGCTTCACCGAGCAGGCGCACAAGGAGCACGCTGAGCCACACGATGAGCAACGTGGAAAAGACAACGCCAGCGTGACTGGTGATCTCGCTGACGACAGAGCGTTTAAATAGAGACATGGGAGAATATGCGGGATAATCGACCGCATCATACACAGACGCACACGGGAAACCCTCATGGAATTTAGCACACAGACCACTGCTTCCCTGCACCAAGTTAAAACCGCCGCCCTGGCTGTCGGGGTGTTCGCGGATGGCGTGTTGAGCCCCGCCGCCGACATCATCGACCGTGCATCCAACGGCGCCGTGCGCGCCGTGGTCAAGGCCGAGTTCCGCGGACGCGCCGGCTCCACCCTGACGTTGCGCGCATTGCCCGGCGTTACCGCGCATCGCGTGGTGCTGGTGGGCCTGGGCAAGCAAGATGAATACTCCGCCCGCGCGCACGCGTCGGCCGAGCAGGCATTCGCCTCGGTCTGCGTTGCCGCCCAACTGACCGAAGGCGTGTCCACGCTGGTCGCCAATGCGATCGCGGACGTGCCCGTCATTGCTCGCGCCCGCAGCGCCGCCATCGCAGCCGGCAACGCCACCTATCACTACGACGCCAGCTTCGGCAAACCCGACCGCGACGCCCGCCCCAAGCTGAAGAAGATCGTTCAGATCGTCGAGCGCGCCGAGTCCGCCCAGGCCCAGAAGGGCTTGCGTGAAGGCAACGCCATCGCCAACGGCATGGAGCTGACCCGCACCCTGGGCAACCTGCCCGGCAACATCTGCACCCCGACCTACCTGGGCGACACGGCCAAGCGCCTGGCCCGCGAGTTCAAGTCGGTGAAGGTGGAAGTGCTGGACAAGAAACAGGTCGAAGCGCTGGGCATGGGCTCGTTCCTGTCCGTCGCACGCGGCTCCGCTGAACCGCTGCGCTTCATCGTGTTGCGCCACGCGGGCGCCAAGGCGGCTGCCAAGAAGGCCGCCAAGTCGGCGCAAGGCCCGATCGTGCTGGTGGGCAAGGGCATCACGTTCGACGCCGGCGGCATCTCGCTCAAACCCGCCGCCACCATGGACGAAATGAAGTACGACATGTGCGGCGCCGCCAGCGTGCTGGGTTCGTTCCGCGCACTGGCCGAGCTTGAGCTCCCGCTGGACGTCGTCGGCATCATCCCCGCTTGCGAAAACCTGCCGAGCGGCACGGCCAACAAGCCGGGTGATGTCGTCACCAGCATGGCCGGCCTGACCATCGAAATCCTGAACACCGACGCCGAAGGCCGCCTGGTCCTGTGCGACGCCCTGACCTACGCCGAACGCTTCAAGCCGGCCGCCGTCATCGACATCGCCACGCTGACCGGCGCTTGCGTCGTGGCGCTGGGCAACGTCAACACCGGCCTGTTCTCCAAGGACGACGCTCTGGCCGAGGCCCTGGCTTCTGCCGGCCGCCAGTCGCTGGACACCGCCTGGCGCATGCCGATGGACGACGCCTATCAAGAACAGCTGAAGTCCAACTTCGCCGACCTGGCCAACATCGGCGGCCCCCCGGCCGGTGCCGTGACCGCAGCGTGCTTCCTGTCGCGTTTCACCAAGGCCTATCCGTGGGCCCACCTGGACATCGCCGGCACCGCGTGGCGCGGCGGCAAGGACAAGGGCGCCACTGGCCGCCCCGTGCCCCTGCTGATGCAATACCTGCTGGACCAGGTTTGAAGCCCTTGCAACGGAACCGGGCATGACGCGGATCGACTTCGCCTTCGGCGCGCCCGACCGCTTGCGTACCGCCTGCCAGGTGGTGCGCAAGCGCTTCCTGGCTGGGCAGCGGCTGGTGGTGTACTGTAAAGACGGCTCGCGCTTGGCCGCGTTTGACCGCATGCTGTGGGCGTTCGACGACACGGCTTTCGTGCCGCACGTGCTGGCCAATGACCCGCTGGCGTCCGAAACGCCCGTGGTGCTGACGGCAGGCGATCCGCAACAAGCGGCGCTGGCCGCCCGGCCCGCAGACAGTGGCGACACGTCCCCGCTCTGGCTGCTGAATCTGGACAACGACTGCCCGCCCGGCTTTGACGCCTTCGAGCGCCTGCTTGAAATCGTGTCGGATGACCCGGACGACAAGCAGGCCGCCCGTCAGCGCTGGCGCGTCTACCAGAACGCCGGCCACACGCCGCAAAGCCACGATCTCAGCCGCCAGCCCCCTGGCGCCTGATTGCCCCATCCGGCACGGCGGGCCATCGCCCCGCCCGCCACGCCATTTGAAAACTTCGGGAGTTCCCATGCCCGCTCGCCCCACTGATCCCGGCATCCCTACCTTGACCCAACGGGCTGAGCCGACGCTGCACGCGCCCCTGGGTCCGGCGGAGCCCGACGCCCCCCTGCTGACGGATCTGGCCGATGACACGGATGCTGACGACGCATTCCCGCTGCTGACCGATGTCGCCGATGGGCAAGGCCATGATTGGGATGTGGACGAGGCGCCGGCCGTCTACGCCGCCGCGCTGCAAACGCCCGCCCCCGCCGCTCTACCCGACGCCTCGGTGCTGTCCGCCCGCCTGCAAGCCGAGGTAGAACAGCTGATGCGCCGCGCCCTGGCCGACGCCATCGACCACATGCAAACGCGCATGGATGCTGAATTACCGGGTATCGTTGCCCGTGTGCTTAGCGAGGTAAAACCCGGCTAACGCCCGGCGCGAAAAACGCGTCCGACAGCCGGTCTAAATCTTCCAAAAACTGGATTCTTCAGGGAACTGTAAGGTATCCTTCCCATCTAAGCCTTCTAGGCAATCACCATTTTTGCCGTACACAGGAGTTCTCCATGAACGAATATCGTCCGTCCCCTTTTAATCGTTCCGGCTCGGTTGCCGGCGCGCCGGGCGAGGTCGCTCGCAACCAGGTCCTGCGCAACACCTACTGGCTCTTGGCGCTTTCGCTGATCCCCACGGTGCTGGGCGCCGCGGTCGGCCTCTACACCGGCATCAACCGTGTCATGGGCGCAAGCCCCGGTCTGTCCGCCATCGTGTTTCTGGTCGGCGCATTCGGCATGATGTTCGCCATCGAGAAAAACAAGAACAACTCGATGGGCGTTGTCCTGCTGCTGGCCTTCACGTTCTTCATGGGCATCATGCTGTCGCGCTTGCTCGGCTTCGTGATGGGCTTCAGCAACGGCTCGCAGCTGGTCATGACGGCCTTCGGCGGCACGGCAATCGTGTTCGGCACGATGGCCACGCTGGCCACCACCATCAAGCGCGACTTGTCGGGAATGCAGAAATTCCTGTTCATTGGCGCCGTCGTGATTCTGGTCGCAGCCCTGGCCAACATCTTCCTGCAACTGCCGGCCCTGATGCTGACCATCTCGGTGATGGCCATTGTCATCTTCTCGGCCTTCATGCTGGTTGACCTGCAGCGTGTCGTGAATGGTGGCGAAACCAACTACGTGTCCGCCACGCTGGCCATCTACCTGGACGTCTACAACGTCTTCTCGAACCTGCTGATGCTGCTGGGCATCTTCGGCGGCAACCGCGAGTAATCGCCGGTCGCAAGACTCAGCAAAAGGCCTACATTCGCATGTAGGCCTTTTTTTATTTCGGCTTTTCACCAGGAGCGCTTTCCATGCCCGACCGCCGCCGATTCCTTCAGACCGCTACCTGCGCCGCGCTGCTGGGACCCGCCGGCGCCGCGCGTGCGCTCAGCGTCAAACAGGCCATGCTCAGCCGGGCGATACCCGCGTCCGGCGAGCAAATTCCCGTCATCGGTCTAGGCACGGCCGACACCTTCAACGCACCGCCCGACGACGCTGCGGCGATGGCGCCGCTGGCCCAGGTGCTGGACACCTTCATGAAGGAAGGCGGCTTCCTGATCGACACCGCCCCCAGCTACGGCCAGGCCGAAGCCGTCGTGGGCGCCTTGCTGGCGCGTCATGGCGGCCTGCGCCAACAGGTGTTTCTAGCGACGAAGATCGGCACGACCGGCCGCGAATCCGCCATGGAACAGGTACGCCAGTCCCAGAAGCGGCTGCGCAGCGATAAGCTTGACCTCATCCAGGTCCACAACCTGATCGACACCCGCAACCAGCTGGCGCTGCTGCGAGAGCTCAAGCAGCAAGGCGTCACCCGCTACGTCGGCATCACGCACTACACCGACTACGCGCATGACGAACTGACCCAACTGGTTGAAAGCGAGAAACCCGACTTCCTTCAGATCAACCTGTCCGTGGGTGCGCGCAGCGCCGAAAAGCGCCTGCTGCCTGCCTGCCAGGCTAACGGCGTGGCGGTGCTGATCAACCGTCCGTTCCAGGACGGCGCTCTGTTTCGCCAGGTAAAGGGCCGCGCCCTGCCTGCCCTGGCCGCGGAAATCGGCTGCACCTCGTGGGCGCAGCTGTTCCTGAAATTCATCATCGGACACCCCGCCGTCACCGCCGTCATTCCCGCCACGTCCAAGCCAGCCAACATGGCCGACAACGTGCTCGCCGGGTTTGGCCGGCAGCCCGACGCCGCCATGCGCGAACGCATCGCCGCCCTGCTGGCTTAAGCGATGGCTGACGCCCCCTACTCCCTGCGCCAACGCGCGGCGCGGGCGCTGGGCATCCATGAAGACGAAATCGCGCCCGCCGCGTGCGGCTTCGCGTTCTTCTTCTTTCTGTTCTGCGGCTATTTCATGCTGCGCCCCATCCGCGAGACGATGGGCATCCAAGCCGGCGTGAATCAATTGCAATGGCTGTTCACGGCAACCTTCGTGGCGACGCTGGCAGTGGTGCCGTTGTTCGGCTGGCTGTCCGCCCGGGTGCCGCGCGCCACGTTGTTGACGTGGGTCTACAGCCTGTTCGCCCTGACCATGGCGGGGTTTGCGGCCTTGCTCTATCTTCGGCCCGACAGCGTGTGGGCTGCGCGTGCGTTCTATGTGTGGCTGTCGGTGTTCAACCTGTTCGTGGTCTCTATCGCGTGGAGCCTGATGGCCGACGTGTTCCGCATGGAATCGGCCAAGCGCCTGTTCGCGCTGATCGCTGCGGGCGCCAGCGCGGGCGGGCTGTGCGGGCCGTTACTCGGCGCGTTGTTGGCGGGCGCGCTGGGACCGGCCGGTCTGCTCTTGTTATCGGCCCTGTTGCTGACGGCCACGTTGCCCCTGAAGCAGTGGCTGCTGCGCTGGCGCACCGAAACGCGCATGGAAATTGGCCCAGAGGATATGCAGCAACCCATCCAGGGCGCCATCCTGGCTGGCATTTCCCGCATTTTCCGGTCGCGCTTCCTGTTGGGCATTTCGCTGTTGGTGATTTTGCTGGCCACGCTGAATACCTTTCTGTACATGGAGCAGGCGCGGCTTGTTGCGGACACGTTCCCCACCACGGCCGAACGCCTGCGCGTGTTCAGCGCGCTGGACTTCACCGTGCAGACGCTGGCGCTGCTATCGCAACTCTTTCTGTCTGGCCGGATTGCCGCGCGCCTGGGGCTGCGCTTTCTATTGACTGCGGTGCCGCTCGCCGTAGGGGTGTCATTTCTGGCGCTTGCCGCCTTTCCTGTCTTTGGCGTTCTGGCTGCCGCGATGATCCTGCGCCGCGCGGGTGAATATGCCCTGATCCGGCCGGGGCGCGAAATGCTGTTCACCGCGGTGCCAGCCGAAGATAAATACAAAACCAAGAGCGTCATCGACACCGTGGTGTACCGGGGCGGGGATGCCGCCAGTGGATGGGTCAAGGCTGGCGTGGACACGCTTGGCTACGGCGCCGCGCTGATTGCGCTGCTGGGCGCAGCCGTTGCCCTGGCCGCCGCGGCAGTGGGCTACGGCTTGGGGGCCAAGGCCGACGCAAAGCAGAAATACAACCGTTAGATTTTTCCAAACATCCATCTTATAAAAACAAACGGCATACACGGATGACGACCGCACAATGGCGCAGCTCTCAACGCCTCGGGAATCGTCATGAAACGCACTGCCTGTCTTGCCGCTGTGTTGCTTTGCCTTGCCGGAACGGGCGCGCACGCCGACTATCCGGCCCGCGCGATCACGCTGATCGTGCCCGCCGCCGCAGGCGGTAATGCGGATATCACCGCCCGGCTGATCGGCCAGGAAATGAGCCGGCAGCTGGGTCAACCCGTCGTTGTGGAAAATCGCGTGGGCGCGGGTGGCCGCATCGGCACGCAGGCCGTCGTGCGAGCCGCCGCCGACGGCTACACCATCGGCTACGCCCACGTTGGCACGCTGGTGCTGCATCGCTTTTTATTCAAGCAGCAGCTCTATGACCTGAACCGCGATATCACGCCGATCGGCCTGGTGGCTGAAACGCCGAACGTCATCGTGGTGAACGCCGCGTCGCCGTACCGCGACTTGAAAAGCTTCATCGAAGCCAGCCGCGCCCAGCCCGACCGCCTGACCATGACGTCGGCAGACCCGGGCACGACCAGCGAAGTGGGGGTGAAGCTATTCATCGCGCAAACCGGCGCTGCCGTGCGCCAGATTCCCTACAAGGCAACAGCGGCGCAACTGTCCGACCTGCTTGGCGGCCACGTCGATTCCATGATGGAAAACCTGCCTCCCTTGATCGGCAATCTGAAAGACGGCCGACTGCGTGCGCTGGCGGTAACGACCAAGTCGCGCGCCGCGTCCAACCCCGATGTGCCGACGGTGGCCGAACAGGGCTACCCCAACTACGAGCAATCGGCCTGGAGCGCATTGATTGCACCGGCCGGCACGCCGCCCGCCGTCGTCGCCAAATTGAATGCCGCCATGAACCAGGCGTTGCGATCAGAGAGCGTCGAAAAAGAACTGCGCAGCCGTTCGCAGGAACCCCTGGGAGGCACGCCCCAGGATGTACAAACCCAGATTCGCAAGGAGCTGCCCAAATGGGAAAGCATCATCAAGGCCGCTACGCTGGATTGAACCGGGTATGCGCCCCCGCCGGAGGCGCCGCATGGTCCGCGTAAGCCGCGAAGATTTTTCCGTTGCCGCCGCCACCAACGAGTCGGCGTACCGCCGCGTCACCATTCCCATGCTGCGCGTTGAGGCGGGCCCCGGCCCGGCCGTGGCCCTGATTGCCGGCGTGCATGGCGATGAATGGGAAGGCCAGGCGGCCATCCTGGACTTGTGGCACCACCTGCCCACGGTTTTGCAACGCGGCACCGTCTATCTGCTGCCCGCCGTCAATGCCGAAGCCTCGCTGGCTGGCACCCGGCTATCACCCAATGACGGCGGCAATTTGAACCGCGCCTTCCTGGGCGCGCCGGCGCGTGGCTATACCGAAAGCGTGGCCGCCGCCCTGGAAGCGAAGCTGTTGCCGCGCATCCAGGCCATGGTCGACGTGCACAGCGGCGGCGCGTCACTGCGCTATGTGCCGTCGTCCGTCATCACGCGATACGGCGACGACGCCTTCGACGAACGCCTGCCGGCGCTGGCGCGCGCCTTCGGCTTGCCACACTGCATGTTCTTTCGCGGCAATGAAGCCGGCTCGATGCCTGCTGCCGCCAGCCGCCACGGCGTGTTGCGCCTGAGCGCAGAAATTGGAGGCGGCCGGGAAACCCGCAGCAGCCTTACCGATGGGTGCCGGGATGGGCTGTTGGGTTGCCTGAGCGAACTGGGCCTGTTGCCGAACGCGCCGCGCCCGACGTATCCCGCCGTTCAGACTTACGACCTGGACGTGCCTGCCGCCACCCTGCGGGCAAGCGATGCCGGTGTGTTCGTGCCCAGCGTCGAGCTGGGGCAGATCATCACGGCGGGCCAACGCATTGGCCGTTTGATTGAGCCTGCCCGGCCCGATAAGCCCATGCAGGGCTTGCTTAGCCCGCAGACGGGCACCGTGGTCTGCCTACGCGCCATCGCCCGAAGCGACCCGGGCGATTGCCTGATTCAAGTCGCGCCCGCCCGTCCCCTGGACTCCCTTGCTTCACAATACTGACCCATGCAGATGAACCCTAGATTGTCCGGCCTGCGTTGTATCCGTTGCGCCAGCCTGTGGCCCCCCGGTGACTACCCCGAAGGCTGCCCCACTTGTCTGGCAGCGGGCCACCCCGCCACCTTGGAATGCCGCTACACGTCCACGGACACGGACGATGCGATTCCCTTGCCGGTGCTGGCGCCGGTGACGCTGGGCGAAGGGGCCACGCCCTGCCTGGACGCCGCAAACCTTGCACAAGCCGAAGGCGTTGGCCAGCTTTGGCTCAAGTGCGAAGGCGCCAACCCCACCGGCAGCCACAAGGACCGGATGGCGGCCCAGTTGGTGTCGCGCGCGGCCTTAAGCGGCGCTACCCGCGTGGCGGCCGCGTCCAGCGGGAACGCTGGCGTCTCGATCGCCGCGTATTGCGCCGCCGCCGGCTTGCACGCCGATATCGCCATCACCCGCAACTGCCCGCCCCTGCAACGGGAGGCCATGGAACGCTTCGGCGCCACGCTCAGCGCCTTTGACGACAGCCTGGCGCGCTGGCCCTATGTGGAAGACTTGTGCCGCAACCACGGGGCGTTTGCCGGCACCAACTACCTGAATCCGCCGGTCGGCACGCATCCCTATGGCGTCGAAGGCTATAAGCCCATCGCGCAGGAAATCTTCGATCAATGCGGCGCGCCCACGGACATCATCGTTCCCACGGCGCGCGGGGATCTGCTGTGGGGAATTTTCCTGGGGTGGCAGCACCTGTTCGACACCGGGCGCATCGCTCGCCTGCCCCGCCTGCACGCCGTCGAGCCGTATGCGCGCTTGTCGCAGGCCCTGGCTACGGGCGATGCGCGCGGCCTGTGGGAAGGCGCAACGGAGCAGTATTCGATTGCAGGTGGCACCTGCACGCTGCAATCGCTGGCCGCGTTGGAACGGTCGGGGGGAACGCCCGTAGACGTGTCTGACGCAGCAGCCACCCAAGCGCAGCAGCGTCTGGCACGCAAGGGGATCAGCGCCGAGCTGTCTTCCGCCGCTGCCCTGGCGGCCGTGTCCCAGCTGCGCCGCGCGGGCGTGTTGGATGCCGAGTCTTCGGTCGTACTGATGGTGACTTCCGACGGACGTCGCGGCTGATCTGTTGTCTGCCGCTGGTTCCTGCAACAGCGCAGGAACCGGCGCTAGACGCCGAAGCGATCCACCAGCGGAGCCAGCACGCCGCGCAGGCAGGTGGCCCAGAATTTACCCGCTTCGGACAAGGGCCGGCTGCCATGCAGAATCATGTGGCATTCAAAATGCACCAAGGCGGTAAGCGGTCGATAGGAAAGCCCTGCGGCCTCCATGCCCACCGCCGTCGCCGGGTTGGCGATGCCCACACCGTGCCCGGCCAGCGCCAGTTGGCACACGGTGCTGGAATACGGGGTCTCGATCGCCACGCGCAGGCTCTGTCCCGCTTGACGCAACAACGCATCCAATCGTTTGCGCGAGCCATCCTCGGCGTTCAACGCAATCACATCTTCGTCAGCAAGGTGGGCAAAATCGACACGCTCCACGCGCGATAACGCATGCCCCGCCGGAAAGACGGCCACGGCGCGCAAGCTGGCCAGCCGATGCCCCCGCAACCCTTCCAGCTCGGACTCATCGGCCACCATGGCCAGGTCGAGTTCGCCCGACACCACCATGTCGCGCAGGGTATTGGAGTCGCGAATTTGCAGGTACAGCGGCGTATCGGGATAGCGCTCGCGGAAACGCGAGATGGCGTCGCTGACGATGGCCCCGCTATAGGCGTGGATACAG
Organism: Achromobacter kerstersii; assembly: GCF_902859595.1. Lineage (GTDB taxonomy): Bacteria > Pseudomonadota > Gammaproteobacteria > Burkholderiales > Burkholderiaceae_B > Achromobacter > Achromobacter kerstersii. Next base: position 134,836 of record NZ_CADIJQ010000002.1, on the reverse strand, counting down.
CCGATGCGCAATCGCGGTTGGGCCGCGCCCCGGATCGCGCGGATTTTGCGCCCCAGGCTTTCCAGGCCCACATTCAGGCGGCGGATTTCCTCGTACAGCAGTGTGGCTTCCGGCGTGCGCTGCATGCGCTGGCGCACGCGTTCGAACAGGCGCAATTCAATGCTGGCTTCCAGTGCCGCCAAGGTGGCGCTGACCGTCGCGGGCGACACGTCCAGCCGGCGCGCCGCCGCGGTCACGCTTTCCGTTTCATAGACGGTGCGAAACGTCTCGACCTGTTTTAGCGTGAAGGTCATAGGCGGGGCGACACGCGCTCAGATGCGTTGCAGATCCATCAGCACGCGCCGCGTGGACAGCGGACGGCCGGCAAGAATCTCGGACAATCGCTCACGCAGATCGCGCCGCAATGCGGGCTCGATCGTGGTGTCTTCGAAATCGGGGGCGGCCTCATCGACGCCATAGCCGGTTTCGCGCAGCAGCGTCCATTCAAAGCGGCGCAAGGCCCCAGCGGCGCGCGTGCCATTGGACAACTGCTGCAAGGCCATGTCGTAGGCATCGAACAGCAAGGGGTGGGCGTCTTCGCGTGGCAGCAAACGCAGCAGCAGCTCGTTCATGTACCAGGCGGACATCAGCGCGGTGCCCGTCAGCGGACGGATGCCGGCGATCTCGGCGCGCGTCAGCGTCTTGACGTCGCCATTGCCGGTCCAGGACAGCAGCAAGGGCTGAAAGGCCGACAAGACGGGGCGCAGCACGGAGTACGGGCGCTTGGCGCCCTTGGCGACCATGGCCACACAGCCATGATCGCGGGAGAACGTTTGAACAATAAGGGAAGTTTCACGCCACGCAGTGGCGTGCAACATAAATCCCGGGCGGTCCTGGACGCGAGGCGCCCGTCTACTCATAGCCCAGATCGCGGAGCGCACCCTCGCGGTCGGACCAGCCCTTGCGCACCTTGATATAGACCTCCAGGTGCACGGGCTTGTCCAGCAGCTTGGCGATGTCTTGCCGCGCCTCCGAGGCGATGCGCTTCATGTGCATGCCGCCCGTGCCCAGCAGGATGGGCTTGTGGCTGTCGCGCTCGACCACCACGCAGGCGTTGATGCTGGCGCCCTTGTCGGTTTCTTCCCATTGCTCGATGACGACGGTACAGCCGTACGGCAGTTCGTCGCCGACCAGGCGGAAGATCTTCTCGCGCACCAGTTCGGCGGCGATGAAGCGCATGGGGCGATCGGTCAGCGTGTCTTCTTCGAACATCGCCTCGCCTTCCGGCAGGCGGGTCGCGATTTCTTCCAGCAGTTGATCCAGCTGCTGCTTCTTCGTGGCGCTGACGGGCACCACGGCGCCGAACGGATGCAGCGCCATGATCTTGGACACGAATGCGAAGAGATCATCGCGATTCTTCATTTGGTCAATCTTCGAGACGACCAGAATCGTGCGCTCGGGGTTGGGCAACAGCGGCAGCAGCTTCGCGTCGCCTTCCGACCACTTGCCGGCTTCGACCACATGCACCACCACGTCAACGTCGGCCAAAGCCTGCGTCACCACGCGGTTCATCATGCGGTTCATGGCGCCGCCATGGCGCGTCTGGAAACCAGGGGTGTCAACGAAAACGAACTGCTCGTGCTCGCGGGTCAGCACGCCATGAATGCGGTGGCGCGTGGTCTGCGCCTTGCGCGACACGATGGAAATCTTGGAACCGATCAGGGCGTTCGTCAGCGTGGACTTGCCCACATTGGGGCGGCCAACGATGGCAATAAAGCCGGTACGAAAAGGGGTATCGCTCATTTAGTCTCTTGAGCCACTGCCACAGGCAGCGACAATTGCGCGGTTTTGCGCGCCTTGCCCGACTTGCGGGCAGCCTTGGTGGCCGGGCTGATGGCCAGCGCGGCCTCCAAAGCCAGCTTGGCCGCCGATTGCTCGGCGGCACGGCGGCTGGCGCCGGGCGCCGTAACCTTGATCTCGAGCGCCGGAATGGCACACTCGACTTCGAACTGCTGGCTGTGAGCCGCGCCATGCGTGGCCACCACCGTGTACAACGGCAGCGCCAGCTTGCGGCCTTGCAAGAATTCTTGCAGCAAGGTCTTGGCGTCCTTGCCCAGCGTTTTGGGGTCGACCGAGGCCAGTACCGGCTGGTACTGGCGCACGATCACGCGACGCGCGGCATCAAAGCCCGCATCCAGGAAGACGGCGCCGAACAGCGCCTCGACGGTATCGGCAAGAATCGACGGACGGCGGAACCCGCCGCTTTTCAATTCGCCTTCGCCCAGGCGCAGATACTGCGACAGCTCCAGCCGTTGGGCGATGTCGGCCAGCGAGGCCTGCTTGACCAGATTGGCCCGCAGCCGCGACAAGTCGCCTTCGTCGATTTTGGAATAGCGTTCAAACAGCATGGCGGCCACAACGAAGTTCAGCACGGAATCCCCAAGGAATTCCAAACGCTCGTTGTGACGCGCACCATGACTGCGATGCGTCAGTGCCTGTTCAAGCAAGGCTGGATCACCGAAGTGGTGATCCAGGCGGTTTTCTAGCGTGGCTAGCGACATAATCAGTTGAACCGGCCAATGCGGCTGAGATCGCTGAAATTCATCCAGATGAAGAAGGCGCGTCCGACGATATTGGATTCCGGAACGAAGCCCCAGTATCGGCTGTCTGCGCTGTTATCCCGATTATCGCCCATGGCGAAATAACTGCCTTCGGGTACTTTGCAGCGTACCCCATTGCGGCTGTATTGGCAGTTCTCGCGGTGAGGAAATTGCCACATCGGCGAATAATTTTGCGGCTTGCCTTCATCTAGCAGAATCTTGTGCTCAACGTCGCCCAACTTCTCTTTATATTGTGCGATATACGACACACGATCCGGCTCGAAGTAGTCGCCGTCGCGCACATGCGGCACCAATTCGCCGTTTACGTACAGTTTTTTGTCCAGATAAGCGATCTCGTCGCCAGGCAGGCCGACCACGCGCTTGATGTAATCCACGTCCGGATCAACCGGGTAGCGGAACACAAACACATCGCCGCGCGCGGGCTTGCCGATGTCGACGACCTTCTTGTCGATGACGGGCAAGCGCAAGCCATAGCTGAACTTGTTCACCAGGATCAGATCGCCAGACTGCAAGGTCGGCAACATCGAACCCGACGGAATCCGGAACGGCTCGACCACGAACGAACGCAGCATGAACACGAACAGGATGACGGGAAAGAAGCTGACGGCGTATTCGATCCACCACGGCACGCGGCGGGCGGCGTCACCGGCTTCGCGGCGCAGCCGCTCGGCTTCGTGCGCGTCGCCGATCAGGGCCGCATCGTACTGCGCCATTGCCGCTTGCGCCCGTGCTTCACGGCCACGCCGTAGCACTGCCAGATCAAGCACCCAGATAATGCCGGTCAAGACCAGCAGAACAAACAGGATCAGGGCAAAGTTCCAACTCATCAGCTAACCGCCTTCTTTTGGTTCTACTTGTCTTCCACTTGCAGGATGGCCAGGAACGCCTCCTGCGGAATCTCAACGCTACCCACCTGCTTCATGCGCTTCTTGCCGGCCTTCTGCTTTTCAAGCAGCTTCTTCTTGCGCGAGATGTCGCCGCCATAACACTTAGCCAACACGTTCTTGCGCAGCGCCTTCACGTTTTCACGCGCAATGATTTCGGCGCCGATGGCTGCCTGGATCACCACGTCGAACATCTGGCGCGGGATCAGGCCACGCATGCGGGTCACGACATCACGGGCGCGATGGCGCGCATTGCTGCGGTGGACGATCACGGCCAGCGCATCAACGCGGTCGTTGTTGATCAGCAAGTCCACGCGCACCACATCAGCCGAGCGGTACTCAAGGAACTCGTAGTCCATCGAGGCATAGCCGCGCGACACCGACTTCAGCTTGTCGAAGAAATCCAGCACGATTTCCGCCAGCGGGATCTCGTACACCAGGTGAACCTGACGGCCGTGATAGCTCATGTTGACCTGCGAGCCGCGCTTGTTATTGCACAGCGTCATCACGGGGCCGACATAGTCCTGCGGCATGAACAGCGTGACCTTCACGATGGGCTCGCGAATGTCCTGGATCTTGCCCACTTCCGGCATGCGCGACGGGCTTTCCACCGTGATGACGGAGCCATCGCGCTGCTCGACTTCATACACCACCGACGGCGCGGTGGTGATGATGTCCATATCGAATTCGCGCTCCAGGCGCTCTTGCACGATTTCCATGTGCAACAGGCCCAGGAAGCCGCAGCGGAAACCGAAGCCCAGCGCTTGCGAGACTTCCGGCTCGAACATCAGCGCGGCGTCGTTCAGCTTGAGCTTGTCGAGCGAATCGCGCAGTTGGTCGTATTCAGAGCTTTCCACCGGGTACAGGCCGGCGAACACCTGCGGCTTCACTTCCTTGAAGCCCGGCAGCGCAGCGGCGGCCGGCTTGTTGGCCAGGGTGACCGTATCGCCCACCTTGGCGTCTTCCAGCTGCTTGATGCCGGCGATGATGAAGCCGACCTCGCCCGCCGACAGATGCGGGCGCTGCTGCGACTTCGGCGTGAACACACCGGTCTGCTCGCACAGGTGGGTGGCGCCCGAGGCCATCAAGAGGATCTTGTCCTTGGGCTTGAGCACGCCATTGATGATGCGCACCAGCATGACCACGCCCACGTAGTTGTCGAACCACGAGTCGATGACCAGCGCTTGCAGCGGCGCGTCGGGGTCGCCCTTGGGCGCCGGCACGCGGGCCACAATGGTTTCCAGAATTTCGTCGATGCCCATGCCCGTCTTGGCGCTGGCCAGCACGGCTTCAGAGGCGTCGATGCCGATGACGTCTTCGACTTCCTGGCGGGCGCCTTCGGGATCGGCCTGCGGCAGATCCATCTTGTTCAACACGGGCACCACTTCCACACCCAGCTCGATGGCGGTGTAGCAGTTGGCGACGGTTTGCGCTTCCACGCCTTGCGACGCGTCCACCACCAGCAGCGCGCCTTCGCAGGCCGACAGCGAGCGGCTGACTTCATACGAGAAGTCAACGTGCCCCGGGGTGTCGATCAGGTTCAGGTTGTAGATCTTGCCGTCCTGCGCCTTGTAGTGCAGAGCGGCCGTCTGGGCCTTGATGGTAATGCCGCGCTCGCGCTCGATTTCCATGGAATCGAGCACCTGCGCCGACATTTCGCGATCCGCCAATCCGCCGCAGCGCTGGATCAGGCGATCGGCCAAGGTCGATTTGCCATGATCGATGTGGGCAATGATGGAGAAGTTGCGAATATGCTGCATGCTTGAAATTATAAGGGACGGAACACTCGGCACTAAGCCGGAAGACACCGCCGCCGGAGTACGCACGGCTGACGAGAGGGGCGCTGGCGGGCAAAGCCCGGGCAAAACGAGGGGGCGCCAAGCGCCCCCTCTTGCGGCAACCAGCCATTTTAGCTGGTCTTGGGCAATTTTTTTTGCCTAGGGACCAGCCCCTGGCAAAAAGCCCCTGTCAGGGGGCCTGTCGCCCTGTTACTTCGAGGCGGGCACTGCGACCCACTGCGTCTGATCGCCTCGGCGAACCAGCAACCCTGCGGCGCGCGTCTTATCCAGCTTGCCCACGAGCTCGGCGAACTGTTTGGCGCCGGTGACGTCAGTGTCGTTCAGAGCCAACACAATGTCGCCTTCCTGCAAGCCGGCCTTGCCTGCTGCGCCTTCAGCCACCTTGACCTGAACGCCGCCCTTGATGCGCAATTTCTTCTGCACATCGGCCGGCACATCCACCACGCCCAGACCCAGAGCGTTGGTCACTTCCGGCACCGGTGCGGGCTTCTTGCCAGCGGCGGCGGTCTTCTCGGTCGGGATTTCACCGACCTTGACCGACAGCGTCATGCTCTTGCCCTTGCGCCACACTTCCATGTCGGCTTTGGTGCCCGGCTTGGTCTCGCCCACGATACGCGGCAGGTCAGACCAGCGCTTGATCGGTTCATTGTTGAACTTGAGGATGACGTCGCCCGGCTGCACGCCAGCTTGCTCGGCGGGGCCTTCGGCTTCCACGCTGCTGACCAGCGCGCCTTCGGCCTTGGGCAGGCCAATGGCTTCGGCCACATCCTTGCCCACTTCACCGATCTGCACGCCCACACGGCCGCGCGTCACCTTGCCCGTGGCGCGCAATTGGTCCACCACACGCATGGCTTCGTCGATCGGGATTGCCAGCGAAATGCCCATGAAGCCGCCGCTGCGCGAGATGATCTGGGAATTGATGCCCACGACCTCGCCATCCAGGTTGATCAGCGGGCCGCCGGAGTTACCGGGGTTGACCGCCACGTCCGTCTGGATGAACGGCAGGTATTCACCGGTGTCGCGACCGATGGCGCTGACGATGCCCGACGTGACCGTAGAATCCAGGCCAAACGGCGAACCGATGGCCAGCACCCATTGGCCCTTCTTCAGCTTCTTGGGGTCGCCAATGACCAGCGGAATCATGTCTTTGGCTTCGATCTTGATCAGCGCCACATCCGTGCGCTCGTCCGTGCCGATGACCTTGGCCTTGAACTCGCGGCCGTCGGTCAGCGTGACGTAAATATCCGTGGCGTCGACCACCACGTGGTTGTTCGTCAGGATGTAGCCATCGTCGGACACAAAAAAGCCAGAACCCACGCCGCGCGGTACGGTGCGCTCTTCAGGTTGTGAAGGCTGCGGGCGCTGGCGGGGAGTGGGCGACTGGCCCGGGGGCTGCATGTCGGGGCCGAAGAACCAGCGGAACAGTTCATACGGGTCGGTGCCGTTGCCGCCAGGACCAGGGCCGCGCACGGGCACGGTGGCCGTCGTGCGGATGTTCACGACCGCGGGATCGGCCTTTTCAACAATGCCCGTGAAATCGGGCAACGCCACGGTCGGCGTCTGCGCGACCGAAGCGGGCACGTAGGCCGTGGACAGGAAAACCCCTGCTGCCACAGCCGCCAGAAAGCGCCGGAAAAAAGCGTTCGACACCGTCATTGCTTTCATAAGTAACTCCGAAATTGCTGCTTGCTGGCCGAGCCGCAGGTCACTTGGACCCAGCAGCCCCGGCCGCCGGCGCTGCTGCCGCAGGTGCGGCGGGCACATATTCTGTCGCTTCCGCCAACTGTTCCAGCGTCGCCACGGGCACTTCGCCCACGGCCGTCAACCAGAAGTCTGCGATGCGCGTGCCATAGACCGTAATGGAGCCGCGTTGGGCGGCGCCGTGCGGCGGATGATGACCGCGCTGGCTGTCGTAAGGCTCGATGAACACCGAGATTGCCGCCAACCCGTCGGACAAGACCATCTGGCTGACCGTTGCGCCGCGCCCCATCGAACGCGCCACCTGCATGATCACCTTGAAGCCCTTGGGCGCAGGAATGCGCCAGCCTTGGGCCATCAGATCGACCGGCGTCATCGAAGGCTCAAGCACCTTCCAGTCGCGCGTGCTCCAGCGCGAGGTCAACAACTGCGGATCAACTTCCGAGCCCAGGCGCAACGACGTGAACGACACCTGCTCAACCACGCCACGCGCGGCGTTCAGCGTCTGCGCTTTCAGCAAGAGATTGGTTTCGACGTCGGCACAAAGGCGATAACCGTAACGCAGCTTATCCAGCGGCTCGATCGTGATCAAGCGGCATTCGCGGCCTGCCACACGATGTAGCGCGGGTTCTGTACGGATTTTGTAGTGCTCGGAAAGATTGGCCGGATCGCCCAACAGCAAGCCGGGAAAGCGATCGCCGCGGCGACGCTCGATCAGCACGGTCTTGCGCTCGGGGATCAGGCACTGAACGTCTTCGTTATGTCGCAGGTACTCGCGCGGCTGGCCGTCCAGAATCTCCAGACGCTCGCGCTCGCCGGTACCGTCCAAAACGTGCACCAGGCGCGACGATTGGATCATCTCGCCTTGCTGATACATGAACACGCCCGCGTAGTCCTGCTTGCGGGCGGCCTGTTGAATACGCGACAAGAGCTGAACGACGTCGTCCGTGGCCGGCGCCGGGTCAGCGGCGCGCGCAGGTTCGTGCGCGGCCAGAAAGGCGGCCAGCAGGGTGGCGGCGAACCAGCCAGCGCGGTGTGCGTGCCAGGAGGCGACGCGCGGCCAACGAGTTGGTAACACCACCGCCATCAACGCCCCGCTCCGACGTCGAACGAGACCTGACGCACGGCGCTGGGACCCGCCATCTGACGATGGGCCTCCAGGTAGTCGCGCAGACCCGAATCATCGGCGGAGGCAGAGGCGGGAGTGCCGCTGGCATCGGCCAGCACGCGCACTTCCGTGGCGGGCGTGCCCGTCAGGTAGGGCTGCGCGACCCAGGCGACCGTGGCAACGGCTGCCGCCACCGCCAGGCCGGACAGGCCAACGCGCAATGGCGAACGGCGCCGAGGCGCCGCCACGATAGGCAATTCAGCGTCGAGCGCTCGCGCCAGGCGCGACTGGAAAGCCGCGCTGGGCGTCAATGCCAGATCAGAATTACGTAGGGAATCACCGATCAAATGATAGGCGTCCCAGGTCTGACGTCCTTCCTTGGACAACAGACTGGGAAATATATCGTCGGAATCTTCTCCGTCCATCCAGGCGGAAACCGATTCCTCCCAGGAGGATTCGGTGATTTCAACGGACTTGGCTGCGGTTTGCATGACTGCCACTCCTTACCAGCGACGCTCGGCATCGGTGCCAAGCAATGGACGCAATTTGGTCGCAATGGCTTCTCGCGCACGAAAAATGCGGGAGCGCACCGTACCGATCGGGCAATCCATGCTCTGGGCGATGTCTTCGTAACTCATACCTTCGATTTCACGCAGGACAATTGCGGTGCGCAACTCTTCGGGCAATTCCTCGATCGCCGCGTTCACCGTCTCGGCGATTTCGCGGCTGGCAACCATGGATTCCGGCGTGCTTATATCGGTTAGGTTGTCGGTTTCGTTAAAAGTTTCACCGTCTTCCGTTTCTATCGCGTTGGGCGCGCTGGGACGCCGGCCTTGCGAGGCCAGCCAGTTGCGCGCCGTATTGATGGCGATACGGTACAGCCAGGTGTAGAAGGCGCTATCCCCCCGGAACTGGGGTAAGGCCCGATAGGCCTTGATGAACGCTTCCTGGGCCACGTCCTCGATTTCCGAGGGGTCGCGGATCATTCTGGCCAGCAGTCGGAGAATCTTGCGCTGGTACTTCAGCACCAGCAGATCGAATGCCTTTTTGTCGCCCCGCTGAACGCGCGCGACCAATTCTGCGTCGACTTCGCGTTCGCTCATGACGCCTCCTGCGGGCGTGCCGCCGTGCGCGCGCGCCGCGCCGTGCCCGTCAGCAGGCACAGACGCCGCCAGGACTCAGGTCGCAACGTCCGCTGCCAGACGGTGAGGGTAATGGTGCTATTTGTAAAGGCCGTACTCCCGGTGGGCAAAGGCTGCAAAGTGAGCGTCAGCCAGCGCGAGCCGCGCTGCTGATGCCGCAGCTCGGCATCTTGCCAGCCTTGCGGCAAACATACCTGCCAGCGCCCCGCTCCGGTTGCCGTGCGTAATGCCGATACCGGGGACGGGCCACTTCGTGCCGAGTGTAACAGCCCGGCGGGCATAAGCAGCAGCGCGATTATCGCGCCCGCTGCCCATGCCATGCCGTACCAGGACGCCACGGTCAGCACGGATGCTGCGGTGGCCGCGAGCGCCAGCGCGCAAAGCGTGCTGACGCGGCGCGGGCGCTCCACAGGCACCTGAAACGACCAGCGCCCTGCGTCGGAGCCTGCCAAATCAGACCCGGCGCACGGCCATGGAGCCGTTGGTGCCGCCGAAGCCGAACGAGTTGGACAGGCCGACCTCGATCTTCATCTGCCGCGCTTCATTCGCGCAGTAATCCAGATCGCATTCCGGATCTTGATTGAAGATGTTGATCGTGGGAGGCGAAACCTGGTTGTACACCGCCAACGTGGTGAACACGGCCTCGATGCCGCCGGCCGCGCCGAGCAAGTGCCCGGTCATGGACTTGGTCGAATTGACCACCAGCTTCTTGGCGTGATCGCCGAACGCCAGCTTCAGCGCTTCGGTTTCGTTCTTGTCACCCAGAGGCGTGGACGTGCCGTGTGCGTTGACATACTGGATGTCGTCGGCATTCAGGCCACCGTTGCGCAGCGCGTTGATGACGCCGCGGCGCGGGCCATCCTTGTCCGGAGCCGTGATGTGGTGCGCGTCGGAGCTCATGCCGTACCCGGCGAGCTCACCATAAATGCGCGCGCCACGCTTCTTGGCGTGTTCGTACTCTTCCAGCACCAGTACGCCTGCGCCTTCGCCCAGGACGAAACCGTCGCGGTCGCGATCCCAGGGACGCGAAGCCGTCTGAGGATCATCGTTACGGGTCGACAAGGCGCGCATGGCAGCAAAACCGCCAATGCCCAGCGGCGACACGGTCGACTCAGCGCCGCCTGCCACCATGACGTCCGCATCACCGTACTCGATGAGGCGAGCAGCGTCGCCGATGCAGTGCAGGCCGGTCGTGCAAGCCGACACGACAGCGTAGCTGGGGCCCTTCATGCCGTAGGCAATGGACAAATGACCGGAGATCAGGTTGATCAGCGAACCCGGCACGAAGAACGGAGAGATCCGTCGCGGACCCTTGGCCATATATTCGACCTGGGTTTCTTCGATGCGCGGCAAACCGCCGATACCGGAACCCACGATCACGCCAATGCGCTCGGCATTGGCTTCAGTGACTTCCAGGCCGCAATCGCGCCATGCCTGCATCCCGGCGGCCAGGCCGTAATGGATGAAGGTATCCATCTGGCGGGCTTCTTTGGACGAGATATAGGTGCTGATGTCGAAGTCTTTGACTTCGCCAGCAATATGCGTGGTGATGGCCGAGGGATCGAAACGGGTGATGCGGCTGATGCCAGAACGTCCGTTGACGATATTGTCCCAAGCGGTGGTCAGGTCGCTTCCTACGGGCGAAACGATACCAAGGCCAGTGATGACGACACGTCGCTTCACGGATGACTCCTCAAACAGACAAAAGAAAGGCGGCTTTCGGGATGCGCTGCTCGTGTGATCCACGCGAAAGCGGGTCGGGCTTTACAACGCCCTTCCCGCACGCGGACCACACGGCAAATTCCTGAAACCGCCCCGTTTCCTGATTGGCCCCGAAATTCGGGCAACCAGAAGGATATAGGCTGAGCTTACTGCTTACCGTGCGAATTGATGTAGTCAATCGCTTGTTGCACGGTCGTGATCTTTTCGGCCTCTTCGTCGGGGATCTCGGTCTCGAATTCGTCTTCGAGCGCCATGACCAGTTCGACCATGTCGAGCGAATCGGCACCGAGGTCGTCAAGGAAGGAGGATTCGTTCTTGATCTCGGCTTCGTTCACGCCAAGTTGTTCAGCGACGATCTTCTTGACGCGCTGTTCGATGCTTTCCATGCAGATCTCCAATTGGGAAAAATCCCGCGAATTATAGCCAAGCGTAGAGGAAAGCAACGCCTGGCCGTGACAAAAATAACACCGCGCACTGGATCTGTTGCCCGAGAGGGATCAGAAATACCGGTATGCGGCGCTTCCGGTGAATCACGCACAGCCCCGCCCGGAACCCGGTGGAGGCACGGCAGCCTGGGCCGCCTTGCGCGCAATTCGTGATTTATTGCATGTACATCCCGCCGTTGACGTGCAGGGTGGTGCCGGTAATGTAACCCGCTTGAGGCCCGGACAAAAAGGCCACCGCATGGGCGATGTCTTCGGGCGAACCCAAACGGCCCAGCGGAATCTGCTGCAGCAAGGCGGTGGTCTGGCTCTCAGCCAGCGCACGCGTCATGTCGGTGTCGATGAAACCCGGTGCGACGCAGTTCACGGTGATGTTGCGGCTACCCAACTCACGAGCCAGCGCGCGCGACATTCCTGACACGCCCGCCTTCGCGGCAGCGTAGTTGGCTTGGCCGGCGTTGCCGCTCGAGCCCACCACGGAAGTCACGTTGATGATGCGTCCCCAGCGGGCCTTCATCATGCTGCGCAACACGGCGCGCGACAGGCGGAACACCGACGTCAGGTTGGTATCCAGCACGGCCGACCAATCGTCGTCCTTCATGCGCATGGCGAGCGTGTCGCGAGTGATGCCGGCGTTGTTGACGAGGATGTGCGGACCACCGCCTTCCTTGCCCAGCGCGTCGATCAGGGCGTCGCAGGCTTCGGCGTCGGTCACGTTCAGCACCACGCCCCGGCCGCCAAACGGCGCCAGCGCTTCGGTGATGGCGGCCGCGCCCGATTCGGACGTGGCGGTGCCCACAACGGTTGCGCCGCGCGCAGCCAATTCCTGGGCGATGGCGCGGCCGATGCCGCGCGTGGCGCCGGTCACCAGCGCGATCTTGCCTTGCAGTTCGATCGAGTTATCCATGTCTTTAATTTCCGTTAACGACGGCCAACGCGGCTTCAAGCGAAGCGGGGTCGGTGATGGCCAGGCCGGTAAGTTCGGGGTCGATACGCTTGGTCAAACCGGCCAGCACCTTGCCGGGACCGCATTCGATGACGTGCGTGACGCCTTGCGCCTTCATGGCGCGCAGGGTTTCAACCCAGCGCACAGGATGCCACGCCTGGCGAACCAGCGCATCACGGATGGCGGCGGGGTCGGTGGGGGACGCCACGTCGACGTTATTGATGACTTGAATCTGGGGCGCCGACACCGTCACGCCGGCCAGCGCACCAGCCAGCACATCGGCGGCGGGCTTGAGCAGGCTGGAGTGGAACGGGGCGGACACGGGCAACAGCAGCGCGCGCTTGGCGCCCGCAGCCTTGGCCAGCTCGCAAGCGCGTTCGACGGCGGCCTTGTGGCCCGCGATCACAACCTGGGCGGGCGCATTGAAGTTCACGGCTTCGACCACTTCACCTTGCGCGGCGGCGGCGCACGCGGCACGCACAGCATCGTCGTCCAGACCCAGAATGGCGGCCATTGCGCCCGTGCCGACCGGCACTGCGGCTTGCATGGCGTCAGCGCGCACCCGCACGAGGCGCACGGCGTCTTCCAGCGCAAGCGCGCCGGCGGCCGTCAGCGCGGCGTATTCGCCCAGGCTGTGGCCGGCGACGACATCAGGCTTGCGGCCGCCCGCTGCGGACCAGGCGGCGTAGAACGCAGCACCTGCGGTCAGCATGGCGGGCTGAGTGTTCGTGGTCAGGTTGAGCTGTTCCACCGGCCCTTGGGCGATCAGCGCGCCCAAATCCTGCCCCAGCGCTTGCGAGGCACGGGCGACGGTATCGGTAACGGCGGAAACGTCCGACCAGGCATCCAGCATGCCGACAGCTTGCGAACCTTGGCCGGGAAAGACAAAAGCGATTTTCATGAGTGACCGGTTTGATTGATTCAGTATCTGTGAGGAATGTCAGGCGCGCTCTCCAGGCGGCAGCGCATTGCGCCGCGCAGCCCGGACGCGCCCTTACATGCGGGCGAGCACCGAGCCCCAGGTGAATCCGCCGCCCACGCCTTGCATCAGAATGAGCTGACCGGGTTTGACGCGGCCATCGCGGCGCGCGGCATCCAGGGCCAGCGGCACGCTGGCCGCAGAGGTGTTGGCGTGGCTATCAACGGTAATGACGACTTTTTCAACGGGCACGGCAAGCTTGCGCGCCAGGAAATTCAGGATGCGAACGTTGGCCTGATGCGGGATCAGCCAATCGACCTCGGCAAGCTCGACACCCGCTTCGGCGCAGGTATCGCGCGCCGAGCGGTCCAGCACCGTGACCGCCTGCTTGAACACTGCCTGGCCGTCCATGCGCAGGAACGGATCGCCCGTGACGTCGCCATAGGCCACGTTGCCCGCGGCGCTCAGAATCTTCATCTGGCTGCCGTCGGCGTGCAATTGCGCGGCCATGATGCCGGGCGTGTCGGAGGCTTTCAGCACCACCGCGCCCGCACCGTCACCGAACAGCACGCAGGTGCTGCGATCGTTCCAGTCCAGGATGCGCGAAAACACTTCCGCGCCGATCACCAGCGCACAACGGGCACGGCCCGCGCGGATGAAGCTGTCAGCGGTAGTCAGCGCATAGACGAAGCCGCTGCACACGGCTTGCACGTCGAACGCGGCGGAACCCTTGGCGCCCAGGTTGGCCTGCACCAGGCAAGCCGTGCTGGGAAAGACGAAATCGGGGGTAGACGTGGCGACGATGATCAGGTCGATGTCGGACGCTTCAACGCCCGCATCGGCCAGCGCGCGGCGCGAGGCTTCGGTGGCGAGCTGGCTGGTCGTGACGCCACGCTCGGCAAGGTGGCGCTGACGGATGCCCGTGCGCTCGACGATCCATTCATCGGACGTGGCGATATCGCGCGTCGCCAGTTCCGCTGCCAGTTCGTCATTCGAAACCACGCGTTCCGGCAGGAAGCTGCCGGTGCCCGCGATCACGGAATATTTCATTGCGGTATCCATCAAGCGGTGTCCCCAGCCACGTTCTGCGAGGGCGTTGCGACGCCCTCTTCTGATTGAACGCGCTTGGTAATCTGAGCGACCGTCTGAGCGGTGCGCTCCAGCAGTTTACTCACTACAGCTTCGCGAGCTCGTTGCAACGCAAAACCGTAGGCGTAGACATCCGCGGAACCGTGGCTCTTGATGACCACGCCGCGCAAACCCAACAACGCGGCGCCATTGTAGCGACGGTTGTCGACGCGATTGCGCAGACGGTTGAGCACCGGCTTGGCGATGGCGCCGGCCAGCAGGGTAAAGATGTTGCGTTTGAACTCTTCGCGAATGATGCTGGACAGCATCTTCGCCAGCCCTTCAACGGACTTGAGCACGACGTTGCCGACGAAACCGTCGCAAACGACGACGTCGACCGTGCCCTTGAAGATGTCATTGCCTTCCACGTTTCCGTAGAAATTCAAGGGGCTGCCGCGCAGAAGCTCTGCCGCTTCTTTGACGACTTCATTGCCCTTGATGACTTCTTCGCCGATGTTGAGCAAGCCCACAGTGGGGTTCTCACGATGGTCCACCGCCTGCGAGAGTGCGGCGCCCATGATGGCGAATTGCAGTAGGTGCTCGGCCGAACAGTCCACATTCGCACCCAGGTCCAGCACCGTGGTGGCGCGGCCCGTCTGGTTCGGAATGGACGTGGCGATCGCGGGGCGGTCAATGCCGTCCAGCGTCTTGAGCACGTAGCGTGAAATGGCCATCCACGCACCGGTATTGCCCGCGGAAACGCAGGCGTCGGCGCGCCCGTCCTTGACGGACTGGGCGGCCAGGCGCATGGAGGAGTCTTTTTTGCGGCGCAGGGCGACCTCAACCGGGTCGTCCATGGTGACGACTTCAGAAGCCGCCACGATTTCCATACGATCGCGCGCCACGTCGCGGTGCTCGGAGAGCGCCGCTTCGATAGCGTCGGGAAGCCCGACCAGCAACAGCCGGGTATCCGGAAATTGCCGGGCGAACTCGATCGCAGCCGGAATCGTGACGGGCAGACCGAAGTCTCCGCCCATACAGTCTATGGCGATGCGTATCACGGGTGCCAGGTATCAGCGCGTAGCCGAATTGGTCCGAGTACGAGTTCGGCCCGGGGGCCTTATTCGTCGGCCTTGGTCTTCAGGACCTTGCGGCCACGGTAAAAGCCGTTGGGGCTGATGTGGTGACGCAGGTGCGTTTCACCGGTGTTCGGCTCGATGGCGGTCGACGGAGCAACCAGAAAATCGTGCGAACGGTGCATACCGCGCTTGGAGGGGGACTTCTTGTTTTGTTGAACGGCCATGATGACTCCTAGAAACGGGGCGCATTGTACGCGATGCGGCCCGATGTTGATCTCAATCTTTGTGCTTCAGTTGTTCCAGCACCGCAAACGGCGACGGACGCTTGACAGCGGGCTCTTCAGGAGCTTCGCTGACTTTGGCCTGCGCGCCCGGGCATACATCATGCTTGGGCACATACGGAACGCTCAGAATGAGCTCATCTTCAATCTGGGCCAGCAGATCAAAATGATGTGAACCCACCACCTTTTCAGGTTGGCTGGACACAAAACCATTTCCTTCTTCGTCTTCATCGTCCTCGCGGGAATAACCATCGGTTTGATCACCGTTGGTGAAACCATCATCGAGATCAGCTTCAGACTTAACCAGCTGCAACAGGACATCGCTATCGACCGGATACACGAACGGCACATTGCACCGCTGGCACACCAGCACCGGGTTCGCTTGCACGTGAACGTGCAGCAAGGGCCGGCCAAGCATCAAACCAGATTTGCCCACCTCACCCCGCACGGACCAAGTCACAAGCCCGGCGTCGCCCAGCGGTTGTTCGGGTAACCCTTCAACCGCGCGCGAAAACCGCACAAGAGGTATGGTGCCATGCGCTTCCTTGCCACTATGGGCAAATGCGAATGCATCGATGCGCTTAATGATCAGTCCTTTGCAGATGTCTTCTGCATTTACGGGTTGCGCCACGTGCCCAGAGGCTCTTTGGTGCAAAAATCCCGCAAAACGTTAGATAATACTGCGACTTACGCTTAACCGTCAAATACCGCATGCCTTCCAAGCCTAGCCTGATCCTCGCGTCCAGCTCGCGTTACCGCAAAGAATTGCTGTCGCGCCTGCGACTGCCCTTTTCGACCATTTCACCCGATGTAGACGAAACGCCACACCCGGGGGAAACGCCTGCGGCGCTGGCATTGCGCCTGTCGGTTGCGAAGGCCATGGCGGTTGCCGCCAAGCACCCGGGCAGCCTTGTGATCGGCTCGGATCAGGTCGCCACCGTGGACGGCGCGCCGATCGGCAAACCGGGGGATTTCCTTCGCGCCCAGGCGCAATTGCGCGCCCTGTCGGGTCAAACCGTGGAGTTTCACAGCGCACTGGCCGTGACGGATGGCCAGCGCGTTGAAAAAGCAGACATCATCACGCGCTGCCGCTTCCGCCAACTGTCGGATCACGCTATCGACGCCTATCTGCGGGCCGAAGAACCTTACGATACTGCAGGCAGCGCCAAGGCGGAAAGCCTAGGCATCGCGCTGATGGAGAGCATCCAGAGCGACGATCCGACCGCCATTATCGGCCTGCCGCTGATCGAACTCACCCGCATGCTGGGCTTGTTCGGGCTGGACCCGCTGGACGCACCGGGCGCGCCGGCATGAGCGGCGCGCTGCACCTGATTCCCGTCAGCCTGGGTGACGCGCCGGCCGAACGCTGGCTGCCCGCTGAAGTTCGCGCATTGGCCGGACGGCTGGACACCTACATCGCCGAAAACGCCAAGACGGCTCGCGCCTTCCTGAAACTGATCGGCACCACCCGGCCGCTGCAGGAAATCACCATCCACACGCTGACCGACAAGGTGGACGCCGCCCAGATCAAGACCTGGCTCACCCCCATCAAGCAAGGCGCGGAAATCGGACTGGTTTCCGAAGCCGGCTGCCCGGCCGTGGCGGACCCCGGCGCCAAGGTCGTGGACGCTGCCCATCGGCTGGGCATCACCGTCAAGCCCTGGGTTGGCCCCTCTTCCATTCTATTGGGCCTGATGGCCAGCGGCCTGGACGGCCAGCGCTTCGCCTTCCACGGCTATGCGCCGGTCGATCCGGGCGAGCGCGCCAAGCAGCTGAAAGCCTGGGAACAGCACTCTGCCAAGCACAACCAGACCCAACTGCTGATCGAAACGCCGTATCGCAACGCCGCCATGTTCGCGACGCTCCTGGCCAGCCTGAAGGGCGACACCAAGCTGTGCGTGGCGCGCTCGGTTACGACAGCCGATGAATGGGTCGTGACGCACACGGTGGCCGACTGGAAGAAGCTGCCCGCCCCGCAACTGGACAAGCTGCCCACGCTGTTCCTCTACCTGGCCCGCTGACCATGTTCCGCCTTATCACCACCCTGCTGGCGACAGCAGTGCTGGCCGGCTGCGCCACGCGCGGCCCGGCCGGACTGGACCTGGACACCTCGGTCACCGCCGTCAGCCAGGCCAGCCGCGTGCGCAGCATCGTTGTGCACTACACCACGGTCGACGACGCGACCTCAATGAAACTGCTGTCGCGCGGCAAGGTCAGCGCGCACTATCTCATCAACGATGCCGGGCGCGCCTATCGGCTGGTCGATGAAAACCGGGCTGCCTGGCATGCCGGCGCCAGCTCCTGGTACGGCAACATTGCGATGAACAGCACGTCCATCGGCATCGAAATCGTGAACCCCGGCTGGACGGAAGGCCCGGACGGCAAACCCGTCTGGCACGCCTACAACGACCGTCAGGTGCGGGCGCTGACGATACTGCTGCGCGACATCATCCAACGCCACGGCATCGCCCCTGAGAACGTTGTGGGCCATAGCGATATCGCGCCGCAGCGCAAGGTTGATCCTGGCCCGCTGTTCCCGTGGAAAACGCTGGCCGCAGCCGGCATTGGACGCTGGTACGACGAAACCGGCGCCGCCGAGCATCTGACGCGCCTGCAAGCGCAAGGCGTGCCGGACGTGGCCTGGTTCCAAGCGCAATTGCAGCGCCTGGGTTACGCCAGTCCGCAAAATGGCGTGTTGGACCCGGCCACCATCAACACGCTGGCGGCATTCCAGATGCACTACCGCCCGGCGCGATACGATGGCCAGCCCGACGCGGAAACCGCCGCGATCATGTTGGCGATTCCGTAGGGAACGGCGAAGCAGGCTGGCGAACGTCAGCGCCTGTGCCGCCACCACGCCACGATCCGCCAGCCCAGCAGCAAGGCCAGCACCGCCGCATACAGGGCGGGCTGCGCCAGATCGTTCTTGCCTGCCTTGTGCCACCAGTAATGCAGCACCGCCAACAGGCCGATGGCGTAAATGGCACGGTGCAGCTGCTGCCAGCGCTTGCCCAGCTTGCGCATGGCCCACTGCGTGGACGTTGCCGCCAGGGCGGTCATCAACACGAACGCCGCAAATCCCACCGTGATGAAGGGGCGTTCGCCGATGTCTTGCAGCATGGCGGCCGGGTCCAACCCGCGATCCCACCAGACCCAGGCCGTGAAATGCATGGCGCCGTAGAAGAACGCAAACAAGCCGCACATGCGGCGCAGGCGCACCAAGGCGGGCTGGCCGGTCAGGCGGCGCAACGGGGTGATCGCCAGGGTGACCAGCAGGCAGACTAGCGTCCACGTGCCCGACGACCGGGTCAGAAACTCAACCGGGTTCGCAGTCAGGCCGTTATTCACGCCCAACCAGATCCAGCGCGCGAACGGCGCCAGGCCCAAGAGAAACAAGACAGGCTTGAACCGCCCCACCGTCTTGGCGGACAACTGTGTCTTGCGCGGCGGCGCCACCGAAGACTGCGTTGAAACGTCAGGCATGAGCGCGCTCAGTAGTTCGCTTTCAGGTCCATGCCCTGATATAGCGACGCCACTTGCTCGCCATAGCCGTTGAACATCAAGGTCTTGCGCTTGGGGCTGAACAAGCCGTCTTCGCCGATGCGGCGTTCCGTGGCCTGGCTCCAGCGCGGGTGCGGAACGTTGGGGTTCACGTTGGCGTAGAAACCATATTCCTGCGGCGCGGCCTTGATCCAGGACGACACCGGCAGCTTTTCCACCAAGCGGATCTTCACCAAGGACTTGGCGGACTTGAAGCCGTATTTCCACGGCACGGCCAAGCGCAGCGGCGCCCCGTTTTGATTGGGCAGCACCTTGCCGTAAAGACCGAACACCAGCATGGCCAGCGGATTCATGGCTTCGTCGATGCGCAGGCCTTCCACGTAGGGCCATTCCAGGATGGCGGCGCGCACGCCCGGCATGTTCTCGCGCTGCACGGCCGTGACGAATTCAACATACTTGGCGTTGCCGGTGGGTTCGACCTGTTTGAGCAGTTCCGATACCGAATAGCCCACCCACGGAATCACCATGGACCAGCCTTCCACGCAGCGCAGGCGATAGACCCGCTCTTCCATGGGCGCCAGTTTCAGCAGTTCTTCGATGGTAAAGGTGCGCGGCTTGGCGACCTCGCCCTCGACGGTGACCGTCCAAGGGCGCGTCTGCAACTTGCCGGCGTTGGCGGCAGGGTCGCCCTTGTCGACGCCAAATTCGTAGTAGTTGTTGTAGGACGTGACGTCGGCAAGCGACGTCTGTTTGTCCATGACGCTGAGCGAGCCGTTCGGCTTGGCTGGCAGCGCACCGGCCTCTTGTGCGAACGCACTGCGGGTTGCCCAACCCGGCAAACCGACGGCGGCGGCGGTCAGCCCGGCGCGCAGCATCAGGTCGCGGCGCGAGCGCCAGACGGCCTCGTCAGTGATTTCGGACGGAAGAATATCGTCGGGCTTGCGTATCAACATCATGGTCTCCGGTTCGGCGCCAGCCAGCCATGGCCACACCCAGCGCATGTCATAGACGTTGCGCGGTCCCATGATATTCCGCGGCGGCACGCCTGCGGATAGGAACTTTCAGATTGACCTTTGGCGTTGCCGGACGTTCCCGCCCGACAACGCAACGATTAGTATGGCCGGTCAGACGCTGGCGGTTACGCGCGGCAGCAACCAATCGCGCACGAGCGGCACGCTATCCAGCACCGCCTGCGGCGCACAACCTTGAAGCTCCTTCAGGGTGTGGGCACCGTACGTCACGCCCAATCCATGCACCCCCGCATTGACCGCCATCTGCAAGTCATGCGAGGTATCGCCCACCATCACGACGCGATCGGGGTCCACATCCAATTCCTGCATCAGTTCATGCAGCATCGCGGGGTGCGGCTTGCTGAAGGTTTCATCAGCGGTACGGGTCGCATCAAACAAGGGGCCCAGGCCGGTCGCGGCCAGCGCACGCGTCAAGCCAACGCGGCTCTTGCCCGTGGCGACAGCCAACCGGACGTTCTGGCCGGCCAATTCGGCCAGCAATTCGGGAATACCGTCAAACAGCCGCAGTTCCGGATCGCGCAGCAGGTAGTGAGTGCGATAGCGCTCCAGGAAGCGCGGCATCATGGCCTGCGTCAATTCCGGCACGGCACGGCGCAAGGCGCTTTCCAGGGACAGACCAATGACCCAACTGGCCTCGGACGCCGACGGCACCGCCAACTCCAGATCGCGGCACGCGCCCTGAATGGCGGCCACGATGCTGTGCGTGGAATCCATCAAGGTGCCATCCCAGTCAAAAACGACCAGCGAATACGACGACATAATCAGACCGACTCCAGTTTTTTCAGTATTTGCCGACACGCGGGGGGCAATTCGGCGGTAAGGGTCAGGGGCTCGCCCGTCACCGGGTGGGCCAGCGTCAATTGATGGGCGTGCAGGAACATCCGGCCGAATCCCATGCGGGAGAACTCCGCGCGCACGTCATCATGACCGTACTTGTCATCGCCCACGATGGGAAAGCCGCTGGCCGCCAGGTGAACGCGGATCTGGTGGGTACGGCCCGTACGCAGCTCGGCGTCAACCAGGCTGTAACCGCCGAAGCGCTGCTTCAGCGTGATGATGGTGTGCGCCGTCTGGCCGTCCGGGTCCACCTTGACGCGGCGCTCGCCGGATTGGGTGGTCCACTTGGACAGGCTTAGCTTGATGTGCTGGCGGTCATTGACCCAGTCGCCCTCAACCAGGGCCAGATAGTGCTTGTCGCCCTTGCCTTCGCGCAGCATGGCGTGCAGGGCCAGCAGCGCGCTGCGCTTCTTGGCCACCATGAGCAGACCCGAGGTCTCGCGATCCAGCCGGTGCACCAGCTCCAGGAACTTGGCGTCGGGCCGGGCCGCGCGCAATTGCTCGATGACGCCGAAGGACACGCCGCTGCCGCCGTGCACCGCCACGCCCGCCGGCTTGTCCACAACCAGCAGCGCATCGTCTTCAAATACCACCGGGAATTCCGCGCCAGGCACGGGCCGGGGCTTGCCGGGGTCTGGCAGCCGCAAAGGCGGAATACGCACGATATCGCCCGCGGCGATGCGGTAGTCGACCGAGATGCGTCCCTTGTTTACACGCACTTCGCCGCCACGGATGGCTTTGTAGATATGTGTTTTGGGGACGCCCTTGCACAGGCGCATCAGGAAGTTATCCAGACGCTGGCCAGCTTGCTCGGCATCGACCTCCACCATGCGGACGGCGGGGGGGGCTTTAGAGGGGGATATGGGGGAGGAAGTTTCTTTGCGCATTGCGGAAAGCGACATATAATCGGGACAGCCTTAAGGGGCTGAACTAGCCGCCTGGCGTAGAGATGCAAACAAGTACGCAACTCCGTCGAGCGCGCGGGCCGCTATTGTACTGCCTGCTGATTCAACCCCTGGGTCTCTTGGTCGCCGGCGCAACCGCGCCCTGCCGGATAGTGGTGTGGCATTCACTTTGCCCGCTGTCCCAGCAGGTCCGTTGCATGCCGCAAGCGGCTCTGAAGCACTGCAAGAATCGTCGCATATTTAAAGCACCAGCTGCGTGTAGGCAACCAATCCGACCGCAACTGCCGTTCACAGCAATTTTTCCGTCAAACCACATTCAGTGAAGCTGACCCTCCTGCTGACAGAACCCCGTGCCCCACGGCACGACGTGCCCGCCTGACCCGCGGCGGATACGCCTGGGCGCCGCCCAGGTACGGTCCGCATTTCTTGCCCGCTTCAGCCGCAGCCCGAGTGACCCGAGGTCACGCGCCGATATCGGCGCGTCATGACAACGGAGAAACCCTCTCATGAAGCGCATGCTGTTCAATGCGACGCATCAGGAAGAATTACGCGTCGCTATCGTTGATGGGCAAAAACTCATCGACCTCGACATCGAGACTGCCGGCCGCGAACAACGCAAAGGCAACATCTACAAAGGTGTCATTACCCGGATCGAACCCGGCCTCGAGGCTTGCTTCGTCAACTACGGTGAAGACCGTCACGGCTTTCTGCCCTTCAAGGAAGTTGCCCGCAGCTTCTTCAAGGAAGGCGTGGACGTTCGTAGCGCCCGCATCCAGGATGCGCTGCGCGAAGGCCAGGAACTGATCGTTCAGGTCGAAAAGGAAGAGCGCGGCAACAAGGGCGCAGCCCTGACCACGTTCATCTCGCTGGCTGGCCGCTACTTGGTCCTGATGCCCAACAACCCCCGTGGCGGTGGCGTTTCGCGCCGTGTCGAGGGTGAAGACCGCCAGGAACTGCGCGACACCATGGAGCAGCTTGAGCTGCCCCAGGGCATGAGCATCATTGCTCGCACCGCAGGCATTGGCCGCAACGTCGAAGAGCTCCAGTGGGACTTGTCCTACCTGTTGCAGCTGTGGACCGCCATTGACGGCGCCGCCCGCGACAACTCCGCGCCCATCCTGATCTATCTGGAATCCAGCCTGGTCATCCGGGCCATCCGCGATTACTTCTCGCCCGAAATCGGCGAGATCCTGATCGATACCGACGAGATCGCCGACCAGGCCACCGCGTTCATGAGCGTGGTGATGCCGGACAACGTCCAGCGCGTCAAACGCTACCGCGACGATATCCCGCTGTTCTCGCGTTTCCAGATCGAACACCAGATTGAAACGGCGTACTCGCGCACGGTGCAACTGCCTTCCGGCGGCGCCATCGTGATCGACCACACCGAAGCGCTGGTTTCCGTCGACGTGAACTCGGCCCGCTCCACGCGCGGCGCCGACATCGAAGAAACCGCGTTGCGCACCAACTCGGAAGCCGCCGACGAAGTGGCCCGCCAGTTGCGCCTGCGCGACTTGGGTGGCCTGATCGTCATCGACTTCATCGACATGGAAGACAGCAAGAACCAGCGCGCTGTGGAACAGCGCCTGCGTGATGCGCTCCATTTCGACCGTGCCCGCGTGCAAATGGGCAAGATTTCGCGCTTCGGCCTGATGGAACTGTCGCGTCAGCGCCTGCGCCCGGCCCTGAACGAAGGCTCGCACATCACCTGCCCGCGTTGCAACGGCACCGGCGTGATCCGCGATGCCGAGTCCAGCGCCCTGCACGTGCTGCGCCTGCTGCAAGAAGAAGCGATGAAGGAAAACACCGCGGCGGTCCACGCCCAGGTGCCGGTCGATGTGGCCACTTACCTTCTGAACGAAAAGCGCGCCGACATCACCAAGATGGAAGCCCGCCTGAAGGTCAACCTGATGCTGATTCCGAACAAGCATCTGGAAACGCCGCATCACCACATCGAACGCCTGCGCCACGATGACCCGCGCCTGGAAGAGCTGAAGACCAGTTTCGAGCTGGTTGAAGCCCCGGCCACGAACGCGCCCTGGCAACCCCGCGAAAGCGAAATCAAGGCTCGTCCTGAAGCGCTGGTCAAGGGCATCACGCCCTCGCAGCCGGCTCCCGTGTCGACGCCGGCAGCTCCTGTTGCCGCACCGGCAGCGCCGGCCGCCGCCGGTGGCTTGGGTGGCTTGTTCAAGCGCCTGGTTGGCTGGCTGACCGGCAATGCCGATACCGCCAAGCCCGCAACGCCCGCCGCTCAGGAAGACAGCGCCAAGCGCGCCGCTTCCGGCCGTGGCAAGGGCCGTGCCGGCCATGACGGCCAGGAACGCCGTGGCGAACGCCATGGTTCGGACCGCAACCGTGGCAACCGCCGTGGCGAAGCGCGCGGTGAAGGCGCCGAGGGCAGCGAAGGCGGCCGTCATCACGTCCGTGGCAACCGCCGTCCCGAAGGCGAGCGCCAGGAACGCGGCGACCGCAACAACCGCAACGAGGCCCGTGGCGACCGCGACAACCAGACCGCCCAAACGGCTCTGGCGTCGAACCGCCCCGACCAGGCTGATCTGGCCAATGGCGAGGACACCGGCGCTGGCCGTAACCGCCGTCGTGGCCGTGGCCGCAACCGCCGTGAAGAAGGCCAGTCCGATGCGCCGATGAGCGAACAGGAAAGCATGGTCGCCGCGCTGGCGCAGTCCGTTGCGACTGCCCTGCCCGACACCAAGCCCGCCACTGAAGCCGCAGCCGACGCCGATGCCGCCGACCAAACTGATGGCTTCCCGACCGCTGAAGGCGCAGAAGGTGCTGCCGATCCCGAACGCAAGCGCCGCCGCCGCCGCAGCCGTCGTGGCCGCCGCAGCCAGGATGAAGCAGGTCTGGCAGGCAGCGACGAGCAACTGGAAGACGGTTCGGATGACGACGCTGGCGAACAGGCTGAAGGCGTAGCCGCCGAAGCCGCGCCCGCCGAAGCTGCCGCTCCCGCTCCGGTGCAAGCCGCCCAGATCGACGCCGCTCCGGCACAGGCTGAAACCGCCCCGGCCGCTCCGGTCCAGGTTGTTGAAACCAAGGTAACGGAAGCGCAGGTCATTGAAGCCCAACCGGCCGCCGAACAAGCCGCCGTCGAAGCGCCCAAGGCCGAGCCCGTGCAAGTTGCCGCTGAAGCCCCCAAGGCCGAACCCGTGCAAACCGCCGCTCGCGACGTCACGCAACCTGTGGCCGTTGAACCCGCCAGCCAGGTGTCCGTGCCTGCCGCGCCGGTTGAAGCACCGGCTCACGCCGCTGCGGAACCCGTCGTGACGGCGCCGGCCGCTCCGGTCGCTGAAGCTCCGGCTCCGGCTCCGGCTCCGGCTGCCGCAGCACCGGCTGTCGTAGCACCGGCTGTCGTAGCACCGGCTGCCGCAGCTCCTGCTGCCCCGGCCCCTGCCGCGCCGACGCAAGCGCAACAGCCGATCGTGGTGCCGGCCGCCACGCCGTCCGCCAAGGCTCAAGCGCTGCATGACGTCGTCAACGCTGCCGGCCTGAAGTGGGTTGAAACCGACCCCGACCGTCACGCTCAGACGCAACTGCGCATCGCCGCCGCGCACTCGCCGACCCGCCTGGGCCGCGAGCGCAAGCCGGTCGCGCAAGTGTCGAACGAACCGCTGGTTCAAGTCGAAACGCGCCACTAAGCCGCTCGGCACGAAAAGGCCCCCGTCCACACGACGGGGGCTTTTTTTTGGACGCGACGGGCGATGCTGTCAGCGCGCAATAAAAAAAGCCCTCGCAGTTGCGAGGGCTTTCAGCATTGAACCGCCTGCGATCAGAACTGGTACGTATAAGTCAGCTGCACCAGATCCAAACCCGGGTTCGGACGCTTGATGCTGGCGTTGGAGAAGTGCGAATAGCGCACGCCAATGCGGTTGTTCGGGGTCAGCAGAAAGCCCAAGCCAACGTGGTCACCAAACTGGAAGGCGGTGCTGATGTTTTCGTCAGCAAAACGCGTGCTGGAGAACAACGTGGCGCCGATACCGGCCTCGAGGTAGAAACGTTCACCCGTCCACCAACGGAACATCGGAATGGCGTTGAGCTGCCAGACATGGCCCGGCGAACGCGAGCCATCGGCCTGCCAGTAGGACGCACCCAGTTCGGGCGTGAGGTCCAGGCGGCCCCAGTTGCCACCGAATTGATACGTCCACACGGACGGGGTCTCGTAGTTCAGCGTCAGGCGCTTGTAGTGGTCGCCAATGCCGTAGTGCAGACTGACGCCGCCTTGCGTGCCGGTTGAGGATTGGGCGCTTGCAAGCGTTGCAGCGCCGGCCAAAGCCAAACCGACAAGGCGCGTGAGCATTTTCTTTTTGGTCGACAGCATCAGGTAACTCCGTGGATTTCTGGACTAGTTGGCAACATATCAAAATCCGGGTCGGATAGCTCGACGATTGTCGCAATATGGCAACAAATATCTGTGGAAAACACTGTTCCGAAAAGCATGGTCACACTCGAAACACCCTCTGGCCGTCCCGGGTAACACGCACTAGCGACGCCAAAGCAAATGCCGCCGTCAGACAATGGCCTGACGGCGGCATGTTTTTACAGCAGACGCGAAAGGCCTCAGGCCGTCACGACATCCGCCGGCTGGTTGGTCAGCAACGCGAGCAGACGCGCGATTTCCTCGCGCAGCTGGCGACGGTCAATGACCATGTCGATCGCGCCCTTCTGCAGCAGGAATTCAGCGCGCTGGAAGCCTTCAGGCAGCTTCTCGCGCACGGTCTGTTCGATCACGCGCGGGCCGGCGAAGCCGATCAGCGCTTTAGGTTCGGCGATGACCACGTCGCCCATGAAGGCGAAGCTGGCCGACACGCCGCCCATGGTGGGGTCGGTCAGCACGCTGATGAACGGCAGGCCGGCCGCCGACAAGCGGGTCAGCATGGCGTTCGTCTTGGCCATCTGCATCAGCGACAGCAGGCTTTCCTGCATGCGCGCGCCACCCGAGGCAGCCACGCAGATGAACGGCGTCTTGTTGTCCAGGGCAGCCTGGGCGCCGCGCGCAAAGCGCTCACCCACCACCGAGCCCATGGAACCGCCCATGAATTCGAATTCGAAGCAGGCCAAGGTGGCCGGCACGCCGCGAATGGAACCGCTCATGACCACCAGCGCATCGGTTTCACCGGTTTGCTTGACGGCCTCTTGCAGGCGTTCGGGATACTTGCGGGTGTCCTTGAACTTCAGCGTGTCGACCGAGCGCGTGGTCTGGCCGATTTCAACACGGCCTTCCATGTCGAGCAGCGAATCAATGCGGGCGCGCGCGCCGATGCGCATGTGATGGTCGCACTTGGGGCACACGTGCAGATTGGCCGCCAAGTCTTCGCTGTACAGCACCGATTCGCACGACGGGCATTTCACCCAAAGGCCTTCGGGAACGCGGCGGGCGCCGCTGTCGCTGGTTTTATTGATGCGAGGAGGCAGGAGTTTTTCGATCCAGCTCATTGTTATTTCATCCCGTTAGAGGTCGCGCCGGGCCGCTCAGGCCGACGCGTCGTCTCGTTTGACTTGATCCAGCGCTTGCCGGATGGTGCGCAGCCAGCCGCCGGCGGCGGTGACTGCTGCGTCGGTTTTCTGGTCAGCCGGGGCATTCGCCGCCGCCTGCTCCATGGTTTCAATCAATTTGCTGCCGATGACGACCGCGTCCGCCACGCGCGCCACGCGTTGGGCGCTTTCGGCGTCGCGGATGCCAAAGCCCACGCCAACCGGGATGTCGCGGATATGGCGGCGGATGACGGCAACGCGTTCAGCCACGTCGTCGGTATTCAGCGAGCCCGCGCCCGTGACGCCCTTGAGCGACACGTAATACACGTAGCCGCGCGCCACGTCCGCCACGGCCTTGATGCGGTCTTCGGTGGAGGTGGGAGCCAGCAGGAAAATCGGGGCAATGCCGTGTTCGCCCAGCGTGCCGGCGAATTCGATGACTTCTTCGGGCGGGTAATCGACGACCAGCACGCCATCCACCCCGGCACGCTCGGCGTTGACGGCGAATGCCGTCTGGCCCATGCGTTCGATCGGGTTGGCGTAGCCCATCAACACCACCGGCGTGGTGGTGTCCTGCTGGCGGAATTCTGCCACCAGCTCCAGCACCCGGGCCAGGCCCACGCCCTGCGCGATGGCGCGATCGGCGGCGCGTTGGATCACAGGGCCGTCGGCCATGGGATCGGAAAACGGCACGCCAAGCTCGATGACATCGGCGCCGGCGTCGACCAGCGCGTGCATCAGCGGTACGGTGGCCGCGGGCGAAGGATCGCCCGCCGCGATATAGGGAATCAGCGCTGCGGCGCGACCGGATTCGGCGGCGCGCGCGAAAGCGGCAGCAATACGATCAATGCGAGTTGTCATGGTGTTAGAGCTCGATACCGGCACGTTCGGCGACGGTATGCATGTCTTTGTCGCCACGGCCCGACAAGTTGACCAGGATGATCGCGTCGCGCGGTAGCGTGGCGGCCATCTTCACCGCTTGCGCGATGGCGTGCGAGGACTCAAGCGCCGGCATGATGCCTTCGATGCGGCAGCAGTCGTGAAACGCCTTCAGGGCCTCATCGTCGGTGATCCCCACGTATTCCGCGCGGCCCGAGTCTTTCAGCCAGGCATGTTCGGGACCCACGCCGGGGTAATCCAGGCCAGCGGAAACGGAATGCGTTTCCTGGACCTGGCCGTCGGCGTCCTGCATGACATAGGTACGGTTGCCGTGCAGCACGCCCACCTGGCCAGCAGCCAGCGATGCGGCGTGCTTGCCGCTGTCCATGCCCTCGCCCGCCGCTTCGACGCCAATCAGGCGCACGTCTTCGTAGGGGATGTAGGGATGGAAGATGCCCATGGCGTTGGAGCCGCCGCCCACTGCCGCCACGACGTAGTCGGGCTGGCGGCCGATGGCTTCCGGCATCTGCGTCAGGCATTCATTGCCGATGACGGTCTGGAAATCTCGCACCATGCGGGGATAGGGGTCGGGACCCGCCACCGTGCCAATGATGTAGAACGTGTTTTCGATGTTGGTGACCCAGTCGCGCATGGCTTCGTTCAGCGCATCTTTCAGGGTGCGCGAACCGGAAGTGACCGGCACCACCGTGGCGCCCAGCAGCTTCATGCGGTAAACGTTCGACGCTTGGCGGCGGATATCTTCGCTGCCCATGTAGACGACGCATTCCATGCCGTAGCGGGCCGCCACCGTGGCCGTAGCCACGCCGTGCTGGCCAGCGCCGGTTTCCGCGATGACGCGCGGCTTGCCCATGCGCTTGGCGAGCAGCGCTTGGCCAATGCAGTTGTTGACCTTGTGCGCGCCGGTGTGGTTCAGGTCTTCGCGCTTGAACCAGATCTGGGCGCCGCCCAGCATCTCGGACCATCGGCGGGCATGGTAGACCGGGCTGGGCCGGCCGACAAAATGCTTGAGTTCGTAGTTGAACTCTTCCAGGAAGGCGGGATCGACACGGTAATGGTCATAGGCTGCGCGCAGCTCGTCGAGCGCGTGCATCAGCGTTTCCGCCACGAAAACACCGCCATAGGGACCAAAATGGCCCTTGGCATCCGGAAAGTCGTAAGGTTTCACCAAGCATCTCCCCCGGTATCGCGACAGACCACTGCCGGCCGCAAATCCGGTTTGCAACCCGACATTTTACCTGACCCGGGCGCGGCCGGGGCGGGAAGCCCCCAGCCCCGGCCGCGCCCGGATTGCCCTTAGCGCCACTTGGCGTGAATTACAGCGATTGGCCCAGGCGGCGCAGGAAGGTCTCGCACGACGCCATTTGGTCCACGGCGACATATTCGTTGGGCTTGTGGGCCTGTTCGATATGGCCGGGGCCGCAAACGACCGTCGGAATGCCGATGCCCTGGAACAAACCGGCTTCGGTGCCATAGGCCACCTTGCGGGTGGTGCGGTCTTCGGTCAGCGCGCGCACCAGCTGGGTGATGGCGGCTTCTTCCGACGCTTCCAGCGCGGGGGCCGCGGCGCCCGTTTCGATTTCGATGGAAGCGCCGTCGAACTCGGACTTCATGCGCGGCAAGAGCTCATCGCGCACGTATTTTTCAACTTCTGCCTGGATCTCATCGGGCTGCATGCCCGGCAGGTTGCGGAATTCGTAGGTGAATTCGCACAGCTCAGGGATGGTGTTGACCGCGATGCCGCCACGGATCTGGTTGGTGGTCATCGTGGAGAACGGCACGTCGTAGAACTGATCGTACGGGCCGTTGGCCTTGAAGCTGTCGGCCAGGTCGCGAATACGGCAGATCAGGCGGGCGGCGTACTCGATGGCGTTGCAGCCGCGCGGGGTCAAGGACGAATGCGCCGCCTTGCCGTGCACCTTGCAGCGGAACAGGTTGATGCCCTTGTGGGCCACCACCACCTGCATGCCCGTGGGCTCACCCACGACGCAGCCTTCGGGGCGGATGCCGCGTTCCAGCAGATCGGCCAGCATGTAGGGCGCGCCCGCGCAGCCCACTTCTTCGTCATACGAGAAGGCCAGGTGGATTGGCTTCTTGCGCGGCATGGCCAGAAATTCCGGCACCAACGCCAGCGAGCCGGCGATGAAACCCTTCATGTCGCACGCGCCGCGGCCATACAGCAGGCCGTCTTTTTCGATGAGCTTGAACGGGTCCGAGGCCCAATCCTGGCCATCCACGGGCACCACGTCAGTGTGGCCCGACAGAACGATACCGCCCTGCTGGTTGCCGTCTTGCGCCGGCAACGTGGCGAACAGGTTGGCCTTGGTGCGCTCGGGATTGTGCGCCAGCCACGCATCGACGCCCTGGCCCTTGAGCCAATCGCGGACGGTTTCGATCAGGGCAAGATTGGAATTGCGGCTGGTGGTGTCGAAACCCACCAGCGTTTCCAGCCAGGTGCGCGCGTTCATGTGACTTCTCTGCTTTTGGGAAAAACAGAAGTGTAAAGCCAGGAAGCGCCCACGTCTCGGACGGCGCCCGGCACTGTTCACGGGTTAAGCGCCTAGAATGTCGCCCGGATTGGAATAACACCCCCAAGGAGAAACCGTGCAGCACAAAGCAGTTCCCACACGCAACAT
Organism: Achromobacter kerstersii; assembly: GCF_902859595.1. Taxonomy (GTDB): domain Bacteria; phylum Pseudomonadota; class Gammaproteobacteria; order Burkholderiales; family Burkholderiaceae_B; genus Achromobacter; species Achromobacter kerstersii. The sequence goes on along the minus strand of NZ_CADIJQ010000002.1, from coordinate 103,850 downwards.
CGTGGCCGCAGTGATAGGCAACGCCCTCGAATGGTATGACTTCCTGGTGTTCGCGTTCATGACGCCGATCATCGCGAAGCTCTTCTTTCCCACCGACCCCAACCTGCCGGGCAGCGAACTCAACGCCATCCTGATGACGACCGCCATCTTCGGCGTCGGTTTCTTCATGCGCCCCGTGGGCGGCATCATCCTGGGCATGTACGGCGACAAAAAAGGCCGCAAGGCCGCGATGGTGATGGTGACCTCGCTGATGGCGGTGTCCATCGCGCTGATCACGGTTGCCCCGACGTACCACGCCGCCGGCATCCTGGCCCCGATCTTCATCCTGATCGCGCGCCTGTTGCAGGGTTTCTCGGCGGGCGGTGAATTCGGCACGTCGACGGCGCTGCTGATTGAAATGGCCCCCAACGGCAAACGCGGCTTTTACGGCTCGTGGCAGATGGCCGGCCAGATGCTGGCGCTGCTGATCGGCGCGGCTTGCGGCACGCTGATCACCGAGTTCTTCACGCAAGAACAGATCGCCGCCTGGGCCTGGCGCATTCCGTTCGCCTTCGGCCTGGTCATTGTTCCCATCGCCATCTATATCCGCAAGAACGTCGACGAAACCGACGTCTTCAAGAAGATGCAGGAAGAAGACCGCCAGGCCGCCGCGCGCGGTGAAGTGCAGCGCCTGAGCCTGGTTCAGATGGTCAAGACCCACACGCGTGAAACGATGATCGGCGTGGGCCTGGTCGTGACCGCCACGGTGTCCATCTACATCACCTTCACGTATCTGGTGACGTACTCCACGCAAATCCTGAAGCTGCCGATGAAGGAAACCTTCATGGTGCAGATGGCGGGCGCGGCGCTGATGGTGCTGATGACGCCGTTCATGGGCGCATGGTCCGACCGCATCGGCCGCCGTCCGCTGGTGATCAGTTCGCTGATCGGCTACCTGATCGTGCTGTATCCGCTGTACTACTGGCTGTCGGACGCGCCGTCGATCGGCCGCCTGCTGACGGTGCAGATCGTCGTGTGCTTCTTCGTGTCGGCCTTCTTCGGCGTGTTCAGCACGGTGATGGCGGAATTGTTCCCGGCGCGCGTGCGTTCCGTGGGCTTGTCGCTTGCCTATAACGTGGCCGTGATGATCTTCGGCGGTTTCGCGCAGTTCATCGTGACGTGGCTGATCAAGACCACCGGTTCGCCGATGGCGCCGGCCTACTACGTGATGTTCGGCGTGGCGCTGGGCCTGATTGCCGCGTTCTTCATGCGCGAACGCGCGCACGAGCAACTGGACCACTAAAGCTTGAGCCCCCACGGCCGCCTGGCCCTGGGGGTTTTCGTCCTACCGGCGCGTTGCCGAGGACACGCCCGCCACTTCGGCCAAGGCGTCCAGCGCACGGGCGAGCGATTCGCCCCCGCGCACCTCCACCGTGAACACCATATGAGCCAGCGACTGCTTGCTCTGCGTATTCACCCCCACCACGTTCAGACGCAGCCGCGCAAAAACTTCGGACAGGTCGCGCAACAGACCGGGACGGTCGTGCGCGCGCACGCTGACGTCCACCGGATAGAACGTGTCTGAGGTTTCGCCCCAGGCCACTTCAATGACGCGCTCGGGTTCGCGCGCGGCCAAGGCCAGATAACTGTGGCAGTCGCTGCGATGAATCGACACGCCGCGCCCCCGCGTGACGAAGCCCGCAATGGCGTCGGGTGGCGCGGGGCGGCAGCAGCGCGCCAGCTGCGTCAGCAGCGAACCCACCCCCACCACCAGCACGCCGCTCTTGCCGCTTTTCTCGGCGCTGCCCGCGCTGGCGTTGCGCAACGCGGCAGGCTGGGGTTCCACCGCGGGACCGGGCTGCTGGAAAACACTGTCGATCTGGCGCAGGCTGAACTCTTCCTTGGCCGCCGCAACGTACAGGTCGTCGGCGCGCGCAAAGCCCAGGTTTTGCGCCAGCTGTTCCAGATTGACGGCCGTCTTGCCCAGCCGCTGCAATTCTTTTTCAACCAAGGCCTGGCCTTGGGTGATGCGTTGCTGCAATTCAATGGCGTTGAACCACATGCGCACCTTGGCGCGCGCCCGCGGGCTGGCCAGGAACCCCAACTGGGGATTGAGCCAGTCGCGCGAAGGCCCGCCCGACTTGGCGGAGATGATCTCCACGGTCTGCCCGGTCGACAAGTGCGTTTGCAGCGGCACCATCTGCCCGTCGACACGCGCGCCGCGGCAGCGGTGGCCCAGGTCCGTGTGCAGGTGATAGGCGAAGTCCACCGGCGTGGCGCCTGCGGGCAGCTCGATCACGCGCGCTTGCGGCGTCAGCACGTAGATGCGTTCGTCCGTGTGCGCGGGCGCCTTCACCGCATTGCGATTCTTGCTGGACCCCGGCTTGCCCGAGGCGCCTTTGCCGGATTCCGCTTTGCCCCCGGGCTTGCCAGCCTCTTGGCCCGACGCGTTTCCGGACTCGAGTCCCGACGCCTGCCCCGGCTCTGCACCGCCTTCGACATCGCTGTTCCAGGCCAGCAGCTGGCGCATCCACGCCAATTGGCGGTCGTATTCACTGGAGGCCGCAACCTGGCCGCCCTTCGCGCCCGCTTCCTTGTAGCGCCAATGCGCGGCCATGCCGTATTCGGCGAACTGATGCATCTCGCGCGTGCGAATCTGCACTTCGAACGGGCGGCCGTCATCGTCCGCCACCACGGTATGCAGCGAGCGATAGCCATTGGGCTTGGGCCGCGAGATGTAGTCGTCGAACTCGTCGGACAGTGGCGTCCACATTTCGTGCACCAGCCCCAACGCCGTATAACAGGCGCGCACGTCTTCGACGATGATGCGCAATGCGCGCAAGTCGTACATGTGCGAGAAGTCCAGGCGCTTGACCCGCATCTTGTTCCAGATGCTGTAGATGTGCTTGGGCCGGCCGCTGACTTCGGCGTCGATGCCGCTCTTGGCCAACGCCGTTTGCATGCGCTCGATGGCGCCCGCAATGAAGGCTTCGCGCTCAACCCGCTTTTCTTCCAGCAATCGGGCGATCTGCTTGTAGCGGTCGGGCTCCAGGAAGCGGAAAGCCAGGTCTTCCATTTCCCATTTGATCTGCCAGATGCCCAGCCGGTTTGCCAGTGGCGCATACAGATCCAGCGTTTCCTGCGCGAACCCGGTCGAGCATGGCGCCTTGCTTTCCGCGTGCCAACGCAAGGTGCGCAGCCGCGAGGCCAAGCGCATCAGCACGATGCGCAGGTCGGCCGCCATGGCCAGCAGCATCTTGCGCTGCATTTCCTTTTGCGAACCGCTTTCGGCTTCGGCGTCGCTGGCTTGGCGGGCCACCACGCCCAGCCGCAACAGGGCGCGCGTGCCTTGCACCAGCCGCGCCACTTCGGCGCCGAAGGCGGTGGCGACGGGGTCGTTGCGCAAGGCGGGCGCGGGCGCCATCAAGTCGGTGGGCAAGGCGGCCAGCAGCGCGGCGGCGCGCGTGGCGGCGTCGGTATGCAGGGCCGCCAGGATGCGGACGACGCCTGCGCCGTGGCTGGCCAACGGCTCGCCAGTCAGCGCGTGCTGGCCTTCAAAGCGCGGGATGGCCCAGGCGACGGCCCGGTCAATCAGCGCCAGGCCATCGGCGTCCAGGCCCGCCCCGACCTCCTGCCGCCAGGAAGCGTCAAAAGGCGAAGGCGCATCGATAACAGGCGGGGCGGACATGAAGGGCGTCGTGCTGGGGTTGGTTGATATCCCGACACTCTACACTAGGGTTTGATCACTCAGAATCCCCTGCCATATCCCGATATATAGAAGGAACCCAAGCTTATGTTGCGCTGGCTCAAGGGCCGGGGCGCCCGCGCGTCCGAAGTGGCCGAGATGCAAGCCCGCATCTCGCCCGAACTGTGGCGGCAGGTGCTGGATGCCCACCCTTTCCTGGCGGCGTTGAACGCCGATGAAACCGCTCAGCTGCTCGCGCGGTCGGCCTGGCTGCTGGCCAGCAAGACCATCAACGGCGCGCAGGGCCTGGACGTCTCGGACTTCATGCGGCTGTCGATTGCCGCGCAGGCCAGCCTGCCCATCCTGAACCTCGCCCCTGAACTCTATGAGGGCTGGGACGAAATCATCGTGTATCCGGCCAGCTTCCGTATTCCGCGTTCGCGCCAGGACGATGACGGCGTGGTTCACGAGTACATCGAAGATGCGGCGGGCGAAGCGTGGGAAGGCGGCCCGCTGGTGCTCTCCTGGGAGGACACGCAGTTGTCTGACGGTGGCTTCAATGTCGTCATCCATGAGTTCGCCCATAAGCTGGACCTGCGTTCCGGTTTTGCGGACGGCATGCCGTCGCTGGCCGCGCACCCGGATCTGAAACCGCAGGTATGGCGCCGCGTGTTGGACGACAGCCTTGACCGCTTCATCGCCGCGCTCGATGCCGTGGAAGCCGCCATTCCGCACGACGTGGACCCCGAAAGCGAAGAAGCCGACGCCTGGTACGGCCAATTGCCGATGGACCCGTACGCGGCCACGGACGAGGCGGAATTCTTCGCGGTCAGCTCCGAACACTTCTTCGTGGACCCGTTCCCGATGCAGCAGGCGCTGCCCGAATGGTATGACCTGCTGCGGGCCTATTACCGGCAGGACACCTTGGCGCGCTACGCATGAAGCAGCTGCTGATCGTCTGGCATTCGCGCACCGGCGCGGCAAGGCAAATGGCCGAGGCCGCAGCGCGTGGCGCGCAAGCGGCCGCGGCCGAACTCGACCTGGCGGACGCCTTGTGCGTGAAGTTGCTGCGGGCCTCCGACGTTGAAGCCGACGCCTTGCTGGCAAGCCACGGCTATCTGTTCTGCGCGCCCGAAAACCTGGCAAGCCTGAGCGGCGAGATGAAGGAGTTTTTTGATCGCAACTACTACGCCGTGCTCGACCGCATTCAGGGCTTGCCCTACGCCTGCGCGATCAGCGCCGGCAGCGATGGCACGGGCGCCGCGCGGCAGGTGGAACGGATTTGCACCGGATGGCGGCTGAGCGCGGTGGCGCCTGCATTGATCGTGAATCTGGGTGCGCAGACGCCCGAACAGATCGTGGCGGAAAAGACGGTGCCGGCGGCGGAACTCTCGCGCTGCGACGCCTTGGGCGGCCTGCTGGCGGCAACGTTGCTGATGGGGGAATAACGCCCCTTCGCGTTGGCGCAGAGGCGTGCAAGGCTCAAAGAAAAAGCCCTTCGGCATGCCGAAGGGCTTTTCACTTGCGGGCGGCAGTCGCTTAGATAGCGGCCGTCACAATGATCTCGACCTTGAAATCCGGGTTGGCCAGGCGGGCTTCAACCGTGGCGCGCGGAGGCGAATTGCCGTCAGCGACCCAGGCGTCCCATGCCTTGTTCATGCCGTCGAATTCCTTGATGTTGGCCACGTAGATCTGGGCCATCAGGATCTTGGTCTTGTCGGTGCCGGCTTCGGCCAGCAGGCGATCGATCGTCGCCAGCACTTGCTCGGTCTGGCCGGTAATGTCCAGCTTGGCGTCGTCCGGCACCTGGCCTGCCAGGTACGCGACACCGTTGTACACGGCCATGTCCGACAGGCGCTTGGCGACGTGGAAGCGCTTGATGCTGCTCATGAATATTCCCCTAGAGTCGAGTTGGGTTGATGAAACTGGAAACCAGCAATTTACCCCGAGCCGCCCTCAGGCGGGAGGCAACTGAAACACCTGGCGCAGATACGCCAGATAGGCGGGGTCGTCGCACATGGTTTTTTCTGGCGCATCAGACACCTTGGCCACCGGCTGGCCATTGCAGCGGACCATCTTCATGACGATCTGCAATGGTTCGTGGCCCAGGTCGTTGGTCAGGTTCGTGCCGATGCCGAAAGACACCTTGCAGCGGCCCGAGAACTGGCGGGCCAGCTCGATTGCGCGCGGGAAGGTCAGCGAATCCGAGAACACCAGCGTCTTCGCGCGCGGGTCCACGCGGTTCTTGCGGTAGTGCTCAAGCAAGCGTTCGCCCCAGACGAAGGGGTCGCCGGAATCGTGGCGGGCGCCGTCAAAGAGCTTGCAGAAATACATGTCGAAGTCGCGCAGGAACGCGTCCATGCCGTAGACGTCCGACAGCGCAATGCCGAGGTCGCCCCGGTATTCCTTGGCCCAGACTTCCAGCGCAAACACCTGCGAATCCCGCAACCGCGGCCCCAGCGCCTGGCAAGCCTGCAAGTATTCGTGGCCCATCGTGCCCAGCGGCAGCACTTCATGCTGCTTGGCCAGCAACACGTTGCTGGTGCCTGCAAAATGCTCGCCCATCTGGGCCTTCATGGTGGACACCACTTCCTGGTGCCAGACCTTGGAGAAGCGGCGGCGCGTGCCGTATTCAGCCACGCGGAAATCGGCCAGCGCCGGGTCGTCCAGCACCAGGTGCATCTTGGATTGCAGACGCTGGCGGCCTTCTTCCCAATCGGGGTTCTTGCGTGTGTTGCGGAAGTAGACCTCGTTGACGATGGCCAGCACCGGGATCTCGAAGAGAATCGTGTGCAGCCACGGGCCTTTCACTTCAATGGCGATCTCGCCCGGCGCATCGCCTTCAGTGATGTGGATGCAGCGCTCGGGCAGATGGAACAGGCCAAGAAAGTCGACGAAGTCGCTCTTGATGAAGCGCAAGCCGCCCAGATAATCCAGCTCATCCTGGGTGAAGCGCAGCTGGCACAGCTGGTGCACTTCTTCGCGGATTTCATCCAGATAGGGGCGCAGATCGGCCCCAACGGTGCGGCACTTGTAACGGTACTCGACCTGTGCAGCGGGGAACTGATGCAGTACCACCTGCATCATGCTGAATTTATACAGATCGGTGTCGAGCAGCGAAGTGATTATCATGATTGCGCGTATCGGTTTCGCGACACCATAGCATAGAGAACCGGGGGTTCAGGGCCATGGGCCACGAAGTCAATACGGGTATTACCGGCACATCGGGCGCGCATTGGGTAAAATCCGCCCAACAAGACACAAATGCCGCCGATCCCGGAGTTCCTGAATGACCCACGTTGTCACCGAAAACTGTATTAAGTGCAAGTACACCGATTGCGTTGATGTGTGCCCGGTGGACTGTTTTCGTGAGGGTCCGAACTTCCTCGTGATCGATCCCGACGAATGCATCGACTGCGCCGTCTGCATCCCGGAATGCCCGGCCAATGCGATCTACGCCGAAGAAGACGTGCCGCAAGACCAACTGAATTTCATCGCGCTGAACGCTGAGCTCTCGCCCGAGTTCGCCAGCATCAGCCGCGCCAAGAAGCCCCTGCCGGACGCCGACGACTGGAACGGCAAGCAGGACAAGCTGCAATTCCTGGAAAAATAATCCGCGATAGCTGGCTGCCGCCTGGCAACCGGTTTCGTGCGATGCCCCGATGACCGACGACTCCAAATACACGCGCCAAACCGTCACTCAGATCCACACCTGGGTGCCCGACAAGCTGTTCTCATTGCGCGTAACGCGCGACGACGCGTATACGTTCCTGCCGGGCCAGTTCGCCCGGGTCGGTTTACCCGGGGCTGATGATCCCCACGGCCCGCCCACGCTGTGGCGCGCCTACTCGATGGTGTCCGCCCCGCACGAGTCCGGGCTGGAGTTCTATTCCATCGTGGTTCCCGACGGCCTGTTCAGCCCCCGCATGGCGCAGTTGCGCCCGGGCGATGCCTTGTACGTCGAAAAAACGCCCTACGGTTTCCTGACGCTGGAACGCTTCGCGCCCGGCGGCGACCTGTGGCTTTTGGCTTCCGGCACCGGCCTGTCGGCCTACCTGTCGCTGCTGCGCGACCCCGCCACATGGCGCGCCTATCGCCGCATCATTCTGGTGCACGGCGTGCGCACCGTGGCGGAGCTGGCCTATCGCGAAGAAATCGAATCCTGGGGCGCGCGGCCGGAACTGGCCGAGGTGTTTGCGGCAGATCCGCAAAAGCTCATCTACCTGCCCATCGCCACCCGCGAAGCGCTGCCCGGCATGCCGCAAGAGCGCCTGACCACGCTGATCGCCGATGGCCGGCTAGAGCAGCTGGCCGGGCTGCCGCTGGACCCGGAGCAGGCGAAGATCATGCTTTGCGGCAACCCCGACATGCTGGCGGACGCTCGCAAGCTGCTGGGCGAACGCGGTTTCAAGCCGGGCCGCCGGGGCATTCCCGGCAACCTGGCAGTAGAAAATTACTGGTGATCCCGCACTGGCCGGCCTAGTGCATAAATCCTCCCTTTGGTCTCTATGCTGGGCAAAAAAACGCCCTAAACTGGTGCCTAAGGGGATGACGGGTCTCTTTTTAGCAACAGAATCCCGGTGTTTGCCGCAGTTTCTTTAGGCTGATTGGATATATCTTTAGTCCTCGGCGCAATAATCGGGGCACACGCTCGACCCAGAAGGACATCCTCCAAATGCTGTACCAATTGCACGAAATGCAGCGCGCCTTCCTGACTCCGTTCGCTGCATTCACGGATGCCGGTTCTCAGCTGTTCTCCAGTCCCTACAGTCCCCTCGCTTACACCCCGATTTCCCGCCAGATGGCCGCGGGGTACGAGCTGATGACGCGTATCGGCAAGGAATACCAGAAACCCGCCTGGAATCTTCCCACCACCGAGATCAACGGCAAGACCGTTCGCGTGACCGAAGCGCTGGCGTTGGACAAGCCCTTCTGCCGCCTGGTGCACTTTCACCGCGACGTGCGCCTCGCCGGCCGCGATGACCCCAAAGTGCTGCTGGTTGCCCCGCTATCGGGCCACCATGCGACCTTGCTGCGCGACACCGTGCGCGCCCTGCTGCCCAACCATGACGTTTATGTCACAGATTGGGTCGACGCCCGCATGGTGCCGCTAGCCGCCGGCCCGTTCCATCTGAACGACTACGTGCGCTACGTGCAGGATTTCATCCGCCACCTGGGCCCGGACGTGCACGTGATTTCGGTCTGCCAGCCCACCGTGCCGGTGCTGGCCGCCGTGTCGCTGATGGCCACCGCCAATGACCCCTGCCAGCCGCGCAGCATGGTCATGATGGGCGGCCCCATCGACCCGCGCCAGTCGCCCACGCAGGTGAACCGCCTGGCCACCACCAAGCCCTATTCGTGGTTTGAAAGCCAGGTGATCCACCCGGTGCCGCCGCGTTACCCGGGCGCGGGCCGCAAGGTCTACCCCGGCTTCCTGCAGCACGCCGGGTTCATGGCCATGAACCCCGACCGCCACATGAAGTCGCACTACGAGTTCTACCTGGACTTGCTGCGCGGCGACGACAGCGACGCCGAAGCGCACCGCCGCTTCTACGACGAATACAACGCAGTGCTGGACATGCCGGCCGAGTTCTATCTGGACACGATCCGCATGGTGTTCCAGGACTTCGCGCTGCCCAGCGGCACGTGGGAAGTCGACGGCCAGACGGTGCGCCCCGCCGACATCAAGAAGGTTGCGCTCTTCACCATTGAAGGCGAGCTGGACGATATCTCGGGCCAGGGCCAGACGCGTGCGGCCATCAAGCTGTGCAAGAACATTCCGGCCGAGCGCAAGTCGCACTACACGGCGCCGAACTGCGGCCACTACGGCATTTTCTCGGGCCGCCGCTGGCGCGAAATGATCTGTCCTAAAATTGCCGAATTCATCCGGCAATCGGCTTGACGACGGCACAGCGCCGTCCGGCAGGTGACGCGCGGGCCTGGCCCGCGCCTCCTCAAGCCTGATCCGTATTTCACGGGGCCCGCGTGGCCCCTTTTCTTTTATTGGCCTTACATGTCCTGTCGCTCACTTGCCGACCGCATCGACGCCTTGCTGCCCCAGACGCAATGCACCAAGTGCGGCTATGACGGCTGCCGGCCTTATGCCGACGCCATCGCGGACGGCTCAGCGCCGATCAACCGCTGCCCGCCCGGTGGCGACGACGGCATCGCCGCGCTGTCCGCCCTGCTGCAAACCCCCGCCCTGCCGCTGGACCTTGAGCGCGGCGAACCCGGCCCGCTGCTGGTTGCCCGCATCGATGAATCGCACTGCATCGGCTGTACGCTGTGCATCCAGGCCTGTCCGGTCGACGCGATCGTGGGCGCAAACAAACACATGCATACCGTGCTGGCCGATTGGTGCACGGGCTGTGATCTGTGCGTGGCGCCCTGTCCGGTGGACTGTATTCAAATGGTGCCTGCCGGCCGCGCATGGACCGCAGAAGACGCCACCATCAGCCGCCAACGGCATCGCAGCCACCAGGCGCGAGCCGAACGCCTGGCTGCCGACAACGCCCGCCTGATGGCGCCAGAGACGCCCGCCGCCGCAAGTGCGCCCCCGCCCGCCGCCGACGACGCGCAAAGCGAAGACCGCAAGCGCTCCGCCATTGAATCCGCGTTGGCCCGCGCCCGGGCCCGCCGTAATCCGACGCAGTCATGAACGCAGCCAAACGCCGTGAGATCTTCGCCCGCCTGCAAGCGGCCAACCCGAACCCCACGACCGAACTGGAATACGACACGCCGTTCCAGCTGCTGATCGCGGTGCTGTTGTCGGCGCAGGCCACCGACAAGTCAGTCAACATCGCCACGCGTAAATTCTTCCCGCAATACGGCACGCCCGAAGCGTTGCTGGCGCTGGGCGAAGAAGGCTTGTCCGATTACATCAAGACCATCGGGCTGTACCGCACCAAAGCCAAGAACACGATCGCCACCTGTCGGATATTGCTTGAGCATCACGGCGGCGAAGTGCCGCAAACGCGCGAGGCATTGGAATCGCTGCCGGGCGTGGGCCGCAAGACGGCCAACGTCGTGCTCAACACCGCATTCGGCCAGCCCACGATGGCGGTGGATACGCATATCTTTCGCGTGTCGAACCGCACCGGTATCGCGCCGGGCAAGAACGTGCTTGAAGTGGAAGACAAGCTCGTGAAATTCATCCCGCGCGAATATATCCAGGACGCTCATCACTGGCTGATCCTGCATGGCCGCTACATCTGCGTGGCGCGCAAACCGAAGTGCCCCCAATGCGGCATTTCCGATCTGTGTGAATTCAAACAAAAAACACCCGCGTAAACCCTGCGGTCCAAATAGGGCATTGTGATTTCAGCGAGCGGAAAACCGGGGTTTTCCCTCGCTGAATTTGTTTGATCAATTGATAAGAATCAACGCGTATTTGCTGCAATGCATTGCGCATGGAAAAGGGTTTTCCCGCCTTGAGCGGCGTGTATTGTCGGCCTGCCGACAATTGACCTTTCCGCACTGCAAAACCTATGTAAAACCCTCATGGAATTTTGATAAAGAGGTCCGCATACTCGCCGGCAACTCATCAGAAAACTACGAGACATCTCTGGTTTTCTGACCCCGCGGGGGTCTGTCGCAACGACGGCAGGCAGAGACCATATAAATACAACGCTGGTGCAGCGGACATGGATGACACAATCCTGGAGACAAAAGGCCTCACCAAGGAGTTCCGCGGATTCGTCGCGGTCAATGGGGTCGATTTGCGTATCAAGCGAGGCGAGATTCATGCCTTGATCGGGCCTAACGGCGCGGGCAAGACCACATGCTTCAACCTGCTTACCAAGTTCTTATCTCCCACGTCGGGAACCATCAAGTTCAACGGTATCGACATTACCGGCGAGCGCCCCGCGCAGATTGCGCGGCGTGGCGTGATTCGCTCGTTCCAGATTTCGGCGGTGTTCCCACACCTGACCGTGCTTGAGAACGTGCGCATCGGCTTGCAGCGCAAGACGGGGCTGTCGTTTCACTTCTGGCAAAGCGACAAGCGGCTGGCGTCCTTGAACGAGCCGGCGCGCGCGCTGCTTGAACAGGTGGACCTGGGCGCCTTTGCGAACGAGACCACGGTGAATCTGCCGTATGGCCGCAAGCGCGCGCTGGAAATCGCCACCACGCTGGCGATGGAACCCGAACTGATGCTGCTGGACGAGCCCACGCAGGGCATGGGCCACGAAGACGTGGACCGCGTCACGCAGCTGATCAAGCGCGTCAGCGCCGGGCGCACGATCCTGATGGTGGAACACAACATGAACGTCGTGTCCTCCATCGCCAACACCATCACCGTGCTCGCGCGCGGCTCGGTGCTGGCCGAAGGCACGTACGCCGAAGTCTCCCGCCATCCGGCCGTGATGCAGGCGTACATGGGCACCACCGACGGCGAACTTCAAGGAGCGCACGCATGAGCACCCCGGCACTGGAAATTTCAGGCTTGCAAGCCTGGTACGGGGAATCGCACATCCTGCACGGCGTGGATATGCGCGTGGGGCAAGGTGAAGTCGTCACGCTGCTGGGCCGCAATGGCGCCGGCCGCACCACGACGTTGCGCGCGATTCTCGGGCTGACGGGTTCCCGCAAGGGCTCGGTGCGCATTCACGGCACCGAAGCCATCGACCTGCCCACCTACAAAATCGCCCACCTGGGCGTGGGCTATTGCCCCGAAGAACGCGGCATCTTCGCCAGCCTGTCTTGCGAAGAAAATCTGCTGCTGCCGCCGGTCGTGGGTTCGCTGGGCGGCGGCATGTCGCTGGCCGAAATCTACGACATGTTCCCCAACCTGCAAGAGCGCCGGAATTCGCCGGGCACGCGCTTGTCGGGCGGCGAACAACAGATGCTGGCCGTGGCGCGCATTCTGCGCACCGGCGCCAATTTGCTGCTGCTGGACGAAATCTCCGAAGGCCTGGCGCCCGTCATCGTGCAGGCGCTTGCCCGCATGATCAAGACGCTGAAGCAGCGCGGCTACACGATCGTCATGGTCGAGCAGAACTTCCGCTTCGCGGCTCCGCTGGCTGACCGCTTCTATGTCATGGAGCACGGCCAGATCGTCGAGCATTTCGAAGCCGCAGAACTTTCAGAAAAACAGGACACGCTCAACGAATTGTTGGGCGTCTAAAACAACCTGTCATCCGCCGGACCCCCGGCAACACTACACCGTAGGGAAGAGGAGTCATCCCATGAAGCTGCACACCATCACTGCTGCACTGGCCATGGCGGGCCTGGGATTTGCAGGGGCAACCGCCCACGCGCAAGGTATCTCCGACGATGTCATCCGCATCGGCTTCATCACCGACATGTCGGGCGTGTATTCCGACATCGACGGCAAGGCTGGTCTGGACGCGATCCGCATGGCGATCGAAGACGCCGGCGGCACCATCAACGGCAAGAAGATCGAAGTTGTCTCGGCCGACCACCAGAACAAGGCCGACGTGGCGTCGGCGCGCGCACGCGAATGGTTCGACCAGCAGAAGGTCGACGTCATTGTTGCGGGCACGAACTCGGCCACCAGCCTGGCCATGGCGGCCGTGGCGGCTGAAAAGAAAAAGCCGTTCATCGCCGTGGGCGCGGGCGCATCCGACCTGACCAACGCGCAATGTTCGCCCTACACCGTCCACTACGCCTACGACACCGTGGCGCTGGCGCGCGGCACCGGTTCGGCGGTGGTGAAGGACGGCGGCAAGAGCTGGTTCTTCCTGACGGCCGACTACGCCTTCGGCCACGCGCTGGAACGCGACACCGTGGCGGTTGTGAAGGCTGCCGGCGGCGAGATCAAGGGCCAGGTGCGCGCACCGCTGGGCGCATCGGACTTCTCGTCCTTCCTGTTGCAAGCGCAAGCCTCCAAGGCGCAGATTCTGGGCATGGCCAACGCGGGTGGCGACACCATCAACACCATCAAGGCCGCCAATGAATTCGGCGTGACCAAGACGATGAAGATGGCCGGCCTGCTCGTGTTCATCAACGACGTGCACTCGCTGGGCCTGCAAGCCACGCAAGGCATGTACCTGACCGACGGCTGGTACTGGGATCAATCCGATGCCTCGCGCGCCTGGGCCAAGAAGTTTGAAGCCAAGGTCGGCCGCAAGCCGTCGATGCTGCAAGCGGGCGACTACTCGTCGACGATGTTCTACCTGAACGCCGTGAAGGCAACAGGCACGGACGACGCCGACACCGTCATCAAGTGGATGAAGTCGAACAAGATCAACGACTTCTTCACCCAAGGCGGCTATGTGCGCGAAGACGGCCGCATGGTCCATGACATGTACCTGATGCAAGTGAAGACCCCGGCCGAATCCAAGGGCCCGTGGGACTACTACAAGGTCGTGGCCACGCTGCCTGGCGACGAGGTCTACACCAAGCTGTCCGAGTCCACCTGCAAGCTGGTCAAGAAATAATTCCCGGCTCATGTGACCCCAAGGTGCGGCCCGGCGCGGGCCGCGGCCGCACCTTGAATTTGCTCGCTTCCATCCGTACGCGCAGGATTTTCACAAGATGACTGACCTTTTCGGCATCCCTATACAGGCCTTGTTCGGCCAGCTATTACTGGGCCTGGTCAACGGTTCCTTCTATGCCATGTTGTCGCTCGGGCTTGCCGTGATCTTCGGGCTGCTGAACGTCATCAACTTCGCGCACGGCGCGCTCTACATGCTGGGCGCGTTCATCGCCTGGATGGGGCTGTCGTACCTGGGGTTGAACTACTGGATCATGCTGATCCTGGCGCCGCTGGTCGTGGGGCTGTTCGGCATACTGATCGAAAAACTATTGCTCAAGCATCTGTACAAGCTTGATCACCTTTATGGGCTGCTGCTGACCTTCGGCCTGACCTTGCTGATCGAAGGCCTGTTCCGCAGCTTCTACGGCGTATCGGGGCAACCTTACCCGACCCCCGAAGCGCTGCGTGGCGCGACCAACCTGGGCTTCATGATTCTGCCGAACTATCGCGGCTGGGTCGTGGCGGCGTCGGTGGTGGTCTGCCTGGCGACCTGGTTCGTCATTGAACGCACTCGCCTGGGCGCCCTGCTGCGCGCCGGCACCGAGAACCCGCGCCTGGTTGAAGCCTTTGGCGTGAACGTGCCGCGCATGATCACGCTGACCTACGGTTTCGGCGTGGCGCTGGCCGGCTTTGCGGGTGTGCTGGCTGCGCCCGTTTTGCAGATTTCGCCGCTGATGGGGTCCAACCTCATCATCGTCGTGTTCGCCGTGGTCGTGATCGGGGGCATGGGGTCCATCATGGGCGCCATCGTGACCGGGTTGGGCCTGGGCGTGATTGAAGGACTGACCAAGGTGTTCTGGCCCGAAGCGTCCAGCACCGTGGTGTTCATCATCATGGCCATCGTTCTGTTGATCCGCCCGGCCGGGCTGTTCGGAAAAGAAAAATGAATCGTCAATTCCTGGGCTATGCGGTACTGGCCGTCGTGGTGGCCGCTCTCCCCTTCCTGGGGGTGTACCCGATCTTCGCCATGAAGATCATGTGCTACGCGCTCTTTGCCTGCGCATTCAACCTGCTCTTGGGCTTTACCGGGCTCTTGTCGTTCGGGCACGCCGCCTTCCTGGGCAGCGCGGCCTACGCGGCCGGGTACGCGATGAAGGTGTGGGGCTTTCCCACCGAGATCGGCCTGCTGTTCGGCGTGGGCGTGGCGGCGTTGCTGGGGCTGGCGATGGGCGCCATCGCCATTCGCCGCAGCGGCATCTACTTCGCGATGATCACGCTGGCGCTGGCGCAGATGGTGTTCTTCTTCTTCCTGCAAGCCAAGTTCACCGGCGGCGAAGACGGCCTGCAAAGCGTGCCGCGCGGCACCTTGCTGGGCATGCTGGATTTGTCCAAGGACATCAACCTGTACTACGTGGTGATGGGCATTTTCGTGCTGGGCTACTTCATCATCTGGCGCACGGTGAATTCGCCGTTCGGACAAGTGCTGCAAGCGCTGCGCGAGAACGAGCCGCGTGCGGTCTCGCTGGGCTATGACGTCGACCGCTTTAAGCTGCTGGCCTTCGTGCTGTCGGCCGCGCTGGCCGGGCTTGCCGGCGCCACCAAGACGCTGGTGTTCGTGTCGGCCACCTTGTCGGACGCCACCTGGCAGATGTCCGGGCTAGTCATCCTGATGACGCTGATCGGCGGGCTGGGCACCTTGACCGGCCCCATCCTCGGCGCCTTCATCGTGGTGCTGCTTGAGAACAAGGTGGGCGACTTCGGCCAGATGATGGCCAGCCTGACCGGCGTGGAATGGTTCCTGCGCCTGGGCGAATCGGTCACCATCGTGATCGGCCTGATCTTCGTCATCTGCGTGCTGGCCTTCCGGCGCGGCATCGTGGGCGAAGTCGGCGCCTTCATCGACCGCCGGCGCGCCGCCCGCGCCTGACCGCATTCCGCCTGACCCTGCTTGTCACCCGGACGGGGCCGCATCATGCGGCCCCGTTTGCATTAGGGCCGCCACAAGCGCCCGTACAATAAAACGCACCCAACCCAACAGGTGCCTGACCATGCGCAACCCGCATCCGCTCGCCCCCGTCTCTGCCGCTTTGGCCCTGGCCGCGGCGCTGCTTGCTGCTCCCGCCGCGAATGCCGCCAGCCCGGCAGCAAGCCCTTCGGCAACCCCCACTTGTGAAGTCAACCGCCCCGTCCGCTTCAGCGGGCTGAACTGGGAGTCCAACCTGGTGTTGGCGGGCATCGAACGCTATGTGCTGGAACACGGCTACGGCTGCAAGACCACCGTCGAAATCGGCGAAACGCTGCCGATGCTGGCCGCGCTGCAACGCGGCGATGTGGATGTCACGCCCGAAGTCTGGCCTGGCCAGATCGAAGGCGCCTGGAAAAAGGCCCTGGCCAGCGGCAAGGTGCTGGGCGTGGGCCATGTGTATGACGCGGGCGAAGGCTGGTACGTGCCGCGCTATACCGTCGAACGCCATCCTGAATTGAAGTCTGCCGCCGACCTGGCGCGCATGAAAGACGTGTTCGCCGACCCCGAGGAACCGGGACGCGGCCGCATCTACGGCTGCCCCGCCGGCTGGGCCTGCGGCACCTTGAACGACAACCTGCTGCGTGCGTTGAAGCTGGACAAGGACTATTCGCTTTTCGCCCCCGGTTCCGGCGCGGCGCAAAAGGCGGCCATCGTGTCGGCGTACAAGCGCAAGCGCGACATCGTTTTCTATTACTGGACGCCCACGTCGCTGGTGGGTGCGCTGGACCTGGTGAAACTGGAACTGCCCGCCTTCGACCAGACGGCCTACACCTGCATGACCGATCCCAAATGCGCCAACCCCGTCGCCACAGAGTTCAAGCCCAATCCGGTCGTGACCGGCGTGAACGCGGCGTTTGCGAAGGACGCGCCCAAGATCGCGGAATTCCTCAGCAAGCTGACCGTGCCGGATGACGCCATCAACGCCACCTTGGGCTGGCTGGAAACGGAAGGCAAAGAACCCGAAGACGCCGCACGCTACTTCCTGAAGCAGTACGGCCCCGT
Source organism: Achromobacter kerstersii (assembly GCF_902859595.1). GTDB lineage: Bacteria > Pseudomonadota > Gammaproteobacteria > Burkholderiales > Burkholderiaceae_B > Achromobacter > Achromobacter kerstersii. Next base: position 86,720 of record NZ_CADIJQ010000002.1, on the reverse strand, counting down.
CTGGCGGCAATGGATGCCGGCAGATGCCGCTGATCGTGTGCAGGCCGCATTGGCCCGTGAATGACGCACGAATGACGTGCGAATGACGTGCGATGGCGCGCCAACCTTGCCCGCCGCCTCATGTATCCTGACGTTTCGGCGCCGCCCCGGTAATGCCTCGGTATTGCCCCGGCTGCGTCACCCCACACAAGTGAAGGAAGATAAGCATGGACGCCCTGTATTGGCACAACGGTCACTGGACCACCGAAAACCCCAAACTGCTCGGCCCCGCCGACCACGCCTTCTGGATGGCCAGCATGGTCTTCGACGGCGCGCGCGCTTTCCGCGGCCTGACGCCTGACCTGGACCTGCACTGCCAGCGCGTTGTGCGCTCGGCTGAAAAGATGCTGATGAAGCCGCAGATGGATTGGGAAACGATCCAGAAGCTGTGCCTGGAAGCCGTGGCCAAATTCCCTGAAGGCACCGAGCTCTACATCAAGCCGATGTTCTACTGCGCCGACGGCTTCCTGTTGCCGGATGCCGACAAGACGCAGTTCGTGCTGCACGTGTTCAAGGTGCCGATGCCGGGCGAACAAGGTTTCTCGGCCTGCTTCTCGAGCTTTGCGCGGTCGTGGCCGAACATGGCGCCCACCGACGCCAAGGCCTCCTGCCTGTACCCCAATGGCCAGCGCGCCATCCGCGAAGCCGCCGAAAAGGGTTTCGACAACGCCATCATGCTGGACGGCGCGGGCAACATCGCGGAATTCGCCACCAGCAATTTGTGGCTCGCCAAGAACGGCGTGGTGTCCACGCCGGTTGATAACGGCACGTTCCTGAACGGCATTACGCGCCGCCGCGTGCTGGCGCTGCTGAAGGCCGATGGCGTTGAAGTGCAAGAGCGCAGCCTGACCCGCGCCGATGTCGAAGAAGCCGACGAAGTGTTCTCGTCCGGCAACTACGGCAAGGTGGTCCATGTGAACCGCGTGGAAGACCGCGTGCTGGAATACGGCCCGATGGCGCGCCGCGCTCACAAGCTGTACATGGACTACGCGGAAAGCACGGGCCGCAAGTAAAACCAGCCCGGCGCTGTCAGCGAAAAAAAAGGGAAACCCGCGTACGCTATCGGCTTCGCACCGCAAGGTAGAGCCATGCACAGCAGACGCGATTTCCTGCGCACGAGCGCATCCCTGGCAGGCGCTGGCAGCGCGCTGGCGTTCTTGCCCGCCTCGATTCGGCGGGCGCTCGCCATCCCCGCCAACCACCGCACCGGCACGATCCGCGATGTTGAACACATCGTGATCTTCATGCAGGAAAACCGGTCGTTCGATCATTACTTCGGCGGGCTCGCCGGGGTACGAGGCTTCGGCGACCGCTTTCCGATTCCGGTGCCGGACAGCCCCGACTATCGGCATCGCACCGTCTGGGCGCAATACAACGACAAGCCTGACGAGGGCGCCCCGCGCAGCGTGCTGCCCTATCACCTGGACACGCGCGAAGCCTTCGAGACCTTGCGCATCGCCAGCACGCCGCATACCTGGTCCAACGCGCAAGACGCCTGGGACGCAGGCCGCATGGGCCAGTGGCCTGCCGCCAAGAAAAATCATTCAATGGCGTACTACACCGACGCCGACATGCCCTTCCAGTACGCAATGGCACGCGCCTTCACGGTGTGTGACGCCTATCACTGTTCGTTCACGGGCGGCACCAACACGAACCGGCTGTTCGTGTGGAGCGGCACCAACGATGGCGAGGGACGCGGCAACGGCCCGGCGCTGGGCAACGTCTACAACAAGCTCAAGGGCGGTGACCCCGCCCGCGCCTACACGTGGACGACCTATCCCGAACGGCTGGAAGCCGCTGGCGTCAGCTGGCGCATCTACCAAAACATGGCGGACAACTATTCGCTGAATCCCACGGCCGGGTTCAAAGCGTATCGCGATGCTTACCAAGGCGCACCGGGGTCGCTCGCGGCGCTGAAAGACAAGGCGCTGACGACGCGCGATCTGGACATGCTGCGGCAAGACGTGCTGGATGGCACGCTGCCGCAAGTGACATGGATCTGCGCCACCAAGGCGGGCTCGGAACATCCCAGCCCGTCCAGCCCGGCGCAAGGCGCCGACTACACCGCGCGCGTGCTGGATGCATTGACGGCCAACCCCGAGGTCTGGAGCAAGACCGTCCTGCTGCTGATGTTCGACGAGAACGACGGCTTCTTCGACCACATGCCGCCGCCTGCGCCGCCATCGCGCGACGCCTCGGGTGCCATGGCGGGCGCGTCCACCGTGGACACGCGGGGCGAATATCACGAGATCATCACCGGCGTGGAAAAAGACGACACGCCGGCGCATCTGCATGGGGTTTATGGGCTGGGGCCACGCGTGCCGATGTACGTGCTGTCGCCGTGGACCAAAGGCGGCTGGGTCAACTCGCAGGTGTTCGATCACACCTCGGTGTTGCGCTTTGTTGAGCAGCGCTTTGGCGTGGCGGAGACGAACATTTCGCCGTGGCGGCGCGCGGTATGTGGTGACCTGACGTCGATCTTCGATTTCGCGAACCCCGACGGCGCCGACTTGCTGCGCGCGTTTCCCGCCACGTCCGAACGTGCGGCGCAAGCGTCGGCGTTACCCGGCACCGTCATTCCGCCCGCGCCCGCCGAGCCTGGCCTTGCGCGCCAAGCGCCCGGCACCCGGCCATCGCGCGCGCTGCCCTATGCGCTGCACGTGCATGCGCGCGTCGACGGTGAACAAGTCACGCTGCAATGTGAGAATGCTGGCGCGGCAGGCGCGGTGCTGCACGTCTATGACCGCCTGCATCTGGAACGCGGCCCGCGCCGTTATACGGTCGAGGCCGGAAAACAGCTGGAAGGCCAATGGCTGACCTCGGAGGACGACGGCCGCTACGACCTTTGGGTGTTGGGCCCGAATGGCTTTCACCGGCATTACACGGGTGCTACGGTTACCACCCCTGTCAGCCACACTACGGATGCCACGGCCATCAGCCCCCCCGCCGCCCCGCAGCTTGAAGTCATCGCCGCCTATGACAAACCGGGTGCATCCTTGCGGCTGTCGGTACACAACCCGGGAATTCAATCGCGCACATTCCGCGTGGCCGCCAATGCGTATGAGCACCCGCAGCAAGCCGACACGACGTTGGCGGCCGGCGCGTCCGTTGACCTGTCCTGGGACATGACACGCACCGGCGGCTGGTACGACGTTACGGTGCGCGATAATGACGCTCCCGCGTGGTCGCGCCGGTTCGCCGGGCGCATCGAAACCGGCGCCCCATCCACCTCCGACCCCGCGATGGGTCAGGAACTGATCTTGCAATGGACACCGTTGGCATGAAACCGCCCGCCCCCTATGAAGATGCCGTGACCTTCCAGTTTGGCGACTCCCCCGCGCTGGCCGACGAATTGCTGGCGCTGGTACTGGCCGGCACCAAAACGGCCACCTGCGGCGCGCTCGCCCATTTCGACGACAACGAACCCGTGCCCCAGGCTGGCCGGCGCGATGTGGTGCTGGACGGCCAGGGCCGCCCGGCCTGCGTCATCGAAACCACCAGCGTGTTGATCCAGCGCTTTGACCAGGTGGACGAGGCGTTTGCGCTGGCAGAAGGCGAAGGCCCTTTTGATGTCTGGCGCGATGCGCACATTGCCTACTTCGACCGCAACGGCGGCTATGCGCCAGACATGATGCTGGTGTGTGAACGCTTTCGCGTGGTGGAAGTCTTCAAGCGATAGTCTTCAAGCGATAGTCTTCAAGCGATAAAAAAACCGGGCAGCGCCCGGTTGTTATTTGGAAAGGACGGATGCGCGTCGCGTCAGTCCTTGTCCGCGCCCTTGCCCAGGCCGAGATAGCTTTCGATAACTTTCGGGTCACCCGCCAGTTCACGTGCCGGGCCATGGAGAATGACCTCGCCGGTTTCCAGCACGTAGCCGTAGTCGGCCACTTGCAACGCCGCGCGGGCGTTTTGTTCGACCAGCAGAATCGCAACACCCGTCTCGCGCAGGCGCGCGATGATGTGGAAGATTTCGCGCACGATACGCGGCGCCAAGCCAAGGCTGGGTTCATCCAGCATCAGCAAGGTGGGCTTGGCCATCAGCGCGCGGCCCACCGCCAGCATCTGGCGTTCACCGCCCGACAACGTGCCGGCCTGTTGCGCACGGCGTTCGCGCAAGCGCGGGAACAGGTCGAACACTTCGTTCAACGTGTCGCGCCAGCCAGCCTCGCGGGCACGGTAGCGGCGAAAGCCGCCCAGCAGCAGGTTGTCTTCCACGGACATGGTGCCGAACAGTTCGCGGCGTTCCGGCACCAGCGACATGCCGGCCGCCACACGGCGCTCGACCTGCCAGCTGGACACATCGGTGCCCGCGTACTGCACCGTGCCAGCCGCATGGCCGGTCTGGGGCAAGGACCCCATCATGGCGTTCAGCATGGTGGATTTGCCGGCGCCGTTGGCGCCGATCACCGTCACGATGCTGCCGGCAGGCACGGTCAGCGTGGCGCCGACCAGCGCGCCAACCTTGCCGTAGCGGGCCGACAGATTGCTGACTTCAAGAACGGGCGTTTGCGTCGCGCTCATTGCACACCTCCTGCCGACACGGGCTTGGCCTGATCCGCTTCGGGCAGGTCGTCGTCGATGCCGCCCAGATAGGCTTCCAGCACCGCCGGGTTCTTTTGCACGTCGGCTGGCACGCCTTCGGCCAGCTTGGTGCCGAAATCCATCACCACCAGGTGGTTGGTCAGGCGCATCACAAAATCCATATCGTGTTCGACCAGCAGAATGCTCATGCCTTCCGCGCGCAGCTGCTCCAGCACCCGCGCCAGGTCTTGCTTTTCTTTGTAGCGCAGGCCGGCGGCAGGTTCGTCCAGCAACAGCAGCACCGGATCAGACGCCAAGGCGCGCGCGATTTCCAGAATGCGTTGCTGGCCCAGCGCCAGATTGCCCGCCTGTTCGTACAGGTATTCACCCAGGCCCACGCGCTTGATCTGCTCGGCGGCCTCGTGCAACAACTGTGCTTCGCGGGCGCGGTCCGAGTGCAAGGCGCCAGCCAGCACGCCAACGTCCGAGCGCAAGTGCGCGCCCAACGCCACGTTCTCCAGCACGGTCATGCCCGGCAGCAGCTGCACGTGTTGGAACGTGCGGCCCACGCCCAGCTTGGCGATCTCGCGCGCCGAACGGTTGTCGATGCGCTGGCCCATGAACGTGACTTGGCCGCGCGTCACCGGCAACACGCCGCTGATCAGGTTGAAGGTCGTGCTCTTGCCGGCGCCGTTGGGGCCGATCAAGCCCATGATTTCGCCGGAGCTGACCTTGAAGGTGATGTCGTTGACGGCCACCAGACCGCCGAACTCTTTGCGGATGGCGTCCACTTCCAGCACCACCTGACCCGCTTGCGGGCGTGCGCGCGTCGGCAACGCCGGTGCGGGCGCGGGCGGCGCCAGATTACGGCGCGAACCGTCGGCGCCCGTGATGCTGCCCCACCAGCCCGCCAGAATCGGCCACAGGCCGTTGCGGGCGTATTGCAGCATCAGGATCAGCAGCACGCCGAAGACGATCATCTCGAAGTTGGCGTTGGTGTCCAGCAGCTTGGGCAGCCAGTTCTGCAACTGGTCTTTCAGCACCAGGATGACGCTGGAACCGAGCAACGCGCCCCAGACATAGCCCGCACCGCCCACTACCGCCATGAACAGGTATTCAATACCGTAGTTCACGCCGAAGGGGCTGGGGCTGACGGCGCGCTGCATGTGCGCGTAGAGCCAGCCCGAAATGCACGCCAGCAACGCCGCCCACACGAAGATCACAACCTTGTACGCAGCGGTGTTCACGCCCATCGATTCGGCCATGCCCGCGCCGCTTTTCAGCGCACGGATGGCGCGCCCCGGACGCGAGTTCAGCAGATTGCGGGTTGCCCACAGCGCCAACAGCACAAACACCCAGATCAGGTAATAAATGTGGCGGCCGTTGGCCAGCGACATCCCGAAGATGCTGATGGGTTCAATGCCGGCGATGCCGTCGTGCTTGCCCAGCCAGTCGATATTGCCAAACAGGAAGTACAGCGACAGGCCCCAGGCGATGGTGCCCAGCGGCAGGTAGTGGCCCGACAGGCGCAAGGTGATCGCGCCCAGCAGATAGGCCACGACGGCGGTCAGGATCAGGCCGGCCGGCAAGGCCAGCCACGGCGACACGTCGTACTGCGTGGTCAGGAATGCGGTGGTGTAGGCGCCCAGACCCACAAACGCAGCCTGGCCGAACGACGTCAGGCCACCCACGCCGGTCAGCAGCACCAGACCCAGCACAACCAGGCTGGCCAGACCGATGTAATTCAGTTGCGTCACCCAGAACTCGGGCGTGACCGGCACCAATGGCAGGCCCGCCAGGACGACAAGAAATACGACAAGCAGAATGCGGTTCATGACGTTTATTCCTCTTCGTCCACGTGATGGGTGCTGAACGAACGCCAGACCAGAACCGGGATAATCAAGGTAAAGACGATCACTTCCTTATAGGCGCTGGCCCAGAAGGACGAGAAGGATTCCAGCACGCCCACCAGCAGCGAGCCGGCGGCCGCCACGGGGTAGCTGGCCAGGCCGCCGATGATGGCGCCCACAAAGCCCTTCAGGCCAATCAGGAAGCCGGTGTCGTAATACACGGTGGTGATCGGTGCGATCAGCATGCCGGACATGGCGCCGATGGCGGTGGCCAGCGTGAACGTCAGGCTGCCCGACATCGTGGTGCTGATGCCAACCAGACGCGCACCGCGACGGTTGACGGCGGTGGCGCGCAGCGCGCGGCCATACAGCGTCTTGCCGAAGAACAGCCACAGCGCAATGATGAGCAGCGCGCAGGTTGCCACCACGAACAGGCTTTGCGCGGACCAGACCATGAAGCCCAGATCCACCTGCCCGCTGACGAATGCCGGCGTGCGCCAGCCTTCCGCGCCAAAGAACACCAGCGCCAGACCCGTCAGCGCGAAGTGCACGGCAACCGAGACGATCAGCAGCACCAGCACGGTGGCTTCGGCCAAAGGCTGATAGACGATGCGATAGACCATCGGGCCCATCGGGATCACGAGCAACAGCGTCAGCAGCATGTTCAGCCACAGCGAGTTGTCGGGACCGGTGTAGCTCTTCGTCAGCCACAGCAGAGCCAGCGGCAGAACGATACAGGTGATCAGTGATTTGGGTACGCCCGCAAAGCTGCGGGTGCGCACGGCGCGCAGCAGCTCAAGCGCGAGGCAGACCACGCCCAGCAGCGGCAGCAGATAGGCGGTGCCGGGCACCTTGCCATCCACGAGCATGGCGAGCGTCAGGGCGCCAAACGCCACGAACTCGCCCTGGGGAATGAAAATGACGCGCGTAACGGCGAAAACCAGCACCAGAGCCATGCCCAGGAGGGCATAGATGGCGCCGTTGACGACACCGTCTTGCAGCAAGATCAGCGCAATAGAGGAATCCATCTAACAACCTTATTGATTCTTGGTGTTCCGACCCCACCCGGAACACTGATACGACACACCGGCCGGATAGGCCGGTGCGAAGCATTGCTCAGGTGCCGCAAGACAGGCGCCATGGACTGGCGCCGCCTTGCGTTCTGCACCCGTGGATCGGGCAATCCTGGGGAATTACAGGCCGGGCTGGTAGACCCACTTGCCGCCTTCAACCTTGACGATGACGCGCGAACGCTCGTCAAAGCCAGCGTGGTCGGTGGGCGACATGTTGAACACGCCTTGCGAGGCGGCCAGATCCTTCACGCCTTCCAGCGCGTCGCGCATGGCGGCGCGGAATTCCGGCGTGCCCGGCTTGGCGCCGGTCTTCAGCGCAACCGGCAATGCTGCCACAACCAGTTGACCGGCGTCCCACATGTGGCCGCCGAACGTGTTGGTGGAGCCGGCGCCGTTGGCCTTCTCGTAGGTTTCAACGTAGGCCAGGGCCGACTTCTTCACCGGGTTGCTATCCGGCAATTGGGCGGCGACCAGCAGCGGACCGGCCGGCAGGTACATGCCGTCGCAATCCTTGCCGCACACGCGCAGCACGTCGTTGTTGGCGGCGCCGTGGGTTTGATAGATGGTGCCGCCGAAGTTGCGAGCCTTCAGTTCCTTTTGCGGCAAGGCGGACGGGGTGCCCGCGCCGGCGATCAGGATGGCGTCCGGCTTTGCGCCGACCAGCTTGAGCACCTGGCCCGTCACGCTGGTGTCGGTGCGGCTGTATTTTTCGATGGCGACGATTTCAATGCCCTTGGCCTTGGCGGCCTTTTGCATCACGTCGAGCCAGCCGTCGCCGTACGCGTCGGCAAAGCCGATGAAGCCCAGCGTCTTGACCTTGGACTTGGCCATGGCGTCAGCCAGAGCGCCTGCCATCAGGGCGTCGTTCTGCGGGGTCTTGAAGACCCAGCGGCGCTTGTCATCAACGGGTTCGACGATCTTGGCGCTGGCGGCCACGCTGATCATCGGCACTTTGGCTTCGGCGGCCACGTCGACCATGGCCAGCGAGCCCGGCGTGACGGACGTGCCGATCAGCACATCGACCTTGTCGTCGGAGGCCAGCTTGCGCGAGTTCTTGACGGCTTGCGTGGTGTCGGTGGCGTCGTCCAGGACGATCCATTCGATCTTCTGGCCGGCCACTTCCTTGGGCAGCAGCGCCACGGTATTGCGCTCGGGAATACCCAGCGATGCAGCGGGGCCGGTGCTGGACACCGTCACGCCGACTTTGACCTGAGCGCTCGCCAGGAGCGGCAGAGCCAGGGCGAAGGCGGCAGCCGCCGCGGACAAGCCGAAGTGCTTGCGCATATTTTTTGTCTCCTGTGGTGGCTCTTATGTGCCTCGATTGAGGCGAAGCGAGCCTAGTTAAAGTTATACAGAAAAAAATATTATAGGGTTAAAACAGTATCAGATGACGACGCGCAACTCCGGTAAATCCCTGATGTGCTACAGAAACCTTGTCTCAGCAAACGCATTCGTTAATGGCGAACTTGTACTAGAAAAACTTTTGGCGCGTCAGTTGGGGGATTCCCTTGGACGTGCGCAGCATGCCCTAAACAGGTCGGGCCGCCGGTTACGGTCCTGTCACCGCACGAATGACACCGTCGGTTAGCCGTTAGCCGTCAGCCCTGAGCCGTTAGCCGTTAGCCGTTAGGCGTCAGCGGCTAGGCGCCAGGTCCTAGCGGCCCAGCATCGGCCAGACGCGCTCCACCCGGGACGCCACCCACGCGGCCACCACGGCTTTCACCAGATCGCCCGGCAAGAACACCGCCACCGCCGTGGCCGCCTTGGGCAAGCCCATCTTGGTGACCGAGGCCAGCCACGGCACGCCAAAGGCGTAGACCACGACGATGCCGCCCACGATGCAGGCCACCACGTAGCCCACGAGCTTTGCCCACGTGCCCGTTGCGCGGCCCGCCAGCACACGCGCCAGCCAGCCCGTGACAAAAGCGCCCACCACCATGCCAATCAAAAAGCCGCCCGTCGGTCCGAGAAACGCGCCCAAGCCGCCGCGGCCGCCAGGCAATACCGGCAGGCCGATAGCCGCCAGCACCAGATAAAGCAGGCAAGCCAGCGCGCCGCGCACAGGCCCCAGCATCGCGCCAGCCAGCATGGCGCCCAGCGTCTGCAGCGTGATCGGCACCGGGATGCCGGGCAGCGGAATCGGCGGCATCAGGCTCAAGACGACGATCAACGCCGCGAACAGCGCGATCAGCACGGTGTTATTGGATTTCATGGTCTTACCTTCCAGAGGGTCAAAACGAGCACGCCGCCGTCAGGGGCTGCGCGCATCGATGGCTTCGGCCACTTCCTGGGCGCGCTTAAGGGTCAGCACGATCAGGGGCACGATCAGGGCGACGGGGTGCGCGCCCAGGCCGCGAGCGGCTTGGGCTTCACGGATTTCCTGAAAATTTCGCCAGATTTCTGGCACGAAGCGCAAGGCCAGGGCTAGCGCCAGCGCTACCTTGCCGGCATCCACCAGGCCAATGCGTTCCAACGGTTTCAGCACACGTTCGCAGACGTCGATCAGGTCGGACGTCCGAGTCGCCAGCGTGACGGCCAGCGCCAGGCCCACCATGGCGCCCACGCGCAACAGGACGGCCAGCGCGTCAATCCAGCCCTGAAACCATCCCGTAAACAGACCCACCGCCAGCAGCACCCAGAGCAGCCCGCGCACCTGGCGCCAGACGGCACGCGCCGTAACGCCCGTGGACCAGACGAGGATCGCCGCCAGCGCAAACGCCAGGGCCAGCCAGCGCGGGTCGCGCAGCACGAACAGCCCCGCCCCAGCCGCGACCAGCGCGGCCAGCTTCAGCCACGCCGGCAGCCGGTGCAGCGGCGACCGGCCGGCGACGTATAGCGGCTCCATCATGCGCAGTGCTCCCGGTACCAGCGCAGGGCGGCAGCCGGCGCGTCGTCAGCGGCGATGCCGCCGTCACGCACGACCAGCACACGGTCGAAATCTTCCAGCAGTTCCAGATCATGGCTGACGACGATGGCATCGTGCGGCAGCTCGGCAATGGCGCGGCGCACGCGGTTGCGGTTGCGCAAGTCCAGTTGCGTGGTGGGCTCGTCAAAGACAATCAACGCCGGTTCCATGACCAGCACGGCCGCCAGCGCCACCAGTTGGCGTTCACCGCCCGACAGCGTGTGGCTGGTGCGATCGGCCAGATGCCCCACGCCCAACGCGCCCAGTTGGGCATCGATGCGCGTTTCTCGCAGCGCCTTGTCCCGTTCCAGATTTTTCAGGCCAAACGCCAGGTCTTCCCGCACGATGGGAAAGACAATCTGATTTTCGGGATTTTGAAAAACGAATCCAACCTGGCGGCGCACGGCTTTCAAATCGTGCCGGGTATCCAGCCCATTTACCCGGACGCTTCCCGCTGAGGGCAGCACCAGACCATTGATCAGCCGGGCCAGCGTGCTCTTTCCAGCACCATTGGGGCCGACGATGCCGATGCGGCGTTCGGCCAGGGTTACGCTCACCCCGCGCAACACTTCCGCCTGGGGCGTAGCCACTACCGCCTGGTCAAACTCGATTAACATGGGGCGGAATTATGCCCGAACCATTTCGGGCATCGGGACTCCAAGAGCTGATATGGAAAAAGTACGCAAAACCGACGCCGAATGGCGTGCACAACTTTCCCCCGAAGAATACGTGGTCACCCGCCAAAAGGGTACCGAACGCGCGTTCACCGGGCGTTACTGGAATACGACCACGCCGGGCATCTACCGCTGCGTAGGCTGTGGCACGGCGCTGTTCGCATCCGACACCAAATTCGACGCCGGCTGTGGCTGGCCCAGCTACTTCCAGGCGCTGGACCCGGAACTGGTTCGCGAAGAACGCGACGTCAGCCACGGCATGGTGCGCACCGAAGTGCTGTGCAACGTCTGCGACTCGCATCTGGGACACGTCTTCCCCGACGGCCCGGAGCCCACCGGGCTGCGCTATTGCATCAATTCCCTGTCGATGACGTTTGAACCCATAGAAGACTGAATGAAGAAGTTTCTGTTCGACCTGTTCCCGCTGTTCCTGTTCTTCATTGCCTATCGGTACACGGACATCTTCATCGCGACGGGCGTCGCCATGGCGGCGGCCGTGCTGCAGATTATCTGGCTGAAGGCAACAGGCCGCGCCACCGAAGCCATGCACTGGATCAACCTCACGGTGATCCTGGTCTTTGGCGGCGCCACGATCTGGCTGCACAGCGACGTCTTCATCAAGTGGAAGCCCACCGTGCTGTATTGGATGTTTGGCGGCGCGCTGCTGTTTGCCCGCCTGCTGTTTGGCCGCAACCTGATCCGCCGCCTGATGGAAAAGCAGATCCAGTTGCCTGATGCCGCCTGGGACAAGCTGAACCTGGTCTGGGCAGCCTTCTTCCTCGTCGCCGGCGCGCTGAATCTGTATGTGGCATTTTCCGGCCACTTCACCGAATCGCAATGGGTGAGCTTCAAGGCATTTGGCCTGATGGGCCTGATGGTCGTCTTCGTGATTGGCCAGTCAGTGTGGCTGGGCAAGCACATCCAGACGGACGAAAACGCCGGCTCCGGCACCCCGCCGACCAAGCCCTGATCCGCCAGACGGCCTAATAAACCCTCGGCGCGCGCGCTAAACCGGCTGCGCGCGCCGGAACTTTCATATTGCCGCCATGTCAGACACCACCGATCGCATCGCCCTGATCCGGGAGCGCCTAGCCGCCCTGGAACCCCTCACTTTGGACATTCTGGACGACTCGCATTTGCATGCCGGCCACGAAGGCAGTAAAAACGGCGCCGGCCATTATCGCGTGCACATCGTGGCGCCTTGCTTTGCAGGGCTCTCCGCCGTGGCGCGCCATAGGCTGGTGTATCATCATTTGCAAGATTTGATCCCCTATCCGATTCATGCGCTTGCGCTAGATGCCCAGGCTCCCAAATAGAAAGTAAAAGGATATTCATGAAACGCATCGTCATGCTGGCTGCGGCCTGCGTCATCGCCGTGCCTGCTTTCGCGCAGAACGTGGCCACCGTTAACGGCAAGGCCATTCCGCAAAAGAATTTGGATCAATTCGTCAAGCTGCTGGTCAGCCAAGGCGCGACCGATTCGCCGCAACTGCGCGAACAGGTCAAGCAGGAAATGATCAACCGCCAAATCTTCGTGCAAGCTGCTGAATCCAGCGGCATCGCCAAGCAGGCCGACGTTCAGACCGAGATCGAACTGGCCCGCCAAGGCATCCTGGTCCGCGCCCTGATGGCCGACTACCTGGCCAAGAACCCGGTGTCGGACGCCAAGGTCACGGCGGAATACGAGAAGATCAAGAAGGAACAAGCCGGCAAGATGGAATACAAGGTCCGTCATATCCTCGTCGAAGACGAGAAGACGGCCAATGACCTGCTGGCTCAGATCAAGAGCAACAAGAACAAGTTCGACGATCTGGCCAAGAAGAACTCGAAGGACCCCGGCAGCGCCGAAAAGGGTGGCGATCTGGGTTGGGCTCCCCCGACCAACTACGTCCAGCCGTTCGCGCAAGCCGTGACTCAGCTGAAGAAGGGCGAACTGGTCGACAAGCCGGTCCAAACCCAGTTCGGCTGGCACATCATCAAGGTTGAGGACACCCGCCCGGTGGAATTCCCGCCGCTGGATCAAGTGCGTCCGCAACTGGAAGAAATGCTGCGCCAGCAAACCCTGGCCGACTACCAGAAGCAACTGCGCGACAAGGCCAAGATTCAGTAAGCCTGCGCCAGACCCAAAACTGCCCGCCGATGCGGGCAGTTTTTTTTCGCCCGTGCAGATCGTACGTTCAGGGACAAAAAAAAGCTGCGCGCCCTGGGGCGTGCAGCTTTTGTTCAGGGCCAAAAAAAAAGCTGTGCGCCCAAGGGCGTGCAGCTTTTTTGTTTTGCGGGCCGATCTACTGGCGGGGGATCACTGCCGGGCGATCAACTTCCGTTGACCCACCCCGGCTACGACATGCCCAGCAGTTCCTTCAATGCATCTTCGTCCAACACGGTCACGCCCAGTTCCTGCGCCTTGGTGAGCTTGCTGCCCGCCTCAGCGCCTGCCACCAAATAGGCCGTCTTCTTGGACACCGAGCCGCTGACTTTGCCGCCCGCCGCCTGGATGTGCATGGACGCTTCTTCGCGCGTCCAGTTGGGCAGCGTGCCAGTCAGCACAAAGGTCTTGCCCGCCAGCGTCGTGTCTTGCGGCGCAGCCTCGGCAACGGGATTCACGCCTTGCGCCTTCAACTGCTCGATCACGTCGCGGTTGTGCTGTTCGGCAAAGAAGCGGCGGATGGATGCGGCCACAACCGGCCCCACGTCTGGCACCGACGACAAGGCCTCTTCGTCGGCATCCATGATGGCGTCAATGCTGCCGAAATGCCTCGCCACGTCGCGCGCTGTGGTTTCGCCCACATGACGAATGCCCAGCGCGAACAGCAGGCGGTTCAGACCGGGTTCGCGCGCCTTGTCGATAGCGGCCACCAGGTTGTCGGCAGATTTCTGACCCATGCGGTCCAGCCCCACCAGCTCCAGCGGACGCAGGCTGTACAGGTCAGCCAGCGTTTTCACACGGCCGCTGTCGACCAGTTGGTCCACCAGCTTTTCGCCCAGCCCTTCGATGTCCAGCGCCTTGCGGCTGGCGGCGTGCCACAGCGTCTGCTTGCGCTGCGCGCCGCAGAACAGGCCGCCGGTACAACGGGCGATGGTTTCGTCTTCCAGCCGTTCGATGGCCGAGCCGCAGACCGGGCAGGCCGTGGGCATGACGAATTCCTGCGCATCGTCGGGCCGCTTTTCCAGCACCGGCCCCAGCACTTCGGGAATCACGTCGCCCGCACGGCGCACGATGACCGTATCGCCCTTGCGTACATCCTTGCGGCGGATCTCGTCTTCGTTGTGTAGCGTAGCGTTGGTGACGGTGACGCCGCCCACGAACACGGGCTTCAGCCGCGCGACCGGGGTGATGGCGCCCGTGCGGCCCACCTGCACTTCAATATCCAGCAAGGTCGTGGTGGCTTCTTCGGCGGCGAACTTGTGCGCCAGCGCGAAGCGCGGGGCGCGCGCCACAAAGCCCAACACCTTCTGGGCGGGCAGTGAATCCACTTTGTAGACCACGCCGTCGATGTCGTAGGGCAAGGAGGCACGCAGCGCGCCGACCTTGGCGTAGAAGGCCATCAGGCCTTCAGCGCCCGTCGCGCGATGGTTATGCATCAGGTTGACCGGCAAGCCCAGCTCATGCAGCCAGGCCAGCATCGCGCCGTGCGACTTCTCGGGCAACTGCGACGCTTGCCCCGCGCCTGCCGAGGCTTCGTCGAAGAGACCGTTCTGCGTGCCAGGCAGGCCTTGCACCTCGCCCCAACCGTAGGCGAAGAATCGCAACGGCCGCTTGGCGGTGATGCGGGGGTCAAGCTGGCGCAAGCTGCCCGCCGCGGCGTTGCGCGGATTGACGAAGACTTTCTCGTCGCGCTTGGCCTGGGCCACGTTCAGCTTTTCGAAGTCGGCGCGGTTCATCAGCACTTCGCCGCGCACTTCCAGCACCTTGGGGGCTGCGCCCTTCAGCTGCAGCGGAATCGCCTTGATCGTGCGGATGTTGGACGTAACGTCTTCGCCCGTCTGGCCGTCGCCGCGGGTGGCGGCCTGCACCAGACGGCCATCCTCGTAGCGCAGGCTGATCGCCAGCCCGTCCAGCTTCAGCTCACAGAAGTAATCGGCTTGCTGCGCCGGACCCAACATGCCTGCGCCGCGCAGCGTATCCGTCACGCGGCGGTCGAAGGCCGCAACTTCTTCTTCGTCGAACGCGTTATTCAGCGACAGCATCGGCACGGCGTGACGCACGCTGCCGAAGGCGGACACAGGCGCCGCGCCCACGCGTTGCGTGGGCGATTCGGGCGTAACCAGTTCAGGGTGCTCGGCCTCAAGGGCTTCAAGCTGGCGCATCAGGCCGTCGTACTCGGCATCCGAGACCGACGGCTCGTCGTAGACGTAATAGCGGACGTTGTGCTGCTCAAGTTCGGCCCGCAGGCGCGCTGCGGTTTGGGCCGGACTTTCCGCTTCGGACTTGCTGCTCATTAAGCAAACACCCGTTGAGCACGCTCGCTTCCGGCGGGCAGGCCCGCTTGCTCGAGCTGTTCGAACAGCACTTGCAGCCGTTCGTCGATGACCGTTTCCGACCCATCGGCCAGCGGCTTGCCCTGGTCATCGACCAGTTCAGCGCGCAAGCGCGAGGCCAGGTCGCGGCCCACATCGACCATGCGGCCAAAGGCGCGGGTGTCGGCGGGTGCGCACGGCACATCCAGCAGCAGGTACAGGCGCTCAACGCCGCCCATGCCCGCGTCGAACGCGGCGCCGTCGGCGCGCGACAAGGTGAAGCGGGTGACGCCGTTTTCAGCAGGCCAGGCCAGGCGGTTGCCATCCGACACGAAGCCGGAATCGCGGGCAACGGCCAGCACTTCGGCGGCGGGTTGGGCCGCGCCCAGCATCAAGGTCAGGCCAACCTGGGTGTCCAGCGCGGCGCAGGTGTCGTCCAGGCGGGCGCCCTGCTCCAGCACGGCTTGCTGGTCCGGGCCTTCGATGGTGGCGTCGAAGCGTTCGGCCATATCCTGGGCGCGCGCCCAGGCCTGCGACCATTCGATGGCGGTCAGCGGGCCGCTGCGGTTGGCCAGCAACACAGCCAATTGCATGGACGCGTACGACTCGCCGGCATGCACGCGCGCACGATGGCGGCGCTGGTCCGTTTCAGCGAACACACGCATGGGCTTGCGGCCCACGTGGCGCAGGCTTTGCATGTAGGGCAGCAGATCCGCGCCCCGCACGGGTTCCGCGAAATTGATTTCGATGACCACTTCGCAAGCGGGATCGGGTTCTTCGGCGTCGTCGGCGTCGCTGCCCGGATCAACCGGGGCGGGCTGGCCGGGCGCGCGCGGCGCGTCGCCACCCATGCCGGGTTCGCGACGGGTCGTGGCCGTGGCGGCCGCTGCCGCCGTACCGGCCGCAGCGCCTGCGCCAGCACCCAGCAACGGATCTTGTTCAGAGGTGGGGAAATGGCTCTGCATCTTGCGCCGGACGCGCCGATCCTGCCACCAGTTGAATCCCAGCACCAGCAGTATCAGCAAGACGCCCAGGGCGATCAGCCCAATCTGCAAATCACTCATGTGTAAATCCCGCGCCGGGGGGCGGCGCCATTCTAAATATTGGGGGTTATGCCGCTTCGGAGGCCATCATTTGCACGGCCGAATCTATGTCTACCGCAACGATACGCGAAACCCCTTGCTCTTGCATGGTTACACCAATCAGTTGCTTGGCCATCTGCATGGCGATCTTGTTATGCGAAATGAACAAGAATTGGGTTTGCTCGCTCATGTTGGCGACCAGGTTGGCGTAGCGTTCGGTGTTGGCGTCGTCCAGCGGCGCGTCCACTTCGTCCAGCAAGCAGAACGGCGCCGGATTCAGTTTGAACAGCGCGAACACCAGCGCAGTCGCGGTCAGTGCTTTTTCGCCGCCGGACAAGAGGTGAATCGTGCTGTTGCGCTTGCCGGGCGGCTGGGCCATCACCTGCACGCCCGCGTCGAGAATTTCTTCGCCGGTCATGCTGAGCTTGGCCTCGCCCCCGCCAAAGAGCTTGGGGAAGAGTTCGCCGAAGTGGCCGTTCACGACGTTGAACGTCTCTTGCAGCAGCTCGCGGGTTTCGCGGTCGATCTTGCGGATGGCGTCTTCCAGGGTCTCGATGGCGGTCATCAAGTCTTGGTTTTGCGAATCCAGGAAGCCCTTGCGTTCGCGCGACGTGTTCAATTCGTCCAGCGCCGCCAGGTTGACCGAACCCAGCGATTCGATCTGGCGTGAGATACGCCCCACTTCCTGCTGCAACCAGCTGGCGCGGCGCCATTCGTCGGGCTGATTGGCCAAATATTGAGCCAGCGCTTCGCGGTCGACTTCACGCGCGTTCAGCTGTTCGGTGAACTGCTCTTCGGCCAGACGGGCCGCCTGTTCCTGCAACTGCAATTCCATGATGCGCGCACGGCGCGGTTCCAACGTCTGCTCTTGCTGCTGCCGGTCTTCGTCGGCGCCGCGCAGCAAGGCGGCCAGATTTTCCATTTCCTGGCGCGCGCGCGACAACGCTTCCTCGCGCTCGGCGCGCGCTTCCAGCGCATCTTGCAGGCCGGCCTGGGAAGCGGACGCATCCAGTTCAACCAGGTCGCCCATCAGTTGTTCGAGTTCGACCGAGCCGCGCTGGCTCTGGTCGGCGGCCAATTGCTGATTACGCTGCAAGTCGGTGATGCGGACCTGGATGCCGCGCTCGGCAAATTCTGCTTCCTGCGCGGCGCGCTCCAGTTCACGCAGACGCGTGCGGGCGGCTTCGGCCTGGGCGGCCAGCGTTTCGCCGTCGATTTCGGCGTCGGCAAAACGGGATTGATGTTCGGCCAGTTCTTCGTCCAGCGTCTCGAAGCGGGCTTCGGCCTCTTCGCGTGTGGCGCGCAGGTCTTCTTCCTGAACCTTGATTTCTTCCAAGTCCTGGCGCAAGCGCGACGCGCGTTCGCCGGATTGCTCGGCTTGCTGTTGCAGCCGCGAGTGCTCCAGCTGGATGTCGTGCACCCGGCGCGTGACTTCGGCCACGCGCGTGCGCGCCGGGGCGATGGCCTGGGACACTTGCTGCCAGGCGGCTTCGGCACGGGCAACGGCGGCGCGCGCCTGATCGGCGATCAGTTGCTGGGCCTTGATCTCGCGTTGCAGGTTTTCGATTTCCTGCTGGCGCGCCAGCAGGCCGGCTTGTTCGGAATCAGGCGCGTAGAAACGCACGCTGTGCGCGTCGATCAGGTGGCCGGCCTTGACCACGCAGGCGCTGCCGGCGGGCAAGGTTGCGCGCATGGCCAGGGCCTGCGTCACATCGGTGGCGGTGTAAATACCCGCCAGCCAGTCGTTCAGCAACGTGCGCAGGTCAGGGTCGGTGATGCGCAGCAAGCTGGCCAGCGGCGTCAGGCCGGCCGGCGCGGGCGGCGTCGGGGCCGCCACGGGCAACTGGTAGAACGCCAGCCGGGCGGGCGGCGCGTCTTCAGCGAAGGCGCGGGCCCAGTCCAGGTTGCGCACTTCCATCGACGCCATGCGTTCGCGCAGCGCGGATTCCAGGGCGGTTTCCCAGCCCGGCTCAACATGCAGCTTCTGCCACAGGCGCGACAGCCCGGCGAGCTCGTGCTTGGCCAGCCAGGGTTCCAGCGCCCCCTGCTTCTGCACGTCTTCCTGCAACTTCACCAGCGCGGACAGACGGGCTTCCAGACGCGCCAGATTCTGGGCGTCGGTCTGGGCGGCGGCCTGGGCGCGGCTGCGCTCGGCATCCGCTTCCGGCACACGGCCTTCCAGCGTGGCCAGTTCTTCCTGGGCCTCTTCCAACTGGTCTTCGCCGGCCAGGCGGTCGCCGGCCAGTTGCTCCAGGCGGACGGGGTCCGGGGCGTGCAATTCGCGCAGTTCCTGCTGCAAGCGCTCGCGGCGCTGCTCCAGGACCTGCATTTGGCGATCGGCGTCGCGCTGGGTCTGTGCAACCAGCGCCAGGTTCTGTTCGACGCGGGCCAGGGCGGCGCGCATCTCGTCGCGCCCGGACGCGGCTTCGCGCACGCGCTGCTCGACCGAGGGCAAGCCCGCCTGCGCGTCTTCCGCCGTGGCGCGCGCTTCTTCCGTGCGGGCGGCGGCGGCGGCCAGGTCGTCTTCGGCCTGGGCGATCTGTTCGGTGCAGTGCTCGCGCTGGCTGGTCCATTCCGCGATCTGCTGCTGAAGCTGGTCGCGGCGGGACTGCAAGCGGTTGCGCGAATCCACCACATGGCGGATTTCGGCCTCCAGGCGGCTGACCTGGGCGTTGGCTTCGTACAGCGCGCCCTGCGCGGTGTGGACGGCGTCGCTGGCCGCATAGTGAGCCTGGCGCCGGGATTCCAGCGCGGCCTCGCCTGCCCGCAGGCCGGCAATGGCGGATTCGAGCTCGTTTTGGGCCTGGGCCATTTCCTGGGCTTTCTTGGCGCGCTCTTCGCGCGCCCCGGTTTCCTTCAGGAACCACAGGGAATGCTGCTTCTTTTCGCCGTCGGCTTGCAATTCGCGATAGCGCGTGGCCACTTCGGCCTGCGCCTCAAGCTTTTCCAGCTGGCTGTTCAGCTCGCGCAGAATGTCTTCCACGCGGGTCAGGTTTTCGCGCGTGTCGGACAGGCGGTTTTCGGTCTCGCGGCGGCGTTCTTTGTAGCGCGACACCCCAGCCGCTTCTTCCAAAAACACCCGCAGTTCTTCAGGGCGCGCCTCGATCAGGCGGTTGATCATGCCCTGCCCGATGATGGCGTACCCGCGTGCGCCCAGGCCAGTGCCCAGGAAGATGTCGTGGATGTCGCGGCGGCGGACTTGCTGGTTATTGACGAAGTAGCTGCTGGTGCCGTCGCGGGTCAACACGCGGCGCACGGCGATTTCGGCGTAGGTGCTCCATTGGCCGGCAGCGCGCCCTTCGCTGTTGTCGAACACCATTTCCACCGAGGCCCGCGCCGCAGGCTTGCGGTTGCCGGAGCCGTTGAAAATGACGTCCTGCATGGACTCGCCGCGCAGTTCCGAGGCCTTGGCCTCGCCAAGCACCCAGCGCACGGCGTCAATGATGTTCGATTTCCCGCAGCCATTGGGACCCACCACGCCCACCAATTGGCTGGGCACGGGGATCACGGTGGGATCAACGAAGGACTTGAAGCCGGCGAGTTTTAGCTGAGTGAGACGCACAGTACGATGACGACGGGGTGGGTTGAACGAAAGGCGTTAACGGACCTGCCGCATAGATTGCAAACCGGCCCATCAAGGGCCGGCTCACATATGGGTCGTATGATACCGCAGGCAGTCTGTCCCTAAACGTCAGCAACGGTCAACCCGCGGGCAAACGCGCAATGGTGCCGTTCCAGCCACCGGCTATACTCCTGACACTTTTTGGCACGACACATAATTTTCACGCGGACTGGCCGGGCTCAGGCCAAAGAACGGGGACATTCTTGAAACGTGGTTTCTATCTGGTCATGGCCGCGCAGGCCTTCTCGTCATTGGCGGACAATGCGCTGTTCATCGCAGCCATCGCCTTGATACAGGAGCTGCACGGCCCTGACTGGCTGGCGCCCATGATGAAATGGTCGTTCGCACTGGCCTACGTGGTCCTGGCGGCCTTTGTTGGCGCCCTGGCCGACTCCTTCCCCAAGGGCCGCGTGATGTTCTCCACCAACGCCCTGAAAGTCGCCGGCTGCCTGCTGATGTTCTCGTACGCCAGCATCGGCGTCGCCCCCGAATACCAAACCTATCTGGTGTGCGCGGCCTACGCGGTCGTCGGCATCGGCGCGGCCGCCTATTCGCCCGCCAAGTACGGCATCGTCACCGAGATGCTGCCCCCGCACATGCTGGTCAAGGGCAATAGCTGGATCGAAGGCCTGACGGTTTTCTCCATCATTCTGGGCACGGTGCTGGGCGGGCTGCTTATTTCGTCGTCGGTGTCCACCGCGCTGCTCAGCCATTCGTTCATCGGCAACCTGGTGCACACGCCCGCCGAAGCGGCCATCCTGGTGATCGCCTTCGTCTACCTGCTGGCGGCCCTGTGCAATCTGATGATTCCGCGCACCCACGTGCGCTATCCGCCGCAGCAAAAGAACCCGGTGCGCCTGATCCGCACGTTCTGGGGCTACGTTCGCGTGCTGTGGAAAGACAAGCTGGGCCAGATATCGCTGGCCGTCACCACGCTCTTCTGGGGCGCGGGCGCCACGCTGCAACTGATCGTGATCGAATGGGGCCGCAGCCACCTGGGCTATCAGCTGGACAAGGCGTCGATGCTGATGGGCGTGGCAGCCTTGGGCACGGTCGTGGGGTCGATCCTGGCGGGCCGGATTCCGCTGCGCCGCGCCCTGGCCGTGCTGCCGGTGGGCGCCGCCATGGGGCTGGTCGTGCTGCTGATGCCGTTGGTGTACTCGCCGTGGAGCGTCTACCTGCTGCTGCTGCTCACCGGCGGTCTGGCGGGCTTCTTCGTGGTGCCCATGAACGCGCTGCTGCAGCATCGCGGCCACGTGCTGCTGTCGGCGGGCCATTCGATTGCCGTCCAGAACTTCAACGAACAGTTGAACATCCTGCTGATGGTGGCGATGTACACGCTGCTGCTCTGGCTGCAACTGCCCATCAACATCATCATCGTGATCTTCGGCACCGTTGTCGCCGTGCTGATGGTGGTGTTCATGCGCTGGAGCAAGCGCAACTTGGAGGCCAACCCCGACCTGCACGACCAGATCGGCCAGGAAGGCCACGGCCGAGCGCTTGATTCATCACACTAAGCGCTTGATCTGCCAATAAAAAACCGGGCTCAGGACCCGGTTTTTTATTGGCAGCTTTTTGGCGGTTCATGGGCGCCCACAGCGCTACCCATGACGGCCGCGACGGCGGTCAGACCATGCGCGAGGCCAGCTTCAGATCTTGCCAAGCCCGCGCCTTCTCGGACGGGCTGCGCAGCAAATACGCCGGGTGGTAGCTGACGATGACCGGGATTTCCCCGCCCTCGTCCGTCTTCAACGCGTGCACGCGGCCGCGCAGGCTGCCGATCGTGGCGTCCGTGCCCAGCAGCGTCTGCGCGGCGAACCGCCCCAGCACCAGGATGCGTTCAGGCTTGAGCAGCGCAATCTGCCGCATCAGGTACGGGCTGCACGAGGCGATTTCCTCGGGCTTGGGATTGCGGTTGCCCGGCGGACGGCATTTGATGACGTTGGTGATGAAAACGTCCGTATCGCGGCTCATCCCAACAGCAGCCAGCATCGCGTCCAGCAATTGACCGGAACGGCCCACGAACGGATGCCCCTGACGGTCTTCTTGCTCGCCAGGCGCTTCGCCCACGACCAGCCAACGGGTAGGGGTCGCCCCATGACCAAACACCGCGTGGCGGCGCCCCTGGCACAGCCCACAGGCCGTGCAGGCCACCACCTGCTCACGCAGTTCGTCCAGATTGGCGTTCTTGACCGCTTCGGCAACCGGAATACGCGGCGCTTCGACGGCTTCTTCTTCGGCCGTCTTGGGCACGGGACGCGGCGGCGGCCCAGTGCGGTTCAGGATGGACGCGGGAATACCCGGCCGCCCATTGGCGCGTTCGCTGGTTCGTTCGCTGGTTCGTTCGCTGGTTCGTTCGGCGGGACGGACAGCGGGGGGGTGTGCCTGGGCCGCCTGGGCCACGATGGGCTCGGCTGCAACGCTCTGGGAGGGCACAGCCTCCATTTCCGGCGCTGCGGAAGCGGGGGCAAAACCGGGGGTGGAACCGGATGTAGAAGTGGGAATAGAACCCGGAGTAGAACCGGGAGCCGACCCGGGAGTAGAACCCGGCGTAAAACCCGGCGTGGAACCCAGCCCTGTAGCCGGCAAAACCGGTTTGGAAACAAGCGCTTGCGGCGTACCGGCTGGCGCCGGGCGCAGCCACAGGCGTTCCATCCCGATCTCGCGCAGCCATATTCGCTGCAGGGGATTGACGCGGGGCGCGGCGGCGTTCGGCAACGTCATGCCGCCACCTCTGTCACGGCGGCGAACCGCTTCTGCATCACCAACGCGTCTTCACGCGTGCCCTTCTCCGCCGGGTAATAGCCCCGGCGCACGCCAATCTGCAAATAGCCGTGCCGCTTGTAGAAGGCGACGGCCGATGTATTCGACGGCCGCACTTCCAGCAGCACACCCTCAAGGCCACGCTCGCGCGCCTGCTGCTCGCACCAGTCGAGCAGCACGCCGCCCAAGCCCTGGCGATGCAGCTCCTTGGCAACCGCGATCACCAACAGATGCGCGACGTCCGGGGCAAACATCAGGATGCAGAACCCCGCGACCTTGCCTTCGCGGCGCAGCACCCACGCCCCATAGCCGGTGGCCAGCGCATCCGCGAAATTGCCGCGTGTCCAGGGAAAGGCCTGGACATGAGCTTCCAGCGCCACGACCTCGTCCAGGTCCGACTCGGTGAGCACTTGCGGCGCCAGATTCAAGCCCGGCGCCAGCGACGGCTGGGCCTTCGGATTGCCCCCTTCTCCACGCATGCGTTCGGCTGTGGTGAAGGCGACTTTGTCTCGCACGTAGAGCGGCGCGGCCTGCTCCGGCGGCAGGGCTTCGCCTCGCAGCCAACCTTGGCGCGCCAGGCGGGCCACGCTTGCGGCTTCGGGGCGCAGCACATCCGAGGCGCGCCGCCACAAATCGGGAAATTCCATCTCGGCAGCGTAGGCGTCCCAGGCGTCTCCCGCCAGCACCGGCTGCAATGGCCGGCCGGCTTGCGCCGACCAGTTCGCCAGGTGATGCGCGGTCCAGGGCACGACTTCTGCTGCTGCAATCAGCAAGGGCGGCTGCAAGACCTCCCAGGCGGGCTCGCCTTCGGTGGCGGCCGTTTGCCGATAAACGGCGAGATAGACCTCGTTCATGCGGGCGTCCAACGCCACGACAATCGCGTCATCGGGGCTGGCCTCGGCCACCTGCGCAGCCACTGCCTGATGCGACACCACGGGCAAAACGGGTATACCTAAACCTAGCCCCATGCCCTGGGCAACGCCGCAGGCCACGCGCAGGCCCGTAAAGCCGCCCGGCCCCTGGCCAAACGCCACGGCATGCAGGGCGGCCGGAGCCAATCCAGACTCCGCCAACAACTCATTTGCCATCGGCAAGAGGCGTTCCGCATGCTCCTGAGACCCCTCGTGTTCGCGGGTACTGACCACCAGACGGCCATCGACCGCCCGCAAAAGGGCCACCCCACAACGGGACGAAGACGTTTCCAAAGCCAGCAGGTTTAGTTCCATAGATGCAGATTGTACGAAATACGGCGGCTCTGCCCCCGGTTGTAAGGGGGATTTCAACCATGGTTCGCAATGTGTAATATCTTGTGAACGCCCACTAGCCGCTGGTTCTTGTCACTGTTACATTTCCGGCCATGAATACGCAAAACACCACCCCCACCCGAAAAATCCTCGTCGTCGACGATGATCCGCGCTTGCGCGATTTGCTGCGCCGGTATTTGTCCGAGCAGGGATTCAACGTTTTCGTTGCCGAAGACGCCAAAGAGATGGGCAAACTCTGGCAACGCGAGCATTTTGATCTGCTTGTGCTGGATCTGATGCTGCCCGGCGAAGATGGCTTGTCCATCTGCCGCCGGCTGCGCGGTGGCCACGACAATACCCCCATCATCATGCTCACGGCCAAGGCGGAAGAAATCGACCGCATCGTGGGCCTGGAGATGGGCGCGGACGATTACCTGTCCAAACCCTTCAACCCCCGGGAACTGCTGGCACGGATCAACGCGATCCTGCGCCGCCGCGGTACCGAGGAACATCCCGGCGCTCCCAGCCAGGAAAACGAGTCCATCGCCTTCGGCCCGTACGTGCTGAATTTGTCCACCCGCACGCTCACGCGCAACGGTGAACAAGTGCCGATCACGACCGGTGAATTCTCGGTGCTCAAGGTATTTGCGCGCCATCCGAAGATTCCCCTGTCCCGCGACAAGCTCATGGAGCTGGCGCGTGGCCGCGAATACGAAGCTTTCGATCGCAGCCTCGACGTTCAGATCTCGCGCCTGCGCAAATTGATCGAACCCAATCCGTCCAAGCCCGTGTTCATCCAGACCGTTTGGGGTCTCGGATACGTGTTTGTGCCGGACGGTGGTAGCTGATCGGCTCGCCCGCCCCGGGCAGGAGCGCAGCCTCGTGCCCCGCTTGCGCAGAACCTTCAGGAACTTGACTTCACGTTTGCGGCTCGGCTTGTTCGGCCGCACGTTCCTGTTGCTCGCCGCGCTGATGCTGGTGAGCCTGGGGGCGTGGCTACAAGTCTTCTTCAGCATGGAGCTGGGGCCGCGCGCCAATCAAATGGCGCAGCGGGTGATCACGGCCGTCAATATCACACGCACGGCGCTGATCTACTCGCATAACGGCGAACGCAGCAAGCTCCTGCTGGACCTGGCCACCAACGAAGGCATCCAGGTCTACCCGCGCGAAGTCACCGACTTTGCCGAAGCCCTCCCCGACGACGACTACTGGCAACGCGTTGCCCAGCACATCCGCACGCGCTTCGGCCCGGAAACGCAGATTGCCTGGGGCGTGAATCAGGTGCCTGGGTTCTGGGTCAGCTTCCAGATTGAAAAAGATCTGTATTGGCTGGTGTTCGAGCGCGAGCAGATCGGGTTGACGGGCGGGATCGAATGGCTGGGATGGGGCGCGACCGCGTTGCTGCTTTCCCTTGTCGGTGCGGCGGTCAGCGTGGGCTTCGTGAACCGGCCCTTGTCGCGGCTGGCGCGCGCGGCGCAAGTGCTGTCGCGCGGCGAAACGCCGGCGGCGCTGCCCGAACAAGGCCCGCTTGAAATCCGCGACCTGAACGCCTCCTTCAACCGGATGGCCAAAGATCTGCGGCAAGCCGAGGCCGACCGGGAGCTCATGCTGGCGGGGATTTCACACGACTTGCGAACTCCGCTTGCACGGATGCGGCTGGAAATCGAACTCAGCGGCGTGTCGGAAGACGCCCGCCAGGCCATCGACGAAGACCTTGGCCAGATCGACCACAGCATCGGGCAACTGATGGAGTACGCGCGCCCGGCGGGCACGTTGCCGCAGTTGGCAACGGATATTTCCGCCGTCCTGGCCGAACTCTACGAACGCGAACGCAGCCACACGGCGTCGCTGGGCGGCGAGCTCGACGCGTCTCTGGAACCGGGCCTGCGCGCGCGCATCACGGCGTTGGACTTGAAGCGCGTGGTCAGCAACCTGATCGAGAACGCCCGCCGTTATGGCCGTTCCAGCGATGGCATGGCGCATTTGGTCATGACACTGCAAGCTGAAGGCGCGATGATCGTGATCGAGGTTTCCGACCGCGGCCCCGGCATCGCCCCCGAAGATGTGGATCGCCTGCTGCGGCCCTTCTCGCGTGGCGAGGCGGCTCGCACTGGCGTCAGCGGCGCGGGCCTGGGTCTGGCCATCGTCGAACGCCTGCTCAAGCACGTGGGCGGCGCGCTGCGGATGCTGCCCCGCGAAGGCGGCGGACTGACCGCGCGGATAGAGTTACCCAAAGCCAAGTTTAGGAATTATCAATTAGACAACGATAATCCATAGCGTAGAATTTATGGTTTAAGGCACTGCCTTATCTCCACCAACAACTACTGGGAGTAAACATGAAAACTGTTGGCGACAAACTCGAGCCTTTCAAGGTCACCGGCGTAAAGCCCGGCTTCAACCAGCACGAAGAAAATGGCGTGTCGGCGTTTGAAGACATCACCGAAAGCTCGTTCCCCGGCAAGTGGAAGGTGATCTACTTCTACCCGAAAGACTTCACGTTTGTGTGCCCGACCGAAATCGTCGGCTTCAACAAGCTGGCCAAGGATTTCGAAGACCGCGACGCTGTCCTGCTGGGCGGCTCCACCGACAACGAATTCGTCAAGCTGGCATGGCGCCGTGAGCACCCGGACCTGAACAAGCTGGGTCACTACCAATTCGGCGACACCACCGGTGCCCTGATCGACCAACTGGGCGTCCGTGAAAAGGGTGCTGGCGTTGCGCTGCGCGCCACGTTCATCGTTGATCCGGACAACACGATCCAGCACGTTTCGGTGAACAACCTGAACGTCGGCCGTAACCCGGAAGAAGTTCTGCGTCTGCTCGACGGTCTGCAAACCGATGAGCTGTGCCCGTGCAACCGTACGGTTGGCGGCGCTACGCTGTAATTTCCAGCCCGGCCAAGGGTCTGCTTGCAGGCCCGGCGCTGGGCTTTAATTGCTCTAGATTATAGGTAAAAACTATGGAATTTCTTACGACCATTAAGGAACAGCTGCCGGATTGGGCCAAGGACATCCGCCTGAATCTGGACGCCGTCATTGCCCGTTCGACGCTTGCGCCTGAAGACGCCGTCGGCGCCGCCCTGTCCGCCGCTTACGCCGCGCGCAGCCCGGTGCTGGTTGAAGCCTTCAAGAGCGGCCTGTCGGAAGGCGACGCGAATGCCGCGCTGACCGCCTCGGCGCTGATGGGCATGAACAACACCTGGTATCCCTACGTCGAAATGACGGGCGACGCCAACCTGAAAAGCCTGCCGGCCCAGCTGCGCATGAACGCCTACGCCACGCATGGCGGCGTAGAGAAAAAGCGCTTCGAACTGTTTGCGCTGGTGGCGTCCATCATCGGCAAGTGCCATTTCTGCGTGGCCTCGCACTATGAAAACCTGAAGAACGACGGCCTGTCGACCGAACAGCTGCGCGACGCCGGCCGTATCGCCGCCGTGGTCAACGCCGCCGCGCTGGCGCTGGCTGCCCAAGGCAAGTAAGCCGCCCAAGCTGCCTGCGAATAAAAAACCCGCCTGTGCAAACAGGCGGGTTTTTGTTTGGAAAGCGTTGGAGCAAGCGTTTGGCAAAACCGCCTGGAACCCTAGCTTAGTTCTTCTTCGCCATATCCGAGGTGGTCGGCAAGCCGTTCGAGACCCAGGCTTGAACACCGCCGCGATACCAATAGGCGGACCAGCCGAGCGAACCGGCGCGCAATGCCGCGTTGTAGGACGAACGGTCATTCATGCCGGCGCCCACGAACACCACTGACGCACCGCGATTGTTGTTCGCTTTTTTCAGCAGCCAGGAATCCAGCGCACTTTGCAGCTGATCCGTGACGCTGCCATCCGAGCCCGCATCCGGCAGCGGATAGGAAATAGGCAGCGTGTCAGCGAGTCCGCTGGTGTCTACGATCACCAGATTCTTGTCGTTCTTGATCATGCCAACCAGGTCGCCCGTGGTAACCAGCTTGGCGCGGAAAATCTGGTTCGGCGTCGGGCCCTTATACGGCGCGGCGAATAGCAGCGACGTAGGCGGCACGCCCATGTCTGCCAGCTCATCAATGGGGCTAGGCGGCATGCCCTGACCCGGCGACGACTGCCGGGGCTGCTGCTGGGGTTGCTGCTGGGGTTGCTGCTGCGGCGCGCGCCCGCCATCCTTGGCCGCCACTTCACCGCCCACCGTGCCCATTTCGATGTCGGAAATCATCACCGCAATGTTTTCGATCAGCTCATAGCACATGGTGATCGAGCCTTCGCGCGGGTTGTACCAGGCATTGAGCTTGCCGCAGTCCTTGAACACCACGTTCACCGGCCGGGGCAGCACATAGGTTTGCCCAAGCAACTTGATGTTGTTGCTGATGGCTTCGGAAAGATTGTTCGCAAACAGATTGCCGATCTTGCGCGACGACCGCTCGAAGGTGACGTTGACCGGCGCACCGGGCGCATTGGCCGGCTGCTGCCCGTCGGGCGACCAGGTGCCGACACGGGTGTGCGGCGCCAGGATTCTGCGCCACGCACGGTTCTGCTTGTTGAATTCATCAGCGCAACGCGCCTTGGTGCGGTCTTCCAGCCCCACGTGCTTGGCCACCGATTCGAACACCGACGGGTTGCCGCCGTACATGATGCACAGCATGTTGCGAAAGCGCTTCAGGTCGCCCGTGTGCTCGTCCTGCCAGGCCGACGTTTCGGACGCACCCCGGCTTTCCGCCACCTTGCCGCTGTAATACCACTGCAAGGCGGCGTAGGTCGCGGCGTCACGCGCCATGGTGTTCACGTCTTTGTCGTTCGACGGGTACATCGTCGGCTCAACAATTTGAAGCGCCGCGTAGATATCGACCGCATCTTCTTCGGCGCCGGTCGACGGCAGTTCCAGTTCGCCGATCAGCGCATGGCCGAATTCGTGCATGAAAATGCTGCGCATGATGCCGATGTACACCGACACGATACGCAGCGTATCGCCGCCAAACCGGGGGTATGGACCTGCACCCGGCAAGCCCGAGTTGTCGGAGCTGGCGGGTGCAGGCGCCGGCTTGGTCTGCGGCGCGCTGGCGCCACCACCACTGCCTCCACCGCTGCCTCCACGTGGAGGCAAGCCGGCAGGCGCCGGCGCCGTGGCGCCACTGCGTGGGGGCAAGCCGCTGCCTTGTTGCGCGGGCGCGCCTTGGCGGGGAGCCAGGTCGGTATTGATCGAAAAATCCGCAATGCCGAACGTGCCGACGTCGTAGGCCATGATGCCGATGTCGCCGCCCACCGCGGACGAATCCGTGACGTCGCCAATGATCTTGCCGTTCACGATGAAGCGGGCCGCGCCCGGCAATTCGACCACCTTGATGCGGTCCGAGCCATCCAGCTTCGCCAGATTGGGAACCGTTGCGATATCGCGACGGTTCTGGCCTTCAAGACAGAACAGAATCGTGCTCTTGTCCGCCGTAATCTCGATCAGGCACAGGCTTTTCTTCGCGCGATTATTCAGCGCCACGCCAATCGACGCCTTCGGGTTCTGCGAATTGACGACCACATTCACGTCGGTCACGCGGCCCTGTTCAGGCGCGGGTCCCACGGAAAGATAAAGCGTTTGTTCACTCCCGGCAGTGGCCGGGTTGCGCAACGTGAACCAGCCATCCTGCACGGCGGCGGTCCAGCCTTGCAGCATCTGCTGTCTGACGGCGCCTGCCAGGGGTCCCAGCTGTTGTTCAAACTCAGCGTGCGCGGGCGACGCCGCAGCAACAAGGACCGAAAACAGGGCGACGCCACGTAAACGCATCTGAATTTCTCTATGTAGGCAGATTGAGGTGCGCAGAATATTCCAGATCAATCCGACCCGCTTATTTATTTGTTAAAGATGTATAGCAAAGTAAATGCAATGGAATTTCATTGCATTAGCGTCGGAACGTGGTCAGGTTTACGTGCGAGCCAGTAGCGCTACGACCGTGGCCGCAATGCCTTCCTTGCGGCCCAGATACCCCAAGCCTTCGTTCGTCTTGGCCTTGATGTTGATCTCGGTCTCTGCCAAGCCAAGGTCAGCGGCGATGTTCGCCACCATGACCGGCGCATGCGGGCCGATCTTGGGCGCTTGCGCGTGAATCGTGGCGTCGATGTTCACCGGCGTCCAACCTGCCTTGCGCACGCGCGCCATGGCTTCGCGCAGCAGCACGCGGCTGTCGGCGCCCTTGAAGGCCGGGTCCGTATCCGGGAAATGGCGGCCGATATCACCCAGCCCTGCGGCGCCCAACAGGGCGTCGGTGATCGCATGCAGCAGCACGTCCGCGTCGGAATGCCCCAGCAAGCCATGCGTGTGGGGAATCGTGACGCCGCCGATGATCAGCGGGCGGCCTTCGACCAAGGCGTGTACGTCAAAGCCCTGCCCGACGCGAAAAGGAATGCTCATAACCATTTTTCCATCAGTTCGAAATCATCCGGCCACGTCACCTTGAAATTGCGCAAGGCGCCGGGAACCAGCAATGGCGCATACCCGGCCGCTTCCAGGGCCGAGGCCTCGTCAGTGACGGTCACGCCATTTACGGAGGCCGCCGTCAGCGCATCGCGCAGCACGCCGGCCCGAAACATCTGTGGCGTTTGCGCCAGCCACAAGCCATTGCGATCCAGCGTGCGCTCGACCCGGTCGTGGCCGCCTTTGACGGTGTCGGCAACCGGCAGCGCCAGCAAGCCGCCCACGGGGTCCGCCAGGCAGGCGTCGATCAGGCGGCGCAGCGCGGCCGCGGGCAAACCGGGGCGCGCCGCATCATGGACCAGCACCCAGACATCATCGGCCACACCGCTGTCGGCCAAGGCGCCTTCGACGGTATCCGCGCGAGTCGCCCCGCCGCAGGCCCGCCACACCGTGCGCGGCAGGCCGGCCAGCGCCGCATCCACCCAGCCGTCGCCCGGCGTCACGGCCACGCGCACCTGGGAAACACGGTCGTCGGCCAGCAACGCCTGTACCGCGTGGCGCAACATGGGCTGTCCGGCCAATGGACGATATTGTTTTGGCACGGGCTCCGCGCCGGGGTGGCTGGCGCGGGCGCCGACGCCCGCCGCGGGAACGATTGCAATGATTGAGTCAGACATGGTGCGGTGATTTTATAATCTTCCGCTTGATGCCTGCTTCCACCCTGATGCCCACCCCCACTTCTCCTATCACCGCCGCGCCGCCGGTCCCCGCGACCGCCCCGACTCTGTCCGCGCTGAAACCCGGCGCGCGCTATGCGCAACCCCGTCCGCCGGGCTCGGGAGACGCTTGGCTGCTGGCGGATCTGGCCAGGCAGGCGTCCGCGCCGCTGGTCATCCTGACGGCCGAACCGCTCGAGGCCCAGCGCCTGGCAGAAGAAATTCAGCTATTCGCCCCGGACCTGCGTGTGCGCCAGCTGCCTGACTGGGAAACGCTGCCCTACGACGCGTTCTCGCCGCACCAGGACTTGATCTCGGAGCGTCTGCACACGCTGCATTCGCTGATGATGAAGACGGTGGACGTGCTGACGGTGCCGATCACCACCGCGCTCTACCGGCTGGCGCCGCCCTCGTTCCTGGCGGCCTACACGTTTTCGTTCAAGCAAAAAGACAAGCTGAATGAAGCCGCCCTGCGCGCGCAGCTGACGCTGGCCAACTACAACCACGTCACGCAGGTGACCGCGCCCGGCGAATTCTGCCTGCGCGGCGGGCTGATCGACCTGTTCCCGATGGGCTCGGTCGTGCCCTACCGGCTGGACCTGTTCGACGACGAGATCGAAACCATCCGCAGCTTTGACGTGGACACGCAGCGCAGCCTGTACCCGGTGCGCGAAGTCCAGTTGCTGCCGGGCCGCGAATTCCCGATGGACGAGGACTCGCGCACGCGCTTTCGCGCGCGTTTCCGTGAAATCTTCGAAGGCGACCCCTCGCGCGCCCTGCCCTATAAAGACATCGGCAACGGCATCCCGTTTGCTGGCGTCGAGTACTACCTACCGCTCTTCTTTGAAGAGACGGCAACCTTGTTTGACTATTTGACGGCGGGCACGGTCACCGTCACGGTTGGCGACATCGACGACGCCATCCAACGCTTCAATCAGGACACGACCAGCCGCTACAGCTTCCTGAAGAGCGACCGCGAACGCCCCGTGTTGCCGCCGTCCGCCCTGTTCCTGGACAGCGAAACGCTCTACACCCGGCTCAAGGAATTCCGCCGCCTGTCGCTGTCGGCAGGCGAGCCGCATCCTGATTTCCGCGCCGTGCCGGACGTCAGCATCGCGCGCCGCTCCGACGACCCGATCGCCAAGCTGCGCGCGCTGGTGCAAACGCGCCAGACCCGCGTGCTGCTTTGCGCGGACTCGGCCGGCCGCCGCGAAACCCTGGTGCAGATGCTGAATGAATATGGCGTCACGCCGGATGCGCAGCCGGACACCATCGAAGCGTTCCTCGCGTCGGATGCCAATTTCGGCATCGTCGCCGCCCCGCTGACGACCGGCTTCGGGCTGCCCCAGGCCAACCTGGCCTTCCTGACCGAAAACGACTTGTACCCGGGCCTGGCCACCACCGGCCGGCGCGGCAAGCGCGACCAGGAACGCGCGAGCAACGTCGAGGCCATGGTGCGCGACCTGTCCGAACTGCGCGCGGGCGACCCCGTCGTCCATGCGCAGCACGGCATCGGCCGCTATCACGGCCTGGTCAACATGGACATGGGCGAAGGCGAGATGGAGTTCCTTCATCTTGAATACGCCAACGGCAGCACGCTGTATGTGCCGGTGTCGCAGCTGCACGTGATCGCCCGCTACAGCGGCGCCGATCCGGAAGCCGCGCCGCTGCACCAGCTGGGTTCCGGCCAATGGGACAAGGCCCGCCGCAAGGCCGCCAAACAGGTGCGTGACACCGCCGCCGAACTCTTGGCCTTGTATGCGCAACGCGCCGCGCGTGAAGGTTTTGCCTTCAATCTGCCGCTGAACGACTACCAGGCGTTTGCCGAAGGCTTCGGCTTTGAAGAAACGGCCGACCAGGCCGCCGCCATTGAAGCCGTGCTTGCCGACATGACCTCCGGCCGTCCGATGGACCGCCTGGTCTGCGGCGATGTGGGTTTCGGCAAAACCGAAGTCGCGCTGCGCGCCGCCTTCCTGGCGGTGGCCAACGGCAAACAGGTCGCCCTGCTCTGCCCTACTACGCTGCTGGCCGAACAACACGCCCAGACCTTCTCCGACCGCTTCGCCGACTGGCCCGTGCGAGTCGTGGAGCTGTCGCGCTTCCGTTCGGCCAAGGAAGTCGCCGCCGCCATCGAAGGCATCAACGACGGCCGCGTGGATATCGTCATCGGCACGCACAAGATTCTGTCCAAAGATGTGAAATTCAAACGTCTGGGACTGGTCATCATCGACGAAGAACACCGCTTCGGCGTGCGCCAGAAGGAAGCGCTGAAGTCGCTGCGCGCCGAGGTCGACGTGCTGACACTGACCGCCACGCCCATTCCACGCACGCTGGGCATGTCGCTGGAAGGCATACGCGACTTCTCCGTGATCGCCACTGCGCCGCAGAAGCGCCTGGCCATCAAAACCTTCGTGCGCCGTGAAGACGGCAGCACGCTGCGCGAAGCCCTGCTGCGCGAACTCAAGCGCGGCGGGCAGTGCTACTTCCTGCACAACGAAGTCGAGACCATCCACAACCGGCGCGCGCGGCTGGAAGAGCTGGTGCCCGAGGCCCGCATCGCGGTCGCTCACGGCCAGATGCCCGAGCGCGAGCTGGAACAGGTGATGAAGGGCTTCTATCAGCAGCGCTATAACGTGCTGCTGTGCACCACCATCATCGAGACGGGCATTGACGTGCCCAGCGCCAACACGATCGTGATCCACCGCGCCGACCGCTTCGGGCTGGCGCAGCTGCACCAGCTGCGCGGCCGCGTCGGGCGTTCGCACCACCAGGCCTACGCCTACCTGCTGACGCCGGGCGAAGACGCCATCACCACCAACGCGAAGAAGCGCCTGGAAGCGATTCAGGCCATGGAGGAACTGGGTTCCGGTTTCTACCTGGCCATGCACGACCTGGAAATTCGCGGCACGGGTGAAGTGCTGGGCGATTCGCAGTCGGGCAACATCCAGGAAGTGGGTTTCTCGATGTACAACGAGATGCTCAACGAAGCGGTGCGCGCGCTGCGCGCCGGCGAAGAACCGGACCTGGACGCACCCTTCAACCTGGCCTGCGAGGTCAATCTGCACGCGCCTGCGCTGCTGCCGTCGGACTATTGCGCCGACGTGCATGCGCGCCTGGGTATCTACAAACGCCTAGCCCACGCCGCCGACGAAGATGATCTGATCCACATCCAGGAAGAACTCATCGACCGCTTCGGCAAGCTGCCCGAAGCCGCGCAGACGCTGCTGACCACGCACCGCCTGCGCCTGGCCGCCCAACCGCTGGGCATCGTGAAGATCGACGCCAGCGAAACGCAGGCCTTGATGCAGTTCGGGCCGAAGACCTCGGTCGACCCGGCCAAGATCATCGAACTTGTGCAGCGCCAGCGCAACATCAAACTGGCCGGACAGGATAAATTGCGGGTTGAGATCAAGGCGGCGCAAATTCCCGCCCGCGCTGACGCCGTGCGCGCCGTGCTGCGCGCACTGAAGTAATCCAAGCCACTCTTCTACTGCTTATGACTACCCATCACCTTGTCGTTCAATCTCCCGGCCTGCGCATCGAACAGGCCGAGCAGCTGGCCGCGCTGGCTCAGGCCCAGGGCGTGGCGCGCATCAGCAACACCGCCGCGCGCCTGCTCGACGTGCAGCACGACGCCTTGACGCAAGCCGAAGTCGTGGCCTGGGCCAACAACAATGGCGTCGACGTGGCCTTCGTGCCCGCCGGCCTGAAGCTGTCTGACTGCAAGGTCCTGGCGATGGACATGGATTCCACGCTGATCAACATCGAGTGCATCGATGAAATCGCGGGCGTGGTGGGCGTCAAAGACAAAGTGTCCGAGATCACCGAAGCCGCCATGCGCGGCGAAATCAAAGACTTCGCCGAAAGCCTGCGCCGCCGCGTGGCCTTGCTCAAGGGCGTGCCGGCCGAAGCGCTGGAACAGGTCTATGTGGAAAAGCTGCGCCTGAACCCGGGCGCGGAACGCCTGATCTCGACGGCCCAGGCCGCCGGCATCAAGGTGCTGCTGGTCTCCGGCGGCTTCACCTTCTTCACGGACCGTCTGCGCGAACGCCTGAATCTGGACAGCGCGCACGCCAACACGCTGGAAATCGACAACGGCCTGTTGACCGGCAACGTCGTCGGCGACATTCTCGACGCGCAAGCCAAGGCGGTCTACCTACGCGAATTCGCCCGCACGCACGGCGCCACGAAGGAACAGATCATCGCCATGGGCGATGGCGCAAACGACCTGCTGATGCTGGGCGCCGCGGGCTTCCCGGTGGCGTATCACGCCAAGCCGCTGGTCCGCGAACAGACACGTTTCGCGCTGAACGTGACGGGCTTGGACGGCGTGCTGAACTGGTTCGAAAGCTGATCTGCCGATCGCGTTTCCCGCGAGCAAAAAAAAGCCACCTTGCTCAGGTGGCTTTTTCATTCCCGCTTCAGATCAATACCGGACCTTCAGCGACAGCAATGCCGCGCGTCCGGTGCCAAGCGCCGCGTAGTGCGCGGCGTAGGCCTTCGTGTAGTACGTTTCGTCGAACAGGTTCAGCACGTTCAACTGTGCCGAGAAGTGGTCGTTGAATTCGTAGGCCGCCATGGCGTCAAAGCGCCAGTACGACGGCACCCAGCGCGCCTTGGGCGTACCGTCGGCGTTTTTCGTGGCGTCTGAATTGCCGTACACCTTGTCGACGTAGTAAGCGCCGCCGCCCACCGTCAGCTTGGGCAGCACCTTGTAGGTGGTCCACAGGCTGAAGGCGTTACGCGGGGTATTGGGCAGGTCCTGGCCGACGGCGCCGCTGTTGTAGGCGCCCTTGGTCATTTCGCTGTCCATGAAGGTGTAGCCGCCGAACACGTTCCACTTGGGCGTGATGCTGCCCGAGAAGCCCAGTTCGATGCCGCGCACCTTGGCCTCGCCCACTTGCGCCACTTCGGTGGCGGACACGGCCACGCTGGTGTTCTTGCGCGTGTCGTGGAACGCTGCGGCGGACAGCGTCAGCCGGTCTTCGAAGACCTGCCACTTGGTGCCCACTTCCACCGTGCGGCTCTTTTCAGGCGCAAGCGACGAGGTGGACAGCGATGTCGCGTCGCTGATCGCGCCTGCGGCGATGGCCGACGGCGTGGACGACGTGCCGTAGGTAGCGTAGATCGTGCCATTGGGCAGCGGCTTGTAGGCCAGGCCCAACTGGTAGTTGAACAGGCTGTCTTCGCGGCTGGTGCTGTAGAACGAGGGCGTGCCTGCCGGATCGCTGCGGCCAGCGGCGATGTTGCTGCCGCTGGTGCGATAGTTGTCCCAACGGGCGCCAACGCTGGCTTGCCATTGTTCGTTGAACTTGATGGTGTCAAAGCCGTAGACCGCCACCGTGTCGGTGTTGTAGCGCGCCGGGTTGTTATTGCGTTGCAGGGTGCCGGGGTAGTCGGTGCCGGGGTCCGGGTTCCACAACGAGGCGCACAACGCCGGGTTGGCGTAGGTGTTGCGGCCATTCGTCGTGGCGGTCACGCAATTGCTGCCGCCCGAGGGCACGCCGGTTTCGGTGTAGCCGTCTTTGTTCTGCTTGATGTTGCTGTATTCGAAGCCCAGATCGAACGTGTGCTTCAGGCTGCCGGTGTCGAACTCGCCCGTCAGATCGGTCTGATTCGCGAAGCTCTTGGTCACGTAGTAGCCCGACTTCAACGCGCGGTACACCAGGCCGTTGGCCACGTTGCCCTTGCTATCGTCCGGGTTGGTCGCTGCGAAGTCCGTCGTGCCACGGCCGTAGCGGGTCACGTTGCGCAGTTGCAGCTTGTCTGAGAAGTCGTGCTGGAAGTCGACGGTGGCAACATCATCACGCGTCTTCATGAAGTCACGGCCCGTCAGGCCATAGAACGTCTTGCGGCTGACGCCCATCGTTTCCGTCACCGGCTGGCCCGTCTTCGGGTCATACGGGATGGAGTAATCCGGCATGCTGTCGTCTTGGTAGTGGTAGTAGCTGAGCGTGATGCGGGTCGGCGTACCCACGCCCAGCATCAACGACGGCGCCACGCCCCAACGTTCAAAATCCACCGCATTGTCGCGGCCAGCCACATCACCCTTGTTGCCCATGACGTTCAAGCGGAATGCCGCCTTTTCGTCCAGGCGCCAGTTGCTGTCGATCGTGGCGCGGTAGTTGTTGTCCGTACCGATCTGGGCGGTGGCTTCGGTGAAGTCCGTCGCCTTGGGCGTCTTGCTGATCATGTTGATGCTGCCGCCCGCGCCGCCGCGGCCGGCATAGACCGAATCCGGCCCCTTGATCACTTCCACCTGCTCAAGGTTGAAGGTGTCGCGCACTTGCGTGCTGGAGTCGCGAATGCCGTCCAGGAACAAGCTGCCCGCCGAGTTCTGGCCACGGATGATCGGCAAGTCGCCGCCCGGGCGGCCGCCTTCGCCCGCACCGAACGTAATGCCCGGCGAGTTACGCAGCACGTCCTGCAAAGTCGATGCCGCCTGATCCTGGATCACCTGCTTGGGCACCACCTGCACGGTGCGCGGCGTATCCAACAGCGGCGCCGTCATCTTCGGCGACGGAACGGTCGTGGTCTGGTAGGCCGAGCCTTCGCCTTCCACGCGAACCGGCGACAGTTGCGTCACGCCGGCGTCAGCGGTTTGGGCGGCAGCGTAGGGGCTGATGAACAGAGCGGGCGCGGCGATGGCAGCGGCCAGCGAGGTAGTGAGCGTATTCAGGGAATACGAATCTTGGGGCTTCAAACCAGCTTCTCCAGAACGTAAATAGCAACGATTCTTGTTTTTTTACCGGTTGCGATTTTGATCCTGGCCGCTGAATGAAACCTGAATGAAAGCAATCAACGCGTTGAAAAGATGAAAAAACAACACTTGATCGGCGACGATCGTTATATATAGCGGCTTATGTCGATATTTAATGGTGCCGGATACATTGCCACCCGGGGTCGCGCCTTCGTTAATGCAGCCAATCAGGGACGCCTCGGAAAGCCACTTGAATCCCCCGCTACGCAGGGCGAGGTCCGGCGCATCACTTTCCACGGCCCAAAAAGAAAAACGCCCCAGACGGGGCGTTTGACGCGTTGGCGGGCCTTCAGGCGCGCAAGCGTGGATGGCGTTTGAACAGATAGCGGTACACAAAGCCGGGATACGCCAACACCAGGAACAAGCTCAAGGTGATGGCGTAGAACTCCCAGGTCTGGGAAAAGCGATTTCCCAGCGTGGATTCAAACGCAAAGCCCAGCGCGCCAACGATGGCGTAGAACACCAGCACTTCAACCAGACGCATCCAGAACGGTTTGACCGCTTCCGCCCCGCCCTGCTTCCAGGGCAATACGGCGAACACCCGCTCCGTCAGGAACGGGAGGTTTGCGCTGACCAAAGCCAGCGCAATCAACAGCCATACCGCCAGCGTCTGGTTCATGGCTGTGTTCCGCTTACAGGCTCAGCGACGAACGAATCGCCTGTACGCACAGTGCCATCAAGCCACCGGGCAACAGGCCCAGCACCAGCATCATGGCGCCGTTGATCGACAGCAGGCCGCGTTGACCGCAGGTGGCGACGATCGGGGCGGCATTGGCAGCCGGCTCGTCGAAGTACACGACCTTGACGACACGCAGGTAGTAGAACGCGCCGATCAGCGAGAACAGCACTGCCACCACGGCCAGCGTCACGTGGCCCGCGCTGATCAGCGCTTGCAACACGGCCAGCTTGGCGTAGAAGCCCACCAGCGGCGGAATGCCGGCCAGCGAGAACATCAGCAGCAGCACAATGGCGGCATGCCACGGGCTGCGGCGGTTCAGGCCCTTCAGGTCGTCGATGTGCTCGCACTCGAAACCTTGGCGCGACAGCAGCAGGATGATGCCGAAGCTTGCCAGCGTGGTCAGCACGTAGGTCAGCATGTAGAACAGCGACGCGCCATAGGCGGCAGACGACAGTTCCGGCTTGCCCGCGACCGAACCCGACATCAGGCCCAAGAGCACGAAGCCCATGTGCGAGATGGTCGAGTAAGCCAGCATGCGCTTGAAGTTGGTTTGCGCGATGGCGGTCAGGTTACCGATGGCCAGCGAGAGCACGGCCAAGATCATCAGCATCGGCTGCCAGTCGGCGGCCAGACCATGCAGGCCGTCCACCAGCAGACGCAGCGTGATGGCGAAGGCCGCCAGCTTGGGCGCACCGCCCAGGATCAGCGTGACCGCAGTCGGCGAACCCTGGTAGACGTCCGGCACCCACATGTGGAACGGCACGGCGCCCAGCTTGAACGCCAGGCCCGACACCAGGAACACGATGCCGAACACCAGCGCCATCTTCTCGGCCTTGCCAGCGGCGATGACCTTGGACACTTCAGCCAGGTCGAGGTGACCCGTAGCGCCGTAAACCATCGACATGCCGTACAGCAGGAAGCCCGACGCCAAGGCGCCCAGCACGAAGTACTTCATGGCGGCTTCGGTGGCGACGACGTCATCACGGCGCAGTGCGATCAGCGCGTACAGCGCCAGCGACATCAGTTCCAGGCCCAGGTAGATGGAGATCAGGTTCCCGGAGGAAATCATGACCATCTGGCCCAGCAGCGCGAACAGCGTCAGGACGTAGAGTTCGCCGCCCTTGAGCATGTCACGGACTTGCGCATAAACGCGGCCGTAAACGAGCGTGGCGCCCACCGCGATGTAGGAGGCGATCTTCAGCAGGTGCGACAGTTCGTCGGTGACGTACAGGCCGTTGAAGGTCGCGCCCGCAACGCCGTTCTTCCATTGCACGGCCGACACGACGGTCAGCACGCCCAACACCAGCATGGTCAGCAGGAACGTCGGCTTGCGCTCGGGGTGATTGCTGACCGCGTCGACGAGCAGGATAGCCAGGCCGGAAACCAGCAGAAGGATTTCCGGTGTCGCCAGGGCGAAATCGATTTGGGATTGCATCATTGTCTTGTCTTACAGTTTCGAGACGGCAACGTGTTGCAGCAGGGCCTCTACCGACACGTGCATCACGTCGGTGAAGGGCTTGGGATAGATCCCCATGTACAACACGGCGATCGCCATCACGCCAAGAATCACAAATTCGCGGCGGTTGATATCGGTCAGCTCGCGGACGTGGTCATTGGCGATGTCGCCCAGGACCACACGCTTGACCATCCACAGCGAATACGAAGCACCCAGGATCAGGGCGGTAGCCGCCAACAGGCCGATCCAGAAGTTGTGCTCGACGGCGCCCATGATCACCATGAACTCGCCGACGAAACCGCTGGTGGCCGGCAGGCCGCTGTTGGCCATCGAGAACAGGATGAAGAAGGTCGCAAAGCGCGGCATCACGTTGACCACACCACCGTAATCGGCGATGCGGCGCGAGTGCATGCGGTCATAGAGCACGCCGATACACATGAACATGGCGCCCGACACGAAGCCGTGGGAGATCATCTGCACGATGGCGCCTTCGACGCCGGCCGTGTTGAAGATGAAGAAGCCCAGCGTCACGAAACCCATGTGGGCCACAGACGAATAAGCCACCAGCTTCTTCATGTCTTCCTGGATGATCGCCACCAGGCCGATGTAGATCACCGCGATGAGCGACAGCGTGATCATCAGGCCAGCCAGGCTGTGCGAAGCGTCCGGCGTGATCGGCAGCGAGAAGCGCAGGAAACCATAGGCGCCCAGCTTCAGCATGATCGCAGCCAGCACGATGGAGCCGCCCGTGGGCGCTTCAACGTGAACGTCCGGCAACCACGTGTGAACCGGCCACATCGGCACCTTCACCGCAAAAGCCGCCAGCAGCGCCACGAAGATCAGGATCTGCTCGGTCTGGCCCAGCTTGACCTTGTGCCAGGTCAGGATGTCGAACGAACCACCCGATGCGTGCCACAGGTAGATGAACGCGACCAGGGTCAACAAGGAACCCATCAGCGTGTACAGGAAGAACTTGAATGCCGCGTAGATACGGTTATCGCCGCCCCACGCCCCGATGATGATGTACATCGGGATCAGCGTGGCTTCGAAGAACACGTAGAACAGCATGCCGTCCAGCGCGGCGAACACGCCCACCATCAGACCCGACAGGATCAGGAAGGCGGCCATGTATTGCGCCACGCGGCTGGTGATGACTTCCCAGCCGGCCAGCACCACGATGATGGTGATGAACGCGGTCAGGAGGACGAACCACAGCGAAATGCCGTCGATGCCCAGGTGGTAATTGACGTTGAAGG
Source organism: Achromobacter kerstersii (assembly GCF_902859595.1). GTDB lineage: Bacteria > Pseudomonadota > Gammaproteobacteria > Burkholderiales > Burkholderiaceae_B > Achromobacter > Achromobacter kerstersii. The sequence continues at coordinate 45,254 of NZ_CADIJQ010000002.1, read as the reverse complement.
CTTCAATCCAGGAAGTCTTCTCCACGAACTGCATGGCGGCCGTGGTGTTGTCAAAACCGGTGTACAGCGGAATCGTGACGAGGAAACCGGCGACGGCGCCGACGAGCGACAGGCCGCGCGTCAGGCCGCGACGATCGTCACGGCCCACCGCCAGCACCAGCAGGCCGAATACGATCGGGACAAAGATCGCAAGCGTGAGCCAGGGGAAAGTGTTGGATGCCATCTCGCTTGCCATCATTGGGGAATCAGCACAAAGAAAGTCACCAGCGCCATGATGCCGATGATCATCGCGAACGCGTAGTGATAGATGAAGCCGGACTGCAGGTGGCGGCTGACCGCAGCCACCCAGCCCACCACGCGGGCGCTACCGTTGACCAGCAGGCCATCGATGATGCCGCGGTCGCCGGTATTCCACAGGCCACGGCCCAGGGCGCGCAGGCCGCGAGCGATGATCTGCTCGTTGACCCAATCCACGTAGTACTTGTTCTCAAGCACCTTGTTCACGCCAGACAGGCTGGACTTGATCGCGGCCGGAACCTTGGGATTGATCAGGTAGCAGTACCAGGCGATGACGAAACCCGCCACAACCAGCCAGAACGGCAGGGTCTGGAAGGCATGCAGGCCATAGGCGACCCAGCCGTGCCACTCTTCTTGCAGCTCGTGCATGGCCGGATGCTGCGGCAGCACCGTGATCACGCCGTTGAAGAACTTGCCGAACAGCATCGGGTCAACCGCCCAGGCGCCAACCAGCACCGACGGAATCGCCAGCAGGATCAGCGGCAGCGTCACCACCCAGGGCGACTCATGCGGCTTGCCGCCATGATGGCCGTGGCCGTGATCATCGTGACCGTGACCGTGGTCGTCATGGGCATGATCGTCGTGACCATGGTCGCTGGTGTCAAAGCGTTCCTTGCCGTGGAAGACCAGGAAGTACACGCGGAACGAGTACAGCGACGTCACGAACACACCGATCAGCACGGCGTAGTACGCGAAGCTTGCGCCCCAGACGTTAGCGTGGCCGGCGGCTTCGATGATGTTTTCCTTCGAGTAGAAACCCGAGAAGAACGGCGTGCCAACCAGCGCCAGCGTGCCCAACAGGAAGGTGATCCAGGTGATGGGCATGTACTTGCGCAGGCCGCCCATGTTGCGGATGTCCTGGTCGTGGTGCATGCCGATGATGACCGAACCCGCGCCCAGGAACAGCAGCGCCTTGAAGAACGCGTGGGTCATCAGGTGGAAAATGGCCACCGAGTAGGCGGAAGCGCCCAGCGCGACGGTCATGTAGCCCAGCTGCGACAGCGTGGAGTACGCGACAACGCGCTTGATGTCCGTCTGGATGATGCCCAGGATGCCCAGGAACAGCGCGCCGATGGCACCGATCACGATGATGAACGACAGCGCCACGTCCGACAGTTCGAACAGCGGCGAGAAGCGGGCAACCATGAAGATACCGGCCGTCACCATGGTGGCGGCGTGGATCAGCGCAGAGATCGGGGTCGGGCCTTCCATCGAGTCAGGCAGCCAGGCGTGCAGCGGAACCTGGGCCGATTTGCCCATGGCGCCGATGAACAGGCAGATACACGCCACCGTCAGCAGCATCCAGTCAGAGCCCGGCAGGGTCATCGCGGCCAGCTTGTCGGCTTGGGCGAAGACTTCGCCGTAGTGCATCGTGCCGGCGTACGCGAACAACAGGCCGATACCCAGCACGAAGCCGAAGTCACCGACGCGGTTGATCAGGAATGCCTTCATGTTGGCGAAGATCGCCGTCGGGCGGGTGTACCAGAAACCGATCAGCAGGTACGACACCAGACCCACCGCTTCCCAGCCGAAGAACAGCTGCACCATGTTGTTCGACATCACCAGCATCAGCATGGAGAACGTGAACAGCGAGATGTACGAGAAGAACCGCTGGTAGCCGGGGTCATCCGCCATGTAGCCGATGGTGTAGATGTGCACCATCAGCGACACGGACGTCACCACGACCATCATCATGGCCGACAGCGGATCGATCAGGAAGCCGATTTCCAGCTTGGTCTGGCCGATGAGGCTCCAGGTGTAGACCGCGCCGTCAAAGCGCAGGCCGTTCAGCACGTCGCCCAGCACCACCACCGAACCGATGGCGGAGATGAGCACGCCCAGGATCGTGATGACGTGGGACGCGCGGCGGCCGATAGGACGGCCCAGGAACCCGGTGCCGAAAAGGCCCGCGAGAATTGCTCCGGCCAGCGGTGCCAGCGCGATGAGCAAGTAGAGATTGGGTGAGCTAGACATTTTCTTCCAATACCCCGTCAGCCCTTCAGGCGATCGAGTTCGTCAACGTTGATCGTGTTCAGGTTGCGGAACAGCAGCACCAGGATGGCCAGGCCGATCGCCGCTTCAGCGGCGGCCACGGTCAGGATGAAGAACACGAACACCTGGCCGGCGGTATCGCCGAACCAGCTGGAGAACGCCACGAAGTTCATGTTGACGGCCAGGAGCACGAGCTCGATGGACATCAAGAGAATGATCAGGTTGCGGCGGTTCAGGAAGATGCCGAAGATCCCGATGGCGAACAGGATCGCTCCCAGGATCAGATAGTGAGCCAGCGTCAGCGTCATTGTTTTTCTCCTTGGGGCGCGGCGGCGGCGCCGGACGAAGCGTCACGCTTGGCTTGGGCGCGCTCGCTCTGGGCGGGCATGTTCACCATGCGGAAGCGGTCCTTCGAACGGACGCGAACGGCGGCAACCGGGTCGTTGTACTTCACGTCGCGGCGGCGGCGCAGCGTCAGCGCAATCGCGGCGACCATGCCCACCAGCAGCAGCGCAGCGCCCACTTCAATGGCGTAGACGTACTGCGTGTACATGACTTCGCCGAGTGCGCGGGCGTTGTTGTAGTCGCCAGCAACCGGGGCTTGCGGACCCGAGCCGTACCAGGTGGAACCCAGCACGAACGACATTTCCAGCACCAGCACCAGACCGATCACCAGGCCGAGCGGCAGGTAGGTCTTCATGCCCTGGCGCATGGTGTCCATGCGGATGTCCAGCATCATCACGACGAAAAGGAAGAGCACCATCACGGCGCCCACGTACACCAGCACCAGCAGCAACGCCAGGAACTCAGCGCCGAGCAGCATCCACAGCATGGCTGCGTTGGAGAATGCCAGGATCAAGTGCAGAACAGCGGTGACCGGACTGCGCGCGGTGATCACGCGGAACGCCGCGATCACCAGCACGGCGGCCAGTATGTAGAAAAGGACAGTGGTAAAAGTCATGGATCAGACCCTGGGCTTCAACGGTAAGGAGCGTCGTCGGCCCGGCGGCGGGCGATGTCGGCTTCGTAGCGGTCGCCCACGGCGAGCAGCATGTCTTTGGTGAAATACAGGTCGCCGCGCTTTTCACCGTGGTATTCGTGGATATGGGTTTCCACGATCGAGTCCACGGGGCAGCTTTCCTCACAGAAGCCGCAGAAAATGCACTTGGTCAGATCGATGTCGTAACGCGTGGTGCGGCGGGTGCCGTCCTCACGCTGGTCCGATTCGATGGTGATCGCCAAGGCCGGGCACACGGCTTCACACAGCTTGCACGCGATGCAGCGCTCTTCCCCGTTGGGGTAGCGGCGCAATGCGTGCAGGCCACGGAATCGCGCCGACGTGGGCGTCTTTTCCTGCGGATAGCGCAAGGTAACCTTGCGCTTGAAAAAGTACTTGCCCGTCAGGCGCATGCCCTTGAGCAACTCGGTCAGCATCAGGCTGCCGAAGAAATCTTTGATCGCTTCCATATCCTGCCTCTGCCTGGCGGCTTAGCGCCAAATGTTCCAGGGCGTCTGCATCCAGATCGCCACCACGACCAGCCAAACGCCGGTCAGCGGGATGAAGATTTTCCAACCCAAACGCATGATCTGGTCATAGCGGTAGCGCGGGAACGATGCGCGGAACCACACAAACAACGAGACCACAACGAACGTCTTCAGACCGAGCCAGATCCAACCCGGAATCCAGGTCAGCGGCGCGATGTCGATCGGGGAAGCCCAGCCGCCCAGGAACATGATCGACGCCATGCAGGACAGCAAGATCATGTTGGCGTATTCACCCAGGAAGAACAGGGCGAAAGCCATACCCGAGTACTCGACCATGTGGCCGGCCACGATTTCCGATTCGCCTTCGACGACGTCGAACGGGTGGCGGTTGGTTTCCGCCACGATCGCCACGACGTAGATCACGAACAGCGGCAACAGCGGCAGCCAGTTCCAGGACATGAACGTCAGGCCCTTGTCGGCAAACCAGCCGCGGTTCTGGACGTTGACGATCTCGGACATGTTCAGGCTGCCCGACACCAGCAGCACCGTGACGAGCACGAAGCCGATGGCCAGTTCGTAGGACAGCATCTGTGCCGAAGCGCGCAGCGCGCCCAGGAACGCGTACTTGGAGTTCGACGCCCAGCCCGCCACGATCACGCCATACACGCCGATCGACGTGATGGCCATGATGTACAGCAGGCCGGCGTTGACGTTGGCCAGCACGACATCAGGACCGAAGGGAACCACGGCCCAGGCGGCCAGCGCGGGCATCAGCGTGACCACGGGGGCCACGACGAACAGCACCTTGTTGGCTTCGCTGGGAACGATGACTTCCTTCGTCAGCAGCTTGAACACGTCGGCAAACGGCTGCAACAGCCCCTTGAAACCGACACGGTTCGGACCCACGCGCACGTGCATGGCGCCAATCATCTTGCGTTCCCAGTACGTCAGGTACGCAACGCACAGAATGATCGGCACGGCGATGATCACAATCTTGATGAGGGTCCAGAGGACCATCCAGACCGTCGGGCCCAGCAATGCCTGCCCGTGGCTCTCAAGAACATTAAGCCATTCCATCAGGCACGCTCCACGCTGAGTTGACCGAATGCGCCACCCAGGGCTGCGGTGTTTTCAAAGGCTGCGGAAATGCGCACGGCGCGATCGGCCACGGCATCATCCTGCACGGTTTCGAGCTCGACGGCGCCTTCAGCACCCGTCACGCGCACCTTGACGCCGGCCGTCAGGCCAAGGCTGGTGAGCGTACGGCCGTTCATGGCGGCGGCGGGCTTCTTCGAGGCCGGGGAGGCTTGCAGCGGCTCGGAACGGCGGACCATGGCGTCGGTGCGGTAGATCGGCACGTCAGCCACGCGTTCCAGGCCCGTTGCGGCTTGACCCAGACCCAACGGCGCCTTGACGTCGTTGGACAGGCGGCCTTCGATGCCACCCGCCAGCGCGGCGTCGCGGACGGATTCCGACGTTTCATCGTCAAAGCCGGCCAAATGCAGGACGTTGCCCAGCACGCGCAGGACCTTCCAGCCCGGACGCGTCTGACCCAACGGCGTGACCGTACCCTTGAAGCTCTGGGCCAGGCCTTGCGCGTTGACGAAGGTGCCCGAGGTTTCAGTGAACGGCGACACCGGCAGCATGACGTCGGCCCATTCGGCGGCGGCCGAACGGTAAGGCGTCAGGGCGACGGCGAATTGCGCGCCACGCAGCGCGGCGATGGCTTGCTGGCCGTTGTCGGCATCCAGCAGCGGCTCGGCGTGCAGCACGATGTAGGCCTTCAGCGGCTCGGCCAGCATGGCCGCGGCGGTCTTGCCGCCCTTGCCCGGAACGGCGCCAGCCAGATAACCGCCGACGGTGTTGCCGCCGGAAGTCAGGAAGCCGAACTTGCCACCGGCCAGGTTCGCCACGGCGCGGCCGTTGGCGGCCAGCGTCGAGGCTTGGGCGCTGGCCACGGCCAGGTTACCCAGCAACACGGCGGTGTTGGCGCCGGAAGCCAGGCTGGCGGCGATGATCTTGGCGTTTTCACCCGGGGTGACCGAGGCGAATTCGGCCGGCACGGCCTGTTCCTTGGCTTGCGCCAGGGCGACGGCCACTTCGGCCAGCGCGCGCGGCAGCTCAGACGGCGCCACGGTGATGCGGGCGGCGATGGGCATCAGAGGATCGTCAGCGGCGCTGTCGACCATCAGGATCTGCGTGCCGCGCTTGGCGGCTTGACGCAGACGTTGCGCCATCAGCGGGTGATCCTTGCGCAGGAACGAGCCGACGACCAGGACGCGGTCCAGATTGTCGAGTTCAGCGATGGGCATACCCAGCCACGGCGCACCGGTCAACGCGGCATCGAAAGCCGGGTCGGTCTGGCGCAGGCGGAAGTCGATGTTCTCGGAACCCAGCGCACGGACCAGGCGGCCCAGCAGCGCATATTCTTCGGTGGTGGCGTATTCCGACGCCAGCGCGCCGATCTGGCCAGCGCCGAAGCTGTCGCGAACGCGCGACAGGCCTTGGGCCACGGCTTGCAGCGCGTCAGCCCACGAGGCTTCCTGCCACTTGCCGTCGGTGCCCTTGATCATCGGGGCGGTCAGGCGGTCGTCGCTGTTCAGGCCTTCGTACGAGAAGCGGTCGCGGTCGCTGATCCAGCATTCGTTGACGGCTTCGTCTTCGAAAGGCACCACGCGCATGACGCGGTCGCCCTTGACCTGGACCACCAGGTTGGCGCCCAGGCTGTCGTGCGGGCTGACCGAACGGCGGCGGGCCAATTCCCAGGTGCGGGCGCTGTAGCGGAAGGGCTTGGAGGTCAGCGCGCCCACCGGACAGATGTCGATCATGTTGCCCGACAGTTCGGACTCGATCGAGCGGCCGACAAACGTCGTGATCTCGGAGTGTTCGCCACGGCCCAGCATGCCGAGCTCCATGACGCCGGCAATTTCCTGGCCGAAGCGCACGCAGCGGGTGCAGTGGATGCAGCGGCTCATTTCCTCGGCGGAAACCAGCGGGCCCAGATCCTTGTGGAAGACGACGCGCTTTTCCTCTTGGTAACGCGAGGAAGAGCCACCGTAACCCACGGCCAGATCCTGCAGCTGGCATTCGCCGCCCTGATCGCAGATCGGGCAGTCGAGGGGGTGATTGATGAGCAAGAATTCCATCACCGACTTCTGAGCGGCGCGAGCCTTCTCAGAGCAGGTGTGGACGACCATGCCGTTGGTCACGGGCGTGGCGCAGGCGGGCAGCGCCTTGGGCGCTTTTTCCACTTCAACCAGGCACATCCGGCAGTTGGCCGCGATGGACAGTTTCTTGTGGTAGCAGAAATGCGGCACGTAAAGCCCGACTTTCTGAGCGGCATGCATGACCATGCTGCCTTCGGGCACTTCGACCTGATTGCCGTCGACGGTTAGTTCAACCATTGCTGTTCCTGAGACCTACAGATATTGCGGGACCACACAAGACTTATGCTCGATGTGGTGCGCGAATTCGTCGCGAAAATGCTTGAGGAAGCCACGGACGGGCATGGCGGCGGCGTCACCCAGGGCGCAAATGGTGCGGCCCATGATGTTGCCTGCCACGTTGTCCAGCAAGTCCAGATCTTCCGGACGGCCGTGACCGTTTTCAATGCGATGCACCATGCGGTAGAGCCAGCCGGTGCCTTCGCGGCACGGCGTGCACTGGCCGCAGCTTTCCTCGAAATAGAAGTACGACAGGCGCAAGAGCGACTTCACCATGCAGCGCGTTTCGTCCATGACGATCACAGCGCCAGAACCGAGCATCGAGCCGGCCTTGGCGATGGAGTCATAGTCCATCGTGCATTCCATGATGATGTCGGCCGGCAGCACCGGAGCGCTGGACCCGCCAGGGATCACGGCCTTCAGTTTCTTGCCGCCGCGCATGCCGCCCGCCAGTTCCAGCAGGGTCGAGAACGGGGTGCCCAGCGGAATCTCGTAGTTGCCGGGGCGTTCGACGTCGCCGGTGATCGAGAACAGCTTGGTGCCGCCGTTGTTCGGCTTGCCGACTTCCAGGTAAGCCTGGCCGCCGTTGCGGATGATCCACGGCACGGCCGCGAACGTTTCCGTGTTGTTGATCGTGGTGGGCTTGCCGTACAGGCCAAAGCTGGCGGGGAACGGCGGCTTGAAGCGCGGTTGGCCCTTCTTGCCTTCCAGCGATTCCAGCAGCGCAGTTTCTTCGCCACAGATGTAGGCGCCGTAGCCGTGGAACGCGTGCAGCTGGAAGCTGTAGTCCGAACCCAGGATCTTGTCGCCCAGGAAGCCGGCGGCGCGCGCTTCTTCCAACGCTTCTTCGAAGCGTTCATACACTTCGAAGATTTCGCCGTGGATGTAGTTGTAGCCGACGCTGATGCCCATGGCGTAGGCCGCGATCGCCATGCCTTCAATCACGATGTGCGGATTGAAGCGCAGGATGTCGCGGTCTTTGAACGTGCCGGGCTCGCCTTCGTCCGAGTTGCAGACCAGGTACTTCTGGCCCGGGAACGCGCGCGGCATGAAGCTCCACTTCAGGCCGGTCGGGAAGCCCGCGCCGCCACGGCCGCGCAGACCCGACGCCTTGACTTCGGCGATCACGTCTTCCGGCTTCATGCCGGTGGTCAGGATCTTCTTCAGGGCTTCGTAGCCGCCGCGCTTGACGTACTCTTCGAGGCGCCAGTTGGCGCCGTCGACATCAGCCATGATCTGCGGCGTGATGTGGCGGCCGTGCAGGCACATCGAATTGGACACGTCGTTCAGCGGATTGGGGTCGAGCCCCTGCGCGAACTGCTTGTACAGGTCGGGCGCGTTCATGCCGACTCTCCTTGCACCTTGAGGGCCGCGACCAGCGCGTCCAGCTTCTCGTCGGTCATGCGCACGCACATATGCTTGTTGTTCACGATCAGCACGGGGGAATCGCCGCAAGCGCCCATGCATTCGCCTTCCACCAGCGTGAACTGGCCGTCGGCGGTGGTTTGACGATAGTCGACACCCAGCTTGCGCTTGAGGTATTCGCCGGCACGATCGCCATCGCGCAAGGCACAGGGCAAGTTCGTGCAGACGGCGATTTTGTTCTTGCCGACGGGCTTGACGTCGAACATGTTGTAGAACGTGGCGACTTCCTGCACCGCAATGGGCGGGACGCCAATGTAATTGGCCACATCTTCAATGGTTTCGGTAGCCAACCAGCCCTTCTCTTCTTGCGCGATGGCAAGCGAGGCCATGATGGCGGACTGCCGCTGGTCGGCCGGGAACTTCGCGAGTTCTCGGTCGATTTTCTGGTAGGCCTGTTCGGAAAGCAGCATAGTTTGAATCCGGGTTATGCGGGCGTGCTCGTGACTGTCTGGGCGGATCAGCGATCGATCTCGCCGAAAACGATGTCCTGCGTACCAATGATGGTGACGGCGTCGGCGATCATGTGACCGCGCGACATTTCATCCAGCGATTGCAGGTGGACAAAGCCGGGGGCCCGAATCTTCAGGCGGTAAGGCTTGTTGGCGCCGTCCGACACCAGATAGATGCCGAACTCGCCCTTGGGGTGCTCCACCGAGGCATACGCCTCGCCCGGGGGCACGTGGAAACCTTCGGTGAAGAGCTTGAAGTGATGAATCAGCTCTTCCATGTTGGTCTTCATGGCGGTGCGCTTGGGCGGGGCGATCTTGTGATTCTCGATCATGACCGGACCCGGGTTGTTGCGCAGCCATTCCACGCACTGGCGGATGATGCGATTACTTTCACGCATTTCGGCGATGCGGACCAGGTAGCGGTCGTAGCAGTCGCCGTTGACACCCACGGGGATGTCGAAATCGAGCAGGTCGTAGACTTCGTAGGGCTGCGTCTTGCGCAAGTCCCAGGCCACGCCCGAGCCACGCAGCATCGGGCCGGTGAAACCCAGCGCCTTGGCGCGGTCAGGATCAACCACGCCGATGCCCACCAGACGCTGCTTCCAGATGCGGTTGTCGGTGAGCAGCGTTTCGTACTCGTCGACGCAGGCCGGGAAGCGGTTGGTGAAGTCTTCGATGAAATCCAGCAGCGAGCCCGAACGCGCGTCGTTCATGATGCGCATTTCTTTGTCGCCACGGTACTTGCTGGTGTCGCCGTACTGCGGCATCGTGTCCGGCAGGTCACGGTAGACGCCGCCCGGACGGTAGTAGGCCGCGTGCATGCGCGCGCCCGAGACCGCTTCGTAGCAGTCCATCAGGTCTTCGCGTTCACGGAAGGCGTACAGGAATACCGCCATGGCGCCCACGTCGAGTGCGTGCGAACCCAGCGACATCAGGTGGTTCAGCAAGCGCGTGATCTCGTCGAACATCACGCGGATGTACTGAGCGCGCAGCGGGGCTTCAACGCCCAGCAGCTTTTCGATGGCCATGACGTAGGCGTGCTCGTTGCACATCATGGACACGTAGTCCAGGCGGTCCATGTAGGGCAGCGCCTGGATGTAGGTCTTGTGCTCGGCCAGCTTTTCGGTGGCGCGGTGCAACAGGCCGATGTGCGGGTCGGCGCGTTGGATGACTTCGCCGTCCAGCTCCAGCACCAGGCGCAACACACCGTGCGCGGCCGGATGCTGAGGACCGAAGTTAAGCGTGTAGTTCTTGATTTCTGCCATGATTTAACGCCCCAAGCCGTAGGAGTCTTCGCGGACCACGCGCGGAGTGATCTCGCGCGGATCGATCGTGACCGGCTGGTAAATGACGCGCCGTTGTTCGGGGTCGTAACGCATTTCGACGGTGCCCGACAGCGGGAAGTCCTTGCGGAACGGATGGCCGATGAAACCGTAGTCGGTCAGGATGCGGCGCAGGTCGGGGTGGCCTTCAAAGACGATGCCGTACAGGTCGAACGCTTCGCGCTCGAACCAGCCCACAGCCGGCCAACATTCCATCAGCGACGCGACGATCGGGAATTCGTCGTCGGCGGCCCAGGTGCGGACACGCAGGCGCCAGTTGTTCTCGATCGACAGCAGGTGGATCACGACGGCGAAGCGCGCGCGGTGCACCTTGACGTTGGACTCTTCGGGCAGTTGACGCGTGCCGTTGCCCCAGGTCAGGTAGTCGACGCCACAGAGGTCGATACAGGTTTCAAAGCGCAGACCGGCTTCGGTGCGCAGCTTGTTGCAGACGGAGAACCACTGCTGCGCGGGCACTTCGAGCGTCAGCTCGCCCAACGCCTCGGTCAGCGCGATATCCGCGCCGAGGGTGGTCTGCAAATTGTTTTTCAGGGTTTCGAGCCTGGTCATCATCTTGTACGCTTAGGTGAACCGATACGCTGGTTTCGAGAGCGCCGGCGGCAAGGACTGCCGCAGACGGGCGAACGCTCAGCGCGCAATCGTGTTGGTCAGACGGATCTTGTTCTGCATTTGCAGCAAGCCGTAGACCAGCGCCTCGGCCGTGGGCGGGCAGCCCGGCACGTAGACGTCTACCGGTACGATGCGGTCGCAGCCACGAACCACCGAATACGAGTAGTGGTAGTAGCCGCCGCCATTGGCACAGGAGCCCATGGAAACGACCCAACGCGGCTCGGGCATCTGGTCATAGACCTTGCGCAGCGCCGGCGCCATCTTGTTGCACAGCGTGCCAGCGACGATCATCAGATCGGACTGACGCGGACTGGGTCGGAAGATGATGCCGAACTGGTCCAGGTCATAACGGGCCGCGCCCGCGTGCATCATCTCAACCGCGCAACAGGCCAGACCGAAGGTCATGGGCCACATGGAGCCGGTCTTCGCCCAATTAAGGAACTTGTCGGCGCTGGTTGTGATGAACCCTTGCTTGAGAATGCCGTCTATAGCCATATTCGTCTCTGATAGCGAGCTGTGAAAAAAACCCGGTGGGGCTTATTCCCAGTCCAGCGCGCCCTTTTTCCATTCGTAGATGAAGCCGACGGTCAACACGGCTAGGAAAACCATGACCGTCCAGAAACCGACGAGCCCGACTGTGCCTTGGGCGATGGCCCACGGGAACAGGAACGCGATTTCCAGGTCGAAAAGAATGAACAGAATCGCCACCAGGTAGTAGCGCACGTCAAACTTCATGCGAGCGTCTTCAAACGCTTCGAAGCCGCACTCATAGGGCGACAGCTTCTCAGCGTAGGGACGCCGCGGGCCAAGGAGGGAGCCGGCCGTTAGAAGCGCGAACCCGATAAGGGTGGCCACTACGATAAACAGCAGGACGGGAAAATACTGTTGCAGGTTCATTCAGGCGTCCGTCAAATGCGCAAACCTTAGGATTGTAGCATTCGCGCGGTTACTTCCGGCTGAACTCTGTAGCTTGAATAGCGGGTGAAAGACTGCATTCCTCAAATGGAACAATCGCAGTTTTCGGAGACAGAACCCGAAGCATACAGGACTTGGCCAACAAGCCGCAGCGCGACGATAAAAAACACAGAAAAGCACGAAAAAAAGCCACCCCGAAGGGTGGCTTTATACGAACGAGCCGCAGCCCGTTCGTTCGCTTGCGCTTTGAATCCAGACAGGGCTTGCGCCCTGCGTTGGATTAGAAGCGGTGGCGGATACCGACGCCGACGGCGGTCGACTTCAGGTCGTCCACGAAGGCGTAGTTCTTGGCGTACGAACCGTAGGCGTACAGGTTGGTGCGCTTGGACAGGTCGTAGGTGTAGCCCAGCGAGTAGACTTGGGTCGACTCATCGCCGCCGGTCAACTTGTTGTTGCTGGGGTCAACCATTTGCCACGAACCGAACAGGCTGCTTGCGCCGCCGATCGGGGCGGACAGGCCGACCATGTACGAGTTGGCCTTGAAGCCATCAGCAAAGGCGTTGGCGCCGAAGTTGATGCTGCCCAGGTTGGTGTCGACGCCTTGGCCAGCGAACCAGCCGTCGGTCGTGCGAGCGTAGGCCAAAGCCAGCTTCACGACTTCGAAGTCGTACGAACCGCCGATGGCGTACTGACGCGGGGTGGCGTCAACCGAAGCCGACGACAGCTTGTTCGAGGCGTTCAGTTGGTCGTACGTCAGGGCGACGTTCAGGGGGCCGTTGACGTAGCGCAGACCGGTCGTGATGGCGCGGGTGTTGTCGGCGGTCTTGAAGCCGGTTTGAGCAGCGTTGGTGTCGTTCACGTTGAACGAGTAGCCGACGCCGAACTGGAAGCCGCTGAACGACGGGGTCTGATACATGACCATGTTGTCGTAGCGGTTCGTGTTGGCGGCGCTCAGAGCCACGCCGATGTTAGCTTGACCGAAGCCAGCGCCGAACGGATCGATCGAGCCGAAGTACTTCGACGCGATGTTGGTTTGGCGACCGAAGTCCAGTTGGCCCCAGCTGTCGCTGGCCAGACCGACGGTGGCTTGACGACCGAACAGGCGGCCGCCTTGAGCGGAGTTGCCGTTACCGGAGTTGAAACCCGATTCCAGTTGGAAAACAGCGCGCAGGCCGTCACCCAGGTCTTCCGAGCCACGCAGACCCCAGCGCGAACCGTTCTGGACGCCGTTGATCATGCCGAAACGGCTGCCGTTCACGGCATCGTTCGCAGCACCGCTGATCTTGTTGTAGCCGAGGCCCGTGTCGATGATGCCGTACAGGGTGACAGACGTTTCTGCCTGGGCGACACCGGCAAAACCGGCGAGCAGGGCGGCAGCGAGCAGAGTCTTTTTCATTTAAGAAATCTCCGTTGATTTGAGTGACAAGAGCAGCAATCCAGCAAACCAGCCTGCCGCCCCCCTAACTCCGCGAAGGGAAGTTGACGCTATTGCATCAAAAATCGCGGGGACTGGCTATGGTCGGCATCAGAAAAGTGCTGGTTTAAGGCACCCCTGTTGGGATCTTGCAACATCGCAGGGATGCGGCGCCAAAGCTGCTAGGGCTAACCCTAAGCAAAACAGGCAAGCACGTATCCATGCGACTTTCAGCCCTGCCCCCAATTATCGACGGGGGTTTGGACGCGATCTTTCAGGTGCCTTTCGTGCCGGCTTCGCCCCGTCTTTCACCCTGAAACCTATGGGACTTACGTTGTTGGCGGACTGCAAACGACCCGGCTTCGCGGGCAGCCAATAACATTGTTATTTAGAAAAATCGTCGATATGATCTGACTCAATTCAGACGACTTCGTCCCATCCATGCCCTCCTCCCCCGCCGACCGCAACGCGCGCAACGAAAGACTGAATGCCTTGCGCCGCCAGATGGTGTTGGACGCCGCGGTTCGGGTTTTCGAACGCGATGGGCTGGAAAAGACCACGATCCGGGCCATCGCCAAGGAAGCCGGCTGCACCACAGGCGCAATCTACCCTTGGTTTGCGGGCAAGGAAACGATTTACGGCGCGCTGCTGGACGAATCACTGCAACGGCTGCACGCCCATTTGGGCGAAGCGGCCACTGCGGGCGATGCGCCCACCGCCGCGCGCCGCGCCATCCACGCCTTCTTTGGTTACTACGCCCAGCGCCGGACCGACTTCTCGCTGGGTATGTATCTGTTTCAGGGCTTGGGCCCGCGAGGCCTGGGCCGGGACATGGACGAAAAGCTCAATGCCCGCCTGCAGCAATGCGTTGACCTGATGGGCGTGGCGCTGTCGCGCACCAAGGGCTGGGACGCCGCCACCGCAGCCGTCGAGCAGATGAACCTGTTCACCTACCTGATGGGCTTGCTGCTGCTGTTGCATACCCATCGGCTGAAGTCGCTCGGCCAGCAGGCCGACACCTTGCTCGACCACTACTGCCTTGCCCTGGAGCAACGATGACTGCCACCGCTTTAGCCACCGACGCTGATGCACCGCTGATCAGCCTGGCCGACTTCCACATCCTGCTGGCTGACCAACACCCCTTCTCGCTGCTGCTGGGCATCGACGTCGTGCGCATCGGCCGCGGCACGGCACGCGCCGTGTTGCCCGCCCGAGATGCGCATCAGCGCCTGGGAGGCATCGTCGCGGGGCCCATGCTGATGGGCCTGGCGGACCTGACGATGTACGCCGCCGTGGTGGGCGCTACGGGCCAGGCCCATGCCGTCACGGCCAGCCTGACCATCAACTTTCTGCGCAAGAGCCCGGCCGGCGCCATCTACGCCGACGCCCGGCTGCTGAAGGTAGGCCGCTTGTCCGCCGGTGAAGTCATCCTGACTGGCGAAGGCTCCGACGAGCCGCTGGCCCATATCGTGAGCACGTGGTCCGTGCCAAAGCTATGAGCCCGCGCATCAGCATCGTGGGAATGGGTGAGACCGGCACGCTGGCCGCCCGCCGTCTGCTTGAGGCCGAGCCGGACATCGCGTTGACCCTGTACGACATCGACCCCGAACGCTGCGAAGATTTTCGCGGCTCGGCCACCTTGGCCACATCAGCGCGTGAAGCCCTGGCGGAATCGGACACCATCGTGCTGGCCTTGCCGCGTGAACGCGAGATCGACCGCACACTTGAGCGCTTCAGCGACGGCGAGGTAACGGCGCCCGTGTCCGGCAAGCTGATCGTGGACCTGGCCCCGCCGCCGCCCGAGCGGGCGCACCGGCTGGACCAGGCGATTACCGGCGCGGGCGGGCGCTACACCAGCATCCCTGGCTTGACCGATGAAGACGCCAGCGGCGGCCAACGGCGGCTATTGCGGCTCTTGCTCTGCCCGGCCTGACGGCCACCAGCGCTCGGCCACCGCCACGCAGATCGCCAGCCAGGCAAGGCTGACAGCGAAGCCCGCCACCACATCGCTGGCGAAATGCACTTGCAGCAGGATGCGGCTCAGGCCCACCGCCATGATCAACGCGGCGAAGACCGCCACACATGGCGTGCGCCACGGCGCCGGCGCCAGCCGCCACACCAGATAGCAGGCCGTGCCGTACACGGCCATCGCAGCCGAGGCGTGACCGCTGGGAAAGCTCCAGCCCGCCACGGCGGCATAACCGTGATCATGCTCTGGCCGAACGCGCTCGAAGGTGTGCTTGAGCACCCAGTTCAGCGCGCCCCCAACACCCGTGGCGATGGCGCAGAACGCCGCCAGCCGCCACCATCCCGTCCACAGCAGGTACAGCGTCATCCCTACGCTCAGCACCGTCAGAAAATTGCGGTCTCCCAGATAGGTGAACCAGGACAGCGCCCACAGCAACGATGAACTCATCGACATGCTCAGCGCGTCGGCCAGCGCGCCGTCAAACGCCACGATGCCGCCCTGGCTGCGCACAGCGGCAGCCAATGCCAGAAACACCAGCAACAACACACCCACCCCGGCGATGCTGATCAACGCGCGCCCTCGCCGCGAGCTGCCGACATACGCGCGCATGACAAACACGGCCGCCGCGCCCGTGACCAGGGGCAGTCCGATGAACAATTCCAAGGCATGGGCCGACGCCCACGCCGCATACACATCGTTCATGAACCCGCCACCAGCGTCTTGTCGACCGGCGCAAACGCGTGCGTGCCCTCGGCGTAATCCCACCGCTCGACCTGGCATACCTGCTGGCCGCCCTCTTCTTCGCAGCGGATCACGTTGACCGAATTGGGCACGCTGCCCCGCACACGGCGCGAGCAGGTCGTGCCCGCCTGCACGATCCAGCCCGCGGGCTGGCCCGCCGCGCTCAGCGGCAGCACATACGGCAGATGAATATGGCCACCCAGAATCAAGTCGACACCTGCCTGCGCCCAAGCCGCCAGCGCGCGCTCGCGGCCGATCAGCAGGTTGGACAGGTCGGATTCGACTTTGGCGCGTACGGGGTGATGCGCGACCACGATGCGCAACTGGCCCGGCCGTGCCTGACGCAAACGCTGCGCGACGCGAGCGATCTGCGTATCGGAAATCTCGCCGTCCTTGCGGCGGCGGGGCCGCGTGGTGTTCACGCCGATCGCCAGCAGGCCCGGGGTTTCAAACACCGGCTCCAGCACCGCACCCAACGCCCGCTTGTAATTGCCATAGGGGTTGAGCGCGCGCGCAAACACATTGAACAGCGGGATGTCGTGGTTGCCGGGCACGGCCAGCACCGGCAGCGACAGGCGTTCGATGAACTTGCGGGCCGCGGCAAATTGCGCGCGCCGCGCGCGCTGCGTGATGTCGCCGCTAAGCACGACCAGATCAGGGTTCAATGAGCGCGCCAAGTCCAGCGCGGCTTCGACGACAGGTTTGCGTTCCGTGCCGAAATGCGTGTCGGAAAATTGCAGGATGCGCGTCATGAGCGGTCCAGGTATTGCGAGTCCGCCGGCACCACCAGCGGCAACGGCTCGGGAGACACCTTGAATTCCAGCGGGGTGTTCATCCACGAAATTTCGCCGTCCATCGCGACCTTGACGCGCTTTCGCCCGCGTATACCCACCGTCAGGCGATCAAACCCGAAGCTGATGACGTGTTCGGCTTCGCCCAGCCGGCTGAACAGGCCGCGCACCAGCAAGCCATACAGCGCCAGCGTGCCCACCGGTTTGACGGTCATGGCGACCAGGCGGTTGCGGTCCAGCTCATCGGATTCGATGCCCACATGCTCAAGCTGAAGCTTGTTGTTGCCCACCACCAGTGTGGGTGTGCGCAGCTCGCGCGAGCGCCCCTCGGTTTCCAGTTGCAGCCGCAGCTGGCGCGGCGCGCGCAGCAAGGTCACCACACCCGACCACAGCGCCACCAAACGGCTGCGGCCGAAGCGCTGCTTGTAGGCCTCGCGGTCTTCAAGCAGCGTGGGATACAGGCCCAGGCTGGCGTTGACCAGGAACAGCCGCCCGTTGAGCTGGCCCACCTGCACCGGCCGCAAATGGCCTTGCAGGAAACCCCGCAACGCCACCTCGGTATCTTGCGAGATGCCGTAGCTGCGACCGAAATAATTGAATGTGCCTTGGGGCAGGATGCCGAACGGCACGCCCTTGCCCAGCACGGTACCCGCCACTGCATTGAGCGTGCCGTCACCGCCTGCGGCAATCACCACGCCCTGCTCGTCCTGCGCGCGCTTGACCGCGGCCTGCGCGGTTTCGGTGAGTTTGGACGGGTCGTCCACCGGCATCAGCGTGTAGCGCCGGCCGGCCTCGTCGAGGATACGGCGGATGGTGTCCTGCAGGACCTGCGCGTCGCCGCGCCCCGATCCGGTGTTGAGGACGATGAAAAGTGGCTCTTGTCCCGTGAGGGATTGCGCTCCGTTTGCCGGGCGCTGCTGGGATGACGTCATGGAAGAAAGATAGCCCATGCCGGCAAAACGCCGCAAGGCGGCATCGTCCGCCCGGGCGCCGCCGATGCCCGCAGCCCCACGGCCGCGCACACCGGCGAGTCCCGCCAAGCCTTAGCGGCCGATCGCGTACGCCTGCATCAGACGCGGCGTGGCTGCGGCATGCAACAGCCCGTCTTCATCCCGCGAGGCGGCCGTCAGACGGCCCACCGACCATTCCGGCACCTCTTCGATCTGATGGCCGCGCTGGCGCAAGCCCTCGATCACATCGGCGCCAAAGCTGGCCTCTACCGCCAGATGACCCGGCTTGCGGTCACGCGGATAGAACGACGTGGGGAAATGCATGGTGTGCGACATCGGCAGGTCGATGGCTTCCTGCAAGTTCAAGCCATGGTGCACATGGCGCAGGAAGAACAGCAATTGCCATTGCTCTTGCTGGTCGCCGCCCGGCGTGCCGAACGCCAGGTAGGGTTTGCCATCGCGCAGCGCCAGCGACGGAGTCAGCGTGGTGCGCGGACGCTTGCCAGGGGCCAGCGTGCCGGGCAGCCCCTCTTCCAGCCAGAACATCTGGGCGCGGGTATTCAAGCCAAAGCCCAATTCCGGAATCACCGGCGACGACTGGAACCAGCCGCCCGACGGCGTCGCTGAAATCATGTTGCCCCAGCGGTCGATAACGTCCACGTGCGTGGTGTCGCCGCGCTTGGCGGACGCGCGCATGTCCGCCAGCGTGGGCTCGTTCGTCGCGCTGCCCGGCGCCGACACCTTGGACAAGCGCTCCAGCGTGTCCATCACACGCGCCACTTGCGCCTCAAAGCCCGGCACCTGGCCCGGCAACAAATCATGAGACGCGGTTTCGCCGATCAGGGCGCGGCGTTCCGCGTTGTACGCGTCAGACAGCAGATGCGCCAGCGGCACGTCGATAAACGCCGGATCGCCGTAATACGCCTCGCGGTCGGCAAACGCCAGCTTCATGGCCTCGGTGACACGGTGGATGAACTCCACGCTGTTCGGACCGACGCCCGCCAGGTCCATGCCCTTGAGCAACGCCAGCGTTTGCAAAAAGACCGGCCCCTGGCTCCAGGCGCCCGCCTTGGCCACGGTGTAGCCGTGATAGTCGTAGGTCAGCGGCGTGTCGTAGCTGGCCGACCAGCCCGCCAGATCGTCCGCCGTGATGACGCCACGATGGGTGGTGCCGCTTTCGTCCATGACGTCGGTGTTGCGCGCGAACTTGTCGATCTCGTCGGCGATGAAGCCCCGGTAGAACGCGCCGCGCGCCGCTTCAATCTGGCGTTCGCGGTCAGCGCCCACGCTCTCGGCTTCCTTCAACACGCGGGTCCAGGTGCGGGCCAGCGCCGGGTTGCGGAACAGCTTGCGCGCTTCTGGCACCTTGCCGCCCGGCACGTAGACCTGCGCCGTTGTCGGCCAATGCGTTTCGAAAAAGTCCTTCAACCCGGCGATGGTGTTGGAGATGCGCGGCATCAGCGCGTGGCCATGCTCGGCGTAATAGATGGCCGGTTCCAGCACATCGCGCACGCGCATGGTGCCGTGGTCGCGCAGCAGCAGCATCCATGCATCAAACGCACCCGGAATCACCGTGGCCAACAACCCGTTGCCAGGGATCAGCTTCAGCCCTTCGGCGCGGTAACGCTCCAGCGTGGCGGCGGCCGGGGTCGTGCCCTGGCCGCACAGCACTTCCACCTTGCCGGTACGCGCCGAATAGAACACGGCCGGCACTTCGCCAGCCGGGCCGACCAGGTGCGGTTCCACCACTTGCAGCACGAAGGCCGACGCCGCGCACGCGTCAAACGCATTGCCGCCGCGTTCCAGCAGCGACATGCCGGCCGCGCTGGCCAGCCAATGGGTGGAGGTCACGACACCAAAGGTGCCAAGGATTTCCGGGCGAGTCGTAAACATGAATCATCCAATAGGGTTGTCTAAGCGAAGCCCCAAGAATCCGCCCATCCCATGCGAGCCGCCCTCCCAAAGTGGGGGCACCGCGGAGCCGGCTCCGCCGGTCCGGGTGTGCCGCCCCCCTCAAGGGGGCCCGCGTAAGCGGGTAGGGGGTGGTCCTTCCTCTATTTCTTGGCGACCGTCACGCCCTTCAGGCGGATCAGGCCGTCGGGGTACGGCACGAAGCCTTCCACCTTCTTCTGCACGCCAAAGGTCCACGGCAGATAGAACAGGTAGACGATCGGGCGCTGGTCCTGCATTGCCGTCAGCACCTGGTCATACATGGCGCGGCGCTTGGCGTTATCGGCTTCGGCGCGGGCGTCGTTCAACAGCTTGTCGACACCGGCGTCGCAGAACTTGCCATCGTTCAGGTTGCCCTTGCAGCTGACGTACTGGTGGATGTTGCCACTGGGGTCGACACGGCCCGACCAGCCGCTCTGGCCCACTTCGAAGTCACCGCGCGCCAGCGACGATTGCAGCGACGCGAACTCGACCGGACGCAGGGTGATGTCGAATCCGGCTTCGGCGCCCATGGCCTGCACCAGCTCAAACACTTGCTGCATGGTGGTGTTGTTGCCGAACGTGATCTCGAACTTCACGCGGTCGTAACCGGCTTCCTTCAACAGCGCCTGCGCCTTCTTCGGGTCGCGGCCCTTGTGCTCGAAAGCGGTGTTGTAGGCGAAGCTGGCGGGCGGGAACGGTTGGTAGGCCGGCTGGAACATGCCTTCGCCGATCACTTGGTTCAGCACATCGCGGTCAATCGCCAGATCCAGCGCCTGACGCACGCGCTTGTCTTTGGCCAGCGGGTTGTTGGCGCGTGCGCCATTGCCCAGATTGACCGAGATCGATTGGAAGCCCAGGCCCGTCACCGGCGCCAGACGCAGGTTGCGATCGTCCTTCACGGCCTTGGCGTCGCTGGGGGCCACGCGTTCGATGATGTCCAGGTCGCCCGCGCGCAGGTTGTTCAGGCGCACGGTGTTGTCGGGAATCGGCGTGAAGACCAGGCGGTCAAAGTGATAGTTGCCGGCGTCCCAGTATTTAGGAAACTTCTCGAGCACGATGCGATCGTTCTGCACGCGCTCCTTGAATTGGTACGGGCCCGAGCAGACGGGTTTGCCGCCCGGGTCCTTGTCGAAGGCAGCGGGCGACATCATCATGCCGGCGCGGTCCGACAGCTGCGACAGCAGCGAGGCGTCTGGCTCGGCCAGGTTCAGCACAACGGTGTGCTCGTCCGGCGCGTCCACGCTGGCGACCGTGGCCAGTTCACTCTTGCGGTTGCTGTCCGGCAGCGAGCGGGCGCGGTCCAGGTTGGCTTTGACGGCGGCGGCGTTGACCGGCGTGCCGTCATGGAAGACGGCATCGGTGCGCAGCTTGAACGTCAGCGATTTGTTGTCCGGGCTGATTGTCCAGGACTGCGCCAGTTGCGGCACGATCTTCAGGTCAGGCGTAATGTCGACCAGCTTGTCGCACAAGGAAGCGAAGACGATGCGGCCCACGAAGGTGCGCGCACGCACGGGGTCCAGCACGTCCGGGTCGTCCTGCAAACCGATTTTCAGGGTCGACTGGGCTTGCGCCAGGCCGCTAGCCAGCATTCCCGCCATAGCCATGGCGAGGCAAAGTTTACGCATGAATGATCTCCGTCTATGCATCTTGTTGGATTCTGCGCCAGGCGCGCGGCGATTGTATAGAGCGCAAGCTGTCGCGGCGCTAAATTCCGGCGAGCATTGGCCGCCTTGCGGACGCGGGCGGGTCTGGGGCTGGGGTTGGGGTTCCCGGGGCCGGGGCGGGGGCCGGGGCCGGGGCCGGAGCCGGAGCCGGAGCCGGGTTCGGGTTCGGGTTCGGGCCTGGGGTCGAGAACCTTAGGGCAGCCGGCAAGGCGCCGAGAAGTCCACCGCCGAGGCCACCGCGTCACGCAACAAGGCGACAAGCGCGCGGTGGTCGTCGCGGCGGTACTGGAAGGAATACGGCAAGGCGGCCAGTTCGGGTTCGCCCTGCAATACCCGCAGACTGCCTTCGGCCGCCAGCGCGTCGGCCCAATGGCTGGGCAGCAGCCCAACGCCCGTGCCTTCAATCAGCATGCCGACAATGGCGCCCCAGTTGTTGCAGCACAAGCGCTCGCCAGCAGCGTCGCGCCCGGCCAGCCAGTCGTCGATGATGCGCGTCGTGCCTGCGCCGGCCGGCAGCGTCACCAGCGGCAGGCGGGCCAGCAACGACGGTGTCATGCGGGTTTCCCCGTCCAGCACGGACGGCGACGCCGCCCAGGCAAAGCGGGCTTCGCCGATCGGCGTCGAGGCAATGTTCGCGCGCGACGAACGCCCCGCGATCACCGCAAAATCCAGTTCGCCGTCCGCCACGCGCTGCTCCAGCACCTGGCCGATATCCACATACGGCTCCAGCACCAGGTCGGGATACGCCGCGCGCACGGCGCCGATCAGGCGCGGCAGCCACGTCAGCGCAGTGAGTTCGCCCACGCCAAAGCGGCAGCGGCCGCGCAAGCCCGGCGTTTGAGCCATGGACGCGCGCACCTGATCGGCCGCGGCCAGCAGTTCACGCGCCTGCGGCACCAGCCGCTGGCCGGCGTCCGTCAGCGCGGCCTTGTGGCCACTGCGGTCAAACAGCGGCTGGCCCAACGCGTCTTCAAGCTCGGTGATGCGCTTGGACAAGGACGACACCGACAGGTGCAGCCGCTCGGCCGCCACGGCAAAGCTGGCGCAGGTGGCGGCCCAGTAGAAGGCTTCGAGTTGCTTGAGCGTCATGCGCGCGGCTGCTCACGCACGCGATACGCGCAGCGCCGCGCGCCCGCCAGAATGTGTTCTTCGCGAGCCACTTTCACGTCCTCGCCCAGCACCTGGCGGAACAGTTCCAGCTCACTGCGGCAAAAGCCCATACAGGCCTTGGCCGCCGAACAGATCGGGCAGTGGTTTTCAATGAAGACGAATTCATCGCCGTCCTGGCGCAGTTCGGCCATATAGCCTTCGGACGAACGCACCTGCACCAGACGTTCCAGGCGCGCCTTCAGATCGCTCGCGCCCAGCATCGCCTGGTGGTAGCTGTTCAGCATGGCGGTTTCGCGCACCTGGATCAGCTTTTCCACGCCCTCGTCGCCAAACACCTGACGCACCGCACCGATCATCTGCACGGTCATTTCGGCGTGCGTGTCCGGAAAACGGCCGTGGCCCGCTTCCGTCAGAAACCAGATCTGCGTGGGCCGGCCACGGCCCGCGCTGTGGCTTTCGGAGTCGACCAGCCCATCTGCATGCAGCCGCGTCATCTGCTGGCGGACGGCCTCGGCCGTCACGTCCATGGCCTTGGCGATGACGGCGATGGACTGCGGGCCGCGTGTCTTCAAGGTCATGAGCACGCGGTCGGCCGGTTGATGCGGCATCCAGGTGACGGGTTGGGACAGGCTGTCGGACATGGCGATAACGAAACTCCTGGGCAATGTTGGCTATGGTGCCACGAACCGGGGCCGGCGGTCAGCCTGCGGCGGCGGGCTCCGGGTTGGCACCTGGATGGGCATCTGGGTTGACGCTGGGGTTGGTATTGGGATCGGCTTCCCATCCGCCGCCCAGCGCCTTATAGAGCGCTATCAGACGCGTATAGGAATCCGTCTCCGCCACCGCCACGGCGTCCTGGGCGCGCAAAAGCGTACGCTGCGCGTCCAGCACCGTCAAATACGGGGCGCTGCCTTCGCGATAGCGCAACTGCGCCAGTTCCGCCGCGCGCCCGCTGTACGCGGCGGCCTGCGCCAGATTGCCCAAGCGCTGCTGCGTCTGGCCGAACTCGGTCAGCGCCGACTCCAGTTCTTCCACCGCGCGCAGCACGGTCTGCTCGTAGCGCGCCACTTCGCCGTCGGAACGCGCAACCGCTCCCCGCTTTCTGGCCAGCGCCGTCGGCAAATGAAACGCCGGCCAGTTCACGCCAGAGGCAACGCTGAAGGCCCGGCTCGAACTTGAACCGAAATCCGCCCCACGCAGCGCAACGAAGCCCAAGAAACCGCCCAGGTCGATACGCGGATAAAGCTCGGCCGTGGCCACGCCCACGTCCGCATTGGCTGCGGCCATCGACCGTTCGGCGGCCAGGATGTCCGGGCGGCGAGACAGCAGCGCGCCCACATCGCCGATAGGTAACTTGGCGGTCAACGGCGCCAGCGGCTTGCCGGCGTCCAGCTCGCCCAGTTCCACCGGCCGCATCCCGGCCAGCACCGCGATGCGGTACAGCGCCAGCCGCCTGGCCGCGACTTGCACCGGCACGCTGGCCTGCACGGTTTCCAGTTCGGCCCGCGCGCTGGCCAGGTCGCCTTCGTCGCCCCGGCCCGCCGTCACCATGGCCTGCGTGACGCGCAGGCTGTCGCGCTGACTGTCCAGATTGGCGCGCGCAACGGCCAGGCGCTGTTCAGCGCCGCGCAGTTCGAAGTAATTGCGGGCGACTTCGGCCGCCACCACGATGCGGGTCTGAGCCAAGTCTGCCGCTTGCGCTTCACTGCGCGCCGCGGCGCCTTCGGCTGCCCGGCGCAGACGGCCGAACAGGTCCAGTTCCCAGGTGGCGTCAAAACCCGCCCGATAACTCTGCGCCAGATTGCGCTGCCCTGCCGTACCGGCATTGGCCTGCGACAAGCTGCGCTCGTAGCGGCCATCCAGCGTCACGGCCGGCAACTGGTCGAGTTCTTTTTCGTCCAGCACCGCGCGCGACTCGGCTAAGCGAGCTTGCGCGATGCGGATGTCGTGGTTGCGGGACAGCGCCAGATCAATCAGCCGGTCCAGCTGCGGGTCTTGCAACTGCCGCCACCAGTCGCGCTGCAACTGGTCGGTAGAGAACAGGGCCTGTTCGGGGCTGGCCAGCGCAACGGGCGCAGACTGTGGCGGTTGATAGTCAGGGCCGACGGCGCAACCGGCCAGGGCCAGCGCGGCCAGCAGCACGGTGGCCCCGCGGAACCACGAGTGTTGACCCGAGAATTGACGGCCCAAGACGTGGCGGCCCAAGACATGGTGACCCAAGAAGTGGCGACCCGAGACGTGGCGACCCAAGAAGTGGCGACCCGAGACGTGTTGGTCCAAGACGTATTGACGTTGATTCATGATCGGTTCCTTAATGCGACGCGGCCGCGCGGGCATCTTCGGCCTGCGCCGCCGCCAGCTCGCGAGCACGCGGCGTGTCGTTGGCCGCGCGGTGGTCGCGCGCGAAAACGGTATAGACGGTGGGCAGCACGAACAGCGTGAACAAGGTGCCCACCAGCAGGCCCACCACGATGACCAAGCCCAAGCTATAGCGGCTATGCGCGCCCGCGCCGGTGGCGAACAGCAAGGGGATCAGCCCCATCACCATGGCCGCCGTCGTCATCAGAATGGGGCGCAGGCGGATGCGGGCGGCCTGCTCCATGGCGGCGCGGCGGTCCAGCCCATGGCTGACCTGCATTTCGTTAGCGAACTCCACCATCAAAATCCCGTGCTTGCTGATCAGGCCAATCAAGGTCACCAGTCCGATCTGCGTGTAGATGTTGACGGTGGCCATGCCCAGCGCCAGCGGAATCAGCGCGCCGCAGATCGACATGGGCACGCTGACCAGGATGATGAACGGGTCGCGCAGGCTTTCGTACTGCGCGGCCAGCACCAGATAGATCACGATGATGGCGAAGATGAAGGTGATCATCAGCGCCGAGCCTTCCTGGCTGAACTGGCGCGCATCCGATTGCCAGTCGTAGCTGAAGCCGGCGGGCAACTGCTGGGCCTGACGCGTCAGGAACTGCACCGCGTCGCCCATGGTGACGCCGGGCATCGGAATAGCCTGGAAGGTGGCCGCGTTCAGCTGATTGAACTGCGTCAGAGAATTAGGCTCCACGCCCATCGACACCGTCACCAGGTTGGACAGCGGCACCTGCGCCCCCGTCGCGCTCTTGACGTGGAACTGTGCCAGCGATGCCGGCGAGATGCGCTGCTCGCGCAGGCTTTGCGGAATCACGTCGTACGAACGGCCGTCCATGCCGAAGCGGTTGATGTAGTTCTCGCCCACCAGCACGGCCAGTGTGTCGCCAATGTCTTTCATGGTGACGCCCAGGCTGTTGGCCTTGGCCCGGTCCACCTTCAGCTGCACGACCGGGTTGTTGTAGTCCAGATCGCTGTCCACCACCATGAACAGACCGCTTTCACGCGCCGCCTTCTTCAGGTTTTCCATGGCCTCGTAGACGACGGGGTAGTCCGCCGCGCTCATCAGCACCATCTGCACGGGCAGGCCACCCGTAGAACCCGGCAACGACGGCAACTGGAAGGCGAAGATGTTGCTGCCTTCGACCTGGTTGGCCATGGCCTGCATGTCGGCCTGGATCTCGTCGGCGTTGCGTTTGCGCTCGTGCCAGTCCACGAAGTCCACCCCGCCGATGCTGTTGGACACGCCATCTGATCCGTTGATCAGCCAGCGCCCCTTTTGCTCGGGCAGGGTCTTCATCACGTCGTCCCACTTCTTGCCGAACTTCTCGACATAGTCGATGTTGGCGTGCTGCGGCGACTTGATCGCGGTGAGCACCGTGGACTGGTCTTCAACCGGCGCCAACTCGTGCTGCGCCGCGTTGTACAGGAACGGCAGGCTCACCAGCACCGCCACCGCAATCAGCCCGGTCACCCAACGATGATGCAGGGACACGTCCAGCACCCGGCCATAGGCCTCGCCCAGACGCCCGAAGAAGTGTTCAGCGCGACGCGCCATCCAGCCGTCTGACACACGATGGTTCAGCAGGAACGAGCTCATCACGGGCGACAGGGTCAAGGCGATCACGCCCGACACCACCACGGCGCCTGCCAGCGTGAACGCGAATTCCTTGAACAGCGACCCGGTCAACCCGCCCATCAGCCCGATGGGCGCGTAGACGGCGGCCAGCGTGATCGTCATGGCGATCACCGGCCCTGCCACTTCGCGCGCACCGATCAGCGCGGCGCGCACCGGCGACTTGCCCTCTTCAATATGCCGGTGCACGTTTTCCACCACCACGATGGCGTCATCCACCACCAAGCCAATGGCCAGCACCATCGCCAGCAAGGTCAAGAGGTTCACGCTGAAGCCAAACAGCGCCATGATGGCCGCCCCGCCCAGCATCGACAGCGGAATGGTGACCACCGGAATCAGCACGGCGCGCAACGACCCCAGGCACAGGAAGATCACCACCACCACGATGGCAATGGCTTCCAGCAGGGTTTGCATCACGCCGTCGATAGACGCGCTGATGAAGCGGGCCAGCTCGAACGGCACTTGCACACTGGTGCCCGGCGGCAGGTTCTGCTTGATGTTGGGCACCAGCTCTTGCAGGCGTCTGACGATGACCAGCGGGTTGCCCACAGGCGTCGCGTTCAGGCCGAAATAAACGGCGGGGTCGCCATCCATCAGGCCGCTGGAATCGGTGGATGCCGCGCCCAGTTCAACAGTGGCCACATCGCCCAGCCGCACGATGGCGTCGCCATCACGCTTGACCACCAGGTCGCGGAATTCCGCCACGTTCACCAGGTCGGTGTTGACCTGGATGTTGGACACCACGTACAGGCCCTTGGCCTGGCCCGGTGCGGCTTGCACGTTGTTGTCGCGCAGCGCCTGGGCCAGTTCGCCCGCGGAGATACCGCGCGCGGCCATGCGGTTGGGGTCCAGCCATACGCGCATGGCCAGCTTCTGGCCGCCATAGAGTTCCACGCTGGCCACGCCATCAATGGACGACAACTGCGGCTGCACCACGCGCGACAGGTAATCGGTCAGCGCCGCCAGCGACAGCGTCGTGCTGGAAAAGCCCACATAGGCCACGGCGGTCGCCTCGCCCGCGGACTTGACCAGCACCGGGTCGTACACATCCTGCGGCAAGCGGTACTTGACCTCGTTGACCTTGGCCATGACCTCGGTCATGGCCTTGTTGGAATCGGCGTTCAGCTTCATGCGCACCGTGATCACGCTGCGCCCCTGCGTGGACGACGACGACAGGTAGTCGATGCCCTCCACCGTGGCCACCGATTGCGCGATGGGTTGCGTGACGAAGCCTTGCATCAGGTCAGGCGATGCGCCCGGGTATTGGGTGGTGATGGTGATGGTGGTGCTTTCGGTCAGCGGGTACTGCCGCACGGGCAGACCGCTCAGCGCCTTGATGCCCAGCAGCAGAATCAGCGTGCTGACCACCAGCGCCAGCACCGGACGGCGTACGAAAAGATCGGTGAATCTCATGCTTGTCTCCGCCTTATTACTGGGCTTGCGCCACGGCTTGTTGCGGGGCGCCCAGCGCAACCGTGTCAGCGGCAATGACCTCGACGGCGGCGCCGTTATGCAGGCGCAGCTGGCCGGACGTCACGACCTGGTCGCCCGCGTTCAGCCCTTCGGCCACGACGACCCGGCCGCGCACGCGCTCGGCGGTCTTCACATAGGCCTGGCGCACGGTGGGCGCGGCCTTGTCCTCGCCCGGCTTGGGCGGCGTCAGCACGTAGACGGAATCGCCATAGGCGCTATAGCTGACGGCGGTTTCCGGCACGGTGATCACGTTGGGGCGGTCGGGCAAGCCGATGCGGCCCTGGGCGTACATGCCGGCGGCGAGCGCCCCATCGGCGTTCGGCAAGGTGGCCTGCACGCGCACCGTGCGCGAACCCGGGTCCACCTGCGGCTCGACCGTGGATACCGTGCCGGTGAATTCGCGTCCGGCATGGGCGTCCACCGTCACCGTGACGGGCTGGCCGGCGCGCAGCGCGCCCAGCGCCTGCTCGGGTAGCGTGATGTTGGCGTACAAGGTCGACGCGTCGGTCAAGGACACCAACGCGTCGCCCGCCTTGGCGAACTGGCCCAGATTGACCCGGCGCACACCCAGCACACCATCGAACGGGGCCTTCACCCGCTTTTGCTCGATAAGCGCCTGCACTCGCTTGATGTCGGCGGCGGCCTGGTCGTAATCGGCCTGCGCCTGGTCCAGCTGTTCACGCGTGGCCGCCTGTTGCGGCAGCAGCCGGCGCGTGCGTTCCAGCAGAGTGCGGGCGTTGCGCGCCTGCGCCTGAAGCCGGGCCAGCTCGCCCTGTTCGGGCGCGTCATTCATCTGCACCAGCAACTGGCCAGCCTGCACCCGCTCTCCTGCGGTGAACAGAATCTGCGTGACGCGGCCATCCACTTCGGCCGGCACCAGCACCTGGCGCGTGGCTTCCAGCGAACCGATGCCCGACAGCGCCATGGGAAAGTCCGCCCGTACGGCCGGCGCCACGGCAACTTTTGCCGGCGGCATCGCCCAGCCGCCCGCTTGTGATGCGCCGCCGAACTTCCAGACCAGCCCGCCCCCCACTGCCAGCACCAGCACGACAGCGCCCGCCGCCCATGCCCCAGATTTCGCCTTCATGATTCGCTCTCTTATTTATCCAAGAATAGTCTTGGATAATCCTTGATTCCGGCAATTCCGTCAAAGCGGCTTAATCAATCCAGGAAATAGAGCGGGGCTATCGGCCAAAAAAAACCGCCCGGGCAAGCGGGCGGTTTCGGGGGGGAAGGGATGCGGGGTTCAGGTGCGGACCATGTGCAGGTAATGGCGATGGCGTTCGTACTGGTCCAGGATGTCGCCAATGACCGCGTCGCGGCTCCAGCCCATGATGTCGTAATCCTGCCCGCCTTCGCGCAGATGGACTTCGGCGCGGAAGTACTTGCGCTCTTCTTCGTCGGCCGCCTCTTCGGGCGTCAGGCTGGGACGCACGAAGGCTTCGGGCTGCACGGCGTACGAAAAGTCCAGATGCTCGCCGTGCGAGACCTCAAGGATGGCGCTGCCGTCGTCTTCATTTTCACGGACCACAACGGCGTAGCCTTGCTTGCGCAATTCGTCAGCCACGTCTTCCAGCGCCGGCCGCACCACATCGCTGATGAAGCGCAGCACATGGGAGCGGCGCGGCATCATGACCATGTTGCGCAGGCGGCGCTCCCAAGACTGGCCGCCGCGCGCCGGGCGCGACAAGGTCAGGGATTGATACCGGATGCCGCGCTTGGTCGCGTCCAGCTTCAACGCCTTGAACAGCCCCCATAAAGACAGCAGCAGGATGATGGAGAACGGCAGCGCACTGGCGATGGTGGCTGTCTGCAAGGCGGTCAAGCCATCGGCCAGCAACAGTGCGATGGCCACCGCCCCCATCAGCACCGACCAGAAAATGCGCTGCCACACGGGCGTGCGGTCTGATCCGCCAGAGGCCAGCAGGTCTACCACCAGCGCGCCTGAGTCGGCCGACGTGACAAAGAACACCGCCACCATCGCAATCGCAACCATCGACAACACGCCGCTCCATGGCAGCTGCTCAAGAAAGGCGAACAGCGCTAGCGATGAGTCGGCTTCGACGACCTCGGCAAACCCTTGCACCTTGTCCACCAGGATCATGTGGATCGCCGTGTCGCCAAACACCGTCATCCAGAACAGGGTGAAGCCGGCCGGCACCAGCAGCACGCCGGTGACGAATTCGCGGATGGTGCGCCCACGCGAAATGCGCGCGATGAACAGGCCCACAAAGGGCGACCACGCAATCCACCAGCCCCAATAAAAGAGCGTCCAGCCGCCGATCCAGTCGGTGGGCTCGTAGGCATACAGGTTGAAGGTCTTGTTGACGATGTCGGACAGGTACGCGCCGGTGTTCTGCACAAAGGTCTGGAACAGGAACACGGTGGGGCCCACGACCAGCACAAACAGCAGCAGCACGGCCGCCAGCACCAGATTGGTTTCGGACAGGATGCGGATGCCCTTGTCCAGGCCGCTGGCGACCGACAGCGTGGCCAGCCCGCAGGTGACGATGACCAGGATGATCTGCGTCGTCACCCCAACCGGAATGCCGAACAGATGATTCAAGCCGCTGTTGATCTGCGCCACGCCCAGGCCCAGCGACGTCGCCACGCCCAGCACCGTGCCGATGATGGCGAAGATGTCGACGGCGTGTCCGATCGGCCCATGGATGCGGTTGCCAATCAGCGGATACAACGCGGAACGCAGCGTCAGCGGCAGCCCGTGGCGATAGCTGAAGAACGCCAGGATCAGCGCGACCACCGCGTAGATCGCCCACGCGTGCAGGCCCCAATGGAAGAACGTGATCTTCATGGCTTCGCGTGCGGCGATGGCGGTGCCGCCCTCGCCTACCGGCGGCGACATGAAGTGCATCACCGGTTCAGCCACGCCGAAGAACATCAGGCCAATGCCCATGCCGGCGGAAAACAGCATCGCGAACCACGTGAAATTGCGATAGTCGGGTTCGCTGTGATCCGGCCCGAGCTTGATGTCGCCGTACCGGCTGACCGCCAGGAACACCACGGCCAACAAGATGATCGCCACGACCAGAATGTAGAACCAGCTGGCGTTGCCTAGAATCCAGCCTTGCATGGATTCGAACAGGCTCTGCGCCGACTTGGGCGCAAGAATTGCAAACCCCACGAGCAGCAGCGTGAAGATGGCGGCCGGAAAAAATACAGGCCGATTGATGGTCGATGGCCGGGTTTCTGAAGACATGCAGCCTCTCCTTTCGCCCAAGGGTTGAGAATTTCGGCGCAGGCCCCCCTTAGTCTGGCTGCACGCCGCAGGTATTACTATCACGGCCACCGCACAGCTGACAATGTGATTACGTGGAGATGCGCATGATCGATCACCTGGACCATCTGGTTTTGACCTGCACCGACCCCGAAGCCACGGTGGATTTCTATACCCGCATCCTGGGCATGCGGCTGGAAACCTTCGGCGCAGGCCGCCAGGCGCTGCGCTTTGGCAATCAGAAGATCAACCTGCACGTGCGCGGGCACGAGTTCGAGCCCAAGGCGCACCTGCCGGTGCCGGGCGCGCTGGACTTGTGCTTTATCGCTGACCGGCCGCTGGATGACGTGATTACGCAGTTGAATCAGGCGGGCGCGACGATCATCGAAGGCCCGGTTGCGCGCACGGGCGCCACGGGGAAGATCCGCTCGGTGTATTTGCGGGACCCGGACCTGAACCTGATTGAGATTTCGGAATTGCTGGGCTAGACGCCTAGGCCGGCGTTATTGGCGGCGCGCTGTTGGCGGGCGCTGTCGGCCGGCGTTATTGGCCGGCGCTTTTGGCGGCGCGCTGTCGGCCGGCGTTATTGGCCAGCGCCATTAGCGGGTTTGGGCAATGCCGGCGGCGCGTCAGGCGCCGGGTCGCCGAACACGACGCGGCGGAAGAATCCCGCCAGCACCGCCTCGGTCATTTCCAGGCTGACGCCTTGCGGATCAAAGGCATAGCTGAACTGCATGCCGTCCGATAGCGCCAGCAGACCCACTGCCAATTGCTCAGCGGGCAGCGGCAGCGGCGTGCCCACATGGGCGGAAAACTGACGCACGTACTCGGTGGTGGCGGCGCGAAGTTCGCGCAGGCAGTCGGTAAAGCCCACGCGGAATTCCGGGTCGCGCGCCGCTTGCAGCTTGCCTTCCATCCAGAGCAAAAAACAGTCGTTTTCGCGATGGTGCGTGCTGTAGTACGCCAGCACGCGCGCTTCCATCTCGGGCCGCGATTCGCCGTCTTCGAAGATGGCGCGCATATCGCCCATCACTTTTTCGTGATCGCGCCGGAGCAATTGCAGGAACAGTTCGGACTTGCTGCCGAAGTTGGAATAGAAGGCCCCGCGTGTATAGCCCGCCAGTTCGGCGATGTCTTCGACGCTGGCGGCCACAAAGCCCTTGCTGAGAAAAACCGATTGCGCAGCGTCGAGCAGGCGCTGGCGCGTCTGGTCTCGGCTTTGCTCGCGGGTAAGGCGGATTTTCGACATGGCGCGAGTTTAGCACTGGCTCACATTTCAAATACAGGGTTGTATCCGAATACATAACCGCATTAGAATCCAGGCCGTATTGAGTCTGACTTGCGTTGGCTCTTCCTTCTATTGCCTTCCCGCGCCGCGAGGTGTTTCGTGAATTGTTCTACTTCCAAGCCCGGCTGGACGCGCCGTCTGGCGCTGCCCGCCGCGTTGGCTTTGGCATTGGCCGTTTCCGCCTGCGGCCGCAACGAAGCGCCCCCGCCCGCGCCCCGGCCCGTCGTCGCCATGCCCGCCAAAGCCGATGAACGCCTGCCGGCCTGGACCTTGCCCGGCGAAGTGCAGGCGCGCTACAGCACGCCCCTGTCGTTCCGCGTGGGCGGCAAGATCACCGAACGGCTCGTCCGGCTGGGCGACACCGTCACGCCGGGGCAAGTCGTGGCCAAGCTGGACCCGGCCGACGCCACCAAGAACGCCGCCGCCGCGAAGGCGCAATTAAGCGCTGCGCAGCATCAGCTGGAATACGCCCGCCAACAACTGGACCGCGACCGCGCCCAGGCGCGCGAAAACCTGATCGCGGCAAACCAGCTGGAGCAGACGCGCAACGCCTACGCCTCGGCGCTGGCGCAGCGTGACCAGGCGGCGCAAGAGGCCGCGCTATCCGCCGACCAGCTGAAATACACCACGCTGCATGCCGACCACGCCGGCCTGATCACGGCCGAACAAGCCGACACCGGCCAGAACGTGGCCGCCGGCACGCCCGTCTATCAATTGGCCTGGTCGGGTGACATTGACGCTATTTGCGACGTGCCCGAAAGCGTGCTGGCGGGGCTTGCCGTTGGCCAACGCGCCAGCGTCACGCTGGGCCCGCTGCGCGGCAAGACCTTCACCGCCGTGCTGCGGGAAATCGCCCCCGCAGCGGACCCGCAAAGCCGCACCTACCGCGTCAAGCTCACGCTGGAATCGCCGTCGCCGGACGTGCGGCTGGGCATGACGGCCAACATCAGTTTCGACAACCGCAGCGCCGCCGACGTTGAGACCTATACCGTGCCGGCCACCGCCTTGTTCCATGACGCCAAGGACCCGGCCGTCTGGGTCGTCAAGCCTGAGGCCAACACGCTGGAACTGCGCCGCGTCGAAGTGCTGCGCTATGACGCGCGCACCGTCACGCTGTCCGGTGGCGTCAAGGCCGGCGAACGCGTGGTCTGGCAAGGCGTGCACACCGTGTCGGCGGGCGAAAAGGTTCGGCCCGTGGCGCCGCTGCACCCCGAGGACTTCGCGTCATGAGCGCCGCGGATCAAGGCCCGGGCCAGCACCACGACGAAGGCAAGTTCAACCTGTCGGCATGGGCGCTGCGGCACCAGCCGCTGGTGATCTTCATCATCACGTTGGTGACGCTGTTCGGCGTGCTGTCGTATTCCAAGCTGGCGCAGTCGGAAGACCCGCCCTTCACCTTCCGCGTCATGGTGGTGAAGACGCTGTGGCCCGGCGCCACCGCGCAACAGGTGCAGGAGCAGGTCACCGACCGCATCGGCAAGAAGCTGCAGGAAACCGCGAACACGGATTTCCTGCGCAGCTATTCGCGGCCGGGCGAGTCGCTGATCTTCTACACCATGAAGGATTCGGCCCCGGCCAGCACCGTGGCCGAGCAGTGGTATCAAATCCGCAAAAAGGTGGGCGACATCCAGGCCACCTTGCCGCAAGGCGTGCAAGGCCCGTTCTTCAATGACGAATTCGGCGACGTCTACACCAACATCTACACCTTGCACGGCGACGGTTTTTCGCCAGCGCAGCTGCATGACTACGCGGACAAGCTGCGCACCGTGCTGCTGCGCGTGCCGGG
The DNA here is from genome assembly GCF_902859595.1 of Achromobacter kerstersii. Lineage (GTDB taxonomy): Bacteria > Pseudomonadota > Gammaproteobacteria > Burkholderiales > Burkholderiaceae_B > Achromobacter > Achromobacter kerstersii. Next base: position 10,943 of record NZ_CADIJQ010000002.1, on the reverse strand, counting down.
CGTGGCCAAGGTTGATTACTTCGCCGATCAGGCCGAGCACCTCTACATTGAAATTTCCAATACGCAGCTGACCGGGCTGGACGTGACGCCGCAGCAGATTGCGCAGGCGATCAACACGCAGAACGCCGTGTCCGCCGCAGGCACGCTGACCACCGCCGACGACCGCATCTTCGTGCGCCCCACCGGGCAATACGAGAACAGCCGCGCGCTGGCGGATACCTTGATCCGCGTGAACGGCAAGTCGATCCGGCTGGGCGATATTGCAACGATCCACCGTGGCTATGAAGACCCGCCCGTGGACCAGATGCGCGTCGGCGGCAAGCCCGTGCTGGGCATCGGCATCACCATGCAGCCGGGCCAGGACGTGGTGCGGCTGGGCAAGTCATTGGGCACGACGTTCGAAAAACTGAAGGCGCAATTGCCGGCAGGGCTCACGCTGACGGAAGTGTCCAGCATGCCGCAGGCGGTATCGCATTCGGTGGATGACTTCCTGCGTTCCGTGGCCGAAGCGGTTGCCATCGTGCTGATCGTGAGTCTGGTGTCGTTGGGCTTGCGCACCGGCATGGTGGTGGTGATTTCCATTCCCGTGGTGCTGGCCGTCACGGCGCTGTTCATGGATATGTTCGGCATCGGCTTGCACAAGGTGTCGCTGGGCACCTTGGTGCTGGCGCTGGGCCTGCTGGTGGACGACGCCATCATCGCCGTGGAAATGATGTCGGTGAAGCTGGAACAAGGATGGAGCCGCGCCCGCGCGGCGGCCTACGCCTACACCAGCACCGCCTTCCCCATGTTGACCGGCACGCTCGTCACCGTGGCGGGTTTCCTGCCGATTGCGCTGGCCAAGTCCAGCACCGGGGAATACACGCGTTCCATTTTCCAGGTGTCGGCCATTGCGCTGATCACGTCCTGGTTTGCCGCCGTGGTGTTGATCCCGCTGCTGGGTTACCGCCTGCTGCCCGAACGCAAGCGCGAAGCGCATCTGCCCGACGACCACGAACACGATATCTACAACACCCGGTTCTATCAGCGCCTGCGCGGCTGGGTGTCGTGGTGCGTGGACCGCCGCTACTGGGTGCTGGCGGGCACGGTGCTGATCTTTGTCGTGTCGATGGCTGGCTTCAAGCTGGTGCCGCAACAATTCTTCCCCAGCTCGGACCGCACCGAGCTGCTGGTGGATGTGCGCTTGCAGGAAGGCGCGTCGTTTGCCGCCACGCTGCGGCAGGTGGAACGCCTGGAGAAGGCGCTGGAAGGCCGGCCCGAGATCGATCATTCGGTCAGCTTCGTCGGCACCGGCGCACCGCGCTTTTATTTGCCGCTGGACCAGCAACTGGCCACGCCGAACTTTGCGCAACTGGTCATCACCGCCCATTCGGTGGAAGACCGCGAAAAGCTTGCGCAGTGGCTCACGCCGATGCTGCGCGAGCAGTTCCCGGCCGTGCGCACCCGCTTGTCGCGCCTGGAAAACGGGCCGCCCGTCGGCTATCAGGTGCAGTTCCGCGTCAGCGGCGACAAGATCTCGGACGTGCGCGCGGTGGCGGAGAAAGTGGCCGCCGAAGTCCGCGCCGATACCCGCTCGGTGAACGTGCAGTTCGACTGGGATGAACCTTCTGAGCGCTCGGTGCGCTTTGAGATCGACCAGCAGAAGGCGCGCGAGCAAGGCATCAGCACCCGCGACATCTCGGATTTCCTGGCGATGACGCTGTCGGGCTACACCGTGACGCAGTACCGCGAGCGCGACAAGCTGATCAACGTCAGCCTGCGCGCGCCGCAAAACGAACGCATCGACCCCGCGCGCGTGGCGACGCTGTCCATGCCCACGGCCAACGGCCCGGTGCCGCTGGGCAGCCTGGGGCACGTGCGCTATGGCCTGGAGTACGGCGTCATCTGGGAACGCGACCGCCAGCCGACCATCACGGTGCAAGCGGACGTGACCAGCGGCGCGCAAGGCATCGACGTCACGCACGCCATCGACAAGAAGTTGAACGCCCTTCGCGCCGAATTGCCGGTGGGGTACCGCATTGAAGTCGGCGGCCCGGTGGAAGAAAGCGCCAAGGGCCAGGCGTCGATCAACGCGCAGATGCCGTTGATGGCCGTGGCGGTGCTGACCTTGCTGATGGTGCAGTTGCAAAGCTTCGCCCGCGTGATGATGGTGGTGCTGACCGCGCCGCTGGGCCTGATCGGGGTGGTGGCTGCGCTGCTGCTGTTTGGCAAACCGTTCGGCTTTGTCGCCATGCTGGGGGTGATTGCGATGTTCGGCATCATCATGCGCAACTCGGTGATTCTGGTGGACCAGATCGAGCAAGACATCCTGAACGGCCACAAGCGCGTGGACGCGATTGTGGGCGCCACGGCGCGGCGGTTCCGCCCCATCGTGCTGACGGCTGCCGCCGCCGTGCTGGCGCTGATTCCGCTGTTGCGCAGCAACTTCTTTGGCCCCATGGCCACCGCACTGATGGGCGGCATCACCAGCGCCACGGTGCTGACGCTGTTCTTCCTGCCCGCGCTGTATGCCGCCTGGTTCCGCGTGCGCCATGACGAGCGCGACGAACCCGAAGGCGTGCCGCCCGGCGCCAACGCTGGCGACACGCTGGAACGAGGAGCCTGATGATGAAAACCCCTCCAATCCGCGCGGCAAAGCTGCCGCTGGTATTGCCCCTGCTGCTGGCGCTAAGCGCTTGCGCGTTCGCCCCCGACAGCAAACCGCCTGCGGTAGCGTCCCCCGCCCAGTACGGCGCGCAAGCCACGCCCGAGGCCAGCGCGTCGGCAGGCGGCGTGGCGCAACGCTTTGAGCGCGGCGCGCGGCCCGTACCCGAATGGTGGAAACGCTATGGCTCTGATGCGCTAAACGCGCTGGTGGAAGAAGGCCTGGCCAACAGCCCCAACCTGGCGGCGGCCGAACACAATCTGGCGGGCGCGCGCGAACAGTTGCGCGGGCAGGTGAATTCGTCGCTGCTGCCGTCGGTGGATGCGGGCGCGAACGCCACGCGCAATCGCGCGCTGACCATGCCCAACCTGCCGCAGCCCACCGCGCTTTACAACGTGTTCACCGGCCAGATCCAGGCCAGCTATGACCTGGACTTGTTCGGCGCGGCGCGCTTTGCCAATGCGTCGCTGGCGGCGCAGGTGGAGCAGCAGGCATTCCAGCTGGAGTCCGCACGGCGCTCGCTGGCCGGCAACATCGTCACAGGCGCCATCACCTCGGCGTCGCTTGCCGAACGCGTGGCGCTGACGGAAAAGCAGGTGGTGCTGTTGCGGCAGGTGGCGCGTGATACCCAACGGCGGTACGAATTGGGGTCCGCCTCGCAAAACGATGCGCTAAGCGCCGACCAGGATGCCGCCACGCTTGAGGCATCGCTGCCCGGCTTACGCGCGCAATGGCAAGCCACGCGCCATGCGCTGGCCGTGCTGCTGGGCCGCAGCCCCGATCAGGCGCCGGACGATCTGCCCTTCAGCATGCTGGCCGTGCCGGCGCAGGTGCCGGTAGTCGTGCCGTCTGAATTGCTGGCCTCGCGCCCGGACGTGCTGGTCGCCGACGCCGTGGTGCAGGCGGCCGCGGCCGACGTGGGCGTGGCCACCGCGCAGCTGTTTCCCAGCCTGTCGCTGTCAGCCTCGATGGGCAAAGGGGGCTTCAGCTGGCCCGCTGCGCTATCGGGCGCGGGCTCGATCTGGGCGATCGGCGCATCGCTCACCCAACCCATCTTCCATGGCGGCGCGTTGCTGGCGGAGCGGCGCGCGGCGAAGGAACGCTACGAGGCCTCGGTGCTGCAATACAAGCAGACCGTGCTGACCGCGTTCAAGGATGTGGCCGACACCCTGGCGCGGCTGGATGCCGACGGGCAAGCGCTGGCGTCAGCCGAATCGTCGCGGCGCGCGGCCGAACAGTCGTATCGCAACACGGCCAGCCGCGTGCGCCTGGGCGCGCTGGCGCCCTACACCGAGTACGCGGCGGAACAGCATTACGTGGCGGCGCGCTTGCGCGAACTGCAATACGCCAATGCGCGCCTGACCGAAACGGCGGCGCTGTTCCAGGCCATGGGGTCGCCCACCCGTGCGCCGGAGGTGGCCGCGCAGCAGCCCTGACGCGCCCTTATCGATCCATCGGCTGGAACACAGGCCCCCGCGCTTACGGTGCGGGGGCCTGTTCTTTGATGCGCGTGGCCAAGGCCAGGGATTCGATACGGCGGGCAGCCGACTGCAATAGCGCCGTCGTCTTGTCTTGCGCGATGGTGTTCAAGCGCGTCGCCAGAAACGTCACGGTCAACGCGCCGAAGATACGGCGGTCTTCCTGGAACACCGGCACGGCGATGCCGGCGCGCTCGGGCGAGATCTCGCCCACGCCCAGATAAAAACCCTGCACGCGGATCGTGTCCAGCCTGGCCGTGAATTCGGCCTGCGTGTCGCCCAGCCCCAGCGCCCGGACTTCTTCCGCGTGCGCCTCATACAGTTTGCGTTGGTCCTTGCGCGGCAGGAACGCGATGATCGTCTTGGCCGTGGCGCCACGAAACAAGGGATGCGCGCGCCCCCGCCCGTGCGCGATGCCCAGCGCATCGGGGCCGCGTTCGTGATGGATGTTCAAAATGCGCAGGCCGTGAATCACGCTCAGCAGCACGTCGCCGCCCACCTGGTCGACCACCTCGCGCATGATCGGACGCGCCACACCCAGCACCGGATCACCGTCGATGATCAGGTGGTCAAGCTCGATGATGCGCGGGCCCAGCTTGTAGCCGCCCCCCGTCATGCGCAGCAGATAACCCAGGTCAGACAAATCGCGGATGTAGCGATAGCCCGTGGGCGCCGAATACGCCAGGCGAGAAATGATGTCTTCGGCCGAGAGCACCGGGGTGTCGAGGCTGAAGAGGTCAAGAATGGCCAGGGCTCGCTTCAGGGTGGACATGGGTCTTGGGACTAGGGAGCAACGAGGAACCGGCGCAGCGTATCACAGGGGTTGGCGGCCATCCCGTGCCTGATCGATTGCCGCTATGGGAATGTTCAAACCCTGAAGACTACGCCTATCTACTTTCCTATTTTTATCATTTATAGATAAATACTAATTGGTAATGATAGATTTTTATCGAATAATGATATTCATAGAAAGACAAAGGCAGTCAAACCCAAGGGGAACCGCATGAAGCAGTCTTGCAGCAGTGATGATCCGCAGCACGGCATGAGCCGCCGCCATTTCCTGACGGCGTCCGCCGCCGCGCTTGCCGGTACGGCGCTCGTGGGGCCAGGCCGGGCCTGGGCAGCGGGCTATCCGGCCGACCATCCCATTCAATTCATCGTGCCCTTTCCCGCGGGCGGCGGCACGGACCTGGTCGCGCGGCCCTTGGCTCAGGGCATAGGCGAAGCGCTCAAGCAAAGCGTGGTCGTCATCAACAAAGGCGGCGCCGCCGGCATCATCGGTACGCAGCAAGCGGCGCGTTCGGCGCCCGACGGCTACACCGTGGCGCTGGGGTCCACGGGCACCCATACCGTGAACCAGAGCCTGTACGAGAACATCGCGTATGACCCGGTCAAGGACTTCGAACCGGTGTCGATGGTCTGCTACTACAACAATGTGCTGGTCGTGCATCCGTCGTTTCCGGCGCGCACGCTGCAAGAGCTGGTGGCCATCATCAAGGCCAACCCGGGCAAGTATTTCTACGGCATCACGCAAAACGGCAGCTCGGCGCATCTGGCCATGGAACTGCTGAAAGCCACGGCCGGGCTGGACCTGCCCGGGGTGCCGTACAAGGGCGCTGCCGCCGCCGTCAACGATTTCCTGGGCGGCCAGTTCCCGATCCTGATGGATGTGGTGATCAACCAGCAGCAGTTCATCCAGGGCGGCAAGTCGCGCCCGCTGGCGGTGACATCCGCCCAACGCGCGCAGGCGCTGCCTGACGTGCCGACCGTGGCCGAGTCTGGTTTTCCGGGCTATCAAGCGATTGGGTGGAACGGCGTGTTCGTGCCGGCCGGCACGCCAGCGGCCATCGTCAAGACGCTGAATGGCGCGGTGCAAAGCGCGTTGCAGCAACCGGCGCTTCAGCAACTGACACAAAACGGGCTGGAGCTTCATGGCGGCACGCCCGAGGAACTGGGCCGCTTCGTCGCAACAGAAAGCGAGAAGTGGCGAACCCTGATCAAGAACGCCAATATCAAGGCCACCTGATGCTTCATATTCCCTATGGCGCAGTCATCGGCGCCCCAGACAACCCCTGGCTGCCGCTGGACCACGAACTGCGCGCCCAAGGCCTGCGCGCCGCCGACGCCGCGCCGGTGCGCGCGGTGGTCTGCGTCACCATCCACGTGGACGGGCCCGCCGTCGAAGTGGGGCGCAAGCAATTCCCCGCCGGCCCGTACACCGCAGGCCGTTACGCCATCCGGCGCGGCGTGCCCCGGCATCTGGAGATGTTGGCGCGGCACCGCATGCCCGCCACCTTCTTCGCCTGCGGTTATGACGTCGAACACTACCCCGCCACCTTCCACGACATCCTTGCTGCGGGCCACGAAATCGCCGCGCATGGGTATGTGCACGAAGCCTGGGACCTGGGCGATGAAGAGCCCGCGCTGCTGGAAAAGACGCATCGGATCATCGAACGCGAACTTGGCGTGACGCCGGTGGGCTGGTGTTCGCCGTCTGGCCGCAAGAGCCATCGCACGCTGCCTGCACTTCGGGCGTTGGGCTATTGCTATGACGCCAGCGAAAAAGATCAGGACCGTCCCTACCTGCCCGGCGCGGATGCCGATTTCATCATGCTGCCCAACAACACCGTATCGCTGGACGATTACCCCTTTTATTTCTCGGGCCACAGCCTGGCGGCCGAAGCCTGCGACAACTGGATGCAGGAATTCAACGCGTTGCGGCAAGCCGAAGGCTATGTGCACCTGACCGTGCACCCGAAAGCGGCAGGCGGGTCCGGCACGCCCGCGCGCGCCGCCGCGCTGGACCGTTTCCTGGCCTACATCGCCGCGCAACTCGACGTGCACGTCATGACGCTGGAAGCGCTCGCCCGCCATTGTTTGGCTCACCCCGACAACTGGAGACGCGCATGAGCGCCGCCAAGACCGTACTGGTCACGCTGAACGTTCAAGGCATCGGCCCCGAAGCCGCCACCCAACCCGAAGCCGCGCTTCACGGCCGCGACGCGCATGGCCGCTACACCTATGGCGGCGGCTTGGCGCGCGTGCTGGACATGCTGCGCCGGCAAGAGATTCGCGCCACGCTGTTCTGGCCCGTCTTCGAAGCCGAACGTTGCCGCAGCCTGCTCGAACAAAGCCTGCGCGATGGCCATGAAGCGGCCTCGCAAGGCAACGCGTTTGAAGACCTGAGCACACTTGGCGACCGCGAAGGCGAACTGCTCGCCCGCGCTCGCGACCGCCTTGCTGAACTGACCGGCACGGCTCCGCAAGGTTTTCGCTACACCAGCAGTGCGTTCTCGCCGCGCACCCTTCCCCTGCTGCGGCAACTGGGCTACCGCTATGACAGCAGCGCCATTGATGACGACGCGCCCTACGACCTGGATGCCGATGGCGGCGCGGCCATGGTCGAGCTGCCCTGGAGCGAAGGCTTATGCGACGCCACCCACTTCAGCCGCCGCGTCACGCAAGACCGCGCTTACGCCCATTGGGTCGAACAAGGCGACGCCCTGCTGGCCGTCGATGGCTACGCTTGCCTGACTTTGCATCCGAGAGCCGACAACGGCGTGGGTCGCGCAGCCCGGCTGCAAAAGGTGGAGCAACTGCTGGAACGCTTCCGCGCGGCGGGTGCGGCGTTTGTGACCGGCGCCGAACTGGCGGGGCGACATGCACCTCTGGGTAAACCCTGAGCAATATTGGCGCCAAAATAAGCTAACATTTTTGAAAGTTTGACTCCTCTTCCGACTACACGGCGCGCGGCGCCGCTTTCCCGTCCATGACCCAGATCACGCAATTCCCCTTCGTATCGGTTTCCGGCACGCCCGAAGCCCGCGGCCGTTCCTATGGCCAGCAAGCCGCCGACCGCGTGCGCAAGAGCGCGGCAATGTATGGCCAGACGCTGGTCGACCTGGGTTACGACGCCATGGCGCGCACCCAGCTGATCGCCCACTTCGCCCGCGAGATCGAAAACTTCGCGCCGCACTATCTGGAAGAAATGCGCGGCATCGCGGCCGGCGCCGACGTGCCGTTTGAAGACATCGTGATGGTGAACGCCCGCACCGAAGTCGTCGCCAAGGCCCGCGCCGAAAAGAAAAAGGCCGCCGAGCTGGAACCTGGCGACGGCTGCACCGGCGCCCTGATCCTGCCCACGCGTTCGGCCAACGGCAACCTGATCCATGGCCAGAACTGGGACTGGCGCGCCGAGTGCGCCGAGACTGCCATCGTGCTGCGCGTGCGCAACGACAACGGCCCGGACATCCTGACGTTTGTGGAAGCCGGCGGCTTGGCCCGCAGCGGCTTGAACAGCGCGGGCGTGTCCATCACCGCCAACTACCTGGAGTCTGACCGCGACTTCCGCCAACTGGGCGTGCCGCTGTCGCTGATCCGCCGCAAGGTGCTTGAGCAGCAGCATTTCGCGCTGGCCATCAAGGCGGTCGCCACGACGCCCAAGTCCTGCTCGAACAACATCATGCTGGGCATGGCTGCGGGATTCGGCGTGGACTACGAGTGCACCACCGACGAAGCCTTCCCGATCTACCCGGGCAACGACGACCTGATCGTGCACGCGAACCACTGGGTCAGTGAAGTGGCGTTGAGCAAGCTGCGCGATACTGGGCGGGCCAGCACGCCGGAAAGCGCCTACCGCGACTGGCGCGTGCGCCGCCTGCTGAACGAGAAAACGCAGCTGACGCGCGAGGACTTGAAACACGCGCTGTTCGACGACTTCGGTGCCCCCTATTCCGTCTGCCGCCCGCCGCGTCCCGGCAGCCACGACAATCTGTCGGCCACGGTTGCCATGGTCGTGATGGAACCCGCCGCCGGTTTGATGGAAGTGGCGCCGCTGCCCGCACTGAACCGCACGTTCACGCGCTACAGCCTGACCGCCGAACCTGAACTGCTGACCGCCGCCTGATCGGCACCGCGTCCGCGCAACCCAAGGAAGTATCAATGAAAGTCCATCAATTGAGCGCCGCGGTTGCGCTGGCGCTTGCCGGCATGGCCGGCGCGGCTATTGCACAATCGGCCCCGCCGCTGCGCATTTCGCTTACCGCCGACATCCGCTCGACCGAGCCCGGCGTCAACCGCGACAGCAACAGCGACGCGGTGGTGCTGCACATTGTTGAAGGGCTGGTTGCCTATGGCGAAGACGCCGAAGTGCGCCCGCTGCTGGCCAAGTCCATCGACATCAGCGCAGACGGCAAGACCTACACGTTCACGCTGCGCGACGGCATCAAGTTCCACAACGGCAAGCCCATGACCTCCGCCGACGTCCTGTGGACGTGGCAACACTACACCGGCGCCAACTCCGGCTGGCGTTGCGCCAGCGAGTTCGACGGCCGCGGCACGGTCAAGGTCACCGGCGTGGAAGCGCCTGATGCGCACACGGTCGTCTATCACCTGGAAAAACCCAGCAGCCTGTTCCTGGCGTCGTTGGCACGCACGGATTGCGGCGGCACGGGCATTCTGTCCAAGGATTCCGTGGGCGCGGACGGTGCGTGGATCAAACCCATCGGCACCGGCCCGTTTGAACTGGCCGAGTGGAAACGCGGCGAATACATCCGCCTGACGAAGTTCGCGGGTTACTCCAACCTGGACGGCAAGCGCGACGGCTACACCGGCTCCAAGCGCCCGTTGGTGGATGAAGTGCGCTTCATGATCGTGCCGGACGACTCCACCGCCAAAGCGGCGTTGCAGCGCGGAAACATCGACATCATCGAAGACGTCTCGAACAACGACGTGCCGGTGTTGCAAGGCACGCCGAACGTGAAGGTGGCGTATGCGCCGGTGATGAGCATGACGGCGCTGTTGCTGCAAACGAAAGACCCAGTGCTGTCGAGTCCGAAGATGCGCCAGGCCCTGGCCCACGCGATCGACTACAAGCAGCTGGCTGCGGCCGTCACCGAAGGCCTGGCGCAGCCCAACAATTCCATCGTGCCGCTGGTGTCGCCCTACCATGACGCGGCGCAGAAGCAGGGCTGGGAGTACGACCCTGCCCGCACGCAGGCGTTGCTGAAGGAAGCGGGCTACAAGGGCCAGGCGCTGACGATCCTGACAACGAAGCGCTACCCGCAGTCGTATAACTCGGCGGTGATTGTGCAGGCGATGCTGCAATCGGTGGGGATCAATGCGCAGTTGTCGGTGGTGGAATGGGCGACGCAGCTGGACCGCTATAACGCGGGCACGTACCAGATGATGACGTTCCCGTATTCCGCCCGCCTGGACGCGGCGCTGAATTACGAGATGGTGACGGGCGACAAGACCAAGCAGCCGCGCAAGATCTGGGATAGCGCGGAAGCGTTGAAGCTGGTGGAAGCGGCGTCCGTCGATACGGATCACGCGAAGCGGCAGGCGTCGTTTGATCAGCTGCATAAGCTGTTCCTGGCGGACGTGCCGAGTATTCCGCTTTATAACGGGCTGGATATCGGGGCTTATCGAAGCGACGTGAAGGGATATCAGCCGTGGGCGGTGAAGAAGCCGCGGGCGTGGGAGGTGGAACGGGTCGGGGGGTGAGGTTTTGCTGGGGTGGCAGTTTGCTGGGATGTTGCTCTGGGGAATGTTGCTTTTGGGGAATGTGCTTTGGGGAATGTTGCTTTCGGAAGGCGATGCAGTTCTGGCGGCTAGGCCGTTGATCTTTGTAGGTCGCCCATCGTCGCAGTGGCCCTGACTGCGCGCGCCCACGATTGCGGTCCGGAGCCTTCGCTCCGGACTGCCCCGTTGTCATCCTTGTATGGTGTAGGTGCGCCCTCTGCAGTGGGGAGGGCGCTGGGGTATGGGACGTCGTCATCCATCAGCCGGTAGGCGCCGGACTGCCACAACGAGAGCATCCC
>NZ_CADIJQ010000001.1 GCF_902859595.1 Achromobacter kerstersii | reverse complement strand
GCGGAGAGCGTACAGCCGTTCATGCGACGGGTGGCGGCGGTAGAAGGTGGGGCCGTGGCCAGGGCGATTGGGATGGGGAAGACGCTGATCAAGGCAGGGGGAGTGATAGCGACGTTGGGAGGGGTGGCGGATGGGGTGGGGAGTATAGAGACGGGAATCAGAGTTGGCGAGGCAGGCGATACGAAGTCCAAAAAGCGATATTTTGCCGGGGGACTCCTTGCCATTATTGGGGGAGGTTTCAGCGCCCATGGGGCCGCCACATCAGGAGCACTTTTCGGATCACTAGGGTTAGGAATAGTGCTTGGATTAGCAGCATTCATTGTGATAGCTACTGCGAAGCGCCAAGAGTCTACGGCGCTGGAGCATTGGGCCAGAAGATCCTATTTCGGACGTGGCTCTCTCGATAGGCGCTGGGCACATCCAGAGCAAATGGATTCGGCTATATGTGCCCTGAACGCGGCAGTGCTGGGTGTAGAAGCTTCCTTGGGATTTCATAGCGCGAAGCGGCCGATGGATATCGATGTGCTCATGACGACGGACATTCTTCTCATCAAAGAGACGGGAGGAATTGAGTCAGGAACTGAGCTGGGTTGTCGAATTGTTCTACCGGGCTTTGATTCAGCACGATCGTGCTACGAGTTCACGCTTTACGTTGAGCGCTTTGGTGTGGAAAAAGGGGGGCGGCGTACGCCAGTGATCACGTCTTTCGTGCTCGCCTCGGCGCATCACAACAGCGCGCGGGCGGCGACGAGCCCGGGCGAAGTTCAAGACATGACTCCACAAACCGTGATTCTGCCTAGCAATGAAAACCCTGTTCTGAGTCGTAGGTACTGGCTCGAAGCCATGCACGCCACCAAGGCCGCTACGCTTGAAATTTCTTATTGGCCAGACAAAGACGATGTGGCGGGTTACGCACGTCTATGGATCTCTGAGGAGGCGTAATGGGAAAGGCAAAACTAAAGCCCCCCTGCGTGGGATGGAGGCGGGATCTGCCGGGTCCCAACAGCGAAATCGAAAGCGCGCCGTTCTTGCGAGAGGACGCTCCCAACCATGTTGATGAGTGCTACTTAGAATTATCTAGACGTTCGTCCACCATTCGCGGATTACTTATATTCTTCATCCCGCTCTCTGCTTATTGCCTATTGTTGATGCTCGTCTCAGAGATTAGGACAGAATCGTCTCGAGATTATCTGGACGCTGACACGGTTTCGTCCGCGGTCACGGTTCTCTCCGCGGCAGCTATTCTTGTGTGGTTCTCCTTCCATATGTACCGCCTGGACGTTTCCCCCCCACGCGACCTCCCCATCCGCTTCAACCGCGCCCGCCGCCGAATCTACGTCTACGGCTTCCACATGGTCTGGTGGAACCCCTTCACCCGCTGGTACGTCACCACCGCCAGCTACCCCTGGGACGATGTCCGCGCCGAAGTTTGGGAGCAATGGGGCGCGACCTCTGGCGGTGGCTTGATGATCAAGTGGGGCGTGTCGATCGCCATCGTCAAACCTGGCACGAATGACGTCATCGAACGCTTCCACCTCAGCACCTACAACCACGACCTGGACAACGTCTGGGCCTACGTCTGCACCTACATGCAGCAAGGCCCGCAAGCCTTGCCGCCTTGCGACATCGAACCGCGCGATGCGAACGATGTGCCGGCGTACAACCTGGCGTTGCGCTGGGCGCCTCGGGTGGAGTGGCCGGAAGCGATGGATCAGGAATCCCGCAGCGCGCCGTGAATTCCTGCATCCTCCAGGGACGCGGCAAGCTGCGTGGACGTGCCATGTGCCATGTGCCACGTGCCACGTGCCATGTGCGGTGCGTCGTGTGCCGTTAGCCGCGCGCCGCTTGCCCCGCGCCCTTCGCCATCCGCCTGCCGCCCCGCCCCTTACTTCACAATCCGCGCATTCAGGCTGTTGTCCGCCAACGCCTGCGCCTGTGCTTTCGACATGCCCAGGTGTTCATACAGCGCGTGGAAGTTCTCGTTGACGTAGCCGCCGAAGTACGCCGGGTCGTCGGAGTTGACGGTGACTTTCACGCCGGCATCCAGCAGCGACAGAATGTTGTGGTCGCGCATGTGTTCGAAGACGCGCAAGCGGGTGTTGGACAGCGGGCAGACGGTCAGGGGGATTTGTTCGTCGATCAGGCGCGCGATCAGGTTCGGGTCTTCGGCGGCGCGTACGCCGTGGTCGATGCGCAGCACCTTCAGCAAGTCCAGTGCTTCCCAGATGTATTCGGGCGGGCCTTCCTCGCCCGCGTGGGCCACGGCGGGCAGGCCTTCGGCGCGGGCGCGGTCGAACACGCGTTGGAACAGGCGCGGGGGGAAGCCTTTTTCGCTGCTGTCCAGGCCGACGGCGATGAAGGCGTCGCGAAAGGGCAGGGCTTCTTCCAGCGTGCGCATGGCCTGTGCTTCCGGCAGGTGCCGCAGGAAGCTCAGGATGAGGCCGCTGGTCACGCCGAGTTTCTCGCGGCCGTCTTTCAGCGCCTGGCTGATGCCGTTCAACACGACGGCGAACGGTACGCCGCGGTCGGTGTGCGTCTGGGGATCGAAGAAGGGCTCGGTGTGTACGATGTTCTGCTCGTGGCACTTCAGCAGATATGCCCAGGTCAGGTCGTAGAAATCCTGTTCGGTGCGCAGCACGTCCGCACCCCGGTAATAGAGGTCCAGGAATTCCTGAAGGTTGCCGTAGTTGTACGCGCCGCGCAGGGCGTCGATGTCTGGCCACGGCAGCGCCACGCCGTTACGTTGCGCCAGCTGGAACAAGAGCTCGGGTTCCAGCGAGCCTTCCAGGTGCAGGTGCAGTTCCGCCTTGGGCAGTGCGTTGAGCCAGTCGTACATGGGTGCTCCGATCAAAAAAGGTAAAGCAAGTGCTTTGGCCGCTCAGGCGGCCAGGGCGATGTGATCTGCCTGGATGGCAAGCTGCATTTGCGCCGCAAAGGCGCGTGCCTGGCGGGTGCTGGGGCGGTCGCGGCGCCAAATGGCGGCTAGCGGCGATTTCCGGAGGGCGGGGCGGGCCGGCAGCATGAACAGTTCTCCGCGCGCTTGCAGAACGGCGGCGACGCTGCCCGGCAGCATCCACAGGGTTTGCCCGTCCAGCAGCATTTCGCGGCCAAATTCCAGAGACAGGGCGCCGATCATATCCGGAATTCGCAGGCCGGCCTGGCGCAGTGACATTTCCAGCTCGCCGCGGATGCGGCTTCCCGGCAGTGCGGTGATCCAGGGGTAGGCGACGTAGTCGGCCAGGGCGGTGTCGGGCACGCCCGCCAGCGGATGGTGGGTGGCGCAGCCCAGTACCACCGAATCTTCCAGCAAGGTGGTTGATCGATAGATCTGCGGGTTGACGGTGGATGAGAACCGGCTGATCAGTACGTCCACGCCGCCCGCGTCCAGGTCTTCGATGAGCCTTTCGTGCGTGCCGATCTCGATGGTGAGGGTGATGCGGGGGTAGGCCTGGCGGAACGCGCGAGCCGCTTCGGCCACGGGCCAGCCGGCGAACATGGAAAAGCATCCTACGGTCAGGCTGCCTTCGTCGCCGCGCGATACCGCGGCCAGATCGATCTCGGCCTTGCGGAAGTCGGTCAGCAGCAGGCGGGCGTGCCGGCACATGGCCTCGCCCAGCGGCGTACAGGTGGTGCCTTTGGCGGTGCGTTCGAAAAGGCGCGCGCCGACCAGTTCTTCGATTTCCGCGATGGCGCGCGACAGCCCTGATTGCGTGCTGTGCAGCTGCGCCGCCGCCTTGGACAAATTGCCCAGCTCGGAAACGGTCAGCACGATTTCCAGGTGCCGGATGCGGAGTTTGCCTCGGAACGGTGTCATGGCGCGGATCGGTGAGGATGTGCCGATTATTCTCTCCCGCCGGACGCTTGGCAACGGCGGGGCGGGATTCAGATATAGTTCGTCGCCGGGCAAACCGTGGGTGTCGCCATGCGAACCAAGGGATAACGCGGGGGCCGGAAAGGGAGACAGTCAGCCATGAATTCAACGATATCCGGCAAGTGGCCGCAGCGTGCGCTGCGGTTGGCCGGGGCGGGCGTGTTAGTGACGGCCTTAAGTGCTTGCGGCGTGTCGCGCGTGGACGAAGTGTCTGTCAAATGGCCGTCGTTCAAGAGCGGAACACCGGTGGTGTTGCCGTCGGACCCGGCGCAATGCCCGGACCTTGCGGGCACGTACCGGGCGCAAGGCGAATTCCGTTCGGGCGACCGCGAGACCACGGCCCTGAACGACCTGCGCAACTTCTTTTTATATACGCTGGATCTGCCGGGCATGCGCGATACGCTTCTGCCTGAATGGCGCTCGACGCCCGAGGCCACCGTGGCCTTGTCCCGCGTGGATGGCGGATGGCGCGTGTTGGCGCAGGACGGGCAGGGCGCGCGTTCGACCGCACTATTGCCGATGCTGAACGGCGCGCAGGACCCCGCCGCCTTGTCTGGCGATGCCAACGCCAATCGGCCCGACGGCGTCCGGCGCCATACCGGTTGCACGCAAGGCCGCTTGTGGGTCAGCGTGCGCAACGACTGGCGCCAGTACGAGTCCATGGGCGTGATGCGGCACGTGGCAATATTCCGTCCGGAGGCAGGCGGCCTGCTGGTGACCGTGCAGCGGGAATCCGACAGCATCGGTATGCTGCCCTGGTATTCCAACGATGGCAGCGTGTTCCAGTATTGGTTTGCACGGATCGCGCCCTGACGCGGCGGTTCCGGCATTTTTATGCGGCGTCTGCGGCGCGTTACGCTCTGACGCCATGGGGCAAGTGCTCCATTACGCAGTTGCCCCATTACGCGATTACCCCATCACGCAATTACCCGTTACGCAATTGCCCCATCACGCGATTGCCCCATTACTCAGTTCGCTGATTACCCCATCGCATTAATGACTCGTAAAAATCTGATCCTTTCGTTGTTGTCTCTGCTGATTTTCATCGTGCTGGTCGCACTCTTCTGGCGTGATCAATTTGCGCATACGCCGCCGTCCCTGCGTTCCCTGGTCGGTGACCAGATCGAAGGCGATATGCAGATCTATGGGGAGTCGCCGCGACAGGACGCGCTGGCCCAGCGGGCGTTGCTGGCCGACGCACAGCGAGGCAACCCGGCCGCGCAGTTCATGCAGGGCATGATGCTGGAGCCGGTCGACATGAAGGAAGCGATGCGCTGGTATGAGGCCGCTGCCGCGCAGGGCGACGAAGGCGCGATCGCCCGCTTGCAGGCGCTGCGTGCGCAGCCCTCGGCCCGATAGGTCACGGCGTTGACCTTACCTGCCCCGTCCGCCCAGGCCGCCACCGCCGACCCGCGCGCGCGCTTTGTGTCGGGGCCGCTGGGGCCGCACGTCTTTGAAATGATCATGACCGGCTGGGCCAGCATGCTCGCCGTGTTTGCGGTGGAGTTTCTGTCGCTGCTGTATCTGGGCACCTTGAAGGACGAAGCGGTGCTGGGCGCGGTGGGGTTCGGGTCGATGACGCAGTTCACGATTACGTCGATATGTATTGGCGTGACGGTGGGCGGCGCTGCGCTGGTCTCGCGGGCCTTGGGCGCGGGGGACTTGACGCGGGCGCGCACGCTGGCCGGCGCGTCGCTGGTGTTGATGACGGGGGCGGCGCTCGCGGCCGGAGCGATCTTTCTGGCGGCGATCGGGCCGTTCACCGCCGCTATCGGGCTGGCGCCAGATGTGCGCGAACACCTGCTGTCCTACGTCCTGATCACGACGCCATTCGCGATGGTGATGGGCGTGGGCATGATGCTGTCGAACCTGTTGCGTGCGTCAGGGCGCGGGCGTCAATCCATGTGGGTGCTGCTGGCGGGTACGGCGACGGTGGCGGTGCTGGACCCGATCGTCATCTTTGTGCTGGATGGCGGCATGGTGGGGATCGCCTGGGCCAGCGGCGTGGGGCGGTTGGCAACCGTGGCGCTGGGCGCCTGGCTGGTGTTTGGCAAGCATCGTCTGGTGGTCTGGCCGGCTCGGCGCGCGCTCCGGGCCGACTTGGCGGCCATCGGCAAGATTGCACTGCCTGCTGCGCTGACCACCTTGGCGACACCGGCGGCGGTCATCTTCACGGTGTCCACCTATGCCAGCTTCGGGCCAAGCGTGATGGCGGGCGCCACGGTGGTCGACCGCGTGCTGCAACTGGCGTATTCGTTGTTCTTCGTGCTGCCCGGCGCGATTGGCCCCATTCTTGGGCAGAACCTGGGTGCGGGCCAATGGGACCGCGTGAAACAGACTGTCAGCATCACGACGCGTTGGGCATTGCTCTACGGTTTTGCCGCAGCCGCCGTGCTGGCAGTGCTGGCCCCTTGGGTGCCCGACTGGTTTCAGGTCACCGGGCCGGGGCGCGACCTGATCCTCTTCTTCTGCCGTTACGGCAGTTTTGCGTGGGCGGTGAATAGCCTGTTCTTCGTGTCGATTGCTGTCTTCAACAACCTGGGATACGCCACGTATTCCACCGTCATTGGCTGGCTGCGGTCCACCGTGGGGACTTTGCCGTTTGTCTGGTTGGGCGCGCACTACGGTGGACCCGAAGGCGTGATGCTGGGCCAGACACTGGGCTTCGCGCTGTTCAGCGTGATCGCGATGGTCTACTGCCTGCGCGTGCTGCGCGCCCCGCCGGTTGTGCTGGGTGGGCGGCAAACCGTCTGATAGGGCGGCGCGGTGGTCCCGTGGTGGTGGGCAATCCCACAGCGGGCTATTCAGCGTTGGACGGTTTCATGGTGGACGGCCTCTCAGATGGCCGCCCCGCGGATGGCTCCGCCACGGATGGCCGCCCGCGGATGGCCGCCCCGCGGATGGCCGCCCCGCGGATAATCACCCCGCGGATAACCGCCCCGCGGATAACCGCCCCACGGATAACCGCCCCACGGATGGCCGCCCCACGGTTCGATTTCGGCGGCTGGTCGCGGTACGATCCGGGCTGACTTCGATTTTTCAGGAATACCATGCGTCAGCGTTCTTCAGGCTTTCGAATCGAACCCCTGTCCCGCGTGCTGTTGGCCGCCGCCTTGATGGCGGCAGGTGCCAGCGCCGCACACGCGCAATCGCCGTCGTCCGCGACGGGTTCGCGGGTGCAGACACCCGCACCGGCGCAGCCCGCATTGACGCCCAAGCGCAGCTTCGACGACGTCGTCAAAGCGCAAGAATCGGCAGCCACGCCGGCGTCGGCCCCCGCAAGCGCTCCGGCTGAGGCTCCCGCCGCAACGGCGACGCCGGCTGCCGCAGCACCGGCTGCCGCAGCACCGGCTGCCGCAGCACCCGCAACCGCAGCCCCCGCCGCCACTGCTTCGCCCGCCGCGCCTACCGTCATCATCCCGACCGAGCTCGATACCAAGGCTTGCATCGACAAGCTGCGCAAGGGCGCAACCGCCAACGGGTTGACCGTGGCGGATTGGGACAAGTACACCGCCCGCGCCAAGCTGCTGCCTACGACAGTCGCGTCCGCCAAGGGTCAGCCCGAAGGGCGTGAAAGCTGGTGGGACTACATCGCCAAGACCGTCGATGACGAACGGGTCAACGATGGCCGCGCGGTGATGAAGAAGGTGGGGCCGCAACTGGATGCGATCGGCCAGCAGTATCAAGTCGACCCCGCCACGCTCGTCGCCATCTTCGGCATCGAAACCAACTACGGCCGCCAGATCGGCAAGACCGATGTCTTGAACGCCTGGCTGACGCGCGCCTGCACCGAGAACAAGACGCTGTGGGAAAAGAACGCTTACGCGTCCGTCCGCCTGCTGCGCGACGGCACCGTGCCCGCCGATAGCTTCGTGGGTTCGTGGAGCGGCGCGTTCGGCATGACGCAGTTCATCCCGACGTCCTTCTATGAATTGGCCGCCGATGGTGATGGCGATGGCCGTATCGATCTCTACAACTCCTTGCCCGACGCCCTGGCGTCCACGGCCAACCACCTGCGCAAGCGCCGCGCCAAGTGGACGCATGGCTTGCCGGCAGTGGTGGAAGTGCGCGTGCCGGCCGAACTGGCCGCTGCGATTCCGCCCGAACCCGACGCGGAATACGTGGGCTCGCAAGACCGCCGCACCATCGCGCAATGGGCGCAGGCGGGCCTGAAGCAGGGCGATGGTTCGGTGTTGAAGTTGCCGTCAGGCAACGATGAACAGGCCTATCTGTTCGCACCCACCGGTTCCAAGGGCCCAGTGTTTCTGGCGACGGTGAACTTCGACGCCATCCTGCATTACAACCAGTCGCGCCGCTACGGCCTGGCCGTGTCGCTGCTGCTGAACCGCTTGCAGGGCCGCCCGGGCATCATCGCGGCGTGGCCAACTGACGACCCCGGCCTGTCCCGCGCCGAGATCAAGCAGTTGCAGGAAGAGCTGTACGGCCGTGGCTACGACGTGGGCGAGGCGGACGGCATTCCCGGCGCCAAGACCCGCGACGCCGTGCGCGCCGAACAGGAACGCCGCAACCTGCCGCAAGATGGCCGCGTCGGCAAGCGCATCCTGGATGCCCTGAAGGCCGACAAGCCTGACGCGTTGCGCGCGCGTCCGTCCAAGTAAGAGCACACGCGCGGTATCTGCCAGAAAGGCGGATGCCGCGCGCGGCCTGGCGCCGCTATGATGGAGTGTTTCCCTCTATGTCTCATTCGTCATGCCGCACGCTGTCTTTCCTGACATTTTCCTGACTCCCCGGCTTCGTGCCCAGCGCATGCGGCAGGGGCATCTGCCTTTCATCACGAAAATGCACGCCGACGCCGACCTGATGGCGACGATGGGCGGCACGCGTGATGCCGCTGCCAGCCGGCTGTATGTGGCGCAAAACGTCTCGCATTGGGTGGAGTACGGCTACGGCATGTATGTGCTGGACGACCGGCGCACGGGTGCGATGGCCGGCCGTGCTGGCCTGAAGTACACCGTGTCCGACGAGCAGGGGGCGATTGAGCTGGCGTACGCGTTTCAGCCCGATTGCTGGGGCCAGGGGTATGCCGGCGAGATCTCGGCGGCGCTGATTGCGCTGGGGTTCAAACTGCTGCCGGTGGATGTGTTGTCGGCAGTGGCAGTTCGGTCCAACACGGCTTCGCGCCGCGTGATGGAGAAGACCGGGCTGCGCTATGTAGGTGAAAGCGCGGCAGGGGGAAGTGCGGCAGGGGGAAGTGCGGCAGGCGGAAGTGCGGCCGATGAGGACAGCGTCAAAGTCCGCTACGAAATCCGCCGCGCCGAATGGCGGCAACTTCAGGGGCAGGCGGGCGATGAATTGCTTGCGCAGCAGCGTTAACATTCGGGCATGAGTACGACGACCCTTCCCGATGACGACCCGCAGCCCGTTCCCCCTGAACGTCCCGCACCCGAAGAATGCTGCAACAGCGGCTGCATTCCTTGTGTTTACGACATGTATGACGAGGCGATGGAAAATTATCGCCAGGCGCTGAAAGCCTGGCGGAGCCGGCACGAAGTGACCGGCTCGTCAGGCGGGTAAGCGCAGAACCGCCAGACCGCCAAACTGCTTAATCGCCAAACCGCTTAATCGCTTAGTCGCTTAGTCGCCTAACCGCCAAACCGCTTAATCGCCAAACGCAGCGACTACCCCGCCAGCGTCATATGAATGATCGGGAACGGCCGCCCCGCGTCGTCGTGGGCGGACCGGCCCACGTCCACAAACCCGTAGTGCTTGTAAAACCCATGCGCCTGCGGGTTTTGTTCATTCACGTCCACCTGTAAGGTGCCGTGCAGCGAACGCGCGAAGTTCAGCAGTCGGCGGCCTGCGCCTTTGCCGCGCTTGTTTGCGTCCACGAACAGCATTTCGACCTTGTTGCCCGTCAGGCCCATGAAGCCGGCGACTTCGCCGGTATCGTCCTCACAGACCCACACGCGCACTGACGGCAGGTAAGTGTTGAGCACCTGCGGGTACATGGCCTGGATTTCTTTTTCCGTCAGGAAAGAATGCGTGGCGCGCACCGAGCGGAGCCAGATGTCCGCCAGGGCCAGATCGTCGCCGTGATTGCGTTCTCGGATATTCATTTTCTTGTTGATGCTTACAGCCCTGAACGGTACAGCTCGGTAGCCGCCAGGACGGTTTCCATTTGCACAGTATGCGCGAAAACGAAGCGGTCGCCGTAGACCGTTTCATCTGGAAATTCCGAAATCAGCGCCAGCGGCAGCTCTTCGCGGTCGCTCTCCGTGATCTGCACCGGGATGCCGTTCATCACGTCGAAACCGCTTTCCAGCGCGTGCGCATGAAACAGTTCCAGCTGGCGCGCGTTGAACTCCACCAGCCCCGGCACGTTGCGGGCCAGCCGGGCGGTGACGCCTTCGATCAGGCGGCGCGCGCGTTCGCCCCAGCCCGGGTGATGGCGCAGCACCAGGAAGAAGCCCTTCGGCACCGTCCACAGTTCGAAATTGCGGGGCAGGTAGCCCGACAGCGGACGCGTCCATTCATGCGCGGGGTAGCCGTGCAGGTTGATGTGCAGCTGCGCGCCGCTGATCGCCTGCGCCTGGTGGCGGCCATCGCGTTCAAAGTACGGGGCGTGTTCGCGGTATGCGATATCGTCGCCCAGCGCGCTGTAGCGCGAGGCGTGCAGCATGTGGCGCGGATGGTGTTCGCGCAGCCGGTTGAACAGCGCGTAGCCGTCGGGGTTTTCGGCGGCGATCAGCGCGAAGTGCGCATTGCCGCTTGCCGCCAGCGCTTGCGCCGCGCGCAACGCGCCGACCACACCGGACGTCTCGTTGGCGTGTTGCGCACCCGAAATGAAGACGGCCGGACCTGGGCCGCGCACATAGGTGCCCAGCACGGGGCGGCCCTGGCGCGACACGGCCTGGAAGTCGTCTCCGCCAAACGCCGCCATGCAACCGGCGATCTGCGCGGCCGACAGGGGTTCGCGGCGCGCCGAGAGCGGCGCATCCGGCAGCACCGGCGTCACGGACGCAACGGCATCGAACGGCTCCAGCGACATCTGCACGCGTGCCGCACCATCGTGGCGGCGGATGTCGGGAATGATCTGGCCGGGCTGCAAGCCACGGTCACCGGACGGGCGGCCGGAATGCTGCTGGAAGTGTTCCAGCAACGAAAAATAGATATCTTCGTGCAGCGCTTCAAACGTGCTGACGATTTCTTCGTCCACCGGCAAGGCGAAGTCCATGCCGGGCAGGTCGACGCGAATTTCCAGGCGGTCGAAATAGGGCTCGTGTGCGCCCCAGGGGTGGTTGCGCACCGTGTCGACGATGCTGCGGAACACCTGCTGGTACTCAGTGGTCTGGGCGGCGTCGGTCTGGATGGCGCCGTCGGCGTCGCGCACGCGCAGCCAGCCGGTGGGCGACAGTTCGGGCTTGCCGTCCTGCGCGTGGCCCACGACGTTGGGGGCGAAGACGCGCGTGTCGACGCGGCGGCCGTCGGCGTAGGTCAGCGTGACGTCGTAGTGCAGGTCGGACGCGCCGGCATGCATCGTGACGCGCACGCCTTCCATCAGCGCCACCAGCGGGTAGGCTTCCAGCGTGAAGCGCTTGGCCTGCGCGTGTTCGTGCAGCGGGTAGCGCACCAGGGCGGACACGAGCCCGTCGCGGTCGGCTTCTTCCAGGAAGAAGTGCACCAGCGGTTTGTACGCGCTGCGAAAACGCGCGGTGACACCCGCCTGAGCCAGCCGGGCTTCTGCCGCGCGGCGGGCTTCCACGCCTTCAAACAGCCAGCCTTCCACGACCGCGCCGCGCCACGCCGGCGCCATGTAGGCGTGCGTCCAGGCGTCCAGCGTGCGGTCGAATGTTTTTTCAAGCAAAGACATGCTTCATGTTCCTTCGAGTTCTTGCGTATCCGATGTATCCGATGCACAGACAAATGCCCCTTGCGGGGCATCTGATCTTTTACACCTTTCCGGTCGGGTCCAGACGGTCTCGCAACCAGTCGCCCAGCAGATTCAGGCCCAGCACGGTCAGCATGATCGCCAGACCCGGGAAGACGCTGACCCACCATGCCGTCTGCATATACGTGCGGCCATCGGCCAGCATGCCGCCCCAGCTGGGAATCATCGGGTCCACGCCCAGGCCCAGGAAGGTCAGGCTGCTTTCCAGCAGGATGTTGTTGGCCACGTTCAGCGTCATCAGAATCACCAGCGGGCCCAGCAGGTTGGGCACGATGTGGTGGCGGATCATGGCCAGGTCGCGCACGCCAAAGGCGCGGGCAGCCAGCACGAACTCGCGTTCACGCAGCGTCAGCACTTGGGCGCGGACCAGACGCGCATACTGCACCCACTGCGACACGATCATGAAGAAGATCACGTTGAACAGTCCGCCGCCCAGGATGGCGATGAACGTGATGGCCACCAGGATGAACGGCAGCGCCAGTTGCACGTCGGCAAAGCGCATGACGATCATGTCCCAGAAGCCGCGGTAGTAGCCGGCAATAAGACCCATGACGATGCCCAGCAGCGCGCCGCCAATCACGGACGCAAAGCCCACCATCAGCGAGATCTTGCCGCCCACGATCACGCGGGCCAGCACGTCGCGGCCCAGCGGGTCGGTGCCAAAGGGATGGGCGGACGACGTAAACGGCGCCATCAGGCGGGCCGCCAGGTCCATGGATTCACCGCCATCGGGGAAAATCCAGCCGGAGGTCAGCACCAGCAGGATCATGATGCCGGTCAGCACCGCGCCCAGCACGAATTCCAGTGAACGGTAGCGGCTGCGCGGCTTGACGGGCTTGGGGGCGGCGGCGGTAGGAGTGGTTGTCTGCATAAGGCTTACCGCGTGCGGATACGGGGGTCGACGATGCCGTAGGCGATGTCGACGATCAGGTTGACCAGGACGATGACGGTTGCCAGCACGGTGACCGTGCCTTGCAGAACCGGGTAGTCGCGGCCGGAAATGGCGTCAAACGCCAGCGTGCCCAGGCCGGGCCAGTTGAAGACCATTTCAATCACGACGATGCCGCCGATCAGGCCGCCAAATTGCAGGCCCAGATACGTGATGAGCGGAATCGCGCAATTGCGCAGCGCATGCTTGTACAGCACCACGCGTTCCTTCAGGCCCTTGCTGCGCGCCACCATGATGTATTGCGCCGACAGCGTTTCCAGCATGGTCGTGCGCACCAGACGGATGTTGGTGGCGCTAAGAATGATGGCCATCGTCAGCGACGGCAGCACCAGGCTGGCCGGGCCGCTCCAGCCTGAAGGCGGCAGCAGCGGGAACGTGATCGACAACAGCAGCACCAGCATCAGCGCCAGCCAGAAGTTGGGAAACGACAGCCCCACCAGCGACAGGATGCGAATGGCCTGGTCGGTGGACTTGCCGCGCTTGATGGCTGCCTGGATGCCCAGCGGCAGCGAGATCAGGATGGACACGATCAGCGACGTGAAGGCCAGCATCAGCGTGGCGGGCAGGGCGTCGCCGATCAGCTTGGCGACAGACGTGCCGCCCATGAAGCTGCGGCCGAAATCGCCGTGCAACAGGCCCTGCATGTACGACAGGTATTGCTCGTGGAATGGGCGGTTCAGGCCCAGCGCCTGGCGGATGTTGGCCAGGTCTTGTTCGGTGACGCTGCCCGAACCCTGGCTGAGCATCAGCGCGGGGTCGCCGGTCAGGCGTACGGCATAAGAGACAAGCAGTGTCACGGCGACAATCACGAAGACGGCCTGCAACACGCGTTTAATGAGAAATCCGGTCATGAGGCGCCGCCCCGGTTTGCACCCGGGCGGATCAGTAATGTTAATGCTGCAAGTGCCCCGCTAGCGGGATGCCGCGGAGCCGGCTTTGCCGGTCCGCAGGCATGCCCCTTTGAGGGGGAAGCGCGGTAGCGCTTCGGGGGGATTTACTCCACGCTGGTTTCAAGGAAACGGAAGCGGATGTCGCCCGGAACTTCCAGATTCTTCACGCGCTTGTTCACGCCCACGATCGTGTTCAGGCTGTACAGCGGCAGTTCCAGCGCCTGGTCGGCGACGTACGCGGCAATTTCCTGCAGCATGGCTTCGCGCTTCTTCACGTCATAGACGGTGCGTTGCGCTTCCAGCATGCCGTTGAGCTTGGCGTCGTTGTCATACGGGTTCCACTTCTGGCCCGTGTGATACATCAGGTACGCGGTGTTGTCGTAGTCATACGTCCAGCCGCCCCATTGGTTCTGCCACATCTCGCCCGTCTTGCCACCCGGGATGATGTCGTTCAGCAGCACGCCGGTTTCATACGGCTTGATGGTGGCGCGCACGCCCACGGCTTGCAGGTAGCCCGACACGGCTTGGGCGACTTCACGGAAGTTGGAATCGCTGCCGCGCACGTCGATCTGCACGGTGGCGCCCGGCTTCACGCCGGCCGAGGCCAGCAGCTTCTTGGCTTCGGCGGGGTTGAAGGGCAGGGGCTTTTGCTCGGGGTTGTAGCCGAACGATTGCGGGCCCTGGAAGCTGGCGATGACTTTGGCCTGGCCCAGCAGCAGCTGCTTGACGATGGCTTCGCGGTCAACGGCCATGATCAGTGCGCGGCGCACGTCACGGTTCTGCGTGATGCCGCCCGTGGTCTTGTAGCGCAGCGCGAAAGCGACGGGGCCGCCGGTCGAGATGACGTCGGCGTTGCCGGACTTCTTCACGGTGTCGATCAGGCCCAGCGGGATCAGCGTGGCCACGTCGATGCGGCCGGCCTGCAGCTCGGCGACTTGCGTGCCGGGTTCGCTGATGAAGCGGTAGACCACCTTGTCCAGCTTGGGCTTGCCGCCCCAGTATTCGTCGTTGCGGGCCAGCGTTACGTTGACCTTGGGCTGGTAGCTTTCAAACTTGAACGGGCCGGTGCCGACCGGGTTCGTGTTGAAGAAGTCTTCGCCCTTTTCCTTGATGTACTTCGGCGGCACGATCATGGCGCCGTAGCCGGCCAGCTTGGTCAACAGAACCGGGTCGGGCTGCTTCAGAATGAAGTCCACGGTGTATTCGTCCACGACCTTGATCTCGCCGATGGAGTCGTAGTTGGACTTTTGCGGGCCCTTGGCGCCTTCGGCGCCCAGCAGGCGTTCGAACGTGAACTTCACCGCTTCGGCGTTGAAGGGTTCGCCATTGTGGAACTTGACGCCTTCGCGCAGCTTGAAGCGCAGGCGCTTGTTCTCGTCCAGGTATTCCCAGCTGGTGGCCAGGCCCGGTTGCAGCTTCAGGTCGGCGCCGCGCATCGTCAGGCCGTCATACAGGTTGCCGCCGACGGAACCCCAGAAAGTCACGAAGGTGTCGATGGGGTCCCAGCTGCCCGGGTCCTGGTTGATGGCCACGCTGAGCGTGCCAGCGGCATGCGCGGTCGAGAAGACGGCGGGCAGCGCGCCGCCCAGCGCCAGGGTCAGGGCGGTGGCGGTGAAGGTGGTGCGTAGGAATTGCATGTTCGCTCCAGGGACGGGAACTCGGATCACACCGAGGAAAAGAGGGTTGTCTTCAAGCCGCGCGGGCCACTTGATGGCCGGGCGCGAATTCGATCAAGGGAATGATGGCCGGCTCGTCGCCCACGCGGCGCACCGGGCTGGGGATTTCGCCTTCGATCAGCGACGTATCAATATGGCGGCCGGGTTCGGCCACCGGCACGGCGGCCAGCAGCTTGCGGGTATAGGCATGCTGCGGCGATTCGAAGATCTGCCGGCGCGTGCCCAGCTCCACGATCTGGCCCAGGTACAGCACCGCCACGCGATGGCTGACTTTCTCCACCACCGCCATGTCGTGCGTGATGAACAGGTACGACAGGCCGCGGTCTTTTTGCAGATCCATCAGCAGGTTCAGGATCTGCGCCTGAATGGACACGTCCAGCGCCGACACGGATTCGTCGGCAATGATCAGCTTGGGGTTGCTGGCAAGCGCGCGCGCGATGCACACGCGCTGGCGCTGGCCGCCCGAGAATTCATGCGGGTAACGCTTGGCGTGCTCGGGCTTCAAGCCCACTTGCTCCAGCAGTTCGCCCACGCGGCGGGCGATGGCGTCTTCGCCACTTAACAGCCCGTGCGTGCGGATGGGTTCGGCAATGCTGAAGGCCACCGTCTTGCGCGGGTCGAGCGACGCGTACGGGTCTTGGAAGATGTACTGGATTTCCTGGCGCAGGCGTTGGCGGCCTGCGGCGTCCATCGAGAAAATATCCTGGCCGTTGTAGCGCACGGCGCCAGAGGTCGGCGCGACGAGCTGCTGCAAGGTCTTGCCGATGGTGGACTTGCCGCTGCCCGATTCGCCCACCAGCGCCAGCGTTTCGCCGGGGTAGACGTCAAAGCTGACTTCTTCCACGGCGTGCACGCGGTGCGTGACGCGGCCAAACAGGTTGTGGCCCACGTCAAAGCGGGTGGTCAGCTTGTCCACGCGCAGAACGGGTTCGTCGTAACGTGCGGTGTCTTGCTCGCGGGTTTCGCCCACTTCGCGCAGCGTGTCGCCGTCCAGCACGGTTTGCGGCGTGCGCAGCGGCAGGTCGCGGCCGGTCAGGCTGCCCAGACGCGGCACGGCGGCCAGCAGCGCACGCGTGTACGGATGCTTGGGCGCGTTGAAGATCTCATCAACGGTGCCTTGCTCGACCTTCTTGCCGCGCAGCATCACGACCACATCGTCGGCCATCTCGGCCACCACGCCCATGTCGTGCGTGATGAAGATGACGGCGGTGCCCAGGTCGCGCTGCAATTCGCGGATGGTGTTCAGAATCTGCGCCTGGATGGTGACGTCCAGCGCGGTGGTGGGTTCGTCGGCAATCAGCAGGCGCGGCTGGCACGACAGCGCCATCGCAATCATCACGCGCTGGCGCATGCCGCCGGACAGTTGGTGCGGGTAGCGGTCCAGCAGTTGTTCGGCGTCGGGCAGGCGCACCTTGTCGAGCAGCTTGCGCGCCGATTCGCGCGCGGCGGAACGCGACAGCTGCTGGTGCAGCATGATGGCTTCGATGATCTGGTCACCGATCGTGAACACCGGGTTCAGCGACGTCATCGGCTCCTGGAAGATCATCGCGATGTCGTTGCCGCGGATGGCGCGCATCTGCTCGTCGCTGGCTTTGGTCAGATCGGTTTCACGGCCGTCGTCGCCGCGAAACAGGATCTGGCCCGTGGAGATGCGGCCGCTGGAGTAATCCGTCAGCCGCATGATCGCCATGGACGTCACGGATTTGCCCGAACCGGACTCGCCAACGATGGCCAGCGTTCTGCCCGGCCGGACATCGAAATCCAGGTTGTCGACGGCGCGGAACACACCGTTGTCGGTATTGAAATCAACCGAGACGCCGCGCACGGATAGCAGCGGGGCGGAGGAGGCGGGGGTGGTGCTAGACAACGTGGATTCTCACAGCGAGGTGGCGGCGCGGGCTGCCTGGTCGTACAGGCCCGAGAGCGCGCGCAGGGTGTTGGCCAACTGGTGGCTGGCGTCGTCCGCCGCGGGCGAGTCGATGAACGATTTGACGAGGCATTGCTCGCGCACTTCGGCGTAACGCTGAATGGCGGCGGCGCCGGCATCGGTGGTGGTGTAGATGACTTCTTTGCCCGTCTTGGCGCTTTGCACCACGCCCAGCCGCTCCAGTTTCTTCAGCGAATAGTTCACCAGGTGGGTGTCTTCAACATTCAGCGTGAAGCAGATGTCGGCCAGCTTCTTGCCGCGTCCGCGATGGAACACGTGGTTCAGCACCAGGATGTCCAGCGAGGTCAGATCGGGCAAACCGGCGCACGCCATGCAACGCACCATCCAGCGATTGAAGGCGTGGGACGCGATGATCAGGCCGAACTCCACCTCGGACAACTGCGGGGCGGAGGTGGCCAGATGGGCTGAGGAAACTATGGCGTCCCGAAGGGAAACAGACATGGGCAAGACGGACCAGGGACGGATCGATGACAAAATGTTGGCGAATTATTGACGATTTGTTGGTATGGCGGCATTCGGGATAACCCCAGGAAATATAGGATCGTCTTCGAACAGCGTCCATTTGCCGTCCTGCTCCCATCGCAATTGGTGCGTGGGCGCCAGCGCCGCCAGGAACTGGGTGTCATGCGACACCACGATCAGCGCGCCGGGGTATTCCGCCAGCGCTTCCTCCAAGGCTTGCGTGGCGGCCAGGTCCAAATGGTTCGTGGGTTCGTCCAGCAGCAGCAACTGGGCGGGGTGTTGTCTCCATAGCGCGCAGGCCAAGGCGGCCTTGATGCGTTCGCCACCGCTTAGCGTGGCGGCAGGCGCATCAACGAGCGCCGGGCCCAGCCCCAGCAAGGCCAGCCGGCTGCGCAGTTCGCCTTCTGGCAGCGGCGCATGCAATACGTTCAGCGTTTGCAATAACGACTGTGTGGCGGGCAAGCCGGAGGCTCGCTGGTCCAGCAGGGCGGTCGACACGCGCACGTCGCACGTGCCGCGCAGGGGTTTCAGGTCCCCCGCCAGCATCGACAGCAGCGTGCTCTTGCCGCAGCCGTTCGGACCAAAGATGGCGAGCCGGAACGGGCCGCTCAGGCTTAGCGTCAAGGGCTGCGCGTGCAGCGGATAGGGCGGCGTGGCGTCTTCCAGGTGCAAGACCCGCCGTCCGCGAGGCACGGCCGTGTCGGGCAGTGCCAGCGCAACACCCGGGGTGGCGGCGACGCGCTTGGCGGCTTGCGTGACTGCGTCGTCCAGCGCGGCGGCGGTTTCCTGGCGCCGCAGCCGGTCACGGCCCGCATGGCCTTCGGCGCTGGCTTTCTTCATGCCAAGCAGGATGGCCGCCTGATTGGTATCGCGGGCGTTTCGCGCATTGCGGGCGCTGCGCTGCTGTTGCGCGTCGTGCTGGGCCCGTAGTGCGCGCCGCCCTGCCGCGCGTTCGTTGCGGGCATGCGCCAGCGCGGCCTCGGCGGCAGACTGCTGCATGTCGCGCTGCGCACGCCAGACACGGTAGTTACCGGCATGCCCGGACAGCGCGCCGCGGTCCAGTTCGACAATGGCGGACATGGCGTCCAGCAGGCGGCGGTCATGGCTGACGACGATCAAGCCGCCGCGCCATGCGTGGATTTTCTCCATCAGCCAATCGCGCGCGCGGGCGTCCAGATGATTGGTGGGTTCGTCCAACAGCAGCCCGTCCGCGTGTTGCAAGAGTGCGCCCGCCAGCGCCACCCGGGTCAGCTCGCCGCCGCTGGCTGCGTGGGCAGGGTGTTCCGGCGCCCAGCCGGGCAGACCCGCGTCGGTCAGCATCCGCGCCCAGTCTTGGCGGATCAGCCAATGGCCTTCGGCTAGATCGAAATCCGCGCTGTGGGTGCTGCCGGCTTCAATGCGCGACAGCGCACGCAGAATCGTGCCGATGCCCGCTACGTCGGCCATCGTGGCGTCTGGGGCAGGCATTTGAATTTGGGGAAGATAGGCGATTTGCCCGTGGCGCACGACGCTGCCCGATTGCGCGGGCAAGCCCCCTTGCAGCACGCGCAACAGCACGGACTTGCCCGCGCCGTTGTGGCCGATCAAGCCATGCCGCGTGGGCGCGAAGTCATGGCTGACGTCATCCAGCAAGACGCGGCCATCGGGCAGCGCGAAGCTGACGTGCCGCAAACTGATGAAGGAAGGCGCGGAAGACGGCGTGGAACGTGCGGAAGACGGCGTGGAATGCGCCGCGTTCGGCGGGGTGGGTGCGTAGGAAGACTGGGCCATGGATAGCTCTCCGGGTCGGCAAGACGCTTTGCGCGCAATGCGGCAAAGGGCGACAGGGGGGGAGGGCTTAAAGAATCATGGCCGTGCGGGTCTCCAGGAGGGCAGTCGTAAGGGTGGGCGGTCGTGAGTGTGGGCAGTCGTGAGTGTGGGCACTCGTAAAGGTGGGCAGTCTCACGCTTGCACAGTTTGAACGCGTGGGCAGTTCGAACCCGCCTGTTCGGGAAAGTTCCCCAGCTACCGGCTCGTTCAGTCTTCCAGCATCCGAAGATCCGGCGGCCGGTTTTCAATAATGGCCTCCATGCTAAAGAACCCGGTCACGGTCGACAACTCAAAATCCGTAATCAGCCTTTGATAGAAGCGGTCATAGCCCGCCATGCCCCGGCAGACAACCTTGATCAGATAATCCCAGTCGCCGCCGATGCGATAGAACTCCGTCACTTCAGGCAGGCGTTCAACGTGCTGGCGGAACCCGTCGGCCCAGGCCTTGGCGTGGTGGCTGGTTCGGATCATCACGAACACCGTCAAGTCCAGGCCCAGCGCCACCAGACTGACCTCGGCGCGCGTGCCACGAATGATGCCGACCGCGTTCAAGCGCTGAAGCCGGCGCCAGCAGGCGTTCTGCGACAAGCCCACCCGATCCGCCAGCTCGCGTTGCGACAGCGCGCCGTCTTTTTGCAGGCAACTAATGATGCTTAGATCAAGCTTGTCTATTTTTTCAAGTTTGTCGTTCATATGATCTGTTTTGGCCGGTTTTAAGCAAAAAAACGGTGATGTTTCAACTTGGCATCCATCGTATGATATTTCGCATCACATCGCACATTGCGCGTTCCCCCGCGCCTGACATCGCGAACCTCACCGCGCACCGCTCCGGATACCCCATCTCATGACTACGCACCACGCAACGGCTCCCGTATTGACCGGGCCATTGCAGCAGTTTCAAGACAGCCTCAACACCGGCGATATCGCCGCCGCCCTGGCCGATGGCCTGATCGGCAAGGACGCGATGATGGACGGCCCCTTTGGCGCCAAGCCGCTGGTCTACGCCGACTATGTGGCGTCAGGCCGCGCGCTGATGCAGGTTGAGCGCTTCGTGCTGGAACATGTGCTGCCGTACTACGCGAACTCACACACCGAAGCCTCCTACTGCGGCGGCTTCATCACGCGCTTGCGCCGCGAGGCGCGCTCGGCCGTTGCCCAATGCTGCGGCGCCAGTGAAGAACACGCGGTGATTTTCGCGGGCTCGGGCGCCACGGCCGGCATCAACCGCCTGGTGCATCTGTTTGGTGTAGACGCCGCAGTGCGGGCGGGCAGAAAGGTCCGCGTCATCATCGGCCCGTACGAACACCACTCCAATATCCTGCCCTGGCGCGAATGCGGCGCCGAGATCATCGAATTGGCGGAAAGCCCCGAAGGCGGGCCAGACCTGGCCGAACTGGCCACGGCGTTGGCCGTCTCGGACGACACGCTGGTGGTCTGCGCGCTGTCGGCCGCTTCCAACGTGACGGGCATCGTCGCCGACGTGCCCGCCATCACGCGGATGGTGAAGCAATCGGGCGCGAAGATGCTGTGGGACTACGCGGGCGGCGCGCCCTACCTGCCCATCCGCATGTCGCCCGCCAGCGATGCGCAGATCGACGCCATCGTGTTCTCGCCGCACAAGTTCATCGGCGGCCCCGGCGCGTCTGGCGTGCTGATCGTGCGGCGCGATGCCGTGGTGACGGCAACGCCCACCTGGCCGGGCGGCGGCACCGTGAAGTTTGTGTCACCCACTGGCCACGATTACAGCGGCAGCCTGGAATCCCGCGAAGAGGCGGGCACGCCGAATGTGGTGGGCGATATCCGCGCGGCGCTGGTGTTGCTGGTGAAGCACGCGCTGGGCGCGGACGTCATGCAGCAGCGCAACGCGCACTTCGTGCAGCAGGCGCTTGCCGCCTGGAAAGACAACGAACACCTGGAATTGCTGGGGTCCTTGACCGCCGCTCGCCTGCCGATCTTCTCGTTCCGCGTGCGCAACGGCAAGGGCGGCTATGTGCATCAGCAGCTGGTGACGCGCATGCTGAGCGACCGTTTCGGCATTCAGGCTCGTGGCGGCTGCGCGTGCGCGGGGCCGTACGTGCATCGTCTGTTGGACATTGACGCTGAACAGTCGCAGCAGATGCGTCAGGCCATTCTGGATGGCCGCGAAATTGAAAAGCCCGGCTTTGTCCGCTTGAATTTCAGCGTGCTGCTGTCGGACGCCAAAGCGGCATTCATTCTGGAGTCGGTGCGGGCGCTGGCCTCGGATGCGACTGAATTCGAAAGCCTTTATGGATTCGACCCCAGCCGCGCCATCTTCAAGCCGCTGAGCGCCCGCCTGGAAGTCGCGGCCTGAGTCGGATCAGTCCTGCATTTGCTTGCCGCACGTGCGTATCCAGGCGGCTTTCAGATCGGTAAGTTCGTCTGACGCCTGGGTCAGCGTGCGCACAACGCGATCTGAAAACGTCACGCCCTTGCGGCGGCACGCTTCGAAGTCATCGCTAAGCGCGAAGCGGGCATCCAGCAAGTCCAGCCGGCCTTGGCAGAGTTCGCGGTTCAGTTGCAAATCGTTGGCGGCTTCGCGCGTGCGCTGCACGTCTTGCGCACGCTTGATGCTGGCCAGGCCGTCATCAATGCGGGCGGCGCAGTCGTCGGCGGCGTGCGTGGGCGCTGCGGAAAACGCGGCGAGGGCGGCGATGATCAGAAGGCCGGCCAGGGGCCGGCGGGGCGTTGCTGCCATGCGTAAAACCTTGGTGTCGCGGTAAGAATGCTCTGCATCATAACTGCTGCGAAATGGCGTCGCGTCATGTTGCGCTGCGCGGCTGACACTGCATGGAAAACCAGTATGGCAAAACGCGGCAACGCGTCTACCATCGCTGACAGGTCAATGATTCATATCGGTTGACCGAGAGATCCC
Organism: Achromobacter kerstersii; assembly: GCF_902859595.1. Taxonomy (GTDB): domain Bacteria; phylum Pseudomonadota; class Gammaproteobacteria; order Burkholderiales; family Burkholderiaceae_B; genus Achromobacter; species Achromobacter kerstersii. The sequence continues at coordinate 1,989,735 of NZ_CADIJQ010000001.1, read as the reverse complement.
ACGAAGAGATCCCGCCAAGGGAGCCCACTAAGAGATCCAACCCAGAGATCCAACCCAGAGATCCAACTCGCAAGGGATTGGACGCGCATCCGGCTGAAGTTCTGTTTTATCAACACGTTACGTTGGAGATGAAAGAGAATGGCGAACACGCTCATCGAAGTCGATCTGGAACAATCCCCTTACGAGAACCCGAAGATCCACAACCGTTGGCATCCCGACATCCCCATGGCCGTCTGGGTGAAGCCGGGCGACGATTTCGTGCTGGAAACCTATGACTGGACCGGCGGCGCAATCAAGAATGACGACAGCGCCGACGACGTGCGCGACGTGGATTTATCGACCGTGCACTTTTTGTCTGGCCCCGTCGGCGTCGAAGGCGCTGAGCCCGGTGACTTGCTGGTGGTAGACCTGTTGGATATCGGCGCCAAGCCCGACAGCCTGTGGGGCTTCAACGGCTTTTTCAGCCGCAACAATGGCGGCGGCTTCCTTACTGAACATTTTCCGCATGCGCAGAAGTCCATCTGGGATTTCCACGGCATGTTCACGTCTTCGCGTCATATTCCCGGCGTGAACTTCGCGGGCCTGATTCATCCCGGCCTGATCGGCTGCCTGCCCGACAAGAAGTTGCTGGACACCTGGAACCGCCGCGAACAGGCGCTGATCGACACCAACCCTAATCGTGTTCCGCCGCTGGCGAATCCGCCTGCGCCCAAGACGGCGCACATGGGGGCGCTGCAAGGCGCCGAGCGTGACAAGGCGGCGGGGGAAGGGGCACGCACGGTGCCGCCGCGCGAACACGGCGGCAACTGCGACATCAAAGACTTGTCGCGCGGCGCCCGCGTGTTCTTTCCGGTGTACGTCAAGGGCGGCGGCCTGTCGGTGGGCGACCTGCACTTCTCGCAAGGCGATGGCGAGATCACTTTTTGCGGCGCCATCGAAATGGCGGGGTGGGTGCACATGCGCGTGTCGCTCATCAAGGGCGGCATGGAAAAGTACGCCATCAAAAACCCCATCTTCAAACCCAGCCCGATCACGCCCGCCTATAAGGATTACCTGATCTTCGAAGGCATTTCGGTGGACGAAGAGGGCAAGCAGCACTACCTGGACGTGAACGTGGCCTACCGGCAAGCCTGCCTGAACGCCATCGAATACCTGAAGAAGTTCGGCTATTCAGGCGCACAGGCGTATTCGCTGCTGGGGTGCGCGCCGGTGCAGGGGCATATCAGCGGGGTGGTCGATATTCCGAACTCGTGCGCCACGCTCTGGCTGCCCACTGAAATCTTCGACTTCGATATCCAGCCCTCGGCGTCGGGGCCCATCAAGCACATCAAGGGCGGGGTGGACATGCCGCTGTCGCGCGACCGCTAGGAGACTCACGATGCCCATGTACGACTACGCGTGCGGCGGCTGCGGCGAATTTGCCGCGTTGCGTCCGCTGGCGCAATGGCGCGACCCGGCCGCCTGCCCGCAATGCGGGGAAATGTCTGGCCGCATCATCGGCGGGGCGCCTGCCATCTCGGCGCTATCTTCCGCCGTGAACCGGGCGCGCGCCGTCAACGAGCGCAGCGCGAACGAGCCACGCAGCTCGCGCGCCGGCCACGGCATGAATTGCGGATGTTGTTCGGGCGGACGCGCATCGGGCAAAACGCGCACCACCGCCGACGGCGCAAAGTCATTCGCGGGCGCCAGGCCCTGGATGATCAGCCACTAGCCTTGCGGCCAGGCAATCGCTGGCCAGCCCGCAGCGGCGCGTACCGGCTTGTTGCCGGGCGTGCCGTTTTTCGTTCCGGTGATGGACTCGCGCGCGGCGGCCTGCGGGGCGTCTTTGTGCTTCGGCTGATTCTTGGAGCGTTCAGGCCGACGCCGCGCTTACCAGCGGCGCAAGTTTGTGCTTCGGCTGATTCTTGGAGCGTTCAGGCCGATGCCGCACTTTCCAGCGGCGCCACCGCCGCGCCCTGGATCTTGTGGCGCGCCAGTGCGTCGGCCACGAAGCCTGATTTCTTCATGGCTTCCACATACGCGGCCAGATACGCGCTGGCCTTGTCGCCACGGCTCTTGGGCACACCCATGGCCTGGCGGATCAGCATGAAATGGCCGTCCAGCAAACGCAGCCCGCCCAGGCGCTGCGCGTCGGCTTCCAGCTGCTGCTTCACGCCGGCGGCCACTTCCATGTTTTCCTGCATGAACGTGTCCACGACAGCGGGCGAGGTCGGAGCGCGGAAGATCTCGGCATGCTTGAGTTCGCGCGTCAGGTAAAGGTCATAGGCGCTGCCTTTGCCGACCACGACGCGCTGGCCCTGGGTGTCGACCTGATCCATGGCGGTGATCGGCGAATCTTGACGCACCAGATACGCGCCTTCGATCACCACATAGGGCGCGGTGAAGGCGATCTGCTCGCCGCGCAACGGGTCGATGGCGAAGAAGCCCACGTCCGCCTGTTCGGCGGCCACCGCGTTGACGGATTCGCCCGCGGACTTGAACACCACAAGTTCCAAAGTCACGTCCAGGCGCCGCGCAAGCTCCGTAGCCAGGTCCACCGACACGCCGCAGGGCTTGCCGGTGGCAGGGTCGGTGTTAGCCAGGATGGGGTTGCCCAGGTTGATGGACGCGCGCAGCGCGCCGGTGGGGGCGAAGGCGGAGAGCAGCTCGTGGTCGGTCTTCATGGCTTCCTTGGGGGTGGGCCGCACGCCAGGGCGCGGGCGATTGCAGAAGAATAGCCGGAAGCGTGGGCGTTGCGCGATGGCCGTTTTGCTATTGCGCGCGGCGCAGCACGTAGTGCGGGGCGAGCGGGCCAGTGGGCCGGGTGCCATCGCGATACAACATCGTGACCTGGTTCTCACCCACGAAGTAGCGCTGGCTGTCACCCGCGGCGTCCAGGCGTATCGTGCTGCCATCCGACTCCCAGCTGAACGTGCCGGTCACGATTTCCGGCTGCGGCTCGCGGTCCAGATATTGGGTCTGGCGTTCGTAGCGGTCATCCTTGAACAAGGTCAACCGGGTCTTGATGCCCGGGCAGTCCGCGCAAGGCAGCGTGCCGTCATAGCTGCCCGGCCAGTCCAGCGCGTTGCGCGCCGTGTGATTGTCCGCCGGCGTATCGCGGGCATTCGGACTTTTTGGCGGGGCGCAGCCGGCAAGCAAGGCAAGACTCAGGGTGCAGGTCAGGGTGGTTTTCATCATGGCGAGCTCCTGTGGGTAGACGCGTTCACGATACGGACAGCAACGGGGCGATGCTGAAACGGGATGTAAAGCGGAATTGCGCTACGCTTGGCGTCTTTTCTGCCAGACTGGCGCTTGCCCGCGAGCCATCATGACGAAAGCAAAAGGCGAACGCCGCAACATCGTCACCCGGCCTTTCGGAATGCCCCGACCCTATGGACCCTGAACTGTTGAATTTGCTGGTGACCCGCGACATGCCTTTTGGCAAGTACAAGGGGCGCCTGATCGCCGACCTGCCCGGCCCGTATCTGGCCTGGTTTGCGCGCAAGGGGTTTCCGCCCGGAGAACTGGGCCGCTTGCTGGCCTTGATGCATGAGCTGGACCACAACGGCTTGTCATCGCTGCTGGCGCCGTTGCGAAAATCCCGGCCCGCTTCGCCGCGCGGGTAGGACGGCTTGGGTATCGCCGGCAATGCGTGGCCGGCCCATGCTGCTCCGAAACGTAGGGAAACAACTCTAGGGGGCGCCGCCGCATTTTGGCCTGTGCCCGGCGCTACGATAGGCCGGCGCGCCAGGGCGGACCCTTGCTTCTCCGTCTCCGCGCGCTTGTTCATTGAAGAGAGGTTGCCATGAAGAAACGCCACATCACCGCCTTCCTGTTTGCCGCGTTGTGCGCCGCAGGCGCCGCGCAGGCCCAGTACGCCCCGGCCGCCCCGGGGTCGCAGGAAATGCAGTTTCCCAGCTTGCCGTCCAAGGATGGCAGCCAATCGCCGCCGTCGACCTTGCGCATGACCGTCACGCCTGAACAGGCCCCGCCCGCGGTGATCCGGGACTCGGCGGAGAGCCAGGCGCAGTATGTGCGCTGCCGCGAGGTGTCAGACCGCGCAGCGGTGTCGAACGCGCAGATGCAGGCGGGCGTGGCGCAATGCCTGAAAGAACTGGAACAGCGCCGCCAGCAACAACAGTAGCAGCGCCGCTAGCAATAACGGTAGCAGCGCCGCCAGCAATAACCGTAGCAGCGCCGCCAGCAATAACGGTAGCAGCGCCGCCAGCAATAACCGTCGCGCCGCCGGCGATAACCAGCAGCGCCACCTGGGATATCCGGCGGTGCGACAGCAGAAATCCCGCGGCGTGGCGAGCCATCGCCCGCGGTTTGATTGCGATTACCGCGCCGCCATTTTGATTTCTCTTTCGGCATGCCCCGCATCGGCCTTGGGGGGAGACTTCATCGGCCCCTTGGGCGGCGCCGCGCGCGGGCCCGCGTTGGTGCCGGTGACGGGTGCCGGCTTTTGGGCGCCGCGCGGCATGGTTTTTGGCACGGCCGGCACGGGCGGCGCAGCCGGCGTGGCCACGGAAGCCTCGGCCAGCAACGTGCGCGGCAGCGCGAAGCCGTCGAAGCTCGCCTGCGTAAACGGGTTGTTGGATTTTTCAGCGGTGATCCGGTAGCGCATGGCCCCGTCATTGGCCGAAAAACTCAAATCAACGCTGTTGGCCGTCGCGCTTTCCAGCCGCGCCTGACTCAACAGGCGGAACATCGACCACGACCCCCGGTACGCCAGACCGCTGCTGGTTCCCGTCGCGCCAACCAGCGTGATGCGGCTTTCGGTGGAATCGCCCAAGTTGTTGGGCCAGATCAGGCCGACGCTGTTGCTTGCGCCGTGGCTATAGGCGATCAGTTGGCCTTCGACGCTTAGCACGCTGCTGCGCCGGCTCGCGGTCAGCCCCAGCGGCGTGATGCTGAACTGCACGCCCAGCGCGCCCCGGCTGTTGAAGAAGGCGTCGCGGATACGGTCGGCGGCTTCCAGCTGCGTCAGCACATCCATACGTACCAAGTAGCCACCGCGCCGTTCCGAATACAGCGCCTCAAGGTTCTCGTCAAAGAACAGCTTCAGATATTGCTCTTTGAACTGCGCCAGCCGGCCCTGCGGTCCGAACAGCGCGGTGAAGTCTTCCAATGACGCATCAACGCGGCTGCCCGGGTTGAACGGATAGCGGCTGGCCAGGCGCTCGTGGTAGTAGCGGTACACGTCGGTTTCCCAGCGCCGCTCCAGCTCCTTCAAGGCTTCGATCAACAGCACCTGCGACGACTCGTCGGCCAGTTTCTTGACCTGCCGGTTCAGGGGTTCAGGAAGCCCCGCCGCCACGCGTTGCAGGTTGGCGATGGGGTCGGCGCCCTTCAGCGCGAAGCGGTCCAGTACCACTGCCAGCGCCGCCTTGCCCGGTTCGGGGCTGTCGTGCACACGCTTCATGGTTTCGTGCACGCGCGCCACGGCGGCCATGCTCTCGTCCAGGTAGGAAGGCTTGTCGCCTTTGGCCACCAATAGTTCGGATAGCGGCGCAAAGGGGCGCGCGATAGCCGCCACCTGCGGCACATTGGCGCCTGCTGACGCGGTCGCGGTCGCGGATGCGGACGCAGATGCTGACATCGACGCCGCCGCACCCGCCGCCACGTCCGGGCTCTTTTCGGCGGTATCGCCTGCGGTGGCGACAGCAGGCAGTGGCGGATTCAGCACGGTGTTGTCGCGCACGGTTTCCACCAGCCGGCGCAAGGGCGCCGCGGGGCTCGTCACGCTGCCCAGCACATCCACCGCCTGGCCCAGATCGTCAAAGTCCACCACTTCCAGATGGTTCAAGCTGCGCTGCCACGTGTTGATGTAATCGCTGCTGTAAAGCGCGCGCACGCGTTCGGCCAGCACCTGTTTGTCGGCTTCCGAATAATCAATGCGCTGGCGTTCGCCCAGCGTCCAGCGGTCGATCAGGGCCAGGTCGGTGAAGTCTTTGCCGTGCGCCGCGAAGTAGCTGTGATAGCCCGTGGCCGTCAGCAGCGGGTCTATGCGTGTGGCGGGATCGGTTTGGGCGTCCAGGGGCGCGGCGGCCTTGTACACGATGTCGAAGGCGGGGCCCACTTCATTGCGCAAGTCCAGCGGCGTGTGCAGAATTTTTCCCGCCTGTTCGCGCATCGTCATGTAGACGCGCTGCGGCATCGGGATTTGACGCAGGCGCTGCTGCACTTCCTCGACCCGTGCGCGATGCTGCGGCAAGACCGCATCCGCGTACGTCAAGGCGTAGTCCAGATGGCGGCGCAAGCCGTTTTGCACCGCGCCTTCGCCGGGGAACGCGGCTTGCCACTGCTGCGTCATCCAGTCTTCCACGATGGGTGAACGGCGGTTGTGGCGGTCTTCGATCATGCGGTAGACGCGCAGTGCCGCCAACTGCTGATTGCTGCCCGAGGGCGCACTGTTGATGGCGTTCATGACACCGCTGGCCAGCTCGGGCAGAAAGCGCTTGGACAGCAGCTGCAGATAGGCCTCGTCAACCTTGGGGCCGATCTTGCGGCCTTGGTACAAACCCAGCTCGGATACCAGCGGCCACGCCTGACGGTAGTCTCCCACCACGGCGACCGCGCTGCGGATCTGATCCAGCGGTTCGAGCAGATTGCGTCCCGTCGGGTCGCTGCTGCCGTCGATTTTGTGCGTGCTGAATTCGCGGCTCTTGTCCAGCACCGACATCGCCATTTGCCGGTTGACACCGTGGTAGTGATACCAGCCGCCCGCCAGCAACAGGCTGCCCAAGGCCGCGACGCCAAAGCCAACCATCAGCGTGCGGCGCTTGTCGGCCATCACCTTCAGGTTGTCGCCGGCCAAGCCGGCCTCGGGGTAGATGATGCGCTGGAACACTTGCTGCGCGAAGTACACCGCCGAGCGGCCGCTGGGCTTCACATTGGTGGCGGGGGGCGTCAGGCTGTAGGACGCCGCCGCCGCGCTGATGAACGCGTCGCACAACAGGCCTTGCTGATACACCGACGAAAAATACACGCCACGCGGCAAGGCGGGCGTGATGTAGCGGTCGCTGCCCAGCACGTCTTCCAGGAAGCCCAGCAGCACCGGCCGCATACCCGCCAATTGCCGGACCAGCGAGAACAGCGCTTCTCGGGCTTCCATGTTGGCTGCCTCGGCCATGGCGTCGAAGATCTGTTCGTTCAGATGCTGGATGAAGCCGTCATAGCGTCCGGCCAGCTCATCAAGCCAGGCATCGTAGTCATGCACGGAATCCAGCGTGAACGTAAAGCCGAAAATGTCTTCGCGCACGTTGCGCGGCAGCCGCGCGAAGAAGGGCTCGAAGCCATTGAGCAAATCGAATTTGCTCAGCACCACGTACAGCGGCGGGCGGGTCCCCAAATGGCGGCTCAGTTCGGACAAGCGCGTGCGCAGCAGAATCGCCAACGCCTTGCGGTCGCTGGCTTTCTGGTTCAGCAGCGTCACCAGATCCACCATCAACACCACGCCGTTGAGCGGGCGGCGGCTGCGGTTGCGGCTCAGCCAATCGACCAGCCCAACCCACAGGCGCGCGTGCGCGCCGATAGGCAGCGCCACCCGCGAGGTGGCACGGGCGGGTGCGGCGTCGGCGGTGGAGTCTGGCGGCGAGCTGCGGACCGGATCGGGCGTGGCCGCCGAGCTTGGGCCGGGGTCAGGCCCGGCTGCGGTTTGGGCCAGGGGCTCCGGTGCAGACGCGGCTTCGATCTGGCTGATCAGTTCGCCCGGCGGGTCGATCAGCACGGCCTCGTCGCCCATCCACCAGTCGATGTCGTACGCCAGGTCCGGGTCGGTAAACGCGCGCCTGGCGCCAGCCTTGACCTCGTTACTGAGCGAGAAGCTTTGGCTGGAGCGGTTGATGAAGCTCGTCTTGCCGGTATTTTCCTGGCCCAGCACCAAGTACCACGGCAGTTGGTACAACGCGTTGCGGCCCTTCAAGTTGCTGCGCAACACATGCAGGCTCTGGTCCAGCGCGCGGTCCTGCGCCTGCACAAAGCGCAGCACCGGATCTTCTTCGCGCTGCTCGGCTGCGCCGCGTTCGGCTTCCAGGCGGCGGTTGCGGCGGCGAAGCGTCCAGACCCAGGCCAGCACCGGCAGCATCAGAACGACGAGCGTGCACAGGACGCGCATGGACAGATCCGCCAAGGGCTGGTGATTGCGCCACGTCCAATGCGGACCCAGCCACCAGATGCCGATCAGCACGAAAGTGATCGCCAATGCGGCCAGCACGGGCATCGCGCTCTTGAAATGGCTCGCTACCGGCAGACCGTAGCGCTTGAGGTACGACCACACATTCTTCATCGGGAGACTCCTTCCTTAGCTCTTGCGGTCCGCCTCGGCGGGCGGACGCGCGGGCAGGTATTTGTTCAACTGTTCGGACAACTCAGGCTCCCATTCGTGGGCGGGCAGCGTGTGCAGCGTGATGCCGACGTTCGTATATAGGGTGTCTGCCAGCCACGACAGTCCGCGCGCGGCCAGCAGGTCGGCCGCGATGACGGCCGCGTACGAGCGCTGGCGCGGCGATTCCGAATGGCCCTGCATGTCTTGCAAGCGGCGCAGCACGGTTTCCACGCCTTCGGTGTCCAGCTGCGCAACCAGCTCTTCGCGCAACGCACCGAATTCCTGCAAGGGGCCGCTGGCCGCGCCTTCGGCGTCCGCACCGCTCAGCCACGCCAACGTCTCGCTGTCCACAAAGGGGCGGCCGTCGTTGAAGCTCAGATCGACCAGCGACGGAATGCGGCGTACGAAGCGTTCCGTGGCCAGACGGATCGCCGTTGCCACGTCTTTCATTTCCAGCCGCGCCGCCATACCTGCCGCCAGAAAGCTGCCGCGTATCCAATAGGGCGAGGCGACGACGCTTTTCTCTACGCGCTGCAACAACGCGGGGTTGACGGCATTGCCCGCCAACGCCTCGCTGTAGCCGTCCGCGATGTCGGCCGGCACCGCCATGAGTTCCGTGCGCGTGCCATGCCGCGTGGGCGGTGCGGCATGCAGATGCGCCCAAAGCGCGAAGCGGCGCAGCTGATAGCCGGTGGGGTCGTACGCATCCTGCTGGTTGACGAAGTCGGCCACCCCCAGCAGCGACCGCCGGTTCTCGCGTTCGTCACCCGGCTTCAAGCGGGTGTTGTCCGTGTTGAAGAACGCTTCGGTGATGGCCTGCCCGCCTTGTTGGCCAGCACTTCGGGCGGGCGCGGGGCTTTCCGGAAACCGGGTTTGTTCGACGCGGCGCGAGAAGTGCGCCTCGAGCCCGGTCAGTTGCGCTTGATCCAGTTGGGCGGCAACGGCGCAGGCTTGCAGGCGGTCAAGCGCTTGTTGCGCCCGGGCGTGATCCGCCTTGCTGAAACCGGTGGCGGACAAGGCGTCCAACGCGCTGCGCAGACGCTCCGCCTGCACGGCCACCAGCCGGCGCTTGCCCAGATAGCCGGTGGGGCCGGGCTTGGGGTGTCCGGTCTCCCAATAGTGTTCGACCATGCCCGCCAATACCTCCGCGGCCTCGGCCCAGCGTGGCCAGGAGGGGGCCTTCAGGCGCGCGGATATCAAATGGCCGGCGATGCGGAAATGCTTGCATTGCGTGCTCAGGTATTGGCGCGACGCTTCATCCACGTACAGCCAGTCCAGCCGCGCTTCCTGCAAGCCGCCCAGCTTGATCATTTCGTGGTCGATCGCCTGAAAAGTTTCGTCTTCGGGATCAAAGTGGCCCGCCGGATGGCGCGCGTCCAACGGGGCCAGCAACGCGTCGAGTGCAAGAGGGGCGTAGTCCGTCACCAGTGACATGCCTCGCGCTGGCGGGACAGCAGGGCCTGCAAGCCGGTGGCGTTGAACGTCAGGCCATTCAGCGGGGCGTAGTCGCTTTCCACCCGCAACTGCGCGCCCGCCACGAAGGGGCGCAACTGTTCAATGGCCACCAGGCCCCGGCCCGCATCCACGACGTTGCCTTCATCCAGTACGCGCCATCGCCGGGCGGCGGACAGCGGGCGTTCATCGATGTGAAGACGGATGCTGATTTGATTGCGTTCGAACGGCTGCTCGGCCACCAGTTGCAGGCGCGAGATGTTGGACAGGCAACTGATCGCCAGATACGTGGGTGGGCCGGCGGCTTGCGCGGGCGCGGAGATCATCACCCGGTGTTGTCCCGCGTGCTCGTCTTGCGTGTGAGACAGCAGAAAGGCGGTGTCGCCGGCTTGCCGGGCGGCTTCGTTCATGCGGACAAGATCGGACGCCAGGGTGGGCGCCGGCAAAAAGGGCGGCGGCTGCTCGGCGGCGACGGGCGGTGCGATGTCGAGGGCGGGCGCCGGCTCATCTGGCAGCAGGCTCGGCGGACTCATCGGCGCAGGGTCGATTGACACGGTGCGCGCGGGGCGCTCAACCGGGCGGGGTGGCGTGCCCGCCAGAGCGTCAAAGCAGGCCAGCCGTTCAATGGCCGAGATGATCTGCGTGCAGGCGGCGGCGTCGGGGCCGGACACGGACACCGCGTGGCTGGCCAATGGCGCCAGCAACAACAGGGGCAGAAGGGTGAAACGCTTCATAAGGGGTGGTCCTCCCGGTCCAGATTCCAGGCCTGGCAGCGGCGTGCCAGCGTGCGTTTGGGGATACCCAGGCTCTGCGCGGCGCGGCTGCGAGACCCATTGACCTGGCGCAGCCGGGCTTTGATCACCAGGCTTTGGAACGTGTCCAGCGCCTGGGGCAGGTTGTCGGTATGCAGCAGCCCTTGCAGCATCGCGCTGCCCGGGTCGGCAAGCGGCGGGGCGTCCAGGTCCGGTTGCGACAAGTCCAGCATGCCGGCACTGATGCGTTGCCCGGGGGGCGTGCGTTCTGCCGCCACCAGCACCACGCTGCGCAACTGGCGCACGTTGCCGGGCAAGGGCTGTGCCGCCAACATCGCCAGCGCCTCTGGCGTGATGCCCGCAACGCGCGACTGGCGTTCACGGTTGTGCTGCAACACCGTATGAAAGGCCAGCGCGGGAATGTCCTCGGGGCGGTCGCGCAGCGCGGGCAACGCCAGCGTCAGTTGCCGGATGCGGAAATACAGGTCTTCGCGGAAATGCCCGTCGCGCACCCGTTGGGGCAGCGGCTGATGGGTCGCGCAGATCAGGCGGAAGTCGGAACTCAGTTCACGCGTGGCGCCCAATGGCCGATATTTCTTTTCGTTCAACAGACGCAGCAGGGTGCCTTGCAGCGCCAAGGGCATGTCGCCGATTTCGTCCAGGAACAGCGTGCCGCCATCGGCTTCGGCAACCAGCCCGGACCTGGCCTGCAAGGCGCCCGTAAAGGCGCCGCGCACATTGCCGAACAGCTCCGCTTCAATCAGCTCCTTTGGGATGGCGGCGCAATTGACGGGCACGAACTTGCCTCGGCGCGGCGAGGCTTGATGAATCAGCCACGCGGCATGGTCTTTGCCCGTGCCGGTTTCGCCGGTCAGCAGGACGGCCAGCGCGGAATCCGCAAAGCGCAGCATGTCTTCGCGCATACGCCGGGCCGCAGGGCTGACGCCGATGAATTCGGCCGCCAGCAGGCGCGCAGCGCGCATCCGGCTTTGTTCGACGGCCGGCTCTGCGTGCTGGCTGCGTTGGTAGCGCGCATCATCGGCCACGTTGGCCTGCCGATGCAGACGCGCGTAAAGGGATTCGTGGGCCGCAAGCAGCGCGCGCCAGAGGGAATCATCGCGCCACGCCGACAGCACCGCGGGCGGCCCGGCCAGCGCCAGTACGGTCAAGGGCTGGCGGCGCTCGTCGCGCAGCGGAATCGCCAGCAACCCGAATTGCGCACCCAGTTCATCGCGCAGCCGTTCATACCCCGTGCCCACATCGACCAGCCCGGACATCTGATCGATCAGACAAGACTTTGCACTGGTCATGGTGTAGACGAGGGGGTCGTCAAGCGCGTCCATGCTGATGTCGGGAAGGGGATTGGCCGCCGACCCCGCCTGCACAAGCGGAAACAGCCGGTCTCCTGTGGCGTCTCGCGCGTACAGGCATGCGCCGGCCATGCCCGGCACGTTCAGGCACGCGTCGAGGAACACGCGTGACAGCGCGTCCACGCGTGAAGCCATGGCCATGTCCCGGGCGATGTCCGCCACGCTTTGCGCATCCATCGCGGACCTTTAATCCAGCGTGGCGGCGAAGCCGCCTTGCGACCATTCCAGCCGGGCGCTGCCAAAGGCGAGCCCGGCGGCCAACTGTTGCAGCACCGCCAGCGAAAGGGGGGGCAAGAGTTCGCCATCGATGGTGGCGTCCAGCAGACGCGCGCCGTTCTCGTGGCGCGCGCAGCGGCCACGCAGTTCATCGCGCGCGCTGGCGCTGAGGTGCAGCGTGGCGTTGTAGCGCGTCGCGAATTGGACGCGCAAACGTTCCAGCCGGCTTTGGATGATCTGGTCCAGCACACTTTCGTCCAGATACCGGTATGGCACCACCTGCATGCGCGCAAGCAGCGCCGGTTTGAAGAATGCGGCCAGCCGGATGCGCAGCGCGTCTTCGGACAGATCGGCCAGATCGCCGTCTTGTTGGTCGAATCCGAGGTTGGAAGTCAAGAAGAACAGGACGTTCTTGCAATCAATCTGGCGCCCTTCGCCGTCAGCCAGTTCGCCCTTGTCGAAGGCCTGGTAGAACAGGCTCATGACCTCGGGGTGGGCCTTCTCGACTTCGTCCAGCAACACCACCGAATAGGGCTGCCGCCGGATTGCCTCGGTCAGCACGCCGCCTTCGCCGTACCCGACATAGCCGGGCGGCGCACCCAGCAGGCGCGACACCGTATGCCGCTCCTGGAATTCGGACATGTTGATCGTGGTCAGGAACTGCCTGCCGCCAAATAGTTCGTCGGCCACCGCCAACGCGGTTTCGGTCTTGCCAACGCCGCTGGGGCCAACGAGCAGGAACGCGCCCAGGGGCGTGCCGGGGCGGCGCAAGTCGGCCATGGCCGTCAGCAAATGCTTGTGCAAGCGATCAATGGCGCCATCCTGGCCCTTGATACGTTCACCCAGTACGGCAGGCAACCGGGCCAGGCGTTCTATCTGGCCACGATTGAGCGTGGTGGCGGGAATGCCGGTCCAGTCGGAAATGACCTGGGCGATCTGCGCGTGGCCGACATCGGCATGCAACAACGCGCCATCGCGTTGGAGCGCGGTCAGCGCCGCCACCTGTTGGCGCAATTCGTCGGAGGCAGGGTGGCCCGGCGAATCCGGGTCATCGTCATCCAGCGCGCCGCGCAAGCGCAAGATGTCATCGACCAGCGCCTTCTGCTGTTCCCACGCCTGTTGCAGCTGTGTGATGCGGCCGGCAACCGCGGCGGCATCGGCCTGGAGTTCGGCCAGACGGCGCGGCGCGGCGTCGCGGCCGGCGCGAGCATCGCGATGCAACTGCTGGAGTTCGGCTGCGATTTGCAATTGTTCATGTTCCATCGCCGTGAGCCGGCGCGGAGGCTCTGCCAACGCCGTCGCCACGCGGGCGCTGGCGGTGTCCAGCACATCAATGGCCTTGTCGGGCAATTGCCGGCCCGACAGGTAGCGTGCTGACAACGTCACGGCCGCCTGCAAGGCGTCGTCGCCGATGTAGACACGATGCGCCTGTTCGTAAATGCGGCGCAAGCCACGCAAGATGTGAACCGCCTGTTCCTGGCTGGGTTCATCCAGCTTCACCAGCTGGAATCGTCGCGTCAGGGCCGGGTCTTTCTCGAAGTACTTTTTGTATTCGGTCCAGGTCGTGGCCGCGATGGTGCGCAATTCGCCGCGCGCAAGCGCGGGCTTGAGCAAGTTGGCGGCGTCGCTGCCGCCGGCGGCATTGCCCGCGCCAATCAGCGTATGCGCCTCGTCGATGAACAGGATGATGCGCTGGGCCGATGCCTTGACCTCGTCAAGCACGGCCTTCAGGCGCTTTTCGAATTCGCCCTTGACCGACGCGCCCGCCTGCAACGCGCCCAGGTCCAGCCCCCATAGCGACACATGACGCAAGGGCGCCGGCACACGTTCTTGCACGATGCGCAACGCCAGGCCCTCGACCACGGCGCTCTTGCCGACGCCCGCGTCGCCCACCACGATGGGGTTGTTTTTGCGGCGGCGTGACAGGATGTCGATCATCTGGTCGATCTCGGCATCGCGGCACAGCACGGGATCAATCTTGCCGGCACGCGCCTGTGCGGTGAAGTCGTGCCCATACTTCGCCAGCGCGCTGTCGGACGACACCGATGATGCGTGAATCGCGTCGGCATTGCCTGCCGCGGGTTCACCGGCCGGTGATTCGCAGGAGTGTTGAAACACGCTGCTGAATTCTTTGCGCAAGGCCTCGCGGTTGATGTGTTCGAACAGCGTGATGGCGGAAAGGGGAAGATAGCGCCCCGGATTCAGCAGCGCGGCCAGCGTCAGGCTGCCCCCGCGCAACTGTGTATGGCCGAGCTCCAGCGACGCCAGCAGCCACGCTTCCTGTAGCCACTCGATCAGCAGCGGCGAGAACGTGGGGTATTGGCCCGGCGTTTCACTGCGATAAGGGCTGGCGTTAGCCAGCGCCTGGCGGACCGAATCCGGGTCGAGTTCGGCGTGCTTGATCAGCATGCGCATATCCGACAAGGGCTGGTCGACCAGCTTGAACAGCACGTGCGCCACGGTGATCTCGGCGCAATGCTGGCTGATGCACAGACTGGCGGCTTCTTCCAGGGCCTGGCGGCTGATCGGATTCAAGCGTTCGATCAGGGCGGAGAGGTCAATTCTGATCATGGCGTCACACGCGTTCGAGGAATCCACAACGAGACCATGCCACTCAAATTAATTCCATAGGAGGACTATGAAACCGCGCCCGGAACGCGCTCACCGTGCCAAAGATGTCTCACTTGGCGCACGTGCTCAAGCACATTTAGTAGTCGTCCTATTGCGACTCATCCTTCAGCCCTCTTAGCATCAGCCCACTGGTTCGAGGCCGCCAAAAACGGCTTCCCAAACTCTCCAAAGGAGCTTGTCATGGCGAAGAAATCGGTGTCCGTCGCCCCGCCGGAACGGATCAACATCAAGTACGTGCCCGCCACGGGCGACCAGCAGGCTGAGATCGAGCTTCCCCTGAAATTGCTGATCACGGGCGACTTCAAGGGGCACGGCGAAGAGACGGCGCTGGAGGAGCGGCCGGTGGTGCGCATCGACAAAGACAACTTCGACGATGTCATCGCGGAAGCCGGCATCGCCTTGACGATGCAAGTGCCGTCTCGGCTGGGTGAAGCAGGCCAGGAAGACGACACCTTGAATGTGTCGCTGGACTTCAAACGCATGCGTGATTTTTCGCCGGATGCCATTGCGCGGCAGGTGCCGGAATTGAACAAGCTGCTGGAATTGCGTGAAGCGCTTGTCGCGCTCAAAGGCCCCCTGGGCAACGTGCCGGCGTTTCGCAAGCAGCTTCAGACCTTGCTTGCCGATGACAAGGCGCGCACCGCGCTGGCCAAGGAACTGAATCTGGTCCTGGAAAAGCCGGCCGCCTGAGCCTGCCGTTTCGCTGCAACGCCAACCCGCAAAAAAAGGATACGAGCATGAAGGCTCAAGCTGCCGCCAAGTCAGAAGACAACCCGTCGATCGGCCTGTTGGACCAGATCATGGCCCAAACCCGCATCGAACCCAGCCACGAAGGTTATGCCGTTGCCGAACGCGGCGTCGCGGCGTTCATTTCAGAAATACTGAAAACACAGGAACGCGAGCAGCCCGTCAACAAGCAGCTGGTGGACCAGATGATCGCGCAGATCGACCGCAAGCTTGGCTTGCAGATGGACGCCATCTTGCACCAGCCGCCGCTGCAAGCGCTGGAGTCCGCATGGCGCGGGCTGAAGCTGCTGGTAGACCGCACCGACTTCCGCGAGAACATCAAGATCGAAATCCTTCACGTCACGAAGGAAGAGATGCTGGAAGACTTCGAAAGCGCGGGCGACATCACGCGCAGCGGTCTGTACAAGCACGTTTACACCGCGGGCTATGGCCAATTCGGCGGCGAGCCGGTGGCCAGCATCGTCAGCAACTACACGTTCGGCCCGTCGTCGCCCGACATCAAACTGCTGAGCTATGTGGCGTCTGTGGGCGCCATGGCGCATGCGCCGTTCCTGGGCGCGGCGGGCGCCGAGTTCCTGAACATCGACGGCTTTCAGGAACTGCCCAATCTGAAGGAAGTGCGCGACATCTTCGAAGGCCCCCGCTTCACGAAATGGCGCGGCTTGCGCGAGTCCGAAGACGCGCGCTATCTGGGCCTGACGATGCCGCGTTTCCTGCTGCGCCAGCCCTACGATCCGCTGGAAAACCCCACCAGCAGTTTCGTCTACCGCGAAACCATCGACGGTCAGCACGACAACTACCTGTGGGGCAATACGTCGTACCTGCTTGCCAGCCGCATCACCGACAGCTTCGCCAAGTACCGCTGGTGCCCCAACATCATCGGCCCGCTGTCCGGCGGCGCGGTGGACGATCTGCCGGTCCACCTGTACGAGTCGCTGGGTCAGCTGCAAGCGAAGATCCCCACCGAAGTGCTGGTGTCCGACCGCAAGGAATTCGAGCTGGCCGAAGAAGGTTTCATTGCGCTGACCATGCGCAAAGACAGCGACAACGCTGCGTTCTTCTCGGCGAACTCGGTGCAAAAGCCGAAGCTGTTCCAGAAGACGCCCGAAGGTCAGGCCGCACAGACGAACTTCAAGCTGGGTACGCAATTGCCCTACATGTTCATCGTCAACCGTCTGGCGCACTACATCAAGGTGCTGCAGCGCGAGCAGATCGGCAGCTGGAAGGAACGCCAGGATCTCGAACGCGAATTGAACACGTGGCTCAAGCAGTACATCGCGGATCAGGAAAGCCCGTCGGCGGATGTGCGCAGCCGCCGCCCGTTGCGCGCCGCGCAGGTGCAGGTGCAAGACGTCAGCGGTAACCCCGGCTGGTATCAGGTGTCGCTCGCCGTGCGTCCGCACTTCAAGTACATGGGCGCCAACTTCGAACTGTCGCTGGTCGGCCGTTTGGACAAGGAATAAGGAGGCGCTCCGCATGCCGAGGTCGCGGGGACAGGGCAGTTTGTTTGAACGGCTGGTGCCCGACGCCTTGCCTCGGCGCAGCCGCTCCCGGCAAGAGCTGGCCGCCGAGCGCGTCCTTGCCATCAAGCGGCATCTGGAACGCATCCTCAACAGCCGCCGGGGCTGCTCAATGAGCAGCCCCGGGCTGGGCTTGCAGGACTTCAACGACGCGTCGATGGGCAGCGCCGACTTGCTGTTGCAGGTCAGCCAGGACATCCGGGCCTCGGTCGCGGCTTACGAACCCCGCGTCAAGGTGATGAGCGTGCGATCGCGGCCCGATCCTGCCCAGCCGCTCAGCCTGAACTTCAGGCTGGATTGTCTGGTGCCTATCTTCAATAAGGAAGAGCAGGTGGAGATCGATCTGGTGATTCACCATCAGGACGGCTATACGCGGATCGTTTGATCCCTGTGGGCCACGGAGGCAGGAAAACATGCCGTTGCGAGGAAAATTCCGCGAGGAGATCGACTATCTGCGCAGGCTCGGACGCGAGTTCGCGCGCGACAACCCGCAGCTGTCGCAATTCCTGGGGGACGAGGCTGCCGACCCGGATGTCGAGCGGCTGCTGGAAGGGTTTGCGTTTCTGACGGCCAAGCTGCGCCTGAAGATTGAAGACGACCTGCCCGAACTCACCCATTCGTTATTGCAGCTGCTGTGGCCCAACTACTTACGGCCCTTGCCCAGCGCGACGATCATGCGGTTCGACCCGGTGGAACGCGCCATCACGACGCGTCAAGTCATCCCGAAGGGCACGCGCGTGTTGTCGCGCCCCGTGGACGGCACGCGTTGCCAGTTCCGGATCAGCACGGATGTGGTGATTTATCCGCTGCATATCGTTGACGTCAGCGATGCCCACACGCGCGAGAAATCCATCCTGCGCGTGGATCTTGAACCCATCGCTGGCAACGCCATCGATACGTTTGACTGCGACAAGCTTGATTTCCACCTGAGCGGCGACGACACCACCGCGTTGACGATGTACCTGTGGCTGTCTCGCTATCTGGGCGAAATCCGGCTGGAGATCGGCGGCCAAACGCGAACGCTGTCCGCCAGGCAGGTGACGTTTCCCGGGTTCTCGCCCGAAGAGTCCTTGTTGCCGTATCCCAAGAACGTATTCGACGGCTATCGGATTCTTCAGGAATATTTCATCTTCCCGAGGCGGTTTCTGTTCTTCAGCTTGGCTGGCCTGCGCGCGCTATGGCCCGAAGGCACCACGCAGCGCGTGCGCTTCGAATTCCATTTCAACCGGCCCATGCCGGTTGACATCCGGCTGCGCCCAAACGACTTGTCCTTGTATTGCGCGCCCGCCGTCAACCTGTTCGAGCAAGACGCCGAACCCATCAACTTGAACGGACGGGCGGTAGATCAACGGCTGATGCCGGGCGGGCAAGACCCCGGCGCCTACGAGATCTTCAGTATTGACGATGTCACCGGCTGGCAGCGGGTGGCGGACGGACAGCGCGGTCGCTTTCTGCGCACGTTTCATCCCTTTGAATCCCTGCAACACGAAATCGAACATGCGCAGGGACGCAGCGCGCTGTACTACCGCAGCCGGATCGAGAACGCGATGAGCGAAGAGGGCGTTGTGCACCGCATTGCCTTCATTCGGGGCGACGAAACCGATTACATCGACGAGGATGAAACCGTGTCGTTGGCGCTGACCTGCACCAACCGCGATTTGCCGCTGGCGCTCGGCGTGGGCGACATCTGTGTGCAGACCCAGACGACGCCCACCTTCGCCACCTACACCAACATCACCCGGCCCACCCCGCCTTACCGGCCCGTGTTGGACGGCGCGCTGCAGTGGACGCTGATCTCGAATCTGTCGCTGAACTACCTGTCGTTGCTGTCGACCGAACCCTTGAAGGCCGTGCTGCGCGCCTACGACTTTGCGGCGCTGCATGACATTCAGCACGCGCGCGCCGGCAGCAAGCGCCTGGACGGCATCGGCGATGCCGTGACGCAGCCGGCCGATCTGTTGATGAAGGGGCTGCCCATACGCGGGCTGAAAACGCGTTTGAAGCTCGACCCTGCCGCGTTCCTGTGTGAAGGAGACCTCTACCTGTTCGGCACGGTGCTAAGCCATTTCTTTGCGCTGTACGCAAGCATCAATTCCTTTCACCTGCTGGAAGCCACCAACACCGGCAATAACGAGCACTACGAATGGCCATTGCAGACCGGAAAACAACCGCTGATCTAGCGGACCTTCTGCTGGCCAGTGCGAAGAACTATGACTTCTTCAGGTTGCTTGAGCAACTGCACGGCCTGCACGAAGATGACCTGGAATCCCGGGACACCCACGAGCCCGAGCATCAGCGTGTCCGCCTGAGCAGCTATGCGGGGCTGGGGTTTCCGGCGTCGGATGTGGCGGTGGCCGAACGCATGCCTGAAGGCGCCCGCAGCCACTATCACGTGCAGGCCACGTTCTTCGGCATGCATGGCCCGGACTCGCCCCTGCCGGGCTACTACCTGGACCGGCTGGCATACGAATACGGCCAAGGCGTCGGCATTCGACCCGCGTTCCTGGATTTCTTCAACCATCGCCTGCTGACGCTGCTGCATCAAGCCTGGCGCAAATACCGCTACTACGTGCGCTTTCGCCGCGAGGCGCACGATCGCTTCTCGCGTTATGTGTTTGCCATGGTGGGCTTGGGTGACGTTGAGCTGCGCGGCGTGACGCCGATTCCCTGGAGCCGCCTGCTGAGCTACGCGGGCGTGATCGCCAGCCGCAGCCGTTCACCGCAGGTGGTGGCGGGCATCGTTTCGCATTGCTTCGACTTGAAGCAGGTGCAAGTGCGCGAGTTCGAGCTGCGCTACATGCATGTGGCCGAGCCGCAGCGCTTGGGGCTGGGGCGGCGCAATGGTGTCCTGGGCGACAGCTTTGTCATCGGCAGCCGCGTCCGCACCCGCTACAGCAAGTTTTCGATTGTTATTTCCAACCTGGATCAATCGCGTTTCCGGGAGTTCCTGCCTAGCGGCGAGAACTTCGAACGCTTGCGCAAGCTGATCGATTTTCTGCTGCGCGACCCCGCGGCCTATGACCTTGAACTGGGGTTACGGCATGACCAGGTGCCGCCGTTCAATCTGGGGCGCGACACCGGCGCGCATCTGGGCTGGACAAGCTTCGTCCAGCACACGGCGGCGCGCCGGCCGTTCATCGTTCGCATAAAGGCCCGTCTATGAAACCCGAATCGCTTCCGAGCCGGCTGGCGCTTGTGGTCGCCAACCCCGAACACCTGCAACATGGCAGCACGCCCCGGCACGGCTTTGATGCCGCGGGCGGAACCATCGGCGGCGAGGGCGCCGATTGGGCGCTGACCGACCAGGCGGGCCGCATCGAGCGCATCCACTGCGAAATCCGCTATGAAGACGCCGCGTTCTGCATCGTTGACCGCAGCGGGAAAACGCGCGTCAACGATGCCAACGAGCCACTGGGCGCTCTGGTGATGGCGAAGTTGCGGGATGGCGACGTCTTGCACATCGGCCCTTACCGTGTCGCCGTGCATTTGCACGATCCCCATCAAGAGCTGCTGGAGCCGGGGCGGCATCTGGCGCAATACGGGGTTGGCGAATTGTTAAGCAACGCGGCGGACGGCCATGACGGCTTGCCGACTGGCGCCTATGTCTTTGAAACCGAGCACGTGTCGGCCCCCCTGGATGCCACCTACCAGGCCCTGAGCGCGCCGCACGACGCTCGCGCGGACACCGACCCCTTGCGTGCCTTGGACGCGGCCGAGCGCACAAGCGAACTCCCGCCTGTCGTGATGGACCCTTGGGATGTGCGCCGCGGCGGCGCCTTGGCCCCGACCCAGGCTGATCTTGCCTCGACCCGGTTTGAAGCCGTGACCGGAACGCCCCTGCCATTTCCTGGAGATTCCCGTATGCCGAAGTCACATGACCGACCCGATGTCCACAGCGGAACCCACAGCGGAACCCGCACTGGGTCCCCCTATCGATTGCGCAACCGGCAGGCCATGGCGGGAGACCCCACCGACGCTGTGGATGCATTGATGCAAGGCCTGGACGTTCCGTTGGGGCCGCTTGACCCGCAAGCGGGGCAGGCGCTGCTGCTGGAAGCCGGCCAGGCGCTGAATGCGGCCATCAAGGGCATCGCCGGGTTGTATGCGGACCAGGCGGGTTCGGCTGCGCCGCGCAAATTGCTGGGACGCAGCTTGCAGCCCATTGAAGACAACCCGCTGCGCCTGGGCCAAAGCTACGCCGACACCGTGCGGGCAATGTTCGCCGCCAATCGCAGTGTGGTGCACCTGTCTCCCAAAGATGCGGTCGACGAAAGTCTGGCGCAGTTGCGCACGCATCACGACGCGGTCACACAGGCGATCGAAGCAGGTCTTCAAGCGTTGTTACGCGCCTTTGCGCCGTCGGTGCTGATGCAGTGCTTTCGCCGCTACCGCCCTGATCAAGATGCGCCGGCCGCCGACGATTGGGCATGGGGCATGTATACGCACTACTACGACGAGTTGGCGTCAGCACGTCAACGAGGGTTCGAGAAGCTGTTCTGGGAAGTGTTTGAACAAGCCTACGACCGGGCTTTGCGGGTGGAGGCCGAATGAAGCGGATGGTTCCTGCTTTGCTGGCGACAACGCTGCTGGCGGCGTGTGGCACGGTTGCCGATGTGGTGACGAAGACAGGGATGGTGCTGATGGACCCGTCCATCCAGATCGGGCCACCCGACGAACAGCTGTCGCTCATCGGGCTCAGCCTGTACGCGGCGGCAGACGTCAATCCCAACCCGGCAAGCATGCCCGATGAAGAACCCGAATCCGCAGCGCCGCCGTCGAACCGGGAAGCGGGGCCTTACGAGGTCAAGCTCAATAGCGGGAATCGCGAAGAGCTGATCGAGCATCTGCGCGGATTGCTGGACGAACTGGAAGAGGGCCGGCCTTCGTTGCATCCGTTGCGGCGGGTGGACACCGGCCCATCGACGATCCAGCGCATGCCGGGTGAAACCGCCGCAGAACCTGGCGCGGCGG
Source organism: Achromobacter kerstersii (assembly GCF_902859595.1). Lineage (GTDB taxonomy): Bacteria > Pseudomonadota > Gammaproteobacteria > Burkholderiales > Burkholderiaceae_B > Achromobacter > Achromobacter kerstersii. The sequence goes on along the minus strand of NZ_CADIJQ010000001.1, from coordinate 1,967,768 downwards.
ATGCCGTGGCGAAGCTGGACCTGTTGCTGGCGATAGGCGTGTCAGAGCACTTCGTGCCGGGCCGGCAGTTTGGCGCGGGCAAGCAGGTAATCGAGCAGGGGTTCTCGGGGGTGCCGCTGCCGCTGGGCGGATTGGCCGCGCCAGGACCGAAAGGCATGGGCGGGTCAGAAAGTCTTGGCGGGCAGGGCGGATTTGGCATGTCCAGCGCGTCCAACGAGTTCAGCGGGGCCGGCGAGTCCGACGAGGCCGCCGGGCTGGGCTTGGGGCAGTACAGCCGCGCGCACAGCCTCCCAACCATGGAACCCACGCCCGCGCCGCGCGGCGCGCCCACCCCGATTGCGTTCAAGGTGCTTCAACTGAAAGACGATTCCCTGCTGCTGAACGCCGACCCGGACCAGCTGGCCAAGGATTTGAAGAAGGCGCTGGGCAGCACCTATGTGGTTGAAGACGATTACGTGCTGCAACCCGGCCAGTTCAAGTTCATTGACTTCGCCCGGATCGAACCCGCCACCCGCTATGTGGCGATCATCGCCGACTTCCATGATCCGAATGGCGCGGTCTGGAAGCACGCATTCCGGCTGGAGCCCACGGGCCGGCGCTACGCCTTGCTGATGACGCTGCATGGCAACCGCGTGGCCATCACCGATGAAAGCTACCGTCCGCCGCAACCGAGATCCCAACCATGACCTCCCGCAATCCCGTTATCTGGAGTGAAGGGCTGTTCGTCAAGCCCCAGCACTTCCAGCAGCAGACCCGCGCGCTTGAACACCATGCCAACCAACGCATTGCGGGCGTCAGTGAGCATCTCTATGGCTTGAGCGAGCTGGAGCTGAACCAGGAATACCTGAGCTTTGGCAAGATCGCCATCGTGCGCGCGCGCGGCGTCATGCCTGATGGCACGGTGTTCGACATCCCGAACGATCAGCCGCCGCCGACACCACTGGCGGTGACCGATACCTCATCCGTCAATCAGACCGTCTACCTGACCTTGCCGCTGCGCTCGGACGGCGTGCTGGAAGTGCAATGGCCAGACACCTACGCCAATGCGCGCTACGTGACGCGTAGCGAAGAGGTGCGCGACACGCATAGCCACGAAGGCGATTACGTGTCGATGGATCTGGCCGCCCCGAACTTGCAGCTGACGCTCGAGCGTGAAGACCGCAGCGCATTTACCGGCATGGCGTTGTGCCGGCTGCTGGACCGTCGGCCTGACGGCAGCCTGCTGCTGGACGACGCGTTCTACCCCACGGGCATGTCCATCAATGCGATCCCGCCGTTGAAACGCTACTTGGGGGAAATCGCCGGCCTGATGCGGGAACGCGCGAAGAACATTGCCGAACGCATCGGCTCGCCCGGGCAGGCCGGCGTGGCGGACGTAACGGACTTCAATCTGCTGCTGGCGTTGAACCGGCTGCATCCGTGGTTTCTGCACTTGTCGCGCCTGCGCCATCTGCACCCCGAGCAGCTCTACATCGCGTTTAGCCAGGCCTGCGGCGAACTGGTCACATTCACCGACGAAGGGCGGCTGCCGCAGGAATATCCGGCCTATCGGCACGACGATCCCCGCCAATCGTTCCGCATGCTTGAGGACACCTTGCGGCGCACGCTCAGCACCGTGTTGCAGCCGCGCGCCGTGTCGCTGCCGATCGAACGCCAGCAGTACGGCGTGCTGACCGCGGCGGTGCACGACCGCAGCCTGTACGCAGACGCGGATTTCGTTCTGGCCGTGCGCGCCCGCATGCCGCTTGACCGGTTGCGTCAGCAGTTCATGCAGCAGGCCAAGGTGGCCTCGATGGAAAAGCTGGGCGAGCTCGTCAGCCTGCAACTGCCCGGCATCCCGCTGCAGCCGCTGCCGGTCGCGCCGCGCCACCTGCCGTTCCATGCCGGCTTTACCTATTTCCAGTTCGACCGCAGCCATCCTTCGTGGCAGATGCTTCGGGATACGGCGGGCTTCGGCCTGCATATTGCCGGCGACTACCCCGAGCTGGAGCTGCAGCTGTGGGCCATCAGGAGCCAATGACATGAACACGACCTCTACCGCCGAGCGCGGCGAAGCCGAATTCCTGCGCACGAGCGTAACGGCAGCCGTCCACGACAAAGAACAGATCGGCTTCAACACCATTCAAAACCTCGATACGGACGAAGACCTGGCGTTTCAGCTTCGGGGCCATGGCTACAACCCGTTGGTGGATGCAGCCTTGCCACTCTTCGGCATGGTGATCCGCGTACGCAAGATGACCAACTACGAATCCATCGGCAAGCTGTATTCCACGGTGCGGGACCAGATATCCGCGCTGGACGAAGAAATCCGCCAGCACGGCTATGACAGCGCGACGCAATTGGCGTATCGATATGCGCTGTGTACGTTCATCGATGAAGCGGTGATGGGAACCGCATGGGGGTCCAACTCGATCTGGGCCGAGCGCTCGTTGCTGAGCGTCAACCATAGCGAGACCTGGGGAGGCGAGAAGTTCTTCACGGTGCTGTCGCGCATGATGATGGACCCCGCCCGATACCGCGACGTCCTGGAATTCAAATACCTGTGCCTGTGCCTGGGGTTCAAGGGCAAGTACGGGTTGCAGCACAACCAGAACGATGCGTTGCAGACCATCCTCGTCAAGCTTCACCGCATCTTGCGCGAGCTGCGCGGAGACACGCCAGAGTCGCTGACCGACGCCGACGCCAACATCGCATCGCGCCGCTATCGGGTGGGACGCCAATGGCCGTGGTGGACACCCTGGGCCAGCGCACTGGTCGTGCTCTCGGGGGTGTACGCCGCCTTTGCGCTGAACCTGGGAAGCACGACGGATGTCGTCCTGCATGCGTTGGACGGCATTTTGAAGAATTGAACAATTGGCAGGGTGGGGGACGGGTCATGACCGCTTCGCCCGCTCGAAGCGAGTACACTTGTCCGCCGTTTTGCTTTCAGCCCCAGAATTCTCCATGATTTCCTCCGCATGCGGCGTCGACTTCGGCACCTCCAACTCCACCGTAGGCTGGAGCCGCCCCGACCAGCGCGCGCTCCTCGCCCTGGAAGACGGCAAGACCACCTTGCCGTCGGCCATTTTTTTTCATGACGAAGACGCCGAGGTCAGCTATGGCCGCGCCGCCATTTCCGACTATCTGGCGGGCTACGACGGGCGCTTGATGCGGTCAATGAAAAGCCTGTTGGGCAGTTCGCTGATCGATGGGTCCACGGAAGTGCAAGGGCGTTCGATTCCGTTTCGTGTGCTGTTGACGCGCTTTATCGCGGAATTGAAGCGGCGCGCCGAAACCGCCGCTGGCCGGGATTTCACGCGGGCGGTGCTGGGCCGGCCGGTGTTCTTTGTGGATGACAACACCGCCGCCGACCAGACCGCGCAAGACACGCTGGGCGAAATTGCGCGTAGCGTCGGCTTCACCGATATTGAATTCCAGTTCGAGCCGCTGGCCGCCGCATTTGATTACGAGTCGCAGATTGACCGGGAAGAGCTTGTACTGGTCATCGACATCGGTGGCGGTACGTCGGACTTTTCTTTGATTCGTCTGGGACCGGACCGCGCCGGCAAGGCGGATCGCCGTGAAGACATCCTGGCCTATGGCGGTGTCCACATCGGTGGGGTGGATTTCGACAAGCAACTGAGCCTGGCGCACGTCATGCCCTTGCTGGGTCTGGGCAGCCAACTGCGCAGCGGCAAGGATGTGCCGTCCACGCAGTACGGCAACCTGGCTTGCTGGCACACGATCAACCAGGCTTACACGCGTAAGGCCGCAGAGCACTTTGCGTACATCCGGGCTGAAGCCGGCGACCGCGAGAAGATCGATCTGCTGTTGAATCTGGTCAAGCAGCGCGCCGGCCACTGGGTGGCGGTGCAGGTGGAAGAGGCCAAGATCGCGCTGTCGGAAACGCCGTTGGCACGCATTGATTTGTCGCGCATCGCGCCGGAACTTGGGGTGGACGTGACCCGTCCGTCGTTTGACGCCTGCGTGGGCCGGCTGATCGAAAAGGTCGAAACCACCGTGGGCGCGCTGCTGCGCGATGCGGGCGTGGCCACGGCCGACGTGGACACGGTGTTCTTCACCGGCGGCTCCAGCCGCGTGCCGCGCTTGCGCGAAACGGTGTCGGCACTGGTGCCGGGCGCGCGCAGCGTGGAAGGGGACCTGTTTGGCAGCATCGGCGCCGGTCTGGCGCTGGACGCCCGCCGCAAGTTCGACTGATCGGCCCAACGCCGAGGGCGGCGGGTGGCGGGTGACGGAGCAAGCAGCATGCGGCAGGCAACAAGTAGCAAGTAGCAGGCAGCGCGCAGCAGTTACCCCGCCAGGCAGATGGTAAGCTCCTTGGCTTGGTGCCCGCCGCGCTGCGCCGCGCGTTGTTTACGATTCCGACACGCCCTCATGACCCGCCCATCCGAACCCCATCTTGTTGAAACGCTGGTCACCAGCGAAGCCCCCTACGAGGGCAGTTTCCTGAAGATCCGCCGCGACACGGTCAGCCTGCCCAATGGCAACACGGCTACGCGCGAGTACGTCGTGCATCCCGGCGCGGTCGTGGTGATTCCCTTGCTGGACGATGGCCGGGTGTTGCTGGAGCGCCAGTTCCGCTACCCCATCGGGCGCGTCATGACGGAATTTCCGGCTGGCAAGCTCGACCCGGGCGAAGACCCGCTGGTGTGCGGCAAGCGCGAACTGCTTGAGGAAACCGGCTATACGGCCGATCAATGGGCGCATGCTGGGGCATTGCACCTGGCTATCGCTTACTCGACAGAAATCATCCATATCTTCTTCGCCCGCGGCTTGCGCGCGGGGCCGCGCCAGCTGGACCAGGACGAATTCCTGGATGTGATCAGCGCCGACCCTGCCGAATTGCTGGCGGCTTGCAGCAAGGGCGAGGTCACCGACGCCAAGACCTTGACGTGCGTGCTGTGGATGCAGAACGTGCTGTCGGGCGCCTGGAAGCTGGACTGGCAGGACAACGCGGGCTGACGGCCGTCCGCGTCCACGTTCCGCTTATCTGATTGCGCCATGGCCGCTTTTCCCGTTCTGGTCCAGCCCGCCGGCCTGCGCTTTGACGCGGGTGAAGACACTTCCTTGCTGATGGCCGCGCAAGCGGCGGGCGTGAAGCTGCCGAGCTCATGCCGCAACGGCACTTGCCGGGCCTGCATGTGTTTGCTGCTGGAAGGGGCCGTGGATTATCTGATCGAATGGCCAGGCCTGTCGCGCGACGAAAAAGAAGAGGGCTGGATCTTGCCCTGCGTGGCGCGTGCGGTCTCGGCGCTTGAGATCCAGGCGCCGCTGGCCGCGCCAATCGAACCGGCGGTGACGCCGGCTGATCGGCCGCTGACGGGCGCTCGGCGCTAAGACGGCATTCAGCATCAAGCACGCATCCCGTACCAAGCGGCGATCTGTCGCCAAGCAGCAATCTTTTGCCATGCCGGCATCCAGCGCCACGGAGCTATCTAGCGCTCCTACGGCAACCGGCCGGCTCCCCTCCAAATGCCTAGCCCCGCCGGTAACAGGCCCGCCGCCATGCCGGCCGCCATGCCTATCACCATGCCCGCGAAGGGCGGCGCGGTCCAAGCAAGCGCCGCCATGGCACCCAGGCGGGCGCCCAGCACCATCCCGATCGCCATGAACACAGCGCAGAGCAACCGCCGGCCAGCTGCTGGCGCATGCCGGCGCGGCCAGGGCGCCAGCGCGGCCAGCATCATCGCCGCGCTGCTGGCGGGCATGAGGGTGGTGTGCCGCCATGCCATGTCCCACAGGCTTCCGGGCGCGCCGCACTCACTGGCGAGCAGCGCCGCAGGCGTCTGGCGGGTGTCAAGCCACAGGCCTAGCGCCATGGCCGCCAGACAGGCCAGCCACAGCGCCGTCATCGCGCGCGCCGGGCTATGCGCAGGCGTGGCAGGAGGCGGGCTTGGCGTCGTCGTACCGGTCATGGTGGCGCACCCAGTCGCCCAGGTTGAAGTGCGGGCCGTTTTCGTTGCGTCCCAGCGGCGCGAAGTCCAGATAGTTGTACGCGCCAACCAGCCGTTCCACGCCGCGCTCGAAGGCGGAATAGGTGTGGAAGATTTCGCCATCGGGGTCACGGAAAAACGCGCTGGCGCCTGAGCGTTCTTCGACACTGCCGTCGGCAAGCGGCACCGACGCGTGCATGTCGAAATTGAAGTCGCAGCCCTCGGAAGACAGCCAGTCAAACCGCCAGCCCATGCGCCGCTTGAAGGCGTCCAGCTTGGCGAATGGCGCGCGCGATACGGCTACGACGGACACATCGTGATGGCGCAGATGCGTGATGGCGCTGTCCAGGTGGTCGGCCAGAAACGAGCAGCCCACGCAGCCTTCTTCCCAGTCCGGGCCATACATGAAGTGGTAGATGATCAGTTGGCTATTGCCGCCAAACAGGTCGGCCAGGCCGAGCGGCCCGTGCGCGCTTTGAAATTGATACGCCTTGTTCACCAGAACCCAAGGCAGGTCAAGGCGTTCACGGGCCAGCGCGTCCTGGCTGCGGGTCAGCGCTTTCTCACGGCTGAGCAGGGTCTCGCGGGCGGCCTCCCATTGGGGGCGGGATACGACGGCGTGTTGGGTCTGCATGGTGCGGCTCCTTCTTGGATCGGGCCAATGCGGCCCGTGAACGGTAAGCGGCAAGCGGTGCGTAGAAAGTGCAGTCAGACTGCGCTTAAGTGAAGTCAGACTGCGCTTGCCAGATGGTCCGCCAGCCGGTCCATGGCGCCCGCCCAGCCGGTTTCATGGCCGTCACGGGTGGCTTGATCGACAAACGGGGTTTGCAGGAAGGCGAGGTCGGTGCCGCCCTGCGCAGGGGTCAATTCAAGGGTGATCAACGAGGTTTCGTCGGGGGTGTCGCGCCAGGCCCAGGTGAACACCAAGCGGCGCTGGGGCTCGACTTCGCGGTACACGCCGCTGGCGTAATGGGCCTGGCCGTCGTCGGTGACAAAGCCCACCTGGTAGACGCCGCCCACCCGCACATCGGTTTCCGCCAGCAGCACGCGCTGGGTGCCGGCGGGGCCGAACCAGCGCATCAGCGCTTGCGGGTCCGTCCAGGCGCGCCAGACGCGCTCGGCGGACGCGGTGAAGCGGCGGGTGAGCCGGAGCTCAAGGGGGGCGTTGCCAGAGGTGCCGTGGGGGCTGGGGATGTCTTCGGGGCGTTGGGTGGCCATGGATGGATCTCCTCGTCGTGATACAGGTATCGGGCCAGTGAATCCAGTTGGCCATTCCAGAACTTCTCGTAGCGCGCCAGCCAGGTGGATGCGGCCTGCATGGGTTCGGGCGACAGCGTGCAGCTGACGACCCGGCCGTCCTTGGCGCGGGCAATCAGCCCGGCGTCTTCCAGCACCCGCAAGTGCTTCAGGAAGGCGGGCAGGGACATGGCGTGAGGCCGGGCCAGGTCGCTGACCGATGCCGTGCCTTGTTCCAGATCGGCCAGTACCCGCCGCCGGGTGGCGTCGGCCAGGGCGGAGAAGATGCTGTCCAGCGTGTCGTCGTTTAAGTTAACCATAAGGTTAAGTATTGATCCGAAAAACTGCCGGCGTCAAGCCGGCAGCATTGGGAATTTCCCGAAGGGCTCAGTCGTGCCGGTGCATGGCCGATTGATGTTTGGTGTCGCGCATCGTGGCGTAGACCAGCAGAGACACAAAGATCACGCCGGCCAGGTAGTAGTAGAACCACTCTTCATGCCCTTGCTGCTTGAAGAACAGCGCAATGGCCGGGGCCGTGCCGCCGAAGATGGACACGGTCACGGCGTAAGGCACGGCCACGCCTGTTGCGCGGATGTTCGTGGGGAACAGTTCGGCCTTCACCACCGCGTTGATGGACGTGTAGCCCGCCGTGAACACCCACGCGCCGCAGATCAGCAGGAAGGCGATGAACGGCGAACGCGTATGCGACAAGGTCATCAGGATGGGCACGGTCAGCAGCGCGCCCGCCACGCCGAAGAAGATCAGGAGCGGCTTGCGGCCGACCTTGTCCGACAGCGCGCCATACAGCGGTTGCAGGATCAGGGCGAAGATGAGCGAGGCCGCGATGATGTAGGTGGTGGTGATGTCGGAAAAGCCCGACGTCTGGCGCACGAAGGTCTGCATGTACGTCGTGAACGTGTAGAAGGCCGCGGTGCCGCCCGCGGTCAGCCCGACGACGATGGCCACTTCACGCGGATACTTCGTCAGGCCGCGCAGCGAACTCGTTTTCGGCTTGGTCTTCTGGGCTTCCTTGTACGAGTCGGTCTCGGGCATGTCGCGCCGCATCAGCGCGGTCACAATCGCCAGCATGGCGCCGATCACGAAGGGAATGCGCCAGCCCCATTCGACCAGTTGTTCGTGGGTCAGGAACACGTTCTGCAAGAGCAGCAGCACCAGGATCGCGCAGAGCTGTCCGCCGATCAGCGTCACGTACTGGAAGCTGGAATAAAAGCCGCGATGCTCGGGGTCGGCGATCTCGGTCAGGTAGGTGGCGCTGGCGCCGTACTCGCCGCCCAGGCTCAAGCCTTCGATCACGCGGGCCAGCGCCAGCAGCGCGGGCGCGGCGAAACCGATGCTGGCGTAGGTAGGCGTGACGGCGATGATCAGCGAGCCCACGCACATCATCACCACCGACACCATCAGCGATATTCGGCGCCCGTGCCGGTCGGCAATATGGCCGAACAGCCACCCGCCCAGCGGACGCACGATGAAGCCGGCCGCAAACAGCGTGGCGGCATTCAGTTGCTGGACGACGGGATCGTGCGACGGGAAAAAGGCGGGGGCGAAGTACAGGGCGAAGGCGGTGTAGGCGTAGAAGTCGTACCACTCAACCAGGTTGCCCATGGAGCCGACGAAGATGGCCTTGATGCGGCGCTTTGCGTCGGGCATGTCGAGATACGTTTGCGTCATAGCGGCTCTCGGGAGGAACTCGTTGACGTATCTTGCGCCTGCCCGGCGCGAAATGCAGCACCGGTAAATAGTTGTTATTCAGGAAAATGTCAGGCTTAGCGGCCGCGCGGCTTGATGATGTCGCACGCGGCGGCGCGGTCGCCTGTTTGCGCGCCGCTGCCCAACAGCGCTTGTGCGCCGCAGACCGAGCCGAACATGCGCGCGTTGTCGTGCCCCACGCCGCCCACTTCGAAGCTGCTGCGATGCAGCGTGACGGGTTTGGGGCCACGGGCGGCCAGCACGTATTCGTATTGCAGGTAGCCCGTGCCGCGAGCCAGCCGCGTGGCGCCTTGCGCTTCGGCGCCGCAGGTCTTGTCCAGCAGCCGGTGTTCGGGGTTGTTGTCGGCGCCGCCCAGCAGATAGATGACGTCGCGCGCGGCGTAGCGGACAAAGAGCCGGGTGTCGTCGGTGTCGCGCGCATTGGGAGATACCGACCCCGACACATAGGCGGATACGTACGCGGGCAGCTTGTCCGTGCCGTACTTGTACTGGTTGTAGGTGGGGCAGATGCCGCGTTCGTAGGGCGCGTAGCCCTTGCCATCGGCGCGCGGCCGTTCGTTGGTCAGGTACAGGTAGGACGAGGGGTTGGCGATGACGTAGCGCAGGGCCAGGCCATCGCGCCGCAGCGGGCCGTCGACGTTGTTCAGCACGGCATAGCGCTGCACCAATTGGCCGCCGGCCGAGTGCCCGGCCAGCACGATGCTGGCCAGCGTGGGCAGGCGCTTGCGGTCGTCCAGACTGCGCAGCAGGTCGTCCAGCACCTGGAACGACGAGACGGGCGCGGGGCGGCCGCTGGCCTGCACGCTTTCATCGCCGTCTTCCCAGCTGGACTTGCGCCACGCGGCCATGCCGCCAAACCCTGAATCAATGGAGCCGGAGAAGCGCGGCGCCAGAATCAGCGTGTCGCGCGCCCGGTCGGGGTTGTGCGTCAGCAGCTCGGCGGCGGTTTCGTAATAGCGGTCGGCATCGCGTTTGACGCCGTGGATGATGACGATGACCTGCTTGATGTCGCGCAGGTCGTCTTTCGTCAGATTGCGATTGGCGTAGACCGGAATTTTGTATTTATGGCCGGGTTTGCCCAGCTCTACGGTTTGCCAGCGCAAGGGCGCGGCGCGTTTGGGCGCGGGCACGGCCTCGTCGTAATCGTAGGGGTCAGGCAGCGGCGTCTGCGCATGCGCGGCCCAGGGGGCGAGCACGGCAATCAAGGCCAGCGCCGCACCCAGCCGGCGCCCGGACGCTCGGCGCGCTGCGGCGTGTGTAGCGTGGGAGCGGTGGGAGACGGAAGAGGCAGGTGCGCGGCGCATGGCGCGGCGGGTAATCAGCAGCCCTCGTGACCCAGCAGCTGCTTGAGCGCGGGCAAGTCCAGGATGCGGACTTCGCGCTGGTTGATCTTGATCAGGCCCTCACGTGCGAAACGCGAGAACAATCGGCTGACGGTTTCCAAGGTCAGGCCCAGGAAGTTGCCGATTTCTTCGCGGCTCATGCGCAGCACGAACTCGGTCGACGAGTAGCCCAGCGAGGCATAACGTTGCGACAGGTTCAGGAGGAAAGCGGCCAGGCGCTGTTCAGAGCGCATCGAGCCCAGCGACGCCAGCATCTGATGCGAACGCGTGATTTCGCGGCTCATCAGACGGCGGAATTGCTGTTGCAGCGACGGCAGGTGCGTCGCGACGCGGTCGACTTCGGTCAGGCGGATGACGCAGACTTCGGAGTCTTCCAGCGCCACGGCGGCGGACACGTGCTTGCTGTCCAGCATGCCGTCCATGCCGACGATTTCGCCGGGCAGGTGAAAACCGGTGATTTGAATCTGGCCGGTGGCGTCTTCGAGCTGAGTCTTGATGCTGCCGAAACGCACGCCATAAACGGCGTCCAGCGGTTGATCCAGCGAATACAGCGTTTTGCCCTTTTCCAGGCGCACACGCTCTTTCACCAGCTCGTCCAGCTTTTCCACTTCGGCGGCAGCCATGCCCACGGGAACACACACGTGGCCCAACATGCAGGTGGAACAGTGGGCGGCATCAGGGGCAACGGGAACCCGTTTTTGCATACGATGACCTCTAGAGTGCCCGTCGCACCGCAAAGGGCAGGGACGGGTGTAAAAGCGTGAAGACAAATTCCATTGTAGTCGGTTGTTACTACGCCCGTCTTACGGGGCGTCTCCACCGGTTCGGCTGCGGCGGTGCGCGATCCAGTCGTCGCCCGCGATATCGATGGCTGCGGCTCGCAGCGCGGGGTCGATCGGGTAGTACTGGCAGGCGATGTCATGGACGCCGTCGGCGGGCGTATCCAGGCGCGCGGTGACGTCGCGGCGCACAAAACAGCAGGGCTGGCCGGGCACATATTCTTCGATCTCGTCCATCAAGGCGATCAGGCCGGGATCGACCCGGTAGACGTCGCCGCGCACCCGCCGCCCATCGGCCACCGGGATCAGCCCGGGCCAGTCGCCGAAGTCGACCAGCACGCCCGGCACGGTGGCCGCGCCGACCCATTCGGCGGCGGGCAGCCCGCGCTGGGCGGCGGCTTTGGCCAGGTCATTGATTTCGCCGGCACGTAGGGTGCCGTAGACAAAAACGTATATGCTCATAGGTCGGTTTATTGATCCATGTCCGGATGGATGTCTGGATAGATGTCTGGATCTGCGTCTGAATGCACGTCTGAATGCACGTCTGAATGAATGTCGAAGCAAACCCGTGTGCGGCAGGTGTTGAAATTCTCTCATCCGACCGCATATTCAGGATATCGAGCCAGCCGGCACGTATCGGTCAGGCTCCCCAACAAGCCAAACGACCATTATGCGATTCGACAAACTGACTACCAAGTTCCAGCAAGCCCTGGCCGACGCCCAAAGTCTGGCCGCCCGCAACGACCACCCCTACATCGAGCCCGTACACGTGCTGTCGGCGCTGTTGTCCGATCCGGACAGCGGAGCAAGCAGCCTGCTGGCGCGCGCCGGTGTGGCGGTGAACCGCCTGCAACCCGCCTTGGAAAGCGCCCTGAAGTCGCTGCCCCAGGTGCAAGGCGACGACAACGTCCAGGTCGGCCGTGACCTGAACGCCGTGCTCACGCGCACCGACAAGGAAGCCGCGCGCCGGGGCGACACCTATATCGCCAGCGAATTGTTCCTGCTGGCGCTGGCCGACGACAAGGGCGAAGCCGGCCGCATCCTGCGTGATGCCGGCCTGCAAAAGAAGGCCCTGGAGTCCGCGATCGACGCCGTGCGCGGCGGCGAAAACGTCTCGGGCGCCGAAGGCGAATCCAACCGCGAAGCCCTGTCCAAGTACACGATGGACCTGACCGAGCGCGCCCGCCAAGGCAAGCTCGACCCGGTGATCGGCCGCGACGACGAAATTCGCCGCACCATCCAGATCCTGCAACGCCGCACGAAGAACAACCCGGTCCTGATCGGTGAACCCGGCGTGGGCAAGACCGCCATCGTCGAAGGCCTGGCGCAGCGCATCGTCAACGACGAAGTGCCCGAGAGCCTGCGCGGCAAGCGCGTGCTGTCGCTGGACCTGGCTGCGCTGTTGGCCGGCGCCAAGTTCCGCGGTGAATTCGAAGAGCGCCTGAAGGCCGTGCTGAAAGAGCTGGGCCAGGACGACGGCAGCAACATCGTCTTCATCGACGAGCTGCACACCATGGTGGGCGCGGGCAAGGCCGAAGGCGCGATGGACGCCGGCAACATGCTCAAGCCGGCGCTGGCGCGCGGCGAGCTGCATTGCATTGGCGCCACCACGCTGGACGAATACCGCAAGTACATCGAAAAGGATGCGGCGCTGGAGCGGCGCTTCCAGAAGGTGCTGGTCGACGAACCCGATGTGGAATCCACCATCGCGATCCTGCGCGGTTTGCAGGAACGCTATGAAATCCACCACGGGGTTGAAATCACCGACCCGGCAATCGTGGCCGCGGCCGAGCTCTCGCACCGCTACATCACCGACCGCTTCCTGCCCGATAAGGCCATCGACCTGATCGACGAAGCCGGTGCGCGCATCCGCATGGAAATCGATTCCAAGCCCGAGGTGATGGACAAGCTTGACCGTCGCATCATCCAGTTGAAGATCGAACGCGAAGCCGTCAAGAAGGAAACCGACGACGCGTCCAAGCGCCGCCTGGGCGTCATTGAAGACGAACTGGAAAAGCTGCAACGCGAATACAACGACTTCGAAGAAATCTGGAAGGCCGAAAAGGCCGCCGTGCAAGGCACGCAGGCCATCAAGGAAGAGATCGACAGCGTGCGCGCCGAAATGGCGGAGTTGCAGCGCAAGGGTCAATTCGACAAGCTGGCTGAACTGCAATACGGCAAGCTGCCGGACTTGGAATCGCGCCTGAAGGCCGCCGAAGTGGGCGCTGCGCAGGCCGCTGAAAACGCCGAGGGCGACGAAAGCCGTCCGCGTCTGCTGCGCACCAAAGTCGGCGCCGAAGAAATTGCCGAAGTCGTGTCGCGCGCCACCGGCATTCCCGTGTCGAAGATGATGCAGGGCGAACGCGAAAAACTGCTGCACATGGAAGAGTTTCTGCACAAGCGTGTGGTGGGCCAGGACGAGGCCGTGCGGCTGGTGTCCGACGCCATCCGGCGTTCGCGTGCGGGTCTTGCCGACCCGGCGCGGCCTTACGGTTCGTTCCTGTTCCTGGGCCCTACCGGCGTGGGCAAGACCGAACTCACGCGGGCGCTGGCCGAGTTCATGTTCGACTCCGAAGAGCACCTGATCCGCATCGACATGAGCGAGTTCATGGAGAAGCATTCGGTGGCGCGGCTGATTGGCGCGCCGCCGGGATACGTGGGCTACGAAGAGGGCGGCTACCTGACCGAAGCCGTGCGCCGCAAGCCGTATAGCGTGGTGCTGCTGGACGAGGTCGAAAAGGCCCATCCGGACGTGTTCAACGTGCTGCTGCAAGTGCTGGACGACGGCCGTCTGACCGATGGCCAGGGCCGCACGGTGGACTTCCGCAACACGGTGATCGTGATGACGTCGAACCTGGGTTCGCATCACATCCAGAGCCTGGCCGGCCAACCGTATGACGTGGTGAAGGAAGTGGTGTGGGGCGAGTTGAAGCAGACGCTGCGGCCCGAATTCCTGAACCGTATCGACGAAGTGGTCGTGTTCCACGGACTGGAAGCGCAGCACATCGAGTCCATCGCCCGCATCCAATTGCGCCGCCTTGGCGCGCGGTTGGAAAAGCAGGAGATGCGCCTGGAAGTGACCGAGGCCGCCTTGGCGGAACTGGCCCGCTCCGGTTTCGATCCGGTGTTTGGCGCGCGCCCCTTGAAGCGCGCGATCCAGCAACAGATCGAGAACCCGGTGGCGCGCCTGATCCTGGAAGGCAAGTTCGGGCCGCGCGATGTGGTGCCGGTCGATTGGCAAGACGGGGAATTCATCTTCACCCGCACCTTGCAGTAAGTGCTGCAAACGAAAAAGCCCAGCGCCATGTGTGCGCTGGGCTTTTTTTTGCCTGCGACGGGATTCACATCCAGTCTGCTTCCACCAGCGTTACTGCGCGACCGTCACGAACACCGGGTTCGAGTAGAACCACAGGTCGTTGTAGTTGCGCGCGTTGATGGCGTTGAAGCGGGCGGCGTTATCCGCCAGGTCCACCTTGGCGTCGGGCAGCGGTTCGCCCGCTGCCGTTTCGCCCGCCACGTCCACGCCCAGGTTCGTGCCGCGCAAGCGCAGGTACTGGCTCTTGTCCGCCGTCACCGTCGTCTTGATGACGTTGTAGCCTTCGGCGTCCACCGTCCAATCGGCGCGCGTGAAGCGAGCCAGCACGCGGGTCGTGGGGTTGGTGTCGGCGTCGTAACCCGCGGTGCCGGCGGCGGCGCGCGTGCCCACGTCGCCCACGATCAGGTCCACGTGGTTGACGGTGGGCTTCACGTAGGTCGGGTTGCCGCTTTCGATCGGGTATTCGTAGTGGTTGCTGTCGGGGCTGCGAAAGCGGATGGTGACTTCCACTTTCTCGCCCTTGGCGGCTTGCAGTTCGCCGCCCATGTGCACAGCGCCCGCCGCGCCCTTGGCCTGGAAGTCCAGCGCGTCGATCAGGTCGCCGAACACACCGAACACGCGGCCGCTCTTCAAGCCCGCGACCACGGCCGCCATGTCGTTGCCGTCTTTCCAGACGTGCGTCTTGGCGTATTCGCCGGGCGCGTAGCCAGAGCTGTACAGGCCCGATGCGGTGCGGAAGTGGAAGTCGGAATCAGCCACCGTCCAGATGCGCCGGCCTTCACCCAACAGCGCGTCCCACGTGCCGCCCAAGTGCGCGACCAGATAGTCCACGCCGCCATACGTGCGGTTGGGCAGGAAGGCGTTGGTGTAGGCCGTGGCGTAGCCGCCGCGGTCCGGCTCCATCTGGTTGCCCACCATGCCTTCAATGGCGAAGAAGACGGACGGAGCCAGGTCGTTCATCTCGCGCAGTTGCGCGACCGTGTACTTGCCGGCATAGCGCGACGGGTGATTCAGCAGCATGTAGCTGTCGGGGTGCTTGTCGCGCAGCCACTTCAGCGCGGCCAGCGAATCGGCATGCGTGGTGAACGCGCGGGTTTCGCCCGACAAGCGCGATACCAGCAGCGGGTCGAACAGCGCGGGGTCGCGGTTGGTGAACAGGTATTCGAATTCGGCCACCGCTTGCAGCGACTTGGCCGACATCGGGTCGTTTGTGCCAATGCCGATGTTCACGTGGTCATGCGTGGGCATGTCCCATTCGAACGACGAGAAGATGATCTTGCCGACATAGCGGCCTGCGGCCTGCGCGCTTTGGATGAAAGGCACTTCGTACTGCGCCATGCCGCTGGAAAACGGAATGGAGCCGCCTGCCAGCGCGGTGCCGGTGTGGTCACGGCCAGACAGGCGCAAGTGGTTCGAAATGGCGGCCCAGTCCAGCTTGTAGCGGTCAAAGGCCTGGTCCAGCGCGCTTTCCAGGCTGACTTGCGCGTCGTCCGATTGGTACGTGTGCACATGCAGGTCGCCCGCGCTCCAGGCGCCGGTTTCAACCGGCGGCTTCGGCTCAACGGGCGGCGCGGGTTCGGTGACGGCCGGCGGGGTGGGCGCTGTCACGGTTTCGTCATCGTCATCACTGCCGCCGCACGCGCTCAACAGGGTGACGCAAGCCAGCGACAAGGGCATGATGGCCCGCCGCAAGCGGGATACTTCGAACTGCATGGACACACTCCAACGTTTGGCGGCATGCGAAAGGCATGGCCGCAAAACGCGGAACTATGCAGGCGGCGGGTGACGCGGCCATGACAGCCGCGCGTCAGGGGCTACGGCTTCGCTGCGTTCGCGTCCGCCAGCGCCTGGTTGATGATGGCGTTGGCCGTCCAGCGCACCACGTCCGTCACCGCGGGCAGGTCCAGATTCCAGATGTCTTTCAACACCAGAAACACCTCCGTGCCGTACACCAGCGACAACGCTTGCGCCACGCGCGCCTGCTCGGCCGCCGACAGCTCTGCCGCCAACGGCGCGATGGCGCGCTTCAGGATGTCGACACGGTGGCCGCGCACCAATCGCGGTTCGGCGGTGGACTTGCCCGCAGCGGCTTCGGCGTGCTGCTGCAAAGACACCATGATGGCGGCGCGCAGCGGCGCTTCGTGCGATGCCAGCCGGGGGTAGGCAAAGCGCAGCAGCTCATCGACCCGCGTCGCGGCATCCGGCGCGGTGGAGTCCCACGCCAGGATGGGGCCCAGGCTCTCGTCCACCACGGCGGCGATCAGCGCGCTTTGGCTGGGAAAGTAGCGGTAGGCGGTGGCGCGCGATACCTGGGCGTGTTCGGCCAGTTCCGCGACCGATGGCGTAATGCCTTGAGCCATCAACTGCTGCGCGGCGTCCAGCAGCGTCTTGCGCATGCGGGCGCGCGGGCCGTGAGGCGGTTCGCCGCTGGCCGCGGCCTGCGGGCTGGCGGGTGCGATCAGGCGGGCAGCCGCGCCCGATCCGGCGGCGGGTTTGGCAGGGGCTAAGGTTTGACGTGAGACAGGTGTCTCAGTATGATTCTTTCGTCTCATTTCTTGATTCTACAGGCCTAGCGGCCTCACATATCGAGGCGCGCACCGAGTGTAGCCGCCCGCGGAGGAGCCATGACGCATTCGAATCGGCGGGTCTTTGTTGCCGCCACCTACGACACCAAGGGCCACGAAGCCGAGTACGTCGTGAATCTGCTCAAGCGCGACGGGCTGGACGTGGTGTCGGTAGACGTGTCCACCTCGGGCGCCGCCAGCGCGGCGCAGGTGCAGGCGCAAGAGGTGGCGCGCAGCCATCCCGATGGCGTTGACGCCGTCTTCACCGGCGACCGCGGCACCGCAATCGCCGCCATGGCGCTGGCCTTTGAGCGCTATGCGGCCGGCCATGACGGCATTGGCGCCATGCTGGGCCTGGGCGGCTCGGGCGGCACCGCGCTGATCACCCCCGCGATGCGAGCCATGCCCATCGGCACGCCCAAACTGATGGTGTCGACGATGGCCTCGGGCAATGTCGCGCCGTATGTCGGGCCCTCTGATATCGCCATGATGTATTCCGTGACCGACGTGGCCGGTCTTAACCGCATTTCACGCCGCGTGCTGGCCAATGCGGCAGGCGCCGTCGCAGGCGCGTTCCGGATGGCGGATAGCATTGCTGCCGAAGACGACAGCCGGCCTGCCGTTGGCATCACCATGTTCGGTGTGACGACCGCCTGCGTGCAGCAGGTAACGCCTTTGCTGGAATCGCGCTACGACTGCCTGGTATTTCACGCCACGGGCACGGGCGGGCAGTCGATGGAAAAGCTGCTGGACAGCCATCTGCTGGGCGGCGTGCTGGACCTGACGACAACGGAAGTGTGCGACTTCCTGTTCGGCGGCGTCTTGGCCTGCACCGAAGACCGCTTCGGCGCGGTGGCGCGCACGGGCGCGCCTTATGTTGGATCTTGCGGCGCGCTGGACATGGTGAATTTTGGCGGTATGGAGACCATTCCCGAACGCTATCAAGGCCGCCAGTTCTATCCGCACAATCCGCAGGTGACGCTGATGCGCACCACGGTCGAGGAAAACACGCGGCAGGGCGAATGGATCGCCGCGAGGCTGAATCAATGCAACGGGCCGGTGCGCTTTTTGATTCCCGAAGGCGGCGTTTCGGCGCTGGACGCGCCGGGCCAGGCGTTCTGGAACCCCGAGGCCGATGCCGCCTTATTCGCCGCGCTGGAAGCGCATCTGGTGCAGACGCCCAACCGCCGCCTGGTGCGCGTGCCGTGCCACATCAACGACCCGCTGTTCGCCAAGACGGCGGTCGATCACTTTCTTGACATTGCTACACACTAAGGATTGCCGTCATGCCGCGTTTTGACCGTAACGAGCTGCTGGACAAGTTTCGCGCCATGGTGCGCGCGCGCACGCCCATCGTGGGCGGCGGCGCAGGCACGGGGCTGTCAGCCAAGTGCGAAGAAGCGGGCGGCATCGACCTGATCGTGATCTATAACTCGGGCCGCTACCGCATGGCCGGCCGGGGCTCGCTGGCCGGCTTGCTGGCCTACGGCAACGCCAACGAGATCGTGGTCGACATGGGCCGCGAAGTGCTGCCGGTGGTGAAGCAGACGCCGGTGCTGGCCGGCGTGAACGGCACCGACCCGTTCTGCGATTTCGATGTGTTCCTGGACGACCTGAAGCGCCAGGGATTTTCCGGCGTGCAGAACTTTCCCACCGTGGGCTTGATTGACGGCACCTTCCGCGCCAACCTGGAAGAGACCGGCATGGGCTATGCGCTGGAAGTCGACATGATCCGTCTGGCGCACAAGAAGGGCATGCTGACCACGCCCTACGTGTTCAACGAAGACGATGCGGTGGCCATGGCGAAAGCGGGCGCCGACATCATCGTCGCGCACATGGGCCTGACCACCGGCGGTTCCATCGGCGCCGAAACGTCGCAGACGCTGGACGGCTGCGTCGCCGCCATCGACCGCATCGCCGAAGCCGCACTGGCCGTGCGCCCGGACATCATCGTGCTGTGCCATGGCGGCCCCATCGCCACGCCTGACGACGCCGCGCACGTGCTGCGCGCCTGCAAGCATTGCCACGGTTTCTATGGCGCCAGCTCCATGGAGCGCCTGCCCACCGAACAAGCGCTGACCGCTGCCACGCGCGAGTTCAAAAACCTGACCTTCTAAGAGGCGTTCCCATGCCGCACACCGTACACGTCAGTGCCATCATCCACGCGCCGCTGGACAAGGTTTGGCCCTTGTTCCGTGACTTCAACGGCCTGGCCGGGTGGCATCCGGGCATCGCGCAAAGCCGGCTGGAAGCCGACGGTCGCCACGACGCGGTGGGCAGCGTGCGATATCTGGCGCTCAAGCCCTCGGGCTTTGTGCGCGAGCAGTTGCTGATGCTGGACGACCCCGGCACGGCGCTGCGCTATTCCATCATCGAGACCAGCTTGCCGATGCGCGACTACATCGCCGGCGTGTCGCTGCGCCCCATCACCGAAAGCGGCCATACGCTGGTGGAATGGTGGGCGGACTTCCGCGTGGAAGGCGCCGAACTCGCCGACGTGGCCAAGGCCGTGGGCCAGGGCGTTTTCGCGGCGGGGCTGGCGGCGCTGGATGAGAAGGTGCGCGCGGGGTCAGTGCAGGGTTGATCGCGAATTGAGCTGCGGCCCGTTCCGCCTGGCGATCGCCGCTACGCTGCCCGAGCCTTCCTGTTCGCCGCTACACCGCCAAGGTCTTTCTGTTCGCCGGCACGCGCTTGCAGCCGGCGGGCAGCACGGCGCCCCGCAGATAGTCATGAATGGCGCGGATCAGCGCTTGCGCGGCGGGGCTTAGCGGATATTCCTTGTGCCGGATGATGCACACCGTGCGCACGACGGTGGGCCGCGCCAGCAAGGCGTACGCCAGGCCGGGTTCCAGTACGCGTTCCGCGGCCAGCGCGGGCAGTAGCGCCACGCCCAGGCCCGCCTTCACCAGCGCCGCTTGCGACGTTGTGCTGGACGCTTCGTAGAAGGGTGCGCCAGCCTCGATCGGCAAGTCGGCGCGGGCGCGCAGCAGCGCCATGATGCCGGTTTCGTCCACCACGCCCACCAGCTTGCGTTGCGCCAGATCCGACCAGCGCATGGTGCCGTCGCGGCCCGGGCGCAGGCTGTCGTCGTCGGCGCGGTACAGCACACCGAAGCGGTCTTCCAGCAAGGGATCAAAGCGCAGGCCGGGGGCGTCGGCCCAGCGGCTGGTCAGCCCGAAGTCCACCTCGCGCGCGGCCACTTTGCGCTGGATGCGGCCGGAGTTGTCGTCGCTTAAGTACAGGCGCACGGCCGGGTACTGCGCCGCAAACGCCGCCGCCGCAGGAGCGATGATTTCCGTAATGGCCGATGGCGCCGCCGCCAGGCCCACGCGCCCGCGCTCCAACGCCCCAAAGCGCACCACGTCTTCGATCACGCCATCAAAATCCGCCAGCAACCGCATCACGCGCGGCAGGAATTCTTCGCCCGCCGCCGTCAGCAACACGCGCCGGCTGGTGCGCGCAAAGAGCTGGGTGGCGAGCGCGTCTTCCAGTTGGCGCACCAGGCTCGTCACCGACGACTGCGTTTGGAACAGGCGCTTGGCCGCATGCGTGAAACTGGATTCCTGGGCCACCGCGACAAACGCAGTCAAGTGCTTCAGGGTGACGTGCTTGGGCAGACGATTCATTTCAAACCACGATAGATGGATCAATAAAAACAATTTTTCCAGATTGATCACGCCGACGATACTAGGGGCTTCATCCAGGCAGGGCGATCATGCAACAGGAAAAATTCGATCTGATCATTGAAGGCGGCTGGGTTATTGACGGCTTGGGCGGAGCACGCCAGCGCGCCGATGTGGCGGTAGCGGGCGAGCGCATTGCGGCCATCGGTGACTTGTCCCATGCCGCCGCCACGCGCCGGCTGGACGCGCGCGGCAAGATCGTGGCGCCGGGCTTCATTGATTCGCATGGCCACGATGACCTGATGTTCGTGGAAAAACCCGGTCTGGAATGGAAGACCAGCCAGGGGATTACGTCGGTGGTGGTGGGCAACTGTGGCGTCAGCGGCGCGCCCGCGCCCTTGCCCGGCAACACCGCAGCGGCGCTTGCGCTGCTGGGTGAGACACCCTTGTTCGCCGACATGCACGCCTATTTCGATACGCTGCGCACGCAGCAACCGATGATCAACGTTGCGGCGCTGGTCGGCCACGCCAATCTGCGTCTGGCCGCCATGCGCGACCCGGCGGCCGCACCCACGCCTGACGAGCAACGCGCCATGGAGCGCATGCTGGCCGATGCGTTGGCGGCAGGCGCGGTGGGCTTCAGCACGGGTCTCGCGTATCAGCCCGGCGTTGCGGCCGAGCAAGCGGAACTGGACGGCTTGGCACGCGTGGCCGCCGCAGAAGGCGCGCTGCACACGAGCCACATCCGCAACGAGGGCGATGACGTCGAAGCGGCGGTAGACGAAGTGCTGTCCGTGGGCCGCAACACCGGCTGCGCGACCGTGCTGTCGCACCACAAATGCATGATGCCGCGCAACTGGGGCAAGAGCCGCGCCACGCTGGCCAACATCGACCGCGCGCGCGCCGAAGGCGTGGACGTGGCGCTGGACATCTACCCGTACCCGGGCAGCTCCACCATCCTGATCCCGGAACGCGCCGACAGCATTGATGACATCCGCATTACGTGGTCGGTGCCGCATCCCGAATGCAGCGGGGAATCGCTTGCCGACATCGCGGCGCGCTGGGGGTGCGGCAAACAGGAAGCGGCAGAACGGCTTTGCCCCGCAGGTGCCATCTACTTTGCGATGGACGACGCCGAAGTACAGCGCATCTTCCAGCATGACTGCTGCATGGTGGGTTCAGACGGCCTGCCCAACGACGCGCATCCGCATCCCCGTTTGTGGGGCAGCTTCACGCGCGTGCTGGGCCGCTACGTGCGCGAGGCCGAACTGCTGACGCTTGAGGCCGCCGTCGCCAAGATGACGGCCTTGCCCGCGCGTGTGTTCGGGCTGTCGGGCCGGGGCCAACTGAGCCCGGGGGCGTGGGCGGACGTTGTGGTGTTTGACGCGGATACCGTGCTGGATTGCGCCACGTGGGAATCGCCCACGTTGCCCTCGGTGGGCGTTGAGCACGTGCTGGTGAATGGGCAGCCGGTGTTTCCCGCCGTGGAAGGCATGGCGCGGCCGGGCAAGATTTTGCGGCGCGAGGCCGCGGCAGGGTGATCGCGCGCCAACGTGCGCACCGTCATCACGCCAATAAACAATCAATAACAACCCAATAACAACCCAATAAAAACCCCAATAACAACCCCCCTATCCCGTAGGAGACAACCCCATCATGATGCGCAAAACCTGTGCCGCTGTGTTGCTCGCGGCCGTGCTGCCCGCCGCCCACGCCGCTTTTCCCGACCACCCCATCACGCTGATCGTGCCGTTCCCGGCGGGCGGTCCCACTGATATCGTCGGCCGTTTGGCGGCGGCGAAGGCGGGCGAGATCCTGGGCCAGCAGATCGTGGTGGAGAACCGCACCGGCGCGTCTGGCACCATCGGCATGGCCGCCACCGCGCGCGCCAAGCCCGACGGCTACACCGTGGGCCTGGCCACGGTCAGCACGCACGGCACCGCGCCGCACCTGTTTCCCAACCTGGCGTATGACCCGGTCAAGGACTTCACCCCGATCAGCAACCTGGTCACCAGCCCCAACATCCTGAGCGTGAATCCGAAATACCCCGCGCAGACGCTGGCCGACTTCGTCACGCATGTGCGCGCCAATCCCAACAAGGACGGCTACGCCAACGCGGGCGCAGGCGGCGTGAACGATCTGGGCATGATCTGGTTTCTGCAACTCATCGGCGGCAAGATGAACAGCATTTCGTACCGGGGCTCGGCGCCCGCGCTGACCGATACGGTGGGCGGCGTGGTGCCGGTGATCTTCGACAACTTCCCGTCGTCGTTGCCGTACCTGAAGAGCCAGCATCTGCGCGCCTTGGCCATCACCGGCACCGAGCGCAACCCGCGCCTGCCGGACGTGCCGACGTTTGCGGAGCAGGGCTACAAGGATTACGACGTCACCGCGTGGTACGGCGTCGTCGGCCCGGCCGGCATGCCGGAAGACGTGCGCGACAAGCTGGCGAAGGCATTCGCGCAAGCCGTGCGCGACCCCGCCACGGCGGCCAAGATGGAAGAAACGGGCGCGTTTCCGCTGGGCAATACGCCGGCGGAATTTGGCGATCAGATCCGCACGGAACGCGACCGCTGGAAGACGGTGATCGACCGCGCGCAGATCAAGCTGCAATAAGGAAGCGGGGGCGGCATCCGCGCCGGACGAAGCGGCTGTAAACGCCGCGTCGGTACTGACGGCTTCAGACGGCGTTGCTAGTAAACGTCGCGCCGGTACCGGCCGTCGTGCTGCAAGGCTTGCAGGCGGTCGTCGCCCAGGATGTCTTGCAGCGCGGCGTCCACGCCGCCCGCCATGCCTTGCAGGCTGCCGCACACATAGATGGCGGCGCCGTCTTCTACCCAGTCCCGCAGCGTGCCGGCTTGCTCGCGCAGCAGGTGCTGCACGTAGCGGCGCTGGGGCTGGTCGCGGGAATAGACGGTGTCCACGCGCGCCAGCGTGCCGTCGATACGCCAGGCCGTGATCTCGTCTCCGCAGAACGCGTCATGCGCCGCGTTGCGTTCACCAAACACCAGCCAGTTGCGGTGATGGCCCCGCGCGCGCCGCGCCTTGATCAGCGCGCGCAGGCCCGCCAGCCCTGTGCCGTTGCCGATCAGGATCAACGGCCGGTCATCAATCGGCGCATGGAAATTACGGTTGGTGCGCACGCGCAGGTCGATCTCGTCGCCCACTCGCGCAATGTGAGTCAGCCAGCCGCTGCCTACGCCCAGCCCGCCATCGGCGCTGCGCATCTGGCGCACCAGCAGTTGAATCGAGCCATCTTCAGGCACCGACGCAATGGAGTATTCGCGGTGCGCCAGCAGCGCGCCGCCACGTTCCTGCCGGGGGCCGATTTCAGCGATATCGCCCGCGAGCCAGTGCGGCGTTTGCCCGGCGGGCGGCGTCAACGTCAGCAGATAGCACGGGCCGCCTTGGCTGTCGGGGTTGAGCAGCTTGCGCCCGGTGAGCCGCCAGGTTTCATAGACGGGCGCTTGCCAGTCGGGCAGGTCGCTGCGGCCGGCCAGCAAGCCCAGGTGATGCTGCCAGTGGCGCAGCGCGGCGGGGTCGCCATTGTCCACTTCGACCAAGTCGAACAAGGGGGTGGCGCCTTGCTCATGCAGCCAGTCGTTGAGCCGATGGCCGAAGCCGCAGAACTGCGCGTATTCGCTGTCGCCCAATGCCAGCACGGCGTATTGCGCGCCTGAGAGGGCGGGGGCGGTTGCGTCGGTAGCGGTGGTTGCGGCAGTGGCTGCGGAAGTGGTTGCATTCCTCGCTGCGGCTGTGACTGCGGCTGCAGGCGGGGAAGAAGCTCGGGGCTGCATCTGGCCCGCGAACGCCGCCGCAGCATCCGGCGGGTCGCCTTCGCCGTACGTGCTGGCCACGAACAGCATGCGCCGGTAGCCAGACAGCCGCGCCACATCCAGCTGATCCAGGGCCGCCACGCGCACGCTTAATCCGCCCGCGCGCAGCGACTCTGCGGTCTGCGCGGCGAGCGATTCGGCATAGCCCGTTTGCGTGGCGTAAGCGACAAGCATGGTGTCGTCGGGTGCCGGGGCATTCAAGGCGGCTAGCGCCTGCGCCTGTTGGGCGTCGTGCTGACGGGCGCGCCGCCACGCCCACAGGCAGAGCAGCAACCACACGCCCACCACGCACGCCGCTGCAATCAATCGGGTCAGGCTCATAAGTTCAGCGGGGCAGCGCCAGCGCCTGAAAGGCTGGGGTGGCGATGACGCGGTAAGCGTCGGCATCGGCATCGCGCAAGATGAACAACGCCGCCAGATCGTGACGGCGGGCGTAGGCCAGGCCGTCCGTTTCGCCCAGCACTGTCAGCACCGTGGCCAAGGCGTCGGCCTGCATGCACACCGGGTGCAGCACGGAGACGGATGCGACGTTGTTGCGCACGGGCTGGCCGGTGCGCGGGTCAATGGTGTGGGCATAGCGCGCGTCGCCGCTGCCAGCGTGGCGGCGGTAGTCGCCTGATGTGGCGATGCTGCGGTTTTCCAGCGGCAAGGCTAGCACGTGGTCATCGCTGGCGTCGGGCACTTCAATCGCCACGCGCCAGGGCTGCCCATCGGGCCGCAGGCCGCGCGCACGCAATTCGCCGCCCACTTCCACCAGGTATTGCGAGATACCCAACGCGTCCAGCGCCATCGCGGCGCGGTCCACGCCGTAGCCTTTGGCGATGGAAGACAGGTCGATATACGCGCCGCCCGGTTGCCACGCGGCTTGGGCGGCGGCGTCCAGCGTCACGCGCTGCCAGCCGCAACGGGCGCGGGCGGCGTCGATCGCAGCAGAAGAGGGCGGTTCGAATGCGCGTTGGTGCGGACCAAAGCCCCATGCGTTCACAAGCGGCCCCACGGTGGGGTCGTAAGCGCCGCCGCTGTCTTCCGCCAGCGCCAGCGCGTGGCGCAGCACATGGAAGAAGCCGTCGGGCAAGGCCCGCCAGCCGGGCGCCGCTTGATTGAAACGCGTGATGTCCGAGTCCGCTTCCCACGTGCTCATCTGCGCCACCACCTCGTCCAGCGCGGCCTGGATGGCGCGCCGCGCGGCGTCGCTGCCGCAGCCGGCGGGCAACGCCATGCGCGCGGACCAAGTCGTGCCCATGGTCGCGCCCGCCAGCGCGGCAAGCTCGGGCAGCGGCGCGGGCATGGTGCCGTAAGCCACGCGGACGACGGGAGCCGCCGCGCCGCGTGGCGCGTAGGAAGGGGGCGTGGACACGCGTGTCCGCTTAGGGTTGCAGCACTTCGACGGTGCCGGCGTACGACAGGCGGCGCTTCTTCGCTTGCGGCACGGTGACCTTCGCGTCTTCCAGACCGGCTTCAATCCAGTACAGGCCCGGCTGCGCCCACTTCACTGCGAACTTGCCGTCCTTGTCGGTCTTCAGCTTGATTTCGCCGACCTTGTCGCGATAGCGGCTGCCGCCCGGCACGACGTTCAGTTCCAGTTCGGCGGCGGGCTTGCCGTCAATCAACATCTGGAACGTGGCTTCTTCGCCCGTGAACAGGTCGTTGGGATGCGTGACCGGCGCAAGCTCCAGGCCACGGCCCACCGGCTTGACCGGCGTGGGCTTGCCCGCCGTCACGAACGTTTCGACGCGGCCCAGGCTTTGCGACACTTCCAGCTCTTGCGCGTTGGCCGGCACGGCTTGGGCCATGCCTTCCACCTTGCCGAAGTAGCGCTTGTTCTTGCCGTCTTCTTTCCAGCGTGCGAACACGCCGTCGTTGACGACCGCCACGCGGTAGGTGCCGCTTTGCTTCAACTGCAAATCAAACGTGCTGCGCAGCTTGCCGCGGTTCAGGTTTTCGGCTTCGGCGGCGCTGCCATCGGGCGCGACGACGGCCAGGCCGTCCAGGCGCAGCGGCGCGTGGTTGAAGTAGAACTTGTCGTTGCCAACAGCGGCATCGACGGTGATCCAGCTGTCGGTGCCCGACAGCACGGTGGACGACGGCACCATCCACACGTCATGCGCGTGGGCGGCGAAGGGCAGGCACAGCGCCAGGGCGGCGGCCAGTTTGGCGGCGGATTTCATGGTTGCGCTCCTTGAAGGCGTGTAGGGGGGCATCAGGGTTTGAGGTCGAGCGCGATCGCGCCCAATTCGTGTTCGCCGCGCACCGTCAGTTGCTCAGCCTTTTGCGGCGGCCACTGGAAGGGAATGCGCAGCAGCTCGCGGCCGCCGACTTCGCGGGCGGCTTCAACCACCACGGCGTACTGGCCGGGCTTGAGCGCGGCCAAGGGCTTGGACGCCGCATCAAAGCTCAGGGCATGCTTGCCCACGGGCTTGGTCGCGCCGCTGACGCCGTCCACCGGAAACTGCTGGTTGCGGCCGCTGCGGCGCCACCATTGGCGCATGTCTTTCAGCCACTCGGTGCCTTCGTTGTTCTTCTTGGCCACGTCGTACCAAACGGCCAGATCGGTGGCGACGCTTTGGTCGGGGTTCTCGATCCAGATCGCCACATACGGGCGGTGGTACTCGGCCACATCCAGGCGCGGCACCTCGATGGATACGCTGATGTCGGCCGCGTTGGCCGTTCGGGCGATGGCGCCGGCCAAAACGGCCGACAACAACAGTTTGCGCATGGAATTCTCCAGGGGCGGATCGATGGAATCAGTGGATGAAGAGCAGGGCCAGAACCACGGGGATCACGACGCCCAGCCCCACCATGGGCCAGGTCGCGCTGCGGTTACCGGCGTGCATCTTGAGCAGCACCAGTCCGGTCAGCGAAAAGACCAGACAGGCGACGGCGAAAATATCAAGGAACCAGCTCCACGCCAGGCCGGTGTTGCGGCCCTTGTGCAGATCGTTCAGGTACGACACCCAACCGCGGTCGGTGCGTTCGTATTCGACTTCGCCACTGGCCCGGTCGATGGACAGCCAGGCGTCGCCACCGGCGCGCGGCAACGACAAATACACCTCGTCGGCGGACCATTCAGCGGTTTTGTTGGCGGTGGCGGCATCCAGCGTGTCGTCCAGCCATTGGGCAACGGACGCGGGCAGCGGCGCCTTTTTTTGCCCGGCGGGGGCGGTCAACTGCTTCAACACGGGCTCGGGCAACTGCGCCTGGCGGGTGGCGACCACCGCCTTCGATTCAATGTGCGACGCGTTGTTCAGCGTGAGGCCGGTGATGGCGAACAACAGCATTCCCAGCAGGCACAGGGCCGAGCTGATCCAGTGCCATTGATGCAGCGTTTTGAGCCAGTAGGCGCGACGCCGGGGAGTAGGTTGACTGTCCATGCGGGATTCGGTTTGAAGCGGCGGATTCTAACATTTAATGAGAATTACTCTTATAAAAGACCGCATTAACGCGCCGGCAAAGCGAAGAAGAAGATTTCAATCCATTTCTAAGCACGTCGTCAGGTGCAAGACGCCGCCCGGCGATAAGATAGGCCACTTATTTTTTGCTTCGTCCTTGCTTTTCGTCCTTGCGTCGTTCCTGCTTCGTTCTTGCCAAGTCCCTGGTATATCCACACGCCCATGTCCGTCTACCAAACCCTGATTCCCCTGAATTTTCTGGCCGTGGGCCTGGGCGCCGTCTTGGGCGCGTGGGCGCGCTGGCTGGTCAGCCTGTGGTTGAACGTGGAGTCGTGGCCATGGGGCACGTTCGCGGTCAATCTGGCGGGCGGGTATCTGGTGGGGCTGGTGCTGGCGCTGGTGGCCGGGCATCCGGAATGGCCCGCATGGGTGCGGCTGGGCGTCATCACCGGGTTCATGGGCGGGCTGACCACGTTCTCGACCTTCTCGGCCGAAACGGTCGCCATGCTGGAACGCGGCGCGTATGGCACCGCGCTGAGCTATGCGGGGTTGAGCCTGATCGGGTCGTTGGCGCTGACGGCGGCGGGTCTGGCTACCGCGCACTTGCTGCGCTGAGCCGGCGGCGGACGGGCGTCCGCCGCACGGGCCCAGGCATTGATACGGTCAGCTGGCGTGCGGGTTCAGCACGCGGGCGGCTTGCAGGCCGCTGCGTACCGCGCCTTCCAACACGCCGGGGTAGCCGGTGTCGGTCCAGTCGCCGGCCAGGGCCAACGTCGGCCACGGCGTGGTGTTTAGTGGACGGGTCAGGCCCGGCACCGCGGCGAAGGTGGCGCGTTTTTCAATCAGCAATTCCGCTGCCGACACCTCTGGCATGGCCGGCAGGCGCGCGGGATGGCGCGCTGCCTGTTCCGCCACCTGGTCGATCAGCGCTTCGATCACCTGCTGGCGATTGCGTTCGGCGATGCTGGTGGCGGCGCTGGCCACCACCGCCAGTTCGCCCGAATTGGCGTCACCCGCCAATTGCGCGCGGTCGAATAGCCATTGGCCGACGTGGCCGCGGGCGGCTTCTTCACGCAGCATCATCATGGGTTCGGGCAGCCGCCACGGTTCGGCCAGCCGCAGGTTCAGGGTGGCGATGGGCAGGTAGTCGAACGCTTTCAGGGCTTCTAGCAGGCCGGTCGCACCGGCTTCGCGCAAGGGGGCGTCCAGCAGGCGCGCGGCGTAGGTGGGCGGCACGGCCAGCACGGCGGCGTCAAAGCGTTCCTGGTTGACGACGATGCCGTCATCCGACGGATGCAACTGGCGCACGGTGCTGCCGTAGCGCATCGTGACCTGGCGCGCGGCGGCGTCGGGCCACAGCGCGGACAGGTCGGTGCAGGGCAGCAGCAGGTCGCTGTCTTCACGCACGCCGGCCAGGCTGTCGCGCAGCACGCGGGCAAACAACGTGGCGCTGGCCGTGGCCGTGGGCGTGTTCAGCGCGGCCAGGCACAGCGGTTCCCAGATTTGCCGGATCAGCACATCGGATTGCGCGTGATAGTGCAGCAATTGCAGCACCGTCCAGTCGCGCGGCGGCGACCACGACATGGCTTTCAAGCCGCGCATCAGCCGCAGCGAGGCAAAGCGGTCGGACCACGACAAGCCGCGCGCGCGCAGGATGGCAATCGCCATGTGCAGCGGAGCGGGCAGGCGGGGGGCAGACAGATGGAAGCGGCCGTCCAGGCTGGCCAGCCGCAACGGGCGGCGCATCAGCAGCGCGTCGGGGTTGCGGCCCACGCGGCGCATCAGCGCCAGCGTTTGCCGGTAGGCGCCCGACAACAGATGCTGGCCGTTGTCCAGCGGGGCTTCAAAGGCTTCGTGGAACACGCGGCGGGCGCGGCCGCCAGGCGTGTGGCCGGCTTCGAATACGGTGACTTTGGCGCCGGCTTCACGCAGGGCCACGCTGGCCGCCAAGCCAGCCCAGCCCGCGCCGATTACCGCCGCCTTCACCGCGCCAACCGGCGGACCAGTCCGCGTCCGCCGCCCACCCAGGTTTTCCAGGCCAGCCACAGTTTGCGCAGCGGCGTGAGCGAGATGCGCTGATGCAGCACCTGCCAGTTGTCGCGCTCGATCTCGTCAAGCAGCGCGTAATAGATCGCCGCCATCATCAGCCCAGGGCGTTGCGACCGGCGGTCAACTTCGGGCAGATTGCTCATGGCCTCGCGGTAAAGCTCACGGGCGCGGTCGGCCTGGAACTTCATCAGCGCGCTGAAACGGTCCGAGTATTCGCCGTTCAGAATGTCCGAGGCCTTGACCTCGAACTGCTGCATGTCGTTCACCGGAATGTAGATGCGGCCGCGGCGCGCATCGTCGCCAACGTCACGGATGATGTTGGTCATCTGGAACGCCAAGCCCAGCTTTTCAGCGTAGACCAGCGTCTTGGGATCGCTGTAGCCGAACACGCCAGCCGAGAGTTCGCCCACCACGCCAGCGGCGTGCCAGCAGTATTTGCGCAGGCCAGGCCAGTCCAGATAGCGGGTCTGGTCCAGATCCATTTCCATGCCATCGACCACAGCCAGCAGGCGCTCGCGGGTGATCGAACAGCTTTCCAGATGCGGCTGCAACGCGCGCGTCACGGGGTGATCGGGCTTGCCGTCGAACATCTGGTCGACCTGCGTGCGCCACCACGCCAGCTTGATGCGCGCCAGCGACGGGTCGGTGCATTCGTCCACCACGTCGTCCACTTCGCGGCAGTAGGCGTACAGCGCCGTGATCGCGCGGCGGCGTTCGGGGGGCAGGAACAGGAATGAGTAGTAGAAGCTGGAACCGCTTTTCGCGGCCTTTTCCTGGCAGTATTCGTCAGGGGTCATAGATAGGCAGGGCCTGTTACTTGATAGAGCGCCACAGCATGATGGCCCAGTCTTTGGCGCCCAATTCGGGGCGATTCATGAATACATCGTAGCTGCTTGCCTCGATACGCTCCAGCACGCGCAGCCCGCCTTGCACCACCAGGCGAAGCTCCAGGCCGATGCGGCCCGGCAGGCGGCGCGCCAGCGGAGCGCCGAAGTGTAGCAGCGCTCGCGTGCGTTCGACCTGGAAGGCCATCAACTCGCGCCACGCGGGCGTCAGGCGGCAGGCGGCCAGGTCGTCATCGGTGACGCCGTGGCGGCGCAGGTCTTCCTGTGGCAGGTAGACGCGATGCTTGTGCCAGTCCACCCGCACGTCCTGCCAGAAGTTCACCTGTTGCAGCCCGGTGCAGATGGCGTCGCTTTCGGCGATGTCCTGCGGGCTGGTGGCATTGAACAGATGCAGCATCAGGCGGCCAACCGGGTTGGCCGAGCGCGTGCAATAGTCGGCAAGCGACGCGTAGTCTTCGTAGCGTTTGACGGTGATGTCCTGCTCAAAGGCGGACAACAGGTCGTAGAACGGCGTGATGGGCAACTGGTGCTGGGCGATGGTCTTGGCCAGCGGCGTGAAGACGTCCGACAACGGCGGCAGGCCGGGCGGGGGCACCGTGCCGGGCTCCGCGCCAATGCGGTGCAGCTCGGTGCGGTAGGCGGCCAGCTGCGCCAGACGTTCGGCGTCAGACGCGCTGCCTTCGTCGGCGATATCGTCCGCCGAGCGGGCGAACCGGTAGATATCGGTCACGGCGCCGCGAAGCCTGCGCGGCAGCAGCAGCGAGGCGACGGGAAAGTTTTCGTAGTGATCGATGGACATGGATAGCGGTGCAGATCGGGTCCGGTGGACCGTGTTCGACGCATTTTAGAGTAGTCGCTTTTTTGGGCGGGGCGCTATCCCCGTCAGGGCGTACCGGCGAGGGCATCCCTGCGAGGGCATCCCTGCGAGGGCGTCCCTGCGAGGGCGTCCCCGCGAGGGCGTCGATCAGTTAGACTTAAGCGCCACAGGATCTCACACCATGCCGCGCCCCATATCAGCCACTGTTTCCGTCTCCGCGCTTGCGCACAATCTTGCCACCGTGCGCCACCATCTTGAACAAACCGCCGCCGCCGCGTCCGGCCTGCCGCCCTCCATCTGGGCGGTCATCAAGGCCAACGCGTATGGACACGGCATTGAGCAAGCGGTCACGGGGTTCTCCAAGGCGCAAGGCCTGGCGATGCTGGATCTGGACGAAGCCGTGCGCTGCCGCGAAGCCGGTTGGGGCGGCCCCATTCTGCTGCTGGAAGGGTTCTTCAAGCCGTCCGACCTGGATCTGGTCGACCGCTACCATCTCAGCACCACCGTACACAACCGCGAACAGCTGGACATGCTGGCGCGCGCGCGTTTCACCCGCCGCGTGGACGTCATGCTGAAGCTGAACAGCGGCATGAACCGCCTGGGCTTCAGCCCCGCCGCCTATCCCGCCGCCCATGAACGCGCGATGCTGCTGCAACAGCAGGGCACGCTGGGTTCGGTGGGCAAGATGACGCACTTTGCCTGCGCGGACGGCCCCCAAGGCGTGACCGAGCAACTGGCCGTGTTTAATTCGGTGACGCATAAGATGCCGGGCGCAATCAGCGTCTGCAACTCGGCCGCCACCTTGCGCTTTGCCGACATCGCGGTCAGCACCCCGGCGCAAACCCATTGGGTGCGCCCGGGCATCTGCCTGTACGGCGCGTCGCCGTTCGCGGATGCTGAAGCCACGTCGTTCGGCCTGAAGCCTGCCATGACGCTCAGCTCCGAGATCATCGCGGTGCAAGAGCTGAAGGCGGGCGATTCGGTGGGCTACGGCGCCATCTTCCGCGCCGAACGCCCCATGCGCGTGGGCATCGTCGCCTGCGGCTACGCCGACGGCTACCCGCGGCACGCCACCACCGGCACGCCGGTTGTCGTGGCCGGCATCCGCACCCAGCTCTTGGGCCGCGTATCCATGGACATGCTGATCGTCGACCTGGACCCGATTCCCGCCGCGGGCGTCGGCGCGCCCGTCGTGCTGTTCGGCGAAGACGGCCCGTCGGTGGACGAAGTGGCCATGGCCGCCGGCACCATCGGCTACGAGCTGCTGTGCGCACTGGCGCCCCGCGTACCCGTCACCCGCGACGCCTGAACGCGCTGATTTCGCCGCCTGCCGTCCCGGGCGGCAGGGTGTCCGCCGGGCAAGATTTGCTACGCAA
This sequence comes from Achromobacter kerstersii, assembly GCF_902859595.1. GTDB lineage: Bacteria > Pseudomonadota > Gammaproteobacteria > Burkholderiales > Burkholderiaceae_B > Achromobacter > Achromobacter kerstersii. Next base: position 1,934,934 of record NZ_CADIJQ010000001.1, on the reverse strand, counting down.
TTTACAAGACAGCCATCTCAGGATGGTGTCTACTGGGAACACCGGGCGCCCAAGCGCCCGTTTTTGACCAAGCAAACAGACTACGAGGTTTCGATCCATGAAGGACAAATGCGTGCTCATTACGGGTGCCACCAAGGGCATAGGCTGGGCGCTGACGCAGCGGCTGTCCGACATGGGTTGTCATGTGGTGGGCATCGCGCGCAACACGACGGATGTCGATTTCCCCGGTTATCTGTACGCCTGTGACCTGGCCGACGCTGGCCGCACCGAAGAAGTGCTGCGCGAAATCCGCGAGAAATTCCCCGTCGACGCCGTCGTCAACAACGTCGGCATCGCGTCGCCGCAACCGCTGGGTGAAATTGATCTGGCCACGCTGTACAACGTGCTGGACTTGAACGTGCGCGTGGCGGTGCAAGTCACGCAGGCCTTTATTGAATCCATGAAAGTGCGCCGCGCCGGCCGCATCGTCAACGTCGTCAGCCGCGCCATTTATGGCGGCCTGGACCGCACTGCGTATTCCGCCGCCAAGAACGCGCTGGTCGGTTGCACCCGCACCTGGGCGCTGGAGCTGGCCGAGTATGGCGTCACCGCCAATGCGGTGGCCCCCGGCCCGATCGAAACCGAAATGTTCCGCGCCACGCGCCCGGCTGGCAGCGAAGGCGAAAAGCGCGCGCTGGCTTCCGTGCCCATGAAGCGCCTGGGCACGCCGGCCGAAGTGGCCGCCGCCATCGCCTTCCTGCTGTCCGATGACGCGGGCTTCATTACCGGCCAGGTGCTGGGCGTGGATGGCGGGGGCAGCCTGGGCGGTCGTTCCTGATTGCGTTCCGTCGGCCCCAAGAGAAAAGCGCACAAGGTGCGCTTTTTTTATTCGTGAATACCGCGGTCAGTACGGACCTTTGCCCGCTGCCACCGGCTTCACATCCTTGAATTGCGCCGCCAGGTTTTCGGCGGCGCGCGCCAGCAGAATGGCGTCCACGCCCACGGCCACAAAGGTGGCGCCCAATTCCAGATAGTGCTTGGCTTGCGCCACGCCGCCGTGCAGGATGCCCGCGGCCTTGCCCGAGCGCACGATGCGGGTGATGGCGTCGTCGATGGTCTTCAAGACCTCGGGGTGGTCAGGCTGCCCCAGGTAGCCCATGCCCGCCGACAGGTCGGCCGGGCCGATGAAGGCGCCGTCCACCCCTTCCACCGCCAGGATCTCATCCAGCGCGGCGAGGCCGGCCGGCGTTTCGATTTGCACCAGCACGCACATCTGGTCGTTCGCGCGCTCCAGGTAATTCGGGATGCGGTTCCAACGCGACGAACGCGCCAGCGCGCTGCCCACGCCACGAATGCCTGCGGGCGGATAGCGCACGGCGGCCACCGCCGCGCGCGCTTCGTCGGCGGACTGAATCATCGGCACCAGCAAGGTCTGCGCGCCGGTGTCCAGAATCTGCTTGATCTGTACCGGGTCGTTCCAGGCGGGGCGCACCACGGCGGCTACCGGGTAAGCGGCCACCGATTGCAGTTGCGACAGCGTCGTCTGCAAGGTGTTGGGGGCGTGTTCGCCGTCAATCAGCAGCCAGTCAAAGCCGGCGCCGGCGACGATCTCGGAGGTGTAGGCGCTGGCCAGCCCGGCCCACAGGCCGATCTGGGGTTGGCGGTCGCGCAAGGCTTGCTTGAAGGTGTTGGTCAGGATGTCCATGGACGGCATGCCGTGTTAGATGAAATGACAGTTGACGGAACCCAGCACGCCGTAGTCGACATTGAAGGTGTCGCCGGGCCGGGCTGCGATCGGGCGCGTGAACGAACCCGACAAAATGATCTCCCCGGCTTCCAGCGCCACGTCGTGGGCGGCCAGCTTGTTAGCCAGCCATACTACGCCATTGGCCGGGTGATTCAAGACGCCTGCGGCCACGCCGGTTTCCTCGATGACGGCGTTGCGCGACAAGATGGCGCCCACCCAACGCAAGTCCAGCTCGCCGATCTTCACGGGCCGACCGCCCATCACCACGCCCGCGTTCGCGGCGTTGTCGGCGATGGTGTCGAACACCTTGCGCGGGCGCTGCGTGGCGGGGTCGATGCCGTGTGAGCGCGCGTCGATGATCTCAAGCGCCGGGATCACGTAATCCACCGCGTCATACACCTGGAACAACGTCACGTTCGGGCCTTGCAGCCGCTTGCCCAGCACAAACGCCAGCTCGACTTCCAGGCGCGGCAGGATGAACCGGCTTGCGGGAATGTCGCTGCCATCGGCAAAGAACATATCGTCCAGCAGCATGCCGAAATCGGGTTCGTTGATTTGCGATGCCTGCTGCATGGCGCGCGACGTCAGCCCAATCTTGTGCCCGCGCTTCACGCGGCCTTCTGCCAGCTTGATGTCCATCCACGCGCGCTGAATGGCGTACGCGTCGGCGATGGTGATGTCCGGGTGTTCCAGTGAAATCTGGCCGATCTGCTGCCGGCTGCGTTCGGCGTCGTGCAGGCGCGCGGCAAGGTTGCGCACCGTTTGGGTGTCTAGCATGGGGTGTCCTGTAGAGGGCTCACGAGGGGTAGGGAACAAGCGTGTTGACCAGCCGGCCGATGCCTTCGATTTCAGTGACAACTTCGTCACCCGGCGCCACATTGACGATGCCGTCGGGCGTGCCGGTCAGGATCAGGTCGCCCGCGGAAAGCGTCATGAAGCTGCTGAAGTATTCGATCAGGGCGGGTACGTCGAACACCATGTCGCGCGTATTGCCGCGTTGGGTTTCGACGCCGTTGACGGTGGTGCGCAGATTCAGGTTCATGGGGTCTGGCACGTCGTCGCGGTCGACCAGCCAAGGGCCCAGTGGCGTGCAGGTGTCGCGGCTTTTCACGCGCAGGTTGGGGCGATACCAGTTTTCCAGGTAGTCGCGCAGCGCGTAATCGTTGGCCACCGTGTAGCCCGCCACGTAGTCGTAGGCTTGATCGCGCGAGACGCCGCGCGCCGTTTTGCCGATCACGACAGCCAGCTCGCATTCATAGTGCATGAAGCCGACGTCGGCCGGGCGCAGCGTTTGCGCGCGGTGCCCGACGAAGGTGTTGGCCGCCTTCAGAAAGCCCAAGGGTTCGTCGGGCGCCTTGAAGGCCAGCTCTTTGGCATGGTCCGCGTAATTGATGGCCAGCGTGAAGGTCGTGCGCGGTTCGATGGGCGGCAGCCACGTCACGGCGTCTTCGGCCAGGACGCGGCCGTCGGCCAGGCGGACGTGGCCGGGCTGCGCTTCGGTGGCGGCGTGGATAGCGCCTTCATAGGCGATGCGTGCGTGTTTCATGGATTCGTCCTTAAACCGTGGCGGCGGCCAACGCGTTGCCCAACGTGCCAACCTGCGCGATGCGGATGTCGTAGCGCTGCCCGGCGCGCAGGCGCGGCGCGTCGTGCGGCGTGCCAACCAGCAGCATGTCGCCCGCCTCAAAGCTCATGAACTGCGTCACGTCGGCGATCAGGCGGGCAACGGGGCGGACCAGGTCGGCGGTGCTGGCGCGCTGCGCGACCACGCCATCCACCCACACCTCGATGTCGAGCGCGTCGGGGTTGGCAATGGCAGAGGCGGGCGCCAAATCACGGCCAATAGGGCAGAATCCGTCGCGGCATTGCTGTTTGAGGGCGGGGCGGAAGTAGCTCGCGTGCGGCACAGACAAATCGGCCACTACGCGATACCCCGCCACCACGTCCAACGCTTCCGACTCGCTCAGCCGTGTTGCGCGGCGTGCGAACACCACGCCCAAGGTGGCGCCCACTTGCACTTCAGTGATGTCCGCCGGCAGCGTGATGACGTCGCCGTCTTGCGCATAGGTGTTTGCGGGTTTGATGTAGAGCACGGGCGCCTTGGGCGCGGCCTTGTAGGGCGGGGCGTCCACGGCGCTGCCCAAGGCGGCCAACGCTTGCCGCGTGTTCAGCGCCGCACCCACCACGCTGCGCGGCGGCGCGGCGAGCGCGGCACTTGTCTGGGCGGCTCTGGCCGCCAGATAGTCGCGGTAGTTGTTCAGCTTGTAGTTCAGCACGGGGTCTGCCTCTTCGATCTGCATCGAAATCCCCAAGGGGCGCGCGGCCATCTGCGGCGCCAGCACCGTGGTCAGCGCCTGGAAAACGCGTTCACCCAGCGCGGCCTTTTGCGCGTCGTTGCGGCCATGTCCGATGCGCAGCACCACATGGACGAACGCATTGTCTGGGTGGCCATCGACGATCAGGCAATCATCCACCCGCAAGGCGCGGGTGCGGGCGCCGGCCAACGGAAACAGGCTGCCGTCACCCACGGCGGCAGCCTGTACGGTGCGCATCAGGGCGCGCGTATCCAGGGCCAGATTGCCCGAGTACTCAATCCAGATATGGGGCATGGGGTCTCCCGCACAATATTGTTAGCATGTTAATTAGCATAATGAAATCCGGAGTGAGCGGCAACGGGGCTGCAACGGGGCTGCAACGGGGGCGGCAACCGAGGAGCAACCGTGCCGCAACGCCAAATGCGAGCAACCCCGCTTGCCCTCCGCTAGTGGTTTTCAGACGTTGACAGCCTGCCTTTCGCCGGCATAATGTTAACGTGTTAATTAAAAAGTGGCGGCCATCACCGCCGAGCACGGGACGAGGAGCCGCGATGAGCATCAAGCACTGGATCAATGGGGAGCAGGTCGACAGCCAAGACCGCTTCATTACCTACAACCCGGCCACGGGCGACGCCATCGACGAAGTGGCGTCGGGCGGCCAGGCCGAAATCGACGCCGCCGTGTCCGCCGCGGCGGCCGCCTTTCCAAAATGGGCCAACACGCCCGCCAAGGAACGCGCGCGGCTGATGCGCCGGCTGGGCGAACTGATCGACCAGAACGTGCCCATGCTGGCCGAACTTGAAACGCAGGACACCGGCCTGCCGATCTCGCAAACCCGCAAGCAGCTGATTCCGCGCGCCTCCGAGAATTTCAATTTCTTCGCCGAGGTCTGCACGCGCATGAACGGGCATACCTATCCCGTCGATGACCAGATGCTGAACTACACGCTGTACCAGCCGGTGGGCGTGTGCGCGCTGGTGTCGCCGTGGAACGTGCCTTTCATGACGGCCACGTGGAAAACCGCGCCATGTCTCGCGCTGGGCAATACGGCAGTGCTGAAGATGTCTGAACTCTCGCCACTGACGGCAGATCAGCTGGGCCGCCTGGCCCTTGAAGCCGGCATCCCCGCCGGCGTGCTGAACGTGGTGCAGGGCATGGGCGCAACGGCGGGCGACGCGTTGGTGCGCCACCCCGGCGTGCGCGCTATCTCGTTTACCGGTGGCACCGTCACCGGTAAAAAAATCATGACCAGCGCCGGCGGCATCAAGAAGTTCTCGATGGAACTGGGCGGCAAGTCGCCCGTGCTGATCTTTGATGATGCCGATGTCGAGCGCGCGCTGGACGCCGCGTTGTTCACCATCTTTTCGTTGAATGGTGAACGCTGCACGGCGGGCTCCCGCATCTTCGTCCAAGAAACCATCTACGCCGACTTCGTGCGCAAATTCGCCGCGCGCGCCGAACGGCTGGCGGTGGGTGACCCGATGAATGACGCCACGCATGTGGGCGCGATGATCACGCGCCAGCATTGGGAAAAGGTAACGGGCTACATCCAGCTGGCCGAGCAAGAGGGCGCGCACATCCTGGCCGGTGGCGCAGGCAAGCCGGCCGGGCTGCCGGCGCATTTATCGGGCGGCAACTTCGTGCGCCCGACCGTGCTGGCCGACGTCGACAACCGCATGCGTTGCGCGCAGGAAGAAATCTTCGGCCCCGTTGCCTGCCTGATCCCGTTCAAGGACGAGGCCGAAGGCTTGGCGCTGGCCAATGATGTCAAATACGGCCTGGCGTCCTACATCTGGACAAGCGACATTGGCCGCGCCCACCGTCTGGCGCGCGGCATCGAGGCCGGCATGGTGTTCATCAACAGCCAGAACGTGCGCGACTTGCGTCAGCCGTTCGGCGGCACCAAGGAATCCGGCACGGGGCGCGAAGGCGGCGAATACAGCTACGAGGTCTTCGCCGAAATCAAAAACGTCTGCGTGTCGATGGGCAGCCACCACATACCGAAATGGGGCGTTTGAGCCCCTGCACCAAGGAGACAACCATCATGGGCAAGCTTGCGCTGGCGGCGAAAGTGACGCACGTGCCGTCGATGTATCTGTCGGAACTTCCCGGCAAGCACCACGGCTGCCGCGAGGCCGCCATCCAGGGCCACCGCGAAATCGGCCAGCGTTGCCGCGATCTGGATGTGGATACGATTGTGGTGCTGGACGTGCACTGGCTGGTGAACGCGGGCTATCACGTGAACGCCAATGCGCGCTTTGCGGGCCGCTACACCAGCAACGAACTGCCGCACTTCATCAAGGACATGGACTACGCCTACGGCGGCAACCCTGAACTGGGCCGCCGCATCGCCGAATGCGCCAACGCGGCGGGCGTGGGCACGCGCACGCACGAGATCGACAGCCTGGAACTGGAATACGGCACGCTGGTTCCCATGCGCTACATGAACGGCGACGGCCGTTTCAATGTGGTGTCGGTGGCGGCATGGTGCGCCTGGCATGGTCTGGATGAAAGCCGGCGCTTCGGCGCCGCCTTGCGTCAGGCGATCGAAGCCAGCGATAACCGCGTCGCCGTGCTGGCCAGCGGTTCGTTGTCACATCGGTTCAACGACAACAACAGCCCAGAAGCCGCCATGCACCAGATCAGCCGCGAGTTCCATCGTCAGGTGGATCTGCGGGTGGTCGATCTGTGGCGCCAGGGGGATTGGAAGACGTTCTGCGCCATGCTGCCGGAGTACGCCGAGCTGTGCGTGGGCGAGGGCGGCATGCACGACACGGCGATGCTGCTGGGCTTGCTGGGGTGGGACGCTTACGACAAGCCGGTGGAGATCGTCACCGATTACTTCACCAGCTCCGGCACGGGGCAGATCAACGCGATCTTCCCGGTGCCCGACTGAGTTTCAGCCTTCGTCGGCATCGCGCGATGCCGGCGTATTCTGCTTGATCAGGTCGACCATGGTGTCGACGTCGCGGTACAGGCGGTCAAGCAATTCCTTGCCGATCTTGGCTTCGATCTCTTGGTACTTCGCATCCACGTGCGGACGCATCCGGTCGATCAGCTTGTTGCTCTTGGGGGTCAGCGAGATTTCCTGGCGGCGCTGGTCGGCGCTGGAGCGCACGCGCTTGATCAGGCCTTGTTCTTCCATGCCGGCCAGCATGCGGGTCAGGCTGGGGCTAAGGATCTGACAGCTGCGCGCGATCTGGTTCGGTTCCATCGAGCCGACTTCGCTCAAGGTGCGCAACACCCGCCATTGTTGTTCGGTGACGCCGGCCGCGTGCAATACGGGTCGGAAATGCGCCATCAGGGTTTCGCGTGCGTAGAGCAGCAGGTGGGGAAGATTGCGGTGGTGGAAGCTCGGACTCATGGCGGCTATGTTAGCAAGAAGCCACCCTTTTTTTGACCACTGTTTCTTGATCCTGAACGGCTTGCGGCGGGGATGCAACACGGCCCCCGGCGCCGCCGTAATGGGCGGGGCCGGGGGCCGGATCAAGGACGTAAGGTCAGGACGGAAGGTCAGGCCGTGAGTTCGAGCCGTGAGTTCGGGCCGTGAGCTCAGGCCGGGTTTTGCTGGGCCAGTTCCTGAAGGTCGTCAGGCAAGGTCAGGTCGGGCGCGCCTTGCTGCAATTCGCGCAGCGCTTGCACGGCGTCGTCCTGCTGGTCGTTCTGCATCAGCGACCGGATGTGAGCCACGCGAGCCTCGATATCTTCTTCGCTGAACGCGACGACGTCGGTGGCCGTCGCCTCGGCGGGCTGTGCCGTACCGGCGGCAGCGGCTTCCGGGGCCGGAGCCACTTGAGCCGCCTGGCTCTGGATGGGCTCGGCCGTTGACTCCGACGCCGATGCGGAAACAGAAACGCGCTGGGTGACGGCGGGCGCTGGGGATTTTCCGGCCAGCGCATCGGTCAGGGCGACGGGGGGCGGCGAACGTTCGGCGCTGGTGCCAACTTCATGCGGGGCGACAAGCTGCGCGTTCAGCTCGGGGGCGTCGGCGCTTTCGCGCATGTCCGTCCAGGCGAACAGGCCCGCCACCATCGCGGCGCATGCCGCTGCAGCCCAGCCGGGGTGCCAGCTGTGGCCAGGGTGCCAGGCTCGGCGCACCGCGGCGTCAAGTTCGGGACTGCTCCCGGGTCTGGGCTTACGGTACAGGGCGCGCAGATCCCGTTCATCGTCTTCATCGAAAGGGGGGCGATAGGTAATGCTCATGCGCGTACTCCTCGCGCATACGCCCGGTGGGAGGACGTATTCGCGTTTGACCTTTGCTGGGCGCCGCGCCGGTGGTCCGGCGATCTCGTCGGGGCTGGGGTCTTGTTCCGGTTTATGCGGCTTGTGAGAAGCAGGCCGCGCTGCATCCGTCGATTATGCGCGATTTGCGGGATTCCGGCAGGGAATTTCTTCTATTTGCATGATGTAACTTTGGCCCGTCCCTAATACTGAAAGCAGAATGACAGACTCGTGCCCCGCAGCACGTCAATGTGGCCGTTCAATGCGCATTTTGGTCCCGGTTCTGCGCCCCGGGACGCGAGGGTTGCCAGTACACTTTCGCGCATGGCCAAATCCCGAACCGTATATGTGTGCGCCGACTGTGGCGGCACGACCCCGAAGTGGCAGGGCAAATGCCCGCATTGCAACGCCTGGAACACGCTGGAAGAAACGGTGGAGTCGTCGTCGCCCGCCGCGTCCGCCCACCGCTATGCCCCGCTGGCCTCGGCCAGCCCGGTGCGCAGCCTGTCCGAAATCGAAGCCCGCGAAACGCCGCGCCAGCCTACCGGCCTGGACGAATTTGACCGCGTGCTGGGCGGCGGTCTGGTGGCCGGCGCCGTGGTGCTGATTGGGGGGGACCCCGGCATCGGCAAATCCACGCTGCTGCTGCAAGCGCTGGCTTCGCTGTCCGAGACCACGCCCGTGCTGTACGTGACGGGCGAAGAGTCCGCCGAGCAGGTCGCCTTGCGCGCCCGCCGCCTTGACTTGCAGACCGGCAACGTCAATCTGCTGGCCGAGATCCGGCTGGAAGCCATTCAGGCTGCCGTGTCCGAGCAGAAGCCGACCGTTGCCGTTATCGATTCCATTCAAACCCTGTACAGCGGTGAACTCAGCGCCGCGCCGGGCTCCGTGTCGCAGGTGCGCGAGTGCGCCGCGCAGTTGACGCGGCTGGCCAAGCAGACGGGCATCGCCATCGTCATGATCGGCCACGTCACCAAAGACGGCGCGCTGGCGGGTCCGCGCGTGCTCGAACACATCGTGGATACGGTGCTGTATTTCGAAGGCGATACGCATTCGTCGTTCCGCCTGGTGCGCGCCTTCAAGAACCGTTTTGGTGCAGTGAATGAACTTGGCGTCTTCGCCATGACCGACCGCGGTCTGCGTGGCGTGGCCAACCCGTCCGCGCTGTTCTTGTCGCAACACGAACAGCAGGTGGCCGGTTCCTGCGTGATGGCCACGCAGGAAGGCACGCGCCCGCTGCTGGTTGAAATCCAGGCATTGGTCGATAGCTCGCACGCGCCCAACCCGCGCCGGCTGACGGTCGGGCTGGAAGGCAACCGGCTGGCGATGCTGCTGGCCGTGCTGCACCGGCACGCGGGCGTCACCACGTTCGACCAGGACGTGTTCGTCAACGCCGTGGGCGGCGTGCGCATCACGGAGCCCGCGGCCGACTTGCCGGTGCTGCTGGCCATCATGTCGTCGTTGCGCGACAAGCCCTTGCCGCGTGGCCTGATTGCATTCGGTGAAGTGGGGCTGGCAGGTGAGATCCGGCCCGCGCCGCGCGGCCAGGAACGTTTGCGCGAAGCCGCCAAGCTGGGCTTTTCGATTGCACTCATCCCCAAGGCCAACGCGCCGCGCCAGCCTATCGAGGGTCTGGAGATCTGGGCGGTGGACCGCCTGGACGCCGCGCTGGACAAGCTGCGCTGATCGGGAGCATGTTGTGAGTCTGTTAGTGATCGCCGCGTGCCTGGCCGCGGGTGGCCTGATTGGTTTCATGGGCGGCGTGCTGGGCATCGGGGGCGGTCTTATCGCCATTCCCGCGCTGGTGCTGTTGATGGGCATGTCGCAACAACTGGCGCAAGGCACCGCGCTGATCATGGTGTTGCCCGCCATCACGATGGCGGTGCGCAAGTACAACCAGCAGACGCGCATCGACAAGCGCGTGGCCGCCGCAGGTGCGGCGGGCGCCGTGCTGTTCACGTGGGTGGGCGCGCGTTTGGCGCTGGGTATCGACTCCAGTGTCTTGCGACGAAGCTTCGCCGTGTTCCTGTTCTTCATCGCCTTGTTCTATGTGTGGCAGACGTGGCGCGCGGGCCGCGTTGCCGCCGGCAATCAGAAACACAAAGAAAAAGCGGCAACGCAAACGCAAAAGCCAACGCGTGCAGCGCCTGCTTTCACGCCCCGTCGTGCGAGCGTCTTGGGCATGTTGTGCGGCACCTTGGGCGGCTTCTTTGGGGTGGGCGGCGCAGTGCTGGCGGTGCCCATCATCACGTCGGTCTTCCGGCTGCCGCAGACCACGGCGCAGGCGCTCGCGTTGAGCATGGTGATTCCGGGTTCCACGATTGCGCTCATCACCTACGGATGGGCGGGTCAGGCGAACTGGATGGTGGGCCTGCCCATGGCGATTGGCAGCTTGCTGTTCGTGCCGGTTGGCGTGCGCTTGGCGTACAAGCTGCCTGAACGCAAGCTGAGAGCCAGCTTCGCGCTGATGCTGTTCGCCACCGTGGCGTTGCTGGCGTTTGAAAGCTGAGTGCGGCGCTGTATTAACACCCCCTGTATTAGCAAACGTTAGCGTCCGAAAGTTTGTGGTTCCGCGTTGAACCTTCCGCGTGCCGGCTCTTCAAACGGAGTACGGGGTAAGCGGCGATGTTGCCGCCCCGTGTCGGATAGGCTTTTAGCCTTGCACATTCAGGAGTTCATGAAATGACGACTCACTCCCGTATCGCTGCGTTCTTATCCACCTCGGCCTTGTGCCTCGGTCTTGCTGCTGCGCCTTCTGCGTTCGCGGCCGGCGCCGATGCCACGACCAAGGCGGGTGATACCAAGACCCACGCGCAGCACAAGCATCACAAGTCTGACAAAACGTCCGCCAAACCGGCGGCCGCGAAATCAGGCACTGCATCAAAGATGGACCATTCCGGCGCCACGACGCCGGCCAAGTAGCAAGCGGCTGAAAAGCCTTAAGTAGTTCCTTTGCAGGAAGACTGCCGATCCCGCGGGGCCGGAAAGTCGAAAGCCTCTCGGTATGGGCACCGAGAGGCTTTTTCGTTTTTGCAGCAGGTGTTTTTTATTCGACCGGCGTAATCACACGGCCCGTATCGAAGTAGGCCTGCAAGTTATCCAGCATCAGGTTTTCCATGCCCAGGCGTGTTTCCAGCGTGGCGCTGCCGATGTGCGGCAGCACGACAGCTTTGTCGCTTTTCTTCAGCGCGTCGGGCACTTTGGGTTCGTGTTCGAACACGTCCAGGGCTGCGCAACCGAGCTTGCCGGATTCCAGCGCCGCCACCAGCGCCGCTTCATCAATGACCGGGCCGCGCGCGATGTTGACGATGATGCCGGTTGGGCCCAACGCTTCCAGCACGGGCTGATTCACCAGATGGCGCGTGCTCGGGCCGCCCACGGTGGCGACCATCAGGAAGTCGGCCCACTTGGCCAGATCCACCAGCGACGCTTCGTAGCCGTACGCGATGTCGTCGCGCTTTCTGCGGTTGTGATAACGCACGTCCATGTCGAAACCCGTGCCACGCTTGGCAATGGCTTCACCGATGCGGCCCAGGCCCACAATGCCCAGCTTCTTGCCGCTGACGCGCTGGCCCAGCGGGATGCTGCCATGCACCTGGCCCCATTGGTCAGCGCGCACAAAGCGTTCGCCCTGGCCCATGCGGCGGGCGCCGGCAATCAGCAGGCCCCAGGCCAGGTCCGCCACGCAATCCGTCAGCACGTCAGGCGTGTTGCTGACCTGTACGCCCCGTTTCTTGGCGGCTTCCACGTCGATGGTTTCGTAGCCCACGCCCCAGCTGCAAATGGCTTTGAGGTCGGGCAGGGCGTTGATGAGTTCCGCGTCGGCGCCGAAGTTGGCCGACGTGACAACCGCGGTGATGCCCTTGCCGTGTTCGGCCAGCGCCGCCTTGCGATCGGGAAACTTCCACAGTTCCACGACGTCATAGCGGTCTGCCAGGCTCTTGTTGGCGGTGGGGGAGCCGGCCAGCGAGCCGACCTGGATGATGCGTTGCTTGGTGGTCATGTTGTCGTACGGGTGGGTGGCGAAAACGGTCATGCTACTTGATTCGGCCTGGGATCAGGCACCGGGGATGCCCGCAGGCATCCCCATGAGCTTATGCCGCGGCTTTAGCCACGGCTCATTCCAGCTGGATGTTGGCTTTCTGAATGACGTCCTTCCAGCGCTTGACCTCGCCTTGCTGGAATTGCGTGAACTGCTGCGGCGTGTTGGCCACCACTTCAAAGCCTAAACCTTGCAGCGTTTGCTCGGTCTTCGGGTCGCGCAGCGCGGTTTGCAGCGCCTTGGACAATTGCTCCACGACGGCCGGCGGCGTGCCCTTGGGCACGGCGAAGCCTTGCCAGGAATACACCACCATGTCCTTGATGCCCGCTTCCGCCAGGGTCGGCACGTCGGGCAGATCCGGTGCGCGCGCATCGCCCGTAATGGCCAACGCTTTCAGCTTGCCGGCCTTGATGTGGTTCTGCACCGCACCCAGGTTCTGGAACGACACGTTGACTTGTCCGCCGATCAGGTCGGCAATGGCCGCGCCGCCGCCCTTGTAGGGTACGTCGACACCCGTGCTGTCCGTGCGCTGGCGAAACAGCACGGCGGACAGGTGGTCGGACGAACCCGTGCCAGACGACGCGTACGACACGCTGCCCGGATTCTTCTTCGCGTACGCAACCAGCTCGGCCACGGTGGCGGCAGGGAAGGTGGGGGCGGCGACCAGCACGTTCGGGTTGCGCACCGCTTGCGTCAGATACGCAAAATCCTTGCTGGGGTTGTAAGACAGGTTCTTGTACAGCGCTTCGTTGATGGCGAAGGTGCCAATCGACCCGACCATCATCGTGTAGCCGTCAGGCGTGCTGCGAGCCAGCGCCTGCGCGCCAATGGCGCTGTTGGCGCCCGGCTTGTTTTCAACCACGAAGGTCTGGCCCAGGATCTTCGACAGCGCGGGCGTGACCGAACGCGCCGTGATGTCGGACGAGCCGCCGGGCACGAACGGCACGATCATCGTGACGGGCTTGTCGGGGTAGCCGGCCGCTTGTGCAGCCGGCCCGCCAAGTAGAACGGCGCTCGCCGCGGCGGCGGCGCAGATCAGTTTATTCATGGTGTCTCCTGGTTCGCGTGGTGATGAAAAACCCGGCGCTCACGCGTTGCGGCCGGGCCTGAATCGGGGGGCTGAATGTGGACCTGAATCTGAGTCTGAATGTGGAGCGTGATTCGCGTGGGGTCAGTCGACTTTTGCGCCGGAGGTCTTCACCACTTCCGCCCACTTGACGGTTTCCTGCGCCATGAATTGCTTGAACTGCGTGGGCGTATTGCCGGATGGCGTGGCGCCTTGCGCCTGCAACTGCGCCCGCACGGGTTCCTGTTGCAAGGCGGCCGCCACGTCGCGCTGAATTTTTTCAACAATGGCGGGCGGCGTGCCGGCAGGCGCCAGCAAACCGAACCAGCTGGATGCCTCATACCCCTTCACGCCCGCTTCGGCCATCGTCGGCACATCGGGCAGCGCGGGCGAGCGCGCGGCGGTGGTAACCGCCAGCGGCCGCAGCTTGCCGCCCTTGATGTAGCCCATGGACGAGGGCAGGTTGTCGAAGATCAGGTCGGCGGACCCGCCCATCACATCGGTCAGCGCGGGGCTGCTGCCCTTGTACGGCACATGCGTCATGCGCGTGCCCGTCATGCTCTGGAATAGTTCGCCCGACAGGTGCGTGGACGTGCCGTTGCCGGTGGACGCCATGTTGACGCTGCCCGGGTTGGCCTTCAGATACTTGATCAGGTCCGCCACCGTGCGGATGCCGTGCTTGTCGGCGAACTTGGGGTTCAGTTCCAGAATGTTCGGCACGGGAATGACGAGCGTGACCGGCACGAAGTCCTTGACCGGGTCGTAAGGCAGCTTGCTGTAGACCGATTGGTTGATGGCGTGCGTGCTGACGGTGCCCATCAGCAGCGTGTAGCCGTCAGCGGTGGCGCGCGCCGCCTCGGCCGTGCCGACGTTGCCGCCCGCGCCAGCCTTGTTGTCCACCACCACCGGCTTGTTCCAGCTCTTGCCCAGCTCAGCCGCCACGACGCGCGCGGCGATGTCCGCAGTGCCGCCTGCGGGGAAGGGCACGATGATCTTGACGTCGCGTTCGGGATAGTCGGCGTGGGCTTGGGCTGCGGGCAGCAGCAGCGCCGTCGCCATCAAACAGACGGCAGTGATCAGCCGGCATCGCACGATGGGGGCTTGCATGATGGGTTGTCTCCTCGGTGTGCGCGTGGCCGCGCATCGTTTGTGGGGATGTTGCGCGCCCCTGGCATCGCCCGAGGCGTGTTGCAGCGGGGCGCTCATCGCGCCCCGCATTGTTGATGCCTTTCCACTTGTCAAACAAATATAGGTATTGAGAATTTGCTTGTCAACCAAGTATACTTTTTTCCCATCACTCATCTGACAAGTGCAACCGCCAGGAGCCCCGTTCATGAAAACTACCCCGGTCACCGCCCAGGACCTGCAACGTTCGGTCATCGCCGTGCCGCCGCTCGCCCGCCACGACGATCTGTCCTTGAACGAAGCCGCCAACAAGGCGCTGCTGGGGCATCTGGAGGCCGGCGGCGTGCGCAACGTGATGTACGGCGGCAACGCCAATTTCTACAACGTGGGCGTGAGCGAATACGCGCGCATCGTGGACATGCTGGCAGGCCTGGCGGGATCGGACACGTGGATACTGCCGTCGGTTGGCCCCGACTACGGCAAGATGATGGACCAGGCCGCCATCCTGCGGTCGCGCGCGTTTCCCACCGCCATGCTGCTGCCGATGGCGTTCCCGTACACCGATGACGGTCTCGCCGAAGGCGTGCGCCGCTTCACCGATGCGTTGGGCAAGCCGGCCGTGGTCTACATCAAGTCGGCCGACTACCTGGCGCCGGAAACCGCCGCGCGCCTGATCGAAGAAGGCCGCATCGCCGCGTTCAAGTACGCCGTGGTGCGCGACAACCCGGCAAAAGATGCGTACCTGTCGTCGTTGCTGGAATCCGTGGATTCGCGCTGGATCGTCAGCGGCATCGGCGAACGTCCGGCCATCGTCCACTACCGCGACTTCGGTTTGAAAAGCTTCACGTCGGGCTCCGTGTGCGTTGCGCCGCGCGGTTCGATGCGCCTGCTGCACCTGCTTGGCGAAGGCCGTTACGACGAAGCCGAAGCCGTGCGCGAACACTATCTGGGCCTGGAAGATTGCCGCGACGGCATCAGCCCCATCCGCGTGCTGCATGACGCCGTTACGCTGTCGGGCGTGGCGGACATGGGCCCGATGCTGCCGTTGTTGACGGGCATCTCGGCCGCCGAACGAGAACGCGTGGCGCCGGTCGCGCGTGCGTTGGCGGCATGGGACAAGGAAGCCGTGGCGGCCTGAGCGTGAACGGGTTCGCTGCATACCGCTCATTGCATCGCCTGTTGGCGGTACGATGAGCGCTGTTCGCGTCAAGGCGAGCAGGCCCTAAGCATTCAGGAGGTTTCGTGGCCCGATCCAAAGCATCTTCTTCGTCCGAGCCGCAGACGCCCGTCGAGTCCGACGCGTCAGCTTCCCAACCGCTTGAACGCGGGCATCGGGTGCGGCTGGCGGATCAGGTCTACGGACAGATCTTTGAACAGATCGTCTCGGGCGGCCTGAACGTGGGCGACAAGCTGCCATCTGAAAACGAAATATCGGAACGCTTCGGCGTGTCGCGTCCGGTCGTGCGCGAAGCATTGCTGCGTTTGCGTGCAGATGGCTTGATCACCGCGCATCAAGGCTTGGGCACGTTTGTCAGCCATCAGCCCGCGCCGCGTCTGAAAACCTTCAACGATGTGCAAAACGTCAGCGCGTATCTGCGCGCGCAAGAGGTTCGCGTGGCGTTGGAGGGAGACGCCGCGCGTCTGGCGGCGTTGCGCCGCACAGACGAACAACTGAAGAAGATCGCCGATGCGCATGCGGCTTTTGCCGACAGCCTGACGCACGGCCAGGTGTCGCCCGAAGCGGACCTGGCTTTTCACGCCAGCATCGCAGAGGCCAGCGGCAACGACTTCTATCTGGGGGTGCTGGAAAGCATCCACGAATCCATCAACGGTTTCATGCGGCTGACGTTGAGCCTGACGCGCACCGGCTCGCGCCAACGCGCCCAGCGCGTCGTGGATGAACACGCCACCATCCTGGACGCCATCCGCGAACAGGACAGCGAGCGCGCCCGCGTGGCCATGCAATTTCATCTGGGGCAGGCGCGCCATCGGCTGGTGGACCGCGAACGGGACTAGGCGCGCAGCCCCTTCCCGCCGCCGCGCCCGGCATCGCACTACCCATAACGAACGGAGACGACTCAGTGCAAGGCAACGTAGCAACAGGAACGGACGTGCAGGTGGAGCAGGTTCGCGAGCAGATTTTGCAGGTGCTGCAAGCGTGGGGCATGGATGAAGATCTGGCGCACACCACGGCGGGTCTGATGGCGCAAACGGATTTGCTGGGCATCGATTCGCACGGCATTTCGATGCTGCCTTCGTACGAAGAAAAATGGCGCGCGGGGTCGCTGCGGCTGGATGCGCGCGCGAAGATCGTGCGCGACAGCGGCGCCAGTGCGTTGATCGACGGCATGGGCGGGCTGGGTTATCCGGTGGCTGCGCAAGCCATGCACTTGGCCGTGGACAAGGCCCTGGAACACGGGGTGGGTGCGGTGTCGGTCTGCAACTCGCATCACTTCGGCGCAGCCGGCGTGTACGCACGCATCGCGGTTGAGCGCGGCGTGGTCGGGCTGGTCACCAGCAGCGCCAACGGCGTCATCATGGTGCCCACGCGCGGCGCCATGCCCATGCTGGGCACCAACCCCATCGCCTTCGGCGCGCCCGCGGCTCACAACGAACCCTTTGTGCTGGACATGGCAACCACCACCGTCGCCGCCAACAAGGTCAAGGTCTACGACTTTCTGGGTAAGCCTTTGCCCCCGGGCTGGGCGGTGGACGGGCAGGGCGGGGCCGTCACAGACGCCGACGCCGCCATGCAGTTCATCTTCAAACGGCCCGAAGGCGGCTTGACGCCGTTGGGCGGTACACCCGCAATGAGCAGCCACAAAGGCTACGGCCTGGCGATGATGGCGCAGATTCTGGGCGGCACGTTAAGCGGCAGTGCGTTCGCCGCACGCCGCGCGCCCACGCGTCAGCCGGGTGAACCCGATGACGTCGGGCATTTCTTCCTGGCCTTGAATCCCGATGCGTTCCGTGCGGCCGGGTCGTTTGAGTCCGACATGGATGACTTGATCGATTCGATGCACGACACCCCGCCCGCGAATCCCGACGAACCCGTGTTGGTGGCGGGCGAACCCGAAGCGGCTGAGCGTGCGCGCCGGCTGCGCGCGGGCATCCCCATTTCCGCGGCCTTGGCCGAGCGTTTGCGCGGCATCTGCGAACGCGCGGGCACGCCTTACCTGCTGGACGACAAGTAGGCGGGCGCAGGCCTTTGCATAGCCGTGTTTTTGCAAGACAACAGCAGACCCGGACACCGGGCGCCATACCTAGAAAAACCACGAGGAGACAACCATGCAACAACACAAACCTTTGGCGCGCAGACGCTTTGCCATCCTGACCGCCGCGCTGGCCGCCACGACGATCGGCGTGCTGGCGATGGCGCCGAACGCCGCCCGCGCGCAAGCGGCCACATGGCCCGCCAAACCCGTGAAGCTGATCGTGCCGTTCCCGGCGGGCGGCAGCACGGATTCCGTGGGCCGCTTGCTGGCCGCCGAATTGTCCAAAGAGCTGGGCCAGAGCGTCATCGTCGAGAACAAGGGCGGGGCCAACGGCAACATCGGCTCGGACGTGGTGGCCAAGGCGGAACCCGACGGCTACACCTTGCTGCTGTCTGGCGTCGGGTCTAACGCCATCAGCTACGCGGTCTACCAGAACATGCCGTACCGCAACAGCGACTTCGCGCACATCTCGCTCTTGGCAACTGGCCCCAACGTGCTGGTGGCCAACATGGAGTTCCCGGGCAAGACCATCGAAGACTTCATCAAGCTCTCGCGTGAGAACCCGGGCAAGTACACGTTCGCCAGTTCGGGCAGCGGCTCGTCGGGCCATCTGGCCATGGAGATGTTGAAGCAGGACGCCAAGATTGATCTGGTGCATGTGCCATACAAAGGCGGCGCTGCGGCAATTACCGACATGATCGGCGGCCGCGTGTCGGTGATGTTCCTGAATCAAGATACGCTGCTGCCGCAGGTCACGTCCGGCAAGCTGCGCGCCTTGGCCGTGGCAAGCGCCAAGCGCAACCCGGCCTATCCCGACACGCCGACAGTCGCGGAGTCCGGCTACCCCGGCTTCTCGGCAGAATCGTGGTTTGGATTGTCGGCCCCTGCGAAGACGCCGCCTGCGGTCATCCAGCGTCTGAATCAGGCCACGGTGAAAGCGCTGGCGTCACCCGACATCCGCAAGAAGCTTGAAAGCGTGGGCTTCGTGGTGGTGGCGGACGACCCGAAATCGTTCTCGGCGTTTGTCGATAACGAAATCACAAAGTGGGGCAAGGCCGCGAAAGCGTCCGGCGCCCGCATGGATTAAGGGCATGCCCTAGTGCTTGCCCGCTGTACCGCCGGGCTTCGGCCCGGCATGATTCCTGTATTCCCGTATTCCCTTTTCTGCAAACACGAAGGCGGCAATGAACTCACCCTTACCCAATCGCTTCCGGCAACGCATCCTGGCCCGCGAGCGCCTGATCGGATTCTGGATGTGCATGTCCAGCCACATTACGGCCGAGCTCGTCGGGCTGGCGGACTTCGACTGGTTGCTGCTGGATGGCGAGCATTCCCCCAATGAAGTGCCGATGTTCCTGCAACAGTTGCAAGCCTTGCAGGGCAGCGCCAGCGCGGCGGTGGGCCGGCCGTCGTGGAACGACCCGGTGCAGATCAAGCGCCTTTTGGATATCGGCTTCTATAACCTGCTGATTCCGTTCATTGAATCCGAGGCCGATGCGCGCCTGGCGGTGGCCGCCACGCGCTATCCGCCGCAAGGTATACGTGGCGTGGCGGGCGCGCAGCGCAGCAACCGTTACGGCACCGTGCCGGATTATTTGCAGACCATCAACGACAACATCTGCGTGCTGCTGCAGATTGAAAGCCGCCCGGGCATTGATGCGGTGGATGAGATCGCGTCGGTGGAAGGCGTGGATGGCGTGTTCATCGGGCCGTCGGACTTGGCCGCGGCCTTGGGCCACATCGGCAATCCGGGCCACCCCGAAGTGCAAGAGGCCATCCGCCATCTGCATGCGCGCGTGTCGGCGCAAGGCAAGGCGGTTGGCATCCTGGCGCCGGTGCATGCGGACGCGCGCCGCTACCTGGACATGGGCATGCACTTCGTGGCGGTGGGCACTGACCTGGGCGTCTTCAAACAAGCCACCTTCGCGCTGCGCGACGCGTTTCCGACCTGATCGCATCAACGTCCCAGCGATACGCATAAAAAAGCCCCGCCGTGTGTTGATCGGCGGGGCTTTGTTGTTCAGGCTTGCGGCGTCTTTCTGCTGCGTCGTTATCTATGGTCCGGTTCTATTGCTTCATGCTATTGCAGCGTCCGGCCGCTTAGTCTTCCAGCGCCAGCAAATCGCGAATGGTCTGGCGGCGGCGGATCAGCCGGGCGCGGCCCTCGTCCAGCAACACTTCCGGCGCCAGCGGCCGGCTGTTGTAGTTCGAAGACATCGACGAACCGTAGGCGCCCGCGTTGTGAAAGACCATGTAGTCGCCAATGCGCGGCTGCGGCAGAAGCTGGTCGGACATGACGCCGCCTTCTTCTTGCGTGAACACGTCGCCCGATTCGCATAGCGGGCCGGCGACGGCGATGCGCGTTTCGGCCACGCCTTGCGGCGCGGAGCCGTCGGGCGCGTGCACCGAGATGCGGTGGAAGCTGCCGTACATGGCGGGGCGCATCAGGTCATTGAAGCCCGCGTCCACCAGCGCGAAGTCGCGCTCGGGGCGGCGGTTGATGGCATGCACTTCCGACACCAGCACGCCGGCTTCGGCAACCAGGAAGCGGCCCGGTTCGATCTCAAGGCGAATGTCGTGGCCCAGGAATTGTTCGATGCGCTTGCGGGCGGCATCCCACTGTTCAAAGTAGTGGTCGCAGTCGATGCGCGGCTCGCCGTCGCGATAGGGGATGGACAGCCCGCCGCCCGCCGAGATGGCTTCGATGTCGTGATCCAGCGAACGCACCACGTCCACCATGGCGTCGCAGACGCTGGACAGGTGGCCGTAGTCCACGCCCGAGCCGATGTGCATGTGCACGCCCACCAGCTTCAGGCCGTGGCGGCGCACGATGGACACGGCTTCGGCCACGTCATCGATCCAGATGCCGTGCTTGCTTTGCGGGCCGCCGGTGTTGGTCTTGTTGCTGTGGCCGTGGCCAAAGCCGGGGTTGATGCGCAGCCACACGCGATGGCCGCGCGACGCCTGGCCCACGCGGTCCAGCATGTCCAGTGAGCCGGCGTTGACCGTGATGCCGTGCTTGAGCACGGTGGCCAGCGTGGCGTGGTCGATCAGGTCGGCCGTGAAGACCATGCCTTCAGGCTCGCCCTTGGGGTCGAAGCCGGCCGCCAGGCTGCGTTCGATCTCGCCCAGCGACACCGCGTCCACCACGGCGCCTTCCTCGCGCATCAAGCGCAGGATGTGCAGGTTGGAGCAGGCTTTCTGCGCAAAGCGGATGGTGTCGAAGCGGCGCAGTTGCGCGATGCGTTCGCGGATGACGGCGGCGTCATAAACCCACAGCGGCGTGCCGTGTTCGGTGGCGAGTTGGGTGAGTTGGCGCGGATCGAATGCCATGTCGTGCGGACCTTGAAGGGGAAGGGAAACCAGGCGGCATGATGCCGGTTTCAGGGCATCCAGTAAAATGCTTATATGTTGAAGATCCATTCATTGCTGATATAGGGTGGTCCATGCTGACGCATCGGCATATCGAAGTGTTCCGCGCGGTGATGATTGCGGGCAGCGTGACGCGGGCGGCCGAGCTGCTCAGCACGTCGCAGCCCACCGTCAGCCGCGAACTGGCGCGCATGGAGCAGGGCATTGGCTTTGCGCTGTTCGAGCGCGTGCACGGGCGGCTGCGGCCCACCATGCCGGCGCTGGCGCTGTATGACGAGATTCGCCAGTCCTATGCGGGGCTTGAGCGCGTGGCGTCGGCGGCGGCGCGGCTGCGCGAATTCCGTGGCGGGCAGCTCTCGGTGATTGCCTTGCCCGCGTTTTCGCATTCCATCCTGCCTGACGCGTTCCGGCGCTTTCATGGCCAGCATCCGGGCGTGAGCCTGTCGGTTGAGACGCAGGAGTCTCCGTTTCTTGAAGAGTGGCTGACGGCGCAGCGCTATGACCTGGGTCTGACCGAACACGATGCGGCGCCTGCTGGCACGCGGGTGCAGCTGCTTTTGCAGGTGGATGAGGTGTGCGTGTTGCCCGATGGCCATCCGCTACTGGAAAAGGCCGAGATCGATCTGGCTGATTTCGAAGGCCACGCCTTTGTCAGCCTGTCATCCAGCGACCCCTACCGCATTCAGATTGACGAAGCTTTTGCGGAAGCAGGGGTGCTGCGGCGCTCGATCGTGGAAACCCCGACTGCGGTATCCGTGTGTACGTTCGTGCGCCAGGGGCTGGGGGTTGCCATCGTCAACCCGCTGACCGCCTTGGATTTCGTGGGCCGGGGCTTGCATATCCGGCCGCTGCGGCGCGCGTTCCCGTTTCGCGTCAATGTGGTGTTCCCGGAGCATCGTCCGGCCAATCCGCTGGTGGAGACGTTCATGGCGTCGCTGATCGAGGCCGCTCACGCCATCAAGGCGCGGCTGGGGGCGTAGAAGGGCGTAGCAGGTTGGAGCAGGCAACAAAAAAGGATGCCCTAGGGCATCCTTCTTCATTTGCCGTATTCATGACGCCCCAAAAAAGCTGGGGCGGCAGAATCTTAGGCCAGCGCCTTGATAGCGGCAGCCAGGCGGCTCTTGTGGCGAGCAGCCTTGTTCTTGTGGATGATGTTCTTGTCAGCCACGCGATCGATCACGCTCGAGGCCTTCTGGAACACGTCGCCAGCCGCAGCCTTGTCGCCAGCGGCGATGGATTGGCGAACGCGCTTGATGGCGGTGCGCAGCATCGAGCGCAGGCTGGAATTGTGCTTGTTGCGCTCAACGGATTGGCGAGCGCGCTTGCGGGCTTGGGCGGTATTGGCCATGTTGCTATATAAGTTGAATTCGGCAAAGTCGAACATTGTAGCAAGTCCCTATGGGATTGCAAGCTTTTAATGTTTGATCTGTCGATGGAGCGCCCGTCAACCGGGCGGGGGGCGCAGGGGGGAAAGCGTTCCTGGGCTGGAGAGTCCTAGCTAGAGAACCCTTTCGGATGATCCTCTGTAAAGCCTAGAACCACAGCCTTGAGGAAAACCCGCGGCGCCTACTGGATAAAAACACGGTACTGAGTATACAACGAAGCGGGCCGCAGAAACACAGGCCCGGGACTGAGCGTTGTCAGGTCGCGACGCTGATCGACACGAACCAAGGCGTGAAACGGCGTACTTGGATGGGCATCATGTCTTGCAGTGTGTCGAGTGCGGCGTTGGTGTCGTCCAACGGGAAATGGCCGGAAACGGGCAAACCGCCCGCTGCCATCGATACGCGCAGCGTCCCGGTGCGATACGGGCGCAGCGCGGCAATCACTTCCGCCAGCGGCCGGCCCCGGGCGTCCACCCAGCCCGATTCCCAGGCAGCTTCAGCCATCAGTTCCGCGCGCGGGGTGTCCATGCGGGAAATGTCGAACCGGGCGCCGGTGCCCGCGCGCACGGTACCGTGAGCGCCCGCCATGGTCTCGACTTCGACTTCATGCTCATGCACCACGACAACTGTGCGCTGGGCCTGTTGGCGGACCATATAACGGGTGCCGAGCGCACGCACGGTGCCTTCAGCGGTTTGCACCAGGAACGGGCGGCGCGCATCGGGCGCCACCGAAACCGTCACCGCGCCATCCAGCAGGCGGACCTGGCGGTAGGCGGGGGTGAAATCCAGGTTGACGCGGCTGCGCGCATCCAGCAGCAACTGGCTGCCGTCTGACAGCATATAGCGGCGGCGTTCGCCGGTAGCCGTGGCGGCATCAGCCGCCACGTTGTTCAGCGGGTAGAAGGCGTTGCCGACATAGGCGGCGCAGGCGCCGGTACTGGCGAGCGCAAGCGCGCCGGTCAGAAAGCGGCGGCGGGGCGGCACGATGGCCGGGGGCGGCGGGATCAGCGACGATGCGGTTTGCGAGGCAGTACTGGTGTATCCCGCTGCGGGATATGCGTCACCAAGCCGGCCAAATGTCGACCCTGCGAGGGTGCCTGTCAGTTGTTGCCAGGCATTCTCATGAACGGGGTCAGCCGCACGCCACGCCAGGAAGTCGTTGTAGTCCTGCGCTGTCGCTTTACCTGAGCGCAGCAGTAGCAACCAATTGATCACCTGGTCCGCCATGGGTTGTCCTTGGGCGTACTTCACTTCTTCTCCCTGGCGGCGGCGCCGACAGGAATCCTTTCGATGGCAATTTGTAAATAATAAAGGTTTTTTACCAAAGATTACCGGGTGGTTGTCAATTCTTGACGAATCTAATGCAAAAAGCCGGCAGGTAGCCGGCTTTTTGGGGGGAATGTTGCCCTGAGGGTGGAAATCAGCGGCTTGGACGTCGTCCAAAGTCCTTAAGACGGAAGCCAAAGAGTAACAACATTCCGAAGTAGACCACGCCGCTGGCGGCCAACACGCCTGCTAGCCAGGCCGCGCGCAGGCCTGCATGGGCCTGCAACCCGAGCCAGTCGATACGGCCATCCGCGTACCAAAGCAGGGCGGCCAATGCGGCCAGCGCAGGCAGCAAACGCAGCGCAAACACCGTCCAGCCCGGCCCGGGCTGATACACGCCACGGCGGCGCAGGCCAATCAAGAGCGCCAGCGCGTTCAGGCAGGCGCCCAGCCCGATGGCCAGGGCCAGGCCGGCGTGCGCCATGAAGGGCACCAGAATCAGGTTCATCACCTGCGTCAAAATCAGCACGCCGATGGCGATTTTCACGGGCGTGCGGATGTCTTGCTTGGCGTAGAAGCCCGGCGCCAGGATCTTCACCGCCAACAGGCCGATCAGCCCTGCGGAATAGGAAATCACGGCAAGGCGGGTCTGCAGCACGTCCTGGGCGGCAAAGGCGCCGTAGTGGAACAGCGTGGCGACCAAGCCATCCGACAGCAGCGCCATGCCCACTGCGGCGGGCAGGCCCAGCAACAGCACCAGACGCAGGCCCCAGTCCAGCAGCGCGCTATAGCCGCCGTGGTCATCGCGGGCGTGGGCCGCCGACAGGCTGGGCAGCAGCACGGTGCCCAGCGCCACGCCCAGCAAGGCCGTCGGAAATTCCATCAGCCGGTCGGCGAAAGACAGCCAGGTCACGCTGCCCGGGGTGAGCCAGGTGGCGATATTGGTGTTGATCAGCAGCGAAATCTGCGCCACGGACACCCCAAGCGTGGCGGGCGCCATCTGCTTGAGGATGCGCTGCACGGTGGGGTCGGCCCAGGCTTGGCGAAAACGCAGCGAAAAGCGCGGCGTCAGCCCAAGGCGGGCCAGCGCCACCCATTGCACGGCCAGCTGCGCCACGCCGCCGATCATCACGCCGATGGCCAGTGCGTAGACGGGGACGTCCATGCGCGGGGCCAGCCAGATGCAGGCGGCAATCATCGACAGGTTCAGCAGCACCGGCGTGAACGCGGGCACGGCAAAGCGCCGCCAGGTGTTCAGCACGCCCGAGGCGAAGGCAATCAGCGACATGCAGAAGATGTACGGGAACATCATCCGCGTCATCCAGACGGCGGCCCCGAACTCCGTATCGCGGGCCGCCCCGCGCAGGCCGCTGGCCATGGCGGATACGACCCAGGGTGCGGCGACGATGCCGATCAGCGTGATCAGCATCAGGGTGGCCGTCAGCAGCAGGGCCACACGGTCCAGCAAGATGCGGACTTCTTCTTCCGACCGCTTGTTGCGCGCGGCGCCAAGAATCGGCACGAACGCCTGGGCGAACGCGCCCTCGGCGAACAGGCGGCGCAGCAAGTTGGGGATACGGAACGCGACCCAGAAGGCGTCGGTGATGGGGCCGGCGCCAAAGGCGCGGGCAACCAGGATGTCGCGGATCAGGCCGGAAATGCGGGACAGCAACGTGAAGCTGCTGACAGTGGCCGCCGAACGAAACAGGCTCATGGATGGGACTACGTAAAAAGTGCGGGCCGGCCCGAGACGGACTACGAGAAAAAGGCGGTCAAACAAAAAAAGGCAGGCCCACGTCGTGGGCCTGCCTTTGTACTACATCACTTCGGCGGCATGCGGATGGCGCCGTCCAGACGAATCGTTTCGCCATTCAACATATCGTTCGTGACGATGCTGTAGACCAGCTTGGCGTAGTCTTCCGGGCGGCCCAAACGGGCGGGGAAGGGGATGCTGGCGGCCAGCGAATCCTGCACTTCCTGCGGCATGCCGAAAATCATCGGCGTGCCGAAGATGCCCGGGGCGATGGTCATGCAGCGGATGCCCGTTTTGGCCAGATCGCGGGCGATCGGCAGGGTCATGCCGGCGACACCGGCCTTCGACGCGGCATAAGCCGCCTGGCCGATCTGGCCGTCGAAGGCGGCAACCGATGCCGTATTGATCATCACGCCGCGTTCGCCGGTGGGCTCGGGCGTGTTGGCGCTCATGGCTTCAGCGGCCAGACGCATCATGTTGAAGCTGCCGATCAGGTTGATCGACACGACCTTCTGGAACAGGTCCAGCGGGTGCGCGCCGTTCTTGCCCACGATCTTGGCGGCGGGCGCGACGCCCGCGCAGTTCACCAGACCGAACAGCGAGCCCAGTTCCAGGGCAGCGGCAACGGCGCTCTTGCCGTCGGCTTCCTGCGTCACGTCGCAATGCACGTAGCGCTGGCCCAGTTCCTTGGCCAAGGCCTGGCCGGGCTCGTCCTGCACGTCGGCGATGACGACCTTGGCGCCATTTTCCACCAGCATGCGCACGGTGCCTGCACCCAGGCCGGACGCGCCGCCCGTAACGATGAATACCTTGTTCGCGATTTCCATGTCTCTACCACCAGATCAGTTCAAGGGAAGTTGTGCGGCGCGGCAGGCGCCGAATGCGACAAGGCCTTCGGGCCGGTGCCGGAGCGCAATGCGTCCAGCCGGCGCCGAAGGCCTTTGGCCATCAAGGCGCCAATCAGCTCTTGACGGCTTCGAACAGGCGCGACTTGATTTCGTCGACAGCGCCCACGCCCGAAATCTTGCGGTACTTGGGGGCTTCGGCGGCGCTTTGCTGCGCCCAGGTCGAGTAGTAATCGACCAGCGGACGGGTTTGTTCGCGGTACACGGACAGGCGATGGCGCACCGTTTCTTCGCGATCGTCGTCGCGCTGGATCAGGTCTTCGCCGGTGACGTCGTCCTTGCCTTCAACCTTGGGCGGGTTGAAGCGGACGTGGTAGCTGCGGCCGCTGGGCTGGTGCACGCGGCGGCCGCTCATGCGTTCGATGATGTCTTCTTCGGGAACTTCAATTTCCACCACGTAGTCCAGCTTGACGCCAGCGCTCTTGAGCGCATCGGCTTGCGGGATGGTGCGGGGGAAACCGTCGAAGAGGTAGCCGCTGGCGCAGTCAGGCTGCTTCAGGCGGTCTTGAACCAGGCCGATGATGATCTCGTCGGAAACCAGACCGCCGGCATCCATGACCTTTTTGGCTTCAATACCCAGCGGCGTGCCTGCCTTCACCGCGGCTCGCAGCATGTCGCCGGTGGAGATTTGAGGAATGCCGAAGTGTTGGGTGAGAAACGCGGCCTGGGTGCCTTTGCCGGCGCCGGGGGGTCCGAGCAAGATAAGACGCATGAGTGCTCCTGATGGGGTTTATTTTTTGTGATCCGGGGGATTATGCCGCAACGCAGCAGCCAATGCGGGGCTGCGCCATGCGAAATAACCCTTACATCTGTTTGCTGTAGATCAGCCGGACGCGTTCCAGATCCGCCGGGGTATCTACCCCTGCCGCGGGAGGGCTGGACGCCCGGTGTACGACGATTTGATGGCCATGTTCCATGGCGCGCAGTTGTTCCAGCGACTCGAACCGTTCCAGCACGCCTTGCGGCAGGGTCGGGAAGCGGCGCAGGAATGACACGCGGTAGGCATACAGCCCGATGTGATGCCAGGCGGGCAGGCCGTCGGCCAGCACGCGTTCGCCCGAAGCCAGCGCGTCGCGGGCCCAGGGGATGGGGGCGCGCGAGAAATACAGCGCGCGGTCGTCGGTGGCGCAGACGAGCTTTACGACATTCGGGTTGAACAGCGCCTCGGCGTCGGCCAGCGGGCAGGCGCAGGTGGCGATATCGGCCTCGGGGCAAGCCTGGAGCTTGGCCGCGACGGCGTCGATGAGTTCGGGTTCGATCAGCGGTTCGTCGCCCTGCACGTTCACCACGATGGCGTCATCGGGCAAGCCCAGCTGGTCCACCGCTTCCGCCAGCCGGTCGGTGCCGGTGGGGTGATCACTGCGCGTCATCAGGGCGGTCAGGCCATGGGCCTGCACGGCCGCCTGGACGCGGACGTCGTCGGTCGCGATGAACAATTGCGACGCGCCCGACAGGGCGGCACGCTCGGCAGTGCGCACGACCATCGGCTTGCCGGCGATGTCGGCAAGCGGTTTGTCGGGCAGGCGGGTCGAGGCGGTACGCGCCGGGATCAGGGCGATGAAGCTCACGGTAGCGGCGTGTCAGTGGGCAGCGGGGGCGTCGTCCAGCGCGCGCGCTTCGGACTCAAGCATGACGGGGATGCCGTCGCGCAGCGGGAAGGCCAGGCGGTCGGCGCGGCAAACCAGTTCGGCTTGCTGGCGGTCGTGTTCGAGGCGGCCCTTGCACAAGGGGCAGACGAGGATGTCGAGAAGTCGGGATTCCATGACCGCGATTCTAAAACAGTTTAGGTAGCCGATGGACCGGCACGTCCTGGGAGAAGTCCGATTTTTGCGGGTCTGCAAACGCCGTCCTTACTCGTTTGGTTAATTAATGTCATGAATTGAATCGGCATTTTCAAAATTCGGGACGCATCCCCGCTATGATCCGCCGCGTTTCTACGCAAAGGGAAAGTAGCGAGATGGATTCCAACACCCTCAAACTGGGGTTGATGCTGATCATTCTGGTGTGGTCACTGATCAGCTGGATTACGTACATGATGCGGCGCAGCGATAACAAGGGAGCGCTGCGCGAACTCAAACATGAAGGTCAGGCGTTGCGGACGTTGTCGGCGCAAGAAGCCGCCATGGTGCAGCCGTTCCTGGTGTCGCCCGCGAATCCCAAGAAGACGGCCAGCCTGGTCAATGACAGCGTTTTCCCGCTCAAGGGGGCGTTCGTGCGGCACGGTCTTGAGACCGGCCAGGGCGGGTCCACCATGCATGACACCCTGGGTGGCGTGGATGTGGTGCTGCCCTATGACGCCCGCGACTTCCTGCGCGAAGACAATGTGGCCGAAGTCGTGATGACCGAGAAATTCGCCATCGTCGTCGCCTTGAACGGCGAGTTCGACCTTGCGGGCGGGCGCGAGCGCGAACAGCGCCGCCAGAAGCAGGACCAGCAATGGGCCAGCGGAAAAATCGGGGCGTTGCAGGATGTGGCGCCGTTGGACACGCCTGAGCCGCAGGCCGAGCTGCACACAGATCGCCCCACCGGCACGCCGGCAGGCAAGGCCTCCGAGCATGACCTTGCCGAGGCCGTGCGCGTGGACATTCTGAACCAGCGCGACGAAACGCCCGCCGAAATCGCAGAGCGCCAACGGCCGGGTATCGCGTTCTGGATTGCCATGGTGTGGCTGTTGGCTTTTATCGGCTTGGCGATAACGGCGGCGGATGGCGGCGTGGCGTTCGCGGGCGCCGCGGCTGCGCTGGCGGTGCTGGCCCTGTGGCTGACCTGGCGCCGTCGCAAGCCCGATGCGCCGCAGAAAGTGAATCGGGCGCGCGGCGAGCTCAATGTCATCGTGCTGACCAACCCTGAAAACTCGCAGGCCGTGTCAACGCAGCTTTTCCTGGGCGACAAGTTGCCCATCAAGCTGCCCGACCATTGGCGCAGCACGATGACTTTGCCCGACGACGGCCGCATCGACGTCGACATGCGGGTGCAGGATTACTCCGTCGTGCGCATGGACAGCAACTACTCGCTGGACGAAGAGCAGCGCCTGTTTCCGCGCGTATTCTGGGGCAGGCACGCCACGCTGACGCTCGTGGGCCTGTTGGCGGGCGGGGCGTTGTTGCTGACTGCAGACAATTTGAACGGCGACGCCGCACTCACCAGCGCCTGGGTACGCGGCGCGCAACCGCAGCAGTTTGATTCGGCCGCCGCGTTGGCCAAGGATCTGCCGGCGGTCGGCACGGTCGTGTCGCTGCGGGGAAGCGCGCGTTGCGAATTGCAGTCTGACGAAGCCGTGAACCGGGTGGCGTTCGATTGCAGCCAACTGCGCTGGGAGGGCAGCCCGCCCACACTCGCCCCGCTGGCCGTCGACGAGCCACTGCTGCGGCTGTACACCGGCGCGTTCCTGAAAACCAAGCCCAACCCGATGATGGATATGTTGATCCGCAGCCAGGCGCTGGGGCAATCACGCAATGACCCGATGGCGCTCTACAGCGCGCGATCGGTCACGGCGGCGAACGTGATCGGGTTGACCAAGACGGTGCAGGGCATCGAGGCGGCGTGCGAGTCGGTGACCGGCGACGCGATCTCGGCGTGCGACGCGCTGAAGCATGAATTTGTGGAAAACATCATGCTGGCCAGGGAAGAGCCGGAATCCTGGCTGGAACTGCTGAAGCTTGCGGAAGCGGGCACGTTCACCGCCAAGGGCCGTAACGACGAAGGCGTGATGCTGTCCCCTTCGATCAAGGCCGTGCAGAGCCGCGCGCGAGCCAGTGCGGAACCCGCAGTCAGGGCAGCGTTGGACCGGGCGTCCGGACTGGCGAAGGCATCGCAACGGGGCGGGGCGGTGCTGCGGGTGTTGCCTGGCCCGCATGCTGTGTTGCCCGAGCTCAAGCACAGCGGCATGAATGACCCGCTGGCTGCATGGGAACAGCAAAAGCGCATGTTTTCGCCGGAAGGCGCCATGCCGTTCTCGGTTAACGGCCTGGTTGTGCACGTGGGCAGCGACGCCTCCGGCGCGCCAGAAATCACCATCGACGCCACGCGCAGCCTGGACAACCCGTGGCCGTCTGCCGCACGCATGGCGTGGCTGCTGCTTGCCGCATTGCTGGTGCTGGTGCATGCGCCGTTAGCCGTGATGCGCAAGCGCGCCGCGTCCATGCGCGAGAAAGCCCTGCTGGAATACGCACAACGCCGCAGCGCCGCGAAAACCGCGTTCTTTTAACGCTGGACGCGGGCGGGCTGGCGCAGAGCCTGCGCCAGCCAATCAAACAAACCCGGGTCTGAAAACGCGGCCTCGACCGGCACTTCCCACAAACGCGCGTCGTGCAAGGCGGCGCACTTGATGGCGTCCTTGGACGTGACCAGGATGGTGTCCGCCGCCAGTGTCTGGAAGGGGGACTCGGCGTAATCGTGGTGGTCGGGCAGGGGCAGGGTCGCGTCCAACGTGATGCCCGCTACACGCAGCGTCGTGAAGAAGCGTTCCGGGTTGCCAATGCCGGCGGCCGCCGCGATGCGGGGCTGCCCGGCATAAGCAGACAAGGGGCGCGTGGCGCCCGTTTCGATCTGATGCGTATCGCCCGGTTCCAGCCACATTCGCACCTGGCGGGGCCGGCCATTGCCGGTGTTGGCCGGCCGGCCGTCCGCCGTGCCGATGTTCGTCACCACCACATCCACATCCTGCAAACGGCTGGCGGGTTCGCGCAAGGGGCCGGCGGGCAGCAAACGCCCGTTGCCCACGCCGCGCGCATCCTGCACCACGATTTCGATGTCTCGGGCCAGCGCCAGATGTTGCAGGCCGTCGTCAGAGACGATGACATCGACCTCGGGGTGGGCCTTCAACAAGGCCTGCGCCGCCAGTGCGCGCTTGGGGTGTACGGAAATGGGGGCGGCCGTGGCGCGGGCGATCAATGCGGGTTCATCGCCAAAACGGGCCGCTTCCAGCGCGCCGGCCCCCACGCGCGCGTCGGGGCCGATCTTTACGCCGTACCCCCGGCTGACGACGCCCGGCGTGTAACCGCGTGCGCGCAGGCCTTCAACGGTGGCGATGACCATGGGCGTCTTGCCCGTGCCGCCGACGTAGACGTTGCCCACCACCACCACCGGCACGGGGGCGCGGTAGCTGGGTTTGGCCCCGCTGAGATAGGCGGTGCGCTTGCGCGCCACTGCCCACGCGGTCAAGGCGGACAGCGGCAGCAGCAAGGTCGACAGCCAGCCGCCATGCTGCCACTGGCGGGCCAGCAGCGAAGGGGACGAACGCGGATTGCTCACCGGGTGGTCTGGGCGGCGAAGTTGACGCGGCCGATGCCCGCCAGGCGGGCGGCTTCCATGATGTTGATCACGGATTGATGGGTGGCTTGGGCGTCGGCATTGATGACCACCAGCGCATCGGGCTTGCCGGCGGCGGCCTGACGCAGCGCGTCGGCGATTTCGGGCGGCGTGGACACGTCGATCAGCGTGCCGTTCAACGCATAGCGCCCATCCTGGCTGACGGCCACTTCCAGCGCGGGCGGGGTGTCTTGCTCGGACGAGGCTT
Organism: Achromobacter kerstersii; assembly: GCF_902859595.1. Lineage (GTDB taxonomy): Bacteria > Pseudomonadota > Gammaproteobacteria > Burkholderiales > Burkholderiaceae_B > Achromobacter > Achromobacter kerstersii. Next base: position 1,903,025 of record NZ_CADIJQ010000001.1, on the reverse strand, counting down.
GCGGCAGCGTGACTTTCAGCTGCGTGAAGCGTGCGAACGACGTGGTGGCCGCCAGGAAGATCAGGATGACCAGCAAAACGTCGATGAGCGGAATCAGGTTGATGTCCAGCTCGTCGCGATCACCCCGTGAGCCGCGGAAATTCATGAACGCCCCTCGCGGGCCGCAGAATGCGACGACACGGCGCGCACCAGGCGCGACGCGGATTGCTCCATGGCGCTTAGATAACCGTCGACGCGGCTGCGCAGGTAACGGTGCGCGATCATGGCGGGAATGGCGATCAGGATGCCAAAGCCGGTGTTGTACAGCGCCATCGAGATGCCACGGGCCAACTGCGCCGGGTCGCCGCCGCCAGGGGTGTAAGAGCCAAAGATTTCGATCATGCCGACGACGGTGCCGAACAGGCCCATCAGCGGCGCCACCACGGCAATTGTGCCGATGGCGGGGATGTAGCGGCTAAGGTCGTGCGCAACGGCGCGGCCCGTGTCTTCGACCACGTTGCGCAGTTCTTCGCGGGGCAGATGACGGTGACGCATCACCTCAGCCAGCACGCGGCCCAGCGGGGAATTGCGTTCCAGCCGGTTGATGGATTCCGGGGTGTCCTGATGATTGCGCAGCATGTCGGCGACCTGTTCATTCAGGCCACGCGGCAGGATCAGGCTGCGGCGCAGCGACAGGAAGCGCTCGAAGATCAGCGCCAGACCCAGCACGGAGGTGGCCAGCAGGGGCCAGATAGGCCAGCCGGCCTCGCGCAGAATGGATAGCAAAGCGTTCAACTCCTGGGGGAATCCGGGCGCGCAGGACGGCGCGTGCAGACGTCTGATCAAGACGAAACTGTAACGGCGCGGCGGGCTTGTGGCAAGGCGGACAAGTGCCGGAATTATCCACAGAAGTTGTGGATAATTCTGTGTAAAACTCTGCCGAAACGCTTGTGGGCACGGGGCTGGCGCTTGTTTGCTTCAATTGAGCGCAACTGGGTTTTTATAAAAATCCTATAAAAATCAGCACCTTGTGCGGAATTTATTGGCTGTCAGGGCCGCCGCTGCAAAAATCTGTGAACGCGGTATCATTGCGGCCCGCTACGTATGCCCTGTGGACAGGTACGCATCGGAAAGCCCCATGACAATTGAATTTGCAGTCACAAACAACGCATTCACGCGGGATATCCTGACAGTTGCCCAGCTAAACCAAGCAGTGGGGCAGTTGTTGGAGCGCAGCATCCCGGCGTTATGGGTGCGCGGAGAGATTTCCAACTTCACGCAGGCGGCATCCGGGCATTGGTACTTCACGCTCAAGGACAGCCGGGCCTCGGTGCGGGCAGTCATGTTCCGAAGCCGCGCCAGTGCAGTCGGTTTCGTGCCGCGCGCAGGCGACCAGGTCGAAATTCGGGCCAGGGTGTCGCTGTACGAGCCCCGGGGCGACTACCAGTTGCAGGCCGACGCCATGCGGCGCGCCGGGCTGGGCAATCTATATGAAGCATTTCTGCGGCTGAAAGAGCAATTGGCCTCTGAAGGCCTGTTCGATCCTGCCCGCAAGCGCGAGCCCGTCCGGCTGCCGCGCGCTATCGGGGTGATTACCTCGCTGCACGCCGCGGCGCTGCGCGATGTGTTGTCGGCGCTGGCCCGGCGTGCGCCCCAGGTGCCCGTCATCATCTATCCGGCCCCGGTTCAGGGGGCGGACGCGGCCGGCAGGCTCGCCGCCCAGGTCCGCCTGGCCAACGAGCGTGCCGAAGTTGACACGCTGCTGCTGGTGCGCGGCGGGGGCAGCATCGAAGACTTGTGGAGCTTTAACGACGAAGATCTGGCGCGTCAGGTCGCGGCCAGCGACATTCCCGTGATCAGTGGCGTAGGCCACGAAACCGACTTCACCATTGTGGATTTTGTGGCGGACGTGCGTGCACCCACCCCCACTGCCGCCGCCGAACTGGCTTGCGTGCCCAGGTCAGAGTTGATGGGCCGGGTCATGCAATCGGCCCAGACCATGGTGCGAGGCCAGCAACGCCGCCTGGAACGCGCCGCGCAGCGGCTGGACCGCGCGTCGGGCCAGCTGGTGTCGCCCGCGCAACGGCTTGAGCATCAGCGCGAACGGTTGAATGGCCTGCGCTTCCGGTTGGCGTCTGCGTGGTCGGGTCCGCAAGGCCGGCGCACGGCGCGCGTCAATCTGCTGGCGCAGCGTTTGACGCATCGCGTGCCTGATACCGGCCGCGCGGCCGATCGCCTGGCCAGCGCCACGCGCCAGCTCGGCCAGGCGCATGCGCGTCTGCTTGTCCAAGGCCGTAACCGGCTGGCGGCAGCCTCCGCTCAACTGCGTGCGCTGGACCCCGGCAATACCTTGTCGCGCGGTTACGCCATTGCGCGCGACGCCGATGGCCATATCGTGCGCGACGCGTCTGCCTTGGCGGCGGGCCAAGCACTGGACCTGAGCTTTGCGCAAGGCGGCGCCCAGGTTGAAGTTCAGCAAACCCGCAAGACGCGCGACCCCGGCTGATGCTTTCGTCGGGTTGAACCCGGCCCAGTAATCCGCGACCCACGGGCTGTCCGACCCACTGACTTTTCAATGCACTGACTTTTCAACGCACTGTCTTTTCAACGCACTGACTTTACGACGCACTCTAAGGCGACGCGATGCAGCACAAGGCAAGCAAGGCTTGGATAACCGGCGTTCTGGCCGGCGCGGCAATCGCGATGGGGCCCCCGGTATTCGCACAGGCCGAAGCGGCTGCCTCTGAAAGCGTAAAGGTCGACCCGACCGCCGTGGAATCCAGTAAAGCCCAACAAGTGGCGGACCAGCCTCCAAGCAAACCCTGCGACTGCGAATCGCTTTACCGCGAATACAAAACCGCCGATACGCCGCAAACGCAGGCGCTGTTTGCCGCCGTCCGTGCAAGCGACGCCGACGCGTTCCTTGCCGCGCTGCCTGCGGTGGATCATCCCGGCAACTACGCCCTGGATGGCATTCCGCTGCTGCATGCCTTGCTGATGCCGCCGCGCGCCTTGCGCGCCAAAGACGTGTACTGGAGCATCACGCCGGAAGACGCCGCCAATATCCGCAAGGCGTATCAGGCGATCTTGCCGGCCCGCACCCGCATGCTGGCCGCGCTGCTGGCCACGAAGCCCGCGCTGGATGACGTCACCTACGAATCGCGTCGGCCGCCTCTTCATCTGGCCTTGCTGTATGGCACGCCCGAGATCATGGACAGCCTGCTTGCCGCTGGCGCAAAGCCAAACCAGCGCGGCGATGAAAACCGCACGCCTTTGGATTTCCTGCTGAACCGCGATTTTGAATTTGCCGTGCGCATGACGTATCTGCCGCGCATGGTGGATCGCGCGTCGATGACGCAGATGGTGCTGGCCTTGTTCAAGGCCGGCGCGGCCAAGCCCTTTGCGGATTTCGAACCTGACGTGGCGGACTACCTGGCGTGGGGGCCGATGGTGGAATTGACCGAAGGCGCCGCGCCCTTGAAAGCCTTGGCCGCAACCGGCAGCAAGCCCGCCTATGAAGACGGCCTGACCGCATTGGCGTTGGCGGCCTACCTGGGTAACGCCGGCGCGGTACCCGTGCTGATGGAGTTGGGCCCGCGCCATATTTCCGCAACGAGCTACGGCGAAACCGGCGGGCGCGACGTCTGGCTGGATGCCGCACAAGCCGCGGTGGCAGGCGGCCACCCCGACATTGCCGCGCAATTGCTGCGTAAAGGCATGCCGTTTACGCAGCATGGCCCGCAGACGCGAGGCAGCGCCATGGTGTTCACGAAGTTGGAAATGCAGGCGCGGCCGATCATGAATCTTGCCGCGCGGCAGGGTGACGTGAAGACGCTGCAACGCCTGCTGGAATTGGGTGCAGCCGTGGACGGCGATCCGCTCGATGAGTATGGCAACACGCCGCTGGCCGAAGCCGTCCAGGCCCGCAAGCCTGATGCCGTCAAGCTGCTGCTGGCGGCGGGGGCGGACCAGCGCGTCAAGCGTGACGGCTACGACGTGAAGTCGGCAGTGGATGTTGCCCTTGAAGCCGGCGATGCGGCCACGCTGCGGCAGTTCGCCGATGCCGGATTCGATTTGAAGTCGTTGGGGGCGAACGCCATTCGTCGTGCGCTCGAGAACCGCGACACGGCGCTGGCCTTGATGCTGATCGACGCGGGCGCGTCCATCGAACTGCCGCGCGACAGCGCCGGCGACCCCACGCCCTTGTTGATATTGGCCGCCACCTCCGGCCAGGCGCCGGTCGTCGACGCCTTGCTGGCCAAGCGTGTCGACCCGGCAGGCCTGGCGCCCCATGGCGAAAGCGCCTTGTATTGGTTGATTGGCCGGCAGGACACCGCGATGTTGGATCGTCTGCTGCGCGCAGGCGCCAAGCTGGACGACCCGCGCCTGCCGCGCGCGCCCGCGCGGTATGCCTTGTTGAACGCGGCAGTGGCCTCGGGCGATATGGCGCTGGTGCAGCGGGTCAGTCAGGCCACGGGGCAACGCATCGCGGACGCGTGCGTGCCGGAACGCGGCGAGCTCAATCTGTTGGACAAGCCGGGTTTCTTTGCGCAATTGCGGGCGGCGGGCTTTACGGGCGAGCAGGGCGCGTGCGCGCGCGACGCCGCGCCGTTGCCGCAACGCATCGTGTCGCAGTTGCTGCACAGCCGGCAGTTGATCGTGGCGCGGCAGGGTGAAGTCGTGCCCATGCTGCAATGGGTGCAGGCGTCGCACGGGGCATTGGACGCGGTGCTCGACAATGGCCAAACGCCCTTGATCGCCGCCATCGAGCTGGGCCGCGAAGACCTGGCCGACGCGATGTTGAGCGCGGGCGCGCAACCGGATTTGGCTGACGCGGCGGGCCGCAGCCCGGCTTGGGTGGCGCTGGAAACGGGGCAGCCCCGCATGCTGGCCTTGCTGGCGCGTCACCATGCCCGTTTCGACAATGCGTCTGCGCCGCCGGGGCAAACGTTTTCGTACACGCTGGCGTGCCAGTCTGCGCCCGCGTTCGCAAAGGTCTTGCAAGACGCTGGCGTGTCATTGACTGCCACGTGCGCACCGCCCGCGCCAGCGCCGCGTGGCAGCGCCAAAGCCGCCAGCAAATCCACCGATGCTTCCGGTTTGCCTGGCCACTACTCACTGCGTGGCGTGCGGGAAGTGGGCAGCGAATTGTTGTTGTCGCATGATGGCAGCTTCGACTACATCATGAGCTACGGCGCGGTCGATATCTCGGCGCGCGGCACGTGGCGCAGCGACGGCAGACAGGTGTTCCTGGACACGCCGCCGATACAACCGGATTCCCCCATCGCGGCGGTGCATGCCGAGGCGGGGGCGGCAAGCGCCGATCCCCTGACTGTGCGCGTGTACTACCGCGACCGTCCCGTCAAAATCGATGTCGCGATGTCGTCGACGGATGCCGACTATGGCGGCGGGCCCCGCTCCTCGGAAGGCGCGGATGGCGTCACGGCGCCGATCGCGCCGGGTACGTTGAAGGCCTTGTCCGTGTTCCTGCCGCTGCCCTCGGGCGCGCGCTGGCATCCGGTTGATATCAGCAAGATTGATGCCGGCGCACGGGCCATCCGCATCGATGTCGAGGTGCCTGAATCGGCCGCCGGCACGCCGATGCACAAGACGTTCACGCGGCACAAAGACGGCGCGCTGGTGGAGTTTAGCGCGGGCAGGGAACTGCGATACGAGAAAGAGTAGCGTTTACAAAATCAATGCGCGCCATCGCATAAGCACATGCATCCGTTAACCCCGCACAGGCGCGGGTTTAACAAGGTATCCTCATTAGTTGCCGATACAATTGAACGGCTTGATCGTGCACTCAACAGAAGGAACCAACACATGGCACATACTCTTCCCCCCCTGCCTTACGAACTGGACGCGCTGGCTCCGCACATCTCCAAGGAAACGCTGGAGTTCCACTACGGTAAGCATCACCAGACGTACGTCACGAACCTGAACAACCTGATCCCGGGTACGGAATTCGAAACGCTGTCGCTGGAAGACATCGTGAAGAAGTCCTCGGGTGGCATTTTCAACAACGCCGCTCAAATCTGGAACCACACGTTCTACTGGAACAGCCTGGCCCCCAAGGCCGGCGGCGCACCCTCGGGCAAGCTGGCTGACGCCATCAACGCCAAGTGGGGCAGCTTCGACGCTTTCAAGGAAGCGTTCAACAAGTCGGCAGCCGGCAACTTCGGTTCGGGCTGGACCTGGCTGGTCAAGAAGGCGGATGGTTCGGTTGACATCGTCAACACCAGCAACGCTGCTACCCCGCTGACCACGGCCGACAAGCCGCTGCTCACCTGTGATGTCTGGGAACACGCGTACTACATCGACTACCGCAACGCGCGTCCCAAGTATCTGGAAAACTTCTGGGCCCTGGTGAACTGGGAGTTCGCCGCCAAGAACTTTGCCTGATCGGTAAAGCGGGGCGACGCCGCGACCCTTGCGTCGCGGCCCCCGACCAAACCCCTTGCGCACCGCAAGGGGTTTTCTTTTTGCGTTCAGGAAAAATTCAGCTGACAAAAACCTGTCGATTGTCGAATTCATTGCGAAGAAATGACGAAGAAACACCCTTTTCTTTAGGGTTCTCCCTAGGATTTCGTCCCGCTATTGTTGCCATCGGTCTGAGACTGAACCACGGGGCCCAGGACTGCGGCTTGCCCGCCATAAACCGGGGTATCTACAGGGAAGGGAAGCATGTTGCGGTTATTTTCGGGCTTGCGCATTGGGGCGCGCCTGTCGGGCGCGTTTTTGCTTGTGGCGCTGATCGGCGGCGCGATCGGGGCGTTCGGCGTTTGGGGGCTGTCTCGGATCAATGAATTGAATGATCGGCTGTATGACACCGAGCTGCGTGGCATATCGGATCTGAAAGAAGCCAATATCAACCTGATCTACGCGGGCCGCGCCCGCAGCGGCTATCTGGCCGCCACCACCGAGCAGGATCGTCAGGCGTTGAAGAAGCAGTTTGACGATGCGGTAAAGAACATGGTCGTGCTGCGTGAGAAGGCTGCGAAGAACTTCCATGAAGAAGACGGCAAGCGCCTGCTGGCCCAGTTCGTGGAGACCGAGCAGGTCTGGAAGCGTGAGTCTGAAGCGTTCTTCGCGGCAGCGAAATCGCAGTCGATGACGCAAACAGACCCGAAGGTGCTCGAGATCGAAAAGCGCGTCATTGCGTCGTCGCAAAAGCTTGATGACTTGATGACCGACCTGGCCGTGGGCAAGGAAAAGTCCACGGCGCAGTCCGTCGACCAAGCCACGAATCTGTACGACACCGTGCGCTTGATCATGATCGTGCTGGCCGTGATGGGCGTGGCAATTGGCATGCTGCTGGGCTGGCTGGTGACGCGCGGCATCGTGCGTCCGTTGCAGCAAGCGGTATCGGCCGCGCGCCAGGTTGCCGCAGGCGACCTCACGACTGATATCCAGGTCGCCACGCGCGACGAAACGGGCGAGCTGATGAGCGCGCTCAAGGCCATGAACGAAAGCCTGGCCCGCATTGTTGCCGATGTGCGTGACGGCTGTGAGAGCATCGCCTCGGCCTCGTCGCAGATCGCGCAAGGCAACTCCGACTTGTCGCAACGCACGGAAGAGCAGGCGTCGTCGTTGGAAGAAACCGCCGCGTCGATGGAAGAGCTGACCAGCACCGTGCAGCAGAACGCCAACAACGCCAGCGAAGCCGACCGTCTGGTCACGCAGGCCTCCAGCGTTGCCGTGCGTGGCGGTGAGGTGGTTGAAGGCGTGGTGCAGACCATGAGCGCCATTTCCGACAGCTCGCGCCGCATCGCCGATATCACCGGTGTGATCGACGGTATTGCGTTCCAGACCAACATCCTGGCGCTTAACGCTGCCGTAGAAGCCGCGCGTGCGGGCGAGCAGGGCCGTGGCTTTGCGGTGGTGGCAGGCGAAGTGCGCACCTTGGCGCAACGCTCGGCCGTGGCCGCCAAGGAAATCAAGGCCTTGATCGATGAATCGGCCACGCGCGTTGAAGGCGGCACGCGTCAGGTCGATGAAGCCGGACGCACCATGCGTGAAGTGGTCGACAGCGTGCGTCAGGTGGCAATTCTGGTGCGCGAAATTGCCAGCGCGTCGGAAGAGCAATCGTCCGGCATCGGCCAGGTGAACCAGGCCGTGGCGCAGATGGACACCGTGACGCAGCAGAACGCGGCGCTGGTGGAAGAAGCGGCAGCGGCTGCGGCCAGCATGCAAGAGCAGGCCGGCCGACTGGCGCAGGAAGTGCGCCGCTTCAAGGTCGACGCCAGCAGCGGTTCGGCAGGCCATGCACAAGCCCGCCTGGTGCAGGCCGTGCCGGTCGTGACGAGGAAACCGGTGGCATCGACGGCACGCCCGTCGCAAGCGCGCCCCGCGCTGGCCAACGCGTCGGACGACGACTGGTCGACCTTCTAAGCCGGTGGCAGAACGAGCGCGGCGGCGGATTCGCCGTGCTCGTTTTGTCTCGGTTTTTGAGCTGCGGGTCAGGTTGGAATGGTAAGGTTAGCCACTTTCCGCCGTCTGCCAGCAGCCCATGAGCCTGACTGATTCTTTCCGCCGGACCTCCGCCGGCGTCCGCCGCCTGATGCGCCGAAAGGTGCGCCAAATCAATCGTCTGTCACGCAAGAGCCTGCAAATGGCGCTGTTGCTGGGCGGTGCCGGTTTGGTGGCGTTGATGTCGCTGGGCTTTGCGTATCTGGCCGACAAGGCCTTGGACTGGAACCGCGAATGGGTGGGCCACAACGGTTGGCTGGCCTTGATTGTGTTGCCGTTCAGTCTGGCCGCTTTGCGCTGGCTGACGCTGCGCTTCGCGCCCAATGCCGCGGGCAGCGGCATTCCTCAAGTCATTGGCGCGCTGTCACTGCCGCCCGGCCCCAGCCAAAGCAGTCTGGTGTCCCTTCTGCAAACCCTTTGGAAAATTCCCCTGGCGTTCTTCGGCATGCTGGCCGGCGCATCAATCGGCCGCGAAGGCCCATCGGTGCAGGTGGGCGCGGCGCTGATGCTGGCCTGGGGCGACTTCTGGAAGCGGCGCGGCGTGCAACTGCGCGGCTTTCACGCCAACGAACTGATCGCCGCAGGGGCCGCAGGCGGCCTGGCCGCTGCCTTCAACGCGCCGCTTGCCGGCGTCATTTTCGCGATTGAAGAACTGGGCCGTGGCACGGTGCTGCGCTGGCAGCGGCTGGTGCTGATTGGCGTGCTGGCGGCCGGCTTTCTGGTGGTGGCCGTGCAAGGCAACAACCCGTACTTCGGCGTGTTCGGCGGCGCGCCGTTGGCGCACGGCATGGTCATGTGGATTGTCGTGTGCGGTGCGATCAATGGCGCGCTGGGCGGCATTTTCGCGCGCTTGCTGGGCAAGGGCGCAGCTGGGGCAGCGCCCGCCGCGTGGCGCGCCTGGATACGCACGCATCCCATCTGGACGGCGTTCATCATGGGGCTGATTCTGGCCGTGATCGGCCTGTGTACCGCTGGCACCGTGTACGGCACGGGCTACGGCGTGGCGGCCAATCTGCTGTCGGGCCAAGACACCGCGCCGGCCGGTTTCGGCCTGGCCAAACTGGCGGCGACCGTCGCGTCTTATTGGGCAGGCATTCCGGGCGGCATCTTCACGCCCGCGCTGACCACGGGCGCGGGCATCGGCCAGCATATCTGGGAATTGGCGGGCGAGGGCGTGGACCAGCGCGTGCTGGTGCTGGTGTCGATGGCGGCGTTCCTGGCCGCAGCCACCCAGGCGCCGCTGACCGCCAGCGTGGTGGTGATGGAAATGACGGGCAGCCAGCCGATGCTGTTCTGGCTGCTGGTGTGCTCGCTGCTGGCCTCGGGCGTGTCACGCCAGTTCTGCCCGCAACCGTTCTACCATCTGGCGGCAGGGCGCTTCCGCCGGCAAGCCATTGTCGAGGCCGGCCGGGCCGCGAAGGGCGATGCGGGCGCATCGCAAGCGAAGGCGCCGGCGGGCTGATGGGGCGTGGCTCAGCCCGCTGTTCCAGCCACGCAACGACAGCCACGCACCTTCATTACGCACCGAAGCCGTGCGTGCGCGGTGCACAATCAGGGTGAACACCTACTGGACACTGTCCGTGTGGCGGACATCCTGGTCGTGCACCAATATGGCGCGAAAAGCGCTGCGTTAAGATCGTCCGATCCTGTTTTTCTCACTTCACTCCGAGCTTCTCATGACCGTGAATGCCTTTATTTGTGATGCGATCCGCACTCCCTTCGGCCGCTACGGCGGCGCGCTGGCTTCGGTGCGCCCCGACGATCTGGCCGCTGTCGCCATCAAGGCGCTGGTAGCGCGCAACCCCGGCGTGCGCTGGGAAGAACTGGATGACGCGATCATGGGTTGCGCGAACCAGGCTGGCGAAGACAACCGCAACGTCGCCCGCATGGCCACGCTGCTGGCCGGTCTGCCGATCGAAGTGCCCGGCGCCACCGTCAACCGCCTGTGCGGTTCGGGCCTGGACGCCATCGGCACCGCCGCCCGCGCCATTCGCGCCGGTGAAGCCGGCCTGATGCTGGCTGGCGGCGTCGAAAGCATGAGCCGTGCGCCGTTCGTCATGGGCAAGGCCGACAGCGCGTTTTCGCGCAACGCCGCCATCTATGACACGACGATCGGCTGGCGCTTCATCAACAAGCTGATGAAGGCGCAGTACGGCGTGGATTCCATGCCGGAAACGGCCGAAAACGTCGCAGACGATTTCAAGATCAGCCGCGAAGACCAGGACTTGTTCGCGCTGGCCAGCCAGCAGAAGACGGCTCGCGCGCAGAAAGAAGGCGTCTTCGACGCCGAGATCGTGCCGGTCTCGATCGCACAAAAGAAGGGCGACGCCATCGTCGTGTCGAAGGACGAGCACCCGCGCGAAACCAGCCTGGAATCGCTGGCCAAGCTGAAGGGCGTGGTTCGTGAAGGCGGTTCCGTCACGGCCGGCAACGCCTCGGGCGTGAACGACGGCGCCGCTGCGCTGCTGCTGGCTGACGAAAAGGCTGCCGCTCGCCACGGCCTGACCCCGCGCGCTCGCGTGGTTGGCATGGCAACCGCTGGCGTTGCGCCGCGCATCATGGGCATCGGCCCGGCGCCCGCCACGCTGAAGGTGCTGGCGCAAACCGGCCTCACGCTGGACCAGATGGACGTCATCGAACTGAACGAAGCGTTTGCCGCACAAGGCCTGGCCGTGATGCGCCAACTGGGTCTGGCCGACAACGATCCGCGTGTGAACCCCAACGGCGGCGCGATCGCCCTGGGTCACCCCCTGGGCGCCTCCGGCGCGCGTCTGGCCACCACCGCGATCAACCAACTGCACCGCACGGGCGGCCGCTACGCACTGTGCACGATGTGCATCGGCGTGGGTCAAGGCATTGCGCTGATCATCGAGCGCGTCTGATCCCTGAAGTGTTGTTTTTTCCGCCGCTTCGTCCGGGGCGGAAATGAAAAGGGAGCCCCGCGGGGCTCCCTTGCTGTATCTGGCGGGGGTGTGGCCGCCTCTGAGCGGGCCGTTCAGGGCAGGCCGTCGATTTTCCGGCCGGCCTTGATGCCATGCTGGTCGAACCAGCCTTGGGCCATTTCCAGGGCGTAGCGCACGGGCTTCTTCGCGCAATGCGGGTCTTCGGTCTGGGGCGCCATGTCATCGATGTTGACGATCGTGCCGTCGTCGGCGATAAAGGCAATCGAGAGCGGCAGCAGGGTGTTGCGCATCCAGAAGCACTGCACGTCGGGCTGCTCGAACACGAACAGCATGCCGTCGTTACCGGGCAGCTCTTTACGGAACATCAGTCCGCTTTGGCGGGTGGCGTCAGTATTGGCGACTTCTGCGCGGATAATATGGATGCCCGCCGACAGTTGCGTGGTGGGCAATTGCGGTTGCGGTCCGGTTTGTGCGTGGGCGCTGGCAGACAGTGCGAATGCGGCGGCGGCCAACGCCGCTGATAACGCTTTCAACCATGCGGGTTTAACGATTGAGGACGCTGTCTTAAACAACGTGCGACTGACAGGGAACAACTCGGCATTCTTCAGCATGGCCTGGCGCAGTAATTAGAAAATAACAAGGCGGGGCTCGAAAGCCCCGCCTGATAATGGTGCAACCTTACCGTTGCACTTTAAGGGTAACTCAGGCAGCCGTGATATTAAGTGCCTGTTTACCTTTGGGCCCCTGGATAATTTCGAAGGCCACTTTCTGGCCTTCTTTCAGGGTTTTAAAACCATTCATCTGGATGGACGAAAAGTGGGCGAACAAATCTTCACCGCCGTCGTCGGGCGTAATGAAGCCAAACCCCTTTGCATCGTTGAACCATTTGACGGTGCCCGTCGATTTGGGATTGTCCCCTTGGACGGCGGTTGCGGTCGGATCAGACATGCGGACTGCCTCATTGAATCGTATGTTGACAGAAGGGCATCGCGGTCTAGACCTCTGTCCCCCCCTCCGGCTTCCTGGCAGATTTTCGATGAGTTGAAAACCCCAGAATGCGCTGATAATGCGCCGCTTTTCTTCGTGTCGTCAAGTATGGAAACTACGTATTTCTGCGTGTAATTTTGCGTAAGTTGCGCGTTAGGCGTCCCCAGTTTAAATAGAATAGCCGCCCTATGAGTTCTACCTTGGATACCCAGCATGATTTGGCCGTCGAGAAGGCACCGGCACGCGCCGCGCCGCCTCCGATGTATCAAGTGCTGTTGTTGAACGACGACTACACGCCGATGGAATTCGTCGTGAAAGTCTTGCAGAAATTTTTCAATAAGAACCACGAAGAGGCCACGCGGATCATGCTGCAAGTGCATCACGAAGGGCGCGGAGTATGCGGGGTGTATCCCCGCGACCTCGCGGCGACCCGTATTGCGCAAGTGGGCCAGTATGCGCGGGCGCGTCAGCACCCGCTTCAATGCGTGATGGAACCCGTTTAATACTAAGAATGAAGACGCCGCCAGCGATGGCGGCGTTGTGCTGTCCATGATTTGAACAGCAGTATCCGCGCACCGGGAAGCGCGCGGATCGCGTTGGTCGGCAGCTCCGCCGCTAAGGAGCGTTGTGGTTGAGTAGGCGGAGGGGTTTGCCGTGAGTGGAAAGATCAGTAAGACCTGGCTGGCGGTTGCCGGCGTTGCGGTATTAGCGGGCGCGATTGGCGCGGGTTGGTGGATGGGCAAGGATCGCCAGGCGGCGAGCCCGGCGCCGGCGCCTGTGTCGGCCCCTGCGGCCAGTACGGCGACGCCGGCCACGCCGGCCGCGGGCGAAGCCAAGCCCGTGCTGCCTGCCAGCGCGACAGTGGGCGCGGCAGATCCTTTTGCGGCATTGACGTGCCAGCCGCGCCAATACAACGATGCGTTGGCGCTATCCGTCACCTTCACGCAGCCGGTTGACGCCAAAGGCAACCTGGACAATTTTCTGCAGGTCACCGACCTGGGCGCGTCTTCGGGCAAGGACGGCGAAAGCAGCGAGTCTGCAACGTCCGACCAGCCCGCCTCGGTCAAGGCAGGCGACTCCGCGCCTAAAGGCAAGATCCTGAAGGGCAACTGGATCGTGGGCGAAAACCCGCGCATGGTGTATTTCCCCTTCATCCAGCCGCAACGCAAGTACGCGATCACGGTCCGCTCCGGTCTGGCCGGCGTGGGCGACAAGGTCGTGCTGGCGGAAACGACCAACTGCGAAGTGAACACGCAGGCCATGCCGCCTTCGTTCTACTTCGCCAGCCGCGGCGTGGTGCTGCCGGCCGGTCAGAACGGCGGTTTGCCCGTGGCGACCGTCAACGTGTCGGAAGTCGACGTGCAGTTCCTGCGCGTGGCGCCTGACCGCGTGCCCGAACTGTTCGAAACCGTGTTGGGCATTGGCCGCAACACGGCCACCGAGTCCGAGGACGACGAGGGCGGCTACAACGAAGATGATGGCTGGCGCTATTCCGACAACCGCAGCCTGAAGGGTTCGGTCAGCAACTGGGATCTGGACCGCCTGAATTCGTTGACGACCAGCGTCTACCAAGGCCGCTTCCTGACGGACGACAAGCCCAACCGCCGCCATGTGACGTTCCTGCCTGTTGAAGGCGTGAAGGAACTGCAAGAGCCCGGCATCTACATCGCGGTGATGAGCCAGCCTGGCCGTTTCCGCTATGAATACCAAGTGACGTATTTCTACGTCAGCGACATCGGTCTGCATGCGCGCCGCTACAGCGACCGCATCGAAGCCTATTCCGTGTCGCTGAAGTCCGGCCAGGCGATCTCTGGCGCCGTGTTCGAACTGGTGGACGGCAGCGGCAAGTCGCTGGCCAAGGCGGCCGCCGACGGGCAAGGCCATGTCCGCTTTGAAGGCAGCTTCACCAATGCGCGCGTCATCCGCGCCTCGCGCGACAAGGAAATGACGGTGCTGGCGCTGGCCGAGCCGGCGTTGGACCTGTCGGAATTCGACACGGGCGGCCATTCCTCGCGCCCGAACAACCTGTTTGTCTACGCCGGCCGTAATCTGTACCGCCCGGGCGAAACGTTCAACGTGTCGGTGCTGCCGCGCGATCTCGACGGCCGCATGCTGACCCCCGCGCCGCTCACCGCCACCATCAAGCGCCCCGATGGCCGTGTGGTGCAGACCACGTTGTGGCAGCCGAACAAAGATTTGGTGGGCTATGTTGAGCGCGCCATTGATCTGCCGCTGGATGCGCAAACTGGTACCTGGCTGCTTGAGCTGCGTGTCGACCCCGCGTCGCGCGCGCCGGATGCGTCGTGGAAATTCCAGGTCGAGGAATTCCTGCCTGAGCGCATGAAGATGGCGCTGACGTCCGAGCAGGAAGTGCTGTCGCCCGACGAAGAATTGACGGTGGATGTGCAGGGCGACTACCTGTACGGCGCACCGGCTGCCGGCAACCGCCTGCTGTCGACCTTCCAGGTCAAGCGCGACCGTTTCGCGCTGGCGCAGCAATGGCCGGGCTTCATCTTTGGCGACGTGGCCGATGATTCCCGCCGCACCTTTGGCGAACTGCCCGAAGCGGCGCTGGACGACAAGGGTTACGCGCAACTGGAAGTGAATCCGAACACGGCCGGCACGCATTCGCCCATGAAGGTGCGCGTGTCCGCCAGCCTGCTGGAATCGGGCGGCCGCCCGGTCGTGCGTTCGATCGAGCGCAGCGTCTGGCCCGCCGACAAGCTGATTGCCGTGCGTCCGCAATTCGACAGCGACGTGGCCCGTGAAGGCGCGCCCGCCGGATTCGAAGTGATCCGCGTCAACGCGCAAGGCAAGGTCGAACCGCTGGCCCAGGCCCAGATGCGTCTGTTCCGCGAAGAGCGTCAGTACTACTGGCGTTTCGACGACCAGCGCGGCTGGAACAGCGGCTATACCGAAACCGAAGAACTGCTCGATTCGCGCGAGATCGCGCTGAAAGATCGCAGCCAACTGACCGTGCCGGTCAAGTGGGGCCGCTACCGTCTGGAAATTGCCGACCCGGAAACGGGCGAGACGATGCGTTACCGCTTCTATGCGGGCTGGAATGCGCAGGACGCCGATTCGATGGGCAACCGCCCCGACCGCGTGCAGATGAAGCTTGAAGGCGTGCCGGCCAAGCCGGGCGATACCGTCAAGGTCACGCTGACGCCGCCGCACGACGGCCAGGCGCTGGTCACCGTGGAAGGCGACCGCATGCTGTGGTCCAAGTGGGTGTCCGTGAAAGCGACGGGCACGGAAGTTGAAATTCCCATCGACAAGGACTGGAAGCGTCACGACCTGTACGTGGCCGCCGCCGTGTTCCGCCCGGGTAGCGAAGGCGACCGCGTCACGCCGGCCCGCGCGTTGGGCTTGGCTTTCCTGCCGATCGCCAGCGCCGACCGCAAGCTGGACGTCAAGCTGACCGCGTCGCCCAAGGCGGTGCCCGAAACCAAGACGACTGTGCGCGTCAAGGTGGATGGCGCCCAGGGCAAGCAGGCCACGGTGACGCTGTCTGCCGTGGACGTGGGCATCCTGAACATCAACCAGTACGCCACGCCCAATCCGCTGGATTATTTCTTCGGCAAGCACCGTTACGCGCCCGAGTTGCTGGACATGTACGGCAAGCTGATCGAAAAAATGGACGGCACCAAGGGCAAGCTGAAGTGGGGCGGTGACGCCGCCATGCGCGGCGACAGCAAGAGCCTGCCCAAGAAGGTCAAGCTTGTTGATCTGTTCTCGGGCCCGGTGACGCTGAACGCGCAAGGCGAAGCGGACATTCCGCTGGACCTGCCTGATTTCAACGGCACGCTGCGCCTGATGGCAGTGGCCTTCACCGCTGACAACTACGGCAGCACCGACACCGAAATGGTGGTGGCGGCGCCGATCGTGGCCGAACTGAACACGCCGCGCTTCATCACCCCGGGCGACCAGGCCGCGATTGCGCTGGACGTATCCAACCTGAGCGGCTCCGATCAGAAGATCACGATCAAGCTGGAAGCGCTGGACCCGCTGGCCATTCCCGATGGCGTGCGCACGCTGACGCTGAAGGACAAGCAACGCACCACCTTGCGCTTTAACGCCACCACGACGGGTTCGTATGGCCTGGGCCTGATCCGCCTGACCGTTGATGGCCAGGGCGCGGGCAAGCCCGTGCACCTGGTGCGCGAATCGGTGCTGCAAGTGCAGCCGGCCTACGCGGGTGAACGTCAGGTGCGCCGTCTGCGCCTGAATCCGGGCGAGACGAACGCGGCGCAAGCGTCGTGGGTGTCTTCGTACTATCCGGATTCGGCGCTGGTCAGCGTGACGGTGTCGAACCGCCCGCCGTTCAACGTCAACCGCCTGGTTGAAGGCCTGCTCGCGTATCCGTACGGATGCACGGAACAGACCATCAGCCGTGCCTTGCCGTGGGTGCTGATCGATGCAGACGTCGCCAAGCAATACGGCCTGAAGCCGCATTCGCAAGCTGAACGCGCGGCGCAGGTCTCGACCGCTATCGCGCGCTTGTCGGGCATGCGCAACGCTGTGGGTTCGTACAACCTCTGGAGCGGCTCGACGTCCCGCGATGTCTGGCTGACGGCCTATGCCGTGGGCTTCCTGCAAGACGCGCGCGACAAGGGCTTTGAAGTGCCTGAAGCCACGCTGGACCGTTCGCGTCAATGGCTGCTGGAGCAAGTGCAGCAGACGTCCAATGGATTTGGCACGTGGTCGGTGAACCTGCGCCGCAACGTTGAAGCCGGCCGTATCGACGGCAGCGACGCCAACATCCTGCGCGAAGACCATCGCCGTTTCGCCGGTCTTGCGACCGCGGTGCTGGCATTGGCGCGCGACAAGAAGGCGCCGCTTGCCACGGTGCGTCAACTGTTCGACAACTACCAGGAACGTGCGCGTTCGCCGCTGCCGCTGATCCAGCTGGCCGCCGCATTCAAGCTGATGGGCGATGAAGGGCGCATGAAGTCTGCGCTGGATGCCGCCATGACGCGCGAATATGGTTTCCCGCGCCGCGACTACAACGCCTATTACGACGAATGGCTGGGCGACTACGGCAGCAGCGTGCGTGATTATTCGTTGGCCTACGCGCTGGCGAACCAGTACGGCCTGAAGCATGACCGCCTGGAAAACCTGCTGACGCAACTGACGGCGCGACTGGGCAACCGCTCGTACCTGTCGACCCAAGAACGCATGTCGCTGTTGTTGGCCGCGCGCGTCATGGGCGGCGACAAGAGCACGCCGTGGTCGGCGGCGCTGCTGGTCAATGGCAATCGCAAGGAGCTCGATGGCGGCAAGAGCGATCAGATGGTGTCTGTGCCGGCTGCTGATCTGGCCAATACGCAGATCATCAACACGGGTGCGCAATCGCTGTTTGTTGAATACGACATCCAGGGCAGCCCGACGGTGGCGCCCAAGCCGCGCAACGACGTGATTCAGTTGAAGCGTGGCTGGTATCGCCCGGACGGCCGTCCGTGGGATGGCGGCAGTCTGCAAACCGGCGACATGCTGGTGGTGTGGGTGCAGGCCAGCGCCAACCAGATCATTCCTGATGCCTTGATCGAGGACCGCGTGCCGGCAGGTTTCGAAGTTGAAAACCTGAACCTGTCGCAAAGCCCCGAGATGCAGGAATGGACGATTGGCGGCCGCCGCGTGGCGGAAGCGATGTCGGATTCCAACATCAAGCATCGCGAGTTCCGCGACGACCGCTACGTGGCCGCCGTGTCGTTGGGCCGTGGCAAGGTGGATGTGTTCTATCTGGTGCGCGTCGTGACGCCGGGCCGCTATGCGGTGCCGTCGACGGTGGCCGAGGATATGTACCGCCCCGAAATCCGCGGCGTGGGTGAGCAGTGGAGCACGGTCGACATCCGCGATCGCGGCGCCAAGCGTCCTTGAACGCCGCCGCTACCTCAACGCCAGGCGCCCAGCGCGCCCGGCGTTGGCGGCGGCGCGGCATCATCGCGGCCAGCGTGTTGTTTGCGCTGGCCGCGTTGTTATTCGTGCTCGACCGCTTGTATCCGCTTCCCCGTATCGACTCGGGCGGCGCGGCCGTGGTCGTCGCTGCCGACGGCACGCCGCTGCGCAACTATCCCAGCCGCGACGGCATCTGGCGTTATCCCGTCAAACCGGACCAGGTTTCCGACCGCTATCTGGAAACCCTGCTGACGTACGAAGACCGCTGGTTCTACTGGCATCCTGGCGTGAACCCGGTGGCGCTTGCGCGCGCCGGCTGGCAATGGGCCACGAACCGCCGCATCGTGTCGGGCGGGTCAACGCTCACCATGCAGGTGGCGCGCCTGATTGACCCTCAACTAGCCGGCAAGCCGTCGCGCTCGATGTCTGCCAAATTGCGGCAAGCGTGGCGCGCGGTGCAGCTGGAGATGCACTACAGCAAGGACGAAATCCTGTCGCTGTACCTGACGCATGCGCCGATGGGCGGCATTGTGGAAGGCGTGGAAATGGGCTCGCGGCTGTGGCTGGGCAAGTCGGCCCGCAACTTGAGCCCGGCCGAAGCCGCGATGCTGACGGCTTTGCCGCAGGCCCCATCCCGGCTACGGCCCGACCGTCATCCCGACGCCGCTCAAGCTGCGCGAGACAAGGTGCTGGACCGCATGGCCGAGCTGGGCCGCTGGACGCCAGCCGAAGTGGCCGACGCCAAGATCGAAAACGTGATTGCGCCGCCGCTGCGTGCGCGTTGGCTCGCGCCGCTGGCCGCGCAACGGCTGTTGCAAGAGGCGGGCGGCAAGGCTGCGTCGCGCCGTCCGGGCGAACGCCCGCCGTTGGTGTCGTCCACGCTGGATGCCGACATGCAGGCGTCGGTGGAACAAATGTTGCTGGACCGCGTTGACGGCCTGCCGCCCAAGGTGTCCATGGCCGTGCTGGTCATGGATAACGATACGCTCGAGGTCAAGGCCTACGCCGGATCGGCTGATTTTTCCGACGATACCCGTTATGCGCATGTGGATATGGTGCGTGGCGTGCGCTCGCCGGGTTCTACTCTGAAGCCGTTTCTGTACGCGCAGGCGCTGGACGAGGGGCTGATTCACTCGGAAAGCCTGCTGATCGATGCGCCCATGTCGTTCGGCGGTTACGCGCCCGGTAATTTCCAGGCGGCATTTTCGGGGCCGATCAGTGTGGCGCAGGCGCTGCAGCGTTCGCTGAATGTGCCCGCCGTGGACTTGCTGGACCGTGTTGGCCCCGTCAGTTTTGCATCGATGATGCTGTCGGGCGGGGTACGGTTACGTTTGCCCGCGGGTGCAGATCCAAATTTGAGCTTGATTTTGGGCGGGGGTGGCACCACATTGGAAGAATTGGTGGGTGCTTATCGGGCCTTGGCCCGGGGCGGCATCTCTGGGCGGCCCCGTCTGCGGGCGGAGCAGCCTCGGATTGAGTCCCGTATGATGAGCCCTGGAGCCGCCTGGATCGTTCGCGATATTCTCGAAGGCGGCGGGCACCCTGACCGGCCGTTTTATCAGTCGGGCAGTCCGGCCCGGCGGCTGGCCTGGAAGACCGGAACCAGCTTCGGATTCCGCGACGCCTGGGCCATTGGGGTGACCGACAGATGGACGATTGGCGTTTGGGTCGGCAGGCCCGATGGAACGCCGAACCCCGGATTTTTTGGGGCGAATGTGGCGGCGCCGCTACTGCAGGATATTGTGGCGGCATTGCCAGAAGGCGCGCAGCAGGTGCGCAGCCGGCCCGAAACGGTGCAGGCAGCGGTCACGTGCTGGCCCTTGGGTTACAGATTGGGCAGCGTGCCCTCGGGGGAATGTCCCGAACAGCGCGCGGCCTGGCTGCTGAATGACACGGCGCCGCCGTCGTTTGCCGGTTATGCCGACGCCACGCAAGGGCCTTTGCGCTTGGGTGGTGTTGCAAATGGATCGGTGCTGCGGCCCGTGCCAGGCAGCAAGCAAGTGGCGCTGGATGTCGATGTGCAAGGCGCCGAAGGCGAAGTATGGTGGATGCTTGATGGGCGTGTGGTGAAACACGGCGCGTCGAGTCATCCGTTTAATTTAGTGCTGGCGCAAGACGGCCGGTATACGCTTACCGTCATGGACACGCAAGGCCGCCACGACAGAGTGGTTTTTGAAATCTCTGGCGTTACGCCATGATCGGCATAGAATATGAATCGTGTATTTGACCGCTTCGATGCAATACGGAGGAAGCGTGATTTCTCAAGAGCTTGAAGTCAGCCTGCATATGGCTTTCGTCGAGGCCCGTTCGGCCCGGCACGAATTTATTACGGTTGAGCATCTGCTGCTGGCATTGCTTGACAACGCTTCGGCAGTCGAGGTTCTGCGCGCATGCGCGGCGAACCTGGACGACTTGCGCCGCAACCTCCGCCAGTTCGTTTCGGAAAACACCCCGGTGATTCCAAGCGGCGCCGAGGTCGACACGCAGCCGACGTTGGGCTTCCAGCGCGTGATTCAACGCGCAATCATGCACGTTTCCGCAGGGGGTACTGGCAAGAAGCCAGTGACCGGCGCAAACGTGCTGGTGGCCATTTTCGGTGAAAAGGACTCGCACGCCGTGTACTACCTGCAACAGCAGGGCGTCACGCGCTTGGACGTCGTCAATTTCCTGTCGCATGGCATTACCAAACAGCCCCAGGTGGAGTCCGCCGCCGTGCAGAAAGAGCAGCAGACCAATGGTGAAGAACAGGGCGAATCGCGTCAGTCGCCGCTGGATCAATATGCCACCGACCTGAATGCCGCCGCACTGGCGGGCCGCATCGATCCCCTGATCGGACGCGAGCACGAAGTCGAGCGCGTCATTCAAGTGTTGTGCCGCCGCCGCAAGAACAACCCGCTGCTGGTGGGTGAAGCGGGCGTGGGCAAGACCGCCATCGCCGAAGGCCTGGCGTGGCGCATCACGCGCGGCGAAGTGCCTGAAATTCTGCAAGCGGCTCAAGTCTTTTCGTTGGACATGGGTGCGCTGCTGGCCGGCACCAAGTACCGCGGTGATTTCGAACAGCGCCTGAAGGGCGTGCTCAAGCAGATCCGCGGTAATCCCGACGCGATCCTGTTTATCGACGAAATCCATACGCTGATCGGCGCCGGTTCGGCCTCGGGCGGCACGCTGGATGCGTCCAATCTGCTGAAGCCGGCGCTGTCTTCCGGCCAGCTCAAGTGCATTGGCGCCACCACCTATACCGAATATCGCGGCGTCTTCGAAAAAGACCACGCGCTGTCGCGCCGGTTCCAGAAGATTGATGTGCCGGAACCCAGCGTCGAGCAAACCGTGCAGATCCTGCGCGGCTTGAAGAGCCGTTTCGAAGAGCATCACAGCGTGCGCTACTCGGCCGCTGCGTTGTCGGCTGCCGCCGAATTGTCGGCCCGCTTCATCAATGACCGTCATCTGCCGGACAAGGCGATTGACGTGATCGACGAAGCCGGCGCCGCACAGCGTCTGCTGCCGCGTTCGCGCCAGAAGAAGGTGATCGGCAAGGTCGACATCGAAAACATCGTGTCCAAGATTGCGCGCATTCCGCCGCAGTCGGTGTCCAACGATGACCGCAGCAAACTGGCCACGCTCGACCGCGATCTGAAAACCGTGGTCTTCGGCCAGGACGGCGCCATCGATGCCTTGTCTGCCGCCATCAAAATGGCGCGCTCGGGGCTGGGCAAGCCGGAAAAGCCGATCGGCGCATTCCTGCTGTCGGGCCCCACGGGCGTGGGCAAGACCGAAGTGGCTCGCCAACTGGCGTTCACGCTGGGCGTCGAGCTGCTGCGCTTCGACATGTCGGAATACATGGAACGTCATGCCGTGTCGCGCTTGATCGGCGCGCCGCCGGGATACGTTGGTTTCGACCAGGGCGGTTTGCTGACCGAAGCCATCACCAAGCAGCCGCACTGCGTGCTGTTGCTGGACGAAATCGAAAAAGCGCACCCGGATGTGTTCAACATCCTGTTGCAGGTCATGGACCACGGCACGCTGACCGACAACAACGGCCGCAAGGCAGACTTCCGCAACGTCATCCTCATCATGACGACGAACGCGGGCGCCGAAACCTTGAACCGTCCGTCGATCGGGTTTGCCAATTCGCGGATGCTGGGCGACGAAATGGCGGAAATCCGCCGCATGTTCACGCCTGAGTTCCGCAACCGCCTTGATGCAATCATTCCGTTTGCCGCGTTGGACCGCGAGGTCATCCTGCGCGTGGTGGACAAGTTCCTCATGCAACTCGAAGACCAGTTGCACGAGCGCCGCGTGGAAGCCGTGTTCACCACGAAACTGCGCGAACACCTTGCCAAGGAGGGGTTCGACCCGCTCATGGGCGCGCGTCCCATGCAACGTCTTATCCAAGACACCATCCGCCGCGCGCTGGCCGACGAGCTGCTATTTGGCAAGCTGGTTGACGGCGGTTCGGTCACGGTGGACCTGGACGATTCGGGCAAGGTGACGTTGGACTTCGACGACAACGGGAAACCGCCGTCATCGGATGCGCCGGATAAGCAGGAAGTCGAACTAATCGATTAATGACCGCGGACCACCAGCCGCTGATCGAGTGCGAACATTGCGCAAGCGTTTATCGCCGACATCAGCTTGAACCTGGAGAGACCGCCAATTGCGCCCGCTGCGGAGCCATACTCTGGCGCTACAGCGGGCTTACTTTGTCCAATTGGCTGGCCCTCGCCCTCACTGCCCTGATCGTGTTCGGGGTGGCTAACGCCTACCCGGTCGCTTCCATGTCCGTGCAGGGCATGGTGCAACAGGCGTCCTTGCTGGACGCCATTTCCATTACGTGGCGCCAAGGCCATTGGGTCGTCGCCGTGATGACGGGCCTGGCTGGCTTTGCGTTGCCGCTGCTGCAGCTGACCGTGTTGTTGTGGGTGCTGGGCCCCTTGTCCCAAGGCCGCGAACCGGTCGGCTTCCGGGGCGCCATGCGCCTGCTGGGCATTCTGCGTCCGTGGTGCATGATTCCGGTGTTTTTGCTGGGCGTGCTGGTGGCGGTGGTGAAGCTGGCCGGCATGGCGGCGGTGTCGCCCGGCATTGGCCTGGGCGCGTTCGGCGCACTGACCATTTTCCTGACGATGCTGGGGCGCCTGTCGCCGCATGTGTTGTGGCGCTATGCCGAAACTGCCGGCGTAGCCCCCGTGCACATCCCCGAGACCGGGCCGGATACGGTGCTGGCCGGCTGCCACGTCTGTGGTCAGGTGCAGGCGCTGCCGCGTGAGGCCGACCCCGAAGAAGAACACCACTGCGTGCGCTGCGAAGCCGTCGTCCACTACCGCAAGCCGGATCACCTGGCGCGCACGTGGGCGTTGCTGCTGGCGGCAGTCGTTTTCTACATCCCGGCTAACGTCCTGCCTGTGATGAAGGTCAGTTCCGTGTTGGGCGACAGCGCCCATACCATTCTGGGCGGCGTGGTCGAACTGTGGCAGATGGGGTCGTGGGACATCGCGCTGATTGTCTTCATTGCCAGCGTGGCCGTGCCGCTGACCAAGCTGCTGGCGCTGATCCTGCTGCTGTTGACCGAACAGTGGCGTAGCACGACCAACTTGCGTCCGCGTACCCGCTTGTATCAAATGGTGGAGTTCATTGGCCAGTGGTCGATGCTGGATGTTTTTGTCGTTATATTGCTGGCGGCCCTGGCAGATTTTCAGGGACTGATGGAGATCAGCGCCGGCGCAGGTGCGGCGGCGTTTGGCGTGGTAGTGATTTTGACGATGTTGGCGGCCATGAGCTTCGACTTGCGCCGTAGTTGGGACCTGGAAGGCGAAAGTGAAATCGATGCGCCCGAGGTCGAGGGCGCCAGCCTCTCGCGCCCAGCGGATCGCGCGGCGCCCCTTGCAGGCAAGGAAGTGGGTTAGCAACAACGATGGTTTCCCGCTCAAGAATAAAAAGGAAAGTAGATGTCCGATCAAAAGCCCGAAGCCGGTGAAGAGAAGTTCAAGTCGCCAGCGATCTCGCGCAAGCAGAAGAGCCGGATCTCGTGGATCTGGCTGGTGCCCATCGTGGCCGCGCTGATGGGCTTGTCGCTGGTGGTGCGGACCTGGATGCAGGCCGGCCCGGACATCTCGATCTCGTTCAATACGGCTGAAGGGCTGGAAGTCGGCAAGACCCAGCTGCGCTACAAAGACGTGAACATCGGCACGGTGAAGTCCATTGGCTTCAATGGCGACCGCAGCAAGGTCGTCGTGCAGGCCGAGCTGGCCAAGGACGTGTCGGACCTGGCGCGCGAAGGCACGAATTTCTGGGTCGTGCGGCCGCGTCTGGACGTCAGTGGCGTGTCGGGCCTGGGCACCTTGTTGTCGGGCGCCTACATCGGCGTGGACGCCAGCGAAGGCAAGAATGGTTCCGCCAAAGCCACCAAATTCAGTTTTGAAGGCCTGGAGATTCCGCCTGCGGTCACGCATGACCGCGCAGGCAAGCGCTTCAAGCTGAAGGCATCCGACCTGGGGTCGCTGGACATCGGCTCGCCTGTCTATTTCCGCCGCATCAATGTGGGCCGCGTCATCGGCTATGAGCTCGACAAGACCGGCACCGCCGTGAACGTTGAAGTATTCGTGGATGCGCCCAACGACAAGTTCGTGACCAACGGCACGCGTTTCTGGAACGCCAGCGGCGTGGACTTCAGCGTCAATGCAGACGGGTTGAAGGTGCGTACGCAATCACTCGTGTCAATGGCGATTGGCGGCGTGGCCTTTGAATCCGTGCAGAGCGCGCGCGACGGCAGTGCGCCCGCGCCTGCGGACGCCAACTTCGACTTGTATTCGACCGAAGCGGCCGCCAAGGCCAACCCCGACGGCGAAGCCTTCCCGATCCGCATGCGCTTTGACCAGTCGATCCGTGGCCTGACGGTGGGTGCGTCAATTGACTTCAGCGGCATTACGTTGGGCAACGTCACGCAGATCACCCTGGACTTTGATCCGGCCACCAAGCGCTTCTACTCGATCGTGGACGCGACCTTGTATCCGGAGCGCCTGGGCCGCGTCTATGACGAAGTGCGCGAACGGGCGACCAAGGATGGCGATGTGGCGGGCACCCGTTTGCTGGGTGTGATGATCAAGCATGGCCTGCGCGCGCAGTTGCGCACGTCCAACCTGCTGACCGGCCAGTTGTATGTGGTGCTGGACAACTTCCCGAACGCCAAGCCGGTGGATTTCCAGCCGTCTGACCCCGCCGTGATCCCGACCATCCCGGGCAACCTGGATCAGTTGCAGCAGCAGGTCAGCAACATCGTCGCCAAGATCGAGAAGATTCCGTTCGACAAGATTGGCGAAGACCTCCGCACCACGCTGGCCAGCACGTCCAAGCTGATGAACCGCCTGGACAAGCAGGTGGCGCCGGAAGCGCAAAGCATGCTGAAGCAGGCCAAGGAATCGATGGCGAACATCAACGCAATGCTGGCGTCCGACGCATCCTTGCCGGTCAACACCGAAAAAGCGATGCAGGAACTCGGCCGCGCGGCTCGTTCGTTGCGCGCCTTGGCTGATTTCCTGCAATCCAACCCCGAAGCCTTGTTGCGCGGCCGTGGCAACGACCCGATTCCCGGTTCAGGCCCTGTCAGGAACTAAAGAACCATGACTCTTACCCACATGCGTCCCGTCCTGTCTTTGCTTGCCTTGTCCGCCGCGTTGGCGGGCTGCGGGTCATCGCCACCCGTGAATTACTACACCTTGCAGGGGCCGGCGGCCCAAACGCCGGCGTCGTCCGCCACTGCGCCCGCCAGCTATCTAATCGAGGTTCAGGGCGTCACCCTGTCTACCCAGGCCGACCAGCCGCAGTTGATGGTGCGCACGGGTGATGGCAGCGTGTCGGCGCTGTATTCCGAGCGCTGGAGCTCGCCGCTGGGCGATGAGCTGCGCGGCGCCTTGTCCGATGCGCTCAAGCGCGAATTGGGGGCGCTGGATGTGCAGGCGGTCAAACCTGGCCCGGGGGCGCCTGTGTGGCGGGTGCAGACGGACGTGCAACGCTTTGACCTCGTGTCCGGAAAAATGGCGCAGCTGGACGCCACCTGGCGCGTGCGGCCCGTCAATGCCAAAGGCACGGGTCTGTTGTGCCGCAGCGTCGTCACGGAAAACGTGACGGAAGCCGGCGTGCCAGCGTTGATCGCCGCGCAGCAGCGGGCGGTCGTCAGCTTGGCGGGGGTGATGGCATCCGCGATCCGGGGTCAAACCCCGGCGGGACCGGCTTCGGTGCAGATGTTGGGCTGCTCCGCGCTCAAGGATTAAGAAACCTGCACGATCTCAATTGGTTAACCGGGGTCTAACCTAGGGTTAACCTTAATACAAACGCGGTTGCAACCTGTCTAGCATACGGTCCTACCCATACTGGGATTCATTCGAATCCAGTATTACCTTTGCCATGCGACAGGAAGCAATCTCTTATGGCCAGCACGACCCTCGGCGTCAAAGTCGATGACGCACTACGCGACCGCCTGAAAGCCGCCGCGAACAAACTCAATTGCACGCCGCATTGGCTGCACAAGCAGGCCATCTTGTCTTATCTGGACAAGATCGAGCGCGGCCATCTGCCCGCCGAAATGTCGCATCTGGGCATGGATACCGGGGCGGACGAAGAGGGCGGCGACGCCCATGCCGCCCCGACGCCGCCGTTCTACGAGTTTGGCCAGGACGTGCAGCCGCAGTCGGTGCTGCGCGCGGCGATCACCGCCGCCTACCGCCGCCCCGAACCTGAATGTGTTCCGCTCTTGCTGGGCCAGGCCCGCATGCCCAACCTGGAAAAGGTGCATGCGATGGCGACGGACCTCGTCAAGAAGCTGCGCGGCAAGCGCAGCGGCGGCGGGGTGGAAGGGCTGATCCAGGAATTTTCCTTGTCGAGCCAGGAAGGCGTGGCGCTGATGTGCCTGGCCGAAGCGCTGCTGCGTATTCCTGACCGCGCCACGCGCGATGCGCTGATCCGCGACAAGGTCGCCCGTGGCGACTGGAAGTCGCACATGGGCGGTTCGCAATCGCTGTTCGTCAACGCCGCCACCTGGGGCCTGATGATCACCGGCAAGCTCGTGGCCGTGAGCAGCGAACAGTCGCTGTCCAAGGCGCTGACGCGCTTGATCGGCAAGGGCGGTGAGCCGCTCGTGCGCAAGGGCGTGAACATGGCCATGCGCATGATGGGCGAACAGTTCGTCTCGGGCCAGACCATCTCTGAAGCGCTGGCGAACAACCGCAAGATGGAAGCGCGCGGTTTCCGCTATTCGTACGACATGCTGGGCGAAGCCGCCACCACGGCCGAAGACGCCGACCGCTATTACGCGTCGTACGAGCAGGCCATTCACGCCATCGGCAAGGCCGCGGCCGGCCGTGGCATCTACGAAGGCCCGGGCATTTCGATCAAGCTGTCGGCGCTGCACCCGCGCTATTCGCGCAGCCAGCGCGAACGCGTCATCGCCGAACTGCTGCCGCGCGTGAAGGCGCTGACGGCATTGGCCCGCAGCTACGACATCGGCCTGAACATCGACGCCGAAGAAGCCGACCGTCTTGAAATCTCGCTCGACCTGCTGGAAGCGCTGTGCTTCGCGCCCGAGCTCGACGGCTGGAACGGTATTGGTTTTGTCATCCAGGCGTATCAGAAGCGTGCGCCGTTCGTGATCGATTACGTGATCGACCTGGCTCGCCGCAGCCGCCACCGCGTGATGGTGCGTCTGGTGAAGGGCGCCTATTGGGACAGCGAGATCAAGCGCGCCCAAGTGGATGGCCTGGAAGGCTACCCCGTCTATACCCGCAAGCTGTACACCGATGTGGCCTACCTGGCGTGCGCCCGCAAGCTGCTGGGTGCGCCCGAAGCCGTGTACCCGCAGTTCGCCACGCACAATGCGTACACGCTGGCGGCCATCTATCAATTGGCGGGGCAGAACTACTACCCGGGCCAATACGAATTCCAG
Source organism: Achromobacter kerstersii (assembly GCF_902859595.1). Classification (GTDB taxonomy): domain Bacteria; phylum Pseudomonadota; class Gammaproteobacteria; order Burkholderiales; family Burkholderiaceae_B; genus Achromobacter; species Achromobacter kerstersii. The sequence continues at coordinate 1,874,855 of NZ_CADIJQ010000001.1, read as the reverse complement.
TGTCTGCACGGCATGGGCGAACCGCTGTACGACGAAGTGGTCGGCCCGCTGGCCCAAGGCAAGCTGAACCGCCCGTGCCGCATCTACGCACCGGTCGGCACGCATGAAACGCTGCTGGCGTACCTGGTGCGCCGCCTGCTGGAAAACGGCGCCAACACCTCGTTCGTGAACCTGATCGGCGACGACAGCATTCCTGTCGAAACGCTAGTGGCCGATCCGGTGGAAGCGGCCTCGCGCATCGTGCCGCTGGGTGCGCCGCACGAAAAAATTGCACTGCCGCGTGAGCTTTACGGCAACGTGCAGCAGGGCGCTCGCGCCAACTCGGCCGGGCTGGACCTGACCAACGAACACCGCTTGGGCTCGTTGTCCGCTGCGCTGCTGGCCAGTGCCGGCACGCCGTGGCGCGCCGGCCCCATGCTGGGCGAAGGCGAACAGGCCTGGGACCCGGCGCGTGCCGTTGAAGTGCGCAACCCCGCCAACCTGCGCGACGTGGTGGGCCACGTGGTGGAAGCGCAATCCGAAGAAGCGGACGCTGCATTGCGTGCTGCCGCCAACACGGCGCCCATCTGGCAATCGACCCCGGTGGCCGAGCGCGCGCAATGCCTGCGCCGCGCCGCGCAATTGCTGGAAGAGCAGATGCAGACCCTGTTGGGCCTGATCGTGCGCGAAGCCGGCAAATCGCTGCCCAACGCCATCGCCGAAGTGCGCGAAGCCGTGGACTTCCTGCGCTATTACGCCGATCAGGCCGAGCAGGAATTCAGCAACGACACGCACCGCCCGCTGGGCACCGTGCTGTGCATCAGCCCGTGGAACTTCCCGCTGGCCATCTTTACCGGTCAGGTCGCGGCTGCGCTGGCCGCCGGCAACACCGTCGTGGCCAAGCCCGCTGAACAAACCCCGCTGATCGCCGCGCAAGCCGTGGCCATCCTGCGCGCGGCCGGCGTGCCGGACGGCGCGGTGCAACTGCTGCCGGGCCGTGGCGAGACCGTGGGCGCGCAACTGGTGGCCAGCCCCGCCGTGCGCGGCGTGATGTTCACCGGTTCGACCGACGTAGCCCGCATCATCGCGCGCACGCTGGCCGACCGCCTGGATGACGACGGCCACACCATTCCGCTGATCGCTGAAACCGGCGGTCAGAACGCGATGGTGGTGGACTCGTCCGCCTTGTCTGAACAGGTTGTGTTCGACGTGCTGAGCTCGGCCTTTGATTCGGCCGGCCAACGCTGCTCGGCGCTGCGCGTGTTGTGCGTGCAGGAAGACAACGCCGACCACGTGCTGACCATGCTGCGCGGCGCAATGCGCGAACTCAGCGTGGGCAACCCCGACCGCCTGTCGGTCGACGTTGGCCCCGTGATCGACACCGACGCCCGCAATGGCATCCAACGGCACATCGAAACGATGCGCACGGCGGGCCATCGCGTGGATCAAGTGGAACTCAACGGCGAATGTCGCCACGGTACTTTTGTGCCGCCGACCATCATTGAAATCGACCACATCAGCGAACTGACGCGTGAAGTGTTCGGCCCGGTGCTGCACGTGGTGCGCTACAAGCGCGACGAGCTCGACGCCTTGCTGGACGCCATCAATGGCACGGGCTACGGCCTGACCTTCGGCGTGCACACCCGCATCGACGAAACCATTGCGCACGTGACGGGGCAGGTCCATGCCGGCAACGTCTACGTCAACCGCAACATCGTGGGCGCCGTGGTGGGCGTGCAGCCGTTTGGCGGCGAGTGCCTGTCCGGCACCGGCCCCAAGGCCGGTGGCCCGCTGTACATGTACCGATTGCTGGGTACGCGCCCGGCCGGCTTGCCGCCGGCGCTGGACGCTGCTGCGCCGCTGCCGCAACGCATTGCGTTGCCGGGCCCCACGGGTGAAACCAACACGTACATGGTTGAGCCGCGTGGCGCGGTGTACTGCGTGGCCGCCACCGAGGCCGGTGCGCGTGCGCAGTGGTCTGTGGCGCGTCTGACGGGCAACCACGCCTGGTTCGCGGACACGCCTGCGGCGCAAGCGCTGCTGGCCAAGCTGGACGCCGAGCAGCAAGGGCAGGCGGGCATTCTGGCTGATGACGAAGTCGATCAGGCCGATTACCAGGCTGTGCTGTTCGAAGGCGATGGCGACGCGCTGCAAGCGCTGAACCAGCGCATCGCGCAGCGTCCCGGCGCCATCCTGTCGGTGCATGGCTTGACGTCTGACGCCCTGGCGGCGGGTGCCGGTTATGTGCCGGAACGCCTGCTGACTGAACGCTCCATCAGCGTCAACACGGCCGCCGCAGGGGGCAACGCCAGCCTCATGACCATCGGCTGACGTGACCGTCTGGGAACCCTCTGGGGACTGAGGGTTATCTCCAATATCGGGCAAGGTTGCACTGGAACGAAAATCCGGTCGCACCTTAAGTCTGGATGTCGCAACCCGGCATCCAGACTTTGCAGAAAATGCATACGCGGGACCCGGCCACCGCTGGGCCCGCGGTAGTAGAAAAAACCAAAAGCCTGGCTAAAAGCTCAGGTATAACAAGGCCTTAAGTGCTAGAACAAGTACACGGCCAGTAGTCCGACATCCCGGAGGATTCCCCATGAAGTTCCGCACCACTTTGAAGCTTCTCGCCGCCAGCGTTGCTGCTGTTGGCATGACGGCCGCCGCACAGGCTGCCGATATCAAACTCGGTTTCGCCGCGCCCCTGACCGGTCCGCAATCGCACTACGGCGAAGACATGCAGAACGGCCTGAATCTGGCGCTGGAAGAGGCCAACAAGAAGGGCATCAAGGTTGACGGCCAGCCCGCCAAGTTCGTGCTGGTGTCGCGTGATGATCAAGCCGACCCGCGCGTTGGCGTGCAGGTGGCGCAGCAACTGGTCGACCAGGACGTCGTCGGCATTCTGGGCCACTTCAATTCCGGCACGACCATCCCCGCATCGCGTGTTTACCATGAAGCCGGTCTTCCGCAGATCGCCATGGCCACGTCGCCGGAATACACCAAGCAAGGCTACGAAACCACGTTCCGCATGATGACCAGCGACACCCAGCAGGGCGCCGCGGTGGGCAAGTTCATGGTGCAGAACCTGAAGGCCAAGAAGGTTGCGATCATCGATGACCGCACCGCTTACGGCCAAGGCCTGGCCGATGAAGTCGAAAAGGCCGTGAAGGCCGCCGGTGGCGAAGTGGTCCGCCGCGAATACACCACCGACAAGGCGAACGACTTCACCGCCATCCTGACCAACATCAAGGGCGCCGCGCCTGACGCCATCTTCTACGGCGGCCTGGATGCGCAGTCTGGTCCCATGAAGCGCCAGCTGGCCACGCTGGGCCTGAAGGCGCCGCTGGTCTCCGGTGAAATGACCCGCAGCGACACCTTCATCAAGCTGGCGGGCGACGCTGCCGACGGCACCTTTGCCTCGCTGGCCGGCGTGCCGCTGGACAAGATGACCGCAGGCAAGGACTTCGAACAACGCTATCAGGCGCGCTTCAAGAAGGCCCCCGGCGTCTATGCACCTTACGCGTATGACGGCGCATGGAACATGATCACGGCCATCGAACAGGCCGGTTCCGCCAAACCCGAGAAGTACCTGCCCGTGCTGGCCAAGCCTGACCGCAAGGGCGCCACCAGCGAGCACATTTCCTACGACGCCAAGGGCGATCTGAAGGAAATCTCGGTCACCATCTACGAAGTCAAAAACGGCAAGTGGGAGATGGTTGAAACGATGGTCAGCCAGGCCAACTAAGGCCGGTTGAACGCAGGGTGGGCCCGGCGTTGCCGGGGGCCACCCGCTCCGTCCGCCCACGCCGACCGGCGTGGCGGCGCGCGCACCGCACCCGGCCCATGATGGCTCGGGCCGCGTGTCCGGCGCGATTTTTCCAGGCTTATTTCCGCGGCCCCTATGGATATCTTCATTCAACAACTGATTAACGGCGTCACGCTAGGCAGCGTGTACGCCCTGGTCGCCCTTGGCTACACCATGGTGTACGGCATCATCGGGCTGATCAACTTCGCGCATGGCGACGTCGTCATGATTGGCGCAATGGCGGCCACGACGATCGCCATTTCGCTGGTGGGCGGCGACCCTGGCGTGTCCGCCTTCGTGGTGCTGGGCGTAGGCCTGCTGGTGTCCGTGCCGCTGTGCATGGCGGTGGGCTGGACGGCCGAGCGCGTGGCGTACCGGCCACTGCGCCGTGCGCCGCGCCTGGCTGCGCTGATCACGGCAATTGGCGTGTCCATCATTTTGCAGAACGTGGCGATGATGGCCTGGGGCCGCAACTATCTGAACTTTCCGCAGGTGCTGTCGCCGCGCGTGTTCGAGTTTGCTGGCGCCCGCATGAGCACCTTGCAGATCGCCATTGTGGTGATTGCATCGCTGATCATGGGCGGCTTGCTGGCGATTGTGCACAAGACCCGTCTTGGCACGGCCATGCGCGCCACCGCGCAGAACCGCGAGGTAGCGGGCCTGATGGGCGTGAACATCAACACCGTGATTTCGGCGGCGTTCCTGATCGGCTCGGCGCTGGCCGCGGTGGCGGGCATGATGGTCGCCACCTACTACGGCGTGTCGCAATACACCATGGGCTTCATGCTGGGCCTGAAGGCGTTCACGGCCGCCGTGCTGGGCGGCATCGGCAACATGGTGGGCGCAATGGCCGGCGGCTTGCTGCTGGGCATTATTGAATCGCTGGGCGCAGGCTACATCGGCGACATCACCGGCGGCTTCTTGGGCAGCCATTACCAGGACGTGTTTGCGTTCTTCGTGCTGGTGCTGGTGCTGATCTTCCGTCCGTCTGGCCTGCTGGGCGAACGCGTGGGAGACCGCGCATGAGCCCCTCTTTGAAAAACAGCGGGCTGTCGGCCCGCAACCTGATTGGCATTGCGCTGATCGGCATTGTGCTGGCGGTGCTGCCCTTTGTCATCGGCATGGCCGGGCAAAGCTGGGTGCGCATTCTGAACTTTGCGCTGCTGTATGTGATGCTGTCGCTGGGCCTGAACATCGTGGTGGGTTTCGCCGGCCTGCTGGACTTGGGCTACATCGCGTTCTACGCGGTCGGCGCTTACACCTGGGCGCTATTGGCCTCGCCGCATTTCGGGCTGCATCTGCCGTTCTGGGCGATTCTGCCGATTGCGCTGGCGGTGGCGTGCCTGTTCGGCGTCTTGCTGGGGGCGCCCACACTGAAGTTGCGAGGCGACTATCTGGCCATCGTGACTTTAGGCTTTGGGGAAATCATCCGTATTTTCCTGAACAACCTGAACGCGCCCATCAACATCACCAATGGGCCGCAGGGCATCAACCGTATCGATACGTTCAAGGTGGGCGAATTCACCTTCGGGCGAACGGAAACCCTGATGGGCATCCGGTTTACGGGGCCAGAGAAGTACTACTACCTGCTGCTGGCGCTGACGTTAATCATCATCGTCGTGTGCGTGCGCTTGCAGAATTCGCGCATCGGGCGCGCATGGGAAGCGATTCGTGAAGACGAAATCGCGGCCAAGGCCATGGGCATCAACACGCGCAACATCAAGCTGCTGGCGTTTGCGATGGGCGCGTCGTTTGGCGGTGTGGCGGGCGCGTTGTTTGCGTCGATGCAAGGCTTTGTCAGCCCCGAGAGCTTTTCGTTGATGGAGTCGATTTCGATTCTGTGCATGGTGGTGCTGGGCGGCATGGGCCATATCCCTGGCGTGATTTTGGGCGCGTTGATTCTGGCCGCCTTGCCTGAGTTTCTGCGCGCGGTGGTCGAACCCGTTCAGCACATGCTGTTTGGCGCCGTCGTGCTGGACCCTGAAGGCATACGCATGCTGTTGTTCGGCTTGGCGATGGTGTGCGTGATGTTGTTCCGCCCGGCGGGCTTGTGGCCATCGGCCGTGCGCAAGCGCGAGCTGGCGACCAAGACCCAAGGGGGTGCGGCATGAGCAAACTGCTGCAAGCGCAAGGGTTGGGCAAACGCTTTGGCGGCCTGCAAGCCTTGTCGGACGTCAGCTTCGATATCGAGCAGGGCGAGATCTACGGCCTGATCGGCCCCAACGGCGCGGGCAAGACCACGCTGTTCAACGTGCTGACGGGGCTGTACATCCCGGAAGATGGCAGCTGCACCTTCAACGGCGAATCCATGTCGGGCAAGAAGCCGCATGAAGTCGCTTTTGCGGGGCTGGCGCGCACGTTTCAGAACATCCGCTTGTTCGCCAATTTGTCGGCGATTGAAAACGTGATGATCGGCCGTCACATGCGCACGAAGGCGGGGGTGTTCGGCGCCGTGCTGCGCACGCGCGGCACGCGGGCAGAAGAGGCGGCCATCGAAGCGCGGGCGCAAGAGCTGCTGGACTACGTGGGCATCGGCCATCGCGCCAATGACGTGGCGCGGTCGTTGCCGTATGGCGATCAGCGCCGCCTGGAGATTGCGCGCGCCTTGGCCACCGACCCGAAGCTGCTGGCGTTGGACGAACCCGCTGCCGGCATGAACGCGTCGGAAACGGTGGTGCTGCGCAAGCTGGTCGAGAAGATCCGCGATGACGGCGTTACCGTGCTGCTAATCGAACACGACATGAAGCTTGTCATGGGCTTGTGCGACCGCGTGCTGGTGCTGGAATACGGCAAGGTGCTGGCCATGGGCAAGCCCGCGCAAGTGCAGCGCGACCCCAAGGTCATTGAAGCGTATCTGGGCGCGGGCGCGGCCCAAGACCCGCTGATTCACAAGGAGAGCCCCGCATCATGACGGCATCCACACCCCTGTTGGAATTGCGCGGTCTGCAAGTGGCGTATGGCGGAATTCGCGCCGTGCGCGGCATTGATCTGCGTGTGGACGAAGGCGAACTCGTTTGCCTGATCGGCGCCAATGGCGCGGGCAAGAGCACGACGTTGCGCGCCATCTGCGGGCTGGTCCCGATGGCGGGCGGCGAAGTGGTCTATGCCGGCCAGTCGATCGGCGGCCAGAAGTCGCACGAGCTTGTGCGCCGCGGGCTGGTCATGGTGCCGGAAGGCCGGGGCATCTTCGGCCAGCTGACCATCGAAGAAAACCTGGCGATGGGCGCGTACATCCGGCGCGATGCCGCGCAAGTGCGCCAGGACACTGACCGCGTGTTCACGTTGTTCCCGCGCTTGGCCGAACGCCGAAAGCAGGCGGCAGGCACCTTGTCGGGCGGCGAACAGCAGATGGTGGCGATGGGCCGCGCGATGATTGCGCGCCCCAAGCTGCTGTTGCTGGACGAACCGTCCATGGGCTTGGCGCCGCTGATGGTGGAGAAGGTCTTCGACGTGGTGCGCACCATCGCGAGCGAAGGCGTCACGATCTTGCTGATCGAACAGAACGCGCGCCTGGCGCTGGAAAACAGCCATCGCGGTTATGTGATGGAGTCGGGCGAGATCATTCTGTCGGGTCCGGCGCGCGACATGCTGCATGACCCGAAGGTGCGCGCCGCGTATCTGGGCGAAGTCGAGGAAGCGTCGGCATAGCCTTGGTATCGCGGTTCGTCAGCAATAAAAAGCCCGGCATTTTTCGATGCCGGGCTTTTTCGTCGTCGGAGCTTGTCGTTGTCGGAGCTTGTCGTTGTCGGAGCTTGTCGTTGTCGGAGCTTGTCGTTGTCAGAGCTTGTCGTTGTAGGAGCTCGTCGTTCTCGGAGCTTGTCGTTGCCGGATCTTGTGGTTGTAGGAGCTTTACGTCGCCGGAGGTTTTCGTAATCAGCGGGCCGGATTCAGGCAGGTTGTGGCGTGACTTGCTTCTTGCCGATTCTTAGCGCGATCACCGCAGCGATCAGGCCGGTCGCGCCCGAGATCACAAACGCCATCAGGTAGCTGCCTTGCGCTTCGCGAATGGCGCCCGCCATCCACGCGGCGCTGGCCGCGCCCAACTGGTGGCCCGCAACGATCCAGCCAAACACGATGGCCGCATCGCGTTCGCCGAAGGCTTCGGTCGTCAGGCGCAGCGTGGGCGGCACGGTGGCAATCCAGTCCAGGCCGAAGAAGATGGCGAAGATCGACAGGCTGTAGAACGAGAAGTCGGAATAGGGCAGGTAGATCAGCGACAGGCCGCGCAACGCGTAATAGACGAAGAGCAGCTTGCGCGGGTCGTAGCGGTCAGTCAGCCAGCCGGATGCCGTGGTGCCGACCAGATCGAATACGCCCATCAGCGCCAGCAATCCGGCTGCTTGCACCTCCAGCATGCCGTGGTCGCCGCACAGCGCGATCAGGTGCGTGCCAACCAGGCCGTTGGTGGTGAAGCCACAGATGAAAAACGTGGCGAACAGGAACCAGAAGGTCGTCGTCTTCGACGCGCGGGCCAGCGCGCCGAAGGTTGCGGCCACCATGCCGGTGCGCGGTGCAGCGGGGGCGGGCGGGGCGTGCGGGTCGCTGCCGTAAGGCACCAGGCCCACGCTGGACGGGCGGTCTGGCACCAGCCACCAGGCCAGCGGCACCAGCGCGGCGGCGGCGGCTGCCACCGTCCAAACGACGCGCGTCCAGTCGCCGGATGAGGCCAGCGTGGCCAGGATGGGCAGGAACACCAGCGTGCCGCTGGCGGTGCTGGCGGTCAGTAGCCCCATCACCAGGCCGCGATGCTTGGTGAACCAGCGGTTCACAATCGTCGCGCCCAACACCGAGGCGACGGCGCCCGAGCTGATGCCCGAAAACACGCCCCAGCTCATGAGCAAATGCCAGGGTTCGGTCATGTAGGCGCTGACAGCGCTGGACGCCGACATCATGATCAGCGCGCTGATCAGCACCCGGCGCAAGCCAAAGCGTTCCATCGCCGCGGCGGCAAACGGACCAACCAGGCCGTACAGGAAAATGCCGGCGGCAGCGGCAAACGAGATCGAGCTGCGGCTCCAGCCGAAGCTTTCTTCCAGCGGCACCAGCAATACGCTGGGCGTGGAGCGCAGCCCCGCCGAAACCAGCAGCGCCAGGAAAATCACCGCGACGACGACAAAAGCGTACTTTTGGCCGGCACGCCGAAACGGGATGGGGAGGTGGGATATACTCATGTTACTGACCGGTACGTATTGGGATTTGCGAATAGTACGTACCGGTCAGTAACATCGTCAAGCGGTATTTGATTCCGCCCCGATTGATGTTGTCCGTTTGATGCATCACCTTTGAAGGAAACGTCCATGGCCAGTAAACCTTCCACCTCGTCCGGCGCCGCGCCGCAGCCCGCAGCCAAGCCGCTGCTGGCCGCCGACCGCATCCGCAAGACCGCGCGTGAAATGTTCTACCGCGATGGCATCCGCGCCGTGGGCGTCGACGCCATCGTCAACCAGGCCGGCGTGACCAAGCCCAGTCTGTACCGCAGCTTTTCGTCCAAGGACGAGCTGGCGGCCACCTATTTGCGCGATTACGACGCCGAATTCTGGGCGCGCTTTGACGGCGCGTGCGCGGCCCACCCGGGTGACCCGCGCGCGCAATTGCTGGAGTACCTGTCGGGCTTGAGCCAGCGCGCCGTGCAGAACGGCTACCGGGGCTGCGGCCTGACGAATGCGGCCGTCGAGTACCCGGAAGCGGGGCACCCGGCGCGCGCCGTGGCGGTGCAGCACAAGCTGGAGTTGCGCCGCCGCTTGAACGAGATGGCGGCGGGCATGGGGGCGGCTGACCCCGAGGCGCTGGCCGATGGCCTGCTGCTGCTGATCGAAGGCGCTTTCGTGTCGAGCCAGTTATTCGGAGAGGGCGGCCCGGCCGGACGGGTGGCGGACATGGCCGATAAGCTGATCCAGGCGCATCTACCCCGCTGAAAGCCGTATGGCGCTGCACAAGACTAGTGCTTAATGTGGTGCCGCATGCACCGTTATGGTGGTGTTTGTACCCATTGCGCAACGAACAAAATAATGGTTGAAGTTTTTATTGCAACGCAACAAACGCGGATCTAACATGAATTCGTGTTGTTCCACATCGCCTTTCTCAAGGAGAGAATCATGAGCGATACCGCGTTGAAAAATGCCCGTATGTCGGATGCGCTGGAGCGGTCCTTGATCCGCGAGGCCGTCAAAGCGGAAACCCTGTCCGGCCCGTTCAACCGTGGCATGTGGCTGCGTTTGAAAGTGCGCCTGGCCTCGTTTGGCGGTGCCGTCGGCGAAGTCCTGCACGACATGGACGTCGGCCGACAGCAACACCCGGTTGTCTCCGCCCGCCACTAAGCGCAAGCGGTCAGCCAGAAAAAACGCCAGCGATATTGCTGGCGTTTTTTTTGCGTTTTTCCTGGCGCTTAGACCACCATGTCCACCAGCAGGTAGCCATCCAGAATCACGATGCCAACGGTGGCGCTGATGGCGGCCAATGCCCAGGCGCCACGCAGCGCGTACTGGCCCATCAGCTTTCTGCGGCAGGCCAACAGCACCAGCGGACCCAGCGCGAAGGGCAGGGCCAGGCTCAGGATGACCTGGCTGAGCACCAGCAGTTCGTCCGGGTCTTTGCCGCCCGTGAAGATCAGCAGGCCCACGGCGGCGGCGCCTGCAATCAAGCGCGTCATGAGCGCGCGGCGGCGGTCTGACCAGTTGCTGCGGATCTGAAAACCTTTGGACAGAATGCGGCCGGCCAACACGCCTGTGATCGTGGAGCTTTGGCCCGCGGCGTAGAGCGCCACGGCGAACACGATGGCGGCGCCGACGCCCAGCGTGTGCCCAATGACGGCGTGGGCATCGTCCAGGCTGGACACGATCAGGCCCGAGCCCGACAACGACGCCGCCGCCACAATCATGATGGCCGAGTTGATCAGCATGGCGATGCCCAGCGACACGATGGTGTCATTGCGGGCGACGCGCATGGCCATGTCGCGGGCGGAGTCAGGCAACGCTTTCGCGCGTTCAGCCAGCGAGCCGGAATGCAGGTACAGGTTGTGCGGCATCAGCGTCGCGCCCAGGATGCCAAGCGCGATCAGGAAACCTTGCGGGTCGCGCAGCGCGCGGCCGGTTTCCGTGACGCCGTGCGCCACGGCCGTCCAGGCAGGATTCGCCTTGAACAGCAGGAAGACGAACGACGCGGCCACCACCGCCAGCAGCAGGGCGATCACACGCTCATGGCGGTCGGCGTTGCCACGGGTGAGCGCCAGCACGGCGAACGTGCCGACGCCGGTGACGGCCACGCCCGCAATCAGCGGCAGGTTGAACAGCAAGCGCAGCGCAATGGCGCCGCCGATCAGTTCCGCCAAGGCGGTCGCCAGAATGGCCGCTTCACCCGCGAGCCATGCGGTCTTGGACCAGCCGGGAGACAAATGCTGCGCGGTCAGCGAGGCCAGGTCCTGGCCCGTGGCCAGCGCCAGGCGCGACACCAGAATCTGAAAGCCCAGCGCCAGAAAGGCGGAGGTGATGACGACCATCAGCAGGCCATAGCCGAAGCCGCTGCCGCCTGCGATGTCAGTGGCCCAGTTGCCCGGATCGATGTAGCCCACAGCGACCAGAATGCCGGAACCGACCATGCGGCGCAGGTTCGCCGACAGCTGGGCGTCTTGCGCAAGGGCGGCTTTGCCGCCTGATATCGCGTAGATGAAACCGGTCATACGACACTCCTGAGAATGGTTCTCATTTTCCAGAAGCGATCGCCGACCGTCAAATTGATTTTCAACAAGCCGGGGATAGGTCCGCCCAATGGGGGCCTGCCCCGGCTTCTGGCGCGCCCCTGGTGGACGCACCCATCTTCAACCGTTCGGGATCAAGACTTGAGCTTGGCGTCCATGGTGATCTTGGCCTTCAGCACCTTGGACACCGGGCAACCCGTTTCGGCCTTGCGCGCGGCTTCCTCGAAGGCTTGGGCGGTGGCGCCGGGAATGACGGCTTCCACGGTCAGGTGGACGGCGGTGATGGAAAAGCCATCGTCCACCTTGTCCAGCGTGACTTCGGCTTTGGTGTCCAGGCTGGTCGCAACCATGCCGGCTTCGGACAGGATATTGGACAGCGCCATGGTGAAGCAGCCCGCGTGGGCCGCGCCCAGCAGTTCTTCGGGGTTGGTGCCCGGCGTGTCGCCAAAGCGCGTGTTGAACCCGTAAGGCTGAGCCTTCAGTGCGCCGCTTTGCGTAGAGATCGTGCCCTTGCCAGTCTTCAGATCGCCCGACCAGGCGGCGGATGCGGTTTTCTTCATAGTGACTCCTTGTGAGAGGGGACGCGTCCCGTGGCGGGCGCGTCCGGTGCAGGAATGCGCACCCCGGAAAAGGGCGGTGCGCGTTGCCTGAGCGGCATCGTCGATGATACGGCGAGCCCGAGGGGCGGGCGCGGAATCCAGCGGTGCGCAACGGCAAGCCGATGTAACGGCGGGCGGCAGGCCGGCGGGCAGACATAGAACTGCCGGGCTCAGAGCCGGATGCCCGGCCTGGGCGCCATCCGCATCAGGCAAAATAACGGCATCTCTACACTCCTTCCCAAGAGCTGCTGTCATGTCTCGCAATTTTCTTCGCATCGCCTGCGCCGCCGCGCTGGTCATCCCCGCCTTGTCCGCCCATGCCGAAATCGTGATCGGCGTGGATGTGTCGACGACGGGCCCCGCCGCCGCCATCGGCATCCAGACCAATAACGCGATTCGCCTGTGGCCCAACACCCTGGGCGGCGAACCGGCGCGCTACGTGGTGCTGGACGACGGCACCGACGTCAGCCGCGCGGTGAAGAACATGCGCAAGCTCACGTCCGAAGACAAGGTGGACGCCATCGTCGGCCCCAACACCACGGCCGCCGCCCTGGCCGCGCTGGACGTGCTGGCCGAGACCAAGACGCCGATGATTGCGCTGGCCGCCTCCAGCGTCATCGTTGAACCCTTGTCCGACCCCAAGCGCGCCTGGGCGTTCAAGATGCCGCAGAACGATTCGCTGATGGCGACGGTGCTGGTCGAGGACATGAAGAAGAAGGGCCTGAAGAACGTGGCCTTCATCGGATTCGCGGATTCCTACGGCGACAGCTGGTGGAAGGAGTTCACCGCCGCCGCCGGCAACGACTTGAAGATCGTGGCGCAGGAACGCTTTCAGCGCACGGACGCATCGGTGGTGGGCCAGGCGCTGAAAGTCATCGCCGCCAAGCCGGACGCCGTGCTGATTGCGGGGGCGGGCACGCCGTCGGCCTTGCCGCAGAAGACGCTGCTGGAACGCGGCTACACCGGCGCCATTTATCAGACGCATGGCATCGGCACGCTGGAATTCCTGCAAGTGGGCGGCAAGGACGTGGAAGGCACCTTGTTCCCGACTGGCCCGGGTGTGGTGGCGCGCGAGCTGCCCGACAGCAACCCGGTCAAGAAGGTGGCCGTGGCGTTTGCCGACAAGTATGAAGGCCAGTACGGCGCCAACACGCTGACGCAGTTTGCGGGCGACGCGTACGGGGCCTGGATGCTGCTGGATTCCGCCGTGGCGCGCGCGCTGAAAACGGGCGCCAAGCCCGGCACGCCGGAGTTCCGCAGCGCCCTGCGCGACGCCCTGGAAAACACCCGCGATCTGGTCGTGCCCAATGGCGTGCTGAATATCTCGAAGGCCAACCATCAGGGGTTCGACGAGCGCGCCCGCGTGATGGGCATCGTCAAGAACGGCCGGTTCTCGTACGCGCAATAGGGCGCTTGCATGGATTTCTACGGTTCGTAACATTTGCTGACGCCCCATAGGGGATCAGTCCCTAAAAGCAGGCTTAGGCCTGCTTTTTCACGCCTTAATGATTCGTATAGAAATCATTTCTTAGCGTATTATTTTTAGCGAAGCCATGTACCTAGAAATAAATACGGGAGAAATGATTCATGACCTTGCTACGATCCAGACGCTTGCTGTTGGCCCTGAGCCTGGGCGTATTGGCCGCATGTTCCGACTCGGGCGCCGATAAGGGCGCGCCTGCGGCTGGCGGTGCAGCGGCAGGCGCCGCCAATACCCTGGAAGCCGCCAAGGCGGCTGGCAAGATCCGCATCGGCTACGCCAACGAGGCGCCGTTTGCCTACATGGACAGCAAGGAAGCCAAGGTCACGGGGGAATCCGTCGAGATCGCCCGCATCGTGCTCAAGCGCATGGGCATCAACGAAGTGGAAGGCGTGCTGACCGAGTTCGGCTCGCTGATTCCGGGCTTGGCCGCCAAGCGCTTCGACATCATCGCAGCCGGCATGTACGTCACGCCCGAGCGCTGCCAGCAGGTGGCGTTCTCGGACCCGACCTACGGCGTGGGTGAAGCCTTTCTGGTGAAGCAGGGCAACCCGAAAAACCTGCACAGCTATGAAGACGTGGTGAAGAACCCCGACGCCAAACTGGGCGTGGTGGTGGGCGCCATCGAAGGCGATTACGCCCAGAAAGTGAAGATTCCCTCAGGCCAGGTGGTGGTGTTTCCCGATGCGGTCAGCGCCTTGTCCGGCGTGCAGGCCGGCCGCGCCGACGCCTATGCCGCTACCGCCCTCACCATCAATGACCTGATGGGCAAGACGCAAGACGGCAGCGGCTTGGAAAAGGCCGACCCCTTCACCGACCCGGTGATCGACGGCAAGGGCGTGCGTGGCTATGGCGCCTATGCGTTCCGCACCGACGACAAAGCGTTTGCGGATGCGTTTAACGCGGAACTGGCCAAGTTCATCGGCACCGACGAGCACAAGAAGCTGGTGGCGCCGTTTGGCTTCACCGATCAGGAGCTGCCTAACGGTGTCACCGCCGCCAAGCTCTGCGCCCGACAGTAAAGGGGGGCGCCGATGCAGCTCGTATCCGAACATATCGCGGAGCTGGTGCCGCCCCTGCTAGAGGGGCTGGTCGTCACGCTTGAAATCATGGCGGGGGCCGTCGTGCTGGCGGTGCCGTTGGCGCTGCTATCAGGCATCGGGCGGCTGTCGCCGGTGCGGCCGGTGCGCTGGCTGGCATCGATTTACGTCGAGGTCTTTCGCGGCACGTCAGCGCTGGTGCAGCTGTTCTGGTTCTATTTCGTGCTGCCGCTGTTTGGCGTGCAACTGCCTGCGATGCTGGTGGGCATTGTGGTGCTGGCGCTGAACGCGGGCGCTTATGGCGCAGAGGTGGTGCGCGGCGCTATTCGCGCCGTGCCGCCGGGGCAGCGCGAAGCGGGCGTGGCGCTGAACCTGACCCGCGCGCAAATCATGCGCCGCATCGTGGTGCCGCAGGCCATACCCGCCATGTTGCCGCCTGCCGGCAACCTGCTGATTGAACTGATGAAGAACACCGCGCTGGTGTCGCTGATCACCATCACCGACCTGACGTTCCGCGGCCAGCTGCTGCGCAGCGAAACCCTGCGCACTACCGAGATCTTTACGCTGATGCTGCTGCTGTACTTCGCGGTGGCGCTGCTGATCACGGCGGGCGTGCGCATGCTTGAGCGGAGGGTTCGCGTCCGATGACACCGATATTCGATTGGTCTTTCGCACTGGAAATTCTGCCCACGCTGGGCTCGGCGCTGGTCATCACCATTGAAGCGACCGTGCTGGGCATGCTGGTCGCGGTGACCTTGGGCTTGGTCCTGGCGATGCTGCGCCGGTCGCGGCCGCGCATTGTCTCGTTGCCCACGGCGTTCGTGATCGAGTTCATCCGCAGCACGCCGCTGCTGGTGCAGATGTATTTCCTGTTTTATGTGCTGCCGCTGACTGGCGCGCAGATGTCGCCGCTGGTGACCGGGGTCATCGCGCTGGGCCTGCACTACGCCACGTATTGCGCCGAGGTCTATCGGGCGGGCATTGAAGCAGTGCCGCGCGGGCAATGGGAAGCAGCCACTGCATTGAACATGTCGCGCTGGCGCACCGCCGTCGGCGTGGTGCTGCCGCAGGCGATTCCGCCCGTGGTGCCGGCGCTGGGCAATTACCTGGTCGCCATGTTCAAGGACACGCCGCTGCTGTCGGCCATCACCGTGGTTGAACTGCTGCAGCAAAGCAAGATGATCGGGTCGGCAACGTTCCGGTACACCGAGCCCCTGACGCTCGTGGGCGTGCTGTTCCTGGCGATGAGCCTGGTGGCGGCATGGGGTGTGCGCGGCCTGGAGGCCCGACTGCAACGATATGGAGGAAAGCGATGAGCGCCAGCTTGAACATCAAGAATCTGCACAAGCGTTACGGAGAGCTGGAGGTGCTGCGCGGCATCAATCTGGAGATTCCGGCGGGCCAGACGGTGGCCGTGATCGGGCCGTCGGGCTCCGGAAAATCCACCTTGCTGCGCGTGCTGATGACGCTGGACCAGCCCACCAGCGGCGATATCGAAATTGACGGCCAGTCGATGTGGACGGACGAGCAGGGCCGGCCGGTTGGCGTCAATTCCGAACACCTGCGCCGCGTGCGGGGCAAGATCGGCATGGTGTTCCAGCACTTCAATCTGTTCCCGCACATGACTGCGCTGGGCAACACCATGGAAGCGCCGGTGCATGTGCTGGGCATGACGAAAGACCAGGCGCGCGAGCGCGCCGTGGAGTACCTGGACATGGTGGGGCTGGGCGACAAGCTGGACGTCTATCCGGCACAGCTGTCGGGCGGGCAGAAGCAGCGCGTGGGCATTGCGCGCGCGCTGGCGATGTGCCCGGAGATCATGCTGTTCGATGAAGTGACGTCGGCGCTGGACCCGGAGCTTGTCGGCGGCATTCTGCAAATTCTGCGCGACTTATCGTCCCGGCGCAGCATGACGATGATCATCGTGACGCACCAGATGAAGTTCGCCGAACGCAGCTCGGACCGCACGCTGTTCTTTGACCAGGGCAATATCGTTGAAGACGCAGAATCGTCCGTGCTGTTCAGCCAGCCCAAGGAGGCGCGCACGCGCCAGTTTCTGGATTCGGTGATCGAAGGGCAGTAGGCGGGCGATGCGTGGCGCGCCCGGCAGGCAAGGGCAGAAGGGCTGCGGTTTAACCCTGCCGGGGGCGTTGGGATTGGCTTTCCGGTCATGGGCGGTTGCTATGCTGTCGCGTTCAATCTGCTGGAGCCGCCCATGAGTCACCTGTTCAGTCCCACGTCAGTCGGTAACGTCCCACTGGCCAACCGCATCGTCATCGCGCCCATGTGCGAATACTCGGCGGAAGACGGCCGCGCTACCGATTGGCACATGATCCATCTGGGCCATCTTGCCCTGTCGGGCGCCGCGCTGCTGTTCACGGAAGCCACGGCGGTGGAAGCCGATGGCCGTATTTCTCCCGGGGATCTGGGCCTGTGGTCTGACGAAACCGAGGCTGCACTGGGCCGCGTGGTGGCCGCCATACGCCGCTATTCGCCGATCAAGCTGGGCATCCAATTGGGCCACGCCGGCCGCAAAGCCTCAAGCGATGCGCCGTGGAATGGCGGCCAGCTGGTGCCACCCAGCGCGGGCGGCTGGCAAGGCTGGGCGCCTTCGGCCATTGCGCACAATGCATCGGAACCGCCGCCCCATGCGTTGGACGACGCCGGCCTGGTGCGCGTGCGAAACGCCTTCGTCGATAGCGCCCGGCGTGCGATTCGTTTGGGCTTTGACGCGATTGAACTGCATGCGGCGCACGGCTATCTGCTGCATCAATTCCTGTCGCCCTTGTCGAACCAGCGTCAGGACGCCTATGGCGGCTCGCTTGAAAACCGTATGCGCTTTCCGCTGGAAGTGTTCCAGGCCGTGCGCGAGATCACGCCGGACCACGTGGCGCTGGGCGTGCGCGTGTCCGCCTCTGATTGGGTCGACGGCGGCTGGGACCTTGAACAGACCATCGCGTTTGCGCAGGAGCTGAAAGCGCGCGGCTGTGAGTTCATCGACGTATCCAGCGGCGGCGTGTCGTCGCAGCAGAAGATTCCCGTGGGGCCGAACTACCAGGTGCCGTTCGCCGACGAGATCAAGCGCCAAGTCGGCATGCCCACCATCACCGTGGGTCTGATCACCGAGGCGCAGCAGGCCGAAGACATCGTGGCGCAAGGCAAAGCGGACATGGTCGCGCTGGCGCGAGGCATGTTGTATGACCCGCGCTGGCCGTGGCATGCCGCGGCGCAGTTGGGCGGCCAGGTCACCGCGCCACACCAGTACTGGCGTTCACAACCGCGCGATCAAAAAGACCTGTTTGGCGAAACGCGCTTCGGGCAGCGCTGATCGCAGACGTTCACGTCAAACAAAAACGCCGCTTCGATAGCGGCGTTTTTGCTTGCGGGAACGCGCAGCGATTACAGGCGCGAATACGCCAGTTCCAGCTCGCGTTGCATCGCGTCGGCAAAGTCGGCGCTGGCGGGGTCCAGCTGCGACAGCAGGCGGGCCAACACCACGTTGTCTTCTTCGCCGTTCCAGATCTTGATATACGTGCCTTCCTTGTAGCCATGCTGCTGGCGGAAGATGTTCAGCACGTTCTTCGACACGTACTGCGTGTAGGCGTCGTTCCAGGTCATCTCGCACGCCGTCATGGTCTGCTCCAGCACCTTGTAGCTGGCGCGGCCGCAAACGGCCAGGCCGCCAATCAGCTCCAGCAGTTCAGGCACGGTCAGGGCGCCAAGCGCATAGGCCTTGCCGTCCAGCGTGACCGTTGCTTCCGTGGCCAGATCGGCCATTAGCGCGTTCGCGGCGCCGTCTTGCTGGCCTTGGGCCTGAACAATCGTGTGCGACAGGTAGAAGTGCAGGATGTCGACCAGTTCCATCTGCACTTGGGGCAGGTCAATGGTCTGCTTCTTCCACCACTTCCAGCCGTAGTGCTCAAGCGCCTCGGCGGACTCGACGAAGGCGGCGCGCAGGAAACGGGAACCGCCATTGACCCAGTCAGGATTGATCATGCTGTTCAAGTGGTCCTGCAACTTCAGCATCGTGGCCGCCTGGGCCTGGTTCAATCCGACAACGTTATTCACTTTCACTCCGGGGGTCTTTAGGGGGTCTGCTCAATTGCGGCGGAAATGTTAGCACCAATGGTCAGCACCATTGGGTAGCCCACCATGGGTGAGCATGAATGTCCGCCAGCCTGGGCCGCTTACTTGCCGTCCTTGCGATACGACGAGGTCTTCAGCGGCGGCAGTTTGCCCATCCCATTGCGCGGTTTGCGCGCATTGCCCGCCGCCTTGAGCAGCATGAACGCGAAGAAGCCCAGGAACACGGCCGGCATCAGTTCGCCGAGCTCAAACTGGGGGCTGCGAAAGGCGCGAATCGCGATGTTCACCGCTGACCACCCAGCCAGAATGCCGCCCACCGTCAGCACAATGCCGATCTTGCGCAGGCGTGCGCGCTGCGCCATCGACGCCTCGCCGGTGTCGGACTGCGCGGTCGAACCGGGCGCCTGGGCGTGGGACGGGGGGGACGGCGTGCGCGACGCCGTATTGCCCCAGGGGGCGGTGGACAGGGAATCAGACGTGACGGGGGGCGGGACGGGTACGGCCACCTTGGACGAAGCCTGCCGCGACGCCTCGCGCTTGTCGGGAACCCGGCCGGGCGTGACGCCCCCCGCGCGCGTCAGGTTCTCGATGTAGCGTGCGAAATCGCCGTTCTTCGGCTCCAAATCAATCGCCATGACTCTCTCTCTGGTTCAATTGCCGCGCCGGACGCGCGCCGGCTGACGGCGCTTGCGCATCATGGCGAGCAGAAGTCCGCATCCTAGCAGCACTGAGAAGCCTGCGCCGATCATCATGGCGATCTGCTGCGCGTTTTCGGCGGTGCCCAGACTGCGCGCGGTGATATAGCCCGGGGCCAGCATCAGCGGCATCCACAGCAGGGCCGACAGCACATTGGCCAGTTGGAAGCGGCTTTGCGCCATGCCCATGACGCCCGCAACCGTGGGAATAGTGGACCGGATTGGCCCCAGAAAGCGGCCAATCAGTACCGAGGCGAACCCATAGCGGTAGAAGAACAGCCGGGCGCGCGCCACGCCGGTGCGCTGTTGCTTGAGCGGCCAGCGGCGCAAGACGCCGGGGCCGGCCCAACGGCCCAGCCAGTAAGACAGCGCGTCGCCGACGATGGCGCCTGCAATGCCCCATATGATGACGCCCCAGGGGTCGAGCGTGCCGGCGCCAATCAGGCCGCCCGTCAGCAGCATCAAGGCGGTGGCGGGAATGAACAGGCCCAGCAGCACCATGGATTCGCCCAGGGTCAGCAGGAAGGTGATTGGGCCGGCCCAGATCTGGTTGGCCTCGATGAAGAGGCCGATCTTGTCGATATATTGGTCCATGAAGGCGGAGTCTGAAAATTAGCTGAATGCAATCGGGTATCTTAACGCCTGCTTTAATGGCCAAGTGTTATCTAGGCTTTCTGATTGATGCGTACGACTGGGGAACTATGGATTCGGTAACACAAGCGGTGCTGGGTGCGGGGATACAAGGGGCAATGCTGGGGCGCTTTCAGGGGCGCCGGGCGCTGATCTACGGGGCGGCCCTGGCGACGGTGCCTGACCTGGACGTGCTGATGCGCTATCCCGACCCCGTGTCGCTGATGACCTATCACCGGGGCTTTTCGCATTCCATCTTCGTGCTGACCGGGCTGGCCTTGCTGCTGACCTGGCTGATACGCAAATATTGGCCGCAAGCGCCCTACGGCGGGCGAAGGTTGTTCTTGACCTTATGGCTGGTGCTGGTGACCCACCCGGTGCTGGACGCGTTCACCGTCTATGGCACGCAGCTGTTCTGGCCGCTGGCGGCCATTCCCGAAAGCTGGTCGGCCATTTTCATCATCGATCCAATCTATACCGTGCCCTTATTGCTGGGCGTGGTCTATGCGATTGCCGTGGGCATGACGAGCCGCGCGCGCCGGTTCCTGGCGGGGGCGTTGATCTTCAGCACCGCCTATCTGGGCTTCGGGCTGGCCAGCCGTATCGTCACCGAAGACCGCGTGCGCGACGCCATGCAGCAGCAGGGCATCGCCGTGACCGAGCTGCGCGCGGTGTCGATGCCGTTCAACACGCTGGTGTGGCGCGTCATCGCCAAGACCGCGGATGGTAATTACTACGAATCCGTCAGCAGCCTGTTCGACCGCGGGCAGCCGGAATGGCTGCGCCAGCCGCTGAATCTGGATCTGGGCCAAGCACTGGAGAACGTGCCGCTGCACGCGCGCCTGCGCTGGTTCACGGACAACTGGCTGCGGTATGACGCCATTGGCGATGCGCTCGTTGTGACGGATCTGCGCATGGGCATGGCGGGGCATTACACGTTCCGCTTCAAGATGGCCGAGCGCGCGCCGGATGGCAGCTGGACGCCCGTTACGCCATCGAGCTGGCCTAGCGAACGCGGCGGCTGGAACGAACTGAAGCTGGTGCTGGCGCGCATTCTGCACGCGCAGCCGCCGCTGCCGCTGGCGGAGTGGTCGGAATTGTCGACGAAGTAGAGGGGGGCGGTCAGGAACAGGCGCTAATCGCCATGTTCCCGACCATCTGCACGATGTTCTGGATGTCCTTGGGTGACAAGCTTTGGACACCCAGCCGGCGCAGCAGCGCCTCGCGCGCTACTGCGAAGGCAAGCGCCTGGCCCAGGATGGCGTGGGCGCGCAGAATGGCGTCGCGATCCCCATGCGTTTGCCCACGGATGTCCGCTACCAGGTTTGCAATGGTCTCGTGCAGCGGCTGGAACAGTTGCCCATACAACGCGTCGAATTGCTCAGTGGGTTGCAGCTGCTCGCGCGCCAGCAGCAGACTGCTGGCGGCCGACGCTTCTGAATCCAACAGTGCCGATACAAAATCCTGCATCAGCAACTGAAGCGCCGCACGGGCGGAATCAGGCGACGTCGCTGCCGGGCGCGGCAGGCCCAGGCGCTCGGTGATGTGGGCGGCCACCTGCTCAAGCACTGCCGCATACACCCCGTCCTTGCCCCCGAAATGATAGGGAATCGCGGACTGGTTCACGCCTGCCTCGTCGACCAGTTGCCGGGTCCGCACGCCGTCCAGCCCATGGCGGCTGAACAGCGCCAGGCCCGCCCGGATCAGCCGGTCGCGCGTTTCGCGGGAGCGTGCGTTGAGAGTGTCTTGATCGTGCATCGATGTCTTGGATTTGGCTGCCCGCGTGGGACTAGTCGTCTGCGTGCATCAGCCACGTTGAGTTCTGGTTCAGTTCCACCCCGGCCGTGCGGCCGACGAGAACGGTGCCGCCGATATTAGCCAGGTGGCGACCAAAGGCGCAATTCGGTTCGAAGGCAAAGCACATGCCTTCTTGCAGCGGCACGTCGCGCCCCACGGTGGGCAGGCGCCGCAGGTCTGCATAGCGAGCGGCTTCGGGCAGCGATTCTATGCCAGGGGCGGTGCCAAAGCCTACCGGACCATAGGGATTGATGCTGTGAATCAACGGATGCACATGCCAGCCGCCGGCCTCAAGCAGCGGCGCTTCCATGGCGTCGACCACATCGCCAAATGTATTGCCCGCCTTTAACGCCGTGACCCCGGCCTCGTAGCTGGCGCGGGCAACAAAGGCCGCGCGCAGGATGTCGGGATGCACCGTGCCGATCGCCACCGCCGCCTGATGCTGAGTTTCCATCATGCCGTACAGCGCAAAGATCTCTGACAACACCACGTCTCCCTGTTGCAAGATCCGGGGAGCTTGCGCGCGGTACTGCCAGGCGGCCGGCCCCCATCCCACGTATTCCGGCCCGGAACCCAGCAGGATCTCAGCGGTATAGCCGCCCATGGAAAAGCACGTGGCGGTAACGGCGGCGACCAGGTCCGCCTCGGATACGCCCGGCTTGGCCGTAGCGCGCAGGGTTTCGCTCATGGCTTCGCCAATGCTGGCGGCGTGCCGGATCAGGGCCTGTTCTTCTTGGCTCTTCACCGCTGCGCGCTGAAAGAACGGGCGGAACACGGGCACGAATACCGCATCCGGCAACGCAGCTTCCAGCCCTTGCAGCGTGCGCGCGGGCATGGCGCCGTCGAAATAGAAGGGAGGGTAAGGCTCCAGGCCGATCACGCCGATGCGGGCGCCGTTCAATTGCCGGCTGGCGAGCCAGGCGCCGACGTCGCGGCCCGTCTTGCCGACAAACAGCTGTTCCGGAGCGATCCATTGCAGGTCTCCTCGCAGTGCAGCTTGCAGGTGGTCGGCCACCATCAGCGAGGCAAAGGTATAGACACGCGGCGCGTCGTTGCCGATGAACACCACGATCGATCCCGGGCGGTCGTTGGTGAAGTAACAGTCATGGGCAAAACCTGCCGGGGCGGCGGCTTCGCGATCGCCGTACACGATCAGGGCGTCCAGGTGTTCGGCCGCCATCAGGTCGCGGGCCAGCTGCCAACGTCTGTCGCGCTCGGTCAGGGAAAGGGGGGCGGGGGACATGGGTATGTTGCTCCATAGGGGGTGTCAGTGAACGGCGACTATAAATCATTCATATGAATGAATCAATCAAATGAATTAATTAATGAATAAATAAAGGGGATGAGAGCGAGGCAGCCCCCTTGGGCACACATCCATTTCCATGTCCCAACAATCCTCATATTGACCACTTCCTGCCGCATGTTTTATTCTTGTTCGATATTAAGGAACTTAAGTTCCGTTTTATGGAACATTCATGAGCATTCTAGATGGAGTCCAACGCGTGCTGTCGCTGTACGCGGAAGGCGCGACGGAGCTGAGCTTTACCGACGTCGCCGCGCGGCTGGCCATGCCCAAGAGCACGGCCTCTCGCTTGCTGAACCAGATGCAGCATTACGGCATGCTGGACCAGGACGCCGCCACGCGCCGCTACCGCGCCGGGGCCTTGCTGGCGCAGGCCGTGCGTGCCGGCATGGTCGCAACGCCGCTGGATGAAGCCTGCCGCGCGGTGTTGACTCGCCTATCCGACGACAGCGGCTTGACCGCGTATTTGTCCACCTTGAACCAACGTGAAACCGTGGTGCTGCAACGCCTGAATGGCTCGCATCCGGTGCAGGTGTTGTCACCGCCTGGCTCGCGCCGCAATGCGTCCGGCACGGCGATGGGCCGGGCGCTGTTGTCGCGCTTGAACGATGCTGAATTTCAAGCGCTGTACGGTGCCGACCCGGCCCAGCCCCTGCCGATGGAAGGCCGTGATTGCCCGGCCACCGTCGGCGACCTGGCCCGCCTGGTCGAGCAGACGCGCGCAGACCATTGCGGCGTGGCGATTGACCAGGCCATGCCCGGCATTGGCGCCGTGGCGGCTGCGGTGCGTGACCCGGCCACCGGCGAATTGCGCGGCCTGTGTCTGTCGTTTGTGTCGTTCCAGGCCGATGCGGCGCGCGTGGCGCGCTTGCGCGATTCGGTGCTGCAACAGGTGGCGGCGTTGGGCCGCGAACTGCACGACCCTTATTGGCTGGCGTGAACCCTTTGGCTTGAACCCATTGGCCTAAACCCTCTGGGTGGCTTGAATCCTTTCTCTTGTTGACGCGCCCACGCGGGCGCTCCCCCGAACATCCCCTGACGGAACCTCTCCCATGAACCTCTTGCTACTTAGCAATTCCAGCAGCGACGCCGGTTATCTGGTCCACGCCATGCCGGACATCCGCGAACTGATCGCATCCTTGCCGCAAGGCGCGCCGGCCGTGTTCGTGCCGTTCGCCGGCGTCACGCGGGATTGGGACGACTACACCGCGCTGGTGGTATCGGCCTTGGCGGACACAGGGCTTGCCATTCAGGGCCTGCACCGTGCCGAAGACCCGGTGGCCGCGCTGGAAAACGCCGCTGTCATCATCGTGGGTGGCGGCAACACGTTCAATCTGTTGGGCCAGTTGCGCCGTCAAGGCTTGCTGGACGTGGTGACGCGCCGCGTGCGTGCGGGGGCCGCTTATCTGGG
Source organism: Achromobacter kerstersii (assembly GCF_902859595.1). Taxonomy (GTDB): domain Bacteria; phylum Pseudomonadota; class Gammaproteobacteria; order Burkholderiales; family Burkholderiaceae_B; genus Achromobacter; species Achromobacter kerstersii. Next base: position 1,850,337 of record NZ_CADIJQ010000001.1, on the reverse strand, counting down.
CTGGAGCGCTGGCTCAAACCTGACGTGCCCCACCATCTGCACCACCAACGACATGCCCATTACCGACCCGGGCGGCTTCGACGGTCTGGGCCTGATCCCGTTCCAGATCAACCCGCACTACACCAACGCGCACCCGCCCGGCCATCGCGGCGAAACGCGCGCCCAGCGTCTGGCTGAGTTCTGCACGCTGAATCCCGCGATGCCGGTTCTGGGCCTGCCGGAAGGATCGGCGCTGCGCGTGCGCGGCGGCAAGGTTGCGCTGGTCGGCCCGCATGATGCGCCGCTGTTCCTGGGCCACACCGAACCGCGCGTGTTCCGACCCGGCCCGCTGGAGATCCCAGCATGAAGCATGTGATCGACACCATCGAGCTCTTGTCGTCCGCCCACATCACGGGTGACGCGGTTGCGCAGGTGCTGCGCGAGGCCGGCGAGTGCGAGGTGGAAGTGACCCGCCTGGAACGCGATGGCGCCGCCACGGATTTTCTATCCATCGTCATTCCCGGCCTGGACGCATCGGCGCCGCAGCTGGGCATTGTTGGTCGCCTGGGCGGCATCGGCGCGCGTCCCGCCGTGACGGGCCTGGTGTCCGATAGCGACGGGGCGGTGGTGGCGATTGCCGCGGCGCTCAAGCTGATGGCCATGGCGCGTCAGGGCGACGTGTTGCCTGGCACCGTGCGTATCCGCACGCACATCTGCCCGCGCGCCGGCACGCGTCCGCACCACCCCGTGCCGATGATGCGTTCGCCGTTTCCCATGCGCGAAATGATGTCGCACGAAGTCGACCCGCGCATGGACGCGATTCTGTCGGTGGACACCACGCGCGGCAACCGTCTGGTGAACAAGCGCGGCGTGGCGCTGACGCCGGTGGCCAAGCAGGGCTATCTGCTGCGCATTCCCGAAACGATGCTGGATGTGATGGGCTGGGTCAGCGGCGAACTGCCGGTGACCTTGCCGCTGACGACGCAAGACATCACGCCATATGAAAACGGGCTGTGGCACGTGAACTCGCTGATGCAGCCGGCCATCGTGACCGATGCGCCCGTGGTGGGCGTGGCGCTGACCGCGCAGACTGCCGTGCCGGGCTGCGCCACGGGTGTGACCAACGCCGTGGATGCGGACGTCGCCATGCGCTTCTGCATCGAGATCGCCAAGATGTTTGGCCAGCGCACGATGGCGTTTTTCGATGACGCGGAATGGCGTGCGCTGCAAGGCCGTTATGGCTCGATGGCGCATCTGCAAACCGTGGGCCGCGAAGATGGCGGTGCGGCATGAACGCGCTGCAATCGCGCCGCGTGGCCTTCTTCACCATTGGCCAATCTCCGCGCAGTGATGTCGTGCCGGAAATGGCGCGGCTGTTGGGCGACTCGGTACGCATTGACGAGTTCGGCGCGCTGGACGGCCTGGACGCCGCGGCACTTGCCGCAATGGCGCCGCGCGATGGCGAGTACCGCTTCGCCACCCGCATGCGTGACGGCGCGCAGATCGAACTGGACGCCGCCCGCGCGGAAGCGCGGCTGGCCGACGTGATGCGCCAAGCGGATGACGCGGGCTATGACGTGCTGGTGCCACTGTGCACCGGTACGGCCATCGCGCGGATGCGCACGCTGGTTATCGAGCCGCAGCAGGTGGTTGACCATCTGGTGGCCGGGTTGTCCGCGCACTGCCGCAAGGTGGGGCTGGTGGTGCCGCTGGCCGAACAGGTCGATTTCTTTCACATGGCCGTGCCGCTGGCTTGCGCGACCGAAGTTGTGCACGCATCGCCCTACGAGGCCGACGCCGACCAAGCGGCGCGCAACTTCGCGCAAGCGGGGCAGGCGCTGGCGTCCTGCGATGTGATCGTCATGCATTGCATGGGTTACGCCGAGCGCATGCGCGACGCCGTTGCCCAGGCCTCGGGCCGCCCGGTGCTGCTGTCCAATCGCCTGGTGGCGCAGGCGCTATCGCAAATTCTGGAATAAAGCCGCCTAGGCAAACCGATGCGTCGTTGCAGCGGTGACACGCCGCGACGACGCCGGTAGAGCGGCAAGGGGAGACGAAGCCGTCTTCGTCAATTTATTGTTTGGAGTGTTCTTCATGTTCAGCCTTACCCTGCATCGCGCCGTGGGCGCTCTGTTTGCCGTCACGGCCCTGACGGCCGCCTCTTCGGCGCTCGCTGCCGACGCGTGGAAACCCACCAAGCCGGTTCGTCTGCTGGTCGGCTTCGCGCCGGGCGGGTCGGCCGATACGCTGGCGCGCCTGTTGGCCGAGCCGCTGTCCAAGCGTCTGGGCCAATCGGTCGTCGTTGAAAACCTGGCGGGCGCGGGGGGCAACATCATGGCCTTCCGCCTGTCGCAGTCGCCCGCTGACGGCTACACCATCGGCATCGCCGCCGCCGGTTCCATGGCCATTACGCATGTCCTGAACCCGAAGGGCACGAACTACAAGCCCTCGGACTTCACGCCGATCACGCTGGCGGCCGTGCAGCCCAATGTGGTCATCGTGAACAAGGACGTGCCGGCCAATAACCTGGCCGAACTCAAAACGTATTTCCAGAACACGCCAACCGCCACATATGGCACCGCAGGCGTGGGCATTTCCAACCACCTGATCGCTGAGACCATGCTGTACAAGATGGGCGTGAAGGTGCCGCACGCGGCCTACCGTGGCGCGGCCCCGGTCATCACCGACCTGCTGGGCGGCCATATTGCGATGACGATGGACAACATCTCTACCGCCGCGCCGCTGGCCTCGCAAGGCAAGGTCAAGGCGATCGCCGTGGCCTCGATCAAGCGCGCGCCTCAATTGCCCAACGTGCCGACGCTGGACGAGCAGGGTCTGAAGGGTTTTGACATGCCGACATGGCAGGGCGTGTTCGCGCCCGCAGGCTTGCCGGCGGATGTGCAGGCGGCTTACTACGCGGCGCTGCAAGACGTGCTGAAGGAGCCGTCAGTCATTGAGAAAATGGCAGGACTGGGCTCGGAACCGGTCACGGACATGACGCCGGAGAAGACCGCCGCGTTCCTGGAAAATGACCGCAAGCAATGGGCGGACATCGTGAAGGCTGCGAACATCAGCCTGGAGCAGTAAAAGCAAAAGGGCCCCGACAAGGGGCCCTTTTTTTGCCGGTGGTAATCGGCTGGCGGTATTGGCCCGGATGCTGCGTCAGGCGGGAAGTGGCATCAGGCGGGAAGTGCTATCAGGCAGGAAATGCTAGCAAGCGGGAAATGCTATCAAGCGGGAAATGCTATCAAGCGGGAAATGCTATCAAGCGGGATACCGCGCTGCGATTTCCGCGATCAGACGGCGTGCGGCATCGAGCTTGTCGCCCGCCGGCAGCGGGTGCGCGCCTTGCTCGTCGAACAGCACCAGTTCGGTGGTGTCGGCATCCATGACCTTGTGCGCCAAATTGCCCACCAGCAGCGGAATGCCCTTGCGCTGGCGCTTGGCTTCGGCGTGTTCGGCCAGCTTCTCGGTTTCCGCCGCGAAGCCCACGCACCAGGGGCCGTTTTCCAGCTTGGCCACTTCGGCCAGGATGTCCGGATTCGGTTCGAATTCCATCAGCGGTGCGCCGCCGCCTTCGCTGGTTTTCTTCAGCTTTTGCGTGCTGACGTTCTTCACGCGCCAATCCGCCACGGCGGCTACGGCGATGAAGATGTCGGCGTCGGTGGCGCTGGCCATCACGGCGTCATGCATCTGACGCGCTGTGGTAACCGACAGGGAGGTCACGCCGCGCGGCACGGGCAGGAACGTGGCGCCGGTAATCAAGGTGACGCGGGCGCCGGCTTCGCGCGCGGCGCGGGCCAGGGCATAGCCCGTCTTGCCCGACGAGCGGTTGCTGAGCACGCGCACCGGGTCCACGGGTTCGGACGTGGGGCCAGCGGTCAGCAGCACATGGCGGCCGGCCAGCAGCTTGGGCTGGAAGAAGGCGATCAGGTCGGTCAGCAGTTCATGCGCTTCCAGCATGCGGCCGTCGCCCGTTTCGCCGCAAGCCTGTTCGCCAGCCGAAGGGCCCAACACGCTGATGCCGTCCGCGCGCAGTTGTTCAACATTGCGCTGCGTGGCCGGGTTGGCCCACATTTCGCGGTTCATGGCAGGCGCCACCAGAAGCGGACAGGCGCGCGCCAGGCACAGCGTGGACAGCAAGTCGTCGGCCATGCCATGCGCCAGCTTGGCCATGAAGTCGGCGCTGGCGGGTGCGATCAGCACGGCGTCCGCGCCACGCGTCAGGTCGATGTGCGCCATGTTGTTGGGCACGCGTGCGTCCCAGGCATCCACGAACACGGGCCGGCCGGACAGCGCCTGCATGGTCACCGGCGTAATGAAGTGCGTGGCCGCCTCGGTCATCACCACGTCGACGGTGGCGCCTTGTTCGGTCATGCGCCGCACCAGCTCGGCGATTTTGTAGCAGGCGATGCCCCCGGTCAGACCGAGGACGATGCGTTTGCGGGCGAGATCGAGCATGAGGGCGTGGCGGCGGGTTCAGCGCCGTGAAAACGAGGAATGGAGGGTGATTTTATTCTGCATTGCGGCATTGCGCCGTTCGCCATGCATTCAGGGGGTATCAAATAGGACAAAACCCTGTGTGAAGCAGGGCGGCCGGGGCATTGCGCCCCGGTTCGCCGTCCGGCTCGCCGTGCGGCTCAATCCAGGTTTTGAATCCTGGCTGGCGTCGGTCAGGCCTGCGGCTTCTTGCGAGCGCGCAGCAGTTCGTCCAGCACCAACAGCACGGCGCCGCAGCTGATGCCCACGTCCGCCAGGTTGAAGGCGGGGAAGTAGGAGTCGTTCCAGTAGAACAGCAGAAAGTCCACCACGTGGCCATACACCACACGGTCGATGACGTTGCCGATGGCGCCGCCCAGGATCAGCGTCAGCGCCAGGCTGAAGCGCGGCTGGCCGTGCGTGCGGCGCAAGATGATCGTGATGACGATGGCGGCCGCGATGCCCAGCCCGGTGAAGAGCCAGCGCTGCCAGCCTTCTTCGGACGCCAGGAAGCTGAACGCAGCCCCCCGGTTGTACATCAGCGTGAAGTCAAACACCGGCAGCACGTTGACCCGTTCGCCGTACTGGAACGAGGTGTTGAAATACACCTTTGTCACCTGGTCCAGCACGATGATCAGCAAGGCCAGCGCCAGCCAGCCGCCCACGCGCGCAGGGGTTGCGCGGGCGGGCGCCGTGCCCGTCACTCCCGAATCGGAGGGGCGGGCCATGTTCAAGCCTTGTCGCGGGCTTCGCCCGTGCCGAACAGGTTGGACACGCAACGGCCGCAGATCTCGGGGTGATCCGCGTCTTGGCCAACGTCCAGGCGCCAGTGCCAGCAGCGTTCGCACTTCTTGTGCGCCGACGGCGTGACCTCAATGCGGGTCTCGCCTTCGCCGGCATGCACGGTGGCGCGCGACACGATCAGCACGAAGCGCAGGTCGTCGCCCAGGCTGGCCAGCAGTTGCTGGTCGTCGCCATTGGCGTAGAGATCAACCTCGGCTTGCAGCGACGAACCGATGTCGCCTGCCGTGCGCACTTCTTCCAGCTTGCGCTGGACGTCGGCGCGAATGGCGCGCAGGCGCGTCCACTTGGCCGACAGCGCATCGGCGTCGGCAAACGGCGGCAGCGTGTGATAGACCTCGGTGAAGATCGTCGTGCGGGCGGCGTCGGCCTGAGCTTTAAGCGCGGAGCCGACCAGTTCCTTCCAGGCTTCTTCGGCCGTGAAGGACAGGATCGGGGCCATCAGCTTAAGCAGCGTCTGCGTGATGTCCAGCAGCGCCGTCTGCGCAGAACGGCGCGCCACGCTGCCGGGGGCCGACGTGTACAGGCGGTCTTTCAGGATGTCCAGGTAGAACGCGCCCAGGTCTTCCGAGCAGAACGTCTGCAAACGCGAGACGGCCGGGTGGAAGTCATAGCGTTCGTAGTTGGCCTGCACTTCGGACTGCATCTGCGCCGTCATAGCGAGCGCGTAGCGGTCGATTTCGAAGAGCTCGCCGTACGGCACGGCTTGCGACACGGCGTCGAAGTCAGCCACGTTGGCCAGCAGGAAGCGCAGCGTGTTGCGGATGCGGCGGTAGCCTTCGACCACGCGCTTCAAGATTTCGTCCGAAATCGACAGCTCGCCCGAGTAATCGGTGGAGGCGACCCACAGGCGCAGGATTTCCGCGCCCAGCGAGTCCGACACCTTTTGCGGGGCGATCACGTTGCCCACCGACTTGCTCATCTTGCGGCCTTGGCCGTCAACGACGAAGCCGTGCGTCAGCAGCGCCTTGTAGGGCGGCTGGCCGTACAGCATGCAGCCGGTCAGCAACGACGAATGGAACCAGCCGCGATGCTGGTCGGACCCTTCCAGGTACAGATCGGCAGGCCAGCCGAGTTCAGCGCCGTGGGAACCGGCGAACTCGCCGTCCTTGCCGCCCAACACCGTGGCGTGCGTGCTGCCGGAATCGAACCACACGTCGAGCGTGTCGCGGTTCTTTTCGTACTGGTCGGCCTCATCGCCAAGCAGGTCGCGCGGTTCAATGGCTTGCCAGGCTTCGATGCCGTCTTTCTCCACGCGCTGCGCCACTTGTTCCAGCAGTTCAGCCGTACGCGGATGCAGCTCGCCGGTTTCCTTGTGCACGAAGAACGCCATCGGCACGCCCCACTGACGCTGGCGCGACAGGGTCCAGTCCGGACGGTTGGCGATCATGGCGTGCAGGCGGGCGCGGCCCCAGGCCGGGTAGAAGGCCGTGGCGTCGATGCCGGCCAGTGCCGATTCGCGCAGGGTCGGGCCGCCATCCTTGGGGGCTACGTCCATGCCGGCGAACCATTGGCTGGTGGCGCGGTAGATGATCGGCGTCTTGTGGCGCCAGCAGTGCATGTAGCTGTGCTTGTGCTTTTCAACGTGCATCAGGGCGCCGGCTTCGGTCAGCGCTTCGACGATCTTGGGGTTGGCGTCCCAGATGGACAGGCCGCCAAACAGCGCCAGGCTGTCCACGTACTTGCCATCGCCCATGACGGGGCTGATGAAGTCGGTGTCTTTCATGCCGTGCGCCTTGCACGACACAAAGTCTTCAATACCGTAGGCCGGAGCCGAATGCACAACGCCCGTGCCCGAGTCGGCCGTGACGTAGTCGCCCAGGTAGATGGGCGCGCGGCGGTCATAGGCGGGGTTGAACTGCGCCAGCGGGTGGCGGAATTCAATTTCCGACAGGGCGGCGCCAGGCGCCGTGGCGATGACTTCGCCTTCCAGGTTCCACGACTTCAGGCACGCTTCGACGCGGTCTTTCGCAACCAGCAGCAAGGGGCCGAACTTGGGCGCCGGCGACACACGCACCAGCGCGTATTCGATTTCCGGATGCACGTTCAGCGCCTGGTTGGACGGGATGGTCCAGGGCGTGGTCGTCCAGATGACGATGGCGCCATCGTCTACCGAATCCAGCCCGAAGGCGGCCGCCAGCTTGGCGGGTTCGGCAAACGGGAAGGCGACGTCAACGGCCGGGTCAACGCGGTCGGCGTATTCGACTTCGGCTTCGGCCAACGCCGAACCGCAGTCAAAACACCAGTTCACGGGCTTCAAGCCGCGGAACACATAGCCCTTGTCCAGGATGCGGCCCAGCGCGCGGATCTCGTCGGCTTCATTGCTGAAGTTCATGGTCATGTACGGGCGATCCCACTCGCCCAGCACGCCCAGACGCTTGAAATCCTTGCGCTGGCGGTCGATCTGCTCAAGCGCGTAGGCGCGAGCCTTCGACTGCACTTCCGCCACGGGCAGGTGCTTGCCGTATTTCTTTTCGATCTGGATTTCGATCGGCATGCCGTGACAGTCCCAGCCCGGCACGTAATGCGCGTCATAGCCGGCCATGTTGCGGCTCTTGACGATGATGTCCTTCAGGATCTTGTTGACCGCGTGGCCGATGTGAATGTCGCCGTTCGCATAGGGCGGGCCGTCGTGCAAGACGAAACGCGGCCGGCCGCGGCTGGCCGCACGGATCGCTTGGTAGACGTGGTTTTCCTCCCACTGCGAAATCCAGGCGGGCTCGCGCTTGGCAAGGTCGCCCCGCATGGGGAAGGGGGTATCGGGCAGGTTGAGGGTCTTTTTATAGTCCATGAACGGCAAAATAGGCGCGCGCGTTTCGCGCGTCTTCGGCGATGGCGGCAGTCAGGGAAGGGAGGTCAGGAAATTTTTCTTCGTCCCGCAGCTTGTGCAGGAATTCGACGCGTACGAGTTTACCGTAAGCGTTGAGGGTGTCGTTGAGCAGGTGTGACTCTAACAGCACGCGGCCACGGTCTTCGACCGTCGGGCGCACGCCCAGGCTGGCCACGGCGGGCAGGGGCTGGTCAGCCAGCCCATACACCTGCACCACGTAAATGCCCGAGCGCGCGGCGCAGCGTTCGGCCACGCGCAGGTTCATGGTGGGATATCCCAGCGTGCGGCCCAGCTTCTGGCCATGGATCACATGGCCGCTGATATGAAAGGGATGGCCCAGCAGATGGCGGGCGCGGTCCAGGTCGCCAACCGCAAGGGCCGTGCGCACTTCAGAACTGGAAATGCGGTGGCCTTGCTGGTCGGTGACGTCGGCAAGCGTTTGCACTTCGAACCCATGCCGCATGCCGGCTTCGCGCAGCAGATCAATGTCGCCGCTGCGTTTGTGGCCAAAACGGAAGTCTTCGCCCACCAGCAGCCATTTGGTCTGCAAGCCTTGCACCAGCAGGTTTTCGATGAAGGCGTTGGCCGACATTTCCGCCAGCCGGGCGTTGAAGCGTTCGACGACGACTTGGGATACGCCATAACGCGCCAGCGCCGCGAGCTTGTCGCGCAGCCCGGAAACCCGGGTGGGCGCCAGTTCAGGGCGTTGGTTCAGCGTGGCGAAATACTCACGCGGATGGGGTTCGAACGTCATGACGGACGGCACCAGGCCACGTTCGCGGGCGACTTGGCAGACGCGCGCCAGCATGGCCTGATGTCCGCGATGGACGCCGTCGAAATTGCCGATCGTCAGCGCGCAAGGAGCGCGCCGGTCGGGCGGGGGCAGGGATCGGTAGATACGCAGCGATGGTTTCACGAGCGAGAGTTTACAATTTTGGATTCCGGGTTTGTTCTAATCCCCCCAACCATTTGTGCGCCGACGGGTTTTCCGGGGTGCGCAATGGTGGCGGACAAGCCCTTTGCGCCAAGCAAAGCGCGTCCCTGGCGGGGCGCCTCGGGGGCTAAATATTTGGATTCTTCTATCTTGCCGGAAACACAACTTTCTAAGCGCCGACTCGTCATCCTGATTTCGGGGCGGGGCAGCAACATGCAGGCGTTGGTCGAGGCCTGCCGCGATGAGGGCTGGCCCGCCGACGTGGCCGCCGTCATCGCAAGCCGCCCGGATGCGGGCGGCCTGGAATGGGCCGCCGCCCAGGGCATTCCCACGGCCGCCCTGTATCACAAGGACTACGCCAGCCGCGAAGCCTTTGACGCCGCGCTGGCTGCCGAAATTGACCGCTACGCGCCGGATTACGTCATCCTGGCGGGCTTCATGCGCGTGCTGACACCGGGCTTCGTCAACCACTACGCGGGCCGGCTGGTCAATATCCATCCGTCGCTGCTGCCGGCATTTCCGGGGCTGCATACGCATGCCCAGGCGCTGGCGACTGGCGTGCGCGTGCATGGCTGTACCGTGCATTTCGTGACGCCGGTGTTGGACCACGGCCCCATCATTGCGCAAGGCTGCGTGCCGGTTCTGGCGGGCGACACGCCGGAACTGCTGGCCAATCGCGTCCTGGCAGTGGAACATCAGGCTTTTCCGGCCGCAGTGCGCTGGCTGGCCGAAGGCCGGGTTACCCTCACAAACGACCACCGGGTGGACGTGCAGGGTGACCCCGCACGCCTGTTCACCTGGTCGCCGGCCGCTTGAGCGGCCCTGAATCGCTTTTACCGGGCGGAACCCTTCCGCCCCACTGGAACACACCATGAATAAACCCCAATCTCCGCGTTCTCGTCCGGCAGGCTCCCCGAGGGCAGCCTCCGAAGGGCGCGACGGTCGGTCCTTTTTCTCGCGCCCCAAGGGCGAGGCCCGCGAAGCCCCGCCGCGCGAGCGCAACGAGCGTGTGCGGGAAGAGCGCCCCAGCCGCGACAGCGGCCGTCCGGGCCCGCGTCCCTCGTTTGACGCCCCGCGTGGTGAAGGCCGCAGCGAACGCGGCTCCTTCGGCGGCGACCGCCGTGAAGGCCAGGGCCGTCCGGCTCCCCGCCCGTCCTACGATGCGCCGCGAGGCGATAACCGCGGCGGCCCGCGTGGCGACAGCCGTGGCGGTGAGCGCGGTTCTTATGGTTCGGAACGCGGTTCCGAGCGTCGCGAAGGCCAAGGCGGCCGTCCGGATTCGCGTCCGTCGTATGGGAACGGCCCGCGCGGCGATAGCCGTGGCGGTGAACGTGCTTCCTACGGTTCCGATCGCCGTGAAGGCCAAGGCGGCCGTCCGGATTCACGTCCGTCGTATGGCAATGGCCCGCGCGGCGATAGCCGTGGCGGTGAGCGTGCCTCCTACGGTTCCGAGCGCCGCGAAGGCCAGGGCGGCCGTCCGGATTCACGTCCGTCGTACGGCAACGGCCCGCGCGGCGACAGCCGTGGAGGTGAACGTGCTTCCTACGGTTCCGAGCGCCGCGAAGGCCAAGGCGGCCGTCCGGATTCACGTCCGTCGTACGGCAACGGCCCGCGCGGCGACAGCCGTGGCGGTGAACGTGCTTCCTACGGTTCCGAGCGCCGCGAAGGCCAAGGCGGCCGTCCGGATTCGCGTCCGTCGTACGGCAATGGCCCGCGTGGTGACAGCCGTGGCGGTGAGCGGGCTTCCTACGGTTCCGAGCGCCGCGAAGGCCAAGGCGGCCGTCCGGATTCGCGTCCGTCGTATGGCAATGGCCCGCGCGGTGACAGCCGTGGCGGTGAGCGTGGTTCCTATGGCTCCGAGCGCCGCGAAGGCCAAGGCCGTCCGTCCTTTGACGGCCCCCGCGGTGAAGAACGTGGTGAACGCGGCCAATACGCCGGCCCGCGTGGTGACGATCGTGGCGAACGCGGCCAGTACGCCGGCCCGCGCGGTGAAGATCGTGGTGAGCGCGGCCAGTACGCCGGCTCGCGTGGCGGCGATTCGTCGCACGGCCATCGCGATCAGGCGCCGCAAAAACCCCAGTTCAATCGTCCGCGCCAGTCTTACGCCGCTATCCGCATCGATCAGGTGCAGCGCGTGCTGGGCGAAATCCTTCAATGGACGTACCCGGCTGACTCCGCGTTGTCGCATTGGCTGCGCCACCATCCGAACCTGGGCGCGCGCGATCGTTCCGAAGTCGCCGAAGCCGTTTACGACGTATTGCGCCATCTTCGCCGTTACCGCCAATTCGGCGAAAGCGGCGTGGGTCCCGCATCCCGCCGCCTGGCCATCCTGGGCCTGAACGCGACGCTGGGCGCCGAGGCGCTGGAAGAGGGCATGGATGCCGCGGAAGCCGAATGGCTCAAGCGCGTGTCGCAGATCGATCTGGCCACCTTGCCCCGCGCCGTGCGCGGCAGCATCCCGGATTGGCTGGACGAGCGCCTGGCGCTGATGGACAGCCCGGAAACCCTGGTCGAAGCCTTGAACCGCCAGGCCAGCCTGGACTTGCGCGTCAACCCGCTGAAGGCCGAGCGCGATGCCATGTTGACCGAATTGCAGCAAAGTGCGGGCCGTTATGAACCCGTCGCCATGCCGTTTTCGCCCTGGGGCATCCGCATGGAAGGCCGTCCGGCGATCAACCGCTGGCCGCAATTCGAAAACGGCAGCATCGAAGTGCAGGACGAAGGCAGCCAATTGCTGGCCCTGCTGGTCGCCCCGCGCCGTGGCGAAATGATCATTGATTTCTGCGCTGGCGCGGGCGGCAAGACGCTGCTGTTGGGCGCGCTGATGCGCTCAACCGGCCGCCTGTACGCGTTTGACGTGTCGGCCGCCCGCCTGGCACGCGCCAAGCCGCGCTTTGCCCGCAGTGGCTTGTCGAACGTTGTGCCTGTCGTCATCGACAGCGAAAACGATGCCCGCGTGAAGCGCCTGGCCGGCAAGGCCCAGCGCGTGCTGGTTGACGCGCCGTGCAGCGGTATCGGTACCCTGCGCCGCAACCCCGACCTGAAGTGGCGCCAGCACCCCGAGGCGCTGGCCGAACTGGGCCAGCTGCAGGAACGCATCCTGAATAGCGCCGCGCGTTGCGTAGCCCCGGGCGGTCGCCTGGTGTATGCCACTTGCAGCCTGCTGGCCGAAGAAAACGAAGTGCAAGCCGAGCGTTTCCTGGCCAGTCATCCGGATTTTGAACGCGTCGACGCGGCTGAAATCCTGGCTGCGCGTTGCGAAACACTGAAGCTGGAAGGCCCTTACGTCCAACTGCGTCCCGACGTGCATGGCACCGACGGCTTCTTCGCCGCCGTGTTCGAACGCAAGAAGAAGGGCGCTGCGGCCGAGACGGCTGAAGCGGGGGTGGCGGCTGATGCCGATGCGGGTGTCGATGCTGATGTTGACGTTGACGTTGACGTTGACGTCAAAGCGGATGCCGAGGCAGAAATGCCGGCCGAAGTCATCGCTGACGAGGCAGAAGCCAAGCCCGTGGCAGAGCCGGTGGCTCAAGCCGAAGCTGAGCCCGCTTCAGTGGGTGAGTCGGCCGAGGAAGCGAAGCCGGCCCAGGAAGTGAAGCCAGCCTAAGTGCCCATGCTGCGCCGCGCTGGCTCAGGGAGCCGGCTTGACGCCGACCGTGGTGCTGTAGCGGCGGGTGCCCAACGCCTTGGTCTGGTATTTCACTTCCCAGCCCAAGGTGTCGGTGCCCGGCTGATCCGCCTGGTACACCACTTGCGACACCGCCACTGCCTTATAGGCGCATCGTCCAGACGCGGCGGATTGACCGCGCGTTTGCACGATGCTGGCCTTGCCAAGCTGGGGTTGCTGAGTGATCAGCACCCGCGGCGCTCGCAGCGCCAGGCAATCCGACCCCCGGATCTCGTAGTAAGAAGCCAGCACGACCACATCGCCCGACTTCATCGTCTGGGCCTGGGCGGGCGCGGATAGCGCCATCCCAAGCAAGGCTATGGCGGAAAATAAACGGGGTCGGAACATTTTGGGTGACATCAGTGGGACAAAAGAGACAGTTTGGTCTGCGGTAAGGGCGGAAAGTGTGCGCCACGCGTGTGGCGTTCTCAAGACGAAATTCCTTTGCTGACAGGAACTTTAGTAGCGAAATGTAGCCAAAACCTGGTGCCATTGCGAATACCCCCCACTTTCATGGGGTAGCCGGCCCAAGTGCCGGATGTCCGCAAGGCCCGGCCTCGCGATTTGCCTGAACGGATCGCGAGAGTGGCTTTTTGTGCGCTCAAACTGGGGCTTAGTCCTTGATTTCGCTCAAAAACTATTTTGAAACTCCCTTGTCATAAGCAGACAAAGGTAAGCTAAACTTCAGGCACTTCATCTAGCGAGGCTCATAACAGCTTTATGGATTACATCCTCTCCTTCATTGCCGGCGGTCTGACCCAAGCCACTTGGTGGCAGGTCGTCGTATTCACCTTGGTCGTGACGCACATCACGATTGTTGCGGTCACCGTCTTCCTCCATCGCAGCCAAGCGCACCGCGGTCTGGATTTGCATCCGGCTGTCATGCACTTCTTCCGTTTCTGGCTCTGGATGACGACCGGCATGGTCACCAAGGAATGGGTCGCCATTCACCGCAAGCACCACGCCAAGTGCGAAAAGGAAGGCGATCCTCACTCGCCCATGCTGTTCGGTATCTGGAAGGTGCTGTTCCGCGGCGCGGAACTGTATCGCGAAGAATCGAACAACAAGGAAACCATGGCCAAGTTCGGCCACGGTACGCCTGACGACTGGCTCGAACGCAACGTCTACAGCAAGCACAGCTTGTGGGGCGTGCTGTCCATGCTCGCCATCGACGTTGCCCTGTTCGGCGCAGTCGGTGTCACGGTGTGGGCGGTTCAGATGGCCTGGATTCCCTTCTGGGCGGCTGGCGTCGTGAACGGTATCGGCCACTACTGGGGCTACCGCAACTACAACAGCCCGGACACCAGCACCAACGTGTTCCCGTGGGGCATCGTGATTGGCGGCGAAGAGCTGCACAACAACCACCACGCCCACGGCACGTCGGCCAAGTTCTCGGCCAAGTGGTATGAGTTCGACATCGGCTGGTGCTACATCAACATCCTGAAGTTCTTTGGCCTGGCCAAGATCAAGAAGGTTGCGCCGAAGCTGAAGCTGGACGACACCCGCACCGGCATCGACCTGCGCACGCTGCAAGGCGTGATCACCCACCGCTACGAAGTCATGGCCCGCTACGCGGACGTGATCAAGAGCGCGGCTCGTGAAGAATTGAGCAAGCTGAAGGCCTCGCGCCAGGAAGGCAACGCGGATTGCGACTACACCAAGCTGCATCAAGTGCGCCGCGCCATCCACCGCAACGAAGACATCCTCCAGCCGGAACAGTTGGCTGCCGTGGATAGCGCCATTGCCCAGAACAAGTCGCTGTCGACCCTGGTGCAGATGCGCCGCGAACTCGGCCGCATCTGGGAAAGCTCCAGCGCCAGCAGCGAACAGCTTCTTCATGACCTGCAGGCCTGGTGCCAGCGCGCCCAGCAAAGCGGCATCGCCGGGCTCGAGCAATTTGCTCAACATCTGCGCCGCTACGCGGCATGATGCTAGAGAAGCTCAACCCTGAACAACGCGCCGCAGTAACGTTAGAACCGCAGCACGCCCTGGTCTTGGCCGGGGCGGGCAGCGGGAAGACCCGGGTACTTACCACCCGCATGGCCTGGCTGATTCAAACCGGCCAGGCTTCGCCTTTTGGGCTTCTCGCGGTCACGTTCACCAACAAAGCCGCCCGCGAAATGCTGGCGCGCATGTCGGCGATTCTTCCGATCGATACGCGCGGCCTGTGGATCGGTACGTTCCACGGCCTGTGCAATCGCATGCTGCGTGCGCACCATCGCGATGCCGGTCTGCCGCAAAGCTTCCAGATCCTGGACGTTACCGATCAGCTTGCCGCCATCAAGCGCCTGATGAAGGCCAATGGCGTCGACGACGAAAAGTACCCGCCCCGCGATGTACAGCGCTTCATCAACGGCGCCAAGGAAGAGGGCCTTCGTCCGCAAGACGTCGAGGCCTATGACGCCCATCGCCGCCGCCTGATCGAGATCTATCAGCTCTACGAAGCCCAATGCCAACGCGAAGGCGTGGTGGATTTCGCCGAGCTGTTGTTGCGCGCCTACGAACTGCTGTCGCGCAATGCGCCCGTACGCGAACATTATCAGCGCCGTTTCCGCCACATCCTGGTAGACGAGTTCCAGGACACCAACACGCTGCAATACAAGTGGCTGCGTCTGTTGGCCGGTGGCGGCGCGGCCATCTTCGCCGTGGGCGACGATGACCAGTCCATCTACGCCTTCCGTGGCGCGAACGTCGGCAACATGTCCGACTTCGAGCGCGACTACGCGCACGGCACCGTGATCCGTCTGGAACAGAACTACCGTTCCTTCGGCCACATCCTGGATTCCGCCAACGCGCTCATCGGCCACAACAGCGGCCGCCTAGGCAAGAACTTGTGGACGGACCAGGGCGAAGGCGAACCGGTGCGCGTCATCGAACAGCCGTCCGATGGCATGGAAGCCCAGTGGATCGTGGACGAAATCCGTTCGCTGATTCACGAAGGCAGCTTGCGCCGCGAGATCGCCGTGCTTTACCGCAGCAACGCGCAGTCGCGCGTGCTCGAACACGCCATTTTCTCGGCCGGCATTCCGTACAAGGTTTATGGCGGCCTGCGCTTTTTTGAACGCCAGGAAATCAAGCACGCGTTGGCGTATCTGCGCCTGATGGCCAACCCCAACGACGATACGTCGTGGATGCGGGTCGTCAATTTTCCGACGCGCGGCATTGGCGCGCGTACGTTGGAGCAACTGGCCGACGCGGCCCGTGCGCATGACACCAGCCTGTACGCAGCGGTGGCGTTGGTGGGCGGCAAGGGCGGGTCCAACCTGGCCCAGTTCGCGCAACTGATCCATCGCCTGATCGACGAAACGCGCGACTTGCCGCTGCCGGAAATGGTCGAGCACATGCTCGAAGCCAGCGGTCTGAATGCCCATTACAAGGCTGAACGCGAAGGCGCCGAGCGGCTGGAAAACTTGAACGAACTGATCACGGCCGCCGCCGTGTTTGCGTCCGAAGAGAATTACGACGGTATGCCGGCCGGTGTGGTGCCTGAACAAGCCACCTCGTCGACCTTGATGCCGGGTGTGGTCGATGCGCCCATCGTGGCGTCTGACGGCCTGACGCCGCTGGCAGGGTTCCTGTCTCACGCGGCGCTGGAAGCGGGTGACAACCAGGCCCAGCAAGGCCAGGACGCCGTCCAGCTCATGACGGTACACGCCGCCAAGGGTCTGGAGTTCGACGCCGTCTTCATTACCGGCCTGGAAGAGGGGCTGTTCCCGCACGAGAACAGCATTCTTGAGCAGTCCGGGCTGGAAGAAGAACGCCGCCTGATGTATGTGGCGATTACGCGCGCACGTCAACGCCTGTACATCAGCCTGGCCCAAAGCCGGATGCTGCATGGCCAGACGCGCTACGCCATGCGCTCGCGCTTTTTGGATGAGATTCCCGAAGAGCATCTGAAGTGGCTGTCGCCCAAGGCCGGCCTGGCGCCGGTCAGCAGCACGGGCGCAGGGTGGGGCGGCGGCAACCGTGGCGACGCCTTTGGCCGCAAGGCCACCAACACCATTGCGCCGCGTCAACCTCGTGGCATTGCGAGCGGTGTCACGGTGGGCGACAAGCAGTATCGTGTGGGTCAGGGCGTGCATCACGCGCGGTTTGGCGATGGCACGATTATTGGCTTGAGCGGCGCCGGTCAGGACGCCCAGGCAGAAATCCAGTTCCGCGATGTGGGCGCCAAGACCTTGGCGCTGGGTATCGCGAAGCTTGATATTGTTCAGGGTTAAACATGGCTAACAATGAGTCCCCGAAAGCCGAGCTGGCGTCACTGCGCGCTGAGGTCGACGAAATCGACCAGCAGATCATGCTGCTGCTGGGCGTGCGGTTCCGCTGCACGGACATGATCGGCGAATTGAAGACCAACCACGGCATGGATCTGGTGGACCCCGTCAGGGAATCCCAGCAGGTCGAGCGCATCCGCCGCTTGGCCGAAGAGGCGGGCGTGCCGCCTGCCTTGGCCGAAACCATCCTGCGTGAAGTGATCGACACGGTGGTCGATCATCACACCCGCCTGCGCGAGCGCCCGTACTCGTAACGGCAGGCCAGCGGCGTTTTCGGACTGGCTTCGCGCCAACTCCGGGACGCCGCTTTCCCCTTTCTCTACAAGACGTTCAAGAACGCCAACAAGGCGTCGATGTCATCCGCGCTGAGCGCCAGCGGCCGGATGTGCTCGGACTTGCGCGGCGCGTAAGCGTCAGGCGGCGCGGCTTGCGCCGCGTCCCGTCCCATGCCGGCGTTGTACATGCGCAGCAGACCCTTCAAATCCGTGAACAGGCCGTTGTGCATCCACGGCCCGGCTTGCGAGACATTGCGAAGGCTGGGGGTGCGGAATGTGCCAAGATCGGCAAGATCGCGCGTGACTTCAAACCGCCCCAGGTCCTGATTGCGCCGGCCGTAGAACGACAGCCCGATGTTATGGAATTGATGGTCCGTCAGTAGCGGGCCGTTGTGGCAGTTCATGCATCGGGCTTGAGTACGGAACAGATGCAGGCCCAACAGTTCGCGGTCGTTCAGGACGTTGTGATGGCCATTCAGAAACGCATCGAAGCGCGTGGCCTGCGGGCGGATCGTCGCGACGAACGCCGCCAGCGCACGGGCGAGCCGATCAGTGTCGACCGCAGCCGTATCGACCGCCACGCCATCAACCGTCACGCCATCAACCATCACACCATCAACCATCACACCATCGACCGCCACACCATCAACGGCCACAGCATCAACGGCCACAGCATCAACCGCCTCGTCCTTCCCCACATCACCCGGCCCGAATGCCTTGAGAAACTGCGCGGGATACGGCGGCAAATTCCGAAGACGAGCGATCGCGTCCGTCAGATCGTGGTTCATCTCTCGGCTGTCCTGTACGGGTCCCAGCACCTGTGCTTTCAGCGATTCCGCGCGTCCATCCCAGAACAGGCGCGTTGCAAAAGGCGCAGCGAACAGCGGCGTTGAACGCCGCCGCCCCATCAGGCGGTCTTCACCAACGGCAAGCGGACGCCCGTCCGTGAAGGCGCGTTGCGGTTGATGACAGGACGCGCATGACACCTGCCCCTTGCGAGACAGGTGCGCGTCGAAGAACAACATTTGCCCCAAGGCCACGACGTCGGGCTTCTGAATGTCTTCTGCCAGCTGCGTTCGGCCGGCATTGGCCGCCAGCCATGTCGATGGTGGCGCGCTGGGCGGCGGCACGGTGGTCCATTCGGTCCACGCGATGCCGGCATCAATGTCCGGCGCGGGCCAGTGGCTGGCCGGGCCGGCATATTGCGTGCGCAAGCAGGCAATGTTCCATTGCCCGCCATCGAAGCAAGCGCCGGACGAGTCCGCTGGCTCCGCCCGCACAGCCAGCCCCCCACCCACGGCGACAACAAACGCCGCGCCCAAGAGACCACGTTGAATAGGAGTGCGGCGCATCAGAAGCGGTAACTCGCCTGGACCCAGATCTCGCGGCCGACCTGATAGGTGCTTCGGTTAGTCGACAGATTCGGGTTCGTGGCGGTAATAGCAGGCGTCTTGTTCAAGACGTTCAGAACATCCACCGTGAAGGCAACATTGCGCGCAAACGTGGGTTCCCAAATCAGCCGCGTGTCCCACGTCCAGTACGATGCCAGCCGGGCGCTGCGGTAGCTTTGCAGCGATTCCGGGCGCGGGCCATAGCCCACATATACCGACGACATGCGCGAACTGCGCCACTGGATGCTGTTATCCCAGGTCAGGCCGGCCTTGGGCCAGATGCCCGTCAGGCTTACCGACGCTTTCTGGGGTTGGTAGAACGACGTCGGCGGGCGGTCGATGGCGCGCATGCGTTCGCCGTCATAAAGAATGTACTCGTCCGGGTCACGCGCGCCGCCCTCATAGCCTTCGACCAGATCTGCGTTGACCTTGCGCTTCTGATAGCTCCAGTCGGCGCGCGCCGTCCAGCGTGTGTCCAACAGCCGCCACGGTTCCAGCGTGCGCAGCGTGAGGCTGATGGTGTCGGTGGTGGACTTGCCATCATTCAGATAGCGATAGCCCTGTACGCTGTCGCCCGACTTGCTCACCTGGTCGCGGCCGTTGCGGTGCACGTAGGCGGCAACGCCTTCCATGCTGCCCATGCGCTGCCTGACCGACAGCGCCCACTCGTCGTCATACGGCGTGCGCAAACCCTCGTACGACACGTAGTACGGCTTGGAGCCGTCGGCCACCGGGTTGCCATAGCGATCCAACACTTGGCGCCGCAGCGTGTTGATGCGTTCTTCCAGCGCAATGTTCAGCACGTCGGACCCGTAGTAGCGGGCCCAGCCGCCGCTGACCACCGTATTGCCGTCGCCGAACGCGTCCCAGTCCAACCGTGTGCGTGGCGACACATTGGTGTTGTTCAGGAAGGTTTCTCGGTCGGCGCGCAGGGCGCCGGTGAAGGCGACGCGGCCCAACTCCACGCGGTCTGACAGGTAGACGGACGCCGTGTTGTACTTCGTCGCAACCGTGCCCTGAATGTTGTGCACCTTGCTTGCCTGACGTTCGGTGCCGTTGGACAGGTGCGTGGCAATGTACGAATACGAATCGCTGAAGCGCTCGAAATTCACCGCAACGCGCTGCACGTCTATGCCGGCATAGGGCGTATGGGTGAAGGGGCCGGTGCGCATCGGGTCCAGGTCAATCCGGCCTTTCAATGTCCAGGTGTCCTGTTCCTTCTGTTCTTTGCCGTAGCCCCCCGTGGTGAATAGGGGAATGGACGGGAATTTGTGCGTGACAAGCTCGGTGGCGTCGGATGACCGGTTGCTAAGCGCATTGTCCCAACCCGCCTGCACGGATGCGCGGCCGCCCTGGAAAGCGTGGTCCAGGTTCCAGCCGATACCGCGCGCTGCGTGCGTGTTGTCCCATTGCGTGTTCCGGAACGTGTCGCTCGCCAGCGTTTCGCGGCGGTCGCTGTACTTCAGGGTCAGGTCGGAAATGGTATTGGCCGTGGCGCGCACCGTGAACTTGCCCAGGAAGTTGTCGATGCGGTCGGTGTAGTTGTCTTCGCCTTGCGTGGGCTGGTCGGCAGCTACCCCCATGTTCCACCGCCGGATGCTGGATTCGCGCCGCGACATGCTCAGCACCGCGCCGGTTTTGTCATTGATGGCGATGTCGCCAATGGCGGTATAGAAGCGCTTCTTCCATTCCGGCGAAAAGCCCGGCTTGCCCTGGCCCCATCCATTCTCATCGCCTTCGGCAATCTTCTGCTGGGTCATTTTCGACGTGTTCCAGCGATAGTCCAATTGCAGATGGTTTTCACCCGTTGGCCGGCGCAGGCGGGCATCCACCACGCCGCCGGTGAAGCGGCCATATTCCACGGGCACAAAGCTGTCCATCACGCGCACTTCGCCCAGCAGGTTCGTGTCCACGAAGTACGACTGCGAATTGCTGGGGATGTTGCCGATCTGCAAGTTCAGGTTTTTGCTGGCGGGATCAACGCGGTTGGTCGCATCCATGCCGTCGATCTGGAACAGGTTCTGATACGGGCTGGAACCGTGGAAGGAGATATCTTCCACATTCATCGATCCACGGTTCGTTGAGCCATTGGCCGTTGCGTTCGTTCGCACGGCGGGGTGGGTGGCCACCAGCGATGTCAGGTCTTGGTTGGCGGTCGGCGTGGTGGCGATCTCTTCCTGCGTGTAGACGCGTTCGTCGCTGTGCTCGCCATAGACCTTCACCGCGTCCAGCCGCAGCGCCGAAAACTGGTTGGTCTTGTCGACGTAGATGATGTAGCGGCCCGGGCCATCACTGCGCAGGGCGAGACCCGAGCCGCGCAGCAACTGGTCCAGCGCGTCCAGTGGCGACAAGGTGCCATGCAATGCGGGCGCCGATTTGCCTGCAACGGCCGCCGGCACGAACGACACTTCCAGGTTGGCCTGCTGCCCCAGCGCAAGCAGGGCGGAACCCAGCGCCTGAGCGGGAATGTCGAACGTGACAGGCGTGGCGCGCGTTTGGGCCAGCGCCGGGTTCGCCAGTGTCAGCACCAGGCTCAAGGTGGCCAGGGCGGCTGCGCCAGCGGGCAGGCGGCGGAGGGAAGGGCGGGAAGACATGCGTAAGTCCTAAGCAGTAATGTCAGCCGTAGGACGTCGGCACTGCCCAAACCCCTCATCAAATTCGTGATGAATAATTTATATCGATTCTCATTTACCAATTGAGAATCCGCGTGGCGCGTGTCAACGCAAGATCAGCAAACCAGGCAGATCCGTCACCTGCACCGGCGTCTGGGCCAACAACAACTCAAGCGCGCGGCGGGTGTCCGCCACATTGGCCGTGCCTGATACGCGTTGCGCCCGGGCTGCATCGCCCATCACCACGATGTGCTTGCCGCTGTAGCGCGCCAGCGCCTGTACGGCGGCCGGCAAGGGCACATCGTCAAAGCTCAACAGGCCACGCGTCCAGCGGGGCGATGCGGTGCCGGCTTCAGCGCGGTGCTTCACGCCCGCCTTGGACACCTCGACGGCTTCGCCCGCCGACAGCGTCACGCCCTGATCGTCGGCGCAAGGCAGGCAGCGCACCGCGACCTGATGCGATTGCACGGCGACCCGGGTTTCACCGTCTTGCACGTCAACGGTGAACCGCGTGCCAAGCGCCGTGGCGGAAGCGTCGCGGGTAAGGACGGAGAACGGCGCCATGCCGTCTTGGCGGGGCGTTGGTTCGAACTGCGCGCGGCCCGCCAGCAACCGGACTTGCCGCCGGCCATCGGCGTAGTCCACCGCCAGCGCGCTGTGCGCGTCCAGCACCACGGTTGAACCGTCGGGCAGGGTGACTGGCAAGACGCTGGAGCCGGCCAGATAATCAGCTTGCTGCGCCGGGTTGGTTGACCCGAACCAGCCCGCAAACGCAGCCGTCAGCATCGCCAGCATGGCAGTTGCGCGCAGCTTGCGGGCGGGGCGCTTCGCGAGCTTGCCGCGGTCAATTTCACCCATGCGCCGCCACAGCCGAGACAAGCGGTCATACGCCGCTGCGTGTTGGGCATCCGCGCGATACCAGGCTTCAAACGCCGCATGCTCCGCATCGTCCAGGCGCTGGCCGCTATGCCGGATAACCCAGCGTGACGCTTCTTCAACCGGGTTGGCGGGGCGCGTGCGGGACGTGCCCATCAGTGGGCCAACGCCACATCGCAGGCCAGCAGGATGCGCATCATGTGCTTTTCGACGGCGCTGATTGATATGCCAAAACGTTCGGCAATCGCGCGATACGTCAGCCCTTCATGGCGATGCAGCACGAAGACGTCCAGGCTGCGCCGGGGCTGGGCGAGCAGGGCCGTTTCCAGGCGGCGCAAGATCTGATTGGCCGAGGCGATGTCGAAGGTGTCGGCCGCAAAGGCCACGGGCTGGGCGGCGGCGTAGTCAGCGGTGGCCGACATTTCGCGTGTGCGGCGGCGATGCCAGTCAGTGGCAATGTTCGCGGCCACCCGAAATACGTACGCGCGGTCATTGTCCGGGCGGGTGCGGTCGTTGAATTCCGCCAGTTTGATCCAGGTGTCTTGCGCGCAGTCTTGGGCCACATCGCGCGAGCCCGTGCGCATCGAGAGAAAGCCCAGCAGTTCGCGGTAATGGCGGAGAAATACGTCCGTAAGCGTCGACATGTCGCTGGCGTCCGGCGCCAGATGGAGTCAAATTCGCGACGAAGTATAAATGATAATGGTTATTATTAATAGATAGAAAACATCAGCGATGGACGGCGGGCAAACCCGCCCGTCCATCGCCGTGCTTCAGGCTTCGCTCTGGTCGATCTCTTCCAGAGAACCCTGGATTTCAAGCCATTGCTCTTCGAGCTCGTCCATGCGCTTGCCGTGTTCGCCATGCTCGGCCATGACCTTTTGGCGTTCGGCGCGGCGTGCATCGGAATACAAGTCCGCGTCGGCAATGATGGCGTCCAGCGCGTGCAGTTTGGCGCGCAGTTTTTCCATCTCGGTCTCGACCTTGGCCAGCTTCGATTCCAGCGGCTTGCGCAGGGCGGACAGGCGTTGGCGCTGTTCGGCCTCGGCCCGGCGTTGGGCCTTGCGGTCCACGACCGGTTCGCCGCTTTCTGCGCTTTCGCGAGCGGCTTCTGCGCGTTCGCCGGCGTTGCGGGCGGCCAGCCAGTCTCGATAGTCTTCAAGGTCGCCGTCGAATTCGCGCACGGCGCCATCCGCGACAATCCAGAAACTGTCCACGGTGGTGCGCAGCAGGTGCCGGTCGTGCGAGACCAGCAGCATGCTGCCGCCAAAGTCTGCCAACGCGGCGGCCAGGGCCTCGCGGGTTTCGACGTCCAAGTGGTTGCTGGGTTCGTCCAGCAGCAGCAGGTTGGGCTTTTGCCAGACGATCAGCGACAGCGCCAGACGTGCCTTTTCGCCGCCCGACATCGGGCCGACTTTGCTGGTGACGGTGTCGCCTGAAAAGCCGAAACCGCCCAGATAATTGCGCAGCTCTTGCTCGCGCGTTTCGGGCGCCAGCCGCGCCAGGTGGGCAATCGGCGTGCTGTCCACGTCCAGCATGTCGAGCTGGTGCTGATGGAAGTAGCCGATGGCCAGTCCGCGCGAGGCGCGGCGTTCGCCCGCCTGCACAGGAATTTCTTCCGCCAGCGTCTTGATCAGCGTGCTCTTGCCAGCGCCGTTCGCGCCCAGCACACCCACGCGGCTGCCCGCGCGCACCATCAAGGTCACGTCGCGCAGGATGGGAATCGCATTGCCCGCCGCATCCGTATAACCGGCCGACAGATGCTCAAGCGTGAGCAGCGGGTCAGGCACCTGATCGGGCGAGGGGATGCGGATATCAATGCCGGCTTCGGCGTGCAGCGGCGCCAGCACCTGCATGCGCGCCAGCGCCTTCACGCGGCTTTGCGCCTGCTTGGCTTTCGAGGCCTTGGCTTTGAAGCGGTCGATGAACCCTTGCAGGCGCGCGGATTCGCGGGTCTGGCGTTCGTAGGCGATATTGGTCTGGCGCAGGCGCTCGGCGCGTTGCGTCAGGAAGTCGCCATAGCCGCCGCGATAGCGCACCAGCTTGGCGTGGTCGAAATGCAGGATGGACTTGGCCACCGCGTCCAGAAACTCGGTGTCGTGGGAGATCAGCATGACGGTGCCTGGATAGGCGCCCAGCCATTTCTCCAGCCACAGCATTGCGTCCAGATCCAAGTGGTTGGTGGGTTCGTCCAGCAGCAGCAATTCCGACGGCGCCATCAGCGCGCTGGCCAACGCCAGACGCATGCGCCAGCCGCCCGAGAAGCTCTCAACGGGCAGCATCCATTCGCTGGGCTTGAAGCCCAGGCCGGCCAGCAGCTGCTCGGCGCGCGAGGCCGCGCTCCAGGCGCCGGCTTCGATCAGCGCGGCTTCCACTTCGGCAATCTGCGTGCCTTGGTCGTCCGTCAATTCGGCGCGGCGCGCCTGCAATTCGCGCAGGTGCGTGTCGCCGTCGATGACGAATTCGCGGGCAGGGCGGTCGTCGGCGTCGAGCTCTTGCTTGACGCTGGCAATGCGCCAGCCAGCCGGCAGGTTCACATTGCCGGCGTCCAGGTCCAGCGCGCCCGTCAACAGCGCGAACAGCGATGACTTGCCCGCGCCGTTCTTGCCGACGATGCCTACGCGCTCGCCCGGGTGCACGACGAATTCAGCGCCGTCCAACAACACTTTCGTGCCGCGGCGCAGGGTCAATCCAGTAGCGCGTATCACAGGGTGAGTTGCTCTCGGGTCAGCAGCAGAAGCTGGTCGGACGCTTCTTCCGTATCCAGCCAGACGGGCGACAGCTGCGGGAAGGCGGCTTCGAAGAAGTCGCGCTCGTGGCCGATCTCGAGCACGATCACGCCGTCGGGCGTCAGGTACTGAGGAGCCGCCGCCAGAATGCGCCGCACGAGGTCCATGCCGTCTTCGCCGCCGGCCAGCGCCAGATGCGGTTCGTGGCGGTATTCCTGCGGCAGCACGTCCATGGAACCACTGTTCACATAGGGCGGATTGCAGATAATGACGTCGTACTGGCACGCGGGCAGGCTGTCGAACAGATTGCTTTCATGCAGGTCCAGACGGTCTTGCAGGCCGTAGTCGTCCACGTTGCGGCGGGCGACTTCCAGCGCGTCAGCCGACACGTCCACCGCGTCAACATGCGCGTAGGGGAAGGCCATGGCCGACAGGATGGCCAGGCAGCCCGAACCGGTACACATGTCCAGCACGTTTTCCACGGCCGTTGCGTCCTGCACCCAGGGCGACAGCCCTTGGTCCAGCAGTTCGGCGATGGGCGAGCGCGGCACGATGACGCGCTTGTCCACGTAAAAGCGGTGACCCCGCAGCCAGGCCTCGTTGGTGAGGTAGGCGGCCGGCACGCGTTCGGTGACGCGGCGTTCCAGCAGATCCAGCACGCGGTCGCGCTCTTCGCGGACGACGCGGGCGTCCAGGAACGGTTCCAGCGTGTCCAGCGGCAGGTGCAGGGCGTGCAGCGTCAGGTAGACCGCCTCGTCCCAGGCGTTGTCGCTGCCGTGTCCCAGCGCCACCTGGGCGCCATTCAGGCGCGACACCCCGTAGCGGATGAGGTCGCGCAGGGTGTGCAATTCTTGGCGGGCGGATTGATACATAACAGGCCTTTTGTTCCCGGTTCAGCATGCCGGACCGGGAAAAAACACCCCCCTCTGAAAGGGGGGCAGAGCGTCCGCGTAGCGGCGTTTTACTTGGGCAGCAGCAGGTTTTCCAGCGTGCGCCGATAGATGTTCTTCAGGGGTTCCAACGAGGCCACTTCAACGCGTTCGTTGACCTTGTGGATCGTGGCATTGCCCGGGCCGAACTCAATCACTTGCGGACAGATCTTGGCGATGAAGCGGCCATCCGACGTGCCACCGGTGGTGGACAGTTCGGCGGTCACGCCCGTTTCGGCGTGAATCGCCTGCACCAGCGCGTCCGTCAACGAACCGCGCGGGGTCAGGAACGGCTCGCCGCCCAAGTCCCAGTCCAGGTCGTATTCCAGGCCGTGCTTGTCCAGCACCGCATGCACGCGGGCCTTCAGGCTTTCAGGCGTGCTGGCCGTCGAGAAACGGAAGTTGAACAGCGCAACCGCTTCGCCAGGCACCACGTTCGTGGCGCCGGTGCCCGAGTTCAGGTTCGATACCTGGAACGTCGTGGGCGGGAAGTACTCGTTGCCCTGGTCCCATTCAATGCTGACGATCTCGGCCAGCGCCGGCGACAACTGGTGCACCGGGTTGCGCGCCAGGTGCGGGTAGGCCACGTGGCCCTGGATGCCCTTGACCGTCAACTTGCCCGACAACGAGCCGCGGCGGCCATTCTTGCAGGTGTCACCCAGCACGTCGCCCGAGGTCGGCTCGCCGACGATGCAGTAGTCCAGCTGTTCGCCGCGTGCTTTTAGCGCGTCGCAGACGATGGCGGTGCCGTCGATGGACGGGCCTTCTTCGTCGGACGTGATCAGCAGCGCGATCGAACCGTCATGTTGCGGGTGGGCCGCCACGAACTCCTCGGCCGCCACCACGAAGGCGGCGATCGAGCTTTTCATGTCGGCCGCCCCGCGGCCGTACAGCCAGCCGTCGCGTTCAGTGGGCACGAACGGATCGCTTTCCCACTTTTCGCGCGGACCCGGAGGCACCACATCGGTGTGACCGGCGAACACGGTCAGCGGCGCGGCGCTTCCGCGCCGGGCCCACAGATTGGTGACGCCGCCCTGTGCGATGGTCTCGCACGTGAAGCCGATGCGCTCGAGCCGGGCGGCAAGCGCCGCCTGGCAGTCTTCATCCGCCGGCGTGACCGACGGGCGGGCGATCAGGTCCTTGACCAGATCCAGTACGGCTGACGTGCTCATTTACGCCCTCAGCAAATCATTGATGCTGGTCTTGGCG
This sequence comes from Achromobacter kerstersii, assembly GCF_902859595.1. Classification (GTDB taxonomy): domain Bacteria; phylum Pseudomonadota; class Gammaproteobacteria; order Burkholderiales; family Burkholderiaceae_B; genus Achromobacter; species Achromobacter kerstersii. Next base: position 1,823,355 of record NZ_CADIJQ010000001.1, on the reverse strand, counting down.
CGCGTTTGCGCGTCAACACGCTTGACGATGACGGCGCAAGCCAGGCTGTGCGAGCCATCGGCCGACGGCAGCGAACCCGGAACAACGACCGAACCCGAGGGCACGCGGCCATAGGTGATCTTGCCGGTGGCGCGATCAAAAATCTTGGTGCTTTGCGACAGGAACACGCCCATGGCCAGCACCGAGTTTTCTTCCACGACCACGCCTTCCACGACTTCCGAACGGGCGCCGATGAAGCAGTTGTCTTCGATGATGGTGGGGTTGGCTTGCAGGGGTTCCAGCACGCCGCCGATGCCCACGCCGCCCGACAGGTGGACGTTCTTGCCGATCTGGGCGCACGAACCGACGGTGGCCCAGGTGTCGACCATCGTGCCTTCATCGACGTAGGCGCCGATGTTCACGTAGGAGGGCATCAGGATGACGTTGCGGCCGATGAAGGCGCCGCGGCGGGCGACGGCCGGCGGAACCACGCGGTAGCCGCCTTGCTTGAAGGCGTTGTCGCCGTATTCCGAGAACTTGAGCGGCACCTTGTCGTAGAACTGCAGCGGGGCCTGGCCCATGATGGCGTTGTCGTTCAGGCGGAACGACAGCAGCACGGCCTTCTTGATCCACTGGTGCACAACCCAGTCGTCGTTGATTTTCTCGGCCACGCGCAAGCGGCCCAGATCCAGGCCGTCGATGGTGTGTTCCACCGCTTCGCGCACTTCGGCGCTGACGTCGACGGGCGACAGGTTGGCCCGGTCGTCCCAGGCTTTTTCGATGGTGGTCTGCAGGTCGAGAGTCATATCGGCTCAGCTTTTAAAGGTTGATCAAACAGAAGTATGTACAAAATGGGCGATGCGTTCGGCTGCCTGTACGCAGTCAGCCAAAGGCGCCACCAACGCAATGCGGATGCGGCCGTGGCCGGGGTTCACGCCATGCGCTTCCCGCGCCAGGAAGCTGCCCGGCAGAACGGTAACACCGGTGCGGCCATAAAGGTCGCGCACAAACGCCGTATCCGAGCCCGGGGTGGCCGCCCATAGGTAAAAAGACGCTTTCGGGCGTGACACATCCAGCACTTTTTCCAGGATGGGCACGACCGCGTCGAACTTTTCACGGTACAGGCGGCGGTTGTCTTTTACGTGCGCCTCGTCCGTCCAGGCGGCGATGCTGGCCGCGGACACCAGCGGGCTCATCGCACTGCCATGATACGTGCGGTACAGCAGGAAGCGCCCAATCAGCGCAGCGTCGCCCGCCACGAAACCCGAGCGCAGGCCCGGCACGTTGGACCGCTTGGACAGGCTGGAGAACGCCACCAAATTGCGGTATTCGTCCCGGCCCAGGCGGCGCGCGGCTTGCAGGCTGCCCAGCGGCGCATCGCCTTCGTCCAGGTAGATTTCGGAATAGCACTCGTCTGACGCAATCACGAAGCCGTAGCGGTCAGACAGCTTGAAGAGCGTTTCCCATTCGTCCAGCGACATCACGTTGCCCGCCGGGTTGCCCGGCGAGCACACGAAGACCAGGCGCGTCTTCTTCCAAACGTCGTCCGGCACCTGATTCCAGTCGCTGGAAAAATTGCGCAGCGGGTCGGCATTAACGAAGTAGGGCGTGGCGCCCGCCAACAGCGTGGCGCCTTCGTAGATTTGATAGAACGGGTTGGGGCAGATCACCACCGACCCGGCCGACGGGTCAATCACCGTCTGCGTAAAAGCAAACAGCGCTTCACGCGAGCCCAGCGCCGGCAGCACCTGCGTGTCGGCGTCGGGGGCGGGGATGCTGTAGCGGCGCGCCAGCCAGCCGGCAATCGCCTGCCGCAACGCGGGGTCGCCCTTGGTCGACGGGTACACCGACAGCCCGCCCATATGGTCGCGTATCGCTTGCGCAATACGCTCCGGCGCGGCGTGTTTAGGCTCGCCAATCGACAAGTTGATGGGCGTCAGACCGTTCTGTTGCGCGGCGGCGGAAGCCAGCAACGCACGCAATTTTTCGAACGGATAGGGGTGTAAAGCATCGAGGCGCGGATTCATGACGCAAGATTTTAACAAGCAAGCTACAATAGCGGGCTTGACCTTTAGCGAAGGTGGCGAAATTGGTAGACGCACCAGGTTTAGGTCCTGACGCCGTAACAGGTGTAGGGGTTCGAGTCCCCTCCTTCGCACCATACAACTGAGAACCATTGATTCCCTATAATCAGGGTCTTTTAAATCAATGGTTTAGCGGCAAGGGTGGGTGATCGGTTGACTGCTAAAAAGCAAGAATTCGCAGCCTCCAGCCCCATCCTGGCCCCATCTCAGGCCCCACATGGCAAGCATCCAAAAGACGGCAAAAGGGTATCGGGTCCAGATCAAATTATCGGGCCAACGCGATAGCCAGGTGTTCCCCACGCGGCGCGAAGCTGTCGAATGGGGTGCGAGGCGTGAGGCGGAAATCCGCGACAAGGCCACAAAACCGGCCGGCGACCTGCACACGTTGCGTGAAGCGTTGCGAAAATACAGCGATGAGATTTCACCGCACCGAAAGGGCGAGCGGTGGGAGCAGGTCCGCCTGGCTGCATTCGAAAGTTACCTGCTGCCCTTGGATCTGCCGATTTCCAAGGTTACACCCCAGCACGTTGCAGCATTCCGGGACGCCCGGGGCAAAAAAGTTGGCCCCTCTTCCGTGCTGCGCGAATTGAGCCTGTTGGCGTCCGTATTTGAAGCCGCGCGCCTTGAGTGGGAGTGGGTGGACGTGAATCCATGCAGAGGCATTAGAAAGCCACTTAAGGGCAAGCACCGCGAACGAACAATACATATCTGGGAAATTCGAAAGATGCTCCGGGCTATGGGGTATGACCGTCGCGCCCGTGTTGCGAGCATGGGTGAGGCCATCGCCCATTGTTTCCTTCTGGCGCTCCGCACTGGAATGCGCGCTGGCGAGCTTTGCGGCCTGACCTGGGAGCATGTCTATGACCAGCATGTCCACCTTCCAAAAACAAAAAGCGACCGTCCGCGTGATGTGCCTCTATCCACGCGGGCGGTCGCAATTCTGAAAAGAATGAAAGGGTGGGACGATAAGCTGGTGTTTGGCGTCAAGTCGGCTTCGCTGGACGCACTCTTTAGGAAGTATCGGGGGCGGGCTGAGGTGGACGGATTTACCTTCCACGACAGCCGCCACACCGCAGCAACGATGATTTCCAAGAGAATTGACGTGTTGGACCTGTGCAAGATGTTTGGCTGGACAGACCCAAAGATGGCGATGGTCTACTACAACCCGCACGCATCAAGCATTGCCGCGCGACTGGGTTAGATACCGGCGGAGTTCGGCTCCGGTGATTCTCCCATCGACGGGTCGAATCTTCCCTTCGAGAATGCGTTTTTGCAGGGTGTTATAGCTGACGCCAAGGCGCGTGCAGGCATCTTTCAGGTGGTAGCACACCATGTCCTCAATTGCGTGGTTCGCGCCGATCCTCGCGGCTTCGATGAGCATGCTTTGTAGTTCGTGTTGTTCGATTGTCAGGGTCATTGACGTTCCTTGCTTTTTACGCCGGCTTGCCAGCTGATCCGGTGGCCGTTGTGCTCGGGGTTCGTGGGATCGAACACGCCGAATTGGCGCATGTGCCAGGCGATAAATTTCTCCCAATCGGCTTCCCATGAACTTGTCGGCAATTCCTTCCCGCCGTCCTTGTCAGCCTGGGTCTTGAGGGCGCGGATGGCCGCGATCGCCTCCGTCATCACTTCCTGACCTGAACGGCTAACAATTAGATTGGTGGGGCCTTCCGGCGAGTCGCAGAATTCGAAGTGACTCACGGTAATGTGGTTTTCTAGAAGCGTGATCACTTCCTCGATTGCTCCGTTGCGCGCGGCCTCCAGCTGCTGAACTCGCACCGCCTCGCTGGCCTGGGGCGCGGCATAGGCCAGCTCTAGGCTGTATCCCTTCGCGAGCAATTCCGTCTCGTCAGGTGGTGCCGCCTTGCGCGCGTCGCACCAGGCTGTCGCGCCGGGAGTCGGCAGCGTCCAGACGGCGCGCCACGCCACCGGCTGCGCCTCCCCGGCTACAGGGGCGCTTGCCCGCACCATAGGCCGCAACAGCGCGAGGATGGCGGGGCGGCGCTCAAGAAGCTCGTTCCAATCCTCGGCGCGCCAAGTGTCCAGGTTATCCAACACGCGGACCAGGAAATCCACCTCGGCGATTTCTGGATCTACAGGGGCGCTTGCCAGGGCGGCCACGGTCGCCTTTAGCGATTCCGGCAAGCGTATGAAACGCGGATTTTGCCCCTTGAATGCAAGGGTGCTTGCCAGGGCGGCGTCATGGTCGGCCATCAGTCGCGTAATGGTGTAGAGCCGTCCGCCGATACGCTCGCAAAGTCCGGCCTTGATCGTCAGCAACGGAAATTTATCTTTGAGCCAATCGACGGCCGAACGTTTAACCGCGACAAACCCGCACGAGTCCACGGCCGCCCGCTCATCGCCCTCCGCGCGCAGCTTTGACAGGTGCTGTGCGAGGGCGCAGGCGAAGTCCGCCGCGAGCGTGCTGTTGATGTACCGGGCGAAGTCGTGCCGGCGCAGCTGCGTGGCGAAGTATTCCGCGATGTAGGCGCGGCCTCCGCTGCTGGTGCCGAGGTCAAGGGCGGCGTTGTTCTGCTCTGTCATGCTGCCTCCGTGCCTGCTCGGCCGTGGTATTCGTCTATGTCTTCCTGCGTGACTTTGAACGTCTGGATCTGTTTCACGCTGAAGAAATTGACCTGCGGGTTGACCGAAGACAGCCAGGCATTGACAACCTGGCGTAGATTTTTCACCTGATCTTCGGTCAGGTCGGCCAGGTAATCTTCGGCGAATTCGCCGCCCACGTCGTGGGCGCACTCTTGCATCTGTTCAATCAGATGATTCACATCGAAAAAATCGGCGGGGTCAGGCCTTTCTGCAACGCCCAGGCGGTATTCGGTGCCAAGAGTCAGCCGCCCATCGTCGTCAAGGGCCTGAAGGGCTTCGCTTGCGCAGCCTTCTTGGAAATCGTCGCCGTTGAGGCTATAGCTGTCAAAAGCGGGTTCCGGCATTACCGGTGCGCGGGTGTGGTCGGTCATTTCATCCACCATTGAGCATGAGTTCGTGGTACGCGGCGCGTAGCAGTTCGCGGCCCCGCTTGAGGACAGCGCCATTAGCGCCCGTGAGCTTCAGGCCGATCATGATTTGCGTGAGGGTGTGCCCGCAGTGGGAGCCGCAGGCCTTCTTTAAAACGCCGATTTCGATCAGCTTGCGATGGTCAGCGCCGCCGAAGTTCGTTCCGAGAAAGGCAACTTCTAGATCCCGTTCGCTGACAACGTGCGTGGTATCGGCCATCACGCCTCTCTCTGCTGCGGGACCTGGGTGGCATGGCGTACCCAGACGCAGACCGGCCCCCAATCTTCCGTATCGTGGATGGAGAGGATGAACCACCCCCAGCCCTTCGGCTTGGGCGGCTGCCATGCGCTTATGTCAATGGCGGCGCCTTCATTACCCCAGTAGCTGGCGCATGCCGGGTGGGCGTCATCTTCGCTTTCGAGGTAGGCGATGGAGGATTCAAGCCGCTGGGACTTGTACCAGGCGTTAGCGGCAGCGCTTTGCCCTTCGTCGAACGAGGGGAACGCCGGATGCGTCCAGTACCCATCCCCATCGCGTTGGATGGGGGCGGGCTGAAGTCGTCCATCGGATATGAAGGCGCGGTAGTTCTTCCATGCAATGCGCCCGAGTGCCGCTGAGCAGATCGCAGCGATGCTGAATAGCACCGCCATCAAGTATTCAGCGTCTGCCAGGCAGTAGAAAACCAGAATGCACTGCACAGTAAAGGCGGCGATATGCAGTGCCATGTAGCGGATGAAGTTCTTCATTGCGCGTTTCCTTTGCCCGGTTGGGCGGCAATGGCGGCGCGGTCCAGGCGTTCGATTTCGGCCAGGATGAGCGCGCCCGCTTTGACGAGGTTGCGGCGCGGGTCGGTGCTGGGCTTCCACCAGTATTCAGACCACGGCCAGTTTTCGACATAGGGCGCTTTAAATGCGTTTTCGCACACTGCACCTTCACGCTGAAGGCCAGCGCACTGCGCGTAGGAGGCCGCAGCGGAGGCTAGTTCTCCGGTGTCGTGTTGGTCATCGTGGTCCGGCGTCCAGCCTTCGGCGGTGATTTGCCTCTGGCGCTCCGCAAGCACATCGCGCGCGGCAGAGGTTTGCGAGTCGCCAGAGGCGGGAGCGGGGCGCTCGGGTCGCTCCGGCGGGTACGCTTCGGCGGTCATTGCCTGTTCAAGCGCAGCGCGTACGTTCTCGCTCCAGTCCTCGCCAATCACGCGTTCATGCGGCGCGCCCATGAAGTGCGCCACGATTTCAATGCCGATGTTGCAATCGCCCGCGTCACCATTCGATGTGGTGATAAAGCGCACGTCCCAGCATGCGTTCTGGATGGCGTCCAGCAGTTCGCTACTACGCTTCCAGCGTGCTATCTGCTTTTCATCAGGCGCGGAGGGGGGCGGCGAAGAGGCGAGGCGGGAGTATTCGGGGCTGCTGATGACAGCGCCCATCAAGCTGCTTAGTGCTGCGTCTGCGCTGGTCGGTGACTTGGGGGCGCTCATGCGGTGGCTTCCTGTTCGGTGGGGATTTCGGCCTGGCCGGCAGCTGCTGCGGCTTCGGCCTGTAGGCGCTGCTTTTCGGCTTGCTTGGCGCGGGCGGTTTCGACGGCACCGTGTGCGTCGAACAGGTCGATAAGAGCGGCGGTCGGAATGGTGATCGTCTCGCTGGCTACGCGGCCTTCCTTGATGTCCACGAGGGTTGCGCGCTGGTTGGCGTCCAGGCTCTTGATGAAGGCGTCTACGCCGCTGATGAGCGGGGAGACGACCTTGCGGGGCAGGGCGCGGCCGTGGATCGTGCTGGCAGTGACCTTTGCCTTGCCTGCGGCTTTGGCCTGGCCGACCTTGCCCGCTAGGAACTCGCCGGCTTTGGCTCCGAGTTTGCGGACGGCTTCGATTGCTACTTCGGCTGCGACCTGGCTGGAGCGGACCAGTTCTTGGACGTCGCGCTCCGCATCGGCCAGCACCAGATAGTTTTCGACGTGGGTCCGGCTGAAATGAACGATGGCGGCGATTTCGGCGCTGTCCAGGCCCGCGCCTCGGAAGCGCTTGAACCCTCGCGCGGCCTCGAGGGGGCGCAGCTGCGAATTCTTGTTGCTGGTGTATACGCGCGCCATGCGATCAATCTTGTTGCCCTGGAAAGCAACAATCGAAACCCAGTTGATCGGGAAGCCTTGGGCGATGGCGCGCCCCATGGCGTCGAAGCGCCGATGCCCATCAACAAGCTCCACGCCGGAGCCGTCAGCCATTGCGACGACCTCCAGCGGCGGCAGCAGGCCGCCAGCCAGGATGTGGGCGAGCAGGTCTTGAATCTCTGCTTCGTACTGCTCATCTAGTTCACGCAGATTGAAGTCGGGGACGACGTAGATCCTGCTGTACTCGATCTTCATCGCGTCAGCGCGCTTGATCGTCTTGTCATTGATCATCGTCTTGAACGATGCGGGGGGATTGGTCATGCTGACACCTTGAGTGACTTGGGGCGGCGACCCGGCCGCTTTCCGGAGGGTTGGAGGGGATGGCGGCGGCCTTCCCAGATGTTGCGGATCGTCTGCGCCGTGACCCCATAGCACCGCGCCAGGTCGGCGCTGTTGAGGATTCCCTTTGCAGAGCGGATGAAAGCAATTTCAAAGCGGGTGAGCGGCTTGGGCTTCGAATCAACCCAACGAAACCGGCTTCGGGGGCGCGGGAGCGTCGGACTCCAGCCCGACCGATCACGCAAAATGAATTCGATACCGTTCATGGTTAGAAGCCTGCCCCGCGCCCCAGCCAGGGCAGCACCACCAGAAAGGCGATGCTGAACAGGGCCGCATAGAGCCACGCAATCGCAGGGATGGACGCGTTGTTGTCCCACGCGCCTTTGCCGGCGTGATCGCGGGGTGCCACCATGTCTGCGAGGCGGCGGGCAGTGATGGCCGGCGTTGTCGCCTTGGCGCCGACCTCGGCATGCGGTGGCGATGCGCTAATCGCGTTGCGGAGGGTGCTAGTCATCGCACGGCCCCTGCGGAGTATTCGAGCGGGCGGCGTACAGAGGTACGCGGCATGCCCTTCATCATTGCGGTGGCTGCGGCAAGATCCTCGGCGGAGTACTTAGGCGGAGCGCTGTCTGCGTCCTGCACGCCACTGAAAATGTCATTGCGGGTGATGAACGCGACAAAGGCCAGTTCTAGGATTTTCTTTAAATCCTGGTTGAACGCGCGGTAGTGAAGTTCGATTTCAAGAAACTGGGCCTTCGTGACCTCGATCCAGACATTCTTTTTCCCGCGCTGCTGCCGCAGGTCCAATGAGTTGGATTTCAGGACCATGCCGGCGACTTGGACGAGTAAGCGGCGGTCCTGGGCAGTCTTGATCGGAAAGCACTTCCATTCGGCTTCCTGGCAATCTTCGTCCAGATCGGCAAGGGTCATGCCGTGCTTCTTGAGCATGGATTCCAGAAAGCGCTGGGCGTTGTCTCGTTCGCCGCCTTCGCCGCGACGGGCGAGAGCCAGCAGCTTAAGCATCCGCTGGCGTGCTTTGTCGTTGTTCATTTCGATTCCAGGGGTCGGCCGCGACATAGCGGCGGTTGAGGTATTCGCCGAAAGGGGCCAGGGCCACCGCCGCCAAGGCGAGCAGGGCAAGGCCCCACCAGATGGCGGGGATGGTTGAGGGCATGGGGATGTGCGCGAACGCGCGGTGATGGGCTTTGGAGAGCGGGCCAGTAGCCCGGTAATCCCAGAAAGTCACTTTCAGCGCCGGTGACGATGCGGCGCTGGCCCACTCTCCAAAGCCGCCCCGGTGAGGCGGGGCAGGCGCGGCATTACTTGTTGATGCTGCTGCCGAAGTTGAAGGCGTCGATGAGTTCTTCGATGAAACGGATGATCATGGCGACCATGGGTAGCTCCGTTGGTTAGGGGTGGGGGATCGCGGCGGGTAATATGGCCGTCAGTTCAATGACTTCGAGGCGCATTGGTATGAGCGGTTCAGGCGAAAAACTCACAGATGAAGGTCTGGTAGCGCTTCAGGAGCGCTTTCCAGAGTTGCCGCCCGGGTACTTTGAGTACCTCAAGGCATACGGCTGGGGGATGACGCCGAGTGGTCGGATGCTCTACAGCGCTCCGATCGAGCCGGAAGAAATCTTCGGTGAAGCTCACGGTCTACAGGGCGTCGTGTTGCTCGGTGACGATCTGGCCGGGTATTTTTTCTCGTTCCGCCTTGCGACAAAGCAGTACGGCGAGGTCGACCAGCGAGGGAGCTGGCAACCAGCGTTGACCGCGAAGGATGTTCACGCATACGCCCTAGGTGATTCGCAGGGAGCCGCGTAGCTCGGCCGATACCCCGCACGCGGGGCATGAGCCGGGGCTGTCAGGACTTGCGTGCCAGGGCTGGCACTTTTATGGCTTGGCGTATGGATTGCTTTACCCGCTCACCATTGACCATGCGGCGCTTGACCCATGTTTCAACGAAGACCAGATCGCTACCGGGATATGTCGTGACGTGATAGACAGCGCCGATCGTCATTGCCGTGCTCGGAAATTGCGCCTTCCATCGGGTCGCATTCTGCGTTTCTTCCAGCTTTGTCATGGTTGGGAGACGCTTCATGGTCATTTCCTCAGTGCTGGGGCGGACGGGGAGGGCGCGGGACGGGCACAAGCGTGCCGTAGTCGTCCATGACGCCGGGGTGGCAGTCGGTGGGGGCAAGCCGGTCTGCCCGTGCCCAGGCGGTCCAATAGCGCCGGTCGCGCCCGTACCGTGAACCGAAGACGCCTCCCGGGTTCTCGTCCATGAAGCAGCTAGTGCTGTCGTGGGTTTCGATAGTGGCCATCGGGGGTGCTCCTATCACGCTGCAACCAGCTTGCAGTGGCTGACGGCCACGCAGCCGCGCTTGCCTTCCAGCCACACGACAGCGGTATGCCCGCTCAAGACTTCGGCCTCGGTCTTGGTCTTGAATGTCTGCGCCTCGGTGACGCCTTGCACCTCTTCGTACTGGACGGTGTCGCCGACTTTCACGCGGGCATTCCAGGCGTCCACTTCCTTTTGCGGGTTGGGTCTACGGTTCATAGTTGATTGCTCGGTGTTGCCCGCTAGGCAGGCAGTGGGTTATTCGGCCGCTTGTTCAAGCGAGGTGGTGGCGTCATCTAGGGCAGTGCAGACTTCATCCAGCGCGTCTATGGCTTCCTGCATGGCGTCGAGCGCTTCTTGCGCTTTCTCGCCCTTCTCTCCGTTCTGGAGCGATTCCGGCATGTTGTCGAAGGCGTCTTGCTCGTCGCTGTGCGGCCCGCTTTCCAGATCGTCTTTAAGGCTTTCGGCTTCGGACTTGAGCGTTTCGATGCGTTGGCGCAGTGCGTCCAGCTGCTTGCGGCGGTCTTTGTTCATGGCGGGAATTCCTGTGTGAGTTGGCTTCGGTAAGCGCTGACTCGCAGCGCTGGCCGAAGCCGCCTAATGCGGCAGTTGGATAGAATCGCCGCGATGTCCACTAACTGAGGTAAGTATGAAAAAGAAGCATGTGGTAGGTCTTGGCTTAGCTGCGGTCATAGCAGTTGTCGCGGCAGCTTTGCTCTACACGTCTAGCGAGTCGGCGACACCCTCGGAAGATGATCTGGAGCGATGCGGCCTCGTATCTCTCTGGGCGCATGGCACGATGGGCATGCGGCAAGAAGGGTTCAGCATGTCTGAGTTGATGGACCTGTCCAAACATGAAGAAGACCCTAATTTGAGAGCCATTCGCCAGAGGAGCATTCAGTTGGCCTACGAGCAGAAGCGGTATGAAACCCCGGAAGCAAAGGAACGCGCGGTATCGGATTTTGAGAACGCGGCTTATCTCGCTTGCTTGAAGGGCGTTAAGCGCTGAGCGGTGCCGGGGTTATCGTCGCCACGCCCGGCTGGGCGTTGCCTGGCTGTGGAAGCCCAAGCACACAGGGTCCGGGGGCGCGCTTGCGCCTGGTTGTCCTGTTTCGCCCATCCTCCCTCTCGGGGGCGGGCGGCCTAAGTTGTTAAAGAGCGGTTCTCGCCTTCCCCAATCCGACTTTGTGGCGGTGACGTCTCCCGCTTGAGGCGATGGCCTGACTGCTGCCTGCGGGTCCGTGGGGGCTTTGCTTGCAGCGCTGAGCTGCGTTAAGACGGATATTAGTAAACACTAAACTTATCGTCAAGTAAAAACTAAACTGTCAGGCGTGCGGAGTGAACTCATGGGATGGACTGAGGGGAGTTAGGACGAAAAAAAAGCCACCCGGTTGGTGGCTTCTCTAGCGTGGTGGAGCGGCTAAGTGCGGGTCCACTGACCGGATTCACTATCGCTTAAGCGAGACCCTGCCCAGACCACTTGGCCGAGGACGCGAGTGGGGGCGCCATTCTCCAACGGGATGTCTGGGTATGCGGGATTGAATGAGCGGGCCACCCATCGCTTTGTCAGTCTGTCGCGCGTGACAGTCTTGACGATCATCTTGCCGTCGTAGTTGATCGCGTAGACGCCGCCGGCAGCCACGTCGTGAAACGTCAGGCTTTCATTCGGCACGACCAGTAAAGCCGCGCCATCCCTAATGATCGGTTCCATGCTGTCGCCCTTGGCATAGACGACGCGGGCCTTTCCTACGCCAGCGCCGACCGACCGAAGAAAGGACCGGCGAAATTGGACTGTGCCTGTTTCCTCTTCTGCAAGGTTCTCGATCCCGTCGCCCGCAGCCAGACGCACATCAGCCATCTCCGGCACTTTCTCGAACTTGTCATTGGCTGCGTGCGGTTCGCCCGGCCCGACGTTGGCTGCGACGCCGATTTGGGTGCTGATTCGAATCCGGCTATCTCCCTCCGCCTGCAATGTCGTTTTGCCGGCTTCCCTGGGGGCCGCAGGCAGCCCATCGATACGCGTGGCGAATGGATCGTCGGCCGCGTCCATGTCGACCAGTGTGCCGCGATTAACGGGCTGGGGACGCGCTTGGGTCGGCAGCGCAATGTTTAGGCCCAGCTTCAGCTGCGCGATGGCGAGTGCAATAGCGCCCTCAAGTGCGCTCAGTTGGCTGGGCGGCAACGCGCGGACTTCCGATTCTGCTATTGAGGCAAAAGGCCAAGGGGATGGGGGCGCCACTTCGGGGGTCGCCTTGGTGTCGCCGTGCTGGGTCGTGTCTAGAAAGCCCTCGCCCATCCGGTAATCCCGCTCAAGCCTGCGCGCGGCTCGTTCCCCAATAGGGGCCGTTCCGGATAGCACTTGCGAGAAGTAGCTTTTCTCCTTGCTGGGCGCGCCGTTCTGCTGCACCCAGGCACGAAGATTTGCCCGTCGAATTTCTTGGATGGTCATAGCGAAAGTTTATAGGACACTAAATTAGTAAACACTTGACCTTACGGTTTAGTTCTCACTAAACTTGGGCATGGACCTTAAGACCTACATCAGCACTAGCCCACGTGGCACCGCGGCGAGCTTAGCTAAGGCAATTGGCGTCTCGCCTTCTTATCTATCGCAGATGGCATCTGGGCAATCGCCCATTTCGCCGGAACGCTGCGTGGCAATCGAGAAAGAGACCAGGGGCGTCGTCAGCCGCCGTGATCTTTGGCCCGATGGCTGGGACCGGATATGGCCCGAACTCAAGGAAGCCGCATATGCACACCACTGACACCCCTTCCAACCCAGTACAGCCGACTGCGCCCGCCCCCCAGCAGGATGACCGCGTGCAGATTGGTCCGCTGGACGTTTGAAGTTCGTTCCCCCATGCAGCGCATCGTAAAGCCGCTGCTTTGCAATAGATACGTTCAGGAATGCTTGAAATGAACATCACCACTGCGGCCGATTTGACGGTGCACGAATACAAGGGCGGCAGCGAGTCGCTGGGGCCGCTGGTTGGCATATCCGCGGCTGTGCTGCGCAACAAGTCAACCCCAACAACACCACGCATCACCTCACGCTTGCTGAAGCTGACCGCGTTGTGCGGATGACGGGTGACGCGCGGATTTTGGCTGCGTTTGCGCACAGCAACGGCTATCTGCTGGTCAAAGCACCCGAGAACTGCGCCGAAAGCGACGTTTCCGTGTTGGAACAGGTGGCCGCGCTGATGGTCGCCCACGGCTCCTTTGGTCAGGAGGTCTACGACGCTTTGGCAGATGGAGGTGTCGATCAGCAAGAAATGATGCGCGTGAATGCGGCCGGCCGTGCCCTGATGGAAGCGGTGGCTGGTGTGGCGCGCCGCCTTAGCGGGATGGCCGACCAATGATGCAGCGTGGAACTTCTGGTGTACCCGTGCGGGCGCGTATCGCGTCCACGGATCGTAAGGGGGCGGCGCTGTCGCGCGCGGCTGCAATGATGTGCAACGGCGCGAAGTTTCAACGGTGGGTTGTCTCCCGCGTTGGCGCCGCCCCCGAGGGCGTGTCGGCCCAGCAACATGCAGCGCAGTTTGTCCGCGATGCATGTGGCATCACCAGCCGAGCCGAGCTTGATCACAACGCCAAAGCGGCCACGCTCTTTCATGAGGCCGTGCGCAAGCCCTTTGTGGACTGGAGCGGCGTCTATGACTGACTGCCTCCACATGTTCCGCGGCTACCGCGTGCCGCCCAAGACGGTGGAAGCCGTCAAGCAAGCCATCATCGATACGCCGCGCCGCGTTGATGTAGTGGCGCTACGGGCCATTGTGCTGCCCGCCTTGGTGGCGGTGGACCCTTGGCCCAGCACGCCGCGCGCTGATGCTGCCGCCCGTGCCGTTGATTCGTTTCTGTTCGATGCTGCCCGCGCTGGCCTGATCAAACGTCGCGCAAACGCCTGGAAATTTCCGTACTGGTGGCGAGTCAAGACGAAGCCGGAGGCGGTATGTCGCTGACGCGCCGCACGCCCCTCAAGAACAAGACCCCCATGAAGCGCCGCGCCACGCCGATGATGCGTGCCGCGCCGATGCGGACCACCCCTATGCCGCCCCCACGCGCAGCCATCAAGGCGCGCAAGAAGGGCAAGAAGCCGCCAAAGACGATCTATCGCAACCAGGCGCTGCTGGACCTTGCCGAAGGCGAGGAATGTCTCTTACGCGTTCCCGGGTATTGCCGGTACGACAAAGAGACGACGGTGGCCTGTCACTCGAACCGTTTGCGCGATGGCAAGGGAAAGGGAATCAAAGCGCATGACTGGTGTATCGCCTTCGGCTGCGGGCCGTGCCACTGGTTCATTGATCAATCACGGGCAGCGGCAGCGCTGAAGCTTAGCTATTTCATCCCCGGCTTGCGCCTTACGCGCCTGCGCATCATTGCCTTAGGCAAGTGGCCTGATGAGGCCGAGCAGGGGTTTCAACTTTTGTATGGAGAGTCGTCATGAGCGTTCAGGCGATGACATGGGCCTTGGCGCAAAGGGTTGTGACCGAGGCATCCGCCCGTCACGTGCTGTTGTGCCTTGCCAATTACGCGGGGTCAAAGGGTGAGGGCGCATTTCCCTCTGTGGCTACTCTGGCGGAAGACACCGGGCTGTCCACTCGAACGGTGCAGAACAAGCTGCGTGAGTTGGAAACCCAAAAGGTAATTCAGCGCGGCAATCAGGATCTGGTCAAAGCCTACATCCGGCGTGCCGATCAGCGTCCGGTTTGCTACGACATTGATCTTTCACGGGGTGCACCAGTTTCACCCCGCGTGGAACATTCCAAAGATGACGAGCGGGGCGAACCTGCTGCACCCCGTAACGAACGGGGTGAATCTGACGACGCTACGGGGTGCAGCTCACGACGTCACGGGGTGAATCTGACGACGTCACGGGGTGAACGTGCTGCACCCGAACCGTCATTGAACCGTCAAGGAACCGTCAATGAACCTAAAGGCGTGCGCAAGCGCTCGCCGGGGTTCGACCCGATGAGCGTGGAATTGCCGGACTGGCTGGATGCGGACCTGTGGGGGCGCTGGGTCCGTCACCGCGTGCAGATCCGGAAGCCGTTGACCGAAGAGGCCGCCAAGCAGCAGATCACGGACCTGGATGAATTCCGCAAGCAGGGCCACACGCCGCAGGCGGTCATCACGAATGCCATCGGCAAAAGCTGGCAAGGGCTGTTTGCCCCGAACGGTGCAGCAGCTGGTGGCGCACAGCGTTCTAGCAAGTTCAACCCCACGGCCCACGTAAACCGCAACCGCACCCGCGCCCAAGGAGGCAATGACTATGACGACGGTCGCACAATCGACGCCTGAGCAGGCTGTCAACGCCTGGCTGGTGCCTCGCACGAAGCTCGAAGGCATTTCGGCAATCGATCACCTTTGGAATCGCCTCTCTGGCACGTATGGGGGGCGCTGGCTCAAGGACTTCCCGGACATGGACAGCATCGAAAACTGGAAGACCGCGTGGGCCGAGGCGCTGCACGATGATCATGTCACGCCGCATGAGGTGGCGGATGGGTTGCGGGCCTGCCGTCGAATGTTCCCGGACTGGCCTCCCGCCGTGGGTGAATTCATCCAGGCATGCCGCCCTGCGCTGGAACCCGAGGTTGCGTTTTACACCGCTGTTACCGGGATGGCAGCGCGACACAACGGCGAGCAAGGCACGTGGCCGCACCCCGCTATTTTTTGGGCAGCAGTGGAAGTGGGGGCGCACGACCTCCAGCACTGCCCGTACACGACGATGAAAGCTCGCTGGGAGCGGTCGTTGAATGAAGTGTTGGCCCGTGGCGAATGGAAGCCGGTTCCGGCCATGGTCAAGGCGTTACCCGCGCCGCCGGTTACGGCGCAGACGCGCGCCCAGGCAGAAGAGCAGATGCGCAAGATCGGCGCGACTGGAATCATGAACCAGTCCGGCCGTGATCCGATGCGCGGGTGGAGACGGGTGATTGCTGAAACCGAGAACCCCAAGGGCAAGCGTTACTCGCCGGGGATTGTTGCGATGGCGCGGAATGCGTTGCGCCTTGACGCAGGGCAGGGGGGGCAAGCATGAGCGGCGCAATGGCACGCAACAAGGGCGCGGCTTATGAGCGCAAGGTGGCCAACATGCTGACCGAGGCGACCGGCAAGGTGTGGCGGCGGCGCGTGCGCAACGCGGCGGACGATAGCGACGTGGTGGCGGACGATCCGGCCTTCGCGCGCATCAGCATCGAATGCAAGCACGCAAACACGCTCTGTCTGCCTGCATGGTGGCGTCAGGCGCAGCAGCAGGCAGGCGAGCAGGGCGTACCGGTGCTGATCTACAGGCAAACGGGGGCGCGTGGCGAATCGGTGATGGTCGATGCCCACGACGTGAACCCAAAGATTTTTCCTGTCCGGGGGCGGCACACCGTAACCCTCGGATGGGAAGCGGCAATGCAATGGATGCGGGAAATGCTGCCCGCGAAAGTGACTTTTTCCCCGGGGATTTATTGATGACTACCTTGACCCTTTCCCGCCTGGCCTCTACCCCAGTCGTAGAGGCGAAACCCAGCCGACTGTTCGCTACCGCTCATGCGGCGCTGACCTTCGCCTACAACCACACCGACCAGGTGTACGACAAGCCCATGATGGCGCGCATGGGTGAAACTGCCGGCGCATCCGGCAAGGGGCTGGGCGGGACGGATGGCGCTGGGCAGTCCGCGTACATCTTCAGCGCGCTGGAGAAGTTGCCGCGTCTGTATCGCGCAATCCTTGTCGCACGGTTTGCGCCCCGGACGGACCGCTGCAAATGCTGCCAGGGCACGGTAGACCGGCATGACTGGCTTGCGGCGGTACGCGAGATATCCGACGCCGCGGCGTGTGATGCCTTGTCGGCACATCCCACCCCGCGTGTCCTACGTGACGCCATCGTGGCGCGGTACTTCGGCAAAGACGTGAAGCTGTCGGAAGCGGCGGAACGTGCGGGCGTGAGCGCAGCTACGGCGACCAACCACAACGGCAAAATCAAGCTCTGGCTCTATGGCACGCGCACCACGAAACAGAAGGGCGGCGAACGGAGCGCGGGGCAGAAGGGCGTCGAGGCGCTGGCGATGGAATATGCCGCAGACCTGCTATCGGCAAAAGGCCTTTGTGATTAACCTATTGCAAGCTTAAATTTTCTCTGATAAAGTTCGTCCTGTTTAGTCACTTTGAATAAGTGCGCACGGAGAAGGCCCGTTTGCAAATGCATACGGGCTTTTTGTTTGTGGCCTACGGCGATAATTTTGTGTTGACGTCGCTCGCTTTCTTTACTTTTTGTCTTCTCTGTTACGATTGCCAAAAATAAACGGCATCCGAGGCAGGGATATGAGCGACCACGGCGAACGGCAAGTATTGTTTTTCGACTTGTACGTCGAAGCGAACGGCTTTGAGGGGCGGTATGGAGTCGTACGGGGCCTGTCCCCGGTTCCGATGGAACGACTCGGCGAGATGATCGGTCAATTGTTCAAGCATAAGAAGCTTCCGATGCGCTCTAATCGCTCAGATTCCGAGACCACTTATTTGAGCGACATGGGCTTCCACGACGGGAAAAAGCTCCTTTGCCTTTTGTTCAATCGGTCCGATACGCGGGCGGCCGACTTGGTAATTACGGACCCTCGCAAGTCATCAAGAAGGCGCGTTGTGAAAGACACAGGAGAAGGCCACGACTATTCGGCGCATCTCCTGATCAAAACGGCGCCTATCAAGCCCAACACGTATCACTGTTTGCTGGAAGTGGCGAACGGCCTACCGGGCTCACGGGTTCAAAAATTCTTGAATCTCCTCGCGCGTTTGCTTTCCAAGGAGTTCAAAGCCGAAATGTCGGTTCCGCACATTAACGGCGCAACTGACAAGAACGGTAAGCCAAAAATGCTAAACCGTCGGCACAAGATAAAACTGAAGGGTCATCCCAGCCCGTCTTTCCTTCTTGAGCTCCAGCGGGGCGAACTCGGATCCGTGGACTTGATTGAAGACCGTAAGCGTGTGCAGAATTGGGATGGAAATAATTACCTTGTCGAAAAGTCGAAAACGGTCAAGCTTATTCCGGCTGGCCAGACGAAGCCTGGACAAGTTGTCGATGTGATCAAGGGTGTGGCGGCGTTGGCGGATACACGGAAATATGACCGAATGCGTATTCGCTACAAGACGCTTGAGGGCATGCGGCGCATCGCGGCCATTGAGACCCAGACATTTCAGATGGCCGCGGATGAACTCTTTATTCGGAAAGAACCCATTCGGAATTTTACGGACAAGCTCCCAACTTCCTTTGACAAGATGCATTTGGAAGTAGTGCAGAGGATGGCCGTATACCTATAAGGTGCTGGCGCCATGATTCTTTCGCAGCTTTCTCGGCCATTCGCATATTTGGCGATCAGCCACCCGGAAAAGCGATGGGTTGACTTTATTTTGCCCTCCGTGCTTGCCGTTCTCGGCACGGGGGTAACGTGGTACTTGAACGGAAAGGTCAATTTTTTCGGTGCTGGAGGAGTCGTAGCATCGATCCTTGGATTCGTTCAAAATCTTCCGGGGTTCTACATAGCCGCCCTAGCCGCCATCGCAACGTTCGGTCGCGCTGACATCGATCAAGAGATGCCGGGCGATCCGCCGCCGATGTTGAAAACGCGCACCGTGAACGGTGTTGCCAACAACATGCGCCTCACCCGACGGCGTTTTTTGTGCTTGCTGTTCGCATTTCTCACTGTCGAGTGTGTGGTGCTAACCCTTTTTTCGATCGGCCTAAATAGCTTGGCTCCTGCGATGCAAGAAGCGCGCAATGAGGTTTGGTTTACGGGCGCCCGGCTCGCTGCGACCTTTGTCTACTGGTTCTTGGTCGCACAAATGCTCATTGCAACGTTATGGGGTATCTACTACTTGGGCGAACGAATTCACCTTTCAGACTCATAGATCATCAGCGCGATGTTGTAGAGACGTAGTGTGATCAAAGCCCGCCAGCGAAAGCAGCGGGCTTTTTGCATTTCCAGCGGGCTTCAGTTGGAGTCGGTGAGACGACAGGCAACTGCGAGAAGAACCGTGCCATCCGATAGCTGATAATGGTTTTGACCCAACCAGGACACAGCGCTCCCGTCTGGCAGGCAGCAATAGAAAAACGCCTGCTCCCCATCATCGCAAGGCAGCGATCGGCATCGGCGCTGAATAACGTACGTGATTCCATTTGGGCTTACCGCAATCAACTCGGTAGTGCGCTTTGTGTAGACCGTATGCATGGCACGCCTCCATTCGACTAGGTGGCCGATCCCGCCCTGTCCTCATTGGGTCACTCTGACCTATGACGGTCAATACGTCTTTAGCCCACATCCGCCGCCCACGCGGGGCAGGGGTTAGGGTTTGTTCCCAGATTTGCGGGCACGCTCAAGGCGAGCTGCCGGCCTTCCAAGCCCCATACGCAGGTTCGATCGGCGCAGCCCGCTCCAAAGCTAATTCCGGGACGAGTGCGCGCCCACGGCCTTGGCGATCTTGCCGTCGGGCATTTTGTAGATTCCTTTCCCAAGCCATTCGACTGGTTGCCCATCGGGGAGGCAGCAATAGAAAAACGCATCCGGTCCTTCGTCGCCGGTCAAACTTCGGCTTCTTCTCTCGATGCGGTACGTTGTTCCATCTTCAGCCATTGCAATTACTGCAATCAAGCGCTTGTTGTGATTTGCCGGCACTCGTTCCCTCCTTGTTGTACAGGATTTGGTCTTCGAGTTTCGCCCGGCACGCTGGGCTTGTGAATCCGACTTTTGGCCTCGTCCGGTCCAATTGAACGAAAGCCTCGGTACGGATTAACCGGCCGGGGCTTTGGCTGCCGATGCAGCTTAGATGGAATCGGACGTCCCTTTAATACACGCTTGGATTTCCTCAAGGTGTGCAGGTTTGGCGAGCCAACCGTCTATGCCTGGCGGCAGAGATCCTAAGTCAGATCTAGGAACGGTCCCGCTGAAGATGACGATGCGGGCACGTCCGCGGCTCAGGACCTTTAGCTCGATAGCCAAGTCAAGGCCGGAGCCGTCACGAAGCTCGACATCCAGCAAAATTGCATCGGGCGCAAAATCGGCAACCGCGCGTAGCGCAGCCTCTCCGTCGCTGGCAATCTGCACGGTGGCGTCGCTATCCAGCATCAGACATTCGGCCGTCAGTTCGGCGGTATCCGAGTCGTCCTCAACGATAAGAACACGCATAGATCCATCCTGATTCAGACGATAGAAATATCAAGGCGGCGGCCGAGTTCTCGAAACGCAGCCTCCACCGCTTCGAGCTTGGAACTGTGCGTCAGATCCAGAAGGCGGTCAACCTGCGGGTTGTGGATGCCGAGTCGGCGTGCCAGTTCGGTTTTTCGCACGCCTTGGCGCACCATTTCGTTTGAGAGAAAGACCTTTGCCGTGTCCAGGGCGCCCAACGTCACGCCGCCGTCCCCTACCGCTTCAGGCAAGGGAATGGGGCGGCGCGCGTCGATGTACAGCTGCAAGACGGCTTCAAGGCCTTCGGCAGCATTGGCTTGCAGGTCGTGTTCGCCTTCGCTAACAGACGCACCTTCAGGCAGATCCGGGTATTGAATCAAGTTCGTGCCGTTCGTGTCCGGCGTCAGGGTGTAGCAGTAGGTCAACATGGTGTGTCCTCTGTGATTGGGGAGGCATTCATACAACGGGTGAGAGGCAGCCCTTTCGGGCCACCTCCTTTACTTCAGTCCAAGATCCTTTTTGATCTTCTGCACCAGCCCCGTACCGATTTCTTTACTGCCGTGGTCTGGAAAGCTGGTTTGCAGATCGCCAAGGGTTGCTTTGAAGTGGCTGCTTCCTGACTTGTGGGGTTCTAACTTCACACCCTGTTTCAGCAGCCACCGCCTGAACTCGCTGTATTTCATTACCTCCCCTTCGTTGAATCGATAAGGAATTATACATCATAAATGATGCATAAAGCATCTGTTTTGATGTTTATTTATTTTGCGCGTGGCAGCGCACATCGGCCGCTTCGACCGCTCAGGTCACCGGCCACCGCCTGCGCTACCGCCCGGACAAGCCTGCGAGTGTCCGCAAGAAACCAGGCAGCGCACCACGAGCAACACGCCACTGCCTACGGGTGGCGAGCGTGCCAGGGGTGCGCATCATCGAATCAAGGTAAATCAGATGGCAAAGCTCAAGCTCTCAACCCTCAAGCCGCGTCTGTCTATGGTCGGCCCAAGGCTGGCCGTCGCGCCAACGCCCAGCGCCAAGCGCATGACGGGGCGGCGCTTGCAAGATCGTCGCTTGCGTATCTGGTCGGCTGATCCTCACTGCGCGCACTGCGGCAGGTTGACGATGTTCCCTGGCGGCTTCGAACTGGATCACAAGGTGGGCCTATTCGATGGCGGGGCGGACTCGGACGAGAACACGCAAGTGCTGTGCGTTTACCGCGCTGACGACGGACCAAAGACGGGATGCCATGACCTGAAAACGCGGGCGGATCTCGGCTACCGGAGCAAGGCATAGGCCACGAGGCCGCCAGAGGCCGCATATGCGTTCAAGCGCCGAGGCGAAGCGGCGGGTGCTGGCGTCGTGCTGATCGCCCCGTGGCGGGGCTGTGGACGGCTGTCGCGGCCCGTTGGGAGGGAGGGGGGGGTGAAAGTCTGAGCGGCCTCCGCATCGGAAACCACCTGTTCCCTCACGCACAGAAAATTTCCCCGTTTCGGAAAATTGTTAACCCACTTTTGTTAACCAAAACCTATGGCATTAACCGACAAAAAGCGCCGCTTCGTCGATGCGCTGCTGTCGGGTCTATCCGGTGCGAAAGCCGCTATCCATGCGGGTTACAGCGAAAACGGGGCGGCCCAAGCAGCCGCTCGATTGATGCGTGACAAGCATGTGCTGGCCGCTCTGGGGCGGACTGCCCAAGTTAACAAAAGAGTTAACAAAAATTCGGTTAACAAAAAGCCGGATTCTGCACCGCCGTCTGACGTTCCCAGTGACGAACCAAGCGCCGCCGACTCCGGCGAAAGCATGGGCCTAAAGGCGCTGGGCCTGACCTCAGACCCACGTGCCGTGCTTGTGGCGATCATGAACGACCTCGGCGAAGAACCAAAGCTGCGGATGGAGGCTGCGAAGGCTCTGATGCCGTTCACGCACGGAAAGATTGCTGAACAGGGCAAGAAGGGCGCCAAACAGGAGGCAGCGACCAAGGCGGCGGGCGGTCGGTTTGCGCCACCGCCGCCGCCTACGCATCTGCGCGTTGTCGGGAAAGGCTAGGTCATGACCTGGACAACCGCTTGCCCGGATTGGGCGGAACGTCTGCGCACGCGCAAGTCGATCATTCCGCCGCCCGTCTATCCCGACCAGGCCGAATATGCGCTGGGCATCTTCAAGCAGCTCAAGGTCGTTGATCTGGCCCAGGTCTATGACGAAGCCATTGGGACGTACCGACACCAGACCTTCGGGGAATGCTCCGAAGAATGGGTTTTTGACTTTGTGCGGGCGATCTTCGGCGGATATGACGTCGAAACCGGAAAGCAACGTATCCGGGAATATGGGCTGCTCATCAGCAAGAAGAACACGAAATCGACTATTGCCGCCGGCATCATGTTGACGGCGGTAATCATCTGCTGGCGCCAGGAAGAGGAACACTTGATCCTGGCCCCAACCAAGGAAGTCGCAGACAACAGCTTCAAGCCGGCGGCGGCAATGGTTCGGGCGGATGAGGAGCTGTCGGACATGTTCCACGTCCAGGACCACATCCGCACCATTACCCATCGCACGACTCGCAATAGCCTTAAGGTGGTAGCTGCCGACACTGACACGGTGTCGGGCAAGAAGTCCGGTCGCATCTTGGTGGACGAATTGTGGCTATTCGGCAAGCGTGCTAACGCTGTGGCGATGTTCCTTGAGGCGCTTGGCGGCCAAATATCGCGTGATGAAGGCTGGGTGATCTACCTGACCACTCAAAGCGATGACCCGCCCGCAGGCGTCTTTAAAGAGAAGCTGGCGTACTGGCGCGATGTCCGTGACGGGAAGGTGGTCGACCCGAAGACATTGGGCATTCTGTACGAGTTCCCGGAGGATATGTTGGAGGCAAAGGCCTATCTTGACCCGGCCAATTTCTACTTCACCAATCCCAATATCGGCCGCTCAGTCAGCGCCGAGTGGCTGGAGGATCAGCTCAAGCTGCTGCGCGCCAGGACGGACGGCGCGTTCCAGCAGTTCCTGGCAAAGCACCTCAACGTCGAAATCGGCCTGAATCTGCGGTCTGACCGTTGGGCTGGGGCGGACCACTGGCAAGCGCATGGCGACCCGAGTCTGCGCCACCTTGATGATTTCCTGCTTCGCGTGGAGGTCATAACAGGAGGTATCGACGGTGGCGGCCTAGACGACTTATTGGGGCTTGGATTGGTAGGCCGAGAGCCTGGGACGGGGCGCTGGTTGCATTGGGGGCGAGCTTGGGCGCATCCGTCCGTGTTGGAGCGCAGAAAGGAAATAGCGCCGCGTTTGCGGGACTTCGAGCAGGACAAAGACCTGGTCATCGTCAACCGGATTGGGGACGACGTGGCCGAGTTGGCCGAGATCGTCAAGAGGGTGTATGACGCCGGGCTATTCCCCGAAAAGGAAGGGGTCGGGGTTGACCCTAGTGGCATCACGTTTGCGGAAGCATTTGCAGATGCGGGCATCCCTGACAACGTTCTTGTCGGTGTTTCGCAAGGTTGGCGCCTTGGAGGCACCATCAAGACCGTGGAGCGCAAGCTCGCGGAGGGGGCCTTTTCTCACGGCGGACGGCCAATGATGGCGTGGGCCGTCAGCAATGCGCGCATCGAGCAGCGCGCGAATTCAATTCTCATCACGAAGCAGGCCAGCGGCACGGCAAAGATTGACCCGCTGATGGCGCTTTTCGATGCCGCGCAACTGATGGCGCTGAACCCATTGGCCGGCCCCAAGAAAATTCAACAAGGATTCGTGGTGATGTGATGGGACTACTTTCCAGATTCTTCGGCTCGGACGGCCAGGCAGTACAGCCAGACAGCCGACAAGAGCCAGCAATAGGCAATATCGCCGACGGCGAGACGGTCTCATCGTCCGACATCCGCATGTTTGAGATTTTTGGTGATCCTCGGACAGCGGCCGGCGCTGTGGTCAATGACCAGACCGCAATGCGGGTGTCGGCCGTGTATGCGTGTGTCTCGCTGATCGCCGGATCGATCGCCCAACTGCCGCTTCCCGTCTTTGAGCGCGTGGGCGGGGCACGTCAGCAAGTGGACCACGCGTATTGGTGGACGCTGAACGAGCAGTTTTGCCCCACCTGGGTGGCGTCTGCGGCGTGGGAATTCTTGGTGACGCAGATGCTGCTGCGGGGCGATGGTATTGCATACATCGTCCGCAATCGTGCCGGCACTATGACGAACCTTATTCCCTGGCCCCGCTCTCGTGTGGAGATCCGGGAGCAGGAGCGCGAAAGCCCGCGCGAGCTGCGGCGGTTGCAATACACCTTCTACGACGACAAGGGATTCTTCACGGTCGATCAGGATGACGTGATCCACATTCCCGGATTCGGATTCAACGGCATCAGTTCGATGTCCGTAATTCAGTGGGGCGCGCGCAACGGCATTGGCATCGCCATCCAGGGTGACGAGCATGCCGGGAAGTTCTTCAGCGAAGGGGGCAAGCCCGAAGTCGCCATCAAGGCGCCAGCAGCCATGTCTTTCGACATGCAGGAAGACTTCCGCGCCGCCTGGGTTGCCAAGTATGGAGGTATCCAGGGGAACCGCCGTATACCGCTGATTCTGACCGAAGGGTTGGACATCAAAGAATTGACTATGTCGGCGGTGGACCAGCAGCTGCTGGAGTCTCGGCAATGGCAGGTGATCGACATGGCGCGCGCCTTTGGTGTCCCGCCGCACATGATCGGTGAAATGACGAAGTCCAGCAGCTGGGGTAGCGGTATTGAGCAGATGGGTATCGGCTTTGTGAAATACACATTGGCCCCTCACTTGAAGCGGATCAAGGGCGAGTTGAACCGAAAGCTATTCCGCACCGCGCGGTATTTCACCGAGCACAACACAGATGGGCTCATGGCCGGCGATTCCAAGGCTCAGGCGGAGTACTTCGCTAAGGCACTGGGTGGGCCAGGTGCGCAGGGCTGGATGAGCGTAGATGAGGTCCGCCGCGTGAAGAACCTCCAGCCCTTGGGCGGCGAGTTTGACCGCCCGACGCGGGCGGGCGAGCAAGCGCAACCTGAACACGAGCACGACAACGATCAAGACAGGGAAACCCAGAATGAAAATTCCGAAACTGCTTCAGATGGCGCGTGACAACGCCTCTGGGTCGAAGCCGCTGCGCGCCGAGTCGAGCAACGGTGAGCATACGATCTACCTGCATGGGGTTATAGGCGGTTGGTGGGGCGATATCGACGCGACCGAATTTTCCAAGGCCCTTTCCAGCATCACGGCCGATACGATCCACTTGCGCATTAACTCGCCGGGGGGCGACGTGTTCGACGCCCGCGCGATGATGACCGCCATCCGCCAGCATTCGGCGAAGGTAGTTGCTCACGTGGACGGCTTGGCCGCTTCTGCGGCGACGGACGTTTGTATGGCATGCGATGAGGTAGAGATATCGCAGGGGGCGTTCTTCATGATCCACAACGCCTGGACCGTTGCCATCGGCAACAAGGCGGACATGCGCGAAACGGCCGATCTGCTTGAAAAGGTGGACGGCGCGATCACGGCTGACTACGTGGCCCGCTCCGGCCAGTCGGCGGATCAGGTCAAGACCTGGATGGACGCGGAGACCTGGTTCAGCGCCGACGAGGCGCTGGAGCATGGCTTTGTCGATCGCATTGTTGACGCCGCTGCAAAAAAGTCGACCACATCCAACGCATGGAATCTGGCGGCTTACCAGAATGCGCCCAAGGCGCTGACCGAGCCGAAATCTCCCGTTGTGGATGATGCCCAGGTCAAAGCCTTGCGAAATGATCTTGAGCGGCGGTTTTCGCTGATCGAGGCCACCCCTGCATAAGCGGCTCCCGCACGCAGGACAACCCACCGCCTTCGGGCGGTTTTTTTTCGACTGAAGGAACCTAAGTTATGGCTTTCAATCTTCAAGCCGAGCGGGAGCGCCGCAACGCGCTGGCCAAGGAAACCCGCGCCCTGCTGGACAACAACCCCGGCGCCAACTGGAACGCCGACCACCAGAAGAAGTACGACGACAACACGGCTGAAATCGACCGTATCGACGCCTCCATCGAGCGCCATCAGAAGATGATGGACCTGACGGCCGAAAGCGACCTGCATGGCGCTGGCGTGCGTGAACATGATGCCCGCCCCGGCGCCAAGGGCAATCGCGGCACCGACGTGGCACTGTTCGATAAGTGGTGCCGTGGTGGCGACAACGCACTCAGCGCCGAGGACTGGACGCATATCCGTGGCGCCATGAGCGGCAATCCGGCGGTCAACCCGGAGCAGGGTGGCTATACCGTGCCCACCACTGTGGCCAGTTCCATCCTGGATGCGCTGAAGGCGTTCGGCGGCATGCGCGCCGTGGCCAACGTCTTCACGACGGGGGGCGGCGAGCCCATGCAATATCCGACCAGCGACGGCACCAACGAAGAAGGCGAAATCGTTGCCGAGAACCAGTCGGCGACCGACCAGGACGTAAGCTTCGGCACGAAGGGCCTGCAGGTCTACAAGTTCAGCTCCAAGGTTGTGACCGTGCCCTGGGAACTGCTGCAAGACAGCTCGTCCGACATCGAAGGTTTTATCACGCAGCGCCTGAACACCCGCCTCGGTCGCGTCACCAACCGCCACTACACGATCGGAGCCGGCACGTCCGGCCCCATGGGCGTGGTTACAGCCGCCGGAGTCGGCAAGATCGGCGCCGTCTCGGCAATTCCGGTGATCACCTACGACGACCTGGTGGACATCGAGCACAGCGTGGACCCGGCGTACCGCCTGGGCGCGAAGTGGATGTTCCACGACGACATGCTGAAGATGATTCGCAAGATCAAGGATGATCAGGGGCGACCGATCTTCGTGCCGGGCTATGAGCAGGGGAACCCCGGCGGCGCGCCGGATCGCTTGCTGAATCGTGACATCCAAATCAACCAGCACATGCCGGTGCCGGCGGCCGCCGCCAAGTCCATCGCGTTCGGCGATTTCAGCCTGTACAAGATCCGCGACGTGATGGCGATCACGCTGTTCCGCTTCAACGACTCGGCCTACGTGAAGAAAGGCCAGGTTGGCTTCCTGGCGTGGATGCGCTCGGGCGGCAATCTGATCGACGTGGGTGGCGCAGTGAAGCTGTTCCAGCACGGCGCCGCCGCTTAAGCGGCCCCGGGTGATCGCAGGCCGGCGGGTGATCCCGCCGGCTTTCTCTTTCAAGGAAGAAACCATGGCACGAAAAACGACAGCCCAGGCCGCGCCGAGTGACGATCCGCCGGCCCCGTCCGCTCTGTCTGACCAAGTGGACGCAACGTCGCCCGCTGCCGCTTCGCCTGGGGTTGGTGAGGCCGGAGGCACCGAACCGGCGGCGACACTGCCGGGTCCGCCCGATGCGCCGGCTCCCGAGCCGGACACCCGGGAGCGGGTGAAAGCTCTGGTGTTGCACGACAGCATCTACGGCAAGTGCGGCGAAGTGCGCGAGTTTGACGCCGACCATGTTTCCGCGCTGAAAGGCGCTGGCTACATCGACCCCCACCCGAAAGCGGTTGAATCGGCAGGAGGCTGACCATGCTGCGCCTGATTACTGCCGCGTCGGTTGAACCCGTGAGCATGGCGCTGGTAAAGCGGCTTCTGCATATTGACCACGACGCACTGGACGAGGATATCCCCGGCGTCATTACCGCCGCGCGCGAACTGGTCGAACGCAGAACGGGCTTTGCATTGGCCGAGGCATCGTATGAATGGACGCCGGTCGGCGGCCGAGTGTCCCCGCTGCCTATCTGGCCCGGTGAAGCCACCAGCGAAGCCGGCGCTTTCCCGATTCTGTTCACGAGCAAGCCGGGGCCAGTGCCGGAGCCGTTAAAGCTCGCGATTGTCATGTTGGTGGGAGACATGCTTGAAAACCCCGAGGCTGCGGGCGAAAAGGTACTCCATGAGAACCCAGGATTCGCGCGCCTCGTCTTTCCCTACACGCGAGTATTGCCATGACGGCTCGAGAGCGGAATCGCCGAATTCTGGTGCAACGCCGCTCCGGCGCGACTGATGAAGCAGGCCAGCCCCTTGACGACTGGGAGGAAGCTGGCTCGCTTTGGGCTGGCATCGCGAACGAAAGCGGCCTCGGAGCTATTCGGTCAAGCCTGCAAGGCAATGTGTCGCCGTCAATCGCGCGTTACAGCTTTCTTGTGAGCTTCGACGCGGCCAAGGCAGTGGGTATTGATGAGGGAATGCGCGTCATTCACGATGGAGCCATTTTCGAGGTCATAGGCATCACACGCGACTTCCGAGACCGAAAGAAGGCGTTTGTTATCTGCGAGCAGGGCGGCAATGATGGCTAATGGCATACA
The DNA here is from genome assembly GCF_902859595.1 of Achromobacter kerstersii. Lineage (GTDB taxonomy): Bacteria > Pseudomonadota > Gammaproteobacteria > Burkholderiales > Burkholderiaceae_B > Achromobacter > Achromobacter kerstersii. The sequence goes on along the minus strand of NZ_CADIJQ010000001.1, from coordinate 1,795,059 downwards.
GGCGAAGTTCGACACTTCAGGCTGGGCCGCTGGTCTCGACCGGCTGTTGGGGCCGGCGCGCGTCAGCCTGGCGCGCTCCATGGCTGTGGCTGGCGGCGAGGTGTTACGGGACGAAGCCAAGACGCGTGTGAACACGCATAACGGCGTACTGGCCGGTGCCATTTACCTTGCGTTCCGCGATAAGCACTCATCCGAGCGGGAGGTGCAGTACGCCGTCACCTGGAACAAGAGCAAAGCTCCCCACGGCCACCTCGTGGAGTTCGGACACTGGCAAATTTACGCGGTGGTGCGGAAGCCGGACGGGAGCTATGTCACGGATAAGCGCCGAAAGCTGGCGACGCCTAAGTGGGTGCCTGCATATCCGTTTTTGCGACCTGCGTATGAGGCTTCGGCACCTCGAGCGCGGGCGGCAATGATTCAGCGGGGGCGCGAACGGCTGCCGCAGTTGCTAGCCGGTCAAAAAGGGGGAAGCGATGAGCCTTGAAGCGAAGCTGAAGGCGCTTTTGGGGCCCTTGGTGGACGGGAGGGCATACGCGGACGTCACGCCGGACAAGCCTGCGTTTCCGCTGATCGTCTATCAAGGCGCTGGCGGGGCCGAACAGTGGTACGTCGAAGGAAAGCGCCGCGAAAAGCGCCACCAACGCGTCCAAGTTTACGTTTGGTCCACAAGTCGCATGGAGGCCAGCGCCATTGCGGACCAGATCGGCACGGCGCTTTGCGAAAGTGACTTTCCAGCAGTTGAGCCGTATGGCGCACCGACCAGCCTCTATGAAGAGGCAATCAAAAAGTACGGCACACGCCAGGACTTCGGTATCTGGTATCTCCCCTGACTTTTCCCCCTGTTTAAACACCAGACCCGGCGGCGCGCCGGGTTTTTCTTTTGAGGAAAGCTATGTCTTCCATCTTCATCAACGGCACCCGCTATTCCATCTCCACGGGGCTGGGTGCTGCGGTGGCCATCACCGCCATTTCCAATGCAAACCCCGGCGTAGCCAGCTCCGCTTCGCCTCCGGTCGACAAATCCGTGCTGGTTGTTAAGTCGGCCTGGACCAATTTGAATGAAACGGTTGCTCGTTCGGCCAACGCCGATGCGGACAGCTTCGAGCTTGAAGGCGTCGATACCACCAGTACCCTCCTGTACCCGGCGGGTGGTGGCGCGGGAAGTGTGCAAGCGGTCACAACGTGGGTGGACCTGGACCAAGTGCGCGATGTCGTGATGGCCGGCGGCGATCAGCAGTTCTTCAACTATCAGTACGTTGAAGACCCGACCAGCCGGCAGCGTCAGAAACCGACTTTCAAGAACGCCATGACCATGACGGTCTCGCTGGACTACGACCCGGCCAAGCCGTGGTACGCGGCCCTCATCGAGGCGGATCGCCTGCGCGAGCCGATTGTGGTGCGCGGCGTGCTGCCGAACGGCTCCACGATGTTCTATTACGCCTACCCGTCGTTCAACAAGGTGCCGGTGGGTCAAGTGAACGAGAACTTGCAGAACTCGGCAGTGTTTTCGCTCATCGCCGACCCCATCCGCTACGAGGCCGCGTAATGACGTTCATCATCAAAGCAGCGCCGACTATCGATGCGACTCTCACCATCGTCGGTCAGGGTCGTGAGCAGCAGCTGAACGTCACCTATCGCCACAAGACCAGCAAGGAATACGCGGCGCTGATGAAGCGCCTCGCGCAGGAAAAGATCACGGTTTCGGATCTGCTCCTGGAGCTGGTCGAAAAGTGGGACGCGGATCTGCCCGTCAGCAAGGCCGCGATTGACCTGTTGTGCGAGCACCAGCCCGGCGCGGACTTGGCTATCGCCAGCGCCTACAACGAAGCGCTCAAGGTCGAACGAAAAAAAGCCTGATGCGGGCGGTGGCGGCCTTCCTGTGGGAGCCGCCGCCGGCCGCCACGCTTGCAATGGCCGGTCTGAAGGTGAGCGACTTTCCCCGGCCGAGCGCGGAGCTTTGGCACGAACACGTAACGGCGTTTGACCTATTCGTCCGCAATTACACGCAGTGGCGTGTAGGAGCTGGTGGGCCGGTTGGGCTTGATTACGCCGTTCTTTACCTGGACATGGACCGTTCAGGAGTGCCGAAGAAACAGCAGCGCGAAATCATGGACGTTCTTCGGATCATCGAACGGGCGGCCCTGGAAATACTTCACAAGAGCTGAACATGGCACAGGAAAGCATTGGCACTGCGCGGCTCGACGTCGTTGTCGATACCTCGCAATTCGATAGCGCCATCGCCGCAGCCAAGCGCGGCACCAGCGATATGTCGCAGGCGGCGCAGGCGGATTACGGGAAGCTCGCCGCCGTGGAGCGGCGCCGCGTTGATGCCCTGGTGAACCAGGCCAACACAATCGGGATGACCCGAAAGGAGCAGATCCTTTACAACGCCGCCTTGCGGGGTGTGCCGACTTCGATCCTTGACGAACTCAAGGCCAAGCTGACCGCAACAGGTGCGGCGGCTGCGGTCGCGGGCAAGCAGCTGAACCAGTACGGGATGACTGCGGCGCAGCAGGCGGCAGCGTTGCGTGGCGTGCCAGCACAGATGACCGACATCATCGTGTCCATCCAGGGCGGCCAGCAGCCGTTAACGGTGCTGTTGCAGCAGGGCGGCCAGCTGAAGGATATGTTTGGCGGCGTGGTGCCGGCGGCGCGTGCGCTTGGTGGCGCGCTCATCGGTCTCATCAACCCGTACACACTGGCGGCCGCCGGTGTTGCTGCGCTGGCTGTAGCGTACATAAAGGGTTCGTCGGAAGCTCAGAACTTCCGCGACGCGCTAATTCTCACTGGCAATGCTGCTGGGGTGACCGCCGACAACCTGGTTGGCCTGGCGCACGGGCTGGGCGAAATCACGGGCAGCCACTCGCGAGCGGTACAGGCTTTGAACGCGGTAGCGGCTTCGGGAAAGCTGTCAGGCACCGCGCTGCGTGACGTGGCGCTCATTGCTGCCGAATGGCAGCGCGCGACAGGCACGGAGATCGAAAAGACTGTGGAAGCCTTTTCCAAACTTGGGAAAGACCCAGTCACTGCCGTCGTTGAACTGAATGAGCGCTATGGGATTCTGACCGGCGCAATCTACGCACAAGTCAAAGCGCTGACGGACCAAGGCCGCGCGCAAGAGGCGGTTGAACTCGTCGCTCGTCAGGCAGCAACGGAGCTCACAGGGCGCACGACTGCGCAGAAGGCCAATCTCGGGACGCTTGAGTCAGCGTGGAACAAGTTGGGGGCAGCTGCTGCCTCGGCATGGGACAAGATGCTCGACATCGGCCGAGAAAATACGGTCGAGGAAACCATACGGGGGCTGGAGCGCGAGGTTCGTCAGCGCGCGGAGAACATCCGCATCGCTGCCGAGGCTGGCGCCACGATCAGCGAAAAGGAACGGCAAGGCCTTAAGAACGCTGAGGGGCGTCGTGACGCCGCAATCGCGGAAAAGAAGGAAGCCGAGGACGCGGCCAAAGCTGCGGCAGAGCTGGTCAGGATCAATCGGGAGGCAATTCAGTCCCGCCAGGAAATCTCTAAGCTCATCGATGAGGGCGCGTCCAAAGCAGAAAAGCGCCTGAAGGACTTGAAGGACTTAGACGACCGTATTGCCAAGGCGCAGAAGGATGGAACAACGCTTGATGCGTCGGTCATCAAGTCGGCGCGCGCCGCCATCGAGCGCCGGTACGAGGACAAGAGTTCCAAGAAATCTTATACGGACGACAGTGCGACGCGCCTGCTGGCGGAATATGCACAGGCCGAAGCCGCTCTGCGGGGTCAGCTGGTTACGCAGGAAAAGCTGGGCGCTTGGGAAAAGCGCCGCCTGGAGTTCGAACAGCAAATCTCCGACCTCAAGACCAAAAAGACCCTCACGGCAGACCAGAAGAGCCTGCTTGCTCAAGAAAGCCAGTTGCGCGTGGCGTTGGAAAAGAACGTCGCGGCCGAAAAGTCGGTGCGCCTCGCGCAAGAGGCGGCGCGCGTGGAGGTCATGCGCGCCAGCCTGAGTTCGTCCCGTGAGGTCGAGCAGCGCCAGTACGACGACCAGCTGGCCGGCATGGGAATGGGCGACCGCGCGCAGGAAGAATTGCGCGCCCGCCAATCCATCGTGCGGGACTACCAGCGGCAGCTGGACCAGGCCACCCGTGATAACACGGTGGGCAAGACGTCGGACGACACGTACAAGGCCGAAACGGCGTTGCTTAGCGAGCATCTACGCCAGCGGATGGAGATGCAGCAAGCGTACTTCGACAACGTGCGCAAGGCACAAGGGGACTGGAAGAACGGCGCGAAATCCGCGCTGGACAACTACCTAGACTCGGCCGCGAACGTGGCGGATCAGACCAAAGGCATGTTCTCCAACGCCTTCCAGGGCATGGAAGATGCCATCGTCAAGTTCGCAACAACTGGCAAGCTCTCGTTCACTGACTTTGCCACCTCGGTCCTGGCGGATTTGGCTCGCATTGCCGCGCGCCAGGCCATCGTGGGCCTGGTGGGCAGCATCGTCGGGGCTGCCGCTGGAGGGATTACAGCGGGGGCGAGCTATCAAGGAATGGGCGGCTCGGCTGTTGGCAGCGTCGATGGAATGGCCGGAGTTCCGTCGTCGTGGGGATCGGTAGCTGGCGCGCGCGCTTCAGGTGGGCCCACAGCAGCGAATTCACTCTATCGAGTGCGCGAGCTTGGCCCCGAGCTGTACTCCGAAGGCGGGGAGACTTATCTCATGTCTGGCAGCGGCGGCGGGTTTGTCACACCTTTGACGAAATCCGCTGCGCCTACTCCCTCTCAGCAGGCCCCTCGGGTGGTCATCAATAACAACGGAACACCGCAGGACTACGAGGTCGAGCGGTTAACTCGTGATGAAGTGGTGTTGATTGCACGTGATCAAGTTTATGCGCAAGGGCCGCAAATGATGGCGTCCCAACTAGGCAGAGCGAATTCCCGTGCATCCAGCGCTTTGACGAAGAACTTTAAGACTGAGCGAAAGCGATGACCTATCCAGTTTTGCCATTCCTACCGATTCAGTCCGGCTATGGTGTCAAGCCTGGAGACGGCACCCAGCGCATTGCATTAGATGGGGGCAGCGGCCGCTATCGCGCCGGCTTGCGCGGCACTCCCCACATGATTACGGCTACATACGCACTGTTCGGTGAAGAGTACGACGCTTTCATGGGCTTTTTACGCAACATCGAGCGCGCCGGGGGCGAACCTTTCCAGGCCGATCTAGTGATTGACGGAACCCGAAAGCGCCGCTATGTCGCTCACTTAATACCTGGCAGTGCTAGCGCGTCGATATCCGGAAACGTTTTCACAGTATCGGTCACTTTGGAGGTTGACCGTCTGCCTGACTACGACGACGCGACCCTGGATTATTGGGGGTCGCTCGTCATGATGCTGGCCATCTACGGCAGCATCCCGGCGGCGAAGGAAATACTAGATCTGCTTGCCAAGCTGGCAAACGAGGACTTGCCTCATGCTTGACGACATCGACTCGCAATACATTGACTTCTATTTCGGTGCACCCCAGAGCATGGCCGAGCTGGAGACGGTGGAAATCTCCCAACCGAGTTTTTCACAAGTTTGGCGAATTCAGTCGCATTACCGCGAGGGCTTCTGGGCGCGCCTGGAGTCGGGTGAGTTGGTTTTCTGGCAGTACGTGCCCATGCAGCTGCGGCCGCTGGGCGACCGGGGAAATCTGGATTTTGGGATCTCGGTGACCCTGGGCGATCTGGGCGAGATCCTGCCCGATGAGATCAATCGCGCCAGGCAGGCCGGCACGCTGCGCACCATCCCGCCGACCGTCAGGTACAGGGCCTATCGATCGGATGACCTGGAGTCACCCATGGTCGGCCCAATCACACTTCAGGCGTGGAAGATCACCAGGAACCGCGACGGCGCGCAATTTGACAGCACGGCGCCGCAAGCGAACGCCACGAAAACCGGCATGCTGTATCGCACCGACCTCTTTCCTATGCTGTTGGGGTACCTGTGAGCATCGACTTTTTGCTGGGCAGGGTCTATGACCGGAAGACCAACAACTGCCTGCACTTCGCCGCCGACGCTTGGGAACATTTGACGGGTGACCGGCGGCTGCACCAGGTCAAGGAAGAAGATTTTGCAGCCGGGCGGTTGTCGACGTTGTTCCGTGGCATGCGCAAGCTGTCAGGCCCTTCTATGTTTCCCTCCATCGCCCTGATGGAAACGCTTCACGGCGACGCCCATATCGCCGTGTGCGTGCGTGGGCGGTTGCTTCACATCAATGAATCGGGCGCTTCGTTCTTCCCGGTTGAGGCGCAGACGGCGCTGTATCGCAACATGAGGTTCTACGCATGACGACAGTTCACCTGTACCGGGCACCTGACGGCAAGCGCGAGACGTATCGGGTGGCGGACCTGCATGCCTTCCTGAAGGCGGAGCTGGGGCCGCGCCTCCCGGCGGGCTGCCGCATCACTGACATGGCTACGGGGCGTTCCGTGCGGCCCGAGAAGCCTGCTGATATCGCCGATCTGCGCGCACTGCCTGGCCCGTTCGTTGTGGAAGCGTATCCGCTAGGGCCGCAGTTCCTGCCCGCGCTCGCCGTCGCGCTGGTGACGACTGCTGCGTCCATGATCTTGACGTCCATCCTGGCGCAAGATCCACCGAACCAGACAGCACGGAACGTACAGAAGGAATCGCCAAACAATGGCCTTTCTGAGCGCACCAACCGGGTGCGCGTCAATGGCCGGGTGCCTGACATTTATGGACAGGTCCGATCAACCCCGGACTTGCTCGCACAGCCCTACCTGGTGTTTGAGAACCATGTGGAAAAGGAAGTCTCGTTTATGTGCGTCGGGCGCGGTGCCCACGAGGTGTACGACGTGCGCGACGACACCACGTTGATCGCCGAAATCCCTGGGTCTTCGGTGGAGGTCTACGCGCCGTTCACGTCGCCGAATAGCGGCCATGCTCCGCAGCTCCGGATCGGGAACGCGATCAATTTGCCGGTAACAACGGCGAAGCGCGCCAACAGCGTCAACGGCCAGTCCCTACAGCCGCAGGACTATGGCAGCGTAATCCGACGCGGCATGGTGTTCAGGTCTCCGAACGAGATCGTGTCGCAGGACGCGGATTTAGACTTTTCTGAGCTGTTTATCCCAGGTGACGTGATAGCGGTGCAGAACGCCGCGCAGACTCAGGGCACGTTCTCATATTCTCCGCCCGATGGCGCAACCTTTCGTACAGATGGCAGCCTGCGCCCGGCCTGGGGCGAAGTGGTGTTTGAAGGTGATCATTCCGCCGAATGGTCTGTCGGTCAAGTTGTCACCCTTTCCAACGGCGCTGTCCAATGGACCGATTCGACCGGGGGCGGGAGCGACTTCCCGTACACCGCCTACAGCAATGTGACGGGCGTCTATGGGGTTCTTTCGGTGAGCTTCGGCCTGAGTGGGACCACAATCCGCCTAGATGTGTCGCAAAACTACGCCGCCTGGGCAGCATTCCGCGCCGCGCCCACCGAGGTCACCGGCTCGCCGACGGTCACACGCCCCTCAGACATCGTGCAGTTCGATTTGTCGGGCCAGTACACAGTAACCACCGTCACCAGTTCATTGCTTACCCTGAACAACCCCGCCGGCACGAATCCCGCCTGGACTGTGATGCAAACCGAATATGGAGGCCAGTCCACTGTGCTGAATCCGACCATCACGACGACAGGAGAGCGCTGGGTGGGCTGGTTCATTGTGGAGAGCGTGCGACCCATTACCCGCATCATCTCCAACGTGATCGCGCTGAATGGCCTGTACAAGGACAACGGGCGCCAGCAGTACCGCCTTGACGTAACTTATCGCATAGAAGCCCAGCGCGTGGATGCTGCTGGCACGCCCTACGGGGATGTGCTGGCATTCGATAGGACCATTCTGGGGTCCGCAGTAACGCGCTCGGTGCGGGCAGATTCGGTGGATGCCCAGCTCACGGGTGCGGCCAGCGCGCGCTGGCGATTCAGGGCCCGACGACTGACGAATTCGGATACCGACTTTGAGGGGTCGGTGGTCGATGAAATCAAGTGGCGCGACTTGTATGCCTGCTCGTCGGTAGATCAGCCGCACTTTGGCGACGTCTCTACCGTTCAGGCCGTGACGCTGGCCACGGACGGCGCGCTGGCCGTCAAGGAACGCAAGCTGAATCTGCTGGTGACCCGCAAGCTGCCACAGCGGATTTCTGGCTCGACGTTCACGACCGAGCTGTATCCGACCACCAATGTGGCCGACATCATTGCGGCGGTCTGCCTCGACCCGCTCATCGGGAATCGGCCGCCGGCCGAGGTGGACTTCGACAACATCTACGATACGGCGCAAGAAATCCGCGTTTACTTCGGCGTCGATGTGGCGCGTTTCGACTACACCATCGACAGTGACAACCTCAGTTTTGAGGAGACGCTTTCGATGATTGCGGAGGCGGTGTATTGCCGGGCCTATCGTCGCGGCAGCGTCATCCGGCTGTTCTTCGAGCGAGCCACGGAAGACTCGTCCATTTTGTTCAACCACCGCAACAAGCTGCCAGGGTCGGAACAGCGCACCGAAGGAAGCGACGACGAGTACGACGGCGTCGAGTTTCAATGGATCGACCCGGCCAACGATGCGCCGGTGACGATCTACCTGCCGGCGGACAGGTCCGCCGTGAATCCGCTGCGCGTGGAGTCGGTGGGCGTGCGGATGCAAGCGCAAGCCACCATTCATGCATACCGGCGCTGGAACAAGATCCGCTTTCACGATGAATCCACGGAGTTCGATGGGTTGCCGGAGGCGAACCTGCTGCGCGTCAGCGAGCGGATTCTTTGCGCTGACAACACGCTGGCGCGGAGCCAGGACGGCGACATCGTGGAAGTCGATGATGAAAACGGGCGCTTGGTGACCTTGTCCCAGCCGTTCGAATGGGGCGTCGGCCCTTACGTGGTCTTCCTGCAGAACAGCGACGGCTTGGTCGAAAGCATGGGCGTAAGCCCGGGTGGTGCCGCACGGCTGGCGCTGCTGGAGCGCGATCCGCGCACACCGGTTATTTGTCGCGGCGATGGCTACAACGCTACCGGCTACATCATCACCGAGGCCAGCGAAACGCGGGCCGCCAAGCCTTTCATATTGACCGAGAAGGATGCGCCCAATGACGACGGGACCATCCCGCTGAAGGCGATCAACTACGACGCCAGGTACTACCAGAACGATCTGGATTTTCACGCTTAGATTTCACCAAACCCTTTGAGCCCCGCCAAGTGCGGGGCTTTTTCATTGTGAGCGCCAAATGGCTGGATACCTTAGCAGGCTAGATTTGCTCAACGGCAGCACGGACGCTGGAACGCTGGCGGAGTTCGCCAATGGCGTCGCCGGTGTGCCGAACGTCAACCGTGCGGGAAACGATGTCAGCAATCTTGCAAGCATTCGTGCGGCAGCCTTGGAGGCCGCCTCGCAAGCCGCGAACCTGAAAACGTACATCACTCGTGCGGCTATGGTTGCGGATACTGCGCAGCCGGTGCCGACCACGGGGCGCGTCACGAACGATCCGACAGCTTCCAACAATGGGGACTGGGTTTGGAACGGAGCGGCGTGGGTATGGTCGGCGATTCAACCCGCCAGCGTCGCGACGGTTAACGATCTGGTGGCCCGTGCGAACTCGGCGGGCATTCAGCCCTGGTACCGAACCGATGCAACAACTATTGGCCTTTCCGCCTCTGCCGGCTACACACGGACAGTTGTCGATGGTGTGATGCGCTTCACGCCCAATGGAATCACCGCGACGATCGGGTATTTCCAACGGTCGTTCACGGCCCCGCAGCGTTTTTCGCCTGTAACGCAGACTCGTGTCGCGTATCGCATGCGGCATTTTTCAGGCAATGCGTCGAATCGGCTGTATGCACTGCAACTGGTCGACACTAACGGTGTCTCTTACGTTTACCCTTCAGCGACCATGGACGGGCCGAATACGCCAATTCTTGATGGATGGGTAACCTACATCATTGATATCTCCCGCAAGCCTGACGGCAGCGCTTGGGGTGCCGAGGTGATCGCGACGGCATATGTCGCCCTGTACGTGGCAACCAATCCGGCTGTGCTCGATGTGGAATGGTTTGCTGTTGGCAACACCATGGCAGATTTCCCCACTAATGCTGAGCTTGAGCGCGAGCGCGCGACACTCGCGCGCGGAATCTCCCTGGGCGATGCCTATCAAATGTCCAGTCTGGCGCTGGAAGTGCTTGGGTCAAACCCGTCATTCTGGGCCGGTTTGAGCGGCTTTTCGCGTATGGCAGATGGTCAGTTCACACGCTTTACGCCACTGGGGGTGAGTTCCGCTTTAGGCTATACGTCGCGGACGCTGACGACGCCCATCAATCCGACCGTCAACACGCGCCTTCGGTACAAGATCAAGGCGGAAGGGGGCGCAGATGCGCGCGGGTACATTGTGTTCCTCCAGGACAGCACTGGAGCAGGCTGGTATTACACATCTAACGAGGGGATGGGTCTTCAGGATTCGAGCGAAAAGGCGGTGGTGTATGACGTAGACATTTCGCGGCGTCCTGACGGGACGGCTTGGCCTGTAGGCGTCACCATTACGCAGATCTGGCTTTCATTGTCGGCAGGAAATGGGGCGACGTCATGGCTGCTGCAATGGCTCGTTGTTGGCGTTCCTACGGGGATTTCTGCCGCGAGCATGCCCGTTGACAATCTCAAGGCCCGAGTTGCTGCGCTCGAAGCCAAGGCACCCGCAAGCGGCTCGATGTTGCGAGACCTGCTTACGGCGATGTGGAATCCCCTGCACAGCCCTGAGATCCTGTTGATCGGTGATTCGATCACAGTGGGTGTTGGAGCTTCTGGCCCGGAAAAGTCCTGGGCAGGATTGTTTCATCGGTGGCTGGGTGAGAGCTTCGTCGACGGGCCGGTCGTGCAGAGTGGCACTGATTTCACTTATTCGGAAACGGCAATGGCAGTGCCTTCGAACCCGTTCAGCCTGAACGAGGACATCGGCTTCCTAATCGAGTTGAACGGCTCTTTTTCTGTTCCGGCGCCCACCTACAACGCATCGGCCTTCGCATACTCGAACTTCTGGGAGTTGTCGCCCGCCGGCGGGGCGGGCAAGAACAAGGGCGAAATGCGCTTCACGATGACCGGGGATAACTTGACGCTGCGGTACTGCGCGATTGATGCGGCTGACCCGACGGGGTCTATCGTAGAGCTGTGGGGCAATGGCTCCAAGTTGGGCGAGCTCGATTTCTATGGCCCCGAAGCTTGGGGGAAGCTCGCGTCGTTCTCGTTCGCATTCGGGCGGTATGACATACGCCTAGTGCCAAAATCCGCTTCGAATGTGTTCCGGCTTGAAGCCATCCACCATGCTCGCCGTGTGAAGGTCATGAATATGGCCGTAAGCGGATCGAGTACCGGTTCTTGGTTGCCCGGCAGTGCCAACTACACGGCGGCACTTGCAAAGCGGTCGGAGTTTGCGTTCGTGCAGCTCGGGACCAACGACCGCAACAATCCCGGCGCGCAGTTTGTCACCTACTTTTTCGCGACGCGGATTGCGATGGCATTGCGTGACGCGGGCAAGAAAACCTGCTTGATGGTTTCGAACGCCGTAAGCAATGCCGAGGATGCCCGTTTGTTGTTCACGCAGCGCAAGGTGGCCTGGGCGATTCGTCAGGTGGCCGAAGACATGGCACTCGATTTCATTGACAACTACCAAGCGACTGTGCCGGCGAAGCTGTACGGGGAAACCTGGGCGCCTGATGGTCTACACCCGAACAACGACGGCCATCTGTTGATGTTCGAGAGCGTCAGGGAACGCATCGTCCGCTCTGTTTGACGTGAGTTCGTTTAACCAATGCCCGCTTATGCGGGCTTTTTTTCGTCCAAACGGGAGGCAATCATGCGCACCGTCTACAGGAGCAGTGCAACTATGGAACCAGGTACTACGGGGCTGGGAGGCCTCGCCGCCTTGAAGGTCGCGGCCGCGTATGGCGTGCCGGCGGCGGTTGCGGCCATGCTTGGCCTGCTCATCATGCCGCCGCGATCAGCGCGGGAATTCACGGTCCGAACCATTTCGACTGTGGCGTGTTCATTCATGTTCGGCCCGGCTCTGGCTGGCGCAGTCATTGCGTGGAAGCCCGGATTGATGGAAGCGATGACGTGGCTTGCCCATCACGGGGCCGGTAGCGATGACGCTCTACTGGCGAAGTTCTATGTGCTGGGACCGAGCATGTTGCTGGCGGGGCTTCCTGCGTGGTGGGTATTGGGGGCGTACATGCGATGGATGGCAAGCATGCGCCAGAAGGGGCTGCTTGAGTGGCTGGCCGAGGTCCGCGCGAAGATCTTGGGCGTGCGGCCTGGTGGGGAGGGGTGATTGTGGATCTGAAGACGGTTATCGATACCGCGATCGCGCCTGCGCTTGGGCTGCTGCCGGCAAACCGCGACACCCCCGAGGCGCGCGTGTTGCTGCTGGCCATTGGGCTGCAAGAAAGTCGCTTTCTTCATCGCCGGCAGATCAAAGGGCCGGCCGTGGGATTCTGGCAATTCGAACGTGGGGGCGGGGTGCTTGGCGTGTTGTCGCATCCGTCGAGCTGGGCGGATGCCCGTTCAGTCTGCGCCGCTCGGGATGTCGAGCCGACCACGACGGACGTGTACAACTCGCTGGAGCACGATGACATCCTGGCGGCAGCTTTCGCGCGCCTCCTGTTGTGGACCGACCCCCAGCGTCTGCCTTCGCTCGGTGACGCGGACGGCGCGTGGGCGCTTTATCTGCGGACCTGGCGCCCGGGGAAGCCGCATCCGGAGACGTGGCCGGCGCTGTACGCCCAGGCTCTCGCGGCAGTAGGGGGTGGCAATGTCCGCATGGCTTGAGCGGTTTAAAGGCGTCCTGCTGCTGATCGGCTTCGCGGCTGCGGCATTGGTCAGCGTGTTCTATCGGGGGCGCGCTACGGGGCGGCAGGCGGAGCGCCAAGAAAGATCCGACCAAATCAACGAACAGTGGGCCAAGGCCCGTCAGGAGGTGCGCAATGTGGAGCTGGAAACGGCGCAAATGGACGATGGCGCTATTGCTGATGAGCTTAAGCGTGACTGGGTGCGTGGCACCGGCAAGAGTGGGCGTTGAGTATTGCGAGCATGCCCGTCCGATCTATTTCCACGACGCGGGGCAAGTTGACGAAACACCAACATCGGTTCGCCGGCAGATCCGTGAGGTCAATGCAGTCTGGCGGAGTCTTTGCACTATCTAGCAATGCATCTAGCGGCGGAGGGGCTACCGCGATGCGGTATCGCCTACTCTGGCGGCCATCAGACGAAGCAGGGAGGCAGTTTCATCGTACAGATCCTCCGCACCTCGCATCTCGGCCTCCTCTGCCCGGCGGGCAAGTTTCTCTTGCAGGCGCTTGCGGCCGGCGTCGTCAAATAGTTCACCAACTGCGCAGGCCAGAAAAGAAATCGCCAACCTTTGCGCGGCGACCTTTGTTGCAATCCCTGATGACGCTTCATTATTTTCGTTATACGACACGCGGAACTCCCCGGCGGATTACTGAATGAAGGCCCATGTTACCAAAATTCTTCTGGATGAAGCCCAGCACGTGACGACGAAATCGGCGGGATGCTAGGAGCGTCGGCTATAGAGCGCCGTTGATGCCCGAGGCTACTGGCGTCCACTATTGAACTCGCACGCCCGGCCACATCTCGAACGCTGTTGTTCTGACCAATAACATGGTATTGAGACGACTTGAGATCGATTTCTCGGTTCCATGTTGCGCTAACCACTCGTTCGTCGCTTGTATGAACTCTTGGCAGAAACGACGTACGTCAAGCTGTAGGACGTTATTTACGCGTATTCGGTGTGAGCCAGTGACACTGAAGACGAAGCGTGCAAGGTCCCTTCGGGCCCTCTCCCCAGAGACATCATCTTGCCCTGAGTGCAAGAACGAGCAACGAAGCGCCCAGCAATCACTGCTGTTAAGGAACACGGGACCGGATTCTGATGCGTAATACCGAGCTATGTTGTCGTCAAACCAGCGCCTGTATCTAGCTCCGGTGCCGAGATCAGGATAATGGGCCCAACCTGCCATATCTGGGAGCGTGAGGGTGGTTGATAAAGCTGCCAGCCAGTTCTGGGTATCCAAGCTGGATTGAATCGAAGTGAGGAACTGGCGCAAAGGTCGTCTCCAGCGAGAGATTAAGCACTGAGGGATTCAACGCTATTTGTGGCTGCTCATAAATCTACAGCAGCCAGCGCTTCCGATAGTAGCGCTGGCGAACATAGGCAGCCCGTCCGCTTTCCAAGAACAAGCCCTTAGACCCTCTCAGCGCGCTGGGCAAGCCAAAACCAATGGCTGTGCTTGGCGCGCTTGGCCTTGTGCTTTCGGAAGGTGATGCGCACGGTGCCCAGGTGGCGGGCCTCAATCACCACGTCGTAATCGCGGTCATCGGCGGTGGCCGCTGGCGGAAGCGTCTGGGATGCCTGGGCGGTGAATTGGCCGGGGACTTGGGCTAGAATTCCGTTGCTTTCCATGGTGAGAAAGTGCTGTGTGAATAAACAGTATATTCCAGCGGCATCGAGGTCACTTCATCGGTGTGGCGACGAGCTTGTCGGAGGGGAAGGGGACCAGGAAGTCCCGGGTCGCCTCGGTCGGCGCGGTCAGCCAGTCGCCGTAGGCGCCTTCCGGCAGGATGACGACCATGCGCTTTTCCTTGCCGGCCTGGTGGTAATGCCGAAAGAGCGGGTCATCGTCCGCGTTGATGGTCAGCATGGTGTAGCTCTCTTGCCATTGGCCGGCCGCATCTCGCCACCGGTCCCATAGGCCCGCGATGCCCAGCGGTGCGCCATCAGCGCGGGTAAACCGCGTGGGCACGGCAGAGCCGGATCGCCAGTCGGGTTCGAAGATAGCATCCGCCGGGATGATGCAGTGTTGAGCGCGACGCCACGCGTTGCCGAAGGTGAAGGACTTGGGGGCGGTCTCGCTGCGAGCGTTGAAGGTGGACAGCTTGCCGGCTTTGTCCAGCCCTTCGGGCTTGGTCATTGCGCTGATGAGACCCCAGCGGCCGGCCACGGCTTCGCGCTCCGGCACCGCCTCGTCGCCCGCGTCATGCTCCACGGGCCGGCGCACGAATACCCCCTGATACCTGGGCCACATGTCGTACTTGCCTACGGCGGGCGGCTTCTCGCGCACTCCAAATTTCTTGAGCAGCAATTCGGCGTCTTTCAGCGTCTGATAGTGGCTGCACATAGAACCCTCGCTATTGAACGCCCAGTATATGAGGTTGCCCCATGCCGCTAAAATGGATGGCCACGCTATGGCGTCATTGGCGAGCGATGCTGACCGACTGGGGGAACGCTTGGGGACTGGGGATTGTCCCCGACGAAGTTTGATCGAGTGGCCCCAAATTGGCCCCAAAATCCCCAAAAAGCCGCGCCAATGCTAGCTTTTCGAGTCCCCTCCTTCGCACCACTTTTTCCCAATGAGATCAACGGCTTAGATTTTTAGCTTCGTTGATCTGGAATCTGGGAAGTGTTTTGGGGCCGTTCTGGCTCCAGAATGTCACCGTAGTACTTGTCCTTGATGCCCGCTTTTCCCGCCACAGGCCCACGGCCTTGCCTTCGGCACCGGGATCAGCGGTCGGCATCCATTTCCCGTAGTCGCCAATGATCATGGCCCCGTTCTTTGGGCCCATTTGTTGCGCATCCGAAGGATGCGGGCATGCAGACGCTTTGCGTAAAGATACTCGGCGGCGGCCGTCTCGCAGCCGCCCGAGAGGCGAGGGCACATGTATCATTTGGAAACGGTTATATCTTTACTGCCCCCAAGCGCCCATAGTCTGCCCGGGAATATTTTTTCCCTGAACATCTAGGACTTACATTGAAGATTGAAACAGGTATCGTGAAGTGGTTTAACAATGACAAGGGCTACGGCTTCATCTCGCCGGAACTTGGTGGTAAAGACCTCTTTGCGCATTACTCGGAAATTCAGGGTGACGGGCACAAATCTCTAGAAGAGAATCAGCGCGTTTCATTCGTTGCCGGCCAAGGACAAAAAGGTCCTCAGGCGACAATGATCAAATCGATTTAAGCACTGAGCTGCTTGCTGTAAAGCAGGCAGCTTGGTAGCTCGTGTGGGGCCGAATCCTTTGAAACATTGGATTCGGCCCTTTCGTTTTGGGCGGCAGTATCGCTACCTCGCAGCATCCCCGTCCGGTAACATCCGGGCTCGATCAACCGTTTGTGGGGTGTCAGGATGCTGCGCGATCTGGGCTGGTCGTTCTCTAGTGTCTGCGCGCTGATCTGCGGCGCTGCGACCGCCTTCCTGCACTGGTGGGTGGTGATGCACCTGGGCCTTTGGCCGTACATCATCTTTGAATTGATTCCCGGGTTGCCCGGGCTGGCCTTCGGCTTTTATGCCATCCACCAATCGAATAGCAAAATTGCCTGGCTAGGCCTGTTGCTATCGCTATCGCCGCTTGTGACCTGGTTGAGCATCTGACGCTAGGGCGTACGCGCTTCAGGTGGTTATGAATCGTGGTCCAGAGGCCGTTGGCTTTTGGGGTGTACAGCGCCCCAATCACACACGCCGTATAGGCCTCCGGAAGCCTTCACTCAGTTCTTGACCTTGATGCGGTCGCGGCGCTTCTCGGTTTTGGGCTCGACGTCACGGCCCAGTTCCACGTCCATCAAAATTGCCGCATGGACTTTTGCGCGGCTGGCTTCGATGCGATGCGCGCATGCCCAGCCCCGGTCGGCGGCCACCGACAACTTCTTATCCAGCTCGTGATGGCGGCGACGCTTATTTTCCGTCGACATATTGCTGAGTTCTTGATCGGTGATTAAACGCATGGGTTTCTCCTTGGTGAAACGCGAGGGTTGCGAGACTGAAACGGGCGAGCGCCCGCATGGCGCGCGTGGTTATCACGTCGGGCCACGATGTGTTTTTTTGTTATTCAGTGATTGGGCTGGCTTCGAATATCGAGACCTGCGCAGGGAAGGCAAGATCAAAGAGCGGGCGTAGTTTGACAGCTTAAATATTTATTGCAAGTCATTGAAAAATAAAGAGAAAAAGATATAAAAATTCGCCGTTCCATATACTTTTAAGCGACTTTGGATACTTTTCCAGCGCCGAAAAAAGCCGCGGGAAATAGGGTTTGTCCTGATGCCTGGGTGCCTTGACACCCCCAAGCGCAACCCATAAAGTCACCGCACAGATTTAGATAAAAGACCATCTGTAGGGTGGTCTTTTATTGCGCGCAGTTTGCGTCGACCTCTTACAGAAATAATTCCAAGAGGAGACGACTGTGCAATCATCGACCGTAAAAATACGTGGCATCGACGATGTCATCGCTTTTATTGATTCACGCCCGGGTATTACTGGCCGAGCCGGCCTGATATGGTGGCTGGCGTTGGGCGGCCTGTTCCTGGACGCCTTCGCAAACTCTGCACTGAGCGCGGGCCTGGGGCCCATGACGCGCGACCTGGGCTTGAAAGCCGGTCAAGTCGCGTTGATGACGTCGTTCGCTGCCTGGGTCGCCATTGCGTTCAACCCCATCGGGGGCTGGATGGCAGACCGGTGGGGCCGCATCCGGCCGTTGATCATCGCGAAGTTCCTGGCCGTCATCGGCGCCCTGCTGGTGATGTTTGCGCCCAGTTTCGAAGTCATCCTGGTGGGCCGCTTCTTTGTCGGCGCGGCGTATGGCATTGACTTCGCGATTGCCATGGCCGTGCTGGCCGAATTCACGCCGGTGAAGTTCAAGAGCCGGCTGAACACCTGGCAGGGCATGTGGTACACGGCGGTCTGCACGAACCTGCTGCTGGCCTTGCTGTTTTTCTCGTGGGACGTGGGTGATTCGATCTGGCGGTATTCGGTTGCGGCCACGGCCATTTTTGCCGTCGTGATTCTGGTGCTGCAACTGAGCTACATGGTTGAAAGCCCGATCTGGCTGGCGCGCAAAGAGCGCGTGGAGCAAGCGGCGCTGGCCATGACCAAGATCTACGAGCAGCCATTCGCCGCCGCGCCCCTGCATGAGCGCATTCCTGTCACGAACCAGGCCAAGCGCGGTATCGCTAACGTGCTGCTGATCTTTCGCGGCGTCTACCTGCCGCGCACCATTCTTGCCGCCACGGTCCAGATCGGCCAGTCGATCCAGTATTTCGCGGTGGGCTGGTATCTGCCGCTGATCAGCGCAGCGCTGTTCGGCAAGGATTTCGTCTTCGCCACCATCGGTGCGCTGGTGTTCAACGTGTTCGGCATCTTCGGCGGCTTTTTGTCGCCGTACATCGGCCGCAAGCTGGGCCTGCGGCGCGCGTCGGCGTTCGGCTTTGCGGCCGTGTTCCTGATGCTGCTGATTCTGGGTACCTTCCACGGCAAGATGCCGCTGTGGCTGGCCGTTGTGGTGCCGTCGCTGTTCATTTTGTTCCACTCGGGCGGGCCGGGCGCCAATGGCAAGAGCCTGTCGTCGCTGTCGTTCCGCAGCGAGCTGCGCGCGGGCGCCAACGGCATCATCGGCGCGCTGGGTTCCACGGGCGCCGCGATCGGGCTGCTGATTTTTCCGCTGTTCCGCGAAAACTACGGGCTGGAAAAGACCTTCCTCATCCTGTCTATCGTGCCGCTAGTCGCCAGCATTATTTGCTTCGTGATCAAGTGGGACCCCACCCGCACCCCCATCAACCCGGATAACGAAGCCGATGCGCCGCAGTTCAAAGACGACGCCGTGCTGCCCGCCTTGAACCCCGTCATTGGGAAAGCCTCGCGATGATGAATAAAAAAGTAATTCTGGCCATTGACGAAGGCACGTCCGGCACGCGGGCGGCCACCGTCGCGGCCGATGGCCATGTGTCTTGCCTGCAATACCAGACGCTGCATGTGGAGTCGCCGCGGCCGGGTGTTGTGGAGCAGGACGCCAACGAGATCCTGGATCGAACCATTGACGTTTGCCGCAGCGCTATCGCGCAGGCCCAGGCCGATGGCCAGGAGATCGTTGCGCTGGCACTTGCCACGCAACGCGCCACGGCTGTGTTGTGGGACACGCAGACGGGCCGGGCGCTGGTGCCGGCCATGGTCTGGCAGGACACGCGTTTTGTGGACGAGCTGTCGCAGATGGCGCCTGAGTGGGATGCGCGCCTGCGTGATCGCGTGGGCCGTCCTGTCGGTGTGCGTTCGCTGTACCTGTGGGCTGCGCGTCACCTGCGCGACACGCCGGACGTCGCCCGCGCCTGGGCGGAGAAACGCCTGGCGTTCGGTACGGTTGACACCTGGCTGCTCTGGCATTTTTCGCAACGCCGCGAATGCGTGACCACGCCCACCAACGCCACGTCAGCCGGCGCCTATGTGCTGGCCGACCATCGCTACTACCTGGAATGGGTACAGGAGCTGGGCTTTCCGCATGAACTCTTGCCCGTCTTGCGCCAGGATGCCGACGACTTCGGGCGTACCCGCTCGGACGTCCTGGGCATCGATGTTCCGATCCTGGCCTCGGCGGGGGATCAACACGCGGGCGCGATTGGGCTGGGTTGCCTGGACCGCGGGCAGGCGATGTGCGTGCATGGCACCGGCAGCTTCGTGGACCTGATCGTCGGCACCGAACCGCCTGCCCATCCCGGCATGGCGGATGGTTCGCTGACGATGACGGCGCGCCGCCAGAATGGCGCGTCGCACTTTGCCGTCGAGACCTTTGTGGCAACCACGGGTTCCGCGTTGGACTGGGTCTGCGAAAAGCTGAAGTGGTTCAAGGACGCGCACGAGATCAGCGCGTTGGCGCAAACGGTGACGTCGTCGCAAGGCGTCACCTTCGTGCCGGCGTTGACGGGCTTGCGCGTCCCGCGCATGGAGACCGGCGCGCGCGCGTCGCTAACCGGCGTGTCGATGGCCACCACGCAGGCCGAAGTGGCCTACGCCATTCTGGAAGGCATTGCGCATTCGGTCGCCAGTTGCATCGAAGCGGATGAAGAAGCGTCGGGCGTGCGGGTGTCGGAATTGGTGGTGGGCGGTGGCCTGTCGCGCAGCGACCCGCTGCTGCAGATTCAGGCGGACCTGATCGGCATTCCCATTCGCCGCATGCAGGAGGCGGACCGCGCCAGCCTGCGTGGTATCGCCTACTTGGCAGGGTCATCGGGTTTGCTTTGGCCGTCGCTGCAAGACGCCCGCAAAACCATCGTGGCCGACGCCGTATTCCACCCGCTGGCCAATGCATCGGAACGCGCGCACCGCCGCGCCTTGTGGCACGCCCGCGTGGGGTCGGAGCTGGGCCACGTGAAGCAATTCAAGCAGGACAACGAGGAGGCATTGCAGAAATGATCGGTTGGCTATCCAGAAGGCCCAGCAAGGACCGGGCCGACATGACCAGCACCGAACCGTTACGCCTGATACGCCAGGAGCAATTGGACCGGTTGGGCAGTGAGCAATTCGACATCCTCATCATCGGCGGCGGCATCACTGGCGTGTATGCCGCACTGGACGCCAGCCTGCGCGGCTATCGCGTGGCGGTCGTGGAAAAAGACGATTTCGCATCCGGCACATCATCGAAATCCTCCAAGATGGTGCATGGCGGACTGCGCTATATCGAACAGGGAAACCTGGGCCTGGTGCGCCATTCGCTGCATGAACGCCAGCGGTTGCGGCGCAATGCGCGGCACCTGGTGCAGCGTCTGCCGTTTCTGTTTCCCATCCTGGAACGCGATGGCGTGTTCGACAAGCGTTTGTCCAAGGCCTTTGAAAGCCTGCTATGGACGTATGACGTGGCGGGCGGCTGGCGTGAAGGCATCCTGCATCAGAAGCTGACGGCGGCAGAAGTGCTTTCGCATTGCCCGACGTTCAAGGAAGATGGCCTGTTGGGTGGCTTCCTGTATTACGACGCCCGCGTGGACGACGCCCGGCTCACGCTGGCGGTCGCGCGCACGGCGGCCTTTCACGGCGCGACTGTCATCAACCACGCCAAGGCAACAGCCGTCACGCGCGATACGCACGGCAAGGTGGATGGCGCCGTCATCCAGGCTGGCGAACGCGAAATTCGCGCTCGCGCACGCGTGGTCATCATGGCCACGGGCGTCTGGCTGCGCGATTGGACGGGCGCCAAGACTGGCGAGCAGCCTGCCTTGCATGTGCGCCCGGCCAAAGGGGTGCACGTGGCGGTGCCGTGGATGAAGATCCGCAACGATTGCACCGTGACCATCCCGGTGCCGGGCCGCAGCCGCCGCGCCACCATCACGCGCTGGGGCGACGTGTCGTACCTGGGCACAACGGACGAAGACTACGAAGGCGATCTTGACGACGTGTACTGCACGCGCCGCGAGCTGGACTTCCTGCTGGAAGGCGCGCGCTCCGCGTTGAAGACGGACCTGCAAGCCGAGGACGTCGTGGGCAGCATCGCCGGGTGCCGGCCATTGGTTGCGCCGCCTGGCGGCAAGACGCTGGAGATCAAGCGCAATCACGAAATCCGCGTGGCCGCCGACGGCTTGGTCACGATTGTGGGTGGCAAGCTGACCACATCGCGGCACATGGCTGAACAGACGATCGACGCGGCGCAGCAGGTGCTGGGCCAGCGCAACACCTGCCTTACCAAGAAGGCGTATCTGTTAGGCGCGGCGGGCTACGACCCGCAGGCCATTGTGGCCTCGGGCGGCATGTCGGCGCATCTGGGTGAACGCTACGGCACCGAGGCGCGCTTCGTCAGCGACTTGATGCAGGCGCAGCCCGCGCTGCTTGCGCCCATTGTCGAAGGCTTGCCCTACACCGAAGCCGAGGTGCTTTATGCGGTGCGCCATGAACTGGCCGGCACCGTCGAAGACGTGCTTTCGCGGCGCATGCGGGCGCGCCTGATGGCGCGTGACGCTTCCGCGCGCGCCGCCGAACGCGTCGGACAACTCTTGCAGGCGGAACTCGGTTTGCCGCCTGCCACCATCGCGCAGCAGGTGAGCGACTACCTGGCTGCCATCCAGCACGAAAAATCCGTACTCATGGGAGACAAAGAATGATCAGCAAAGAAGCCATCAAGCGCGGCTACAACCGTGGCAACTACGTGGTGGGGGCGCATACGCCGCCGGCCTATGCCGCCACGCTCACGGCCACCGGCACGGAACCCGGGCTGCAACGCAAGCCCGTGCGCGTCACCGATGCACAGATCGATGCGCTGCGCCATGTGGCCGACGATGTGTTGACGGCAACCGCCGACGTCGTGACGTGGACGCGTGACTGGTGGGCCGGGTCGATGGTGACGGAAACGGGCGGCAAGCCCGCCACGCCGCAAGCGGTGATCGTTACGGTATCGACGGTTGAGCAGGTGCAAGCTGTGATGCGCATTGCGCACGCGGACGCCATTCCCGTCACGGTGTCAGCGGGCCGAAGCAACGTCACGGGCGCGGCCTTGCCCGTGCGCGGGGGCATCGTGCTGGATGTGTGCCAGTTGAACAAACTGATCGGCGTAGACCGCGAAAGCCAGATCGTTGACGTCGAGGCCGGCATGTTCGGCGACGTGTTCGAAGAGACCATCCAGAACGAATACGGCTTGACGATGGGCCACTGGCCGTCGTCGTTTGGCATCAGCACGGTGGGCGGCTGGGCGGCGTGCCGCGGGGCAGGGCAGTTGTCCACGCGCTACGGCAAGATCGAAGACATGGTGTTTGGCATGGACGTGGTGCTGGCGGACGGCAGTCTCATCACCGTGGGCGGGTACTCGCGTGCGGCGGTGGGCGGTGACGTGCAGCAGATGTTCATCGGGTCGGAAGGCACGCTGGGCGTGATCGTGCGCCTGCGTCTGAAGCTGCACCGCTTGCCTGACTACGGCCGCGCCATCGCCTACGGTTTCAAGACCTTCGCCATCGGCCTGGACGCGTGCCGCGAAATCATGCAGCGCGGCGCCAACCCGGCCGCGCTGCGTTTGTATGACGAATTGGAAAGCGGCGTGCAGTTCAATCGCTCCGATCTGAACGTGCTGCTGGTGGCTGACGAGGGCGCGCGCCAGATCGTGGACGCCGTCATGGAAATCAGCGAAGGCGTGTGCGAAGAGCTGGGCGAAAAGCTGGATGGCGACGCCATCTTTGAGCGCTGGCTGGAAACGCGCTATCTCACGGGGAAAAGCGCAGAAGGCTTCAAGCGCAGCCCGGGGTTCGTTGCCGACACGCTGGAAATGTCGGGCCGTTGGAGCGACCTGGCGGCCATCTATACCGAGGTGGTGGACGCGGTGAATGCCGTGCCCGGCACGCTGGCCGGATCGGCGCATCAATCGCACGCCTATGTCGATGGCGCTTGCCTGTACTTTTCTTTGCGCGGCGACGTCGAGGTCGAGCGGCGCGGCCAGTGGTACCGGGCCGCTTGGGATGCGGCCAACGCGGTGCTGATTAAATATAATGCCGCGCTCAGCCATCACCATGGCGTGGGTCTGCTGCGCGCGCCTTATATGCAGGAATCGCTGGGCGGCGCGTTCGACGTGCTGCGCACGGTCAAGCGCGCGCTGGACCCGCAGAACATACTCAACCCCGGCAAGCTGGGCTTGAGCGATCAGCGCTTTTACGATCAGGAAGATCGATAACCATGGATAGGTCATTCGGGGCATGCCTGGCGCGCCATCCGGTCATTGCAACGATGTTCGGGCTTGAGCAGATCAATACCTTTGTGGGCAGCGTGGCCGAAATCGGCATCGTCGCCAACGTGGAATTGCGCAAGCTCGCGCCCGTCATTGCAACGCTGAACCGGGCGGGCAAGTTCGCCATCGTCAACATCGACAGTTGCGAAGGCTTGTCGCAAGACAAGGGCGGCGTGGAGTATCTGGCCGACATTGGCGTGGCGAGCCTGGTATCCACCCGCGTGGCCACGATCCAGCGCGCCAACCGGGCGGGCATGGTCACGATGCAGAAAGTGTTCGTGACCGACCGTTCGACCTGGCCGCGCAGCGTCAAGGCGCTGGAGCAGAGCGACCCCAACCTGGTGCAGCTGATGCCCGCGCCCATGCTCACGCACATGGCTGCGCAAGACCTGAAAGCCTTGCCGCCGATCATCGCGTCGGGCTTCGTGTGCAATCAGACAGATATCGGCATCGCCATGAAGCACGGTGCGGTGGGGGTGTCGACCAGCGATCCGGAGTTGTGGAGCCTGGACCCCCGGCAGCTCAAGGGCTAAAGGGGGCGGGGTTGGCGGGGGCCATCGGTTGAATCAAGATGCTGGATATATAACCAGCATTCTGATTCAATCGTGGCTTGCGGCGGCGGCTACCCCGCGCCGCGCCAACTTCAACTTTCAGGGGATCACCATGAAATTCGGATACACCATCGTTTATGTGCCCGATGTGGCGTCGTCGCTGGCATTCTTCGAACAGGCGTTCGGGTTTTCGACTCGGTTTCTGCACGAGTCCAAGACGTACGGCGAACTCGAAACGGGCGAAACCACCTTGTCGTTCGCCGCGCATGAATTGGCCAGCATGAACTTTCAAACGGGCCACGTCGAAGCGTCGTCGTCGCCCAAGCCGCTGGGCATGGAAGTGGGATTCGTCACCGATGACGTGGCGGCGGCCCACGCAAAGGCCGTGTCCTTGGGTGCGACTGAACTCAGCGCCCCGACGGCCAAGCCCTGGGGGCAAGTGGTGTCTTACCTGCGTTGCCCGGATGGCACGTTGGTGGAATTGTGCACGCCGGTGCACGGCTGATTTCTCGGCATCAATGCATGCCGCTGCGGCCGGCTGAACGAACGGTGCCGCGTGCCGTGAAGCAAGCCTTGGGACAGCACGCGAAGCGGGGTTAATCCCGCATCGTTCGTTTGCTCGATGCCGCAATCTGTAGAGTTGCCCTATGGTCGATACAGACCAGGCATCGGACTTATCTTAAATACTGTCAAACTTATCAAGCCTTTGAAGCTAGGCCGTTTCCTGCGCGCTACCTTGAACATTTCACTTCTGGAGAAGGTCATGGTTTCGCTTTCGAAGCGTTGTGGCGCAGAGTTCTTCGGCACGTTTTGGCTGGTGCTGGGTGGGTGTGGCGCAGCCGTGCTGGCCGCCGGCTTTCCGGAGTTGGGCATTGGCTTTGCAGGCGTCGCGTTGGCCTTCGGCTTGACGGTGCTGACGATGGCGTTTGCCGTCGGCCATATCTCTGGCGGCCACTTCAACCCGGCGGTGACGGTCGGCCTGGTGGCGGGCGGCCGCTTCCCGGCGAAGGAAATCCTGCCCTATGTGATTGCGCAGGTGCTTGGCGCCATTGTGGCGGCGGCGGTGTTGGCGTGCATTGCCAGCGGCAAGCTGGGTTTCGATTTGAAAGGCAGTCACTTCGCGGCCAACGGCTATGGCGCGTATTCGCCGGGCAAGTATTCGATGGTGTCGGCGCTGGTGACCGAAGTGGTGCTGACCGCGGGCTTTCTGTTCGTGATCCTGGGCGCCACGTCCAAGCGGGCGCCCGCAGGTTTTGCGGCGATTCCGATCGGGCTGGCCTTGACCTTGATCCACCTGATCAGCATTCCAGTGACGAATACATCGGTGAATCCGGCGCGTTCGACCGGGCCTGCATTGTTCGTGGGCGGATGGGCGCTAGAACAATTGTGGCTGTTCTGGTTGGCCCCGATTGCCGGGGCCATCATCGGCGCCATAGCCTATCGTCTAGTCAGCGAACCGGCTGCGGAACGTGGCTAACGACGCATGCCAGTGGCGAAGTGCTCAAGGAACTTCAAGGAACTTCAAAGCGCTCACGGCGCTTCAAGGAGCTTCAGGGCACTTCGTCCAATTGCGCGAGCTGTGCGTCTTCCGGAAAGCCTTGCGTGCGGTATCGGACGGGGTAGCCCTTTTCTTCGGCCAGCAACGGCTCCAGCAGATGCGCGGCCTGTTCCCAAGATACAACCCGCACTTCGCCGATATCGTCTTCGGCGTCGGGGCGGACCAACGCCAGCCGGTCCACCTTTGGCAATGAGGTGTCGACACCGCGTGTCCATGACGCCAGCGAGAACGACATCGCCGGATCGTCGTCCGCCGTGAACAGGTTGTAGTTCGCGACGTAGATGTCTGCGCCTTGCTCTTCGTGGATGTGGTCCAGCGCCGCTTTTTGCGCGTCGTATTCGGCTTTTTCCAGCAAGCGGGCCAGATGGGCCAGGCGCTGAGCGAGCCCCGCGTCATCAGGCACATAACGCTGCGCCTGCCGCTCTTCGTAGTGGTACATGTGCGCGCTGACCACGCGGCCGTGTTGCACTGCCTGGTGGCAGAGTTCAACCATGGTGATCAGGCCGGCATCATCGTTGTCGCCGGTGACCAGCAGCACATCGCGCGTGGGCATCATGAACACGGGGCGGCCGCGTACCGGCACGCGTTCAATCATGTCGGGCAACAGCGCGCGGCTGATGTCGTAGCCGTCTGCCCAGGCGCCGCGAAACACCCCCGGCGTCAGTTCTGAAAAATCGTCAGGGGCGTCGCGCAGGTTGTCGACGGCAATGGCCAACGCTTGGTCGAACGTTAATTGCCAGGCGGCTTCGGGGCCATTGGTCAGGGTGGAGATGGCGTCGGGGTGGTCAAGCGCCAACAGCACCACGCAGTCATCGCCAAAGGAAAGAAAGGCAGGGTGGAAGGCCGTGTCGTTGCCTTCGGTGCGCACATGATGCAGGCGGATGTCTTCCAGTGCGCTGCGGCTGCGGATCACGGGGCGAAGCATCGGCCGGGCCTCTGCTGCCTGCTGCGGCGTGGTTTGCGTGCTGCTGGCCAACGCCGAGACGAAGCCTTGCAGCGCGCGCTTTTGTTCGGAGCCGCGCGTGTTGCAGTACGCGTGGTAGGCGTTGTGCAGATTGAAGAACGAGCCTTCGCCCAGCAACAAGCGGAATTCATCAGCCTTGTAGGTGACGTCCCCGTCAAAGCCTTGCCGCCGCGCCGCCGCCACAAACAGCGTGGCGAACTGATCCGGCGAGGGCTTGCGCCGGAACAGCGTATCGAAGAAACCCATTTGCCTGCCTTTGATTCAAATGCGGGACGGCGCAAGCGCCAGTCCGCGACGGGTCATTGTGGACAGGGATGTCCCTGGCGTCCAGCGATAACGCCGCGCGAGGCGGCCCGCGTCGGGGCATGGCCGGGCCGGGCCGGGTCTAGTCTGGCCGGGCCTAACCTGGCCGGGCCTGACCTGGCCGGGCGATAATACGTCGCGGCCGCCAGCCCTTGTTCCTTGCGGCCGTTGATGTATCCAAGAAGAATAAGAAGTACCGGTAGTGATCCATGAGTGAATTCTCCATTGCAATCAATCTCGTCCTGGCCATGCTGTTGGGCGGCGCGGTTGGTGTCGAACGCCAGTGGCGGCAGAACTACGCCGGGATCGTGACGCACGCGTTGGTCTCGCTGGGCGCGGCGGCGTACACCTCATTGCCCGCTTTGTTGGACGCCGGCGCTGACATGCGCCTGGGCAGTCAGGTCGTAACAGGCATCGGCTTTCTCGGCGCCGGCCTGATCATGCGCGATGGCCTGACCATCCGCGGCTTGAGCGCCGCAGCCACCATTTGGGCCACGGGTGCCGTGGGTGTGCTGGCGGGCTACGGCTTCGTGGCCGAGGCCAGCGCGGTGACTGGGCTGATTTTGGTTACGAATGTGCTGCTGCGCCGAGGCGCAAAACTGGTCGACCGGCATGTCCCCGAAGCGGAAACGGAAGAACGCTACTACAACATCGCGCTGACCTGCGCTTCCTCGGACGAGGCCATGGTGCGCGCTGAATTGCTGAACGCCTTGGGCAAGCACAATCTGCGCCTGCGGGGAGTTGAAAGCCAGCAGCGCGACGGCGGCCGCTCGGAAGTGCATGCCGTGGTGTATACGACGCATCAGGAAGACGAGCGGGTTGAAAAGCTGGTCGGCAGCCTGAGCCTGCTGCCTCAGACGTATTCGGCAAGATGGACGTCCGACACCGGTGACGCCTAGGCGCGGTTAGTACAGGCGTACCCGGCTGTCACCATTACTACCTGCGCCACGGGTGCTCGGGCGCATGCTGTCCAGCCGGTGAATCCTGAGGGGAACGGGTGCAGGGGATGAAATCGGGACCGGGCAGGTTGTACATTACGCACTGTCCCCGCCTTATTTCTAGGATGCACCCCATCATGACCGCCCCCGAAGTCGTTATTTCCTCGTCGATCCAATGCGCAAACGATCGCCCCTTTGTGCTTTTCGGCGGCATCAATGTGCTGGAATCCCTGGATCTGGCTTTGCGCGCATGCGAGGAATACCAGCGCGTGACGACGAAGCTGGGCATCCCCTACGTGTTCAAGGCGTCGTTCGATAAAGCCAACCGCTCGTCGATTCATTCCTACCGCGGCCCGGGCCTGGAAGCCGGGATGAAGATTTTCGAAGCCGTGAAAAAGGAATTCGGCGTGCCGGTGATTACCGACGTGCACGAACCCTGGCAGGCCGCGCCCGTGGCCGAAGTGGCCGACATCGTTCAGTTGCCGGCCTTCCTGGCAAGGCAGACGGATCTGGTCGTTGCGCTGGCCAAGACGCAGCGCATCGTCAACATCAAAAAGCCCCAGTTTCTAAGCCCGACGCAAATGCTGAACATCGTCGAGAAGTTCACCGAGGCCGGTAACGACAAGCTGATTCTGTGCGACCGTGGCACCAGCTTCGGTTACGACAACCTGGTGGTCGACATGCTGGGCTTTGGCGTGATGAAGAAAGTCACGGGCAACCGCCCGCTGATTTTTGACGTGACGCATGCGCTTCAACAGCGTTCGGCGCTGGACGCCGCATCCGGCGGCCGCCGCGAGCAAGTGGCGGAACTGGCCCGAGCGGGCATGGCGGTGGGCTTGGCTGGCCTGTTTCTGGAAGCCCACCCTGATCCGAAAAACGCCAAGTGCGATGGCCCCAGCGCCTTGCCGCTGGACAAGCTTGAACCCTTCCTGACGCAGCTCAAACAGCTGGATGATCTGGTGAAATCCTTTGCCGCGATTGATATCGAACCGTGACGCTGGCTGTCATGCCGCCTTCGTCAACTTGTTATACGATCCGGGCCAAACATTAGGGAGGCCTGGATGTCTTTGTACGTGATCGTCGCCGTTCGAAAAGAACCCGTCAGCGGGCAAATCGCCTATGTGCGGTGGGGCCAGGCCGAGCCAGGTGTGCCGGGCTGGGTTACCGAACCCGTTACGGCGGCGGCTTCCGAAGTCATTGATGTCATCAAAGACGGGGTGGACGTGGAAACGGCCATCAGCGTCGATGGCATGCGCGTGGCGCTGCGTCCGGTGCGGGTGCTGGTCGATGGCGACGGACGCGAGCATCTCGCCTCCGTGCCCGTGCCCAGCTCCACGCTGCACACGCTCTTCGACCTGCCCGAGTTTTAAGCGGCGGCGCGGCGCCCTTCGGCGAAATCGCGCAGTGCGCCGTCCGTCAGGCGGTAGCGCACCCATTCATCCAGCGGCCGTGCGCCGATCGATTGGTAAAAATCGATAGCGGGCTGGTTCCAGTCCAGCACGCTCCATTCCAACCGCCCGCAGTCGTTGGCCACCGCTTCCCGGGCCAGGTGGCGCAGCAGGTCGCGTCCGGCGCCGATGCCGCGTTGCTCGGGCGTGATGTACAGGTCTTCCAGATAGATGCCGTTCTTGCCCAACCAGGTGGAATAGCTGTAGAAATAGACGGCGTAGCCAATGGTCTTGCCGTCTACCTCGCACATCAACGCCTTGGCCGGCGCTTCTGGCGCAAACAAGGTGCGGGCGACGTCGTCGGCACTGGCAATCACCTCATGGGCGGCGCGTTCGTAGACGGCCAGTTCAGTGATGAATGCGTAGATCTGGGCCGCGTCCGAGACAGTGGCGGGGCGGATGGCGATATTCACGTTGACTTCCTCCAAAAGGGAAGGCCATGCTACCCGCTAATTTCGGTGTTTGCAGGACGGTGTCCCGGCCCGTTTCCGGGAATTCCCGCACTTGCGCGGGGCAGGCCTCGGCGCGACCCTGACAAGGGAATCCGCCCTCGAGTCCGGACGCGTACACAAAGGGGTTGTCCTCTATGGCTGAGTCTGGTGCTGCCGCAGGTCAAACACCACCGTCCACTGGGCGCAAAGCGCGCCGAGTGTCCTGGATCTGGCTCGTGCCGGTCATTGCTGCTCTGGCGGGATTGTTCCTGGTGCTGCAGGTCTGGTTGAACGCCGGCCCCACCGCAACGATTTACTTTCAGACGGCCGAAGGGCTGGAAGCGGGCAAGACTCAGGTCCGCTACAAGGAAGTCACCATCGGACAGGTCGAGCGCGTTGCGCTGAATACCGAGCGCTCTGGCGTGGTGGTGACCATTCGCGTCGCCAAGGACGCTAGCCACCTGCTGCGCGACGGCACCGTGTTCTGGGTGGTGAAGCCGCGCCTGACGGTAAGCGGTGTGTCTGGCTTGGGAACGCTATTGTCGGGGTCGTACATCGGGCTGGACCCGATCGGCAGCAAGGGCAAGGCAGGCGTCAGCCCCGGCCGGAAGACCGAATTCGTCGGCCTTGAACTCCCGCCCGAAGTGGCACAAGACCGGGCCGGCAAGCGCTTTACGTTGCGCGCGAGCGACCTTGGTTCCCTGGATGTGGGCTCCCCCATCTATTACCGTCGCATCGCCGTGGGCCAGGTGGTTGGATACCAACTGGCGAAGGACGGACGGGGCGTTGAGGTGCAAGTGTTCATTGATGCCCCCAACGATGCTTATGTGAACGATGGCACGCGGTTCTGGAACGCCAGCGGCGTGGATTTCAGCGTGGATGCGCGTGGCCTGCAAATGCGGTCGCAGTCGCTGGTGTCGGTGATTGTCGGGGGCGTGGCGTTCGAAACATCAGCCCAGCGCAGCCACACTGCGGCGGCCGCCAATGCGTCGTTCGATCTCTTTCCCAACGAAGAGGCGGCCCGCGCGCAGCCTGATGGCGTACCGGTGCCGATCCGCATGCGATTCGACCAGTCGGTGCGCGGCCTGGTGGTCGGCGCACCCATCGATGCTTATGGCGTGACGATCGGCAAGGTGGATGCGATCAGCCTGGATTTCGATTCCGAGACCAAGCAGTTCTACGCGGTGGTGTCTGCGACGTTGTATCCCGAACGCCTGGGGGGCGAGACATACCAGGAGATCAAGCAATTTGCCGGGACGGATATGAAACACCCTAGCGGCCGGATACTCGCGGCGATGATTGAGCGCGGCACGCGGGCGCAACTGCGCATCGGCAACCTGCTCACGGGCCAGCTGTATGTGGCGATGGTGGAAATTCCGAACGCCAAACCCGTTACGTTCAAGATGGAAGATCGTCCCTTCCTCCCGACGGCGCCGAACAACCTGGATCAATTGCAGCAGCAGTTGAACAACATTCTGGTCAAGCTGGAGAAGGTGCCGTTCGATGAGATCGGGATGGAACTGAGCGGCGCGCTGAAGGGGGCGTCGCGGCTCGTCAAGAGGATGGACTCGCAACTGGCGCCCGAGCTGCAAGCCCTGTTGCGCCAGGCCAACCGTTCGTTGGGCGTGGTGGGCGGTCTGCTCGCGCCCGACGCGGACTTGCCAGCAAATGCCGATACGGCGTTGCGCGAGCTTGGACGAGCGGCGCGGTCCTTGCGCGAACTATCCGATTACTTGCAGACGAATCCCGATTCGCTGCTGCGCGGGCGGGCGCCTGATCCGGCACTACGCCGGTAGTTTCTGCATTCGATCGGGACGTTTGACCGCAGATTTGGCCTGATAACCGGGCAGCGAGGCGGGTACGGCACTTGCTGAACAGCGGGTGCGACCGGCTGCCGGACAACGGGGCGACGGAGCGGTATTCGAGGGGGGACGATCGAATGGACCATAGTGAAATGATGGCGCGCATGATCTCGCAGCCCGTTGCGCCGGGCAAAGTCGACGGCTGGGATGGCATTCTGTCTGCCTACGCGGATTGCTTGTTGCAAGTCCAAGCCAAACTCTCGGATGCCGATGTGACACGCTTCCTGGCGGTTGGCGCCCTGGTGTTTCGCAGCTGCTGTCAGGAAGAGGCCCGGCAACGCTGGACGGCCGAGGAATTGGCCTCCTTTCACCGCAAGCGGCAGTTCGGCGTCTAGATCGGTAGCGGCCGCCGCTGGCGGCCGCGTGGGCTGACGCCCCGCGCCAGCTTCAGTACAGACACTGACTAAGCGCGAACTTGCGGCCAAACGCGTGGACTTCGTCTCCGTCCACCGAGGCCCCAACGTCCCAGTGATTACCGCGGGTCACAAGAAACGATTGACCCGTCAGCGCATGCCGCAGCGCAAACTGCCAGAACGCGGATTCCGACCCCATGGGTTCCAGATCGTGCGGCCCGATCATGAGCCGCGAAGGGCGGGGGGTGGCGCCCATCGTCCATCGCAGCGCAATCGCCATGAAGGCGAAGCGCGCCGATATCGATGATGGTTGAACGCAAAGCACTCGGATCTTATTGCTCATGAACGTCACCTTCTTCAGGTGCCGTCAGCGTAGCAAAGACGCGTGTGACGTTCCATACCGCGTTTGGTGGATTTCGGTGCGTACCTTCGCAGATTTATCGCTACTTCCCGGGCTCAACGTACCGCGGCTGGCGCCCGCGTGACGCGCGGCAGCAGCAGTAATGCCAGCGCCGGCGCCACGGCGAATGCGGCGAACAGCCAGCGCGCCGCCTGCTGCGCGCCAGCGATGCCGCCCGGGTCGGCCAAGCCGGCGCTGTTGGTGATGACGCCCGCCAGCGCGGCCGTTACTGCCGCCGAATAGAGCTGAACGGTGGTGATCGATGACGACGTCAACGTCTCTTCGCCCTGCGGCGCGGCGTTGAACACCTTCGTCAGCAGGTGGGGCCAAGCCAGGCCGATGCCGAATCCCACGCCCGCCAATGCCAGGACAAACGCCGCGAATCCTGCCAGCGAAGTCAGGATGGATGCCTGCGGCGTCATGATGGCAAGCCCCACCAGCGATGCCAGGATCACGACCGGGCTCAGCCACACCAACCGGTTGGCGGCCGCGCCGCTGCGCGTGGCGCTGGGCATGGCGGCAAGCGTCCAGCCCGCCGCCATGGCCGCCGTCATGTAGCCGGCCGTCAGCGGCGTCATGCCGTGGATGACTTGCAGGAAATACGGCACGAAGATTTCGGTGGTGATGGCGGCCACCACCAAGCACATCACCGCATACAGCGCGCCTAGCGGCGCCCGGATCGAATAGGCGCCGGTAGGCAGCAGGCGCTTGCGCGCCCGCGTGTCCACGAAGGCGATCAGCGCGGCAATTGCCAACCCGCCCGCGATCCCCGCCAGGTTCCAGCCCAACTCCGTCGACAGGCTCGCCAGGGTGACGGCCAGCACCGACGCCACCAACAGGCCCAGTGTGCTCAACGGCAACGAGGACGGCGGGGCAGGGGGAACGGACGCACGCCCGCCGACCTTGAACGTCACGATAAGCGCCAGCGCGGCCGCCACGGGCAGCAGCGCCCAGAACGCCAGCCGCCAATGCCCCGTCTGCGCGAAGATGCCGCCGATTGCCGGCCCGCACAACGTCGCCACGCCCCACATGCCTGACACCAGCGCCATGGCGCGCGACCACAATGGCGCGTCAAACACCAGCCGTATCAGTGCGTAGCTCAGCGCAAACAGAATGCCGCCACCCAGGCCCTGCACGCTGCGCCCGGCCAGCAACGCGGGCATGCTGGGCGCCAAGGCACAGATGACCGCGCCCAGGGTGAAGACCGCCACGGCCAGCAGATAAGCCGCGCGCGGCCCCACGGTTTCGATCAGCTTGGCTGATAACGCGGACCCAATGATGGACGTCACGACGAACAGTGTGGTGTTCCAGGCGTAGTATTCCAGCCCGCCGATGTCCTGGATAACGCTGGGCAGAATGGTGGTGACGATATAGACGTTGATGGCGTGCAGCGCCACGCCGCCCGCGAGCGCAATGGAGCGCAGGGCATTTGCTCCGTGCAGCAGGTCAGCCCATGACGCGCTGGGCTCAGGATGGGGGATGGCAGCCAAAACAATCTCCGGGTTTTATTTATACAAGTTAAGACTTGGATAATACGCGGATTCTGGCCAGTTGATCACCAACGCGCGGATCGCGGTAGGGATTTACCGCCGCAGCAGCCCGCGCAACAACAGATCCACGGCATGCAGCGCGTGTTCAAGACGCGCCTCACCATCCGGAGCGTCGGCAATCCAGAACGCGCTCTCGGTCAGGCTGCCATTGATCAGATGCGCAAGCGCGTGCGGATCGGCCGCGTCGATCACGTGGTCATCCATCAAGCGTTGCAGCAAGCCGCCCAGCGAGGCAATGCACTGTTGCTGCGTCGAGGGCGAGGCGGGTCCGAGCACCGCACGCGCATCCTGCAAGACGATGCGGCGGATCTCGGGTTCAAGCGCCATGCGCAAATAGGCGCGGCAACGTTCGCGCAGCGCCGTCCAGACGTCGGGCGCCTGATCCGAAATCGCGTTCAGCCGTTGATCGATTTCGTCATCGATTTGCGCGGCGACTGCGGCCAGCAAGCCTTTCTTGTCACCGAAATGGTGATACAAAGCCCCTCGCGTCAATCCTGCCGACGCGGTGAAATCGTCCATGGACGTCGCGGCATAGCCGGCTTGCTGAAAGGCAAGGCGGGCGGCGGCCAGCAGTTTGGCCCGGGTGGCTGCGATCATCTCGGCGCGGGAACGCGACATCCAGGTCTCCTATGACATACGGCGCGTAGGTTAATTGACATACGCAATGTATGTGAATACGATTCGGCCGTCTACCCCCGTTTCAAAGGTTATCGGTGCCCAATCCGTATCGCGAGTTGTTCCAGGCGCCTGGCGCTTTAGGTTTTGTGTTGGCTGGCGCCATCGCCCGCCTGCCGTTGCCGATGATCGGCATCGGCATCATTACGATGTTGTCCGAGGTGCGCGGCGCGTACACGCTCGCGGGTGCGGTTGCCGCAACGTTCGCGCTGGCCACGGCGTTGCTGGCGCCGCGGATTTCTCGTCTGGTGGACCGCCACGGCCAGGGGCGGGTGCTGCCGGTGGCGGCCATGGTTTGCGTGCTGGCGCTGATTGGCCTGAGCGCCTGCGTGCATTGGAATGCGCCGGATTGGACTCTGTTTGTCTTTGCCGCCTTGGCAGGCGCCTTGCCCAGCATGCCCGCCATGATCCGCGCGCGCTGGACGGAGATTTTTCGGGATCAGCCTCAGTTGCGCACGGCCTATGCCTTGGAATCGGTGGCGGATGAGCTCAGTTTTATCGTGGGCCCGCCCTTTGCGGTGGGCTTGAGCGTTGCGTTGTTTCCGCAGGCTGGCCCGCTGGCCGCCGCGTTGCTGCTGGCGGTGGGCGTGACCGCATTCGTCCTGCAACGCGCCACTGCGCCCGCCGTGCAGCATCGCGAAGCCGGGCGTGTCGAGTCCGTGCTGCGCATGCCGCCGATGCGTTCGCTGGTGGCCATGATGTCGGCCATGGGCGTCATCGTGGGCACGATCGACGTGTTGAGCGTGGCGTTTGCCCGGGCGCAGGGGGTGCCTGCCGGGGCAAGCCTGATCCTGTCGGCCTATGCCCTGGGTTCCTGCGTGGCGGGCTTGGTGTTTGGGGTGATGAAGTTCCAGATGCCGCTTCCCCGCATGCTGTCCATTGCCGCCGCTGTGACGGCGTTCACGACCTTGCCGTTGCTGCTGGTGAACGACCTGATCACGTTGTCGCTGGGGGTGCTGTTGGCCGGCCTGTCGTTTGCGCCCACCATGATCATCGGGATGGCGCTGGTGGAAACCAGCGTGCCGGGTCAGCGTCTGACCGAAGGCTTGACGTGGCTGGTGACGGGCCTGGGCGCGGGTGTTGCGGCCGGCGCGGCGCTGGCGGGTTGGGTGGTGGACCATTACGGCGTGGGGGCGGGGTTCTGGACCGCCGTCGTGGCCGGCGCTATTGTGCTGCTGGTAGCCGTGGCCGGGGCGCGCGGGGCGGCGGCGGGGCGCGAGGTTTCGTGACACCGGCCCCTCGTTAGAATTTGGGCTCCGGCGCGCTGCGGGGCGCGCCGTTCACAGGAGCACAACATGTCCAGAACCGTCATCAATCCCGATACCGTTTTCAACACCGTCCAGTACGGCTTTAGCCAGGCCGTCATCGTGACGGGGCAGCGCAGGATGCTGCTGTCTGGCCAAGTGGGTGTCGACATCCACGAGCGTACGGTCGGACCCGGCCTGCAAGAGCAAACCGAAGCCGCGCTCGACAACATCGAGCGTGTGCTGGCGGCGGCAGGCGGCAAGATGGCGCAGGTGATCATGCTGCGCATCTACATTTGCGATACGGTCCGTGAAGAGCAGGAAGTCATTGCGCAGGCGCTGCGCGACCGCTTTCCGGCCGACCCGCCGCCTTCGTCGTGGGTCATCGTCAGCGGGCTCTCGTTACCGGAATGGCTGATCGAAATCGAAGCGGAAGCCATGCTGGATTAAGCCGGCTGGGCCTTGTCGCGCCAGGGCGTCGCGGCGAAGGCTTCGCGCAGATGCGCCAGGAAACCTGCGGTGCGCGCAGACAGATCCTGGCGCGATTTCACCAGCGCCACCACATTGGCGTCGGGCAAATTCCAGCCGGCCAGCAAGGGCACCAGCGAGCGTGCCTTCAGATGTTCGGCAACGTCCCATTCCGATCGTGCGACGATGCCGTGGCCAGCCAAGGCCCATTCAAGCGCCGCTGCGCCGGTATTGCTGGACAGCACCGGCGCGATGCGCACGCCCACCGCCGGCCCGCGGCCGCGTTTGAAGCGCCACAAAGTGACGTCCTCGTCGTTTTCGCGCAAGGCGATGCAATCGTGGTCGCGCAGGTCTTCAGGTTTGGCGGGGGCGCCGTGGCGCGCCAGATACGCGGGCGAGGCGCAAAGAATGCGCCGATTCGGCGCCAGCGGATAGGCCACCAGCGTTGAATCCCGCAGCTCGCCGATATGAACCATGACGTCCCAGTTGTCGGTCGCCAGCCGCGGCGGGCCATCGGACAGCGTCAGGCTGGCGGTGACGTTTTCCGCGGTCTTGCGAAAACTGGCGACCAGACCCGCAACATAGCGCTGGCCGAATCCAAGCGGTGCAATGACACGTAAATGTCCCGCCACCACGCCGCGCCGTCCCGCGAGTTCGTCTGCCAGATCGCCCAGCTCCCCACAGATCTGCCCTGCGCGCAGCGCCAGCAGCCGGCCTTCGTCGGTCAGTGCGGTGCCGCGTCCGGAGCGGTTCACCAGCCTCACCCCCAGACGCTTTTCCAGCGCGTGCAGGCGTTGCGTGACGGCGGGCGGCGTCACATCCAGCGCGCGCGCAGCCTGCGCAAGCGACGGCGTAGCGGCCAAGCTCAGGAAAAAACGCAGGTCATCCGTGGTAATCATTCAGATTGATATTAAGTGAAAATTAAGTCCACATTAAACACGCAAAGGCGTGGGCGCGCCATACTGCGAACATCCCCACGCCGCACTGACCCGGCGTTTCTTGATTTGCCTGAACGAGACATACCCATGACTGCCACCGCCACCCTGGATACGCTGGAAACTCCCTGCCTGTTGCTGGACGAAACCCGCATGACCCGCAATATCGAGCGCCTGAACGCCTTGATGGCCGGCCATGGCGTGCAACTGCGTCCGCATCTGAAGACGCCCAAGTCGATCGAGGTGGCGCGCCGTGTCATGAGCCGCCCGCAGGGGCCTGCCGCAGTGTCCACCTTGCAAGAGGCCGAGCAATTCGCGGACGCTGGCGTCACGGATCTGCTCTATGCCGTCGGCATCGCGCCTGCCAAGCTGGAGCGCGTGCTGGCGCTGCGCCAGCGCGGCGTTGACCTGACGGTGGTGGTCGACAGCATCGACGCCGCGCGCGCCGTTGCCGCCCGCGCCAAGGTGGCGGGCGAGGGCATTCCCGCCCTGATCGAGATCGACTGCGACGGCCACCGCGCCGGGGTGCAGCCGGGCAATCACGAACACCTGCTGGCAATTGCGCATGTGCTGAATGACGCTGGCTGCCTGCGCGGCGTGATGACGCATGCGGGCGAATCCTACGGATGCCGCAGCCTTGAAGCCATTGCAGATATGGCCGAACAAGAACGCGCGGCCGCGGTCGGTTGCGCTGACGCGATTCGGCAGGCCGGCTTGCCGTGCCCTGTCGTGAGCGTGGGTTCCACACCCACCGCCCACTTCGCACGCCACCTTGACGGCGTAACGGAGGTGCGCGCGGGCGTGTATGTTTTCTTCGACCTGGTCATGGCGGGCCTTGGCGTATGCGCCGTTGACGACATCGCGGCCACCGTGTTGACCACCGTCATCGGCCATCAGCCCGATAAAGGATGGATTTTGGTGGACGCCGGATGGATGGCCATGTCACGCGACCGCGGCACCGCCAAGCAGCCGGTTGACCAGTTGTATGGTCTGGTGTGCGACGCCCAGGGCAAGCCGTATCCTGATCTTCTTCTGGCGGAAACCAACCAGGAGCAGGGCATCATCAAACTGCGCGCGGGTAGCAATGCAAGCCTGCCTGATCTGCCGATTGGCGCGAAGCTGCGCATCGTGCCCAACCACGCCTGCGCGACCTGCGCCCAGCACGATGCCTACGAGGTCGTGCGTGGCAACGACCCTGGCGTGGTGGCTCATTGGGAACGTTTCCGCGGCTGGTAAGCCTGGCTCTGAAAAGGACGTCGACATGGACATCATTCACACTCCCAACGCCACGCCGCCTGCTGGCCACTATTCGCAGGCAGTGCGTGCCAATGGCTTTGTTTTTGTTTCTGGGCAATTGGGCTTTTTGCCCGCCGCAGAGGCGGGGGCGCGGCCCAGTCTTGCCGTCGGTGCAACGGCCCAGACCGAAGCGGCGCTGCGTAGCGTCAAAGCCATTCTCGAGGCCGCTGGCGCGTCCATGGGCTCGGTCGTCAACGTTACCGTGTACATCCCCGACATCGGGCTGTGGGACGAGGTCAATCGGGTCTACGAACGCGCGTTCGGCGATCATCGCCCCGCACGGGCCGTGGTGCCCACGCGCGAATTGCACTATGGCGCGCTGGTCGAAATCAGCGTCGTCGCGGTTGCCGCTCAAAGGTGATGGCAGGCGCGATCCGACGCCTATAATGCGGGCGCCTCAATGCCTTCGGGGGAGCACGTTCGCATGCAGTACGAATATCTGTTCTGGTCCATGGCCGCGATGGTGGCGGCCGCGCTGATCGGCGGCTCGCTTTGTGGCCGCTTGCGCTCGGTCAAGCATGTGCTGATGGGGGTTGCCGCCTTGGCCGCCGCCATTTTCGCCGCGGTGCTGCTGCTGGCGCGGCATGGGGGGTTTAGCGACTTGGCGGCGATGCTGTCCATCGCCGCCTTCATGTTCAGCCTGGTGATCGGCACAGCCGCATCGCTGCTTACGCGGCGCATCCTGCAGCGCCGCTAAGCCCAGGCGTCGGCCTTATTCTTCGGCGTCGAACTCGTCGGCGTCGTCTTCGTCGTCCTCATCCTGTTCCAGGGCGTCGTAGCCCTTCCAGGTGATGCGCCAGCGCGCCGCGCCTGCGTTGGCGGCGGTTTCGCTCACCTGTTTGACCAGACCGGCATCCTCCAGCAGATCCAGGTGGTGCGCAATGACCTGCAAGCCCTGTTCTTCGGGGTGCGGCGCCAAGGCGGCGTTCTTGATGTCGTGCGTGCTCAGGTTGGGGCCGGGCGCGTCGCGCAGGGCGCCCAGAATCGTGACGACCAGGTCGAAATCGCGTTGCATGATATTCACCGTTTTGGAAATAGGTAGGCCGACAATAGCAGAGTTCCGTGGCGCCGATGCGACAGGGCGCAAGGCCGGGTTACAGTCCAAGGTTCTCGACAACAGAACACGTAAAACTCTATGAAGAAACCCGCTGAACGCGATTGCCTCGCGGTGATCCCTGGCTACACGGGCCAGGCCGCCAAGCTCTTCCTGACGCGCGGCGAAGACGAAAGCATCACTGGCGTGACGGTTTATGACCTGCTAGGCCACATCAAGCTGCAAGCTGATGCTGAGGCCGCATCGGCCTGGATCCGCGACTGGCTCGCCCAGGAAGCCGACAACCGCAAGGCCCGCCGCACGCAGTTGCAGGCCCAGATGTTCATCTGCAAGCTGGTCGGCGATGACAAGGCGGCCTTCCTGGCCGCCCAGAAGCCACTCATCCGCGTCCTGACCAACGCCGGGGTGCGCTGCCGTACCGTGGCAGCAACGTCTGGGGCCGCGCGCCAGTCCCTTGGTCCGAATGTCAGGAAGCATTAGCCTAAGGCTGTTATAGTCGCGCCTGGGCGTGAGATTGCACCTGCACGGTGCGTGCGTCCAAGCGGGCTAGACCCCGCAGATCAAGGAAGAGTGAACATGGAAATAGTAAGTCGGCACCTTGCCGACGTGGCGGGCGGCGTCGAGCTGCTCACGACGCTGGATGGCGAGCCCATCAGCGTCTATGTCGTAGTGGGCGTAACCGATCTCAATGCGATCGCGGACATCGTCCCCATCGAAAAAGTCGAAGCTGGAGCGGATATACACGCTTCAAATGTCGACAATGTTGATAATGCGCAAGAACAAATCGACCAAGTCCTGGAAAATATGAATCCCGGCGACGTGGCGGTTTTCCTTTGCTCGGGTTCCGATACTTTTGGTGCGGCGCTCGATCTGTTGGGTTTACCTATCGACGAGTAAGCCTGACGGCAAACCAAAGTGCCGATCTGAACGGTGTATGAAAGACGTACGCGTTTAGACGGCATTTATATAAGCCTTGATTGTTTTTTTATGTTGTATGGGTGTTTACACCTATGCAGGGACAAGTTTTGCCTATGAAAACGTGTAAATTTTCAACGCAGTTTCTCTTTGTTGCATTATTGGCACGTATTTTTTAGGATTATGTTGACTTGTGAGGGGAACATAACGATAGTGTCGGCACACGATCACAAGCGTTGCGATTTTCGTTCAGTGCCGTGCCTTTTCCGGCTCAGCGTTATTGTTCTACTGTCCCCTCCTTGATTGATTCGTGACCTCCGGGCATTTGCCCATTATCTCTAGGAAATACAGTATGGAAACCGGCGTCGTTAAGTGGTTCAATTCGGAAAAAGGCTATGGCTTCATCACCCCGGAAGCGGGTGGTAAGGATCTGTTCGCTCACTTCTCCGAAATCCAGGGTTCTGGCTTCAAGTCTCTGGAAGAGAACCAGCGCGTCAGCTTTGTGACGGCCAATGGCCCCAAGGGCCCGCAAGCCACGAAGATTCAGGTCCTGTAAAGGTCTGACTTTTCGGAAAAGCCCCTTCGGGGGCTTTTTTGCGTTTGGACGCGGTATTCTCTCTGCGTTCCGTCGTTCAGCTTGTTCGGGCTCCCTGGCCAGATCCTGGCCGCGCCTGGCAGCTTCTCAAGCGCCGCCACGCCTCTGGCGACGCCATCGCCATCAGGACCCTCGCCATGACCTCTTCCTCGCCCCAGCCCCTTGCTATGCGCCCGCAAGACGTCGTTGCGTTCTGGCGGGATGCGGGGCCGCAACGGTGGTACAGCAAAAGCGATGCGTTTGACGCTGAATTCCGCAAGCGCTTCGAGGCGGCTCACTGGGCTGCCGCCGGGCGTGAATTGGATGCGTGGCTGGAAGATGCCGACGGGGCGTTGGCGCTGATGATTTTGTTGGACCAGTTTCCGCGTAATGCCTACCGCGGCACGGCGCATATGTTCGCTACCGATCCGCTGGCTCAGAATTTTGCTGAACGTGCGATCGCCTCAGGGCTGGATTTGGCTGTGGACCCGCAGATGCGACAGTTTTTCTACATGCCGTTTGAGCACTCGGAAAGCCTCATGATGCAAAACCGAGGCGTTGCGCTAATGGAATCTTTGGATGCGGATACGCTGCGCTGGGCCGTGTTGCATCGCGACATCATCAAACGCTTTGGCCGTTTCCCCCATCGCAACGCCGCGCTAGGCCGGCAGACGACGCAGGCCGAGCAACAGTTCCTTGATGCGGGCGGGTTTTCGGGCTGAGGCCGGCGTGGCGGCAAGCCCTGGCGGGCGGCCGGGTTGAACATCGTCTCGGTATCGCCATGTATCTGTTCATACCAATCTGAAAAATATCCCGTGCCGGCGGCCCCCTTGGGCCTGCTGCCGCGTGCTTGCCCGATCCGTATGCACCCGTGCCTGCGTCCTTCCATCATTCGCATATTTGACGTTTTTTGGCGTTCACCAATACACTGGGTTCAGCGAGATTTTCAAGAGACGCGGTCTGCGTTACTTGTCGCCGTCAGTGGTGCTGCGGTTGCTTCCTCTCCCATCCTTGATGATCTGGCGCCCCGCGAGAAATCGCTTCTTCTAGGTTCAAGGACACTCCATGGCAACCGGCATCGTTAAGTGGTTCAACGCCGAAAAGGGTTATGGCTTCATCATGCCCGATGACGGCAGCAAAGACCTTTTCGCTCATTACTCCGAAATCCGCAGCGAAGGCTATAAGTCGCTGCAGGAAAACCAGCGCGTCACCTTCGAGGTCGGTACCGGCCCGAAAGGTCCAAGCGCGAAGAACATCAAGGTCGCGGCCTGATGTCTTTCGGGTAGCGCGCCGGCAAGCCCGGTGTTCGGCCCATAAAAAAGCCCCCATACCTGCGTATGGGGGCTTTTTTTGTCCTGCGTTTTCTAAGTCCGTGTTCTCGGTGCTTTTTTTCAGTGCTTGTGCGCGGGCGGCGTGGCCAGGCGATCCACCACTGCAATGCCGATTGCCGACAGGATGAACAGCGCGTGGATGATGGTTTGCCACATGACGCCGGCTTCGGTGAAGCGCGCATTCGGCGTGCCGATCGTGCCGGCTTCGATGAACGTGCGCAGCAGATGGATGGACGAGATCCCGATGATGGCCATGGCCAGCTTCACCTTGAGCACGCTGGCATTGACGTGGCTGAGCCACTCCGGCTGATCAGGGTGATTCTGCAGGCGCAGGCGCGACACGAAAGTCTCGTATCCGCCGACGATCACCATCACCAGCAAGTTCGAAATCATGACCACGTCGATCAGGCCCAGGACGAGCAGCATGATCTCCATTTCGCCAAAGCTGTTGGCGTGCGTCAGCAAGTGCCACAGTTCTTTCAGGAACAGCATGACGTAGACGCCTTGCGCGACGATCAGGCCCAGGTACAGCGGCAGTTGCAGCCAGCGCGAACTGAAGATCACGCTGGGCAAGATGCCTAAGCGGGGAGGGGGGTTCTCAATCATTGTTGGGTGCGAGCCGTTTTGAGTTTGCAATAAAAGTGCGGCGGCAATTCTATCAATGCCTGACCGCGGCAGGCAGCAGTTTTTTATGACGGATGCGTGACGCAGAAAAAGGGGGCATTAGCACGCTTGCGCAGCGCTTGCAGCGCTTTTATGTAAGCGAAACTGGCATTTGCGAAACTCTGTGGCGAAACGCTTTGAGAGCTTTGGCCGTATATAGAATTGCCGCCTCACTCGCATAGAGCCAGTCAAGAGGAGTTTGTTCCCATGAAGATCCGCTACACCGTTGCCGCGTTGACCGTTGCGCTTGCCCCTTTCTCCGCGTCGCATGCCCTCGATATCGGTGGCCTGGTGGGCGCCGGCAGCAAGGTCGTGCAAGCGGCCACCCTGAGCGATGCTGAAATCAAGACGCTGTCGGACAAGGCTTGCGCGCAGAGCGATTCGCAGGAAAAGATCGCCGCGCCGGGCAGCAAGTACGACGTGCGCCTGCAGAAGATCGCCAAGTCGCTGGGCGGCACGGTCAATGGTCAGAAGGCCAACTACAAGGTCTACATCACCAAGGACGTCAATGCCTGGGCCATGGCCAACGGCTGCATCCGCGTCTACAGCGGTTTGATGGACATGATGACCGACGACGAAGTGCTGGGCGTGGTTGGCCACGAAATCGGCCACGTGGCCCTGGGCCACAGCAAGAAGGCCATGCAGACCGCCTACACGGTGTCGGCCGCGCGTGACGCCGCCGGTGCTGCCGGTGGCGCAACGGTCGCCGCGCTGAACTCGTCGCAGTTGGGCGACCTGACCGAGAAGTTCATCAACGCGCAATTCTCGCAATCGCAGGAAAGCGCGGCCGACGACTATTCGTTCGATCAGCTGCAGGCCAAGAAGCTCAATACCCGTGGTCTGGTGACCGCGTTTCAGAAGCTTGCCGAGCTGGATGGCGGCAAGAGCGATATGATGAGCTCGCACCCGTCCTCGGCTAAGCGCGCTCAGCACATCGAAGATCGCATCGCCAAGGCAAAATAAGACGTCAAATCGACGTTAGCCCTCCCTTTTCGGGCGGAAAACGGGGCGCGAGCATCCGGGCAAATCCGGGGCTCGCGCCCCTTTGCGTCAGGGTTCCGGAAGTTTCCGGTAAAATGCCGCGTTTATCCGCCCGTAATCTCATCTCTCGGAAAATAGGTCTTTTAATGCAGCCTGTGGTTGAAACCCTCTCCGGCCTGGAGCGCCGTGTTGATCTGGCCGTCTCGGTGGCCGACGTCGAAAAGGAAGTCCAGGCGCAATTGAAGCGCGTGGCTCGCACCGCCAAGGTCCCCGGCTTCCGCCCG
Organism: Achromobacter kerstersii; assembly: GCF_902859595.1. Taxonomy (GTDB): domain Bacteria; phylum Pseudomonadota; class Gammaproteobacteria; order Burkholderiales; family Burkholderiaceae_B; genus Achromobacter; species Achromobacter kerstersii. Next base: position 1,750,750 of record NZ_CADIJQ010000001.1, on the reverse strand, counting down.
GGTAAAGCTCCGCTCGCCATGCTCGAGCGCAGCCATGGCCCCAGCATTCGCTACGACGTGATCAATAGCCAAGTTGGCCGTGCCTTCGAACAAGCCATCGACGGCGCGAAGCTGCGCGTTGCTGGCGCCCCGAACCTCGAACCCAAGACTGAAGGCGTTACCGACGACACGCTGGCGTTCACCGCCACGTTCGAGGTCTACCCCGAAGTCGCCGTACCGGATCTGTCGGCGCTGGCCGTCACCCGCTACGACACGGCTGTCACCGACGCCGAAGTGCAACAAACCCTGGACGTTCTGCGCAAGCAGCGCGCCACGTTCGAAGCCCGTGAAGGCCGTGCGTCGCAAGACGGCGACCGCGTCACGCTGGACTTCGCCGGCACCATCGACGGCGTGCCGTTCGAAGGCGGCAAGGCCGAAGACTTCCCGTTCGTGCTCGGCCAAGGCCGCATGCTGCCGGAATTCGAAGAAGCCGCTCGCGGCCTGAAGGCTGGCGAAACCAAGGTTTTCGAACTGAAGTTCCCGGACGACTACCAAGGCGTTGAAGTTGCCGGCAAGACTGCCGAATTCACCATCACCGTCAAGGAAGTGGCTGAAGGCGTTCTGCCCGAGCTGAACAGCGAATTCGCCAAGTCCCTCGGCCAAGCCGAAGGCGACGTCGAAAAGCTGAAGGCCGACATCCGCAGCAACATCGAACGCGAAGTCAAGGTCCGTTCGGCTGGCCGCACCAAGTCCAGCGTCATGGACGCCCTGGTCGAAGCCGGCAAGTTCGACGTGCCGAAGGCGCTGGTCGACAACGACGTGCAAGGCCGTGTCGCCGCTGCCCGCGAAGAGCTGAAGCAGCGTGGCATCCCCAACGCCGAGTCCGTGCCGATCCCGGCAGAAGCCTTCTCGACCGAATCCGAACGCCGTGTCCGTCTGGGCCTGTTGGTGTCGGAACTGGTCAAGCAAGAGCAACTGCAAGCCAAGCCCGAGCAAGTGCGCGCGCGCATTGAAGAGTTCGCAGAAAACTACGAACAACCCGCTCAGGTTGTCAGCTATTACCTGGCTGACCGCCAGCGTCGTGCTGAAATCGAGGCTATCGTGCTGGAAGACAACGTCGTCGCGCACGTGCTGGAAAAGGCCAAGGTCACCGAAGAGAAGGTGCCTTTCGATCAGTTGATGGGGATGGCGTAACACTATGCAGAGATTCACCGATTTCTATGCGGCAATGAATGGCGGGTCTTCGGTGACCCCCACCGGCCTGGGCTACATTCCCATGGTTATCGAGCAGTCGGGGCGCGGCGAACGCGCCTACGACATCTATTCGCGTCTGCTCCGCGAACGGCTCATTTTCCTGGTGGGTCCGGTCAATGACGCAACGGCCAATCTGGTTGTGGCGCAGTTGCTGTTCCTGGAATCGGAGAATCCTGACAAGGACATTTCTCTGTACATCAATTCGCCTGGCGGGTCGGTGTATGCGGGAATGGCCATTTTTGACACCATGCAGTTCATCAAGCCGGACGTATCGACCCTGTGCACGGGCCTCGCGGCCAGCATGGGCGCGTTCCTGCTGGCGGCTGGCAAGAAGGGCAAGCGTTTCACGCTGCCCAACTCGCGGATCATGATCCACCAGCCGTCGGGCGGCGCCCAGGGGCAGGCGTCCGACATCCAGATTCAGGCTCGCGAGATCCTGGATCTGCGCGAACGTCTTAACCGGATTCTGGCTGAGAACACCGGCCAGTCGATGGAGCGCATCGGCCTGGACACGGAGCGTGACAACTTCATGTCCGCCGAAGATGCGGTATCGTATGGATTGGTGGACAAGGTGATGAGCTCCCGCTCGGAAGGCTGACTTCCCGGTTGATCTGAACCCGCTGCCATCAAGTTTGAGTAAGCGCATGCGCCGGGCCCGTTACCGGTCTGGCGCATCTTTACCTGAGATACGAAACAAATATGCCTGAAAAAAAGGGATCGGCAGACGCAAAAGTGCTGCATTGCTCGTTTTGCAATAAAAGCCAGCATGAAGTCCGCAAGCTGATCGCGGGTCCGTCGGTATTCATCTGCGATGAGTGCATCGACTTGTGCAACGACATCATCCGCGAGGAAGCGCAGGCTACCGCGCGCGCGGCGATTCGTTCCGAACTGCCCACTCCGGCTGAAATCAAGACCTTCCTGGATCAGTACGTCATTGGGCAAAATTCGCCCAAGCGCATGCTGGCCGTAGCGGTCTACAACCATTACAAGCGCATTCGTCACGGCGAGATCAAGGGTGACGAAGTCGAGCTCTCCAAGAGCAACATCATGCTGATCGGCCCCACCGGGTCCGGCAAGACGCTCTTGGCTCAGACGTTGGCGCGCATGCTGAACGTGCCGTTCGTCATGGCTGACGCCACCACGCTGACCGAAGCGGGTTACGTGGGCGAAGACGTCGAAAATATCATTCAAAAGTTGCTGCAGAACTGCAACTACGAAGTCGAGAAGGCGCAGCGCGCCATCATTTACATCGACGAAATCGACAAGATTTCCCGCAAGTCCGACAACCCCTCCATCACGCGCGACGTGTCGGGCGAGGGCGTGCAGCAGGCCTTGCTGAAGCTGATTGAAGGCACGGTTGCCTCGGTGCCCCCGCAGGGCGGCCGCAAGCACCCCAACCAGGACTTCGTTCAGGTCGACACGACCAATATCCTGTTCATCGTAGGCGGCGCCTTCGACGGACTGGAAAAGGTCATCCGCGACCGCACCGAGAAATCGGGCATCGGTTTCTCGGCGTCGGTACGCGCCAAGTCCGAGCGCGGTGTGGGCGAGCTGTTCTCCGAAGTTGAACCGGAAGATCTGATCAAGTTTGGTCTGATCCCCGAGCTGGTCGGCCGTCTGCCCGTTGTTGCGACGCTGGACGAACTTGACGAAGCGGCGCTGGTGCAAATTCTGACCGAGCCCAAGAACGCCTTGCTCAAGCAGTTCCAGAAGCTCTTTGCCATGGAAGGCGCCGAACTCGACTTGCGGCCTGCCGCATTGAAGGCGATCGCCCGCAAGGCGCTCAAGCGCAAGACCGGGGCTCGTGGCCTGCGTTCGATTATCGAACAGACCTTGTTGGACACCATGTATGAGTTGCCGTCGCAAGGCAATGTCAAGCGCGTGGTAGTTGACGAGAACGCGATTGAAGGTGAGGGCAAGCCCTTGCTGATCTACGCGGACGAAGCCAGCGAGACCGATAAGCCCGAGCGCGGAGAAGTCCGCGACGCGGCAGCCTGATATTTCAAAAGAGCCCGTTCCTGTAACGGGTTTTTTTGCCTTTCGGCCGCCCTCCCGGGCATTTTTTTTCCCCTTTCGGATATCTGGCAGCCGAGATCTTGAATTTTCGGCTATTGTTCCCATAACAGACGTAACTGACGTGGATAGCCCGGGGTATACCCGGGCCTCCTGTCCCCGATACGCCGAGTCATACAGAGGAACCTCCTATGTCTGCCAGCCAGACCCTGCCTTCCGACCCGATCGACCTCCCTCTGCTCCCACTTCGTGACGTCGTGGTGTTTCCGCACATGGTCATCCCGCTGTTCGTCGGCCGTCCGCGCTCTATCCGCGCGCTCGAGGTTGCGATGGAAGCGGGCAAGAGCATCATGCTGGTGGCCCAAAAGTCCGCCGGCAAGGATGATCCCACCCCCGAAGACGTCTACGAGATCGGTTGCGTGGCCGGTATCCTGCAGATGCTCAAGCTGCCCGACGGCACCGTCAAGGTGCTGGTCGAAGGCACCCAGCGTGCCCGCATCAACAGCATTGAAGATGCGGACTCGCACTTCACCTGCCAGGTGACGCCGATCGAGCCGGACGCCATGCAAGGCTCCGAGACCGAGGCCCTGCGCCGCGCGATCGTCGCCCAGTTCGAACAGTACGTAAAGCTCAACAAGAAGATCCCCCCGGAGATCCTGACCTCGCTGGCTGGCATCGATGATGCCGGACGCCTGGCCGACACGATCGCCGCGCATCTTCCGCTGAAGCTCGAGCAGAAGCAAAAGATGCTCGAGATCGTTGGCACGTCCGAGCGCCTTGAAGGTCTGCTCACCCAGCTCGAAACCGAAATCGACATTCTCCAGGTCGAGAAGCGGATTCGCGGCCGCGTGAAGAAGCAGATGGAAAAGAGCCAGCGCGACTACTACCTGAATGAGCAGGTCAAGGCCATTCAGAAGGAGTTGGGCGAAGGCGAAGAAGGCGCGGACATCGAAGAGCTTGAAAAGAAGATCATCGCTGCCCACATGCCGAAAGAGGCGCGTAAGAAGGCCGATGCCGAGCTCAAGAAGCTCAAGCTCATGTCGCCCATGTCGGCCGAAGCCACGGTGGTGCGCAACTACATCGATACGCTCATCAACCTCCCCTGGAGGAAGAAGAGCAAGATCAACAACTCGATCGCCAACGCCGAGACGGTGCTGGACAACGACCACTATGGTCTGGAAAAGGTCAAGGAACGCATTCTCGAATATCTTGCCGTGCAACAGCGCGTGGACAAGGTGAAGGCGCCGATTCTGTGCCTGGTTGGCCCTCCTGGTGTGGGCAAGACCTCGCTCGGGCAGTCGATCGCCAAGGCGACGAACCGCAAGTTCGTGCGCATGGCGCTGGGCGGTGTGCGCGACGAGGCCGAAATTCGCGGCCACCGTCGTACGTACATCGGCTCGATGCCGGGCAAGATCGTTCAGAACATGTCGAAGGTTGGCGTGCGCAATCCGTTGTTCCTGCTTGATGAAATCGACAAGCTGGGCATGGATTTCCGCGGCGACCCCTCGTCGGCGTTGCTCGAAGTGCTGGACCCGGAACAGAACCACACGTTCCAGGACCACTACATCGAAGTCGACTTCGACCTGTCCGACGTGATGTTCGTGGCCACCAGCAACACGCTGAATATTCCGCCGGCCCTGTTGGACCGTATGGAAGTGATCCGCCTGTCCGGTTACACGGAAGAGGAAAAGATCCATATCGCCCGCGATCATCTGCTGCCGAAGCTGATGAAGAACAACGGCGTGAAGGACAGCGAGTTGACGGTTGATGACAGCGCGCTGCGCGATATCGTTCGCTACTACACCCGCGAAGCTGGTGTGCGTGCGCTCGAACGCGAAGTGGGCAAGATCTGCCGCAAGGTCATCAAGCAGTTGCTGACCCAGACGGATCGTGCCAAGGCCGAAGGCAAGACCCTTGAGGTCAAGCCGGTCAACGTCACGGGCGACAACCTGAGCGACTATCTGGGCGTGCGCCGCTACACGTTCGGTATGGCCGAAAAGGAAAACCAGATTGGTCAGGTGACGGGTCTGGCGTGGACGGAAGTCGGTGGCGACCTGCTGACGATCGAAGTCGCGGACATGCCCGGCAAGGGCGTCATCCAACGCACCGGTTCGCTGGGCGACGTGATGAAGGAGTCGGTTGAAGCGGCTCGTACGGTGGTGCGCTCGCGTGCTCGCCGTCTGGGCTTCGCTGACAGCGTCTTCGAGAAGCACGACATGCACGTCCACGTGCCGGAAGGCGCGACGCCCAAGGACGGTCCGTCCGCAGGCATCGCAATCACGACGGCCATGGTGTCGGCGTTGTCGCGCATCCCGGTGCGCGCCGATGTCGCCATGACCGGCGAGATCACGCTGCGCGGCGAAGTGCTGCCGATCGGCGGCCTGAAGGAAAAGCTGTTGGCGGCGCACCGTGGCGGCATCAAGACGGTCTTGATCCCGGAAGAAAACGTCAAGGATTTGGCGGAGATTCCGGACAACGTCAAGAACCACCTTGAGATCGTGCCGGTCCGTTGGATCGACAAGGTGCTGGAGTTGGCGCTGGAACGTCTGCCGGAACCCCTGGCAGAGGACGAAGCCGTAAAGGAACCTCTGGTTGCCAAGCCGGCCGAGCCGGGTTCGACTGATCCGGTGCTCAAGCACTGATCGTGAAGCCCAGGGCGCCTTCGAAAGCAGGCGCCCAGTAAAAACCCCGCTGCGGCGGGGTTTTTTATGGGCTGATCGTTTCGGGGAAGGGCTCCCACGAAACTCCTGCGATCAGTGCAGAGCGTGAGTTCGGATCAAGCCGACCGCGATGCCTTCCAGCGCGAATTCCTGATCGGCTTCAACAATGATGGTTTGGAAGTCAGGATTTTCGGGCAACAGCTCGATATGGCCGTTTGTGCGTTGCAGCCGTTTGACTGTGACGTCGTCACCCAGACGAGCGACGACGATTTGGCCATTGCGGGCTTCGGACGCTTTCTTCACAGCGAGCAAGTCGCCTTCAAGAATACCCGCGTCGCGCATGCTCATGCCGCGAACCTTCAGCAGGTAATCGGGCGCTTGAGCAAACAGGTGTGGGTCGACGCCCACTTCGCGTTCCACGTGCTCGGCCGCAAGAATGGGGCTGCCAGCGGCCACACGGCCCACCAGAGGCAGCAACAGCTGTGCCAGTGAGGGAAGGGGCAGGGAAGTCTGCGAGGACGCAGCGGCGCTGTCCTTCAAGCGGATGCCGCGCGATGCGCCGGCGGTAAGCTCAATGGCGCCCTTGCGGGCCAGCGCTTTGAGGTGATCTTCCGCTGCGTTAGGTGAGCGAAAGCCCAAAGCCTGGGCAATTTCGGCACGCGTCGGCGGGAAGCCGGTGCGCGTAACGGTTTGCCGGATGAGGTCCAGAATTTGTTGCTGGCGATCTGTAAGTTTGCTGGCCATGGCGATGATCCGGTGCGAGCGGACTGTACATATATACAGCGCCATTCTGGGGGACGCAGCGCAAAAATGCAAGCCGCGGGCGGCGTCCGAAACAAAACGGAGCCCGAAGGGCTCCGTTCTTTGGGGCGCAGGCCGTCCGGCCCGCTCCGATTCGACGCTTACAGGACGGCTGCGATGCCTGCCGCGACCTTGTCGATGTTGCCGCTGTTCAGGGCGGCAACGCAGATGCGGCCGCTGGACACAGCATAGACGCCGTGCTCTTCGCGCAGGCGATCAACTTGGGCCGAGGTCAGGCCCGAGTACGAGAACATGCCGCGTTGTTCCAGCACGAAGCTGAAGTCCTGCTTGCCGCCATGTTCCTTGATCTTTTCGACCAGTTGCTTGCGCATCAGGCGGATGCGGTCACGCATGCCGGCCAGTTCTTCTTCCCACATCGCAAACAGTTCGGGCGAGTTCAGGACCGTGGACACCACCGTGCCGCCGTGGGTGGGCGGGTTCGAGTAGTTGGTGCGAATGACACGCTTCAGTTGGCTCAGCACGCGGACGGCTTCGTCCTTGCTGCCAGCCACAACCGTCAGGGCGCCAACGCGCTCGCCGTACAGCGAGAACGACTTCGAGAACGACGAGCTGATGAACATGGTCATGTCCAGGTCGGCGAACAGGCGCACGACTGCAGCGTCTTCCTTCAGGCCTTCGCCAAAGCCTTGGTAGGCGATGTCGAGGAACGGGACCAGGTTGTTTTCCTTGACCACGGCGGCGATCTGCTTCCACTGATCGGCGGTGGGGTCCACGCCGGTCGGGTTGTGGCAGCAAGCGTGCAGCACGACGACAGTCTTGGCCGGGGCGGCCTTCAGGTCGGCCAGCATGGCGTCGAAGTTCAGGCCGCGGGTGGTGGCGTCGTAGTACGAGTACGTGCCCACTTCAAACCCGGCGCGTTCGAACAGCGCGCGGTGGTTTTCCCAGCTGGGGTTGCTGATCAGGACCTTGGAGCCCGGCAGCAGGTGATGCAGGAAGTCGGCGCCGATCTTCAGTGCGCCGGTACCGCCCAGCGCTTGGGTGGTCAGCACGCGGCCGGCAGCGGCAAGCGCGGAGTCCTTGCCCAGCAGCAGCGCTTGCGCACCCTGGTTGTATCCGGCAATGCCTTCGATCGGCAGGTAGCCGCGGGCGGCAGCTGCTTCAATGCGGGCGGTTTCAGCTTTGCGAACGGCGGCCAGCAAGGGGATACGACCCTGATCGTCGTAGTACACGCCCACGCCCAGATTGACTTTTCCGGGACGCGTATCCGCGTTGTATTGTTCGTTCAGACCAAGAATGGGGTCGCGCGGCGCGAGTTCGACGGAATCGAAAAGGTTGCTCATGGGACTCTGATGAGGATGGGTGGACGCAGTACGATGTGCTGTGGATAATGGGGGGTTTACCCTGGAACAGTCTAGCATGCCCAAGAGCCCAATAGACCCGAGCAGCGCGGGAGATCTGACCGATGATCTCGCTGCGGATCTGACGGCGGCGCCGGCATCGGCTGCGGCCATGCCAGGCGGGGAAGTGAAACCTGGATTTGTCGAGTTTCCGGATAGCCCGTTTCAGCTTTACCAACCCTATCCGCCGGCAGGTGACCAGCCTGCAGCCATCGAAGGCCTGACCCAAGGGGTCGAAGATGGCCTCATGTTCCAGACGCTTTTGGGCGTGACGGGGTCGGGCAAAACCTACACCATGGCCAATGTAATCGCCCGCATGGGGCGACCCGCGTTGGTGCTGGCCCCTAATAAGACGCTGGCCGCGCAGCTTTATGCAGAAATGCGTGAGTTCTTTCCGAAGAACGCGGTTGAGTATTTTGTGTCGTATTACGACTATTACCAGCCCGAGGCCTACGTGCCGACGCGCGATCTGTTTATTGAAAAGGACTCGTCCATCAATGAGCATATCGAGCAGATGCGGCTGTCGGCCACGAAGAGCCTGCTGGAGCGCCGCGACACGATCATCGTGGGTACGGTCTCCTGCATCTACGGTATTGGTAACCCGGGCGATTACCACGCGATGGTGCTGATCCTGCGTAGCGGCGATCAGATTTCCCGCCGCGAGATTCTGGCGCGCCTGGTGGCCATGCAATACACGCGCAACGACGCCGAGTTCACGCGCGGCGTGTTCCGGGTTCGTGGCGAAACCATCGACATTTTCCCGGCGGAAAGCGCCGAATTGGCGCTGCGTCTGACGCTGTTTGATGACGAGATCGAAAGCCTGGAGCTTTTCGACCCGCTGACGGGCCGCATTCGCCAAAAGCTGCCGCGCTTTACGGTTTACCCGGGCTCGCATTACGTGACGCCGCGCGATACGGTCCTGCGCGCCATCGAAACCATCAAGGAAGAGCTGCGTGATCGCGTGAAGCGCTTCGTCGATGACGGGCATCTTGTTGAAGCGCAACGCCTGGAACAGCGCACCCGTTTCGACCTGGAAATGCTTCAAGAGCTAGGCTTCTGCAAGGGCATCGAGAACTACTCGCGGCATTTGTCGGGCGCGGCGGCGGGCGAGCCTCCGCCCACGTTGATCGACTACCTGCCGTCCGATGCGCTGATGTTCATCGACGAAAGCCACGTCACGATCGGCCAACTGAGCGGCATGTACCGCGGTGACCGATCGCGCAAGGAAACGCTGGTTCAGTACGGATTCCGTCTGCCATCCGCCTTGGATAACCGGCCGCTCAAGCTTGAAGAGTTCGAAGCCCGCATGCGTCAGTGCGTGTTCGTGTCGGCGACCCCGGCCGCCTACGAGAAAGAACATACAGATAACGTGGTCGAGCAGGTCGTGCGGCCCACGGGTCTCGTTGATCCGCTGGTTGAGGTGCTGCCTGCCCGCACGCAAGTTGATGACTTGCTGGGCCAGATCAAGGCCCGTGTGTCGCTGGGCGAGCGGGTGCTGGTCACAACGCTGACCAAGCGCATGGCGGAAGATCTGACGGACTTCCTCAGCGAGCATGGCGTGAAGGTCCGGTACCTGCACTCGGACATCGATACCGTCGAGCGCGTGGAAATTCTGCGCGACCTGCGACTGGGGACTTTCGACGTGCTGGTGGGGATCAACCTGCTGCGCGAAGGCCTGGATATCCCCGAGGTGTCGCTGGTGGCGATCCTGGATGCGGACAAGGAAGGTTTCCTGCGTTCGGAGCGCAGCCTGATTCAGACCATTGGCCGAGCGGCCCGCAATTTGAACGGGCACGCGATCCTGTATGCGGACCGCATCACGGATTCCATGCAGCGAGCCATGGAGGAAACCAGCCGCCGCCGCGCCAAGCAGCTGCAATTCAACATTGATAACGGCATCACGGCGCGTGGCGTGCAGAAGGCGGTGCGCGAGCTGATCGACGGTATTGTTGCGCCGGTGCAGCACGACGCCCTGGAAGCGGCGGTTCCCGCCGAGTTCCTCAAAGACGAAAAAGCCTTGGCGCGAGAGCTCAAGCGTTTGGAAAAGTTGATGATGGATCACGCGCGGAATCTGGAGTTCGAGCAGGCCGCCGCCGCCCGCGACGCCCTGACTGCATTGAAGCAGAGGGTGCTTTTGGATGGCGCCGTGTGAGGGAATTGGCGTTTCTGAATGTGTCTGATTGCTGACAGCTAGCTGAACTGTTGTAAAAACTACTGCACTGCAATCAGGCTTTCATAAACCTTGTAATTTATGGGATATCAAGCTAAGAGTTTGGGTGTTAATAAATCAGTAAGATACTGATTTTTAAAGGTAAATTAAGCTGATGTATTTGCTCTGATCCAATCGGGGATTTGCAAAAAAAGCTTGCCTTATCTCGGGTTTTCCCGCACACTTACTCCCATGATGACCAAGGTACTTTTCGTTTGCATGGGCAATATCTGTCGCTCGCCGAGCGCAGAGGGCGTGTTTCGCCATTTGGTGAACGACGCGGGTTTGGGCGACGTCGTTCGCATCGACTCTGCGGGCACGCACGCGTTTCACATCGGCGAGGCGCCTGATGCCCGGGCGCAGGCTGCGGCGCGTAAGCGCGGCTACGAGATCACGCACTGTGAGGCGCGTCAGGTCACCGCGGAAGATTTCCGCGATTTTGATCTTATCCTCGCCATGGACTGGGACAATCTGTCCGCCATGCAGCAGCAGTGCCCCAAAACCTATCAGCACAAATTGATGCTGCTGATGCGCTTCGCCAACGAGTTCGAGGAGGCCACCGTGCCTGATCCGTACTACGGCGGCGCCGATGGTTTCGGCAAGGTGCTCGACTACCTGGAGGACGCCTGTCAGGGTGTTCTTGAACTGGTCCGTAAGCGCGCTACTCAGTACCAAGCAGCTTGATCGCTTTTCCGTAGAGCCGCCTGTAGTGCGGCTCTCGGCGTACTGGGGCAGTGAAAAAACCGCGCAACTGCGCGGTTTTTTCTAGCCGGGAGCCATACCAAATTAGTCGGGAATAGGCTATACTTGACCCAATTACTCGGGTATTGACCGCTGGATTCGCTGGCGGCCATTGCCGAATCACAGGGAACCCACCATGCGGCTAACTACCAAAGGGCGTTTCGCCGTGACTGCCATGATCGATCTGGCTATGCGGCAGCATAGCGGCCCGGTCACTCTTGCGGCCATCAGCCAGCGTCAGAATATTTCGCTTTCCTATCTGGAACAGCTGTTCGGAAAACTGCGTCGCCACGAACTCGTGGATAGCGTGCGTGGTCCGGGCGGCGGTTACTCGCTTGCGCGTCTTGCGCGCAACGTTACCGTTGCCGACATCATCTTTGCGGTTGATGAACCTTTGGACGCCACCAGCTGTGGCGGCAAACGGGACTGTACGAGCGGCAATGACGGCAAGCCGGGCAAGTGCATGACGCACGAGCTCTGGGCCACATTGAATCGCAAGATGGTCGATTACCTGGATTCGGTGTCCCTGCAAGATCTCGTTGATCAGCAGCGCGTGCGCCAATTGCAGGAAGCCAGCAATCAAGCGCAGGCCTGCGCGGTACGTGTGAATCGGGTGGGTGGGGCGAACGCCGCCGCCGCCAATGCCCCGACCACGACCGTTGCCGCCAATGCCACCGTATAAGCAGTATCAGGAGTTGTAGATATGACCACCCGCCCGATTTATTTTGACTATTCGGCCACGACACCCGTCGACCCCCGCGTCGTGGACAAGATGGTGCCCTGGCTGTACGAGAATTTCGGCAATCCGGCATCGCGCAGCCACTCGTTTGGCTGGGAATCCGAAGAAGCCGTTGAGCGCGCCCGCGAAGAAGTCGCCAAGCTGGTCAATGCTGACCCGCGTGAAATTGTCTGGACTTCTGGCGCAACGGAATCCAACAACCTGGCCATCAAGGGCGCCGCGAATTTCTACGCCGAGCGCGGCAAGCACATCATCACGGTGAAGACCGAGCACAAGGCGGTGTTGGACACCTGTCGCGAGCTCGAGCGCCAAGGCTTCGAGGTCACGTATCTGAATGTGAAAGATGATGGCCTGATTGATCTGGACGTCTTCAAGGCTGCGCTGCGCCCTGACACGGTGCTGGTGTCGGTGATGATGGTCAACAACGAGATCGGCGTTGTCCAGGACATCGAGACCCTGGGCGAGATCTGCCGCGAGAAAGGGATCATCTTCCACGTGGACGCCGCTCAGGCGACTGGCAAGGTGGAAATCGATCTGCAAAAGCTGAAGGTCGACCTGATGTCGTTCTCGGCGCACAAGACTTACGGCCCCAAGGGTATCGGCGCGTTGTACGTGCGCCGCAAGCCGCGCATCCGCATCGAAGCGCAAATGCACGGCGGTGGCCATGAGCGTGGTTTCCGTTCTGGCACGCTGGCCACCCATCAGATCGTTGGCATGGGCGAAGCTTTCCGTCTGGCCCGCGAAGAAATGGGCACCGAGAACGAACGCATCCGCATGTTGCGAGATCGTCTTTGGAATGGCCTGTCGCAGATCGAAGAGGTCTATCTGAATGGCGACATGGACCAGCGCGTGCCGCATAACCTGAACGTCAGCTTCAACTATGTCGAAGGCGAGTCCCTGATCATGGCGATCAAGGAACTGGCCGTCTCCAGCGGTTCGGCCTGCACCTCGGCCAGCCTGGAACCTTCCTATGTGCTGCGCGCACTGGGCCGCAACGACGAGCTGGCGCACAGCTCGATCCGCTTCACCCTGGGCCGTTTCACGACCGAAAAGGAAGTGGATTACGCGATCGAACTTCTCAAGAGCCGTGTTGGCAAGCTGCGCGATATGTCGCCGCTGTGGGAAATGGCCAAGGAAGGCATCGACCTGAACACCGTGCAGTGGGCCGCGCACTAAGCGCCCGCGCCAAGAAATACGTGGAGAACTAATATGTCTTACAGCACTAAAGTCCTGGATCACTACGAAAACCCGCGCAACGTCGGTTCGTTCGACAAGTCGGACGAGTCGGTTGGTACCGGCATGGTCGGCGCGCCCGCCTGTGGCGACGTGATGAAGCTGCAGATCAAGGTAAACGAAGCTGGCGTGATCGAAGACGCGCGCTTCAAGACCTATGGTTGCGGTTCGGCCATTGCGTCCAGCTCGCTCGTGACCGAATGGGTCAAGGGCAAGACGTTGGACCAAGCCATGAACATCCGCAACACGCAGATTGCTGAAGAGTTGGCTCTGCCGCCGGTGAAGGTTCACTGTTCCATCCTGGCCGAAGACGCGATCAAGGCCGCGGTGCAGAACTACAAAGAAAAGCACTCGGTTCCGGCCGAAGCGGTGGCAGGCTGATCATGTCCGTTACCCTGACCCAACAGGCTGCCACCCATATCGGCCGCTACTTGCAAAAGCGCGGAAAGGGTATCGGCTTGCGGCTCGGCGTTAGGACGACGGGCTGCTCCGGCATGGCCTACAAGTTGGAATACGTGGACGACTCGGCGCCGGAAGACGCCGTGTTCGAGAGCTTTGGCGTAAAGGTCTTCATCGACCCCAAGAGCCTGGCTTACCTGGATGGCACCGAGCTGGATTACGCCCGCGAAGGCCTGAACGAAGGTTTCAAGTTCCGCAACCCCAACGAGAAGGCGACCTGCGGCTGCGGCGAGTCGTTCACGGTGTAAGTCTTGGCTGGAGACGACCACTTCAGCCTGTTCGGCTTACCGGCACGCTTCGACCTGGACGCGCAAGCGTTGGAATCGTCGTGGCGCGCTGTCGCCGCGCAAGTGCATCCCGACCGTTTTGCCACGGCCAGCCCCGCGGAACGCCGCGTCGCCATGCAATGGGCGGCGCGTGCGAACGAGGCTTACCGTGTGCTGCGCGACCCGTTGTTGCGGGCGCGTTACCTGTGCGAGCAGGCAGGCGTTGATTTGCAGACCGAAAGCAACACGTCCATGGACACCGCTTTCCTGATGCAGCAAATGACCTGGCGCGAGATGCTGGACGATGCGCGAGACGACGCTGCCGCGTTGGCCGCCCTGCAATCGGAGTTGGAAGAGGCGCGCGTTACGATGCGCGCCACGCTGACCCGGCTGCTGGATACCGAACGCGACTACGCGACTGCCGGGCTCAAGGTGCGGGAATGGATGTTCGTGGAAAAGCTGGCTGAAGAGCTGGCGCACGCCCAGCCCGCTGGATAGCCCTACGCTGCGTTGGGGCGCCCCGGAGACGGGCGCCAGGACTTCGCCGCCTACTGACCAGAAAAATAGAATCATGGCCTTATTGCAGATATCCGAGCCCGGTGAATCGCCCGCGCCGCACCAGCGCAAGCTGGCGGTCGGGATCGATCTGGGCACTACCAATTCTCTCGTCGCGGCGGTGCGCAGCAGCGTGGCCGAAGTGTTGCCTGACGCGCAGGGCTATGCCTTGCTGCCGTCGGCGGTGCGTTATTTCCCCGGCGGGAAAGTCACCACGGGCCGCGAGCCTCTGGCTCAGCAAGCCGAAGACCCCTTGAATACCGTTGTGTCCGTGAAGCGATTCATGGGCCGTTCGTTGGAAGAGGCGCGCGCCACGCGTGCCCCCTACGAATTCGTGGATGCGCCCGGCATGGTGCGTATCCGCACGGCGCAGGGTGATCTGAGCCCGGTCGAGGTGTCCGCGCAGATTCTGGCGGTGCTGCGCCAGCGCGCTGAAGACGTGCTGGGCGACGACCTGGTGGGCGCGGTGATCACCGTGCCGGCATACTTTGACGATGCTCAGCGGCAAGCGACGCGCGATGCGGCGCGTTTGGCCGGCCTGAACGTACTGCGCCTGCTGAACGAGCCCACGGCTGCGGCCATTGCCTACGGTTTGGATCACGCGTCCGAAGGTGTGTACGCCGTGTACGACTTGGGCGGCGGCACGTTCGACATTTCGATTTTGCGTCTGACGCAGGGCGTGTTCGAAGTGATCTCCACCGGCGGCGACACCGCGCTGGGTGGTGATGACTTTGATGCGCTGATCGCTGACCACGCCGTGGCCAAGCTGGCGGCGGGCGAGTTCTCGCCGGCGGATCGCCGCGGGTTGCTGATGGCCGCTC
Organism: Achromobacter kerstersii; assembly: GCF_902859595.1. Lineage (GTDB taxonomy): Bacteria > Pseudomonadota > Gammaproteobacteria > Burkholderiales > Burkholderiaceae_B > Achromobacter > Achromobacter kerstersii. The sequence goes on along the minus strand of NZ_CADIJQ010000001.1, from coordinate 1,735,662 downwards.
GTACCGCGCGTGAAGCCTTGTCGGACGCCGAGACCGCCACGTTGAAGCTGGCTTTGTCTGACGGCCGAGATGTGAATCTGACCCTGACGCGCGCTGAATTTGAAACGCTGGCGCAGCCGCTGATCGAGCGCACGCTGGATTGCGCACGCCGCGCTTTGCGCGATGCGTCGTTGAAACCCGCCGATGTGCGTGGCGTCGTGATGGTGGGCGGCGCAACGCGCATGCCCGTTGTGCGCGCCGCGGTTGGCAAGGTGTTTGGCACCGAGCCGTTGACCGATCTGGACCCGGATCAAGTCGTGGCGCTGGGGGCGGCCTTGCAGGCCAATCTGCTGGCGGGTAACCGCGCGCCGGGCGAAGACTGGCTGCTGCTGGACGTGATTCCGCTGTCACTGGGGCTCGAAACGATGGGCGGCCTGGTTGAGCGGGTGATTCCGCGCAACAGCACGATTCCGGTGGCGCGTGCCCAAGAGTTCACGACGTTCAAGGATGGCCAAACGGCCATGAGCATCCACGTGGTGCAGGGCGAGCGTGATCTTGTGGCGGACTCGCGTTCGCTCGCACGTTTTGAATTGCGTGGCATCCCCCCGATGGTGGCGGGCGCCGCGCGCATTCGCGTGACCTTCCAGGTGGATGCGGATGGCCTGCTGAGCGTTACCGCGCGCGAGCAGAGCACTGGCGTGGAAGCTGCGGTGTCAGTCAAACCGTCGTACGGCCTGACCGACGACGAGATCGCGCAGATGCTGGCCGACAGCGTGGCGCAGGCCGATACCGATGCCCGTGCACGCATGTTGCGCGAGCAGCAGGTGGACGCGCGCCAACTGGTCGAATCCGTTCAGGCCGCCCTGGCGGTTGACGGCGACTTGCTGGAAGCCGACGAGCGCAAGCAGGTGGACGAATGCCTGCAAGCCGCCATCGACGCACAAAACGCGCAGGACGTGGACACGGTGAAAGACGCCGTGCAGGCCTTGTCGGCCGCGACCGATGACTTCGCCGCGCGGCGGATGGATCGCAGCATCCGCGCCGCATTGGCGGGCCGCAAACTTGATGAGATCGCCTGATTAGAAGTTATGCCGAAACTGACTGTATTGCCTCATCCCGATTACTGCCCCGAAGGCGCCGTGATCGAAGACGCGCCCAAGGGCGTGTCGATCTGCCGCGTTCTGCTGGATAACCACATCGACATCGAACACGCGTGCGAGTTGTCGTGCGCGTGCACGACCTGTCACGTGGTGATCAAGCAAGGTTATTCTGCGCTGGAAGACGCGACGGACGACGAAGAAGATTTGCTGGACAAGGCCTGGGGCCTGACGCCGACGTCGCGCTTGTCGTGCCAGGCGCTGGTGACCGATACCGACCTGACGGTCGAGATTCCCAAGTACACCATCAACCACGCGAAAGAGGGCCATTGATGAAGTGGACCGATACCTACGAGATTGCGGCCGCGCTGGTCGACACGCACCCTGACGTGGACCCGAAGACGCTGCGTTTCACTCAGCTGCGCGAATGGGTCATGGCCTTGCCGGATTTCAGCGATGACCCCGCCCACTGTGGCGAGAAGATCCTGGAAGCCATTCAGATGGCCTGGATCGACGAAGCGGACTGACCCGCTGGCAAAAACGCTCCCTACGGGGAGCGTTTTGTTTTGGCGCCTGCGATGCCGCGGCCTTCATGGCCACGGTATTATCAGGGGTCCGATTGTTGTGTTCCTATTTGCCTGAGTCTACCGATGCCCGCTGCCCAATTGCGTTTTGGCCTGGCCGCCAATCGACTGCACCACGAAACTCCCGATGCCGCGCTGTTCACCTGGTTGCGGGCCTGTTCGTCCACCATTCGCGAGATGGGTGTGCAGCTGCACACCGTTGGCCGCACGCACGACGCCATCGTGCGCGAAGGCATGCTGCAAGGCTATAGCGGCCTGGTGCGCTACCCGTATGGGCGCGAAGGCGGCTTGATGAAGCTGGTGGCGCGCGTCACCGAGGGCCGCGATGGGCAGGCGCCGTTTGATGGCGCCATCTATCTGATTGACCCGGTGGACCCGTCGTCGATTTTCCCCGAAGCGTTGGCGCTGAAGCGTCAGTGCATCACGCACGGCCGGCCGTTTATCTCGACGCTGGCGGGCGCCATCGAATGGATGGAAGTCGAACGTGTGCATGCCGGGCTCGCGCCCGATGTGTCGGCATCGCGCCTCTTTAATTTTGCGGGCCAGACGCTGGCGATGATCGCCCACGATGCGCTCAAAGACGAGATGGTGGCGTTCGCCAGCGAGCACTTTGATGTGCTGTCGCAGTTTGCGCGGCGTGTCGCCACCGGCACCACCGGCGGGCGCCTGAACGAGCTGGCGTGGTCGCGCGGCTGGCCGAAGGATACGCCGTGGGTGCATCGTTACCTGAGCGGGCCGCTGGGCGGCGACGCGCAGATTGCCGAGCTGGTGCTGGAGCATCAATGCCAGCGCGTGATCTTCTTTGAAGACCCGCATGTGGCGCGTCAGCATGAAGCGGATATCCAGCTGCTGGAACGCGCCGTGCGCGTGGTGACGGAGTCGGCCACGTGCGCAACGTCGCCGACGGTGGCGCGGCGCTGGGCGCAAGCCGTGGAAAAGCGCGCCGGGCTGATCTGATCTGGCTATTACCCGGGTGAGAGGTGATCGATGATGATCGGCCTTCATCGGCCGTTCCGATTCCTTATTCACCCTTGAACGCCGGCGCCCGTTTTTCGCGGAACGCTTGCACGCCTTCCGCGAAGTCGGCGCGCCGCGCGGAATCCAGAAAGCGCGCGGTCTCGTCCGCCAGCTGGGTTTCCAATGTGGCGTGCGCAGCCGAGCGCAGCAGGTCCTTCGCGCCGGCGATGCCATGCGGCGCGTGGCGGGCAAGGTCCACTGCATATTGTTCCGCTGCAACGCTGAGTTCTCCCGCAGGCGCCACGCGCGTGATGATGCCCCAGGCCAGCGCGTCGCTGGCGGTGAAAGCGTCGTGGCGCAGCAGTAAGTCCAGCGCGCGCTTGGGACCCAGTACGCGTGCCAGCCCGTGCGTCATGCCGGCGTCTGGCGTGGCGCCGAGTTTGAGATAGGCGGTCATGAAGCGCGTGCCCGCATCGGCGATGGCCAGGTCGCACGCCAGCACCAGCGACAACCCCGCGCCCGCCGCGACGCCATGCACTTCGGCCAGCCAGACCTTGTTCATGCGGCCGATGCGCGAGATGAAATCATTCAGCGGCGTGAACAAGTCCAAGAGCGTGTTGCGCACGTCATCCGGCGCGCCCGTGAACATGCTGATGTCGCCGCCCGCGCAGAAGGCTTTGCCCGACGCGCGCAAACGCACCACGCGAATTTCCTTGCGGGTTTCCAGCCATTGGGCGGCGCGTTGCAGGTCGCGCGCCATGGCGACATCAATGGCGTTGAGCGTGTCGGCGCGGTTCAGCGTGACGGTCGCAAGAGTGCCTTTGGCCTCCAGCAGCACCGTCTGAAACGTGGGAAGTCCTTGGGTCATGGCGTGTCTCCGTTATCGGGTAAGTACCAACTGTCGATCCAAAAACCGCGATGCTATGGTCTGAACCGAGCGCTTGCTTGGTTTTGTTTTGAGCACGCTTAGCGTAACGCATCGCAGTACCGCATGAACGATTTTCCGGCGCTGAACAGGCAAAGGTAAAGACAGGTTCGTTGCATCTCCTGGCTCGCGGGTCGCCTGATTCATCGTCTTAAAAAATGTCCGCCCAAGGCGGCAAAAAAACTTCGCGATCATTCAGCGAGGAGACAAATGGTGGATCAGTCCGAGCAACCTCCCTTGCTGGAGGTGGATGGGGTTACCTTGGCGTTTGGCGGGGTCAAAGCGCTGACGGGCGTGGGCTTTCGCGTGGCGCCGGGTTCCATCACCACGGTCATCGGCCCCAATGGCGCCGGCAAGACCTCGCTGTTCAACACCATTTCCGGGTTCTATAAACCCGCCGCCGGGCAGATCCGCTTTGAAGGGCGCGACATTACGCGTGTCGCGGCGCCTGCACGCGCCAAGCTGGGCTTGGCGCGCAGCTTTCAGAACATTGCGCTGTTTCGCGGCATGACGGTGCTGGACAACATCAAGCTGGGCCGCCACGCGCATCTGCGCACCAATGTGCTGGACGCCTTGTTCTACCTGGGCCGCGCGCGCCGCGAAGAGATGGCGCTGCGGGCCGACATCGAAGAACGCATCATCGATTTTCTTGAAATCGACCACATCCGCCACGCGCCCGTCGCGGCCTTGTCGTATGGGCTGCAAAAGCGCGTGGAACTGGCGCGCGCGCTGGCCATGAACCCCAAAGTGCTGATGCTGGACGAGCCGGTAGCCGGTATGAATCGTGAAGAAACCGACGACATGGCGCGCTTCATCCTGGACGCGCGTTCTGAGTGGGGCGTGACGGTGCTGATGGTGGAGCACGACATGGGCATGGTGATGGACCTGTCGGACCACGTGGTGGTGCTGAATTTTGGGCAGGTCATTGCCGATGGCACGCCCAGCCAGGTCCAAGCGAACCCGGAAGTCATCAAGGCGTATCTGGGCGCGGGTGATGTGGGCGACCTGCGCCGCCGCTTGCGGGAGGCTGCCTGATGGACATGCTGTTCTTTCTGGAAGTGACGCTGGCTGGTTTGGGCAGCGGCGGCTTGTATGCGCTGGCGGCGCTGGCGTTTGTGATTGTCTACAAGGCGACGCGCGTGGTGAACATCGCCATCGGCGAATTCCTGATGCTGGGCGCCTATGTGTTCTATGCCTTTGCCACCGGCATGGAATGGCCGATCTGGCTGGCGATTGTGGGCGCCGTGGTGGTGTCGGGCGCCTTGGGCGCGCTGGTTGAGCGCCTGACGATACGGCCCATGTTGGGCGAAGCGCCCATCTCGGTGTTCATGGTGACGGTGGGGCTGGCGTCCATTCTGGTGGGCGTGGTGGAACTGATCTGGACGGCCGACCAACGCCGCTTGCCCGAGTTCATGCCGCGTTCACCCGTGATGGTGGGCGAAGCCTTTGTGGCGCCCAAGGTGTTCTACGGATTCTGGGTGGCGGTGGTGCTGGCCTTGCTGGTGCTGGTGGTGTTTCGCTACTGGCGCGGCGGCGTGGCGTTGCGCGCGACGGCGTCTGACCAAGGCGCGGCGTATGCAATGGGCATCAACGTGCCGCGCGTGTTCTCGTTGGCCTGGGTGGCGGCGGGTGCGCTGGCGGCGGTGTCGGGCGTGATCGTGGGTGCGATTGGCGGCATCTCGTCATCGATGGGCGTGTTTGGCTTGTCGGTGCTGGTGGTGGTGATCGTGGGCGGGCTGGATAGCGTGGCGGGCGCCTTGGTGGGCGGCGTGTTCATCGGCTTGCTGGAGGCGTGGGCGGGGGCGTACCTGGGCGGCGAGTTCAAGCTGCTGGCCACGTTCATCGTGTTGGTAGTGGTGCTGATGGTCAGGCCCTACGGCCTGTTCGGCACCCGTGAAATCGAGAGGCTCTGACCCATGCGCATCGCCACTGCAAAGCAGACTTACCTGGCCGACGAAGCGCTATTCGATACGCGCACGCAGCATGTGTGGCTGGCGTTGCTGGCGGCGTCCCTCGTGCTGTTCCCGTTCGTGGCCGACGCGTACTGGCTGTACCTGGCCTGCCTGGTGGCGATCAACATCGCCAGCGCGACCGGGCTGAATATTCTGACGGGCTACACCGGGCTGGTCAGCCTGGGGCAGGCGGCCTTCATGGGCTTGGGCGCATACACCGTGGCCGTGATGGAGCTGCGCCTGGGGACACCGGTGCTGGTCAATCTGCTGGGCGGTGGCGTGGTGGCGATGGTGGGCGGGCTGCTGGTCGGCATTCCCTCGCTGCGGGTGAAGGGGCTGTACCTGGCCATTGCCACGATTGCCGCCTCGTTCATCGCGCATTTCATTTTCGCCAACTGGCAATTCACGGGCGGCACGAGCGGCTTGCAAGTGCCGCCAGCACGGCTGTTGGGGGTGGACCTGGATACCTCGTTCAAGATCTATTGGCTGATTGTGCCGGTGACGGTGCTGATGGTGCTGGGCGCAGCCAACCTGTTCCGCACGCGCATCGGGCGCGCCTTTATCGCCATCCGTGACCGCGATATCTCGGCCGAAGTGCTGGGCATCCGGCTGCTGCACTACAAGCTACTGTCGTTTGGCTTGTCGTCGTTCTACGCGGGGGTGGCGGGCGGCCTGTGGGCGTATTTCTTTCGCGTCGTCACGCCCGAGAGCTTTCCGCTGATCATGTCGATCTTCTTTCTGGCCGCGATCATCGTGGGCGGCATGGGGTCGATATTGGGCTCCATCCTGGGCGCCATCTTCATGACGATGGTGCCGGAATTGTTGAAGCTGATCGTGGGCTGGCTGTCGGTGGGCGGCGATGCGCTGCGGCTGGTGTCGCCCGTGCGCACCATTGTTTTCGGCCTGCTGATTGTGGGCTTTCTGATCTTCGAGCCGCATGGGCTCGCGGAAATCTGGCGGCGAGTGCGCCGCTTCTTCCACCTGTGGCCTTTCCGGACCTGAGCGCTGACTGGCCGACTGCAATACCCATAAGACCCAAGGAGACACATCATGAAGCGCATCCGGATAGGCAGCGGTTTATCGAAGTTGTTGGCCCCATTGGGCCTGGCGGCGGCATTGGCGGTGGCGCCCGCGGCGCAGGCCGCGGACGATCTGGTGCTGGGCGGGTCGATTCCGCTGAGCGGCGTGTTCGCCTTCGCGGGCCAGGGCATTCACGCGGGCATCACCGACTACGTGAAGATCATCAACGACCAGGGCGGCATCAAGGGCCGCAAGCTGCGCTACGTGCCTGAGGACACGGCCTACAAGGTGGATGCGTCGGTGGCCGCGTTCAAGAAGATCACCAGCCAGAACAAGGTGAATTTCTACTACGGGGACTCGACCGGCTTTTCGAAGACCATCAACGCCGAACTGAACCGCACGGGCGACATCCTGATGACGGGCGCATCGTTCGCGACCGAGCTGAACGACCCGGCCAAGTATCCCGCGCAGTTCATGCTGGGGCCGGACTACACCGAGATGTTCGGCATTCTGCTGCGCTACATCGCCAAGGAACAGCCGGGCGCGAAAGTCGCGTTCGTGTATTCCGATACCGAGTTCGGCCGCGACCCCATTGCGAGTTCGCGCGCGGTGGCTGAAAAGCTGGGGCTGAAAGTCGCCACCGAAATCATGACGCCGCCGGGCAGCGTTGATGTATCGACCGAAGTCATCAAGCTGCGCCGCGCCGACCCTGACTTCACGATCTTCCACGGCTATGTGCTGGCGCCCATTCCCGAATTCGTGGGGCAGGGCAAGCGCATGGGTCTCAAGACACGCTACATGGGCACGTTCTGGACCATGGACAACTCCACGGTGATGCAGATGGGTGAAGACGCCGAAGGCTTCATGGGCGTGATGCCGTACCGGTACTACTACGACACGGACGGCGACGCGCCGATGCTGAAGAAGATTCGCGAAATGCGTCCGCAGTATCAAAGCACGGGCTATATGCAGGGCTTCCTGGCGGCGATGCTGTTTTCAGAGGTGGCCAAGCGCACGCTGGACGCCGGCAAGGAACTGACCAGCGCCAACATGAAGGCCGCGCTGGACGGCATCAAGGACTTTGACACGGGCGGGCTGATCGGCGTGCCGATCACAATCAAGGGCAATTCCATTCCGGTGGGCCGGATCTATCGCGCTGACGTGAAGCAAAAGCAGATGGTGCCGGCGTCCGATTGGATCGTGTTGAAGTGAGGCCACTGTGAACCTGGGACATGACGCGCAACAGACGACGACGGCGCCGCCCGCAGCGGTGCTGGACATCAACAATATCGAAGTCGTCTACAACAAGGCGGTGCAGGTGTTGCGCGGCCTGTCCCTGTCGGTGCCTGCCGGCAGCATCGTGGCGCTATTGGGCAGCAACGGCGCAGGAAAATCCACAACCTTGAAGGCCGTGTCCGGCTTGCTGGACCTGGAAGACGGGGCGCTCGTGCGCGGGCACATCGTCTACAACGGCGGCGACACGGCGGGCGCCAAGCCGCAAAACCTGGTGCGCGCGGGGCTGGCGCATGTGATGGAAGGGCGGCGCGTGTTCGAAGACCTGACCGTGGAAGAGAACCTGGTGGCGGCCACCTACGCGCTGACGGGCAGGCCGGGGGCGCGCGTGGACTTCGATCTGGTCTACGGGTATTTCCCGCGCCTGTTCGAGCGGCGGCGCGGGCTGGCGGGGTATTTGTCCGGGGGCGAACAGCAGATGCTTGCCATTGGCCGGGCGCTGATTGCGCAGCCTCGGCTGATGCTGTTGGATGAACCGTCGCTGGGTTTGTCGCCGATGCTGGTGGAGAGCATTTTTTCCATCATCGCGCGCATCAACGCCGAGCAGGGCGTGTCGATGTTGCTGGTTGAACAGAACGCCTCGGTGGCATTGGCCGTGGCGCATTACGGCTACATCATGGAAACGGGCAAGGTGGTGATCGACGGGTCTGCCGACAAGCTGGCCGCCGACCCGGACGTGCGCGAGTTCTATCTGGGCGTGGGCGGCACGGGCGAGGCGCGCGGCTTTCGCGACATCAAGCACTACAAGCGCCGCAAGCGCTGGCTGTCATGAAGGATAAGACCATGATTGCCCCCATCGACCTTGCCGTCTGGCCCGAGCTGACCTTGCCGCAGATGCTGCGCGAGCAGGCGCGGCGGCAGCCCGCCGGCATTGCCATCCGGCAAAAGGATTTTGGCATCTGGAAGCCGCTGACCTGGGCGGGATATTGGCAGCGTGCCTGCCGCGTGGGGATGGGGCTGCGCGCCTTGGGCCTGAGCCCCGGCGGCCGCGTGGCCATCGTGTCCGAGAACCGCGTGGAATGGCTGCTGACGCAGCTGGGGGCGGGCACCGTGGGCGGCGTGGCGGTGGGCGTGTATTCCACCAGCCCCGCCGAAGAAATGGGCTATGTGCTGGAGCATGCGGACGTCGAGCTCGTCGTATGCGAAGACCAGGAGCAAACCGACAAGGTGCTGCAAGTGGCCAGCCGCCTGCCGCGCTTGCGCCGCATCGTGATGATGGAAACCAAGGGGCTGCGGTCTTATGCGCCGGCCGAGCGCGAACGCATCGTGACCTTTGCCGAGATCGAAGCCGATGGCGCGGCGCGCGAAGCCGCCGAGCTTGCTGCGCTGAATACCGCGCTGGATGCGCAGGGCCTGGATGAAACTGGGCTGATGATCTATACGTCGGGCTCCACGGGCAAGCCCAAGGGCGCGATGCTGAGCTTTCGCAATATGCGCGGCGTGGCCCCGGGCATCGCGGACCGGCTGTCGATGGATGCGCACAGCGTGCATCTGTCTTACCTGCCGCTGTGCCACGTGGCCGAGCAGATGCTGTCGACCTTTGTGCCGTTGTATCTGGGGTCGCAGGTGAATTTTGGGGAGTCGATCCGCACCGTGCAGGAAGACCTGCGTGAAGTGGCGCCGACGATCTTCCTGGGCGTGCCGCGCATTTGGGAAAAGCTGCACGCGTCGATCTCGATCAAGATGCAGGAAGCGGGCCGGCTACAGCAATGGCTGTACCGGCAGGCGCTGGCGCGCTGCGCGCCGTTTCTGGAAAAGTCGCCCGCGCAGTACAACGTGGGCGAACGGCTGACGCATGCGCTGTGGTACGGGCTGGTGCTGCGCGCTTTGCAGAACTTCATCGGCTTGCGGCGCGCGCGTGTGGCAATGACGGGCGCGGCGCCCATTCCGCCCGACGTGGTGCGCTACTTCCGCAATCTGGGGGTGCCGCTGCTAGAGGTGTACGGGCTGACGGAGTCGGCGGGCATGATCTTTGGCCAGCATCCTGACCGTGTGAAGGTGGGCACGGTGGGCGAGCCAATTCTGGGTGTCGATTGGAAAATGGGCGACGCGGGCGAACTGCTGGTGCGTGGCGATATGGTGTTCCAGGGCTATTACAAAAACGCCGACGCCACGGCGGATACGGTGCGTGATGGCTGGTTGCATACGGGTGATGTGGTGGCGGAATTGGATGGCCGCGTGCGCATCGTGGACCGCCTGAAAGACATCATGATCACGGCGGGCGGCAAGAATCTGACGCCTTCTGAAATCGAGAACGCCGTGAAGGGCAGCCCCTATGTGAAGGAATGCATCGTGATTGCGGATGGGCGCAAGTTCGTGTCCGCCCTGATCCAGCTGGAGTTCGATACGGTGGGCAAGTGGGCGGAGTCGCGCCGCATTGCATTCACGCATTTCCGGTCGCTGGCCGAATCGGCGCAGGTGCGCGAGCTGGTGCAGCAGGAAGTGTCGCGCGCCAATGCCGGGCTGGCCCCGGTGGCGCAGATCAAGCGCTTTCACCTGCTGACCAAAGAACTGGATCATGACGACGGCGAGGTGACGGCGACGATGAAGGTGCGCCGCGCCAGCATCTATCGCACGTATGCGAAAGAAATCGAAACGCTCTACGTTGAGGAGACGATGGCATGAATGAAGCCGTGATCGTGGAAGCGGTGCGCACGCCATTCGGCCGCCGCGGCGGATGGTGGGCCGATACCCGGCCCGATACGTTGTTGGCGCAGACCGTGAACGGTTTGCTGGCGCGTGCGGGCTTGCCGGCTGACCGCGTTGAAGATCTGATTGCGGGTTGCGTCAGCCAGGCGGGCGAGCAGGGCGCCAACATCGGGCGGTTGGCCGCCATGCTGTCCGGCTTGCCGGAAAGCGTGCCGGGCGTGTCGTTGAACCGCATGTGCGGCTCCAGCCAACAGGCGGTGCACTTCGGCGCGCAGGCCATCGCGGCGGGCGATATGCGGTACGTGGTGGCGGGCGGTGTCGAGAGCATGAGCCGCGTGCCGATGTTCCTGGACGTGACACTAGGGCAGGGCGAGTTCAAGGGATTTGAATCGCTGAACCCGGCGCTGCTGGAACGCTATCCGTTGATCCATCAGATTGAAAGCGCGGAACGCATCGCCGACCACTGGCAGCTGTCGCAAGCCGCGATGGACGAGTGGGCGCGCGAAAGCCATGCGCGCGCCTGGGCCGCCGCGCGTGCCGGGTGGCATGCGGAATTGCTGCCGGGTCCGCAAGAGGCCGCGCACCGCGACGAAGGCATCCGCGAGAAAACGGACCCCGCGCGCATGGCCGCCATGGCGCCCGCCATGCGGCCAGTGGGGCAGGGCGGCGTCACCGCAGCGAATGCCAGCCAGTTGGCGGATGGCGCTGCGGCGGTGTTGCTGGCCGACCGCGATTGCGCGCTTGCTGATGGGCTGCGTCCGCGTGCGCGATTCCTGGCGCGCGTGGTGGTTGGGTCTGACCCGGTGATGCAGCTGACGGGCGTGATTCCCGCCACGCGGCTGGCGTTGGCGCGCGCGGGACTCAGCCTGGAAGACATCGATTGGATCGAAATCAACGAAGCCTTCGCCAGCGTTGTGCTGGCGTGGCAGCGCGAGCTGGACGCCAAGCTGTCGCGCGTGAATCCTTGGGGCGGCGCGATTGCGCATGGGCACCCGCTGGGCGCGACGGGCGCGGGGCTGATGGCCAAGATGCTGACAGGGCTTGAAGCAACGGAAGGCGAGATCGGCATGCAGCTGATGTGCATCGGCCATGGCATGGCCACCGCGACGATTATCCAGAGGCTGTGACGCGTCATGACCAAGACCGTGGCCGCCGTGCCGCGCGACGAAGGCACCGATTCCGAACGCCGCCGCGAACTGGTGCTGACGGCGGGTCGGCTCTTTTGCAAGCACGGCTATGAGCGCACCACGGTGCGCGAACTGGCGCGCGCGGTCGGGCTGCAATCCGGCAGCTTGTTTCACCATTTCCGCAGCAAGGAAGAAATTCTGGTGGCGGTGATGAACAACGGCATTCAGGAAGTGATCGATGGCGGCGAGCGCGCGCTGGCGCGATACCACGCCCCGGCCGATCGTCTGGCGGCGCTGTTCCGCGTGCACATGTGGAGCATGCTGCAAGGCGCGGGTGGCGATGCGATGAACGCGCTGGTGTACGAATGGCGCAGCTTGTCCGCACCCAGCCAGGCGGCCGTGAAAGCGCTAAGCGACCACTACGAAGCCATGTGGCAGTCAGCGGTGGCGGGCGCGGTGGACGCGGGGCTGCTCCAGGGGGATGCACGCGTCATCAAGCGCTGCGTGCTGGGGGCGATGAACCTGACGGTGCAGTGGTACAAGCCCGGCGGGCGTCTTGCGCCTGCCGAGTTCATTGATGCGATGTTGTTGGCGTCGCTGCCGGCTTTGCCCGCAGGAGCGGGGGCGTGGCCCGTTGCCGCATAACGGCGGCTTAGCCCCGGCGCTTGAGGAAGGCGCCGACGGCGCAGGCGACAGCCAGCGCCAGTAGCGACCCGGACACCGTCAGCAGGTAATCGGCTTCGCCGTGATAGCCGCCACCGGTGACGCCGCCCGCCACGCCACCCATCCACAGCAGGGCGGTCATCAGCGCCGCTACGGCCGAGATCGCGGCGGCGATGCACAGCGCAATGAATACCGGACGTCGCGCTCGCACGGGCGCATAAGACGCGCCCTGCGAGCCCGGCTGGATGCGGCGGGGTTGCTTGATCCAGTAGACCAGCCCCGCCACCACCAGCAGCAGCATCAGGATCTTGAAGATCATGATGCCGCCGTGGCCTTGCGGCCTTTAGTCTTCACGGCGCAGGTGCGGGAAGAGGATGACGTCACGGATGCTGGGGCTGTCGGTCAGCAGCATGACCAGGCGGTCGATGCCAATGCCGCAGCCGCCCGTCGGAGGCATGCCGTATTCCAGCGCGCGGATGTAGTCTGCGTCGTAGAACATGGCTTCTTCGTCGCCGGCGTCCTTGGCTTCGACTTGCGAGCGGAAGCGTTCGGCCTGGTCTTCGGGGTCGTTCAACTCCGAGAAACCGTTGGCGATTTCGCGGCCCGTCATGAACAGTTCGAAGCGCTCGGTGATGCCTTCGCGCGTGTCGGAAGCGCGCGCCAGCGGCGACACTTCGACCGGGTAGTCGATGATGTAGGTGGGGTTCCAGAGCTTGGCTTCGGCCGTCTCTTCGAACAGCGCAAGTTGCAGCGCGCCCAGGCCGGCGCGCGACAGCACGGGGCCGTCAGCGTCCGCGCCCAGCTTCTTCAGTTCGGCGCGTACGAAGGTGGCGTCGTCCAGTTGTTCCTGGGTGTAGCCCGGCGCGTACTTCAGGATGGCTTCGCAGATGGTCAGGCGGTCGAACGGCTTGGACAGGTCCAGCTCGCGTTCCTGATAAGTCAGCACGGCGCTGCCGGTGGCCGAAATGGCGGCCTGGCGGATCAGCTCTTCGGTGAAGTCCATGAGCCAGCGGTATTCCGCAAAGGCTGCATAGAACTCCATCATCGTGAATTCAGGGTTGTGACGGGGGCTCACGCCTTCGTTGCGGAAGTTGCGGTTGACTTCGAACACGCGTTCAAAGCCGCCGACAATCAGGCGCTTCAGGTAGAGCTCGGGCGCAATGCGCAGGTACATTTCCATGTCCAGCGCATTGTGGTGCGTGACGAAGGGCTTGGCCGCCGCGCCACCCGGAATCGGGTGCAGCATGGGCGTTTCCACTTCGAGGAAACCGGCGTTCAGCATGAACTGGCGGATGCTGCCCACGGCCTTGCTGCGCGCTTCGAACGTGCGGCGCGTGGAATCCGTCATGATCAGGTCAACGTAGCGCTGGCGGTAGCGCAGTTCCTGGTCGGCCACGCCGTGGAACTTGTCGGGCAGCGGGCGCAGCGACTTCGACAGCAGGCGGGCGGTGGCGGCGTGCACCGACAGTTCGCCCTTGTTGGTCTTGAAGACCGACCCTTCGATCGCGATGATGTCGCCGATGTCCCATTGTTTGAACGCGGCGTAGTTGTCTTCGCCCAGCGTGCCGCGGTCCAGGTAGATCTGGATGCGGCCGGTGCTGTCTTGCAGCGTGGCGAAGCTGGCCTTGCCCATGACGCGCTTGAGCATCATGCGGCCGGCGACCTTGACGGTGACGGCGGCGGCGGCCAGGGCTTCCTGTTCTTCGCCGTCGTACTTGTCATGCAGGGCCGCGGCGCGGGCGTCCGGGACGAAATCGTTGGGGTACGCGACCCCGGTTTCGCGCAGTTTGGCCAGCTTGGCGCGCCGTTCGGCGATCAAGCGGTTTTCATCCTGGGCGGGGGCCGGAGTGGTCGAGTGGTCGGTCATGGTCGGGGGATCAGTCGTAATTGCGGATGTCGTCGATTTCGGTCGTGCCGAAATCTTCGCGATCCAGGTAGGCGAGGATGCGGGTGGCCACATTGGCGGGCGAAGACAGCTTGCCCGTGGCGTGGAAGTCCTGGAACTTGGCCAGGGCCGGGAAGCTTTCCGGGTCGCTGGAACGGATGGCGACCTGCATGTCGGTGTCGACAATGCCGGGGGCCAGCGCGACGATGCGCGCGCCGTCGGCGCCTTGTTCCTGCTTGACCACGCGCGAGTACATATCGAGCGCGGCCTTGGTGGCGCAGTAAACGCCCCAGCCGGCGTTCGGGTTGCGGCCCGCGCCGGAGGAAATGTTCAGCACGCGGCGGTCGGCCTTCAGGTCTTCGACGGCGGCCAAAAAGCGCGCGGTCAGCAGCATGACGGCGGTGACGTTCAGATTGAAGGCGGCGGTGATGGCCGCGCTGTCGATCAGGGCGTCGGTGCCGGTCACGGGGTGCACCGTGCCCGCATTGTTGATGAGCAGATAGCGTTTGGCGTCGCGCGGCAGGGCCGAGCAGATGCGTTCGGCCGCGGTTTCAGCCGCCTTCAAGTCCGAGAGGTCCACGGACAATTGTTCCAGCTGCACATCCTGCGACCGCGCATAGGCGGCCAGCTCGGGGTCTTCGCGGCGCGCCAGCGTGATCAGGCGCGTGCCCGGTTTGGCCAGGCCGCGCGCCATGGCGGCGCCGATGCCGCGCGAGGCGCCGGTAAGGATTGCGATGGTGTCAGACATTCGTGGACCTCTGGGTACGGTGAGGGGAAAAATCGCGGAACTTAGACGCCTTGCTTCAGGCTGGCCTGGATGAAGGGGTCCAGGTCGCCGTCCAGCACTTTCTGCGTGTTGGAAATTTCAACGTTCGTGCGCAAGTCCTTGATGCGGCTCTGGTCCAGCACGTAGGAACGAATCTGGTGGCCCCAGCCCACATCGGTCTTGGAGTCTTCCAGCTTCTGCTGTTCGGCCATGCGGTTGCGCATTTCCAGTTCGTAGAGCTTGGACTTCAGCATCTGCATGGCTTCGGCGCGGTTGCGGTGCTGCGAACGGTCGTTCTGGCACTGCACGACGATGCCCGTCGGGATGTGGGTCAGGCGCACGGCGGAGTCGGTCTTGTTGATGTGCTGGCCGCCCGCGCCTGACGCGCGGTAGGTGTCCACGCGCAGGTCGGCGGGGTTCACTTCAACTTCGAACGATTCGTCCACTTCCGGGTACACGAACACGCTGGCGAACGACGTGTGGCGGCCGCCGGAGGAGTCGAACGGGCTCTTGCGGACCAGGCGGTGCACGCCGGTTTCGGTGCGCAGGTAGCCGAAGGCGTATTCGCCTTCCATCTTGATGGTGGCCGACTTGATGCCCGCGACGTCGCCTTCGGATTCTTCCAGCACTTCAACCTTGAAGCCCTTGCGCTCGGCGTACTTCAGGTACTGGCGCAACAGCATCGACGCCCAGTCCTGCGCTTCCGTGCCGCCGGCGCCAGCCTGGATGTCCAGGAAGCAGTTCAACGGGTCGGCCGGGTTCGAGAACATGCGGCGGAATTCAAGGTTTTCCAGCTTTGCCTGGAAAGCGTCGGCGTCGACTTCAATGGCTTCGAGCGTGGAATCGTCGTCGTCGGCCGCGGCCAGTTCGAACAATTCATTGGCGTCGGCCAGGCCCGTGCTCAGACCGGTGAGCGTTTCCACCACGTCTTCCAGGGCTTTCTTTTCACGGCCCAGGTCTTGGGCGTGCTTGGGGTCGTTCCAGACGGCCGGGTCTTCGAGCTCGGCGTTTACAACGTGCAGGCGTTCAGCTTTGGCATCGTAGTCAAAGATACCTCCGTAGAGCCTGTTCGCGCTCCGCGTAATCGGCGAGGCGGGCTGCGAGCTGGTTCTGACGTTCGGCTTCCATGATGATTCCTGATGACTTTTGTGCGAAACCTGGCATTTTACCGTGGATGGAACAACTACGCGGGCGCGTGTTGCAAGAAGAGGGACGGATTGGTCTCTAGGGGTTTGCGTGGGGATGACGCGAATCAGCCTTAGTTGTTCAGTTTTTTGTCAACCCGTGGGTTCTAGGCTAGACAAAGCGGCCATTGCGTCCCCGATCAGGGGCGGGGGCCGCAAGATGCCGGCACGCAGCCGGCCTATCCCGCTAGAGGACAGGAGACATAGATGGAAAACACGATGACCCCCGGGGTCACGCCGGCGATCCCGGCGAGTGAGGAGGACCGCATCTACCGCAAGGTAGGCTGGCGGCTGGTGCCGCTGTTGGTGGTGTGCTACGTCGTGGCCTACCTGGACCGCGTGAACGTGGGCTTCGCCAAACTGCAAATGCTGCAGGAGCTTCAGTTCAGCGAAACGGTGTACGGGCTGGGCGCAGGCATTTTCTTCATCGGCTACTTCATCTTCGAAATTCCCAGCAACATCATTCTGCATAAGGTTGGCGCGCGAATCTGGATCGCGCGCATCATGATCACGTGGGGCATCATTTCCGCCTGCATGATGTTCGTGACCAGCGTGCATATGTTCTACGCGTTGCGCTTCCTGCTGGGCGCAGCCGAAGCCGGGTTCTTCCCCGGCATCATCCTGTACCTGACCTATTGGTATCCGGCCGCACGGCGCGGGCGCATCACCACGTTCTTCATGACGGCGGTGCCGATGTCCGGGCTGATCGGCGGCCCGATCTCGGGCTGGATCATGTCCACGTTCCATGGCGACCACGGCTTGTCGGGGTGGCAGTGGCTGTTCCTGCTGGAAGGCATTCCGTCGGTGTTGATCGGGGTGCTGGTGCTGATCTATCTGGATGACCGCATCAACAAAGCCAAGTGGCTGACCGCCAACGAGAAAGCGGTGCTGATCCGCAATATCGCGGCCGAAGAGCAGCAAAAGGAAGACCCCCCGATTCGCGCCGCGCTGACGCGTCCGCGCGTGTGGGCGATGGCGCTGATCTACTTTTCGTTCGTGATGGGGTTGTATGGGGTGGGCTTCTGGATGCCGAGCCTGATCAAGAGTACGGGCGTGCAAAGCCCGCTGGCGATTGGCTTATTGACGGCAATTCCCAACCTGTTCGCCGTGATCGGGATGATCTTGATTTCCCGCAATTCGGATCGGCTGCGTGAACGCCGCTGGCACGTGGCGCTGCCCGCGCTGTTCGGCGCGGTGGGGCTGTTCTTCTCGGCCGTCTGGAGCGGCAATACGGTGCTGGCGATTTTGGCGCTGACGGTGGCCAACATCGGCATCTGCACGGTGCTGCCCCTGTTCTGGAGCCTGCCCACGGCCTTGCTGGGTGGCACGGCGGCGGCGGCCGGCATTGCGCTGATCAACTCGGTGGGCAACCTGGCGGGCTTTGTCAGCCCGTATCTGGTGGGCTGGTTAAAGGACATGACCGGCACGACGAACACCGGCTTGTACATGCTGTCAGGCTGCCTGGTGGTGGGCGCGCTGGTGGCGCTGGCGCAGCCAGCCAAGCTGGTGAATAAATAACGGGGCGGCCCGGAGTCATGCTTCGGGCCAGTTGGAAAACACCGGCGGCGGCTTTTACGAGCCCCCGCCGTTTTGTTTTCACCCCGCGTGTTCAATCACCAATTGCACCGACACCATCCCGTTCCACACGTTTTGCTCCAGCCGGTACGCGGCCTGAATGTGTTCGGGCAGCGACTGATCATGGCCGAACCAGATGGCGTCAAAGCGTTGATGGCCGCGTTCCAGCGACAGCTTCAAGTGCTTTTCACCGACCAGGCGCTGGTTGCGCACGGTGAACTCATCCAGGAACAACGGCGCGGCAAAGCCCGCGCCCCACACCTGTTGTTGCAGCATGCCGGCCACTTCCGCATTGGCGTAACCGGACTCCAGCGAACCGTCGGTTTCGATGACGGGTTCGAAGGTGTCGCGCCCGGTCAGCTCACGCACGGCCGCGTCAAACGCGGGGGCGAAAGCGGGAAAATCTTCGCGGCCCAGCGTCAGGCCGGCTGCCATGGCGTGGCCGCCGAACTTGCGGATCAGGTTGGGATGGCGCTTGGACACGAGATCCAGCGCGTCGCGCAAATGCACGTCGGGAATCGAGCGGCCGGAACCCCGGATTTCGTCGTCGCCCGCGGGGGCGAAGGCCAGCGTGGGACGCCAGAATTTCTCCTTCAAGCGCGACGCCACCAAGCCCACCACGCCCTGGTGCCAGCCGGGGTCAAACACGCAGACCGTGGCGCCCGCTGACGCGTTGGGTTCTTCCATGGCGGCCAGCGCCTGCTCGCGCATCTCGGCTTCGATGGTGCGGCGTTCGCGGTTGATGTTGTCGAGTTCGCGCGCCATTTCCAGCGCTTGGGCTTCGTCGTCGGTGGTCAGGCAGGCGATGCCCAGACTCATGTCGGCCAGACGGCCCGCCGCGTTGATGCGCGGCCCCAGCGCGAAGCCCAGGTCGAAACCATTGGCGCTGCGCGGCTCGCGGCCGGCCACGGCGAACAGCGCACGCAGCCCCGGTTGCAGACGGCCGCTGCGCATGCGTTGCAGGCCTTGGGTGACGAGCAGACGGTTGTTGGCGTCCAGCTTGACCACGTCGGCGACCGTGCCCAGCGCCACCAGATCAGACAGCGCATCCAGGCGCGGGCCGCCGTCGGCGGCATAGACGCCACGGCGGCGCAGCTCGGCGCGCAAGGCCAGCATCATGTAGAAGATGACGCCGACGCCCGCCAGGTTCTTGGACGGGAAGCCGCAGCCGGGCTGGTTCGGGTTCACGATGGCCAGGGCGTCGGGCAGGGTGTCGCCCGGCAAGTGGTGGTCGGTAATGACCACGCCGATGCCGGCCGCGTTGGCGGCGGCCACGCCGTCCACGCTGGCGATGCCGTTGTCGACGGTGATGATGATGTCGGGCTTGCCACTGCGGTGCGTGACGGCCAGGTCCACCACGGCAGGCGACAGGCCGTAGCCAGTCTCGAAGCGGTTGGGCACCAGGAAGTCAACATCCGCGCCCATGGCGGACAGCGCGCGCAGGCCGACCGCGCAGGCGGTGGCGCCGTCGCAGTCATAGTCGGCCACGATCAGCAGCTTCTTGCCGGCCTGGATGGCGTCGGCCAGGACGCCGGCGGCATGCGCCGAATGCGTCAGGCCAGCGGGCGGCAGCAGCGACGGCCAAGCCAGCTTGGTCTGGTCGGGATGGGTGACGCCGCGCGAGGCCCACAGGCGGGCCAGCAGAGGATGAATGCCCGAGGCTTCCAGAACGCGGCAGGCGTCCAGGTCAGCGGGGCGTATCGTTAAGCGGGGTGAGACCACCAGGCGCTCCAGTTTTTCTTGGGCGCGGGCAGCAAGCCAAGCAGGCCCCCACGCGGTTTCAGGGTCAGGGCGACTTGGCGGTCGTCGCCCAACAGCAGCAGGTCAGTGGGCGTATCCGGTACACCCTGCTTGCCGGCCAACGGACGCAGGTGCTGCGCGTCCAGTTCAGCCAACGCGTCCAGCCAGGCGGACCAGTCGCCTGCGCGTTGCGGGGCGTCAAGCCCGGTCAGCACCCGTTCAGGGCCGGCCGGCACGATGGGCCAGGGCCTGCCGCCGCCATATAGCCACAAGGCGTTGACGGGGGGCAGCCCGCGGGCGGCGCGGTCGTCGTTGACGGGGTGTTCGTGCCACGCCATCTGTATTTCATTCAGCAACCGGCGCCACGGACGCATGTCGGCATCCTGGCGCCACCACTCATTCAGCCGGTGGCCGGCCACGACGTGGGGTGAAGCCGTCTGCGGCCGCAGCCCGTCGGGCAGCGTCAGCCGCCAACGCTGCGGCGACAAGGCCTGGACCGTGAAACCGGTGCCGTCGAACAGCGAACGAGCGGTGTCGAGCAGGGCAGCGGTTTCCTCGGGGCGCAGGTCCATCTGGTCCGGGTCCAGCAGGTTGGCCTGATCGGCCCCCAGTGCCAGGTGCACCAGTTCGGCGAGCCAGACGGGGGCGCCCGCCGCGGGAGCGCCTGCCGCAGGAGCGCCTGCCGCAGCACCCGCTGCCGCAGGGCCGCCCGCCGCAGGATCGCCTGCCGCAGGGTCGCCCGCCGGGGCTTGGCCGGCCGCGAGCAGCGGGCCCAGGCCCGCGCCTTGCAGCAGACCGGGTTCGGCGGTGTAGCCGGCGCGGTTCAACTGCCAGGACTCAAAGGCGGTACAGCCGTGGGCGCGCGCATCGAAGGCGGCCGGGCGGGCGGCGCCCGCTTGCAGCCAGCTGTGCAGGGTGGGCGCGCGTTCGGGCAGGAGTTTGGCCAGTTCGGCGGCCACGGGTAGGGCGGGCAAGGCGCCCGGAATGACGATCAGCATGGCGGGGATTGTAGTCCGGGCGGGGGCGGGGACGCAGGCACGCAATGTAGTGGGGAAGGACGCCGCGAAAGGCGCGCGAAAGAAGCCCGGGAACTAAGGCGTGCCAGCGCCTGCCATAGGTTGAAACGGCTGGTCGTGGAACCGCACATTCGCGGCGCGATTGTCGGGCCGTTAATGCCATAATGCGCACGTGCTGAAAATACCCTACGAACTATGGATAGGCGCCCGCTATGCCGGGTTGGCCCGAATCCGCCAGCGACGCGGGCGCCGCGATCGCTTCATCTCCTTCATCGCCGCCAGCTCCATGGCCGGTATCGCGCTGGGCGTCGCCGCCCTGATCGTCGTGCTGTCCGTGATGAACGGGTTCCAAAAAGAAGTGCGCGACCGCATGTTGTCGGTGCTGCCGCACATCGAACTCTACATACCCGGGGCCTTGCCCGAACGGGTGCTGGAGCAGTGGCAGCAGTTCTCTGACGCCGCCAAGAAAAATCCCGAGGTCAAGGCCGGTGCGCCATTCGTGGCCGCGCAGGGCATGCTGGTGCGCGGGCAAGCGTTGCGAGGCGTGCAGGTGCGGGGCATCGACCCTGCCACGGAAGGCAACGTATCTGACCTGCCGCGCCAGATGGTGTCGGGCAAGCTGACCGACCTGAAGGCGGGCGGCTTCGGCGTGGTGCTGGGCAACGAACTGGCCGATGGCCTGGGCGTGAAGCTGGGCGACACGCTGCTGATGATGGCCCCGCAAGGCTCGATCAGCCCCGCCGGTTTCGCGCCGCGCATGCGCCAGTTCACCGTGGTTGGCGTGTTCTCGTCGGGCCACTATGAATACGATTCGTCGCTGGCGTTCGTTGACAACGAAGACGCCGCGCGCGTGTTCCGCGAAAACGGCACGGCCGGCGTGCGCCTGCGTATCGCCGACATGCAGAAGGCCCCCGAAGTGGCCAACGAACTGAAAAAAGTGCTGCCGCCCTACGTGATGGCCAGCGACTGGTCGCGCAACAACCGCACCTGGTTCGCCGCCGTGCAAACCGAAAAACGCATGATGTTCCTGATCCTGGCGCTGATCGTGGCGGTGGCGGCGTTCAACTTGCTGTCGTCGCTGGTCATGGCCGTGAAGGACAAGCAATCGGACATCGCCATCTTGCGCACCTTGGGCGCGGGGCCGGGCGAAGTGGCGCGCATCTTCTTGGTGCAAGGCGCGCTGATCGGCGTGATCGGCACGTTGCTGGGGGTGGCGGGCGGTATCGTCATTGCCTACAACGTGGACGTGATCGTGCCGTTCATCGAGCGTCTGCTGGGCGTGCATTTCCTGCCGCGCGAGGTCTATTTCATCAGCGCCTTGCCGTCTGATCCGCAAGTGGGCGACATCATCACGATTGGCCTGACGTCACTGGTGTTGTCGCTGCTGGCAACGCTGTATCCCAGCTGGCGCGCCTCGCGTCTGCAACCGGCTCAGGTGCTGCGCCATGATTAAGATTCAAAACGCTGACGCCCTGACTCCTGCGCTGCAGGCCGAGAACATCGTCAAGGTCTACGACGAGGGCCCCGCCCGCATCGAAGTGCTCAGCAATGTCAGCCTGTCTGTCGCGCGTGGCGAGATGGTTGCCATTGTGGGTGCATCAGGTTCGGGCAAGAGCACCTTGTTGCATATCCTGGGCTTGCTTGACGTGCCGACCAGCGGGTCGGTGTCGGTGGATGGCCAATTGGCAGTTGGCCTGTCCGAAGCCAAGAAGAGCGCCGTGCGCAACAGCAGCCTGGGCTTTGTCTATCAGTTCCACCATCTGCTGGCGGAATTTTCGGCGCTGGACAATGTGGCGATGCCGCTTATCGTGCGCCGCGAGAACCGTGACAAGGCCCGCGAGGCCGCGCGCGAGGTGCTGGCGCTGGTGGGCCTGGCCGCGCGCCAAGACCATTTCCCGGGTCAGCTGTCGGGTGGTGAACGCCAGCGGGTAGCGCTTGCGCGCGCGCTGGTGACGCGCCCGGTCTGCGTGCTGGCCGACGAACCCACGGGCAACCTGGACCGCAACACCGCGCACAAGATGTTCGAACTCTTGACCCAGGTGAATCAGGAATCGGGTACGGCGTTCGCCATCGTCACCCACGACCAGGAGCTGGCTGGCCGTGCCGACCGCCAATTGCTGATGGAAAACGGCCGCCTGGTATCGGGATAAGGGATGCGGGTGGATAATCCGCAACAGGAGGCCACGCCCATGCTGATCGACACCCACTGTCATCTGGACGCTGCAGAGTTCGACGCCGACCGCCAGCAGGTGGCCGACCATGCCTGCGAGGCCGGCGTCCAATCCATCGTCATCCCCGCCATCGAACGCGCCAATTTCGACATCGTGCGAAACATGGCGGCCGAAGTGGCAGGCGGCGCCTACGCGCTGGGCATCCATCCCCTTTACGTACAGCGCGCCGCTGATTCCGATCTGGACGCGCTGCGCGAAGCCATCAAAGCGTCGCTAGGCGACCCGCGCTTTGTCGCCATTGGCGAGATCGGCCTGGACTTCTTCGTGCCCGAGATATCTTCGGGCGAACCCCGCGAAAAGCAGGAACGCTTTTACGCCGCACAGTTGGCGATGGCCGCCGAATTCAAGCTGCCGGTGCTGCTGCATGTGCGCCGCTCGCAAGACATTCTGCTGAAGTATCTGCGCCGCCATGGCCGCATCGGCGGCATCGCGCACGCCTTTAACGGCAGCGCCCAGCAGGCGCAGGCCTTTATTGATCTGGGGTTTGCGTTGGGCATGGGCGGCGCCATGACCTACGAGCGCGCCTTGCAGATCCGCCGCCACGCGGTGGACGTCGACTTGTCGCATCTGGTGCTGGAAACCGATGCGCCAGACATTCCGCCCGCCTGGCTGCACCCCCCGCAACGCCGCAACCGGCCGGGGGAGTTGGCCCGCATCGCCCAGGTGCTGGCCGAGCTGCGCGGCATCACGGCCGCCCAGGTGGCGCACGTCACCACCGCGAACGCCATGCGGGTGTTGCCGCGTTTGCCGGCCGCGATTCTCGCTGACGACTGAAATCCGTCCCTGAATGTTGCCTGCGCGATAACGTCAGTTGTCGTGCGGATGCATCACATTTCTAAGATTTTTCTCAAAGCTGTCTAAAAACTGAATAAATGCTGACAAAAAGTTGAATGACATATTAGGAATGAATATCATTGCCGTTCATTGAAATTATCAATCAGCGCAATGCGCGCCGCCCTGTTCGGGCGGTTCCCTTTGATTCCCTATGTCGACTCTTCACAGCATCCACGGCTCCGTTCGAGCTCGTCGTTCACCTTCCCATTCCTTCCGTCTATTGCCGCTGGCTTTGCCCCTGACTTTGCCCCTGACGCTGGCGCTGGCAACGATCGGCGCCGCGCATGCGCAACCTGTCGCGGGCGCCCAGGAAGACACCATGGGTGTCGCGCAAATGGACACCGTGGTGGTGACCGCCTCCGGCTTCGAGCAAGACATCAAGAACGCGCCCGCATCCATTTCGGTGATCACGCGAGAGCAGCTGGAGACCAAGCCCTTTCACAATCTGGCCGATGCGGTGTCGGACGTGGAAGGCGTGACGGTCGAGCGGGGCGGCAAGGCGGGCGGCATGAACATCAGCATCCGCGGCTTGCCCAGCGACTACACGCTGGTGCTGGTGGACGGCAAGCGCATGAGCCAGAACAGCTCGGGCGCGCGCCCGAACGGCTTTGGCGACGTGGACACCAACTTCATTCCGCCGATGGCCGCCATCGAGCGCATCGAGGTGGTGCGCGGCCCCATGTCCACCCTCTATGGGTCGGATGCGATGGGCGGGGTCATCAACATCATCACGCGCAAGGTCAGCCAGGATTGGATGGGCCAGATCACGCTGGACGGCACGGCGCAGGGCGACAACACCTTCGGCAACAACTACGGCGCGGCGTTCTACCTGAGCGGCCCCATCAAGACCGACAAGCTGGGCCTGACCTTGCGCGGCGGCCACTATCGCCGCCTGAGCGCCAACGGCAGCTACCCCGTCAATCAGGCCGAGTACAACAGCGGCAACTACACCGGCGACATCGCCAGCTTCTCCGGCCTTGGCGACAGCACGCAGCAGAACGTTGGGCTGCGCCTGTCGCTGACGCCGAACCGCAATCACGACGTTCTGCTGGACGTGGACAGCTACTGGCAGACGTATGACAACGCCAATGGCGAACTCGGCACGCTGAACACCAGTATTGCGCCCAACCGCCAAGGCGGCGGCTACGAACCCGAAATGAAGTTCAACCGTCAGCGCTATGCCTTGACGCATCTGGGCCGATACGGCAATTCCATCAGCTCGGACACGAGCTTTGTGTACGACACCACCGAAACCATCGGCCGCACCAATCCCATGAACGCGCCCCGCAAGCCGACGGACGGCGACAAGCGCGATCTGGAATACGACAACTGGGTGCTGGACACGAAGTGGACGATGCCGCTGTTCAACGACCGGCACAACCTGACGCTGGGCGGCCAGTGGCGCGAGCAGCACTTCAAAGACACGCTGGTGTCCGCGCCGCTGAACCTGCGCCAGTATCAATGGGCATTGTTCGCGGAAGACGAATGGCGCATTGTCGATGACCTGGCATTGACGGCGGGCGCCCGTTACGACCGCAACGAACAGTTCGGCGGCAAGTGGAGTCCGCGCGGCTATCTGGTGTGGAACGCCACGCCGATGTGGACGGTCAAGGGCGGCGTCAGCAAGGGCTACAAGACGCCCGACATCAACCTGATGACCGACGGCATCATCGGCCTGGGCGCGCAAGGCACCATGCCGCTGCTGGGCAATTCGCAGCTGAAGCCGGAAAGCAGCACCTCGTCGGAACTGGGCTTGCTGTTTGACGATGGCGAAGGCCTGTCCGGCAATCTGACCGCCTTCCACACCAAGTTCAAAGACAAGATCGACAGCCAGAACGTGCCGAACTGCCTGGCGGTGGGCGGCCCCGCGCCGGGCTGCCTGGACCTGGGCGTATGGGAGCGCAACGGCATACCGGTGGCGAACTTCTCGCAGCGCGTGAACATCGACACCGCGACCATCCAGGGCTTTGAGCTGGGCGGCAGGATTCCGCTTTATGGCGGCGTGTCGTTCAACGGCAATTACACGCTGACCGCCAGCGAAGTCACCTCCGGCGCCAAGCAAGGCCAGCCGCTGGGTTCGCAGCCTCGCCACAGCTTGAACCTGGGCCTGAACTGGCGCATCAACGACCAGTTCAACGCCTGGGTGCGCGGCGAGTATCGCGCCAAGCAGTTCAATGACATGAACTGGGAGAAGGAACAGGTGTTCTACAACCCGTACTGGCTGGCCAGCATGGGCGGCTCGTATGTGGTCAACAAGAACGTGACGCTGTCGGCGTCGGTGTTCAACCTGTTCGACAAGAACTTCGTCAACTACGGGCCGACCAAAATCGGCACGAGCGAGCCCGCCGCCAATGCGAACTGGGCCAACTCGTACCGCCAGGTGCTGGAAGGCCGCCGCCTGTGGGTGTCGGCGAACATCACGTTCTAAATTGCCGGGGTTATGTCGAAGATTGGCGCGGCAGCTCCATCCGAACGCTCAGGCCTTGCGGAGACATGTTGCGCGCCGATATCCGCCCCTTGTGCGCGGCGATGGCGGCTTGGGCGATGGACAGCCCGAGCCCCGCGCCGGAGCCCGCGGTGTTCTTGTCCGACGCCACACGGTAGAACGGTTCGAACAGCGACTCCAGATCTTGCGCCGGTACGCCCGGCCCGCGGTCTTCGATTTCCAGGCAGGCTTCACGCGCGCTGATCAGCAGCCGCACCCGGATGGCGCTGTGCGCGGGGGCGAAGCGCAAGGCGTTGCGCAGCACGTTTTCAATCGCGCTGGACAAGCTGTCGCGCTCGCCCGTCACCATGACCGGTGCGGGCGCTTCCCAGGTGATGCGCACGTGCAGCGCGTCGGCCTCGAAACGCGCATCGTCCACCACGTCGGACACGATGGCGGTCAGGTCCAGCGTATCGCTGGGTTCGGGCAACGCGCCCAGACGAGCCAGCCGCAAGGTATTGCCCACCAGCGCATCCAGGCGTTCACATTCGCGTTCAATGCGATCCAGCTGCACGTCTTGACGTTCGTCTTTGCGCCGCGCAAGTTCAGACGCGAGCCTTAAGCGCGCCAGCGGCGAGCGCAATTCGTGGGCGATGTTGTGCAGCAGTTGTTCACGCGTATCGACCAAGGCCTTGAGCCGGTCGGCCATGGCGTTGAAATCACGCGCCAGCAAGCCCAGTTCGTCTTTGCGCCTGGCAAGCTTGGGCGGTGTGTGGGCATCCAGCCGGCCCGCCGCCAAGGCCTGGGTGGCGTGGCGCAGCTGCGTCAGTGGCGCGGTGACGTGCCGCGTCAACGCCCAGCAAAAAGGCGCCGTCACGGCCAGCGCAAACAGCAGCAAGGCCAGCGCCACGGGTGATAGCCCCAACACTTCCCAGTGCGAAGAGTCGAACGGCAGGAACAGCATCAGCAACTCTGAGCCATCCGGCAGCACCAGCAATTGAGGTTGCCACCACGACACGCGTTCGCTGACGGCATCGGGTTGCGGGTAGTCTGCGTGCGGGGCAGGGTCCGAGGCCGCGCGATAGGCGCCCAACCAATCGTGCATGCGCGTGGGCAGGGTGCGGCCCAGAATTTCGGTGTCGCGCGTGTCCAGCACGTAGATCTTGAGCGCGGAATAGCGCTGATCCATGGCCTCGACCCAGCGCGTCAGGCCCTCCTTGCCCTGGATGCGCGCCACCTGCCGGGCGTCTTGGGTCAGGCTGGCGGGGTTCAAGCCATCCAGCGAGTTGATGCGATACCAGGCAACCGTGGCGGTGAACAGCATGCCGCACACCAGGATGATCGCCATGGCGCACCAGAAGGTCAGAAAGGCGCGCCAGAAAAGGGACCGCGTGGGCAGCGGCCAGCTCATGCTGCCGCGCCCGCCAGCACGTAGCCCAGCCCTCGCAGGTTACGGATCGACAGCGTGTCGCCGGACGCATCCAGGCGCAGCTTCTTGCGCAAGGTGCTGATGTGGGTGTCGATGCTGCGGTCGTAGCGTTCGGGGCGGCGGCCCAAGGCGTACATGCCGATCTGCTCACGCGCGACCACTTGGCCAGGCACGCGCATCAGCAGTTCCAGGATGCGCTGTTCGGCCCCGGTCAGCAGGACTTCTTCCTGACCCAATCGTGCACGGCCGGACGCCGGGTCCAGCGACAACGCGCCCAGCGTCAGGCAGGGCTTGGTGGTCTCGGGCACTTCTTCAAAGCGCCGCATCACGGCGGTGATACGGGCCTTGAGTTCGCGTGGGCTGAACGGCTTGGCCAGGTAGTCGTCGGCGCCGAACTCCAGCCCCAGCACGCGGTCGGTCTCGCTGCCGTGGGCCGTGAACATGATCACGGGCCGGCGCGAACGCGCGCGGTATTGCTTGAGCAGGTCCAGGCCATTGCCGTCGGGCAGCATCAGGTCCAGCAGCACCAGGTCGTAGTCGTCTTGCGCCAGCAGGGCAAGACCCTGCGCGCCGGTGTGGGCCAGTGTCAGCAGGCAGTGATTGGGTTCGAGGTATTCGCGCAGCATCTGAGCCAGCTCGACATCGTCGTCGATCAGGAGGATGCGGCGCGTAACCGCTGTGTGTGAGAAAAGCATCCGTTATCTGTGTTCCGCACCCGGCAGTTTGGCTGATGGCCGAACTTCCAAGTGTCAAGAAGTGCGAAGAAAGTAAAAGTTGCGGAAAGGCATTTGCCGGATTCCGACAGCCTCAATTCTAATATGAGAATAGTTTTCATTAAGAAATAAGAGGTGGGCCCGGTGTTGCACGTGGGGTGCGGCAGGGTCCGGTACGGGAGAAAGCGGAATCATGAGCAGCAAAGATCTGGCCTTGGGCGGGCGCGTCACGGTGTCGCGTACGCAACTGGCGGCGGCCCTGTGCGCGGCCGGTTTGGGCATGAGCCCGGCGGCCGTTTGGGCGCAAAACGACAGTTCGGCCAAGACCCTGGAAACCGTCGTTGTGACGGCCAGCGGCTTCGAGCAGCAGATTCAGGATGCGCCGGCGTCCATCAGCGTGATCACCCGCGAAGATCTGGACAAGAAGTTCTACCGCGACGTGAATGACGCGCTGATCGACGTGCCGGGCGTCATCATTACCGGCGGCGGCGACCGTCAGGACATTTCGCTGCGCGGCATGGGCCCGCAATACACGCTGATCTTGATCGACGGCAAGCGCCAGAGCTCCCGCGAAACCCGTACCAACTCTGATTCTTCCGGCGTCGAAGGCGGCTGGACGCCGCCGCTTGCCGCCATCGAACGCATTGAAGTGGTGCGCGGCCCGATGTCGTCGCTGTATGGCTCGGATGCCATGGGCGGCGTAATCAACATCATCACGCGCAAGGTGCCCAAGGAATGGCATGGCGAGATCCGCATGGATACGACCATTCAGGAAAGCAGCAAATCGGGCGACATCTACCAGGGCAACTTTTATCTGGCGGGCCCGATCAAGAACGATTTGCTGGGCTTGCAGATCTATGGCCAGGCCTCGCAGCGCGATGAAGACAACATCGTCGACGGCTTCCGCAAGCGCAATTCGGATAGCGTGACCGCCAAGCTTGCGCTCACGCCGAACCGCGACCACGACATCGTGCTGGAAGCCACCACGATGCGCCAGAAAATCCAGGAAACGCTGGGCAAGACGGTTGCGCCGCTGGCGCCGGGCGAGGCCTGCGGGCGTAACGGCTGCCCGGCATCGGCCCAGACGGACTATCGCAGCAACAAGTGGGCGCTGTCGCATACCGGCCGCTGGGGTTGGGCCGTGTCGGACAGCTATGTGCAGCAGGAAGAGTTCGACAACCGTTCGCGGCAAATGAAGGTCAAGAACCTGAACCTGCAATCGAGCTGGACGCTGCCGTTGGGTTCGCACATGTTGACCTTGGGCGGCACGTATCTCAGCCAGCGCCTGAACGATCAAACCGGCAATCAGTTGTCGGGCGGCCCGAGCAAGATCGACCGCTACCAGTGGGCCTTGTTCGCCGAAGACGAATGGCGCCTGACCGACAGCTTCGCGCTGACCGCCGGCCTGCGCATGGACGAAGACGAGAACTTCGGCACGCACTTCAGCCCGCGTTTGTACGGCGTGTGGCACATGGCGGAGCGCTGGACGTTGAAGGGTGGCGTGTCTACGGGCTTCCGTGCGCCGGACCTGCGCCAGACGGTGGCGGGCTGGGGCCAGGTCAGCCGCGGCGGCAACATGTATGGCAACCCCGACCTGACACCCGAGAAGTCGGTTACTGAAGAAATCGGCATCCTGTATGACGACGGCGAAGGCTTCAACGCCGGCCTGACCGTCTTCAACAACGACTTCAAGGACAAGATCACCCGCGTGGCTTGCCCGTTGTCGCAGTGCACGGAAGGCCCCAACCAGTTCGGCTCCAACCCCACCACCTACATGAACGTGGACAAGGCGGTGTCGCGCGGCGTGGAAGCCAGCATGAAGCTGCCGTTGGCGCGTGACTGGTCGTTGACCAGCAGCTACACGCTCACCAAGTCGGAACAGAAGTCGGGCCAGTACAAGGGCGAGCCCTTGAACCAGTTGCCCAAGCATCTGTTCACCACCACGGTGAACTGGGAAGCGTCCGACGCGCTGCAAGCCTGGGCGCGCGTGAACTATCGCGGCAAGGAAAGCCAGCCGACAACCGGCGCCTCGTCGTCGTCGGTGGTGGCGCCGTCCTACACCTTTGTGGATATGGGCGCGTCGTACGCGGTGAACAAGACCGTGTCGGTGTACGCCGGCATCTACAACCTGTTCGACAAGCAAGTCACGTATGACGACTACGCATACGTGGAAGACGGCCGCCGTTACTGGCTGGGCGTCGGCGTGAAGTTCTAAGTTTCAGGAAAGGGGGGCGCTTGCGTCCCCCGCAACACGAAGAGGTTTCTATGACGAAGCAAGGAAAAACGGGCTGTGCCCGCCGCGGGTTGCTGCAAGTTGCCGCCGCCCTGGCCTTGGGCGCCGCGACGACCGTCTGCGCCGCGCAAACCACGGTGCCTGTCAAACATGCGCGCGGCGAAACCGCCGTGCCGGCCAACCCCGCCAAGACTGTGGTGATGGACCTGGCCGTGCTGGACACGATGCATGCGCTGGGTGTTGAAGCCACGGGCGTACCTGCCGTTGCCAAGTGGCCGCCGCAATTGGCGCAGTACGCCGATGAGCGTTATCTGAAAGTGGGTTCCATGTTCGAACCCAACTACGAAGTGATCCACGCCGCGCAGCCGCAGGTGATCTTCGTGGCGGGCCGCTCGGCGCCCAAGTACGACGAGCTGTCCAAGCTGGCGCCCACGGTCGACCTCACGGTTGACGCCAAGGACCTGGTCGGCAGCGTCACGCGCAACACCGAAACGCTGGCCGCCTTGTACGGCAAAGAGGCAGAGGCCAAGCAGAAGCTGGCGGCCTTGCAGGCATCGATCAAGACGCTGCACGACAAGGCCGGCTCGGCCGGCACCGCGTTGATCGTGCTGACCACGGGCGGCAAGATGAGCGCCTATGGCCCCGGCTCGCGCTTTGGCGTGATCCACGACGCCTTTGGCGTCAAGCCCGCCGCACCCGGCCTGAACGTGTCGAACCACGGCCAGGCGATCTCGTTCGAGTTCATTGCCCAGACCGACCCCGACTGGCTGTTCGTGATCGACCGCGATGCCGCCATCGGCCGAGAAGGCGTGTCGGCCCAGCGCATGCTGGACAACGATCTGGTGCGCCCGACCAAGGCGTGGAAGAACAAGCGGGTGGTGTATCTGAATGGCTTTAACTGGTATTTGCTGGGCAGTGCCGGGCTGACGGCGATGCAGCAGAACGTGGACGACATCACTGCGGCGTTGGCACAAGGAAAGTAAGCGGAGTGCGGGAAACGTGGGAAGCGAGGGAAGGCCGCCTGTGAGCTGGCGGCAGACGATTAGCGGTTGGGGCGGCCTGGCCGTCGTGTTGCTGGTGCTGGTGCTGTTGTGCGCGGCCAGCGTCAGCCTGGGCGCGGGGCAGCTGTCATTGACGGCGTTGTGGGGCGAGGGCGATGCCGCCGAACGCGCCTGGCGCCTGATGATGGTCAGCCGCGTGCCACGCACCTTGGCCTTGCTGCTGGCCGGCATGTCGCTGGCGGTGGCCGGGCTGATCATGCAGATGCTGGTGCGCAACCGCTACGTCGAACCCACGACGGCCGGCACCGTCGAGTCCGCCACGCTGGGCATCCTGGTCGTCACCTTGCTGGCGCCCGACACGCCAGTGATCGGCAAGATGCTCACCGCCACCGCCTTCGCGCTGGCCGGCACCTTGCTGTTCCTGGCGCTCTTGCGCCGCGTGCCGCTGCGCACGCCGTTCATCGTGCCCTTGATCGGGCTGATCCTGGGCGGCGTCATTCATGCAATGACCACCTTCGTGGCCTTTCGCTTTGACCTGCTGCAATCGCTGCACGCCTGGACTACGGGCGATTTCTCGGGCGTGTTGCGCGGGCGCTATGAATTGCTGTGGATTGGTTTCGCGCTGGCCTGCGCGGCCTACGCCGCCGCCGACCGCTACACGGTGGCGGGCATGGGCCGCGAGTTCGCGTCCAACCTGGGCCTGAACCATGCGCGCCTGACGCTGGTGGGCCTGCTGATCGTATCGGCCATCTCGGCCGTGGTGGTGGTGACGGCGGGCGCCATTCCTTTTCTGGGCCTTATCGTGCCCAACGCCGTCAGCCTGATTCTGGGCGACAACATGCGTCGATCCATTCCCTGGGTGGCGGGGCTGGGCGGCGTCTTCGTGCTGGCCTGCGACATCATCGGCCGGCTGGTGATTCATCCCTACGAAATCCCTATCGGCACCGTTGTGGGCGTGCTTGGCAGCATCTTGTTCCTGTGTCTGCTGCGCCTGCGGAGGAACCGTCTTGGCTGAACTTGTGAAAGCCGCCTCCGCGCTGCGCGCGACGAAAATCCCGCCCCAACCGATGCGTTTGTTCTGGCTGGCCGCCGCCGCGCTGGCGTGCGTGGCCGCGTTCATGACCTTGGGCGCCAACGGCCAGTGGTCGTTCGTGATTCCATTTCGCGGCGGCAAGCTGATTGCGATGCTGCTGGTGGCGTATGCCGTGGCTGTGTCATCGGTGCTGTTCCAGACGATTACGCACAACCGCATCCTGACGCCCGCCATCATGGGTTTTGACGCGCTGTACCTGTTGATTCAGGCCGTCGTGGTGTTCGGCTTCGGCCAGGCCGCAACGGCAGCGAACCACCCCGTGGCGGCGTTCCTGTTGGAAGTCTGCGCCATGACGGCGTTTGCGTGCCTGCTGTTTCGCTGGTTGTTTTCAGACGCAGTACGCAGCCTGCACCTGATGATGCTGGTGGGCATCATCTTCGGGCTGCTGTTTCGCAGCCTGTCCAATTTCATGGTGCGGCTGATCGACCCCAACGAATTTCTGGTGCTGCAAGACCGCATGTTCGCCAGCTTCAATTCGGTGCGCGTGTCGCTCTTGCCGATTGCGTTTGCCGCCGTGTGTGTGGCCACGCTGGTGATCTGGCGCATGCGCCATCGCTACGACGTGCTGGCGCTGGGCCGCGAGATTGCGGTGAACCTGGGCGTGGACTATCGCCGCAGCCTGATGCTGACGCTCGGCGCCATCGCCGTGCTGGTGTCGGTGTCTACCGCGCTGGTGGGGCCGGTGACGTTCTTCGGCCTGCTTGTCAGCAACCTGGCGTATCAGGCGATGGGTTCTGACAAGCACAAGCACACCATTCCCGCCGCCACGATGCTGAGCATCATCTTCCTGGTGGGCGGCCAGACGCTGCTGGAACGCGTGCTGGGCCTGAACACCACGGTCAGCGTGGTGATCGAATTCGTAGGCGGCGTGATGTTCCTCGTCCTGATTTTGCGCAAGGGGCGCCGATGATTGAAATAACCGAAGTCAGCAAGCAGTACGGCGACAGCGTGGTCGTTGATGGCGTCAGCTTGCAATTGCCGGCCAATGGCGTCACCGCCATCATCGGGCCAAACGGCGCGGGTAAATCGACCTTGCTGTCGATGGTCAGCCGCTTGCTGCCGCTATCGGCGGGCCAGATCCAGGTGGATGGGCTGGACGTGACGAAGGCCGACAGCCGCGAGCTTGCACGCCGCCTGTCCATCTTGCGGCAAGACAACCATCTACCCTTGCGGCTGACGGTGAAGGACTTGGTCGCGTTTGGCCGCTACCCGCACACGGGCGGCCGGCTCACGCTGGACGACAAGACCCACATCGACCGCGCCATTGCTTATTTGAACCTGGAGCCGCTGGCAGACCGCTATCTGGATGAGATGTCGGGTGGACAGCGTCAGCGCGCGTTTGTGGCGATGGTGCTATGCCAGGACACGCGCTACGTGCTGCTGGACGAACCGCTGAACAGCCTGGACATGAAGCACGCGGTGGCCATGATGGGCACCCTGCGCCGCGCGGCGGATGAGCTGGGCAAGACGGTGGTGCTGGTGCTGCACGATATCAATTTTGCGTCCACCTACGCCGACCGCATCGTGGCGATGCGGCAAGGCAAGATCGCGCATCAAGGCACGCCGGATGCATTGATCCGGCCGGAGGTGCTGAGCCCCTTGTATGAATTGCCCATCGACGTGCACGAGATCGGCGGCAAGCGGATCTGCGTGTATTACCGGTAGGGGCAGGGCGGGCGTAGCCCACCCCGCCGGATCGTGAGCGCAGTGCGCTCAGGCAGCGCGCTCAGGCAGCGCGTTCCGCCAGGGTGTTAAGACTGCGCGCAAACTCAGCGCGCCGATTCCGTGCTGGCGACCAGCCCGCTGCGACGCGCGGCGCGATGCTGGCGTTCCAGCAAGACGGCCCACAGCCACAAGGGCAAGCTGGCCAGCGCCAGCAGGCTGCCGACCCAGCCGGTCGACGTCCAGCCATAGCCCGCGGCAATCGCCAGGCCGCCCAGTAACGGGCCCAACGCGTTGGCGGTGTTGAAGGCCGAGTGGTTCAGGGCCGCGGCCAGGCCTTGCGCATCGCCCGCGACGTCCATCAGCCGGGTTTGCAGCACGGTGCCCAACGCGCCGCCCACGCCCACCAGGAACACGTTCAGCGTGATCAGCCAGACGTTGTGCGCCATCAGCGGGAACAGCGCCAGCACCACGGCCGACCACACCAGCAGCAGGCCGGCCGTGCGCATGACGGCGCGATCGGCAAAGATCGGCACCACCATATTGCCCACGGTCAGGCCCACGCCAAACGCGCTGAGCACGAACGGCACCACCGACGGCGACACCTGCGTGACGGCGGTGAGCGTGTCGGCCAGATACGTGTAGACCGAGAACAAGCCGCCAAAACCCACGGCGCCGATCGCCAGCGTGATCCAGACCTGGCCGCGGCCCAGCGCGCTCAATTCGCGCAGCGGGCTGGCCTTGTGGTCGGCGGGCGTGTCGGGCGCGTAGATGGCCACGCTGATCATCGTCAGCACCGCCAGCAACGACACCAGGCCGAAGCTCCAGCGCCAGCCAATCACCTGGCCCAGCCAGTTGGCCAGCGGCACGCCCACGATGGTGGCGACGGTCAGCCCCAGAAACACCCGGCCCACGGCCATCGTGCGCCGGTTGGCGGGCACGAGCGAACTGGCCACCAGCGATGCAATGCCGAAGTACGCGCCATGCGGCAAGCCGCTAAGAAAGCGGAAGAACAGCATCCAGTGGTAATTGGGGGCGATGGCGCTCAAGCCGTTGCCGACGGCGAACAGCGCCATCAGCGCAATCAGCAAGCGGCGGCGCGGCATTCTGGCGCCCAGCACAGCAAGAATGGGCGCGCCAACGACCACCCCCAACGCATAGGCGCTGATGACGTGGCCCGCGGTGGGCGCATCAATGCCCAGCGATTGAGAGAAATAGGGCAGCAGGCTCATCGTGGCGAACTCGGTGGTTCCGATGGCGAAACTGCCGACAGCCAGAGCAAGCAGCACCAGCGCGGGCCGGTGCTGCGTAGAAGAGGGGTGAGACATGAATGGACTAGGGGAGATTCGGCGGATGTTGCGGCGCAACAGCGCTATTGTAAGCACCGAAAGCTGTCATTTGTCTGTGTCGGCATTGACCATGCTTACAAGCTTGGGTCATCAGGCGGGGCGGGGCGCCTCGACCGCGAAGGGGGGCAGCCCGCAACGCCCTGTCCGCAACGCCCCGCCTGCAACGCCCCGCCTGCAACGCCCCGCCCGCAATGCCCCGCCCGCAACACCCCGCCTTCCTCGCCGCCCCGCCGATAGGTCGGGCTACCGGCTGAGATCCACCGCGTAGCGCGACAATTGCGTGGTCGCGTCAGGCGTGGCGTCGTACACGGACACGTTCGTCACGCCATGCGCGGCGGCCATCGCCACGGTGCCAGGCACCGACCAGAACACCACCGGGCCGGCCAACGTGGCAAGCGGCTTGAAGCGCCAGCTGCGGTCCAGCCCATAGGTGGCCAGATCCAGCGTCGGGTTCTTCTTGATGTAGCTGATCAGCACATCACGGCTGGCGTCCGGCGCTTGCAGCACGATGTCGCCCTTGCCGCCGGCCAGGCCGGGGAAGTCGCCGCCGCCGCTTGCGCGGTAGTTGTTGGTCACCACTAGGAACTGCGCGGCTGGGTCCAGCGGTGCGCCTTGGTACGTCAGCCCCGAAATGCGCGAGCCCTTGGGTTGGCTGACGTCTATCTCGTACTTCAGCGCATTGCCCGCGGCGTACAGCACGTCGAAGTTGAACGTGGGAAAGCTTGTGTCCACCAGATCTTGCGGCGCGACCTGGGCGGGGTCGATCTGCTTGAACTGTTCGGCCGTCTTCTCCAGCCACTGGCGCACGGTGTCACCCGTGACGCGCACCACTTGCAGCGTGTTGGGATACAGATAGAGGTCGGCAGCATTGTTGATCGCCACATTGCCTTGCTTCACGAACGTGAAGTCGCCCGGGCCGTTACGCCCGCCCTTGAAAGGAGCGGCGGCCGACAGAATAGGCAGGCTGGCGTACGACGGATTGTTCTTCGCGATGTAATCCGTCAGGTAGTCGATCTGCGCCATGTTCACGATCTGCAACGCCGACACATCGCCCGTCAACGCGTAATAAGTCGCCATGTCGAACTGGCTTTGGCCGATGGGCGTCTTCACGTAGTTGATAGTGGCGGCGTGTTCGGCCTGCACCAGCTGCTGCACGGCGGCGTCGGGCGCCACGTAGGTGGCCGGCGTGGTGCCGCTTTGCGCGGTCAGGCGCGTCGAGATGCGCGAGACCGTCGTGGCGTCCTTCTGCACCTGCCAGCCCTTGTCATACGCCAGTTTCAGCGTGATCTGACCCAGGTTGTTGCCCCATTGGCCGGCCTGCACGGCAGGCACCCCGTTGATCAGGCCCTTGGCCAGATCAATGCCCGGCTGGCCCGCGAATTGAGACGTCGTGCTGGTGTCGGGAAACAGCAAGTGCTGGTGGCCGGTGATCAGTGCATCGATGCCCGGCACCTGGCTCAGGTAGCCCGCGCCGTTTTCCATCGACGGGCTATACGCCGTCTTCATGTCGATACCGCCATGCGCCAGCGCCACGATGATGTCCGCGCCCGCGGCCTTCATGTCGGGCACATAGCGTTGCGCGGTCTCCTTCCAGCCCGTGACCTCGACATGGCCTTCCAGATTGGCCTTGTCCCATTGCAGAATGGGCGGCGGCGCAAAGCCGATGACGCCCACCTTCAACGGCACATCGATGGTCTTGCCGCTGGCGTCCGTGGCCTTGAACGTCTTGTCCAGCACCACCCAGGGTTTGAAGATGGGTTGCTTGCTGGCGGCCGACACCACATTGGCCAACACGAACGGAAAGCCCGGTGCCGCGCAATCGCGCGCGCCTGCGGGGTTGGTCTGCGCCGTGCCTTTGCCAATGCCGGCCAGGCCGAAGTCCACGTTCGTGATCTGCGACAAAAAGGGCAGGCCGTAATTGAATTCGTGATTGCCCATCGTGCCGGCGTCATAGGCCAGCAGCTTCATCTGCTTATAGACGGCAATCATGTCCGAGCACTGCACGGGCGAGACCAGCGCCTGGTAGTCGGACAGCGCGGTGCCTTGGATGGTGTCGCCGTTGTCAAACAGCAGCGTGTTGGCGTGCTGCTTGCGGGCGTTGGCGATCAGCGTCGCGGTGCGATCCACGCCGTAGCTCTTGTCTTCGGCCAGCTTGTAGTAGTCGTACCCCAGCACGTTGGCGTGCAGGTCTGTCGTGGCCAGAATCGCAACGTCCAATGCCGCGCCTTGCGGCACGCTGGCCGCGGGCGGCGTGACCGCGCCGATGTCGTCGTCGTCATCATCATCGTTGCCGCAACCGGCCAGGCCGGTCAGGAGCAGCACGCTGGCGGATACCGCAAACAGTTTTCGTACGTGTGGCTTCACTGTCTTTCCTTCCGTGTCATGAAGGAAATCGATTTTGGGGACAGTGTGTGACCTGGGCGTGACACGGCCGCAGTGCGGAGCCGCTGCCGCGATCCATGCCTTAGCGCAGCGCGGTGCATCAGCGCATCGTCGCATTCCTGAATCGACGCGTCGATGCCTTAGCGCAGTGGCGATTCCCGCGTCAGGCTTTCCTCTTCCAGCGCCGCCAGCGCATCCAGGAATCGCCATGCGAATGATCCCGGGCCTTGGGCCAGCATGCCGGCGCGCTCGCCTGCAATCGCAAAGCAGGACAGGGCGGCGACAGCGGCGGTGAACGGGTCATCCTTCGCCACCGCCGCAAACGCGCCAACCAATGCGGTCAGCGCGCAGCCGGTGGCGGTCACGCACGGCATCAGCGCCGACCCGCCTGTGATGTGCACACCACGCGTGCCGTCGGTGACGTAATCCGTTTCACCCGTCACGGCCACGACTGTGCCATGAGCGCGTGCAATGATGTCGGCCGATTGTTCCGCTTGCGCCACCGCGTCGCGCGCATCCACGCCGCGGCCACTGCTTTGGCCGCCGGCCAGCGCGATGATTTCCGAGGCGTTGCCACGGATGATGGCGGGGCGCAGCGCCAGCAACTGCTGCACGGCGCTGCGGCGAAAGGCCGTGGCGTGATGAGCCACCGGGTCGAGCACCCAGGGGATGCCGGCCTGGTTGGCCGATGCGGCGGTAAGCAACATGCTTTCCAGCCAGGGAGCGGACAACGTGCCGATGTTGATCACGACCGCACCGGCCAGGCGCGCGAACTCCGGCGCTTCGTCCGTGGCATGCACCATGGCGGGGGATGCACCCATGGCCAGCAGCACATTGGCGGCAATGTTCATGGACACAAAATTCGTCAGGCACTGCACCAGCGGCGCATCACGGCGCACGGTGGCGTAGAGGTCTTGCGAGGCTTGGGCGAGGGGGGCGAGTTCGGTGGAAGCGTCAGTCATGCGTTGGAATGTAGGCGTCTTGGCGTCGCGCGCCGGAGGATTGGTGTATGTTCTGGCGCGCGCCGGAGCTTGTCAAACGAAGGGGGCACACGCGCGGTGCTCTAGTTTGCCGCACGCGCCACAAACCACGCTTCGGTGTGGTTCGTCAGATAGCGGCCATCGATGCCATCGAAGCGTGCGGCGGCATCCGGCCACGCGATCAGCTTGCGTTCGGCCCGGCGTGCGGTTTCGCCGCTGGCACGGTCCACGGCATACACCTTGCGCGCCTGCGCCGCCGTGTCGAAAGCCAGGTCCGCAAACGCAGCGGAAGCGGTGTCGGCAGTCGGGATGGAAGCGCGGAGCTCACCATTCAACAGGCAATCCGGCGCATAGTTTGCCCGTACGCCGCGCAGCAGACTGATCAGCCCGCTGCCCACCATGGCGTATATCCACTGCTCGCCGCCAGGGTGGCGCACCACGTATCTTGCGTGGAAGGTGGGTTCTGAAATCAGATTCGAATCGACGAACGTGACGAGGCGGCCCGCGCACTCGGCAATATCCGTCTGATAGCGGGGTGTTGCCGAGTGCGTCTGTTGCGAAACATCAATGCAGCGTATGGCTGGAAACCGCGCTTGAAGCGCACGGAAGAACGCGGCTTCGTCAATAGCGGTCATGAACACGCCCAGTTGGCGCGTCTTGCTTGTTCCCATCTCGTGCTCCGGCTCCTTGCGGTGTTCAAGATGGTATCGCTTTCTGGATACAGGGCCATTCCTATCCAGGAACGGCTTTCGCCGTGGGTGATGAGGGAGCGTGGCCCCAAGATGGCGGCTTTCGCCCGGGATGCGGCGCTACGGTCTATGTGTGGGCGCCGCCTGTCATTTACCGTGACTCACTGAGTGACCTGGTAGCCACGTTGTTGCATGCAGCTGGTGTAAGCCGACGACGCGTTGGCATTCGTCTTTGCGTCTTCGCGCCGATCCTGGCGCTGCCGGGAGCCGCCTACCACAGCGCCCGCCACGGCGGCATTTTTCGCCTTGTCTTGCCGGTAGTCCTGCTTGCGGTCATCGTCGACGCGGTCAGAGATCTCGTCGTGTTGATTGGTGCGCGCGCCGGCGACGGCCGCGCCGGCCACCGCGCCCGTCGCGGCGCCCCGGGCGCGTCCGCCGGATTGGGGCTCGCTGGGGGTGCTGGTGACGCCCGACTGCGATTGGCATGCCGCCACGTCTTGTTGAGTCATTTCGGGCGATTGGCCTTTCATCGGCGTCACGGTCTGCGCCGTGGCAATAACACCGTAAAGCAGCAAGGAAGGAAGTAAGGAAACGGCACAGGGGAAGATGGACTTTTTCATGAAAACTCCATTGAGGTGTTGGGTGTCCCCGGAAGTTTCAGTCTAGCTTGGCAGGTAGACACCGTGCGCGAATCATCCATACCCCAGATGGGGTATGGGCCTTTCAAGGGCCGTATGGGCAAGATCATGGCCGCCCTTGCACCAGCCACCTTAAGGACCTGTTATGCGCATCGCGTTTGCATCCTGTATCGCCACCAATGTGTTCAGCGATCAACCCGTCTGGGAATGGATTGGTGCGCACGCACCCGATCATTTGATTCTGCTGGGCGACAGTATGTACCTGGACATCCACGTCGAGCAGGCAGGGCATCCCAAAGACATGAGCGAAAACGACTTTGCCAAACATGCCTTTGGCCGATACCGGGAATTGCTTAGCCAACCCCAGTTTTCAGCGCTGGTGAAATCTTTGCCGAAAGGGTCGGTCTGGGCTACGTGGGACGACCATGACTTTCTTTGGAATGACGCCTTGGGAGCGGTCGCCGCGGCGAACCCCCAGCATGCGCCAAAGATCCGCATGAGCACCGCTTTGCATGAGGCGTATCGACGGACGCTAGGGCTTGGGTTGGCCGCCGGTTCGTTTCCTGAGTCCTATGCCGCGCCCGAGCTTTGGAACGTCAATCAGCCGGTTCTGGAAACGCCCAGCGTCTGGCTATCGGATGACGTGATGCTGCATCTTGCGGATGTTCGCACCTGGCGCACCGGCACGTGGCTCGTGCCGAAGAAAATATGCACCTTGTTGGGCGCCCCACAACGCGCTGCGTTCGATGCGGCGATGGATGCGGAGCCAAATGCGGTCCATCTCTTTGCAAGCGGCTCGGTCTGTGCCGACTACAAAATCGGGTACGCGGCAGACTGGAGCTGGCTGCTCGGCAGGGCCGCCGTGAGCAAAACCCTGGTGCTCAGCGGCGATATCCATCGCAATGAGTCGGATGCCTTTTTCACGGGCGGGTGGCCCCTGCATGAGGCAACGTCGTCGGGCGTGGCGGTGAAGGACGCCGTGACGGTAGGCCAAACGTGCAGAAACTACGGCCTTGTCGACATCGATAACAAGCACGTGTCGTTTTCTTTCTTCGCGGAAAATCAGCTTGAACCGCTGCATTCACGCACGTTGAGCCGCAAGACCTGGCTTCCGGTTTAAGGCGGGTGTGCGGTGACTCTGACGTGGGTGTCGCGCTGACTATGCCTGCGGCGTCTGGGGTATTTCGACGTGAAACGCCGGGTCGCCATTGGCAGGAGAATAGAACTTTGTGATGTCACCCGCGGCCTTTGCATTTTCAAGCGCCTCGAGAAATCGCGTTCGGTTTGCAATGGACGACGGCGCAATATCAATGACGTTCAGCGTAGACGGGTCCGCACAATGGCGGCTGACCTTGCCCGGCCCGAGCTCAAGAATTTTCGCCTCCATCGCGCCGAGTATCACTTGTTTGCCATGGCCCAACGGTTTCAGGCGCTGGTATTCGCGAATGACGGTCTGCCCGGCGGGGCCGTACAGGTCGAGCTGCTTCTGAATGCTTGCGGCCTCGATGTTCACGAACATGGCGCGGGCTTGGCTAGCAGGCGTGCGCACGGTGCTGGTGATGACGCAGGATGGCAGCCCGGCGGAATCCAGGATTGAACTCAGGATTGAACGGGAGTGCTCGCTGACGACGGACGCGTCTGCGCTGGGAATGAATTTGATGCTGGCCATCGTGTCGGTCTCCTCGTGTAAGTACTAAGGATCAGGCGCGGGCTTTGCGTCCTGTGCGCGCCATTGGAACTTCAACGCGGGGCGCCGCAATGCCAGCGGAGAGGATGATGAGGTGACTTTGCTCGCCCCGTACATACGCAGTTTTTGGTATGTACCTTGAAAGCTGAATTGGGTAGCCCACCGCACGACGTATTGAGACGCTTGCGGCTTGCCGAGGTGGACAATTCCATTCACTGGATGACCCGCTCGCCCTGTCCTCGTCCTACGCTCCTGGCTTTAGGAGAAGGACATCACCGGCCGTTCATTTTGCTTAGGGCTAGTGGCGGGCGCGGCGGGTGTGCAGTGCTTGCCGACGTTGCCTGGGTTTTTTTCTTTGCTGTTAATTACCGGCTCAGGTGCTGTTGCGTGCGTGGTTTGGGTCCGCTGCCGGGGTGACACCGTTCGCGTCTTTTGTTCTTTGTTGCTGGGTCTTAGCAGCAGCACGCTCAACGCCAGTGTTCAGGCTCATGTTCGCCTGAATGACGCGTTGTCAGACTTGCATCAAGACCAGGTGTCCCGCTTGATTCTGCGCGTGGCGGAGCTGCCGGATGGTGATGACCGGCATCAGCGTTTCGTCGGCGAACTTGCGGAGCCGCCGCGCGCGGGCATTCCTTCGCGCGTGCAAGTCACATGGCAGACGCCGCCGGGCGCATCGTCCGCCATGCCGGCTTTGGTTCCGGGTCAGGTCTGGCGCATGGCCTTGGTGTTGCGGCGGCCGCATGGTGTGCTGAACCCGGCAGGGCCCGACGCCGAAGCGCGAATGTTTGCGCGTGGGCTGCGTGCGGTGGGCACCGTGCGGGGGCAACCGCGCTTGTTGGATGATCAGCCCTGGGCGTCGGCGGGCATCGCCATCGAACGCGCGCGGCATCATGTGCGGGCGGGTTTGCGTAAGGCCTTGGGAGAACACCGCTATGCGCCGGTGTTGATTGCGTTGGCGATCGGGGATCAGGCAGGGGTGGCGCGCGATGACTGGCGCATCTTCAACCGCAGCGGCATTACGCATTTGGTCTCGATCAGTGGTATGCACGTGACGTCCATCGCGGGTATCGCGGGCGTGCTGGTGGCGGCGTTGTGGCGGCGGGCGCGATGGCGGGGCGCGGGGTTGGCGGAGTTTGCGCCGTCGCGCATTGCGGGCGGCGCGGCGGCGGCCGTGGTGGCCTTGCTGTATTGCCTGCTGGCGGGGTGGGGCGTGCCGGCGCGGCGTACGTTTTTCATGTTGTCGGTGGTGTTGGCGGCGGCGCTATCGCGCTTGCCGTTGACGGCGGGCAGGGTGCTGGCGGGTGCGGGGGCGGCGGTGGTGGCGCTGGACCCCTGGGCGCCGATGTCGCCGGGGTTCTGGCTGTCGTTCGGGGCGGTAGCGATTCTGCTGCGCATTGCCGACATGCCATTCGATGCCGAGGCCCCTTGGCACAAGCGCTGGGCCAGCCGCTTGGAACAGGCCACGCGTTTGCAGTTGATCGTCACGTTGGGGCTGACGCCATTGCTGGCGTTTCTGGTGCATCAGGTGTCGGTTGGGTCGCCGCTGGCGAACGCGGTGGCGATTCCGTCCGTGACGTTCATCGTGACGCCGCTGGCCTTGTTGTGCGCGGCGTTATCCGTGGTGCCGGGCGCACAAGCCGTTGCGGGCTGGGTGGGGCAAATTGGGCTGGCGGCGTTTGATTACACAATGGTGCCGGTCGCGTGGGTGGGCAACGCGCAGTGGGCAAGCGTGTCCGTCGCGGCGGCGCCCTGGCCGTGGCTGCTGTGGGCGGTGGCGGGCATGGTCTGGGCCTTGCAAGTGCGGGGCTGGCCGGCGCGGCACCTGGGCTGGGTGTGCATGCTGCCCTTGTTGTGCTGGCGGCCCGACCGTCCTGAACCCGGCCATTGGCGGATGAGCGCGTTGGATGTGGGGCAGGGCAGCGCGATTCTGGTTGAGACCGCCAGCCAGACCTTGCTGTTTGATGCTGGGCCACGGCATTACGGCGGCAGCGACGCAGGCGAGCGCGTTGTCGCGCCGTTCCTGCAAGCACGCGGCATTGGGGCGCTGGACGTGCTGGTGTTGTCACACGCTGACCAGGACCACGTGGGCGGCGCGCGTGCGGTGCTGGCGGCAGTGCCGGTGCAGCGCAGCTACGCCTCGTTTGATGTGGCGGCGTTTGTGCGGCGGGACGCCAGCGTGTGGCCGGAGCCAGGTAAGGCCTCGCCCGGCACGCAAGCCACGTTGCCCGATCGCATGCTGCGCTGCCGTCGCGATGACGCTTGGGAAGTCGACGGCGTGCGGTTCACATTTCTGCATCCGGCCGATGGCGGCAGTGGCGCACCGGCAGACCGCAATGCCGATAGCTGCGTGCTGCGCGTGCAGGGCGCCAGCCACTCGCTACTGTTGACGGGTGACATTGGCGTGGCGCAAGAGCGGCAACT
Source organism: Achromobacter kerstersii (assembly GCF_902859595.1). GTDB lineage: Bacteria > Pseudomonadota > Gammaproteobacteria > Burkholderiales > Burkholderiaceae_B > Achromobacter > Achromobacter kerstersii. Next base: position 1,691,483 of record NZ_CADIJQ010000001.1, on the reverse strand, counting down.
GGTCGCCCGCGGCGTACCGCCTACCGACGTCGTCCTGGCCCCGCACCATGGCTCGGCGTCGTCATCTGGCCGTGATTGGGTGATGGCGGTAAAGGCCAGCCATGCGATTGCGCAGGCCGGCCACTTGAACCGCTTTCGTCATCCCGCCCCGGCAGTGGAACGGCGTTGGTTGCGGGCGGGGGCGGCGTTCTGGCGCAGTGATCGTGACGGGGCGGTGATGGCGGAGTCGACCGAGCGCGCGCTGGGCGTGTGGTCGCAACGGGATCGCGCGCGGCGGTACTGGCATGGGAGATAAGCGCTAGGCGAGATAAGCGCGGCGAGATAAGCGCCAACCCGGTCAAGCCATTGAATGAATCTTGGATATTCAGCCGTTGAATGAATCCGCGAGCAGCCCTTCATCATCGCCTGTTGCCCCCGAAACAAGCTCCACCCGGTCTGGCGCGGTTTCCTTGACGATACGCACAAACAGTTGGGCGAATTCACGAGCCTGTTCCGACGGTGCGTAACTGGCCGGTAAAAGGAAGCCGTAAGGGATGCTGAGTTGCGGTTCAAAGTCGCGAAGCACAATGCCCGGCACGTTGGCCGCCAGAATCGGATCGGCCAGCGCGATGCCGACGCCCAGCGCAGCCAACTGGCACGCCGACTGCCCTGACGATGTTTCCATGATCAACCGCAATGGCAAGCGCTGCTTTTCCATCAGGTCGTCGATACGCTGGCGCAGCAGGGTGAAAGGGCGCAGTGCAATGAACGGCTCGTCTTTGATGTCGTCTGGGGTCAGGATGGTCTTGGCGGCCAGGCGGTGGCCTTCCGGCATGGCGATGACCAGCCGCACATTGGCAAAGGTGCGGGATCGGATGCCTGGAAAATCGATGGGCAGCGCCGCCAAGCCCAGGTCGAACTGCTGGCCCGACATCCAGAGCCCCACGTCCACGCGTGACCGGACCTCTAGCGACACCCGGATATTCGGGTGGCTGCGCGAGAATTCCGCGATGGCGCCCGGGGTGACGCTGTAGGCAAAGTACGGCTGAGTCAGGATGCGCAGCCAGGCATCCTGTTTATTGCGGATCGAATCCGCAATGCGCGATACCTCTTCAAAGCCCGCCAGGATGTGCCGTGTACCTTCGTAAAAGCGCAGGCATTCCTGAGTCGGTATCAGTCCGCGCCCCTGTCGCAGAAACAGCGAAAAGCCCACTTCCTCTTCCAGCGCCGAGATCAGCCGGCTGATCTGTGGCTGCGTCCGGTGGATACGCCGGGAGGCTTCGGTGACGCTGCCGGTTTCAAGCACGGCGCGCAAGGCTTGCAGACGATTCAACCGCATAGGGAGATACCCGAACAGAAGGAAAAGGGGACGTACAAGACCCGCACGGATTGCCCGCCAGCCCATAGGGCAGGGCACGAAGCCGAGACTGACGCATTACAAAAGTGCATGAATCGATACCCCAAACGAAATTGACGCATGGATTCGTGGAATCTTAGGATCATCGCACCTTCAATGAAAGAGGCGCGGCGTGAATATCCTAGACAACGCGGTATCCGTGGGCGGCCCCCCGGCACTGTTTCCCGGTGACCGCAATGGCATCGAGCAGCTCGACTGGAGCAATGTGGGGCAGATGTTTCCCATCAAGCAGCGGCGGGCCTACCTGAACAATGCGTCCATCGGCGCGCTGAGCTTGCCGGTGGTGGCGGCCGTGAACCGATTCATGGAAGACGTGCGCGACAACGGCCGCAACGCCTATCCTGATTGGTGCCGTTTTGCCGAAGAAACCATCAAGGCCCGCATCGGCCGGTTGATCGGCGCGCATCGCGACGAAATCGCCTACGTGAAGAACACCACGGAAGGGCTGGTCAACGTGGCGAACGGGTTTCCGTGGCGCGACGGCGACAACATGATCCTGGCGGACATTGAATATCCATCCAACGTCTATTGCTGGATGAAGCTGGCCGCGCGCGGCGTTACGATCCGCTGGGTGAAGAACCGCAATGGCCGCATTCTGGTAGATGACATCCGCAAACTGATGGATGACCGCACGCGGCTGGTGTCGCTGAGCGCGGTGCAGTTTTCCAATGGCTTCAGGCAAGACCTGGAGGCCACGTCCAATCTGTGTCACGAGCGTGGCGTGTACCTGAATCTGGACGCCATCCAGTGGGCCGGTTCGTTGGAGCTGGACGTGGAAAAGCTGGGTATCCACTTTCTGGCGGTCGGCGGCCACAAATGGATGCTGGCGCCCATCGGCACCGGCTATTTCTATTGCCGCAAGAGTGTGCTGGGTCTGCTTGACCCGCCCAGCGTGGGCTATCACAGCGTGGACAGCACCGAAGACCACATGCATTACCTGCTGGAATACCGGCCCAATGCTGGCCGGTTCGAAGAGGCGTTGGCGAACTTCACCGGGATCTGGGGCCTGGACGCCGCGGTGCGCATCCAGCTGGCGCTGACGCCGGCCCGCATCGAATCACACATTCTGGAACTGACGGACTACGCCAGCGCAGGCTTGCAGCGCAAGGGCTACCAGATCGTCAGCTCACGAGTGGCGGGCGAAGCCTCGGGAAACCTGTCCTTCAAGCACGCGGGCTACGACGCGCAAGAGGTGTCGGAACGCTTGCGCGACGCGGGCGTGGACCTGGCGGTGCGCGGCGGAAACCTGCGCATCTCGCCGTCCTATTACAACGATTCAAACGAAATCGATCGCCTGATCGAGGCGCTGCCCTCCTGACGCGACGCGTGTTTCCGGCTGACGATTCATCACTATGAGCAAGGGGAAAAAATGACGATGCAACAAACATGGCGCCGGCTGGCGCTGGGGCTGGGCACTTGCGCGCTGGTGGCGTTGGCGGCGGGTGCGCAGGCGGCTGACGCGCCCAAGAAGGGGGGCACGCTGCGCTACGGCACCGTGTCCGAAGTGGTGTCGCTGGATCCGCATGTCTATGGCGGCAGTGCCTGGAAAGTGTTGATCGAAGCGCTGTACAGCCCCTTGGCGGGCTATGACAAGACCGGCGCCGTTGTGCCGCGCCTGGCCGAACGCTGGGAACAACCCGACGCGCGCAGCATCATCTTTCATCTGCGCCCCGACGTGAAGTTCCAGGACGGCACGCCCGTCACGGCGGACGACGTGAAGTTCTCGCTGGAACGCATCCTGGACCCGGCCACCGGCGCCTCGTTGCGTTCGAACCTGATGGGCGCGACGGTCAGCGTGATCGACGCTGCCACCGTTAAGGTGGAAAAGCCGTCTGCGGATGCAACGCTGCTGGGCGTGCTGGCCTTGCCCGAGGCGGCCATCGTCTCGCGCAAATGGGTGGAAGGCGGCGCCAACCTGAAGCTGGCCGCCAACGGTACGGGCCCGTTCCTGTTGAAGAACTACGAACCGGCCGTGCGCGCCAGCCTGGCTCGCAACCCCAGCTACTTCATCGCCGGACAACCGTACCTGGATGGCGTGGATTTTCGCATGATCAAGAGCGACGACGCCCGCGTGAACGCGCTGCGCAGCCAGTCGCTGGACATGATCGACTTCGTGCCGTGGAAAGACATCGACGTGCTGCGCCGCAACGCGGGCATGAAGATCGATATGGCAGGCGGCGCCTTCATGAGCGTCTGGTTCAACACCAGCAAGAAGCCCTTTGACGATGCCCGCGTGCGTCGCGCGGTGTCCTACGCCATCGACCGCGAGGCGGTCTCGAAGGCGGCCTTCTTCGGTCATGGCCAGCCTATCTATGGCGCGCCCACGCCGGAAGATTCGCCTTACTACAACAAAGCGCTGGACGGCACCTACAAGCGCGACGTCAAACAGGCACGTGCGCTGCTGGCCGAAGCGGGCTACGCCAATGGCATCGATGCATCGATGGTGGTGTTCCAGGGGCTGGGCATCTACACGACGATGGCGCAAGTGGTGCAGGCCAACCTGAAAGAAGCCGGCATCAATCTGAAGCTGGAACCGGTGGAATGGGCCACGTTGGTCGAACGCAAGAATCGCGGCGACTACGAATCCATGATCTACGGCGTGTCCGTCAAACTGCCGGACCCGGACGCCTATGCCTATTACCTGGGCGGCGATTCCAGCTACTGGGCCAAGCCCATCGGCTACCGCGACCCCGAATTGGAAAAGCTGCTGGCCGACGGCCGCGCGCTGACGGACCCCAAGGCGCGCCAGCCCATCTACGCGCAAGTGGAAAAGCGGATTCTGGACACCACGCCATGGGCCTTCGTGAATTGGCGCGAACAGGCGCAAGGCTATCTGCGCAAGGTGCAGGGCTACACGCAGCTGGGCGGGGCGTTAAGCGAAAGCAGCCCAGGCATTTCGCTGCCCACCATGTGGCTGAACTGAGCGCATCGGCATGCTGCCTTTCCTGCTAAGACGGCTGTCGTCAGCCGTGATCACGCTGGCGCTGGCCACCGGCGTGGTCTTCATTGCGATCCATCTGCTGCCCGGTGACCCTGTGGCCATCATGCTGGGCGACCAGGCCGGCAGCGACCCGGTTGCCGTGGCGCGCGTGCGGGCGCAACTGGGGCTGGACCTGCCGCTGGTCACGCAATTCACGCACTGGGCGGGCGCGCTGGTGCAAGGAAACCTGGGCGTGTCGCTGCGCACGGGCGAACCGGTGGCTGATGAATTGGCGCGGCGCATTCCCCGCAGCCTGGAGCTGATTGGCGCCGGGCTGTTGGTGGCCGTGTTGCTGGGCGTGCCGCTGGGTGTGGTGGCGGCGCGGGCGCGGGGCCGGTTGGCGGGCGTGGCGGCGTCCGTGCTGGCCGTGGCCGGATTCTCGGCGCCTGTCTTCGTGCTGGGCATCCTGCTGGTGCTGGTGTTCAGCCTGGGGCTGGGCTGGCTGCCATCGTCCGGATTCGTATCGTTTTCGGACGACCCCGTGCAACATTGCCTGTCGCTGATTCTGCCTGCGCTGACCATTGGGCTGAACTTCATGGGCGTGGTCGCCCGCATGACCCGCGCCAGTCTGGCCGACGTGATGGGCAAAGATTTCGTCAAGCTCGCGCGCGCCAAGGGCTTGCCGCGCAGCAAGGCCATCTTCCGCCATGCCCTGCCGAATGCGTTGGTGCCGGTTATCGCCATCGTCGGCATCCGGGCGGGCAACCTGCTGGGCGGCACGGTCATCATCGAAGCGCTATTCGACTGGCCGGGACTGAGCTCCTTGCTGGTCAGTGCTGCGTTTTCGCGAGACTACCCCGTCATCCAGGGGGCCTTGTTGGCCGTTTTCGCCATCTTCATCCTGATCAGCCTGGTCATCGACCTGGCGCAGGGCCTCGTTGACCCCCGCATTCGCAGGCCGTCTACATGATTGCATTGCTTCGACTTTATTCAGGCGGCGTGTCCGTCCGGCTTGCTCTGGGATTTCTGATCGTCGTTGTGGCAGCCGCGGCGTTTGGCCCGATGTTGGGCCTTGCCGATCCCTATCAGATCAACGCGGCCAACCTGCTGTCATCGCCGTCGTGGGAGCACTGGCTGGGTACCGACGAGCTGGGGCGCGACCTGTTGGCGCGTGTCATCTACGGCGCTCGCGTTTCCTTGACGGTAGCCGCGGCCGCGGTCATTCTGGCCGGCGTGTTGGGCGTGGCGGTTGGCGTGGGGGTGGCGTTTCTGGGCCGGCGCGCGGAAGCCGCGGCCATTCGGGTGGTGGACGTATTTGTGTCCTTGCCCGAGATATTCGTTGCGCTGGTCGTGCTGGCTTTCATTGGCGGCAACCTGCCCACGCTGGTCGCCACCATCGGCGTGCTCTACGCGCCGCAGTTCGCCCGCGTTACCTGGGGCGTGGCGCGTGGCATCCGGGCGCGCGAGCATGTGCTGGCCGCTAGTTCGCTGGGCGCCGGCAACGGCTGGATCATTTGGCATGAAGTGCTGCCGAACATGCGGTCGATCATTGCCGTCCAAGCATCGTTCACGTTTTCCTTTGCCATGCTGCTGGAAGCGGGCTTGAGCTTTCTGGGGCTGGGCGTGCGGCCGCCGATTCCATCCTGGGGGCAGATGGTGGGGGCGCTCAAGGATTATCTATTCACCAATCCCTGGCCGGTGCTGGTGCCCGCGCTGGCGCTTTTCTTTACCGTGCTGGCTGTCAATGTGCTGGGCGACTGGCTGCAAGATCTGTTGAACCCGGAGCTGCAACGATGACCCGCGACCCGAACGTGCTCCTGACCGTGCGGAACCTGACGGTCAATTTCGATACCGCCCACGGCACGGTGGCGGCGGTCAAAGGTGTGGACCTGACGGTACGGCGGGGTGAAGTGGTTTGCCTGGTCGGCGAGTCCGGGTCTGGCAAGTCTGTGACCGGCTTTTCGCTGATGGGGCTGGTGGACCCGCCCGGACGAGTCGCCGCGGACGATCTTTGGTTCGACGGCCGGGATCTGATGCACGCAACGGAGCGGGACAAGGATGCGCTGCGGGGCAAGGACATCGCCATGGTGTTCCAGGAACCCATGACCGCCCTGAATCCGGGGCGCAGCGTTGGCGATCAGATTGCCGAAGTGATCCGCATCCATGACAAAACGTCGAGCCGCAAGCAGGCGTGGAGCAGGGCGGTGGCCCTGATGGACCGGGTTGGCATACGCGACCCCGCGCAACGCGCCCAGGCCTACCCGCATGAACTCTCGGGCGGCATGCGCCAGCGCGTCATGATCGCAATCGCTTGTGCGCTGACGCCCAAGCTGATCATTGCCGACGAGCCAACGACGGCGCTGGACGTCACGGTGCAGGCGCAGGTGCTGGCGTTGCTGTTTTCAATCCAGGCCGAGACCGGCGCCGCCGTGCTGTTCATCACCCATGATTTGGGCGTTGTGGCGGAAATTGCCGATAACGTGGTGGTCATGCAGGCGGGAAGGGTAGTTGAGGCGGGCGATGTCGAACAGATATTCAAGCATCCGCAGCACCCGTACACGCAGGCGTTGCTGGCTGCCGTGCCAGATGTCGATGCGCCCCGCGACCGCACGCGCCGCCTGGCGCCGCGCCAAGCCCCCCTTGTTCAAGGAAACACGCCATGAACGACCTGATCTTGCGGGCCGACGCCGTGACCAAGGACTATGTCGTCGGCCGCAGCCTGATGGGCAAACCTAGCCGGGTCGTGCACGCCGTGCGCGGCGTCAGCTTATCGATTGCACCCGGCGCTACCTTGGCGCTGGTCGGCGAATCCGGTTCCGGCAAAAGTACGTTGGGGCGCTGTATTGCCGGCTTGGTGCAGCCGACGTCCGGCAACATCCGCTTGGCCGGCCACGACGTGGGGCATTTGTCAGGCGCGTCCCTGATGTCGTTCCGCCGCCAGGTGCAGACCATCTTTCAAGACCCGTATTCCAGCCTGAATCCACGCCGTACCGTTGGCGATGCAATCATGGACGGAATGGTGATCCACAAGCTCTACACCCCCGACGAGCGCCGGGCGCGCATGCAGGCCTTGCTGCTGCGAGTCGGTCTGCAGAGCGATCACGCCAAACGGTTTCCCCACCAGTTTTCCGGCGGCCAGCGTCAGCGCATCGCCATCGCTCGAGCACTGGCGCTGGAACCGCGCTTTATCGTTGCAGACGAAGCGGTGTCAGCGCTAGACGTATCGGTGAAGGCCCAGGTGCTGGATCTGCTGGCGGACCTTCAGGCAGAGAAAGGGTTGACCTATCTTTTCATTTCGCACGACCTGGGGGTGGTGCGTCATATTGCGGATCGCGTCGCGATTATGTCCGCCGGACAACTGGTAGAAGAAGGCGAATGCGATCAGATTTTCGACGCGCCGGCCCACGACTACACCCGTGAGCTGATCGCCGCGGTACCCAGGCCAGACCCCAGCCGGCGACGGCTTCGGAGCGCGCCACGGTGAAGACACTGAGACACCACGCGGACGACGCAACGTATCAGCGCCCGCTGATGCCAACGCCATCCCGAATCTGCCGGAACGCTGGCAACGCGCTGGCCATCGCTGCGCGTGTCGTCGCACACGCAAGGACGGCGCGGGCTTGCGGCGCGTCGTACAGCGCGGTGTATTGACGAATGTCACCGGCTCCCGCATTGCCTTGCATGCCGGGCGCCACCACGTAATCCACGCCATGGATGCCGGCCAGAACGAAACTGTCCAGCGTTTCCAACGTGGCGCCTTGCGCGGCCTGCACGTTGCGGACAGCGGCCAGTCTGGCGGCTTGGGCTTCAGGGGAATCGGGGGCGTGCTTGCTGGTGGCTTTCGTGACGCGGGTGGTTTGGTAGCCGACCGTGCAGACGATGTTGCCGCCGCCCACCGCAGGCGGGCCGCCGCTGGCGCTGGCGATTTCCACCAGCACGTCGTAGCGCGAGGTCTTGCGATGGCCCGCGATGTGGAAGGGAGCGGGCACGCTGATCTGTAAGCCCAGCGCGTCGTTGGCATAAGTGCGTTGGGCGGCCGGCGCGGGTGCGGCCGCACGCGGAGCGTTGCCGCTGCCTTCAACCACATACCGTACGGGCAGCATCAGGCTTTGCTTTTCCGATTTGATATCGGGCGTGAAAGCGGGCAGGCGGCCCGCGCGGCGGATCATGGCGATGGTGGCGTCATCGACGGCGGGGTCGCCGGATGAGCGGCTGACCGTCACGGCATCGAGCGTGCCATCAGCCAGGATGTCGATGCGCACCTGGACGTCAAGCGTCCGGCCGGCGCGCAGGACGGCCGGCGGCGTGACGATCTTGCGCTGCACTTGCTTGCGGACGGCGGTGTTCCACTCGGCCTGTGTCGTCAACGTGTTGGCCGCGACGGGGGCGGACAGGCTAAGGACTAGCGCGGCAATGCAGGTTGCGCGGAACCGCCAAGGCATGGGGTGATCTCCTGGTTGGGGGGCGTGCGGCATGCTGCCGGACAAATCAGGGGGCAGCATAACCGACATGAATCCAACGCCAACCTACGGCCCAAACTGCGGCCCAACCTGCGGCCCAACCTAAGGCCCAACCTAAGGCCCAACCTAAGGCCCAGCCTGCGGCGTCAGGCCGTGCCCGTCACGAGATCATCGAACAGCAAATCACCGCCCATCTGTCCGCCCTTGAGCATCAATTCCACGCCGTCGACCAACGCATTGTCGCTGCGGGCAATGCTGACGGTGACGCCGGGCGCGAGCACGCAGCGGAATGCCAGGCCCCAGAGTCCCAAGGCGAGCGTTGCCTGGCTTGAGGTGTCGCCGCCCGCGATACCGATGCGCGACAGGCGCGTGCCGCGTTCCGCGCTGGCGGCGATGATGTTCGCCGCCAATTGCGCGGTGGCGCGCGCGGTGGATGCAGCCTGATCCGCGGTGACGGCCTGATCGGGCCGGTCGGTGTGGACCAGCACGTTTTGGCCGCGTTGCAAGATGGAGGCTGCGTGCTGGATTTGAGCGGCCGCATACGCCGGGTCATTCAGCAGCTGCTGCACGTTCAAAGGTTGATGCACGTAGCGCTGACACGCTGCGATCTGCCGGGCGGTGACGGGCGACATGCTGCCCGCCACGACCAGCACCGGCCCCGATGCGGGTGGCAAAGGTGGGGCGGCAGGGCCGGCGGGGTCCAGGTGGCCGGTGTGACCGGTGTGGCCGGTGTGACCGGTGTGACCGGTGTGGCCAGTGTGACCAGTGTGACCGGTGTGGCCAGCGTGACCCGGTGAAGCGGCCCGCGCCAGCGCCTGTTGCACGCTGCTGGGGCCAACCGCCAACAGCGGCACGCACGCGGCGGCGCGCCAGATCAGGCGGCCGATGACGGCAAGCTGCTCATCATCGGTCAGGTCGAACAGCACGGGGCCGTCGGACGTTTCGATGATGTTGTCGATCCAGTCTTCCACGCGCGGCGCGTCATCCGCCATACGCAGGCGAGGGTAGGCGGTGTGCGGCACCGAGCGGATATCGGGCAGCCCCTGCGCGGCCAGATGCCGGCGCAAGTCGGCCTCGTGCATCGGTGTGACGGGATGCTGGCTCATGACCGGATGGCGGTCGATGCGATGGATCTCGGGCGATGCGCCGGCGCGCGCGAACAACTGCGCGAAGCTGCAATAGCGCCCGATGCTGGGCTGCCCGCCAACGATGGGCACCAGCGGGTTGGGCATGTGGCGGCGCAGTTCGCGGATGGCCACGCCGATGCTGCCGACGTGCGGCGCGCTGTCAAAGGTGGAACAGCATTTGTAGTGCAGCACGCGCGCGCCGGTGCCGGCCATGAAGCGGCCGACGGCGCGCAGTTCGGTTTCCATGTCGGCGGGCGTCATGGCGCGCGCGGCGCCGGCGATGCCGATGGCGTCCAGCGGACCGGCGCGGCGCAGTTGCTCGGGCGATGGCACGCCCAGGAACAGCAGGCCGCGCAGGCCGGCGCGCGCCACTTCGGCCAGCGTGTCGGTGGCGCCGGTGAAGTCGTCGCCATACCAGCACACGCGCGGCGCGTGAACAACGGGCGCGTCGCGATGGGCCTCGCCCTGGGATTCACCCCCGGATTCGGTGGGGGACTTGGCCCGGGCTTCGTTACCTGCCGCAGTCATGCGCGGCTTCCGAAGAAGGCCAGCGCGCGTTGCAACTCCGGCGCATTCCGCGCGAAGTCGTCCAACGGCTGGCCTTCGCGCACCGCTTGCCAGGCTTGGCGGATGCTTTTCACGCCCGCAGCCGGGCCATCCGGGTGGGCCAGGATGCCGCCGCCGGACATGAACATCAGGTCGTCGGTGCGCACGGCGGCCCAGGTGGCGGGCACGGTGCCGGCCCATTGGCCGGACGAGAACGCGGGCATGACGGCGTCGTCGATGCCGGGCGTCAACGATGCCAGGCAGTCGCGCGCGGAGTCGACCACTTCGCGGTCGTCTTGCGCAAATTTTCCTTGCAGGCCGTGCACATGCATGTGGTCCACACCCGCCAGCCGCCACAAGGTTTGATACGCCTGAAAGCCCATGCCCAGGAGCGGATCGCGCGACAACGCGCCGTAGCCATTGCGATGGCCGTGCAGCGCCAGCGGTGTGCTGCGGCGCAGCGTCTGGATGGCCGAGAAGCCGCACCAGTTCAGGCTGGCCATGACGCAGGTGCCTTCCTCGCGTTCGATCAGTTCTGCATGGCGGCGCATGGCGTCGGTTTCGTCGCTGATGTTGAAGGCCACCATGACTTGCCGGCCCGTGCGGTCGCGGTGCGCGCGCACCACCGCCATGACGGAGGCCACCCGTTGCGCCAGCGGCGCGTGGGCGGGGTTGGCGCAGACTTCGTCGTCCTTGATGAAGTCCACCCCCGCCGCGCACAGCTGCGCCACCAGATGCGCGGTTTGTTCGGGCGACAGGCCGACGTTGGGCTTGATGATGGTGCCCACCAGCGGCCCTTGCGCCACACCCGTCAACTGGCGTGTGCCGGCGATGCCCACTTGTGGCAGTTCAAACTGCGCGCGGTAGTTGGCGGGCAGCTCCATGCTTTCCAGGCGCAAGCCGGTAACTTCGCCCAGGTCGTACAGGTTGCCGCCGACGGTGGCAGCCAGCGTCGCCAGGTTGGCGCCAACGTTTGCCACCGGAAACGAAATGCGCACGCGGGCGCGCTGGTACGTGCCCGGCATGCCGCCCGGCTGGCGCGCCAGCCACGCGTTGGGCAGGCTGGGCGCGGGAACGGTGTCCAGCAGTTCAATGGACTCGACACGCGCGCGGGCCCGGGCGCGCAGTTCGTCGGTTTCACCCTGGACGCGGGTGAAGGTGCCGCAGGACTGTTCGCCCGCCATGACCTCCGCGACCCGTGCGGGGTCCATCGGGGTTTCGATCAGGTAGGTGGCGCTAAACGATTGGGAATTCATGGTGGCGGCGGACAACGTTGTCGAGTCGAAGGGGGCTTCAGAGGCGGGACAGATCGGGGAAGGGGCGGACGGGGTCTTTGCCATCCCAACCCGAGGCGCTTTCGCGGATCAGGTCGAACAAGCGGCCTTTGGGGCCGGCCACTTCAGACAGTTCGATCACCGTGCCGGGGTGGTATTCGGTATCGAAATAAATGAAGCGGCCTTTCTCGCCGACTTCGCCACTCATCTTGGGCTTGAAGCCTTGGGCCAGCAGGCGCTCCAGATCGGCGTCGTAGCTTTCGGTCCAGTAGGCCACGTGTTGCAGGCCGGTGCGGCCGGCTTGCAGGAAGTCGCGGTACATGGACGGCACGTCGTTGCGAGTCTGGATCAGTTCCACCTGCACGAAGCCGGAGTTCGCCAGCGCAACCGAGTTGTGCGGTTCGTAGTGTTCGCCGTCGTACTGGTAATTCACGATCGGCACGCGCGGGTTGTAGTACCACGGGCCCACGCCCAGCGTGGTGCTCCAGTACTCCATGGCGGCTTCGATGTCGTGCACGACATACCCAAGTTGGCGGATCTCGCCCAGGAAACGACTCATGATGGATCTTTATAAAGAGGGAGACGGAAGGGGAAGCGGCCCGACGCGCAATCACGTCCGGGCCGCGTCAGGTCACAGGAAGCCGATGGAGAACCAGGGGAAGGCCGCCACAACGATCAGCCCGATCAGCAGCGCGCCGATGTAGCCCCAGATCGGGCCGATGCCCTCGTTGGGGTCGACGCGGCTGATGGCGCAGGCGCCGTAGTAGCCCACGCCAAAGGGCGGTGCGAACAGGCCGATGCCCATGGCGAAGATCACGACCATCGCGTAGTGCACTTCATGCACGCCCGCCTGCACTGCGATCGGGAACAGCAACGGCCCGAACAGCACGATGGCGGGGATGCCTTCCAGCACGCTGCCCAGAATGATGAAGGCCACGATGGACACGGCCAGGAAGCCGTAGCTGCCGCCGGGCATGCCGGCCATCAGGCGGGCCAGATCGCCCGAGAAACCCGATTGCGTCAGCGCCCACGCCATGGCGGTGGCGCAGCCCACGATCAGCATGATGGCGCCCGACAAAGATGCCGTTTCGATCAGCATGGGCTTCAAGCGCGCCCAGTCAAAACGGCGATAGATCAGGATGCCGATCACTGCCGAATACACGATGCCGATGGTCGAGACCTCGGTGGCGGTGGCCACGCCTTCGACGACCGCTGCGCGGATCACGAAGGGCAGGGCGACGGCGGGCAGCGCAATCACGAAGAAGCGGCCGATTTCCTTGAAGGAAAAGCGCTGCACAAGGCTCAGGTCTTCGCGGCGATAGCGCCACCACACCACCGAGCACAGCGCCAGGCCCAGCACCACCGCGGGCAAGAGGCCGCCCGTGAACAGCGCCGCAATCGACACGCCCGTGACCGAGCCAATCGTGATCAGCACAATGGACGGCGGGATGGTTTCAGTTTGCGCCCCGGTGGCCGACAACAGCGCCACCAGATCGCCCGGCTTGGCGCCGCGCTTCTGCATTTCCGGGAACAGCACGGGCGCAATGGCCGCCATGTCGGCGATCTTCGAACCCGAAATGCCCGACACCAGGTACATGGCGCCGATCAGCACATACGACAGGCCGCCGCGCACATGGCCCAGCAGGCTCGCCAGGAACTGGATCATGGCGCGCGCCATGCCGGTCATCTCAATCAGCGAACCCAGGAAGATGAAGAGCGGCACCGCCAGCAGCATCAGGTGCGACATGCCTTCGTCCAGCCGGCCCACCATGACTTCCATCGGCGTGTTGGTCGTCAGCGCCAGGTACGAGAACGTGGCCAGCGCGAACGAGAACGCAATCGGCACGCCCGAGAACACCGTGGCCGCCACAATGCCCACAAAGAAGATCACCAGGTTCAGCTTGCCCAGCCCCTTGAACAGCGGCTGCGCGAACCAGAATAGGGCGACGACGACCGCCACGCCCGCCAGCGCCATCAGCACTTGCGGCAAGGGCTGCGTGCGCAAGAGACGCAACAACGCCACCACCGCCATCAGCGCCATGCCGATGGGAATGGCCGATGCGCGCCACGCGTTGCTGAGCTCAAGCGCGGGCGTGATGATGAAGTGTTCTTCGTGCGCGTACTCGATGGCGGGCGCCAGGATCATCACCAGAAACGCCAGCGATGCCGCCAGCGCCACGGTTTCCAGCTGTGCGCGCCGTGCGGGGCTGACGTTGTTGACCAGCGCCGTCATGCGCATGTGCTCGCCGCGCCGCAACGCGACCACCGCGCCCAGCATGGACAGCCACAGGAACAGGATCGAGGCGAGCTCATCGGACCAGACCAGCGGGCTGTGGAACGCGTAGCGCGCCACCACACCCGCAAACAGCACGATGATTTCGACGAGCACAATCGCGGCCGCGACGTGTTCAACCACGCAGCCAAGCGCGCTGTCCAGGGCGTTGGCCGCCCGCCGCAAGGGGTTGGCGGGCAGCACCGGGGCGGCCGTGTGGGGGGCGGACAAGGAAGACATGGCGCGACCTCAGGCCAGCTTGCCGACGCTTTGTTCCAGCAGCGACCAGGCTTCGTTGCCGAAGCGGCCTTGCCATTCCTTGTAGAAGCCCGCCGTGCGCAGTTGTTCGCGGAAGCTGTCGGCGGCCGGCTGATTGAATTGCAGGCCCTTGGCTTCCAGGTCGGACTGCACCGAGGCGTTCAGCTTCTTGATGTCTTCGCGCTGCGCAAGACCGGCTTCGTTGATGCCGCGCGCAACAACCGTCTTCAGGTCTTCCGGCAGGCCTTCCCACATGCGGCCGTTGGCGATGAACCAGTAGCCGTCCCAGATGTGATTGGTCAGCGAGCAGTACTTCTGCACTTCGTACAGCTTGGCGACCTGGATGATGGGCAGCGGGTTTTCCTGCGCGTCCACGACCTTGGTCTGCAACGACGAATAGACCTCGCTGAATTGCAGGCTGGCGGGCGCGGCGCCCAGGCCCTTGAACATGGAGATCGGCAGCGAGCTCACGGGCACGCGGATCTTCAGGCCGTTCATGTCGGAAGCGGAAGCCACCGGCGCCTTGCTGCTGGTGGTTTGGCGAAAGCCGTTGTCCCACATCTTTTCAAAGGCGTAGAGCTTGCGCTGCGCGATGGCGGCGCGCACGTGCGCACCGAGTGCGCCGTCCATGGCGCCCCAGACCTGGTTGTAGTCCTTGAACGCGAAACCCACGGCGTTGATGGCGGCCACCGGCACCAGGGTGGCGATCACCAGCGCCGACGGCGTGAAGAAGTCGATGCCGCCCGAGCGCACTTGCGCCAGCATGTCGGTGTCGCCGCCCAGCTGGTTGTTCGGGAAAATCTTGATGTCCACGCGGCCGTTGCTTTCCTTCAGGATGCGTTCGGCGGCTTCCTGGGCGCGTACGTTCAGCGGGTGCGTCACCGGCAGGTTGTTGCCGTACTTGAGCGAGTAGTCGGCGGCGCGGGCAATCAGCGGGAAGCCCCCGCCCAGGGCGACGGCGGCGGGAACGGCGCAAAGGCGGCGCAAGGCACTGCGGCGTGTCAGCAGCTTCATGGTTGTCTCCATAATCGTAGTTATGATGTTTTTTGATGTGCCACAAATACGCCAATACCATGCGGCAGACTGGACAATAGTGAATAGGCAGTATCATCGTCAAACCTTATTCATGATGGTTTTTGATGTGAATAAACCTGCTCCCGAACGCAAGCTGGCGCGCTTGGCCGATGTGGCCGAGCGCGCTGGCGTCTCCACCGCCACGGCCGACCGCGTGTTGAACCGCCGGCCCGGCGTGCGCGCCAATACGGCGCAAAAGGTCTTCAAGGCCGCCATCGAACTGGACTACCTGCCTGAACAGGAGCTGAGCGCTGCGGCGCCCGCGGAACCGATGCGGCTGGTGTTCCTGCTGCCGCGCGGCAGCAACCGCTATCTGCGCATGCTGGGCGACACCGTCAGCTACGCTCATGAACATTTCGGGCCGCTGAACGCCAAGTGCCAGATCGAATACGTGGAAAGCTTCAACCCCGATGCGCTGGCGCAGGCCTTGGCCAAGCACGGCAAACGCGCCGACGGCATTGCCTTCATGGCGCTGGAGCACCCGGTGGTGCGCGAAGCCGTCAATGCGCTGGCGCAGCAGGGCGTGCCCACGGTGACCTTGATTTCCGATATCGCCAATAGCGCGCGAACGGCCTATGTGGGGCTGGACAACCGCGCCGCCGGCCGCACGGCGGGCTATCTGATCGCGCGCTTCATTGGCTTGCGCGCGGCGCACGTGGCGCTGATTGCCGGGTCGCGCCATTACCGCGCGCATGAGGAACGCGAAAGCGGTTTCCTTCAGCTGTATGCCGAACAGTTCCAGGCGATGCAGGTGGTGGACCTGCGCGAAGGCTATGACGACGCGCAGCGCAACTACGAACAGACGCGCCAGCTGCTGGAGCAATATCCGAACCTGGCGGGTATCTACAACATCGGCGGCGCGTCCGACGGTGTCGCCCGCGCACTGAAGGAAGCGGGCCTGCAACATCGCGTGGTGTTCATCGGCCACGGCCTGACGCCCGACACCCGTTCGTTGCTGATCGACGGCACGATGGATGCCGTCATCACGCAAAGCCCGATGGAAGCGCTGATGAGCTGCGTGCGCATTTTCTGCAACCTGCGCGACAAACGCAGCACGATGAACGGGGTGGAACTGGCGCGCAGCCAGGTGATCTTTCGAGAGAATCTGCCGTAGCCGCGTGAAGGATTGAAACGGCAATTCTTTTTATTGCCATGCCTGTCTACAATCCGCCATCTGCGGCCCACGGCTTTCATCGCTACCTTGCCATCTCCATCCTCTGCTTCGCGTCCTTTGGACTGGCTGAACTTTTTCGCGGCCGATGTCCGGGATGGCCTTGGGCCATATCTGGCCATCTATTTGCTTGCGGTGCACCAGTGGCGGCCTGACAGCATCGGTCTTGTCATGACCATTTCCGGGCTGGCGGCGCTGGCGGCGCAAACACCGGCTGGCGCGCTGGTCGACCGCACGGCGAACAAGCGCAGGCTGTTGATGGCGGCCGCCATCCTGGTGACGGTGGCGTGCATGGCGGTGCTGGCGAATGACAATTTTGCGTGGGTCACGGTCACGCAGGCGCTGGCGGGCATCGCGTCGTCGGTCTTCGCGCCGGCGATCGCGGGCATCACCTTGGGGCTGACCGCCGCCAACGGATTTACCCGGCGTATCGCGCGCAACGAATCGTATAACCATGCCGGCAACGCGTTTGCCGCCTTGCTGGCCGGCGGCCTGGCGTATGTGTGGGGGCCGGTGGCCGTGTTTTACCTGATGGCGGCGATGGCGCTGGCCAGCCTGGCCGCGGCGTCGCGCTTCCCCGCGCATATTGATGTGGACCGGGCTCGCGGGCTGGACCACGATGCCGCTGCCGACGCCCACCCCGTTGCGCTGCGCCAGTTGCTCAGCAACCGATCACTGCTGTTGCTGGCCTTGAGCTGCGCCTTGTTCCACCTGGCCAATGCCGCCATGCTGCCGCTGGTGGGCCAGAAGCTGGCGCTGGCGAACCCCGCGCTTGCCACGCCGCTGACCGCCGCCTGCATCGTCGCCGCGCAATTCGTCATGATTCCGGCGGCGATGGCGGTGGGGCGCTATGCCGACCTCCTGGGCCGCAAGCGCTTGTTGCTGATCGGATTCCTGATTCTGCCGTTGCGCGGCGTGCTGTACACCTTTTCGGACCACACCACCTGGCTGGTCGCCGTGCAGTTGCTGGACGGCGTGGGCGCGGGTATCTTCGGGGCCGTCCTGCCTTTGATGGTGCTGGACCTGACCCAAGGCACCGGGCGTTTCAACGCCAGCCTGGGCGCGGTGACCACGGTGTTTGGCATCGGTGCGTCGCTGAGCAACGGCGTGGCCGGCGTGATCGTTCAGCAGGCGGGCTACAGCGCTGCTTTTCTCGCTTTGGCCGGCATCGCGGCGCTCGCGTGCGTCACCTTGCTGGCCTTGCCGGAAACGCGCAAGGCGCTCGTAAAACCCACCACTTCCGTCTCATCCCTTTCCTGATTTCTTGCCGGTAAGCATGTCTTTGTCCAATGCACTGATCTGGTTGATTGCCGCGGCAACCACCATGGCTATCTTGTTTCGCCCCTGGCGGTTGCCTGAATACGTCTGGGCCTGTGCGGGCGCCGTCGCGCTGGTGGGGTTGGGCTTGCTGCCGGCCGCCCAGGCGGGCAGCGCCATCCTGGAAGGCACGGATGTCTACCTGTTTTTGATCGGCATGATGCTCGTGGCCGAGGTTGCCCGGCAGGCAGGGCTGTTCGACTGGCTGGCGGTGGCGGCGGCCGATCATGCGGGCGGCTCGGCGCGGCGGCTGTTCGATCTGGTATTCCTGGTGGGCACGGTGGTCACGGTGCTGCTGTCCAACGATGCGACGGCGGTGGTGCTGACACCGGCCGTCTATGCCGTGGCGCGCGTGGTGGGCGCGCCGCCTTTGCCGTATCTGTACGTGTGCGCCTTCATCGCCAACGCGGCAAGCTTCGTGCTGCCGATTTCGAATCCCGCCAATCTGGTGGTGTTTGGCGACCGCATGCCCGCACTGATGCCTTGGCTGGCGCACTTTGCGCTGCCTTCCGTACTGGCGATTGCGTCCACCTACGTCACGCTGCGGCTGGTGTTTCGCGACGACTTGCGACAGCCGCTCAAGCCATCGCCGCCGCTGCCGCCGATGACGCCGGCCTTGCGGATTGCGGCGGTCGGCGTGGCGGGCACGGCGTGCACCTTGCTGATCACGTCGGCGCTGGGCTACCGGCTGGGCATGCCCACCTTGGTCGCGGGGTCCGCCTCGGCGGTGCTGGTGCTGGGCGTGACGCGGTCCAGCCCATGGCGCCTGATCAAGGGCGTCGCCTGGGGCGTTCTGCCCTTGGTGGCCGGCTTGTTCGTATTGGTGCAAGGCATGGCTGCAAGCGGCGTGCTGCAAGACCTGGCTCAGCTGATGCGAGGCCTGTCCGCCAACGCCGCGCTGTGGGCCAGCGGCATCGGCGCGGCGCTGTCGGGCAACGTCATCAACAACTTGCCGGCGGGTCTGATGGCGGGGTCGTTGGCGCGCATGGCTGACCTGCCCAGCGGCACAACCGCCGCGTTGCTCATCGGTATCGACCTGGGTCCGAACCTGTCCGTGAGCGGCTCGCTCGCCACCTTGCTCTGGCTGTTGGCCGTGCGCCGCGAGGGCATGCATATCAGCGCGTTCAGTTTCCTGCGCCTGGGCCTCGTCGTGATGCCTCCCGCCCTGTTGCTGGCCCTGGCGGCGTTGCACCTGACGAATTGACGCAAGCGCTTGTGTTTTTACTGCCTAGGCAGATAAAATCCGGGAATCGCGTTTCGCCTTGATCTCCCAGACCGCCATGTCGCCTGCCAAACCTTCCGTGCTGGACAGTTTCTACACCGGTGAACTCGGCTTCATGGTGACGTCCGTGCGCGCCAGCATTCACGATGCGCTGGAGCGCGAACTGGCGCCGTATGACCTGACGACGCCGCAGTACGTGGTGCTGAACTGTCTGGCCAAGGGCTGGGGCCGTACGCTTAGCGACTTTTGCCGGGTGCTGGCTTATGACTCGGGTGCGATGACCCGCTTGCTGGACCGCATCGTGGCCAAGGGCTTTATCCGGCGGGTCGAGAACGAGGCGGATCGGCGCAGCTACCTGATCGAACTGACCGAGCTGGGGCAGGCCGCCTTGCCGCAAGCGCTGGACGCAACCGAAGTCGCCATGCGGCGTTTGCTGCAAGGGTTTTCAGAAGACGATGCCGAGACTCTGCACAAGCTGTTGTCGCGGCTGCTGATCAACGCGGGCAAGGGCTGAATCGGTCCGTCCGCATTTTTTTTATCTATTTATCTGCCTAGGCATATACAGCCTGGGCATAAATTTAAGAACACTCGCCGCACCATGCAAGCTTCCCCGCATCCTCCCATTCCCCCCGCCTTGCTGATGACGATCGGAGCGCTGACGTTTGTCGACTTCCTGCAAAACGGCATGGTCACGTTCGCGGCCTCGCCCATCATGGGTGAGATCGGCGCCAGCCCCGAGGAATACACCACCGTCGCGGTCATCTATGCCTGCGTGGCCGTGGTGATGATTGCGCTGCAAGGCTGGCTGGTGCATCACTTGGGCTTGCGGCGTTATCTGCTGGCGTCGTTGGGCGCGGCGGCGGCGGGGGCGGTGGTGTGTGCGCTGTCGCGCAGCGAAGCGGGGTTTCTGCTGGGCCGGGTGCTAATGGCAATGGGCTGCGCAGCAATGCTGACGTCATCGCGGCTGACGGTGAACCTGATTCCGCCAGGCCCCGCGCGTTTTCAGGGCATCAAGGCCTTGGCGACGGGGTTGTGCACGGGCACGGCGCTGGGGCCGTTGCTGGCGTCGGTGGCGGTGGATCAAACGGGCTGGCACGTGATGTTCTGGCTGGTCGCCGCGTTGTCGTTGCTGGCGATGATTCCGGTAGCGCTCGCCATGCCCGATCACGGTGGCGTGACGGTGGCAGGGCAGGCGCGGCTGGCGCCGATTGCAGCCCTGGGGCTGGGCAGTTTCTTGCTGCTGCACGCGTTGCAGCGGTCTTATTACGACTTTTTCAGCGACCGCCATCTGCTGGTGCTTTACGCCGCAGCGGGCTTGGCGGCGCTGGCGTTTTTTGTGCGCTCGGAAACGCGTCATGGCGCGCCGTTGCTGAAGCTGGGCGGCATGAAGGAAGTGCGCTTTCTGAGCGGCCTGGCGCTATTCATGTTTTGCTATCTGATGCTGGGCGCCAACGGCTATCTGGTGCCGCTGATGCTGCAACGCGCGCTGGGCTTGTCGTGGGCGAACACGGGCGTGTTCTTTGCGATGGGGCTGGGCGCGGGCGTGCTGACGTTTGCAGTGATGTCGCAGTTGCTTGCCCGCTGGCCGTCGCCGCGCAAATTCTTCGTGGCGGGTTTTACCGCGCTGGCGGCGTTTGCCGTGTTGATGTCGCGGCTGACGCCTTCGGCTGACCCGTGGACGGATGTGTTGCCCGCGCTGGCCTGCTACGGCGTGTTCATCATGATCGTCATGCCGGCCACCGCCATGAACACTTTCACGGGGCTGACCCATGACCCCGCGGTGTTCGCGCATGCGCAGCAGGTGAAGAACATGCTGGCGCAGGTGGGGCAGGCGCTGGGCATCATGGTGGCGACGGTGGGCCAGCAGTGGTTCACGTCGGAACACTACAACGTGCTGATGGCGGGCATCGCCCAAGGCAACGCCAATTTTGAAGCGGCCAAGGCGCAATTGAGCGGCGTCTACGCTGCGGCGGCCGACCCCGCGCGGGCGCAGCAGATGGCCATGGCGCATATCTCGCAATGGCTGGACCAGCAATCGGTGCTGCTGGCGAACCTGGATCATTTCCGGGTGCTGGCCGTGCTGGCGTTGGCCGGGGTGGTGGTCAGCGTTACGCAGCGGGTGTTTCGCTAGGCGGCGCGGTGGATCAATTCCCGGCCAGCTCGCCGATCACCTGGCGCGCCACGTCCGACAAGGACAGGCCGCCATCCATCGCCGCGCGTTGCAGCCGTTCGTGCGCGGCGTGCTCGGTCAGGCCGTAATGGCTGATCAGCAGCAGCTTGGCGCGATCAATGCGCTTCTTTTCTTCCAGCGCCCCGCGCATGGTGTGCAGCGCGTCGTCGGCGCGCTGCATGCGCAGCGTCTGCTCGCGCATCATGTCCAGAATCGACCGCTCCAATTCGCTGCCTACACCGTCAGGCGCGGGGGTGTCGACGATGCGGCTTTGCACGCTGAAGACCATGCTGGGCGCCTGGCCGCTGGCGTGCTCGGCATAGCGGCTGAGCAGCAGGCGGCGGTCGTCCAGTTCTTTGCGGGTGTCGGCGATACGGCGTTCGCACTGCTGCGCCAACGCCTGGGCCAGCAGGCTTTCCACTTCGCGCATGGCGTCGATGCGCGCGGTACACAGGTCGAACCACAGTTCGGCAAGGCTGCCGTCTACGCGTTGCCCGTCGGCGGTGCGCTGCGCCATGTCGCGCATGCGTTCTACGGGTTCGCCTTGTTGCTGGATCTGTTCCCAAACCGTGCGCGGCGCGCCGTCAGCGTGTTCGGCGTAGATATCAAAACTGCGGCGCTGGTTGGCCGCCAGGCCCAGCATGCGGGCCTTTTGCGCGTCGCTGAAAAACCCGGCTGTAAATCCCATCACACCGCAAGCGCGTTCCTGCCCGCTCAGCTCTTTGCCTTGCATGAAGTTCAAGAGCGCGACCAGGATGCGGGTGACGCCGGGGTCCAGCGCCGAATCGGCCGCTTCGAACACCACGGCCAGCAGGCTGCCGATGACCTGTGTGAAGCGCGCATCGGCGTCCGCCACGGCGATGGCGCGGTCGCGGATCTGGCGGCGCAGGGCGGGCAGTTCGTCCAGCCGGAACAGGGCGAAGGCGATACCGTTGAGCAAGCGGGCCTTGCCGCTGCCATGCGCGGGGTCGGCCGCCAAGCCATCCAGGAAATGGCGCGCGTCGGTCTCGATGCGGACGGCGGTGTCGCTCAAGCCCGCCAGCGTTTGCTGCAAGCGTTCTTGCGGGCTGCACAGCGTCAGGTTGGAGTAGCCGCGTTCCTTTTGCAGCGCGTGTACCAGCGCGCTGATGCGCACCACCAATTCACAGGTGCCGGCCAAGGCTTCCAGCCCGTGGAGCTCGCTGCGCCGGGCGGCAAGCAGAAAGCGCAAGGGCGGCGGCATGTGGCGTTCGGCCATGGCGGTCTCTTTGTCAGTCTCGGAAAGTCAGGCGCGGCGGCGCAAAACGGGTTCGGTGGACGTCAGCATCGGCGTATCTTTGGTGGACGTCACCATCGGCGTCTCCATCGGCGCATCCATTGGCGTATCCATGGCGCCGAAGACCTGGCAGGCGGCAACGTTGCCGATGACCAGCACGGCGGGGCTGCGCAATTGAAAGTCTTGGGCGTCGTGCGTCATGGCGGCCAGTGTCGAGCGGCATTCACGCTGGTCGGCCAATGATGCGCGTTCGATCATTGCCACGGGGGTGTCGGGCGCCATGCCGGCCGCCAGCAACTGGCTGCTCATGTCGTGCAATTTGGCCACTCCCATGTAGACCACCAGCGTGGTGCCGCTGCGTGCCAGCCCCGTCCAGTCGGGCATCGTGCCGTCCTGGGAATGAGCGGTGATCAGTGTAACGCCCTGAGCCATGCCGCGTTGGGTCAATGGGATGCCGCAGGCGGTGGCGGCGGCAAGGCCAGCGGTGATGCCGTTGATGATTTCGCAGCCTACGCCGTGGTCGCTGAGCCATTGCGCTTCTTCGCCGCCACGGCCAAAGATGCAGGGGTCGCCGCCTTTCAGGCGCGCCACGCGCAAGCCTTGCCGGGCATAGCGCAGCATCAAGCGCTGGATGAAGGCTTGCGGCGTGGAGCGGCAGCCGCCGCGCTTGCCGACATGGACCAAGCGGGCTTGCGCGCAGTAGTCCAGCACCTGCGGGTTGACCAGATCATCCACCAGCACGACGTCGGCCAGTCCCAGCGCACGCACGGCTTTGAGGGTCAGCAGTTCCGGGTCGCCAGGGCCGGCGCCAATCAACCAGACGGAAGGGTTCATGAGAGGGCTCCTGGATTCAACGATCAAGAAAAAGGATAAGGATCACGATCAGCTGCACCACGCACAGGCCTTTCCAAAAGGCGAGCGGATTGCGTTCCAGCAGCGGCAGGCGCGCTTGGTGGGCGGCGGACGCTGGCGGGTGACGCAGTACATGCGTGAATTCCGATAGCTCGGGCGTGCGCTCGGCCGGGTCGGGATGCAGGGCGCGGCTTAGCACGCCGTCAATCCAGGCGGGCAGTTCGCGCTCGCGGTCCAGCACTGACACATAGTTCAAGCGCAACTGCGCGGCGCGGCTGCGGGCGCGCGCCACGTCGGCGCCATAAGGCAGACGGCCGGACAGCATCTGGTAGAGCATTGCGGCCAACGAATACAAGTCAGACCGCGCCGTGCCGGCTTCGCCCAGGAACAGCTCGGGCGCGGCGTATTGCGCGGTGCCCAGCATCGGGGGCGCGTCGTCATCTTGCGCGCTGCGGTCCAAGAGGCCGGCGGCCTGCGTGGAGCCCAGGTCGATGATCGTGGCCTTGCCGTCGTCGCCCACCAAAATGTTGTCGGGCCGCAAATCGTTGTGCACGATCTCCAGCCGGTGAAACGCTTGCAGGCCGCGCGCAATCTGTTCGATCAGCGCCACCGCTTGCTCCAGCGTGGGGCGGGGGTGGTCGGCCATCCACCGCGTCAGCGTGCGCCCTGCAATGCACTCGCTGACCGTGTATAGATAGCGGCGCGCGCGCGGCATCGGCCAGGCGCGCACCACGTGGCGGCTGTCGATGCGGCGGGCGATCCACTCTTCGGTCATCAGCCGTTCCAGATACGCCGGGTCATGCCGCAAGTCCAACGACGGAATCTTGATGACCACGGCGTCGCCGCTGGCAATGTCTTGGGCCAGGTAGACGTGGCTGCGATGGCTGGCGCGCAGTTCATCCTGAATGCGGAAGCCTTCAAATTCCATGCCGGCGGCCAGCAACGGCGGGCAGGGCAGGTTCAGGCTGTAGCGCGCAATTTCGTCGGCGCGGCGCGGGGGCAGGGCGTCGATGCGTACCAGCTGCACGGTCAGGTTGTCGTCGCTGCCGCGTTCGAACGCCAGTTGCACCAGTGCGCGCGCCGCATCGTCCAGCGCGTCGGGATGCAGCGCGATGGCGTGCGTGACGTCCTGCGCATGGATGTGTTCGTACACGCCATCGGTTGCCAGCAGGAACACGTCGCCCAGCTCCAGCGGCTGGGTGTGATAGTCAATCTCCAAGTGCGGCGCCAAGCCCAGCGCGCGGCCCAGATAGCTTTTGTCTTGCGAGATCCACACGCGATGGTCGTCGGTTAGCGGTTCCATCGCGCCGCCGCGCAGCCGGTAGATGCGCGCATCGCCAATGTGCAAGATGTGCGCGGTCGTCGCCTTCAGCACCATCACGGTCAGCGTGCAGACGTAGCCGCGGTCGGCGTCGCGCGGCTGGTCGGGGTGATGGCGCTGGCGGGTCTGCGCATGCAGCCAGCCGTTGGTGGCGCTGAGCACCTTGTGCGCCGACTTCTTCACCGACCACGTTTCGGGCGTGCAGTAATAGTCTTCCAGGAAGCTGGCCACGGCGGTTTCGCTGGCGATGTGGCTGACCTGGCTGCTGCTGATGCCGTCGGCCAGCGCGATGGCGATGCCCTTGGCGCCCAGCAGCGGTTCGGCCGGCACGCACAGGCCGTGAAAGTCCTGGTTGACCGGCTTGCGCCCCGGCTCGGTGTGCTGGCCCACCGCCACCTGCAAGCAGGCGGCGGCGCCGGGGGCGGGGCGGTCCATCACGGCGCGCGTCCTGGCGGGATCAGTTGAAGCGGCGCTTGGGCGCGGTCTTCATGTGCGTCGTGTAGAGCGTCAGGCCGGTCAGAGAGATGCCGCCGATCAGGTTGCCCAGCACCACTGGGATTTCGTTCCAGATCATGTAGTCCATGATCGAGAAGTTGCCGCCCATGATCATCGCCGACGGGAACAGGAACATGTTGACGATGGAATGCTCGAAGCCCATCGCAAAGAACAGCATCACCGGCATCCACATGGCGATGACCTTGCCGCTG
This sequence comes from Achromobacter kerstersii, assembly GCF_902859595.1. Taxonomy (GTDB): domain Bacteria; phylum Pseudomonadota; class Gammaproteobacteria; order Burkholderiales; family Burkholderiaceae_B; genus Achromobacter; species Achromobacter kerstersii. Next base: position 1,666,141 of record NZ_CADIJQ010000001.1, on the reverse strand, counting down.
ACCGACGTCGAGATCATCGCGCCGACCACACCCAGCGACACCATCCAGTTGCACAGCACGCCGCGAATGAAGATGGTCAGCATGCCGCCCGCGCCGTATTCCTTGTAGCCCAGCGTGCGGTTTTCACCGATGTGCGAAATGACCTGCCCGACCTTGTTGGGCGGCACGGAAAAACCGTAGGTGAACACGATGGCCATCAGCACCGCCACCGTCAGCGCACCGGCGAAGTTGCCGATGAAGACAAAACCCCAATGCTTCAGGATGGCTTTCACGGTGACGCCGGGCCGCTTGTCAAAGAGCGCTAGCGGCGTCAGCACGAACACGCCCGTCAGCAGGTCAAAGCCCATCAGGTACAGGATGCAGAAGCCCACTGGAAAGAGGGCGGCGCCCAGAATGGGCGACTCGGTTTGCACCGTGACCGTCACGGCGAACACGGCGGCAATCGCCAAAATGGCGCCGGCCATGAAGGCGCGGATCAGGACGTCACGGGTCGCCATGTAGATTTTCGACTCGCCCGCGTCCACCATTTTGGTGACGAATTCGGAAGGTACCAGGTAGGACATGATGATTCCCTATTGCGTTGTAGGTAAGAGGGCGTGGCGCTCAGGCGACTTCGACGGCGTCGCCGTTGAAGCGCGCCTGCCAGGTGCGCAAGCGTTGTTCGGGGTATTGCACGCACGTGCCGTCGGCCAGACGGAAGTGCTGCTTGTAAAGCGGCGAGGCCACGATCAGGTCGCCGCCCAGTTGGCCGATGAGACCGCGTCCGATGACGTTGGCGCCCGATTTCGGGTCGCGGTTGTCGAGGGCGTACAAGGGCGCGCCGTCGGCGTCAGGCAGGTAGAACAGCGCGATCTGCTGGCCGTCCAACAGGGCGACGACGCCAGAGCCGGCGACGAGGTCGTGGCGGGAGCAGACGGCGCGCCAGTTCGGGGCGGAGGCCGGGCTCAATGCGGCGTTCAACGCAGGTTTTATGGCAGCCATCAGACGATCTCCTCGGCAATCGGAATGACACGCGCAGCACGAACCGGGGCCGGCCGGGGTTGGCCGCGTTCCTGCACGAATTGGATGTCGGGGTCGCCGCCGCGCTCGTTGACGAAGGTGCGAAAACGCTTGAGCTTTTCCGGGTCGTTGATGGCGTTGGCCCATTCGCATTCGTAGCGGTCCACCACCAGCTGCATCTGCGCGTCCAGTTCGGCGCCCAGGCCCAGGCTGTCGTTCAGCACCACGTCTTTCAGATAGTCCAGCCCGCCTTCCAGCGATTCGCGCCAGACGGATGTGCGTTGCAGTTTGTCGGCGGTGCGGATGTAGAACATCAGCACGCGGTCGATGGTGCGGATGAGCGTGGCGTCATCCAGGTCGGTGGCGAACAGCTCGGCGTGGCGCGGGCGCATGCCGCCGTTGCCGCACACGTAAAGGTTCCAGCCGTTTTCGGTGGCGATGACGCCGATGTCCTTGCTCTGCGCTTCGGCGCATTCGCGCGTGCAGCCCGACACCGCAAACTTCAGCTTGTGCGGCGCGCGCAGGCCCTTGTAGCGGTGCTCGATGTCCAGCGCCATGCGCACGCTATCCTGCACGCCGAAGCGGCACCACGTGCTGCCCACGCACGACTTCACGGTGCGCGTGGACTTGCCGTAGGCGTGCCCGGTTTCGAAACCGGCGGCGATCAGTTCGGCCCAGATGTCGGGCAATTCATGCAGCTGCGCGCCGAACAGGTCGATGCGCTGGCCGCCCGTGATCTTCGTGTACAGCTGGTACTTCTTGGCCACGGCGCCGATGGCGATCAGGCCATCGGGCGTGATTTCCCCGGCGGGTATGCGCGGCACCACCGAGTACGTGCCGTTCTTCTGCATGTTCGCCATGAAGGTGTCGTTGGTGTCTTGCAGCGGCACCAGGTGCGGGTCTTGAATGGGGCGGTTCCAGCACGACGCCAGAATCGAACCCACGGCCGGCTTGCAGATGTCGCAACCGACGTGGCCCTTGCCATGGCGGGCCAGCAATTCGTCGAACGTTTCGATGCCGCCCACGCGCACCATCGCGTAAAGCTCCTGGCGCGTGTAGGCAAAGTGTTCGCACAGGCTTTTGTCGACTTCCACGCCCCGGCTGGCCAGTTCATGTTCCACCACCTGCTTGAGCAACGCGGCGCACCCGCCGCAGCCCGAGGCCGCCTTGGTGCATTGCTTGACGCTGCCTAAGTCGGTGCAGCCGCCATCAATGGCCGCACTGACCGCGCCTTTGCTGACGTTGTGACAGGAGCAGATTGTGGCGGTGGCGGGCAGCGCGTCCACGCCGAGTGCGGGCGCGGCCTTGCCCAGCGGCAGGATCAGGCTGGCGGGGTCGGCGGGCGGCGCGATGCCATTCTGCGCGTATTGCAGCAGGGTGTCGTAGTAGCGGTTGTCGCCCACCAGCACGGCGCCCAGCACGCGCTTGCCGTCGTCGGACACCACCAGGCGGCGGTAGCTGGAGCCGGCTTCGTCGATGTAGCGGTAGCTGCGTGCGCCCGGCGTGACTCCGTGCGCGTCGCCGATGGAGCCCACGTCCACGCCCAGCAGCTTCAGCTTGGTGGACATGTCGGCGCCGGTGAAGGGCGTTTCTTCCGCGCCGCACAGGTCGGCCGCGACGATGCGCGCCATCTGATAGCCCGGCGCCACCAGGCCGAACACGGTGCCGTTCCAGGCCGCGCATTCGCCGATGGCGTAGATGCGTTCATCGCTGGTCAGGCAGCGGTCATTGATGGCCACGCCGCCGCGTTCGGCCAACGTCAGCCCGGCTTTGCGCGCCAGCGTCACGTGCGGGCGGATGCCGGCCGAGAACACGATCAAGTCCGTTTCCAGGGGCTCGCCTTCGGCAAAGCGCATGCGGTAGCGGTAACGCGTGCCCGGCTTGATGTCTTGCGTGGCGCGAGACAGATGCACGCCGACGCCCAAGGCTTCGATGCGCGCCTTGAGCGCCGCGCCGCCCGCCTCGTCCAGTTGCACCGGCATCAAGCGCGGCGCGAATTCCACCACGTGTGCTTCCAGGTTCAATGACTTCAAGGCGTTGGCCGCTTCCAGCCCCAGCAGGCCGCCGCCCACCACCACGCCGCGCCGCGCACCGCGTGCGGCGTCGCGGATCAGGTCCAGGTCATCGATGCTGCGATACACCAGGCGCGACGCGCCTTCCGCGCCCGCGATGGGCGGCACGAATGGGTACGAGCCCGTGGCCAGCACCAGCTTGTCGTAGGCCACGCGGCCGCGCTGCGTGACGACTTCCCGCGTGTGGCGGTCGATCTCAAGCACCGGTTCGCCCAGATGCAGATGCAGCCCCTCTTGTTCATAGAAGGCCGCCTCGCACATCGCCATTGATTCGGCGTCGCGGCCGTTCAGGTATTCAGACAGATGCACGCGGTCATACGCGCGCCGCGTCTCTTCGCCGTAGACGTGAATGCGATAGCGCTCAAGTGCGCCGCGCGCGATCAGTTGCTCGACGCAATGGTGTCCCACCATGCCGTTGCCGATGACGACGAGCGTCTGCAAGGAATCGGGAGAGGCCGCTGCTTTCATGAATATCCCCAAGCGCTGAATGTGAATCAAAAGACAAAAGGCGCCCTGGACCTGTTGGTCGGGGCGCCTTTGCCGGTACTGCTCAAGTTGTGGTGCGGCCTTGCGGCCTGCATGAACCATTAAGCAAAGACCGTGCCAACGCGGCAGGTCCGTCATGACGGGGGCACGTTTTAACGCGCGGCTCATAGGGGAATAGGGCAGTCGACAGGCAGCGTGTGCCCGCAGGCTGCATAGCGTTGGGATCGCGCGGGATCAGGCTCGCGCGCCAAACTGGTGCACCGCGTTGTGCGTTGCCGCACCGATTTGGGTCCGCGCCCACCCGCGCCGTTGCATCGATACCACTCACGCGGCGTTGCCAAAGCGCTTTCTGCCGGGCCATAATCTGCCCTTCGTTGGATTGATAACCGTTCGCATTCACATTGATGCTGAATTGCGGCAAGAACGGGCGCAGGGCGTCGGGTCAGGAGCGGGCAAGATCGTGAGTGGATCGCAAAGTGTGTCGCAGGAATTCGAGCAGCTGTACGGCAACCATCACCACTGGCTGCTGGCTTGGGTGAACTGGCGTCTGGGCAACGCTGCGGATGCGGCCGACCTGGCGCATGACGCGTTTGTGCGCCTGCTGACGCGGCCCTGCCACTTTGATGACGCCAAGCAGGCGCGCACCTATTTGCGCAAGATGGCCAACGGCATGTGCGTGGACCTGTGGCGCCGCCGCACGCTGGAGCAGGCCTGGCTGGAAGAGTTGGCCGCGCAACCCGAGCCGACGGCGTCCTCCGCCGAACAGCAGGCCATGGTGCTTGAGGCGCTGGGCGAGATCGACGCGATGCTGCGCGAACTGCCGCCTAAGGCGGCGCATGCATTCGTGATGGCGGTGGCGTGCGAAATGACCGACGACGAAGTCGCGGCCGTGCTGAAGGTGTCATCCCGGATGGTGCGCAAGTACGTGGCGCAGGCCATGTTGTGCTGCATGAAGCTCGAAGCGCGGCTGGCCGCTGGCGGCACAGACTTGGCGATGGCGTGATGGGCCGGGTCGAGGCGTCTGGGCAGGAACCGTCGCACCAGGTGATGGAGCAGGCGGCCGAGTGGTACGCCTTGTTGCGTACCGGGTCGGCGTCTGCGTCTGAGCAGCGCAAGTGGAAACAATGGCTGGACAACGCGGCGGAGCACCAGCAGGCATGGCGTTATGTGGAACGCGTGGGCCGTCGCTTTGAACCTTTGCATGCCAGCCCGGACCGTGATGCGGCGGTCAGGGCCTTTGGCCAGGCGGCGAACGGGGCGCCGCGCAGGCGCCGCGCCGTGCTGCTGGGCTTGGCCGGCCTGGCCGCGGGCGGCTTGGGCTGGGGCGCGTGGCGGCACACGGCGCTGCCTGTCATGGCGTCGACGTGGGGCGCGGACCATCGCGCGGGCGTGGGCGAAACCGCGCGCGTCGCGCTACCCGACGGCACCCAGGTCTGGCTCAAGGCGCTGAGCGCATTCAACGTGGACTTCAACCCCACGCAGCGCCGGCTGCAATTGGTGAGCGGTGAAATGCTGATCGATACGGGCCGAGATCCGCTGCGCCCATTTCTGGTGGATACGGAGCAAGGGCGTCTGCAAGCGCTGGGCACGCGCTTTACCGTGCGCCAGGACGCTGGCGATACCTTGGTGACGGTGTTTGAAGGCGCGGTGCGCGTCGACGCCGCGCGCTCACATGCGACAGGCATCGTCCCGGCGGGCCAGCAGCTCCGGTTCACCGCCCATGCCCTGCAAACCATGGCGCCCGCCAATCCTGCGCACGAAGCCTGGGCGCATGGCGTGCTGGTGGCCGACAACACGCCGCTCTTAGAAGTGGTGGCGGAGTTGCGCCGTTACCGCTATGGCCATGTGGGGCTATCGCCGGAATTGGCGCGCATGCGCGTGTTCGGCAGCTACCCCATCAACGATGCCGACCGGGCGCTGGACATGCTGTCGTCGGTGCTGCCGATTCGCGTTCAACGCACGCTGCCCTGGTGGATCAGCGTTGAACCGCGGGGCTGAAATAAAAAATCTGCATCTGGCGGTTCCGGAAATCGCCATCTCGTTCGATTAAGGATAGTGAGAGTCTGCCGAGCCCGAGGTTTGGCCGGCGTATCGCCCCTCTCTTTCCTTACCTTCCTTCGCACGAGAGCACAGGCCAGTCATGCCCCATCGCACCCCTCTTTCCCGCACGGCGTTCGCCGCCGCGCCCGCTCGCCCCATGGCGTTGACCCGCAGCGGGGCGCGAGCCTTGGGCTTGCCGCTGGCGTTAGTCGTGGCGCTTGCGGCCTGGGATCAGCCGGCCCGGGCGCAAGCGGCATCAGCGGGCGCCGCCCAAACGTCGGACGTCTTGTCGTTTGATATCCCGCCGGGCGCGTTGAACCACGTGCTGGCGCGGCTGGCCAATGAATCGGGCATCTTGCTGGCCGCGACACCAGACCTGGTGGCGGGCCGCCAAAGCGGCGGCGTGCGGGGGAACTACTCGCGAGCGGACGCGCTGCGCCAGGCCTTGGCCGGCACGGGCTTGAGCGCCACGCGCCAGGCGCCGAATCAATTTCGCTTGAACGCGACGCCAGAAGCAGGCGCCACCGTGCTGGATACGGTGACCGTTACCGGCAGCGCGCTGTCCAGCGGGTTGCCGCCCGAGTACGCCGGCGGCCAGGTGGCGCGCGGCGGCCGTGTCGGCCTGTTGGGCAATATGGACGACATGAGCACGCCGTTCAGCGTGACGCAGTACACGTCCAAGCTGATCGAAGATCAGCAGGCCCAGAACATTGGCGATGTGCTGGTCAATGATCCGTCGGTGCGCAACACCTATTCGCGCGGGGCGGGCCGCGACGAGTTCAACATTCGCGGCTTCACGCTGTTCAATTACGACGTGTCGTTCAACGGCCTGTACGGCGTGTCGCCGCGCAATTCCAGTTCTTTGATTGGCGTTGAACGCGTGGAAGTGCTGCGCGGCCCGAACGCCTTGCTCAACGGGATGGCGCCCTATGGGTCCGTGGGCGGCTCGATCAACCTGGTGCCCAAACGCGCGGGGGCCGAACCGCTGAACCGCTACACCCTGTCCTACATTGGCGACAGCCAGTTTGGTGTGCATGCCGATCTGGCCCGCCGCTATGGTGATACCCAGGAATGGGGCGTGCGGCTGAACGTGGCGGGCAGCGGTGGCGACCTGCCCATGGATGGCTCGAAAGAAAGCCTGGGCGCGGTTGCGCTCGGCCTGGATTACCAGGCCGAGCGTTTCCGACTGGAAGGCGACATCAACTATCAGAACCGGAATACCGACGCGCGCAGCGGCTTGTTGTTTCCGCCGGAGCCGGGCGTGCCCATTGGCCGGGCGCCCGATGCGCGGGGCAACTTCTTCCCGTCGTGGACGTATTGGAAAACCAAGGAATGGTCGGGCGCGCTGCGCGCTGAATATGACTTGTCGCCGGACTGGACCGTGTACGGCGCGGTGGGTGCGCGCAAGCACGACTTCGAAAGCCTGCAAACCAGCTGGCTGATGCTGGATGGCAATGGCGATATTGGCGCCGTGCCGGCGCGCTTGAACGAGTCGTTGCTGAGCAAGACGGCAGAGGTCGGCGTGCGCGGCCGCTTCCATACCGGCGCGATCAAGCACGAGCCCGCGCTGAGCGCCAGCGCGCTGGACATCGACTATTCGTCCGCCCGCATCCGTTCGCGCACGGTGTTCTCGAATATTTATGATCCGGTTGATCTGCCCAAGCCGAATATTGCCCGCCCCGGCGACCTGCCCCGCACGAGCGAGTCGCGCCTGTACAGCGTGGCCTTGGCGGACACGCTGTCGATGTTTGACGACCGGGTGCAGTTCATTGCCGGCGTGCGGCATCAACAGGTGAAGTCGACCAACTTCGACGCGGCTACGGGGCGGCACACGTCCGAGTACGACAAGTCGGCCGTCACCCCCGCCTTTGCATTGACGGTTCGGCCGATTGAGCCCCTTTCGCTGTACGCCAACTACATCGAAGGCCTGAGCCAGGGCGGCACCGCGCCCGAAGGCGCCGTCAACGCGGGCGAAATGTTTGCGCCTGCCATCTCCAAACAAGTCGAGGTGGGGGCGAAGGTCGACTTCGGCCAGTTCGCCACGTCGCTCAGCGCGTTCCAGATCGAAAACCCCAGCAGTTTCCTGGACCCGGCCACCCGCCGCTACGTGTCCAATGGCCAGCAACGCAACCGTGGCCTGGAATTCCTGGTGCAAGGCGACGCCGCGAAAGGCGTGCGCCTGCTGGGGGGCGTGGCTTATACCGACGGGCGTCTGACTCGCACGGAAGGCGGTGTGAACGACGGCAACCGCGCGCCGGCCGTGCCGCAGTTCCAGTTCAATGCGGCGGCGGAATGGGATACGCCCTTTCTGCCAGGCCTGACCTTGACGGCCCGCATGCTGCGCACGAGTCGCCAATACGTGGACGTAGGCAATACGCAGGAAATTCCCGGCTGGACTCGTTTCGATGTGGGCGCGCGCTACGGGTTCAAGGCCAACGGCACGCCGATGGTGGTGCGGGCCACGGTGGAAAACGTGTTCAACAAGAATTACTGGCAGTCGGCCGCGCGTGAAGGCCTGACCGTCGGCGCACCGTTGACCGTGCTGTTGTCGGTGACGGCGGAATTCTGATTGATGGGGCGGGGGCGGGCGGCTAGGGCGTGGCCGTCTTGCCCACGCGCATCACTCGCCGGCGCACCCGCAGGCTGCCGCGCACGGTTTTCTTTGCGCCTTTTATTGACGTCGACCGGCGCCCTTTACTGCGGTCGACGCGGGCCTGCGCGCGCGCTCGCGCCGTGCAGGCCGCAGCCAGCGCCAGCAGCTTGTCTTCGTCCAGTTGCTCGGCGTCAACCAATCCTTCGTCGGCGCCTTTCAGCGCGATCAACAATTCGTCCAGCTTCAGGTGCAGGGCGCGGGCGTCCTTGTTCTGGTTCTGCTGGATCAGGAACACCATCAGGAACGTCACGATGGTGGTGCCGGTATTGATGACCAGTTGCCAGGTTTCTGAATAAGCAAAGGCGGGGCCGGTGCAGGCCCATATCAACACCGCGATGAGTGCGGCGCCGAACGCGGTTGGCGACCCCGCCCATTTGGTGACGTGCGCGGCAAAGTGGTCGAAGAAGCGCGTGATCGCGTGCGACTTTGCAGGCGGTGGTTGTTCCCGTTTTGCGTGCTGTTCGTTGTCGTCGGTCTTCACGTTCGGCTTCTGCATGGACCTCACCTATTTCGGCCGGGGACTGCGCAGGCCTTCATCCGCCGGGGCCAGCTCGCCCGAGCGCAAACGGGGCAGGCAATTGACCATGGCGCGCGCCACATTGCGCACCTCTTCCTGCACCGCCTGATCGTGGTCCAGGTCGGCGTGGCTGGTGGCGTAGGGTTCGTAATAGCCGATGTAGCGATCCAGCCGTGCCATGGCCCCGGCATCGATCAGCCCCATCCAGTCCAGCCAGTCGCACAGCGCGCGCCGCTGCACTTCGATGCCGGCGACATCCCCGTGCACCACCACGCCATAAGCGCGGCCGGCAAGGTGCTTGGGGTAGGGCCAGCCGGCCAGTTCAAGCTGCTTTGCCTTTTCCACATCTTTGCCGGACGTGGTTGTGGGATCTGGGTTGCCGCCATCCGCGCACACCAGGCGGTCAATCATCAGCTTTAACGGGCTGGGCGATTGGTACCAATACGTGGGCGCCACCAGAATCACGCCGTGCGCCGCGACCCACTGTTCATAGATATCGTTCATGGCATCGTTGTCTTGCCCCAGCGAATGGTTGGGGTAACAGCTGCACGGCCAATGGCACAGCGGCATAGCCGACGACACGCAGCCTTTACAGGCATGGATCTGATACTGGTATTCCGACGTAAGTCGGCTCAGGTCGAGCATGTCGGCTTGCAGGCCCGCGCTTTCCACTTCGGCTTGCATCAACCCCGCCAGCCGCCAGCTTTTTGAGACTTCGCCCGGACAGGTGCCGTCGTTGCGGGCGGACCCGATGACGATCAGCACACGCGAACGGGTGCCGGGGTCGCGCTGGACGTTTGCGGCTTGCTCCAGGCGATCGTGCGCGTCTTTCCATTCCACGGACAGGTCGTAGTCCGGGTCGGCATAACCCGCACCGGCTTTCTCGGTGATGGGCGCTTTGCGGCCGTCTTGGTACGCATCCCACGCGATGGCTTCCAACCGTGCCAGCGCCTCTTTTTCAGCCTTGAACGCGGGGTCGTAAAAGCGGCGCATGAAGCGCAGCGTGAAGGTGTCGCGCGAAAGCGGGCCGGAATATTGCCCCTTGCGGATATCGGGCTTGGATGCGGTCATCGGGGTCTGCCTGCAGGGGATGATCCGCAGGGTCAGCAAACCCCGTGCCTGCCGCGTTAACTGTCGTGTCCGCCCGTCATCACCACCATGATTTCGGCAGGGGCGGCGCTACAGGACAAATAGATATGCCCGACGCCGCTGTCGAAGTAGGCCGTGTCGTGTTTGGCCAGCCGCATCGATTCGCCGTTCTCGAAGCGCAGCTCGATTTCGCCTTCCAGCACCACCAGGAATTCCTGGCCGGCGTGGCGCATGTAGTCCTCGAACTCGGAGGCATCGCGGGCCAGGATGCGGCCGTACATGGGCGTCATGCTGCGGCGCGGGTATTGGCCGGCCAGCAGTTTGTAGTCGTAGGTGCCGGTCAGGTAACCGGGGGCGTCGGCCAGCGTGCAGCGCAAGGCGCTGGGCGCGGCGTCAGCGGGGTCGGCGTGTTCGACGGGGCCGAACAATTCCGCGATATCCACGTCCAGCGCGCGGGCCACGGCGGCGAACTTGGCGTAGCTGATCGATACCTGGCCCAGTTCCATCTTCGACAGGGTGGACAGCGCCACGCCGGTCAGCGCCGACAACGCCTTCAACGTCATCGAGCGCGATTTGCGCAGCGCGCGCAGGCGCACGCCCAGGCTGCTGCGGTCGGCCAGGATGTCGGCGGCGGGCGAGGGCGGGCGAACGGGGGCCATATCGGTGCTTTCCCTTAGCGGCACGGGCTAGCGTGTTTTTCGCCAGCCTTTTTTGGTTGACGAGTATTTTGTCATATCCGAGAATTCTCATATACGAGAATTCCGAAGGGCATCATGAGCACGCAGCAGTTTGATGTTGTCATCGTGGGAGCCGGCATTGCCGGCGCGTCGCTGGCCTACCGGCTGGCTGCGGAAACCGAGCCGCCGCCGCGTGTTCCGCTCCGTGTTCCGCTCCGTGTACTGCTGCTGGAACGTGAGTCGCAGCCGGGCTATCACTCCACGGGCCGCTCCGCCGCGATGTTCATGGAAACCTATGGCACGCCGCAGATCCAGGCGCTGACGCGCGCCAGCCGCGCGTTCTACGAACAGCCGCCGGCGGGCTTTTCCGAGCACCCGATTCTTCAGGATCGCGGTTGCCTGTATATCGCCAGCCAAGCGCAGCGCGACATGCTCATCCACAGTTTCGAGGCCGCGCGGGCGCTGGCCGGCAATGTGGAATTGCTGGATGGCGATGACGCGTTGGCGCGTGTGCCGTGCCTGCGGCCCGAGGCCGTGGCGGGCGGCGCGATGTTCGAACCCGACGCGCGCGACTTGGACGTGCATGCGCTGCACCAGGGTTTTCTGGCGGGCGCGCGCCGCCATGGCGCGGTGCTGCATTGCCACGCCGAAGTCGCGTCGGGCGCGCAGCAGGGCGATGGCCGGTGGGCGTTGACCTTGACGGACGGCACGCATCTTGACGCCGGCATCGTCGTCAACGCCGCGGGCGCCTGGGCCGATGAAGTGGCCAAGCGTTGCGGCGTGGCCCCGGTAGGCTTGCAGCCGTGCCGCCGCAGCGCCTTCACGTTTGCCGCGCCCGAAGGCGTGGACTGCACGGCGTGGCCGGCGGTGGTTGGCATCGACGAGAGTTTCTATTTCAAGCCGGATGCGGGCCAGTTACTGGGCTCGCCCGCCAACGCCGACCCGGTGGACGCGCACGATGTCGTGGCCGAAGAACTGGATGTGGCCACCGGCATCTATCACATCGAGGAAGCCACCACGCTGACGATCCGCCGGCCCGCCCATGTGTGGGCCGGGCTGCGCTCGTTCGTGCCGGACGGCGATCTGGTGGTGGGTTTTGACGCGGCCCAGCCGGGCTTTTTCTGGCTGGCAGCGCAGGGCGGCTATGGCATTCAGTCGGCGGCGGGCGTGTCGGCGATGGCGGCGGCGCTCTTGACCGGGCAGCCGCTGCCGGACGCGCTGATCGACGAGGGCGTGGCCCCGTCGTTGCTGTCGCCCATGCGGCTGCGCAAAGCACCCGGGGGCTAGGCCCAGGCTTTCAACGCATTATTTGCTGTGACTTCTGCTCAGACCAATTGAACAACAAGGGGAAAATAACCATGTTCATGCAACGCAGGAAGTTTGCCGTGGCGTGCGCCGTCATCGCTTTGGCCGCAAGCGCCGGGGCCGTGCAGGCCGCCGGGTATCCGCAACGGCCGATCCAGCTGATCGTGCCCTTTCCGCCGGGCGGCGCGGGCGACGTGCTGGGCCGGATCATCGCCAAGCGCATGGGGCAGGAGCTGGGGCAGTCGATCATCGTCGAGAACAAGGCGGGCGCAGGCACGATTCTGGGCGCGCAGACGGTGGCTAAAGCTGAGCCCGACGGCTACACGCTGCTGCTGAGTTCAGGCACGACGTTCACGGTGAACCCGGCCGTGTACGACAAGCTGCCGTACAGCCCGTCGCAAGACTTCCAGCCGGTGGGCATGGTGGGACGCGCGGCGTTGATCATCGTCGCCAATCCGCAGACGCCGTATTCAGACGTGAAGGGTTTGGTGGACGCCGCGCGCAAGCAGGGCGACAAGTTTTCGTATGGCTCGTTCGGTATTGGCACGGTGTCGCACTTTGCGGGCGAGATGTTCCAGGAAGCCGCCGGCACGCACATGACGCACATTCCGTACAAGGGCAGTTCGCCGGCCATGACGGACTTGATCGGCGGCCAGATTCCGGTCTTGTTCGATACGGTGGTGTCAGCCATGCCGCAGATCAAATCGGGCAAGGTCAAGGCCATTGCCGTGACCACGCCGCAGCGTTCCGGCTTCCTGCCAGACGTGCCGACGGTGGCCGAGGCCGGCTACCCGGACGTCAGCATGGACACCTGGATAGCCGTGTTCGCGCCCAAGCGCGTGCCAGCGGATGTGGTCGCGACGTTGAACGCCGCCATCACCAAGACCTTGCAAGACCCCGACACCCAGAACCAGTTGCGCGCCAGCGGTTTTGAACCCACGCCGATGGACGGCGCGGGGGTCGCGCGCATCATCGCTGAAGAAACGCCGCGCTTCGCGCAGATTGCCAAACGCGCCGGGATCAAGGCACAGTAAGCCTGCTCCCACGCTTCGCAAAACATGCCCGCCGCGCCGGGCATGCCACGCAACACCCGGGGGGCGGTCATGGCCGTCCCCGCGCTGTTTTCAAGACTGACAAGGATTTTTTGCATGAGCCATTCCAACGATCTGCTGTCGCTGTCCGCGGTTGAACTGCGCCGGCGCATCGGCGCCCGCAGCCTGTCGCCAGTGGAGCTGCTGGATGCCTGCATCGCCCGCATCCAGGCGGTGAACCCGGCCATCAATGCCGTGACGGCCACCTGCTTTGACCGCGCCCGCGACGAAGCGCGGCGCGCCGAAGCGGCCGTGATGCGCGGCGATGCGCTGGGTGCGCTGCATGGCTTGCCCCTGGGCGTGAAAGACCTGGAAGACACGGGCGGCCTGCTCAGCACTTACGGGTCGCCCAACTTCCGCGAAAACGTGCCGGTGGCCGACAACATTCTGGTGGCGCGCTTGCGGGCGGCCGGCGCCATTGTGGTGGGCAAGACCAACGTGCCGGAAATGGGCGCGGGCGCCAATTCCCGCAACCCCGTCTGGGGCGCCACCGGCAACCCCTTCAACCCCATGTTGAACGCGGGCGGCTCATCAGGCGGTTCGGCTGCGGCGCTGGCCACCGATATGCTGCCCTTGTGCACCGGGTCGGATACCGGCGGGTCGCTGCGCATCCCCGCCGCCAAGTGCGGCGTGGTGGGCTTTCGGCCATCACCGGGCTTGATTCCCGTTGACCGCCGCCAGTTGGGCTGGACGCCGATTTCTGTCGTCGGCCCCATGGGCCGCAGCGTCGAAGATGCCTGCCTGCAAATGGCGCCCACCGTCGCCATTGATCCCTTGGACCCCTTGTCGTATTCCGATGACGGCGCGTTGTACGCGGTGCCTGGCCGGGTGGACTTGGGGTCATTGCGCGTGGCTTACACCGAAGACTTCGGCGTGTGCCCGGTGGACGATGACATCCGCCGCACCTTCCGCGCCAAGATCGAAGCCATGCGGCATTTGTTCCGCAGCTGCGATCCGGTGTCGGTGGACATGGGCGAGGCCGACCGCTGCTTTGACGTGGTGCGCGCCGAAAGCTTTGTCGCCGCGTTTCGCGACACGTACGAAAAAGATCCCGGTTTGCTCGGCCCCAACGTGCGCGCCAATTACGAGATCGGCGCCAACATGACGCTGGCCGACCGCGCCTGGAGCCATCTGGAGCAGACGCGCCTGTTCCGCCGTTTCCAAGCGCTGTACCGCGATTACGATCTGGTGCTGTCGCCGGTGACGCCGGTGTCGCCGTTTCCGTGGTCGGAGCTGTATGCGCAGACCATCGAAGGCAAGCCCGCGCGCAATTACTACCACTGGCTGGGGCTGACTTACGTGGTGACGCTGGTGGCCAACCCGGCGCTGTCTTTGCCGTGCGGCGTGGACGAACGCGGCATGCCATTCGGCCTGCAAGTCATCGGCCCGCATCGCGGCGATGCGCGCGTGCTGGCGTGCGGCCATGCGATGGAGCAGGCGTTTGCGGCCAGCGACGCCTTGCGCCGTCCGCGTCCGGATTTGACCAAGCTCGCCCAACCCGTCCCGGCGCTGCGTGAGCTGGCGACGCATCCCGCGCCCGAAGCCTTGGCGACGCGCGCGTTCACGGCTGAGGAGGCCGCGTCATTGCGCGCGGGCGGTTCGGCGTCGGCGGCGGTGTAAAAGCGGGGGGGGGGCTGGGGACGTGGGTTCAAGCCGGCATTCTGGGCTGAGAATCGTGCGGCTCGGGGCTGAGAATCGTGCTGCCCGGGGCTGAGAGTCGTGCTGCCCGGGGCGGCTATCCAAACGCCGCCTTGACCGCCGCAAACGCGGCCGCCACCAGCGGGTCGGCACGGCGCGGCGCCTGCGTGATGAATGACAGCTCGGCCTGAATCGACAGCCCCTTGATCAGCAGCAAGCCGTTGGCCTGCGACTCACGCAGCGCGATGGAGTCCCGCACCAGCGACAGCCCCACACCCGAGCGCACCAGGTCCAGCATCGACGCTTCCTGATCCACTTCTGCCACCGCGTTGGGCGCGATGCCCAGTGCGTCGAACTTGTCCGCCAGCAGGCGATGGTGCACGGAATCTGGCGGGGTCCAGATCCACGGCAGCGCGGCAATTTCCGCCCAGCCGCGTCCGGCCACCTGCGCGCCCCAGCCCTTGGGCGCCACCACGTAATAGGCAAACGACGCCAGCGGCAGCGCGTCCAGCCCCGGTCCGCCTTGGGACCCCGCAGGCCCCAGAAAGAAGCCCACATCCAATTCCCCCGCCCGCACCTGCCGGCCCACCGAGCCGGACATGCCGTGGCGCAGCGTGGGGCGGATCTTCGGGTAGTGCTCGACCAGGTATTGCAGGGTTGCGCCCAGCCGTAAAAATTCCGGGTCCAGGATGGTGCCGATGCGCAACTCGCCTTGCACCGTGTCGCGCAAGGCGCCGATGGCGCGCTGGAAATCGTCCAGCGCGTCCAGGATGCGCTGCGCCGACGGCAGCAGCGCGCGGCCATCGGCGTTGGGCGCCAGGCCTTGCGCGGTGCGCGCGAACAGCGTCAGGTCCAGCGATTCCTGAAAGTTCTTCAGTTGCAAGCTGAGCGCCGGCTGGGTCAGGTGCAGGTGCTCGGCCGCGCGCGTCAGATTGCCTTCGCGCGCCACGGCGGCAAAGGTGCGGATGTGCTTCAGGTCCATGGCGATGTCCGGAATCGGGGGATGAGCATTATTAAAGATGCTTATAAACCGGTTTTCAACATTTCATTGGACAGTTGCGAGCCGCTGCGCCAGAGTCTTGCCAGATGCCCGGCGCGCGCGCACGCGACGCAGCCGGGTCGGCTCATCGTGACGGCTGCCTTCGATTAGGGGGCGCCGGATAAAACCAGATAAGAAGAGCTTATGGAGACATACGACATCATCATCGTCGGCGCAGGCTCGGCCGGCTGCGTGCTGGCCAATCGGCTGAGCCAGGACCCGAACACGCGGGTGCTGCTGCTGGAAGCGGGCGGGCGCGACAACTACCACTGGATTCACATTCCGGTGGGCTATCTGTACTGCATTGGCAACCCGCGCACCGACTGGATGTACCGCACGGTGAAGGAACCGGGGCTGGGCGGGCGTTCACTGATCTATCCGCGCGGCCGCGTGCTGGGCGGCTGCTCGTCCATCAACGGCATGATCTACATGCGCGGCCAGCGTGAAGACTATGAAGACTGGGCGGCGCTGTCCGGCGACCCCGCCTGGAGCTGGGACCAGGTGCTGCCGGTGTTCAAGCGCAGCGAGGACTATCACCGTGGCGCCGACGAATTCCATGGGGCGGGCGGCGAATGGCGGGTGGAAGCGCAGCGCTTGCGCTGGGACATCCTGGAAGCCTTTGCCAGCGCGGCCGAACAGGAAGGCATTCCGCGCGTGCAGGACTTCAACCGGGGCGACAACTTCGGCAGCGGTTACTTCGAAGTGAACCAGCGGCGCGGCTGGCGTTGGAACACGTCGAAGGCGTTTCTGCGCCCCGTACAAAAGCGCCCGAACCTGCATGTGATGACGGGCGCGCATGTGGAACAGCTGATGCTGGAAGGCAAGCGCTGCGTGGGCGTGCAGTTGCGGCGCGATGGCAAAAGCCTGACCGTGCGCGCGCGGCGCGAAGTGGTGCTGGCGGCGGGGGCGGTGAACACGCCGCATCTGCTGGAACTGTCGGGCATCGGCGAACCCGCGCGGCTGCGCGAAAGCGGTATCGCGCTGCGCCATGCCTTGCCTGGCGTGGGCGAAAACCTGCAAGACCATCTGCAACTGCGCGTCATCATCAAGGTCAATGGCGTGAAGACGCTGAACCGCATCACAGCGTCGTGGTGGGGCAAGGCGGGCATCGGCCTGGAATACCTGATGAAGCGCAGCGGGCCGATGAGCATGGCGCCGTCGCAGCTGGGGGCGTTTGCGAAGTCGGACCCGGGGCAAGCGCGCGCCAACGTGGAATTCCATGTGCAGCCGCTGTCGCTGGGCGCGTTTGGTGAACCGCTGCATGGCTTCGATGCGTTCACGGCCAGCGTCTGCAACCTGCGGCCGACCTCGCGCGGCAGCGTGCATGCGCAGGGGCCGGTGCAGGCGGGCGAGGCCAGTGCGCCCGTCATCGCGGCGAATTACCTGAGCACGGAAGCCGACATTCAAGTGGCGGCCGATTCCATAAAGCTGGTGCGCCGCATTACCGCTGCGCCTGCGTTGCAGCGCTATCAGCCGCAGGAATGGCTGCCGGGGCCGGACTATCAAACGGATGCGCAGCTGCGCGAAGCCGCTGGCAAGATCGGCACGACCATCTTCCACCCGGTAGGCACGTGCGCGATGGGCAAGAGCGCCGACAGCGGTGCGGTGGTGGATTCGCGCTTGCGGGTGTTCGGGCTGGAAGGCCTGCGTATTGCGGACGCGTCGGTGATGCCACTGATCACGTCCGGCAATACGAATTCACCCACCATCATGATTGCGGAGCGCGCGGCCGACATGATCCGCCAGGATGCAATGCCGGCCTGACGCGTTCAGCGCAACGAGCGGTACGTGTCCTGACGTTGCGGGTGGGTCAGCATCACTTGCCAGAGCTGACCCTCGCGCGACCGGAAGAAGCCCGCGCAACACATCAGATAGTATTTCCACATGCGGTAAAAGCGCACGCCATAACGCGCTTGAAGCGTGGGCCAGGCGCGTTCGAAGTTGTCCCACCAGGCCATCAGCGTGCGGTCGTAGTCAGCGCCGAAGTTGTGCCAGTCTTCGATGATGAAGCGGTGTTCAACGGCGGTGGCGATTTCACGCGCGGACGGCAGCTTGCCGTTCGGGAACACGTAGCGGTCGATCCACGGGTCGGTGCTTTGGCTGGTGGCCGCGATGCCGATGGTGTGCAGCAGGAACACGCCGTCTGTCGACATCAGGCGCTGCACGTTGCTGAAGTAGGTGTCGTAGTTTTTGGGGCCGACGTGTTCGAACATGCCCACGGACACGACCTTGTCGAAGCTGCCTTGCAGGTCGCGGTAGTCTTGCAGCAGCAGCGTCACGGGCAGGCCTTTGACCCGTTCCTGCGCCAGCGCCAATTGCTCTTTCGATACCGTCACGCCCGTGACCGTGGCGCCATAGTTTTCGGCGGCGAACTTGGCTAGCCCGCCCCAGCCGCAGCCGATATCCAGCAGCGTTTCGCCGGGTTTCAATTGCAGCTTGCGGCAGATCATGTCCAGCTTGGCCAGTTGCGCCTCTTCCAGCGTCTTGGCGTTTTCCCAGTAGGCGCAGGAATAGATCATGCGGCTGTCGAGCATGGCTTCGAACACGTCGTTGCCCGCGTCGTAATGCTGTTCGCCCACTTCAAAGGCGCGGCCCTTGGATTGCAAATTGAAGAGCTTGTGGCGCAGGTGTTCGGCAATCAGCTTGATGCGCGCCACGCCCAGCGCGGCGGAACCCATGTCGGCGCGCAGCAGCCGCGTGAACAACTCGTCCAGCCGCTCGCAATCCCATTCCCCATCCATATACGATTCGCCCAGCCCCAGCGACCAGCTGGCGAACACGCGTTCGTACATGTGCTTGTCATGCACCTGGATGTCCCACGGGCGCGAGCCATTGATCTGCACGTCGGCGCGCGACAGCACATCCTGGAGCACTTTGGGAGGTTCGGGGGGAGGGGGGCTGACCGCGGGGGGGGAATGGTCGGGGGTGGTCAGCGGAGAGGCAGGACTGCTTTGCTGCATACGGACTCCATATCAATTTTGGGATGACTGATCTGGCAATGCCTGAAGCTCATAACTCTCGCCCTAAGCGGCGGCCGATTCCAATTTAATGAATGGATCGGCGCGATAGAAAAATGCAATTTCCTGCCGGGGGCGCCGAAGAGAATGGGGAGATCGTAGCGAGGCGCGGGCGCAGTGTCCAGCACGGGGAAGGGGTGCGGCGCGTGGCCGACATCGTCGTGGCTGCCGCGCCCCATTCATGTGCATGTTCGAGTAGCGCGATTACACTAGTCCGCCCTGTTGTGCCGCCGTCCTGGCGCGCGCCGGTTTGTGGAGTGTGTAGATGGTGGACGCTACCCAGCAGCCCCGATTGGACTTCGTCACTTGCGCCAGCCCGGCCGGTTTGCACCGGATGGCCTACTGGGAATGGGGCGACCCCGCCAACGACCGGGTGCTGCTTTGCGTGCATGGCCTGACCCGCAGCGGCCGTGATTTCGATGTGCTGGCCCGCCGGCTGGCCGGCCAGTACCGGGTGGTTTGCCCCGATGTGGTGGGGCGCGGCCGGTCGGATTGGCTCGTCAACCCGGCGTTCTACACGGTGCCGCAGTACGTGTCCGACATGGTCACGTTGATTGCGCGGTTGCAGCCCGGCCGGCTGGCATGGGTGGGCACCTCGATGGGCGGGCTGATCGGGCTGGCGCTGTCGGGCGCGTCCGTCTTCGCAACCGCGATGCAGGCCATGCGCCCGCACGCGGGCATGCTGCCGCCCGGCCAGGGCATTCAATTGGACAAGCTGGTGCTGAACGATGTCGGCCCGCGCCTGGAAACGGGCGCCTTGTCGCGCATTGGCCAGTACGTGGGCGAGCCGGGCGAATTCGCCACGTTTGAGGAAGCGGTGGCCACCATGCGCGCCAATTCCGAGACCTTTGGGCCGCATACCGACGCGCAATGGGCAGACTTGGCGCAGTACCTGTACCCGGAAAACGGCGGTAAGTGGGTCAAGCACTATGATCTGGCGCTGGCCCAGGCGCTGGCCGCGCAAACCCCTGACGAACTGGCGGCAGGCGAACAGATTCTGTGGCGGTCCTATGATGCGACGCCTTGCCCGGTGCTGATCGTGCGCGGCGAAAAGTCTGACTTGCTGACGCGCACCACGGTTGACGAGATGCTGAAACGCAATCCGCGCGCCCAAGCCATGGAAGTGCCGGGCGTGGGCCATGCCCCCACGCTGATCGCTGACGCGCAGGTGGAGCCGGTGGCGGCGTTTTTGCTGGGCTGAATGGGTCGGCTGAATTGCTCGGCTGAATTGCTCGGCTGAGCTGCTGACCTGAGTTTGTTGCCCGGACCTGACCTAACCAGACCAGGCCGAACCGTCCGCCCCGCGATTATGGGGACAGCCCGGCGCTATCCACCGCGCCGGGCCTTCTCTACAATAGCCCGATGACATCGCGCACCTTGAACATCGACCTCCATTGCCATTCCACCGTTTCGGACGGCGCGCTTGCGCCCCGCGACGTGGCGCAGCGCGCGCACGGCAATGGCGTGGACGTCTGGGCGCTGACGGATCACGACGAAGTGGGCGGCCTGGCCGAAGCCGCGCGTGCGGCCGAAGACCTAGGCATGCGCTTTGCCACGGGCGTGGAAATCTCGGTGACGTGGGCAGGGCTGACGGTGCACATCGTGGGCCTGCGCTTTGACCCGAACAACACCGCGCTGGTGGAAGGGCTGCGCCAGACGCGCTCGGGCCGCGCCGAACGCGCCAAGCGCATCGGCGACCGGCTGGCTGAAATGGGCATGCCCGGCGCCTACGAAGGCGCGCTGCCTTTTGCCGGCAACCCCGAACTGATCAGCCGCACGCACTTTGCGCGCTATCTGGTTGAAGCCGGCTACTGCCCCGACGTGCAAACCGTATTCACCAAGCACCTGGGCGACGACCGCCCCGGCCATGTGCCCATGCAATGGGCCACCTTGGCCGAAGCGGTGGGCTGGATTCGTGGCGCGGGCGGCCGCGCCGTCATCGCCCACCCGGGCCGCTACAAATACACCCCTTTGCAATTCGCCGCGCTGTTCGACGAATTCCTGCAACTGGGCGGCGAAGGCATCGAAGTCACGACGGGCAGCCACACCGTCGAAGAAGCCCGCCAATACGCCGACGTTGCACGCCGCTACGGCTTTCTGGCCTCGCGCGGTTCGGACTTTCACAGTCCCAAGGAAAGCCGGATCGACCTGGGCCGTCTGCCCTCGCTGCCGTCCGACTTGAAACCAGTCTGGCACGACTGGTTCTGACGCGGGCGGCGCCGCCGCCCATCCTGCAAGCCATTGACTGGGATCGCGCCATTGCGGCGCAGCCGCTATGAACAAAGCCTTTGTGAAAGAGTCGGACAACGACGACGACGATGATCTGCCGCAAACCCAAGCGCTGCCGGCAGGCACCAAAAACTACATGACGCCCGAAGGCTACGAACGCCTGCGCGCCGAGCTCACGCATCTGATGAACGTCGAGCGCCCGTCGGTGGTGCAAGTGGTGTCCTGGGCCGCCTCCAACGGCGACCGCTCTGAAAACGGCGACTATCTGTACGGTAAAAAGCGCCTGCGCGAAATCGACCGCCGCATGCGCTTTTTGACCAAGCGCCTGGACATCGCCGAAGTCGTGGACCCGGCCATCCAGCCCAACCGCGACCAAGTGTTCTTCGGTGCCACCGTGCTGTATTCGGACAAGGCCGGCGAAGACCACAAAGTCACCATCGTGGGCGTGGACGAAGCCGAACCCTTGGCCGGGAAAATCAGCTGGATTTCCCCCGTGGCGCGCGCGCTGATCAAGGCGAAGGAAGGCGATACGGTGGTGCTGCGCACGCCGGGCGGCATTGAAGAGCTGGATATTCTGGAAGTCAGCTATCCGGCGTAATGGACGCCCATTGAGACCGATGACCCGATCCCGCGATCGCATCCTATCGGCGAATCACCCCTGAAAAGGAAACAGGCGCCAGCTTGTGGCTGGCGCCTGTTTGGTTGGGAGGGATCTGACGTCCCTGCCTCGGTGTGGCGGCTTGCGCCGCCGTTCCCCTGGGGCTTGCTGCTAAGTCGGTACGGTGCGGCTCACTTCTTGCGTGCGGCGATGGACTTCTCGGCCATGTTGACCAGGTCTTCGCCGATCTGCTTCTTCCACTTGTCGTAAACGGGCTGCGTCACCTTGGCGAACGCGTCGTGCTCGGCCGGCGACAAGGACGTGACCGTCACGCCGTGGCCTTCAATTTCCTTCAGCAGCGACGGGTCTTCCGGCGTGACGCCCTTGCGCGCGATCACGATCTGCTGCTTACCGGCGTCAAGCGCGGCCTGGCGCACGATGTCGCGATCTTTTTCCGACCACGAATTCCACACTTCGCGGTTCACCACGAAGATCAGCGGGTCGGCCACGTAGTTCCACAGGGTCAGATACTTCTGGCCCACGGTGTACAGCTTGGAACCGGTGTAGATGGACAGGGGGTTTTCCTGGCCGTCAACCGCGCCGCTGGCCAATGCCGGCTGCGCATCGGCCCAGCTCATCTGCGTGGGGTTGGCGCCCAGCGCGGTGAACGTGTCGATGTACAGCGGCGAACCCACCACGCGCAGCTTCATGCCCTTCATGTCTTCGGGCTTCTTGATTTCGCGCTTGGAATTGCTGACCTGGCGGTAGCCGTTTTCGCCCCATGCCAGCGGCACGACGCCCGCCTTTTCGATCAGCTTGAACATCTCTTTCCCCACATCGCCTTGCACCAGCGCGTCGATGGCGGCGTAGTCGGGCATCAGGAAGGGCAGCGAGAACAGGTTCAACTGCTTGACCTGCGGCGACCAGTTGATGGTTGAGCCCACGGCCATGTCGATCACGCCTTGGCGGATGGCGGTGAATTCGCGCGTCTGGTCACCTTGCACCAGCGACGTGCCCGGATAGACCTTGATGTTGATGCGGCCATCGGTGCGTTCGCGCACCAGCTTGGACCAGATTTCGGCGCCCTGGCCCCACGGGAAGGTGGTGCCCACGACGATCGACAGCTTGTATTCGGGCTTGTAGTTTTGCGCGTGCACCGGCGTCATGCCGACGGCAGCCGCCGCGCACAACGCGGCGCCGATCAGGTTGCGGAAGTTCATGCGATGTCTCCTCTCTTTGCGAGTGTGTCTGTTGTTGTGTTGAGAACCTGCACTTCAATAGCCCAGCTTTTTCGGCAACCACAGCGCCAGCTGCGGGAACACCAGCACCGCCACCAGCACCAGGAACATCGCGCCCAGCAGCCACACCACCCAGCGCACCGTGGACTCCATCGGCACGCGCGCAATGCGGCACGACACCATCAGGTTCACGGCCAGCGGCGGGGTGAATTGGCCAAGCGCCACCTTCAAGGTCAGGATCACGCCGAACCACACCGGGTCCCAGCCGTAGGCGTTGGCAATCGGCATCAGCAGCGGCACGAAAATCAGGAAGATCGAAATGCCGTCCAGGAACATGCCGACCGTCATCAGCAGCAGAATCAGCAGCGACAGCACGCCCCATTCGCCCAGGCCGGAATTGACGATGGCGTTCGTGATCGGGTCAATCACGCTCAGCGTGGACAGCGCCCACGCGAAGATGCCGGCCAGCGTCACCACCAGCATGATCACGGCGGACAGCTCGGCGGCTTCGCGCAAAATCTTGTACAAGTCTCGGAACTTGATGGTGCGGTGAATGAAACCGCCCACGAACAAGCCGTAGAACACGGCGACGACGGCAGCTTCGGTGGGCGTGAACCAGCCCATGCGCATGCCGCCCAGAATCAGCACAGGCGCCGCCAGCCCCCACGACGCTTCGCGCAGGCTGGCCCAGAAGGGCGGGCGGGGCAGGTGGGCTTCCAGCGCGCCCATCTTGTATTTGCGCGACAGCCATACCGCCGGAATGATCAGCGCGAAACCGGCCAGAATGCCGGGGATCATGCCCGCAGCGAACAATGCCGGCACGGACGCGCCCGGCACCAGCACCGAGTAAATGATGAAGGCCACCGACGGCGGGATCAGGATGTCGGTGGCGGCGCCTGCGGCCACCACCGCCGCCGAGAACGAACCCGGATAGCCCGCGCGCGACATCGCCGTGATCATCACCGCGCCCACCGCCGCCGCGCAGGCCGGGCCGGAACCCGAGATGCCGCCCAGGAACATGGCCACCGCAATCGACACCAGCGGCAGCATGCCCGGGCCGCGGCCGACGATGGCAATCGCAAAGTCCACCAGCCGTTTGGCCACGCCCGAGCGGTCGAAGATGGACCCCACCAGCACGAACATCGGAATCGCCAGCAGCGGGTACTTGGCCAGCCCCGCGTAGAAATTCTGCGGCACGGTCAACAGGCCATACCAGGGCGTGTCCAGGTTGGACAGCACGATGGCAACCGTGCCGCCAATACCCAGCGCCACGCCAACCGGCACGCCGATCAGCATCAGCACGATGAAGACAACGAACAAGAGGGTGGCGATCATTTCGTGTCGGCGCCCCGGGCGATGCGGCGGATCGTGCCGATGGTGCGCAGCGAAATCGCCGCGGCCATCACGGGCAGCCAGATCGAATACCACCAGGTCGGCACGCCAATCGCGGGCGAGGTTTCTTCGTAGATATATTCGTCGGACACCAGCTTCACCGACAGCACGGTCAGCAGCAGGAAGAACGCCAGCACGCAGCCGTTGGAAATCAGCGCCATGATGCGCTGGCGGCGGGGTGAACCGTTGTCGGCCAGGATTTCGATGCGGATGTGGTGGTTGCGCACGAACGCCACGCTGCCGCCCGCCATGGTCAGCACGATCAGCAGGAACACCGAAATTTCTTCGGTCCACGCAAACGACTGGTCGGTGAAGTAGCGCACCAGCACGTTGGCGAACGTGATCAGCGCCAGCGTCGCCAGCAGGATCACGGCCAGCCAGTCTTCGATGGCCAGCGGCACGCGGACGGGGGGATCTGCTTCAACGGGGATGATCGGTTCGACAGGCTCGGCGGGGGCTTCGGAACGGGACATGGGTGAGGCGACGGCAGGGCGCTAGGCGCGCTTTCTATTGAGAGTCGCTGCATCCTACCGTTGCCCCGAGGGCGCGATAGCTCGTGTTTTCCCGTGGTGCGGGGCGACAACAACATGTTGCATTGCGTCAGACGGGGCCTGGCCAGAGCCGCGGGGCGGCGAATAAACCGCGATGCCCTCAGGGCTTTACCGAAATATTGCTACGCACCATGCGGGTGCAAGGTCGGCGGAATTCTTTTGTAACAATAGGGAAAACCGGGGGTTGGCAAGATTCTTGAACGGTTCTTGAACGCTTCTTGAATATCGGCTCCGGGAAAACCCCCTAAACAGGTAAAATCACTTTTTGCACCCATCCTTATACGGCGCCCGCATCGTGTCCCTAGTTCAGCATCTGCCTGGTTCCTCCGTCCTGTCCTCCTTTCGTCGCGATCGCCTACTGGCGCAATTGAAGGAAGCCGGCCTGCCGGTGGCCGACATCTCCGCTCGTTACGAGCACTTCGTCAGCACCGACGCCGCGTTGACGGCCGAACAGCAGCAACACCTGACCCAACTGCTGGACTACGGCACGCCCAGCACGGCCGACGCCCCGGCCAAGAGCCTGTCCCTGCTGGTCATTCCCCGCCTGGGCACCATTTCCCCGTGGGCCAGCAAGGCCACCGACATCGCCCACAACTGTGGCCTGTCGTCGGTGCACCGCATCGAGCGCGGCGTGCGTTACGTGATCACCCCCGAACGCGGCCTGCTCGGCACCAAATCGTTTGACGACGCCATGCTGGCGCGCGCGGCCGATTGCCTGCACGACCGCATGACCGAAACCGTGGTTGACGCCAGCTTCGACGGCCAGGCGCTTTTCCAGACGCTGGCCGGCAAGCCCATGCGCACGGTGGGCGTGCAGGCCAGCGGCGTCCAAGCACTGGCCGAAGCCAATATTTCGCTGGGCCTGGCCCTGTCGGAAGACGAAATCGAATACCTGGCCAAGTCGTTCACCGACTTGGGCCGCGACCCCACCGATGTGGAATTGATGATGTTCGCGCAAGCCAATAGCGAACATTGCCGCCACAAGATCTTCAACGCCGAATGGGTGATCGACGGCCAGTCGCAGCCCAACACGCTGTTTGGCATGATCCGCGCCACGCACAAGGCGCAGCCGGAAGGCACCGTCGTGGCGTACTCGGACAACGCCGCCATCATGGAAGGCGGCCCCGCGCAGCGCTTCCAGGCCGGCGTGCCCGGCGTCACGGGCGAGGGCGCTGACGGCGCCAAGTACATCCGCCGCGACACCACCGTGCACACCTTGATGAAGGTGGAAACGCACAACCACCCGACCGCCATCGCCCCGTTCCCGGGCGCGTCCACGGGCGCGGGCGGCGAAATCCGCGACGAAGGCGCAACCGGCCGCGGCTCCAAGCCCAAGGCAGGCCTGACCGGCTTCACCGTGTCGCACCTGCGTTTCGACGACGCGCTGCAACCCTGGGAAGCCGACCACCACGGCCTGCCCGAGCGCATCGCCTCGCCGCTGTCCATCATGATCGACGGCCCCATCGGCGGCGCGGCGTTCAACAACGAATTCGGCCGGCCCAACCTCTTGGGCTACTTCCGCTCGTTCGAGCAGACCGCTGGCGGCACGCGCTGGGGCTATCACAAGCCCATCATGATCGCGGGCGGCCTGGGCAGCATCGACGCGGGCCTGACCCACAAAGACGTGATCCCCCCTGGCGCGCTGCTGATTCAGCTGGGCGGCCCGGGCTTCCGTATCGGCATGGGCGGCGGCGCCGCCTCCAGCATCAGCATGGGCAGCAACTCGGCCGAACTGGACTTTGATTCCGTCCAGCGCGGCAATCCGGAAATCGAACGCCGTGCCCAGGAAGTTATCGACCGCTGCTGGCAGCAGGCCGAGAACAACCCCATCATCGCCATCCACGACGTGGGTGCGGGCGGTTTGTCCAATGCCTTCCCGGAATTGGTCAACGACGCCGGCCGTGGCGCCATCTTTGATCTGAAGCGTGTGCCGCTGGAAGAGTCGGGCCTGTCGCCCGCCGAAATCTGGAGCAACGAATCGCAGGAACGCTATGTTCTGTCGATTCTGCCGAAAGACTTGGAACGCTTTGACGCCATCGCCCGCCGCGAACGCTGCCCGTACGCGGTGGTGGGCGTGGCCACTGAAGAACGCCAGCTGCGCGTGGTGGACGGCGAGGGCTTGCCCGGCCTGGACACCATTCGCCCGCAAGGCGACGCCGAAGTGCGCCCCGTGGACGTGCCGATCGACGTCATCCTGGGCAAGCCGCCGCGCATGACGCGCGACGTGCGCCGCCTGCCTGGCGTGTCCGCGCCGCTGGACCTTGCCGGCATCGACCTGACCGAAGCCGCTTACCGCGTGCTGCGTCACCCGACGGTCGCCAACAAGTCGTTCCTGATCACCATCGGTGACCGCACCGTGGGCGGGCTGTCCAGCCGTGACCAGATGGTGGGCCCGTGGCAAGTGCCGGTGGCTGACTGCGCGGTTACCTTGGCCGACTACGAAGGCTTCCGCGGCGAAGCGATGTCGATGGGTGAACGCACCCCCATCGCCATGCTCGACGCTCCGGCGTCCGGCCGCATGGCCGTGGCCGAAGCGCTGACCAACCTGGCCGCCGCCGACGTGGCGCGCCTGGAAGACATCAAGCTGTCCGCCAACTGGATGGCCGCTTGCGGCGTCGACGGCCAGGACGCCGCGCTGTATGACACCGTGTCCGCCGTCAGCGAACTGTGCCAGGCCACCGGCCTGTCCATTCCCGTGGGCAAGGATTCGCTGTCCATGAAGACGTCCTGGGAACAGGACGGCGAACAGCGCCAGGTGGTGGCGCCGGTGTCGCTGGTGGTCACGGCGTTTGCACCCGTTGCCGACGTGCGCGCCAGCCTCACGCCGCAGTTGCGCACCGACGCCGGTGACAGCGTGCTGATCCTGATCGATCTGGGCCGTGGCCGTCACCGCATGGGTGGCTCGATTCTGGCGCAGACCTACAACCAGGTCGGCGAAACCGTGCCCGACATCGACGCGCCGCAAGAGCTGCGCGCGTTCTTCATCACGATCCGCACGCTGGCCGAAGCCGGCACCATCCTGGCCTACCACGACCGTTCCGACGGCGGCCTGTTCGCCACGCTGACCGAAATGGCCTTCGCCGGCCGCACCGGTATCTCGGTGAATCTGGACATGCTGACGTTCGATCCGCAATCGGCGGATTGGGGCGACTACAAGATCCGCCCGGATCAAGTGAAGGTGCAGCGCGAAGAACTGACGCTCAAGGCGCTGTTCTCGGAAGAAGCGGGCGCCGTCATTCAAGTGCCGGCATCGCAACGCGACGCCGTCATGCAAGTGCTGCGTGGCGCTGGCCTGTCGGCTCACTCGCACGTGATCGGCGGCCTGAATGGCGCCGATGAAGTCGAGTTCTATCGCGATGGCAAGAAGGTCTGGGGCCAGCCGCGCGCTGAACTCGGCCGCGCCTGGAGCGAAGTGTCTTACCGCATCATGTCGCGCCGCGACAACCCGGCGTGCGCGCAAGCGGAACTTGACGTCTGGAACGATACGACCGACCCGGGCATGAGCCCGAACGTGTCCTTCGACCCGCAAGAGAACATCGCCGCGCCCTTCATCAACACCGGCAAGCGTCCGCGCGTGGCCATCCTGCGCGAGCAGGGTTGCAACAGCCAGGTCGAAATGGCCTGGGCGTTTGATACCTCGGGCTTTGAAGCCATCGACGTCCACATGACCGACCTCTTGGCCGGCCGCGTGGACCTGGCGCAGATGCAAGGCCTGGTGGCCGTGGGCGGCTTCAGCTACGGCGACGTGCTGGGCGCAGGCGAAGGCTGGGCGCGCACCATCCGCTTCAACAGCAAGCTGTCGGATCAGTTCGCCGCGTACTTCGCGCGTCCCGATACGTTCGCGCTGGGCGTGTGCAACGGCTGCCAGATGATGGCTGCGTTGGCCCCGATGATTCCGGGCGCCGAGCACTGGCCGCGCTTCACGCGCAACCAGTCGGAAAAGTACGAAGCCCGTCTGTCGATGGTGGAATTGGCGAAGTCGCCGTCCATCTTCTTCGCCGGCATGGAAGGCGCTCGTATTCCCGTCGCCGTGGCGCACGGTGAAGGCTTTGCCGACTTCTCGCAGCAGGGCGACGCCAGCCGCGTGCTCACCGCCGCGCGCTACATCGACAACCGTGGCCAAGCCACCGAGGCCTACCCGTTCAACCCGAACGGCAGCCCGGGCGGCCTGACGTCCGTCACCACCGCCGATGGCCGCTTCACGGTCATGATGCCGCACCCGGAACGCGTGACCCGCAACGTCATGATGTCGTGGGCGCCCGAGACGTGGGGCAATGCCGACACGGGTGGCGCGTACAGCCCGTGGATGCGCATCTTCCGCAACGCGCGCGCCTGGTTGAAGTAAAGCTACAGCGATAACACGCTTGCGTTCTGGTTGCCGCTTGCGCGGTGAGCGGGGAGCATAAAGAACGGGCCTTGCGCCCGTTCTTTTTTTTGCGCGCCCGGATGGGCCGGGCCACGAGAGGCCGCGCCACGATTGGCCATGCTCCGATTGATCATGCTCCTATTGAGCGGGCCTCGATTGGCCACGCGCCGGTTCCGCAAGTAGGATGAGGGCAGCCCGCATTGGCGGAATCCTGCATTCATAGGGGGAATCGTCATGAAGCTGAATAAGCTGCACGATGTCATCGGAACCGTTTTGCTTATCCTGGTTCCACTGATCTACGCGTTTTATGTGGCCGTGATGGCACTCTCTTTCGGAAAAATCCAAGGCGGGTTTATTGCTGCTGGCGATAGCCACGGCGTGGCGCTTGCCCGAGGCATGTTGCACATGGCGTTGTCGCCCGGCGCATTTGCTGCCGCGGCTGCGTGGATGTTGCTGCGGCGCTCGCCCGCGCACCGTATCCGCTGGGCATGGGGCGTGTTCGCCTGGCTGTGGTTCAGCATTGCGATGTCGGTGGTGCTGGCGCCGGTGTTTTATGCGTGGGCAGCGTTGCAGGCGGTGTGGGCAGCGGCGTTGGCCTGGACCTGCCGGGCGGCTCGCCATTCTGCGGCCTGAGGCAACTTGCCTGAAGCAACAAGCCAGAAGCAACAAGCCAGAAGCAACAATGCCTGCCGAAGCGGCAGGCATTGTCACGCGAGAGCAAGCGAAAAACGCGCTAGGCCTTGCGGTTATGAGGCGCCGTTGCGAAAGTACGTGGCTTCGCGCTCGAACTGCGTCGCCAGTTCTTCGGCGGCCGGCGTCAGCGGATGTGCGCTGCGTTGGAACAAGCCGATGGCATAGCTGGGCAAGGGTTCGGACACGGGCACAATTTCAAGCTGTTCGCGCAGCATGCCGGTTGTGATCAGCGCGGTGGGCAACAGCGCCATGCGATCACTGTTGGCCACCAACGCTGCCGCGTCGATCAGGCCATCCGTGTACATGTCCACGCGCGGCGCGCCGAGCCCGGCGTCGTCAAATACCTTGTAGACCGCTGCACCTGGCTGGCCGGGCGGCCCTGCAACGGTGAACACCACGTCTTGCAATTCATACATCGTGCGCGCTTGCCGCAAAGGGTGATCGCGGCGCGCCGCCACCACCAGCGGACTGTCGATCAGCGAGCGCACCTTCAACTGTGAGTCCGCATTCTCTGCATTCACGGGGCAGATGGCGAAGTCGAGTTGGCCGTCGCGCAGCAACGGCGTCAGCGTGTGGTAAAGCCCGCTGCGGCAACTGAGCTCCACTTCGGGGTAGACCTGCCGAAAGCGCTGAATGGCGGACGGCGCCAGCAACACCGATGCCGCCGCCGAGATGCCATATTGCACCGTGCCCATGCGCTCGCCGCGCATTTGCGACATGGTGTCGCGCGCGCGTTTGGTCTCGTGAACCAAATGCTGCGCATGAGGAAGAAAACGTTTGCCGTAGTCGTTGGGCCGCATGCCTTTGGCGTGCCTGTCGAACAACGGTAATCCCAGTGTGCGTTCCAGCCGTCGCAGGGATTTGGTCATTGCCGGTTGAGTTTGCCCGGTCGCGCGGGCTGCCGCGTGCACGCTGCCATGTTGCGTGACCGCCAGAAAGTCGAACACTTGCTGCAACTTCATGTTGATGCCTCCCCGTTATTACTCGGTCGATCTTGCTATTAGCGTCCCCGCTTGCTCGCATCTAGAGTGCTCAGTGACCGTAGTTCATTCACACGAAGGAGGCAAGCATGCGCACTGAGAACGTGGCGGAACGGCCAAACGTAGTCTTCATCGTGGCGGACGATTTAGGCTCCGCAGACCTGGGTTGCTATGGCGGCCGGCCCGCGGATTTTGGCGATGTGTCGCCTGAACTGGATGCCTTGGCTGCAAGCGGCATTCGCTTCACGCAGGGCTATGCCAATGCGCCCGTGGGATCGCCCACGCGCTTTGCATTGATGACGGGGCGCTACCAATACCGGCTGCGTGGCGCGGCCGAAGAACCCTTGAACGGCAGCGCACGCGGCAGTGACATGTTGGGCCTGCCGCCGGCGCATCCTACGCTGGCGTCGTTGTTGCGCGCGGCGGGCTACGCGACGTCGCTGGTCGGAAAATGGCACTTGGGTTACCCGCCACATTTCGGCCCGTTGCGATCGGGGTATCAAGACTTCTACGGATCGCTGTCTGGCAACGTGGACTACTTCAGCCATCGCGACCAGCATGGCCAGTACGACTTGTGGCAGAACCTGCGTGCGGCCAATGCCACCGGCTACCTGACCGATCTGCTGACCGAGCGCGCGGTGCAAACCATCGACCACGCGGCCCAAGCGCGCACGCCGCTCTTTCTTAGCCTGCACTACACGGCGCCGCAATCGCCGTGGGAAGCGCGCGGCGATGAAGCGCGCGCCTATCAGGTGGCGCCCAATCTGCTCGACTTGAATGGCGGCAGCGTGCATACCTATCGCAGCATGATTCATCACATGGATGAAGGCGTGGGACGCGTGCGCCAGGCGCTGGCGCGCAACGGGCTGCTGGATAACACTCTGATTATCTTCACTAGCGGCAACGGCGGCGACCGCTTTGCCGATAGCTGGCCCTTGATGGGCGGCAAGATGGACCTGACCGAAGGCGGCATCCGCGTGCCGTGGATTGCGCACTGGCCCGCCGTGATCGCGCCCGGCCGCATCAGCCGTCAACAGTGCATGACCATGGATTGGACCGCCACCGTGCTGGACGCGGCGGGCGTGGCGCCGCACGAGGACTTTCCGCTGGACGGCGTGTCGATGTTGGGCGTGTTGCATGGCAAGCCGGAGTTCGAACGCAAGCTGTATTGGCGCACCAAGCACCGCGGCCAGCGCGCCAGCCGGCAGGGCGACTGGAAGTATTTGCAGGTGGATGGCTACTCGTACTTGTTCGACTTGTCGCGCGATGAGCGCGAACGCGCCAATCAGGCCACGCATGATCCCGGCAGGCTGGCGGACATGCGGCGCGACTGGCTGCAATGGAATGCGGCGATGCCCGTGATTCCGCACGACGCCGCCACCGGGCTGGGGTATACGCAGCGCCACATGCCGCTGCGCTGACTGGGCAAAGGGCGGTCAGGGGCTGTCAGGGGCGGACAGAGGCGGTCAGAGGTGGTCAGAGGCTGTCAGGGGCTGCCAGCGGCTGTCAGCGCGCTGTAACCCAATGAGATATTTAACTTTTCATTGCAGCCTGTCGTTAACCCGGGGAGCGTTATGCAAACCGGAGTGACCCTATATGTTCAAGAATTTAAGTATCCGCGCCATTTTGACGACCGCCCTGGCTGTCTTTTTTGGGCTTTTCCTGGTCACCGGCGTGGCCGTCTATCAGCAACTCACGTCCAACCGCACGTCCATTGAAGTCTTGCTGGACACGAACCTGGTGCGCGCCAATGCCGTGGACGGCGCGGCTGCCGAACTGCTGCGCGCACGTCTCGTCTTGCTGGCCGCCCAGAGCGCGCTGATCGAAGGCAAGAGCATCGACAGCCTGCCGAGCATGCAGCGCCTGGACGGCTACACGAAAAAAGCGTCTGACTTGATTGACATGGCGCGCAAGCAACCCGAAGTGTCGGAAGTAGGTAAGCCCTTGTTCGACGCCGCGTTGGCCGCCTATGACGTCTACCAGCGCGACGCCATCGCGCCGATGGTGGCGGCCATTCGCGCCGGCAAGCCCCAAGACGCCAGCCGCCTGAACCTGGAGAAGGTCACGCCGCTGGGCATCGCCTTCACGCAAGCCATCCAGAAGTATGTGGACTACGCGGACGAAATCGGCCAACGCGTGGCGCGCGAGGCATCCACGCGCATCAACGGCGCGATTGTGCTGCTGGTCTGTTTGCTGGTGGTGGTGGCGGTGCTGGTGGTGAGCCTGTACGCGATCTTCGCCCGCTCCGTTTTCCGCCCCTTGCATGACGCGGGCCGTTTGTTTGACCGCATCGCGGGTGGCGACTTGAGTAACCGCATCGAACAACGCGGCGACAACGAAATCGGCGTGCTGTACGCCGCCGTCAAGCGCATGCAGGACAGCCTGGCGCGCACCGTGTCGGCCGTTCGCCTGGGCGTGGAAGAAATCCACACCGGTTCGCGCGAGATCGCGGCTGGCAACATCGACTTGTCTTCGCGTACCGAGCAGCAAGCGGCGTCGCTTGAGGAAACGGCCGCCAGCATGGACGAGCTGTCGTCCACCGTGAAGAACAATGCCGACAGTTCGCGCAGCGCCTCGCAATTGGCGACGGTGGCGTCCGAAGTGGCCACGCGCGGCGGCAAGGCCGTGGGCGACGTGGTGGGCACGATGCGCGGCATTGCCGACAGCTCCAAGCGCATCGCCGATATCGTGGGCGTGATCGACGGCATCGCGTTCCAGACCAACATCCTGGCATTGAACGCCGCAGTAGAAGCCGCGCGTGCAGGCGAGCAGGGCAAGGGCTTTGCGGTGGTGGCCAGCGAAGTTCGCGCCCTGGCGCAGCGCAGCGGCCAGGCGGCCAAGGAAATCAAGGGCTTGATCGACGATTCCGTGCAGAAGGTGTCGATCGGGTCAGATCAGGTGGAAGCCGCGGGCGCGACGATGGAAGAGATCGTGACGTCGGTGCGCCGCGTGACGGACATCATCAACGAGATTTCGAGCGCGTCCGAAGAGCAGTCGCAAGGGATTCAGCAGGTGAATCAGGCGGTGTCGCAGATGGACAGCGTGACGCAGCAAAACGCCGCGCTGGTTGAACAGGCCGCGGCAAGCGCCGCGTCGCTGGAATCCCAAGCGCAACGTTTGCGCGAAGCGGTGGCCGTGTTCAAGTTGCAGGCGGGCGGGCAGGTGATTGACGCCGATGCGCCGGCGCTGGGACGGGGCGCGCAGGCGGCGCTGATCGGCGCTTGATGCTTAAGTCGATGGCCGTATCGGCCTGAAGCAATAGCCGAATTCAGCATCGGCTGACGCAAGCATCGGCTGACGCAAGCCACAGCCGTATCTGGCAACAGCCATCGTCATCGCCCCGGGGAAGCCGTGCTTGCCCGGGGCGTTTTGCTGCTTACTGATCCAGCTGGATCTTGGCGTCGGCCGCCACGTTCTTCCACTTCTTCACGTCGCTTGCGATCACTTGCTGGAATTCATCCGACGTGCCGGCGACCACGGTGCCGCCCAGGCTGGCCATCTTGGCCTTCACTTCGGGCGTGTTCAGCGCCTTCACGGAAGCGTCGTGCAGCTTCTTCTTCACGTCTTCCGGCAGGCCCTTGGGCGCCAGCAGGCCGTTCCAGGCGTTGGCTTCGTAGCGCGGCAGGCCGGCTTCCTTGAAGGTCGGCGTGTCGGGCAGTTCCGGCGAACGCGTGTCGGCGGCGATGGCGATGGGACGAATCTGGCCGCCCTTGATGTAGGGCAGCGAGGCCGGCACCGGTTCCCAGATCATCGACACCTGGCCGCTGATCACGTCGGTGAAGGCCGGGCCCGCGCCACGGTAGGCGATGTGCATGAGCTTGGAACCCGTCATCGACTTCATCAGTTCCATGGCCAGGTTGCCCAGGCCGCCCGCGCCCGACGAGGCGTAGGTGTACTTGTCCGGGTTGACCTTGGACGCCGCGATCAGCGCGTTCAGGTCGCTGGCCGGGAAGTCTTTGGTGACGCTCAGCACGCCCGGCACGGTGACCAGTTGCGTGATGGCGGTGAAGTCTTGCACGGCGTCATACGTCAACGTCTTGTACACGGCCGGGTTGGTGCCGTGGGTGCTGGAGGACGCCAGCAGCAGGATGTAGCCGTCGGGTGCGGCATCGGCCACGTAGCGCGTGCCGATCGAGCCGCCTGCGCCCGCCTTGTTTTCCACGACGACGGTGGCGCCCAGCTCGGTACCCAGTTGGGCGGCGAACACGCGGCCGATGATGTCGGCCGTGCCACCCGGGGCGAACGGCACGATCAGGCGCAGGGGCTTGGCGGGGTAGCCGGCGGCTTGCTGCGCCGAGGCGGCGCCGGCGGCCAGCGTAGCGCCGGTCAGCAGCGCCAGGGCAATGGTGGATTTCTTGAAATTCATCTGTGTCTCCAGGCGAAGGTTAGTCGAGGCTGCGGTTCAGCCAATCGACGATCAATCCGGCTATCTGGTCGCTGTTGCGGTCCAGCATGCAGAAATGGGAATTGCCGGCGATGCCGGCGGCGGGCAGGTCCAGCACATCGGCGCGTTGGCCGGCCGTGCGCAGGGCGTTCCAGTAGGCGTCCGTCTGGGCGCGGTAGCGCTGCCAGGTGTCGTCCGCGCCAAAGTGATCGCCCCAGACCAGCAGTTGCGGGGGCAACTGACAGCAAGCCGTGGCGGGCGTGCCCGTCGGTTCGACGGCGACCACCGCGCGCACGGTGGCCGCGTATTCCTGGGCGAGCAGGGTGGCGAAGCCGCCGCCCTGGCTGTGTCCGATGACAATGCAGGGGCCAGCCAAGTCCAGCAATTGACGGTAGGCGTCCAGCGCCATGTCGCCGTGAGTCAGCCAGCGCGGCACGAACTGCTTGGAGAACGTATCGAAGGCGTCGGTGGGAAATTGCTGCGCGGGGTAGGCGTGGCGGGGCTGGCCCGCGGGCGCATAGCCGTCGGCCGGGCCGATGCGAAACAGCCGCCACGCTTCTTCCTTGGACCGGAAGATGGGCGCGCTGTCATAGACCTGCGGATACATCGCCCACGACGCGCGGCCCCGTTCGGGCGCGTCGGACACAAACACGTCATAGCCCGCTTGCAGCAAGCGCCACAGCCAGCCCTCGCGGCCATCGGGCGTGCTTTCCCATTGCGCGCCCGTCATGCCGCCGCCGTGCCAAAGCAGGATGGGGTAGGGGTGGCGCGGCTGGGCCAGCCGGTATTCCTGCACGTACAACTGGCCGACGCTGTAGCCGCCGTTCATGTCGACCAGGCGGGCCGACGCGTTGTCCACCACTTGCTGTTGCTGCATCGGCACACCGCCAGCGACAGCCTCGGCGCCGCCCAGAAAGTGGCTGCGGATGGATTTGAGCAAAACAGGGGCGTCGGGCATCAGGGTTTTCCAGAAGTCGATGCCGGGATGTTAGTTGCCAATTGTTTCTAGGTTGTGCAAAATGAGCACCCGCTGTGCCGAATCGGCACAGCCCATGAATACCGATCCCGCCCCGGACAAGCGGGCAGGGGTGAGAGAGACAGATGGACACCAAATGGCTGGAAGACTTCGTCGCGCTATCGAAGTCGCGCAACATGTTCCAGGCGGCCGAGGCGCGCAGCGTGACGCACCCGGCGTTCGGCCGCCGCATCAAGGCGCTTGAGGAATGGGCGGGCGTGGCGCTGGTGGAACGCGGCCATCAGGCCACCACGCTGAACGCGGCCGGGCGCAGCATGCTGGCCGCCGCCATCGACGTGCTGGACATCCTGCGCGACACCCGGCTGGCGCTGCAAAAGCCCGAGCAGGAACGCAACCGCAAGATCATCATCGCGTCGGGCAAGACGCTGGCGCATTCGGTGCTGCCGGGGTTGATGGCCAGCGTGCAGCAGGGCATGCCGGCGTTCCAGCTGAAGGTCATCACCACCACGCTGAACTACGGCGTGGACATGCTGGCGGATGGCGAGGTCGACTTCCTGCTGTGCCATGCGCACGAGCCGCTGTACGCCAAGATTGATAACCCCGGCTACCGCTGCCGGCGCGTGGGCGCCGACAAACTGGTTGCGGTCAGTGCGCCCGTGTCGGAGGGCGGCCGCCACCCCCGCTATGCCGTGCCCAAGCTGGCGTCGGACCCGGCCGTGCCGTTCCTGGCCTATGCCGACAGCATGTCGCTAGGCCGCATCCTGCACGACCGCCTGCGCGGGCTTTGCGTGGTGCCGCAATTGCAGACGTTGTATGAATCAGACCTGGCCGACGCGCTGCACGCCATGGCGCGCCAGGGCTTTGGCCTGGCCTGGCTGCCGCACACATTGATCGAGGCCGACTTGCGCGCAGGCAAGCTGGTGCGGGCCGACAGCGCGCGTAACGACATCCATATGGAGATTCGGCTGTATCAGTCGGTGGACAACGCCAAATTGCTGGCCCGCCAGGTCTGGACCCGGATCGAAGCCTACGCGGCCCGATAGCGGCGCCGTTCAGCCATAACCATTCAGGCATAAAATAGCGAATTACCCCATACCCGCACACCCGCACACAGGATTCCAGCGCCATGAACGCACGTATCCCCGAAGACGCACTGCCGCCCACCCTGGACCCGAAAGCGCTCCAGGAATTTGTCGACGACAAATGGGACAACGAGATCATCCCCGCACTGACCGACTACATCGCCATTCCCGCCAAGAGCCCGGCCTTTGACGCCGACTGGGAAAAGAACGCGTTCATTGAACGCGTGGTGCGTGATGCGGCGCAGTGGGTGGAAGCGCAGAAAGTATCGGGCCTGAAACTGGAAGTGGTGCGCCTGCCGGGCCGCACGCCCGTCATCTTCTTTGACGCGCCCGCCACCCGCAGCGACAACGGCGACACCGTGCTGCTGTACGGTCACCTGGACAAGCAGCCGGAATTCTCGGGCTGGCGCGCGGGCCTGGGCCCGTGGACCCCGAAGTACGAAGACGGCAAGCTCTATGGCCGCGGCGGCGCAGACGACGGCTACGCCGTGTATGCGTCCTTGACCGCCATCATGGCGCTGGACAAGCAAGGCATTCCGCGCCCGCGTTGCGTGGGCATCGTCGAAACCTGTGAAGAGTCCGGCAGCTACGACTTGCTGCCTTACGTAGACGCGCTGCGCGACCGCCTGGGCAACGTCGCCCTGGTCGTGTGCCTGGATTCGGGCGCCGGCAACTACGACCAGCTCTGGATGACCACGTCGCTGCGCGGCATGGTGTCCGGCACGCTGGAAGTGCAGGTGCTGGACGAAGGCGTGCACTCGGGCGACTCCAGCGGCGTCGTGCCGTCGTCGTTCCGCATCTTGCGCCATCTGCTGGACCGCCTGGAAGACAGCGGCACCGGCCGCCTGCTGCCGCAAAGCCTGCATTGCGAAATTCCCGCTGACCGCGTGGAACAGGTGTCCGCCACCGCCCGCATCCTGGGCGACGAAGTGTGGCGCCGTTTCCCCTGGAGCTGCGGCGCCGAAGGCGGCTTTGTGCTGCCAATGACGACCGAGCCCGAACAAGCCCTGTTGAACCGCACCTGGCGCCCGACCTTGTCGGTGACCGGCGCCGAAGGCCTGCCGCCGCTGTCCAGCGCCGGCAACGTGCTGCGCCCGCGGACCGCGTTCAAGCTGTCGCTGCGCCTGCCGCCGCTGGTGGACGCCGTGGCCGCGTCGCAAGAGATCAAGGCGCTGCTGGAAGCCGATGCGCCCTACAACGCCAAGGTGATCTTCAAGGCCAACGAAGGCGCCGCCACCGGCTGGAACGCACCGGCCGCCGTGCCGTGGCTGACCCAGGCGCTGGACGCCGCCTCGCAGCAGTACTACGGCCAGCCTTGCGGCTATATCGGGCAGGGCGGCACGATTCCGCTGATGAGCATTCTGCAAAAGGGCTTCCCCAAGGCGCAGTTCATGGTGTGCGGCGTGTTGGGCCCCAAGTCCAACGCCCACGGCCCCAATGAATTCCTGCACGTGCCGTATGGCAAGAAGCTGACGGCTGCCGTCGCCCAGACCATGGCGGCCATGCCGGCATGATTTCGACTTCTGACGCTTACGCCAATGTGGTGGCTGAAACCCGCCACTGGCTGACTCAGGCCGTCATCGGCCTGAACCTTTGCCCGTTCGCCAAAGCGGTTCAGGTCAAGGACCAGATCCGCTTTGCGGTCAGCGACGCCACCGACGCCGAGGGCGTCCTGACCGACTTGCAGGACGAGCTTGCCTTGCTGGCCGAAGCCGACCCGGAACAGATCGACACCACCTTGTTGATCCTGCCCGACGCGCTGGAAGACTTCCTGGATTTCAACGATTTCGAAGAGCTGTCCGACCGCCTGCTCAAGCGCATGCGGCTGGTGGGCGAGCTGCAAGTGGCCACCTTCCACCCGCAGTTCCAGTTTGCGGACACGCAGCCGGACGACATCGAGAACTACACGAACCGTTCGCCGTACCCGATTCTGCATCTGCTGCGCGAAGACAGCATCGACCGGGCAGTGGAATCGTTCCCGGACGCGGCGGACATCTATGAAAAGAACATCGACACGATGAAGAAACTGGGTCTGGAAGGCTGGAAGAGGCTGATGACCAAGGCGTAGCCGGTGTAGCCGGCCGCCTGCCCGCATCCAAATCCTTGCCGTCTTCGTATATGGGGCATGGGGCCACAGACCACTGGCCCCATGCCCCATGTTCTTCACAAGGAGACGACCTTGCCGCCACGTGATTCCTTCGTTCAGGCACGCCGATGCGTAGCGCGCTGATGCTTGCCGTGCTGGCCTCGGTTCTGGTGCTGGGGCTGGCGGCGTGTTCGCCGCTGGCCGTGCTGAATGGCGCGGTGCCTGATGACGCCAGCCGCGTCGTGTCAGGCGTGGCCTACGGTGATAGCCCCCGCCAGCAGTTGGACATCTACGCGCCGCCGGGCGCTGATCGCCCGCCCGTGGTGGTGTTCTTTTACGGCGGCAGCTGGCGCAGCGGTTCGCGTGCCGACTACAAGTTCGTGGGCGACGCGCTGGCCTCGCGCGGCATCATGGCCGTTATCGCCGACTACCGGCTTTACCCCGACGTGTCATACCCGGACTTTGTGGACGATTCCGCGCGCGCCGTCGCCTGGACCTTGCATCACATCGCACGCTACGGTGGCGACCCGGCCGAAGTCTTCGTAGCCGGGCATAGCGCGGGCGGCTACAACGCGGCCATGGTGGCGCTGGATGCGCGCTGGCTGGCGCGCTTTGACGCGTCACCCGCCATGCTGCGCGGCTGGATCGGCATGGCCGGCCCCTACAACTTTCTGCCCATCGTGGCGCGCAGCCTGAAACCCGTCTTCCATTTCCCCGGCACGCCAGCGGATTCCCAACCGATTGCGCACGTCAGCGCCGCCGCGCCGCCCGCCTTGCTGATGGTGGGCATGGCCGACACCACGGTCGACCCCGCGCTCAACACGGAAAGCCTGGCGGCGGCGCTGCAGGCGGCGCACGCGCCGGTCAGTGTTGTGCGTTATGACCGGCTGGGCCATGCGCTGCTGGCGGGCGCCTTGGCGCGCCCGCTGCGCTGGCGCGCGCCGGTGCTGGACGACCTGGCGGCCTTTGTCTGGCAGACGGCCCGGGCGGGCCAGCCCCCCGCGCAGGCCGCGGCCGGTCATTCCCAGCCTCCCGCGCAGGCCGCGGCCGGTCATTCCCAGCCCCCCGCGCAGGCCGCGGCCGCCCAATCCCAGCCCTGATCTTGGGCGTTCCATTCCGCCCACTTCCCCGGGGCTGATGCAAGGCTCGCCGCAATCGGGCATTATTTGCGGCCACGGGTCGTGTTGACCAGCATAGAGGGGTAAGTCGTGCCGCAAGACATGCGCTTGGCGTTGGATGCGCCGGACTGGATCTCGATGGCGCTGATGCCGATTGCACAAGCACAGGCAAGCGATATTGCGCGTACCGATGCCGACGCCCGGCGTCTGGAAGCCGACATGCAGCCCATGGGCGCCAAACGGCGCGGCGAATTCCTGGCGGGCAGAGTGTGCGCGGCGCGCGCCCTGGAAGCCGCTGGCGCCGGGCGCATCGGCTACGTGCCGCGCGGCGAAGACAAGCTGCCCGTGTGGCCGGCAGGCTGGCACGGCAGCATCAGCCACAGCACGGCATGGGCGGCTGCGGCGGTGGCGGCGTCCCGCCATTGCGTGGCGCTGGGATTCGATATCCAGGAACGGGTCAGCCCGCGCGTCATGACCGAGGTCATGCCCTTGATCGCGAACACCGCCGAATTGGCCCGCGCCAGCCCTTACTTCGAACGCCGCAGCGCGCTAACGCTGTTGTTCTCCGCCAAGGAATCGCTCTACAAGGCGCTGCATCCGCTGGTGCGCACATTTCAGGATTTTGATGGCGCGGAACTGACGTCGATCACGCCCACCCGTTTGCAGCTGACCCTGACGCGCAGCTGGGGGCCGGGCGGCTGGGAGGCAGGAACGGCGGTGTGGATGCATTACACGTGGCAAGACGACCTGGTCGCCACCTTGTGTTGGCTGACTGGCAATCGCACGGTTTGATCTAGGGTTTTCCCTAGGCATCTGACGGGCATCGGGGTTCGTATATGGCAGTGTCCCTGCCAGATTCGCCGAGAGAAGCCCACTATGACGCCGCACTCTGCCTCTACGTCTTCCGAGCCCTATGCGCCCGAGCCCGCCGCGCCGCCGATGTCGTTTGCCGACCGTCTGCTGCGTCAGCACTTGCTGAGCCGCTTAGGCGGTTTGCGAGGCGGATCGCTGACCATCGAAGACGCCATGGGCCAGATGCAGGCAGGCGTCAGCGGCTCAGCGCAGACCCACACCCACACCCGCCCCGTGCACTTGCGCGTGCGCGACCCGGCCTTTTACCGGGCGCTGGCGAGCAACGGCAGCGTGGGCGGCGGCGAGGCGTATGGCGACGGCCATTGGGAATGCGATGATCTGGTCGGCCTGATCCGCCTGCTGGTGCGCAACCGCGATTGGCTGGACAGCATGGAAACCGGCAGTGCGCGCCTGGGCGGCCTGGCCATGCGCGCGCTGCATGCGCTGCGCCGCAACACCCGCGCCGGCAGCCGCCGCAACATCGCCGCGCACTACGACCTGGGCAATGCGTTCTTCCAGCTGTTCCTGTCAGACGACATGATGTATTCGTCGGCCATGTGGGAAGGGGAGGACGACACGCTGGAGCAAGCGTCCACGCGCAAGCTGGATGTGATTTGCCGCAAGCTGGACTTGCAACCGGGTGATCACGTGGTCGAAATCGGTACCGGCTGGGGCGGCTTTGCGCTGCATGCCGCGCGCCATTACGGGTGCCGCGTCACCACCACCACGATTTCGCGCGAGCAGCATGCGCTGGCTTCTGAGCGCATCCGCCGCGCCGGGTTGCAGTTCCGGGTGGACGTGTTGCTACAGGACTATCGCGACCTGCATGGCCAGTTCGACAAGCTCGTCTCGATTGAGATGATCGAGGCCATCGGCGCGGCTTATCTGCCCACGTACTTCGCCAAAGTGGGTGAACTGCTCAAGCCGGCGGGCGTGGCGCTTATCCAGGCCATCACCATTGAAGACCACCGCTACGCGCAGGCGTTGAAAGCCGTGGACTTCATCAAGCGCCATATCTTCCCGGGCAGCTTCATGCCGTCGATCCAGGCGATGCTTAACGCCAAAACGCGCGCCAGCGACCTGAGTCTGGTGCATCTGGAAGATTTCGGCCTGTCTTACGCACGCACGCTGCAAGCGTGGCGCCAGCGCTTCATGGCGCGGCTTGACGCGGTGCGGGCGCGGGGGTTTGATGAACGCTTCATCCGCCTGTGGGAGTTCTACCTGGCCTACTGCGAAGGCGGATTCCGCGAACGCGCCATTGGCGTATCGCATCTGCTGCTGGCGCGCCCCGCAGCCATGCCCGGCGCGGCGCGCTGGACCGCCGGGTAGGCGAGGGAGTCCACATGACATTCTGGGCCAACCTCATCGGCTACCAGATCGTCTGGTTTGGCGCGGTGATCGGCGCCAGCCGGGGCAACCCGTGGTGGGGCGTCGCGCTGTCGGCGGGCTTCGTGCTGATCCAGGCCTGGGTGTCCGACAGCCGCCGCGCCGACTTGCGGCTGGTTGCCGTGGCGCTGTACTTGGGCATGGTGCTGGACGGTGTGCTGGCCGCCAGCGGCTGGGCGCTGTACGTCACGCCACGGCCCGCCTTGCCGATGGGGGGCGCACCCATCTGGATCTTGGCGCTTTGGGCTGCCTTCGCCATGACCTTCAACCATTCGCTGGCATATCTGCGAGACCGTCCCGCGCTGGGCGCAGCGTTGGGGCTTGTTGGCGGGCCGCTGGCGTATTGGGGCGCCGCGCGTGGGTGGGGCGCGATGGTGTTTGTGCCGCCCGTCTGGCGCAGCCTGACGTGGCTGGCCATCGGCTGGGCGCTGGCGATGTGGGGGCTCTGCCGGCTGGCCCGGCGTTGGGAACGCAATTTGCGGAGGCCATCCGCTTCGATCACAGGGGGCGCAACATGAGCCCGGGTATGCAGATTCTGATGGTGGCGGTGATGGGGGTGGTGCTGATGGCTGCCGGGTGGCAGTGGCAGCGCCGCCATCGCAATGCCGGCATTGTCGATGTGATGTGGACGGCGGGTGTCGGGCTGGGCGCGGTGCTGACTGCGCTGACGGGGCCGGGCGCCGTCATGCCAAGGCTGCTGCTGGCGGTGTTGGGCGGCGTGTGGGCGGGCCGGCTGGCGCTGCATATCTGGCGCCGAGTGCGGGACGGCGAAGAAGACGGCCGCTACCGCGCGCTGCGCGCCCACTGGAACGGCAGCCAAACCAAATTCGCGCTGTTTTTTCTGGCGCAGGCCGGCTTGATCGTGCTGTTCACCTTGCCCTTCATCGCGGTTGCCGCCAACCCGGTCCCCGGCATGACGCCGTGGTTGTGGCTGGGGCTGCTGATCTGGATCGTGGCGGTTGCTGGCGAATCGCTGGCTGACCGGCAACTGGCCGCCTTTCGCGCGGACGCGGCCAACGCCGGGCGCGTGTGCCAAGGGGGCTTGTGGCGCGTGTCCCGCCATCCCAACTACTTCTTCGAATGGCTCCACTGGTTCACCTACGTGGCGCTGGCCGTGGGCGCCAGCTTCGCGTGGCTGGCGTGGGTGGGGCCCGTCGTGATGTTCATCTTTCTGCGCTGGATCAGCGGCATCCCCTACACCGAGGCGCAATCGCTGCGCACGCGCGGCGACGCTTACCGCGAGTATCAGCGCACGACGCCGATGCTGTTTCCCTGGTTTCCGAAACCGGCCTCCGCCGCCGGCTCCCCGCCACGCCATGCAAAGGGCAAATCATGAACACCGCCATTCTTAGCGACGTCCAACTTCCCTCGGATCGTCCTGCCCCGGGCTTGCTGGGCTGGGCCGAACGCGGATGGGTGCCCGATGCGCTGGTGCGCCAGGGCATCCGGCGCCTGTGCGCTGACCGGCTGCGCGACGAAAGGGCGGGCGGCCCGGCGGCGCAGGCAAGGCGCTATCAGCATTTGATGAACGAGCTGCAGGATAGCCCGCTGGCCATCCACACCGACGACGCCAACGCGCAGCACTACGAATTGCCTGCCGACTTTTTCAAGCTGTGCCTGGGCGGGCGCTTGAAGTATTCAGGCTGCTACTACGCCACCGGCCGCGAAACCCTGGACCAGGCCGAAGCCGCCATGCTGGAGCTGACCGGCATGCGCGCCGAACTGGCCGACGGCCAGCGCATTCTGGAGCTGGGCTGCGGCTGGGGGTCGCTCACGCTGTGGATGGCCGAACGCTATCCGAATGCGCGCATCACCGCCGTGTCCAATTCCGCGTCTCAGCGCCAGCACATCCAGCAGCAATGCCAGCTGCGCGGCCTGGGCAATGTTGACGTCATTACCTGCGACGTCAACACGCTGCAACTGCCGCCCGCGGAATTCGACCGCTGCGTGTCCGTCGAAATGTTCGAGCACATGCGCAACTATCAGGACCTGCTGGCGCGTATCGGCACGTGGCTGCGGCCCGCGGGCAAACTGTTCGTACACATCTTTGCGCACCGCAGTCTGATGTACCCGTTCGAAACCGAGGGCGCCGACAACTGGCTGGGCCGCCACTTCTTCACGGGCGGCATCATGCCCGCGGCCGACACCTTGCTGTGGTTCCAGCGCGATCTGCACATCGAAGGGCGCTGGC
This sequence comes from Achromobacter kerstersii, assembly GCF_902859595.1. GTDB lineage: Bacteria > Pseudomonadota > Gammaproteobacteria > Burkholderiales > Burkholderiaceae_B > Achromobacter > Achromobacter kerstersii. Next base: position 1,621,396 of record NZ_CADIJQ010000001.1, on the reverse strand, counting down.
TGATTGATGGCAGCCATTACGAACGCACGGCGAATCATTGGCTGGCGAATCAGGATGCCAACCGCGCCGCCGCCATGCAGGTGCTGGAGCACGCCTATGGCCCGGCGCTTGCGGCGTTGTGGTTCCAGCGCTGGCGTATGTTCTGGATGGCCTGCGCCGAATTGTTCGGCTATGAACACGGGCGGCAATGGATGGTCGCCCATTACCGCTTTACGCGGCCTTGATAAGAGAGGAATGCCATGCGCCACATCTTCCGAAGTTCTGCGTTGGCGTTGGCGGCCGTGCTGGCCGGTTGCAGCAGCCCGCCGCCGATGCCGCCCGTGGCGCAGGTCGACATCCCGCGCTTCATGGGCGACTGGTATGTGATTGCCGGCATTCCCAGCTGGCCCGAACGCAAGTCGTTCAATGCGGTGGAGTCATACGCGTTGATGCCCGACGGCCGCATCCAGACCACCTTCCGCTACCGCCACGGCAGCTTTGACGCTGATGTGGAAACCATGCACCCGGTAGGCACCGTGCAGCCGGGCACGGGCAACGCCATCTGGGGCATGCAGTTCATCTGGCCGATTCAGGCGGAATACGTCATCGCTTATGTGGACGACGCCTATCAGCAAACCATCATCGGCCGCTCCAAGCGTGACTACGTGTGGATCATGGCGCGCACGCCCACGCTGCCTGAAGCCGATTACGCGCGTCTGGTCGCCAAGGTTGGCGAGCTGGGTTATGACACCAGCCAGCTGCGCGTGGTGCCGCAACAATGGCCGGAACCTGCGGCCCGCCCGCGCTAGTGATCGCATACCAAATACCACCCGGCGGAATTAACCCCGCCCCACGCGCATCACACGCCTCGGGCTCCCCCGGCGCACCGGGATATCCCTAGATAGCCCATCGGCGGTATTGCATACAACATACGGCCATTGTGACCGCTGCTGTTCGGCTGGCGGCCTGTGCGTCCTTCCCCGTTTCCTCGTCTTGCCACGCGGCGCTTGCCTGGGCGCGCGCGGGGCTGGTGCCTTTGCCCTTGCTCGGAGAGCCGTATGCGATTGTCCCGCCGTCACGCCCTGGGTGCGCTTGCCGCGCTGCCCCTGATGTCCCTGAGCTCGCGCCCGGTCTGGGCGCAGAACACCTTTCCGACGCGCCCCGTGCGCTTGCTGGTGGGCTTTGCCCCCGGCGGCCTGACCGACATCGCCGCGCGCGCCTTGGCCGAACGCATGGGCAAGACGCTCAAGCAGAACGTGGTTGTGGAAAACCGCCCGGGCGGGCAGGCCATCATCGCCACCGTGGCGGTGGCGCGTGCAGAGCCCGATGGCTATACGCTGGGTTTTGCCGGCACCAACGGCATGATCCTGAACCCCTTGCTCTACAACAATCTGCCGTACCAGCAGTCTGACTTCAAACAGCTGGGGTCGATGGGCAAGTCGCCCATGCTGCTGATCGTGCACCCGGACCTGGGCGTGAAGAACGTGCAGGAATTCATTGCGCTGGCCAAGAAGAAGCCGGGCGACATCACCTGCGCCCACGCGGGGCGCGGCGTCATCAATCACCTGGCGCTGCTGCACTTTCAATCCAAGACGGGCACGCAATTTCAGGACGTGCCCTACAAAGGCAGCGGCCCCGCGCTGCTGGACCTGATGGCCGGCACGGTGCAAAGCACGTTCGACTTTCCGACTTCCGCGCTGCCCAACATCAAGTCGGGCAAGTTGCAGGTGCTGGCCGTGACGGCCGACAAACGCCTGTCCAGCCTGCCCGACGTGCCCACCATGAAGGAAGCGGGCGTCGACGGCTTCGAGCTGTACACGCGCATGATGATCTCTGGCCCCGCCGCCATGCCCGCGAACGTGGTGGCCGTGCTGGAAAACGCCGTGCGCGAAGGCACGAGCGACCCCGGCCTGATCCAGCAATTCGCAGAGCAGGGCGTGGCCGTGGAATTCACGTCGTCGGCCGATCTGGACAAAGTCATCGCCGATGAGTCCGCCATGTGGGCGCAGGTCATCAAGGCCAATGGCGTGCCCAAGACCGATCTGAAAGCCTAACGCCACCGTCAAGGACACCTTCAAGGACACCCCGTGACTGAACAAGCCCGCATCACCGTCACCCCCGAATTCGCCCTGATCGACGTCGCACGCGAGATCCGCATCGACGGCTTTCCGGCCTATGCCTTCATCACCGTTACCGCCAGCATGCAGATGTGCGGCGCGCCGTGGCGCTCGCAGGCCGTGTTCGTGGCCGGCTTCGATGGCAGCCTGGACTTGGGGCGCGACAGCCCCGTGTCGGGCAGCTACGCCGAGCCCTCGGCCATGGGCATCGTGTGGTCCATGGTCTGCGAAGACATGAGCCGCGTGGTGTTCCCGCCCGACCGCACCGAGCCGCTGGTGATCCAGATCGAAGCCACCGATGGCGTGCGCCACGCGTCGGCGCGGCTGGTGCAAGACTTTCTGGAAGACGGCGTCACGCACCGCGCAGTCCGCGAAACGGTGGGGGGCATGACGGTGTCGGGCGAGCTCTATACGCCCGCCGGCCCCGGCCCGCATCCGCTCGTGATCTACATGAACGGCTCGTCGGGCGGCGTCAACGCGCCGCGCGCCGCGCTCTTTGCCGCGCGCGGCTTCCAGTGCCTGGCGCTGGCCATCTTCAATTACGAAGGCCGGCCCAAGTACTTGAACGACATGCCGCTGGAATATTTCGAGCACGCGCTGCGCTGGGCGCACGACACGCTGGCGCCGCGCGATGGCTTTGTGGCGCTGTCGGGCATCAGCCGTGGCGGCGAGACCTCGCTGCTGGTGGCCTCGCACTATCCCGATCTGGTCAGCGCGGTGGTGGCTTATGTGCCGTCACCCGTGACGCACGGCGTTGTCAGCGCCGGTTCACCCGGCACCGGCCGCAACGCCCAGGTTTGGACCAAGGGCGGCGAACCCTTGCCGCATCTGTGGGAAAACAACGCCAGCGCTGATTGGGAAGCCGCCTATGCCTCCGAGCCGCCGTATCGGCAGACGCACGCGTTCTTAAGCGCCACGCGCGATAGCGCTGCGTTCGAGCGCGCGCGGATTCCGGTGGAAAACTATCCGGGCCCGGTCATGCTGGTCAGTGCGTCAGACGATGGCTTCTGGCCCAGCACCGCGTACTCGGAAATCGTGATGCGCCAACGCCAGGCGCACGGTCTGCCCACGTTTCATCACGTCTGCATGGGGGCGGGGCACCACGTGCATTACCCCTACCTGCCGGCCACGCTGATCAGCAAACCGCATGCAATGTCGGGCTTGCTGCTGGATGCGGGCGGCACGCCGGCCGCGAATGCGGCGGGCAATGAAGGCTCGTATGTGGCTGTGCTGGAATTTTTGGGGCGGGCGGCAGGCAAGGCGTAAGCCGTTGGGTTCCCGCCGCAGCCGCGGCCAAGCGCGCCTATCCGGTGGCAGGCCCGCCACCGGTTGCCGCGCGCTATCGCACGCTTATTCTTCGCTGGTCCATTCCACCTGCACGCCCAGGCTGCGCAGGTTTTCCACAAACTGGGGATGGGCGCGGCGAATCGGCGTGGCGTTGCGGATTTCCGAGCGGCCCTTGATGCTGCTGGCCACCATGAACAGCGCGATCGCCACGCGGATGATGTAGGGGCTTTCGACCACGGCGGGCGTGAGCGGCATGCCGCCAAACGTCACCACGCGGTGCGGGTCGGACGAGAACACGTGCGCGCCGAACTTCGACAGTTCGCCCGTCCAGCCCAGCGCGCCGTCATAGACCTTGTTCCAGAACATCGCGTTGCCCTCGGCGCACACGCCCAGCGCAATGAAAATCGGCAGCAGGTCCACGGGGAAGTACGGCCACGGCGCGGCTTCGACCTTGGTCAGCACATTGCTGGTGAAGGGCGTTTGCACCTTCAGCGGGCCGGAACGCAGCGCGCGCGACCAGCCGTCCTTGTGCTCGATCTGCACGCCGAACTTGGCGAACGTGCGGTCGATCAGCGGGAAGTTGCCCGGCGTGCGGTTGCGCACCACGACGTCGCCGCCCGTGATGGCGCCCAACGCCAGAAAGGTCGTGATCTCGTGGAAGTCTTCTTCAAAAGTGAAATCGCCGCCGGTCAACGTGGCGCCGCCGCGCACCGTCAGGCGCGACGTGCCGATGCCGTCGATATCTGCGCCCATCATCACCATGAAGCGGCAGAACTCCTGCACGTGCGGCTCGGACGCAGCGTTGGTCAACGAAGATTCGCCAACGGCTGCCGCCGCGCACAGCACGAAGTTCTCGGTGGTGGTGACCGACGCGTAGTCCAGCCAGTGGTGCGTCGCTTTCAGCGGGCCGCTGCTGCGCACCAGCAGGGAACCGCTGGCGCGTTCCACTTCGCCGCCGAACGAGCGGAAGATGTCCACGTGCGGATCAATCTCGCGCACGCCCAGCGTGCAACCCTTCACGTTGTCTTCCAGCCGCGCCACGCCAAAGCGCGCCAGCAGCGGCGGCACCAGCATGATCGACGAACGCATCTCTTCCGGCAGCCGGTGCGAGGTGGCGTCGAACGTGGTGTGGCGGTGATGCAGGTTCAGCGTGCGCGTGGTTTCGTCCAGCTTCACGTCGCTGCCCAGCGTGCGGAAGATGTCGAGAATCTTGCGGACATCGGTAATGTCCGGCACGCCGTGCAGCGTCAGGGGCTGGTCGGTCAGCAGCGTGGCGCACAAGATCGGCAGCACGGCGTTCTTGTTGGCCGAAGGAATGACGCGGCCACGCAAAGGCGTGCCACCGTGGACGATGAGGTTGGACATGGGTGAGGCGGCGGGGAAGGGAGTTTTGTAGCGAGGAGTGGGGGAATTGTACTGTTGCCGGCATAGGGCGGCCGGCCGGCCCGGTGATGAAACGTTTCAAACTGCAAATTGGCGTGGCCGCCCCGGGTGCAATAGCCCTCGGGCGTACCCCCTACGCCCTGTAGCGCGGCGTCAATGCCCCACCACGGCCAACCCCGAGCTCCGTAATCCGGGCCGGAACGCATGCGCGTGCGCCGACCACGCCATGACGAACGCCAGGGCGACCAGCACGACCAGCGCCCACGGAAAGGCCCCAACGCCCCAGGCCTCAAGCAGCATGCCGCCCGCCACCCCGGCGCCGGCGATTGCGCCATTCCACGCCACCACGTTCATGGACAGCGCCACATCTGCGCCGCTGCCGGCCGCATCGGCCAACGCGGTTTGCAGCAAGGTGGCGGCCCCGCCGAAGCTCACGCCCCAGACCGCCACGCCCAGATAGATCACGGTGGGGTTGGCAGGCGCCAGGGCGAAGACCAGCGCCGTGACGGCGAAGGCGGCCAGGCTCGCCAGCACCGTCACGCGCAAATGGCGGTCGACCAATCTGCCGGTGATCCAGATGCCAGCAAGCGCCGCCGTGCCAAACACCAGCAACACCAGGTCCACCCGTTCAGACAAGCCGGCAGGGGCGACAAAGGGCGCGATATACGTGTACAGAATGTTGTGCGCCAGCATCCATGCCACCACCACCGCCAGCACGGGCCGCACGCCCGGCGTCGTGAACACCCGGCGCAGCGGCATGCGTTCATGGGCGGACTGCCCCGGGTAATCAGGCACCTTGGCCAGCACCCAGACGATCAGCGCGAGCGTCAGCGCCGACATGATCCAGAACGCGACGCGCCATCCCACCGTAGCGCCCAGCAAGGTGCCTAGCGGCACACCCAGAGACAGCGCGATCGGCGTGCCGACCATCGCCAACGCCATCGCCCGCCCTTGTTGCCAGGGGGCGACCATGCGCCGCGCGTAGCCCGCCAGCAGGCTCCAGGCCAGCCCCGCCGCCATGCCCGCGAAGAAGCGCGCTACCAGGGTCAGCCCATAGTTCGTCGACAGCGCCGTGGCGGAATTGAAGAGTAGAAAGCCGATGATCGTCATCAGCAACACGTTGCGGCGGCGCCAGCCGCGGGTGGCGATCGTGAGCGGAATGGCCGCCAGTAAAGAGCCCAGCGCATAAGCGGTGACGGTCTGCCCGGCCAGCGCCTGGCTGACGTCCAGCCCGGCGCTGATCTGGGGCAACAGCCCCGCGGGCAGGGTTTCGGTGACGATGCAAAGAAAGCCGGTCATGGCCAGCGCCAGCAGCCCGGAGACAGGCAGGCGGTCAGACGCGGGCTGCCCGGTTGAAGTCGTTGAGTGATTCACGCAAAAGTCCTTTTGTAGAGAGTGCCGGATCGATATCCGCGGCGGGCCGGGCGCGAGGGAAGGGCGCCATGGGGGCCACGATTGAGGGCCGCTAGTTATATACCGATCGGTATAAATGTAGGCGCGCAGCTTTCGCGTTGTCAACGACTTTTGTATCGATTAGTATTGATGTCGCGTTCGAAAAAGGAAGACTGCTATGGCGCAAATGGGCAGGCCGCGCGCGTTTGACCGCGATCAAGCGGTCGAACAGGCGATGCATTTATTTTGGGAACAGGGCTATGAATCAACGTCGCTCAGCCAGTTGAAGGCCGGCATTGGCGGCGGCATTTCAGCGCCCAGTTTTTATGCGGCGTTCGGGTCGAAAGAGGCGCTGTATGCCGAAGCCGTTCAACGCTATCTGGACACCTACGCCCGCGTGAACGACAGCCTGTGGGACGACAACACCCCGCCCAAAGCCGGCATAGAACTGGCGCTGCGCCGGTCGGCGAAGATGCAGTGCGAACGCACGCATCCTAAAGGCTGCATGGTGGCGCTGGGCGTCATGAGCGCGCCCACCCCAGAACATGCCGACGTCGCCAAGCCCTTGGCGGCATCGCGCCAGCGCACGCATTCGGGCTTCATCCGCTGCGTGGAGCGCGGCATCGCCAGCGGCGAGCTTGCCGCAACCACAGACGCCAAAGTGCTGGGCACCTTGTTCAACAGCTTTCTGTTGGGCGTGTCGCTCGCGGCGCGGGACGGCGTGCGTTACCCGGTGTTCGACGCCGCGATCACGCAGCTGATGCTGCAATGGGACGCGGCGAGCGTGGGCAATCAAACTAAGACCGCCAGCTAAGACAGCAAGCTAAGACAGCCAGCTAAGACAACCCCGGCAGTGTCTCAGACGTCCGTTTCGCCGCGGCCAAACGTCAGCTCGCGTCCGCGCCCATCCACTCGCAGGCGGGCCTGTTCCATGCGCCGCCGCAAGCGCCAGCCGCCGAACCAGCCGCTGTCGTTATTGATTTCGCCGCTTAGGCGCTGCAAGTAGTCGTCTTCGGGCGATAGCGCGCAGGCGCGCGCAATCCACACCTTGGCCAGATACGCATTGGGCTCGCAACCGCGCCCTTCCATGAACGCGATGGCGTAGCTGCGTGCGGCGGTTTCGCGGTCGCCGTCATCGCTTTGGTCCCACATCCAGGGCAGCACGCGGTCGAGCGCCGCGCGCTGGTCTTCGTCCGACCCGCTGTGCATCAGCATCAGCCAGCTCAGGTTGCGGGCGGCCATGGCTTCCATGCGGGAACCGCGATCGGCCACGCGCCAGTTGTTTTCCAGCCAGAGCCGGTAGGTCTGGTATTCGCCTTGGGCAAGGTCGCGGCCTTCGTCGATGGCGGCACAGGCCAAATTGTTGCGGGCCACCAGATGGCCGGCTTCGGCGGCACGTGTGAGCCAATCGCGCGCGGCGGTCTTGTCGATACCCGCGTAGTCGGCGTCGATCTTGCCCGCATACAGCTCGCTTAGCGACATCAGCGCATCCGACCGTTCGCGCGCGGCGCCTTCCTGCCACAGGAACATCGCGGCATCTGGCGACACGTCGCCCCACAGGTTGCGGCCCAGCTGGGGCAGGTTGAACGAGCGGTCCTTGCCGTCCAGCGCGAAGCCGCGTTCCAGCAGCGCTTGCGTATCAAGCTCGCCGGCCTGCAAACCGAACAGGCCGAACTGGCTGCCCACCGCCGCCAGCAGCACGGCTTCCACATCGTCGCCCCAGCGCGCGCCGCGCAGCAGAATCTGCCGGAACAGGCCGTGCGTGTCGGGCATGCCCTTGAACCACAGGCACGCTTGCAAGGTGAACACCGTGCCGGGGTAGGCCTCGTCCGTCAGGTCGATATCCGCAGGCGCCACGGCGCAGGCCTGCGCCAGCAGGTCGTAAGCGTGTTGCAGCAGCGCGGCGTCCCAATGCACGTCACCGTCATCATCGACATGGCGGGCGCGCATGGTTTCGAAGTTGGCGTAATGGCACAGGGCAACGGCGCGCTGCTCGGCGGAAAGCTGCAAAGTCAGCCATTGCTCGAACGCGTCGCGAAACGCGGCGTTCTGCGCGTCGTCGTCCACGTCCGGATAGAAGGCGGAGCAGCCCAGGTAATCGAATTCTTTGTGGAACCGCAGTTCATCGCGCTCGGCGTCGGTCAAGCCGGCGCATACGGGGCCGTTGATGAACGCGTCCATCTCGTCGTGGCTGCCGCCCCAGCGCGGATACAGGAAGTACAGGTACGTGGTGAGCACGCCCACATCATTGGGGCGCAAGGCTAACGAGGTCCGCAGCCAATAGGTTTTGGGATCGTCGCTGTCGCCCGTCTGGCGCGCGGGCAGGCCGGCGGGCAAGGACGCGGGCAGCTCGGCCAGGCCCATGCCGCTGTGTTCGGCGAGCAGGCTCAAGCCTTGTTCCCAGACCTCGGCGGGCCAGCGTGCCTGCAACGCATCGTGCGAAGCCGGCGCGCCGGCGGCCAGCGCCGCCAGCCATTCCGGTTCGCCCAGGTAGGCGCAGACGCGCATGGTTCTCTGCACGGCCACCACGGGCCGCTCATGCAGTGCCATCGCTTGCAGGAAGGCACCGACGGCATGGTCGCGCGCCATCATTGCGCCGGCCCATTGCTCATCGTCCACGTAGTCCGCAGTGTTGCTGCTGCGGATGTTGCCGGCAATGGTCTCCCACTGGTTGCCGTAGGCAAGATGCGCGTGGTATGACGCAGGCCGCGCCTCGCGCCACGCGCGCAGGCGGGCAAGATTTTCCGCCGCTGACAGTTGCGGGTCGCTGATCTGGTCCAACAACCACCGATATCCGAACGACTCGCCTTTGCTATCCAGCCACCGCAGCGCGGCGGGTTCCAGGATGGCGTCCAGTTCATCAAACTGGCCGCTTTGCAGCCGCTGCCGAAGTTCCGCGCGGCGCGCAAGATGGGTATCGATCGTGTCGGGGGATGAAGTCATTCGCTACGCAGGTGGGTTCAGGAAAAGGCGAACCCACGCCGGCAGCGCATGGCGCATGCGGGGGCCGCATTCTTATTACAACGGCAGATTGGCGGATTAGTTAAGGACGGGGTCTTTTGCGGCCGGGTGCTTACGCACCAGCACCGTGCCCAAAATCGCCAGCACCAGCCCGCCGCCGACATAGGGCAGGCCAAAAATCAGCGCCCAGAAGAAGAGGGCGGTGTTGGCGTCGCGGGTGTCTGCGGCGCTGGTGGCGTGTGCGCCAACGTCCATCGTCAGCAGCGTGGCGGGAATCGTCAGCACCATGGCGGCGCCCAGCGCCACACAACCCCAGCCGATCAGGCGGCGCAGGTTGGCAATGCGCGCCAGCAGGACGCTGGCGATGACGGTGACGACGAGCCAGATGACGAGTCCGGCAACGATCATCGTGTCCGGGTCGCCTGACGTGGCGGCTTGCTCGCGGGGGCTCAAGGCCAGGATCACCGGCAGCAGCACGCCGTAGCTGACTCTGCCGATGAGCAATCCCAAGACGATGCTGACAATCCATTTGACGGTGTTTGAGGGCATGCCGAAGGTCCTGGCCGTTAGGCGGTTTGTCCATCAGGCGATTGAGCCGTTTGGACGCTTAGCCATTAATCAAGTAGTGATCTTGCACCGGGAAAAATAACACGGCATTGCCTACGCCCGGCGGCGCACGTTCTCCTGGTGCAGCAGCTTGATCTGTTCCGCAAACTCCGGCACCGGGCCGTCTACGGTTGCGCCATCAATCACGTCCTGAATCGCCAACGGTTTTACGCGCGATGGCGCGACGCCCCATTCGCGCATCCACTGCGCATACTGCTTTGACGACGCCGCATACACGATGCGGCCCAAGCCCACCCAGCCATGCGCCGCCGAACACATCGCGCAGTGCTCGCCCGAGGTGTACACGGTGCACGATGCGCGCTCGGCTGGCGGCACATTGTTGGCCGCCCAACGGGCGATTTCGAATTCCGGATGCTGCGTGTGGTCTCCACCCGAGACGTGGTTGTGGTCTTCGAACAGGACCTCGCCAGTCGCGGACACCAGCACGGAACCGAAGGGCTGGTCGCCCAGCTCCAACGCGCGCTTGGCCAGGTCCACGCAACGGGCCAGGTGTTTCTTGTCCAGGTCATTGATCATGCGGTGTCTCCTTGTAGGGTTGTGGCGCTTGCGCAGAATTGCTTGCGGTAGGCCGACGGTGAAATCGCAAAGGCATGGGTGAAGTGTTGGCGAAACGATACCGAAGATCCGAACCCCACGTCTTCGGCGATGCGGTCGACGGCAAGCCGACCGGTTTCCAGCAGGCGTTGCGCGGCGGCCAGCCGGTGGTTCAACAGCCATTCGGACACGGTGGCGCCTGTCTTCGCCTTGAAGTGGCGGGTGAATGTGCGCCGGCTCATGCCGGTTTTCTCCGCCAACAGGTCCAGCGACAGCGGCTGCCGCAGGTTTTCGATGGCCCAGTCCAGCGTGGCGCTGAGCTTGTCCGAGCCGCTGCGTTCGGGCAGCGGTTGCTCGATGTATTGCGCCTGTCCGCCGTGCCGGTGCGGCGCAACCACCATGCGGCGGGCGATGCGGTTGGCCACTTCCGCGCCATGATCGCGGCGCAGCAGATGCAGGCAGCAATCGATGGCGGCGGCGGTGCCGGCTGAGGTCAGGATGTCGCCGTCGTCGATGTACAACGATTTGCGGTCCAGCTTGACCTTGGGATAGCGGCGTTCGAAGTCGTCGCCCCAGACCCAATGCGTGGCGGCCGTGCGCCCGTCCAGCAAGCCGGCTTCAGCCAACACAAAGGTGCCCAGGCACAGCCCCGCGATGCGCGCGCCCCGGGCATGCGCGGCGCGCAAGGCCCGCAACAGGGCAGGGGAGGCGGCGGCTTCGGGGGCGCTCCAGGCGGGCATGATGACGGTGTCGGCCTGAGCTAGCACCGACAGATCATGTTCGACTTCGATCTTGAAGCCTGACAGGGTGGCAATCAGCCCGGCCTTTTCTGCGCAGATCAGCAAGCGATAGCGCGGCACGCCCAGCCGCGCCAAGTCGTCGCCAAACACCATGCAAGGCACGGACAGGTGAAACGGGCTGATGTCTTCGAAGGCGATGACGGCGACGGTGTGCATGGCGGGCGTGCGGATTGGGCTATGGATGGCCAGGGCGTATGGACCAGAGCGAATGGCCCGGAGCGAAAGGTCCAGAACAAACGGGCCAAAAAAAGGGCCAAAAAAAGGGCCAACAAACGGGCCAACAAACGGGCCAACAAACGGGTCATAGGTTGGCCCGATTCTAGCAATAGTTGTCCATCGGGCCACTATCAAGAAACCCGCATCGGCGTGACACTGGGTGTTCTTTCACCTACCGACAAGAGACAAGCCATGAGCCATCCCACCATCCGCACCCTGGCCGGCGCCACCGCCCCGGCATCGCTCAATGCGTCCAGCACCGCCTTGCTGGTTATCGATTTCCAGAACGAATACTTCAGCGGCAAGCTGCCCATCCCCGCCGGCAAGACGGCATTGGGCAACGCGCAACGCCTGATCGCGCACGCCGACGCGGCCAAGATCCCGGTTTTCCACGTGCAGCACGTCACGCCCGCCGGCGCGCCGGTGTTCGCCGATCAAAGCCAGACCGGCGAGTTTCATCCCGAATTGCAACCGGCCGCGCACCACAACGTGGTTCGCAAAACATCAGTCAGCGTGTTCCCCACGACCGACCTGGACCAGCAATTGAAAGCCGCCGGCGTCAAAACGCTGGTCATCACCGGCCTGATGACGCACGCCTGCGTCGCCGGCGCCGCCCGCGACGCCGTGCCGCTGGGCTATGACGTGATCGTGGCCGAAGACGCCTGCGCCACCCGCGACCTGGACCGCGCCGACGGCAGCGTCGTCAGCCACGACAACCTGCACCGCGCAGCACTCGTCAGCATCGAAGACACGTTCGGCGATGTGATGACGACCGAGCAGGTGTTGAAGCTGCGGGTGGTGTAAATGGGCAAGGCAAGAGTTGTCCGGCGAAGTCATGCGCGGTTCGCCGGACGCTCGTTGCCTGGTCGGAACTTCGTCTGATTTCGAGCCTGGAAGCGATTTTGATATAGCACTGGGTGCTATGTTTGCAGCGCATGGCACAAGCGGCGTTTTACGCCAGATCTGCCAATCGAATGTCCTGGAGAGTCTTGAATTGACCAACGATGCCGCCGTCCGTCCGTTTCATTCCTCGTCGTTTGCGGCATCTGAGACGGCGAAACGGAATGTCAATAAGCCACGGGGTGAAGCGACGGCTAACGATTTGCCTGCCCTGGCGGCCATCCACCGCATTGCCCGGGCTTTGTGCGAGGTTGGCGGGATCGGTCAGAAAACGATGCGTGAATACGACGATCTGTGTACACGTGCTTAAGGCCCCGCCATGCGGGGCCTTAACGTATGCAACCCATCACGGATCAATAAAAAATATCCACGTAATCCGTCAGACGATCGCAGCTTTCCATCTGCTGCAAGCGCCAGTATTTTCGTTTGCCGGTGGCGCGGAATTCGTAGTCGCCGGTGCGTTCGCAGCGGCGGCCTTTGTCCGGGGCGTCCAGAATCAGGATGGTGCCGCGGAAGATGAAGCGGTCGCCGTCGATCGACACGATTTCACCGTTGATCTTCAGCGTGCCTTCGAAGTTGGCCTGCTCGCCATCGATGCGAACGACGTCATTCACGTCCTTGGCGTTCAGCTTGCCGCGCTGGGCGGACCACAGCCATTGCACGGTGACGCCGCTGTTGTTCAGCAGGCGTTCGTAGGCGGCCTGGTTCTTGATTTCGGTTTTTTGCACCGGGACCAGCGCCGTGGCGCTGTTTTGCTGGACGGGGGAATGCGCCCGCAGCGAGCCGTCCGTCTGCGCGGCGATGATCGGCGAGGCCGAGGCAAGGGCAAGGCCGAACATCAGCGGAACCAGCCGGGAAATGCGCGGTGTTCTCTTGGGCGTAGTCGTATCGCGATCAGGCGTCATGTGCAGGGTCATGAATGAAGTGGCTAAGGACATCGCCGCCGTCGTACGAGGGCAGCTACGGGCGCATAAAATAGCACGCAGCTTGCATCCAATTAATGCCGGTTTTCGGTGTTATGTATCCATCGGTTAACCGATGGCGTCGCCGGGCCGCTAAACCAGGAGTCCGAATGTTGATCGTCCATCATCTGGGAAAATCACAATCCGAGCGCATCGTCTGGCTGTGCGAAGAACTCGCCATTCCCTACGAGCTGAAGGTCTATGACCGGGACCCGGTCACGCGCTTGGCGCCGGTTGAATACAAGGCGCTGCATCCGCTAGGCACCGCGCCGATCATCACCGATGGCGATATCGTGCTGGCGGAGTCCACCGCTATCGTTGAGTACATTCTGGCGAAGTACGGCAACGGCAGTCTGACGGTGCCCGCCACCGACCCGGCGTTTGCCGACTATCTTTACTGGTTCCATTTCGCCAACGGCTCGCTGCAACCGAGCCTGATGCGCTGCATGGTGCTGTCGCGCGCCGAGGTGGCTGACGACAAGCCGACCATGCAGTTCGCCCAGGCGCGGCGCAAGCAGGCGTTGAGCCTGATCGACACGCAGTTGGGTAAAACGGATTATCTGGCCGGCAACGCGCTGACCGCCGCCGACATCATCGCGGTGTTCTCGCTGACGACGATGCGGATGTTCTATTCGTTCGATCTGTCGCCTTACCCGAATATCCTGGCGTATCTTCAGCGCATCGGCGCCCGTGATGCGTATCGCCGGGCCATGAAGAAAGGCGACCCGGACATGACGCCGATGCTGACCTGAAGCGAGGGGGGGCTACAGCACCAGCGGCGAGATCTTGTTGCCGTCGATCGACACACCCGCCATCAACCCACTGTTGTTCATGACGAAGCTCACGATGGGTTGTTGAACGGAGTTGGAATCGATGGCGCCGTTGGCGCCGATCGTTGCAACGGCCACGGTGGCGTCGGCGCCGATCGTCCAGCCGCTGCTGGCGCGGAACTTGGCCAATGCTTCATCCGTCATGAACAACAACACCATGGCCTTGGACTGGGCGCCCGCCTGAAAGCCGATGGAGCCCCCCGAGATGCTGTAGTAGCTGGTGTCTTGGCCATTCACCCGCAGTACGCCAGACCCGGATTGGCCACCCACGATGAAGCTGGCGCTGAGCACTGACGGAAACACCAGCACGCCGCGCGCGCGTTGAACCAACTGCTTGGACTGGGGAGAGGCTTCGTAAAGCCGGGTCAAGGTGGCGTTGGTGGCGGCGTTAATTTCCTGGCGCTTTTCAGCTTGAGTGGCCGTCGATTTGGACCCACTCGTCGTGCAACCGGCGAACAGCACGCTCGACACGCCCAACGCTACTGCCGCCAGAGTGGTCCTACGCCATGTTGAAGGGATCTTGTTCATAAGCGTTTCCTTTTGGATGCAGACGGATCTTTTGGATGGGTCATGCCCGGGCGGCACGCCCTGCAAAGCAGATTACTCTCGTTGGCGCGCATTGGCGCAACCTTCTTTGCGCATCTGGGTAAAAATCTGGTGGCGTGAGGCGGTTTACTATCGCGCCATGTTCTTGTTCATCTTGTTCTGGATCGTGCTGGCCCTGGTGGTGGGCGTATTGGCAGTCGGCCGGGGGCGCAAGGGATTTGGCTGGACGATACTGGCCTGCCTGATCAGCCCGCCGCTTGCCGCTGCGTTTTTGTTCGCCATTGCCGACCGGTCGCCCCACGCCCGTGAGCCGGTTCCCCCGACGCATCTGGTCTGCCTGCACTGCGACGGGCGCATCTTGCGCGATGCTCGCGTGTGCCGGCATTGCGGAGCCGATGTCGCCGCCTGAAGCGCAGGCGGCTGAACCGCCGAATCACAGGCGGCTGTGCATGGCTTGTGCGTGTGGACGCTAGCTTGCACTGCGTGATTCAGCGTCTATTTCCGCTGGCCATTGCACCTCGGGTGCTAAACGACGTGCCAAATCCCAGCGCGACGCTTCGTTGGGATCACTGAATTGCGAGACGGGCGGCAGCGCTTGTGGGCCCTGTTGCATGAACGTGCAGACGTAAGCCCACGATTCCCCTTTGTCTTCGCAGAAGCTTAAGGGAAATCGCGTAGCGACCTTGTTCGTGCCGGGTTGGATTACGGCGATTGATACGCCCTCGGAAGTGTATTTACCTTGGAGTTGCCACACCTCGGCCCGCAGGTCGTTCCAGTCGTATTGCTCGGTGGTCAGGTGCCACTTGAAAAATGGATTCCACCAGCTTGTGTGAAATTCATAAACGTAAACTTGGCGCCGCACGCGATTGAAGCGAATGGGCTCGTCCCGGGGCGGGGCGATTTCGTGCCCGATCATGGCTACGGTTGCCCAAATGATGAGGTAAGTACTGCCGACGGCAAGAAGAAAGAACTCGCCTGTCAGGGCGATTCCTTCATCAAATAACATCGTCACGAACGTAAAAATCTGGGATAACGACACCGCAATTAACAGGGGTAACAGGAAAACCCCGAAGCCTCGCCTTCTTGTGGATCTTCGGGAAACCTCCAGCACGACGTCGGTCATCAGGTTTGGCGGGCGATCCAGCCGCGGAGTTAGCGACGGTTGTTCATAGGGAGCCGGCAGATCCGCTTGCCAGCCGGGATGTGGCCTGTGGAACTTCGGCCTCTTAATCCGAGACATCGGTTCCCTCCCTGGGCGTTGTTTGCAAGGTCTCAGCCTTTACTTCGGGGCCGCTACGCGACTCCAGATCCATTTGCGCCGGCCATGAGTCGGTGCCGGGATGGCTTAAATCGTGAGCCCATCCTCGATATGGGGGAAAAAGACCAGGTCTGGGTGCGAGGGTGATTTTGTTGTTGGACGACAATTTTTGCCTTTAGGAAATAGATTGAATGCGTTCTGGAATGATCGGCGCGCGTTTAACGGGATGCGACGGGGGTGATATCCGCATACCCCGCTATGTCGTGAATCTTCGGCCAGGACTTGATGCGTGATGCCGCAGACTCGATAGAGGCGCTAGCACGGCCCACGCAATATCCGTGCCATGTGTGGGGGAAGAAAAATTATCGTCGTGCTATCAATGGCTTAGCGCACTTTGCATGCGCCACCACGACAGCCCCCAGTCGCGAAACACCTGAAAGCAGCGAGTTTCAGCGAAAAATCGAGCCAGATTTGACCCGATAAAAAATAAGTGCCGCGATATCAACGGCTTAGAGCGAGTCAATTTTGGCCCACTCGGGTCAAATCTGGCCCGCCCTCGCTATACTGCCCGCCGACTTCACTTCATACAGGCTCATGCCGACATCGCCGCATTCCCCCGCATCCCCCATGGAAGGCTATTGGTTCCACCTTCCCGACGCGTCCGACACGCTGATCAGAAACGGCAATCACGTCAGGTTGGCGACCGCCGCGCCGCCGTGGATGGTGGTCGATCAAGCGCTTGCCTCTATCACCATCGGCAGCCGCTGGCCCGGGCAACTGTGGCGGGTGCGCGTGCAGGAATTGGGTGACATGTCGGGGCTGGTGGCGCGGCCCGGCTACTGGCGCGCCGCAGCGATCGAGCTGCTTGAAGCCTTGCCGCTGTCGACGTTGTTCGGCGCGCATGGGGATGCCGTGCTCAATATCCTGACGCGCATCAACGGTCTGACCCGCGCGCAAGCCGAAGCGCTGGCTCAAAACGTTGACCCGAATGCAGCCGCTGCCTACGGTCAGGCGTGGATACGATGGGCGCAAGCGGGCGGAGACACCCGGTCTACCGACCCCGACGAATGGCACGGCACGCTAGCCGCGTCCCGTGGGCGCGACAAGGAGCGGTCGCCGCTTCATTCCGGTTTTGTGCTGATTCACACCCAGCTGCGGCAACGCGCCCAAGCCATTGATGGCGACGACGCGTTCGTGCTGATAGAAGAAGACGGCGAAACAGAACAAGTGTTGTCGCCGCTATGGCAGCAAGCCTGCGACGCGCTGTTGTTCGCCGCCATGGCGCAGGGCGCGCCGCAGTATGTCTTGGCCGATGAGGCGCGGGTGTTGAATCGGGCTTGGGATGCAATAACTGAATCGGATTAATCTGCTGATCGCCAAGACGTCCGGCGCGATGCCTTCGGCTTGGGCGCCACGCCCATCCGCGGATCGCGCGCCAGCGCCAGCGTCACCAGCTTTTCCGCCGACGCTTCAAACGCCTCATCGGTTTGCGGCAAGTACAACCACTTAGGCAATTCGGGATGCGGCTGCAAGCTGGGCATGTCATCCATCAACGCCGCTTGCCGCTCGTGCGAAGTGCACACCATCACGCCATCCCATGGCGCTTCACGATCCGCCACGACCAGATACAGCAGGCCGTCCAGATAGGCGGCGTCGCACCCGAACATCTTGCGGCGGGTATAACCGGCGTCACGTTCCAAGGGTTCAAGAATCCATAGCAGCGAGTTCAGGCGGGCAGGGCGCTGCTTGTTGGGCGGGGCGAAAGGATCTGACGGATTGCGCATGAAGGGCATTTTAGGCGGATGGCGACGCGTCGTTCATGCCAAGATTTTCATTTAGACTCTTCGAGCCGTTTCCGATTGTCTCTTGGCCGTCCTGACCACACCCACCCCCCATGTCCGAACACCACCAATTCATCTGCCCACGCGATTTTCATCTGGCGCCGCCCGATTGGCCCGCACTAGAAGCTCGCCTGTTGGACGGCGGCTTTGTGCTGCCCCCGCGCGGCAATCAAATTCCGTATCGCGCGTTGCGGAATCTGAGTTTTGGCTTGGCCGCGCTGAACGAAGGCTCATATCAATATGCAGATTCGATCGCCACGGCGGGCGACGTCATTGCGCAATATGTGCAGGCGGGTTATCTGCCCGCCGATTTGCCGATCCAGCATGACGCGTCCATCGACGAGACGCTGGCCCTGTTGGCCAGCCACGGGATCACCCCCGACGCGCTGTACAACGATGATGAATCCAGTGATTGGCGCAGCCCCCAATACTGCCTGGGTCCGGCAGCCAGGTCTTGCCTTAGCGCCGCGTCGCGCGCGGATTATGATGCGGACCCCAGGCACTTCGCGCTGATGCTGCTGGCCTATCACGGGCCAAATCCGCACGTCGCGGTGGGCGAGAATCTGTCGGAACCCTGTTTGCCGGGTACGGACGAGCCCTTGGAATCCATGCCTCCCTTTGACTCGCACGTGGATTTTATTGTCGAAGCCTATGAGAACCCCGCCGCCCAATGGCATTGCGCGCAGAATGGACGCAGCTATCGGATTCTGGAATTGGATTGGGGTTTCAGTCTGGCGATGGGGTTTCGCACCCTCCGCGCCGAGGGGCTGGACCGGGAAAGCGCCGAAGGGCTGGCGACGCTGATTGGCGACCTGACCGGGCAGCCAATGGTGTGCAGCCACCGCCATACTTGAGGGCGCGGCAGGGGCCTGCCGCCACACTGCCTATAATTCCCCCGTATTTCCCCCAATCTTCGCTTTGACGGCAACCCTGCCGTGCCTCATGTCTACCTCGCCCCTACGCGTGCTGTCGGTCATCCCGCCGATGACGCAGCTGAATACTCCTTACCCGTCCACCGCTTATCTGACGGGCTTCTTGCGCTCGCGCGAGGTGACGTCCTTTCAGGAGGATCTGGCGCTGGCGCTGGTGCTGCGTCTGCTGTCTGCCGATGGCCTGCGCGCCGTGGCGGACAAAATCGCCACGCTGCCGCTTGAAAAGCACACCCCCGCCATCCAGGCCTTCGTGGCGATGGGGCCGCGGTATTTGTCCACCATCGGACCCGCCATCGCCTTCCTGCAAGGCCGCGATTCGACGCTGGCGCACCGCATCGTCGGCCGCCACTTCCTGCCCGAAGGTCCGCGTTTCAGCTCGCTGGACGTCTATATGGACGAAGACGGCGGCGATCCCTTGGGGTGGGCGTTCGGCGCGTTGGGCTTGCACGACCGCGCCAAGCATCTGGCCACGCTGTACCTGAATGACCTGGCCGACGTGCTGCGCGACGCCATCGACTCGCGCTTTGAATTCGTTCGCTACGCGGAATCGTTGGCGGGCAGCCAGCCCACGTTCGATCCCTTGGCCGCGTCTCTTGCCGCGCCGCTGAACCTGATCGACGAGACGCTGCGCGAGCTGACGATGGACGCGCTGGCGCGTCACACGCCCACCATGGTGCTGCTGTCGGTGCCATTTCCCGGCGCCGTCTACGCCGCCTTCCGCATCGCTCAGGCCATCAAGGCACACGACCCCAGCATCATCACCGTGCTGGGTGGCGGCTTCGTCAACACCGAACTGCGCGAACTGAAAGACCCGCGGGTCTTCGACTACTTTGACTTCGTCACGCTAGACGCTGGCGAGCGCCCCTTGCTGGCCCTGCTGGATCACGTGCAAGGCAAGCGCTCGCGCCAACGCCTGGTGCGCACTTTCCTGCGCGACAAGGACACGGGCGCCGTCCAGTACGTCAACCTGGTCGAACCCGACGTCGCCTTCGCGGAAGTGGGCACGCCCACGTGGGACGGCCTGCCGCTGGACCGCTATCTGTCGCTGCTGGACATGCTGAACCCCATGCACCGCCTTTGGAGCGACGGCCGCTGGAACAAGCTCACCGTGGCCCACGGCTGCTATTGGAAGAAGTGCAGCTTCTGCGACGTCAGCCTGGACTACATCGGCCGCTACGAAGGCGCATCGGCGACCGTGCTGGCCGACCGCATCGAAGCCATCGTGCGCGAGACCGGGCAAACCGGTTTCCACTTTGTCGACGAAGCCGCGCCGCCTAAATCGTTGAAGGCGCTGGCCACAGAGCTCATCGACCGCAACGCAGGCATTTCCTGGTGGGGCAACATCCGCTTTGAAAAAACCTTCACGCCGGAGTTGTGCGAACTGCTGGCCGATAGCGGCTGCATCGCCGTATCGGGCGGCCTGGAAGTGGCGTCGGACCGCTTGCTGAGCTTGATGAAAAAAGGCGTGTCGGTGGATCAAGTGGCCCGCGTCACGCGCGCCTTCACCGACGCCGGCATTCTGGTGCACGCGTATCTGATGTACGGCTTTCCCACGCAGACCGTGCAAGACACCGTCGACGCGCTGGAGTACGTGCGGCAACTGTTCGAGAACGGCTGTATTCAAAGCGGGTTCTTTCACCGCTTTGCTTGTACGGTGCATTCGCCGGTGGGAAAGAACCCGGAAGAATACGGCGTGACCTTGCAGCCGCTGCCGGAAGTGACGTTTGCCAAGAACGACATCGGCTTTCATGACCCGACGGGCGTGGACCACGACGCGCTGGGCCGCGCCTTGAAAAAGGCCATCTACAACTACATGCACGGCATCGGGCTGGAAGAAGACGTGCGGACGTGGTTCCCGTTCAAGGTGCCAAAGACGACGGTATCCAGAAACCGCATCAGCCGGGCGTTGAGTCAACAGGGTTAATTGCAGTCTGAGTCCTTGGATAAGTGTTCACAGTCCGACTGCCGGGGCAGTCACAAGGTGGCTTGATGATAAGAAATACTGCACTTCTGGCACTGACGACCGCACTCTTGACGGGATGCGGCCCAAACAAAATCATTGTGGATCTGCCTTCGCCCCAAGGCCAATACCACGTCGAAGTCCGCAAATGCCCTCAGCCGGGCTCCATGTCATCGACCGCGCAAACCCAGGTCTCAGTCCTGAAGTCCGGCATGTCAGAAAACTGCCAGTCTGCGGTGAATGCGTTGGCGCAGTTCCAGTCGTATTCGCCCGACGACCAGCTGCAACTGGAATGGCTCTCGGAGGCGGAGCTGCGGGCTTGGCACCCCGGATTTGATCCGAAGTCCGGGCCTCGTTCGGCTTCGTACAAGGCGGATAACCCAGTCAAGGTGATATTTGCGCCAGCGAAGTGATCGGCGCGTCGTGGGTTCGGCGAGTGCGGCTGCGCGCTACGCCAGCAATGCCAACGCATCGGCAAGCGACAGCACGGTGGTGCGGGACGCAAACGCCGTCGCAAAAAGGTGCTCGTGCACAATCGCATCCGGGTCGTAGCAGCAGTCTTTGACGGTAAACAATCGGTAGTCCGCATCGCTTGCATGCGCAATTGACGACAGCATGACGCCGGTGGACGCAATGCCCACCATCAGCAGCGTATCGATGCCTTGCGCGGACAGCCGCAGTTCAAGGTCCGTACCAAAAAACACGCTGGCGCGATGGGCGGTGATGATCGGCTCATCAGACTGCCGGCCCAATTCCGGCGAGATCTGATCGTCGATGAATAATCCCAGTTGTTTGATGCCTTGCCCGTTTTTATTGAACGGGCTGACTTCGGGATAGCCCGGGCTGAACCGAATCTGCGCGAAATAAATCTTGATCCCTTGACGCCGTGCCGCGTCGCAGAGCGTGCGCGTATTCGCCAGCAAAGTGGGCGCGGCCGAGGGGAATAGGTTGATGATGTCGGTCTGATAATGCATGACCAACAACGCGCAGCGGGCCGGCTCAAGGGTGGGGGCCGAGCTCATGTTCTCCGGCTCCTCACGTGAGTCAGCCTAACCGCACCACACCGTTTCGATATTGTTGTCATCGGCATCCTAGTTTGGAATCAGACTGCATTTTTTTAGCACGAGCCGATGGAAATATTGCAGTCAGACTGCATAAAAAGTGTCAGACTGCGTCTTTTCTCGGGTAAGGGCAGGCGGTCGCCCTTTGGCCATTGCGTTGGGTCATTCAACGACTCAGCTATCGGTATCCAGTGTGTACGTATGACGTTGATAGAGGTCTTCCGATGCGTCTGAACCAGTGCCAGAATTTCCACGACTTTCGCCGCATGGCGCAACAGCGCCTGCCTGGCCCCATCTTCAATTACATCGACGGCGCCGCCGACGATGAAACTACCTACCGCCGCAATACCGACGCCTTCGAGTCCTGCGACCTGGTGCCCGACGTGCTGCGCGGCGTCGAAAACGTGGACATGTCCGTCACCGTCATGGGCCAAAAATTGGCGCTGCCCGTGTACTGCTCGCCCACCGCCTTGCAGCGCCTGTTCCACCACGACGGCGAACGAGCCGTGGCGGCTGCCGCCGGCAAGTTCGGCACGATGTTTGGCGTGTCGTCGCTAGGCACCGTCAGCCTGGAAGAAGCCCGCCAGATCAGCGGCGGCCCCCAGGTTTACCAGTTCTATTTCCACAAAGACCGCGGCCTGAACCGCGAGATGATGGCCCGCGCCAAGACGGCCGGTGTCCAGGTCATGATGCTGACAGTCGACAGCATTACCGGCGGCAACCGCGAGCGCGACAAACGCACCGGCTTCGCCATCCCGTTCAGGCTGAACCTGGCCGGCATCGCCCAATTCGCCGCGAAACCCGCCTGGGCCATCAACTACCTGACGCACGAACGCTTCCGGCTGCCGCAGCTGGACACCCACGTCGACATGGGCGGCGGCGCAATGTCTATCAGCCGCTACTTCACCGACATGCTCGACCCAGCCATGACCTGGGACGACGTCGCCGCCATGGTGCAGGAATGGGGCGGCCAGTTCTGCCTGAAAGGCATCATGTCAGTCGACGACGCCAAGCGAGCGGTGGATATCGGCTGCACCGGCATCGTGCTGTCGAACCACGGCGGGCGCCAACTGGATGGCTCGCGCAGCGCGTTTGATCAGCTGGCGGAGATCGTTGATGCAGTCGGGGACCGCATCGACGTGATGATGGACGGCGGCGTACAGCGCGGCACGCATGTGCTGAAGGCGTTGGCGCTGGGGGCGAAAGCGGTGGGGTTAGGGCGGTATTACTTGTTTCCGTTGGCTGCGGCGGGGCGGCCGGGGGTGGAAAGGGCGCTTGAACAGATGCGCGTGGAAATTGAGCGGGCGATGAAGTTGATGGGGTGTAGGACGGTGGGGGAGTTGGGGAGACGGCAGTTAAGGTTTCGGTGAGGCGGCAGCGGGGATATTTCCAGCTCAATGAAATTGCAGTCTGACAGCCCCCCTAGGTACGAAATTGCAGTCTGATACCGGGCAATCCCGAACTCGCGAACGTTTGAGTTTCAGACCGTAGATGGGCTGATCAAAGGCCGGATAGGGTCTTCGATTGAAGATCCTGACGTGATTCTCAGAGACGGGCTCAAGCGGAACGTACTCATTACGCTAGCCGTCGTTCAAGTGGGACAAGGGCGCCCTCGGTTTACGCTGAACGCCCTTCCCGAGTGACTGTGTACGGCTACGCCGACGGTTTCGCCCCGTCGCAATGCTCCCTGAATGCCTTCTCCCCGGCGTCAGACACTTCAACCCATTTCTGATCCGGCGGCGCGTCTGCGACATAGCTGTCGTGCCAGTTCCACCACTTATACGTCGGCGTTTGCGGATACCCCTCGGGGGAATCCTCCCAGGCTTCCTGCCTGCCCAGCGGCGTGATGTCCAGGTAGTTCCACGTGCCACCCATCTGCTCGTCGCCACGATTATTCAGAAAGTACGTGCGGAAGATACGGTCGCCATCGCGACAGAACACGTTTGTTCCGTGCCATTCATCCACGCCAAAGTCCGCATCGAAGCTGTCGGTGAGCGTGAACCACGGCATCGTCCAACCCATGCTGGTTTTCAAGCGGGCGATGTCGGCTTGCGGCGCGCGCGAGACAAACACCAGCGTGGTGTCTCGGGCGTTCAAGTGCGCCAGATGCGCGACCTGATCGGCCACCATCGAACAGCCCCGGCACGCGTGCTCGGGCCAGCCGTATACGCCGGGTTCGAAGAAGGCGCGATAGACGATGAGCTGGCGGCGGTTGTCGAAAAGGTCGCGGAGCGTTCGCTTGCCGTTCGGGCCGTCGAGCGTGTAGTCCTTATCGACGGGCGTCCAAGGCATGCGGCGGCGCTCGGCGGCCAGGGCGTCTCGGGCGCGGGTTTGCGCTTTTTCTTTCAGCAAGAGCTGCTGGCGGGCAGCTTCCCATTCGTCGGCGGTGACGACGGGCGGCGTGTGCATGCGGCCGGTGGGTGGGGTGGGGGTGGTCATGGTGTGATGCCTCCGGTGGTGATTCCTTCTCGGCTGGGATGAACGGCGGGTTGCGTGGCAGCCCGCTGTAAATGTGCTGAGGGATAGTGTTGCACCGGGGGCCGGGAACCGGGAGTAACAAATGTGGCGCTATTTCAGCTGCGCCTAGTTCTGCTGCGCGTCAAACTCGCTTCTATTCATCACGTCAAAGTACAGCGTGTCGTACCACACCAGGCCCAATGGATACTCCGTGTCCCCGGTTCGCGTGCTGTCGCAATCGTTGTCCAGCCGCAGCCCGAAAAACGCGTCCATGGGCGCAGCGCTGGATCGCTGCGTCGCCAATCGAAGCGCTTTGCCTGCCTGTTCCAAGTCAGCCGATAACGCATCAACCGCAGCGCCCGCCTGCACGCATCGCGCAATTTCTTGTTCTACGCACGCCTTCAATTCGGCCTCTTCGGATTCGGACATCGTGTCTAGCTCAATCGTTTCCAGCAACAGATACGTATCGCGATGCGCTTCAAGAAACTCGATGGTTTCGTCCAGATTGGCGAGCAGTTCGTCGGCGGATGCGCGAGCGGATAGCGATGGGGCTTGCGCGTCGGCGCCTGAAGACACGGCGCTTGAAGATGCATCTTGCCGAGGCGCGAATAGGTGCTTCAGCCGATTGATGAGGGAAGCAGATTGCGGCGCAGCGGCAGCAGCAGGTTCAACGGCGGAAGGCAAATCCGCCGTCGCCGCCCGGATGATTTCCGTGAATCGTTTGACGCGCGCAAAACCCGTATCGAAGTGACTGCTGATCGCGTATAGCGCTGTCTTGCTCTCGGGTTCGTCGCTGTCAAAACCGTCGGCGATTAACGACGCGCACAGCTGCGGATCACCTGACATCAACAGCCGGTACATGAACGGCACGTCGTACGGCCATTCAGAAAGTCCGGAGACGGTGTCCGGACGGTCTGCGTAGGAGCTGGGGCGGTTGCTTAAGCTGTAGAGATACGAACGGTTGGCCATGGGGGTAGTTGCTGCACAATGAGGAGCAATGAGAATACAGGGATAGCAAGGACTCATAAACACGGAAGATCCAAAATCACGGCACCTGTCTTATCGGTTCTGAGCCTGCGAACAGTCGTGTAGTATTCAACCCCATTCAGCGGATAGCTATGCCCTTTGTGGTTAAGCCGTTGTCTGCTGCCAGATCACTTCCCTTATTTCGATACCCACTCCAAGGACGAAGAATTGCATTGCCAACAATGTGGGGCTGAGCACAATGGCAATCAGCGGCTGTGTCTTGAATGCCAGCGCGTGTTGCGGGGTGCGTCGACCCCCAGCCTATTCAACGCCGGTGAAAGTGGATTTGGTATTGCCAAAGGCGGCGTGGCACCGCTGGATCAGCCGCTTGGAGCCAAGGGCGGGCTGTATGCGGGTGGGATCGAGAGGACACACGTTTACGCCGCCACATTCCGCGGAAGGCCAGCCAGGATTTCAGAGTTTCGCGAGTATGGTGTCGCGATAACGGTTTTCTCGGTAGTTGGTTTCGTGTTCGCCCCTTCGGCTTGGTGGCTCGTTCTGCTTTTACCCAGCCTTTTTTCGATCAACGTGGGCACGGGGTTGAGAGACAAACGAGTCCATCGCGTTGCGTCAGTGTTGACTGTGGAAGCGAATAAGTCTGGTCATGTGTTTCTTACCCAAATTGGCGGCGAATGTCCGATTTGCTGTGGTTCGCTAGGACTCAGAGAGATCAAAGACGGCAAACAGACGAAAGCCATTATCCAATGCAAGGAGAATTCTCTTCATCGTTGGGATTACGACCCGAAGGTGCTGGAGGAGTTATCGGGATCTGTGTGAGTTTGGACTGTCAATGCAGCGTCAAACCCCCGCGAACCGCGCCGCCAACTGATCGCAATATCGCACCAGAATCGCCGCATCCACGCCCACTGCCGTAAACAAACTCCCCGCCTCGATATACCGGCGCGCCAGCGTCTCATCCGTCGTCAACACCCCCGGCGCCTTGCCCGCCGCGCGTATGCGCTGGATGGCGCGTTCGACCTCGGCAACCACCTTCGGATGCTGCGGCTCGCCCGGATAACCCAGGCTGGCGGCAAGATCCGCGGGACCAATGAACACACCATCGACGCCATCCACCGCAATCATGGCGTCCAGATTCTCCAGCGCTTCGCCAGTCTCGGCCTGCACCAGCAAACACAGTTCCTCTTCGCAGCGCCGCATGTAATCCGGCACGCGTCCATACCGCGTCGCGCGCATCGTTCCGCTGACGCCCCTTATCCCACGCGGCGCATAACGCATGCCTGCCAGTGCGCTTTGCGCTTCATCCGCGTTCTGCACATAAGGTAGCAGCAACGTCTGCGCGCCAATATCCAAATACTGCTTGATCTGTACCTTGTCATTCCACGATGGCCGCACCACCGGATGGCTCTTATACGCGCTTGCCGCCTGCAACTGCGCCATCACGGTTGGCAGCACCACGGGCGTGTGCTCGGTATCCAGCAGCAGCCAATCAAAGCCGCTGGCCGCCACCAGTTCGGTGCTGTTCGCAGCCCCAAGCGTGACCCACAGCCCAGTCTGATGGCGCTGTTCACGCAGCGCGCGTTTAAACGTATTGATGGGGAGTTCCATGCGCGCCGCCTTATGAAAAATGCACCGAGATGCTGCCCAGCTTGCCGTAATCGGCATGCAGGGTATCGCCGCGCTTCACCGCAACAGTGCGCGTGAAAGATCCCGCCAGCACGATGTGCCCGGCTTCCAGCCCGGCGTCGTGCTGGGCAAGCTTGTTCGCCAGCCAGGAGATGCCCAGCGCGGGATGCCCTAGCACCGCGGCCGACACGCCAGACTCTTCAATCACGCCATTCTTCAGAAGCAGGGCGGCAACCCAGCGCAGATCAATATCCATCGGCCGAACCGGACGACCGCCCAGCACGATGCCCGCGCACGCAGCGTTATCGGCAATGTTGTCGACGATGCGGCGCGGGTACTTGCTGCGGCCGTCAATCAGCTCCAGCGCTGGCACCACGTAATCCGTGGCATCCAGCACGTCGAACAGGCTCACATCCGGGCCGCGCAAGGGCTTGCCCAGCACAAAGGCCAGCTCGACTTCCACGCGCGGCACGATCAGCTTGTCGGTGGGGATGGTCTGCCCGTCTTGATAGAACATCGTGTCCAGCAAATGGCCGTAGTCGGGTTCGTCGATACCGACGGTGCTTTGCATGGCCTTGGATGTCAGGCCGATCTTGTGGCCGCGCAGCTTCGCGCCGTCGGCAATCTTCTGGTCGATATTGCGTTGCTGGATGGCATACGCATCGGCAATCTCAATGCCGGGAAACGCCTGGTCCAACTGCGTGGTGGGCACGCCGCTGCGCTCGGCTTCAAGCAGCAGGCTGGCCGCGCGGGCGCGGTCTTCATCGTTAAGCATGGAAGGCTCCTGATCAGTGCGCGGCGACTTCGTCGGCCACGGGGTTGGACAACACGCCGATGCCGGCCACTTCCACCTCGACCACGTCGCCCGGCTTCAAGAAGCGCGGCGGCGTGAAGCGCACACCTGCGCCAATCGGCGTGCCGGTCGAAATCACGTCGCCGGGCTTCAGCGTGGTCCAGATGGAGATGTAGCGGATCAGTTCCGCGAACGGGAACATCAGGTTGTCGGTGGCGTCTTGCTGCCGCAGTTCGCCGTTCACGCGCGTGGTCACCGTTAGTGGCGCGGCGGGATCGAATTCGTCCGCCGTCACCATCCACGGCCCCATCGAACCGCTGGCGTCAAAGTTCTTGCCCTGTGTCACGTTGAACTTGCCGTGCTTGATCCAGTCGCGCACCGTGCCTTCGTTCAGGCAGGTCAGGCCCGCGATATGGCTCCAGGCGTCTTCGGCCGCAATGCGGCGGCCGGCCTTGCCGATGATGATGGCGATCTCGCCTTCGTAATCCAGCTGCTCGGATTCCGGCGGGCGCAGCAAGGGTTCGCCATGTCCCACGAACGAACCGGGAAAGCGCGGGAACACGCTGGGGTAGGCGGGCGGCGCGCTGCCGTCCTGGTATTCCTCGTTGCGCTTGCCGTAGTTCACGCCGACGCAGATGATTTTTTCAGGCGAGGGTATGGGCGGCAACAGCCGCACCTCGTTCAGCTTGTGCGTGGGGGCAAGCGTGTCGGCCAATTTGGCCAGCGCGGGCAAGGCGTGGGCTTCCAGCGCGTCGCGCAGGCTGGCAAAGCCCTGGCCGTGGCCAAGGCTCTGGCCATCCAGCGCCACGATTTGGTCCTGGCCGCGCAGTGCGCCAAAGTGCGTGCGGCCTTGATGCGTATAGCTAAGAAGTTTCATTCGTCGAATCCAAACAAGCGAGCGGGGTTGTCCACCAGGATTTTCTTAAGCGTTGCGGCGTCGCCCGCATAGCGCGCCAATTGGTCCACCAACTGGCCCTCGTCGGGCGTGGGTTTGGTGGAGACGGGGTGTGGCCAGTCGCTGCCCCACACCACGCGGTCGGGGTTGGCGGCGATCAGCGCTTGCGCAAGCGGCGTCACGTCGTCCCAAGGCGGGCCGGTGCGAGAGATCTTTTCCGTCAGCGACAACATCACCCAGAAGTTGCCGCGACTTAGCAACGACTCCACCAGTTGGCGAGTCGGATCTGCCGCGCCCGCAGTGGGATCGGCACGCCCCATGTGATCCAGCAGCACCGGAATATCCAGCCGTTCAAACTGCGCCGCCTGCGCCATCATGCCGTCGGGCTCTGGCTGAAACTTGGCGTACCAGCCCAGTTCACGAATGCGCGCAATGGCGCGGTCAAACACAGCCGGCGCCATGCTGATGCCCAAGCCCTGACGCGTGAACCGCGCCCCGCGCACGCCCGCATCGTGCAGCTTCTGAATGTAGGCGTCGTCGCGCTCGGCCAGCACCACCGCGTTCGCGCAACCGCGATACGACGGGCCGGCGGCGGCCAGACCGTCCAGCACTACTTGATGATCCGCGCCATAGGTGGTGGCCTGCACGATCACGCCACGCTCGATGCCCAGCAGGCGATGCAGGCCCAGCGCGGTCTCGATGGTGGCGCTGGGCATCTCATACGCCGCGCCGGGGCGCACGGGGTAGCGGTCTGCGGAGCCGAACACGTGAAACTGGCTATCGCAGGCCTTAGCCGGCAGTCGGGTAGCGGGCGCAGTGGGGCGGGGATTGAAGGGTTGGTACTGCGAGGGTGGGTATTGCGGCGCTTGGTTCTGCGACGCTGGATTCTGCGCGGGTTGATTCTGCGAGCTTTGGCTCCGAGTCATTTGGCTTTGAGTCATCGTCTGTCTCCCTTAACCGATCACGGCCACAAAATCGCATTCGATCAGCTTGTCGCCATCCAGATCGGCCTGCATCGTGTGGCGCGCCGGACGGTTCTCCGCATCCGGAAACGCTTGCAGCCACACCGCATTCAACGCCGCGCGCTGGCTGCGGTCGCGCATCCACACCGTCATCTTGGCGATGTGATCCAGCGTGCCGCCGCCCGCTTCCACAATGCGACGCACGTGGTCGAACATCAGTTCGCACTGGCGTTCCAGCGACGCGCCGTACGCGCCCGTGGCGGGGTCGGTGCCCTGGATGCTGCCCGAATACAGCATGGGTCCAATCCGGCACGCGGCCGGAATGGGGTTCTTGTGGCTGAAGCCTTCGGCGTAAATGCTGCGTCTGCTCATGGCGGGTTCCGTTTGCAAAGAAGAGGGTGGGGCGGCATCGCGGCCATCACCAGGCAAGGCCGCGATGCGTTAGGTATTCAGAGCGTGGCTGCTGGCGGGTCAGACCAGGCTGTGGTCCGGCGGCGGTGGTCTGGCCTTAGTTCGCCGTGATGCCCGCCCGCTTGATGATCGGCGTCCAGCGTGCGTCTTCCGCAGCCAGATAGCGCGTGAATTCCTCGGGCGAGCTGCCGCGCGCCTCGGCGCCCAGCTCATCAAAACGCTGAATGATCGTCGGCTGCGCCAGGATCTTGGTCAGCGCCTCGCTCAAGCGTTTCTGCACATCCGGCGGCGTGCCCTTGGGCGCAAGCAGGCCCGTAAACGTGGCCGCCTCCATGCCCTGCACGCCCGCTTCCGCAAACGTCGGCACGTCCGGCATCGACGGCACGCGCTTGGCCGTCGTCACCGCCAACGCGCGCAACCGGCCTTCCTTCACATACGGCAGCGCCACCGAAATCTGATCAAAGTTGAAATCCACCTGGCCGCCCAACAGATCGGTTGTGGCCGGCGCGTTGCCCTTGTATTGCGCCGTCGTCCAACGCGCGCCCGTCAACGACTGCAACAGCTCGCTGACCAGATGATTCGTGGTCCCCGCACCCGGAGACGCCATGTTCAGCTTGCCCGGCTCCTTCTTCGCCAACGCCAGCAATTCAGCCAGCGTCTGCGCCGGCAAGCTCGGCTTCACCTGCAACACCAGCGGCGTGTACGACACCGAACTGATCGGCGCAAAGTCCCGATCCCACTTGTACGCATCCCGCTTGAAAATCAGCGGCGAGAACAGCAGCGGCCCGTTCGCCGCCATGAACAAGGTGTAGCCATCGGGCTCGGACCGCGCCACCTGCTCACCGGCAATCATGCCGCCCGCACCCGGCTTGTTCTCGACAATAAACGGCTGCCCAAACGCCGCCTGCAAACCCGGCGCAATCAGCCGCGCCGCCACATCCACATTGCCGCCCGGCGGATAGGGCACCACGATCTTCACGGGCTTCTCGGGCCACGCGGCGTGCGCCATGGAAGTCAGAACGGTCAGCGCCACCGTGGCGCAGGCGCGAAGCGCATTGCGATGCATGGTTTGTCTCCTGGTCGTGTCATCACGTTTTGTTTGTTGTGTTTGACGACACTCTAGAAATTCCCGCGCCGCTGAACAATCCGAATTTCAAGCAAAGTTCCGGATGTTGGACTCTTTTGGCAGGTTGCTTTGCGGGCGGCTTCTGGCATGACCGGATTTCGCCGCAGAATTACCCTGGGCGCCTATTGCGCACGCGGTTTTATTCATTGTTGAATGTTCAATATCCGGACTACGGAGCCAGACCCACCATGCACTTTCCCGCCAGCGACCTGAACCCCGAACAAACCTACCGCCTGATGAGCGGCATCGTCGTGCCACGGCCCATCGCCTGGATCAGCAGCGTCAACGCCCACGGCGGCGTCAACCTGGCGCCGTTCAGCTGCTACACCTTCGTCTCAAACAAACCCCCCATGATCGGCGTCAACATCGGCCGCAAAGCCGGCAAACGCAAAGACACCGCCGAGAACATCCTGGCCAACCGCCACTTCGTCGTCAACGTCGGCGACGAAACCTTGCTTGATCCCCTGCACGACAGCGCCCAAGAACACCCGCCCGAAATCAGCGAAGTCGACGTGCTGGGTTTAAGCGTGCTTCCCGGCGCCGTTATCGACACTCCCCGACTTGCCGCCGCACCCATCACCCTGGAATGCCGCTTTCACAGCGTTACCCCGTTTGGCGACACCGGCGCGGAGTTCTTCGTGGGCGAAGTGGTGATGTTCCATATACGCGATGGCCTGCTGCAAGACGGCAAGATCGATACGGCATTACTACGCCCCATCTGCCGCATTGGCGGGCCGAACTATGCGTCGCTAGGCCCCATCGTCACCAAGCGCGGTATTCAGCAAACGCCCAAATCCATTATCAAACCGGAGGCCACGTGAGCGAATCAGAAGATAAAAGCGCATCCGGCGCGCAGACGGTACGCAGGGCCTTGGCGCTGCTGCGGCTGATTGCCTGCGGACAAGAGCGCGGCGTGCGGCTGGTGGATCTGGAACGCATGTCCGGCTTGAATCGGCCCACCGTGCATCGCTTGCTGAAGACGCTGGTGCAA
This sequence comes from Achromobacter kerstersii, assembly GCF_902859595.1. GTDB lineage: Bacteria > Pseudomonadota > Gammaproteobacteria > Burkholderiales > Burkholderiaceae_B > Achromobacter > Achromobacter kerstersii. Next base: position 1,589,565 of record NZ_CADIJQ010000001.1, on the reverse strand, counting down.
GAGGGCGCGGTTGAACAGGATTCAGAAACGAGACGGTATTTGATCGGGCAAGAGATCAGTTTGCTGGGGCTTGCAAGGACAAGGCGCTTTCCGCTGCTAACGCTGGCGGACCCGTATATGAGCGAGCTGGCCGATCAGGTGGGGGATACGGTGTTTTTGAGTATTCGACATGGGCACGATTCGATATGTATTGGGCGGCGGACGGGCAGGCATCCGATACAGGTGCTGTCGATTGAAGTGGGGGTTAGACGGCCGTTGGGAGTCGGCGTGTCGGGGGTGGCGTTGTTGGCGAGTTTGGGAAGGGAGGAAAGTGTGGAGTTGGTGCGGGGGAATGCGGCCAGGCTGGAGGTGATGGGGGAGCGGGTGGAGGATGTGATTGCGCGGGTTGAGGTGGCGCGAAGGGAGGGGATTGCGCATGCGCCGGCCGGGCTGATGCCGGGGACTAGTGCGGTGGCGGTGCCGGTGTTGACGGAGGGTGGGGTGGCCTTGGGGGCGATTACGGTGACGGCGATGGCGGAGAGGTTGGGGGTGGAGAGGGTGGGGATGGTGGTGGAGAGGATGAAGGCGGCGGCGGGGGGGATTGCGGGGAGGTGGGGAAGGGTGGAGGGGCGGGCCGGACAGTAAAGGGCTGTCCTGTTACTTGTACGAGCCCGTGAGTTCGAAGAGCCCCCTCCGACACCGGCGCGTCATGGCATGCAGAAATGCCGCGGTGCTCCTTCTATAGCTGCTTCGATAGTGGAGTTGCAAAAATGCCATTCGCGTGCAGTGTGCTGTAGCTACTTTCAGCACCTCGCTTAACTCAGGGCTGCGGCGGAGTGCGTGACTTAACCTCAACCCTTGGTGTAAAAGCTTCGTTACAAGCTGAATTCAATGCTCACTCTCTTGGCGCATCAGAGATCTCGCCACGATCCAATTGGAGAAACCTAGTTGCTTAACCCTTCACTGCAACACTTTAAACGCGCCGCCCTTGAAATTGCCAAGCATGGTGACAATGACACTCTTCCGTTCGACCTGGATGTGCGATTCTGTGGGGATAAGGCGGACTCATTTGCTGCAATTGCTAGTGGTTTTTTTTGCGAACTGAGTGCAGGGCCTATAAAGAAAAATCATGAACGCATAGCGGAGTTGACGATCTGGAACGAGCGTCTCATCGCACCCTCTGGCCCTGCGGGGTTTAGAGTGGTCACAAAAATGCACCCATTCTGGAACGTGTATCTAAACGGGATCGCCATCTCGATAGCCGAAGCGTTGGAACCATTGCGTGAATCGACGGCATATTCGTATCGTTTTTTACCAGATGGAGGCGAGCGAATCTTCGACGAGTCTCGTTCTTGGCGAGCCTTCAAAGAGGCTACCGTCGCCGCTGCAGTTGCGGCAGGACCGGATGCAGTTGTAATACAAACCGACATTTCTAGCTTCTACGAGCACGTATCCCATCACTATATAGAGAACTGCATTTCCGATCTTGATAGTGGTCGACCGCAAATAGCCAGCCAAGTAAACGCAATTTTGAATCGATTGTTTGCTGGTCGTTCGTTTGGGCTGCCAGTGGGAGGCCAAGGAGCCCGAATTCTGGCAGAGCTTTTTTTGCACCAAATCGATATGGCGCTTTCAGATAAGCGAGTGAGTTGGCATCGCTACGTTGATGACTATATTCTGGTGGCTGCTAATACGGAAGAGGCATATCGCATCCTTGGAATTTTAGCGCACTCGCTGATGGACTACGGGCTTACGCTAAACAAATCCAAGACCGTTTTTCTAACATCGAAACACTATCAAGATTACGTGAAGGCGCAGTTGGGAGCGGGTGACGGCGAGGCTACCAAGCTGCGTGACATTGACCTAAAATTTGACCCATATTCTGATTCTCCTCGTGATGATTACGAATCTCTGAAAGCAACGGTAGAAACGCTGGAGGTCCGTCGTCTATTGGCCAGGGAATTAGAAAAGTCGTTACCTGATAATTTTCTGGTTGCTCAGATAAGCCGAACGATGCCATTGCATGAGCCCAGTGCTGCACTGGAAATTGCGATAACATTGCTCAGTAAGGAAAATCTCCATGCTTTCCGCTCATCATTTTCAACGATAATGCGCGGTTTTGCCAATTTAAGATCCAATCCAGATTTCAGCCAGATTTATAAGACGTTGGATATGTTGTTGGATGAGGTTCCCGCGCATTCGGCGCATCTGCTAAAAGTAGATGCCAATCTTCTCCACTATCTTCGGTGTCTAAGGTTTACCAGTTCAATAAAGCGTAGTCAATTTGTACGGTTAACTTTCGACGAGACGCAGTTGGATACCGTGCGAAGAGCTTGTATAGATTGCTGGCGAGGGTGGAAGGATAGAAGAGTTTTTAACTACCTGAGAAATCGATGGGCGCAAATGACAGTCGAGTGCCAAAGATTATTTTGGTTGTTCTCTCATTGTTTCGGCGACGAGGGCGACAAGGCAAGGCAACAATTTAAAAGAGCTGCTGCAGCAAATTGGGAACTTGGCGTCGAGCTACCGTTTGATGAGGTCGCTGATAGAGCAAAAATAAGCAAACATCCACGAGGAACCGAACCTCGTTTCCCTGCGGTTTTTACGGAGTGGGCGAAGGAGCTATCAGATGCAACTTGACCCGAGGACCGTAGCTAGAGACATTCCGGGGATCGTGGACGAGACCTTTCCACAATTAACGGCAGGTACGGTTGCACATTTGAATACACAGATAGATTCAATGGAAATTTCGCCCGTGCCCGCCAATTTGCTGTCGCGTTCGAAACTTCAGAAAGCAATGCTATTTGAACTCGCTTACACCGTAGGAGAGCATTTACTACAAGGCGAGAAGAATCTAGATTGGGATAAATGCTTCAAGGAGACCATAAAGCGTCAACGTGTCTACTTTGATGCCAAACTTCCGGATGTACTTGAGGCTCATGATGCGGAAATTGCAGTAATAGTGGGCAGTAATTTAGCCAAAGGTCTTAATGAAATTAGTCATATGCGAGGCGAGAAAATTATTTCCCGTCCAGTCGTTCCGGGGCTGGAGTGGGTTTCAAGCGGAGTAGGTGATTTTTCGGTGGGGCACACTTTAATTGAAGTGAAGTGCACGATTAAGCGCTTTTCCTCCGCCGACTATCGTCAAGTTGCGATATATTGGTTGTTGAGTTACGCGGCCTCTGTCGAAGGACGCGGTGAGGAATGGCGTGATTTTATTTTGCTTAATCCCAGAAATGGCGAAAAATTGACTATGAAATTTGACGATCTTCTGTCCATGGTAGGCGGGGGGCGTACGAAAATTGACGCATTGCAATTGTTCCAATCGTTAATTGGTTCGCGTCTCAGATCGTAAATGAGGACCCAAGCTCGCAACACCTGGATCTACACTTTTGAATTGGATGGCAAACTGCAATTTCGCAGTGGGAAGTGCGTAAATTTCGCTATGACGTGTCTGCCTGCTATTCCAAAATCACGGAGCTTCGATTTATGGCTATTGAGTGGGATGTTGCGCTAAAGGCTGGCGCCGTTCTGGCGGGACTGATTGGCGCGACAAAGGTTATCTATGAGCTGATCGTAGGGTCTCATGGCCGCCGAAGAGACGAATATAAGTTTGCAAGGGATTTTTTTCGCGACCTTAAAGATGAGGCCGGAATGCATCCTTTTCTCAAGGAAAAGGGTTGTCAGGCCGTGGCAGGCGATGCTCACGTTTCCGCAGCTGAGATTGAGTACGTACTCTCTTTGGAGCGGCCGGATCGGGCTTTGAGAGATTTTGTGCTTGGACGACCTTATCTGCAATTTTCAAAAGTAGACGGCTTTGGGCGGCTGGGCTTTCGTCCAGAGTACGAAAAATCTTGGTCGCGCCTGTGGAGAAAAATCTATTTCACCATTTGCTATGGGTGCTTATTTTTTCTCGCAATTTCGCCATTCGTGCTATCTAGTTGGCTCGGAAGAGGAGTCCTGGAGACCGTTTGGGATTTGGGAGTGCTGTTCGTACTGTGCGGCCCGCTTACCTGGATGGCACTGGTGTCGCTAACCCGCGTTTGTCGAGCGGAGAAACTGGTCAGAGATCAGAGCGCACACACCCAGACTCTGTTAGTTTGTAAAAAAGGGGCCGCTCCCGTAGGTCGCTGTTAGAGAGGCAATCGCGATAGTCGCTTCTTCATAAGTTTTCCTAAAATGAAAGGTAAAACATGACGTGGCAGACGGCAATCTTGCATGAGGTGACTAAGAATGCGCCGTCTGACACCTATATATTTGCGGTTTGATGCATCCGGTCGGCGAGCGGTCGCTTGCTCGCTGGGAGCAGTCAGAAGAGATGGCGAGAAACGGTCCCGCAACGTTTGAAACGGCGGATTTCCCCGAACGGTGATGCAGTACAGCGAATATGGAAGCGCAGCTTGTCAGTGACGTTACAGTCGATCAATCAGCAGCTCAAAGTACATAACGCAGCTATCGTCAAACAAACTGCGGGGGCGTCGGATTTCGCTTGTTGGCGAATGGCACACACAGATTTATGAAAGCGTGCCAGCCACTCGTCAGTTGGGCATCGATATGCTACCGTCTCGGCTGCCTTTTCTTCTTGGATACTACATAATCATGCAACAGTTATCACCTACAGAGCGCAAGATGTGGCGCGAAGTGCCGACGGAGTCCCGGCAAGAGTCATCCGCAGAAGAAATCAATCAAAAGTATGCCAAGCGCGAGCTTCGAATTGTCACAGAAACCAATCGTGAGCAACTGCCGAATTTTGTTCAGGCAATGCAAAGAGAAGGATGGCTCAAGCTGCAACCGTTTTATCAACGTCGGCAACGATGGGACGACAAACGAAAGTCGAAGCTGATCGAGTCTTTTATAATGAACGTTCCAGTGCCGCCGTGTTTTCTTTACGAATCAGATTTGGCTCGATTTGAAGTTATGGATGGCCAGCAAAGGATTTCATCCATCGCGGATTTCTATGAAAATAGGTTCAAATTAAAAGGCTTGGAGCAATGGCCAGAGCTGAATGGATTAATCTATGATCGCCTGCCATCTGAAATCCGACGCGGGCTTGATCGGCGGTCCATTTCATACATTGTCCTACTGAAAGAATCAGCTAACACTCGCGACGAGGAGCTACTGCTTCGCCAACAGGTATTTGAACGCCTCAACACCGGTGGTGTTGAGCTTGAGAATCAAGAAGTAAGGCATTGCATTTATCATAACGAATTCGATGGCTTGCTGATCGAGTTGTCCCGCCATCCTGCGATGCGCGATGCTTGGGGTCTTCCTAGATATGAGACAGAGGAAGATGAAAACCCCCCTATAAAACTACTTACGAACCCTCATTTCAGCAAAATGCGCGATGTCGAGTTCGTACTGCGCTGCCTTGCACTGCGGCATGCAGAGCATTATCGTGGGGGCATGCAGCGCTTTCTTGACCAATACATGGTCCGGAGTCGACATTTTTCATCAGATGATATTCAGTTTTTGCGTGACCTGTTTACCAATACAATTGAACTAGCGCGCGTCATTTTCGGCGATAACTTGTTCAGACCATGGAGTGTCAAAGCCGGGAACTGGACTCCAAAACCACAGATAGCCTATGCGGACGCATTAATGGTCGCGTTAAGCGAACGCATTGACGAAAAGGCGATGCTGATCAATGCGCGCGATCGCATTATTGCGGGCGCGAAGGGGCTTATTGAGGAAGAGCCAACTGGTACGTTCACGGGACAGGGCAACACTCGCGAAGCGGTCGAGGCCCGCATTGCGGCCTTCCGCAGACTGCTTACCTCAATCCTAGAAGGAAATTGACTGCAATGTTCGAGTCGGTTCTTTCGCGTCTACACAATACGTTAGACGACTTGTCTGCTGTTGTTAAGTGGCACGATCGCCTGCGGCAATCTATATTTGCAGCCGCTGTCGGCGTACAACCCATTGTGATCGATGAAGCTGCGTTGAATATATTGAGAACGGAGGCGCCGGACAATATAACGTGGAGACTTTTCGATCATTGCGCGGCGATAACCCGCATTTATGCAGTATTTGAACAATGCATCATTGAACTTGTGGAGGAGTATGCGGGCTTTTTGCCCAAAGTTTTTCCGAACTACGCAAAGCTCGATGAGGATGTAAGAAATAGCCATAGAGTTGGAGTCGGGCACGTACTCATGAAATGGAGTGCGACGAAACCAATTTACGGAAAAATTGCTGAGACTTCAATTGCTGGCGGCTTGGTGGATGGCTTGCGTGGCACGTCCTACACTCTGCTTGCGGATGCCTTCTTGACGGATTCAGATAATTATCGGCCGGACACACTGAATCGAGTTTTCAAGAAGATTGGCTTTGATGACGCTTATTCATTCGTCAGAAATTCACCGGAGGTGATTGACTTTTGCTCAAGTAAATTATTGGGTGAGCACACGGCCGACTCCTACCTAAATAAGTTTGTTCGGGATCGAAACGATGCAGCTCATGGTGAAGTTTCGGAAATAGCCAATGTTGATTCTCTTAAGAATTATGTGCTATTCGCAATATTGGTTGCGGAAGCACTGGCTAGTTTGTTGCGCAGCACCCTAATAAAAAATGGAGTCTCCTCTGGCGCCACATTGGAAATCGGCGACGTGGCTCAACGCTTCTCGAACAATGTAGTCGGCGTTCGCGCAACGAGCACCACGAAGATCTTTATTGGGCAACAGCTATACGTGGGGAGAAAAACCATTGAGCTGGTGACCGTCGAGAGCTTGCGCGTGGGACAAACTGACTCGACTGAGATCCAACTGGCGCCTGGAACGGAGTTCGGTGCTCGTTTAAGCAAAAAGGTAAGTGAAGCAGCGAAGCTCTATGTTACGACCCTATGACTCGAGACGACACCTGATTCAGTCCCAAACTGCAAGCCTCAACCTATCTCACTGTTATCGCAAACTTATAGCGGCGGCAAAGTTCACATTAATATCAATTAGCCTTGCAGCACGCGACTAGCTCGAGGGGGCAGCGGCCGTGGCACCGCTTGGAAGCGGTCTGTGCGGTGATGCGGCCCGAACGGCGGTTCAGCGTCGGAAGCGGGCTCACGTACCGTGGTCCCTGCGCTTGTGCACATGGCTGCGCTTATGCGTCGGAGCCGCTGCTTTCGCGAACACGGAATTCAACGGCACCTTATCCATTGTGCCCGCCGATCTATCAGCAATCTGATCGCATAGACTCTCCACACCCCCCATCAGATTCGACACCACCCAACCATCCAACGGCCCCGCCCCCGTCGCCCCCGGCTCATTCGCACCATTCCCCACAATCCTCGCAATAGCCCAAATCCCCAAGCAAGCCCGCTCGATCTTCCTCAAATCATCAACTCGAACAACACCAAACTCCGGATCATCCGGCGTGGCCCAGCGGTCATAGGTAAAAGGGTGGTCGCTCATCTCGACGCTCCGGTGTAATTGACGCGATGAAAGAAAGGAGGCCGCCATTGCGGCGGCCACTTGTTCTGTCTTTCCGGCTGTCAACCCGGGCGATCCTTTGGACCACGGGGCGAGTATGCCCCGATAGGCGACGGACGCGATGCGGTTCCGTGCCAAATTGATCACGCTTTCTCTAAGGAAAGCGCAATCGCGGACTACTGATTAGAGAAGGATCAGTAGCCCACCACCAGCTAAAGCTATCTCTGGTTCATGCCAACCAGCCAAGCAAATACCTACTCAGCTACAGCCGCCGAAGCCACAGGCACAAAAAACCGCTCCTTCAACTCCTGCAACCCAATCCGCTCCAACATCTCAGTCAGCCTCTCCGCAGGCTTCCTGGTCGGCAGATTCTTATACTGCGCCACGATCAGCTCATTCTTCATCGAATGCTCCCACCCCACCAGCTCCGTCACGCTAACCTGATACCCATGCGCTTCCAGCTGCAAGCACCGCAGCACATTCGTAATCTGGCTTCCAAACTCCCGCGTATGCAATGGATGCCGCCAAATTTCCGCCAACGGATCAGCCAGCGCCTTGCCCTTATTCTTCCTTAGCACCGAAGCCACTTCAGCCTGGCAGCAAGGCACAACCACGATGTACTTGGCCTTCTTTTCCAACGCAAAGTGAATCGCGTCATCGGTGGCGGTATTGCAAGCGTGCAACGCAGTCACCACATCAATCGTCGCCGGCAACTTATCCGACGTAATCGACTCCGCCACAGAGAGATTCAAGAACGACATCCCGCCAAACCCCAGCCGCTTCGCCAGTTCTTCTGACGACTTCACCAGTTCTTCGCGAGTCTCGATCCCATAAATATGGGACCCATTCCCGACGGCATCCTTCTGTTCCTTGAAAAACAAGTCATACAGAATGAACCCCAGATACGACTTACCAGCCCCGTGATCCGCGAGCGTGACCGCGCCGCGTTCTTGTTGGACGTCTTTCAGCAGCGGCTCGATGAACTGAAACAGGTGATAGACCTGTTTCAGCTTACGGCGGCTGTCCTGGTTCATCTTGCCGTCGCGGGTCAGGATGTGCAGGGCTTTTAGCAGTTCGACGGACTGGCCGGGGCGGATGTCGTGGGTTTTTTCTGACATGGGGGAAGGCAAAGCGCCCCGCTAGTGGCGGGGCGCGTAGTGGCGCGGAAAGCGTCAGTTTAACGAAAACGCTGACGTGGCCGCAGGGCGGCGGAAAAGCGGGTCTTAGCCTACGGTGGCAAAAACCGGTTCGCCCAGGTTCAGCATCAAACGATTTGCCCAGGCGAAGATGGCGTCCGAGTGCAGCAGGTCCAGCACTTCGCCTTCGCTTAAGCCCGCATCCTTCAATGCCTGGATGCTGTTGGCGTTGACGTCGGCCTGGGCTTCGGTGATCTGGATCGAGAACTGGGCAATCGCCAGTTCACGCGCCGTGGTGCCGGCGGTGTAGGGGTCTTCGAACACTTGCGCGATCACTTCATTGCGCTTGGCCAGTTGTTCGAAGCGCTGCGCGTGGACGGATGCGCAGTACACGCAGCCGTTTACGCGGGACACCACCGTCGAACCCAGCTCGCGTTCTGCGCGCGACAGGCCGCCTGGGGCGTACATGATGGCGTTGAAGGCGGTGGAGCGCTGGCGCAGGATTTCCGGTTGGTGGACCAGGAACAGGTAGTAGTCCGAGACCTTGGCCTTGGGGTGGCTTTCTTCCAGGACGGCGACTTGTTCCGGGGTGGCGGTATCGACGTTGACGACGTCGAGCCATGCCTTCCACTCCAGCACTTCGTTGGTGAAGCCGTGGGCCTTGATGACGGCGCCGGGTTCGGTGGCGGCGGTGTTGGGTTCGAAGGGCGCGGGCGGGACGGCGGCGGCGCGGGGGTCTTGGCCTTCCAGGTCTTTCATCGCGGCCAGGCCGGCGACCAGACGGGTCTGGTACGACAGGAAGGCGATCAGTTGCGACAGGGTGACCACCGCAGGCGTGGAGACGCCGGCTGCGGGCAGGGTCTTCAGTGCGGCTTCGTCGCCTTCGACGGGGTTTTCGATCAGCTTGCGCGTGAATTCCAACACGGCAGCCAGGCGCGGGGTGGAGGCGTCTGACGGCTTGCCGGATTCTGCGACGGCGATGTCGGCGGGGGCTGCATCGGTTTCTGCCAAGCGTGCGCGGTAGTGCGAGGCCAGCAGCGGCGACGGGCTGATGCGGGTGGCGTACAGCGCGACCAGCAGGCGTTCGGCCAGCGACAAGCCGGGCAGTGCCGGGTCGAACAGGGCGTCGTAGCTGCCTTGCGTGGCGGTGGCGACTTTTTCGCGTTGGTGGCGGACTTCGAAAGTTTTACTGCCGGGCGTCAGGCCGACGAGCTTGTCGACCTGATCATTGACGGCGTCATAGACGATGGGTTGTTGTGCCATGGGGATGTTCTCCTTGGTGTCTGATCAGCCGGCGTCGCCGGAAGTGCTTGCTGAATGGGCAGGAGCCGACTGCGAGCTTGCGGAATCCGCGCCAGTCGAACTAGCCGCTGGCCCAGCCGAAGCCGAAGCCGCAGCCGATGCCGCCCGCGCTTTCACCGCCGCGTCCAAAAACTTCTTCACGCCTTCCCACGATTCCTGGTCGGCGCGTGCGTTGTCTTTTGGATTCCCGCCGCTGGTGCTGATCTTGCCCGACACGGGGTGGGCGTAGACGAGCTGGGTGGTGGGCACGTACGGGAATAGGATCGAGTGGCCGCCGTTTTCGTAGTCGAGCCATTCGACGGGGTAGGGGTGTTTCACGTCGACCAGCTTGTCCTGCACCATCTTCGAGTACAGGCTCGACGGCCACGAACCATCGTCGGTGGCCGACAGCAGCATGACCGGGCCTTCGATGTCTTCCACGCGAATGCGGGCGCGCGCGACGGCGTCGGGGTCTTGCAGCGCGGTCAGGATGGCTTTTTCGTGGCGATGCGGCGATGGGCCTTCATCAAACGGCGCCCAGGTGGCGGTGCGGTTGTTTTCCCAGACGTGGGGGATGGGCTTGCCGCCCAGCAGCCAGGTCGGGCCTTCGCGGCCGATCTTGGGGTCGCAGGCGTTCTGGCCGCTGTGGACGACGGCGCCGGGTACGTAGGCGACGACGGCAGACACTTCCTTGGGGAAGGTTGCGCCCAGCAGCAGCACCAGTTCACCGCCGCGCGATTGGCCGCTGATGGCGACGAAGTCGTGCTTGGGTTGAACCTTTTTGCGCAGCCAGCGCAGGCCGGTCTGGAAGTATTCCAGCGGGGTGTTCGAGATGTAGTCGGACAGGCCCGGCGCTTTGAAGTACGCCAGCGCAAAGGCGGCGTAGCCGCGCGATGCGTAAAGCGCCGCGCGCGGTTCGTTGATGCCGCCGCCCGAGCCGTTCAGGATCATGACGGCGGGGTGCGAGCCCGGCTTGCTGCCTGCCGGCAGGTACAGCGTGCCGACCAGACCTTCTTCGCGGACGTCGTGGCGCGTGACGCCGTCCAGCGCCAAGCGTTGCGTGAACGTGGCTTGCGCCTGCGCACCGGCCACGCGGGCAACCACGTCGGTGACCAAGGCATCGGTGACCGGATGGTTGAAGTGTTCGCGGCTGGGTGAATCCACGGGCGCTTGCGACCAGACGAGGCCCATCGGGGCCACGCCGGTGTAGTCGCCCGAGATAGGCGCGTCGCGGGTCAGGTCGACCACGCCGTCTTCGCCTGCCGTGTACGCAGCTTGAGCCTGCCAGAGCACGCCGTTGCGGCGGGTCAGCGCGGTGATTTCCACCGTCTGGCCCGGCTCGACGTGCTCGACCCGGATCTGGCGCGGCACGTCGATCAGGGCGTCCGCGGGGGTGATGGTTAGGGTCGGCACCATGGCTTATTTACCGGCCGGTTCTTTGGTGACCATCATGGCGGCCGTACGGTCGCTGGTCATCGGGGTGACCTTCAGGCCCTTCTTGGTGGCCCAGATGTTCTTGTAGTGGAACAGCGGGAAGATGGCGACGTCGTCAGCCACCAGCTTGACCGAGTCGCGCAAGATGGCTTCACGCTTGGCCACATCGAATTCCGACGTGGACTGTTCCAGCGCGGCGTCTACCTTGGGGTTGGAGTAGTGGCCCCAGTTGGACGCGCCCAGGCCCTTCTTGGCGTCGACGGTGGCCAGGATGTTGACCAGCGCGTAGCTGGCTTCACCCGTGCCGTTGCCCCACGCCAGCATGCTGACGGCGAATTCGTTCTTGTTGGCGCGGCCCGAGTACACGGCCCATGGCACCACTTCCACTTGGGTCTTCACGCCCACGCGGGTCCAGAACTGCGCCACGGCTTGGGCCGTTTCCGGGCCTTGCGGGTAGCGGTCGTTCGGCACGTGCATGGTCAGCTTGAAGCCGTCGGGAAAGCCCGCTTCGGCCAGCAGCTTCTTGGCTTGCGCGACATCGTTGGGGATGTCTTTCACGTCGGGGTTGTAGCCGAAGGTGCCCTTGGGCATCCACTGGTTGGCTTCGGTGGCCGCGCCTTGCAGGATGCGGTCGGAAATGGCCTTGCGGTTGATGGCCAGGTTCAGCGCCTGACGCACGCGCAGGTCCAGCAGCGGGTTCTTGTCCAGCGGCTTGCCGTTGTTGTCGGTGATGTACTGGTTGGGCGCGGGGTTGAAGCTGGGTTGCAGGATCATGACGCGCAGGCCGTCGTACGGGTACACCGCGATGTTCGGGGCCTTTTGCAGCTTGGCCAGGTCCGACACCGAGACCTTGTCGATCACGTCCACGTCGCCAGCCAACAGGGCAGCGGTGCGCGAGGCGGCGTTGTTGATGTAGCGGTAGTTGACCTTGTCCCAGGTCGCTTTGTCGCCCCAGTAGCCGTCGTTGCGTTCCATGATGACGCGGTCGCCCGGCGTGTAGGACACGAACTTGTACGGGCCGGTGCCAACCATGGCCTTGCCCGAGTTGTAGTCTTCGGTGGTCGACTTTTCACCAACGTGCTTGCTGACGACGTGTACGGATGCCAGGTTCAGCGGCAGGTCGGGGTTGGGCGCCTTGGTCTTGACGATAAGGGTCAACGGGTCCTTCGCGGTCATCGTGTCGATGGTGCGCAGGTAGCCGGCGTACGTTGCCACGCTGCCCGGCACGCCGCGCGCGCGGGTGTAGGAATAGATCAGGTCGTCGGCGGTGAACGGCGTGCCGTCTTGCCACTTGACGCCTTCACGCAGCTTGAATTCCCAGGTGGTGGAGTCCAGCGGCTTCCAGCTGACGGCCAGGCCCGGCTGGAGCTTGTTCCACTTGTTTTCGATCAGCAAGTCCCAGAAGTGCAGGGCCACCGAGCGGTCGCCGGCGTGGTTGTTCAGCTGCGGGTCCAGGGACGACAGCGGGTCGGCAAAACCGATCGACAGGTTGTCGGCAGAGGCCGCGGCAGAGGCGCCGAGAATGGCGGCGGTCAGGGTCGAAAGAATCAAGCGTTTCATGTTCGGGGTCCTTGGTAGGGGGGGAACGAGTTAAGTGTTCCGAAGGCTGCGTTGTCATTCAGGCCACTACAGGCATTCAGGACAACGCGGCCAATTAGGTTCAGGCCATGTCGTTCAAATGACAGGCGCTTAAATGGTTGATGGCGATTCCCTTCAACGTGGGAACTTCGGTCTTGCAGCGCGGCATCGCATGCGGACATCGCGGATGAAAATGGCAGCCGCCGGGCGGGTTCAGCGGGCTGGGAATCTCGCCTTTGATCGCGGTAAAGATCTTGTGGCGCGACTTCAGGCTGGGAATTTCCGCCAGCAGCGCTTGCGTGTACGGGTGGTTGGGGCGCTGGAATACTTCGTCCACGGTGGCCGTTTCCACGACGCGGCCCAGGTACATGATGACGACGCGGTCAGACAGGTGTTCCACCACGCCCAGGTCATGGCTGATGAACAGGTACGTCAGGTTCAGTTCTTCACGCAGGTCCATGAACAGGTTCAGGATTTGCGCTTGAATGGACACGTCCAGCGCGGCCACGGCTTCGTCACACACCAGCATGGACGGCTGCACGGCTAGCGCGCGGGCAATGCCGATGCGCTGGCGCTGGCCGCCGCTGAATTGGTGCGGGTAGCGTTGGCGCAGGGCAGGGTCGAGCCCCGCGCGTTCCAGCTGGGCGCTGACGTAGTCGTCAAAGTCGCCATTGCCGACCAGGCCATGGATGCGGGCCGCTTCGCCCACGATCTCGTCCACGCGCAGGCGCGGGTTAAGGCTGGCGTAGGGGTCCTGGAAAATCATCTGCACGGTCAGGCGCGCGGCGTGGGCTTCGGCCGACGTCATGTCCGACGGGCGCACGCCGTTGATGCGGACTTCACCGCCCGATGGCGTCAACAAGCCCGCGGCGATGCGGCCCAGCGTGGATTTGCCGCAGCCGGATTCGCCCACCAGGCCGACCACTTCGCCGGGGTTCACGATCAGGTCCACGTGGTCGACCGCGCGCGTGATGGCGGGCGGCTTGGACAGGCCCAGCTTTTGCATGGCGCGGCCGGCTGCGCCGACCTTTCTTTCGCCAAAGCGCTTGCTGACTTGCGCAAGGTCAATCAGCGGAGTGGGGGCGGCGGATACAGTCATGCCGTCACCTCGTTGTGGATCTGGATAGTCGGATGGAAGCAGCGCACGTCGTGTTCGGGCAGGGCTTGAGTGATGCCGGGTTGCTGGCCACAGGCGGCGGTGGCGCGCGAGCAGCGCGCGGAAAACGCACAGCCCGCGGGCAGGTGCAGCAGGTTGGGCGTCATGCCGGGAATCTGGCGCAGGCGCTGGCCTCGTTGGTTGTTGCTGGGCAGGCTGTCGATCAGGCCGACGGTGTAGGGGTGCTGCGGGCGGTCAAGCACGTCGTCGACCTTGCCGTGTTCAACGATGCGGCCGGCGTACATCACGGCCACGTCATCAGCAAGACCCGCCACGACCGACAGATCATGCGTAATCCAGATCAGGCTGGTGCCGTGTTGCTGCGCCAGCTTTTGCACTTCAGACAGAATCTGCGCCTGGATGGTGACGTCCAGCGCGGTGGTGGGTTCGTCGGCAATGATCAGGTCAGGGCGATGCAGCATGGCGATGGCAATGGCCACGCGCTGGCGCATGCCGCCAGACAGCTGATGCGGGTAGGCCAGCAAACGTTCTTCCGGGCTGGGAATGCCCATCATGCCCAGCGTGTCGCGCGCCAGCGTGCGCGCTTCGCGCTTGCTCATCTTGTTATGCGCGCGCACCGTTTCGATCATCTGCACATCCACCCGCAAGACGGGGTTCAGCGTCATCATCGGATCTTGAAAGATCATGGCGATGCGGTTGCCTTGCAGGCGGCGCAGTTCGCGCGGGGCCAGCTTGGTCAGGTCGCGGCCTTGAAACAGCACTTCGCCGCCCACGATGCGGCCCGGCGCGTCGACCAGACCCATGATGGAAAAGCCCGTCACGGATTTGCCCGAGCCGGATTCACCGACCAGGCCCAGGATTTTGCCGCGCTCCAGCGTGAACGACACGTCGTCCACGGCGGGCAGCACGCCCGCGCGGGTGTGGAAGTGCGTGCGCAGGTTGCGCACTTCAAGCGTGGCCGGCGCGCCGGTAGCGGTGCGGTCGGTCATTTGTGAGTCCTTGGGTTCAGCACGTCGCGCAGGCGGTCGCCCACCAAGTTGATGGCGACGATGGTGATCAGCAGCGCGATGCCGGGGTAGAAGCTGATCCAGTATTCACCGGACAGCATGTATTGAAAGCCGTTGGAAATCAGCAGGCCCAGCGACGGTTCGGTCACCGGCACGCCCAGGCCCAGAAAGCTCAACGTGGCCTCCAGTGTGATGGCGCGCGCAATCTGCAAGGTGCCAATGACGATCAGCGGCGGCAGGCAGTTGGGCAGGATGTGCTTCAACATGATCCGCCAGTTGGGAATGTCCAGGCAGCGGGCGGCTTCCACGTATTCACGGCGGCGTTCCACCAGGGCTTGGCCGCGCGCGGTGCGGGCGTAATAGGCCCATTCCAGAATCACCAGCGTCAGCACCACGTTGCCCACGCCCTTGCCCAGATAGGCCAGGATCATCATGGCAACCAGGATCGACGGGAACGACAGGATCAGGTCGACCAAACGCATGATGAAGGCATCAACCTTGCCGCCCGCGTAGGCAGCAAGCAAGCCCAGCAGCGTGCCGACGATGCCGGCGATAACCGCCGAGCCCACGCCCACCATCAAGCTGATGCGCAGGCCATACAGAATGCCGGACAGCAGATCGCGCCCTTGGCCGTCGGTGCCCAGCCAGTAGTGGAAGGTGTCCAGGCCGTTCATGGAACCCGGCGGCATGCGGGAATCCAGCACGTCGATTTGCAGCAGGTCGTACGGGTTCTGCGGCGAGATCCACGGCGCGAAGATGGCGGCCAGGATCAGCAGGGTGGCCACGGCCAGGCCGAACACCGCCGTCTTGGACGACATGAATTCAGTCAGGTTGCGGCGCCAGGGTGATTCGCGGCGCAGGGCGGGAACCTTGTCAGGGGTTGCAGTGGTGCTCATGCCGAGCCCTCCAGCCGTACCCGGGGGTCCAGCACTTTATAAAGAATGTCGACGATCAGGTTCAGCGTCACGAACAGGCACACGACCACAATCAGGTAGGCCACGATGACGGGGCGGTCCAGCGCGTTCAGGCTGTCCAGAATCAGCTTGCCGGCGCCCGGCCAAGAGAAAATGCTTTCCGTGATGACGGCGAACGCAATGGTCGAACCCAGCTCCAGGCCCAGCACGGTCACCAGCGGGATCATCGTGTTGCGCAGCACGTGCACACAGACCACGCGAAACGGCGACAAGCCTTTGGCGCGGGCGAACTTCACGAAGTCCAGCGGCATCACGTCGCGCACGCCGGCGCGGGTCAGGCGGATGACGAGCGAAATCTTGAACAGCGACAGGTTCAGCGCGGGCAAGATCAAGTGGCGCCAGCCGTCGGCAGTCAACCACGACCACTGAAAGCCCAGGAATTCCACCGTTTGCCCCCGGCCGCTGGCGGGCAGCCAGCCGAGTGACACGCTGAACGTCATGATCAGCATCAGCGCCACCCAGAACGTGGGCAGCGAGAAGCCGACGATGCTGCCGGCCATGATCATTTTGGAAAAGCGGCTGTCGGGGTACAGCCCGGCAATCAAGCCCAGCGGCAAGCCGATGATGACGGCCAGGCCCAGGGCGCTGATCGCCAGTTCAAGCGTGGCGGGCAGGCGCTGGATGACGAGTTCAATGGCGGGAATGTTGTAGACGAAGCTGTTGCCCAGGTTGCCGTGCAGCGCTCCATTCAGGAAGCCCAGGTACTGCTGCCACAGCGGTTTGTCCAGGCCAAGCTCCGCGATGATGCGGGCGCGGTCGACCTGGTCTACGTCCTGGCCGATCAGGATGTCAACGGGGTTGCCGATGGCGTGCAGGCCCACGAAGACAATCAGGGTCATCAGCAACACGACTACCGCCGCTTGCGCGACACGGCGTATCAACCAACCAGTCATTGCGCGGTCTCCGCTTGGGAGGCCGCAGCCTGGGCGGGCGGCGGGGCGGGCGTCCATTCATCGCCGAACACTTCCGGTTCCGAAAACGCTTCCATATTCGCGTAGTACGTTTCCACGTCTTCGCGGTAGAACAGGCCGGCGATGCCTTGCGCCAGGCGCTTGGCGCCGTCGCTGATGGCCGGGATGTCGCCCGAGATCGTGCCTTGCGTCAGCGCAGCGGGGTAAGAAAAGCAGTGCACGCGGTCCAGGCCGGGGCAGGCGCCGGGGACTTTTTCTTGCAGCTCGAAGACGGCGCCCAGGTCGGGCGAGTCATGCAGTTCCTGGTCCTCTTCGCCGGGGGGCGGGGTAAAACGGTCGCCCCAGTTGCGCACGTGAGGCGCCAGCAGCGCGAATTCCGGGCGCACGGTCCAGTCGATACGGAAGCCCGTGGAGAAGATCAGGAAGTCCAGTACGAATACGCCCTTGGGCGTGGTGACGTGGATGTCGTCGCCCACCATTGCCAGGTCTTGCACGCCACAGCCCAGGTTGAAGTGGGCGTTCGGGAAGCGCGACACGCGCAAGGTGCTGCCGCGCGGGGGCGGCACTTGCGCGGCGTTGATGTAGTGGCGGATCTTCCACTTCCATTCGTCGGGCAGGGTCAGGTGGCCGTGAGTCAGGCCGGGGTTGCCCGCGCCTTTGCCTTTGTTCACGCGTGGAATGTCGTTGCGGCGGATCAGCAGGTCGACGCTGGCGGCGCCGGCTTCCAGCGCCGTGCCTGCGCTGTCCATGGCGGACGCGCCCGCGCCCACGACGCCGACGCGCTTGCCGGCCAGCGTGGCGTAGTCCATTACGTCGGACGAATGCGCCCAGCGGTCACGCGGCAATTTCTTAGCGAAGTCAGGCACATACGCGCCGCCCAGGCCGTCGCGGCCGGTGGCCAGCACGACACGGCGGGCCAGCACGGTGCTGCGGCCGGCGGGGGACTCGATGTCCAACTGCACCAGGCGGTCGGAACGCGGTTGCACCGCCAACACGCGGTGTTCATTGCGCACGTCCAGGTTCAGCACGCGGCGATACCAGCGCAGGTAGTCCATCCATTGCAGGCGCGGAATCTTGTCCAGCGCGTCCCATTCCGCCGAGCCGAACTGCGCTTCGAACCAGGCGCGGAACGTCAGCGCCGGCAAGCCCAGGGCAGGGCCGGTCAATTGTTTAGGCGAACGCAGCGTTTCCATGCGCGCCGTCGTGGCCCACGGGCCTTCATAGCCTTCGGGCGCTTGATCGAAAATCGGCGCGGTAATGCCCAGATGCGTCAACGACGCCGCCGCAGCCAAGCCGGCCATGCCGCCGCCAATGATGACGACGTCCAGCACTTGCTGGCCGTCCACGAGCCGGGGCGCAACCCAGTTCTTGGCGGGAATTTCCAGCCAGGACAGGTCTTGCCGCAGGCGCGCTTCCAGCGCGGCTAAGCCTTGCGGCGGGGTGGCGATGGGCTGATTCATAGTGCGGGGGTTTCCAAAACAGGGGCGTCATCACCGTAGATCGACTGCAACAGCGCCGAATGCTCGCAGGCGTCGTGCAGCACAAAGCCGGGCAGCAGGGCGGCGGCGGCATCGGCCAGCGCGTCGGCCATGGCCTGGCAGGCCGGCGTCAGGGGTTGCGACTGCGGGGTGATGACCCCAAAGAAAAAAGGGATGTCCAAGTCGATGGGCCGGATCGCTACGCCCGGCATCGGGACGCCGTAAGCGGTGATCGGTTCCAGCACCGACACGCCCAGGCCAGCGCGCACGGCGGCCAGAGCGTTGACGGACGAATTGGTTTCGATGGTGCCAGGCGCGTTGCCATCGGGGGCGAGCGCTGCGTCCAAGCGGCGGCGCAAGCGGTAGGGGTTGGCCATGGTGATCAAACGGCGCCCGGCCAGGGCCGACACCGGCACCACGTCCAGGGCGGCCAGCGCATCGTCTTCGGGCAATGCGGCCACACAGGCGGCCTGCCCAATCCAATGCACGGTCAAACCACGGTGTTCCAACGGCAGGCTCGTCGCGCCCAATTGCGCAGCGCCGGTCAATACCGCGTGCACCACGCGTTCAGGTGACGCGCTGCGCACTTGAATGCGGACCGCGCCGGCTTGGGTTTCGATGCGCTTCAATGCGTCGGGCAGCAAGCCCGCCGCCAAGGCAGACGTTGCAGCCAGCAGCAGCGGCTTGGCCTGGCCGCGCGCAATCTCTTCGGCGCGCCCGCGTATCTGCTGCAAGCTGGCCAACGCGCGTTCCACATCGTCATACAGCAGGAAGCCCTGTTCGGTGGGCGTGACCCGCGGGCCACTGCGCGCGAACAAGGCGTAGCCAATCTCGGCTTCCAGTTCCTGAAGCAAGCGGCTGATGGCCGGTTGCGAGCGGCCAAGCACACGCCCGGCAGCGGTGACGCTGCCGGTGGACATAACGGCCGCGAAGGCCTCGAGTTGGCGAAGTTCCATCTGTCTTGCTTTATGCTCAGAGCGAATTCTTGCCCAGCAAGTATGCGCGCTGCAAATAGTTAAAAGGCATAAGCAAATACCCTAATTGGGGATTTCCTCATGCCTTTTCATAACTGCGCGTTATTTCAATGACTTAGGGCGATGGCGTTTGGGAGCGCTTCTTGCGATGCCCTTGTGCGGCTATGTGGCCGAACAAGGTGAAGCCCATGAATACCCCCCTTCCCAACGCGCCAACCGAGCCGACAAGCACCGAGGAGTCCAAGAAGTTGGATATCGCCGAGGACGCGGCTGAAGAACCCTTTCCTCCGGACGGAGACGAAGAGCCCGGCGAGTCAGATGAGTTGGACCCGGAGGAGCCGGTAGGGACTCCCGCGTCCAATCAGCCTGCGCCGTAGTTGACCCTTCTGCAGTTGCTCCCCCGCAGTTGACCTTCCCAACATTGACCTTCAAATGCGGCCCCGCTGTGGGGCCGCATGACTTCACGATCTCAAGAGGACCTTATGGCTACCAACAAAAGCGGTGACATGGCACGCATCCATGATTTGCTTTATCAGGCGCTGGAAACGGAGCTGGGCGGCATCAACGTCTACACCGCAGCGCTTTCCTGTGCCACGAACGAAGACTTGACGAAAGAGTGGCAGAGCTATCTCGACGAAACCAAGACGCATCGGCAGGTACTCCTTACCGTGTTTGAAGAACTCGGCCTTGACCCTGATAAGCGGGTGCCCAGCCGCGAAGTGGTTAAGCACCATGGTGATTCACTGGTGAAGGCCATCGCGCTGGCGAAGTCGAAGGGCGACGCGGTGGCGGCGCAGGTGGCCGCTGCGGAATGCGTCGTCTTGGCCGAAACGAAAGACCATCAGAATTGGGAGTTGATTGGCCTGGTCGCTGACAAGCTGAAGGGCAAAGAGGCCAAAGTCTTGAAGAAGGCCCACGAAGCGGTCGAGCAAGACGAGGACCATCACCTGTATCACACGATGGGCTGGACCCGCGAATTGTGGATCGAAGCGCTGGGCTTTCCTGCCCTTTTGCCGCCGCCAGAGGAAGTGAAGAAAGTCGAGACGGCGATTGGCGCAGCACGCGCCGAACAGGCGCGGGACACCATGCTGTGACGTGCTAGCGCACGCGTTATGTGTTCAGGCTGGCCCCGGTGCGGGGCCATTTTTTCGTTGTTGGCCGGGTGGCCGATCGGGCACGACCCCGCCTGAAGCGTGGATTACGGCTCATCCCAATCGGCGTGCAGGCGCGGCCCATGGCCATGGCCGTTGATGACGGAATCCCGGTCGTCGTCTCGCCCGGCCGACCGCGGCGTTGCGGCGGCGCCTGTGGGCGACTCGCTCCAGCGCGGTGGTGTGGGTTTTGGGGTGGCCGCGGGTTCAACGCGATGGGCTTCAGGCCGATGCATCTCTTTAAGAACCGTGTGCCGGGGCCCTGAATTGCTGGAGTGCTTCATGATGATCTCCTCTGCCGAGTAGGCGGGTGATCTGACCTGCGGGTGCCGTAACGGGGAACAAGGGCTAGCTTCAGTCCCGTCCCGGGCGACGGGCCGGACTTAGGTCTTGTCGCCTTGCAAGGCGCTTGCTTTGCTGGCGTCGACCTGAGCCTGTTTTTGCGCAGCATCATCCTTGGTCGCGACCTTCGCTTCCTGTGGCTTGCCGGGAGGCTGGGTTTTGTCCGGATGAGCGCCCGTAGCGTTAGCCCCAAAGCGTGTTGGGAATGTCATAGTGCGCACCTTTGATGTTGTGGTGATGTCGACCTTTTAGGTCGCGGTGACGGTTTGCCACCTACACACAGTACGTCTTAAAAATCTGATCCCCTACGGATCAATTGAAACAGGCAATCTTGATTTCGGCCCTGGGTCCCCGGGGCAGTGGCCGAATAGATCTATCAAGTTGAAACATCCATATGCCATCCACTTGGATGGTTTTATGATCCGTTTCATGCCTCCACGTCCCCCACGCCTCGCTTCCGCTCCCAAGCCTTCCGACGAAAAGATCACGATCAACCTGGGTTATGTCGACCTGGGTCAAATTGATCTGCTGGTCCAGGAAGGCTTCTACGCCAATCGGACCGATCTGATCCGCACCGCGATCCGCAACCAGCTTGCCACCCATGGTGAAGCGGTGCGGCAGGCGGTCAGCCGGAAAACGTTGGTGCTGGGTATTCAGCACTACACCGCCCAGGATCTGCTGGCGGTTCAGGCCGCCGGTGAAATGCTTCAGATTCGGATTTTGGGTCTGGCGACCATTGCGCCGGACGTGACGCCCGAGCTGGCGCTGGCCACGATTGAATCCGTGACGGTGTTGGGGGCGCTGCACGCAAGCGCCGCCGTCAAGGCCGCCCTGCGTCAGCGCATTCGCTGACAGTCCTAGCCGCTTTAAAGGTCACACCATGCACCCTGAATTTCAGCAGCTCATGAGCCAAGCCACCCGGCTTACCCGTTCCGGCAATCTGGCTGCGGCAACGGCCGCCATTCAAGCCGCGTTGCTTGGCGTGCAGCCAACGGCCACCGCCGCGCAGCCGCGATTCGATGATGCCGACGTCATCGACGTCGAGGCTTGGGAAGTTCCGGAATCCAAGCCCGTTGTCGAACCCGTTTCTGAAGCGCCTTCGCAGCCCGCTTCAAAGCACACCTCGCAGCCGGCCTCACAGCCCGCTTCGCCGTCCACCCCCGAGCCCAACTTCAAGTCCCCCTCGCAGCCCGCTTCGCAACCTGATGCCTTCCTCTCCGGCGCCTTTCGCAACGCCGCCGGCCAGCGCAGCTACAAGCTGTACGTGCCGCCTGGCGCGGGCGATCAGCCCCGGCCGCTGGTGGTGATGCTGCACGGCTGCACTCAAGACGCCGATGATTTCGCCGCCGGCACCGCCATGAACGACGCCGCGCGAGAGCAGGGCTTCTATGTGCTGTATCCGGTGCAGCCGGGCGAGGTGAATCCGCAGAAATGCTGGAACTGGTTCAAGCACAACCACCAGCAGGCGGGCAAAGGCGAACCGTCGATTCTGGCGGACATGACGCGCCACATCATTGCCGAGCACAACATCGATACGCGCCGCGTCTACGTGGCTGGCCTGTCGGCGGGCGGGGCGATGGCCGCGATTCTGGCTAGCACTTATCCGAAGCTGTATGCGGCGGCGGGCGTGCATTCCGGGCTGGCGGCGGGAGCCGCCAAGGATCTGCCGGGCGCATTGGCCGCTATGAAAGGAATGGGCGCCGGGCCGGGGGCGGCGTCGCCTAATGCGGTGCCGACCATCGTCTTTCACGGCGATCGCGATACCACCGTCCACCCCAGCAACGCGGACGCGGTTGTCGCCGCAAGCGCAGGGGCCAGCGCCCGCGCCGAAAGCCAACGCGTCGCCAGCGCGAACCACGGGCGCGACAGCACCAAGCGCGTGTACCGGAATGCGGCGGGCGACGTGGTTGCGGAATATTGGGTGGTGCATGGAGCCGGCCACGCCTGGGCCGGCGGTTCCGCGCGCGGTTCCTATACAGACGGCAGCGGCCCGAATGCGACCCAAGAGATGTTGCGATTCTTCTTCGAACACCCCTTGGCCGCTAAGCACTAAGGCGCGTTGCAGCTTTCCCGCGCCGCGCGATCAGACCAACGTGACTTTACCCGTGGCCAGGTCGTAGACGCCGCCCGCCACCATCAGCTTTTTCTGCTGAACCATGCTTTGCAGCACCGGCTGCGCCGTCTGCAATCGCTGGACGGCCTGGCGGACGTTTTCAGCGATGGCGGCGGTCAGAAGGTTCTTGGGGTCGCCCTTGCTGGCGCGTTCCACGGCGGGCTTGATGGCGTTGACCAGTTCGGGCAGGTGGCCAGGCAGTTCGGCATTCTCTTTCAGCACCTTTATCGTGGCGTCGACCGCGCCACAGTTGTTGTGGCCCAGAACCAGGATCAATGGCACGTTCAGAACTTTGGTGGCGTATTCAAAACTGGCCAGGCCGTCGTCATTGACGAAGTTGCCCGCCACGCGAACGATGAATACGTCGCCCGGATTCTGGTCGAACGCCAACTCCGGCGCCACCCGGGAATCGGAACAGCTCAAAATTGCGGCAATCGGCTTTTGCGTCTTGACGCGAGCGGCACGGCCCGCTGAAAAGTCTCGAACGTTGGGCTTGTTGGCGGCGTACCGCGCGTTGCCGGCCATCAAGCGCTTCAAGGCGGCGTCACCGCCAATATCGTTGGACGGGACTTCGGCGTGGGCGGCTTCAAGCCAGCCCGTGGCTCCGATGGTGGCAATCCCAGCAGCAGCGCCCAGTAGCAGGCGGCGGCGGGGATTTTCAGGGGTGGAGAGGGAAAGACAGTTGGCGCAATCGCACATAGGGTTCTCCCAAAGGACGAGATGTCCAGAGAATTCGTGCGCGACTATTGTGCGGCGATAACAGTGTTTCGGCGCAGTAACCCGTGTGGACTTCACAATTGTTTTTCGCGGCGGCCGCTTGACCTTGCCAACGTTGGCATTTTTAGGCTCGGGGTCTTGGTTTGGATCTTCCAAGACAGACACACAAGGCCGCCCGATATGCCAAAAATCACCGTTCTTCCTCATCCCGATCTTGCGCCCGCCGGCGCAGTGCTCGACGTGTCCGCAGGCACGTCCCTTTGCGATGCGTTGTTGGATCACGGCATCGACATTGAACACGCGTGCGAAAAAAGCCGCGCCTGCACCACGTGCCACTGCATTGTGCGCAGCGGCTTCGATGCCCTCAATCACGTGGAAGAGGGCGAAGAAGACCTGCTGGACCGTGCATGGGGCGTCGAACCGCAGTCGCGCCTAAGTTGCCAGGCCATCGTCGGCCAACAAGACCTGACGGTCGACATCCCCAAGTACACGGTCAATCATGCAAAGGAAAACCACTGAAGCGAATGCGGCGATGGCGGTCAGCGCAATGGCAAAACCGCCCATGATGCGTACTGGTCGAAGTTCGCAAACTATGGACGTTTGTGTGCAACCGCCACGGCGACGGCGCCATCTGGCAACCGGTACTTTCCATCGCCCAGCCAAATCACTTGTTCGCCCGATTCCAACGTGCAGACATAGCGATGTTCTGGCGACGCGTCTGCGCTTCGAATAATGACCAGGCGACGTTCAACGCGTACGGTCGATCGGTCCGGCAGTTTGACAATTACGTCAGACAGTCGTGAGCCTGAGGCCATGACAATGTCCTCCCTAAAATCGCCATTCCGCATCGGGCCGGATGTTGTTATGCCAGCGGATGGCGGTTTCTCCCTTGGCGCTTTTATTGATAGCACTGAAGGCGGGGAGGGGAGTATCGCCCGTGTGGTTGAATGCCGGGTGTGTGTTTCGCGGGAAAGGCTGGGCCGGCCAGCCAAGGTCCCTGTGGGGCTTGTATAGATGCAAGATGCACGTCCGGGGTCCGGGCAACGGCAATATTGGCAAATGAGGCAGCGATGGAAATTTCGTACGGTGAAAAGTTGTATGGCTACAAGCTAGTGCAGCGGGAGAAGATCCAACCCGCACGCGAACTGCCGCCCGTGATGACCGAGAAGGATAAAGAAAAGGTGGCATCGGCGGCGAAGAGCGTCATTGCTGTCCATCGGGATGTGCTCATTGCTCTGAAGGATCGGTAGGTGCTCGATTCTCAGTTTTTCATTGCCATTCACGATGAAATCCTGGCCGAAACCGGTGGCCTACCCGGTCTGGCGGGCGGTGGCGTCGGCGCGGTAGAGGCAGCGCTTTTTCGGATAGAAATGCACGCCCACTACGCAGGGTTGGATGATGTTTTTGGCATTGCGGGCCTCTACGCGGAAGCGGTAGCTCGCGGCCATGTCTTCAATGATGCGAACAAGCGAACTGCGCTGACTTGTGCGTTGACCTTACCTGTATCGGCAAGGCATTCAAATACCACGGGTCGCCGAGCTCGAAGAGGTCGTCGTCTTGCTCGCGGCGGGTGAAATTTCTGGTGCGGCATTCGCCGATTTTCTCAGCGCAGTGTGGCTCGCGCATGACAAGCCAACGGTAAATGCGGAGACTTGAAAAATCGCTGAACCTGTTGTGGTGACTGCCGTCGGCGCGGGCATTTCCACTGTTGAAGGGCTTGTTTTCGAACCCTTACATCGCTGTTACGACTGCGCAGATAGGATTCCTATATTCGAAAATTGGAGTCCATCATGAATAACGAAAAGCCGACCCCTGAACCGAACAAGCGCCGCTGGCCTTTCGGCTACGGCGACCAAGAATCGTCACGCTAACGGAGTCAGCCATGGATTGCTCAGTGGAAGGAAAGGTCGCTTTTGCCGACGGGCATTCGTACCACTTCGCGACGGTGGATGCCGCGCTGGCGTTTGCGGAATGCGTGAAAAGCTCGCAGCAACCTGGCCAGTGCGCGGCGGCCAACGGCTGTACGCAGACGGTCAAGCTGCAAGAGGTGAAGACCGAGGCGGAAGAGAAAGAGGAAGCGGAAAAGGCCGGGGAAAGGTCTAGGGGATAAGGGCTTCTGACCAAGAATCCGCTGTCCCGATCGCCCTATATATAGAGCTCCGTAGCCCAGTAGCCCCCTCAGCCCGAAAGCCGCGCAGCCCGATAGCCTCGCAGCCCGATAGCCTAGCAGCCCGAAGCCTAGCAGCCCAAAGCCTCGCAGCCCGATAGTCCGACACGGCAGCCCGCTACATCGTTGCCCGACACGACAGCCCGCTACACCGTCGCCCGCGCCGCATCGCCATCGGCTGGGCGCGTATTGCCGGGCTTGCCGTAGAACCAGATCGAGCAGAGAAAGGCGCTGAACACGCCGGCCGGGCCGCCGATGGCCAACGAGCCGTTGAGTTCTTCCCATGAAAACTCGCGGCTCGTGAAGCCTTGCACAAAGCCCACGCCGAAAACGCCGCCTACGAGCGCAATCTTGGCGTATGACCACCACGTGGTTCGAGCGGGCCGCAAGGCGCCTGCCACGACGCCGCATAACAATGCAGGCACGGCGCCAAATATATAAAACCAGGGCAAGCCGAAGATCAGCATCATCAGATTCTTCGGCGCCATCGCGATGGCGCTGATGGTGATGGTGACTGCGGCGCCGCCGATGGCTGGCGCGAACAAGGCAAACATGATGGCGCCGGCCAGGACGTCGCTGCCAATGCGGCGCGGCGTATCGCCCGGCGCACGTTGGGCATAGCGGTAAGCCACGAAAGCCAGGGCGGCCAGAGTCAGGATGCAAACAGTGATAAGTAAACGCATGGCGCCATTCTGTCATAAACCCCTGGCGCGCTAGACCCGCCGCTAAACCGGTTTGCCCAACAGGCCGCCGCGCCGCGCCACCAGCGTCGCTTGCGTTCGATTGGGCACGCCAAGCGTGGCCAGAATCACGGAGATATGCGCCTTGACGGTCTTCTCCGTCACGCCCAGCTGCTCGGAGATGTCGCGGTTGCGTATGCCGTCGCACATCAGGCGCAACACCTCAATCTGACGCGGCGTTAATTCGCTGAGCAGGGCGGCTTCATCGGGCCGTTCAACCGGGGGCGATGGAGGCGACATACCGCGCGACACACCGGGCGACACACCAGGCGACACACCGGGCGTCACACCGCGCAGCACACCGGGCGACCCCAGCACGCGTTGCGCGTCAGGCTGGCCGTCAGGCAGGTAGGGCAGGTCGATTTGTTCAAGGGCCGAGAGCAGCATCTGGCTGCTCGCCGATTTGTGCAGGAAGGCACGGGCGCCGGCGGTCATCGCGCAGCGTCGGTCGTGCGCATCTTCAGACGCCGACAACACCAGGATGCGCACGCCTGGCCGTACTTGCCGCAGCCGCTTCAAAAGGGCGGTGCCGCCTATGTCAGGCAGGTAGTAATCCATGATGACGCGGCTGATGTCAGCGCGCGATTCAAGAACGGCCAGCGCTTCAGCGCCGCTTGCGGCGGGGCAGATATCAAGCGAGGGCGCCATGTGTCCGATCGTCATCATGAGTCCCTCACGGAACATGGTGTGGTCTTCGATCATCAGCACTGCGGTCACGGGAAGTCTCCGGAAAGCGGACCCGCGTCAGCCAATTGGCCGAGTCGGAATAGGGATGGAAGGGGAATCCGGCACCGATGCAAGAGCCCGCGTAGCGCGGATCGGCCGTGACACAGTCGGAAATAACTTAACAAAGCCTGACGTGCCGGTCAACGAAATATCCAGCGGCCGTGGCCTCGGATTGTGTTGCGTCCTAGGACTAAGGTCCAATGCGGCCCCTATTCGTTCCGGTTAATTTTCGGCGTCAACGCAAGGATTCCGTTACCAGGGAAGTGGTAACTGAATATTTTTTGCGGTGGGGATAGCGTCGGGTGAGGACGGCCCGGTTATTCAATTTCTGTCCATTTATCCCGAAAAATTCCGGGCCGTTTTTGACGTGATGTGAAATATATCGGTTTATGTCTGGACTTGCCTGCATTAGCCGGCGGGTTCGTGTTCTGCATAGGGAAAATGCCCAATTTCAGGTATGGACGAAATTTGACAAAACCCGTCTAATTCTTGCGGTTGTTCACCCTTATGACGTATGGATTTTTCGGGAAAACTTCGTGCTGAAGTTGCGCATAATCCTTGCCGAAAACGTGGACAAAGTGACAAACACCGGGTAAGGAGAATTTAATAATGTCAGCAACTGTGTTTTACGAGCGGGCTGTTGCGCTGGACCGTGCGGCGCACCAAAACACCAAAATCCAAATCCAGCCGGACCACTACGCGTTTGCGCACGACACGAATGCGCTGCCCATTGCGGCCAGCGAATTCGCCGATGCCGGCCGTCATTACCCCATCGTTTTCGTCGGTGACGAAGCCGGTAACTTCCACGTTGCCGTGCTGCTGGGCCTGGAAGACAAGTCCAACCTGTTCGTGACCGAGCAGGGCACCTGGAGGCCCGACACCTACGTGCCGGCCTTTGCCCGCCGTTACCCCTTCGTGCTGGGCACGACGTCCGAAGCCGACCGCCTGGCCGTCTGCATTGACGAGTCCTACCCCGGCATCAATACCGCTGACGGCGTGGCCTTGTTTGAAGACGGCAAGGAAACGGGCTACCTGACGCAGATGATGGAATTCCTGCGCGTGTTCCAGGGCGAAATGGAACTGACCAAGAACATGGCCAAGCGCTTGAACGAGCTGGGCTTGTTGTCGGCCAAGACGATCACGATTTCGCAAGCCGATGGCGACCGCTACTTGAGCGGCTTCTGGGTGGTGGACGAGCAGAAGTTTGCCGGCATCGACGACGCGCGCGTGGTCGAGCTTCAGCGTTCGGGCATCCTGCGCTTGATCGAACTGCACCGCGCATCGCTGGGCAACATCCAGCGCCTGGCCATGCAGCTGGACGAGCAGCGCCGCCTAAAGGCGCAGCAGCAAAAGGACGTGGCGTCCAGCACCGACGCCGCGCCCGCTGACACGGCGTCCGCCGAGTCCGCGGCCTGACAGCGCCACCCGGGCCATGCTGACCGCTACCTTGACTCCCGCGATCGGCCCGGCCGCAAGCCAACCCGGCGCCGAGCCGGAGATCCACATCCCCCTGCACACGCTGCGGGGGGAACGGCGGATCTGGGCGGATCGCCTGCTGTCTGTCTTCAAGGGCAGGCAGATCGACGGGGTCGAGTGGTCGATGAAGTTTTCGGCCGCGGGTCTTGTTGGCAACCGGTTCATGCTGGGCATCCAGCGTGAACACTGGCATCAGCTGGACATGGCCACGCTGTCGCAGGCGCTGGCCATTCCGCAATCTCTGTGGATGCGCGTGCAGCAAGACATGGAGCACGCACGCGCCATGTTCTTCGCCTACGAGCCGGACGGCGCGGCAGGCACTTACCGCATCTACCTGGAATTCATGCCCACGCCCGAAGCACTGCGCCAGCACGGCGTATTGCCCTTGGGCTGCGGCTACAAATGGCATCCGGCCACGCAGCAGGAAGCGGCCATTACCGCCTACCGCATGCGCTATCTGGCTGAGCGCGCCGCGTTTGACGCGCATCTGGCGCCGCGTTTGGCCAAGCTGGCCAACCCCGTGTTGCGCCAGGTGGCCGAACGCATCGCGCAAGAGGCCTGCGAGCAAGCCGACCCTAGCGGCTTCATGTTTCTGGAAGTGGACGAAGCCGACACCCGTCGCGATTCGTTCACCGTCACCTTCCGCGGGGCAGATCTGCCTTTGCGAGCCTTCATCCCCGACCTGTTGCGTGTTGCCGCCAGCTTGGCGCTAGCCGAAAGCGAGGTCCTGGGTTTTCTTTTGCCCGACGAACCGCGCAGCCTGTACAGCCTGGCTGCCGGCGCCGCGCGGGACGGACACGAGTTTCTGACTGTCTACTATGACTGACAACGACAAGCTTCTCTGCCGCCCCGCGCCCACGCGCACGGGCATGATCGCGCTGGCCGTGTTGACGGCAATGGGTATGGCGGGCTGCGCCGCGCAAAAAAGCGCACCGGCAGCGAAGGCTGACACCGCGCCGATGTCGGCCTCGGGCGTCGCCACGCCGGGCGTCGCTACGCCGGGCGTTGCCACCCCGGCCACCGCCACCGCAGCGCCGGCAAGCGGCGTGCAGACCGAAAGCGGCACGTTGAAGATGGGGCAGCGCACGCCGGAGCAGGATTCCGGCTTCGGCAAGACGACGCCCAGCGCGCAGATGGATGACGTTGCGCCGTCGCCCGCGCCGCGTTTTGACGAAACCACCGTGCTGCCCGCGCCGGTGTCGTACCTGCCGCAAGACAACCCGGCGTACAACGGTGCGCAGCTGCCGGATCAAACCGATCCGATGACGCTTGACCAGGTTTACATGATGGCGCTACAGAACGACCCGCAATTGCAGGGCGCCTATCAAGAGTTGCAAGCAGTGGGTTACGGCGTGACGTCCGCGCGCGCGGGCCTGTTGCCCAGCGTCACCGGCGAAGTGAACCGCAGCCGCGTCAAGCAGAACGTGGTCGATAGCGAAAACGCCGTCTACCAGACGGGCCGCGCCAACTGGGCCGAGAACGGCTGGGCGCTGACCCTGAACCAGCCCATCTTTGAACTGGGCGCGTATCACAAGTGGCGCCAGGCGCAGGACGCCGAACGCAAGGAAGTGGCCAGCTACGCCTACGCGCAGCAAGACTTGATGCTGCGCACGGCCACCGCGTATCTCAGCGTGCTGGCCGCGCAAGATCAGGTGGAACTGACCGAGGCCGAGCGCCGCACCACCCAAAAGCAGATGGAATTGGTGCAGGCCCGCTATCACAGCGGCCAGGAAACCCGCGTGGGCTTAAGCGAAGTGCAGGCGCGTCTGGACATCCAGGACGCCAACACGCTGCTGGCGCGCAACGATTACCTGGACAAGCAGCAAGCCATTCAAGAAATCATCGGCTACGGCAACCTGAAGCTGCGTCCGGTGCGCAAAGACCTGCCCATGACCTTGCCTGCGCCCAACGACGCGCAAGCCTGGCTGCGCACGGCGCTGGACCAGAACTGGTCGATCCGTGCAGCGTCCGCCGGCGTGGCCGTGGCCGAAAAAGAAGTGGCGGTGCAAAAGGCGGGCTACTACCCCAGTGTGAACCTGCGCGCGTCCACCGGCCGCAACGAAACCGGCGGCAGCTTGTTTGGTGGCGGCAGCACCGTGGCCGATACCCGCTTCACCGTGAACCTGTCGGTGCCGATTTTTCAGGGCGGCTACACGTACGGCATGAGCCACGCGGCCGCCAGCCGCCTGAGCGCCGCGTCGTCCGACCTGAGCCTGACGCGCCGCAAGGTGCAGCGCCAGGTGTTCTCGTCATTCCAGAACATCGTCATCGGCGTGGACCGCATTCGGGCGCTGAACAGTTCGGTGGAATCGTTTGAGCTGGCGCTGAAGCTGAAGGAAGAGGGCTTCACGGCGGGCTTGAACGACATCGTGAGCGTGCTGGACGCCTCGCGCAATCTGTACAACGCCAAGCGCCAGCAGGCCGAGGCTGGCTACAACTTTGTGTTGGACGGCCTGAAGCTCAAGCAAGCAGCAGGCACGCTGAACGCCGCGGATATCGCGGCGATCAGCCAGCAGATTCTGTAAAGCAAAGCAGAAAAGGCAGGACGTGCGCGGCACCACCCGCGCACGTGGGGAAGTTCAAAATCCTGGGCGCGTCCGGCGCCTGCAATAACAAATGTCGAGCGACGATATGAGCATGAAGAAACTGGCGCGCAAACTGTGGACCGGCCGTTCCTCTCGCGAGGTGCAGCAATCCTTGTTCCGCAGGCGGCCACTCTTCGAGGCGCTGGAGCGCCGTTATCTCATGTCGGCCGACCTGCTTGTGCCGCCGCCGCCTCCTACCAGCGACCAGGCGCCCGTTGTGGCGCCGGCCGATCCCGCAGCGGGCGCGCATCAGGGCAAAAAGCCCGCCGCGCCCGGCACCCATCCTTATCTGGTGGAACGCGCGGCCTTCAAGGCGGTGGCGCAGCACAGCGAGATGCTGACGCTGGACCAGTACGCCAAGGCCAACGCCACGCGCCAGGGCGACGCCAAGGCGTGGCTGCCCGGGCAGGAAGCGAACGCGGCCAAGCCGTCGGCGCTGGCGGCGAACATTGCCGGCTACACCACGCAGTCTGAACAAACGCCGGTGCGCCAGATCATCTTCGTGGACCCGGCCGTTGATAACGCCGAGCAGATCGTGCAAGGCCTGTACGGCTTGATCAGCGGCAAGACCGAAGGCCTGGACGGCCTGATCAAGCCCACGGGCGATGGCCCGCAAGTGCAGGTGCTGCGCGCGCACGACACCGAGATCATCGTGCTGGACGGCCGGTACGACGGCGTGGACCAGATCACGCAGATTCTGGGCCAGCACAAGGATCTGGCTGCGGTGCAGATCATGAGCCACGGCAGCGCCGGGTCGCTGACCTTGGGCACCGCCACGCTGGGCGAAGGCCAGCTCGACACCTACAAGGAACAGCTGCGCGCCTGGGGCGACGCGCTGTCTGACGACGGCGACCTGCTGCTGTACGGCTGCAACGTGGCCGCCGGCAAGGGCGGCATCGCCTTCGTGGACAGCCTGTCCGCCATCACGCGCGCAGACGTGGCCGCCGCGACGCACACGGTCGGCAGCGCCGCGCTGGGTGGCGACTGGGTGCTGGACTACCGCAACGGCGTCATCGACACCAACTCGGTTACGGTCGCGAGCTGGAACGGCGTGATGGCCAGCGCCACCGGCCTGCAATCGGGCGGCTCGACCTTGCAGGGCGTGGCCACCAACGACCACCTGATCGGCTACGGCAGCAACAACACCTTCGTCTTCAACAACAGCTCCACCGCTGCTGTCACGACGATCGAAGTGCGTCAGGGCATGAAGCAGGAAAACGGCGTCTGGGTGCGCAACGACGACGACGAGAACAGCAACAACACGCTGGACTTCTCGGCCATCAAGGGCAACGTCACCGCCATCATCAGCAACGACGACGCCTACCAGATTCAGTATTCGACGGTGGACGCTGCTAACGTCTGGACGCAGCACACCGTGAACGTGGTGTTCAAGTCGGCCGACGGCACGCAAAGCCTGAAGATCGGCGGCAAGACCTTCAACCTGATCGGCACCGCGCTGGACGGCAAGACCTTGCTGGACTACAGCGGGTACGCCACCGGCATCACGGTGGACCTGTCCGGCCCCACGGCGGACGCCAATGGCGAAGAAGTTCCGCCGCCGCCGCCGACCGGATTCGGCTATGTGCGCGCGATCAGCGGAGTCAAAGGTTCGACGCAGGGCGGCAACAAGATCACGGTGGTGGGCGACACCACCGTCACCATCAACAATTCGCAAGACATCATCAGCGGCAGCGGCGGCGGCAATACCTACATCGTTGCAGGCGGCGCCATCGGTTTCACCCTGACCCAGCAGGCTGGCCAAAGCGGCAACACGCTGGACCTCTCCCAATATGGCGTTGACGTCACCGCCCGCGTGCAAACGAGTGGCGGCATTTCCGTGTACCTGGGCGCAGGCGTGGCCGCCGACGGCACCATCAACAACCTGAACGGCGCCACCGCGCTGGTCAGCAATCTTGATGTGCAGATGTTCTTCGGCGTGGCCGGCAAGACCACGCTGGACTACTCGGCCTATGAAGACAACGTCACCGTCAACCTGAACTTTCAAGACGGCAACACCGGCCTGTACGACGCCAGCGGCATGGCCGGCGTGCTGAACATCAGCAACGTCATTGGCGCGGGCGGCACCTACGGCAACGACATCGTCGGCAGCCTGGGCGACAACATCATTACCGTGGCCAACAGCCGCGGCCAGAACCGCATCAGCGGGGGCGGCGGCAACGATCTGGTGATTGGCAACCTGGCCACGGGCGGCGCCACCGAATACATCGGGGGCGTGGACAGCAACGCCACCCTCAGCGGCGACAAGACCTCGGCCACGCTGACGAACACGCCCGTGGGCGCGGGAGCCGCCACGACGGTGACCCTGCGCGGCGTGAATGCCGTGACCTTGCAGGACTATCGCACTATTGACCCCACCGCAGCGGCCGGCACGGCCGCGCACGCGGGCACCATCGTCACGCTGGACGGCACGAATTATCGCGGCGATCTCACTCTGATCGGCAGCGCAGGCGCCAACGTCCTGAAGGGCGGTTTGGGCCACAACACGTTTACCGGCTACCAGGGCGCCAACGAGCTCTGGGCGCAGGCGGGCTCGCTCAGCAACACGCTGGACGAAAACGGCGAGTGGAATTTCACGCTGACGAACACGGGTTTGTCGGCCACGTATCAAACGGACGGCACGGCGCTGGCGGCGGGCCAGGCGGCGCCAGTGCTGGCGAACACGCTGCATGGTGTCTTCAGCGACGCGCGCCTGAACGGCGGCCTGGGTTCGACGCTGATTGACGCGTCGGCCTTCAGCGGCAACACGGTGCTGGTCAGCGGCCTGATGGCCGGTGGCGTCATCAAGTCCGGCTCCGGCGCGAATACCAAGCATCAGATCATGCTGCTGGGCGGCCGCTACGCGATCACGGGCGGCACCGGCGCTAACGCCACGACCGAGCTGGTTGTGGCGGCCGATGGCCTGACGGGTACTGACGGCGCGGGCTATGTTGCGCAGATGGCCGCGACGGGCGGCGTGGGCTACGTGTCGTTCGAGCAAACGGGCGGCACGACGTGGATCAAGCGTTCCGCCAGCGAAACGCAGGCCACCGCCTCCACCTACACCGGCATCACCAGCGCCCGCATCGTCAGCGGCGAATACGGCAACTGGATCGACACCTCGCGCTTTGCCGGCACGGCGGTGCTGGACGGCGTGGCCGGCCTGTCGAACTATTTCGTCATCAGCAACGCTTACGCCACGCAGGTGATCGGCTCGGCCGGTTCGAACACCATCGAGCTGTCCACCGGCGGCAAGAACGTCACGCTGAACAATAGCCAGGTCGCGATCAGCACGGGCGGCGTTACCGTCAACAGCGCATTCACCAACGTGAATGACTTCCGCTTTGTGGTGCAGGGCGGGGCAACGGCCAACACCGTGGACACCACCGCCTTCACCGGCGTCACCACGCAGACCTATCTGGCGGATTTGACGTCTGGCTACACGCCGGCTGAAGGCCCGGCGCTGGCGTTCGTGTTCCCCAACCACGCTAATGCGCGGGTCGATGTCGGCCTGGAAGGCGTGCGTACGGTTCAAGACCTGCTGGACGCCATCGGCGCGGGCGTCATGGTGAACGCGGCGGGCGAGCCCTTGCGCATCGCCGTCAGCGGCCCGAACGCGGGCAAGCTGATTCCGGATACCGACACCACCACGCCTTGGGACTATTTGTACGCGCTGACGGCCAGCCTGGATGCCCAAGGGCGTTTGCAGGTGGCTTACAGCCAGGACGCGATTGCGGCCGGTTTCTCGGGCGTGTTCTCGCTGGCGCCGGGCATGCAGGCGGCGCTGAACGCCGACGGCACGGTGTCGAACTCCACCGTCAGCCTGTCGGACGCGGCCTACAAGCTGGGCCTGATTGCGGCGGGGCAGCTGCAAAGCAGCTCCACCAGCGGCGGTGTTCTGACCGGCGCGGCGCTGGCGATTGGTCATCAGACGGAGTTCGTGCTGGCGGGCACGAACTCTACCATCCGTTCGGGCGGCGGCGACAACACCTTTGTCGTCAACTATGGCCAAGCCGCGCTGAACACCGGCGCGGGCAACAACATCCAGACGCAAACCGCGGCAAGCAATCACCTGGTGGTCAACACCAGCGTGGGCGCGGTGCTGAGCAATGGGAACGTGCATTACGACAATGGCGGCGCCAGCACGTCGATTGTGAACTTTGGCGGAAATTCGTTCTCTGACGCCACCCTCATCGCCACCAACACCACGGGCGCGACCACGCTGGATGCGTCCACCTGGAGCAAACCCGTCACGCTGGCGACCAGCGGCGGTTACGACACGTTGATGGGCAACACCAGCAACGTCTCGTTCGTGGTGACGCAGCCTGCCGACACCACGGCAGGCACGGTCACGGTGTCGCTGGCGGCAAACACGGGGTCGGGCAACAGCCTGCAAGTGATGGCGCTGGGCGCGGGCACGGCCTTGTCGAACCTGATCTCGAACACCGGCGGAATTGTCGGCGTGACGATGGGCGCCAACACCGACAAGCTGGACTATGTGCTGGACATCGGCAACGGCACGGTCGACACGGCGCTCACCGTGACGGGCCGCAACGTCACCATCCGTGGGCAATCGTTCTCGGTACTCACTGACATCACGCTGGACAATGCCTACACCCTGCGGCTGGAAGGCGAGAAGATCACGGTGGGTGCGACGTCGGGCGCGAACATCGTGCTGGCGGCGGGCGCCGTCGAATTGGCGGCGCAGCGCTACCGCCCGTGGCGCAGTGGCTTCGCCCAGATCTACACGCTGGAAACCCGCATCACCATCAACAACGCCACGTTGTGGGCCAAGGACGCGGGCGGCT
Source organism: Achromobacter kerstersii (assembly GCF_902859595.1). GTDB lineage: Bacteria > Pseudomonadota > Gammaproteobacteria > Burkholderiales > Burkholderiaceae_B > Achromobacter > Achromobacter kerstersii. The sequence continues at coordinate 1,553,456 of NZ_CADIJQ010000001.1, read as the reverse complement.
CGGGCGTCAGCCTGACCACCAAGATCGATAGCAAAGACTACGACCTGGACCCGCTGATCAAGAACGCCGCCAACCAGAGCGGCATCCTGGGCACTTTGGCCGGCGGGGTGAACTCCGCGTTCGACGCGCTGATGAAGTTCCTGGACGGCGCCAGCGCCATGGCGTCGTGGGCGGGCATCACTTATAAGTCGTCCATCAATGTCGGCACGCAGGCGCGGCTTGTGTCCAACAGCGATGTGACGATCACGTCCACCTCGTCGGCCACGGTTACGCTGAGCCCGCTGGTGGCCAAGATTGCCGGCATTGCGGTCGGCGTGCTGCAAAACTATTCAAACATCGACGTGCAAGGCACGGTGATTGCCTCCAAGGCCATCACCATCAAGTCTGAAGTCACCAACGAGATGTCCATTGCCCTGTTGCCGGGGCATATGGGCGCCGTGCCGGCCGTGATCGGCGTGGGCGTGGCGGTTGTGCTGAGCGAATCCACGGTGCATATCGGTGCGTCCGCGCGCCTGGAAACCGGCTTGCAGCACACCGCGAACCCAACGACCAGCACCGTCAGCGGCGTGGGCGGCGACGTCACCATTCAGGCCATCACGAACCACAAGAGCACGATTTCGATTTCCGCCAATGGCGCGATGGCCGAAAGCGACGACACCCAGCCGGTGAAGGGCGCGGACGGCAAGATCGACCCGTCGAAAGAAGCCGGCAAGTACAAGGCCAGCGTGGCCAAGGTGGGCGTGGCCGTGGGCTTTGCCTACAACCAGCTCACCACCGAAGCCTTCATGGACGGCACGATCGTGACGCGCAACGCGGGCAAGGTCACCGTTGAAGCCAAAGCCGTGGACACGGGCAGCGCCATTGCGGTCAAGACCATTCTGGGCGGGCGTGCCGCAACGGGCAGCGACTACCTGTCGTCGGCGCAGCTTGAAGCCAAGAACGCCGCCATCGCCAAGACCGTTACCCCGGTGGTGGGCGGTGCGCTAAGCGGCCTGGGCACCGGCACGCAGTACGTGAAGAGCTTCTTCAGCGCGCTGGTATCCGATAGCCGCGGCGGCAAGTTCGGCGACAAGATCACGCAGATCAAGCAGGAAAAAGATTTCGAGGACCGCGCCAAGTACGACTCCGACATCCAGAAGGAAATCGACGAACCGTCCACCGAGTTCCAGGTGGGCGCGGCGCTGGGCATGTCGATGAGCAATATCACGACGACCGCCCGCATCGGTAACGGCATCAACGCCGCCACGGTCACCACGGCGGGCGGCGACGTCATCGTCAATGCGGTGACGCAGTACAACACCAAGCTCACGGTCATGAGCGGGGTGGATGACCAGGCCATCGCTGACAAGCAGGCCTTCCTGAACAAGAAAAACAACCTGACCACCAATCAGCCGGAACGCGCGGCGGGGCCGGACGGTTCCGACTTTGGCGCGGCGGCGGCGGTGATCATCGGGATTGACGACGTCAAGACGCAGGCCAGCATCAACAACCTGGCCACCATCACCACGAATGGCGGCGATGTGGCCGCCACGGCCAGCACGCTGAACCAGATCGACCCGAACAAGCTGTGGTTGGTGAACTTGTACGCGCCGTTCGACGGCATCGACACCAAGTGGAACGCGGCCGATGGTACAAGCGCCAAGATGTCGGTGGCCAGCGCCGCCGCCACCAGCTTCCTGAACAACCTGCAAGCCACGCTGACCAGTACGGGCGGCATTTCGTCCAGCTTCAGCAGCTGGGCCAGCGCCACCGCCAAGAGCAAGAAGCTGGCCCTGTCGGGCGCCTTCACCGTGCTGGTGCAAGACACCAAGACGCTCGCCAACGTGGCGGGCAAGATCGACACGCGCCTGGCGGGCGGCGCGGCGGGGGATGTCACGGTTGACGCCGAGAATTCCTCGCAACGCTTGAATCTGGTGGGCAACATCATCCTGCCGTCGATATCCATCGGCGGGGCGAAGTCGTTGCAAAAGGCCGATCCCAAGGCGGACGGCCAAAGCCGCATGAGCTACGGCAAGGACCTGGCCAAGGGCTTCCTGACGCCCAAGTACCAAGGCTTTGACTACGGCAGCAGCTCGAAGGAAGGCTCGGCGATTGGCGTGTCGGTGTACGTGAACGCCGCAAAGCACGACACGCGCGCGGTCGTCAGCGATACGGCCGTGATCAACACCGGCAAGCTGACCGTTAACGCCGACAACGAATTGATCTCGGTGACCTTGGGCGCCTCGGGCGGCCAGGCGAAGACCTTGGCTGTCAACGGCGTGGTGCTGGTCAATTCGACCAGCGCGACAACGTTGGCGCAGGTGGGGCGCGGCGCCACGGTGGACGCCAGCGGCGCGGCCGTCATCCAGGCGACGGACGCCACGTGGGTCGGCACCATTGCGGGTGCCGCCGCCAGTTCGCAGGCGGCGGGCGTGGGCATGAGCGTGTCCATCAATGATGTGAACCGCTGGACGCAGGCGCTGATCGGCGACACGCTGCGCGTGTCTGACGGCGCGCCCACCGGCTTGCCGGCGGGATCGTTCTCGGCCGCGTCGCTGTCGGTGCGGGCAGAAAACAAGGGCTTTGTGGGCAACTTCGCCGTGGCCGGCTCGCGGGTGTCCAGCCCCGTGGCGGGCGCGGGAACGGGCACCGGTGGCAGTGGCGGCAGTGGCGGCAGCACCGGTGGCAGTGGCACCGACACGTCGGCCATCAAGCTGCCCGGCAGCCAGGGCGACGGGTCGTCGTCCACGGATGTGTCGACCAAGCTGGAGGAACTGAGCAGCAAGGTCGGGGAACTGACCCAGGATGCGGGCGCGGCGACCGGCGGTGGTGCAGGTGGCGCGGCCGGCAGCCAGCCGTCCAAGGCAGGCGTGGCGATCTCGGGCGCGGTGGCCGTCAACATGGTCAGCGACTTTGCGCAGGCCTACGTGAACGCGGCGGGCATGGTCATCAAGATTGGCGGCGACGCGTCGATCACCGCATTGAACAACACGCACACGCTGGCCCTGTCGGGCTCGGCGGCGTTGGCGCAGTCGGACTCCGCCAAGTCGAACGTGGGCATCGCGGGCGCCTACAGCATGAACATGCTGGGCGGCGAAGCCCGCGCCGAAGTGATGGCGGTGGGTGAACTGGCGGTGACGGCCAATCTGGCACTGGCCGCGCGGCGTACGGGCGTGGCGGTCACCATCGCGGCCGGCATGGCCGGGGCGAAGGGGCAGAAGGGCGTGGCGGTGGCCGGCTCGGCCGCCGTGGGCGTGGCCGACTACGCCAACATCGCCGTGCTGAGCAACGCGGCCAAGGTATCGGCGCGCGACATCACGGTGCAAGCGCGCGACCTGAGCGTGCTGGCCACCGTGGCGGGCGCCGTGGCGACGACGGACGGCAAGGCGGGCGTGGGCGCGGCCATTGCAGTCAATGTCAGCACCAGCAATGTCGAGGCGGGCATCCGCCAGGTAACGGACCTGCTGTACACGGGCCGCATCGACGTGTCGGCGGAATCCACCCAGGTCGTCGTCGGCTTTGCCGGCGCGTTGGGCATGGCGCGCGATGGCGCGGGCGTGGGCGGCTCGGTTTCCGTCAACGTGGTGTCCAACCGTATTGAAAGCTATCTGATCAACAGCAAGGTCACGCATGACGGCGCGGCCACCGGCAATCACGACATCAACGTTACGGCGCAGGACAAGACCACGCTGGTGGCCATTACCGGTGCGGCGGGGGTGGGCAAGAAGGCGGGCGTAGGCATCGCCATCAGCTACAACGAGATCGGCAACGCGGTCACGGCGGGCATCCAGGGGTCGACCGTGGATACCAAGGGCCACGGCGCGGTGAAGATCAGCGCCGAAGACACGTCGTCTTTGGGCGGCGGCGCGGTGGGCGTCGGCGTGGGCATGGGCACGGCCAAGTTCGCGGGCGCGGGCTCCATACAGGTCAACCGCGTGAGCTCGGCCGTGGCGGCCTACGTGCTGCCGCGCTACGACGCCAATGGCTCAGTGGTGGCGCGCAGCAGCATCAACGCCACGGCGTTGACGGTGACGGCAACCGAGAACAACACGCTGGTCGCGGTGACGGGTGGCGTGGCGGTGGCGGCGGGCGGTTCGGTCGCGGCGGGCGCATCCGTCAGTGTCAACGAAGTCAGCTCGCGCGCCAGCGCGTTGATTGAAAACGCGGACGTGGATGTGGTCGGCAAGGTGGATGTGTCGGCGCATTCGTCGCCGTTGCTGGTGTCGGTGGGCGCGGCAGGCGCCTTGTCCAAGAATCTGGCGTTGGCCGGCGCGGTCAACGTCAACATGATGCGCGGCGCAACCGAAGCGCGCATCAGCGGCAGCACCATCAAGGCGGGCAGCCAGACGGGCTTCACGGGCGACGCGGTGCGCGTCAACGCCTCGGATGCGTCGGCGCTGTACGCCATCACCGTCGCGGGTTCCATCGCCACGCAAGGCGCGGCGGTGGGCCTGGCCGTGGCCGTCAACATCATGGGCGGCAACACCGCCTTTGACCGCAACCTGCTGGGCTTCAACAACACCACGCTGGCCGATTCCGGCGCGGCGGTCACAACCGTGGACGTGGCGGACAACGCGGGCGCAACGCCCAACCCGAAGGTCTCGGCCGCCATCCTGCGCAGCGATGTGCATGCGGCGGCCGGCAACATCAACGTGTTCGCCGGCCTGGTGGACCCGATGGCCGCGGGCGGCAACGCGCAACTCAACGGCGGCGACCAGCTGTCGGTGGGCGGCAACGACATCAAGGTGGACCAGGGCGGCAGCACGCTGACCTTTACGGGCAACGCCGCCGCTGTCATCAACGGCACGCAAGACACGAGCGGCAACGCGGGCATGCCCGGCCAGACGGGCAGCACGGGCGGCGAGTTTTCAGGGTGGCAAACCGGCGACGGCATTTACCTGAGCGCGGGCGCGGCCAACATCAAGCTGGCCGATGGCTCCAGCCTGCGCAACGATCGCGTGTACTACGTGATCCGCCGCGAGGCCGCCAATGGCGAAGCCGTTATTCAGCTGGCGGACACGCAGGAAGACGCCTTGCGCGGCAAGGCGCTGCAATTCTCCAGCGTAAGCAATCTTGGCGCCGTGGGCTTTGCCCATGTGCGCATGCAGAATTCCACCAGCGTCAACCTGCAACCGTTCCACGGCGTGGATGCAGGCGTGACGCTGAACCCCGCCACCAATACGCTGACGCTGAACGCGCCGTTCGCGGGCGTGCAGGAAGGCTCGGCCATCGTGTATAGCGGGTCGGTGGGCAGCAACGGCCAGATCGACGACGTGCTGGCCAACCGAATCCTGGCTCAAGGCAAGGACGTGCTGAAGGTGGGTGTGACCTATTACGTGGTCAACCTGAGCGCCGATCAGACCTCGTTCCAGCTGCGCGACGGCCAGGGCAACCTGATCGATTTGTCCGGCGCCACGGTGGGCAGCGCCTTGCAGCGCTTCAGCGTGAACAACCCCGCGGGCGCGGTGCTGAACGCCGATGGCAGCCTGACCTTGCCCAAGGCGCACGGCCTGGCCACGGGAGACAAGGTGGTGGTCAGCGTGGGCGCCAATGGCGTGCTGACCGGCCTGGCGAACGACGGCGTGTACGTGGTCGAGGTGGTGGACAGCACCACGCTGCGCTTCAAGGACGTGAACGGCGCGGCCGTGACGCTGGCCGCGCTGGGCTACGTGGCCGAGTTCAACACCGGCACCAAGCGCTATGAGTATCTCCTGACGGATGCGGCTGGCAACAAGGTGCTGGACGCGCAGAGCAAGCCGGTCTCGGTCAACCCCGACGCGATGATCGCATTCACGCAAGTGGAGTTGCAGCGCCAGACCTCGCAAACGACGACCAGCACGGGCAGCGACGGCACCGAGAACACCAGCATCACGCAAGGCACGCCGACGGATGCGACCCTGTCCGCCAGCAGCGGCAAGACGCAGGTGGCGGGCGAAAACAGTTTCACGTTCGCCGCCGACGCGGGCCTGGCCACGGGCGACACCGTGATCTACCGCAGCCAAGGCACGAACATCGCTGGCCTGGTCGACGGCCAGCGCTATTACGTGATCAACGCCTCGCAGGGCGGCGCGTTCCGCTACCAACTGGCCAGCTCGCTGGAAAATGCCCAAGACGGCATCGCCATGCAGCTGGGCGCCACGACTGGCACGGGCGGCATCAGCTTGCAGAAGGCGGTGGATCGCGTCACCTCCGGCGGCTTGATTTCGCTGGACATCGGTTCGCTGACGCAGGGCCATGCCCTGACCAACAGCATGCTGAGCATTACCGTGGCCGGCGCGGGCGGCAAGTCCCTGGGCGGCGCGGGCGCCATCGGCGTGAACCTGTCGCGCGCGGACGTTACCGCCATCATCGACAACACGGGTGCGGCGGCCGGCACGAAGGTGCTGGCGGATAGCGGCGCGGTGTCGGTATCGGCGCAAGACGCCAGCCGCATCGTCACTGCCACGGGCGCGTTGGGCATTTCGCTGACGCAAGGCGCATCGGCGGCCATTGGCGCGTCGGTGGGGGTGGCGGACATGCGCAACAACGTGCGCGCCGCCATTGCCTCGGCGACGGTCACGGCAGAATCCGTTCAGGTGCGCGCCGAAGAACGCGCCAGCATCTACAACGTGTCGGTGGGCTTGGCGGGTGGCGCGGGCGTGGCAGTCAGCGGCTCGGTGGCCGTCAACACGATCCAGAACACGGTACACGCGCAGATTCGCGACGCCGCGGTCACCGCAACCACGGGCGATATCCGTATCGCCGCGCGCGACATGGCCAGCATTTCGGCGCTGGCCGGCAACGTGTCGGTGTCGGTGGGAGGCCGCGTTGCGGCCGGCATGGCGTTTGCCGTGAACCAGATTTTCGACACGGTGTATGCGGGCGCGGTGCGCTCGTCGCTGTCGGCGGCGGGCGACATCGTGGTGCAGGCCACCTTCGCCAAGCCCGATGATTTGTCGCCGGGCCTGAACGCGCAGATTTCCGCCATGGCGGTCAGCGGCGCGGTCGCGGCGGGTGGCTCTGGCGCCAACGTGGGCTTTGGCGGGTCGGCGGTATTGAACTGGATCGCCAACACCATCACGGCAGAAATTGGCGACACCGTTAGCGGCCAGGATGTGGTGGCGGATGGCGACATCGTGGTGCAAGCCAATGATGCGTCCACCATCAACAGCTTGGCGGGCGCCGTGGCGCTGGGCCTGGGCTCGCAAGGCGCGGGCGTGGCGGTGGGCGCCAGCCTGTCCTACAACTACGTGGGCGGCGCGCCCGCGGGCACGGCCCGCGAGCATTCGGTATTGGCCTTGATCCGCGACACGCAGGGCGCCGTGCGCGGTGCGCATGTGCAGGTGGCGTCGCTGTTTACCGGCCAGATCCACAACGTGACGGTGGCCGGCAGCGTGGCCGTCGGCACGGCGGCGGTGTCGGTGGGCGGCGCGGTGTCGATCAACCGCGTCAACAGCAAAACGGAAGCAGGTATCCGCAACGCGCGCCTGGTCGAGGCCTTGTCCTCGGGCGGCGCGCCGGGCGTGGCCGTGCAAGCGCGTGACGACGGTTATGTGCTGGCGGTAGCGGGCGGCTTGGGCGTGGCGGTGTCGCCGGGCAGTGGCGCGGGCATCGCAGCCGGCGTGTCGGCCACCGACAACACGGTGCGCAACAACACGCGTGCCTATATTGATGGCACGTCGGACACTGACACCAGCCTGCGCACGCAGATCGGTTCGGCCAACGGCATCGCCGTGGACGCAATCAATGACTCGCGCATCGTGTCGGCATCGATCGGCGTGGCGGCGGCCGTGGCCGTGGGCCAGGGCTTTGCCGGGGCCGGCGCGGGCGCGGGCAGCGGCAACACCATCGGCGGCTCGGTCGAGGCGACGCTGCGCAATGTCGACCCGAAGGCGGGCGGCGTCATGGACGGTGACGTGCGCGTCAACGCCGAGAATACCGGCAGCATCGTCACCGTGGCCGGTGCGTTGGCCGTGGCGGTGTCGGCAGGCGGCATGGGCGCGGGCGCGTCCGTGGGCGTGTCGGTCGCCATCAGCGACATCAGTACCATCGTCAAGGCGCTGGTGGACAACTCCGTCATCCGCACGCGCGGCGGCAGCCAGGGCGTGACCGTGTCCGCCAGCGACAGCGCGTCCATCACCGCCATCGCCATTGGCGGGGCGGTCAGCGTGCAGGCCGGCAGTGCGGGCGTGGCCATTGCGGTGGGCACGAGCGTGGCGGTCAACAAGGTTTTCAACACCGTGCATGCCCACATTCAGGGCGGCACGGTGGAAACGGGCGGCGCGGCGCTGACCATCAGCGCCACGCAACAGGCCGACATCACCTCGGTTGTGCTGGGCGCATCCGTCGCGGTGTCGGTGGGCGATAGCGCCAATGCCGCCATCGGCGGCGGCGGCGCGCTGGCGCGCAACGTGATTTCGGCCAGCGTGCAGGCGGGCATTGCGGACGCCATCATCAACACGTCTGGCGCGGGCAACACGCTGGGCGCGCTGGATGTGCTGGCGCTGGGCCTGTCGCAGATCAACGCGGTAGTGCTGGGCATGTCGGCCTCGGTGTCGGTCAGCCACTACGCGGCGGCTTCGGCCTCCATCGGCGTGGCCATGGCCGAAAACGTCATCGGTTACGACGTCAACAGCGCGGGCCAGGTGGTGGCGCTGGGCGCGGGCCGTCCGGTCAATGAGATCGTGGCGTCCATCGACGGCAGCACGGTGACGGCGGGCGCGGTGCGCGTCAACGCCAGCAACGCCACGTTCAAGGCCGACGGCAGCGTCGACCAGCAGCAAAGCATCGACGCCGTGGTGGTGGCGGGCGCGGTGGCGGTGTCGGTGGCCTACGCGCCGCCCATCGTGGACGGCGCGAGCCTGGCGGTGTCGGGGGCCGGCGCAGGCGCGCGGGCCGTCAACAATATCAAGACGGGCATCACCGCCCGCATCACGGATGTGAACCAGGCGCATGCCTGGAACGCGGCCAGCGTGTCGGTCGTGGCGATGGACGTGGCGCGCATCGACAGCACGATTGCCGCCGTGGCGATTACGGTGGCGGTGTCGCTGGGCGCAACCGCGTCCTTGTCGGTGGCCGCATCGCTGGCGCAGAACGACGTAGGCAACGCAGCGTTGGCCAAGGTTGACGGGGTGAACTTCGTCAACGCGCCGGCCATTACCGTGAAGGCGGACAGCAAGGCCAGCATCCATACCGTGTCGGTTGCGGCATCGATTGCCGTGGGCGTGGGCCTGGGCGGCATTTCGCTGGCAGGCGGCGGCGCGGATGCGCGCAACGTGATCAGTTCGTCTGCAACCGCGGTAATGAACGGCTCGCGCATCAACGGCAACGGCGCCAACGCGCTGACCATTGATGCCGACATGAGCGGCACGATCAAGGCCACGGTGGTGGTGGCCAGCGTGGCCTTCACGGCGGCGGGCGGCTCGCTTGCCATCGGCGCATCGGTCGCCGAGAACACCATCACGCAGGATGCGGGCGCACGCGCCACGCTGTCCAACACGCAGGTGTCGAACCTGGGCGCCATCAACGTCACCGCCGACACGATCCAGACGCTGGAAACCGTGGTGGTGGCGGGCGCGGTGGGCATTGCGTACAACGGCGTCGCGCTGGCGGCGGCGGGTTCCAATGCATCGAACACCACGCGCGCCGTGACGCGCGCACAGGTGGACGGCCTGACCCAGATTGACGCCAACGTGCGCGGGGCGGAGAGCCTGTCCGTCAAGGCGACGAACACGTCCACGCTGAAAGCCACCGCGGCAGGCGCCAGCCTGTCCGGCACGTCGCAGGGTCTGGCCCTGTCGGTGGGCGTGGCGCTGGCCAGCAACAAGGCGCTGGGCGCGGTGGAAGCGTCGGTGGCGAATTCCGTCTTGAATGTCGGCACAGGCGCGCAGATGACGCGCGTGTCCGTCGCAGCCGAAGACACAACGACGCTGGAAGCCAAGGCCATTGGCGCATCGCTGGCGTTTGCCATGACGGGCGGGTCGCTCGCCGTGGGCGCCTCGGTGGCCAGCAACGTGGCGGCCATGAGCGTGCAGTCGTACGTGTCGGCGTCCACCTTGAACGTGTCGGACGCAGTGGCCGTGTCGGCCAAGGAGACCGCCAAGCTGGATGGCGTGTCGGTGGCGGCGTCGGTTGCGGCTGGGTTCTCGGGCGTGTCCGTGTCCGGTTCGGGCGCGGAAGGCACGCACATCATTGCCAACGATGTGGGCGGCTATATCACCGGTTCCACCATCACGGCAGGCACGGGGGTGTCGGTCAAGGCGGACAACACGTCCACCATTTCGGCGGTGACGGGCGCGGTGTCGGTCAGCGCAACGGGTGCAGGCCTGGCGGCCAGCATCGGCGTGTCGATCGCCAACAATACGTTTGGCGCGTACGCGGGCGACGGCGTCACCCGCAGCAACCGCGCGCTGGCATATATCGACAACAGCACCATCACGGTCACCAAGGGCAATGTGGATGTGTTGGCGACGTCCACCGAGACGCTGACCAGCGTCAACTTCGCCGGCAGCGTCGCGGTGGCGGGTTTTGGCGGCTCGGCGGCCGGCTCGGGTGTGCAGGTGACGAACCGCTTTGCCACTACGACGTCCGCCTATATTCAGGGGTCTGACGTGACGGCCGGCCTGACAGGCGGTGCAGGTTCCGTGACGGTGCGGGCGCAAGACACCAGCACCATCCTGAAGTCCGGCGCGTATGGCGTGGCCGTGGCGGCCTCGCTGCCGGTGCCGGGCAGCTTCGGCCTGAATCTGGCCCTGGCCGTGACGCTGGTGGACAGCGTGGCCGAAAACCAGGTCAGCGCCTACATCAATACCGCCAGCGGCAAGAACGTGGGCGCGTATGACGCCGTGTCCGTGCTGGCGCTGGAAAAGACCGACTTCAAGGGCCTGGACGCCGTGACCGCATCGGTCGCGGTGGGCGGCGGCATCGCGGCATCGGGCGCAGGCGTTCGGGTCACGAACAACACCCGCAACAACGTCAGCGCCAAGATCACGGGCGGCGGCAACGTCGGGGCATTGGGCAAAGTCGAGATCACGGCCAATACCCAGGTGGCCGCGCAGATCGACCTGACGCAAGTCAGCGTGGCGGTCGGCATGGTGGGCGTGGCGGTCGGCGTGGGCATCGCCGAGAACATCGCACGCGACACCACCACGGCGTCGGTGGACGGCGCCAACGTGGCCGCCCCGGTGGTGGACATGAACGCGCTGGTCAGCGTGGACTTCAGCCAGACTCAGACGGCCGGCGTGGCCGCCACCACGGGGCTGGCCGTCAACGTCAACAAGGCGCTGGTGGATATTGCCACGACGACGCTTGCCGAAGCCAAGAACGGTGCGGTGCTGACCGGCGTGTCGGTGACGTCGCCCGGCCTGGGCACGGCGCCCGGGATGGTCAACATCAATGCGCAAGGCACCTATTACGGCCGCGCCTATTCCAAGGCGATCAAGGGCGGCGTGATCGGCGTGGGCGTGATGAGCGCCGAAACGCGCCTGGGCGGGTCGCTGAAGGCCTCGGTGGACAACGCCAAGGTGCAGGGCGATATCGTCGGCATCACGGTGGGCGCCACCACCGAACGCAACGGCGAAGCCGGCCTGCTGGCCGAAGCGCGTTCGCTGGAAGTGGGCGGGGTGACGGTGTCGATTGACTCCGCGTCGCTCACGACGAATCTGGACGCGCGCGTGTCCATCGGCAACAACGCCCGCGTGGACGGCACCTTGCTCAGCATCACGGCGGGGCAGGTGCAGTCGGTGGACGTGAAGATGGACGCCGGCACGATCGCGCTGGTGGCGGGCCGCCAGGGCAAGATCGACGTGGACGTCGGCGGCAAGTCGGCCATCGACATCAGCGGCGGCGCGCAAGTCACGGGCAACAAGCTGGACATCCGCAGCAACAACACCGTGCGCGGCACGTCCACGCTGAGCGGCTATTCCGTCAAGGTGGCGGGCGCCGACGTCAGCAAGCACACGGTGACGATCAAGCCGGAATCCACCATCACCATCACCGGCTCGCGCCAGGCGGGCGACACCATCACGTCGGCAGGCATGACGGTGGTGAGCGCGCGCGGCGACTACGGCACGCCGGGCATGCTGGACCTGGTCACGACCAACGACATCATCTACACGCAGCGCAACAAGATCACCGGCGTATCCGGCGTATCGGTCACGCTGTCGACCAACCACCTGAGCACCGAAGGCGCCTTGTCCAAGGTCAAGGTGGACGGCGCCTTCCTGCGCAATGCCTTTGGCGACGTGGTCATGGCGGCCAATACGCGCGGCGTCACGACGACCATCAGCGACCTGCTGGTGGTGGCGGTATCCAGCTTCAGCAAGTCCGACAGCAATAACAACCTGACGGTGCGCAACGCCATCGAGATCGACAATTCGTCGATCGAGGCCGACAGCATCCTGGCGCTGGCGGGCAGCGGCAAGGCGTCCGACCCCTTGTCCACCGGCTATCTGCTGGCCAACGACAACGTGTCATTCACGCTGGTGGGCATTGCCCAGATTCCCGACGTGGACAGCGGCGCGAAGGCGCGCCAGATCAACACGGTGCTGATCGACGGCGTGTCGTCCAACGGTTCGCTGTTGAAGGCGCAGCGCAACGTGCGCCTGGAAACCAACCCGTCCACGCTGGACCAGGCCAAGGTGAATGGCACGGTGCAGGTCATCGGCCTGAACCTGAACCCCACGGCCAATCTGGCCGATGGCGTGGTGGACACCACGTCCAGCAAGGTCGCCACCGGCTCCGCCACGCAGATCATCGCGGGCGTGAACAATGCGGCCAACCTGTTTGTGATTCCGGCCGAATTGTTGAAGGAACTGGGCCTGTCCGGCCTGGGCGTGCAGGCGGCCGGCGGCGCGGTGAAGTTCGATTCGAACTCGGCCGTCGTGAAGGCGATTCTGGAAAAGCTGCTGGGTGCGGGCAAGACCAGCCTCGATGGCGCGGCCGGGACGGTCAATATCGACGTGAACTATGAGCTGACGGCGTTCACCGCCGCCGACATCAAGGTCAACGTCACGACCGGCATGATCATTACGGACGGCAATAACAACTACTACCGCTACAACAGCCTGGACAGCCGTGACCTGAATCTGGCCACCGAGAACTACAACAACAGCTACTGGCTGCGCCTGAATAACCCGACGCAAGCCCAGAAGGACGACGCGCTGCGCACGGACTTCGGCAGCACGGCGGCCGCCCAGGTGGGCAGCCTGTACTTCGTGCTGAAGACCCTGGACGTGGGCATGCCCACGCTGCGCTACGCCAGCCAGCAGAACGTCATCAGCGAGCAGATTCGCACGCTGACGAAGATGCAGACCGAGCACGCGTCCGACCCGCAGGCGGTGGCGCGTTACCAGGCCAACATCGCCGCCTTGCAGCGCCAACTGCAAAGCATCCAGATGGCGACGGTGGTGGATGGGCAGCTTCGCTACCTGGATTCGTTCTCCACGTTCTATGTCGAAGTCCCCGACATGTACGCGTCGGGCGGTTCGGTCTATGTCAGCGCCACGGACACCAGCGGCGTGAATCAGGCGGGCATCGACGCGCGCGCCAACACGCAGATCAACATCGTCAACGATTCGCCGATGCTGATGAACGTGTATGACGCCGTGGTGCTGGACGGCACCATCATCCGGCCGGGTTCCGATGGGCAGCTGAAGGTCTTCAAGACCGGCCATCTGTACATCAACGACGTGTCCGTCAAGGGCGCGTCAGGGGCCGACACGGCCGAAGTCAACATCAGCCAGGTCAAGAACACCTGGGCCGCGGACCCGTTCGGCGGCATGCTGGACGAGATCCGGCCCGATGGCAGCAGAGACAAATCGCTGGCCAATATGATTGCGAACGCGCCTGTGGACCTGGGCCTGCTGGGCGCGGTGGTCAACCCGCTGGGCAAGGTGTCGGTGATCAACACGCTGGGCAGCATCAATGTGTCGGGCACGATCCAGGCGGTGAGCCTGGATATTGTGGCCAAGGGCAATTTCAGCCTGCAAAGCGACGGGTGGTTCAACACCGGCGCTGACCCCACGCTGCTCAATGACAGCTGGGCCAGCGTCGTCAACGCCTTGAAGAGCGGCAGCACCAGCACCGGTATCAGCGACACGATGCAGAACGTGTTGCTGAAATGGGGCTACATGAAGCTGGACACCTTCGCCCAGTACATGAACAACAACTCGGCGGCGCGTGATTCGCGTATCTTCGCGCTGGGCGCGGTCAGCATTTCGGCGCTGACGCTGAACATCGACGGCAAGATCCAAAGCGGCCTGACCGACGCCTACATCAAGATCGACAGCTCGTTCCGCGGCGACCAGGACAAGGCGCTGCAAGACGGCAACGGCTACGCCATCAGCGGCGTGTCGTTCAGCGCCGACGGGTCGTTGAACCGTTACGGCGCCATCACCGGCCGTTTCGACTACGCCACGCAGACCATCATCCTGGACCCGATCCGCCTGGCGGGCGGCAGCATTTCGCTGACCGGCCAGATTGTGTCGGTGGGCAATGGCAACCTGGTTGTGGCCAACGGCTACGCGTCGGTGCACATCGACAACCAGACGACCTACGCCTTGGTGACGGGCGACATCGACGTCAGCACCTACCGCCGCGGCCGGATCGAAATCATCGACACCGCGCGCGGCCAGAAAGACCTGTACGAGCTGCAAGGCACGAACAACGTCGTGCACACGGTGTGGAACAAGTTTGTGTCGGTGCAGCCGACGCCGGGTGAAGTGAACCCCTTGACCTGGATCTGGGTGTACGACAACGGCAACGGCCAGCAAAGCTCGGCGGGCTTGAGCAACACCGCCGGCTCGTTGCAGGACGGCCAGACGCTGACCTTGAGCTACAAGCCCCAGGCCGGCCAGATGATGGTGTGGGTCATGGGCTGGAGCTCGGGCGAAACCACCACCACCATCTACACCACCAAGCAATTCAACCTGTTCGGCGACTTCGACCCCTTGGGCTGGCTGACGGACAAGAACACCAGCAAGTCCGGCCCGGTCACGGTGTTTGAGACGCCGCGCCCCGTGCTGGTGTCGACGGTGGTCGCCTATGACGGCGTCAATTCCGTGCCGGATGCGCTGAAACAGCAACTGATCGCCAGCGGCAAACTGAACGACGCGCTGCTGCCCACCACCATCGAAGGCAGCGGCACGCAAACGCTGGTGGAAGACGCGGCTGGCAGTATCGAAGGCCCCGACGGCAAGCATTACCGTCTGGAAACCTCGGGTGGCACGGCGCTGGATACCTCTGTCTTCAGCGTGGCCTACCGTAAGTTCAACACCGGCGTCATCGTGCGCAACGACGGCCCGCACACCAGCGGCGGCGGCTGGCTGCGCACCAAGACGACGACCTTGACGCAGGTGGTCGAGAAGAAGCAGCAAGAGCTGTTCACCTTCTACATGCCGGCTTCCCAGGAAATCACGCTGAGCTTCATGGGCTCCAGCAACGCCGACAACGCCATCTACATTCGCAGCAATGGCGACATCACGCTCGCGGGCAACCTGATCGTCGGCAACGGCAAGACGGTGCATATCGAAGCGGTGTCGGCCTCGAAGCCGACATCGATCACGATGCAGGGCGAAGTCGGCATCATGGCGCGCGATGTGAACGGGCAGATGCCCACGGGCGCCAGCGCGCAGGTCAACGTGGACGCCATCGCGCTGGGCGGCGCGATCACGCTCAACGTGATGGGGTCCAACGGCTACACCCGCGCGGAAGCCCGCAACGACATCCGTCTGAATTACTTCTCGGACGGCGGTAATAGCTCGTGGGCGACGCTGAAGAAAGTGAACTCGTCGGCGGGCACGGTGTATATCGAGGCGCGTAACGGCATCTTCGCCCACGCGTCCACGAGCAGCACCGACACCGTCGTGTCGGGCAACCGCATCGAATTGAACGCGGGCTATGGCGCGATAGGCACGGCGTCCAAGGCGCTGACGATCAATGCGCGCCAGGGCTTCGCCGCCCAGGCGGGCCTGGCGGGCGGCCCGGCCGGCGCTGACAAGAGCATTTACTTGTCGCAGAACGTGTTGAATGCCGACCTGACCCTGGTCAAGCCGGTGAACTGGACAAACCCGCAGGCGTCCGTTTACGCGGAGCTGGGCAGCGTCAACATCACGCTGAACGGTGGTTCGCTGCTGGATGGCGAGCTTGCCGATACCCGCACCGCCACCGAGAAGGCGTACCCGACCGTCACGGCCAAGATTCTGGCCGACCTGAACGCGCAATTGGCGCAGTACGACAGCTACTGGTCGGGCGTGCGGTCGTTGCAGACCGCCACGATTACGCTGGGCGGCGTCGGCACGTACCTGAGCACGCAGGCCGAAGGCGGCCAGTACCTGGCGCTGAACCTCACGGCGGACCAGTACAACGCCGCGCTGAAGGCGGCGGTGGATGGCCATCATCTGGTGCGCCTGGCCTACAACGACAGCCTGAACGGGAACGTCCGCAAGGAAATCCTGGGCTATCTGGGTCTGGTGGCAGGCAGCGGCGCGAACAACATCTACCAGTTCACGTTCACGGTGTACGACCCGCTCAACCCGACGTCGAACGCGGGCCCGGTGTCGCTGGCGTCACTGGGTTACACGGCGGGCAGCCAAGGCGTGCTGTACGGCCCGTCGTATGCGCTGGCAGGCGCCACGGATCAGTCCAACGCCAACCTGCCGATTTCGTTCACCTTGCCGTCTGGCGCATTGACGGTGCAGCAGGGCTCCAGCACCTTGCGCCTGCAACTAAGCAATGACCAGTTGAATGCCTTTGCCAGCCTGTCGGGCCAGACGCAGGGCGACCTGTATCAGCGCGCGCTTGCCGGCTTGCGCACCTACACCTACATCCTGGTGGACGGCCAACAGCTGACGATTGACCAGATTGTGCCGACGGGCGGCCAGTGGTGGGGGTCGAACAGTTTCGACTCGATCCTGGTCACGCTGAAGTCGCCGTATGTGGGCGACCTGACCAGCCTGGACAGCACCGGCCATCACAACCTGAACATCGTGTTTGGCAACGCGGCCGGCACGCTGGGCGGGGGCGAGGTCACCGGCACGCAGAACGCCACGCGTCCCGTCGTGCCAGGGGCGGGCACGCCGGCGCCCGCGCTGGGCGCCAACGATCAGAACATTTCGGCCGACATCATCGCGGCAATTGATCAATACAACCTGGACCACCCGCAAGGCCAGATCAACACCGGCGCCGGGTCGCTGTACGCAAACCTGACGTCGACAACGCCGGGCAGCACCTGGACGGTCGTTGAGCGCACCATCACCAGCAATCAGCTTCAGCTGGCCGGGAATACGCTGGGCTGGTCGATACCGTCCGGCAATTCCGTGCAGGACTATAACCAGTGGATGAACAGCGCCGCCAATGGGCTGATTGGCAGCGAGATCACGTTCATGATTGACGGCGTCAGCTATACGCGCCGCATCGAGTCCCTGAGCCTCGTCCAGGCCGACGGCTCGCCGGCAACCAGCGTCTACAACGCGCAGAACCAGATTTCGATCACGTTCTCGGGCGCGGCTGTCTCGCTGAAGAGTTTCTTCGTGCGCAACGGCGCGAACATGGTCACGTCAACGCCGCTGCCGTCGCAACTGGTCTACGGCTTGACGGGCTTGGGCAAGGGCACCGGCTCCATGGCCGTGGCCTACACGATCCAACGCGGCTTTGGCGCTGCCGCGCTGAAGCAGGGCGTGCTGACGTCAGACACGCCGAACAACAACTGGGGCTGGTTCGGCACAAACCTGCTGCCGTTCTACACCTATACGGAAACGGCGGGCGCCGGGTATGCCGAGTTCGTCGACATGGGCAACGGCTTCAGCTGGGATCTGACCAACGCCAACCTGAGCGATGTTGCGCGCACGCAGCTGGCCAACAGCATCAAGGCGCTGCTGCAAAGCGGGCAGTCGATCTCGCTGGCCGGGCTTGAGCTGTACATGACCAACCAGAATGGCAAGCTGCAAGGCCATGACCTGGGCGTCTACGACAACGGCACGCTGCACATCCTGACCATCGTGGACGCCGACGGCAATCCGTTGACGGCGTCCAGCCCCGACAGCGCGTGGCTGACCGGCCGCATCACGTTCACGGGCAAGGTGTATGCGGAGAAGTCGCAGCTGGAAGACCTGAACGTCTACCAGAACACCAACGTTCACGACACCGCGACGTCGGGCAGCTACACGCCCGATTTGCACGGCATGACGGTGAACGCCGGCATCCGCCTGGTGGACAACGGCTTTACGCAGCAGTCGCTGACGCAGTTTGGCGCCGCCACGCTGACCTTGCCGGGCACCGACCGCCTGGTGCAAGGCCAGCGCGTGGAGCTGAGTTTTGCGAACTCCACGCAGACCGCCATCTATTACATCCAGAGCGTGAACGGCCGTGTGGTCACGCTGTCGAGCAGCGTGGATGGCGCTTTCAACGGCGGCACGCCGGTATCGATTGCGCAGATCTTCGGCGTGGCAGGCAGCACGCCGGGCGCGGTGACGGTGAAGCTGCTGGACGCGGCCGCCAGCGGCGCTACCGTGTCTGCCGACAACGTCATCACGCTGACCGACATGAATATCGTGCCGGTCACGGATGCCAACGGCCAGGTGACGGGCTACCGCGCCTTGCAGAACTACGACCGTGTTTACCTGAACGACGTGCGCGTGCAGATCGGCAAGACGGCCAGCCTGCAAACCAACGTGGCGTACTACGTGCTGGTGGGCGCCAACAACACGGTTCAGCTCTTTGCGTCCAAGGAACAGGCGGTGCTGCACCAGCAGATTGAACTGCTGAACCAGACGCCCGAGGGCCGCGAACTGGTCAAGGCGCTGTTTACCGACGCCGGCATCACGGGCGAGCTGTTGCGCGGCTTTGCTGCGGCAGACGTGAACGGCATGTTCACGGTGTCCACGCACCTGTTCCAGACACAGGCCGCCGGTTCGACGGCAGGCTTGACCGCGCAAATGCAGGCGCTGCACGAACAGCTGAAGAACCAGGGCTTTGACCCCAACTACCTGCCTGCCGCGCTGGACATCACGGCGGCGCAGAACCTGGTCAAGTCCACGCGCAACCAGATCGTCTACGACTACGTGGTGGACAAGGAACTGGCGCAGACCGCCGAATACCACAACTACTGGCGCGACCGCCTGGAGTCCGCCGCGGGAGCGGTGAGCTCGGGCCTGACGGCAGTGGGGGCGGGCAGCTTCAAGCTGGCCAACATGAACATCGTGGACGACGGCACGGGGCAACTGCGTGCGCTGCGCACGGGCGACGAGATCTATTTCCGCCAATCGGTAGGCAATGTGCGGGCCGACACGGCGTACTACGCCATCGTGGGCGCGGACGGCACGATCCGCCTGGCGGCGTCGCTGGCCGACGCCATGCTGTATCAGACGGGGGCAGGGCAGAACGACGGCTTGCTGGCGCTGTATCCCAACATGGGCGAGGCCATCACGCTGGCGTTTGACGCATCCAGCCTGAACGGGGCGGGCGTAGAAGCCTACACACGCACCTATACCGTGCGTGCGGATGCGCCGGCGCAAACGGCGGCTGATATCGCGCTGTACGGCCAGACCTACAACGCGGGCTACTTCTTCTATTTCTCGACGGCCACGTTGCGCAACATCGAGAACAACCTGCTGTATCCGGTGTCGGCGGCCATCAACGAACAGGTGTTCGACGTGGACGGTGATACGGACGGCGCGCCGCCCGCAGACCGCTTCCTGAACGTGAAGGCGGGCGGCGGCATCGTGTTGCGCACGTCGGGCCAGGGTTCCATTGGCGCCGAGCTGGGCGACTACACCCTGCAACTGCCCAGCCTGGGCGGCTTGTCGGATGACGAACGCGCCAACGTGTTTGACTCGCTGCCCGAGGCCGACAAGGCCATCTTGTCGCGCGCCAACGCGGTCAACCTGGCGGGCGTGTATCACACGCTGTATCGCTACATCGGCCCGGCTGGCACCACGCCGCTGGACCGTGCCAGCGTCGACTTCAGCGACACGAGCCTGTGGCAGCGCTTTGAGCCGGTGTTCTCCAACGACGCATCGCTGAAGCTGGGCACGACCTTGTCGGCCAATAGCGCGGTGCAGTTCCTGTTCGCCGACCGCTTCGGCCTGTACGAGAACAGCCGCGACGTCTTCATCTACAACAGCAAGCTGCTGGAAGGCGCGTCGGCGGCCGATATCAGCCAATGGCAGGCCAATGTGGCCGCCGCGCGCGCCAATGGCGTGCAGGTGGTGGATATTGGCAGCGGCTTCCTGGACCCGGTCTGGAAACCCGTCAACGTGCCGTACATGGCGCAAGACGGCGCCAGCCCGCAGGCGCTTGCCAGCGGCATGCTGGTGGGCGACATGCGCGACCCGCGCTACCTGACGCTGAAGCTCACGCGTTCGCTGGCGGTGCAGGCCGTGAACGGCGTGGTGTCCGCCTACAGCGACACCACCGTCGGCCTGGATTCGCCCAAGGGCAGCATCCGCCTGGGCGATATCCACGCCAAGGACGGCATCACCATCACGGTCAGCGCCCAGGGCGGTTCCATCATCGGCACCGATGCGGGCACGCTGGAAAGCGCCGGCCAGGTCAGCCTGGTGGCGGATCAGGACATCGTGGGCAGCACGCGGGACGCCAACGGCATCTATCAGTACGACGCCTCGAAGCATCTGCAACTGAGCCTGTCCGCCGGCCACGCGCTGTACGTGGAAGCGGGTGGCGTGGCGCGCGTGTCGCAGTTGGGCGCGCAGGACTTGAACCTGGTTCTGGCCAATACCAAGGGCACGGCGGCAGGCGGCTCGTCTTACCAGACGGACGCGAACCTGCGCGTGGGCCAAGTGGTGTCGGCCGGCAGCGTAACGTTGAAGGCGGGCTTGTCCATCCTGAACGCCACGTCCGAAGGCCAGCGCCAGTACGCCAACGTGGTGCTGTCTGACCTGAGCGCCGCCGAGCTGGCGGGCCTGGGCTATGTGCGCGAAGTGGCGCTGATCGCCGGGCAGTCGGTGGGCCAGATGGGGGCCGACGTCTCGCAGGAAGGCACGCCGCTCTTGGTCAGCGTGTCGGCAACCGATACGCAGGCCACGGTGCGGGCGTCGGCCACGCAGGGCGTCAACCTGTATGGCATGCATGGCTTGCGCCTGGGCGGTATCGATGTGGTCGATGCCGGCGGGGTGCGCGGCGATGTGCGCATCTATGCGTTGGACGCGATCTTGAACGGCACGGCTTCGGGCCAGGCCGCGATCACCGCGCGCAACGTGTGGCTGGAAACGCTGTCCGGCACCATCGGGGAGCTGGGCTCGCCGTTGTTGACGGATATGTCCGGCTATCTGGTGGCGTCGGCCTTGGGGTCGGTGTCGATCAGCCAGCTGGGCGCGAATGATCTGGTGCTGGCGCGGGTGGAGTCGCGGTCACGCGATGAGGTCCACCTGAGCAGCGCCACCAACATCGTCAGCGACAAGACCGCGCATCCGGGCTTGTCGAACACGCGCAGCGTTGCGGTCGTGACCGGCGGCAGCCTGTTCTTTGTGGCGGGTGGTTCGGTGGGCGGCTACGTGCAGTCCGACACGGCGGGCGCGGCGGTCAACGACGCGCTGATCGTGGCGTCGGTGGGCGCGCAGTCGACCATCAATGTCAAGGCGGTTGGCGACGTGGCGCTGGTGCAAGTGGGCGCCGCCACCGATGCGCAAGGCGTGTCGCAGGCGCTGTCGTTCAACGTTGGCCAGATCAACGCCGCCAACGCGTGGTTGGTGGCGCGCTACGAAGGCGCGCAAGCCGGCACGTCGGGCGATATCGCCCTGGCGCCGGACGCGGTGATCAGCACCGTGGGCGTGGTGAGCCTGCTGGCGGGCAACAACCTGTCGGTTGCGGGCCGTAGCGGCTTGCAGGCAGGCGGTTTGATCCAGGCTGGCCAGCGCATGAACCTGCGCGTGGACCGCGATGACCGCGGCACGGCCGGCTACGGCAAGGCCTCGGCGGTGGACATCAACGGCCGCCTGGTGGCGCCCGAGATCTATGTGTACGGCAGCGACAGTGGCAACAACACCATCACCTTCAGCAGCACCGCCGACGTTGGCGGCGCGCTGGATGGTCATGACGCGTTGACGCAAGGCGTCTTGCTGGATATCACGGGCGGTTCGGGTCAAGACCAGATTCTGGTCAACGCGCTGCTGATCAATCAGCAGCAAACCACCGTGCGCACCTTGGACGGCGACGACACGGTCACGTTCGACGCCACGGATGTGCGCGGCGATATCACCGTGCTGGCCGGGGAGGGCGATGATGCCGTCACGTTCCAGCAGAGCGTTATCACTGGCACGTTGACGGTGGACGGCGGCGAAGGCGCCAACGTCGTCCTGCTGGATACGGTGACGGTGGGTGTCGACACGTCGATCACGACAGGCGCAGGCGCGGATCAGATCACGGTGGTGGGCAGTGGCCTGACCGGCGCGCTGACGATCACGGCGGGCGACGGCGACAACACCTTGTTGCTGGACACCGTCACGGTGGGTGGCGATACCGCCATCACCACCGGCTTGGGCCTGGATGCGATTGTGCTGCTGGATAGCGATTTGACGGGCACGTTGACGGTGGACGCGGGCGAAGGCGACAACGTGGTGCTGCTGGATACCGTCACCGTAGGCGGCGGTGCGACGCTGCTGTCAGGCACGGGCGCTGACCTGATCACGTTGACGCACAGCGATTTCGGCGACGCGGTATCGGTGAATGCAGGCAGTGGCGACAACGTCGTGCTGCTGGACGTCGTAACTATCGCGGGCGCGACGGCTATTACGGCGGGCGCGGGCGTGGACCAGATCACCGTGCAGCAAAGCGCGCTGACCGGAGTATTGACGGTAAACGCCGGCAACGGCGACAACATCGTGGCGTTGGACACTGTGACGGTGGGTGGCGACACGTCTATCACCGCCGGGTCAGGCGATGATTTGATCGCGCTGGTGGACAGCGATCTGACGGGCGCACTGACGATTGCGGCCGGCAACGGCGACAACGGTGTCGTGCTGCAAACCGTGACGGTGGGCGGCGATACGTCCATCACGACCGGCTCGGGCGATGACCTGATCGCGCTGGTGGACAGCGGTCTGGCAGGCTCACTGACGGTAAGCGCTGGCGAAGGCGACAACGTCGTCGTGCTGCAAACCGCGACAGTGGGCGGCGATACCGCCATCACGGCCGGCTCGGGCTTGGACGAGATCGCCTTGGCGGACTCGGATCTGGCCGGTTCCTTGACGGTAGACGCGGGCGGCGGCGACAACGTCGTGCTGCTGGATACGGTGACGGTCGGCGGCAACACCGGCATCACCACCGGCGCAGGCGCTGACTTGATCACCTTGTCTGACTCCGATTTCCTGGGTCACCTGGCAGTGGGCGCGGGCGCCGGCGACGACAAGATCTGGATGGCGCGCATTCTGTTGGGCGGCGGCGCAACCGTGCTGGCGGGCGAGGGCGACGACACGATCTACCTGTCGGCGCGGGCGCTGGCGGGCGGCGTGTCGCTGCATGGCAATGATGGCAACGACCTGATCGTGCTGGATCAACTGCCGTCGCTGACCAGCCAGCAAGGCGTGGCCGGCGTGACCGACCGCGTGGATGTGGACGGCGGACGGGGCTCGGATCACATCATCGTGAACCTGGCCGCGGCGCTGACGTCCATCTGGATCAACGTGCATGATTCCGACGACAACGGCCTTGAAAACCTGTCGGACGTGAACCATCTGACGATCAACGGCACCACGCAGGACGAAACTTTCCTGGTGCGCGAGCACTTCGTCGCGAAGATCACGCCGCAAGGCGCGGGCTACGCGAATGAAGTGCAGCGCGTGAACTACGACCGCAGCATGACGGGCGGGCTGCGCCTGAATGCGGTTGACGGCGGCAACCGCTTCTATATTGATGACACCAGCACGTATGTGGTCATCGACGGCGGCCTGGGTAGCGATGCGTCCAAGCACAACGAATACCAGGTCGGCCAGCTGTACGCGCTGGACCGCCAGTTCCCGAACGTGGGCGCGGGCGACCAGATCGACACGGTGCAAACCACGCAGGGCTATCTGTCACGCGGCAACAGTTTCGGCCTGACCCTGTACGGCGCGGAAAACAGCAGCAACGTCTTCCGCATCTACAGCAACGCCGCGCCGCTGGCGCTCTTTGGCGGAAAGCGCGATGACGAGTTCATGGTCTACGCGTTCAAGGAAGCGCAGCAACAGCCCAACGGCGAGCGCAACTACGTCATCAACGGCGCGGTGTCGATGGATGGCGGCGACGGGATCAATACCTACACCGTGCTGGGCTCGGAAGATGCCGACGCTTTTGTGCTGACGCAAGAAGGCATCCGCGGCGCGGGGCTGAACACCAGCTACCAGAACATCCAGCGCGTCAATCTGGATGCCCGCGAAGGCAATGACCACATCTATGTGCTGTCCACGCGCAGCAATGTCATCACGACCCTGATCGGCGGACGCGATAGCGATACCTTCGATCTGTCGGGTGACGTGGCGGGCAACACCATCGTGACCGGCCGCGGCGGTTCGCGCGACGTGTTCGATGGCGCGCAGCCGGTCAGCATCACGGCGCAGCCGGGCCAGCTGGACGCCAGCGGCGGCAATACGCTGTCGCTGGCGATCAATCTGGATGCCAGCGTGCTGCCGCGTCCGGCTTCGGGCCAGGCGTATGTGTCGCTGAGCAGTGCGATGGTGGCGTCCGCCTTGTATGGCTCGCTGACGCAAGGCGTGGGCCTGAACGCGGCGGATTCGATGGCGGCTGCCCTGCAAAGCCTGCAAGGGCGGGGGCTGCTGCTGTCCACCGACGGCGGGCTGACCTGGCACCAAAGCGTAGTGCTGACGTTTGACGCCAACGGTGTCGGCGCGCAAGCGTGGGGCGCCATGCAGCAGGTGCTGGTCAAGGTGGAAGACGGCGCGGGCGCAGGCCTGCCGCCGCTGAGCCTGGCTGGCCTTGACTTGCACCTGTCGGCGTCGCTCTTTACGACGCTGCCCGGCTTGCAAGACGTCGCCTTGCCGCCGATTCTGGTGCGCGTGGCGGACCCGGCCTATGCCGGCCCCGCCAACGAACCGGGCAAGGTGCGCAACCCGCGCGCAAGCGACCAGCCCATCATCACGGTGGACCCGGTAACGGGCATCAGCTACGCCAATTACGGCGACCAGCCGCATGACGTGTCGGGCATCCAAGGCACGCTGCTGATCGAAGGCGACACGCTGGACCGCCCGGATTACGACGGCACGCTGCATGCGGGCGTGGGCCTGCCAAGCGAAACCGATGGCGTGCTGGGTGCGCGCAATGACGGCGTGGCGTCTGCCGCGCCCGTCAATGACCGCATCCGCATTTTCAATGACGGCACCACGGCCGGGCAGACCGGCATGCAGGATCAGGTCGACAACATGGGTGGCCTGGACCGCGTGTATAGCAACGCGCAAGCTGGCGACTTCGGCCGCATCACCGGGCTGGGCATGACGCCGGGCTTGGGCGGCGCGGGCGGCACGGTGTTGCAGACGAGCCAGGCGGGCACGCATGTGTTCGACCGCGGCATCGTCTTCCACGGCGTGCAGTCGGTGAACACGATGCTGGGCCAGGGCGATGACACCTACACGGTGCGCCACGCCACGGTCGGCACGGTCACGCTGGTGCAGGGCGGCGGCGGCAATAACCTGCTGGTGGCCGAAGGCAATACGGTGGGCGGCACGGACCGGCCGGTGCTGCTGTTTGGTTCGACCAGCCAGGACGACGCCTACTACACCGCATCGCCCGGCCAACGCGCAGCAGGCCAGGCGCTGCACTTTGGCAACGGCGGCAACAACGTGCTGGACGCACGCACCACCACGCAGGGCGTCATCCTATACGGCGGCGCGGGCAACGACGTGATCTATGGCGGGTTGGGCAATGACCTGATCGCGGGCGGCGGCGGCAACAACGTCATCCATGCAGGCCAGGGCAACAACATCGTGTTCGGCAATGCCGGCATGAACATCAACCTGGATACGCCGATGAACATGGGCGTGGCGGCGGTGGCCGACCAGCAGTCGCTGGCCGCGCTGACGCTGGTGCTGACGCCGCAGCAGGCGGCAGGGCTGGCGGTGGGGGCGTCGGCGGATGGCTTGTCGGCGGGCGCCAACACGATCACGGCGGGCGACGGCAACAACATCGTGTTCGCCAACTTCGGCCGCATCGTGAACGTGGAGCCGGTCAACTACCTGCGCAACCGCGGCGACTTCATTGACGCCGCCGCGCCGGGTGCGGACGCGCGCTATCTGTCGGGCGCCGGCCTGCAACTGCTGGAGACCATCAACCTGCCATCGGGCGGCGTGAACACCATCACGGTGGGCGCGGGCCGCAATGCGCTGTTTGGCGGCATGGGCGACGACATCATCCGGGCGGTGGGCGCAGGCGGTTTCAACCTGATCGCGGGCGACGGCGCGCGGGCGGTGTTCACCGCCGCCGGCCGGATCGCCTTGTTCGAATCCACCTACCCGTCGGTGGGCGGCTCGGACAGCCTGTACAACAACGGCGAAGGCGTGATGATCGGCGGCATGGGCGCCGACCAGCTGGAAAGCGGCGCGGGCAACAACGTGATGTTTGGCGACAGCGGCCGCGTGGTGTTCGTCAACGACCGCTGGAGCCTGATCGAAACCGTCGATATCGCGTTTGGCGGCAACGACATTCTGTTGGCAGGCACGGGCGGCAACTACATGTTGGGCGGCATCGGGGCCGACAGCTTCCGCGGCAGCTTCTCGAAGGACGTGATGGTGGGCGACTTTGCCGCCATCTATATCGAACCGGAGAGCGGCCGCGTGGTGAACCTGACCCGCTTCGGCATGGGCGGTAATACGCCTGACCTGATCACCCGCGCGCTGGAGGATCTGTATTCCTGGAGCGGCAACTTCGGCCAATGGCAGCGCCCGGTGTTCGAGCCGCTGCTGACCCGCCCCAACGCGGGCGCGTGGTACCTGTCGGGCATGCGGGATGCGGTCAACAGCATCCGTCTGGGACCGACTTCGCCAGACATCGTGATTGCACGCCACGACGGCGGGCTTTCCGATTATGCTTCGTCGGGCGCGCCGGACGAGGTGTCCATGCGCACCGATCAAACGGTGCAGGACGGGGGTGGCCAGGGTTACGCCAGCGGCGCGAAAACGGCGTCGAAGCCAGAGCCTAAGCCCGCTCCGAAGCCCGCACAGGACGCGTCCAACCCGGCTGCTGATTTGGCAGGGCAGGAAGGGGCAGGACAAGACGGGGCAGGACAGGACGCGGCAACCCAGGACGCAGCGCCGCAAGGCGCGGCAGTGTCGGAATCGGATCAGCCGGCTGACAACGTGGCTGCCGCCGAGAACACCCACGCATCCACCACGGCCGAGCGCGTCGCCATGGCGGCGGGCGTGGGCATCCTGGGCTTGAGCGGTGCGTTGGGCAAGTCGGGCAACGCCACGGTCGTGTTCAATTCAAAAACCAATACCTGGGAGCCGAAGGCCAGCCGCAAGCGCGGACTGAGCGTGCGGCAGCCGGCGCTCACGGAGAGTGGAAGCA
This sequence comes from Achromobacter kerstersii, assembly GCF_902859595.1. GTDB lineage: Bacteria > Pseudomonadota > Gammaproteobacteria > Burkholderiales > Burkholderiaceae_B > Achromobacter > Achromobacter kerstersii. The sequence continues at coordinate 1,525,991 of NZ_CADIJQ010000001.1, read as the reverse complement.
AGGATGAATGATGCTGTCGTGCCCGCGCAGGTGAAGCGCGCGGACCTGGCCTGGTGGTCGGCGCTGTCGGCCGCGAGCGACCGCCAGTCTTTCCTGGACGCCTGGCTCGCCTTGCAGGCGGGTCAGCTGCCGGGCGTGCGTCACGCGGCGCTGATCCTGGGCGAGCCGGACACCGGGCCATTTGAAGCGGTGTCGCAAACCCCGGCGGGCAGCCGCGCAGGCGCGGTGTTCTACAGCGCGGTGGACGAAGCCTTGCAGGGCCGCGAAGTGGCTGTGTCGGCGGATGCCAGCGGGCTGGTGGTGGCTTACCCCATCGTGCTGGGCGGCCGCATCCATGGCGTGGCGGCGTTCGAAACCCCCATGCAGGCGCCCGAACCGCTGGTGCAGGCGCTGCGCTGGGGCACGGGCGTGTTGGAAGCGTGGCTGGTGCAGCATCAGGAAACCGATAGCGCGCAGACGGTCGAACGCTTGATGGTGGTGATCAATTGCGTGGCGCGTTCGCTGAAGGAAGGGCAGTTCAAGGATGTGGCGCTGACGCTGGTTACTGACTTGGCGACGCGGCTGGAATGCGACCGGGTCAGCATCGGCTTCCGGCAGGATGGCCGCAGCAAGGTCTACGCCTTGTCGCACAGCAGCCGGCTGGTGCAGAACATGAACCTGGTGCGCAGCGTGGCCGAGGCCATGGACGAAGCCATCGACCAGAACTCGACCTTGTGCGTGCCGCAGGACGAAGGCCGCACCATCCAACTGCGCGCGCACCAGAAGCTTGCGCGCGAATTTGGCAACCGCAACGTGCTGACGGTGCCGTTCGCGCCCGATGGCGACGCGCGCGGGGCGCTGGTGTTTGAGCGCCCGGACGACCTGCCGTTCGACAAAGCCAGCATCGAACTTTGCCAAAGCGTAGTGCTACTGGCCGGCCGCGTGCTGTATCAGCGCTTGCAGCAGGAACGCCCGTTCTGGCGCAAGTGGCGCGATGCGGTGTTGCGCGAATCCGGCCGTTTGCTTGGGCCCCGCTACATTGGCCGCAAGCTGGCGGCCGTCGCGCTGGTCGCCTTGGTGGCGTTTGCCGTCTTCGCGCACGGCCCGTATCGCATCAGTGCGACGGCCACGGTGCAAGGCGTGGTGCAGCGCGTGTTGGCCGCGCCGTTCGATGGCTATATCAGCGATGCGTCGCGCCGCGCGGGCGATACCGTGAAGCAGGGCGATGCCCTGGCCGCGCTGGATACGCGAGAGACCGAACTGGAATTGCTGCGCGCGGGCAACCTGGAAGTGCAGTACCGCCGGCAAGCCGAAGAGGCATCGGCGCGGGGTGACAGCGCGGCCTCCGCCATCGCCCAAGCCCAGGCGCGCCAAGCCATGGCGCAGATTCAGTTCTATCGTGAACAGATCCAGCGCTCAACGATGCGCGCGCCGTTTGACGGCATCATCGTCAGCGGCGACCTGAGCCAGCAACTGGGTGAAGCCGTCAAGCGCGGCCAGGAACTGTTCAAGCTGTCGCCGCCCGATGGCTACCGGCTGTGGCTGGATGTGGAAGACCGCCTGATTGACGACGTGGCGGTGGGCCAGACCGGCCGCGTGGCGTTGGCCGCGATGCCAGACCGGCAGATTTCCTTTACCGTGACGCGCATCGTGCCGCTGGCGCAGGTGCAGGAAGGCAAGACCGTGTTCCGCCTGGAGGCCAGCCTGGAACCCCAGGCGGCGCAGGCGTTGCGCCCGGGCATGGAAGGCGTGGGCCGGATCGATATCGACGAGCGCCGCTACGTCTGGATCTGGACGCACGGGTTTTTTGATTGGCTCCGCCTGAAGTGGTGGGGCTGGTTCGGCTGATAAGAAGATGTCTGGTACCGCGCTCTATAGCAATTCCTGGCACCGGGTCAGCACGCTGCGCCCTCGGCTGCGTTCGCACATCCATATCCATCGCCACGTGTATCGCGGCGAAGTCTGGTACGTGATGCAGGACCAGAGCAATGGCGAATTCCATCGTTACACGCCCGAGGCCAATCTGCTGATCAGCCTGATGGATGGGCGCCGCACGGTGCAGGAGATCTGGGAGATTGCCTGCGGCCAGCTGGACGATGACGCCATGCCGCAAGATGAAGTCATCCGGCTGATGGCGCAGTTGCACCGCGCTGACGTGCTGACGACCGACCGCGCGCCCGATGTGCGCGACCTGGTTGAACGCCGCAAGCGCCAGCGCATGCAGAAGATCAAGCAATACATCGGCAACCCCAGCGCGCTGAAGATGCCGCTGGTGGACCCCGACCGCTGGCTGACGCGCACGCTGCCTTGGTATCGCTGGTTGTTCACGTGGGTGGGCGCGCTGCTGTGGCTGGCGGTGGTGGCGGCTGGCACGGCGCTGGGCGCCATGCATTGGCAGACGCTGACCCACAACATCTGGGATCAGGTGTTTTCCACGGGCAATGTGCTGGCCATGGCGCTGGTGTATCCGGTGGTGAAGGCCATTCACGAGCTTGGCCACGCCTGCGCGGTGAAGGCGCGCGGGGGCGAGGTGCATGAGATCGGCCTGATGTTCCTGCTGCTGGTGCCCATTCCGTATGTGGATGCGTCGGCGGCATCCGCCTTTGCCGATAAGCGCTGGCGGATGCTGGTGGGCGGCGCGGGCATTCTGGTGGAGCTGTTCCTGGCGGCGGTTGCGATGATTGCGTGGACGCAGCTGGAGCCGGGGCTGGGACGCTCGCTGGCCTATACCGTCATCATCCTGTGCGGGGTGTCGACGCTGTTCATGAACGGCAACCCGCTGCTGCGCTATGACGGCTATTACGTGCTGTCAGACGGCATCGAAATTCCCAACCTGGGCCAGCGGGCCAATGGCTATCTGGGCTATCTGTTCAAGCGCTACGCGCTGGGGCTGCGCGGCGTGGAAGCCCCGCGCGCGACGCCGGGCGAACGCGCCTGGTTCGTGGGTTATGCGCTGCTGTCGTTCTGCTACCGCATGTTCATCATGTTCCTGGCCATCTTCATCATGGCCGGGCAGTTCTTTTTCTTTGGCGTCCTGCTGGCCATGTGGGCGCTGTTCAACACGATCGTGATGCCGCTGTGGCGGCTGGGCCGGCAGTTCTATGCCGACCCGCAGATCCAGGCGCACCGTTTGCGTTCCTATGCCATATGCGCCCTGTGCATCGCGGGCATCGTCGGGCTGGTGGGCGCGGTGCCGATGCCGTCGTCCACCGATACCGAAGGCGTGGTGTGGGTGCCGCCCACGGCGCAGGTGCGGGCGCCGGTGGCCGGCTTCGTGCGCGCGCGGCAGGCGGTTGACGATGCGCCCGTGGGGCTGGGCGCGCCATTGATGGCGCTGGAAAACGATGAGCTGATTCGCCGCGACGCCATGCTGGCCGCGCAGGTGGATGAATACCAGGCGCGCTATGTGCAGGCCTACGCGCAGAACCAGGTGCAGGCGGCCATCATGCGCCATCAATGGACCAGCTTGCAGACCGAGCGCCGCGCCATCCAGGAACAGGTGCAGGCGCAGCAGGTGCGCAGCCCGCACGCGGGCCGCTATGTGTCGGCGCAGCCCGAGGACATGACTGGCCGCTATGTGCAGCGTGGTGAGCTGCTGGGTTATGTGCTGACCGATGCCGAAACGGTGCGCGTGGTGGTGCCGCAGTCGAGCCTGGAGCGCATTCACCGGTCGCTGAAGGATGTGCGCGTGCGGCTGGTGCAGGACAGCGGGCAGGAATTCACCGCGCAGATTGCGCGTGAAGTGCCGGCCGCGACCGACGAACTGCCCAGCCTGGCGCTGAGCTTGCAGGGTGGCGGCAGCATTGGCGTGGACCCGCGCAAGTCCCAGGAAGGGCGGGCGAAGTCGTCCGAGAACCTGTTCGTGATGGACTTGCGTTTGCCCGAGGATGCGCCGCGTGCGTATTTGGGCGCGCGCGTGTACGTGAAGTTCTCGCACGAGCCCCGGCCGATTGCGCTGCAAGCGTATGACGCCGTCCGGCAGATGGTCTTGCGCCAGTTCCGCTTTTGATGCGCGCGCCCTGACATGCATGCCTTCGCCACCCTGAACCCGGACCCGCTCTATCCTGAAAAAGAGAGCGAGCGGCATCCGAACAAGCTCGAAGCCTGGGGCACGGCCGCCTTGCGCTGGCTGGGCAGAAAGCGCCGCCAGCCGCTATCGCGCACCCGCCGCATCGTGGCTCGCGTGCACCGCGAAACCCAGGCGCTGGGCGACATTGACCTGGCTGGCGTGCGCCAGCGTGCGGACGAGATTGCTTACGACTTGCGCTGCAACGGCATCACCCCCGCCAGCGCCGCACGCGCGTTTGCGCTGATCCGGCAGGCGGGCCGGTTGACGGTGGGCAAGGCGCATTTTGATGTGCAGCTGATGGGCGGCTGGGCCATGCTGCAAGGCATGGTCGCCGAAATGAACACGGGCGAAGGCAAGACGCTGACCGCCACGCTGCCCGCCGCCACGGTCGCCATGGCGGGGCTGCCCGTGCATGTGATCACCACCAACGACTACCTGGTCGAGCGCGATGCGCAGATCATGAGCCCCATCTACGAAGCGCTGGGCCTGTCGGTGGCCTGGGTCAGCATGGAGATGGACATCCCCACGCGCCGCCAGGCGTATCAGGCGGACGTGGTGTATTGCTCGAACAAGACGCTGGTGTTCGACTACCTGCGTGACCTGATCGTGCTGGACGGCGGCAAGGACGAAGACGCCTTGAGGCTGGAACGGCTGCGGGGCGAACAGGGGCGGCTGAGTCAGCTGTACCTGCGCGGCCTGTGCTTTGCCATTGTGGACGAGGCTGACAGCGTGCTGGTGGATGAGGCGCGCACGCCGCTGATTATTTCGGGCGTGCAGGAAGACGACACTACTGACGTGACGCGCCAGGCCATGGCGCTGGCCGGCGCGATGGACCCCGCGCATTACCGGCTGCTGCGCGGCGAACGCCGGGTGACGCTGACGGAGCTGGGCCGCGAACATCTGCGCGCCGAATGCGCCGCCTTGCCCGCGCCCTGGAGCATTCCGTTTCGCCGCGAAGAGCTGGTGCTAAGCGCGCTGACGGTGCTGCACATGTACCGGCTGGACGAGCAATACATCATCCGCGACGAGAAAATCATGGTCGTGGACGAGTTCACCGGGCGCGTGATGCCGGACCGCTCGTGGGGCCAGGGCTTGCATCAGATGCTGGAGCACAAGGAAGGGCTGGCGCTGAGCGAACCGCGTTCCACGTTAAAGAGCATCAGCTACCAGCGTTTCTTCAAACACTATCTGCTCTTGTCTGGCATGACGGGTACGGCGGCCGAAATCCGCGCCGAGCTGGGCCGTGTGTATGACCTGCCCGTGGTGCGCATTCCCACGCATCGCCGCTCGCGCCGCCGCCATGCGCCCGATGCGGTGTACGCCACCTTGAACGACAAGTGGGCCGCCGTGCGCGACCGCACCCGGGTGCTGCATGCGCAAGGCGTGCCGGTGCTGATCGGCACGCGTTCGGTGGCGGCGTCGGAACAGGTGGCGCAAGTGTTGCGCGAAGCCGGTCTGCCTGCGGTGGTGCTGAATGCCAAGCAGGACGCGGACGAGGCCGACATGATTGCGCAGGCCGGCCAGATGGGCAGCATCATGATCGCCACCAATATGGCCGGGCGCGGCACCGACATTCCGCTGTCCGACGCCGCGCGCGAGGCGGGCGGGCTGCATGTGATTCTGACCGAACGGCACGAGTCGGCGCGCATTGACCGTCAATTGGAAGGCCGCTGCGGCCGCCAGGGCGACCCCGGCCACGTCGAAGCCATTCTGTCTTGGGAAGACGCGGTGCTGGATAGCGTGGCGGGCAAGGCGTGGGCGAAGCCTGCGCAACTGCTGCGTTCGATGGGCGGGCATGGCGTGGCCGCCCGCTGGCTGCGCTACGCCCAGGCCCGCACGGAAAAGAAACTGGCCCGCGAGCGCCGCCATATGGTGGCCGCGGATGAAGAACTTGAAAACTCCTTGTCCTTTTCCGGGCAGGGGGATTGATCTCCACAACCCTATGACACATCGCCTACGCTTCTTTTGCTTTGGTCTATTCAGCGGCCTGATCGCCAGCGCCGCCGCCACCGCGCAGGGCTTGCCGCCCGATGCGCGGCTGCCGGTGCTGGCGGAACCCGCCTTGTCCTCGCAGGGCGACACCCTGCAAACGCCGATGGCCTGCCTGATCGAACCCTTTCAGGTGTCAGAGCTGGGCAGTGCGTCGGCCGGTGTGCTGAGCAATGTGCTGGTGCAGCGTGGCGACGTGGTGAAGAAAGGCCAAGTCGTGGCCGAACTGAACACCAGCGTGGATGAAGCCACGTTGGGCCTGCGCCGCGCCGAAGCTGCCTACCTGGGCCGCGTCGTGGACCGCAACGCCGACCTGTTTAAACGCCAACTACTGCCCGCAGGCGACTACGACGAGATGACCTCGCGCAGCCGTCAGGCGCAGCTGCAAGTGGCGCTGCAACAGGCGATTTTGGCCGAGCGCAGCATCAAGAGCCCGTTTGATGGGGTGGTTGCCGAGCGCTATGCCGGGCCGGGCGACCGCGTCAACGACAACAAGATCGTCAAGCTGGCGCAGATCAATCCCTTGCTGGTCAAGGTGGTGGTGCCGGAAGGCTTGTATGGCCAAATCAAGGCGGATGCGGCCGCGCAGGTCACGGTGAATGCCGCCATCAGCGACAAGCCGCTGCAAGGCAAGGTGTGGCGCATCGACCGCGTGATGGATGCGGCCAGCGGCACGTTCACCGTGCTGTTGCGCGTGCCGAACGAGGGCAACACGATCCCGTCGGGCATCCGGTGCTCGGTCAAGTTCTGATGGCGCGCCTGGCGCGACGGCGCTAGGCGCGGGGTGCTGCCGGACGGCTAACCGCCCCGGTGGCCGCCGTGGTAACGGGGCGCGGACAAGTTGCGCGGGCTTTCTTTATGTTGCGCGGTAGCCATTGCCTTGCGGCGCGCCTCTTCTTGCAGATGCTCGGCGCGCGCGCGATCTTTATCGGCGTGCGGGGGCGTGTCGGCGGCGGGCGCCGTTTGCGGATGCGTCGTGCGGGAAGTCGGGGACGTCATGGTGCGACCCTCTCAAGGTGACGCGGCATATGCCGTGCAATCACGTTACGCCTGGCGTGGCGGGGCTTCCAGCGGTCAATTGCAACAGGCCGCAAAGGGTCGGACCCCGCGTGCGGCGGATAGCCGGTAGACTGGCGAACGCCGCCGTGCTGATTTTCAGGACGCGGCGCCAATCAGACGCCGGCCCAAGCGGGAGACCCGGCGCGCATCACCAGGGGCATTTACGATCATGAAAATAAAAAAACTCATTGAAGAACGGCGCCAGGGCGACCGGGCCGCCGTCCGGGAAAGCGCCGATCCGTCGGACGCGGAAGCGCTTGCCGCGCTGGATCAATTGGACGGCGCAGAGTTCAGTTCCATCGCGTTTGTGACCGAAGACGAAACCGTCTTGGCGGTGGGAGGCGGCGCGGGCACATTCGTGGTGTCGATCACGCTGGACGACGACGCGCGCATCTATACGCTGATTGATCCGTCGCGCTCGGAAGATCATGACGAGAATGTGGTGGTGGGTGGCCAGTCAGGCAGCTATCAGCAATATCAGTGCGTGAGCCGCGAGCTGGCCGCGGCGGCCATCTTGTACTTTCAACAAGAAGGCGCGCCGTCGCCGGATTTGAAATGGGTCAGCGAATAGCCCAGCCGGCGCGCTCTGCCTGTTCGACAGGCGCCGCCGGCTTGACGCGCAGGGTCTAAACGACGCGCGTCAGCACTTTCTCTTCCCGGAACCAGCCGTCCAGGTTGGCCACCATCAGGTCGGCCATGGCGCGGCGGGTTTCGTGCGTGCCGCTGGCGATGTGCGGCAGCAGCACCACGTTGTCCATCGCGTTGAACGCATCCGGGGTGGCGGGTTCGTGTTCGAACACGTCCAGGCCCGCACCGGCGATACGCTTGCCCTGCAAGGCGCTGACCAGCGCGGCTTCGTCGACGACGGTGCCGCGCGCAATATTGATCAGCCAGCCCTTCGGGCCCAGCGCGTCCAGCACGCGCGCGTTCACCATGTGGCGCGTGGCGGCGCCGCCCGGCACGGCCAGCACCAGAAAGTCGCACTCCGCGGCCAGCGTTTCGATGTCCGGCACGTAGCGATATTCCGCGGGGGCGTCAGCGCGCGGCTTGCGGTTTGTGTACAGGATTTCCATATCGAACGCGGCGGCGCGGCGCGCGATCTGCAAGCCAATATTGCCCAGGCCGACAATGCCGCAGCGCTTGCCGCTCATGCGCGTGCCCAGCGGAAAACCATCGTTGGGCCAGCGGCCGGCGCGCACGAATCGGTCGGCTTCAGCGATGCGGCGCGGCGCGGCCAGCATCAATGCCAGCGCCGTGTCGGCCACGCAGGCGTCCAGCACGCCCGGGGTGTTCGTGACGACCACGCCGCGTTCGCGGGCGGCGGCCAGGTCGATGGTGTCGTAGCCCACGCCAAAACTGAAAATGCCTTCCAGCGCCGGCAGGGCGGCGATCAATTCGCGCGTGGCGCCAAAGCGGCCGCTGGTGGCGATGCCGCGTATGGACGCGCCGTGTTCGCGCAGCAGCACGCTGGCGTCGGCGGCTTCCCATAGGCGATGCACGTGGTAGCGCGACTCAAGGTCCGCCACCAGATCAGGCAACAAGGGGCCGACCATCAGCAGGTGGGCGGCGGAGGAGGGCAGGGAATCTGTCATGGATACGGCTTATTTGGAAGGGGCGGTGAGATGGCCTGGAAATCGGGCCAATAAGGATGAGTTCGACGGCCCGAAACCGGGCCAATGAGGTTCAGTTCGAAGGTCCGAAATCGGGCCAAAGAGGTTTAGTTCAACGGCCCAAAACCGGGCCGCCGGGGATCAATTGGTTTGGATATTGCGAGTCTTGATGATCTGCCCGTAGCGCGCGCGTTCGCTCGCAGCCAGCTCTTGCAACTGCTGCGGAGTCGAGCCGTGCGCCACGGCGCCTTGTGATTCCAGCTTGGTTTTCATGGCGGGGTCGGCGGTGATGTCGCGGATGGCTTGCGACAGCTTTTCAATGACGGCAGGCGGCGTGCCAGCGGGCGCCAGCACGGCCGTCCACGAACCCGATTGCGCGTTCTTCACGCCGGCTTCGTCGATGGTCGGCACGTCCGGCATGGCGGGCGAACGGGTGGCACCCGTGACGGCCAGCGCACGCAGCTTGCCGCCGGTGACGTAAGGCATCGTTTCCAGCACCGAGGCAAACAGCATGTCGACGCGTCCGGCCATCAGGTCGGTCATGGCCGGGCCGCCGCCCTTGTAGGGCACGTGCATCAAATCCACGCCGGTCGCCTGCTGGAAAATTTCACCCGACAAGTGCGGCGCGCCGCCCGTGCCGGAACTGGCGAACGTGTGCTTGCCCGGTTCGGCTTTGGCCAGCTTGACCAAGTCCGCCACGTTCTTGGCGGGCAGGTTGGTGGGCACGACCAGCACGAACGGCAAGTCCGAGAACAGCGACACCGGCGCGAACGCGGTGGCCGGGTCGGAATGCAGCTTGTAGATCCACGGGTTGATCGCCAGCATGCCCGAATTGGCGAACAGCAGCGTGTAGCCATCGGCCTGCGAACGCGCGACCAGATCGGCGGCGATCTGCCCGCCTGCGCCCGGGCGGTTGTCTACCACCACCGACGACGCCAGCTTGTCGCCCAGCGCGGCCGCCAACAAGCGCGCCGAAATGTCGGTGCCGCCGCCTGGCGAAAACGGCACGATCAGATTGATCGGCCGCTCGGGGTAGCCGGCGGCGTTGGCGCTCCAGGGCAACGCGGCGGTGGCGGCCAGGGCCAGCGCCGCGGCGATGAGCCGGACGCGAGGGCGGGCGATGGGGGTTGTCTCCATGTCTCTTCTCTTTTTTTGGGGTGAATTTGCGTTGGCAAGCGGCTTGTGCCGTGAAAAAACTGCGTGCTGCGGTGATGCTCCTTTGGGTTCTGCGGGCCGGCAGCCGCTTGCCAGGTGTCCGCTTGCGCGAAGGCTTGGCGATTGCTGGGCGACGGGGTCCGGCCGTTTTTTCGGAGTATAGAAACGGCTTTCGATGGATAGCCGTTCGAGCTATAAATAGCATTGATCAATTCAAGGATTGAATCGATGGAGTTCCGTCAGCTTGAGTGTTTTATTGCGGTTGCCGAAGAACTGCACTTTGGCCGTGCGGCTGAGCGGCTCTGCATGACGCAGCCGCCGCTATCGCGCCAGATCCAGTTACTGGAACAGGATCTGGGCGTGACGCTGTTCGAACGCAATAGCCGCCAAGTGCTGCTAAGCGCCGCAGGCCGGCGCTTTCTGCGCGATGCGCGCCACTTGCTGGAATTTTCCGCGCGCGCGGCGGCCACGGCGCGGCGCACCTCAGGCGGCGAGGCCGGCCACATCACGCTGGGCTTTACCGCCGTGGCGTCGTACCGCTTGATGCCGTCGATGATCATGCAGGCGCGCAAGCTCTTGGCGGGCGTTGAAATTCAGCTGCGCGAAACGGTCAGCACCGATCTTGACCGCTTGCTGGTTGCCCGCGAGCTGGACGCCATTCTTGCGCGCAGCGTGCCGCAGCAGGCCGGTATCGAATCCCGCTTGATTGAACGCGAGCCCCTGGTGCTGGCGCTGCCCGCCGGATCGCCCCTGTGCGAACACGAGACCGTGCCGCTGCGCCTGTTGCAGGGCCAACCCTTCGTCCTGTATTCACCGCGTGAAGGGAAGTATTTTTATGACCGCATCGTGGGGGCGTTCGGCCTGGCGGATGTGCAGCCCGACTACGTACAGCGGGCGGGGCAAACCCATACACTGCTGGCGCTGGTGCGCGCGGGGCTGGGCGTGGGCATTGTGCCGGATTCGGCGCGTGAACTGCGCTTTGAAGGCGTGGAGTTCCGGCCGATTGGTCAGCGCAATCTGTACGCCGACATGTATCTGGCGTGGCACGCGCAGCACGACAATCCGGCGTTGGACGCCTTCCTGACACGCGTGGTGGGGGTGGGCGTGGGTGTGGCGGGTGACCAAGAGACCCGGAGCGATACGCCGGCCTGATTGCGCCAGCGCCACGCCCGGTGCTCTGCGTCTTGCCTACATCTGCATTTTCTTCTTGCCCAGCAAGGTCAGCGCCAGGCTACGGCCGGTGCGCATGAAGGGGTACAGCGCGGTCGACAGGCAGCGGTTGCGGAAGACGGCGGCGTTCACGCTATTGAAGAAGTCGTTGCCGGTGCTGAGCAGCGCCAGCCGGTTGATGCAGTCGGCGCCCCAATAATCCTGGCCGTCCAGATGCAGCAGCATGCCTTGGTTCAGGTCATACCCTTGCGCCTTGTAGGCCACGGCCAGATCGGGGTGGTCGCGCATATTGAGCAGCTCGATCGGGCCTACCGCTTTTTGCAATTGCAGCATCCGCACGTAGTTCGAGCAGAAGGGGCAGTCACCGTCGTAGAGCAGGAAGTTCTTGGGCGTGGACATGATGCTCCTTGGTTGAAATGCACGGGTCCATTAAAGCGCAACGGGCGGCGATGGGGGAATTCAGGCCAGCCGTTCGATCAGCCGCGGCAAGGACGCCGCCAGCAGCGCTACCCCGGAAAGCGTCAACAAGCCCAGCACAATCTGCCGAAAGCGGGCCTCGCTGATACCGATATAGAGCTTGGCGCCAAGCAGCGTGGGCACGAGCATTGCGGGCGCCACGATGGCGAACAGCGGAAGCATGTCGCGGGTGACGATGCCTGTAGCAAGGTACGTGCCCATCGTCACGGCCAGCATCGACAGGTTGAAATTCTGGATGATGGCGCGCTGCTTGTCTTTTTCATAGCCTCGCAGCGTGCACCACAGCGTGGGCAACGTCCCCGAAAACCCGCCGATGCCCGCCAGCACGCCGCCCGAGAAACCCACCGCGCCGTCGGCCGCGCGTCCGCCCGCCGTGATCTTGGGGATGTTGCGAGCCAACAGCATGGCGGGGCACCACAGAATCAAAAAGCCGCCCAGCATTGCCTTGAACCAGTCCATATCCAGGTGGGGCAGCACGGCCACACCCAGCGGAATGCCCGCCAGCCCGCCCAGCACGAAGGGCGCCAATTGCTTGAGATTGAAGCCGCGCCGTACCGTGACTGCGGCGAGCACCTGGCCGACCAGCGCGCCGAACACCGCTAGGGTCGCCGCCAGCCGCGGCTCCAGCGCCCAGGCCCAGAACGACATGGCGACCAGCCCGAATCCAAAGCCCGACAAGCCTTGCACAAATCCAGCGGCCACCGCCCCAACCACCACGACCAGATACACCGAATCCATCGTCATCCTCGAATTGTTATGGGTGCCTCGCGCGTTTCAGTGATCGCGGGCTGAAGGCATTCTGATTCAGACCCATAAGGAAAAAATTCGATTTCTTGATAGATAGATAAGGTGAGGCTAATGCTTGCGGGCGAGGCAGGCAGGGCAGGCAGGGCAGGCAGGGGGGCGGGAAGCAGGCAAGGCAGAAGAGACAAGGGAGGCAAAAATGATCAGGCCGGCGGACGGCGCAGCGGCGCGTCGCGGTCCTGCTGGCGCCAATTGGCGCGCAGTTCCGCGATGCGGCGCAGCGCCACTTGCGACATCTTCCACCAGCCAAACGGGCGCGGATCGGCCAGCATGCTCATCGCGCGGGCGTAGTCCAGCGTCAGCCCGGGCGTCCACGCCATCGTCACCGCGCGCTTGCGGATCTGCGACGCCACCCACAATTCCGGCGTCAACAACAAGCGAATCAGCACGCGCCAACCTGCCTGGCTGCCGTGCAGCCGCCCGACCACGCCGTCCAACGCCGCGTCCAGGGCGCGGGCGACCGAGCTTGAGCAATTGCGGTGCGTCAGGTTGTAGATGCAGGTCTGCCGATAGACGTTCCAGAACGCGGCAAGCTTTTCGGCGTCGTAATTGCGAATGCGCACGCGCGTGGTGGACGGGCACCAGGCTTGGGATTCCGTGGCGTAATCCGGCTGGTACACGCCGGGGATATCGTTTTCAGCCGTGGCGCGCAGCAGGTTGCCGAACTCGTCAGGCGAGCGGTCGATTTCGTCCTTCGGGTACAGGCTGATGTAGATGCCTTCGGGTGACTCCAGCGCCGCGTGGCCGGTAGAGATAACGCCGTTCACGTCCACCGCGGCAATGTAGCGGTCCACCACCGGATAGTTGCGCGTTTGCGCCTTGGCCGAACCGGACGGCGTCCACACATGCACGGTCAACGCGCGTTCGGAATCACTGGGCGGCCCATCCCACACCGGGGCCGGGGCCGCAGGCGATGCGGGCATGAAGTCGGACGAATCGTTTTCCGCAAAAGCCGGATTGGATGCCAGATGCCGTACGCGCCGCGCCAGCCACAGCAGCTTGATCGCCGCAATGCACAGGAACAGCCCCAGGCAGTAGGGCACCGTGCCGACATAGTTCGTGGGGTAGGGCTGAAAGAAAAAGATGGCCAGCAGAATTTCGCCCATGCCGCCGGCAAACGCATAGCGCCAGCGGCTGTAGCGCACGACATACGCGGCCAGGCATTGCAGCACGCCGTCGATCAGGAACAGCAAGCCAAAGATCATCGACAGCACGAAGTGCCCATGATGGTGGCCAGCCAGAATCAAACCGCCTGCCAGCAACACGAACATCCCCTTGGCGTAGCGCAGCACGCGCTGCCCGCCCACGCCGCTGGACGCAATCAACAAGGTGGCCAGCCCTTCGATAATGAAGAGCACGGCGAACGCGTTCAGCGGAAAGTACAGGGCGTTGTCCAGCGCATCGACCAAGAGAAAGATGCCCGCCAAGAGAAAGATGACGCCGGCGCCCGCCAAAGCACGCCAACGCTTGCGCAGATACGGAACTCCCAACAACAGCAATACGAGTTGTGGCATGCCAGCAATCCGGTTGAGGTGGGTACGGCTGAAGGTTTAGGTGGGTACGGCTGAAGTGGGTACGGCCGAAGTCAGCATCGTACCGAAACCTTGCCGTGTTGCCGATCCGGATTTCGCTGCGATCAAGCCGCTGCTTGCGCCGGCCAGGCCAGGCTCATCGCATAGCCGCGCACATCTTGCGGCCACGCTTCCACGCACTGAACAAAGCGGCTTTCGTCGCCCGCATACAGCGCCCGCGTGGCCTCTTCGAAGCCGGGCAGGTCGCCCGCTATGCTCGACATGAAGCGATACGCGGCCTCTTGCCGTTGCCGCTGCTGGTCTTGCGCTTCGTTGTCGCGGCGTGCCTGCTCCACCAGCTTGCGCAGCGCAACGGATGCGCCACCGGGTTGCGCGCCCAGCCAGTCCCAGTGACGCGGCAGCAGCGTCACTTCGCGCGGCACCACGCCCAGCTTGGGACGGCCGCGTCCGCGCGGCTGCGCGTTGGACGTCTGGGCGACGTCTGCTTCCATCGGGGGCGCGCTGCCGGCCGCAGAGGGCGTGTGGCGCGCAATGATGTCGGCATCGTCACCGCGCAAATCCAGGTCGGTCTGCTGGCCGGTGCTGTCGTTGAACACCAGGGGGTTGCTGCTGCTGCTGCTGCTGCTGCTGCTGCTGCTCGTGTGCATTGCACGCTTCACCGCCAGCGCCACGTCGGCGAGGGGGCCGGCGGCCAGAATGCGGTGGCCGTCAAAAGCGGTGTAGCGCGGGGTAGGGTGGGTCGTCATGATGTCCGGTTCCGATTCGTTTGATCTCAAATCAATCACGCTGCCGATTATGATCCGGGTAAAAATTATCGTCAATATAATCCGGGTAAAAATATCGCCTTGTTGAATGTCGACAACAAGGCTATAAACGGGGTCGGATTACCGGCGTTCTGGTGCCGGTTCAGCGGCGCCGCCGTCGCAAAAATTCCGTACAAACCTAGGGTCAACACCTAGGCAAAACATGCGGGCGGCGTATAATCTTGCTTTGCGCCCGGAGTTACCCATGCGTCTCGTTCAAAAAGCGCTCACCTTCGACGATGTGTTGTTGGTGCCTGCGTATTCCGAGGTGTTGCCGCGCGACACCTCCCTGGCCACCCGCCTGACCCGCAATATCAGCCTGAATATCCCGCTTGTGTCCGCCGCGATGGACACCGTCACCGAATCGCGTCTGGCCATCGCCATGGCGCAAGAGGGCGGCATCGGGATCATCCACAAGAATTTGACTGCTGATCAGCAAGCCCGTGAAGTGGCTCGCGTGAAGCGCCACGAATTCGGCATCGTGATCGATCCGGTCACCGTCACCCCCCAAATGAAAGTGCGCGACGCCATTGCGTTGCAGCGCCAGCATGGCATTTCGGGCCTGCCGGTCGTTGAAGGCCGCAAGCTGGTCGGCATCGTGACCAACCGCGATCTGCGTTTCGAAGAAAACCTGGATCAGCCCCTGCGCAACATCATGACGCCGCAGGAACGCCTGGTCACCATGAAGGAAGGCGCCACGCTGGACGAAGCGCAGGCCCTGATGCACAAGCACCGTCTGGAACGCGTGCTGATCGTGAACGACGGCTTTGAGCTGCGTGGCCTGGCCACCGTCAAAGACATCGTCAAGAACACCGAACACCCGATGGCCAGCAAAGACGGCCAAGGCCAGTTGCGCGTTGGCGCAGCGGTTGGCGTGGGTGCAGGCACTGAAGAGCGCGTGGAAAAGCTGGTTGCCGCTGGCGTTGACGTTCTGATCGTCGACACCGCGCACGGCCACTCCAAGGGCGTGCTGGAAGGCGTGCGCTGGGTCAAGCAGAACTACCCCAAAGTTGAAGTCATTGGCGGCAACATCGCCACCGCCGCCGCCGCGCGCGCGCTGGTCGAGTACGGTGCTGACGGCGTCAAGGTCGGTATCGGCCCCGGCTCCATCTGCACCACGCGTATCGTCGCCGGTGTGGGCGTGCCGCAAATCCATGCCATTTCCGAAGTGGCCAAGGCGCTGGAAGGCACGGGCGTTCCGCTCATCGCCGACGGCGGCATCCGCTACTCGGGCGACGTCGCCAAGGCGCTGGCCGCCGGCGCGTTCTCGTGCATGATGGGCGGCATGTTCGCCGGCACGGAAGAAGCCCCGGGCGAAGTCGTGTTGTTCCAAGGCCGTTCGTACAAGTCGTACCGCGGCATGGGCAGCCTGGGCGCCATGACGGACGGCTCGGCCGACCGCTACTTCCAGGACCCGTCCAACAACGCCGACAAGCTGGTCCCCGAAGGCATCGAAGGCCGTGTCCCCTACAAGGGCAGCGTGCTGGCCATCATTTACCAACTGGTCGGCGGCATCCGCGCCTCGATGGGCTACTGCGGCGCCGCCACCATTGACGACATGCGCACCAAAGCCGAATTCGTGGAGATCACCTCCGCCGGCGTGCGCGAGTCCCACGTACACGACGTGCAGATCACCAAGGAAGCGCCTAACTACCGCGCCGACTGATCCGTACAGTCAACTACAATGTCATGCATCACGCACCGGCAGAATCGCAATAACAATAGCGGTTCTGCCGGTGCGGTTTTATTTAATCGGTAGAGCTCAATGCACCAGCGCATCCTCATTCTTGATTACGGTTCGCAAGTCACCCAACTGATTGCGCGCCGCGTCCGCGAAGCCGGCGTCTATTCCGAAGTGCACCCCGGCGACGTCGACGACGCCTTCGTGCGCGACCAGATGGCGCAAGGCTTGAAGGGCATCATCCTGTCCGGCAGCCACGCCTCGGCCTACGAAGAAGGCTCGATGCGCGTGCCGCACGCCGTCTTCGAACTCGGCGTGCCGGTGCTGGGCATCTGCTACGGCATGCAGTCCATGGCGCAACAACTGGGCGGCGTGGTCAGCTTTTCCGACCACCGCGAATTCGGCTACGCCGAAGTCCGCGCCCACGGCCACACCAAGCTGCTGGAAGGCCTGGACGACTTCACCACGCCTGAAGGCCACGGCATGCTGAAGGTCTGGATGAGCCACGGCGACAAGGTCACCGAGCTGCCCCCGGGCTTCAAGCTGATGGCGTCCACGCCGTCGTGCCCCATCGCCGGCATGGCCGACGAAGACCGCCGTTTCTACGCCGTTCAGTTCCACCCCGAAGTCACGCACACCGTCCAAGGTAAGGCCATGCTGGCCCGCTTTGTGAACGAGATCTGTGAATGCCAAGGCGACTGGAACATGCCCGACTACGTCGCCGAAGCCGTTGCCCGCATCCGCGAGCAAGTCGGCACCGACGAAGTCATCCTGGGCCTGTCCGGCGGCGTGGATTCCTCGGTAGCCGCCGCCCTGATCCACAAGGCCATCGGCGACCAGCTCACCTGCGTGTTCGTCGACCACGGCCTGTTGCGCCTGGACGAAGGCAAGCAGGTCATGCAGACCTTCGCCGAAAACATGGGCGTGAAGATCATTCACGTTGACGCCACTGCCCAATTCATGGGCAAGCTGTCTGGCGTGGCCGACCCGGAAGCCAAGCGCAAGATCATCGGCCGCGAATTCGTCGAAGTGTTCCAGGAACAAGCCGGCAAGCAGCAAAGCGCCAAGTGGCTGGCCCAGGGCACGATCTACCCCGACGTCATCGAATCCGCTGGCGCCAAGACGGGCAAGGCCACGTCGATCAAGTCGCACCACAACGTGGGCGGCCTGCCGGACACGCTGAACCTGCAACTGCTGGAACCGCTGCGCGAACTGTTCAAGGACGAAGTCCGCGAACTGGGCGTGGCCTTGGGCCTGCCGCCGCAAATGGTGTACCGCCATCCGTTCCCGGGTCCGGGTCTGGGCGTGCGCATTCTGGGCGAAGTGAAGCATGAATATGCCGAACTGCTGCGCCGTGCGGATGCGATCTTCATTGAAGAGCTGCGGAATACCAAGGATGAAGCTAGTGGTCTGACTTGGTATGAGCTGACGTCGCAAGCGTTTGCCGTGTTCCTGCCGGTGAAGTCGGTGGGCGTGATGGGCGATGGCCGGACGTATGAGTACGTTGTGGCGCTGCGTGCGGTCCAGACGTTTGACTTCATGACGGCCGACTGGGCGCCGCTGCCGCACCCGCTGCTGGCTCGCGTTTCTTCGCGGATTATTAATGAAGTGCGCGGGATTAACCGCGTGGTTTATGACGTGTCGAGCAAGCCGCCGGCCACGATTGAGTGGGAGTGATCCCGCTAGCAGTTCGCAGTAAATAGAAAAGGCGCTTCGGCGCCTTTTTTATTTTGGAAGTCTCCGCCCCAGTTCACCCGCAGCTACCCCTGAACCACAAACGACCCACCCGGAAAATAATCGCAGATGAATTCCACAAAGGCGCGCACTTTGGGGCTCTGCAAGCGGCGGGACGTGTGCAAGACCCATAGCTCCACGTCGTCTCCCGTTATGCCCCACGACACCAGTTCGCCGCGTTCCAGTTGGGCGCCGATGATGGATTGCGGCAGCATGGCCGCGCCTGCGCCGGCGATGACGGCGTCGCGTGCGGTCAGCAGCGACGACACGCGTAGCACCGGCAGTGGCGCGACGGTTAGCGCGCTATCGCTGACAGACCATAGGTCACCGTCGCGGTAGCTCGGCATCACCACGGCAGGAACTTGAAACGTTTTTCCTTTGCGGCCCTTTGGCATGCGAAGGACAGGCGAAGCGGCGAGCATCAAGCGGTCGCGTGCGAAACATCTGCCGACCAACACGCTGTCCTTGTCGGGATTGATGCGGATCGCGACGTCGAAATGTTCGTCGACGAGGTCAGCGAGACGGTCTTCGGCCACGACGTCGAGCTGGATGTCGGGATGCACCGCATGGAACGCAGCGGCGAGCCGTCCCAGCGCCACTTGCGAGAACAACAGCGGCGCGGCAATGCGCAGGCGGCCTCGTGGTGCCACCAGGCCGTCGCTGGCTGCCGCGATGGCTTCGGCGACTTCGCGCAAGGGGCCCTCGATTCTTGTCAGCAGTATTTGGCCGGACTCGGTCAGCTTCAGGCTGCGTTCGCCTCGCTCAATCAGACGAACGCCCATCGCTTCTTCAAGATCGGCAACGCGGCGCGACAGCGTCGCCTTGGAACGGCCGCTGGCGCGGCTGGCTTTTCCGAAGCCGCCGTGAACGGCGACAAGCTGGAAATCCTCTAGGGCGTTCAGATCCATGGTGTCTCGAATTTGGGTCAGGATGTCTCAATTTTATAGTCTTCGTTTTGAATGTGAAACGTCCTATCGTTTGGTCTTACACACCCCAAACAAGGAAATCATCATGACCATTCTCGTAACCGGTGCAACGGGCACTGTTGGCCGCCAGGTTGTCGAACAACTCGCCAAGCGTGGTGCGGATGTTCGCGCGCTTGTCCGCGATCCCGCTAAGGCCAATTTCGCGAAAGGTGTCGGCGTCGTGCAGGGAGATCTGCTGGATGTCGACTCCGTGCGTACTGCCTTCTCGGGTATCTCGACGCTCTTTCTGCTCAACGCCGTGGTGGCGGACGAGTACACGCAGGCGCTGATCGAGCTTAATGTTGCCCGCGAGGCCGGCATCAAGCGCATTGTCTACCTGTCGGTGATCCACAGTGATCTGTACGTGAACGTGCCGCACTTTGCGGCTAAGTATGGGGTGGAGCGCATGATCGAGCAGATGGATA
Organism: Achromobacter kerstersii; assembly: GCF_902859595.1. Classification (GTDB taxonomy): domain Bacteria; phylum Pseudomonadota; class Gammaproteobacteria; order Burkholderiales; family Burkholderiaceae_B; genus Achromobacter; species Achromobacter kerstersii. The sequence goes on along the minus strand of NZ_CADIJQ010000001.1, from coordinate 1,506,539 downwards.
TGAACGCCACGATTCTGCGGCCTGCATACTTCATGGGCAACGACCTGACCATCAAGGACGTGGTGACGGGATACGGCGTCTATCCGATGCCGATCGGCGGCAAGGGGCTGGCCATGGTGGACACGCGTGACATCGCAGAGGTGGCCGCCATTGAGTTGCTGCATCGCGAGCAGTCGGCTGTGCCGCTGCCGTTGGACAGGATCAATGTTGTCGGCCCCGACACGTTGACGGGCGAAGATGTCGCATCGATCTGGACCGATGCGCTGGGCCGCAAGATCGTCTATCCAGGCGACGACACCGCCGCATTCGAACAGAACCTGCGTCAGTTCATGCCAAGCTGGATGGCCTATGACATGCGCTTGATGAGCGAGCGTTTCATCACCGATGGGATGATCCCCGACGCCGGTGACGTCCAACGATTGACTGCGCTGTTGGGGCGGCCGTTGCATTCGTATCGCGAGTTTGCCGCACAAGTCTCGAATCCGGTTTAAAGCCGGACGCTGGCCGGACGTATGAGTACGTTGTGGTCTTGCTAAGAGCCAGTTGTTCCTGTTCGTCCGGTCCTCGCTGGGTGTCGATACGCTCGAAGCACTCGTCGAATACGCCCGCAAACAGCCCAATCCGCTTAACTACGGGTCGGCGGGCAACGGCACGACGCCGCATCTGGCTAGCGAGCTGCTCAAGCAGGCTACCGGCATGCAGGCCACCCATGCGCCATATCGCGGCGTGGCGCCGGCGATACAAGACTTGGCCGCGGGCCAGATCGACTTTGCGTTTGGACCGGCCACGGTCTTTCCCATGGTGCAAGCGGGCAAACTGAAGGTGCTGGCGGTGGCGAGCCGGCAACGGGCAGCTGTCGCGCCCGACATACGAACCTTTTCTGAGGCCGGCATTGACGGCGTTTTCGCGGACAGCCTGTTCGGCGTGTATGCCGCCGCCGGAGATCAAGGCGCGGTTCCTGGACGCCGGCGCCGAGGCGCTACCGCTGAGCGTGGCCGACTACGCCGCGCGTGTGCAGGACGAGAAGAAATTGTTCGCCCCATTGATGAAGTCGTTGGGGCTGAAGGAACAGTAGAGAAATCAGGTGTCAGACTGCAATGCCGCCGATGCCAGCGCGAATTGCAGTCTGACACCATGGTGCGCAAGATTTATAAGGCTTCAGACCGCGATGGTATGTACGTGACGGTATCGAGTACCGGTACCGTCACGTTCCGCTACGACTACCGTCTCAACGGACGCCGCGAGAAGCGCCGTCTGACCGCCGCCAAGACCTTTGGCGAGATGACTGGGAAGATGTTGGCGGGTGAGGTTCGTTTAGCAAGCGGCGTACCTGATCTTCGGTTGATATCTGACGCAGGCGGAGGGATCTAGGTGCCACTGCCCTTGAGAGCGAGATTCACGCCCTGTCGCTGTTCCTCTCTTTCCCTCAGCAAGTCCACAAAAGCACGCACTTTGGCAGGACGAAAGCGTGTGGACGGGAAGACAGCATGGATGCCACCGCCGGGCAGCGACCACTGCGGCAGGACTTCGATCAATCGCCCAGAGGCAAGATCGTCAGCGACGAGATAGTCTGGCAGTACCGACAAGCCTGCGCCTGCGTGTACCGCTTCGCGTACGGCTAGCGTGGCGTCCAGGAAAATGGACGCCTGCATGGTCACAGGTCGGTACTGGTTTTGTTCGCGCGAAAAATTCCAGCGCAGATGGTCCCTCAACGCGGTGTTGGCGATGAAGGGAAGCTTGTCGAGGTCCTCCGGGCGGGTAATCCGCGCCACTCTCGACGCCAAGCTGGACGAAGCAACGAGCAACTGTCGGAATGAGCCGATTTTTCGTGCTTGCAATCCCGTCTCGGTTAGCCACCCAACACGAATCGCCAACTCGATATTGCTGGACATCATATCCAGCGTCTTGTCGCTGAGGATAGCGTCTACCTTGCAGGCCGGATAACGCAGGGTGAAAGCAGCAATGGCCGGCACCACCACGCCGACGCCGTAGTCGAAGGGAGCAGTAAGCCGTAACTTGCCGGCGGGTTCGGTTGATGCTTCTGCCAATTCGGTGAAGGCGTCATCGGCCTCGTGCAGGATTGAGGCACAACGCTCATAGAACGCACGCCCGGCGTCGGTGGCCTGCACTTTGCGCGTGGTGCGAACCAGAAGCGAGGTGCGGAACTCCTGCTCCAGCCTTGCAACCTGTTGGCTGACCACGGCCTTGGTAATGCCCAGGCGCTCGGCGGCGGCGGTGAAAGAACCCGTTTCCACCACTGCAACGAAATAGGCCAGCCGCCTGAGGTTGCCGAGGCCGCCTGGGCCGGTTTCACTTGGATTGTATGCTTTTGACATACAGATCATATATCCGGTATGTGTTTAATAGTCAATGTTAGAGAGCTAACATCTGCCGCTTAGTCACAGGAAAAGACCATGCACAAGGCCCTGCATTGCGAGGTCAAGCGCATCCTGTTGAGCCTGAGCGCTGCCTATTCCAACCCAAGTGCGCTGCTGGATCAGATTCAAGCGGCTTGAACCTTCCATCTATATTTTTAGCCGGTGCAATCATGGCAACACGAAGAGATGTATTAAGAACCGTAGCGGCCGCGACTGTCGCGACCGCCATCCTGGGAGTAAAGAACGTTATGGCCGCTACTACCGAATTGACTTGGAAACACTTTCCCGCCGGCGAGAACGGTTTCTTCCGTGCTCCCGTATTGATTGCCGGTGCGCGCGAGGCAGTGCTGATCGATGCTGGCTTCACGCTTCCTAACGGCAAGGCGCTTGCCGAAGCGATCAAGGCCAGCGGCAAGCAGCTGACCACGATCTATATCAGCCAGAGCGATCCCGACTACTACTTCAGCCTTGCACCCATCACTGCAGCTTTTCCCCGGGCGCGGGTCATCGCCGCATCGTCCACGATTGCAGCCATCAAGGGCAACGTGGAAAAGAAACTGGCGACCTGGGGCCCGCAGCTCAAGGAGAACGGTCCGCAGACGTTGGACGATATCGTGATGCCGGAAGCCTTCGATGGTCCTGCGCTTAGCCTGGAAGGTCATGACATCGAATTCGTCGATGCCGATGGCCTGGCCAACCGCCGCTACATCTGGGTGCCTTCGTTGAAAGCCGTGTTCGGCGGCGTTCTGGTGTTCTCTGGCGTGCACGTCTGGACTGCGGACACGCAGGGTGCCGAGGCCCGCGCCACGTGGGTGAAGAATCTCGAAGCCATTGCCGCGCGCAAACCCACCGTGGTGGTTCCCGGTCACATGGCGGTCAACGCAGCCACCGACCTTTCGGCAATTCTCTACACGCGTGACTATCTGTTGGCGTTCGAACAAGAACTGGCCAAGGCCGCCAACAGCGCCGACCTCATCGCGGCAATGACCCAACGCTATCCAGACGCCGGCATGGGCATTGCCTTGCAGATCGGTGCCAAGGTAGCGACCGGCGAGATGAAGTGGGGTTGAGACAATGACGACCAACCTGGACATCATCCGCGCGACCTATGAAGGCCCATCCGAAGAGAACGGCAAGCACCTGCTTGCCGCCTTGGCCGCTGATGCCACCTGGACCGAGGCGGCGGGGTTTCCCTATGCCGGAACTTACACTGGGCCTGAAGAAATCTTCGCCAAGGTGTTCCACCGGCTGGCGACCGAATGGGAAGGCTATCAGGCCAAGGTCCACACTTATCTGGCCGACGGCGACCAAGTCGCTGCCTTCGGTGTTTATTCCGGAACGTATCTGAGGACTGGAAGATCCATGCGAGCTACCTTTGCCCATCTCTATCGTCTAGAGAATGGCAAGATTGCCAGCATGGAGCAGTATGTGGACAGTGAAATGGTTCGCCGGGCCATGGTCGATTGAGATACCTGCCTTGACGCGCCTGCTGGCCTACGCATCGTTGATCGAAGACAATCTGCCGGCGTTCAAACAGTCTAGTCGCCGAGTCTGCTCCAATGACATGCGAGCCTTGTGCAACAAGGTCTCGCCTAGGCTTTGACGAAAGCAGGGCTTTGAGAAGCTACAGCTACGAACCCGGTTTAAAGGCGGACATTGGCCGGTCGCATGAGTACGTTGTGGCCTTGTTAAGCCCCGCTTGTTCCTCCCCAGCAAACTAGGGTTATCCGGGATTCTTTATGCTTAAACTTTTGTGAAGAATAAGCGCCTGATGCAGGGCTCCACCGCGATGAGGCATCAAGGTGGTTCACCGGGGTGCGGCACCTGACGCACCGTACGCAGGATCGCGCGGTGGCGCCCCATAAGGAGAATCGCATGCTGCTGCGTAGACATTGCCTGGCCTTGATGATGCTGGCGCTGGCTGGCTGGGCGACGGGCAGCCAAGCGCAAACGCCGCCTCAAGCCTGGCCCTCCAAGCCGGTGCGTCTGGTCGTGGGGCTGGCCCCTGGCGGGCTGGTTGATGTGCTGGCGCGCACGGTACAGCCGCATTTGGCCGAGGGATTGAAACAGACCGTCATCGTGGAGAATCGGGGCGGCGCGGGCGGCAACCTGGCGGGCGCCGAGGTCGTGCGCAACGGGGGAGACAACCACACCTTCTTGCTCAATCCATCGACGACCGAATCGGTCAACCCGCTGATGTTCGCCAGCATGCCGTTTGATCCGCAACGGGACCTGCGGCCGGTCGCCTTGTTGGCCAACAGCCAGTTGTTCCTGTTCGTCCGGTCCTCGCTGGGTGTCGATACGCTCGAAGCATTCGTCGAATACGCGCGCAAACAGCCCAATCCGCTTAACTACGGGTCGGCGGGCAACGGCACGACGCCGCATCTGGCTGGCGAGCTGCTCAAGCAGGCTACCGGCATGCAGGCCACCCATGCGCCATATCGCGGCGTGGCGCCGGCGATACAAGACTTGGCCGCGGGCCAGATCGACTTTGCGTTTGGACCGGCCACGGTCTTTCCCATGGTGCAAGCGGGCAAACTGAAGGTGCTGGCGGTGGCGAGCCGGCAACGGGCAGCTGTCGCGCCCGACATACGAACCTTTTCTGAGGCCGGCATTGACGGCGTTTTCGCGGACAGCCTGTTCGGCGTTTATGCCGCCGCCGGCACCCGCGATGATGTGGTCGATCGCATGAACGGCGAAATCAATAAGGTGCTGGCGCGGCCGGAGATCAAGGCGCGGTTCCTGGACGCCGGCGCCGAGGCGCTACCGCTGAGCGTGGCCGACTACACCGCTCGCGTGCAGGACGAGAAGAAATTGTTCGCCCCATTGATGAAGTCGTTGGGGCTGAAGGAACAGTAGAGAAATCAGGTGTCAGACTGACTCCATCGCGAAAAAAGGCGCCTCGGCGCCTTTTTTCATGGGTGTGAGGGGGGAAGGCTGCGTTGGGTGAAACCGTAGATGGCTTCTTATCGCTTTAAGCCTTTCGCACCCCTTACCGCTTCAGCTCAGCATCAGCCCAACAGTTCCTTGCGAACGATTTCCGCGCCTTCGCTCAAAGCGAGCAGCTTGCCCTTCGCAATAGCCCGCGACAACGGTGCCATGCCGCAGTTCGTGCACGGATACAGCTTGTCGGCATCCACAAACTTCAGCGCCTTTCTCAGCGTATTGGCCACTTCTTCCGGCGTTTCAACCTTGTCGCTCGCCACGTCGATGGCGCCGACCATCACCTTCTTGCCGCGAACCAGTTCGAGCAGATCGATCGGCACGTGCGAGTTGTGGCATTCCAGCGAGATGATGTCGATACTGGACTGTTGCAGCTTGGGGAACGATTCCTCGTACTGACGCCACTCGGACCCCAGCGTCTTCTTCCAGTCGGTGTTGGCCTTGATGCCGTAGCCGTAGCAGATGTGCACGGCGGTTTCGCACTTCAGGCCTTCGATGGCGCGTTCCAGGGTGGCGATGCCCCAGTCGTTCACTTCGTCGAAGAACACGTTGAATGCCGGCTCATCGAATTGGATGATGTCCACGCCTGCGGCTTCCAATTCGCGGGCTTCCTGGTTCAGGATCTTGGCGAATTCCCATGCCAGCTTTTCGCGGCTCTTGTAGTGGGCGTCGTACAGCGTATCGATCATCGTCATGGGGCCTGGCAGCGCCCACTTGATGGGTTGCTTGGTTTGCTGACGCAGGAACTTGGCGTCTTCAACGAACACCGGCTTTTGACGGCTGACGGCGCCCACGACGGTCGGCACGCTCGCGTCATAGCGATCACGAATCCGGACGGTCTCGCGCTTTTCGAAATCGACGCCGTCGAGATGCTCGATGAACGTCGTGACAAAGTGCTGACGGGTTTGCTCGCCGTCGCTGACGATATCAATGCCCGCGTGCTGTTGTTCTTGCAGCGCCAGGCGCAAGGCGTCTTGTTTGCCTTCGATCAGCTCGTCGTCTTGCAGTTTCCAAGGCGACCAGAGTTTTTCAGGCTGGGCAAGCCACGAAGGCTTGGGCAGGCTGCCGGCGGTGGAGGTGGGCAGTAGTTTTTTCATGATCAGCGTGGTCTCGTGTGTTTTTTGAGTGATTAGTGCGCGTAGTTGGCGGCCCAGCTTTCCAGCACTTGCTTGTAGGGCTTGATGAAGTGCTCTTCCGTGAACTTTCCCTGCTTCACGGCAAGCTGGCTGCGCTCTTCGCGGTCATAGACAATCTGCGTCAGCGAGTAATCCTGATTCTTCAGGCTCGGTTGATAGAAGTTCCCCGCGGCGGAATTGGCGTTGTAGATCTCGGGACGGTAGATCTTCTGGAACGTTTCCATCGTGCTGATGATGCTGATCAGCTCAAGGTTCGTGTAGTGGCCAAGCAGGTCGCCCTGAAAGTAAAAGGCCAACGGTGCGGCGCTGCCCGGGGGCATGAAGTAACGGACCTGCAAGCCCATTTTTTCGAAGTACTGGTCCGTCGGCGAGAACTCGTTTTGCTGATATTCAACGCCCAGGATGGGGTGCTGGTTTTCAGTGCGCAGGTACGTCTTGCTGCTCGAGGCGCTGATGCAGATGACCGGCGGCTTGCTGAACCGTTCTTGGTAAGCGCTGGAACTGACAAAGTGCTTGAACAGCTTGCCGTGCAGCTCGCCGAAACCGTCAGGCGAGCTGAAGGTGGATTTGTTCTTGTTGTGCTCTTGCAAAAGCACGCTGAAGTCGTAGTCGCGCACGTACGAAGAGAAGTTATTCCCGACGATCCCTTCGATGCGTTCGTTGTTCTGGCGGTCAACGATATTGGTCTTCAGGATTTCAATCAGCGGAAACGCATCACTGCCGCCGTTGGCGGCGATGTTCATTTCAACGGAGATGATTTCGAGTTCGACGGTGTAGCGATCCGCTTTGGGGTTGTCCCAATGCGCCAGATTATTGAAGCGCCTGTCGATCATCTTCAGCGTGTTGCGCAGATTCTCCTGGCGACTCGCGCCCCGTGCCAGATTGGCGAAGTTGGTCGTGATGCGCGTGCTGTCGGAGGGCTGATAATTTTCATCAAAAGGAATGCTCTTGATGTTGAATGTGAACGCGTTGCTCATGGTGTTGGGGTGTGCTGATTTTGGCGAAAGAAATACGGAGTCCGGCTGCCGCTTGGCGGCGGACGCTATCGCCGCTGCGGGCGGCGGCTGAATTGGCTTTGCGTCAGACTGCGACCGCTTCTTCTGCGGCGGCGGTGCGTGGGTGGCGCATCAATTCGATTAAGGGCAATGCGCGCTGCACGGCCAGTCTGGCCCGTTCGATCAGGGCCATATCCTGCACGCGGTAGTCGGCAAAATCCTTGTCGGTGGCGTAGACGCCCAGCGGCAAGGTACGTGCCTGGAAGAAGCTGAACAGCGGCCGCAATTGGTGGTCGATCATCAAGGCATGGCGTTCGCTGCCGCCGGTGGCCGCCAACAAGACGGGCTTGTCGATCAGGGCGTCCTGATGAATGAAATCGAAGAAGTGCTTGAACAGGCCCGTGTACGAGCCGCGGTAGACCGGGGTTGTCACCACCAGGATGTCCGCTTGTTCGACCGCGCCAAGCTCGCGTTCCACCGTGTCGGGCAATTGCGAGCGCCAGACGGCGCCAGCAAGTTGCGGGGCGAGCTGACCCAGTTCAACCAGGTGCTGTTCGCACGGGACTTCATCGGCGATCAGATCCAGCAGGTGCTCTGCCAGGGCCGCTGACTTGGAGGGGCGTTGCAGTCCGCCGGAAACTGCGACTAGACGGAGTGGACGTGTCATCTTTGCTTCACATGAATGGATCTACCCGGCGCCGCATCTGTTTTTGTGCAGTTGCAGCATCAAGCTGGAACCGCATGCTAGAGGAGGGTACCGATGAAGTAAAATGGTTTTAATTCAACAATCCATGAGCAGGAATCATCTGAATGCTTGAACGCATCCACCTCAGCATCGTCCAGCAGGTAGAAAAGCAAGGGTCGTTGACCGCCGCCGCGGGCGTGTTGAACCTGACCCAGTCGGCCCTGAGCCACAGCATGAAGAAGCTGGAGCAGCAGTTGGGCACCGACGTCTGGCTGCGCGAAGGTCGAAGCCTGCGCTTGACGCAGGCCGGCCAATACCTGCTGGCGGTGGCGAACCGCGTGTTGCCGCAACTGGACCTGGCCGAAGAGCGGCTTGGCCAGTTCGCGCAGGGCGAACGCGGCGCGCTGCGCATAGGCATGGAATGCCATCCTTGCTATCAGTGGTTGCTAAAGGTGGTTTCACCGTATTTGGCGGCGTGGCCCGACGTGGATGTGGACGTCAAGCAGAAGTTCCAGTTCGGCGGGATCGGCGCGCTTTTTGGCTACGAGATCGACCTGCTGGTTACGCCCGACCCGCTGTTCAAGCCGGGCCTGAAATTCGAGCCCGTGTTCGACTACGAGCAGGTGCTGGTCGTGCCCAAGGGCCACCCCCTGGCAACGGCTGCGTACGTGAAGCCGCGGCAGCTGACGCAGGAAGTGCTGATCAGCTACCCCGTGGACATCGAGCGCCTGGACATCTACAACCAGTTCCTGCTGCCGGCCGGTGTCACGCCCAAGCGCCATAAAGCCATCGAAACCACCGACATCATGGTGCAGATGGTGGCCAGCGGACGCGGTGTGGCCGCTCTGCCGCGCTGGCTGGTCGAGGAATACGCGGCCCGGATGGATGTGGTGCCGGTGCGGCTGGGCGTGCGCGGCATCGCCAAGCAGATTTTTCTGGGGGCGCGCGAGGCGGACAGCGCCATTGACTACGTGCGGGCCTTCATCGAACTGGCCCGCCATCCGGGCACTGTCGCCCCGGCCGCCATGGCGCAAGACGCCCATGAATGAACTTCACCGTGGTACGCAAACCGCTTGCCAAGCGGTTTGGCGCGCCCTGTAGCGATGTCCTTGATTTCCTCTCATACCACCCTGCCAGCTCGCAACATCACTGACGCCTATTCGTTGGAAGTCAGCGCAAGAGACATTGCAGCGCTGACCGCCGCGGGTTCGCGGATAGTGCCGGGCTCGACGATTTCCATTCCCTATTTGCCCGGCCAGGACGACGACGCGCGACTGGCTGCGGCGCGGGCCGTTCGCGGACTGGGCTTTGAGCCCATGCCGCACCTTTCGGCACGCCGCATCGTCTCGCTGGCCGGGCTGGACTCCTTCGTCAAACGCGCGGCTGCCGAAGCCGGCGTTGAACGCTGCTTTGTGATTGCGGGCGATCCATCGAGCCCGATGGGGCCGTTTGCAGACAGTGCTTCGCTGATCGAAACCGGCGTTTTCGAGCGCGCCGGCATCCGGGTGCTTGGCGTGGGCGGGCATCCAGAGGGCCACCCGGTCATGAGCGCGGCCGATCGGTGGAATGTGCTTGAACGAAAGTGTCGCAGTATCAGCGAGCGCGGCATGGCGCCCTTGATCATTACGCAGTTCGGTTTTGATGCGGACGCCGTGTTGATGTGGCTGACGGCGCTGCGCGAGCGGGGCATTGAACATCCCGTGTGCGTGGGCGTGCCCGGCCCCGCCGGTATCGCGGTGCTTGCGCGCTATGCCGCCTTGTGCGGCGTCAGCGCATGCGCGTCGATGTGGTCCAAGTACGGAATCTCGCTTGGCAAGCTGTTTGGCACGGCGGGGCCGGATGTGTTTGTGGACCGCCTGGCCGCCGGACTGACCGCAGCGCATGGAAAGGTGAGCCTGCATTTCTTTCCATTTGGAGGCGTTGCACAGTCCGTCAGATGGATAGAGCAGTACCGCTCCCGCGCCCAGCCACTGCGTCACGCAAGCGCTTAGAACATATGCCGCATCCCCGTCATCACACCGATGCGCGTGGAGCTGCCAACGCCGGTTGCTGCCTGGCCGCTCCAGTACTCGGTTTCCCGGCCGACCGCGCCGCCCCGTGCGCGGGTGGCGTCAAGCTCCAGAAAAACGCTGGTGCGCGGGGATAGGGCGTAGTCCGCCACGGCCGCAACGATGTCGCCATTGCCGCTGCCAAGCAGCACCGGCACGGGCTGGTACTGCGTCGTGACCTTGCCGCGCTGCTGGTAGCGATAGTAGGCGCCGGAAAGGTGCAGTGCGCGCGTGACCTGATAGCCCAGGCCGATAAAGCTGATGGCGTAGCGCGGCTGTTGCGCGGTTTCGCGTCGGCCCATGTGGCCCAGGTAGGCCGTGGCGTTGCCGACCGCGTACGATCCGCCAATGGAATAGTTATGCAGCGTGTTGTCGCCGGTGCGCGCGCGATGCTGGTCATAGGCCACGCCGACTGACAGCGGGCCTTGCTGGTACATCAGGCCGCCGCCAAACGTCGAGCCGCGCGACATGCTGCCAGCCTGTTGCCCAAAGCCGTAGTCCACCTGCAAGGTGAGCGGCCCCGTGCTGCGGCTATAGACCACGCTGTTGTTGATGCGGTAATCCTGAAAGAAGACGTCGCCGCCGGTGTAGAGCGGGTCGGACCAGAAGTTGCCCCAGCTTTGGTCCAGCGGGTTGTATGCCCAGCCGATGTTGTTCAAGGCGTTGTATTGCCGGCCGAGGGTCAGGCTGCCCCAGGCGCCGGACACCCCCACATAGGCCTGGCGGCCGAACAGCGCGTCGTAGGCCGTCTTGCCATCGTTGGTGCCGAAGCCATTTTCCAGCACGAAAATGCGTTGCCAAGGTCTTCGGAACCCTTCAAGCCCCAGCGGCTGCCGCCGATGCCGCTGGAGACGAGCTGGCTCAAGCTGCCATGTTCACCGTCGATGTTGGAGGTGTAGCGCACGGCGGTGCTGATGACGCCGTACAGGGTGACGCTGGTCTGCGCATGCGTGGCGAAAGGCAGCACGACGCCCGCCAGCAGCCAAAGGCCGGCTATCTGTTTCATTGGTGGTTTCCTCCCCCCTTGATGCCCGGCATTCGGTGGCGCCGGCGCGATGTTGTGGTTTACAGGTCGAGCACGAGCTTTTCGCCCTTGGCGCGCGACACGCAGATCAGCAGCGTCTTTTGCGCCGCGCGGTCTTGGTCAGTCAGGTACTGATCGAAGTGGACGGCTTCGCCTTCCAGGATGCGGGTTTCGCAGGTGCCGCACACGCCTTCGCGGCACAGACATTCGACCGGGGCCGTGCCGTCACGCTCAATCGCGTCGAGGATGGATTCGCCGCTGGCCACTTCGACGGTGGCGCCGGACTTTGCCAGCACCAGCGTGAACGCGGCGCCAGACGGCTTGGCGGCGGCGAATTTCTCTACGTGTACGCGCCACGGCGCAACGCCGGCGTCTTGCGCCGCGCGGCGCACGGCGTCGATCAGCGTGCCGGGGCCGCACACATAGACGTGCGCGTCGGGTTTCATGTCACGCAGCAGGCTGGCCACGTTCATGGTTTGGCCATTGCCGCTGTCATAGAACCTGACGCAGTCCTGGCAAGACTGGGCCAGCTCATCCTGGAAGGCGCCATGCCCATCCGCGCGGAAGGCGTAGTGCAGTTCGTGTGAATCGCCACGTTTGTGCAATTCATGCAATTGCGACATGAACGGCGTGATGCCGATGCCGCCCGCGATCAGCACGTGGTGGCCGGCCGAGCCGTCCAACGCGAACAGATTGTTCGGCGTGGTGATGGTCAGCAGGTCGCCTTCGCCGACCTTGTCGTGCAGGTAGGCCGAACCGCCCTTGGATGGCGCCTGCCGCCGAACGGCTATCTGGTAGCTATCAAGCGCGTGCGGCGAGCTCATCAGCGAGTAAGCGTTGTTGTAGTGGCTTTCACCGTTACGCATTTGCACGATGATGTGGCTGCCGCCCGTGAAGGGCGGCAGGGCGCTGCCGTCGCGGGATTCCAGCGTGAAGCGTTTGATCAGCGGGGTCACCTGTTCGATGCGTGCGACGCGCACGAGCAGGGTCTGGTGGGCTGCCATGATCATGCGGGGGCGCGTTGCGACGCCGGCGCAGGGGTAAGGGATGACGTCGCACCTTCGCACTGCGCATCCTTGTACTCCGTCGCCAACCGCCGATGAAAATGCACGATGCCGTGTTCGCTGATCCCACTGCGCTGCCGGTCGACCATGATGCGGCCCTGGCCACGATAGCCGCGCGACTTCAAACCCTTCTGCACGCTCTCCACCAGGCGCAAGTCTTCAGGGCGGAAAACATCGCGGTACCACTCGACCAGTTTCTGCTGTTCGTCGGTCAAGTCCTTGTTAAGAAAGTAGATCTCGTAGTGCTGCAACGTGACGCCCGCACTGGCGGGGAATTCATAGATGACGGTCATGAAGTCGGCGCCGGGCGGCACGTTGAACATCGTGCAGGGCCACGTCCAGAAGCCGGCGAAGCTGGGGTCCTTCACCGACGGGTCAACTTTGAAGGACTTTTCCGATGACTTGGCCAGGCCAAACTGCAACGTCCAGTTGCCGTGCATGGTGTGGTTGTATTTGTCGACTTGGACGGAGTCCGCGAAGCTGGGGTGTACGGGGCCGCAGTGGTAGCACTCCAGGTAGTTGTCAACGATGGACTTCCAGTTGGCGGGCGTGTCGGTAACGAAGCGGGCGGCCAGGTGCAGGTCGTCCACCACCGGGCAGGCGGCGCGCAGGCGGGCTTCGAAACCGGGGAGCTGGTCCTCTACCGAGCCGGCGTCCGGGTTCATGTTGATGAAGATGAAGCCCGCGGCTTCTTCGACCTTGATGGGGACCAGGCTCGCCTTGTCGCGGTCGAAGTTGGGTACGTTGTCGCAGTTGCGTGCAAGGGCCAGCTCGCCGTCGAGCTTAAAGGTCCAGGCGTGGTACGGACAGGTGATGACGTTCTTGGCGCGGCCGCTGCCTTGCATCAGTTGGTGGCCGCGGTGCGGGCAAACGTTGTAGAAGGCGCGCAGGATGCCCTCGCGGTCACGCAGCACGATGATGCTTTCGCCGATGATGTCGCGCGTGACGTAGTCGTTAGGCGCAGCCAGTTCGCTGCGGTGGGCGACGCAGATCCAGGTGTTGGCGAACACCTGCTCTTTCTCGTAATCGAAGACCGCGTCCTGGGTGTAGTACGAGGCGGGCAGGGTCCAGGCGTTTTCTTCGTCGGCGCAGAAATTGGCGGGCAACTGGGGGATGGGGGTCATGATGGTCTCCATGGAAGTGTTGGCGTGGGGGCCAGCGATAGATTGGGAAGCGGGCAGCGCTTACCGCGTGCCCGTTCGTGCAGGGCTATCCGTTTGCGACAGCGCGTGGCTTCTGGACGGCCTGACGCAGGTCCGTCACGACGGCTTCTTCTGATCCCGGCTGTGCGGCCGATTCGATCAAGTGCGCCGGAACATCCCCGTAGTCCTGCATCAGCCAACGGAACAGGCCGAACAGCTTGATGGCAAGGATGAACAGGAAGGGGATGGCGGTGAGCACCACCGCGGTCTTCATGGTTTCCAGCGATGCTTTGGTGAACAGCATCGCCAGCGGCACGAGCGTCAGCGCTATGCACCAGAAGACGCGGCTGGTGGGCGTGGGGTCTGCGCCTTCGGACAGGTTGCGCGTGGTGGTGGCGGCCACGGCATAGGCGACGGCATCAACGTGCGCGGCCAGGAAGACGATCATGATCGCCAGGTACAGGGCCAGGAAAAGTTTGCCTGCGGGCAGCGCGCTTAGCAGCATTTCGACGGCCGTCTCGCCGCCGTGCTCCTTCAAGATGTGCGGGACATCGATCGCGCCCGACATGAACTGGTGCATCGAGTAGCTTTCCAGCGCGCCGAAGAAGAACCAGCAGCCGGCGCTGCCGCCCAGCAAGAGGGCGCCGATGACGTCCTTGATTTTGCGACCCTTGGAGACGCGCGCCACGAACATCGCCACGCCCGGCGAGTACGACACCCACCACAGCCAATAGAACACCGTCCAGCCGCGGTTGAAGGCGCCGTCGCCGGCGGGGTCGGTAAAGAGGCTCATGCGGATGTAGTTCTGCAGCATCAGGCCCAGGCCGTTGACGATGTTGTTGCCGGAGAACTGGGTGGGGCCGACGACGAAGACGACGGCGGCCAGCAGCAGCGCGCCCCAACAGACCATATGGCTCAGGCGTTTCATGCCGCTGGCGATGCCGATGTAGGCGCTTGCCGAGAACAGCGCGGACACGCCGACGATCACGATCAACTGCATGGTGAAGGTGTCAGGGGTGCCGGCCAGGCTTGCGAGGCCGCGCGTGAAGGTGGTTGCGGTCAGGGCGATGGAAACCGTCAGCGCGCCGAACATCGTCAGCAGGAAAATCAGGTCTGCTAAGCGTCCGACCGGACCCGTGGCGCGAAACCCCGTAATGGCCTGGATGATGGACGCGAGGTTCAAGCCCGACTTCTTGCGCACATGGAAGTGGTAGGCCATTGCGAGCGAGGGCAGGGCGTATACCGCCCAGGCGCTCAGGCCCCAGTGAAAGAAGGAATAGCTGATGCTGTATTCCAGTGCGTCGCGCGTGCCGGCGGCAACGTTCAGGCCGGGCGACTGGTAGTAATAGGCCCATTCCATTACGCCCCAATACAAGGTCGACGACCCCATGCCGGCGCAGATGAACATGAAGATCCATGACAGGGTCGAGTACTCGGGCTTGCCATCGCCCAAGCGCACGTTGCCATACTTGCTGAACGCCAGCGCGATGCAGGCGATGACACAGCCGAAGACAAATATTTGAATGACCGACCCGAACGAGCGCGTCGACCAATCGAACAAGACGTTAGCGGTTGCAGCGGCTTCGGCGGGCCAGCGAACCATGGCGATGACGGTCACCAGCACGGCGGTAAGCGTGCATAGGGTCAGGAACCCGTCGCGGCGTGGCGCGGATGTTTTCACGTTGTCTCCTCTCATGCGTCGTTGCGCACAGATTTTTTTGTGGTCGTTGTGGTCGTTGTGTTTGTTGTGTTTGTTAGGTTTGTTTTTCTTGTTGTCAGTAAACCACTGGTTTACATTAACCAGTAATTAACTCAATGTAGGCAAGACTTCTTCCATGCACAAGCATCTATCGGAAAACCGCGCGTTTGTAACGATCGGTGTTTTTCATCGTCGTGCTTGCGCGGAGCTTTTCAAACGGTGGCGGGGAATTGCCGCGGCTGAAGGGGCGTGAACATGACCGAAGACAGCTTTGCATTTCGCTTGAAAGAGCTGCTTGAACACAAGCAACTGACACTCCAAGCCGTCGCCACGGCGCTCAACGTGTCGCGCCCCGCCGTCCATAAATGGACCAAGGGCGGCGAGATCGATTACGAAAAGCTGCGCAAGCTGGCGGCGTTTGTGGGCGTGAACTGGATCTGGCTGCGCTACGGCGAGCAGGCGCGGGAGGAGGCAGGCGCATCAAGCGCGGTGGCGATGCCCATGACCGATACGCGCCGCCGCTACATGGCCGAGATCATGGAAAGCGAAACGCGCATGAAGCTGGCGCAAGAGGGCGCGCGCATCGTCACGTGGGAATGGAACCTGATCACGGACGACGTCAGCTACTCGTCCAACGTTGAAGCCGTGTACGGCTGGCGGATTGTCAGCAACGAGAGCTTCTGGAAGCACGTGCACGCCGATGACGTGCCGATGATGAACGCTGCGTACGAGGAATCGCTACGCACGGGCAATGCGCACGAATTCGACTTTCGCCTGATCCAGCCGGACGGCAGCCTGCGCTGGATCTCGTCGCGCGCGACGCCCGTGCGCGACTTTGATGGGCGCATCGTCAAGATCGTGGGCATCAGCATGGACAACACCGCGCGCAAGCTGACGGAACAGTCGCTACGGGATCAGCAGGCGCGATTCGAAGCGGTGTTTGAGTTGACGGTGCAGGGGATGGCGCTGCTGGATGCCGACCTGCGCTGCGAGTCCGCCAACACGGCGCTGGCGCAGATGCTGGGCTACGGCAAGGCAGAGCTGATGGGCGACGGGCTGATGAGCGTGTTTGCCGATGGCGGGGCGCGTTTGAAGAAGATGCGGCACGGCAAGCCTACCGCTGCCTTTGGCGCAAAAATGCGCGCGAAGGATGGCGGCGCGCAGAGCGTGCGGGTGCGCGCTGTGCTGACGCGTGACAACGACGGGGCGGCCGCGTACTTTGCGTTGGCGGTCGAAGAAGGATGAGCGCGGAGCAGGCCAGCTAGCGGTGAAGGCTAGCTCGCGGTGAAGACTAGCTAGCGGTGAAGGCTAGCTAGCGGTGAAGGCTAGCTAGCGGTGAAGGCCTGCTCGCGGTGAAGACCAGCTGGCGGTGACGGCCAGATTAAGGCCCCAGACACGCCCGCCCTTTATCCTTCGCCCCTTTATCCCTCATCCTTTATCCCTCGCCCTTTATCCTTCGCTCCTTACTCCCCGCGACGCTGTACGACCAAATTGCTGACGAAGATCTGCACCACCTCATCCTTCTGATTCAGCGTTGTCGTGCGCGCCTTCACCAAGCCTTGCTGGGGGCGCGTCTTCGACGGCCGCACCTCCAGCACTTCGCTTTCAATCCTCAATTCATCATCCGGGCGTACCGGCATCGGCCAGCGAATTTCGTCCACGCCCGCGCCGATGATGCCGCCTGCCGGTTTGAATTCGCTGGCGACCAGCAGTTGCATGGTCAGCGCGGCGGTGTGCCAGCCGCTGGCGGCCAGGCCTTTGAATAGCGTGGCGCTGGCGGCGTCTTCGTCCAGGTGAAACGGCTGCGGGTCGAATTCTGCGGCGAAGGCTTTGATGCGTTCCCGGGTGACGCGCACGCGGGCGGCGCCGATGAAGCGTTGTCCAGGGGTCAGGTCTTCAAGGTAGTGCTCGGCCATGTCGGTTTGCTCCGTCAAATAGGCGGGGAATGCGGGAATAACGAAGAATCAGCCGGCGGCTTTCGGCGCCAAAGACGCCAGCAGTTCGCTGCGGCAGGCTTCGAGGATTTCGTCGGCCAGGGGGGAATCATCGGGGCAGGCGCGCGACAGCGCGACGGCGCCAATCACGTGCGCCAGCAAATCAATGCGCTTGGCGCGGGCGCGCTTGGCGGTTGAATTCGGGTCCGCAGCCAGCTCTGAATCTTGCGACGCAACGTCGTCCTTGCCCAGCACCGCCAGCATGTCTTCGATGCCCGCCGCGAAGGTGGCCTTGACGTCGTCTGTCTGGCGCGCGGCGTCGCCGCATAGGGCGGCCATGGTGCAGCCAGCGCCGCGTCCGTCGCGGTGCGCGCGTGACACGTAGACGTTGATGAACTTGGCCAGGTCCATCTGGCCCGTCATTGCCTGGGACTGCGACAGCCCCGATGCCGCGGTTTCGGCCATCAGGTCGGCCTTGGACCGGAAATGTTTGTAGAAGCCGCCGTGGGTGAACCCGGCGGCGGCCATCAATTCGGCCACGCCGACGCCGTCGTAGCCGCGCTCGCGGAAGAGCGCCGATGCGGTCTCAACGATGTGCGCCCGGTTGGCCTGCGCCTGCGCCTTGGTTACCTTCATTTCATGACCTTCATATGGTGACCCTTATTTCGCGAGTCTTAGTTCTCGAGTCTTAGTTCGCCAGTCTTAGTTCGCGAGTCTCATTTCCTGAGTCTTAGTTCGCCCGCTTCATTTCGCCAGCCCGATGCCCTGGGCCTACACGTCAATGCTGCGTCCAGGCAGTGAATATACATTGATGTCGATCATCATCAAAGTGCTTGACGATTTAGATGTTGATCATCATCATTAACGCCGTTGACCGACCCAGCAAGCGCCGCGACCCGCCCAAGGCACCGCCTTCGGCCCCGGCGATCAACCCTTTTCGACGGACCCCTGACCATGACCGACAACGCTTTGTTCCAGCCCTACACCCTGGGACCCCTGACGCTTTCCAACCGCATCGTGATGGCCCCGCTGACGCGCAACCGCGCCGAGGCGGGCTTTGTTCCCAGCCGGTTTGCCGCAACCTATTACAGCCAGCGCGCCTCGGCGGGTTTGTTGATTGCCGAGGCGACGCAGATCTCGCAGCAGGGGCAGGGGTATCAGGACACGCCGGGGATCTACACGGCTGCGCAGGTCGAAGGTTGGCGGCAGGTGACGCAGGCCGTGCATGCCAAGGGCGGCAAGATATTCCTTCAGCTGTGGCATGTGGGCCGCGTGTCGCACGTGGACTTGCAAGAGAACGGGGCCGCGCCCGTGGCGCCGTCCGCCATTCGCGCCGAGACCAAGACGTTTGTGAACAATGGCTTTGAGCCGGTGTCGGCGCCGCGCGCGTTGGCGCTGGACGAGCTGCCCGGCATCGTCGAAGACTTTCGTCAGGCGGCCGCGAACGCCATTGCGGCGCGCTTCGATGGCGTGGAAATTCACGGCGCCAACGGCTATCTGCTTGAGCAGTTCGCCAAGGACGGCGCCAACCAGCGCAACGACGCGTACGGCGGTTCGGTGCAGAACCGCGCCCGGCTGTTGCTTGAGGTGACTCAGGCGGTGGCGGATGAGGTCGGGGCTGACCGCACGGGCGTGCGGCTTTCGCCGGTGTCGCCCGCGAATGGCATTTCGTGCAGCGATCCGCAGGCGCAGTTTGACTACATCGCCGACCAGCTCAATGCGCTGGGCGTGGTCTATCTGCATGTGGTGGAGGGCGCCACGGGCGGCCCGCGCGACGTTGCGCCGTTTGACTACGGTTCGCTGCGCCAACGCTTCAAGAACACCTATATCGCGAACAACGGCTATGGCTTGGAGCTGGCCGAAACCCAGCTCGCCCAAGGCCATGCCGACCTGTTCGCCTTTGGGCGTCCGTTCATCTCCAACCCGGATCTGGTCCAGCGCCTGAAGACCGGCGCGCCGCTGGCGCAGTTGGACCCGGCCACGCTTTATGGCGGCGGCGCGGCAGGCTACATCGACTACCCGGCGCTGGCCGACGCCGACGCGCGTTGATCCGCTGCCTATCGCGGCGTGTTCCGTTCCACTTTACAAAGAGAATCGCAAGATGACTTCCCCTACCGTTTTGATTACCGGCGCGTCCTCGGGCATTGGCGCCACCTACGCCGAACGCTTTGCACAGCGCGGCCACGACCTGGTGCTGGTGGCGCGTGACGTCGCCCGGCTTGAGGCCGCTGCCGCGCGTTTGCGGCAAGAGCACGGCGTGGCGGTCGACGTGCTTGCCGCAGACCTGACGCGCGAAGAAGACCTTGAGCAAGTCGAGGCGCGGTTGCGCGACGATGCCCGCATCCAGATTTTGATCAACAACGCCGGCGCCGCCCAGACGGGCAATTTTGTCGCGCAAACCCCCAAGGCGGTCGCGCAATTGGTGGGGTTGAACAGCACCGCGCCCACGCGCTTGGCCAGCGCGATTGCACCGCGTTTGGCGCAAGCCGGCACGGGCGCCATCGTGAATGTCGGTTCGGTGGTGGGTTTCATGCCGCAGTTCGGCATGGCGGTTTATGGCGCCACCAAGGCCTATATGTTGTTTCTGTCGCAGGCGTTGCACGAAGAGTTGTCGCCCGCCGGCGTCTATGTGCAGGCCGTGCTGCCCGCCGCCACGCGCACCGAAATCTGGCAACGCGCGGGCATCGACATCAACGCGCTGCCGGAAGTGATGGACGTGGGCGAGCTGGTGGATGCGGCGCTGGTGGGCTTTGACCGGCGCGAGACCGTGACGATTCCGCCGCTGCATGAGGCATCGCGCTGGGAGGCGTTGGACGGGGCGCGGCAGGCGCTGCTGGGCGATATCAAGATGGCCAGCGCCGCCGCCCGCTACAAGATGGCCTGATGAGCCGATGGGCGGGCCGCGTCGTTCCCGACATGCCCGCCCATCGTTGCCGCGTTGACGATTGAAGCATTGGCGACCGAAGCCGCGTCACAAGATCACGTCACCGTGACCGAGATTTTGCGGGGCTGTGCTTCGCGCAGCCGCGGAATCTGCAACGTCAGCACGCCGTGCTTCAAGTTGGCCGAGATATTGTCCTTGTCCAGGTCATGGCCCAGCGTGAAGCTGCGGCGGAACAACGGTTCGCGCAGTTCGTTGTGCACCAGGCGCACCTCGGCCGGCACCTGCACTGCGGCTTCGCCTTCGATCAACAGTTCGTTCGCCTGCACCTTGATCGACAGCCTGTCCTTGGACACGCCGGGCAGGTCGGCCAGCAGCGTAATGCCGGTGGCGTTCTCGTAGATGTCCACGGCGGGCAGGGTGGCTGCGCGGTTGCTCTCGTTCGAGACCTTGGTCAAGGATTCCGAGCCGCGCGTGGCGGCCACTTGGTTGCGTTCTTCCATGATGATCCTCCTGTGTCGTCGGCCAGTGTTCATTGGATGGAAATCAGGCGCGGCTTGGCGGATTCGCGCTTGCCGATGGAAATGCAAAGGCAGCCGTCGGTGTAGCGCGCCTGGATGTTTTCCGGATCGGCGTCGCTGGGCAATTCCACCACGCGGCTGAAACGGCCATGTGCGCGTTCGCGTGCGTACAGGGTGGCTTGCCCGGCAGGTTCTTCTTCGCGCCGTTCGCCGGAAATCGTCAGCAGGCCTTTTTCCATGGTGACCTCAAGCGCGTCCGGGTCTATGCCCGGCACAAACGCCACGACTTCAATCGAGTCGGCGCTTGCGCCCACGTTCACGGGCGGAAAGCCTGCGCGCGCCGTGGACCGCAGGTTGGAAGGCGCGGTCGAAGATCGCAGGATGTTGTCCAGCTGTTGCAGGGTGTCCAGGGCGGAACGGATGCCGCTATCGAAAAATGGATACGTTGCCATGTTCGTCTCCCGATAAAGGTCTGGTTCAGACGGGCGTAGGACGCTGCTGCATGGAGTTCTTTCAAGCTGCGCTACCCCGCCATAGCGCAAATGTGGGATCGGGTTTGCAAGTTTCAAGAGGCCGTGCGGCAGCGTCAGGCTTCAAACAGCGCCTTTTCGTCCGCGAACACCTGGATCAGATAGTCCGCCACCGTCTGGATCGGCGCGTCCTTGCGGTCTTGCCGGCGCGTCAGCAGCACGATTTCGCGCGGGGCAGGCGGGGCTTCCAGGGGGCATGCTTGCAGCCCTGGCGTGGTGCGTCCGATGTAGTGCGGCAGCAGCGCAATGCCCACGCCGGACTGCGCCGCCAAGGCCTGCGCCACTTGATTGTTGGCGCGAAAAATCATGCGCGCGCGCGGAAAGCGGCGGGCCAGCCACGCCGCTTCGGGCAGATAGGCATTGGCTTCGTCAAAGCCCACAAACACCGGTTCGGCGCCGCTTTCCATACGTTTGCAAAGCGCCGGTTCGGCATAGAAGCCAAACCCCATGTGCCCCAGTGTTTTCGCAATGAAGTCGCCGTCTTGAGGGCGGCCCAGCCGTACCGCGATGTCGGTGACATGCCGCTCAAGGCTTACCGAGCGCAAATCGGTGGCCAGGTCGATATCGATGCCGGGATGCCGCAGCGGCAGCTGGGCAAGCCTGCCGACTAGAAAACCCTGCGACAAGGCGGGCGGGGCGTTGATCCGCACCAAGCCCCGTAACGCGCTGTCCGCGCCGCCTCTGCCCAAGGTGTGGACGGCGGCTTCCATGTCGCTGGCGGCGGCCAGCGCATGCGAGCCGGCGGCGGTCAGCACGTAGCCGTCGGGCCGGCGTTCGACCAGCGTTTCGCCCAGGGTGGCCTCAAGCGAGTGCAGCCGCCGGGAAATCGTCGAATGGTTGGTCGACAACGCCCGCGCGGCGGCCGACAGGCTGCCGTAGCGCGCAAGCGCCAGGAAAACACGGATGTCCTGCCAGTCGGGGTCTGTGCGTTTTTTATCAGCCATTGCGCAAGATTAGCGGATTTTCGAACAGCGCCGATACGCCTAATGTTCCTCTCACACCAACCACGTTAAGAAGGAAACATCATGAGCAACGAACAGAAGGTCGCCATCGTTACGGGCGCGTCGCAAGGGCTGGGCGAGGGCATCGCCCGGGCATTTTTGGATCGCGGTTACCGGGTGGTGGGAACGTCGCGGTCGATCCAGCCGTCGGACGACCCCAACTACCTGACCATCGCCGGGGATATCGGCGACCCGGCCACGGGCAAGGCTGTGGTGGAGCAGGCGCTGGCCCGCTTTGGGCGGGTGGACACGCTGGTGAACAACGCCGGCATTTTCATCGCCAACGCGTTTACCGCCTATACGGAACAGCAGTACCGCGACATGCTGTCGACGAACCTGGCCGGCTTTTTCTACACGACGCAGCATGCCGTGGACGCCATGTTGAAGCAGGGCGGGGGCCACATCGTGCAAATCACCACGACGCTGGTGGACCACGCCAATTCCAACGTGCCGTCCGTGCTGGCGTCGTTGACCAAGGGCGGGCTGGCCGCCGCCACGCGCAGCCTGGCTATCGAATACGCGACCCGGAATATTCGCGTCAATGCGGTGTCGCCCGGCATCATCAAGACGCCCATGCATGCGCCCGATTCGCATCAGGCATTGGCGGCTTTGCATCCCATGAAGCGCCTGGGCGAAATTGCCGACGTGGCGCAGGCGGTGATGTATCTTGAGGACGCCGGTTTTGTGACCGGTGAAATCCTGCATGTTGATGGCGGGCAGGTGGCGGGCGCCTGACCTTCAACATTCACGACCCTCATCCCCCCGCGGCAACGCTTGATTCAAAGGAGAACAACATGCCCTACGTCAATATCAAGGTCACGCGCGAAGGCACCGCGCCCGGCGCAACGGCGACGACGCCCGAACAGAAGCGCGCGCTGATCAAAGGCGTCAGTGATTTGCTGTTTGAGGTGCTGGGCAAGCCGCACGCCTCCACGTTCGTCGTGATTGACGAAGTCGAAATGGAAAACTGGGGCGTCGGCGGCGTCACGGTGCCGGAATACCGGGCGCAACAGGCCAAAGCCGACAAGCCCTAGTGGCAAGCGGCCGCCGTTAGCCCTGGCGGGCCATGATGCTCAAGGCCACCGCTTCGGCGATCTTGATGCCGTCTACGCCCGCCGACAGAATCCCGCCGGCATAACCCGCGCCTTCACCCGCCGGGAACAAGCCCTTGGTGTTCAGGCTTTGCAGCGTGTCGTTGTCACGCTTGATGCGAACGGGCGACGACGTGCGCGTTTCCACGCCGGTCAGCACGGCGTCGTGCATGCCGAAACCCTTGATGGTCTTGTCGAACGCCGGCAGCGCTTCACGAATGGCCGTGATGGCGAAGTCGGGCAGTGCGGTGGCCAGGTCGGTCAGATGCACGCCCGGCGTGTACGACGGCAGCACGGAACCGAATTCCGTCGACGCCTTGCCATCCAGAAAATCCCCCACCAGCTGACCCGGCGCGCTGTACGTTTCGCCGCCCAGCACATACGCCTGCGATTCCCACTTGCGCTGAAAGTCCACGCCGGCCAACACGTGTTCGGGGTAATCCACCTCGGGTGAAATGCCCACCACGATGCCGGCGTTGGCGTTGCGTTCGTTGCGCGAGTACTGGCTCATGCCGTTGGTGACGACGCGGTTCGGTTCCGACGTGGCCGCCACGACGGTGCCACCCGGGCACATACAGAAGCTGTACACCGAGCGCCCGTTGCTGGCGTGGTGCACCAGTTTGTAGTCGGCCGCACCCAGAATCGGGTGGCCGGCGCTGGGGCCGAAGCGGGCGCGGTCGATCAGCGATTGCGGGTGTTCGATCCGGAAGCCGATCGAGAACGGCTTGGCCTCCATGAACACGCCCTGCTCGTGCAGCATCTGGAACGTATCGCGTGCGCTGTGGCCGATGGCCAGCACGACGTGGTCGGCTTCGATGTGTTCGCTGCTGGCAAGCGTCACGCCCGTCACCTGGCCGTTTTCGCGGTGCAGCGTTTCAACCTTGCTGGAAAAGCGCACTTCGCCGCCCAGCTTGGTGATGGTGTCGCGCATGACTTCCACCATGCCCACCAGGCGGAACGTGCCGATGTGCGGCTTGCTGACGAACAGGATTTCTTCCGGTGCGCCGGCCAGCACGAATTCTTTCAGGACCTTTTCCCCGTAGTGCTTGGGGTCTTTGATCTGGCTGTAGAGCTTGCCATCCGAGAACGTGCCTGCGCCGCCTTCGCCGAACTGCACGTTCGACTCCGGGTTCAGGATACGTTTGCGCCACAGGCCCCAGGTGTCTTTGGTGCGTTCACGCACCGCCTTGCCGCGTTCCAGGATGAGGGGCTTGAAGCCCATCTGCGCCAGGACGAGTCCGGCGAACAGGCCACAGGGGCCGGTGCCGATGACGATGGGGCGCTTGCTCAGCGTGGCGGGCGCTTGGGCGACGAATTTGTATTCGGTGTCGGGCGTCGGCTTGACGTGGCGATCATCGTGAAAGCGCTGAAGCAGCGCGGCTTCATTTTCGATGTCGATATCCAGCGTGTAGGTCAGCAGGATATTGTGTTTCTTGCGCGCGTCGTAGCTGCGCAAAAAGATGGTGAAGCCGCGCAGATCGCTGGCCGGTACGCCTAGTTTCTTAAGAATCGCGGCAGGCAATTCTTCGGGCGTGTGGTTCAACGGCAGCTTGATTTCAGACAGTCGCAACATGCTTTGGTCCAGAGGGTGGGCGATCACAACGTCGCCAAACCCCGGATTGTACTGGAGCGATTATGGCGTGACGCCGCCCTTTCTCCACCACGGCGTACCCACCCCCGGCGCCGTCATGTTCACCCGCACGCCCATCATGGGTGTGGTCAGCGAGACGTCATTTTCCTTTGCCAGCGCCATGATCCGTTCGAACGGTTCTTCCCACGGATGCAGCGCCAGATCAAAGGTGCCGTTGTGAATCGGCAGCAGCCAGCGGCCACGCAGATCCTGATGCGCTTGCAGCGTTTCTTCGGGCTGCATGTGGACGAAAGCCCAGCGCTTGTCATAGGCGCCGGTTTCCATCAGCGTCAGGTCGAAGGGGCCGTAGGCGTCGCCGATGGCTTTGAAGCCGTCGAAGTAGCCGCTGTCGCCGCTGAAGAACACGCGGAAGTCGGCGTCCTGGATGACCCATGACGCCCAGAGGCTGCGGTCGGTGTCGGCGAGGCCGCGGCCCGAGAAATGTTGGGCCGGGGTGGCGGTCAGGCGCAGGCCGTCGGCGTCGGTGGATTGCCACCAGTCCAGCTGTTCGACGCGGGCGGGGTCCACGCCCCAGGCGATGAGCTGGTCCCCCACACCCAGCGGCGTGATGAAGCGGGCGGTTTTGCCGGCCAGCTTGGCGATGGCGGCGCGGTCCAGGTGGTCGTAATGGTTGTGCGACAGGATCACGCCGGCAATGGGCGGCAGGTCTTCAATGGAGATCGGGGGCGCATGGAAGCGCGCGGGGCCTGCCCATTGCACGGGGGACGCGCGTTCGGAAAACACCGGGTCGGTCAGCCAATAGCGGCCGCGCAGCTTCATCAGAATGGTCGAATGCCCCAGGCGGTACAGGCTGCGGTCGGGCGCGGCTTCCAGCGCTGCGATGTCGATTGCGCGCACGGGGATGGCGCGGTCCGGCACGGTGTGCTTGGGCTTGGCGAAGAAGAACGTCCAGGTCAGTTTCAAGCCTTGCCAGAAGCCCAGCGACGGGCGCGGCAACGGGTTGCGAAAGCGGCCGTCCCGGTGTTGGGGCGATTCGGCGTAGCGGGGCGGCGAGGATTGCGGGCAGGAGGTCAGGGCGGTCACGGTAAGCATTCCAGGCAGAAAAATTACACTGCGCAGTGTAGTTTCGTTTTTCTGAAAAGTACACTGACCAGTGTAAAATCCGCAGCACGTTAACCCGTCGAGCCTGAAGCCGCCATGCCCCGTCCCCCCCAACGCCTGACCGATCGCAAACGCGAGGCCATCGTGCGGGCGGCGGTGGAAGAGTTTCGAACGGCTGGCTTTGAGGCCACCAGCATGGACCGCATCGCCGCCGCGGCGGGCGTGTCCAAGCGCACGGTCTACAACCATTTCCCCAGCAAGGAAGAACTGTTCTCTCACATCCTTGAAGAGCTATGGGCCAGCAGTATCGCCAGCGTTGATCTCCCGTATCGGGCCGACGTTGCCCTGGACGAGCAGTTGCGGCAGTTGCTGATGCAAAAGCTCGCGCTGCTGGCCGACCCGAATTTCATTGATCTAGCGCGCGTGGCGATGGCCGAAATCATCCATTCCCCCGAACGCGCGCAGGGCATCGTGTGCCGCATGGGTGAAAAAGAGGGCGGCGTGACGGCGTGGATACGCGCGGCGATTGCAGACGGGAAGCTGACCGATGTGGACCCGGACTTTGCCGGGCACCAGTTGCAAGGGCTGGTGAAGAGCTTCGCCTTCTGGCCCCAGGTCACGCTGGGGCAAGCGCCGCTGGGCGACGCCGAGAGCAAGCGCGTGGCGGATGCGGCGGTGGAAATGTTTTTGGGGTGTTATGGGCGGCGGGGGTAACCGCCGCGGCCGCAGACATCGTCACTAGCGCCCGTCGCCACCTTGATTGAAGCGGGGCCTGTCTATGCTGGCTGAACGGCCCCAATGCCCCCTTGTTCATACACGCCCCACGCATCTTGCGCGCTGGCGTTTTGATGAATCATCGCCATCAGCGCCTGCACCACCGCTTGCGGGTTGGCATGTTGGTAGACGTTGCGCCCGTATACCAAGCCCACCGCGCCTTGGTCGAGCAGTTCGCGCGATCTTCCGAATACGCGTCGCAGATCTTCCCGGCCTCCGCCGCGCACCAGTACCGGGCAGCGTGCGGCTTGCACGACGTGGTGGAAGTCTTGGGTGTGGGTGGTGGGGTCGGCCTTGATGATGTCGGCGCCCATTTCGCGGGCAAGGCGCACCAGGGTCACGATTTTTTCGGCGTCGCCATCGACCATGTACCCGCCTTTGGCGGAGTGCGGCGCCATGACCAGCGGCTCGATCATCAGCGGCATGCCATAGCGGTCGCAGTCGGCCCGCACTCGGGCGATGTTCGCGACGCATTGGCGGAACAGGTCGGGCTCGTCGGGCAGCATGAACAGATTGACGACGACGCAGGCTGCGTCCATCTGGATGGCGGGCAGCACGGGGTCCTGCGTGTTTTGCAATACCGCCCACATCACGCGGTGCGTGGTGGCGTTGTAGGGGTTGCCCATGTCCAGGCGCATCACCAGCGCCGGCTTGTCGCGGCCGGGGCGGTGTTGCAGCAGGTCGGCCTGGCCGAAGTTGAGCTGGATCGCGTCGGGCCGCGCGGCAGCCAGTTGCTCGATGACGGCGGGCATGTCTTCCAGGCCATCCAGGAAGCTGGGTTCGTTGCAGACCCCGTGGTCCACGGCGATGTCCAGGCAACGTCCGCGGTTCAGCAGTCGGTTCAGGCGGGCGGTTTTATCTTGCGGCATCTTGGCGTCCTTGATGTGGGAGGGGGCGGCGCATGCGGAGAATCGGATGCAGCGAATCGGATTTAGGGAAACGGATGCAGCGAATCGGATGTGACGAATCTGATGTTCAGTCCAGCGCAGAGAGATGGCATTCCGCCGCCGTGTTGATAGCAGCGATGGCGTCGGCGTCCAGGCTGATGGATGCCGCGCCCGCGTTCTGGCGCGCCTGCTCTGGCGTGCGCGCGCCGCACAAGGCCAGCGTGACGCCGCCCGGGCGCGTGGTCCAGGCGATCATCAGTTGCGCCAGCGAACATCCGATGCGTTGCCGCACGGGTTCCAGGTCCTGGAAGAAGGTCTGTAGCCGCAAGCGGTTGGCGGCGGAAAAACGCGGGTTGCCTGCGCGCTGGTCGTCGCCGGTGAATTGGCGCGCCGGGTCGATCGGGCCGGCCAGCAGGCCTAGCGCCAGCGACGAATAGCCTAGTGATGCCACGCCATGGTCCCGGCACAAGGGCAGCAGGCTGGACTCAAGGTCG
Source organism: Achromobacter kerstersii (assembly GCF_902859595.1). Lineage (GTDB taxonomy): Bacteria > Pseudomonadota > Gammaproteobacteria > Burkholderiales > Burkholderiaceae_B > Achromobacter > Achromobacter kerstersii. The sequence continues at coordinate 1,478,620 of NZ_CADIJQ010000001.1, read as the reverse complement.
CGATCAATCAGGCTGTACCGTTCCTGGATGGCGTCGACCTGGCCATGTTGCAGGTATTCCGCCAGGGTGTCGGCAGACACGTTGCTGACGCCGATGGCGCGGATCTTTCCCTGCCGCTTAAGCGTCAGCAAGGCGTCCATGGTCTCAGCGACCGGCGTGGTGCTGTCTTGCCAGTGCGTGATGTACAGGTCGATGTAGTCAGCCTGCAAACGCGCAAGGCTTTGTTCGACTTCATGGAAGATCGACTCGCGGCCAAGAAAGCGGTGCACGGGCTTGCCGTCTTCGTCAAAGAAATGCGCGCCTTGCCGGGTGTGCCACACCAGCCCGCATTTGGTCGCGATGATGGCGTCGTGGCGGCGGCCTTTCAGGGCCGTGCCCACCAGGGACTCGGCATGGCCCAGGCCATAGGCGGGCGCGGTGTCGATCAGGCGCACGCCTGCGTCAACCGATGCGCGGATGGCGTCGATGGCGGCGGCGTCATCGCCGCCTCCCCACATCCAGCCGCCCATTGCCCAGGTGCCCAGCCCGACGGATTCGCAGGTGATGCCGGATGCGCCCAATGTGGTGATGTTCATCGGTGTCCCTTCTTGACGTTCATAAGATGATCGACGGTGACGGCGGCAAGCAGAATCAATCCTTTGACCACGTCTTGCCAGTACGGTGATACGTCCAGCAGGATCAGCGAGCTGGTCACCACCGACAGCAGCGCCAGCCCCAGCACGGCGCCCAGCACGGTGCCCGAGCCGCCTTTCAGGCTGGCGCCGCCAATCACGACGGCGGCGATGACGTTCAGCTCCATGCCCAGGCCGAAGGTGGGCGTGGCGGCGCCGAAGCGCGCGGTGTAGACCACGCCCGCCACCCCCGCCAGCGCCGAGCACAGCACGGTGACCCAGAATTTCACGTGGCCCGTGCGGATGCCGGAATAGAGCGCGGCTTTCTCGTTGCTGCCGGTGTAGAAGACCTTGCGCAGCAGGGCGGCGCGGCGCAGCGCGAAGTCGCTGATAAGAACAATCGTGGCGAAGATCAGGATCACCGCCGGGATGCCGCCGATGACGCCCTGGCCAATGAATTTGAACTGCGCTGGTAGCGAAAACAACGACTGCGGCGTGCCTTGTGTGATGGCCAGCGACAGGCCCCGCACGATCACCATGAAGGCCAGTGACGCGATGAAATGGCTGAGCCCGATCCGGGTAACGCACAAGCCGATCAGCGCGCCCACGACGGCGCTTGCGCCAATGGCGGCCAGGCTGGCGGTCCAGGGGTCCACCCCCATCAGAAACAGCTTGCCGGTTATCACCATGGCCATGCACACGACGGAACCCACTGACAGGTCGATGCCGCCCACGATCACCAGCAAGGTCATGCCGACCACCACGATGCCTTCTATGGAGAAGGACAACAGCATCGCCCGGATGTTCTCCCACGTCAGGAAGTGCGGCGACGCGAAGCTCATGCCGATGGCCAGCAAGGCGATGATCAGCAGCAAGCCCGCTTCACGCATGCTTGCCAGCTTGTGCCGCAGCTTGCTTTCGGGCGCGGGCCGGCGGGCCGTGAGACCGGCCTCGGGCATCAGCGCCGCGTCGGCCGAGGGGGAAGGTTTAAGTTCGGACATCAGATTGTCTCCTCGGCGGTGAGCCCCGACGCCAGTCTTAGCAGGCGCTCTTCGCTCATTTCGCTTGCTGCCAATTCACCGGCCAGCCGGCCGTCGCGGATCACCAGCGCGCGGTCGCACAGGCCGATGATTTCGGGAAGCTCGGACGAAATCACCACCACGCCCACGCCCTGATTGGCCAGGTCGCGCAGGATGTGGTGAATCTCGGACTTCGCGCCCACGTCCACCCCGCGCGTGGGTTCGTCCATCAGCAAGATGGCGGGCCGGGTCGCCAGCAGTTTTGCGATGGCTACCTTTTGCTGGTTGCCGCCTGACAGGCTGGCGGTGTCGATGGCCACGCCGTCAGACTTGAGCTTCAAGCGCGCGCCCAATTCCAGCGCCAGCCGCCGTTCGGCTTGCCGGCGCAGCAGCCCGAAGCGTGAGCTGATGCGCTTGAGCGCCATGGACGATACGTTCTGTTCGATGGGCAGCTCCAGGAACAGGCCGGCGGCCTTGCGGTCTTCGCTCAGGTAGGCGATGCCGTGGCGCAGGGCGTCGCCATAGCGGCGCAGCCGCAGCAGCTTGCCGCGCAGGCGGACTTCGCCGCGGCGTGCGCGCCGCAAGCCGCACAGCGTTTCCGCGAGCTCGGTGCGGCCGGCGCCCATCAGGCCGGACACGCCCAGGATTTCTCCGCGTTTGAGCGTGAACGAAATGCCGTGCACGGCAACGTCATCGGCGATGTTGTCGACTTGCAGCAGCGGGGCGTCTGCGTTGTCATCGCCCGCGTTATCGCCTTGCTTGGGCGGGTAGTAGCTGCCCAGGTCCCGCCCGACCATGGCGCGCACCAGCGCATCGGGGGTCAAGTCGGCAAGCGGGGCGCACAGCACGTCGCGCCCGTCGCGCAGCACGGTGACGCGATCGCAATGCTGAAAGATCTCGGCCATGCGATGGCTGATATAGATGATGCCGATCCCCTGCGCCTTCAGGTCGTGCAAGACGCGAAAGAGGGCGGCGGACTCCACTTCGGTCAGCGCCGCGGTGGGTTCGTCCAGGATCAGCACCTTGCAGTTCAGCGTCAGCGCCTTGGCAATTTCCACCAGTTGCTGACTGGAAATGCCCAGTTCGTCCACGCGTAGCGCGGGGTCGATGTCTTGCCCCAGCCGGGCCAGCACTTGGGCTGCGCGGGCATTCAGGCTGGCGAAGTCCATCCAGGCGCGCGGGCGCGTGGAAATTTCCGGCATGAAGATGTTTTCCGCCACCGTGGCGTCGCCGCACAGCGCGATCTCTTGGTGGACCAGCCCGATGCCCAGTTGCATGGCGTGCGCGGGGCCGTTGATGACCACGCGTTCGCCATCCAGATGGATGTCGCCTTCGTCGGGCGTGTAGATGCCGTCGATGATCTTCATCAACGTTGACTTGCCGGCGCCGTTCTCGCCGCACAGGGCATGGATTTCGCCCCGTTGCAGCGAGAAGTGCACGTCGGCCAGCGCCCGCGATGCGCCGAAGCGCTTGGCGATGCCGTGTAGCGCCAGCAGTGGCGGAGGCGCGCTCATTCGTTAATGCCCTTGGTGCCGCGGCGGGCCAGGTATTTATCCCAGTAAAAGTCGTCGGCGTTGGCCTTGCTGACAATCGACAGGCCATTGTCCAGGAACGGCACCGCCATCGGATTGGTGCCGTTGCGCTTGGCGTCGTTCATGGGGTCGATCAGTTGCTGGTTGCGCGCCAGGAACAGCAGCATCATGCCCATGTAGCCCTGCACGCCCTGGTTCGGGTTCACGGAGCCATAGACTTCGCCCGACTTGATCATGTCCAGAATCTTCGCGTTGACGTCGCAACACAGCACCTTGATGTTCTTCTTGGTCTCGATGCTGGCCTGCGCGGCGCCCAGCGCGGAATTCGCCTCGGGCATGAAAAGCGCGGCCAGGTTGGGATTGGCTTGCGCCAGGCTCAAGGTGGCTTGATACGCCTTGTTGGGGTCTTGATTGCTGGCCGCGCGGCCCACGAGCTTCATGCCCGGGTATTTGGTCTTCATGCGGTTGATGAAGGCGGCGATGCGGCGGTCGTGATTGTCCTGCCCCGGGTTCTCCAGCACGGCGTAATCGCCCTTGCCGTTCAAGGCGGCTGCAATGGCGTCGGCAGCCTGCACGCCTTCGCGTTCGTTGTCGGACGTGACGAACGACACGCGCTTGGAATTGGGGGAGTCGGCCGCGAAGGTGACAACCGGGATGCCCATGGCGGCCGCGCGGTTGATGGGTTCGATGAAGGGGTCGGGGTTCATCGGATGCAAAAGGATGCCGGCGGGCTTGCGCGCCAGCTCTTGTTCAAACGACGCCAGTTGTTTGTTGACGTCGTACTCCGGCGTGCCGGAATAGCGCGTCTTCACGCCAAGGGTCTGACCCAGCTGCTTCATCATTTCGTACACCGGGAACCAGTACTCCACCCCGGACACCATGACGTTCATCACATATACGTCGTTGTTGGCGCCTTTCAGCCCGGTTCCTTGCGCTGCGGGCGCGTTTTGGGCAAAGGCATTGGCTCCTGCCAGGCTGGCGCCCGCAGCAGCTACGGTCTTCAAGAAATCTCTTCTCATGTTGCGCTCCTTTTCCTCGCATTGATCCAATGCCTGGTGGCTCGGATACCCGGTGGCGTGGACCTGATTGGTCCAACTCGTTGTTATGACATCGACTGAACTATATGGCAGCGTAATTATTTCTTTTACTAGGGGAAACACTGCTATCCTGCGAAAAATATCTGTAGACAATGTCATAACATGAACGCCGACATATTCCTGGGTATCGACATGGGGTCCACGGGCCTGAAGGCAGTTGCCTTCGAGGCCGGGACGGGAGCCACGCTGGCCGCTTCGGGGGGCGCGTTGCCGTATACGCACCTGCCTGGTGGGGGATGCGAACTGAGCGCGGACGCCATCGAATCCGCGCTGATGCGCGCCCTGCGCAGCGTGGCCGAACAGTTGGGGCCACGCGTGGTCAACATACGTGCCTTGAGCTGCACCGGCCATGGCGCCGGGCTCTATGCGCTGGACGAACAAGGGCGGCTGTTGGCGGGGCGCGCCGTGGCTTCCACTGACCAGCGCGCCGCCGCTCGCGCCCGCACCGTGGCGCAGCGCTGGGGCGACGCCTTGTATCAGGAGGTGGGTTGCCGGCCTTGGGCGGGCCAATCCAGCTTGATTGCTGCTGAGCTGTTCGATGTGCATGGCGGCGAGCACCGGAAGATCCGGCAGCTGCTGTTCGCCAAGGACTACCTGACGTTCCTGTTAAGCGGCGAAGCGGCCACCGACGCCAGTGATGTCAGCACGGCGGGCTTGCTGTCTTTGGATTCCGGCGCGTGGTCGGCGATGGCGTTTGAGGCCGCGGGCTTGTCCGACCTGATGGCGCGAGCGTTGCCGCCCATCGTGCCTGCCGGCACGGTTATCGGGCGCCTGTTGCCGGCACGCGCCGCCGCCTGCGGCTTGCCGGCGGGGCTGCCCATTGCGGTGGGCGCGATTGATTTGTTGGCATCGTTGGCCGCGGTGGGGGCGGTAAAAACCGGCCACGCGGTGGCGGTGTTTGGCACGTGGTGCGTGAACGCGGTGGTGGCGCCCGCGCGCGAGCCCAAGCCAGACGTGGGCGCCATCGTGCGGTTCGGCCCCGCCAGCCAATGGCTCTATCTAGAGAACAGCCCGTCGTCGATGGCCAACGTGGCGTGGCTGGCGCGCACGATGCCGTTCACCGATGCGGCGGCCGTCGGTGCAGCTGCCGTGGTGGACTGCGCGATGTCGGCGCGGCTGGGCGCCGAGGGCCTGCGTTTTCTGCCTTTCATCAATGGGGGCGGGGTAGCGGCAGGCGCCACGGCGGGGTTCGTCGGCTTGAAGGGGCACCATGGCCGAGCGCACATGGCGCGCGCCGTGATCGATGCGGTGGTGGCCTTGCATGCCTGGCATTTGAAGCGCCTGGCGGCGCGCGGCCTGGGCGTGCCGGCGGCGGTGGGTGCGGGTGATGGTGCGGAGGTGGGCACGGCGGTAGGCGCGGCGGTGGGTGCGGCGGCGGGTGCGCGCATTGCGGCCTTGGGCGGCGGTGCGCGCGACCCTCGGCTGGTGCAATTGCTGGCGAATTTTCTGGGGCATCCCGTGCAGCGCTGCGGCGACGACGAGACCGGCGCGCGCGGTGCGGCGGGCTATGCGGCGCTGTCGCAAGGGGCGTGTGCGGACGATGTGTTGCCGGTGCGCTGCGTCACGGTCGAACCCGAAACGGCCGCCCTGCAAGCGCATGCGGAATATTTCGCCGGGTTTGAAGCGCTGATCGGCAGCATGGCGCCCGCCTTTGAACAACTGGCAAGGCCCGCGCCATGACGGCCGCCAACTTGCCGGAAATGTCGCCGGCCACCTTGCCCTATGTGCGCCCCGCCTCCTTGGCGGGCCGCCACTTTTCAACGGTCATCGTAGGGGCGGGCATCAATGGCGTCGGCGTATTCCGCGACCTATCACTGCAAGGCGTGGACTGCCTGATCGTGGACAAGGGCGACTTTGCCGCCGGCGCCAGCAGTGCGCCGTCGCGGATGATTCACGGCGGGCTGCGCTATCTGGAAAGCGGCGCGTTCGGTCTGGTGGCGGAAGCCACGCGCGAACGCAATCTGCTGTTGCGCAATGCGCCGCATCTGGTGCGCCCGCTGGAAACCGTGGTGCCGCTGTCCAGCCGTTTTGGCGGATTGCTGGGCAGCGTGCTGCGCTTTGCGGGATTCGCCGCGTCGCCTGGCGCCCGAGGCCTGTTTGTTGTGGCGTTGGGCTTGCGGCTTTACGACCGCCTGGGGCGGCGCCAGCGCGTGATGCCCGGCCATCGCATTGCCCGAACGCCGCTTGCGGACGCGTCCCTGTTCGGGGATTCGGTTCGCTGGACGGCCACCTACTTTGATGCCTGGATCAGCCATCCCGAATGGCTGATTCAGGAATTGATGGCGGATGCCCACGCCGACCAACCCGCGTCGCTGGCCGCCAACTATTGCTGTGTGACGGCCTGCCGGGGCAAGACGCTCACCTTGCACGACGAGATCTCGGGCGAGACGGTGGACGTCACCGCCGATACCGTCGTCAACGCCACCGGCGCCTGGCTTGACCGGTCAGCCGGCGCGTTGGAAGGGGCGGGCTCGCGCGTCATGGGCACGAAGGGATCGCATCTGATTCTGGATCATCCGGCCTTGCGCGCGGCGTTAGCTGGGCGCATGGCGTACTTCGAGGCATCGGACGGGCGCGTCTGCATCGTCTATCCGTTCATGGACCGCGTGCTGGTGGGCTCAACCGATATCCCTGTCGATGATCCTGACCTGGCGGCAACCGAACCGGCCGAAATCGATTACCTGCTGGACGTGCTGGGCGAGGTCTTTCCGCGCCTGCAATTTGCGCGCAAAGACGTGGTCTACACTTACGTCGGCGTGCGCCCGCTGGCGCAGTCAGATGCCGACAAGCCCGGGCAGATTTCTCGCAGCCATGCAGTGGCGGTCGATCCGCCAAACGCAGTGCGCACGGTACCGCTGATATGCCTGGTTGGCGGCAAGTGGACCACCTTCCGCTCGCTGGCCGAGCTGGCCGCCAATCACGTGTTGGCGCAACTGGGCCTGCCCCGGCTGCGCACGACCGAGACGCTGCCCATTGGCGGCGGCGCGGACTGGGCCTTGGATGCCGCCAAGCGGGGCCACTGGATAGACAACGTGCAGGCGCAGTCGGGCCTGCCGCGCGCGCGCATCGCAGAGCTGGCGGACCGCTACGGTTCCCGCGCGGCCGTCTTGGCGCAGGCCTTTGCGGCAGCGGGCGATACGCCCTTGCAGCATGCGCCGGCCTACTCGGCCGCCGAGATCCGCATGCTGTGCCGGGACACCGGGGTGAGGCATCTGGCTGATCTGGTGATCCGCCGCACCTTGTTGGCGATAGGCGGGCGCGTCAGCGCCGCGCTGTTGGAAGAACTGGCGGATGTGGCCGCCGCGGCGCTGGGCTGGAGCGCCACGCGCCGGCGCGAAGAGTGGCTGGCCTGCGCCGCCACGCTGCGCGACCGGCATTTTGTAGACCTTGCCGCAAGCAAGGAGGCATCGGGGTCAAGCCTGAACGCCGCCGTGCCTGCGGATTCGATTTCAAGCCCCATCACGACATGAGCAGCTCCATTTCCACCCAAGACACCCTGGACCGCAACGCCGGCGCACCGCTCTGGACGCAGTTCCGGGATGTGGTGCGCAGCAAGATACTTCAGGGCGAACTGGCGGTAGGCGCCAAGCTGCCCACCGAGGCCGAGTTCGGCGAACAGTACGGCATTTCCCGGATCGTGGTGCGCGAGGCCTTGGCGGATCTGGTGCGCAATGGGCTGATCTACAAGATCCGAGGGCAGGGCGCCTTCGTGTCGGCGCGCGAACGCGATGAGGATTTCGTGTCGACCGTGCTGGGCTTTTCAGATGAAATGGCGCGCAAGGGGCGCACCGTGCGTACGCAGGTGCTGATGCAGGAATTGCGCGCGCCGACTGCGCAAGAAGCGTCGTCCTTGGCGTTGACCGATGCGGACATGGTGGTGGCGCTGAAACGCCTGCGCAGTGTCGATGGGGAATTGCAGTTACTGGTGGAAACGGCGGTGCCGGCCGATCTGGCGCCGGGCCTGCATCGTGCCCGTTTGGAAAACCGGTCTTTGTATGACGTGCTGCGCCGTCAATATGGCCTGCGCATCGTGCGCGCCGAACGGTGGATAGATGCAGTGGCCCCCGATGCGCAAACCTGCGAACTCCTGGGCATGGCCAGCGCTGAACCGCTGCTGCGCATCGAGTCGATTGCGTATGGGTCCAATGGGCGGCCCTTGGAATACTACCGGGCGCTGCACCGCTGCAAGTCCAGCCGTCTGCATGTGCAGACCACGACTTGATGCGCTGGGCGCGCTGGATGTGCTGCACGCGCTGAGCGTGTTGTACACACAGAACGCGCCGAACACGCCGGCCGTACCCCGCGTGACTTAAAACAGATTCAGCGCCCGCGCCACCCACAGCCCCAGGCCGATGGCGATGCCAATCAACAATGTGCGGCGAAATCCGCCACGCGCCGGCACTGCGCCGGGCGACAGGGCTGTGCCGGCGTTGATGGCCGGGGGCGCAAGCGGCACCGCCCGTGATATTGGCCGCGTCGTTGTGGCGGCAGGCGAATCGGCGCCATCGCCTTCGGTTTCAATCGTGAATGCGGGCTTGCCGCTACGCGCCGCAGCGCCGCCGCCCAGCTCGCTCACGTCCACGCCTGCGCTTTTCAACATGCCCCACAAGCCTTCCATGCCCTGGCTGCTGCGCAACGCTTCGATGCGTTCGCGTTCCGCGCGCGGGACGTCGTCCAGGCTGTCGTAGCGGCGGCCGTTCACGGTGACCGCACCGTTGTCGATATCGACCTTGAACGTTTCGCCATTTTCAGTGCCGGCGTAGCTCCATTTTTCCGACACGCTGACGCCGTCCATCTTGCCGTCCAGCAATTCTTCAATGCTGGCTTGTTGTTCCGGCGTCAGGTCAGTGGCGGAACTCCAGCTGCGGGTGGTCGTCGAACTTTTCCAGACTTTCGTGTTGTCGCTCATGCTCGCTATCCGTGAAGGTTCCTGTCGCGGAATATACAGAATCCATTCACCTTGCTGTCAGAAAAGCCCGCTTTTGCGGGCTTCTTACTTTGTCCTTAAAGCAAAACACTTTTCCATGTCAAGAAATTGAAACTGATCTGGTCATTCGAGCGGATCAGATGCGTTTCTAGGCGCATAATGCGTGCACCTTCTCTTACGTCCCTTTTCAAGAGCAGGGTTTGATTTCAGTCAGTACAGAGCGTGTTGTCACTAGCTCGGCAGTTCGTGTTTCCAGGGTTCATGTTCGGTAGCGCGCTAGGACAACTTGGAATATTCACGGAGAAGTCTATGACAGATGATGCAAAGCCGCGCCGGCGGTTTCTGCAAGCGTTGGCCATTGTGCCGGCGTCGACGTTGGCGGTAGGTGCACTCACCACCGGCTGTACCAACGCGGCAGATGGCAAGGTCGCCCAGGCCAAGCCTTACGAGCCCACCTATTTCACCAAGCCCGAATGGGCCTTCATCGTTGCCGCGGTGGATCACCTGATCCCCGCCGACCAGTATGGTCCGGGCGCGATCGAAGCCGGTGTGCCGGAATTCATTGATCGTCAGATGGAAACGCCGTTCGGCCACGGCAAGCTCTGGTACATGCAAGGCCCGTTCCACCCCGATCAGGTGCCGGAACTGGGTTATCAGCTGAATCAGAATCCGCGCGAGGTCTATCGCCACGGCATCGAAGCCTGTGACGCCTGGTGCGTGAAGACGCATGGCAAGGTGTACGCCGAACTGGATAAAGGCCTGCAGGAGCAGATTCTGAAGGATCTGCAAGGCGGCAAGATCGAGTTCGAAAGCGTGCCTTCCAAGACGTTCTTCAGCTTCCTTCTGTCCAACACCAAAGAAGGTTTCTTTGCCGACCCGATCTACGGCGGCAACAAGAACATGGTGGGTTGGAAGATGGTGGGCTTTCCCGGCGCGCGTGCCGACTATATGGACTGGGTTGACCAGCCCAACGTGAAGTACCCCTATGGCCCCGTGTCGATTTCTGGGGAGAAGGGTTAATCATGGCGATCAAGAAAGACAAAGTAGATGCGGTACTGGTTGGCTTCGGCTGGACCGGCGCGATCCTCGGGCAGGAACTGACCGAAGCGGGCTTGCAGGTGCTGGCGCTGGAACGCGGCGGCATGCAAGACACCCCGAAAGACGCCGAATACCCCAAGGTGATCGACGAGCTGGCGTACTCCGTGCGCGGCAAGTTGTTCCAGGACCTGTCCAAAGAAACCGTGACGATCCGCCATGGCGTGGATGACGTTGCCGTGCCTTACCGCCAGAACGGTTCGTTCCTGCTGGGTACGGGCGTGGGCGGCGCGGGCTTTCACTGGAACGGCATGCACTATCGCGTGTTGCCGGAAGAGCTGGAACTGCGCACACGCTACGAAACCCGCTACGGCAAGAAGTTCATTCCGGAAGGCATGACCATCCAGGACTTCGGCGTCACCTACGACGAATTGGAACCGTACTTCTCCAAGTTCGAATATGTGTGCGGCACGTCGGGCAAGGCCGGTAACCTGAACGGCAAGATCGTTGAAGGCGGCAACCCGCTGGAAGGCAAGCGCAGCAAGGAATTCCCGCTGCCCGCGCTGCCCAACACCTATGGCGCGCAGCTGTTCGAGAAGGCCGCGCGCGAGGTCGGGTTCAACCCGTATCCGGCGCCTGCCGCCAATGCCTCGGGTCCGTACACGAACCCGTATGGCGTGCGCCTTGGCCCCTGCAACTTCTGCGGCTTCTGCGAAAACTACGGCTGCTACATGTATTCGAAGGCATCGCCGCAGACGACGATTCTGCCGGTGCTCTTGAAGAAGCCCAACTTCGAACTGCGCACGCATTCGCAAGTCATCAAGGTCAACCTGGATTCGACCGGCAAGAAGGCCATCGGTGTCACGTACATCGACGCCCAAGGCCGCGAAATCGACCAGCCGGCCGACCTGGTGATCTTGTCGGCGTACCAGATGCACAACGTGCGTCTGTTGCTGCTGTCGGGCATCGGCAAGCCGTATGACCCGAAGACCAACGAAGGCGTGGTCGGCAAGAACTATGCGTATCAGATGAACGGCGCGGTTAACGTGCTGTTGCCCAAGGGCACCCAGCTGAACCCGTTTGTGGGTACCGGCGCGGGCGGCGTGGGCATGGACGATTTGAACGGCGACCAATTCGACCACGGCCCGCTGGGCTTTGTGGGCGGCGCCAGCATCCGCCACGTGCGCTACGGCGGCCGTCCGATCAAGCAGACGCCGACGACGCCGGGCACGCCGTCGTGGGGCACCGCCTGGAAGGCCGGCGTGCAAGACGCTTACCAGCGCTTCATGACGATCGGCATTTCGGGTTCGGTGATGTCGTACCGCGACGCTTATCTGTCGCTGGACCCGACCTACAAGGACGCCTACGGCCAGCCGCTGCTGCGCATGACGTTCGACTGGCACGACAACGAGTTCGACATGCTGGGCTACATGGGCAAGCGCATGGAGACCGTGGCCAAGGCCATGAATCCCGAGAAGCACTTCGTGGCGGTGCGCAAGAAGGGCGCGCGGTATGACACGCGCGTCTATCAAAGCACGCACAACACGGGTGGCGCGATCATGGGCTCGAACCCCAAGGAAAGCGTGGTCAACAAGTACCTGCAAAGCTGGGATGTGCCGAACGTGTTCGTGATGGGCGCCTGCGTGTTCCCGCAGAACATGGGCTACAACCCGACCGGTCTGGTGGGCGCCCTGGCTTACTGGGCCGCGCAGGCAATTCGCGACCAGTATTTGAAGAACCCCGGCCCGCTGGTCCAGGCTTAAGGAGACGGAACAATGTTGAAGCAAACCATTGTTGCGGCCTTCTCGGCCCTGGTCGCAAGCGCGGCGTTCGCCGCCGACGGCACGCCCGCCGCGCCCGATGCGCAGATGATCAAGCAGGGCGAATACCTGTCGCGCGCCGGTGACTGTATTGCCTGCCACACGGCCAGGGGCGGCAAGCCCTTTGCGGGCGGCTTGGGCATCGAGTCGCCGTTGGGCACGATCTATTCGACCAACATCACGCCCGATAAAGACACCGGTATCGGCAACTACACGTACGAAGACTTCGACCTGGCCGTGCGCCACGGCAAGGCGAAGGACGGGCATTCGTTGTATCCGGCCATGCCGTACACCGCGTACGCCAAGGTCACGCCGGATGACGTGAAGGCGCTGTACGCGTACTTCATGCATGGGGTGGAGCCGGTCAAGCAGGAAAACAAGGACACGGATATTTCGTGGCCGATGTCGATGCGCTGGCCCTTGACCGTGTGGCGCTGGATGTTTGCGCCGGACGTCGTCAGCGGCCCGGCCTCAAGCGACCTGAAGGGCGCTGACCGCGAAGCCTTGCTGCGCGGCCAGTACCTGGTGGAAGGCCTGGGCCATTGCAGCACCTGCCATACGCCGCGCGGCGTCGCCTTGCAAGAAAAGGCGCTGAGCGACAAGGACGGTTCTGCCTTCCTGTCGGGCGGCGTGGTGGAAGGCTGGCTGGCCAAGAACCTGCGCGGCGACGTCACCGATGGCCTGGGCAGCTGGACGAAGGAAGACATTGCCGTCTTCCTGAAGTCGGGCCGCAACGGCCATTCGGCAGCCTTTGGCGGCATGGCGCAGGTGGTGGAAGACAGCACGCAGCATCTGACCGATGCGGACCTGAACGCCATCGCGGTGTATCTGAAGAGTTTGCCGCCGGTCAACAAGGACGCCACCAAGCCTTTGGCTTATGACGAGTCCGTGGCCCAGGCGCTGCGTACGGGCAAGGACAAGGGCGATGGCGCCATGGCCTTCCTGAACAACTGCGCGGCCTGCCACCGCAGCACCGGCAAGGGCTACACGGAAACGTTCCCGCAGCTGGCGCTGAGCTCGACGGTGAATTCGGCGGACGCGACGTCGCTGATCCACATCGTGTTGAAGGGCGCCCAGATGCCGGGCACGACGGCGGCTCCCACGGCCTATGCGATGCCGGGCTTTGACTGGCGCATGACCGACAAGGAAGTGGCCGACGTAGTGACCTTCGTGCGCGCAAGCTGGGGCAACAAGGGGGCGGCAGTCAGCGCGTCCGACGTGGCCAAGGTGCGCAAGGACGTAGGCGCGGCGGCTCAGCCGGCGCGATAGGCGACGGCAGGATCTTGCTTGGATCGCATCGCGATGGTGCGAACCGATGCGATCCAAGGCGAACCCGCGGCGCCGGAAAGCTCAGGCTTTCCGGCGCCGTTTTCTTTTTCTGGGGGAATTGACAGGCGGCGGCGTCAGGCGCAAGCTCTGTTTCATGCGCCGACCCCTGACCCCGTTCGCCCTGATTATTACCACCATTACGATCATGGTGGGTTAGCGCGCGTCGGAACATCGCTACACAAACCCGCCAAGAGGCGGGTTTTTTGTTGGCTCGCCTGTTGCCTGTTTCTTTAAACGGAGAGCCCTTCATGACATCTTCAACCCCTTCCACTCCTGCCGCTTCTTCCACTGCTGCTTCTTCCACAGCCGCTTCTTCCTCTGCTGCTTCTTCCACTGCCCCTTCTTCCAAAGCCCCTTCTTCCGCAGCCGCTTCTTCCACTGCCGCTCCTTCCACTGCCACTTCCACTTCTTCAACGCCTTCGACCCCTTCCACACCCTCGTTGCATTTTCTTTGCGGCAAGATCGCCGCAGGGAAATCGACGCTGGCTGCGGCGCTGGCCGCGCAGCCGGGCACGCTGTTGATCAGCGAAGACAGCTGGCTGGCGGCGCTGTATCCGGGGGAAATCGTGGACATCACCGACTACGCGCGGTGCGCCAGCCGGCTGCGTAATGCGATGGGCAGCCATGTGGCGGCGCTGGTCGGGGCAGGCTTGTCGGTGGTGCTGGACTTTCCGGCCAACACCCGCCGCAGCCGTGAATGGTTGCGGCAAGTCGCCGAGCAGGCCGGATGCCCGCATCAGCTGCATTATCTGGACGCTTCTGACGCGGTGTGCAAGGCCAGGCTGCAAGCGCGCAACGCGACGGGCGCGCATCCGTTCACGACCACGGACGAGCAATATGACGCCATCACCGCGTACTTCGTGGAGCCGGACGCCGAAGAAGGCTTCAACATTGTGCGGCACCCGCAGCGCTGAATGCAGCGCTGAATGCAGTGACAAATCCAGCACGTTTTCCGCAACCGGCGGCGGATGCGCCTGCTATGATTACTGGATAAATACCCAGCTATCTGGCCAGGCCCATGTTTCCCCCGCATCGCTACTACTACCTGCACAATTTCCAGCGCGCCTTGGCGTGGGTCTCTGACCGCTACGCCGACTTGCTGGATGCCGCTGAACGCCGCTTCCTGGCCGATTTTTCGGCCTTGCCGCAGGCGTCGCAGGCGTTGATGGTGCGCATGTTGATGCGGCGCGGGCCGTGGTTTCGCGCCAGCCGGCTGGTGTACGAAGAAATCGAAAGCACCGAAGCCGCCGCCGTGCCGCTGGTGGCGCTGGGGTGGCTGGATGCGCACGCGCCCATGTCGCTGGACGAACTCTTTGCCCTGCACACCAAGCCGGAACTGTGCAAGATGTTTGCCGATGGCCCGGTGAAAGCCACGGCGCGCAAGGGGGATCTGCTGGACGCCATACGCGTTTTGCAGCCGGAACCCAAGGCGTATCCGGCGTGGAACCCCGCGGCGGACGAGCCCGTCTGGCGCGTGATGGTGGGCGATCTTTGCGAACGCTTTCGCCTGATGTTCTTTGGCAACCTCTATCAAGACTGGTCGGAATTCGTGCTGGCCGACTTGGGGGTGTTCCAGTACGAGGCCGTGCCGTTCGAAGCGTCGTCCCGGGCGTTTCAAACGCGTGCGGATGTCGACGGCTATCTGGCTTTGCAGGCGTGCCGGGCGGCGCTGGATGAGGGTGCCGAGATGGATGCGCTGCTACAGGCGGTGGATGCGTGCGCCAGCCAGAACCCCTGGCTGGAAAAGCGCCGCGCCAAGGTTTTGTTTCGCATCGGCCAAGCCTGTGAACGCGCCCAGGCGTGGCCGGACGCGCAATCGGCGTACGAACGCTGCGTGTATCCGGGCGCGCGGCATCGGCGTATTCGGGTCCATGAACGCATGGGGCAGTTTGACGATGCCCTGGCCTTGGCCTTGCTGGCGCAAGACGCTCCCGAAAGTGAAGAAGAAAGCCAGCGCGTGGCGCGCATGCTGCCGCGCTTGTATCGCAGCGTGGGCAAGGGTAAACCGGCCCGGCCGGCGGCGCCCGCATTGCTGCGTACCGACTTGGTGTTGCCGCGTCCCGCTGCGCCTGCGGCAGTGGAGTTCGTCACGCGCGACCATCTGCATCAAGACGACGCGCCCGTGCATTACGTGGAAAACGCGCTGATCAATTCGCTGTTCGGGCTGCTGTGCTGGCCCGCCGTGTTCGCGCCGTTGCCGGGCGCGTTCTTTCATCCGTTCCAGCGCGGCCCCGCCGATCTGGACGCACCCGATTTCCATCAACGCCGCGTGGCCCAGTTCGCGGATTGCTTGGCGCAGCTGGACACGCCCGCGTATCGCGACGTGATCTTGCGGCGTTATGCGGACAAGGCGGGCGTGCAGTCGCCGTTCGTGTTCTGGGGCGCCTTGTCGGAAGGGCTGCTGTTGCAAGCGCTGGATTGCCTGCCCGCCACGCACCTGAAGCTGTATTTCACGCGGCTGCTGCGCGACGTCAAAACCAACCGTTCGGGCCTGCCGGACCTGATTCGTTTCTGGCCGGCCGAGCGCCGCTATGAACTCATCGAGGTCAAAGGGCCGGGCGACAAATTGCAAGACAACCAGATCCGCTGGCTACAGTACTGCGTCTCGCACGGCATGCCCGTGCGGGTCTGCCATGTCAGTTGGCAGGAGGGCGCGGCATGAGCTACGCCGTAGCGGTGCGCGCGCTGTGCGAATTCACGGCGCGGGCGGGTGACCTGGACTTGCGCTTCACGCCCGCGCCGACGGGGCTGGAAGGCATGGCGGGCCATGCCGTCGTCACGGGCCGCCGTGGCCCGGACTACGAAACCGAAGTGTCGCTGTCCGGCCAGCATGAAACCTTACTGGTGCGGGGCCGCGCGGATGGCTACGACCCCGTGGCCAATCAGCTTGAAGAGGTCAAGACGTATCGCGGCTCGCTGGACAGCGTGCGTGAGAATCACCGCGTGGTGCACTGGGCGCAGGCGCGCGTGTACGGCCATCTGCTGTGCCAGTCGCGCGGGTTGGCGCAGGTGCGCGTGGCGCTGGTGTATTTCAACGTGGTCACCGAAGAAGAGACGGTGCTGGTGGAAACGCACCAGGCCGCTGAACTTGCCACGTTCTTCCAGGAACAATGCAATCGGTTCCTGGCGTGGGCCAAGACCGAGCTTGCGCATCGTCAGACGCGTGACGCGGCGTTGGAAAAGCTGGCGTTTCCGCACGGCGAATTTCGCGCTGGTCAGCGCGACCTGGCAGTTGCTGTGTACCGCACGGCGCGCGATGGCCGTTGCCTGATGGCGCAGGCGCCCACCGGCATCGGCAAGACCTTGGGCACGATCTTCCCGCTGCTCAAAGCCAGCCCCGGCACGGGCCTGGACAAGGTGTTCTTCCTGGCGGCCAAGGGTTCGGGCCGGGGTTTGGCCATTGAAGCCCTGGACACCCTGAACGCCCAGCCCGCGGCGCCCGGCTTGCGCGTGCTGGATCTTCAAGCGCGCGACAAAACCTGCGAACACCCTGACCTGGCTTGCCACGGGGACTCCTGCCCGCTGGCCCAGGGCTTTTATGACCGCCTGCCAGAAGCGCGCGTAGCGGCGCTGCAACTCGTGCGGCTGGATGCGCCCACCGTGCGCGCCACGGCGCGCGAGCATCAGGTTTGCCCGTACTACTTGTCGCAAGAGCTGATCCGCTGGAGCGATGTGGTCGTGGGTGACTACAACTATTACTACGACTCCTCGGCCATGCTGTACGCCATGACGCAGGCCTACCAGTGGAAGGTCGCGGTGCTGGTCGACGAGGCGCACAACCTGGTTGACCGCGCGCGCCGCATGTACACGGGCGAGCTGGATCAGGCGTCGTTGTCGGCGGCGCGCTATGCCGCGTCCAAAGTGTTGAAGAAGCCGCTGGATAGCTTGCAGCGTTCTTGGAATGCACTGAACAAGAAGCAGACGGAACGCTATCAGGCCTATGAGATGGTGGCGCCCGGTGTGTTGTCGGCCGTGCAAAAGGCGGTGGGCGCCATCATGGAATCCATGGCGGAAACCCCGT
Source organism: Achromobacter kerstersii (assembly GCF_902859595.1). Classification (GTDB taxonomy): domain Bacteria; phylum Pseudomonadota; class Gammaproteobacteria; order Burkholderiales; family Burkholderiaceae_B; genus Achromobacter; species Achromobacter kerstersii. The sequence goes on along the minus strand of NZ_CADIJQ010000001.1, from coordinate 1,461,229 downwards.
TGCCGCAAGACGACCCGGTGCTGGTTTTCTATTTCCAGGCGCTGCAATTCATGCGGCTGGCCGAACAGTTCGGCTCGCACGCCTTGTTCGATGTGACCTTGTCGGACGTGGGGGTGGCCAGCGCCAAGACGCGGCCCTCGACCTTGTGCGTGCGCAACGTGATTCCGGCGCCGTATCTGGCGGCGCGTTACGCAGCGGCGCATGCCACCGTGCTGTTTTCCGGCACGCTCAGCCCGCAGCAGTTCTACCGCGACACGCTGGGCTTGCCGAAAGACACCCCGTGGATCGACGTGGCCGCGCCATTTCAAGCGGCGCAGCTGGCGGTGCGCGTGGTGGGCAACGTATCCACACGCTATCGCGACCGCGAACGGTCGCTTGCGCCTATCGTCGACCTGATCGCCAGCCAGTACGCCGACCGGCCTGGCAACTACCTGGGCTTCTTAAGCAGCTTTGATTACCTGCGGCAGGTGTCGGACCTGATGCGCGAGCGTCATCCGGGCGTGCCGATCTGGTTACAGACGCCGGGCATGGGCGAAGCCGACCGCGCGGCGTTTCTGGCGCGCTTTACCGACACGGGCCAAGGCGTGGGCTTCGCGGTGTTGGGCGGCGCGTTTTCCGAAGGGGTGGACTTGCCGGGCAAGCGCCTGATAGGCGCCTTCATCGCCACGCTGGGGCTGCCGCAGGTGAACCCGGTGAACGAAAACATGAAGCGGGCCATGGACTTGCGCTATGGCGAAGAGAACGGCTACGACTACACCTACCTGTATCCCGGCATGCAAAAGGTGGTGCAGGCAGCAGGCCGCGTGATCCGCACCGAACAGGATGTGGGCACGGTGCATCTTATCGACGACCGCTATCGGCGCGCCAAAGTGCGTGGTCTGCTGCCGAGCTGGTGGCGGGTGGATTAGCCCCGGTTGCGCTGCTGTGGCGTTATGGCCGGGGCAGCGGTTCGGTCAATGGCCGACGCCCCGTGCCGCGAGGCGATGCGCTCACGCCTGCATAGCAAGGCGTAGATCGCCAGCGCGGTCAACAGCGCGATGCCGGCCAACACATGCAGCACCACGCGGAAGGCGTCGTCATAGATGTGTTGCAACAGCGCAATGGCGGGCGGCTCCGCGCGCGGTGGCGTATTCGGTGTCGCCGCCGGCACCTGCGCAGTTGCCGTCACCCGTGCATTCGGTGGCTCGGCCGGCACCTGCGCAGTTGCCGTCACCCGTGCATTTAGCGGCTCGGCCGGCAGCAGCGCCGCAGCTTCCTCCAGCTGACCCAGCGCTGCGCGATTCGCCGCCATCAACAGGGAAGGGGCATCGGTGGCGCCGGGTAGCGCTGCCGACAACTGCGTCTGAATCAACCCGGCCAGCAGGGCGCTAACCACTGCAATCGCCACACCGTCCGCCGACACGCGTACGGTGTTGAAGATGCCGGTCGCCATGCCGACATTGCGCGCGTCGACGACGCTGACCGCCATCGCATCCATCAAGCCCCATGGCAGGCCGATGCCGATGCCGATCAGACACATGGGCAGCCACAAGCCGGCCGCGCCGGTCGTCATGACGCTGGCCAGCCACAAGAGGCCGATGGCCACCGCAATCAAGCCGACGGCCGACAGTACGCCGGGCTGGAACCAGCGCGTCAGCAGCGCCGCCACGAACGGCACGATGAGCAACGGCGCGGCCAGGCCGATCATCAACTGCCCGGCTTCCCATGCGCTGTAGCCGTCGATGCCGATGAAGCGGCCGGGCAAGAGCGCGATCAGCACAATGAACAAGAACGCGGGCGAGGCCGCCAGCACCTGCACGCCCACAAAGCGCGAGCTGCGAAACAGGCTCAGGTCCAGCATGGGGCGGGCGACGCGGCGTTCGATGCGCACGAACGCCACGGCCAACAACACGGATGCGAGTAGCGCGCCGATGACGTACACATCCCCCCAGCCTGCCTCGGGCGCCAGCAGCATGCCGTAGGTGAACAGCCCGAGCGCCCCGGTAAAGGTGAGCGCGCCGGGCCAGTCCAGCCGGCCTTGCGCCGCAACGGTGGTCGGGCGCACGCTGATGGCGACCATGACGGCGCCCAGCACGCCCACGCCGCCCGTGGCCAGGAACACCCATTCCCAGCCCGCCGCCTCCACCATCCAGCCCGATGCGAGCGGTCCGAACGACAAGCCGATGCCGAAGGTAGTGCCCAGCAAACTGAACGCGCGGGTGCGCGCCACGCCGTGAAAGAGCGGCGCCAATGACGACATGGCGGCGGCGAACGCGGCCGCGCCGCCCATGCCTTGCAGGAGCCGCAGTACGTCGATCCAAGCGGCCGTCGGCACAAACGGAATCACGAAGGTGGCCGCGCAGAACCCCACCAGACCCAACAGCCAGACCCGGCGCGGCCCGTACAGGTCGGTCAGGCTGCCCGACACCATGATGACGCTGCCATACGCCAGGATGTAGCCGTTCAATATCCAGTTGAGTTCAACCGGCGTGCCGCCCAGCGCGTGGCTGATGGATGGCAACACGACGGCGGGGCCGGTGAAGCACAACGGAATGAGCAGGGCTGTCAGGCAGGCGGACAGCAGTTGCAGCCAACGGTAGGGAGAAGCCGGTGGAAGAGACGCGGAGGGAAGGAAAGCGGGAGGAAGGGAAGCGGAGGGAAGGCAAGCGTTGGGAAGGCAAGCGTTGGGAAGGCAAGCGTTGGGAAGGGGCGCGGAGACGACAGGGGTGGGCATAACGCAAGGGCATCTGTAGACAGGGAGGCCAAGCTTAGGGGCCCAGAGATAAAAGAAAAATAGGCTAGGATTCCAAAGATTCCGGACAAATATGTCCGCATTGAGATTCGCATTGGGGTGCGTGGGATGGATAGCCTGAGCGGCATAGGCGTGTTCGTGCTGGTGGCGGAGACGCGCAGCTTTTCCGAAGCCGGCCGTGTGCTGGGCGTGTCGCCATCGGCGGTGGGCAAGAGCGTGGCGCGCATGGAAGCGCGCTTGAAGGTGCGCTTGTTTCATCGCAGCACCCGGCACATTGCGCTGACGCCCGAGGGCGAAAAATTCCTGGACCGTTGCCGCCGCATTCTGTCTGAGGTCGAGGCGGCCGAACTGGAATTGTCCGCCGCGTCCGACGCGCCGCAGGGCAAGCTGCGGGTCAGCCTGCCGCGCTACAGCGGACTGTTCGACACCACCATCGCCAGCTTCATGCGCCACTACCCCGAGGTGGAGCTGGACCTGGATTTCACCGACCGGATGGTCGACGTGATCGGCGAAGGCTACGACGCCGTGGTGCGCACCGGCGAGATGGACGACTCCGGCCTGAAGCGCCGCCGCCTGGGGCCGTTTCGCCGTGTGCTGGCGGCATCCCCCGATTACTTGCGTGAGCACGGCACGCCCAAACGCGCGGCCGATCTGCTGCGCCATGCCTGCCTGCATTACCGCTACCCGGCCACGGGCCGGCTGGAGAAATGGCCGTTGAAGCTGGGGCCTGACGCGCCGCCGCTCGAGCTGCCGCTGACCTTGGTGTGCAACAGCGTCGAGATGCGGATTGCGTTGGCGGTGGGCGGGCAGGGCATCGTCTGCCTGCCCGACTTTACGATTCGCCGGGAATTGGCCGCAGGCCAATTGCAGATCGTGATGGAGGACCGCACGCGCGGCAGCGGCACGATGTGGGCGCTGTGGCCCGCCAGCCGCCAGGCATCGCCCAAGTTACGCGTGTTCGTCGACCACTTGGCGCAGCATTTATTTCCGTGACATTGGCAGCACGGCAGGGGTGAAATTAGCCACTTGTGTCCAAGGGGACGCGCCATTAGCATGACGAGCATCATATTCAGCGGCGCCGCAAGCGACCGCTGTGCCGACAACAATAGTCACCCCAGGAGACCTGCATGCCCCCCGCCACGCCGGCTGATTCCACCCGCTTGAATCCCATCGTCGCCATGCCGGCCCACGCCTTGTCGGACGCCATCCGGCGGCGCGAGCTGTCCTGTGTCGAGGTCATGGGCGCCTATCTGGCCCATATCGACCATGTCAATCCCAAGCTCAACGCCATCGTCGCCCGGCGCGACGCGGATGCGCTGTTGCGCGAAGCCGCCGAGCGCGACGCTCAGCTGGATGCGGGCCAGTGGCTGGGCTGGATGCACGGTATGCCCCAGGCGCCCAAGGATTTGACGGCCGTGCGCGGCATGGTCACGTCGATGGGTTCGCCGGTCTATCAGGATCAGGTGACGCCGCACGATTCCATCATGATCGAGCGGGTGCGGGCGTCGGGCGCTATTTTCATCGGACGCACCAACGTGCCGGAATTCGGTTTGGGCTCGCATACCTATAACGCGGTGTACGGGGCCACGGGCAACCCCTATGACCTCTCCAAGACCGCAGGGGGCAGCAGTGGTGGCGCCGCCGCCGCGCTGGCCGCCCGCATGTTGCCGGTGGCGGACGGCAGCGATTTTGGCGGTTCGCTGCGTAACCCAGCTGCGTTCTGCAACGTGTATGGCATGCGCCCGTCTGCCGGCCGGGTGCCATTTGGGCCGTCGACGGATGTGTTCTTGAAGCAGCTGTCGTACGAAGGCCCCATGGGCCGCACCCCGCGCGACGTGGCGTTGCTGCTGTCGGTGATGGCGGGCCACGACAAGCGTTCGCCCTTGTCCCTGCGCGATGACCCTGCGCAGTTCGCCGCGCCGCTGGACGCGGACATGCACGGCAAACGTATCGGCTGGTTGGGCGACTGGGACGGCTATCTGCCCATGGAGCCGGGCATTCTGGACCTGTGCACGCAGGCGTTGGGCGTGCTGGGTTCCGCGGGCTGCAAGGTTGCCGACTACCGGGTGCCGTTTGCGGGCGAGCGCTTGTGGCGCATGTGGCTGGCGCACCGCCACCTGATGGTGGGCGGCCAATTGCACGCGCTGGTCGAAAACCCCGAGACGCGCAAGCTCGTGAAGCCAGCGGTGATCTGGGAAGTCGAAGGGCTGGACGGCATGACCGCGCGCCAGGTCTACCAGGCGACTGAAGAGCGCAGCGCCTGGTATCAGACCGTGCTGCGGATGTTTGAAGACGTTGATTATCTGGCCGTGCCATCGGCGCAGGTCTTTCCCTTTGACGTCACATTGGACTGGCCCAAGCACATTGCCGGGCGCCCCATGGACACCTATCACCGTTGGATGGAGACGGTAACGCCGTGGACGCTGGCGGGTTGCCCCGTCATCAGCGTGCCGGTGGGCTTCAACGCGCAAGGCCTGCCGATGGGGATGCAGTTGATCGGCCCGCCGCAGGCGGACGTGGACGTGCTGCGTCTGGCCCATGCCTACGAACAGGCCAGCGCACCGGCTGCCGACTGGGTCAACACCCGGTTGCCAGATGCGCTGTGGCGGGCGCCCGCCTGACCCCGGGATTGCGTGCGGTCTGTCACCGTAAAACACAAGCACTGGTAACCAGGCTTTGCATTTTTCCGACGAACCGGGCCATGATGCAGGGGTTTCCCTTGTTTTTCATGGCTCAGCCTGCCAGCCTTTGCAATAATTAGTGAATCTCTCCACATCCCGTCATGAACAGGCGTAGGCGCGCGGCAACGCGCGCCGGGTCGTTCAGCGGCGTTCCTTCGGGGCGCTGTAGCGTTGGTCCAGCACAAAGGTCTCCCGGCATGAAGAATCTGACACTCCGCCAGCGCATCCTGGCCAGCTTCCTGGTTGTTCTGGCCATCATGGCGTTGATGGTGGTGGTGGATTACCGGCGCTTGCTGCATATCGAAGCGGAAGTCGCCACGATCAATACCGACGCCGTGCCGGGCATTTACTACAGCACGTCGATCCGCGCCTCGTGGTTTGCCGGATTTGTGGTGCTGCAGGACGCCTACAACTCGGACACCGATCAGGAACGCCGCGCCGCGCTGGAAGCGCTGCCGAAGAATGATCAGCTACTGGACGACAGCGTTGAGCAGTACCGCCGCACCATTGCGCGCGGTGATGACCGCAAGATGTTCGACGAATTCGAAAAGGAATTGCAGGAATACAAGCGTATCCGCGCTGACATCCTGGCGCCCGCCGCTATCGGCGATGTCGCACGCACGCAGGCACGTATCAAGACTGAACTGCGTCCCGCGTTCTATAAGGGCCGCGACACCCTGGCCAAGATGGTGGCCGAGAATAAAAAGCAGGCCGATGATTCGGCCCTCAGCATCCAGAAGGCGGTCGATACCGCTGAAGCGGGCATGCTGATTTCGCTGGCCCTGGCCATTGCCGCCGCCATTATCTGCGGCGTGATGTTGATGCGCGCCATTGCCAACCCGATGCGCGACATCGTCAAGACCTTGGAATCCACTGGCGGCGGCGATTTGACCCGCCGCTTGTCGCTGGCGCGCAAAGACGAATTCAACGCCATCGAAACCGGCTTTAACGGCATGGTCGACGAGCTGACCGGGCTGGTCGGCAAGACGCAGCGTTCCGCCGTGCAGGTGGCGACCTCCGTCACGGAAATTGCCGCCACGTCCAAGCAGCAGCAGGCCACCGCGTCAGAAGTAGCGGCCACGACGACCGAAATCGGCGCGACCTCGCGCGAGATCTCAGCCACGTCCCGCGAATTGGTCCGCACCATGACCGAAGTGTCCAGCGCGGCCGAGCAGACTGCGTCGTTGGCGGGCAGCGGCCAGGTGGGCTTGGCGCGCATGGAAGACACGATGCGCAATGTGGTGGGCGCAGCCGGTTCCGTCAACGCCAAACTGGCCATCCTGAACGAGAAAGCCGGCAACATTACTCAGGTGGTCACAACGATTACGAAGGTAGCGGACCAGACCAACCTGCTGTCGCTGAACGCGGCGATTGAAGCCGAGAAGGCCGGCGAGTACGGCCGCGGCTTCGTCGTGGTGGCCACCGAGATCCGCCGCCTGGCTGACCAGACTGCCGTCGCCACCTATGACATCGAGCAGATGGTGCGCGAGATTCAGTCGTCGGTGTCCGCGGGCGTGATGGGCATGGACAAGTTCTCGGAAGAAGTGCGGCGCGGCATGGCCGACATGCAACAGGTGGGCGACCAGTTGTCGCAGATCATCCAGCAAGTGCAGACGCTGGCGCCGCGCGTGCAGATGGTTAACGAAGGCATGCAGGCGCAGGCGACCGGCGCCGAACAGATCAATCAGGCCTTGCAGCAACTAAGCGATGCCGCCCAGCAAACCGTGGAGTCCCTGCGTCAATCCAGTCTGGCCATTGAAGAGCTGACGCTGGTGGCCAACGACCTGCGCAGCGGCGTGTCGCGCTTCAAGGTGTGAGCCGGGCCATGGCGCAATGGGCTCCGGCATCTGACGCAAGCGCGGCCCGGGCGGCCGCGCGGCGGCTATACCTGCTGTTTCGCATCGGCGGCGACCGCTATGCGCTGGACGCAGGCGATGTGGTCGAGGTGTTGGGGATGCGGGTGTTGAAGCAGGTGCCTGGCGCGCCGGCTTGGGTGGCGGGCATGCTGGACCGGCGCGGCGTGCCGGTGCCGGTAATCGACATGAGCCAATTGGCCGGCAAGAGCGCAGCGGCTGCCGTGACCAGCACGCGTCTGGCGCTGGTGCGTTATGGCGTGGACGCCGCGGATGGCGGAAATGGCGGGAATAGCGGAAATGGCGGAAATGGCGGAAATGGCGGCCGTTTGCTGGGACTGATTCTGGAGCAGGCGACCGAAACCGTGCACTACGACCCGGCTGCGTTCAAGCCTTACGGGCTGGATAACCCCGGCGCGCGTTACCTGGGGCCGGTGCTAAGCGACGCGCATGGCATGGTGCAGGCGGTCAAGGTGGCAGACCTGTTGCCGGCGTCTGTACGGGCTTTGTTGTATCCGCCGGACGACCGCAGGGATGCAAACGCCGACGCGAATTCCGACGCGAATGCCGGCGCAAACGCCGACGCGAATGCCGGCGAGAATTCCAGCGCGAATGCCGCGGCGAATGCCGGTGCAAACCCCGGGACCCCGTCATGAATCTGGTCGACGATTTCAGCGCCTTGCTCAAACGCAAGATGGGGCTGGACAGCGGTTCCATCGGCAAGGCCGCCGTCGAACGCGCCGTGCGCCACCGCATGGGCGCGGCAGAGTCGGCGGATGAACGCGATTATCTGATGCGGGTGCAGACCGACCCCGCCGAAATGCAGCAGTTGATCGAAGCGGTCATCGTGCCGGAAACGTGGTTTTTCCGGTATCCGGAATCGCAGGCCGCCATGGCCAGGCTCGCGCGCGAGCGCTTGTTTGCTGTTGGCGTGCCCGACAACCGCGTGTTGCGCGTGCTGAGCGTGCCGTGTTCCAGCGGCGAAGAACCGTATTCCATCGCCATGGCCTTGTTGGACGCGGGCGTGCCGGCCTCGCGTTTTGAGGTGGACGCGGTGGACATCAGCGAGCGCATGGTTGAATTCGCCCGGCGCGCGGTCTACGGCCGCAATTCTTTCCGGGGCGACGATCTGGCCTACCGCGGCCGCCATTTCACTGAAACGGCCGACGGCCACCAGCTAGCCGACATGGTTCGCGCGCGGGTGCGCTTCCAGCAGGGCAACCTGTTCGATACCCATCTGTTGGCGGGCGCCGCGCCGTACGACTTTGTGTTCTGCCGCAACCTGTTGATCTATTTCGACGGCCCTACCCAGGAACGCGCCGTGCAGGTGCTGCGCCGTTTCACGCGTGGCGACGGCGTGATGTTCGTCGGGCCGGCTGAAACCAGTTTGATGACCGCGCGCCGTCTGCCCGCCGTGCCTGTCTCGCGATCGTTCGCGTTTCTGGCTCAGACCTTGCCGCCGCCCGCCGAGACGTTCGCGCCGCCCAAGCCGATGGTGCATGCCTGGACCCCGCCGCGCCGGCCCGTCGCCCAGATGCCGGCCGCGCGCTTGCCGTTAGCGCACGCGGCGATTGCGCCGGCGCCGATGGATCGCGGAGCGCCCGCCGCTCGCCCTGACACCCCCAGCGCCGACGCCTCGCTGCGCCAGATCGCGGCCATGGCCGACCAGGGCAGGGTGCAGGATGCCATGGCGAAGTGCCAGGCGCATCTGGATATCCACGGCGCCAGCGCCGATGCGCTGCACCTGCTGGGCTTGCTGCAAGATGCCGCAGGCGACGCGCGTCAGGCGCAAACGTCGTATCGCAAGGCCCTGTATCTGGACCCGACTCACCGCGAAGCGCTGCTGCATCTGGCCGCGCTGATTGCGTCGGCGGGCGACACCGAAGGCGCGCGCCGCCTGCAAGCCCGCGCGGCGCGACAGGAGGCTCGACGTGACTGAATCGCTTGCCTTCATGTCCGACGTGGACGACTGCTGGAACCGCATCGGCATTCGCGGCGACAAAAGCTGCGAGCAGTTGGCCGGCCATGTGCACTGCCGCAATTGCCCGGTTTACGCGACCGCCGCCAAGCGCATCTTGGACCGCCTGCCGCCGCAGATGGAATCGTTGGAAGACGAGTCCGACGGGCAAGACAGCACCCGGCTGTCGTCGCTGCTGGTGTTTCGCCTGAACCGCGAATGGCTGGGCCTGCCCACGCGCTCGCTGGACGAAGTGGCCGCCACGCGCGCCATTCTGACGTTGCCGCATCGGCGCGACCCCGCCGTGCTGGGCGTGACGAACGTGCGCGGCACGCTGACCGTCTGTGTGTCGCTGGCGCGTCTGCTCAGCCTGGAAGCGGGCGCGGCAGAATTCCGTGACCGGCCGGCCGCGGCCCGCATGCTGATCTTCGGCGGCGCAGGGCGCGCGGTGGTGTTGCCGGTGGACGAAGTGGAAGGTATCCACGCCGTTGACCTGGACCAGTTGGAGCCATTGCCTGCCACGGTTGAAGGCGCCAGCTTGAAATACTCTCGCGGCGTGGCCCGCTGCGGCACGCGTAGCGTGGGCGTACTGGACGAGAATTTGTTGATGCAAGCTTTGGAACGGAGCCTGGCGTGAATCCGGACGAAATGCGCGACGCATCGTTGCTGGAGCTGTTCCAGCTGGAAACCCGCACTCAGGTGCAGGTGCTGAACAACGGCTTGCTGGCGCTGGAACACAACCCGACGTCGGCGCCGCAGCTCGAAGCCTGCATGCGCGCGGCCCATTCGTTGAAAGGCGCGGCCCGCATCGTGGACTTGCATCCGGCGGTGCGCATCGCGCATGCCATGGAAGACTGCCTGGTCGCGGCGCAGGAAGGGCGCCTGCGCTTGCAGGCCACCGACATTGATGCCTTGTTGTTGGGCGCGGACTTGTTGCAGCGCGTGGCCACGCCCGGCGTGGAGCTGGGCGCCGAGATCGACGACCTGGTCATGCGCCTGAGCAACGCGCCCAATGCGCCGCCCGCCGCGCCGCCCACGCCGCCACGCGAACCCCGGCCGTCGGATTTCTTCCCGCCTATCCAGCGGCTGGATGATCCGCCGCCCACGCTGTCGGCAGCCACGTCATCAGGTTTCCTGACATCGGCATCCCCGTCATCGGCTTTCCCGTCATCAGGTTTCCCGACATCGGCATCCCCGTCTTCGGCGTCTCAGGCGCCGGCCGCGCAGGCGTTAACGCGCCGCACGTCGGACCAAGGGCTGTCGGACGGCGAACGCGTGCTGCGCGTGACGGCGGATACCTTGAACAAGTTGCTGGGGCTGTCCAGCGAAACACTGGTGGAATCGCACTGGATCGGGCCATTCGGCGCGTCCATGCTGCGCTTGCGCCGTTTGCAGTCGGGCGCGGGCCAGGCGCTGGACGGCGTGCGCGCGGCGCTGGCGGGCCAGCAGGTGGATGCGCGCGTGCAGGCAGCGTTGGACGACGCGCAGCGCATCGTCGAACAATGCCAGCAAGAGCTCACGCAGCGCACCAGCGAAGTCGATGAATTCGGCTGGCGCATGAGCCATCTGGCGCAACGCCTGTACGACACCGCGCTGGCGTGCCGCATGCGGCCGTTTGGCGACGGGCTGGGCGGCATGGCGCGCATGGTACGGGACCTGGGCCGCTCGTTGGGCAAGCAAGTGCGGCTGGAGATCGAAGGCGACGCCACGCAGGTTGACCGCGACATCCTGGAAAAGCTGGACGCGCCGTTGATGCATTTGCTGCGCAACGCGGTGGATCACGGCATCGAAATGCCGATGGACCGCATGGATGCCGGCAAGTCGCCCGAAGGGCTGATCAAGCTGTCGGCGCGCCACGCAGCGGGCATGCTGCTGATTGAATTGAGCGACGACGGCGCAGGCATTTCGCTGGACCGGCTGCGCGTGGAAGTGGTGCAGCGCAAACTGACGAACTCCGAAACGGCTGCGCGATTGAGCGAGGCCGAGCTGCTGGAATTCCTGTTCCTGTCGGGCTTCAGCACGCGGGGCGAAGTCACCGAGATCTCGGGGCGCGGCGTGGGGCTGGACGTGGTGCAGACCATGGTGCGGCAACTGCGCGGCGCCGTGCGCATCCATCAGACAACGGGCCAAGGCACGCGCTTCGTGCTGGAAATGCCCTTGTCGCTGTCGGTCGTGCGCAGCTTGCTGGTCGAGGTGCAGGGCGAGATTTATGCGTTCCCGCTGGCCTACGTCAACCACGCCTTGCAGGTGCGCGCGGAAGACATCGAACAATTGGAAGGCCATCAGCATTTCCGCTTCATGGACCGGCAGATTGGCCTGGTCTCGGCGCGTCAGATTTTGCACGCGGGCGAACCCGCGCCGGGGGCGGAGTCGGTGGCGGTGGTGGTCGTGGGCAGCCACGACAAGCAGTACGGCATCGCCGTGGATCGTTATGTGGGTGAGCGCACGCTGGTGGTCCAGCCGCTGGACCCGCGTCTGGGCAAGGTGCAGGACGTGATGGCGGGGGCGTTGATGGATGACGGCACGCCGCTGTTGATCCTGGATGTGGAAGATATGCTGTTGTCGGTGCAAAAGCTGATCGAAGGCGGCCGGCTGACGCGCGTGGATGGCGGTGGCGCCATCGTCCAGACGCGCCGGCGCAAGCGTGTGCTGGTGGTTGACGATTCGTTGACCGTGCGCGAACTGGAACGCAAGCTGCTTGTGAATCGCGGCTTTGATGTGGCGGTGGCGGTAGACGGCATGGACGGCTGGAACATGCTGCGCGGCGAAGATTTCGACCTGGTTGTCACCGATGTGGACATGCCGCGCATGGACGGCATCGAGCTCGTGTCGCGCATCAAGGCCGATCCCAAGTTGCAAAGCCTGCCGGTAATGGTAGTGTCCTACAAAGATCGTGAAGAGGATCGGCGGCGCGGGCTGGATGCCGGCGCTGATTACTATCTGGCCAAGGGCAGCTTCCACGATGATGCGCTGCTTGACGCTGTTGAAGATTTGATCGGAAAGGCACTCACGTGAGAATCGGGATCGTCAACGATCTGCAAATGGCGGTTGAGACCCTGCGCCGCGCCATCGCGCTTGAACCGGGCCTGCAAGTGGCCTGGGTGGCGTCCAACGGCGAAGAGGCCGTCGCGCAATGCGCACGCGATCGGCCCGATGTGGTGCTGATGGACTTGATCATGCCCGTCATGGACGGCGTCGAGGCCACGCGCCGCATCATGGCGGAATCGCCCTGCGCCATCGTCGTGGTGACGGCCGACGTGGCCCGTCACACGTCGCGCGTGTTCGACGCCATGGGCCACGGCGCGCTGGACGCGGTGGATACGCCCGTCGTCGGCGGCGCGGATATGCGCACCGCCGCCGCGCCCTTGTTGCGCAAGATCCGCAACATTGGCTGGCTGATCGGCCGTTACGGCAACCGCCCGGCGCTGACACCCGTCGAGAAACCTGCCCCCAAGCATGATGCCCAGCGCTTGCTGGTCATTGGCGCTTCCGCAGGCGGCCCGGCGACGCTGGCGCAATTGCTGCGCGATTTGCCGCTGAATTTTCCGGCGGGCATCGTGCTGGTGCAGCACGTGGATGCGTCGTTTGCCGCCGGCATGGCCGATTGGCTGAACGATCAGGTGCTGTTGCCGGTGCGGCTGGTGCGCGAAGGCGAACGGCCGCTGCCGGGCCAGGTACTCTTGGCCGGCACGGACGACCACCTGCATCTGCTGGCCGATGGCACCTTGCGCTACACCGAAAACCCCAAGGAAAGCCTGTACCGGCCTTCCATCGATGTGTTCTTCCATAGCGTGGCGCAGCATTGGCGCGGGCTGGCGGTGGGCGTGCTGCTGACCGGCATGGGGCAGGACGGCGCGCGCGGCTTGAAGGCGCTGCGTGAACGCGGCTGCCTGACCATCGCCCAGGACCAGGCCACCAGCGCCGTGTACGGCATGCCCAAGGCGGCGGCCGCGCTAGAGGCCGCCGTGGAAATCAGACCATTGGATCAAATTGCTCCCCGCTTGATTCAGGCATTTGCCTGAGCGGATTGCTATTGCCAGACATCAAGGAATGACTATGCACCCTCCCATAGACAGCTCGGCCTCCGCGGACCTGAACTCGCACGCGGCCATGGTGCTGCTTGTTGACGATCAGGTCATGGTGGGCGAGGCAATCCGGCGGGCGCTGGCCACGGAAGGGAACATTGATTTTCACTATTGCTCGGACCCCTACAAGGCGCTGACGGTAGCGATTCAAACGCGGCCCACCGTCATTCTGCAAGACCTGGTGCTGCCGGGCGTGGACGGCTTGAGCCTCGTGCAGGAATACCGCAACCATCCGGTCACGCGCGATATCCCCATCATCGTGCTGTCCACCAAGGAAGACCCCGCCATCAAGAGCGCCGCCTTTGCGGCGGGCGCCAACGATTACCTGGTGAAGCTGCCCGATTCCATTGAGCTGGTGGCGCGCATTCGCTACCACTCGCGTTCGTATCTGGCGCTGGTGCAACGCGACGAGGCCTATCAAGCACTGCGTCAAAGCCAGCAGCAGCTGCTGGAAAGCAATATGGAATTGCGCCGGCTGACCAATTCCGACGGGCTTACTGGCTTGGGCAACCGCCGTTATTTCGACGAATACCTCAACGCGGAATGGATGCGCGCGCGCCGCGATGGCCGCGAGATCAGCATGCTGATGATCGATGTCGACCACTTCAAGGCCTACAACGACACCTATGGCCACATCGCAGGCGACGAAGCGTTGAAGCGCGTCGCCAACACGATCTTCGCCAGCTGCGACCGTTCAACAGATTTGGCGGCACGCTTTGGCGGCGAAGAGTTTGCGCTGGTGTTGCCCGGCACGCCGGCCGGCAGCGCGCGTTTGGCGGCCGAGAAGCTGCGCCGCGCGGTGGAAGCCATGCAGATTCCGCAGAAAGACACGGGCTCTGGCCCGTGGCTGACCGTCAGCATCGGCACGGCGACGGCCATTCCGGCTGAGGCGCAACCTTGCACCGATCTGATCCAAGTGGCTGACCGCGGCCTTTATCAGGCCAAGCGCCTGGGCCGCAACCGTGTCGTGCCAGGGCAGATACCGGCGGCGACGGAATAAGCCGCAGTGCAGCGCCAGCTGCGGCGCTGGCATGGCCGGCACTACCGCTGTGGCATGGCCGACGTTACAGATGCAGCTTGGTCGATGACTTCACTTCGTGCATCGACAGCGTGCTGAGCAGTTCCTTCACGCCAGGCAAGGTGCGCAAGCGGTTGCGCACAAATTCCGAATACGCATCGAAGTCGCGCGCCACGATGTGCAGCAGGTAATCGTGCTGCCCGGTTGTGTTGTGGCAGGCCAGCACTTCGGGCATGGCGGCTATTGCCGCTTCGAAGGCGTGGCACAACTTTTCGGTGTGGTTTTCCAGCGAGATGCTGACGAACGCCACCACCCCCATGCCTAGCGCGCGGCGGTCCAGAATGGCCTGATAGCCGCGGATGACGCCCGAGGTCTCCAGCCGTTTCAACCTTTTCCAGCAAGGCGAGGCCGACAGCGATACGCGCTCGGCCAGTTCCGCATTGCTCAACCGCCCATCTTCTTGAAGGATTTTCATGATTTTCCAATCGATCGCGTCAAGTTGATGTAACAAGGCAGTGTCTTTCATAAATTCGTTCTGGTGGGAAATAACGTTTCACATTATCGCGGTCTTGTGGACGATTTGGAAAGAAAATTGGCCTGGCCTGCGCCCATACTGCAATACATTCCGAGGCGGCCGGCGCTATTGTCAAACCCTGTGAGACGCGCCTGCCCGATCGGCTGGACCCCCAGAGAAAGAGGCACACCATGACGTATTCGACTTATCACAAGAAAGATATTTTCGGCCGGCCCCTGCATGCGGAAACGCAGATGATGTCTTACGGCTACGACCCGTTCCTGTCGGAAGGCGCGGTCAAGCCGCCGGTATTCCTGACGTCGACGTTTGCGTTCCGGTCGGCCGAAGATGGCGCGGAATTCTTTGATCTGGTGTCGGGCCGCAAGCCCTTGCCGCAGGGCGAAACGGCGGGTCTGGTGTATAGCCGTTTCAACCATCCCAACCTGGAAATCGTTGAAGACCGGCTGGCGTTGCTGGATGGTTCGGAAGCGGCCGCCGTGACGGCAAGCGGCATGGCGGCGATCAGCGCGGTATTGATGGCGTTCCTGCGCCCTGGCGATCAACTGGTGCAGTCGTTGCCCTTGTATGGCGGCACTGAAACGCTGATTGCCAAGATCTTTCCGGAATGGGGGATTGGCTCGCATCCCATCCAGGATGGCTTGTCGCCCAAACACATGCGCGCCGCGCTGGAAGCGGCCGCCGCCAAAGGCCCGGTGCGCGTTTTCTATGTGGAAACGCCCGCCAACCCCACCAACGCGCTGATCGATTTCGAAGCCATGAAGAACGAGCTGGACGCCTTCGAGACGCGTCACGGCTATCGCCCGGTCTCGGTGTGCGACAACACGCTGCTGGGCCCGATCTTCCAGAAGCCTGCCGAGCACGGCGTGGACTTGTCGGTCTATTCGCTGACGAAGTATGTGGGCGGCCACAGTGACCTGGTGGCGGGCGCAGTCACGGGTTCGAAGGAGCTGATCAAGAAGGTGCGCGGTATCCGCAGCGCGTTTGGCTCGCAGCTGGACCCGCATTCGTGCTGGATGATCACGCGGTCAATGGAAACCGTGGTGCTGCGGATGAAGCAGGCGGCGCGCACGGCGACCAAGGTGGCGCAGTGGCTGGCCGGCAATCCGTATGAAAAGGTGCAGATCTTTCACCCCGAGATGATCACCGACCGCACGTATCAAGAGGTCTACAAGCGGCAATGCACGGGGCCGGGTTCCACGTTCGCCTTCGTGGTGGAAGGCGGCCGCGAGCGCGCGTTCCGCCTGATCAATGCGTTGCATCTGTTCAAGTCGGCGGTCAGCCTGGGCGGCACGGAATCGCTGGTGTGCCACCCGGCGTCCACCACGCACTCGGGCGTGCCAGCGGCCGAGCGCGATGCGGCGGGCGTGTCAGAAGGGCTGATTCGCATCTCGATCGGGCTGGAGCACGAGGAAGACCTGATCGCCGACATGGACCACGCCTTCCGCGGGCGCTGACGGGCGCGGCGCTTATGTGGCCGGGGTGGAAGCCTAGGCTGACGTGACAGCCGAAGCCGGAGCCGGAGCCGACGCTGAAGCCGACGCTGAAGCCGAAGCCGAAGCCGAAGCCGAAGCCGAAGCCGAAGCTGACGCCGAAGCCGACGCCGCCGCCGCCGACGCCGCCGCCGAAGCCGGATTTTGTGCCGACCCCGACCCCGACCCCGGCGCCGGCTGCCGTGAGCGGTTCAGCAGCACGAACCCCGCGGTGGCCAGCAGCATCACCGTCGCCGTGGCGATGACGGCGGCGTAGCCGGTGTCGAATGCCGTCTTGGCCACATGCGTCAGCGCGGCGGCCAGATCGGCTGGCAGGCTTTCCGCCACGATCAGCGCGTCGTCCAGGCTGTCGCGCACGATGCCGTCCACGCCTTCTGGCACGGCAAGCGTTTGCGCGTAGACGCCGGTCAGGATCGAGCCCATCAGCGTGACGCCCAACGCGCCGCCCAGCTCGTAAGACACCTCTTCAATTGACGCCGCCATGCCCGCGCGTTCCGGCGTGGCGCTTTGCATGATGGAGCTGGAGGCCGCCGTCATGGTGGCGCCAATGCCCACGCCCAGCACGCTCAGGCTGATCATCTGCGGCATGACGCTGCCGTCATAGCTCAGCAGATAGCCGCCCATGCCGGCGCCCGCTACGGCCAGCGCCACGAACATCAGGCGCGGTCCACGTATGTATCCCAGCAGCCAGCCCGCCAGCGGGCCCGCCACGAAGGCGGCCAGCGGCAAGGGCAGGATGAACAGCGCGGCTTCAATCGGCGACATGCCCATCACCAGTTGCAGGCGCTGGCTGAATACGAGCTCCATGCCGAACAAGGCGGCGCCCGCAAACAGCGCGGCGGCCACGCCCGAACTGAAGGTGGCGTTGCGGAAGATGGAAAAGTCGATCAGCGGATACGGGCGGCTGCGCTGGCGGCGCACGAACCAGGTCAGCATCGCCACGCCCGCCACGCAGCCCACACCAGCATGCAGCCAAGAGGTTGTCGCTTTGCCCAGCTCTTTCAGCGCGTAGGCGCACAAGATCAGGCCCACCATGACTTGCAGCGAACCCACCAAGTCCCAGGGGCGTTCGGCGTTCGGACGGCTGGCGGGAATGAAGCGCCAGGCCAGCGGCAGCGCCAGCAGCACGATGGGCACGTTGATGAGGAACACCGAACCCCACCAGAAATGCTCCAGCAGCACGCCGCCAATGACCGGCCCCAGCGCCGCGCCGCCCGAGGCGACCGAGGCCCAGATGCCGATGGCCACCGAGCGTTCGCGCTCGTTGGCGAAGGTAAGGCGGATGATGGACAGCGTGGCCGGCATCATCATGGCCGCGCCCAACGCCAGCAGCACGCGCGCGGCGATCAAGGCGGCGGCGCCGGGTGAATAGGCGGCAGCCAGCGAGGCCACGCCGAACACGGCCAGCCCCATCATGAACAGGCGCTTGTGGCCCAGGCGGTCGCCCAGGGTGCCCATGCCCAGCAACAGGCCGGACACCACCAAGGCGTACACGTTCACGATCCACAGCTTGGCCGACGCCGAGACCCCCAAATCATGCGTGAGACGGGGCAGGGCGGTGTACAGCACCGTCATGTCCACCACGATCAACAACAAGGCGATGGACACAATGCCCAGCACCAGCCAACGGCGCGGATCGGCCGTGGCGACAGCGTTCGAATGAGTCCGCTGCATAGTTCTACTCCTTGAATTCCACAACCGGCGGGCGCTGGAAGATGTGCTCTCCAGCAGGCCCACCGGTTGCAAGGCCGCATTATCTATCTGGTTTGTTGCCGTAAAAAGTTTGATTCCATCTATAAAATAGATGGATAAAAGGAGGCTTTATGCAATGGACCCTGGATCAAATCCGGCATTTCGTCGCGGCGGCGGACGCCGGTTCGTTCTCGGCGGCTGCCCGCAGCCTGGGCCGAGCGCAGTCGGCCGTCAGCACCTCGGTGGGCTTGCTGGAAGCGGATTTGGGCGTGGAATTGTTCGACCGCTCGCGCCGAAACGCCACGCTGACCCCTGCGGGCGAAGTGCTGCTGCAAGAGGCGCGCGAGCTGCTGCGCCAGGCAGGCGGGCTGGACCAGCGGGCGTTGTCGTTTGCGGCGGGGCAAGATGCGCGGCTGTCGATTGCGCTGGATGAAGCCTTGCCGTATCAGGTGCTGGGCGCGCTGGTGCGGGAGCTGGCCGAGCGCTTTCCCGCCCTGGAATTGACGCAGCTGAACGGTACCGCGACCGAAGTGGCCGACTACGTGCAGCAAGGCCGCGCCAGCATCGCTTTTCATTTTGACCGGGGCGACCCGGGCAGCGCGTTCGCGCACCGGTACTTGGGCAATGTGGCGCAAGCGGTGTTCGTGGCGGCGCGGCACCCGTTGGCGGCGCTGGCCGAGGTCACGCGTACCGACCTTGCGCATTACCGGCAACTGGTGATGCAGATGGATGGGGTGGACGACGTGGTGCTGAGCCCCACGGTATGGCGCACCGACAGCTTCTACAGCATCGCCGGCATGGTGGCCGACGGTCTGGGCTGGGCGATTCTGCCGTTGAACATTGCCGAGTACGAGAGCTTTCGCACAACGCTTGCGCGGGTGCCGTGCGCGGGCCTGGCGCTGCCGATGCTGTCTGTGCGAACGCTATGGCTGCAAGGCGCAACGCCCAGCGCCACTGAGCTTTGGTTGCAGCAGCGCATGGGGCAGTTGCTGCGGGCGTGAGGGATCAGGAAGACTGAAACGGGACAACGAAAGCGGGACAACGAAAGCGGGACAACGAAAGCAGGACAACGAAAGCAGGACAACGAAAGCAGGACAACGAAAGCGGGCGATCAGCTCAGCAACGCGGTGACCAGATCGCCGCCCGCCTGGCTGTCGTCGGTGAAGTTCAGCGCCGTCTGCACGTGTTCCAGGTGTTCGTCCATCAACGCGCAGGCGCGTTCCGTATCGCCCGCGCGGGCGGCTTCGATGAAGGCGTGGTGCTCTTGCGACGAGCAACTGGCGTCGTGCGAGCTTTGGTACAGCACGGTGATGACGGCGCTGCGCGCGGACAGCTCGCGCAGCATGCCCGTCAGCACGGAATTGCCCACGGCTTCCGCCAGCAGAATATGGAAATGGCCCAGCAGGTGGTTGCGTTTCTGCACGTCGCCACTTTCCAGCGCCGCGCGTTCTTCGGCCAGATGGGCGTCAATGCGGCGGTAGTCTGCGGCAGTGGCGCGGGCCACGAATTCCTTGGCCAGCGCCGCTTCCAGAATGCGGCGCACGGCGTAGACCTCGCGTGCTTCGTTTGCGTCCGGCTTGCTGACGAAGGCGCCCTTGTCGGGCACGATGTTGATCAGCTTGTCTTTGGACAGCATCAGCAACGCCGCGCGGATCTTCGTGCGGCTGACCTTATAGACGCGCGCCAGCGCTTCTTCGCGTAGCCGGGTGCCGGGGGGCAGCTTGTGGGCCACGATGGCGGCGGCCACTTCGCGGGCGATATCGTCGGCGCTGGGGTCTGGTTGAACTTCCTGGGTCATGGGGCGCGGCAGCGGCTGCCGGGAGGGAAAAACCAATCGGGCAGCCAGTCTATCAAAAAGCCGAACAGGAAAGACAAACATTTTTTGAATACAAATCTTGGATTCAAGCCGGCCTGCCTGCCCCGCGCCCTAGCTGCGGTGAAACGCCGCCGGCTCAAAACGCCCCAGCGCATCCAGCAACTTTGTCCACGCCTGCACCCCATCCCGGATGGACGACAGCCGGAAGAACTCGTTGGGCGCATGCACGTCTTCGTCGGGAAGATTGAAGCCAAACATCAGGGTGTCGATGCCCAGCATCTCTTTGAACACAGACGTGATAGGCACGCTGGCGCCTAGCCGCACATGAATCGGCTTGGGGCCGCCGGGCGATTGCAGCACGGCTTCGGCGGCCGTCACCAAGGGGTGGCAGGCGGCAAGCGTGGCGGCAGGCGAGCCGGCATTCATCGCCACCACCTCCAGGCCGACGCCGGCCGGGCAATGGCGTTGCAGATGCGTCAGCACCGACTGAATCACGTGTGCCGGGTCCTGGCCTTCGACGATCCGCACGGTCAGTTTGGCCTGGGCTTCACACGGGATGATGGTCTTGGTGCCTGCGCCGGTGTAGCCGCCCCACATGCCGTTCACGTCCAGCGCGGGGCGCAAGGTGATGCGTTCGCGCGGGCGGTGGCCGGGCTCGCCATGGGACGCGCCGCCCACATCGGTAAAGAAGGCGGCTTCGTCATAGGGAAAGGCGGCGGTGTCCTGGCGCTGGCGGGGCGTGGGCGGTTCGGCGCCGTCGTGAAAACCCGCCACGGCGACGCTGCCGTCGTCTGCGTGCAGCGAGGCCAGCAGGGTCGCCATCTCATGCAGTGCGTTCCGGACGCCGCCGCCATAACGGCCGGAATGCAGGTCTTTGGCGGCGGTCCGCAGCTTGATTTCCAGCGCCGCATGTCCGCGCGCGCCAGTGTTGATGGTGGGCGTCTGGGCGCTGGCGCGGCCGCCGTCGGCGGACAGCACGGCGTCTGCCGTCAGCAGGCTGCGGTAGCGGTCAATCAACGGGCGCAGAGTGGGGCTGCCTGTTTCCTCTTCGCCTTCGATGAAGACCTTGATGTTGACCGGGCAAGCGCGCAGCGTCGCCAGGTAGGCGAACACCACTTCCAGCGCCACCGTGGTGGACCCTTTGACATCAGACGTGCCGCGCCCGTAGAGGCGGTCGCCGTCTTGCGTGGGTTCAAAGGGGGGCGTGCGCCAGAGTTCGACGGGGTCGGCGGGCTGGACGTCGTAGTGGCCATAAATCAGCAACGTGGGCCGGCCGGGCGCGCCCATCCATTCGCCATACACCGCGGCTTCGCCGCCGCCATCCAGCAACTGCACCTGTTGCAGGCCTTCCGCGCGCAGCCTCTCGCACAGAAAGCGGCGGGCGTCTTCCATGGAGCCGGCGTAGGCCGGGTCGGCGCTGACGCTGGGAATGCGCAGAAAGGTTTTCAGCCACGCTTCGATCTGCGGCTGGCGGGCGGCCAGGTGGGTCAACACCGGGTCAAGGGGATCGGTCATTGAAGTTTCCTGTGGGGGAAAAGGGCGGGGAGGGGCGCGAGGAGATGCGCGCGGAGAAGCGCGAGGAGAAGCGCGAGGAGATGCGCGTGGAGAAGCGCTTGGCGCAGCGCGGGGAGGACGATTGCGAACTCACTCGCCGCGAAAGCCGCTGCGCTGCACCAGCTCGGCCAGCTCGGCGGTCTGCTGGGCGTAGAACGCCTGGCCTTCGGCCAGCGTCTGGGGCGCGAACAGAATCTTGCCCTGCGCTTCCAACGTCTTGCGCGCGGCGGGGTCGCGCAGCGAGGCCTGCACGGCGGCATGCAGTTTCTGCACCACGTCGGCGGGCGTGCCTTGCTTGACCAGATACGCCGTCCAGATGGTGTAGTTGAAGTCTTTGAGCGTCGTGCTTTCCTGCACGCTGGGCACATCGGGCAACGCCGCCAGCCGTTCGCGGTTCAGCGTGCCGATGATCTTCAGCCGGCCTTCCCGGCGCAGGTCTTCGTAGTTGGCTTGGTACGGCATGATGGCGAAGTCGATCTGGCCGCCAGCCATGTCCGTGATCAGCGGCGCGCCGCCGCGATACGGGATGTGCGTCAGCGTGATGCCGGTGCGAGCAGCCAGCGCCGCCGTGATCAGGTGAATCATCGAGCCCGCGCCGCCCGAGCCATAGGTCAGCGGCACGTGGCGCTGGCGGGCCATGGCGATCAGCTCGTCGACATTGGCCGCGCCCAGATCGGCGCGCGTCACCACCACGTAGGGCGAGGTGGCCACGGGCGCCACAAACTGAAAGTCTTCGGGCTTGTACGTTACGGCCTTGTTCGTCAGCCCCGCCAGAATCAACTCGTTGGGCGAACCCTGAAAGAGCAGATAGCCGTCGGGCTTGGCGTTCAACACGCGGTTGGCGCCCAGCGCGCCATTGGCGCCGCCCAGGTTTTCAACCACCACCTGCGCGCCTAGCGCCTGTGAAATCGGCCCTTGCACGGCGCGCGCCGTGATGTCGCTGGCCGCGCCCGCCGGGTAAGGCACCAGCAGCGAGACGGGGCGGGCGGGATAAGCCTGCGCGTAGGTGGGGGCGGGCAGGCTCAAGGCCGTCAACAACGCAACGGCGGCGGTCATCAGATTCTTTTTCATGGCATTCCCCTTTGATAGATCCGAGTGCTGGAAGGGATGCTAGAAGCCGCCGTTTCATCTGTCCAATCGATTGATTGGCTGATTACAATGCGTTTTTTGCATGATTGGGTTATTCAAGCGGTCTTCGCAAGCGCGTTTTGCACGCGATTTGCAGACGCGTTTTGACTACAAGGACGCCAAGCACCATGAACTTGTCGCAACTTGCGCACCTGTTGGCGCTGCTGGAAACCGGGTCGTTCACCCGGGCCGCCGAATCGCTGCACTTGTCGCAACCGGCGTTCAGCCGCAGCATCCAGTTGCTGGAAGGCGAGCTGGGCGCGTCGCTGGTGGACCGCATCGGCAAGCGCAACGAGCCCACGCCGCTGGGCCGTTTGGTGGGGCAGCGGGCGCGTCGCGTGCTGGCGGAAGTGGAAGAAATTCGCCGCGAAGCCGAGATGCTGGCCCAGGGCGAAACAGGCGCGATCCGGCTGGGGCTGGGGGCGGCGCCCAGCGCATTGCTGAGCGTGCCTGTGATGCAGCATCTGCTGGATCAGTATCCGAAGCTGCGTGTGAAGCTGTCACGCGGGCCAACGGAATCGTTGTTGGTGAGCCTGCGTGAGCGCGTGCTGGACGCCTTGATCGTGCACATCCGCACGCTGGACAACGAAGAAGACCTGGAGGTGGCCCCGATGCCCGCGCTGGCCTCGGGCTTCGTGTGCCGGCCGGGCCATCCCTTGCTGGCGTCACGCCAGGCTGCGCTGACCGACGTCTTGCGTTACCCCGTCGTGTCCACCGGCCTCAGCCCAGAAATCCGCCGCCGGCTGGCCGCCGCCGCCGCACCCGCCGGCTTTGAATTGCACATGGAGTGCGAAGACATTTCCTACCTGTTCGATATCGTCGAACGCTCGGACGCCGTCTTCCTGGGCGTGCTGGCCTCGGCGCGCACGCAGGCTGATGCCGGCAGGCTGGTGCGCCTGCCGCCACCACCTGGCTTCGATATCCAGGCGCACTTTGCTTTCGTGACCTTGCGTGGCCGCAGCATCAGCCCGGCCACGCGCATCACGCGGGAAGTCTGCTTCCAGACCATTCAGCAAGCGGCGGGCGAGTCCCCGCTTTAGCTTCCGCCTTAGCCTCTGCTTTAGCCTCCGCTTTAGCTTCCGCCTCAGCCTCCGCTTTAGCCTCCGCCTCAGCCCCGGCTCATCCCCGCCTTAGTCCTTCGCCATCAGCCCCAGATACTCAATCAGCCCCTTTTCCTTCACGTACGTCGCCTGCGCCCATTCCTTGTAGTCCTGGCTGTTGCGGTACGCCGGCTGCTGGTTCAGCTGGTTCATGACGTCGATGCTGGCCGGGTCGAACAGCGCTTTCTTGAACGCATCGTGCAGCGTCTTCACGACGGCCGGGTCCATGCCCTTGGGGCCGGCCAAGCCATAAGGCGACGTAGACACAACCTTGTAGCCAAGCTCTTGCGCGGTGGGCACGTCGGGCCAGCGCGTGGTGCGCTTGTCGCCGAAGGTGACCAGCAGGCGCATCTTGCCGGAGTCTACAAACTGATCCCAACCCGTTGCGTCGCTTTGCGCCATGACGTGGCCGCCCAGCAGCGCTTGCTGCATGTCGGCGTTGCCCTTGAACGGCACGTGGTTCAGCTTGACCTTGGCGTTGATGGCGATTTCTTCGATCAGCAAGTGCGGCGACGAGCCGATGCCGGTAGAGCCGTAGTCGATCGTGCCCGGCGCCTTGCGTGCCGCTTCGATGTATTCATTGAAGGTCTTGTACGGCGAGTCCGAGCGCACGGTGAAGCCGAAGGTGTAGCCGGACAAGCCGATGATGAAGCTGAAATCGTTGATCGGGTCCCAGCTGCTTTTCTGCATGTAGGGCATGCGTAGCATGGCCAGCGTGTAGAGCGCGATGGTGTAGCCGTCGGGCTTGGCGGTGCGCGCCATGGTGGCCGTGCCTAGCGTGCCGCCCGCACCGGGACGGTTTTCCACGATGACCGGCTGGCCCAGGTATTTGGACGCGTCCTGCGCCACGATGCGCAGGTGGCGGTCGGTGGAACCGCCTGCGGGGAAGGGCACGATCAGCGTGATGGGTTTGGTGGGAAACGCGGCTTGCGCGCTGGCGGACAGCGGTAGGGCGGCGCCTGCGGCGGCCAGCAGCAGGGCGCCCAGGCAGGCGCGGCGCATAGGCATCTTGGGCATGATGGTTGTCTCCAGGGTGTTGTTATGGTTGGTGTTGAAACGTCATTCGGCTGCCGGCGCGTCGCGTAACGCGACCTTCACCGGCAAGCGCGACAAAGCCTCGCGCAGCTGCTCCTTCAGCGGCGCGGATGCACCCGGCGCCGCTTCGACGGCGACATCCGGTTGCGCATCGGCCAGCACTCGGAAGACATCGCTGTCTTCGAGAAGCCCGGCCGCGTGCAGGGTGCGCGCCACCACGGCCTGTACCGATACAGCGGTGGCCAGGCGGCGCAAATCAGGTTTGTAGATCTTGCCCACGTTGGTCATGGGCATCGCGTCCAGCACGATGACGCGCTTGGGCCGCGCCGGCCCTTCGTCCACGTGCGCGGCGGCATAGGCGACGAGTTCGGCTTCGGTTGCCTGCGCGCCTTCTGCCAGCGTCACGAACGCCACGGGCAGCTCGCCCGCATACGCGTCCGGCGCGCCGACGGCGGCGCACAGTTGCACGGCGGGGTGCGACGCCAACGCGTCTTCGATGGTCTTGGGATCGATGTTGTGGCCGCCGCGAATGATCAGGTCCTTGGCGCGGCCCTGCAAATGCAGCCGGCCTTCGGCGTCCAGGAAACCGACGTCGCCGCTGATCAGCCAGCCGTCTTCGGTGAAGGCGCGCGCGGTGTCGTCGGGGTCGAGAAAGCCCGGGATCACGTTCGGCGCCTTGAACAGCACCATGCCCGCCGTGCCAGCGGGCAAGTCACGCGCGGCTTCGCCCGCCGGGATGTCCAGGCCGACGATGCGCACCTGCACATAGGGCAAGGGGTAGCCCACGCAGTTCACGGGGAATTCCGAGCCGGGCGGGGTGATCGACGAAATGCCCGCCATTTCGGTCATGCCCAGGCTTTCGTTCACATGCAGCCCGAACAGGCGCTTGAAGCGCGCGGCCAATTCGGCGGGCAAGGGCGCGGCGCCCGTGCGGCAGTAGCGCAGCGTCGAGATATCGGCGCCCGCCAGCGGGATGTCGGCCAGCGCCGCCAGAATGGTCGGCACGCCTTGCAAGGACGTCGCGCGGTGCTTCTCAACCAGCCGCCAGTAGTTGCGCAGCACGTCGCGGTTGCGCAGCAGCAAGGTGGTGGGGATGACGGTTTCCACGCCCGCTGACAACGCGGCTAGCGAGGCGGGCAGTACGCCCGCCACATGGAACAAGGGGTAGCCGTTGATGACCACGTCGTCAGGCCCGGCGTTTTGCAATTGCACCGCAGCCCAGGCCGTGAACACCTGGTTGGCGTGGGTGTGTATGGCAAGCTTGGGGGCGCCCGTCGTGCCGCCCGTGTGAAAGTACGCGGCGATGTCGCTTGCGCGGATCACGCGTTCGCTGACCAGGCGGTCGGCCGGTTGCGCCGAACGGTTGGCGTTGAAGTCCAGCGCGTAGTCGGGCAGCGCAGGGCGTTCCGACAGCGGTTCGTCCAGCGGGGCCACGCGCAGCAAGGTCTGCAAGGTGGGCACGCGCTCGCGCAGCCGCAAGGCTTTGGACCACGTGCCGCATTCGGCGTCCGAGCCATAGGCGATCAGCACCTTGGCGCGCGCGGTCGTCATCAGCGACGCGAGCTTGTCTTCCGACAGCAGCGGGTTCAGCGGCTGGACGATGCCAGCGGCTTCACCGCCCCACAACGCCAGGTGATATTCCAGACAGCCGGGCAGCATCACGCCGATGGCGTCGCCCGCGCGCACGCCCAGGTCGTGCAACAGATTGGCGGTCTGGTGGATGCCCGCCAGCAGTTCGCGGTAGCTCCAGTGCAGCGCGTCGTCAGCGGGGTCGGCCGTGCGCAGAAAGGTCAGCGCGGTCTTGTCGCCAAAGGCGGCGGCGGAATTGCGGAAGATCTCGTAAGTGCTTTGCACCGTCAGCGTTTCCGCCAAGGGGCGCGCAGCCAGCCGCTGCACGTCGGCGGCGCTGCGCACCGGGAACGGCGCCGAGAACGGGCGCGACAAGGGCGGGGCGGCGTAGACCAGCGTCATGTCCGTAGCCCTCCGCTTACGCCTGCCCCAGCGCGATGTAGCGGCGCAGGTGGTGGTCTTCGTCGCCCAGTTGGTGGTCGATCATGACAAGGCGCTTGGCGTAATGCGCCAGCGGCAGCTCCCACGTCATGCCGATGCCGCCGTGCAGCTGGATGCTTTCTTCGGCCACCAGCGTGCCGATGCGGCCGATGGTGGTCTTGGCGGCGGACAGCGCGCGTTCGCGGGTGGCGCGGTCAGGGTGGTCAAGGGCGGCGGCGGCGTTGATGACGGCGGATCGCGCTTGTTCGATTTCCAGCAGCACGTCTGCCATGCGGTGTTGCAAGGCCTGGAAGCTGCCGATGGGCGTGCCGAACTGGCGGCGCGTGCGCAGGTATTCCAGCGTGGCGTCGCGCGCGCAATCCATTGCGCCCACGGCTTCCGAGCACAGCGCCAGGATGCCCCGGCCCACGGCGCGTTCCAGCACGGAGTAGCCCGCGCCGGCCTCGCCCAAAAGCGTGTCAGGGCCAAGCTTGACGTTATCGAACGTGAGTTCAGCGGCGCGTCCGCCGTCGATCAGGCCGTAGCCGCGCACCGACAGGCCCGGCGTGCCGGCGCTGACCAGGAACAGGCTGACGCCGGCTTCGTCGTCTTCCGCGCCAGCGCTGCGGGCAGACACCAGGAACAAGTCGGCATGTTCGCCCGCCGTGACGACGGCCTTGGCGCCGTTGATCACCCAACCGTCGCCTGCGCGTTCGGCGCGCGTGCGCACCTGGTTCAGGTCGTAGCCGGAATCGGGTTCGCCCTGCGCCAGCGCGGCGGTAATGCCGCCTGCGATCAAGCCGTCCAGCGCTTCGCGTTGCGCGGGTGTGCCGGCGGCGGCAATGGCGCTGCCGACCATCAGCGCGTCCAGGAAGGGTTCGACCACCAGCCCCCGGCCCAGCGCCTCAAAGACGACCGAGATATCAAAGCCCGCGCCGCCCAGCCCGCCATCGGCTTCGGTAAACAAGGCGCCGATGGCGCCGAGTTCGGCATAGCGGCGCCAGAATTCCACGCTGTAGCCTTGCGGCGATTGCGCGTGGCGTTCGCGGGTGGCGAAGTCGTATTGCTCGCTGACAAAGCGGCGCAGCATGTCTGACAGCATGCGCCGGTCTTCGGTGTGTTCAAAGTTCATGGCCGGCCCTTACAGTCCCAGGATCATCTTCGAGATGATGTTCTTCTGGATTTCATTGGAGCCGCCGAAGATCGACAGCTTGCGGCTGTTGAAGTACTGCGCGGCGGCGCTCTCGGCGCCTTCCGGCCCGATGGGCGGGGCGTCGTAGCCATCGTGCAGCGCTTCCGGCACGAAGGGGCGCGCGTACGGCCCCATGGCGCGGCGTTGCAGCGCCGTGATTTCCTGGCGGATCTGCGTGCCGCGTATCTTCAGCATCGAGCTTTCCGCGCCGGGCGCGCCGCCGCCCGCCACAGCCGCCACCACGCGCAGATTGGTGGTGCGCATGTTGGCCAGTTCGATTTCGACGCGCGCCATGCGGGCCGCAAAATCCGGATCTTCGGCCAGCGGGCGGCCATGCTTTTTCTGCTTGGCGGCCACGGCCTTCAGGCGTTCCAAGGCGGCGGTGGACTGGCCCACGCCCGCGATGTTGGTGCGTTCATAGGTCAGCAGGTACTTGGCGCAAGTCCAGCCGCGGTTCTCTTCGCCCACCAGGTTTTCAACCGGTACGCGCACGTCCGAGAAGAACACTTCGTTGACTTCGTGTTCGCCGTCCAGCGTGATGATCGGGCGCACTTCCACGCCCGGGCTGTTCATGTCGACCAGCAGGAAGCTGATGCCTTCCTGGCGCCGGCCTTCTTGCGAGGTCCGCACCAGGCAGAAAATCATGTTGGCGTACTGGCCCAGCGTGGTCCAGGTTTTCTGGCCGTTGACGATGTAGCTATCGCCATCGCGCACGGCGGTGGTCTTGACGGAGGCCAGGTCGGAACCCGCGCCGGGTTCGGAATAGCCCTGGCACCACCAGTCGCTGCCGTCCAGAATGCGCGGCAGCCAGTGGCTGCGCTGCGCTTCGTTGCCGTACTTGATCAGCACCGGGCCCAGCATGCTCAGCCCGAAGGGCACGACGCGGGGCGCGGCGGCCATCGCGCATTCGTTGTCGAAGATGTATTTCTGCGTGGTGGTCCAGCCGGTGCCGCCGTATTCCACGGGCCAGTGGCTGGCCAGCCAGCCGTGCTGGTTCAGGATGGCGTGCCATTCGACCATGTCGTCACGCGTCAGCAGCTTGCCTTGCGCGACCTTGTCAGACAGGCGCGACGGCAGCTTGGCCGCCAGGAAGGCGCGCACTTCGTCGCGGAAGGCGTTTTCTTCAGGGGTGAATTCCAAGTCCATGTCGGTCCTTAGTAGATTTCAAACAGGCCGGCTGCGCCCATGCCGCCGCCGATGCACATCGTGACGACGGCATAGCGGGCGCCACGGCGGCGGCCTTCGATCAGCACATGGCCTGCCAGGCGCGCGCCGGTCACGCCAAACGGATGGCCCAGCGCAATGGAGCCGCCGTCCACGTTCAGGCGGTCCAGGGGGATGCCCAGCTTTTCCTGGCAATACAGGGCTTGCGACGCAAACGCTTCGTTCAATTCCCAGAGGTCGATGTCTTCGACCTTCAAGCCGTGGCGCGCCAGCAGCTTGGGCACGGCGTAGACGGGGCCGATGCCCATTTCGTCGGGTTCGCATCCGGCGATGGCCAGGCCACGGAACGCGCCCAGCGGGCGGATGCCGGCGCGTTGGGCTTCGGCGGCTTCCATCAGCACGCAGGCCGCCGCGCCGTCTGACAGCTGCGAGGCATTGCCCGCCGTGACGAACTGGCCCTCGCCGCGTACCGGGGCAAGGCCCGCCAGGGCCTCGTAGGTGGTGCCGGGGCGGTTGCAGGTGTCTTTGTCGACCGTGACTTCGCGCTCGCTGACGGCACCGGTGGCGCGGTCAGTGACGGACATGGTGGTGGTGACGGCGATGATCTCTTCGCGGTAGCGGCCGGCGGCTTGGGCGGCTTCGGTGCGGGCCTGGCTAAGCGCTGCGAAGCGGTCTTGCGCTTCGCGGCTGATGCCGTAGCGGGCGGCCACGATGTCCGCCGTTTCGATCATCGGCAGATAGAGCTCGGGTTTGTTGGCGAGTATCCACGGGTCCATGCCGCTGACGCCATCGTCGCGGGTGCGGATTTGCGAGACCAGCTCAACGCCGCCCGCGATGACGGCGGGCGCGCCGTCCATCACGATGCGGCTGGCGGCGGACGCAATGGCTTGCAGGCCCGACGCGCAATAACGGTTGATGGTGGCGCCGCCGACGCTCACCGGCAGGCCGGCGCGGATGACGGCCTGGCGGCCGATGTTGCGGCCCGTGGCGCCTTCGGGGTAGCCGCAGCCGATGAAGGCGTCTTCGATCAGGGCGGGGTCTATGCCGGCGCGGTCAACGGCGGCGCGCACGGCGTGGCCGGCCAGCGTGGGGCCGGCGATCAGGTTGAATTCGCCGCGCCCCGCCTTGGTGATGGGGGTGCGGGCGGTAGAGACGATAACGGCTTCGCGCATGAGGATGTCCGGTAATGAAAAGGTGGGATCAGGCAGCCTGGTTCAAGCTGGCGAAGTTGCAGCCTGATTCAGGCTGGCGAAGTTGCGGCCGGATTCGGCCAGCTGCACGAGCAGCGGCGACGGTTTCCAGAACGCCGGGTCTTCCTTCGCGTAGCTGCGGATGTCGGCCAGCACGCGGTCCAGGCCCACGCTGTCGGCGTAGTGCATCGGGCCGCCGCGATAGCGCGGAAAGCCGTAGCCGGACAGAAACACCACGTCCACGTCCGACGGGCGCAGCGCAATGCCCTGGTGCAGCACGTTGGCGGCTTCGTTGATCATGGCGGCCAGATAGCGGCGCTGGATGTCTTCCTGCGTGAACGGGCGCGGCGTGACGCCCGCGCGGCGGCGTTCTTCGTCGATGATGGCCAGCACTTCCGGGTCGGGCGTGCCAACGCGTGCGCCATCGGCATACAGATAAAAGCCCCGGCCGGTCTTTTGGCCGAACCAGCCGCGTTCGCACAGGCGGTCGGGAATTTGCACGTAGCGCAATGCCGGGTCGCGCGTGGCGGCGCGGCGCTTGCGCGTGGCCCAGCCGATGTCGCCGCCCGCCAAGTCCGCCATTTGATACGGACCCATGGGGTAGCCGAATTCGCGCACCGCTGCGTCGATGTCGTAGGGCGATGCGCCGTCTTCCATCATCATGTCTGCCGCCTGGCGATGCACGGCAAGGATGCGGTTGCCGATAAAGCCGTCGCATACGCCCGCCCGCACGGGCGTCTTGCGCAGCTTACGCGCCAGCTCGAAACCGGTGGCCACCGTTTCGGGCGACGTGTGTTCGCCCACCACGATCTCCAGCAACTTCATGATGTTGGCGGGCGAGAAGAAGTGCAGGCCCAGCACATCGGCCGGCCCGCGCGTGGCCGAGGCGATGCGGTTCACGTCCAGGTAAGACGTGTTGGTGGCGAGCACCGCGCCGGGTTTGGCCACCCGGTCCAGTTGCGCGAAGACGGCCAGCTTCACGTCCATGTCTTCGAACACGGCTTCGATGATCAGGTCGGCGTTGTCCAGGGCGTCGTAGGAAGTGGCGCCCGTCAGCCGCGACAGCCGGGCGTCGCGCTCTTCCTGCGTGATGCGGCCTTTCTTGACGAGCAGGTCGTACACCTGAGCCACGCGCCCGCGGCCACGTTCCAACGCCGCGTCGTCCTGTTCAACCATCACCACCGGCAGCCCCGCGTCCAGCACCGACACGGCGATGCCCGCGCCCATCGTGCCGCCGCCCACCACGCCGATCGTGTCCAGCCGGCGCGGCCGCGCTGCTTTCAGTTCGGGGATCTTGGTGGTTTCGCGTTCCGCAAAAAAGGCATGCACGAGGCCTGCGCGTTGCGGGCTGTCCAGGCATTGCAGGAACAGCGCGCGTTCGGTGCGCAAGCCTTCGTCAAACGGTTGTTCGATGGCGGCGCGCACGGCTTCGACGATCTTCGCGGGCGAATACAGGCCGCGCAGCGTTTTGGCGACGTGTTCGCCGGCCGCCGCGGCTTGCGCCAGCGCGGTGGCCTTGTCGGCCAACGCGGCCGTGGCGTCGCGGCTGCGGCGCGGGCCTGCGCCTTGCGCGAGCAACTGCCGGGTGTAGGCCAGGCCAGCGGCCAGTGCGCTGTCGCCATCACCTTCGCCATCGGCCAGCGTGTCGACCAAGCCGGCCTTCACTGCCGCGTTGGCCGACAGGTGCTTGCCCGACAGCATCAGGTCCAGCGCGGCGGCAGCGCCAATCAGCCGGGGCGTGCGCTGCGTGCCGCCCGCGCCGGGCAGCAAGCCCAGGTTCACTTCAGGCAAGCCCAGCTTGGCGCTGGGCAAGGCCACGCGGTAGTGCGCGGCCAGCGCCACTTCCAGCCCGCCGCCCAGCGCCGCGCCGTGCAGCACGGCCACGACGGGCTTGGCGCTGGCTTCGATCTGATTGCACACGTCGGGCAGGGCGGGGGGCTTGGGCGGTTTGCCGAATTCGCGGATGTCGGCGCCCGCGATGAAGTTCTTGCCTGCGCCGACGAGCAGAATGGCGCGCACTTGCGGGTCGGATTGCGCGGCGTCGATGGCGTGGGCCAGATCGCGGCGCACATCGGCGCTGAGCGCATTGACGGGAGGGTGGTCCAGGGTAATGACCAGGATGTCGTCTTCACGGCGCGCGTGTGCGGCGCCGGCAGTGCTGCTGTCGGTCATGAATGCGTGTCTCCTGTTGGGCGGCCGCCGTCGCGGCGCCTGGCGAGCCGGGAACGGCTCATCTCTTATTTCTTCCAGCTTTTTTCTTCCAGCTCTTATTTCTTTATTCTTTCCCAGTAAAGAACTCTTGACAATGCCATCAAGAATTGACACGGCGGATAAGAAAATTTGACAATCACGCCCAAGGAGACCCCCATGGACACCAAATCCCTGACTTTGCTGGTGGAAATTCTGGATGCCGGCAATTTGAGCGAGGCCGCGCGCCGGCTGAAAATGACGCGCGCCAATGTCAGCTATCACCTGAATCAGCTGGAGCGATCGGTGGGGATGCAGTTGGTGCGGCGCACGACGCGCCACATCGAAGCCACCGAAATCGGCCTGAAGCTGTATCAGCATGGCCGCAGCATTCAAGACGAACTGGTCG
Organism: Achromobacter kerstersii; assembly: GCF_902859595.1. Taxonomy (GTDB): domain Bacteria; phylum Pseudomonadota; class Gammaproteobacteria; order Burkholderiales; family Burkholderiaceae_B; genus Achromobacter; species Achromobacter kerstersii. Next base: position 1,428,423 of record NZ_CADIJQ010000001.1, on the reverse strand, counting down.
CCGCCCGCGAGTCCGTGGAAACCCTGGGCAAGACGCCGCAAGGCCGGGTGCGCTTAAGCGTGCCCAGCGGCTATGGGCAATTCGTGATGACGCCGTGGCTGCTGGAGTTCAAGCAGGCGTATCCCGACATCGTGCTGGACGTACTGTTTGAGAACAGCGTGGACGACCTGCTGCGCGATGAAGTCGATATTGCCGTGCGCATCATGTCCGAGCCGCCACAGAATCTGGTGGCGCGCGAGCTGGGGCAGGTGCGCTATGTGGCTTGCGCGTCCCCGGCGTATGCCGATGCGCACGGGCTGGCGCAACGGCCCGAAGATCTGGCGCAAACCCGGATCATCAGCGCCGCCGTCATTGGCCGGCCCTTGCGGCTGTCGGCCTACTACGGCGGCCAGCCCCGGCAGCATGTGGTGCTGGAACCCACCGTCATCTCGCGCAACTACGCGTTCCTGCGGGACGCGATCCGGGCCGGGCTGGGCGTGGGCGTGGTGCCTGACTACGTGGTGCACGATGACATTGCGCGCGGCGAACTGCTGCCGATGCTGTCGGAATGGCGTTTAAGCATCTTCGGGCGCGGCATGTACATGCTGTACATGCCGAACCGCCATCATCCGCGCGCCATTTCGATGATGATCGAGTTCATTCTGGAACGCGCCCAGCGCGGGCATGAAGGCCAGGCGGGGTTGCTGGCCGTGGCGGGCTGACGGGGGCGGCGAATAGCGGGCGGCTGGCCGAGCCGGGAACGAGACTTGCTGGGCGCATTGAACAATTCAATGCGAGGGCAGGATGGAAAGCATGACGCCGGCGGTCTTGACGCCACACGGGGAGGACGCCGGCAGCCGTGCGTCCGCGCGCAAGGAACAGGCCGCGAAGGACCAGGCGGCCAACGCCGTGGTGCACGAAGACGCGTCCAACGACGAGGCGGGCAAGGACGCGTCCAACGACGAGGCGGGCAAGGAAGACAAAGTCACCGCGCAAGACGTCGGCTTGATCCCCGATATTGCGCCCAACGTCACGCACGTGTGGGCGCGCGGCGCCTGCCTGACCACGCTGACGGTGCTGGCCGTGCTGTTTTCGTTGAAGCTCGCGCAGGAATTCATCGTGCCGGTGGTGATGGCGATTGTCGTGGCCTATGCGCTGGACCCCGCCGTCACGCTGATGGAGCGCGCCCGCTTGCCGCGTGCCGTGGGCATTCTGGTGTTGATGGGGGTGATGGCTATTGGCCTGACCGGGCTGGTCTACGCCACGCAAAGCCAGGTGGGCTCCATCGTGCAGGCGCTGCCTGAAATCTCTGCGAAGTTGTCTCGCACGCTTAGCGGCTTTACCAGCGGGGATGGCTCGATCATGGAACGCGTCAAAGGCGCGGCCAGCGTGCTGCAAGACACTGGCGGCATTGCGCCGGGCCGGCAAGTGGTCGTGGCCAAGTCCGATTCGGGTCTTAGCGACATCCTGCTGTGGGGCTCCAAGGGCCTGGCCGCCTTTCTGGGCCAGGCGACCATGGGCGTGTTCCTGGTGTTTTTCCTGCTGTTGTCCGGCAACGCGTTCAAGCGCAAGTTCGTGAAAGTGGCGGGCAAGACCTTGTCGCAGAAAAAAATCAGCGTGCACATGCTGGACCAGATCAACAGCGCCATTCACCGCTACATGGCGATGATGCTGGTGACAAACCTGGTGCTGGGCCTGTTGTCGTGGGGGGTGTTTCGGCTGTTGGGCCTGGAAAACGCCGCCACCTGGGCCGTGGTGGCTGGCGCGCTGCACATCATTCCGTACTTCGGCCCGCTGCTGACGGCGGTGGCCACTGGCATTGCCGCGCTGGTGCAGTTCGGCGAGCTCGGGCCGGCGCTGGCGGTGGCGGGTAGTTCGGTCGCCATTGCGCTTTTGATCGGCGTGGTGGTCACGACCTGGATGTCTGGCCGCATCGCCCGCATGAACGCGGTGGCGGTGTTCATGATGCTGTTGCTGTTCACCTGGCTGTGGGGCATCTGGGGCACGCTGCTGTCGGTGCCCATTGCGTTCATCGCGAAGGTGGTGGCGGACCACATCGAAGGGCTGGAGGCGGTGTCGGAGTTTCTGGGCGAGTAGGGCGCGGCGATCCGGCTTGATCGCGTACGGAGCGTGAACGTGAATATCGAAGCGGTCTGGTTCCTGCTGATCGGCGCGCTGTTCGCGCTGATGGCGCTGGCCAAGCGTTTCATCGACGCGCTGCCGATGACGGGCGCCATGATCTACCTGGCTGTCGGCTTCCTGATCGGCCCGGCAGGCCTGGGCCTGCTGACCTTGGACGTGTACGACGACCGCCATGCGCTGCGGCTGATCACCGAAGCCGCGCTGCCGGTATCGCTGTTCGCCATCGGCATGCACCTGCGCGTGGCGTGCGGACACACGCTGTGGCGCCTGCCGCTGCGGCTGGCTGCGCCCGCCATGTTGCTGACGATCGGCATGATGACGGTGCTGGGCATGGCCGGCTGGGGCCTGGCGCTGGGGCCGGCAGTGCTGCTGGCGGCGGCGTTGGCGCCCACCGACCCGGTGCTGGCCAATGAACTGCGGCCGCTGGAAGCTGGCGACGACGACCCGCTGCGCTTTGCCTTGTCGGGCGAGGGCGGGGCGAACGATGGGGCGGCCTTTCCCTTTGTGGTGCTGGGCATTGCCTTGTGCAATGCCGGGCCGGATGGCTTGCTGCACCCCTGGACATTGGCCGCCGAACTCGTCTGGGGCGTGGCCGTGGCCATTGCCATTGGCTGGCTGATGGGCACGCTCAGTGAACGCCTGATCGCCATGTTGCGCATCCGCTTTGGCAATGCGCTGGGGGTGGATGAATTTCTGGCGTTGGGCCTGATTGCGTTGTGCTACGGCGCCACGCTGCTGGCGCATGGCTACGGCTTTCTGGCGGTGTTCTGCGCGGGCGTGGCCTTGCGTCAGCAAGAGCTGCGCGCAACCGGCGGCAGCCAGAACCCGCGCGCCGCGGTTGAGGACGTGACGCCCGCTAAACAGGAGGAAAGCGCGCAAGACCCCAAGCTGGCGCACGCGCATCTGGCTGAATCGATGATGGCGATTTCGGTCGGGCTGGAACGCTTTGTGGAACTGGCGTTGATGCTGATCATCGGCTGCGTGGTGTCGGCGTGCTGGCGCGACCTGCTGGGCGTGATGCCGCTTGTCGTCATCGCCGTGTTGTTCATGGCGGTGCGGCCGGCGAGCGTGCTGCTGTCGCTGGCGGGGTCCACGCTGGACAGGCGCCAACGCGGGCTGGCGGGTTGGCTGGGCATCCGTGGCGTCGGCACGTTCTATTACCTGCTGCTGGCCATGGAGCAAGCGCCGCGCGGCGTGACGCAGAGCCTGGCGCCGGTGCTGCTGGCGGCCATTGTGGGGTCGGTGCTGGTGCATGGCGTGTCGGCGCAACCCTTGCTGCGGCGCTATCACGGTGCGCGTGCGCCGTAATGGCCCGGCGCGGCAAGCGCCTGGGGTCGGGGGGATGGGCGCATTTCAATCGCACCGTCCGCGCGTCTTCTCTTACGCCGATCCGCCTCGCCTGTTGTTATGCTGACGCATCGCCTCGCCGGATATTTCATGCCCGACTCTGCCCGTACCGTTCCGCCGCCTTCCACTTCTGCCATCCACCATTCGACCTTGGCGTCCGACGTGCGCCGCACGCAATTGCGGCGCATGAAAATTGCCGCGCTGGCGTTGCTGGTGGCCATGGTTTGCGGCTTTATCACCAGCCACGTCATGGGCGGACAGGGCGCATGGGCGTGGGTGCGGGCGTTTTGCGAAGCGGCAACGGTGGGCGCGCTGGCTGACTGGTTCGCCGTGGTGGCGCTGTTTCGCCGGCCCATGGGCCTGCCCATTCCGCACACGGCCATCATCCCCAGCAACAAAGACCGCATCGGCGACAACCTGGCCGTGTTCGTTCGCGATCACTTTCTGGACCCGGACACGCTGATGGAAAAGCTGCGCGTCTTCGACCCGGCCGCACGCCTGTCGCGCTGGCTGGTGCGCCCCAAGCAGGCGCATGCGCTAAGCGATGGCGCGCGCCGCGTGGCCTTGCAGACGCTGGACATGCTGGATGAGCAAGCGGTTCGCGGCGTCATCCAGGAATTCGTTGTGAAGAATCTGCGGCGCTGGGATGCGGCCGGCACCGTGGGCGAAATTCTGGGGCTTTTGACGCGCGACGGGCGGCATCAGGAATTGCTGGATGCGGCCATGGAACGCCTGGGCGGATATCTGGGCGAAGACGACGTGAAAGAACGCGCGTCGACGCTGCTGGTGAAGTTTGCGCGCAAGGAATGGCCGCGCATCATCGCGGCGGTGGACGTGATCAAGTCGGTGGACGGCATCGCCGACAACCTGGCGGACCGCCTTGCGCTGGCGCTGGTGCAGGAAGTGCGCGACGTGCTGTCCGAACCCGATCACCCGGTGCGGCGCGACTACGAGGCCTGGGTGCTGAACTACATCGAACGCCTGAAAAGCGATCCGGCCTTGTCGGCGCAAGTAGAAGACTTGAAGCAACGCGCCATCGACCATCCCAAGGTGCAGGAATACGTGCAAGGCCTGTGGGACGACATTCATGCTGCATTGCGGCGCGATCTGTCCGACGAAGATTCCGCGCTGGCCCGCCATCTGGAAAGCGCCTTGCTGGCGCTGGGCCGCAAGCTGGGCGAAGACCCGAGCCTGCGCGACGCCATCAACAACCATGTGCTGGGCAGTGCGCGCCGGCTGACCGGCCGGCTGCGCATTGGCGTGACCGAACATATTTCGCGCACGGTGAAAAACTGGGATGAACGCCATCTGGTCGACGAACTGGAACTGAGCGTGGGCCGCGACCTGCAATACATCCGCTTCAATGGCACGCTGGTGGGCGGGCTGATCGGCGTGGCGCTGCACGCGCTGGTGCTGCTGGTGAATCGTTAACAAGCCTGCCCGCTTGTATCAGGAATGAAGATTGCTGGCTGTTTCTGCCGCCCCGGTGCTATTGTTTTCTGCGCCATGGGCCAGGGCGGCGCGGTTCGCCCGGCCGGGCATCCGCACCTTGTGTGCATGATTCCAGGAGGCACTTCATGAAGAAAATCTCGATGCTAGTTGCGACGCTGGCACTCGCAGGCGCGTCCAGCGCTGCGCTTGCCGAAAACGTCACCATGACGTTCGTGACGGCCGACGGCCTGGGCAAGAGCGCCGGCACGATTTCACTGAAGGACACCAAGGGCGGCTTGCAGATTACGCCGAACCTGAAGGGCCTGCCGCCGGGCGAGCACGGCTTTCACGTCCATGAAAAGGATTCGTGCATGCCGGGCATGGTGAATAACCAGATGGCCCCGGGCGGCGCTGCGGGCGGCCACCTGGACCCCAAGGGCACTAAGGCGCACAAGGGGCCGATGGCCACCGATGGGCACCAGGGCGACCTGCCGTTCATCGTGGTGGCGGCCGATGGCACCGCCAAGAAAGCGGTCGTTGCGCCGCATTTGAAGCTGGCCGACGTGAAGAAGCACGCGGTGATGGTGCACGTGGGCGGCGACAACTACAGCGACACGCCCGCGCCGTTGGGCGGCGGAGGCGGCCGTCTGGTGTGCGGCGTGGTGAAGTAAGCCGGTTTACGTCAGACCTGCCGGCGTCGTCAGGCCGTGCCGTTGCGGCCGTACAGCCGGTAGCCCTCGCGGGCGGCAAGCCGGTCGTAGTAGGCCATGACGGCGGGCAGGGCGGGCTTAGAGAATTCCCCGAAAGGCGTGCAGAACCAACGGTTGACGGACAAGCCGATGGGAATGTCCGCCAGCGTGAAATCCTGGCCCGCCACATACGCGCCGGTGCGCGCCAGTTGTTGCTCCAGGATGCCCATGGTGTGCGACCAGCTCTGGCACGATGCCTCGATGCTGGCCGCATCCCTATGCGCGGGCGATTGCCGCGCCAGCGCCATGAAGGCGTAACTCCAGGACCGGTTCAGATCGGTCGCCTGCCAGTCTATCCACTGGTCGATACGCGCGCGCAGTTTTGGTTCGGCGGGGTAAAGAGGCTGCCCGTCATATTGCGCGCACAGGTAGCGGATGATGCTGTTCGATTCCCATAGCACGAAATCGCCGTCTTGAATGACGGGCACCATGGCGTTGGGATTCAACGCCAGAAAGGCGGGGTCGCTCGTCGGCTGAAAGCCAGCGCCCCAGTCTTCCCGCGTGAACGGCAAGCGTAGTTCGGCGCAGGCCCACAACACTTTGCGCACATTGATGGATGAGGCCTTGCCTAGTATTTTCAGCATCTTGCAGCGGCAGGTAGAGAGGAAATTTGCGCCAGTCTAGCGGCGTGAAAGCCGAGCCGCCAGATACAGATCGCGGCCGCGCCGGGGGTAACAGCGCAGGGCGGGAGCAAGGCCTTGGCAGCTATAACCGCCTTCGCGCAAATTCCATCCGCGCATAGCCCCTCCGCTCAAACCCCATCCGCTCAAACCCCATCCGCTCAAACCCCATCCGCTCAAACCCATCCACTCAAACCCCATCCGCGCAACCCCCACCGCTCAAACTCCCACCGCTCAAACTCCCACCGCTCAAACTCCCACCGCATCCGGCTGGCTGCGCAATCGCAGCACGGGTGACGCGAACAACACCAGAAATTGCACCAGGAACCCGGCCGTGGACACCCATAGGCAGGCGTCCAGGCTGACGCGCGCCGCCAGCGTTGCGCCGATCAGCGCGCCCACGGGCCGCGCGCCGAACGTCGCGGTCAGGATCACTGCCGACACGCGGCCCAGCAGCGCATTCGGCGTCACCGCCTGGCGCAGCGTGGTGGTGGTGATGGTCCATAGAATCGGCCCGGCGCCAAACAGAAAGAACCCCACCGCGGCCCATGGGCCGGACGCATAGGCCAAGGTCGACAGCAAAATGGCGCTGGCCACAAGCGCCGACAGCGGCCCCAGCGCGATCATCGCGCCGAACGACAGCCGGCGCGCGAGCCAGGGCGCGGCCAGCGCGCCCGCCAGCATGCCGGCGCCATACACGCCCAGCGTGATGCCCACCCCCGCCGCCGACAACCCCAGCCGTTCAATCGCATACACCACGTACACGGCCTGGAGCACGAACCAGGCGGTGTTGAAGAACACTGCGGTGATCAGCACTGGCCGCAACAGCGGGTGCGCGACGACAAAGGCGGCCCCGGCGCGCAGCTCGGCCAACACATCGCGGCGGGCCGTGGACGTGGGCGCGTCCTGCGGCAAACCGGCAAGCAGCACCGCGGCTAATAGCGACAACGTGGTGGCCAGCACATACGCCGTCGGCGCACCCATCCAGCCCACCAGCGCGCCGCCTGCGGCCGGCCCCGCGGAAAACGCGCAGCTGCGCGCCAGTTCCAGCCAGCGGTTGGCGCTGGCGAGTTCGCGGGCAGGCACCAGGCGCGGCACCAGCGCCGGGGCGGCGACGTTATAGGCCACCGTGCCCACCGCACCTAGAAATCCCAGTGCCGCCAGCCACGCCAGGCTGAGTCCGCCCAGCCAAAGCAGCGCCAGCAACGCCAGCAAGCTGCACGCGCGCACGCACTCGGCCGCCGTCATCAGCGCGCGGCGCGACATGCGGTCGGCCAGCACGCCAGCAGGCAGGGACAGCAACAGAAAGGGCAAGGTCTGCGCCGTTTGCAGATAGCCCGTTTGCGCAGCGGTGGCGTCCAGCGCCAGCACGGCAACCAGGGGCGCGGCCGCCAGCGCCATTTGTTCGGAAAACTGAGCGGCCAGATTCGAGGCGGCCAAACGGCGGAAGGCAGAGGGCAGGGCAGACATGGGCAACGCCATCAGGCGCTCGAAAACAACAAGGGCACGATCATGATCGTGCCCTTGCTTACCCGCACTCCGGTCCTTGCCATGGGCAAGGGTGGAAGCGTTGAATCGGCCGGTCAGGGAATGGCGGGGTAGTCGCCGTAGCCGTCGGGCCAGGGCGTCAGCACTTCGTAGCCGGTTTCCGTTACGACGACCATGTGTTCCCATTGCGCCGACAGCGAGCGGTCTTTCGTGACCACCGTCCAGCCGTCCGGCAACTGCTTGGTGGCGGGCTTGCCGGCGTTGATCATCGGTTCAATCGTGAACATCATGCCGGGTTGCAAGACCAGGCCTTCGCCCGGGCGGCCGTAGTGCAGCACTTGCGGTTCGTCGTGATAGATCTGGCCAATGCCGTGGCCGCAGTATTCGCGCACGATGGAAAAGTGTTCGCGATGCGCCACCGTTTGAATGGCGTGGCCGATGTCGCCCAGCGTGGCGCCGGGTTTCACCGCCATGATGCCGGCGCGCGTGGCTTCGTACGTGGTGTTGACCAGGCGGCGCGCCAACTGGCTGGGCTGGCCCACGTAGTACATGCGGCTGGTGTCGCCGAACCAGCCGTCTTTGATGACGGCCACGTCGATGTTCAGGATGTCGCCGTTCTTCAGCACCTTGGAAGACGGAATGCCGTGGCAGATGACGTGGTTGACCGACGCGCAGATGGTCTTCGGAAAGCCGTGATAGCCGACGTTGGCCGGAATGGCCTTCAGCACGTTCACGATGTATTCGTTGCAGATGCGGTCGAGCTCATCGGTGGTGACACCGGGGCGCACGTGTTCGCCAATCATATGCAGCACTTCCGCCGCCATCGCGCCGGCCTTGCGGGCCATTTCGATATCGGCGGCGGATTTAATGGAAACCTTTCTTGCCATTTACGCGGCCTCCTGCTGGACGCCGTCCGGCAAGCGCCGGGACAAGGACGCAATGGTGAAGCCTTCCGCCTGTTCGATGCGGATCAGCAATTGGCAGATGTCCGCGTGGCGCAGTTCGGGATAGAGCTCGGACAGCATGCCGATGCGCATCCAGTGTTCAGCTTGGGAATTGATCGAGCGGCTGAGTGCGCCGCTGGCGACGCGCAGATTTTCGTGCATCTGCTCAGAGACTTTGACGAGGCCCATGAGGGAATGATCCGTATATGGTTTGTATATGAATCGTATGGTAATCCCAGAAAGGGCTGGCGCGCAAATCGAGGGGGGGGTGAAAGGCGGCGCTGCCGCCAGCAACGCGATCGGCGCGATCAGCGCGCCTTGGCCCGCGACGTCTTCTTGGCCGCGGCGGTTTTGGCCGAGCCTGTCTTGGCCGAGCCTGCCTTGGCCGAGCCCGCGCGCCCGGCATCCTTGGGCGCGGGCGCCGTCGCAGCTTGAATCTGCTCCATCCACATCAGCGCGTCCGTGTACGACAGGAACTGTTGCAGATACCCCGGCGATAGCTCGCGCATCAGCGACAGGGCGCGGTGCACCAACTGATTCGAATTCAGCGGGCCTGCGTTCTTGTGGACCTGTTCCTGCGATTGCCGCACCTGCCGGTCGGCGCTGACGCGGGACCAGACGGCGCGGAAGTACTCCAGCATCTGCACATCGGGGTAGGCTTCGCGCAGCCCCAGCGCGTCGCGCGTCCAGGCGGCGTCGCCGTCCGGGGCATCCGGGTACGCCAGGTAATCGATCAGGCCGGCCAGCGCGCTGGGGGCATCATCGGAAGGGGGCGCTTCCTGCTGCGGGGCAGGCGCGTTCAGCGAGGCTTCATAGGCGCTAAGCAAGCCCGCCAACTTCGCGTCCAGCATTTGCCGCGCGGGGCCATGCAATGCCGCCGTGCGCCGCGCCATGGCGCTCATGAACTGAAAGCGCACCGGGTCGGCATGGGCAGCCCCGCTGTCGCGCCAGGCGTCCAGCGTGGCCTGCGCGTCGTGAGCGTGGCCAGTGCCGGGGACGTCATGACCGTCGGGGACGTCCTGAGTGTCCTGAACGTCCTGACCGTCACGGACGTCCTGAGCGTCCTGAACGTCGCGGACGTCCTGCACGTCCTGAACGTCCTGAACATCGCCAAGGCTACGAAGGTCGGGCGAGACGCCCGCGCTGCCGTCACTGCTCACGCGGTTTTCCCGGCTCGTTGGACGGCTTGGGGATCGGGGTGATCTCCACGCGGCGGTTCTTGGCGCGGCCTTCCTCGTCGGCGTTGGACGCCACCGGCTGCTCCGAGCCGAACGCGGCGGCGAATACGGTGGACGACGGCACGCCTTCGTCGATCAGCGCACGCGTCACCGTCAAGGCGCGCTGCGCCGACAAATCCCAGTTGTCCGCAAAACGGCGGTTGCCTTCGCGCACCTGCTGGTCGTCGGTATACCCGCTGACCATCAGGATTTCGTCGTGTGACTTCAGATACGCGGACAGCGGTTCGATCAGCGTCTTCAGAATCTCCCGGCCTTCGGGCTGCAACTGATCGGAGTTCAGCGCAAACAGCACGCTGCCGCTGATGCCGATGCGGCCATTGATCAAGGTGACGCGGCCCGCCGCAAGCGGCCCGGCCAGCGCCTGCTCCAGCGTCTCGCGCCGTTGCGTTTCTTCCTGGCGCTGCTTGACCTCTTCTTCCAGCTGCGTCGACAACTGCAACTGCACGCCGATCACGCTGACCAGGATCAGCACAAAGGCGCCCAGCAGCACCGACATCAGGTCGCCGAAGACGGCCCAGGCGGGGGAGGAGGCCTCGACGCCGCCGTCGATGTCTTCGCTCATGCGGCTTCCGCTCCGGCGGTGGCGCGCTGGACGGCCAGCTGTTGCAGGTTCTCGATGATCTGCTTTTGCGACATCAGGCTCAGGTCAACCACTTCACGCGCTTGCGCCACGTAGTAGGACAGTTGCTCGTCGCCACGCGCGATGGACTTGTCCAGCGCCGCTTCGATGCGTTGCAGGTGCGCGACCAGCTTGTCGTTGGACTCGCCGAACAGCTGCACCGCCGTGCCGAAGGATTCGCCCAGGCTGGCCACTTCCACGGCGCTGCTGGTCACATGCGCCGCCACATCGGCAAGCTTGCCGGTTTCGGCTTCGACGCGGTCGGTGAACTGCGTGCCCACGCGTTCCAGCAGCTCGGCCGACGAGGCCACCAGCGCGTCCACGGCTGTGCGTTGTTCGGCAGCGGTGTGATTGACCGCGTTCAAGAGCGTGTCCAGCGTGTCGAGCAGGCGGTTGCGCTCTTCGAGCATGTCGTTGTCGCGCACCATGCTGTCCGACAGCTTCTGGCGCAGTTCACCGATGACGTCCGCCGCGGCCTTCGGGGCTTCGGATGCGGCTTGCACCAAGCGGCTGATCTCGGCAATGGTCTCGCTGGCATGCGCCTGCGTTTGCGACGTGATGTCGTGTGCGGTCTGGGCCAGCGTGTCGGCCACGGCGGCCAGCTTGCCAGTCCAGGCGCCCAGGCGCGCTTCGTCGTTTGCAGCCAGCTCGGCTTGCAGCGTCGCGTGCGACTGGTCCAGCGTTTGCAGCAACGACGCCGAATGTTGTTCGAAGGTAGCCGCTGCCGTTTCCAGCGCCTGCTGATGGCTCGCCGCCAATTGCTCGTTGACCTGCTCCTGGCGCGTCTGCGCGTCGGCCCAGGCCTGCGTGACGCTGCTTGCCGCTGTCTCCAGACGGGTCGATGCGGCCTCCAGCACGGTCGCCTGCGCTTCGGTTTGTGCGGTGATGTCGCGGGTGGTTTGGGCCAGGGCTTGCGTCAAGGCTTCCTGACGCGACGCGGCCTGCACGCCCGCCAGCTCCCATTCCTGGCCCAGCGCGTCGGCCAGCGCGGCCAGCTTCGCGGTCCAGGCGGACAGCCGTGCTTCATCCTTGGACGCCAGCGCCGCTTGCAGATCAGCGTGCGACTGGTCCAGCGTGCGCAGCAACGATGCCGAGTGTTGTTCGAACGTGGCGGCGGCGGTCTCCAGCGCTTGCTGGTGGGTCGCCGCGAGCTTTTCGCCGACCTGTTCCTGGCGCGCCTGTGCGTCGGTCCAGGCCTGCGTCACGCTGCTTGCCGCCGTTTCCAGGCGGGCCGACACGGTCTCCAGCAGACGGGCTTGCGCTTCCGTCTGGCCGGTGACGTCCAGTGCGGTCAAGGCCAGCGTGTCGCTGATTTCCTGTTGGCGGGCAACGGTGTGCTCGCCAGCGGCCTTCCATTCCTGGCCCAGCGTGGCGGCCATGGCGGTCAAGGTGCCGGTCCACGCCGCCAGACGCTCGTGGTCTTGCGCGGCAAGCGCCGTATGCAGATCGGCGTGCGATTGTTCCAGCGTGCGCAGCAAGGACGCCGAATGTTGTTCGAAGGTGGCGGCGGCCGTCGTCAAGGCTTGCTGATTGTCGGCAGCCAGCTTCTCGCTGACTTGCTCCTGGCGGGCCAATGCGGTGGTCCAGCGGTCCGACACGCCGTTCGCAGCGGACTCCAAACGGGCCGACACGCTTTCCAGCAGCAGCGCTTGCGCTTCGGTTTGCGCGGTGATGTCGCGCGCGGTGCGCGCCATCGACTCGCTGATCGCTTCCTGGCGGCTGGCGGCTTGCGCGCCAGCCTGTTCCCATTCCTGACGCAGCGTGGCGGCCATGCCGGCAAGCGAATCCGTCCAGGCGGACAGACGCTCGTGGTCCTTGGCGGCCAGCGCCGTTTGCAGGTCGGCATGCGACTGGTCCAGCGTGCGCAGCAGCGACGCCGAGTGCTGTTCGAACGTGGCGGCGGCGGTGGTCAGGGCCTGTTGATTGTCGCGGGCCAAGGTCTCGCTGACCTGTTCCTGGCGCGACAAGGCCGAATCCCAGCGGGCCGACACGTTGTTGGCCGCGGCTTCCATGCGCGCCGACACGCCTTCCAGCACGCTGGCTTGCGCAGCGGCCTGGGCGTTGATGTCGCGCACGGTTTGCGCCAGCGTGTCGCTGATGGCTTGCTGACGGGCGGCGGCTTGCGTGCCAGCCTGTTCCCATTCCTGGCGCAGCGTGGCGCCCATGGCGCCCAGCGTTTCCGTCCAGGCGGCCAGGCGTTGCTGATCGCGCGAGGCCAGGTCCGATTGCAGCAGCGCGTGCGAGTCGTTCAGCGTGCGCAACAGCGACGCCGAGTGTTGTTCAAAGCTGGCGGCAGCGGCCGTCAGGGCTTGCAGGTTGTCGCCCGCCAGCTTCTCACTGACGCGCTCCTGGCGCGACAGCGCCGAGGTCCAGGCCTCGGACATATTGCCCGACGACGTTTCCATTCGCGCCGACACGCCATCCAGCAGGGCGGACGAACGTTGCTCAAACGTTTCGGCAAAGCGGTCGAGGGAGGCGCGCAAGTCCTGCGCCAGCGTTTCGCTTGCGCGCTGCTGGCCGGCCAGCGCCTGGTTCCAGATGTCGGCCACATTGGCGGTAGACGATTGGAAGCCGGACGTCAGGCTGCTCAATTGCTGCTGCACGGCTTGCGTCACCGTGTCTTGCAAGCTGGCGGTTTCGCGCGACAGGCTGGCCATCGTGGCTTCAACAACGGGCTGCAAGGCCACGCCGGCCGAGCGCGCGCTTTCGGCCACGCCTTCCTTCATGGACTGTTCCATCACCGACGCCAGGCGGGCGTAGGCGGCCTCGGCCTTGTCCTGGAACGCATCCTGGCTGGCCATTTGGCGGTCATTGATGGCGCGGGTTTGCTGCTCCATGTTTTGCATCATGGCTTGCAGGCGGTCTACCAGCGTGGGCATGGCTTCGGCCTGACGCTGCATCACTTCGGCTTGCCGTTGCAGCAGCTTGAAGGATTCTTCGCGTTGATAGCTTTGCGAATACACGCGCAAGGTCGTGGCGATCTTGGTATCCAGCGACTGGGCCGCCTGCACGCGTTCGCGGCGGCACAGCGCAGCCAGCAGGCCCAGCATGGCGGAGGTGGCCACGCCGGCAATCGACGTGCCAAAGGCGAAACCCAAGCCCTTGACCGGCGCCGCGAGGGACGCGCGGATAGCGCCCAGGTCGGTCGCGCTTTCCAGCGCCATGCCGGTGCCGCGCAGCGTGACGACCATGCCCAGGAACGTGCCCAGCATGCCCAGCAACACCAGCAGGCCGACCAGATACGGCGTCAGCGCCGGGCCGGGCAGGCCGACGCGTTCGCCTTCCACGCGCAGGCGCGCGGCGTTGCGCAGGCTGGGATGCAGCTGATCCAGCCAGGAACCCAGGCTGGCCGGCGCTTCGGATAGCGAGGCCGTGGACCGCGTCAGGGTGGACGTGGCCTGCTGATACCGCAGCAGTTCCCACGCGCCCGCCAGATAACAGACGCCAATCAGCAGCGTCACGGCCAGCGCCAGCGGGTTCGTGCCCGCATAGCCCACGCCAATCCAGCCCACAACGGCCAGACCGGCCAGGAATACAACGAAATTGATCAGAGTCTTGGACATGGTGTCCTGGTTAGCTGGCGCGAAGGGCGGCAAGCAGCCCTTCGACCGGTTGTAAACGAACATCCAATTCGGCAAGCAGGACGCTGCGCATATCCTTGCGGAACACGTCCAGCCAGGCGCCGGGGGTAATCGGCTGGGGGGCGGGCTCGGCTTCAAGGTCGGGCGCTTCGGCCAGCCGCAGGCGTTCAAAATGCGTGTGAAGCAGCTTTGGAATGAGCCCAAACAAGGCGCGTTCCTTAGGTAGCAGCGCGCGGTCCATGATGGCGTCCACGACGGCCAGCCGTGTCATTTCGCCATTTCTGGCCGCAACCATGCCGCGCAAACGGCTGCGCAAATTGCCTACGCTGGTCTCCATCGTGTGCTGCAACGACTGATACCGCTGACGAAAATTCGAGTAATCGGCCTCGGCTTGCTCTACAGCCGCCGACTTCTTGGCCGGCGCTTGTCCGGGAACAAGCCGCTTGGCGGCCGTGGCCGCCGTATCGCTGGCGATGGCATCGGCCAGCGTGGTCCGGACACGCGCGCATTCGCGCTCTTCGGCACTGCTGAACTGACGCGCGCCAGGGGCGATCACCGGCGGGCGGGTATTCAAGGCCGCGGAAAGCGCGATCGCATCCGTCCAACCGAGCCACTGGCTCAAATGGTCGGACAGCGATTGCCTGGATTCCGGAACGTCGACATCCGTCAGGCGAGTCAGCAAGCGAATGAGCGTCGGGCCGCTTAAACCTGTGCGCTGTGGGGCTTGCAACATACCACCAGAGTCAAAAAGGGGGGAGTTTACACGCTGACGGGCAGGTTAAGGGCGGGGTGAGGGCTCCACGCGCGATAAGTGGGGACGCATCGTTTGGGGGTTGCCCAATTGGGGGCGGTTCAAGGGGGCCAGCTCAAGGGGCGCAGCTCGATGGCCTAGCTCAACGGCCTAGCCCAACGGCCCAGCTCAACGGCCCAGCTCAACGGCCCAGCTCAACGGCCCAGCTCAACGGACCAGCTCAACGGCCCAGCTCAACGGCCCAGCTCAACGGACCAGCTCAACGGACCAGCTCAACGGACCCGCTCACTTTGGGCAGATCACTCCCTGTCATCCCCGCTGGCCCATTGGCTCAGGTCGTCGACGGGGCGGGGCAGGTAGCCTTCCAGCGTCTGCGCGATCCAGGCGGGGTCAATATAGTTGTAGGTCGATTCGATCACCCAGGACAAAAAGTCCTGCGGGCCGCCATTCATGTATGGGGGTGGCGAAACCGGCTTGAACACGGTGGGCAGCTTGTCGTGGATGGACGCGTCGTTCAGCACAAAGCCCAATTCCTGCACGACTTGCCAGGCCAAAGGGTTCTGGAGGTCGATGGTGAACTTGACCCACCAATAGGCATCGCTTGTCACCTGCGAGGACAGCACGTTCACGCCCGGCATCCGCGACAGATAGTCCACCAGCTTGGGCAGCCCGGCTTTCAGCACGGCCGGGTTGATGGCTTCAACCGGCGGCGTGACCGATTCCAACTTCTTCAGAATGTGCGCGTGCAGCGTACGGTTGGCGTCGGCGGCCTCTCGTTCCAGCGGTTTCTGCAGGCTTTTGGGTAGCGTCAGTTCCATACGTTCCAGTTATGTGTGGTTAAGCGGGGGGCTTGGTTTGGTGGGGGTGCCTAGCCGGGGGCGCCGAGCCGGGGGCGCCGAGCTGGGGTCGCCTAGCCGGGAGCGCCGAGCCGGGAGCGCCGAGCTGGGGTCGCCGAGCCGACGGCCGCTCGGCCGGGCAGCTCCGCATTGTGCCAATTTGCGCGCCATCCGGCACGCCCCACCGACGCAGCGGCGGTGGTAGATTGTTCCGCACCCGAATGCCAAGGCGGATATTGAAGTGGGCGAGATCACCAACGAGCTTCTGATCGCAAGCGCGGCGCGCGCCTTGGCCGCGGGCGATCCGCTGGGCGCGCTGAACCTCGTGGCGTTGCGTGACGAGGCCCCCGCGCTGGCCCTGCGTGGTATCGCCATGGCGCAATTGGGCGACTTTTCCCGGGCGAAGGCGCTGTTGCGCAACGCGGCACGGGCCTTCGGGCCGGCGCATCCGGTCGCGCGCGCCCGCTGCGTCGTGGCCGAAGCCGAAGTGGCGCTGGCCTCGCGGGATCTGGCCTGGCCCGAAAAATCGCTGGCCGCGGCACGCGCCACATTGGCGTCACACGGCGACCCCCTCAACGCAGCGCACGCCGCGTATCTACAGGCGCGGCGGTTGTTGCTGCTGGGCCGCCTGGACGACGCCGATCTCGTTCTGGCCGGCGTGGACGCCAGCCCCATGCCCGCCGCCTCGCGCGCCATCCACGAACTCATCACGGGCGGCATCGCCATGCGCCGGGTGCAGGCAGGGGCGGCGGGCGCGGCGCTGGCTCGCGCACAACACGCCGCGCGGCAGGCCGGCATTCCCGCCTTGATGGCCGAGGTGGACCACGCGTTGCAGACGCTGCATGCCCCCGCCGCGCGGGAAGTCTTGCACGACGGCGCGCGCGATCTGCGGCTGGATGAGGTCGAGGCGCTGCTGGCATCCCCGGCGCTGATCATCGACGCCTGCCGCAACGTCGTGCGCCAAGACGGCCAGACGGTGCCGCTGGCCAGCCGCCCGGTCTTGTTCACGCTGGCGCGGCTGCTGGCCGAGGCCTGGCCACAAGACGTGACCCGCGAACTGCTGATCGCCCAAGCGTTTCGCACCGGCTTTCAGGACGACTCCCATCGCGTGCGGCTGCGCGTGGAAATCGGACGCCTGCGCACCGCGTTGCGGCCGCTGGCGGGCATCAACGCAACGCGGCACGGCTTTGTGCTGCGGCCGCATGCCGGGGCCAATGTCGTCGTGCTGGCGCGCCCGGTCGACGTGGCGGACCGAGATCACGCCGCCGTGTTGGCTTGCCTGGTCGACGGCCAGGCGTGGTCCAGTTCCGCGCTGGCGTTGGCGCTGGGCGCAAGCCAGCGCACCGTGCAGCGCGCGTTGGATGCGCTGGCGGCCTCGGGTCAGGCGCAGCCCTTGGGCCATGGCCCCGCCCGCCGCTGGACGACGCCCGCCGTGCCGGCATTCACGACAAGCTTGTTACTCCCCGCGTTGTTGCCGGCTCAGTAGCATGAAGTCTCCTCCTTCAAGGACACAGTCATGAAACGAACCCAAGCCCAAATCCTCCGTGAATACGGCCCTTTCCCCGGTGTCGACAGCGTGCATGGCGTCACCTACGACGGTCATCAGGTCTGGTTTGCCGTCGGCGAAAAACTGATCGCGCTGGACCCCGATAGCGGCGAGACACCGCGCGCGTTGAATGTGGCGGCCAACGCCGGGACGGCCTTTGACGGCAAACACCTCTATCAAATCGCCGAAGGCAAAATCCAGAAGCTGGACCCGGCCAACGGCAAGGTCCTGTCCACCATCCCCGCGCCCGGTGGCGGCGGCGATTCCGGCATGGCTTGGGCCGATGGCTCGTTGTGGGTCGGCCAGTATCAGCAGCGCAAGATCTATCAGGTGGACCCCGGCACCGGCAAGGTGCTGCGCACGATCGACTCCAACCGCTACGTCACCGGCGTTACCTGGGTCGACGGGCAACTGTGGCACGGCACCTGGGAAAACGACGCCAGCGAATTGCGGCGGCTGGAACCGGACACCGGCGCGGTGCTGGAAAGCGTTGACATGCCGGCGGGCGTGGGCGTGTCGGGCCTGGAGTCGGATGGCGCCGACCGCTTCTTCTGCGGCGGGGGTAATTCCGGCAAGGTCAGGGCGGTGCGGCGCCCCGGGTAGAATCGTTCGAAGGCCGCCACGGCTGTTGGGTGGCGGCGCTTAGCGCTATGTAGAGCTACGCAGCGTTATCCAGCACCTCTTGGCGCTATCCCAGCATCCCTTGGCGCTATCCAGCACCTCTTAGCGCCATCCAGCACCACTCTAGGAACCGCATGAAATTTGCTCCGCTAGGCATGTTGGCCTTGGCCGCAATCGGCATCACGGCCCAGGCCCAGCCCCTTGTCATCCCCACGCCGGAAGAAGCCCACGCCGCCGTGCTGACGCTGCTGGGTGATGATCTTCCCGGGATGAAGACGTCGCAACTGGCCATCGGCACCTGCCTGCCCGCACCCAAGCCGTCGCACAAGGGCCGGGTGTCTTGCACCACCATGCTGCTGATGCCAGCCGGCACGTCCGAGGCGCCCATGGACTTCTATCAGGACGGCGGCAAGTGGGTGGCCTCGCCGCCGACCAATATGGAACTGCCGTTTCCCGACCCCAAGCTTGCCGACAAGCATTGGGTGGAAGGCAAGAGCAAGCCGTAGAGCAAGCCGTAGAGCAAGCGATAGAGCAATCCATAGAGCAAGCCGTAGGGGCAATTCAGGCCATCGCGGCCCGCAGCAGCACATCCTCATAAAAAGCGCCGATGGGTTGGTGCTGGTCGCGCACCTGAATCTCAAGCACCCAGATGCCATCGCCGGGCACGAAATCCGCATTGGCCAACTGATGCTTGCCATACAGCGCATGCGGAAAATCTGACACGCGATGGCCGGGTATCTCGTGCACCAGCTTGCAGCCCAGCTCGTGCGCGTAGGTGTCGGCCAGCTCATACAGCGCTTGGCCCGTCATGCCGTTTAACCACGCCAGGCGCGTGCGTTCGAAGACGTCGCGCGCGGCTTGGGCGCAGCGTTGCCGGTCGGCATTGCTGCCGGTGACGAAGGTGTCGCCGTAGTCGCCTTCATACCCGTCCCAGACGGGGCCGATGTCGATGACGAAGATGTCGTCTTCGCCCAGCGTGCGTTGGCGGTCGGTGGGTTGCACCGCAGGCGATTGTGAATCCGCGCCGAAGCGGATGTAGGTGGGGTGCCAGTTGTGTGACGCGCCCATCTGGCGCAGGTGCGCGTCGGCCCGTGCGATGGCGTCGGCGGTGGTGATGCCGGGCGTCATCAGCGCGGCGATCTCATGCACGGCGGTGATGGAACGCTGGCGGGCTTGCAGGATGCCGTCCATCGTGAAGCGTTCGCTGACGCGTTCCCAGGGATGAGCGGCAGGGGCGGGCGGTGACGCAAGCGTGGCGCTTGCCGGTACAAACGCTTCCGACTGAAAGCGGCCGTCGGGTAGCCCGGCATCACGCAAGCGCGCTTGCGCCGCGCGCACCATGGCACCGTTGCCGCAGGCGTAGACCAGCGTGCGCGCCCAGTCATGGCCGGCTTGCGCGGCGCGATCTTGCACGTAGTGCGCGTCGTCGTGCCGGGCATCGTCGTGCCGGGCAGTTCCGTCGCCCGACAGGACGGGGTGCCAGCGGAACGCCGGGCCTTTGCCTTGCAGCGCATTCAAGAGGCCGCTGGCGTAGCAATCGGCCCGTTGGCGCGCGCCCCAATACAGCGTCACGGTGGTGAAGTGATCGCTTTCCAGGGCGCGCATCAAGATGGGAAACACGCCGGCCAAGCCCGTGCCGGTGGCCAGCAGCACCAAGTGGCTGACCCCGTGCGGCAGCGTCGATGGCAACACGCAAGCGCCATACGGGCCTTCCAGCGTCAAGGCGTCGCCTGGCGTTAACGCGGGCAAGATGTTGTTGGTGAAGGCGCCTTGCGGTGTGCGGCGGATATGGAACTCCAGCCGACAGGCGCCTGCCGCGCCGGGCGTATTGGCAATCGAGAAGCTGCGGCGTCCGCCATCCTCCAGCAGCAGCTGCACGTGCTGGCCGGGCAGATAGTCGAACGCGTCATCGCCTTGGATTTCAATGATCAGCTGCGTGATGCCGGTGGTTAGCGGCCGCCGCGATACAACGCGCGCGTCGTAGCGCTGCGCGGGGCGGCCAGGCGCGGTCCAGTGCGCAAAGCGCAAGCTCAGATCGCTGACGGCGCGGCATTGGCACATCAGCAATTCGTTATCCGCCGGCACGTAGGAACGTTCGTTCGGCGCGGTGATGGGTTCGAAGTCACCCGCCCCTACCTGCGCCCGGCACGAGCCGCATTCGCCGCGTTGGCACGAGAAGGGCACGGGGACGCCCTGGGCCAAGGCCGCATCCAGAATGGACGTGCCGCCATCGGTCGTGAACGAGCCGGTTTCCAGCGTGATGGTGTAGGGCGATGACATCGATGTCTTCCTGATTGGCATAGGAATAAAGGAATCTGGTCACGCCAATTTATCGATAGAATGGCTTATCGAATAGAGCCATATTCATAAAAATGAGCAAGCCACTTATCAGGCGCCATGGCACAGGCACAGGCACCGCCACCGCCACCGCCACCGCCACCGGCACCACCACCATCACCGCCACAGGCATCGGCGCAGGCATCGGCGCAGGCAAAGGCATCGGCACAGGCATCGGCACAGGCAAAGGAAAAGGCACAGGTACGAGCACAGGCACAGGCAAAGGCACCGGCACCGGTACGAGCACACGCGCGCGTACCAAACAGGAATCCAGCCTGGACTTGCCTGCCGACCCGCCCCGCGCAGGCGAATCCAAACAGGCCTGGGTGTACCGGCAGATTCAGGAACGCATCTTGAAAGGCGTGCTGGCGGAGGGCGCCCGCCTGCCATCAACGCGTGAGCTGGCGGCGCGATGGCAGGTGTCGCGCTCCACGGTTGAAGCGGCCTATGACCAATTGCGCGGCGAAGGCTACACGGCGGGCACGGTGGGATCAGGCACCTACGTGTCGGCGGTGATTCCCGACAACTTCTTCCGCAGGGGCTTGCCGGGCGACGGCATCAGCGCCAACACGGGCAGCAGCACCGGCACCACCACCAACACCGGCACCGGCACCAACACAAGCCCAAGCACCAGCACCACCACCCGCAGCACAGGCCGTGCCGTCACCGCCAAGTCCGCAACACCTCCCGGACCCACACCCTTATTCGCCGCCAGAACCGCTGACGCATCGCTTTTTCCCATGCCGGCGTGGCGCAAGGGCTTGATGATCAGCGCGCAGCACGTCACGCCCAGCCAGTTGGCCAACGAGGAATCGCAGGGCTGGCTGCCGTTACGCGTGCAGATTGCGCGCTACCTTGGCGCGGTGCGCGGCATTTCGTGTGAGCCGGATCAAATCGTCATCCTGACCGGCATCCGCGATGGCCTGGACCTGAGCGCCCGCATCTTGCTGACGCGCCAAGACAAAGTGCTGATCGAAGATCCGGGCTATCTGACCGCCGTGCCGCTGTTCAGCCAGTTCACGCCCAAGGTGATGCCCATCGCCATTGACGAGCACGGCTTCTCGGTCGCGCGCGCCAAACGCCAGCGCGGCGTGAAGCTGGTACACGTGACGCCCGCGCACCAGTCGCCCACCGGCATCACGATGCCCGTCTCGCGCCGCCTGGAATTGTTGGCGTGGGCCGAGGAGCAAAACTGCTGGATTGTCGAAGACGACTACGACAGCGAATTCAACTACGACAGCGCGCCGCTGCCCGCGTTGAAGAGCCTGGACACCGCCGACCGCGTCATTCACCTGGGCAGCTTCAACAAGACCATGTTCAACGCGCTGCGCATCGGCTATGCCGTGCTGCCCAAACGCTGGGTGCCCGCGTTCACGCGCGCGCGCCACACCACCGGGCGGTCCAACAGCATGATCGAACAGATGACGTTGGCCCGCTTTCTGGAAGACGGCAGCTTCGCCCGCCACATTCGCAAGGCGCGCGCGGTGTATGCGCAGCGGCGCGATCAGGTGATGCACGAATTGGCGCAAGCCATGGGCAATGCGCCGTTGCGCGTCAGTGGTGAACACGCGGGCTTTCATTTGCTGTGGTGGCTGCCTGCGGATGTGGACATGGCGGGGATGCAGGCGCGGGCGCGGGCCATGGGCATCGCCTTGCTGCCGCTATCGGACTTCTGCCGGCGCGTGGCCTTGCCGCCCGGGCTGGTGATCGGCTACAGCGGCTTGTCGGAGCCCGAGATCGCGCAACAGGGTGCGCAACTGCGCGCCCTGTTGGCGGGTGCCGTGTCCGCCGCATGAATCGGCCGTGTGCGGCCACGCCTGACGCGCGCTTAGAATATCGCCCCGGCCATCGGCCACCACAACGGAGTAAGCAGGCATGCATTCTTATCCCGCCTTGGCGCAAGCCCACGGCATCCCGTTGCCGGCGTTGTTGCGCCATTTGATTGAAGCGGGTCTGGCGGACTACGGCGCGGACGTCAAAGCCTGGGTGGCCGACTGGAGAGCGAACAAGCTCGCGGCGCAGCCTGCGTTGTCGTGCATCGACGACTTCGAATGGATCAAGGCGGACGAGGCCGCAGAAACCATTGATGAATGGTTGAATCCCGCCTATCAGCATGGCCGCCGCTTTCTGCCTTTCGCCCAAACGGGGGCGGGCGATGCGTATTGCCTGACGCCGCTGTCCAACGGCGGCGTGGGTGTGGCGCTGGTCTGGCACGACGCGGACACCAGCAAGATCGAAGCGGTGTCATTCGACGTGTTTGCTTATGAAGCCGTGGTACGCAGCGCGGGGGATGCCTCGCACCTGATCGACGACGGATTCAGCCGGGCGGAAGCCGCGCAGTGCGTGGCCGCGAACCTCCGTGCCGTGGCGCCGTCGCTGCCGCAAGACCTGCGCGCGGAACTCGATGGCATCGCCCAGTTGTTGACCGGGTCTGACGGACAGGCAGACGGCCCGGCGCTGGTTCCGGCCGCAGCTGTCGATGCCGCCTTGGCGCGCGTACCTGCCGTGCAAGACGCGCCATTCGTCGTGGTGGCGCGTTGGGAGTGCGGCGAAGGCTGATGCCTTGAAGCCAACGCACTAGTACTTCTGGCTAGGGTAATTCCTGACAAAAAGCTGATTGTCAGCTGTTTGTCAGGACGGTTTAATCACCACAAAGTTGCAAAGCAGTCGTAGCCCCGACACCGGGAAGCTCGCAGCAGGCGTTTCCCCGCGTCCTCGCAGGTGCAGTTACTACAAGCTGGTCCGTGTAGTCCACCCAAGGAGACAACAAGCCATGCAACACGTCACAAAGCCCCGCCGCAAGTTCATTTCCGGCGCCGCCGCCGCGGGCGCCGCCGCACTCGGGTTCCCCGCTGTCACCCGGGCGCAGAACGCGCCCATTTCCCTGCGCTTTCAAAGCACCTGGCCCGCCACCGACATCTTTCACGAGTTCGCCCGCGACTACGCGCAAAAGGTCAACGACATGGCCGGCGGCCAGTTGAAGATCGAAGTGCTGCCTGCGGGCGCCGTCGTGAAGGCGTTTGACCTGCTGGACGCGGTGTCGGCCGGCACCTTGGATGGCGGACACGGCGTGGTGGCGTATTGGTACGGCAAGAACACGGCCGTGGCGCTGTGGGGCTCGGGGCCGTCGTTCGGCATGGACGCCAACATGCTGCTGGCCTGGCACGAGTACGGCGGCGGCAAGGAATTGCTGGTGGAAATCCAGAAGGCCATGGGCGTGAACGTGGTGTCGCTGATGTACGGCCCCATGCCGACGCAGCCTTTCGGCTGGTTCAAGCGGCCGGTCACCAAGGTCGAAGATGTGAAGGGCGTGAAGTTCCGCACCGTGGGGCTGGCCATCGACATGTACACGGCCATGGGCGCGGCGGTAAACGCTTTGCCGGGCGGTGAAATCGTGCCGGCGCTGGACCGCGGTTTGCTGGACGGGGCGGAGTTCAACAACGCGTCTTCCGACCTGGCGCTGGGCTTTCAGGACGTGTCCAAGATCTGCATGCTGCAAAGCTTTCACCAAAGCGCCGAGCAGTTCGAAGTGCTGTTCAACAAGGGCAAATACGACGCGTTGCCCCCGCACCTGAAAGCGGTGCTGAGCTATGCCGCGCAGGCGTGCAGCGCGGATATGTCATGGAAGGCGGCCAACCGGTATTCGCAAGACTACGTGAAGCTGCAAAAGGATCACAACGTCAAGTTCTACAAGACGCCGGACGCGATTTTGCAGGCGCAGCTGAAGATCTGGGACGAGATGATCGCCAAACGCTCGGCCGAAAACCCGCTGTTCAAGAAAGTGCTGGACTCCCAGCGGGCCTTTGCTGAAAGGGTGGGGCGCTGGCACGGCGACGTCTCGGTGAATTACCGGATGGCCTACAACCATTATTTTTCGCGCGCCACGAAGCCGGCCTGATCCCTGACCAGGCCGCACGATGATCCGTCTTATCCGACTGATTGACCGCGTCTCCACCTTCGTCGGCAAAACCTTTGCCTGGCTGATCGTGGTGCTGACCCTGCACGTGTGCTGGGAGGTGGCGGCGCGGTATCTGCTGAACCAGCCCAGCGCGTGGGCGTTCGACTTGCAGATGATGTATTACGGCATCCTCTTCATGATGGCCGGCGCTTACACGCTGGCCAAGAACGGCCACGTGCGCGGCGACATCCTGTACGGCTTTCTGCCGCCGCGTGTGCAGGCGGGGTTGGACCTGGTGCTGTTCATCGTGTTCTTCTTTCCCGGCGTCATCGCGCTGGTGTGGGCGGGCTGGTATTACGCCGCCTATTCGATTGCCATCGGCGAGCATTCGTCGCTGATGGCCAACGGGCCGCCCATCTATCCCTTCAAGGCCTTCATCCCCATCGCAGGCGCGTTCCTGCTGCTTCAAGGCGTGGCTGAAGTGTTGCGTTGCGTGCTTTGCCTGCGGCGCGGCGCGTGGCCATCGCGCGAAGAAGACGTCGAGGAAGTGGACGTCGACAAGCTGAAGAAGATGGTGCATGTGAAAGACGAAGACATCGCCCAGCTTGACCGCTATGTGACGACCCCCGGGGAG
This sequence comes from Achromobacter kerstersii, assembly GCF_902859595.1. Lineage (GTDB taxonomy): Bacteria > Pseudomonadota > Gammaproteobacteria > Burkholderiales > Burkholderiaceae_B > Achromobacter > Achromobacter kerstersii. The sequence goes on along the minus strand of NZ_CADIJQ010000001.1, from coordinate 1,403,662 downwards.
CCCCGCCGATGAAGATCCACAAGGCGTTGTGGTTTGGCCTGTCATGCATCGGGATCGTGCTGGCGATGATCGCGTTCCTGACGCCGTGGGGCGAGCTGACCACGGGGCATATCGGGCTGCTGATGCTGGCGCTGATCGTCGTGGCCATCATGCTGGGCTTTCCGACGGCGTTCACGCTGATGGGCATGGGCGTGCTGTTCACGTTCCTGGCCTATTACATGCAAAGCGCGGACGCGGGGCGGTCGATTGGCCAGACGCTGGACCTGATGGTGCAGCGCACGTACGCCACGATGACGAACGATTCGCTGATCTCGATTCCGCTGTTCGTCTTCATGGGGTATCTGGTTGAGCGCGCCAATCTGATCGAAAAGCTGTTCCGGTCGATGCATCTGGCGCTGGCGCGGCTGCCCGGCGCGCTGGCGGTGGCCACGCTGGCCACGTGCGCCATCTTCGCCACGGCCACCGGCATCGTCGGCGCGGTGGTGACGCTGATGGGGCTGCTGGCCATGCCCGCCATGTTGAAGGCGGGTTATAGCGTGCGGCTGACGGCGGGCGCCATCACGGCGGGCGGCTGTCTGGGCATTCTGCTGCCGCCGTCGGTGATGCTGATTGTCTATGGCGCCACCACGGGCGTGTCGGTGGTGCAGCTGTACGCGGGCGCGCTGTTTCCGGGCATCATGCTGGCCGGGCTGTACATGATTTACGTGATCATCGTGGCCAAGCTGCGCCCCGACATGGCGCCGCCGTTGCCGGTCAGCGAACGCGGCGTGCCACTGTCGCCCGAAGCGAAGACGCTGGAGGCCACCGGTTACACACGCGCGCTGACCGGCATGGTGGCGGCGCTGTTCAAGGGCCGGCGCAATCGCGACGTGCCGTTCGGTTTTCTGGTGCGCAACATGGCGACGGTGCTGGCGCCGCTGGCGGTCACCGTGCTGCTCGTGGCCGTGGTGCATCACGGGCTGACGCGGCCCTTGGTGGAATATGAAATTCCGGCCGAGTTGCAGCTGGGGTCGGGCGGGTTTGATTCAGGCGGATTTGATTCGGGAGGGGCCGAGGGCGGATTGAGTGAACCGCCCGCCGATGGCCTGGCCGAACCGCCGGGCACGCCGCAGGCGTCGTCTTCGGCGCTACCGGCCGGCGCCACCCCCAACCCCGCAGCCGAACCTGCGACCGCCGCCGCCAACGACACCCGCCCCGCACCCACCGGCTTCTGGATCTTCGCCGCCATCTGCGCGGTCATGCTCGCCGTGTTCTACGCCGCGCTGACGTGGGCGCGGCTGGAAATCTTCAAGATGCTGATGGGGTCGTTCTTCCCCTTGGCGGTGATGATCGCCGCGGTCTTGGGCTCCATCGGGTTCGGCTTGGCGACCCCTAGCGAAGCCGCCGCCATGGGCGCGATGGGCGGCGCCTTGCTGGCGCTGGCGTACCGGCGGCTGAACTTGCCGGTGCTGCGCGAATCGGTCTTCCTCACGGCCAAGACCAGCGCGATGGTGTGCTGGCTGTTCGTGGGATCATCCATTTTTTCGGCGGCCTTCGCGCTGCTGGGCGGCCAGCGCATCATCGAAGAATGGGTGCTGTCGCTGGGGCTGACGCCAATCCAGTTCCTGCTTTTGGCGCAGGCCATCATCTTCCTCTTGGGCTGGCCGCTGGAGTGGACCGAGATCATCGTGATCTTCATGCCCATCTTCGTGCCGCTCTTGAACGCCTTCGGCATCGACCCGTTGTTCTTCGGCCTGCTGGTGGCGCTGAACCTGCAAACGGCATTCCTGTCGCCACCCGTGGCCATGTCGGCGTTTTATCTGAAGGGCGTGTCGCCGCCGCATGTGACCCTGAACCAGATCTTCCTGGGCATGATGCCGTTCATGGGGATTCAGGTTGTGGCGATATTCCTGTTGTACATGTTCCCGGGTATTGGGATGTGGCTGCCCACGGTGCTGTACCGATAGGCGGGTGATCCAAAAAGACCGGCCAATGCGAAACCTGGCCGGTCGGCGTATGCTTTCGTCAGCACCATCCTGGACACACTAACAGGGAAGCTGACGATGACATCTACACCCCCCTTAGCACAGCAGGCACGGCCGTTGGAGATCGGTGATATCACCGTCATCGACAACTCCAAGCTCAAGAAGGCCGTGACGGCCGCGGCGCTTGGCAATGCCATGGAATGGTTTGATTTCGGCGTCTATGGGTTTGTCGCCTTTGCGTTAGGCAAGGTTTTTTTCCCCGATGCCTCGCCCGCCGTGCAGACGATTGCCGCGCTGGGCACCTTCTCGGTTCCGTTCCTGGTCCGCCCCTTGGGCGGCGTTTTTTTTGGCGTGATGGGCGACAAGTTCGGGCGGCAGAAAGTGCTGTCGCTGACGATCATCATCATGGCGATCAGCACCTTCTGCATCGGGCTGATTCCGTCCTATCAGTCCATCGGCATCTGGGCGCCCGTGCTGTTGCTGGCGTGCAAGCTGGCGCAGGGGTTTTCGGTGGGAGGCGAGTACACGGGTGCGGCGATTTTCGTGGCCGAGTACGCGCCCGACCGCCAGCGCGGCTTTCTGGGCAGCTGGCTGGATTTTGGTTCTATCGCCGGCTTCGTGCTGGGCGCAGGGATGGTCGTTCTGCTGCAAACCATATTGCTGGAGCAGACCTTCCTGGAATGGGGCTGGCGCGTGCCGTTCTTCGTGGCGGGGCCGTTAGGCCTGCTTGGCCTGTACTTGCGCCATGCGGCGGAAGAAACGCCCGCGTTCACGCAGCAGCTGGAAAAAATGGAAAAGGAAGACCAGGACGCGGTGCAAGAGCGGCCCACGGTTTCCTTTCGCGAGATTTTTTCCAAGTACCGCAAGGCGCTGCTGATCTGCATCGGCATGGTGCTGGTGACGAACATCACCTACTACATGCTGCTGACGTTCATGCCGACCTACCTGACGAGCAATCTCGGGTATTCCGAAGAGCATGGCGTGCTGATCATCATCGTGGTCATGATCGGCATGCTGTTCGTGCAGCCCGTCGTCGGGTTCGCCAGCGACAAGGTCGGCCGCAAGCCTTTCCTGCTGGCAGGCAGCGTGGGCCTGTTGGTGCTGGCGGTGCCGGCCTTCAAGTTCGTGGGCAGCGACAACACCGGGCTGATCTTTCTGGGCCTGCTCTTCATTGCCGTGTTGCTCAATTGCCTGACGGGCGTCATGGCTTCGACACTGCCCGCGCTGTTTCCGACACGCATCCGCTACAGCGCGCTGGCCAGTTCCTTCAACGTGGCGATCATCATCGCCGGCCTGACGCCGACGCTGGCGGCCTGGCTGGTCGAAGAAACGGGCAACCTGATGATGCCCGCCTATTACCTGATCGTGGCCGCAACCATCGGCTTGATCACGTCGTTCTTCCTGCCTGAAACCGCGAACCGGCCGCTGCGGGGCGACACGCCCAATGCGTCCAGCAAGCATGAAGCGAAAGCGCTGCTGCAAGAGGCCTACGAGACCATCGAGCAACGCGTGCAGGACGTCGATGCTGAAATCGCGGAACTGGAAGACAAGCTTGAAGCGCTGCGGCAACGGCGCCAACAGCTTGCAGACCGTCATCCGTCATTGGAGTAGCCCGCCTGCCGGGCGGGCGGAATCGCGGAGACGCGGGTTTGCTGACTTGCCGAATCGCAAAGCCGCAGACCCGCCGATACGCAGATTCGCCTACTCGGTGACCAGGTACGCCTGGCCGCCGGGTTTCACGATCGGCGCCAGGTCTTTGAACGGCACCGTCGCATGCGTGCCCAGGCAGATGCCCATCGCGTGGCCGATGCCGGAGATCGACAAGGTCAGCACGCCGGGGGCTTCGGTGCCCAAGGCCAGATAGCTGGGCCACAAGTCCGAACACCCTTCCAGGGATTCGTCTTCGGTGGCGCCCTTGAGGGCGTCGTCGGCCAGCGGCGCGCGCGCTTTTTCCATCAACGCCAGCAGCGTGGGCGTTTCCTTGCGCCAGCCGTTTTCGTCCGGCACGTAAGCGTCAAAGATGCGGTTCCAGTCCAGGTATTCGCCGCGCAGCAGATCAAACGTGTAGGGCTCGAAATGGTTGTCGGGGTGTGCGCCGCCACAGTACAGGCTGCCGGATTCCGTCACGGTCATCAGCGCGGGCGACAACCACTGCACGGTGATGCTTTCTTCGTCATAGCTGCCCAAGGTGCCGGCGGCCGGGTTGCCGTTGGTATACGCGGACGACATGCACGCCAGCGCGGCCAGGTTCATTTGCCAGTGGCGTTGTTCAAGCAGGTGGTTGATGCGGGTCAGCACCTGCGGGTCGGGATGCCGGCTCAAGCGCGGATAGCTGAATTTGGTGCGGGGGTCGCGCCATAGCTGGTACGCCACAGGGCCTGCGCCGCTGTCTTGGCCGACGGGTACCGCGTGGCCGGCAAGCTTCAGGGTTTCGTAGGGTGCGTTGCCGGCATTGATGCCCACGTGGCGATTGATGCCGCTGCCCATCCCGCCGCTGATCGCGTCGGTGACGGCCTGCGCGCTGTCTGGCGTCAGTTTGTCGGGATCGTAATCCGCCACGCGGCGCAGGCTGAACGTGCGCGTTTTGCCCGTGCGGGCGTCTTTCCATTGCCCGCGATAGCCGCTGGCATCGCGCTCGCCTTGCCACGTTGCGGCAGGGTCTGTTTCGGGATCTTTGCCGGAATCAGCCACTTCAAAGAAAGGCTTCGGCTCAACCAGCGCCTGCGCCGTGCCTTGCAAGGGAATGTCGACGCCGTGCTTCGGATAGAAGTAGCGCCCGGTCAGTTCGCTATTGGCGCCCGCCTGGCTATCCAGTTCCATGACCACATCGCCCGCGCCTTGCAGCGTGCCGGTGTAGACAGTGCGTGAAGCGGCATCGGCCGTGCCCCCAAACAGCGGCAACACGGCCAGCGCCAGGGCGCCAAGCAGCAAAGGGGTTGGGCGGCGAGCGGGCAGGGGCATGGGAAGGGGTCAGTCTTCAGCAGCGGACAACGTGACCTGTCCGAAAGTCATCCACACAAAGGCGGTCTCAGACGCTTGCGCCCGGTACGTGCCGGTGGCTTCACCCAGGCGCATCGCAACGGCCGTGAATTCCCAGGCCAGCGCGTCGTCGCACTGCACCTTGCGATGCGAATACGCGGGCAAGCCATGCGCACGGCCAAACGCCAGCGCCAGTTGCGCGTGTTCCGACAATTCGGCGGGCACGGAAGGATGGTCCCAACCCCACAGAAAGCTGCCGTCCGCCGTGTTCGACGTACCCACAATCTGCACCGGCGCCGTCGCGGTAATGCCGCCCGGCAGTTGGAACACGATGCTCTCTTCGTCCATGTCCACCGACCACTGCTCGGCCTCGTCCAGATGCCAGGTGGCGCAGTGCGCGCTGGTAGCGGCTTGCATGCCCTCCAGGCTTTGGGCAATGAAGGCTTGAACGTCAAAAGGCTGCGTGGTGTCGGTCATGCTTGGCGGTTCTTTGTAGGGGAAAAATCAGGATGATAGGGCATTGGGGCGAGGCAATACGTAGACATTCGTGTCGCGGTGGTAGTGCTGTTCTTGGGAGCTGAACACAAAGCCCAGTTTTTCCAGGACGCGCCCGGATGCATGGTTGCCGGGCCAGACCACGGCCACCAGTTGGGGCACGTCCAGCGTGCGCCAAGCGTAGTCGCATAGGAGTTTGCCAGCGAGCGTTGCGTAACCGTGGCCCCAGGCCGCGCGGCTCAGACGGTAGGCCAGTTGAAGCCGGCCAGAGTCCTCAAGCGGAACCAGGCTGATCCAGCCGACGGCGACTTGGCCTACGACGATGGACCAATGGCCGATATCGGTTTGCGGTTCGGCCAGCCATGCCAGAAGCTCCTGCCGCCGCGCCTCGGTAGCGGGCTTGACACCCGTGCTGTGCTGCATGACGGCCGGGTCGGATTCCATGGCCAGAATCATGGGCACGTCGCCCGCTTGCACGCGACGCAAAGTCACGGTGGTGGACGGGGTAAGCATGGGCGCGGGTGGGGTAGTCAAGGCCATGCCAGATGATACCGGCGCTTGGATGACGTGTACGAAAAGGGGCGTTTGCATCAAACTAATTAGGTGCCTTACTATCTGTCGCTGAATCAAATCAGGAACGCGATCTTGCTCCCCACGCCACCCATGCTTGAACCCAAACACCACGCGCTGCTGGACGAAGCGGCGCGGCGCGGGTTGGACTCGGCCGACGACATCGGCCTGTGTTTTCAACTGCTGTCTTTAGCCAATGCGATCGACCGCGATTGCGCGGCTCGTCTCGCGCCGCGCCAGCTATCGGAAGGGAAATTCGTGCTGTTGTTCCTGTTGCACGAGCAGGCGGAGGGGTTATCGCCGCATCAGTTGGCGGACGGGGCGGGCGTGACGCGCGCCACCATTACGGGCTTGGTGGATGGGCTGGAACGTGACGGCTATGTGTCGCGGCAGGCGGGCACTGAAGACCGCCGCAAAATCACGGTGGCTTTGACCACCAAAGGAAAATCCATGGCGGCGAAATTGTTCAAGGAGCACACGGACTGGATCGCATCCTTGTTCGGCAACCTGAGCGCACCCGACAAGGCGCAGTTAAGCGAACTGCTGGCGCGCGTCTGGCACGGCACCGACACCGGGCGTGCCGCGTTGCGAAAGGGCCAGCGATGAGCGCCGGCGCATCGCCCCCCGCGAAGCGCAACGCCGCTTCGCCTGCTACGAAGCGTACCGCCGCATCGCCTGCTACAAAGCGCACCGCTGCTTCGCTTCCTACGAAGCGCAACGCCGCTTCGACCACCACTAAGCCCGCCGGCAGGGGGGTGAAAGACATCAGCCCGGCCCGTCTGGCGCAGCTGAATGCGGGCGCGCCCGCCGCCGCGCTGACGGAGTGCCTGGCCGTGGACTTCGCCGCGCTGATGCAGGCGGTGGCCCCGCAAGTCGGGCGCGACGCCATGGCGCAGATGCAGGCGGAAGCAAGCACGGGCATTTCCAAACGCATGGCGGTGGCGGCGCGCCTGCTGACTGATCAACTCGGGGACGATTGCGAACCGATGCTGGCGGCGCATGCCTCTGACACGGTGCGCGGTTGGGCGTGCTTCGTGATCGGCGGGGTTCCGGATTTGACGCCCGGCGAGCGTCTGGAACGGATTCGCCCCTTGGCCGACGATGCGCATTTTGGCGTGCGCGAATGGGCCTGGCTGGCGGTGCGCCCGTGCTTGGCCGCCGAACTGGAAACGTCTTTGCAAGCCCTGCAATCATGGACGCAAGACCCGTCGGAACGGGTGCGCCGCTTTGCCAGCGAATGCCTGAGGCCGCGTGGGGTCTGGTGCGCCCACATTGCAGCGCTGAAGTCTGATCCAGACCAAGCCTTGCCGCTGCTCACGGCATTGCGCGCCGACCCCGCCGTTTATGTGCAGGACTCGGTCGCAAACTGGCTTAACGACGCCAGCAAAGATCAGCCGGACTGGGTGCGTGAGGTGTGCGCGCGTTGGCTGGCCGGCCAGCCGTCCGCCGCAACCGAACGCATCTGCAAGCGCGCACAGCGTTCGATTGCGGCGTAACCGCTCAGAGCTGGCTCATCCCGCCATCTACGATGATTTCCGTGCCGACAATGAACGCGGATTCCGGCGCGGCCAGATGCAGCACGGTCGAGGCCAGCTCTTGCGGGGTGCCGAAGCGGCCCAGCGGAATCTGCGACTGGATGCTGGCGGCGGTTTTCTCCAGCGTGTCCGCGTCCAAACCCAGCTTGCCGTAGATGGGGGTTGCGATCGGGCCGGGGCTGACCACATTCACGCGGATGCCGCGCGGTAGCAACTCTGCCGACAAGGTCTTGGCCAGCGAGATCAGCGCGGCTTTGCTGGCGGCGTAAATGCTGGATGCCGGCATGCCGATGTGCGCGTTGATGGAGCCATTGAGCACGATGGACGCGCCCGCGTTCAACAGCGGCTCCAACGCTTGCAGCTGGAAGAGCACGCCCTTGATGTTCGTGTTGAAGGTCTGGTCCCAGAGGTCTTCGGTGGCGTCCGCCAAGGATGCGAACTTGGCGATGCCGGCGTTGACGAAGACGGCGTCCAGGCGCACGTCCGCAGCCTTCAATGCCTGGGCCAGCGCGGCGGCGGCCCCCGGGGCGCCTGCGGCGTTACGGATGGCCAGGGCGTTGCCGCCCAGCGCGGCGCGGGCGCTTTCCAGCGCGGCTTCGTCGCGGCCGGTGACGATGACGCGGGCGCCTTCGTCTGCGAAAGCTTGGGCTGCTGCCAGGCCGATGCCGCTGGTGCCGCCGGTGACCAAAACGGTCTTATGTTCAAAACGGTTCATGGTGATCTCCTTGGGAGTCGTTCGATAAGGTGTAGCCATGTTGCGCCTGGGCTGGCGGTTTGTCGTACGATCTTTCGGATGAACACGTTCGAAGGAATCGCACATGTTGACGGCAAATGAACTGGCGCTGCTGGAAGCCATCCGGGACAGCGGCAGCCTGTCCCGCGCGGCGGTGAAACTGGGGCGGGCGCCCTCATCGGTGTCGCACGCGGCCCGCCAACTGGAAGAACGCTTTGATGCCTTGCTGTTTGACCGCCGCCGCTACCGGCTGCAACTGACGCCCGCCGGTCAATTACTGGCCGACGAAGCCGCCCGGCTGATGCTGGACGTGTCGCGGCTGACACAGCGCGTCAAACAAGTGGCCAGCGGCTGGGAAGACCGGCTGCATATCGTCAGCGATGAGATCCTGGAATTCGAACTGATATCGCCCTTGATCCACGCGTTTGACCGGCTGAATTCAGGAGTCAGCCTGCGTCTGACGCATGAAGTGCTGGGCGGCACGTGGGAAGCGTTGCGGGAGGGCCGGGCCGACCTGATCGTGGGGGCGACGAACGAGCCTCAGTCTATGCCGAACCTGCAATGGGCGGAACTGGGCGCAATGGAATGGTTGTTCGCGGTGTCGCCGCGTCATCCGCTGGCCAAGCTGAAACCCCCTTTGCGGCAGGACCAGATTCAACAGCATCGCGCGGTGGTGGTGGCCGACACGTCGCGCACCAGCGCCGCGCGGGGTTACGGGCGGGTAGGGGGGCAGGCGGTGCTGGCCGTACCCAGCATGCGCGCCAAGATCCTGGCGCAGCGCGACGGGCTGGGCGTGGGCTGGCTGCCGCGCCATCGCGTGGCGTCCCTGCTGGCGCGCGGTGAGCTGGTGGAAAAAGCGACCGAGACCCCGCGCGAGCCCAACCTGCTGTATCTGGCATGGCGCGGCGGCCACGAGGGGCGCGCGCTGCAATGGTGGCGGGAGCAACTGCGCCAGCCCACGATGGCGGCGGCGCTAATGCGGGGGATTGATGTCGGGTGATTGACGCGGTGGATTGATGTCAGGGCTACATCTCGACCTTGATGCGAGATGGATTCCAGGAGTCATGAAATGGCGTGTGGCGATGTTGCGCCGCCTCGATTAGAATGCGACTAATTCGTGTTATCAAACACCACGCAACGAGCCCGTCGTGTCCGACCCCGTTCCCGCTACCCCCGCGCACGACGCAATCCAGACGCTCTATGTCGACCACCATCGCTGGCTGCTCGGCTTTTTGCGCCGCCGCCTTGGTGGATCGGACCACGCGGCCGATCTGGCGCACGACACCTTTGAACGCATCATCGGGGTGGACCCACAGCCCATTCTGGCGCAGCCGCGCGCCTATCTCACGACGGTCGCCAAGCGCCTGCTGTTCCGGCACCACCGCCGCAGCGTGATTGAAGCGGCGTATCTGGACGTGCTGGCCGCGCGCGGCGAACCCTGCGAACCGTCGGTGGAATCGCGGCTGATCGTGGTCGAGACGTTGGTGGAACTGTGCCGCCTGATCGATGGGCTGGATGCGCGCACGCGCGCCATTTTTCTGCTGGCGCAACTGGAAGGCTTGTCGTACCCCGAGGTCGCGCGGCAGACGGGTCATACGCTGGATGTGGTGAAGAAGGCAATGTCCAAAGCCTTGCAGCGCTGCTTCAGCGTGATGTACGGCTAGGCGGGCCGCCCCATGTCTTCATCGTCCACATCCGCGCTGCCCCGCAGCCAGCCCGCCGTGGTGACTGCCGCGGTGGACTGGCTGATCTGTCTGCAATGCGATCCCACCCCCGCTGAGCTGGCGCGCTGGCAGGCGTGGCGCGAGGCCTGTCCTGACCACGATGTGGCGTGGCAACGCGTGACGTCGATGTCGCAGGTGCTGGATGCGCACGCGGCCAAGCTGCCGGGCGCGTTGGCGAGCCAGGTCGTCGAGCAGATCAGCCGCTCGCATAGCGGCCGGCGCCGCGTGCTGCTGGCCTTGTTGGGCGTGTCGGTCACGGGGGCCTTGGTGGCGGTGTCGGGCGAGCCCGCGCCGTGGCGGGTGTGGACGGCGGCCTATCGTTCCGGCGTGGGTGAGCGCCGCTTGCTGACGCTGGAAGACGGCACCCGCCTGATGCTGAACACCCGCAGCGCCGTCGATACGCGTTTCGATGCGCAGGCGCGCCGCATCGTGCTGGTGGAAGGCGAGATCCAGATTGAATCCGGGCAGGACGCGGCGGGCCGGCCACTGATTGTCGAGACTCGCAGCGGTTTCGTCAGCCCGATCGGCACGCGCTTTATCGTGCGCCAGTTGGGCGACGAGGCGCAGACGCACGTCTCCGTGCAGGAAGGCGCCGTGCGCATTCAGACGCGTCTGGGCGGAACCGAGCTTCGGCTGAACCGCGGAGAGCGCACGTCTTTTGACCGCTACAGCGTGGACGCGGCGCAACCCAGCCCCGATAACGCCGACGCCTGGACCAGCGGCATGGTGTTCGCCGACAACTGGCGGCTGGGTGATTTTCTGTCTGAACTACGCCGCTACCGGCGCGGCTTCCTGCGTTGCGATCCCGCGGTGGCCGAGCTGCGGGTGACCGGGGCCTTCCCCGTTCAGGACACAGACAAAGTCTTGCGGCTGATCGAAAAAATCCTGCCTGTGCGTGTGCACACCCGCAGCGCTTACTGGGTGACGGTGGGGCCGTGACGGCGGTGCGCGACTATTTTGTAACAGGCCGGCACCGTTTTGCGACTCGAGCATTAGACATAGGGACAGCCGCCTTGTCGGGCCGGGCTGTCCAACGCTAACGCTCACAAGGATTGCCCCATGTCGCATCATCCCTGCCGTCGCCGCGCGACGCCCGCCACGCTGTCGCCTGCGCGCCGCTGGCTTTGCCATATTGCGTTTGGCCTGCCGGCCGGTGCGCTGGTGTCCACGTTGGCGCCGGTTCAGCCCGCCTACGCGCAAGCGGCGGACGCCCGGCAGCAGTACGGCATCGCGGCGGGTTCGGTGCAGCAGGTGCTGCTGGAGTTCGGGCGCCGATCTGGTGTGATGGTAGGCGCCGAACCTACGCTGATCGCCAACGTGCAAAGCCCCGGGTTGCGCGGCGCGTACGGCGTGCGCGATGGGTTGGCGGCCCTGCTTGCCGGGACGGGCCTGGAAGCGGTGGCGGAAGAAAGCGGCGCGTATCGCCTGCGTCGCGCGCCGGCCGCGCCGGGCACCGCATTGTTGGAGCCCGTGCGCGTGGTGGGCCAGACCGAAAACGCCTGGGGGCCTGTACCCGGCGTGGCGGCCAAGCGCAGCGCCACCGGCACCAAGACGGACGCGTCCATTCTGGAAATTCCGCAGACGGTCAACGTGGTGACCGCGGCTGAGATTTCAACGCGCGGCGCCACCACGGTGGCTCAGGCGCTGCGCTATACGCCGGGCGTCAACGTCAACGGCTATACCGATTCGAACATGATCGCCGACGAGGTCGATTCGCGCGGCTTCGCCCCGGCGCCCTTGTACCTGGACGGCACCTATCTGCCGTACGCCGGCAGCCTGGGCGGCGCGTTGCAGATCGACCCGTATCTGCTGGAACGGGTTGAAGTGCTGAAGGGGCCGGCATCGGTGCTGTACGGGCAGAACCAGCCGGGCGGGCTGATCAATCTGGTGTCTAAGCGGCCGTCGGACGAACGCCTGCGCGAAGTGCGTTTTGGCGTGGGCAGCTATGGCCGCGTGGAAAGCGCGCTGGACCTGACGGGCCCCGCCAATGAAGATGGCTCGGTGCTTTACCGCGTGACCGGGGTGGCCAACGGCGGCAACGAGCAGATCGACTACAAGGAAAGCCGCCGCCTGCTGATTGCGCCCAGCCTGACGTGGCGGCCCAGCGCCGCAACGTCGCTGACCTTGTATACGCAGTTGCAGCGGGATGGCGGCGTGCCCGACTACCAGCCGCTGCCTGCCATCGGCACCGTATTCGACGGCCCCGATGGCAAACGCATCAACCGCGACATCTTCACCGGCCAGCCCGGTTTCAACGATTTCTATCGTCGCCAATTCGTGGTGGGCACGGACTTGTCGCACAAGTTCTCGGAGCAAGCCACGTTGCGCCAGACGATTCGCTTCGTGGACGTGCGCGACAACTATCGCGGCTTCTACCTGAACCGCTTCGTGCAAGACGCCGACGGCAATACCGACTACAGCCAGGCAAGCCGCACCAAGCTGGACTGGGGCCAGCACAACAATGTGCTCAGCATCGACAACAACGTTGAACTGAAAGGCCGCACCGGTGCGCTGGACCACACGGTGCTGGTGGGCCTGGACTACCGGAACTTCTCGCGCAAGTACACGGGCTACAACAACTACGCCGCCACCCCGCTGAACCTGTACGACCCCGACTACAACGTCGCGCAGCCGGATACCGAACTGACCACGAAATGGGACAACAGCGTCAGCCAGGTCGGGCTGTATCTGCAAGACCAGGTCAAGCTGGACAAATTTGTGCTGACGCTGGGCGGGCGCTACGACTGGGCGAAGATCGACAACAAAGACCTGCTGGCCAATACGCGCACGCGCCGCAATGACAGCGCCTTCAGCGGGCGCGTGGGCTTGGCGTACGTGGCCGAAAACGGACTGGCGCCGTACATCAGCTATTCCGAATCGTTCCTGCCCGTGATCGGCACCAATTACGAAGGCGAGTCCTTCAAGCCCACCACCGGAAAACAGGTGGAAGTGGGTATCAAGTACCAGCCCGTTGGCAGCGACACGCTGATCACGCTGTCAGCGTTTGAGATCCGTCAGAAGAACATGTCGTCTGAAGACTTCGACCACCCGGGCTACGAAGTTCAGAACGGCGGCGTGCGTTCCAAAGGCGTAGAACTGGAGATCAAGTCGCAGCCGATGGATCGGCTGGACGTGATTGCCGGGCTGACGTATCTGAACCCGCGTTCCACGCCGGGCTCGTACGACGAAGGCAAGCGCCTGGCCGCGCTGCCGACCTGGGCAGCCAGCCTCTGGACCAACTACCGCTTTGCAGGCGACGTGCTGGGCGGCATGGAACTGGGCGGGGGCGTGCGCTGGACCGGCACGGCCTATGGCGATTCGGCCAACACGTTCCGCACGCCGGCCTTCGCGGTCGTCGACGCGTCGCTGCGCTACGACCTGGCGCACGTGTCGCCCGCCTTGCGCGGCCTGGTCGCCAGCCTGACCGTGCAAAACCTGTTCGACAAGACCTACGTGTCCAGCTGCAACTATTCCTTTGGTTGCTACTACGGCAAGGCCCGCAGCATGATGGCGGGCGTTACGTACCGCTGGTAAGCCCTTCGGCCGCCAGCGCCGCCTGCACGCTGGCCCGTTCGCCTACGCGGGACATATACCCCGCCAGAGCGGGCCAGCGTGTCAGGGAAATATCGAAGAACGCCGCCCAGCGCAACACCGTGTACAGATAGGCGTCGGCCACGCCGAAGCGGCTGCCGGCCAGATACGGTTGGGCGTCCAGCGCGCCGGCAAGATAGTCCAGGCGCTTTTCCAGCCGCGCCTGCCACCATTCGCGGGCGGCTTGCGGCAGGGCGCGGTTGAACAGCGGGCCGAAGCCACCATGGATTTCGGTGCTGATGAAGTTCAGCCATTCTTGCAGGCGGCTGCGTTCCCAGCTGCCGTTGGGCGGGGCCAGTCCGGCTTCCGGTTTCAAGTCCGCCAGGTACTGCACGATGGCCGGCCCTTCGGTCAGCACTTGCCCGTCGTCGCGTTGCAGCGCGGCCACGTAACCCTTGGGATTGATCGCCAGAAAATCACCGCCGTCGGCGGTGCGCTTGGTCTGGTTGTTCACACGCACCAGCGTAAAAGGCAGGCCCAGCTCGCGCAGCACGATGTGCGGCGACAGCGAGCAGGTGTCGGGGGCGTAATACAGCTTCATCGGTCAGTCCTGAATTCAACAAAGCACTTATCTTGAAGCGCCGCGCGGCATGCGTAAAATTACTTCTTCAGAAAATAACCATAAGCAGAGCTAATGCCATGATGAACCTGATGCACTGGCGGCTGGTGCTGGCGGTGGCGGACGCCGGCAACATCACGCACGCCGCAGCGCAGGTGGGCATGACGCAGTCGGGCGCCAGCCAGGCCATCGCCCAGCTGGAAGACATGCTGGGCGCGCCGCTTTTCACGCGCGAACGGCGCCAGACGGTACCCACCGCGCTGGGGCTGCGCGTGGTGGACGAAGCGCGCGCCATGCTGGGAGCGCTTGAGCGCATTCAGGCGCTGACGCAAGCCGCGCGCGGGACCGCACGCGGCACCTTGCGGCTGGCCAGTTTCCCGATGGTGTTCTCTACCATTTTGCCGCCCGTGCTGCGGCGGTTTCGGCAATTGCATCCGGCGATTGATGTGGTGTCGCTAGAGGCCAGCGATGACGAAGTCGAAACCTTGCTGGCGGCAGGCACGGTGGATGTGGGCGTGGTGTTGAACGCCGCGCCGGGCCGGCACGTGTGTCCGCTGGGTGAAGACGAATGGACGGCGGTGCTGCCTGCCGCGCATCCCCTGGCGCGTGCGGGCAACGCCATCGACTTTGCGGATCTGGCCGCGCAGCCCTTCGTGCTGGCAACGGGCGGTTGCAGCGTGCACGCGCAAAGCCTGGCGCAAGACGCGGGCATCACCATCCCGGACGTGCGCGCCACGGTGCGCGATTGGGCAAGCGCGTTCGCCCTGGTCCGCGAAGGGCTTGGAGTGACGCTGGTGCCTGCGTTGACCTTGCCTGATAACCGCCGTGGCTTACGCGTGTTGCGGCTGGCGGCGCCGCAGTACCGGTCGTTTGGCTTGGCGGCCTCCCAGCACGCGGCAGAGAGCGCGCCGGTTCAGGCCTTGTTCGAGATGTTGCAGCCGCGGCCGGTTTCAGGCGTAGCCAGCCGCAGCAGCCATCCCAGTCGCGCCGGCTGAGTCAGCCGCCCCAGTCTGGCCGGCTGACTCAGCCCCCTTCTGCTTCTCCCGCCGCAAACCGCAGCAGATAGCCGTCGGGGTCTTGCACCAGGAATTCCCTGCATACCGACCAGCCGGCGCCGACCCGGTAGCGCTTTTCCTCAATGGGACGAAAGAGCGGCCAATTCGCTTCGGCCAGCGCATTGGCGATGGGCTCGATGCTGGGCACCGTCATCTGAAAATTGATGCCGCGTCCGAAGGGGCGTTCGAGCGGCCCCGTGTCCCATTCATGGTTGATCTGGCACAGCATGATCTGTAGCGGCCCGCGCTCCAGATACGCAAAGCCGGCTTCGGGCCGCGCATAGGCCACGTCAAAGCCCAGCAGTTGGCACCAGAAGGCCAGGCTGGCGTCCAGGTTGGACACATCCAGTTCCGGCACCATCGCCGCAAAGCCGCCGGTGGGCAGCCGTCCTGCGGAAGTTGCGTTGTTTCGTTCTTGTTGGTCCATGTCTCTTTTGGTGGTTGTCATGCGTGCTGGAATTGCGACATGCTTACGGCTTGCCGTAATGGCCTGCCGTCACCGCACGCTGTTACGGCTCGCCGTTACGGCTCGCCGTCACGGCACGCCGACGATTATCCTGGTAAATGCGCGAACCGCGTTTTTGACCGCGAGATCAATCGCTACGGCACACAACAGTCCAAAGGACGGAAATGGAAGAGACAACGCACGACGCGGCCATGAACTGGCCGCAGCTGGTGGATGACCTGAACAAGCTGCTGCGCCTGAAGACCACCGTCATCGGCATGAAGCTGTTCGAAGACGAAGCGGACATGGCGGGCATTAAAGGGTTGCGCCGGCCGCAAGCCACGCACACCACGGACCAGATCGTGGGCATGGCGGCGCGCCTGGGCTGGACGGTGGGGATAACCGGCGACGATCTCGTCGGCGCGCAGTGCCGCGCGGTGATCGGCCTGGGGCCGCAAGACGAAGCCTGGAAAAGCGGCAAGGACTACGTGGGCGTCTGGCACGCCACCGAAGCCGATGCGCGCGCACGCCAATCGGCCTTGTCCTGTGTGCCGGCGGGCAAGTATCGCGGGCTGGTGGTGTCGCCCTTGGCATCGGGCCGGCTTGATCCGCCCGATATCTGCCTGGTGTATGCCACGCCGGGGCAGATGATCATTCTTATCAATGGCTTGCAGTGGAAGAACTACCGCCGGTTTGACTGGAGCGTGGTGGGCGAGACCGCCTGTGCGGACTCCTGGGGCCGGGCGCTGGCCACGGGCGAACCCAGCCTGTCCTTGCCCTGTTTTGCCGAGCGCCGATACGGCGGCGTGCCCGACGAGGAAATGTTGATGGCCTTGCCACCGCGTTATCTGCCGATTGCCATTGAGGGCATGAAGGCGCTGGCGGCCAACGGCTTGCGCTACCCGATAGCGCCCTATGGCATCCAGAACGATGTGCGCGCCGGCATGGGCGTGAGCTATGCGAAGAGGGCGCAATGATCGCGAGCGACACGCGCTGGGCCGCGGTGCTGGCGGTGGTGGGGGCGGGCGTGGTGGCGTCGTTGCAAGTGGGCAAGGTGATCATTGCCGCGCCGCTGCTGCGCACGGACATGGGCCTGGACCTGGCGTCGATTGGCACGCTGACGGCGGTGTTTTCAATTCTGGGCGTGGTGGGCGGCATCGCCGCAGGCGGCGTCATCGCGCGGTTCGGCGCGCGGCGCATGTTGCTGTTGGGCCTGTTGGCGACGGCGCTGGGTACCGTCATCGGTGCGATGGCGCCCGGCTACGGCGTGCTGTTGGCGTCGCGCGTAATTGAAGGGCTGGGGTTCCTGATGATCACCGTCGCCGGGCCCGCCGCGTTGCAACGCATGGTGTCGGCCTCGGGCCGCGACTTCGCGTTTGCGCTCTGGAGCTGCTACATGCCGGCGGGCATGGCCATTGCGATGCTGGCCTCGCAAGCCTTTGACCAGTGGCAGGCGTACTGGTGGTGCGCGGGTGTTGCGGTGGCGGTGGCGTTCGTGAGCGTGGTCGCGCTGGCGCCCGCGTCGCCGCCCGGGCCACCGCTGTCGTGGCGCGGCATGCGGCAAGACACCACCGACACGCTCAGCGCCGCAGGCCCGGTGCTGCTGGCCTTGTCGTTCACGCTCTACAGCTTGATGTTCTTCGCGCTGTTCACGTTCCTGCCCGTGTTGCTGATGGAGCAATTGGGCTTGACGCTGGCCCAGGCGGGGCTGTACAGCGCCATTGCCAGCGCGGCGAATCTGATCGGCAACCTGGGCGCGGGCGTGCTGCTTGCGCGCGGCTGGCGGCGGTCGACCTTGATTGCTTGCGCCAGTGCGGCGATGGCCGTGGTGGCGTTGCTGATCTTCCGCTCGGTGCTTCCCGCCATGCCAACCTTTCTGCTCTGCGTGCTGTTCTCGGCCGTAGGCGGACTGATTCCCGCCACCTTGCTAGGCACCGCGCCGCTGGTGGCGCCGCGTGCGGGGCTGACGGCGGCGTCGGTGGGCCTGGTCATGCAGGGCAGCAACTTGGGCCAGGTCATTGGCCCGGTCACCGTCGGGGGGGTGATCGACCGTTACGGCTGGGGCGCGGCATCCTACGTGGTGGTGGCGGCGGGCGTGGCGGGGGTGCTTATTGCAGGCGGCTTGCGGCGGGTACGGGCGGCCAGACTCTAGCGGCATTGCGCAGCCTCAATGCGCCATCGACGCCCGCGTGCGCAACGTCATGATCGAGGCCTATCATGAAGGCCGACCTTGTTGGAGCCGATATGCAACCGTCTACCACCCGCCTTGTCATCTTCGATTGCGATGGCGTTCTGATCGATAGCGAAATCATCGCCGCGCGTGCGCAATCGCGCGCGTTGGCCGAACATGGCATCACGATCACGCCCGAAGAAGCCGCTCACCGTTTCGCCGGCATACCCGATGCCGACATGTGGCAAACCCTGCAATCCGAAAACTCCTGCACCTTGCCCGACAGCTTCGCGCGGCAGTATGCCGACCGCCTGGCGCACACGTTCCGCGAAGAACTGCGGGCCTTGCCGCATGTGCACGAAACCGTGGCGGCGCTGCGCGCGCGTGGGATGGATATCTGCGTGGCCAGCAGCAGCACGCCGCCCAAACTGGAAGCCGCGCTGAAGCTGGTGGGCCTGTGGGACGACTTCGCGCCCAACGTGTTCAGCACGGCGCAAGTGGCCAAGGGCAAGCCCGCACCCGACGTCTTCCTGTTTGCCGCGCGCCAGATGCGCGCGGCGATTCTGGATTGCGTGGTGGTGGAAGACAGCGTGCCGGGCGTGCGCGCTGCCCGCGCCGCGCGCATGCGGGCGGTGGGCTATGTGGGCGCGTCACACAATGGGCCGAACCAGCGCCAGCGCTTGCTGGACGAAGGCGCGTTCGACGTCATCGACGACTTGAGCCGCTTGCCGGACTTGCTGTAGCGGGTACCGGTACGGGTATCGGCTTGACGCGCACGGCGCGCAGCACGCCCACGACCAGGCAGGCGATGCCAACCAGCGTCAGCGGTTCAGGCGCCGTGCCGCGCAAGATGAAGGCATAGGCCAGCGCGGCCAGGGTTTCAAACACGATGAGCTGGCCGGCCAAGGCGGTGGGCAGGCGCTGGCTGGCTTCATTCCAGCACAAGGTGCCCAGCCACGAGGCGAACAAGCCGATGATGATCATCAGGCCCAGGAACACGTCGGGGCGCGGGCCTAACGGCATGTCGAACGCGCTGCCGGTGGCGGCCATTCCGCCCCAGAGGATGGCGTAGCCCGCCAAGGCCAGCGGCAGCGTGGCCACGCCCTGCGCGGTGGCCCAGGTGCTGGGGCTGCGGTCGGGGTGCGCGCGCAACCAGTCGGCATTGCGCAGCGGATACCAGGTCCAGCAGGCGACGGCGGCCAGCGCCAGCAAGGCGCCGACCGCGTAGCGCGACATGTCGGCATCGGCGTCCTGACGCAGCGCTTGCAGCTCTACCTGGTTGACGCAGCCGATGCCCAACGCAATCAACGCAAGCGATGGCGCCAGACGCATCCAGGGCAGTTTGCCGTCGCGGCGCGCATTGCGCAGGTTGGCGCAAATGGCGATCACCACCGGCAAGGTGCCGATGATCATGGTGGGGACGGGGCCGCCTGCGCGCTGGATGGCGCTGGCCAGACACAGGTAATACAGCAGGTTGCCGATGGCGGCCAGCTTCAGCGCTTCGATCCAGTCGGCGCGGCGCAATTGCCGCAAGCGGTTGCGATCCAGCCATGCAAGCGGCAGCGCGATCAGCCCGAACGCGAGGTAGCGCGCCACGGATTGCAGCGCCGCCGGGTATTCCGGCAGCAGCAACGGCCCCACGAACACCAGCCCCCACATCAAGCCCGCGGCCAGCGCATAAAGGGTTCCTGCCCACATACCTTGCTCCTGCAAATCAATGCGGGCAGTCTAGCCAGCGCGGGCAGGGCGGGTCTTGTACCAGATTGCGGTGGCGACGCTGGCGCGCTTCGGGCGCGAACCTGTTTCAGGCGTGAAACTGCTTCAGGCCCGAACTTGCTTCTGGTAACGGGCGGGCGTGACGCCGTAGCGGCGCGAAAAGGCGCGCGTCAGATGCGCCTGGTCGGTCAAGCCTGCCGCCAGCGCCACTTGCGCCGGTTCGATGCCGGCGGCCAGCAGGCGCTTGGCCTCGAACAGGCGCAGCGCCATCAGCATCTGCTGCGGCGCGGCGTGATAGTGCGCCTGAAAGCGCCGCAGGAAATGAAACGGACTCAAGCCCGCCACCGCCGCCAGCTCGTCCAGCGTAAGGCGGCGCGACAGGTTGGCGCGCAGGTAATCGATGACGGGCGCAAAGCGCGGCGCGCCTTCGGCTGGCGCATGGCGCGGCACCTGCGCGTGGCGGCGGAACTCGTTCAGCAGTGCGTAGAGCGCGCTGTCGAAGGCCAGCGGTTCATGCGCGTGCCATAAGGTGTCGAGCAAGGCGGTGACACGTTGCGCGCTGGCGGCGTCATGGCCCACGGCGGTATCGAACCACCAGCCGTCTTCGCCCGTCACGCGCGCCACGACGCCGGGGTCGATGTAAACCATGCGATAGCGCCAGCCGCCTTCCGTTTCGGCGCGGCCGGTATGCAGCTCGTCGGGGTTCATCAGCACGACCGAGCCGGACGGGGCCAGATGGTCCGCGCCGCGGTAGCGGAACCGTTCGACGCCGGATTCGATCGCGCCCAAGCCATAGGCTTCATGCGTGTGGGGCTCGAACGCGTGCCGGATGATGTGGGCGCGGTATAGCTCCACGCCGGGCTGATGCGCTGTGCGGCGGAACTCGGCGCGGTCGTTGGGGTGGTCGAACGCCGCCGGCACGCCCGTCAAAGCGGGCGCGCCGGGGTCCGACGGGGCGGCATGCACGGAACACATGCCTGGGATTAAATCACGGCAGTTGGCCGCAGCCCCTGGCTCGCCCGTGCAATGAATGTCCCCAGTTTCTGGATGCTCATGGGGCGGCCAAACAACCAGCCCTGCGCATATTGCACGCCACGCTCGCGCAGGATGTCGCGCTGCGCTTCGGTTTCCACGCCTTCGGCAATCAACTGCAAGCCCAGCGAGCGCGCCAGTTCAATGATGTGAAACGTCACCAGGCTGGTCGGCGCGTCGGTGCCGAGGGTGTCGACGAACATCTTGTCGATTTTCAGGAAGTCCAGCTCGTAGGTGGCCAGGTAAGACAGGCTGGAATGGCCCGTGCCAAAGTCGTCGATCGCCACGCGAAAGCCGCCCGCCCGCACGGCGAGCAACACGCCACGCGCCTTGTCGGGCGACATCAATCCGCGCTCGGTGATTTCGAACATCAGGCTGGCGGGACCCATGCCGGCGCTGGCCGCCAGTTCCTTCATGCGCGTGTCCATGCCTTCCGAATGCAGATCGTCGGGCGACAGGTTGATGGCGATATGCAGCTGCGGGTCGGCGCGCAGCAATTCGGCGGCGTCGCGCACCACGATTTCCATGGCGCGGGTGGTGATGCGCTGGATCATTCCGTTGGCTTCGGCCAGCGGAATGAACACGTTGGGGCTGACCAGCGCGCCGTCTTCATTGCGCCACCGGGCCAGCGCTTCGGCGCCCACGCATCGGCCGTCTTGCAGGTCGATGATGGGTTGGTATTCCACGAAGAATTCGTCGCGGTCGATGGCGGCTTCCAGCTCGCCGCTCAGCGACAGGCGGCGGCGCGCGACGAACACCACGACGCCCGTCAGCAAGATCCCCAGGATCAGGCCGACGGGCCCGAGTATGTAGGCGAACCGTTGCACCTGCGCCTGCACCAGCGTGGAGGGCATGGCGGCCAACGCCGCGCTGTCGCCCGTGTCGGACGGTTGAATCACCACAAAGTAGCCAGCGTCTTCGAACTGGATGGGCTGGCCTTGATAGCGGTCGATCCATTCGTCCTGGATCGTGCCGCGGCGGCCCAGAATCAAGCGCTGTCCGGTGGAAAAGAAGGCCAGCGATACGGGCGATTCGCGGTTCAGCAGGTCGATCGCCAAATCGGGATACACCAGTGCGGCGTAGCCGTCGCGGCCCAGCACGCTGAAAGTCTGCCCGGGCAGGTTGGGCAATTCGATCGCGCTCCAAAACTGCAAGCCGTATTGGCGGTTGCCATGCGGTGCGCCCAGATTCAGCGGGACGCCTTGCCCGCCCAGCGTGGTACAGACCAGCGCGTCTTGCTCCAGCCGCGCCATGCCCGCCACGTGGCTGAACGCGGCCGACAACATGCCCATGCGCGTCAGTTGTTCGGGCGAGCAGGGCGGTTCGGCGGGGTTGTTGTTCAGGGCGTCGATGGCGTCGCTGATTTGCAGGCGCGCATTGTCGGCCCGGTGCAGCACGTCTTCCGCCAGATCGTGCAATGCGGTCAGCGCGTCGTCACGGCCCTGGGTCTGCGCCAGATAGAGCGACAGCGAAAAAGGCACGATCAAGGCCAGGACGCCAACCGTTGATGCCAGCAACACCATGCCTGTCTTGTTCATGCGACGCTCCGCAACCCGCTTTTCACGATTCGGATCAGGCTACTCCCGGCCTGTCCGCGCGTTGCGTCCATTGACAATATTTGACAGTCGCGCGGTCTACGCCGGCATTTCCTTGGCGCGCGCCAGCAACAGCGCTTGTTCGCGAGCGTTGCGTGTCATGCCGGCCGCGCGTTCAAATTCTGCGCGTGCTTCGGCGTGGCGGCCCAGCTTGGCGAGCAGGTCGCCGCGCACGCTGGGCAGCCAGTGGTAGTTGGCCAGGGCGGGGTTGGAGGACAGCTCATCGGCCAGATCCAGACCCGCTTGCGGGCCAAAGGCCATGCCCACGGCGACGGCGCGGTTCAGCG
This sequence comes from Achromobacter kerstersii, assembly GCF_902859595.1. Classification (GTDB taxonomy): domain Bacteria; phylum Pseudomonadota; class Gammaproteobacteria; order Burkholderiales; family Burkholderiaceae_B; genus Achromobacter; species Achromobacter kerstersii. The sequence goes on along the minus strand of NZ_CADIJQ010000001.1, from coordinate 1,381,212 downwards.
CCACCACCGGCGACGGCATCACCTGCGCCAACGCGTCGTACAGCGCGACGATGCGCGGCCAGTCGGTGTCTTCTGGCTTGCGGGCGCGCGCATGGCAAGCGGCCAATTCCGCTTGCAGCGCATACGGGCCGCGTGCGCCGCCCTGCGCGTCCGAGCGCGCCAGCGCGGCCAGCCCACGCCGGATCAGCAGCGGGTCCCAGCGGCTGCGGTCCTGTTCCATCAAAAGGACGGGGCGGCCTTGCGCATCGGTCCGGGCGTGCAGGCGTGACGCCTGCAATTCCATTAGCGCGACCAGGCCGTGCACTTCCGCTTCGTCGGGCGTCAGCTCGGCCAGGATGCGGCCCAGCCGCAGCGCTTCATCGCACAGCGCCGGGCGCATCCAGTCGTCGCCCGAGGTCGCTGAATAGCCTTCGTTGAAGATCAAATAGATGACTTCCAGCACCGACGCCAGCCGGGGCGCGCGGTCTTGTGCATGCGGTACTTCAAACGGCACGTTGGCCGCCGTCAGGCTGCGTTTGGCCCGCACGATGCGCTGGGCGATGGTGGATTCGGACGCCAGAAACGCGCGCGCGATCTCGGCGGTAGACAGCCCGCCCAGCAGGCGCAGCGTCAACGCCACCCGGGCGTCGGTGGACAGCACGGGGTGGCAGGCGGTGAAGACCAGGCGCAAAAGGTCGTCGCCAATGTCGTCCTGGCGCGCGGCGTCCAGGGCGTCGACAAAGTCGGGCTCCACATCCGCATGCAAGGCTTCCAGCTCGTGGCCGATCTGCTCGTGCTTGCGGGTGTGCAGCGCGTCCAGACGCAAGCGGTCGCGCGCGCGGTTCTTTGCGGTGGTCATCAGCCACGCTCCGGGGTTGTCCGGCACGCCGGTATCGGGCCAGCGTTCCAGGGCGGCCACCAGCGCATCCTGCGCCAGTTCTTCGGCCAGCCCGACGTCGCGCACCAGCCGCGCGACGCCGGCGATGACGCTGGCGGCCTCGATCCGCCAGACGGCTTCAATGGCGCGATGCGTGGCCGCTTGCGTCATGCCGCGGGGACCTCGCCGGGCACCATGTAGACCAGTTCCCAGATGTGGCCGTCCAGGTCTTCGAAGCCGTGGCCATACATGAAGCCGTGGTCTTGCGGCTCGCGCGGCACCGAGGCGCCGGCGGCCCGCGCGCGGGCGACCAGGTCATCGACTTCGGCGCGGCTTTCGCACGACAGGCAGATCAGCACTTCGGTGGCTTGCTTGGGGTCCACCAGCGGCTTGTCGGTAAAGCCCTTGAAGAAATCACGGGTCAGGAGCATCGCGTAGATGTCGTCGCTGATCACCATGCAGGCGCCCTGGTCATTGGTGAACTGCGGGTTGAACGTGAAGCCCAGCTGCTTGAAGAAGGCTTGCGATTTCTGCATGTCGCCGATGGCGATGTTGACGAAGATTTTCTTGTGCATGATGGGGTCTCCAGAGGATCAGTGGCTGACGCCGGTGATGTCGCGAAATCGTTCAACTTCCTGGCTGGGTGCGAATTCGTCCAGCTCAAAAAGCTGGCGCACCTCGATCTCGCAGCGCTGGCCGGGAAAGGGCGAGGGAAAGCGCATGGCCCATTGCATCGCTTCCTCGCGCGAGCGCACCTGAATCAAGGTGTAGCCGGCGATCAGTTCCTTGGTTTCAGCGAAGGGGCCGTCGATGACGGTGCGCTTGCCGTCCGGCTGGCCGTCGTATTGCACGCGCCAGCCTTTGCTAGTGGGGTGCAGGCCGTTGGCATCGAGGAGTGCGCCCGCTTTGGCCAGGGCCTCGTGGTAGGTCAGCATCGAGGCAAGCAGGCTTTCGTCCGGCATCTTGCCGGCTTCGCTATCGGGCGTGGCCCGCACGATGATCATGAATCGCATCTGAGTCTCTCCTTGGGGTAGGACATCGCCACCTGGGTTCCGGAGGGAATTTCGGGGGCTTGCAGGGGGACGACGAACGGGGGTGACTCAGATCGACAGGAATGTCGTGAAGTTAGGGTAAATACTAAGATTTCAGCGGTACGGGTTCCTTTGACTGAATAGCAGAGCTTCCTCGTCCGTAAGGTTCACCTGCCGACCGATACGCGCGAGCAATGAACCCAGCTTGATGCGCTTTTCTGACCGGGTGGCCTCTTTCAGGATGGCACGGACTTCGGCCTCGATAGTCCGTCCATGCTGCTCTGCCCGCATGCGTAGTGCGCGGAGCACGTCTTCCGAGAGATTTCTAATGGTCAATGTAGGCATGGTGCCGTCACTCCTAATTGCTTGTTGGATGCCGGCAAATGCCTACATAAAGCACGGCCCCAGTTCCCGGACTTCCACCGTTGCCCATTGCGCCGCCGGGCACTCGGCGGCCAGCGCCAGGGCTTCTTCGCGGGTGTCACAGGTCAGCAGGAAAAAACCGCCGATCATTTCCTTGGCTTCGGCGTATGGGCCGTCCATCAGCGAGCGTTCGCCGTCGCGAATTTGCAGGCGGACGCTTTCGGATTCGGATTTCAGGGATTCAGCGCTGACGAGCAGGCCGCGGCCTTTGAGTTCTTCGGCGTAGCGCACCATTTGCGCATAGGCCTCGCGGCCTTCTTCGGGGGTGCGCTGGGCGCGCTGGCCTACCGGTTCAACGATCAGCAACATATAGGACATGGCGTTTCCTGTTCTGGCCTGAGGGTGGATTGGGCGAAGCTTAACGCTGTTGCCCGGCCACACGCCAGCTTGGAAGGGAGACTTTTGTCACCCTTCCTGGAAGATCGTCATGGTGGCGCGCGATGCCGCGCGCCGGCCTGTTGCGGGGGGGGCTTAGGTGCGAGCCGGGGCCGGCTGCGTGGCGGGCGCGGGCGCGGCAGCGGCGGATTCGGGCGCGGTAGCCGCGGGCGCTTGCGCCGCCGGTGCTGCTACCGAAGCCGCCGATGCCGAAGCAGCCGATGCCGAACCGGCTGTTGCCGAAGCAGCCGAAGCCGAACCGGCTGTTGCCGGTGCCGCCGAGGATGACGCCGATGCCGGTGCTTTCGCTTCCTTCGCCGGCGCCTGCTTCGGCGCAATATCCATGATCAGTTCGACGCGGCGGTTGGCGGCGCGGCCGGCCGGCGTGTCATTGGATTCAATGGGGCGCGTTTCCGCATAGCCCACGGCCCGCAGGCGCTGGCCCGCGACGCCGTCTCGCACCAGCTCGCGCAGCACGCTGGTGGCGCGGCTGCTGGACAGTTCCCAGTTCGAAGCGAACTGGCGCGTCTGGATCGGCACCGGGTCGCTGTGGCCTTCGACCGACACCTGGTGTTCGTTCTTGTTCAGAATCGTCGCCAGGCGTTTGATCACGTCCAGGCCGGCCGGGCTGAGCGTGGCCTGGCCCGACGGGAACAGCAGTTCGTTGCTGATGCGGAAGCTGACGGACTGCTCGTTGATGATCACGTCCACCGACTTGCCCAGGTCGCCCAGCCCCAAGGATTCCTTGGACGGCGCCATCAGCGGCGGGGCGGCATCGGCCACCTTCATGCTGTCGTCGTCGGCGGGGGCGGCGGGGGCCGTGGCCGCAGGGGCAGCGGGTGGTTCGGCCCAACTGGCGGGAATGGCGGGCGTGTCGAATTCAGCGTATTCGCCGTCGTACTTGGGCAGGCCGGCGGCGGCCAGTGTCCCCACCAGCTCAATCGGCTGGTCCGACGGGCCGGAAGCCTGGCCATGCAGACGCGACACGGCCAGCATCACCACCAGCATGGCCAGCAGCAGCGTGATCAGGTCCAGATAGCTGAGCAGCCAATTCTCGGAATCCTGTTCGACCGTTTCTTCAACGTGCCAGCGGGAATAGCGGTCTTTGCGGTCACTTTTGCTGGGGCGCCAGCCGCTGTTGTTGGCGGCCGTTTTCTGCGCGCGCAACTGGGCCTGGCGGGCCTGCTCGATCCGCTGCGCCAGGGAAGGAGAAATCAGGCTCATTGACGCGCGGGGGCCGGGCGGTTGATGGAGACGGGCTGGGCGGCGGGTTTGACCTGGCCTTCCGTCTTGGGTTTGGCCTGGGGCGCGGCGCCAGCGCCACCGTCGTAGATTTCGTCTTCGACGTGCAGCACGAAGGAATTCAGCGTCTCGCGCACCACAGCCGGGCCGCGCTTCTCGCACATCATCGAGATGCCTTGCAGCACCATGTTCATGGATTCCACACGGCGCGCGGTGCGGCGTTCAAGCTTCAGCGCAATCGGTTTGCAGATCAGGTTGGCCAGCAAGATGCCGTAGAACGTCGTCATCAGGCCCACGGCCAGATGCTGGCCGATCATCGTCATGCTGCCGTCACCCAGCACGGCCATCAGGTTGATCAGCGCAACCAGCGTGCCCAGCATCCCGAAGGCTGGGGCAAAGGTCGCCATCACGCGGAACATCTGCGCTTCGGCCTGTTCGCGGGCACGCAGGCGCGCCACGCGCCATTGCAGCACTTCAATGATCTGGTCTTCCGGGGTGTTGTCGATGATCAGCTGGACGCCCGTGCGCAGGAACGGGTTCGACACTTTCTTCAGGGCTTGCTCGACCTTGTGGACGTCGGTGTTCATCCACAGCTGCGCCATCGACACGAGTTCTTCGATGTCGCGCTGCTGGTCGTGCTGGTCGTTGCGGAACACCGTGCGCACAAGCGAGAACACGCGCAGCACTTCATGCAGCGGGTAGGCGATGAACAAGGCTGCGCACGTGCCGCCCAAGACGATGGCCAGGCCTGGCAAGTTGAAGTACATGCTGGCGTCGGTGGCGGACAGCGCCACGACGATAAGCAGGGTAAGCAGGCCAACAACGGCGCCGATGACGGAAGACGGATTCATGGATCTTGCCCGAAGGGAAAAGCACCCCTACGCGCGGAATGCCGGAATGTCGGGAATTCTAGCCAGGAGTCATTCGGGTCAATTCGCCGGAAAGCGGGCCTAAAGGGCCGGTAAGCGCCGGCTTAGGCTGCCTGTCAGGGGGCGGCGGGGCAGGCACGAAAAAAGGGGCGGATCAGCGGGGTCAACCGCGCCGAACCGTCGGCGCCTGCCGTCATTGCGCGGTTTGCAGCGCCCGCCGCGCTTGCCACTCCTCGCGAGTGATTTCCCAGATCTCGGCGGGGTAGCGCCCGCTGACAAACCCGCGTTCTTCAACCGCCACGACGCGCATGCCGCCGCGTTCGGAAATCTTGCGCGACCCCGTATTGACGATGGCCTTGGGCGCGCGCAGCAGCGGCTTGCCCAACACGTCGAACCAATAGGCCGTGACGGCCTCGCTGGCTTCGGTCATATAGCCTTGCCGGCGAAAATCGGGGTCCAGCCAGAAGCCGCGATTGTTATTGGCGTCGTTGTCCATCAGGCTGACCACGCCGATCATGCGGCCCGGGTCGGCGTGGGTGCGCAGCGTCCAATGCCACTCTTCGCCCCGCTGGATGGCGGGCAGCGCCACGTGCTCAAGATAGTCGCGCGCGCCGTTCTCCGGGTAGGGCCAAGGCACCTGATCCGCCAGGAATTGCACCACATCCCATTGCGGAAAGATGCGCTGGATGGCCTCGGCGTCCTGCATGCACAGGGGCTGAAGCGTCAGTCTGGGGGTGGCCAGGGCGGGGTAGGCAGGGGCGTCAGGCACGGCGGGCGATCGGGCAAAATGATGGGCTGAAGGCGGATATGTATATCATGAGCGCTATCTGGCGGCCCGGTGTAATGTGGCCGCCTCGGCTTTGGAGAAGAATATGAATACCCCCAACGAAAACGTCAGCATGGCGCTTTTCTGCGACTTCGAGAACGTGGCGCTGGGTGTGCGCGACACCAAGTATCAGAAATTCGACATTCGTCCCGTGCTGGAACGCCTGCTGCTCAAGGGCAGCATCGTCGTCAAAAAAGCCTATTGCGACTGGGAACGCTACAAGGAATTCAAGGCCCCCATGCACGAGGCCAATTTCGAGCTGATCGAAATTCCGCACGTGCGCCAATCGGGCAAGAATTCGGCCGACATCCGACTGGTGGTGGACGCGCTGGACTTCTGCTACACCAAGTCGCACGTCAACACGTTCGTGATCATCAGCGGCGATTCTGATTTTTCGCCCCTGGTATCGAAGCTGCGCGAGAACAACAAGAAGGTGATTGGCGTGGGCGTGAAGCAATCCACGTCGGACTTGCTGATCGCCAACTGCGACGAATTCATCTTCTATGACGACCTGGCGCGCGAAGTGCAGCGCACCGCCGACGGCCGCCGCGATAACCGCGGTGCGGCCACTGGCGGCCAGCGCCGCACGCCCGACGAAGAAATTCGCCGCAAGGAAGAGCTGGACGCCCGTAAGACGCAGGCCGTGGAGATGGTTGTCGAGACCTTCGAGGCGCTGATGGCCGAACGCGGCGACAGCGGCAAGATCTGGGCATCCGCGTTGAAGGACGCGCTCAAGCGCCGCAAACCGGATTTCAACGAGTCGTACTACGGCTTCCGGGCCTTTGGCAACTTGCTGGACGAAGCAAAAAAGCGCGGCTTCCTGGAAGTCGGCCGCGAAGAGAATGCCGGCACGTATGTGTTTCGCGATAGCGCGGATGGCGCGGATGCGGGCGACGTTGCCGACACCGCACCGGTTACGGCTCGCGCCGATCGCGGAGAGCGCACGGATCGCGGTGATCGCACAGAGCGTACCGAACGCGGCGACCGTGCCGAGCGCACCGAACGTGCAGACCGTGGCGATCGCGCAGAGCGCAACGAACGGACCGACCGCGCAGACCGTGGCGGCCGCAACAATGGCTCGCGTGCCGCGCAAGGCCATCACGCCACCACCGCTCCCACCACCGCTCCCACGTCCGCCGCCGCGCCGGCCGATACCGGCGCCACGCAAACCGACGCCGTTCAGGAAGAGACCGATTCCCGGCCCTCCCGCAGATCGCGTGGCGGCCGCAAGTCGGGCCGAGGCGCCAGCCAGCACAGTGATCAACACGCAAACGTAGCGTCCATGAATACGCCGGCCGCAGCCGCCCCGGCTGACGCGGTTTCCGATGTGCAGGCCGCGGCGCCCGAGGCCGCGGCGAACGTGGCGCAAGCCCCCGCCGCCGCGTCGCCTGCGGCACAGGCCGAGGCATCTGCCCAAGCCAGCAAGCAAGCGGAAGCCGATCGCGCAACCGCGCAGGAGCTCGCCAAGGAAGCCGCCAAGCTCGAGGCCATGCGCGCCGATGCGCTGGCGCGTGCGCAGGAAACCAAGCCGGTTCAACCCTCGCGCCTGCCGCCCATGCCGACCCCGTTGCCGCAGGCGCGCCAGCCGCTGCCTGCTGTGAACATCGCGGAATGGACTTTTGTGGAAACGCCGCCCGAGGCGCGCCGCGAATCGGTCAAGACGCCGGTCAAGGTGTCGGACCCGTTTGAAGGCGGCGCCGCGCGCATCGCCGCCGAGGCTGCCGCCCGCGCAGCGTCCGAGCAGGAAGCTAAGAAGGCGCAAGAGAAGGCCCCGGCGAAAACGGCAACGCAGACGATCACGCAGACGACCACTGCGGCGCCCGCTAAGAAGGCAACCAAGACTGCAACCAAGACTGCAACTAAGACTGCAACGAAGACGGCGACTAAGACTGCAACCAAGACGGCCACAAAGACCGCCACCAGCCCGGGCACCAAGACCGCAGCGGCAAAGACGGCAGCGAAGACGGGAACTCAACCCCCCGCCGACGCGGCCTCTGCCGATGCCGGCGCAGCCCCCGCCAAAACGGCCAGCCGTACCCGTCGCCCGCGCAAGTCGGATGAATCGGCTTCCTGATCTTTCAGGGCGTCATTTTTCCGCGCAGGCTACGCCATGCAATACGTGTTGATCAGTTCCTGCCTGTTGGGCAACCCCGTGCGCTACGACGGGCGCGGGGTGCCTCACGATGACGCCGTCCTCGTGCGCTGGCGCGCCGAAGGCCGGGTCGTCTCCGTCTGTCCGGAAGTGGCGGGCGGGATGCCCATTCCGCGTCCGCCCGCTGAAATCGAACCCGGTAAGCGTGCCGCCGACGTGCTGGATAACGGCGCGCGCGTGGTCGCGGTAACGGGCGACGACGTCACCGTGCCGTTCGTGCAAGGCGGCCAGGCGGCGCTGGCGCTTGCCGAACAGCGTGGCATTCGCATCGCAGTGTTAAAGGAAGGCAGCCCATCCTGCGGCAGCGGCTATGTCTACGACGGCCATTTCGCAGGCAAGCGCCAACCGGGCGTGGGCGTGACGGCGGCATTGCTGACGCGCGCCGGTGTGCAGGTCTTCAGCGAAAAGCAATGGTCCGACGCCGAAGCCTGTTTGTTACGGCTGGAGGCCGAAGATGGCGCGTAGGGCGGGTGTCGTCATGCGTATCAGCGCCGTGCTGTGCCTGGCGCTGTCCGCCTTCTTCTACTACGCCTGGTACGCGTTCTACGTGAAGTGGGACTTCAACGAATTGGGCCGTTACTACGACCCCGTCGACCAGGTGGTCTACACGTCTTCGGGCTTTGTCTGGGTGCTGCCGGCAACCGTGTTGCTGGCGGCCGGCGCCGTCTTCATCTGGCGCGGCTGGCGGCGCTAAGCCCGCCGCCTTGCCGCCGCTTATTCACTGCGGATATTCGCAGCCTTCACGATTTTGCCGTTGTCGGCGTATTCGCGTTGCACCTGCGCCGCGAATTGCTCGACGCTGCCCGGCGACATGATGTTCAACGCCTCGGTCAGCGGCTTGCTGATGTCGGGCATCGCCGCCACTTTGTTGATCATTGCGTTCATGCGCTGGCGGAAGTCGGCGCTGGTGGTGGCGGGCGCGAAAAATCCGAATGTGGATGTCATGTTCGCCATTGGATACCCCAGCTCGGCAAACGTCGGCGTGTTGGGGCGGGCAGGCAGGCGGGCAGGGGAGCCCACCGCCAGCAGCTTGAGTTTGCCTTCGTCGATCAGCGTGTTGACCGGCGCGGACGCGTTCACCAGCATCAACGTGAACTGGCCGCCCAGCGCATCGGGCACCATCTGCGCCATGCCCTTGTACGGCACATGCGTGATGCGCACCTTGGCCTGGCCATTGATCTGTTCCAGCATCAGATGGCCCAGCGACCCCACGCCCGCCGTCGCCAGCGACAAGCCGTCGGGGTCTGCGCGGGCCTGATCCAGCATGGCTTTGAAATCCTTGCCGGTGAACTTCGGGCCACCCACCAGGTACACCGGCGAATACATCACGGCCGCCACCGGCGCCAGATCCTTCAGGGGGTCGTACAAGGTTTTCATCACGTGCGGCGACAAGGTCACCGGGCTGACAGCGGTAAAGCCCAGCGTGTTTTCGTCGTGCGCGCGGGCCACCGTGTTCATGCCGATCATGCCGCCCGCACCGCCCCGGTTTTCAACGATGACGGGCCGCCCCAGTTCCGTGGCCAGCTTCTGGGCAAACGCCCGCGCGGTGTTGTCGACGATACCGCCCGCGCCATACGGCACGACGATGGTCATGGCCTGCGGCTTGGTATCAGCTTGGGTTTGGGCTTGAACGGTGAACGAGACGGCACACAACGCGCTGACGGCGCAAAGGCCGGCTAGCCGCTTGAACTTCAACATGGCTTCCCCTTGTTGCGCGGCGGTATGGCCGCGCGTGATGACGGCGGTCCAAAGCAACGCGCCGGCATGCAGTGTGTGCAGGCCGGCGCGTGGGGGCAATCGGGAAAGCCCGGGGTTGCGAGCTTAGTTGGCGCGGTAGCCCCGGCTGGTCATGCAGGAATCCAGCGAATGGTTGTACGAGTCCACCATCACCTGCGTTGTCCATTGCGAAATGGTGGCCGGGTCGTAACCGCTTTGGTTCATGGCCCAGCGCTGGCATTCGTTGGTGGCGTTGGCCTGGGCCGAATTGACCTTGGGCGCCGACTCATATTGCACGGGCGCGTATTGCGGCTGCGGTTGCGCGTAGGCAACGGGCGGCGCTTCGTAGACGGGCGCGGCATACACCGGTGCGGCATAAGCGGGTGCGGCATACACGGGCGGGCTGGTGTAAGCCACGCCCGGCGAGGCATAGACGCCTGTCTGCACATAACTGGGGCCAGAGTCGGCCGCCAGCAAGAGGCCAACCGCGGCCAAGGCAAATGCGCCGCCTACCCACCACCCGGCCGAGCTGCTGCCACCACCGCCATGGTGGTGATAGTTATTACCGCCGTGATAGCCACCATGGTAGCCACCGCCACCATAGCCGCCACCGCCCCAGCCACCCCCGCGTCCGCCAGCCATCACAGGTGCGCTTGCAACGGCAAGCGCCAACGCCACGACAACCATCCGGCCTGTAAACCGTTTCATGATCTTGCTCCTGATTCGCCGCGCACAGCCCTTCGTAAAAGACGTGCGGCGATAGCACTACTTTACTGCTGCGCGTGCCAGTGCGTCCGCATCAAAAGTGGTTGCAAACGCTACTGCTATTTCAAGTGACTTCAAACGGGGCCGGTTGGGACGCGGCGTTGCTGCGACACCCTTTGTCGCGAAATCGCGACGGCAGTTGTTTCAGGGTTTTGTCAGCTTGGAAGGCCGTTCATTCGCGCGCGGTGTCAGAGCGGTCACAGTGCGTTTCGCAACGCCTGCGAAGTAGTAGCGGAAAGCGGTGAACGGTAGTACTTTCTCGCGATGATTACGGCACTACCCCCATCTTTATCGCAAGACAAGCGTCTCACCAAAGGTGAACGCACCCGCTTACAGCTGTTGGAGGTTGCCGCAGCGGAGTTCGCCGAACGCGGATTTCAGCATACCCGGATCAGCGACATCGTCGCCCGGGCCGGCGTGACACAGCCTGTCTTTTATCAATACTTCTCAAGCAAGCAAGCGGCCTACGACGAATTGGTCGGCATGTTCGCGCAACGCTTGCGACTCGCCATCAGCCAGGCGCGTTTACCGGCCAGCCTTGACGGCACCGAACTGGCGGACCGCATCCGCCGTGGCGTCCTGGGCCTGCTTGCCATCCTGCAAGAAGACCCCAACCTGACCCGCATCGGCTTCTTTCAAGTGGCGGCGGCCGAAGCGTTGAAGGACGAACTGGTGGCGATGATTGCTGACAACATTCGCGCCGAGCAGCAGGCGGGCCTGTTCCGCCCGGAGATTTCAGCGGACTGGTTTGCGCAGTCGCTGATGGGCATCATCGAACGCTTCACGCGCCAGATGCCGGATGCGGTCCAACAACAGGCGCTAGCGGAATTCATCACAGACTTACTACTGGATGGCATACGCCACCCTCAACGACAAGCCTCCTAGCCGGAGGCTTTTTTTTGGGCGGTCGCGGATGCAACCGGCTGCAATTGGCCAACATAGTCCGAAAATTGCAGCCGGCGCCCGTGGGCTTACTCCACCCGTGCGCCCGACGCCGCGACCAGCTTGCCCGCCGCTTCCCAGTCCGCTTTCAGCAGGTCCTGAAATTGCGCCGGGGTTTTTACTTCGGCTTCCACTCCCAGCGATGCCAGGCGGGTTTGCACCTTGGGGTCCGCCAGCACCTTGTTCACGGCCGCGTTGATCTTGTCGCGTTCGGCGGCGGGCAGGCCAGCGGGGGCCAGCAGGCCCAGCCAGGAATCGAAGGCGTAGCCGGGCAGGCCGCTTTCGGCGACGGTGGGCAGGTCGGGTGCGAAGCGCGAGCGGGTCTTGCCGGTGTAGGCCAGGAACGTCACGCGCGGGTCGTTGCGATAGGCGGTGACGCCGATGGTGGCGGCGGTCACGGCTTGCACGCGGCCGGCCAGCAGTTCGGTGACGGCGTCGCCCGTGGACTTCATGGGGATGTGCTGCATCTGCGCGCCGGCCGTGGCCAGGAAGGACGCCATGCCCAGGTGCGATGCGCTGCCGTTGCCGGCCGACGCATAGTCGTACGCGCCGGGCTTGGCTTTGACGGCCTGGATGAAGTCGGCGGGGGTCTTTGCGTTCAAGCTGGAGGACGCCAGGATGATGTAGCCGGTGTTGCCCAGGTACGCCACGCCGGTGAAGTCCTTGTAGGGGTCGTAGCTCAGGTTCTTGTACAGGTAGCCCGCAATGTTGTGGCTGGCGGCGGCCAGCACCAGGGTGTTGCCGTCCGGGTTGGCGCGCGCCACTTGTGACGTGCCTACCGTGCCGCCCGCGCCTGCGCGGTTCTCCACCACGATCGAGGCGTTCAGCGCCTGGCCGAGTTCGTCGCCAATGGCGCGCGCGATGGTGTCCTGCACCGCGCCGGTGCCATAAGGCACCACGATGCGGATGACGCGTTGCTGGGCGTGGGCGGCGCCTGGGCCGGTGAGCGCCGCGCCGGCAAAGGCCAGCAAGCCGAGCAGGGTGCTGCGGCGTAACGCTTGAAATTGCAGGGGGGTGCGGCGTACAGCTTGAAATTGGGTAGGCATGACAGCGGCTCGTAGCGTTGGCGCGCCCGCCGAATGTGGGGGCGCGAAGGCGTTGGACTCTAAAGAGTCATGGCGCGCCCGCCAACGATTTATTTGCCGCTTGTTTATAGCTATCGGGGATATAGCGCCCGGATCAGGCCCAGGTTTCGTGCAGATGCGCCCATTGCGGCTGGCCATCTTCGCCCGGCGTGAACAGCGCAGTGGCGCGCCGCTGCGTGACGCCGCCGTTCCAGGTGTGGCGTTCGCGATAGGTCAGCACGGCCGAGCCCGCATCCGCATATTGCACCGCCCATTCATCGATCTGAATCTTCAAGCCCGGACGCGACCCGCGCAAACCGGCGAACAACGCAGCCAATGCCCCGTGCGGCAGGCGTTGTCCGTCGGTCGTGATCATGCTGAACGCAGGCGCAAAGCTGCCAAGCAGGGCAGTCAGCACGGATGCCGGCGCGTCGGTCTGTCCGATCCATTGTTCGATGTGTGCATGAACGTCCAGCGCAAACTGCACGTGGGCGTCCTGCGGCGAAGGCGGGTGGGAAGAGGAAAAATCCGTCATGGAAAGCGCAGTGGAATCAACAAGGAGCGCCATTCTAGGCAGCCTGCCATGTTCTAAAAAACAGCCCACAGCTAGATATACTGTTCGGATTATTTTGACAATCAATCCTTGCCATGATCAACCTGAATCGTCTGTCGATGTTTGTCGCCGTGGTGGACGCCGGCTCGTTCACGGCGGCGGCCGACGCGCTGGGCACGACCAAGGCCGTTGTCAGTTTCAACGTGAAGCAGCTGGAACAGGAGCTGGGCGTGGCGCTGCTGACACGCAGCACGCGCCGCTTGGCGCTGACCGAGGCGGGCGAGGGCTTCTACGGCGATTGCGCCCGCCTGCTGCGTGACGCCGACGCCGCGGTGGACCAGGCGCGATCCGGGCAGCTGACGTTGTCAGGCAGTTTGCGGGTGACGGCGTCGGTGGACTATGGCAACCGCATCGTCGCGCCAGCACTCGCCGCGTTCGCCAGGCAGCATCCGGCGCTGCGGGTCAGCTATCAGGCGGGGTCGGCGCATGCGGACTTGATAGGCGAACGGCTGGACGTGGCGATCCGCGTGGGCGCGTTGGCGGATTCCACGTACCGCGCCACGCCCATCGGTGAATTCAAGCTGCTGTTGGTGGCCAGCCCGGCGTTGCTGGCGGAGCAAGGCACGCCACGGTCGCTTGCGGCATTGGCCGCGATGCCGTGGCTGGCGAATCGGCCGGGCCGTAGCGACCAGTGGCGCTTGATGGACAGCAAAGGGCGCGAGCACACGCTGCGCGTGTCGCCCGTGGCGCATGCGGATACGGCGTCGGCGTTGCTGGCGTTTGCGGAAGGCGGTTGCGGCGTGGCGGCGCTGCCCGACTGGCTGGTGGAAGAGCCCTTGGCGCGCGGCGCGTTGCAGCGCGTGATGCCGTCTTACGCGTTGCCGCCGCAGCCTGTATATGCGGTGTACGCCGATACGCGCCATGTCAGCGCCAAGGTGCGGCGCTTCATTGATTTTCTGCGGACGGGGACGTAGCTACCGCGCCGCGCCGTCCGCAGAAAAATTCAGCGCGTGATGGCCGGCGTGCCGCCCGCGCCCAAGTCCCAGTACAAGCCCGTCATCAAGCCCAGCGCCTGACGCAGCAGTTCCGGCGGCAGATGTTCATTGGGCGCATGCTGCGAACAACCCGGGTACGAATGCGGCACCCAGATGGTGCGCAGGCCCAGCACGTCCGTGAAGATGTCATTGGGCAGCGACCCTCCCAGGTTCGGCAGCAGCGCGGTCTTCTGGCCCGAGGTGCGCTCCAGCGAATCCACCGCCCATTGCACCCAGGCGTCGTCGGGGTCAATGCGCGTCGCGCAGAACATGGATTCGCGCGTCAGCGCAATCTTCACCATCGGAAAGCCATGGCTGTCCAGATGACGGCGCAGTGCGGGGATCAGGTCGTCCGGGTTCACGCCCACCACAAAGCGCAATTGGCAACGCGCCCAGGCGCGTGGCGGAATCGCGTTGACGGGCGTGTCGGGGTTGCCGGTCTTGTAGGCCAGCACTTCAAACGAGCACCAGCCAAACACGCGTTCGGCGGGCGACAAGCCGGGCTCGCCCCAGTCGGGTTCGATCTCGGGGCCGTCCGCGCCGCCATCCACCTGGCAGTCAGCCAGCGCGCGGCGCACGGCGGCGGGCAATTCGGCGGGCACCCATTCGGGGATGCGGATCTGGCCGGTGGGCGACACGATGGTGGAAATGGCGTGCGCCAGCTGGATGCCCGGGTTGGAAATCAGCCCGCCCCAATTACCCGAATGGTGGCCGCCCGCACGCGCTTCAATGCTCAGGTCAAAGTTCAGGCTGCCGCGTGCGCCCAGGAAAATGGTCGGGCGCTGGGCGGCCAGGCGTGGGCCGTCAGAGGCAATCAGCAGATCGGCGGCGAGCAGGTCGCGATGTTCAGCGCACAGTTCACGCAAGCCCATCGAGCCCGTCTCTTCGCCCATTTCAATCAGGTACTTGGCGTTGAACCCCAGCTTGCCGCGCGCTTCCAGCACCAGGCGCAGCGCTTCCATATTGATGGTGTGCTGGCCCTTGTTGTCGGCAATGCCGCGCCCGTACCAGCGGCCTTCGGCTTCGGTCAGCGCCCAGGGCGACAGGCCATCCTTCCATTCTTTTTCCAGCCCGCGGATGACGTCGCCATGGCCGTAGCCCAGCACAGTGGGCAGGGCCGGGTCTTCGATACGTTCGGCATACAGGAAGGGCGCCAGGGCCTTCGGGTGCGTCAGGGTGCGGCAGGTGAAACCCAGCGCTTCAAACGCCGGGCGGATTTCAGACTCCAGGTAATCCGCCAGCACGGCGGCGCGTTCGGGATTCTGGCTTTCCGTGGGCAGCGCCAACCGGCGCGCCAGCAGCGCGCGGAAGGCGCCCGAATCAAAACAGTGTTCCGCTTGGGCGATGGCTTGCTCACGGGTCATGATGGTCGGGCTCCGGTGGAAGTGGGTATCGAAGATAGCGGTGAAGACGCATTCGATGCGGCAAGGGAAGACGATGCCGGGGGATACAGATGGCAGGCCACTACCGACGCATCACGCAGCGTCAGCGCCGGCCGTTCGGTCTTGCATTGGGCCATGGCGTACTGGCAGCGCGGGTGAAACGGGCAGCCCGATGGCGGATGCAGCGGGTCGGGAAAGGACAGCCCCAGCCCCATGTCGGGAATGCCCAGGCCGGGCTCGGGCGTCAGCACGGAAGCCAGCAGCGCCTGCGTGTACGGATGGCGCGGGTCGTGAAACAGCTTGGCCGTGGGGGCGGATTCCACCACGCGGCCCAGATACATCACGGCCACGTCGGTGGCAATATGCTCCACCACCGCCAGGTTGTGGCTGATGAAGACATAGGTCAGGTTGAATTCGCGGCGCAGGTCCATCAGCAGGTTCATGATCTGCGCCTGCACGGACACGTCCAGCGCGGATGTTGGTTCGTCGCAGATGACGATTTCCGGGTTCATGACCAGCGCGCGCGCAATCGCCACGCGCTGCCGTTGCCCGCCCGACAGCTGCCCCGGCGTGTTGTGCGCCAGACGCGGCGGCAGGCCCACGCGTTCGAGCATCTCGATGGCCTTGTGCAGCTTCGGGTTGGGGATGCCGTGCACTTCCAGCGGCAGCGACACGATGGACGCAATGGAACGGCGCGGGTTCAACGACGAATACGGGTCCTGGAAAATCGGCTGCACGCGGCGGGCGAGCGCGCGGCGGTCCATCTGCCGGATGTCCTGGCCGTCGAGCTTGATGGCGCCTTCGCTGGGCGGCGTCAGGCCCAGCAGCATGCGGGCCAGCGTGGATTTTCCGCAGCCCGATTCGCCGACGATGCCCAGCACCGCGCCGCGTTCCACGGATAGGTCCACGCCGTTGACCGCGTGCAAGGTGCTGCGCGGACGGAACATGCCCGTGCGGATCGAAAATTGCCGGCTGACGGCTTCAGCTTGCAAGAGCGCGCTCATGCCGTAACTCCTTCCTCTTGGCGGATGCAGCGCCATTGCTGTTCGGGCGGATGGCCGTAGACGGGGATGGTGTCGCGGCACTGCGGTTGCACATAGCGGCAACGGTCGGCAAAGGCGCAGCCGCGCAAGTCGCCCACCAGCGAGGGCACCACGCCGGGTATCGTGCCCAGCGATTCGCCGGGCGGCGTGCGGCCAGGCACGGGAATACAGCCCAGCAGCCCCTGCGTATACGGATGGCGCGGCGTGGCGAAGATATCTTCAACCGGGCCTTCTTCGACGATCTGCCCGGCATACATCACCGCGACTTGCTGCGCGATGCGCGCCACCACGCCCAGATCGTGCGTGATCAGCACCATCGCAATACCCAGCTCGGCTTGCAGGTCGGCCAGCAGGCGCAGAATCTGCGCCTGAATGGTGACGTCCAGCGCGGTGCTGGGCTCGTCGGCAATCAGCAGTTCCGGGCCGCACATCAGCGCCATCGCAATCATCACGCGCTGACGCAAGCCGCCGGACAGCTGGTGCGGGTACTGCGTCAGCCGTTGCCCGGCCGAGGCAATGCCCACCTTTTCCAACAGTTCAACGGCGCGGTCGCGCGCTTGCTGCGCGCTGGCGTGGCGATGGTGGATGTAGTGTTCGGTGAGTTGTTCGCCGATGGCATAGGCGGGGTTCAGCGCCGTCATCGGTTCCTGGAAGATCATCGCCATCTTGCTGCCGCGCAGCGCGTTGATGCGCCGTCCGCGCGCGGCCGACAGGTCTTCGCCCAGCACCGCCAGCCGGCGGGTGGTGCGCTTGGCGGCCTTGGGCAGCAAGCCCATGATGGCCAGCGACGTCATTGATTTCCCGCAGCCCGATTCGCCCACCAGGCACAGCGTTTCGCCGCGCTTGACCTGGAATGACACGTCGCGCACCGCATGCAGCGCGCCGCGCGGCGTGGCGATATCGACCGTCAGCCCCTGCACGTCCAAAACGATTTCTTTGTCGGCCATGGTCAGGCCCTCTCTTCAGGCGTCAGCAGTTGATGCAGCCCGTCGCCGGCCAGGTTGATCGCGAAGATCAACAGCGCCAGCGCCGAACCCGGAATGGCGATGAGCCAGAACGAGAAGAACATATAGGCCTTGGCTTCCGAGATCATCAGCCCCCATGAGGGCAGCGGCGGCTGCACGCCCAGCCCGAGGAACGACAGCGAAGCTTCCAGCAAAATGGCGCTGGCGGCTTCCAGGGTGGCAATCACGATCAGCTGCGGCACCACGTTGGGCAGCACTTCGCCCCAGACGATGCGCCACGTGGACGCGCCCGCAGCTTGCGCCGCCGCCACGTATTCCAATGACCGCACCTGCTGCGTGGCGCTGCGCATGACAACGGCGTAGCGGTCCCACTTCAGGAACCCCAGCACCAGAATCACCACCCACAACGAGCCGCCGACAATCGCCACCGTCGCCAGCGCCACCAGGATCACGGGCATCGACAAGCGGGTCGTGATCAGGAACGACACCGCCATATCGACCTTGCCGCCGAAGTAGCCGGCGGCCATGCCCATGGCCGTGCCGATCAGCCCCGATATCAGCGCGACGCTGATGCCGATCAACAGCGAAATACGCGCGCCGTAGAAAAGACGCGACAGATAATCCCGGCCCAGCTGGTCGGTGCCTAGCGGATGCAGCCAGGTGCCTTTGGCGTACCAGACGGGGGGTGCAGTGCGGTAAGCCAAGTCTTGGAAGTAGGGGTCGTGCGGCGAAATCCACGGGGCAAGCAGCGCGATCATCACGATGATGAACAGGATGCCGCCGCCTGCCAGCAGGGCCTTGTTGCGGCGCAGCCGGCGCCAGCGCAGGGTGGACGCGGTCAGTTCGATGGGCGCGGGGGCGCCGGGAACAAGTGGAGTCAAGGTAGGCGTAGTCATGTCAGGACACCCGGATGCGCGGGTCCAACCACGCGTTGGCAATATCAGCGGCAAGCGTCAGCAGCACGTACAACACCGACAGCAGCAGCACGATCAGCTGCATCACCGGATAGTCCTTGTACGTGATGCTCTGGTAGGCCAGATACCCCAGCCCGTCCAGCGCGAAGATGGTTTCAATGACGACCGAACCGCCCAGCAGATAACCCAGCTGCACCGCCGCCAGCGCCACCACGGGCACGATGGCGTTGCGCAGCGCATGCTTGAAGATGATCTTGCGGGCCGGCAGGCCCTTGGCGCGCGCGGTACGGATGTAGTCCGCGCCCAGCACTTCGATCATGCCGGCGCGGATCAGCCGCATGAAGGCGGGCGCCACGTAGTAGCCCAGCGCAATGGCGGGCATCACGAAATGCTGCCAGGTGCCGCTGCCCGACACGGGCAGGATGCGCAGCGAGATCGAGAACAGCATGATCAGGATCAGCGCAAAGAAGAAGTTCGGCAGCGCCTGGCCCAGCACCGCGATGGCCAGACAGAGGCGGTCGATGGCGCTGCCCTTGTAGATGGCGGCCAATACGCCCAGCGGAATCGAGATCAGCAGCGCAAAGGCCAGGGCGCCCATGCCTAGCAGCAAGGTGGTCTTGAGCTTGGACAGAATCAGCGGGCCGGCCTCGGTCTTGAAGTACACCGACGTGCCGAAATCGCCTTGCATGATGTGCCAGAGCCAATCGGCGTACTGCACCACCATCGGCCGGTCCAGCCCATAGGTCTTGCGGATCATGTCGATGTCGGCCTGCCGCGCCCCTTCGCCGGCCAGCGCCAGCGCCGGGTCGCCCGACAGATGCAGCAGCAGGAACGCCAGGATCGATACGGTCAGCGCCACCAGCGCCGCCAGGCCCAGGCGCCTGATCGTGAAATAAAGCATTGGACTTCCTCTAACGGTTCAGCCCGCCGGGCGCGCGCCATGCCCGCCCGGCGATTCCCTGGCGCTTACTTCCAGCTCATGTCCCAGAAGCGGACAAGCTCATCCGAATAGGGCTTGAAGTTCACGTCCTTGGTGGCTACGTAGTAGGCGGGCAGCGTCCACAACGGCACGGCATACGCCTTCTGCGCAATCAGGTCCAACGCTTCTTTGTAGGCGGCGTTGCGCGGCGCGCTTTCAATGGTGTGGTCGCCCTTGTTGAGCAGGTCGCGCACTTGCGCATCGCGCGTGACGTCGTCGTTGCCGAAGGCGAAGTACACGGGGGTCGACGCCGACACGTCGTTGACCAGGTTGGAACCCCAGGTCTGGTGCGTGAGCGCCGCCTTGTTCGCGCGGATCATGTCGCGCATGGCGGCGTATTGCAGGAAGTTCAGCTTGGCGCGGATGCCCACGGCCTGCAGGTAATTGATGATGGCTTCGGTCTGGTTGCGTTCGCGGTAGGCCACGATGTCGATGTCGAAACCATTGGCGTAGCCAGCGTCGGCCAGTAGCTTCTTGGCCAGCGCCGGGTCGTACTTGTAGGTGGGCGCGCCGTCTTGCGTGCAACCCACTTGCGACGGCGTGCAGATGGTGTTGATGAGCCCGCCGCCTTCGCCCACGATGTTCTTCAACATGGCGTCGCGGTCAATCGCGTGGATGATGGCTTTGCGCACGCGTTCATCTTTCAGCTGCGGCGCCGGGGTGCCGTCCTGAATGTTCATCTGCATGAACACGATGCGCATGGTGTTGCCGGTCACCATTTGCAGGTTCGGCATCTGGCCCAGCTGTTCAGCCTGGTCTTTCGGCACGCTCATGATCAGGTCTTCGCCGCCCGAGATGACTTCCGCCATTTGCGTCTGGCGGTCGGGAATGAAGCGGATGACGACCTTGCCGATCTTCGGTTGCGCCTTGGGCGAATCCTTGAAGTAGTCGGCGTTGCGTTCCAGCGTGATGGACTTGCCGGGCTGGTAGTCCACCACCTTGTACGGGCCTGAACCCACGGGCTTGGCGTTCATGCCCTTGGGGCCGACTTCCTGGTAGTACTTGGCGGGGTGGATGGCGACGGTGGTGGACAGGTATTCCTTGGCGCCGGGGAAGGGCTCCTTGGTCGTCAGGCGCACCTTGTACTTGTCGATTTTCTCAACCTTGTCGATCCACGACACGTTCTGCTGGGTCACCGCCTTGTTCTTCGGGTCGGCCACGTAGTTCAGCGTGTACACGACGGAGTCCGCGTCGAACTCCTCGCCGTTATGGAATTTGACGCCTTCGCGCAACTCGAATTCCATCGTCTTGTCGTCGATCTGCTTCCAGCTCTTGGCCAGTTGCCCCTTGTACTCATTGGTGACGGGGTCGCGGTAGAGCAGCGTGTCCCAGACGTTGGCGGCGATGATGACGCCGATCCGCACGTTGTTGAAATACGGGTCGACGCTTTCGGGCGCCTGGTCATACGCCATGCGCAAGGTGTCGTCCTTTTTGCCGGCCAGCACGGGCTGGGAAGCCAGCGTGGCGCAAGCGAGCAGGGCGGCGGCAAGGGCGCGCAGCGGGGTGATGCCGCGCAAGGGCGATGCAGATACAGCGGACGTGAAGCGATGCGATGTGAAGCGTTGCGGTGTGACGCGAAAATCAGCCATGGTGAAGGCTCCTCTGGAAGGCACTACATGTACTGCGTATCCATCATCTCGCTCCGGGCCGCGCCACCCTTGGTTTTATCGTTATCGTCCGTGCGCTGGGAGTGGGCTCAACCAGTTTCGGACGATTGCGCGGACTTGGGCGCCGCATCGGGGTTCAAGCTTTTCAGCGCGGCTTCGCACTTGCGCTGCAAGTGCTGCCGCATGATGCCCGCCAGCCGGTCCGCGTCGCGCGCGTCCAGGGCCTCGGCCATCTCGATGTGTTCCCGCATCGCCAGATCCCATTTCTGACGGTTCTCGTTCGACACGAAGCGCAGGTTCTGGATGCGCGCGTTCTGCGCGTCGTACAGCTGCTTGAGCAGGCTGTTGTGAGACGCCAGGCTGATGCGTTCGTGGATGTCGCGGTTGGTGCGGAAATACGTGGGCAGATCGTGGCGGGCGTGGCTGGCCATCATTTCGTAGGTCAGCGCACGGATCTCGGCGATTTCGGTGTCGGTGGCGCGTTCGCACGCCAGCCGGCACGACATGGCTTCCAGCCCGCCAATCACTTCAAAGGCTTCGCGGATGTTCGCTTCCGACAGCGCCACCACCTGCGCGCCACGGTTGGGTTCAATCTGCACCAGCCCTTCAGCCGCCAGCACCCGGAACGCTTCGCGCATCGGCGTGCGGGACACGCCCAGCATGTCGCACAGGGCGCGTTCGTTCAGGCGGGAGCCGGGGGGGAATTCACCTTGGATGATGCGTTCGCGCAGCGCGCCGGCCACGGCGCCCGGCAGCGTCCGGCTGTTGCCGGCCACGCGCGCCGCCGTCGGCGCGGCGGCCTCGGGCGGGGCGTCGGGCATGGCGGAATCGGCGCGTGCCGACCCGGCCAAATTCGGCATCAGGCTAGGATTGCTGCTCATTGGTATACCAATTTTTCCCCGTGTTTTTTTGCACTATAAACCTGTCGCAAGCACTTCAATCATGGGTGTATACCCTAGGTTATCGGTGCAAAAACAATGGGATAGAGTGGCGCATGCTGCAAGTCCGCCTGCTCGGCCGGGACGGCGCCAAAAGCCGTTTGAATCGCCGCGCAACTTTCGCTGGTATACAAAAATTTCCACTTTGGGGCGTCGCATGCTTTCCCTGAATTCCCATCCGTCCGGCCGGCACTTCCTGCAAATCCCGGGGCCGACCAACGTGCCCGACCGCGTTTTGCGCGCCATTGACCAGCCCACCATCGACCATCGCGGGCCGGAATTCGGCGCGCTGGGCCGCGCCGTGCTGGAAGGCGCCAAGCACGTCTTCCAGACGCAAGCGCCCGTGGTGATTTTTCCGTCTTCGGGTACCGGTGCGTGGGAAGCGGCGCTGGTCAACACCTTGTCGCCCGGCGATCGCGTGCTGATGGTGGAAACCGGGCACTTCGCCAGCCTGTGGAAGAAGCTGGCCGGCCGCCTGGGCCTGGACGTGGATTACATCGAAGGCGACTGGCGCCATCCCGTGGACGCCGCCGTGATCGGCGCGCGGCTGGCCGAAGACACGCAGCACCGCATCAAGGCCGTGTGCGTGGTGCATAACGAAACGTCTACCGGCGTCACCAGCAACATCGCCGCCGTGCGCGCCGCGATCGACCGCGCGGCGCATCCCGCGCTGTTGATGGTGGACACAATTTCTTCGCTGGGTTCCATCGACTACCGCCACGACGAATGGGGCGTTGACGTCACCGTTGCCGGTTCGCAAAAAGGCTTGATGCTGCCGCCGGGCCTGGCGTTCAACGCCGTCAGCGCGCGTGCGCTGGCCGCGGCCGACACGGCCAAGCTGCCGCGTTCCTACTGGGACTGGCGCGAAATGCTGACGGCAAACGCCAAAGGCTATTTCCCGTACACGCCGTCCACGAACCTGCTGTATGGCCTGCACGAAGCGCTGGCCATGCTGCAAGCCGAAGGCCTGCCGCGCGTGTTCGCGCGCCATGAACGCCACGCGCGCGCGACGCGTCTGGCGGTCGCCGGCTGGGGGCTGGAGTTGCTGAGCCTGGACGCATCCGCGCACAGCCCCGCGCTGACGGCGGTGCTGCTGCCCGAAGGCCATAGCGCCGACGCGCTGCGCAAGGTCATTCTTGACCGCTTCGATATGTCGCTGGGGCAGGGCCTGGGCAAGCTTACCGACCGCATTTTCCGCATTGGCCACCTGGGCCACTTCAATGACCTGACGCTGTGCGGCACGCTGGCCGGCGTCGAAATGGGGCTGGCGGCAGCGGGCGTGCCGCACCGCACGGGCGGCTTGCAGGCCGCCATGGAATTCTTGGCGCGCACGCCTGAAGGCGCTGCGGCCTGACACACCACACAACATAAGGGAAACCATGAACACGCTTATGCAGCAGGCGATCCAGTTCGCCAACGACCATGAATCCACCTGGGACCGCAGCGTCAAGGGCAACTTCGGCGTACACCTGAACGACCCGCCGCCCTGGAACAAGCTGCTGGGCCCCATCCACGACCGTGGCCCGGTGTCGGGCGTGGTGGTGGTGGACGGCAAAACGGTGGCGGAATGGGGCGAGCCCGAGCGCGCCGACCTGACCTTCAGCGTGGCCAAGCTGTACCTGGCGATTCTGGCGGGCGTGGCGCATGACCGTGGCCTGTTGCCCGACGTCGATGAACCCGTCGGCAAGCGCGTGCCGGGCATCGGCTTTGATGACGGCCAGAACGCCGACATCACGTGGCGCCATCTGTTGCAGCAGACGAGCGAATGGGAAGGCGAACGCTTTGGCGTATCGGACCAGGCCGACCGCTATCGCGCCGTGACCTTCGGCGTGCCGCCCGACGGCAAGAAGGGCGACGCGCGCCCCTTGCAACGCCCCGGCACGTACTGGGAATACAACGACGTGCGCATCAACCAGCTGTCGTACGCTTTGCTGCATCTGTTTCGCAAGCCCTTGCCCGACGTCTTCCGCGAAGCCGTCACGCGCCCCATCGGCGCCAGCGAAGATTGGCAATGGGTGGGGTATGACACTGCCTGGGTCGAGATCGACGGCCAGCGCATGCCGTCCGTGCCCGGCGGTTCGCACTGGGGCGGCGGCATGTCGATCAGCGCGCGCGACCAGGCGCTGATTGGCCAGATGCTGCTGAACGACGGCCAGGCCAACGGCAAGCAGATCCTGTCGCGCGAATGGATTCAAGCGATGCGCACGCCTTGCGCCATCGCGCCGTATTACGGCTACCTGATCTGGCTGAACCACGAAGGCCGTGTGTTCCCCAGCGTGCCGGCGTCCAGCTTCTTCGGCGTGGGCGCGGGCAGCTCGTTCACATGGGTGGAACCCGAACGCAAGATGGTCGTGATCGTGCGCTGGCTGAATTCCGCGCATGCAGACGCGCTGTTCGGAAAAATCCTTGCGGCAGTCGACGCGCCACAGGCGTAACATTCCGACCTTGCCACCCGAACAAGGAATCAAGCCATGAATACCCGCCGACTGGGAACCAGCAATCTGCGCGTCTCGCCGCTATGTCTGGGCACCATGATGTTTGGAGAACAGACGCCGGATGACGAGGCCGCACGCATTGTTGCGTCGGCGCGCGATCATGGCGTTAATTTCATTGATACGGCCGACGTCTACAACGAAGGCCGTTCGGAAGAAGTGGTGGGCAAGCTGCTGCAAGGCCAGCGCCACGACTGGGTGCTGGCCAGCAAGATCGGCAACGTCGTGGGCAAGGGCCCGAACCAGTCGCATTACTCGCGCCAATGGCTGATGCGCGGCGTGGAGCAAAGCCTTACGCGCATGGGTACGGATTTCATGGACATCCTGTACCTGCACCGCGACTATCACGAAGAAAATCTGGAAGAAGCGCTGTGGGCGCTGGGCGACCTGATCCGCGCGGGCAAGCTGCGCAGCTTTGGCTTGTCGAACTTTCGTGGCTGGCGCATCGCGGAAGTGATGCGCCTGTGCGAAAAGATGGGTGTGCCGCAGCCGGTGGTGTGCCAGCCGTACTACAACATGCTGAATCGCGGCCCCGAGGTGGAAATTCTGCCGGCCTGCAAGCATTACGGCCTGGGCGTGGTGCCTTATAGCCCCATCGCGCGCGGCGTGTTGACGGGCAAGTATCTGCCGGGCCAGGCGCCCGCATCCGATACGCGCGCCGGCCGTGGCGACCGCCGCATGCTGGCCACCGAGTTCCGTGAAGAGTCGTTGCAGATTGCGCAGCAGCTGGTGCAGCACAGCGCCGCGCGCGGCGTGCAGCCGGGGCATTTCGCTACCGCCTGGGTGCTGGCCAATCCGGTCATCACCGGCGTCATCGCTGGCCCGCGCACCTTGGCGCAGATGGACGATTACTACGCGGCGCTAGAGGTGAAGATCACGCCGGAAGACGAAGCCATCGTTGACGGCTGGGTCACGCCGGGCCATGCGTCCACGCACGGCTACAACGACCCCAACTATCCGTTCTTCGGACGGCCCGTCGCGTCGGCCTGATCGCCAGGCCACCACGCGCAATCGCCACCCGCGCCGCCTGCCTCTACGCCGGGGCGCGCGCCGGTTCGGTGGCGATGCCGTGCAGCATCATCTGTTCCACCACCGACGCAATGCCCAGTCGGGCCACGCGCCCGCGCCGTTCGGCGTCCACCATGCTGGTCAGCACGCCGAACAACATCTCGGTTAGCGCCGCCGCCGTCATATCGACGCGGAAGGCGCCTTCGCGCTGCCCGCGTAAAAAGAACGCGTCCAACGATTCCTGGTAACCCGACCAGCTGTTCATGATGTCGGGCTGCTGCTCGTTGTCGGGCTTCCAGTTGTACATGAGGAAGGCCGTCAATTCCTTGTGCGCCAGATTCTGATTGATCAGGTTGCGCAGCGCCTCGCGCGGCGGGGCGGAGTCCAGATGCGAGTCCGCCAGCGCCTTCTTCATGACGTGCGCGCAATGCTTGGTGAGGCGCAGGACCAGTTGGTCCCGCGTCTGACAGAAGCGATACAGCGTTGCCTTGCTGACGCCCACGGCCTTGGCCAGTTCCTGCAAGGTCGCGCGCGGCTGATCCACCATCGCCAACGCCAACGCCACTAAAAAGCGTTCGTGCCCCGCCTCGTCAGACATTGCCTGCCCCTTTCCGTATGTGTGTGGAATCCCCGTTTGCCGGGTATTGGAGCATGTGCGATTCACTTTGTACAAACTTTCGTGATTTTGACAAGTAAAGACTTGTGAAGTCGCTTTGTTGAACTTCACAAAATCAAATGAATCATTATTGATTCAAATCAATCATTAAGGTAGCATCGCCCACTTGGTAAATGACGGTGCCGCGGGGCGCAAGGTTACAAAAATGAAAACTCACATGAAGCGGCGCTTGCCCTTGACGGCATTGTTGGCGGCACTGGTGTTGGCCGGTTGCGGCGGTGACAAGTCCGAGCCGCCCCAGGCGCAAACGCCGCGCCCGGTGCAGGTGCTGGCGGTGCAACCCGAGCGCTTCACGATGACCAGCGC
The DNA here is from genome assembly GCF_902859595.1 of Achromobacter kerstersii. GTDB lineage: Bacteria > Pseudomonadota > Gammaproteobacteria > Burkholderiales > Burkholderiaceae_B > Achromobacter > Achromobacter kerstersii. Next base: position 1,355,054 of record NZ_CADIJQ010000001.1, on the reverse strand, counting down.
GTTGCCGGGGCGTGTTGAACCCGTGCGGGTGGCGGAAGTGCGCGCCCGCGTGGCGGGCATCGTGCTCAGCCGCAATTTCGAAGAAGGCGCTGACGTGAAGGCGGGCGACGTGCTGTTCAGAATCGACCCGGCGCCGTTCAAGGCCGCGTTGTCGCGCGCACAGGGCGAGCTGGCCAAGGCCGACGCCGCCGTGTCCGACGCGCAGGCGATCCTGAAGCGCTACACGCCGCTGGTGAAGATCGAAGCCGTCAGCCAACAAGACTTCGATACCGCTGCCACCACGCTGAAAAGCGCCCAAGCCGCGCGCCGTTCGGCGCAGGCTGATGTGGAAACCGCGCAGCTGAACCTGGACTACGCCACGGTCAAGGCGCCGATTTCTGGCCGCATCGGCCGGGCGCAAGTGACCGAAGGCGCGCTGGTGGGTCAGAACGAAGCCACCGTGATGGCGAAGATTCAGCAACTGGACCCGATCTACGTGGACTTCAACCAGCCCGTGGCCGACATGCTGCGCATGCGCGCCGCCTTGCAAGACGGCAGCCTCGCGCAGGGCGAAGGCGCCAGCATCTCCCTCACCATCGACGGCACCGACGAAAAGCGCAGCGGCAAGCTGCTGTTCTCGGACATCGCGGTGGACCGGACAACCGGCCAGGTGTCGGTGCGCGGCGAGTTCGCCAACCCCGACGTGCTGCTGTTGCCGGGCATGTATGTGCGAGTGCAGACGCAGCAAGGCGTGGACGCCAACGCCATCCTGGTGCCGCAGCGCGCGGTCACGCGCAGTACGGATGGCAAGCCGCAAGTGATGCTGGTGGGCAAGGACGACGTGGTGGAGTCGCGTGCGGTGCAGACCGGCGCGATGCGCGGTTCTGACTGGCACATCGTTGACGGGCTGGCCGCAGGCGACCGCGTCATCGTGGGCGGCGTATCGGCCGCCGTGCCGGGCCAGAAAGTCAGCGTGGCGCCCGCCGAGCAAGCCCGCGTTGCCGCCTCTGGCGAGGCTCCCGCCCGTGCCACGAACTAATCGGCCGCCCGCGCACCGCGTGTAGCCCTAAAGGTAGATCATGTCCAAGTTTTTCATTGGCCGCCCCAATTTTGCGTGGGTGGTGGCCATCTTCATTTCGCTGGCCGGCTTGCTGGCGATTCCGTCGCTGCCGGTGTCGCAGTTTCCCGTCGTGGCCCCTCCGCAAGTGACGATTGCCGCCACCTACCCGGGCGCGTCCGCGTCCGTGCTGGTGGACTCGGTAACGAGCGTCATCGAAGAGGAGCTGAACGGCGCGAAGAACATGCTGTACTACGAGTCGTCCAGCAGCTCGAGCGGCAGCGCCGAAATCACCGTCACGTTCGAACCGGGCATGGACCCGGACCTGGCGCAGGTCGACGTGCAGAACCGCATCAAGAAAGCGGAAGCGCGCCTGCCGTCAGCGGTGACGCAGCAGGGCCTGCAAGTGGAGCAGGCCAGTTCCAACTTCCTGATGATCTACGCCCTGACGTACAAGGGCGACGATGCGCACAAGGATGTAGTGGGCTTGTCCGACTACGCCGCGCGCCACATCAACAACGAAATCCGCCGCGTCAACGGCGTGGGCAAGGTGCAGTTCTTCGGCGCCGAAGCCGCCATGCGCGTGTGGATCGACCCGCAGAAACTGCTGGGCGTGGGCCTGTCGGTGGCCGACGTCAACGCGGCCATCGCCGCGCAAAACGTGCAGGTGCCGGCCGGCAGTTTCGGCAGCCGCCCGGGTTCGCCCGAGCAAGAGCTGACGGCAACGCTCGCGGTGAAGGGCATGTTGGACACGCCGGAAGAATTCGGCAACATCGTCCTGCGCGCGAACGCCGATGGCTCAACCGTTCATTTGTCGGACGTGGCGCGGCTGGAAGTTGGCCGCCAAAGCTATGACTTCGAAACCCGCTTGAACGGCAAGAAGTCAGTGGGCGCGGCCGTGCAGCTGGCGCCCGGCGCCAACGCCATCGACACGGTCAAGGCCGTGAAGGCGCGCTTGCAGGAATTGTCCGCGTCGTTCCCTGAAGACGTGGAATTCTCGGTGCCGTTCGACACGTCGACCTTTGTCAGCGTGGCGATCACGAAGGTGGTGCACACGCTGCTGGAAGCGATGGTGCTGGTGTTCCTGGTGATGTTCCTGTTCTTGCAGAACTTCCGCTACACGCTGATCCCGACGATCGTCGTGCCGGTCTGCCTGCTGGGCACGTTTGCCGTGATGTCCGTGCTGGGCTTCTCGGTAAACATGATGACGATGTTCGGCATGGTGCTGGCCATTGGCATTCTGGTGGACGACGCCATCGTGGTCGTCGAAAACGTGGAACGCATCATGGCCGAAGAGGGCTTGTCCCCGCGCGAGGCCACCATCAAGGCGATGGATCAGGTGTCGGGCGCCATCGTCGGCATTACGCTGGTGTTGTCGGCCGTGTTCCTGCCGCTGGCCTTCATGAGCGGCTCGGTGGGCGTTATTTACCAGCAGTTCTCGTTGTCGCTGGCCGTGTCGATTCTGTTCTCGGGCTTTCTGGCGCTGACCTTCACGCCGGCCTTGTGCGCGACGTTCTTGAAGCCTATTCCGAAGGGCCATCACGATGAAAAGAAAGGCTTCTTTGGATGGTTCAACCGTGTCTTCAACCGCCTGACCGGCCGCTTTGAAGCGCTGAACACGCGGCTCGTGAAGCGCACTGGCCGCTATATGGTGATCTACGTCGCCATCGTGGCGGTGCTGGGCGTGCTGTATGTGCGCGTGCCGGAGTCGTTTGTGCCGGCCGAAGACCAGGGCTATGTGATTGTTGACGTGCAGCTGCCCCCGGGCGCCACGTACACCCGCACCGACAAGGTCGTGGCGGATGTCGAGCAGCACTTGATGTCGTTGGACGCCATGGGCGACGCGTTTACCGTGATGGGCTTCAGCTTTTCGGGCACGGGCCAGAACGCGGGCATCGCGTTCCCCACGCTGAAGGACTGGTCCGAGCGCGGCAAGGGCGAAGCGGCCTCCGACGTGGCCGATGGCGTCAACGCGCGCTTTGCGGCGATTGAAGACGGTTCGATCATGGCCGTGAACCCGCCGCCGATCGACGGCCTGGGTAACTCCGGCGGCTTCGCGCTGCGCTTGCAAGACCGGGGTGGTTTGGGACGCGCCGCACTGACCGAGGCGCGCAACCAGTTGCTGGCCAAGGCCAACAGCTCGCCCGTTATCGCTTACGCGATGATGGAAGGCCTGGCGGATGCACCGCAGTTGCGCCTGGACATCGACCGTCAAAAGGCCGAGGCGCTGGGCGTGGGCTTTGACACCATCAGCACCGCGATCTCGTCGGCCTATGGTTCCGCCACGGTCAACGACTTTGCCAACGCTGGGCGCTTGCAGCGCGTGGTGGTGCAGGCCGATGTGCGCGACCGCATGACGCCCGAGAGCATTCTGATGCTGAACGTGCCGAACAAGTCGGGAGGCATGGTGCCGCTGTCCGCATTCGTGAAGACGGATTGGGAGACCGGTCCGGTTCAGATCTCGCGCTACAACGGCTACCCGGCGTTCAAGATCGCGGGCGACGCGATGCCGGGGCACAGCACGGGCGAGGCCATGGCCGTGATTGAAAAGATCGTGTCCGAACTGCCCAACGGCATTGGCTATGAATGGACCGGCTTGTCCTATCAGGAAAAATTTGCCGGAGCACAGGCGCCGATGTTGTTTGCGCTGGCGTTCCTGGTGGTGTTCCTGCTGATGGTCGCGCTGTATGAAAGCTGGGCGATTCCCGCGTCCGTGATGCTGATCGTGCCGATTGGCGCGCTGGGCTCGGTGTTGGCGGTGACGGTGCTGGGCATGTCGAACGACGTGTACTTCAAGGTGGGCCTGATCACCATCATCGGCTTGGCGGCCAAGAACGCCATCCTGATCGTGGAGTTTGCCAAGAGCCTGCGCGAGCAGGGCCATTCCCTGGCTGACGCGGCGATTCAGGCGGCCAAGCTGCGCTTTCGCCCGATTGTGATGACGTCGCTGGCGTTCATCCTGGGCGTCGTGCCGTTGGCGCTGGCCAGCGGTGCGGGGGCGGCCAGCCAGCGCGCACTGGGCGTGGGCGTGATCGGCGGCATGCTGAGCGCCACCTTGCTGGGCGTGATTTTTGTGCCCATCTTCTTTGTCTGGGTCTTGTCGCTGCTGCCCAAGAAGCGCAGCGAGCCGGCGCCGGACGCCTTGCCTGCCCCGCGCACGGCCGAGGAGTGAGAGTCATGATGCAAATGAATTTTCCCCGGAGCCTGGGGGCTCTGATTCTGACGGCGGCGCTGGCCGGGTGCTCGATGGCGCCGGTTTACCAACGGCCCGATGCGCCCATTCCCACGCAGTTCGGCCAGCCGGGGGCGTCGGCTCCATCGACCGCCGCGGTATCGACCGGCGCACCGTCTGCCGCCGGCACGCTGGATTGGCAAGCCTTCGTCACCGACGAGCCGCTGCGCCAACTGGTGACGCTGGCGCTGGACAACAACCGCGACCTGCGCCAGGCGGTGCTGAACATCGAAGCGGCGCGCGCGCAGTACCGCATCGAACGCGCCGACCGCCTGCCGGGCATCAATGCGCAAGGCACGGGCACGCGCCAGCGGGTGCCGGGCGATTTGAACAGCACCGGCAGCGCCGGCGTGCAAAGCAGCTATCAGGCGGGCATTGGCCTGACGTCCTTCGAGATCGATCTTTTCGGCCGCGTGCGCAGCTTGTCTGACGCCGCGTTGCAGGAATATTTCGCCACCGAGGAAACGGCGCACAGCACGCGTATCAGCCTGGTGGCCGAAGTGATTCAGGCCTATCTGACCCGCGACAGCGCCCAGCGCCGGATGCTGGTAACCGAGCAGACGCTGGCCAGCCGCGAGGCGTCGCTGGAACTGATCGTGAAACGGCGTCAGGCCGGCACCGCCACGGCGCTGGACTACCAGGAAGCCCTGGGCTTGACGGAACAGGCGCGCGCCGAACGCGAGCGTATGGACCGCGAGGTCCGCCAGGCGGGCAATGCGCTGGGCCTGCTGGTGGGCGTGAATGACCTGAGCCCGTACTTGCCGAAACAGCTGGCGACGTCACCCGTGCTGGTGCAAGAACTTGCCGCGGGCGCGCCATCGGAATTGCTGGAGCGCCGGCCAGACATTCTTGCAGCCGAGCATCAGCTGCAATCGCGCAACGCCAGCATCGGCGCGGCGCGCGCGGCGTTCTTTCCCAGCATCACGCTGACGGGATTGTTTGGATCGTCCAGCGCCGACCTGTCGAATCTGTTCGATGGCGGCCAGCGCGCGTGGTCGTTCACGCCGCAGATCACGCTGCCGATTTTCTCGGGCGGACGCAACGTGGCCAACCTGGATCTGGCGACCGTGCGCCGCGACATTGCGGTGGCGAAGTACGAGCAGACGATCCAGACTGCGTTCAAGGAAGTGGCCGATGCGTTGGCGGCCACGGACACGTTGCGCCGCGAAGAGGCGTCGCGCCTGGCGTTGGCCCAGTCCAGTCAGGAAGCGATGCGCTTGTCCGAAGCCCGCTATCGCGGCGGCGTGGATAGCCACTTGCGTTATCTGGACGCGCAGCGCAGCGCGTTTACGGATCAGCTGACCTACATCGAAGTCAGCACCCAGCGCCAGATCGCGTTGGCGACCTTGTTCAAGGCGCTGGGCGGTGGGTGGACGGGCGTCCAGCCGCCCGTCGCACAAGCCGACTGACACAGGCGGATCGGGGTTACGCCTTGCGCAGCCCCGGGCGCGCCAGCGGCGCCGAAGACTGCACGACCGGGTCTTCGGCGGGCTTGCCGCGCCCGATCAGCCATGCGCACCACGCCGATACCGCGCCGGCAAACAACACGTACAGGCAGATCAGCCACGGCTGCCCGCCGCCCGTTTTCAGCAGCGCAGTCGCGATGATGGGCGTGATGCCGGACGCAAAGATGCCCGAGAACTGATAGACGAACGAGATGCCCGTGTAGCGCACCTTGGCGTCAAACAGCTCGCAGAACAGCGCGGCCTCGGGTCCGTACACGGCGGCGTAGAAGATGCCGAAGGGAATGATGATGGCCAGCCAGATCAGCATCACGCTGCCCTGGCTGTTCAGCATCAGCCAGAAGCCGGGGAACGACGCCAGCGCCGTGATGAGCGCACCCCAGAAGTACACGCGGGTGCGGCCGATGCGGTCGGATAGCCGGCCAAAGAAAGGGATGAAAAAGCACATCACCAAGGCGGCCGCCATCACGCCCGTCAGCGCTTCTGTGCGGGTAATTTGCACGGTCTGCGTCAGGTACGAAATCGAGAACACGCCGAACACATTGAAGAACACGCCGTCGATGTAGCGCGCGCCCATGCCCTTGAAAACATTGCCCGGATAACGCTTGAGCATGTCGAAAAACGGAATGCGGCTTTCGGCGTTGTTGGCTTTGACGGCGGTGAACTCCGGTGTTTCCTTGATGTTCAGCCGGATGTACATGCCAACCAGCACCATGGCTGCCGAGGCCAGGAACGCCACGCGCCAGCCCCAGGCCATGAACTGCTCATCCGTCAGCAAGGTGGACAGCAGCGCCACCGTGCCGGACGCCAGGCACAGGCCAATCGCCAGCCCGATCTGCGGCAGCGACGCGTAAAACCCCTTTTTGCCAGGCGGCGCGTATTCGTAGGCCATCAGCACCGCGCCGCCCCATTCGCCGCCCAGCCCGATGCCCTGGAACACGCGCAGCAGCAATAGCAGGATAGGCGCCCAGACGCCGATGCTGTCGTAAGTGGGCACCAGCCCGATCAGGAACGTGGACACGCCCATGATCATCAGCGTCATCACCAACATGCTTTTGCGGCCAATGCGGTCACCGAAGTGGCCGAAGATCAGCCCGCCCAAGGGGCGCGTCACAAAGCCCACCGCGAAGGTGGTGTAGGCCAGCATGGTGGAGACGAGCGGGTCGCCGGTGGGGAAGTACAGCTTGTTGAACACGATGCCGGCCACGACACCGTAGAGGAAGAAGTCGTACCACTCGATGGTGGCGCCGATGAGTGACGCCGTGACGACTTTGCGTACCGCGGCTTCATTTTGCTTGGGCATTGCAGTCTCCTTTGGTGGGGCGGGGCATTCTGCGTTGCCGCGCGCCTTACTGGCTTAGGGGTTTCGGGATGGGATGCGTCCTGGGGAGTGGGGAGTGGGGAGTGGGTAATGAATGGGGTAATGGGTAATGGGTAATACGCTCAGGCGGCGACCGAATCCGCCTGCCGCTGCGCCTGTTTGAAGTCTTCCAGCATGAAGTCGGCCGCGCGTTCGGCCAGCATCACCACCGGCACATTGGTATTGCCCGAGACGAGCGTGGGCATGATGGAGCAGTCCACTACGCGCAGTCCGGCCACGCCATGCACGCGCAGGCGTTCGTCTACGACGGCCATCGGATCGCTGCGCGGACCCATCTTGGCGGTGCCGGACGGGTGGAAGATGGTGGCCCCGTACTCGCGGCAGAAATGCAGAATCTCGTCGTCGGTGCGCACGTCAGGGCCTGGGCGGAATTCCCGCTTCATCAGGCCCGCCAGCGGTTCGGTGGCGGCCACTTGCCGCGCATAGCGCACGGCGGCTACCGTCATGCGCCGGTCCAATTCCGTGGACAAGTAATTGGGCTGCATGGCGGGCGCCGCAAAGGGGTCGGTGCTGCGCAGGCGGACGTGGCCGCGTGACGTTGGGCGCAACTGGCAGACCGAATACGTGCAGCCCGAAAATGGGTGCACCTTGCCGCCCGCCATGTCGGCCGACAGCGTGGCAAAGTGAAATTGCGTGTCGGGCGTGCGGCTGGCGGGGTCGACACGGCAGAACAGGCCGCCCTGGTTGATGCCCACCGCCAGCGGCCCGCTGCGAAACAGCAGCCATTGCAGCCCCATGCCGACGCGGCCGTGCAAACTGCGCAGTTGGTCGTTGGTGGTGATGGGCTGGGTGGTCTCGTAGATCAGCCGGATCTGCAAATGGTCTTGCAGGTTTTCACCGACACCGGGCAGGTCGCGCACAACAGGAATGCCGAATTCGTGCAGCAGCTTGGCAGGCCCCACGCCGGACAGCTGCAACAGCTGCGGCGATTGCAGCGCGCCCGCACACAGCACCACTTCACGGCGCGCGCGCAGCGTGCGGATGTGTCCGCCTTGCCGGTAACGCACGCCGCAGGCGCGGCCGCCTTCGAACAGAATGGCCATGGTGTGCGCATCGGTTTCCACGCGCAGGTTGGGCCGGTCTTCGGCGGGGCGCAGGTAGGCGACGGCGGTGGAGCAGCGGCGGCCATTGCGCGTCGTCAGCTGGTAATAGCCCACGCCTTCCTGCTCGCCCGTGTTGAAGTCCCGTAAGTGCGGCACCCCCAGCGTGCCGGCTGCGGCGATCAGCGCTTCGACCAGCGGATGTGGCGTTTTGATGGAGGTCGCGTTCAAGGGGCCGCTGAGACCGCGCGTGGGCCCTGCGCCCAAGTCGTTGGTTTCCAGCTTGCGGAAGTAGGGCAGGCAGTCGTCCCAGCGCCAGCCGGGGTTGCCGGCATCGGCCCAGGCGTCGTAGTCGCTGCGTTGGCCGCGAATATAGATGAGCCCGTTGATGGCGCTGGACCCGCCCAGCGTGCGCCCGCGCGGCCAGTAGATGCGGCGGCCGAGCATGTTGGGGTCGGGGTCGGTGTAGTAGCCCCAGTTCACCACTTTGTGGAACATGGTCTTGCCGTAGCCGATGGGGATGTGTATCCACGGATACGTGTCCCGGGGGCCGGCTTCGAGCAGGCAGACGGCGTGCGTGCCGTCGGCGCTTAGCCGGTTGGCCATCACGCATCCGGCCGAGCCGGCGCCCACCACGATGACATCCACGGTATCGGACATATCGCCTTGTCTCCCTGTTGTCGCCCGGGCGGGAAACCCGGGCGGTACGGCGCGTTTTCCCTGCTTGCCGCAGCGAGGCGCACTTATATACTGGGTCGGTCCCGCCGGCTTGGCGCGGTGTGCCAAGTGGCCGGGATCTGTGGCGATTCTAGGAAGCAGGCGCGTAGAACAAAGCACAACACGCGTGGGGGCAGACAAATGGAACGGAACATGCAACTTCGGTTTCAAAATCGCAGTGCAGCATCGACGGAGACCGCTGAGCCGCCGGAACCCGCCGCCCAACAGCAAGAGGCCGCGCGGTCGTTACGCGCGCTGATCGTGTTGGAGCATCTGGCGCGCGCGCAGCATCCGCCCACCTTGGCGCAACTGGCGCAACGGCTGGACATGCCCAAGACCACCTTGATGCGTTTGTTGGCCGCGATGCAGCGCGCGGGTTTTGTGGCGGCCACCCCCACCGAGCACGGCTTTGTGCCGGGGCCGCAAGCCACCTCGCTGGCGCTGGCGACGTTGCGCGCGTCGGCATTCACGCGCGCCTGCCGAGCGGTGCTGGCGCAACTGGTTGGCACCTTGGGTGAAACCTGCAACCTGACGGCGCCCGACGGCGACCGCGTGGTCTATATGGAACGCGTGGAAACGTCGGAGCCCTTGCGTCTGTTCTTTTCCGTAGGCAGCCACGTGCCGATGCACTGCACGGCCAGCGGCAAGCTGTTTCTGGCGTCGATGAGCCGGCTGGAACGCGGCCGCGTGCTGGCGCGGTTACCGCTCACGCGCAACACGCCGCGCACCTTGACGGACCCGGCGCAGTTGGAAGAAGAGTTGGAACGCCTGGCCGCGCGCGGCATCGGAATCGACAACGAAGAGTTCGTGCGCGGTATGAGCGCGGTGGCGGTGCCCGTAAGAGACGGCGAAGACCGCGTGGTGGCCGCCGTGGCCTGCCATGCGCCGACCGCGCGCGTGATGCTGGACGATCTGCTGCGCGCCGTACCGGTGATGCAACGCGCAGCGCAATCGCTGCATGATGTGCTGGCCTTGCATCGGCCGGGGGGGTGATGCAAGACGAGGGCGGGTCATAGCCCGGGCCATAGTCAGCGTCATAGCCTGGGTCAGAGCCCGTGTCATAGCCCGTGTCATAGCCGGGGTAAGAGCCTCAATTTTGCGCTGGTACGCAGCGCCAGCAGCAGCACGCCCGCCGACGCCGCCGCCAACGCGGCCAGCATTGCGCCTTGCCCGGCGGCATCCATCAATACCCCGGCCGCCAGCGGCACCAGTATGCGCGTCAGCGAGAACACGCTGGATTGAATGCCATAGTCCAGCGCCTGCAAACCGGGCCGGGCGTGCGCCATCATCAGGCTGAACGCCAGCGCGGCGGTGGCGCCCATGGCGGCGGCGATGCCCATGGCGCAAGCGATCAACACCGCGGGCGGCGCATGCAGCGTGACGGCGGCGGTCAGCGCAAGCAGGGCGGCGCAACCGAACGCGGCATGCCCAGGCACGGTCACGGCGGGACGCCAGCGCTTGCTGCTGCGTGCCGACGCCGCGCTGGCCAGCGCGCCGACCCCGCCACCGGCCACACCGACGAGCCATGCCACGCGCTCCGGCGCCAGCCCCTGATCCAGCAGCAGCGGCTTCAAGAAGAACCACCCTGATCCGATGAACGGAAACAGCAATGCCAAAAGCGGCAGCCAGCGGCGCGTGTCATCACGCTTGAAGTAGGCCACGACCAGTGCGGTATTCAGCGCCGGCGCATCATCAACCGTGCCGCCGTCTTCCCTGACGAACGCCGTCCACACCGCGCCCAGCGCCAGCGCGCCCGCCATGATCGCGAAGGGCGCCTGCCAGCCCCAGCGCGCGTGCGCCACCAGCATCAGGCCGCCGCCCGCAATGGCGCCCAGGCATAGCGCCATCGACCGGATGCCACCGGCCCACGCGCGGCTGGATGCGGGCAGTACGCGAATCGCCAACGCGTTGACCGGCACGTCGGCCCAGGTGCCGGCCAGCGCCGCGGCCGTGGCCAAAGCAAACAGCACGCGCTTGTCATCCAGCAAATCGCGCCAGCCCAGCGCGCACAGCACCGCTGCGTAGATCAGCAGCAAGGCGACGGCCCAGCCGCGGTAGCGGGAGCAGTGGGTGCCGAACGAGCCGCTTGTGCCACTTGTGCGACTTGTGCCGCGCCTGCCGCGCCCCGCCCGCGGCCGGTCCAGCGGCAGCGCCAGCAGGAACTTGAACACGGTGGGCAGGCTGGCCAGTTGGAACAGGCCGATGGCCGTGCCGGACCAGCCGTGCTGGCGCAGCACCAGCGGCAAGCCCAGCCACAGATAGACGCCGGGCGCGGTCAGCGCCAGATTCAGCCAGCCGAACAGCGCCTGGCGCAAACCGTTGCGTAACGATGGACTCATGCGTGCGCCTTACTGGCAGTCAATACGTGTACGGGCGCCATCGGGAAACGGTCGGAATCAAAGCCGCGCACGTCGGTGAATCCGCTATCCACCAGCGCCTGATGCAATTCGCCTGCGCGCGTGACGCGCCGACCCAGCAGCATCATCGGCAGGTAGTACGGCAGCACGCGGGCGGCGGCGTGGGCATCCGCAGGCACTTCGGCGTGCACCATGACCAACTGCCCGCCGGGCGCTAGCGCATCGTGCATCTTGCGCAGCGCGGCGGGCGCGTCCGGCAGGAAGTGCAGCACCGACGAGCACCAGATCAAGTCGTAGCCTTGGCCGACGGGGTCGGCGGCGAGGTCGCCGCCGATCACCGTCATGCGCTCCGACAAACCCGCAGCAATGATGTTCTCTTGCGCGACGGCAGCGGTCTCGGGCCAGTCGAACACCACGCCGGTGGCATCCGGCCAGCGTTGCACCAGCGATATCCCGATCAGACCCGGGCCGCCGCCCAGGTCCAGAATGCGCCGCGCATGGGCGGCGCCGGGCACGCACGCCATGGCATGGCCGGCGGCGGCGACGGCGATGGCGCGTTGTTCCTGGGCGATCTGCACGCGCGCGGCCTGCGCCCAGCCGGTGGCGTTGGTTTGCACGTACGGTTCGATGGGCGGGCCGTCTGCCCGCAATTGATCTCCCATCTGTTCGCTGAAATGCGTGAGCGCGCGGCGGCGATAACGCCACGCGTCGCCGCAGTAGTCTGGCTGGCCCGGGCAGAAATGTTTGCGCGCTTCCGGCTGGCACAGGTATTGCACCGGGTCGCCGTCGATGCGGTGCAGCAGGTCCAGGCTCCACAGCATGTCCAGCAGATGCGCGGTTTGCGCGGGGCGCAGCGCCAGCGCATGGGCGACGTCGGCGGCGCTGGCCGGTTCTGTCAGGCGGTCAAGCAGGCCGAGCTCCAGCGCGGTGTCCAGCGCTGCGGCCTGGATGGGGGCGGCGGTCAGGTCCCAATAGCGCTGCATGGGGTGGGAAGTGTGCGGGTTCATAAGCGTCCTTGTTAGATGCGCCAGGTGAAGCGCATGCCGACTTCGCGCGGCGGGCTATACACGGTGACGATGCCGTTCTGATAGCCCACGGCGTCGTAGCGGCGGTTGGCGAGGTTATTGACGTAGCCCGAGATTTCCATCTGCCGCACGGTGACGCCGGCCGCCAGGTTGACCAGGCCGTAGCCGTTGCGGGTGTAGCGGTTGGCGGAGTCCAGGTACACGCGGCCGGTGCCGGTCAGTGACGCTTGCGCGTACCAGCCGGCGGGCGCGTCGTAACGGGCGCTGATATAGCCGTTGATGCGCGGCGCGAAGGGGTTCTGATTGCCGCTGTAGTCGGCTGCACCGTCCATGAAGCTTGAGAAGCGCGTGCGGTTCAGGCCAAGCCCGGCTTGCATCGACCAGCCATCGCCCAGCAGGTATTCCAGTTCGAATTCCGCGCCGATGGACCGCGCCGACGCCGCGTTGGTCACGTAGACGAGGCCCGGCACGGGCATCTGCTGCACCTGCATGTTCTTCACGCTCATGACGTAGAACGCGCTGGAATAGCGCAGCCGGTTGCCGGGCAGCCACCCCTTGGCGCCGATTTCGTACGAGCGCAAGGTTTCGGGTTGATAGGCCGCGTAGTTCGCAGCGGGCGAGAACACGTTGAAGCCGCCTGCGCGAAAGCCGTCGGAAACGGACGCATAGACTTGCTGGCGCGGCGCAAAGGCGTATTGCAGGGCGATGCGGGGCGTGGCGCGGGTCCAGTCGGCGCGGCGCGCGTCGGCGCCTTGCGGGCGGAATCGGACGCGGTCACGTTCGATGCGCGCGCCGGCTTCAAGCGTCCAGCGCTCGGCCAGCGGCACGGTCCAGTTCGTGAACGCCGCGGTGGAGTTGCCGCGCAGGTTGACGACGCTTTCGGTCAGGCCCATCGGCATCTTTTGCGTGTTGCGCAGGTCGTGGTCGTCGCCATCGGCGTACAGGCCGACCAGCCAGTGCGTGCGGTTCCAATCGCCTTCCAGCCGCAGCTCTTGCGACACATTGCTGAACTCGTGGTCGCGTGCAATGTGCAGCAGGTCGGCGGGCAGAAAATCGGTGTCTTGCTGGACGCGGTCGCGGAAGTTGTTCCACGCCGTGACGGATGACAGGCGCAGCCCGGTATCGAAGTCGTGGCGCACGGCCAGCGACGCGCTGCGGCCGATGGAGTGGTTCCAGCTGGGCGTGCCAGAGGCCACCGTGTCGCGCGGCGCGGTGGGCGAGCCCCACAAGGCCGCGCCGTCGCGGTAGTCCACCTGCGCGTAGCGCAGCGTGGCGTCGGTGTGGGCCGACGGCGTCCAGCGCAACGCGATTTTGCCGTTGCGCAGTTCGCGGTCGTCTTCGCGTTGGCCGGTGTAGGTGTTGTCGATAAAGCCGTGCTGGCTGCGCCAGGTGCCGGCCACGCTGGCGTACAGGCGGTCTTCAACCAGCGGGCCGCTTAGATCGAAGCGCATGACGCGCAAGTCGCGGCTGCCGATCTCGGCGGACACCTGGCCGCGCAAGGTGTTGTCGGGCTGGCGCGTGTGGATGTTGATGACGCCGGCTTCGGCGTTGCGGCCGTACAGCGTGGACTGCGGGCCGCGCAGCACTTCAACGCGGTCGATGCCCAGCAACTGGTCGTCGTAGCCTTGCGCCGTCAGGGTTGGCACGCCATCCACTACCAATAATGTCGAGGTCGAGAACGAAAAGAAATTGGCGGAAAGCCCGCGCATCACGGGCGAATTGACGCCGGCCTGGCCGAACGGCTGGAAGCTCAGGCCGGGTGTGATGGTCTGCAAGGCTTCGACGTTGTGGATGCCTTGGGCGTCCAGCATGTCGCCGTCATACACGGACAGGCTGGACGGCACATCTTCCAGCGCGCGTTCCTGCTTGTCGGCGGTGACGGTGATGGCGGGCAGTTCGGCGGACGGCTGCGCGTGCGCGGCGGGGGCGGCGAGGGCGGTGGGCAGGGCGGTCAGGCAGAGCAGCGCCCAGGCTAGGGGCGTAAGACGGGCGGGAGGGGGCATCATCGGGCTTCCAGTGCGGACTTCAAGAGCGGACTTCACGAGCGGGCTTCACGAGCGGACTTCACGAGCGGACTTCAACGCGGGCTTCTCGTGCAAATGTCGCGGCCGCTACGGTGGTGCAGCCGTCCCGAACGATGGTATTTCTTTATGAGAACAACTATCATTCACATCCGTATGCATTCCGGAGCCTTCCGTATTCAAAACGGATAACGCCTCATGTCCATCCGTGTTTCTTCCTTGTTGGCCCAGCCAGACGCGAGCCCGCGTGCGGGTTGGCGCCGCCTTGCCTTGCCGTCGGATCTGGGTGACTGCCATGCGGATCGGATGGAGCTGGACGACGGCCTGACGCTGGTGCATTCGCAATACACCCCGTCGCGCGACCTGATCGAAGAGAATGCCGCCGGGTATGGCGCGCGCACGCTGGTGATCACCTTGGCGATGCAGGGCGTGTCGGCCTACCAGGGCGCTGACGGCGCGGCGCTGGATTTTCGGGGCGGCACCACCACCGTCACGACGTTTCAGCGCGCGCAAGGTGAACGCCGCTATTTGGGCGGCGCCACGGTGTCGCAGCTGCGGCTGCTGGTGGGGGAACAGGTGCTGCGCCGTTACGCGGGCGACGCGCGCGCGGAAAGCCTGCTGGGCGAGGGCCGCTTGCGGCGCCTGTCGCACGGCAAGACCACGGCGGAACTGATGGCGTCGGCCCAGGAATTGGCGTCAGGGGAAGACCCGCTGGATGCGCATATCCGGGCGCTGACGTTGTTGTCGCGGCAATTGCGCGGGCTGGAACCGATGCCCGAAGCGGGCCGGCTCAGCCAGGCCGATATCGGGCGCCTGGAAGCCGCGCGCGCGTTGATGCAAACGCAGATGGACCGCGAACTGACCGTGCAGTATCTGTGCCTGTCGACAGGGCTGAACGAGTTCAAGCTGAAAGAGGGGTTCCGCAAGCTGTACGGCACCAGCCCGCATCGCTTGCTGACCGAACTGCGCATGCGCCGCGCGTGGGAACTACTGGAAACGGGCTGCCAGGTGGCGCAGGCGGCGTATCGCGTGGGCTATCGGCACCCGGCCAATTTCAGCGCGGCGTTCACGCGGTTTCATGGGCGTACGCCGAAATCCGTGTTCGGCAAACGGCGCGCTTGATCCCGCCGCGACACGCTTTCCCACACGGCTACGACCATCATGATCAGCGTGGTCAGGCCGCCCACCATCAGGTTGTCGGTGACGAACGACACGGGCGCCAGCACCGCCAGCAACACCAGCCCCACCACGTGCGACAGCGGAAAGCGCGCATACACCACCGTCTTGTAGATGGCGTTACCCACCAGGTACAGCGCCGGACCGCCGATCAGCGCGGCGGCGGCGGGCGTGGTGATGCGGCCATCCGGGTGCAGAATGACCAGCTCGTTGGCCACGGCTGACACGATCACACCCGCAATCAGAATGACGTGCACATAGTGGAAATACGCGCCGATACGCCCCGGGTCGTTGGAGTGCACGATGGCCTCGCTGCCGTCCTTGCTGCTGGTGTCGAAGTACACCCACCACATGGCGGCCGTTCCCAGGAAGGCGACCAGCAGCGCAATCAAGGTGGGGATGTCCCAATGCGGGTGCTCGCCCAGCGTGGCCCCCGTGATCAGCAGCGTTTCACCCAGCGCCACAATCACGAACAACTGGCAGCGTTCGGCCAGGTGGCCGCCTTCGATCGTCCAGTCGCGGGTGGTCGACCGCCCCATGCCGGGCAGCCGGAAGCCGATCATGGGCGAAATGTATTCGCAGGCCACGGCCAGTATCCACAGCGCCAGACGCCATTGCCCCGACGCAAGACCGCCCGCAATCCACAGCACGGCGGAAATGCTCAACCAGCCCAGCATGCGCCGGAAGTTATCGGCCAGCGGATGGTTGCGGCCCAGGTGCAGCACGATGAAGACCGTGCGGCCCACCTGGATCAGCGCATAGCAGATGGCAAAGATCAGCCCGTTTTCGCCGAACGCGCCGGGCAGCACGGCGGCGGCGATCAGGCCTACCAGCATCACCGCGAACAGCATGATGCGCATGGGGATGGCGTCGGGATTGAACCAGTTCGTGACCCAGCAGGTGTATTGCCACCCGAGCCACACGGCGAACCACAGCACCAGCGTTTGCACCGCGCCCATCAGCGTCAGGTCGTGCAGCAGGCTGTGCGACAACTGGGTGACGGCAAACACGTAAACCAGGTCGAAGAACAGCTCGACGAAGGTGACGCGGGCTTCATGGCCGTCGCGGCGGCGTAGCAACGTGGCGCTGGCAAGAAATGTCATGGCGGGCGCTTCCTGTGGAATGGAGCGCTGCCAGATTACTGCAAGGTTCGCGTGGAAGAATGCAAAAGATTTAAAAGCGGTGGGGCGTTTGCCGCGTCACTGCGTCAATCTGCCGCCGCTTAGCATCCAACGCGTTCCAAACCGGTCGATGAGCGCCCCGTAGGCTTCCGCCCAGAACGTTTTTTGCAGCGGCATCGTGACGTTGCCGCCGTCGGCCAGTTGTTCGAACACGCGTTGCGCGTCAGAAACGGTGGGGTAGACCAGCGCCAGCGCCATGCCTTTTTTGCCGGGGTAGGGGTGGCCTGCCGTGGCGTCGCTGGCCAGCAGCGTTTGTTCGTCCAGCGCCAGCCGGGCGTACATGATGCGTTCGGCGTCGTCGGGCGACAGGGCGGGCATGGCGGCGTCGGCGGGGGCGTCGGCGTAGCGGATCAGGGCCTCGATGCGGCCGCCCAGCACGCGTTCATAGAAGTGCATGGCGTCGGCGCAGTTGCCGTCGAAGCTGAGGTAGGCGGAGAGTTGGGGCATGATGTTTCCCGTGTGGGGACCGGGCCGTGGCCGATCTATGATGGAAGGCCCGATTCACGCTGCCGGCGGGCCTGGCGACTGCTTGCACTGTAGCTTGCCCCGCGCATTTTCGGCCCTGAACGGCCTTAACCCATAGGAACCACGGCATGAGCACGGTCAAATTGTTATCGGACGATGAGGTCCGCAAGCACCCGGAAGCCTGGGCGGTGTTCGAAGATATTCGCGCAACCCGCAAGTCGGATTTCGTCAACAATTTCTGGCGCGCGCTGGCCAATGACCCGCCGCAATTGCAACGCGTGTGGGCGCAGCTCAAGCAGGTGATGATGGCCGACGGCGAACTCTCGCCGCTGGTGCGGGAAATGATCTACATCGCGGTATCCACCGCCAACGGCTGCTCGTACTGCGTGCATTCGCACACGGCCGCCGCCCGGGCCAAGGGCATGACCGATGTCCAGCACGCCGAACTGCTGTCAGTGATAGGCATGGCGGCGCAAACGAATGCGATGGTGACGGCCATGCAAGTGCCGGTGGACGCCGCCTTCGACGTCACGTAGGAGACAGCCATGGCGCTGATTCCGCTGTTCCCCTTATCCAATGCGCTGTTTCCCGCCGGCGTGCTGCACCTGCGTATTTTCGAGGTGCGCTACCTGGATATGATCCGCCGCTGTATCGCGGAGGGCAGCGAGTTCGGCGTGGTGGGCCTGCTGGCGGGCAGAGAGGTCCGCACGCCCGAGGGCGTGGAGACCCTGGCGCCCGTGGGCACGATGGCGCGCATCGCGTCATGGGAAGCCCCGATGCCCGCCTTGCTGCAAGTGCGCTGCGTGGGCACGAGCCGTTTTCGGCTGCTTTCCAGCGAGGTGGCAAAATACGGCCTTTGGATGGGCCAGACCGAGCCCATCGCCGACGACCCGCCCACGCCCGTGCCAGCGGCCATGCAGCCCAGCGCCGATGCGCTGGGGCGTCTGGTGGCCCAATGGCAGCAAGAGGGCGTTCCCGCTGAAAGGATGCCGCTGGCGCCGCCGTACCGGCTGGATGACAGCGGCTGGGTGGCAGACCGCTGGTGCGAGATGCTGCCACTGCCGCCGGACGACAAGGCCGTGTTACTGGGCCTGACCGACCCCGTGGCGCGGCTGGCGGCCATTCAGGATCTGCTGCGCGGCCAGGGGCTGACGTAGCGGAAGTTGGCAAGAAACCTATTGGACATCATGGATATCAGGATTGACGAGGGCCTGCGCGCCTATATAGACCCTTTGACCGAAGACGAGCACGAGGCGCTGGAACGCAGCCTGCTGGCTGAAGGGTGCCGCGACGCGCTGGTGCTGTGGGGCGATCTGCTGGTGGACGGCCACAACCGTTACGCCATTTGCAAAAAGCACGGCATCGAATTCCAGACGCGTCAGAACACGGCGTTCAAGTCGATGGAAGACGTGCATCTGTGGATGATCGAAAACCATCTGGGCCGGCGCAGCGTGTCGGACTTCCAGCGCGGGGTGCTCGCCTTGCGCAAGAAGGAAATTCTGCTGGCGCGCACGCCGCCCGAAGGCAGTGCGCCGGCTGACGCTGCCGTCGCCGACGGCGTTCCGGCTGATGGCTCGCCGCCTTGGGACGAAGACGAAGCGGGGGCGTCCAGCGCCGACAACGCCCCGCGCCTGCCGCCGAATATCTCGTGGACGCCGCCCGTGCCCAGCCGTCAGGCCTTGGCGCGCGCCGCCCGGATCAGCAGCAACACGCTGGGCCAGATCGAAAAAATCCAGAAGGAAGCCGCGCCGGAACTGGTGCAGGCGGTAAAAGCGGGGGCGATTTCGATCAACGCCGCCGCTGCGGTCGCGTCCTTGCCGCCCGAGCGTCAGGCCGCCGCCGTCGCCGGAGGCAGGAAAGAGCTGCAACAGGCCGCGCGCGAAGTGCGTCTGGCCAAAGCCCCGCCGCCCCGCGAAGCGCCGCCCGAGGTGCCGATTGAAAGCATCGAGGACCTGCCCGCCGAGGTCGCGCGCCTGCGTGGCGTGCTGACGCGTGTGACCGAGGAACGCGATCAGTTGAAAAAGAAAGTCCAGAATTTGACGGTGGCGTTGGCGGAAGCCCGCCAAGCTATCAGCGGCGGCGACGACTGAATGGGCAATCACGAATAAGGGAATACCCTAATCGCTGTTATGTACGAATAAAATTCCTGGATCGCTGGGAATTTATATCGTTTTGAGGAAAGGCATGGGGGGCTTTGTAATGCATGTTCGCTTAATCGCCTCACGCATTTACCCCTGACTTTCCTTATGAATCCCATCGGATATCGCATTCTTTCCCGGCCCGCCCAGGCCGTCGCCGCTGACGTGCTGGCGGGCTTTGCCCAGATTGGCTCGGCCCAGATCAGCGACTGCATGAACCGCCTGTACGGTGTGTCGGGCCTGCGCCCGATGCATGCCGCCACGCGCCGCACCGTCGGCCTGGCGCTCACCGTCAAGACCCGCCCCGGCGATAACCTGATGATCCACAAGGCAATTTCGCTGGGTGGCGCGGGCGACGTCATCGTGGTCGACGGCTCGGGCGACACCAGCAACGCGCTGGTTGGCGAACTGATGATGATGGACGCGCAATCGCGCGGCATCGAAGGCTTCGTGATCGACGGCGCCGTGCGCGACTTCGACGTGTTTGCCCAAGGCGAATTCGGCTGCTTCGCGCGCGCCGTGTCGCACAAGGGGCCGTACAAGGATGGCCCCGGTGAAATCAATGTGCCCGTGTCCGTGGGCGGCCAGGTGGTCAACCCGGGCGACGTGGTCGTGGGCGACGCCGATGGCGTGGTGGTGATTCCCGCCGAACACGCCGCCGCCGTGCTGGCCCTGGCGCAGAAGAAGGAAGCCGACGAAGCCGTGGCCAAGGAAAAGCTGCGCGCCGGCACCTACACCAAGCCCTGGCTGGAAAAGACGCTGGCCGAGAAGATGGGAGCCACCAAATGAGCATCGTTGCCGACCGCATCAAGCGCATCAAGCTGTCGCCCAGCGTTGCCGCGCGCGCCATCATCGCTGAACTGCGCGAGCAAGGCCGCCGCATCATCGACCTGACGATTGGCGAGCCGGACTTTTCTACGCCGGAACATATCCGCCAGGCCGCCACCGCCGCCATGAACCGCGGCGAAACCAAATACCCGCCGGCCCAAGGCACGGTTGCGCTGCGCAAGGCCGCCCGCGGCCATTTGCTGGAGGCGACGGGCGTGGACTACCCGGTGTCGCAGATCATCGTCAGCACCGGCGCCAAGCAGGTGATTTTCAATGGCCTGGCCGCCACGCTGAATGACGGCGATGAAGTCCTGATCCCTGCGCCGTTCTGGGTGTCGTACCCGGACATGGTGCTGGTGAACGGCGGCGTGCCGGTCGCCGTGGAAACGTCGCCCGCCACCGATTACAAAGTCACCCCGGACGCGCTGGAACGCGCCATCACGCCGCGCACCAAGTGGCTGATGATGAACGCGCCCAGCAACCCGACGGGCTCGGTCTATACCGCCGAAGAACTGCGCGGCCTGACGGAAGTGCTCAAGCGCCATCCGCACGTCTGGCTGATGACGGACGACATCTACGCCCGCCTGAATTTCACGGGCGAAGCCACCGTGCATCCGCTGCAAGTGGCGCCGGAACTGGCCGCCCGCACGCTGGTCGTGAACGGCGTGTCCAAGGCTTACGCGATGACCGGCTGGCGCATCGGCTACGGCGCGGCGCCTGACGAATTGATCAAGGCGATGGCCATTCTGCAATCGCAAAGCACGTCGGGCGCGTCGTCCGTGAGCCAGGCGGCGGCGCTGGAAGCGTTGTCAGGCCCGCAGGACTGCGTGGCCGAATTCGCCAAGGTGTTCCGCGAACGCCGCGACCTGGCGATTGCCGAATTGTCCGGCACGCCGGGCTTGGCGATTGTTGTGCCGCAAGGCGCGTTCTACGTCTTCCCGGATTGCTCGGGCCTGTTGGGCAAGAAGACGCCTGCGGGCGACGTGATCGCCACCGACACCGACCTGACGCATTACCTGCTGCGCGAAGCCGGCGTTGCCGTCATCGACGGCCATGCTTACGGCGCGCCGGGCACGTTCCGGCTGTCGTTCGCGGCGTCGCTTGATGACATCAAGCAAGGCTGCTCGGCCATTCGCGACGCCTGCGCCAAGCTGGCCTGAGCCCGCGCCGCGCCCATTCATTCCGTACGACCACCACACAAATCAGACAAGGGGAATCACGCATGAAACGCCACTCTCTTTTCGCGGCCTGCCTGGGCCTGGCCACGCTGACGCTGGGCGCTGCCGCCCAGGCCGATCAGATCGACGACATCAAGGCGCGCGGCGAACTCGTCTGCGGCACGCTGGGCACGTCGCAGCCGTTCAGCTTCCAGGACGGCGCCACGCGCCAACTGGTGGGCTACGACGTGGACGTGTGCAAGCTCGTCGCCGACAAGCTGGGCGTCAAGGTCAGCTACAAGCTGCTGTCGGTGGCGGCGCGCGTGCCGGAACTGAATGAAGGGCGCGTCGATATTCTGGCGGCCAACCTGGGCTATTCGCCCGACCGCGCCGAACAGATCGCGTTCAGCCACGCCTACTACGTCAGCCCGCAAAAGCTGCTGGTGCGCAAGGATTCGGGCTTTGACAGCATTGAAGCCCTGAACGGCCGCCGTGTTGGCGCCACCAAGGGTTCCAGCTCGGAACGCGAAATCAAGCGCATTCTGGACAAGTCCCAGGTCATTGGCTATGGCGACAGCTCGGCCACGTACCTGGCCTTGCAGCAAAAGAAGGTGGACGCGCAGTTTGCGTCGGAGCTGGTGCTGGCGCGTCTGGTGCTGCAAAGCCCGCCGACGGCGCCCGTCACCGTCATCGCCAAGTCGGTGTTTGACGAGCCGTGGGGTCTGGGCGTGCGCAAGTCCGAACCGCGTTTCCTGCAAACGGTGAACCAGGCGCTGGACGAGGCCGAAAGCTCGGGCGCCGCAGCCAAGCTGTTCGACAAGTGGTTCGGCGCAGAAACGCCTTACAAGCTGGAACGCGGTTTCAAGATCGGCCCCATCGCCGGCTGAAGCGCGAACCCCAGCGCGGATCTCGGCCAGAACCGGTATGAAGGCCCGTGTTTAGAGGCCCGTATTTAGGCCCCGAGGCCCGTATCTAGGCCCGTATCCAAGGCCCGAATGCCCCGTCACGGTTTCCGGCGCCTGCCCAGGCGGGCGGTTGGAAACCGTGACGTTTGGCGTGGTCCGCGCGATTGTTGGAGATTGACTGCTTTATGAGCCTACTTGACGCTTCCCAATACCAGCTGCTGCTCAGCGGCATGGCCATCACCGTGCAACTGTTTCTGGTTGCCTGGGTGCTGGCGTTTTCCATCGCGGTGACGCTGGTGGTGGTGCGCGCGACCAATCTGGCGCCGTGCCGCTGGGTGGTCGACGCTTATGTGGAATACCACCGCAACGTGCCGCTGCTGGTGCAGGTGCTGTTCTGGTATTTCGGCATGCCCGAACTGCTGCCGGAAGGCGTGCGCCTGTGGTTGTACGACCATAACGCCGAGATGTCGCTGGCGGCGATTGCGCTGGGGCTGGGGTCGGCGGCCTACATCGCCGAAGACATCCGCAGCGGCCTGCGCGCCATTCCCGGCACGCAATTCGAGGCGGCGCGCGCGCTGGGCGCGAGCTATCTGCAATGCATGCGCTTCGTGATCGTGCCGCAAGCGCTGCGCATTTCCATTCCGCCGCTGGTGGGCCGCGCGCTGCTGCTGTTCAAGAACACCAGCGTCGCCATGGCGATTGGGGTGATGGAGCTGACCTACCAGGCGCGCGAGATCGAAAACGAAACCTATCGCACCTTTGCCACCTTCGGCGCGGCGACGATCATGTACCTGCTGGGATCGTTCCTGATCATGGCGCTGGGATCGCGCATCTACGCCCGTTATCGTCTGAATCGCGGAGGCCACGGTGCTTGATCTGCTACTGCAATACTGGCCGACGCTGCTGGTCGGCCAATACCCCAACGGCCCCTTGGGCGGCCTGGCGCTCACGCTGATTCTGGCCGCGCTGGGCTTGGCGATGTCGATGCCGCTGGCGTTGTTGATCGCGCTGGCGCGTGTCAGCCCGTTTGGCTGGCTGCGCGTGGCCAGCAAGGCGCTGGTCAACGTGGTGCGCGGCATGCCGCTACTGATGCTGATCTTCTGGGCCTACTTTGTGGTGCCCAAGTTGACGGGCCAGGTCGTCAGCGGCTTCTGGACGTTGATCTTCGCGCTGGTCGTCTATGAAAGCGCGTATCTGTCGGAGGTGATCCGGTCGGGCATCGAGGCGGTGCCGCGCGGTCAGATCGAGGCGTCGCGCTCGCTGGGCGTGGGCTATTGGACGACGATGCGCAAAGTGGTGCTGCCGCAAGCGCTCTTTAACGTGCTGCCCAGCATGACCAGCCAGTTCGTGTCGACCATCAAGGAAACGTCGCTGGGCTATGTCATCAGCGTCAATGAACTGACCTTCGCGGCCAACCAGGTCAACAACCTGGTGCTGACCCAGCCGCTACAGGTGTTCGGCATCCTGGCCATCATCTATTTCCTGGTGTGCTTCAGCCTGAGCCGCGGCTTGAGCTGGCTGGACCTGCGTATCCGCCGCTCGCGCGCCATGGCTTAAAGGAACAAACATGATCAAGCTTGAAAAAGTGAACAAGTGGTACGGCGCGCATCACGTGCTGAAGGACGTGGACCTGGCGGTGTCGCGGGGCGAAGTGCTGGTGGTGTGCGGGCCGTCGGGCTCGGGCAAGTCGACCATGATCCGCACGATCAACCGGCTGGAGCCCATCGAAAAAGGCCGCATCCTGATCGACGGCGCAGACATTTATCAGAAGGGCGCCAACCTGAACGCGCTGCGCCAGAAGATTGGTTTCGTGTTCCAGCAGTTCAACCTGTTTCCGCACATGAGCGTGCTGGAAAACGTGCTCTTCGCGCCGGTGAACATCCGCAAGCAATCCCGCAAGGAATCGGTGGAACTCGCGAAAAGCCTGCTGGATCGCGTGGGCCTGGCGCACAAGATTGATGCCTACCCGGGGGCGTTGTCGGGCGGCCAGCAGCAGCGCGTGGCCATTGCGCGGGCGCTGGCCCTGCAACCGCCGGTGATGCTGTTTGACGAGCCCACCAGCGCGCTTGACCCGGAAATGGTCGGTGAAGTGCTGCAAGTGATGAAGGGCTTGGCCAAGGACGGCATGACGATGGTGTGCGTGACCCACGAAATGGGTTTCGCGCGCGACGTCTGCGACCGCGTGGTCTTCATGGACGGCGGCGAGATCCTGGAAATGGACACGCCCGAGCGCTTCTTCAGCGCGCCGTCGCATCCGCGCGCGCAGCGCTTCCTGGCCGACATCCTGCATCCGCGCGGCTAAGGCCGGGTCGGACAGCGCGGCGGCGATGGTAAGGTGAGGGTTTCCATGCGTTTCGCATCGACCGCCGCGATGTACACCCTTAAGCAGCTAGAGGCTTTTTACTGGAGCTCCGAACTTGGCAGCTTCAGCGCATCTTCCCGAAAATTGCACACCACCCAATCGGCGGTGGCCAAGCGGGTGGGCGAACTGGAAGCTTTTGCCGGTTCGCCCTTGTTTGAACGCCGCGCCAAGAAATTGCTGATGACCCCGCAGGGCCGCAAGCTGTTCGAACTGGCGCGCGAAATGCTCGACTTGAACAGCCGCATCGTGCAGAACATGGCCGACCCGGCCAGCTTCGAAGGCGTGGTGCGGCTGGGCGTGACCGAACTCGTCGGCATGACCTGGCTGGCGCGGCTGATCAACCAGATCAGCCTGCGCTACCCGCGCGTGCAGTTGATGCCGGAAATCGATGGCGGCATCACGCTCTACGAACGGCTGGAGCAAGACCAGCTGGACCTGGCCATCATGCCGGGCCCGTTCTGGAGCTATCAGTACGACTGCACGCACTTGGGCGCGGTCACCAACGTCTGGATGGCCAGCCCTGCGCTGGATATCGATTTTTCGACGCAGCTGACGCCGCAGGATCTGGCGCCGTATCCGGTGATTTCACAACCCACGAATTCCGCGTTGTCGCACCTGTATGACGCCTGGTTCGCCGAGCAGGGCCTGCCGGTCAAGCGCGTGCTGACGTGCAATAGCTTGGGGATGATGGCGCAGCTGACCATGCTGGGCCTGGGCATCAGCTATCTGCCGGGCGCGTATTTCGCGCCGCTGGTCGAACGCGGCGCGCTCTGCCAGCTGAACGTGCAGCCGGACTTGCCGACCATCAATTACTACGCGGTGCACAAGAAAAATATCGTCAACCCGATCGTGTCTCGGGTGATCGATATTGCGCGCGAGGAATGCGCGTTCGAAGTGGCGGGGGCATTCCTGCCCCACGTGCCGCCCGCGGCCATGAACGAGGCATAGCGCGAAGCGCTGGGCGAGGGCTTGGCGAGGGGGCTTGGGCAAGGCGGCTTGGGCGAGTCGGCTTGGGCAAGTCCAGCGCGAAACTTGGGCAAGCCTAGCGGCGTTGGGCAAGCCTAGCGGCGTTGGGCAAGCCTAGCGGCGGGCCGGACTCGGCGCCGGCCCCCGGGGCAGGAGTGCGGTGGGATCAGCCGCAGCGGATGGCAGTCATGACATCTTTGTCATCCACGATCAGGTTCAGGCGGGTCGCGTTGTATTCCATGGTGACCAATTGGCCCGGGCGCAGGATGCGGGCGGTGGTGCTGCCGCTGCGCGAACGCAAATCTTCCATGACCGACTGGCTGGCTTTCTGGCCAATCTGCGCTTGCAGCGCGCCCGCGTCGCAAGTCTTGCCGCCACCCATGCTGCTGCCGGGCATGTTCGACGACGACCCATACGAAGACCCGCCATACGTTGCGCCACCGGACGAATCGGACGAGGTGGAGGAGCTAGAGGAGCTGGAGGCTGCCGGTGCGCGGCTGGACGAAGACGACGTCCCGGTATTGGCGCACGCGCTCAGGGTGGCAACCAGGAGGAAGGGGATCAGCTTGCGGATCATGTAAAGCTCCTTACAACTACGCGACAAAAAAGCCATGATAGACCAGCCGTGGCGGGCTGTGATGGGGTGCGGCAGCAGCGTGGCAAAAAATGAAAAACCCGCGTTGATCTGATGTCAAGGCGGGCCTGGTGTAAGGAAAGCGGGGGTGGGGCTGAGTCAGTTTGCGTCGGGCAAGATCGGATAAGGACGGAAGACCGTGGACGGCTGACGCGCGCGGGCTACCATTTCCGCCCAAATGCCCTGCGTGACCACCGGGATACCCTTCATGGAGACCTTGATCACCCGGCCTGGCTTCGCGGAGATGTCTTCTGAGCCCGTTGCTTGGGTTGGGCGGCCTGTCTTAGTGCCGCCAGTCTTATTGCAGCCAGTCTTATCGTAGCCAGTCTTATCGTAGCCAACCGTATTGGCGCATTTCAGCGTAGTTTGGTCATTCATATAAGCCTCCCTGGCGCGATTTGAGTGCTGATGTAGGGTACTAGCTTTTGCCAGGAGGCGCTATGAGGCGCCAGATCAAAAACCATAGGTCTTTGCGAACCCGCGCTGATCCACCAAGCCTCATCAATGGCCAACACGTCCTGCACGGTGGCGCATCCCGTTAACCGCATTTGCCCAGCGGTTTCACCGGTATGTAGCGGGGCATCGAACCCGAGTTTCGGCCAGAACCGATAGCCAATGTAGCGGGCGCTGTAGCCCAGGCCGCCCGCAGCCATCAGGGATATTCTGACAAGTCCGGACAGATAGGCCGTGATGGCGCAAAGCGCAAAAGCGAAGCGGCCCAGGTAAGGGGGCGCCAACGTGGCGCTCAAGTAGAAATGGTCGATGTGCAGCGCGTAAATGAGGCGACAGTTGGTGCCGGCGTCTGGTGCATACAGGCCAAGCTTGTTCTTGAACGGCGCCTGTATCAAACGGGGGTTGACCACGGTGTAGTAGAGGCCGGGTGGCGCATTATCCAGCCCCAATTTGTGCTCCGCCTGTTGATGCACGCGGCTGCCGTCGAAGACCAAAAACAAGCGGGCGAATTCCAAGGCTGAGATTTTGCCGAAGGGCGTGGAGAAAGTGTCCTCGGGCAATAGCGCTACACCATCAAGGCGGATGTTCCGGCCGCTTAATTGCTTCAGCACGGTCGGATGTTGAACCAAGGCCTGATGCAGGTCAGCCAAGTGCTCTTGATAGAAATGGATTCGCGATGGCGACATGAGTGGGTCCCCGGCAACGATGGTGAGTCGAGGCGCAAAGCATAGGCCGCGCGCGTCGGGGATTGCCGCGATGCGTGACACCCATGTCACGGGTACTGCCCGCAATTCACCGGTTTAACCTCACCCCACCCCTCAATGAAAATTCCGGCTTTGCGCCGCCAACCCGCCCAGCAGATCGGACATATCCACCAGCCGCTGGGCGATCAGGTGGCGGACGCCGTCTACGCTTTGCCAGGCGCCGTAGACGCCCAGCAGCGTGGCCCCCAGCAGTTCGCGGCGCTGGCGTTCGATGAGCTCGGGGCGCACGACGACGTTGACGGGGCCGGTTTCGTCTTCCAGGGTGACGAAGATCACGCCCTTGGAGGTTTGCGGCCGTTGGCGCACGGTGACGATGCCGCAAGCGCGTGCCGAACGTTTGTTGGGATAGCGGTTCAGCACTTCGGCCGGCTGGAAATTGCGGGCGGTGAGTTGGGAGCGCAGCAGTGCGACGGGGTGGCGATGCAGGGTCAGGCCGACGCTGCGGTAGTCGGCGGCAACCGTCTGGCTTTCGGAGGGGGCTGAGAGGCGGGGCGCCTGGGTTTCTTCGATGGCGGCGTCGCGCAGCAGGTCGCGGCTGTGTACGCTGGCGGCGGCTTCCCAGCTGGCCTGGCGCCGATGGCCGGCGAGCGTGCGCAGGGCGTCGCCGGCGGCCAGCGCATTCAGGTCATGGCGGTTGAGGCCGGCGCGGCGCGCCAGATCGCCCGTGTCGGTAAACGGGCTTTGGGCGCGCGCGGTTTCGATGCGCCGGACGGCGTCTTCCCGCATGCCCTGGATCAGGCTCAGGCCCAGCCGGACGGCGGGGCGGGTGTCGTCACGGGGCGGTGCGTGGGGGCGGGCGGGCCGTTGGGCGCCGGGGTGGTCAGGCGGCAAGGTTTCCAGGGCGGAATCCCAGCCGCTGACCGTGACGTCGGCGGGCAACACGCATACGCCGTGGCGGCGGGCGTCCTGCACCAGTTGCGCGGGGGCGTAAAAGCCCATGGGCTGGGAATTGAGCAGGGCGGCCAGAAAGGCTTCGGGTTCGTGGCGCTTCAACCAGGAACTGAAATAGGCCAGCAGGGCGAAGCTGGCCGCGTGGCTTTCGGGAAAGCCGTATTCGCCAAAGCCTTCCACCTGGCGAAACAGCGCTTCGGCAAAATCCAGCGTGTAGCCGTGCGCCAGCAGCCCGCCCACGAGTTTGACGCGGAATTTGTCCACGCCGCCTTTGCGTTTCCAGGCGGCCATGGAACGGCGCAACTGGTCGGCTTCGCCCGGCGTAAAGCCGGCGGCCACCACGGCAATCTGCATCACCTGTTCCTGGAAGATGGGCACGCCCATGGTCCGGCTGAGCACGCCGCGCACCTTTTCGCTGGGATAGGTTTCTTTTTCTTTGCCCTGGCGGCGGCGCAGATAGGGGTGGACCATGCCGCCCTGGATGGGGCCGGGCCGCACGATGGCGACTTGCACCACCAGGTCGTAGTATTTGCGCGGCCGCAGGCGGGGCAGCATCGTCATCTGCGCGCGCGATTCAATCTGGAACACGCCTACGGTGTCGGCGTCGCAGATCATGTCGTAGGTGGCGTCGTCGCCTTCCGGGATGTCTTGCAGCGCCAGCGGCTGGCCGCGGCGCTGGCCGGCCAGTTCCAGCGTGCGGCGCAGCGCCGACAGCATGCCCAGCGCCAGCACGTCCACCTTCAGCAGCTTCAGCGCGTCCAGGTCGTCTTTGTCCCATTGCACGACGCTGCGGTCTTGCATGGCGGCGTTTTCAATCGGCACCAGGCGCGACAGCTTCCCGCGT
The DNA here is from genome assembly GCF_902859595.1 of Achromobacter kerstersii. Lineage (GTDB taxonomy): Bacteria > Pseudomonadota > Gammaproteobacteria > Burkholderiales > Burkholderiaceae_B > Achromobacter > Achromobacter kerstersii. The sequence goes on along the minus strand of NZ_CADIJQ010000001.1, from coordinate 1,326,018 downwards.
GAAATCACGAAGCCGCCCGGGTGCTGTGACAGGTGGCGCGGAAAGCCCATCATCGTCTGCGCCAACGACGCCCATTGCCGCGCCACCTGGGATTCCGGGTCCAGCCCGCAAGCGCCCAGCGTGCGCAGCATTTCCTTTTTGCCGTCCCACCATTGATGGGCGCGCGCCACGGCGTCGATGACACCCAGGTCCACGCCCAGCGCGCGGCCGGTATCGCGCAGCACGCTGCGCGGGCGGTAGGAGATGACGACGGCGGTTAGAGCGGCGCGCTGCCGGCCGTATTTGCGGTAGATGTACTGGATGACTTCTTCGCGGCGCTGGTGCTCGAAGTCCACATCGATGTCGGGCGGTTCGTTGCGTTCCTTGCTGATGAAACGTTCGAACAGATTGTTGCCGCGGACCGGGTCGACCGCGGTGATGCCCAGGCAATAGCAGACGGCCGAGTTGGCGGCCGAGCCGCGCCCCTGGCACAGGATGCCGACGCTGCGCGCGTATTGGACGATGTCGTAAACGGTCAGGAAATAGGCTTCGTAGTGCAGGTCGGCGATCAGGTCGAGCTCTTTTTCGATCTGCTCGGACACGCTTTCCGGCACGCCTGCGGGAAAGCGGCGCGCGGCGCCCGCCAGGGTTTCCTGGCGCAGATAGGTGGCGGGCGTGTGGCCGCGCGGCACGATTTCGTCGGGGTATTCGTAGTGCAGCTCGTCCAGCGAAAACGCGCAGCGGCGCGCGATGACAAGGGTTTGCGCCAGCGCCTCGGGCGGGTAGAGGTTGGCCAGCCGCATGCGGGTGCGCAGATGCTGCTCGGCGTTGCCGGATAGCTCGTAGCCGCATTGGGACACGGGCCGATGGGTGCGGATGCCGGTCAGCGTGTCGTGCAGCGGTTTGCGCGACCGCACATGCATCTGCACCTGGCCCACCGCCACGATGGGCAGCTCGGCTTGCTGCGCGGCGTGTTCGATGGCGGCGCGGTGCTGGTCGTCGCGCGAGCGGTACAGCAGATTCAGCCCCACCCAGGCGCGGTTCGGAAAGACGCGCGCCAGCCAGCGCGCCTGTTCGGCCAGACGGTCGGCGTCGGTGCCGTAGGCGGGCGTCAGGATGGCCAGGCATTCGGGCAGGTGGCGCAGATGCGTGCTGCCCTCGGGCGGATCGGTGAAGTCATCCGGCCCCAGCCGGTATTCGCCCTTGGGCGCGCGGGTGCGGGCCAGCGTGATGAGCTCCGACAGGTTGCCATAGCCCTCGCGCGTTTGCGCCAGCAGGGTCAGCCCCAGCGGCGCGGCGTCGGGGGCGGCGCGCAGCTGGAAGGTGGCGCCGATGATGAGCGGCAGCTTCTGGGTCTTGGCTTCCATGTGGGCGCGCACGACGCCCGCCAGCGAACATTCGTCGGTCAGCGCCAGCGCGGCGTAGCCCAGTTCGGCGGCGCGTGCGGCCAGTTCTTCGGGGTGGGACGCGCCTTGCAGAAAGGAAAAGTTCGACTGGCATTGCAGCTCGGCGTAGCCGGGCAGCGTCGCCAACAGGTCGGACGGGTCAAGCGCGTCGTAGGAATCGTCGTCCATGCCGGCGGCCTCAGGCGTACAGCCCGTGCAGGAACCAGCGCGCGTGCTCCGCGTCGCGTTCGCGGTAGATCCAGTAGCGCGCGGCGGCGGCGTCTTCAGCGACGAAATAGTCGCGCACGGTCAAGGCCGGGTCCCACCAGCCGCTTTCGATGCGTTCGGGGCCGCGCATCAGGCGCAGCGCCTGGCCGCCGTATTGCGGGCGATGGCCCGACAGCTTCAAGGGCAGCGGCGTTTCCAGCAGCCAGAACGGGCGGTCAAGCAAGGGGGGCAGGGGCTCGGGCGGGCGGGGCGCGGCCAGCGCGTCGCCCCAGGAATTCGCGGCTTCGGGGCGGTGGTCGGGGGTGGGTTGCGCGTGGCGGACCTGATCGCGGCCCAGCCGGGCCACCAGCAAGTCCAGCAGCCGGGCATGGTCGGCTGCCGTGCCGCCGGGCTCGGGAAACAGGGTGGTGCTGGCGGCCGGCTGCTCAACCGTGTCGGGCGCCAGCAGCGATACCGCGATGACGGGCGCTTCCAGAGTGAAGTGGTTCAGCTTTTCGCGCAGCAGGTGCAGCAGTTGCGGGGCCTGCCATACCGGTTGCGCCAGCGCCAGTTCCAGCTCGGTGGGCGGGCGGGCGTGGCGGCCGCGTTCGTGTTCCATGCTGAGCACCACGCGGCGCACGGCCAGTTGGCGCGCGGTCAGCCAGCCGCCCAGTTGTTCGGCCAGCCGGCGCGCCACCGCCAGCACGGCGTCGGTGTGCTCGACATAGTCCATGAGTTCGATGCGCCGCGAGAACTGGTTGGGCGGTTCGATCCAGCGATAGAGCTCGGGTTTTTGGCCGTAGGCGGCGTCCAGCGCTTGCAGCAGTTCGGGCGTGCTGCGCCGTTGCAGGCCGGCGCGCGGCAAGGCGCGCAAGTCGGCCAGCGTGTGGCAGCCGATGTCGTCCAGCCAGTCGCGGCGGGCCAGCGCCTGCGGCAGCAGCGCCAGCGGCAGGGCGTCGAGCCGGCGCGTCAGCGTGGGTAGCGTCAAGGTGCGGCGGGGCATGCGGCGGCCCGGGCGGTGCGCCAGCAGCCAGGCGCCCGTGGCGGTGGGCGCCATGCCCAGCGACACGCGCAAATCCAGCGCGCGCAAGGTGGCGCGGATGCGCTGGCTGAGCGCGCGCGGTCCGCCAAAGAACATCAGGCTGGCGCCGACATTCAGGAGCACGGTGTCGTCGTCGCCCAGGGCGATTTCGGGGGTGTATTGCAGCAGGGCCAGCGCCGCGCCGTGGAGCGCGTCGGCTTCGGTTTGCGGCTGGCGCGGCAGCAAGTCGACCTGGGGGGCGATGGCGGCTGCGCCGGCGCGGCGCATGCCCGCCTTGACGCCGGCCTGGCGGGCGGCGGGGGTAAGGGCGGCAACGCGTTCCTGGTCCAGAACGGCGAATGCCAGACCCTCATGCGGCCAGTGCGGGCGTAGTGCGTCCAGCGGCAGGCAGCGCAGGTAGGCGGCGATCCAGAGGCGCATGGCGGGGGGAAGAAGGCGTAAGCGCGCCGGGTTCCAGGCCCACGTATAGCGGCGTGTCGCAGACAGGCCCCCGGCGCTTCAGAATATGGACAGACAAGCCGCCCGGCGCGGGCGCAAGCGCCAGCCGCAATGGGGCGGGGGTGGCGTTCTGCGCGGCGTTGGCCGGGCGGACGGCAATAAAGAGCAGGTCGCTAGCCTGCGCCGCAAGATGCAGGCGGCGTAAGGATTCGGGGCGCACATGCGGCAGCCAGCAGATCAGCGCGCCGCAACTGCCATTTTTCAGAATCTGTTCGGCGGCCCACAAGGTATCGACGGGCTTTTTCGGCGCGACCCACAGCAACTGCCGGGGGTCCAGCCGCCAGCTCATCCAGCTGGCGATGTGGGGGGCATGCGGGGGCTGCACCAGGGCGATGGGACGGCGCGTTTCCAGTTGGGCCAGCGCGGGGCGCAGCAGGCGGATTTCACCGATACCGGGGTGCGGGGTCAGCAATTCAACCAGCGCGCCCAGCGGCCAGCCCCCGTCCGGCAGCTCGGCGGAAAGCGGAGCGTGCCCGGTGGGCAGGGTGCGGGCGGCGCCTTTAGCCAACTGGGTGGCGCGCCACAACGCGGGGTGGATGCGTTCGGGGGACTGCATGGCGGGTGGGGCCGGGTATCGGGCTTGAGGCTTATAGGGTGAGTTTACACTGTATAAATATACAGTATTTCGACCCCGCCGGCATCCGCCATGCCTGCGTCACGTTGGACAGCGTCACATTCGACCGCGTCACATTCGGCCGCGATTCGACCGCCTCACATTCGATTTACGCGCCGCCGTAAAACCGCATGTCCTGGTACTTGACCCAGCGCGACCGCCTCACCACGCGATGCCCGATCCACAACGCCAGGAACAGCGGAATGGCCAGATAGGTCGACACCACGCCGATCCAGTCGATCCGGTCTTGCAAGAAGGCCTGATAGTTCTGGCCCAAGGTCACGATCAGGCACAGCACAAACGCCAGCACCGGGCCAAACGGGAACAGGCCGGCCTTGTAGGGCAGGTCATCCGGGTTGAAGCCATGCTTCACATAGCCCTGGCGGAACCGGTAGTGGCTGATCGCAATGCTCAGCCAGACGATGAATTCCGTCATGCCCGCAAAATTCAGCAACCAGATGTAGACCGCCTTCGGGCTGTACACCACGCTGAACAGGCACAGGCAGGCCAGCGCGGTGGTCGCCAGCAGCGCGTACAGCGGCACGCCATTGGCGGTCAGGCGTTTGAAGATGGCCGGCGCCTGGCCTTCGGCCGCCATGTTGAACAGCATCCGCGTGGCGGCGTACATGCCTGAATTGCCGGCCGACAGCACGGAGGTCAGGATCACGGCGTTCATGACGGTGGCGGCTGACAGCAGCCCCGCGTGCTGGAACACCAGCGTGAAGGGGCTGACGGCAATGTCTTCCACTTCGTTGCGCAGCAATTGCGGGTCGGTATAGGGCAGCAGCAGGCCGATGATCAGAATGGCCAGCACGTAGAACAGCAGAATGCGCCAGAACACGTTGTTGATCGCGCGCGGCACGTTGCGGCGCGGGTTCTCGGATTCGCCCGCGGCGACGCCCACCAGTTCGGTGCCTTGGAAGGAATAGGCCACCACCATCGCCACGCCCACCCACGTTGCCGCGTTGCCCACGAACGGCGCGTCGCCCACCTTCCAGTTGGCCAGGCCCACTTCATTGCCGCTATGGATGATGCCCACCAGCATGCCCAGCCCGACCGCAATGAAGCACAGCACGGCCACCACCTTGATGATGGCGAACCAGTATTCGGCTTCGCCAAAGCTGCGCGCCGAAAATGCGTTCAGCCCGAAGGTCAGTGCCAGAAAGGCCACGCTCCATATCCATCCTGGCGTGTCCGGCAGCCAGTACGCCATGACCAGTTGGGCGGCCACCACATCCACGGCAACCACCGTGGCCCAGCTGATCCAGAAGTTCCAGCCCAGCGCAAACCCAAAGCCTGGGTCGACATAGCGCGACGCGTAGGTGCAAAAGGAACCGGACACGGGCATGAAGGTGGCCAGCTCGCCCAGGCTGGTCATGATGAAGTAGACCATCAGGCCAATCACCAGATACACGAGCAGGGCGCCACCGGGGCCTGCCTGGGCAATTGCCGCGCCGGAGGCGACGAACAGGCCGGTGCCGATGGCCCCGCCCAGCGCTATCATCGTGAGGTGGCGCGCCTTGAGCACGCGGTGCAGCTGGTTCTGGCTCGCCGGCGTGGCGCCCGAGTCGGTGGTGGGTGTGTGCATTGCAGGGGTAAAAGAAGGCCGTTGCGGCGGCAGTCTGGCTTGCAGCTTGCCCGTCCGCATTAAGGCGCGCATTTTACAATGCGGTCATCAAGGCGTAGCCGGACGGCGCTACGCCAGCACGGAGCAGTTTTCATGGCATCTTCCCGCTCATTGGAATTCCTTCCCGAACCTGGCGTCGACGTACGCCAGTTGTTCATCCTGCTGCACGGTGTGGGCGGTTCGCCCGATAACCTTCGGCCATTGGCCGAGGCCGTGCGCGCAGCGTTTCCGGCGGCGGCCGTGCTGGCGCCCGAAGGTTTCGAGCCCTTTGATGGCGGCGGCTCGGGGCGGCAATGGTTCTCGGTGCGCGGCGTGACGGAAGACAATCGCGCCGAACGCGTGGCGCAAGCCATGCCGCCCCTGGAAGCCTATGTACGCGAGGCGCAGGCGCGCTTCAGCCTGTTGCAGTCCGACACCGCGCTGGCCGGCTTTTCGCAGGGCGCCATCATGGCGCTGGAATTGGTGCAGGCGCACGACGGCATGGCCGGGCGCGTCATCGCGTTTTCGGGCCGCTACGCGCAGCTGCCCAAGGCCGCGCCGCAATACACCACCTTGCATCTGTTGCACGGCGCCGATGATCCGGTAATGAGCGTGGCCCACATCCAGGCTGCTCAGGCCCGGCTGGAAGAGCTGCATGGCGATTCCACCATCGACATCGCCAGCCACGTCGGCCACGAACTGCACCCGGCGTTGATCCAGCGCGCCATCGTGCGCTTGCAGACCTGCGTGCCGTTGCGCGCCTGGGAAGCGGCGCTGGGGCTGAACCAGACGCCGCCGGACGGCACCACGGTGCATTGATGGCGGCCCAGGCCCCGTTGCCGCACGCTGCGGATTCGGTGGGCGGCGCGCAGAGCATTTTCCGCGTGTTGCGCATCCTGAAATATGTGGGCGCGGCGCCCGCGCGTGGGGTGGGGCTGACCGACGTCGTGCGCGACATTGGTCTGACGCCACCCACCGCGCACCGCATGTTGGCCGCGCTGCTGCAAGAAGGGTTTTTGTCGCTGAACCCCAAGCTAAAAACCTACAGCCTGGGGCGCGAGTCCTACATTCTTGGCCTGGCCGCGGAAGGGCGGCACGGCATCAAGGCCATCGCCGAATCCGCCGTGCTGCGCCTGGCGCAGTCCACCGGCGACACCAGTTTCCTGTCGGTTAGATCCGGCCATGAAGCCGTCTGTGTTGACCGCAAGACGGGCGACTTTCCCATCAAGATCCTGACGCTGGAAGTGGGGCATCGCCGGCCGCTGGGCGTGGGGGCGGGCAGCCTGGCGCTGCTGGCTTTTTTACCCAATGACGATATTGAACGGGTGCTGGCGCGTTACGACGCCACGGTGGCGCCTGATCTGCCGTCCTCCGACATGCTGCGCGACGACATCGCCGCCGCGCGCAAGAACGGCTATGCGCTCAACCCCGGCCGCATCATTCCCGACATGCTCGGCGTGGGCGTTCCGGTGCTGGACCGCGAGCAGCGCGTGGTGGCGGCGCTGAGTGTGGCGGCGATCCGTTCGCGTCTGTCGGGCGCCCGCTTGCAGGACGTGGTGGCCGCGTTGCAACGGGCGGCGGCAGAACTATCGGCCGATCTGGCGCCCCGGGTTTGATGCCGCTGCCTTGACGCCGCTGCCTTGACGCCGCTGCCTTGACGCCGCTGCCTTGACGCCGCTGCCTTGACGCTGGCGCCTTGAAGCCCATGCCATGGGGCTAGCGCCCGCAGGCTAGCGCCCGCAGGCTAGCGTCCGGCGCAGGCCTTGCCCCCGTCCACCGGCAGGCAGACGCCGGTGATGTACTTGGCTTCATCGCTGGCCAGGAACAGCGCCGCGTGCGCCACGTCCCACGCATCGCCCATCCGTCCCATGGGGCTGGCGGCGTTGCGCCGGCGGCGCATCTCATCCACGTCTTCAAACTGCCCGGCGATCTGCGTATAGATCAGCGGCGTATCGATCACGCCCGGCAGCACGGCGTTGACGCGGATGTTGTCGGGCGCATACCGCACGGCCAGCGAGCGGGTCAGGTGGTTCAGCCCCGCCTTGGCCGCGTAGTACGACGTGTACGGATACGTGTTCACCTGGATCGACGCCAGCGATGAGATGTTCACGATGCTGCCGCCGCCTTGCGCCAGCATTGCGGGCAGCACGTGCTTGCACGTCAGGAACACGCCGGTCAGGTTGGTGTCCAGCACGCGGTGCCAGCTTTCCTCGCTGGCCTCGATGGGGTCTCCCATTTCGGTGATGCCGACATTGTTGTGCAGCACGTCGATGCGTCCGGCCGTGGCCAGCACCGCCGAGACCGCCGCCAGAATCTGCGCGGAATCGGTCACGTCGGCTGTCAGCGCCACGCAGCGGCCGCCCTCGGCGTCGATGACGCGGCGGGTCTCTTCGGCGGCGTCTGCGCGCACGTCCACCGCGAACACCCACGCGCCTTCCCGCGCATACAGGGCGGCTGCCGCCTTGCCGTTGCCCCAGCCGGGGCCTGACGAGCCGGCGCCGAACACCAGCGCCACTTTATCCTTCAAGCGCTGGCCCATGTCATTCCGCCGAAATGTGCGCGAAGTCGGCCACCTTTTTCCACTTGGCCACATCGTCACGAATCATCGCGGCAAACGCGTCGGGTTTATCGGCGACGACATACGCGCCCACTCCGGCGTACTTGGCCTGCACATCGGGATCGGCCAAGGCCTTGCGCGATGCGTCGTTCAGCTTGGCAAGAATGTCTTTCGGCAGGCCGGCAGGCGCCAGCAGGCCGTTCCACATTTCAGCGTCGTAGTCGGGCAGGCCCACTTCGGCGAACGTGGGTACATCCGGCAATTGCGGCAGACGCGCCTTGGCCGCCACCACGATCGGGCGCACGCTGCCTGACTGGATGTGCGCCATCGATGAGGCCGCCGTGTCCCACAAGATAGGCACCTGGCCCGCGATGACATCGTTGAGCGCCGGGCCGGTGCCGCGGTACGGCACATGCATCATGTCCAGCCCGGACAGCGATTTGTAGTATTCCATCGCCATATGGGTGGCGCCGCCGTTGCCGGACGAGGCATACGAATACTTGCCTGGCGCGCCTTTGATCAGCGTCACGAACGACGCGTAATCCTTGGCGGGAAAGTTCTTGTTCACGACGATCACGCCAGGCACGCGGATGATCTGCGTGACGGGTGTGAAGTCCTTGATGGCGTCATAGGGCAGATTTTTGTACACGGCGGGGTTCGTGCCATTGGTGCTGGACGTGCCCAGCAGCAGCGTGTAGCCGTCCGGCGCGGCGGATGCGACCGCGCGTGAACCCACCGTGCCGCCCGCGCCGCCCCGGTTTTCAACCACGACGGTTTGGCCGATCTGCTTGCCCAGCGCTTCGGCAAAGATGCGCCCCACCACGTCCGACGTGCCGCCAGGCGGGAAGGGCACGATCAGCCGGATCGGCCGGTCGGGGTAGCTGCTTTGCGCCCCGGCCGCGCCAGTGAGCGTCATGGCCAGCGTTGCGGCTGCCAGCGTCATCCAGGATTTTGCTTTCATGATGGGTTGTCTCCTCGCTTCGATATTGTGGTGTGCGTTGCCGCTTTGTTGTTATGTCCCGGGTCAGGCGATGCGGTCGCCCGGCTTGATCTTGGCCGCCCGGCTGTCCACGCCCGGCAGCATGTGCGCGGGGTCGCGCGTGACCACCACGTCCAGAATGGTCGGCCGGTCTTTGCAGGCGAAGGCCTGGGCCAGCGCGGCGGGGATGTCGGCCGGGTCTTCCACGCGGATGCCCTGGCAGCCCAGCGCGCGCGCCACGTTGGCGTAGTTGGTTTCCACGAGGTCGGACGATTGGTAGCTGCCGCTGCCGTACATCAGATGTTGCAGCGCCTTGATGTAGCCCGACGCGGCGTTGTTGACGACCACCAGCGTAAACGCCAGCCCCATGCGCACGGCCGTTTCCAGCTCGCCCAACGACATATTGCAGCCGCCGTCGCCCGTCAGGCTGACGACTTGCCGCCCCGGTGCGGCGGCCGCGGCGCCGATGGCGCCCGGGATGCCATAGCCGATTGACGCAAATCCGCGGTCCGGCACAAAGCCGCGTCCCGCGCGCTTGGTGTCGAACAGCAGGCCGCCCCAGTGCGCGGCGAAGCCGCCGTCGGCCACCAGAATGCCGTCTTCCGGCAGCGCGGCGTTGATCTCATGCATCAGGCGCGCCATACCAATGGGGCTGTCGGCCGACGTCAGCTTGCCGTTCACGGATTCGCGCCACGTGTGCATGGCCTGGCCCACTTCATCCACGTAGTCCTGGCGGCCTTGCGCGGACGCGGGTTGCGCGGCCAGCCGTTCGCCCAGTTCTTCCAGCGTGGCTCGCACGTCGCCCCACAAGCGCAAGGCGGGCGTGGTGGTGCGGTCGAACTCTTCGGCCACGATGTCCAAATGAATGATGGGCGTGCCGGCCGACAGCAGGTCGTAGCGGCGCGTGGCCACTTCGCCCAGCTTGCAGCCCACGACAAACAGGCAATCGGCCTTGGCGATCAGGTCGTTGGCGATGCGGCTGTAGCGGCCGAACAGGCCGGCGTTCAGCGGATCGTTGCAGGCGACTGCGCCTTTGCCGCTCATCGTGTGCGCCACGGGGATGTTGAATTGCCGGGCGAAGGCTTGCACGGTGTTGGCCGCGTCGCTGATGTGTACGCCGCCGCCGCACAGCATCAGCGGGCGGGCGGCGCCAGCCAGCATGCTGGCGGCCTGCGCCAGATCGTCGGCGGCAGGGCGGCAGCGCAGGGCGGGGGCGCGGCGGTAGTTGGCGCTGGAAAAAAAGGCGTCGGCATCAAAGGCGTGAACCTCGTGCGCAATGTCTTCCGGCACATCCAGCACCACCGGACCCGGCCGGCCGCTGGTGGCCACCGCGAACGCGCGGCGCACCAGTTCCGGGATGCGCTCGATTTTTTCCACGCGCAGCACGTCTTTCACCACCGGCCGCAGCACCTCGAGCTGGCGCGCTTCCTGCGTCATGTTCTTCCACGAATGCATCCGGTGCGAATCGCCCACCAGCGCCACCATCGCCGTGCCGGCGTTATAGGCTTCGGCCAGCCCGGTGACCAGATTGGTCGCGCCCGGGCCCAGGGTCGCGTCGCAGACACCGGGGCGGCCGCTGACCTTGGTGTAGGCATCGGCGGCGAACACGGCGCAGCGCTCGTCGTTGATCAGGTTGTGGTTCAGCTTCAGGCGCCGCACGGCGTCGTAGAACGGCAGCAGCTGAAAGCCGCCCATGCCGAACATCAAGCCCACGTCGTGCGCGGCGAACATGCGTGCAATGGCTTCGCCGCCCGTGATTTCCAGTTTTTCCGACATGCGGGTAATGCTCCTAGTAAGTGCTGCGCCCGTTCAGCAGGGCGTCGATGAAAGTTTTCAGCGGCGTGCCAACGCGGCAGCCCCATTCGCGGGCGCGTGCGTTCGCGCAGGAAATCACGCCATCCTGGTAGCACGAGCGGGCATCGCCGATGCGCGCGCTGTAGGCCGACACGGTCAGCGCTGCGATGCCGCGCTGTTGCAGCAGCGGCAGCCGGCCGATGCCGGCGCTGTCTTTGCCGATACCGGCGTCGTTGAAGGTCACAAGACGCGGTGCGGCTTTCACGCCGTCGGTGTGCAGGCCCGCCAGCCGCTCGCCATGCGAGGCCGTGACCACGATGCGTCCATCGTCGCCGGCATCCACCAGCGATACGGAGTCGGCGCCGACGACCAGCGGCGTGCCATCGGCAGCGGCTTTGAAAATGGAGCGGGATTCTTGCTGCGTGGCGGGCCGGGCCTGGCCGGCGGGCGCTTCACCCAGCGCCAGGGCGGCGTCGGCGACGGCCATGCCTGTGCGGCAGCCCAGCGCTTGCGCCAGGGCATTGGCGTGGCTGATGACCCCGTGGCGGGCCATGTCGGCGCCGTCGCCGATGCGGCAACTGCGGTAGTCGGCCGTGGCGGCGGGTACTCCCCATTGCTGTAAATCTGCCAAGCCCGCAATGCCGGCCTGTTCCCAGCCCACCCCGGCGTCATTCAGGATGACGGCGAGTACGTTGCCGCGTGCCGCGCAATAGGCCGCGTAGCTGCCGCCGTGCGACCCCGCGATCACAACGCGGCCCGCATCGTCGGGCGTCAGTTTGGTGATGCTGTCGAGGACGCGCGCACCCGCCGCCCCTGATAGGTATTCCATATTATGGATTTGTCTCATTGCCTGAACCGCTCTGGCGCAATGTGCTGCGCGACGCGGTTCATTGATAGTTATAAAAATCAGCGATGAGACAATTCTACGGGCGGCCATTTCCCGCGGGCAATGTCATATCCATATTATGGAAACGACATTGCCGGCCTGCGGCTTACTTTTCCCAGCCGCCACCCAGCGCCAGGAAGACGGCGATCTGGTCGCTGCTGAGTTCCGCCTGCGAGGCGGCCAGCGCGCTTTCGTTGGTGGCCAGGGTGCGTTCGGCGTCCAGCACGGTCAGGTAGTCGGTCTTGCCGTACTGGAACAATTGGCGCGCTTGCGAAGCGGCTTCGGCGCTTTGGTCGCGGGCGGCGCGCAACGACGCATTGCGGTCCAGCTGGCGGGCGTAGACGACCAGCGCGCTTTCCGTTTCGCGCAAGGCGTTCAGCACCGTGGCGTCAAAACGCGCCACGGCGGCCTTGGTGTTGGCTTCGGCTTCCGCGATGCGGGCCTGCACCGCGCCCGTGTTCGGCAGCGTCCACGATATCAGCGGGCCCACGCTCCAGCCGAAGGTGCCGCGGTCGCCAAACATCGAAGCGGGGCCGCCCGATGCGCCGGATAAGCCCAGCGTGATCTTCGGATAGAGGTCCGCTGTGGCCACGCCGATGCGTGCCGTGCTGGCCGCCAGCGTGCGTTCGGCCTGACGGATGTCGGGACGGCGGCGCAGCAGCGACGCGCCATCGCCCACGGGGATGGTGTCGGTCAGGCGCGGCGCGGCGGCGCATTGCAGCAGCGATGCGGGAATTTCGTTGGGCGTCTGGCCCGTCAGTGCGGCCAGGCGATACAAGGCGGTGCGTTGCTGCGCCTGGAAGGGCGGCAGGTTGGCTTGCAGTTGTTCAAGCTGGCTACGGGCGCGGGTGACGTCCAAGGTGGTGCCACGGCCTGCGCGTTGCAGGCGGCTGACGGCGTCCAGCGATTCCTTTTGCACCTGCACCGAGTGCTGCGCCGACGCCAACTGCATGCCGGCCGCGCACATGTTGGCGTAGGCGCGCGCGGTCTCGGCGGCGACCGTCACACGCGTGGCGTCGTAGGCGGCTTGCGCGGCCTGCGCGTCGCCGCTGGCGGCTTCGATGGCGCGGCGAATTTGCCCGAACAGGTCCAGCTGGTACGACACGCTGGCGCCCGCCGAGTACGACCAGCGGCTGGGGGGATCAATGCCCGGTTGCAGCTCTTGCAAGCCCGACACATGGCCGAACGTGGGCGACGCGTTCACGCCGATGGTCGGCTGCTGCTGCGCCTGCGATTCCTGCACCGCAGCCTGCGCACGTTCCAGGTTGGCGCTGGCCACACGCAAGTCCGTATTCGCCGACAACGCTTTTTCAACCAGGCCGTCCAGCACCGGGTCGTTATACAAACGCCACCAGTGGCCCGACACCGCCTGCTGCTGGAACACGCCCGCCTGCGCTTCCAGGAACGCACCCTGGGCCGCCTGTCGCTGGACGAACGACCCGGCCGGCACCTGGTAATCAGGGCCCACGGTGGTGCATCCGGCCAGCGCAAGGGCCAGCATCAGCGGCAGAAGGTGTTTGGTGTTCATGGCAGGTACGGCTTGGCGTTGATAAGAGGGTTGAAAAAGGGATCGTCAGAAATCAGGTTGCGGAAAAACAGGCGATCAGGCCGGCGGAGGCGTGTCGGGCGCCGCGCGTTGCGAGGGGCTCTGGGTTGCGGCCGGAGTTCTGCCAGGAGAGGTGTCCTGCTGGGCCGCCTGCACAGGCTTCGGGTCGACCGACACGGTCGCCGTCTGGCCCGCCACCAGGCGCACGCCCTCTGGCACGTCGTCGATCTTTACGCGCACCGGAATGCGCTGCGCCAGGCGCACCCAGTTGAACGTCGGGTTCACGTTAGGCAGCAGGTTGGCGCCCGTGCTGCGGTCGCGGTCGGCGATGCCCATGGCGATGCTTTCCACGTGGCCGCGGATGTGGCGCGAGTCGCCCATCAAGGTCACGGTGACGGAGTCGCCTTCATGAATGCCGGGCAGCTTGGTTTCTTCGAAATAGCCTTCGACATAGAACGACCCGGCGTCTACCAGCGCCATCACGCCGTGTCCTGCGGTGGCGTACGAGCCCGCGCGCAAGTCCAGGTTGGTGATGCGGCCATCGCTTGCGGCCAGCACGCGGCTGCGTTCCAGGTTCAGGCGGGCGGTGTTCAACTGCACTTCGGCCTGAGCCAGCGCGGCTTCGGTCTGCTGCACCTTGGTCTGGCTTTGTTCAACGGCTTCGGCGGCCACCAACTGGCCCAGCGAACGGTTGCGCTTGGCGTCGCGCAGCGCCTGGTCGTGCGCCACTTGCTGCGAACGCACGGAGGCTTGCGCCTGATCGAACGCCAGCTGGAAGCGGGCGCGGTCGATTTCAAACAGCAGGTCGCCGGCTTTGACGTCTTGGTTGTCGTGTACGGGCACGGCGGTCACCAGGCCGGACACGTCGGGCGCCACCTGGACCACGTAGGCTTTGACGCGGCCGTCGCGCGTCCAGGGTTCAACTTCGTAGTGCACCCAGAGCTGCCAGCCGGCGTAAGCGGCGGCGGCGACGACAACCGCCGTCACCGCGAACTTGCCGATAGCAGCAGGGCGAAGAGCATTGGGGAGTTTCATACCTATCTCTGGAGAAAATAAGGGGAAATCAGGGAGACGCCATACAGCAGCACCACGAACAGCGCCAGATCAAACAGCGCGGGGTGCCACACCAGGCGGTACAGGCCGGCGCGCGCGAGCACGCGGCGCAGCGCCCAGGCCACGCCAAGCGTGACCACGCCCAGCACCAACAGCCAAGGGAAGTAAATACCGTAGAGATTGAATTCGCCGATCATGATGCGTGGCCCTCCATGGCGGGATGGGCGGGTTGGTAGTCGGGCGCGTCGGGGAAGAAGGCGCGGCGGATGCCCACCAGGGCCACCACGGCGCGGTCTCGCGCGGCCAGGCCTTGCGGGGTGGCGGCAACGCTGGACAAGGCGCGGTCGATCTGCGCCAGGAACTCCGGCGTTTTTTCGCCGATGCGCCACGATGACCGTGCGCGGAAAAACTGCGCCAGGCTATTGAGCACCGGCTGTATCGTGGGCTCGGCCATCGGCAGATGGCGGCGCGCGCGTTGCAGCTCGGTGATGTCGCGGCCCACGCGCAGGTCTTTCAGCGCGTCGGCGGCAACCAGATCATCGGGGCGCTGGGCCAGCGCCAGGCGCGGCTGCAACAGGCCGATGCGGTCCAGCATCCGCGCGGTGTAGGTGTGGCGCGAGGGCGCGCGCGGCGAGCTGGCCAAGGTCGCCAGTTCCTTCCAGTTGGCGGCCTGGATGCGGCGGGCGCTCCAGTCGGCGCTGACCGTGCGGAAGATGGCGGCGATGATGGCGGCCGTAGCCACGCCCATGCACTGCGCCACTTGCGTGTCGATGAACGAGACGACGTCGGCAGTGTTGGTGTCTTGCAGCGCCATCGTGCCCAGAAAGCCGAACAGCATCGCCATGGCCTTGCCGGCGCTGGCGGGGCGGGCGATGAAAATACCCAGCACGAAGGCGGTCGGCAGCATCGCCAGCGCCAGCATTTCAAACGAATGGATGGCGGGCATGATGCCCAGCAGATACAGCGCCGACAGCGGAATCGAATACACCGTGTAGGTCAGGAACTGCATGATGCCCGGCACGGGATTGTCTTGCGACGCGAAGAAGCAGCTGAAGATGGCGGCCATCAGCGCGGCAGTCGCGCCGTTGCTCCAGGCCGTGCCGATCCAGAACGCGCAGCACACTGAAATGGCCACACCCGCGGCCAGGGCCGACAACAGCGCCATGCCGTGGTCGCGGTGCAGCGCGGCGTTCGGGTCGCGGTTGGTACGCTGCGTGCGCATGGGCGCCCGCAGCGGCGCGCCTTCCAGCCCGGCGCGAATCTCGCGGCGCAGCGCCAGGCATTCGTCATAGGTGTCGATCAACTCGCGCAGCCGCGTCATCAGGCTGGCCAAGAGCGCGTCGCGCCACGTGGAATGGCTGTCGATGGCGGGTGTCAGGCGGGTGACGGCCGCGCGCAACTGCACGGCGGTTTCGTGCGAGGCCTGGGCGCCGGCATTGATCCATTCCGAGATGTCGTTCAACAGCGTAGACACGGGTTCCGGCAGCGGCTGATCGTTCGCTTGCAAAGCGCGCAGCCGGTCTTCCACGGCCGAGACGGCGGGCGTCAACGCCGAAATCTGGTCCTGCATGGCGCGCACCGCGCCGGACGTCCAGCGCAGGTTGCTGGTGTCAAACGGCACGTGGGTGGACAAGAGACGCAGCTGCGTGATGTCGTTGGCCAGCACGCGGCGGTCGCGGTCGCGCTGTTCGGCGTTCTGCCCGCTAAGGGTGTCGTGCATCCAGTTGCGCGCATCGCGCACGGCCTTGTCCAGTTGCAGCGTCAACGCAGGCGCCAGGCCACGCGGCAGCACAATGCTGTGGACGAGCGTGGCGCAGACGATGCCCAGGCTGATCTCTTCCACGCGGGCCAGCGCCGTGTCGAACACCAGGGAAGGGTCCGTGACGCTGGGAAAGCCGATCATCGCGGCGGTGTAGCCGGCCAGCATGAACAGGTAAGAACGCGGCGTGCGGTCCAGCACCGACATGTACAGGCAGGCGCCTACCCACAACACCATGGCGCCCGTCATGATGACGGGCGAATTCGACAGCCGCGGCACCATGTACACGGTGGCGGCTGAACCGAAGAAGGTGCCGACGAGCCGGTACAGCGCTTTGGAGCGCACGGCGCCCGACCAGGGCTGGGCCACGACATAGGCGGTAGTCATCGCCCAGAACGGACGCGGCAAACCCATGCTGTAGGCCAGATAAAGCGCCATGATGGCGCTTAGGTAGCTCTTCAGCGAAAAGATGGTTTCGCGGACGTTCGGCAATTTCACGATTGATTGTCCTGTTGATGGCCGCCTGCGGTGCCGCGCCCCAGGGACACTTTCAGCGCATCGAAGACGCGCAGGCACGCTTCCAGGTCGGCTTCGCTGACGCCGCTGAACAGGCGGCGGCGCAGTTCCACCAGCACGTCTTCGACCTGCGCGCGCAGCGCATGGCCGGCTTGCGTCAGGTGCAACGTCTTGGCGCGGCGGTCGTGCGCGTCTTCGCGGCGTTCCATCAGGCCGGCGGCCACCAGCTGATCCAGCACACGAACCAGGGACGGGCCTTCGACGCCCAGCGCCTCGGCCAGCGCGCCTTGGCGCACGCCGTCGCCCAGGCGGCCAGCCAGGATGACGGGCCAGGCCGTCGCTTGCGACAGGCCGTAGTCGACCAGCGCTTTATCAGCGGCGCCACGATAGGCGCGGGACAGCACCATCAGATTTGCGGTGGTGGCCATGAGTTGGGAGTCGGAAGGCGTGTTCATGGAGATAGATTGTATCCTATCTATTAGCTTACTAATAATTGAAAATGGCGAATATCCCCATTGATTTTTTCAATTGGCTAGATAGAAGCGGGTCTTTCCATAGGTGGAAAAACGGGACCGGTGCGGCCCTGCCGGGCGGCGCTGACGGCCAGCGCACCAGGGGGAATGCGCGCAACAGATGGGGCCAGAACCCCCTGGCCAGAAACCGGCCACGTCATCGCGCGCAATCCTTCAACTACCCGTTGCAATCCGCCCAGCAGTTGGGCGTTTCATACAGACGCACGCGCGACAGGCGCAAGTCGGCGCCGTAGTGGCCGTGATAGTGCGGGGCCAGCGTGTCGAACACGATCTTGGCCAGGTTTTCGGCCGTGGGAATGCGGTCCAGCACCACGGTCTTGTGGCCGGGCAGGGTGTCCAAAAAGCCGCGCACGGCGGCGTCGCCTTCAAACACCAGGAACGCGTGATCCCAGACGTCCACGATGTGGGTCTTGGCGATGTGCTTGATTTCGGAGAAGTCCATCAACATGCCGTTGTCGGATTCGCCCGGGGCTTGCACGATGTCACCCGTCAGGGTGATTTCCAGCACATAGCGGTGGCCATGCAGGTTGCGGCACTGGCTGCGGTGATCGGGAATGCGGTGGCCGGCGTCGAATTCCAGCCTGCGGGTCACGGAAATCATTGCGTGCTCCGCCGCGCGTTCGGGTAAATCATGGAATGCCTATGTATTTGTGAGTCTGCAAACTGAGCCGCCATTGCGGGTGCTGCATACAGTATTGAACGGCTTGCTCGGTGTTCTTCACGCGCGTTGGGCCGTCCATGGGTTGCAGGAAAAAGTGCTCGAAATCCAGATGCGTAAAGGCTTCGGGCAGGGCATTGAGCTGCGGGTAGACCAGCTTCAGCTCGTTGCCGCGTTCAATGACAAGCGGCGCGGTGCCTTTGGGGCTGACGCAGATCCAGTCGATGCCCTCGGGCGGCTTGACGGTGCCATTGGTTTCAATGGCCACGGTGAAGCCGCGCGCATGGACGGCGGCCAGCAGCGCGTCGTCCAGTTGCAGCAGCGGTTCGCCGCCCGTGAAGACCACGTAGCGGTCTTCCGTGCCTGGGCCCCAGGATGCCGCGATGGCGTCGGCCAGCAGCTCGGCGGTGGTGAATTTGCCACCACCTTCACCGTCAGTGCCGATGAAGTCGGTGTCACAGAACGTGCAGGCGGCGCTGGCGCGGTCGCTTTCGCGGCCGGTCCAGAGGTTACAGCCCGCAAACCGGCAAAACACCGCCGCGCGGCCCGCATGGGCGCCTTCGCCTTGCAGGGTCTTGAATATTTCTTTGGCGGAGTAGGTCATAGGGGGGAGTAATGGCGTGGTGCAGAGCCGGACGCCGTAATTTCACACAAAAGCGGATTAAAGCAAAAGCGGATTATTTTACTTGGTATAGACTCGCGCCCATGTTTCATGTTCAAGATTCCCTGTATATCGACGAGCGCGACCTGACGTTCTCCATGATCCGCGCCCAGGGCGCGGGCGGGCAAAACGTCAACAAGGTGTCCAGCGCCGTGCACCTGCGCTTTGACGTGCGCGCCTCCAGCCTGCCGCCCGAGGTCCAGGACGCGCTGTGCGCCGTCAGCGACCACCGCATCTCTAAAGAGGGCGTCATCGTCATCAAGTCGCAGTCGTTTCGCAGCCAGGAAAAAAACCGGGCCGAAGCCATTGAGCGCCTGATCGGCATGGTGCGGGCGGCGATTCAGGTCGACAAACCGCGCCGCGCCACCAAACCGACCCGTTCTTCCCAGCGCCGCCGGGTGCAGCGCAAGGTCCAGCACGGCGAGGTAAAACGGCTGCGTGGCCGGGTGCAGGGGGACTGATCTCTCCCGTGTTGCAAAGCAAAAACCCCAATTCGCACAGGGGCATGACTATATATCGAGCATTCACGATATATGATTCGATAAATTGCGATATACCAATATGACCGCATCCTCTTCACCGACCGATCAGACCGGCAACCTGCCGGGCATTGACGCCGACGCCATCCTCAAGGCGCTGGCCAATCCCGTGCGGCGCGACATTCTCGCGTGGCTGAAGACACCGCAGGCGTACTTCGAAGAGCGCCCCGGCCACACCTTTGAACATGGGGTGTGCGCGGGCCACATCGATGACCGCTGCGGCTTGTCACAGTCCACCGTGTCATCGCACCTGGCCGTCTTGCAGCGTGCAAGCCTGATCACGTCGACGAAGGTGGGGCAGTGGGTATTTTTCCGTCGCAATGAACCCGTGATTGCCGCGTTTTTGCGGCAATTGAATCAGGATATGTAGTCAGCCGCAGGCCCCTGGCCGCGGCCCCAGCGCCCCGTGATCCGGGACGGAAGGATTTTGCATGAGCTCCCTGTTTGACCCCCTGCGCGTCGGCGACCTTACGCTGCGCAACCGCATCATCATGGCCCCGCTGACCCGTCAGCGTGCAAGCGAAGGCCGCGTGCCCAACGACTTGATGCTTGAGTACTACACCCAGCGCGCCGACGCCGGCCTGATTCTGACCGAAGCCACCTCCGTGACCCCGCAGGGCGTGGGCTATGCCGATACCCCGGGCCTGTGGTCGACCGAGCAAGTGAAGGGCTGGCGCAAGATCACCGCTGCCGTGCACGACAAGGGCGGTTTGATTGCTGCGCAGCTCTGGCACGTGGGCCGCATTTCCGACCCGATCTTCCTGAATGGCGAACTGCCCGTTGCGCCCAGCGCGATTGCGGCCGGCGGCCACGTCAGCCATGTGCGCCCCAAGCGCGCCTACGTCACCCCGCGTGCGCTGGAAACGGCCGAAGTGGCGGGCGTGCTCGAAGCCTATCGCCATGGCGCGAAGATGGCGCAGGAAGCCGGTTTTGACGGCGTTGAAGTGCATGCCGCCAACGGCTACCTGCTGGACCAGTTCCTGCAAGACAGCACCAACCATCGCACCGACCAGTACGGCGGTTCGCTGGAAAACCGCGCCCGTCTGCTGCTGGAAGTGGTGGATGCGTGCGTGGAAATCTGGGGCGCGGGCCGTGTGGGCGTGCATCTGTCGCCGCGCGCCGATGCGCACACGATGGGTGATTCGGATCTGGCCGGCACGTTTACCTACGTGGCTACCGAACTGGGCAAGCGCGGCATCGCATTCATCTGCGCCCGCGAACACGAAGGCGAAGATAGCCTGGGTCCGAAGCTGAAGGCCGCGTTTGGCGGCGTGTACATCGCCAACGAAGGGTTCACGCGCGAATCCGCCGAAGCCGCCATCGACGCAGGCCGTGCCGATGCCGTGGCGTTTGGCGTGCAATACATCGCCAACCCGGACCTGGTGCGCCGCTTTGAATTGAACGCGCCGCTGAACACGCCAGATTCGTCCACGTTCTACGCGCAAGGCGCCGTGGGTTACACGGACTATCCGGCGCTGCCCTGAAGCGCCAACAAGGGCCAACGCCGGCCGCTTCGGGGGACGTCGGGCCTCCTCGGGCCGCTTCGGGGTACGTCGGGCCTCCTCGGGTCGTTTCGCGGCACTTGGGGCCGCGTTAGCCCGTCCTGGTTCGGCCCTAGAACACCGCGCGCATCGGGTACGTAAACAAGCCGAAGTGCGCGGTGTTCAAGCCCAGGTGCGCCAGCACGGCGGCGGCAAGTCCGCCGTATCGATACGCCACGCCGTAGGCCATGCCCGCGCAACTGGCCAGCAGCATCCACTGCCAGCCGCCCGCGTAATGCGCCAGTCCGAATAGCACGGCGGCAATCGCCAGCGCCGCCCAGCCGCCCCAGGCATGGCGGCGCCAGCACATCGACAACTGCTGCTGCACATAGCCGCGAAACAGCGCCTCTTCGGCCAGCGTGACCAGCAATGCGTTGTTGACGAGCCAGATCCAGGCAGGTTCAGGCCACTTGGGCGCCCAGCCCACCACGTTCAACGCCAACCCCAATCCCAAACACACCAGCACCGCGCCCGCGCAGGCCAGCACGGCGGCGGCGAGGGTTGCGCGCCCTGATGCGCCTGCCATCGGCGGGGCCAGCGCCAGCACCACCCAGAACGCGACCAGCGGTTTGTCCAGGTTCAGGTACATGCCGAACGGCACCGCGTCCGGGCTTAGCGGCGCGGGGGCGATGACCTGCGGGTTGTGGAACCCCGGCAGCCCATGCAGGAACAGCGCCGCAGCCAGCAGCAGAAACAACACATGCCCGGCCGCGCGGGCCGCGTCAGGTGCCGCCGGCCGGACGCACACGGCCGCCAGCAGCAACAGCGCTGGCGCCATCAGCGCCACCGGGTCGATCACGCCATCCGCCAACGCCCACCCCCACGCCACCGCCAACGGCGCCAGCGCCCAGCGGCGCGTGGCGGGCGGCCAGAGCAGGGCGGCGGAAAGAAACAGCGCAGACCAGGGGCTAAGCAAGGGCATGGAAGGCAAGCATGCGAAGGCAAAGCGCAGAGTTTACGTGCAGGCTTTTCATTTCGCCGCTTTCAGGCGACCATGCCGCAGCGGCGGCGCAGGCCCGCCATGTATCCGGCGGACCCGATTGTTCGCCAGCACCGGGAGTCAAAATGAAAATGATCGCGTGGTTGATGTTGGCGGCGGCGATTCTGCCGTTCGTGTCGGCGCTGCTTGCCAAGGCGGGCGGCAACAAGTACGACAACAACGATCCGCGGGCGTGGCTGGCCCGTCAGCAAGGCTGGCGTGCGCGGGCCAACGCGGCGCAGGTCAACACCTTCGAGGCGCTGCCGTTCTTCTACGCCGCCGTGTTGTTCGCGTTGTACAACCAGGCGCCGCCCGCGCATGTTGCCACCTTGATGGCGTGCTGGCTGGGTGTGCGGCTGGGCTACATCGCCATGTACCTGGCGGGCTGGGGCGCGCTGCGCTCGCTGGTCTGGGCGGTCAGCGTGGGTTTCGTGATCGCCATCCTGTTTTCGGGCGTCTGACGCACCAGCGCTTTTGCTACGCGGCGGGGGCGGTGCCCCTCGCCGGCGTGCGTGCTCTTATTTCCACTCGCTTATTTCCACTCAAACGTCGCGCGGGCGGTGCCGGTGTTCTGTACCGTCACCGCCCGTTCCTGCGTCTTGCCTTCATAGGTGGCTGAAATCTTGTAAGCGCCTGCCGGCAGCTTGACCAGCATGTACGGGCCTTCGGACGTGGCCTTCAAGACTTCCTTGCCCTGCGCGTCATGAATGGCGACGCCGACGCTGGCCACATAGTCCGCTTTGCCGTCGCGTTGCGCGGCGAAGGTGAGCGCCAGCGGATAGTCCTTGGCGGCCGCCTTCATGGCTTCCGATTCGTCAATGCCGATGCCGCCGCTTACGTACTGCACCGTGCCCTGATGTTTGACGGGCGGCAACGCCGCTTGCGCGGTCGACAAGACGCCAGCCAGTGCGATGCTGCCCACCGCCATCATGGCGGCCAAGGTGCAGCGTTCAATGCGTTTGTTCATAAGGGTCTCCTGATAAGGACCTGAGTATTTCGACTGGCATGCCGCCCGGGAGTTCGCGCTTGCCCAGCATATCGCCGCGTTATGCGGCCTGCCAATCAAAGGTCAGCCGGCTTTCCCCGCTGACCATGCCGTCAGGCGCAAAGCGCCTTTCATCCAGCTGTCCGGCGCCGCCTTCATGGAGCGCCAAGACGCTGGAGCTGCGAGTGCCATAGTCGGGGCTGACGATAAACGGGCTGCTCAATAGTTTTTCGCGATCTCGCGGCAGACCCGTGGCGGGCATGTCTTCATCGTCTGCGGCTTGGCGGTCGGCCAATGCGTCGAACAGCGCAGGCAGATCGGGCTGGGGCGACTGCGCCAATACGGCCGTGAACGCCGCCTTGGTGCGGGCCAGCTTGGGCCACGGGGTGTCCAGCAAGTGGTTGGACAGCGCATAGATACCGGGTTCAAGCGCGCGCGGGCCACCATTGCGATTACTCAAATACCAGGCTTCGCGCGTGTCGCCCACGATCAGGTTGAAGCCGTTGTACGCCTGATCAACAGCGTGCGTGCTCGCCAGGTAATCGGCAGGCGAGGCCGTGCCGCGCAAAAAATCTTCCACCAGCGCGCCACGCGACGGCGCCGGGTTCAGGTGTTTGCCGGACTCGCGGAAATTGGTCACCAGCGCAAAACGCCCCGACGTGGTCACGCCCATCCAGGTGCCGCCCGCCAAGCCGTCGCGGCCCGCGTAGATGGCCGGCGCGTCATCCCATTGCGCGGCGGGGCGCGTGGGACGCGCGTGAAATTCATCGCGGTTGGCGGCGATCAAGACGGGGATGCCCGGCAAGGCATGCAGGGCCAATACGGCAAGACACATGGTTCAGACCTGGTGGACGGGGTGTTTGGGGGCGCCAGCGCCGGGGGCGGCTGCAAAATCCGGCCCGGCCAGCACGGCGCGCAAGGCTTCGATTTCGGCGGCCACATCGGCCAGCGCGGGCGAGGGGGCGGTGACGGCAGTGACGGGCGTGGCCACGCCTTGGTCGACGGCGACGCTCATGGCGTGCAAGGCGTCGGCCAATTGCGCAACTTCGGCGGCGCTGGGCGGCGTCTGGCCTTCCGGCCATGACCACGCGGTGTCCGAGATGGCGTTGGCCACGCGTTCCAGCGCCACCTCGACCGGCCACCACGCCAGCGCGCGGCGGCTGACCAGACGCGGTTCAGACAGCCCGCGCTGCAAGGCGATGCGCAGGTCAGACAGCCGCGCATAGGCGCGGGCGCGCAGGTCATGGCGGTTGGCCGGATCGGCCTGGAATACGGTGTTCAGATAGGCCGCCAAGGTGTCCATCGACGCGGACACGGCGTGGTCCAGGTTGCTGCGTTCGATGCGTATCCAGGGCAGGTAGCCCACCACAAGCACAATGCCGGCCGCCACGCCCACATCCACCAGCCGGGCCAATGCAATGGTCCAGGTGCCGGGTTGCAGGGCGCCAATCAACAGCATCAGGATGGGCACCAGAATGGCCGAGAACAAACCGTAGTTGCGGCGAATGGACCAGGGCAGCAACGCGGCCAGCGCCGCCACCGTCAGCAGGCTGGCCACACCGCTCTGGTCCACGGCCAGCACGGTCGCGCTGATGGCCACGCCCACCACGCTGCCGCCGCAGCTTTGCAGCGCGCGCGCAAAGACCGACCCAAAGTTCGGTTTGAAGATGACCACGACAATCAGCGGCACCCAGTACGACCGGGGCAGCGATGCGGCCATCGCCACGGCTTCCGCCGCGATCAGGCACAGCGCCAGCCGGATCAGGTAGCGCACCGTTGTGGGCCCGGGCCGATACGTGCGCGCCAGCACCCGCCAGGGCGTGCGCGGCCGCACGGGCGCAAGCCCCGCCAGCGGGTCCGGGTTGACGGGCTTTGCGCCATCCAGCAACGGCAACGCCTGCGCCAGGGCGTCGGCCAGTTGCGGCATATTGGCCAGGCGCAAGGCGGCGATATCGTCGCCTGGGTCGGGTTCAGCGTCGTTCTCCACGCGATCCGCCAGGCGGTTCATGACGCGCGCACATTCAGGCGGCAGCACGCGGCCCGCGCGCGCCAGCGCCAGCGCGGCATTGGTCAGTGGCGTGCAGGCCTGCAACTGCGCCGCCAGCCGCGCCAGCCGGGGCGATGGCCCCATCGCCCGGCCACGCGCTGCCAGCACGGTGTCGTAAGCGGTGGTCATGGCCGCTTCCATATCGCGGCGCGCCACCATCGTGCGCGACGTGCCAATGGCGGCAAACATGGCGGCCAGCTTGCGGTACGCCAGCGCCACGGCGGCGCGTTCGGGCGCGATGGGGTTCACCACCCACCCCGACAAGGTCAGCGCCAAGCCGAACAAGCCGCCTGCGCCCACCAGCACCGACGGCATCCAGGGCGGCAGGGTCGAGGTCAGGCTCGCGCCCACAATGACGTACACCGCGAATTGCAGCGTGGCCACCGCGGCGATGTTGTTGAACGTGCCGATCAGGCTGGCGATGAGCACCAGCAGCGTCATCGCGGCGCTGGTCCACAAGCCATGTCCAGCCACCAGGTTGCCCAGCAGGTAGCCCAAGGCGCCGCCAAATACGGTGGAGCCGATGGACAGCGCCCGGTTGCGGTAGGGGCCGCCGTTGTCGCCGGTGATGGCGGGCAGCGCGCCCAGCGCAACCAGGGCGGCGGCCGCGCTTTGGTCCAGCGCCAGGCCCACCGCCGATGGCAAGCCGATCGCCAGCGCCGCACGCAGCGCCACCCATCGGCTGACGGGCGAAGGCTCCATATGCGCCAGGCTCATCAGCCAGCGCATGTTCGAGCTGCGCGCGCCGCGGGTCAGGAATGAGCGGGACACGGCGGCTTCAGAGTGGGCGACATCGTGGCGGCGACATCATGGTGGGGGGGCTTCAGGCCTTGATCAGCGGCGCCACATCGGGCGCGGCCAGCCGGAAGTAGTCTTCCGTGTTCAACAGAATGGACGCGTCCAGGCGGCCGGCGTTGAACACGATTTCATCGTGGCGTAAGCGCAGGGTGGGGTCCACCAGCAAGTGCAGGTCGGGGTTGAAGGAAAAGGGCGGGATGGCGCCGATCTCGCACCCGGTCAGTTCGCGCGCCAGGTCTTGCGAGGCCAGCGACGCCTTTTTGCCGCCCGCGGCGCGTGCAATGGCGTCCAGGTCGGCCTGCTGGTCGGCCGGAAACACGGCCAGCACGTTCTTGCGAACGTTGGACGAGATCTTCACCCGGCAGACCAGCGCCTTGGCGCCCTGGCTGACTTCGGTGCCGCGTATGGCGGCAACTTCCACGGATCGGCCCGCCGCCGCGTGTTCGATCAGGCGGTGGCGAACCTGGTGCTGGGCGAGCAGGGCTTGAAGGCGTTCAAAGACTTCCATGGCGGCAATAGAAAGGTGGACGGACGGGGGCCGCAATTCGCGGCCCCGCACGTCGCATGATACGCCCGCCAGCGGCGCTCAGATGTCTCCGGTGAAGGCATAGCCCCAGCCCCAAACGGTGCGGATGGGCAGCTCTACGTTCACGTCCAGCGCCTTGCGCCGCAAGCGGCTGACGACGACGTCGGTGCGGCGGACGGATTCGCGCCCGGCTTGCGGGTCCACGCCCGGCGGGTCGCTGCGCGGCAAGCGTTTGTCGGCGGACGCCGTGAGCTTGAGCATGAACTCGCGCTCGGCCAAGGTCAAAGACAGCCGCGTGCCTTGCGGGCTCACCAGCGTCCAGGCGGCGTCGTGGAATTGCCATTTTCCCGGCGCATCGGCGATGACCGGCGCGGCGGGCACGACGCGCGGCTCGATCTCCGGCACGAGCGGGCGGCGCCCCGTGGCCGGAACGCGGCGCACCAGCGCCTGCAATGCCGCGGCGATTTCGGCGGTGGCCACGTCGGGTTGAAAGCAGGCGTCGGCGCCGCAATGCAGCCCCAGGATGCGGTTTTCAGGCGTGTCGAAGGTTGAGACCGCAACAATGCCGGCGGTGGTGTCCATGGCGCGCAGACCTGCGACGGCCATACAAAGGTCGGTTAATTCGGCTTCCATCACCAACAAAGGCGTGCGGCGCGCCTGGAACAGGCGGAACAGGCCATTGGAGTCCTCACAGCGTCGAGGCGAAAATCCCATGCCAGCCAGTGCGTCGCTGCGGCGCACTCGTTGGTCGGGATCGGGAGAGAAGACGATCAGGTCTAGTAGGTCATTCATGAATCGTAGTGATCTGTGCAGCTTGAGCGCATGCATGATGCTACGGATACCACCATTTCCCAAACGTCGCACAACGCCACTTTCGTACCCGAATTCTCAGACATGATTGCGGGCCATCTGCTACGCGCGGGCGGGGTGCGCACGCCTGATCGGGTCGAACATTGTTTGAATCAGAGAAAGGTGCCACCCCTCTGACTCGGGGTTGAACGCGCGGGCGCTATCGGGTTGCAGTGGCGGGCGCAGCATCCGCGGGTTCGTTCCACCAGCCGCCGCCCAGCGCTTGCAGCAGCGCTGCGGTATCCGCATAGCGCGCGGCATCCGCCTCGGTGCGTGCAATGCGCGTTTGCAGCAGCTGGCGCTGGCTGTCCAGCAGGCTTTGATGGCTGATGCCGCCGGCTTGATACCGGCCTTGCGCGATGCGTTCGGCGTCCTCGGCGCGGCGCCAGGCCTGGTCATAGGCAGCGAAGGCTTCGCCGTCGGTTTGCACGGCGCGCAGCGCATCGGCGACTTGGCGAAAACCATCCAGCACGGTCTGCCGGTACGACGCGGCAGCCGCTTCATACGCGGCTTCGGCCGAGCGTTTGCGTGCCCGAAGTTCACCGCCGCGAAATAAGGGTTGCACCAATCCCAGCCCCAGGTTCCACACGTTCACGCCGTTGCCAATATCGCCCACGCTGGTGCGTTGCGACCCAAAACTAGCCGTTAATGTGAACTGCGGATACTGATTTGCCGTGGCCACGCCCACATCCGCGGACGCTTTATGCCACAACGCTTCGGCGGCCAGAATGTCGGGCCGCTGCCGTGTCAGGGCGGACGGCACGCCGGTGGGAACGTCGGCGGGCAGCGTCAGGTCGGCCAGGCGCAACGGCGGCGTCGTCAGCGCAGCGGGCGGCAAGCCCAGATAGACGGCCAATTGGTGCGTGGCCTGCGACAACTGCTTATCCAGTGGCGGCAAGGTGGCGCGCGTTTGCGCCACCAGCAATTCCTGATTGCTCAAGTCCGCCTGCGCGACGCCGCCCGCAGCCACGCGTTGCCGCATGATGTCTTGCTGACGCAGCTGCGCCGCCAGCAATTCGCGGGTGGCGGCCAGCCGTTCGGACAAGTCCGCCTGGCGGATCGCGGCGGTGACCACGTTGGCGGCCAGCGACATCCGCGCGGCCTGCCATTCGTGCGACTGATAATCCACTTGCGCGGCCATGCCTTCCAGCGCGCGGCGGTTGCCGCCAAACACATCCAGCGTGTAGGACACATCAATGGACGCGTTGTAGAGCGTGAACGGTGGCGGCAATTCGGCAACGGGCACGCCATAAGCGGACGGGTCCACCTTCTTGCGGGCACCCGACAGGTTGGCGTCAACCGATGGGGCCAGGCGGCCGCCCGTCTCGGCGTCCAGATCTTCACTAGCCTGGCGCAGCCGCGCGCGTGCTTCATCCAAGGTGGGGCTGGCGTCGAGCGCCTGGCGCACCAATTGATCTAGCGCGTCGGAATGAAAAAGCGTCCACCATTGCGCGGGGATATCGGCGCCGGGTTTTAGTTGCTGTGCGCCGCTCGTTGTGGCGCTGTCTTGCGCGGAGTACGCCGCCACATCCGGTGCGGCGGGCGTCTGAAAATCAGGCCCCACCGCGCATCCGGAAACCAGCAGCGCAAGCAGGCTCAGCGCCGCCAGGGGTGGGCGCTGGTGCGGTAAAGAAAAAGGTGGGGGCAGGGACATGGCGCGTCAATCCAGGGTTCGGCGATAGAACTTCACGGCAAGGGTCATGACGACGGCGGTGAACAGTATCAGCGGCCAGATGCTGGGCCACAGGTCCCACCAGCCGTTGCCTTTGAGCAAAATGCCGCGGATCAGCCGGTTGAAATGCGTCAGCGGCAGCAGGTTGCCCAGGTACTGCGCCCACATTGGCATGCCCTGAAACGGGAACATGAAGCCGGACAACAGCATGTTGGGCAGGAAATAAAACATGGTCAGCTGCATGGCTTGCAGCTGGTTCTGCGCCAGCGACGACAGCGTGATCCCCACCGTCAGGTTCGCCGCCACGAACAGCAGCGCCGCCATATACACCGACAACAGGCTGCCCAGAATCGGCACATGGAACACAAAGTGCGCGGCCAGCAAAATGATGGTGGCCTGGATCAGGCCGATGGCGATGTAGGGCACGATCTTGCCCGTCATCACCTCAAGCGGGCGCACCGGCATGGCCAGCAGGTTTTCCATCGTGCCGCGCTCGCGTTCGCGCGTCATGGCAAGGCCCGTCATCATCACAAGCGTCATCGTCAGGATCACGCCCATCAGGCCCGGCACGGTGTTGTATTGCGAGATCTGCTCTTCGTTATAGAGCTGGTGCACGCGCACGTCGAAGGCGGGTTGCCCGCCCGCCAGTCCGGCAAGCGGCCCCGTCAGGTCCTTCTGCGCCACGGCTTGCGTCAACTGGGTCGCCGCGCCAATCGCCATGCCGGTGGCCATGGGGTCGGTGGCGTCGGCTTCAATCAGCAACGCGGGGCGCTCGCCGCGCAATAAGCGGCGCGAGAAGTCTGGCGGGATCGTCACGACGAACAGTACACGGCCTTGCGCCAGCGCCGCGCGGCCGGCTTCCTCGTTGTCCAGTTCTTCGGTGATGTGGAAATAGTCTGACGACTTCATCGCCGCGATGAAGCTGCGCGTGAAGGGGCTGTGGTCGGCGGTGATGACCGCCGTGGGCATCTGCTTGGGGTCGGTATTGATGGCGTAACCGAACAACGCCAGCTGCATGATGGGCAGGCCCACAATCATGCCGAACGTGATGCGGTCGCGGCGCAGTTGCAGGAACTCTTTGAGCACCATGCTCCACCAGCGCGACCACGAAAAGCCCTGCAAATGGCGCATCATGGCGGGCTCGCGAAGTTGTCGGTGGACCGGTTCATCAAATAGATGAAGACGTCTTCAAGACTGGTGTCGATGCGTTCCAGCCGCAGGTCCTGGCCGTCGATGGCCTGGCGCAGCGTGCGTTCCAGCAGTTCGGCGTCGCGGCCGCTGATGTGCAGCGCCGAGCCGAAGGCGACGGTCTGGTCTACGCCCGGCGCGCCGCGCAAGCGCTTGCCCAGCGGCACCAGGTTATGGCCGTGGATGGCCCAGGTGGTCAGGTGCTGTTCGGCAATCACTTCGTCTGCCGTGCCTTGCGTCAGCAGACGGCCATACGAGATATAGGCCAGCTTGTGGCAGCGCTCGGCTTCGTCCATGTAATGCGTGCTGACCAGCACCGAGATGCCGCGCGCCGCCAATTCATGCAGCTGTTCCCAGAAGTCGCGGCGCGCTGTCGGGTCCACACCTGCGGTGGGTTCGTCCAGCAGCAGCAGACGCGGTTCGTGCAGCAGGCAGGCGGCCAGCGCCAGCCGTTGCTTCCATCCGCCCGATAGCGACCCCGTCAACTGTTTGGCGCGGCTTTGCAGGCCCAGCTCTTCCAGCGCGCGGTCCACGGTGTCGTTGCGCTGCGGCATGCCATACATGCGCGCCACGAAGTCCAGGTTTTCGCGAATCGTCAGGTCATCCCAGTACGAGAATTTTTGCGTCATGTAGCCCACATGCCGCTTGATCTCGGCGCTTTCGCGCAGGATGTCGAAGCCCAGGCAGGTGCCGCTGCCCGAGTCGGGCGTCAACAGGCCGCACATCAGGCGAATGCAGGTGGTCTTGCCGCTGCCGTTGGGGCCAAGAAAGCCGAAGATCTCGCCTTCCTGCACGCGCAGCGACACATCGTTGACGACGTGCTTGTCGCCAAAATGCTTGTTCAGCCCATGCACGTCGATGACGGCGCGCCCGGGGTCGGGCACGGCGCTGGGGGCGGGGCGGGCGTTGTCCGGCGCGTTCATTGCAGCGTTGCCTCAACGGGCTGGCCCGGATGCAGGCGCGTGGCGGCGTCGGGAGTGGGGCGCGCTTCGACCATGTACACCAGCTTGCTGCGGTTTTCGCGGCTGTAGATGACGGGCGGCGTGTACTCGGCCTGATTCGACACGTAGTCGATATGCACGGGTATCGGGTCGCCGCAGCCGTCGCAGCGCAAGGTGGCCTGCTGGCCGACTTTCAATGCGCCCACCACCGTTTCCGGCACGAAGAAGCGCACCTTGATGTTGCCGGGCGGAAGCAGGCTGACGACGGGGCTGCCGGCGGGCACCCATTCGCCCACGCGGTACATCGTGTCAAACACCTGGCCTGCCGCCGGGGCGCCCAGCTGCTTTTGCGCCAGCGTCCATTCGGCTTGGGCGAGTGTGGCGCGCGCGGCATCGACCTGGGCGGCCTGCGCGCGGCGCTGATCCTGCCGGCCGGGCAGGTTGGCCACTTCCAATTGCGCGCGCAGTTCACGCACGCGGGCGGCGTCCGACTGCGCCTGTTCGCGGCTGTCGTCCAGCTGCGCGCGCGCAATCCCGCCGATGCGGAATTGCGCGGCGTCGCGTTGCAGTTGTGCGGCCGAGCGGCGGCTGGCGGCTTCGGCCTGCGCTAACTGCGCGCGGCTCACATCCACTTCTTCCGGGCGTTTGCCGGTGGCGATGTCTTCCAGCTGCGCGGTGGCCGCCGCCAATTGCGCGCTGGCCTGATCGCGGGCCGCGCGTTCGCGCGTGGCCTCCAGCGTGAACAGCGGCGCGTCGGCCGCCACCTGCTGCCCGCGCTTGACGGCCAGCGCATCCAGCCGGCCGGCCTCGGACGAGGCCACATACACGTAATCGCCTTCGACATAGCCTTGATAGAAGGGATGGCTGTCGTTGCCGCAACCGGCCAGCAGCAGCAGCGCCAGCGTGGGCAGGGAACAATGCAACAGCGGGCGCGGCATGCTCATGGTTGGCATTCCTGGGGGGCGGTGGTGGGCGGGGCGGGCGGCGAAAACAAACCGCCAGTCAGCATGGCGATGGCGTGGGCGGCGATGGCGCGGGTGTCGATCGCTTGCGCTTGCGCATCGCCTTGCCAGATGCGGCGCCACAGGTTGGACGTGGCAAGCGGCAGCAAGGTCAGGCCAAGAATGGACAGGAACACCAGCCGGGGTTCCACGCCCGGCGTGATCCCGCCCTGGCCCTGGGCTTGTGCAATAAGCCCCGCAAACACCTGCAAGCGTTCTGACGGCAGATGGGGCAACACGCGTTCGCGCAACTGGCCCCCTTCGTTGACGACTTCATGCATCCACAAGGCGGGCAGCCACGGCCGTTCGGTGGCGCTCTGCACGATGCGGTTGACGATTTCAACCAGGTAGCGGCGTGCGGCGGCGGCGGGGTCCGCGTTCGTGTCGCCTGCGGATTCCGCCATCAACGGCACCGGCGCCCACACGAAGCCGATCACCGGCAACACCCGCTCCTGCACCACGGCATCAATCAACTGGTCGCGGCTCTTGAAGTAGTAATGCAGCATCGCCGGCGTGACGGCCGCAAGCTGGGCGATATGCGAAATGGTGGTGGCCGCCACGCCTTGGGCGGCGAACAGGCCCGTGGCGATGTCGAGCAAGTTGGCGCGCATGGCGGCGTTGTCGGGGCGCACGGGGCGGCCGGGACGGCGGGGGGTGGAAGAGGGCGAAGACATGGGCCGTAGTTTAATTAAGTATTTAATTAATTAAAAGGGGAGCAAGCGCCAGGGTTACAAAACAGTGCGCGGGGCTTCGATGGTGTAATGGGTCGTTCCCCATCTTGCCACCCGGGCCTTGCCCGCAAGACCCGGGCGGCTTCCCCCCGTAGGAGGCTGGATTCATGTCGCAATCACCGTCGATCAACCGCCGTATCGTGCTTGCCGCTCGCCCGCATGGCGAACCGGCAGACAGCGATTTCCGTCTGGAAACAGGCGAAGTCCCGAAGCCCGGCCCCGGCCAGGTGCTGCTGCGCACCGTGTACTTGTCGCTGGACCCTTACATGCGCGGCCGCATGAGCGATGCGCCGTCCTACGCCGAGCCCGTGCAAGTGGGGCAGCCCATGGTGGGCGGCACCGTCACGCGCGTGGTAGCGTCGAATCATCCTGATTTCCCGGTGGGCGAATGGGTGCTGGCCCAGTCCGGCTGGCAGGACTACGCCTTGTCCGATGGCGCGGGCCTGCTGCGCTTGGGCGCCAAGCCCCAGCATCCGTCGTATTCGCTGGGCGTGTTGGGCATGCCCGGCTTTACCGGCTACATGGGGCTGCTGGACATCGGCAAACCCAAGGCGGGTGAGACCGTTGTCGTGGCTGCCGCCAGCGGCGCGGTGGGCGCGGTCGTGGGGCAGATCGCCAAAATCCACGGCTGCAAGGTCGTGGGCATTGCGGGCGGCGCGGACAAGTGCCGCTATGTGGTTGATGAGCTGGGCTTTGACGACTGCCTGGACCACAAGCTGCCCGATCTGGCCGGCCGCCTGGCGCGCGCCGTGCCGCAAGGCATTGACGTGTATTTCGAAAACGTGGGCGGCGCGGTGTTTGATGCGGTGCTGCCCCTCTTGAATCCGCGTGCGCGCGTGCCGGTCTGCGGCCTGATCTCGGCCTACAACGCCACCAGCCAGCCGGAAGGCCCCGACCGCCTGGCGCTGCTGATGCGCACCATCCTGACCAAGCGCCTGACGTTCCAGGGCTTCATCATCTTCAACGAATACGCGCATCGCTATGGTGAATTCCGTGACGCGATGGAAGGGCTGATCCAGCAAGGGCGCATCAAGTATCGCGAGGACGTGGTTGAAGGCCTGGAGAACGCGCCGCGCGGCTTGATGGGCCTGTTGAAGGGCGAAAACGCGGGCAAGCGCATTGTGCGCGTCGGCCCGGACGAGCAACCCGCAGCTTAAGGACGCACAACATGAAAATCCTGATCGTGCTGACTTCCCACGACACGCTGGGCAACACGGGCCGCAAGACCGGCTTCTGGCTAGAGGAGTTTGCCGCGCCGTATTACGCGTTTGTCGACGCGGGCGCGACGGTGACGCTGGCCTCGCCGCAAGGCGGCCAGCCGCCGCTGGACCCCAAGAGCGATGACCCCGACGCGCAGACGGACGACACGCGCCGTTTTCGCCAGGATGCCGAGGCCCAGCGCCTATTGGCGTCCACCCGCCGCCTGGCCGAGGTGCAGGCGGCGGACTACGACGCGGTGTTCTATCCGGGCGGCCACGGCCCCTTGTGGGACTTGGCGGAAGACGCCAAATCGGTGGCCTTAATTGAAACGATGCTGGCGGCGGGCAAGCCGGTATCGGCGGTGTGCCACGCGCCCGGCGTGCTGCGCCACGCGAAGACCGCTGATGGCAAACCGCTGGTGCAAGGCCGCCAGGTCACGGGCTTTTCCAACGCGGAAGAGGCGGCGGTGCAACTGACCGACGTGGTGCCGTTTCTGGTGGAAGATGAACTGGTCCGCTTGGGCGGCGTGTACAGCAAGGGGCCGGATTGGCAGCCCTATGTGGTCAGCGATGGTTTGCTGGTTACGGGGCAGAACCCGGCATCGTCAGTGGGAGTGGCGCAGGCCTTGCTGGCGCGGCTGAAGAACTGATAATGGCCTGAAATCGTTGCCAGCTGGAGCGGGGCGGCGGCAAAGGCAGCATCTGCGCCGCTTGCCGGGTCATTGCTCTGTTTGGGTTGAAGTTCGGCACACTGTGTCAGAATTGCTACTTTCTGACACAAGCGTGCCTCTCCGTTGCAGCGGCGCGCCTTCCCTGATGCCTCCCGACGTACCCGAAAACTCCGAAGGTTCCAGCGGCTGTCATGCCGCCGCAGGTTCCTGCGAGGCCGCGCTGTTTGCGGCCATGAAAGCGCGTGATCTCGCCACCGGCCGCCACTGCGACCGCGTGGTCGCCTTAAGTGTGGCGCTGGCCCAAGCCTGCGGCCTGAGCGAATCCGAACAAGCGGCCGTTGCCGTCGCCGCCCGCCTGCATGACGTGGGCAAGATCGGCACCCCTGACCGCGTGCTGTTTTCGCCGAACCGGCTGGAAGCGGAAGATTGGGAAATCATGAAGGGGCATGCCGCAACCGGCGCCGACATCATCATGCACAGCGCCATGCCGCAGCGCGATCTGATCGCGCTGGCGGTACGGCATCATCATGAACATTTCGATGGGTCGGGCTACCCGGCCGGGCTGTCGGGACACGATATCCCGATGCTCTCGCGCATTATTTCGCTGGCCGATTCCTACGATGCGCTGGGCGATACGCGGCCGTACCATCCTGCTCGGTCGCACGCCGAGATCATGCGCATCCTGAATCGCGAAGCGGGGTCAAAATGCGACCCCGACATGCTGCGCGTGTTTGAAGCGATGATTCTGATCAGCCCGTTGCGGGTGCCGTGAATGACAGGCGGTAGTTATAGGCGCTAACTACAGGCGCTAACTACAGCCGGTAATTACAGCCTGTACTTCGCCGCCACCACGGCCAGATCTTGCAGCGTGCGTTGCTGCCACGCTGCGTCGTGGCCCAGTTCTTCGGCCAGGATGCGCGCCACTTCCGGGGCGGCCAGCATTGCGGCTTCGCTGTCCAGGAACAGCGCGCGGTTGCGGCGCGCCAGCACGTCTTCGGCGCTGCGCGCAAGTTCAAAGCGCGCCGCGAAACGCACGTGCGCTTCGGTCAGGCCGCTGGCCTTGATCAGCATGCGCTCGGCGCCCGGCAAGGCCTTCAGCGTGGCCAGATCGCTGCCGTAATAGCTGTCCGGCGTGCCCGCGTGTTCTTGCGCAGGCGACAGGCCCGACGCGCCATGCAAGGGCAGGGACTCGGTGCGGCAGGTGGCTTGCGTCAGCAGCTGATGCTGAATCGCCGTGTCCACCACGTCTTGCGCCATGCGGCGGTAGGTCGTCCACTTGCCGCCCGTTACCGTCACCAGCCCGGCGTTGGACACCAGAATGGTGTGCTCGCGCGACAGCTGCTTGGTCGACGCATCGCCCGTGGCCTTGACCAGCGGACGCAGACCCGCCCAGACGCTGGTGACGTCATCGCGCGTGGGCTTGCGGCTAAGGTAGCGCGCGGCCGTGCTCAGAATGAAGTCCACATCCTGCGCGCCCGCTTCCGGGTCCAGCGGCAGATCGTTGCGCGGCGTGTCGGTCGTGCCGACGATGGTGTGGCCGTTCCATGGCACCACGAACAGCACGCGGCCGTCGTCGGTTTTCGGGATCAGGATGGCGCGCTTGCCCGGCAGGAAATTCTGCGGCAAGGTCAGGTGCACGCCCTGGCTGGGCGCCACCATGGTCTGCGCGTTCTTGTCTTCCATGCGGCGCACGGCGTCCACCCAGACGCCCGTGGCGTTGATCACGCAGCGCGCGCGCAGCGAAAAGCTGGCGCCGCCGATCACGTCTTGGGCAGTCACGCCGTCCACCTTGCCGTTGCTGGTGGTCAGGCCCGTGGCGCGCACGTAGTTCACCGCCGTGCCACCCAGATCGAACAGCGTGCGCATCAGGCTCATGGCCAGGCGCGCGTCATCGAACTGGCCGTCGTAATACAGCACGCCGCCCTTCAAACCGCGGCCGTTGACCTTTTCAGCCAGCGTCGGCGCGTTGGCCAGCGTGTCGCGGCGCGACAGCCAGCGGCTGGGCGCCAGGTTCAGCTTGCCGGCCAGCATGTCGTACATCTTCAGGCCGATGCCGTAGAAGGGCTGATCCAGCAGGTTGTAGGCCGGCACCACAAAGCCCAGCGGCCACACCAGATGCGGCGCGTTGCGGTTGAGCAGGCCGCGTTCGTGCAGCGCTTCGCGCACCAGGCTGACGTTGCCTTGCGCCAGATAGCGCACGCCGCCGTGCACCAGCTTGGTGGCTTTGCTGGACGTGCCTTTGGCGAAGTCGGCGCCTTCGATCAGCAGCGTGCGAAACCCGCGCGAGGCGGCATCCACGGCGGTGCCCAGGCCCGTTGCGCCGCCGCCGATGACGATGACGTCCCAGGACGGCGTGTTGTCCAGCGTGGACAACAGGCGGTTGCGATCGGGCGGGGTGACGTTGGCTAGCGGTTGGTTCATAAGTTGTTGCGGCAAAGCCGCCAATTAAATTCGGGTGGATTCGTGCGGGGCGTCAGTGGCGGGCGGGTGGCCCGGGTCTGGCGCTCCCGGGTCTGGCGTTCACATTCAAGCGGGGGTTGCCGAGGAGGTCGTCGTGACGGTTGCGCCAGCCGGATTCGGGGCCGCCGCAACGTCGCAGCGCACGCCGGAATCCAGCAACACTTGCGCCAGCGGTTCCTGCGGATGCGCGTCGGTAAAGAAACGGTCGATCTGCGAGATATGCGCCAGTTCCACCATGGCCTGGCGCTTGAACTTGCTGCTGTCTGCCGCCAGCCAGACCTCGCGCGATTGCTCGATGATGGTTCGCGCCACGCGCACTTCGCGGAAGTCGTAGTCGCGCAGCGTGCCATCGGCTTCGATGCCCGAAATGCCGATCAGCCCGATGTCCACCTTGAACTGGCGGATGAAATCCATGGTGGCTTCGCCGACGATGCCGCGGTCGCGCGACCGCACCACGCCGCCCGCCACGATGACTTCACAGTCCGGGTTGTCAGACAGAATGTCCGCCACATGCAGGTTGTTCGTGATGACGCGCAAGCCGCGATGGCGCAGCAGGGCGCGCGCGATGGCTTCGGTGGTGGTGCCAATGTTCAGAATCAACGAACAGCCGTCCGGCACGGCGCGCGCCACGGCTTCGGCAATGCGCTGCTTGCCGGCCGCGTGCAGGCCCTGGCGCTTGCGGTAGGCAATGTTCTCGATGGTGGACGCTTCAATGCGCACGCCGCCATGGAAGCGCGACAGCAGGCCGGCTTCCGAAAGGATGTTCACGTCCCGCCGCACGGTTTGCAGCGTGACGTCAAAGCGTTTGGCGAGTTCTTCGATCGTGGCCGAGCCTTGGGCTCGCACCATTTCGACCAAGGCGCTCTGTCGTGGATTTAATGTCATATGCGAATGATAAAACAACAAAAGCGAAAAATAATGCCGCACTGCAAGATTGTTTTTTGTTCGCTTCTTCGGTAAAACGCACAAAAAACGAAAGCCATCTGAAAGAGTATGCTCATCGTGTTGCGCCCCTGCGCGCAACGGCTGGGAAGTTGTGCCGCGCTGTACCGAATGCCGAAGTCCGTTTGTAAAAACAGGGACATATAAGTAGGTTGAGGAGACTAGATGCAGCTGACCCTGGACAGGATAGGTTTGCGCGCCGGTTCGCAAACGCACCTGACTCCCATGAGCCTGGCCCCGGTTCCGGGCGCCATGACGGTGCTGCTGGGGGTGACCCTGGCCGGCAAAACCTCGTTGATGCGCATCATGGCCGGGCTGGACCGGCCCACCGAAGGCCGCGTGCTGGTCGATGGCGCCGACGTCACAGGCGTTCCCGTGCGCCAGCGCAACGTCGCGATGGTGTATCAGCAGTTCATCAATTACCCGTCCATGTCGGTTTACGACAACATTGCGTCGCCGCTGAAGCTGCGCGGCGAACGGGACATCCGCGAAAAAGTTCGCGCCATGGCGGCGCGCCTGCACATAGACCACTTGCTTGAGCGCTATCCGTCTGAATTGTCGGGCGGGCAGCAGCAGCGGGTGGCGCTGGCGCGCGCGCTGGTCAAGGACGCGCCGCTCATCCTGCTGGACGAGCCGCTCGTCAATCTGGACTACAAGCTGCGTGAAGAATTGCGCGACGAGCTTTCGGAATTGTTCGCCGAAGGGCGCTCGACCGTGGTGTACGCCACGACGGAACCGGGCGAAGCGCTGTTGTTGGGCGGCCACACCGCCGTGCTAGATGCCGGCGAACTGCTGCAATACGGCCCCACCGCCGAGGTCTTTCACCGGCCCAATTCCATCCGGGTGGCGCGCGCGTTCAGCGACCCGCCCATGAACCTGTTTCCCGCGCGGCGCACCGGCACGGGTTTCGTCCTGCAAGGCGAGCTGGCGGTGGACCGCCACTTGCCCGCCAACGCCGGGGGCGACATCACCGCCGGCTTGCGGGCGGGCGCGCTGGATGTGGAACCGCGCGCGGGCCACCTGAGCCTGCCGGGCACGGTGAAGCTGGCCGAGATTTCAGGTTCCGACACCTTTGTGCATGCCGAAACCGCAGCGGGCGATGTGGTGGCGCAGTTGCCGGGGGTGCACCGGTACAAGCTGGACGAGCGCGTGCAGCTGTATTTCGACCCCGCGCAGACCTATGCCTTTGGCGCCGACGGCGCGCTGCTGGCCGCGCCGCGCCAGCCCGCGGGCGCCGGGGAGCTGATCTGATGGCGCAGATTGAGCTGGACCTTTCCCATTCCTACGTCGCCCATCCCCAAACCGACGAGGACTACGCGCTGCTGCCGCTGAAGTTCACGTTCCGCGATGGCGGCGCGTACGCTTTGCTGGGGCCATCGGGCTGCGGCAAGACAACTTTGCTTAACTGCGTGTCGGGGCTGCTGCAGCCGTCGCATGGCCGGATTCTGTTCGATGGGCAGGACGTCACGGCCAAGACGCCGCAGGCGCGCAACATCGCTCAGGTGTTCCAGTTTCCGGTCGTGTACGACACGATGACGGTGGCCGAAAACCTGGCGTTCCCGCTGCGCAACCGGGGCATCCCGCCAGACCGCATCCGCGAACGTGTGGGCCGCATCGCCGAGATGCTGGAAATGTCGTCCGTGCTGGACCGGCGCGCAAGCGGCCTGACGGCGGACGCCAAGCAGAAGATCTCGCTGGGCCGGGGCCTGGTGCGCAGCGACGTGTCGGCGATTTTGTTTGACGAACCGCTTACCGTCATCGACCCCCAGTTGAAATGGGAGTTGCGCAGAAAGCTCAAGGAAATCCATCACGAATTCAAGCTGACGCTGATCTACGTCACCCACGACCAGACCGAAGCGCTGACCTTTGCCGACCAGGTCATGGTGATGGCGCGCGGCCGCGCCGTGCAGGTGGGCAGCGCGGACGACTTGTTCGAACGGCCCGCGCATACCTTCGTGGGCCATTTCATTGGTTCGCCCGGCATGAACTTCCTGCCCGCGCAGTGGCGCGAGGGCGGGCTGATGGTAGGGCAGGCGCGGGTGGTAGGCGCAAGCGGCGAGCTCGCCGCCAAGCTGGAAGGCGCCGGCCCCGTCAAGCTGGGCGTGCGGCCTGAATACCTGCGCGTCACCGAACCCGGCGCGGCCGGCGCCGTGCCCATGCGGGTGGACCGCGTGCAAGACGTGGGCACCTACACCTTGCTGGTGGCCGACTTCGAAGGCACCGCCGTGCGCGCCCGGCTGGGCAGCAACATCGTGCCCGTGGCGGCGGGCGGCACGGTCTGGCTGTCGGTGCTGAATCCGCACACCTGCTTTTATCGCGACGAGGTGCTGATCCCATGAAACCCATCGATCATCGAGCCTGGTTCCTGGTGTTGCCCGTGGTGCTGTGCGTGGCGTTTTCGGCGATCTTGCCGCTGATGACCATCGTCAACTACTCGGTGCAAGACATCATTTCCCCCGAACGCCGCGTGTTCGTCGGCACGGAATGGTTTGCCGCTGTCTTGCAGGACGAAGAATTGCACGGCGCCTTGTTCCGGCAGATCGGCTTTTCGCTGGCGGTGCTGGCCATTGAGATTCCGCTGGGCATTTTGCTGGCGCTGTCCATGCCCGCCAGCGGCTGGCGCGCCTCTGCCGTGCTGGTGATCATCGCGCTGTCGTTGCTGATTCCGTGGAACGTGGTGGGCACCATCTGGCAGGTGTTCGGCCGCACCGACATCGGCCTGCTGGGCGCCACCTTGACCTGGCTGGGGGTGGACTACAACTACACCGGCAACGACCTCGACGCCTGGGTGACCGTACTGGTCATGGACGTGTGGCACTGGACGCCGCTGGTCGCGCTGCTGTGTTACGCGGGCCTGCGCGCCATTCCCGACGCCTACTACCAGGCCGCCCGCATCGACGGGGCGTCGCGGCTGGCCGTGTTCCGCTACATCCAGCTGCCCAAGATGCGCGGCGTGCTGATGATTGCCGTGCTGCTGCGCTTTATGGACAGCTTCATGATCTACACCGAGCCGTTCGTGCTGACCGGCGGCGGGCCGGGCAACGCCACCACGTTCCTGTCGCAATACCTGACGCAAAAAGCCGTGGGCCAGTTCGACCTGGGCCCGGCCGCAGCGTTCTCCATCATCTACTTCCTGATCATCCTGCTGCTGTGCTTCATCCTCTACAACTGGATGCAGCGCGCAGGCACCTCCGGCGGCCTGGACGAGGAGCATCCCCATGCGTGACCAATCCACTTGGTGGCGTTCGGCCTTCCTGATCCTGTACCTGGTGTTCGCCATCCTGCCGCTGTACTGGATGCTGAACATGTCGTTCAAGACCAATACGGAAATCGTCAGCACGCTGACGCTGTGGCCGCGCGACTTCACGTTCGAGCATTACCGCACCATCTTCACTGACCGGGCCTGGTATTCGGGCTACATCAACTCGCTGATCTACGTGGTCATCAACACCGTGATCTCGCTGGCCGTGGCGCTGCCCGCGGCCTATGCGTTTTCGCGCTACCGCTTCATCGGCGACAAGCACGTGTTCTTCTGGCTGCTCACCAACCGCATGACGCCACCCGCCGTGTTCCTCTTGCCGTTCTTTCAGTTGTACAGCTCGTTCGGCCTGATGGACACGCACCTGGCCGTGGCGCTGGCGCATCTGGTGTTCAACGTGCCGCTGGCCGTGTGGATTCTGGAAGGCTTCATGTCGGGCGTGCCGCGCGAAATTGACGAAACCGCCTATGTCGACGGCTACTCGTTTCCACGTTTTTTCCTGACGATCTTCCTGCCGCTGATCAAGTCGGGGGTGGGCGTGGCGGCCTTCTTCTGCTTCATGTTCAGCTGGGTGGAACTGCTGCTGGCGCGCACGCTCACGTCGGTGAACGCCAAGCCCATCGTCGCCACCATGACCCGAACCGTGTCGGCCTCCGGCATGGACTGGGGCGTGCTGGCGGCGGCCGGCGTGCTGACCATCGTGCCGGGCGGCATCGTCATCTGGTTCGTGCGGCACTACATCGCGAAAGGTTTCGCGATGGGCCGCGTGTAGAGGGGGCGCGACATGTTCAGCTGGATGGTATGGACTACCCCCGTCGCCGTGTTCTTTTCGTGCATCGTGCTGATGCTGATCGGCATGACGGTCTGGGAATTGAAGTCGCCCACGGTTGAGCGCAAGGGCTTTCTGCCGTTGCGCACCACGCGCGGCGACCGGCTGTTCATCGGCTTGATGGCCGCGGCCTGGCTCAACCTGGCGTTTCTGGGGTTTGGTCAGAAAGCGGTGCAATGGTTTTCGCTGGACGAGCCGCCATCGGTATGGATCAGCTTCGTGCTGTCCATGTTGCTGCTGGCCTTCATCATGAGAAAAGGCTGAAGGGGATCAGGAAGGACTACGGCCCGTATCTTCCCCGGCCAGCGGTCCGCAGCAAAAGATGGGGAAGGACATTCGAGGAGACAGGTCATGAAAATGCGCATGCACGCCGTGGCGGCCGCTATCGCCCTGATCGGAACGTCAGGGGCGTGGGCGGGCGAGCCCGAAGCGAAGAAGTGGGTAGATGCTGAGTTCCAGCCATCCACGCTATCCAAAGACCAGCAGATGGCCGAGATGAAATGGTTCATGGACGCCGCCGCCAAGCTGAAGGCCAAGGGCGTCAACGAAATTAGTGTGGTGTCGGAAACCATCACCACGCACGAGTACGAATCGAAGACGCTGGCCAAGGCGTTCAGTGAAATCACCGGCATCAAGGTCAACCACGATCTCATCCAGGAAGGCGACGTCGTTGAAAAGTTGCAGACGTCCATGCAGTCCGGCAAGTCCATCTACGACGGCTGGATCTCGGACTCGGATCTGATCGGCACCCACTACCGCTACGGCGCCATCCTGCCGTTGTCCGACTACATGGCCGGGGCGGGCAAGGAATGGACCAACCCCAACCTGGACATCAAGGACTTCATCGGCACCAAGTTCACCACCGCGCCGGACGGCAAGCTGTACCAGCTGCCCGACCAGCAGTTCGCCAACGTCTACTGGTTCCGCGCCGACTGGTTCGCCCGCCAGGACCTGAAAGACAAGTTCAAGGCCAAGTACGGCTACGACCTGGGCGTGCCAACCAACTGGTCCGCCTATGAAGACATTGCCGACTTCTTCTCCAATGACGTCAAGGAGATCGACGGCAAGAAGGTCTACGGCCACATGGACTACGGCAAGAAAGACCCGTCGCTGGGCTGGCGCTTTACCGACGCGTGGCTGTCGATGGCCGGCGCCGCCGACAAGGGCCTGCCCAACGGTATGCCGGTAGACGAATGGGGCATTCGTGTCGCCGACGACAAGTGCACGCCGGTGGGCGCATCGGTGTCGCGCGGGGGCGCCACCAACAGCCCGGCCGCCGTCTATGCCCTGACCAAGTACATCGACTGGATGAAGAAGTACGCGCCGCAGCAGGCGATGGGCATGACGTTCTCGGAGTCTGGCCCCGTGCCGGCCCAAGGGCAGATTGCGCAGCAGATCTTCTGGTACACGGCATTCACCGCCGACATGACCAAGAAGGGCCTGCCGGTTGTGAACGATGACGGCACGCCGAAGTGGCGCATGGCCCCGTCGCCTTACGGCCCGTACTGGAAGGACGGCATGCAGAACGGCTATCAGGACGTGGGCTCGTGGACGTTCTTCAAGTCCACCAACCCCGACAAGATGGCTGCCGCCTGGCTGTACGCGCAGTTCGTCACGTCGAAATCGGTGTCGTTGAAGAAGTCCATTACCGGGCTGACCTTCATTCGTGACAGCGACATCAATAGCGACTTCTTCACCAAGAACGCGGCCAACTACGGCGGCCTGATCGAGTTCTACCGCAGCCCGGCGCGCGTGGCCTGGACGCCCACCGGCAACAACGTGCCCGACTACCCGAAGCTGGCGCAACTGTGGTGGAAGAACGTAGCCACCGCCGTCACGGGCGAAAAGACCCCGCAGGCCGCCATGGACAACCTGGCCAATGAAATGGATCAGGTAATGGCGCGCCTGGAGCGCGCCGGCATGGCGCAATGCGCGCCGAAGCTCAATGCCAAGAGCGACCCCAGCAAGTGGCTGTCGGACCAGCATGCGCCGTGGAAGAAGCTGGCGAATGAAAAGCCCAAGGGCGAAACCATTCCGTATGAAAAGCTGCTGGCGGCTTGGAAGGAGGGCAAGGTGCGGTAAGCGGGTATCGGGTATCGGGTACCGGTATCCGGTATCGGGTATCGCTAATCCGTAATCCGTGATCCGTAATCGGTAATCGGGTATCCCCAACCCGGCGCTGCGGCAACGCAGCGCCTTTTTTATTCCGGCTTTTTCTGATGGCGGCGATGGGATAATGCCGGCTTTCCTGCTTTGCCTCTTCGCGGAATTTCCATTCAGCATGTCCACGCATCTTCTTGGCCGTATCAGTGCAGCCGCCGTTTTTGGCTTGGCGATGGCGTCGTCGCACGCCGCCGGTTTTCAACGCTTGAACATTCCCATGGACATGAATG
This sequence comes from Achromobacter kerstersii, assembly GCF_902859595.1. Taxonomy (GTDB): domain Bacteria; phylum Pseudomonadota; class Gammaproteobacteria; order Burkholderiales; family Burkholderiaceae_B; genus Achromobacter; species Achromobacter kerstersii. Next base: position 1,282,196 of record NZ_CADIJQ010000001.1, on the reverse strand, counting down.
GCCCCGGGCTGACCGGCGCCATCTGGTATCCGTGCGCCACGCCCGTCACGGATATCAAGGTGGGCGCCGCGACGATACCCGGCGTGTTGAATTGCCCGGTGCCGGACGGCCGGCATCCGTTGATCGTGATCTCGCACGGCTCGGCGGGCTCGTTCCTGAGCCATCACGACACCGCGGCCGCGCTGGCGAACGCGGGCTTTGTGGTGGCGGCAATCAATCATGTCGGCGACAACGCGCAAGACCGGTCGCGCCAGGGGTATCTGTCGATTTTCTCGACGCGGCCTCGTGAAATGCGGCGCTTGCTTGACTACATGACGACAGCGTGGCCGCAGCAGGCGAAGGTGGACTCGACGAAGATTGGCGTCTTCGGCTTTTCGCGCGGCGGCTATACCGGGCTGGTGCTGGCGGGCGCCAAGCCGGATTTCCAGACGGGGCTGGCCGTGTGCCAGGATGCGCCCACGCTGCCGATGTGCCGTGACATCGCCAGCGGAAAAATTCCGCAGCAGCCCTATGTGCAAGACGCACGCATCAAGGCGGCGGTGATTGCCGACCCGTTGAACGCGTTTCCGGGCGATGCCTTGAAAGCCGTGAAGATTCCCGTGCAGTTGTGGGCGTCGGAGCAGGGCGGTGATGGCGTGATGCCCGCCCGTGTGGAAGCGGTGCGTCAGGCGCTGCCTGCCGCGCCGGATTTCCAGGTGGCCCAAGGTGCGGGGCATTTCGCTTTTCTGGCGCCGTGCTCGCCCGAGCAGGCGCAGTCGTCGCCTGCCATCTGCCAGGACGCTGCGGGGTTCGACCGCCCGCATTTCCATCACGACTTCAACGCCAAAGTCGTTGAATTCTTCAAAGCGAATCTATAGCGAAGGCGTGTTGGCCATTCGCCTGTTTGCGACTCGCCAATCGCGATTTGCCGACTCCTAATTCGCCAGGGCAAATTCGTTTTTGCCCAATTTCCTATTCCATCACCAGCGATCGGTGCACGCATACGCCCGCCATGACGCCCGAGGCGCTGGCGAGTGTGGCGTTGCTCATCGGAATGGCGGCGTCGCCTGCGGCATAGACGTTGGGAATTGATGTTTGCCGCAGCTCATCCACCCGGATCAACGGCCCGAGCGGCCCGTCATTGAATGCGCAGCCCAGCTGCATGGCCAAGGGGCTGGCCATGTGCGTCCTGCTGGCGACAAACAGCGCGTGGATCGCCATGCGCCGCCCATCGGCAAGTTTGACCGCATCCAGCGCCGGGGCCGTGCCCATCAATTCCACAATGGGCGTGCGTTCGATGCGCACGCCGCGTTTTTCCAACAGGGCGGCTTGCTCCGCATCCGGTTCGAATTCGCCCTGCGTGAAGTAAGTGGTGGGGCCCCAATCCGGCAGCAGCATGGCCTGGTGCGCCGACAGCGGGTGCGCCGCCATCACGCCCAGCGGGCTGCCCGCGACTTCATAGCCGTGGCAGTAGGGGCAGTGCAAGACAGTCAGGCCCCAGCGTTCCTGCAAGCTCGCAAGCGCCGGCAATTCGTCACGCAAGCCCGTCGCCAGAATCAGGCGCTTGCCTTGAACGTCCTGTCCGTCTTCGATAGACACGCGCAACAGGCCGGCGTCTTCGCGCGCCTTGACCGCCTGGCCATCCAGAAACTTGACGGTGGGGTACTGCGCCAGCTGCTCACGCGCTTCTCGCACGATCTCATACGGCGCCTTGCCGTCCTGGCCCAGAAATCCGTGTGAATGCGCAGCGTACCGGTTGCGCGGCAAACCGCCGTCGATCAACAGAATGCGCCGTCTGGCGCGAGCCAATTGCATGGCGGCGGACAGGCCGGCAAAGCTGCCGCCCACGATGATGGCGTCGTAGGTCATCTGAAAATCTCCTTCAGCGGTTATCAAGACACTTGGTAAGTTGCATGATAAATCGAAGCCTGGAATTCACGCAACTTATGTTGTTCTGTATTGGTGGATGCCGGGATGTCGCGCGCACCATCGGGCGGTGTATTCTCGATTCCGTGCCACGTCCGCCAACCCGCCGCGGCCGTGCAAAACAAAGCGGGCGGCGCCGATCCCGCGCCAGCCCGCTCTCGCATCTCAGGAGACAAAAACATGTTGTTGACGGAAGAACAGCTCAGCATTCAGGAAATGGCCCGCCGCTTCGCGACGGAACGTCTGGCGCCTAACTCCGAACGCTGGGACCGAGACCACCACTATCCCGCCGACGCCATTCAAGAGATGGCGCAGCTGGGGTTCTTCGGCATGTTGGTGCCGGAAGAATGGGACGGCAACGCCAGCGGCTATGTGTCGTACGCGGTGGCGCTGGAGGAAATTGCCGCCGGTAACGGCGCGTGTTCCACCATCATGAGCGTGCATAACTCAGTGGCCTGCATGCCTATCCTGAAGTTCGGCACCGATGCGCAGAAGGACCAGTTCCTGCGCCCGTTGGCCACCGGCGAACACATTGGCGGCTTCGCGTTGACGGAACCGCAAGCCGGGTCGGACGCCAGCAGCCTGCGCACGCGCGCGCGCCGCGATGGCGACGACTACATCCTGAACGGCGCCAAGCAGTTCATCACGTCAGGCAAAAGCGGCCAGACGGTGATTGTGTTCGCCGTGACCGACCCGGACGCGGGCAAGCGCGGCATTTCCGCCTTCATCGTGCCAACCGACACGCCGGGCTATCAGGTGCTGCGCGTGGAAGATAAGCTGGGGCAGCACGCCTCGGACACGTGCCAGATCGCGTTTGAAGACATGCGCATTCCCGCCGCTTACCGGCTGGGGGCAGAAGGCGAGGGCTACAAGATCGCCTTGGGCAATCTTGAAGGCGGGCGCATCGGCATTGCGTCGCAATCGGTGGGCATGGCGCGCGCGGCATTTGAATGCGCTCGCGACTACGCGCGCGACCGGCAGGCCTTTGGCAAACCTATCATGGAGCATCAGGCGGTGGCGTTCCGTCTGGCGGACATGGCGACGCAGATTCACGCGGCGCGTCAGATGGTGCTGCATGCGGCGGCGCTGCGCGAAGCGGGCCGGCCGGCCTTGACCGAGGCGTCGATGGCCAAGCTCTTCGCTTCCGAAATGGCCGAGAAGGTGTGCTCGGCCGCGATCCAGACGCTGGGCGGCTATGGCTACCTGAAGGACTTTCCGGTGGAGCGTATTTACCGCGATGTGCGCGTGTGCCAGATCTACGAAGGCACCAGCGATATTCAGCGCCTGGTGATTGCGCGGGCGCTGTAAATCACTGCGCCAGCTCGCGGTCCCAATACGCCAGATGCTCTTTCCAATCTGGGCGGTTCATGGCGTGCAGCTGAGTCAGGATGCGCGTAGCGGCATCGCGCTGGCCCAGGTGCAGGTGCGCCTTGATCAGGTTATTGCCAACCGGCAGCCCGTGCGCTTCGGCCACAAAGTGCGGGCCCGCCAGTTCCAGGATCTCGGCAATGCAACCGGCGTTGCCGAGGTCTCCGCTCATTTGCATCAGCAGGTCGCCCGGTATGGGTTGCCCCGCGCGCGATAGCGATTCCCGATACAGCGCGAGCGCGCCCGCCGTGTTGTGCGAACCCAATTCGCCGCGGGCAAGCCACAGCTGCGCGCGCCAGCTGTGAGGCAGCGCAGCAACCTTGCGCATCGCGGTGATGCCCGCCGCATCGCCGCCCACGTCGCGGTGGATGGCCTCGTACCAGCCCAGTCCGTTGTCCTGGTTCGGGTCAAGTTGCAGCGCGCGCCACAGCGTGTCGAGCGTCTTGGCGTCGTCATCGCGCTCAGCGTGGACCTTGGCCAGATTCGTCAGCACGATGCCCGTCTCGCCATGCTGCGCGCAGAAGTCGAGCAGCACGCGTTCGCAGTCGTCCAGGCGGCCCAGCTTCATGTAGACGATGGCTTGCAGCACGATCGCGCGTTCGGGGTTGGCGTCCAGTTCCATCAGCCGTTCGGCGGGGCGGACCATTTCCTCGAAGAAGCCATCATTCAACGACTGGATGATCAGGCCGGCCAATTGATCGGCATCGTTCCAGTTCTGCTGGATGGCGCCGACCAGCACGTTGTCGCGCCATTGTTCGCGGGCGACGAGAATCTCGCGGCCATCGGCATCAAACGCGCGGATCATCTGGGGGGTGTCGGGGTGGGAGCTCATGCGGGGGGGACCGTGGTGCGGCGTGGCGCCGGGTGCCTGACATGATAAAGCAGCGGGCGCGGCGGACGATGTGGCGGCTTATTTCGCGGCGGCGTTTTCGTGCGAACCCATTTCCTGCGAGCCCATATCGTGCAAGCTCATTTCGTGGCGGCATCCAGACGCGTGCTGGACCGGTCACGGCGGCGGCGTCGCGCCCACAGCGTGTAGACGATCAGGTTGCCCGAGATCAGCAGCGCGGCCAGCACAATCTGCGACGTGCGCGTGATGCCTTCCGGATAGATGATGCCCAGCAAATAATGCTCGATGAATCCGCCCGCATAGCCTTCCTGCCCCGCCTGCTGCCGCAGCGACACTTCCAACGGCGTCAGCGGGCAGATCCAGCCCATGCCGATGACCATGGCGCCCCAGGCCAGCGCGGGCAGATGCCAGTACGCGGCGCGCGGCTTCCATAGCGCAAGCAGGCCGCCGAACACCACGAAGGCAACGAACAGGCCATGCAAGACAAGCACCAGGTCGGCAAGAATGCGGTAGGTCATGCGGGGGTCTCAATGAATAATCAGGAACTGCGGTGACGCAGCGGGATGCGCATTTAATCGTAATCGCGCTTGCCCCGTACAAGTCATTGGCAACAAGGCACGACGCTTGGTGTCGGAATAGAATGCCGGCGATGGATTGACGCGCCGACTGATCGACGCCCGGACAGACCAATCCCCCGACATACCGATATCAGGCAAGCATGATGACCCAAACAATCACGGCGCGGATTCAGGCCGCGGAAGAGGAACTGCGCCAGGCGATGCTGGCGTCCGACATTGCGGCGCTTTCGCGCCTGCTGGACCCGGAGCTGATATTCACGAATCACATGGGCTGGACGTTCACGCGCGAAGACGATCTGGATGCGCATCGTTCGGGCTTGTTGAAGATCCACGGCCTGGACTTGTCCGAATGGAATATCGCCGTGCGTGAGGCGTGCGCGGTGGTGTCCGTGCAGGCCCGCATCACCGGCAGCTATAACGGCGTGCCGGCCAACGGCACGTTCCGCTTCATGCGGACGTGGGCGCCGGATGCCGAACAGAGTCAGTGGCGCGTGATTGCCGCCAGTTCGGTGATGGTGGTTTAAGCCCGCGGGGGGCGACCCGCCGTTAGCGTCAGACCTTCAAGTCGCGCAGCAGCTTGGTCAGTTCCGGCGCCGTCATCAGCGACACGCCTTGGGATTTGGCGTAGCTCCACGCGTTGTCCGACACATCGCCCAGCGCGATGTAGATCGCTTCACGCGCGCCGCGCTTTTCGCGCGCCGCTTGCAGTTCGCGCAGCGGCTCCACGCCGACGCGGGCGGCTTTCCAGCGCTTGGCGCTGACGATGGCCACGTGGCCGTCTTTGCTCAAGGCGAAATCCGCGCCAGGCGATTGCAGGCGCTCGACCTCACAGCCGTCGCGCTTGAAGCCGGCTTCGACCGTTGCCGCGAATTCCGTCCACGACATGGCGGCGGCGGCCTCGGCCACCGCCTGCACGCGCGTGCCGGACGGCGCGCGCAATTGCTTGTAGGCCGCCATGATGGAGATGACCGCAAACGGCACCGCCGCGAACACGCCCATCGCCGCGAACTCCAGGGGCAGGGCGGCAAACCCGCCCACGCACAGCACGACGGCCACGCCCGCGCTCATCCACCACGGCGAACGCAGCAGGACGGCGAAGATGGAGTTCTGGGACATCTTGAGTTTCATGGGGGCTCGCGGTGTTGCGGTGTCGGGAAGGTGGAACGGAAAGACGAAACAGAAAGGGGTCAGGCGTCGGCCGGCGGGGTGTCGGCGGCGCGCACCACGATGCGCACGTCGCCGCAGGTGACGATCTGGCCGCCGCGGATTTTGGCGGTCTTGCGCGTTTCGACGACACCGCCAACGCTGACCAGGCCGTCGGCCACCATCATCTTGCCCGCGCCGCCGCTGTCGCAAACGCCGGTGGCTTTCAAGAGCTGGTTGATTTCAATGTAGGGGCTGCCGTCGGCAAGCGTGAATTCGATAAGAGGCATGGGTTGCGCGTAAACGAATGAAAAAGCCGGTCAGACCGGGCCGCCGCTGCGGGGGGGCGCGGGCGGCAAATCAGAAGGCGGCAAATCAGAAGAGGCCGAGGCAGAAGGGGCCGAGGCAGAAGGAGCCAAGTCTGGGGCGACCGAGTCCGGCTCGTCCGGCGCTGCGGGCGCCGCCGGGCGGTGGTTGCTTTCGGCGCGCGCCATCCAGGCGATAAGCGACGAACGCATCGCTTCTTCCACCGACATCTGAATCGGTTGCACCCAGTCTTGCGGCACGAAGACGGTGTAGCCGCCAATCATGTAGCCCATCGGCAGGTAAACCGCCACGCGGTCGCCTTGCGTGAAGCCTTCAGGCAGGCCTTCCATGCTGCGGCGGGTGACAAGGCCCACCAATTCCAGCTGCTGGCCCGGTATGCGCAGCACCACGACCTGTTGCGCCGTGTTCTTGGAGCTGGGCGAAAAGTAGTCCGCAAAACTTTTCAGCGACGAATAAATGCTCTTGACCACCGGCAGGTTGGTGAAGGGCATTTCCACGACGGTCAAAAAGCGCTGCACGCGCTGCTTGGACACCAGGTAGCCAATGGCCAGAATGCCCAGGATGCCCAGCGCCAGCCCCATGCCCGGCACGTAGAACCCGCCGATGAAGGGGCGCAGGAACGTCAGCGCCACGGCCTCGGTCCAGGCCAGGAAGATGTACAGCAGGTAGATGGTCAGCGCCAGCGGCAGCACCGTGATCAGGCCGCGGAAGAAGTATTTGTAGAGACGAGTCATAAGGGGGGCTAAAGACCGGGACTAAAGAATTTGGGGTCGGACCTAGCGGTCCACGGGCAGGTACAGCGTTTCCTTGATTTCCTCCATCACGACGTAGCTGCGGGATTCCGCGGACGCTGGCAGTCGTTTGAGGATTTCGCCAAGAAGGCGGCGGTATTCGTTCATTTCCGTCAGGCGGGCCTTGACCAGGTAGTCGAAATCACCCGACACCAGGTGGCATTCCATGACTTCCGGCACATACAGCAGCTCTTTCTTGACCTTGTCGAAGACATCGCCCGATTTGGCCGACAGCTTGATTTCCAGAAAGACCAGCAGGTTCTTGCCCAACGCGGCCGGATTGACGCGCGCATGGTAACCCGTGATGACGCCTTCGCGCTCCATCCGTTTGACGCGGTCGGAGCAGGGCGTGGCGGACAGGCTTACGCGTTCGGCCAATTCCGTTACCGAAATGCGGCCTTCACGCTGCAGGATATCCAGGATTTTCAGGTCGATTCTATCGAGGTCGCGCATTTCACTTTTGGCGATCAGAAAAAAGGGGCCGCCCGAGAAAAAGCACTGGTAAAGCAAAATAATCAGTGCTTTTCACTGCGACGAGGGCCATAGACTACCGAAATTACTGAGCAAATCCAAATACGGAAAGAATCATGCATGTGATCGTCCTAGGTAGCGGCGTTATCGGCACCACGACCGCGTATTACCTGGCCCGCCAGGGCGCCAAGGTTACGGTCCTTGACCGCCAGCCCGCCGCCGCCCAGGAAACCAGCTACGCCAACGCCGGTCAGGTATCGCCGGGCTATTCCACGCCCTGGGCGGCGCCCGGCATTCCGCTGAAGGCGATCAAGTGGCTGTTTCAAAAGCATGCGCCGCTGGCGATCCGCCTGGACGGCAGCCTGTATCAGCTGAAATGGATGGCGGCGATGCTGGCCAACTGCTCGGCTGACCGCTATTCGGTCAATAAAGAACGCATGCTGCGCCTGGCCGAATACAGCCGCGATTGCCTGCGCGAACTGCGCACGTCCACCGGCATCCATTATGAAGAGCGTACGCGCGGCACCTTGCAGCTGTTCCGTACCGACTCCCAAATGGAAGCCGCCCGCCGAGACATCGCGGTGCTGGAAGAGGTGGGCGTGCCGTATGAGCTGCTGGACCGCAACCGTCTGGTAACGGCCGAACCCGCGCTGGCGCGTTCGATCCACAAGCTGGCCGGCGGCCTGCGCCTGCCCAATGACGAAACGGGCGACTGCCGCCTGTTCACGACCCGGCTGGCCGAGATGGCCGTGGCGATGGGGGTGGACTTCCGCTACAACCAGACCGTGTCGGGCCTGAACACGGCAGGCGGCCAGATTACCGGCGTGCGCGTGGGCAACGACGTTCTGACCGCCGACCGCTACGTGGCGGCCTTTGGCAGCTACACGCGCGGCTTCCTGGAACCGCTGGGCCTGGACCTGCCGGTGTACCCGGTCAAGGGCTATTCGCTGACCATCCCGCTGAAGGACGAAAGCGCCGCGCCCGTCTCGACCATCCTGGACGAGACCTACAAAATTGCCGTAACCCGTTTCGACGAGCGCATCCGCGTGGGCGGCATGGCCGAGTTGTCGGGCTTTGACCTGCGCCTGAAAGACGCGCGCCGCAAGACGCTGGAGCTGGTCGTCAACGACCTGTTCCCCGACAGCGGCCATGTGGCGCAAGCCGAGTTCTGGACCGGCCTGCGCCCGATGACGCCGGACAGCACGCCGGTGGTTGGCCCGACCCGCTACGGCAATCTGTACCTGAACACCGGCCACGGCACGCTGGGTTGGACCATGGCGTGTGGCTCGGGCAAGCTGGTGGCTGATCAGGTCATGGGCCAGCGCCCCGCGATTCGCACCGACGGCCTGAGCCTGTCGCGTTACGACCGCGGTGCAGCCTCCGAGCCGTCGCTGGTGCTGGGCGGCAAGGGCGCTTGAGCGGGGAGGCAAGGGCGCTTGAGTTTGCTTGTGCCAAAATCGGCGGATGACCCATTTTCTGCATACCGCCGATTGGCAGATCGGCCGTCAATACGGCCAGTTCGAAACCGATGATGCCGCCATGCTGGCCGAGGCGCGCTTTGACGTCGTCGGCCGCATCGCCCAGCTAGCCACCGAGCGCGGCGTGGACGCGGTGCTGGTTGCGGGTGACGTATTCGACACGCAAGGCGTGTCCGATCGCACGATCCGCCGGCTGTTCGCCGCCATGGCCGGCTACGCCGGACCCTGGGTAATGATTGCGGGCAACCACGATGCGGCCTTGGCCGACAGCGTCTGGAGCCGCGCGATGCAGCTGGGCTGCATTCCCGCCAACGTGCATGTGCCATTGCGCGTTGGCGTTGTCGACTTGCTCGCCATCAATCTGGCCGTGCTGGCGGCACCGCTGACGCAACGCCACACCTACGACGATGTCACCCAGGCGTTCGACACGCTGGACACCGCCGCCGGGCGCGTGCGCGTGGGCCTGGCCCACGGCAGCGTTTCTGGCCGGCTGCCCGACACCATCGACGCCACCAACCCCATCGCACCTGACCGCGCCACGCGCGCGCGCCTGGACTATCTGGCGCTGGGCGACTGGCACGGTTGCCTGTCCATCGACGCGCACACCTGGTATGCCGGCACGCCCGAGCAAGACCGCTTTCGCGGCAACGAACCCGGCTATGTGCTGGACGTGCGCATCGATGCGCCGGGCGCGGTGCCGGTTGTTGAACGGGTCGCGACCGGCAAGTACCGCTGGTCGGCCTGGGATGAAACCATCAGCCTGCCCAGCGACGCGCACGCGTTGGCTGAACGGCTGGCGCAGACGCGTGTCGAAGACGTGTTGCGGCTGGACGTACAAGGCCACGCCAATATGGAAACGCTGGACACCTTGCAGCGCGCGGTGGACTTGGCGGCGGCGCAGGCGCGCGCCTTGTTGCCTGACCTGTCCGGGCTGCGCCTGGAACCCGATCTGGCGGACCTGGCCGAGCTGGGCGCCAGTGGTTATGTGGGCGACGTGGCGGCGCAGCTGCAAGCGATGCAAGGCGAGGGCGAGCAGGCTGCCGTCGCCAGCGAAGCCTTGCGGCTGCTGCTGCGGTTTCAGCGCGATAGCGTCTCGGGAGCCGCCAAATGAAGCTCTCGCGCATTGCATTGGAAGAATTCCGCAAGTTCCGTCAGCCCCTGGTGCTGGACGGCTTGCAAGACGGGCTGAACCTGTTCGTGGGCGCCAACGAGGCCGGCAAGAGCACCGTCGCCACCGCCATCCGCGCGGCGTTCCTGGAACGCTACAGCACCAGCAAGGTCTCTGACCTGGCGCCGCGTGGCGAGTCCGGCGCGCGGCCAAGCGTTGAGCTGTCGTTCGCGCATGCGGGCCACGACTATGTGTTGAAGAAGCAATTTCTGTCACGCGCGCGCTGCGAGCTGCTGATCGACGACGGCGCGCAGCGCCTGGATGGGGAAGAAGCCGAAAATGCTTTGGCGGCGTTGCTGGGCTTCGAGCTGCCCGGACGCGGCCAGAGCAAGCCCGACCTGGCCGGCATTCCTGGCCTGCTGTGGATACAGCAAGGCGACGGCCAGAATCTGCAAGAGGCGGCGGGCTATGCGGGCACGCATTTGCGCGATGCGCTGACGCAGCTGTCTGGCGAGCTCACGTCGTCTGATGGCGACCGCCTGTATGAACGCGTATCGGCCGAGCGCGCCGCGTTGCTGGATGCCCGCAATGGCCGCCCCAAGGGCATCTACAAAGATGCCGAGGACGCCTTGGCGCGCGCCACGGCCGAGCGTGACGACTGCGCCGCAGCCATGGCGCAGTTGAATGCCGACGTGGACCGTTTGGCCGAGCTGCGCCGCGACCACGAGCGCGCGCAAGCCACCGAACCCTGGAAGGAATTCGAGGCCAAGGCGGCTGATGCGCGCGCCCGCTTGGCCACGCTTGCCAAGGAGCGCGAGGCGTTCGAAGGCCTGCGCCGGGAACAGACGCAAGCCGCCCAGACCTTGGCCCTGTTGCAGGACCAGGTGCGCCGCGATCAACAAGACGAATCCGAATACCAGGCGCTGGTGAAGGAAGCGCAAGCCGCGCGGGCGCGGGTGGACGCCGCGCAGGAACCGGTGGCGCGCGCGCAGCAGCAGCGCCAGACGCACGCCGCCGCGGTCGACGCGGCGCGCTTGCGGGTGGCGGCCGTACAAGCGGTGGCCGACCGCCGCGACGTAGAGCGCCAGCTCGCGCAGTTGAACGCCGAAATCGAACGCCTGGACGACGCGCTGAAAGCCGCCACTGCGCTGATCGAACAAGGCTCGCTGCTGAAGACCGAAGCGCTGCGTATTGAGATTGCCGACGCCGATATCGACGCCTTGCGCAAGTCCGAACGCGCGCTGGCCAATCTGCAAGTGCGCCAGCAGGCCATCGCCACGCGCTTGTCGTATGAATTGAACGCCGGGCAGCAGGCCACGCTGGATGGCAAGCCGTTGTCTGGTGCCGACCAGGTATTGCTAACGTCGGTTGCCGAGCTGGATCTGCCCGGCGTGGGGCGCTTTCGCATCGAGCCGGGCGGCCAGGACTTGCCGGCGCTCAAGCGCGAACGGGACGATCTGCAACGGGCATGGTCCGCCTTGCTGGAACGTTTGGGCGTGGCGACGCTGGCCGATGCCGAACAGCGCCACGCCCGCTACACGGCGTTGCAGCGTGAGCTGGCCGGCATGCGTAATACTCTGGCCATCCATGCGCCCAAGGGTATGGACGTGTTGCGTGGCCAACGCGACGACGCCCTGGCTCGCCGCGTGCCATTGCAAGAGCGCTTGGCGAAACTGCCTGCTGCGGTCGACGGCGGGAACGACGATTTGCCCGCCGCCACGCAGGCCTTGCGTGAAGCGGAAGCCGTGGCCACGCAGGCCGAAGTGTCGCTGGCGGCGGCGCAGCGCGCGCTTGATGCGGATATGGCGCGCGCGCAATTGCTGGAAGGGCAGGCGGCGGCACGCGGCGCCGACATGCAGTCCGCTGAACGCGCTTCGCAACGTCAGGCGCGCGCGGGCCGGCTGGCAGAGGTGCGCAGCGGCCACGATGACCTTGACCGCCGCGTGCGCGACGCGCAAACGGCACTTGCCGAACACCGGCCTGAATTGGTGGAGCAGGACGTTCAGCGCTATGAAAAATCGGCCGGCATCGAACGCGAGGCGCAGCACAAGCGCCACGGCGAGATCCTGCAACTGCAAGGCAAGCTGGATCAGGCGGGCGCACAAGGCTTGGGCGAACGCTTGTCCGAGGCTGCGGCCGACTGCGAGCGCCTGACGCGCCGTCGTGATGAGTTGTCGCGCCGTGCGGCGGCGCTGGACTTGTTGCTTAAGCTGCTGACCGACAAGCGCGCGGCGGCAACACAACGGCTGCAAGCGCCGCTGGCCCGCCGCTTGAATCACTATCTGGCCTTGCTGTTTCCCGACGCCGCGCTGCGCCTGGACGATGCCTTGTTGCCCACGGCGTTGCGGCGCGGGGATGGCGAAGATCTGCTTGATGCGCTGAGCTTCGGCACGCGCGAGCAGCTGGGCATCCTTGCGCGTTTCGCCTATGCCGACCTGTTGCAGGAAGCGGGGCGGCCCACCTTGCTGCTGCTGGACGACGCGCTGGTTCATACGGACGACGCGCGGCGCGACTTCATGAAGCGCGCCTTGTTCGACGCCGCCACCCGCCATCAGATTCTGATGTTCACCTGCCACGGCGATGCGTGGCGGGACATGGGTGTGGAGCAGCGGCGCATCGGCGGGTGAGGGCAAGCGTGGCTGCGGGTGAGGGCAATCGTGGCTGCGGGTGAGGGCAAGCGTGGCGGCGAGGCTTGACGGGTTTCTGGCCTGTCGCTACGCTACGCAAATGCCCGCCGCCACGAACCTGTTTGCCTCGACCGCCGCTGCCCACGCAGCCGGCGGTTTTGCATGCGCGCGGGTCTTCGCGAGGGTCTTCTCTTCCCGGGTCTTGCCTTCTGTTATGGCGTCCCCTGTCGTCTTTTCCCCTGTCACTGCGGTAGTCCCTTCGGTGGTGCTTTCGCCGCCTGGGTCTCCTCCGGCCTCACCGCCTTCCGGCGGGGTTTCCGGCGCGTATCCGCCTTCCGGCGTGGTCTCCGGCGCGTATCCGCCTTCGGCGGTCGTAGCTGGCTAAACGCCGGTTCGTCTTCCCGACTCCAGCCCTTTCAGTTATCCGCACTATCGGTCGCATGATGCGCTGACGCCTTTGGCGCTCGCCGTGCGCAGCTGATCCGTGCGCGGCCCGCTTGGCGCATCGCCATGCAGGGGGCTGGAGCCTGTGCTTTTACCCTGACAGGTGAAACCTCATGTCTTTGAATCGATCTTCGTGGACGGCCTACGGCTCCACGGCCTTGTTCGTGCTGCTGTGGAGCGGCGGCGCCATCTTCGCGAAATGGGGGCTGTCGCATGCCTCTGCCTTTGGCTTTTTGCTGTTGCGCTTCATCCTGGCGTTGGCCGCGCTGGCGCTGATCTGCCTGTGGCGCAAACGCTGGCTGCCGGCGCCCGGCACACGCTGGACGGTTGCGGTGACGGGCTTGCTGCTGATTGGCAGCTACTCCATCTGCTATCTGCTGGCGCTGGACCACGGCATCACGCCGGGCGTGCTGGCGACGTTGCTGGGTGCGCAACCCATCCTGACCTTGGCAGTGATGGAACGCCGGTACTCCCCCGCGCGTCTGGCCGGTTTGTTGCTGGCGTTGTCGGGCCTGGTGATGGTGGTGTTCCAAAGCATCGGCATGGCGCGGTTTTCGGTGGCCGGTATGACGTTCGCGCTGGCGGCCTTGCTCAGCATGACAGGGGGCGCCATGCTGCAAAAACGCGTGAAGCAGGCGCCGATGGACGTGCTGCCCTTGCAGTACGTGGTCAGCTTGGCGCTGTGCCTGGTGTTCGCGCCGTTCCAGCCCCTGCGCGCCGAATGGGGCGTGGGGCTGGTGCTGCCGCTGATCTGGATGGGACTGGTGATTTCGGTGGGCGCGACGCTGCTGTTCTACCGGATGATCCAGGCCGGTAACCTCGTCAACGTCACCAGCCTGTTCTATCTGGTGCCGGCCGGCACCGCCGCGCTGGATTACCTGATTCTGGGCAACCGGTTGTCAGTGCTGAGCCTGGCGGGCATGGGCGCGATCCTGTTGGGGTTGATGCTGGTGCTGCGCCACCCGGCAGCCGCCATCACGCCAACGCGGGCGTCGCGTTCATCGGCCACGCGGGGCGGTTAGCGCTGGCGGGCGGCGGGCCGGCAGGGTCTTTGTGCTGGCCCTGCGGGTAGTGCTGGCTCTGCGGGTCGTGGGGGCTGTCCAGTTCGTCCGCGGCGTCTTGCCTATCCCGCGCGTCTGCCGCGTCCCGTCCCGCCCAGTGCCCGCTGACCAATTGGGCGGGGCGGCTTTGCGCCACCACGCGTGCGCACACGGACCAGGCGTCCAGCCGGACGCTCAGGCCGGCGTACACGCCGTGGCCGTCGCCCGCCTGGATCAGGCCGTCGGCCTGCACGCCTTCACCGGCCCGTATCGAACCTTGGGCGCGGATGTCGCCGCCTGCGATCATGCCCCAGCCTGATGCCAGGTGTTCGCCGCAGTCAATCGCGCCACCGGCCTGGATGCCGCTGCCCGCGTTGATTTCCTTTTCGGCGCGCACGTCGCCGCCCGTCTTGATGCCTTGGCCGCATTTGATGGCGCCTTGGGTCTGCACGTCTTGTCCGGCATGCAGGTGGCCGGTCACGGCCAAGTCCTGGCCCGCGCAGATGTCCCATTTTGCGCGCACGTTACCGCCACAATCCACGCGGGTGGCGACTTCGATGCCCCAGTCGGCCATGATGTCGCCGCCTGCGCGCAGGTTGCCGCCGCTGGCGATATTGGCGGCCGCAGTGATGTTTTCGCCCGCCATGATGGTTTCACCCGCGCGGATGCCGCCGCCCGTGATGATGCTGCGGCCGGCACGCACGACCGAGTCCACGTTGATGCCCATGCGCACTTCCAGCGTGCCGGCGAAGACGATGGCGTTCGCGTCCACGGCGTCCAGTTTCAGCACCGCATCGGTGGGGCCGAACTGGTCCAGCAGCCAGCAAGCGTCGCTGACTCGGCCGTCTGCGACCAATGCGTCAAGCACGGCCTGGTAGTCCCCCTGTCCGTTGTGGTCGCGGATGAACCATTTGTAGCCTCCCGCGCAGGGGTTCTTGGCTTTGACGAATTTCTTGGTGAGTTGCATGGTGCTTAGACGAAGATCGGTGCGTGGCCGGGCCGCCGGCGCGCGGCAGGCAGCAAAGATTCAGGCGCGGGCGTCCGGCCACGCGGCAGGACAACCGCCGGCCGATGTCTGGCGGCAACCCATAGCGATGTGCTCAGGCCGCCGGCGACTGGCCGGAATGAAAGAAGGGGGAGCGAAGACGCCGGCTGATTAGCCGGGCTTGGAGCGCGCGTAAGCGGAACGCGCGGCGACTTCCTGCGAGCTCAACAGAGTCGAGCGCAGGGCGCAAAGGACGCAAGCAGCGGGAGGGATGGGAGAAAAATCGGATCGCACGGGGCCAGATGCTAACACCCAGGCATCGCTAGTCAAGTGGGCAAGCCGTCCCCAATAAAGAGGGCGGCTCGCCCGCAGTGACGATCAGTTCGTCGAAACGATGTTGCGTTCCTTGGCGATGCGCTGGCGCAGTTCCAGCTCGCGCTGGATCTGGGCGGCGTATTCGGCGGGCGTGTTGCCGTCCACCAGCGATCCGCCGTCAGCCAGACGTTGCACGATCTTCGGGTCTTTCAGCGCCTTGATGGCGGCATCATGGATGCGATCCACCACAGCCTTGGGGGTGCCGGCAGGGGCCACCAGGCCGTACCAGGCCATGTTGTCCATTTCAGGCAGGCCGCCTTCCTTGAAGGTCGGCACGTCCGGCAGGGCGGGCAGGCGCTTGGGGGCGGCCACGGCCAGGGCGCGCAGCTTGCCGGCCTGGATGTGGGGCATGGACGACGGCAGGTTGTCGAACTGGGCGTTCACCTGGCCGGCGATCACGTCATTCAGCGCCGGGCCCGAACCGCGGTAGGGCACGTGCACCATGTCGGTCTTCGTCAGCGACTTGAACAATTCGCCGTCCAGGTGGCCGATGCCGCCTGCGCCTGACGAGGCATAGCTGTACTTGCCCGGGTTGTCTTGCAGCAGCTTGATGAATTCGGCCAGGTTTTTGGCCGGCACGGCCGGGTTCACCGTCAGCACGTTCGGCACGTTCACCAGGTTGGTGATCGGCGTGAAGTCCTTGATCGGGTTGTACGGGTTCTTGGGGTTGGTGGCCGGGTTGGTGGCCATGGTGCTGACGGTGGCAACACCCAGCGTGTAGCCGTCCGGCGCGGAACGGACCAGCGCGTCGGCGCCGATCGAGCCGCCGCCACCGCCCCGGTTTTCAACTACGACGGCTTGGCCGAGCTCACGGCCCAGGCCTTCGGCCACGATGCGGGCCACGATATCGGTGGTGCCGCCGGCCGCAAACGGGACGATCAGGCGGATGGGTTTGTTGGGGTAGGGGTCGGCGGCGAGGGCCGCGGAGCTAAAGCAGACGCCTGCAATGGCGGCGGCCAGAACGGCCTTGGCATGAGACAGCACGGTCAAGAGTCTTCTCCATATTGTTGTTCCGAGCCGGCCGGCTTCTTGGGCCGGCGTCGGTGAAGCGTGCGTAGCCGGATACGGGAGTTGCATACACTTCGTGGACGCAATTCCACACAGGAATCCCCCTACGGTCAACTCAGGATTCACCCTGCCTCGTGCCAAAATATTTTTTCGGTGTTGCAGCGGTGTCTGAAAATGACGTCAGTTAGGCGAAAAAGCCAAGCCTGACAACAAGATGAACAGATGTCGATTAGCTGTCATTGCGCAATCATTGCGCAGTCATCGTGCTGTCATTAGCCGGGTTCACGCATAAATCTCTGCATAACTTACAAGAATCTGATATTTTTCGGATGAGATTCTTGGCCGGTCTTGCAAGAAAGCTATTGCGTTTGTTTCTGTCTGCGCCGTTCAATGGGCGTTGGTTGATGTCCCCGCGGGGCAACGTGTAGTGCAGCGACGCACCGGGCCAGGGTTCCGTCTTTGTTGTTAATCCCCGGTCTGTTTCGTCTTTCGCTGCCACGTGCTGGCGGGAGGGGGCCCGGACATTCTCGGAACGCCATGTCGCTGATCCTGATCCTCGCTCTGCCGTTTGCCGGCAGCCTGTGCGCCGCGCTGCTGCCTTCCAACGCTCGCAATGCCGAGGCGTGGTTGGCCGGCCTCATCGCGCTGGCCTGTGTGGTTCTGATTGCCAGTCTGTACCCGGAAGTCGCCAACGGCGGCGTGATCCGGGCGGACATGCCCTGGGCGCCCGCCCTGGGCCTGCAATTCACCCTGCGCATGGACGGCTACGCGTGGCTCTTCGCGCTGATCGTCTCCGGCATGGGCGCGCTGGTGGTGCTGTATGCGCGCTACTACATGTCGCCGGAAGACCCGGTGCCGCGCTTCTTCTCCTTCTTCCAGGCCTTCATGGCCGCCATGCTGGGCGTAGTGCTGTCCGGCAACCTGATCCAGCTGGTGTTGTTCTGGGAAATGACCAGCCTGGCGTCGTTCATGCTGATCGCCTACTGGCACCACCGCCTGGATGCCCGCCGCGGCGCGCGCATGGCATTGACGGTGACGGGTGGGGGCGGGCTCTGCCTGCTGGCCGGCGTGCTGATCCTGGGCCATATCGTGGGCAGCTACGACATGGATCGCGTGCTGGCCTCGGGCGATCTCGTCCGCGCCGACCCCTGGTATCCCGCCGTGCTGGTGCTGGTGGCGCTGGGCGCGCTGACCAAAAGCGCGCAATTCCCGTTCCATTTCTGGTTGCCCAACGCCATGGCGGCGCCGACGCCGGTGTCCGCCTACCTGCACTCGGCCACGATGGTGAAGGCCGGCGTGTTCCTGCTGGCGCGGTTCTGGCCGGTGTTGGCAGGTACGGATCAATGGTTCTGGATCATTGGCGGAGCAGGGCTGATCACACTGGTGCTGGGCGCGTACGCCGCCATCTTCCAGCAAGACATGAAGGGCGTGCTGGCGTATTCCACGATCAGCCATCTGGGCCTGATCACGCTGCTGCTGGGCTTGAACAGCGAGCTTGCGCTGGTGGCCGCCATTTTCCACATGATCAACCACGCCACCTTCAAGGCGTCGCTGTTCATGGCGGCGGGGGTGGTCGACCATGAAACCGGCACGCGCGACCTGAGCCGCTTGTCGGGCCTATATAAAGCCATGCCCATTACCGCCACCTTAGCGATGGTGGCGGCGGCGTCGATGGCTGGGGTGCCGCTGCTGAACGGCTTCCTGTCCAAGGAAATGTTCTTCGCCGAAACCACCTTCGTCAGCGGCGACCGCTTTACCGAGATCGGCCTGCCGCTGATGGCGACCATCGCTGGCGCGTTCAGCGTGGCCTATTCGCTGCGCTTCATTCTGCAAGTCTTCTTCGGCCCGCCGGCGACGGATCTGCCGCGTGCGCCGCACGAGCCGCCGCGCTGGATGCTGTTCCCCAGCGCATTGCTGGTGTTCATGTGCCTGTTGGTGGGCGTGGTGCCAGGCCTGACGGTCGGCCCGTTCCTGGCGACCGCCGCGCGCAGCATCCTGGGCGAGAACATGCCCGAATACAGTCTGGCCGTCTGGCACGGGGTGAATCTGCCGCTGGTGATGAGCATGGTCGCAACCGCTGCGGGCGTGCTGCTGTATCTGGCGTTGCGGGCGCATCAGCGCGCCAACCCCGGCCGCGTGCCGTTCATCTATCGCCTGGATGGCCGGCGCACGTTTGAGGCCTTGCTGGACGGCTCCAGCGTGGCCGCTGCCTGGCTGCTGCGTTGGGTGTCATCCACGCGCCTGCAAGTGCAGATGCTGCTGATCGTGCTGGGGGCCTTGTTCGTGGCCTGGCTGCCGCTGCGCGGCGGCGGCTGGCTGGATGGCACCGAACGCATGTCGGCTATTGACCCGGCCTTTGCGCTGATGTGGGGGGTGGGCGCGGCCTGCGCGCTGGGCGCCGCCTATCAGGCCAAATACCACCGTCTGGCGTCGCTGGCCCTGGCCGGTGGCGCGGGGCTGATCACCTGCCTGACCTTCGTCTGGTTCTCGGCGCCTGACCTGGCGTTGACCCAGTTGTCGGTTGAAGTCGTCACCGTGGTGCTGTTGCTGCTGGGCCTGCGCTGGCTGCCGCGCCGGATTGAACAGGACGACGAAGAAACCCTGAAGGCCACGTTGCGCGCCCGCGGCCGCCGCCTGCGCGACTTGCTGATGGCCACGGCCGCCGGCACGGGCATGGCGGCGTTAGCTTACGCCGTGCTGGTGCGCCCGCAAGGCGACACCATTTCGTCCTACTTCGTAGACCGCGCGCTGCCTGACGGCGGTGGCACCAACGTGGTGAACGTGATTCTGGTGGACTTCCGCGGCTTCGATACCTTTGGCGAAATCACGGTGCTGGGCATCGTGGCGCTGACCGTCTACGCGCTGCTGCGCCGCTTCCGTCCGGCCGCCGAAAGCGCCGACCTGCCGCGCCAGCAAAAGGAACAGGATGGCGGCGTGCCGGCCGCACCCGATATCAAGTCGGTAGTGCCGACGGGGTCGATGATGGTGCCGACGGTGCTGGTGCGCCTGTTGCTGCCTACCTCGGCGCTGATCTCGGTCTACTTCCTGCTGCGTGGCCACAATCAACCGGGCGGCGGTTTTGTGGGCGGCCTGATTTTCGCCACCTCCGTCATCCTGCAATACATGGTGGGCGGCGTGTACTGGGTGGAATCGCGCAGCCGCCTCAACCCGCAGAACTGGATCGGCCTGGGCCTGCTGGCGGCAGGCGCCGCGGCGGTCACGGCGTGGCTGGCGTACAAGCCGTTCCTGGCCGCGCTGGCCTGGGATGTGTCGCTGCCGGTGATCGGCCATATTCATTTGTCCAGCGTGCTGCTGTTCGACCTGGGCGTATACATGCTGGTCGTTGGCTCCACCGTGCTGGTGCTGGTGGCGCTGGCTCACCAATCGCTGCGCGCACAACGCAAGGCCGCCGCCGAGATGCAAGCGGCCGCCGCACAAACAGGGGAAGCCTGATGGAATTGATTTATGCCATTGCGATCGGTGTGTTGGCGGGCTCGGGCGTCTGGCTGCTGCTGCGTCCGCGCACCTTCCAATTCATCATGGGCCTGTCGCTCGTTTCCTATGCGGTGAACCTGTTCATCTTCGGCATGGGCCGGCTCACGTCGGGCCGCCCGCCGGTGCTGGACCCCGCCACGGCGCATGACCCTTCCTGGTACGCCGACCCCTTGCCGCAAGCACTGGTGCTGACGGCCATTGTGATCGGCTTCGCCACCACCGCGTTGTTCCTGGTTGTTCTGCTGGCCTCCCGCGGCCTTACGGGTACCGACCACGTTGATGGACGGGAGTCCCAATCTTGAGTTTCTGGCTTCAACACCTTCCAATTCTGCCGATCATCACGCCGCTGGTTGCGGGCGCGGTGATGCTGTTGCTGGCCGATACCAGCCGCTACACGCGGGGCGCCATTTCAATGGTTGCGACCCTGGCGCAACTGGCGGCCGCCATCGCCTTGCTGGTGGTGGCGGGCGGCGGCGTGCCAGACGTTTGGCCGACCGGGGTAGGGGTCTACCTGGTGGGCGATTGGCCGGCGCCCTTCGGCATCGTGCTGGTCGTCGACCGCCTGGCCGCCGTCATGCTGACGCTGACCGCCGTGCTGGGCCTGGCGACGCTGACCTACGCGCTGGCCCGCTGGGACCGCGCAGGCGTCCATTTCCATTCGCTGTTCCAGTTCCTGCTGATGGGCCTGAACGGCGCCTTCCTGACGGGCGACCTCTTCAACCTGTTCGTGTTCTTCGAAGTGCTGCTGGCAGCCTCCTATGGCCTGCTGCTGCATGGCTCGGGCGTGGCGCGCGTCAGCGCCGGCCTGCAATACATCGCCGTGAACCTCGTGGCGTCGTTCCTGCTGCTGATCAGCATCGCGCTGATCTATGGCGTCACCGGCACCTTGAACATGGCCGACCTGGCCCTGCGTGCCGGCAATCTGGCGGGCCCCGACCGCATGCTGTTCGAAGCCGGCGCAGCCATTCTGGGTGTGGCCTTCCTGGTGAAGGCGGGCGCGTGGCCGCTGAACTTCTGGCTGGTCAAGGGCTACGGTTCGGCCGGTGCGCCCATTGCGGCCATGTTCTCCATCATGACCAAGGTCGGCATCTATGCGCTGTTGCGCATCGGCTCGCTGCTGTTGCCCTCGGGCGCGCCCGCGGCCTTCAGCCTGGACTGGATGTTCGCAGCGGGTCTGGCTACGCTGCTGTTCGGCGCGCTGGGCCTGCTGGCCACGCAGCAGCTGGAGAAGATGGTGGGCTACTGCGTCATCGTCTCGGCCGGCACGCTGCTGACGGCGCTGGGCATGCCGGGCGTCACCTTGACCGGTCCCGCGCTGTTCTACCTGATCAGTTCCGTGCTGACGACGGGCGCGTTCTTCATGCTGGCTGAACTCATCGAACGCACGCGCAGCTTCGGCGCGAACGTGCTGGCCGTGACGCTCGACGCGTTCGACCTGGACGACCCAGCCTCGGTCAACCGGTCCGACGACGTGGTGGGCGTGGCCATTCCGGCGGCCATGGCTTTTCTGGGGCTGGCCTTCATTTGTTGCGCCTTGCTGGTGACGGGCTTGCCGCCCTTGTCGGGTTTCGTGGCCAAGTTCTCGCTGTTGTCGGCGGCGGTGTCCGCCGCCACGGAATCCGCACCGCCGATGGACGCGTGGATTCTGGTGGCCGCCGTGCTCGTGTCGGGCCTGGCGGGCCTGATCGGCTTGAGCCGCACGGGTATTCGCGTGTTCTGGGCCAGCGACGATCGCAGCACGCCGCGTCTGCGCGTGATCGAAGCGGGTCCGGTGGCCGTGCTGCTGCTGTTGTGCGTGGGCCTGGCGGCGGGCGCAGGCCCGGTGTCGGCCTACCTGGACGACGCGGCGCGCTCGCTGGATCAACCCAAGTCTTATATTGATGCCGTCATGTCCGCGCAGACCGTGCGCGGCGCTCAAGGAGGAAGCTGATGCGCCGTGTTTACTTCCTTTTCCTGCCTGTATTCCTGTTCGTCCTGTGGCTGGTGCTGAACGAAAGCCTGTCGGCCGGGCAGATCGCGCTGGGCGCGGCGTTGGCGCTGTGGTTCACCTGGGCTGCATCCCGGCTGCGTCCGCTGCATGCGCGTCCGCACCGGCTCTGGAAGGCCGTGCCCCTGTTCCTGCACGTGACGGTCGACATCATCAAGTCGAACATTGCCGTGGGCAAACTGATCCTGAACCCCCGGCGAAACGATTTTTCGCCCGGCTTCATCATGATCCCGCTGACGATGCGCGACCCGCACGGCCTGGCGATGCTGGCCTGCATCGTCACCTATACCCCTGGCACTGTCTGGGTCGACCTGACGCCCGATCACAGCCTGAAGCTGCACGTGCTTGATCTTCAGAACGAAGACGACTGGGTCAAGCTGGTGCAGGAGCGCTACGAGCGCCCGTTGATGGAGATGTTTGAATGACTATGAACACCGCACTGTATTGGGCGGCGTCCTTCGCCCTGGTGTGTTTCGCGCTGGGCATGGTGTTTGCCGCGATCCGCCTGCTACGCGGGCCCACCGCGCAGGACCGCGTGCTGGCGCTGGACACGCTGTATATCAACGGCATGCTGACCATGCTGGTCTTCGGCATCCGCTCGGGCTCGCCGCTGTACTTCGACATCGCGCTGCTGATCGCCTTGTTCGGCTTCGTCGGTTCCACTGCGATGGCGCGCTTCCTGTTGCGCGGCGAGGTGATCGAGCCATGATCGAGGCCACCATCCCCCTGTGGGCCGGCATTCCCGCCTGCATCCTGCTGGTGTTGGGCGGCTTGCTGGCGCTGACCGGCTCGGCCGGCCTGCTGCGCTTTCGCTCGTTCTACGCCCGCATCCACGCGCCTACCTTGGGCAACACACTGGGTTGCGGCTGCGTGCTGGCTGCATCGATCCTGGTGTTCTCGGCCTTGTCCGCGCGTCCGGTGTTTCACGAAGTGATCATCACGCTGCTGCTGGTGGTGTCGTCGCCCGTGACGGCAATGCTGCTGATGCGCGCCGCGACCTACCGCAAGCGCCTGACCAAAGCCGACGCCGACCTGGACGCCCGCTAGCACTGGTAACAAGCGCCACGGCTTGTGAACGGCGCACGCCGTGCTGCGCCGCGGAATTGAACGCAACAGGGGCCAACCGCCCCTGTTTTTTCGTCTGGATTTCCGTCTGGCCCCCGGCCTGCGCAAATTCGGTGCCTGATACGACAACTTACGAATTCATGTTGCTCGACATGTCCCCGGCGCGGCATCGTGGGATAGTGGATTCCAAGCAAGCGGCGTGACCGCTGTCGGGTCACTGCCGTTTTCGGTTCAATTCTTAAAGGAGCTGGCCATGAACAAACGACCCATGCATACCAAACGCCTTGCGGCATCCCTTTGCGCGGCGGGCTTGATGTTGGCCGCGGGAGCGGTCCACGCGGCGGATGCCATCGGCCGCGCCGGCATCCAGTCCCAGTACGAACAGGATGTGGCCAAGTGCAAAAGCGGCAACACCAACCAGGACCGCGCAACCTGCATGCGCGAAGCCGGCGCCGCGCGCGATGAAGCCAATCGCCAGAATTTGAAGGATGGAAGCACGGACCAGCATCAGCAGAACATGGTTGACCGCTGCAACCGGCTGCCCGCCACCGCGCGGCAGGACTGCCTGACCCAGATGTCGTCGCCCACCAACGTGCGCGGCAGCGTGCAGGGCGGCGGCGTGCTGCGCGAAACCGTGATCCAGGTGCCGGCCGGCAGCGTGCCGCCTCCGGCGCCGGGCATGGCGCCGCCTCCGCCCGCATCGGGCATGGCGCCTCCGCCTCCCGCCCCGGGCTCGGTGCCGCCCGCTACCGGCACGATGAACGCGCCGATGCGTCAATAAACGCGGGAAGGGCGCGCGGCCACGGGCGTAACGTGGCCGTGCGCAGGTGCAGCCCATACCCGCGCCCATTCCTGAGCTTGCGGCCCGATCATGGCCGAAGCGCAAGCGCCACCAGCAAGCGCCACCAGCAAGCGCCACCAGCAAGCGCCACCAGCAAGCAACACCGGCAAGCAATACCGGCAAGCAAAACCGGCAAGCAACACCAGCAAGCAACACCGGCAAGCAACACCGGCAAGCAATACCCACAAGCAACACCGCGCACAGCCGCCACCACATTCAGGCAAAATGGCGGCTGTGCGCTTTTTTGCGCCGTCCGTTTGCGTCCTTTCGCGCCCGCCGTTTCGTTTCCACTCGTCCTTATCCCCCAATTCCATGTCCGACGTCATCGCCCTGATTTTCGACTTCGACGACACGCTGGCGTCAGACAGCACGTCGGGTTTTCTCGAAAGCATCGGTGTGGACACGGCCTCGTTCTGGAAAGACGAGGTGGACCCCTTGCTGTCGCA
This sequence comes from Achromobacter kerstersii, assembly GCF_902859595.1. GTDB lineage: Bacteria > Pseudomonadota > Gammaproteobacteria > Burkholderiales > Burkholderiaceae_B > Achromobacter > Achromobacter kerstersii. Next base: position 1,257,864 of record NZ_CADIJQ010000001.1, on the reverse strand, counting down.
GCAAGACTGGGACCCCGTGCCCGCCTATCTGTACAAGATGATCCAGCTGTCGCAGGCCGGCACGCACGGCCTGATCACGCAGCAGCGCTTGAAAGAGTGGGGCGCCCGCCTGGACTTGCATGACGGCGTGCCGACCTTGTTCCAGCGCCTGCGCGCGGCCGTGCGCGCCGAACAGCCGCAAGTGCAGCTTGAGTTCTATCTGATCTCAAGCGGCATTGGCGACGTGGTGCGCTCCACGCCCATCGCGCACGAATTCACCGAGATCTGGGCGTCCGAATTTGTCTACGGCGAAGACGGCGGCATCACGTTCCCGCGCCGTATCGTCAGCTTCACCGACAAGACGCGCTACCTGTTCCACATTCAGAAAGGCATCATCGGGCGCGACTTCCGCAACAAGCCCTTCGAGGTCAACCGCAAGGTGCCCGAAGACCGTTTGCGCGTCCCGTTCGACCAGATGGTGTTCGTGGGCGACGGCTATACCGACATCCCGTGCTTCTCGCTGATCCGCCGCGCAGGCGGTTTTGCGTTCGGCGTCTGGGACCCTAAGCATCGCGACAAGCGCAGCCGCGCCTGGGGCTTCATCGAAGAAGGGCGGGTGTCGAACCTGAACCAGGCCCGCTACGACGAAGAAGCGGAGCTCTACCAATGGCTGGAAGAGGCCGTGACCAGCCTGGCCGGCCGCATCGCCCTGAAATCTCGGGTGTACCGTGGTTGAGGTCGACGGCACTGCCGACGCCACTGCCGCCGCGTTTTCGGCCTGGACCGAAGAAGACGCCCGCTACATCCGTCTGGCCCTTGAAGAAGCGCAGGCCGCGTACGACATCGGCGAAGTGCCGGTGGGCGCGCTGGTTGTGTCGGCCAAGGGCGAGATCCTGGGGCGTGGCTACAACCGCACCATCATCGACCACGACCCCACTGCGCACGCCGAGATCGTCGCCTTGCGCAACGCGGCGCGCCAGCTGGAAAACTACCGTCTGCCCGGCATCACCGTGTACGTCACGCTGGAGCCTTGCGTCATGTGTATCGGCGCCATGCTGCATGCGCGGCTCGCGCGCGTCGTGTTCGGCGCCTACGACCCGAAGACCGGCGCGTGCGGCAGCGTGCTGGACGTGGGCGCGGTCCCGAAACTCAATCATCACACTTCAGTCACCGGCGGCGTGCTGGCGGAACCCTGCGGCGACCTGCTGCGCCGGTTCTTCCGCGAACGCCGCGCCAAGGAATCCATCGCATGAGCACCCCTACGCATGACCACGATCACGGCCCCACCTGCGGGGATGATTGCGGGCATGACCACAGCCATGATCACGCCCACTCGCTGCCGGACGCGCGTGGCATCTACCTGATCTCGCCGTCTTCGGCCGTGCGCGACCCGGCCACGGTGGAACTGGCGCGCGAACGCTTGCAGCAGCAAGGCTTCAAGACCGCGCTGGACCGCACTGCCTTGGCCGAGCATCAGCGCTTTGCCGGCACGGACGCCCAGCGTCTGGCCTGCCTGACGCGCGCCACCAAGCAGAAGCTGCCGATCGTCATGGTGACGCGCGGCGGCTACGGCATGGGCCGGCTGCTGGACCAGATCGACTGGAAGGCCATGGCCGACAGCGGCAAGCGCTTCGTGGGCTTGAGCGACTTCACCGCGTTCAACCTGGGCCTGCTGGCCAAAACCGGCGCGGTCAGCTATTCCGGCGCGACCGCCGTGGCGGACTTCGGCGGCAAGAAAGTCGACGACCTGACCGAAGCGCTGTTTGGCGAAGTCATGCGCGGCGAACTGGAAATCTTGAGCTTCGAAACGCAGGACGCCGACGCCGTCGACGCCCGCGGCATCCTGTGGGGCGGCAACCTGGCGATGGTGACATCGCTGATCGGCACGCCCTACATGCCGAAGATTCGCGGCGGCATTCTGTTCCTGGAAGACGTGGCCGAACATCCGTACCGCGTCGAACGCATGCTGATCCAGCTGTGGCAGGCGGGCATCCTGGCCAAACAAAAGGCCATCGTGCTGGGCCGTTTCACCGATTACAAGCTGGCGCCGCACGACAAGGGCTACGACCTGCATGAAGTCGTGGCGTGGCTGCGCAAGACGGTCAAGGTGCCGGTCATCACCGGTTTGCCCTACGGCCACGTGGCCACCAAGGCCACCTTGCCGATCGGGCAGAAGGTGGGCATTGCCACCGAAAAGGGCCTGGCGCATCTGGTGCTGGACGAACACCACCACTGATCGCCGCAGTCAGCGTCACCCTTACGGGTCCCGCGCAAGCCGGACCCGTAAAGTCATTTGCTACACTATCGGGTTTCCTCGCATGCGTCTTCGGACGCCTACAGACTCAAATACACCGTGATATCCACAGCCAATCTCACCATCCAGTTCGGTCCCAAGCCCCTTTTCGAGAACGTCAGCGTCAAGTTCGGGGAAGGCAACCGGTACGGGCTGATCGGGGCCAATGGGTCCGGTAAGTCTACGTTCATGAAGATCATCGGCGGCGACCTCGAGTCCTCCGGTGGCAACGTGTCGCTGGAGCCGGGCGTGCGCCTGGGCAAGCTGCGCCAGGACCAATTCGCGTTTGAAGACCTGCGCGTGCTGGACGTCGTCATGATGGGCCACACCGAAATGTGGGCCGCCATGTCCGAGCGTGACGCGATCTACGCGAACCCGGAAGCCACCGAAGACGACTACATGCGCGCGGCCGACCTGGAAGCCAAGTTCGCCGAGTACGACGGCTACACCGCCGAAGCGCGCGCAGGCGAATTGCTGCTGGGCCTGGAAATTGCCGTTGACCAGCACAACCTGCCGATGCGCGAAGTGGCCCCGGGCTGGAAGCTGCGCGTGCTGCTGGCGCAGGCGCTGTTCTCGAACCCCGACGTCCTGCTGCTGGACGAGCCCACCAACAACCTGGATATCAACACCATCCGCTGGTTGGAAAACGTGCTCAACGGCTACCAGAGCACGATGATCATCATCAGCCACGACCGCCACTTCCTGAACCAGGTGTGCACGCACATGGCCGACGTGGACTACGGCGAAATCCGCATTTACGCGGGCAACTACGACGACTACATGCTGGCCTCCACCCAGGCCCGCGAACGCCTGGTGTCCAACAACGCCAAGGCCAAGGAACGCGTCGCCGAACTGCAAGACTTCGTGCGCCGCTTCGCCGCCAACAAGTCGAAGTCGCGCCAGGCGACCTCGCGCTTGAAGCAGATTGACCGCATCAAGGCCGACCAGGTCGTGGTCAAGCCGTCGTCGCGCCAGAACCCGTACATCCGTTTCGAGCAGAACAAGGTCATGCACCGTCTGGCCGTCACGGTTGAAAACCTGACCAAGGCGTACGACGCGCCCGTCATCACCAAGTTCTCGGCCATGGTCGATGCGGGTGAAAAGATCGCCATCATCGGCGCGAACGGCGTGGGTAAGACCACCTTGCTGCGCCTGCTGGCCACCGAATTGCAGCCGGATTCGGGTTCGGTGAAATGGTCCGACAACGCCGACCTGGGCTACATGGCGCAGGACGTGTCCGACCAATTCCTGCAAACCGACATCAACCTGCTGGACTGGATGGGCGACCACCGCCAGCCGGGTGACGACGACCAGTCGATCCGTTCGGTGCTGGGCCGCCTGCTGTTCTCGGCGGATGATCTGCCCAAGGCGCCCAAGGTGCTGTCGGGCGGCGAAAAGAACCGCATGACCTTCGGCCGCCTGATGCTGGGCCGGCACAACGTCATGCTGCTCGACGAGCCCACCAACCACTTGGACATGGAATCGATCGAATCCCTGCAATTCGCACTGGAAAAGTACGAAGGCACGCTGGTGTTCGTGTCGCATGACCGCGAATTCGTGAGCGGCCTGGCCACCCGCGTGATCGAAATCCTGCCGTCTGGCGAGATCATCGACTACCGCGGCGGCTACGAAGACTATCTGGAATCGCGCGGCATCGAAGCCTGATGATTTCCGCCTGAAGTCATCCAGCACGGCGCGTCCCTCAGGGGCGCGCCGTGTTGTTTTCAGCCCGCCGATGTTCAGCAAGCTGCAATATTGATTGCGCTATCATCGGGTTTACCCTGAACCGTTCGGTCAGGCAACTCCACGCCTCCCATGTCTCCCACACCGCATACCGCGCCCGACGGCGCGCAGATCAGCACGTTCACGCTGACGGCTCGCATTGTTTCCATCGCGTTCTTCACCTTCATCTGCTACCTGGCCATCGGCCTGCCGCTGGCCGTGCTGCCGGGCTACGTGCATGACAACCTGGGCTATGGCACCGTGCTTGCGGGCTTGGCGATCAGCGTGCAGTACGTGGCGACTTTGCTTAGCCGCTCGCACGCGGGCCGCATGGCCGATACGGTGGGCCCTAAGCAGACGGTGGTGATCGGCATGGTGGCCTGCGCGGCCAGCGGCGTGTTCCTGTTGTTGGCCTATGCGTTTGAACGCAGCGCCTGGCTGAGCCTGAGCGCCATCATCGTCAGCCGGCTGGCGCTGGGCTTTGGCGAAAGCTGGGTGGGCACCGGGTCAGCGACCTGGGCGATTGCCCGCGTCGGCCCGCTGCATACCGCGCGCGTCATTTCCTGGAACGGTATCTGCACCTACGGCGGCCTGGCGTTGGGCGCACCGTTGGGCGTGCAGCTGGAAAAGGAATGGAGCATGGGCGCGCTGGGCGGCGCGGTGCTGCTGCTGGGGCTGGCGGGCTTGGGCTTGGCGGTGTCGCGCGCGGCGGTCGCTATCGTGGGCGGCCATCGCATGGCGTTCAAGAGTGTGGTGCTGCGTGTCTTCCCGCACGGGATGGCGCTGGGGCTAGGTTCCGTGGGTTTCGGCACGCTGGCGGCCTTTGTGGCGCTGTATTACACCAGCATGTCCTGGGAGGGCGCGGCGCACGCGCTCAGCGCATTCGGCTGCGCCTTCATCGGCGTGCGTCTGCTGTTCGCGGGCACCATCACGCGCTTTGGCGGCTTCCGCGTGGCGCAGGTGTCGTTCCTGGTTGAGGCGGCGGGTTTGCTGCTGCTGTGGCTGGCGCCCAATCCCACCGCCGCGCTGCTGGGCGCCGCGCTGACGGGCTGCGGCTTCGCGCTGGTCTTCCCGGCGATTGGCGTGGAAGCGGTGGCGCGTGTGCCGGCCGGCAGCCGTGGTGCGGCGCTGGGCGCGTACTCGGCATTCCTGGACTTGGCGCTGGGCGTAACCGGCCCCGTCGCCGGGTATATCTCCAGCGGCTACGGCTATCCGTCGATCTTCCTGTCCGCCGCGCTGGCGGTGCTGATCGGCTTCATGATCGCGTTTGGCCTGCAACGGCACGCCAATCGGCAAGCGGCTGCCGTGTCGACGCCGGCTTCGGCAGGGTGATCGCAGCGCCCTGGGTGGGGGCGAGGCGCGCGCGGATGCGTCGTGGCGGGAAGTGGTTGGATATAACCTGAAGATGTAAAGACATTCAATATTGATCGTTTGAATTCATATAACGAATTGTTAGATTTAGGCCTCGTCTCCACGCGCGCCCACGATTCGTTCCATGAACCTGACCTTCGACCACGTCCACAAACACTTCGGCGACCTGCCCGTTGTGGATGGCTTTACCAGCGAAATCAAGACCGGTGAATTGGTCGCCCTGGTCGGCCCGTCGGGCTGCGGCAAATCCACGCTGCTGCATCTGGCGGCCGGCCTGGAAAAGCCGACGCAAGGCAGCGTGTTGGCCGACGGCCAAGCCGTGGCCGGCCCGCATCCCAGCCGCACGCTGGTGTTCCAGGAACACGCGCTGTACCCGTGGCTGACCCTGGAAGACAACGTGGCGCTGGCGCTGGAATTCCAGAACACGCCCAAGAAGCGCGCTCGCGAAGCCGCCCGCCACTGGCTGGCGCGCGTCAGCCTTGGCGGCTTCGAACACTATTACCCCCATCAGGTGTCCGGCGGCATGCGCCAACGCGCCGCGCTGGCCCGCGCGTTCATCGCGCAGCCCAAGACGATGCTGATGGACGAACCCTTCGGTGCGCTTGACGCGCTGACTCGCCTGAGTCTGCAAGATGTGCTGCGCCAATTGATCGCCCAGGAAAAGCCCACGGTGCTGCTGGTTACGCACGATGTGGACGAAGCCTTGTTCCTGGCCGACCGCATCGTCGTCTTCAGCCCGCGCCCGGCGCGCGTGCTGCGCGAATTCAATCTGGCGCATCGAGAAAAAACGCACGACCTGTCGGACCTGGCTGCTGAAAAGCGCGAAATCCTGCGCCTGCTGGGCATCGCGGTCGACGGTTCGCAAGCGCATTCTGATCTGGCCCTGGCGGCCTGACGTCCTCTTCCATCTGTGGCGGCGCTGCGGCGTCGCCGACCTTGAATTCCCTGGAGCTCCCTCTCATGAAATTGAAGCAATGGCTGTCTCTGCCGCTGGCGGCTGCGCTGCTGGCCGCGGCCCCCGCAATGGCTGCCGAAAAATTCCGCGTGGGCTATCTGCGCGTGATGGACGACGCGCAAGCGATCGTGGCGCAAGAGGGCGGCTTCTACAAAAATGCGGGCCTGGATTCCGAACTCATCGAGTTCAAGTCAGGCACCGATCTGATCAAGGCGATTGTCGGCGGCCAGCTCGACATCGGCGTGCTGGGCTTCACCAACGCGGTGGCGTGGGCCTCCAAGGGCGCTGACCTGAAAGTGGTGGGCGGCGCGCAGCAGGGCTATCACTCGCTGATCGTGCGTGACGATTCCGGCATCAAGGACATCGCCGGCCTGAAGGGCAAGACGCTGGCATCGCAAGCCGAAGGCAGCACGGCCGACGTCGTGTTGAAGGGCGTGGTGCTCAAGCAGGGCAATCTGGGCGCAGACGACGTCAACGTCATGGGCGTGAGCCCGGCCGTGGCGGTGCAATCGCTGGTGGGCAAGCGCGTGGACGCGGCCTTCCTGTTTGAACCCTATGACCGCATCGCGCAGCTGGTGGCGCCGGTCAAGCAGATCTATGAAGTGGGTCAGGCCTGGCCGTTCCCGTGCATGGTCGTGATCACGTCGGGCGAAACGCTGGCCAAGCGCAAGGATGACGTCTGGAAGGCGCTGGACGCGCAGAACCAGGCCATCACGCTGCTGCAAAAGGAACCGGCGCAAGCGTCCAAGCTGATCGCGTCGTACTTCATTGCCGAGCCCACGCTCAAGACGCTGACCCGTGGCGAACTGCCGCGCGAAACGGTGATTGCCGAAGCCATCAGCACGCAGGTGTTCACGCCGAAGCTGACGCAGAAGGACACCGCGCGCATGCAGGAAATTGCCGACATCCTGCAAGCCCAGGGTTCGCTGAAGACGCGCGACGGCAAGCCGTATGACGTGTCCAGCATCGTTGATTTGTCCTGGCAAGAGGCGCGCAAACTTTGAGCTCGTCTACCCGAGTGACCGGCGCCCGCAAGCATTTTGCGGGCGTTTTGGGCGTCCTGTTCATTCTTGCGTTGTGGCAGCTGGCGGCGTTCGCGTTGCCTGATTTCCTGATGCCGGGCGTGCCTGCGGTGGTTGAACGCCTGTTCGAAGACCTGGGCAAGCAATCGTTCCATCAAAGCCTGCTGGGCACCTTGGGCCGCCTGGGCGCGGGCTACGGCTTGGCGTTGGCGGCGGGCATCGGCTTTGGCCTGGTGGCTGCGGTGCTGTTCTTCTTTCGCGAAGTGCTGCGCAGCGCGATCGTCATTCTGCAATCGATTCCGTCGATTGCGTGGGTGCCGCTGTTCCTGATCGTGATGGGCTTTGGCAACACGCCCATCATCGTGGTGGTGGCGCTGTCGGCGTTCTTCCCGGCCGCGCTCAGCGTCATGAACGCCACCGAATCCGTGCAGCGCGTGCACGTGTCGGCCGCGCGCGTCATGGGCGCCACGCGCTGGGGGCTGGTCAAGCGCGTGTACCTGCCCGCCGTCATGCCCGAGCTGATCACCGGCGCGCAACTGGCGTTTGGCAATGCGTGGCGCGCGTTGATTTCGGCCGAGATGCTGATCGGCTTCGGCAAGGGCCTGGGCCGTTCGCTGGCGTATTCAGGCGAGATCGCCGACATGACCGGCGTGATGACCAACATTCTGGTCATTGCCGTGCTGGCCGCGCTGATCGATCAGTTCGTGCTTGAAAACCTCAAGCATCGGCTGCTGCGCTATCAGTACGTGTAAGCATCGGACACGCATCATGCGCCGCCTTTCCCTTGCTCTGCTGACCGCATGCGCCTTGCTGACCGGCATGGCGCATGCGCAACCCGCTGGCTTTGCCGCCGCGAAAGCGCGCGGTGAGTTGGTGGTGGGCGTGCCGTATCTGGCCCCGCCTCCCGTGGCGGGCGCAAAGATCCGCACGCCCGATGGGCTGGACGCAAACATGGCCGACAAGCTCGGCCAGAGCCTGGGGCTGCCGGTGCGCTTGCATCAGGTGGCCGCGGCAGACGCGGCCGCGGCCTTGTCCGCAGGGCAGGTGGATGTGGTGCTGGCGGATAGCGCCGCCGGCCAACCGCAAGCCGTGGCAGTGCAGCCCACGGGCTACGGCACGCGGCCCAAGGCCGTTATCCGCAGCGACACGCGCTGGCGCAAGCCGTCTGATGTGCAAGGCCGCAGCGTCTGCATGGCCGAAGCGGCTACTGATGCCCGCAAGCTCGCCGAGAGTTGGGGCGCGGTGGTGCGCACGTACCGCGTGCCGTCGGATGCATTGGTCGCGGTGCGTGAAGGCGCGTGCGATATCGGTCTGGTGGACGACACCGTCTGGGAACCGCTGGTGCGCTTTCCCGAATGGAAAAAATTCTCTTCGACCTTGGCTCCCGATGGCGCGCGCCGCGATCGCGTATGGCTGCTACCCGCCCATGACGCCGCGGGCCGCGCCTGGCTGGCGGACGAAATGCGGGCCTGGGATCGCGCGGGCGCCTGGAAAGCGATGACGGCGAAATGGGCGCGCGACGTCGCCTTCGACGTCTATCTGGACCAGGAAGTCCCCGACTGCCACGGCTAGAGACGCGCGTGCGCCAGCACTTACAATGCCGGGCATGACGCACACGTTGACCGCTCCTTGCTCGTATCAGGAAGACATCAAGAAAAGCCGCTTTGTCGGTTACGCCGCGCCGGTCGCCACGGTGGACGAGGCGATGCGATTCTTTGCCGAGCGCAGCGACCCCGAAGCCACCCACAACTGCTGGGCCTACCGCATCGGGCAGGAATACCGATTCAACGATGATGGCGAACCCGGCGGCACGGCCGGCCGTCCCATTCTGCAAGCCATCGAAGGGCAGGACATGGACCGCGTGGCGGTGCTGGTCGTGCGCTGGTATGGCGGCATCAAGTTGGGGGCGGGCGGCTTGGTGCGGGCCTACGGCGGCTGCGCCGCGAATTGCCTGCGCCTGGGCGAACGCACCGAAATCGTGGACCTGGCAACCGTGACCTGCACGTGCGGCTTTGCGGAACTGGCGCTGCTGAAGTCGCGCTTGGCGCAGGCGGGCGCGGTGGTGCAGCAGGAAGATTTCAATGAAGAGGGCGTGGCGCTGTGCTTCGTGGTGCCGCGCACTGCGGTAAGTGACCTGGAGGTCACCGTCGCCAACATCACGCGCGGGCGCTCGGCCTGGGAACTGGTGTCGTGACCCGGACCTGAATGAATCCCGCGCAACAATGAAAAGGGACCCGCTGTCGGGCCCCTTAGTTGTTTACGCGTTCTGGCTGTCTTGCGCCGCGGCGATTTCCTGGTGGACCTTTTCCATGTCCACTTCCTTGATCTTGGCGAGCAGCTCGTTCAGCTGGCCGCCCGACAAGGCGCCGGGTTGCGAGAACAGCAGGACCTTCTCACGGAAGACCATCAGCGTGGGGATCGAGCGGATACCCAGGGCGCCGGCCAATTCCTGCTCAACGTCGGTGTTCACCTTGGCGAACGTGACGTCGGTGTGCTCGGTCGCGGCTTGCTCGAACACGGGAGCAAAACCACGGCAGGGGCCACACCAGGGAGCCCAGAAGTCGACGATCAGGGTGCCGTCGGGGGTGATGGCGTCCTGGAAGCTGTCTTTGGTGAGTTCAACAATACTCATTTTGTATCCTTGCCGCGATGCACGGCGCAAAAGGCGGTGTCAGAGATTCAGGGTGTGCCTGCCCCGGACCTGATTCGGCGACGCTTGATGTGCCACGCGCTCTGTCGGTAATAGTAGAGCCGTCGATAGCTGCGTCGCAATGGTTAGCGCTATGGAGAGCGCAGTCAGCGGTGCTTTAGACCGCGGTTTTTGTGGAGACGCCGGCGTCGTTCTTCAACGACGCGACAATTTCGAAGGAGCGCAGGCGGTCGGCGATGTCGAAGAAGTCGGACACGATCATGACTTCGTCGGCTTCCGTTTCGGCCACCAGCGCTTCCAGACGGCGCTTGACGGTATCGGGTCCGCCCACGATGGACGCGCCCAATCTTTGATTGACCGCTTCACGCTCCCATTCGTTCCACAAACCGTCCATATTCTCGACCGGCGGCTGCAATTGCAGGCGGTGCCCGCGCACGAGCGACAGGAATTTCAGCTGCTGCGTGGTGGCCTGGCGCTGAGCGGCCTCGTCGGATTCCGCCGCCACCACCGGCACGCCGATCATGGCGTACGGGCGGGCCAGCGTGGCCGATGGCTTGAACAGATGCCGGTACAGGCGCATTGCCGCCATGCCCTCGGGCGAGAAGTGCCCCGCAAACGAGAAGGGCAGACCCAATTCCGCGGCCAGACGGGCGCTGAAATCACTGGAGCCCAGCAGCCAGATCGGAATATCCAGGCCTTCGCCGGGAATGGCGCGCACCGGCTGCCCCGGGCGTGACGCCGCCAGGAAGCCGCGCAATTCCTCGACCAGCGCCGGGAACTCCAGGCCACTGCGGGGGCCGCGGCGCAGCGCGTGCTGGGTCGCGCCGTCGCTGCCGGGCGCGCGGCCCAAGCCCAGGTCGATACGTCCCGGGTACAGCGTTTCCAGCGTGCCAAACTGTTCCGCGATGACCAGCGGCGCATGGTTGGGCAGCATGATGCCGCCGGACCCGACGCGCAGCGTGCTCGTATGGCCTGCAACGTGGCCAATCAGCACCGCCGTGGCGCTGGAGGCCACGCCGTTGATGTTGTGATGCTCGGCCAGCCAGAAGCGCTTGTAGCCCAAGCGTTCAACGTGCTGCGCCACCGCCACGGTATTGCGGAAGGCGTCAGCCGCGTCGCGGCCCTGAACAATCGGGGCCAGGTCAAGGACCGAGAACGGAATGCGGGCGAGGGCGCTCATGCGGACACCTCAGCGTGCAAGGCGTGACAGGGCGGCAGTGCGGGGGCAAATCGGGTAAGGCGCAAGGTGGACTCCATATACCGTGATACATGGGGAGTGTATCGGCGAAATCAAGCTGAACCGGCAGCAACCTTGTGGGCGGGCGGGTTGTATTGGCTGAGACTATCTTGATGATTGCCAGGGCCGATCGGCCCCGCGCGCGCGCAATAAAAAAGCCGCCACGGCCATGCCGGGCGGCTTTCGTTGCGAGCAGACGCCGCTTATTCCGGGAAGAACGCGTAGCGGATCACGAACAGCACCGCCACCAGCCACGTGGCCGGATGCACGTCGCGGACCTTGCCCGTGGCGGCTTTCAGCACCACGTAGCTGATGAAGCCGAAGGCAATGCCGTTGGCGATGGAGTACGTGAAAGGCATGACCAGCGCCGTCAGGGCGGCCGGCGTGGCTTCGGTGACTTCGTTCCAGTCGATGTCGATCAGCTCGCGCATCATCAGGCCGGCCACATAGAGCAGGGCGGGGGCGGTGGCGTAGGCCGGCACGGCGCCGGCCAACGGCGAAATGAACAAAGCGGCCAGGAACAGCAGGGCGACGACCAGTGCGGTCATGCCGGTGCGCCCGCCTGCCTGCACGCCCGAGGCGCTTTCCACAAACGCCGTCGTGCTGCTGGTGCCCAGTGCGGAGCCTGCGACGATGGCGGTGCTGTCGGCGAACAGGGCGCGGCCCAAGCGGTTGGGCTTGCCTTCCGGCACCAGGCCGGCGCGCTTGGCCACGCCCACCAGCGTGCCGGTGGCGTCGAACACTTCCACCAGCACGAACACCAGAATCACGTGGACGAAACCGCTGTGCAGCGCGCCCATGATGTCCAGCTTCAAGAACGTGGGCGCCAGGCTGGGCGGGGCCGAGAAGATGCCTTTGAACTCGTTGTAGCCCATCGCCATCGACAACACCGTCACGACGATGATGCCGATCAGGATGGCGCCGCGCACGCGCAGCGCGTCCAGCGACGCGATGATGAAGAAGCCCAGAATCGCGAACAGCGGGCCATGCGTTGTCAGGTTACCCAACGAGACCTTGGTGGCCGGGTGGGCAACGACGATGCCGGCGCTGGACAGCGCGATAATGGCGAGGAACAGCCCGATGCCCGCGGCAATGGCGCTGCGCAGCGAATGCGGAATGCCTTTGACGAGCCATACCCGTATGCCCGATATCGTCAGGATCAGGAAGATCACGCCCGAGATGAACACGGCGCCCAGCGCCTGTTCCCACGTGTAGCCCATGGTCTTGACCACGGTGAAGGCGAAGAACGCGTTCAGGCCCATGCCCGGCGCCATGCCGATCGGCCAGTTGGCGATCAGCGCCATCACCAGCGAGCCCAGCGCGGCGGCCAGGCAGGTGGCGACGAAGACCGCATCGCGGTCCATGCCGGTGGACGACAGGATGTCCGGGTTGACGAAGATGATGTATGACATCGTCAGGAAGGTCGTCAGACCGGCCACGATCTCGGTGCGCGCGGTAGTCCCGTGTTCACGCAGCTTGAATAGCTTCTCCAGCATTCGAGTCCCCAATGGGTTTGCAGGCTTATAGGTTGTTGTGGGCGGCGGCCGAAGGGCCTCCGCAATTTTGAAACAGGCGTATTTTCGCATCAGTTGTAAACTCTGCCGCCATGATTATTCTCGGCTTTGAAAGCTCCTGCGACGAAACCGGTGTCGCAGCCGTTTGTACGGAACGAGGTCTGCTCGCGCACGCGCTGCATACCCAGATCGCCATGCACCAGGAATATGGTGGCGTGGTGCCGGAACTTGCCTCGCGCGACCATATTCGCCGCGTCGTCCCCTTGACCCGTCAGGTGCTGGAAGAGGCAGGCCTGCAAATGTCGGACATCGGCGCCGTGGCCTATACGGCCGGCCCGGGCTTGGCGGGCGCGCTGCTCGTGGGCGCGAGCGTTGCGCAGTCGTTTGCGTGGTCTCGCCATCTGCCCGCCATCGGCATCCATCACCTGGAAGGGCATCTGCTGTCGCCGATGCTGGCCGACCCCAGACCCGACTTTCCCTTCGTGGCGCTGCTGGTGTCTGGCGGCCACACGCAACTGATGCGGGTGGACGGCGTGGGCCGCTACGAATTGCTGGGCGAAACGCTGGACGACGCCGCAGGCGAAGCCTTCGACAAGTCGGCCAAGCTGATGGGCCTGGGCTACCCCGGCGGCCCCGCGTTGGCCAAGCTTGCGGGCCAGGGCGACGCATCGCGCTTCGAGCTGCCTCGGCCGATGCTGCACAGTGGTGACTTGGATTTCAGCTTCAGCGGCTTGAAAACGGCTGTGCTGACGCGGGTCAAGGCGGCGGAAAAGGCGGGCGGGCTGGACGACCAGACCCGCGCCGATCTGGCGGCGGCCACGCAGGGCGCAATTGTGGATGTGCTGGCGGCCAAGGCCATCAAGGCGCTGAAGCAGACCGGGCTGCGCCGGCTGGTGGTGGCGGGCGGCGTGGGCGCCAATCAGCTGCTGCGCGCCAAGCTGGCCGCGGCCCTCAAGCCGTTGCGCGCCCAAGCGTACTTTCCCCCGTTGGAACTGTGCACCGATAACGGCGCGATGATCGCCTTTGCGGCGGCCGAGCGAGTCAAGGCGGGCTTGGTGACGCTGGACCCGGATGCGCACAGCTTTACGGTCAAGCCGCGCTGGGACTTGGCCGATATCGCTTAGCGGTCGGTGAAGGCAGTCGGCAAAGGCAGTCGGCAAAGGCAGTCGGCAAAGGCAGTAGGCAGACGCAGTCGGCAAACGCATCCGGCAAACGCATCCGGCAAACGCATCCGGCAAACGCATCCGGCAATAAAAAAAGGCGGCCAGGCCGCCTTTTTCATCGAAAAGCGCGTCTCGGAAGACCGCTTATTTTTTCTTGCCGCCGCCAATTTTGCTTTCGGTGCCTTGCACCAGGCGCGTGATGTTGGCGCGGTGGCGGTAGAACAGCAGCACACCGATGACGGCCAGCGCGATGCCCATGGCGGGCTGGGCATACCAGGCCAGGCCTGAACCGAACACGTAATACACCGGCGCAAAGAACGCCGCCACCAGCGAGGCCAGCGAGGAATAGCGGAAAAAGATGGCAATGATCAGCCAGGTGGCCGCGGTGGCCACGGCCAGCCAGGGCTGAATCGCCACCAGCACGCCCAGCGCCGTCGCAACGCCCTTGCCGCCCTTGAAACCCAGGAACACGGGGTACAGGTGGCCGACAAAGGCGGCCAGCGCCACCAGGGCCAGGCCAGCCGGAGCGATGCCGGGGGCCAGCTGTTCAGCCAGCCAGATCGCGAACCATCCCTTGGCGGCGTCGCCCAGCAAGGTCAGCGCAGCCGCCGTCTTGTTGCCGGTGCGCAGCACGTTCGTGGCGCCAGGGTTCTTGGACCCGTAGCTACGGGGGTCTTGCAGCCCCATCAGCTTGCTGACGACTACGGCGAACGGCACGGAGCCGATCAGGTAGGCCAGCAGGATGAGCGCAGCGGTGAACGCCAGGGAGGGTTCGGTAATCGCCATGGAAAGGGAGTCCGTTGTTGTCGTAATGGCGCGGATTCTACCGCGCCCGGGGGCGGCCCTGGGTACGGGTTATCGAGCGTGGCGTCGGCGCCCGCTTGTCGCAGGCAGTCATACAGGGTCCGGCTGCGGACGGTACAATCCGACACGTCCACGCGCGTTTTATTTTCTTTCGGATGCACAATGCGAATTCTGGTTTCGAACGATGATGGTTACTCAGCCCCTGGGCTTGAAGCGCTGGTTGCCGCGCTGGAAGGCCTGGGCGATCTCACCGTCGTTGCGCCCGAGACCAACCACAGCGGCGCCTCGAACTCCCTGACGCTGAACCGCCCCTTGTCGGTGCGTACGGCGTCCAACGGCTTCATCGCGGTCAACGGCACGCCGTCCGACTGCGTCCACGTGGCGCTGACGGGGCTGATGGATACGCGGCCGGATCTGGTCGTGTCCGGTATCAACAACGGCGCCAACATGGGCGACGACACGCTCTATTCGGGCACGGTCGCCGCGGCTAGCGAAGGCTATCTGTTCGGCATCCCGGCCATTGCGTTTTCGCTGGCCGAGAAAGGCTGGGAACACATCGACTCCGCTGCGCGCGCCGCCCGTCTGGTCGTCGAACGCCATCTGGCCAAGCCCCTGGCGGCGCCCGTCTTGCTGAACGTCAACATCCCCAACCGCCGCTTCGACGACCTGCACGGGTTCGCCGTCACGCGGCTGGGCAAGCGGCATCCGTCGCAGCCCGTGGTGCGCACCACCACGCCGTACGGCGATACCGTTTACTGGATCGGCCCTGTAGGCTTGGCGGCCGACGCCACCCCCGGCACGGATTTCCACGCGGTGGAGCAGGGCATCGTGTCGGTGACGCCGCTGCGGCTGGACCTGACGCAGCACAGCCAACTGGATGAAATCCGCACTTGGGCAGAGCCGCTATGCGTAAACGCGTAAGCCAACCTGACGTGTCCCAGGCCGTGCCAGGCCGGCCCAGCCCGGTCCGCTATGACTCAGGCCGCCTCGGCCCCGGCATCACGGCCACGAACAGCAACACGCGCATCTCTGCGCCGACCTTGCAGCGCCCAGCGCAAGCACCTGTGCCTGCCGCCGGCAGCAACCTGGGCTTGAACTCTGACCGCTTGCGCCAGGCCATGGTGCAGCGCTTGCGCGGGCAGGGCATCAGCGACGAACGCGTGCTGAACGCCATGTCCGCCGTGCCGCGCCATCTGTTCGTGGACGAGGCCTTGGCCAGCCGCGCTTATGAAGACGCGGCGCTGCCCATCGGCCATTCGCAAACCATTTCGCAACCGTGGGTGGTGGCGCGCATGATTGCCGCCGCCTGCGAAGACCGCGCACCCACGCGCGTGCTGGAAGTGGGCGCCGGTTGCGGCTACCAGGCCGCGGTGCTGGCGCAGTTCGTGCGCGAGGTCCATTCCATCGAACGTATCCGCGGGCTCTACGAGCTGGCGCGCGAGCATCTGCGCGCCTTGCGGCTGACCACCAGGATTCGCCTGATCTATGGCGATGGCACCTTGGGCCTGCCCGGCGTGGCGCCGTTCGATGCTATCGTTGTGGCTGCCGCTGGCCTGGCCATTCCGCAAGCGCTGCTCACGCAGCTTGCGCCAGGCGGACGCCTCATCGCCCCGGAAGGGGGCACGAACCAGCGCCTGGTGCTGATCGAACGCACGGGCGCGGCCAGCTGGAAAAGAACTGAATTAGAGGCCGTGCGCTTTGTGCCGCTACGCGCCGGAATACAATCTTGAGCAAACAGGAGAAACGTATGCTCAACGGGCAGTCGCAACTGACCGCTATGACTATGGGCGCGTCCATGACGCGCCTTCGCCGTCCGCTTTTTATTGCGGGGGCACTCAGCCTGGCCATATTGGCGGGCTGCGCATCAAAAGGAACTCGCGCTCCGGTGGTCGACATGACCGGCGGGCAACCTGCACCGACGGCAGCGCCCGGTGGCAGCTATGTGGTCAAGCCGGGCGACACGCTCTACAAGATCGCCCGCGCCAACAATGTGGACATGGAAAGCGTCAAGCGCTGGAACAACCTCAGCGATCCCAACCAGATTTCGGTGGGCCAGGTGTTGAAGATGTCGGCCGGCAGCGGCGGTGGCGCGCAGTCGGCGCCCATTGCCAGCGCCAAGCCGCAGCCGCGTCCTCTGGATCAGCAGCCCGACGCGCCGGTCGCGTCGTTGCCGCCTCCGGATGCCACGCCCGCGCCAGCGCCAGCTCCCGTTGACACCAAGCCCGCCCCGCGCGCGGCAGACGCCAACGTCATCAACTGGGCATGGCCCGCCAATGGCTCGATCGTGCAGACGTTCAACGCCAGCAGCAAGGGTATCGATATCTCCGGCGCGCTGGGTGACCCGGTCACCGCCGCAGCCGATGGCCTGGTCAAGTACAGCGGCAACGGCGTGCGCGGCCTGGGCAACCTGATCATCGTTGAGCACCAAAACGGTTTCATCACCGCCTATGCGCACAACCGCGCCTTGCTGGTGAAGACGGGCCAGAACGTCAAGCGCGGCGCCAAGATCGCCGAGCTCGGCCAAAGCGACACCACGTCGCCGCGCCTGCACTTCGAGATCCGCCGCCAAGGCACGCCGGTTGACCCGATGCAGTACCTGCCCACCAAATGACGCCCACCCTGGTATTCGACCTTGAAACCATCCCCGATGCCGATGGGCTGCGCAAGCTCAACGGCTGGGGGCCCGAGGTCCCTGACCAGGAAGTGGTCGAGCGCGCGTTGACCGCGCGCCGCGAGGCCGTCGGACACGACTTCCTGCCGCTGCATCTGCACAAGGTGGCGGTGGTGGGCTGCGTGTTTCGCGACGACCAGGGTTTTCGCGTCAAGACGCTGGGCCAGCCTGATGATCCCGAAGCGGCCTTGCTGGCCGGCTTCTTCAAGACCATCGAACGCTACACGCCCAAGCTGGTGAGCTGGAACGGCTCGGGTTTCGACCTGCCCGTTCTGCATTACCGCAGCCTGATCCTGGGCGTGCCTGCGCCGCGCTATTGGGACATGGGCGAAGAAGACCGCGACTTCAAATTCAACAACTACATCGCCCGCTATCACACGCGCCATGTGGATTTGATGGACGTGCTGGCCAAGTACAACGGCCGCGCCAACGCGCCGCTGGATGACCTGGCCAAGCTGTGCGGCTTTCCCGGCAAGCTGGGGATGGACGGCAGCAAAGTGTGGGAAGCCTGGAACACGGGCCGCGCTGACGAAGTCCGCGCCTATTGCGAAACCGACGTCGTCAACACCTGGCTGGTCTATTGCCGCTTCCGCTTTTTGCGCGGCGAGCTTGACCGCACGGGCTACGACGCCGAAGTTGCGCTGGTGCGCGACACGCTGTCGGCCAGCGATGCGCCGCATTGGAAGGAATACATGGCGGCGTGGGACGCGACCTGATCCGGTTGGGGACGAGGTCAGCAACACGAAGCACGGGGCCGTCATGGCCCCGTCTTCACGTCTGGCATCACGGGGCTGTCACGGCCCGTCTTCACGTCTGGCGCAGGCGCAATCGACTGAAACATGGACGGCAGGCACGAAACCTGGTTGAAACCGGGCGCACCGCACAATGGCCTCGCTTTCTTCACTTTCAGGAGACACACATGTCCCGATTCGCGATTCGCACCAATTTGGCCGCTCTTGCATTTGTCGCCGCGACGAGCGGTCTGGTGGCGGGCTCCGCCGTGGCCGCACCGCCGCCTCCCGCTGACGGCGGCCCTGCTGCCATGCAGCACCACGGCCCGCGCGGCGAGTTCCATAAGGGCATGCGCGACGGCTTGTTCATTCCCGGCCTGGGCCCCGTGTCCAAGGCGCAAGTTGACCAGCTGAAGCTCGACGACAAGCAGCAAGCCTTGTTCAAGACCGCGCAGGACGGCCAGCGCAGCCTGCATGAAGCCATGCGCGCGGCCGGTGGCAAGCGCCATGATCTGCTGAAGGCGCAACTGGACAGCAACAAACTGGACCCGCGTGCGCTGGCCACGCAATCCGAGCAGTCGCGTGACCAATTCAGCACGCAGGCCAAGCAGGTGCGCGACCAATGGCTGGCCGTTTGGGACAGCCTGAACGACACCCAGCGCGGTCAAGTGACGAAGATCGTCAAGGAACGCGAAGCCAAGATGCAGGAACGTCACGCCAAGATGGAAGAGCGTCATGGCAAGGGCCGCGGTGGTATGCCCCCGCCGCCGCCGCCTGCCGGTGACGTTCCCCCGCCGCCTCCGCCCGCAGCGAACTAAGCCCGCAGGCACCCGCTGCCTCACCCCTCGGCAAAGTAAGCCCGCCGCCCACCGCTGCTTGAACGGCAGCGGGCAACGCCCGCCCAGCCCCGGTCATGCCCCACGCGTGCCGGGGCTTTTTTATCGGCCTTGCGGCCACCCCCTCATTCGCACCGGGTACGGTATCCCGCCTATGAACCACGTTGGCGCGGATTCCCCGTTTTGATGCATGAGCCATCATCGCCACGCCGCCGCTCGCACGATTCTGGTGCATGGCCGCAAAGATTCAACGCGCTGCAAGCCGTTTGTCACCCCGCTGAAACCTGGCACGGACATTGCTTCATGGAAAGAGAGCCGGTAACCACCGCTGCAAAGCCGGTCAGATGGATGCGCCACAGGCCGTCCTCCTCCTCGTTAAATCCGATCAGGACTCCGCACCATGAAGAAGACGTTGCTAGCCTTGCCTTTTGCGCTTGCCGCTTGTTTCGCCTCGACGGCTCAGGCCGAACCCACCGATCTGGGGGGCGGTTTTTCGCTTAGCGGTAACGCCACCATCGCCAGCGACTACCGTTTCCGCGGCTACTCCCAGACCGACTTCCGGCCTGCCGCGCAATTGGGCGTTGACCTGACCCATAGCTCGGGCTTCTACCTGGGTAACTGGAACTCCAACGTGTCCAATTTCGTCTTCACCGACGGCAACCTGGAAATGGACTTCTACGGCGGCTGGAAGGGCGACGTCGGCGGCGGCTTCACGCTGGACGCCGGGGTGCTGCACTACTACTACCCGGGCTCGAGCTCTCCCAAGGGTGGTAACTACAACAACACCGATCTTTATTTGGGCGCGTCCTACGGCAGCTACTCGCTGAAGTATTCGTACACGCCCAGCGACTTTTTCAGCACGCCTGACAGCAAAGGCACCTGGTATCTGGATGGCACCGCCACCTTTGACCTGGGTGACGGCTGGGGCTTGCTGGGCCACTTGGGCTATCAGAAGCTGAAGAACCAATCGAACATGGACGGCGACTCCATCGGCCATTACGTCGACTACAAAGTTGGCGTCACGAAGGACTTGAAGGGCTGGGTGCTGGGCCTGGCGGCAGTGGGCGCCACCAAGGACAACTGGCTGCCCACCAAGTACGGCCATCCGTCCGGCCGCCTGGGCGCCGTCTTCTCGGTATCGCGCTCGTTCTGATGTGAAATCCGTGGCGGCGCTTTCATCGGCGTCGACCTTTAGGGGGATTGATGGAGACTGCCTGATGGGGCAGTCCCCTTCAATTCCCCTTTTTTTATGCGGATTGCGCGCACCCGGTTTGCGGGAATCCCGATAATTGCCTTTAATGGTCGCGGCCGCGACGCCGCGCACACGCGTTTTGCGCGGCGTCGATGCATGTCCGCCACCGTGGCGGCAGGCTATTCAAGGAGCTTCGAGCGCAGTGACCATCGATTTTGAAGAATCAATCAAGCCATTTTCCTGGACGGAATATGAAGGCAGCTATTCGGTAACCCTCACCGTGGGGGAGTACAAGGCCGAAGTCTTCAGGCGCAGAAGGGAAGAGGGCTTTTTGGGTACCGGCTACGACTGGGTGTCGTTGGCGCTGGTCTTCCTGAACGAGAAGATGCCCGAACTTTCTGATCAGATCGATTTTGATCCCGAAGCCGATACCTTCTGCGCGTATTCGGAAGATAGCGACGCGCTCAAGGCGTTTAGCCTGGCATTCAAGGCCGCGTGCGAAGACTGGCGCCTGGTGCAAGATTTGTTTTCACGCGCCGAGCTGGATTGATTTTTCGAAGCGGGCCAGTCGAATGGGACAGCCGAATATTTCGATGATTGAAACTCGCTTGTTGCGGCAGTTCGTCGCCGTTGCCGAAACCTAGCATTTCAATCGCGCGGCGCAGCGCCTGCACATGGCGCAACCGCCGCTTAGCCAGGCCATACGCCGCCTGGAAAGCGAGATTGGCGCAACCCTGTTCGAACGCACCAACCGCAGCGTGGCGCTGACACCGGCTGGCGCTGCGTTCCTGGAATCGGCCCGCCGTATTCTTGATTCGCTGGAGGAAGGCGTGGCGCACGCGCGGCGTGTGGCGCAGGGCATGGACGGGCATCTGACGCTGACGTTCATCAACATCTCGCCTTACGCGTCGCTGCTGCGCGCGCTGCGTGATTTTCGCAGCGGCTACCCGGCCGTCGCATTCACGCTGCAAGAGGCCACCACGCAGGAACAGGTGCAGGCGCTGGAGGCCGGCCGGGCAGATATCGGCTTCATGCGCGCGCCGGGCGCCACCACGCCCAGCCTGCAATTCGAGACCCTGCTAAGCGAGCCCATCCACGTGGCATTGCCGGCAGAGCACCCGCTGGCTGTCGCCGAGGTGGTGGATCTGGCTGCATTGAAGGACGAGCCCTTTGTGGCGTCGCCGCGGCGGCTGGGGCAGGGCTTTCATGATCAGTTGATTCAGCTGTGCCAAGCGGCGGGTTTCGTTCCGCGCGTGGCGCAAGAGGCTCGGCAGTTGCAAACGGTGGCCGCGCTGGTGTCGGCGGGCTTTGGCGTGGCGCTGTTGCCCGCGTCGCTGGCCCAGCCGGGGCGGGGCGACATCGTGTTCCGGCCCATTGCGGTGGATGCGCCTGCGCCGATGCAGCATCTGGAACTGCTGATGGCGTGGAATCCGGGCCAGCTGTCTCCCGTGCGCGACCGCCTGATCGACGCGATTCGTCAGATCAAATAAGACTTTTGGCGTCTTATTAGCTACTAAATAATATATTTTACGGCCTGAGGGCGTTTCCCTAAGCTCGGCTTTCCTGTTGCTGAGTCGGAATGCTCCATGCCTGTTGCTGTCTATTTGTTCTCCGTCTGCACGTTTGCATTCGGCCTGTCTGAATTTGTGGTGGCGGGGCTTGTGTCTGCCATGGCCGAGGGCTTGCACGCCCGGATCGAAGCGGTGGGCAGCGCCATCGCCGCCTACGCCTTTGGCGCGGCCATTGGCGCACCCTTGATTACGGCGCTGGTGTCCCATTGGCGAGACCGCCGCATTCTGGGCTGGGCGATGGCCGTGCTGGCGGTGGGCAGCGCGTTGATGAGCGTGTCTGCAACCCTGCCCATCTTGCTGGTCGTGCGCTTCGGCGTGGGGTTGGCGCATGGCGTGTTCATGGCGGTAGCGTCCGATGCGGCCACCCGGCTGGTGGACGAGGCGCGCGCCGGCCGGGCGGTGGCCGTCGTGTGGATCGGCCTGACCCTGGCGCTGGCGTTGGGCGTGCCGCTAGGCACTTTCCTGGGCAGCGTCTGGTCCTGGCGCGCAGTGTTTGCCGCGATCGGCGTGCTGGCGCTGGCCGGGATGGCCGGCTTGTGGTGGTGCATGCCTGCTCGCGACGCCGGCGCGCAATCGCCGCAACACCGGCCCAGCGCCTGGGCGGGTTTGCGGGCCATCGCCCACCCGCGCATGCTGATGACGGCGGGGGTGGGCGCGCTGGTCAGCGTGGCGACGTTCTGCTTCTTCACCTTTATTTCGCCTTATCTGCTGCAAATCTCGGGGGCAGACGTCGCCTGGCTCAGCACCGCGATGCTGCTGTTTGGCCTTTTCTCCATTGCCGGCAACCTGCTGGGCGGTTATCTGGTCGACAAGATGGACCCGGACCGCGCCGCGCTGCTGGCGCTGACGGGGCTGGCCGCCACCTTGCTGGGGCTGTACCTGGGCAGGGATTCCGCCTGGATGGTGGTGGCGTTGGCGGGGGCGCTGGGGCTGGTGTTCTTCTGCATCGTGACCGTGCTGACGCTGCGCCTGTTGAAGCTGGCGCAACGCCACGCGCCGCAATCCACGGCGGTGGGGGCGGGCCTGAACATTGCCTCGTTCAACCTGGGAACCGCGGTGGGCGGCGGGCTGGGCAGCCTGACGATCGCCTGGGCGGGGTTGCCGGCGCTGCCCTTGATGGGGGCGGTAGCGGCTGGGGCGGCGATGGCGGCGGTCTGGCTGCAATCGTCTCGAAAGCGCGTCAGGCAAGCGGCCTGACCCCCAATGCAGGGCGCGGTGCGCCGGCCCCCGCAAAGACCATTTCCGTGAAAGCCCGGAGTCCTTTTACAATCATGGGTTGCGTGTAATTCTGGACTGCGTGAGATGTCAGACGTTTTGAGTATCGAGTCCCTGGATCTGGAAGCCAGGGGGATCGCCCGCCGCGACGGGAAAGTGGTGTTCGTGGAAGGCGCTTTGCCGGGCGAGCGGGTCACCACCGTGACGCTGCGCCGCAAGCCGTCCTATGAGATTGCGCGGGTGGACGAAGTGCTGCGCCCGTCGTCGCAACGGGTGGTGCCGCGTTGCCCGCACTTTGGCGTCTGTGGCGGCTGTGCCATGCAGCACCTGGAGCCCAGCACGCAAGTGGCCATCAAGCAGCGTTCGCTGGAAGACACCTTCTGGCACGTGGGCAAGCTGCGCCCGGCGCTGATTCTGCCGCCGTTGCAAGGCCCGACCTGGGGCTACCGCTATCGCGCGCGCCTGTCGGTGCGGGTCGTGCCGAAGAAGGGCGGCGTGCTGGTGGGCTTTCACGAGCGCAAGAGCAGCTACGTGGCCGACATGCGCGAATGCCATGTGCTGCCGCGTCACGTCAGCGACTTGCTGATGCCGCTGCGCGCGATGATCGGCTCGATGTCCGCGCCCGACCGCATGCCGCAAATTGAAGTGTCGCTGGGTGAAGGCGTGACGGCGCTGGTGCTGCGCCATCTGCTGCCGCTGACCGATGGCGACATCGCGATCCTGCGCGCCTTCGCCGCCGAGCACAACGTGCAGTGGTGGTTGCAGTCCAAGGGCCCGGACACCGTCCATCCGTTGGAGCGGGAACACGACGACACGCTGTCCTACACGATGCCGGAGTTCGGCCTGCGCATGCCGTATCGGCCCACAGACTTCACGCAGGTCAACCACGCCATCAACCGCGCGATGGTGTCGCGCGCGTTGAAGCTGCTGGACGTGCAGCCCACCGACCGCGTGGCCGACTTGTTCTGTGGCCTGGGCAACTTCACGTTGCCGCTGGCCACCCAAGGCCGCGAAGCCGTGGGCGTGGAAGGCAGCAAGGCGCTGACCGACCGCGCGTTTGACGCCGCATCGCGACATGGCTTGGGCGACCGCACCAGCTTCGCCACGCTGAACCTGTTTGAAGTGGATGCGCATTGGCTGCGCAGCCTGGGTTACTTCGACCGCATGCTGATCGACCCGCCGCGCGAAGGCGCGCACGCCGTGTCGCAGGCGCTGTCGGAATTGTCGGCGGAAGAACGGCCGCGCCGCATCGTCTACGTGTCCTGTAACCCGGCCACGCTGGCGCGCGACGCCGCCATCCTGGTGCATGAAGGCGGCTATGTCTTGAAGAGCGCCGGCGTGATCAACATGTTCCCGCACACGGGCCACGTGGAATCCATCGCCGTGTTCGAATCGCTGGATGCGGCGGGTGTTGCGGAAGTGAAGGAACGCGCCCGTCAGCGCGCCATCCAGGCCGCGGCTGATGCCATTGCGGCGGAAGAAGCCAAGGCTGCTGCGGCGGCGGAGAAGGCGGCGTCCAAGCAAGCGGCGACGGATGCGTATCACGCACGCGTTGCGGCGGAAGCCGAGCAGGCAGAGCAGGCTGAACAGGCCGAACAGGCCCCGGGCGAAGCGCAAAGCTAGTCCCAAGCAATCGGGCCGGTCGCAATGCCGGCCCGTTTGCTCCGACCCGTTTGCTCCGGTCCGTTTGGTGTTTGATGTGTCTGAGCCGGCAAGCCTTGGTGGCTTGCCGACGCGTCTGCGCTGACGCCTCTTAGTGCGACTGCCCCAGGTTCTCAAGAATCGGGCAATCCGGCCGGTCGTCGCCATGGCAATGCTGCGCCAGATGCTTGAGCGTGGCCGCCATGTCGCGCAGGGCTTGCGCCTTGCGCTCCAATTCCTCTACGTGTTCCAGCGCAATCCGTTTGACGTCGGCGCTGGCGCGGCTGCGGTCCTTCCAAAGCGCCAGCAGCTCGTTCATCTGCTCCACGGAAAAGCCCAGGTCCCGCGCGCGGCGCACGAAGCGCAGCGTGTGCAGATCATGGTCGCTATACACGCGGTAGCCCGAGTCGGTGCGCACGGCCGGGCCGATCAGGCCGATGCTTTCGTAGTAGCGGATCATCTTGGCCGAAATGCCCGAGCTTTTTGCGGCTTCGCCGATATTCATCATGGGTCTCCGGTAGATCAGGCCTGCGCCGCGCGCGGCCGGAACGCCTTCAGGCGCAACGCATTACCCAGCACGAAGACGCTGGACAAGGCCATCGCGCCCGCGGCGAAGATGGGCGACAAGGACAAGCCGAACGCCGGATACAAGGCGCCGGCCGCCAGCGGAATCAGCGCGGCGTTGTAGGCAAATGCCCAGAACAGGTTCTGGCGGATGTTGGCCAGCGTGGCGCGGCTGAGCGCGATGGCGTTGGGCACACCGTGCAAGTCGTCGGCCATCAGCACCACCGACGCGGCTTCGATGGCGACGTCCGTGCCGGTGCCGATGGCGATACCTGTGTCGGCCGCCGCCAGCGCCGGCGCATCATTGATGCCGTCGCCCACGAACGCCACCTTGCGGCCGCCTTCGCGCAGCGTGCGGATGGCGTCCACCTTGCCGTCGGGCAGCACTTCGGCGCGCACTTCATCAATGCCCAGTTGGCGCGCGACGGCGTTGGCCGTGTAACGGTTGTCGCCGGTGATCATGGCGGTCTTCAAGCCTTGCGCATGCAGCGCCGCGATGGCGGACACGGCCGACGGCTTGATCGGGTCCGTTACGGCCATCATGGCGGCGGCCTGGCCGTCGATCGCCACATAGATGGGCGTCTTGCCTTCATTGCCCCAATCCGTGGCGCGCGCGCCAAACGCACTGACGTCCACGCCGCGCTCGGCCATCAAGCGCGCGGCGCCCGCCAGCACCTTGCGGCCGGCCACGGTCGCTTCAACGCCCGCCCCGGTGATGGCGGCAAAGCCGTCGGCAGGCAGCAGTTCCATCTTGCGTTCCGATGCGGCGGCCACAATGGCCAGCGCAATCGGATGCTCTGACCGCGCTTGCACCGAAGCTACCCATTGCAGAACGTCGTTGCCGTCATGGCCCGCAGCCGGTTCCAGTTCCGTCAGCGTGGGCTTGCCCAGCGTCAGCGTGCCGGTCTTGTCAAAGGCCACCACGTTCACGTCACGCAGCGTTTGCAATGCATCGCCCTGGCGGAACAGCACGCCCATGTCGGCCGCGCGGCCCGTGCCCACCATGATGGACGTGGGCGTCGCCAGCCCCATCGCGCAGGGGCAGGCGATGATCAGCACGGCCACGGCGTTCACCAGCGCATGCGAGAGCGCGGGCGAGGGCCCCAGGAAAAACCACGTCAGGAAAGTGAGCAGGGCGGCGGCCATCACGGCGGGCACGAACCAGGCGGTGACCTGATCGACCAGCGCCTGGATGGGCAAACGCGCGCCTTGGGCCGCTTCCACCATGCGGATAATGCGGGCCAACATGGTGTCGGCGCCCGTGTGCGTGACGCGCAGCGTGAAGCTGCCCGATGTATTCAAGGTGCCGCCCGTGGCTTGCATGCCGGGCTGCTTTTCGACGGGCACCGGTTCGCCGGTCAGCATGGATTCGTCAACGTAGGACGTGCCTTCGATGATGTCGCCATCCAGCGGAATCTTTTCGCCCGGCCGCACGACGACGATGTCGCCCGTTTTTACCTTTTCGATTTCCACATCCAGCGCCTGGCCATCACGCATGACGCGCGCCGTGCGCGGTTGCAGGCCGATCAAACGTTTGATGGCGGCGCCGGTCTTGCCCTTGGCGCGCGCTTCCAGCATGCGGCCCAGCAGGATCAGCGTCACGATGACGGCGGCGGCCTCGAAGTAGACATTGCGCGCCGCTTCGGGCAGCCAATCGGGGGCAAAGGTCGCCACCACCGAATAGCCCCACGCTGCGCCTGCGCCCAGCGCGACCAGCGAATTCATCTCGGGCGCGCGGCGCCACAGGGCCACAAACCCCTTGGTGAAGAAATGGCGGCCCGGCCAGACCAAGACCGCAGTCGTCAGCACAAACTGAAGCAGCCAGCTGTTTTGCTGGCCGATAGTGGCAAGCACCCAATGGTGCATGGCGGGAATCAGGTGGGAACCCATTTCCAGCAGGAACACGGGCAAGGTCAGCACCAGCGCCACCGTGAAGGCGCGCTGCAAGCGCTGGGCTTCGGCGTCCCGCGCTTGGGACTGGCGTTCGGCGTGGTCGTCCTGCGCGGCAATGGGCCGCGCTTCGTAACCCATCTTGATGACGGCATCGACCATCGCTTGCGGCTGGGCCGAGGACGGGTCATACGACACCAGCGCGCGTTCGGTCGCCAGGTTGACCTGAGCCTGGGCAACGCCGGGAACGTGGGTCAGGGCCTTTTCCACGCGCTTGACGCACGACGCGCACGTCATGCCTTCAATGGCGAGTTCCAACTGGGTGGTTGAGGGGCTGGCAACGCTCATGGCTGTTCTCGTTTTGGAGGGGAGCTTGCAGTTTCATCCTTCCCATCGTGGGAAGGTCAAGCGCCATTCTACGCTTGACCTTGCCATGATGGGAACGTTTAAAGTTCGCTCCATGGCGTGGAAAAAACGTCCCGCTACCCTGAAGAACTTACGGAGAAAAACGATGAGCATCGAATTCCAAGTGCCTGACATGACTTGCGGCCATTGCGTGAAGACCATCACCGGCGCCGTGAACCAGGCTGCCCCGGGCGCGACCGTTACCGTGGACCTGCCCACGCACCGCGTGACCGTCACGGGGACGGACCAGGCTGACAAGGTCGAAGCCGCCATCCGCGATGCGGGCTACGAGCCGGCGCGCGTATAAGCCTGCATGCTGCACTGCTGGAAAGGCGGTTTATGATAGATCCTCTTTTCCGGCAGTTATTTGTTCATTGCAAAAAGCTATCGATCAATTTAGTTAATTAAATTTGCTTAATCGATAGCTGAGATTTATCATTCTTTCCATGGTGGTTAAACAAACCCCGCTACCCAAGGAGAGATTTGAATGCTGCAAAACCGCGAAGGCCAACGTGTTCCGAACGTAACGTTCCCCGTCCGTGAAGACAACACGTGGAAGAAGGTCACGACCGACGATCTGTTCAAGAACAAGACGGTTGTCGTCTTCTCGCTTCCCGGCGCTTTCACGCCGACCTGCTCGTCCACCCACTTGCCGCGCTACAACGAACTGGCTCCCGCGTTCTTCAACGCTGGCGTTGACAGCATCGTCTGCGTGTCGGTCAACGATACGTTCGTGATGAACGAATGGGCCAAGGACCAGGAATCGGCCAACATCACGCTGCTGCCCGACGGTAACGGCGCGTTCACCGAAGGCATGGGCATGCTGGTCGACAAGAGCGACCTGGGCTTCGGCAAGCGCAGCTGGCGCTATTCGATGCTGGTGAAGGACGGCGTCGTCCAGAAGATGTTCATCGAACCGGAAAAGGAAGGCGACCCGTTTGAAGTGTCGGACGCCGACACGATGCTGGCTCACATTGCCCCCACGGCCAAGAAGCCCGACCAGGTGGTCGTGTTCTCCAAGCCGGGCTGCCCGTTCTGCGTGGAAGCCAAGGCGCTGCTGGATGAAAAGGGCTACGCCCCGATCGAAATCCCGCTGGAAAACAAGGTCCGCGGCCGTGTGATCGGCGCCGTGTCCGGCAAGGGCACCGCTCCCCAGGTGTTCATCAATGGCGCGCTGATCGGCGGCCTGGAAGACCTGAAGGCGCACTTCGCAGCCTAAGTCGGTCAGCCAGTCTGTCAGCCGGGCAGGGGAGCATTCCCCGCCTGGCCGGCGCAACGGGGCGGCGCAAGTTCGCCGTCCCGTTGCCGCCGGGCTGAGGCTGACACGTTAAAGCCCGCCGAGTTGAAGGCCAGGCCAGGCCGCTCGAGTTTCCCTTTTTACGCACCCTTATCGCATTCCTGCTGCGGCCCGTCACGGGCGCCGCCGGACGCTGTTCGTCCCAAGGATGCGTAATAAGGCGGAACTCGCCTTTTGAATCCCTGCTACCCGCAACCTATGGGGGAACCCCAATCATGAAAACTCTGCACACCGATATCGCCGTCATTGGCGCCGGCACCGCCGGTCTGGCCGCTTATCGCGCCGCGAAGGCCGCGGGCAAGCGCGCGCTGCTGATTGAAGGCGGACCCTATGGCACCACCTGCGCCCGAGTGGGCTGCATGCCGTCCAAGCTGCTGATCGCCGCGGCCGAAGCCGCCCACAACGCCGCGCATACCGAGGCGTTTGGCGTGCACGTCAGTGGCGAGATCTCGGTGGACGGCGTGGAAGTGATGGACCGCGTCAAGCGTGAGCGTGACCGCTTCGTGGGCTTCGTGCTGGAAGGCGTCGAGAACATTCCCGCCGAAGACAAGCTGCGCGGCTATGCCCGCTTCGTGTCCGATACGGTGCTGCGCGTGGATGAGCACACTGAAGTGCATGCGTCGCGCGTTGTCATCGCAACGGGGTCGCGCCCGTCGGTGCCGCCGCCGTTCCGCGCGCTGGGCGACCGCCTGGTCGTGAACGATGACGTGTTTGCGTGGGACGACCTGCCGCGCCGCGTGGCCGTGTTCGGCCCCGGCGTCATCGGGCTGGAACTGGGGCAGGCGCTGGCGCGGCTGGGCGTGGATGTGCGCGTCTTTGGCGTCAGCGGCAGCCTGGGCGGCATCAGCGACCCGCAAGTGCGCCAGTCCGCCCGCAAGATTTTCCAGCGCGAGTTCTATCTGGACCCGGATGCCCGAGTGCTGGAAACCACCCGCGTGGGCGACGAAGTGGAAGTGCGTTACGTGACGCTGGATAACAGCGAACGTACGGAACGCTTTGACTATGCGCTGGTAGCCACGGGCCGCCGCGCGAACGTGGACGGCTTAGGGCTGGAGAACACGTCGCTGGAACTGAATGCGCACGGTGTGCCGGTGTTCGACCGCGAAACGATGCAGGCGGGCGATTCGCCCATCTTCATTGCTGGCGACGCCAATGCGGATGCGCCCTTGTTGCACGAAGCCGCCGACGAAGGCCGCATCGCGGGTGAAAACGCGGCGCGCTTCCCCGAGGTGCGCCAAGGCTTGCGCCGCGCGCCGCTGGCGGTGGTGTTCTCGGACCCGCAGATTGCCTTGGCGGGGCAGGGTTATGGCCGGTTGATCCCGGGTACGTTCGTGGTCGGCGAAGTGGATTTCAGCGATCAAGGCCGTTCGCGCGTCATGCTGAAGAACAAGGGCATGCTGCACGTGTACGCCGACATCGCGTCGGGCCGCTTCCTGGGCGCCGAAATGGTGGGGCCGAGTGCCGAACACATCGGTCACCTGCTGGCCTGGGCCGTGCAGCAGGAACTGACGGTGGCGCGCATGCTGGAAATGCCGTTCTACCACCCGGTCATCGAAGAAGGCCTGCGTACCGCGTTGCGGGATGCGGCGGCGAAGCTGGCTCGGGCGCAGGAAGCGTTGCGTAGCGAGGCGGCGGAGCAGGAAACGGTGTGATGGGTTAAGCGCGATCGTCAGCGGTGTGCTTGTGATCGCCGTATCGCGCTTCGCCCATCGCGCGAAACCCATCACTCGGTCAAAAAAAATGCCGCGATCAAAAATCGCGGCATTTTTTCGTTCGCACAAAACCCGTCAATCGTCCGACTGCTTCTTCGGCACGGGGAACGGATTCTCGCGGTATTGCAACGTAAAGCCTGCGCGTTCGTCCTGCCCCAGTTCGCGGGCCAGGTACGGCATCGCTTGCTTGAGCCCTTCGTGCAAGGTCCACGGCGGGTTGATCAGGAACATGCCGCTGCCGTGCAGGCCGTAGCCGTCAATCGTCGCCTTTTTGACGGTCAGCGTCGCGTGCAGCCAGCTCTTGACCTTCAGGTTTTCGAAATGGCGGGCCATTTCGCTGGCTTCACGGCGTTGCACCAGCGGATACCACACGGCGATCGTGCCGGTGGCGAAACGCTTGATGCATTCCTTCACCGTGATCAGGGTGCGGCGGTAGTCGTGCTTGTCTTCGTACGACGGGTCGATCAGCACCATGCCGCGGCGCGTCGGAGGCGGCAGCAGCGCTTTGACGCCTTCGAAACCGTCGTCACCGTAGATCGTCGTCTGGCGTTGCGCAGCGCGGCCCTGGTGTTCCAGGTTGACGACCAGCGTGTCGATTTCGGTCGGGTGCATTTCGAACAGGCGCAGCCGGTCCGACGGGCGCATCACGTCCAGCGCCAGCCACGGCGAACCGGGGTAGCGCTTCAAGCGGCCATTGGTGTTGTAGTCGCGGATGCGGGCCACGTAGTCGGCCAGCAGCGGGGGCAGGTCTTTAGCGTCCCACAGGCGGCCAATGCCGTCGACGAACTCGGACGTTTTGTTCGCCCAGTCGCCGTCCAGGTTGTACAGGCCGGCGCCGGCATGCGTGTCCACGACCCAATAGGGCGCGTCTTTTTTGTTGAAGTAATCCAGGGTGTGAACCAGGATGGCGTGCTTGAGCACGTCGGCATGGTTGCCGGCGTGAAAGGCGTGGCGGTAACTGAACACGGGGCGTTCTGCCTCAGGCGGCCGGCCGGATCGCGGCCAGCTCGTCGGTGAAAATGCCGTCAATACCCCAGTCCAGCAGCAAGCGGGCGCGTTCGGGGTCGTTGACGGTCCAGGCCGCGATCCGGTAGCCGGCGGCATGCACGGCGTCGATCAGTTCGCGGGTTGCGTCTTTCTGGTTGATGTTCAGGGCGACGCAGTCGTATTTGACCAGACGTTCGCGCCAATCGGCGGGAACCTTTTCCACCAGCAGCGCGCGCGGGATCTCGGGCGCCACTTCCAGCGCGGCTTGCAGCGCTTCTTCGGCGAACGAGGACAGCAGCGGCGGCGTGCTGGCGCCTGCCCACAATTGCTTGCAGGCCAGCGCCACGGCGGCGCCGGTTTCGGCTTCGCGGCCGGGGCAGGGCTTGATCTCGACGTTGCTGGCGATGTGGTTGGCGACCGTGTAGCGGGCGACGGCGGCAAACGTGGGCAGCGGTTCGCCGGCGTAGGCGGCCGAGTGCCAGCTGCCGAAGTCCAGTTGCGCCAGTTCGGCGTAGGTCTTGTCCGCGGCCGGGCCTTGCCCGTTTGAGGTGCGATCGACGTTGTCGTCGTGCATCAGCACCAGCACGTTGTCGCGGCTCAGCTTCACGTCGTATTCGAACATCGTGAAACCGTGCTCGGCGCCCACGCGCATGGCGGCCAGCGTGTTCTCCGGAGCCAGACGACCGCCGCCGCGGTGCGCGATGTAACGGGAATAGGGCCAGGACGGGAGTTTTGCGGTCATTTTGGTGTTGCTTGGGGTTCTTATGGACAGGGTTGCAAGGATACTCCTTCTTGGGGGGCGATTTGAGGGGGGAGCGGGCCCGGCATTGGCACAGGCCCCGGCTCAAGGCGCGGGCTCAAGGCGCGGGCGCCAGTCGCAGGCACTCTGCCGCCGGGCCATGACGGGCCGCGGCGGCGAACCAAATCGGCTTACTTCGACGACACCTTGTCCTGCGACACGTCCATGATCATCCGGCTGGCCAGATACAGACGCGGCACGATGCTGTTGATCTGGATGTATTCCGCATCATTGGAGTGCGCGCCAAAGCCGCTCAGGCCCATGCCTTCGATCACCGGGCCACGCGCCTTTAAGGCCGCAAAGGCGGCATCGGTGCCGCCGCCGCTGGCGCGGTCAACCACCTTCATGGGCAGATCCAGCTCCTGGTAGATCTTCACGCCGTGCTGCGCCAGTGCGCGGGACGCTTCGGTGGCTTCCAGCGGCGGGCGGCGCACTTCGAACTTCACGCTGACCTTGGATTCCGGCAGCAGCTTTTTCTGCACGCGCTCTTCCAGCGTGCGCGCCAGGGCGTCAAAGTCCGACACGCGCAGCGCGCGGGCGTCGGCTTGGGCGGTGGCCTGGCCAGGAATGACATTGCGGTTGGTGCCGGCCTGGGCCACCGTCCAGTTCAGCTTCAGCCCGTCTTCGGGCTTGGACAGCTTGTCCAGTTGCAGCAGCTGGTGCGCCAGTTCATATAACGCGTTCACGCCGCCTTCGGGGCGGGCGCCCGCGTGCGAGGTCTTGCCTTGCACCGTCAGGTACGCCGCGCCGATGCCGCTGGTGGCCAGCGTCAGGCGGGGTTCCACGCCGCCGCCTTCAAACGAGAAAATGGCGTCCTGGTCCGCGCCCAGGCGCGTGATGGTGCTGCGGGCGCCGGGCGAGCTGATTTCCTCGTCACCATTGATCAGCACCGTCAACGTGCCGAAATCGCGGAAGCCCAGCTTTTGCAGCAGCGTCAGCGTGTGGATGATGGTCGCGACCCCGTGCTTGTCGTCAGCGATACCCAGGCCGTAAGCCTTGTCGCCATCCACCCGGAACGGCTGGTCTTTCAGCATGCCGTTGCGGTAGACCGTGTCCATGTGCGCGATCAGCATGATTTTCTTGGTGCCGGTGCCCTTGAATTCGGCGTGGACCATGGGGCCGACCTTCTCGGGGGTGTCGTCCAGGCGGAACACGTCGGTGGCCGGGATGATATCCACCGTGCCGCCCAGCGCCTTCAACCGGTCGCGGATCAGTTCGGCGATGCGTTCGACGCCTTCGACGTCCTTGCTGCCGGACTCGATATTGACCAGGTCCCGCATGGTGTCGAGCATGCCCTGCTTTTGGGCTTGCGCGGCCTCGTGCACGGGGGCGACGGGGGCGGCTAGCGCGGCGTGCGCGCCGCCCAGAAAGGCCAGAGCAAGGCAGGTGCGCAGGACGTGCAGGCGGGGGGAGGTGAGTGGCATTGATCGAACCCTTTAACTGTTGCTTAGGAAAGGGGCGCCGGCGGAGGTCGCGGCGTCGGGCGGCAGCGCGTTGCGCGAGGCCAGTCCCGGCACCCAAGATACGGACGCGGAAAGGCGCCCGAAATAGGTATTTCCCGGGTTGACGGCGCCCGGGTTCCATGCGGCGGGGACAGATCCAAGGGGTTCGGAAAAATCTGAAGAGAATCTCAAGCTCCCATATGAATGAGAAATGCTAAAATCCGCCCGCTGATCCGGTAGTAACCGGTATGGGAATAGGGCGAATCGACTTCGCCTTTTTTTATGCGTTTTCGTGCGGCTCTGGGTGGACACCCCCGGAGTGCGGCAACAGGGATTCCATGTTCGAATTTATTCGCAGCCATCGGCGCTGGATGCAGCTCATCCTGCTGCTTCTGATTGTGCCGTCCTTCTTCCTGGTCGGGATTCAAGGCTATGACAGCTTCATGCGCAAAGAGCCTGAGTTGGCGACTGTCGCCGGCCAGCCTATTTCGCGTGCCGAGTTTGATCAGGCTCACCGCAACCAGTTGGAGCAGATGCGTGCCCGTATGGGCGCACGCTTTGACCCGGCATTGGTCGACACCCCGGCCATGCGCGAGCGCCTGCTGAACGAGCTGATCAATCAGCGTTTGCTGGCCAACGTTGCCGTCGACAACCGTTTTACGGTGTCGGACGAAACGCTGCGCAACACCATCGCCGCCATTCCGGAAGTGCAGGACAACGGCCGCTTCTCGCCCGAGCGCTATCGCCAGGTGCTGGCGGCGCAAGGCATGTCGCCGACGTCGTTCGAAGCCGGCCTGCGCCGTGATCTGGCGGTTGCCCGCGTGCTGGAGCCCGTTGGCCAATCGGCCCGTGCGCCCGCTGAAGTGGTGGCCTCGCTGGAAACGGCGTTGACGCAGCAGCGCACGGTGCAACTGCGCCGCTTCGCCGCCGCCGACTTCCGCTCGCAAGTGACCGTTACCCCGGCTGATATCCAGGCCTGGTACGACGCCAACAAGCAGCAGCTTCAAATTCCCGAGCAGGTTCAGGTGCAATACCTGGTGCTCGACGAAGCCGCCGCCACGCAGGGCATTCAGGTCAAGGACGAAGACCTGAAGGCCTACTACGAGCAGAACAAGAACCGCTTCGGCCAGCCCGAACGCCGCCGCGCCAGCCACATCATGATCGAGCTGGCCCCCGGCGCCTCGGAAGAGGCTCGCAAGGCTGCCCGCGTGAAGGCCGACGACCTGGCTCGCCAGGCTGCCGCCGACCCGGCGCAGTTTGCTGAACTGGCCCGCAAGAACTCGCAAGACGCCGGCTCGGCCACCAACGGTGGCGATCTGGGCTGGCTGGCGCCGGGCATGTTGTCTGGCCCGCTGGAAAAGGCGATCTTCAGCCAAGCCAAGGACCAGGTGTCTGGCGTGGTCGAAAGCCCGTCCGGCCTGCACATCATCAAGGTCACTGAAATTCAGCCCGCCGCCATCAAGCCGCTGGCCGAGGTCAAGGACCAGATCACCGGCGAAGTGCGCAAGCAGCTTGCCGCCGTGCATTTCTCGGAAATGGCCAGCCAGCTGAACAAGCAGGTCTATGACCAGCGCGACAGCCTGCAACCCGCCGCCGATGCGGTTGGCCTGAAGCTGCGCACCGCCACGGGCGTCACCCGCGAAGGCCTGCTGCCCGCTGACAAGGTTGGTCCGGGTTCGGCTGCCGACAGCCCCGATGCCGAAGTGCTGGACAACCCGCGCGTGCGCCAAGTGCTGTTCTCGCCCGACGTGCTGCGTGAAAAGCAGAACTCCGGCGTGATCGAACTGTCGCCCGCCATGATGGTGGCCGTGCGTGTCGCCAACATTGAGCCGGCGCACATTCCTGCACTGGACAAGGTCACCGAATCCATCCGCGCCAAGCTGATGGACGAGCGTTCGGCCGAAGCCGCCAAGAAGGCCGGTGAAGCTGCGCTGGCGGCTGACAAGGCCAACCCGGCGGCGGCGCCTGAAGGCTTCTCGCCTGCCGTGGTCGTGTCGCGCCAAGATCCGAAGGACGTTCCGCAAGCCGTGGTGGACGCCGCCATGCGCCTGCCGTCTTCGCCGTTGCCCGGCTACGCCGGCGTGCAATCGGGCGTGGACTACACGCTGGTTCGTCTGGAAAAGATCGAAGCCGGCTCGGTGGACGCGTCCGCCAAGGAACGCCTGACGCAGCAGTTGTCGGGTGGCCTGGGCCAAGCCGAAGCGGAAGCGGTCGTGAAGATGCTGCGCGAGCAGTACAAGGTGCAGGTGCTGCCCAACGCCGCTGAAGTCATCCGCGGCGAAGCGCCGCAAGCGGCGGGCTGACCCCCCTGGGGCGTACCCGCGTGGGGCGTACCCGCGTGGGGCGTACCCGCGTGGGGCGTACCCGCCTGGGGCTGACTCGCCCGAGGCACCCCCGCCTGGGGCACCCCCGCCTGGGGCACCCCCGCCGGGGCCTGCTGATCGGCAGGCCCTAGTTCAACATAGGCCGCAACGTCGGCCACACGTTGTCCAGCAATTGCGGCTGGGCATCCTCGTTCGGATGGATGCCGTCAGCCTGAAACATCGCCCGGTTCGTTGCGATACCTTCCATCAGGAAGGGCACGAGCCGGGCGTTTTCGTCTTTGGCGACCGCAGGGAACAACTGGGCAAAGCGTTGCGTGTAATCGCGGCCATAGTTCGGCGGGATCTGCATGCCCACGATCAGCACTTGCGCATCCGCCTGCTTGGCCGCTTGCGTCATGGCGCGCAGGTTCTGTTCGGTCATCGACAGCGACAGGCCGCGCAAGGCGTCATTCGATCCCAGTTCCAACACCACGACAGCCGGCGCATGTTGGCGCAGCAGCGCAGGCAAGCGCGCCACGCCGCCGCTGGTGGTATCGCCGCTGATGCTGGCGTTGACGACCTGGTACTTAGGGTATTGTTCGGAAACCCGAGCGGACAGCAACGGCACCCAACCCGTGCCGCGCTTGATGCCGTATTCGGCGGACAGGCTATCGCCCACTACCAGCACGGTGCGCGATGCGGAACCCTCGGCCGCCGCGGCGGTCTGAGCGTGGGCGGGAAGCACCGTGGCGGCAATCGCCAGGGCAGACGTAAGACGCAGAAGGGAAAATAGGCGCATGGATAGCAAGAATTCGATCGAGGTGAAAGGGCTGGGCAAGCGGGTAGCCGATGCCGGCGGGACGCTGTCTATCCTGGAAGGTATTGATTTTACGGTGCAGGCGGGTAGCGCCGTGGCCATCACCGGAAGCTCCGGTTCGGGCAAGTCCACGTTGTTGGGACTGCTGGCAGGTCTTGATGTTCCCAGCATGGGCAGCGTGCACCTGGCCGGGCAGGACTTGTTCGCCCTGGATGAAGACGGCCGGGCGCGGCTGCGCGCCAATCACGTCGGGTTTGTGTTCCAGTCATTTCAGCTCTTGCCCAACCTGACGGCGCTTGAAAACGTCATGCTGCCGCTGGAGCTCGCGGGGCAGCCCGCGCGCGAAGCCGCGCAGGCCATGCTGGAACGTGTGGGTCTGGGCGCGCGGCTGCATCATTACCCGCGCACGTTGTCAGGCGGCGAGCAACAGCGCGTATCGCTTGCGCGCGCTTTTGTCGTGCAACCCGATCTGTTGTTTGCCGATGAACCCACCGGCAGCCTGGATGCGGCGACCGGCGTCACGGTTATCGACCTGATGTTCGACCTGCACCGCGAGCACGGCACCACTCTGGTGCTCGTCACGCACGACCCGCAATTGGCCGCCCGTTGCGGGCGCCAACTGGTGCTGGCCGCGGGCCGGATGGTTCAGAACGACTGATGCGTGCTGGCCGGCCCGGCCTTGATTACTTCGACTTCGCCACTGCCTGGTTCCAGGCGGCAACCACCGCTTCATAATCGGTAGCGGCCGCTTCCTGGCTGACGGGGAAGATCTTCACTTTCGCCAGATCAGGCAGCGTGGTCAGGCTGGCCACGGCGACGTCCGTACGCGTGGGGCGGCGGAAGTTCTTCACCAGCTGCGCTTCCTGCGATTCCTTGCTCAGCAGGCCGTCGTACAAGGCCTTGGCCGCGTCCAGGTTCTTTGCGCCCTTGATGATGAACATGCCTTCGGGCGCCAGGTAGCTGCCTTCGCTCGGGTAGACCAGCTTGATCTCTTTCTGGCCGCCCGCCACATATTCCTGCGCCGCATATTCCAGCGTCATGCCCACGGCGTATTCGCCTGCCGCCACGCCCTTGTAGGTGGTGCCGGACGATGCGGTGATGACGGCGTTGGCCGCGATCTTGTCCAGGCCTTCCTGGCCGAACTGCTTGTACAAGCCATACACCAGCATGTAGGCCGTGCCGCTCTTGGACGGGTCCGTGATGGCGAACTTGTTCTTCCATTGCGGCTGCATCAGGTCCGACCACGTGGCGGGCGCGGGCAGGCCTTTCAGCTGGCGCTCGTTCACCATCATCACCATGACGTGCACGTTCGTGCCCACCCACAGATCGTCCGGGCCACGGAACTCGGCGGGGATCTTGTCCAGATCGGCAGGGCGATACGGTTGCAGGTGCTGGCGGTAGGCGCCCAGCGTGCCAAAGCCGCCGCTCCAGAACAAGTCGCCACGCGGGTTCTGCGATTCGGCTTCGATACGCTTCATCATCGTGCCCGTGCCGCCGGTGACGGGCTGCACGTTCAGCTTCGGCTGCGTCTTCTTCACCGCATCCAGCGCGGTCTCGATGGTTTCCGTGTTGTTCGACGAGTACAGCACGACGTTCTGGGCGTGCGCGGCGCCAGCGGCGAGCGAGGCGGCCAGGACGCTGGTCTGAATCAGGTGCTTGAGTTGCATGATGAGCCTTTGGGTCGAGAGGGTTATTTGCCGGAGAACAGCTTGATGCGGAATGCTTTGACCGACACGATGATGGGCAGCACGATCACCGTGACCAGCGCCGCGCCATAGGCCGAGGCCATGCCGAGCCTGCCGCCGTCAACCTGGCGGAAGATGGCGATGGGCATGGTTTCCAGGCCGCCGCTGTAGGCCACGATGGACGCCGACAGCTCGGAAATCGTGGTCAGCCACATCAGGATGGCGGCCGAGATGATCGACGCCTTCATGGCGGGCAGGATCACCTTGAAGAACGTCATCAGCGGCGATACGCCCAGGCTGATCGACGCTTCCTCGATGGAGTCGGGAATGTTGAACAGCACCGACGACGCGTTGCGCACCGCAAACGGCAGACGGCGCACCGTGTAGCACAGCACCATGATTCCCGAGGTGCCCGCCAGCACCAGCCAGCCGGTGTTGAAGGTTTGCACCAGCGCAATGCCCAGCACCGTGCCGGAAATGGTCAGCGGCAGCACCACGATGTAGTCCAGCACCTGGGTAAAGGCGCTGCGCTTCTTGATGGTCAGATAGCTGACCAGCACCGCGAACGCCACGCCCAGCACCGTCGCCAGCGAGGCGAACTTCAGCGAGTTCAAGATCGGTTCAGGCGCGCCATGCACCGCGCGCTGCATGCTGGCCAACGACCATTGGCCCCATTGCATGACGGGTCCGCTGGTCTTCGTGAACGCGGCAATGAACACGATGATGAGCGGCAACATCGACACCAGAATCACCAGGCCCACGCCGCCCGCATACAGCACGGCGGTCCACGACCGCACGCGCACGGCGGCCGGCGCCCGCCCTTGCGTCATGGTGTAGACCTTGCGTTCCACCACGCGCTTTTGAAAGAACAGCACGATGGCGACGATGGCGATCGACACCACCGACATCGCGCTTTGCAGCGTGGGGCTGCCGCCCATTTCGCTGACGAAGGTGTTGTACGTCATGACCGACAAGAGCGGCACGCGGCTGCCCAGCAGCATCGCCAGCGCAAAGTTGCCGACCACCAGCGTGAACACCACCAGCGCATTGACCAGCACGGCGGGCAGCAGCACCGGCACCAGCACGCGCAGCTTGGTCAAGAGCGGCGGGGTGCCCAGGCTTAAGCCCGCTTCTTCCAGCTGCCCGTCAAAGCCGCGCAGCGCGGCCAGCACGCCCAGATAGATGTACGTGTAGTAGACGAGCGTCATGGAAAACACCATGCCCGTCCAGCCATAGAACGACGGCAGCGAAATGCCGGCGTCGCCCAACAGATTGGTCAACAAGCCGTTGTTGCCCAGGATCAGCAGCCACGACTGGCCCACGATGATCTCGGGGATCACGATGGTCAGCACGGGCAGGATCGCCACCAGGTTCTTCAGCGGAAAGTCGTAGCGCGCCACCAGATACGCGAACGGCACGCCCACCAGCACGGTGCAGGTGGTAACCGCCAAGCCCAGGATCAGCGTATTGCCGAAGGCCTCCAGATATTGCGAGTCGGCCAGCAGGGCTTTGAAGCCTTCCAGCGAAAAGCCGCCGTCCTGGCCGGTGATGCTGTTGCTGAACAGCACGCCCAGCGGATACAGCACGAAGAACAGCAGCAGCACCAGGCTGATTGCGGTCAGGATGCCCCAAGGCCACCATTTGATTTTCATGGCGTGCGTGTCCTCAGGCGTTGACGACGCGGCTGTCGGCGGGGATCAATACCTGCACGGCTTCGCCCGGCTGGAACTGCGCCACCATGTTGCCCGCATGCAGCTCCACGCGAATCTCGGCGCCGTTGTCCAACTGAATGCGGTACGCGGTCTTGAAGCCCAGGTATTGGCGGCGCAGCACCTTGCCAGGCAGCGTGTTGGGCACGTAAGGCGCGGGCGACATCAGCGCCAGTTCCTCGGGCCGGGCAATCAGCACGCCATTGGCGTCCAGGCGCGCGCTGCCTTGCACGCCATCAAACCCCAGGCCACACAATTCATAGCGCACATGCCCATCCGGCGCGCCGGCAAGACCCGTTTGCGCGGGCACGGGAATGACGTTGGCCGAACCAATGAAGTCAGCCACATACGCATTCACCGGCGTGCCGTACAGTTCTTCGGGCGTGCCCAACTGCGCGATGTTGCCGTGGTCCATGATGGCGATTCGGTCTGACATTGCCAGCGCCTCTTCCTGGTCGTGCGTGACGAACACGGTGGTAATGCCAGCTTCGCGCACCAGGTCCAGAATAACGTCGCGCATTTGCAGGCGCATCTTGGCGTCCAGGTTGGACAGTGGCTCATCCATCAGCAGCACGCGCGGCCGGATCACCAGTGCGCGCGCCAGCGCCACGCGTTGCCGCTGCCCGCCGCTCATCTGGGCGGGGTAGCGGTCAGCCAGCGCCAGCAGGCCCACGTTGTCCAGCGCTTCGTTAGTGCGGCGCGTGAGCTCTGCACGCGCCACGCCGCGCGCCCGCAAGCCATACGCCACGTTGTCAAACGCGGTCTTGTCGGGGAAGAGGGCGTAGTCCTGGAACACCATGCCGATATCGCGGCGGTGCGCGGACACATGCGTCACGTCGTCCTGATCGAACAGCAGGCGGCCGCCATCCGGCGCGTAGAAACCCGCAATGCAACGCAGCAAGGTGGTCTTGCCGCAACCGCTGGGGCCAAGCAGCGTATAGAACGCGCCGTCGGGAATGTGCAGCGACAGATTGCGCAACACCTGCTGCCCGCCGAAAGTCTTGGCGATGCCGTCTACTGTGATCGATGCCATATTCAGTTCCTGCTTAGGTTCCCGGCATCATAGGAACGGCTGTTGCGGTCGACCAGCAGTGTTTTTTAAGACATGGCGTTAGATTTTCTAAGAGGTCGGCGCCGCCGCTATCCCCTAGAATGCGGCAGAACAGAATAGGGCAGGCGCGGACGGCATGGCCACGCTGCCCATACATAAATCACAAGGGTAAACGTGAACAAGAGCAGCACAGGCTTGCGCCGCGCCGGCGCACGGGCGGACGCGCGCTGAGATGGCGGGGCCGAGTCTGCCGCCATTGAAGGCGTTGCGCGTGTTTGAAGCGGCGGCGCGTTTGCGCAGCTTCACCGCCGCCGCCGACGAGCTGAGCATTACGCATAGCGCCGTCAGCCAGCAGATCCGCATTCTTGAAGAGTATGTGGGGCAGCCGCTGTTCGCGCGCGAAGCGCGAGGCGTTGCGCTGCTGCCGTGCGCGCAAGCGTACTTCCCGGAAGTGCAGGCCAGCCTGGAACGCATCGCTGCCGCCACCGCC
Organism: Achromobacter kerstersii; assembly: GCF_902859595.1. Classification (GTDB taxonomy): domain Bacteria; phylum Pseudomonadota; class Gammaproteobacteria; order Burkholderiales; family Burkholderiaceae_B; genus Achromobacter; species Achromobacter kerstersii. Next base: position 1,216,146 of record NZ_CADIJQ010000001.1, on the reverse strand, counting down.
GCGCTGAAGTCGCCCGCCTATGGCGGCGTGCTGCGCGTGTGCGCCACACCGTCGCTGACCATGAAGTGGCTGATCCCGCGCCTGTCGACGTTCCAGGCGCAGCACCCTGGTATCGACGTGCAGCTCAGCACGCAGGCCCGTCCGTTTCTGGATCGTGGGGGTGACACCGGCAGCGATGTGCTCATCCGCCATGGCTTCATGACGCACGCCGAACTTGCTTGCGTGCATTGCCTGGATGATTTCCATGTGCCAGTGGCGTCGCCGCGTTTCATTGAACGCAACCGGCTGAACACGCCGGCCGATTGCCTTGCGCATCCGTTATTGAAAATATCCGGCGGCATGGATCACTGGCCGCGTTGGTTTGCGTTGGCCAAGGTGGATGTGCCGGCGCAATTGCCAGGGCCGGTCTTCGACCATCAATTTCTGTGCATGCAGGCCGCCATGAATGACCTGGGCATTGCGTTGGCGCCGTGGTGCTTGCTGGAAGACGATATCCGCGCGGACCGCCTGCGTCCGCTCTTTGCCCAGCCGCACCTGCCCAACGCCGGCATTCATGCGCTCTACCGGCAAGACGGCCCGGCCGCGGCATCGGCGCAATTGTTCATCGCATGGCTGTGTGCGCAGCAGCACGGCCTGGCTCATCCCTGAAAGACAAAGGACTCCCTCATGTTTCCCTCTGCCATTCCTGGCGTGCAGTGGCGTGGCATTACGCCGCCGCTTGCATTGTCCGACTACGCCGTCATCGCCTTCGACATGGACTCCACGCTGATCTCCATCGAGACGCTGGACGAAATGGCCGACCTGATGGGCAAGAAGGCCGAAGTGGCTGCCCTGACCGAAGCCGCGATGCGTGGCGACATCGTCGACTACAAGCAAAGCCTGCGAGACCGCGTGGCGTTGCTGGCTGGCATGCCTGAAGCTTTGCTGGATGAGGTCTACGAACAGCGCGTGCGCATCAACCCAGGCGCTGAAACGTTGATCGCCGCATGCAAAGCGGCCGGCTTGACGTGCCTGCTCGTGACGGGCGGCTTCACGTGTTTCACCGACCGTTTGCGTGTGCGATTGGGCTTGGACGATGTACGCGCCAACGTGCTGGACATTGTCGATGGACGCTTGACGGGCAAGCTGTTGCCGCAAGCGTGGGGCGACATCTGCGACGGCGAGGAAAAGCGCCGCAAGTTGCTGGAAGTGTGCGCACAACGTGGCGTCGGGCCGGAACGCGCCATTGCCGTGGGCGATGGCGCGAACGATCTTCCCATGATGCGGGCAGCGGGTTTGTCCGTGGGTTATCACGCCAAACCGGCGGTGCGCCAGGAAGTGAATGTCGCGATTGATGAAGGCGGACTGGATCAGCTGCTGGCGCTGATTCGGACAGAAGACGCAAAGTAAGCGGCGCTTTTAGATAAATTTCGGATTGATCCGAATAAAACTTGAGCGTAGTCTGATTGACATCGTTAGGTACGAAGGTTACGGCAAGGAGCGTTGATGGAAGCGGCACGGTCATGCCCGCCGTGCATGACTTAAGTTGTTCGCTAACCAGCCGTAATCACTAACAAGAAAGACATTTATTTGTGTCTTTCTGCCAACGACTGGGAGTGATCATGACTATTCGCGTCTCCGTTATTGCCGCCACGCTGTCTGTGTCGATGTGGGTTCCGCTGGCAGCGAATGCCGCGGGAGGCACCATCCGGTTCGTGGGCGCCATTGTTGAGCAGACCCGCTGTCAGGTGGGTACAACGGGCCTCTCCGCCCGGTCGATGCCTCAGGTGAATTGCGTGGCGCCAGCAGGCCAGCCGGCCTTGGTGCGTGACAATGTCGTCAAGGTCAGCACCAGAACCTTTACCCCCGAACCCGGCGCCAATGGCGCGCCCGAGCGGCAGCGCCGCGTGGTGACGCTGGAATATCTCTGATGCGGTAAATGCGGGGGGGCAATCCCCCCGCTTGGCGCCAAGCGCTTAGATCAGGCCGCGAATTTCAACGGCCGGGTCCACATCCGCTTCGTAATCCACACCTTCAATTTCAAAGCCGAACAAGCGCAGAAAGTCCTGCTTGTAGCCGGCGAAATCGGTCAGCTGATAGATGTTGTCGCTGGTGACCTGGTTCCACAGCGCCTGCACTTGTTCCTGCACGCTCGGGTCCAGTTCCTTGTAGTCGGCGCGCAGTCGGCCGTCCGCATCCAGGATGGGCGTGTCGCTGCACAGGCTGTCTTTGTACAGGCCGTAGACCTGTTCAATGCAGCCTTCGTGCGTGCCCTGCGCCTTCATTACCTTGAACAGCAACGACAGGTACAACGGCATCATCGGGATGGCCGAGCTGGCTTGCGTGACCACGGCTTTCAGCACCGACACGCGCGCGTCGCCGCCGCGCGCAGCCAGCTTGGCGCGGATGTCCAGCACCTTCTGGTCCAGGTCTTTCTTGGCGGCGCCGATCGAGCCATTCCAATAGATGTCGTGCGTGATCTTTTCGCCCAGGTACGTGAAGGCGGTGGTGGTGGCGCCTTCGGCCAGCACGCCGGCTTCAAGCAATGCATCGATCCACATCTGCCAGTCTTCGCCGCCCATGACGGCAACGGTGGCGTCGATCTCGGCTTGCGTGGCCGGTTCCAGCACAGACTCTTTCACCACTTCGCGGTCGGTGTCCAGGCCGCGCAGGTTCACGGCGTGGCCGATGGGTTTCAGCGTGGAATTGAAGACCTGGCCCGTCGTCGGGTGCGTGCGGCGCGGCGCGGCCAGGCTGTAGATCACCTGGTCAACCTGGCCCAGATCCGCCTTGATGGCGGCAATGGTCTTTTGCTTGATCTCATCAGAGAAGGCGTCGCCGTTGATGCTCTTGGCATACAGGCCGGCGGCGTCGGCCGCGCGATGGAAGGCGGCGCTGTTGTACCAGCCGGGCGTGCCCGCCTTGGTGGCTTCGGCCGGGCGTTCGAAGAACACGCCCAGCGTTTGTGCGCCACAGCCGAACGCTGCGCTGATGCGCGCCGCCAAGCCATATCCGGTCGACGCGCCCAACACCAGCACGCGCTTGGGGCCGCCGGCTATCGGACCTTGCGCCTTGACGTAGTCGATCTGGTTGTTGACATTGGCTTCGCAGCCGACGGGATGGGTGGTGACGCAGATGAAGCCGCGCACACGGGGCTTGATGATCATGAAGACCTCGCTCGGGGAATTGCCAGATGCCGGGAACGCCCATGCGCGGATGCGCAAAAAGCGACGAGCATTGTACGGGAGGCCGCCCGAGCGCGCTGGCGCGTCCGCCCGTAGCGGGGCGCCGTGGATTCAGCGGGCGGCTTGCCGTGCGATGGCCGCACCGCTTGCCAGGCTGCGGCGCCATTCCACCAGACCAATGCCGATGCCGCTGGCGCAGATGATGGCGATGCCCAGCCAGGTCAGCGGGTCGGGGAAATGGCCCCAGACCAGCCAGCCCACGGACGTCGCACTGATGATCTGCAAATAGATGAAGGGCGCAAGCGTGGAGGCGGGTGCGCGCCGGTAGGCGGCGATCTGGAACAGATGCCCGACGCCGCCCGTGACGCCGGTGGAGATCAGCAGGAACCAATCGAAGGCGGACAAGGATTGCAGCACCGGTAACGCGCCGGGCAGCACGAAGGGCAGGGTAAGCGTCAGGCAGGCTGTGCCCACCGCGCCGCTCCAGATCAGCGACGTGAACGGATCGTCGCCCGCGACCCGTCGCGTCGCAATGAATTGCGCGGCGAAGCAACAGGCCGTCAGCAGCCCGAAAATGGTGCCAATAGGATGCAGGCCGCCGCCCGGCCGGATGACGATGATCACGCCAATGAACGCAATGCCGGCCGCGACGAAGCGCGACAATCGGGCGGGCTCTTTCAACACCCAGGGCGCCAGCGACAGCACCAGCAGCGGCGCCAGAAAGTTGATGGCCGTGGCCTCGGCCTGCGGAATGTAGCTAAGCGTGGTGAAGAACATCAGCGTGGCCAGGAACATCGAGCCGCCGCGTATCAGTTGTTCGCGCGGGCGATTGCTGCGCAGCACGCTCACGCCTTTGGCGGGCAGCACCAGCGCCAGCACCAAAATCAAATGCACCACGTATCGGAACCAGGACAGCACCAGCAGCGGCACCCCTGCGTTCATCACCCATTTCCCGCTGGCGTCCAGGCACGACAGCGTCCACATCGATAGCACCAGCAGCAAAATTCCGACGAGCGGACCGCGGGTGGCGGGCGCGGCGGCTTGCGGGCGACCGGGGGACATGGACAAGCTCCTGGATGGGGGGATGGGCGGCTGCCATAATACGCCCATCGCGCAGGGGAAACAGACCAATCAATGATCGAATTACGCAACATCGAGACTTTTTTCTGGGTCGCCCGCCTGGGCAGCTTCCGCGCGGCCTCGGATAAGCTCAACACCACGCAACCCGCGGTGTCGCAGCGTATTGCCTCGCTTGAGGCCGATCTGGGCGTGTTGCTGTTCGAACGCGAGGCGCGCGGCGTCAAACTGACGGCCAAGGGTCACGAGCTTCTGTCCCACGCCGAACGCATGCTGCAAGTGCGGCGCGATATGTTCGAAGCGGCCCGCGAACAAAACGTCATGACAGGCACGGTGCGCATTGGTGTGGCGGAAACCATCGTGCAGACGTGGCTGCCCGCATTGATTGAATTGATCCACTCCACCTATCCGGCGCTGGTGCTGGAAATTGAAGTGGACACCACGCACGTGCTGCGCCCGCATCTGATGGCGCGCCAGATTGACCTGGCTTTCCTGATGGGGCCGGTGCTTGAGGCGCGCGTGGAAAATCTGCCGCTGTGCAGCTATCCGCTGGCCTGGGTCGCTAGCCCCGCGCTGGACCTGGGCCCTGAACCCTTGACGCTTGAACGTATCGGCAAGCTGCCCATCATCACGTACCCGTCCAACAGCGCGCCGTACCGGGTCGTGCGTGACATGCTGACGCGCGCGGGCGTGACGTCGCCGCGCATGTATGGCAGCGCGTCGATGTCGATGGTGGTGCGTATGACGCAAGACTGCATCGGCACCAGCGTCATCGCGCCGGTGTTTCTGGGCAAGGAGCTTGCGCGGGGCGAACTGCGCATCCTGCAAGTTCAGGCCGACCCCTTGCCCGAGCTGAATTTCACGGCGACGTGGGTGCAGGGGCCAGACAGCCATGCGGTTCGGATCATTGCGCAGATGGCGCAGAAGGTCGCGGCGCAGGCCGAAGGCGGCATTCCGCTCTAGGTGTTTTCCCCTGGCCGGGGGGCGTCGCAGGTTCAAATCAATCGGGCAGCACCGTCGCGCACGGCAGCATCATCTGCCCGCAAACCCGCGCCAATGCTGGGTCTTGCGAAATTTCTCCCCGCCTGTCCGGCGAGACCCAAGAAAAATTTATACCCCCACATCGCAACTAACGATTGGACGCTGGCCGCCCCTGACGATGCAATGGCGTCATATCAATAAGTAGCGCCTGGATACACAGTGCGGGGGAAAAAACATGAATTGGCCAACGCTTGACTCCCGTCCCTGAATCCCACATTCCACCCGCGTGCGACCAGGATAACGGGAACCCGCGCGCGATAGACCATCCCGCCAGCCAGGAGTTTTGTCCATGAAGAAGTCTCTTGTTTTCGCCGCCGTCGCTGCCAGCTTGTTGGCCGGCGCCGTCCACGCACAAGATCTGCCCAAGACCCACTTGAAGGTCGTGGGCGGCCTGTCCAACTTGACCGCGTACAACGACTACGAAAAGCCGTTCTGGACCAAGACCATTCCTGAGCTGTCCAAGGGTCAGGTCACGGCCGACATCAAGGGCTTCAACGAAATGGGCCTGAAGGGGCCGGAGCTGCTGCGCCTGATGTCGCAAGGCGTGGTCGAATTCGGCACCGCCACCTTGTCGTACTTCGCCAGCGACAACCCCATCAACGAAGCCATCGACCTGGCCGGCCTGGCGCCGGACGTCAAGACCGCGCGCGCCGTCACCGATGCATTCGAACCCGTCTACGCCAAGCTCTACGGCGAAGGCAACAACGTCAAGCTGCTGGGCATTTCGACCTATCCCGCGCAAGTGCTGTTCTGCAATGCAGACATCAAGGGCCTGGCCGACATCAAGGGCAAGAAGGTTCGCACCAGCAGCCGCACCACCGCCGAATTCGTTGAAGCGCTGGGCGGTTCCAGCGTGACGATGGCCTTCGGTGAAGTGGTGCCGGCCTTGCAGAACAAGGTGGTGGATTGCGCCATCACGGGTTCGCTGTCGGGCTATTCGGCCAAGTGGTACGAAGTGTCCACGCACCTGGTGGCGCTGCCGATCAACTGGAACCAGCAGATCCACGCCGTCAACCAGAAGGCCTGGGACAAGCTGGACCCCGCCGTGCGCACGTTCCTGCAAGCCAACGTGAAGACGCTGGTCGACAACATCTGGGAAGGCGCCGCGCGCCAGACGCAGGAAGGCTATGACTGCAACACGGGCGCTGCCGCTTGCCCGTTCCCGGTCAAGGGCAAGATGGTGTTGGTTCAGCCGTCGGACGCCGACCGTGCGCTGTTGAAGAAGATTGCCAACGAAGCCGTGCTGCCCAAGTGGGCCGCCCGTTGCTCGGCCCAGTGCGTGAAAGACTTCAACGCCACCATTGGCAAGACGCTGGGCCTGACCGCCAGCAAGTAAGCGTCACAGCGCGCCGCCGCCAGTCGCGGCGGCGCGTTGTCTGGCTTGTCATTAGGGGCGTATGTCCAATTATGGGCTTATGTCCAATTCCGGGCTTATGTCCGCAGAGGTTCCACTCATGACCCAAACCGAACACTTCCGCCTGCTGGGCGGCCTGTTGCGGCGCGCCGAGAGTTTTTCGCGCGCAGCCGTCTGGGCCGGCGGCGCCTTGACGGTGGCCAGCGTGCTGCTGATCTCCTTTGACGTTCTGGCCCGCAAATTCCTGGGCTTCAACACCGGCGGCGCGGACGAACTGTCCAGCTACGCCTTCGCCATCAGTACCTCGTGGGCCTTGGCGTTCGCCACCTTGCAGCGCGCCAACGTGCGCGTTGACGTGCTTTACCAATATTTGCCGGTGCGCCTGTCGGCCGTGCTGGATTGGATTTCCATGGTGGCCATGGCCGTCTTCATGGTGTTCCTGACCTACTACGCCTACGACGTGGTGCAAACCTCATGGATGCAGAAGTCCGCGGCCAACACGCCGCTTGCGACCCCGTTGTGGATTCCGCAGGGCTTGTGGATGCTGGGCCTGGCCTGGATGTGCATCACCGTGGCGTTGATGCTGGCGCGTGCGTCGGCCGCGCTGGTCACGGGCGACATCGAACTGGTCAAGCAAATCTGCGGCGTGCGTTCCGCGCAGGAAGAAGCTGACGAAGAAGCCGCCGCAGGCGAGCGCATGGTGAAGGGAGAAGCGGCATGATTTCCACCGCATTGACGTTGTTGCTGGTGCTGATCGGCCTGTCCATTCCCGTGGGCGCGGCGCTTGGCGTGTTGGGTCTGATCCTGGACCCGCTGTTCTCGATGCTGCCGCTGTCGCGCGCCATCGGTGAAATCTCCTGGAGCTCGAATAACGAGTTCCTGCTGGTGGCGATTCCGCTGTTCATCATGCTGGGTGAAGTGCTGTTGCGCGCAGGCTTCGCTGAACGTATGTACAGCGCGATGAGCCTGTGGCTGTCGTGGCTGCCGGGCGGGCTGATGCACGCCAACATCGGCGCTTCGACGCTGTTCTCGGCCACCTCCGGTTCCAGCGTGGCCACTGCGGCCACGGTGGGTACCGTCGCCATTCCGCAGATCCGCAAGTATGGCTACAACGAGCCGCTGTTCCTGGGCAGTTTGGCCGCGGGCGGCACGCTGGGCATCCTGATTCCGCCGTCGATCAACCTGGTCATCTATGGCGTGCTGACGAACTCGTCGGTGCCCAAGCTGTACCTGGCGGGCATCATCCCGGGCTTCGCCATGGCCGCGTTGTTCATGTTGACGGTCGTTGTCGCTTGCGTGGCCAAGCCGTCCTGGGGCGGCAAGAAGATTCATGCGACGTGGGGCCAACGCTTCGCCAGCCTGGTGCACTTGGCGCCGCCGATGGGGATCTTCTTCCTGGTTGTGGGTTCCATCTACGCGGGCCTGGCCACGCCGACGGAAGCGGCCGCGTTGGGCGTGTTGGGCGCGTTCATCCTGGCGGCCTGGTTCCGGCGCTTGACCTGGAACATGCTGCGCGAAGTGATGGAAGGCACGATGCGTTCCACGGCGATGATCATGCTGATCGTCATCGCGGCCAGCTTCCTGAACTTTGTGATGTCGGCCACCGGCCTGACGGATGCGCTGACGCAATCCATCACCGGCCTGGGCCTGTCGCCGGGCTGGATGCTGCTGATCGTGGTGATCTTCTATCTGGTGCTGGGCTGCTTCATGGAAACGCTGTCCATGATGATCACGACGATTCCCATCGTTGCGCCCATCATGATCGGCCTGGGCTATGACCCGATCTGGCTCGGCATCGTGATCATCGTGTTGGTGGAAGCCGCCCTGATTACCCCGCCCGTGGGTCTGAACCTGTTCGTGGTGCAGAGCCTGCGCAAGAGCGGCTCCATGAGCGCCGTCATTGTGGGCAGCCTACCGTTCGTGGGCGCCATGTTCGTGATGCTGGCTTTGCTGGCGTTCTGGCCCGACATCGCGCTGTGGCTGCCGCGCGCGTTTGGCTGAGCTTCATTTGCTTGATTTGGGTGCGGCCCCGTGCGGCCGCACCGTTTTCCACCCGTAAATTCGCAGGACTGATATGAAAGCCGTATTCAATCTCAACGACGCCAATCCCCGCCAGGTGGAAGTGGACTTCAACACGCTGATCGTGGCCGGCTGGGCGGGTCGCGACATCGCCGCCATCGAGCACCACATCGAAGAACTGGCCGCCATCGGCGTGCCGCGTCCGACCAGCGTGCCGCTGTACTACCGCATCGCCGACAACCAGCTGACGCAAGCCGAGCACGTGCAAGCCGTGGGCGAAGAGTCGTCGGGCGAAGTGGAAACCTTTGTGTTCGCGGTGGACGGCGAAATGTACGTCAGCATCGCGTCCGACCACACCGACCGCAAGCTGGAGACGGTCAGCGTCGCCATGTCCAAGCAGGTTTGCGTGAAGCCGGTCGCGACCGAAGCCTGGCGTTTGGCCGACGTGGCCGACTACTGGGACGAATTGGTCATCCGTTCGTACATTGTTGAAAACGGCGAAAAGGTCTTGTACCAGGAAGGCCCGCTGTCCACGTTGCGCACGCCGCAAGACCTGATCGCCGGCTACACCGGCGGCGCAGCGGTTCTGCCGCAAGGCGCGGGCATGACGTGCGGCACCGTGGGCGCCATCGGCGGCATCCGCGCCGCAGCGGATTTCACGATGGAACTGTTCGATCCGCGCCTCCAACGCACGATCAGCCACCGCTATCATGTGGAATCGCTGCCTGTCGTCGCCTGATTCCGATCGCGCACGGCATTGAACACCCGGCGCGTTCCCATGGGGCGCGCCTGTTCGCACTTTTACGCCGCAAGTCGGCACGAGGACAATGATGGTTTCGACCTTGAATGAACTGACCTTGGCCCTGAGCGAGGGCCGCGCGAGCTCCGTCGAGCTGACCGAAGCTGCGCTGGCGCGCGCACAAGACGCAGCGGGCGAGGGCGCCCGCGTGTTCACCAAGCTGTACGCCGAGTCGGCGTTGGCTCAGGCGCGCGCTTCCGACACCCTGCGCGCGGCGGGTATCGTCCGTTCGGCGGTGGAAGGCTTGCCGATCAGCATCAAAGACTTGTTCGACATCGAAGGCGAAACCACCATGGCCGGCTCGGTCGCCCGCGAAGGCGAACCGGCGGCGGATGCCAATGCCGAAGTCGTGCAGCGTTTGATCGCCGCAGGCGCCGTCATCATCGGCCGCACCAACATGACCGAATTCGCGTATTCGGGCCTGGGCATCAACCCGCACTACGGCACGCCGCTCAATCCTTATGACCGCAAGACCGGCCGCATTCCCGGCGGTTCGTCCTCGGGCGCCGCAGTGTCTGTCGCCGACGGCATGGCCGCAGCCGGCATCGGTTCGGATACGGGCGGTTCGGTGCGCATCCCGGCCGCGCTGTGCGGCTTGACCGGTTTCAAACCCAGCGCCTGGCGCGTGTCCATGACGGGTGTGCTGCCCTTGTCGGCCAACCTGGATTCCATCGGCCCCATCGCCGCCAGCGTGCGCTGCTGCGCCGAGCTGGACGCCATTCTGTCGGGCGACGGCGGCCCGGTGCCGGAAGCCATGCCGCTGCGCGGCCTGCGCCTGGCAGTGCCGACCACGCTGGCGCTGGACGCCATGGAAAAGCACGTTGCGGACACCTTCGCCGCCACGGTCGCGCGCTTGAAGGAAGCGGGCGCGCTGGTGGATGAAATCGCCATCCCCGAATTCGCCGAGCTGGGCAGCATCAACAGCAAGGGCGGCTTCACCGCTGCGGAAGCGTGGGCCTGGCATCGCGGCCTGATCGCGCGCGCCGGCAAGCGCTACGACCCCCGCGTGGTGTCGCGCATCATGCGCGGCCAGGACATGAGCGCCGCAGACTATCTGGACTTGCTTGACGCACGCGAAGCGTGGGTGGCGGCGGTGGATCACCGCATTGCCGGCTACGACGCCCTGATCATGCCAACGACGCCCATCGTGGCGCCGGCGGTGGCGGACTTGGCCGCATCCGATGACGCCTACTACGCCGCCAACGGCCTGATCCTGCGCAACCCCACGCTGATCAACTTCCTGGATGGTTGCGCCTTGTCGTTGCCGTGCCATGCCGAAGGCACCGCGCCGGTCGGTCTGATGATCGCCGCCAGCAATGGCGCCGACCGTCGCGTCCTGGCCATTGGCCAGGCAGTGGAAGACCTGCTGGCCGCACGTTAAAAGGAATGTCATGGTGTCCGCCAACGTCGTACGCAATAGTGTTGAGCTGGCCCGCCAAGCGCGTCTGGACGCGCGCAGCGGGCTGCTGACCGGACCCACCGCGAATCTGGCTCCCGGCCATGTGCAGGCCAATCTGGCGATTCTGCCGCGCGCGCTCGCGGCAGATTTCCTGCACTTCTGCCAGCGCAACCCGAAGCCATGCCCGTTGTTGGCGATGTCAGAACCCGGCAACCCGGCGCTGCCGGAGCTGGGCGCTGACATCGATATCCGTACCGATATCCCGCGCTATCGCGTCTGGAAGGATGGCGAGCTCATCGCCGAGCCCACGGACGTGCGGGATATCTGGCGTGATGACTTGGTGTCGTTCCTGATCGGCTGCTCGTTCTCGTTTGAAGAAGCAATGCTGGACAACGGCCTGCCGGTGCGCCACATCGAGCAGGGCAGCAACGTGCCCATGTACCGCACCAACATCCCCACGCACCCCGCTGGCGCCTTCAGCGGCCCGCTGGTGGTGTCGATGCGGCCGTTGAAGGCGGCGGATGCCATCCGCGCCATTCAGGTCACGTCGCGATTTCCGTCTGTGCACGGCGCGCCGGTACACATCGGCGACCCGTCACTGATCGGCATTGCGGATATCAATCGCCCCGACTACGGGGATGCGGTTGAGATCCGGCCAGGCGAAATGCCGGTGTTCTGGGCCTGCGGCGTCACGCCGCAATCGGTGGTGGCGTCGGTGCGCCCGGACTTCTGCATCACGCATGCGCCGGGCCACATGCTGGTGACAGACCTCATCAACAGCCGCATGGCGATGCTGTAGAAAGCAAAAAGCCCATCGCAAACACGATGGGCTTTTTTTTTATGCGGCGGGGGTTCGCCGCAATGCGTGCAGGTCTTAGAAGATGTGGCGGAAGCCCACGGCTGCGCCGACCTGGTTGCTCTTGCCGGCGATTTCGCCGCTGGCGGCATCGCTGACCTTGTTCCAGTCCACGGTGCCATAGACTTGCGAACGCTTGGACAGCGAGTACTCAGCCACGGCAACCAGCGCGTAGCGCTTGCCCTTGTCGCCGTCGGTGACCACGTTCTTGCTTTGGTCGTAGTAACCGGCGCCGGTGATGGCCCAGCGCGGGGTGGCTTGCCACGTCACGCCGGCGAAATAGCCGTTGTCTTTGCGGTCCAGGCTGGCGGTGGTGGTGCCGCCCATGACGGCGTTGACCCAACCCGTTTCATCGCGGCCGTTGTAGTAGCCGGCGAACACCTTGGCGCTATCGAACTGGTAGGACGCGTTCAAGTTCCACACGCGCTGGCGCAGGTCGGAATTGCCGCCGTCATAGGTCTGCTGGTACGCCGCGCCCAGGCCGAGCTTGCCGACCATGTAGCGCAGGCTGGCGCCGTATTGCTGGCCGGCCTTGTGGTCTTCCCAGCTTTCGCCGTTCGCCCACGACAACGCCAGCGACAGGTCGCCAATGGTGTTGGCGTACTTGGTCATGTTGTTGGTGCGCACGCGCGACATGGCGGCGGGCAGCCAGGCGTTCTGGTCGTAGTTGCCGACGGTCAGCGGGTCGAAGTAGTCGGCCAGCAGGTCGAACATCGGCGTGTTCTGCAGACCCAAGGTCAACTGGCCGATGTTGCCGCCGTCCAGGCCAACGTAGGCCAGGCGGCCAAACGTCTTGCCGGTGGCCGACGAATTGCCGTTCTGCATGTTGAAGCCGTTTTCCAGGCGGAAGAAGGCACGGTTGCCGTTGCCCAGGTCTTCCGAGCCGCGCAGGCCCCAACGGCTGTTGGAGATAGCACCGTTTTCCATCGAGACGCGGCTGCCGTCCTGGCCAACGCTGCCGGCGCTGGTGCTCAGGTAGCGGATGCTGACGTCGGCAATGCCGTAGAGCGTGACGCTGGTTTCGGCGGAAGCGGCGCCGGCTGCCAAGCCGAGACCGGCTGCGGCGAGCGTAAGGGTGATGCGTTTCACTGAGGACTCCTCCTGTGTAGCTGTTTTTGGTTGCTCCAGGCTTGTGGCCCGGTCTGTTGCGCCTGGCGGATCGTCGGACGCTGGGCCTTTGCACCGACGCTTTGAATAAGCGAGGGGTCCGGAGCGTAGGCCCAATAGCGGTAATTGCAGGGTCGACTGCGCCAAAGTGGTGCAACGGATTAGCGCCAGGGGATTCTAAAAAAGTTACGGGTTGTGTAGTACCAATTTTTTTTTGGCGTTTTCCCTGGTTTACAGATCCTCAAAACCGCGCCGTGTGCGGAACAATGGCGCGATTGTTCCAAAAAAAACCCCGGTCCAGGACCGGGGTTTGTGGGTGTTGCCCAAGCGCTTTACAGCGTCATGTGCAAAGGCAGCCACGTTGCAATGCCGGGCACCACATAAAGCAGCAGCACGGCAAGAATCATCAGGAAAAACATGGGCAGCGAGGCGCGCGCAATGTAAGGCAGCTCGCGTCCGCTCATGCCCGACAGCACGAACAGGTTGAAGCCGACAGGCGGCGTGATCTGTGCCATTTCCACCACGAAAACGATGAAGATGCCGAACCAGATCAGGTCGATACCGGCCGCTTGCACGGTCGGCAGCAGCACGCCCATGGTCAGCACGACAATCGAAATGCCATCCAGGAAGCAGCCCAGCACGATGAAGAACACCATCAGCGCCATGATCAGGCCGAACTGCGACAAGCCCAGTCCGCCGATCCATTCCGCCAGCGCGCGCGGCAGGCCGATATAGCCCATCGCCAGCGTCAGGAACTGCGCACCCGCCAGAATCAGCGCAATCATGCAGTACAGGCGCGTCGCGCCCAGCAGCGATTGTTTGAACGTTGAGAGGTTTAGCGAGCCTTGCAGGCCGGACAGGATCAGCGCACCCACCACACCCACCGCCGCCGCTTCCGTGGCGGTGGCGATACCGGTATAGATTGAACCCAGCACGGCGCCAATCAGCAGCATCACGGGAATCAGGTGCCGCGATTGCGACAGCTTCTGCATGAACGACATGCCGGGGTCCGCCTTGGGCACCTGGCCAGGGTTGCGGATCGCCCACCACGCGATATAGCCCATGAACAGCAAGGCAAGCAGAATGCCCGGCACGATGCCGGCGATGAAGAGCTTGGCAATCGACACGTCTGCCGCCACGCCGTAGACGATCATGATGATCGATGGCGGAATCAGCAGGCCCAGCGTACCGGCGCCCGACAGCGTGCCCAGGATCTTATCCTCGGGGTAGCCACGGCGCGTCAGTTCGGGGATGGTCATCTTGCCAACCGTTGCGCAGGTGGCGGCTGACGAGCCCGACACGGCCGCAAAAATGGCGCAGCCGATCACGTTCGTGTGCAGCAGCCGGCCCGGCAGGCGGTTCAGCCAGGGCGCCAGGCCCTTGAACAGATCCTCTGACAAGCGGGTGCGGAACAGGATTTCGCCCATCCACAGGAACAAGGGAAGGGCGGTCAGCGTCCAGCTGGACGACGCGCCCCAGATCGTGACGGCCATGGCGTCGCCCGCCGGGCGGCTGGAGAAAATCTCCATGCCGATCCAGGCCGTGCCTGCCAGCGTCAGGCCAACCCAGACTCCGCAGCCCAGCAGCGCAAAGATCGAGACGACCAATAGGGTAATGACGAGAAGTTCATTCATGGGTTTGCTGCGAAGTAGCGGCGGACAGGCCGCGCGCACGCCGGACCAGTTCGTCGATAAGAGCGATCAGGAACAAGACCGTACCCACCGCCATCGTGATCTGGGGAATCCAGAGCGGCGTGGCGTCGTTGGACGTGGAGATGTCGTTGAACAGCCAGGAGTCATACGTCAGCTTGACGCTGAAGAAGGCGAAGGCGGCGGCGAGCAGGCAGCCGACCGCCAAGGCGAAAATGTCCAGCCGGCGGCTGCCAGCGGGGGACAGCGAATTCAACAGCAGCGTCACGCGGATGTGTTCGCCGTGCTTGAACGTGCTGGCCAGCGCCAGGAAGCCTGCGGCGGCCATGAAGTACCCGGCGTAGGCGTCGGTGCCCGGAATATTGAAGCTGAGCTGGCGGGCGATGATCGCCGCCAGCACCGACACCAGCACGCCAATCGTGCACAAGCCGGCCAACAGGCCGGCCGCGCCGTAAAGACCATCTAGAAAGCGGCGCATGGCGATATCACTGCTTCTTATAGGCATCGATCATGGCTTGGCCGTCGGCGCCCGCCTTCTTCAGCCAGTCATCAAGCATGCGCTTGCCGATAACCGACAGGCCTTCCTTCAATTCCACGGTGGGCTTGATGGTTTCCATGCCGTTCTTGGCCAGCTCTTCCTGATACCACTTGTTCTTTTCCTGCGACAGCTTCCAGCCGCGTTCCTCGGCTTGCGCACCGGCCTTCTTCAAGGCGGCTTGGGTCGCGGGGTCCAGCGCATCGAAGGCCTTCTTGTTCACGATGATGGCGTTCTTGGGCAGCCAGGCCTGCGTGTCGTAGAACTTCTTGATGTATTCGTAGGTCTTGGTGTCGTAGCCGGTGGAGGCCGACGACATGTACGAGTCGATCACGCCCGTTGCCAGCGCCTGCGCCAATTCAGCCTGCTGCACCGTCACCGGTTGCGCGCCGACCAGTTCGGCAATCTTGGCCGTGACGGGGCTGTACGCGCGCCACTTCAGGCCCTTCATGTCGCTGATCTGCTTGATGTCCTTGTTGGCGAAAATGCCTTGGGGTGGCCACGCCACGGCGTACAGCAGCGTCATGCCTTGCGAAGCCAGCTTCTTTTCCAGGAACGGCTTTTGCGCTTGATACAGCTTGAACGACGCTTCGTAGCCGGTGGCCAGGAAGGGCAGGCCGTCCAATTCGTAGATCGGGTCTTCGTTGGCGAAGTTGGTCAGCAGGATTTCGCCGATCTGCGCCTGGTTGCCTTGCACGGCGCGCTTGATTTCCGGCGCCTTGTACAAGGACGCGTTGTTGTGCAGCTGAATCTTCAGCTTGCCTTCAGACAGCGTGTCGACGTCCTTGATGAAGGTCGTCAGGTTCTCAACGTGGAAGTTGCTTGCCGGGTAGGCACTGGGCAGATCCCATTTGGTTTGAGCCTGTGCGCCCGCGCTGAACGCCAGGATGATGCTGCCAGCCAGCAGCGAGATTTTCTTGTACATGGATGGGTCCTTCTTTGCGAATGATGAAGACGGGTTGTGCCCGATAGGCATTGCGAAAGAGACTGCTGCGCGCGTGACGCGCTGCCGAAAAGCCGTCACATTCTATGTTGCTGTGCGGTAACAGGGCGCGGGAAATCGCGTGTTTACGGGTAATTCCTAGGAACGTCTGTTGTTCATTGGTTGAAGGTTCAAAGTTCACGGTAACCCTCGCGGGGACACATTCAAGCGCACATTTTTCTTCTAACATTGCGAAGTCAAAAACGCAGTGCAGAGGCCCTTGTGAATTTCGTTTTCCGCCGTGATGAATTGCTGGTCGAAGAAGCGTCCAGCGTGTTGCCGGATACGGCGTTGTGCGAACGCATCGGCTTGGCGCCCGCCGCCTTGCAACGTGTGTCCATGACCCCGGATTCGCCGTACCGCACCGTGCACGTCGAGCCCGGCATCGAAGCGCCCGAGGGTTACGCATTCAAGAAGCTGCGTTCCTTGTTTGGTGTGTTCGACGACGAACGCATGGCGCTGGCGGGCCGGGCGTATCAGATTTCGGAATGGGCGCGCACGCACCGCTTTTGCGGCGCTTGCGGCACGCCCACCGAACGCGTGTCGCACGAGTTCTGTCTGCGTTGCCCGTCTTGCGGTTTTTCGGCATACCCGCGCATTTCGCCTGCGATGATGGTGCTGATCCGCAAGGGCGACAGCATTCTGCTTGCCAAACACACCACCACCGCCACGGCGCGCTACACGGCGCTGGCGGGTTTCGTCGAACCCGGCGAAAGCATCGAGCAGACCGTGCACCGCGA
The DNA here is from genome assembly GCF_902859595.1 of Achromobacter kerstersii. Taxonomy (GTDB): domain Bacteria; phylum Pseudomonadota; class Gammaproteobacteria; order Burkholderiales; family Burkholderiaceae_B; genus Achromobacter; species Achromobacter kerstersii. Next base: position 1,199,424 of record NZ_CADIJQ010000001.1, on the reverse strand, counting down.
AGTCTATGAAGAGGTCGGTCTGAAGGTCGGCAACCTTCAATACTTTGGCAGCCAGTCGTGGCCGTTCCCGCATTCGCTGATGGTGGCGTTCACCGCCGACTACGTATCGGGCGATATCCGCGTGCAGGAAGACGAAATTGCCGACGCGCGCTGGTTCGGCCCGGGCGACCCGATGCCCGACATCGCGCCGCGCATCTCGATTGCGGGCTGGCTCATCGGCGCCAACCTGCCGATGGGCTGGTCGGTGCCTTAAGCGCGCGCAAACGCCGCAAAACGCTAGGGGTATTCCCTCGAAAGAGGGCATTTCGGCCGTCTTCGACTAATTTTGTATGGATGAAGTATTCATAAATTATTAGTATTTCGCTCAGATAATTTTGGCGAAAGCGTGTCATGAGCCCTACGTTGATTGCCTCGTCCGCCCACTTGGCGGGCGGTAGCGCGCCCGATCTTTCCGAAGTTGAATTCGGGCTGATGATCGCCAGCCATGCCTTTGACCGCTGGACCGTGCGCTGCATGGCCGCGGCCGGGCTGCCCGACCTGACACCGACAGACGTGATGGTGTTTCACCACGTCTATCACCGGCAGCGCGCCAAGAAGCTGGCCGATATCTGCTTCACCCTTAACGTCGAAGACACCCACATCGTCAGCTACGCGCTGAAGAAGCTGGAGCGCCTGGGCGTGGTCAAGGGCGAACGCAGCAGCAAGGAAGTGTTCTACAGCGTCACGCCCGAAGGTGCCGCCGTGCTGAAGCGCTATGGCGACATCCGCGAGCAATGCCTCACCGCCGGCCTTGATGGGCCGGGCGGGGGCGGGCTGGATTTCAGCCGCCAGCTGGCGCACACCTTGCGCGCATTGTCCGGCCTATACGACCAGGCGGCCCGGGCGGCAACCTCTCTCTGATTCCCATTCGGGCACGGCCCCGTTTACCTGCAACTGACCGCGGCGCGACGCGTCGTGGCCGTTCGTTCTCAAGGACTACGCATGAAGAAGTGGCAATTCTGGATTGATCGTGGGGGTACCTTTACCGACATCGTGGCGCGCCGCCCCGATGGCACGACGACGACGGCGAAGATGCTGTCCGAGAATCCCGAGCAGTACCGTGACGCAGCGGTTGCCGGCATCCGCAAGCTGCTGGGCGTGGCGCCGGGCGAGCCCGTACCTGCCGACCTGGTCGAATGCGTGAAGATGGGCACGACGGTTGCCACCAACGCCTTGCTGGAACGCAAAGGCGAGCGCACGTTGCTGGTGACGACGCGTGGCTTTCGCGACGGCCTGCGCATTGCGTATCAGAACCGGCCGCGCCTGTTCGACCGCAACGTCATGCTGCCCGAAATGCTCTACGAGTCGGTCGTTGAAGCCGATGAGCGGGTGGCGGCCGATGGCGAAGTCATCCGCGACCTGGACGAAGCGGGCCTGCGCGCCGGCATGCAGTCGGCCTATGACAGCGGCATCCGCGCGGTTGCCATTGTGTTCATGCACGCCTGGCACGCCACGGCGCACGAACAGCGCGCCGCCCGCATCGCACGCGAAGTGGGCTTCACGCAGGTGTCGGCCTCGCACGAGGTCAGCCCCCTGATCAAATTCGTGTCGCGTGGCGACACGACGGTGGTCGACGCGTACCTGTCGCCCATTCTGAAGCGCTATGTGGACCAGGTGGCGGGCGAATTGCCGGGTATCCGCCTGATGTTCATGCAATCCAGCGGCGGCTTGACCGACGCGCATCGCTTCCGCGGCAAGGATGCCATTCTGTCTGGCCCGGCCGGCGGTATCGTCGGCATGGTGCGGACCAGCGAAATCGCCGGGTTCCCGAAGGTAATCGGCTTTGACATGGGCGGCACGTCTACCGACGTATCGCACTACGCGGGCGAATTCGAACGCGAATTCGAAACGCAAGTCGCAGGCGTGCGCATGCGCGCACCGATGATGAGCATTCACACGGTGGCGGCGGGCGGCGGGTCGATCCTGCATTTTGACGGCGCACGCTTGCGCGTCGGCCCCGATTCGGCGGGCGCCAACCCTGGCCCCGCCTGCTATCGCCGTGGCGGCCCGCTCGCCGTGACCGACTGCAACGTGCTGTTGGGCAAGATCCAGCCCGACTTCTTCCCGAAGGTGTTTGGCCCCGACGCCAATGAAGCGCTGGACCGTGATGCCGTCGTGGAACGCTTCTCGGCCATGGCCGACGAAGTGCGCGCCGCCACCGGCCGCGAGATGACGTCGGAACAACTGGCCGAAGGCTTTCTGGAAATCGCCGTGGGCAACATGGCCGAGGCCATCAAGCGCATCTCGGTGCAGCGCGGCCACGACGTCACTGAATATGCGCTGACCGTGTTCGGCGGCGCGGGCGGGCAGCACGCCTGCCTGGTGGCCGACGCCTTGGGCATGACCACCGTCTTCGCGCATCCGCTGGGCGGCGTGTTGTCGGCTTATGGCATGGGCTTGGCGGACCAGACGGACATGCGTCAGAAGACCGTTGAAAAGGTGCTGGACGCCGACTTGATGGGCGTGTTGCAAGACGAACTGGACACGCTCGCCGGCCAGGCCGTGGGCGAATTGCGCCGTCAGCACGTGCCCGAAGCCGACATCAGCGTGCAGCGCCGTCTGCATCTGAAGTATCGCGGCACGGACACGGCGCTGGAAGTGGCGTTTTCCGATCTGGATCAGGCGCGCCGCGACTTCGAATCCGCCTATCGCCAGCGCTATTCGTTCCTGATGCCCAACCGCGAACTGGTGGTGGAAACCATTTCGGTGGAAGCCACGGGTGGCGGCGAGCGCGTGAGCGAAGCCAGCGTCTCGCGCACCCGCGAGGGCGCCTTGGCGCCGCGCCGCGTGGTCAGCATGTACAGCGCGGGCGAGTGGCGCGACACGCCCTTGTATGTGCGCGAAGACATGGCGGGCGGTGACGTGGTGGCAGGCCCCGCCATCATTTCCGAGCCCAACCAGACGACCGTGGTTGAACCCGGCTGGCAGGCGGAATTGACGCAGCAGGATCACTTTGTGATCCGCCGCGTGGAAGAGCGTGCCGAACGCCGTGTGGTCGGGACGCAGGCGGACCCCGTCATGCTCGAGGTGTTCAACAACCTCTTCATGTCGATCGCTGAACAGATGGGCTACCGCCTGCAAAACACGGCGTACTCGGTCAACATCAAGGAACGCCTGGATTTCTCGTGCGCCATCTTTGATGCCCAGGCCCGCCTGATCGCCAACGCGCCGCACATGCCGGTGCACTTGGGGTCGATGGGCGAATCGGTGCGCACGGTCATGAACGCCAACGCCGGCCGCATGATGCCGGGCGACGCGTACGTGGTGAACGACCCGTATCACGGCGGCACGCACTTGCCTGACGTCACCGTCATCACGCCGGTGTTCGACCATGCCGGACGCGAGATCCTGTTCTATGTGGGCTCGCGCGGCCATCACGCCGATATCGGCGGCACCACACCGGGCTCCATGCCGCCGGATTCCAAGACGGTGGAAGACGAAGGCGTGCTGTTCACCAACTTCCAGCTGGTGAAGAACGGCGAATTCCGTGACCAGGCCGCGCGTGACATTCTGGGTTCGGGCCGCTGGCCCGCGCGCAATCCGGATCAGAACATTGCCGACATGCATGCGCAGATCGCCGCCAACGAAAAGGGCGTGCAAGAGCTGTTGCGCATGTGCGACCACTTTGGTCTGGATGTGGTGCGCGCCTACATGGGACACGTGCAAGACAACGCCGAAGAGGCCGTGCGCCGCGTCATCTCGGTGCTGAAAGACGGCAGCTACGAGTACCCGCTGGACAACGGCGCGGTGATTCGTGTGGCGGTAACCGTGGATACGCAGGCGCGCAGCGCGGTGGTGGACTTCACCGGCACGTCGGCGCAGCTGGACAACAACTTCAACGCACCCGGCGCCATCGCCGTGGCGGCGGTGTTGTATGTGTTCCGCACGATGGTCAATGACGACATCCCGCTGAACGATGGTTGCCTGGTGCCGCTGTCCATCATCGTGCCGGAAGGCTCGATGCTGCGCCCGAACCCGCCGGCCTCGGTGGTGGCGGGCAACGTGGAAACGTCCATGTGCATCGTCAACGCGCTGTATGGCGCGCTGGGCGTGCTGGCGGCCAGCCAGGGCACGATGAACAACTTCACGTTCGGCAACGCGCGCCACCAGTACTACGAAACCATCTCGGGCGGTACGGGCGCAGGCCCGGTGCGCATCGACGCGGCAGGCCCGCATGACGAAGGTTTCGCTGGCACGTCGGTGGTGCAAGCCCACATGACGAATTCGCGCCTGACGGACCCCGAAGTGCTGGAGTTCCGTTTCCCGGTGCGCCTGGAATCCTACGAGATCCGCAAGGGCTCGGGCGGCGCCGGCCGGTATCCGGGCGGCGAGGGCGGTGTGCGCCGCATTCGCTTCCTGGAAGACATGACGGCCGCCATCCTGTCCAACAACCGCCGCTTCGCACCGTTCGGTTTGGCGGGCGGGCAACCCGGCGCGATGGGCCGCAACACGATCGAACGCGTTGACGGCACGGTCCAGGAGCTGGGTCCGCAAGATAGCGCCCAACTGCATCCGGGCGACATCTTCGTGATCGAAACCCCGGGCGGCGGCGGCTACGGCGCGGCGTAATCCGCGCAGTCGCTTGCGGTCATCATCCAAAAGGCCCGTCTGATCAGGCGGGCCTTTTCAATCCGGGTCCGACATCACATCCAGCGCGATATCGGCCATGGTCTTGCGGTCATATACCCGCAAGGTCACTTCCTCATCCCGAATCTCGAACACCGCCGTCGCCAGCGTGTTTTCGCCGTCGGGGTCCTTCTCGTCCGTACGCAAGATGGGCAACGCGCCCAACTTATCGTGCAGCGCCGCCAGCAAATCGCTGCTTCCCGTTTCGGGCGACCACCCGTCTACGATCCCTTCGATCCGGTTCTGCCGCTCACGCGACGATTCGGTGATGATCTGCGCTTGCCCCCGGGTCTTGCCATGCACCATGTGGTTCGCATGCCCATACCGCGTGCCGATTTCCAGCACCGACACACTGCCGGGCGTGACTTCAGCGCTGATCAATCGGGGCTCTGTCGCGCTGCCCAAGGTGTGATGAAACCCCCCTGAATGTGGCAGATCCTGCAATAGCGAAATCGCCTGATCCAGCGTCGTGCAGTCCAACACCGCGCGCGCCAAAAACATACGCGGCACGCCGGGATGGCGTTGCCGCGTGCGCAGGTTGTTGATGGTTTGAACGAGACCGGCGCGGTTGGCGCCGAACGTATGGCCGGGTAATGAGCCCGGGTAATAGAAGCTGAGATAGCCGGGTCCGTCTTCCAGCGCCACGTCCACCAGGTGGCAGCGGCCATACAGATACGGGTCGCCGTCTTCGTTGTGGCCAATCCAGCGGGAGCCATCCGCCGCTTTCAATGCCACGGTGGTGCAGCCGTCTGTGGTGCTGTGCAGCAAGTCGCCCCGGCAATTCCACAGCAGCACGTCTTCGATCGGCATGCGTAAGCCGTCGGCCAGCCCTTCGAGTTCTTCCCAGATCTCTGGCAGCGCGGCTTGCGCCTGCTGGCCCAGTTCGGCCACATAAGGGTGGCCGCGCCAGCGGCGCAACGCATCCCACGTGCTGCTTTGATTCAAATACACCGACATCAGCGGCCGCGCCAACTTGCCCAGCGCCTGACCCACCTGACGCCGGTTTCCGGCAATGCGTACATATTTGTAGGGCATGGGGATTCTCCGGGGTGTCATGGGGATTGTAATTTTTCTAAGCTCTGCCGGGTGGGGACGGATGCAGTAAGATCGCCAGTAAGTTGCACCGGAGACCCCGGCGCAACCCAGGAATCATGCCCCTACAACAACCCCGGGGTGCCGGACGGTCCCCAAGAGGAGAGTTTCATGATCAAACGTAAAGTCGCCGCCGCCTTGGTCGGCCTGTCCGTGGCCATGTTTGGCGCCGCCTCCGGCGCCCAGGCCCAAGGCAAGGAATTGGTGGTGGCCACCGATACCGCTTTCGTGCCGTTCGAATTCAAGCAGGGTAATACCTATGTGGGGTTCGACATTGATCTCTGGGCAGCGGTCGCCAAGGAACTCAACCTGAAGTACAAGCTTCAGCCGATGGACTTCAACGGCATCATCCCCGGCCTGCAAACGAAGAACATCGACGCCGCGCTGGCGGGCATCACGATTCGCGACGACCGCAAGAAGGTCATCGACTTCTCTGACCCGTACTACGAAAGCGGGCTGGCCATTCTGGTCGGCGACAAGAACACCGACATCAAAGACGCCAAGTCGCTCTCCGGCAAGACGGTCGCCGTCAAGACCGGCACCGCCACGGTCGACTTCCTGAAGGCCCAGGTGCCGGACGCCAAGCTCAAGCTGTTCCCGAACATCGACAACGCCTACCTTGAACTGGCCACCGGCCGCGTCGATGCCGCCGTGCACGACACGCCCAACGTCCAGTACTACGCCAATACGGCGGGCAAGGGCCGCGTGAAGGTGGTGGGCTCGGTCAAGAGCGGCGACTTCTACGGCATCGCTTTCCCCAAGGGCAGCGAACTCGTTCCGCAAGTGAACAAGGCGCTGGCCACCCTGAAGGCCAACGGCCAGTACGACGCCATCTACGAAAAGTGGTTCGGCAAGAAGCCGTAAGCTGACGGATTCTGCTGTGCATTCGGGGCCGTCCGGTGGACGGTCCCGCCATTGCAAGGCGCAATGGCGCCAGAGGGGGAATCGTGGAGTTTGACTGGACCGTTATTGAAGGCGCGTTACCCAATCTGCTTGAGGGTACGCTGATGACCATCAAGATCACGTTCTGGGGTTTGTTCGGCGGCTTTCTATTGGGGGCGCTGTCGGGCGTCACTCGCGCTTACGGGCACCCCATCTTGTCGGGCATCGCGCAGGTCTATGTGGCGATCATCCGTGGCACTCCGATCGTCGTGCAGGTGATGTTCATCTACTTCGCCTTGCCGCTCTTGGCCAACATACGCGTGGATGCGGAATGGGCCGCCATCGTTACCCTCATCATCAATTCGGGCGCCTACATTTCCGAAATCGTGCGCGGCGCGCTGCTGTCCGTGCACAAGGGCTTGAAGGAAGCCGGGCAGGCGATGGGGCTTCCCTTTCACAAGATCCTGTTCCACATCATCGGGCCGGTGGCGTTTCGCCGCATGATCCCGCCGCTGGGCAACCAGTGCATCATCAGCCTGAAAGATTCCTCGCTGTTCATCGTGATCGGCGTGGCCGAGCTGACGCGTCAGGGCCAGGAAATCATGGCCAGCAACTTTCGCGCCGTTGAAATCTGGTCCGCTGTCGCGATCATCTACCTGATCCTGACGGGGCTGATGGCGTTGAGCCTGCACCTGGTGGAAAAGAGGATGCGCATACTATGAGCATGGTTGAATTTCACAACGTCACCAAGCACTTCGGCGAGTCCATGGTGCTGAACGGCATCTCGCTGAACATCGATGCGGGCGAAGTCGTGGTGGTGGTCGGCCCCTCGGGGTCCGGCAAATCCACCTTCCTGCGTTGCATCAACGTGCTGGAAACCATCAATGATGGCGACTTGCTGGTCGACGGCCTGAGCGTCAAGGGCGATGCCGCGCAAGTGCGCGAGATCCGCCGTGAAGCGGGCATGGTGTTTCAGCAGTTCAACCTGTTTCCGCAGATGACCGCGCTGGAAAACGTCATGTTCGGCCCCGTGCACACGCGCGGACAAGGGCGCGACGAATCCCGCGAGCTGGCCAAGGCGCTGCTGAACAAGGTGGGCTTGGCCGAACGCATGAACCACTATCCGGCCGAACTTTCCGGCGGGCAGCAGCAGCGCGTGGCCATTGCCCGGGCGCTGGCCATCAAGCCCAAACTGATGCTGTTCGATGAACCCACGTCGGCGCTGGACCCGGAGCTGCGCCACGAAGTGCTGAAGGTGATGCGCGACCTGGCGGAAGAAGGCATGACGATGGTCGTCGTCACGCATGAAATGGAATTTGCCCGCAAGGTGGGCAGCCGCTTGATCTTTATCGATGCGGGCAAGATTGCGCACGATGGCCCGCCCGCCGAACTGCTTAGCAATCCGCCCAGCCAGCGCTTGAAGGATTTCCTGCAACACGTGAAGTGATGCGCTCGCGCACATGAAAAAGCCCTGTATCTCGATGGATACAGGGCTTTTGCCTGAGGGCCGCGACGATGCGCGTCAGGCAGGCTGCAACGCCTTCACCGCCGTTTCGATGGCCGCCAACGCCTCGGATAAGGCTTCACGGCTGGCGGCGAACGACAGGCGGAAGTAGGGCGACATGCCGAACGCCGCGCCCGGCACCACCGCCACGCCACCGCTTTCCAGCAGATACGTCGCCACGTCCACATCCGTGTGCAGCACCTTGCCGTCAGGCGTCTTTTTGCCGATCAGGGCCGAACATTCGGGATACGCATAGAACGCGCCCAGCGGCGCCTGCGCCAGCGTCAGCCCGTTGATACGGCGCAGCCCCGCAACGGTCAGTTCGCCGCGCGCCTGATATTCTGCACGGCTGGTGGTGACGAAGTCCTGCGGGCCGTCCAGCGCCTGGATGGCCGCGGCTTGCGACACGCCGCTGGCGCTGGTGGTGCTTTGCGACTCCAGCTTGTTCAACGCCGCGATCAGCCCGCGCGGCCCGGCCGCATAGCCTAAACGCCAGCCGGTCATCGCGTAGGCTTTGGACACCCCGTTGATGATCAGCAGCCGCTCGCGCAATTGCGGGCATGCTTTTCCGAACGACACGAAGGGCGCATCGCTTAACAGCACGTGCTCATAGATCTCGTCAGAGATGATCAGCACGTCCGGGTGCGCATCCAGCACGCGGCCCAGCGCTTGCAGCTCGGCTTCGCTATACAGCGCGCCCGTCGGGTTGCACGGCGAATTCAGAATGAACCAGCGCGTGCGCGGCGTGATGGCCGCTTCCAATTGGGCGGGCGTCAGCTTGAAGCCTTGCGAAGGCGGGCAGGGCAGCACGACGGGCACGCCGCCGTGCAGGCTGACCATGTCGCTGTACGACACCCAGTACGGCGCGGGAATCACGACTTCGTCGCCGGCTTCCAAGGTGGCGAGCCAGGCGTTGAACAGCAGTTGCTTGGCGCCATTGGCCACCGTGATTTCATCCGCCGCATAGTCCAGCCCGTTTTCCCGCTTGAACTTGCGGACGATGGCGGCGCGCAGCTCCGGGCTGCCGGCAGGCACGGTATAGCGCGTCCAGCCCTGGCGCATGGCCTCGGTGGCGGCGTGCTGAATGTGGTCTGGCGTGTTGAAGTCGGGTTCGCCGACGCTTAAGTCGATGATCTTGCGGCCTTCCGCGCGTAGCGCGCGGGCCCGCGCCGACACCGCCATGCTGGGCGAGGTCGGCAGATCCCGGGTTCGTTGATTCTCATACTTCATTGGGTTGCCTCGGTGTTGAGCTGTTCGGGCGTCAAGCCGTAGTGCTTCAGCAGGCCCGCTTCGTCGATGTAGCCATTGGCCAGGTCATGGCGCAACGCATCTCGGTCCCGCTTGGCGGGCGCGCCGAAGCCGCCTCCGCCAGGAAGTTCCAGCACCAGGCGCTCGCCGGGCGGCACATGCTGCGTGCCTTTGCCGCGCAACACCGTGCCGTCGCTCAGCGACACCTTGCCCGGTTCGCCTGACAAGCCGCCGGCGCGGCCGCGTGCGGGGTTGCCGATGCGGTCGAACATGGCGTTGAAGCGGAAGACGTAGCCTTCGCGTGGGCCCAATTCCATCACCTGGCCCAAGCCGCCGCGGTATTGGCCGGCGCCGCTGGAGTGTTCACGCAGTTCCTTGCGCCAGACGACAATCGGGCCGGTCTGTTCGGTGGCTTCGGCCGACATGGCGTGCACGCCGCTGGGAAACGCGGTGGACGACAGGCCGTCCAGCGTCGGGCGTGCGCCCGTGCCGCCGCTGTTGAACATCAGGATTTCGGCGGGAGGCAAACCAGAATCGGCTTGTGCGGGGCGCGCACTGACGTGCAGGTTCCACAGCGCGCCCGAGCCCTCGGCGGGTATGCGTTCCGGCAGGAAGTGGTGCAGGGCGCCCAGTACCAGATCGGGCACAAAGTGGCCCAGCACGTGGCGCACGGCGACCGGGCTGGGGCGCTGCGCATTCAAGATGCAACCTTCGGGGGCGGCCACCGAGAACGGCGCGAGCGATGCGGTGTTGTTGGGCACCTCGGGGGCAATCACGCATTTCAAGCCGTAGCACGCGTAGGCCTTGGCGTAGGCCAGCGGCACGTTGATGCCATACGTGCTGGCGGGCGACGTGCCGGCAAAATCAGCCAGCAGGCCGTCGCTGCCTACCTCCAGTTCCACCTTCAACGTCACCGGCTGGTCGTAGCCGTCCAAGGTCATTTCGTTTTTGTACTTGCCGCGCGGCAGCGCCGCGATGCGTTCCAGTGTGGCGGCCAGACTGCGTTCCAGGATGAAGCCGCCGATGCCTTCCAGATCGCTCAGCTCGAACTCGTCCATCATCTCCATCAGGCGGCGATGGCCGGTGTCGTTGCACGCGGCCAGGGCGTACAGGTCGCCCACCACCTTGTCGGATTCGCGCACGTTGTTGCGCAGAATGTTGACCAGATCGCGATTGATGTCGCCACGCACGGCGAACTTCATGATCGGCACGCAAATGCCTTCCTCGTAGACTTCGCGCGCATCCGGGCCGAAGCCGCGTCCGCCCACGTCGACCACGTGCGCCGTGGCGGCGAAGTAGCCAATCAGCTGTCCGTCACGAAACGACGGCGTGACGACGGTGAAGTCGTGCAGGTGGCCTGTGCCTTTCCAGGGGTCGTTGGTCAGGTAGACGTCGCCTTCGAAGATGTTCTCCGGGCCGATGTCGGCAATGAAGGTGGGCACGGCGTCGGCCATCGTGTTGACGTGGCCCGGCGTGCCAGTGACGGCCTGGGCCAGCATGCGCCCCTGTTGGTCGAAAATGCCCGCGGACAAGTCACCCGCTTCGCGCACGCTGGTGCTGAATGCGGTGCGGATCAGCGCCAGGGCTTGTTCTTCCACGACCGAGATCAGGCGGTTCCACATGACTTGCATGTGGATGTTCTTCAGGTTGTCGGTGCTCATGGCCGGCTCCTTAAGCGGTGGCGGCGGCGCGCTTGCTCGACACGAGCAGGCAGCCGTCGGCTTGGACGATGGCTTCGAAAGACGACGTGATCAGCGTGGACGTTTCACGTTCCACCACAATCGCCGGCCCCGCGATACGCGCGCCGGCCGCCAGGCCTTCGCGCTCGACGATGGCCGCATCGACCATTTCGCGCAGCTTCGCGTCAAAGATGCGGCGCTGCCCCACGGCGGGCGCGTCGGCATTGGCCTTGACCAGCGTCAGGCGCTGCACGGGCGGCAGCGGCGAGCTGGCTTTGACGGCCCAGCTGATGGCTTCGATATCCAGGCCGTCAATTGGGCGCCCGAAGTAGCGGGTATACGCGGCTTCGAAGTCGTCACGCAGTTGTGCCACGTCTTGCTCCGAGAACTGCGTCGTGCGCAGCATCACGGGAATTTCCCAGCCCTGGCCCACATAGCGCATATAGACCTTGGCTTCGACAACCGGCGTCTCGCGTGAATCGCCTTGCAGCGCGAAGGTCATCGCTTCGTCCTGCAATTGCGCCAGCAGGTGGTTGACGGCGGCGCAATCAAAGCGGGTCAGCCGGAAGTTGGCGCTGCGTACGCTTTCATAGCCAAACGGCGAACGCAAAAAGCCAATGGCGGAGCCCACGCCCGCGCCGGGCGGCACCAGGAAGCGGTCGATGCCGGTTTTCTCGCACAAGCGCGCTGCGTGCAGCGGGCCTGCGCCGCCAAAGGTGATCATTGTGTACTTGGAAATTTCGCGGCCGCTTTCCACGGTGTGCACGCGCGCCGCGTTGCTCATGTTCTCGTCAACGACTTCGGCAATGCCGTAGGCGCCGTCTTGCGCCGAGAGTTCAAGCGGCTGTGCGACTTCATTCAGCACCGCAGTCTGGGCGAATTCGGTGGATAGCGAGATCGACCCGCCCGCGAAATTGTCGGGGTCCAGGCGGCCGAGCAGCAGGTCGGCATCGGTGACGGTGGGCAGATTGCCGCCGCGGCGGTAGCAGGCGGGGCCGGGTTCGGACCCTGCGCTATGCGGGCCGACGCGAATTTGGCGCATGACGTCCAGCCCGGCAATCGACCCGCCGCCCGCGCCAATCTCCACCATTTCCACAACCGGAATGGAAATCGGCATGCCGCTGCCTTTCTTGAAGCGGTAGGTGCGCGCGACTTCGAACGTGTTGGCGGTCTTGGGCGTTTGCTCGTCGATCAGGCAGATCTTGGCGGTGGTGCCGCCCATGTCGAAGGACAGCACAGAATCCAGCGCGTAGCGCGCGGCAATGTGCGCCGCGAAAATCGCGCCGCCGGCGGGGCCGGATTCCACCAGCCGCACGGGAAAGCGCGATGCGCTGTCCACTGAAATGATGCCGCCGCCAGAGTGCATGATGAAGACGGGGCAATCGGCGCCGGCTTCATGAATCTTCCTCACCAGCCGGTCCAGATAGGACTGCATCAGCGGGCGCACGTAAGCGTTGGCGCAGACGGTGTTGAAGCGTTCGAATTCACGCAGCTGGGGCGAGACTTCGGACGAGATCGAAATCGACACATCCGGCAGGCGGCGGCTGAGCACCTCGCGCATGCGCTGTTCGTGCGCGTCGTTCACATAGGCGTGGATGAAACCGATGGCCACGCTGTCGTAGCCGCCGGCTTCGATTTGCTCGGCCAGTGCTTGCATGTCGGCATCCGACGGGGCGATCAGCACACCGCCCGCGGCGTCGATGCGTTCGCGCAGCGTCAGGCGGTCGCGCCTGTCGATCAGCGCCGGGGGCAGCTTGATGTCCAGGTCATATTGTTCGAAGCGGCTTTCCGAGCGCATTTCCAGCACGTCGCGAAAGCCTTCGGTCGTGATGAAGGCGGTGTGCGCGCCGCGCCGTTCGATCAGGGCGTTGGTGGCCAGCGTGGTGCCGTGGATGATGATGCCGATGTCCGACAAGGCGATGCTGGCGTCTTTGGCCACGTCGCGCAGCCCCTGGACGATGGCGCGCTCGGGCGCTTCGTAGTCCGTCAGAACTTTTGTTGAATACAGCTTGCCGGCGATTTCAAGAGCCACATCGGTGAAGGTGCCCCCGATATCGACCCCCACGCGTGCTTTCTGTTGCGGTGTTGACACTGCTTTCTCCTGGAAAAACAAGGAAATACGGCCATGGCGCCGGGTGCGAGATTCCCGGGCTGGATGGCAAGAGCAGACACTAAAGCGGCGATACGTATGATGGGGGTTGTCATACAGGTGGTCAATCAGGGATTTTCCGGCAGCCGAAAAAAAACAGCCTTGCGGCCGTTTGCAGGGGTGTCGGGTGCGGGGCTTCAGCGCTTGGCCGCCAACTGCTTGCGATAGCGCGCCACGCTTTCCCCAAGGTGCCGCGCCATGGCGGCCCGCGCGGCGCCCGGGTCGCCACGCATGATGGCGGCCATGATCACGCCGTGCTCGCGCGCGGTGCGTTTTTCGTAGTCGCGCAGCTCTTGTTCGGACTTGCCGCCGTGCTTGATCTTCAGATCCAGCATGACGTCTTTGACCGCGGATTCAAGCAGATGCGCGAAGTGGGGGTTGTTCGATGCGCGCGCAATCGCCAGATGGAAATTGAAGTCTGCCTGCACGGCAGCGGCGCGGTCGCTTTCGGCGGCATTGAACTCGTCGAAGGCCTGGACGATATCGGCCATATTGGCCGGCGTGCGGCGTTCTGCGGCCAGCCCAGCGGCTTCCACTTCAAGGCCGACCCGCACTTCCATGATGTGCAGCGCCCAGCGGCTGTCCGCCGGGGGCTGGATGTCGAAGCTGATGGGCGGGTCATGATCTTCCGTGACGAACACCCCCAGCCCGGGGCTGCTGACCACCCGGCCGCCCAAACGCAGCGACGCCATGGCTTCGCGGATAACGGTGCGGCTGACCTTGAATTCCTTGCACAGCGCCTGCTCGGAAGGCAGCCGTTGCCCGGGCCGGTAAACCTGCGTATCCAGCCGTTCGGATAGCGTCTGGATCACGACGTCAGTCAAGCGTGTGCGGGGCTTCTTGGGCGTGTTGTTCAAATCGCGGATTCCGTGTTGGATCGAGGGGCGAACCTTCCGTCTGGGTAAGGCGGATGTCTCGCATTGTAGGTGGCCCAAGGTTGTCATATGGGTGCGTGTAATCCCTATGCCTGGGTATGCCGTTCATGGTGGTGCGCCAATTCGCCATTATGCTGCTAATACGCACTATATGCGGGCTAAGTGCAGTGCATAAGTGTCTAAAACTGCACCATCTTGGAGGCCGTAATTTTGAGTTGTATGACGGCACCTGTATGAATACAATGAACTGCGAGTCGCGTTCAGCGCGCTAAACGGCAGCTTGGAAACAGTATCTTCGTCAGACCACTACAAGGGGATTTCCATGCAGTTCTTACGCAAGCTCTTGGTGACGGCGGCCTGCGCCTGCCCGATGGTTGCGGCCTCTGCCGCCACGACATGGACCATGGCTTCCGGTTATCCGGAAAGCAGTTTCTTCACGCAAAACATTCGTCAGTTCATCAAGGAAGTCGAAACCGAAAGCCAAGGCCGGCTGAAGGTGGACTTGCGCTCCAACGACACGCTGGTCAAGCACGACGCCATCAAGCGCGCCGTGCAAGCCGGGCAGATCCAGGCCGGTGAAATCCGCTTGGGCGTCTATGGCAACGAAAATCCGATGTACATCCTGGATGGCTTGCCGAACATTTCCGCGAACTACGAAGAAGCCGCGTTGCTGACTGAAGCGCAGAAGCCGTACTTCGACAAGCTGCTGGGCAAGAACGGCTTGCGCGCCATCACCTATGTGGCGTGGCCAGGGCAGGGCTTCTTCACCAAGACGCCCGTTTCCGCACCTGCCGATTTCAAGGGCAAGAAGCTGCGCATCTATTCGCAGCCGACGCAGAAGATGGGCCAGATGCTGGGCTTCCAGGCGACCATTTTGCCCTTTGCCGAAGTGGCGCAAGCGTTTGCTACCGGCTTGATCGACTCGCTGTTCACCAGCGCGCAAACCGGTATCGACACCCAGGTGTGGGACAACTGCAAGTACTTCATGTACACGGGCACGCTGCACAACAAGAACGTCGTCATCATCAACGAACGGGCGTTCCGTGCGTTGGAGCCAGATGTGCAGAAGATCGTTCTGGCGGCTGGCGAACGCGCCACCAAGCGCGGCTTTGAAATGAGCCGCAAGGCGGGCGAAGACACCGTCGAGACGTTGCGCAAGAACGGCATCACCGTGACCCAGGCCGGCCCGGAAGTGCAGAAGGCCTTGGCCGACGTGGGCCAGGCCATGGTCGCCGATTGGCGCAAGAGCGCCAGCCCCGACGAGCAGAAGGTGTTGGACAACTATCTGGCGGCCAAGGCTGCCCAGGCGCCAGCCAAGACGGCCGCCAACTAGCGGCTGGCGGGGCCGCGCGCCCCGCCTTTTCTGCATCTTCGGGAGCGGTACAAGATCATGTTGAGAAAATTTCTTGACGGCCTCTACACGCTTAGCGGCGTGCTGGCCGCGGCATTTCTGGCGGGCATCGCCATCAGCATCATCGCGCAGATCATCGGCCGCGCGCTGGGCTATACGGTGGACTCCACCGAAATCTCGGGGCTGTTCATGGCGGCCTCCACCTTCCTGGGCCTGGCCTACACCTTCCGCGACGGCGGCCACATTCGCGTCGGCCTGATCGTCAGCCGCCTGACCGGCGGAACGCGCAAAGTGGTTGAACTCTGGTGCTGCCTATCCACCGCGCTGTTGATGGGCTACATCGCGTGGCAGGCCGTGCTGTTCGCGTGGCAGTCCTTCGAGTTCGATGACATCAGCCCCGGGCTGCTTGCCATTCCGTTCTGGATTCCGCAATCGGCATTGGCGGCGGGGCTTGTGATCCTGACGATTGCACTGCTTGACGCGGCCCTTGCCGTCGCACGCGGCGAAGAGCCGGGCTACGACAAGAACAGCGAGGCGGCGTTGGAATAACGCGCCGGGCGACATGGCTGGTTGCGTTGCGCCGGCCTTCACTTCCTATGCAGGAACAAGCATGGATCAATATTCGACTCTGATCGCATCCGGGGCGTTGCTGGTGGTATTGCTGGTGCTGTTGGCCAGCGGCGTCTGGGTGGCGATTTCGTTGTTGGCGATGGGCGTGGTGGGCTTGGCGGTGTTCACCGACGCGCCCGTGGGATCGCTGATCGTTTCTTCAATGTGGGACGCGAGCTGGGGCTGGCCGATGACGGCCTTGCCGCTGTTCATCTGGATGGGCGAAATTCTGTTTCGCACGCGGCTGTCTGAAGACATGTTCAAAGGCTTGGGGCCGTGGGTCAGCTGGCTGCCCGGGCGCTTGCTGCACGTGAACATTCTGGGCTGCGGCATCATGGCGGCGGTGGCGGGGTCGTCCGCCGTAACGTGTGCAACGGTTGCGCGCATGAGCCTGCCCGAGCTGAAGAAGCGCGGGTATGACGAAGGCATGATGATCGGCACGTTGGCGGGTTCCGGCACGCTGGGGCTGATGATTCCGCCGTCGATTATCATGATCGTCTACGGCGTCACGGCCCAGCAATCGGTGGCGCGTTTGTTCATGGCGGGCATTCTGCCGGGGCTGCTGCTGATCGCGTTGTTCATGGGCTACGTCATCGTGTGGTCGCTGCTGAACCCGTCCAAGGTGCCGCCGCGTGATCCGGCGCTGAGCTTCGGCGCCAAGCTGTGGAACTCGCGCCGGCTGATCCCGGTGGGCCTGCTGATTGCGGCGGTCATTGGCGTCATCTACGGGGGCTTGGCGACGCCGACGGAAGCGGCAACGGTGGGTGTCGTCGGCGCGATGGTGCTGGCCAAGCTGGGCGGCACGTTGTCGCTGAAAAGCCTGGGCGAAAGCCTGATGTCGGCGATGAAGATCTCTTGCATGATCTCGTTCATCGTGGCGTGCGCGGCGGTGTTGTCGATCTCGGTGGGCTTCTTGAACATTCCGCAGGTGTTGGCGGCCAAGGTCGAAAGCATGGCGCTGTCGCCCTATATGTTGCTGGCGGTGCTGACGGCGTTCTTCCTGGTGCTCGGCTGCTTCCTGGAAGGCATTTCGATTCTGGTGCTGAGCAGCGCGGTGATTCTGCCGATGGTGCAGGCTGCGGGTATCGACCTGATCTGGTTCGGGATCTATATCGTCATCATCATCGAGATTGCGCAGATCACGCCGCCACTGGGGTTCAACCTGTTTGTGCTGCAATCCATGACGGGCAGGGATATTTGGCAGGTCACCAAGGCGTCGATTCCCTTTTGCCTGCTGCTGGTGATCGCGATCGGGCTTATCACGGTCTTCCCGGGCATCGTGACGTACCTGCCGAATTTGATGTCACAGCGTTAACGCTGTTCGCCACCTCATAACGCTGTTTGTCACGTCATAAAAAAGGGCGCCCCGCGAGTTTCCTCGCGGGGCGCTTTTTTTGGTGCCGATCAGAGCAAGATCAGCCTTTGACGCGGACGATCTTCTGCACTTGCGGCACGTGCCGGATGGCGCGGATGACTTGCGCCAGATGCTTGCGGCTGTCGACCTGAATGGTCAGGTGCAAGGACACGGTGGACACGGCATCGTCGTGCATCGTGACGTGCATGATGTTGGCATCCGCCGCGGTGACTTCCGCCGCCAGACGCCCCAGCACGCCACGTTCGTTGCGCGTGATGATGTCCAGGCGCGTGGCCAGGTGTTTGGCGGTGTGCGCGTCCCAACCCACGTTGATCCAGCGTTCCGGCTCGCGCAGGCGCTGGCGCAGGGCGACGGGGCAGTCGGCGGTGTGTACCACCAGACCATGGCCCATGCGCATGCCGGCAACGATAGGGTCGCCGGGCAGGGGGCCGCAGCAAGGCGCCAACTGCACAGCCTGGCCTTCATTGCCCTGGATCAGAATGGGTGCGCTGCGCGCCGACGTCAGCTCGTCCACCGCGGCAGCGGTGGTGGCGACAAGCTGATGCTCAGGCGCGAAACGCCGTGCGACCACGGCCGCCAAACGCTTGCCCAAGCCGATATCAGCCAGGATTTCCTCGCGTGAGCTGGCGCCGGTGCTGCGCGCAAGCTTTTGCCAAGCGGGGTCGTCGGTGGCCGGCATCGGCATGTGCAGTTCTTGCAATGCCTGGCTAAGCAAGCGCTCGCCAAACGCCACCGATTCTTCGTACTTGACGGTACGCAGATAGTGGCGAATTTCGGAACGCGCGCGGCCGGTGCGCACATAGTTAAGCCATTGCGCGTTCGGACGCGACGCCGGCGACGTGACGATTTCAACGGTGTCGCCGCTATTGAGTTCGGTGCGCAACGGCACGAACTCGCCATTGATCTTTGCCGCCACCGCCTGGTTGCCGATGTCGGTGTGAATCGCATAGGCGAAGTCCACCGGGGTGGCGCCACGAGGCAGCGAAATGATCTTGCCGCGCGGCGTGAACACGTAGACCGCGTCCGGGAACAGATCGACTTTGACGTGCTCGAGGAATTCGCCGGAATCGCCCGTCTGGCTTTGAATGTCCAGCAGCGATTGCAGCCATTGGTGCGTGCGCTTTTGCAGGTCGTTCAACGTCAGGTCGGCGCCCTTGTACAGCCAGTGCGACGCCACGCCTTCTTCGGCCACATGATGCATGTCGCGCGTGCGGAACTGGAATTCCACCGGCGTGCCGTAGGGGCCGACGAGCGTCGTGTGCAGGGACTGATAGCCGTTCACCTTGGGGATGGCGATGTAGTCCTTGAACTTGCCCGGCACCGGACGATAGAGCTGGTGCAGCGTGCCCAGCGCCAGATAGCATTCCGGCAGCGTGTGCACGATGACGCGGAAACCGTAGATATCCAGCACGTCGGAAAACGACTTCTTCTGGTCAACCATCTTGCGATAGATGCCATAAAGCGTTTTCTCGCGGCCGGTGACTTCGGCTTCGATGCCGGCAGCGGGCAATGACGCCCGCACCGAATCGGCGATTTTGGTGATGACCTCGCGGCGGTTGCCGCGCGCGGCCAGCACGGCCTTGTACAGCACCTGATAGCGGTTCGGATGCATCGCCGCAAAACACAAGTCTTGCAGCTCGCGGAACAGCAGGTTCAGGCCGAGCCGGTGCGCGATGGGCGCGTAGATGTCCAGCGTTTCGCGGGCGATGCGCCGGCGTTTTTCGGGATTGACCGCGTCCAGCGTGCGCATATTGTGCAGGCGGTCGGCCAGCTTGATGAGGATGACGCGCACGTCGCGCGCCATCGCCAACAGCATCTTGCGGAAACTCTCAGCTTGCTGCTCGGCCTTGGTGGCGAAGTCCAGGCGGTCCAATTTGGACAGCCCGTCGACCAGCTCGGCCACTTCAGGGCCGAAGCGTTCCGCCAGCTCGTGCTTGGCAATGCCCTGGTCTTCCATGACGTCATGGAGCAGGGCGGCCGACAACGCGTTGACGTCGAGCTTCCAGCCTGCGCAGATTTCAGTGACGGCGATGGGATGCGAGATGTAGGGCGAACCGCTGGCGCGGAATTGGCCCAGATGCGCCTGATCCGCGAAGCGATAGGCTTCGCGCACGCGCTCTACATCTTTCTTGTCGAGATAGCTGCCGATGATTTCGGTCAGCGGCGCCAGCGATGCAACCGGCGAAGCGGTTGCGTCCGCCGCTTCTTGCGCGGCGACGGACGGTGGCGTAGGGAGATTTTTGTCTTTCTTGCCCGTGCGGCGCCCAAGACGGGAGCCGGCACGTAGTGCGGCAAGCAGACCAGATGAAGCGTACTTCAGCCCGGGAAAAGCCATGCTTGCCGCCCCCCGGAGACTATCAGGTGGGAACTTTACGCAGCATTTCCACGCCGGTTAGGCCGCCCGCGATTTCGCGCAGAGCAGTGACCGTGGGCTTGTCTTTGCTGTCCAGGCGCGGGGCATGGCCTTGCGCCAACTCGCGGGCGCGATACGTCGCGGCCAGCGTGAGCTTGAAACGGTTAGGGATTTGATTCAGACAGTCTTCGACAGTAATGCGAGCCATTAGGACACCTGGTGCTGATGGATGATAGGGAGAATGCGTTCGGCTCAGTGTTCGGCCGGGATACCCAGTTGTGCGAACAACTCGGCATGGCGGGCGGCCTGAGACGAAAAGCGCAGCCTTGCGGAACTGACGATTTGCATCAGTTCCGACAAGGCCACGCTAAATTCTTGATTAATAATAACATATTCGCATTCAGGCGCGTGGGCGATTTCGCCGCCCGCAGCCATGAGCCGGCGCGCGATCACTTGGGGCGCATCCTGGCCCCGCGCCTTCAACCGGCTTTCGAGTTCTTCGATCGACGGGGGCAGCACGAAAATGCCGATGGCGGCGGGGAAGCGCTGCTTCACCTGACGCGCGCCTTGCCAATCGATCTCGAGCAATACGTCGCGGCCCTCGCGGGTAGCCAGGTCGATGCGGTCGCGCGGCGTGCCGTAGAAATTGCCGTGGACTTCCGCCCATTCCAGCAGGTTCTGCTCGTCGCGCATGCGCTTGAACTCGTCAACTGACACGAAACGGTATTCACGGCCGTCTTCTTCGCCCGGACGAGGCGCGCGCGTGGTGCAGGAAATGGAGAGTTCGATGGAGGGGTCTTGCTGGAGCAAGGCCTTCACCAGGCTGGATTTGCCCGCGCCGCTGGGCGCGACGACCATGAAGACGTTTCCGGGGTTGGCGTACATGAAGTTGACCGGCGTGTGATGCTAAGACCGGAAGTCTAGCAAATCGCGCGGCGCGGCAGGGGGAAAACCCGCTGTCCGGCCGCGCGATTTTTATGTGGCTGAGCGGGCGAACCCCGTCAGCCAGCGGGTTTGGCCGCGGTTTGAAGCAGCTTTCCGCCAGGCGGCGGCGCATCGCTGCCGAGCAGGTGGCCGTTGACCTCGATGCCGTACAGCGAGTCGTCCGAGTCGTGATATTTCTCTCGGGTGGTCGCCACTGAATCCTTGTAACGCGGGTCTTGCGGGCGTTCATGCGCGTTCATGAAGTAGGCCACGTCCCAGGCTTCCTGGTCGCTCAGCATGCCGGCTTGGCCCAGCGGCATATTGGCTTTGATGAAGCCGGCCGCGTTGCCAATCTGGTGCATGCCCGCGCCCCAGTTGAATGAGTCGGCGCCCCACAGCGCGGGAAAGACCCAGTGTTTGCCGTTCTTCTGGCCCTGGCCCTCGGCGCCGTGGCACACCGCACAGTACTGCGCATAGACCTCGCTGCCGCGCACGTAGTCGGCCTTTTGCGCGGGCGCCGGCAGCTTGCGGTAACCCTGGCCTTCCAGCACGACGCCCGTTGGCGCTTTGCTGGCCAGCCAGAACATATAGCTTTGCAGCGCCGTCAACGTCGGGTCGTCAGCAGCAGGCGCCTTGCCGTTCATGCTGAACCGAAAGCACCCTTGCAACCGTTCGGCCAGCGTGTTGACGTGCTCGTTCTTGGCGCGATAGGCGGGGTACAGCACATAGGCCGCCCACATGGGCGCGGAGTCCGGCCGGCGGCCGGCGTCCAGATGGCAACTGGCGCAGGTGAGATCGTTGCCAACGAACTTGCCCGCCTTTTGCGGCGTGTGCAGGAAGATTTGCTCGCCTTGCCGGACGATCTTGCCGAATTCAGTGTCGGGCAAGGACGCGGCGGAGGGCGGGGTGAAAGCGGGGCGGGGCTCGGCGGCAAAGGCCGGCGCGGTGCAGGCAATCATGGCTGCAATACAGGCCGTGCCTGGACGGAAGCGGGGAAGGCGGATCATGGCTTGGCTCCGTCCGTGGAAGGGGTTTGCGCGGCAAGCAGGTCGGCGGCTTTGGGCAGGCCGGCGTAGTAGGCGGAGACGGCGTCGATGTCGGCGTCGGACAGACGGGTGGCGACCGCGGGCATCAGCCCCAATGGTCCCGGCGGCCGTTGCCCTTGCTGCCATGCGCGCAATTGGCCCGCGATATA
Organism: Achromobacter kerstersii; assembly: GCF_902859595.1. GTDB lineage: Bacteria > Pseudomonadota > Gammaproteobacteria > Burkholderiales > Burkholderiaceae_B > Achromobacter > Achromobacter kerstersii. The sequence goes on along the minus strand of NZ_CADIJQ010000001.1, from coordinate 1,177,523 downwards.
CGCCGCAGGCTGTCCGGCCAGACTGGGGAAATTCTGGCCGACGCCGATGCCGCCAGGTCCGTGGCACTGATTACAGGCTGGGACGTTTTTGTCCCAGGCGCCGCGTGTGGCCAGCCACGCGCCCGTGTCGGCGGGCTTGACGGGATGCATGGCCGTGGCGGCCAGCCGGTCAATGTTCAACGGCGAGGGCAAGCTGGCGTAGTAGCTCGCCACGGCTTGTTGCTGCGCGGGGTCCAGCGCTTTGGCGGTTGCCGCCATCACCGGGCTGACACGCGAACCGTTGGCCATGGCTTCGAGTTGTTCTGACAGGTATTTGGCGCCCAGGCCGGCCAATTGCGGGAAGCCGGCGGCGGGGTTGCCTTCGCCCTGCGCACCATGGCAGGTGATACAGGCCGGCGCGCCGTTCGCGCCTTGCGTGCTGATCTGTTTGCCATCTGGCGCGCCTTGGGCGCTAGCGCCTGTGGCGAACAAGGCGCTGAGCACCAGCGCGGGGAGGGACCGTGGGGTCATGGCTTGCCTGCTCCGATTTGTTATTTGATTTTGGGTAATAAGCTAATGCCCACAAATTATATAAAGACTTGTGACAGATCAACGCGAAATCCGCCGCTGGATGGTGCACATCCGCGTTTCTTTTGCTTGCGAGTAGCGGGAACATTTGTGTCTTTGCTGGAAGGTTTGCTTGCAGCATCGCCGGAATGATTGCGGTAGCATCTCGCCGATTGATAACAAGGAGAATCCGATGCATTCGAACGAGATCGAGCCACCGCGCGTGGCGTTGGTAACCGGGGCCGGTACCGGAATTGGGCGTGCAGTGGCGCTGGAGTTGCTGGCGCAGGGCTATCGCGTCGTGTTGGCGGGGCGCCGTCGCGAGCCCCTGGAAGCGACCCGGACGGCAGCCGGCGAAGATGGTGTGCGCGCCTTGGTGGTGCCCACCGATGTGTCCGACGAAAATGCCGTTCGCGATCTGTTCGACACGGCGCAGCGTGAATACGGGCGCCTGGATGTGCTGTTCAATAATGCCGGCCGTGGCGCACCCGCCATGCCGATCGAAGAACTGCCGGTGGCGGTGTGGCGCGAAGTCGTCGACACCAACCTGACCGGCATGTTCCTGTGCGCCCAAGCCGCCATCCGCGTGATGAAGGCGCAGACGCCGCAAGGCGGCCGCATCATCAACAACGGTTCGATTTCGGCGCACGCACCGCGCCCGTTCTCTATTGCCTACACCGCCACCAAGCACGCGGTGACCGGGCTGACCAAGTCGATTTCACTGGATTGCCGGCCCTACAACATTGCTTGCGGGCAGATCGATATCGGCAACGCCGCGACCGATATGACCGAGCGCATGGCGGCGGGCATTCTGCAAGCGGATGGCAGCACCAAGGTTGAGCCGCGCATGGATGTGGCGCACGTCGCGCAAGCGGTTGCCGCCATGGCCCGCCTGCCGCTGGAAGCCAACGTGCAGTTCATGACGATCATGGCGACGAACATGCCCTTCGTGGGCCGGGGCTGAACGCGCGAAAGCCTGCCTGGGAATGTTCCCTTGGCAGGCTTCGATGCCCCCATCGCAAGGCGCCCGGCAGGCGCCTTTTTTTTCGCCGCGACGACAGCCTGGACGACGCTTTAAGGCGTAGCTTGAGCCAGCATCTGGCCCGGCTGTTGCGTATCCAGGTAACGCCGCGCGCCGACATAGCGCTTGGTCCAATAGGGGTTCTTCATTTCGTCGACGCGCACCTTGGTGCCGCGGCGCGGCGCGTGGACGAATTTGTTCTGGCCGATGTAGATGCCAACGTGCGACGTGACACCACGGCCGCGCGTGGCGAAGAACACCAGGTCGCCAGGACGCAGCTGGTTCTTGTTCGACACGGATTGCCCTTCGCTGCGCTGCGCGCGCGCGGTGCGGGGCAGTTCCAGGCCGGCGATTTCGCGGAATACATACAGCACCAGGCCGCTGCAATCGAAGCCTTCGGCGTCGTCGCCACCCCAGCTGTACGGGGTGCCGATGGCGTCCAGGCCGGCTTGCACGACACGTTCACGCAATGTGGGAACGGTGGGCTCTTGCGCCAGGCGCAGGCCGCTGAGCGACGGGCGGGCTTGCTCTGAGGGAATGGATGCCTGGGCGGCGCCGGGTATCCAGGAGAGGGTCAGGGCCAGAATGGGCGCTGACAGAAATACGGGAATGCTGAAATTGGCAATTCGGACTTTTCGCGTGGGCGGCGTCATTACGTCACTTCAAGAATCGGAGTGGGCGGCATGGCTTTGCCTGAGGGGGCAAGCCGGCGGAAAGGGGCGTTGCCAGGGCGTAATAAGCCCTGGAAGCTGCCAAATTATAGTGGAATAAAGTTTCATTACATTTGTAGTGCAATGCAGCATTATTCGGCCGATTTCGTTACGCCGCCCCTAGGGAGCGACGTAACGGACGCAGCAAAAATCGTCGGGATCAGAAGCTGCCGCGCAAACCGACCATCACGGCGCGCCCGCCTTCTGGGGCAATATCGCGCAAGACGGAGGTGGCGTAGCGGATGTCCTGATTCGTGAGGTTGATGCCGCGCACGTAGGCTTGCCATTGCACGCCGGTCATCTTGAACCGGTAGCCGGCATTGGCGTCCAGGCTGTAGTAGCCCGCCGTTGACGTGTCGTTTGCCGGATGGTCATGCTGGGCGAACGCCTTGGACACGCTGACCCCGGCGCTGAACGGCCCGTACCCGTAGTCCAGCGCCACGCGCAGGCGCAGCGGAGGAATGCGTGGCAGCGACCGGCCCGTGTCGCGGTTGCGAGAGACCGTGTAGTCGCCCGACAGCCCCAGGTCCAGCGCATGGCCATCGCGTTGCAGGATGCGCGTCACGTTTTCCGCTTCCAGCCCGTAGAGCCGGGCCGAGACACCCTGGTAGCGCGCTTCTGGCAGCGCGCCGTCGCTGCTGGCGGCGACGACATCGCCATCATCATTGCGATAGCGCCCGGTGTTGGTTTCCGCCAGGTAATTGGCGAAGCTGCTGTAGAAGACGCCCACGCTGCCGTGATCGGTGTCGTTCTTGTATCGCAATGACAAGTCGCCCGACCAGGCGCGTTCCTCGCCCAGATTCTGGTCGCCGACCAGGTATTGGCCGGTCGCCGCGTGGGGGCCGTTGGCGTACAGCTCGTAGAACGTGGGCGCGCGTTCGGTGTAGGCGGCGTTGGCGGCCAGCGACCACAGCGGCGTCAGCTTGTAGATGCCGCCCAGCGAAAAGCTGCCTGCATTGAAGCTGCGGCGGCCGGAATCGTCAAAGCGGTCGTTGCCGCCCGCGGCCGGGCTTAAACGCGTGTGGTCCATGCGGGCGCCAGCCGACAAGGTGAGCCGATCGGTCAGCGTCCATTCTTCCAAAGCGAACAGGGCGGCGGAATCGGTGTCGGTGGTGGGCACCAGCGCTTCGTCGCCCAAGGCCGAAAAGCGCGTCTGGCCCAGTTGCAGGCCAACGACCCCATGCAGCGGCCCGATGTCGGCGTGGCGGGCTTCGATGCGCGCTTCATAGCCCCGGTTCTTGATGATCGTGCCCGTTTCGCCGTCTTCGATTTCCTTGTGCTGGTAATCGGTATAGGCGAAGTTCAGCTTGACGCTGGTGAACAGGCCATCCAGGTCGCGCAGCTCGCCTGCCAGGCCGACGCGTTCCTGGTGCATTTTGATGCGCACGTCCGATTCGGCAACCGAACCATAGTTGGCGTCGTAGCCGCTGTAAGACAAACCACCGTAGCCATGTTCCCCCGTCCACGACATCCCAATTGCGCCGCCGCTGGCTTCACCGTCGCTATTGGGCAAGCGGCCTTGGGGCTGATCGGCGTCCGGGCCGTCTTCGGCGCGTTGCTGCGCGGTGCGGGCATAGCGGGGGATGCGCAGCGTGCCGGTCTTGCGGCCGAACACGTCGGCGTGCAGGGCGAAGGTGCCGTCGCCGCCTTCCAGTTGCACGGCGCCGTTGCGGTCATTATTGGCGCCGCCGTAGCTGCCGCCCACATCGCCATGGATGCCGTCGATGGGTTCGGTGGGAATGCGGTTGTCCAAGGTGTTGACGACCCCGCCGATGGCATTGCCGCCATAGAGCAATACAGCAGGGCCGCGCAGAATTTCGACGCGGTTGGTCGACAGCGGATCTTGCGGCACGGCATGGTCAAACGATAGCGAAGAGGCGTCCAGCGTGCCCACGCCGTTGTTCAGCAGGCGGATGCGGTCGCCGTCCAGCCCCCGGATGATGGGGCGGCCCACCATGGGGCCGTAGCTGGTGGTGGACACGCCGGGCAAGCCGTTCAGCGTTTCGCCCAAATTGGAGCCGCGCCGCAAGTCCAGCGCCTGGCCTTGCAGCACGCTGGTGGGTGAGGCCAGCGCGTCGCTGCCCAGCGGGTTCGCGGTGATGACGACGGGCGATAGCGTTGTTGTGTCGGAAGCGGACTGCGCGTGAGCCGTCGCTAGGAAGACAAAGGGCAGGGCAATGGGTAGCGCAATGGGCAGCGCAGAGGGCAGCGCAGAGGGCAGCACGACGCGCAAGGCGGACAAGCAGGCAAGCACGACGGGGCGCAAACCAAAGACGCGCAGCGGCACGCCTGCCCGGGCGGGGAAGGTGGGGAAATTCATAGTGGGAATCCAGGGCGCCGGCTCAAGGCCGGCAGATAGAAATCAGGGAAGACGACGGATTTCAGCCCTGGACGGGCGGGGCGCGGGATTGAAACCAGGTGCTGCCGATGGCGATGGCGCCGGCTGGCAAAGGGCGCGCTGGGTGTGCGTGGGGGGCGTCGCCCACCGCCCATTCGAACGCAGACGGTAGCGTGGCGTCCAGCAAGTCCCAGAGCTGGCACAGGTCGCAATGCCCCAACTTTTCATGGGGATGGGCATCGTCCTGACTGGCCGCGGGAGGTTCGCCCAGATGCGTCAACGCATGGTGCAGGCTGCCCACCGGGGACAGCAGCAGGCAAAGGCACAGCCAAGCCAGCACGCCCCATCGCGTCAAGCGCGGCGGGGTGTTGCGGCGGTGGCCTGGCGAAAACGGCATGGAGCAGGGCGGGACGAAAAACAGAAAAACGGAATGATATATTGTTTCCTTATCATTGGCGACGCTGGCGTACCCGAAGCGTGCCCGAATATGGCACTTCATGATTCGCCGCCTCGGGCATAATCGGCAGACAAGAAAGCGGAGTAAAGCTCAATGATGAATGCAGTTCACCCCTTGTCTTCGATGAACCGGCCCGACGCGCTGCCCTTTGAGCCCTTCCAAGACGCCCGCGCCGCGGTCGACCGGCTGGCCGAAATCTACGCGCGCAATACGGCCTTTCTGCGGGCGGCCTTCCGTGAAGTGCTGAAGGGTTCCGGCAACGGCCGTGAACGCGCCCGCGCTTACTACCCGGCCATCCGCATCGTGGTTGAAACGTACGACCCGATCGATACGCGCCTGTCCTACGGCCATGTGGCCGAACCCGGCATCTACCAGACCACCATCACCCAACCCGAACTGTTCCGCGATTACCTGATCGAGCAGGTCGGCCAGTTATTGCAGAACCACCGCGTTGCCGTGGAAGTCGGCGAATCCGATTCCCCCATCCCCTTGCACTTTGCCTTCCCCGAAGGCGCCTATGTCGAAGGCGAACACCTGGAAGCGCTGAAGCGCCCCTTGCGCGACCTTTTCGATGTGCCCGACCTGGCCGTCACCGACGACGCCATCGTCAACGGATCGTGGCGCGGCAAGGAGGGCGAGCCCAAGCCATTGGCCCCGTTTACTGCGCAGCGCGTGGATTACTCGCTGCACCGCTTGCAGCACTACACATCCACCGCGCCTGCGCATTTCCAGAATTTCGTCCTGTTCACGAACTACCAGTTCTATGTCGACGAGTTCTGCGCCCGGGCGCGCGCGCTGATGGCCAGCGGCAACGAAGACTACGAAATGCTGGTCGAGCCGGGCAACCGCATCACGCGCCGGGGTGAAAGCGGCCCAGGCGACGAAGCCCATGCCACGCGCCTGCCGCAAATGCCCGCGTACCACCTGGTGCGTGGCGACCATTCCGGCATCACGCTCGTCAATATCGGCGTGGGGCCGTCAAACGCCAAGACCATCACCGACCACATCGCCGTGCTGCGTCCGCATGCGTGGCTGATGCTGGGCCATTGCGCCGGCCTGCGAGACTCCCAGCGGCTGGGCGACTACGTGCTGGCGCATGGTTATGTGCGCGAAGACCACGTGCTGGATGCCGACCTGCCCACCTGGGTGCCCGTGCCGGCGCTGGCTGAAGTGCAGGTGGCGCTGGAACAGGCGGTGGAAGAAGTGGCCGGCCTGTCGGGCTGGGATCTGAAGCGCATCATGCGCACAGGCACCGTCGCCACCATCGACAACCGCAACTGGGAATTGCGCGATCACGTTGAACTGGTCGAGCGTTTCGCGCAGTCGCGCGCCATTGCGCTGGACATGGAATCCGCCACCATCGCGGCCAACGGGTTCCGCTTCCGCGTGCCGTATGGCACCTTGCTTTGCGTGTCTGACAAACCCCTGCACGGCGAATTGAAGCTGCCGGGCATGGCCAGCGTGTTCTATCGCCGGCAGGTCAACCAGCATCTGGAAATTGGTATCCGGGCGCTGGAACGGCTGCGCGACATGCCGCCGGAACGCCTGCATTCGCGCAAGCTGCGCACCTTCATGGAAACAGCGTTTCAATAAACGCTGATGCGTCCCCCGAGCCCCGTCATTTTTCGTGACGGGGCCGTTTGCGCTATCCTCGCGCGTTGTTTGGTAATCCCGAGGCTGCGCGCGCCGGTTCGCGCGGGGCCTTTCATGACGTTAAGGAATGCATGTTGTCTCCATCGGAACACGATGACCGCCGCGCGGGCGGCGCGCACGCGACGAAGGCGCAAGCGCCTTCCGAACTGCGCCGCACCTTGTCGGCGCGCCACCTGACGATGATCGCCGTGGGCGGGTCCATCGGGACCGGCCTGTTCGTGGCATCCGGCGCGACGATCGCCAAGGCGGGCCCCGGCGGCGCGCTGCTGGGCTACGTGCTGATCGGCATCATGGTCTATTTCCTGATGACCAGCCTGGGCGAACTCGCCGCCGCCATGCCGGTATCGGGCTCGTTTTCGACCTACGGCGCACGCTACGTGGAAGACGGCTTCGGCTTCGCGCTGGGCTGGAACTATTGGTACAACTGGGCCGTTACGGTCGCGGTCGATCTGGTGGCGGCGCAGCTTGTCATGGCGTACTGGTTCCCCGACGTGCCGGGCTTCTACTGGAGCGCCTTGTTCCTGGCCATTACCTTTGGCCTGAACGCCATGTCGGCGCGCGGTTTCGGCGAAGCCGAATTCTGGTTCGCGCTGATCAAGGTGGTGGCCGTGCTGGGCTTTGTGGCGATGGGCGTGATGATGCTGCTGGGCATCATTCGCGGGGGCGAAACCGGTGGCGTCGCCAACTGGACCGTAGGCGATGCGCCATTTGCGGGCGGCTTCGCGGCCTTGATCGGCGTGGCCATGGTGGTGGGTTTTTCGTTCCAGGGCACCGAGCTGATCGGCATCGCCGCTGGCGAATCCAAAGACCCGGCCCGCAACCTGCCGCGTGCGGTGCGTCAGGTGTTCTGGCGCATTTTGCTGTTCTACGTGATGGCCATCCTGGTGATCGGCCTGTTGATTCCCTATACGGACCCCCACTTGCTGCGCAACGATGTCGAGGACATCAGCGTCAGCCCGTTCGCGCTCATTTTCGAACGCGCCGGCCTGCTGGGGGCGGCGTCAGTCATGAATGCCGTGGTGCTGACATCCGTGCTGTCGGCGGGCAACTCCGGCATGTATGCCGCGACGCGGATGCTCTACAGCCTGGCGCGCGATGGCAAGGCGCCGCGCATTTTTGGCCGTATTTCGCGTAATGGCGTGCCGCTGTGGGCGCTGTTGGCGACGACGGTCGTCGCGGCGCTGTGCTTCTTCACGTTCATCTTCAGCCCGAACGCCGTGTACATCTGGCTGTTGAATACATCCGGCATGACGGGCTTCATCGCCTGGTTGGGCATCGCGATCAGCCACTACCGTTTCCGTCGTGGCTATGTGAAGCAAGGCCATAACCTGGCGGACTTGCCCTATGTGTCGCCGTTCTTCCCGTTCGGCCCCATCTTCGCTTTTGTGCTGTGCCTGATCATCACGCTGGGCCAGAACTACCAGGCGTTCCTGCAAGACCGGATCGATTGGGGCGGCGTCGTCGCCACCTACATTGGCATTCCGTTGTTCCTGCTGATCTGGCTGGGATACCGGCTGACGCGCGGGTCGCGCTTTGTCAGCTATCGCGACATGCGCTTCCCGGATGCGCGCGCCCGTAGCCAGTATCTGGATTCCGCATTGCGCGGCGAACCCGCAGCCGGCGAGGCCCGTTAAGCCGAGGCCCGCTAGCCAAGGCCCGCTAATCCGAGGCCCTTAAAGCCTGGCCCGTTAAAGCGCGGCCCTTTAAGGCGAGGCCCGTTAAGCGTGCGCCTGCGGCACGTCCGCGGGCGTGCGGCACTGCCCCAGTATCCAGGCCCCAAACTCACGCACCAGCGGGGCTTGGGCCAGGGACTGGGGGTAGACGAAGTAATACGCGTCGGTGCTGTTCAGGGCCTGCGGGAATAGCTGGATCAATTCACCGCTGCTGAGCTCGCGCTCCACCAGGAAGCGGGGCAGCAGGGCAGCGCCCAACCCCGATGCGGCGGCTTGTGCCAGCATCGCCACCTGCTCGAATTGCGGGCCGCGCAGGGCCTGCGCGGTGTTCGCCCCATGTTGTTCCAGCCACGACGCCCATTGCGCTGCGCGCGACATCTGGTGCAGCAGCACGACGCCGCTCAGGTCGGCAATCTGCCGGATGCGATGCAGCCGTTGAAGCGCGGGGCTGCACACCACGATGACTTCTTCATGCATCAGGTATTCGCAGACCGCGCCGGCCCAGTCGGGTGCGCCAAAGTGTATGGCCGCATCGAAGGGTTCTTTGGAAAATTCGAAAGGCAGCGTGCGCGAGGTGAAATTGATGGTGACCTCGGGCTTGAGCGCCATGAAATCCCCCAAGCGCGGAATCAACCAGCGCGTGCCCAGGGTGGGCAGCACCGCCAGATTGAGTTCATCGCGCTGCGTGCAAGCCATGGTGCGGCGCGTGGCGTCGGACAATTGGTGCAGCAGAATGCGGACTTCAGCGGCATAAGCCCGGCCGGCTTCGCTGAGTACGACGCGTTGGCGCACGCGATGGAACATCGTGACGCCCAACTGCGTTTCAAGTTGATGGATCTGGCGTGAGACAGCGCTTTGCGTCAAGTGCAGCTCATCCGCCGCGCGGGATACGCTGTTGCGCCGCGCGACTGCCTCGAAGGCGAGCAGGTTGGCGACGGGCGGCAGAAAGGTCTTGCGGAACATGGCGATTCCTGATTAGTCGAACCCTAAAATAAACCCGCCATGACACCACGCTGCGAACGTTCGACGAATAGGAAAAGTCTGGAATGCAACGAGGGCCGCGATAGCGGCCCTCGTTTGTCACGAATGTGTCAGAAACGCCCGCGCATTACTCGATGTTTTGCGCCTGTTCACGCATCTGCTCAATAAGCAGTTTCAAGTCCATGGCGGCGCGGGTGACTTCCATGCTGCCGGCCTTGGAACCCAGCGTGTTGGCTTCGCGGTTCATTTCCTGGAACAGGAAGTCCAGGCGCTTGCCTGCGCTGCCCGCGTTCTTCTTGCCTGACACGGCCTTGCCGCCGCCGTCCGTCAGCAGGTGACGCAGTTCTTCAAGGTGCGAGCGCAGGCGCGACAACTCTTCGGCCACATCAATGCGCAGCGCAAACAAGTTGGCTTCCTGCGACAAGCGCTCGGACAACTCCGTGCCCGAAATATGCGTGAAGCCGCCGGGGAAGGCGGATTCCACGCTTTCGCGCAGTTTCGCGGCCAGCTTGTCGCGATGGTCGGCCAGCAGCTGGGGCAGGTGGGTTTGCACGATATCGACGACACGCGCGACACCGTCCGCGCATTCACGCATCATTTCGGCCAGGCGGTCGCCTTCGCGTGCGCGGCCTTCCTGCAATTGCGTCAGCGCTTGCTGGGCCGCTTGCAGGCAAGCGGCGCCCCAGATCTGCGGGTCCAGCGCGTCGTTGCCGCGTTGGCCGGGCCAATTGAACAACTCCACCAGACGGGGCGGGGCGATATCGGGGACGATGCGGCGCGCGGCTTGCAGTTGTTCCGCCAGGCTTTCCAGCCAGGTCGGGTCCAGCTTGGACAGGTCGGTGCTGGCGTTGCGCGTGAACGAAACCCGGATCTCGACCTTGCCGCGCGCCAGGTTGGCGGTCAGCAATTCGCGCAAGGGCGTTTCCACGTGCCGCAATTCATCGGGCAGGCGGAAGTACAGGTCAAGAAAGCGGCTGTTGACGCTGCGCAGTTCGATGGCAAGCGTGCCTTGTTCTAGGTCTGCTCGGGCGTTGCCGAAGGCGGTCATGCTGCGAATCATGATGTGCGTTTCCTGGTGATATATCGCGGCAGGATACTCCAAGCGGCGATTTCCTGCGGCGCCACCCCGTACAATGCCGCGAATCAATGTTCCTGTCTGGAGTCTGCCTGTGACCACACTGCCCACCATCGCCCGTCCGTCCGGCCGCGCTGTTGATGAATTGCGCCCGTTCAGCCTGGAGCGCGGCTTCACGCGCTACGCCGAAGGGTCGGTGCTGGTGAAGGCCGGCAACACCCACGTGCTGTGCACGGCCAGCGTGCTTGAAAAAGTGCCGCCTTTTCTGAAGGGCAAGGGCGAAGGCTGGGTCACGGCGGAATACGGCATGCTGCCGCGCGCCACACACACGCGCGGCGACCGCGAAGCCGCACGCGGCAAGCAAAGTGGCCGCACGCAGGAAATCCAGCGCCTGATCGGCCGCAGCCTGCGCGCCGTGTTCGATATGAAGGCGCTGGGCGAACGCACGCTGCATCTGGACTGCGACGTGTTGCAAGCCGATGGCGGCACGCGCTGCGCCAGTATCACCGGCGCATGGGTCGCAGCGGCTGACGCCGTGGCGTTGCTGATGAAGCGTGGCGACCTGGCCGTGAATCCGATCCGCGACGCGGTGGCTGCGGTGTCGGTGGGCCTGGTGCAAGGCCGTTCGGTACTGGATTTGGATTACGCCGAAGACTCGGCCTGCGACGCCGATGTGAACGTCATCATGACGGGCAGCGGCGCCTTTGTTGAAGTGCAAGGCACCGGCGAGGGCGCGACCTTCACGCGTGCTGAATTGGACACGATGCTGGTGCTGGCCGAAGGCGGTATTGCCAGCCTGGTTCGGGCGCAGCGCGCAGCATTGGTCTGACGCATGCGTTGAACCTGACCACGCGGCGTTTTCTCGCCCAATGACAAACAGCCGCGGAAAAGCGGCTGTTTGTCATTGCGTGTCAGCAAAAGCGTATCGTCACGCGCCCTTGTGCGCCAGCAACATCCCCACCTTCTGTACCTGCTCAAGCCCCCAGATCGTGTCGATCAGGCCGCGCAGTTCCTGTTCCGTTGCCGCATCCGCGTAACGGCCCAGGCTGAGCGTCTTGTCTTCGATCTCGGCACGGCTGAGCGTGTTGCCGGGGTCGCCCTTCGGTTCGTCCACGCGGCCGTGCAGCGTGCGGCCGTCGCGCGTGGTGACGGTGACCTTGCCAATCCAGCGCTGCGGATAGGCACTGTCGACTTCCGGGTCCAGCACCATGTCGACCTTGCCGCGAAACGCCGCAACGGCCGGGTCGTCCAACCCCGCATCGAACTCGGCAAGCCCAGCGCGGCCTTTGCGCGCGATCAGCGCCAGCACCGTGCCCATCGAAAACTTGGACTGATGCACCGTCTGCGGGTTGACGACCGGCCCCAGCACGTCGATGGCGCCCTGATGCACGTGGGCCACCACGCGTTCCACATCGGCTTCCGTCAGCTTGTTGTCGCGCAGCGCTTGTTGCAGCGCGTCGGCGGCGGGGTGCGTGTGGCGACACGACGCATGGAACTTGAACGAGGTCTCGGCCAGCGCCCAGCGTTCGCCCAGGCGGTCGCACAGCTTGGACGGGTCGGCATCGGTGGACATGCCGGCCGCCATGCCTTGCGGGCCTTCCAGAATGTGGCGTGCGCCGGTGAAGCCTTCGCGTGCCAGATAGGCTGCGGTGATGCCGTCAGCGGCGGCTTTCGCCGTGTGCAGTTGCTTGGAGTCGGCGGCGTCACGCAAAAATTCCCACAGGCCGGCGGCCTGCGTGCCGGCGGAACCCAGCGCGTGCAGCATCTGCTCGGGCGTCAGCTTCAACAAGCGGCCCACCGTCACGGCAGCGGCCAGCGTGCCCGCCGTGCCCGTCGTGTGGAAGATTTTGTAGTGCGAACGGCCCAGGAATTCACCAACGCGGATACCCACTTCGTACCCGGCGACGGCGGCCACGAGCAGGTCGCGGCCCGAGCTGCCCAGCGCCTGCGCCACCGCCAGTGCGGGCGGGAAGACGACCGCGGCGGGATGGAACACCGAGCCGTTATGAACGTCGTCCTGTTCCACCACGTGCGCGGCGGCGGCATTGACCATGGCGGCAAACAGGGGGCTGGTGCGGCGGCGCGTGATCAGCACTTCGCTTGGGCCTTCCGTGGGGCCCATCGCTGCCGCGTAGCGGTCGATGGCTTGCACGGCGCGCGCCGAGGCGCCCGCCAGAATCGACGCCAGGCAGTCCAACAGCAAATCTTCGGCGCGGCGCAATACCGGCGCGGGGATATCTTCGTAGCGCAAGTTCGCGGCAAAGGCCGCAAGGCCGGCGCTAAGGTGGGGCGTATCTTGAGTAGCGGTCATGAGCGGATGGCCTGGTGTCAGAAGGAACGGGGCAAGCCCAGGATGTGTTCGGCGACGTAGGACAGGATCAGGTTGGTGGAGATGGGCGCCACCTGATACAGCCGGGTCTCGCGGAACTTGCGTTCGACGTCGTACTCGGTGGCAAAGCCAAAGCCGCCATGGAATTGCAGGCAGGCGTTGGCGGCTTCCCACGATGCGTCGGCGGCCAGCAGCTTGGCCATGTTGGCTTGCGCGCCGCAAGGCTCGTGCGCGTCAAACAGGCGGCACGCTTCATAGCGCATCAGGCTGGCGGCTTCCACGTTGATGTGGGCGCGCGCAATGGGGAATTGCACGCCCTGGTTCTGGCCGATCGGGCGGCCGAACACCATGCGTTCCTTGGCGTAGGCGGTGACCTTGTCCACGAACCAGTAGCCGTCGCCGATGCACTCGGCGGCAATCAGCGTGCGTTCGGCGTTCAGGCCGTCAAGAATGTATTTGAAGCCTTTGCCTTCTTCGCCGATCAGGTTTTCGACCGGAATTTCCAGGTTGTCGAAGAACAGCTCGTTGGTCTCGTGGTTGACCATGTTCGGAATCGGGCGGATCGCCATGCCGTGTTTCACTGCATGATGCAGGTCCACCAGGAAGATCGACATGCCTTCGGACTTGCGCGTGACCTGGTCCAGCGGCGTGGTGCGCGCCAGCAGAATCATCAGGTCGGAATGCTGCACGCGCGAAATCCAGACCTTTTGGCCATTGATGACGTAGCGGTCGCCACGGCGCACGGCGGTGGTCTTGATCTTGGTGGTGTCGGTGCCGGTGGTGGGCTCGGTGACGCCCATGGATTGCAGGCGCAATTCGCCGGCCGCAATGCGCGGCAGATATTCGCGTTTCTGCGCTTCGGAACCATGGCGCAGCAGCGTGCCCATGTTGTACATCTGGCCGTGGCAGGCGCCCGAGTTGCCGCCGCTGCGGTTGATTTCTTCCATGATGACGGAGGCTTCCGTCAGGCCCAGACCCGAGCCGCCGTATTCCTGCGGAATCAGTGCAGCCAGCCAGCCGGCCTCGGTCAACGCGCGGACAAAGTCTTCGGGATAGCCGCGTTCTTCGTCGATCTTGCGGAAATACTCGGAGGGGAATTGGGCGCAAAGGTCGCGCACGGCTTCGCGGATGTCCTGATAAGCGTGAGAGGCGTTGGGCATAGGGCTGCTGATATGAGGTAAGTAAGGGTTCGGTACAGCATCGAATGTGCCGCAAGGGCGCGGCCCTGCCAATTCACAATTCCTTAATACGGGGTTCCTGTTCGCAAAAGCGCAGTTTCATGACCGGCGTTCGTCATGGCGGCGGCCAGGTTGTGTCAAGAAATTGCCAAACTGCGTGTCCATAATCCGTAGCACTGCGCCCAGGCGCCAGGCTACACACGGATGGATATGCGTAAAAATCTCAGGGTCACCACGGCGGTTTCCGCCATTCTGGCGTTGTTTGTGGTGCTGTTCGCAGTAGCGGCCGCTGCCGGCATCGCCGTCCTGCGCGACAACCGCGCCGACATCGAGGCCTTGGGCCGGGGCAGCATCGAACGGGCCAGCGACCTGGCCGACATGACCAGCCGCTTGTTCCAGGCGCGCGCCGCGCTGACGGACGCCAAGACCGGCATGGAAGGCGGCCTGGAAGACGCGCGCAATCAATCCCTGGCGCAAGCGGATGCGCTGTTGAAGCAAGCCGCAGCCAGCCTGGCGCGGCTGCGCGGCAACCCGGACACGAGCGAGCAGGGCGGGCCGTTGTTTGAACAGGTGCTGACGGCTTACACCGCGTTTGCCGACCAGACACTGGCCCCCATGCAAAAGGCCATCCAGGGCTGGAACGGGATCGAAGTGAATCGGCTGGTGGACAAGGCGCTGCCCGTGAGCGGTGCGGCGTATGTGAAGCAAGCGGACGCTTATCAGACCTATTCGCGTGACCAGGGCCAGGCGGCCGTGGCGGACGCCAGCCAAACGCTGGAGCGCGTGATTCTCGTGGCGGCAGGTGTGCTGGGGCTGGTGCTGTTGCTGGCCGTGTTGATCCGCCTGGCGTTTCGCCGCAGCATTCTGCGTCCGTTGAACGAAGCCGGTGCGCACTTCGACCGCATCGCCGACGGCGACCTGACCGGCGCCATCGCCACGCGCGGCGACAACGAAATCGGCGTGCTGTATTCCGCCATGCGCCGCATGCAGACGGGCCTGTCGGCGGCGGTGGCCTCGGTACGCCATGGCGTTGAAGAAATCCACACGGGCTCGGGCGAAATCGCTGCGGGCGGGGCAGACATGTCCGACCGTACCGCGCGCCAGGCCGGTTCGCTGCAAGAGGCCGCCGCCAATATGACGCAACTGGCGCACACGGTGCAGATGACGGCAGGCAATGCCGACCTGGCCAGCCGGCAGGCCGAAAGCGCCACCCAACTGGCGCAACGCGGCGGGCAAGCGGTGGATGAGGTCGTGCAAAGCATGCAGGGCATTGCCGACAGCGCGCGCCGCATCGGCGAGATCGTGGGCGTGGTCGACAGCATTGCCTTTCAAACCAACATCCTGGCGCTGAACGCGGCGGTGGAAGCGGCGCGCGCCGGCGAACAAGGCAAAGGCTTTGCCGTCGTGGCGGGCGAAGTGCGCTCGCTGGCGCAGCGTAGCGCGCAGGCCGCCAAAGAAATCAAGGGCTTGATCGAAGACTCGGCCGCGCGCGTCGAGGCGGGCGTGCGTCAGGTGAACCTGGCGGGCGACACCATGCGCGACATGGTGGTGTCGGTGGACCGCGTGACGCAGATCGTGGCCGAAATTTCCAGCGCCACGGCCGAACAGGCGGCGGGCATTGCGTCGGTGAATGACGCGGTGGCCGACATCGAACGGTCCACGCAGGAAAACGCCGCCATGGTCGAGCAGACTGCGGCCGCCGCTGCCGCGCTGGAAATCCAGGCGCAAGGCCTGCGCCGTGCCGTGGCGGTGTTTCAGATTGCGCAGGCTGCGCAGAATGCGGCTGCCGTGCACGCGGCAGCCGGCCAGTCAGTCGCTCAATTGGGGCAGGGCGCCGCCGGTGTAGCGTTCGGCCACCAGCGACAGGTTCCCATGCTTGACCTTGTGCTTGACATGCGCGGCAGCCGACGCGATGTCCTCCGGGCGGATGCGCTCGCATAACGACGGGGTGACGGTCAGCGCGCCCACGCCTAAGGTCACGAAGGGAAAGAAGCGCGGCACGCCGTAACGGTCTTCGGCTTCGATGCCCCCGTTATGGCGGCCCTGATCGTCGTACAGGTCGGTGGCCTGCTCGTTGAATTCCGCGATGATGCGCTGCACGCGATCCATCCAGTCGGCGCTGCGGAACAGCACCACGAAGTCATCGCCGCCCACGTGGCCCACGAAGTCGCGCAGCGGATCGCAGTGGTGCTTGATGACTTCGGCCGTCAACATGATCATGTCGTCGCCGCGCCAGTAGCCGTAGACGTCGTTGAACGGCTTGAAGTTGTTCAGGTCGCCGTAGCAGATGGTGAAGTCGGCCGCGTCTTCCAGCAGGGTGGCGATGTGCCGGCTGATGGGGATGTTGCCGGGCAAGGACGTCAGCGGGTTGGCATAGCGCGCGGCCTCGATACGCATTTCGGTCACCGAGCGCACCAGCGTTTCACCCGTGGCCAGGCCGTCGTAACGGCCGTCGCGCGTAATGATCAGGCCGTCCATCAGGTAGCGCTGGTCTTCCGAGATCAGCACGTGGCTCAACTGGTCGATGGACACATTCAGGTCCACCAGCACCGGTTCGGCGTTCATGAACGTCGAGCAGGCGTCGCGGCCGAAGAGCTCGCGGGTATAACGCTGCGCGTAGTGTTCGGAAAAATCGCGGCGGTTGATGATGCCCACCGGCCGGTTGTCGGCATCGACGACCGCCACCGCGTGCATGGTCTTGTGTTCGATGAACAAGCGATGCACGTCGTCGTTGGTGTGCTTGTTCAGCAGCGCGGCGGGCGCCTCCACGCGCAGGCTGGCTGCGGTACCGCCGGCCGCCCGTTGCGACAGCGGCGCGGTGCTGCGCACGCGCAATGAATCGCGCAGCGGCGGCGTCAGCTCGGTCAACGTCGTTTCTTCGGGGCGGCCCAGCAGCCAGCCTTGGGCATAGCGGATGTCCAGCTCGCGCACCATGGCCAGGTCTTCGGCGGTCTCGATGCCTTCAGCGACAATCGCCGTGCCCAGGTGTTGGGCCACCTTCAGAATGGCGCGCACCATGCTTTGCTTGCGGTCATCCTTGCCGATGCCGTCAAAGAAGTAGCGGTCGATTTTCACCAGGTCGGGCTGCATTTCCGACCACAGCTGCAGATTCGAATTGCCCACGCCGTAGTCGTCCAGCGCGATGCGCATGCCGTGCTCGCGCAGGCAGGCAAACGCGTTGCCCAGTTCGCCCATGTGTTCGGACAGCGGATCTTGTTCGGTCAGTTCAACGATGATGCTGGACGGCTCCAGCGCGCAATCCTTGAGCAGCCGCATGGGCATGTCGCTGCCCCATAGCGTCCAGTAATGGATCAGCGCGGAGCCAGACAAATTCAGGAACAGCTTGCCGGTGGCCTCGTTATCCTGAAACCCCTGGGCGCCCGCCCGAAAGCTGGCCAGTTCCAATTGGGGGTGCAGACCGCGCCGGCGGGCTTCAGCGAACAGGGCGTCCGGGTAGTGCAGGGCGGTATCGGCCGGGCCGCGAATCAGGCTTTCGTGGCCGTAGATTCGGCTATGCGACAAATCGACCACGGGCTGGTAGCGCGGCCGCAACAACCCTTCGCGCAGAATGCCGGCCAAGCCGATGGATGCGGGCGCATCGCCCGTTGAAGATTGGGGCGCGCGGGCCGCAGCTGGCCGGGGCATAGCGTGAAGTGAGGTCATCGCCGAGGGCGTTCAGATACGATCAGTGACAAGATTGGCCATATTGACAACAAAATATGTCTGCGTTGTTGCCGCTCACGCGACGCGCAATCTTCCGGCGGGTGTTACATAGCTGTCAACCTACTTGTTGACCTTGCCTGTCTTCGGACTCATTGACCTTGCGCGTTTTCCGGACTTGGGGCTCTTGCCCATCCCCCTTGCAAGGTCATGCCCCAAACACCCGCCGCGCGCAGGGCCACGCCCTATACAATTTGCGCTATGACTTCCCCCAAGATTCCCGAATCCCTGCGCCGCATCGTGCTGGCGTCCAACAATGCCGGCAAGTTGCGTGAGTTTTCCGCTTTGTTTGCTCCCCTGGGTATTGAGCTGGTGCCCCAAGGCGAACTCGGCGTGCCGGAAGCCGAAGAGCCGCACGTGACCTTCGTTGAAAACGCGCTGACCAAGGCGCGCCACGCCAGCCGCCTGACCGGGCTGCCCGCGCTGGCCGATGATTCCGGCCTGTGCGTGGCCGCGCTGAACGGCGCGCCCGGCGTCTATTCGGCTCGCTACGCCAAGATGCATGGCGGCGAAAAATCCGATCAAGCCAATAACGCGTTGTTGGTGCAGCACCTGGCCAACGTGGCCGACCGCCGCGCCTGGTATGTGGCCGTGTTGGTGCTGGTCCGTTCCGAAAACGACCCGTGCCCGATCATTGGCGAAGGCCTGTGGCACGGCGAGATCATTGATCAGCCCGAAGGCGCCAACGGTTTTGGCTACGATCCGCATTTCTATCTGCCCGACATGGCGCTCACCGCCGCGTCGCTCGACCCCGAAGAAAAAAACCGGGTCAGCCATCGCGCCCGCGCCTTGCGCGAGCTGCTGAGCAAGCTCAGCCAGGCTTGAGGGGCGCGCCCGCCGCGTCCGCCCCAGGAAACCCGCATGTCCATCATCATTCCCATCCGCAACGACATGGGCGCGCCTGCCTCGCGCCTGCGCGTGCCGGCCGGCGCCACGCTGTCGAGCCTGCCGCCGCTCTCTATCTATGTGCACGTGCCGTGGTGTGTGCGCAAGTGCCCGTATTGCGATTTCAATTCCCACGCCGCGCCGGGTGAAATTCCCGAACGCGCCTATCTCGATGCGCTGCGCAGCGATCTTGAGCAGGCGCTGCCGTCCATCTGGGGCCGCCAGGTCGTGTCGGTATTTATTGGCGGCGGCACGCCCAGCCTGTTGTCGTCTGCCGGCCTGGACGAACTGCTCGCCATGCTGCGCGCCTGTCTGAACGTATGGCCCGACGCCGAAATCACCATGGAAGCCAACCCCGGCACCGCCGAGGCCAGCCGGTTCCGTGACTATGCGGCCAGCGGCGTCACGCGTTTCTCGTTGGGCATCCAGAGTTTCGACGACGCCCAGCTGAAGAAGCTGGGGCGCATCCACGATTCGGCGCAAGCCCGCGCCGCCATCGACATGGCGCAACAGGCGGTATCGCGCGTGAACCTGGACATGATGTTCGCCTTGCCGGGGCAGACGCTGGACGCCTGCGTGGCAGACCTGCGCGAAGCCATCTCGTTTGGCACCGAGCATTTGTCGCTGTATCACCTGACGATGGAGCCGAACACCGTCTTCGCCAAGTTTCCGCCCGAAGATCTGCCCGACGACGACACCAGCGCCGCCATGCAGGACGCCGTCGAGGCCGAACTGGCGGCTGCCGGCCTGGCGCGCTATGAAGTGTCGGCCTACGCCAAGCCCGGCGCCCGCTGCCGGCACAACGTGAACTACTGGGAATTTGGCGACTACCTGGGCATTGGCCCCGGCGCGCACGGCAAACTGTCATTCCATGACCGTATCGTGCGCGAGGCGCGCTTGCGCAACCCCGACTCCTGGATGCAAGCCGCGATGGCGCGTGACGGCAGTCACGTATCGGAAAGCCGGCAGGTCGGCCCTGACGAGCTGCCGTTCGAATTCATGCTGAACGCGCTGCGGTTGAAAGACGGTATGCCCAGCACCGCGTTCAATGAGCGCACTGGTTTGTCGCTGGCGGCCATTGCGCACCAATTGGAGGCAGCCTCTAAACGGGGCTTGCTGGACGCTGATCCCACCCGCCTGAAGGCCACGCCATTGGGTTGGCGGTTCCTGAATGACCTTCAGGAAATGTTCCTGTAGTGGTGCAGCACCAAACTGGGGCAATCATGCCCCACTATTTGCACCAAAGTGGTGCTACATTTTTCCATGACCGTGCGGCTTTCCCCGGGGAATCCCGGGGTAAAAACCTGGCACGCTTATTGCTTCCCTCTTTTATGCCAGTCGAGCGGCAAAGCCCTCGACCCTTTTATCTAATGGAGATGACATGGCAAGCCCGAAAGACGTCCTGAAACAGATCGCCGATAACGAAGTCAAATTCGTGGATTTCCGCTTTACCGATACGGTTGGCCGTGAGCATCACGTGTCCGTGCCCACCAGCCAGATCGACGAAGACAAGCTGGAAAGCGGCCAGGCTTTCGACGGTTCGTCGATCCCGGGTTGGAAGGGTATTGAAGCTTCCGACATGCTGCTCATCCCCGATTGCTCCACCGGCAACCTGGACCCGTTCCGCGAAGAGCCGACCCTGATCCTGTCGTGCGACGTTGTCGAGCCGTCGGACCTGAAGGGCTATGACCGCGACCCGCGTTCGCTGGCCAAGCGCGCCGAAGCCTACCTGAAGTCCTCCGGCCTGGGCGACACCGCCTACTTTGGTCCGGAACCCGAATTCTTCGTGTTCGACGGCGTGACCTGGAACACCGACATGTCGGGCACGTTCGTCAAGATCAAGTCCGAAGAAGCCTCGTGGTCGACCGGCCTGGAATTCGAAGGCGGCAACACCGGCCATCGTCCCGCAGTCAAGGGCGGCTACTTCCCCGTTCCCCCGGTTGATTCGTTCCAGGACATGCGCTCGGAAATGTGCCTGTTGATGGAACAAATGGGCGTGCCGGTTGAAGTGCACCACCATGAAGTGGCTGGCGCTGGCCAGCTGGAAATCGGCACCAAGTTCAGCACGCTGGTTCAGCGCGCCGACTGGACGCAGATCGTCAAGTACGTCGTGCACAACGTGGCCCACGCCTACGGCAAGACCGCCACGTTCATGCCCAAGCCCATCGTTGGCGACAACGGTTCCGGCATGCACGTGCACCAATCCATCTGGAAGGATGGCCAAAACCTGTTCGCAGGTAACGGCTACGCCGGCCTGTCGGAATTCGCGCTGTACTACATCGGCGGCATCATCAAGCACGCCCGCGCCCTGAACGCCATCACCAACCCGGGCACGAACTCGTACAAGCGTCTGGTTCCGCACTACGAAGCCCCGGTCAAGCTGGCTTACTCGGCCCGCAACCGTTCGGCCTCGATCCGCATTCCGTACGTCGGCAACCCGAAGGGCCGCCGCGTCGAAGCGCGTTTCCCGGACCCCCTGGCCAACCCGTACCTGGCTTTCTCGGCCCTGATGATGGCCGGCCTGGACGGCGTCCAGAACAAGATCCACCCGGGCGATCCGGCCGACAAGAACCTGTACGACCTGCCGCCGGAAGAAGACGCAAAGATCCCGACCGTGTGCTCCTCGCTGGAACAAGCGCTGGAAGCCCTGGACGCGGACCGCGAATTCCTGACCCGTGGCGGCGTGTTCAGCAACGACATGCTCAACGCCTACATCGACCTGAAGATGGGCGATGTGAATCGTCTGCGCATGACGACGCACCCGGTCGAATTCGACATGTACTACAGCCTCTGATCGTTTAGAGGCTGTGGCGGGGGGGAGCGCGATGATGTAGGCAGAAACCAGGGCCCACACCACGCGCACCACCAGGTCGCGGCTCGACGGTTTGTCCGCCAGGCGATGCCTGGCGGGCAGGGCGCCGGGTTCCGGCGCCGCCGTCGCGGGCGCGTTCCGCTTTCCCCCCTGTCATTCGGGTACGTTGAAAAATGAATGTAGAAGCTCTCGATCTGCTTGCCACGTCCGTTTTCCTGGTCAACGAGCGCGGTCACATTGAGTACGCCAACGCTGCCGCCGAGGATTTGTTCGGCCGCTCGCGCAAGCAACTCTGCGGGCACTCCGCCGCCACGCTGTTCGACACCCCAGAAAACATCCAGTCCTCCATCGACCGCGCCGCCGCCGGCAGGTACGCCGACGTCAGGCAATTAGCCTCGTTGCGCCGCGCCGCCGAGTCCGTCGAAGTCGCCGTCACCACGGTGGGGCTGACCGGCCAACGCTGGCCGGTACTGATCGAAACGCGTGAGATCGAGCAGCGCGTGCTGGCCGACCGCAACCATCGGCTGGTTGATGAAATCGAAGCGCACCGCGAGCTGTTGCGCAACCTTGCACATGAAGTGAAAAACCCCTTGGGCGGTTTGCGCGGCGCCGCGCAATTGCTTGAAGCCGAGCTGCCCAGTGCGGCGCTGGCCGAATACACCCAGGTCATTATTTCCGAAGCCGACCGCTTGCAGGCGCTGGTGGACCGCTTGAGCGGCCCGCAACGTGTGCCGCTGAATGCCCGGCCGGTGAACATCCACGAAATTTGCGAGCGCGTTTGCGCGCTGATTCAGGCCGAGTTCCGCAACGACGTCACGATTTTGCGCGACTACGACGCCTCGGTGCCTGACTTGAAGGGCGACGCTGCCCGCTTGATGCAGGCCGTGCTGAACGTGGCGCGCAACGCCGCGCAAGAACTCGTCGCGCGGCCGCAAGGCCCGCAGACGGAACCCGGCGTGGTCACCTTGCGCACCCGGGTTGCGCGCCAAGTCATGCTGGCGCACCGGCAACACCGGCTGGCGCTGGTGCTGTCCATTATTGATAACGGTCCCGGCGTGCCGGACCATATCCGTGACCGCATTTTCCACCCGCTGGTCACAGCCAGGGCCGGCGGTACCGGGCTGGGCTTGAGCCTGGCCCAGGACTTCGTGCAGCAGCACGGCGGCATCATCGAATTTGAATCCCGACCCGGGCGTACCGAGTTTCGCCTGGTCCTACCGATGGAGCCCGCACACTGATGAAACCCGTATGGATCGTCGACGACGACCAGGCCATCCGCTGGGTCCTCGAAAAGGCCCTGGCCCGCGCTGGTGTCCCCACCCGCAGTTTCTCCCAATCGGCTGACGTGCTGGAAGCGCTGTCGCGCGAAACGCCCGTCGCATTGGTGTCCGATATCCGCATGCCTGGCGGCAATGGTTTGGAGCTGTTGCGCCAGTTGAAAGAACGGCATCCCGGCTTGCCGGTCATTGTGATGACCGCGTTCGCCGACCTGGACAGCACCGTGTCCGCCTTCCAGGGCGGCGCGTTTGATTACCTGGCCAAGCCGTTCGACGTGAACGAAGCGGTGGCGCTGATCCAGCGCGCCATGCAGGAATCCGCGCAGCCCGAAACGCCCGAAGGGCAGGGCGAGTCCGCGCAGAACAACGAACGCTGGATGATGACGCAGTCGTCCTCCACCGCGATGCAGGAAGTGTTCCGCGCCATTGGCCGCCTGGCGCAGTCGAAAGTCACGGTGTTGATCACCGGGGAATCGGGCACGGGCAAGGAATTGGTGGCGCGTGCGTTGCACGGCCACGGCGTGCGCGCCAGCGGCCCCTTCGTGGCGCTGAACGCGGCGGCCATTCCGCGTGATCTGCTCGAAGCCGAATTGTTCGGCCACGAGCGGGGCGCGTTTACCGGCGCCAACAACTTGCGCCGCGGCCGCTTCGAGGAAGCCCACGGCGGCACGCTGTTCCTGGATGAAATCGGCGACATGCCGATTGAATTGCAGACGCGTTTGCTGCGTGTGCTGGCCGAAGGCAGCTTCTATCGCGTGGGCGGCGCACAGCCGGTGCGCGTGGACGTGCGCATCGTGGCCGCTACCCACCAGCCGCTTGAGCAGCGCGTTGAACAGGGCTTGTTCCGCGAAGACTTGTTCCACCGCCTGAACGTCATCCGCCTGCGCCTGCCGCCTTTGCGTGAGCGCGTGGAAGACATTCCAGCCCTGGCTCAGCATTTCCTGACCGCCAGCGCCCGCACGCTGGGCGTGCCGGTCAAACGTTTGACGCCGGATGCGTTGGCCGTGCTGACGAAGTTCGACTTCCCCGGCAACGTGCGCCAGCTGGAGAACTTCTGCCATTGGCTGACGGTGATGGCGCCCGGCCAGACGGTAGACCGCCAGGATCTGCCACCGGAAATTCGTGCGCTGGAGCATCAGCAGCAAGCCGGGTCGGCGCCGCTGCGTCCGGTGGCGTCCGTGCCCAGCATCGGTACGGTTGTGCAGGCATCATCGGTTGTCGACGACGGCGCGCCACGCAACTGGCAAGATTCGTTGCTGCGCGATGCACAGTACCGCTTGGAACGCGGTGAGCCGGCAGTGATGGCGACGCTGACCCGCCAGTTTGAAAAGATCCTGCTGCAAAGCGCGCTGGACGCCAGCCGCGGCCGCCGCGTGGAAGCCGCATCGCGTTTAGGGATTGGGCGCAATACGATCACGCGCAAACTGCGCGAATTGGGGATCGAGGACGAGTGATAGATGGGGCGCGCGCGGTGCGCATCCCATTCCTATGGGATGACATGGCGCGCTCCACCCACCGCAAGAAAGCAAGCAAGCAACCCGCGCGCGAAACCCATCACCCCATCCCCAACAAACTCTCACATAACCGCGGCGATTTCAGCTTCTGCAGCCACCACTTCAGCGCTTCCCCCGGCGCTTCGGCGCGCCAGGCATACGCCACGTGTTCTGTCAGCGCCATGCCCTCATCCGTGTCGCACACTACCAGCAAGCCCTGCGATAAGTACGGCGCGGCCATCGTCAGCGGCAGATAGCCGCAACCCAGCCCGCGCACCTGCGCTTCGATCTTTGCCTGCATCGACGGCATCACCAGCGTGGGTTGATCCGCCAGAATCCCGCGCGATTGCGGCGGCAAATTTCGTGACGTATCGGCCACCACCACCGCGCAGTACTTTGTGATGTCCGCGCGGCTGAGCGGCTGCGGCAGCGACGCCAGGGGATGATGCGCCGCCACGCAGAAACCGAATTGCGTGGTGCCAATAGCCTGCGAACGATACGGCCCGGTCGGCTCTGCATGCGCGCCCGCACCAATGACCAGATCCGCACGGTTGGACGTCAGCGCATCCCAATTTCCGCTTAGCACTTCGCTGGAAAACCGCAGCGTGGTCGCGCTTTCAAGCGTTTGAAATTCATCGATCAAGTCATAGAGCGGCCGCCAGGGCAGCACGGCGCTGACTGCGATGCGCAGTTCCACTTCCCAGCCCGTTGCGATACGTTTGACGCGGCAAGCCAGGTCGTCTAACGATTGCAGAACATGGCGCCCGTCCTTCAACAACGCTTCACCCGCAGGCGTCAGCAGCGCGCGGTGGCCAGAGCGGTCAAACAGCAACACGTCCAGCCCGTCTTCCAGCTTGCGGATGGAATAGGTCACGGCCGAGGGCACTTTGCCCAGTTCGCGGGCCGCTTTGGCGAAGCTGCCGTGGCGGGCGATGGCGTCGACAAGAATCAGCAGTTCAGGGGTGATCGGTTGCATGGAAGAGGGGTGTTCAAAAAATTTGAATGAACTCGTCAAAATATAGCGCCAAACGCAGGGTTCGGCACGCGCAGAATATCACTCATGCCAGGGATGCAGCGAAACAAGCAGGACAAAAGCCTGAAGCGTTGCACCCGACAATCATTCATATTATTGAAACAGGAGTCCACAATGCTTACGATTCGCCGCGCTGCCGAACGAGGTCACGCCAACCATGGGTGGCTCGATTCGTTTCACACCTTTTCGTTTGCCAACTACTACGACCCGGCTCACATGGGCTTTGGCGCGCTGCGCGTGATCAATGACGACCGCATCGCCGCCGGCCGCGGTTTCGGCACCCACGGCCACCGGGACATGGAGATCATCACCTATGTGCTGGACGGCGCGATTGCGCACAAGGACAGCATGGGCAGCGGCTCGACCATCCAGCCCGGCAACGTGCAGCGGATGAGCGCGGGACGCGGCGTGATGCACTCCGAGTTCAACCCGCTGCCGGATACCGAAACGCACATGCTGCAAATCTGGATCGAGCCCGACGTGACTGGCATTGCCCCGGAATACGAAGAGCGTAGCTTCAGCGATGCGCAAAAGCGTGGCCGTCTGCAAGCGCTGGTGTCGCCCGATGGTGAAGATGGTTCGATGAAGATCCATCAAGATGCGCGGCTGTATGGCGGTCTGTTCGATGGTGACGAATCCGCCACGCTGAACCTGGCGGCCGGCCGCCGTTCCTGGATCCATGTGGCCCGCGGCAGCATCGTCGTCAACGGCACCGAGCTGTCCACCGGCGACGCCGTGGCGATCACGGACGAAAGCCGTGTCGAGCTGTCGGGTGGCAAGCAGGCCGAAGTGCTGGTGTTTGACTTGGCGTAAGCCCACGTGCCGGGCGGATACGATCCGCCCGGCACGATTGCGTTTTGGCCATCTGGCCGTGACTGAGATTTAAGATGGCCGTTGGCCTATTCATGCGGAGCGCTACAACATGTCTACCTTGTCCGAAGCAGGCGAAAACCAAATCGAAACCATTGTGGTGCCGCGCACCAGCGACCTGGGCGGTTTCTCCGTCCGGCGCGCCATTCCGTCGGCGCAGCGCCGCAGCGTCGGGCCGTTCGTATTCCTGGACCACATGGGGCCGGCGGATTTTGATATCGGTTCGGGCATTGACGTGCGTCCGCACCCGCATATCGGGCTGTCCACCGTCACGTATCTGTATGAAGGGTCGATGGTGCACCGCGACGGCGTGGGCCATACGCAAACCATCCTGCCGGGCGAAGTGAATTGGATGACGGCGGGCCGTGGCATCGTCCACTCGGAACGTTCGTCGCCGGAAAGCCGGCTTGCGCCGCAGCGCCTCTGTGGCCTGCAGATTTGGGTGGGCCTGCCCAAGCAGCACGAAGAAACGGACCCGGGCTTCACGCATTACGGTTTGGACGCGCAGCCGGTGATTGAAGGCGAGGGCGTGCGCGCGCAGGTCGTGGCGGGTTCGCTGTTTGGCAAGACGTCGTCGGTGAAGACGCTGTCGCCGCTGTTTTATGGCGACCTGCAATTGCGAGCGGGCGCCACCACCGTTCTGCCGGCCGAATTCGAAGAACGCGCCGCGTATCTGGCGCAAGGCACGGTCGAGATCGATGGGCAAGAATTTGAAAGCGGCCGCCTGGTGGTTTTCGCGCCGGGCCGCCCGGTGCAGATCCGCGCCAAGACGGCCGCGCGCTTTGCGTTGATTGGCGGCGAACCCTTGGACGGCCCGCGCTTTGTCTGGTGGAACTTCGTGTCCAGCAGCAAGGACCGCATCGAACAGGCCAAGCAAGACTGGCAGCGCACCCGCTTCGATCAGGTGGTGCCGGGCGATGAAACCGAGTTCATTCCGCTGCCCGAAGCCCGGGCGTAATGATGCCGCGTTAATCTGCTGCCGCGCGCGCTCGCGCGGCAGTATCATGCGCCTCCAAACCTTCATAACAACAGGATGGAGACTCATGCACCGCCACACGTTCAACCTTGCGCGCGGCCTGGCCGCGCTTGCGCTTATTCAAGGCGCATCCACCGCGCTTGCCGCCGGTTACCCGGCCAAGCCCATCACCTTTATCGTGCCCTATACGGCAGGCGGCACCACCGATCTGGTGGCGCGCACGGCCGGGCAGAAAGTGGCCGAAAAACTGGGCCAGCCCGTCATCGTTGAAAACCGCCCCGGCGCGGGCGGCAACATCGGCATGGACGCCGTGGCCAAGGCCGCGCCGGACGGCTACACGATCGGCTTTGGCGCGATTTCGACCAATGCGCTCAATCCCTTCGTCTACCCGAAGATGCCGTTTGACCCCACGAAGGATTTCACGGGCGTCAGCATGTTGGGCGCGTCGTCGGTCGTGCTGGAAACCGGCCCCGCGCTGAAGGTGGACAGCGTCAAGGACCTGGTCGCCTACGCCAAGCAGCATCCCGGCACCTCGTTCGGCACGCCCGGCACGGGCACGTCCATGCATTTGGCGGGCGTCATGTTCGACCAGCTGACGGGCGCAGGCATGCAGCACATTCCGTACAAAGGCAGCGCGCAAGCGTTGAACGATTTGTTGGGCGGGCACTTGCCCGTGATGTTCGACAACCTACCTGCATCGCTGCCGCACATCAAGGCGGGCAAAGTGCATCCGTTGGCGGTCACGGGCAGCAAGCGCGCACCGGCTTTGCCGGATGTGCCCACGCTGGCTGAGCTGGGTTACTCGGGTGCAGTTGTAGACCCGTGGTTTGCGGTGTATGGCCCGGCGAACATGTCGCCAGAGGCCACGCGCGCGTTGAGCGAGGCCTTCCAATGGGCGCTGGCGCTGCCCGAAGTGAAAGACAAGCTGGAGCAGGCGGGCTTCATGCCCTACGGGTCCAGCCCGGAAGAAGTTCAGCGCTTGACCGCCAGCCAGTACGAGTCGTTCAAGGCCCTGTCGCAGAAGGTGAAGCTGTCGGCGGACTGATGCCGCCAAGGCATGAACACACACACGAATTGAATTGCCCCCGGAACTTGGACCTGGATCAAACGTTCGGGGGGCAGTTCAAATCGCAGATTCGCAATTGCTGACTCTCTAGCGGCCGCGGGCAAACGCTTGCTCGCGCCGTTCTTCCAACGCTTCGCGGCGGATGAAGTCGCGCACGAAATCGCTGCGGGGATGATGGTGCAGGTTGTAAGGCGTATCCCATTGCGCGATGCAACCCTTGCTCATCACCCCGATGCGGTCCGCAATGGCGAACGCTTCGGCCTGGTTGTGCGTGACCAGGATGGCGGTGTGGCCGGTGGTCTTGAGGATGTCGCGCACTTCGAATGCCAAACGTTCACGCGTGTCCACATCCAGATTCGAAAACGGTTCGTCCAGCAGCAAGAGATCGGGCGAGGGCGCCAAGGCCCGCGCCAGCGCCACGCGCTGTTGCTGCCCGCCCGAAATCTCATGCGGATAACTGTTGGCCGCATGGGCCAAGCCCACCAGCGTCAGCATTTCGTCGACGCGGCGAGCGCGCTCGGGGCGCGCCAGCTTACGCAGCCCGAAGGCCACGTTCAGCGCCACCGTCAGGTGGGGGAACAGCGCGTAGTCCTGGAACATCATGCCCACGCGGCGCAATTCCGGCGCAACTTGTTCGGTCGGCGACGAGATGACCGTGCCATCCAGCAGGATGCGCCCGGCGCGCACGGGCTCAAAGCCGGCGATGGCGCGCAGCACGGTGGTCTTGCCGCAGCCGGATTCGCCCAGCAGGCAGCCGATGTGGCCGGCCGGCAAGCCCAGTGACAAATCCTGCACCACGGGTTTCAGCCCGGCGGGCGTCTCGTAGGCGAGGGAAAGGCGGTCGATTTCTAACAGATCGGGCACGATGATCAATGTCCCATTTTCAGATTGGTGCGCGCCAGCAAGATGACGGGCAAGAGGCCGGCCAGCACGATCGCAAGCGCCGCGACGGCGCCTTCCTCGTACGTGCCGCGCGCGGCTTCGGCGTAGAGCCACGTCGCCAGCGTGTCGAAATTCATGGGGCGCAGCAGCAGCGTTGCCGGCAATTCCTTCATGGCGTCCACGAACACCAGCAGCGCGCTGGCGGCCAGCGCGGGCCGCAACAGCGGCAGGTGAACGCGGCGCAGGGTGCCGGCAGAGCTTTCGCCCAACAGGCGCGAGGCCTGTTCAAGCGACGGCGGAATGCGCGCCAGCCCGGCTTCCAGCGCGCCAGTGGAAATGGCCAGAAAGCGAATCACATAAGCGCAGACCAGCGCAGCCATTGAACCCATCAGGAACAGGCCCGTGCCGCCGAATACTTTGGCCACAGCGGTGTCGATCCACACGAAGGGGGTCAACAGCCCGATGGCCAGCACGGTGCCGGGCACCGCGTAGCCCAAGCTGGCGATACGCGCGCAGGCACGCGCCGGGTTGAAGCTGGCGCTTTCGCGCAAGGTGCGCCCGGCCCAAGCCACAATCAGCCCGCAAATCAAGGTGACGATGGTGGCGCTGAACGCCACGATCAGCGTGTTGCTCAAGCCGTTGATCAACTGGTCCGACACGCCGCCCACCAGGTGCAGGCGCTTGTAGGTTTCATAGATCAGGTACGCGGCAGGGGCGACGAAACCGATCACCACGGGAATCCAGCCCAGCAAGGCGGCAATGCCTGCCGCAACACCATGCAGGCGGCGCGGCTGCATCGGGCGCATGCGCTGCGTGTTGGCATAGCGTTGGCGTTTGCGGCCATGGCGTTCCAGCATGATCAGGCCGATCACAATCGCCAGCATCGTCAGCGCAATCTGCGCCGCGCCCGCCAGATCCGATCGCGTGACCCACGTGGTGTAGACCGACACCGTCAACGTCTGCACGCCCAGAAATTCGGACGCGCCGATATCGTTCAGCGTTTCCAGCAACGCCAGGCTGACGCCCACGACAATGGCGGGCCGCGCCAAGGGCAGGGCGACGCGGAAGAAGACGGCCACCCGGCCAGCGCCCAAGGTGCGCGCGGCTTCAAGCAGGCTGGCCGCTTGCGTCATGAACATGACGCGGGTGCTCAGGTAAACGTACGGATACAGCACGAAGCCCAGCACGAAGATCGCGCCGTAGATGGACCGCAGATCAGGCAAGCGGAACTGGCGCGGGCTGTCATAGCCCAGCAGCGCGCGGATGGCGGTCTGGATCGGGCCGATGGGGTGCAGCAGGTCCAGGTAGGCAAACGCGATGATGTAGGTTGGCACTGCCAGCGGCAGCAGCAGCGCCCAGGTCAGGATGCGGCGGGTCGGGAAGTCGTAAGCGGTGACCAGCCAGGCGGCCCCCGTGCCCAGCAACGTCACCATCACGCCCACGCCGGCCAGCAGCATTGCGGTGTTGGCCAGTGCGTGGGGCAACACGTAGGTCGCCAGATGCTGCCAGTGGGCCAATTCGCCGCCCAGCGCCCACCAGGCCAGCGTCAGCACCGGGGCCAGGACGGCCAGCGCAATCAGTCCAGCGCCTGTCAGCCAGCCAGCGCCTCGTTCAGTCCAGCGCAAACGCAGCGGCCGGGGCAAAGATTCAGTGTGCATGCTTCAAGGTCGATTGCATCAATGGCAAGGCCTGTTCCCTTCAAAGGAAGGGAACAGGCCCAATACTGCCTCATGGTTGCGTCACGCCAAGGGGCGTGACGCGCGCCACGGGTCGATCAGTTGTCGAAGCCGACCTTGTCCACCAATTCGCTGGCTTGCTTGCGATGCTTGGCGATCTCGGTCAGGGGCAGCGGATCAACCTTCAATTCGCCAAAGCTGGCGATGACGGGGTCTAGCTTCACGCCCTTGCGGACGGGGTATTCGTAGTTGGCTTGGGCGTACAGCGCTTGGGCGGGTTCCGACACCAGGAAGTCCAGCAGCTTGATGGCGTTGGCCTTGTGCGGCGCGTGGGCGGCAACGGCGGCGCCGCTGACGTTCACGTGCGTGCCGCCGCTTTTCTCATTGGCGAACGTCGGGCGGATGACCTTGATGGCGTCGCCCCACTTGCGGGCGTCGGTGCCGGCTTCGGCGTTCTTCATGTGGCCGACATAGTAGGCGTTGGCCAGGCCGATGTCGCAGATGCCGCCCAGGATGTCGCGGGCCACGTCACGGTCGCCGCCTGCCGCCTTGCGGGCCAAGTTGGCTTTCACGCCACGCAACCACTTTTCAGTGGCTTCGGCGCCGTCATGCGCGATCATCGACGCGACCATGGCGGTGTTGTAGGGGTGTTGGCCCGAACGGATGCAAACCTTGCCCTTCCACTTCGGGTCGGCCAAGTCTTCGTAGCGGAAGGACTCCAGCTTCAAGTCCTTTTCCACATACAGCACGCGGTCGCGCAGCGACAGCGCAAACCACTTGCCGTCAGCGCCGCGCAGGTTGGCGGGGATGACGGATTCCAGGGTTTCGGACTTGATCGGCTGGGTCACGCCGCCATCCACCAGGTCCAGCAGGTTGCCGATGTCCACCGTCATCAGCACGTCGGCGGGCGACTTCGAACCTTCAGCCTTGACGCGTTCCAGCAGACCGTCCTTGACGAAGACGGTATTGACCTTGATGCCGCTTTCCTTCGTGAACGCATCCAGCAGCGGCTGGATCAGCTTGGGTTCCCGGGTGGTGTACAGGCTGACTTCTTCGGCTGCGTTGGCCGAAACGGTGAAGGCGGCGGCGCCTGCCAGCGCCAGGGCGCGAAGCAGCGAATTCAATTGGGGACGCTTGGTCATGTCGGAAACTCCGGCTAGGGCTGCAAGGGGCGCGCCCCTTGCCAATGCTGAAAGTGCTTGAAAAACGGTCTGCTAACGAAAACGATTATCAACTGAGACCGCGACAATAACAGGAAGCATTGCGCTGTTCAACTTTTCGTCAGCATGCCCGCAGGAGGGGGTTCAGAAGCTTGATCCCTATCAATTCGGCATAAGCGTATTACGGAATAATGAGAGCAATTCCCATCGAGACCCTGTAGAATAGGGCTTACCCTAATGCCGGCCGCGTCTTTTGTGCGGCGCGGAACGACCACGCGGCGCCCTCGGGCTCACACCCGGAAGCCGCCCTAACTGAATTCGACATGGCTGCTTTCAACACTGAGCGCGTACTTAGCGTGCACCACTGGAACGACACCCTGTTTTCCTTTACCACGACGCGTGACGCGGCCTTGCGGTTCCACAACGGCCACTTCGTCATGATCGGCCTGGAAGTTGAAGGCAAGCCCTTGTTGCGCGCCTAC
The DNA here is from genome assembly GCF_902859595.1 of Achromobacter kerstersii. Classification (GTDB taxonomy): domain Bacteria; phylum Pseudomonadota; class Gammaproteobacteria; order Burkholderiales; family Burkholderiaceae_B; genus Achromobacter; species Achromobacter kerstersii. The sequence goes on along the minus strand of NZ_CADIJQ010000001.1, from coordinate 1,145,230 downwards.
AGCATCGCCAGCGCCAACTATGAAGAGAACCTCGAGTTCCTCAGCATCAAGGTGCAGAACGGCCCGCTGACGTCGCGGCTGCAGCATCTGAAAGAAGGCGACACCATCCTCGTCAGCCGCAAGCCGGTTGGCACGCTGGTCGTCGACGACTTGAAGCCCGGCAAGCATCTGTTCCTGTTTGGCACGGGCACGGGCCTGGCGCCGTTCATGAGCATCATCAAAGACCCGGACATCTACGAACGTTTCGACAAGGTCATTCTGGTGCACGGCGTGCGTTGGGTCAGCGAACTGGCCTACGCCGACTTCATCGAAAAAGAACTGCCGAACAACGAATTCTTTGGCGACGTGGTGCGCGACAAGCTCGTGTACTACCCGACCGTTACGCGCGAACCGTTCCGCAACCAGGGCCGCATTACGGAACTGATGGAAAACGGCAAGCTGTGCGACGACATCGGCATCCCGCAAATCAACCCCGAAACCGACCGCGCCATGATCTGCGGCAGCCCGCATATGCTGGCTGACATCAGCGCCATGCTGGACAAGCGCGGCTTCACGGTGTCGCCGGGTGTGGGCCAGCCGGGTGACTACGTGGTTGAACGCGCGTTCGTGGACAAATAAGTCACCGTCTTGCGCTAGTAAAAAGCCCCATCGCATGCGATGGGGCTTTTTTATGCCCGTCAGCTGGAAACGATGGCGATCATTCCGGCTGGATGCCGGCCTTCTTGATGATGTCGCCCCACTTCTTCGATTCGGCCTGCTGGAACGTGGCCAGTTCGTCCGGGGTGGACGTGGCAGCGTCCGTGCCGGTCTGCGCGTAGAACTGCTGCGCAGGCTTCGTCTTGGTCGCGTTCACCAGCAGCTCGTTCAGGCGCTTCACCACGTCAGGCGGCGTGCCGGCCGGGGCGTAGGCCGCAAACCAATAGCCCATCTCGTATCCCGGCACGCCGGCTTCGGCGATGGTCGGCACGTCCGGCGCCAGCGGCGAGCGGGCTACACCGGTCACGCCCAGCGCGCGCAGCTTGCCGGACTTGACTTGCGGCAGGCCGGTGGCGGTGTCGGTGATCATCATGTCGATCTGGCCGCCCAGCAGGTCGGTGACCGCCAGCGGATTGCTCTTGTACGGCACGTGCAGCAGTTGCACGCCTGCCATCTGCTGCAGCAGTTCGCCTGCGATGCGGCTGCTGGAGCTGCCGCTGCCAAAGCTCAGCTTGCCGGGTGACTGCTTGGCCTGGGCCAGAAATTCGCCCACGGTCTTGGCCTGCGAGTTCGGGTTCACGACCATGATCTGGCCGCCTTTGCCCAGCAGCGAGATCGGCGCAAAGTCTTTCACGGGTTGATACGTCAGCGACTTGTACAGATGCTCGTTGGCGGCGTGCGTGGTGTTGGTCGTGATCAGGACGGTATAGCCGTCGGGCGCGGCGCGCGCACCGGCAGCCGCGCCGATCATGGCGCTGGCGCCCGGTTTGTTTTCGATCACCACGGCTTGGCCGGTCTGCTCGGTGACGCCCTGGCCGATGGCGCGGCCGATCTGGTCGGTGGCGCTGCCGGCCGCAAACGGCACGATGAACGTGATGGGCTTGGCCGGAAAGTTCTGCGCCATGGCGGTCAGGGGCAGGGCGGCGGCCAGCAGCAGGGCCAGACGGCCCTTGGAAGAAATGCGCATGTTGTGTGTCTCCTGTGGTGTTTTTTTATGGTCGGGCGGGGAGTATCAGGCGGCCGCGGGGCGGTCGCCGGGTATGTCTGGCAGGCGGGCGGCCAGTTCTGCGCTGACCTCCACCGTCAGGTCCAGCAATCGGAAGGACAGGCTCTTGCCGTGCGTGTCCAGATTCAGGGCATCGTTCACGCCGCCGTCCAGCACGCCTTCCAGCACGAAATTCATGGCGTGCAGCGTGGGCAGCAGGTAGCGCGTTACGCGCGTGGGGTGGCGGTACGCGAACCAATCGGCGACGCGGGCTTCGGTGACTTGTGCGGTCAGCACGTCGTAGCACTCGGGGTCCCAGGCGATCAGGCTCAGGTTCGAGATGTTGCCCTTGTCTCCCGAGCGGCTGTGGCCCAGGCGATACAGCGGTACTTTTTGCGTGTGGGGGGCGCGGGTCATGACGCGATTTCCTCCAGGAATTTCCAGCCGCTTTGCACGGCGTCGCGGGGGATGGTGCAAGACAGCATGTTCAAACGCGGCCGCAACGCGGTGCGCACGCCGCCGCCGCCTGCCGGGCCGCAGGTGTACAGCGCATTCACTTCGCGCAAAATGCGTTCGGCCTGGGCGCGATCGGCGTGTTCGCCGGCCAGGCGCAGGCGTACATCGCGCGCGTGCGAGTCAGGCAGGGCGCGGCGCATCTCACCGGCGTCGTCGCCCAGGATGCTGATTGCGCCGATCAAATCCGCGCGCAGTTTGAAGGCCGAACCCAGCCGCTTCTGGACAATGTCCGCAGCCAGGCGTGCCCGGGCTTCAGCTTGCACCCCTGCGTAGGAAATTTCCGCTTCGGCCAGCCAGCCACCCCGATAGCAGACGTTGACCTTCAATTCGGCGGGCCGCGCGTGGCCGGTGATGCCATGCACCGCCACGCGGTTGCCGCCCAGCTCGACGACGCGCGCCTGGCTCAGGTCGGCCACGACGTCGGGCGTCAGATAGCGCGCGGGGTCGTGGACTTCATATAGCAGCTGTTCCTTCACCGTGCGGGCATCCACCACGCCACCGGTGTGGGCCGCCTTGCCGATAACGAATTCGCCGTCGGCATCGATCTCAGCAATGGGGAAACCTGCCGCGTGGACGTCGGGTACATCCTTCAGGCCCGGCACGCAGAAGTAGCCGCCGGTGACTTGCAGGCCGCATTCCAGCATATGGCCGGCCATGGTCGCGCGGCCCAGGCGCGGCCAATCGGCGGCGTCCCAGCCAAAGTGCGCCATGGCCGGGCCGAGCGTCAGGGAAGGGTCCGCAACGCGTCCCGCCACCACGATTTGCGCCCCGGCCGCCAAGGCTTCGGCGATTTCGGTCGCGCCCAGATACGCCGTGGCGCTAACGACTTCTTGCCCTGCCAGCCCGGCGCCCAAACGGTCTTGCAGCAGGGCGCGCTGCTCGGGCGTGTTCAAGGCATCGCCATGCACGACGGCGATGCGAGGCACGGGCAGGCCTTGTTCGCGGGCAATCGCGGCAATGCGCCGGGCCGCCGCTGCGGGGTTGGCCGCGCCGAAATTGCTGACGATGTTGATGCCATGGCGCAGGCAATCCGCCAGCACGGGCGATACCAGTTCGTCCAGCAGCGGCTCGTAGCCCCGATTGGGGTCGTCGTTGCGCGCGAGTTGCGCCAGCGCCAGCGTGCGTTCGGCCAGGGTTTCGAATATCAGCGTGCCGCCGCCCTGGGCAGCCAGGGTGCGCACCACGTCGGCGGCGCCGTCGGTCCGGTCGCCAGAGAATCCTGACGCGCAGCCGATAAGCAGAGGGGTTTGAGGCATAGGGGAGTCCAGTCGGGCCTTGCGGGTGTCGAGGCCACTATAGGCACCTGCCGATCATCAGTAAAATAGAAAAATCGGATCAATTGATAGAAGAAAGCCATGAATCTATCTGCACGCCAACTCCGCGCCTTTGTGGCGCTGGCTGAAGAACGGCATTTCACGCGTGCCGCGCAGCGCTGCCACCTGACGCAGCCCGCCTTCAGCGCGCTGATCCGGTCCCTGGAAGACACCGCCGGGCTGCGCCTTTTCGACCGAAGTACCCGCCACGTCGAACTGACGGCCGAAGGCCGTGTGCTGGACGCGTCCGCGCGCAGACTTCTAGCGGATATGGATCTCGTCATGGAAGACCTGCGCGACCACGCCGCCCGGCGCCGTGGCCGCGTGGCGCTGGCGGCGCTACCGTCATTGGCGGCCGGCTGGCTGCCCAATCTGCTGGCGCGCTTCAGCAATGAGCACCCCGGCATCGTGCTGGATCTGCGCGACGCCTTGCTGGAACCTTGTCTGAATATGGTGCAAAGCGGGCAGGTCGACTTCGCGGTGGCGTCGCGGCGGGCGGACATGACGGACTTGGACAGCGAATTTCTGCACGCCGACCGCTACTTTCTGGTGTGCCGCGCCGATCATCCGCTTGCTGCGCAAAAATCAGTGCGCTTGCGCGATATCGTCCGCCACCCCGTCATTCAGCTTGCGCGCGGCAGCAGTGTGCGCAAACATCTGGACGAGGCTTTCGGCGCCGATGCGCCATCGCCGGTCTTCGAAGTCGAACACTTGGCCACCGTAACCGGGCTGGTGCGAGCCGGATTGGGCGTGTCTGTCGTGCCAGCCATGACGCTTTTTCATTTCGCCAGCGACGATCTGCGCGTGGTGCCATTGGCCGGCCGTGCGCTGACGCGGCCCCTCTATCTGGTGCAGCGCAAGGGCCGCAGCTTGTCGGTCGCCGCCCAAGCGCTGGTGGATTTGCTGATCGCCCATCGCGGTGATATCGGCGGCGCCGGCCATCAGGCAGAGGCATGAAACCGGGATTCATTCGTCCCTGCGTCATCCGGCCACTTTCGCAAACGTCTATTGCTAGATAAACTTCGATAGTTGTAGCTTCTATCCGTCACCTGAAGGATTCCGCCCATGAGCAAGCAAATCATCCATACCGACGCCGCACCCGCTGCCGTTGGCCCTTACTCGCAAGCGGTTGCCGTTACCGGCATCAAGACTGTTTACCTTTCGGGCCAGATCGGCCTGGAGCCCGGCACCGGCGATCTGGTCTCTGAAAACTTTGACGCGCAAGTGCGTCAGGCCTTTGCCAACATGCAGGCTGTCATCACCGAAGCTGGCGGCACGCTGGACAACGTGGTCAAGCTGACCTTGTTCCTGACTGATCTGGGCAAGTTCACCGCCGCCAACTCGATCATGGCCGAGATCATTCCGCAGCCGTTCCCGGCACGCTCCACCATCGGTGTGGCCAGCCTGCCCAAGGGCGCGCAGTTCGAAGTCGAAGCCATTCTGGTCCTGTAAGGCGCACCCGGACGGTCAAGCCCAGAGGTTCGTTTCTTCATGCCGGCCGCGGCAGTGGCTTCCAAGCGACCCGGCGCCGATACCAAAGGCGCCGGCAAACCGATGACGGATACCGAGCGCAAGCTTCGGAATCTGGGCTTGGTGCTGCCCGAGGACTTCGTGCTGCACCTGCCGCTGCGCTACGAAGACGAAACCCGCATCATCCCGATCAGTTCGCTGCGCCCGGGCTTTGCTGGCCAGGTCGAAGGCGAGATCACGAAATCCGAGGTGCAGTACCGGCCTCGGCGTCAGCTCACCGCCACCTTGGCGGATGAAACGGGCGAACTCCAATTGCGCTGGCTGAATTTCTACCCCAGCCAGCAAAAGCAGATCGCGGTGGGCAAACGGTTGCGCGCTCGCGGTGAAGTCCGCGGCGGTCTCTTTGGCCGGCAGATGGTGCACCCCCGCATGACCAATGCGGACGCGCCGCTGCCCACGGCGCTGACCCCGGTCTATCCCACAACAGAAGGGCTGCCGCAGCTGCCGCTGCGCCGCGCCATCGCGCAAGCGCTGGATCGCGCGGATTTGTCCGACACCTTGCCGGATGAAGCCCGCGCCCGCTACGACCTGCCTCCCTTTGAACCCGCTATCCGTGCGCTGCATACGCCGGCCCAAGGCGAATCCGAACAAGCGCTGCTGGACCGCGTCCACCCCGCCTGGCGCCGCATCAAATTCGACGAGCTGCTGGCGCAGCAGTTGTCGCTAGCCGCCGCGCGCGCCGCCCGTCGCATCAAGGAAGCCGAATCGCTACCGGTGCGCAACGAGGCCGGCGGCCTGGTCGCCAAGCTATACGCCAACCTGCCATTCAAGTTAACGGCCGCGCAAGAACGCGTGGTGCAGGAAATTTCCGCCGACCTGGCCAAGCCGTACCCCATGCATCGCCTGTTGCAGGGCGACGTAGGCAGCGGCAAAACGGTCGTGGCCGCCATCGCCGCCGCCCAGGCGATTGCCGGCGGCGCCCAAGTGGCGTTGATGGCGCCCACCGAAATTCTGGCCGAGCAACACTTCCGCAAGCTGGTCTCGTGGCTGCAGCCGCTGGGCATCAACGTCGCGTGGTTAAGCGGCAGCCTTACCGCCAAAGCGCGCCGTGAAGCCGCCGCCGCTGCGGCAGACGGCAGCGTGCAGCTCGTCGTCGGCACGCAAGCCATCATTCAAGACCACGTTGAATTCCATCGGCTGGGCCTGTCCATCGTTGATGAGCAACACCGTTTCGGCGTCGGCCAACGGCTGGCGCTGACGAAGAAGGGTGAGACCGTGCGCGGCCGCATCGTGCCGCATCAGCTGAACATGAGCGCCACGCCCATTCCGCGCACCTTGGCGATGACCTTCTTTGCCGACCTGGACGTTTCCGTCATCGACGAACTGCCGCCGGGCCGCACGCCCGTGCTGACCAAGCTGGTGTCTGACGCACGGCGCGAAGAAGTCATCGCCCACGTCGCGCAGGCGGCGCGTGGCGGGCAGCAAGTGTATTGGGTCTGCCCGCTGGTTGAAGAAAGCGAGGCGCTGGAACTGCAAACCGCCGTCGACACCTACGAAGGCATGCGCGTTGACTTGCCCGACCTGCGCATCGGCTTGGTCCACGGCCGGCTGCCCCAAGCGGAAAAAGCCGCCGTCATGCAAGCCTTCCGCGAAGGCGAGGTCGACCTGCTGGTTGCCACCACCGTCATCGAAGTTGGGGTGGACGTGCCCAATGCATCGCTGATGGTCATCGAGCACGCCGAACGCTTCGGCCTGGCTCAGTTGCACCAGCTGCGCGGCCGGGTAGGGCGCGGCACCGCCGAGTCTGTCTGTGTATTGCTTTACCAAACGCCGCTGTCGCAAGTCGCGCGCGAACGGCTGCGCGCCATGTTTGAAACGTCGGACGGCTTCGAGATTGCCCGGCGCGACCTGGAACAGCGCGGTCCCGGCGAATTCCTGGGCACGCGTCAATCCGGCATGGCGCTGTTGCGCTTCGCCGACCTGGAGACGGATGCCGCCATCGCCGAAGACGCCCGCGACGCCGCCGTCTGGCTGCGCGCCGAACACCCGGCCGCCGTCGAGGCGCACCTGGCGCGCTGGATGCGCGGCCGCGAAGACTTCTTACGGACCTGACGCCATGCGGCCCGTCCATCACCTGAATCATTTAAGCGCGGGCCAAAACGCCCGCGCACAACCCCCGGGGGCGTAGTCCACCATGACTCTCACCGAACTCAAGTACATCGTCGCGGTTGCACGCGAACGGCATTTCGGCCGCGCAGCCGAGGCCTGTTTCGTCAGCCAGCCCACGCTGTCTGTCGCGATACGCAAGCTGGAAGACGAACTGGGCGTGACGCTGTTTGAGCGTGGCGGCGCCGAGGTGGGCGTCACCCCCATCGGCCAGCGCATCGTCGCGCAGGCGCAGAAAGTGCTGGAAGAAAGCGCCAGCATCAAGGAGATTGCGCGGCAGGGCCACGACCCGCTGGCCGGCCCCTTGCGCGTCGGCGTCATCCACACCATTGGGCCGTACCTGTTGCCCAAGCTGGTGCCGGTGCAAATCGGCCGCACCCCGCAAATGCCGCTGCTGCTGCAAGAAAACTTCACCGTCCGCCTGGTGGAGCTGCTGCGTCAGGGGGAAATCGACTGCGCCATCATGGCGTTGCCGCTGCCCGAAGCCGGCCTGGTCATGCAGCCGCTTTACGACGAACCCTTCATCGTCGCAGTGCCCAACGACCACGAACTGGCGCAGCGCAAATCCATCGACGCCCAAGACCTGAAGCAGCAGACCATGCTGCTCTTGGGCAGCGGCCATTGCTTTCGCGATCAAGTCCTGGAAGTGTGCCCGGAACTGTCACGCTTCTCGGCCGCCAGCGATGGTATTCAACGCACCTTCGAAGGCTCTTCGCTGGAAACCATCCGCCACATGGTCGCGGCCGGCATCGGCGTCACGGTCTTGCCGGTGACGGCTGTGCCTGAGCATCCGCCCAGCAACAGCCTGCTGCGCTACCTGCCGTTTGAGGGCCACGTGCCTGAACGCCGGGTGGTGCTTGCATGGCGCCGCAGCTTCCCCCGCCTGGCCGCCATCGAAGCACTGGCGCAAGCCGTTTATGAATGTGAATTGCCCGGCGTCAAAATGCTGGCGGATGAAGTTGCGGCGGTTCAGGATTGATCGCTTTGGTCCTGCCAGCCGCCCCGACTGATGAAGTTTGAGCCGCATCAAAGCGTTGCGCCGCAGGCCTGTATTCATGCGGGTGTCGCGTCAATTCGTCGTATTTGCAGTGGTATCCTTCTTTCGTACTTTTCCTAATAGGAGCTAGCAATGGCCAAGTCCACCAAGAAGACCCCGAGCGTTCCGCGCATCAACATCGGCATTTCGGACAAGGACCGCGCCGCCGTCGCCGGCGAATTGTCCAAGCTGCTTGCCGACTCGTACACGCTGTACCTGATGACGCACAACTTCCACTGGAACGTCACGGGGCCCATGTTCAACACGCTGCACCTGATGTTCATGACGCAGTACACGGAAGAGTGGAACGCGCTGGACAGCATCGCCGAACGCATTCGCGCGCTGGGTCACTACGCGCCGGGCACGTATCGCGAGTACTCGAAGCTGTCGTCGATCGCCGAGCCGGAATCGGTGCCGGAAGCGCTGGAAATGGTGCGCTTGTTGGTCAGTGCCAATGAGTCGGTCGCCAAGACCGCGCGTGCGGCTTTTGAGAAGGCCGATGCTGCGAATGACCAGCCGACGGCGGATCTGTTGACGCAGCGTTTGGATGTGCATGAGAAGAATGCGTGGATGTTGCGTAGCTTATTGCAATAAATCGATCGATTGATCGCTTACAATGGCCGGCCATCTTCCCATCCGGGGAGATGGCCGTAACTTTGTGAACACCCCGATGATGGCCGCCGAAAGGCGGCCATGTCCATGTTGCCGTGCCACAGATAACGCCTACATTCGCTATACGTCTTGCCTTTACCCAGATAGCCGCGCCTTCGCCGCGCGGGCTTCGCGTGCCCTGCCGCTTCATCGCACCCCCCATTGGCCCCCGCGCCAACTCAGTCCCCCAAGCATGAACACCACCGATAGCCAAGAGCCCGGTTTTCCGCGCTGCGTTCTCATCACTGGCGCAACCGGAGGCATCGGCGGGGCGCTTGCGCTGGAATACGCCAGCGCCGGCGCCAAAACCCTGATCTTGCAAGGCCGCAACGCCGCTCGTCTGCAAGAACTGGCCGACCGTTGCGGCGCGCTGGGCGCGCGCGTCATCACGTATGAACTTGACGTGCGCGATCACGACGCCCTCTTGGCGTGGTTGGCCAAGGTCTGCGAAACCGAAATGCCCACCTTGGTGGTCGCCAACGCAGGCGTCAACATCAACACGGGGCCGGACGGGCAGGGCGAGGACTGGCAAGACGTCCATCGCCTTTTGGACGTAAACGTCAAAGCCGTCTTCGCCACCGTCCACGGCGTGCTGCCCACCATGCGTCGCCTGGGGCATGGACAGATTGCATTGATCAGTTCGTTGGCGGCCTGGAGAGGCTTGCCGGAAACCCCTAGCTACAGCGCCAGCAAGGCCGCGGTGAAGGTATACGGCGAAGCCATGCGCGACGCGCTTGCCGGTGAAGGCATCAAGTTCAACGTCGTCATGCCGGGGTACGTGGAATCACAAATGTGCTTCGACATGCCTGGTCCCAAGCCGTTTTTGTGGAAAGCGGATAAAGCGGCCAGGGTGATTCGCCGTGGATTGCAGCGGAATAGGGCGAGGATCAGTTTTCCGTTTCCGCTGAATCTGGGGTGCTTCCTGCTGTCGGTGATCCATCCGGCCGTGTCGGGGTGGATCCTGAAGAGGATGGGCTACGGTGATTGAAGGCTATTGGATACCCCTGTTGCCGCCTTACCTGGCAGGGCTGGTGCTTTCACTGGCATTGGAGGGGCTGCTTTTACCTAGGCCGCTAGTGCCTTGGCGTCGACCATTGGCTTCTGTTGGCGTGCATGTCGGTGTGTGGACAATGCTATTCGCTTTCGAATTGGCACTATTTCGGCGCCCATACTTCGGCGTGGCGAATGTGCTTGTGATTGAGCTCCTTATCATTTTGGTCAGCAACGCCAAATATCGCACATTGAGAGAGCCATTTATTTATCCAGATTTCGAATACTTCGTTGATGCAATTCGACATCCCCGGTTGTACTTACCATTCTTCGGTGCGCTGAACACATTGGTTGCTGGAGGCGGATACGGCATTGCCTTATGGGCAGGGCTTGCCTTGGAAGGATCCATGACTGCGGGTGCGGGCATATGGCTAGCGTTGTATGGGCCTGCACAGCAGGCCCATTTATTCGATCCCGTCGCGCCGTTGATGCCGTTCTATTTACATACGGCGGCATTAGCTGCGTCCGGGCTACTTCTGGCATCTTGTGCTGGGCGCCATTGCAGGCCGATTTACGAAGCCTCGGACGATTTGCGTTCCTTTGGACTCGTGGCTGCTCTGTGGACTTATGCACACGCGGAGCGCCAATCGCCCCATGAGCTGCACCAGCTAGCGCCGTTCGCGAGGCTAGAAGCTCCGCAGGGACTTCCCGCGTCGGCGCCGCCGGATTTGGTTGTTGTTCAAAGCGAGTCCTTCTTTGACGCTCGACGCTACTATTCGGCATTGAAGCCGGAGGTGCTGAAAAATTTTGACTTGATCAAAAGCGAGTCAGTTCGACACGGAAGCCTGACTGTCGCGGCTTGGGGCGCAAATACAGTACGCACGGAATTCAGTTTTCTTTCAGGAATTTCCGGCAAGGTATTGGGTGTACATCAATATAATCCCTATCGTTTTCTTGCTCGGAATGGGTTTCCAACGCTTGCCTCTTATCTCAAAAGATTAGGGTATCGGACTGTTTGTGTACATCCGTACCATCGCAGCTTTTATCGGCGCGATGTGGTCTTGCCACGGATGGGTTTCGACGAATTCATTGGTATTGAAGCCTTTGATGATGTCACCAGGGATGGTCCGTATGTCGGCGACCGAGCTTTGGCGGAAAAAGTGGCTCAAATGTTGCCCCGCGAGAACGATGCTCCTGTTTATATCCATGTAATCACGATGGAAAATCATGGGCCCCTTCATTGGGAAACGGTTTCGGACCGCGACAGGAGAGAATTATTAAAGTGCCAGCTTCCGGGCGATTGCGACGATCTCGTGACCTACGCACGGCATTTACGAAATGCCGATGCGATGTTCGGCATGCTTAGAGATGCGTTGAAGAGCCGCGAACGCCCGTCGTCGTTATGTATATATGGTGACCATGTGCCGATCATGACCGGCGTTTATCGGCAGCTCGGTGCGCCAGTAGGAGACTCCGATTATCTGCTGTGGCGCTCCGATGCGGCAATTAATATTTCGGATATCAATATCAGAGCGAAATCGTGCGACATTGCAGATCTTGCGATTGCGTTTTTAACGGCCGCGCAGCTGTATAACCCGATTGCACCTCGGCGTTAGTCGGTTGCTGTGTTACATCAAGTTTCAATAGCCTCGCACAGAATGGCGTGTGTAAATAATTTGTCTTAAATTTGATATTGAACGTAACAGATCCCTGCGCCAATGCTAGTACAATGCTGCGGCTCCTTCTATGTAAAAACGTAAAGAAAAAGCTGACAGTCGAACGAATGCCGTAACAGTTCAGCATTCGATATAGATCACAAAATGTAAAATGATAAATTTCGATAAATTCAAGTCCAAGCATCTTATGGTGTGGCTTGTCGCCATTCCGATGTTGGCTGCGGTTGTTTATTACAGTTTCTTTGCGTTAGATCGCTATGTTAGCGGGGCACAGGTCGCTGTTCGCCAAGTGGGTAATAACGAGGCGCCGCAGATTCCGGGGTTGGCCGTAATGCTTACCGGTTTGAATCCGACTTCGCGAGAAGAAACCTTGTATCTTCGCGAATTTGTTGTTTCGCAAGATATGTTGAATGTGCTCGAGCGCGAATTAAACTGGTCCCTGCATTATGCGGGACGGTGGCGGGACCCGCTTTATTGGTTGCCCGCGGATTCGCCGCAAGAGGATTTGCTGAAGTTTTATAGGCGCGTTGTGACGACAGTGTTCGACGAACAGACAGGGCTGTTGGGCGTAAATGTGCAGGCGTTTGACTCTGCGTTTGCCGAGCAAACTCTTAAAGTCATGCTTGGCGAAAGCGAACGCTTCGTGAATGAACTCTCCCACCGGATGGCACGTGATCAGATGGCGTTTGCGCAAAGCGAGCTCGCTAGCGCACGTAAGACGTATGAAGAGAGGCGCGACGCAATGTTGACTTTCCAAAACGAAAGCAACCTGCTTGACGCTGAAGCGACAGCAAAAGCCAGGGCTGGCGTTATCGTGGAGTTGGAGGCTAGCCTTACTAAGGAGCGCACCGCGTTGAATGGTCTGCTGGCCACCCTCGACAGTAATACCCCTCAGGTCCGCCAGCAAAGGAACCGAATACGCGCCCTGGAAACGCAGTTGAAGTCGGAGTCAAATCGTCTGTTGTCTGAAAAGGGCGGCGACAAGCTTAATGTCGTGGCGGCGCAGTACCGGAATTTGACGATTGATGCGGTTATCGCTGAAGAGGCTTATAAGTATGCGGTCAGCTCAGTGGAGTCCACAAGAATTGAAGCCAGCAAGAAGTTGCGCAGCCTGGTTACGGTCGTTTCCCCTAATGCCCCTGACAAGGCCATTTATCCCGAGCGTATCTATAACCTGATCACTCTCTTCATTGGACTGCTTTTGTTCTATGGCATTGCCCGCTTCGTCATCGCTACGATCGAAGACCATCGTGATTGAAACTGCGCTTCTAAATCCATGAAATCGATAATTCCCCAATCTGCATGTCGGCTTGCAGTTTTATGTGTGCCGCTGTTACTGACGGGTTGCGGCAGCCTATTGTCGGCGGCCGGCCCTTCGCGCAATGCGGTCGTCAGCAATGACGAGTCGCAGGATTACAAGCTGATTGAACTGAGTGCTCAAACTATTGCGCCGTATATGCGGCCTCGCGAGCAGGCCCCCGGTGTTTCAGTTGCAATGCCAAGCGTTCCGGAAGTGAAACTGGTGCCCGGAGACGTCATTCGGGTGATGATTGCAGATAGTGCCATCGAAGGTGCGGTTTTTGCGCCCCTTGCCTTGGGCGGCACGGTATTTGATAGTGTCCGCGTGGATAGCAAGGGCACGATATCGCTGCCTTACGTGGGTCGCCAGGTCGTCGCTGATATGACGTTGAGCGAGCTTGAAGCCCTAATCAGAAAAAGGCTGAAAGGAATCACGACTGATGTGCAAGTACAGGTCGGCTTAACCGGCGATTTATCTGGATCCGTGCTAGTGGCGGGTGCGGTGAAAAGTCCTGGTAGGTTCTCTGCGTTGCAAGGCCCCTTGACTTTACTGGACGCGATCAATCGCGCGGGTGGGCCATTATTGGAACCTCATTTAATTCGGGTTGTAGTTCGGACCGGAAAGCAGTCTTACCAGTTCAATTATCAGGACCTGCTTTCGGGGAAGAATCAAATCGTTCCGCCCGGGGCGGAGGTGATTCTCGAGCGGGCGCGGCAACGATTCGTCGCTATGGGGGCGGTCGGGCTGCCGGGATTGCATGACTTGCCGTCAAATAATGCGAGCCTTCTTGAGGTTCTCGGCACCGTCAAGGGGTTGAATGAAGGTAAGGCCGACGCAGCGGGCGTCTTCATCTTCCGGTTGGTGGATCAGACTGATGCGACTACGGGCGAGGTCAAGTCAATGGCGGAGGTGTTCCGTCTGAATATGAAAGAACCGGCAGCTATGTTTTTGGCCCGCCAGTTCCTGGTGCAGCCCGAAGATGCGATCTACGTGACGAATGCAGTCGTGTATGAATTGCAGAAGATTATTTCACCAATCGTTCAGGTGCTGGTGCTGGGGCGGACGATTGAGACCTTTGATCAATAGTGTCGCCTCCGTCTCGCCCATTTTCTGCTGAATGCAATGAAGAAAAGAAATTCGTTAACCATAATTAAGGCGGTGCTGTTCGCCCTCGTCGTCCGAGAGGTCCGGGGGCGATTCGGTGCGGACCGCCTGGGCGCATTTTGGTTCATATTTGAACCGTTGGCGCACATCGTTGCGTTAACTGCGATTTTTTCATTGATGCGCGGTCAGTTCCAATATGGTCCGCCTTTTCCCATGTTCTTGATCACCGGGCTTATTCCTTACCTGCTTTTCAGAAACATTATCATGAAAGGCATGGAATCGATTTCGGCTAATAAAGCTCTGTTCGCTTATCGGCAGATAAAGCCTATAGATACGATTCTGGCGCGCACGATTGTGGAGTGCGCCTTGATGGCCTGCGTCTACGTGGCGATAATTTTTGCACTGGGATTCTGGGGCGGGTATGACGTTGCCATCCATGATCCCTTGAAGTGGATTATGGTGATGTCCTTAGGCATTGCTTTTTCGATTGGCTTGGCATTGGTATTCTGCGTCATTGGCGAAGCGATGCCTGAATTGAAGGGGTTCATCAGGCTTTTGTTCATGCCGCTTTATTTTGTGTCCGGGGTCGTTCTTCCCATTTGGTTTGTACCTCCCCATTTCAGAGAATGGATGTGGTGGAATCCTTTTCTTCATCTCATCGACGGGATTCGAGAAGCCACGTTTCTTCAATATCCGAAAGTCAACGGCATAAGCATCGGGTATGCCGCTGCGGTCTCATTGGTGACCCTATTCGTTGGCGTGGTGCTTTACCGAGTTCGCCGCGAGCAGTTGGTGGCAATATGATCGAACTTCGTTCTATTACTAAGTCATATCGCACGAACCATGGGCGGAAATACATCTTTCGCGATCTGTCCTTCGAAATCCCTTCAAATCGAAATGTCGCGATTATTGGTCGAAATGGTGCCGGAAAATCTACCTTGATGCGGTTGCTGGGCGGTCAAGACACTCCGGATTCGGGGAAGATTATCTCTGGAAAGACGATTTCGTGGCCCGTTGGTTTGAGTGGCGGATTCCAGGGCTCAATGACGGGAAGACAGAACGTCAAATTCGTCGCCCGGGTCTATGGCGCGGAGGGCGAACGAATGAAAGAGGTTGTTAATTACGTAGAGGAATTTGCGGAAATTGGCGAGTATTTCGATCAGCCGGTGAACACTTACTCTTCGGGCATGCGTGGTCGAGTCGCATTCGGCCTTAGTTTCGCCTTTGACTTCGATTACTATCTCGTTGATGAAGCCATGTCGGTTGGTGATACGCACTTCAAGAAAAAGGCAACTGAAGCATTTGAGCAACGCGTCGGCAAGGCGAACATCCTGCTAGTCACGCACGGGATGAGCCAAGTCCGATCTTTTTGCGACATGGTGTTGCTATTGAATAATGGCAAGATCCAACGGTTCGATGATGTGGAAGAGGGGATTGCTGCTTATACGTCGCTGTAGGGGGCAGAGTCACTTCATGGCAGGAAGATATTCGGGTGAAGCAGGAAACCGGGTTTGCAGAATGCGGAACAGTTCACGGCGTTTCCTGCTTAATTGGCGGGCAATGCATAAAAGTTATTCGTCCGGGACTTGCAATAATAATCTAGAGGCGGCCAATACGGATTTTCAAGCATCATGAATAAAATTATTATCGTTGGCCATCCATCTACTCCCCTCCTAGATATAGAAAATCTGCTGCGAGAGTGCGGCATGGCTGGTGCGTTGCCATCTAGGAAAGAGGGTTTTACTCCCGCTGAGTTGGGTGCGACCCTGTTGAAGGCACATGGCGTTCCGAGTGATGCTTTGACGCTAGGGCCCGGCACGTTGAATCAATTGGAGCCCGGCCCGATTTGGCAGAGTCTAGTTTTAGACTTGATGCTAGGCAACATCGATCAACATTTTTGGGGTTGGTCGGATTCGAATGCCATACATTTGCTTGACTACTGGAAACGCCTGGATCCAGCTCTCAAGTTTGTCTTTATATATTCGAAGCCTGCGGCGGCTTTGACTCCGGCCGAAAATGACGCGCATATTGGTGATCCTAAGGTACTGGATCAACGCCTACGGGGGTGGCGCGCCTTCAACTCGGAGATGCTGCATTTCTTCAACCGTAATCCCGAGCGCAGCGTGCTCGTACATGTGGAAGAAGCAACGTCGTCCGTTAAGACGTACCTTCAACACCTGCGCACGCGCTTGGATGCTCCTTTGGCCGAACCGCCCGCGTATCTCCTGGAGAATCAGGCCAGTGACTTCTCGCGAAATGCGGCCCGTTGGGACAGGTCCGATTCTGCTATAGGGGGGCTCGCGCGATACGGCGATTTGAATCACGAGCAGAACCCTTGCGAATCGTTAACGTCAAAGGGCGCATTGAAGCATTTCTTGGCTGAACAGTTAGTGGCGCAGTTCCCAGAGGCCGGTCAGCTTTATGAGGACCTGCAATCCGTTGCCACGTTGCCGGAGCGGCGTTCGGAGCAAACTTCGCTTCCGATTCTGTCCGCTTGGTTGGACTTTCGGTCACTGGAGCAATCGTTAGCGCACAAGGAACAGGCCCTCTCCGAGTCCATGGCCAATAATGCGGCTGAAAAAGCAGCATCTATACAAAAGCTGGAGTTGCTTGAGGGCGTGAATCGTGGCCTCAATGAACAAATCAATTCCCTAAGCTTAGTCAATGCCGCGATAAAGGACGAGCTTCATGTGGCCCATGGCCAAGCAGAGGCTGCGAATCGTGACGCTTTGGCAGAGCGAAACGAACTGCTGAGTCAACTGCTGACCGTGCAAGAAGATCTAGAGCGGCGATCTGCCGCGGCAGCCACGGAGAAATTGGCGTCCGAGCGCATAAATATTCAATTGGTGAATGCTCAAGTGGAGGCCGCCGCCAATGCGCGGGCGTTCGACGAACGCTTGAAGGCGGTAGACAAAGACAAAGCCGAACTCAGGTCGGAATATGAGCAGTTGTTCGCGCAGCTTAGGATAGTGCACGAAGAGCTTGAGCTGCTATATCGCGATAATCGGGAATTCAGGAAGAGAGAGATTCTTAGAAATCCGCCTTTGTACGGCGCTGCTGACCGGATTAAACAGCAACTGACCTATAGGTTGGGTGCGACGATTTTACATTCTTCCAAATCACTGACCGGATGGATTTTTATGCCGGCGGCCTTGATTCAAACGACCCGAGATTTTAAAAGAGCGCGCAAAGCTTCCGCTAGTATTAAGTTGCCCGCAATCTCTCAGTATCGTGATGCGCACGAGGCGGAAAAGACCAAACAGCACTTGTCGTATCGCTTAGGTAAGGCCTTTCTAGAGAACATTGGATCTCCAATTGGCTGGTTTCGTCTGCCGGCGGCTATGCGGCGAAGTGTTCGGGAATTCGAGGCCTCGCGTGCCACAAAAAAATAAACACATGCTCGAAATTTAAGCGCCTTTGTTTTGGGCTGGGACATCGCATCAGTTTTAGGGGTGATAGTGGGAAATAGGATGGAACTCTCACAAGTTCGCGACCAGCTGCAGATGACGCATCCAATAGTTGGCTGGATTTACGTCGGTGCAGGAGTGGGAACAGATCTTGAAAGGTGCCTTGCCAGCGATGTCACACATTTGCTGGCCATTGAGGCTTCGCAGGAGCCTTTTGCCCATCTGGAGAAGAAGCTCTATGGAAATTCGGAATGGATTTGTCGAAGGGTGCTCGTGGCCCCCGATTCGGGAGAGAGCGTCTTCTATCACGCATCGAACGCCAAGGAGAGTTCTCTCGTTCCCGCTGAGCAACTGCGTTTCCTATGGCGTAACTTGGAATCGCGCGACAGCGAATTGCTCGAATCCCAATCTCTCGTGGACATTATCCAAGAGCATCAAGATCGGTGCCAAGGGCGGTTTAATTGGATGACGATCGATTGCTTTCCAGCTGCGGACATACTCAAGGGCTCGGAGGGTGAGCTTCGGGATTTCGACGTCATTGAGGTAAGGGCGTTGAAAGCGAGTGACGAGACTGGGCCGTTCGTGGACGGTATGCGCTTGGAGACGTGCAGGCAGCTGCTGAGCAGGGCAGGCTTTATGGAGCGAGTCCAATGTGAAGAGCCTACACCTGGCATCGTAAGGGCCTTCTTTGTTCGAGATTGGCGGCGCCTAGCGCGTGAGTTGGAGAGCACCGTACAGGGAGTGCAGGCCGAGTTGAGTGTCGCGAACGAACTTATTGGCAAGCACACATCCGAACTTGGCGTCCTGCGTCAGAACAATGCAGAGTTGACTTCCAACCTCGAAGCGCAGTCTGGACCAGGGGTGGTTCGAGAGGCGGAAAGCCAGAAGCTCGTTGAATATGAGGCTCGAATCGACATCCTGACTAGCGAGAAGACTCAGTTAGAGGCAGAGATTGGCAGGCTGGCCGGTCAGAGGTTGCAACAGCAACAAGTTCAGCTTTCGCTTGAAAAGCAACTTTCGTCCTTGTCGGCGGAGGCTTTGTCATCGCAAAAAAGTGCGGACGAGGCAAAGCAGAATTCTCGGGAAGCGAAAGAAATTATCAAACGGCTCGAAAATGAAATGCACGATTCGGAGCATAAAATGCAATTGCTGCGACAGGAACTGGTAATGGCCGAGGCACAGATGAATTTCATCAAGGATCTGCTGCTCAGTGGTCGCGAATCTTGACGAAGGTTCGCGCCGCTATGCGAAAGAATCGTCGGAATCGTTCATCATTTCCCGCCGGAACGAAAACCACTGATCCTGCGGTGGTCGGGCGTGCGTCCCAAAGATCCAATGACACCGCTCAAGCGCAGCAGGAGTTACTGGCGGGCGACGCAATATTTTCTAGGTGTCTGACACAGTGGCAGTTTGGCGAGTGGGAAAAACTAGTTCAATTGAGCTTGGAAGACTTGAGACCTCTGCGGACGCGGGCCATTTTGGCCCTTCTCGTCGGAGCCGCGCATCAGCAACTCGCAAATTTCGAATCTGCAAAGTCTTTTTTTCTTGAAGCCCGCGTTTGGGGTTGCACAGTGCAGCAAGTCGCACGCATCGCGGTTGCGAGCTTGCAAAGCACCTTGGCGCGCGCGGCCATGCTTCTTGGAGATTCTAAGAAGGCGGCTGTATATCTTGAAGCCGCTTTGGATGTCGCCGGGCTGGGAGATACGGGACTTCTGTTGCCGGTGCGACTGCAGGTAGAAGCGAGCAGACTAAAAACCAGGTTTCGCGAACGGTCAAACTCTGAAGCGGTGAGCGTCACTCCGGTTGAAGCGGCGGGAGTGGTTAAGACTTTTCCGGCAGTATTTTCCTGCGATGTCGAAATTGATTCTGAGAAGTTCTCAGGTTGCTTCAATTCTGACTCTAGAGGGGAGTTTGAACGCGCTGAGGCTGTGCTGAGGTATAAGACGGAAGCTGCTATTCCTATTTATTTCACCACCTCGGCGGCAGGGAGCTTAGATCATCCAAGGGACGCCCAGTTTCCATTGGAGGGGGGTTGGGAGTATGTGATCGATGGGTTTATATCCAACTCTGGTGGGCATAACCCAATAATATGGATTTTTGAATACAAAAATGGCAAGCGGATCGCCTCCCGCCATATGATTCCAAATTTTGGCTCGTTTTTCCTTAGGTTTACTTCAAATGCTGATGCGGATAGTTTTGCGGTAGGGATAAGGTTAATGGGTATGGGGGAATTAAATCTCCACCATACCAAATTCAAGGTGATAAGGAGTACGCTTCCGATCGCGAATATCGGGGCGTCTTGGGTGCGAGAGGTGTGCGAACAAGAGTACAAGAGCCAGGTTTTTTCCCGCTTCAACGAAAGGGCGGTGGAGTTCGCGTTTCTGTTCGCTGTTATTGCCAAATATTATCCGAAGAGAATTTTGGATGTTGGTACGGGTACAACAGCATTGCCTCATTTGATGAGAAATAGCGGGCCACTGGTTACCGCTATAGACAATATTAAGGACTATTGGGCTGAGGATATTGTTAATCGGCACTATCACGTTGTGAATGACGATATTACTCAAGCCAAAATTTCAGATCAGTTTGATCTTGTCACTTGTATCAGTGTGCTCGAGCACATAGAAGAGTGTGATAAAGCTGTCGAGTCAATGAGCGGCCTTATGGCGCGGAACGGGCTTCTTGTCATGACCTTTCCTTACAACGAAAACCGATACGTGGACAATGTCTATAAGTTGCCAGGGTCTGCTTACGGGCAGACCGCGAAATATGTGACCCAAGCGTATTGTCGTGCGGATATTGATCGTTGGCTATCGAGATTTGGACTAGAAATTCTGAAGCAAGAATATTGGGACTACTGGACTGGAGACTGTTGGACCGTGGGCCAACAGATAATACCGCCGGTCAAAGTATCGCAGGATAAGAAGCACCAATTAACGTGCCTGTTATTTAGGAAGAAAGCATGAATATTCTCACCGTTTTTGGTACTCGTCCCGAGGCCATAAAAATGGCCCCGCTTGTACGAGTATTAGCCGCGGCACCGGGTGTTCAGGCCGAAGTGTGCGTAACCGCGCAACACCGGCAGATGCTCGATCAAGTACTGGAATTGTTCGGAATTCGTCCCGACCATGATCTGAACGTGATGAAGGCAGGTCAGGATCTGACGGATATCACAAGCAACATCTTGCTCGGCATGCGAGACGTTCTGAAACGGAAGAAGTACGACCTGTTGCTGGTCCATGGAGATACCACGACCACCATGGCGGCGAGCTTGGCTGCCTTCTACGAGAAGGTGCCCGTCGGCCACGTTGAGGCCGGACTGCGTACCGGTGATATTTATGCCCCGTGGCCAGAGGAAATGAACCGTAGCCTTGTCGGCCGCATGGCGTCACTGCACTTTGCACCTACCGAACGTGCGCGGCAGAGCCTACTGCGCGAAGGAGTCGATGACAATGTGATTCACGTCACTGGCAACACGGTTATCGATGCTCTGCAATTGGTGGTAGAAAAGCTAAGAGATGACAAAGACCTGGCGAGGGGCTTGTCGGAACGCTTCCAGTTCCTGGATCCGGGCAAGCGTCTTGTACTCGTCACTGGTCATCGTCGTGAAAATTTCGGTGAGGGGTTTGAACGCATTTGCTCTGCGCTTCGAACGCTTAGCGCGCGCGAAGATATACAGATTGTTTATCCTGTTCACCTGAATCCGTCAGTGCAAGAACCTGTCCACCGTATTTTGGGTGACGTCAAGAATGTGTTCCTTATCGAGCCTCAGGATTATTTGCCTTTTGTGTATTTGATGTCTCGCGCCTACCTGATCGTCACTGATTCAGGTGGCGTGCAGGAAGAGGCTCCTTCGTTGGGCAAGCCAGTGTTGGTGATGAGAGACACAACAGAACGACCTGAAGCGGTTGAGGCCGGCACGGTGAAGTTGGTCAGCACAGATATCGACAAGATCATTACCGGCGTACTGACCTTGCTAGACGATGAAAGTGCTTACCAAGCCATGGCTCGCGCGCTCAATCCATACGGTGATGGCAAAGCATCTGTGCGGATTCTGGAGGCGGTAACTGCACGTACCGCCAACGCATAGTAACGATATCCGGCGTTTTTATATAAATTAGAAAATATCCCAACATGTTCAATACGATTTCCATGATCGGGCTCGGCTATATCGGCTTGCCCACGGCTACGCTGTTTGCCTCACGCAAGAAGAAAGTCATCGGCGTCGATGTGTCCGAGCACGCGGTAAACACTATAAACAGCGGCAATATCCACATTGTCGAACCAGAGTTGGATATTTTGGTGCAAGCCACTGTGCACGAGGGGTACTTGCGCGCCACGCTGGAGCCGGAGCCTGCGGACGCATTTCTCATAGCGGTTCCGACCCCGTTCGTCGATGGTTTCAAGCCAGATCTCAGTTATATAGAGGCAGCCGCTAAGTCGATCGCCCCGGTCTTGAAAAAGGGCAACCTCGTGATCCTGGAGTCGACTTCACCCGTCGGGGCTACCGAGCAGATGGCGACTTGGCTGGCGGCCGAGCGCCCCGACCTGACGTTCCCCCAGCAAGAGGGTGAGGGCGCAGATATTCAGATCGCTCATTGTCCTGAACGTGTGCTCCCTGGAAAGGTAGTACACGAACTGGTCGTTAACGATCGTGTGATCGGTGGTATGACGCGCAAGGCCAGCGAAATGGCTTGCGCTCTCTATAAGACATTTGTACAAGGCGAATGCATCATCACGGACGCGCGCACCGCGGAAATGTGCAAACTTACAGAGAATAGCTTCCGCGACGTCAATATTGCATTCGCAAACGAACTTTCAATGATCTGCGGAAAGTTGAACATAAACGTCTGGGAATTGATTGCATTGGCTAATCGGCATCCCCGCGTGAATATTCTTCAACCTGGTGCCGGGGTAGGCGGGCATTGCATTGCGGTAGACCCTTGGTTCATCGTCGACTCGGCGCCCGACGAAGCACGCCTTATCCATATGGCGCGTCAAGTGAATGATCACAAGCCAGAATGGGTGTTGCTCAAGACCAAGGCAGCCGTAGCCGATGTGCTGGCGAAAAATCCGAATCGTACGATCGGCGATGTAACGGTTGCATGCCTCGGCCTGGCTTTCAAACCTGATATTGACGATTTGAGGGAAAGCCCGGCTGTCGAGATCTGCTTACAACTCGGTCAGCTCGGATGTAAAGTGCTTTCTGTAGAACCAAATATCGAAGAACTGCCTGCGAAACTAAGTTCCAGAACAACGAAGCTCTCCTCCCTGGGTTCGGCGTTGGAGCAAGCAGATGTTGTCTGCGTTCTTGTAAAGCATTCGGCTTTTCTAGTTTCGGTTGACGATATCAAGCTTTGCCATAACATCATTGATGCCGTGGGGTTGCTGGCATGAGGTGATATGCCATCATAAGTATCATGATGGTCGATATGTAATACTGAAAATGGGTGGATTTCGATAATATGTCAATAACTCGTCAAGCATATGATGAATATATGCGAGGCAATTTTTCAACTGCCTTGGATCTGTTTAGAAAACTCTCGGCTGACCTGAACCCTGATTACTTCAAGGTGAACGTTAAATTATGTCTGAAACGGTTGCCCGAATTATTTTCGGCTGCACCTTCGGATGGTGCCAATAGGGCCGGGGGCGATGCTCGAATTTCAAGCATAAGATTGCTTGATGTTGATACTGATAATATCGAACTAAATAATTCCAGGCCTTTATACTTCCGTGTAAAACTGCCGCCGAATAAGCGTGTCGGATTCCATGGAAAAATCAGCTATTCCAATGTGGACAAGGCCAAGCATCCGAAGGCCTTGGCCTTCGTAGAATATTTGGATGCTGAAGGTAAGAAGATTCCAGGGCCATTTCCTGGTATGAGCAAATCCGAAAAGTATGACGATTATTGCTATCTTATGGATAGCAAAGGTGTCGAGACCAAACTGTTCAGTCTTTCGCCACCTAGAAACGCCGTGGAAGCGGTAATGGGCTTTGTCGGATTCCATATACCCGAGGGCGCGAAAGTCCTATGCGGCACTCAGCTCCGAGCAACAACGGATGGCCCGTCGACTGCACAGGCTGCTCTTGGCAAGGTCGATAATCATGAGGTTTCGATGTTGGGCTGGCCGCTGCCACTTGATGATGGCCGGGTGCGAGTTATGTCGATATTTGACGAGTTCAGCCGGGAGTGCTTCGCGCCGCAGGCGAATTTGATCGAACCCAGGCCGGACAATGCTATTCCGTTACTGGAACGGGACAAGCCGGAATTGATCTTTGTCGAGTCGGCTTGGCGGGGAAATAAGTCGACCTGGCAATATAGGGTATCTAAATATGCGCACCCGCCTGGTACGGAATTGGCCGCGCTGCTTGCTGAATCCAAGAAGAGGGGGATTCCCTCCGTTTTTTGGAACAAGGAAGATCCCGTTCATTTTGATAATTTCATCGATTCAGCTAGCGGATTTGACTATATTTTCACAACGGCGGAAGAGGCGATTCCGCTCTACAAGAAGCGAACCAATGCCCAGATAAATGCGCTGCCATTCGCTGCGGAAGCTAGCTTGCACAATCCTATCGGTTCGAGTGGTAGAAATTCGAAAGTCTGCTTTGCCGGTAGCTACTATGCAAACCGGTTTAAAGAGCGTCGTGACGACCAACTGATGCTGTTGAATGCAGCGACTAACTTCGATTTCGATATTTTCGATAGAAATGCCGGTGCTGTGGCTAAGGACTTTTGCTTCCCGGAAAGATACTCGCCATTCGTGCGCGGGAAGCTTCCTTACGCAGAAATGAACCTGGCGTATAGGAGTTATCGAGTATTCCTAAACGTTAACTCGGTAATCGATTCCAACACCATGTTCTCCCGGCGCGTATTCGAATTGTTGGCGTGCGGGACGCCGATCGTCAGTACCCCATCCATCGGTATTGACCGCATGTTCGGCAACGAGCTTGTGTGGCTTGTACAGAACGAGCACGAAGCCAAGGAGGCGATTGGACATCTCTTGAATGACGATGCGGAATGGCGGCGGCGCAGCCTGCGTGGAATCCGCGCGATTTTTGCCGAGCATACATTCGCGCATCGCTTTCAGCAGGTGCTCGACACGGTCGGCTTACGTCATGAACTGCTTCCTGAAAGACGTGTTTTGTGCATAGCAGAAGCAGACACCTCAGCCGAGTTGGTCGCATTGAGGTCAGTACTGCAAGCACAGAAGCTGCTCAGAACTCAAACTCGTTTGGTTGTGGTTACGAACTCTCCCGAATTGCTAGCCCAAGATGGCGCGGTAAAGGTGGTTCGTAATTCCGGCGATGTGAGAAATCATATAGCCGACAGCATGCTGGAGTGGAACGCCTCGCACCTCGCTGTACTTGATGGAAAAGCGCACTATGGAGCGCATTACTTTCAAGACATGCTAAACGCTTTCGAATATTCCAGCGGGAACGTGGTCGGTAAACCAATAAACTCAACAGATTGCTATAGTTATTCCAAGTCGTTAGCGAAAGGAAGTCTCTTGATCGAACGTTCTGTTGTAGACCGCGTAAAAGAGTCATTGCAGACTTTGGAGGACTTTATCCAGGCTAGCCTCAGGCTTGTCGCCGTTGATAAGGTGTTCGCGTCGGACACCGCAAATTTCATGGATCATTCCGCCGCCGCGTTGATCGGAAACGCGGCGCAGATTTCTAAGCTCATTGACGTATGAACAACAGCAGCGCGAAGAAAGTCCTTGTAACCGGTCATGATTTGAAATTCTGGCACCCTCTCCAAGCCCAATTGGAGAAGAGTGGGCGCTATGAATTCCGTATCGATGAGTGGGCGGGCCATCATCAACACGATCCGGCGAAGACCCTTTTGGGAATCGAATGGGCGGATATCATCATCGCCGAGTGGGCATTGGGTAATGCCGTGTTCGCGGCTCAGTACAAGCGGCCGAATCAACGGTTGGTTGTTAGGCTCCATGCCCAAGAGCGCAGGACGGATTTTCCCGCGCAGATTGACTATAAGAACGTCGACGTCATGGTTTTTGTCGGCGAGCATGTTCGCTTAGAATGTGTAAAAAAATTCTCCATACCGAGCGAAAAGACCTGCGTAATCGGGAATTTTATTGACGTCAAGAAATTCCAGCTGCAAAAGTTTGGTGGGTCGGAATTTAATCTTGGAATGATCGGCGTTGCCCCTGCAAGCAAACGCTTCGACTTGGCCCTTGATACGCTGGAATTATTGCTGGCCGAAGACGATAGATATACCCTGCATGTGAAAGGTCCATCGCCTCAAAGCTATAAATGGCTATGGGCACGAACCAAAGAACGCGAATACTATGAGAATATATTCGAGCGGATTAATTCTGGTTCGCTACGCTATAAGGTGATATTTGACCCGGCTGGCAATGACGTTCACAGGTGGCTTCAAAAAATCGGCTATATCTTGTCACCTTCGGACGCTGAGAGTTTTCACATGGCGGTTGCCGAAGGCATCAGTTCGAATGTGACTCCTATCGTATGGAAGTGGCCGGGCGCGGATTCGGTCTATCCATTTGCAGAGTTGGTGGATAGCGCTCAGAACGCTGCAAGCCAGATCGCACGCCTGAATCGGTCGAATGCACGCCCGAGGCTTAATAGTCAAGCCAGCCAATTTGTGCAAGAGAACTACGATGCTGCGGTCGTTACCGAAAAATGGCTTGATGTTTTGAGCATCTGCTGGCAGAAGTCAAGCGATGCCATACAGGTTTCGGAATCGCGTAAGAAAGGTGTTTTGGTTGTTTATTCGATAGATAGCTGGAGCATTTTTCACCGGCGGGAGATGCTGGAGGGGCTGGCCAAAAATGTGGAGAGTTATTTGGATATTCTTGTAATCGAGCCTGGCACGCATTACAAGACCATGATCGATCGCGGCATTTGCGATAAGGAAACGCTCGATAGCTATACGCAATTACGTCCTGCCAAAGTGTGTGGGAACATATACAAGATGCATTTGATATTTGGGCACAATGCACCCAAGGATGTTGTGCTGCATTCTGCGTTGGCGAATGCAGCGAGTTTTGGTGATGCGGTCAAGGCTGCTGTGCATGGCATTTTTGGGCAAGACAAAGAGATTCTTCATTGGATCTATAAGCCTGACCAGCGGACTCATATCGCGGCGGGGGAGCGATTCGTCTATGAGGTCTATGACGAATATACGATGAACTTCAGCGATGGAACTGCGATAGGGAAGATGCAGGATCTGGAGCCGCTGGTTCTCCATGAGGCGGAACATGTCTTTTTCACTTCCCAACCGTTGGCATCTCGGAAGCAACGCCATTGCCGTTCGTCCAGTATCTGCAGTAATGGCGTTGCGTTTGAAATTTTCGAGTCCTATCGGGTCGGCGGTCAACCCAATACTGAAGGGCTTCGCCACTCAGTCGGTTATCTTGGAAATCTCTCCGATTTCTTCGATTGGGAGACAATGTGCGAAGTCGTAGAAGAACTACCCGAGGTGGATTTTTTCTTCCATGGGCAGGTAGAGCGCCATAGATTGGAAAAAATGAAGGAGTTCGTCGACCGTCTGCATGCGCTGCCTAATACGCATTTTTCAGGCAGAGTAAGCCGGTCCGCAGGTGCTGCTGCATGCAATCGATATGATGTGCTTGTTATTCCATTTGTGGTGAATGAGGCAATGCATGCCGTCAATCCACTCAAGCTGTGGGAGTACCTCGCTACGGGACGACCGGTGGTAATGACACCTATGGACGCCATTAAGGATGACATTCCAGGTCTATATAAGGCAAATGGGGCGAGCGAGTGGGTTAAGGCTATTCGAGCCGCTATAAATAATGCGGACGCACATGTGCAAGACAGGTTGAGTATCGCCAAGTCAAAAAACTGGGAGAGCATCGTTAAGCCTTGCGCTGATATTCTTACGGGGATTCTTGGAAAATCGATTTGTTAGATTATGTGGTCGCAGAGGCGCTCGGCGAGCAGCCTTTCGCTTCTCTGTAAGAGCCGCGTCGCGTTTGTTTGTCCTGGGGGGCAAGGGAATTTCCCGCCCCAAAAGCTGACGATTTTCCTTCTATTTCCGCTTCAAATTCCGGCAAGGAGAAGGCAGGAAGGCTTGCTTTCCTTCTTTCTTCGGGCAGGACTCGTCACTCAAACGGCCTATTCTAGATTGTAATAAAGTCAGGGCATTAAGAGTCGGCGGTTTCTTATATCTGAACCTCTTTATATGACTCCGCAGGGTCAAGAGGCTTTCCTCGTTTAGGGAGGCGATTTCGAAATGCCTGTGGATTATTTCTATTTATTCACGTCGTTGCCATTGAGGCTTTGTGCGAACTCGCCGAGCCAGAAAGGAAGAAAATGCGAGTATGCATCTTGGGGAGTTGTGTCTCTAGGGATATATTCAATGAGAAATCGAAAGAAACGATCGATATAGTGCTCTATGCTGCGCGAACATCGATCGGATCCATCTTTTCGTCGCAACCGTTTGATGACGTCTACAGCAAAAATTTATCTTCCGCGTTTCAAGCACGCCTAGTTGCAATGGATATCGAGAAGCGGCTCACGTCTGTACTCACGACGATCGATGCGGATGTAATCCTCCTCGATCTCGTAGACGAGCGCTTCAATTTGCTCGTGATGCCGGACCAGAGCCGTTGCACACTTTCTTCGGAACTCATTGCTGCGGGTGGGAGCGAACATCCAGGGGCCACGATTGTTCCATCGGGTTCTCCCGAGTTCATGATGTTCTGGGAGAATGGCTTGGTGCGGTTGCTACAGCTGCTCAAAGATCGAGGCCTTTTGAGCAGGGTGTTGGTCAATACCGTTTTCTATCAACCTGCGACGGAAAGTGGCGAAAGGTTCAGTGCGAACTGGGTGGGACGGTGTAATGAAATGCTTAGCAAGATGTACGACATCCTGAGAGGAAGTCTGGCGGCTTCGCAGTTTCTCGAATATGGAAATTTACTTACTTGCCCCGATGATCACCAGTGGGGAAAAGCGCCGTTCCATTTCAGCCGAGCATCGCAGGATTTTGCGCTTGGCCGTATTAGGGAGATGGAGGGGGGGGTACGCAGCTGAAGTTTTGGGAGGTAACTGCCTTCATTGATTATGAAGAGATGAATAGCGACAGTTACAAATTAAGCGTGCTTTGAATGTAGTCCATCCGTCTCGTCCACGAATGCTCTTTGCTGATGTATTCAGCGCCCGCTTCAGCTCGTGCCAGATCCTGTTTAGACGGGCCGTATGCAAGTAGGCGCTTAATCACGTCGCGACATTCGTACTCGTTCTCTACGATGTGGCAATAATCGGAGAAGTACCTTTCAACCGATGGCGTAGGATTGGTTACGGCGATGCCTCCGCAGGCGATAATTTCGACCAGCCTACGGGAGTACATGGTAGGGGAGTCTTCGACGGTATTGACGTTCAGTGAGACGACGTGGTCTCGATATATTTTTCCTGTGTAGCGATAGGGGACTGCAGGCTTGACAGTCAGCCCTGGCAACGCTGGGTATCGGTAATTTTCGGATTTTCTCGCCGAATTGCGGTCGTAGACATGCAGTGGCATGCCCGTGTCTGCACATGCCTGGAACATCATTTCTTGCCAACCCCGGCGGCGTTCGTGGATGTGCTTGCTATAGCTTCCGACGAAGTTTGCACTCCGGTTCTTGAAATTGAAGCCAGTGAAATGATGAAAGTTGCTTTCTACCGAAAAAGGAAGCGTATTCACGGTTGCCAATCCACTCGTCGCTTCGATATAGCGGGGTACGCAATTCTGGTCGACCGTGAATATGTATTCGAATAGTTTTGCGCTTGCGATGAATCGGTCATAATGAGCGCCGTCTTCTTTGTTCCAGAAAACCGTGGGTATTCCTCGGTCTTTGGCATACTCCACCACTGTACGAAGAAGTGCGTTGTTCCGCTTAGGATAATCAGGATAGTCAGCTATCCTGTACTTCCAGCGTTTATCGTTGCCCTGCCAAGCCGATTCTACAAATAGGAAATCCGGTTTTTGAAAGCGTAGGACCCATCGATAGTTCAATGGTGTGACGGCAATCGCATGCCAGCGCTCTTGGAGACACGAAGCCGTTAATTCATCGGCGATGTAAGCAATTTTCATTAGTTAGGTTTTGAGCTGGCCGCCGCAGTGGCACGCATCGAGATCATGATCTCGCTAGGTGACAGATCGTGCATCGTAGCAGGATCGGCATCAACGATAAGGCGCTTCAGACTGTTTTCTACCGCCATCTCTATGGATTGGGCGGAATAGAATCCCCCGTTCAACTGGGTGTGAAAGATCACGGAATCCCGGAAATTATGAAACAGCTTTGTGTCCGGCAAAGTGTGATCGGTCCAGAACTCGTCCAGTTCACCCTGAAATGTCAAGCCCGCTAAAGCATAGATGGCCCAGCCCAACGCGATGGTGGCCCTGCCGTGGATTAGCGCGGAGCTGCCAACGGTGCTGTTGACGGTGACAACGCCGGTTGTGTGAGTCAGTAGCGCAGGCAGATTTCCGCTTTCCAGGAAGAAGACCCGATCCGCAATGCCTAATTCGCGGGTGCGCTGTTTCAGTAGTGTTTCGTAGTCGACGATTCCTGGATCCAGAGGATGGATCTTCACGGCCAACCGATATCGGCTAGGTGTTGCCTTGGCAAACGAATCCAGAACTTGGTACATCGCATCGGTCATGCTCTCGAATGGCGAGTGATGCACGATCTGCGCATCCGAATCCAATTGCAAGGGAAGGAGAAAATACGGATGCTGGGCCGCTTCCGCGATCAATTTCGCTTCAATGCGTCGGGATTGCCGTTCCAAGACTTTGACTCTCATGCCGCGACGGAGATACCCGAGGTATTCCGTTAATGGCGAATAAGGTACGTGGCTCTTCACGCCGCGATGTAGAACGGGGTTTAAACCCGCCCAAAAGTTGTAGCCGACGTCATACGCGGCGCGCTTCCAAAAAGGCGTCTTGAATGATCGACCGTTCTCGAAGTGGGGAAGGTGACGCGCCTCGGTCCGGTACCAGTCGGGATCCCGTGGCAAGCGCGAGTTCGCATTGACTCCGTCCCGTTCTAGCGTGATCCAGTAGGGGCGAAAGTAGCCCTCTTCATACACGTGCACGCGAATACCCCGCTGCTGCGCCAATTCAATGGCAGGCCGATGGACCGGACGGCAGTCGCCGAACAAAATGATGTCACTGATGCCGTGAATGTCGAATTCCTGGCGATAGAAATCCGATAATTGACTCATCGGACCGCGATAGGAAACTGTATTTCCGGCTCGCCAATAGATGCGATCGCCTACGGTAAAGTTTACTTTGCGCACATAGTGACCGGCGTCCCGAAGCGCGTGCCCCAGTCGTCGGAAGAAGGGGGAGCAGACGCCTTGCAGGAAGAGGAAACGCTGCACAGATGTCATCGCGGTACCAGAAAGCCGGCCTTGGCCCAAAGCGAAACCTTCTTCCATCGGCGTTGCCAATGTGTTTGCCGAATCGGCGACAACATGCCCTTGGATAGAAGTAGGCTGCGGGTCAGGATAAGTTCGCGCAGAGTAGCCTCGCAAGTCGTAAAACCGTTGAGCGATGCGTCGAAATAGACCGGGTAGTGGAGGAGCGCTCCTGCCGTCAACTCATCTAGGGAAAGACGCCGACTCCGCCGCAGAGGCGGGCTGCGGTCAGTGGTTAAACCCCAACCTGCATAGAACGGCGTTCCATAGGTGGTCACGGACTTGCCGCGTAGCAGTGCATCAAACCCACTAAGCGAGGTCATGGTGTGAACTTCATCCGACGCGTCGATGCAACTGACGATCGACGCATGGCTCTCTATTGCGTCGGCGAATTCCAGCGCCTCCTTGCGATGCAGATGGCCAATGCGATTATTGGCCATGACATCGGGATGAGGCTTGTACACGATGAAGGCAGCAGGGGCGTGCGCGCGAGTAGCGCGAAGCAATTGCATGTTGCTGCGGACATCCGGGCAGCCGTAGCGCACGGATGCATCGTCTTCCACTTGGCCGGGCACCAGAATTGTGTGCCGACCTGGACTTTTCCAATTGGGTGCGACGTTCGGCTCGACATTGTATTTTGTCAGCCCGTTCGACACGATCATGTCTCGGACTTTTGCCGCTCGTGTAAGGTCTTCTTCCGTGAAGGTCCAGGTGTTGAGCAGATGTTCCAGATCGCTAGGTTGCCGCGGGTCGAAATACAGACCCTGGTGATCGAGCACCAAGGCGCAAGGAGGGATGAAATCAGATCCCAGTCCCACGGAACGAATAAAGCCGTCTTCCATTCGTACCAGTTTCGCGCCGGTGCTGCTTGCCACTGACTCAACCGAGGCGGGCACGTCGGTTCCCCACACAACTAGGCGGTCTTTCGGCGTAGGCTTGAGTTCGATTGCGGCTGCGGCGTGCGCCACGAAATGCGGCTCTCCGCCTGCGGATCGGAGAAACGGGCGCACATTGTCAGCCTTCCAGCGGCGGTAGCCGATCGCAATAGTGCGCCCCGGTGGGTTGTAGCGTGCATCGCGCTGGCGACAAAGCCAGTCAATCGCGTTAAATATCGTCCCGGCCTTGCCGGTTTCTGGATCAAGGTAGCGGGAATAGTGCAGATACGCCGCCGCGAACAGCTCGTCGATGCTGCGCTGCCTTGTTCGCCTGACGCAAGCGATGGCGTCATGGGTGTTGCCCCAACCGGCATACCATGGCAAGCCGAAGCAATGGACCGGAAGTCCGCGAAGCAGTGCCTCAAAACCCAGATGGGACGTGACGGTGTACACCTTGTCGACCTGTTGCAGCAGGCTAGATGGGGAAACCTGGTCGCGTAGCATGACTATGCCGTCTTCGACAGGAAAATCAGAAAGGTATCCGCGCTTGCTGCCACTGCTGACCTCGGGGTGGGTCTTGATGTAAAGCGTGGAATCGGGATTGTCCCGGCGGGCCGCCGCGACCATTTCGGTGAAGGTCGAAGCACCGGCCAAACCATGGGTCACGCTTGCGTCACCAACGGTCTGGTCCACGATAAGCACACGTGGGATCTGCCCGCATTCGGGCAGTGCCGCGATGTGGGGGGCGTGGTTGTACTTGCTCAAGCCCTCGGCCAGGATTCTTTTCCGAGCCAGCGCGTAATCGCTTCCTGCGCCCGTCAGGACGTCGACATCCGATGAAAGCAACGATTCCAGGTCGGATGGCCGATCGCCAGCATAGTAGATACCTTGATGGTCGACGACCAACGAGACCGTGGGAAAAGCTCTTCCCGGTGCGTAAGAGCGAAGGAAGCCATCCTCAAGGTTGATGAAGGGTATGCCTAGGCGTTTGGACAGGCCCCGGGGAAGCGTCGTCGACGGCCGATATCCCCAGCCGTACACGGCCGGTGTTTGGCGGAGTCGGAGAAGTTGGCCAAGACGCAAATGTTTAACGCGATGGCCCAGAAACTCTTCCAGATAGGGCAGGGAAGAGAGCTTGCGTGAAAATGTGCCGAAAGACATGTTTGCCAAGGCTCAGCGCAGCGCGCCGGCCAATATTTCAATCGTTCTCCGAATCTGCTCTTCCGTATGCATACAAGAAATAAAAAACCTCAACCTAGCCGACTTCTCCGGCACTGCCGGATACAGAATCGGCTGCACATTAATCCCTTGTTTAAATAGCGCCGCTGAAATCCGCGTTGCCTTCAACGAGCTCCCCATAATCGCCGGCACCACCGCCAACCCGGTGCTCGTCCCGGTATCAATCCCCGCCGCCTTAGCCTGTTCCAAAAAGAACTTCCCCCGCGCCTGTAGCGCAGCCACTCTTTCCGGCAATTCCTTCATCCGCCGCAACGCCGCCAACGCCGACGCCGCAACACTGGGCGGCATCCCCACGCTATACAAAAAACTCGGCGCCAGGAACTTCAAATGCTCCACCAGCGCCGTCTCCCCCGCGATATATCCGCCGCAGCCCGCCAGCGTCTTGCTCAGCGTGCCCATCCAGATATCCACGTCCTTGCCATCCACGCCAAAGTGCTCACGAATGCCATATCCACGCGCACCCATCACGCCCAGCGAATGCGCCTCATCCACCATCAGGAACGCGCGATGGCGCTGCTTGATTTCAATGAAGCGGGGCAACGCCGGAAAGTCGCCGTCCATGCTGTAAATCCCTTCCAGCACGATCAGCACGCGTTCAAACTGGTGGCGCTGTTCGTTCAGGATGCTATCCAGCGCTTCCCAATCGTTGTGCGGGAAGGGCAGGCGGCGCGCGCCTGACAGTTGGATGCCTTGTAGGACGCTGTTGTGGATTAATTCATCGTGCAGCACCAGGTCGCGCGGGCCGAACAGGTAGCCGATGGTCGACACGTTCGTGGCGTGGCCGCTGACGAAGGTGATGGCGTCGTCGACGCCGTACAAGGCGGCGATTTCCTTTTCCAGTTCGCGGTGTATCGGGCGTTCGCCTGAGACCAGGCGGCTGGCGGATACCGATGTGCCGTATTGGTCGATGGCTGCCTTCGCGGCCGCGGCAACGACGGGGTCGCCGGACATGTTCAGGTAGTTGTAGCTGGCGTAGTTGACGAATTCGCGGCCGCTGATGTGCGTGTCGGCGCCGGCGGTGCCTTCGTGCAGTTTGAAGAACGGGTTCTTCACGCCCAGGCGCTTGGCGCCGTCGTTGATGATGCGCAGTTGCTGGTAGCCCGGATGCAGGTGGAAGCGGTAATGCTCTTCGGGAATCTCGGGCTTCTTTTCAGCGGGGCGCGCGGGCGTCTGGCCGGCCGGCGTAGACGCCTGGCGCAGCTTGCGCTCCAGCGCTTGCTGGATGAGTTTGTCCTTGATGCCGGCCGCCAGGCCGGGCAACTTTTTCATGGTGCTCAATTAATTCTGGCCTACTGGATCATGCGTTGCATGGGGAGACTGCCGTTCATCTTGATTTCGTCGACGAACTCGGACACGGAACTGGAGCCGACTTCGGCGGCGTGGCTGGCGACCACCTGTTGCACGCTGGCGGTCACCGCATCGCTTGTCGCGTCGTCATGCTCATCGCGCAGCAACAACACCAACCGCTCAGCCAGCTTTGCGGGCGTGGGGCTTTCGTTCAGCGCCATGACCGGCAGCCGGATACCGAAGCGGTTCTCCAATGCAACCACCAGTTCCACGCCCATCAGCGAGTCCAGGCCCATGTCGTAGACAGAGCGTGTGGATTCAATCTTGTCGGGCGACACGCGCAGAATCTCGCCGATCTCGGCTTTGAGCATGTCGGTAAACCGCTCGTGCAGCGTAGCGTCGTCCAAGGTGGCGATCATCTGGGCGATGTCGTCGGCGCCGCCGTCTTCATCGCCGCTTTCACCAGCGCGCCGTGCAATGTCCGAAAACTTGGGCAAGCCGGCGGTGGGCAGGAAGCGGCTGAGGGCGCGCCAGTCCAGTTCCAGTACGCCCAGGCCCGAGGCGTCCGTGACGAGCATGTCTTCCAGCGCATCCAAGGCGACTTGGGATGCCAATGCGCCGCCACCCATGCGGCCTTGCAGGGCGTCCTTGATCTTCTGGTTGCGAGCCAGGAAGCCGACGTCGTCGATAGCGCCCCATCGTACGCAGGTCGCGGCCAGACCGTCGGCACGGCGTTGGGCGGCCAGCCGTTCCAGCCAGGTGTTGGCAGCGACGTAGTTGCTTTGGCCGGGGTTGCCGAACAGCGTCGTGGCCGACGAATAGAACACGAACAAGTCCAGCGGCAAGTCGCGGGTCAGCTCGTGCAGATACTGCGCGCCAAGCACCTTGGCGGCGAGCGTGCGTTGAATTTGAGCGGGAGTGGCGCTGCGCGCCAAGCCATCATCGATGACGACCGCCGCGTGCACCACGCCTTTCAGCGGGGGCAGGGTGGCGGAGGTTTCGTTAAGCAGGCGGGCGAGGGCGTCGCGGTTGGTGACGTCGCAGGCTGCGGCGTGGACTTGCACGCCTTGGCTGGCGAAGGCTGCCAGCGCGGACTGCGCGTCCTCGCTGGCGGGGCCGCTGCGGCTGATCAGGATCAGGTTGCGAGCGCCCTTGTCGGCAAGCCATTGTGCGGTGCGCAGCCCGAAGCCGCCCAGCCCGCCGGTGACCAAGTAGGTGGCTTCGGCGGGCAGCGTTAAACCTGAGGCCGCATGGATGGCTGGCGCATGGACGCCGCTGATGCCGTTGCGATACGTGATGACGATCTTGCCAATCTGGCGGGCCTGCTGCATGTAGCGGAAGGCGTCGACGATGTCGTTCGCGTCGAAGACGGAATAGGGCAGCGGATGCAGTGCGCCCTTGCGGAACAGCGCCATCATCTCGCCGAACAGGCGTTGCGTCAGGTCGGGACGTTCGTTCATCAGTTGATCGGCGTCGATGCCGAAGTAGCTGATGTTGTTGCGGAACGGGCGCAGGCCGATGCGGGTGTTCTCGTAGAAATCGCGCTTGCCCAGCTCCAGGAAGCGGCCGAATGGCTTGAGCACCCGCAGGTTGCGGTTGATCGCTTCGCCGGCCAACGAGTTCAGCACGACGTCGACACCGCGGCCATCCGTGTCAGCCAGGATTTCATCGGCGTACGACAGGGAACGCGAATCATAGATATGACGCACGCCCAACAGGCACAGCAGGTCGCGCTTTTCGTCGGAGCCGGCGGTGGCGTAGATGTCTGCGCCCAGCCACTGCGCGAACTGGATGGCGGCGATGCCGACGCCGCCCGCGGCACCGTGGATCAGAATCTTCTCGCCTTCTTCCAGGCGCGCCAGGTGGTGCAGGGCGTAGTAGACCGTGAAGAAGGTGCTGGGAATGGTGGCGGCCGCTTCGAAGGAGAAGCCGTCGGGGATATGGGAAATGGCGCTGGGCTTGGTCAGCACGCGGTCGCCGAAGCTGGCGGGGCCGAAGCCTACGACGGCGTCGCCGACGGCATAGCCGTCCACGTCGGCGCCCACGCGGATGACCGTGCCAGAGAATTCCAGGCCCAATGTGGGGCCGGCGAAACCGTTTTCGATGGCCTCGTCGGACAGCAGGCCCAAGGCGTACATGACGTCTCGGAAGTTCAGGCCGGTGGCTTCGATGCGGACTTCAAGTTCGTCGTCGGCAGGCGCGGGCGCGGGGCAGGATTCCCAGCGCAGGTTGCGCAACTGGCCAGGGAATTCAAAGCCCAGGCGGATGGCCTGCGACGCGCGGGACGCGTCGGATGCCTGCGCGGGGCGCGCAGCCTGTTGCAAGCGCGGGGCGAAGCGCGCACCGGTTGCGCCGAGGATGATTTCGTCTTCGTTGTCCAGATGCGTCAGCTCACGCACCACGCTGTCGGTCAGCAGGCCGGCTTGCGCCAGCGGCAGGTCAACCAAGCGGATGCGGAAGTTGGAGGCCTCGTTGGCCAATGTGCGGCCGTAGCCCCACAGCGACGCGTCGTTCAACGCGTGCATGCCGGCGCTGGCAACGGCCTTGCCGCACAAGTACTGGGCGGCGTCGGCCGTGATCAGCCAGACCGTTGCGCTGGTCTGGCTGCGTTCACATGCCTGGATGACGGCAGCGGCCAGGCCGCAGCGTCGCGTTTGCTTGGCCAGCAATTCTTCGGGTGTTTCGTGAGCGTCAGCCCACGCCAGACCGTCCAGTTGAACGACATGGTTGACTGGGCCGGTGGCGCCGTTGCGCAGCAGTTCGTCCAGCGCGTCGGCATCAACCGCAGTGGCGATGCGCACGTGGTGGCCAAGAGCGGCAAGTTTGTCGTTCAGGGATTGCGCCAGACCTGCGCCATGCTCAGGGTTGCGATCCGCCAGGATCAGCCAGTTGGCGGGTTCGATGGCCGCGGCCGTGTGGGGCGCCGCATCCGCGTGTTCACCCAAGCGCGACGTCAGCAGATAAGCGCCACTGGCGAAAGAATCCGCGAAGGGCATCGGGCTGTCGCAATCCAGGCCCATTGCTTGCAGTTCTTCCTGCCAGAATTCGGCGGGCTGTTGTGTGGACAGCTGTGCGCCGTCTTCGCTGGTTTGCCACCAGCTGGGGCGGGCGCCGAAGACGAAGTCACCCCAGGCAGCGGGATGGGCGCCGCAGAGCAACAGGACGCCACCGGGCCGCAGGCTGGCGCGTGCGTGGCGCAGGGCGGCGCGGGCGGCTTCCAGCGTATCGAACTCGCAGTGGAAAAGGGCAAGGTCGCATCGCGCGGTGGCGGTGGCGCCGCCTTCGCCGATGAATTCGGTCTGCGCGTTTGGATAGCGTTCCGACTGCTGGTGGACGACATGGTCCAGCACGTCGCGGTTGTTCGACGCGTAACAGTAGTCAGAGACGTTGAAGTCCAGGGCGTCGCAGCAGCTTGAGGCAAACAGCGGCGCGGCTTGGCCGACTTCGATCACGGCCAGGCGTTGGCCGGGCAGCCGATTGGTTTGTGCTTGCGTCAGGGCCGCGTTCAAAGCGGAACCCAGGCGCTGGCCACTGGCGGCGCCGAGCGCGCTGCGGCTGATCGAGGCGGGCGTGCTGGCCCGTGGGCAGACGTCATCCAGCGAGGCTTCACCGCGCAGCAAGGCGGGCAAGTGCAGGCCAACGCGGCCAACGGCGTGAACGATCTGGGCGTAGTCGGGATACTCGCGCAGCAGCGTGTTCCAGATATCACTCGTGCCGCTTTCGCTTTCGTCCTTGGGCGGCAGGTGGATGCCTGCGGCAGAGGCCTCGGCGTAGCCAGCGGTCGTCAGACGGGCGATGGTGTGTTGCAGTAGCAAGGCGGAATCCGGCGCGTGGCGGCACAACTCCGTGATCAGGGCTTGCGGCAGCAGCAGGCCGTCAGGCGCGATCTGGCGCAAGGCATCTAGCGAGAAGCCATCGCACAGGCTTTCCAGCAGCGGGTCTACCTCTTCCGAGTAGCGGGCGTGGGCGCCGTGCTGGGCGCAATCGGCGATCGCGTCGCGCAGTGCCGTGTGCAGGACGTCGTGGTCCAGCGGGTTCGGGCCGAATGGCGCATGCGGTCGCGGCGTGGCGACGGCGTCCAGAAAACTCAGGTGATCGGCGGCGGGCTTGCGCAAGCGGATGCTGCGAAAGCGGGCTTGCTCAACGGCCGCAATCTGTTCGCCTGCTGCATTGAAGAGTTCAAAGCTGGCGGTCAACGAATGCGGCGCACGGCGTTCCAGGCGGACACGGGCAGCGGCGGGTTGGCCAGCATTGGCCCGCAGGCTCAGACGGCCGATCTTCGATGGAACGAAGGCAATGCCTTGGCCCATGGCCGGGTCATTGCGCAGCAGCTGGATGATCAGTTGGAAGGCGCAATCCAGCAGGGCGGGATGCAGGTGAGTGGCGCGGAGTTCGCCTTCCAGGCTGCTGGGGGCTTGCAGCACGGCCAACACGCTGGTGTCAGATTCTTGCCAGCCATGCGACACCGCGCGGAAGGCGGGGCCGTAATCCAGGCCCACGGCACGGGTCAGCGCATTGTGCGTGTCGCCAGTGAAGTCGGGGGCGCGGGTGGGCAGGGTCAGCAGGTCTTGGTGCAAACGCGCCAAGCCGGGTTCACGCAACAGGCGGCCGCTGGCGTGCTTCACCCAGGGCTCCGAGCTATTGGTGTCCTTGGCGGTGATGCGGAAGCGGCCATCGGAATCGTCCAGCAGGAAGCGCGTCAGTTTGCTGGGTGACGCGTTCAACAGCAGCGGAGCGTGGATTTCCAGTTCTTCAAGTTCGGCGCAATCGCCGGCTTGCCATTGCAGCGCCGCGGCCAGCGCGATTTCGGCAAAGCCCGTGCCGGGGAACACGACGGCGTCGCCGACAATGTGGTCTGCCAACGCCGGGTGCGACTGCGTATCCAGCTGGTTTTCCCAGGTGTGATCGTGCTGCTGCATGGGGTAACCCAGCAGGGGATGCACCAGGCGGCGTGAAAGCAGACCAAGTGATTCTGGCGTGGTGGGATGCCAATGGCGCTCGCGCTGCCACGGATACGAGGGCAGTTCAACCGCCGGCCCTTCCCACGGGAAGAGCGATTGCAGATCAATTTGCGCGCCGCTGATGATGACCTGGCCGGCTGCGTTCCAGATCTTTTCGGGGTCGTCACCACCACGCGTGGACGTGCTGAGTGCGCGGCCTTGGATGTCAGCGGTCTTGAAGGTGTCGTTCAGGTAAGAGCGCAGCACCGGGTGCGGGCCGACCTCGACAAAAACGTTATTGCCCTGGGCTACCAGCTGATTGGCGGCCTGTTCGAAGCGAACCGGCTCGCGCACGTTGCGCCACCAGTAATCGGCGGTGAGCTCAGCGCCGTCGAGAGGGGCTCCGGTGACCGTGGAGTAGAACGGGATATCGCCTGATCGGGGCTGGATTTGCGCCAGGGCGTCACGGATGCCGGCCTCGATGGGATTCATCGCGGGGCTGTGGAAGGCGTAGTCCAGGTCCAGGCGGCGGAAAAACAGCGCTTGCTCGGCCAACGCGGCTTCCAGGATGGTCAGGGCGTCTGGCGAACCGGCTACGGTCGACCCGCGGCTGCTGTTGAAGCCCGCCACGCACAACTGGTCGCCCAAGTTGTGCAAGGCGATCAACGCTTGTGCCTCTTCGCCGCTGATACCCAGCGCCGTCATGCGGCCGTGGCCCTTCGTCTGGCCTTGCAGCCGGCTGCGCTGGAAAATGACGCAGACCGCGTCGGGCAACGTAAGCGCGCCGCAGGCCCAGGCTGCGGCCACTTCGCCAACGCTGTGGCCGATAACGGCCGAAGGCACGACGCCCCGTTGCGCCAGCATGCGCGTGATGCCGACTTGCAGCGCGAACAGCGCGGGTTGGGCAATTTCAGTGCGGGCGTAGCGGTCGTCGCCATTTTCGCCGGCCAATTCTTTATGCAACGAGAAATCGGCGTATTGCGAGAACAGGGCGTCGACTTCGTCGATCGCCGTGGCGAAGACGGGGTCAGCCAGCAGGCGGCGGCCCATGTTCGCCCATTGGGAACCGTTGCCGGAATAGACCATCACCGGGCCGTGGGCGCGGTTAAGCGCCGTGCCGGCCACGACGCCGTGATGCGTGTCGGCGTCGCTGGCGAATTGTTCTAGCAGGTCGGCGACGGTGTTGCATTGGGTGCCGAAGACGACGGCCCGTTCATCATGCCAGTCGCGCCGCATGGCGGCATGGTAGGCGGCGTTGTAAAGGAACCGTGCGGGCTGGCCACGCAACACGTCAGCCATTTGCCGCGCCGCAGCCTTCAGCGCCTGCGACGACTTACCCGTAACGATGACGGGAATCGGCGCGGTCTTGGCCATCTTGCCTTCGGAGGCGGGGCTGCGCGGGGGCGCGCTTTCCAGGATGACGTGGGCGTTGGCGCCGCCGAAACCAAATGAGTTGACGCCCACCACGAGCTTGCCCGTTTGGCGCAGCTTGCGGTTCTGCGTGACGACGTCCAGATTCCAGTTTTGAAATTCGATCTTCGGGTTCAGCGTCTTGATGCCGATGGTGGCGGGCACGACGCGGTGGCGCAGCACATACATCGCCTTGACCAGACCGGCCACGCCCGAAGCGGCTTCCAGGTGGCCCAGGTTGCTTTTGACCGACCCGATAGGCAGCGGCGCGTCTTTGCTGCGTTGCTGCGCAAGGGCCGCGCCGATGGCGCGGGTTTCGATCGGGTCGCCAACGGCGGTGCCGGTGCCGTGGGCTTCCAGGTAGTCGATGTCAGCAGGCGAGATGCCTGCTTGTTCGTAGGCCTGGCGCATCAGCGTGGCTTGTGCATCGGCGCTGGGGACGGTCAGACCCGACTTGCGGCCATCGGTGTTGACGGCGGAGCCGGCAACGACGGCCAGGATGTTGTCGCCATCCGCGACGGCCTGATCGTAGTCCTTCAGCAGGAATACGCCGCCGCCTTCCGAGCGGACATAGCCGTCGCCCGCCGCGTCGAACACGTTGCAGCGCCCGCGGGGCGACAGCATCGATGCCTTGGAGAATGTAATAAAGCCGTAAGGGTGCAGGTGCAGACTCACGCCGCCAGCAAGGGCCTGGCTGCATTCGCCGGAGACGATGGCGCGGCAGGCTTGGTGGAAGGCCACCAGCGATGACGAGCAGGCGGTGTCCATGGCGATGCTTGGGCCGCGCAGATCGAAGAAGTACGACAGGCGATTGGCGGCGATGCTGGCGGTGTTGCCGGTTGCCATAGAGGCGTCGACAGCGTTCAGATCTTCAGCCAGGCGGTAGGCGTAATCGGAACTGGCGATACCTATATAGACGCCGCAATTGGTGCCGCGCAGCGTCGACGGTCGCACGCCTGCCTGTTCGATGGCTTCCCAGCTCATTTCCAGCAGCAGGCGCTGCTGCGGGTCCATGAGGGCGGCTTCGCGCGGGGAAATACCAAAAAAGCCGGCATCGAAGCCAGAGACGTCGCCAATGGAGCCGGCGGCAAACGTATATGCCGTGCCAGGATGCTCTTTGCCCGGGTGCAGATAGGCGTCTGCCGACCACCGGTCTTCCGCCACGCGGGTGACCAGATTGCGGCCATTGAGCAGGGCCGGCCAGTAGCTGTCCGTGGTGGTGCTGGGGAATCGGAACGAGAGTCCGATGACGGCAACGCGCTTAGCCATGCAGTGTCCTTCTACCCCAACGGGAAGCCGACAGGGAATTTGAATTTGCGGTCACGCCGCAGGGGGAAAGAGGGCCGGTAAGGGCCTGGGTGCCGAAGAGGCCGATCGCCTGCCGCACCAGATCAAGTGTTGATCCGGATGCGGACGTCAGGCGTGGCCGTCGGTGTGGCCCGAGCTGCTGGTTCTCCGTTCCGCCGCCATCACGAGGATGGCCCCCTTGCTTTGGACACTGCTTTGGCGCTGCTGCCGGCGCGCCATCTGAATGCTCGTTATGGTCATTACTTAGTTCTTGTGCTTCGCCGCTCGGCACATGCCTTCTCTTCCGCTCGCTTGGGCAAGGGCGGGGCATGATTGCGGATGAGCCGCGGAAACAAATTGATTTAAACGGAATGATTTTACTGTATGCCAAAGATACGACTGCCCTTGGCCTAGGTATGTAACCCCGAGCCCCCCACAGGAAACATTTGAGGCTCAGCTGTCATTTTGCTGTCTCTACGCTTCTGGGCGGGTAGGATATCAATCATTTGTAACTTATTTCAGGCAAGATTAATCAAAACGATTCAGGCGTAGCCAAAGCTGACGCCAATTTCGTAATCCGCCGCAAAAATTGCAATATTCGCGAAATCATCGTGCTAACAGCGGGCAAAAGATCGCAATTGTACGAAGTTGTCGGTACAGAAAAGACGACGCGCGCCAGATGGCGCGCGCGAAGATGCAACAAAACGCATTTGTTTCAAGACAACCCGCAGACCGGCACCGGAGAAATGCGTTTGGCAGGCGTTGGAATCCGCCAGGAAGCTCGGCGGCGCAAGGCGCCAAATATCTTCAGACCTTGCGGCCAATCGTCCAGCCCGCTCTCCGCATTGATATGCCCGGCGCCCGGCAGGATGACGACGCGGCTGCCCCAGTCTTGCGCGAAACTGCGGGCGCGCTCCAGCCGGCAGTACGGGTCGTTGTCGCTGGCGACGACGACGCTTTGAAAGGGCAGGGGCTGGCGGGCGATGGGGGCGAAGCCGCGCAGGCAGTCGGGCGCATCGGGGCGTTCGACATCGGCGGGCGCGACCAGCAGCGCACCGGCCACTTTGGCGCGTAAAGGAACAGGCAAGGCGGCGCTGATCAGGCAGCCCAGGCTGTGGGCGATCAGCAGCACCGGGCTGCGCGCGTGGTCAACTTCTGCCGCCAGCGTGGAAATCCATTCCGCCGACGACGGGTTTTCCCAGTCGCGTTGCTCGATGCGCACGGCGTGGGGCAGCAGGGCAGCCCAGCGCGATTGCCAGTGGTCGGGTCCGGAGTTTTTCCAGCCCGGGACGATGATCGGTTGGAGTCTCATGGCGGCCATCATGCCGCGCCACGTTAGTAACTCAAACGAATAAATCGTCTTTTGCATATACGGTGACGGGTATAAGCCGACGCCGCACCGCGATGCGGCACTCAGCCGCCGGCAATGCACCCGAAGCCGTGCCGGATCGGCTCTAAATAGGGCGTTTTTTCGGTGTATGCTTGCCGTGCAAATGCACCGTAACGGGGCGTGACCATATCGATATCCGGCGTCCGCCCGGTTAAAAAACCAACGATTACAAGCGATTAAGGGAGTCCACTCATGAAGCCAGTATTTCGTCTGACCCCGGTCATCGCGGCGCTGGGAGTCGCCGCTGGCCTGACGTTTGCCGCGGGAGCGCACGCGCAAACCATCAAGATCGGCGTGGTTGGCCCGACCACCGGCGCCGTCACGCAGTATGGCGACATGGTCCGTGAGGGCGTCGACACCGCAATCGAACGCATCAACGCCGCGGGCGGCGTCAACGGCAAGAAGCTGGAAGCCGTGGTCATCGACGACGGCTGCGAACCCAAGCAAGGCCCGGTTGCCGCCAACCGTGTCGTGAACAGCAAGATCGGTTTCGTTGTGGGCCACGTGTGCTCGGGCGCCACCATCGCCGCTGCCGACATCTACAACAACGAAGGCGTCGTCATGGTTACGCCTTCGGCCACGGCGCCTGCCGTGACGGACGGCAAGAACTACGAGTTCATCTTCCGCACGATCGGCCGCGACGACCAGCAAGGCCCGGCGGCTGCGAAGTTCGTGCTGGAAAAGATCAAGCCGAAGAAGGCCGCCGTGCTGCACGACAAGCAGTCGTACGGCCAAGGCATTGCCACGGCGGTGAAGAACGATCTGGAAAAGGGCGGCGTGCCCGTCGCCATCTTTGAAGGCATCAATGCCGGCGACAGCGACTACTCGGCCGTCATCACCAAGTTGAAGAGCCAGGGCGTGGACTTCGTCTACTACGGCGGCTACCACCCCGAAATGGGTCTGCTGCTGCGCCAGGCCGCCGAACAAGGCGTGAAGGCCAAGTGGATGGGTCCGGAAGGCGCGGGCAACCCCGACATCAACGCCATTGCTGGCGATTCCGTCGAAGGCATGCTGCTGACGCTTCCGGCCGACTTCACGCAGAACGCCGCCAACGCGGACATCGTCAAGTCCTTCGAAGCCAAGAAGCGCAACGCCGGCGGCGCCTTCCAGATGACGGCCTACACGGCCACCCAAGTCATTGCGGACGGCATCAAGGGCGCGGGCTCCGACGACCCGACCAAGGTCGCCAAGTACCTGCACGCCAACTCGTTCGATACGCCGATCGGCAAGGTGTCGTGGAACAAGCAGGGTGACCTGAACAACTTCGAGTTCGACGTGTTCACCTGGCACAAGGATGGTTCCAAGACCGTCTACAAGTGATGCCATGCGGGCTTAGCGCCCGCGGCATCGGATGCGCTAGCCAGCGCATGACAACCGGGCCGGAAGCCTTAGTCTTCCGGTCCGGTTTTTTTGACCTTCTTTTGTCCGGACCCCATGACCAAGGCCCTGTTAGTCGAAGACGATCCAAAACTCTCGCGCCTGATTGCGCAGTTTTTGGAGCAGCACGGTTTCAATGTCGCTCAGGCCTATCGCGGTGATCATGCCGTGGAGGCATTCCGCCGGCACGAGCCGGCCATCACCATCCTGGACCTGATGCTGCCCGGGCGGGATGGGCTGCAAGTCTGCCGCGACCTGCGCGCATTTTCGTCGGCGCCCATCCTGATGCTGACCGCCCGCGAAGACGATCTGGACCAGATTCTGGGCCTGGAATCCGGCGCGGAC
The DNA here is from genome assembly GCF_902859595.1 of Achromobacter kerstersii. Classification (GTDB taxonomy): domain Bacteria; phylum Pseudomonadota; class Gammaproteobacteria; order Burkholderiales; family Burkholderiaceae_B; genus Achromobacter; species Achromobacter kerstersii. Next base: position 1,100,360 of record NZ_CADIJQ010000001.1, on the reverse strand, counting down.
GATTACGTCATCAAGCCGGTTGAGCCGCGCGTACTGCTTGCGCGCATCCGTGCGCTGATGCGCCGCCACAACCAGTTGGACGAGCCGCCGGAGCATCTGGAGTTTGGGCCGCTTTCGATCGACCGCCGCACGCGCGCCGTGGTGCACGCGGGCGTCGAGGTCGATCTGACGACCATGGAATTCGAAATGCTCTGGGCGTTGGCGAGCCAGGCCGGGCAGGTGTTGACGCGCGACGATCTGCTCAACGCGGTGCGCGGCATCGAATTTAACGGGCTGGACCGCAGCGTGGATGTTTGCGTCAGCAAGCTGCGCCGCAAACTGGATGATGATCCGCGCGACCCGGCGCGCATCAAGACCGTGTGGGGCAAGGGCTATCTGTTCTCGCCCAAGGCGCACGAGGGCAGTGATGCTTAAGTTCGTCCTGCGGCTCTTCGTGGTGCTGGCGATTGGGTTTGTGCTGTCAAACGAAGTGGTGGACCGGACGGCGAATTATTTCTTCGAACCGGTCAATGTGGACTACACGCGCGAAGCCGTGCGGGGCCAGTTGCACAGTTTGAAGCAGGAATTGGCCAGCGTTGCGCCCGAGGCGCGGCGCGACTATGTCCGCGACACCTTGGCGCCGCATTACGGGCTGATCTTGCAGGTGCTGGACCCCGCCGACTACAACGCGGCGGATTTCGCGCTGACCGATGACGAGCGGCGCACCATCGAGGCGGGCGGGTTCTTCCTGCGCGACAAGATGATGAGCTTCATTGCCGCCATTCCCGGTCCGGGCGCGCAATGGCTGCTGGTCAAGATGCCACCCGAGCCGCCGGTCGGCACGTGGGTGATTGTCATCATCTACTCCGCGTTGGGCCTGCTGTTGTGTGCGTTCATGCTGGTCTGGGCGTTGCCGATCTGGCGCGATCTGGAAGCGCTGAAGACCGCTGCGCAGCGCATGGGGCAGGGCGACTTGCAGGCGCGGGCCCGGCTGTCGCGCTATTCCAGCATCCGGGCGCTGGGCGACACCTTCAATCAGATGTCCGACCGCATCAGCACGCTGATCAGCAACCAGCGCGAGCTGACCAATGCGGTATCGCACGAGCTGCGCACGCCCATTGCCCGGCTGTCGTTCGAGCTGGACATGATTGACCGTGAGGCCGACCCGGCAGCCCGCAAGCGCCTGGTCGAAGAAATGAAGAGCGATGTCGCCGAGCTGGACGGCATGGCGTCGGAATTGCTGATGTATGCGCGCCTGGAGCACAAGAGCGACGATGTGCCGCTACAGGCGCAGGACGCGCGCGGCTGGCTTGATTCGGTGGTGCAGCACGCGGCCTTTGAAGCCGGATTGTCGGGCGTGCGTTGCGTGGTCGCGCAATGCGATACGGCCGAGGTGCGGTTGCATCAGCGCTACATGACGCGCGCCTTGCTCAACTTGCTGCAGAACGCGATTCGGCATGCCGGCGGACGGGTTCAGGTTGCGCTGACCAGCCCGGCGCCGCAGGAATACGTGCTGACGGTGGACGACGATGGCCCGGGCGTGCCGCCCGCCGATCGCGAGCGTATCTTCGAACCTTTCATCCGCCTGGATGAAAGCCGCGACCGAGGCACCGGCGGCACCGGCCTGGGTCTGGCCATCGTCAGCCGTGTGGCGCGGTGGCATAACGGTTCGGCGCAAGCGTCCGATAGCCCGTTGGGTGGCGCCCGTTTTGTGATCAGCTGGAAAGCCGCCTGAGCGCGCGGCAACGGGCGACGGCGCAGGCGTAAAGAAACTTCACAAACGACGCGCCGAATCTTCACAAACTCCATACAAAGCGGGAAAGATCGCGCGCGAGCGCGTGGATAGCATCACGGCATTCACCTTACACAGGTTTTGCCGCTAGCCATGTTCTCCCTAAGCCGCCTGGTTGCCATTGGATCGTTGCTGCTTGCCGCAGGCGGTTGCCAGAGCGTGCCGCCCGCCGCGCCGGCCACCATCGCCAAGGGGGATTACGCGGCGGTGGTGGACTACTTGTCGCAGCGCATTCCCTACGACATGGGTGTGTCCAAGGTGCCGGGCGTGTCGATCGCCATCGTGGACGATCAGCGCGTTGTGTGGAGCACGGGGTTTGGGTACGCGGACACGCTGCGGCATCGCAGCGCCACCAGCGACACGCTGTATCGCGTGGGCGCCATCAGCAAGATCGTTACCGCCGCGGGCGTGCTTCGCGCCGCCGACGATAAGCGGCTGCGGCTGGATGCGCCGGCCAGTGATGCCTTGCCGGACTGGCATGTGGCGCCGCGCCGCAACGCCATGCAGTGGATGGGCGCCGAGCCTTACACCGCCCGCAATCTGCTGAGCCTGCATCCGGACACGCTGGAGGACACGATGGGCCGCGCCCGCGCCGACATGGCGTATGCCCTGTTAGGCGACATGGTGGCGCATGTGGCCGAGGAACCCTTCGATGGCTATGTGCGCCGCACGATTTTCCAACCGTTGAATATGCCGCGTGCGGGGTTTCAGCCGCACGAGCGCATGTTGGAGCAGCGCGCCGCGGGCTACCGGCGCGGCCAGCCATGGACGGAGGCCCCGCAGCCCAATGAGGCGGCAGACGGGCTATGGGTAAGCGCGTCCGAGATGGCGCGCTTTACCAGCATGCTGTTTGCAGATGGCATGTACGGCGGCCAAGGCGATGGCAAATACGGCCGCAAAGAGGGCGGCAAAAGCGTCGGTAACGCAGGCGGAGAACCCGAGGGCAAGCGCGTGCTGAAAGAGGAATCCGCGCAGACGCTGCTTGGCCTGGAAACGGTGGCGGGCAGCAGCCTGGATCTGGGCTGCCGCTTCGCCTTGTCGTGGCTGGCCGCGCCCTGTGGCGACAACGTTGTCAGCGCGATGACCGTGCGTGAACACAGCGGGGCCACCGAAGCGTTCCATTCCCGATGGGTGCTGGCCCCGCAGGACAAGCTTGCCGTGCTGGTCATGAGCAACTCCGATTCCGGCGAGCCGCTGGTGGCAGCGGTGTCGACGATGGCCATGCGCATGATGCGCCAGGCCAAACAAGGTTCCGACACCCCCTAGAAATTTTGCCCGCGCAGATGCGTGGTGCGCCGGCGCGGGCTTTTCAACCGTGCTTTTCACCTTCGCTATTCACCTTCGTTTTTCAACTTTGCTTTTCTACTTCATTTTCCGGATTCCGAAATGCAGCGATTTTTCCCGTTGTTCCTGTGTTCGCCTGTCACCCGCCGCGTCCTGGCCGCAAGCTTGTTGGCCAGTGCGCCCGGCCTGTCGGCAGCGGCGGGTGAGGTCGTCGTGGCGGAAGCCAGTTCCGTTTACGGGCAACGGGGGGCAAGCTCAAGAGGACTGACAGTGGCCACAGGGGAAGAGCGTCCGGAAGGGCAATGGACGTTCTATGGCACGTTGGGGGTGGGGGTAGCGCCGCGCTACAGCGGCAGTGACGAAAGCTCGGCCGTTCCCATCTTCGGCGCGGGCGTGCGCAGCCCCAACGGTTTCTTTCTTGGCACCGACCACGGTTTGGGCTGGGAAACGCAAGCGCTGGACAGCACGTTCCGCTTCTATGTCTTGCCCAGTGCGTCGCGCAAGGATCACAAGAAAGGCTATCAGGGGTCAGACAAACTGCGTGGTATGGGCGACATCAAAAGCCGAGCGCAGATCGGGATGGATGCCGAGACGATGCTGGGGCCGGTGATGTTGTCGGCCACCTTGGGCCACGCGTTCAAGAAGGGCGACGACCGCGACGTGGGCAGCGCCTATACGTTGTTGAACCTGGGCGCGAGCACGACGGTGTATGAAGGGTCTGCGGGCGCATTGTCCCTGGCGTTGAGCGGCACCTTGGGCGACGGCAACTACATGCGCACCTGGTACGGCGTCAGCAGCCAGCAGTCGGCAAAGTCCGGCTACCGGCGTTACGACCCGAAAGGGGGATTGGAAAGCATGAGCTTGGGGGCGACGTGGGCGTTGCCGCTTAACAAGGCCTGGTCATGGACCGTGGCGGCCGAAGCGCGCCGGCTGTTTGGCGACGCGGCCGATAGCCCGATCGTGAAGGAACGCAATCAATACACGATCGGCACGATGGTGACGTACACGTATTGAAAGAAGGGGGGTACCCGATCTCTGCTGAGACCGGGCAGGAGCCTGAATGCAAAACCCGGGCAGAAGCCCGGGTTTTTCGCTTTACAGGTCTTTGACGCGGCGGCCGGTGTCGGCCTCGAACCAGTGCAGCGGGTGGCGGCCGTCCGGGCCCACATTGACGCGGTCACCCACCTTGGCGGACGACTCGGACAACTGGCGCGTCGTGCAGCGCACGACCAGCGTGGTCTTGCCGCAGCGGCAGTGGACCAGCTGTTCCGAACCCAGCGTTTCAACCATCTCGACTTCGGCCGGCACGCCTTGCGTGTTCAGCAGCATGTGCTCCGGACGCATGCCCATGATGATCTTGCGGCCGCGCACTTGCGCCGGCACTTGCAGCGGCGAAATCGCCAGCGCCATGCCGTCAGCGGTTTGCACGGTGCCGTCGCCGGCCACTTGCACTTCCATCAGGTTCATCGGGGGCGAACCGATGAAGCCAGCCACGAACGTCGAGGCCGGCCTTTCGAACACTTCCATCGGGGTGCCGATCTGCTCAGGCACGCCCTGGTACATGACGATCATGCGGTGGGCCAAGGTCATGGCTTCGACTTGATCGTGCGTCACGTACAGGCTGGTGGTGCCCAGGCGGCGATGCAGCTTCATGATTTCCAGGCGCATCGCCACGCGCAGCTTGGCGTCCAGGTTCGACAAGGGTTCGTCGAACAGGAACACCTTGGGTTCACGCACGATGGCGCGGCCCATGGCGACACGTTGGCGCTGACCGCCGGACAGCGCGCGCGGGCGGCGGTCCAGCAGGTGGCCAAGTTCCAGGATCTGCGCGGCGATGTCGACGCGCTTTTTGATCTCTTCCTTGGAGAACTTGCGGATCTTCAAGCCATAAGCCATGTTTTCAAACACGGTCATGTGCGGGTAGAGCGCGTAGTTCTGGAACACCATCGCGATGTCGCGTTCGGCGGGTTCCAAGGTGTTGACGACCTTGTCGTCAATCACGATGTCGCCGCTGGTCACGGTTTCCAGGCCGGCGACCATGCGCATCAGCGTGGACTTGCCGCAGCCGGACGGGCCGACGATGACGATGAACTCACCGTCTTTGACATCCATGTCGATGCCATGGATGACCGGCACGTTGCCGGCATAGGTTTTCTTGACGTTACGGAAGCTGAGAGTAGCCATGTTTATTCGTGTTCGGAGTCGTGTTCGGGTGGGTGCGGATGGGCAAGCGTCACTTTTCAGTGTCGACCAGACCCTTGACGAACCATTTCTGCATCAGGATGACGACGAGCGCCGGCGGAATCATGGCCAGCATGGCGGTGGCCATGGTGATGTTCCATTCGGTCACGCTATCGCCTCCGCTGATCATCCGCTTGATGCCGATGACGACGGGGTACATGTCTTCCTGCGTGGTGATGAGCAGCGGCCACAGGTATTGGTTCCAGCCGTAGATGAACTGGATCACAAACAGGGCGGCGATGCTGGTCTTGGACAGGGGCAGCAGCACGTCGAAGAAGAAGCGCACGGGGCCTGCGCCGTCGATACGCGCGGCTTCGATGAGCTCGTCCGGCACCGTCAGGAAGAACTGGCGGAACAGGAACGTGGCCGTGGCCGATGCGATCAGCGGCAGTGTCAGGCCCGCGTAGCTGTTGAGCATGCCCAGGTCAGCCACCACCTTGTAGGTGGGCGCAATCCGCACTTCAACGGGCAGCATCAGCGTGACGAAGATCATCCAGAAGAAAAACATGCGGCCGGGGAAGCGGAAGTACACCACCGCAAACGCCGACAGCAGCGAGATCGCGATCTTGCCGATGGAAATCGACAGCGCCATGATCAGGCTGACGTACATCATGCGGCCCACGGGCGCGCCCGACGAACCGCCGGACGAGCCGCCAAACAGCGCCTGCATGTAGTTATCGACAAAGTGCGGACCGGGAATCAGCGACATCGGCGCTTGCGCCACTTCCTGAGCAGTCTGGGTAGACGCGACGAAAGTGATGTAGAGCGGAAATGCCACCATCGCCACGCCGCAGAGCAGAATGAAGTGGGCCAGAATATCCAGCCAGGGACGGCGTTCAACCATTGTTATTAGCCTCGAACAAAATCAATACTGCACTTTGCGGTCGACGTAGCGGAACTGTACGACCGTCAAGGCAACCACAATGAACATCAAAATCACGGACTGGGCTGCGGACGAACCCAGGTCCAGACCGCGGAAGCCGTCGCTATACACCTTGTAGACCAGGATCGAGGTCGACGTGCCAGGACCGCCCTGCGTGGTGGTGTCCACGACTGCGAAGGTGTCGAAGAAGGCGTAGATGATGTTGACGACCAGCAGGAAGAACGTGGTGGGCGACAGCAGCGGGAACACGATGCTCCAGAAGCGGCGCGCCGGGCTTGCGCCGTCGATCGCGGCGGCTTCAATGAGCGAACGCGGAATCGATTGCAGGCCAGCCAGGAAGAACAGGAAGTTGTACGAGATCTGCTTCCAGACGGCGGCGACAAGCACCAGCATCATGGCCTGGTTGCCATCCAGACGCGGGTTCCAGTCCACGCCGGACTTGCGCAGCGCGACGGCCAGAATGCCCACGGAAGGCGAAAACATGAACAGCCACAGCACGCCGACCACGGCGGGCGCAACGGCGTAAGGCCAGATCAGGAGCGTCTTGTAGAGCCCGGCGCCGCGGATCACGCGGTCAGCCATGACGGCCAGCAGCAAGGACACGCCCAGACCGACAACCGCCACCAGCACCGAAAACACGGCGGTGACGCGGAAGGAATCAAGGTAGGCCTGTTGCGAGAACAGTTCCATGAAGTTGTCCAGACCGACGAACTCGGACGACAACCCGAAGGCATCTTCCAATCGCATGGACTGCCACATGGCTTGTCCGGCAGGCAGGAAGAAGAAGACCACAGTAATGATCAGCTGCGGCAGAAGCAGCAGATAGGGCAAGGTCTTATGCCCAAATACAACGCGTTTTTCCATAGGGGGAACCCAAGGTACAGAAAAGCGGCGGTTGGATTAACCGCCGCTTGAAACCGCTTTCATAAAAATACGATAGGCTTAAAGCCCTAAAAAAACCAGGGCTTTAAGCCTTGCGCTCGTATCCGGATTGGCCGTTAAGTCCTTGTCATGCTTGAAGATTCAGGCTTGACTTGGCCCAGACGGAATCCCGGAAAGGGCGTTACTTTACACTCTTCTCGAACTTTTCCAGCAGCTCGTTACCGCGCTTGACGATGTTCTCGGCGCCGTCCTTGGCTGCAACCTTGCCGGACACGATGCGTTCGATTTCAGCGTCTTCGATTTCACGGATCTGCGGCAGGAAGCCCAGGCGCAGGCCGCGCGATTGTGCGGTCGTTTCCACGTTCAATTGCTTCACGCCGACTTCGGTGCCCGGGTTCTTGTCATAGAAACCGTCTTTCTTCGTCAGCTCGTAGGCAGCCTTGGTGACCGGCACATAGCCCGTCTGCTGGTGCCAGCGTGCGGCGATTTCCGGGCTGGCCAGGAACTTGAAGAACGCGGTCACGCCCTTGTAGGTTTCCGGCTTCTTGTTGGCGAAGACCCACAGCGAAGCGCCGCCGATGATGGTGTTCTGCGGGGCGCCTTGCACGTCGGCGTAGTAGGGCACGGTGGAGGTGCCGAATTCGAACTTGGCGTTCTTGGCGATGTTGGCGCGCAGGCCGGACGAACCGGTGATCATGGCGCACTTGCCGCTGATGAACAGCGAGTTCGGCTCGTCGCCGCGGCCGCCGTACATGAAGATGCCTTCCTTGCCCAGCTTGGCCAGGTTTTCCAGATGGCGCACGTGCAGCGGGGTGTTGATGGCGATGCGCGCGTCCAGGCCGCCGAAACCGTTGTCCTTGGTGGCGTACGGCACGTTATGCCAGGCCGAGAACGTTTCCAGCTGAACCCACGACGGCCACGACGTCGTGTAGCCGCATTCCTGGCCTGCGGCCTTCAGCTTCTGGCCGGCGGCAGCCAGCTCTTCCCAGGTCTTGGGCGGCTTGTCGGCATCCAGGCCAGCCTTCTTGAAGGCGTCCTTGTTGTAGTAGAAGACAACGGTCGAGCTGTTGAAGGGCATCGACACCAGCTTGCCGTCGGCCGACGAGTAGTAGCCGGCCACGGCGCCAATGAATTCCTTCGGATCGATCGGGTTGCCGACTTCTTCGGACATCTGCTGCACCGGCTTGATGGCGCCCTTGGCGTACATCATGGTGGCGGTGCCCACTTCAAACACCTGGAGGATGTCCGGGGCGTTACCGGCGCGGAACGCGGCGATGCCGGCGTTCATGGACTCACCGTAGTTGCCCTTGTAGATCGCCTTGACCTGGTAGTCAGGGTTCTTCTTGTTGAACTCGTCGACCAGACCGTTGACGCGGTCGCCCAACGCGCCTTCCATCGAGTGCCAGAACTGGATCTCGGTGGCGGCATGCGCGGAGGCGCCTGCGAAAGCCGTCATGATGGCGGCAAAGGTTAAAGCAATACGATGGGATCGCATGGTGAGGTTTCCTCCAGTTGGGCGTGTTGCGACCGGGGTGTCCGGGCACAGAAAACACGACACCTTATGAATTGTTTGTGACAAAACCGTGACTTTCACATCACTCCAAACGCCTGTCAAATTGCGCGTTTTAGGCGCGAACGAACATTTTCTTTTTTTTCCCCAACGAAGCTGACCGTTTACAATGCCCGGCTATGAAAAACGAACTTTCGATTGCGTTCATTGGCGGCGGCAATATGGCGGCCGCCCTGGCCTCCGGTCTGGCTGGCAAAGTATGCCCCGCCGGGAACATCCATGTCATTGACATTAATGAGGATAGCCACGCTGCCTGGCAGGCCCGTGGCATGACCACGGCAGTGGCACCCGGCGAGGCCCTGGCGCGATGCCGCGTTTGGGTGTTCGCGGTCAAGCCACAGAACATGAAAGATGTTGTGGCTTCTACGCGTCAGTGGTTGCAAGACGACACCTTGGTGGTAAGCGTTGCTGCGGGAATTCGCGCGGATACGCTGGCGGCCTGGCTCGGCACGCCCGAGGCGCCGTTCAACCGTCTGGTGCGCTGCATGCCGAATACGCCGGCACTGGTGGGCGCAGGCATCACCGGTCTTGCCGCGCTGGATGGCGTGGGCGAAGCCGACCGCGAACTGGCTGCGCAATTGCTCGCCAGCGTGGGGCAGGTGGTGTGGGTGGCGGACGACGCCGCGCTGGATGGCGTGACCGCGTTGTCAGGTAGCGGCCCCGCGTACGTGTTCCTGTTCCTGGAAGCGTTGGTGTCGGGCGGCTTGAAGGTGGGTCTTACCGAAGCGCAGGCCAAACAGTTGGCGCTGGGCACGCTGGCTGGCGCCACCAAGCTTGCGGCGGAATCGGCTGAACCCTTGTCCGTGCTGCGCGAGCGCGTCACGTCCAAGGGCGGCACCACGGCCGCTGCGTTGGCCGCATTTGGCGCCGCAGGATTTAGCAGCATCGTTGAAGACGCCATGGCCGCCGCGGCCCGGCGTTCGGGCGAGCTGGCAGAGGAATTCGGGAAATGAGCAAGGCAAGCCGGGGCTTTCCCACGATGAGCCGCACGCAGTTCGGCATTGCCGTACTGTGCATGCTGCTGGTGGTGGTGGGCTCCAATATTCTGGTGCAGGTGCCGCTGAACGATTGGCTGACGTGGGGCGGACTGTCGTATCCGGTCGCCTTCCTGGTTACCGACGTGCTGAATCGCCGCTTCGGCCCGGGCGCTGCGCGCCGCGTGGTCTGGTTCGGGTTTGCGGCGGCGCTGGTCGTGTCGTTCTGGGTGGCGTCGCCGCGCATTGCGTTGGCCTCGGGTCTTGCGTATATCTGCGCGCAATTGGTCGATATCCAGGTGTTTGACCGCCTGCGCGACCAACGCTGGTGGCGCGCGCCGCTGGTGTCCGGTGTCTTGGGCGCCATTCTGGATACGGCGGTGTTCTTCAGCGTGGCCTTTGCCGCAACGGGGGCGCCGTGGACGACCTGGATGATGGGCGATCTGGCCATCAAGCTGGTGGTCAATATCAGCATGCTGGCGCCATTCCGCGCGCTGATGTGGAACCTGGCCAAGCCGGCCAACGCCTGATGGGCTGACCTCCACCCCCTTCAGCGCGACATAACAAGGCGCGTATCGCGGCGGTTCAACCCGCCGGATACGCGCCTTTTTATTAACCCGATAATCATTATTCGTAAGTCCTGCGTAAGCACTGTATTTAAATGCGTATTCGAACGCTGTATTAATGATTTTTCATATATCGGTGCAAGCACAAGTTCTTGCTGCGCGCCAGTTGTTAAATAAGGAGAATTTGCGATTTCTCCAGTGATTTCATGGGCTTGTCCTGGCTATCCGTCACGATTAAAGGTTGGATTGAAAATATTGGGGATTACACGCAGTGACAGTATGGCGGCTTGCTTCCAGAATACCGCCCACACCGTGTTTTTGCCCAAGAAGCCGGCGACGCGCGATACGGATTGCGGGGTACCCACCCGACAAACCATTTCGAACAGAGCCGCTCAAAACCTCGCTGGAGAACTCCGCATGAAGTTTCTGAATCGCCTTACCCCGGTAGCCATGGCGCTTGGGGCACTTGCCTTGGCTGGCGCCGCGCACGCCGCCGACACGATCAAGATCGGCATTCCCCAGCCCATGACCGGTCCCAACACGCAATACGGTGACCAGATCCAGGCCGGCGCCTTGACTGCCATTGAAACCATCAACGCCAAGGGCGGCGTCAAGGGCAAGAAGCTTGAGCCGATCCTGATCGACGACGGCTGCGAACCCAAGCAGGCCGTGCCGGCCGCCAACCGCGTGGTCAACTCCGGCGCCAAGTTCGCCGTGGCCCATGCGTGCTCGGGCGTGACGGTTGCCGCCGTGAAGGTCTACGAGGAAGAGGGCATCGTCGGCATCACCCCGGGCGCAACGTCGCCGCTAGTGACGGACACGATCAAGCCGCATTACTTCTTCCGCACGATCGGCCGCGACGACCAGCAAGGCCCGTATGCTGCTGCATACATCGCCAAGACGCTGAAGCCGCAAAAGGTTGCCGTGCTGCACGACAAGCAGACCTACGGTTCGGGCGTGGCCACGCAAGTCAAGGACGCGCTGGCCAAGCAGAACGTGAACGTGGCGCTGTTTGAAGGCATCAACGTTGGCGACAGCGACTACTCGGCCATCATCACCAAGCTGAAGTCGGCAGGCGTGGACCTGGTTTACTTCGGCGGCTACCACCCCGAACTCGGCCTGCTGCTGCGCCAGTCGCGTGAACAAGGCCTGAAGGTTCAGTTCATGGGTCCGGAAGGCACGGCCAACCAGGATCTGGTGGCGATTGCCGGCCCGGCCATCGACGGCCTGCTGGTCACGCTGCCGGCTGACTTCACCAAGCTGCCCGGCAACGAAAGCATCGTGAAGGCCTTCAAGGACGCCAAGCGCGACCCGGACGGCGCCTTCCAGATGCCGGCTTACGCCGCAGTGCAAATCCTGGCCGACAGCATCAACGCCGTGGGCGAAGATCCTGCCAAGGTTGCGGACTACATGCACAAAACCACCTTCAACACCGGCATTGGCAAGGTTGAATACGATGCCAAGGGCGACCTGAAGAACTTCGAATTCGCCGTTTACAAATGGGACAAGGACGGCAAGAAGACCCAGCTGTAAACTCGCGATCCCGCCGGCCGGTGCCGGCGTGTAGGGCCTGCTGTCTTCGTTGTGCCGTAATCCGCGTAGCGATGCGCCAAAAGCGCTGTGCGGCCGGCTATCGGTGACAACAGGCCCTTATAAAATACGCCCAGGTTTCCGGCTCCGGGTCTTACTACCGGGGCCGGAACCATTTGGAGCAAGAGAAATATGTCTGACCTCATACCCCAACTTACCCAGCAATTCTTCAACGGATTGTCCCTGGGCGCGATCTATGCGTTGATTGCCATCGGCTACACAATGGTCTACGGCATCATCGGTATGATCAACTTCGCCCACGGCGAAATCTATATGATCGGCGCCTATGTAGGCCTGGTCACCTTGACGTCCATCGGCACCAATAGCGGTTTGCCGGTGCCGTTCATCATTGCCGCCATGCTGCTTGTGGCCATTACCGTGACCGGTATCTACGGCTTCTCGGTTGAGCGCGTGGCGTATCGCCCCGTGCGAGGCAGCCCCCGATTGGTAGCGCTGATCTCGGCCATCGGGATGTCGATCTTCCTGCAGAATTGGGTGGCCCTGGGCCAAGGCGCGCGCGACATGGCCGTGCCTTCGCTGGTATCCGGCGCTGTGCAGTTCCACATGGGTACCGACTTCGACGTGACGGTGCCGTATTCGCGCATCATGATCATCGTGGTGACGGTGGTGCTGATGATCGGCCTGACGCTGTTCATCAAGTATTCCCGCATGGGCCGCGCCTCGCGCGCCTGCTCGCAGGACATGCACATGGCCAACCTGCTGGGCATCGACACCAACCGCGTGATCTCGTTCACGTTCGTGATGGGTGCGATTCTGGCGGCGGTGGGCGGCGTACTGATCGCCATCACCATTGGCAAGCTCAATCCCTTCATCGGCTTTTTGGCCGGCATCAAGGCCTTTACCGCGGCAGTGCTAGGCGGCATCGGCAGCATTCCTGGCGCGATGCTGGGCGGTGTGCTGCTGGGCCTGGCCGAGACCTTCGCGGCCGCCTATATCTCGTCACAGTACAAGGACATCGTGGCGTTCTCGCTGCTGGTCCTGATTCTGCTGTTCCGTCCCACCGGGCTGCTGGGCAAACCTGAGGTGGAAAAAGTCTGATGTCGAAAAACAATATCAAAAACGCCACGATGGCGGCCGTGCTGACGGCAGTCATCGTTACCCCGGTCTTTGGCCTGCAACTGATCCGTCAGGGCGCTCGCACCTCGATGGAATCGCACTGGGGTCTGGTGGCGCTTGCCGCAGCCGTGGTGTTCTTGTTCCAGATGCTGCGCCCCTGGATCGCCATTCCGTTCAAGAAGCTGAAGACGTCACTGCCGACCTTGCCGTCGGCGCCCGCCAAGAGCCACAAGGGGCTTGCGCTATTGCTGCTGGCCATCGCCGTCGTCTGGCCATTCTTCGCCGGCCGCAGCTCGGTCGACATCGCGACGCTGGTGCTGATCTACGTGATGCTGGGCCTGGGCCTGAACATCGTGGTGGGTTTCGCGGGGCTGCTGGACTTGGGCTTTGTGGGCTTTTATGCCGTGGGCGCCTACACCTACGCCTTGCTGTATCACTGGGGCGGCTGGAGCTTCTGGGAAGCGCTGCCGTTCTCGGGCGCGATGGCGGCGTTGTTCGGCTTCGTGCTGGGCTTTCCGGTGTTGCGGCTGCGCGGTGACTATCTGGCCATTGTCACGCTGGGTTTCGGTGAAATGATCCGCCTGTTGCTGATCAACCTGAACACGCTGACGGGCGGCCCCGACGGTATTTCCGGTATTCCGAAGCCCACGGTCTTCGGCCTGGAAATGACGCGCCGCGCCAGTACGGAAGGCGGCACGACCTTCCATGAATTTTTCGGCCTGACGTTCCAGAACCAGGACATGGTCATCTATCTGTACATGATGGCGTTGTTGCTGGCGCTGGTGACGTTGTTTGTCTCCACGCGCTTGATCCGCATGCCGGTCGGCCGAGCCTGGGAAGCGTTGCGCGAAGATGAAATCGCGTGCCGTTCGCTGGGGTTGAATCCCACGCGCATCAAGCTGTCCGCGTTCACGCTGGGGGCCACGTTCGCCGGTTTCGGCGGCGCGTTCTTCGCGGCCCGCCAAGGCATGGTGAACCCGGAATCCTTCACCTTCATTGAATCCGCGCTGATCCTGGCCATTGTGGTGCTGGGCGGCATGGGCTCGCAGGTGGGCGTGATTCTGGCGGCCATCCTGTTGACGGTCCTGCCCGAATTGGCGCGCGAGTTCGCCGAGTACCGGATGCTGATGTTCGGTCTGGTGATGGTGTTGATGATGATGTGGCGTCCGCAGGGGTTGTTGCCCATGAAGCGTCCCCACGTGGAGCTGTCTAAATGAGCGAGGCATTGCTGAAAGTATCCGGACTCACCATGCGGTTTGGCGGCCTGTTGGCCGTGGACAGCGTGGCGTTTGAAGTGAAGTCCGACGAGGTGTTCGCCATCATCGGCCCCAACGGCGCCGGCAAGACCACGGTGTTCAACTGCGTCGGCGGCTTTTACGCGCCGACGGCGGGCGAGATCATCATGGACGGCAAGCCGATCACCGGTTTGCCCAGCCACAAGGTGGCGCGCCACGGGCTGGTGCGCACGTTCCAGAACGTGCGCCTGTTCAAGCAGCTGACCGTGCTGGAGAACCTGCTGGTGGCGCAGCACACGCAAGTTGAATCGCGCTTGCTGCCGGGCTTGTTGAAGTTGAGGGGCTATCGGCAGTCGGAGTCGGAAGCGCTGTCGCGCGCGGCGCAATGGCTGGACTTCATGGGCCTGCGCGAATTCGCCAACCGTGAAGCGGGCAACCTGGCCTATGGCCACCAGCGCCGCCTGGAGATCGCGCGTTGCATGATCACCAAGCCGCGCCTGCTGATGCTGGACGAACCGGCCGCTGGCCTGAACCCCCAGGAAAAGCGCGATCTGCAATCCCTGATCGATCAACTGCGGCGTGAGTTCGGCGTTGCCGTGCTGCTGATCGAGCACGACATGAGCCTGATCATGGGCATTTCCGATCGTATCCTCGTCATGGAGCACGGCAAGCCCATCACGACCGGCACCCCCGATGCGGTGCGCAACGACGAGCGCGTCATCAAGGCGTACCTGGGGGAGGAATGATGCTTAAGCTGGAAAACATACACACCTATTACGGCGCCATCCAGGCGTTGAACGGCGTGTCGGTGGACGTCAACAAAGGCGAAATCGTCACGCTGATCGGCGCCAACGGCGCGGGCAAGACGACGCTGCTGATGACGGTTTGCGGCAACCCCCGCGCGCGTGAAGGCAAGATCACGTTCGAAGGCGAGGATATCACCAACAAAGACACGCACCACATCATGCGCAATGGCATCGCCATTTCGCCGGAAGGGCGCCGCGTCTTCAAGGACCTGACCGTTGCCGAAAACCTGATGATGGGCGGCTTCTTTTCAAAGCGCGCTGAAATCGAGGCGGGCATCGAACACGTCTACGGTTTGTTCCCGCGCCTGAAGGAACGCTCCGCGCAACGCGCGGGGCTGATGTCGGGCGGCGAACAGCAGATGCTGGCCATCGGCCGCGCGCTGATGACGCGGCCGCGTCTGTTGCTGCTGGATGAGCCGACGCTGGGCCTGGCCCCGCTGGTGATTGCGCAGATCTTCGACATCATCCGCGAGATCCGCGAGCAGGGCGTCACGGTGTTCCTGGTGGAGCAGAACGCAAACAAGGCGCTGGGCGTGGCCGACCGTGGGTACGTGCTTGAGAACGGCCGGGTCGTGCTGCAAGACACCGGCGCCAATCTGCTGGTCAACGACCAAGTCCGCAAGGCGTATCTGGGCGGCTAAACAGGCGGCCGGAAATCAAGCTGACGCATTCCCCGCGAAGGGAGTGGGGCGCATCGAAAGATGCGCCTTTTTTTTCGTCTATGGCGGGCGTAGCGGATTAGGCCGCGATCTGCTGCTTCGCCAAGTCCGCTTCGTAATGCGCAATCGCGGCACGCGCCAGCGCATCAATCGAGTCTGTCAGCGTCACGCCCAAGCTCGGGCGCAGCGCATGCGGCACAGCCAGCGGCAGTTCGGTGCAGCCCAGCACCACGGCGTCGGCGCCGCGCGCCTTCAGGCGGGCGATGCATTCAGCGGCCGGCTCGAAGGCTTCTTCAAGACGGTTGCCCTTGACGGCGCGGATCGAGCCCATGCAGTAGCGCTCGACTTCATCATCGTTGGGGACGATGCATTCGTAGCCTTGCGCTTCCAGGTGCTGTTGATACAGGCCCAGTTTCAGCGTTGCCGCCGTGCCCATCAGTCCGATGCGGCCACGGGGCAAGCCCAGACGGTGCAGGTCGTCAATGACGGCTTCGATGATGTGCAGCACCGGCAAGCCGGTGGACGCGGCGATCTCGTCGTACCAAAGATGCGCCGTATTGCACGGGATGGCGATCAGCTGTGCGCCCGCCTGTTCCAGAAAGCGCACGCCGCCCACCATATACGGCAGCGGATTTTCGCCGCCGGCCATATAGGCGCTGGACCGGTCAGGAATGCGGGGATCGTTGCGCAACAGGGTGGGGATGTGTTGCTGGTCAATCGCGGCGGGGGTCAGCGCCGCCAGGCGAAGGGCAAAGGCCGCGCCGGCCATGGGACCCATTCCGCCCAATACACCCAGGTAGCAGCCCTGGGAAAACGTCTTCACTTTATGAACTCCGAGGTAATGCATCACCGGGCGTCAGAACCTGGCCCGGGCGTTGCGTACTGGTTCGTTCCCCATCCCACACCGGTTTGCCATTGACCCACACCGCGTGGATGCCTTGGCTTGCCTGAACGGGAGCTGAAAAAGTGGCCACATCTGTCACCGTGGCGGGATCGAACAGCACCAGGTCAGCATGATAACCCTCGCGCAGCAGTCCGCGCTGAGCGATGCCATATTGGTCAGCCGCCAGACCCGTCATCTTGTGGATGGCGGCCTCTAGCGACAACAGTTGTTGTTCGCGCACCATCGTGCGCAGCACATTGGGGAAGGTGCCCCATTGGCGGGGGTGCGGATGCGGGTCAAAGGGCAGGCCGTCCGAGCCGACCATCGTGAGCGGATGCGCAAAGATCCGGTTCACGTCGGCGGGGTCCATCAAAAAGTAGATGGCGCCGGCGGGGGCCAGACGCGCCACGGCGGCTTCGTCATCCAGGCCCAGCTCTTGCATGACGTCGCTGAATTCGCGGCCCGTCGCTTCGGGGTAGCCTTTGGACCACGTGATCATCGTGCGGCTGGCAAGACGTGCACGGTCCAGCCGCAGCATGGTGGACGTGGCCGGGTAGGGGTGGCAGTCCAGGCAGACGGGCTGATGGGCGGCGGCGCGGGTGATCATGTCCAGCGTTTCACGCGTGCGGCCATGATTGCGCTCGCCCGCCAGCTTGTGGTGCGAGAACACCACGCGGCAATCCAGCTCGCGCCCGATCAGCAACGCCTCTTCCATGGCGGGCACGATGTGGTCGGCCTCGTCACGCAAGTGCGTGGCGAAGATGGCGCGGCGGCCGATGCTGCGGCGGTCGTTGCTGCGGCGGTCGATACCGCGGCGGTCGACACCGCGGCTGTCGGTACCGTGGCTGCCGTTGCCGATACCGCGACCGTCGATACCGCCGTGGCCAGCATCGCCCGACGGCTTCAGCGGTTGGCACACGTCGATGATTTCATCGGTGGGCGCGGCGCTGGCCGGGGGGTAGAACGTGCCGGTGGACACACCGAAGGCGCCGGCGTCCATCGCTTCTTGCAACAGCGCGCGCATGGCGGCGCGTTCGGATGCGTTAGCGGCGCGCGAGGTGTCGTCCATGACGGCGACGCGCAGCGTGGTGTGGCCCACCAACGGAATCACGTTCACCGCGGCGGGTGTTTCGCGCAGCGCGTCCATCCAGGCGCGGAAGGTGCTGAAACGGAACAACTCGGCGGGGCCGAGCAGGTCCAGCGGCTGCGGGATGTCGGCGCGTTCAAGCGGCGCCAGACTGATCCCGCAATTGCCGGTGACCACGGTGGTGATGCCTTGCGACACCTTGGGCAGCATGTCGGGATGCGCCAGCAGGTAGCCGTCATCGTGCGTGTGCGAATCGATGAAGCCCGGTGCCAACACCTGGCCCCGGCCATCAATCACGGGCACGCCTGCGGGGTGGTCGAAACTGCCCACCGCCACGATCCGTTCGCCCAGCACGGCCAGGTCGCCCTGAACGGCCGGCCCGCCCGAGCCGTCGATAAGCGTGGCGCCCGCCACGATGAAGTCTGCCTGCAAGGTGCGATCCGTCATGGGGCTGCTTAGTCCAGTTTTTCGATGCCGGCGGTTTCGATGATCTTCTTCCACTTGGCGGTTTCACGATCGATCAGCTGCTTGAATTCCGCAGGCGAGCCGGTGGCGGGTTCGGCGCCCAGCGTGGCAAGGCCCGTGCGCACTTCCGGCGCTTGCAGCGCTTTCTGGATGGCCGCGTTCAGCGTGGCAACCACATCGGGCGGCGTGCCCTTGGGGGCGACAACGCCGCCCCAGGCCACGGTTTCGTAACCCTTCAGGCCGGACTCGTCCAGCGTCGGCACGTCAGGCATCAGCGACAAACGTTTCAGGCTGCTGACGCCAATGGCGCGCACCTTGCCGCTCTTGACCAGGGGCGTGGCTTCCGACGTGTTGACGAACAGGTAGTCCAGGCGGCCGCCCAGCAAGTCCTGAATGGCAGCGGGGCCGCCGTTGTAGGGAATGAACATCACGTCGACTTTCGCCATGCTCTTGAAGAGCTCGCCGCCCATGTGGCCGGTGGTGCCGACGCCCGATGCGCCATACGACAGGCGGCCGGGTTGCTGGCGGGCGCGGTCGATCAGGTCCTGCACGCTCTTGACGGGAGAGTCGGCGGGCACGATCAGCGCGTTGTACAGGTCGAACATGTGCGCAACAGGCGTCAGGTCCTGGTCCACGTCGTAGGGCAGGCGCTTGAACAGCGAGCGGTTCACGGCCAGCGTGTTGATGTTGCCGTAGCCCACGGTGTAGCCATCGGCGGCGGCGCGCTTGACCAGCGCGATGCCGATGTTGCCAGCTGCGCCCGGACGGTTTTCGACGACCATCGTGGCGCCGGTATCCTTGGCCAGTTGCGTGGTGATCAGGCGCGACAGCACGTCGGGCGAACCGCCGGCCGCCGACGGCACCACAAAGGTGATGGGCTTGTCCGGGTAGGCGCCCGCCGCCGAGGCGGTGCCGATCAGCGCGGCGCTAACGGCCAGCGCGGAAAGCGTGCGGAAGAATGTGCGTTGCATGGTGGTATTCCCCTTGTTTTGTTGTGTTAAGGGGCGCAGATTACACCCGCCTTGCCGCGCTGCATCATCGAAAAATGTGGCACTCCTATAATCCTGCGTTATCGATGCAAGGGGAAAAAAATGGATGCGGACGCCTACGCGGACGAGGTGGCTCCAAGCGCGGGGCGGCCCTTGAACCTGCGCCAGATTGAAGTGTTCCGGGCGATCATGATGTCCGGCTCGATCAGTGGGGCGGGGCGCATGTTGCACGTCTCGCAGCCCGCCGTCAGCCGCGTGCTGGCGCTGACGGAAAGCCGCTTGGGCTATCGGCTGTTCGAACGCGTGAAGAGCCGCTTGTCGCCCACGGCGGAAGCGCGGCGGCTGTATGCGGAAGTGGAGCAGGTGTATGGCGGCATCCAGCGCGTGAATGATCTGGCGGCAAGCCTGGGGCAATCGGGCGCGGGCATGCTGAAGATTGTGGCCAGCGCCAGCTACGGGCAGCGGCTGATTCCGATGGCGCTGGAGCGCTTCCGGGGCCGCAATGCGGATGCGCGGGTCGATTACCGCAGCGTCACGTTTGACGAGCTGGCGGCGTATTTTTTGTCGGGCCAGGCGGATATCGGCATCTCGATGCAGCCGCCCGATCATCCCAACTTGACGTCGATCCGGCTGGCGCGGGTGCCGGTGGTCTGCGTGCTGCCGGTGACCCATCCGCTGGCCAGCCACGACGTGGTGCATCCCGAGGATTTCTCATCCGCCGCGTGGATCGGCTATCCGCGCGATACGCCATTGGGCCGGGCGCTGACGACGTTCTTTGGCGGCGGCCCGCTGTGCGCGGCGGCAATCGAAGTGCATTCGCCGGTGACGGCATGCTCGTTTGTGCAGCAGGGCTTGGGCCCGGCGCTGGTGGACGCGTGGTGCGTCACGCCCGATCAGGCCGCGCACATGGTGTTGCGCCCCATCGCCCCTGAGGCCAGCGTCGAGGTCTGGGCGACGCATTCCAACCTGAGCGCGCCGCCGTTGCTGGCGCGGCGGTTTTTGGCGGCAGTGAAGAAGACGCTGGAAGGGGCGGGGTGGGGGGCGTCAGACGACGTGCCCGAAGACCATTGAAGCTTGCGAGGGCGCCGGCAAAGATAGGGCCGGCGCGGTCTCGCATTGGGCTTATAACCGCATTGGGCTTAAAAGCGCATAGGGCTTAAAACGGCATAGGGCTTAAAAGCGCGTCGGGCTTACAACCCTTCCGCCTTCAACGCCGTCTGCACGGCCTTGTCGGCTTCCATGCGCTTGAAGAATGCGGCCAGGTTCTCTTGGCCCGACAGGTCCACTTCCTTGGCGTGCGCCCAGCGCAGCACCACGTACAGGTAGGCGTCGGCGATCGACGGCGCATCACCCGCCAGATACGGCTTGCCCGCCAGTTGGGCGTCCAGTTGCGAGAACAGCTTGGTCAGCAGCTTGGAGGCCGAACCGGCCAGTTCCTTCTGCGCGCCTTCGTCAGACACGAAGCGGCCGGCGCCAAAGATCATCGAGAAGGTTTTGTGGATGTCGGAATTGATGAAGCCGAGCCAGCGGCGGACTTCAGCGCGCGATCGGGCGGTGCCGTCGCCCAGCAGTTTGCTCTGCGGCGATTGTTCGGCGATGTATTCCAGGATGGCGGCGTTTTGCGTGACGGTCCAGCCGTCGTCGGTCAGCGCGGGCACGGCGCCCAGCGGATTCACTTTCAAAAATTCAGGACCCTTGAGGGCTTCACGGCTGAGCTGATGCGTCTCGTAAGGCTTGCCCACCCACTCCAGAACGATGTGGGAAGCGAGCGAGCACGCGCCGGGCATGTAGTACAGTTTCATGTGATGGAGTCTCCTGAAAGGAAGAACGGGAGGCACCCGTCCTTGGGCGTTATGGTACGCCACCGACGGTGCGTTTCGCGTCACGGACGCGTCACATGTTGCGCCATTTGTTATGCCGTCCCTGCCCGCATTCAACCCCGTTGCCGCCGGAGATGTCCATGCAGTCACGCACCGCCGCGAGCCCGCGCGCGATTCCCCTTTTTGTTTCCTCGATGCTGATTGTGGCCGGTGCGTTATATGCCGCAGCGCCTGCGCGCGCCGCGCAGGAGCCGCCGTCGGTGGCCGCGCGCGTCACGGCCGTGGTGGGCGGATTGGATCATCCTTGGGCCATGGCTTTTCTGCCGGATGGTGGCGTATTGATCACGGAGCGGCCCGGTAAGTTGCGCTTGCTGCGCACCCCGGGCGGTTTATCCAAGCCGCTGTCGGGCGTGCCCAAGGTGGCGGCGTCGGGGCAGGGCGGGCTGTTGGATGTGGCGCTGTCGCCCGACTTCGCGACGGATCGCTACGTCTATCTGTCTTACGCGGAATCGGATGGTGATAAAAGCGGCACGGTCGTTGGCCGGGGCCGCTTGTCGGACGACGCGACCGGCCTGCAAGATTTCAAGGTGCTGTTCCGCCAAGAACCCAAGCTGTCTTCCGGGCTGCATTTCGGATCGCGCCTGGTGTTCGACGGCAAGGGCTATCTGTTCATCTCGCTGGGCGAAAACAACCAGCGCCCGACGGCGCAAGATCTGGACAAGCTGCAAGGCAAGGTGGTGCGGCTGAAGGTGGATGGCACGGTGCCGGCGGACAATCCTTTCGTGGGCAAGGCAGGCGCCCGCCCCGAGATCTGGTCGTATGGGCATCGCAATCCGCAAGGCATGGCGCTGAACCCCTGGTCGGGCGAGCTGTGGGAAAACGAGCACGGCCCGCGCGGCGGCGATGAGATCAATCTGATCCAGCCCGGCAAGAACTATGGCTGGCCGCTGGCCACCTATGGCATCAACTATTCCGGCCAGCCTATTCCTGAAGCCAAAGGCGAAACCGCGCCTGGCACCGAGCAGCCGCTGTTCTGGTGGGCGAAGTCGCCTGCCATCAGCGGCATGGCTTTCTATAACGCGGATCGTTTTCCCGCCTGGCAGAAATCGGTGTTCATTGGCGCGTTGGCCAATCAGAACCTGATCCGCCTGACGCTGGAGGGCAACCGTGTGGTGGGGCAGGAGTGGTTGCTGGTGGACCGCAAGAGCCGGATACGCGACGTGCGGCAAGGGCCGGACGGGTATGTGTATGTATTGACCGACGCATCGCCTGGACAATTGCTGCGGGTGGCGCCGGCCGAATCAGGGGGGTAAGCGATGAAGACCTATGAGCTGATCGGATCTCTGGGCTGCGGTTCGGCCATCGTTGAAATGGCGTTGGTGCTGGCCAATGTGCCGCACAAGCTGACGGACGTGCCGTATTTGAAGCCCGGCCCTGAGCGCGACCGCTTGTTGCATCTGAATCCGCTGGGGCAAGTGCCCACGCTGATTACGCCGGATGGCGAAGTTATGACTGAAAGCGCCGCGATGATTCTGCATCTGCATGACGTGGCCCCGCAGGCAGGCTTGGCGCCCGCAGCGGACAAGCCCGAGCGCGCGCATTTCTTGAACCTGCTGTTGCGGCTGGTGGGGGCTATCTACCCGACGTTCACGTATGGCGACAACCCTCCGCAATGGACAACGGAAGGTGCGGCCGCCGAGTTATTGCGCGAGCGCGTGCATTCCCGGCGGGCAGAGTTGTGGCAGGAATTGGAACGGCAAGCGGGCACGCCGCACATGCTGGGAAAGCGTTTTTCGGCGTTGGACCTGTATGTGACGGTGATGACGCACTGGCGCCCCGGCCAGGCGTGGTTTACCGCGGAATGCCCGGCCTTGACGGCGGTGGCGCGCGAAGCCGCGTTGGAGCCGAACGTGGCGCGGGTACTGCGACGGAATTTTCCGCCGCCTACTGAATAGCGGCGACGAATTGCGGCAACCAATGGCAGCAACCCGTAGCAGCAACCCGTAGCAGCAATCCGTAGCAGCATCCCGTAGCGGCAACGAATCGCGTCCGCTCAAAGCGCAATGCCTGGCGGCGAGCCGCACGCCGACGCGCACTGCTCGCCGCTATTCGCTTACGCCTTGACGCGGCGTTTGCCTTTGCCTCGCGCTTCACGCACCGCGATGTACACGCCGCTGCCCGCAATAAACAACGCACCCAGGTACGCAAAGGCATCTGGCGCTTCACGCCAGAAGATCCAGCCCAGAATCGTGGCCCAGATCAAGCCGGTGTAATCGAAGGGCGCAACGACGGATGCCGGGCCAATCCGGAAACCCTGCGTGATCAGCGCCAGGCCCAATGTGCTGAACAGCGCAATGCCGAAGAAGTAGGGCAGATGCTCCATGGCGGGCGTCTGCCATACCCACGGCAGGGCGACCGCGCTGCACACCAACTGCCCCAGCACGATATAGAACGTGGTTGTCAGCATGCCTTCGCCGCGGTTGATGCCGCGCGCGGTGATCATCATCACGGCATACAGCAGCGCGGTTGTCAGCGGGTACAGGGTGGCCGCCTGGAAAGTAGCGGAACCGGGCCGCACCACGATCAGCACGCCGGCAAAACCGGCCAGCACCGCCAGCCAGCGCTTGCCGTCCACGCGCTCTTTCAGGATCAGCACAGACAGCGCCGTCACGAACAGCGGTGCGGCAAAGGCGATGGCGGTGGCTTCGGCCAGCGGCAGCGCGCGCAAGCCCAGATAGAAGCAACAGGCTGACACGACGTTGATGGCGCCGCGCGTCAGATGCAGGCCCGGGTGTGTCGTGCGCAACACGCGCCGGCCGCCCAGCCACAGGGCCAGCGCGGTTACGAAGGGCATCGCGATCAAGGCGCGCAG
Organism: Achromobacter kerstersii; assembly: GCF_902859595.1. Classification (GTDB taxonomy): domain Bacteria; phylum Pseudomonadota; class Gammaproteobacteria; order Burkholderiales; family Burkholderiaceae_B; genus Achromobacter; species Achromobacter kerstersii. Next base: position 1,076,706 of record NZ_CADIJQ010000001.1, on the reverse strand, counting down.
GAACAGGATCTGGAGCGGGTTGTAATGTTCACCCAGCCACTTGGCGTTGGCGTCGCTGAGCGTCAGAAAGAAGATGCCGCCCACCACGCAGGCGATGCCTGCGGCAGCGGAATGGTCCCGGGCGGCGGGTAATACAGTCGAGGAAGACATCGGAAACCTGCAAGGGCGGCGGTTCCTGCCGCCGTGGGGAAAGGGGGGCGCAGCCCGCGTGTGCAAGGGGCGCTTGCGGTGGCCGTGCGGATCAGCGCAGAGGGGTTAGCCCTGCGCGCGGTAGGCGGCCAGCGCCACCATCGCCCACGCAGCCAGGAAAGCCGTTCCGCCAATGGGCGTAACTGCGCCCAGCCAATGGATGCCGGTCAGCGACAGCACATACAGGCTGCCCGAGAACAGCACGATGCCCATGAACATGACGAAGCCGGCGGCGGACAGCAGCGGCGAGCCGAATCGGGCGCCCAGCAGCGCAATCACGAACAAGCCCAGCGCGTGGATCAGGTGATACAACACGCCGGTTTGCCAGACGGACAACAATTCGGGGCTCAGCATGCGCTTCAAGCCGTGCGCGCCAAAGGCGCCAGCACCCACCGCCACCATAAGATTCAACGCCGCGAGTATCGTGAGCTGCCGGTCCGTCATTGCCAGTCCTTAAAAGTGATCGTGTGTAACGCCGCCTATGATATGCCCAAATTCGGTGCATGCCCGCCAGGCCGCGCCTTGTTTAGCGCATTCCAAATGGGATATCATAAATTCTGTTTGGAAAATACGTGCTTCTGGCGACAGGCCGGAAGCGACGCTACGGGAGCCCGCCATGACCATCGCCATCACCGGCAAAACCGCTGAAAAACGTGACGCATCGTCCAAGCGGCCGCCGCGCCGTGTGACTGCGGCCCGGGCCAAGCAACTGTTTCAGGAACTGGTGGACAGCCCGCTTAGCGACATGGCCCGCGATGTGCGGCGGGGGCTGCCCGCGCAAATGGTGGACGACGCGGCCGACTTCCTTCAAGTGCCCAAATCCGAAATCATGGCGATCACCGAGGTCAAGGCGGCCTCGTTGTCGCGCTGGACGCGCGAAGGTCAGATGCTGCCGCTGGGCGAATCCGACCGCCTGGCGCGCGTTGCCCGCGTAGCGCGGGTGGCGCGGCAAGTGTTGGGCAGCGACGAAGAGGCCGTGCTGTGGCTGAACACGCCCGTGCCGGCATTGGGCAACGTCAAGCCCTTGTCCTTGCTGACGTCGGATGCCAGTAGCCGCATCGTTGAAGACACGCTGGCCCGCGCGGCGGCTGGCGTCTACGCCTGACCCCATGAGCGACTACGTTTCCTTATGGCGTATCGGCACAACCGCCGGCACGTACCGCGCCGATGACTTGAGCGGCGCGGGCGCTGCGGCGGTGGGCGGGCGCTACAACAGCCCGGGTACGGCGGTGGTGTACACCTCTTCAAGCGTGGCGCTGGCCGTTTTGGAAACCGTCGTGCATTTCGCCGTGCGCGCATCCGAACAGGCCAACCGCTATCTGATCGAAGTGGCTGTGCCGCGCGCGGTGTATGACGCCCGGCAGGTGCTCACGGTCGACCAATTGCAGCGGGACTTTCCGTTCTGGGAGGCCGTGCCGTTTGCCGAGGCGTCGCAGGCGGTAGGCGACAACTGGGTGGAATCCGGGGTGTCGGCCTTGTTGGAGTTGCCCAGCGCCATCGTCGGCTACCGGGGCGTGCCGGATTGCAACGTCCTGATCAATCCGGGTCATCCCGATGCTGAGCAGATTGTGGTCGTGCGGCGCGAACGTTTTATCTACGACCCCCGGCTGCGGCCGGGCTGAAAATAACCCGATAAAAAGCAAAAAGGGGAGCTCGTGGCTCCCCTTTGTTGCGTTTAGGCCTCCGTCGTCAGCACCGCGCGTCCCACCACTTTGCCTGCGCGCAACGACGCCAGCACGCTGTCGGCTTCCGCCAGCGCGTGACGGTGCACCGGCATCGGCGGCACTTTGCCTGCACGCACCAGGTCCATCAGCTCTTGCAGTTCGGTCAGGTTGCCGACATAGCTGCCGATGATCGACATCGCCTTCATCGGGATCAACGCGATCGGCCACGACGAAGCGCCGCCGAACAGGCCCACGATGATCAGCTTGCCGCCCTTGGTCAGGAAGTCGAACGCCAGCGACGTGGTGGCGGGCGCGCCGACGAGATCGATCGCGGCTTGCACGGGTTTGCCGCCCGCCGCCTTGATGATCTGCTGCGCGGCATCGGGCGCAGCGCCGTCAATCGCGGCCAGTGCGCCGGCTTCCAATGCGGCCTGGCGCTTGGCGGGGTCGATGTCGACCACGATGGCGCCCGCGCCGCCCAGCGCCTTGATCAGCGTCAGGCTCATCAGGCCCAGGCCGCCTGCGCCGAAGATCACCACCGGGTGCTCGCGGTAGACGTCGGCGCCAATCTTCTTCAGTGCGGAGTAGGTCGTCAGGCCCGAGCACGCATACGGCGCGATCTGCGCGGGTTCCAGGTCGCCGATGTCGATCAGGTATTTCGAGTGCGGCACGACGATGTGGTCGGCGTAGCCGCCGGCGCGGTGCACGCCCAGGCAGGCGGGGGCGCTGCAATGGTTTTCCATGCCCGCCAGGCACGGTGCGCATTTGCCGCAGCCGATCCACGGGTAGACGAGGTAGTTACGGTCGTTCGACAGCCCTTGCGCGTCGGGCCCGGCCGCTACCACGCTGCCAACGGTTTCATGGCCCATCGTCAGCGGCAGCGACACGCCGCGATCTTTCAGGGCCAGGGTGCGGCCCTGGCCCAGGTCGTAGCCGCCTTCCCACAAGTGGATATCGCTGTGGCACACGCCCGCCGCGCGAACCTTGAGCAGCACCTGCGTGCCCTGCGGCGTGGGCGTAGGCTGCTCCATTTCCTGCAAGGGTTCGCGGAAGTTGACGACGCAATAACACTTCATGGGAAAGTCTCCTTGGGTTTTCTTATGTCCGGGGCCTCAGCCTACACCTGGGGCGAAGCGCTGACGATTCACTTTTTGATGAGGGGGCATTCGCTGTCGGCCAGCGACACGAACACCTTGTCGCCCGGCACCGTGGACAGGATGCGGTAGAAGTCACCCGGGTATTTCGATTCGGCGGGCTTTTTCACTTCGACCAGATACAAGTCCATGATGACGCGCCCGTCTTCAGGACGGATACGGGCATTCTTGATGAGTTTGGTGGTGATGGGCAACTCGCGCATCTTCTGATTGACGGCGGCGGCCTCGAAGGTGCCGGCGGCTTGCGCCGCTTGCAGATAATGCGTGGTGGCCACGTAGCTCAGCGCCTGCACGATTGACGGCGGACGCGTCACGCCCATCTTTTTCTGCCAGCGCTGCGTCCAGGCGCGGGTGTCTTCATCGGCATCCCAGTAAAAGCCGGTGGGAAACGTCAGGCCTTGCGCCACGGGCAGGCCCATCGCCTGCACATCATTGATGAAGGTCAGGAAGGTCAGCATGCGCTGCTTGCCGCCCGTCAACCCGAATTCCTGCGCCTGCTTGATCAGATTGACGAGGTCGCCGCCGGCGCTGGCCAGGCCCACGACATCGGCCTTGGACGATTGCGCCTGCACCAGGAACGACGCGAAATCCATCGCGCCCAGCGGATGCCGGGTGCTGCCCACCACCTTGCCGCCCGCGTTCTGCACAAAGCGGGTGGCATTGCTTTCCAGTGATTTGCCGAAGACGTAGTCGGTGGTGATGAAGTACCAGGACTTGCCGCCGCTTTCCACCACGCTTTTCACGACCGCGTTGGCCAGCGCATAGGTGTCGGGCGCCCATTGCGTGCTGAGATTGCTGCATTGCTTGCCGCTGAAGTCGCCGGCAAAGCCGCCGCTGATCAGCGCCGTGCCGCCTTTTTCCTTGGCCACGCCCTGGGCCGCCAGGCCGGCAGAGCTGGCGCCGCCGTCCACCACCGCTACCAAACCCTGCGTGTCGAACCACCGCCGCACCAAGGCCGAGGCCACGTCGGCCTTGTTCTGGTTGTCGGCGCCGATGACTTCCACGGTCTTGCCCGCCACCTTGCCGCCGAAATCTTCAACGGCCATGCGCACGGACATCTCAGAGCCCAAGCCGCCCAGGTCCGAGTAAATGCCAGAGCGGTCATTGGACACGCCCAGGCGGACGACGTCCGATTGGGCGTGGGCTGGCGTGACGGCGAACGGGCCGAACGCAGCCGTCGCGGCGGCCACAGCCGCCAACAGGGGTTTGATACGCATCTTTCTGTCTCCTCAGCCCCATCCGGGCCGAATGTTTGAGTTTTTTGGTGATGACGCGAGACCGCTGGCGGGGCGCCGGTTCTCCAGCCGGCTGAAATTTATTTCTTATTGGTGAATAAAAATTCCTGTGCAAGAATTTAGGTTCGCCCATATGAAAAGTCAACATAGTGGATTACCTAGCAGATTCAGGCATTTCGCTCAGGTAAATCCGAACAGGGGTCGCCACCATGGAAGTGAAACTTGTTGCCCGCACGCTGGATGTGATCGAGCTGTTTGCGCAGGCCCGCCGGCCGCTGCCGCTGACCGAATTGGCGCAAGGCCTGGGCGCGCCGATGTCCAGCTGTCTGGCGCTGGTGCGCACGCTGGTCGCGCGCGGCTATCTCTACGAAGTGCGTCGCCGCGGGGGCTACTACCCCACGGCGCGATTGCAGGCGTTGAGCGCGTTGATTCAGACGGGTGACCCCTGGCTGGAACAGGTGCGCCCGCATCTGCTGGCGTTGCGCGACGCCGCCAATGAAACCGTGATGCTGGGCAAGATCCAGGATGGCGCGGTGGTGTTCCTGGATGTCGTGGAATCCACGCAGCCCGTGCATTACGCGGCGCGGCCGGGTGAACGGCGGCCGTTGCATACCAGCGCGGTGGCCAAAGCGATCTTGGCGCGCATGACCCCAACGGAACGCGATGGCGTCTTGGCCGCCGCCGATTTCCGTCGCTATACGGAACACACCTTGGCCACGCGCGACGCGCTTTGTGCCGAGGTAGAACGGGTTCAGGTGCAGGGCTGGGCCGCGAACGTGGGGGAGAGCGTGGAAGATTTGACCGGGCTGGCCGTGGCGCTGGATCTGGGGGGGGAATGGTATGCGCTATGCATGGCGGGCCCGACACCGCGCGTCTGGGCGCAGCGCGAACCGAACCTGCAACATTTACAGGCGGCGGCAGAGGCCATCCGGCGCACGCGGGAAGGGTAGCGGTGGGGCCGGCGAAGGCGCAGGCCCACCAGGGGATCAACGGTGGATCAACGGCGGATCACCAGCGGATCAACCGCGGATCAACCGCGGATCAGCTGCCGCGCCGCATCAGCGTGGACTTGCCGAACAGGCTTTCGATCAGGTCCACCGCCAGTTCGGCCGTCTTGTTGCGCACGTCGAAGGCGGGGTTCAGTTCCACTACATCCAATGAACGCATCAAGCCCGTGTCGGCAATCATTTCCATGCAGAGCTGCGCCTCGCGGTAGGTCGGGCCGCCCGGCACGGTTGTGCCCACGCCCGGCGCGATGTCGGGGTCCAGGAAATCCACGTCAAAACTCACGTGCAGATGCGTGTCGGCATCCAGGCCGGCCAGCGCCGCTTCCATCGTGGCGCGCATGCCCATCTCATCCAGATAGCGCATGTCGAACACTTCCAGCCCCGCTTCATGCACCAGCCGCTTTTCGCCCTGGTCCACGCTGCGGATGCCAATCTGGCGCACCCAGCCGGGTTCGATGTCGGGCGTCTGGCCCGACATGCCGATGATCTGTTCCGGCCCATAGCCGCACAGGCACGCCACCGGCATGCCATGGATATTGCCGGTGGGCGTCAGTGCGTGGGTATTGAAGTCGGCGTGCGCGTCCAGCCACAGCACGCGCAGCTTCTTGCCTGCTTCGCGGCAATGGCGCGCGACGGCGCTGATGGAGCCGATGCCCAGGCAGTGATCGCCGCCCAGCAAAATGGGCATGCGGCCCAGGCTTAGTTCGGCATAGACGGCGTCGTGCACCGCCTGGTTCCAGGCGGTGACTTCTTCCAGATGGCGATAGCCGTCCACGGGAGGCAGCCACGGGTTCGCGGGCCCGTACAGGTTGCCGCGGTCTGTGACTTCAAACCCCTGGGCTTCGATGACCGCGCCCAGGTCGGCCACACGCAAGGCTTCCGGGCCCATCGATGCGCCGCGAGCGCCCGCGCCAATATCCGTGGGCGCGCCGATCAGGGTGATTTGGGTGGGCAGGGTGGCGGTGTTCTGCAAAGTGCGGACTCCGGTTGGGTTCATCAAGGGGCGGATAGTACCGCGGCTAATTGGTCGCACGCCCAGTCGATCTGTTGGCGCGTCACGATCAGCGGCGGCGACAGGCGCAGCGTGTGCCCGTGCGTGTCTTTGACCAGCATCCCGCGTGCCTGCAAGCGTTCGCACCAGCGGCGCGCGCCGCCCGCGTCGGGCTCCAGTTCCACCGCCAGCATCAGCCCGCGTCCGCGCACGTCGCGCACCGGGCCGGGCAGGGCGTGCAACCGCTCCAGGAAATAGGCGCCCATGGCCGCGGCGTTATCGATCATGCCTTCGTCGGTCAGCACCTGTAGCGCGGCGCGGGCCACGGCGCACGCCAAGGGGTTGCCGCCAAACGTGCTGCCATGCTGGCCGGGCTGGAACACACCCAGCACGTCCGCATTGGACAGCACCGCCGACACCGGATAGAAGCCGCCCGACAACGCCTTGCCGATCAAGGTGACGTCGGCTTCGATGCCTTCATGTTCTTCAGCCAGCAGCTTGCCCGTGCGGCCCAGGCCGGTCTGGATTTCATCCAGGATCAGCGTGATGCCTTGCTCGGTGCAGCGCTGCCGCACGCGCGTGAAATACCCTGGGGGCGGCAACACCACGCCCGCTTCGCCCTGAATCGGTTCCACCAGAAAGGCAACGGTGTTGGGGGTGATGGCGGCGTTGAAGGCATCGTAATCACCAAAAGGCACCACCTTGAATCCCGGGGCGAAGGGGCCATAGTGGCCGTAGGCGTCGGGGTCCGTTGAAAAGCCCACGATGCCCAGCGTGCGCCCATGGAAGTTGTTGGCGCAGACGATGATTTCGGCCTGGTCTTCCGGCACGCCGCGCACTTCGTAGCCCCATTTGCGTACGGCCTTGATGGCGGTTTCGACGGCTTCCGCGCCGCTGTTCATCGGCAGGATCTTGTGCGCGCCGGTCAAGCGCGCCAGGTCTTCGTAAAACGGCGCCATCTGGTCATGGCGAAACGCGCGAGACGTCAACGTGAGCTTTTGCGCCTGCTCGACCATGGCCGCCAGAATGCGTGGGTGGCAGTGCCCTTGGTTGACGGCGGAATACGCTGACAGGCAATCCAGATATTTGCGGCCTTCTACGTCATAGACCCAGACGCCGCTGCCGCGCGCGATGACGACGTCAAGGGGATGGTAGTTGTGCGCGCCCAGTTGGTCTTCGATCTGGTCGCGGCGGCGGGCGGCGGACCGCAAGCTGGGCAGGGTGGTCAGAACGTCGTTCATGGGGCCTCCCGAGGCGAATGACAGCCAACATCGGTGCGGTCATCTTAGCGCTGTCGCCCGCGCCATGGCATTGCCATTGCGTGACAAAGGCTATTGGGCGGGGGGCGGCCAAGCTGCTGCACAATAGCGCCTATGCCGGGCGGCGCCCGGTTTTCCCTATTTACCGGAAGGCATTCATGTTTTTGCACCCCTTGCTGTTGAAACTCACGCGCGGCGCCGCCGTGGCGGCCTTGAGCGTGGCGGCGTGCGCGCCCGCGCTGGCGCAAGACAAGCCCCTGCGCATCGGCGTGATTCCCAGCGTGGCGAACGAAGCCACCGAGCTGGCCATTGCCCAGGCCAAAAAGGAAGGGTTGGACGTCAAGCTGGTGGAGTTCAATGATTGGGTGCTGCCCAACATCGCCGTGGCGGATGGTTCGGTGGATGCCAACTTCTTTCAGCACGAGCCGTTCTTGCAGCTGTTCAACCAGCGCCGCAACGCCAACCTGACGCCCATCGCCTACGGCTACTCGACCACGATCGGCCTGTTCTCCAAGAAGCTGAAAAAGGGCGATACGGTGCCGGACGGCGCCACCATCGCTGTGCCGAATGACCCCGTCAACACGGGCCGCGCGTTGCTGCTGCTGGAATCCGTCGGGCTGATCAAGCTGAAGCCGGGTGTGGCGCATCAGGCCACGTTGCAGGACGTGGTGTCCAACCCGAAGCAGCTGAAATTCGTGCAGATCGAAGGGTCGCAATCCGCGCGCACGTTTGACGACGTGACTGCGTCGGTGACCTACACCACGTTTGCCAAGCAGGCCGGCCTGAATGAAAAAGATGGTCTGGCGTTCGACAACACCGACCCGGAAAGCATTCGCCGCTATGCCATCCGCTGGGTGACCACGCCCGACAAGGCGCAAGACCCGCGCCTGTTGAAGTTCATTGCCATCTACCAGAATTCGCCGGAAGTGAAGAGCACGCTGAAGCGCCTGTACGGCGATCTGATTTCATTCCCCTGGTAAAGCGGGCTCAGGCGCCCGGTCAGGCGGCCGCTTCGCTGCGTGCGGCGCGGCGGCCGTTCAAGCGCCAGTGCAGGCTTAGCGCCGCAATACCGACGGCGGCCGACGCGCACAAGCCCAGCGTTTCAAACCCGGCATGGGTGTAGAGGGTGCCGGCCACCGCGGTGCCGACGCTGGCGCCCAGATAGGTCGTGCAGGTGTTCAACCCGAGCACCGCGCCGCGCTCTTCAGGCCGGGCGCGCGAGAGCAACAGCACCAGCAGGTTCAGGCTCAGTTGCGACGCCGCGCCCCATAGCGTGGCGATGGCGAGCACCGCCGCCAGCGAATGCGCGGCCGGCAACAAGCCCAGATAAACCAGCGCAATCGCCGCCAACGCCAGTGGCAAGGCACGGCGCGGCCCCAGGCGTTCGATCAAGGGCGCACCCGCGATACCGGCCAGCAAGAACCCCGCACCATAGGCGAAAGCGATAAACCCCACTTGGCCGGCCGACAGCGCCAGCAGCGTGCGCACGTGATCTGCCAGAAAGGCATACACGCCGTAGAACGCCGACGAGAACGCCAGGCAGGCCAACAGCAGAATCGGCACATCGCGATACGACAAAGGCGCAAGCAGGCGCGACAAGCGCAACGGCGCGGGGTTTTCGGCGCGGCGCTCAGGCAGCGTGCGCAGGCCCAGCAAGGCAACCGTGCCGCACAAGGCCAGCACGCCGTACGTGGCGCGCCAGCCCACGGCGTCGGAAATCAGTGCAGACAGCGGCACGCCCACCACCAGCGACACCGACCAGCCCGCGATCACGCGCCCAAGCGTGCGCGCCTCTTGACCCGGGGCCGCCACCAGCGACGCAGACCCATAAGCCGCAGGAAGAATCACGCCTGCCGCCGCGCCCGCCAGCGCTTGCGCCAGCGTCAGTACGATCCAGTGCGGCGCGGCGGCGGACAGAAGCAGGGCGGCAATCAGCGCCACCATCGCCCCTAATAGCGACCGGCGGATGCCGATGCGGTCGATGCGCCCGGCCAGGAAGAACGCGCTGGCCGCGGTGGCCGCGCCGTAGGCGGAAATGGCCGTGCTGATCGTCAACGGGGACGTCGAGAAGGAACGTGCGACGTCGCTCAAGATCGGGCTGAGCGCCAGGCCATTGGAGCCAACGACGCTGACGGCGAACATCAGGGCGGGTACGGACGAAGCCGCCCGGGGGTTTTGCTTGCTACGATTCTGCATGGCCCGAATTTTATTGGAATAAAATAAGGGTTAACTCCAATAATTCCTTATTCCATAAAAGTTCGAATGCCGTAAGGCAGAACCTGATTCCGATGGCAGACCTTGACGATCGCGACCGAAAACTATTAACGCTGCTGGCGGACGACGCGACGCCCAGCTACGCCGAATTGGGCAAAGTACTGAACTTGTCCGCCCCGGCCGTGCACGAACGCGTCAAGCGATTGAAGCGTGATGGCCTGATCAAAGGCATTGCCGCCAAGCTGGACGGCGCACGCATAGGCCGGCCCTTGCTGGCGTTTGTGCACGTCGACACCAATAACTGGAGCATCACGCAACAAGTGCTGGGCCTGGCCGAGCTGACCGAGGTGGAAGAGATTCACACCATCACCGGCAAGAGCGCCATGCTGTTGAAGGTGCGCGTGCGCGACACCCAGGCGCTGGAACTGCTGCTGGCGCGCATTCATAAGATCGACGGCATCACCAACACCACCAGCGATATCGCGCTGACCAGTTATCTGGAACGTGGGCCGCTACCGGATACCGCGGGCTGATTTCCAGCGGGCATCGCCGGTATTTCGGGCATTGCGAAAGCGAAGGGCCGCGTTCTCAGACGCGGCCTTTTGCCGTGCGCAGGCGCAAGCGCGTGATTTCGGACGGCGCGCCCAGCCGCTTGGGCGGACCCCAGTAGCCGGTGCCACGGCTGGTGTACACCCACATCTTGCCCAGGCGATGCAAGCCGGCCGTGAACGGTTGCTGGAAGCGCACAAAGAACCCCCACGGAAAGAACTGGCCGCCGTGCGTGTGGCCGGACAGCTGCAAGGTATAGCCCACGGGTTCCGCGGCGGCGGCGCTGCGCGGCTGATGGGCCAGCAGGATCTTGGCGCAAGCGTCGGCGGGCGCGCCGGCCAGCGCGGCCTTAGGGTTGCTGCGCTGCTGCGGGTCGAAGGCGCCGGCGCTGTAATCCGTGACGCCGGCCACCACCACGGGCAAGCCCGACGGATGAATCACCGCGTGTTCATTCATCAGCACGCGCAGGCCCATCCGGCGGAACTCGGCGACCCAGGCCGCCGCGCCTGAATAATATTCATGGTTTCCGGTGACCAGGTACACGCCGTAAGGCGCGCGCAGGGCGCCAAGCGGACTGGCTTGCTCGGACAGATGCTCGACACTGCCATCGACCACATCGCCCGTGATGGCGATCACGTCGGGCAACTGTTCGTTCACGGCATCGACAATGGCCTGCACATAGCGCTTCTTGATGGTTGGGCCGACGTGAATATCGCTGATCTGCACGATGGTGAAACCGTCCAGGTCTTGCGGCAGGCCGGCCACAGGCACATCCACATCCACCACACGCGCCAGGCGGCGCGCGTTATAGAAGCCGATCAGCGTGCTGGCCAGCGCCAGCGCGGCAACCGTCCAGGCGCTGATGCTGCGAATCTGCATCCAGGGCAGCGCTGCGCCGATCACCAGATTCGCCAGCCACGTCAATAGCAGCACGACGTCGCGCACCACCGTCAACACGAAGAACGATGAGAACAGGCCCATCGCAATCAGCCCGACCCACGCAATGCGGTCGCCCCAGGGCGGGTTCACGGAGGAACGCGCCAGCATGCCCAGCGGAATCAGAATGCACGACAGCAGCAAGGCCAGGATGGCGGCGGCAGCGCCTGCGCCGCTGAGGAGCGCGTCGGGAATCAAGCGGGCGCCCACATAGACGTGGGCCAATGCCCCAAGCGTCAGAAAGCGCAGAAAAAACGAGGATTGGCGTAGGGACACGGCGCGGGCGAGAGGCGCGCCGGCCTTTTGACCCGGCGCGCACGTAGCAAAGGAAACGCCATTCTATGCCGGGCTAGCGTCCCCGGTTCATGGCAATGGGCCGGATGCGCTGGGCAAGCCGTCGCACCATAGGAGGCTGGCGTCCATCTCCCGGACGTTGTTGATGCCCAGCATCGCCATGTTGCGGTCCACTTCGGCCCGCAGCAGGTTGATGGCGTGTGCGACGCCTGCCTGTCCGCCCACCGCCGACGCGTAGTTGAAAGGCCGGCCCACGAACACAAAGCGGGCGCCCAAGGCCAGCGCCTTGAGCACGTCGCCGCCGCGGCGCACGCCGCTATCCATCATCACCGTCATGCCGCCCGCCGCATCCACCATCGCTGGCAGCGCGCGTAGCGGGGATATCGCACCATCCAGTTGGCGCCCGCCGTGGTTGGACACGATGATGCCGTCCGCGCCATGCTGGCGGGCCAAGGCCGCATCGTGGGGATGCAGAATGCCCTTGATGATCAGCGTACCCGGCCATTGGCGGCGGATGCGCGCCACATGCTCCCAGCTGAGATGGTCGCGCGCGGTGAAGTCGCGCAGCACCGACGCGGACACGATAGGGGCGCCGCGTGTCGCAAATGAATTCTCGAAGTGCGGCATGCCATGCGCCAGCAGCGTGCGCAGAAAGGTGCCGGCCAGCCAGCGCGGCCGCGTCAGGCCGTCCCAAGCCAAACGCAGGCTGGGCTTGAGTGGCGTGGAAAAACCCGTGCGCACATTGTTTTCGCGGTTGGCCGACACGGGGATGTCCACCGTCAGCACCAGCGTTTCGTAGCCAGCGCGGCGGGCGCGTTCGACCAGGGCGTCGATCTTCGCCGGGTCGCCCGGCAGATAGGCCTGGAACCAGGTGCCGGGCGCTTCCTGGATAACGTCTTCCAACGCAATGAGCGATGTGCCGCTAAGGATGGCCGGGATGTTCGCTTCGCGGGCGGCTCGGGCCTGAACCACGTCACCGCGATAGGCCGACAAGGCGCTGATACCCATTGGCGCTATGCCGAAGGGCGCGGCGTAGGTGCGGCCGAACAATTCGGTTTGCGTCGTGCGGTGCGACACATCGACTAGCACGCGGGGCGCAAAGCCGTACTGCGCGAACGCACGGCGGTTGTCTTGCAGCGATTGGTTGTCTTCCGCGGCCCCGACAACGTAGCCAAAGATGGGCCGCGGCAAGCGCTTGCGTGCGGCAGCTTCGAAATCGTCCAGGGACAACATGCGCGCAAGCGCGCGCGGCAAGGGCCGGGTGGTGGTGGCGCGGTCGGTGGCGCGATCGGGCGCGGTGGCGGGCAGGGCGTTGGATGTCATGGCGGGCCGGCAAAGCCCGTAATCTAGCAACGCCGATTTATCGCTGAAAGCGAATTAATAAAGAAAACCTTATTCGCTTTTTGGCGCATAGATGCGCCGGGTGTCCGAAGTTCATTCAACTTGAGATTTGGTTCACTGAAGTTGGCCGTAACCTAGGCGGAAAGTACCTCGAGCCAGCAGACCGCTTCCGACCCATTCCGGCCGTCTGGGTGTGTGGGCTCATAAGTCTCGTCTTAGGTGTGGCACAGTCGCCGCAGTGCAGATGTGCACTAATCCATCAGCTCAGGTTGCGCCCTATGGCTGTGGCTATAGCCGCTTAATTAAGCTCTTGACCCATGACATGCAGAACTCGATGGAATAAGGAAGGAACCGATTTGCTGCATGGAGATCCGGTTCCACGGGGTTTTCCTCGACGAAAGGAATCCCAATTTCACTAGCGAAAAAGGTGCTTACGACTGAAAGGTGGCGCTAATGCGGGCCGACGGCAGGCGCTCTGAATCTCCGTCCATACGTAAAAACCCGCTCGCTCGCACCGCCGGTCATGGGTAAAGTGAGGTAACGTGACTTCAGCCAGCACTCGGGCGGGCTGTTACACAGCAATGCTGCTGTCCTGAAACCAAGTAAAAGGTTATTCGCCCACTGTAATTTTTAAACCACAAAGGAGAGCATTGATGGCACTTAAACCAGGACCAAAGCCGATAGCACAATCAACAGGAAAACCGGATCAGCGCCGCCGCGATAACAAAACTACACCAGGGAATACACCATCCCTCAAACCTAGCAAATCTAGCAATCCCCCCAAAAGTAAATGATAGGGGGCTCTCGTTAATTTTCCGATCTAACCCGGCAGTCGATCGGATCTGCACGAAATACCGCGCAGGCCGATCACTTCTACATTGGATGACGGCTCTTGACCGATGATCCGGCCGACCGCTCCTGGCCGAAAGCAGACCTCCATGGCTGGAATGGGCGTCGCGTCGCGCGCTGGCAAGACGCAGCCATTTAGTGGGTGTATATCGGATAGAAGCCCCAGCTTTCATACTTGCCGCATCGGCCCGCAGCAGTTCATACAGGGGATGCAGACGCTCACGCGCTTGCCGCCCCATCCCCCAGCCGCTCCGCGATCAGTGGCGGTACGACAGCGTTAAAAGGGTGATGCGTCCATCGCCCAGCGCGACCGCGTTGCGTACTCCGCCTGCGTAATAGGGTTTGTCGAACAGGTTGTTCATGGTTAGCGCTGCGCGCCAGCGGCGCGCGTTATATGCCACGCCTGCGTCGGCAACGACATAGCCGGGGAGGTCATAGCCGTAGGTATAACGGCTTCCTTCACCGCGAAGCCCGCCGGTCAGTTCCCAGCCGGCCAGGTCGCCGTGCATCCGATAGCGCGCAGTTACATTGAAACTGTGACGCGGAACGCTGTTGAGGCGGGTATTGTTGGTGGACGGCTGCTGGCCGCCATCGTCAACGACGACGGCCGATAGATACGCGTATCCCCCCATCAAGCTCAGGCCGTCGGTCAGGTCCGTTGCCCATCCCAATTCCGCGCCGCGTGTGCGTTGCTTGCCGACCGCAATGCTGTAGCCGTCGTTCAGCGGATCGGATTGGAGAACATTGCGGCGCTCCAGATCGAACGCCGCCACGGTGATGCTGGTGGCGCCGTCGTTAAGGTCGAACTTCACGCCGGCTTCCCATTGCCTGCCGCTTTCCGGTTTGAATGTGCCGCCGTCTACGCGGGTGCCGCTGTTGGGATAGAACGACGTGGCGTAGCTGATATAAGGCCGCACGCCGGGCAGGACCTCGTACATCAATGCGCCTGAACCCGTGATGGCGTTATCGCTGCTGTCTTCGCGCGCCTGCGTGCGATGTTCCGTCGAATAAGTGGTGGCGCTGTCATGACGCAGGCCGAAGACCGCGTTCCATCGATCTCCCAGCGCGATCTGGTCGCGGGCATACAGGCCAATCGAGCGCACGGTGGTGCTGCTGTCGGTGCGCGGATTGGCAGGGCAGTTGATGGCGCTGCCGTATACGGGTTGGTAGACGTCCAGATCCCGCACCGAGCAGTTGTACGACAGGCTGTTCTCCCGCGTGCGCAGGTAATCCACGCCAACCGTGATGTCATGGCGGCCAAAGCCGGTTTCAAATCCGCGCTGTGCGTTGGTATCCAGCGTGATCGTGTCGCCGTCCCAGTGCTGGTCGGTGGCGGTGCGCCGCAGCGTTCGATTGTCCGCGCGCAAAAGGCCATTGGCGACCAACTGGCCATTGAGCGTAAATGACTGCCAGCGCGCGTTCTGGTTGACCGTCCAGCCATTGTCAAACCGATGCGTCAGCGCATAGCCCACGCGGCTTTGGTAGCCGCGATAGGGGTCCTGCCCGGGCTCGCCGGTAAAGCGGTTTCGGGGGATCTGGCCATTAGGATTTGACTGGACTGACCCGGCGACCGGCAATCCCTGCTGGCGGATGTAGCGGCGTTCCTGGTAGCTGGTGAGGATGGTGAAATCCGTTCGCGCGCCCAGATCCAAAGACAGCGAAGGGGCGATGAACCGATTCTTGAACCACACGTGGTCTGTTTCGTCATCCGAATTCATGGCCAAGGCATTGATGCGAAATGCCGCCTTGCCGTTGTCCGACAGCGGCGTACCCATGTCCAGCGTAGCCTGCCGGAAATCGTGGCTGCCCACGGTGGTGGCCACTTCCGCAAAACTTTCGGCACGCGGGCGCTTGCTGGCCATGTTGACCAGGCCGCCGGGCAGGACCTGCCCATAAAGCAGCGAGGCGGGGCCCTTCAACACCTCTACCTGCTCCACGCCGAACAGTTGTTCGGCGATGCGGTTGCTTGCCGCTGTGCGCAGCCCGTCCAGGAACAAGGAATCCGAAGCGACCTGGCCGCGGATGATGAGGTCGTCCCAGCCGCGGCGGCCAAACTGATTGCTGACGACGCCGGGCACGTTATGTAGCGCGTCGGCCAGGGTCTGCGCCTGCTGCGCGTCCAGGACCGCCCGGGGTATCACGGTGATCGACTGCGGCGTCTTGGCCAGGGGAACCGACGACTTGGTGACCGTGGGCGGCGCGATAGGGTTGAACAGGCTTTCCTGGCCTGCGTCGTCGCCAGTTACGCGCACGGCGGGCAGTTCCACGGCGGAATCGGAGTTCTGTGCAACGGCGGCAAAGGGGGCGGCCAGCGCCAAGGCGGCAGCGAATGCCGGATAGGGATGCAAGGGCATGAAGGGACGGCAGGGGAGGTGAAGCGGTGGAGAGGATGCGCCACAGCGCGCTTTCTGAAAGCGCACCACGATATGCGAATGAGAATAACAACGATTAATTATAAGCATTGCAATGCACGACGAGCGCGGCAAGGCGCTCGAAAATTTTGCCTTGCGATGTCTTCACGCTGGCGGTGATGGCGGCCGAGATTGATTGGCTGATTGAACCTGCCATGCGGGTCACGCCTCAGGAAAGGCAGTTCGGCGTGCCGCTGGTCGCCCTGATGTCCATCCCGCTCCTGTTGATGCTGGCCAGCAGCCTTTTCATCTACAAGCGCTGGTGGCGCGGCTTTCTGACATGGCCGCGCAAGGGAAAACCGCGATTGACCTGGGGTGATGTGCATCGGCTGGCCGGCGTCTGGAGTCTCGGTTTCATGCTGCTTATTGGCATGACTGCGTTCTGGTATCTGGTCGAGTCGCTGGGGGCGAAGGCGCCGCTTCTTCCCGCGATTGTGCAGCTCAAGGGCAATGCCAAGCACGCGCCGTTGGCGGCCGATGACGTCGACAGGGCAATCTCCGCGGCACAGGCGGCGTGGCCCGATCTGAAGATCTCCAGCTTGCGGCCGACCCCCAACGGGAAGGCCCTGTTGTTGGAAGGGCAGGCGAATGGATTGCTGTTGCGTGAGCGCGCCAACGTCATCGGTGTCGAGCTCGTTTCAGGCGAGATCCTGGGGCGCAACGACGGGCAGGACATGAGTGTGCACCAGCGCATCGGCGAGCTCGCGGACCCGATCCATTTCGGCACGTTCGGCGGGTGGCCTGTGCGCGTGCTGTGGTTCATTTTTGGGCTACTGTTGACCACGCTATCCCTGACGGGGGCGTGTCTTTATGGCATCCGTGTTGCCGAGGCCATGCGGGCGGCACTCAAGCGGCGCGGTGCGCCAGCCGGCGCACCGCATTCCCGTGACCTGTCCGCCTGGGCCGTCGCGTGGTTATGTCAGGTCTTGGCCGCTGGCAGACGTTCGTCAACCGCGTCTAGCTCACAGCCGTTGTAGGGTAGGGCAGGCGCACTGGCATGGGGGCCTCGAGATGTGATGGTCCCAATCATCACCCAAGTTCAATGAACTTCGACACCGGGCGTTTCAGCCCGAAAACTTCGGCAGGGCCAGCAGTTCGCCCATGCGCACCGGGCCCGTCACCGAGGGGGTATCGGCCCAGCGGATTTTGTCAGGGCCGAACAGCACGATGGCGGTCGAGCCCAGCTTGAAGCGGCCCATTTCCGCACCCTTGGCCAGATGGATCGGCGCACGCGCGGCGGCGTCATAGCGCACGGACTTCACGCGGCGCTTGAACGGGGTCACCAAGCCTGCCCAGACGGTTTCGATGGACGCAACGATCATCGCGCCCACCAGCACCACAGCCATGGGGCCATGTTCCGTGTCGAAGATGCAGACCACGCGTTCGTTGCGCGCGAACAGGCGCGGCACGTTGCGGGCGGTCAGCGGGTTCACCGAGAACAAGCGGCCCGGCACATGCACCATCTCGCGCAGCGTGCCGGCTACCGGCATGTGGACGCGGTGATAGTCTTTCGGCGACAGATAGATGGTGGCGAATTCTCCACCCTGGAAGGGGGCGGCGCGTTCGGCGTCGCCGCCCAGCAAGTCCACCAGGCCGTAGTTGTGGCCCTTGGCCTGGAAGATGCGGCCTTGTTCGATGGCGCCCATCTGGCTGATGGCGCCGTCAGCCGGACAGAGCACCGAACCGGGCTCGTCGTCCAGCGGGCGCGCGTCGTCTTTGAGCGCACGCGTGAAGAAGTCATTGAAGCACTCGTAGGCCAACGGGTCTTCTTGCAAGGCCTGGCTCATGTCCACGCCGTACTTGCGGACAAAGCGCGAGATCATCCAATTCTTGACCGCGGGTTCCCGGCAGTCTGAGGCGTATCCGAAGAAGCGCGACACCAGGTGATGGGGCGCAAGATACTGGCTGGCGAGAAATAGTTGGTCTTTGATCGTCATCTACGAGCGCTGAAAAAACTCGTCCCGCGTACAGCGGGACGGGGTTGAAGGTTGCGTTGCAAGCCGTCTAGCGGAGACAGCTGCGTGCAATTCGCGGGATTGTAACGCGATCAGGCGGCTTTGGCGGCCAGCTTGGTCTTGTAGAGCCAGTCCTTGTAGTCGTCAAGGTCGCCATCGAACGGTTTGACGACGCCGTCGGCCACGATGATGAACTCATCGGTGGTGGCGCGCAGCAGATGGCGATCGTGCGAGACCAGCATCAACGTGCCTTCGAACTGCGCCAGCGCGGTGGTCAAGGCTTCGCGCGTTTCCAGGTCCAAGTGGTTGGTGGGCTCGTCCAGCAGCAGCAGGTTGGGACGCTGCCACACGATCAGCGCAAGCGCCAGGCGCGCCTTTTCGCCGCCGGAGAACGGCGCGATGGAGCTGGTGGCCATGTTGCCGTTGAAGTTGAAGCTGCCCAGAAAGTTGCGCAGCTCTTGCTCGCGCACGGTGGGCGCGATCTTCATCATGTGCCACAACGGCGATTCGTCGTGGCGCAACATTTCAACCTGATGCTGGGCGAAGTAGCCAATCGACAGGCCCTTGTTGAATTGCGTGTCGCCCGCCAACGATTCCAGATCGCCCGCGATGGTCTTGATGAACGTGGACTTGCCCGCGCCGTTGATGCCCAGCAGCCCGATGCGCTGGCCCGCTTGCAGCGAGAAGTTGATGCCCGACACGATGATCTTGTCGGACACGGCTTGCGTGTCTTCGTCTTCCACGCGGTAACCCGCGCTGACCTTGTCCATGGTCAGCAACGGGTTGGGGGCGCGCAGCGGTTCGCGGAATTCGAACGAGAATTCGGCGGCGGCGCGCAACGGGGCCACTTCTTCCATGCGGGCCAGGGCCTTGATGCGGCTCTGCGCCTGACGCGCCTTGCTGGCCTGGGCCTTGAAGCGGTCGATGAACGATTGCAGGTGCGAACGTTGGCGCATCTGCTTTTCCATCATGCCGGCCGCCAATTCCAGCTGGGCGGCGCGTTGGCGTTCGAACGACGAGTAGTTACCCGAGTAGCGCTTGAGCTTGCGCTCGTCGATGTGGACGATGACGTTGACCACGCCGTCCAGGAAATCGCGATCGTGAGAGATCACGATGAGCGTGCCCGGGTAACGCTTGAGCCAGTCTTCCAGCCAGATGATGGCGTCCAGGTCCAAGTGGTTGGTGGGTTCGTCCAACAGCAGCAGGTCGGACGGGCACATCAGCGCTTGCGCCAGGTTCAGGCGCATGCGCCAGCCGCCGGAAA
Organism: Achromobacter kerstersii; assembly: GCF_902859595.1. Lineage (GTDB taxonomy): Bacteria > Pseudomonadota > Gammaproteobacteria > Burkholderiales > Burkholderiaceae_B > Achromobacter > Achromobacter kerstersii. Next base: position 1,057,394 of record NZ_CADIJQ010000001.1, on the reverse strand, counting down.
AGCTTGTCAGCGGCAGATGCATCTGTGCTTGCGTGAAGCCCAGGCCGGTCAGCAGCTGTTCGGCGCGCGAGTGCACCGTGTAGGCGTCGGCGTCGGCCAGCGCGGCGTAGATGTCGCCCATGCGCAGGCCGTTCTCGGCGCTTTCGGGTTCGGCTTCCAGCGCGGCGAGTTCCGCTTCCAGCTTGCGCAACGTGACGTCGCCGTCGATGGCGTATTCGATGGCGGGGCGGTCAAGCGCGGGGGTTTCCTGCGCGACGTAAGCCATGCGCCAGCTGGACGGATAGTCGAGATCGCCTTGGTCGGCGTGCAGCGTGCCGCGCAAAAGGCCGAACAGGCTGGACTTGCCAGCGCCGTTGGCGCCGATCAGGCCGATCTTGTCGCCGGGGTTCAAGAGCAGGTCGACCTTGTCGAGCAAGGGCTTGACGCCGCGCATGAGTGAAACTTGTTGGAAGCGGATCATGAATCTTGGGGCAGGGGGTGGCGCGGCAACCGCGCGGCAAGGCTCCCGCCACAATGGCGCGGCGCAAAAAAGGGAACCGGAGAGGGTTCGCGCCATGCCGGGAACTTGCTTGGGGCTATCGGGCGCGAAAGGCGAAGGGACGGGACGCCGGATAAGCGCGTCGTCGGATCGTGGGCAGTATTGTACCGGGCCGCGCGCATCGGCGCATCGGGCGGTGGAAAACGGGGCGGAATTGCCCCAGGAAGGGGGGGCGATGCCGCGCGTGGGAGCGGCTATGCCGCAGGCAAAGCAAGCGATGCCTCAGGCAAAGCAAGCTATGCGGCAGGCAAGGCAAACGATGCCTCAGACAAGGCAAGCTATGCCGCGGCGATGGCGGCGGCCAGCGCCAGCACCCGTTCGGCTTCTTGCGCGTGCAGGTTTTCCACCAAGGCGCCATCGACCACGGCAACGCCCAAGCCGGCGGCTTGCGCGGCGCGCCAGGCGTCCAGCCGTTTGCGCGCTGTGGCCAATTCATCTTCCGTGGGCGCGAATGCCGCATTGGCTGGGGCGATTTGCTTGGGATGGATCAGCGTCTTGCCGTCAAAGCCCTGATCGCGCCCTTGGCGGCACGCGGCTTCCAGGCCCGCGTCGTCCTGCAAGTCCAGATGCACGCCATCCAGCACGGCCAATCCGTGCGCGCGCGCGGCCATCACGGCCAACGAACGCGCCAGCAACGTTTCTTCGCGGCCAGGCGTGTGGCGCGCGTGCAGGTCTTTCACCAGGTCTGACGTGCCGACGACAATGGCGGCCAAGCGGGCGTGGCCGCCTGCAATCGCGTCCAGACGCAGATAGCCCAACGGCGTTTCAGCCATTGCCCAGAGCGGCAAATCCGGCGGCGCGCCGGCTGCGTCCAGCGCATCAGCCAAGGCCGTCAGCTGCGCGGCGGATTGCACCTTGGGCAGCAACACCGCATGCGCGCCGGCTTGAGCGATGGCGTTGATGTCGTCGTGGCCCCAGGGCGTGTCCAGTGCGTTGATGCGTACGATGCATTCGCGGCGTCCATATCCGCCTTCTCGCAAGGCGGCGGCCACTTGTTCGCGGGCCTGCGTCTTGGCGTCGGGCGCAACGGCATCTTCCAGGTCAAGAATCAGCGCGTCGGCATCCAGGCTGCGGGCCTTGTCCAGCGCACGTGCATTGGCGCCGGGCATGTAAAGCACCGAGCGGCGGGGGCGGATGGGAAGCGTCATGGGATGCGGATCAGGGTTTGAGGTTGCCAACAATCTGCACCGGCGTTGTGCAGACATAGCCCACGCCATACACCGTGCGGATGCCGATGTCGCCGCCCGCCAGCGCGCGCAGCTTGCGGCGCAGCCGGTGCATGTGCGCGTCCAGGCGGTGCGTGTCGTAGGCGTCGGCGCTGGCGCCCAGTGCTTCAACGAGACGCCCGCGCGTCAAGGGCAGCGGTGCGGCCTGGATCAGGGCGCCGATCAGCCGGCTTTCGGTATCAGTGATGTCCACGCACACTTGGCCGGGCGATGTCAGCATGCGCCGCGCGGGGTCAAAGCGCCAGGTGTCAGACTGAGCGTCGTCAGTCGCAGGCACGACGCGCAAGCGGCGCGACAAGGACACCAGCGTTGCGCCCAATTCATTCAGGTTGACGGGCTTGGTCAGGTAGTGGTCGGCGCCCAGACTCAGGCCCGACACCTTGTCTTCGCTGAGCAAGCGGCCGGTGAGCATGATGATGCCCATGGCCGGATATGTGGTGCGTAGATGCGACACGCGGGTCAGCGCATCGCCGTCGGGCAGCATGGCGTCCAGCACCAGGATGCCGGGCGTGACGCTCAACAGCAACTGATCCAGTTCCGCCAGCGAACCCGCAGTCAGGATGACTTTGTCCAGACCCAGGTCGTGGATGTATTCGGCGATGGTGTCGCGCCAGTCTCCGTGGTCGTCAACGACGATGATCGTCACGGTGTCGCCGCTTGCGTGTGCACGCAAAGCGCTCCAAGGGCAAACACGCTTTTCGCTCCTGACATGCTGGGTTTCTTGGTGTGGGGACGGTTCGCTTGCGCGGGGGGCAACGCCGAATGGGTGATACGGGGATGATACGTTTCGTATCGTTGATGTTTGCGGAGAATATCATCATCGACGATGCGGCGGCGCGGCAAACCAGACGGATGTGATCCAAGCCCTGCGCAAACAGCGTCTGATCAAAAAATGCGCAGCCCGTTGCGCATCGCCCGAACGGCCATCCACCGTGCTTGCGGGCGAGTTTTATCCACAGAAATTGTGGATAAAACTCACTCCACTGGCGCCATCCGATTTATGTAGGCAGGTATTCCACTGGCACCCCTTGTGGCACCTTGCGCATGCGGTCGCGTTCGATGCGCGCCGAGGCGAAGCGCGTCTTGCGCGCCGCCGCGTTCTGCAGCAGGACGGACAGCACGGCGCCCTTGTCCTGAATCCACTGCGTTTTGCCCCGCAGCAATTTCATCGCGTTCTCCGCCGTGCCCAAACGGTACGACATGGCGTTGATCTGCACGGACGTCTTGCCGTTGAACGCATCTGGCTCGTGTTCGGTGATGGCGGCAGCATCCAGATTGCTGCTTTCATGGTCGACGCGATAGATGAACTTCAGGCCGCTATGCGGGTCTTGCGCCACGACAAGTTTGTCGGAACCCGATATGTCCGACAGCATGCCGATGACAAGGGATTCGACCAGCTGGTTGCCCCGCTGTTCTTCCGTGTAGATAAAAATGCTGTGCCGGGACTTGGCGCCGGCGGCCGGGAGGAGGGGAGAACTATCCATACCTGACTTGAAAAAGGCGGGGCGGACAATGGCGTCCGATGATCCACCGGTGCTGCGGTACTGCATCGACGGCGCCGCTTGCAGAAATGCGGAACCGCCTGTGAAAAGAACAATGCGCGCGGTTTACGACGAGCGGTGCATCCGCGCCATCAGACGCGCTTTGACGGACGGCCAGTCGTCATCCAGGATGGCGAAATAGACCATGTCGCGGGCGCGCCCCGATTGCGCGATCAGATGCTTGCGAAACACGCCTTCTTCGATGCCGCCGATGCGCAGGATGGCCTGCCGCGACTGCGTGTTGCTCAATTCCGTTTTGAAGACCACGCGCATGATACCAATTGTTTCAAAGGCGTGCTGCAATAACAGGAATTTTGCTTCCGAGTTGGCGCCCGAACGGTGGCAGGCGGGCGTCAGCCACGTCGCGCCGATCTCCAGCCGTTTGTGCGCCAGCGCAATATCCATATAGCGCGTGGCGCCTATGATCTGGCCGGTGCTTTGCTGCACGATGACAAAGGGCAGACAGGCCCCGTCGCGCCAGCCGGCCAGCGCCCGTTCCACATAACGCCGCATGTCGTCCGGCGTGGCGACGGGCTCGGGCTGCAATCGCCAAAGCTCAGGATGCAGGCCCACCGCCGCCAGCGCATCGGCATGATGCAGGGCCATGGGTTCCAGGCGCACGATGTCGCCGTGAAGCGTGACGGGCTGCAAAGGGGGAAGGGGCATGGTGCGGTCCTGATGCGGGTCCGGGGGCGGTCTTGGCGCTAGGGAATAGCGCTAGGGAATGGCGCTAAGGCATAGACAATGAAGCATGCAAAGCCATGGCGAATTCTACGCGCGCAATGTCTTGCCGAACACGTGGGGCTGGCGCAGAATTTGGCGCATGAAAACAGACGTTGTGGTTCTAGGCGCGGGCATCGTGGGCGTGAGTACGGCGCTGCATTTGCAGGCGCGCGGCCGTTCCGTGGTGCTGCTGGACCGGCGCGGCCCCGGTGAAGAAACCAGCTACGGCAATGCGGGCCTGATCGAACGGGCCAGCGTCATTCCGTACGCCTTTCCGCGTGACTGGCGCAGCCTGTGGCGCTATGCGCGCAACAACACGCCGGACGTGAGCTATCACCCCCGCTTTCTGCCCCGCATTGCGCCGTGGCTGCTGCGCTACTGGTGGCATTCATCGCCCACCCGGCTGGCGCGTGCGGCGGACGCCATGCTGCCGCTGATCGAACGCAGCGTGGCCGAGCATGACGCGCTTAAAGACGACGCCAACATCACCCACCTGTTTCGCCGCAATGGCTGGATCGATGGCGCCCGCACCGACGCCGGCATGACGCGCGCCATTGCCGAAGCCGAAGCCCTGTCGCCCTACGGCCTGAACTATCGCGTGCTGGATCGCCAGGCGTTGACGGCGCTTGAGCCGTCGCTGTCATCGCGCATGGTGGGCGCGGTGCATTGGTTGGACCCGGTGAATGTGTCTGATCCCGGCGCGGTAACGCGGGGCTATGCCGCCCTGTTCCAGAAGCGCGGCGGCCAATTGGTGCGGGGCGACGCCCGCAGTTTGAAGGCGGCGGGCAAGGGCTGGCAGGTGCAAAGCGTACAGGGGATGGTCGACGCCCGCGATGTGGTCGTGGCGCTAGGGCCGTGGTCGGCCGACCTGTTGCGCCCGCTGGGCTACCGCATTCCGATGGCGGTCAAGCGCGGTTATCACCAGCACTACGCGCTGGAAGACGGCGCGACCTTGTCGCACCCCGTGGCGGATATCGATAGCGGTTTCGTGGTGACGCCGATGACGTTGGGCGTGCGGTTGACGACGGGCGCCGAGTTCGCGTCCCGCGATGCGCCGCCGTCACCGATCCAGATCCAACGCACGCGCGCGTTGGCAGGCCAGTTGCTGCCGCTGGGGGCGGCCGTGGAAAAAGAACCGTGGATGGGGTGCCGGCCATGCATGCCCGACATGCGCCCCGTCATCGGGCCTGCGCCCAAGCATCCGGGCTTGTGGATGGCGTTCGGCCACGCGCACCATGGCTTCACGCTGGGGCCGGTGACCGGCAAGCTGATGGCCAGCTTGATCACGGGGCAGGCGCCGGATATGGACCCGGCGCCTTACGCGCTACGCCGCTAGTAGCACCGCCAAGGCGGGGGGCACCGGAGCGGTACCTCGCGGCGGCAACCCGCGGCGGTACCCCGAGGCGGTACCCCGCAGCTGCAACCCCGGGCGGAAACCCGGGGCCGCAATGCCATTAACGCGACGCCGCCGCCTTTTCGCGGCGCTGACGCACGGCCAGCGCCAGCGTGTCCAGCACGGGCTCGGTCTGGGACCAGCCCAGGCAAGCGTCGGTGATCGACACGCCACGGCGCAGCGGCTGGCCCGGCTTCAAGTCCTGGCGGCCTTCTTCAAGATGGCTTTCGATCATGACGCCGGTGATGCGGGCGTCGCCCTGGGCGAGCTGCGCGGCGATATCGTTGGCCACATCAATCTGGCGCAAGTGGGACTTGTTGGAGTTGGCGTGCGAGCAGTCGATCATGACCTGTTCACGCTGGCCGGCTGCCCGCAGCGCGGCGCAACAGGCGTCCACGCTGGCGGCGTCGTAGTTCGGGCCTTGCTTGCCGCCGCGCAGGATCACGTGCGTGTCCTGGTTGCCGCGCGTTTCGAAAATGGCGGCCATGCCCATCTTGGTCATGCCCATGAACGCATGCTTGGCGCTGGCGGCGACCATGGCGTCGGCTGCAATCTGCACGCCGCCGTCGGTGCCGTTCTTGAAGCCCAGCGGGCAGCTCAAGCCAGAGCTCAGTTGGCGGTGGCTGGGGCTTTCGGTGGTGCGCGCGCCGATGGCGCCCCAGGCGATCAGGTCAGCGATGTACTGCGGGCTGAGCAAGTCCAGGAATTCGGTGGCAATCGGCAGGCCCAGGCCGCTAATGTCCAGCAGCAGTTCACGGGCGCGGCGCAGGCCTTCGTTGATGCGGAAGCTGCCATCCAGGCGCGGGTCATTGATGTAGCCCTTCCAGCCCACGGTGGTGCGCGGCTTTTCGAAATACACGCGCATGACGATCAGCAGGTCTTTCTTGTGCTGGTCCACGGCGGCGCGCAATTGGCGGGCGTAATCCATGGCTTGGCCATGGTCGTGAATGGAGCAGGGGCCCACGACGATCAGCAGGCGGTCGTCACGGCCGTGCAGCACGTCGGCGATTTCGGCGCGGCTTTGCTCGACGAGCGTCTGGATGGCGGGGGAAACGGGCAGCTCGTCCTGCAGCAACGCGGGCGAAATCAACGGACGCACGGCGCTGATGCGGGTGTCGTCGGTGCGCGTGTTGTCCTGGGTCGAGTCGGCCGTGCCGACCTCGCGGTCGTGCTGGGGGTCGTCAATGCGGGTCAAGGGATGCTCCGTGCCGTAGATGCTAAAAGACGTCCATTATCGCACTGGCGGGCGACGCGCGCGCCGGAAGGCGGCGTCCGTCCGGAGGAAGCCGGTGCGCTGCCTTCGGACAACGGGCCGCGCCGATGGCGGGAAGTCGGTCCCAAACCTACGCCTATCGGCCCGGAAATTGCATTAACCCTTTTCCAATCACGACAGAGTCGACGCGGATGCCGTAGGATTGAGTCCGGAAAGTTCAAGCGGCTGCCTGCAGAGGCCCCGCCCTATAAGCTAGGACGGAACGTAATGCCTAAAACCGAAGCCGGAGGCACCCGACGGATTCTTCTGGTCGAAGATCACCCCGTCGAACGCGCATATCTGCAGAACATGCTGCTGGCGTTGGGCTATCGGCGCGTGGCGGGCGTGGGCAGCAGCACGGAAGCCGTCAGCGCGCTGGGGCGGCAATTCTATGATCTGGTGATCAGCGACATCGTCATGAGTGACGGCGATGGCACGCACCTGCCCAATGAATTGCGCCGGCTGGTGGACGTGGGCCGCGTGAAAAGCATGCCGCCCATCATCTGGATCAGCAGTTTGGCCGACGAATTGCTGGAGTCCCACGTCAGGCTGGCGTTGCAGGCCGGTTGCCCATCGGCGCAGGCGCTGTCCAAACCGGTTTCGCGCACGGCCATGCAGCAGGCCATCAAGGTTGCGCTGGCCGCGGAAGACGTGGCCTCGCCGCGCCAGCAGTCGGTCCGGCGCGAAGTGATCGAAGCGGAATTGGGGCGGGCGCTGATCACCGGCGAGGGCATGAGCGTGGTGCTGCAACCCCAAATGAGCCTGTCAACGGGCGAGGTCTTGGCGGCCGAAGCGCTGTCGCGCTGGGACCATCCCACGCTCGGCCCCATTGCCGCAGCCGACTTCGTGCCGGCCGCGCATCGTCTGGGCATGGACCGGGTGTTGTTCCTGCGGGTGACAGATCGCGTTATTGAAGTGTTGCAGCGCATGCACGACGAGGACATCGCCGTGCCAATCGCCATCAATGCGTCGTCCTCCACGCTGTGCTCGCGCGACATGGCGGCGCTGCTTGAAAAGCGGGTCGCGCAGGCCGGCCTGCCCGCCAGGCTGGTAAAGATCGAACTGACCGAAGACGAGCCCGTCAATGACTGGCTGGCGCTGTCGTCCGTGCTGAATCTGTTGCGGGTGCGGGGCTTTGAACTGGCCATGGATGACTTCGGCGCCGGCATCGCGTCGATGCGCCTGTTCTCGGCCATGCCATTCACTGAACTGAAGATCGACCGGGATTTTATCGTGCACATGCACCGTGAAGCGGCGTCGCGCGCGGTGGTGGCGGCCGCCATCGAAATGGGCCGCGTACTAGGCCGGCGCGTGGTCGCCGAAGGGGTCGAACAAGAACGCGACCTGCAACTGCTGCGTGAGCTGGGTTGCGACGTGGCCCAGGGGTACGGGCTGTGCCTGCCGCTGGAGGCCGACGCCTTCATCGATTTCTGCCGCAGCCATTGAAAAGCAACAAGGCGGCCAGAATGCAATAAGGCGGCCAGAATTTGGCCGCCTTATTGCGTGCCGCCCCTGAAGGGCGGGACTCAGATGCCCGAAACGTCGATATCGCCCGGGTAGTCGATCGAGAACTTCAGGACGGTTTCGCGGGACTTGCCCGGCTCCATTTCCCATTCCCAGACGAGCTTGCCGTCTTCTTCGCGCTTGACGTCGCGGTCGGCGGGCGACAGCAGCTTGACCACGATCTTCTCGTTGCGAGAGACGGGCAGGCGATCCTTGAACGACACCTGTTCCTTGGTCGCCTTGTTGTTCTTCACGGTGATCTTGTATTCGTAAGTCACGCGTTTTCCGCCACCCGAAAAGCCCGTGCTTTCCGTAAAGCGGTTGACCAGCTGGCGCTTGATCGAAATGCCGTCGTCCGCACCCAGCGCCAGCTCGACCTTTTCGCCCGGCATCACGGCTTTCATGGCGCTTGAAGCCACGAACGCGTCGTCCAGGAACGTGTTCAAGGGGCCGGGCAGGAAGGGAAAGTCGGTGTTGTTGCTGGCCTGAGCGGTCAGGAAAACCGCTTCACGCAGGCCTGGCGAGGCCTGGTACTGCAACGTCGCCGGCAGCTTGGCGCTGGCGATCGCGACGCGTTGCGACGTGTTGTCCGAGGGCAGGGTCGCCGGGTTCCGGATCTGGAACGACGCGCTGGTGGCATCGTTCTGCAATTGGGATGTCGTGACCTCAATCGCCTCGGCCGCGGGTTCAGCCATGGCGGCATCCGCATAGGCCTGCGGCGCGGGGCGCATGCGCTTTTGCATCATTTCGCCCGCCACGGAGGGGGCGGGTGCGGCGACCGGACGGGGAGGTGGCGGCGGCGCGGGCGGGGGCGCCACGTCAATGATCCACGGTTGCAGCGCCGGTGCGCCGCCGCCCAGCGCGGGCCGCGCGGTGGACAGCGTGAGCTTCACGTTGTTCCAGTCTTCGCCGGTGTTCTGACGAATCACACCAAAATAGCCCAGATCGACATTGCGGTCGGCGGGGCGCAGGCGGGCATCGTAGGCCGGTGTCCAACGAGCGCCGCCCACGGCGTACGACACGGCCAGATCCACCTTGCCCGCGCGCGCCAGGTTCACGCGCAGCGTGACCGTTTTCGTGCGGCGGCTCAATTGCCCCTGCACGACATTCAGCTGGCTCTGCAAGGCGTTCAGCTCGCGTTCCATCACGGCTTTGCGCTCGGCCACCTGGCGCAAGCTGGCCAGCGTCTTGCTCAGGGTGTCGGCGCTAAGCGTCTGAATGGCTTTGAGTTCGTCTAGCGTCAGGCGCGCACCGTCTTTGGACGGCTCGGTGGCGCCACGCTGCATCATCAGAACCAGTTCACGCTGGTTGTCCAGCACGGTGGCTTCATCGTCCAGCTCGGCCAACTGGCCTTCCAGCTTGCGCACCTGTTCCTGCAGCGTCCGTACGCGCTCGTTCGGGGTGTCGGCTAGAAACGCATCGCGCACCTTGACGTCAAGCAGCGCCGCCTGGCCGGTGCTCTTGGCCGAGACCTGCAAGGAATTCTCTTGCAGCGTGGCGGGCAGGTTCTCCAGCACCAGTTCATGTTCGCCAGCAGTAAGGTCACTGGTGGCGGTGCGCGTCACCACGGCGCGGTCCTGGTAGACCGTCACCGCGCCAATGGAAGAGGCCAGCCCGGCCGCCGCGCCCAGGCCAGGAATCGTTGCGATGGCCAAGGCCAGGAGGGTACGTCGCACTAGGTCACCTTTAGGAAGGTTGATTCGTTGAGTTGGTCCGCGACATCCGTGCCGGTTGTCAGGGACGGATCGCCAATAGCGCGCCAATTTACTCCGCCGTGCGTTCAGCGGGTTTACAGGAAGTGACAAACGCGACAGGGCAATACCGCCCCAATTTTGCTTGCACTCAATTGCGCTCCGGATGCGCCAGCCGGCGGAGCATGTCGACGGCGTTGATGGCCGCGATCGAGCGGTCGTGCCGGCGATACGCCATGTCCAGCAACGCGTGCGGCGCGTCGCCCTTGATGGGCCGGTATTCGATGCCTTCCGCACCCATGTGCCGCATCGCGGCCGGCACCACCGAAATGCCCACGCCCGCGGCCACCAAACTAACAATTGACGCCATTTGCGGCGCCTCTTGTATGACGCGCGGCGCAAAGCCCGCCCGCTGGCAAGCGGATTGGATGGCGTCGTACAGCCCTGCACCAATGGGGCGCGGGTACAACACGAAATCCTCGTCCGCCAGCGCCGCGATCGGCACGCTGCGGCGCCGGCTCAAGGGGTGGTCCGGGGGCAGGGCGACGAGCATGGGTTCGTCCAGGACGCGTTCGGATTCAAACTCCGGGTCCAGCAAATAGGGGGGCCGCACAAACGCGACATCCACTTCGCCCAGCCGCAGGCCGCGCAGCAGTGAAATGGTGTTGCTTTCGGTGAGCGTGACGCGGACATCGGGATAGCGGTCGCGATAGGCGCGAATGGCGCGCGGCAGGTAAGGGTGGAACACGGCCGACGCGGTAAAGCCGACGGTGATGGCGCCGCGCTCGCCACGCCCCAGGCGGCGGGCGGTGTCGACGGCCCGATCCGCGCTGGCCAGAATGGCGCGCGCGTCTTCCAGAAACTGCGCGCCGGCTTCCGTCAACGCGATGCCGCGCGGCAGCCGCAGAAACAGAGGCGTGCCGATCTCGCGTTCCAGCTGCTGAATCTGCTGGCTAAGCGGCGGTTGCCCGATCCCCAGCCGCGCCGCCGCCCGCGTGAAATGCAGCTCTTCGGCAACGGCCGTGAAATAGCGCAGGTGGCGGAGTTCCATCGTTTTTAAATATAGGCAGGGTGGGTTTCATATATTGGACATATGCAGGGGAAAAGTCTACTTTTACTGCACGGGCTACATGCCCGTTGTCATTCGAGAACCCTGATGTCTACCCCCTCTGCCAGTTCCTCCACCGCTGCATCGCCCGAATACCTGGCGCGCGGCACGCCTGGGCTGCGCCGCGCCCAATGGGCCTTGTTCGCCGCCGGCTTTTCCACCTTCTCCTTGTTGTATTGCGTGCAGCCGCTGATGCCGATGTTCACCGGCGCGTTCGGCGTATCGCCCGCGCAAAGCAGCCTGGTTTTGTCGCTATGCACGGGCCTGTTGGCCATCGCAATCTTCTTTGTGGGCCTGTTTTCGCAAGCCTTGCCGCGCAAACGCATCATGGCGCTGTCACTCTTCGCGTCGGCCGTGCTTGGCACCATCGCCGCCGTGGCGCCCGACTGGCACAGCCTGCTGGCGCTGCGCGCCTTGCAGGGCGTAGCGATGGGCGGCGTACCCGCCGTCGCCATGGCCTACCTGGCTGAAGAAGTCGAGCCGGACACGCTGGGCTTCGTCATGGGCCTGTATATCAGCGGCAGCGCGTTCGGCGGCTTGTCTGGCCGCGTGATCACGGGCTTGGTGTCTGACCACTTTGGCTGGCGCGCGGCAATGGGCACGTTGGGCGTGCTGGGTATCGTGGCGGCGGTGCTGTTCGTGTGGCTGCTGCCCGCGTCGCGCCGCTTCACGCCGCAACGCGGCCGGGGTTGGGCGGGCGTGTTGGGCGACATGCGCGCCGGTGTCGGCACCCACATGAAAAATGGTCCGCTGTGCGCCTTGTTTGCGATGGGCGGCCTGCTCATGGGCGCCTTCGTCACGGTCTACAACTACGTGGGCTTTCGCCTGCTGTTGCCGCCGTTCTCGCTCAGCCAAACGTTTATCGGCTTCATCTTTGTGGTGTACCTGGTGGGCATCTTCGCCTCGACGTTCTTCGGCCGGCTCGCCGACCGCCACGGCCGCGGCCCCATGCTGTCCGCCGCCACCGGCCTGGCGCTGGCGGGCTTGCTGCTGACCTTGTCCGATTCCCTTGGAGTGCTGATCGCCGGCATCGTGCTGTTCACCTTCGGCTTCTTCGCGGCGCACGCCGTAGCCAGCGGCTGGGTCGGCCAGATGGCGCGCGGCTACAAGGCACTGGGCGCATCGCTGTACCTGCTGGTGTACTACGTGGGTTCCAGCGTGCTGGGCGCCTGGGGCGGCCACTTCTGGGCCGCAAGCCAATGGCCGGGCGTCGCCGCGATGGCGGGCGGGCTGCTGACGCTGGCGCTGGTCATCAGCGCGGGGCTCGTGTGGCGCACGGGCGGGGTTCGCGGTGCCGATTCCAATCATCCCGCGGTACTGCGCGGCTGAACCTGCCGGCCGCGATGATCGACAAAGATCACGCCCTTGTCCATGCCGACGTAGCGGTAGAAGTAGCGGATGCTGGATTTGACGGGGCGGGTGTCGTAGGCGGACAGGTCAGCGCCAGGCGCGCATAGGCGTTCGACTTCTTCGGGCCAGCGGAAGGAATTGGCTTTGTGCTTGATCCAGCGGTCTAGGAGGGGTTTGAAGCTGATGAGGTTGAAGCAGATATCCCAGATAAGGAAGATGTCGCTGAGCTTGCCTGTTCGAACGACTGGATGGTCTCCGGTGGGTTTATCGACCAATCCTTCTTTGACCCATTCGGGTTTGGGTTGAATGGCGTCCAGCCCGTGTTCCATGTAGCGGCGGATGAATTCCAGGCGGGTAAGGTTGCCGTCCAGGGAGTGGTCGTGCGCGTCGAAATCTCCTCCGACAATAAACGGCACTTTCCTTGTCCTTACGCGCTCGGGGTCCAAATCAGGTTGGCTCATGATTTCGGCATACGGAACAGGAAAGTACAGACGCAAGCGATAGTCATGACCGATCTCGGTGTATGGCCTGACATCGCGCCAAGGGACATGAACGACGTAATCGCCGTAGGTCACGTGCACCAGCTGGGCTTGCCGATTGAACCGAATTCGGCTTTGAGCCATTCCCGTTCCCATCCAAAGAAAGAACCAGGCCATGAGAAAAAATGGGATGCAAATCAATGCGCCCCTGATGTGGAACTCCCCAAACAAGGGTGCCATGACAAAGACGATCAGCAGAGACATCGGGACACCCAGTGTGGACAATTGCATCAGGAACGTGATCTGGCCTTCCACTCGGGGTTCTATATAGCGATCGTTGAATTGGGCCGGGTCCGATACATCATCAAAAAAGCAGACTGTGTCTGGTTCCATGGCGTAGGTGATATCCGGCAAGGCGGCGTGATCGGTACGCTCGTCAAGTGCAGCGCATTGGCGGATGAACTCGACCTTGCCGTCGGGGACGGTAGCAGGGTCGATGATGCGGAGTGGCTTGGTGGCCATATGCTGCTCAAGCTCCGCTGCTGCGCGGCTGCACCTGCCGGCCGCGATGGTCGACAAAGATCACGCCCTTGTCCATGCCGACGTACCGGTAGAAATAGCGGGTGCTGGATTTGACGGGGCGGGTGTCGTAGGCGGACAGGTCAGCGCCGGGCGCGCATAGGCGTTCGACTTCTTCGGGCCAGCGGAAGGAATTGGCTTTGTGCTTGATCCAGCGGTCTAGGAGGGGTTTGAGGCTGATGAGGTTGAAGAAGAAAAGGAACACGATCACGATGTTGTTAAGCCCCCCCAAGTTCATCAACTCGACATCGCCCGTCGGCTTGCGGGTCAATCCTTCGTTGACCCATTCGGGTTTGGGTTGAATGGCCTCCAGCCCGTGTTCCATATAGCGGCGGATGAATTCCAGACGGGTAAGGTTGCCGTCCAGGGATAAGTGGTCGTGCGCGTCGAAATCTCCGCCGACAATAAATGGCAGTTTCCTTTTTCTCACGCGTTCTGGGTCTAAATCGGGCTGGCTCATGAGTTCTACGTAGGGCACAGGGAAGCACAGCCGCAATCGATAGTCGTGACCGAACTCCGTGTAGGATCTGACGTCGCGCCAGGGGACATGCACGACGGCCTTGCCGTAAGTTACATGCACCAGTTGTGCTTGGCGATTGAACCGAACGCGGGTTTGCGCCATGGCTGTTCCCATATAAAGAAAGAACCAGGCAATGAGAAAAAATGGGACGCAAAAGAGCACTCCACTTAGGTGGAACTCACCAAACAATGGAGCCATCACGAACACTATCAATATAGACATCGGGGCGCCTAGCGTAGACACCTGCATCAAGAATGTGATCTCGCCTTCCACTCTTGGTTCTAAGTAGCGATCGTTGAATTGCTCAGTGTTCGATACATCGTCAAAAAAGCAGACTGTGTCTGGCTCCATGGCGTAGGTGATATCCGGCAAGGCGGCGTGATCGATACGCGCGTCAAGTGCAGCGCATTGGCGGATGAATTCCACCTTGGCGTCGGGGACGGTAGCAGGGTCGATGATGCGGAGTGGCTTGGTGGCCATGCTGCTTAAGCCCCGCTGCTGCGCGGCTGAACCTGCCGGCCTCGATGGTCGACAAAGATCACGCCCTTGTCCATGCCGACGTACCGGTAGAAATAGCGGGTGCTGGATTTGACGGGGCGGGTGTCGTAGGCGGACAGGTCAGCGCCGGGCGCGCATAGGCGCTCGACTTCTTCGGGCCAGCGGAATGAGTTGGCTTTGTGCTTGATCCAGCGGTCTAGCAGGGGTTTGAGGCTGATGAGGTTGAAGCAAATATCCCAGATAAGGAAGATGTCGCTGAGCTTGCCTGTTCGAACGACTGGATTGTCACCGGTGGGCTTGTCGACTAATCCTTCTTTGACCCACCTGGGGTTTGGCTGGATCGCGTCTAGGCCGTGTTCCATATAGCGGCGGATGAACTCCAGACGTTGAAGGTTCTTGTCGAAGAACAGATGGTCGTATTTGTCGAAGTCGCCGCCGAGGCAAAATGGCGCCTTACTTCTTCTGACGCGTTCTGGGTCTTGAAAGGGGAGCTGCATCATCGCGAGATATGGCACGGGAAAATACAGTCGAAGGCGATAGTCATGTCCAAATTCGGTGTACGGCCTGACATCGCGCCACGGCAAATGCAAGACAGCCTTTCCGTAGCTCACATGCACGACCTGCGCTTGACGATTGAATCGAACCCGCGATTGGGCCATTTCTGTACCCATCCAAAGGAAGAACCATGCAAAGAAGAAAAAGGGGATGCAGATAACGGCCCCCTTTATATGAAACTCGCCGAAGAGCGGGGCCAATACGAAGACGATGATCAATGAGAAGGGAACGCCTAGCGTGGACACCTGCATCAAGAATGTGATTTGACCTTCGAGCCGGGGTTCGATGTAGCGGTTGTTAAATTGCTCAGGATCAGACACGTCGTCGTCGAGCCAAACTTGTGCGGGCTCCATGGCATAGGTGATATCGGGCAAAGCAGCATGATCGATACGCTCGTCCAGCGCTGCGCATTGCCGGATGAACTCCGCCTTGGCGTCGGGAACCGTCGCAGGATCAACGTCGCGAAGTTTCTTCACCACAGCTGGCTCTCTTGCATCACGAAGTCGGCGTCCGTGAAACCGTTGGGTCGGTACTCCACGTTGGTTTTCCCGATCAGCGTATTCGTCGTGATGTGGATGATGCCGACGCCATTCTCAACAGAGACCAATTTTGGATCTTCGTAGTGCTTGGTCGTTCCGATGAAGTCTCCCGCACTCGCGGCTTGATGTTGAGTGATCGTGTAGTGGCTGATCTGCGGCTGCCATCCCGGAAGACGGACCGTGATGGTTCGAGCAACTTCGGGAAGTCCGACTACGCTGGTGATCAAATTAATCGCCGCAAGGCTGCGAGCGATTCCGAAGATGTCGGCCTCCGATTCGATGGTCGGTTCTTGAAATAGGCGGTGGAACTCGTGGAGTTCTTCTTCATCACTGGCGAATGGGGCGTGATTACCCTGGATGCCCCAAATGCTGCGTGCAATCCATGTCGTGATCTTTGCCTCGTTAGCAACGGTTTGATGATGGTTTTGAAGAATTATGTAGAGTGCTTCCGCTGCGAGGAGAATCCAGCC
Organism: Achromobacter kerstersii; assembly: GCF_902859595.1. Lineage (GTDB taxonomy): Bacteria > Pseudomonadota > Gammaproteobacteria > Burkholderiales > Burkholderiaceae_B > Achromobacter > Achromobacter kerstersii. The sequence continues at coordinate 1,041,429 of NZ_CADIJQ010000001.1, read as the reverse complement.
AATCTGGCCCGCTCCTATCCGAGCAATATTTGCGCCACCTTTCAACACTCGAGAGTTTGCCCGGTCCCATCGCTGAAGGAAGGGCGCTTTGCTTTTTCCCGCCAGATGCAACATCCCAAGGCCGCCAGCTGTGATCTGCACCGATCCACTGAGGAAACTAATGCCGGCCGTCTCTCCCGTTTCTTTTATCGCAGCATGCCACCAGTCCTTGGCTCCAATGGCAAGAGCAGCCACGGCTGCTGCTGCAATTACTCGTAACTCCCAAGTGCTTGCGAGGTCGCGATAAGCCGCGGCGGCACCGGAATCGCCCCGCAACTTCGCCAAATCCCGCTGTTTCTCAAAGTGCATCCGCGTCATCGCCATCCCGGCTGCGCTGACGCCCAGCACTCGCCCGGTTGCATTCAGCGCATTCCCCAGCGTCAACCCGTCTTCTTTCCCCAGCGCCCGGAACGCTTCGCCCGCGCTGTACACCGTGGCAAACACCGCGACGCCACCCAGCGACAGCTGGACGTTGTGCCAGAAGCGAATACGCTGCGGCAGCGTTCTGACTTGGGCGAGTTTTTCCTGTACTTCCTGCGTGTCGTAAAGCGTGACAAGCGTATGGGCCGCCCGGTCCACGGTTTTCGGGCGGAAGCCGTTGACGCCTTTCAGGCCCATTTGGTCGCGCACCCAGTTGCCGACGTCGGACAGGGGAACGTCATGTGCGCGGGCGAGGGCGCCGTCCAGCACCTCCATGATGGGGCGGTACACGCTGGTCCAGAACGCGCCGGGGGATCTGAGTTGGCCTTGGGCGACCAGCGCGCCCAGCATGACGCTCAGCTGATGGGATGCGCCGTCGGCGGGCAGCGCTTCCAGGACTTTTTGCAGGGCGGCCAGCGCGGCGTTGGAGGCTTGTCGGATGGGGCCCGCGCTGAGTTCGGCGTAGCTGATAACTTGGGGTGTACCGAAGACGGCTTTTCCCAGCAGGCCGGTGGGGCCGGCGGGGCCAACCTGTTCAAGCAGGTAATCGTTGCCGGCCTTGCAATGGATGAGCGCGGGAAGGGTGTGGCCGACCAGGCAACGCAGATCTAGATGGCCGATCGTGTCCGGCGCGTGGGTAGCGATGATCCTGTCGAACTGCTCGCGTTGGTCGTTGAACACTGTCCACAGGTCGGTAGCGGCGCGGGTGACGGCGTCGATGTGGTGCTTGAGTTTTTCTGGATGCGCGTCTTCAAACCGCTTGCGCTCCGTGTTGCGGGCATAGGCAAGACGCTTGCGTTCGGCGGCCAAGCCGGCCTGGTAGGACCTCTCGCGCGCAGCCCTGCCGCTGCCTCCGTTGTCATTAACAGGTATCGCGCTGCGAATGACGTCATTCTTTTCCGAGTAAAGCTCGGCCTCGCGTCGTTTCAGGCTACCAAGTTCGTCGATCATTTTCGATACGCGGAGCTTGCGCGCGGCGTCGGCGCTATAGGTTTGAAGCTGATCCAGACGGCTGCCCACCAGCACATTGAGCTCGCTGAGCAGGCCCGCCAGGTCATGAACGGCCACGGCTTTGGGAACCAGGTCACTGCGGGGCCGGGCGGCGGCGCTCATGGCGTTCAGGATGGATTGAAAGCCGTCGGTGTCCGGCTGGCTTTCGCTCCACGAATACGGTTTGGGTTCGTTTTGTGGAGCTGGCGCCAATTCCGGCACTTGGGTCAGCAGCGACGCCGGGAAGACGTTGGCTTGCGCCACTTGCTCCAAATTCACCGGAGTGGATAGCAGGCTGCGCCATCCTGCGGTGTCGTTCTCGATGCGCCACAGCGCCGCGTGGCTGAGGATCGTGTCGGTGATCCGCACATGCACGGTGTCATCTTCCACGTCGGGCGGCACCAGCAGAAAGCGCGCCGCGCCGGCTTCGTCGGGGGCTTGTGCGCGCCCGGGCACGTCGGCGGCGTAGTCGGCCTCGGTCCACCAGATGGGCGCGAAGCGGATGTTGTCGGTGACCTGGTAATGACGCGTCCACATGCGCCCGTGCTGCCTAAAGAAAAGATACACATAGCTGCGCGGACGCAGCACGCGCAATCCATATGTCTTGCCATCGACAAGTTTGGGGTAAAGCGCGGCGGTCAGTGTGGGAAAGATCTCCGCGTTAACGGGCTTGTCCGTGATGCCATACCGCAAGGGATACAGCGGGGTGCCCCGTTCGCAGGGCGGCGGGGAAATGGCTTTGCCTAATTGCTTGGCGCTGGGGTGGGGCGGTTGCAGCGCCTTGGGGCAGGCCGGAAACGTGTGGGTCATGTTGCAAGTCCTGATGCCGAGACGGCGTGAATCTGATTCAGGCGCTGTTCCGCGTGATGCAGGCGTTGCAGGCCGGGAACCGTTTGCTGCGCCAAGATCGTGCGCAACTCGGTGTCCTTCTCGAAAGGCTGTTGGGGAAAGCGCAGCCGCAGCCCGATGTAGTGGCGCACGTCGCGTTCGATGACCAGCCCGATCTGGCCTGCCTCGGTCGCGAAGATGGAGAATTGACGCAGCAACTTGGCGTGCGCCGCGGGATCGGTCGTCGCGAAGTCTGGGGGAAGGGTGCGCCGGACGGTTTCGCGCATGAACCATTCAAAGCTCGCCTGGTTGATCGCGTCTTCGTCGGCCTCGTGCAGGGTGTAGATATCCTCATAGCCGGACATCGACGCGGCAGCATCAGAATCCGGGAGGTCAATGCGCAGCCATTGCGCGCCGTCCGCGTCGGCCGTGCGCCAGATCACGCCGCGAATCGGGCCGAACCATTCAGCCAGCCGGTGCGGCGCCAGCCCCTCGCATAGCTCTTCCAGCTGGCGGGTGGCGGTCAGGTTGAAGCGCAGGGGCAGGCCGTCAGGCGCAAGCATCTGGTGCAACGCTTGCAGGTGGGGGCTGGCGTGAGCATCATCGGGCGCAAAGATCAGTACTCCCATTTGCCGCGGTGCCCAGTCCTCAACAAACCGTTGCAGCAGATCGGCATTGACCCGCGTCAGCAGCGGCCCGTGGCGGTAACCGGGGGACGAATAGGCCCACGCGGTGTCGCGCCATAACCAGTGGTGATCAAATCCGGGCGTCAACGCCACCACCTTTTCTTCGAGATCAGCGTCCTGCGCACCATCCAGCCACAGCCACCCTTGGCCCGAACCCGCCAATGTCTCGACGCTGGGCGCTTGCGCGGGCTGCACGATGCGGCGTGGCCATCCCGGATGCGACGTCATGGCCGGCATCATGCGGCCCCCATGCCGCAGGGGCAGGGCACGCGCGGGCAACTGCCATCTGGGCGCATGGCGCAGAGCTTATCCATGGCAAGGCCGGGGTTTGGCGCGCCTGCCATGGATGGCGCGCTGGCTCCGCCTGATTGCTGGCTGATTGGCCCTTTGAATTTGATGGCGACGGCTTCAATCGTGATGCCGCCGCCATCAATCGTGATCGTCCCGCCCGGCCCCTTGATGACGGCGCGCTGGGCGGACTGCAATTCATACACCACCGTCTTACGCGCAATCCGCTGACCCGCATGCAGCTGATGATGCCCCTGCACCGTGTGTTCCACATTCCCACCGGTTTCAATCCAGTGGTTCGCCGCGGTCTTGTCACGCCGGTTGTTGCCGACGTCTTCCGTCCGGTCCTTGCCCGTCATCACCGTGTGATTACGCCCGATCGTCAGAAAATCATCCTGGCCGATGTCGTGACGCCGGTCGTGCCCGATGTTCACTTGTTCGTCGTTACCCACCGTCTCCTTGCGATCGTGGCCAATCACGATGGTCTCGTCGTGCTCCACCTGTTCGCTGCGGTCATGGCCGACGAAGGTGGTTTCGTTGTGGTTCACATGGATGTTCTGGTCTTTCTGGGCATGAACGTAGATTTCTTCCTGGTCCCGTTCGTCTTCAAAACGCAGCTCGTTATAGCCATCGCCTTTATGCGTCTGGCTTTTGATCGTCATGCGCGTTTTGTGACGCGGCAGTTCATACGGCGGTGGGTTGATCGACCGGTGCGTGCGGCCCGTGATGATCGGCTGCGAACTATCGCCATCCAGAAAGCTGACGATGACTTCCTGCCCGATACGCGGAATGGCCATGTGGCCCCAGCCCGCGCCCGCCCAGTTTTGTGACACGCGTATCCAGCAGGAGCTGTGTTCGTTGTGCTGGCCCAGGCGGTCCCACGGGAATTGAACTTTGACGCGGCCGTAGGCGTCGCAGTAGATCTCTTCGTTGGGGGGGCCGACCACGCTGGCGATCTGGGGGCCATCGACCAGCGGTTTGCGGCTGGGTTCGGGCTTCCAATCGACTTTGTCGGGCACGATATCGGCCGTGTAGTGATAGCGCGTGCCGTATTCTGCGCCCGCGCTGTCTTCTTCCTGGCTGGTGTGCTGCACGCCGTGATGGCGCATGCGCACGGGCCGCCAGCCGTGGTTCCAGTCGTCACGCGGATGTCCGGTCAGGTCAAACGCCACGCCGGGTATCAAGCGCGCATCGTCGCCTTCCACTTGCGCCATGCGCGCATCGCGGCGCAGGCCCAGCAAGCGGCTTTGCGTGAAGGGCTTGCCGGCTTCGTCGCGCTTGTAGCGGCCGGGATAGTCGTAGCGTTCGTAGCGGCGGTCTTGGTGTTGCAAGTCTGACGCGACGTGCGTGTGCTCTTGTTCGTACTGCGGGTGCGTGTAGGTGTAGTCGCGCTGGGTCTGGCGGGCGGTGCGCAGCTGCTCGGTATAGGTGAAACGATGCAGCGCGGGCTGAGCCGGGTCGCCGCCTGCAAGCGGCACGTATACGACCGGGCCGCCAGCGATTTCGCCGTGGATGTAGATGCGGTCGCCGTGAATCAGCCGATGGCTTTTCTCGGTATGTTCGTAGCGATGGAAATAGCCTTCTTCGGCGGCCAGTCGGTTCAGAAATGCCAGATCGGTCTCGCCGGCCTGCACACAATATTCCCGTGGCAAGTGCTCGTTCGTGGTGACCTGTTCGTAGTCGGTGATGCCATGGCGCTTCAATACATCAGCCAAAATCTCTGGCACGGACAGCTGCTGAAACACGCGCCAGTCTGAACACAACGCCGCGCGCGCAAGCGATGGCTCGACCACGGCACGGTAGCGAGTGCGCCGAAAGCCGGTGTCGCCTTGTTGAAAGGCCGTCACGATGCCATGCACATGGCGCACCGCCTGATCGCCGCGCCAAATCGTGAACAACGCGGGTTCATCCAGCATGGCGCCGAAGTCGATGGCGGGGTTGAAGCTGGATAGGTCGAGCTCCAGCCGATAGGTCTCGGACAGCGCCTCGTCCAGCGTGAATTCGATGACGTCGAAGTCCAGACCGCGGCCAGAGGGCGTGAAGGTGAAGCGCAAATCGGATTGGCGGGACATCAAGGCCTCTCAGGACGAACGAAGTGTGCGGACGAACCGTGCAAATCAACAGGCAGGAGCGCCGCATGAAAAACCGCGGCTGCGCCCATTCGCAGCCGCGGCGGCATGCCTTAGCTTTCCAGCGGTTTGCGCCAGTCGTCCGAGGCTTCCGTGCCGGCGATCTCATGCGTCCACGTGATCTTGCGGTAGGCCATGGCTACCTTGATCAGTTGCGTGAATTCCGCCTTGCTGGGGTCTTGCGCGTGCGGGAGCACGCTGGTGATGTCCACGATCGTGGCGTCTTCCAGGGCGGTGGTGAAGAAGTGTTCCTGCTTGCCGTCGATAGAAGTGCGGTACCACTTCACTTCCACTTCGGGCAGCATTTCGCCGGAGGCCAGGGCTTGATACAGCAGCGGCGTGGCCTTGTTCAACGCGCTGGTAAACGTGAAGGGCTTGTGCACGCGCTGACCCGACGGCTGACCGCTTTGCGGGTCGGTCGGGGTGTTGACGCGGTGCTCGATTTCCTGGACCAGGATTTGGTCCTCGTGACCTTCTACATAGACGTTGCCGACCGAATCAGCGGTGAAGGCGCCTTCGGTGAGGTTGCCTTGGGTTTTGCCGGAAATGCTGATGTAGGCGGGGGTAGGCATGACAGACTCCGTTGTCGTCGTAGTAATGAATGGCCGTTCAAGGCCGGGATGCTTCCCGAAGGAGGCGCTACGAGGACATATGCAACATCCGTGCCAGGTGCTACGGAGTCAAAAAAATATCAATTAAATCAATGGGTTGAAAGGGATTTAGGACGATTACGAAAAAACGAAATCGCAAAAAAACCCGCGAATAGCGGGTTTTGGACCGAAAATCAGGCCACATTTGACCCGAATAAAAATAAGTGCTTATGAATCAATAACTTGGGGCGGGCCAAAACTGGCCCGACCGAGTCAAATCTGGCCCAGGGAAGCCGCCGGGGTAGATAGCCCGTCGGGCAATTCGGTACGAGCGCGTGCGGTCAATGTGGTGTCAATGCCCTGGCTAAGCGCCGTCAGAAGCAGATGCGGCGCCAGATTCAGTTGCGCCAGCAACACGCTGTTCTGCGCCAACTTCACCAGCGCCTCGGGCTGCAACGCCGCCAGCCACAGACAGGCCTCAGGCGACAGCGGCACCCCCGCCATAGCGCCGGCCTCGCCCGAGCGCGCCAAGCGCTGCAATAGCAGCAGGTACATCAGATTGGTTTCGTGGATATCGCGCAGAAGTTCGGTGGATCTCGGCATCGGGCACCCCAGACTTCGTTGATTCCACAACATGGCCGCGGCCAAGGCGGAATGGCGCGTGGCGTCCTCAGGGGAACGTCTATTTCAAGCCCGAGACGGGCTTGCGTGCCGATATGGTTTGTCGATCATATTTAAGCGACTCTGACGCGTCAGTAATGGATTTCCCTGTACGGCGCGCCGACATATCTACATATTCTAAAAACGAAGCATTCTCATTTATAATTCGGCGCATGCCAAGTGGCGCGCGCCGAAGAATGACGGCGTGCGGTTTCTCGTTTCAACCCAAGGCGCGCGATGACATCCTCTTTCCAAGACAGCCAGACGTTGCAACGCGAGCATGCCGCGCTGCTTGCCGCATATGGCCATGCGCAGGCGCATTGCAGCCAGTTGCTGAGCGCGCAGGCGGCTCGAATCGTGCACCTGGAAGCGGAAACAATGCGCTTGCGCGCGGCGCTTATCGTCAGGGACACCGCGTTGGCGTGGTCGCGCGCTGACCGTGCCGCGTTGGAAGCGTCGATTCCCGGCTTGCCCAAACGCGTCGCGTTGTCGCGCCGCGTGGCCCAACTGGTGGAACGTGTTCAGACGCTGATGCGCGAACGGCTCGCATGGCAGGACTGGATCAGCCAGGCGCGCGCCAAGCCCACGACGACCCTTGCGGACACTCCGGCCGCCCGCGCGTCGGGGGCCACGGTGGCGGCAGTGGCGTTACGCGAAAAATCCGTACTCTGCGTAGGCGAAGATGCGATGGCGTTGATGCTGACGCGCAAGGTCGTTGAAATGGCGGGGGGCCGCTACCTTGGCCATAGTGGTGGCGATGATCTGGACGGCGCCACCCTGGAAGCCAGCCTTGTCCAGGCCGATCTGGTCATCTGCCAGACGGGATGCGTCAGCCATGGCGCTTACTGGCGCGTCAAAGACCATTGCACGCGCACCGGCAAGCAATGCGTGCTGGTGGACAAGCCGGAAGCCCTGAACGCCTTGCGTCTGGAAGCCGAGCAGGAACGGTAGCGTCGCGTTACCTTGCGTTTCCGCATCATGGCGTCCCCCCGCAATACAGTAGACGTTGGCAAAGGGGCAGACATGTTGAAAAAGCGGGACCGCGTGGCGCTTCCCTGGACGGACACGCTTGCGCGTCTGGAAGATGAGCGCATCATGTTGCAGCGCATTGCCGCCGGCATGCCGCTGGCGCACGTGCTTGAACATGTGTTGAATGCCATTGAGGCCCAGTCCAGCGTTGAACTGCGCGCCGCCATCGCCCTGATCGATGAAACCGGAACGTTCCTGCTTCATGGCGCCGCGCCCAGCCTGCCGGCGGAGTTCAGCGAAGCGGTGCAACGCACGCCTATCGGGCCAAATATCGCATCTTGGGGTACGGCCGCTTACACCGGCAGCCCCGTTTATGTGGACGACATCGCATCGCACCCCGATTGGGCGCGCTGGCGTGACTTGGCCTTGGCGCATGGATTGCGGGCCTGCTGGTCCACCCCGATCAAAGCGCCGGACGGCCGCTTGTTGGGCGTGTTCTCGAACTACTACAGCGCGGTGCGCTCACCCTCGGCCTACGACATCGACGCGATTGCGCTGGTGACCCGCAGCGCGGCGCTGGCCATCGAGCGCCATCTGACGGAAGAGGCGTTACGCAGCAGCGGGGAACGCTGGCGGGCCATGTTCGATGGCATGCAGGAAGCGTTTTTTCTTAGCGAGGCCCTGCGCGATGAAGACGGCCGCATTGTGGACTTTCGTTTTCTGGAGGTGAACCCCGCCTTTGAACGGCAGACCGGCATGAAAGAGGGCGACACGCTGGGCCACACCTTGCGCGAGATGATTCCCGGTGTGCCCGGACAGATCATGGACGCCTTCGCGCAGGTCGTTGAAACGGGCGAGCCGACGCAGTTTGAATTTGCCGTGCCCGCGCCGAAAGAGTCGTGGTATGAAGCGCGTGCGCGCAAGGATGGGCCCGATCGCATGATGGCTCTGTTCCTGGACGTTACCGCGCGCAAGGCGGCCGAGACCGAGCTGTGGGAAGGGCAGCATCGCAAGAATTTCCTGCTGGCGCTGGGCGACCGCATGCGCGAACTGCATTTTCAGGAAGAGATTGAACAGGCCGCCTGCGAGGGCCTGGGCCAGCATCTGGCGCTGGGCATGGTCGCCGTGCTGGACTGGTCGGGTGACGCCGAGCCGGCCACCGTGTCGACTTCGTGGCGTTCGGAAGCGGACTTGGCGGGGCAGCAAGCCCTGGCGCCCGAAAAATTGGGCAGCGATTTTACTGAGGCGCTCCGCAAGGGGCGCACGGCGTATCTGCAACCGCTGGTGGCGGAGCCGGGCGGGGAGGTCCGCCCGTCTGCGATCGTGGTGCCGATGCGCCGATGGGGCCGGCAGGGGGGTGCGCTGCTGGTTCGCCCGCTGGTCAACAGCCGGCTCAAGGCCGGTGACATTGCGTTCATTGAAGAGGTGTCCGAGCGGCTGTGCGACGCCGTCGAGCGTTCGCAGTATGCGCGCATGCTTGAGCAGCGCGTGGAAAATGCCATCGCCGAACGAGATCGGATCTGGCGCTTGTCTCCTGAGCTGCTTGCCGTCGTCGATGGCACCGAGCGTTTTGTCAGCGTCAACCCGGCTGTGCGCCCGATTCTTGGCTGGACGCCGGAACAGTTCCTGTCCATGGGCTTGGCCGAAGTGATCCACCCCGATGATCAGGCCGCCACGCGCAACGCCATTGCGCAAGCTTCGCGGGGTAACCCGGCCCAAGCCGTCAGGCACATGGAAAACCGGTTGCTGAAACGCGATGGCAGCTACCGCTGGATTACGTGGAGCATGTCGTGGTCGCAAGACAGCTTGTACATGACCGGCCGGGACGATACCGATTTGAAAGTGCAGGCCGAGACCCTGCGCGAAACCGAACAGGCGCTGCGTCAATCGCAAAAGATGGAAGCGGTGGGCCGCTTGACGGGCGGTATCGCGCATGACTTCAACAACATGCTTCAGGGCATCACGGGCGCCCTGTACCTGATCCAGCGCAAGCTGGCCGCTGGCACGCCGGAGCAGGCGCAACGCTTCATCAATGTGGCCATGGATTCGGCGAACCGCGCCGCGCATCTGACGCAGCGGCTATTGACGTTTTCGCGCCGCCAACCCATCGACCCGAAGCCGTTCAGCGTAGCCTCGACGCTGCAATCCATGGCGGATCTTTTCCATCGCTACACCGGCGAGCGGGTGCGCCTGCTATTCAATTTGGAACCCACGCTTTGGACGGTGCGTTGCGACAGGAACCAATTTGAAAATGCGGTGCTGAATCTGGTCATCAACGCCTGCGACGCCATGCCCAACGGTGGCGCGCTGACGGTATCGGCATTGAACAAACCCTTGGATGGGGTGGCGTTGCGCCCTTATCCCGGCGTGAAATCGGGCGACTTCGTCGAGGTGTCGGTCACCGACGTTGGCTGCGGGATGCCGCCAGACGTGCTGGCCCACGCCTTCGACCCCTTCTTCACCACCAAGCCACTGGGCGAGGGCACGGGCCTGGGCTTGTCAATGATCTACGGCTTTGCCAAGCAGGCCGGCGGCATGGCCACGCTGGAAAGCGCGGTGGGCCAAGGCACCACCGTCAGGCTGCTTTTGCCCAGGTTCGACGGCGCGCCGGATGCCGCACAGTTGTCTGAACCGTCCACGCCGCAGACCGCAGGCGTGGGGCGGCAGTCGCTGGTGGTGGTGGTGGAAGATGACGACAACGTGCGCGAGATGGTGCACGAGTGCCTGGCCGAGCTGGGCATGCAAGTGCTGACGGCCTCAGACGGCGAAGCAGGACTTGAACTGGTGTTGGGCACGGCCGACATTGATTTGCTTGTCACCGATGTCGGGTTGCCTGCGCTGAACGGCCGGCAATTGGCCGATGCCGCGCGGGCGGCGCACCCTGGCCTGAAGGTTCTGTTGATGACAGGCTACGCAGAAAGCGCGGCCCGCGATGGCGGCTTCCTGGAACGCGGACTTGAGCTGATCGTGAAGCCATTTTCGCTGGACGTGCTGGGTGAAAGGGTGCAGCGGATGCTGGATTCCAACGAGGGTGATGGCGCTGCGGGGTGACGGCCTTGCAAAGGCAGGTAAAAAATACCTGTTCATGCTGCTCTGCCTGTTTCCTGGGGCGGAACTCCCGGCGGCAGGTCCGGGAACGGGGCTTGCTTAATGGAAAGTGCATTCCAACCTAGGAGCCTGACCATGAAATCTCGTGCCCTGACTTGCGCTTTTGTACTGATGGCCGGCCTGACGTCCGCCGGCACGGTGTTGGCCCAATCCGCCGCGCCGACCACGCCGTCTTCCACGCCGAACGATGCGTCCGCCGCGCAGCCGAATCGTGCGCTGCCGCCGGGGCAGATGGCGCCCGCACCCAACGCGACGCCGTCCACCGGCACCACGCCGCCCAGCACGCAGCACAGTGGCACGATGTCGTCGGGTAAGAAGCATTCGGAAGAAACGCCGAAGCGCCCGCGCGAAGCGAACGATAACGTGCCGCGCACGCCTGCGGCCGGTGCGGCACCCCCTCCGGGATACCCGAACTCGGGCGGCTCGAAGTAAGTAGCCCGCCACGAAAAAGGCTTCCTTCGGGAAGCCTTTTTTTGGCGTGATGATTGGCGGCCAGACCATTGACCGTTCATCGTTCACGGCCCACCGTGACGCATTGCTAGTGCTGCCGGCGCAACTCCGCAGGCGGCACGCGCAACTGGCCGCGATACTTCGATACTGTCCGCCGTGCCAACAGAATGCCGCTTGCCGCCAATTGCTGCGTCAGCGCCACGTCTGACAAGGGCATGGACGGGTCTTCCGCTTCCACCATTTCCTTGATCAGCGCACGCACGGCGGCAGCGGAACAAGAGCCGCCGGATTCAGTCGCCAGCTCGCGCGAGAAGAAGTGGCGAAACTCGAAGACGCCACGGGGCGTCACCATGTACTTGCCGACCGTGGCGCGCGAGACCGTGGATTCGTGCATGTTTAAATCGTCGGCCACTTCGCGCAACATCAGCGGGCGCAGCGCCACCTCGCCGTATTCAAAAAAGGTCTGCTGACGTTTGACGATGGCCTCGGCCACGCGCTGGATCGTGGTGTAGCGCTGTTCGACATTGCGCACAAGCCAACGCGCTTCCTGCAATTCCTGCGCCATGGGGCTGCGGTCATCCAGCCGCGCGCGGCGGAACAGGTCGGCATAGGTGCGGTGCAACCGCGCATGCGGCATGGCGTTGCGGTTGGGCAGCACGCGCCAACGGCCTTGCCATTTATCCACGAACACATCAGGCACCACATAGACGGGCTCGTCCACGCTGTAGCGCGAACCCGGTTTGGGGTTCAGGCTGCGGATCAATGCGCAGGCGTCGCGCACCTCGTCGTCGGAACACCCGAGCACGCGGCGCAGGCCGACGCAGTCATTCTTGCCCAGGCGGTCCAGATGCTCATTCACCATACGCAACGCCAGATCGCGGATCGACGCGTCAACGGCGCGAACGGTCGCCAATTGCAGCGACAGGCATTCCGCCAGGTCGCGCGCGGCCAGGCCGGGAGCATCCAGCTGTTGCACCAGACGCAGCGCCGCCAGCCATTCGCCTTCGTCGGGCGGGGGGCTGAACTCGGGGCGCTCTGTGCTGCACAGACTGGTGAGCGGCGCGCGCAGATAGCCGTCGTCGTCTAACGCATCAATGATGAATTCGGCAAGCAAGCGGTCGCGCGGCTGCAGATGGTAGTTACCCAAATCCGCCGACAGACGTTCGCGCATCGATACGGATGCGCTGACCCATTGGCCCATGTCCTTGGTGTCGCCACCGCTGGCAGATTGCGTGGGGTAGTCGCCGGAATAGGCGGGCGCATCGGGTGGGGTGTCGTCGGCCTCGGTCGTGGCCGGGCTGGCCGGTTCCGCAACGTGTCCCGTTTCGCCGCCACCGTGCACGCTACTCAAGGGAACCGCGCCGATGGACGGCTGGTCGTTATCGAGCTCGTCGATATCCTCAAGAAACGGGTTGGTGGCAAGCGCGTGTTCCACCGCAGTCGTGAACTCCAGCGCTGACATTTGCAGCAGCTTGACGGACTGCTGCAAGCGGGGCGCCAACGTCATTTGCTGGCGCAGGCGCAATTCTTGCGTAGGGTGGCCCAAACGAGTCTCCTGAATGGAAGCCGCCAAAGGGCGGCGCATCCTGGTACTCATGCAAGAACTGTGCCAACTGCGTTGCCGGGCGGAAAGCAAGGTGCGCACCACCCGCTTGCGCCACCGTATTACAAGCGGGCGGTAAGAACTGCTCAATGCCCGGCTGCGCCTTCTTTTTCGTACACGTCCAGGCGGTTGTACAAGGTCTTCAGGCTGACGCCCAAGGTGTCGGCCGCCAAGCGCTTGTCGCCATCGTGATGCGCCAATGTGGCCAGGATGAATGCGCGTTGCGCGCGGCCCAGCGGCATGCCTACCGGGAAGTTCAACGCGCCATCGCGGACTTCGGCTTGCGAGTGCGCGGTTGCGCGGGTGAGTAGTGGGGTATCCAGTTGCGCGTCCGACAAGATGTAGGCGCGCTGCACGACGTTGCGCAATTCGCGGACGTTACCCGGCCAGTCGTGCTGCGCAATGGCGTCCAGCATGGCTTTGGAAAACGTCTTTTCCGTGCGGTGCTGCGTATTCAGGGTATCCAGGAACCGGTGCGCCAGAATCAATGCATCGTCGCCGCGCTCGCGCAACGGTGGCACGCGCAGCGGCACGACCAGCAGCCGATGCAGGAAATCTTGCCGTAGCCGGCCTTCAGCCACCGAGACGCCCGGATCGCGATTGCTGGCGCAGATGATGCGCACGTTCGCGCGCAGCAAGTCCGAGCCGCCAACGCGTTGATAGGTGCCGGCTTCCAGCACGCGCAGGAAATGCACCTGCATGTCGGGTGGCATCTCGGTGACTTCATCCAGGAAGAGGGTGCCGCCGCTGGCGTATTCGAAGTAGCCGGCATTCTGCGACACCGCGCCGGTAAAGCTGCCTTTCTCATGGCCGAAAAGTTCGGCATGGGCAAGCGTGCCGCTGATAGCGCCGCAGTTGACCGCCACGAAGGGCTGGTCGCGCCGTTCGCTGGCGTCGTGAATCGCGCGCGCAACAATTTCCTTGCCCGCGCCACTTTCACCAACGATGAACACGCTGGCGTCGGTCGAGGCGGCCAGTTGCAACTGGGCCCCTAGTTTTTGCATGACGGGCGACAGCCCCGTCACGTCCATAAGGGTCGGGGGGGACGCAACCGCATCCTCGCGCCCGGTGGTGGTGCGATTTACCATGCTGATACCTCGGCCCGCCGGGCCTGCTCGCGATATTTCCATGGTAGTAGGGCGGTGCCGCGCCGATTGCGACCAGTTGCAAGTATTCGAAAACTTTAGTGGACGGTATCGAAAATTTACGCTTCTCGCCGTCAGAGTGACTATTCTCAATCTCATGCAAACGCGCGCGCACATGTCGCGCCGCGCAGGGCAATACGGAGAAGCTATGCCACACCTGCTAATCGTCGACGACGATGATGCGATTCGGGAAACACTGGCCGAGATGGGCCGCGATAGCGGGTTTTCGGTTGCGGTCGCGGGCAGCGTCAAAGACGCGCTGATTCAGCTCGAGCGCCAAGCGCCGGATCTGGTCCTGACCGATGTCCGTCTGCCGGGCGGCAATGGCATGGACATTTTCAACAACGTGGCGATCGCCAGTGCCGAAGTCGTTGTGATGACGGGGCACGGCTCGGTCGACTACGCGGTGCAGGCATTGCGCCTGGGCGCCAGCGATTTCCTGGTCAAGCCCATCTGCATGGAACGGCTCAATGAGATCCTGACCCGCGTCGTCACCAATGCTGGGGGAGATTTGCCCGGTATGCCGTTTGAAGAGCCGGGACGCTTTGGCAAGCTGTTCGGCCAGTCTGAGCGCATGCTGGAGCTGTACCGGCAACTGGGGCGCGTGGCCCCCACCAATGTCACGACCTTGCTGATCGGCGAAAGCGGTACGGGCAAGGAACTGGCCGCCCACGCCATTCATGAACTGAGCACGCGGCGCCAACGCCCGTTCATTGCGGTGAATTGCGGCGCGATCTCTCCGAACCTGATCGAAAGCGAGATGTTTGGGCACGAACGGGGCAGCTTTACCGGCGCCGATCGTCAGCACAAGGGCTATTTCGAACGCGCCGATGGCGGCACCTTGTTCCTGGACGAAGTCACCGAAATGCCGTTGGACTTGCAGGTGAAGCTGCTGCGCGTGCTGGAGACCGGGCGCTTCATGCGGGTGGGAACCAACCGCGAAATCAGCTGCGATATCCGGATCATCGCCGCCACCAACCGCAACCCCGAGCAGGCGGTGCAGGAAGGCAAGCTGCGCGAAGATTTGTACTACCGGCTTAGCGTGTTCCCCATTCAATTGCCCGCGCTGCGCGAGCGCGGTGACGACATCCTGTTCCTGGCGCGGCGCTTTTTGCAGGCCCAAAACCAGGAATCGGGCAAGAACAAAGCGTTTTCACCGCAGGCCGACGAGGTGCTCAAGCAATACGAATGGCCGGGTAACGTGCGCGAGTTGAAGAACTTCGTGCGCCGCGCCTTCATTCTGGCCGACGGCGACGTGCTGGACGTGGATATGCTGGCACCGCATGTGTCGCCGGGCGGCGACGCGGACGCTGCGCAGGTCAGTGTGCCCGTGGGCGAAACGCTGGCTGAAGCAGACCGGCGCTTGATCCTGGCCACGCTTGAACGCTGCAATGGCGTGAAGAAGCAGGCGGCGTTGATGCTGGGCATCAGTCCGAAGACGCTCTATAACCGCCTGGAAGAATATGCGGCGGCCGGGTATGCGCTGCCAGGTGAAGACGCCGGCGGCGCGCGCAATTCCCGGAATTCCGCATAAGGTCTTTCGGAAGAGGCCCCGGAATTCCGTATAGGGCCTTTCTCGGTTGAGGCCCCCGAAATCCACATAGGGCCTTGCTGAACTGAGGCGGCAAGCATCGCGCCGCCGCCTCGAACCGCCTTACTTGCCGTGGCGCGTCTTCAGGTCAGCCATACACGCGTCTTTGGCGTTACCCGACATGGCGTCGCATTTTTCCTTGCCCACCTTGTAATCGGCGTCGTTCTTGACTTTGGCGGCGTCATGGTTGGCTTCGGCCTTTTCCTTGCCCGCCTTGGCATCGGCCTTCGCCTTGTCGCGATTGGCTTCGGCCTGCTGCTGGCAAACGTCCTTTTGATTGCCCTTCATACCGTCGCACGCCTTTTTGTCCATCTTGTATTGATTGTCGATCTGATCGTTCGTGCGAACGGGCGGAGAACCGCCTTGCGTGGTTTGCGCGGACGCTTGGAACGCCACGGCGGACAGGCAGAGAGCGATGGCGGGGCAAACGGTTCTGGACAGATTCATGACTGACTCCTTTGGATATGGGTCCGGGTTAGGCTGGACCTCAACCACCCCTTAGCAAGCGCCGTTCCCGCGCGGGGCCAGGCACGGCCCAGGCACGGCACTTGCGCCACAGCTTGCGCATGACGCCATATGGAGAAAGAGATGGAACCGCACTCGCGCAGTGATCAAGTGAATGACTCGGCCAACGGCCAGGCCAGAAACCCTGCCAAAAACCCGGCCAACGACCCGGCAAAACCCCAGGCCAACACGCCTACCGATGACACCGACACCGCGCATCGCAGCGGCCAGTTCGGTGCGGACAAGCCGGAGTTTGGCAAAGCGCCGCCGGCGAGCAAGCGCCACGCGGACAAACAACCCAACCAGCAGGGACCGGAGTACGAGGAAGGCGGGCAGTACCCGGGCAAGCGGCCCGAGGGGAAGTAAAAAAAGCCGGGCGCCTTGCCCGGCTTTTTTCAATCAGCCGTTCCGCCATTGCGCACCGGGTTGGGCGGTGAATGGGAAACGCCAGCTTCGTCTTCGCCTGTGACGCGGTCGGGTGCGATATCGCGGCCATCGTCGTCGCGCAGGTTGGGGTCTACGCTTTCGCGATCGCCCGTGGCCTGGGAATCGCTGTCCGTGTGGGCCATCCCGGGAGGCAGGTCGCTGGCGGAATCAGACGAATCGCTGGGGCCTAGATCCGGGCGCCCGCTCGGGTCCAGCTCAGGGAAATCGGGGGGTGGGGTGCGTGACATGGCGGTCTCCGGGAAGGTGAAGGCAGAAGCCTGGGCAGGACGCCCGTGCTTGCACCTACCCAGCAATCGTCGTGCCGCTTCAAGGCGGGTATGGCAATTGCTGGCCTCGGATAAGCAAACCGCAGGACAAAACGGGAGATCGCCATGTCACTAATCGTCGCTGCACGATTTCAAACCTTCGACCAGGCCACGGTGGCCGCACAGAAGCTCTTCGCGGAAGGCTTCACCGAAGATGATGTGCACACCTTCTATATCAATTCGGCGGGTGAGCATGGCCGCTACCCCTTGGGCGGTGACCGGCTGGCAGACCCGGATTCAAAGGGCGGGCACCTGGGCGCCGTCGCGGGCGCGTCGGTGCTGGGGCTGGTGTTCGCCTTGGCAGGCGGCTTGATCGCGGCGCGTGTGGCCGCGTCGATCTTTGTCGTGATCGCGGCGGCAGGGGTCGGGGCCTACCTGGGTGCGTTGGCGGGCGCGCTATGGATCATCGGACGGAACAAGCGCAAGGCGGCCAACACACCGCGCGCACAAGAGGTGCACCCGGCGGTAAGGCCGGCTGGCGTGATGCTGGCCCTGCATGTGGCCCCGGGCCAGGATGCGTTGGCGCGGCGCGTGCTTCGGGAATCCGGCGGCCGCGACATCGAGCGCGCACAAGGCCGCTGGCAGGGCGGCAAGTGGGAAGACTTTGATCCGCTCAAGCCGCCGCACCCGGTTGAGGAGGCGTCCACGCTGCCTTGATCGCGGGGCGCCCCGCGCGTGTCGACGGGTGCACGCAATTCCAATTCTCGTTGCGGCGGGTTTGGGCACGCCGCTTGCTGTAGAGGGGCAGGTGCTGGCGACAGCGCCACTAACCTATCAACGCGATGAAAAGTGAGAAAGCCATGAACAAGGACCAGGTGAAGGGCAGAGTCAATGAGGCCGTTGGCAAGGCGAAAGAAGTCGCTGGCAAAGCGACCGGCAGCACGTCCACCGAATTGAAGGGGACGGCGCAAAAGGTGGCCGGCAAGACGCAGGCCGCTTACGGCGATGCCAAGGACAAGGTCGAAAAGTCGTAAGACGCACTTGGCCAGTACGAAAAAAGCCGGGGAATGCCCCGGCTTTTTTTTGGCGCGTGTGCGAGGGCGGGCTTACTGCCGTCCGACAATCACGCCGAACAGGAATGCTGCGCCCGCGACGAGCCCAACGGCTTGCCAGGGGCGAGCGTGGATGTATTCCTCGGTGCAGTCGATGGTTTCGCGCATCAGATCGCCGGCATTTTCAGAGGCCTCGCGCAGGCTACTTCGCGTTGCCGCTAACTGATCGGCCAGGCGCGCCTTCAGCGCATCAAGATCGCCGGGATCGGCATCACGCAAGGTCGCTTCAATTTCATCGATCCAACTTTCCGGATGGCGTGCGCGCCTGCGCAACCCACGATTATCCGGGCCATTCTCGGGGAAATCGGAAGGCAGAGGGGTGTTCGTAGAGGCCATCTGAAAGCTCCTGGCAGTCGGGCGCAATATCCGCCAGCGCGATCCGGCCCGTGCGGCCGCGTGGCGTGCCGAGGCGTCAAGCCTCGAGCATGTCTTGGCAAGCCAGCGTGCACGCCAGGCATGCCCCGGCGCAAATCTGGCAATGCTCCATGTCCTGGTGCGGGGCGCATGCGCGGGCGCAGGCATCGCAGACCAAGGCGCACAAAGTACATAGCGCGGTAGAAAATTCTCCGTCACGCGCCAGCATGGCGGCGCACAAGCGGCACACGCTGGCGCAATCAATCGCCAGGCTGATGCAGCGCTTCATGCGAGCCGCGTTGATCTCCAGGCTGGTTGCGGCACACTGGTCACATGCCACCGCGCATTCGTAGCAGGCTTGCACACATTGCTCGAAGTTTGGGTCTCGCATTGCATCTCCTTGTGAGTGCCCAGGGTGGCCGGCCAAGGCGTGTGCGAGCTTGCCCGGCCACATCCGCTTGCAATTTGAAGTGGGTGCCAGTGCTCTGACGCGGCAGTTGGCCGTAGGATGAAAACTCGAAACCAGGCAGGAGACCCCCATGACATCCCGATCCGATTCGAAACCCGCTGCTTCCGCCAAGCAGGCGGCGCCTGTGCAGGACAACGCTAAGATACTGCCCCCGCAGGGTCCCGTCGACGTGCCAAATCAACCGGTTAAACCAGACGCCTCGACACCCGACGAAGCGGCGCGCGACAAGCGTGCGGTGGTGGATAACCAGACCGAGTCGAACTGGGCCGATGGGGCCGCGCCGCAGCCGCGTGCGAAGAACGCGCGCTCATCCTTGTTCTGATCAGGCCGGGGCGGCGGGCGGCAGCTTCTGAAGAAAGGCCAACAGCCGCCGCTCGCTGGCATCCAGTCCGCGTGGCCCGGCTGGCGCGCGCGCCTTGGCGGGCAAGGCGCCGGCCAGATAGGCGTCCAGCACGGCGGGGTGGACATAACATGCCCGGCATACCGCAGGCGTGTTGGCCAAACGCTTGGACACGTCCTTGATCACGTCGACGACCGTCTGCTTGGCCTGCGCGTCGTTCTCAAACGGCCGGGCTTGCAGCGCGGCGTAGGCCAACACGGAACCGGCCCAGGTGCGATAGTGCTTGGCGGTGAAATCGCCGTCGCCCGCCGCACGCAGGTACGCATTGACGGCCCCCGAATCCACCGGGTGTTTGCCGCCATCTTCATCCAGGTATTGGAATAGCTGCTGCCCCGGAATTTCCAGGCAGCGCTTGATGATGCGCGCCACGCGGCGGTCCCTGACTGTCACGTCATGCGGCACGCCGCTCTTGCCTTGAAAGCGAAACCGGAACTGGCTGCCGGCTACGGTGGTGTGCCGCCGCGTCAACGTGGTCAGGCCATACGATTTGTTCTCGCGCGCATATTCCCGCGCGCCGATGCGGATCAGCGTGGTTTCCAGCAAGCGCACCAAGGTGGCAATCACTTTCTCTTGCGCCAACCCCGGCGCCTGCATATCCCGGGCGACCTGGCGGCGAATGCGCGGCAGCGCCAAACCGAAGGCCAGCAGATTCTGATATTTGCCCGCATCGCGCATCGTGGCCCAGGCGGGGTGATAGCGGTATTGCTTGCGTCCGCGGGCATCGCGCCCAGTCGCTTGCAGATGGCCATGGGGAAGGGCGCAGATCCACACATCTTCGTAGGCGGGCGGAATGACCAGGGCATGGATGCGGGCGATTTCGGCGGCATCCTTAACCCGCTTGCCGTGCGCATCCACGTAGTGGAACGTGCTGCCGTTGACACGAACGCGCCGGTAGCCGGGCTGCGAGTCGTCTACATAAACCAGCGGAGGTTCGACGGCGGCGCAAAGGGCCGGTTCGGCGGGCGAGATGCGGGTATCCATTCGTTCTCCGGCTGCGTTGGGCGGCTGCACGGGTTAGCTGTAATGAGTGGCTGCTTGGACGGCTGACCCGCCTCTGGCGCTTAGCGAGTTCTAGCAAGCGGCGTGCCATCCAACGCTTTCCCGCAGGGCGGCGGGGCTTGGGCACGGCGCTTGCTGAAGGGTCGGGCAGCAAGACAAAGACCCGAAGCCCTTTAAGGAGAGTGCCATGCAAGACTCAATGCAACTACATGTGCCGCCCAAACCCGACCCGATTCCGCCCGGATCGCCGCCGGGTGATTTGCCGGTGGAACCGGATACGGATGAGCCGGAGGTGGACCTGCCGCCGCTGTCTCCCCCGATCAGGGAAATTGATCCGCCCAAGCGTTGATGCCAGTGATGCTGGATCTCGCCCTTGAATAAAACGAATCAACAAGATCGAAGTCCGTAAATTCGTATCACCAAGATCGAATAACCAAGATCGAATCAAACAAGACGAGGAGTCATCATGTCGACCATCCTGCTGATCATTCTGATCCTGCTGCTTATCGGCGCCGTGCCCGCTTGGCCGCACAGCAAGGGCTGGGGCTATTACCCCAGCGGCTTGCTCGGCATCGTCGTGATCGTGCTGATCGTGATGCTGCTGATGGGGCGAATATAAGCGCCTGACGGTTGACTGACGGCGGCTTGCCACGCGGCAAGCCGGGTCAGACAACGTGGTTTACCGGGAATGGTCGCTCGCTGGACGGCGGGTGGCGGTACCGGGTAGCGAAGGGGCGGGACGAGGCGTAAGATTTCCCCGCCTTGATACCGACCTTCGCTCACCCCGTTACGCCAACATGACCATTCCCTTATTGATTTTGATCGACAGCGTGCATGACTACCTGCACGCCATTGAAGCCCGCGGCTTTCACGCCGTGTACGCTCCCACCGCCCAGGCTCGCGCGGACGCAATCGCGCAACATGCGGACGATATCCGCGTGGTGTTGACCCGCGGCGCCACAGGTTTTCGCGCCGACGAGATGGCGGCGCTGCACAAGCTTGAGCTGATCTGTTCGCTTGGGGTGGGCTACGAAAATATTGATCTGGCCGCCGCCGCCGCGCGCGGCATCATTGTCACCAACGGCCCCGGTGCCAATGCGGTGTCGGTGGCCGACCACGCCATGGCGCTGCTGCTGGGCGCTGCGCGCCATCTGCCCCAAGCCGACGCCTGGGTGCGTCAAGGCCACTGGAGCGGGTTCATGGGGCCGCAAGTCACCGGCAAACGGCTGGGCATTTTGGGCCTGGGCACCATCGGCCTTGAAATTGCCAAGCGCGGCGCCAATGGCTTTGGCATGAGCGTTGGCTATTACAACCGGCGCGCTCGCCCGGAATCCGGCTACACCTATTTCGATAACGCGCGCGATCTTGCGGCGGCGTCAGACTTTCTGGTGGTGGCGACGCCCGGCGGCGCGGGTACGCGTCATCTGGTGAACGCTGATGTGCTGGATGCGTTGGGCCCCCAGGGCTACCTGGTGAACATTGCGCGCGGCAGCGTCGTGGATACCGACGCATTGATCGCCGCGTTGGCCAACGGCCGCATTGCGGGCGCGGGGCTGGACGTGGTGGACGGCGAGCCCACCATTCCCGATGCGCTCAAGGCGTTGACGAACGTGGTGCTGACGCCGCACAGCGCCGGCCGTTCGCCCGAAGCGGTCGAAGCCACCGTGACGTTGTTCCTGCAAAACGCCACGGCGCATTTCAGCGGCCAAGCCGTGCTGACGCCCGTGTTGGACGCGCACGCCGAAGCCGCCTGATCGCGGGCTTAGTGCGAGAACATGATCGGTACGGTCATGCTCTTCAGGATAGAGGCGGTGGCCCCGCCCATCGCCCATTCGCGGAACTTGCTGTGACCATAGGCGCCCATGACGATCAGGTCGGCGCTATGGTCGGCCGCGGCGTTCAGGATGGTGCTGCCCACGCCAACGCCCTTGATGTCGCGGCGCACGTGGTCGGGCGCCGGCATGCCCTGGGCGACGCAGTAGGTGGCCAGGTCTTCAAACGGCACGGCTTCGCCTTTTGACGAGGCGCCGCCTTCGTCCATGGTCAGCACCACCAGACGCGACGCCAGACGCAACGCGGGTGCGGCGTCGGCCAGCGCGCGGGCGGCTTCACGGCTGCCGTCCCAGCACACCAGCACGCGCTCGCCCACGGCGGAAAAATTCCCGCTGGAAGGCAGCACCAGCACGGGGCGGCCCGCGGTCAACAACATCTGTTCGACAAATTCGGTTTCGTGCGCGGCTTCCACGTCGTCCGGGTTGAACTGGCTGACGATGACCAGGTCGCTCGCGCGGGCGTAGAGGGCCACGCTGGCGCTGGGGGAGGCCTCTCCGGCGCGCACCACAGCCGGCACATCGGCGGCGGCGGCCGCTTCCAGGAACGCGTTCTGAACCGCGCCCCGATTTTGCGCCTGGATTTCCTTCATCACGCTAAGCGTGCGCGACATCAGCACGGATTCGCCGTAGTAATACTGTGGCGGTGCGGCGCTGGCGTAGATGCCAACGAGCTCGGCCTTGTGGCGCTTGGCGAGTGACAGCGCCAATGCCGTGCGGCGGGTGCAATCGAATCCGTGGTCCAGATGGACGGAAATGCGGCGATACATGGCGGCCTCCTTAATAAGCGTTCCATATCTGCATGGTTGCGCTTTCCATGAAGGCCGCTATTGATGCGTATCAAGCCGTCTTGATATTGCCGGGGCAGGGTCAAGATATTGACGGGGCAGGGTCAAGATATGGCCGGGGCAGGGTCAAGATATGGCCGGGGCAGGGTCAAGATATGGCCGGGGCAGGGTCAAGATATGGCCGGGGCAGGGTCAAGATATCGCCGGAGCCGGGTCAAGACATGGCCAGGGTCGGGTCAAGACATGGCCAGGGCCGGGTCAAGACATGGCTAGGGCCGGGCCAATATATCGCCGGGGCCGGCTGAAGGTCTGGCTATCGGGCCGGTTCCTTTTCGACGCGGTCCCGCAGTTGTCGAACCTGGCGCGCCTGCTGCGCGATGCGGTCTAGCGGCCCGGCCAGCGCCGGGTCGGCCGCCGCAATCGCGGGCGGCACCGCCAGTTGGCGCGGTGGCACATCCTGTGCGCCGTCCTGCGGATGCAGCGCATGCGCCAGGACCAGACCGTATTCGCGTAGCGCGTCCGCAGCCGGTGCTTGCGCGGGAAGCGCTGGCTGGATTTCCAGTACGGTGCCTGCCGCGGTGATCCGCCGCATGGCGTTCAGCAAATTCACGGCCGTGTCCACGTTGCGGTCGCGGTGCACTGGGTTTTGCTGCAAGCGCTGCAACGAGGCCTCGGCATTGTCGGCAGATAGGCAGGCCAGGCGGCGCAAGCCGACGATATCTGGCTCGCCTGGCGCATCCGGCTCGCCGCTTTTCTGCCGGATCAGCGCCAAGGCGTAGGCGGCGTGGCGTTCCAGTGCGCGGGTCAAGGCGCCTGTCAGTTGGCGGGGTTCTTTTTCCGGCCACACCAGAAAGCCCACCAGCAAGGCCAGGATGCCGCCCAGTACGCTGTTGAACGCACGCAGCGCAGCCAGCATGGGTTCATAAATATCCGGCTGCTGAATATGGCTGACCAGCACGAACTGCGACGTCAGAAAGAATGTGAACAGCGCGTAGTGAATCGTGCGGGCGGCGAATGTGCCCAAGGCAATGGGCAGCACGGCCAGCGCAACCGACAACGGCGTGCTTAGCAACAGGCCCAGCAGCGACGCGCCAATGGCGCCGGCCACGCTGCCGATCACGCGTTCGACGGTGCGCTGCCAGGTGGTGGCGAAGTACGGTTGCAGGATGAACACCAGCGTCAACGACATCCAATAGCCATGGTTGACGGCGAACGTCTTGGACAAGGCCACGGCGATGGTTGCGCCGATGCCCACCCGCAACGCGTGGCGGAACGCGTCGGACTCGACGCCCAGGTTTTGGCGCAACGTGCGCCAGGCCTGGCGCGCGCGGCTGCTCACGGCGGGGCCTTGCGCGGGCGCGGCAGGGGCGTCGCCCTGGTCGAACAGGGCCTGCATCACGGATTGCGCGGTGTGCAGCAGGCGGTCCAGCACCGGCACCACGGTGGCCAGATCGGGCGCATACGCCATAGCGCCGCCGCGCAAGTCGTGCAGGCCCGCGCTGTAATGGGCCAGCCGTTCGCGCAGGCACTCGGCCTGCTTGGCGTCGCTGACGTCCGACGTGCTGGCGATGGCGTTGCAGACGCTGGCGTAGCGGTGCAGCGCATGGGACAGGTGCGCGCCGGCGCTGCGGCCCAGCCAGCGCGGCGCATTGGATTCCAGCAGGTCCGCCGCCGCAACCAGGGCGATGAAGCTGTCTTCGGCGCTGTCCAGTAAATACATCAGCTGGTGGGCGCGGGCGCGCCGCGACGGGCGGGTGTCTTGCACTTCGCGGATGCGAACGCGGGCGGCTTCCAAGGCCGCGCGCTGGGCGCTGCGTTGGGGCTTGGTGACGGCCGTCCAGGCTTGCGGCCCGGCGGCGGGCGTCAAGCCTGAATACATGCGCGCCAGCGCGTCGGCAAAATCGGCCAGGCCACGATAGCAATGCGCAACGGCATGGGTGGCGTCCTTCCAGGGGCGGCGGCGCCAGACCAGCGCCGTCATCAAAATGGCCCAGACGGCGCCGGCCAGGAAGAACAGCGTGTAGGACAGGCTTTCAGTGAGTGTCGGCGCGGGTAACTCGGCGGCGACGACGAAGCCGGCTGACAGCAGCGTGCCGACAATGGCGGCCGCCGGCCCCAGCACGCGCAGCAGTCCGCCAAACGTGCAGCAGATGAACGTCAGCGGCAACAGCAGCCATAAATGCCCGGCGCTGGCGCTGGCCAGAAAACAGAAGAGGGCGCCAATCAGCCCCAACGCCAGCATGGAGCCGGCACGTTGCCGCAGCGGGCCGCCGGGGTCGCCGAAGCAGGCCCAGAACGCCGCGATGGCGGTCCAGCCCAGGCGCGGCTCGTGCGCCAGCACGGCAAGAATGACAGGGGCCGCGCTGATGGCGGCGGCTTGCAGGGCGTCCAGCCACAGGACATTGCGCAGCGATGCGCGCCAACGGGAAAGCAGATTCGTCACGCTGATCTTGAAGCAGCAATTAGGCCCGAAGGCCGAAAGACGCAAACCCTACCATGTCGACAAGGCGTGCGCGTGGACGTCGGCATAACGTATGGTTACATCCATGTGACCTTACGACATCATTTGTGCAAAATTGGCTGGAACAATTGCGCAAAATGGCATAAAAAACACTAGCGGTTCAGCGCGCCGAATTTTTCGTCGGCGCGCTTGCGGTAAGCCCGAAGTGAATACTCATGTCCCAATGTGCCTCTATCTGCGCCCGGACAGCGCAGGCCATTTATCAGAGGCGCGCGAGGAGCGTAGACATGACGCCGAATCACGAGGCTTCCACGAGCTCGGTGGTCAGCGATGACGAAATCGCGGCCATGGTGGCAGGTAAAGAGGGATTGCGGGTGCTGTTGCAGCCGCAGATGGATTTGCTGACTGGCAAGATCGTGTCGGCGGAAGCACTGGCGCGATGGCAGCATCCCCGCTTGGGGCTGGTCATGCCTGCTGAATTCATCCCCGCCATCAATCGCATGGGCCTGGACCGGCATTTGTTCGAACGCGTTTGCCTGCGAGTCATCGACATGCTGTTGACGATGCGCCGCGCCGGCGTGGCGGTGCCGATTGCCGTCAATGCGCCCGCCACCACCTTGTCAGATGAAAACGCCGTGAATTTTTTGCTTGAGCGCATACGCGCGGCCGAGCTGCCCGCGTCTTTGGTGCGTATCGAACTGACCGAAGACGAACCCATCAAAGAACTGGATGTGCTGCGCGCCTCGCTGTTGAAGCTGGAAGAGGCGGGCTGCGAGGTCAGCCTGGACGACTTTGGCACGGGCCACGCATCGCTCAAGTTGCTGTCGGCCATTCCGTTGTCTGAAGTGAAGATCGACCAATATTTCGTCACCCGCATGCGGCGCAGCGCCGTGGCGTTCGAAGTCTTGCGCTCGGCGGCCGAACTGGCTACCCGCATGGGCTGGCGCGTCGTCGCCGAAGGCGTGGAAAATGTGGCCGACGTGCCTGCCTTGCGCGCTGCGGGCTGCCGTTACGGCCAAGGCTATGCACTAGGCCGCCCGATGCCGCTGGACGCGTTGATGCTGCGCCTGCGCAGCCAACGCGACGGCGTCGAGCCCTTGTCAGCGCCGGCCAGTTACGCCTCGTCCTGGCTCGAGGCCTTCGACGGCAGCGAAGCCGAACCGGTCATTCCAAAGGGCGTCGTCACGCAATAAGGGCATCTTCACCCCTCAAAGGCGTCGTCACTCAATAAGGGCATCTTCACCCCTCAAAGGCGTCGTCACTCAATAGGGCATCTTCATCCCATATGCGCGCTGCCACCCCGTAATGGGCAGCGCTGGCGGGCGGGGCGGTAATTCTTACCGGCGCCGGCACGCCGCTCACCCCGAAGAAACGGGGCCGCTCAGAACCTGCATCCTTTTCCACCCCTAAACGGCGCTTGGGCACGTCAGTTGCTACCCCTGATAGCGCGGGAGTCCTTTCCGCCTACTAGGAGACTTGTAATGTCCAACCAGAATCAGCCGGACCAGCAAAAGCAGCCCCAAAAGCAACAGGCCCAGGAAAATCCCAAGGACCGCAACCAGCCGGGTCAGCAGCCCGGTCAAGCCGGCCAGACCGCCGACAAGGGTCAAGGGCAAGCGGGCCAAAATCCGGGCCAGCAAAACAAGACCCAACGCTAGCATCTTGATCGCGCCTTGAGTCCGCATACCGGCAGCGCGTATCCCGGCGGCCCCGTCCGTGCCAGCAAGCGCGGACGGGGCCGTTTGCATTGGGGACGGCTTAGCTGCCATCATCCTTTTTGGCCATTGAAACTTGCCGCGCGATCTCTGACGATGCGCTGTTGACCTTGCACCTGTCCACCCCAATCCATCCAGGAACTCTATGAGCACGAACGCCGTTGCGCCACGCCAGCGATCCGCCTTGGGCACCACGATGGGGGTGCTGCTTGTGCTGATAGCGCTGGCTGCCGTGCTGGCGTTCGCGGCAACCCGCATCGTCGAGCAGCGTATTGCGGGCATGCTCGGGCCGCGCGGCCAGGTCGCTGACATCCAGGTGGGATTTCGCCAAGTCGTGCTGACGGACGTCAACGTGCCCGGCTCGGCCAATCAGACTGCGGTGCGCGCGAAGCGCGTCGTGCTGGAGCCGGAGTGGTCCGCCTTTTTGCGGCATGAAGCCGTGTTCAAGTCGGTGGTGGTGGAAGGGTTCGATTTTTCGGTAATACGTGGCGCGGACGGCGACATGCAGATTGCCCCCGCCTTGCAAACCGCGCTGCACTCGGGCGACGGCGGCGATGGTAAATCGCGGCGGCCCATGCCGATCCACATGGGCGAGCTCATCCTGCGCGACGGCCGCCTGGATTATCTGGACGCCGCGGTCGCCAAGCCCCCGCATCGCATCCCCTTTAAAAATGTACAGGCCCGATTGAGCCCCGTCGCGATCCCGGGCGATGGCACGCAAAGCGACTTTGAATTCAATGGGATCGTCGAAGACAACCGCAACGGCGAATCCACGGTCCATGCGCAGGGCAGGCTGGCCGTGGGCAGCACGGACGCCGATATGAAGGTGGCCGTGCGCAATATGGATATCCGCCATGCCGCGCCGTACTTGTCGGCAAACGGCGCCGGCACGCTGACGGGCGGCACCATGGATCTGGACATGACCACCAAGATCGCCAAACAAGAGCTTCGCGCCGCAGGCACGGTGGCCTTGCGCGGTTTGCAGTTCAGTGGTGATGGCTCGCTGTTTTCGTTGCCGCGCAAAGCGGTGTTGGCCGCCATGAAAGACAAGTCTGGCGTGCTGCGCTTCGAGTTCGCATTGCGCGGCAGCCTGGACAACCCCAAGTTCTCGGTGACGCGCGGCTTCGCGGCGCAAGTGGCGCGGGGCTTCGGGCGTGCGATCGGTATCGGCGCGGAAGGCGCGGCGGAAGGGGTGAGCGGCGCGGTCAAGGAATTGGGCGACGCCATATCAGACATGCTCAGCCCCTGAAGTGCGGCGTGAGCAGCAGGCGCAAGCAGCAGGCGCAAGCGGCAGGTGCAAGCGGCAGGCGCAAGCGGCAGGTGCAAGCGATGCCGCGCGGGCCGCATGAGCAAATGAGGAATCGGCATTTCCCGGCGCTGGGGCGCAGACCTATCATCGGCAGCTTGTCTTATCCGAACTGCCGAGCCGTCTCATGCGCACCCCGTCCCAGCTGCCCCCGTCGTCATCGCGCCCCTTGCTGCAGATCAAGAACCTGACGGTAGACCTGCCGCCGGGCGCTGACCGCCAACATGCGTTGAAAGACGTATCCCTGACGATCAATTCCGGCGAAATCCTTTGCGTGGTGGGGGAAAGCGGATCGGGGAAATCGCTGACCGCGGGCGCCATTCTTGGCCTGCTGCCTCAGGACGTGCGCGCGAGCGCCGGCCAGATTTTGTGGCAGGGCGAACAAGATCTGCTGCGTCTGCCTGCTGAGGCCATGCGGCGTTTGCGCGGCCAGGGCATTGGCATGATCTTTCAAGAACCGATGACGGCGTTGAACCCGCTGCGCACCATTGGCGACCAGATTGCCGAGGTGTTTCGTACGCACACCCGCCTGGGCCGCGCCGACATCCGCGAGCGGACGCTGGCCCTGCTGGAGTCGGTGCGGCTGCCCGAGCCGGCGCAGGCGCTGGAGGCGTACCCGCATGAATTGTCGGGCGGACAACGCCAACGCGCCATGATCGCGATGGCGCTGGCGCTGGAACCCGCATTGCTGATTGCGGACGAACCCACCACCGCGCTCGATGTGACCACGCAGGCGCAGATTCTGCATTTGATCCACGACCTGCAACGCCGCAAAGGCACGGCGGTGCTGTTCATCACGCATGACTTTGGTGTCGTGGCCGAGATCGCTGACCGGGTCGCCGTGATGCAGCGGGGTGTGCTGGTGGAAAACGGCACGGCCGAACAAGTGCTGGAGCACCCGCGCCACCCGTACACCTGTGCGCTGATCGCTGCCGTGCCGCCCTTGGAGCCGGCTGCGGCAAGAGCAGGCAGCTTCGACGATGCGCCGGTCATTCTCAGTACCGACGCGCTGTCCAAGACCTACCGCAAGCGCGGCTGGCTGGGCCGTGCGGGCCGCGTAACGCATGCGGTCGACGGCGTGTCCATCACGCTGCGCGAAGGCGGCACGTTAGGCATCGTGGGGGAAAGCGGGTCTGGAAAATCCACGCTGGCGCGGACCTTGCTCGGTCTGGTGCCGCCCGATGCGGGCGCCATCACGCTGGCGGGCAAACCGTTGGTGTTCAAGGGTGGAAGCGCCCATCGAGACCATGCACGGCGCGTGCAGATGGTGTTCCAGGACCCGTATGGGTCATTGAACCCGCGTCAGCGCGTGGGCGAAATCGTGGCGCAAGGCCCGATGGTGCACGGCACGCCACGGCGCGAAGCCATGGCGCGCGCCGCCGAATTATTTGAACTGGTGGGATTGTCGGCGGACGCCATCCGTCGTTACCCGCACGAATTCTCCGGGGGGCAACGGCAGCGCGTGGGCCTGGCGCGCGCGCTGGCGATGCAGCCGCGCGTGCTGATTGCGGACGAACCCGTTTCGGCGCTGGACGTGTCGGTGCAAGCGCAGGTGCTGGCCTTGCTGGCGCGGCTGCGCGACCAGTTGGGCTTGTCCATCGTCTTCATCACGCATGACTTGCGCGTGGCCGCCCAGGTGTGCGACCACATCGCGGTCATGAAGAGCGGCCGCGTGGTGGAATCTGGCGTGTGCGCCGACGTGTTCCGCCAACCCGCCCACCCCTACACGCAAGCGTTGCTGGCGGCGGTGCCGGGCAAGAAGTGGAACCCGGCCGAAGTCGCGCTGCGCCTGGCGGCCTGAGGCGGAGCTGCCAACTGCAAGCCACAGACTCAAAGCCGCAGACTTCAAGGCGCAGACTCACAGCCAAAGACTCAAAGCCGCGGACTCAAAGCCACTGAGTCAAAGCCACTGAGTCAAAGCCACTGAGTCAAAGCCACTGAGTCAAAGCCACTGAGTCAAAGCCGAAGACTCAAAGCCACAGACTCCAAGCCACATCAATGCGCGCCCGGTGCTGCCGGCGCGCCATGCTTGCCCACGAGCGTCGCGCTGGCTTCGTTCAGCCCGATGACGTCCACGGCCCGGCCCGCGCGGCGCAGCTTGGCCACAGTCTTCTCCAACGCGTCCACGGCCGAAATGTCCCAGAAGTGGGCGGCCGACAGATCAATCACCACCGTCTTGACCGGCTCGTGGAAATCGATGGCGGCGGCAAAGCGGCTGGCCGATGCGAAGAACACCTGCCCCGCGTAGCGGTACGTGCGCGTGGCGCCGTCTGCCGACAGGTGCGACGTGACGTTCAGCATGCGCTTTACCTTGCCGGCAAAGAACAAACCGCTCAGGACCACGCCTGTGAACACGCCCCGGGCAAGGTCGTGCGTCCAGAGCACCACCAGCACGGTCGCCAGCATCACCACCGACGATTGCCACGGATGCGAGCGCAGGTTGCGGAACGAGCGCCAGTTGAACGTGCCAATCGACACCATGATCATCACCGCCACCAGCGCCGGCATCGGAATGCGGGCCACAAGCGGCCCCAGCACCACAATCAGGAACAGCAGAAACGTGCCGGCGACCAAGGTGGACAAGCGGGTGCGTCCGCCCGACCGCACGTTGATGACCGACTGCCCGATCATGGCGCAACCGCCCATGCCGCCCAGAAAGCCCGTGACGATATTGGCGATGCCCTGGCCCTTGCATTCACGGCGTTTGTCGCTGTGGGTATCGGTCATGTCATCGACGATTTGCGCCGTCATCATGGATTCCAGCAGGCCCACGGCGGCCATCGTCACCGAGTACGGCAAGATGATGCGCAGCGTGTCCAGCGTGAACGGCACGTCGGGAATCATGAACGAGGGTAGGGCCGACGGCAGTGCGCCCATGTCGCCCACCGTGTTGACGTCCAGCCCGCCGTAGATCGACACCGCGGTCATGGCGATGATGGCCACCAGCGGCGACGGCACCGCCGTGGTGACGCGCGGCAGCAGGTAGATGATGGCCAGCGCGCCCGCAACCATGGCGTAGGCGACCCAGGTCACGCCGGTCAGTTGGGGCAATTGCGCCATGAAGATCAAAATGGCCAGCGCGTTGACGAAGCCCGTCACGACGGAGCGCGACACGTATTGCATCAGCAAGTCCAGCCGCAAGAAACCGGCCGCGATCTGCACGACGCCCATCAGGACGGTGGCGGCGAATAGGTAGCCGATGCCGTGCTCGCGCACCAGCGGCGCAACCAGCACGGCGACCGCGGCCGTCGCTGCCGAGATCATGCCCGGGCGGCCGCCCGTGAAGGCGATGATCAACGCAATGGAAAACGAGGCGTACAGCCCGACGCTGGGGTCGACGCCAGCGATGATCGAAAAGCCGATGGCTTCAGGAATGAGGGCAAGCGCGACAAGAATGCCCGCCAGGATGTCGCCACGCGGATTGGACATCCAGCGGCTGCGAAGCTGCAAGAAAAAAGACATGTGTGGGCTCGGAATGCGTCCGAGATCGCTTGGAGTTGTCCGAGGGATAGGCGCCCGGCCGAGCCACCCGGCATGCCGGGTCCACGAGGACCGCGATGTCGGTCCGCCACCTCCGTTGCAGAGGCGGCGGGCGGAATTGTACACCCCGTCGTACGGGCGGGAGAGGGCCTTAGGCGGGGTGCTGGCGGGTCTTAGAAGCGGTAATTCGCGCTGAGCTCCACGCGCCGGCCTTCACCCACCAGCCATTGCGTCTGGTTGTAGTAAGCGGTTTCCGCGTACTGGCGGTCAAACACATTGAAGGCGCGCAGCGCCAGGCTCAGGTCGCGGCGGGGCTCCCATTGCAGCGCCAGGTTGGTGGTGGCGTAGCCCGCCATTTCCAAGCGGTTGGCCGCGTCCGCATAGCGCTTGCCCACGTAACGCACGCCCGCGCTGGCCGTCCATTGCGGTG
The DNA here is from genome assembly GCF_902859595.1 of Achromobacter kerstersii. GTDB lineage: Bacteria > Pseudomonadota > Gammaproteobacteria > Burkholderiales > Burkholderiaceae_B > Achromobacter > Achromobacter kerstersii. The sequence continues at coordinate 1,009,394 of NZ_CADIJQ010000001.1, read as the reverse complement.
CGAACTTCCAGCTGAGCCAGGCATTGGCCACGCGCTCAGGCACATCGGTCGGCACATTGCCATTGCGCGAGACCGACACGCCGCCCACCGATTCGTTGAAGTCGTCATAGCGGGCGCGCAGCGCCACGGCGTTCAAGTCCAAGCGCCAGGCCGGAGTCAGTTCCACACCCAGCGTGGCCTCCACCCCGCGCGACGATTGCTCACCGACCTGGATGCGCAGCGCCGGGTCGTTGGGGTCGCGCGTGACCAGGTTGTTCTTTTTGATGTGATAGGCGGCCAAGGTCCATTGGCCCTTGTTGTCCCAGAAGGTCTGCTTCACGCCGATCTCCAACTGCTTGCCTTGCGAGAGCTCGTAGTTCTTATTGGCGGGCGACAGCAGCAGCAGGCTGCCGATGGGGTCGGCGGCCTGGGCGTATTGCGCGTAGACCGACACCGTGGGCAGCACGTCGTACACCGTCCCTACGCGCCAGCCCACGTTGCTGTAGGTGGTGCGAAAGGCGGTTTCGTCGGCAACAAGATCGCGGCGCTTCAGGTCGATATGGTCATAGCGCAACCCGGCCAGCACCGACCAGCGCGAGTTCAGCATCAAGCGGTCTTCGGCAAAGAAGGCGTACTGGCTGGCCGTGTTGCGGTACCGCGGCGTGGTGCCGGCGATGTTGATGAAGCGGCCATGGTCGACGTCATACGGGTCCACCAGCGACGTGCCGGAATAGGGCGAGTTGTTGGTGTGCTTGAGCGAGGCGCGGTTCAGTTCGAACCCCACCGCCACCTTGTTGGCCAGGCCGAACAGATGCCCGTCAAAGGCGGCGTCGGTGACGGTGCCCACCTGTTCCTGGTCGTGGCGGATTTCGGTGTAGCCACTGCGCTCGATCATGCCGCCCGGCACCCATGCGTAGTTTTCGGCGTCGCGGTAGTCGCGCTTGCTGCCGATGGCGTAGATGCGGCTTCTGACAAGGGTTGCGGGGTTGGGCGACCATTCCGCCTTCAGCTCGGTGCGGCTGTCGCGATAGATGATCTTGCTGTCGGCGACGTTGTAATTGTGTTTGGCCAGCCCGTAATCCAGGGTGCCATCGGCCAGCGGGGTGCCGAAGTAGCGGGTGGGCTCCTGCCACGCATAGGCCTGCGTCAGCGTAAAATTCAGCTCGGGCGACACGTCCAGGCGCACCGCGGCGGTGATGGCCGCGTCGCGTGAATCGCCCAGGCTGATGCCGGAATCGGTGTGGTTGCCGCTGACGTCCAGCCGGTATGACCACTTGTCGTCCAGCGCGCCGCCGCTGCCAAAGCCGAAGCGCTGGGTATCGTGCGTGCCCACGGCCGTCATGAATTCGTTTTCGATGGGGCCGCGCGTGGGCTTTTTTGGAATCACGTTCACGACACCGCCGATGGCGCCTTCGCCATACAGCACGGAGGCGGGGCCGCGCAGCACTTCGATGCTGTCCACGGCCCAGGGGTCATACATGAACGTTTGGCCGACGCCGCCGTACTGGCGCACGCCGTCATACAACTGGGCGACCGAATTGGAATCCGTAAACCCGCGCGATGACAATGACGAGCCGCCGTTACCCGGGTGGCGCATGGCGGTGATGCCGGCGGCCTGGGTGATGGCGTCGGTGACGGTGGTGGCGCCGCGCGCACGCAGCTGTTCGTTGCTGATGATCTCGATGCTGGCGGGCGTCTCGAATGGCGTCAGGCCCAACAAGGTGCCGGTGGCCGATGGCGCGAGCAAGGTCGGCGATGGCGTGTCGCCCGACACAGAAATGGCGGGCAGGGTGGCGACGGGCGCCGTTTGGGCATGCAGGACTGATGACGTGGAAAAAACAGAGGCGAGTGCCGTCCAGACGGCCACGCGCCGCTTCAGGACGCAATGCGCCCCGGCGGGATGAAAAGACATGAGTGCTCTCGGTAAGCGATGACAGGCCGCGCGCGGGCGGCAACGGAATTAGCGCAATACCGAGGGCAGGGGCGGGGCGCGCGCGCCCAGCGGCGCCCCAATGAGCGACACCTGTACAGGCGCGGGCGGCGCACGTGCCGCCAAGGGATGCGCCATGATGGCGGCCGCCGCTACCCGCAAAACGGGTGAAGACGGCAGGGCTATGGCGGTGAGCGCTATGCCCATGGGGCAGGTCGCGGCTTGGGCGGCATGACGCTCGTCAGGTGCGTTGTCTTGTTTGGACGGGCCTTGCACCCAGATCGGGCCGGCTGCCGAACACAGCTGGATCAGCGTGCCGCCTTGATGGGTGGCGGGCATGAAGCCCTGCGGCACAATCGCCTTTAACGCGAACAGCATCAACACCAGCCAAAGGCCGGCGTTGCCGCGATGCAGGAAAGGAAAAGGGCTGCGCATGATCGGCGCCCATTCTAGAGCGTTTCGGCAGGCGCGTCGCCCCTTGCGCTAGACCGTGCGCGCGGCCCAGAACGCCGTGCGCACCGCGGGCGATGCGGCAATGCTGGCGGTGACGCGGTCCAGATCCAGCTCGTCAACCGAGGCCTCGCTGAGCGCGGCTTCAATCTCTACTTCGTTCTCGCCGAACTGATCGATCTTCAATTCCGATAGCGGCAGTTGCTCGGCTTCGAGCACGTCTTCCAGCACGGTCATCGCCGCCTGCCGGTGTTCGACGTTGGCAATCACATGAATCACGTTAGTGACTTCCGACGTCTGCGAATCCAGCGGCTGGCGGTTCACATAGCTGACCACGGGGCGCAGCAAGGTGTTGGCGGCCAGCACGAACGCGGTGGCGGCCACGGCTTCCAGCATCAAGGAAGCCCCGGCGCACGCGCCGATGGCGGCCGAGCCCCACAACGTTGCTGCGGTGTTCAGGCCGCGTATGCTGCCGCCTTCGCGCATGATGGCGCCCGCACCCAGAAAGCCCACGCCAGAGACCACATAGGAAATCACGCGGGCGCCGCCGTCATCGCCCGCCACCCGGAAGGCCAGGTCGACGAAGATGGCCGCGCCCACCGACACCAGCACGTTGGTGCGCAGCCCGGCGGTGCGTTGACGGAACTGGCGCTCGAAGCCGACGATGGCCCCCAGCACGAAAGCGGTCGTCAGGCTGACCAAGGTATTGGCCAGCGTCAGGTATTGGATGTTGTCGAAGTTTTTCATTGTTGTGTCCTGCTTTGTTCAGGCCTCCTTAGTCGGGCGTTCTTAGTCGGGCGTTCTTAGTTCGGCCCTTCGTGGTTCAGCCCTTCTTAGTTCAGCCCTTCTTAGTTCGGCCCTTCTTTGTTCGGGCATTCCTACGGCAGCCGCCAGATCGATTCCATGACCAGCCCCAGCCCAATCAGCCAGATCAGCACCAGTGCAAGCACGCGCGCCAGCAGCAAGACCTTGTACGGGTCTTTCATGACAGTCTCCTTGCAGAATGCGGCGCTCAGGCCGGCAGCACGGCAATCGAAGCGCCGGCGTCGCTTTCCCACTGCACGCGGCGCACGTCGGGGCTTTGGCCCAGGCGCAGCGCAACGGCATTGAGCAGCTTGCGCAGATGCGGCGGGCAGCGCAGGGTGACAACCGTTGAGGCCAATTGGTCGGATTCGCCGCGCGAGACGCGCACGGTCAGCACCGGAAGGTCTAGCGCTTGCAGCTCGAAGTACAACTGCTTGCGCAGTGCGGGCAGCACGGCGCTGAGGCTGACGATGGTGAATTGATAGACCGGCGTTGCGGCCGGCGCTTTGATGAATTGCTTGATGCGCATGTTCGTCTCCTTGAGGGGGGAGTACGGTGGAAGGTCCACAGGCATGCGCCGCCTGACCGGCAGAATGCGCGCGCAACAAGGCTCGCGTATCGCGTCGGTAAGCTTTTGGGGGGAGAGGGGCAAAGAGCCCAAGTCCTGGCTGTTCGCAGGACTTAGCGGAAAGAGGGTTTCCGCGAATCCTGCGTCAAGCGGCGCTAGCAGTCGGTGTTCGACTACATCCGTCGTTGTCCACAGTGATCTCTAAGTGGTTGAAAGTGCCCGGAGTTTAACGCGCACCTAGGGTAAATACCAGGGAAAATTTCAGTGGTTTGTGAAGGGTCAGGCGGAGCTTCGTATCCGGCCCGCCTGACCCTTTCCGTTACTTCGGCTGCGGAGGCGGGCCGGCGTAGTACAGCGCCAGCGCTTCGATTTCGCTATCGGTCAGGCGCTGCGAAAACGCACGCATGACGCCCACGTCGTCATTCTGGCGCGAGCCATTGCGAAAGGCGTTCATCTGGTCCGTGAAGTATTCCTTTGATTGGCCCGCCAGGCGCGGCAACAAGGGGCCTTCGCCCAGGCCACGCAGGCCGTGGCAGTTGGCGCATGCGGGTAGCGCACGGCTGCCATCGCCTTGCACGTCCAGCTTGCGGGCCGCTTCGCCGCCGAATTCGCCCACATGCATCGGCGGGCCGGCCAACGTGCCGTAATAGGCCGCGACCTGGCCAATTTCCTGTTCGGTGAGCCCGCGCGCGATGGTGTTCATCAAGGGTTGGACGCGCGTGCCGCTGCGGAAGTCGGCCAATTGCTTGGCCAGGTACTCGCTGCTTAAGCCCGCCAGATTCGGGAAGATGCCGCCGGTGGGCGTGATGCCGGCCGGGCCATGGCAGGCGATACAGGCTTGCACGCCAGCGCCGGGTTTGCCGTTGGCGGCCAGCTGCTTGCCCGCTTCCGGATCAGCGCCGCGCAGAAATCCTTCCCAGGCCGGGCGGGACGCGCTGAAGTCCAGCGCGCTGCGTCCCGGCACAGGCGTGGGCGGTTTGAGTGCGGCGGTGGCGGGTGCTGGCGCAGGGGAGGTGGCCGGTGCTGGCGCCGATGTTCCTGCGGGCGCCGATGCCGATGCCGATGCTGGTGCTGGTGCGGATGCCGATGCCGATGCAGGTGCGGATGCCGAAGCTGGTGCCGATCCCGCCGCTGGCGCTGCCGGGGCCTGTGCTGGCGCCGTCGCGGGCGGTGCGGCAGCCGTTACTGCGGCTGCGCGGATCAGGCCGTCGCCGCCCGTGCCGATCATCTGGTGGGCGGTGGCAATCAGCGTCACCGCAGGCGGCGCCATGATCAGCAGGACGGCGATGGTAATGCCTTTGCGATGTTCGATCATGATTACACCAGCCGCCCCGGCGAACGCAGGTAGTCCGCCTTGATTTTTTCGACGATCCAGTAGGCGGTGGCGCCCACAGTGCCTGTCGGGTTGTAGCCCGAGTTCTGCGGGAACAGCGCCGCGCCCGTCACGAACACGTTGGGCACGTCCCAGCTTTGCCCGTAGCGGTTGACGACGCTGGTCTCGGGGTTGTCGCCCATGGCCGCGCCGCCGGTCAGGTGAGTCGACTGATACGCGGTGGCTGAGAACGGTTTCTTGCGCGGCCCGGGTTCGGTGCGCGCAATGCCCTTCATGGCACGCCCGATTTCATCGCCCTTGTCGGTCAGGAACGCCGACATGCGGATGTCGTTGTCCGGAAAGTCATAGGTGACGCGCAGCAGCGGCAAGCCCCATGCATCCTTGTAGGTCGGGTCCAGGCTCAAGTAGCCGCCGCGCCAGGGCTGGGCGGAGCCGGTGATGGTGATGGAGGCCGAGTGGTTGTAGTAACGCTTGACCGCCTTCTTCCAGTCGGCGCCCCAGGTGGGCGTGCCTTTGGGGGTGGGGTGATAGCCAATCGGCGCGCCGCTCACGACCTGGATTTGCAGATAGCCGCCGCCCACGAACCCGTGCGGCCCGTGGTCGAAGTTGTCGGCGCTGAAATCGTCCATGGTGACGGCCACGGCGCCCGCGCCCATGAAGGGGTTGATGTTGACGGACTCATCAAAGAACAGGTTCACGCCGGACGTCGTCTGGTGCGTGTAGTTGCGGCCGACGACGCCGGTGTCCGTCACGGGGTCATAGGGCTTGCCGATGCCCGACAGCAGCAGCAAGCGCACGTTGTTGATACCGAAGGCGCACAGCACCACGATCTCGGCGGGCTGAAAGACCTCTTCGCCTGCGGCATCCACATAGGTCACGCCACGCGCACGCTTCTTGTCCGGCGTGAGCTCCACGCGCAGCACATGCGCGCCGGTGCGTATTTCAAAGTTCTCCATCTTCATCGCCACCGGCAGGATGCACACCTGCGGCGAGGCCTTGGCGAAGTGCTCGCAGCCGAAGTTTGAACAGAAGCCGCAATACACACAGGCGCTCATGTGCAGGCCTTCGGTGTTCACGTAAGGCCGGGTACAGAGCGCTGACGGCTGCACATAGGGGTGATAGCCCAGCTTCTTCGCGGCCTCGCCGAAGAGCGCGGGCGCGTAAGGCACTTTCATGGGCGGGTTGGGGTAGGGCCGCGAACGCCAGGGCTCGAACGGGTTGCCGCCTTCCTGCTTCTGGCCCTTGATGTTGCCGGCTTGGCCAGACGCGCCGATCAGGTAATCGTAGCGGTCGAAGTAGGGCTCAAGCTCGTCATAGGTCAGCGGCCAGTCCTGACAGGTCAGTTCCTTGTCGAAGATCTTCGCACCGTAGCGTTCGGTGTAGTGGCTGCGAATGCGGAAGTCGGTAGGGTCGAAGCGGTAATACGCGCCCGACCAGTGATTGCCCGCGCCGCCCAGATGCGTGCCGGGATACGCGAATTGCCAACGGCGCATGGGCAGCGCCTTTTGGTCGGTGGAATTGCGAAACGTGAAGGTCTCGGTGGCGGCGTCCTGGTGCAGCTCGTGCCGGCGCGTGTACTTCAACTCATCGTGCACGTTCGGGCCTTGGAAGTCGGGGGACGGCCAACGCGCCTGCCCGCGTTCCAGCACCACCACGCGCTGCTTGGCCGCCGCCAGCTCCTTGCCGATGATGGACCCGGTCCACCCGCCGCCGATGATCGCCACGTCCACCGCGGGTAAGGTCTTAGCCATGTCCGTCTCCCGGCTTCATGTTGTGGCTGACGGCATTGGCGATGGACACCGGTTTGCCGGCCCAGATGACGCCATGTCGTTCGATGTCGTTTGAGAACGAGGCGAACGCGCCGGGAAATCCCACCAGCTTCCAGCCGACCATGTCGGCGTTGCCGCCATAGAGCGGGTCCGAGAAGAAGCCTTCGATGGTGGCGTCCAGCAAGGCCTGGAAAAAGATATCGGACGGCAGCGGCGAAAAATCCGGTTTGCCGGCCTGCAAGTCATGAAGCCAGGCGTCTTGCCTGGCTTCATCGAGTTCTGCAAAGGGTTTGCCGTCTTGCTTGCGCGTGGCGGCGTCCAGGGCGGCCAGCCCGCGCCGGATCATCTCGGCGGGCGTGAACGACAACTGATAGCCCTGTTCCGGCGTGCCTTTTTCAAACGGACCCTGCCGGTAAAACTGGCTGCCCGCGCCCCAGGCGCCGGCCAGTTGGCCATCCAGGAAGTTGGTGACGCCGGCCTCTTTCGCGCCCGGGCCCAAGTCGTCGGCGGGGATCAGCCGGGCAGCAATGGCGTCCATCGCCAGCGCTTCCTGGGCATTGAAGAATTTGTAGGTGCGGTTGGCAGGGGAGGCGGCTGGCGGGCTCGCGCCATGCCCTGTTGCGGGTGGGGACTCGCCTGGAGCGCCGCGAGCTGTCACAGCCCATGCGGCGCCGGGTACACCCACTGCCAGCGCTTTGAGAAGTCCGCGCCGTCCTGCCAAGGGCTGATCGGCCGGCGCAGGGCTGATCGGGGATTCATTGTCCGGGGCTTGCTCGTCCATGCATCACTCCAGCATCGGGGCAGGCACGAAACTTGCCCCTTGTCGAAAGAGATACCGCATTACTTCGCTAATCCGTCGGCGCTTAGTTTGTCACTATTTACGTCTGGGAGACAACAATGAAAAGCCACAAACTGCTACTGCTATCCACATTACTGGCGGTGTTGCCTTGGCACGCCGCCAGCGCGCAGTCGCGCGAGGCAACGCTGGTTGCGCAAGCCGCACCGCCCACCATGCCAATGCCTACCGCAGACGAAAAGACTGCGCCCGCGAACGCCATTGGCAAGCCCGTCCCCGGCGCGCGGATGGATGACGGGAAGAAAATGCCATCGACGGAAGAAACGGATGCCCAGAACAAGGCTGGTTCCAGCCCCAGGCAGGATGACCCGGGCGCAGACACCCGCAGCCAGGGGCAGGGCAAACCGGGCGACAAACGCAGTGTGCCCGACGCAGGCAAGGCGCCCATGCCGGATGGAAAATCGACCACGCCTGGCGGTAAGACGGGCGCCCCGGATAACGCCGGCATGCCGGGTTCGGGCGCATCGTCAGGGTCAGGGGGCTCTGCCGATCCGCGCTAGGGTGGGGTTGCGCCGCCCGTGCAAGGAATTCGGATTCAGGTAATATTCAGCATCCTGTAAGAACGAGAGCACGGCGGTAATTTCGCGTGACGGCTGCCCCTGGCAGGCCTGCGATTGCCGCCCACTATGACCGAAGACCCTCCTCCTAGCAGGGCGCCCAGGCGCCCGACCACCTTCCGCTTTGCATACGCCGCCGGCTCCGCCCGGCGCGCCGATCCGGCCCGCGTCGTCGCAACCACGCCTCAATTGGCGTGCCGCGCACCGCCGCAAGCGCCGCCGGGCCTCCTTGCCCGCATCTCCCCGCTTGACCTCATACTCACATTTCAGCAAGGCGGAGCCGCTGTGTGTGCGCGCCCCGAACCTGCGACTACTGCGGACTATCGATGATTTTCGACTGGATGAACGACCCCACCGCCTGGCTTGGCCTGGCGACGCTGGTCATTCTTGAAATTGTTCTGGGCATCGACAACCTGGTGTTCATCGCCATCCTGGCCGACAAGCTGCCGCCGGAACAACGCAATCGCGCACGCCTGATCGGCCTGACGCTGGCGCTGGTGATGCGTCTGGGCCTGCTGGCCAGTATTGCGTGGGTGGTAACGCTGACCGCGCCGCTGTTCACCGTGTGGGGCGCTGAAATTTCCGGACGCGATCTGATCCTGATCCTGGGCGGCTTGTTCCTGCTGTTCAAGGGCACGATGGAACTGCACGAACGCGTGGAAGGCAGCGCCAGCCACGACGCTGGCCAAAAGCCGCAGCACGCCGTGTTCTGGCAGGTGATCTTGCAGATCGTGGTGCTGGACGCCGTGTTCTCGCTGGACTCCGTCATCACCGCGGTCGGCATGGTGCAAGACCTGAGCATCATGATGATTGCGGTCGTGGTGGCGATGGCCGTCATGATGGTGGCGAGCCGTCCGCTGATGGCGTTTGTGGGCCGCCACCCGACTGTGGTGATCTTGTGCCTGGGCTTGTTGCTGATGATCGGTTTCAGCCTGGTTGCCGAGGGCCTGGGCTTCCACGTGCCCAAGGGCTATCTATATGCGGCCATTGGCTTCTCGATCTTGATCGAGCTGTGCAACCAGCTAGCCCGCCGTAATCGCGCCAAAGGCACGCACGCGCTGGGACGCCGCCAGCGCACGGCGCGCGCCGTGTTGCGCCTGTTGCACGCGGGGCGTGCCGGCCAGGCGGGCCAGCAAGCCGACGAAGTGGTCGCGCTGGTGGACAGCGCGGGCGACGAACCTGCGTTTGCGCCCGAGGAAAGCTCCATGATCGAACGCGTGCTGTCCGTCGGCACGCACGACGTGCGCTCCATCATGGTGCCGCGCGGGGACATGGTCTGGTTGGATGTGGCCGATACGCCTGACGTCATCGTGCGCAAATTCTCCAGCGGCCATTCGCGCTTGCCGCTCTGCGCGGGAGACGTGTCGAACGTGCTGGGCATATTGCATTTCAAGGACTTGCTGCCGCTCTTGCAGAACCCCGGCCCGATTGACCTGGTGGAAATGGCTCGCGAACCGCGCTATGTGCTGGAGACGACGCCGGTGCTGAGGGTGCTGGAAGAACTGCGCGCTTCCCGCGACCACATGCTGATTGTGGTGGACGAGCATGGCGTCTGCGAAGGCCTGGTCACGCCGATGGACGTGCTGACCGCGGTGGCGGGCGAACTGCCCGAACACAGCGAAGACCAGCCCGAAGCCTTGCAGTTGTCTGACGGTTCCTGGTTGCTGGAAGGGCGTTTGTCGGTAGGTGAGGCCGCGCGGCTGTTGAATACCCCGGCGCTGGCCGAAGACTATCCAGAGGACGCCACGCTGGCCGGTTGCCTGCTGCGTGCCGTGGGCCGCATTCCCGAGGCGGGTGACACCATCGCCCTGCGGGACTGGGGCTTTGAAGTCACGCGCCGCGATGGCTTGCGCATTGACCAGGTGCATGCGCGTTCGGTGTCGCAGGAAAATGCCCCCATGCGTTGATTATTTCCTTCCATAACGCCCACAGCGGAGCCACCTCAATAGGTGCCTCCGCTGTTTTTTTGCAACGTCAAAATGGGCAATCGGGCCGTTTTCTATAGCGGATCGGCCGGGAATATCCGCCTTGACTCATCCCTTGGGGAAAGCAACACTCTGTGCGAATATTGCTTCAGATTTAACTCTTCTCATTTTCTTTATTAACAAATAAGAGAAGATTCCTAGTTCGACGGCGTGTCTTTGCATTTTGTTATCTCTGGTTTGGAGAGCACCGCATGGGCAGTACGAGGTCTCAGGCAAGGGAGTTAGGCAGAAGAGGAATGGGGTTGTGCTGGCTGATGACCTTGCGCAGCTTGCTGGCGGCCGCGGCGCTGGCCACGCTGGCGGCGTGCGCCAGCAAACCCGCGCCCATCCAGGATGAAGCGTTGCGCAGCGCGGCCAAAGAGGCATACCTGTATGCCTACCCGATGCTCTACAACTACAAGACGATGTCCGTGCAGGCCATCCGGCCCGGCGGCAAGGAGTACGTAGGCGGTTTCGGAAAATTCCGTCATTACTCCCAGCCGTACACGCCGGAAAATCGGGAGATTGTCACCCCCAACAACGACACGCCGTACTCATGGGCCTGGCTCGATCTGCGCGCGCAGCCTTGGGTGTTGAGCCTGCCCGCCACGCCGAAAGACCGCTACAACGTCTTCCAGATGGTGGATATGTACACCTACAACTTCGCCTATGCGGGGGTGCGCGCGACCGGCTTTGGCGCAGGCAATTACCTGATCGCCGGGCCGCATTGGAAGGGGGATACGCCCAAAGGTATTACGAAGGTGCTGCGTTCGGAGACGGATTTCGTCGCCATCCTGGGCCGCACCAGCCTGAACGGCCCGTCTGACGAGAAGGCCGTGCAGGCCTTGCAAGCCAAGTACCAACTGCGCCCGCTCAATGTCTTTGCGCACCAACCCGCGCCGCCCGCTGCACCTGATGTGGACTGGCTGCCTTGGGACGAACAGCGCGCGACGTCGGTCGACTTCATTGCCTATATGAATCAGTTGCTGGCGTTCACGCAGCCGCAACCCGCTTCCGAGCAGGACATGATGCGGCGCTTTGCTCAGATCGGCATTGCGCCGGGCAAACCGTTTGATGCGTCCAAGCTGGACCCGGTCACGCGCCAGGCGATCGAGGATGGCGTTGCAGACGGCAAGGCCGCCTTATTGCAGGCGGAAAAACAGACGCGGTCGTCCATCGGCTTGTTTGGATCGCGCGAGACGCTGGCGGGTGACTACACCAAGCGGGCGGTGGCCGCGGCGATGGGCATCTATGGCAATTCGTCAGAAGAGGCCGTCTATCTGGGATACGAAGAAGACGCGCAAGGGCAACCGCTGGACGGTTCCAAGTCGTACGTGATCCGGTTCGAGCCGGGCCAATTGCCGCCCGTGCAGTTCTTTTGGTCCATGACGATGTACGACTTGCCGGGCCGCCATCTGGTGGCGAACCCGATCAATCGCTACGCGATTGGTGACCGTACGCGCGGTTTGAAACGCGGCAAGGATGGTTCCTTGACGCTGTATGTGCAGCACGCCAACCCCGGCAAGGACAAGGAATCAAATTGGCTTCCCGCGCCGGAAGGCCGATTCAATATCGTGGCCCGCTTTTACGGCCCGAAACCCGCTGTCCTGGATGGCACATGGAAATTGCCCAAGGCCGAGCTGGCGCCTTGATGCGTAGGGGAAGGGGAAGCAATGAAGTCGAAAAACGCGCGCTCGAATTTGTGGCCAAAATCGGTCTGGCCCAAATCGGTCTGGCGTAACACATTGGTGCCGTCACTGGCCTTGGCGGCCCTAGGCGCATCCGGCGCGGCCCATGCCACCGAAGGCGCACTGGGCCGGCAGATCACCGGCACCAATGTGCAGCCCAATGCAGGCATCGTGTCGCCCGAGCCAATCTGGGCGGTGAACTTTGCCCAGATTTATCTGGATGGAACGATCGGCGGCAGCCGTGAAGTACCGGTCGGCGGCAGGACGTCGTTGGGCTTGGACGGGCAGGTTGCGTTCACGCTGGCCACCGTGCTCAAAACCTGGGACACCGGCCCTGGGCGCTGGAACTTTGCATCCAGCTTCACCTTGCCGTACGTCTACACGAAAGTGGACTCCACATTGACTGGCCCCGGCGGCCGCGCCGTGGGGCAGACCGACAAAGCCTCGAACCTGTTCGATCTGTATTTTTCACCGATCATCGCGGGCTATCACTTTTCCGAAACGTCGCATATGGCGCTCAGCCTGAACGTGTGGGCGCCCACCGGCAAGTACAACGCCAAGGACATGGCCAACCCCAGCCTGAACAATTGGACGTTCATTCCGCAGGTGGCCTATACGAAGATCTTTCCAGAGTCTGGCTTTCAGCTGGATACGGTGGCGGGCGTGCAGTTCTTTACCCGGAACAACGCCACCGACTACCAGAATGCGCCCCTCTTCAGCATGGATGTGATGGGCCGCAAGATGTTCAGCAATGGCGTCAGTGTGGGGATGATTCTGGGCACCATTCAGCAGTTGGGCAGCGACACCGGCCCCACGGCCGACAGGCTCGACGGATTCAAAGGCAGGGATTGGGCGCTGGGCCCGATCGTCACGTATGACACCAAGCTGGCCGACAAGCGTTCACTGTCTCTGGGCCTGCGCTGGGTGCCGACAATCAGCAGCACCAATCGCCTGGACAGCACCAGCACGTTCATGGGTACGGCCACGCTGGTGTTTTAGGGCGACCACGTCGATCAATGGACTGCCTGCAAGCCGGACAGCAGGCAGCGGTAATGACTTTGATATCGGATGGTGATTCAGATGACGGCAACGCAAACGAAACACAAGGCCCGCCTGGTTGGGGCATTGCTGCTGGGCGGCGTGGCGCTGGGCGTCGCGGCCAGCACGGCCTATTTGGTATTGGGCGACGATGGCCGCCCGGAAGCCGTGAAGGTGGTGTTGGGGGATGGCAAGAACGGCCCGCCCGGAATGGCATGGGTGCCGGCGCGTGAGTTCCTGATGGGCAGCAGCCACAAGCTGGCGCAACCCAATGAGATGCCCGCGCACAAGGTATCGGTGAGCGGCTTCTGGATGGATGTGAACGACGTGACGAACGCGCAGTTTCGCCGGTTCGTCGAGGCCACTGGCTACGTCACCACGGCCGAGCAAAAGCCGAAATGGGAAGATTTGAAAGTGCAGCTGCCCCCCGGCACGCCGCGCCCGGATGACAGTCTGCTGGTGCCGGGCGCAATGGTGTTTGTCGGAACCGAGTCCGAGGTATCGCTGCGTGATTACTCGCGCTGGTGGCGTTATGTGGCGGGGGCCAACTGGCGCCATCCGCAAGGGCCGGCCAGCTCCATTGCCGGCAAGGACGATCACCCCGTCGTACAGGTGTCGTATGAAGACGCCCAGGCCTACGCGAAGTGGGCGGGCAAGCGTTTGCCGACCGAGACGGAATGGGAAATGGCGGCGCGCGGCGGCCTGGAACAAGCCACCTACGCGTGGGGCGAAGAGTTGCTGCCGCAGGGCAAGCCCATGGCGAATATCTGGGATACCCAGCAACAGCAGCCATTCCCCGTGGTCAAAGACGAAAAGGTGCAGGTGGGCACGATGCCCGTGGGCAGCTTTTCACCAAACGGCTATGGCTTGTATGACATGGCCGGCAACGTCTGGCAGTGGACGTCAGACTGGTATCGCGCCGACGCCTTCAAGATTCAGGCGCAGTATCGCAAGCCGCCGGTTGACCCGGCCGGCCCGTCAGACAGCTTCGACCCGGATGACGGCATCGTGCCCGCCGGTGCGCCCAAGCGCGTCACGCGCGGCGGCTCGTTCCTGTGCAGCGATACCTATTGCATCAGCTACCGCACCAGCGCACGGCGCGGCACGGACCCGATGAACGGGATGTCGCACCTGGGCTTTCGCACGGTCATGACCACGCAGCAATGGAAACTGGCGCAGTCCAGCAAGCACGGCGTTGCCAGCCGATGACGCCGTCGCGTCGCAACGACGCAGGAACCACGCAAAGGAATAGGGCATGCCGATAGCCAACCGCGACAGCATCCTGGAACTGGAGCGTGCCATCGCCCAGTCCGTGTTGGGGCAGGACAGTGTGATTCGCGAGGTGTTGCTGGGCCTGTTGGCCGATGGCCATGTGCTGCTGGAAAGCCTGCCGGGCCTGGCCAAGACCCGCACGGTCAAGGCGCTGGCCGCGCATCTGGCGGCGGACATGAGCCGCATCCAATTCACGCCGGACTTGCTGCCGTCCGACATCACCGGCGCCGAAGTCTTGCAGCAGGACGCCCAAGGAAACAGCCGCATCCAGTTCCAGCAGGGTCCGTTGTTCGGCAATTTGATTCTGGCCGACGAAATCAATCGTGCGCCCGCCAAGGTGCAGGCGGCCTTGCTGGAAGCGATGGAAGAGCGGCAGATCACCGTGGCGGGCACCACGCACCGCATGCCTCCGCTGTTCATGGTGCTGGCCACGCAGAACCCGATCGAACAAGAGGGCACGTATCCCTTGCCGGAAGCGCAGATGGACCGCTTCGTCATGAAGATTGTGTTGGACTACCCCGACGCCGCCAGCGAAATCCGCATGCTGTCGCTGCTGCGCGGGGAATCGCAACAGAGCGGGGCGCCCGCTGATGCGCGCCTGCCGCAGGAAACGCTCTTTGCGTGCCGCGCCGAGATCAACCAGGTGCATGTGTCCGACACCTTGGACCGCTACCTGGTCGACCTGGTCAATGCCACGCGCCACCCCGCGGATTACGATGCCGATCTGGCGCGCTGGATTCAGGTGGGCGCAAGCCCGCGCGGCGCCATTGCGCTGGACAAGGTGGCGCGCGCCCACGCGTGGCTGGCGGGGCAGGACTATACGTCGCCCGATGATGTGCGCACCGCAGCCAAGCCCGTGTTGCGGCATCGGCTGCACCTGTCATACGACGCGGTGGCGGATGGGGTGACGGCCGATCAGGTCATCGGCAAATTGCTCGATGTTGTGGCAATTCCCGTGTGAGCGCACCCATGCCCACCGCCACGCCCGCGCCCGACGTCCATGTTCGTATTCCGGACCTGATGGCGTTGGAACCGGCGGCGCGCGGTTTGCGCTTTTCCAGCCGGCAGCCCATCAACAGCATCCTGGCGGGCCAGCATGGGTCGCGGCTGCGCGGACGTGGGCTGGACTTCGAAGAGCTGCGCCGCTATCTGCCGGGCGACGACTTGCGCCAACTGGATTGGCGGGCGTCGCAGCGTTTGGGCAAGCCCTACATACGCACCTATAGCGAAGAGCGCGACCGCCCGATGCTGGTGCTGGTCGACCAGCGCATGGGCATGCACTTTGGCTCGGTGCGCAGCTTCAAATCGGTGGTGGCGGCAAGGCTGGCGGCCATGTCGGCATGGATGGGGTATCAGGCGGGCGACCGGGTCGGCGGCCTGGTGTTCAGCGACGACGGCATCGACGCGATTCGTCCCTTGCGCAGCTGCGAACGCATCCAGGCCTTATTCGCGGCTATCGTCCGGCGCAACCAGGCGTTGCGCGCAGATGCCCCGGATGTGGATGCGGCCGGCCGCTTGAACCAGGCGCTTGAGGGCGCGCTGGCCCAGGCGCCGCACGACAACCTGATCTGCCTGATCAGCGACTTCGCCGGCGCCAATGACAAGACCTTGCGGCTGCTTCGCACCCTTGCCGCGCACAACGACGTGATTGCGACGCTGGTCTACGACCCCTTGGCAGTGCACATGCCGTTGCGCGGCCGCTTGGTGGTGACGCAAGGCGAGTTGCAGGTTGAGGTGGCGGCCGACAAGCGGCAGGTGCATCAGCCCTTGTCGGACTTCTTCACGGGCCGGCTGCGCGATGTGGCGGAACTGCTGCGCCGCAGCCATGTGCCGCTGCTGTCTATCGACACCGCCGACGACACCTTGACGCAATTGCGCCGCGAACTGGGCCGCGAAGCCGGGGCAGGGAGGCGCACATGACGGTAAGCGCCGACGACGCATTGCCCTCGGTGGACCAGCTAGTGCAACTGCCGTTGCCCGCGCCGGTCAGCTATTGGCCGCAAACCTGGGGCTGGCTGGTGGTGCTGGCCGTGGCGCTACTGCTGGGCGGCTGGCTCACATGGCGCGCCGTACGTAAGCATCAGCGCAACGCCTACCGCCGTGCGGGCTTGCAGCGCCTGGAAGCGCTGCGGCAAGCGGCGCAGGCCGATGCGCTGGCGGCGCGTGAATTACCCATTCTGCTCAAGCGCGTCGGCCTGTCTTCGGTGCCAGAGGGCGAACGCGCGCAGGTTGGAGCCTTGACGGGCGAGGCCTGGCTGGCCTTTATGGCGCGTAATGGCGGCGCGTTCACGCCGGATACCGAGGCGCTGCTGCGGGTGCTGGCCTACGCGCCGCCCGACGCGGTGCGCGCCATTCCGCCCGCGCACTTGCAATCGTTGTTTGCCGCCAGCCGGCAGTGGATGGAGCGGCATCATGTGGCGGCTTGACTACCCCTGGCTGCTGATCCTGCTGCCGCTGGGGTGGCTGGCGTACCGCTATCTGCCCGCCTATGTGCAGCGGCGTGGGGCCTTGCGCATTCCATTTTTTGAATCCGTCGCGCGGACGATAGGGCAGTCTCCCCAGCGCCCCGGGGTGCGGCGCGACGGCTGGCAACTGGCGCTGAACGTTCTGGTCTGGGCCTTGCTGGTGTTGGCGTTGGCGCGGCCGGAACGCGTTGAGCCGCCGGTGGAACACCGGCAACCCGTGCGCGACCTGATGCTGGCGCTGGACATTTCCCAGTCGATGGAAACGCAGGATTTCGTTGACCCGTCGGGGCAGCGCAAGGACCGCCTGAGTGGCGTCAAGGCCGTGGTGGCCGATTTCATCGCGCGCCGCAAGGACGACCGGCTGGGCCTGATCGTGTTCGGCACCGCCGCGTATCCGCAAGCGCCGCTGACGCAAGACCACGCCACCCTGAGCCTGCTGCTGGACCAGGTGACGACCGGCATGGCGGGGCCAAACACCGCCATCGGTGATGCAATCGGGGTGGCGATCAAGCAGCTTGAACAAGCCAAAGAACGCGACAAGGTGCTGATTTTGCTGACGGACGGCAACGATACCGGCAGCGCCGTGCCGCCCGACCGCGCGGCGTCGATGGCGGCCGACCGGCACATCACCGTCCACACGATCGGGATTGGCAACCCGCAGGCGCAGGGGGAAGACAAGGTGGATTTCGCCGCGCTGGAACGGATCGCCAAGGCCACGGGCGGGCGCTTCTTTTCAGCGCAGGATCAGGCGTCCCTGCAACAGGTGTACGCCACGCTGGACCACATTACGCCGCACGAGGTGCGCGAGCTGCGCCATCAACCCAAGCAGGACTTTTTCTGGATTCCGCTGGGTCTGGCGGTGCTGTTGCTGGCGGTGTGGCACGTGGGCGCCAGCCTGCGCGCGCGCTGGGCAGCCAGATCGGCCAGCTCGGCGGGCGGAGCAGACACAGCAAGCAGGGCAGGTGGTGCAGCAGCCAAGGAGGACGCGTGGACGTCGACCTGAGCGCCTTCCATTTTCTGCGCCCCTGGTGGCTGCTGGCGGTGCCGCTGGCGTTGCTGTTGCTTTGGCTGGGCCGGGCGCAAGGCGGACGCGTGGGTTGGGGCAGCACGATTGCCCCTGCCTTGTTGCCGTACCTGATCGTGAACGCACCGGGCAGCCGGGGGCCGCGCCCGATCCATGCCGTGGCGGCGCTATTGATGCTGGGCGGCATTGCGGCTGCCGGCCCGACGTGGCAGCAAGACCTGCCGCCGTTTCTCGACAATCAGGCGCCGCTGATCGTGGCCGTGGATTTATCGCCATCGATGGATGCGGCAGACGTGCCGCCCAGCCGCTTGCAGGCGGCCAAGCACAAGCTGCATGACCTGCTGGCGCGCCGCGCGGGCGCGAAGACGGGGCTGATCGCCTACGCGGGCTCCGCGCATCTGGTGCTGCCGCCTACCGACGACCCAAGTCTTGTCGACCTGTTCATCCAGTCCTTATCCACCGAACTGATCGCCGCGCCGGGCAAGGACGCCGCCGGGGCAATCAACGTGGCCGCCTCGGTGTTGAAATCCACGCAGGCGGGCGGCACGGTGTTGCTGGTGACAGACGGCGCGGACACCAGCCAGTTGCCGCAGGTGGAGCAACTGGCCAAAGCGGCCGACTTCCAGATACTGGTCCTGGCCGCCGGGGCGTCGGATGGCGGCGTGCTGCGCGACGCCCGGGGCCAGCCGCGCATGGACAAGGACGGCAAGCCCGTGCTGGGCACGTTCGACGCCGGCGCCATCAAGCAACTGGCCGACGCCGCCCGCGCACCGCTGGGCAGCCTGACCTTGAATGATGACGACCTGGACTGGGTGACGCTGCACGCGCAACGGCATTTCCAGGACGTGCAGAACGCGGGGCAGGCGGTGCACTGGAAGGACGTGGGCTACTGGCTGTGCTGGCCGCTCGCCATCCTGGCGCTGCTGTGCCTGCGGCGCGGCTGGAACGTCAACTGGCTGGCTGGGCTGATGCTGGCGAGTCTGGCGGGCTTGTATGCGCCCAATACTTACGCAAACCCCAACGCAAACCCCAACGCAAGCGCCAACGCCAACCCTGTCGCCAGCACCAACCCTGTCGCCAGCGCCATCGCCAACGCCTTCTTCACGCCCGACCAGCAAGGCCGCTGGGCCTACGAGCACCACGATTACACGCGCGCCGCCGCCCTGTTCCAGGACCCGTACTGGAAGGGCCGCGCCGCCTATGACGCGGGCGACTACTCATTGGCCTTGGCGGCTTTTGCCCGGCTGGATACGGCCGAGGCGAACTTCTATTTAGGCAATACCCAGGCTCGGCTGCGCCACTATGACGACGCGCTTGCCGCGTATGACCGCGCCCTGCATCAGCGCGCGGACTTTCCCGAAGCCAAGAAGAACCGCGAGCTTGTCGCCAAGCTGCAAGCCGCCATCGAGGCCGAGCAAGAAGACGACAATAACGATCAAAAGCCCGACGATGTGGCCCGCGACAACAAAAAGGGCGCGGGCAAGATGACGCAGGTCGAGGTGGCTAAGGCGTCGTCCGATGATGTCTGGCTGCGCAACCTGAGTTTGTCGCCCGCCGGGTTCCTGAAGCAGAAGTTCGCGATTGAAGACGCGCGCAGGGGCGCGTCCGTTCCCACGGGAGCGCGTCCATGACGTTGACGCTCAGGCTGCGAATGCTAATCGGGGTGCTGGCGCTGATCGCGCTCGGCTCGTTCGCGCAAGCCCAACCCCAAACCCAAACCCAAACCCAAACCCAAACCCAGCCTGCCGACCCCGGCCCACAACTCCGCGCAACGGCACGCATGGCCACCGACACACCGTTGACGGTAGGCGGCACCGCCACCTTGCAAGTTGATGTGCTGACGTCCACCTGGTTTACCCAGCCGCCAGAACTGCCGCCGCTGACCATCCCCGGCGCCATGGTGACGGGCCCCACCGGTGACGCCACCTTGATCCGCGACACCATCGACGGTGTGCCGTACAGCGGATTGCGCTTTGCGTACCTGATCAGCCCGACGACGGCGGGCGCGCTGCAAGTGCCTGCCATGTCGATCCGCGCCCAGGTTGGCCAGGCCAAAGCGCCGCTAAGCACGCAAACCCAGCCGCTCGACGTACAGGCTTCTGGCCCGCCGGCGGGCGCGGCGGGTTCGGGTCATCTGCTGGCGGCAACGGCTGTGCAACTGACCCAGCAGATTCAGTATTCCGCGCAACCGCCGTCGGTGGGCGACCACATCAGCCGTGTCATCATCGTGCAGGCGCAAGGCGCGCAGGCCATGCTGATTCCACCGCCTGCCAGCCCCGATGTGCCGGGCCTGAAGGCGTACCGCTCAGAACCCGTGCTGACGCAGTTGTCGGATAGCCGCGGCGGATTTCTGGGCGGACAACGGGTCGACCGGATCGACTACGTGGTTGAACGCGCCGGCGCCTATGCGTTGCCCGACGTCGAACTGCCGTGGTGGAACCTGACCACGAACAAAGCGGATCGCGCCGTGTTGCCCGAACAACGGTTCGAGGCTAAGGCTGGGGCCGCGTACCAGACGCCATTTTCAATCCAGCAAGACCTGCGTGATCTTGGCCGGCAGGTGCAGGTTCGCATCCCCGGCGGCTGGCTGCTGGTGGCGGCCGTGTTGATCGTCGTGGCGCTGGCGGTCTGGCTTGGCCGGCCAAGCTGGCGCCGCATTACACGGTGGACACGCGAACGCGCGCTGGCTTTACGCGCCCGTTGGCAAGCGTCGGAACCGTATGCCGCCCGCGCCATGCGCAAAGAACTGGCCCAGCCTCAGGGACGCTTGAACGCGCTGTATCACTGGCTGCGCTTGAGCCGCCGCTCGGTCTCTATCGCTGACGCCACGGCGAGCCTGCCGCCGGATCTGCGCAACGGCGGCGCCGCGGCGATGCGCGATTGCTACGGCGCCACGCCGAACCCCGCCCGAGGGCTCCAGGCTTTGCGCCAAACCACACCGCGCTGGCGAAAGGCGTTTCGTGCCGACGTTGCCCAGGCGCGCCAAGAAGACCTGTTGCCGCTGAATCCCCGCAAGATCGACCGCCACTCCGGAGAGCACCGATGACCTTGACCCTGCGCACCGCACAACGCCTGTTCGCCATGCTGGCGCTGCTGTTTCTGGCCGGCATGGTTCACGCCCAGACGCCACTGCCGTCCTGGAACGATGGGCCGTCACGGCAAGCCATCGTGGAGTTCGTGGCGGCGGTCACGAAAGAGGGCGGGGCGGATTACGTCGCGCCGGCCGACCGCATCGCTGTCTTCGACAACGACGGCACGCTGTGGAGCGAACAGCCGTTTTACTTCGAACTGATATTCGCGCTGGACGAACTCAAGCTTATGGCGCCCAAGCACCCGGAATGGTCGCAAGAGCAGCCGTATAAGGCAGCGCTTGAAGGCGACCACAAGACGTTGGCCGAGTCCGGCATGCACGGCCTGATGAAAATCGTGGGCGTAACGCACACCAACATGACAACCCAGGCCTTCTCGGACGAGGTCAAACAATGGGTCAAGACCGCGCAGCACCCGCGCTTCAAGCAGCCCTACACCAGCTTGACCTTCGCACCGATGCGCGAACTGCTCGATTATCTGCGCGGCAACGGCTTCAAGACCTATATCGTCTCAGGCGGCGAAGTGGAGTTCATGCGCGCCTGGGCGCAGGATGTCTACGGCATCCCGCCCGAGCAGGTAATCGGCACCACTGTTGTCACCGAATATCAAATGCAGGACGGCAAGCCCGTGCTGATGCGCACGCCCAAGCTGGACTACAACGACGACGGCCCGGGCAAACCGGTGTCGATCAACAAGTTCATCGGCCGCCAGCCCATCTTCGCCTTTGGCAATTCCGATGGCGACCTGCAAATGCTGCAATGGACGATGGCCGGGCCGGGCAAGCGCTTTGCCGGTCTGGTGCATCACACCGACGCCAAGCGCGAATGGGCGTATGACCGCGAGTCAAAGATCGGCAAACTGGACAAGGCCTTGGACGAGGCCAACAGCAAGGGCTGGGTCGTTGTGGACATGGCGCGCGAATGGAAACGCGTCTACGCGTTTGAAATGCCAAGATAAATTGGGAAACCAGAAGGCCAGGCCGACGCCAGCACGGCGCCTGGCAACACGCTAGAGGAACAGCGGCATGCGGATGGGGACGGCAGCAATGGAAGGCTTGGACACACAACGGGCGGATAGCGGCGCACGCACATTGACAACGGCTCGCCCGGCGGCGCTGCTGTTGATGTCGGGCGCGGCGGCGCTGGTGTTCCAGGTGTTGTGGATCAAGCAGTTGTCGCTGGTGGTGGGCGTGGAGGTCAGCGCCATCGCCGGGGCGGTCAGCGCGTTTTTTCTAGGGCTGGCGCTGGGCGGCTGGTTCCTGGGCCGCAAGGCCGACCGCCTGGATCGGCCCGTGCGGTTCTACGCGTGGCTGGAGGCAGGCGTCGCGGTGTCATGCGTGGCCGTCACCGTGGCGCTGGCGCATAGCGCGGCGCTGTTCGTGGCGGTGGAGTCGTTCAGCCCCTTGGCCGCGTGGCTGATGATCGGGCTGCTGCTTGCCATTCCTTCCTTTCTGATGGGCGGCACCTTGCCCGTGCTGATGCGCGCCGTGAATCGCCAGGATGCAGCGGCCAGCCGGCGCGGCGGCATTCTGTACGCCGCCAACACCTGTGGCGCAATCGTGGGGGCCTTGCTGCCGGCGTTTGTGCTGATTCCGCGTTTTGGCGTGCAAGGCGCCGCGTTGGCGGCGGCGTCGTTGAATGTGTTGGCCGCGCTGGGCGCCTGGACGCTGGACCGCAAGGCGGGGGCGTTGGCCGCGCCCGCGCCAAGCGCCACCGCCCCGTTATCGGGCGAGGCGCGCTTGGCGGTGGCGCTGTACGCCGCAGCGGGTGGCGTGGCGCTGGGCTATGAAGTCATTTGGTCGCAGATGATCGTGCCGTTCATGAGCACGCGCGCCTTTGCGTTTGCGATTGTGCTGGCGACGTATCTGGCTGGCTTGGCCATTGGCGCGGCTGTGTACGCCCGTTACGCGCACCGGGTGCGCAACCCCTGGGGCGTGTTCGGCTGCCTGATTGCCGGTGCGGGCCTGCTTGCCGTGCTGGAAGTGGCGGTGTTGGGCAAGTGGCTGGTCGTGGCGCAGACGCATGCGGAAGCGGCCGTCGTGCAGCTGACGGGCAGCGCCATCGCCGGCATGTGCGCGCGCTTTGCGGTGGCGGCGGCAAGCTTTGTGCTGGCGCCCACGGTGTTGCTGGGCGCGGCTTTTCCGGCCGTGCTGCGCATTGCCGTCGGCGACCGCCACGTGGGCCGCGAGGTGGGCGCGGTGCTGGCCTGCAATACGCTGGGCGGCATTGCTGGCACGCTGCTAACGGGATTTTTGCTGTTGCCGGCCTTGGGGCTCGTGCGCACGTTGGGGGTGCTTGCGGCCATGGCGGCGTTGATCGGGGTCATTGCGGCGTGGCGCGGGCGGGTGACCGGCACGGCCACTTCGGGTATCGCGACGGCCCTGGTCGGGATGGCGGCGTTGGCCGTGGCGGTGCTGTTGCCCGTGGACCAATTCGCGCGGCTGCTGCCGGGCGCAAGCGGCGCGGGCCTGGTGTTCTATGAAGAAAGCCATGGCGGCACGGTGGCGGTGGTTGAGCAGCCCGGCCAAGGCACGCGCTTTCATCGTTTGTACATTCAGGGCGTATCGAATTCGGGTGACGCCATGCCATCGCTGCGCTATATGCGCTTGCAGGCGCTGCTGCCGCTGATCGTGCACAACGGCGATCCGAAATCCGCGCTGGTCGTGGGCTATGGCACGGGCATCACGGCGGGCGCGCTGTCGCAATACCCGGGGCTGGACAAGCGGGCGGTTGCCGAACTGCTGCCTGCCGTATTGCGCGCCGCGCCCCATTTCCAAGGCACGTTCCAGGCGGCATCCGATCCCGGGCTGGAAAAGCGTCTGCGCGACGGCCGCCGCGCGCTGCAAGCCAGCACTGAACAGTGGGACTTGATCACGCTTGAACCGCCGCCACCGTCGGCCACGGGCGTGGTCAACCTGTATTCGCGTGACTTCTATCAGTTGGCCGCCAGCCGCCTGGCGCCGCAGGGCATTGTGGCGCAATGGCTGCCATTGCCCACGCAGAACGAGGAAGACACGCGGGCGCTGATCGCCAGCTTCATCCAGGTGTTTCCACACGCGTCGTTATGGACGAGCGAGCTGCATGAAATGCTGTTGGTGGGATCGATGCAGCCGCTGGATCTGGACGCGGCGCGCATTCAGGCGCGCTATGCGCAACCGAACACGGCGGCAGCCTTGAAGGCAGTGGGCATTCCATCTGCGTCGGCGTTGCTGGCGACGTGGGTCACGGATCGCGAGGGCTTGGCGCGCTTTGCCGGGGACACGCCCGCCGTCACGGATGACCGGCCGGGTATTGAATACGCCACCTGGGTGCGGCCTCGCGAGATTGCCCGCGTATTGCCAGCGCTGCTGGCCGGCATCGAGCTTGAACGCGCGCGCCTGGACACCTTCTACCGGGCGGCATTGGCCGCCTACGCGGGCGACCGGGAAACGTGGGGCCGGGAGATCAATCGCCTGGCCCGCAACGATGGCGACAACGCCTATTACCGGTGGTTCATGGGCGAGGGCGGCAAATAGCGCTTAGCCGTCAACTGCACACCTGCCGCCACGGCGCAATGCCGCGCGGCGGGCAATAGCCCGCGCAGGGCATGGCAATGGACACGCCGCTCTGGCAGCGCAGTTCAGGGGCTTTTTCCCCGTACGGGATGGAGCCCTTGCAGTCGCAGCTGGCTAAGCCTGCGCCCGATGGCAACTTGCGGGGCAAGGGGGCTGCGGAAGGCGAGGGTGAAGCTGCGGCGACGTCGTCGTTGTTGTCATCGCTTTCGACGACCGCACGCACCTTGGCCACCGGCATATTGCAAGACTTGGCAATGGCTTTAACGGATTTCCCTTCGTCGGACATCGACAGTATTTTCTTATCGCTGCATGCCGCGTGAGCCGGTGAAGAAAAACCACCCCAAATCGCAATCGAAACGATCGCCAGAAATAATGACCGGTGCAAAATCATCACGCGTCTCCAGCATATTTAATGGGTCAGAAAATACGCCGTAGGCCTGATGGCGCAAGCTGTCGCGGCCTAGCGTAGTGCGCTGATTTCCGCAGTGTCAATGCGACCCGATTAAATAATCTGAACGGTGAATGATGAACGCCGGCCATGATATTGGACGTGGCCGAAATGCCCGGTCCATGCGTACGGTTCTGGAATTACCAAGCGCCGAGGATTGGGTGTGCGGCAATCTCGGCATCCGCAGCCGCGCGCGCGGCATGCAGCGCCGCCTCGCCGCGCGCCGTGCCTTCCACCGAAAAGAACGTCACGGTTTTCAAGCCGATCGTGCCCAATACGTGCTTCAGGTACGGCGTCAGGAAATCGGGCTGACGCGCGGTATCCCCCGAGAATTCGCCGCCCGACGATACCGCCACATACACGGGCCGGTCGGGCAGGTTGCCGATCTTGCCTTCCGGGGTGATGCGGAACGTGCTGCGCACGCGCACCACGTGGTCGATCCACACCTTCAGCGATGCGGGCACCGTGAAGTTGTGCATGGGGGTGGCGATGACGATGTGCGTCGCGTCGAGCAGCGCCTGAATCAACTCAGCCGATTGCCGCAGCGCGCCGCGCGCCAATACGTCTTCGGCCGGGTCCATCGGGGCGCTCAAGGCGGCGGCATAGTCCTGATCAACATGGGGCAGGGTGGTGGCGTCGATTTCAACTACGGCAGGCGGCGTGTCGCCCGCCGTGGCGATCAAGCGTTGAATAATGCGTTGCGACAGACGATGGCTTTCGGCGTCGCGGCCACGCGGGCTGCAAATGATGTGAAGAATGCTCATGCGGTGGGAAGATCCAGGTTCTTGCTGAAACGAATGGCGCTGGTCAACAGACCTTGCCGGAAATAAAAACGTTGGGCTAGCGCGTTGGACAAGCCTGTGTCCAATACCAGCTTGGCGCAGCCGGCCTCGCGGGCAATGCCGTCCAGGGCGTGCAGCAGGCGCGCGCCCCAACGGCCGCCACGGCGCGTGCTGTCCACCACCAGATCATCCACGTACAGGAAGCGGCCGTAGATCAGGTTTTCCTGGAAGCGATAGCCGGCCAGCGCCACGGCGCGCCCCGCGTCGATGCCAGCCAACAGACGGTAGTGGTCCGCACGCATGCGGCCGATGCGAGCGGCAAACTCGCTGGCATCCGCCAAATGCGGGCGCAGCTCGCGCATCAAGGGCAGGCAGGCCTGAATGTCGTCGTCGGTGTCGAGGTGTTTGAGATCGGTGTCGGTCATGAATGGCATCAGGAGAAGGCAGTACGAATGGGCTCGAATGCGTCAGGCCTCATCGTAAAAAGGCCATGCCATAATTTGAAGGGCCATAAATTGAACTTTGGACTATGCCATGATCAGCGATCACGCCGATGACCTGCCGCCGTTGGCGCCTAATAGCGCCGAGCCCTTGTACCGGCAGATCTATGAGCGCTTTCGGAACGCCATCGCCGAAGGCACCTTGAAACCGGGTGACCGCATTCCGTCGGCGCGCGCCTTGGCCAAGGAAATGGGCGTGGCGCGCGGCACCATCGAAGTCGCCTATTCCTTGTTGGGCGCCGAGGGGTATATCCAGACGCGCGGGCAGGCAGGCACGATCGTCACCCCCGACTTGCAGCCCCAGCCGCCCGCACCGGCTTCCGCGCCCCTGGTCGACGCCGCCGACGATGACCACGGCTGGCAGCGGCCGGCCCGCATCCTGCCGTTTCAAATGGGCTTGCCCGCGCTTGATGCGTTTCCGCGCAAGCTGTGGGCCCGTTTGGGTGCGCGGCAACTGCGCAGCCTGCAAGCGCCGGACTTGTCCTACCCGCCGGCCAACGGCCTGGCCAGCTTGCGCACGGCGGTGGCGGCGTACTTGCAGGTGGCGCGCGGCATTCACTGCCAGCCCGCGCAGGTGTTCATCACGTCGGGCTACAACTATTCCATGCAACTGATCACGCAGGCGCTATTGGAACCGGGCGACCGCGTATGGGTGGAAGACCCCGGCTATCCGCCCACGCGCGCATTGCTGGCGCAGGCGCGCTTGCAGGCCGTGGCGGTGCCGGTGGACGCAGATGGGCTGATCGTCAGTGAAGGCATCGCGCGCGCCGGGCAGGCGCGGGCGGCGGTTGTCACGCCGGCGCACCAAAGCCCATTGTCCATGTCCTTGTCACTGCCCCGCCGGCAGGCGTTGCTGGAGTGGGCCGAACGGCAGCAGGCGTGGATTGTGGAAGACGATTACGACG
The DNA here is from genome assembly GCF_902859595.1 of Achromobacter kerstersii. GTDB lineage: Bacteria > Pseudomonadota > Gammaproteobacteria > Burkholderiales > Burkholderiaceae_B > Achromobacter > Achromobacter kerstersii. Next base: position 982,419 of record NZ_CADIJQ010000001.1, on the reverse strand, counting down.
GTGAATACCGGTATGTCAGCCGGCCGTTGCCGGCGTTAAAAAGTCTGGATACGCAGGGGCGGGTGCTGTACGCCGGGTCGTTCAGCAAGGTGCTGTTTCCCGGCATGCGGCTGGCGTATCTGGTGGTGCCTGACGCGCAAGTGCCACGATTCGACCGGATCAGCCGCCTGCTGTCGGGTGGCGCGCCAGGTTTCACGCAGGCGATTCTGTCGGCCTTCATCACCGAAGGCCATTTTGGCCGGCACATTCAGCGCATGCGCCGCTTGTACAGCGAACGGCGCGACGCCACGGCGGCGGGGTTGAGCGCGGCATTGGGCGCCAGCATGCACATCGAACCGCAGCCCGGCGGCATGCATCTGGTGGCGCGCATGGATGGCAAGCTTAGCGACCGGTCATTGGCCGCCAGGATGCTGGAGCAGGGCATGTACGCGCACCCCTTGTCGCGGTGGTCGTCGTTGCCCAACCCGCCGTCGGGGCTGCTGCTGAGCTTCACCAACATCGCCTCGCAAGAGCAGGCCCATGAGCTGGGCCTGCAAATCCGGGCGTTGATGTAGGCGGGTGCGTTGCGAACGGGGCTTAGGAAAGCCGAGCCCACGTCTTCACGCTGGGCCGGCTTCGGAAGCTGAGCCTAGTTCAGCCCGGCCTTGTCCAGTCCGAAGGCGGCATCCGCTGAGCCTGGCACGGTGCGAAATGCCACGTTCAAGCGGTTCCAGCCGTTGATGCCGATGACCAAAAAGCTCAGGTCCGAGATTTCTGCTTCGGACAGATGCTCGCGCACCTGTTCGTAGACCTCGTTCGATACCCCTTGCGGCGACAAGGTGGTCAGCGCTTCGGTCCAGGCCAGCGCGGCGCGCTCGCGGGGCGAAAACAGCGTCGATTCGCGCCAGATGGCAATGTGGTGCAGCCGCAGTTCGCGTTCACCGTGAATCTTCGCCTGCTTCACATGCATGTCCAGGCAAAAGCCGCAGCCGTTGATCTGCGACGCGCGGATATCGACCAAATCGCCGAACTCCTGCACCACAGGGGATTTTTTCACTGCCGCGCTGTAGTCCATATATTTCTTGGACAGTTCCGCCGACACCTGGAAGTAATTCAACCGCTGGCTCATAGGCCTACCTTTCTGAAGAGCTGTTATCGAATGGGGATCACGAGCCCGTAGGATGCGGCAGATTGGACCAGGGAAGAAGTGCCATAAAGGGTGTTTTGTTATAGGCCATGCTGGGCCATGACGGCGCCAGCTGCCGGCCAGCGCAACGCAAAGCGCGCACCGCCCAACGGGCTGTTCAGGATGCCGATGGTGCCGCCATGGTTGGCCGCCACCCGCTTGACGATGGCCAGGCCCAGGCCCGCGCCGCCCGTGCCCCGGTCACGGCTTTCGTCCAGGCGCACAAAGGGCTCGAACACGCGTTCGCGGTCGGCTTCGGGGACGCCGCAGCCATCGTCGTCCACCCACAATTCGTAGCCGCCGTCTGGCGTCTCGGTCAGTTCGATTTCCACACGCGCGCTGGCGTAGCGCACGGCGTTTTGCACCAGGTTCAGCAATGCGCGGCTCATATAGCGCGGGTGCAGCGTCACGTGGGCAGGGTGGCCCGCGCGCACGTCGCAACGGATGCCGCGGGCGTCGGCCTGATGGGCCACCAGCGCCAGCGCCTCGCCCAGCCAGTCACAGACGTCAACGGTTTGCAGGGTGACGGTTTCGTCAGTGGGCCGTTCCAGCCGCGCGTAGACGAGCAGCTCGGCCACCATGGCTTCCAGTTCTGAAATGTCGGCGCGCATATCTTGCAGAATCTGGCTGCGGCGGGGCGGGTAGTTGTCCTGGCCCAGCATGTCGACCTCGAATGACAATCGCGCAAGCGGCGTGCGCAACTCGTGCGACACCGCGTTGGTCAGGCTGCGCTGGCTGTCGATCAGCGCCGAGATGCGCTTGGCCATCAGATTGAAACTCTCGCCCACATGCCGGATACCGGAAATGCGCGACAGGCGCACGCGCACATCCAGGTCACCTTGGCCCATGCGCAACGTGGCGTTGCGCAGCGCATCCAGGTCGCGCCAGATGGGCATCGCCCACGCCAGCAGCAGAATCACGGTCAGCACCATGCTCACCGCCGCCCAGGCAGACCAGGTGATCCAGCGTTCCATGGCCGGCTCGCCGGGCAGGCGCACGTCCAGCCACTGCACGGGTTCGCCGGGCAGGCGCGTCAGATAGGTGTTGTAGTCGTCACGCATGATCAGGCCGGTGCGGTCCAGCTGTTGCTGTTCCGCCTGCGTGATGGTGACGGCGTCCGGATGCAGCAAGGTCAGCTTCAGACCGTAGTGCGGCTGGAGGGCGTCCTGGATGAAGCCGGCGCGTTCGGCGGGCGCGACGGGGTCAAGGTCTTTGTGCAGCGCGTACATCTGTCCCCGCACAGTGCTGTAGGACAAATCGGCGCTGATGGCTTCCAGGAAGTAGCCAAAGCTGATATTCACCAACTGGGACGCCGCCACGAAGGCGATGGTGGCCACAATAAAAACGCGGATCGCGAACTTGAGCATGCGCGGGCTGGCCGGGAAACAATCGCGCATGCTAGCGGCGGGCCACCGGGCAATCTGCCGATGTTTGTGGGGCAATTGTGAAAATTCGTGCAGTGAATCCCCTTGGCGCCCGATTGAAACCCGGGCGCGGCCCGGCTATAAGCTTGAACCTGGATCTGAAATCCGGCGCCCCGACTGTCTACGAAGCTTGAGTCCCATGCCGCACCCCCCATCTCATGACGAACACGTCGCCAGCAAACCCGCCACCCACGAACGTGCGGAGCCTGGCCGGGGGTCTTGCCTGGAAGTCTTTCTGATCTTTCTTCGCCTGGGCCTGACGTCGTTTGGTGGGCCGGTGGCGCACCTGGCGTACTTCCGCACCGAATTCGTTGACCGCCGCCACTGGATGGACGACTACGCGTTTTCGGATCTGGTGGCGCTGTGCCAGTTTCTGCCGGGTCCAGCCAGCAGCCAGGTCGGCATGGCGATCGGTCTGCGGCGGGCCGGTTGGGCGGGCATGGCGGCGGCATGGCTGGCGTTCACCTTGCCTTCGGCGTTGGCGCTGATCGGTTTTGCGCTGGGCCTGGCGCACTTTGGCTGGTTGTCGGCGTCGCCCGTGATTCATGGGCTGAAGGTGGCCGCGGTGGCCATCGTGGCCCAAGCCGTCTGGGGCATGGGCCGCAGCTTGTGCCCGGACCGCCCGCGCGCCGGGCTGGCGGTGGCCGCTGCACTGATCACGATCACGCTGCCCACCACGTGGGGCCAGCTAGGCGCTATTGCCTTGGGACTCGTCGTGGGTGGCGCATTGCTGCAAGTGCCGCCTCGGCCCATTCTGGCCAATCGCGCCCAAGGGGTGTCGCGCCGAGCGGGCTACACCGCGCTGGGGTTGTTTGTGGCGTTGCTGGTCGGGCTTCCGGTCTGGGCGGCGATGTCGGACGCGCCGCTTGCCGCGCAGATCGCCGGGTTCTACCGCGCGGGCGCGCTGGTGTTCGGTGGCGGCCATGTGGTGTTGCCGCTGCTGGAGACGGCCTCGGTCTCCGGTGGAATGGTTTCGAATGCGGATTTCCTGGCGGGCTATGGCGCGGCGCAAGCCATGCCGGGGCCGCTCTTCGCTTTCGCCGCTTTTCTCGGGGCCATGTCATCCGGACCCCTAACCGGATGGGGCGGGGGCCTGTTGCTTCTGGCCGTCATCTTTCTGCCCGGCGCCTTGCTGCTGGCGGGCGCCTTGCCGTTTTGGGAAAGCCTGCGCCGGCGTCCCGGCGTGCGCAACATGGTTGCCGGGGTAAACGCCAGCGTCGTGGGCATTTTGCTGGCGGCGCTGTACGACCCGCTATGGACCAGCGCCATCGTGAACCCGGCCGACTTCGGCCTGGCCCTGTTGCTGTTCGCCTTGCTGGTCTATGCCCGCTGGTCCGCCGTGTGGGTGGTGTTGCTGGCGGCGGCGGGCGGGTGGGCGCTGCAATGGCTGATGTAAGCCTGCCAGCGCCGAGCGCGTGCTGATTTACGCTTGCCAGCGCGGCGCGCGCTTTTGCAGGAAGGCGTCAATGCCTTCGCAGGCGTCCGCTTCCATCATGTTGCGCGCCATCACATCCCCCGCGTAGTCATACGCGTCCGCCAGCGCCATTTGCCGCTGTTGATAGAACATGCGCTTGCCGTAACGGATGGCGGTGGGACTCTTGGCCAGGATGTCGTCCGTCAACGCGCGCACGCGGGCATCCAGTTCGGATTCAGGCACGGCATCGTTGATCAAGCCCCAATCCAGCGCCTGCGCCGCGTCGATGAAGCGGGCGGTCACCAGCATTTCAAACGCGCGCTTGGCCGACACATTGCGGCTGAGCGCCACGGCCGGCGTCGAGCAGAACAGCCCTACGTTGATGCCGGATACGGCAAATTTCGCGGTGTCGGCCGCCACCGCCAGATCGCAGCTGGCCACCAGCTGGCAGCCCGCCGCGGTGGCGATGCCATGCACCTTCGCGATGACGGGAACGGGCAGGGCTTGCAGCCCCTGCATCACCCGGCCGCACTGGCGAAACAGCGCGCGGTAGTAGTCCAAAGCGGGCTGGCTGCGCATTTCGCGCAAATCATGGCCGGCGCAAAACGCCTTGCCCGCGGATTCCAGCACCACGCAACGCACGTCAGCGTCGCGGGAGACGGCGTCGATCTCGTCTTGCAACGCCGCCAACATGCCTTCCGACAAGGCATTGAATTGCGACGGACGGTTCAGCCGCAGCGTGACGACACCCCCTTCGGACGTGCGCAGCAACAGGGGTTCTTGCGTGGGGGAATCCAGGGCCATGGTTGTCTCCAGAAAGGTTTTTTCTGGATACTAGCGCAAGCGGCTTGGCCCCGATGACTCAACCCGCCACCTTGCGCAATCGGCTTGGCCCGATGACTAACCCGCCAACTTGCGCGCCATACCCGCCGATACGCACAATAGCGGCGCCACAATCACCAGGCCGATCAACGCCATGGCGGCTTGGGGCGGCATGGCGCTGTCCAGCAGCACCGTCGCAATAACGGCGGAACCGCTCATCTGGAAAAGCCCGTACACGGCGGCTGCCGTGCCGGCGCGTTCCGCGAACGGCTCCAGCGCCAGGCTCAAGCCCGATCCCAGCGCCAATGAAAAGCCCACGGTCAGCACGGCCACGGGCAGCATGAAGAGCCGTGCCGATAGCGGCGCCCACATCCACGCGGCGGCGTGCATTGCCGAGGCGAGCAGCAGCGCCACCATGCCGACGCGCACCATCGTGTGCCGGCCAAATCGCGCAATGAAGGTGGGCGCCAGGAAGAAGGCCGCGATATTGATGGCGGCGTTGCCGCCAAACCAGGCGGAAAAGCCCAGCTCGGAATAGCCCAACTGCTGCACCAGCACCACCGGGGCGGCGGATACGAACACCAGAATCATCGCCATGCCCGCCATGCCGAACATCGCGAAATACAGGAAGCGCCCGCTGGCGACGATCGGCGTATAGCGGCGCAGGCTGTACAGCGCGCCTCGCGGTTGCGTGGGCGCGGCGCGGGTTTCTTCGAAGCGGCGGGCAAGCAGCACGGCCAAGGCCAGCGCGAACAGCACCATGAATACAAACGTGCTGCGCCAGCCGGCGTGAACCGCCAGCGCCCCGCCCAGCATGGGCGCCAGCGCCGGCACGGAACACAGCGCGCCATTCAAATAGCTATAGACGCGCGCACCCACCGCCGGGCTGAAGCGATCACGCACCGCGGCAAACGCCACCAAGGATGCCGAACATGCGCCCAGCCCCTGGATGACGCGCGCCACGTAGAAGACCTCAAGCGATGACGCCGCCGCACCCAGCGCAGACCCCGCCAGGTACGCCACGGCACCGCCCAGCGCAACAGGGCGCCGGCCATAGCGGTCCGCCAAGGGGCCAATCAGCATCTGGCCCAGGCCCACCGCGAAGATGAACAGCGTGATGCTGGCTTGCAGCGCGCTGACCGGCTGGCCAAAGCCGTCGGCCATGGCGGGTAGCGAGGGGAGGTAGATGTCGATGCCCATCGGCGTCAGCGTGACCAGCCCCATCAAGAGACCGATCAGCCAGCGTTGGCTTCGGGAGGTTGCAGCAGACTTCATTGCAGGCTCGGGGCGCAAGGCCCGGGAAAACCCGACATTATCCATGAATGCGCTGGCCGTCCATTGCGGCGCGGTCGCCGGGCGCTGGGGTGCGTCGTTGTGCGCTGTTGTGTGTGATTGTGTGCGCCGTAGTGAGCGCGGCAATGTGCGCAGTAGAATATTTCCCCATGAACACACCCGCCTTTCGTCCCCGCATCGTCATCCTCTACTGCACGCAGTGCCAGTGGTTGCTGCGCGCCGGCTGGATGGCGCAAGAACTGCTATCGACGTTTGCGAACGACTTGGGAGAAGTGGTGTTGCAGCCCGGCACGGGCGGCGTGTTTCAGATTACCTACAACGGCGATCTGATCTGGGACCGCAAGAGCGACGGCGGCTTCCCTGAAGCCAAGGTGCTCAAGCAGCGGGTGCGCGACCGGCTCGATCCGGGCCGGCCGCTGGGCCATATCGACGGCCACACCGCCGGGCCCGTGGCGGCGCCCGACGTGTAGTGCTTACGCGGTTGCGTTAGTGCTTGCTTGGGCGCTGCACAGGCGGTTGCTTAGGCGCTTGCACAGGCGATCAACGCGAACGTTGATCGCCTTGCGGTATTACGCCGCCGATCCCGACTCGCGCAGCGTTTCGCGCGTCTTGTTGCGCTGACGCACCGCAGACACCACCAGCAACGCAATCAACGCCACGCAAGCCAGGATGAAGCCCAGGCTGATCGGACGCGTCACGAAGATCGACAGTTCACCGCGCGACAGCAGCAGCGCACGGCGGAAGTTTTCTTCCACCATGGGCCCGAGCACAAAGCCCAGCAGCAATGGCGCAGGTTCAAACCGCATGCGAATCAACGCATAGCCGGCCGCGCCAAACACCGTCACCATCGCCACATCGAACAGGTTGTTGTTCGTGCTGTAGACCCCCACGCAGACAAAGAACAGCGCGGCGGGGAACAGATAGCGGAACGGCACCGTCAGCAGGCGCACCCACATGCCGATCAGCGGCAGGTTCAGCAGCAAGAGCAGCACGTTGCCAACCCAGAAGCTGGCGATCAGCCCCCAGAACATGTCGGCGTGTTCGATCATCATCTGCGGACCCGGCTGGATACCATGGATGATCAGCGCGCCCAGCATCAGCGCCATCACCGGATCGCCAGGAATGCCCAGGCTCATCGTGGGGATGAAGCTCGTCTGCGTCGACGCGCTGGTCGCCGCTTCCGGACCGGCGATGCCTTCGATGGCGCCGCGGCCGAAGCGACGCGGTTCACGCGCCACTTTCTTTTCCACCGCGTACGAAATGAACGACGCGATCGTCGGGCCGGTGCCGGGCAGAATGCCGAACGCCGAACCGATGGCCGTGCCGCGCACCAGCGCACCGCGAGACTGCTTGATGTCGCCGGCTTCGGGCCGCATCGACTTCATGCTGATCTTGGCGGTGGTGACCTTGGTGTCGCCGCCGATGCGGTTGATGTTCTTCAGGAAGTCGGCCACGCCGAAGAGCCCCATGGCCAGCGCTACGATCTGCAAGCCGTCGGACAGTTCCAGAATGCCGAAGTGAAAGCGCATCGTGCCGGTGTTGACGTCGGTGCCGACCACCCCCAACAGCAGGCCGACCACCACCATCGCCACGCCCTTGATCGCCGAACCCTTCGCCAAGGTGGCGCCCGCCAACAGGCCCAGCATCATCATGGAGAAATACTCGGCCGGGCCGAACTTGAAGGCCACGTCCACCAGCATGGGCGAGAACAGGATCATCGCCAGGATGCCCACCGATGCGCCGCAGAACGACGAGAACATCAGCATGAACAGCGCGGAACCGGCCTTGCCGTTGCGCGCCAGCGGATTGCCGTCCAGGCAGGCCACCGCATGCGACGCGGTGCCAGGCAGGTTCAGCATGATCGACGTGATGCCGCCGCCATACTGCGAGCCGTAGTAGATGCCGGACAGCATCACCAGCGCCGCCGTCGGCGTCATCGTGTAGGTGAGCGGCAGCAGAATGGAAATGGCGGCCAGCACACCCATGCCCGGCAGCACGCCGATCAGGTTGCCCATGAACACGCCGAACACGGCCCACATCAGGTTGTCCAGCGCGAACGCGACGGAGAACCCATGCATCAGGTTGTTGAAAATTTCCATGGATCAGCCCCAGCGGAAGAGCGGAAACTGCAATTGCAGCGCCCACGAAAACACGGCCACGCCCAGGATCGTCACGCCCACGGCCAACGCGGCCGCGCTGCGCCAGGTGTGCTGGCGGTCGCCCATGGCCGAGATGAACACCAGGACAAACGTGGCGGGCACCAGGCCGCCAAACTTGCCGACCAGAATGAAGGCGAGCAGGCCGCCGATGATGCAACCCCAGCCGCGCCATTCGGGCGGCGGGATCTCTTCGGCGTCTTCTTCGGCCGCAACGGGCGAGGCCGCCATCTTGGCGATGATCAGGCCCAACAAGACCAGCAGCACGCCCAGGATGGCCGGGAACATGCCCGGCCCCATGCGCGCCAAACTGCCTAAGGTGTATGTGGATGCCTGCGCGATGGCGCCCAGGCCCAGCACGATCATCGTGCCTGCTGCCCACGCCTCGCGCCGGACGGCGCTGCGTTTCGATTGCATTGGTCTAGTCCTCCCTTGTTGTGCTTTTGTCTGACTGACGTCTGAAAAAAAGCTGACATTGCAATGAATGCGGGAGTCTAAAAATCCAAACTTCCGTTCACCTTTCAGGCAAGCGGAGAATTGCGGCGGTGCTTATTTTTTTTGGCTAAATCGCGGGAAATCCCTAGGTTTTAGGGGGCTTCATGAGTGTTGGTGAGGGGCGGGTTGCGGTTGGCCGGAAGGGGAGTGCTGGTTACGGATGGCCGGTTGTGGATGGCCGGTTACGGACGGCCGGTTGTGGACGGCCGGTTGCGGATGGCCGGTTGTGGACGAAAGCACGCAGCCAAGGCGAACAGCACCAGGCAGATCAGCGTCATCAATATCCACGCCAGCGTGAGGTCCGCCAGATGCTGCCGGATGACGCCGGCGGCAAACGGAAAAAGGGCGGCGATCAAATACCCCACGCCTTGCACGAACGAAGCCAGCCTGCCCGCTTCAAGCGGGGTTGCAGCATGGTCCATCGCCACGATGAGCGACAACGGAAACAGCGCGCCGATGCCCAGGCCTGCGAGGACGGCGGCGGGCCACGCCAGCGTGGCGGGCGACAAAATCCAGCCGAGCAGCCCAACGAGCAGTGCCGCGATCGCCAGGAATAGCGCCGGCCGGCGATCCGGCAAGCGGCTGATACCCAGCGACACCAGCAGCCCCGCCACGATTTCCGCCGCCGTCACCGCGCCCAACAATTGCCCCGACGCGACGGGTGTCCAGCCCAGCGCGGTGTAGTAGGGCGGCAGCCAGGCCAGCACCAGCGTATAGGCGCCAGTGCCAAGTCCGAAGAACACCGCAAGCAGCCAGCATCGAGCGCGCGACGTTTGGAATTGGCCAGCGTCCGCGTGCAGGGCGGCGGCGGGATGCTGCGCGCGGCGGTTGACCAGCAGCCAAGCCGCCAGCGCCACCGCCGCAGGCATCGCCCACACGGCCAGCGCTTGCAGCCCGCCTGCGTGTGCCGCCATGACGGGAGAGGCCACGCTGGCGACCGCCGCGCCGCCCATGATGGCGGTGGAATAAATCCCCATGATGGCGCTGCTGCTCGCGTGGAATCGGGTCTTGATGTAGATCGGCAGCAGCGCTTGCGTGACGGCAATGCCCAGCCCGGCCACCACGCCGCTGGCGAGCATCAGCAGGGTCTGGTCGGCCCACAAGCGGCCCGCCGTCGCCGCAGTGATCAGCGCCAACCCGGCGATTACGCCATGTTGTTCGCCCAGCAGCCGGCGCAGCGGCGCCACGCTTAACGCGCCCAATCCCATGACGAACACCGGCAATGCGGTCAATAAACCCGCCGCGGTGTCGGACATGCTGGTGGCGGCTTGCAGCTGGTCCAGCAAAGGGGGAATGGAAGCCAGGACAGGGCGAAGATTCAGCCCCACGAGGATGATGGCGGCGATGCGCCAGGCGTTCAGACGAGAAAAAGACACGGTTGCTCCACAGCCGGCCGCGCCGCTTGATGCTGCGCGCTCCGGTAAACTATCTCGGCGTCAAGATATTTGGATTTTATCTTGACGTCAAGACAAATGGAGAATGACCGTGGATAGAGCAAGCCGAGCCGTCGAACAATGGAACCGCGAACGACCCGAATTGGATGTGTCGACAATGCGAGTGCTGGGGCGCTTGGGCGAATGCGCGCTCGTCATCACCCGCGACCGCATCAACCCGTTGTTCGCGGAATTTGGGTTGCAGCCGGGCGAGTTCGATGTGCTGGCCACGCTGCGCCGCAGCGGCAAACCTTATGCGCTGACGCCGACGGCGCTGTACGAAGACGCGATGATTTCATCGGGCAGCATGACCAATCGGATTGATCGCTTGGAGAAAGCCGGGCTGGTCGTACGAACGCCCAACCCCGATGACGGGCGCGCCACGCTGGTCATGCTGACCAAGCCTGGTTTGAAGCTGATCGACGAAGCCGTCGTTGCGCATCTGCGTAACCAGGCAGAGGTGCTATCGCCCTTGAGCGCAGCGGAGCAAGAGCAATTAAGCCGCTTGCTTGGGAAATTGCTCAGCGCTTACGAATAGGGCGCAAATAGGGCGTGGACAGCACGTGAACAGGGCGCAGAACAGGGCGCAGAATAGTGCGCAAACAGGGGGAGCTGAGCGAGCTGATCGAAGTCGGCGCGCTCAGCTCCCGTTTCCAGCCGGTTCGCTACAGCCCCAGTTCCGACAAGCCCGGGTGGTCATCCGGGCGCCGGCCCAGCGGCCAGCGGAACTTGCGGTCGGCTTCCTTGATGGGCAGGTCATTGATGCAGGCGTAGCGATTGATCATCAGGCCGTCTTCGCCGAATTCCCAGTTTTCGTTGCCGTAAGACCGGAACCAATTGCCGGAATCGTCATGCCATTCATAGGCATAGCGCACGGCAATGCGGTTGCCCGTGTACGCCCAGAGCTCCTTGATCAACCGGTAATCCAATTCCTTGGCCCATTTGCGCGCCAGAAAGTCGCGGGCTTGGTCGCGGTTCTTGACGAACTCGGCGCGGTTGCGCCAATGCGTGTCCAGGCTATAGGCCAGCGCGACCTTGTCCGGGTCGCGGCTGTTCCAGCCGTCTTCGGCCAAGCGAACTTTCTGCACCGCGCTCTGGTGCGTGAAGGGCGGCAACGGCGGGCGGACTTCAGTTTGCGATGTCATGGCTAAGGCCTCCAGGGGAAAAACTTCAACGGGCGCGCGGTAGCAACGCTTCGGCTGCGCGCTGCGCGCTACGGGTAATGGACAAGTCGCCCGTGACGAGCGCCACGGCGATGGCGCCATCGATCAGCACCAGCCATTGGCGGGCGGTCTCTTCGGGTTCGGGCAAGCCAGCGGCCTGCACCAAAGACAGCACGTGGCTCAGCAAGCGTTCTTTGTGCAGCCGAGAAACCTTGCGGATGGGATGCTCGGCGTCGCCAATTTCGCCCGCGGCGTTGAGGAAGGCGCAGCCATGAAAGCCATCAGACGCAAACCATTCTTGCAGGGCGTCAAAGACGGACAGCAAGCGGGCCTGCGGCGTTTCCGCTTGGGTCGTGGCGGCGATGAACCACTGCATCCAGCGCTCATCGCGCGCTTGCAACGCAGCCGCCACCAGCGCGTCTTTCGTGGGGTAGTGCTTGTACACGCTCTTGCGCGCCACACCCGAGGCTTTCACGATGGCATCCATGCCCGTGGCATGAATGCCGCCTTGGTAGATCAGGGTTTCGGTTGCGCGTAGCAGCCGCGTTTGGACGTCGGAAGCAGTGTCAGGTGTGGTGGTATTCATGGTGGGAGAATGATCGTTCTTCTGTTGATGGCGAATCGTAGAATGATCGTTCTCGTTGGTCAATCGATTTTGCTGAAACGCGTACGGCGCGACGCGTCATTTGTTCTGAAACCCGCCTTTTGCTTGCTTTTTCAGTCAAAAATATGCTAAGATCTTTCAATTGCTGGTGAAAAATACAAAATAATTTTCCAGGGCTGATTTTGACCGGAAACCCGGGCCCCCCACTGGAAACCCAGAAGACCAGATCAATCGCCGCGTACGAACAACAACATAAACGTACGTGGCGTTTTCATTACGGCGCTGCCATTTCAGAATGCTCCCCCCGCAGCTTCACAGGGCATTCCAGGCGCGTCCGAACCCGGCGGTGCTGCGCTTTAGCGGGGGAGGCCATGCGCCTCGCATAGGAGAACGCTCATGTCGCATCAACTTATTGGTAAGAAGTGGCGCTTCGAGATTCCGCCCCTTAACTGGAAGGCCCCCGACGCGAACACGGATTCCGAAATCGACGCCGTCGCTTCAGATTCCGACTCCTCCGACGACACTGACACGTCACGGTCCTCCAAGTAGTTCTCAACGCTGTCCGCGTTCGCGGCCTGATCCACGCTGATTAAATTGCCCCAAACGGCGCGCCTTGTGCGCGTCGTTTCAGCTTGTCAGCCGCACTTTCCCTTCCCGTACCGAGTCTTTGCGCCGGCGCCCATTGCGCTGGCGTGACTTCGCCTGCGCGCGTGATGGAGCAGGCTAAGGCGCGGGCAACGTCCGCACGCATCCCAATTCCTGTCAGTGAGTCTTTGGAATGCCTGAAAACACGTCAAGTCATCAGCAGGTTAGGCCATTCATCTATGCCACGACCACGTCGCGGTCATTGATGTTTTCTCATGCCGAAATCCAGAGCCGTATGTGGACGAAAGATCCGTCGGCGCTCAATCTGGAATACACGCGGATCATGATGGCGTTCCTGCTGTTCAACCCCGAGCCCCGGCGCATTGCGATGGTTGGCTTGGGCGGCGGGTCGCTTGCCAAGTTCTGCTATCAGCACCTGCCATCGGCCAGTATCGATGTGTTCGAGATCAATCCGCACGTCATCGCATTGCGGGATTCGTTCATGGTGCCGCGGGATGATCACCGCTTTGCCGTATTGCAAGGCGATGGCGCCGAACTGGTTCGCCAGCACCAAGGCGAGTACGACGCCATTCTGGTTGACGGCTACGACATCAACGGCCTGCCACGGCAACTGACCACCGACACGTTCTATGACGCCTGCCGCAATGCTTTGGCGCCCGAAGGCATGATGGTGTGCAATTTCCATGCGTCTAATTCACACTACGGCACGTATCTAGGCCGGATCAAGCAGAGCTTTGCAGGTTCAGTCATTGAAGTCAGCGATACGTCGTGCGCGCACAGCATCGTGTTCGCTTGCCATGGCGAAACGCTCAAACGCCGCAGGGCGTTGCCCAAACGCAAGCCAGATGCAATGAGCACCGAAATGTGGTTGCGCCTGGCGCCCACGTATTGGCCGATGCTGGTGTGACGCACCGCGCCGGCGCAGGCGTTGGGTGCGCGTAGTTGCGTGCGTTTATTTGCGTGCGCTTATCCACCTCGATACGACGCCCCGAAGGCAGGTTGCCATCGGGGCGTCAGGTGTTACGGCCAATAAGTTTGCGCCTTAGAAGTGGTGGCGCATGCCCACCACGGATTGGAGCACGTGCGAATCGCGATGATCGACGCGGTCAAGCAGGGCGTAGAGGTTGGTCCGCTTGGACAAATCATATTGATAGCCCAGCCCCCAGCCCTTGATCTTTGAGCTGGTGGCGCGCTGGTACGTGCCCAGCACCTTGCTGTTGGCGCTTAGCGGGAAGCTGGCGCCACCCACGAACGAATTGACGCGCTTGTATCCGGCAGACGGCCCGACGTTCGGGTTACGCAGGTTGCCATACCCCCCATGCAGCTGAATCCATTCAAAGTCATACGAGCCGGCCAACTGCAAGTTCGACGCGCGCTTCTTGTCGGGGATGCTGGCGTTGGGGTTCAGACGCTCGTACGTGAGCGCGGTGGAAAACGGCCCATTGCGATAGCGCAGGCCGGCGGTCCAGACGCGGTCGTGGTCGGCGGTTTCGAACTGGGTGTTGTCGTGGGATTCAAAGCTGTACCCCAGCCCGGCCTGCCACCCATTCCACACCGGCGTACGGTAGATCAAGGCGTTGTTCACGCGGCCTGAATGTCCGAAGTCGCCGTCGTTATAGCCCGATGTGACGGACGACGACGCGCCGCCCCACGACGTGCCGAAGGGCGACGCAATGCCGCCCCAGCTATCGCTTAGCACTTGCTGGCGGCCCGCGCGCAGTTCACCAAAGGGACCGGCCAAACCCAGATACGCCCAACGCCCGAATAAGCGGCCTTGACCTTGCGTGCCGTTGGAGGCGTGGAATCCGCTTTCCAGCCGGAACACCACGCTGTATCCGCCACCCAGATCTTCAACGCCGCGCAGTCCCCAGCGCGACCCGGATTGTGTGCCATCCCGCATGTCGATGCGGGATTCCGACGAGGGGTTGGCGCTGTCGTGTTTGCGCTCAAACGCCAGACCCAGATCAACGATGCCGTACAGCGTGACACTGGTGGTGGACGCCTGCGCCATGCCGGTGACGGACACGGCGGCCAAAGCGGTGAGCAGAGCACCTGCCTTTTTCCTTGCTGCGGTCATAAGAACCCCATGTGATGTTGTTGTGTTGCGTGGGACAAAAGAACCCCCTGCGGCCGGCCAAAAGGCAGGTCGCGGAGGATGGTGGAAAGGATTTAGGGGAGGGGGCTAGGAGGCCGGCAGGCGGCCACGGGCCAACGTCACGGGCGACGTTGCCAGGGATAGCGATAGGGGCGTGATGACGCCACTGTGCGGAATGAAATGTGGGGTGAAGTGCGGAATGAAGTGCGGGATGAAAGTGCGCGCGGACACGGCAAGCGAAGCTCCCTGGAAATAGCGCTTAGCCGCCGCTGCCTAGCCGCCAGTCAAGCACTAGTTAACATCGCAATGAACATGGCGCATTATGGGGAAGCGAGGTCGCGAAGAGAATCAGACGACTACGATAGTTGGTGCTAGCAGCGCTGACCGCGCGGCCAAGCCGAGAAAATCAGACGGATTTACCTGATGGCCGCAGCTCAACACTGTCGTCAAGACACGGGCTCGCCAATCGTCAAGACACGGGCTCGCCAATTGTGAAGACAACGGCTCGCCATGTTGTGAAGGCAACCGCTCGCCATATTGTGAAGAAAACGGCTCGCCATTGACCTGCTCTGGCCTGGGCTCGCGGCCGCCGAAACCTTGCGGCGACTACCCCGCGTGCACGACCACCCGGTTACGCCCTTGCTCCTTGGCCGCGTAGAGCGCCGCATCGGCCGCCTGGAACACCTGGCTCACCTCTGGCCCGGCTGACGGCCATTGCGCCACGCCTGCCGACACCGTGATGCCATCCACGCCATGCAGCCGTCGGCCGGCCAGGTGTTTGCGCAGGCGCTCGGCGACGGTTGCGGCCTCTTTGGTTCCCACTCCCGGCAGCAGAATCAGGAACTCTTCGCCGCCATTACGGCTAAGGATGTCGGACGGCCGCGAGCATTCGCGCATCAGTTGCGCCATGCCGCGAATAACCTCATCGCCCGTGGTGTGCCCATAGGTGTCGTTCACGCGCTTGAAGTGATCAATGTCCAGCGCCACCACCGCAAAGGGCGTGTCGGATGCTTGCAGCTGCTCGACGGCGTCCTGCGTTCCGCGGCGGTTGCGCAAGCCCGTCAGGGGGTCAGTGATGCTGGCCAGGTTCAGCTTGCCGATCTTGTCCTGCAAGCTTGTGAAGCTCCAGATCACGGCGCGCTTTAACCGTTCCGCTTCGAAGTACCAGGCTTTGATGGACTGCACGCGCTGCATCGCAACGGCCACATCCTGGTGTTCCACATTGGTGGCCAGTTGCGACAGGGGCAGCGAGATCATTCGTGCGCACCACCAGATGGCCAATAAGAACGCCAGCGCCAGCGGCGCCGCGTAGCCGATCAGCGCCCAGATCAGGTCATGAATCGGCTCCAACGTTTTTTCCGCCGGACGTTGCGCGACGATGCCCCAGCCACTTAGCGGCTCCGCCGCGTAGCCCGCCAGCATGTCCACCCCCTTCGTGTTGACCACCCGTTGCGCGCCGGCGTGGCCTTGCGTGACGGCGGCTACGACCGGATTGCGCATCACGTTTTCACCAATGCGGGCGGACTCCATGTGATAGATCAACTGGCCGTCGCCATCCACCACAAACAAGTAGGAGCCGTCTTGATAGTGGTGCTTGCCCAGCAATTCCTGCAACGCGCTGTCGTTGCGCAGATAGATCGTGCCGGCGATATAGCCCAGATACCGGCCGTCGTTCGAGAAGATCGGGTGCGACAGGTTGATGAGCATGTTGCCGGCAATCGACACATAAGGCTTGCTGATCAGCGGCTGGCGCGCCTTCAATGCCGCTCGGCTGCCGGCGCTATCTACCCGCGTGCCTAGAAAATTGCGGAAGCTCTGGGTCGTGGCCAGGATGATGCCGTCTGCGCTGACGACGCCTACCGAGTTGAAGTTGTCGGCCTGCTCCTGCAGGCGCATGACTTCCGCTGCCAACCCATCCAGGTCGTCGACCTGGCTGGCCAAGTGGCGCGCGCTGTAGGCAAGCTGCTGCTGCGCCGCCTTCAGGAAATGGGTGGTGCTTTCCGCAAGCTTGGCGGCATAGACGCGGTTGGCCTCCAGCGTGTTGGTGATGAGCTGGTCGCGCTGCACCAGGTAGCTGGCGTATAGGGCATTCGCGGTCGCCGCGATGGCGCTGAATACGGTAAGCGCAAGCACAAGCCCGCGTAGGTTGATTCGCATGGGGTGGCGGACTAGGGCTAGGACTTGGGCGGGCGAGGGGCGCACCGTAAATGTGGGCGGCGCAAAGAGGGCGAAGGAAAAGGCGTCATCGTATTACGGCAGGCGCGGCGCACATCTATAGGTCGTCTGGCTCAGCTTCGTCCATCAGGCGGGCAGCGGGAGACTGGGCCGCAGCCCCCGCCCGGAAATAACCCATGACGGTGGCGACGCTGGCATGGCCCGTCATGGCCATGGTGTCGCCCAGCGGAATGTTGCGCCGGCCAGCTTCGGTAACGAAACCCGAGCGCAGGCTGTGGGCGGAAAATTCGCCTTCCAGCCCGGCAAGCTTGCAGCGTTCCAGCACGATGTAGCGCACGGCCGCTGCCGCCAGCGGCTCTCCGATCACATCGCCCCGGCGCACGCGGCGAAAGATCGGACCCTGTTGAATGCCGCTGGCGGCTAGCCAGGCGTCCAGCGCCTGCGCGGCGCTGCCAACAATGGGTTTCTGGTCGTCTGCGCGGCGCGCGCCCGACTGATTGGTCTTGGATTGCGCCAGCGTATAGAGAAAGCCTTCAGCCGTGCGGACGGTGTTTTCGACCGTGGCGCGCACCACTTCTGACCGGCGCCGGCCGCCGCTGGCCCACGCAAACAACAAGAGCGCGCGGTCTCGGATGCCGCGCAAGGTGTCGTCGCAAGTGGCCAGCATCGCCTGCAAGGGTTCGCGGGTCAGCGCTTCCTTCTTCGCCGGCGCCACGCCGCGGCGGGCATAGGCGCGGCGCGTCTTGGCCAGCAATTCGCGCACGGTGGCGGCCCGGCAAGGGTTCGGATGCCTTAACAATTCATGGGCCTTGGACAGCACAGACACCCGTTGCAGCAAGGTATTCAGACTGGGTGCGCCCAGCCGCCCTTTGGCTTTCAGGCGAACCAGCTCCTGGTCCAACGCCAGCGGAAGCTCCCATTTCAGGCCGTGATCCGTCGTGCGCTGTGCATGGTCGACCACGAACTGGATGACGGCAGCCTCAGGCAAGGGCAGGGCAAAACGCTGCCCGTAGCGCAGCTCGAACCAGGCCGTCCAGTAACGGATGGCGGCGCGGTAGCTGGCGGCGGTGTTGGCCGAGCTGCCTTCGCGCATCAGGCTGCGCACGGCGGCGTCGGCCTGTACATCCAGCGCATGCGGGTCCAACAAGGGCAGCGAGGCCAGCAATTTCAACTGCATGGGGCAAGGGTGGCTTCAGGGGTGGGTCAGGCGAAGCCAGAACTATACGGAATTGCCGCGCAACTGGGGTGGGGCCGCAATTCCGAGGGAATTCGTTCTGAAATCGTGCGATGTGCCTATTTCATACATATTATTATGTATGCTGTATGATATCTAACACTAATATGAAATAGATCACGATAAGGTTCCATTATCGTGACTAATTCAGTACCCAAATGACGATAAACGAGGGAGTGACGGCGATGGCCACGGGAATTACGGAAAACGACGTCTGGACGGCCGCCGACGCCTTGCTGCTGGAAGGCGCGCGCCCCACCATCGAACGGGTCAGGCAAAAAATTGGCCGGGGCTCGCCCAACACCGTCAGCCCGCACCTGGAAACCTGGTTCCGCGCGCTGGGCGCCCGAATCAAAGACCCTGGCGCGTTTGCCGCCGCCCCGGCCATCCCCGACCCGGTAACGCAGGCCGCCACCCACTTCTGGGAAGCCGCCTTGGCGGAAGCGCGCGCCGAACAAGCCGATTCATATCGGCAGCGCTGGGAAGAACTGGCGGAAGAGGGCGAGCGACTGGCGGGGCAGGCCGAACAACTCCAGCAGCGTGAGCTCCAGCTGGCGAATCGTGAACAGGATTTGCAGGAAAGCTTGCGGCTGGCTACTGCACAGCTGGCCGCCACCGAAGATCGCCTTCAGGCGGCGGAGCAGCTGTTGCGCCAACGCGATGAACAGCTCAAGCAAAGCCGGCTGCAATTGGAAGACGCGCGCGGCGCCGTTCAGACGCTGCTGACCGAAGCCGAGAAGATGCGCGGGCTGCACGCCCAGGCGCTAGAGGCGGTAGAGGCTCGGCACACCGCACACGAACGACGCTGGATGAACGAGCTGGATGCCGAGCGCGGGGCCGCTAAAAAGCTGCAATTGCGGTTCGACGAGGCCCAAATCGCCAGCCAACGGCAGATCAGCCAGCTGCAAACCTCGCTAACCCAGGCGCAAGAGGGCAAACGCGCGGCAGAGCAGGAGACGCAGCGGGTCAGAGCCGAATTCAGAACAGAAATCCAGGCGGCGCAGGCACGCCACGAGGTCAGTCAAGATGTGGCGCGTGACGCGCTGGCGTCCGCACGCGAGCGGGAACAGGCGCTGGAAGCCCGGGCGGCCGCGTCCGACGCGCAATCGGCCGCGCTGCTGCTTCAGCTACAACAAAAGGATGCGCAAGTGGGCGAGCTGACGCGCCATTTGATGACATTGGCGCAGCAGAATACGGCGGCGCGTAGCGCTCTGGATGAGAACGCCGCCGCGCGCGCCGCTCAAGCGGATGCCGATCAACGGCCCGGGTAAGTACCCTGAAATGGCGTGTTGTCAGGTTCGCCGAAGTTCTCGGCGTGGTAGTTGGCGTGATTCCGTGTATCAGTGCTGGAGCTAGAGCGTGGTTGCGGGGAGCTGTACGAGCTGGGTGCCGTGCAGCCGGCCAGCGCAAAAGCCAGCAAAATGGCCGACGATAAGCCGGTAGTGGTCAGGAGCCTCATGGCATACCTCCATAGAGATGCGCCGCCCGGAAGGCAGCCACCGGAGAACCCGGCGCCGTCGCCATCCTCAATCAATTCGCGTTCAGCGGCATCTGCCCTTAGCAAACGGCGTGCCTGTCCCGGCGCGCAACTAGTACAAGTCTGAGCAAAATTCGGATAAATTCGAAAGATCGCATCCCATGGCGCCTTGGGCAGCCGCCCAACCCTGGCGATGCGCCATCACGCGGGGCGTCATGCCTTGCCAGGAGCACCGGGTGAACCCACGTCCGAACGTCGATCTAGCCCGCATCCTGCTTCTTATCGTCATCCTGGCCGCCTTGATGGTGGGCAGCCTGTACGTGTTGCAGCCCTTCCTGCCGGGCCTCATCTGGGCAACCACGATTGTGGTGGCGACCTGGCCAGTGATGCTGGCCATTCAGGAACGTTGCGGCGGCAGGCGCTGGGCGGCCACTGTGTTCATGCTGCTGATCCTGCTGTTCGTGATCGTGCTGCCGCTCTATCAAGTCATTGCAACGCTGGCGGAACATAGCGGCGCAATCATGGCCGCCGTCAAGAGCCTGCCGGACTATGCGCTGCTTGCGCCGCCGAGCTGGATACGCAGCGTTCCCATTGCCGGTCCGCGCATCGCGCAGGAATGGCAGACCTTGTCCGATGCCGGCGCGGGCGGGTTGCTGGCACGGCTGGAACCTTATCTGACCACCGCGGCGCGCTGGCTGCTGGGGCACGCCGCGATTGTCGGCGTGTTTGTGGTTCACATGCTGGTCACCATCGTCATCTCCGGCATTTTGTATGCCCAAGGCGATATGGCGGCCGACTTCGTCAGGCGCTTCGCCAACCGTTTGGCGGGTATGCGCGGTGTGGCGGCCATTCGGCTGGCGGGCGCCGCCGTCCGGGCCGTGGCGCTGGGTATCGTCGTGACCGCCGTGGTTCAGTCCGCACTGGGCGGTGTGGGCTTGTGGATTGCCGGCGTACCGTCTGCCGGCATCCTGACTGCCTTGATGGTGATGCTGTGCCTGGCGCAGCTGGGTCCGTTCCTGCCGATGCTGGGCGGGGTCATCTGGCTGTTCCAGAACGATATGAAACTGGCCGCGACGCTGCTGCTGATCTGGGCGGTGCTGGTCGCCATGTTGGACAACCTGCTGCGCCCGCTGCTGATCAAACGCGGCGTGAATCTATCGATGCTGCTGATTTTGTCGGGCGTGCTGGGCGGCATGTTCGCCTTTGGCATCGTCGGCCTGTTTATCGGGCCGGTCATTCTGGCCGTGACGTCCACGCTGTTGACGGCCTGGATCAACGAGGTGCCGCCGCCTGACGATACCGCCGCAGAGTTCACCGCAATTCCCACCGTGGCCGACCCGGCGTTGCCGGGAACGCCCGTGGAAAAGGCGTAACATTCGTCTGACACCGCGGGCGCAACGCCCGCTTTTTTTGCAACACCCCGGCAATACATGACGATGCACCCGACTGCGCTGGCTGACAGCGCGCCCGAATTCCTTTTCACCCCGGCAGCGCCCGC
This sequence comes from Achromobacter kerstersii, assembly GCF_902859595.1. Lineage (GTDB taxonomy): Bacteria > Pseudomonadota > Gammaproteobacteria > Burkholderiales > Burkholderiaceae_B > Achromobacter > Achromobacter kerstersii. The sequence goes on along the minus strand of NZ_CADIJQ010000001.1, from coordinate 961,365 downwards.
ATTCCAGGCGGGGGCCCGATGAGCGAAAGCGTACGCCTGGCCAAGCAGCTGGCCGCGGAACAGAACTGCTCGCGCGGTGACGCCGAACGCTATATCGAAGGCGGCTGGGTCGCCGTGGACGGCAAAACCATCGAAGAGCCCGGCTTTCGCGTGGCGCCGGGCCAAACCATCAGCCTGTTGCCCGGCGCGAAGCTGGAAGACATGAAGCCGGTGACGTTTTTGGTGCACAAGCCCGCCGGCACCTACGCAGACAACGAACCGGGTTCCGCCCGCGACCTGATCATTCCCAAGAACCAGATGCCGGGCGACCGCGCCAGCCAGCGCTATCTGAAGCGCATGTTCAATGGGCTGAAGCTCGTGACGCCGCTTGAGCGCGCCGCAAGCGGCCTCGTCGTGTACACGCAGGAATACGCCGTGTCGCGCAAGCTGGTGGAAGAGGGCAAGCTGGTTGAGCAGGAATACATCGCGCAAGTCAGCGGGCAATTGAGCGAAGGCGATCTTGCGCGGTTGCAGCGCGGGCTGGCGTTTGATGGGCGCGCCGCGACGCCAATGAAGGTCAGCTGGCAGAACGAAACCCACCTGCGCTTTGCACTGAAAACGCCGCTGCCGGGCTTCATTGAATTTGTGTGCGACACGGCGGGCTTGCAGTTGCAGGCCCTGCGCCGCATCCGCATTGGCCGCTTGCCCCTGGCGGGGCTGGCGGTTGGCCAATGGCGCTATCGGTTGGACTACGAACGGTTTTAAGTGCCCATGATCTTGCCTGGCGAGCCTACGCAACGTTCCGATCACAGCCGTCGACGCTTTTTGAAGCAGACGGGCGTCTTGTGCCTGTCGGCATTGGCGTTGGCTGGTTGCGCTGGCCCCGGTCGCACCCCCGTGAAGGGGCAAGCCCCGCCAACGCCGCCTGCGCCCGCCAATGGCAAGGGAGCGGCTGCGGTGCCGGCCCTGCGCCCGGGTGCAAAAGTGGCAATTGTGGCGCCGGCTTCGGCGGCGCTTAATGCCAGCGATGATGCGGCCCAATGGTTGGAGTCGCGCGGGTTCGTGGCGCAAGTCATGCCTGCCAGCCGCACGCGGCAGGATGTGCCGTATGAGTATCTGGCCGGCAGCGACGCCGACCGCTTGGCCGATCTGCATGCGGCATTCGAAGATCCCGACGTAGGCGCGGTGTGGTGTCTGCAAGGCGGCTTTGGCTCGTGGCGCTTGCTGGATCAGCTGGACTTCGGACTTTTGCGGCGGCATCCCAAGCCCTTCATCGGCTACAGCGACATCACCGCGCTGCACCTGGCGCTGCAACGCCATGCGGGCTTTGTGACCTTTCACGGGCCGATGCTGGCGCAAGACCTCTTGGCCGGCAAACGCGAACCCACGGAATCCGCCTTGTTCGCGATGGTCACCGGGCAGATGGGCAAGGGCGCATGGATCACGCCCCCGATGAACTCGCTGCCGACCGAGCTTGTGCCGGGCGTGGCCAGCGGCCGCTTGATTGGGGGCAATTTGGCGTTGATTGGCGCGCTGATCGGCACCCGCAACGACATCGACACGCGTGACGCAATTCTGTTCATCGAAGACGTCAACGAAGCGATTCCGCGCGTGGACAGGCTGCTGGGCCAGTTGGCCGCCGCCGGCAAATTCGATGGCGTCAAAGGCCTGCTCGTGGGCAACTTCACGCGGCTTGGCGTGCAAATGGACGATGCGCAGGCGCAAGGCCTGCTGTATCCGTTGATCCTGGACCAGTTCCGCGCGCGCGGAATTCCTATTCTGGCCGGCTGGCCCAGTGGCCACGGCGACCCAAATCTGACCTTGCCGCTGGGGGCGCGCGTCACGCTCGACACGGCGCGCGGGGCATTGCGCCTGGATCAGGCTGTGGTGGTGTAGCCTTCGCGTTATGCATCATTAATAGCGCATAGTGCATATTAATGATCTATTAATGATCTATCAATGATGCATTTAATTGTTCAAAATGCATCATTAATCGTGCAATTCGCGCAGCACGGTTCTATTATTGACCCATGAAAAAGAAGATAGAACCCAGCTTCGATGCCGCCGAGGCGCTGGTCCGCCTGGGCGCCAACCTGCGCACGGCTCGCCTTCGCCGGGGCGAATCCGAAACCACGCTGGCCAGCCGGATGGGCGTGTCGCGCGCCACCATCGCGCGGCTGGAACGTGGCGACGGCGGCGTATCGCTCGCGCTTGCCGTCGAAGCGTTGCTGCAATACGGCTTTCGCGATCAGGTGTTTGCGCTGGCCGACCCAGAAGAAGACGGGGTGGGCAAGCGCCTGGATGCGATGCGCCGGCCCAGCCGGGGCAGTGGCGGGGCGTTGCCAACGCATCGCGCCGACCCCGCCAAGCTGTAACGCCCGGGCCCGGCCATGGCACGCTCCCGCAAGCACAAATCGGTTGAAAGCGAACTCTTCGTCTATGTAGACATACGCGGCGAAGCGGTCTTGGCTGGCGTGCTGACGCTGGACGACACCGACGAGAACCACTTTTTCGCCGAATTCACCTACGTGCAGTCCTACGTCAACGACGCCCGCGCCTTTGCGCTGGACCCGTTGAATCTGCCGCTGATCGACGCCAAGACCACCTTTCGCACCGAAAGCCGCTACGAAACGCTGGGCGCCATCTTCGACGCCGCGCCGGACGCGTGGGGGCGCAACGTCATGCGCGTCGACAAAGCGGGTGCGCGCGTCACCGAAGATGAAGTCCTGCTGCGCGGGCGCGGCATGGGCGTGGGCGCGCTGTTCTTCAGCGCGCGCTTGCTCACGCCGAACATGCGCAAAACCTACCGGCTGCCTGAAGTCAGCCAGGTGGAATCGCTGGCCGATCTGCTGACAGATATCGACCAAGGTGTGAAACCCAAAGGCTTGTACCGCGACATTCTGGGCAGTTCCTGGGATATCGGCGGGGCGCGGCCGAAGACGATTGTTCGCGACGAACACGGCGAGATGTGGATCGCCAAGTTTCCGCGCAAGGGCGACTCCTACGACCGGCAGCGCGTGGAATTCGCCAATTTGCAGATGGCGCGCGAGATCGGGTTGACCGTGCCTGAGGTGCGTTTGACCGAAACGCATCTGGGCGCGGTGCTGTTGACGCATCGCTTTGACCGCCAGCGCCTGCCTGCCGCCAGCGGCGCCGACCCGGTTGTCGCCCGGCGCCATTTCCTGAGCGGCGCGTCGCTGATCAGCCCATCGGTACAGATTGGCAAGCGCGAGCTGGACGGCGCGCGCGGCAAGGCAACCTATTCCTATGCGCGTCTGGCGGACGTGGTGCGCCGCGTGTCTTCGAACCCCGTGCAGGATCTGAAAGAGCTGTACGCCCGCATGATCCTGAACGTGGCGGTGCACAACACCGATGATCACCTGAAGAACGTGGGATTTCTGAAGGATGACGGCGCGCACACGTACCGCTTGTCGCCGCTATTCGATGTGGTGACGCAGGAAGGGTCCGCCAAGCATTACCTGCATATTGGCGCGGCGGGCCGGGACAGCACGTTCGAGAATTGCCTGACGGAGTACCGGCGCTTCGGCCTGCGATCGGAAGCGGCTGCGCGTTCCATCCTGGACCCGGTGCGCGACGTCGTCACGCAACGCCGGCGGTACTACGAGGCGGCTGGTATGCCGCCGCGCGAGATCGAGCTGGTGGAAACGACGCTGGCGGCGTGGCGCGTGCAAGGCTAACAAAGTCGCCTGGAACCTGATCTGCACGCTGATCAGCAACCCGGCCTAGGACGACGCCGCCGGTGCGGCGCCTTCACCGTCGTTCGCATGGATGGCGTTGAAGTCGATGCGGCGTCCTTGCGTGACCATGCCTTCGTGAAAATCCCGGCTAAGGGCGGCCAGCGTCACGCCGCCAAACCGCTCCATCAGCAACGCCTGCGCGTCTTCGAAGGCGCCGTCCAGCGCCTTGTTCACGGCGGCTTCCACCAGGCAGCCGGGGGATTCGCTGCGGTTGCCCATGGCGAAGATCTCTGGCGAACCTAACGCTTCGTAGATGTCGCGCAGCGTGACGTCGTTGAAGTCGCACGAGATGGTCCAGCCGCCGCCGTGGCCTTTTTCCGATCGGACCATGCCTTGTTCGCGCAAGCCCGCCATGATGCGGCGGATAACGACGGGGTTGGTCTGCATGACCCGGCCCAGGTCTTCGGAGGTCATGGGGCCGGGCGCTTCGGCCATGTGTAGCAACACGTGGAGGACACCGGAAAGTTTGCTGTCTCGTCTCATGCAACGCATGCTATTGCATGAGCTGGGGCAGGGTCAAACCCCTCAGCCTCAAACTAAATAAGCGCTTTTCATTGATTCAATAATCGTTGTATTATCCACGCATGACTGAAGATCAAGCCGTATCCGCTCTTGCCGCCTTGGCTCATGTGCAGCGCCTGCGTGTGTTCCGCGCGCTAGTCGTTGCCGGCCCCGAGGGCCTGACACCCAGTGTTCTGGCCGACCAGCTTGGCGTGGCGCGCAATGCGCTGTCGTTCCACTTGAAAGAGTTGTCGCATGCGGCCCTGGTCACGGCCGAGCAGCAGGGCCGAAACCTTATCTACCGCGCCGCGTACCCGCAGATGAACGGTCTGCTGGCGTATCTGACCGAACATTGCTGCCAGGGCGCGCCTTGCGGCCCCGACGTTTCCCTTTGAATTTCCCTGAATTAAAAGCTGTCATCAATGCAAATGCCGTCTTCCTTCCCATCCGTATCTCCGGCGGATTCCCCCACTGATTCCCCGTCCGATCTGCCAAACCTGCTTGCCGAGCTTGTGGATAGCAACATCGGCGCCGCCCTCGACCGTCCACGGTCCACCCACTCGCCGCGCATCCTCTTGCTGTATGGCTCGCTGCGCGAGCGCTCATTCAGCCGCTACGCCACCGAAGAGGCCGCCCGATTGCTCCAGCGCTTTGGTGCGGAGGCGCGTATCTTCGATCCCTCTGGCTTGCCGCTGGTGGACGACGCGCCAGAAGATCACCCGAAAGTCGTGGCGCTGCGGGATGCCGTGCAATGGGCCGAAGGCATGGTCTGGTGTTCGCCGGAACGCCACGGCGCGATGACCGGGCTGATGAAGTCGCAGATCGACTGGATTCCGCTCACGCTAGGCGCGGTGCGGCCCACGCAGGGCAAGACGCTGGCGGTGATGCAGGTCAGCGGCGGGTCGCAATCGTTCAATGCGGTCAATCAGATGCGTATCCTGGGCCGCTGGATGCGCATGCTGACAATTCCGAATCAGTCGTCGGTAGCCAAAGCCTGGCAGGAATTCGACGACGCCGGCCGGATGAAGCCGTCGGCGTATTACGACCGGATCGTCGACGTCATGGAAGAACTGGTGAAGTTCACGCTGTTGACGCGCGATGTCTCGCCGTATCTGGTGGATCGCTATAGCGAACGCAAGGAGTCTGCCGAAGCGCTGTCCAAGCGCGTGCGCCAGGCGGCAATCTAAGCCGCCGCCTGCGTTCAGCGCCAGTGTTCACCTCTTACACAGCCGCTGCCTGCGTTCACCGCCAGCTTTCACCTCTTACACAGCCGCTGCCTGCGTTCACATCCAGCTTTCATCTCGTAATCCGCGGCCTGGCCTCGCGCCATTTCCTATATCCGCTTGGCCGTCCAGCTTCCCTTGCCGGCGGCGCTGCCGCTCATGGTCTTGCCATTGACCTCGCCCGTGTAGCGCACGCCGTTGGCCACGAACGAAATCGCTTTGCCGTCCAGGCGCGCGTCGGAGATATCCGCCGAACCCAGCTTGCCCGACAGCATCTGGTAGTGCTGGGTCAGATGCAGCGTCTGACCATCGACCTCCCACTTTCCGTCGACCTTGGCCGGCACGATCCACAGCAGCGCCGTGCAATAGGTGGAGCACTCCTTCGTGACGGTCTCGGCCGCGTCCGGCTCCCAATCGCCCATGCGGAACGTGTTTGACACCACGCGGGTGCCGGGCGGCAACTGAAGCAGGGTGGGGCGCAGCTTCTCGTTGATGGTTGACAGCAGGAACATGGTGATCACGTCGGCCTTGGACAAATCCGTCTTGAACAGGTCGGCCGCCACGAAGGTGGCCCGGTCGGCCACGCCCGCGCGTTGCGCGTTGCGGCGCGACAGCTCAACCAAATCCGGGTTGTATTCAATGCCTTGCGCGGTCAGCCCGCGCTGCGCGGCGGTGATGACGGTGCGGCCGTCGCCCGAGCCCAGGTCCATCAGCCGGTCTTGCGGCGTGACTTTGGCCATGTCCAGCATCTTGTCCACGAGCGTTTGCGGCGTGGGCACCCAGATGACGTCTTTGCCATCCTGGCCCACGTCGGGCACGTAGTCGCCGGACGCTTTGGCGTCTGTCGTAGTGACTGTCCTAGCCTCTGTCTTGGCCGCCGGCTGGGCGTTGGCGGCGGCCACGAACGCCAGCGACAGCGCCATGGCGGTGGCCACCATCATCATGCGTGTGCGCGTCTGCGTAGCGCGCTGGACACCGGCAACGGGCGGGCGGGCGGAGTAGGGAGGCAGAGTCGAAGGTTTCATGATGGAAGGTTCCTTGGGTTAGCCCGGCAGCCGGGCAGGCTTGAGCAATCGCAACATGGGGACGCCAGCCGCCAGCACGGCCAGCCCGATCAAGGCGCCAGCGCCCGCATACACGGCGCTGGAATAGACCAGCCCGGCGCACGTCAGGGCCAGCAGCAGCGGGGGCAGCGGATACAACGGCACGCGAAACGGCCGGGCGCGATCCGGGTCTATCTGGCGCAAGCGCCAGACCGACGCCGCGACCAGCAGCATGAAGATCCAGAAGACGGGCGCGGTATACGCCACCATGGTCTGCACGCTGTTCTGGCTGAAGGCGCCCAGCGCCACAAGCGCCAGCGTGATCGCGCCTTGCGCCAACAGCGCCGCAACCGGCGTTGCATTGCGTGCGCTCCAGCCAGACAATCCCCGCAGCCGCGGCACGTCGCGCCCCAGCGCGTAATACACCCGCGCCCCGGTGATGATGGTGCCGTTGATGGTGCTTAACGCCGTCGCGCAGATCATCAAACTGAGCAAGGCGGCGGCATAGGGTCCGGCGGCCAATTGCATGACGTCTGCGCCCAGCGCCGGCGTGTCACGCAGGCCTTGCAGGCCGAAAATCTCCAGCAACGCCAGATTGGTCAGGACATACGCACCCGTCACAACGACCGTGCCGATGAGCAGCACGCGGCTCATGTTGCGCCCCGGATTGCGCAGTTCGCCGCTAAGGTAGGCCGCTTCGTTCCAGCCGCCGTAGGTCAGCAACACAAACACCATGCCCATGCCCATCAAGCCCGCGGGGTTGCCGGTAAGCGCGGCGGGCGCGGCGTCCAAGGCTGTGCTGTCGGTGGTGGTGGTGGACAGGCTGGCGATCAACACGGCGCCCAGCGCCAGCAGCGTCAGCACCGTAAATACCCATTGCAGCCGCTTGGAGTGTTTCGTGCCGATCACGTTCAGCGCCGTCAGGGCGACCACGGAAATCGCGGCATGCAGCGCCGGGCCGTGCGCCCCCAACGGCATCAAGCGCTGGGCGTAATCGCCATAGATATAGGCGACAACGGCGATGGCGCCAGTCTGGATGACCGTGCACCGCGCCCAGGCGAACATCAACCCCACGCGTGAGCCCCAGGCCCGAGTCAAATACAGATATTCGCCACCTGCGCCGGGGTACGCCGAGCCCAATTCGGCGTAGCACAGCGCGCCCACCAACATCACCAGGCCGCCGGCGCACCACAAGCCGATGTACATGGCTTCTGAGCCGGCATGCTGCGCCACAAGCGGCGGGAAGCCAAAAATGCCGATGCCGATCACCACGCCCACCAAGACCACGATCGCGTCCATCACTGACAAACCGGCGCGCGGGTCCTCCACCTCGGTGTGGGCGGCGGGCGAGGAGGAGGTAGTCATCGGAGGCTCTCGGATAGGCGGCGGGACACAGGCGCGGCGCGTGCCGGAGAAGGCGCCTGACATTAACCTGAATCATTAGCGACCCGAACGAAAGCAGAAAAGTTTCTGCGGGTTTTCCCGGGAAAGTCCAAAACTATCGAACGATCATTGCGCGCAGCATCTATAAATGACTTCACAAATGCAATGCAAAGTCTTGATTTAGCTTATAAAACGTCCTGCACCTAAAGTGATGTAGTTAAAGTGCTTTATGAAGTATTTTTTAGCCATCTCCACCCGTAAAATTTCCAGATGAATCAACACGACTACCAAATCGCACTGCGCCGCGTGCTGGACCAGCACACCGGCCGCGCCCAAGAAAAACTGGCTGCGCTAATTGCCGCCTTGCCGGAAAAAGCCCGCGAAATTCAATTTGGCATATTCCCCGACCAGGACGGCGAGGGCACGTTCTCGGTCGTCATCAGCCTGGACGGCCCCGACTTGTATGTGCTGAACAAGGCGGTGGACGCCCACCGAACCTTGTTCGACGTCCGCCACACCAGCAAGGGCCTTAGCCCGGCGGTGCCGCAGTTCGCCCCCGACAGCACCGGCTTTGCCGTGCATGACGCCATTGCGGATACGGCAGCGGACTGGATCGAAGTGCTGTGGGAACAGGCGGGGAAGGGAAGGTCGCCGTTGCCCGGTTTGGTCTACGGCGATGACGACGCGGGCAAGACCTTGCCGCGCGAATTAAAGCCGTAGTTCGCCTGCAGTTGCCCCAAAAGTTGCCCCAAAAGTTGCCACGAGGTTGCTCCGACGTTGGAGCCTAAACTGCCCCGTTAGCTGCCTCTGCATTCGGCGGAAACCCAAGCCAGGCGCCAATTTCGCTTAACGTGGCAACCATTTTGGCGCCTATTTACTTGCAAATAGATCCTATTTATACTCCCGCCCGGAGTCGGACGCTGGGTGTCCGGCTGTCGTGTCATTGACTCTTGCTGCCTCCTGTCGCACTGAGGATGACCGCTACCTGTGGTGACGTCTCAGCAGGCGTCTGGAGAAGAGCAAGATGGCGAAGGCCAACCTTAAGCAAGCGCGGGCATCGTTCCCGCTGAACCGCCGCGCCGCGGCGATTGCCGCCGCCTTGGCTGGTCTGTCCGGTTTGGCTCAGGCGCAGACGGCCCCGGGGCCTGCTACAGCATCTGCTACAGCATCTGCTACCGTACCGGCCACAGCGGCCACAGCGGCCACAGCGGCCACAGCGGCCACAGCGGCCACAGCGGCCACAGCGGCCACAGCAGCCGCCGCCGGCGAAGCAGGGGAGTTGGCCGCCGTCACCGTAACGGGCGACTGGCTTGGCACGCCCACCGAAGAAAAGGTGTTGTCGCATCCCGGCGCCCGCACGGTCGTCGAGCAGCAGCAGATCGTGGAAAGTGGGTCCAGCAATGTGCGTGACGTGCTGCGCCAGATTCCGGGCGTGCAGGTGCAAGACAGCAACGGCACCGGCGGCAGTGACGTGTCGCTGAACGTGGGCGTGCGTGGCCTGACGTCGCGCCTGTCGCCCCGGTCCACCATCTTGATGGACGGCGTGCCGATGGCCTATGCGCCTTACGGCCAGCCGCAGTTGTCGCTGGCGCCGGTGTCGCTGGGCAACCTGGAGTCGGTAGACGTAGTGCGTGGCGCGGGCTCCGTGCGTTACGGCCCGCAGAACGTGGGCGGCATCATCAACTTTGTGACGCGCCAGATTCCGACGGACTTCACGACCAGCCTGAACGTAGGCAGCGAAATCTATAGCCACGGCGGCAACGTCAAGACCACGCCCAGCCTGTTCCTGGGCGGCACCACTGACCAAGGCCTGGGCGGCGCGCTGCTGTATTCGGGCACGCACGGCGACGGCTATCGGTCCAGCAACGATTCCACCGACATCGACGACGTGATCCTGAAAGGCGCTTATCGCTTCTCGTCGACCGACAACGTGGCCGTCTCGTTGCACCACTTCGAAGGCAAAGGCCGGATGCCGGGCGGCCTGACCACCGCGCAATACTCAGAAGACCCGTTCCAATCCACCCGCCAGTACGACCAATTCACCGGCCGCCGCACGGACGGGTCACTGAAGTACACGCATAACGACGGCGTGAACAACTTCGAAGTGCTGACGTATTACGTGGACTCGTATCGCGGCAGCGACATCGAACAAGCCGGAACCGGCGCCACGGCCAACCAGTTCCGCCTGACCTCAGCCCCCCGCAGCTACCACTATTTCGGGTTTGAACCGCGCTATTCGCGCCTGTTTGACTCGGGTTCGTTCGTGCAGGAGATCAGCGTTGGCTACCGTTACCTGAAGGAAAGCAGCTCGGAAGTGGCGGGGCGCACGGCGTACTACAACCCGGCGGCCGGTGGCGACGCTTTCGACCTGAAGATGCCGACCTACCAGACGAGCGACGGCGGCACCACCGCCCACGCCTTCTATATCGACGACCGTATCGACATCGGCAAATGGACCATCACCCCCGGCGTGCGCTTTGAAAGCATCAGCACGTACAACAACGTCACCAACTTCAATACCGCCACGGGCGCGGTCACCAGCGCCTTGTCGCCGTCGATCGATTCGCGCGTGACGCTGCCAACCTTGTCGGTGCTGTACCGCGTGGATGAAAAATGGTCGCTGTTCGCCAACGCCGGCAAGTCATTCGGGCCGCAGCAGTACAGCCAGTTGGCGTCTACCACCGAAGGCTTGCACCCGGAAACGGCCAAGACCTATGAAATCGGCACGCACTTTGCCGGTGAGGCCTGGAGCGGCGAATTCACCTTGTTCAATATCGATTTCGACAAGGAATTGCAGCTGACGCGCTCCATCGTGGGCGAGGGCATGTGGACCGACCTGGGCGCCACGCGCCATCGTGGCCTGGAATCCGCCTTGCGGTACGACCTGGGCGACCTGAGCGACGCCTTGCGCGGCCTGTCCGTCTACGCCACCTACACCTACACGCAAGCCATCGCCAAGGCAGGCGCTTTCGAAGGGCGCGACCTGCCGCTGTATTCGCGCCAGGTCGCCTCCATTGGTGCGCGCTACGCGGTGCAGCGCTGGACGTTCAACGCCGACGTCTTCGCGCAATCCAAGCAACATTCGCCCGGTTCGCCGGACGCGGGCGCGGGCTACGTTACCGAGGAAGACGCCAGCGGCCGCTTGGGTGACATCCCCGGCTTTGCGACGGTGGCGGTGCGCGCGGGCTACGACTTTGGCAAGGAAATGAACAACATGAAGGTGGCCGTGGGCATCAAGAACCTGTTTGACCGCCGCTACTACACGCGCTCCACCGACAACAACGGCGGCAAGTTCGTGGGCCAGCCGCGCACCGTCTACCTGCAAGCGTCGGTGGCATTCTGAACCGCGCCCGCACAATCGAAAGCGGGGCCTTCCTATGAAGGGCCTGCGCGGCGTGTGGCTGCGGGTGCACCGCTGGCTGGCGCTTAGCGCCGGCTGGGTGCTGATCTTCTCCGGCTTGTCCGGCGCGGCGCTTGTGGTGACGCCGGCGCTGGACCGCTGGGCGAACCCGCAGCTCTTTGAAGTCCGCCCCGAAGCGCAGTCCGACGTCCGGTCCGAAGCGCAGTCCGACATCCGCCCCGAGGCGCAGTCCGACGTCCGCCCCGAGGCGCAGTCCGACGTCCGGCACGAAGCGCAGTCCCACGTCCGGCCCGAAGCCTCGTCCGACGTCCGATCTGCAATCGCGCCTGCGCAAGCCCCCGTAGCCCTTGATACCGTGTTGGGCCGCGTCCGGAAAGAATTCGGCGACGGCGCCAACCTGGTATTCCGGCCCGCCCGCAACCCCGGCGAAACGCTGCAAGTGCGGGTACGCGGTTCGTGGCGCGGCACGCTGTACCTGGACCCCGCCACGGGAGCCGAGCAGGGCCGGCGCGGTGACGCCGAGGGCGCGGCGAACGTGCTGTTCAAGCTGCACAGCGCGCTGTACCTGGACGGCACGGGCAAAGCCATTCTGGCGTGGGTGGCGCTGGCCTATCTCTTCCTGCTGATCACGGGCCTGATCCTGTGGTGGCCGCGTCATTGGGCAAAGGGCTGGAATATTGCGTTGAACCGGGGCTTGCTGCGGTCGCTGTTTGATCTGCATCGCGTTGGTGGCGCCACATTGGGCCTGCTCATTGCGGTGTCGGTGGCAACCGGCACTTACATGGCCTGGCGGCCGCTGGGCGCGGCCGTCACCTGGCTAAGCGGCGCAACCCCCGTCAAGGCGCCCAAGCTGCCGCCCCTGGCTGGCGAACCGGCCGGCGGTTCCCCCTGGACGCTGGATCAGTTGGCGGCCCGCGCCGTTGCGCAATTCCCCGACGCGCCGCCCATCGGCTATATCGTCGTGCCGCCTCATGCCAACGCGCCCACCCGATTCCGGATGATGCTGGCCGATGATCCGCATCCCAATGGCATGACCTCGGTCTGGATCGACCCTCGCACGGCGCAAGTGTTGGCGGTACATCGCTGGAACGAGCTGGACCCGGGCGCCCGCGCCACGGCGGTGATCTATCCGCTGCATACGGGTGAATTAGGTGGGGTCGCGCTGGAAACGGCGGTGGCAATCGGTGGACTGGCGCTGGGCGGGCTGGGCATCAGTGGCGCCTGGCTGTGGTGGCGACGGCGGGCCATCAAGCGGGCAGGGCGCCCGCAGACCGCCGGCTAGCCGCCCGCAGACCGGCCCCTAGCCGCCCGCACCGACCCCGCGCAGGAATACTATTTGCTGATCACTCTCTAATAAGAGGAGCTGATCATGGCAACAAGAACCATCTGGAAAGGGGCCATTTCGTTTGGCCTGGTCCACATACCGGTCGGCCTGCACACGGCGACCACCGAGTCCGGCGTGGACTTCGACTGGCTGGACAAGCGCTCGATGGACCCGGTGGGCTACAAGCGCATCAACAAGCGCACCGGCAAGGAAATCGACCGCGACAACATCGTCAAGGGCGTGGAATACGAAGACGGCCAGTACGTCATCATTTCCCCGGAAGAGATTGCCGACGCCTACCCGCGCACCACGCAAACCATTGAAATTCAACAGTTCGTGGACATGGCGGACGTGCCGTTCGTGTATCTGGAACGGCCGTACTACGTCGCGCCCATCAATAAAGGGCAGAAGGTGTATGCCTTGCTGCGCGACACGCTCGCCAAGACCGGCAAAATCGGCATCGCCAAGGTCGTGATCCAGACCAAGCAGCACCTGGCCGCGCTGATTCCGTCGGGCGATGCGCTGGTGCTGAACCTGATGCGCTGGGGCGACGACGTCAAATCGATGGATGATCTGGAGCTGCCCAAGTCCGGCGCCAAAGGCATGACCCCCAGCGCCAGCGAACTGAAGATGGCCAAGATGTTGGTGGATGACATGTCCGGCAAGTGGGACCCGACGGAATACAAGGATGAGTTCAAGGCCGCCGTGATGGGGCTGGTTGAGAAGAAGGTGAAAGCGGGCAAGACCGAGACGGTGTTGGAACCGCAGGAAGAATCGCCGGCCTATGCGGACAACGTCATCGACCTGACCGAGTTGCTGCAACGCAGCTTGAAGGGCGGCAAGAAGACGGCGCCCGCGGCCAAGAAGGCGCCGGCGGCGAAGAAGGCGGCCTCTGGCAAAACGGCCGCAAAAAAGACAGCTGCAAAAAAGACACCCGAAATAAAGGCAGCTGACATAAAGACAGCCGCAAAGAAAGCGCCCGCCCAGAAAACCGCGGCGAAGTCTCGCAAGGCGGCGTGACATGGCCGATTCGCTCAAGACCTATCGGAACAAGCGCAATTTTCAGGTGACGTCTGAACCGGCGGAAGGCGGCCAACCCAATGAAAGCGCGCGCGCCTTCGTCATTCAGAAGCACTGGGCGAGCCGGCTGCACTACGATTTTCGGCTGGAACTGGATGGGGCGATGAAAAGCTGGGCGGTGCCTAAAGGGCCCAGCTACGACCCGTCGGTCAAACGCATGGCGGTGCAGGTTGAAGATCACCCCATCGCCTACAACCAGTTCGAAGGGCAGATTCCCGAAGGGCAGTACGGCGCGGGCAAGGTCATTATCTGGGACGAAGGCGTGTGGGCCCCCGTGGGTGATGCCCGCAAAGGCTATCGGGAAGGCCACCTGAAGTTCGACTTGCAGGGCAAGAAAATGCAGGGCCGATGGGCGCTGGTTCGAATGAAAGGCAAGGAAAGCGACAAGCAGCCGCCCTGGCTGCTGATCAAAGACCGCGACGATTTCGCGCGCGCCGAGGCTGACTTCAGCGTGGTGGATGAGATGCCCGACAGCGTCGTGCCATTAAGGGCAAAGGGGGACAAAGGGGCGAAGGCGGCGAAGGGCAAAACGACGGGCAAGGCCAACGCCCGGGCGAAGCCGGACTCCAAACCTGACGCCGTGCCCGATTCCAAGTCCAAGCCCAAGCCCGCCGCAGAGGAGAGCAAACTGCCCGGCCACGCGGCTGCCTTGCCCGCGTCGCTTAAACCCCAACTGGCCACCTTGATCGACGGCGCGCCGCCCGAGTCCGACGATTGGCTGTACGAATTGAAGTTCGACGGCTACCGCTTGCTGGTCCGCATCGATGGCGACGACGTCAAGCTGTATACCCGCAACGGGCATGATTGGACGTCCAAGCTGCCCCATAGTGCCGAGGCCTTCGGCAAGCTGCCCGCCAAATGCGCCTGGGTGGACGGCGAGGCCGTGGTGCTGGACGAGAACGGCGTGCCGAATTTCCAGGCCTTGCAAAACGCCTTCGATGGCGACCGCACCGGCAACATCATCTTCTACGCTTTCGACCTGCCGTTCATTGGCCAGCGCGACTTGCGGGACGAACCGCTGCACGTGCGCCGGGCGTTGCTGGCGCAGCTGATGGAAACATCGCACGACGACCACCTGCGCTTCAGCGAGGCCTTCAACGCGACGCCCGCAAGTCTGGTGGCGTCCGCCTGCAAGATGGGCATGGAAGGCATCATCGCCAAGCGCCTGTCGTCGCGCTATGTGTCGCGGCGCAGCGACAACTGGCTGAAGATCAAATGCGCCAAGCGCCAGGAATTTGTGATCGTGGGCTACACCGCGCCGCAAGGGTCCCGCGAAGGGTTGGGGGCGCTGCTGCTGGCGGTGCACGATGAAGATGGCGCGTTGCGCTATGCGGGCAAGGTCGGCACGGGCTTTGACCGGGCGAAGCTGATCGCGCTGCAAAAGGAACTGGCGCACATTGAAACCCACGACAAACCCGTGTCCGGCGGACAGGCGAAAGGCGTGCACTGGGTGAAGCCGGAACGCGTCGCCGAGGTGTCGTTTGGCGAATGGACCAGCGACGGCCATATCCGGCACTCGGTGTTCCGGGGACTGCGCGACGACAAACCGGCACGCCAGATTACGCGGGAACGGCCGGCCATCCCACGCGCCAAGCCCGCCAAGCTCACGCATCCCGAACGGGTGATTGACCCGTCCGCCGGAATCACCAAGCTGGACCTGGCCCGTTACTACGGACTCGTCGCGCCCTTGCTGCTACCGCACCTGAAAGACCGCCCCGTGTCATTCCTGCGCGCGCCAGGCGGCTTGAACGCGCCGTTCTTCTTCCAGAAGCACCTGGAAGCGGCCATGCCCGGCGTCAAATCCCTGCCGGCCAAACTCGACCCTGATCATCCTCCGCTCTTGGAAGTGCCTACGGCCGAAGCCATCATGTCGGCCGTGCAGATGAACGTGGTGGAATTCCACACCTGGAATGCGGTGAAAACCGCCATCAGCAAACCCGACCGCATGCTGTTCGACCTGGACCCCGGCGAAGGCGTGGACTGGCCCGCGGTGCAACAGGGGGCGCAGCTCATGCGCACGATGCTGCAAGAGATTGGCCTGGAAGGGTGGCTAAAAACCAGTGGCGGCAAAGGTTTGCATGTGGTGGTGCCGCTGCGCCGGCAACAGGATTGGGACACCATCAAGGCGTTCTCGCAGCGTATCGTGGTGCATATGGCCGCGACCTTGCCGCAGATCTTCGTCGCCAAGAGCGGGCCGAAAAACCGGGTCGGAAAGATCTTCGTCGACTATCTGCGCAACGGCTTCGGCGCCACAACGGTAGCCGCCTGGTCGGCCCGCGCCCGGCCAGGCATGGGGGTGTCGGTGCCCGTCGCCTGGGACGAACTCGCGGACTTGAAGAGCAGCGCGCACTGGACCATCAGCAATATCCATACGCGGCTGGATGCGGGCAACACCCCGTGGGACGGCTACGCGCCGCAGGCGGTGGGCCGCGCGATGGCGTTCGATCCGGCGAAGTGACGGGCCCAAGTGAACCCGCCCAAGTCACCCGCTCCACCGGCCTAGACCCTGTTTCATCGATTCTGTATTCTGCACGCTGGCAGCTAGCGGGTAGGACGCTTCCCGATGAAAAGAAAAGTAGGGCTGTTGACGGTACTGATCGCCTTGGCCATCTTCAGCGTGGCCATCGGCTTTTTCAACGCGCTCTACGCCGGCTATCAGGTGCAGAAGGCGCAAGTGGTCAAGAATTCGCTGGAATCCAATCTGGCCTATTCGGAAAAGCTGGCCGAATTCATCAACCTGTATATCGATTCGGTGCACCGGCAGCTGACGGCCAGCGCCGGCCGCCTGTCGGCCGCGTCAGTCTCGTCCTCGGCCACATCATCTGCCACCTCTTCGGCCGCGTCAGTCTCATCGGACGCACGGGCAGCGGCAGTGACGGAATTGTCGCGTCTGGCCAGCCAGACCCAGGGCGTTTCCGCCGCCATGCTTGCGGACGCCAGCGGCGTGGTCATCGCGCATTCGGGCCAGGCGTCGGCGGTGTTGTCCGGCGTGAAAACACTTCAAGAATTGGGCATGAAAGAACGCCGGCGGGCGGATTGGGTCATGCCCTGCTGCACGCGCGAAGACCAACGCGCCGCGCTGATGCTGGTGGAACCCATCGTCAACCCGGCAGGCGCTATCGCGGGCTTTGTTGCGGCGGTCGTCATCCTGGAACGCGGCAGCCGGCTGGACAAGCTCATCGGTGAACACGCCTATGCCGACGGCACAGACGTCTATTTGGTGAACGTGGATGGCCAGGTGTTGTACAGCCACCAGACCAGCGGACCAGACCCGTCGGTGCTCAGCCTGATCAAGGCCGACATCTCGCCGACCTCTGGCCCAGGCTCCGCGCAAATCAAAGAAGCCTCGGGCAGCACGATGCTTGCCGGGTATGCGCCCATCACCAAAGGCAAATGGGCCGTCGTCATGCAACGGCCGCTGGACGAGGCCTTGTCCCCGGTGAAATCGCTGCTGGCCGAATCATTGCGGCTTGCCATCCCCGCCATTGTCCTGACCTTGATCCTGGTTTGCGCATTGGCGTACGCCATCGCACACC
Source organism: Achromobacter kerstersii (assembly GCF_902859595.1). Taxonomy (GTDB): domain Bacteria; phylum Pseudomonadota; class Gammaproteobacteria; order Burkholderiales; family Burkholderiaceae_B; genus Achromobacter; species Achromobacter kerstersii. The sequence continues at coordinate 944,177 of NZ_CADIJQ010000001.1, read as the reverse complement.
CCTTGACGCGGTTGACGCGCGCCCTGGCCAGCTCCAAGGCCGTCGATGCCCAAGACCCGCGCGCCAGCACCCTGACGACCTGGTATGACGAAGCGGACCAACTGCGCCAGGCGCTGGTCGCCACCTTGGCCCAGCATCGGCGCGAAGTGGGCCGGCTGAATACAGAAACAATGACCGATCCCATGACGGGGTTGATGAACCGCCGCGCCCTGGATCAGCGCTTTGACGAACTGGTGGCGGCCGGTTCGCCCTTTGCGGTGATTGCGCTGGACCTGGACCATTTCAAGCAAGTCAACGACGTCCATGGCCACCCGGTGGGTGACAAGGTGCTGATTTCATTGGCGAATACGCTGATCAGCAGCGTGCGCCAGCAAGACCGGCCGTTTCGCATCGGCGGCGAAGAATTCGTGGTGATTGTTCACGCGCCCACGGCCGACGTGGCCATGCACACGGCCGAACGCATCCGGGCAAGCGTGGCCGCCAAGCCGATGCCGGATGGCGTGGGCCACATCACGGTGTCGGTGGGCGTGGCGTTATGGCCACAGCATGGATATTCGCCCGAAGCTGTTGTCAAATGCGCTGACCTGGCGTTGTATGCCTCGAAAGAAGCAGGCCGCAACCGGGTCACGCTGTGGAAAGAGGGAAGTCCGATCAACGAAGGCTGAGCGTAGGTGGCACTTTGAACTATTCATTTGTTCTGGTTGGCGCGGCGGTTGTCTTCTTTTTTCTGTTGCTTGGCGCGATCCGCGTGGGGCGATACCTGGGGCGCCGGCACGCCGGCGATGACAAAGGCACGGCGGGGTCGGCGGCCATTGAGGCCTCGGTGTTCGCATTGCTTGGTTTGCTGATCGCCTTCACGTTCTCGGGCGCGGCCCAACGCATGGCTGACCGGCGCAACCTGCTGGTTGTCGAAGTCAACGCGATCGGCACGGCGTGGCTGCGCATTGATTTGCTCAATGCCGACGACCAGCCCCTCTTGCGCGACCAATTCCGCCGCTACGTGGACGAACGGGTCAGTTACTACAAGCACGTGGCCGACCTGGAGCACCGCGACGCCATCGCCACGAAGGTGGGCGCCCTGCAGAACGAGATCTGGAAAAGCTCCATCGCCGCCAGCAAGCACGCCGTGCCGCCGTTTGCCGCGTCATACATCGCGTCGGTCAATGACATGTTCGACTCGGCCACGGCGCAAACCGTGGCGCAGAAAGTGCATCCGCCCATCGTCACGTATATGTTCCTGGGCTTCCTCGCCTTGGTGTGCGCGTGCCTGATCGGCATCAACCTGGCCGGCGCCAAGCGCGACACCTTGCTGCACCAGATGATCTACGCGCTGGTGATGGCGGTGGCGCTGTACATCATTGTTGACTTCGAATTTCCGCGTATCGGGGCGATACGCATCGACCAAAGCGACGCCTTGCTGCTATCGCAACGGCAGGCGATGGGTAGCGCGGCAGAGGGAGTTTCGAAGTAGGGGGCAGTCAAGCCAGCAGCGGCGTCAGGCGGCCGAGCAACGTGCGGCCGATGGGCGACGCCAAGCACGCAAACGCCGCCACGTTCAGCCCGACCGTGACCCAGAACCACGCCCGGAAGCTGGGCTTCACGGACTTGTGCCGGAGTCGTTGCTGCGCCAGCAACGCGCCCGGCCAACCGCCGACCAGCGCCCACGCATGCAGCGTCCGTTCCGATATCCGCCAGCGCTTGGCCCTGGCCGCGGACTTGTCATAGGCGTACACGGCGAACGTGATCAGGCTAAGCGCCACATAAGCCAGCCCGACCCACAGCGGCACGCCCCAAAAGTAAGCGGCCAGCCCGTAAGCGAAGACAAACAGCGCAATCAGCATCCGGAAAGTCCGAGTTGATGTGAAGAGCCGCCATTATCCTCGCAAGGGCTGGCCGACGCAGGGGCCGCAATGATGACGCGTGTTTGCAGCGCGCCGCGATGATGACGCTAGCTTGCTGCGAGCCGCGATGTTGGCGCTTGCAAGCAGACGCCGCAAACACGACGCCTGCTTGCCAGTTGGCGTCTGCTTAGAAACGCACTGCCAGCTTCAACACGCCGGATTGCTGGCGGTTGCCGCCACCGAACTGCGCGTCGTAGGAAACGCCCGCCGTCGTGTTGCGCGTGATCGCCATTTCGGCGCCCAGACCCACCACGGCGGCATCGCGTGCGATGGGCACACCCGTCACCGAGAACGTGCTGCCGCCGTCAAACGCCAGTTCCTGCTTGGGTTTCACATCACCCATGGCATGGCGCCAGCCCAACGATGCGGTCAGACGGCCCGGCGCCACGTCGGAACCGAACTGCCATGCGCCGCGCAGGCCCAGCGTGGTGCTGGTGACGTCGTCAGTGCTGCTCGACCCATGCAACGCAGCCGTTCCGCCGGACTCCTTGAAGTCACGCGTGCGCAGCTGGTTCCACGCCAGACCGGCGTAGGGTTCGATGCTGGTGACATCGTTCAGCGGCACGTTGTAGCCGAGTTCGGTGAACAACTGCGTCGACGATGCGTTATACGACGACTTGAGCTGCTGATTCAGGCTGCCCGCCACCACATCGCGCTTCGCGTCGATCTCATGCCAGGTGTAGGCCGCGCCCGCCATGAAGCGGATATGGCCCGCGCCAGCCTCGAAGTTGCGCCCGCCGAACAACGCTGCGGTGTAGCTGTCGACATTCGTGCGTGAAGACACATCGGCCATCGAGTTGTGGCTGCCGATGTAGCCCAGCGCGCCACCCAGGCGCCAGCCGTTGCCGACCGCGCCATCACCGCCAATGAAAATGCCGCCCGCCGATTGGCTGACGCTTGTCGCGTTGCCATCACCGCCGAACTTGCTCCAATTTCCGAACGCTTGCGCCCAAACGGGCGAGGCACCGCTTTGCGGCAGCGCGTCAGCCGAGGGCGCACCCAATTGGGCCGTCGGCCGGCCGGCAAGCACCGGGGCGTCAAGGTTGCCGCGGAAGTGCGACAGCGGCAACGTGCGCACCATGTCGCCCTGGCTTTGCAAGACGCTCGTCGTGCTGGCGTAGGCTTCGCCGGACAGCATCGACAGCGCCGAGCGCGCTTCGCCCGGGGTCATGGTCAGGACGGCCGCGGTCACCTGGCTGGCGCCAGAGGTTTTGTCCGCTGCGCTGCCGCTTGCGACGACGGAAGATCCGGTGGTGGGTGCAGGGGTGGTCCCCGCCGTCGTGCCAGTGGTCGTGCCGGTGGTGGTTCCGGTGGTGGTTCCGGTAGTGGTGCCGGTGGTCCCGGTTGTCGTTCCCGTCCCGGTCGAAGTCGATCCGTTCCCGGTTGTGGCAGAGCCGTTACCCGTCGACGTCGAGCCGTTACCCGTCGAACCGTTACCCGTGGAGGCCGACCCATTCCCCGTAGACGCCGATCCGTTTCCAGCCGACGACGATCCGTTGCCGGTCGCGGGCGGATCTTGCTGATCCAACGCATTCCCCGCGTTGTTCGCGTTGTCCGAGCCGCCGATGCTTCCGATCGGCACGTCGTTGCGCGTCAGCGTCATGAACGCATTCTTGGCGTCGTAGCTGAGCGTGGGCGTCAGGAACGCATACGAGCTGGATGCGCCCTTGAACGTGCCTTGCACGCCGCCGTCCGCCGTCAGGATGTTGTAGGTGGTGCGCGGCGCGTAATTGCCGTCGGGGCCCACATGCGCCACCGTGCCATCCAGGTAGGCGACGCCCGTGACGTGGATGCGGTCGCTGGCGCTGCTGGCCGGGTCGGCATGCACGCGATAGATCGTGTTTTCGCCAAAGGTCATGTTGCCGTTGACGGTCAGCGTGCCGATGGGCGAGCCATCGTTGCCAGGCGACACGACAGCGGTGGGGTAGAGCGTGGTGGTGCCCACTTGGCCAACGCCTGCCAGCACCACTTCGCGGCCGATATCAATGGGGCCGTTCAGCTTGCCGTCGATCTCCAGCGCGCCGTCGGCGATCAAGATGGGGCCGGTCAGGCCGCTGCTGTCGGCGGTCAGGATGACCGAGCCGGGGCCGGTCTTGACGAAGCCCTGCGTGCCTTGCAGCGGGTTGTCGATGATGTCGACGAACTGGCCGGACGCATACGTGCCGTCGCCCACGACAATGGCCGGCGGGTTGCCACCGCTGCCAACCAGCGTGATGGGCGCGCCTTGCAGGCGATACCGGTCAGTGGCGAACTGAAGGCCCGATACGCGCACCGGGCCGGCGCTGCCGTCGACGGTGACCGTGCCGGCCGCGCCCGTGAAAATGGCATAGCCGGCATCGGGGAGGGCGCCCGTGGCGTTGGTGGGGCTGTTCCAATTCGTGCTGGCCGCCGTCCAGGTGCCATCGCCGCCGCCCGAACGGGTCGCGGACGCCACACCATTGCCGTTCCACAAGTTGGTCGTGCTGGGACCCAGGATCAGGTTGATCTGCTTGTCACCCGTCAGCGACTGGATGGTGGCGCCGGGCTGCGAGTCGCCGGTTACCGTGCCCAACGTCAGGCCGTTGCCGCTCAACGTGCCGCCGTAAGACAGGATTCGGTAGTAGCCCGCGTTGACGCCCAGCGTGTTGACGGTGACGTTCAGCGTGGTGTTGTTGATGGCTGCATTGCCGCCAACGGTGATGTTGTCGCCGGTGCCGGGTTGCGTAATCGGCAGTCCGGCGTAACCGGTTTCAAATGCAAATTCGGCATTGTTCATCGACAGGTTGCCGTTCACGACCAGATTGCCGTTGGACACACCGGTCGGCGTGCCGACGGAATAACCCGGCGCAACGCGCGAGTTGCCCGACACGTTCAAGTCGCCATTGATCCGGCCAAAGCCTGCGACGGTGCCGTTCGACGCGGCATTGACGTTACCCGTGACGGCAACGCCAGCGCCGCCGCCATTGCCGCCAATCACCAGCGTGCCGCCGTTCACATCGACGCCGCCGGGATAGTTCACCGAACCATCGAACACCTGGGTATTACCTTGCGTAACCGTCATGTCCGCCGCCATGACGCCGCCGTAGTACGTGCTACTCAAAGCGAGCGTTGCTGTCAGCCACTTCTTCGTGCCATTGATCAAAACGTGAGTCCTCTATCTTCTGATTATTAAACTCGGCGCCCACGCATTACTAAATCGCTGTAAACGTATAATTGCGTTACGGCGAAATAGGCGAATAAATGGAACGCGCCGTCGAAAAAAGGACGCAATGTATACCAATTTGTTTACAGCACAAAATACGGGTTAACAGATACCATCCCTTTGAAATAACTAGGAAATTTGGATACCAACCGATTTTTTAATACTAGTTATCTGGATACCATCCGCATAATAAAAATGGCATGAATCGATACATTTAATATTATTAAAAAACAAAATTTATTTGAATGAAGGGCCACGCTGCCTGGAACACGCTTTCATGGTTAGTCTGGAATGCGCGCCAACCAGTCGCTCACCCCCTGCAAGGTGCGAAAGTCGTCCAGTGATCTTGCGGGAACGCGGGGAAAGGCGCTTGCCGCCATGTCGGTCAACGCTCTGCCAGGCCCCAGTTCCAGAAAAGCGGTGGCGCCTGCTTCGACACAGGCCTGCAGACACTGTTCCCACTGAATGGGTTCGGCAATCTGCCGCGCCAGTTTGTTCAATCCTTCGTCAACGTTCAGCACGGCCTGTGCATCGATGCCGCTGAATAGCCGGATACCAGGTGTGGCGCGCGCCGTGGGAGGCGCAGCTTGATGCAACTCGTTGGCGAAGGGCGCCACCGCGTCGGCCAGCAAAAAGGTATGCGACGCGACCGACACAGGAATGCTGGCCACGCGATTGGCGCCGTGATGTTCCGCTTGGGTGGCAATGGCCGCCAGGTCGGTCAGGCGGCCGCCCAGCACCCAGGCCTGGCCCGGGTTGACGATGGCCACCGCAGCCTGCCGGCCCTGGCACAACGCTTGGATGTCCGCCAGGGGTAACCCTCGCACAAACAACATGCCTTGGGCACCGCCGCTGGCGGCATCCATGGCCTGCGCACGCGTAACGGCCAAGTCCAAGGCAGCCTGAACGGGCAGCAACCCCGCCACTGCCCACGCCGCCAGTTCTCCCACGCTGTATCCCGCCACGCACAACCGGCGCGGCAACAGGGAGCGCAATGCGGCGTGTGCGGCAATGGCCTGCACAACGCACAGCACCTGCGCTGTGCGGTTCACGCACCGTTGTTCGTCAGTGGCATGGCGGACCCAGGTCCTCGGATCTTCGCCCAGCAGCAACGCGGCGTGGTCGAACACGCCGCGTGCCGCGGGCGCCGCGCCTGTCAGGTCGAACATGCCTGCGTGCTGGCGCCCCTGACCCGAGCACAGTAAAGCCAAGGCCATGGTCAGTCTCCGGCCGCATGCGCAAACAGCGTCATGGCCAGCAGATCCGCCGCGCCGCCGGGACTTAAGCGGCGTTGGACGAACGACTGATGCATGCGTTGCGCCCGGGCGTGCCACCCGGCTTGGAATACGCCGCCCGCCGCCATGAAGCGCCGCGCCTGCAACTGCGCATACTGCAATCCCGCCTCGCCACCGCGATGCAGCAGATTGGTGTCTTGAACTTGCGACACGAGCGCCAGACAGGCATGCACACGCGCAGCGTTGTCATCCATGCACGCACCCGCAAGGGCCTGCCGCAATGCGGGCAAGCCCAGTTCATACACGCAGGGAAATCCGCAAGCGGCCTCCGCACGCGCGCCACCCACGCCATAACGCCGCACCACGGTTTCGCCATGGCTGCCGGGCAGGCGCGGGCCGCCCAGGATGTCGGCGCCCCATCGCGTGCGCACAATGTCGCCCAGCGCGGGACCGTGTGTGGTCGATGCGCCTTCTTGCTTGGCGCGCAGGCCCGCCGCGGCGCACAACAGCCCCAGTCCGAAAATGGCGCCGCGATGCGTGTTGATGCCGCCTGTCGCGGCAAACATGGCGGTCTCAGCACGCAGGCCGATCTTGCGTAGCGTGCTCATCGGGGCATTGTCCGATCCCGCTTGCGCCAATTCCGTGAAAAAGGGTTGCAGCGCAAGGGCGCTGCGTTCAAACGTGGCGGCATTCATGTCGTCGTGACTGCCTGCATCGACATGACTGACAAGGCCGGGCTTGGGCCAGGTATGCACCTCTAGCCACAAACTTCGCGCCGCCAACGCACCCAGCCCCTGCCCCGACCATGGCGAGCCGCAGGATTCAGGGGTGGGGCTGGCATTCGCATCACCACCGTTCGCTTGCCGGTTGAAGGTTTCACGCGATAGCAGCGCAGTCATGTCCAGTCCTGAAAAACTCCATGGGCGTCAGCAAGCGTGCTTCGTGCGTCGCTTTCAACAGCACCGTGGCTGCGCCGCCCTGTAGTTCGCGCCAATTCACCCCTGCGCCATCGGCACGCAGCAGCTCGCCGTCCAGCCGCATGGGCGCAGCCGCATCCAGCATGGCTAGCTCGTCCAGCCACTGACGGATCTGTTTGGAATTGGCGGTCAAACGCCACAACAGATCAATATCGGAGTGTGGCGACAGATAAGGAAGACCGGTCAGATGCTGCCAGGCCAGGCTGCCAAACACTCTGACTTCTACGGCATGCGCTTGGGCGCAATGCAGCACGCGCCGCAGGGATGGCAACCATGCCGCGGGCGCCACGTACAGGACGTCCTGCAGCAACGGGCAGGGGCCGTGCGTCACGATATCGGCTCGCGACATACTCAGGAACAGGCGCTGCTTGCCATCGGCGGGCGGCAACGGCAGGCCCAGTGGCACCCGGTCATCGGTGGCCTGGGCGTCCTCGTGGCCATAACGGCGCACGATCAGCGGATAGTCTTGTAACGCCCAGTGTTCTACGCGTGGCAGCGCCGCCAAATCGGGCCGGCTTGCCATCACGGCCCGCCACGCATCGGGCCGCACCCATACCAGGCTATGACGGGGATAAGGCGGGCTGGCGCGTGTCATTGACGCCCCTTAGATTGCGGCGCGAGCCAGCGCATAGACCTGGTCGGCGATATCCGCGGCCACGGGCCGGCCGCCGCGCGTTTTGCCCAAGCGGTCGCGGTGATCTTGTGCGCGCTCGCGCGGGGTCAAGCCCGTGGTCAACGTAGCCAGGACGTCTCGCACCTGCGCCGACAACGGCTGGTCCGGATTCAACACCTGCGCCACGCCGCCGGTTTGCGCCAGATTGTCCAGACCGGGCGCGAACACCGGCGTGGATTTGGCCTTTTCTTCCAGCACCGTCAGCGGCAACTTGGTCACACGCGCCATCGACGGCAGATCCATGACGGCGGGATGCGCGCCGGGCAGTGCTAACAAGGTGCTGGTTGCCAGGGCGGTTGCGATGAATGCGCCGGCGGCCGTATGGCCGTATAACAATCCCACCGTCGCATGACCGCGCGCATGGGCGTAGATCAGGCTTTTGGCCAGATGGGCCAGGAACTCGTTCAGGCCCAGCAATTCATCGCGTTTACTCATGCGCTGGCTGCTGCTGTCGATCAGCACCAGGATGGGTTCTTGCGAGCCCTGCGCCGCGCCTTGGGCGATCGTCTGCAGCACCACGCGGGCAAGCACAATGGCATCGTCCACGCCGACAAACGCACGTCCTTCCACACCGATCACGGTTGGCATGCGGTCCTGGCCGTCATCCGCCAGCCGAGCGCGTCCCCACAACAAGCCGTTTTCCCGCACCAAGCCCTGCGAGTCCGCGAATAGCGAACCCAGAATGTCATCGAGCGTCATGACGCGCCTCCTGCAATCTATCCGCCAATTCCGAAAATGCCTCGTAGTCCAGATCGGGTACGTCCGCAGGTAAGGGAACTCCCAGCGCCGCCCAGATATCCCGGGCGTCGGCGCAGGCGCCGAATTGCGTCAACCGGTCTTCCAGACGTGCTTGTTCGTTCTGCAATACCGAAGCACTTAAGGGCAGGGCAGTGGCCAGCAAGTTCAACGCGGCCTGGCGGAATCCGGCCAACGTGTCGTCGGCATACGCATCCGCGCCGCCCAGCAAGCGCCGGTGTTTGCCGCCCATGGTCCGCCACACGAGCGGCCGGTCGGATGAATCGAATTCTTCAATGCCGCGATTGGTCTCGATGACTTCTGGGCCGGACACGCTGATGCGGCCAGATTCGGAAACGGCCAACGCCGAGCAACAACCGGCGATCAGCCCGCCGCCGCCATAACATCCGGAGCGTCCGCCGATCAGACCGATCACCGGCACACCCGCCAAGCGAGCTTCCACCACGGCACGCATGATTTCCGCGATAGCCAGTTCGCCAGCGTTGGCTTCCTGCAGCCGCACGCCGCCGGTGTCGAACAGAATCAGCACGGGCACGGTGGCCAGGTCGCGCGCGGCGCGCAGCAGCCCCGTCAGCTTCGCGCCATGGACTTCACCCACGGCGCCGCCCATGTAACGGCCTTCTTGCGCCGCGACGAATAGGGGCTTGCCATCCAGCAGGCCTTTGCCCACGATCATGCCGTCGTCGAATTGTTGCGGCAGGTCGAATAGCGGCAAGTGCGGGCTGACCGCGCGCGCCTCGGGACCCAGGAATTCAATGAACGTTCCCTCGTCCAACAGCCCCGTCACGCGTTTGCGCGCGGAGGATTCATACCAGCTTGCCGGGATGGGCGCCAAGGCCGGCTGCGGCCGCGTGGTTACCTCGTGTGGTTGGGCGCTCATTGCTGTCCTCCTTCCATGACACGCACGGCTTGCGCCAGGCGCAGCGCCACCGTGTCGGGGCGCGCCCCGCCATCGTTGATCGAAAATCGCAGGCCGCCCACGGCGCGGCGCGATACAAAATCCGCGATCACCGCACTCCATACATCGCCAAAACCCGTGGCCTGACTGTGTATGTCGACTTCGCAGTCATGGTGGGGAAGGGCGCGCTCGACCAGGACTTCCAGATTGCCCGATGCCACGACGCCCACCACCGCGCTGGTCTGCGTGCCCGACGCTTGCCGCGTCGTCTTGTGGCGATAATTTAAATGTTCCATGTGTTCACCTTTACCAATTGCGGAATTGCGCGGGCGGCGAATACAAACCGCCCGACCAGCGCACTAGATCCTTGACCGAGCGTGCGGCCAGCAGGCTGCGGTCGGCGTCCAGCGGATCAATGCCCAGGTCTTCCGGACGTTGAATGATCTTGCGTTCACGCAGCTGTTCGACCAGCTTTTTGTTGCGTTGCCGTCCAACCGGCGTGTAGCCGGCAACGCCGCGGATCGCGTGTTCGCGTTCATCCGCGTTGCGGCACAGTAGCAAGTTGGCGATGCCTTCTTCGGTCACGATGTGCGTCACGTCGTCGCCATAGACCATGATGGGCGCCAGATCCAACTGCAGTCTTTCAGCCAGCGTCAACGCGTCCAGACGATCTACGAACAACGGTGCATTCTTGTCGCCAAAGGTCTCGCCGATTTGCACGACCAGTTTGCGGCCGCGCCGCAGCGCGGCGGGGGTAGCAGGGTCCGCCTGTTCGCCGGCAATCAGCCAGGGTGCGCTGGAATGGCGGCGACCCCGCGCATCGCTGCCCATATTGGGCGCGCCGCCAAAGCCGGCGATACGACCCGCGGTCACCGTGGACGAATGCCCCTGCAGATCAATCTGCAGCGTGGACCCGATGAACATGTCGCAGGCATACAGACCCGCCGTCTGGCAGAACGCGCGGTTGGACCGCAACGACCCGTCCGGCCCAGTGAAGTAAATGTCGGAGCGCGCACGGATGTATTCGTCCATGCCGACTTCGGAGCCAAAGCAATGAATGTTCTGCACCCAGCCCGATTCGATTGCCGGAATCAATGTCGGATGCGGGTTCAGTGCCCATTGCGTGGCGACCTTGCCGCGCAAGCCCAGCCGTTCGCCGTAGGTGGGCAGCAGCAATTCGATGGCCGCCGTGTTAAAGCCGATGCCGTGATTCAGACGCTGGACGCCGTACGGCGCATAGATTCCCTTTAACGCCAGCATGGCGGTGAGAATCTGCGTTTCGGTGATGGCGGCTGGATCACGCGTGAACAGCGGTTCCACATAAAACGGTTTGTTGGCCTGCACCACGAAATGCACGCGGTCTCCGGGGATGTCCACGCGCGGCACCTTGTCCACGATCTGGTTCACCTGCGCAATGACGATGCCGTCCTTGAACGCGGTGGCCTCGACGACCGTGGGCGTGTCTTCGGTGTTCGGCCCGGTGTACAGATTGCCGTCCCGGTCGGCGCTGACCGCAGCGATAAGGGCGACTTGGGGCGTCAAATCAACGAAGTACCTCGCGAATAGCTCCAGATACGTATGGACGGCGCCCAGTGCAATCTTGCCGCCGAACAACAATTGGGCAATGCGTTGCGATTGAGGACCGGAGTACGCAAAATCCAGCCGCTTTGCGATACCGCTTTCGAACACATCCAGATGTTCGGGCAACACGACGCCCGACTGAACCATGTGCAGGTCATACAGGATCTGGTTGTTAGCGGCAGCCAGCGCCACGGCCAGCAGATCCGCTTGCTTTTGATTGTCGCCTTCCAGGCAGACACGGTCGCCGGGCCGGATCACCGCCTCCAGCAAGGCGGTGGCGTCGTCCGCGGCCACCTCCTTGCCCTGGGCGTACCGGGCTCCGGCCGTTATCCGTTCTTCTTTCGCGCGCCGGGCGCTATTCCAGGCCGTCATCAGGCATTCTCCACTGTTGATCCGTACGGCCGCCGTTGATCGGCAACCGTCTGCGTAAAATCCTAACGCCAGTCGCGGCCTTGATTTATGAAGTTATCTGCTGCCATTCAGAGGGTTTCGTAATGCGTCCTTTATCTCCCGAGTTGCTGCGCAGTTTTGTGGCGGTCGTCCAAAGCGGCAGCTTCACTGCGGCCTCGGAGCGCGTCAGCCTGTCACAATCGACGGTCAGCCAGCACATACGCCGTCTTGAAGACATCGTGGGTCAGCCACTATTCGAGCGCAACACGCGCAACGTGCGGCTGTCGCGCCAGGGCGAAACCCTGTACGACTACGCTCAACGCATTCTGGAACTGATGGATGACGCGTTTACCGCGATATCTGGTCCGGCGTTAAATGGCACCGTGCGCCTGGGCCTGTCGGAAGACTTCGCGTCAACCCGGCTGACGCTCGCGCTGGCCAATTTTCTGCAGCGAAATCCCCAGGTAGAACTGGTCATCGCCACGGGACTTAGCGGTGATCTTTTTCGGGAACTGGACGAAGGCCGCCATGACCTGGTGTTCGCCAAGCGGCTGTCAGGCAGCCATCGCGGCCAGGTCGTGCGTACCGAAAGGCTGTATTGGTGCGTGGGTCCGCAATCCAGGATTACCGGTGGCGAGTCTGTGCTGCCGCTCGCTTTGCATCCGGAACCCAGCGTGTCGCGCACTCGGGTGCTGGAAACCTTGAAGGCGGCGAACCGCGAATACCGCATCGCCACCGTCAGCAGCAGTATCGCGGTTCTGAAGTCGGCGGCCATTGCGGGGCTGGGTATCAGCGCCTTCGCCGATTATGTGGTGCCAGATGGCTTGGTGCGGCTGGACGCCGGTTTGCCTGATCTGGGCGAACTGGACTTCGTGATCGACCGTGCGTCGGTCGTGTCCGAGGCGGTGCTGGCGCTGGAAGCCACGCTGCGCGCGGCTGCCTTGGAGTAGTCGTCCGTTATCGCTCTGACCTTAGCCCCGTTTCGCGCCAGCGTCGTACCAGCCTTTGGACTGGTTCACCACCCGCACAACCAGCAGCATTACCGGCACTTCGATCAACACGCCGACCACCGTCGCCAACGCGGCGCCCGACTGAAACCCGAACAGGCTGATCGCGGCGGCGACGGAAAGCTCGAAGAAGTTGGATGCGCCAATCAGCGCTGACGGGCAAGCGATGTTGTGCTTTTCGCCCACGCGACGATTCAGCCAGTACGCCAGGCCTGAATTGAACAGCACCTGGATCAGGATCGGCACCGCCAGCATGGCGATCACCAACGGCTGGCCAATGATGGCTTCGCCCTGGAATGCGAACAGGAGCACCAGCGTCAACAGCAAGGCGGCCATGGAAAACGGGCCGATCCGCGCTAACGCCGCTTCGAACGCGTCGTGCCCGCGACGCAGCAGCGCGCGGCGCCAGAGCTGGGCGAGGATGACCGGGATCACAATGTAGAGCCCAACGGACACGAGCAAGGTGTCCCACGGCACGGTGATGGCCGACAAGCCCAGTAGCAGCCCGACAATGGGCGCGAAGGCGAACACCATGATCGTGTCGTTCAACGCCACTTGGGAAAGCGTGAACACCGGATCACCGCCGGTCAGCCGGCTCCAGACGAACACCATGGCGGTACATGGGGCTGCGGCAAGAAGAATCAGGCCAGCGATATAGCTATCCAACTGATCAGCCGGCAACCACGGCGAAAAGACCTGGCGGATGAATAGCCACCCCAGGAACGCCATGGAGAAAGGCTTGACTGCCCAGTTGATGAACAGCGTCACGCCAATGCCGCGCCAATGCTGTTTGACCTGGCCCAGTGCGCCGAAGTCCACCTTCAGCAGCATCGGAATGATCATCACCCAGATCAAAATGCCAACGGGCAGGTTGACCTGCGCGACTTCTAAATGCCCGATGGTTTGAAATAGGGCGGGCATGAGCTGGCCCAGGGCAACGCCGAGGACGATGCAGAGAAACACCCAGAGCGTCAGGTAACGCTCGAAGATGCTCATTCCACCGTTCGCGTGAGGCACGGGCGCCGCTGCCTGTGTAGGGACTGACATCGGCTTACTCCTGGGCTTTGCCAATGCCGCGCAGCTCGGTCTGGAGTGACAGGGCGTCCAGGCGGTCAATGGGCAAAGAAAGGAAAAGCTCGATGCGGCGCTTGAGCACACGCGCGGCGTCATTGAACGCCTTGCGACGCTGTTCCTCGCTTCCTTCATCAGCCGCAGGGTCAGGAATGCCCCAGTGGGCGGTCATGGGTTGACCTGGCCAGACGGGGCAAACTTCCCCGGCGGCGTTATCGCATACGGTGATGATGAAGTCCATTTTCGGCGCGCCCGGTTCTGCGAATTCGTCCCAGCTCTTGCTCCGATAGCCATCGGTAGGCAATGAAAAAGCGCTTAGCGTGGCAAGGGCCAATGGATGAACCTCGCCTTTAGGGGTGCTGCCGGCGGAATAGGCGTGGAACCTATCGTTAGCCAGTCCTTTGAGCAGGCCTTCGGCCAAGATGGAGCGGGCCGAGTTGCCCGTGCAAAGAAACAGCACATTGAAAGGGGGGTGTGACATGGGAAGTCCTAGCAGCAACGAGTGGAGAGTGTGGAGTCGGAGGCCTCGCAAGGGGCACCTTGGCAGCAGTGTTCAGTGAGGTAGCCAAGCAGCGCATTCATCTGCGAGAAGTCAGCGCGATAGATCAGATTTCGGCCTTGTTGCTCAACGGTGACCAAGCCGGCGTGCGACAGCTCTTTCAGATGGAAAGACAAGGTGTTGCGCGCCACGCCGAGCTGGTCGGCCAAGACGCTGGGAGTGAGACCGCCGAGCCCAGCCACGACGAGCGCGCGAAAAACGCGTAGACGTTGGGCGTGGGCGAGGGCGCCGAGGGCTGAAACTGTTTGATCTTCGTTCATTGTTCGATCATACAACGATTGTCGAACTATAGAACAGTACAAGTCTGTGATCGGGAAGATGGACGTCCGCTGTCGCTTTGAATTTTCAACATTGAGCAGCGCAAACGCGCTGCGCATTCGATCTGCTCCCGGACTTCATTCCGGTGTTGGGGTATGTCGATGACGTACTGTTGCTGCCAGGCTTGATCTACCTGGCCATCAAACGCTTGCCGCCGGACGTGCTTGCCGATTGCAGACGCCAGGCAGAGGCCTGGATGGAGTCGGCAGCCTCAAAGCCGCGCAGCAGGATGGGAGCCGTGCTGATCGTGGCAGTGTGGGTGAGCGCGGGCCTGGCTGCGTGGTTTTGGTTCGTGCGACGAGCCTGAATGGGTCGATAAGTAGGGCTTCACCCATAGCTAGTACTTTACATAATACACATTATGCGCATTACGTCTAAAGCTAGCGGGGTACCGGCCATTCCTGATCCCGAACCTAAGCCGCCAGCGAAGTCGGTGGACGCAATCTTTTCCCAAATCAACAAAAGGCGGCCTTTTTGCTAGAAGAAAATGCCCGCCTACTTAAGAAGCAAACATTGCGTCCACCAAAATGGACGTAAAGTTCATGCAATGAATGAAAATGGACAAAAAGATTGTCCTAAAAGTGCCAGATGGACGTAAAGATGGCGGAAAAAGTATGGCCATTCGAGGGATGTGAAATTCCCGTCGAACACCCATCGACGGGCAGGCGTTTGCTCGTTACCCGAGTGAGCTGGTCCTCAGTTGCCCCGTTAGCCACGAGTCGGCGGCCATGCTGTTGATCTTGAAGACTTCAGAAGCACTAATAGACCGGGAAAACTTTCAGAATCTAGGCCAACTACCAACTTCATGGCCGCGCAAAAAAGGCCATGAAGTTGGTAGTTGAAGGATGGGACATTCGCGGTGGACGCCCTTCACAAGCCACAAGTCTGGTCTTTGAAGCTCGTGCCGGCGCTCGGTGGCCCTCCAGTCACAGGCCTGAAGGACCTGTGACTCCCCGCGAAAGCTGTCGCACGAACTCGGCTGCTGCTGAGTCGTACGGCCTCAATCCGATGGACCAAAGCTCCAACATCCTGGCAATAGCCGCCTTCGTTTTTGTGTCGACGTCTGCCAGACGCCTATCTTTGGTCATTTCTCTGGCGGCGTCTACGAGTGCTGTCACCAAGCGGTCAACCCAAAAGGCTTCGCGTTCATGCGACACTTTGCAGCGTCGAGCCAGGCCGCTCAGCATGGCTGGCGCAGGCCACCGACGGCTTCCATTGAGAGTCAAAGCCATCCCATCATCGGCATCCCCGTCATTACGTTTTGGTGCGTAAACCGCCATGCTAAGCATGTCATAGACAGGCGAAAGCGTTGCTGGACAAGTCTGTCCGTACAACAAGCCAAAATTCTTGAGATGTGCGTCACCGTTCCGGATGACGCCGGCCAGCAGGTACTGAGCAAAGAACCCATCCAGGCTGCAGGCTACTGTCGACGAATCACAAGCTGCTTCAAGCATCCCGACGATTCGTTCGGCCGAACTGGCGTACTTGTCAGCTGCGGGCGAGCCGCTGATTGCACACAGATCGGCGAACCCAAGTTGCTCGCCTCTGGCGTCCAGGTCGAACCGCTCGACCATGTAGCGCGAGTAATCATCTGAGATGATCGTCTCAGGAACCTCTAGTCCCATTGACCTTGCCGCGCACATCCCAAAGTACTCGATAGCACACAGCCCGGGACGGTCACCATCCGCTAGCTTGACGATCCAATGACGATCGCGTTCCAAAGGGGCCGCTGCAGGGCTGGTCACGAAGAGCTTCATGAAACCGCCGGAGATCCCTGGCCACGCCTTTCCTGAGTCGAAAACCAAATCGATGAGGCTCCCCTCCTCCATTTGAAGCGCCTCAGTGACGCCCAGCCTCAAGCCGGCGCTCGATGGCAGAGCAATTGCGCTGGAGTCGGCGACCTGGATGAGGCCGATCATGTTGCTACCGACAGCGCGCAGCAATGCGAAATCGTCGGGCTCTACCCTCCCCGCCAAACGCGCAAGCATCGCACGCCTCATGTGGCCTTCAGGCAAGGAAACTTCAAGAAATGGCGGCGGCGCCCCACCCCTTGTCGAGCGCGCGTACTGCGCTGCGAGCATGGCCGGAGCCCAAGTGGTGGGAGCATCGATCTCGCCAATGTACGCGCTTTCGCCAAGCGCATAGACCATACTCCCGACAGTGACCGTCCGGTGGCGGATCTCGAGCTTACAACTCATTGTTCGTCTGAAGGGTTATGAATGCTGTTCTCGAAACACGTAGTGCACCTCGCGCTCAACCACCCTGCCCGTTCCCTTACAGCCGCTGCCGCTCCACATCGCTCACATACTGTTCTCGAGCGTTGCTCGGTCTGGCTAATCAAGGCCCCAACAACTTCTACGTCCGCCCGCGTACCGTTAGGGACGCCGATGTAAAGGCGAAGGGCGCCAAACTTCTCTGTTGCTTGTAAAAAGGTGAACTTGAGATGTGGCGCCAACTTTTGGAGCCTATCTAACTCTTGCAGCGCAGCATCAATCAGCGGGAACCATCCGGGGCCGCAGGTAATCGACAGCGGATGAGGTCTGAAGCTTGCATGGCGCGCGCACAGCATTTCAAGCTTTTGAAGGTCTTCGTCCATCAGTTCACCACCAAGAACGGAGCTTGATTTTGGTCGCTGACACAAATACGCCGCAACACGTTGCGTCAACGTAATCATCGGGCGCAAAGGTTTCGACATCCGGCGGTATCGGCTTCATCGCGCCCTGGCTATCACAGTAGCCATATCGAGTCGGTCGAGGCTTTCCCTCAGGCCGTTGGATGTACAGTTCAGCAACTTCAGTGACCTTGCCTTCCCATAGCATGCGCACTTCCGAGGGCTTTTCCCCGAGCTCTCGCGTTACTTCATACAGGCGAGCACCGCCTCTGACAATTCCTGAAGGCAGATCCACGCGCAATACGCCCCATTTCACGCGGCGAAGGACGAACAGCGCCACGTGTGGGCACATCAAAATCCAGCGATTCCGCCTTCCTTGGCGGGTCGACGGTACTCCACGTGGGTGCGTCCATGAATCGTCAGTAACAAACATGGTGAAGATCGGAGGACCAAAATGAACATGATAGTCCAATTGGGTCGTAAATGCCGTGGCCCTAATTACCGTGAATCGACACGATCCACGGATGCAAAGAACTTCGGCAAAAACGGACGACGATCAACACCTAGCAGCTATCGGGACGGCCATCCGTGCCCGCAGGAAACATCTTGAGCTTTCGCAGGAAGGTCTTTCGTTCCGATCAGGAATTGACCGCAGCCACATGGGGCGTATCGAGCGTGGCGAAAGAAATCTTACGCTCCTCAATCTGATTCGAATTTGCGCCGCGTTGGACTGTAAGCCAAGCGATCTCATGGTTTTTGCGGGTCTATAGGGGCAGGTAGGCCCCCCTCGCAGCGCCGCTATGTCCTACCAGTCACGCTCTTGGCAAACTCTGCACTAGCGCACCGGCCAAGATCCGCAGGTGCCCTATTAGGGTGCGGACCTCGGCGTCCGTGATCGTTACCTTTCGGCCTAGCAGAGACGGGGGGGAGCCAGTCTTGCCGATGTACTCGGCATCAATGATGCCGAGCTTGTGCGCGAGCAAATGGCGCTTTTGGAATTGCGTGCTGACAAAAATCCAGGCTGCCGCGTCGAGCGAGGCGCTCAGGTCAAAGCCAGTTTCGCGAAGCAGCCTATCCTTAGCGGCGTCGATACTTTGAAACGAAATTTTGAAGGGCTTCGGAGCGCAATGTTCGCGGCCGAAACCGTCGAAGCAGGAAACAGCATCTTCCAGAGCGTTGTTAATCAGCGTGGCAGCTAGATCCGCCGGGGCGGATTGAGCTAGGTCGAGCACCTTTAGCACTAAGTCAAAGTTGGCATTGGCGATTTGCAGAGAATTGTGGGTCCCGCAATCGGGACAGAACCCGAACGCTCCATAGATCGTGTACTCCATTGTGCAGGCACTGCAGGTCACCCGCTCTTCCAGATCGTCCTCCTTGTAGTACACGATCGGTGTCGGCCTGCCCTTGACCGAGATTCCAATTGAAACTAGGGCGCGCGGATCAGGCCGACGCTCAAGTTTTTTTAGCCCCTTCAGGAACTGCCCGGACAGCTGATTCATAGCGTCCGACTGCGCGAACTCGATCTGCCGCTTGGTCCAGAATTCGTTCTGCGGACCGGAGTGGTTGCAGTAGGGGCAATGGCAGTCAGGATCACCCGGAAGGCCAGTGCCGAACTTGATTTTGAAGTATTTCTCGCATACAGGACACTCGCGTCCGGTATAGCCATCAACGTCGGGATCAATCTTCACAGAGAATTTCATGTGGGCATCTCCAACATGTAGTTTTGATCAAGAGGCTTTGAAGCGCGTTGGCTTCGACCTGCCGGGCATTTTCGACCTGGTGTCGCGATCGAAGTGGCCAGGAAGATGGCTCCGAAATTTTCTTGCGTGGAGAGCTGGAGTTCCGTCAAAGGTGGACTACCTTCACCCCATCTGCGTTGGATGGAAAAGTCAACAGATAGGCAAGCTTCTTGACTTGAGTGTGCGGCACAGCGATCGCTAGCAAACGCTGCGCGCGTGATGCACCGACGTAGATTTTTCGAAGCTCTTCCGCCATCTCGGAATTCGCACCCGTTTCCAGATATTCGATCGCGCCTTTGGCCATCTTCGTTGAAAGGACCACGCATACCGCCGGAAATTCTGCACCCTTGACGCTATGAATCGTTCGTGGAGAGTGGCGATGTGTCGGGCGTGGCAGCAGCGCTTGTGCCAATAGGTCATTGCGCTTCAAAACCTGCTTTATTGACTTATCTTCGCCGGAAGGCAGCTTGGCGCTGAGGGCGTTTCTTGCTTGCTCCAACCAGCCGTCCGCGTCTCGGTGCTGTTCTGGGACGTAGCGCAATTGCTTCGGAAGCACGAGCATTTCGGAGCGCCAAGTTTGATGCTTGTCGTCGACAGTATCCAGGTACTGGCGATAGGTCTTTTGTTTCAGCTTCCCTCCTACCGTGAGGACTACGCGGTGCAACTCTTCAAGCGCGTACTTTCGCTCGCTAAATTCAGACAGCGAATGCAGCCCTCCTACCGCGGCAGCCAACCTGCATACGAGATGTCCCGAGGTGCTTTCGACCGGTAGTCCTAGAGCACGAAATGCGCTTAAACGCGTCGAGGCGATCACCGGACAGTGTTGCGCCGCCACGTCGATTTCGAGGGTCAACTGCTTAAAGTAATCTCCTATGCTTGAGGGGACGCTCGTCCCCTTATAGGCGAGCAAGTACACCGGCGAAGGCTCGGTACGATGGATGCCAAGCGCTTCATCAACAGGCCAAGCAGCTTCGGGCCTCTTCAGGCGTGATACTGCTCTGACAATGTTTGCACTCGATCGAAAGTTGCCCGTTAGACAGAGGCGGCGATCTTCCGGGAAAGTCTTTGCGAAGGTCTCCAGTTCGTTGGAGACTCCGCCTCTAAAGCCATATATTGACTGATTCGGGTCGCAGATGACCTTCACAGGGATACTGGCATCGCGAAACCACTGAATGATTCGCAGGTCGTCCGGATTGCAGTCCTGAGCTTCGTCGACGATGATCTCGCCGAACCGAGCAACCAAGGCCTTGGCCAGGGGCGAGTCAACCTTCAGTGCCTTGAGTCGTCCAAGCGCTACCGCGCGTGCATCCCGATGATCAAGTTCACCGCGCGCTGCGAAGCGCGACCGCATTTGCTTTGCTGCGGTAATGTACGCTTTCGACACAGTGTCAATTTTCAGTTCGGCTAGCGCTTCGGGAATTGGATCTCCGGTCAGCCGATCGAAGCATGTCAAGGGAATTGGCCTCGCCCTGGGGAATGGCACCACTTCTCGAGACTCCAGGTCAGGGATCAGTCGCGGTCGGGCTGAAGAGCCAGGGATACCAAAAGGGGCCACTAGAATGCGCCACAGAAAGCTGTCGAAGGTCCCAATGAAGTGTGGCATTGTCGGGGATGGCATGAGCCCCTCCTTGCGCAAGCGCATCTCCAGCTCAGATACTGCCACCTCCGTGAACGACAGAAACGCGATGCCGCGCTTCCAACCCGGCATCGCGTTCAAACAGCGTGCTCTTTCGATCAACACGCGAGTCTTGCCCGCGCCGGGGCACGCTGTGACGAAGGCTGAGCCATCGAAGGTAATGAACCGCGCCTGCTCCTCTGTCGGATTGAATGCCGTCCTCATTGGACCAGCGCCTCAATAGCAACCTGCAGGTAGGCAGGCACCTGGAAATCCTCGGACTTCCTAAGAGACTCGGCCAATATCTGCGCAAAGTCACCTTTGGCAGTGTTCCCGAATAGGCCTTGAATCGCGCGCGCTTGGGCCTCACGACCGGTACTCGCTAAGGCTGCCGTCCAATTTGCCTCCGACCTCGGATGCGCGTCCAGATAAGCATTCCGCAAAAGCGCCTCATTGCCCGCGAGTGCGAGTTCCGACTCCAATGAGAAGTCATTCACAGACACATGCAAGAGGTCAGCAGCGCCTTGCTTTGCAGCGAACCTGCTCAACTCAACCTTCCTGATTTCTCCCGGGCTACGCTGGCCAGCGGCAAGGCCCCATCCGTCGCCATCCGTGATCGCAACCACTCGATCGGCTACTCGAACGCCCTTGTGATGGGCAAGCAGTAGTTGAACGTAAGGCATGAAATCCACGCCATCAATTGGAACAAAGATGGCAGACCGGAAGAGCCGAAGTTTTTCAACTTGGCCCTTCAACACAAAGTTCTTGGCAATTACCGGGAGTAGAAGCGCTTCGGCAATACCCTCAACTAAGGCCACACGCCCGCCGAAGAGTAATGCCGACTTGGTGACATCCAGGTACCGGTCGATCTTTCTGCGCGAGACGCAATCAAGTGCGAGTTCTCCAAGCGGAACACAACGGGTCGCACGGCGTCGCGAAGGCGATGATGCCGCGGCGCTGTCCACGGTCATGTTAGGAGCGCTGGCCATTGCATCGTGCAGCGCAACAGCAGAGCTGGCCTCCCATTGCTGACGCGAGTGTAGGGATACCGTAGCCACCGGCAGCGCGCTAGCGGCGCTTCTTAACTCATCCGGAAGGGCCGAACGCAAGGGCTGAACCATGGAGTACAGGGCTCCATGCCCCATCGACTCCTCGCGCATATCTAACGCTAACGATGCGGCGGGCACACCAGACTTAGCGTCAGAGAGAACCCCCCCAGTTTCTTGGGCGGGTGCTGCACCACCTATATGGTCAGGCGCCAGCGCAGAGCGGAACACGACTATCTTCTTACTTTCGACCCATGCCGACAGATTGGGCGAATGGGTCGCGACTATCACCTGCACGCGACCCGCTGGCGCATCGGCCTCAACGGCTCGGGACTTAGACTTCTCAGCTTGATCCTCCAGAAATCCGAGAACCGCAGCCTGCAGCTGTGGGTGCAGATGAGCCTCCGGCTCTTCGACCAAGAAAACGGTAAGGTCGACATCGTTCGACCGTTCCAATTCAATTGCAATCGTCGCCATGAACAGGAGATTGGCGTATCCGTGCCCCGAATATCGGAGATCTTCCGGGTCGAGCCCGTGGTCTGCCAGCTTGAATCGGAGATCTCGAGCGATGTCGATTAGATTTTCGTCACTCGCAAATCCCAATGAGCTACCCTGCCTTCGAACTCCGGCTGTGAGCGCCTCCAGATTGCCGTCTACGGCGCGTCCCACCCGGTTCAGGATCGGTGAGGAATTCGTGCGGCGAAGCTCGGCAGTTACCTCTTCTGCCCTCTGGCCACTTAGGAAATGGTTAAGAAGCCCATGAATTCTGGTCGGATTCCCGGAAGCGAGAGCTCGTTTCGCATCACGTAGCGGGGGCAAGTAAACATGCCGAATTGCATCATGGGCGCCAGGCTCAGGTGCCTCTTTGTGGGGCCCGGACCAAAGCCGTGGTCGAACCGGTTGGCGACCGCTCGATGCGACATACTGCAAGCCGAATGTGCATGCTGTCATGGAGTCATCGGTAACCGCGCTAAGGAGTCGTCCACCCTGGCCGGGATTGAGGTCAGCGAAATGTGCCTCGAGCTCGAAGTGAGGGAGCGCACTGCCGAACCGAACGTCAGTAGCTTCGCAATACAGTTCCCGCCGGCCACTTAACGGCAGGGTCAACAAGCGGATCGCGTCGATTGCGTTGCTCTTGCCCCCGTTGTTCTCACCCACGAAGACCGTCAGATCTTCGTAGAGCGGAATCTCAACGTGATCAAACGAACGAAAGTTCTTCGCTGTCAGTCTCTTTAGATACATGGCCCTCCCTCATCACGCCTACCTGGCCTCTTCAGCATTTGGACAGATCTCGGCTCAAAGTGTATCGCGTCGTTACCGAGCTGTGCGCATAAGGCAACTTCCACCAGGGCGCCGTTATTTTGATAAGAGCGAAGCACCCTGCCCCAGCGCCGATCAGGCGCCGATTTCCGCGCTAAGCCAGCATTTGACGAGTTTTGCCAGTGATGCGCCGAAAAAATTGAATCCGTTGTGCTCTGTGTTGAATAAGGAATACTTATCCAACATAGACGGTTCATAGCTGTACTGTTCCGCAACACATAAATATTATTTTCACCACTTGGGGCCAAATTTCGCGATGCGCCGCGCCTCGTCGCACTTTTGCCACACCAAAAACTGGAATTCGCAGCCAACAAGAATAGACTGGATATAATTACAGTATCCCACTCGGGACAGCTGGACGTTCCACCTTTCTTGGAGATGTGAAATGGCAGTTAATCCGAAGCAAACATCGCAGCGAGTCGCATCCACGGCGGGCAAGACCCTGGGCAGTAGCAGTGCCAGTAACCTGCAACGGTCGTTGGCAGGCTCCGCCCTGCGCCAGGCCGGCAGTTCCGCGCAGACGAGTTCCGGCATGGAACAAAAAGCGTCACGCGCGCTAGATGGCAGTCGGTCCAGCCCTTTGACGAAGACGCTCGCCGGCAGTGTTGTGGCGCAGTCCAACCGTAAGCGTTAATTGCCCCTGACGCGCTTAGAGCGCGCTTGCCTGCAATCGAACAGGCACCGACCTTTGGTGTAAGTTCTTTAAATCACCTCAATTGCAACGAGTGAACTCTTGTGCGCTCGACGCAGCCCAGCCAGGCGCGTTCACGCCTCCAGGAAAATTTTGTGTGCTTGCGCGGGTTCATTCACACCGAGCGCATAGCCTGCGCCAGGTTAAGCTTCGGTATCCGCGTAGTTGACACGCGGAATGCACTCGGTAAACTACGCCACCCGGAGCGACTGACCGGATGAGATTGAGCGCTCCCCAGCAGCATAGGCTGTACTCGCGCAAGGCGGGTTGCAAATGGTTTCCGGATCGGCTCAGCCATTTATCGGCTCAGCCATTTATTACGTAGTCATTGAAGTGTCCACTTTCGCGCCTCAATAGGCTGCACCGCGAATGGACATAGGCGTAAGGCCCACCCTGCGCTCAAACGCCCGCGACATCTGCTGCCGGCCCGAGAACCCGCATCGAAGCGCGATCTTGTCGAGTGACTGATTGGTGCTCGACAAAAGCTCTCTGGCCAGATCCACCTGCGCGGCACGGATGTACTGCGCGGGCGAAATTCCATACACGTCTTTGAACGTCCGGGAAAGCTGCCGCGTGCCCAGGCAGACGTGGTCCGCGACCTCCTCCACCGTGACGCCATGTTCCAGGCGAGCCAGGATGAAGTCCGTCGCGCGCCGCAAGCGGTCTGACGATCCGCCGTACGCAGCCAGCGCCATGCTTTGCTGCCCCTGCCCAGGAGCGCGCACGCGATAAACCACCAATTCACGGGCAACATTCAGCGCCAGTTCCCTGCCGAAATCCTCGTCGACCAGGCTCAATGCCAAGTCGATTCCCGCCGTGGCGCCCGCGGCGGTAAAGGTCTTTCCTTCGCGCGTGATGATGGCATCGTTGTCAACGTGTACCGAGGGATACAGCTCGGACAGCTTGTCGGCTTGGCCCCAATGCGTGGTCGCAGTCTTGCCCGCCAGAAGGCCGGTCTCAGCCAGGACGAAGGCGCCCGTGCAAACCGACCCCAGCCGGCGGACGCGAGGTTCCACAGCCAGCAACCAATTCCTGAGCTGGGCATCGTGCATCGCATTCATGACCCCCGGGCCGCCGGCGACAATCAGCGTGTCGAACGCGCAGATGTCGGGCGGCGGCAAAGCGGCCGTCTGCAGCCGAAGGTTCGACGAGCATGTGATTTCCCCGCCGAATGTGGAAAGGGCCGTGATCCGGTAGCGGTCCGGTTCACGGACGTCGCGCAGGTGACAATTGGCCCGGCTGAAAACATCGGCCGGGCCGGTTGCGTCAAGCAAGAGGACGTCATCGAAAACGACAATGCCGATCTCGCGCGTGCCTTTGAACGCCCTTTCCGTCACATCATGTTCAATCCGCGACAAAGCCGCTTTCCTTGGCAACTTGCTGCCACTGCGCATATTCCCTCTTCATGGTATCGGCAAGCGACTGGGGATCTCCATCGCCGACCTCGAGTCCGGCCGCCTGAAGCGATGTACGGACTTTCTCATTCATCACGACTTTGAGGACCGCACTGCGGTAGCGTTCAATGGTCTCCGGACTGGCCTTGCTGGTCAGGAAGTAGGAAAACCATTCCTGCGCGACCAGGCTATCGAAACCCGCTTCCGGGAACGCGGGCACGTCCGGCAATTGAGAAAACCGGTTCTTGCCCGTGATGGCCAGGATACGCAGCTTGCCCGCCCGATGGTGCTCGAGAATATCACTGGGCGCCAGGAAGGCAAACGGCAACTGGCCTGAAAGCACGTCCGCCAGCGCCGGCGCGGAGCCTCGATATGCGACTTGATTAAATTCGCAGCCCAGCGCCCGTTGAAGCAGCACACCGGAAAAGTGGAACGCGCTACCGGAGGCCGGAGAGCCGTAAAACCCCAACTTCGGATCCCGGGGAATGAGCGCTACCGCCTCCTTCAGCGACTTCGCCGGCACGTTGGGCGCACACACGAACGCTATCGGCGCGGTGGCGACGGTGCCTACAGGCACGAAGTCCCGAAACGGATCGTAGGGCAGGTGTCGATAGGTGTGTGGATAGATGACCATCGAGGACCCGATGGTCTGCAATAGCACGCTGCCATCCGGAGGCCCCGTCTGGGCGAAGCTGACAGCAACCTGCCCGCCGGCGCCGGAACGGTTCTCGACGATGACGTTGGAATTCAAGCTGGCGGCCAACTCCGGCGCCACCAATCTGGCTATTCGATCCCCCGTCGCACCCGGCGGAAAACCAACCAACAGACGTACCGTGCCGTGCTGGCTGTGCTGCGATCTGGACATACCCGGCGCCGCCAAAGCCAGCGCGCCGAGCAATCGAAGGCAATTTCTTCTGCCGTTCATCATTTCCCCTTGCGTGTACGGCCGCATGACTGCGACTCTGATGCGTTGAGTTTGACGGCAATCTCGCCCAGCATCGGACATTCTCGGTGCGTTGCCGGACATCGGCTGCTGAAATCTGTGTCGCATGTCAGAAAATGCATGCACTATGTCCGGTGACGGATCATGTTTGCCTACATGCTTGGCCGCATGAACACCCAACCCAAAACCCGCATCGGCATGCTCGTCTTCCCGATGATGACGTCGCTGGACATTCTTGGTCCCTTCGAGGTCCTGGCGCGCGCGCCCTCCTGTCATGCGGAACTGGTATGGAAGGATCGAAGTCCCTTGAAGGGGGATACCGGCCTGACCATCGTGCCGGACCGGGGGTTTGCCGATGCGCCTCAGTACGACGTCATCGTCGTCCCCGGCGGGCCTGGCCAGACGGCGCTGATGGAAGATGCCGAGGTGGTCCAGTTCCTGCGCCAACAGGCGGCGGGTGCGGAGCTCGTCACGTCGGTGTGCACCGGTTCCCTGCTCCTTGCCGCAGCCGGTCTTTTGCAGGGCAAAAAGGCGACGTGTCACTGGCTCTCGATAGACCAGCTCCCGATTTTTGGCGTCGAAGCGGTGCCCGATCGGGTGGTCGTGGATGGCGACAGGATTACCGGCGCGGGCGTGACGTCGGGGTTGGATTTCGCCTTCACGGTGCTCGCCGCAATCCGCGGTGAAGAGGCTGCCAGAGCCCTGCAACTGATGCTCGAGTACGACCCCGCCCCACCCTTTGACAGCGGCCACCCGCGGGTAGCCAGCGCGGACCTTGTCGAGAAAGTACGTCACGCGGCGGACAGCATGATCCGTGAAAGGCGCGCGGTCTCATTGCGAGTCGCGCAGGGCATGGTGGCGACATGACGACCGCGAGCCGCCGCCGCAGAGTGCGCGGCAGCGTCCCAACCGGTTCTGCGGCATGACTGAACTACGATGACGTACATAGCGTCGCGCCATTCTCGCTTGGCGTCCATCGCGCTATGGGCCATCGCCGCATGCCTACTGCTCCGTATTGTCATCCCCGCCGGCTATATGCCGGCGCCGAGCAATGCGGGGCGCACGGTCTCGATCACGTTCTGTAGCGGCAACGGCACCCTGCTGCTGCTGAAGTCTGTTTCCGCGCAGACCAGCCGCTCAGACTCACACGAAGCCGCGTCCGACGTCTGCTCGTTCGCACTCTATGCGGCGCCGGCACTGATCGGGCATTTTCAGCCGGGACAGCCAAGCGCTTCGACAGCCTACGCCACACTGCGATTCCACGAATCAGCAGTCCCGCGTCCTCTGGATCCACGCGGCCCCCCGCTAGGCGCCAGAGCGCCTCCCTTCGCCTGACAAATCCCCTTCCGATTCTCGTCGGCGCCCCGATCGCGCATGAACAGCCCTGCACTGCACCCGCAGTAGCGGGTGCCATCGCGTCCCCAAACCTGCTTGCCGCCACATGTGAACCACGACCTCGCGCGCGGCCAGCAGCCGGAGACATGGCTGCCGAATCGTCTCACCCCGTCTCAAAGAATTCCCACCATGCCTTGCCCTCATTACGCCATGCGGCTTAGCGCTTCCGTGCTGACGGCCACGCTCGCGGCAGCCAGTTTGCCCGCGCAGTCACAAGAAGCCGCGCCTACCGTGACGCTTAGTCCGGTACAAGTCACTGCTCGGTCAGCCAGTCTGTCGGCTTCCAACGCGTTGTCTGCGACCAAGACCGATACGCCACTGATGGAAATTCCACAGTCCGTGCAGATCATTACCAGCACCTTGATCGAGGAACAGCAAGCCCGGACTCTGAGCGATGTGCTGGTCAATGTGTCCGGCGTGCGGGCCACCAAGCCGGAAGAACTGCTGTTTGCCCAACCCATCGTGCGCGGCTTTCCCGCGGAGATTTACCTGAATGGCATGCCCGCATTCGGTGGCACGGCCGCCTCTTTCGATCCCAACAGCCTGGTAAGCGTGGATCGTATTGAAGTGATCAAAGGGCCCACCTCCACGCTGTACGGCGGTGGCCTGGGCGCGCCGCTGGGCGGGTTGATCAACGTCGTGTCCAAGCGCCCGGAATTCGAGTTTGGCGGCACGCTTGGAATGCGTGTGGGCAGTGACTCGACGTCCAACCCGTATGCCGACCTGAACGTTCCGCTAAGTGATCGCGTCGCCGCGCGCATCGCTGCCGAATACCAGGAGAACGGTAGCTGGATCGAGCACGTCGAGGGCCGTCGTTGGTCGGTTCAGCCTAGCCTGCTGTTCAAGATTTCTCCGCAGAGCGAGCTGCTGTTGCGAGGCCAGTACGACAAGCGCAGTCTGCGCGAGTATTCCGGCCTGCCGGCGGAACCCGCCTTGGCGGGCGTCCTGGACAGGAACGCCTATCCGGGCGCAACCATCGGGCAACCCCGAACGACCATCGAGAATCAGATAACGGGGCTCGAGTTCACGCATCGCTTTGCTGGGGGCACGAAGTTGAACGTCAGCGGCCAGTATGTGGACAGCCGCGTCCGGGACTACGGCAGCTTTATCTATCCCGAACTCTCGCCGTCCGATCCCGCGTCGCCCACCGTCTACCCCATTTTCAAACTGTATATCCCCACTCGGGTCAGGGAAACCACGTTCGACACGAACGTCTCGAATACGTACCAAGCGTTTGGCGGACGTCACACGCTCATGGCTGGGTTCAGCTATGACCTGACCCGGTTCTACTCCGCGATGTCCAACGCCGAGCCCATTGGCGAGCTGGACCTGGCCAATCCGGCGTACGGTCTGGACTACGGGGCCGTGCCGGATATCACGTTCAGCCAAACCAACCGTTACGAGACCACGGCCGTCTTCCTGCAGGATCAGGCCACCTATGGGCGATTCCATTTTCTAGGCTCGCTCAGGCTTAACCAGCTCAACCTGCGCCAGCAAGAGCAGAACGTGCGCGAAACCTATCACCGCGCCACCACCCGGCTGGGCCTGACGTACGACCTCACGGACAGCGTGTCGGTCTATGCCGCCTACGCGACGGGCTTTCGCGGCGCCTTCAACTTCACGGGCCTGGAGCCCCCCAAGCCGGAAACGTCGCGCAACTACGAAGCAGGGTTAAAGCTCGCCCTACGCGATCTTGGCCTGTCAGGCACCGTTGCCCTTTTCGAGCAGACCCGTCACAACGTCACGACAGCTGATCCCGACCCCGCCAACTTCGGGATGTCGATCCAGACGGGCGAGCAACGCGCCCGCGGACTGGAAGCCGACCTGGTCTGGGAGCTGACGCCGGCCTTCTCCTTGCTTGCCAATTATGCCTACACCCAGGCGGAAGTGACGCGCGATACGTCTATCGACGTCGGGTCGCGGTTGCCGCGGGTGCCGCGTCACAGCGGCCGCCTTGCCGGTCGCTACCGGGTGTTGGATGGCGTGGCGAAAGGATTGTCGTTTGGGCTGGGCGTCACAGCCGTCAGTGCGCGCGAGCTGACGCTACCCAATACCGTGTCCGTGCCGGGGTATGCACTTCTGGACGCGCAGGCTGCTTATGAGTTCGGCCCGTACACGGTGGCGCTGTCCGCGTTCAACCTCACGAACCGCAAGGTGTTCGATACCTACCAGTACTTGAGCTCTCCCGTCGTGATGCCTGTGCAACCCCGATCCGCATACCTGTCGCTGACCGCCCGATTCTAGGAGAAACGCCATGATCGACATTGAACGCCGCAACCTCACCCTTTCCGCGCTGATCGCGCCGCTCCTCGCGGCAATGCCTGCCCGCGCGGCCGCCCCATCGTCCGGCACAACGCACGGGGAGCAGACGTGGGGCATGGACGACGTGCCATGGCTGGGCGACGAGCAGATCGCCATGCTGGTTTATCCCGGCATGACCGTGATGGACCTTGTCGGCCCCCATTGCATGTTCGGCGCCCTGATGGGCGCAACCCTCCACATCGTGTCCAAAACCCTGGAACCTGTCACCAGCGATGCTGGCCTGACCATCGTGCCAACGGCGACGTTTGATACCTGCCCGCGCGACGTGACCGTCCTGTTCGCGCCGGGCGGCACAGACGGCACCTTGGCGGCCGCCACGGATCGGCAGACGCTCGCGTTTATGGCAGACCGCGGCGCGCGGGCAAAGTACATCACCAGCGTGTGCTCGGGGTCCCTCGTGCTGGGCGCTGCCGGTTTGCTGGACGGGTACAAGGCCACCTCCCACTGGTCGTGCCGCGACGCGCTCGCCGGGTTTGGGGCGATCCCGACGGACGCCCGGGTCGTGCGCGACCGCAACCGGATCACCGGCGCGGGCGTAACGGCGGGCCTGGACTTCGGGCTGGCCATGGTCGCAGAACTGCGGAACCGAACCTACGCGGAATGCACGCAATTGATGAGCGAATACGACCCGGACCCGCCCTTCAATGCGGGCTCCATGAAGACCGCGCCACCCGCCGTCAAAGCTGCGATGCTCGATATGGCGTCGGATTTCTCCAAGCGGGCCGAGGCGCTTGCCAATGCGGCCAAGCGTGCCCCAGCGAAGCCTTGATCGTTGAAAGGTGACGCTCGACGGAACTGTGGTGCCTATTCAGATTGCAAGCGACATGCTTTAGAATGCCGCCATGGCTGCAAACGCCCCGTCGGGCTCAACCTTCGCGCTGACTTTCAGGCACGCCCGTGGCGTGCTTTGGGTGTTGTTGCTGGCGCTCATGCTCCGCGGCTTTGTACCGGCCGGCTATATGCCCGACGCCAACGCCTTGGAAAAGGGGCGAGTCGAGCTGACGTTCTGTACGGCAGCTGGTACCGTCTCCACGGTTTTTCTATCGCTCACAGACGATCAAACCAATACGTCGCACCAAGGCGAAAAAGCCGATTCAGGCTTGGATTGCCCATACGGCCTTCTCACGCATGTCGCATCGGCCCCGCCAGCGACTGACTTGTCTGCCTCTCTGACGGTTCCATCCGTGCGGGCGATCTTCTTTGAAGTTTCGCGCGCGCTTCCGCCATTGCCTGCTCAGGGCCCGCCCCTGGGGTCCAGAGCACCGCCCTCCCTACTCGGCTGATCGCTGCCCGTGTGACGCGTCTGATTCGACGCGCTTGCCCTGAGGCATGTCGACACCGAGGTCTTTCCTGCCACGCATTGCCCGTCCCCGCTCGGATCACGCTGCGCTGATCCGGGACGTTGCCTAGCTGGCACGCGCCCTCCTCTTTCGACTTCCGCAAACCTTGCGATCGCTTTGCCCATCCGGGCAGGCGTGTCGCGAGTGTCTGCGCGCCGCTGGCATTTCGCACCGCTGAACGCTTGTCTATCCGTATTCGGTGATGTCGCCGAATCCGCAAGCCGTTCCACGCCGCGCATCGTCGCCACCCCCGTTCGTACCGTTTCAACATAACAACAACCGCCTACGTCCCGATTGGCGGATAACAAGCTGCACCCAGGAGAAGCCGTGAACCGCATTATTGCCGCCCCGCCACCCTGCCTCAATGCACATGGAACAAGACTCAAGACAGGCCTCGCCGCTGTGATTGCCGCGCTGGCGCCGATTTACGCTGGCGCGCAGACTCAGTCCTCCACGCTGCCCAGCATTCAAGTCGAAGGCGAGCGTTCCCCCAGTCTTACCGTGCCCAATACCGCCCAGGCGCAGGAGAAAATCCAACAGATTCCGGGTGGTGTCGAGGTGGTGGGCGATAAGGAATGGCGCGACACCCAGGCCTCCACCATCAAAGACATTCTGGACTACACGCCCGGCGTGTTCGCGCAGCCCAAGTGGGGCGCTGACACCCGCTTGTCGATTCGCGGGTCAGGCCTGTCCCGCTACTACCACTTGCGCGGGATCAATCTCTATCAAGACGGCGTACCGCTGACCAATGCCGACGGCAGCAGCGATTTCCAGTGGATCGACCCCACGGCCTACCGGTACACCGAGGTCTACAAGGGCGCCAACGCGCTTCGCTTCGGATCGAGCACCCTGGGCGGCGCCATCAACTTTGTTTCCCCAACTGGCCGTGACTCAAGTGCGTTTCAGGGACGTGTCGATACGGGCAGCTTTGGCTGGTGGCGGGCGCAGGCGGCCACGGGCTTCGCTGACGATCACCTTGACGGGTACATCACCGGCTCCTGGCAACGCCAGGACGGCTACCGTGAACAGAGCAGTGGCGATGCTCAACACGTCAGCGGCAACTTGGGATGGCGTCTTTCGGACACTGCCGAAACGCGGTTCTTCGTGTCCGCCATGCGTGTACGTCAAGAAATTCCGGGATCTGTGACGCGCGATCAGGCGCTGAACGACCCCCGCAAAGCGGCCGCCTCCAACGTCGAGAACGACTGGCAGCGCAATGTGGACGGCGCCCGTCTGACCAACCGAACCGTTGTCGTGCGCGGCGACAATCAGTACGAGTTCGGCGCGTGGTACTCGCAGACCCACCTGAA
Source organism: Achromobacter kerstersii (assembly GCF_902859595.1). Classification (GTDB taxonomy): domain Bacteria; phylum Pseudomonadota; class Gammaproteobacteria; order Burkholderiales; family Burkholderiaceae_B; genus Achromobacter; species Achromobacter kerstersii. The sequence continues at coordinate 911,904 of NZ_CADIJQ010000001.1, read as the reverse complement.
GCATCCGATCTACCAGTATCTGGACAATGTCTACGACGACTACGGCGCTTACACCCGCGTCACCAACACCTCCCAGCTTGCCGGACACGACAACCGCTTCACCGTAGGGGTGACCTGGTCTGCCGGCACCGTGGACGCGGACAACTACGTCAACACCGGCGGCCACAAGGGCGACAAATTGTCCGCCACGAGAGACCGCTCGGACAACCTGGCAATCTATGGCGAAAACGCATTCGACATCGTACCCGGCATTTCCTTGATCGCCGGCGCCCAGTATCTGTACGCCAACCGTGACCGGCGCGACCGGTACAACGGTGGCGGCCCCACGATCCGCACGGGCGAGAAAAGCTATGACTTCTTCAATCCCAAGCTGGGGGTGTTGTGGCAAGTGGACCCCCAATCCCAGGTGTACGCCAACGTATCGCGCAGCGCTGAAGCGCCGACCTTTGGCGACATGAACTTCTCAACCGCCAATGATCTGGCGCGGCTAAAACCCCAACGCGCCACCACGCTGGAAATCGGTACCCGTGGACAACAGCGCGACATCGGCTGGGATGTCTCGCTGTATCGCGCGTGGGTCAAGGATGAGTTCCAGTGCGTCAGCACGATGTGGGACATCTGCGGCCAAACCACCAACCTGGACAAGACGATTCACCAAGGCCTGGAGGCTGGCCTGAATTGGACGTTCCTGCGCGGCTTGCTGGCAAGCGGTGCGCAGACTGACAGCCTGATCCTGAATGCCGCCTACACCTTCAGCGACTTCAGGTTTGATAGCGACAAGGACTGGGGCAACAACCATATTCCTGGGGTGCCGCGCCATTATCTCCGTGCGGAAGTGCTCTACAAGCATCCCTCTGGCTTCTATATCGGCCCGAATGTCGAGTGGGTGCCGCAGGCGTACTTCGTAGACAACGCCAACACGCTGAAGACGGCGTCCTACGCCTTGCTGGGCGCACGTCTGGGCTGGGAAAACAGCCGCTACAGCTTCTATCTGGAGGGCCGTAATCTGACCAATCGCAAATACATCGCCAGCGCAAGCACCACCGATCGCGCCACCGCCGACTCTGCGCTGTTCGAACCTGGCACAGGCCGCGGCGTCTACGCTGGCGTCCAGATGCACTATTAAGTGGACCCGACGCAACCGTGAACGACTCCGAGACAATCACCGGTCCCGCCGACGACATCCCTCGGTCCGACTGGCGTTCGCCGCTGATGCTGGGCGCGGTGCTTGCCAACTTGCCCAGGCAGCTGTTGGTCGCAATGTTAAGTGACAGCGTCACAACGCAGCCTTCAACGGAGCCGGCTCCCAATATTCCCACAACGCAAACCGAGATAGAAAAATGAAACCTGTGAGCAAGAAAAACTGCATGCTGTTGGCAACGCTCGCCCTCTGCACTGGTATGGCAAACGCGGAGCCTGCCGTAGCTATTGACGATGCGTGGGTTCGCGCAACGGTTCCCGCACAGCAGGCAACCGGCGCATTCATGCGCCTGACCTCGCCTGCGAATGCCAAGCTGGTTGGCGCCAAGTCACCCGCCGCCAAGGTGGTCGAAGTCCACGAGATGGCGATGCAGAATGACGTCATGAAGATGCGCCAGATTCCGGCGCTCGACCTCCCCGCAGGCACCCCGGTTGAGTTGAAGCCTGGCGGCTATCACATCATGTTGATGGGGCTGACGCACCAGCTCAATGCAGGCGACAAAGTGCCCGTCACCTTGATGTTCGAAGATGCGGCAAAGAAGCAAAGTGATGTCACGGTTCAGGCTGAAGTGCGGGCATTGAACACGCCAGCGGCCCCCGCCGGAGGTCACGGCGGCATGAAGCACCAGCACTAAGCCTGTTCCAGGGCTTGCCTGTCACCATGATGGCCACCAATTCCGGGCACAGAATCTATTGCCAAGGGTTTTCCACGGCGCGCGCCTTTGCGTTGCTGTGGTTCACCCTTGCGGCGGTTTTGTTCGGATCGCTGGCGCCGTCATGGGCGCAGGTCATTGTCCGCGCAAGCGCGGGAACGTCACTTTCCTACATTGAAGTCTGTACTTCCTCGGGGCTTCGACGTATTGCCGTTGATGGCGGCGGGCAGGAAACCGACCAACCGACGCCCGCACCCGCCGATGCCATCGACGCGGTGCATTGCGCCTTCTGCCTGACGCAACATCAGTTGCCCAGCCTAGTCCCCCAAATCCATCGTTTTGATGGCATTCGGGCCGGCCTCGCAATGGCTCCAACAGCTGACAGAGGGCCGACGCCGACCACCGCCCCTCGCTGGCGGCCCCCTCCCCGCGCACCGCCTGCCTACGCCTGAACCCGCTTCGCTCATAGATCGCATGTTGTCCGCCGCGACGCCACCTTGTTGGCGACTGCGTCTGGCATTCGGCAGTTGAACGACTCAATTCAGGAATTCGCATGGCCGGTCTCAATACCCTTATGAAGGTGCTTACGCACCTGAACTTCGGCGCTTTGATTGCCTTGGCGCTTTGGCTCGTCGCGTTGCATGCGGGGGGAACTCTATGAAGCACTTCTATTCTCCGCGCGGCGCCAAGCGTGGCCTGATGCTGGCTACGGCCGGCGCGCTCCTGTGGGCGGTATGGGCTGCATCGTATTTGCACGCCTCGAGTCCCTTGCCGCAGATGGCGCCGTCCGCCGTACATGCCGCACACGAGTGCGAGTGCGGACGCACAGACAGCATCTGAGCCGCCAAGCGTAGCCAACCCGAATGTGCGCGCCATCCGAACGGATCGCGCGGCTGCTCACGTGAATAAGAAATGTCTTTTGGAGATTTGTATGGACATGCTCGGCATGTACCCCACGTTTTACGTGCCCCAGATCGGATCGGCCTGGGTCATGGGAATTATCGGCGTCATCCATGTCGTGGCTTCACACACCTCGGTAGGCGCCGCATTTCTTTTTGCATTGCTCGAAACGAAGTCCTATCGCGAGAACAAACCCGAGCTGATGGATTTCATTAAGCGCTACGGCATGTTCCTGCTGGTGTTCTCCTACATCATCGGGTCGGTGACAGGCGTTGGCATCTGGTACGCCATCACCATTGCCAGTCCGCGTGGAACCGCCGGCCTCATCCACAACTTCGTGTGGGTCTGGGCAACTGAGTGGATCTACTTCACGGTGGAGGTCATCGGTGTCTATGCGTTGGTCTACCTGATCGGCAAAGTCGACCGTCTCACACATCTGAAATTGACCTGGGCGTTTGCGTTGGCATCCTGGGCAACGATGCTGCTGATTGTGGGCATTCTGTCGTTCATGATGTGGCCCGGCAGCGATGCCTGGTATCAGTCAGGCTCAACCAACGACGCCTTCTATAACATCAATTTCTTCGCGCACCTGGGCGTGCGCACGGGCTCCATGCTGGTCATGGCGACCATCGTCGGTCTGATGGTCACCAGCGGAATGAAGGACAAGGATGCCGCCACACGCAAGGACGTGGTGCGCACGCTGACCCCGGTGGGTCTGATTGGCGGCGCATTCGCCGTCATCATGTTTTTCTACTACTTGCAGACCCTGCCTTACAACGCCCGCGTCATGCTCGACACGCATCTGCTGCCGCGTTATGCCATGGGCATGATCGTCGTCGTCGCCACAACGGTGGCGTATCTGGCGTTTGCCTGGGTGAGGCCTCTGAAGGTGACGGCACTGGTCTCCATCCCCTTGTTCCTGTTTATCTCCATCGTGGGTGTTTGGCCGGAAGAGCGAATGCGCGAAAGCATGCGCAAGCCATATGTAGCGGGGCAGTACATCTACGGAAATCAGGTCATCGCGCGCGACGTGCCAGGTAAAGGCATCCGCGCCGAGGTCGATCACATTGGCGAACGTGGCCTTTTGCAGGTGCACCCCTTCATTCCAGATCGCCTTAGGACCATCACGGACGAGAACCGGCTGGAAGTCGGCAAGCTGCTGGCCACGATCTCATGTGCCAACTGCCATGCGCTGGAGCCCGGGGCGCCGCTGCGCAACATCCCCGACAAATTCCACGGCGCCACCGACAAAGACCTCATCGCGGCATTTATCAACGGTCCGTTGAAACAGGGAGCGATTCCCTACATGCCCCGCATCTCGCTTCCCGCGCAGGAAGCAGACGCCTTGGCAGCTTATCTGGCGGACGCCAACCGGCGCCACAGCGAAGCCAACAGCCAAGCCTTGATCAAGGAGTAAGCCCATCATGGATATGGGAACCATCATGAATACGATGCGGGACCCGGCCGGCATTCCGTCGCATCCCGTTCTGTTTCAGGTGCTGATGATATTCACCTGGATTCTGCACATCGCTTTTGTGCACCTGACGCTGGGCGCGGCCGCCCTGGCTATCTACGGATTCTATCGGCGCGGACGCAATCCGTACTGGGAACGGCTCTCAATGGCCATGACCAAGACTGCCAAGGTCGGCGTATCGCTGCTGATCGTGCTGGGTGTGGCGCCGCTGCTGTTTACCCAGGTCATCTATGACCCTCAGTGGTATACGGCAAGCGTGCTGTCCGCGCGCTGGCTGATTGCGTTCATATTTACACTGATCATCGGCTACAGCTCGTGGTTCGTCTTCTATTACGGCAACCATGAAGGAGCGCGCCAACGTTTAGGCCTGTTCGCGCTGGTGGGGCTGGCGCTGTTCTTGCTCGACGGACTGATCATGCACGTGCTGGCCTACCAATCGCTGCTTCCCGAGCAGTGGATGAGCTGGTACGCACCCGGCGGCGTGGTCGATACCCGTGGCGCCGGACTGCACGCCATTCAATGGCCGCGCTATCTGTTCATCATCAGTTTGTCTCTGCCGGCAGTGGGCCTGTATCTGCTGGCCTATGCGGATTACTTTGTCGGCCGGGCAGATCGTGACGCCGACTATCTGTCATTCACACGACAACTCGGCAAGCGACTCGCCCTGTACGGGCTTGGGATATCAATCCTGATCTTCCTGGTATGGCAATCCGTGCTGCCCAGCACCACCGGGTTGCGCCTGCATCCGGTGGGCTGGCTGATGGCCCTATCGCTGGTGGCGATTGCCTGGCTGGTGAAACGTTATGCGCAACGTGGCTACGGCTACGCGCTACTAGGCGCGGGGCTGCTTCCCATATGCGTCCTGGCGATCTGGCGCGAAGTCATCCGAATGCAATACCTGCGGCCGTTCGGATACGACATCACGAACTACCCGACCCACTACGACTGGCCCTCCACCACTTTGTTCTTCCTCACGCTGCTTGGGGTCGGCGGCCTCGTCGGCGGCTTTTTCATCACGCTCATCTATCGCGCTGGCCGGGTGCAGGGGATGTATACCGCCACTCCTGCTGTCGCCCGCTTGGGCACCGCCGCAGTCGTGGTACTGGGCGTTTGGCTTGCCGTCTTCTTCGCCTATGGCATCGCCATCTGGATGCGCCATGCCTTCGCAATCTGAACAGGAGAGAACCATGACACCTTTCTTCAAACACCTGCAATGGCTGGGCTGCGCCGCCGGCTTGCTGCTGCTGCCCGCCCTGACATCGGCAGCCGATATCGCCGCGGGCAAGCGGCGGGCAGAGGTCTGCTTTGCCTGCCATAGCATCAACGGCGTATCCAAAATCCCTGGCACCCCTCACCTGGCGGGACAGCAACGGGATTATCTGGAGAAAGCGTTGCGAGCCTATCGCGACGGCACTACGCGCCAGGACCCCACCATGACGGCCATGGCCAAGCCATTGACCGATGCAGACATCGTCAACATCGCGGCCTATTTCAATCTGGCGATTGAGAATGCCCGCGGAGAAATGCTGTCAGAGGTCATGGCGGTGAACGAGCGGATCAAACCCGTCGCTACCGTGGAAATTGCGCCTGCAGCGAAGGCAGAACCTCGCGCGCCACGGACAGGGGACGCCGTCTACACCGCCAGCTGCAGCGCTTGCCATGGCACCGGTGCCGCCGGTGCGCCCAAACTCGGCGATAAAGCTGCATGGCAACTGCGGCTGTCTCAAGGGCAAGCCACGCTCTATGAACACGCCATCCGAGGCCTGCGAGCAATGCCCGCGCGAGGCGCGTGTACGGATTGCTCCGACGACGAGTTGAAAGCTGCGGTGGATTACCTCGTGGACAAGAGCAAGTAACGCGGATCAAAGCGTGTACGGCGGCGCAGCCACTGCGCGCCGCCATTTCAAAATCTCTAGCGAACCCAGCCCATCATGACGATGACCTTCTTCTCCCCCATCGAACCCGCCGCTTCTCTACCCTATCGGCCCAATTCGGGCTGCTCCAACTGCCGGCTTCGGGGCGCTTGCTTGCCCCGTCGGCTAAGCGACCCCGAAGTCGTGAGCCTGAACGGTTGCATCGACACACGCGTCCGGCTCGAAAAACATGAGGTGCTGTTCACTCAGCATGACACTCACGACGCCATCTTCGCCGTGCGTTCTGGCTCACTGAAAACACAATGGGCGGCCCCCAACCGGGCGGCTCAAGTCACGGGCATTCACATCCCCGGTGACCTGCTCGGCTTCTCCGGCCTGTTCGAAAGCCGCCATGGCATGACGGCTACGGCACTGGAATCCACCGAGGTATGCGTGATACGCCTGAATGCCCTCGACGCCTTGACGTCTCAATTTCCGCAGATTCAGTCGCACCTCCGCGGATTCATGAGTAGCGAAATGGTACGGCTTCAGAAGCTGCTGGCGCAGACCAGACTGCGTTCCGAGCAGCGGATTGCCATATTTTTCCTGGACATGGCCAAACGTTATGCCGCGCTTGGCTACTCGGCAGAGCGATTCGCCTTGCGTATGACCTTCAGCGATATCGCGAGCTTGCTCGGCATGACGCTGGCTACCGTCAGTCGGCTGATCACGGCGCTCAGGCGCGATGACGTGATCGCCATTGAAGCCAAGCAAATCGAGATCCTGGACAACGCTGCGCTAGAAGCGATTGCGAGCGGAATGGACGAACCCGCCTGCTTGGTCAGCTAGGGTTTTCCTCCTTGAGTTTGCTTCCCGATGCGCCGAACGGCTGTTTTCTGGTTTCGCGCGTCCGCGCCACCCACTGCGTCAATTGGTCATCCGCTCCCCTTAGGGCGCGGATGTATGCTGAGAATGATTGCTATTTTTTTATTGGTCATGGTTATGTCCACCTTGCGCTTATCCGATCTTGCGCTGCACGATCGCGCCCTTGTTGACCACGTAGTCCAACAATTTCCGTCTGACCCGATCGCAGACCGTTTGCGTTCCTTGGGCTTCGTGAATGGAGAGCCTGTGCGTTTGACGGCTCGCGGACCATTAGGCGGGTCGCCCTTGCTCGTGGCCATCGGCTCGACCCGTTTCGCGCTTCGGATACAAGAAGCCGACCGCGTGATCGTCAAACGCGAGGTGGTGAATGGCTGATTCAGCACTGCGCCTGGCTTTGGTCGGCAACCCGAACTCCGGAAAAACCGCCCTGTTCAATCGGCTGACCGGGGGCCGCCAAAAGGTCGCCAACTACGCAGGCGTTACCGTCGACCGTAAAGAGGGGCAGTTCACCACGGCATCCGGCCGACGTGCACGCATTCTGGATTTGCCCGGTACCTATAGCCTGAACTCCGCCAGTGCCGACGAAAAGATCACGTTGGACGTGCTGAACGGCCGCTATCCGCGCGAAGTTCCGCCCGACGTCGTAGTGCTGGTCATGGATGCCACAAATCTGCGCTTGCACTTGCGGCTGCTGCTGGAGCTGCGCCGTATGAACCTGCCGATGATCGTGGCGTTGAATATGGCCGATGAAGCCCGCAGACGGGGCATTGTCATCGACACGCAAACGCTAGCCGAGCGGCTGGGGGTGCCAGTCGTGGAAACCGTTGCCGTGCAGCGGCACGGCGCGCAAACATTGCTGGATCAACTGGACCAGCCGATTGCCAAACAGCAGCCCCTGCCCCGCGCCGCCGACTCGCAAGCCGAGCTGCGGGAGATCCTGGCAGACACCGTGTGCATGCCGGACACCACCACCGCGTTGGATGACCGGCTGGACCGCTGGGCGCTGCATCCGCTGTTCGGACCTCTGATTCTTACCCTCGTCATGTTCCTGGCTTTCCAGGCCGTCTATGCCATCGGCAAGCCGTTAACCGACGTCATTGTGGACGGCATCGGTGCATTGGGAGGCTGGCTCACCACTGGCTTGAGCGACGGTCCGTTCAAAGGCTTGCTGCTGGAAGGTCTGTTTGGAGGCTTGGGCACCGTCCTGGGATTTTTACCGCAAATCCTCGTACTTTTCCTGTTCATTTTGATATTGGAAGAATCCGGATACTTGCCACGCGCGGCATTTCTGCTGGATCGCAGCATGGTGGCGGTGGGCCTGACGGGGCGCGCCTTCATCCCCCTGTTGTCCAGCTTCGCCTGCGCCATCCCCAGCATCATTGGCACTCGCAGCATTCCCAATCGGCGCGATCGCCTGATCACAATCCTGGTGGCACCGCTCATGACCTGTTCGGCGCGCCTGCCCGTGTACGCGCTGCTGATCGGCGCCTTCGTGCCAGACCAACCGGTGTTCGGCATCTTCAACCTGCAAGGCGCGGTGCTATTCGCGCTATACGCAGGCGGCATTCTCGCTGCGCTGGGCGTCGCCTACCTTGCCAAGCGCTTGCGCCCCGACAGCAAGGAAGCCTCCTTGCTGATGGAGCTCCCCGCCTACCGCCTGCCGAAGTGGCGCGACATCAGTATCGGGCTGTGGGAGCGCGCGTGGATATTCCTGAAGAAACTGACCGGCGTCATGCTCGCCTTGACGGTGCTGATGTGGTTTATCGCTAGCTACCCGGGGGTCCCGGCCGGCGCGACCGGTCCCGCTATCGAATACAGTTTTGCCAGCATGTTGGGCCAGTGGATGCAGCCGATCTTCGCGCCGCTGGGCTTCAACTGGCAGATCACGCTGGCGTTGATCCCCGCCTTTGCGGCAAGAGAATCGGCAGTGGCGACGCTGGCAACGATCTACAGCGTGGCCGAAGGCCAGGACGCGGTTTTGGGCAGCATGCTGGCCGGTAACTTTCCGGTTGCCAGCGCATTGGCGTTAATGGTGTGGTTTGCGTTCGCCCCGCAGTGTATGTCGACGCTAGCCGTCATCAAACGTGAAACCGGTTCATGGCGGCATGTCGCCCTGTCTTTCAGCTACATGTTCGTGCTTGCGTACGCCGCGTCGTTCGTGACCTACCGCATTGCGGAGAGGCTGCTGTGATGCCCACAGACGCGACGGCTCCTGCCTGGCAGTATGCCGCCATGATCATCGTTGTGGCTTGCAGCGCGATCGCGCTGCTTTGCCACTTGTTGCCATCGGTGGCATCCCGGCTACGGACTGCGGGCGGCAATGCCTTGCTGCATCAGCGGCTACCCGCGTCGATCAGGAAGATTGGCAAGCGGCTCAAGGCGACGGCGCAGTCCGCGTCATGCAATCAGGGCTGCGGGCCTTGTGCAGGATGTGGAACACCTCCGCTTCCATCTGGTATTACGGCGGCGACAACAAGCCCAGAAAACCGACCAGCAACAATACGGCGCCTCCCACCCATAGTTCAAGAACCGTATTGCGGCGAATCCGGCAAAGCGCGAGTTCGCGCCGGCCCCGAAGGCAGTGAATCCATCGATAGCGATTGATGACCGCCAATGCCACCATGGCCAGCGCAAGGGCCACCTTGATCATCAGCAATTGCAAATAGGTGGATTTGATATCCAGCCCTGCGGGCGAGAGAATCATCCAGGCATTGAGCGCTCCGCTCAACAGCAAGACGGCGACGGCCATATGCCCAGCCGTTGAGAATCGCATCAGCGCGCGTGTGGCCTCTTTCCTGCGAGCAGGTTCTTGCCAGAGTCTCAGAAACCCGAGAAAAACAGGCAACGACCCCAACCAGAATCCTGCGGCAAGACCATGCAGCACGTCGTTTGCCGCATGGGCAACCTCGATCCAGCCGCTTTGCATCGCGGCATGCCCGGTAAGCCCCAGCGGCACCAGCGCGATACCGGTCACAACAGCGCGCAAGCGCGCATTGTCAGACCGGCCAGGCAGAAATACGATCAGCACCAACAACACCGCCAGCGCGCGCAGGCACCATGCTTGCCCGTATCGCGTTTGGGACGCCACGGTGGACAGCATGCCCGCGTCCACCATGGCACGCCAGTCGTCCGCAATGCTGGCGGATTGCAGTGGCAACAGGCAAAACACAGCCAACGCCCCAACGATTGCTACGCAGCGCAGAAGCCTGCGCAGGGCCGACTCCACAGACAAGCTCAAACTGTGCGATCCGCTCAGCGCCAACATTGCGCTGACGCCAAAGAGCAGAACGGACGTCAAGTAGCCCAGAAACCGGCAAAGCGCGAAGGCTGTGAGCATTCTGACTTACGGCTTGATGGTGAAGGACCAGGTCCCCTGCGTCTTGTGCCCATCCTGGGACAGGGCCTGCCACTTCACCGTGTAGGCGCCAGCGGGCAGATCTTTGCCAATGGGCAAGACCAACGTTTTATTGTCGTTGGGCGCCAGCGCCGATTTTCCAGTTGGCACGACCTTGCCGGCAGCATCGACAAGCGTCATAGAAGAAAATGCGCCTTCCAGACCTTCCGTCAACGTGAGCGTGACGCTTGCCGGCGCCGATCTGACGACAGCGTCCTTGGCCGGCGTGGACGTCCCGCCATGGGCATGCGCCCACACCATTTGCGGCGCCACTGCGAGCACAACGGCGGCAATCATCGATTTCTTGAACATCGTTCTCTCCCTAGTCATTAATCAGTGCGCCCCGTGGGCGGCATCCACCACGATGTTCTGGCCAAATAGCGCAAACTTGGCCCGATGCGCAGTTGGCAACTTTGCCTCCGCGTCGGAGGCCGCAGCAGCAAGCTTGCCTGCCGCCTCGGGACTCATGCCGGCCATGGCGAGGGCGTCGGCGTCTTTAAGTCCGTCACCGCCACACACATGGACTCGCCATTGCCCATGCACTTTGCGCAGCAGCGCGCGGCCGCCCCGCTCCTGTTGCACCCATCCGGCCAGAGCATAGTCTCCCTCAATGACAACCGGCTCAACCAGAAGGGGCGCTTCCGGCTTGTCCCAGATGTCGCGCATCGCCCGGGCGGCCTGATCGGCATCGGTGGAAGCCGCCGAAGCCGTCACGCAAGCCAATGCCGCGAACAATGAAATAAACCAAGCCAATAGGGTTTTACGATCTGCGTACACCACGTACTCCTTCAAATGACATGGCGGCGCCCGGTGAGCGCCGCCTTCACACATCGATCAATATTTGAAGCTGACCCGGGCCCAGACGGTGCGGCCTGGTTCGTTGACAGCCGTATTGGCGGAATATCCAAAGCCCGCGTCGCCCGCCAGGTTTAGGTGTTCGCTGTAGGTCTTGTTGAACAGGTTATCCACGCCTACCGACAGTTGAACCTGCTTGTTGACCGCATAGCCGCCGTTAATGGAAAAGACACCAAAGCCCGCGCTCGGCCCGAAGTCCTTGCCCACAACGTTGCCTTCATTCAAGGCATAGCGCTTTTGCGCCGCGACGACGCGCCACAACGCACCGCCGGACCACGTGCCGTCGTCGTAGGCCGCACTGAGCTTGACTTCCAGCGGCGGAATCTGCGGCATCGCCCGGCCATCGCTGCGGTTCTGGCCCCACGCATACGCCAGGGTGGCGCCCAGCTTCCAACTGGGCGCCACCTTGTACGATGCGCCCAACTCGCCGCCGGCGATTCTGGCATTGACGTTGGTGGCCTGCGAGGTTGAGCCCATCATCCCGCCAGACGTGTAGTTAAACAGGATGTAGTCATTGACGTAACCGGCATAGCCCGAGAACCAGGCATCCAAGGTCTCTGTCTTGTACTGCGCGCCAAAGTCCAACTGTGTGGTCTTCTCGGGTTTGACGCCCTTGAATGCGTTGACCGAACCCGTGGGGCCGCTTCCCGGCGAGAAGAGCTCCCAGTAATCCGGGAAGCGCTCCACATGGCCCAGGCCGATGTAGACCGTGGCGGGTACGGAAGCCAGATCTTTTTCGAAGCGCAGAAAGCCGCTGGGCAGCGTGTCATTGCGGCGCTCATTGTCGGTGGGGTTGGGCATGGGCATCATCATCGCGCCATCGTCCAGCCGGAAGTCCTTGGCCGAGGCCCAATCCACGCGCGCGCCACCGATGACGCGGCTGTCTTGCGCGGCGCGCCAGGTCAGCTCGCCAAACAGCCCGGTATTGGAGAAGTCGGCATCCTTGACCCAGGTCTGGCTGCGATAAGACACAGTATCCGTGCCACTGCGAGACCGGTGGCGGCTTTGCTGGAAGTCCAGGCCAGTCACCAAGCTGACGTCAGGCGACAGATCCCACGTGCTGGCGAAACGGCCGCCCCAGGTGGCGCGGTCAACGTCGGCTGCCATGGCCATGGGCATTGAACTCATCGGGTCCGGCGAGCGCAGCTTGAAGTTGTCCATGACGTGGTCGGCGTAGTTGTAGTAAAGCTGCGCTTCGACCTTGTTCAACACTGTGCCGATGTTTCGCTTTTCAAAGCGCAGGCCAAAGCTCTCGCGCTTGAATTGCGAACCATCCATGCTGCGGCCGGCGTAGCGGGCCTCGCCGTCGCCCGTACCCGCCGTCAGCTCGTACAGCGTATCGGCGTCCGGCGTGAAACCTAACGTCACGTCCGCATTCCATTTATCCCAACGCGAAGGCACCGTGTTGCCGTCGCCGTCTTTGTAGTCCTGAGAGTGGGAATGATTGGCCGTGATGCGCGTGTAGACCTTCTCATTGCCCACGGTCAGGTCCGCGTTCTGGTCGTTGCGGCCAAACGATCCGCCCACCAGACTGCCGTCGAATCGAACCCCTGGCTCCGTGAATCGGGGCGTGTCGCGGTCGAACTTGACGGTGCCTGCCGACGCTCCGGGTCCCCAAAGCACGGTCTGCGGGCCTTTGACGACGGTCAACTCATCGAAGTTCTCTGGCGAAATGTAGGAACTGGGCGCATCCATCCGCGCAGGGCAAGCGCCAGGCATGGAGGTGCCGTTGGTCAAAATGTTCAATCGCGAGCCGAACATGCCGCGCAAGACGGGGTCTCCGTTGGTGCCTCCATTGCGAATCGCCGAAAAGCCGGGAATGGTCTTCAGGTAGTCCGTACCATCGCTCGCTGGCAAAGGCTGCCGTGGAATCTTGGGGTCAGTTGTAAAGGTCAACGGCGCGCTGGGCGCGACACCGGTGATCACCACCGAATCAGTCATTGCAATACCGCTTGCGTCGGTGGCTTGCGACCAGGCTGGAAACGACGCAGCCATCGCGGCCGCCAAGCAGGTCAACTGCAGAAACTTATCTTTCTTGTACATGTCGGGGTTCAATCTTTAATTGGATGCATGCGTACGCAACCCAGGCCGCTCCAGCCTGTGAGAGGCGAGCGTTCCCGAAGTTACCCGCGTAGGAATACGTGTGATTGCCAACACCCCAACGCGCGACGTCGCCAAAAAGGCGCGGCGCGCAACACTAAATATCGGTACATGCGGTATAGACGGAGCGAACCGACTGATACACGTTTACGGGCAACACCCGTGCGTATCGATAGTGCTCGAGGGAAGTATCAGGCGGCCAGAGGCGGTGCGCGCGTTCGCTGCTGCGATCGAGCAAGCGCGCTGGAGAAAGGCGTGTCAACTACCGGAGGCGGTGCAACATATGTTGCCGCGGGAACGAACCACGCCAAGAAAAATAGCTCGGGAAGGACCAGACCGCTCAAGAATGCGCAGCCAGCAGTACAACAGTGTGGCAAAGCACCACTATGCTGTTGGTGGCGGCCTTGCGCTTTGCTTTCAGCTCCCACGGTCACAACGCGTGGACCGCTAGCGGTGCAAATGATTGTCGTCGTCGTGCCCGCGCCGGAAGCCAGGCCTGCCGCCGCCACAGCGGTGGATGCGATCAACGCCTGAAAGACGAATAGAGTCATCGCGACTAGCGCGACCCACCGTCTGCTGGCGTTAGCACATACGTACATTTGTGTCCTCTTAACGCCGCAAATACTATCACGTCGAACGGATCAGGTTTCTTCATCGACCTCGCCATTAATCTAACGACGATAGCCGATCATCAAAGATGGCGCCGGCCTACTCGCCGCAGCGAATGGATATCTGACCATGTGCGCCAACACGCTGATCTCGACGCTGTCCAACTTTGTGGTGATTGCCGTGTACTACCTGATCCGCATGGTCTGGTAGAACGCGTTTGCGAACACCTCGCTAAGCCACTGTGTAAAGACGCGCACCCGTACAGGCACCTGCCGGTTCTGCGGGTAGAGCACCGACACCGGCATGGGGGCGGGCGACATGGCGGGCAACACGACGCGCAGATGCCCGACCATCAGTTCCGGCTCGACGCTGTAGCGTGGCACCTGCACCAGGCCCAGGCCAGCCAGCGCAGCACTGGTAGAGAGTTCGGCACCTGTAACGCTGACGATGGCCGCAGGCCGAGCCGTGACGTTGCGCCCGTCCACCATGAAGTCCAGCGCCATCGCGCGACCTGTGGTCCTGGATATATGGTCCACAGCCCGGTGTCCAGCCAGATCGTCCAGACTGGCCGGCTCGCCAAAGCGTGCGAGCCATGCGGGGCTGGCCACGGTCACCTGCGGCATTAGGGCAATCCGCCGACAGGCCAATGATGAATCGTGCAAAGCGCCAGCGCGTAGCACGCAGTCCACCCCTTCTCGGACCAAATCGACCAGCCGATCGTCTTCGCCCAGGTGCACGACGATGTCGCGTTAGCTTTTCAGAAAGCCGGGCAGGCCGGGCATCACGAGAACCTTGGCCAGCGTGCCGTGCCCATTCACCCGCAGCAGACCCTTGGGAGCGGAATTCAGGAACGCCCCTTCGGCCTCTTCTAAGTCCGCCAAGAGACGGACACAACGCTGTAAGTAGACCTGGCCATCAGGCGTGAGACGCACTCGCCGCGTCGTGCGTTCCAGCAACCGCGCGCCCAGCCGCGTTTCCATACGCTTGATCAGGTTCGTGACCGTGGTTGGCGGCATGAGCAGGTCTCTGGCCGCCTGCGAAAAATTGCACAGATCGGCAACACGGACAAAGGCCTGCATTTCCTGAAAGCGGTCCATTCGGTGTTCGACAGCATTAATAAAAGTGAAGGACCGCAAAACCGAATGACGCCACCCGGCATCATTCAATCTATGAATTTCGATTCAAATATTGACCGAACTTTAATCAACTTTCTGGTTGTTGGATCAGTATTTTCCGTACGGCAGCATTCGAAGCAGAATGCCATCTCGACGGATGGCGTGATGGTAAATCGCCGCAAAGATGTGGAGAGCCACTACAGACCAGCCCACCCATTTCCCTAAAAAATGGTGCACAAGATCTAATGGAGCTTCGAATTCCTTCCAATCCACACCCCAGGTCCGACTGATGAACTCGAAGCCAGAGCTACTGTTGAACCCCGGGATGGAAAACAATCCGAAATCAGTGTCAGCCCCCGTACCGAGATAACCGGTCAACGGCATAGCGATCAAAAGTCCGTAAAGGAGAATATGTGCCACCTGAGCAAGGCGATGCTCCCAAATAGCGCCAGGCGGGTCGACTGGTGTGACATTGAAGCATCTCCAAAGCAATCTAGGCATAACCAACGCGCCCACTATAATCCCAAGTGCCCAGTGGGCATTCAGGAACGGAAGAGACTCAGGCTTTGAGTCGTCCATAAACCAGATAACATAGTAGACAAGAACATAAGCGCCGATAAACGCAGCCGCTGTAGTCCAGTGCATTAATTTCGAAACCGCACCATAGGCGTTCGGGGTATTGGTTAATCTCATTTATTAGATTATCAGTTAATTAAATATAGCTCCGAAAATCACCGACGAGATGCAGCACGGTCCATTCGGCCGTCACATCATTGCAGAATTTCGCCCTATTTAAAATTTCAGCTAAGAACCGTCTGCACATTTGATCCAGCCAAGGCATCAGCTATAAAATCTTGCGAAGCCAACCGCAAGAAAAATAGCAATCAATTCAGCCATGCGCGTTCTTTATAGCTAGCAAGCGCTAACTCTTGGCATTTCGCGAAATACGGCCTGCCCAAGTTCATAACCTCTTCGGTCAAATCTTCGCCGGCCAGAGTTGCAGAACCCACACCAAATACAGGCTTCGGATGATACTCAACGTTCAGCTCCATCAACTTCGCCAGATGGACGCCGCGCAGTCTAGATAGCAGTGTCAGACTTGCTTCAAAACCGCCGGTTGCGGGGCCGGCAGTTAACAACCGACCGTCCTCGACAACCGTACCGCCTCTAACTGCGTCACAACCGAATTCGGACAGACGGTCAATACACTGCAGATTGGTCGTCGCGCGCTTCCCCACCAGCAGACCTGCGGCACCGAAAAGCAGCACACCGGCACATATGCCTATTAAATAGGGATCGTTCGATGCTTGTTGGCGAACAAACTGAAGAGTTTCAGGATTAGAGTAGACCTCCAGGCCCATGGCACCTGCAGCCAAAACGTCGAGGGGCGGACAATCTGCGTAGCTGGTAGTGGCAGCCACCGGCATCCCGCCCCACGCTGTCACAACCTCTCGCGACTTACCCACATGTATCAAATTGACGTTCTCGCAAAAGCCAAATATTGATTGAACTCCCACAATGTCCATCAGCACGACACCCGGCTCAACATGTATACCGACATTGATAACTCGATTAGACTTCTGCATGGCTTTCAGTAGTTTCTATGAACACCGAGAAAGGCTATCACTTCGATCGGAACCGGGTGTGCCAATTTTTTGATCAAAACTGCCATATTCAATGCGCAAAATCTCCAGCAGGACTCACTCGTATGAAAATCAAAAAGTTGATTCATCTCCTGGCCTACGACAAGATGAGCATGCTGGATTTTTCCGGCCCACTCGACGTATTTTTGACTGCAAACAACCTTAGCGGCAAAGAGGCTGAGCCGTACGACGTCGAGGTGCTATCGGTCAGCGGTAAAGTCAACGTGACACCAGGCTTTATGCTGGAAACTCGATTGTTAGGGCGTACAACAACTGGACCTCACACGATCATCATTCCAGGCGGCCCCGATACCAACATTCTCACAAGTCAGCCTGAACTCATTGAACTTATCAAACTGCAAGGCAACAAGGCATGCAGGATGGCCGCGATTTGCAGCGGGGCGTTCGCTCTCGCCGCTGCCGGCTTTCTTGAGGGCCGGCGGGCGACAACCCATTGGTCTTTTCTAGACGAAATGCAAGTTCGCTTCCCAAACGTGAAATTGCAACGCGGACCTATATTTGTTCGAGATGAGACCGTTTGGACGTCGGCGGGCTTAACTGCCGGGATTGACTTGGCGCTGGCCCTGGTGGAACAAGACTTGGGCGAAACCGTAGCCTTGAAAATTGCTCGCAACCTCGTCTTATCTGTCAAGAGGCCTGCCAATCAGTATCAAACCAGCGAGATGTTAAGCCTGCAGTCCCGAAGCGGAAAATTTTCAGACTTGCATGCTTGGATAATCGAGAACTTATCTGAAGATTTGTCAGTAAATGCTCTTTCATCACGAATGAATATGAGCACCAGGACGTTCATACGCCACTACGCTGCGGAACTACATTTAACTCCTGCGAAGGGGGTAGAATTGTTGAGACTATCTTCTGCACGTCACTACCTGGAACATAGCTCCTTTTCCGTATCTAGAATTTCACGCATCTGCGGCTACTCTAGCGAAGCCATATTCATTCGACGGTTCTCAATCGCCTTCGGCATGTCTCCGGGACGATGGCGATCCGGCACAAAAAAAAGCAACTAACCCCCTAAAAATCCATCCATTTTCCATAATTTTTAAATAATTAAAAAACAACACTACGACCGCATTAACACTGGCACCAAAGGGTTTGACTGCCAAATCCAACGCTTTCAATCGGGTCCTAATTTGGTTTCGATGCTATCTAGAAAAATTCTGAGAACTTGACGTGGAACAGCTTTCGACCACGCTAATTAATAGTCGCCGTGATACGCTGCCGACGCCTCGAGAGATAGCCGAATCGATTCCAACATGTGAAGGAATCCACTTGATTTGAGCTTGCGGTCGTTGTCATGTCTGATTTATACCCGCAATATTCAACGCTCTTCCAATGCCGGTATGACGAATCTCGTCTTGGACCCAATCTACCCTTCCATTACTCCGTCTTTCGAGCCATTGACTCGCGCAGTGTCGAGCAAATACCGACGGAGGATCTTCGCATCCACTCACACATCAGGGCGACTAGGCTGATCCCCTTGAGCCTCCGTCCTCCCTGCAACAACGACCGCGCCCGCCCCTAGGAACCAAGCGCTAGTGTCCTGAATTAGAAGTTCATTGCACTAATTGAATTCCGTGCTATCAGTCATGTACTGTTCAAACACGACGAGGTGGCGATGAGAGGCAGACCCAAAAGCGAACTGGTGCTCAGCAATGCGGAGCGCGAACAACTCACAGCACTGACCCTACGGCGCAAGACCGCACAGGCCCTGGCGTTGCGAGCACGCATCGTGCTGGGCTGCGCCGATGGGATGGAGAACAAGGCGGTTGCCGCCCGCCTGCGCGTCACCCCCCAAACGGGGTCCAAGTGGCGGGCGCGCTTCGTCCAACTGTGCTTGGATGGCTTGCTCGATGCACCCCGCCCGGGCGCCCCGCGCAGCACCGATGATGCGCGTGCCGATGCGGTGATCGCGCGCACGCTGGAGTCGATCCCCGAAGGGGCCACCCACTGGAGCACGCGGCTCATGGCGCGTGAGACGGACTTGTCGCAAACGGCCGTCACGCGCATCTGGCAAGCCTTTGGGTTGCAGCCACATCGCCAGGAGACGTTCAAGCTCTCCAGCGATCCGTTGTTTGTGGAGAAGGTGCGCGACATCGTGGGCCTGTACCTGAATCTACCGCTCAAGGCCATGGAGGCCAACCTGCCCAGCGGGCTGGATGTCCATCTGGTGATGGACAACTATGGCACCCACAAGGCGGCCACGATCAGGGACTGGCTTGCGCGTCATCCACGGTTCCACGCGCACTTCACGCCCACCCCGGCGTCCTGGCTCAATCAGGTGGAGCGCTGGTTCGCCACCCTGACTACACAGTACATCCGTCGCGGCACCCACCGAGCGACCCGCCAGCTCGAACAGGCCATCAAGCACTACCTGAACATCGACAACGCCAATCCCAAGCTCTTCCACTGGGCCAAGCCTGCGGACGACATCCTGGCCAGTATCGAGAGATTTTGCTTGCGAACTTCTAACTCAGGACACAAGATCCTGCTGAACGCTAGCCTCAGCCACACCGTTTCCTAAGGAAGGCACCGTGGACGTCAAACACTTGCAGTACTTCCTGGCAGTGGCCCAGTTCGGCACCCTGGGGCGTGCCGCGAAGCAATTGAGCGTCAGTCAACCCGCCATCTCCAAAAGCATTGGGCGACTGGAAACAACGCTGCAGGCGCGCCTGTTCGATCGCACGCCGAAGGGGATGGTGCTGACGGAGTTCGGACTGGCCCTTGTCGAACGCGCACAATTCATTTCCAACGAATCGCGTCTGATCCGCGAGAGCTTCGATACGCTCAGGGGTTCCGGCAAAGGCACACTAAGCGTCGGTTGCGGCAGCAGCCATGGCTCGACCATCGTCCCCGCCGCGGTGCTGGCGCTGCGAGCCAGCCGGCCGAACGCCACCTTCTCCATCACCGTGGGGTCATCCGAAACCTTGTTGAACGCGCTCAAGCAAGGAACCGTCGACGTCTTGGTCGGCGCATTGTTTGCCAACGCATGGGACCGCGAGCTTGCCTCCGAGTTGATTGCCTACGACCGCGTCGTTGTCGTTGCGCGGCCGGCCCATCTGCTGTTGGCCAATCGTCCTCTCGCCCTGGAGTCCATTGCGCGGGCCAGTTGGGTTCTCGGCAATACGGGCGACAGCCTGCGCGATCAACTCAACAACCTGTTCTTAAAAGCGGGCGTGATGCCACCCGAGCCTGTCTATCTGACCACGTCGGTGCCGACCATCAAGTCGCTGCTGATGTCTACGGACCTGCTCGCCTTCTTGCCCGAGACCCTTGTGACACAGGAACTGGCCAACGGGTCCTTGAAAAAGCTCGAGCACGATGACTTGGTCTGGCGTCGACCGGTGCAGGTGCTGTATCCGCTTCGCCGCCCGCTTTCAAGATTGGGGTCAGCGCTGGTGCAGCAACTGCGCCTTGCCGTGCAGAACAGTCCCGGATACGCGCCGGTCTGAAGCCCTGCTGGCGTCAATCGACACGGATATTTGCGGCCTTGACCAGTTGCCCCCACCGCACATGCTCCGCCGCCACGTGCTTTGCGAACGCATCGGGTGGCAGATAGGCCGATCGAGCCCCCAAAGCGTTCAATCGATCTTCAAATTCCTGACTGACCACAATCTCGCGGACCGCATTTGCAACAGCGTCGACAATGGGCCTTGGGGTATTGCTCGGCGCGAAGATACCAAACCAGGCCTCGATCGAAAAGTCTGAGAATCCTGCTTCTGCCATGGTCGGCGTGTCAGGCAACGCCGCGATTCGTTGAGTACCCGTCACCGCCAGTGGCCGGGCGCGACCGCCCTTGATCTGACCCAAAACGCCCATGGATGTACCAAACATAAACTTCACTTGGTTGGCCACGAATCCATGCTGGGACGCGCCGCCGCCCTGATACGGAATCGAGATGAAGGGCAACTGCGACTGAAGTGCGAACATCGACAGCGACAAATGGGGGGTCGTGCCGATGCCGGGGTGTCCTGCCGGGGTCGAGGGGTGTGTCTTGAGCCACGACAAAAAATCCGCGACGCTCGTCACCCCGTCGGCAGGCTGCACCAGCAGGATGTCGGGCGAGGTTGCAATCATCGTCACCGGAATGAGTGCGCGGGCGTCCAACCGTACTTTCGCCACCAGATGCGGATTCACGGTATTGGCAATGCTTCCAAGCAATAGGGTGTACCCATCGGGTTCCGCTCGCGCGACGAATTCGGATCCTATGTCGCCCCCCGCGCCTGGGCGATTGACCACGAACACCGTGCTTTTCCAGGCCTGGGAAAGTCGAAGCGCGACGTAGCGGGCCAGTACGTCTGGAGCGCTGCCCGGCGTTGAAGGGGCCACCAACGTAATCGCCCTGGACGGAAAACTCGGCGCCTGCGCAGCATGCGAAGTCGAACACCAGGCAATGGAAAGTAATGCAGTAATCATTCGGCGCCGAATCATGACTTGGTCTCCTTGCGTGTCGTTCAGATTGGCCCGCGGGTCATCGCTGTCAAAGCGTCGTTGACATCAAAAATGATGGCGCGCAGGTCCTGCACACCAAAATCGGCCAGACGCTTGCTGTGCTTCAGCAGATACTTTTCGGCAAATGCATGACTTTCGAAAAGATAGAGTCCACCAGCGACCCTCTGGTCTTGGCATTCGGTCCAGATCTTCCACCGCAACCCGGGTTCTGACGCAATGTCCGCCGCAAGGTCGTGCGATATTCCCTCGAGTCCTTGGCCCCACGGCCCAGAAAAAGGGAAATCGACTTGCAGAAGGGCGAATGTCATGAGTTATCTCCAGTGGGTTAAAAAGGGTTTTCAAGAGGGGCGAGAAAGATCAAGCAGGGAATGCTCGGCGCTCCAACCCGCCGGCGCGGTATTGGCCGCTCGCTGGAAACTGGCGCGCAACCATGTCGATTTCTGAATGGCCTTGAACAGTCCCGAGCGCAGTGCTGGCGGCCACCGGGTTACAGCGGAATACCGCAGTGCCCAATTTTGCGTATGCTCGGTCAAGGGCCGCTCGGCGCTCTCCCAGGTCTGTAGTCCCTCATCGAGATCGCGTGCTTCCGATACGTGCTTGGCCAAGGCCAATGCGTTCATCATCGCAATGCCTCCACCCTGTCCAAGGTTGGGCGGCATCGCATGTGCGGCATCGCCCACCAAGGCAATCTTTCCGGCATGCCAAGTGTGCAGCCGGATCACTTCAAACGGCACGAAACGAATCTTGGGCCAATCAGCAGTTCGATCCAGATGTTCGAACAACGATCCGAGATAAGGAAACGCTGCCGACCAGCTTGCTATGTCGACAGGCGACGACCGCCCTGTGACGTCGGAAGTCAGACACGTCAGCGCGGTGTAAAGCAAGCCACCATTACAACGTCCACAGAGCACTCTGCGCGAGCCGGACCAGTATTCACTGGACGCATTGTTCGGCGTCTGGATTGCTTCCGTAGTAGCGAGCAGATCGGGCCCGAGGATACGCATTGCGCCATCCGGCAGTTGCCGGCGTTCCTTGACGAGGCGCAACCCGTCGCGGATATTCGAGTTGTAGCCGTCGGCAGCCACGACGAGGTTTCCTTTCGTTGTTGCACCGTTTGCAAAGTGGCAGTGGCCATCAGGACTTGCGGACACCACGTCGGATCCATAGTCGATGTCTACACCAAGGGCTCTGGCGCGCGCTTCCATGATGGAAATCAACGACTGCCTGGGAACGCGGTAGGTTGCCCTGAGCGGGAAGATACCCGCCGGTATCCCTTGGGAACCATAACGACGCTGCTCGAGCACTCTCGTCGAGCAGGCGATGACCTCCGACGAGATTCCCAAGGCGTCGAGAACCCGCAGTCCATTCAAGTGCACCGATATGGCAAAACCTTCGGTTCGCAAGGACTGGTGCCGCTCATGCACTCGCACCGACCACCCGCGGGACGCCAGCGCGATGGCGGCCGTCAATCCGCCAAAGCCGCCGCCCGCGATTTCCGCATGTCCCTTCGTCATGACAAATGCCTCCCGTTAAAGCCTTAAGTGCGACTCGACATCGACGAGCCACATCGCTGGACGCAGTCTAGGCAGGCCGTCACGCGCGTTGCAAGGTTTGGGGGATGCCATCTGGTTAGGGGTAGAAAGACGAAACACCAGTGAAAGGGACGCGCCCTCCGGCCAGGACTGCAACGACGCCCCCTAACGAATGGTTATGGGTCCGTTCTCGGACGCCCTGCCAGTGCGATGGTCCGTCGAAAAACTCATCATTCTTAGCCGCCAGAACTGGACGAAACCGCGCCACCTTTGGATAGACGGTCAAGCGCCTTGTGCCCAGACTACGTCGATACATTCCAGGAGCCATGATGGCGAACACGACACTAGTTCTAAATACCGAGCAAGCCATGGGCCTCGTGTCCATGGCGGAAGCCGTCGATCTGATCAAGGGCGCTTTCGCCAATCTGGGCGCCGGCGCCGCCCAAGTCATGCCGCGTCGACGTCTGCATACACCGCTGGATGGCCCGGGCGAACAAATCTGGTCGTGGCTCAACGTCATCACCGGGGTATTGCCCTGCAATGAGACGGTTGCGGTGCGACTGGACGTTGCGCACATTGCCAAACCTGAAATCGACGGGCAACGTCGCATGGAATTTCGCGGCGATTACTCAGGCTTCGTGCTTGTCTGGGACATGATCAGCCGCGAACTGATCGGAATCGTGCATGACCACGCCGTGTCGGCGTTGCGCGTCGGTGCAACGACCGGCGTGGCAGCAAAGTTTCTCGCCAGGGATGACGCTCATACCATCGGTATCCTCGGTTCCGGTAATCAGGCTGCGGCGCAGATCGAAGCCATCTGTGCAGTGCGACCCAGTATCCGTTCGTTGCGGGTGTATTCGCCCACGCCTGCCAATCGCGAAGCGTTCGCTCAGAAAATGAGCAAGAAGCATGGCATTGAAGCACGCGCGGTCGACACCGCAGAGGAGGCGATCCGTGGCGCATGCGTCGCGATTGCCGCTTCGAACGCTGACGGCCCGATTCTTTTCGGTGATTGGCTGAGCCCGGGGTGTCACGTGGTCGGCATGCTCTCGCCAGAGCGCAAGGACCCACGCCGCGAACTCGACGATGAATGCGCCCGAATCGCCGACATCATCGTGGTCAACTCCAAAGAACAGGTCAATCTCGATGATCAGACTGAACTGACCGAACCCTTGCGCAAGCGCTGGATCACCGAGTCTCACATCCAGGAACTCGGAGGCCTATGCGCGGGCCGCATTCCGGCGCGCACCTCGCCCCGGCAGATTACGTATCACAACAACAATTGCGGGATGGGAATCCAGTTCGCAGCGATCTGCCGTCGCGTGATTGAGATTGGAAGAGAGCGGGGATTGGGGACCGAATTGCCGGTCGACCTATTCATGACCCGCCGTGGAGACGACGCATCTGCGCCATGAAGTAAAAGCGCATGCCTGGGGTCGCCCGCCTTCCCCACGGCACGCGCTGATTGTTTGCACGCCTCCACCCACTCGCGACTCGTCGCCCCTTGCCAAGGAACCAATCATGCAGCCGATTCGTTATCTTGCTCTTGCCGTAGCCGCCACCTTTGCAACTCTGTCCTCGACCGGGGCGCAGGCCCAGAGCTATCCGAACAGGACCGTAACGCTGGTCGCACCGTCAACGCCCGGCAGCACGCCAGACGTACTTGCCCGACTGGTTGCTCAGCGCCTGACTCAGACGTGGGGCCAGTCGGTGGTCGTCATCAACAAGTCAGGCGCGGGGGGGGACATCGGCTCAGATAGCGTCGTACGGGCCGAGTCCGATGGATACACCGTTCTTTTGGGCACCATCGCGCTGACGGTCAATCCGCACTTCCAGAAAAAGCGCCAATTCGAACTGTCGCAACTTACGCCGGTTTCGCTTATTGCGAGTGCGCCAGATTTTCTGGTTGTTCATCCCAGTTTCAAAGTCAAGACCGTCAAAGATCTGGTGGCTTATTTAAGAGACGTTCCGAGTACCCCAGCGGCCCATGCCGGCCTCGGAACCACCCCGCAACTGTCGCTTGCCATGTTCGCGCTGGACACGAAAGCGCAGTTCGTGACGGTTCCTTATCAAGGCGGGGGCGCCGCGCAATTGGGCATTCTGTCCAACCAGATTCCGTTCATGTTCAGCACATCCGTAGGCGTGTTGCCACATGTCCGCAGCGGCAAACTGAACGCCATCGCAGTCACCAGCAAGCAACGATTGGCCGCCGCCCCGGATGTGCCCACCATGGCGGAATCGGGAGTCCCGGGCTTTGACTTATCTGCCTGGTTCGGCCTGTTCGTGCCTGCAAAGACACCTCAGCCTATCGTCGACAAGATCGCGCAAACGGCAAAGTCAATCGTAGAGTCGGCGGAGTTCTCTGAAAAGCTGAAGGAAATGGGTGCGGAGCCATCTTACATGTCGCCTCCGCAGTTCAAGGAATATGTCGCGGCAGAAAACACGAAGTGGGGCCGGCTGGTCGAAGCGGCTCAACTGCGGACCGACTGAGCCGCGTGCTGGTTTCGCACACCGGCTCGTGCGTCCCCGGTCTGGTCTGTAATAGACCAGGCCGTGACACCACCGTCGACGAGCTGATCACCGAGCACTTCGTGCTCGTGCACATGCCGTTGTCAGGAACTGCACGCCTGAAACACCCTAAGGGCGAACGAACACTCGGAGCGGAACTTGCTGGCATCACCTCCCCAGGCTCGCCCTTCCGCGTCGTATGGAATGACGACTGCGAGCAACTGATCGTGCGGGTCGCCCGCGACCGCGTTGAACACGTAGGGCGTGGCATCGTCGGTGCGTCGTATCACGTGCCGATTGTCTTCAATCCTGAATGGACCTTCGAACGCCCGGCGGTCAGGCATGGCGGCACCTGGTCGACTACGCAAAGGGGGACATTGCAACGCGCCCCGCTGTAAAGACTCAGCTCGGAAAACACACGCTCGAGGACCTCTTGATCGCTCACCTTCTGATGCATCAACGTCACAACTACACCGATGCACTGATGAGCGCATTAGCGTCAGAAAACACCACGCCCCAGCCGAAAGTGTTGTAAGGCTTGTTTCGCTCGACGAAGACGACTTCGTTGCGAACATCCTGGAGCTTCATCAATAAGCCGAAGTACAGCCCAGCGGGTCCACCACCTATGCATACGATTTTCATGACTGTTCCCTTAGGATTCCGCGCAGGAATCATGTTGTTGTGCTGGGCACTGCGAATGGCGTCATCGCCGCGATTGCAGCGTTAAGGTCTTCAGGGATCTGCACGGCCTGGTGCGTTTCGAGCGGGGTGGTGACGATGGTTTACTTGACCGTCATTCGAAGGACAACGTCATGCCCAACACACCGGAGTTCAAGATTTAACGAGCGATTGCCGAGGTGTTCGACGACGAGTTCCAGATCGACGTCATCGCCGAAACAGCTGATCGCAGTGAAAGAGACGCCCAGACGCACCGTTGGCATGCCAATCCGTCGGCCGGAGATCAGACCGTGATATCCCTCGGGCAACAATGAGTCGACCCAGCGTTCAGTCAAGTCGTTGAAAAGGACGAAGTACTGCGGATAAAAAACAATGCTGGCCGGATCACATTCCGAGAAATGAATTTTGTGCGGGCGTGTGAAGATGGGCTTGCTCATGGCGAGCTGCCCTCAGGAAGTCGTGAAATCAGGATGACCGGAATTACGCAAGCGCGTGCCTTGCCAGCGCCTTGTCCAGCGCCTTGCCGTGCTCGTCTGCAAGCGCCGCGTCACGTAGTTCACGCAAGGTAGCCGGCGCCATGCGCGCGCCTTCGGCCTTGACGGCATTGATCACCCTGCGATAGTTGGCCAAGCCGCGTGCATGGGTGTCGCTGTACCCCTTGACAAGGCGCTGGCACTGCGCCAACTCGAGCGCCAGCAGCGGGTTGTGGGTTGCCGCGTTCTGAATTTCGGCAAGCCACTCATTGATGCGCTCGTCTTCCAGCTTGAAGCGTAAGGTGCTGCGGCGCATGCCGCGCATCCGGGATACCGACCAGAGCAGAAGAAAGCCGCGCAGTGAGCTGGTGGTAATGACCCGCCCGGACATCGTGAACCGGCGGATCAGACGATGCACGGCATGCGGCTTCATCAGCCACCTGCCGATCGGTGCAGGTAAGGTTTCGCAGATTTCTTCGATCCGGGGATGCATGAATTCCTTGATCGCCAGTTGCTGCTTGTCCGTGGCACGCACCTCGTCGCGGACGCGCTCGAAGCGACTCCTCCGGGTCTTGAGATCGGCGACCCGGATGCTGTCCTCGTAGGACATCCATAGCGCCAGGTATCGGGCGGTTTCGCGGAGCAAGGCCAACTCGGTATTGCCCACGCGATCGGTAAGTGCCTGCAGTCTGTCCAGGTAGAGATGCGCATAATTGACGTCCTGGTAATCGATCATGCGGCGAACGCCTTCGATGACCATGCCCTGAACGTCACCCGGATGCTCCCGCCGCACGCGCTCGAGCAGATGCTTGAGCTTCGGCTCCTGTACGGCCCATCGCACTGGTCGCGTATCCGGCGTCGTCTCCGCGGCCTCGTCTGACGCCTGCGTCGTTGCGTACGAAGCTCCAAAGGCGCGCAGACTCGGTTTCACACCAACGCCGCCACGCTCGATCGTCGCTTCGAACGCTGCGCGCCCGAAAGGCAACACACCCGTGCCCGCCAACGCACCGAACAGCACTGCGCTGGTCACACTTCCATTCGCTTCGGCGGCGAGCGCCATGTCGAACTTCACGTACCGTTTCGCCGCCTTTCCCGCATGGGCGATGAGTTCACTGCTGTCCACTCGCCCGTCTCCCATGGCCGATTTTTCAGCTATCGAATAGACACGATGGGTCGATGAGATGAGCGTGGTGCGTTCAGGTGTCACAAAGCCGCGTTGCACTGCACGGCCCGCTTCCATGAGTTCGGACGCAAGCACGATGTCAACGTCGCCGGGCGTAGGCATCAAGGCCAGGACGGGTCTTTTGGCCGCCTGCGTAGCAAACGCTTCCGGAAAGAGTTCAACGTAGTAGATCGTGGCCCCGGTGCGCTGTGCCACGCCCGGCACCGACGTCGTCTGAGCGATGTAGCCATTATGTTCGCCCAGGCCGACGATCCAGTCCGCCAGCACGCCGCCGCCTTCGCCGCCCATGGCGAGGATGGCGATCTTTATCGTCCGCGAAGGACCTGCGTTAGAGAAACTCAAGGTCTCACCTTTTCCAGTTCAGGGTTCAGAACGCCAGGCGGTCACGACGCGCTGCGTCGCGGCGCTGCAAGAAGCCGATGACTGAACGCCGCAATTCCTGACGAATTCTGTCGAGTCGGTTGGGGTTCGAGGTGATGTCGGCGCGATAGAAGGACGGGCACAGGACGGCTGCATGGGAGACCTCGCCGCACAGGCCGCAACCGACGCAACTGTCGAGCACGGCCGCGACGGGATCGAGGCGCAGCGGGTCCGGATTGGGTTTGATGGTGAGGGAGGGGCAACCCGACAGCCGGATGCAGGAGTGGTCGCCGGTGCAGGTGTCGGAATCGATCCCGAACCGCTCACGCACCACACGCTTCCCATCCGAAAGCGCTTTCCTCACCTTCTGTTTTTCGCGACGCTGCTTGTTCAGCATGCACTCGCTTTGTGCAATCAGCACCTTGGGGCCCTTGGTACCGGTCGTCAGGGCCTCCTTAAGCGCGTTCTTCATCGCTTTCAGGTCGTAGGTATGCTTGATTGTCCGCACCCACTTGACGCCGACCCCCCGCACCGCATCCTCGATCGCATGCCCCGTACTCCGCATGTCGTTGAGTGCCGTCGACGAAAGGATGTCCTGGCCGCCAGTCGCAGACGTATAGCTGTTGTCGACCACGATGGTCAGGTTGTCGCTCTTGTTGAATACGCCATTGGCGATGCCGCTCGTCAAACCGTTGTGCCAGAAGCCGCCATCCCCCATGACGGAAATGGCGCGCTTGCCAGTGGGCGAGTTCAAGGCTGATGCACTGGCTCCGCCCAGGCCGTAGCCCATGGTCGTATTTCCGAGATTGAAGGGAGGCAGGATCGAAAACAAATGACAGCCGATGTCTGCACTGACGTGGTGCTCGCCGATTTCTCGCTCGACCAACTTCATCGCTGTAAAGATGGGCCGCTCCGGGCAGCCCGTGCAGAAGCCGGGGGGCCGCGCATGGACACTATCGTCGATCACGGTTTCCACGACAGCGGATGGCGCGGGTCGCTGCAGCTCGTTGACCTGCATCAGCGGGATGACCTTCCGCACCGCGGGGGCGACCGGCTCGGCTGCGATCTTGTCGTACCGTTCGAGGAAACTACGAAGGCCTTTCAGCAAGGTGACAGTGTTGTATTCGCCAGCCAGAGGCAGCATGTCCTTGCCATGCAGCGACGCTGACGTGCCAGCTTGGCGAAGAATGTTCGCGGCATTCTGCTCGACGAAGTTGGGCTGACCTTCTTCCAATATCAGTACCGCTCGCTTGTCAGAACAGAAACGTTTCCATTCGGAATCAATTAGCGGATATGCCACGTTCATAACGTACAGCGGGATGCGGGACTCGCCGAACACGTCTGCCAGACCCAGCAATTCAAGTGCACGGATGAGGGTGTTATATCCGCCGCCCTGCACCACAAGTCCGATGTCCTGCATGTCGCCGTCGAAGAACTCATTGAGCTCGCGTTTCTCGATGAATTCGACCGCCGCGGGCCAACGCCGCGCGATCTTTTCGTGTTCGTGCAAGAAATTGGCGGGTGGCAATACGATCCGCTCAACGTCGCGCACCGGTTTGTTCAACGCGTCTTCAATGGACATTGCGCTGCGGCGGTTGCGAGACGTGACGAACTGGCCGTGCACGTGGCATGACCGGATCCGGAGTTGCAGCATGACCGGTGTGTTGGACGCTTCGGACAAGTCGAACCCGTCCTTGACCGCCTGGACGATACACGGCAGATTGGGCCGAGGATCCAGCATCCACATCTGCGACTTCATCGCGAAGGCGTGGCTGCGTTCCTGCATGATCGAAGAGCCCTCGCCATAGTCCTCACCGACGATGATCAGTGCGCCGCCGGTTACTCCGCCAGACGCAAGGTTTGCCAACGCATCCGATGCAACGTTGGTGCCGACGGTCGCCTTGAAGGTCACCGCACCACGTAGCGGGTAGTTGACGGAAGCGGCCAAAGATGCAGCCGCCGTCGCTTCGCTGGCACTGTTTTCGAACCGGATACCGTGATCCGTCAGGATGTCTTTTGCGTCGGCCAGCACATCCATCAGATGAGAGATCGGAGCGCCTTGATAACCCGCAATGTAGGCAACGCCTGATTCGAGCAACGCCTTGGTGACGGCAAGGATGCCTTCGCCGCTGAAGACTTTCCCTTCACCCAGACGCAACTTTTCGACTTCTTCTACAAATGAACGCTCGGCCATGACCACCCTCTTCGAGATCGGAGAACGCATGCAAACGTGCGTCTCCTGGTTCACAAATATTAGTTTTGACCTAAATATATCCAAAGTAATATTTATAAATCTCGAGACGAATGGCAATTTACGGATAAATGGCAGGGCGGCAGCCAAAACGCTCAAGGTCACTGACGAAACGATTGGCCCTCCTACCTATCGTTGTCCCGTATGGACTATCGGCCCAGCCCAGGTATTGTTTCATTGGCAGCGGTCATGAGTAACAGTCAGCCCATAAAAATAATTTAGACATGAACTTATGACTTTGGATACAGCTAATCAAACCGAGTCGGCAGAGCAAGGCTGACGCGACACGCGAACTGGGGTTGATACATCATGGCAGCGACGAGTCTGGATCTCTCGAAAGTCTATCGTTCACCCGTCTTCCGGACCCGGTCCGCACGAGAAGCGCAGTACGAATTGAGCCGCCAGTTGATCGATCACGAACTGCGCTGGCGCCCAGGGGAAATTTCGGCTTCGCTCCATCGCCGCGAACTGAACAAAGTAAGCGTCATGGTGCTGCAATACGGTGCCGAGGTAGAGGTCACGCCGCTGCAGTTCGACGACTTCGCGTTGGTGCAGATCCCGTTGAAAGGCGCCGCCGAAATCGAGTGCGAAGGTGTCAATCTAAAGGTGTCTCCTTGGGAAATCGCGGTTATTCCGCCCCGGCGCACCGTGCGCCTCAATTGGGAGCCGGGTTGCGAGCAGCTGATACTGCGGCTTCCGGACAGCCTCCTGAACGTTGGCCAGGAACCGTCGGCGCATTCCTGTAAGACATCGCTTAGCGGCGCGCAGGAATGGCGCGGTTCAGCCTTCAAGATTCGGCCTGACATCTCGTCCCAGTGCATGGCGCTGCTTCAGCATACAATTGCGCTTATTCCGGCCGGAGACAGCAATTGTCTTCACCCTGCATGGCTTGACCAGTTCGAGCGGACGCTCGCTGGCTTTTTCTACGCACATCAGCCGTCCATGGACGTGCGTTCGATGTCCGAGGCGGAGTGCCACATACCCAAGCCGGGGCATAGCCCCGAACTCGACCGGCTAGAAGAATATGTCCGCACCCACCTCTTCGCCCCGCTCATGTTGGAAGATCTGGCGAAGGCGGCAGGTGTGCCCACACGGACATTGAATGCGCTTTGCCATCGCCATCGCGGCGTAACACCCATGACCCTTGTCAGAAACCTGCGGCTGGATGCCGTGCATCAGCGGCTGCTATCGGGCCTTCCAGTCAGCGTCACGGAAATCGCGACCTACTACGGATTCGGTCACCTGGGCCGTTTCTCCCTGTATTACCGCGAAAGGTTTGGTGAGCTTCCTCGGAATACCAGCCGGGGGCTGAAAGAGGCCAAAGCGCACAACTGACGACGAGCAAAATGCGGATGGTTCTTGGCGTTTATGGGATAGCGGCACAGTCAGGGAGCGCGCGATGATCTGATCATGAACAGATCATCCAATCAAAAGTTCGATGCCATCGTCGTGGGCAGCGGTATCAATTCGCTGGTGTGCGCAGCGATGCTTTCCCGTAGCGGGCGTCGCGTCAAGGTGCTGGAACGCGAATCGCGGTTAGGCGGATGCATACGCACCGACGAGCTGACACTTCCAGGCTTCCATCACGATACGCTGTCGACCGCCCACCCCCTGTTCGTCGTCGGTCCGGCGTACGCCGCCCTGGGAAAGGCGCTTCATGCGGCAGGGCTGGAGTACTGCAATACGGACCTTCCGACGGGCGTTGTACTTCCTGATGGGCGGCACCTTGCATTGAGGACTTCCCGATCCGACAACGTGACGGCGTTCAATGCGCTTCACGAAGGCGACGGGATGGCATATGCCGCGGGGTTGGAGCGTCTGGCGGCGCAATCACCGCTCGTGTTTGGCCTGCTCGGCAGCGAACTCTGGAAGCTGTCCACGCTTCGTACGGTGGCCAAAAGTGCGTGGCAGCTTGGCCCGAGCGCTTTCACGAGCTTTGTCGGCACATCGTTGACTCCCGCCCGTGCGTGGCTGGGAGATACGTTCGGGTCCGACCTGACTGCGGCGCTGCTGGCACCGTGGGTGCTGCATTGCGGCCTTGGTCCCGACGCTCCACTGTCAGGACTGATGCTTGAAGTCATCGCCATGACGCTCGAAGGAGTGGGTATTCCCATGGTGAAGGGTGGCAACGCCAACACCGTCAAAGCGTTCGAACGCATCATTGCGGAAGCTGGTGGCAGCCTGGAGACCTCGGCAGACGTCGTACGAGTCCTGGTGCAAGGCAGCACGGCGTGCGGTGTAGCTCTCGCGGACGGCCGCACCCTCTATGCCGAGCATGTCATCTGCAACGTCACGCCAACCCAGCTGTACGGCCGGCTGACAGCGGACACACCTTTGCCGAGGGTCGTCAAAGATCAAGCTGCGGCATGGCGCTATGGCAAAGGCAATATGCAGATCCACCTGGCGCTGTCAGAGGCGCCGCAGTGGCATGCGCCGGAAATGAGCAAGGTTGGCTACGTACATCTGACAGGCGGCGTCGACGCCCTGTCACGGGCGATCAATGAAGCCGAACGCGGCTTGCTGCCCGCGGAGCCGACCATCTGCATCGCGCAGCCGACCGTACTCGATCCGACCCGCGCGCCGGAAGGCCGCCAGATTCTCTGGATCCAGCTGCCGGAGTGCCCGCGACATCCGACCGGCGATGCTGCTGGAACCCTGCAGGTGTCGGCGTCGGATGGGTGGACGCCCGCCCTCCGCGAGGCCTATGCCGATCGCATCGTGGAGATGATAGGTAAGCACATCCCCAACCTTCAGGCCAGCATTCTCGGCCGGGCGGTGCTGGCACCACCGGATCTCGAAAAATTGAACATGAATTTGGTGGGGGGCGATCCGTATGGCGGCGATTGCAGCCTGGACCAGTCCTTCCTGTGGCGCCCGATGCGCGCCACGCGCAACCACACCACACCCATCAAACATCTTTGGCACATCGGTGCCTCGACGCACCCAGGTCCAGGACTCGGAGGAACTTCTGGGTTCCACGTTGCCACGGCACTGGGAGCGACATGACTTCGATATCGGGCGAGGAGGCCTAGTCACATGAGCGAAACTCTTGGACAGCTGATTCGCGAACTGAGCAGCGGGAACGTAAAGATCGTCGATCTGACGCATACTTTGTCGCCCGAATTCCCGACATTGCAACTGCCGGCGCAGTTCGGGCAAGTGGGGGCATTCAAGATCGAACAGGTATCCCAATACGATGACGCCGGACCTGCCTGGTACTGGAACAACTTCAGCTGCGGCGAGCACACTGGCACGCACCTTGATGCGCCTGCGCATTGGGTAAGCGGAAAAGATCACCCCCGCAACACCGTCGACACGATCGACGTGGGCCGCTTCATTGGCGCTGCCGTGGTAATCGATGCAAGCAAGGAAGTCGCCGGTAATGCGGATTGGAACCTGACTGTCGACTTCCTGCTGGGGTGGGAAGCCGATTACGGCACGATCACGGCGGACTCATGGGTGCTGTTTCGCACCGATTGGCACAAACGCCTTCCTGATGCCGCCGCGTTCATGAACATGCAGGAGGACGGCGCTCACACGCCGGGCCCGACTCAGGACGCCGTCGAGTGGCTGATCAAAGAGCGCAACGTGCGTGGCTTTGGCGTCGAAACCATCAACACCGATGCAGGGCAGGCCTATGGGTGGCCGCTTCCCTATCCTTGCCACACGCTGATGCATGGCGCCAATAAGCTTGGCCTGCAGTGCCTCACCAACCTCGGCGCATTGCCACCCACCGGCGCGATTATCATTGCTGCGCCATTGAAGATCCAGCGCGGATCGGGATCCCCCCTGCGTGTGCTGGCTCTCGTTCCATGACGTCCTTGCCGCCTGCATGCATCAGTAACATGGACGCGGGTTTTCATTCCTCCATGACAGATCGATAGAGAGTTTCCCCATGACGAACACTTCCATTGACACCATCTGGTACACCCGCTGCCCGGTACCGACGGCGTCGGCCATCGCCATCAGTAACGGTTGGCTGGACGAAGAATTCGCGACCGATTCGATCGCAGTGAGATCGCTCAGAGCCTCGGCTGACCGTTCGGTGCGTGAGTCGCACTTCAATCACAAGCAGGCAAATTCCTTCCGTCACGGGGGCAATGCCCCTCCGATCTGGTCACGCTCGCAGGGACAGGACGTCGTTGTGGTCGGACTCACCTGGCTGCCACAGTATCAGTCGATTTTGAGCCTTCCGAGTACGGGCGTCCGCTCGCTTGCCGACCTGAAGGGGAAACGTCTGGCGCTTCCCAGGCGCGTCAACGAAAAGATGGATTTCTGGCGGGTGTCGGCCCTCCAGGGCTTTCTTCAGGCCTTGGCGACGGTCGGTCTGTCCGAAAACGACGTCGAGCTGGTCGACCTTCCAATCGAAGAACCATACATCGGTGAATTGACCACATCCGATACCGGCGCCCTGTTCGATGCCAGGCAGTACGCAAGCTCTGCCAGAGCGGAAACCTTTGCACTGATTCGCGGTGAAGTCGATGCACTCTACAACTATGGATCGGCAGGCCCTGCCTTGCAGGCGTTCCTGGATGCAACCGTGGTGGCGGACTTGAACCACCACCCCGACCGCCGTGTTGCGATCAACAACGGCACGCCGAATGTCTTGACGGTCAGCGGTGAACTCGTGCGCGAACGCCCGGATCTCGTCGCTCGGTACCTGGCCCAACTGCTGCGTGCTGCTGATTGGGCACGCGAACACAAGCACGAAGCTCAGGCCATCATCGCCCGCGAAGTATCGGTGGCCGATGAATGGGTGCCTTACGCCTTCGGCGACGACGTCCATGCCTGCCTGGCACCCACGCTTGACCCAGAGCTGGTGCAAGCCCTGGAAGTGCGCAAGGACTTCATGTTGCGACATGGCTTCATCCAGAGAGATTTCTCGATCGACGATTGGATCAAGCCCGAGCCGCTGGCGGAAGCAAAACGGATGGTAGAACAGTCGCAGCGTTCGCAAGCGACTACCTAGCAGGACCCGCGCGCACGTTCGCACGATCAACACACAAGGGACACGGATGGTTGATTTCTCGGTGAATGGTCAGAAGGTTTCGGTGCAGGCTCCCGCCGACAAGCCTTTGCTATGGGTGCTCAGAGACGAACTGAAACTGACCGGCACGAAGTTCGGATGCGGGGTCGCGCAGTGCGGTGCATGCACGGTGCACATAAATGGGCAACCGACGCGGTCCTGTGTATTGCCGGTATCGACCGTGGCCGGTGCCGACATCATGACCATCGAAGGCCTGGTCAGGACGGATATCGGCAAGCGTCTGTACGAGGCCTGGATCGACCATCAAGTTCCGCAGTGCGGTTATTGCCAGTCCGGTCAGCTGATGACCGCCGCGAACGTGATCGCGGCGGCCACTGTGCCGCTGGTGCGCGCCCACGTACTCGAGAAGATGCAAGGCAACCTGTGCCGCTGCGCAACTTACAACCAGATCGCTTCGGCCGTGATAAGTGCGGGCAAGACGACGGATTCCGGAGCGATGAATGCCAAATAGCAGAATTACCCGCCGCATGTTCATCGCCGGATCTGGCGTCGCAGCCGTTGGTGTCGCATTCGGCGCGTGGAAATGGCGGGATGCCGAACAGGCGCCCGAACCGGCAAGCGCACTTGCCCCCGAGGCGGCCTCGGTGTTCAGCCCGGTCGCGTGGGTCAGCATTGCCTCGGACAACACGGTCACCATCTATTCGCCTGCTGCCGAAATGGGCCAGGGCACGATGACGTCGTTGCCCACGGTGTTGGCCGAAGAGATGGAAGTCGATTGGAGCACTGTAAGGGTTGAACAATCTCCCGTGAATCCAGGGACATTCGGCAACCCGGGTTTTGGCGGCGCGATGGTCACGGGCTCATCTCGCACGGTTCGCGGCTACTACCTGCCGCTTCGACTTGCGGGACTTCAGGCGCGAAGGGTCATGGAGCAGGCCGCCGCCGACATCTGGGGCGTGCCCCCAACGGAAGTCCGCGCCGAAAAGAGCACGCTGATCCACGAGTCCAGCAATCGCCGCATGACGTACGGCGAACTTGCAAAAGTCGCAAAGGCGCCAACGACTCTGCCCGTCGTCGACAAGAGCATGCTCAAGCCGATGTCGGCCTTCACACTCATCGGCAAGGATGTTCCACGAATCGATGTCCCGTCCAAATCCGACGGAAGTGCTATCTTCGGTATCGACGTTCGGCTGCCAGGCATGGGGTGGGCGGCCGTCAAGTACGCCGAGGTTCAGGGTGAAAAACCGTTATCGGTCGATAGTACGGAGGCTGAGGCGGTCAGTGGCGTCAAGAAAGTCATCACATTGCCGTATGGGGTGGCGGTCGTAGCCGACTCATTCGTGACGGCAAAGAAAGCGCGAGATCTGCTGGTTGTAACTTGGAGCCACGACGCACCCGGTCGTTCCTACGATAGCGACGAGGTCATGACCGAATACGTCGCGCGTGCGAAGCAAATGACAGAGGCCGGAACGACGTGGAACAAGCGCGGCGATGCGCAGGCTGCCATCAATGGCGCGGCTCGCACGTTCACCGCGACCTACCGGTCGACGCACATGGCGCAGATGACTCTCGAACCCATGAATTGCACCGCCTGGGTCCAAGGCGACAAGATCGAGATCTGGGCGCCTTCCCAGATCCCGAGTGGCGTGCTCGGGGTCGCCATCCAGTCAGGCTTCAAACCCGAGAACGTGAAGGTCAACATCACGTTGCTGGGCGGGGGGTACGGGCGTCGGGCCGAAGTGGATTTTGCCATTGATGCGGTGCTCATCGCCAAGCAGATGCCCGACACACCCATACAGGTGATCTGGACGCGCGAAGACGATTTTCAGCGCTCCAAGCCGCGGCCCATGACTGCCCAACACCTGAGCGCCGGCCTGGATGCAGACGGACGCATTGTCGGATGGAGGCATCGTGTCACGAGCGAAGGCGCAACCATCCGACTTGCACCGGCGCTGTATGACGCCACCGGAGGCAAGGATCCGACCGTCATGAAAGGCAGCGAGAATGTCTACGACATCCCGAATCAGCTGGCAGAACACCTGCCGGAAAAGCGTGGGATCGATGTTGGCTATTGGCGTGGGGTGGGCCCGAGCTATACGAAGTTCGCAGCGGAAACCCTGCTCGACGAGATCGCGGCGCATCTGAAGAAAGACCCCTTGCAATACCGACTCGACATGTTGCGCGCCTCGCCGCGCGCGCAAGCCGTTCTGCGCAGAACGGCAGAGATGGCGAACTACCCTGCCAGTCGAGGAGCGGGCCACGCACTGGGCCTCGCGTTTTCGGATGCCTATGAGAGTTTCATTGCCATGGTCGTCGACGTGTCGATTGCCGAAGGCAGGATCGTGGTACACGAGGTGTGGGCAGCAGTCGACTGTGGACACGCGATCAGTCCTGCCAACATCAAGACCCAGATCGAGGGGTCGGCGTTGTATGGACTGTCGGCTGCGCTGGGGGAAAAGCTCGACTACAAGGGCGGCCAGGCCCAGCAGCAAAATCTGCACAGCTATCCGATACTCAGAGCCAACGGCACACCTCTGGTTCATGTCGAAGTCATACCTACCGACAATCCGCCGGAGGGCATTGGTGAGGTTGGACTTCCGCCATTGGCGCCCGCGGTCGCAAACGCGCTCGCCCAATTGACCGGCCGTCGCCTCTACACGCTCCCCTTCCCTGCAACCGTATAAGTCTGGAAAAACAGGGGCGTCACGCCCCTGTAACCACAGTGAGCCGACCCTTGACAACGGACTACGTTGGCGAGTGCGCAAGCTTGTCGAACCAGCGCGGGGCTGACATTCCCTGATCGGGGCCCAGGCAGGAAAAACCGCCATCTACTGCAATGTCGGTGCCGGTAATCCACGATGCTTCAGGGCTGACCGCAAAGACCACCGCCTTTGCTATCTCTTCGCCACGGCCGACTCGACCAAGCGGATGGAGAGCCGCGCCCACGCGGTCGGCTACTTCGATAGATCCCCCGCTCACCTTGGCCAGCATGGGCGACCATGTCCACGCCGGCGACACCGACACGACCCGGATGCCCGCTGGGGCCAATTCGACTGCGAAGTTCTTGGTGATCTGAAGCAAGGCCGCCTTGGAAGCCGGATACACGGCACGCCCTGCGGCGCCGAACTTGCCGCCAGTACTCGACAGATTGACCACGGTGCTGCCTGGCGGCATGTGGGGCGCCACCTTGCCGGTCAATACTGCGGCTGACACGAGATTGACATCCAGGGTGCTGTGCCATTGGGCACGTGATGATGCCAAGCCCGCGTCTTCGTAGATCGCAGCACAATTGATCAGGATGTCGATCCGACCGCATTGCGCCACGATACGCTCGACGCATCGGTCCAGGGCATCGTCGTCGGTAATGTCCAATACCATTAAATACGCCGACGGCCCGATGGCATCGACGACGGCCTGTCCGGCCACGCTAACCCGACCGGCCACGAATACCGCAGCGGCGCCCGCGGCGGCTATTTCCCGGGCGATCTCCAAGCCGAGTCCACTCGTCGCGCCCGTAACCAGCGCGACCTTGCCGGCTAGCTTGTTGACCGTGTCTTTCATGCAAGACCTTCTTGAGTTGGGTGAGTCAAAACGCGCCATGCGCCAGACCCGAATGTCGTGACGTCGGCCATCAGCACCATGGAAGCAAGCGCGGCATCGTGTGCCGTTCGAGATGCTGCCGTGCAGGCATCGGCCATGACGGTGACGTGATAGCCGTGTTCTGCGGCGTCGCGCACCGTGCCTTCGACGACAGAGTGCGTTGCCACACCTGCCGCGACCACCTGGCCAATGCGGCACTGACGCAGCAGAATGTCCAGGTGAGTGCCACGAAATGCGCTGATGCTCTTGTGGGTAACAACGAACTCCTTGCCATTGAACAGGGGCACCAGGACATCAAAAAACTCCGCCCCCCAACGAACCATCCTGCACCGCGCCGATCTCGGCAACACGAGCAAAAATGGGCATGTTCCGCGGAAGATCCGCGTAATCGGGTCGGAAGGCAACCCGCACGTGCACAATCAACCAGCCGAGTTTCCTGGCGTCAGCCAGCAAACGACGTGCGTTGTCGATCAAGTCGGCGCGACGGCTGTCATCGTCGATGCCGACGCGGATTTTGCCGTCGGCGTGCAGCACATCGTTCTGAAAATGCAGCGCAAGAAGCGCAACCCCGACGTCACTCAAATGAACACCTCAAGGTTGGCGAACGTGGCATCGCAGTTGGTGAGATCGACGCGCTTCATGTAGATGCGCCACCCGCCTGACTCGGTTGGAACGAGTTTGTGATGCACGGTGGCAGCCAGCATCCGTTGCTCGAGCCGCCATTCCGTGAAGTTCAGGCTCGACCGCACGATCAGTCGGCCCGCGGCATCCAAACCCAGGGCGCTGACGCCGCCCACCAGATGATTGGTGCGGGTGGGCGGTTGTTGCGACCAGTTGCGGGGATTGGAGATGCGGCGCACCCGTAACTCACGAAGCATCTTGTCTTCCCAGAACAGGGAAACCTGTTCGAACGGGTCGACCTGCTTGTGAAAGCGCGGTACCCAATACCTGCCGTCTTCGTCCCACAAGTGCAACCACGACTCAAAAGCACCGTCATCCAGAAACTGGGCTTCGTCGAAAATGAATTGCGAAAGCACGTCCAGTGGTTCACCGACAAGCGATACCTTGGCATGCGGCACTATCGATACGTCGAAACTGCGATCAAGCAACACCACGATTCTTCTCCTGTTTGCCGGTGCGTCAGACGTTTACGTCGCCGACCATGAATTCGCGCCACGCGCGGAACTGATTTCGCATGGGCAGCTCGCTCGTGCCGTTTGTCGAGACCATGCCATCAGCAAGCTGTTTGTCGGTGCCAACATAGCGATGATGGCTGATCCAATCGCCACCGTTGGTGTTATTGCCTTCCTGACACCGTCGGTAGACCTCGACGTCGTCGGGCATGACATTCGATGAAGGCGAATTGATCAGATTCGCATAGGTCAGTGCCCGATCGAAGACCGACGTCGGTGCGCCCTTGAGCCTAAACGTCTGGATCTCAACCATGGTCCGATCCACTGCCATGGGTCGGATCACGCGGAACTGCTGGAACACGTTGTGAGGTGCGCCGCTGCCGTAGATCACGGTGTTGTGGCGATTCATGCAAAAAATCTCTTTCGCGCGCTCTTCGCCATAGGCGGTGACGAGCGTCTGGAAATGTTCGCGCGTGACGGGGTCCCGGGTGGCCGCTTTGGGGTCGAAGATGCCTTCCATGTATCCATGGCCGTTCTCGAATGCGCGCAGTTCCAGCTTCTCCCAGAAGTCGTAGGGCTCGCCGTTGCCATCCATGATCAACAGCTCGAAAGGCATTTCGCCGATTTCGGCTGCCTGCTCGCGTGCAGCAACAAACGACGATTCATGGGTGACGCGAGCGTGCATCGTGTCGTGCAGGTTTTCGTAGAAGACTTTCCAGTTGGAGAACTGGAGTACACGAAACACGCCCCCTGCCACTTCGACCTCGCCTACCGGCGAACGGTCGCACAGGTTGTCGATCGAGGACGCGACGCCGCCCAGAAACGTCTTGAGGTCCGGGCCCGTTTCGGATTGATTTGCAAACACGAAGCCGCGGTAGGTGTCGACACGGGCGAGCTTCTTCATCGAGAAGTCAGGGTTTTCCGGGTCGTAATTGGTGCCTTCGAGACCATTGCGCAACGGAAGCGAAAAATGGCTGCCATCCAGCTTGAACGTCCATGCATGGTAGGGACATCGGAAGAACTTTCCGGTGTTGCCACATCCTTCGCCAACCAGCTTCGCACCCTTGTGCGGACAGCGGTTGTAGACCACATTGATTGCGCCGCTCTGTGAACGAACCATGACTACATCCTGGTCCCCGATACGGGTGGCCAGATAATCACCTGCTGTGGCCACCTGACTTTCGT
The DNA here is from genome assembly GCF_902859595.1 of Achromobacter kerstersii. Lineage (GTDB taxonomy): Bacteria > Pseudomonadota > Gammaproteobacteria > Burkholderiales > Burkholderiaceae_B > Achromobacter > Achromobacter kerstersii. The sequence goes on along the minus strand of NZ_CADIJQ010000001.1, from coordinate 870,860 downwards.
GACCGACGTAGACCCAGGCTTTGCCGTAGATCCGCTGCATCTCCAGCGCAAAGATGTCGGGGTCCGTGTACACACTCTTGTGCACGCTATCTTCTCTTACGAGTCCAGCCAGCGCTTCGTTGGTAAGCCTCATTGAGTTCTCCCTGAGTTAGAGGTCCAGCACCAGTTTTTCCGACATCGATCGCGAGACGCAGATACAGATACTGCCCGCCTCGCGCTCCCTGCTGCTCAGGCAGGAATCCCGATGCTCGGCCTGCCCTTCTATGACTTGAGCGGTACAGATGCCGCAGTCGCCACGACGACAATCGAACATCGTGTCGATTCCGGCAGCCTCCATGGCTTCCATGATGGATTGCCCTGCGACAACGTCGACAGTCATCCCGGTTTGCCTGAGCTCCACTACAAACGGGCGGTCGCCACCTACAGGCAAGCTTCCGGTAAATAGTTCGCAGTGCAGATGATCTTCAGACCATCCAAGCTCGCGGCCTGCGTCCAGAGTTGCAGCGATGAAGCCTTTAGGCCCGCACACATGCAGATGCCGCCCGGATTGCGAGGCGCCAATTGCCTTGCGTAAAGGAATGCCTTTGGATGGATCGCCGCCGTCGAACCAGCAATGTGCGTTCGGTAGCGCCCTCACCTCGTCGGCGTACGCGGCATCGCTTGGCTCTCGGGCGACGTAATGCAGATCGAATTGTTTTCCCTGGCGCTGCAGGTCGAGGGCCATGCACAGGATCGGTGTGATGCCTATTCCTGCCGCGATCAACAGCGGCCGGGAGTCCATTCCCCGCATGGGAAAGTCGTTTCTTGGCGAAGACGCGGCAACCGTCTGGCCGACCGACAATTCATGCACCCACCGGGATCCGCCCGTGCCCTGACCTTCGAGCTGAACCGCGATCTCGTAGGCGTTTCCAGGGGTATGAGGTCGCACCAGCGAATAGGCACGGTGCATCAGCGGACGGCTTCCCGACGCGGGTACATGAAGCTCGATATGCGAGCCAGGCGCAAACGATTCGAGCTGCGCACCATCGGTTGCGACCAGCACCAGCCGACGCACTCTTGACGTGATCGCCTCTGCCCGCTCTATGCGCAAAACGATCGTGCTCCCCACATTGCCTCCGCGTTTCATGTGACGCCAGCAGCGCTGAGCGCCAGACGGTGGTGAATTATCCCGCCGCCCTTCATCGCGCAATATCCAGTGATCGCCGGCATTTGTCCTTGCATGGCCGCCGATTGCGCCGGACAGCAAGTGACGGATAAGTTGCCGCCGACGTCTGCAAGATCTGGATAGCACTGCAGCAGTGCCTTCGCCAGAATGGGCCGTCCGTCAAATAGGTCGCAGGGATCAACTCGCATCTTCGGAACACTGACATGACAACAACGCCTTTCTGCCGCTTGACTCGTTTGCCGGCTGCCCTCCTTACTGCGGGCGTCCTGTGCGGCACATCGTTCGCAGCAACTGCCGCCACACTGAAGATCGGTTTCCTGACCACGCTGTCCGGTCCGGGCAGCGTGATCGGAAACGAAATCCGTGACGGCTTCAATCTGGGTCTGAAGCATTCCGGCGGCAAGCTGGGCGGCATGGATGTCGACATGACCATCGTCGACGATCATCAGGATCCGCGGGCGGCTCGCAAAACGGTGGATCGCCTGATCAAGCGAGACAAGGTGGACCTGATCACTGGCATGGCTTTTTCCAACGTGCTGTTGCCTGTTCTTCCGCAGATCCTGCAGAGCCGCACAATTTATATTTCGCCCAATACCGGACCCCAGGATTACGCCGGCGAAAAATGCGATCCGCATTTCTTTGCCGTCGCCTGGCAGGCCGAAGATCTGCCTGCCGCGATGGGAAAATTTGCAAGTGAAAAGGGCTACAAGACGGTTGCTGTCGTAGCGCCTGCGTATCCAGGCGGCCGCGAGTCGATCAACGGATTCAAGCGTCTGTACAACGGGAAGATCGCAGACGAGATCTACACCAAGCTCGACCAGCTCGATTACTCGGCAGAACTGGCAAGATTGCGGTCACTCAAGCCCGACGCGGTGTTCTACTTCCTGCCGGGCGGCCTGGGCATCAACTTCATCAAACAGTTCAATGCGGCGGGTCTGGAGAAACAGATGGCCATATTGACCACCGGATTCTCAGCTGACGAAGACGTCATCAAATCGGTAGGAGCACCGCTGACCGGATTGTTCAATGCGTCGCAATGGGCATTCGACCTCGATAACGAGGCCAACAAGCGATTTGTGAAGGACTTCAACATGACGTACGGCCGCATGCCGACGCTGTATGCCTCGCAATCCTACGATGTGGCCCGCCTGATTGATAGCGCGGTACGAAAGACCGGTGGCAATGTTACGGACAAGGAGGCATTTCGCGCCGCACTGAAAAGTGCCGACTTTGCCTCGGTACGCGGTCAGTTCGCATTCAACACCAACCAATTTCCAATCCAGAACATCTACATGCGCCAGGTCCAGGCCCTCCCAGGCGGCACGCTCGGCAATCGGCTGATCGGCACCGTGCTCGCCAATCACAAGGATGCGTTCGCAGCCGAATGCAAGATGAAATGAACATGATCGTTCTTGAGCAGACGCTCAACGGCATCCAGTTCGGGTTGATGCTTTTCCTGCTTGCCGCCGGTCTCACGTTGGTCTTCGGCATCATGGATCTCGTCAACCTGTCGCATGGGTCGCTGTACATGATCGGGGCGTATCTGATAGCGACATTGGCACAGGCGCTGGATTCCTTCTGGCTGGGCATGCTGCTGGGAATCGGCCTGACAGCATGTGTGGGCGTACTGCTGGAAATGACCATATTGCGGCAGCTGTACAAGCGGGATCATCTGTCCCAAGTGCTCGGTACGTTCGCCATCATTCTGATCGCGAACGAGTCGGTGCGAATTCTCTGGGGGCCGCAGCCCATTACCTTCAACCCACCTGCATCGCTCGCGGGCCCGGTCGAACTCTTTCCGGGCTTCGAATACCCCGCCTACCGTCTGGCAATCATGGCGGTGGGCGCCGTTGTTGCCGCCGCACTATACGTGCTCATTGCCAAGACGCGAATCGGCATGAAAGTCCGGGCAGGCGCGGCGGACCGGGAAATGGCCGTGGCCATGGGCGCGAAGGTGTCCTGGATGTTCAGTGGCTTGTTCGCCTGTGGTGCTGCGCTGTGTGCCCTTGCTGGCGGCATGCTCGGCCCCTTGCTCGCCGTGCAGGTCGGCATGGGCGAGAGCATTCTTATTCTGGCATTCGTGGTCGTTGTCATCGGCGGCATTGGCTCGGTGCGCGGCGCGTTCGTCGGATCGTTGCTGGTCGGCATGATCGACACCTTGGGCCGCGCGATCATTCCTTCATTATTCAGCGGTTTTGGTCCGGAGGTGGCTTCCAGCGTTGCACCTGCTCTGGCAGCCATTCTTATCTATTTGCTGATGGCAGCGATCCTGTTCTGGAAACCGAAGGGACTGTTCCCCGTTGGCGCCTAGATGTTGTGACATTACCGAGAACACCACCATGCAAGCAGCTTCAATACCAGCCGCGACACCAACGGCAACGCCCTTGCTTTCCGTGTCGGGTGCCACGTCACACTCATTGAGTGCTGCCGTTACCGCTCCCCTCCTCCTGGGTCTTCTTCTACTTCCCATCGCCGCGCATTTTTATGGGCAGGAGTATTTCCTTTCGCCGATCACGCGCGTGCTCATCTATGCCATGGCGGCATCCAGTCTGAACCTCATCCTGGGCTTTGGCGGCATGGTCAGTTTCGGTCATGCCGCATTCATGGGCGTGGGTGCATATGCCGCAGCAGCCATGATGATGAACAACGTCAGTTCGCTCTGGGTTGCGCTCCCTGTTGCAATGGGTCTGGGCGCCGCGGTGTCGTCAGTCATCGGAGTCATCAGCTTGCGGGCGCAAGGTGTCTATTTCATCATGATCACGTTGGCCTTCGCACAAATGTTGTACTACGTGGCGATCTCGCTCAAGTTCCTAGGTGGAGAGGACGGATTGCCATTAAGCTCGCGCGGGTCGATGTGGCCTGTCATGGAGCCCCTGGACGACACAGCGCTGTACTACGTTGCCGTGCTGATGCTCGCCGCAGTCGTGATCTTCGTTCAGCGGCTGGTTAACGCGAATTTTGGGCACATTCTTGAAGCAATACGCATCAATGAAACGCGCGTGGCATCCCTGGGCGTCAGCACGTTCAGGCACAAACTCATTGCGTTCGTGATCGCTGGCGCCCTGGCGGGTTTGAGCGGCGCCCTGCTTGCCCATCAGTCCGGCTTCGTCAGCCCCTCGCTCATGCACTGGACTCAGTCGGGCGTCCTGATGGTCATGGTGATCCTCGGCGGCGCAGGGCATCTTTACGGTGGCATCATCGGTGCCGTCATCTATGGTGTCCTGGAAGAAGGTCTTTCGGGATACACCGAGCACTGGCAGCTGGCAATGGGCGTTGTTCTGCTCGTGGCAGTGCTGGTGGCACCGCAGGGAATCTCCCGACGGGTTCTGAAGAGGGCGTCCAAATGAGCACGGTCCTGCGTGTCGACAATCTGGTCAAGCGCTTCGGTGGCGTGTTGGCGACCGACAAGGCCTGCCTGGACGTATTGGAAGGGGATATTCACGCGCTGATCGGCCCGAATGGTGCGGGCAAGACGACGTTGATCCACCAGTTGTCCGGCGCCCTGGTACCGACCAGTGGCAGTATTTTCTTCCGGGGCGAGGATGTGACGGGCTCGTCCATCGATCAACGGGCACGGCAGGGCTTGGTCCGGTCGTATCAGATCACCAGTATTTTCAAGCCTTTCTCTGTTCATCAGAACCTGACGATCGCGATCCAGGGTCGTACCCGCGAGACGCTTGGAATGTGGCGACGGGCATCGTCCGTCCAGGCTAGGCTCGAAGAGGCGGAACAATTGGGCATTCGGGTCGGGCTTGGCAACAAGCTGGGGCAATCCGCCGCCGTGCTCTCCCATGGGGAACAGCGGCAGCTCGAGATTGGGCTCGCACTGGCTATGCGCCCGAAAGTGATGCTGCTCGACGAGCCGATGGCGGGCATGGGTCACGAAGAATCCGGGCAACTCGTCGAACTGTTCATGGGACTCAAACGCTCCGTCACGATCCTGTTGGTCGAACACGATATGGACGCCGTCTTCAAGGTCGCGGACCGCATCTCGACGCTGGTGTTCGGTCGGGTCATTGCCACGGGCACCCCGGACGAGATACGGCGCCATCCCGAAGTGCGCAAGGCGTATCTAGGTGACGAATCCAAACAGGTGATGGCATGAGTGCTTTGCTGGAGGTGACCGGCGTCCATACGTCGTATGGACGCAGTCGAATTCTCGCCGACATCGGCCTGACCATTGCGGGGGGCCAGGTCGCAACCTTGCTCGGACGTAACGGAATGGGCAAGACCACCACGATCCGGTCGGTGCTTGGGCTGACCAAGTCGCAGGCTGGGTCGATCCGATTCCGAGGTCATGCGATCGAGCGGCTGTCGGCGGACAAGATCGCCCGCATGGGTATAGCCGTAGTGCCCGAGGGGAGACGCATCTTTGCCAATCTGTCTGTGGAAGAGAACTTGGTGGCGTTCAGTGCCAACCGGAACAGCACACGCCAGCCGTGGACACTCGACGGCATCTACGACCTGTTTCCACGATTGAAAGAGCGACGGCGGAACATGGGCAATCAGCTGTCGGGCGGTGAGCAACAGATGGTCGCGATCGGTCGTGCATTGATGACCAACCCGTATCTCTTGATTCTAGATGAGGCAACGGAAGGACTGGCGCCGCTCATCAGGGAAGAGATCTGGACCTGTCTTCGCACGCTGCGAGCAGAGGGTCAGACAATTCTCGTCGTCGACAAGTATGTGGACCGGCTCGTGACCGTCGCCGATCGCCACACCATCATCGAACGCGGAAGAGTCGTTTGGGAAGGTCCAAGTCAGGCGCTGGCCGATGACCGTACGCTATGGGAGCGTTATATCGGCGTCTGAGGTGTCCGATGCAGCTTGATCAACAGGCGCAGCGTTGCGCGAAGTTCGTCCGATTTTTCCTTTCCGAGCGGCGCAAGGACAATGTCTTCATGCGCCTTGGCTTCGGTGATGAGGCTGGCCGTCATCCGCTTTCCTCGTGGGGTCGCGGTAATCAGGGTAATGCGGCGATCCGACGCATGCGGGAGACGTTTCACGTACCCCTGCGATTCCAGACGGTCCAGCAGTCGCGTCACGGTCGACTGTTTCGTGACCGAAATCTGCGCCAGTTCGCCGATGCTCATCGGTTTTCCGCTCGACAGCGTCGACAGCACCCGCCAGTCGGAAATCGTGAACCCATTGTTCTGTACGATCACATGAAATTCGGCGGAAATCAGCTGGCTTGCCTGAGCAAGCAGCGCAGGGGTGTAGGTCTCAGCAAAATAGCACTTGTCGTCGGAATCTGAACGCTCGGTCATGACTGCCTTGTGCATGGCATCTTGCGTGCCACGATGGGAAAGCCGCTAGCTTACACGCTGGCGCGCGCTGTCTTGTTCGACTGCCGAACGCTTCATCTTGGCTACTGAATGGAATACGATCTTTTCCCAATTACAGCGCTCATTGGCGCACCGCTTCCTCCGCGAGGCCCACCTTGTGTTTGAGTCCTGCCTCACTCCTCACGCAGCCGTATGTGAATGCCGTAGTTCATTCACATACGCCTGGTCATCGATTCAGTACATCCGGCATCTGATTCGAGAACTCGATCCGTCGGGGCCGTGTCCCGTGCCGAAAAATAAGCGTATGCAAGTGGGCTATACATCAGCCGCAGTGCGTGCGCGACCCAACGATGTGGGAACTTTTCGCCCACATGTCAACTACGCTACGTCGAGGCTTGCCACCGCATTTGTCGCAGCACTTGCTGCGTTCGATGCTTACGCACAGACAACATCTTCCGCCTCCGACAACGAATCTGCCATTCAACTCCCCGATATTTCTGTGGAGACTGATATCAGCCCCCGGTCTGCAGCCCGTGAACGTGAAGCACGCACGAGAGTGTCTTTAGGCTTGCGAGCCGGCGGAACGTCACTGCTGGAACGAACGGAGTTTGCCGAGGGACGAACGTCGACATTGAGCAACGTCATGGCCTTTGCACCTGCTGTGTTTGCTCCGACCCGCCACGAGGACGAGGCACGTCTTTCCATCCGAGGATCCGGCATACAGCGCGGCTTCCTATTGCGCGGCCTTGCTCTGTATCAGGACGGGATTCCGCTCAATCATGCCGACGGGAGCGGCGACTTCCAGTCAATCGCCCCCCTCGCTGCGCAGTACGTCGACGTCTGGCGAAGTGCCAATGCGCTCGAATACGGCGCGAATACGCCGGGTGGAACGGTGAATTTCGTATCGCCAACGGGCCGTACCGCGCCGCTCATATCGACTTGCGCCGAGGCGTGATCGTTTGGCCATCGCCTTGGACACGTATCGCTTGCGGGTGCGAATGATCGCGCCATCAGGTGGAGCGCTGGCTCGCCACCCTCACTACGCAGTACATCCGTCGCGGCACCCACCGAGCGACCCGTCGCCATCAAGCACTACCTGGACATCAACAACGCCAATCCCAAGCCCTTCCACTGGGCCAAGTCTGCGGACGACATCCTTGCCAGTGTCGAGAGATTTTGCTTGCGAACTTCTAACTCAGGACACAAGTGAAAAACCTGACCCGAGCTACTCCTTCAGCAAGTCAATTAGTGCATGGCTAAGCGCACTGGGGCTCCGCTCGTAACTCACTATCCTCATTCCCGTAAGCTCCGGCCAACCGGCAGGGCCCTGTGGCAAGGCAATGAGTCCGTCTTTCAATGCTGATTCACATAGCACTGAGATACCGAGCCCCTCTTTGATGCAGGACTGGATGCCGACGACGCTGCTCAGTGTTAGCGCTTCACGCCATTGAATGGCGTTCACGTTGAGTGCAGAAGTTGCAGCAGTTCGGAACGCACAAGGAGCTGGTAGCAAGCACAAATGCACCACAGGCGGGGGGTGCGCATAATGCTGATCGGCAACCCAGAGCAGCTTCTCTTCGCGAAACAGACGCGGCGAGCCTCGCCCCTCTTGTTCCTTTACCACTACTACGTCCAGTTCACCGGCGTCGAAAGCCTCGAGTATTGCATCACTGAGTCCCACCTTGACGCTCAGTTCCACCTTGGGAAGTAGTCGGCGAACTCGAGCCAACGACTCAGGAAGTCGGTGGGGAACGAGGTACTCAACTATACCCAGCCGTAGGTACCCGGCCAAGTTGCTACGACCAAGCATGGCAAACGCTTCGTCGTTAAGACGCAATAGCCCCATGGCATAGTTGAGAAACTGCTCCCCGGCCGCTGTAAGCGTAACTTGGCGGCTGTTGCGCGAGAATAGCTCGGTGCCTAGCAGTCTTTCTAGCCGTTGCACACGCGTACTCACAGCAGATTGTGATCGGCATAAGCGCTTCGCAGCTCCGGTAAAACTCCTAGCATCTGAAACTGCCACAAAGCAGCGGATAAGGTCGATATCCAGGTCTCGCACATCAATCTTCCAATCGAATAGGTCCGATGCGAATTATGCGCTTTTCGGATTGATATGCCGAGCGTACGATTTTAGTTCGCCCCACAATGGAGAAAGCTATGCAAGCTGTCTGGTATGAGCGCACGGGTTCTGCACGAGAGGTCCTGCTACATGGGGAGCAGCCGACGCCCACGCCCGGCTGGGGCGAAGTCCTTGTGCACCTGCATGCTTCGGGCGTCAACCCTTCGGATGTCAAGGCCAGAGCGGGTGCACGTGGAGGCAAGAGCGAGCTGGCCTTTCCTCTTGTTATTCCCCATAGCGATGGAGCAGGAGTCGTGGTCGAGTGCGGTCCCGGGTGCAGCGGGGTAAGCCGAGACAGTCGCGTTTGGGTTAGCAACGGTCAATGGCGAAGACCTGGTGGCACGGCGGCGCAGTACATTGCGATTGACGAGAGTCTGGTTTTTCCCTTGCCAGATAAAACGCCCTACACAGTCGGAGCAGCGCTTGGCATTCCGGCGCTCACCGCATGCCATGTCACAACAGGCTTTGGTGATCTCGCAGGACGGACTGTCCTCATCAGCGGGGGCGCTGGAATGGTCGGACGACTCGCCGTACAGTTTGCCAAACATGCAGGCGCCTTTGTAGTGGCATCCGGGCACGGCCCAGCCGCAGAGCAAGTTATCGTTCGCGCCGGGGCGGATGCATTTGTTGACTATGCAAGTTCGACCTTCGTCCAAGATGTTCTTGATGCGTCCCGAGGCCGCAAGATCGACCATGCGGTCGAAGTCGAGTTCGGCGCCAATGTGGAGAACCTGGTCGAATTGCTCTCAGATCGAGCAACTGTCGCTGCCTATGGCTCTGCGCGAACGCCGCGACCAGAACTGCCTTTTTACAAGTTCCTTTTCAAGGGCATCGATCTTCACTTTGTATTGGTCTACCTACTGACTTCGAAGGAGAGGGCCGAGGCTGCGGAGCTCGTCAATCGGCTCATAGAGCAGGGAAAGCTCGACGTACCCGTCCATGCGGTCTATGCACTTCAAGAGTGCGCACGCGCTCACGAAATAGTAGAGAGTGGGCAACGCTCCGGGGCGGTGATCTTGGACGTCTCCAGCACCGCTTGATGCCCATCACACAGCTTTGTCGGCGTGGGGAAGTTCGGCACGGCTTCAGCCAACCCATAGTCGTCAAGAGCCATAGGAGCTATCTCCAGGGCGGCGGCATTGTGATTGCTTCGGATTGGGCCGATTGCTGCCTGTCCTCATGGCGGCTGAAGGAAGTCCGGACAATCGCGTGACCACGACGTCGCACGACGGGAACATTTATCACAACAGAGGCACTTGAGAATGCACAATCACAATGACGACGTAAAGTACATGGCGCAACTTCAGGGAGCAGCGCCCGAAATGGTGGCGGCCTTTTTCAACTTCGACAAGGCTGTCTTCAACAAGAATATCGGCAGTCTGGGCTTGGCTACCCGAGAGCTGATTGCGGTAGGCGTAGCAGTCACGACACAATGTTCATATTGCATTGCTGACCATGCACGCCGAGCGGTGGAAGCCGGCGCTTCGAAACAAGAGGTGGCTGAAGCAATCATGGTTGCTACAGCGCTTCGCGCCGGAGGGGGCATTACCCACGGCTGGCAGGCAATGAAAGGCATCGCTGAGACCTCGTGAAAAGGCACTAAGTGCAGTCACGGGTTTCCTAGTGTGAAGACCAACCCGCTAAGGCAGCATGTCGGTGACACAGCGGCCAGGGTCCCGTCAGCACAGAGCTTCAGACAAGGCCCCGCCCGTGACGCTGGGCCTTTCCGTGGGTTTCTCGGGGCGAGAGTGCCCGCAGGCTGCGGGCCGTCACTCCGTATTAGAGGATTGGTCGGTCTAGAGTACGCAGATCCCGGGCCAATCGTGACAGTAGTGATGCCGACCGTCGGCCATGAGTGGGCCGTTACTGGCGCGAGTACTGGCCAGAGAAAACAAACGTGTGGTGGGCGAGGCGCCTTGCTCGTGGCCATGCAACGCACGTATTTCTCCTTCACCCTTGCCCAAAGCAACATAGGATAAGCCGTCCGCACCGCTAATGCCCGCTATGGGTCCGGAGTGGCCGTTGTCCAATCAAGGCTCCCCGTCAACGTAGTCAATGGATATGAGCGAGGGCTTGCGGCCGCGTGCAGTCGGTGGGAACGGCCGCGAAGATGCGCGCCCGTTCACCTGCAGATGAACGCATCATGGCAGGGGCTGAGGAGATTCTTGCGGTCTCCAAGGGAATGCTCAATGGAGCTTCCGAGCCTCCGCAAGTGGTATTCAGACTCGCCGCCACCGAGCTTACCGCGATGTCTTGGCTACCATCCCTCGTGCGCCGCATTCGCATTGCCCACCTGAATCTGCGAGTGCAAATCGCAGTCAACAAAGGTGGGATATTATTAGACAGGCTCAATCGGGGGCAGTATGACTTAGCTCTATTGCCTGGACCAATGCGGGGACGGCTGTATGAAGCGCTCCCCATGAAGACGGTCGAGCGGGCCTGGATGGCAAGCCCCATGATGCCCCCGGGTAGGCCGCGCGGAGTGATCGCGCGACTGGAGGTCCGGCAAAGCGGCACTAGCGTTGCTGCAGTGCTTGGAGCCCGATGTCACTCAGGATTTTGTCGCGACACTGCAGAAGGCAATCCCGAAACAACGACCGAGTGGGGCTGAATCGCGCGGTAGGAACCGGAATCGACACCGCCAACGGCCGGAGCACAGTGTCAAACGCGGTGGCGATCGTGGAAGTGCCCTCCATCAGTTCGCCTTCGCCAGACGCCCAGCCGGTGTCGCGAATGCCCTTCAATACGGTTGGAAGCATGCCCAAGCTGGCTCGTGCAGCCATTGGGGTGATGCGCGCATCCGCGACGATGGCCCGTCTCGCTTCACTGCTTTGCAGTGGCAGCAGCGCCGTTCCCGCTGTGGCACCAATCAGCGGGACACTGATGCCTGGTCGCTGGATGACCTGCAACTCGCGTTCGGCCAGGTGGCGGTCAATTACCAGCAGGTCGCGCCCGGACGGACGCAACCTCTGAGTTTCACTTCAGATACACCATATGCAAAGGATCCAACGCTACAACATATCGGTTTTGAAGCAGTTCGTGCGTGCGTTGCCGAAAGCGCTCGGTGAGTTCACTCATGTAGCCAACCCTGATGGATCAATTCCTTCACCACACACCCAATTTGATGCCGCACCCACTGGTGCGTGGGTGCGCCATCCAGCCTGCGAGGCCACGCCATGCGGAACGTCAAGGGACGCAACGGGGCGGGCATGGGCTTAGACACCACGTCGAAATACCGCTCGTGCAGTTTCGCGGCAAATGATGGCATGGTGGTCGCATACCGGTCGCCTGTCAGTAAATACGGGCTAATCCCGAATCCCGACAGATACGCGCGAAACGGAATCCGCTGGCGGTAGCCCTTTAACGCCCGGTCCAAGTTCGTACGATGACTGTGCATTTGCGAAAACGCGAACCAGTCGCCTTCGGTCAGATCCTCCATTCGGATACGGCGCCGATTTGCCAGCGGATGGCCGCGGCCCATTACAATGCGGCGCTCGTCGCCAAACAGTCGCGTGGTAGCGAACCGTTGCGGGATGTCTTCGAACAATCCAATCGATACGTCCTGCACTTCGCGATCCAGATCCGCTGGATCGAAATCCCCATGTACCGAATGAAACCTCAGAATCAAACCCGGCGCCGTCTTGGACACGATATCGATCAACGCTGGTGCTAGCAACAACTCGAAATGGGCACCCACGCCGATATTGACCACATCGTTGATGCGCGCCGGTTCGAACGTCTGCGTACCGCTTAACGCGTGATCTAGCTGCTGCAGCGCCACGCGCACGGTCGCATGCAAGTCCAGCGCGCGTTCCGTGGGTTCCAGGCGGCCCTTGACCGGTACGAAAAGCGGATCGCCCAGCGCATGGCGCAGCTTGGCCAGGTCACGGCTGACGCCAGGCTGGGTCTTATGCAGCGCCCGGGCAGTGGCAGTGGCGCTGCGCGTGGTCATCAGACTGTCCAGGATCAACAGCAAGTTCAGGTCCAGGCGGCGCAAGGCCTGATGGTGGTCGGTGCGGGTCATAAGAATGCATGGCTAGCCATGTTCATACCAAGTTGGGTATGGCCATATTATCAAGGAATTATTTCCCCAGGGCGGGCCGCCTGCCTATATTGCCCCCAACATAAACAGATAACAGGAGACAGTCTCCCATGACTCTATGGCGAAAACTGGTATACACACTGGCGCCTTGCACCGCGTTGGCCCTGGCCCTGCAGGCTCCCGTGGCACAGGCCCAGGACAATTACCCAGACCGCCCCATCAGCCTGGTGGTTCCGTTCCCCGCAGGCGGCACGCCCGACATCCTGGCGCGTATCCTAGCCGAGGAAATGGGCGCCGATCTGGGCCAAACCGTGATCGTGGAAAACAAGGCTGGCGCTGGCGGCAACCTGGGTGCGCAATACGTAGGCCGATCCAAAGCCGACGCGCATACCTTGTTGGTGTGCGCATTCAGTTGCACCGTCGCGCAATCGCTGTACAAGCCTGCCCCGTACGACATTGTCAAGGATTTCGCCCCCGTGTCCATGCTGGCCACCGTGCCCAGCGTGCTGGTGGTCAATCCCAAGGTCCCAGCCAAGACGTTGAAGGAATTCATCGACCTGGCCAAGGCTCGCCCGGGTGAACTCAACGCTGCGTCGTCGGGCGTTGGCGGCTCGGCGCATTTGGCGCTGGAACTGCTAAAGAAAGAAGCCGGCGTGGATATTGCCCACATCCCCTATCGGGGAGCGGGCCAGGTCGCGGCGGACCTGTTGGGTGGGCAAGTCGATATGTACTTCGACAATCTGCCGGCGTCGGGGCCTCATATTCAAAGTGGTAAGCTGCGCGCGCTGGCCGTGGCCAGCACGGAACGCAGCCCGGTCATTCCCGACGTGCCTACGTTTGCCGAAAGCGGTTATCCCGACTTCATCATCACGCCGTGGTTTGGCATGCTGGCCCCGGCAGGAACGCCGCCCGACCGCGTCGCGCGCCTGAACGCCTCGATCCAGGCAGCGCTGCAAAAGCCGGAAACTGTGGCTCGCCTGCGTGAAATGGGCCTGGATCCTGCTGCCGGCAAACCCGAACAGTTCTCGCAGTTTCTACAGGAATCGGTCACACGCTGGGGCACGCTGATTCGTGAAAAAGGAATCAGCGCGGAATGACCGTGACGACGAACACGCCCGCAAAGGCGCCGCTGACTCTGCGGGGCATGGGCTCGCTGCATGTGGGCGGTGACCTGATCGCGCTGGACGGACTGCCGCTGCAGCAGCACACCCTGGCGGCAGGCGGCACGCCGGTCACGTTGGACCCCAACGGCCAATACGCTATCGGGCAAATGTACGCGCAGTATTTCCTGGCAGCCCAGCCCTGCAGCGACATTCCGGTGCTGTTTTGGCATGGAGGGGGTCTGACGGGCGCGTGCTGGGAAACGACTCCCGACCGTCGTGAAGGTTGGTCTAGCCAGTTCTTACGTCAAGGATGGGACGTATACGTCTGTGACGCTGCGGAGCGCGGCCGCGCAGGGTATGCTCCCGTGCCGCAAGTCTGGCCCGCACCGATTTCGCAAACCGCCAGCGTTGTCTTCAACCGCTTTCGTTTCGGAGCCGCGCCTTCAGCCGCGCAGATCGACGAGTTGGCGCAGTTTGCGTATCCGGGCCAACGATTTCCGATCGAGGCGTTTGCTACGTTCGTACGTCAACTAGTGCCGCGCTGGACACATACCGATGATGTGATCGCCAACGCTTATGCGGCGTTGCTGTCGCGCGTAGGGCCGTCAGCCATCGTCTGTCATTCACAAGGCGGCGTGTTCGGCTTGAGGGCCGCCATCACAAATCCCGATCGAGTAAAAGCCATCGTGGCGCTGGAACCCGCCGCCGTGCCCATGGACGCTATCCAGGTCCACGGACTTCAAGTGCCCACGCTGATCGTGCTGGGCGACCACATGAACCGCGATGCACGCTGGCCACTTATGCGCAAGGCAATCAATGCGTTCGCCGCGCAAAGCCCGCTTGTCCAGATATTGGATTTGCCCGCGATCGGAATTACCGGAAATTCCCACATGCTGATGATGGATACGAACAGCGAAATCGTAGCGCGGCATGTGCTGGACTGGTTAGCACGAAAACTGATCGCGTAACGTGGTCAGTCGCTGGCTTTTATTTGACTTCCAGAGCATCAACAACAATAACCGAGACTACGACCATGCATACCAAAGCCCCAACAAGAGAATCCCGCCGAGATTGGATCAAGCAGGCCGTTGCAACGGGTGCTGGCCTGGCGCTGCTATCCACTAGCCAGCCGGCAAGCAGCACAAGCAAAGACACCACCAACTCGACCACGCCGCCGAACTTCGAAGTGCCCGTCGGGGCCTGTGATTGCCACGTGCACGTGTTCCCCGATGAAACGCGATTCCCGTTCTACAGCAGCCGCACCTATACACCACCGCATGCATCCATAGGCCAATTACTGGATCTGCAAGACAGCCTACGCCTAGATCGGGTCGTAATCGTGACGCCTAGCGTGTATGGCAATGACAACACGGCTACGTTATATGCGATACGCATGCTGGGCAAGCAACGCGCACGGGGCGTGGGCGTCGTGGCCGATGAAGCCAACGCCGAAGAGCTGGCAGAACTGAAGCAAGCCGGCATTAGCGGCCTGCGTATCAATCTGGAAGCGGGCGGCGTCACGGATCCCGTCGTCGCCGCCAAGCGGTTGAAGCAGGCAGTCAGCCTGGTCGCCGATCAAGGCATGCATTTGCAGATCTACGCCAGCCTGTCACTGATCGCGGCCCTGGAAAAAGAGTTGGGCGCGCTACCGGTTCCCGCCGTGTTCGACCATTTTGCGGGAGCACAAGCCGAAAAAGGCGTGTCGCAGCCAGGTTTCGATGCGGTGCTGTCATTGGTACGCGCAGGAAAAGCGTATGTGAAGTTGTCGGCCGCGTATCGCAGTTCGACCCGAGCGCCTGACTATGAAGACGTCGCGCCGTTGGCAGCCGCACTGATCAAGGCGAATCCCGAACGCATGCTATGGGGAACGGACTGGCCGCATCCGGGCAAACCAGGTGTCGTGGCGGCCACCGACATTACCAAACCGTACGCGGTGGATAACGGCCGTATGTTGAACCTGCTGGGCAAGTGGGCGCCGTCGCAGGAATTACGCAAGAAGATCTTAGTGGACAACCCGAAGGAAGTGTATGGATTCGCTTGAAACGACCCTATTGGGCCCAACGTTCGCGCTGAACCTCAAGCGCCCGTGCCGTGCTGTGGTTGCCGCTCATGCTCCGCAGCATTGTCCTGGCGCCAGACCCTAGCACCTCGGAAAAAGGCCGAATCGAACTGACGTTTTGTACGACAGCCGGTACGGTCTCCACGGATTTTCTATCACTCACCAACTACCAATCCACACTCCGCACCAAGGCGAAAAATCCGCCCCAATATTGGCCTGCGCCTGCGCGTTGTTGTAGTTCGTGCTTGCAATGGTACCGTTCGGATCACGGGCACCGTCATGGGCAGATCATTGACCTCACAGGCGCTGGAACGTCAATTTCCTTCGTCGAAGTCAGTGCCTCCTCAGGGCTTCGACGTATCGCCGTCGATGGCCGCGCGCACGAAGCCGGCAAACCGCCGCCCGGACCCGCGGATGCCATCGACGTGGTGCATTGCGCCTTCTGCCTGACGCAACATCAGTTGCCCGGCCTACCCAACCCGTGCAACGAACGATAGGTCAGACCTCTTCAACGCCAAAGCGGCCGTTCTCGCACCCGAGGGCCCGAACCGCATCGGCCGCCAAAAGACGTGGCCAGGTTCTGAGGCGCACCATTGACAATGACCTGCCCAGTTACCAGCTGTCGGGCAAAGGCTGCAGCTTGTGCCGATCCGTTGGACCAGACGGCGCCAGACAAACCATACCTCGTCGAGTTGGCTAACTCCAGTGCCTGCTCGACCGTGTCATAAGGCATCTGGCCAGGACTGGCCCGATCACCTCTTCCTGAGAAACTTGCATGGCCGGTAGGACATCCGACAGCACAATACCAATCCCGGTCAAAACCAGCAGCGTGGCCGAGACCTCCTGCGCCCCCATACGGCCTATAGTCTATTGCCTTGCAGGACGGGGCAAGAACGCTGAGAACGGGAAACTCAGGTTCAGCGTTCACCCAAGATCAGCTCAATGGGCAACGGTACCCCCAGGAGGACACGGACAGTAACCGGGCAGCCGGCGAGATCTCGCCAACGGGCTCGTTAGGGCCCGATGCAGGGATTCACCGGTGACGGAATATGCCGTGTTATCGATTTCGAACGTACCCATCGCGAGTCTGAGGCAGCTTCATCCCGAGAATGGATGACGCCACTTGCGTACGCAGAATTTGCGCTGTCCCGCCTGCGATCGTGAACATTCGCGCATCTCGCACGTGTCTTTCCATCGGTAAATCGCGGCCGTAGCCAGAAGAGCCATGTAGTTGTAGGGCATCATTCGTGACGCGCTGGGCCGTCTCGGCCGCAAGGATTTTTGCCTGGGCCGCCATCGAGATATTGGGGAATCCAAATGTCTCCGGCGTCCCGCTCAACGCAGCAAAGTGCAGCATGTGCCGCGCACTGTTAAGCTGAATCGCCATATCGGCAATCATCCACTGCAAGCCTTGGAACTCCGCAATCGGACGGCCGAACTGGCTGCGCTGTTTCACGTAAGCGACCGCTTCTTCGAAAGCGCCCTGCGCGATGCCGAGCGCCACCGTTCCCGCACCGACGCGCTGCGCGTTATAGGCCTGCATTAAGGCTGCAAAACCACGTTTCAGCCCTTCCGGCGGCACAACCAGCATCGACTTGTGTACTCTTAAATCGGCGAACTTGATGTACGTTTCGGGTATTCCTCTGACGCCCATCGCATAGGATCGCTTGGCCACCTCAAGGCCGTCTTGGACCTTCGCGTCATCCTTAACATGGATAAAGGCGCCAACCCCTTGGTCGACTCCATCCTCAATGACGCGGGCGAAGATAAGATGCAAACGCGACACCCCGCCGCCCGTGATCCAGTATTTTTCGCCGTTGAGCAAATACTCATCGCCTCTGCGCACGGCATGTGTGGTCATTTCACTAGCCGCGCTTCCGGCATTCGGCTCCGAAATACAAATCGCCGGTTTGTCACCGGACAGAACGCAGCCGGCAGCCAGAGTCTTCTGCTCGTGCGACCCATATTGCATGATCGCGCCGATTGCCCCCATATTGGCTTCAACTGAGATTCTTCCCATCGTCGCACACGCCTTCGCCATTTCCTCCACGACGATGATTGTGTCTTGATGGCTGCGACCCTGGCCGCCGTATTCCTTGGGAACCGTCATTCCCATAAATCCGTGCTCGCGCAATTGGCGCACATTATCCCAAGGGTATTGCTCGGTTCGATCTGTCTCTTCGGCTGTGGGCTTGAAGACACGCTGAGCAAGATCTCGAGCCCGAGCCTGCAGATCAACCTGTTCCTTTGACAGCATTACCATCACCACTCCTTGCTACGTAAATTGACTTTTGGGAAGTCCGCCAAGCGCCTCGGCGCGCTCACCCGACCTTGATATCAGCGCTTTTCGCAATTGCGGCCCAACGCTCGACTTCGTTCCGCGTGAGCGTATCGAGTTCCGCCGGCGTACCACCGCCGACATCCGCTCCCAACTCCACCCAACGTTTGGCGAACTCCGGATTCTGAAACGCGGAATTGATCGCCTTGTTCAGCGCGTTGACCGCGTCGCGTGGCGTATTCGGGGGGGCATAGATACCGTACCAACTGGTTGCGTCGTAGTTCTCCGCGCCGCTCTCCGAGACGGTCGGGACATCAGGAAGGTTCGTCGACCGCTGCTTCGACGTAACAGCCAGCGCGCGAACGCTTCCCGCCCTCACATGCTGGATTGCAGAAGGCATTGTTTCAAACATCATGTGTACATTTCCGGCGATGATGTCGACGATCGCCGGCGCTGATCCCCTGTAAGGTACGTGCATCATCTGGGTCTTCGTCACGCTTTTGAAGTACTCGGCCATCAAATGCTGCATGGTCCCCGCTCCCGGGGTTGCATAGCTGTACTTTTGGGGGTTCTCTTTAAGCAATATCACCAGCTCCGCAACGTCTTTCGCCGGCAAGTCCTTGTTTACGATGAGCACATGGTTAACACGCCCCAGGAATCCGACCGCAGTCATTTCTCTGATGTCGTACGTAAGCTTCGGGTAAACCGATTGCGCAATGGCATGGTGCACGGCGCCAAAAAGAACGGTGTAGCCGTCCGCTCTTGATTTCGAGACGGCGTCAGCGCCGAGCGTTCCACCGGCTCCTCCCCGGTTCTCAACTATTACCGATTGCCCCAGCCCGGAACGCATAGGTTCGGCGAGCTGCCGCGATAGGATATCTACCGTGCCCCCCGGCGCATAGGGCGCAATCAGACGAATCGTCTGAGCCGGGTATTCGTTGGCTGCGAAGGCACGTCCAAATGGTGCGACTGCGGTAAGCAACAACAACTGTCTCCTGTCCATGGTCGTCTCCTAGTGGACTCGCCCTCAAAGCGGGGCGTAGTTAGTGCAGCTATTGAAAAATTCGTCCGACTGATCGCTACGGAGTCCGAGCGTTCCAGTCGGTCAGGATCTCGTCTTCGTGCTCGTTCAGGCGCGGAGGCGGGCGTCGATACGAAACCGGCGATCCCGATAATCTCAAAGGGTTTGACAGCAGATTCAGTTCGCCGCCCTGCGCCCAGTCGCATGGCATTTTCAAATGCGCACCTCGCGCCCGCACATGAGGATCGTCAAATACGTCCTTCAGGTTATTAACTGGCCCGCAAGGAACATTGACTGCCTGCAGCAAGCGCAGCCATTCCTCTCTAGACCTAGTCCCCAAGATGCTCTGCACCAGGCCGCAAATCTCGTCGCGGTTCTCTATTCGGGCAACGTTCGTGATGAACCGCGGGTCATCTGCAAGCCGCGCTTCTCCAGCCACTTCGCAGAACTTTCGAAACTGCGAGTCATTTCCCACAGCAAGAATCATTGGCGCGTCGGAGGCATCAAAGACCTGATACGGGACGATGTTTGGATGACCGTTCGCCAGCCGGCGGGGCAAGTTTCCGCTGGTCAAATAATTGGTACCTGCATTGACGAGCCATGCGATCTGACTATCTAGCAACGAAATGTCGATATGCTGCCCTTGCCCGGTCGCATCTCGATGGCGCAGGGCGGCAAGTATTCCGACCGCCGCATACATCCCGGTCATTACGTCGGCGATGCCTACCCCAACCTTCATTGGCGTACCGTTTGCCTCACCAGTAAGACTCATGATTCCGCCCATACCTTGAATCAAAAAGTCATAACCCGCCCGCGTGGCGTACGGTCCGGTCTGTCCAAATCCGGTTACTGAGCAATAGACGAGACGAGGGAACTGCTTTTGCAGTGTCTGGTAGTCCAGGCCATATTTCTTCAACCCGCCAACTTTGTAGTTCTCGACCAACACGTCTGCATTCTCAAGCAGGCGTAGCAGCAGTTCCCGGCCTTCCCCGGTAGCGATGTCGATAGCTATCGAACGCTTGTTCCTGTTTGCGCTGAGATAGTACGCGCTCTCATCCGTGTCACTCCCGTTATGGCCAACGACATAAGGGGGACCCCATTTTCGAGTGTCGTCGCCCTCATTGGGCTTTTCAACCTTGACGACATCCGCCCCCAGATCTCCAAGGAGTTGAGTCGCGCTGGGCCCCGCCAGAATGCGCGAGAGATCGAGAATGCGTACGCCATGCAGCGCACCGTAGTCCTTCGACTGCATGCCTGTCTCCATATGGTTTGAAGCAGTCTAGGATTCGTATGCCTCATCTTCAATTGAGATTTTTTTCAACATGCATCGGCATGAAATGACATTGCCAACAAGCGTGGCAAGCATTACGCTTCGGTCGTCCTGTTTCCTTACGACATAAAAAGCTGACCATGAAGAACGCCCTATTCGCCACTCACCTCCGCCTGGTTGGAATGGCTGCGCTATGGGGCGCTTCGTGGCCTTGGGGTCGGGTCGTGGCGTTATCGATGCCCCCTATCGCCGGAGCAGGCCTGAGGTTCGTGTTTGCGAGCGTTGTTCTATTGCTATGGACGCACCAGACGTCCAGCCTGCGCCAACTCCGAAAAATCAGTCAGGGCCAATGGCTCGGGCTTGCCGTCGCCGCATTGGCAGGAGTATTTGGTTATTCGCTATTCTTTATGTTTAGCCTACAACTCGTAGCTGCCGGCAAAGCAGCGATCGTCGTCACTTTGAACCCAGGAGCCACACTGCTCCTCGCAGCGATTCTGTTCAAAGAAAAACTTAACCCCACCATATTCGCCGGAATGCTCCTCTCCGCGATCGGCGCATTCATCGCAATCGGGGGGAACAATACGGGGTCAGCAGCGGCCACGCTCGGAAAAGGCGAACTGCTTCTGGGGGGTTGTGTCGCGAGCTGGGTTGCCTATACGCTGATTGGCAGGGTGGTGCTTAAAGGCATGGACTCCCTGACGACGACAACCGCAACAACAGCCATTGGCGCTGCGCTTCTGCTGCTGACAAGTTACTGCCTTGAAGGTACCGCGTCATGGAGCTCTTTGGGCGAGGCTTCCGCTAAATCATGGGTAAGCCTTTTCGCATTAGCTATTGGGGCGACTGCCATCGCCTACGCCTGGTACTTCGATGGCGTAAAAACGCTGGGCGCAGGAGCTGCTGCCGGTTACATCACCTTAGTCCCGGTTTTTGGCGTGGTGTTTTCTAGCCTCTGGCTTGGGGAACCGATAGACAAGTCGTTGTTTTTCGGCGCGGCGCTGGCCATTTCCGGTATGGCGATCATGCAGGCTGGCCGCCGGCGGCCTTCGTCGCAGGGATGACCGGCGGCAAATGACGTCACTGCAGCAGTCGTTGAATCACGGACTCGCAGACCGCGAGTTGCTCAATGGCAATGAATTCGTCGGCGGTGTGTGCCTGAGCTATGTCGCCTGGACCACATATTACGGTTGGGATTCCGGCCGACTGGTATAGCCCTCCCTCCGTCGTGAATGCCACATGCGCACCCAATTCTGCTCCAGCCCTAAAGAGTCTCTCGACGAGCTGGTCTTCGTTTTTCCTTGGCAGCAACGCCGGCACTGCGGTGCGACGGGCCAACGTGATACGGGAAGAATCAACCTTGCTTCGCATCCGTTGTTCCAGTTCGTTCGCTTTCAAATACAGCGGCGTGAGAATGTCCTCGGGCTTGGCCGACGGAAGAAATCTCAAGTCGAAATCGAACTCGGCCTTTTCGGGTATGACATTTGTGGCAGTTCCCGAGTGGACTCGACACACGGCCATGGTCGAAAACGGAACGTAGAAGTCCTCGTCTGTGGTGGACATCGCAAGCGCTGAAGCCTGCGCAGAAATCTCGGCAACAAGTTCACAAGCCACCTCGGCCGCATTTACGCCGAGTCCGCTGAGCGAGGAATGCTCCGCTCGCCCTTGCACAGTGCACCGCAAGGCATGCCTCCCTTTGTGGGCGCGAACAACTCTCATGCCCGTCGGTTCGCCGACGATACAAGCGTCGGGCTTGATGCCGAAGGTAGACAGATCTTCCAAAAGGCTTCGTACACCGATGCATCCGATTTCTTCATCAAAGGTGAACGCCACATGGATCGGACGCCCCACTGACTGGAGATCGGTACCCTCAAGCACCGCCAGGACGCATGCCAGAAATCCTTTCATGTCGCACACGCCCCGACCGTAGACCTTGTCTCGCTCGCGAGACAGTTCAAACGGGGGCCGCGACCAGTCTTGCCCGCTAACCGGCACAACGTCCGTGTGCCCCGAGAGCAAGATTCCGCCCACTTCTCCTCCAAAGCTGGCGAATAGATTCGCCCGTTCACGATCATCGCTATAGGTGTATCGAAGGGCGAATCCGAGATTCCGGAGCGCATTGTCGACCAAGGCGAGAAGTTTTAGATTAGACGCCGTCCCAGATACAGTCTCGCATGCAATCAGGCGCGCAAGCCAAGAAAGTGTGGCGAGGGAACACTCGCGGTTTGTCGAATCCATCACGCCTCCAATGAGATATTGGCAGCCTTGGCCACACCACGCCATTTGTTCAATTCTGATTCTATCTGCGTGGAAAACTGGCTCGGGGTGTTGCTCGACGGAACGGCGCCGAGTTCGCGAATCTTGGCCACGATATCCGGCCGCTTCATCGCTGCCGACACCGATGTCTGGAGGCGTTGCACAACGTCCGGGCTCATGCCAGCCGGCCCCACGAGCCCAAACCACGCCGGATCGTTCAGCGCAGATATGCCGATCTCTGAAAACGTAGGGATTTCCGGAAGCTGATCGATCCGGTTCGGCCAGGCGATTGCTAGCGCGCGAAGTCGGCCACCTTGTACATGGGGCAAGGACGCTGGCAGATTGTCACATAGCACATTGACGTGGCCGGCGATCGTATCCTGCAAGGCTGGTCCGGCGCCACGGTACGGCACATGCCGCAACCGGGTTCCTGTGGACTGAACAAACAGTTCACCCATCATGTGTCCAAGCGATCCAATTCCCGGCGAGCCGTATGTGAGGTCCTGATCCGCTTGTTTGGCCAGCTTTACGAACGCTTCAATGTTAGAGGCTGGAACTTTTGGATTGATCGAAATGATATTCGGAACTTTTGCGAGGTTCGAGATGGACGAAAAGTCGCCCAACGGGCTGTAGCTCGGCTTGGCCATGACGGCGGGTTGAATGGCATGCGTGCTTACCGTGGCCACCCCCAGTGTCAACCCATCAGAAGCAGCTCGCGAAACATAGAGCGAACCTACCACGCCTCCTGCACCAGCCTTATTCTCCACGATTACGGTATCCCCCAGAACCTCGGACATGGCTTGCGCGATAAGTCGCGGAATCAGGTCCCCGGTCCCTCCGGGAGCGAACGGTACGATGATACGGATGACTCTATTCTGAGCCTTAACCATCGGCACTCCAACCAGCGAAACTGCACAAGCACTAAGAAAACTCCGGCGCTTCATAGCTATTCCCCTTTCTGGTTTGACAGGCCGCCTTGTCTCAGGGGCCTTGCGTGTGGCGATTGGTCAGATCCGGCCGTCGTATGCCTTCCTGGAAATCTTGCAGGAAATAAGCGAGAAGACGGGCGATGCGAGCGACTCCCGAATTGCGGATGCAAGTTGCGCTCGGCTTTCCACCTCAAAGCCGAGCCCACCCATCGCTCGCGCGACCTCTGCGAAGTTGGTGCCTGGAAAGTCCACCCCGAGGTTTGGCTGCCCAGTTCCCCGCTGCTTGATTTCAATCAGTGAGAGTGACTCGTCAGCGAACACAAACACAATCACCGGCGTCTTGGCATCTCGTGCCGTGGCCAGTTCCCCTAACGTCATTTCCAGGCACGCGTCTCCAGTAAAGACCGCGACCGGACGTTCTGGCTCTGCAAGCTTGGCGCCGATACCAAGGGGTAACGAACAACCCATAGTGCATAACGCCGACGACTGCATAAGCGTCCTGGGCTCATAGCAATTCCAGACTTGCGACAGCAGGATACGGTGGGCACCACTATCGACCGACGCTACGGTTTTCTCTGGCATTTCTGCGCGGGCGACATCAATGATCGCCGCCGGCCCCCATTCCTCGTCCGCGCGATAGATGGAGGCAATGGACTTTTTAATGGCCGATACGGCTTCGCCAGACCATTCCGATCCTCCGGACAGACCTTCACGCAAGGCTGCAAGGCTATGCGTGATATTTCCGACGAAGCTGATCGCTGACTGATGCATGTAGTGCGTGTTCTGCGTGGCGGACAGTTCGATCACGCGAGCGTCGTCGGCCCAGATGTTGCGCCATCCGACTCGCATCTCGATAGGGTCATATCCGGCCAACAGGATGACGTCTGCATTCTGAATGAGCGGAAGCACAATCTTGTCAGCTTGTGGCGAAAGTCCCATTCCACCTATGACCAGGTCATTGCGCTCGTCCACGATCCCCTTCCCCTTGTAGGTCGTGACAAGAGGAATCTTCATTTCTGCCACAAGGGCTTGGATCTCGAACTCCGCGCGATGATGGAGCGCTTCGACGCCCGCGATTATCAGAGGCCGCTTAGCCTCGGCGAGCCAGGATCTTGCTTCCTTGAATTGTTCGGTGTTCGCTGGCGCCGTCGGAGCTGATGTCGCTCTGCGGGTACCCTTCGCGTGCTCGACGACTTGGACGGCTACAGAAATTGGCACGTCGATATGAACAGGGCCTGGCGGGTCATCCATTGCGATCGCCAGTGCCTTGTCAATGATCGCCTCCGCCGCGCCTGCAGATATACGCAGCGACGCCTTCGTAATCGGGCGCATCAGGGCTGAATGATCGAAGACCTGGTGCGTATACGTCGCCGCTTCGTCTTCATCAACGCATCCTGTGATGAACAACATCGGCACCCTGTCTTGCAAGGCATTTGCGACAACGTTGACTGCGTTGGCAACGCCTGGGCCGAGCGTAGCGACAAGCACGCCCGGAGCTCCGCTTCGATGGAACGCGCCCTCAGCCATGAAGCCACCGGAGTTTTCGTGCTTGACCAGCGTGAACTTCACCCCAGCATCGTCAAGACCGCGCATTACGGAAAGTACTTCCCCTCCGGGAATACCAAACGCGTGACGGCAGCCCGCCTCGTAGAGACGACGGCCAATTATTTGGGAAACGGTAGACATGACTATTCCATAGAGAACTGCATTGATCGCGGGCCACCTGGGATGGGTGGTCTTGTGCTTCTTCGGTCGCGTAGCCGCACCTAGCTCGCGAGCACTAATTCAGGTTGTTAAGCGCGTGTGTCATGCGCTGCACCGCAATGTGGAGGTTTTCGTCGGAGGTCGCGTACGACAGTCGCAAGAACCCAGGCATGCCAAAACCCGAGCCGGGAACAGCTGCAACCCCCGAATCCAGCAGATACGAAGCAAGCGCCATGTCGTCGGCAATGATCTCGCCCGACGGTTTGCGCCGACCGACAAACACCCTTACGTCCGGGAAAAGGTAGAAAGCCCCTTCCGGCTTTGGCGTGGAAAGCCCATCAATTCGCGAGAACTCGTTCAACAGGAAATCCCGTCGCCGCTCAAATACCGCGCAACGTCGTCCGACCTCGTCTTGCGGGCCAGTCAATGCGGCAACCGCAGCAGCCTGCGTGATCGAAGACGTGTGTGAATTGATCTGCATCTGAACTTTCGTCATAGCCTCAATCAACGGACGCGGACCGCATGCGTAGCCAAGACGCCAGCCGGTCATGGAGTACGCCTTAGAAACGCCGTTGACGGTCAAAATCCGGTTCGCAAGATCGGGGGCCACCTGCGCCAGGGTGCAAAAACGACGGCCGTCATACAAAATGTGCTCATAAATGTCATCGACGAGGATCAAGAATTCCTTGTTCTCATTTCGACGAATGACCTCAGCAAACTCGGCGAGTTGGTTCCAGTCGTAAGCGGTACCACTCGGATTGCTGGGCGAATTCAGTACGAACCATTTCGTCTTCGCTGTGATCGCCGCCTCCAGATCCGCTGCCTGCAATGCGTAGCCCTTGTCAGGCGATGTCATGATCGGCCGGAAGGTGCCGCCATTCATGCTCACGATGTCGCTGTAGGAGGCCCAGTACGGAACGGCCATCGCGACCTCGTCTCCGGCGCTCAACGTGGCAAGGAATGCCTGATAGATGACCTGCTTTCCACCACAGCCAACGCTGATATCGGCGATCGTGCTTTGGATGTCGTTGTCGCGGTTGAACTTGTCGACGATGGCTTCGCGGAGTTTGACGGTTCCGTTGATAGGGGTGTACCTGGTTTCTCCTTCCCGGATGGCTCGTATAGCAGCTTCCGCGACGTGCTCGGGGGTCGGGAAATCAGGTTCCCCGAGTGTCATATCGATAACACTATCCCCTTTTTTCACGGCTTGACGGGTCCGCTCTGCCATGACTTGAATGGGGGACAGACGAAGGCTTGAAATGATTCGCGCAAACATAGGTAAAGTCCAAAGTTGATGGAATTAGTCTAAAATTCACATCACTCAATTACAATTGAATTTGAATTCAACATGAAAACCGCGTTCGGCTCCGACGTACCGACCCTCCGCCAATTGGAACTCCTTCTTTCCCTGTCGGCCGCGGACGGTATCGCAAGCGCCGGGGCTAAGATCGGAATGACCCCCTCCGCTACTAGTCATGCGCTCAGATCGCTTGAATCAACACTCGGCGTGATGCTCATCGATCGCAATGCATCCAAACTGGAGCTGACTGATGCAGGAGATCAGATCCTTCCCCACGTTCGAGACCTTTTCGCCGCGCTGCAGCTAATTCAAGCGACGGCGAGCGCCAGCGTGGGTTTAAAGCGCGGCACGCTGAAGATCGGATCTTTCGGACTCAGCTCTTCGCTGAGATTGCTTCCTCCGCTATTGCAGCAATTCAGAAAGCTCTACCCCGGCATCGACCTCCGTGTGTTCGAAAAGCCCGATTCCGAGATCGAGCAGGACTTGATCGAGCGGAGGTTGGAGATTGGGGTGGTGACGCTGCCAAAGCCGGAGTTCGACACCGTGTCGATCGCAAACGACGAACTCGTCGCGGTCATCCCGGCGGACCACGAGCTAGCAGCGCTGGAAGCAATTGACGTCAAGAGACTCGCTCAATCTGCATTTATCCTCACCCATGCAGGGTCTCAGGGGCTGGTGGCAAAAATGTTCGCCAAAGCGGAGGTTCCATTGAAGGTAACGCACGAGCTGTCCCAGATGCTATCCATCCTGGATTTCGTCGCTCGCGGCGAGGGAGTTTCAGTAGTCGCGTCCTTAGCCTTGCCTGCACGCTATGAGGGGGTCTTGTACAAGGCAATCACGCCAGTGACGTCGCGCCGCGTCGGCCTTGCGTGTCTCAACGAGGGAAGACTTTCACCTGCCGCATCAGCGTTCTGGAAGCTGGCCAAGTCCCTCGCGAAAAAGAAACTCGGCTGACGCGCTCGCTGAACGACTTGACATGTCAATACGGTCTTTAAGAATTCTAGAGGCAACCGCACGCCTGGGCTCATTTAGTCGTGCAGCGAGGGAAATGCAGCTTACGCAGCCAGCGGTGAGCCAGCAGATGCTTCAACTCGAGCGGGAGTTTCGCACCACGTTGTTCGATAGATCGAACCGGAGTATCTCTCTGACCCCCGCTGGTCGAACCCTGGTGGAGGGTGCGCAACAGATACTTGCGATCTACGACAATATTCATTCCCAACTTTCGGATTCTTGCCCCTTGTCGGGGCACATCAGATTGGGTTCCATTTCAACTGTCTTTGATGGCGTACTACCAAGTGTTCTGGAGCATTTCGACAAGCACCACCCCAAGCTTCGCATTTCCTTGTTTTCCGGAGCACCAGAAGCTCTGGCCTCGCAGGTGGAGAGCGGCAATCTAGATGCCGCGATCACCACGTCGATGAGCGCAACAAGCGTGCGCCTCGTCGAACATCCTCTTTTCGACGAAATGCTGTGGATGGTTGACTGCGTGCGGGGTCAAATCGGTAAGCCTGAAGGGTCACGCCGGCACGTGATTCGCCGCACCGAACAACGGGCGCTCGCGAAAGCCATAGACAAAGAGCTTAAGCGTTTGAACATTGACTGTTCAAACATATGGGAGCTGGAACAAGAGGACACGGCCATCAGGCTGGTACAGCAAGGACTCGGAATCGCAGTGCTGCCGCTCGTGGATACTGCCCGCCTTGCCGCGACGGGCTTGAGCTGCACCGCATTTGGCAAGCCACAGCTCAAGCGTCAGATCGTTTTCATTGAACGGGCGGAGCGTAGCCCGTCACGGATTTCCTCCCTGTTGGTCAAGGAGATAAAGAGAGCACATCAACAGACGTAGCCCACCGCCATTCCCTTCGCAGCTCAAGTTCCGTTCATACGCCCATCATTGAAATTGCGCCCATGCATCACCATTAGTACCGCGTTGGTCATGGCCCCGTAGCGTTACGTACGGGCTTGCTGTAGGGAGCGCTCATGCGGGAATTACTTGACCGGGAGTTTCAGTAAAGGAACGGCGTCCCTTACCATCACCCAGAACGCGTGCGCCGCTGGCGATAGTTTCCGTTCGTTGAGACAGGCCAGACCGATCCTCCTCTTCACCGGCGGGCTGATTTTCCTATACACCAAACCCTTATAGCTTTCTGGAAGCACGAGGGAAGCGAGAACTGATATTCCTTGCCCCCTGCGCACAAACTCAAGGATCGACATAATCTGAGATAGGTCGTGTGCAATCTTCGGAATGATCCCCGATCGCTCAAACATTCGGGTAATGACCGGCTGGGACCCGGCTCTGGTCATGATCAATGGATAGTCGGCCAAGTCCTCTACGCTAATGACTTGGCAGTGATCCAATGGATGCCCTTCCGGGAGAACGACCATCAGCTCATCGACCACCAGCGGAAGGGTGTCGAGCTCCGGCTTCGGTAGCGCCACTACCCCTATTTCGATTCTGCGTTCTACCAGTGCCCGTTCCATTTCGGAATCCGGCTTCTCAGTGACGAAAACACCGACCCCGGGGTAACGCTCCTTGAACATCTCAAGCAGTGGCGGAAGGATGTTAAGGGAAGAGCTTGCCCCGAGCGATCCCAGCGTGAGCATACCGGCCCGCAGGCCCGCACTTGCACTTGCCGTAGCCCTCAGGACCTGCAAAGAAGCAAAAATATCCCGGACATGTGGGAGCACCTGCTGTCCAGCGTAAGTCATTTGAACCCCGGTCGCATTTCGGTCAACGAGCGGAGCACCAAGCGTCAACTCCAAAATTCGAAGCGCATGGCTCGTTGCCGAAGGTGTCATGCCCAGGCGAGCGCCTGCACTAGAGATACTGTCAGACGAAGCCAATGCAATGAACAACTCCAACTGCTTCAGCGACAACGATTTAGCAGCCTTGTCAGTCATCTGTCTTTCTCCTACCGCCATTGATAAAAAACTCATTTGATCGTGAATTTGTTGAAATTTAGACTGAATATGCGACTGGCATTGATCTTAACGGAGGCACACCAGACTGAAACTAAAACCCGATCTAGGCCCGCTGCCTGATTGATTCTTTAGTGGAAGAAGTGATACCTGGACCCGTTCTCAAGCAAACAACAACAGCAACGTCAGCGCCAAACTCAGAAAATCTGTCGCCTTATCAGGCGTTGTCGCCGGAAACACGGCCTTATGCACCGTAGGCCGCACCGGC
Source organism: Achromobacter kerstersii (assembly GCF_902859595.1). Lineage (GTDB taxonomy): Bacteria > Pseudomonadota > Gammaproteobacteria > Burkholderiales > Burkholderiaceae_B > Achromobacter > Achromobacter kerstersii. The sequence continues at coordinate 841,145 of NZ_CADIJQ010000001.1, read as the reverse complement.
AACGGCCTGCACTACCGCGGCTACGACGTCCTGGACATCGCGCATACCAGCGAGTTCGAGGAAATCGCCCACCTGCTGGTCCACGACAAGCTGCCCAACAAGGCCGAGCTGACCGCCTACAAGCAAAAGCTGAAGAGCCTGCGGGGGCTGCCCGCCCAATTGCAGGTGGCGCTGGCAGCGCTGCCGGCCTCCAGCCACCCGATGGACGTGATGCGCACCGCCGTGTCGGTGCTGGGCTGCGTGCTGCCTGAAAAAGACGACCACAACACCCCCGGCGCGCGCGACATCGCCGACCGCCTGATGGCCAACCTGGGTTCGGCCCTGCTGTACTGGTATCACTACAGCCACAACGGCCACATGATCGACGTGCAAACCGACGACGACAGCATCGGCGGCCACTTCCTGCACCTGCTGCACGGCGAAAAGCCCAGCGACGAATGGGTCAAGGCGATGCACATCTCCTTGAACCTGTACGCCGAGCACGAGTTAAACGCATCGACCTTCACCGCGCGCGTCATCGCCGGCACGGGCTCGGACATGTTCTCGTCGATTGCCGGCGCCATCGGCCCGCTGCGCGGCCCCAAGCATGGCGGCGCCAACGAAGTGGCGTTCGACGTGCAGCGCTATGACTCGCCGGACGAAGCCGAAGCCGACATCGCCGCCGCGTCGAGGCCAAGGAAGTCATCATTGGCTTTGGCCACCCGGTCTACACCGTGTCCGACCCGCGCAACAAGGTCATCAAGGACGTGGCCAAGAAACTGTCCAAAAAGGCCGGCAGCACCAAGATGTTCGACATCGCCGAACGCCTGGAAACGGTCATGTGGGACATCAAGAAGATGTTCCCCAACCTGGACTGGTTCTCGGCCGTCAGCTATCACATGATGGGCGTGCCCACCGCCATGTTCACCCCGCTGTTCGTCATCGCGCGCACGGCGGGCTGGTCGGCCCACATCATCGAACAGCGCATCGACAACAAGATCATCCGCCCCACCGCCAACTACGTGGGCCCGGGAGACCAGAAGTTCGTGCCCAACGACGGGCGGGAATGAGCCATCGGGAAGAATTGGGCAGGGGCAGTCTTCAACGCCCTCTGCTTTAACGAGGCTTTGACACGCTGTGTCGTCGCAATCCATTGAACCTACCGCGACACGGCAGTCGTCTGTGCTGCCTGACCTCTCTCTAAGCCGGCCGAAATAACTACAAAAAAAATCAATCAAAAAGATATGAAATCCTGCAAATTCGGCTGTACTCGCACGTGGCTACAACGCCGCGCTCGCCGTTGGCGATTTGATTGAGCGCCATCGCGGGTAAAAAAAGTCTCAACTGTACTTGAGATCGCGAAATTGCAAGGGTATGGATGGGCCCACATCCGTGCCTGAAAACCCAGAGGGTATGCGCATAATGTGAGGACTTCCATGCCGCTAGAAATCGAAGGTCGCAATCGCGCCCCTTTGCAACGCAGAGGCGGCGACATACACTCGAACGCCCCTTAGCACATCGTCGACCATGCCAGATCTTTACGTTCTCCTCGTTACCGTTCCGACGTTCATCGTGGCCTATGCCGTATTCGCAATGGTCGGATTCGGTACGACGCTGATCTCAGCGCCTATCGTCGCGCAGGTTGTCCCGCTGCCAACGCTTATTCCAGTTCAATCTGTCCTTGATCTTATCGCATCCAGCGGCATGGGCCTGAAGCTACGGAGGCAAGCAGCGAGATCAGAAGTGCTACATATCTTGCCGGCAATGACTTTGGGGCTAGTTGTTGGGACATACCTGCTCATCGTCGTGCCACTGGCAGCGCTGATGGCGCTTCTAGGGGCTTTTGTCGTCCTTTACGCGCTGCGAGGCATACTGTCGCGCCCCCGGGCAAGAACTACAGGCCCTCGCTGGGCTTGGTGGTACGGCTTCGCCGGGGGGACGCTCAGTGCAATGTTCGGTGCTGGAGCCTGGCTATACGCGGTTTATCTTACGCGGCGACTGGAAGATCCCGCAGCCATACGAGCGACCCAATCGTTCCTGATAGCGGTCGGCGCGTTGATCCGCGTCGTGCTATTTGCGACTACAGGCAAATATTCGAACCCCCAGGTGATCTGGCTAACGGCGTTACTGCTGCCAGCGATGGCTTTGGGCGTTTTCTTGGGCAATAGGATTGCGCACAAATTGAACAGAACCCGATTCCTTCGTGTTTTGTATCTCGTTTTGCTCGCCACCGGCACTTCACTCTTGATGCGTGCGACGACTTTGGACGCGCATTAGACAAGTGCGGCGCTCGAGCATCGTTATACGGCTGACCCATCTTTGGATGGCCCTGATAACGTACGCTGCCCAAGTCAGCGCAACGCAAAAGATAATGCACGGTCAATCGTCGACCGACCATTCCATCTCGCTTGATGCACCCTTAGCTCGCCGCAGCCCCGCCTGATCCGGGCTCGAGTACTCGGCCGAGGCTGGCCGAGTTCATAACCTGACAGAGCGTGAAGCCAAGTGCGACGTTACGAGGGTCGCCCTATGCTCATCCTAAAAGCGTCGCCACCTGACCGGAGGCCTCGATCCGGACTCCCGCGGCTTTCAGAAGATTGCCGATCATGCAAGATTTGTCCGCCGCCTCGATCAGCGACTCCACCGCGTCCAATTGCTCCTGAGTCGCGTTGGACGGCAGCTCGATTTGAACCTGGTGAGTTATTTGCATACCTTGGTTTGATGCGTCCGATAGCTCAGAGACCACGGTGAGTCCTGCCTGCTCAATTTTGCGGGCCGCAAGCATCCCTGCGATCGTCATGGCGTAGCAGGCCGCCGCTGAAGCCATAAGGAGCTCTTTCGGATGCGAGCCCGCACCGGTGCCACCATACGACTGTGGAATGGCGAGAGGCAAGTCAATCGTCGCTGAGCCGACCCGCCCCTCTCCTTGCAATAGGCCCGTCCAGGTGGTCGTTAATTTCGTTCTCGTTTCAGCCATCGCTACTCCTGATTTTGCTTTGCAAAGGATCCGTGAGTGGCTGGCGAGGTCGTGAGGATAACGCTTCCGCCGGCTCATTCACACGCCTAGTTTGCCGACCGAATGGTAAATTGACGAGCGGCGAAAGCGACAAAATTGAAGGCAGCGCCGACACATGCGACAAGTAAATCGATTAGAGGTAGGAATTGTCATTTATCCCGGCGCCCAACTGGCGTCGGTGTTGGGACTGACAGACCTATTCTGTGTTGCTAACACCGTCGCAGCTTCCTACGAAGACCAACCGAGCCTCCCACTGAGGGTCACCCACTGGAAGCAAACCGCGCGAGGAGTTGCCCCAGTACGCGTCTTTGACAATGGGGCTAGCACTATGTCGCGGTTATCGGCATTGATACTGCCGCCCTCCTTGGCCGAGCCGACGGAGGGCACATCGGATCCGTCGCTCACCGATTGGCTATGCCAACAACATGGCGCAGGCGTCGTAGTCGGCTCGGTATGTGCAGGCGCCTTTCTGTTGGCCGAGACCGGATTGATGAATGGCCGGCCCATGACCACTCATTGGACGTATGCAGATCACCTCAGAAGCCGCTTTCCTGACGTCCACGTTGATGTTGACCGACTCATTATTGATGACGGCGACGTCATAACAGCCGGCGGTCTGATGTCTTGGACTGATCTGGGGCTGCGATTGGTGGATAGGCTGCTCGGCCCAACGGTGATGCTTGCCACGGCGCGAATGATGCTAGTAGACCCCCCCGGTCGAGAACAGCGTTACTACAGTGTGTTCTCGCCAAAACTTTCCCACGGCGATGCGGCCGTGCTGAAAGTGCAGCATTGGCTGCAAGCCACTCAGGGCAAGGAAACGAGACTGCAGGTACTCGCCGCGCAGGCCAATCTTGAAGAGCGCACTTTGCTTCGACGCTTTCAAAAGGCCACCGGCATGACGACAACCGAGTATTGCCAACATTTACGGGTTGGACGGGCGAGAGAACTGCTTCAATTCGGCTCTGTCTCCATTGATCGGGTGGCCTGGGAAGTCGGATACAACGACCCTGGCGCGTTTAGGAAAGTCTTCGCGCGTATCGTCGGGCTGTCCCCGAGCGACTATCGCCGCAGATTCAGTGCCGGGAACGTACCGTGAACGGGCTGCGCATCCGGGGAGTCGCGACAGACCTTACTTGAACTTCGCTAGCGCTTTGCAGAGAAATGTCGGTATCACCACGTAAGTTGTCGGTACTGCCACTTCTCTGAAATACGCGCTTCCGGCGAATATGTTGACTCACTCTAGACCTTCAGGAGAAGTCCATGAAAAAGCGCGGTTTGATCGTCGTCGACCTTCAGAACGAATATCTCCCCACAGGGAAACTACCCCTGTCCGGCATTGAAGCGGCGTCGACCAATGCGGCACGTGTGATCGCTCACGCACGGTCACGTGGCGAGCCGATCTTTCACGTCCGACACGAATTCGCCAACAATGAAGCGCCAGTTTTTGTGCCGGGTAGCGAGGGCGTGGAAATCCAGCCTGCCGTCGCCCCGCGCGACGGCGAGCCCGTCATCGTAAAGAACTTTGTCAACTCATTCCGTCAAACCGACCTCAAGCAACAACTCGACAACAAAGGAGTCGAAGAAGTGGTCGTCGTCGGCGCTATGAGCCACATGTGCGTGGACGCGGTCGTTCGCGCTGCGGTCGATATGGGTTACCCCGTCACCGTGCTCCACGATGCCTGCGCCACGCTAGATCTGGAATTCAATGACGTGAAGGTTCCCGCAGCCCAAGTACACGCCGCAATGATGGCCGCATTCGCATTCGGCTATGGCACAGTCAAGTCGACGGACGAATACTTGGCGAATTGACGAAGCATCCGAAGAAGTGTTCCGCGCGCCTCGCTTGCTGGACGGCAGTTGGCGACGCCCGGGCCCGCTGTTGGGTCACGATGGCATGAACTTGCACGGTCCCTAGTCTCGGGAACCGTGTGACGCCAGATGATATGCGCCAATCAAGGACTCAACATGCAAATTGTCTGATATAAGAACCAACGTGGCCGTCCGAGCCTGACCGGGTAGACGGGAGGTTGTGGGCAGTCCAAAGTTAATTCCCACCAGAAGCTAGTGGGAACTAAATTGGAGTCGATACTAAAACAGCCCGGCCGAGAGCCTGGCAGCCGCAATTATCCGTTGGAGTTCAAGCGCCGGATGGCGCAGACGGTGTGTGGGCCGGAGGTGTCGGTGTCGAAGTTGGCGTCAGCCAATGGTCTGAACGCGAATCAGGTATTTCGTGGGCGCCGGCCATATCGTGAAGGTCACTTCGGTCCGGTGCAGGATAAATCTGTGGTTGCTGCGCCGGAAGCGGCCGAACAATTCCATGTCGTGGCGTTGGCGAAGCAGGAACTGCAGGCCAGTGACCGGTCCAGCATCGCCAGGAGATCCCCGAGCCTGGTGTGATGCGGTTGAGGTTGCCGCGAGGGGAGCCGACGATAGAAGGTACTCCGGATCACGAGACTCCCGCAACAGCCATGGCCGGGTCAGAGCCGTGCTGGCCGGCGGTGATGCTCAGGCGCGCGCCGTTGAACACGGTGTTCTTGCCCAGCACACGCACGTTCGTGAAGCCATCCTTGCGAACGCTCTGCGCGTCGGCTCGTTCTGCGCAAAAAGCGGCAAGTTCTTCGGCAGGCTTTGTTTGGCCGCGCCGTCCCAATGGTCCAGGTGGGTGTGGGTGACGATGATGGCATTGGCCAGCATCGGGTCGATCAGGAACGTGGTGCCTGCGTAGTCCACCTTGATGGTGGCGTTGCGGATCTGCTGGAACTTGACGGTTTGTGCCGTCGGGGCCATCACGCGGGATTCGGGCGTACCACAGGCCCCAAGGGCAAGCAGGCAGCTCAACGCGGCGGTGCCGTGCAATAGGTTCAAGACATTCATGGGGTTCCTTGGTTGAGTCAGTGGAATAGATTCGCACCGGATTGCTCGACCCCCGTTTACCTGGAGATTTCATGCCGCCCGTTCGTGTTGCCGTGCTGGCTTTCCCCAAACCGACTTCCTTCCCGATGTGCTGTATGTTGATGATGGCCATGTCATCACGTCGGCCGGCACGGTGGCTGCCATCGACTGCTGCCTGCACATCGTGCGCATGCGCCACGGTGCCGACATGGCCAATCGCGTGGCGCGCATGCTGGTGACGCCGCCCCATCGCCAAGGCGGGCAGGTGCAATACATCGAACAACCCGTGCCCGCCCTGCCCAGCGAGAACCGTTTGCCCGGCGTGCTCGAGTGGGCACGCGCGCATCTCTCCGAGCCGTTGTCGCTGGACACGCTAACCGACGTGGCGCGCATGAGCCGGCGCACCTTCACCCGGCGCTTCCGTGACGCCACGGGCACCACCGTGAACAATTGGCTGGCGGCGGAGCGCATCGGCAACGCGCAGCAACTGTTGGAGACCACCGACATGCCGATCGAGCGGCTTGCAGCGGAAGTTGGCTTTGGTACATCGCTTACATTTCGGCAGCGCTTTGCATCGCAGGTGCACACATCACCGTCGTCCTATCGGCGCCCCTTTCGCGAACACCGACGCACCGGCGGTGCCCCATCCATAGCGACAGCGCAGGACACGGCAGGACGACCTCTGCCCGATTGAACTGCCTGGTTTGAGCGGGTGGATATGCCCTCTTTGCAGGCACGGCAAGCCGATGGCGCTTAGTCAGGCGGCTATCTCAGCCAGCCACTGCTCCAACGTGCGGGGTGTCAGACCAAGCAGGCGTTGTGCACTTGTTTCCGGGGCAATTGCGTTCGCAGAAGCTTGGGCTTGCAACTGGTAACCGGCTGCGACCCCGGCAGCACCATCGGCACCGATAAACGGGGCGATCATATCGCCGAATGCTGCGGGCTCCTGGCTGCGGAACGCTACCGGGCGGCCCAGGTAACGCGTGAAGCCTTCCGCAATATCCACCCCGGTGATTGCGGGCGACTGCCCAACGCCGACCACACCGGTCACGGACGCGTCAAACAGCAGGCGCTCGACAACCTCGGCAACATCCATGTGAGAAACCCACGACACCGGGAAATCTGCCCGCAGGGGATACTGCAGAACGCCTTCAGCCTTCACCGACCCGAATATGAGCGGATTGAGCAGATTCTCAAAAAACAGGCGCGGAGCCACCACCGCCAATGAAACCCCTGCTTGCTGGACTTCGCGTACCAAGGTCGAGATTGCACTTTCTGGCGGGTTCTGCAGCGGCGAGCTCGGCTCGTCCATTACCCATCCACTGGTGGAGATCACCACGCGCTGCGGCTTTGCGCGGGCAATGGCCTGGGCGATATTGCAGGCGTAGTGGAGGCGCTCCGCTTCAGCCACTACCGGCAGATGGATGAAGACACCCTCCGCACCTTGGTAAGCCGCCACCAACGAATCCACCGAGGCATTGTCAACCGCAACGGCAGGCATGTCCTTGACGGCTGAGGTGTCACGGACAGCGGCAACAGCACGCTTGCCCGATTGAATCAGACGCGCCAGCACGGGGCCACCTTGGGCGCCAGTAGCGCCGTGAATCACAAAAGTCATGGGAGTTTCTCTCTAGGGTGTAGTGGATAGACGATCAATAGTCTATTATTTGAACTAGTTACGTCAAATGCACTAATGGAAAAATTCAGCCATGGACCAAAAAAAAATACCTTGCTGCGGAGTCGCACGGTTCCTTGCGCTTCTCGACGGTCCGTGGGCCACACTGATCGTGCGCGAGTTGCTGCACGGGCCCCACCGGTTCACGCAGCTCAAGGAGGCATTGCCCGGGATCAGCGCCCACACATTGACGCACAGGCTGAAGGGCTTCGAGCGCCATGGGTTGGTCACGCGCACCGCGTATGCCGAAACCCCGCCACGGGTTGTCTACGCACTGACACCCCTCGGCGAGGGCTTGCGCGTGGTTCTGGAAGCGATGGGACGGTGGGGAGACGCGGTGCCGAACGAAACGACTACGGTCGAAGCCAGCCAAGTGAATGCACATATTGCTGGACTTGAGCCACCTTGACCCTGCCTCGATTTCACGTAGAGCAAGAAGTTGATAACCTCAGAGGTACGGAGAATCGAGATGAGAGAAGGCAAGCTGCCCAAGAGGCAGTAGGCACAAGAGTTCAAGACTGAGGCCGTCAGGCTAGCCACGTCGGAGGGCGGACACGAGGCCGCACGTCACCTCGGCGTGCCGGTGGCGACGTTGGGCAACTAGTCCAGGCGTGGCATTGAATCGGCCGGCGCCAGCGGCGCGACAGTGCCCAGTGAGGCGCCAACGCGGCGCCCGGTGAGTGAACTGGAGGCGGAAAACAGCCGCTTGCGAAGGGAGCTGGCCGACGCGAAGCTGGATGTGGAAGTCCTTCGAAAAGCGACGGCGTACTTCGCCAAGAGGGCGCGATGAAGTACGCTTGGATCGACGAGCATCGCGACCAGTACACCCTCAGCCGGCTGTGCCGCGTGCTACGTACGTGCCCACCGGTGAGGGCTGGCTATACCTGGCGACCGTGATGGACCTGGCCGGTCGGCGCATCGTCGGCTGGTTGATGTCCGAGACCATCGACGCCACGCTGGTGTGCACCGCCTTGAAGTCGGCATGGTGGCTGCGCAAGCCGGCCAAAGGGCTGCTGGTCCACACCGACCGCGGGTCGCAGTACGCCGGAGGGCGCTACCGGGCTCTGGCCGTCGAGCTGGGCATCACGATGTCCATGAGCAGGAAGGCCAACGCCTGCGCAACGCGCCGATGGAGAGCTTCTTCAAGGCGCGGAAGGTCGAGCGCATCCATCAGCTACGCTACCGACACGCGGAGGCAGGCCAGGCTGGACATCGCCAATTGGATCGAAGGCTGGTACAACCGCCAGCGCCTGCACTCGGCCAACGGCTTCCTGCCCCCAGTGACCAGCGAGAACTCCCGCTTGGCTGCATGACTTGATGTATGTGGAAACGAGGCACGGCCACACCTGCAAGCTCAACAGCATCAACCCCGAGGCGTACCTGCGCCACGTGCTGGCCCGCATCGCCGACCATCCGGTCAACCAGATCGACAGACTGTTGCCCTGGGCCGTCGCTGAGCAACTGCGCACCGCGTAACGTCTTTACCTGAGCGCAAAGAAGCCGTCTACACGGTAAGAACCGGACGTTTACGGTGTATGGATCGCGGGCTGCGGAACGGGTGCGCTGGTCATGATAATGGTCGTGCCGGCGCTGTTCTCACAGATGTTCGGCGGCGCGCCCTCTCCCTCGATGACTGCCCGGAAGATCTCTTTGGGCGGCTTAGCGGCTGTACCGGTCTCCGTATTCTGGGGGCTGGGACTGCTGGCGATGGCCTCAGGGACGTTTGAACTTCTCGCGCTGATCTTGTCCGTGCCATTGTTCGTTGGCCTGATGGTCATGTCCAATCGCGCGTTGGTGCCTTATGGGCTGGGTTTCTGCGTGAGCTTTATCGTCCAGGTCCAGCCAAGCAACGCGATGACATTCTCCGTGGAGACAGCCATCAACACGGCGCTGGGAATCACGATAGGCTTGGCCATTATGGCAGCGGGGTTTGCTTTGCGGGCCCCCCCTCCGCTCTCGTTGTGCAAGGCCGAGTCATTGCCGCGGTCGTGAAAGATCTGCGCCGTATCAACCAATCGCCACACCCTGAGGTTGATTTCAATCGCCGCATGGGAGGCAAGCTGCTCTACCTGAGCAATTGTGCCACTCATACGGCGCAATCCCGACGGCTATTGCGCCTGAGCCTGAAAGGCCTTGACGCCGGACACGTGTACATGCGCTTGGCTCGAATGATGAGCACGACTAAGACTGCTCCATTGGCAGGAAAACTGCACGCGTGGCTTGAGGCCTGCATCCAAACGCCAGTTTATGAAGCCAGGGGCATTGCAAGTGGCCGCCTACAAGCGGCGTCCACGGAATTAATCGACGCGTTGCAAGGCGCGCATCCCAGCCAACCAGGGGCCCTGTACGCGCGCGCCCAGCTTGAGAGGATCCAGAATGAGTTTTGGCTTGAATCATAAAAGGGTGGACTGCGCGACTGGGAGAATTTCTGCCGCCTCGCGCATCTTGGCAGCTTCACCGCCGCCAGCCAGAGCGCGTCCATACCAGCGGCAACGTTCAGCCGCTCGATCTCGCGCCTTGAAGAACGATTAGGCATCAGGCTGATCGAACGAACCACGCGCCGCATTCGCCTGACGGAAGCCGGCCAGCAACTATACCCACGCGCAGCATCGCTATTTGAGGGACTGAATGACCTGAAAACCGCGGCACTGTCGGCCACAGAAGAGGTCCGTGGTCTGCTGCGCATCAGCACATTTTACGAAGCCGGCTGGCTGCATCTGTCACCCGTGCTCAACAAGCTCCTAAAATCTCATCCCGGCTTGCGCGCCGAAATCGACGATCTGCGGCGCATGCCTGATCTGCTGGCGGACGGCTATGACGTCGCTCTGATCAAAACGTCCACACAGCTTCCGGACGGTTCCGCAATCGGAAAACGCATTGTGTCTGCCACACGTACATTTTTTGCCGCAGCCGAGCTGGCGACACGTCTTGGACCGCTAGACTCGCCCGAGCAGATCCGCAACTGGCCCGTCATCGCGGACGGCGACGAACCGCATTGGGATTTATTCAGCAAGGCAAAGAGGTTTCTCGGATTCCCATCACACCTACAATCCGAACTGCGCACGCGGAGATGTGCATGCGCGCCGCTGCGGACGGCCTAGGCATCGTCCGCCTTTTCCCGAACTTCTTCAGCGAAGAGATTCATCGCCTGGGCTTGCAGCACGTCTTGCCAAGCTATCAGTCATCGCCCATTACCGTATATGCCATTACTCCTGGAGGCAGGTTGACTCCACCCAAAGTGCGTGTGTTGCTGGACGCCATCGGCACCACGCTTTAGGGTCTCGGCAACTCTGGAGGGAATTTCCTGCTGCGATATATCCACAACTCCCGTGGATTCTTTACGTGAGGCGTTGCTATCGCTATCACTTACTTCCCAGATGATGCGTTTTACCTGCAGTTTGCTCAACTGCGCCATTTCCTTTTAGGCACCCTAGTCTCACCCGCCAAAAATACTCCTCCGTGAAATCTTCTGCGACCGAGAAGGTCAAGCTGGCGCGGTCGCTATTGACGCTAACCGCGATTATGTTGGCGGTGGCAGTGTGGCTTCCGAGGTCGCTCCTGGAAATGCCAGGCGGCGTTGGCCTAGAAGAATGGGCTTTCCACGGAAACTCGTCATAGCGTGTTCCGGGACTCCGGCTAGCATCGTTCGTGTCGCTCATCGACGGGCCTGCGCCGCATGCGTTACGGCGCCAGTTTGAGCCCGCGCTCTTTCACCAATGCTTCGATGGATTGCCGCTGATCCGCGATGAAAGAAGCGAACGCCGGCCCATACTGCGTGTCCAGCCCGATCCCCAGCGCCTGAAATTGTTTCTGCACTTCGGGGGCCTGCGCCGCGCGATGAAATTCCTGCGCCAGCTTTTCCACAACAGGCTGCGGCGTGCCCTTTGGCGCGAAGACTCCATGCCATGACACGAAGCGATATCCCGATACGCCAGATTCGGACAACGTGGGCGTATCGGGGAAAGCCGGAGAGCGATCCGCCGTTACGGCGAGCAGATCCAATTTCCCGGCTTTCACCAGCGGCGTGGCCGCACCGTCGATCATCACGTCCACTTGCCCCGCCACCACATCCGTCAACGCGGGCGCACTGCCCTTGTATGGGATCTGCAGCATTTCCAAGCCCGCAATGCCGCTCAACATTTCCATCGCCAGTTGACTCGGTGTGCCGTAGCCGCCCGTAGCGTATGTCATCTTGCCGGGATGGGCCTTGGCATAGGCGATGAAATCCCTCGCCGACTTGAACTGATATTTCGAATTGGCGACTAGCAGGAGCGAAATGCTGGTCAGGCGCGACACGGGCGTGAAATCGGCTTGCGCATCATAGGCAAGGTTGGGCATCGACAGACGGTTGATGGCATGCGTGGCGATGTCGCCCAAAAGCAAAGTGTAGCCGTCGGGCTCGGCCTTCGCGGCAAACGCCGCGCCGATGGATCCGCCCGCGCCAGGCCGGTTTTCGACGACAACGGACTGGTGCAGGGCATCGCCAAGCTTGCGTGCAAAGACCCGCCCAATTACATCGGAGTTGCCGCCTGCGGGATACGGCACGATCAGACGTATTGGCTTGTCCGCCGGCCAATCTGCGGCGCGGGCGGGACTAGTTGCCATGACCAGGGTTGAACAGAGCGCTAGCGCGCCTACGGCGGTCGCCTTCAGCTTATTCATAATGCTTGTCTCCTTTGTTATTTTGCCTCTCGCGGCTGGCAAAGCCGGAACGTTTCTCGTCAGGATTTTCTTGCGTGCCACTTGCGGCGAGACCGTCTATATGAAGCACTGATCGCGCTGCGCACCCAGCACCTTTCCTCATCCCGGCGAGCCCACCGTCTGCGTCGGGTCACTAAGCGGCGGCTGCGGATAATGCAGGCCGCGCTGACCGCCGAATGCACGGTCGGCACCGCGTTCCACCGGGCCTGCCATGGTGCCCACTAGGCGTCCGTCCTGAATCCATGCCGCGTCCACGCCCCATGCGTTCTGCACGAGCACCATTTCAAGTCGCCGCCGCACATCGTCGTAGGCGGGAATGGCTGCCACGTCGCGACATTCCCGTGGATCTTCATGCAGGTCGAACAGTTGCACCACGTTGCCCGCCGGATACCAGATCAGCTTATGGCGCCCGTCGTGCGCCATGCGGGTCGCCAGCACGTTTTCCTTACATTCGCCGTACAAGAAGTCACGCCGCTGCGCGCCAACCATCGGCAGCCCCTCGACCGTCTCCGGTATGGGTAAGCCCGCGAGCGACAGTAGCGTAGGCATCACGTCTTGCAGCCCAACCAAGCGGTCATCGACGTGTCCCGCCGCCACGCGCGCGTCGCGGACGGTATCCACCAGAATCATCGGGACTTGCGCTGAACCTTCGTAGAACAGGCGTTTGGCCCACAGTCCGAATGTACCTAGCATGTCTCCATGGTCGCCGGTGACCATGATGATGGTGTCGTCCAACAGGTTCTCTTCGCGCAGCGTGCCAATCAGCACCCGAAGTTGGTGATCGATATGCGTACAGAGCGCATAGAAGGCGCGCCGTATGGCTTGCAGGTCTGCGTCGGATGCGCGGATAGGCCAGTGTTCACGAATGCTCTGAAGCGCGGGCGGCAACGCGCCCTTGTCCCATTCCGCCTGGGGTGGCAGGTCGACACGGTCGCGCTCGTACAGTTCCAGGTAGGCGGCCAGCGGCACCAGCGGTGGATGCGGATGCGTGTACGACACGTGCCAGAAACCCGGCAGGCGCGGGTTGCGCCGCTTGATCATCTTCGCAGCCTCGCGCGTGGTCCAGTTGGTGACATGCAACTTTTCGGCGAGATGCCAGGACCGATGCATGTAGTCGTTGTTGTTCATGCCGTGCAGGTATTGTTCGCCCGCCACGCCCTGCTCGGCCAGGAACAGGTCGTAGTCGTCTACGGTGCCAAGCTGCGCTCGCCCTTCCTCGGCCAGCAGGATGTCGTCGAAGCCGATGCGGTCACGCTGAGGGTACAGATGCATCTTGCCCACCGCATAGGCTTGGTAACCGCCGTTGCGAAACGACTGTGCCAGCGTGGGCATCGCGGGCATTTCCTGAGCGGGTGAGAAATTGCGGTCGCCGTGCTTGCGGGGCGAGGTGCCAGTCATGACCGTACGGCGCGCAGGGATGCAGATGGGACATTCCGAATACGCGCGCGAATATCGAGTCCCCAGGCGGGCCAGTTGGTCGAGCGTAGGCGTCTGGACAACGGGATGGCCCGCGCTGCCCAGCAAAGCGCCGGGCCATTGGTCCACCATGACGAAGAGCACGTTGGGATGAGGCATATGATTCCTGAATGCGGCAGGCTGCCGCGAATTCGGCCGGGAGGGCCGCCAGTTCCTGCGCGACGAAGCAGTGGCCTAGTCTAGGTGGCGTGACACCTGCCCGCTAGGGGTATAGCAGGAAGATCAGATATGATTTTTCAGTTATATCTTCCAGGATCCGGCGTGGCTTCTCTCTCTCTCGACCAATGGCGCCTGTTTATCCAGATCGCGGACCAAGGCAGCCTGACAAAAGTCGCCGCCCTCCGCGACAGCGCGCAGTCGGCGGTCAGCCGACAGCTATCCGCCATGGAAAAGCAATGTGGGGGCCGCCTGTTTCACCGCACCGGCCGCGGCGTGGAACTGACGGAATCCGGTCGGCAGCTGTACCCGCGTGTGCTGGCCTGGCTCGAGGAGGCCGATGCCCTCGGCCGCGACGTCGCTCGCGCGGTGGACCAGCCCGCCGGCCTGGTTCGGGTAGGCGTGCTCTCGTCCATTGAACCCGCATTCCTATCGCGCGTTTATGACCATGTCCGTCGCCTACACCCCCACATACAACTGCGCATTCGCGACGGCTTGGGCGCCGCCATCAACGAGTGGCTGGAGATCGGCGAAGTCGACATCGCCATCCTGATGCGCGGGGGCCGCGACGACCGCCGTCGTGAAAGCACTCTGTTCACCGTTCGACATTTGCTGGTGGGCCCGCCGGGCGATCTGACGACCCGCAACGCAACGGTGCCATTCGCCGGACTGCAAGGATTGCCTCTGGTATTGGCCGGCGCGCCCAGCGCGTTTCGGCGACAGTTGGATCTACTGGCCCGCCGCATGGGCGTCACGTTGAATGTAGCCCTGGAATGCGATTCGCTGCACATTCAGAAGCACATGGTGCTGCGCAGCGGGCTATACGCAGTGCTTGCCGAGCATGCGGTTACACGCGAGTGCTTAACCGGCGAATTGCAGGCCGCGCTAATCGTGAAACCTTCGCTCACTCGCAGCATTACTCTTGCCATGTCGGACGTCCGTCCAATAACTCTTGCGTGCCGCGAAGTCGCGCATATCCTTCGAGCGGGCCTGGAAGAGGTGGGCCAAACGATCCGGGTGGACCCGTTCCCAGCATCAGATATCGATCGATCCTGACTGCACCACCAGACTCTATGCGGCGGCGCTGCTGCTGTGGCCAGAGCGACATTGGGTATACCATCCACACCGCTAACGCTCGCTATGTATCGAGACAGCCTCCCTTAGCATGAAGAGCTGAGAGGGTAGACAGCTAGAGCAAGAACACTCCAGATGCCCGGGGAAAAGGCTTACGTTTCACCCGAGTCCGTCGCGACTCAATCCAAGCTGAAGCTCCGGTGGTTGACACGGCTCCGACGGCGTCGAGATCCCAGGAGCAACGGCACGGCCCCTGGGGGCGACCCCGTAATTCTCGGCAAACACAGCCGCTACCCTCTTGGGTTGCTGCATTGTTATTGCTCCGTAGTGCGCCAAACCCTACTTGTTGTCGAAGTAACTGAGCGAGGTCTCGACCATCGCGCGGACGCCGACCAGCATCGCTGATTCATCTATCACGAAGTGCGGAGAATGATTGGGCGCCCCAGCCTTGTCGACATAAGGCGAAGCATTCAAAAACCAAAAGAAGGCGGGAATCTTCTCGCCATAGGCCCCGAAATCCTCGGAACCCATTTTGGCGGGAATTCCCTTTACCTTACCGTCCGCAGCCTTCTTCAGCGCGCCGACTGCTCGGGAAGTCAATGTCGGGTTGTTGTAGGTCACAGGATACAGACGCGTGTACTGGATATCCGCCTCGACACCGTGGGAATGCGCGGTGCCCTGGACGATGCGCTCAAACGACTTTTGCAAGGTGTCCCGATTCTCTGCGTTCAAGGTCCGCACCGTCCCCGAGAAACTGGCCTCTGCGGGGATGACGTTGCGGCGCGCTCCGCCGCTCATCAGGCCGACCGTCATGGATGACCCACCCAGGGACATATTTACGTCGCGAGCAATGGCAGATTGCAGACTAACGATCATGTCAGCCGTTGCGATGATCGGGTCGCGCGCAGCCCATGGGGACGAACCATGCCCCCCCTCACCCTTGACCAGCACTGAAAACGTATCGGCGCTGGCCATCGTACCTCCCGCGCGGTACTCGAGGGATCCGGATGGATAGCCTGCCGAAATATGCTGCCCGAATATCGCCTCGACCTTGGGATTGTCCAGCACACCGCCTTCAATCATCTTGAATGCGCCACCTCCGCCCTCTTCGGCAGGTTGAAAGATGAAGACTACGGTGCCATTAAGCTGATCGCGCATACCCGACAGAATCTGCGCTGCCCCCAGGAGCATTGCGACATGCGTGTCGTGACCGCAGGCATGCATGACAGCAACTTGCTTGCCGTCCAGCGTAGAGACTACCTCCGACCGGAAGAAAATCCCCGTCTGCACCTCCATTCCAGGCATATTGCGAAGCTGTTCGGCAACATAAGCCGCCGTCTTCACTTCCTGATAGCCCAGTTCCGGATGTTGATGAATGTGCCTGCGCCACTCGACCACCCGCGGATGCACCTGCTGCGCCAGTTGCGATACGTCAGCAGCAGACACTACAGCCGGACTTCCAAGCACCGCCGCACACAGACCGAAAACCAGCCTCTTCTTCATCGGTTCACCTCGCCATCTCATGGATTTTTATGTCGCAAGACCGAGAGCTCGCGGCCCGTTAAAAGCAGTATCCCGTTGTGAATGCCGTGGCCAGCCAAGACGCCGAAATTCAATCTACGCCGTGCAACGAGCGATAGGTCAGACACTCTTCGACGCCAAAGCGGCCGTTCTCGCGCCCCAGGCCCGAATCGCGCCGGCCGCCAAAAGGCGTGGCCAGATTCTGGGGAGCACCATTGACAATGACCTGCCCAGTTACCATCTGTCGGGCAAAGGTCGCAGCTTGTTCCGCGTCCTTTGACCAGATGGCGCCAGAGAGCCCATACCGCGTCGAGTTGGCAAACTCCAGCGCCTGCTCCACCGTGTCATACGGCATCAAGGCCAGCACTGGCCCGAACACCTCTTCCTGAGCGACTTGCATGGCCGGCAGGACATCCGATAACAGGGTCACGGGGCAATACCAGCCCCGGTCAAACCCAGCAGCGCGGCCAGCTCCCCCTGCGACCCTTCGTGCGCCTTGCTGCAAGGCATGGTCGACCATGGCATTGACGCGGGAAAACTGACGCTGATTGGCGACCGGACCCAACCGGGTCGCCGGGTCCACCGGGTCGCCCAAGGGCCAGTCGTCAAGTTGCGCACTCAGGCGCTCTTCCACTTCGGCAAGACGAGTACGCGGGACAATTAGGCGGGACTGGCTGACGCACGCCTGCCCAGAGTTCGCTAGCGCCATGCGCAATGAAGTGCTTACGGCCGCCTCCAAGTCGGCATCGGGCAGCAGCACCGATGCAGATTTTCCGCCCAGTTCCAATGTGACCCGCTTGAGGTGCTGGGCTGCGTCAGCCATAACCGCCCGTCCGACGGCAGTGCTGCCGGTGAAGCTGACTTGGTCGACCCCTGGATGCGTCGTCAACGCCCGACCCACCTCGGCCCCGCCCCAGATTAGATTCACCAGACCATCTGGCAACGCTGCATCCTGGCATGCCTCGATGAACTGCCAGGCTGCGCCCGGGGCAAATTCGCTGGGCTTCAGGACGATTGCACACCCGGCAGCAATGGCTCCGGCGACCTTCGCCACGATCTGATGCAGCGGGAAATTCCACGGCGTAATGGCTGCAATGACGCCAACCGGAACGCGCTCGACCAAGCCATTGCCGATCCGCTCTTCCCACACGATGTCATCGAGCGCAGCGCGGGCAAACGCCAGGCCTTTTAAAGCCATGGGAACCTGCATGGCAGCCCCCAGCCAAACCGGGCACCCGATCTCAACCGCCAGGCCTTCTACAATGGCCTGCGAACGCGTCTGGACCGCGGCGGTCAGGCGGTCCAGAACCTCACGCCTGTCTTGCAGGCTGGACTGCGCCCACAGCGCCTGCGCTTGAACCGCGCTGCGTACGGCAGCGTTCAGATTTTCGATCGAACACTCCCGCACGCAGCCTTGCAGTGCTTCTGTTGCGGGATTCTGCACATGGGCAAAGACCGCGCCATCGCAGGGCAGAACATTTCCGCCTGAAAAGTACGATTCATAGTGCATCAAATCACCCCGTTCAACGGATTCGCCGGTGCGGCGGGCCCCGTCATCCCTTTCATAGGCTGTAGACGCAGCAAATGCCAGGGACTGGGCACAACGTCGATCTTCACTTCAATCATTACCGGCCCCCGGGTGTTAATCGACTGTTTCACCAGCGCGCCCAAAGCATCGGGCGTTTCCACCTGCTCGAACGGCACACTGAATGCCTGAGCGAGCAGGCGAAAATCCGGATTGCTCAGTTCGACCGCCACCTCTGCGCCGAACTCGCGGCGCTGAATGGCCCGCACATTGCCATAATGGCCATCGTTGAAGACGATCAACGTCACCGGCAATTCATAACGCTTTGCCGTCGCCAACTCCTGCAGATTCCATCCAAATCCGCCGTCGCCGGTAACGGACACAACTCGGCGACCGCCACCACCGACAGCGGCCCCCAGCGCCACCGGAAAGCCATAGCCCAACGTACCTTGATACCCAGGGCCGATGTAAGTATGGGGTTCATAGACTGGGAAGGCTATACGCGCCAAATAGCCGATCTGCGTCAGTTCATTAACGAAAATGGCATCGTCAGGCATGGCCTTGCGCAGGGCATTGACGTAATCTGCCTGAGGGGAAATCGAATCGATTTGAGCTTGCGCCCAGCGCTTTACAGCCAGGGCATCGGACTCCTTCAACACTGTGCGCTTGTCCAACAGCTCAGCAAGCCGTGGTAGTTCCTGGGCGGCATCGCCCACCAGCGCCACATCGGGCATGCGCGGAGGCGTCACATCGGCAGGGTCTATATTTAGATAGACAAAGCGTACGCCCGGTGCATGCGGCCAGGAAGCGGTAGGCGTCATGGCGTCTATAAAGCGGCTGCCCACCACGACAATGACATCAGCGTGCTGAAATACGGCGCGCCCGGCCAGCGAATTCATGGACAAGGGATGGCGATCCGTCAGCGCGCCGCGGCCATTGTCACTGGCAACAACCGCTGCGCCGATCTTCTCGGCCAGCAAGCGCAGACCTGCGGCGCCGGCTGAATTGTTCACACCGCCGCCCGCATAAATGACGGGAAATCTGGCGCTATTTATCAGCGCTGCAGCAGCCTGGATCAGCTTCTCGTCGACCAGAGGCACGGGTGCCGGCTCGGGACTGCGCTCGTTATCCTGCTCAACTGACGCCTGCAGATAATCATGCGGGACTTCAACACCAACCGGCCGCGGGCGGCCCACGTTCAGCTGCGCAAACGCCGCATCCATGGTTGATGCAATTCGGTCGGCGGACTCGACCATTGCGTTCCATTTCGTCAGGCCCGCGACAAAGCCGGTCTGGTCCTTGATTTCGTGCAGCAGGCCATAGCCCTTGCCCACTCCTTTGGAGTGGATCTGCGGTGTGACGAACAGAACCTTGGAGTTCGATGCGTATGCGGTAGCTAGCCCAGCCCCTGTATTCAGGGCGCCCGGCCCAGGGACCACCATTGCCGCCCCGATCTGGCCTGACGCCCGAAAATAGCCGTCGGCCATGTAGGTGGTAGTCTGCTCATGGCGCGGTACGAACAGATTGATCTCGCTGCTACGCTGACGCAAGGCATCAACCGCCCAATCCAGTTGGATTCCAGGAATGAGAAATAGGTCTTTGATACCGTGCTGGATCAAATTTTCTACCAGTGCGTGTCCGCCGGTGTTGATGGTCATTGCGGGTACTCCTCGCTTTCGTGTTCTAGAGGTCGAAGATGCGACCAGGATTGAGAATGTTCTTGGGATCAAGCGCTTGCTTGATCGCTTTCATGACTGCCAGATCTGCTGGGCTGCGCGCCCGAGCCAGCATGGCCTTTTTCTTACGGCCGACGCCGTGCTCTGCCGTCACCGTGCTGCGGTAATCGGGCAACAGGCTATACAGGGCGGCTTCAACCTGCAGTCTCACTTCGTCGGAGTGACAGGGGCCAATGCAGGCATGCATGTTGCCGTCGCCTGCGTGACCGAAAAAGTAGGCGTTTACGGGAAGGCCCTCCGCCGCCAGATTGGCGCGAGCCGTTCTCACAAAGGCGTCATAGTCACTTACCGGCATGCCCAGATCAAACCCGGCGTATGGCCGAATCCGAGCCTGTATTTCGCCCACGGACTCGCGTATTGCCCACAAGGATTTCGCATCCTTAACGGAGCTGGATAGCACCACTTCGTGCACCATCCCTTCTTCCCAGGCCTGTGACAACACGCTTTCCAGCAATGCGGTTAAAGCCAACTCGTCATCGCCTTCCAACTCGACCAGAACCGCGCGGGCCACGGAAAAACTCTCCGGCAAAGTTCGGCTGGCTGTATTCACCGCGATGGCGGCGGCGACGTATTCGGGCCACATCACCTCAAATGCGGAGAGCTTGTCACCGAAGCCTACTCGGCAATAGCGCAAGACATCAGCAATAGCCACTTCGGACGACAACGCCAGCAGCGCCGTCATGCGTACGGCCGGCGCGGGAACGAGCCGCAGCGCCAGCTTGCTGATCACCCCCAACGTACCTTCGCTGCCTAGAAGCAACTGCGTCAGGGAATAGCCGGCATTGTTCTTGACCAGCGTGTTTGCCGGACCAAGCACTGAACCGTCGGCCATGACCGCCTCCAGCCCCAGAACCAGATTGCGCGTATTGCCATACTTGATCACCCGGCATCCGCCCGCATTGGTCGCCGCGTTGCCACCCAGCTGGCATGAACCACGTGAACCCAGATCCAGCGGAAACGACCAGCCTTCGGCTTCGACTATGGCCTGAAGCTCGGCCAGGATCATCCCAGCCTCCACAACGATGACACCCGCCTTGCGGTCGAAGGTCACAACTTGATTAAAGTCCTCCATTGAAAGCACATGTTCACCGTCGCCGGGCGCAGCACCGCCGGATACGCCGGTCCGCCCCCCCTGCACCGCAACCGCGGCGCTGGTCGCATGATGCCCACGTAGCCATGCCGACACGTCATCCACCTTGCGAGGCCGGAAGACCGATGCGGGAGTGCCGTATCGTGTTCCCGTCCAGTCGTGCAGATACCGCTCTTCAATGCTCACCGGACTTCCTCTTGCAAGGCCTTCAGCAGTCGGGTGTTATTCTGCTCAGAGCCGATGGACACGCGCAACCAGGCCGGCAGTCCGTAGCCGCCGACCGGCCGGACAATGAGACCGTGCTGCTCCAACCGCTTAGCCAAAGCGCCGCCGTCGCCCACCTCGACAAGTACAAAATTTGCGTACGAAGGCAGATACCGCAGGCCCAACGCATCAAAGCCGACATAGAGTTGCTCGCGCCCTTGCGCATTAACCGCCACTGTCCGATCAAGAAAGTCCTGATCGGCCAACGCGGCGATGGCTGCGGCCTGCGCAACGGCCGTAACCGAAAAAGGCGCGCGCAGGCGTCGCAGCATGGCTGCCACCTCGGCCTGAGCCACGCCGTAGCCCACACGCAAGCCCGCAAGGCCATAGGCCTTTGAAAAAGTCCGGGTCAACACGACATTCGGATACCGGCTCACAAACTCGAGCGAGTTCGGTCCATCCTGTTCCGGCAGATACTCGACATAAGCTTCATCGAGTACCACCAGGATGTGTGACGGCACCCTTTCGAGCAACTCGGCCAATGCACGCTGAGACACGCGAGTACCAGTGGGATTGCCCGGATTGGCCACATAGATGACCGCTGTATCGGGACGAATTGCGGCCAGCAACTGTTCCGGGTGCACCGTGAAATCGGGCGAAGGCACTTCGATCCCTACAGCGCCGGCCCGGTGCACGGCATTGACGAATGCCTGAAACGAGTATTGGGTGTAAACCGCTGAGCGACCCGGGCTCAGAAATGCCGCGGCGACCATGGTGAGCAGACTTTCGGAGCCTGCACCGACAACCACTTGCTGAGCGGCCACTTCAAGCATCTGGCTCAAGGCGTCGACCAAAGCCGACGCGTCGTTATCGGGATAGAGCGACAGGTCCATCGTGACGTTGCGAGCCGCCGCCAGCGCAAACGAACTGGCGCCCAGCGGGTTTTCATTAGACGCCAGCTTGGCGATGCGCTCGACCGGCATGTCAAGGCGGCGAGCGAGGTCTTCGATCGGCAAGCCGGGGATATAAGCCTTTAGGCTGGAAATATGCGACGGGACGTTGGGAGAGTAAGTCATTGTTTGCCTATTGCTATTCAGGAGTGAAACCAGATTCCTTGATGACGGGCCCCCACATCGCCAATTCGGCATCCAGGCTGTCGCGTAAGGCCTCATGCGACATGTAAGCGGGTTGCAGCACCAATTCGTTCAAGCGCTTGATCACCTCGGGACTGCTTAGTACTTTCCGGAATGCGTCGTCATAACGGGCCACGACCTCGGGCGGAGTGCGCGCTGGCACAAAGGCGCCGAACCAGCCCATCACATCCATCCCTTTGATGCCCTGTTCTTCCAGGGTCGGAATGTCGGGGGTTAAGGAGTACCGCTCCGGACTGAAGATGCCGAGGATCCGCAGCTTGCCGGTGCGCGCTTGCTCGTAGTGGTCGACTAGAGTATCCACGCCTGCGACGACATGCCCGCCCAGCAAATTCGTGATCAGCGGCGCACCGCCGGCAAACGGAACATGGGTCCACGTAATTCCGGCGTTCTTGGCATAGAGCAGGCCTGAGAAGTGAGCGAGGCCACCAGCCCCCGACGAACCGTAATTCGCCTGTGCCGGATGGGTCTTCAACCAGGTGGCGAGCTCTGCGGGCGATGCAATTCCCGAATTGGCGGCTACGGACAAGGCAAAGGGATATGACACCAGTCGCGCCACGGGCGCGAAATCCTTGCGTATGTCAAAGTTGAGCTTTCCGGCATACACCAGCGTGGCGACGGTGGTGACCGAATTGGGAGCGATCATGAGGTAGCTGCCGTCCGCCTTGGCCGCCTTGGTATAGCCCGCAGCAATACGGCCCCCTGCGCCCGCCCGGTTGTCGACTACCACCGTGGCGCCGAGTTCTTTGGACAAGGGTTGGGCGAGCAGCCGCGCCACGGTGTCAACGCTGCCGCCCGGCGGGTAGCCGACCACGAGATTGATGGTGAATGGCAGATCGGCGGCAATGGCCGAGGCTTGTCCGACGAAAAAACTGAACGAAAAGCACAAGCCGGCTCTCAGTAGTTTGAGCATGTAAATCCCCTTGGATATTTTGTTGGTCGTGTCAGGCTATCTTGTCGATGCACCCTGTTGGTGGTCAACGCTCAACGCCACATCGCGATTACCTCCAGCAATCGGAGGGCGGTCGGAACCGGCATCACGCGGGCAGCACCGTGTCATATCTCCTAGGGATAACCCCGAAGTGCCGCTTATGCACGTTTCAGAGGCCGGACGAGGAGCTGCCGCCGCCGTATCATTGCGATACGCCATTTCGTCTGGGCAACAAAAAAAAAAGGTTCTCCATTTTGGCCATGACACTGCAACAGCTACGGGATTTCCTTGCCGTGATTGAATACGGTGGATTTCGCGCGGCCGCTCGCGCCCTCGAGGTATCTCAGGGCGGGCTTACCAAGAGCATTGCCAAGTTGGAAGACGATTACTCTGCCGTCCTAGTCCGCCGAGACGCGAAAGGCCTGCAATTGACACCCGAAGGCGAAGCATTTGCCCCAATGGCTCGGACTGTCATCGTCGAAGCGGATCGAGCGTCCAAATGGCTACGCCAAAGCAGTGAAAAACAACGCCCGGCTATCAGTGTCGGCGTGTCCATCGATCCCGCGCTACGCCTCGCCCCAACCGTCTTCGGTGATTTCCGCCGCAGCAATCCGAATGTCGCCTTGCATCTCACGCATTCGGTGACAAGCGATCTGCTGATGCACCTGCGGGATAACCGCATCGAACTGGCGCTCGTGCGGCTGTCAGGAACACCGGATCCCGCCCTGTCCGAGGACTTGCACATCGAGCCTCTTTATGAGGGCGAGCCGGTGGTGCTGGCACGTTCCGGCCATCCGTTGAACGACGTGGCCAGCGTTGCTGTTCTCAACACCTATGACTGGATCGTCGTTGGCGGCGTGCCTGACGAGAAGTCAGGCGACGCCAGCCTGGTGGAGATCTTTGACCGCTATAGCGTCGGCCGCCCGCGGGTGGCCGCCTATTCGTCATCGCTGTTCGATGCGGTATCGCTACTGTTGCACTCCGACTACCTGGCCCGCCTCCCTCTCGTGGTGCTGCACCATCCGCTGGTCAAGGGAAAGCTCAAGGCCATCAAGGTCAGCGAAGACGTTCGCCCTTACACCATCGCCCTGGTCTATAAGTCCGGCCGAAAGCTGAGCCGTGAAGCACAGCTTCTCTGCGCCATGATCTCTTCCTATGTGCGCATCGATAACGCGCGCAACGGCCTGCCGAATCCGGGTGCGTCCGTGAGTTGATTCTTCCGCTCAGCGATTGCCAACCGCAATCGCGATGCATGTCCTGCAATTGACCCTATTCGGCGTGCGGAACACCATTCCCTCGATTCGTAAATGAGTGCGAACGCGACGGCATTGTCCGTCGCGCAGGCTAGAACGATGGACTAATCCTCGCAGCCTCTCGCGTGCGGCCTTTTTGCGGGGCCTCACGACCTCAAAGAACCAAGGGAATCCGCGCCGGCTGTCCGACGACAGACGCCGGTGCATTTGCCGATTCCTGAACCAAGGGACTCTCAGAATGCATACATCCGGACAACCGGTCCATTCGTCGCAGAAGCCATGGAAGGTCATACTCTCCGCCACCATTGGCAATGCCCTCGAATGGTACGACTTCATCATCTATGGCTTTCTGGCCGCAACCCTGAGCCGCAAGTTTTTCCCACACGATGATCCCAACGCCGCGTTGCTGCTGGCAACCTTGAGCATAGGCATCGGCTTTGTTGCCCGTCCGCTCGGCGCCGTTTTGCTAGGAATGTATGCAGATCGAGCCGGCCGAAAGCCCGCCATGATGGCCGTAATCGGCCTGATGTTCATCTCTACCGCCATGATCGCAGTAGCACCAACGTACGATCAAATTGGGCTGTGGGCCACCGTGTTAATTGCACTGGCGCGCCTGATCCAGGGATTCTCGGCTGGCGGTGAGTTCGGCACCGCAACTTCCTACCTGATCGAATCAGCACCCAGCCACCAGAAAGGCCTCTACGGCAGTTGGCAGATGTTCGCACAGGCCTCTGGCGCGTTGCTGTCGACCATCGTTGGCGCCATGCTATTCGAGTTCTATAGTCAGGCTGAGGTAGATGCGTGGGCTTGGCGCTTGCCCTTTCTTCTGGGCCTGGTTATCGGACCGGTCGGCTTGTATATCCGTCGCAACCTTCACGAAGCCGAAGACTTCGTGGTGAGCAAGAAGCAACCCGTTCCTTTCAGCGTGTTGTGGAAGCAGTATCTGCCCGAACTCTTTGGCGCTACGGCCTTGAGCGCGGCCATCAACGTGATGTCGTACGTCATCATTACCTACTTGCCCTTGTATGCCCAGCAAACCCTGGGCATGTCGCAACGCGACGCCTTTCTCGCTCTCATCTTCGCGGTTGCCGTGCGCATGGCCCTTATTCCGGTCTTCGGCATGCTGTGTGACCGATGGAGCAGGCGCGGGGTGATGGCCTGGTCGCTGACGCTGTTCATTGCCACCATTTATCCTGCGTACAACACCATCCTGCAACATCCGCACTTCATGCCGCTGTTATTGGTTGAACTGTGGTTCGCGGTATTGATCGCGGCTGCCTATGCGCCCAGCCCGACCTATCTGTCGGAGATGTTTCCTGTTCAGGTCCGCGCCACCGGCCTATCCATCTCCTATAACCTGGCTGCCACCATCTTTGGCGGCTTCTCACTGTTCTTTGTCACCTACATCCAGCAACTGACCGGCAGCCGGCTGGCGCCGGCGCATTACTGCGTGGTTTTCTTCGTGCTGGGCCTCGCCGTGCTGCTGCGACCACCAGGCAGTCACAGAGCTGCCGAAACTCAGGCAGCATAGCGGCAAAAAAAGGGCGCCCCATTGAGGGCGCCTTTTATCTCACACACCTGCGATATCAGCGCTGTATGGTTCCCACCTGTTTGACCACGGCGCCCCACTTGGTCGTCTCAAGGTCGATAAATGTGGAAAAATCCGCCGCATTCAAATATGCAGGTTCAACGGCCAAGGTGCCAAACTCGCTGACCACCTTAGGACTGGCCAGAATGCTCTTTACACGCGCGGACAAAGACTCGACGATGGCAGGCGGCGTGCCCGCTGGCGCGAACAATCCCAACCATCCTCCCGCCGCGTAGCCAGCATGCCCTGATTCCGCAATGGTGGGCACATCAGGTGCGGCGGTGGCGCGTTTGGCGCTAGTCACAGCAAGCGGCGTCACTTTGCCCCCCTTGATCGCGCCAATCGCGGACGTCAGATCCACGATCGCCAGCGGAATCTGACCCGCCATTACATCGGTCAGCGCGGGTGCGCTGCCGCGGTAGGGCACCGCCACCATCGTGGCATTGATCAACGAGCCGTACAAGACACCAGCCAGATGATGCGACGTGAACTGGCCGGATGTTCCATAGTTGATGCCTTTTTCTTTCACCGAGGCGGGGCCGACATCGCCCAGCGTCTTCAACCCGGACTTCTGGCTAGCCACCAATACCAACGGGATATCCGCCAATTTTGCAATCGGGACCAATTGCTTCTTCGGATCCAGCGGTGCGGCGTCGGGGAGGTGCTGATTCACGGAGATGGCGCCTGTCGCACCAATAGCCAAGGTATAGCCGTCTGGTGCTGCATGCGCCAGCGCAATCAAGCCTGTCGTTCCTCCTGCACCAGCGCGGTTCTCGACCACCACCGGCTTACCCACCGCCTGAGAAAGTTCGCGCGCGACTACGCGGGCCACGCCATCGGCTGACGCACCCGGCGCAAAGGGTGCAATCAGGGTAATCGGTTTATCGGGGTAGGTTTGCGCGAAGGCTCCTGCTGCTGCCGCCAGACACGCGGTGCCCAGAATGATGTTGACGCAGATATTTTTTTTCACCGTGTTGTCTCCTGGTTTTTGTATGAGTTTTCACCGCACAGGTGCTGCGCAGCGAAGCTCGTATTCTTGAACCACCATCGGCATGCCGCTACCGGTCGGGAGCAATCGCGATTGAAGAATGGAATCGCGATTGATCAAGCCGGCCGGATTAAGGAGGCATTCAGCTCAGCAAGGTTGCCAACACCCAAAAGCGTCATCGTTCGACGCATCTCATCTTCAATGATGGACAGCACGTGCGCAGCGCCTTGCGGGCCTCTGGCTGCCATCCCGTACAGCGTGGCCCGACCCAGCCAAATGCTGTGGGCTCCATAGGCCAGCGCCTTGACGACATCGCTGCCGCGCCGGAAGCCGCTATCGGCCATCACCGTGAGTTTCTGCCCCACGGTCTGAGTGATCATGCCCAGCACCTGCATCGGGCTTTGCGCGCCGTCGAGCTGCCGGCCGCCGTGATTGGACACCACGATGGCGTCCAGGCCGTGTTCCAACGCCAACTGTGCGTCTTGCACGCACTGCACCCCTTTCAGGATCAAGGGGCCAGACCAGGCCTGCCGCAGCCAGCGCACATCCTTCCAATCGATGCGACGCTTCAGGTGCGTCTCCATCAAGAACGGCTCTTCACGCGAATAGGAGAAATTGGCGAGCCTGGGCTGGCCATGCCGCAGCATCTGCCAAGCCCATCCAGGATGCTGGGCAAAGTCCAGCAATTTCTCAGCGTCCAGCCGCAACGGCAGACGCGCCCCATGTCGGATGCTTGCCTCACGCTTTCCGGCGCATGGGGTATCCACGGTCAGCACCAAGGCCGAGTAGGCAGCGTCTCGCGCACGCTCCACAATGGCTGCCGTAACGTCCCTGTCGTTTAGCAGATAGAGCTGAAACCAGCGTGTTGCACCGCCATCCGTCTGGCGTGCGACCTCTTCGATTGACGTCGTTGACGCCGTAGACATGATGTAAGGAATTCCTGCCTGCGCGGCGCAACGCGCAAGACCGACATCAGCCTGCGGCCAGAACAAGCTAGCGAAACCGGTCGGCGCAATGGCCAATGGAAGCCGATAAACGGCGCCGAAGGTGTTTACCCTCAAGTCAACATCGGCCGTAGCCACCCCTTGAAGCACGCGTGGTTCAAAATAAATATCCTGCAACCGCTGTCGGTTCAGCTGGCAGGTAATCCCATCCTCGGCTCCGGGGTCCAGATAGTCGAAGGCGATCCTCGGCAAACGACGACGCGCCGCCTGCCGATAGTCCTCAACGTTGACGAATTTCTTCATGAGGGATCCTAAAGCAAAAGGCGCGTGTCCTTCAGTGGGTCAATCAAGCGTGATTCCGCTCTCACTGATCAAGGCGATCCAGCGCACTGTTCAATTTGGGGTTTGCTCGTTCAAGACTTGGTTAAAGCTGTTTTGCACAATGGCCACGGACCTCTCAAACAAACCGGAAGTTCAGCTTACCCAACGAGCCATAATCTGCCTCGAATTCGTCGCCTCGGCGCGCCGCCACGGGGCGCGTAAAGGATCCCGCCAATACGATCTGACCCGGTTGAAGGCTCTCTCCCCACGGCGATAGTTTGTTGACCAACCAAGCCACGCCGACGGCCGGATGCCCTTGTACTCCGGCCGCCAGGCCAGTTTCTTCGACAACTCCGTTCTGTCGCAGCACCGCCCCGCACCAGGGCAGATCCACGGCATCCGGATGCACCCGTTCACCGCCGATGACCACACCGGCATTGGCTGCGTTATCGCTGATAGTGTCGAAGACCTTGCGCATCACCTTCGTGTGCCGGTCAAGCTGCTCGATGCGGGCATCGATGATCTCGATGGCAGGCGTGACGTACTCGGTGCTTTCCAACACCTCCTGGACTGACACGTCTGGCCCCACCAGGGCACGTTTGAGCACAAATGCCAGTTCGACCTCGACTCGCGGCGCGATAAAGCGTTCCGTGGGTAGGTCCAGCACGCTACCCGGCTCACAGGTGTAAAGCATGTTGTCGAGCAGGGTGCCGTAGTCGGGCTCGTCGATCTGACTAGACAACTGCATGGCGCGAGAGGTAAGCCCGATCTTGTGGCCAATGACCTGTCGGCCTTGCGCGCGCTGCATGGCCACCCAGGCACGGCTGATGCGGTAGCCGTCTTCCAGGGTGATTTCGGGATAGCGTTTCGAGAAATGCTCGATCTGCTTACGGGTCTTCTCGGATTGGTCGAGTTCCGCCGCCAGAGTCTGAATCAAGGTATCGCACAGCATTACTTTTCTCCTTGCTGAAACAGCGCATGCAGATTTCCGAATTTCACGTCATATGCCTCCCGGCCGATGTCGACTTGGAAGGTCATGCCGACCCGCCTGGCTTCCAGCAATGAGCCCAACTGCGAGCGGGCCACGGCAGTAATGGCATCGCCCGCTGCCTGAATCACCGCAGCGCTGCGGCCGCCGCCTATGCGCAGGTTCAGGTACACAAACCCGTAATCGCCGGACTCGCCGCCCTCAAGGCCTGCCGCGCCATCGTCGGCAACCGCATGATGCGCCGCCGGATAGGCCAGCACACGGATGCCCCCTATCGGAAAGACGGCCTTGCCGTCTTCGTCCTTGACCTTCCGCATGGCATCGGCCAACGCTCGGCAGACCGCCGTCATGTCCACGGCCGGCTCGAGATTGCCTGAATAGAGAATCACCAGATGCGGCATCTCATTCTCCGAGCGGCGTAACGGGGAAGATGGCGTTAATCTGGCCAGTCCCCGAGCTGCCGAAATAAGGCGTAACCACCTCAACCGGCGCTTCGTATTCGGTCCAGCCCAGCGCGCCAAGCAGCATGGCGGTGTCGTGCATGCCGCCTTCACCCCAGCATTTCTCGTTGTACATGGCCAGCATTGGGCAAAAGGTCTTCCAATCCCCCTTCTCCCAGAGCTCGACCACGCGCCGGTCCACCTGCTCCAGGAACGGGTCCCAAACCTTGTGCATGTACTGAGGGGCGGTACCGTTCTCGGCAAAGTGATGGCTAAGGGAGCCGCTGGCAAGAATGGCGACAGTACCCTCGTAACGCTCTTCGATGGCCTCGCGCACCGCTCGGCCAAAGCGCACACTTGTATCCAGGTCGTGCCAGACGCACCAGCCCGAGATGCTGACGACCTTGAAATGCTGGTCGCCGTTCATATAGCGCATTGGCACCAGCGTGCCGTACTCGAGTTCGAGCGTGGTGTCGCTATGCGCGCGAGTCGCCACGCCCCTTTCATTGGCGACGTTGGCAATCAGATCGCCCAGCGCCGGATTACCGGGATACTCGTAGGGCAGATTCTTGATGAAATGCGGCAGTTCATTGCTGGTGTAGCAGCCGCTAAACTTCGGTCCGCAATTGATGTGATATTCACTATTCACCAGCCAGTGCACATCGAACACCACGATGGTGTCCACGCCCAGTTCGCGGCAACGTCGTCCGATCTCGTGGTGCCCGTCTATGGCCGCCTGACGGCAACCCTTGTTCGGGCCGTCCTGTTCGCTCAGATACATCGACGGGACATGGGTGATCTTGGCGGCAAGCGCGAGCTTTCCCATGATTAGCCTCCCCAGTGCGGAATGTGATGACTACCCATCGAAACTGCCACGTTCTTGGGTTCGCAGAAGACTTCGTAACTCCACGCGCCGCCTTCGCGGCCCGTACCCGACGCTTTGGTGCCGCCGAAAGGCTGCCGCAGGTCACGCACGTTCTGGCTGTTCACGAAGCACATGCCGGCTTCGACGGCAGCGGCAACACGATGGGCGCGCCCAACGTTCTCGGTCCAGACATAGCTGGACAGGCCGTACTGGATGTCATTAGCCAGTTCGATGGCATGCGCCTCATCCCGGAAGGGAATGACGCAGGCCACCGGCCCGAAGATCTCGTCCTGCGCAATCTTCATCCGGTTGTCCACGTCGGCAAAGACCGTCGGCCAGACAAAGTTTCCGTCGCGCACGCGCGCCGGCAAATCCGGCGCGTACGAGGGGCGGTCCAGACCGCCGCACAGCAGTGTGGCGCCTTCTTTGGAGCCCAGTTCGATGTAGCCGCGGACCTTGGCCATGTGGGCTTTGCTGATCAAGGGACCGACAATCGTCTTCTCATCGAGCGGGTCGCCAACCGTAATCCGCTTGGCGCGCTCGGTGAACTTCTGTACGAAATCGGCATATACACCTTGTTGCACAAGGATCCGGCTGCCGGCAGTGCAACGCTGGCCGTTGTTCGAAAAGATCATGAACACCGCGGCATCCAGTGCGCGATCCATGTCCGCATCGTCGAAGATCACGAAGGGACTCTTGCCGCCTAGCTCCATGCTGAACTTCTTCAAACCGGCCGCCTGCACAATACGGTTTCCGGTCGCCGTCGACCCCGTGAACGACACGGCACGGACATCCGGGTGCCCTACCAGCGGTTCACCAGCGTCTCGGCCATAGCCATGAACCAAGTTCAGCACTCCGGCGGGAATGCCTGCCTCCAAAGCCAGTTCGCCCAGACGCGCCGCCGTCAACGGCGAGAGCTCGCTCATTTTCAGCACGGCCGTATTGCCGAAGGCCAGGCAAGGCGCGGTCTTCCAGGTGGCCGTCATGAATGGGACGTTCCAAGGGCTGATCAAGGCGCAGACACCCACCGGATGGAACAAGGTGTAGTTCAGATGGGTCGGCGTCGGATAAGTATGCCCATCGACCCGAGTGCACATCTCGGCAAAGTAGCTGAAGTTGTCCGCGGCCCGCGGCACCAGTTGCTTGCCGGTCTGACCAATGGTTTGACCGCAGTCGTTAGTTTCCGTTTGTGCAAGCTCCGGGACATTTGCCGTGATCAGCTCTCCCAGCCTTCTAACCAGACGCGCGCGCTCGGTAGTAGGCGTAGCCGCCCATTTCGGAAAGGCGGCCTTGGCCGCCGCCACGGCAGCGTGCACTTCCGCCTCGCCGCCTGATGCGACCTCGGCCAGCACTTCCTGCGTCGCGGGGTTAATAGTCTCGAAGTACTGCTTGCTCTCGACGGACTTTCCGTCGATCAAATGTTGAATACGCATCATCTTTCCTTATCGCCCAAACACTGAATCACCAACAATGGTGTTGGAGAGGGAACCGATCCCCTCGATCTCGCAGACCACCACGTCGCCTTCGTTGACATTCACCACGCCATCCGGAGTGCCGGTCAGAATCACATCGCCCGGATTGAGCGTCATGAAACTGCTGAGGTACTCGATCAGCGTGGGAATGTCGTTAACCATGTTGGCTGTGCTGCCCCGCTGGGTAACCTCGCCATTGACGCGCGTGCTGAGCGCCAAGGCATGCGGATCCGCGACTTCGTCGGCGTCGACCAGCCAGGGGCCAAGCACCGTGCAAGTGTCGCGATTCTTGACACGCAGGTTCGGCCTGTACCAGTTTTCAAGGTAGTCGCGGACGGCGTAGTCATTGGCGACCGTGTAACCCGCAACATGCGCCATGGCATCGGCAGCGTGCACGTTTCTCGCCGACTTGCCGATAACGACCGCGAGCTCGCACTCGTAGTGCATATAGGTGGCGTCCGCTGGGCGGCGCGTCTGGGCCAGATGTCCGACCACAGCGCCAGGCCCCTTGAAAAACGCAAGCGGCTCGTCCTTGCTGGTGACGGTCAGTTCTTTCGCCAGCTCCTTGACGTGGTCGGCGTAGTTCAGCCCCAGCACGATCACGGTGCCGACATCGAATGGCGGTAACCAGACAACGGAGTCTTCGGCCACGACCCGGCCATCGGTCAGTAGCAGCCCACCTGCATGCGGGGTTGCCGTGTGGACGGCACCGGCATAGGCAACGCGCGCGGTTCTCATTGGGTTGTTCCCTCCAGGGTTTGCATACCGTCTGCCGCAAGAGAAAACACCTGCCCGCGGCGCACCAGCGGACCGTCGATGCGGGCCCCCATCAGGAGCACATCTCCCACCGACAAGGTCATGAAGTCCGTCACATCGGCCAGCAAACGGGCGGCCGGACGAACCAGACCTTGCATGGACACCTGCTGGGCGAGTTTGCCCTCGACCCCGACGTCGATCGTCAATGCGTCCGGATCCAGGTCGGTCGCGATCTTTCCGCCCAGCAGGCAGGAGCGGTCACGCGCAACAAACCGCACCGACGGGCGATAAAAAGTGTCGTGGGGGACAATCAGATCCGCCACCAGTAGCAGGCCGCTTACGTAATCCAAGGCCTGTCCGGCGGCTACCCGGCAGGCGGCCCGCCCAATGACCAGCCCGATGGAGGCGCCCACGCGCATTGCCTCCTCGCTCTCCGGAATCAACACGGCTTGACCATCGGGCACAAGCGTGTTGCGCGGCTTCATGTACAGCACCGGTCCTTTCGGTGGCGCTTTGTGGGGGGGCTCGTGCGCTGCGGCCCCGATCTGCTCGAGAGCGGACGGTTGATTCAGCAGCGCACCGTAAACGACGCCGGACAGCCGATATGGCTTCTCGTCGTAGACGGGGAAGAGCGGCATGGAAGCCTCCTGCAAAAGTTGAAAATCTGGACGAAATCAGTCGACCTTGGCACCCGAGGCGCTCACGACTTTCGCCCAACGCTCGCTTTCCGATTCCATATAGCTGGCAAGCTCCTGCGGAGTGCTGGTACGGACCGACATGCCGTCACCCTCGAAGCGTTTGACCACAGCCGGATCGGCAAGCACTTTTACAAGCGCGGCGTTATAGGCCTGGGTAATTTGAACGGGCGTGCCGGGCGCCGCGACCACGCTTTGCCAGGCCACCGCCTCGTAATCCGCAGTGCCCAAAACTGCGGTCTCGCGCACCGTCGGGACATCAGGCAGAGATGCGAGCCGGCGCGTTGACGTAACCGCCAGCACTCGAAGCTTTCCGGCCTTTATCTGCGGCAGCACAGGCGCCAGGTCCGCGAACATCATCGATACCTGACCGCTCAGGAGGTCGTTGAGCGCAGCAGCCGACCCCTTGTACGGCACATGAGTAAGCGATATGCCCGCCGAAGTCTTGAACAACTCACCCGCCAAGTGTTGCGGGCTACCATTGCCAGCCGATCCAAAACTCAATCCGCCCGGGTCCCGCTTAGCCAGCGCCACCAACTCCTGCAAGGTGTTCGCCTGAACTGACGGGCCGACCACTATGGCCAGCGGCACCTCAGCGACCAGCCCCACAGGCGCGAAGTCGCCGGGTCTGTAGGGAAGCGATTTATAAAGACTGCGATTGATGGCAAGCGTAGTGCTAGTTGCCATCAACAAGGTGTTGCCATCGGGTTGCGCGCGCGCAACCGTCTGGGCGCCGATGATGGTGCCTCCGCCCGCACGATTCTCGACCACGATGGATCGGTCCAGTTCTTGGGAAAGACGCTGCGCCACAATGCGCGCCAAAATGTCGGTGGCTCCTCCTGGCGCATAGGGGACGACCAGGGAAATTGGCGGCTGCGCCGCCGCCAGACCGCTTGAGGCGGTCAAGACCCCGGCCCACAACATCCGGGTCAATCTCAACAGAATGCTCATTGTTGTCTCCTTGTTTTTTCTTATGATTAAAAGGTGGGCCAGCCTAGGTGGCTGGCCCGGACTAGCTCAGTCAGGCGGCGCCACCTCGCAACTGGTCTAGCAACGTCCCGCAGTCAGCAGGCAACGTGTCCGCGCGCCAAGCCACGTGCTGGTCAGGACGGGAGATCAGCAACGCATGACGATAGGCCTGCGGCGCCACCCCGGCCGGAATATCCAGCAATGTCAGCGGCAAACCCCGCTCCGCCGCCGCATCTAGCAATGGCCGGACATCGGCGTCTGCATCCAAACGCAGCAAGCAGTAGTCTGGCCCCATGGCGTCATACAACGAGCGTCCGTCCGGCAGAACAAAGTGCGGCGTACGGCAACCCGGCACGGTCGACGGCGTGAAGCTGCCCATCGAATAGCCAGGATGCGATTCGTCGTCGTAAACGATAAGAGGCGATTTATCGTAGAAATAGCCAAAGTTCAGGCCGGCGCAGCAGTACTGCTGGACGTTCAGCTCATAAGCCCTGCGTCCGACTTCCTCGCGGACGGCGCGGCCAGCATCGTCGTGCGCTTCGATGTTCTGCGGAACGATGCGACGCTCGGTCGCCATGGCGTGAGCGTGATCCATCACAAAATGCGAAACCTGGGAAGTGATGGGATGACGCTCAGCCACATGGGCCTCGAGGATTTCCGGGGCGCCCCATCCATTAACCACGGCCGCCAGTTGCCATGCAAGATTGGCGGCATCGGCAATTCCGGCATTCATGCCATAGCCAGCGTAAGGGACCCAGAGATGCGCGGCGTCACCGCAGATGAAGATACGGCGGTCACGGAACCGGTCGGCCACCAGACGGCGCCCAAACCAGTCTTCCTTGTTGATGACTTCGTACTCGAAACTGTCATCCACGCCCAGAATCTGACGAATGCTCCGGTCTCGATTCACAGACTCGAAATCAGGTTCGTCGTCCTTCAGATAGTTGTGGATCAGCCAGAACTCTTTACCATCGATGGCGTACATGTTGCCGCTGCGAATCGGACTGAGCGTGAACGTAGCCCACGCCGGCTCGTGCTTGAACATAGACAGCAGTTTCGGGGCACGAATATACGTGGACTGCACGCGCTGAATAACGGCATCGCCCACCAGGGTCGCGCCGATAGCCGTGCGGATCTGAGAACGGCCGCCATCACAGCCCACGAGATAGTCAGCCTCGAATGTCAGCTCATCGCCCGTAACCAGGTCGCGCGCCTGAACCTGAACGCCTGAGGCATCCTGGCAGACTCCGCTGACCTCCACTCGGTTACGGATGCTCAGGCCTTGCATGGCCTCGGCATGCGCGAACAGAATGGGTTCCAAATAGATCTGGTTTATCCGATGAGGAGGCTCCATCGTCGGCCAATCAGTATCCGGCCCCGGGGCATGCCGGAGGCGGCCGGCCCGGCTCGGAATTGGAATCCTCGTAAGCTCGATGCCGGTGGCGCTGGTGCGATAGGCAACGTCATGCGGATACTCATCGGGAAGCCCTCCCGCACGCACGGCGTCGGCTACGCCTAGACGCCGGAATACCTCCATGGACCGCGCCGACACATGATTGCACTTGACGCTCGGCGCTTCACCGCGCGGACGCTTTTCAATAACCAGTACATCCACCCCGCGTGATGCCAGGTCCATGGCCACCGTCAAACCGACGGGGCCCGACCCCACAACAATCACGTCATGTTTTTGCCTGCCGCCCATAATGATTAATCCATGTGTTTTCGAACGAAGTCAGTTTATGGATGCGTGGCTAGGCATAACAAACGAGACTTTCTTATGTGTTTATAAAAAAATTTAATAAATTTGATGTGCCGGCACCAACCAAGCATTGCAGAACCGCCCCCGTCTTTAACGACGGGAGCGTGCCAAGGCTATTCAGCCAGTCCGACGACCTCTTCGCAATGCAGCAATTCTTCGTCGTCAGGGCAGTCATCAAAACGGACCTGAACCCAGATTCCGTCTCCGATGTTGCCGACAACTTCGGCCTCGCGGCCATCTTTGAGCGCCAGTCGTTGGCCAACGTTCAAGTTGATGAAATTGATCATGAGTAATTTCCAGATTCAGACGAGGCTCAAAAGAACATCGTGAGGTTCTTAGCTAGCAGTACGTTCTGCGGCAAATGAATCTCGCGGCGGACAAGCTTCCAGCCCCCATTCGCTTGGCGAAAGCGATCGTATCGGCGTCCGGTGAAGAGATACTCTTCGTACTCACATCGATTCTGGTACATGAGAAATCGGCTTCGGACATCGATCTCCAGGCCGCTTTTTTGCGTATCGTCTATAGCGGTCAGTTGCACATTGCTGACCATGCGGGACAGACGCGACAAAGGCTCCTCCGCCCAGTGAACCCCCGTCATGATCTGTTCGGCCCGCTTGCTCAGCGTCCACTTTCCTTCGTTGAACCAGCTCATGTGCTCGTCAAGGCGCGTCATCTCATTGCGTTCGTGCATTCCGAACTTGACGTTGAAGTTCATAGGCATGAAATAGACGAGATCGTCGGCCAGCGTCTCGAGCCAATCAGCGAACCGACGAGAATCGAGAAGCTCGCATTCGTCATAAAGGTGCTCTTCAATTTCTGCCTTCAAGGCGTAGTAGCGCGCATCGCGTTCAATCGTGACCGCCTTAAGCTTCTCTGCATCAACCAATTGTTCGTTCATCTCAATGTCCTCTGTTCTACGGCCGGTGTGGAACCGGTCCTCCTTGATGGGAAAAGCATCCAACATCGACGACAGTGCCCGAGATGGCCGCAGCGTCCTCGGAGAGCAGGAAGGCCACCGCTCCCGCCAGGTCCTCACCGGTCGCAGGTCGGCCGGCTACTGTTCCTGGCGCCGGACGACGCTTGAATACGGATTCATCTCCACCAAAGCGGCCTACGCTCATGCCAGACACAATCCCGCCACCGCCTGGGATGGCGACATTGACGCGGATGCGCTCATGGAAATGGTCGTAAGCCATCGCGGACGAAAGCGCCAGCAAGGCACCTTTACTGGCTGCATAGGCAGCCATATTGGGTTTTCCGTAGCCGGCACCCGAGCCGATATTCACAATGGAGCCGCCCCCTTGCTCGCGCATGGTCGGAATGACCTGACGGCTCATCAAGTAGATGCCCCCGATGTTGACCTTCTGAATCCGTTCAAACACCTCAGGTGAGGTATCCATGACGGTTCCCAACGGGCCGATTGCCGCATTGTTGACGAGACCGTCGATGCGCCCGAACCGGTCCAAAGCGCGTCGCGCCACTGCGATGGTGTCCCCTTCGCGCGAAACATCGGCCTCCATGAGTTCGACCTGGCCAGACAGGTTCTCCTCGCTCAGCGCCTGCTCCAATTCACTAAAGCCGACCGCTGTACTCGAGACCTGGGCTTGGCGCAATCCGAAGGCGAGCACCCGATGCCCACGGCGCGCCAGCGACACCGTGATGGACAGGCCGAGCCCGAACGTGCCTCCGGTAACTATGGTGACGGGGCCGCTCATACTGCGAAACTCGCTGGGCCGTTATCATGTTTGCCCAACAGCACATCCCACTCCGCACCGTTCATGTAGTCGCGCCAACGCCGGTAGAACTGCCGCGGGTTTTCCTCACTGACTTGCAGGCTGACGTTGCCCGGAACGGGGCCCTGTGTCGTCACTTTGCCCAGCGATTGTTGATAGTTATAGGGATAACGTTTGGCGATAACGCCTCGGCTTCCGGCAGTCGCGTAATTCCAGTTCTCCATATCGTCCTGCTCGGTCATCCCGGCCGGACCGGAGTAACGCATGTAATAGGTGCGAAGGAAATCTTTGACCTCTTGTGGAGCGTTCGCATCCACTAAAAAGAAGCGCCAAGCTTCGGTCGATTCCGGGCCATGCGGGTGCCAGACACAAAGGCTGCGTGGCTGCTTTCCGTGAAACGAAAGATTGGGGTATATCGTTCCGACGAACGGCACCAAACGGTTGCGCTCTTCACCGAGGCGGCGCTTGCGCTCTTCGTGGCAATGACGGAAATACTCGGCAACCACACGGTTGTTCTGAAAGGTGTCAACAAATGGTGAGTTCTCTGGAAGGATGGCACTGTGCACACCATGACCGGCGGGAAAATTGACCCACAGGTGCTGCGCATACTCCAGCTCGTTGTCGCGCCGTCCTTTCACCCCGACTTCAGCGCTCGGGCCGATACCGATGAGATCGACCGAGCGATGACTGACGTTGTGATAGGTATCGCCCAGAAAATTCTCAGCTGCAAATTTCCAATTGCAGGGGATGATCCATTTGTGGACCCCGACCAGCACTTCGGAGCCACCTTCACTACCATCGCGGTGATCCAGCGCCAAGTCAAGGTGGGTCTTGGCGTCACCGAGATACGTCAGAAAATCGGGTGCATCCTTGTCCCAAGAGGCCCACACCGTGCCTTTGTAGAGCGCCAGCTTTGGAACCTCGATCAATGACCAGTTTTCTTTCTCGAGGCAGTCTGCGTAGATCGCCTTGTACTGCGGCACGCCAAAGAGCTTGCCTTCTGTGGTGTAGCTCCAACTGTGATATGGGCAAGTGAAGAGCTGCGTATTGCCATGGTCGTACTGGCAGACCTTCATGCCTCGATGGCGGCATGAATTCAAGAAGACATGCACCTGCTTCTTCTTGTCTCGCGTAAGGATGACGGATTCGGCCCCCATGCGCGAGGTGTAGTAGTCACCCGGATTAGGAATCTGGCTTTCATGGCCAACAAAGAGCCAGGCCCGCGTAAACACCCTTTCCAGTTCTTCCTGGAAGACATCTTTGTCGGAAAAAATCTCGCGGCTGATGACGCCGCTCTTCGGGTCAACCATGCGGTTGTAGACGGAACTATTCACGTTGCTTTCCTGTTTGCTTGAAAAACGGGGATTTAGTTGAAGCGTTCACACAACATGTCGCGGCGCGACAGGCCGGCGGCTTGCGCCGCCTGGCGGCCGGCTTCAACCATGGCTGGCGGTCCACACAGGTAGACGCGAGTACGCGGATCGGCGTCCAAGGCAGCTATCAGATCCGTCGCATAGCCTTCATGGCAGTCGGAGGTCGGCTCCGCTTCCGCAGCAAGCCGGACTTCCAACTCTGGCCACGCCTCGCGCAAGGCCTCAAGTTCATCGGAGGCAAAGAGGTGGGCGCCGCTGCGCGCACCGATCAAGAGCATGGTCGGAATCGCGCGGGCAGCTTCGTTGTTGGCAAGCGCTGCAAGCATGGCCAAGAATGGCGCGAGGCCGGTTCCTCCCGCCACGAACAAACGCGGCCGGTCTTCGTCTCGCAGAAAGAAACTGCCGTGCGGTTCAGAAATTTCGACGGTGAATCCTGGCGCAGCGGTCTGCTGCAGCCAGGTCGAAAACCATCCACCGTCAACCAGGCGGATGTAAAAGCGCAGATTTTTCTCGCCCGACAGACCAGCCATTGAATAGGAGCGCCATTGCTCCTCACCTTCAGGACGGATTCGTACATATTGACCGGGCTGGAATTCAACGCCCTGCTCAAGCTCGATTTCCAGCATTACGGTTTCCCGCGCAACCTGCTCCAAGGCCTTTACCTTGCCAATCATCGGCGGCGCTTCCTCTGCCATGGCCTCGGCTGCGTCATAGCCAAATTCGACGACACAAGGTCCCGTCACGCGGCTGACGCAACAAAGGATGGCGCCTTCGGCACGGTCGCTGTCCGGCAAGACGGCGCGGTCGTACTTGCCGAGTTCCACCCGTCCCGAAACCAGGCTGGCGACACAGGTTCCGCACTGTCCATTGCTGCAGTCTGTCAATAAACCCAGGCCAGCTTCGGCAGCTGCGTCTACGACTGTCTGCCCAGTTTGCGCCAGGATGCGTCGCGAGGCGCCGTCGGAGAACAACAAAGTAAGGGGCACATTGCTCATGATTTCACTGTCCATCAATCCACTTTGATATTTGCCGCCTTGGCTACATCGGTCCATTTGGCAATGTCGTCAGCGATGCGCCGCTGGAGCGCGGTTCCATCGACATTGCCCACATCCATGCCCAACGGGCGGTACTTTTCGGCGGTATCAGGATCGGCCAGGATGTCTTTCAATGCGGCCTGCAGCGTGCTTACCACCTCATCGGGCGTATTGCGCGGAACGACCAAGCCGGTCCAGACCGGCACGTCGTAGCCGGGCACGCCCGACTCTGCGATGGTCGGCACGTCTGGCAATACCGATGACCGCTGCATTGTCGTCACGGCCAGCGGCTTGAGCTTTCCCGCATTTATCTGCGAGATCGCACCGGCCACATCGACAAAGCCGATATCCACCTCATTGCCGAGCAAAGCAGCAACGAGGGGGCCGGTGCCGCGATAACTGACCTGCACCAGAGACACGCCCGCCTGTCGGGCGTAGTACTCGGCGGCCAACTGGAAGGTGGAAGAGCCCACGCCATGGGTGAGCGCACCATCGGAATTGCGGGTCGCCGCCTTTTTCAGATCGGCAAGCTTCTCGCCCTTGAAGGATGCATTGCCCACGACGACCAGCGGAAACGAACCAAGCAATGCCACCGGTTTGAAGTCTTTTTGCGGGTCGTAGCTCAGCTTGGAATATGTCGCAGGATTGATCGTCAGTGCGCCGCTGGACGCAACGAAGACGGTGTAGCCGTCGGGCGCGGCTCGTGCGACGTAGTCGGCAGCGATGATGGAATTGGCGCCCGCGCGGTTTTCAACGACGAAGCTCTGCTTCAAGCGGGTTTGTAGCTTGGCGGCAATCAGCCTGGCCAAGATGTCGTTCGTGCCGCCGGGAGCGAACCCGACGACAACGCTGACTGGCCGGTTCGGATATTGAGCGGCCGCTTGCGACATCAAAGCCACAGCCAGGGCGCATGCCACCACCACCCTGTTCATACAGAAAATCCTCATTTCTATGTCTCCATTGGGCTTGTTTTGGTTTTGCGAACCTTGTCCGTCTAGCGGACTATAGTCTCATTATACGTACAGAGTTCAATTCGGCAATACCCCTTTCGACGTGGTCTACGCATCGGCTCGCGCCTGTCATGCTCGAGCAGCGGGGTAGACTTGCCACCTGGAAACCGGGAGAACGCATTGAAGGCCGACGAAAGCAGCAGCATCGAAAATGAAGATAAGGGCGAGAAAGGGTCAGATAGTGTCCGTGCCGTCAATCGAGCGCTGGACATCCTTATCGCCTTCAGCCGCCAGGATTCCGAACTAACGGCTACCGAGCTGTTGCAACGGGTAAAGCTCAGCCGTCCGACGCTGTACCGCTTGCTTTACACCCTGGAGACCAGAGGATTCATTACGTCATCAGGGGATCCGCAACGCTTCCGTCTGGGGCCTGCCATCGCACGGCTGTCGCATGTGTGGACCGAGTCCCTGGACATCACAGCCATTGCCGAGCCCATCATGCGGGCACTCTGGCAGGAGACTCAGGAAACCGTTGCCGTGTTTGTCGAGCGCGCGGACATGCGCTTATGCCTAGCCGAACTACCCAGCCCGCAACCGCTCAACTTCAAACGCGGAGTGGGCTATCAGGAGCGGATCGCGGTGGGCGCAACCGGCCGCGCCATCCTGGCTTTCAAAGCCGATGCTCAAGAGAGGTTGGATGATTACCTGCGCGGGCTGGACGTGGATCGCCAAGCCTTTGTGCAAAGCCTGGCGGAGACACGCAAGCAGGGATATGCCGTCAGCCGCAATGAGTTGATTGTCGGGGCGGTCGCAGTGGCTGCGCCCTTCTTTGACCGCAAAGGTGTCGCCGGTTCAATAGGCCTGTTCGGCCCCGCGACGCGATTGGACGAAAGCGCGGTCAAGGCCCTTGGCAAGCGCGTCATGCAAAGCGCCGGCGCGCTTTCCCGCGAACTCGGACTGGGCGACTCGCACTAGCCCAGTCAACCCAGCGCGCTGCGCGCCAGCATGTCCGCAAACGCCTGGGCCGACGGGGACATGAGGCGACTCTCTTTACGCACCACGGCCAACACGCGAGGCACGACAGGACGTATCAACCGGCGAGCAACGAGATCGGCGTAGTGCGTGGAATGCACAATGGAGTAGGGTACCACCGCCACGCCCAGCCCATTGGCGGCCATGGCCAATGCAGTCGTCAGCAAGGAGACCTCATAAGCAATGTTGAGCTGCACGTCCGCCGCCACAACAGCGCGATCAATCGCGCTCCGCACGCCGTAACCTGGCTGCACGACAATCAAAGGCATGCCCGACAATTGCTTCCAACTCATAGGCCGGTGCGTCGGAAAGAACAGGCCAGTTGCTACAGCACACAAGGTGTCGTCGAGGATTACCTGCTGCTCGAGACCTGGCACAGAGCCTTCGAGTGACCCGATACCGAAGTCAACATGCTCGCTCAAGACGCGGTCCGTGAATTCAGCCGGAGCGCAATCATTGATAGACACGATCACCTGCGGATGTGAATTCAAGAATTGCCGGATCGCACTGGGCAGGAGAGTTTGCGCAATGGTGGACGTGGCGGCAATGCGCACACGGCCGCGCCGCGCCTGCGCCAGATCCTGCATGCAATCGCCCAATGCCGCCAGCTCGGCAAGCGCTCGTTGGGCATACGCGATCGCCTCGACGGCTGCCGCAGTGCGACGCAACGAGCGCGTGGTTCGATCAAACAGGCGCACACCCAGCTTTTCTTCCAGATCTTTCAACAGTAGCGACACGGCCGGCTGCGTCAGGCCAAGCGCTTCGCCAGCGGCAGAAAGGCTGCCGGTTTGATACACAGCCATGAACGCCCGAAGCTGGCGAATCGAAGGCGTTTCCCGAAGCGAAATGTTGGCTTGATAAGGCATGGAAGTACTCAGATTGAACAAGACCATTTTATCGAGGACTGACCGCTCCCGAGTAACAAACGGCCGGCAGCGCCGCCGTTATCGAATACCGCCCCCGTCGTTCAGAGCACATGAGACCGAACCACGCGGCGACGAATGCCGCCGCGTATGCCTATTGCTTGCCTAACCCAGCATCCTTGATGATGCCTGCATTCCTGTCCGAATCCTCTTGGATGCTGGCCGCGAACTCGCTGGGAGACCCTCCGGTAGCCACCTAGCCCATCTCGGCCAGGCGCGCCTGGAACAGGGGATCAGCGATAACCTCGTTGACCGATTTGGACAAGGCGTCGACCGTCTCCTGGGGAACCTTTGCAGGCAGAAATAGTCCGAACGCAGAGATCAAGTCCGCGCTCGGGTAGCCCTG
Organism: Achromobacter kerstersii; assembly: GCF_902859595.1. GTDB lineage: Bacteria > Pseudomonadota > Gammaproteobacteria > Burkholderiales > Burkholderiaceae_B > Achromobacter > Achromobacter kerstersii. Next base: position 797,586 of record NZ_CADIJQ010000001.1, on the reverse strand, counting down.
CTCGGCGAGCGTCGGCACACCTGCCAGACTGGGCAAGCGTCCGGGTCCTGAAACCGCCAGGGCTGTCAGCTTGCCCTCGTTGATGCTCTGCACCACGGTCGCGTTAATGTTCATGACCAGCAGCTCAAACTGCCCGCCTATTGCATCCGTCAACAGTTGGCCGCCGCCTTTATACGGCACGACGGTGATATCGATGCCGGCAGACTTGTGGAGCTCGTGAAAGATCAGTGTTCCCAGCGAGACCGAGCCCGAGTTGCCTGCACGAACCATGCCCGCCTTGGCTTTGGCCGCCGCGACCATCTCCTGAATGTTCTTTACCCTCAGCGCAGGCGTGGTCACCAGTACGGCCGGCGAATACATCACGACCATCAGAGGCGTGATGGCGTCCAGCGCAAACGGCAGCCTTTGCACATGAGGCGTGATCGAAAACGGGCTGACGGCTGCGAAGCCAATCGTGTTGCCATCGGGCTGCGCACGCGCCAGCGTCTGCATTGCAATGATGCCTTCGGCGCCGGCCCGGTTCTCCACGACGACGGACCGGCCCAGCTCTCGGCCGTATTCGCCGTACAACACGATCATCGACACAGCCGCGACCTTCAGTGCATTCAGCAGTTGGGAATCCGTGGCGGCATTCACTTTCACAACTCGAACCTGTCCACCAAGATCTGCAGCAGCCCTTTCGACTGCGGGCCTCACGTTGTGCAGAGCGAGCACCAGGGCGCTCCGATGCAAAGCAGAATCGGAACGGTGCTGGAGCGTGCCAAGCGATTAAATTCCGTGGCATCCAGCTCCTCTACTTTCCCGACCCAAGATGGCACGGTCATGTTCATCGCCTCACCTTTTCAACAGGCAGCTGGCCTCGCTGAGGCCGGCGCCTGGCTATGTGACTAACGCGTCTTATACGAATGCAGCGAGTTCCGCACGCAACGCCTGCTTGGGCATCGCCCCAAGGAGTTCTTTGGCGACATTCCCGTCCACGAATACCTTTAATGACGGGATGGACCGTACGCCATATCGCCGCGCCAGTTCGGGATGCTCGTCGATGTCGACCTTGACCACCTGCAGCTTGCCAGCGAGTTCGTCGGAAATCTCTTCCAATGAAGGGGCGATTGCTCGGCAAGGCGGGCACCAGGGCGCCCAGAAATCGACCAAGACTGGCGTCTTGCTCTGAATGACATCAACTTCGAAATCACTAGTGGTTGTGTTACGGGTAGCCATGTGGAACCTCCATAAAACGCGATTGCTTAATGCACTGATTAGTTGACTGCAGCGCGACTTCCGCTGGACTCGAACGTCGGGTAATCCGTGTAGCCCTTGGCTCCGATCACGCCGTAGAAGGTGGACCGGTCAGGCTCTGCGAGCGGCCAGCCGTTCTTCATACGCTCCACCAGATCGGGGTTAGCGATGTACGCCGTGCCGAAAGCGATCAGATCAAGCTCGCCTTTCGCAAGCTCTGCGTCGGCCAGATCCTTGGTGAAGCCGCCGGCGCCGATCAGCGTTCCCCGGTAGGCCTTGCGGAAGGCAGCACCAAAGCCGGCGGGCGTACCCGCGGCCGAAATAGTCGTCTGATAGTTCAAGTGGACGAATGCCAAAGTCCTTTCATTGAATGCCCCAGCCATGCTCGCCCACGCTTCTTCCTCGCCTTCAAAGGCCTCCATGTCATAGATTCGGCCGAACGGCGAAACGCGCACACCCACCTTCTTGCCGCCGATCGCATCCGCCAGTGCATCAAGCGTCTCCAGCAAGAAGCGTTGGCGATTGGCGATCGAGCCGCCGTATTTGTCGGTGCGGGTGTTCATTGCGCTACTCAGAAACTGATCAAACAAGAAGGCGTTGGCCGCCATCACTTCGACCCCGTCGAAACCTGCCTCCATGGCGCGGCGCGCCGAGGCAACAAAGTCCTGGATGACACGACCGACCTCAGCTGTGGAAAGCGCACGCGGCTTGCTTGGCAAGACTGGACCTTCTTTGCCCGGCTCGACCCATGCATACACCATGGTCGACGTCGCCGGCTCCTCGCCTGAAGACACCGGCGCGCCATTTCCCGGCTGAGTCGAATAGTGGGAGAGACGGCCGACGTGCCAAAGCTGGGCGAAGATCTTGCCGCCCTTCTCATGCACGGCGTCAGTCACCTTGCGCCACCCTTGCATCTGCTCGTCGGTATACAGGCTGGGCGTATACAGATAGCCGCGGCCTTCCTCTGAGACTGGCAGTCCTTCCGTGATGATCAGGCCTGCCGACGCTCGCTGCGCGTAATAGAGGGCAGTAAGGTCGTTAGGGATGTTCTCCGGCGTCCGGGTCCGTGTCATAGGAGCCATGACGACACGGTTGGCCAGTTGCAGACCCGATAGGTCGTAGGGGGTAAAAAGCTTGCTCATAATGCGTTTCTCGATTGGGATGCGCCACCGTTCGGAGCTGCGGATTGCAATGCAATGTGTAAGGCCGTCTGGCCTTATCCTTCCAGGACTTCCAATGCGGAGACCACCCGAATGGCCTTGGAAAAGTTGGCACGGTTTACCGAGGTTTTAGTCACCACCTCGTGAAGTTCCTCCAGACGCTCGCGCGTGGCGTCGGCGTGCAAGCGAACGACGTAGCTCACTTCGTCGTAGCCGGGGTTCACGTTTTCATCCAATCCAAGAAACCCACGTAGATCCAACTCGCCGTCGGTCTCAATTTCCAGGCTGTGCACAGTGATGCCCATCGCCGCGGCGTTGACCACGTAACCCACAGTCAAGCAGGCATTAAGCGCTGCCATTAGCAGCTCCTGCGGATTCGGCGCGGAGTTCTGGCCGAGCAACTCGTTCGGTTCATCAGCTGCAATTTCAAAGTTTCGTTCGTACTTCACGCCGCTGAGCGAATAGTGGTTGACCGTTGCGACTGAACGAGTCTGGCCGGCCCATTTCGTCTTGACGTTGAAGCGGGCATTGCGCTTGGAAGCATCCTCGGCTACGCCTTTTGCGAACTGCTGCAGCGCGGCGACGTCGATACCATTGGGCTTGTTGGTCATATCAGGATTCCTTTTGTGATTACGCGTGTATGCGCGCGGGGTCTCGCGGTGCCGCAAGGCTGCCGCTGGATTCGGTGGTTTGATGAAATAAAAGAAATAGGGGTTACTCAGTGGGAACAGCTATCGATGCAGCAGCTTTCACCATCTCCGGCAGCCGCCATTGCTTCGGGCGCCTCGCGTGCGACATCCAAAATCGCCCGCTCGAGTACGCCAACTTCTTGGGCGCCAGACACAAAGACGCTGCTGTTGAACAAAAACAAGGGAACACCGTTGGCAATACGGCTCGCCCCACTCTCGTCGCGTTGAATCTCGGCGGCGATACGAGCCGACGCCAGGTCAAATGTCATGTCGACAACGCCAACTTCTTTGGCCATGGAAAGCAGCACATCCCGGTCAAAGATATCGAGTCCATCCGTGGTGACAGCCTTGTACAGACGCTCCATCATTCGCTGAGCGACCAATGGCTCGTCGATGCGCTTGATCAGCGCGTGCGCTGCCGTCGTGTCTCCAAAACGCATGGTGTCGAAGTTGTAGACGAGCCCTTCCCCAAGCCCGTTAGCGCGAACGGCCGCCATCATCCGGTCCGCGGCCGCGGCACCGCCAAGCTTCTGGTGCAGGGCACTCTTGTAGTCCATCGGAAGCACGCCCCTGCCAAGACGATATGCTCGGTTGGTCACCACGACCTGGACCTGGTCGGCCAGCAACGTGACGGCCTTTTCAAAGCGCTTCTTTGCGATCCAGCACCACGGACATACAAAGTCGGACCACACTTCCACGTTCACTGTTTTCATCGATATCTCCGTCAAACCGAATAAGCACACTACCATGTAGTAGGTAGGTTTTCAGGTTAAAAAAATGTGCTGCCGCTCCCCTTTCGGAGAGCATCGCAGCGCCTCAAGCGTGTTGGGCAATTACCTGAATGACACTCGGACTCAGCGGGGCGTCTTCCCTGGTGGCCCAGTTGATGAAACAGGAACCCTCCAGAAGGCTCAAAAGTAAAAACGCCTTTGCCTTGGCTCCGCTGCCCTCGGGAATATCTTCAAGCTTGATGCCCTCGTTCAATATCCGGGTCAGCCAAGTCAACTGCATGTCAAAAAATTGATGCGTTAGCCGCTGCAGATTGGGCGGTAATGCAGACATCTCTGCCGCAAGCGCTCCACAAAGCGGTAGAAGGCCACCTTCTACACTAGACCTGAAAATCATAAAGAAGCTCTCCAGACGGCCGATGACATGACGGTGCTGCGCCTCGATCCGATCGAGTTCGATCCGCACACGGGCAATGTAAGTCTGCACAATCACTTCCCCTAAGTCTTCCTTGGTCGGGAAATGATGGTGGATGCTTGCCTTGCGGATGCCTACCGCTTCAGCAAGATCAGCGTAGCTGAACGCGGTATAGCCTCGGGTACGCATCAGGTTTTCGGCGGTTTGAAGCAGAGCCTCACGTGTGCCGGCAGCCATGTCTTTTCCTTGTTCAATGATTGCATTTATCTAATACTACCTACTAGTTGGTAGACTGTCAACACATGGTGGACGAAAAACCACGCTCCGTCCCAACGCCTGACGTGACCCGCAAATAATTCATGGCACTCAAGCACCGTAACCGCTCAAGACTAAGGGCGGGTACTCACGGCGGCCAAGATGGACTCGAAGGTGTCGTTCGTTTGGCGTATGGAAGATGCTGACGTCGGGTCGATCCACAGATAGCTGTAGTAGTACATACCTAACAACGCCTTGAGTCGAAAACGGGAATATGGAACGAAGACACCATTCTTCCCGCCCTCAATTAGGGTTTCCTTCCAAATCCCCTCGTAGCCGGCATGTAGAGCAAGAACCCCTTGGCGCCTGTCCTCAGCCAGGGAAATCGTCTCGCGAAAGCACACGGCAAGTTCGTCTCGATGCGCACCGATCACCGAGATAAGCTCGCTGCCCAATCTACGCAACCGCATAGCGGGATCAGGCTCCTCTGCTTTGGAGAGCTTCGCCAGGTGCAGCAGCTTCGTCATGTACTGGCGACAGATCTCTTCCAGCAGATCGTCTTTGCTAGTGAAGTAGTGATAGAAGGCACCCCGGCTCAGTTCAAGGGCGGCGCATAGCTCATTCATTCCGACCGCGTGAAATCCCCGTCTTGCGTACAGGGCGGCAGCGCCCTTGAGGATGCGGTCGCGATTAGCAGGATGTTCCTCAGTTTTTTTGCTGGCCACTGCCTATTCCACCCGTGTTCAACGTGATAAAGATCGGACAATTGTATCTTCCGCGGTACTAGGCTCCGTTTCCGATTCCCTGTATGCTCGTCACGAAACAGACCGACCGATCGGTCGGCCCCACCAAGCAACCATGACGGCTGAACGAAGGCACCAATGGGGAGGAAGCATGGACAGTTCTGAAGAAGAGCAAAAGGACGCACTTAATCCATTTGTTGGCGGGGTGGGTGGCCGACGGCAGTTCCTGACCCGAGGCACCGCCATAGCAACATCCTTGGCAACACTAGGGTTAGCAGACTCGGCTTTGGCACAAACGGCACCATCAATTACGGCAGCACCCGCCAACGATAACCTTCCACCCAATGTGCCGAAATGGTCCAAGTCGCTGGGCGCACCGACTGCAACGCCTTACGGCGTACCTTCAAAATTCGAGGCCAAGGCAATAAGAAACTTGTACCCAGGACTGAAAGAGCCGATGTCCGCCTACAGCACCACGCCTTTGCAGGAGCTGGACGGCATCATCACCCCTAACGGTCTGTTCTATGAGCGACATCACGCGGGCGTGCCGGAGATCGACCCGCAACAGCACCGTTTGATGATTCACGGTCTGGTTAAGAACCCCATGATCTTTGATATGGCGGAACTGCGGCAGTTTCCCAGCGAAAGCCACATCTACTTTCTGGAATGCTCCGGCAATCCCAGTTTTCTTCCGCCGTACGGAAAAACCGCGGCTGAAGTCACTGGTTTGGTCAGCTGTGCGCAATGGACGGGCGTGCGCCTGAAAACGCTACTGGATCACGCTGGGCTTGCTTCAAAGGCGAAGTGGGTTGTGGCCGAAGGCGCAGACGGGGCGGGCATGACGCGAAGCATCCCCATAGAGAAGTGCTTGGATGATGTGCTCGTGGCCTTTAGTCAAAACGGCGAACGGTTGCGGCCCGAACAGGGCTACCCGATAAGACTATTCGTGCCAGGCTTTGAGGGAAACATGAGCATCAAATGGCTCAGGCGTCTGCATGTCACTGATCAGCCAGGGCACACCAGGGAAGAAACCGCCAAGTACACGGACCTGATGGCTGATGGGCGAGCGCGAGAGTTCTCCTTCGTGATGGAGTGCAAATCCATCATCACATTCCCCTCCGGCTCGCAACGATTGACGCGCAAAGGAACGCACGAGATGCGCGGCATCGCCTGGAGCGGCCGGGGCAAGATCACGGGTGTCGATGTCTCAATCGACGGGGGCAATAACTGGTCCACTGCAATCTTGCAAGAGCCAGTCCTATCCAAGGCACTTACTTCGTTTCGGGCGCCGTTCGACTGGGATGGAAAGGAACTGATGCTGATGAGCAGGGCAATCGACGAGACTGGCTACGTCCAGCCAACGTTAACTCAACTCATCGCGGTACGAGGAAAGTTCTCCTTCTATCACAACAATGCAATACAACCCTGGCGCATTTCCGCAAGTGGGGAGGTCACAAATGGCCGCGCATAATGCAATCACAAGCACCGTCGCCTTTTGTGTGGGCGCGCTGATCGCTCCCGCTTTTGGACAGGGCAGTTTAGAGGGCCTGGGTCGACATCTCACCAAAGAAGAACTTGCAGGATGGAACATCGACATCCTGCCCGACGGCACGGGTTTGCCCCCGGGCCAAGGAACGGTTCTGCAAGGCCAAGCCGTATACCAGGCGCAATGCCTGGCGTGCCATGGAGCAAATCTGGAAGGAGGCCTTGGGCCGGCTTTAGCCGGCGGCGTCGGCAGTTTGACGACCGACAAGCCGCTTAAGACGATCGGCAGCTATTGGCCATACTCCACCACCCTGTTCGACTACATCCGCCGCGCGATGCCGTTCCAGGCGCCTCAATCGCTTTCAAATGAAGACGTATACAGCGTCACAGCATATCTATTGCACAAGAACGATATCCTGCCTGCGGCGGCAACCCTGGGCGCCGACAACCTGGCCGGGATCAAGATGCCTAACCGCGGCAATTTCTATGTCGATGACCGCCCAGACGTCAAAGTGGACAGATGCATGAAAGACTGCCTTTCCGAGTAGCACCACCACCATTACTTCACACGACGCATCATTTGCACACGACACCCCAAGTCAAGAGGATTGCCACAGTGAGTATCAACGCCGCCATGTCCGCAAGGGAATTTCAGAACGTAGTTGAGGAATACGATTTTGATGAGATCGTCGACCGCAAGAGCAGCAACTCGATGAAGTGGGGAGGGATGCAGCAGTTCTTGTCTGACGATGAAGCCAAGGCCGAGCCATTACCCATGTGGGTTGCCGATTCAGACTTCAAAGCGCCGAGGCCGGTGCTGGACGCCCTGCACCAGGCGGTTGAACATGGCGTGTTCGGCTACCCCAACGGCGCCCCAAGGTCATATCTGGAGTCAGTCATCAACTGGCAGGGCAAGCGATTTGGTTGGAATGTGGACGCGGAATGGATCGTACAGACGCCGGGCATCATCACGTCGATAAAGATCGCCATCCAGGCTTTCTCTGCGCCTGGCGATTCAGTACTTATCCAGCCGCCGGTCTACGCCCATTTTCATGACGATGTATTGCTTAACGGGCGTCTGCTCGCATATGCCCCGTTGACTCGGACAGACTCAGGATATGTGTTCGACGAGAAAGTGTTTGAAGCCGCCATCCAGGACAACACGAAAATATTCATCCTGAGCAATCCGCACAATCCCACGGGGAACGTGTGGAACGAAGCTGATCTCCGTACGATGGGAGAAATATGTTTGCGGCGCGGAGTGCTGGTGATCGCCGACGAAATTCACCAGGACTTGATCATGAATCCCACGATGTCACACACGCCGTTTGCGTCCCTGTCCCCGGACTTTGCAGAACGGAGCATTACCTGCACCGCGCCAAGCAAAACGTTCAACCTTCCTGGCCTGCAAAGCGCAAACCTGTTCATACCGAATGCCAAGCTGCGTGATGAGTTCATCAGGCAATACGATCGCAATATGTTCCCGCTGGTCAACACGCTTGGCATGGTTGCCGCGGAAGCGGCCTACACGCACGGCGAACCGTGGCTTGAACGGATGCTCGCGTACGTCCGCTGCAACCAGCAGCACTTTGCGCACCGCGTCAATAGTTCAACCGCGAAGGTCAAAGTGCTTCCCGCAGATTCGCTTTATCTTGCATGGATGGACTGCCGATCCTTGGGAATGAACGCCGAAGAACTCAAAAAGTTCATGCTGATCAAGGCCCGCCTGTGGTTAGACAAAGGCCAAAAGTTTGGTGCTGAAGGCCATGGGTACATGCGTGTCAACCTCGGATGTCCGCGTTCGACTGTGGATGAGGCGTTCAATCGTCTTGCCACCGCGTTAGACAGCCTATGAAGACTGACTACTAGCCGGCCGCGTACTTCGACGTCCTTACGATAGGGGCTGTTCGTCAAAGCGTCTGCACGAAGGTGTGAATGCACATTCGAACGTCGCAGGTCGGTCCTCGCCTAGGGGATCGTCCGCCTAGGGGCCGAACTCGGATTTTCCTCCAGCGTCTGTTTTCGGCCAGGAGCCGTCGACGACCACTGATTTCTAATTGACAGCCTCAGGCTGATTGCTGTCGGTCGGGCTTGACAAACGAATGTGCGTAGTTCGATCGCTCAAGGGGCCGCTATACCAAGGAGACCGGTCGCTCGGCCAGCATCGGCAGCCGATGCGCTACGAGCAACCGCTCAGCACAGGACATCTCGAGAGCTCTGCACTCTGCGCGGCCGGGTTGCTCCGCGATCTGATTGAAAGCTTTTCCGCGACGATATTGCAGTCCCCGAATCGACCTAAAGGCGCGCAAGGTGCGCTGCTTGTAGATGATTCGAAAAGCCGTTTTCGGCTTCGCACCGCCAGGTCGCCCACAGCTTGCAGTCGTACCCATCCGTGCCCATGTCGAGTCCAGCGCCAGCCTGTTCGGAGCAGGCATGACGTACCTGTTGTGCCCGGGAAAAAGCATCATCTCTACGACATGCTGGAAGTCGATCGCCAGAAAAGCGAACTGCACCTTCTGGACCTCGTCCGCCACGTAGATACCGAACAAGTCGCTGACCACGATGGCGTCCGGGAAGCCTAGCATGGCCCTGGCCTGAGTTTCTGTTGCCCCCCGGTGGCAGGCGATCAGGTGCAAGGGGCCTTGCGCCTTTTTGAGCAAATCGGTGCGTTCGAGGTCTCGCAAGAACGGTCGCCCGACCATCTCGCGGGCCGAGGTGACCGTGAATGCAGCCGGGATGGCGTGCACGATCACGCCGATATCCGACCTGCGGTTCCGGCAGATCGTCCTTGGTTTGCTGACCGCGTCGGGTTTGATGCTGACATCGGGCCTGTTGGCGTTCGCAAAAGCATGATCCCTCGCATGGCCCAAAGCCTTGTAAAGCCGTAATCGCTCAGAACTTCAGAACTTCACCATCTTCCGGAATCCGCACACGATCCTGGATGCCATGCTGCTCCACATGGTCCTTCAGTTGCTTGCGGCTTAGCGTCATATGGTTGATCGCGTCCATATGCGTTGCCACGATAATCGCCTTCGGCATGGCTCGATAAGCGTGCAGCACATCGTCCTTGCCCATGATGATGGAGCCCGTGTAGCCAACCACACGAGCATCGCCCGTGTTCATCACAATTACATCGGGCTTGAACTTCGCCAGGGCCTGGTCGACACCATTACGCCAGACCGTATCCCCCACGACATAAACCGTTTTCTCACCGGGTGCCTGGAAGACGATGCCCATTGCTTCGCCCAGCATCGTAGCCAATGGCTTGACAGCGTACATTTCATCCGTTCCATGCTGGCCGCCGACCTTGGTCAGTTGCACGCCCTTGAACGCGGTTCCAGCCCCCAGAATCCGGACATTGGTATAGCCCTGGCCGCGAATCAGTTTGGCGTCGGCTTCATCCTGCACGAACAAGGGAATATATTTCGGAATGAACGAATGGGCGCCGCCGTCCCAATGGTCAAGGTGGGTATGGCTCACGATCACCGCGTCCACCCCCTTCAAGACGTCTTCCGCCGACATGGGTAATTCAACGAGCGGGTTGCGCAATTCGCTGTGGAAGGTTCCTTCAAACCCGGGATACTCGCCCTTCTTTGCCAGAAAAGGATCCACCAGGAAGGTCTTTCCCGCATAGTTGATCTTTGCGGTAGCGTTGCGGATCTGTTGTATCTGCACAGTTGACTTGTCGATAGTTGTATCGGCATTTTCGGCCGCATGGGCTGTGACGTTTGCCGCGCCCAGGGCGAAAGAAAGGGCTAGCCCGATGGTCTTGAGTCGTTGCATGTGTTGCTCCGTAGCGATATGAGTCGGTAGCAACAGTGTGACTGGCGAGCTCCTTTTGCAATATTGACCCAAATGCCAATTAGCGATAATTTCGGGCCAAACCCGGGATTTATTCAGCCATGCACACAAAACTGCCAGTCGTCGCCCTGGTCGCCTATCCAAGCTTCAGCCCGTTCCACTTCTCCGTGCCGTACATGGTTTTTGGCTCGGAACTGCCTGAGGGTCGCTTGTTCGACCTGAAGATCGTGTCATCCGACGCGCAACCGCTGGCAGCCGAACGTGCGCTGAGCGTGCAGCCCGACGGTGGCCTGGATTTGATGGAAACGGCGGACATCGTGGTCGTGCCCGGCTGGCACGACCTGGACGCGCGTCCCGACAAGGCCTTGATGCACGCGCTTGTCCGCGCGCATGCACGAGGGGCGCATATCGTCGGACTTTGCTACGGGGCTTACGTGCTCGCCTATGCGGGCCTACTCGACGGCAAGGGCGCCTCGACACACTGGATGGCCGAAAAAGACTTCTGTGTGCGTTTCCCGCGCGTAAGGCTCGACATGAACGCCCTGTATGTCGACGAGGACCGATTGATCACCTCGGCCGGCACGGGCGCCGGGCTGGACTGTTGCCTGTATATCGTGCGCGCCTACTACGGGCCGAAGATCGCCAACAAGGTTGCGCGAACCATGGTCATACCGCCACATCGCGAGGGCGGGCAGGCCCAGTTCATCGAACACCCAATGGCGGAATCCACGCAGGATTCTCAAGTCAATCGGCTGCTTGATTACCTGCGGGAAAATCTGGGAGAGCAGCACAGCATCGATGAACTGGCGGCAAGAGCAGCGACGAGTCGCCGGACGTTCACCCGTCGTTTTCATAAAGCGACGGGCATGACTGTCGGTGACTGGCTCATCAACGAGCGCTTGCAACGAACGCGCGAGCTTTTGGAAACGACGTCTATGCCGATCGAGAAAGTTTCGGAATTGGCGGGTTTTCAAACTCCGTTGTCATTGCGTCAGCACTTCAAAAAGCGCTTCCAGGTAAGCCCTAGAGATTGGCGAAAGTCCTTTGGACAGAGCACGTCGATCGAATCCGGCTAACTGAGTCGCTACGCCTTCACGATCGCCTCGCTGACTGCGGTGAAAACCTCATTGATCTCACTCCCAGTCACTCAGAGACATTTCGTGGAGAAATGCCCACTCGGTCACAGGCTGAGAGGCTTGACCGTGACGAGCACAGCAATAGTCGCCAGGCCCGTGGCAACAAGAATCGGGCTGGCTTCGTGCCATGCCGAGCTAGATACAGCATCTCCGTCAGTCCGCGCCCTGATCGCAGCCCGCAATACGCCATGCAGGCCGGACAGCGCTACGACAATCGAGATCTTTCCGAGCAGCCAGCCGTGGCCCATCCGCCCGGCCATTAGGGCCAGGGACAGTCCGAGTCCCCAGCTTACAAACATGGCGGGTACGGTCACGTAGCGATCCCATCGAAGAACGGCGCGGCCGATGCTCTTCTCGTGAGGAAGAACGACACCCCCCACTCTCACCCAGCCCGATATCACGACTGCGAGGACCATGAGCCCGCCAGCGAACAATAAGACGGCGATCAGATGAAGGCTCTTGAGCGATAGATACATCATCGAAGCGACCACCAGCTGTAGATGCCACCAAACGGCAGGCAAGCCGCAAGCATGAGCTTGCCGCCCGTCCGCCAGTGGATGGTTCCCTCGCCGATCGACTGAGCCACGCTCCATCCAAAAGCGAGAAAAACGAATCCATGGATGGGGCCGAGAACAGAGACACCAAACGGATAACCTGCCAGATGTTTCAACGGCACTGCAACGAATAACAGGGCCAGGAGAGTCGCAGTCTCCGCCAGACAGAAAAGACGGAGCTGCGTAATACGGGAGCGAGAGGTAGCCCGCTGAGCATCTTGGGTACGTGAGTTCATGGTTAGATTTTTTCAAAAACTCACATTGCTGAAAATCGGCAGTAATGACAATATTCGACTGTTTCTCGCCAATTCCTATTTGATTCGTCTTCGATGAAAGCTCCCCGAACCCGCTCAGCTCCGCCCCATCGTCTAGTCTGCCTGGCGTTGCCGGGGGTGGTAGCGTTCGATCTGGCGATGGCCTGCGAGGCTTTCCGCTTTGCGAGGCAAGAAGATGGGCAACCCTGCTATCAAGTCGAAGTTTGCGCAGAACAGGATGAGCTGGACGCCGGCCCGTTTTTTTTGCGCATACATCATGATCTGACGATCTTGAAAGCTGCGGATACGATCATCGTGCCGGGCATCCATCAGCCGCAACTGCCGTTGACGTCTCGTGTAGTTCAGCTGCTTCGCAGCTCAGCCGAGAAGGGAGTGCGGATTGCGTCCATTTGCTCAGGGGCATTTGTTCTTGCCGAAGCGGGGCTGCTGGACGGTTTGCGCGCAACGACCCACTGGTTAGCGGCTACGGAACTGCAAAAAAGGTATCCCACTGTCCGGGTTGACGCCAAAGTGCTATTCGTCGACAACGGCTCGATACTGACATCTGCTGGTGCTGCCGCCGGTCTCGATCTATGCCTGCACATGATTCGCCGCGACTTCGGTGCCGCCGTCGCTTCACATGCGGCCCGACTATCCGTTGTGCCGCTTCAGCGTGAAGGCGGGCAAGCGCAGTTTATTCCTCCGACGCACCAGGCAAATGAAAGAAGCCTTCAACCTTTGCTCACATGGGCTATGTCCTGCCTGCACCGGCCGCTCTCGTTGTCTGCGCTCGCGCAACAAGCGCACACCAGCCCCCGAACGCTGCACCGCCGATTCCGCGAAGAATATGGAGAATCGCCCGCGCAATGGTTGATCCGAGCGCGCGTGCAACGCGCGCAAGAGTTATTGGAAAGAAGCAAGCTTTCAGTGGAGCAGATTGTGAGTGAAGTCGGCCTGGGGTCTGCTGCCAATTTTCGATCACAGTTCCAGCGCATCGTAGGAGTCAACCCCAGCCAGTACAGAAAGAACTTTGGAAGCGGTTAACCTAAATCTGGCTGCGCCTGGCAGAAAAAAGTCACTGGACATCATTACGGATTTGGTTTGCCGAGGGCGCTCTCGATGAGTAGCGCGTCCCGCCAAGCGGAAACTGCTTGTTATTTTCGCGACGTTTACGAGGACTGCGCGCGGCTCCACGTGCTTTGCCTGCCTCTCATGTCCAGCGGTGGGCGGGAGCTTTTAGCCGGTGGTTTTCTGAATCTTATTAATCACACGCCTGTGTACTCCACCCCTGACGTTGCAACACAACGATTCACCAATCCGATGCAAACGATCTGCTGCCTAAAGCAGTGTTGCTCCCCAACACCCTGTTTTAGCGGATCGTTGAGCAACTCGAGCATCCGTATCGTTCCGATCAAGGAAAAACGGTAGAGCCCGCAGCCGGAAGACCAGATTTGGTCCTGTTCCGCCATTCCTCGAGTCGTGCCGTTCACAGAGGTCCGACGAGCGCAGGAGGTGCCCCTGTTGTAAAATTGTAAAGCTACCCTAGATAATAGAAGGTTATCTGGGGTAAGTCGGTGTTTGCGTAACGCACACTACAGCATACATATGATTCCGTACGAGCTTTTGACCGCGCACCCAGACGCGTCCGCAAATTCGCAGGGTCGCGAATCCATGCCCGAAGTGTCAATCGCCGGGCTCGCGCCGCCCTCGAGCGCAGGCGCCTCGCGTTCGGCCTCGGTGCAAGCGCTGTTGCGCGAAGGGAGTTCTGACAACACGCTGGCATCGTACCGTTCCGCCCTGAACTACTGGGCAACCTGGTTCGAACTTCGATTTGGCAGATCGATTACGCTGCCGCTTGAGGTGGATTCAGTCATCTGCTTCATCACGGATCACGTGGAGCACGTCACCGATAATGGGTTGCGGTTCGATCTTCCCCCGGACGTCGATGCCGCCCTCGTCAGAAGTGGGGTCAAGCGCAGGCTGGGGCCATTTAAGCTCAGCACCGTGCAGCACCGCATCGCCGTCCTATCGGAGGCGCACGAGTCACAGCGTATGGCCAACCCCTGCCGCACGCGCGAAGTTCAAACGCTTTTGTCCCGAACGCGGGCTGCCTATGCCCGCCGTGGTTCCAGACCTACGCGAAAGGATGCACTGACGCGGGAGCCGTTTGAGGCGCTACTGAGCACCTGCGATGAATCACTAATAGGACTTCGAGATCGCGCCATGCTGCTCTTTGCATGGTCAAGCGGCGGACGTCGGCGATCTGAAGTGGTCGCAGCCACGGTCGAGAACACCCGTCGCACCCCGGACGGCTACGTCTACACCCTCTCCCACTCAAAGACAAACCGTGAGGGCAGCGACCACCCTGACATGTTCAAGCCGATCGTCGGGCGCGCAGCACTGGCGCTTGACGCATGGCTGATGGCGGCAGGCATCGCCGAAGGCGCTTTGTTTCGAAGAGTCCGGCGCGGCGGTGTGGTCGCAGGGCCATTGCGCGCGGACTCTCTGCGTCAGATCGTGCACGATCGGGCGCTCATCGCCCGCTTAGAGGGCGATTTCGCCGCCCACAGCCTACGGTCTGGCTTTGTGACGGAAGCCGCTCGCCAGGGGGTACCTATTCCTGAGGTGATGACCATGACCGGCCACGCCAGCTTGAGAACCGTCACCCTGTACCATCGGGTCGGTCAGGTGACTTCGCGGCGGTCAGCCCGCTTGCTGGATGAGCCGATGCCAGGTGATTCCCCGTAGTCATCTCTGCCCCTGTGCGCCCCGTCCGCTGCGCTCTTTCCAACCCGGGCTCCGGCGGCGGCTGCGGAGGCCAAGCCGCCGGCCCCCCGGGCGTCCGATCCGTGGGCGAGGCGTGAACGCCCGCCAATGTGCCTCGCGCCGCTGGGCTAGGCCCCCGCCCCGCCTTGACCGCCTTCCAAGCGCCGCCGCCAGGAAAGCCCGCCCGCCACGACACAAGCGCTGGGCATGGCGGCCGCACTGAGCGTTGACGCTCACGAGGGCGCGGCCGCCGATGCCGCTGACCTGGTGCCGCTACCCCAAGAGCTTGACGACGGCGCCGCCAGCATAGCCGCAGTGGCGACGATGCACGCCAGATTCAGTCTTTCGACTTAGCCGGAAGTCACCGTTGTACCTAAGCCAAGCTAGGTCTTCCCGAGGATTTACTCCCCATAGGCCTGAATATCATGGAGATCGGCGGCAATGTAACTTCTCATTCCTGAGCAATTCCTAGAGTGGCGCCCTTCGCAAGGCGGAGTACTCCTGCGGGCCAACTCAATAAGGACTCTAGGAAAGACATGACTGATTTTCAGCGCCTTGCTGCGGCCGGGATGCTCGCCTAGGCCGCACAAGGACGTAATGGTGCGGCTGGTGGCGCAGCACACTTGAAGGTGCCTAGCCCACATCACGCGGGTCATAGTGATCAACAAGCCCAAAGCATGTCAGTGCTGATGGACCTTAAAGCTCGGCTTGTCGGAGTCTGTGGATGCGCATCAGCATGGGAGTTCAAACTCCACAGTGATCCTACAACATAGGTTTGCCCGCAAAGTGCAGAAAACGAGCACGTCAACGGCATCGTTGCCACTCGCTTGAGACCATGCAGACCCGGACACCACTTGCAACTCCCCTTTCGCGAGTACAGCTGTCGAAGTTCATCCAACTTGAGATTCGGTTCACTGAAGTTGGCGTTTAACCTCGGCGGAGAGTGGCTCGCGCCGGCCGGCCGCTTCCGACCGAGGCCGTGTGGAAACGCTTTTCGTCCTGACAGCCACAGCGCAATCGCCTGGTCCGCATCACCTTGGGCGGTCTTCACTTCGATTTTTCGAAGCGGGGCTCACTCAAGACCGTTTGGGCGGCCCGGATAGGGCCTGAGGTGCGTTATGGGTCACCTGAAGGGCTCAGCCGCCCAGCGCCAGTATCGCTTTAATCGTTTGCTGGAAGCCTAGGATGCGCATGACCCGCTTGAGGTTATAGGCCAGTACATTCAGGCTCATTTCCGTGCCCACATTGCCCAAGCGACGAGTTAGGAAGTGTGTATAGCCCATCCAATGCTTGAACGTGCCGAACACATGTTCCACCGTGCGCCGCCGCACCTTCATCGCTTCTGGCATTCGGTCTAGACGGCGCTGCGCCGCCTCAAGCACGGCCTCATGTTCCCATCGACTGATGCGCCGATACGCGCTAGGAGTGCATCGCTCCTTCATAGCGCATTGTGGGCAGGCACTACTCCAGTAGCGCCGCAATTGAAGACCATTCTCCTCCCGTGTAAACCGGTGGATGGCGCGCTGGCCCGCAGGGCACTGGTACTCATCGTCCTTCGCGATGTATATGAAGTCCGAACGGTCGAAGCGGCCTTCGGCCTTGGCATTGGAAGTCGTCGGCTTGGGCAAGATCGCATCAATACCTGTCTCTGCACATGCCTTGATCTGAGGCGCGCTGTAGTAGCCGCGATCGGCAATCGCGCGCAGTCGCTTCTTGCCCATCGCCTCCCTCGCGGCTTGTGTCATCGATGCCAAGGAGTCCCTGTCATGTCCTCGGTTCGTCACTTCGTGCGCGACGATCAGATGGTGCTTGGCTTCGACAACGATCTGCACGTTGTAGCCGACCATCCCCGAGCCCCGGCCACTGGTAGCCATCGAGCGGGCGTCCGGGTCAGTCACCGAAAGTTGACCGTCTGGACTATCTTTGAGCCTTTCCTTGACGTCATCCAGCGCGCGCATTTGCTTGCGCAGGCGCTCGATCTTGTCGTTGAGCCGATTGGTCCTAGCCTCGATCTCGACAGGTTGCGTTCGGTCCGCAGTGTCGAGTGCCGCCAGATAGCGGCGGATGCTCTCCTCAATCTGCTGCTGACGTTTTTCTATCTTGGCGGCTGTGAAGTTCTTGTCGCGCGTGTTGACTGCCTTGAATTTGCTTCCATCAACGGCAATCAGGGCTTGGGTGAATAGTTTGAGATCTCGGCATACGGCCACAAACCGCCGGCACACATTGCGAATGCCCGTGCCATTGTCACGGCGGAAATCGGCGATGGTCTTGAAGTCTGGCGCCAGACGGCCGACGAGCCACATCAGTTCGACATTGCGTTGGCACTCTCGCTCGAGTCGACGACTGGACTGGACCCGATTTAAGTAGCCGTAGATGTAGATCTTCAGCAGCACGGCCGGGTGATACGACGGGCGGCCGGTAGCTGCTGGCGCTGCCCTCTCAAATCCCAGCGATTCCAGGTTGAGCTCGTCTGACCTGCCCCCAGACTTAGTACGGCACCGACATAGAGTCCAGGGTTAAAAACCGTTGTTGCCGATGCGCCTGAGCAAACTGCTCCGGCGTTAAGTATCCCAGCGCGCTATGCGGGCGTTCGGTGTTGTACTCGACGCGCCAGTCTTCGATCAAGGATTTGGCTTGGCGCAGCGACAGGAACCAATGCTCATTCAGGCATTCATCGCGGAATTTTCCGTTGAAGCTCTCGATGTATGCATTCTCCACGGGCTTGCCTGGTCTGATGAACGACAGCTTCACGCCGACCTGATAGGCCCAAGCGTCCAAGGCCTTGCCAGCAAACTCCGGGCCGTTGTCCACGGTGATGGATGTGGGCAGCCCACGCAGTTCCGCAAGCCGTTGCAGCACCTGCGCCACCCGCAATCCCGGCAGTGATGTATCGACCTCGATGGCAAGACACTCTCGCGTGTAATCATCGACGATGTTCAAGCACCGGAACCTGCGGCCATAGGCCAGACCGTCGGACACGAAGTCCATCGACCAGCTCTGATTCGGCGCCGTCGCAACGGGACGAACGACCCGTTCTGCGGGAGCGATGCGCTTGCGGCGACGCTTACGAACGCTCAAGCCGGCTTGGCTGTAAAGCCGCCAGACCCGCTTGTGATTCGTCTGCCAGCCTTCACGGCGCAACAGAATATGAATGCGCCGATAACCGTAGCGTCGCTTGAGCGCTGCCATCTCCTTCATGCGCTCGATCAATGCCACATCGCCCGTACGCTTACTTTCATAAGCGAATAGCGACCGGGAAATGCCTACCAGCCCGCAGGCCCGGGTAATACCCATGCCGCGCTCGGTCATCAACGTTCTGGCCGCTTCGCGTTTGGCCTGCGGGCTTGCTACTTTCGGCTCAAAAGGTCCTGAAGCGCAGCCTTGTCTAGCATCGATTCAGCCAACAGCTTCTTGAGCTTGTTGTTCTCTTGCTCCAGCTCCTTCAGTCGCTGGGCGTCCGAGACGGTCATGCCGCCGAACTTCGCCTTCCAGTTGTAGTAGTAGGTAGCCTCCGAGATCCCGTGCTTGCGGCACAGTTCGGCCACCTTGGCCCCTGCCTCCGCCTCCTTCAGCACCCCGATGATCTGTTCTTCCGTAAATCGTTTCTTCATTGCCGTTCCTTTGTGAACGGACTCTACATCGATTTCGTACTAATCACGGGGAGCAGGTCACGTCGACGAATGCGTCGACTATGCGCACCGGATTGTCGTCGGCGATGAAGTCATCCAGGCATTCCGGGATCAACGCTACCTGTTGCCGGTCCTGACCTTCGATGAAGCGGGGCATGTCGACTCCCGGGATCGAGATACCAAACTCTATCTACATCACCGTAGCGGCGTCAAAGAGTTTTCACACAGCCTCGACCCTTAGCGGAGGTTCAGTGAGGCCATACAGGTTCTGGAAAGAAGCGACTGCCATCCGATAGCTCTTGTTCTGCTGTCGACGTTCATTCAACTTGAGATTTGGTTCACTGAAGACATCAAGTTCGTATCCCTAGCGTCTGGCTGCTCGAAGAAGTCGCGTAGCGAAATGTTCAGAAGTGGAATTTCCTCTACCGTTGCGGCTGAGCGCCGAGGCAGTTCTTCAACCCACCGTACCGCTTGTGTCAACAGCGATTGCAAAAGGTCTGGTCGACGTTCTCCGTCTGCGAGTAGTTGAGAGTTAATCTCAAATTGGATGACTTCACCCGAACCGCACCCCTCGCAAAGGTTGATGGCATGGTACTCGCCTCGGAATCCCGAGACGTGATAACTAAACGCGGACCATAGGGCTTGGGAGTCCATCGCCTGGCGCCACCTGCCCCTTACCCTAAAGATAATTTTGCCGTCAATGACGTCCCACTGGTACTGGATCTTGTGCTGCCATCGAATTAAGAGTGCTACCAAGCGATGGAGATACCGAAGCTTGCGCAGCGTGCTGTCCAACGAGCCCAATGCAAGACGTCCTTGTTTGGCAAATCGCTTGTAGGTTCGCAGGTTGCGCGTCATGTTCTGCTCAGGCATTGCAACCACGCGCGGGATACCTTTGGTCAGTTCGTAGTTCCCAGGCTTTTTGCTGCTTATATAAAGCTCAAGGTGCCGGAGCGCAATAGGAAGAGCCTCCACGCGAAAAAGTTCGGTGCGTCCGTCGCCAGCGTTTTCAGCGGCGTCGAACTCGTCTAGGAAGCAGTGCAGCGCGCGCTCCAGCCGAAAGACTAACGACTCCTCTGCTTTTACGCAGTAGGACGCGTCGTAGTCTGGCTCCCCCCACCATCGTTTGAGCGTGGCCAGGCGGGTTAGGATGTCGATGGCTTTGCCTACTTTAACGACGTTTTTTGCTGGGAAAACGAGAAGGTAGAGGTAAGCAACTTGGGCGGGCAAGGTCGTACTCCGTGTACGGATTGAGTCAATATTGCACGACCTACATAGGCATGCATAGATAGTTGGAAATGTCGGTAGCAATCCAAATGTTAGGCGTTGGAGTGCCTGCAGCCGACCCTTTGCTGTCTTTAGGATCTCGACAGTAAACGTCTGCATTTATCCGAATATCAGACAAACCAGGCCATACTCGCTACGCGCGCATCGGTTCTGCGTGCCGCGAGGAATAACTTCGCACAGCCAAATTCTCTTGAGGTTTTCCCTTGGTAGTTAGCGAAGACGTCAGTCCCGCCAAGCCTACTTCGCCTATTATGCCGACCTTATATCGGAGATGGCCGTCTCAACTGCGTCGCGGCACTCCGCTTGCAGATGATCGAGGTCACTCAAAACCCGGCTGAGATACGCATCTCCACGGAGGCTTTTTGAGACACGTTTAAATATCTTCTGGACGTCTCCGCAGCGGCACGACGTAAGCGCAAGATCCCCAGGAGCCCAGACGGGTGACTCAAGAAACGCGGATACGAGCTCGTGACGAGCGGACCTGCATCTGTCCCAACCCATGAACGGCACGAATATCAGAAGGTCAGGAATGCCGTTGGCCTTCGCGCACTCCCGGTATACCGGTGGGAACGCCACAGCAACGAGCGCCGACACAGGGGCCTGCTGCGATCGCATGAGGAGCGGCAAGAGCCGTCCGGATGCAGCTAATGCCGCAGGCCACGCGTAATCGTTAGCATCTGCGAGCAGGTTTGCGGCCGCATCGATAGCAAAATTGTCCACGTCAATCACGTAACGCCCATACAATGCGTGCGCCAGATCGTCCACGGCAGCCACGATCCGTCCTCGCGGAACCGCCGGAGCCAAGTTAAGCGCGACGAGATTGCGGCTCGCTACGGTTGCCGGAACGCCATTCTCAAGTCCGCGACGAATCGCCCATCCGGCATCAAGACCATCGCCCATTGCTCCGAGCAGACGGGAGATCGTCTGCGTCTCGTCCCGCCCGAAATGCGTCGGAAGGCACCGCCAAAGAGCGTCACCGGACAAATCTCTCACCTCACTTGGATCAAGCACAGGAAGTAGGTCGAGAAGCAGATTCAGATAGGCGTCTAGAGACAAACCGCCATGGGAGAGCATGCGGCGTCTCACGCCGATTGCGTTTGCCGGCAGCGCGGCGATCACGCGGCCACGCAGGTCGACATCGGCGAAAATCGCAGCGAATTCCTCCGGCGAGGCCGACGTCAGCACCGAAACCAGCCACACACGAACGAGACCATCGGGAACTCGGCTCTCGCCAAGGAGCCACGACACATCCGCGGGCGACGCTGTCAGCGTCGCGAAGAGTGTTCGATCCCGGCCATCGTGCGGCGACAGCCCTAGCAACAACCCGCGCAACAGCCCGATGCCGTTCAGCTCATGTGCCCGACTGACGATCAGATCGACTAACCCCGGTATGGCTAAACCTGTCGCTACGTCCAGATGACGGACCTCGGCCATAAGATCGTCAGTGTCGAGCGTCCTGATCAAGGAGGCTGCGAGCGGGAGCTGTCGCTCCTTGATCAGCAGCGGCAGAAGCCGCTCCCGAACCTCGGAGAGCAGATGCGGTTGGAGATCCGGTACGATTGCCTGCGCGCGATCCAGCAGACGCGGATCTTCAGCCGTCCGCCGCGCCACATCGTCGCTCACAGCCAATATGCGGCCGAGCACATCCGGGGACGCCAACAGCAATGCGCTTGAAATCGCTTCGTCTGTCGCGCGCGCCATGCCGCTCGCAATGGCTGGAATGAGATTCGACCGGATTTCCTCAGCGACGGGCTGCGAGAGAAACGCGATGGCGCCCTGTGGCGAAGAAATTGAAAGACGCTCCGCGGCGTCATGAAGTGCCAGTTGTCCATCGTGAAGGTCGAGCCCGCGTATCTTGCGGGCTATCGCCGTGACGAATTCCCATGCCTGGTCTGGAGAAATGCCCGCGATCGCCGTCCGTAACGCTATCGCGATCGCGTCGTCAAGCACCTCCAGCGTGTCCGAATTCGAGACCCCGCGGGAATTGGCGATGTCGATCAGTCCGAGGACGGCCGCAGGCGTCGTACGGACTTTGCCAATCAGTTCGTGCCACAGGAGCGAAATTCGCAGCAAAGAGGGGTTCTTCGCGTCGCGGGATTCAGCCGACTTCGCTTCGCTATCAGACAGCAGACGAGGCAGAGGTGCCACGAAGACGCGTTCTACAATGTCACTGGTCCACCGATGCCGTGCAACGTTGTCAGCGGTTCCATCGATCCGACGCCCTGACCAGTCGGCGAACTTCGAACGGGCGTCCTTCGGCGCAAACACGAGGTCAAACTGTCGCCCCTCAATGCTGCGCGGAGAGCGGGCAAATGTCGAGAAAGCGAACTCCCGCCGGAAGGCGGCCCACACTGCCGTTATAAGCCTCGTTGCGACAAGGTCGGGCTCGGGCGCGCCAAAAACTACGACTGGTTTTGACTCCTCCAGGAAGAGCGCCTCGAGTAACTCGCCACCTCGAAATTCCGGAACCGCCGCGATCGGCCGGACCTTCTCCGAGAACGACAATCTGCAGGAAGCGGCCTCCCTGGCTTGCGGGAAACTAAACGGGTCAAGCAAATCCAGGAACGGAGTAAGACTGATCGCCGTAGCCCAGTCTGAGGTGGGAATGACGAGGCTAAGCGTCCGCACGCAGCCAGCGCGTGCTACCGTCAGATCCTGCCACGTTCGGGCGAGGATGTAGCGATCGCCGCTCGGTAGCGGGTAACCTGATAGATATGGCTTGAACCTTTCATTGGGGCGCAGTGGGCCGGCGACATCCGACAGCCTGTCAATCAGCGACTGGTCCCCCTTGGGGAGGTCGACCGAAGAAGACAGGAGCTGATGGCCCCGCAGGTAGCCATGTATTTGAGTGTCGACGACGATCACGTTATCAAAGCCCGATCGCCCAGGCGACCGGCTTCGTTAAGTCGGGATCTTTCGTCCACGTCCCAGTCTCGGTCGCGCGGATCGCTACCCATCCATGTCCGTCGATGCCCTTCTCTAAAAAGTTCTTCTTGAAACTCGGCTCGTCCAGATTACCTCCCACCACGCTGAGACCGAAGACTTGCACGTCGAGTGTCGACACATCGTCGAGTCGGCCGGCGAGCATCGGGTACTCCTCTTCGAGATAGCACATCGGCCCTCTCTCGAACACATCGGCACCGACAAGATCCCATGCAGAAACCACGACCGCCAGGCGCGGCTTTGCGCCGTCCGGGCGCCGCGCGAGTGTTAACTCGAGGAACCGGATCAACTCGCATAGCATCACCTGAGTCGGAGCGCCCTTGTCATCGGCTACCTTCAACTTGGACAGATACTTCTTGGCTGTGATCCAATCGAGGGGCTGGACGTTCTGATCCGAGCCCTCGCGCAGAAAGAGCAGCGCGCCGGACCCTGCACGCATGTCTTCAATCAGATCGGGGGATACATCAAGGTCGGTGACGGCGCGCCACCATAATTCACCCGATACGTCAGGGACCACAATCTTCGCCTGTTTCCCGTTTGAGCGGGATCCAACGGTCACCTCGAAGTCTCGCCGGTCCTCTGTTTGCTCGGACCGATGGATGAACTGCCCTTGGAAGAGGTGTTCGGCGGCCTCTAGAACGAAATCAATGTCGGTCGGCTGAACCGCCTCGACCAGTTCGCCCTTCTTCTCTCGCAGAGCAGTCCACAAACGCGCGATATAGTTCGATTTCCCGGAATCCGGGCCGCCCAAAACGACAACCGAAGCGCTCATCGATCTCTCCGATAGCCAAGATACGCCCGCGCTCCTGCCATAGGCGTAGTCGACGTCCAGAACTCGACTTTCGCAGGCGCGACGCCGATGGAAGCGTCAAGGAGCGCTTCAATCCCAAATCCCGACTTGCAGGTCTCGTCGTCATCCGCCACTGGAGCGACTTCCACGATCTCGGCCGAAAGGGCGCGCTTCCCGATCTCCGCCTCCAGGCGGTCGCGGATGCTCCGATCCAAAAGGCCCTTGTCTCCGTAAGTGACGACGACAAGCACTTTTGGCGGACACTCTTTGGTCATTTCCTCGAGCCGTCCGAGTAGCTCGCCGAGCCTTGTGATTGCGCCTTGCCTGGTTGTCAGCTCGCGGAGAGCCTTGCCATCGACGACAAGCCACATCGCCTCTGCTGACTTCATGAACTCCAGCCGGTCGCTCCGCGAAGACTTGATCAACGCCTCGGTCCATTCGCCCGGAAGATCTGGCAAGGTGATGTCGACTCGCTTGCCATCTGACTTCCGCTTTAACCGCAGATGCAGCAAGCCGGGCTGGCGATCGTCGGCCATTTCAGTGTGCAAGGTGATCTGATCGGGAGGCTGGCCGTCGTTCCAGACACGCGCCGCGCGTGCGATATCCTCGAACCCCGTTAGGCTGGCGCTATCGGCAAAGGTCCACCCTTTCAGGAGACCATTTGAAACAAGCAGGTACAGACTTACAAGGCACGCGGTCTTGCCCGAGTTTGACTCGCCCAGGATGCCGATGCCAGTCACATAGCGCGACCGCATCAGGCGGTTAACCACGTCGAGACCGAGGGTCGTGCTGGAGGGAAATGCAGGGGCGTGTTCCGTCGACTCAAGGACGGGGGCACCGATATTCTGGTTCTGCTCCTCGTCCTCATCAGCGCCGCCGACCTTCGACGCGTCCCCAAAAGAGCTAGGTGACGCGCCCACCGAAGAACCAACATTTACCCTGTTCTCGCAGGTGGCTGGGTCCCTTTCCATTGCGCACTTGCCGGTTTCATCGACTGTGCAGCCTTCGATTTTGCACGTTCCGGTCACAGTTTTGCGGCTCCCGCGCCAAAGTACCTAACCATTCCCGCCTCAAGCAGCGCGCGGGCTCCCCACTCCGAGGCTCGACGCTTGACCGCGTGTTCCGGACCGTCGGACCGCCCAGTCACCAGCGCATTCAGCAAGGGGAAAATTGTTGGCCATTCCGTCGCCAATCCATCGACGTATTGGGCGCTGATTTTCTCGCGCTCTGCTCCGATCGTGGTCAGCAACTTCTTCAAATCCAGTTCTGGATCCTTGTCGAGAGTTTTGAGCACGATGTCGCGATGTACCTCGCACGGAAGTCGGCGCAGATGGGACGCACCTTCGATCCCCGCCGCTACCAAGCGGACAGGCTCCGCCAGCGACGCCAGCTGCTTGCCTAGTAGACGACTGTGGTTGAGCTGCGCCCACCATAGAAAGTCCAACTCCTCGCGGTCGAGCGCGGCATTGCGCCTAAGGGCCGTGATCGTCGCGAGGGTGGCCTTCGCGAAATTCGACGACGCTGTGGCCATTGCCTCGGAGTCAACTTCGGTCTCGCCCTCTTCCTTCTCTGGAGCGGCGAGCGTGATCACAAGTGCTGCAAAATCATCCACCTGCGAACGGGCGCGGCTAGCATCGGCCGCAAGGGCGACATACTCTCCCGCCGCCTTGAGCACCTCCGACCGAAGCATCTCCCGCTTCGTTTCGGCGAGCGGTTGCTGATACGACAGAGCGGACCAGACCGCCGCGCACAGTATTTCGGCCGTCATCCATTCGTTCGTCGCACGTGGTTTCTCTTTCGCAATCCCGAGGAACGCCATCCCACCCACGATGCCGACTTCGAATGGCGATTCCTCATAGAGGAACGCGGAGGCGTGCGCCTGCACCGCCATCTGTACCTCTGCACCGAACGTGGCAGACGGCACCTCGCCGTGCAGAGCCTGCGCAATGCCGGCGGCGGTGGCAAGCGATTGCCCGATTTTCTTACCCTTCCTCCACTCCCCGGAAATATCTTTGATGGCCAACCGGCGAGTGTCGACATCGTCGTTCGACACCGGCGTGCCGGTGATCCGCATGTGAGCCGCCAGATTCTCCATCAAGTCTCCTTTTTCGTCCGTTCTTCCATATACTCATTCATCAACCGCTCAACGTCAGAGAGCTTTCCCTCTCTCGCCAGCCATTCCAACAGCTTTCGCTGTAGGCCGCGATTCATCCTCTCGTCGGAGTCATGCGGAACGGCGTCCAGCGTGATCAGGATGCGCAAGCGCTCGCCCTCCAGCAGATCCCTGAAGAAGCGCAGCTCGATCGGTCCGTAACCTTCTACCGTGGGTGGCATCTCGGCGACCTCCCCTTCATCGACCTCTGCAGGGACCAACTCTACCAAAGGCGGTGACGCAATGCCGGTCGCCGCACCTCCCGCTGCCGCCTTGGCCTCTTCCTCAACAACCGGTGGCCGAGGAGCGAGCTTGAAATTCGGACAGCGAACTTTGTACTGCGGCTGTGCGCCGCCGAGACGCTTGTTGTCTGCCACGAAACATGTTCCCTTCGGATCCCAAGCCCGCGGATGCATCGTGACGATTAAATCGTCGTCGTCAGGGTCCCACTCGAACTCGATCACATTGTAAGTGAAAGTGTAGACCTCGTTCGACTTGAAGGGCACGGTCGCACCTGCCGCCAGCATCATCAGGTCGGCGTCCTCGCCGACCTGCTTCACGGTGACGTTGGGATGGTGCTCGTGCCCTGTAATGAGCACCCGCGCTCGGCTGTCCATATACGTCTTTACATCGCCGCTGTCCTTATACCAGTTCAACGGATGGTGGATCAGCACGATGTTCTCGACCCCGTCGTCACGATCGATGATGAACTGTCGCTCGCCGAGTACAAGCTCGGGCTCGTCGTCTCTCTCTTTTCCGGTACAGAGAAGCGAGGAATTCATACGGATGAAGCGAATCGACCGTCCCGGCGCCAACGTGATCTGCAGATTCGTCGCGGCCTTTGCCTCGCCATTCAGCTCGCACCGATAGCCCCAGCAAAAACGCTCATAATCCTCAAACCGAGCAAACAATGCTGCGCGGTCCGTGGAATTGTTCATCACCTCCTCGTAATCCGCTGGGCCGCCGGCCCGGATCAGGTCGAGCAAGTGTTGCGCGCTTCGAGATGTCTTGTTGCGATCGAGATCGTGATTGCCAGGCACCATCTGCACCTGGTTTTGCGGGCAGCCGACTGCCGCCGCCAGCGCGTCGAGCCATTCACCCGCCACTTTGAATTGCTCTTCCACTCCCGAATATGCGATGTCGCCCGTGACCAGGATCGCTGCTGCGTTGGCCTTCAGGTGGTCCTTCACGACGCGCTTCGCGTCTACGATCAACTGCTTCTTCACATCGTTGTGGATGTGGACTCGTTGGTCCTTTTCCTGACCAAAGTGGATGTCAGAAATGTGAACGAAAATCGCTGACATGGACCCGGCGCTCACGATGATCGCAGCCTAGGAAAACAGATTGTGTTTAGCGGAATCATAGTTGTCACCTCGCGCGAAATTGAAACCGAAGATTACTGTATTTACGTATGAGAATTCCAGGCCATGTCCGATTTACGGTTTCAGGCGGTCATTCGGAATGTAATCATGAGCGCCCGCTACTGGTCGACGGCGGTCGTTCGTCAACCGTGTCTAGCTCACCGCCGTTGTCGTGTGGGCGAGGAGGACCGGGATTGAAGGCCTCGCGATGTGATGGAATCACTCAGCATCCAAGTTCAATGAACTTTCTGGGGAAGAATGCCATGTTCAATGAACCATTGTGCCCAAAGTGAACGAACAAAATTTCACTGAGTCTCTGATCGAAAAGGCGTCGAGTTTCCACCTTCAATGAACTTCGACAACAGCTACAGACGTAGCCGCGGGGGAACGCGCATTCTTATCCGGTTCGTCGCTCCGAAGCCGCATTGTGGCAAACAGACGCCGACAGGACGCCCCACCTAGCCGCTCGGGCAGTGGCTACAAGAATACAAATATAAGTCCACTTCTAGTACTCGAGACGCGCCCGCTGCACCCTCGGGGGCGAATGAC
Source organism: Achromobacter kerstersii (assembly GCF_902859595.1). GTDB lineage: Bacteria > Pseudomonadota > Gammaproteobacteria > Burkholderiales > Burkholderiaceae_B > Achromobacter > Achromobacter kerstersii. The sequence goes on along the minus strand of NZ_CADIJQ010000001.1, from coordinate 769,653 downwards.
AAGCCTGGCTAAATCGTGTCCTGCTGCGCTCTTTGATCGAGCCTCGTGCGTTTTTGCAACGCCTGAACTCCGCAACGGCCCCCCTTGCAAGGTGCCGCTCATAGGGGCGAACTCCGCAGCGGTAGCACAGGGAAAAACCCTAATTCTCAACCTCGTCGACAAAGCGCAATTTTCCGAACTGTACAGACGTAATCGCATGCATTGGCACCACAGTTCGGCATCCAGACCCGACTCGGAGGGCAACAATGGGAACAGGCGAACAGAGTCGTCCCGGCACTAGCCGCCGCGTCAATCTGGCGCGGGCGCACAACAAGTCTGGCAATCCTGCGGCCACACTGTGGTACGTGTACAGCGGTCACTCCGCTTCGGATTGGGTTCTCGAAGGCCAGCTCGAATGGGCAAACTATCTGTGGCTCGAGGCCACGCCTCGAGTTAGCGCGGTGAACTATGCACCGGCGCACAGCGTACCGCGATCAGTGTCAAAGCTTGTTGTGAGCACAGCACTATTCGCAGATGGAATGACCGAATGGCATGCCGTTTTCGACGATACAGCAACGGCCCACTTTACCGAAGCCGCCGAACACGACATTAGGCTCGCCTCTTTAAAGCTCGCCGCCAAAGCAGCCACTGCGGCGGGCGCGCGACTCGTTTGCAGGACGAAATCCGACATACAAGCTAGATCGCTACTACTTGGGAACTGGGCCCGCGCAATAAGTTGGATCGCGGCCTGCCGTGACCATCCCCTGGACCCTTCGATGGTTGAAGTGGCTTCAGTCATGCGCGCCTGCCGCACCGCCACACTGGAAACGCTGACCAACGAATTAGGTCATTTAGAGATTCCTAAACTCTACGCGGCCATATTCCGGCTCATTCAAATAGGCCGACTAGAGGCAGATCTAGATTTAGAGCCCTTGTCTAGACGTACCTTGCTACGTGAAAGGCAATCAGATGCCCCGCCGCACTCTCTTAACACCTAGCACCGTAGCTCAACATTTGCTGGACTTTCGTCTATGGTGCGGCGTGGACGCTGACGCCCTCCCCCCTGAATCTCGACGCCTTTACCTACTTCGAAAGGCGGGTATTGAGACATATTGCCGGACCAACAGCATCAAGCTTGCAGCGAAGGCCGCCAACACGACGCCGACGGAGATTCATCGACTCTTCGAACGCTGCTTAAGTACCTATGTAGATGGGCGTTTAGCGGGATGGAGAGCACTGATCCCTCATCTTCGCTTACGTCAATATGTTCGGAAGAACACTAAGCTCCGCTCGGACTCTGAACGGGTCGGATTCGCAGGCCTATTCAGCCTGCTGATGAGCAGCTATCCATCATTGCGAGCAAGAATCGACGACGAAATACTGCACATCCCAAACGAACACAAGCAACGGTTCCAGACCAAAATTACGATAAAAGCGCTGACAAAAATTCTAGTAGAGGAATGCAGAAAACTCGGAATTCCTGAGACGGAATACCCCTTAAATACACTGTCTTGCGGTAGAAAGGCTCTCGCAAAATATGTCAAGACGCTCATCCAGTCCAATCCCGCACGGGGAATACGCGCTCGGTATGGAGTGGCAGCCGCAAATCGTTTGAAACTTGGTACGGGCGTGGAGTCCCTCTGGGTCACCACATCAACCCAGCCATTCGACTTTGTTTCTCTCGATGCTCATCGAATCGACTGCATTGGGTGCGTACAAATTGAATCCCCGACTGGGCCCTTATATATAGCGGTGAGCAGAATATGGATCGTAGTGGTGTTCGAACAGTTTCTCCGAGCCGCCCTTGGCTACGCAGTCAGTTTTGAAGACGAAGTATCTGCGCGGACCGTGGAAAGGGCACTCAAGATGAGCGTGTCAAAATGGGAACCAGTGCGCTTGCCGGAACGAGTGCCGCCCCACACGATAGATAGTGGATTTCCGTCCGCCATATTCCCCCAACTGGTAGATACGTTTGGCTCGGTGCTATCCGTCGACAACGCTTTGGCGCACCTAAGCAAGCGAATCGCAGAAAAGGCGCGTCGCCGTCTGGGATGCCATCTCGTCTGGGCGCCTTCCGGCGGTTGGTACCAAAATGCAGAACTAGAACGCTTCTTTGGAACACTTGAGCAATTCGGATTTCAGGTCCTCCCGAGCACGACCGGCTCAAATCCTTCAGACATCAGAAAAACAGATCCCGTCCATAACGCCATTAGGGACCGAATCACGGTGGACGAACTAGAGGCCCTAACCGATGTATTCATTGCTCACTACAACATCCTGAAGCACGATGCTCTGGGTGGTCGCTCACCCCTTGATGCCCTTAAAGACTATATAGAGTCTACCGACGCGCCACTGTTCATTCGACCTCTCCCATTGCCGACCGGGCAGAGTCCGAATCTAGGAGTAAACATTGAGCCTGGGACGATACGGGGAAATATAGCGCGTGGGGTACGTCCATATGTGCAACTGGGTGGAGAAAGGTACACGAGTCCAGAGCTTGCGAACAACTTTAAAGCGATTGGAACCGATGTCCGCATTCATTACGCTGACGATGAGGATTTTCGCAACATTCAGATATTTACTTTATCCGGCCTGCCAATGGGGACACTAACGGTGCAAGGACATTGGCGAAGATTGAAGCACACTAAACGTGCGCGGGATCTAATGAATAAAGGCAAAGAAATTGGTAGAACCCAAAATTTAAGACTACAAAACCCGGCCGAACTTTTCACGCGAAATCTTGAGAGAAAAGCGTTGTTGGATGCCCGATATCGGCCAGAACAGATTTCGGAAGCAGCCACCGCATTTCATAGACTGCAGCGAGAAATTGGAGACACGGTACGTGACCTTCCCCCCGAGTCTAAACCGAATTTACTGGTGACTCAAAGTATCCATCCACAAGTTGTAGACAGATCCGGTCCAGACCTCATAAGTTCATTGCCTGACGAGCTTCGAAGGATAATACCCCGACCAAAATGGAACACAAATGGAAGAAAATGACCGTGATCGCTTTCTGAATCCAGGGCCAGACAGGGACAAGGCCTTGCTTGGTCATCCTATCCTTACAGGCAATGGACAAATCCCAACCGCGCCAATCCGAGCGGCGTATGAAGACGTAGTTGATGCCCTGGTTCAAAGAAAACCTGGCATGTGCTACCACGGCGATTTTAGAGTGGGCAAATCTTGCGCTATATCACTCTTAACCAAGATCCTTCCGCAGTCTTTTCCCAAACTGCCTATTCGAACCATAGTCGCAAAAAATCACGAAAAATCGACCGAAAAGGCTCTTTTCAGCGACCTTCTTTTCGATCTAATGCATGCTGTTCACGAGAAAGGCACGGCGCCCGAAAAGAGAATAAGACTCTTGAATCATCTCGGGGCTCTGTCCCAAGACGCTGGATCAGGACAACTCCTTCTATTTATTGATGAGGCCCAAAACTATTGGATGTCTGACCTGACCAGATTGCGTGACATAGTAAATGATATGGAGCGGAGAGACATTTACTTAACGATAGTCTTCTTCGGCGACCAACACCTCTGCAACATGAAATCAGCACTTTTAAGCGCCGGACGTCGCGACATAGTTGGCAGATTTTTTCTTCAGACAAAAGAATTCAGCGCCCTGTGTACCGCCGACGAAGCTGAAGATGTGCTGAGCGCGTACGATGATCACTCTATCGCTTCCTTTCCGATGTCCACAGACATCAGTTACTCTGAGTTTTTCCAAGCAAAAGCGTTTTCCGGGGGGTGGCGCCTAAGGGAAGAAGCTCGATACTGCTGGAACTCATTTGCAGATATCGCCCGCTGCAGGCCAGATGAGCTGAAGGTTGGCATGCAATGGCTGACCGCAGCTATCCGACATTTTCTTTTCAGATGGAACCCCAAGGAAATAACAAATGCTGCCGGACACGAGGAGCTATGGCGAGTAGCGGTCATGCACTCAGGCTTCGATGATGCATTTGGTTTGGGCAGATAGGGCTATCTTTGCCTCAAAACGAAATGGACGCTACGGCAAAACAAGTACTTTCATGGGCGCAGGGATGGCATCGTCCGTTTGAAAGTCATGTAAGCCTAGCATGGCGCTTACGAATGGAAAACGTGCTGAGCCCGGCGGAACTGAAGAATATGCTTCCTAAGGCGAAGAAGAAAAAATTTCCGACTTACGAAGGGTTCCTATTCGAGATACGTTCCATTGAGGGACTACTCGGAATCCGAGGGAAAATATATAGCCCAGTATCGGAGGGCGACATATTTCAGCGTGACAATGACGCATTCTTATGTCAAAAGCACCTTAGAGTCTGCCCAATGTGCATGGAACGAGGTTATCACTCCGTGTTGCATCAGATCATGTGTATACGGTCTTGTCCTATCCACAACCAACCTTTGACCCGATACTGCCCCTCTTGCATCAAGCCATTTACCGCTTTCGGCCTCCTCTCCACTACACTGGGAAGCCCCTGGAGTTGTAGATACTGTAAATGGCCTCATGCGGGCAACTACCCACGACCCGTGCGCCGAGATCCCAACTTTGAAGAACTACAAAGAGCGGGATCTTCAGTTGCTGAGTGGATAAGTTCTATCTCTAGAGTCATAAATGACGCAGGCTGGCATAACGACTATGGCTTGATGGAGTCATCGATTGATCGCGGACGCGCCGTCGAGCTAGCATCAATATTCGAAAAGCCGCCAGATGCGATAAAGAAACATGTTTATCACAATACAGGATTGCACATTCGGCCGATATTCGCTGCCCCCAGCGATGAAAATACGGAGGGAAAAAATACCTCGGAAGATATCAGGGCTGCGTATGAAATGGCGCACCGCCGGATCACCGCCGAGACACCAGCGTTGTGTATTAAAGGGACTAGGGCCGAGCGCAGCGAGTGGGAATGGGACATATGTAATCGTTGTTTTGCGCCAATACACTATACGTTTGCTCCGGAACGCTTGGCCTACCGATGGTGGGTCACCGCTTTTGAAGGGCCGCAATCCGATCACCTGCATGCGGCGCCGGGGACACGTGAGAATATCCAATATGTCGTGCATCCACGCGCAGAGATCGTGAAGTTATTTGCGACGTCGCGCTCTAATCTCGCGGAATATTTCTATTTTTCTTTTTACGCCTATCTGAACATCTCGATCGCTCTTCAGACTTATTTTTATATTTCCACATTCAAAGGTAAAAAAAAGAAAGGAGTGGCATTGCAGGAGATATGGCATGCGTTCGCACCCATCAGTCATATCAAACCTTCGTCCTCGACGTTCCCGTTGCAGTGCATGAGGTGCCCGGCTACGGATTCGACAGATCACCCGATCGCAATTCTTTTTTGGTTGGATATTATCCCCCGACGTGCGCTCATTGACTCGCGCAACGTGAAATCTTGAGATCATCGCCTCAATGGTGCACAAGTGACAGACGAAATAAATTCCTCATCTCTCTGTCAGGTTACGGAGATTGAAGACGCTGTACGCACTTGTGATGCTCAATTAAGGGCTCGCGATCCGAACTTTTCTGTTCCTGCACGGTTCGCCTCTGCGATGCGCTATTGGGCTGCATGGCAGTACGTTCGATTTGGAACTACTCTTCGCTCCCCCCCAACAACAGAAGTAATCCTCCAATTTATCGAGGACCACCACTCGCTTCCCTTGTCCTTGGGCTCTTTAGAAGGGACTCTGCCACCCTGGATAAATTGCCTTTTGGTTAATAATGGATTTAAAAAGCGCTCCCGACCGTTCCAGACCAGGCAAATTTCTAACTCACTATTAGCATTAAGAACTTATCTGAAATTGATGGGATGGCCAGAGATAGACCAGATCAAATTAGTTCAGTGTTTTGATGCAATAAGCGAGCGCACAACCCGCTTGAAAAGGCGCGATCGCTTGGGCTTGTCAGTGGATCCGGACGAACGACGCATACTCCTGTCATCGTGTGACGCCAGTCCAACCGGACTTCGGGACAGAGCCCTGATTCTCCTTGTAGCGGTGGAGCGAAGCTACGAAGACCAGCGAGCCTTACTAGCCACACATACGTCCGGTTTGGTTAAGGCTGATGGAACGTATTTTTGGTCATACCAAAGGAACAAAACAATGAGAGGAAGGCTGCACTATAAGCCCCCAATGCAGATCACGGGAGATGTTGCCAATGCGCTAAATGCTTGGCTGAAATGCGTAAATCTGAAAACCGGTCACGTATTTTGTCAAATTGCAGGTCATAAGATCCTACCCAAACCGCTGTCACTCCCTTCCTTTGACGAGATGTTGAGACGTAGACGTGAATTGTGCGGCCTCCCCTCGTTTCGGTGGCCGTGATACGGGGAGAATGGGTCCACATGGTCCCGTTTAGCCTGCGACGTCCTAACAGCACGCCGTTGGCCTGGACTCCAATAGAGCTTCCCTCAAATCCCCGGGCTTGGACGTACAGGGCTTTCCGACCAGACGGCGCCGAAGCAGCTCCGCAAGAACAATTTATTTTCAAATTTTGGGGACATGCTTTTTTTTTGGAAACTTTCCGTCCAGCCATTTCTTTTTCGCAGGCTTTGTGTCCTCAAGGCGGTCATAAAGTCTTCCTATTGCCCCGGCGTTTGCAGCCGATGCCTCGTCGTACCGTTGAAATTCACGTCCACTGACTAGCGAATCGCCCGGTGCTCGCCGGCCGTTTTTCAAGTACACAAGGCGATCCGCCGGCGGGAAATCTTGGGCTGGCAATCGGCGCACCGACTCAGGCGCAACAGACCTTAAATAGCACCACGCCCACCCTGCCCACCATCCAGCCCTGGCGCCGTCGCAATGCCATCACGGCTCCGGAATGTTTTCCCGGAAGATGACCTGAAGCCGCGGCAGGTAGCTGGGTTCGGGCGCGCCCTTCACGGCCGCCACCAGCAGCTTGACGATCTCGCGCGCTTCGACGCGCGGGTTCTGGTCGATCACGGCGTCCATGGTGCGATCGAGCAACAGGCGGCGCGTGGCTTCGGTGAGGTCGTGGCCCACGAAGACAATGCGATGGGCGGAGGCTGCCTTACCTGCGCGACCCTCGTTTGGCCACGCCTCGGCGGGCCGCGCCTCAGCCGGCCGCGCCTCTTTCAGCGCCCGCGCGATGCCTTGATTGCCGGCGCCGATGTTGTAAATCGCGTGCGGCGGCTCTTTGCGCAGCAGATCCTGCGTGACGGCAAAGGCGCGGTCGCGGTCGTCGCCGATCTCCAGAATGTGTGCGATGCGCAGGTGCGGAAACTCTTCGCTCAGCAGCGAGCGAAAGCCCATCTCCCGCTCTTCGTGGCCGCGATACGCCAGTGACCCCACGAACACCGCGACCTTCCGCTCTGTGTGCTGTGGCAGAAACCGGCCTATCAACAGCGCGGCCAGGCGGCCTGCGGCGCGGTTGTCGATGCCCACGTAACCCAGGCGCGCCGAGATCGGAATGTCCGACACCAGGGTGCTCACATGCACGCCGCTGTCGCGCAGCGCCATGATGGCGTCGCGCACTTGGGGATGATCCAGCCCGACCAGGCCAACGGCTTGCGTCTGGTCGCGCAGCTCGTAGAGCTTTTGCGCGAGCTTATTGGCGTCGAATCCCTCGATCAGATGCAGGCGGGCCCGCACATCGGGCCGGGTGGCGGCTTCTTCAAGCAGGTGCTGGCCTAACGCAGTCATGAAGCTGTTGGTGCCGGCGGGTAAAACGAAATCGACCCGCACATCCTGGCTGGCGGCATCGGCGCCCTGGACGAAGTAGCCAAGGCGATTGGCGATTGCCAGCACGCGGTCGCGCGTCTTGCCGCGCACTCCGTCGCGGTCGTTCAGCACCCGGTCCACGGTGGCGGTGGACATGCCGGCTTCACGGGCAATGAGGGAAATGGTGGGACGCATGCGGGGCCAGGCTCTCAAAACACCATCAGGACGATGGTGGCGAGGCCATCATAACCCATCATTTGCAATCATTCGGGATCAGAAAAGTAACGTTTACGCCCTTGGAGCGTCATCTAGCTTTACCCCTGATTGTTTTGATGTGATTATCGCGGCTCAATAACATCAAACACCGCACGGCAGGATGCCTGGCAGTCGACAGCGCATACCAAGCCGGCAGGAGGAGCACATGTCGCACCCTACCCTGGTGCCCGACCCGCCCGTTCGGGAACGGCGTTTTCGCATCGGCTGCATTGGCGCCGGCATGATCATGGCCGAATGCCATCTGGCGGCCTACCAGCAGGCCGGCTTCACGGTGGCGGCGATCGCGTCGCGTACCCAAAGCAAAGCGGCCGAGATCGCCGAACGCTACGGCATCCCGCGTGTGCATGAGAATCCCCTGGCCCTGATCGCCGATCCGCAGATCGAGATCGTGGACATCGCGTATCCGCCCGACCTGCAGCCCGCGCTGATTCGCGCCGCATTGCGCGCCCCGCACGTGCGCGGCGTGCTGGCACAGAAGCCGCTTGCCCTTTCGCTGGACGAAGCCCGCGCCTTGCGCGACGAGGCCCGGGCCGCCGGCAAGATCCTGTCGGTAAACCAGAACATGCGCTACGACCAATCAATGCGCACGCTCAAGCAGCTGCTCGACCAGGGCGTGCTGGGCACGCCGGTGTTCGCGCAGATCGACATGCACGCGATCCCGCATTGGCAGGATTTTTTGCGCGGCTATGACCGGCTGACGCTCTCGAACATGAGCGTGCATCACCTTGATGCCTTGCGTTATCTGTTTGGCGAGCCCACCGAGATCACCAGCATCACCCGCCCCGATCCGCGCACCGAGTTCGCGCATCAGGATGGGCTGGTGAGCACCACGCTGCGCTTTGGCAACGGCCTGCTCGCGCTGTCGCTTGAAGATGTGTGGTCGGGCCCGCGGGCCGAGGGATACCCCGACGACCAGCACATCCGCTGGCGCGTGGAAGGCACCGAGGGCGTCGCGCGCGGCACTATCGGCTGGCCCACCGGCGAGCCGTCGACCCTGAGCTACGCCTCGCGCGCGGCCAAGGGCCATACCGACGGGCGTTGGGTCACTCCCACGTGGGACACGATGTGGTTTCCGCATGCCTTCATCGGCGTGATGGAGCAGTTGCAGTACTCGCTGGCCAGCGGCACCGAGCCTGCGTTGAGCGTGACCGACAACGTACGCACGATGGCGCTGGTCGAGGCCGCGTACACGTCCATCGCCGAAGGCCGCACAGTACGGCTGCCGGCTGTTGAATAACCAGACAGAAAAAACAGACGGAGACAAACCATCATGATCCAGACCGGAATCTTCTCGGGCTACTTTCCCTATGAGCTGGAGCGCACCGCCAAGGTGATCCGCTCGCACGGCTTCAACACCGTGCAGCTGGACCTGCATTTCAAGGACATGGAGCTCGGCCCGGGGCAGCTGACCGCGCAGAAATGCGCACAGATCCGCGACACCTTCCGCCACTACAACCTGCCGGTGTCCTGCATCTCGGCCTATACCAATATCGTTCATCCCGATCCCGCCGAACGCCAGCGCCGCAACGGCTATCTCAAAGAGATCCTCACGCACGCGCGCCAGTTGGGTTCGCCTTACGTGATCTCGGAAACCGGCACGTTCGCCACCGACAGCGACTGGGTGCATCACCCCAAGAACAAGACCGAGGAAGGCTGGGACCAGTGCCGCGCGATGATCGCGGAGCTGTCGCAACATGCCTATGACCATGGCGCGGTCTTCCTGCTTGAGACCTACGTGAACAACGTGGTGGGTTCCGTCGAGGAAACGCTGCGCATGTTCGCCGAGGTGGATCACCCTGGCCTTGGCCTCTTGATGGACCCGACGAACTACTTCGAAGCGCACAACATCGACCAGATGGACCGCACGCTCAATCAGGTGTTCGACGCCCTCTCCGACAAAATCTGCATCGCGCATGCCAAGGACGTGAAGCGTTCGGGCGATGACAAGTCGGAAAAGCACAGCGACATTGGTGACGACGGCGCGGCCGAAAGCCATACCTTCCGTGGGGTGGGCGAGATCGAGCTGCCGGCGCCGGGCCTGGGCGCGCTCAATTACGACCTCTACCTGCAGCGCCTGGCGAAAAAGCACCCCAACATTCCCATCATCATCGAGCACTTGACCGAAGACGACGTGCCGCGCGCCAAGAACTTCCTGGACGAGCGGCTGCGCGCGAACGGCCTGTAGGCCGCCTGCCGCAACAGAGGCGCACCGCGAACCACCCTTCCCTAAGGCCCGCGGCGCGCCTGCGAACACGATTCTGAACACCGACACCGGCAAACGCGCACCCGCGCCTTTGCCAGGGAGAACTCATGCCTGACATTTACGGAACCTGGATGACGCGCCGCGACGTGGAGGCGCGCACCGGACAGCTTGCGCAGTTTGCCGGCGTACGCCTGATGACGCTGGACGACGGGCTGGAGCGCGGTATCCGCATGCTGGAGTTCCGCAGCGGCACGGGCCTGCGTTTTACGGTGCTGGTGGATCGCGCGATGGACATCGCCGATTGCGAATACCGCGGCTTCGCCATGGGATGGCAGTCGCCGTCGGGCTATCGCCATCCTGGCCTGCATGACTATGAAGGCGAAGGCGGACTGGGCTGGATGCGCTCGTTCTCGGGCCTCATGATCACCTGCGGACTGGACCACATTCTGTTCATGTACGACGCACCGGCCGACAACTATGTGTACGGCCCGCGCAAGACCGCCAAGCAGTCCATCCACGGCCGCGTGGGCACCATACCGGCGCGCCTGACCGGCTACGGCGAACGCTGGGACGGCGATCGCTGCGTGCTATGGGCGGAGGGAGTCGTAAGCCAGGGCACCGTGTTCGGCGAGCACCTGGAGCTGCACCGCCGCATCGAGATCGAGGTGGGCACCAACGACATCAAACTGTCGGATCGCGTGGTGAATCGCGGCTTCTACCGCACGCCGCACATGCTCTGCTATCACATCAACCTGGGCTATCCGGTGCTGGACGCCGACTCGCGCTATCTGGCGCCGATCCGCGATGTGGTGTGGGCCGCACACGAGCAAACCTACCGCGAACAGGGCGTGGGCTACCGCCGCATGCCGGCGCCGCAATTGGGCTTTCATGAGCAGGTGTGGCAGCACGAGATGGCCGCCGCCGCCGACGGCAGCGTCCCGGTGGCCCTGGTGAACGATAAGCTGGCCCTGGGCATGCAGGTCAGCACCTTCAAGCATCAATTCCCGTGCCAGTATCAATGGCAGAACCTGCAATCGGGCCAATATGCGATGGGCATCGAGCCCTCGACCAACCATGTGCTGGGCCAGGGCGCGGCGCGTGAGCGCAACGAGCTCATCTGGCTCGAGCATGGGGAAGAACGCCGCTACGACACCACGTTCAGCGTGCTGGGCACGTCCGCCGAAATCGCGGCATGCGAAGCACGCATCCGCGCGATCGCGGTGCAGCCCGAGGCCGATTATCCGCCGTTGTCGGGGCGTTTCGCGCCCATCGCGGGGCGCACATGAGCGCGCGCTTCTCATTGCAAGGCCGTCGCGTGCTGTTCACGGGCGCGGCGGGCGGTTTCGGGGTGGACACCACGCTGGCGCTGCTGGAAGCAGGCGCCCGCGTGATCGCGCTGGACAACCACGCCGGGCATATCGATCGCTTGCGCAGCACCGTGCCGGCGCGGTTTTCCGACCAGCTTCACATTCTGCAGGCCGATCTTGCCGACGCCAGCGCGTTGCAGTCGCACCTTCAGCAGCTGACCGCCCAGGGCCCGATTGATGTGGTCATCAACAACGCGGCGATTTACCCCTCGCGTCCGTTCGAGGAATACAGCGACGAAGAGCTGGCGCGCGTGCACCGCGTAAACGTGGAGGCGGCGATTCAGATCGTCCGCGCGGCCCTGCCCGGCATGCGCGAACAGCAATGGGGCCGCGTGATCAACATCTCGTCGATCACGCTGTCCGGCGGCTGGGAAAACCTGCTGCCCTACGTGCAATCCAAGGGTGCGATGGTGGGCGCCACGCGCGCATTTGCCCGCGAGTTCGGCAAGTGGGGGATCACGGTCAACGCCATCTCGCCGGGCGCGTTTCCCACCGACGCCGAGAAGATCCATCCCGATCCCGACGGCTACAACCGCATGGTGCTTGAACGCCAGTCGGTGAAGCGCCGCGGGCACGCAGGCGACATCGCCGCGGCCATCATTTTCCTTGCCTCGGACGAGGCGGGTTTCATTTCCGGACAGACGCTGGCAGTTGACGGCGGCTGGGTCATGCATTGAGGCGCATTGGCGCACGCAGAGGGTAGAAGCATGAGTATTCTTTCTGGCTACAAGGTTCTGGACTGCTCCATCGCCATGGCGGGGCCTTTCGCGGCGCAGCGCCTGGGCGACCTGGGCGCTGACGTGATCAAGATCGAGCCGCCCACCGGCGAATGGCAGCGGCACGCGCCCGCCGGCGGCATCACGGGCAACAAGATCAACGTGTCCTTTCTTTCGCTGAACCGCAACAAGCGCTCGCTCGCGATCGATCTGAAGAGCGCCGGCGGCAAGGAGATCATCCAGAAGCTCGCGGCGCAGGCCGATGTGTTCATCCAGAACTACCGTCCGGGTGTCGCCGGCCGTCTGGGGGTTGACTACGAGACCCTGTCGGCGCTGAACCCGCGCCTGATCTATGTATCAATGTCGGGCTTCGGCGAAGACGGCCCCTATGCCACGCGCCCCGGTCAGGACCTGCTGTTGCAGGCGATGTCGGGCGCAATGCTGTCGTCGGGCCGTGCGGGCGAAGCGCCACGCGCGGCAGGCCAGTATGTGGTCGACGCCGTCACCGCGTATTGCGCCTTCGAAGGCGTGCTGGCCGCGCTGCTGCACCGCGAGCGCACCGGTGAAGGCCAGAAGGTCGAGGTCAACATGCTGGATGCGATCACCACGATCCAGATGCAGGAGCTTTCGGTCTACACCGTGGGGCACAAGCCGCAGGTGCGCAGTGCCGAGCCACATGCCCACGTGTACATCCGCGCGCCCTACGGCACCTTCGCGACCAGCGACGGCTATCTGGCGCTTGCCATGCCCGACATGAACGTGCTGGCGCGCGTGACCGAAGAGCCGCGCCTGGCCGAGTACACCGGCGAGCGCGACGGTTGGGAAAAGCGCGACGAGATCTATGGGCTCGTGCGCGACACCCTTGCAAAGGCCTCGACGGCCGACTGGTTCGCCAAGCTCGATGCCGCCGGCATCTGGTGCAGCCCCGTCTATGGATACGCCGATCTGGTCGACGATCCGCAGATCGCGCACAACGGCACCTTCGTCGAGTATGAGCATCCGACCGAAGGCCTGATTAAGACACCGGGTTTTCCGATCCGCTTTTCCAAGACGCCGAGCCAGGTGGTGCGCGGCGCACCGCTCACCGGCCAACACACCGACGAAGTGCTGCGCGATTTTGGCTTCAGCGCCGACGAGATCGCCGCGCATGCGGCCTCGGGCGCGGTGCTGCGTGGAGCCTCGGAATGAGCGAGCGCGCCCTGCCCTACCGCGGCCTTACCTGGGACCATCCGCGCGGCTTCAATGCCCTGCACGCCGCCACCGCTCTCACGCCGCTGGTGCACTGGGACAAGCAGTCGCTCGAAGGCTTTGAATCGGCGCCCATCGCCGAACTCTGCGCCCGCTACGACCTGGTGGTGCTGGATCATCCCCATCTGGGCGAGGCCCTGGCGCACGATTGCCTGCAAGCGCTGGACACCGTGTTCGCGCCCGACGAGCTGGCGCGCATCGCGGGGGATAGCATCGGGCTGTCGTACGACAGCTATCGCATGGCCGACCGCCAATGGGCGCTGCCGCTGGACGCCGCCACGCAGGTCATGGCCACGCGGGCCGACCGGCTCGACGGCCCCGTGCCGCGCACCTGGCGCGAGGTGCTGACGCTGTCGCAACGCAGCGGCGCGGTCGCGCTCAGTTGGGGCGGCCCGCACCCGTTCCTGTCGCTGCTGTCGATCGCGGCCGCCATCGCGCCCGATACCGACCTGCGCCCGCACGGCGCTTGGCACGACGAGGCGACGCTCGCCGACGCGTGCGATGTGCTCAGCGAATTGGCGCGGCTCACGCCCGCGCAGGCCCTGGCTTACAACCCGATCGCGCTGCTCGGCCACATGAGCTCGCGCGATGACATCGCGCTCTGCCCGCTCGTCTATGGCTATGTGAACTACGCCACCTCTGCGGTCGCGAAACCGCTCACGTTCCGCGACGCGCCCGAGGCCGAAGCGGGCAGGCCCGGCTCGATTCTCGGTGGCACCGGCATTGCGATATCACGGCGCTGCATCGTGGGGCCGGAGCTGCGCGCGCATCTACTGTGGTTGCTGGCGGCCGATACCCAAAGCGGCTTCATCCCGCAGCACGAAGGGCAGCCAAGCCATCGCGGCAGCTGGGCCGATGCAAACGTGAATGCGGCGAGCGGCAACTTCTATGCCAACACGGCCCCCACGCTCGAAGCCGCCTCGATCCGGCCGCGGCACGATGGCTACATCGCCTTCCAGACCGAGGCCTCGCAGTTCCTGCGTGACGGCGTCGCCGCCCGCGCATCCTCCCACGCATTGGCGCGCGGCCTGACTCAGCGCTTCCAGGCCAGTCTGGCCGGCGCCCGCAAGCACACCGCAACATAAGGATTTCGACGTGAGCGCACTCGTTAATCTCAGTATCGATGGCCATGTCGCCATCATCGAACTTAATCGTCCCGAGAAGCTGAACGCGATGACGCCCGAGATGGCTGACCTGCTGATCGCGGCGGTGGAGCAATGCAACACCGATTCGCAGGTGCGCGCGGTGATCCTGACCGGCGCGGGCCCCAAAGCCTTCTGCGCCGGCTCGGACATTACCGAGCTTGACCGCTACGCCACGCCCTGGGATTTCCGCAATCGGCTCGACTACTGCGACTGCGTGCGCATGTTGAAGAAGCCCACGGTGGCAGCGATCAACGGCTATACCTTCGGCGGCGGTCTGGAGATGGCGCTGGCCTGCGATATCCGCATCGCCTCGGACAACGCGCGCCTGGGCGCGCCCGAGATCAAGCTGGGCTGGATCGGCGGCGGCGGCATGACGGCGCAGCTTGTCCATGCGGTCGGCCCGAGCAACGCCGCACTGATGGTGCTGACCGGCGACCCCATCCGCGCCGAGCAGGCGCTGGCCTGGGGCCTGGTGAGCGAGGTGGTTCCGCAAGAGCAGTTGCGCGACCGCGCACAAGCACTTGCCGCCACCATCGCCTCGCGCGCGCCTATCGCGGCCGAGACGGCGCGCGTCAATCTGCGCGCCGCGTTGTCGATGCCGCTTGATAAGGCCGTGGAATACGAGCGCGATCTGCAAGCAATCTGCTTCGCCACCGCCGACGCCAAGGAAGGACGGAAGGCATTTGAAGAAAAGCGCGCACCGAAGTTCGAGCGGCGCTGACGGGTGCGGTGTGGCCCGTGAAGAGGAAAGCGAGCATTCGCGTCACCGCACCGACATCCGAGGGTGGCCGCTTAGGGTCCCGCAGCGGCCATAACCCTCCCCTCCCATATCAGCTCTAAATATCGGCTACATCGCGCAGCCGTACGCCGGAGAAGTTGGCCGCAATCAATGCATCAAACATCGCGCGGTCGCAGATGGGAGGTGCTCCCATGCGATCTTGGCGGAAGATATGGGCATCTCCCACAACATCCTGTTTGAACACCAAGCTGGCTCCGCCAACGAGGCTATAAAGCTTCTCGTCCTCGCCGGTCTGATAATTGTGGTCCAGCTTGATCCTCACGCGAGAAGCGGCTTCATCCAGGGCATCGAGCGTGCGCAGCACATTGCCTAGGAAGTATTTAGGGGCGGGGCTGCCGTCAGCAAGGCTGAAGTCGCATGCCACAAATGCAAACGCCTCGGCGTCCAATTGCTCAAACAGTTGCTTCAACGGCTCCGACACAATCCATATGCCAGCGAGCTCTTCCAGATCGCGTGGCATTCCGCCCTTCTCCGGTACATGAACCAGGTGCGGACGCTGCGAATACTGATCTGGCATTCCATTAGGACGCGAGACGACATTCATCCCCGGATCGATCAGCTTCTGTTCGTTGGCGATTTCTATGCCGGGAACCCTGCCGTTTTCCAAGAAGCTGGCGTCGAGCAGGAAAAATTTGCCCTTATGAGAGGCGGCTTCGCCTGAAACTTCAATGGCGGTGGGTTCGGTCACGGTGGCTTCCATCATGGATGTGGGCGCAGAACGGGAATGCAGGTGAGCCGATGCTAACGGGGCTTTAGCGCAGCCACAAGTTCCGTCGAAATGGTGCCTGTACTGGATTCACTTGGCCGCTTCCGGCCAAGAGCAGCCGTTGGACACCTCGCCAGGCATTGTTGAAGCTCTAGATATTTGCCGTACTCGTTTGTCTATCCCAAACGAGATTTCTGATGGACCACACCGACTGGTGAAGGAGCAACTCCATTTGGCGCTTCGTCATATCCAACGCCGTCAGATCATCGATGGCACCAGTGCGAAAGTATGGTGTTTTTCCGCCACTTTCAAAGAGGACAGCAGCCTCATTCAATGAAGGCTTAGTCAGGTTGACTTCCACGGAGTGGAACTTTGCCTTAGTGCTCGGGAGTATCGTAATGTCCGAGCCACGAGATGGTCCTAGCACCGACGTGCCCATCTCGCCTCCATTTTTCTTAGCCAACATGAGGGTAACGGCACCAACAGTAATTGGCACCTGCCCGTGTTGGTTATGGCCGGAGTCCACTTGCAGAGCGAAGGATAGGCAACTTGGATCGGGGCCAATCGTCATATCTTTGTGCGCGCCCGCCACATATTTATAGCGGGAAGTTCTGGAACGGCGCTCCCAGTGCCAGCGAATCGCTGTAGTTAAACACAATCCAATCACGCCCAAAAATAGCGTGATTGTCCACTTCCCAAGCGTCTCGACTTCTGGAATCACCCAGGTCTCCGTGCCTTATTCTCGTGCCGGGATCAACTTGACATATAAGCATACTATTACTTACCTTAACTCACGGTGCCGGCGTAGGGCGAATCAGACCTGCAAAAAAATGGTGACGAAAGAGGAGCAAGGTTCGTGTTTTTGAAGAAAATTACCACGATCAAAAATGTCGGTCGTTTTAAGGCGGCGCGTATCAGCGGGGGTGAGTATGGTCGCTTTACGCTGATCTATGGTGGCAACGGGCGTGGCAAGACGACTCTGTGCGGAATCCTTCGCTCGCTCCAGAGTAACGAACCCAAACTCATCAAACGCCGAAAAACATTCTTGGCTACCTCGGAACCTGAGGTCGGGCTTCTCTTCGACGGTGGGCCGGCTCGATTTTCAGGCGGTGCCTGGACAGCCGCGCAGCCCGATATCCACATTTTCGATCAGCAGTTCGTCACCGACAATGTCCACGGAGGCGATCAGATCGATATCGAGCATCGTCGTAATTTCTATCGTATTGTAGTTGGCCCTACAGGCGTTGCCTTGGCCGAGGAGGTGGATCGGCTCGATGCCGACGCGACCGTAAAACAGTTGGAGATCACATCTGAAAAGAAGGTTCTGGAGCAACATGTCCCCCCAGGCATGAAGCTGGAAGCATTCCTGAAGCTCGCTGCGGATGCTGACATCGATGACAAAATCGATAGAGCGGAGAAAGTACTCAGGGCGATCAGCGATGGTGCAGCGATTGCGTCGCGCAAACTGTTGAGCGTCCCGTCGCTGCCTGCCTTGCCGGAGGGATTTATCGACCTACTGGTCAAAGATGTCGGCGGGATCGCCGCCGACGCGGCAACACGGGTTCAGCGACAGCTCGCGCATCATGATTTTCGCGATGGTGGTGAGGTCTGGTTATCGCAGGGTTTGCCACATATCGTCGATGAGCGTTGTCCCTTCTGCGCGATGCCGCTCAATGGCAACAATCTGATCGAAGCCTATCGCGGCTATTTCAGCGAGGCCTATGTGGCACATAAAGCCGCCATCGCCGAGATGAGCACCACGCTTAACCAGGCGCTATCCTCGACGACCGCGCTCAGGGTCCAGCAGAGCTTTGCACAGGTCTCGAGCGACGCCGAGTTTTGGAAGGCTTATGCCGATCATGGCTACAAGCCATCGGGCGCCGCTGATCGCATCAGCGACGAGGTCGAGGCCCTATTCGACGCAGCCAAGGCGATGCTGACGGCGAAGGCTGCCGCTCCATTGGAACGGGTGCAATCATCCACGACCTTCATTGAGGCACAAGCTACTTGGTTGGCGACTAGCGTCGAATTGGATGCTGAAGCGGCGATGTTCGCTGAAGCGAACCGCCGCATCCAAACAGTGAAGGATGCTAATGCTGCCGCGGACAAGGCCAGCGCCGAGAAGGCGCTTGCTACTCTTCAAGCGGTGAAGAAGAGGCACTCCGCGCCAGTGCATGGTTTGGCCTCTAACTACAGCTCGTTGCTCAATGACAAGAAAGCGCTCGTTGCAGCGAAGGATGCGAAGAAGGACGAGCTCGACACCTATGACGAGACAATTCTGAGCGCTTATGAGACCGATATAAATCGGTTTCTGGTCTCGTTCGGCGCCAGCTTTCGCCTCGCGCAATGCAGGAAGAATTATGTCGGGAGGGCGCCGCAGTCGATATATTGCCTGCGCTTTGACACCAGTGATATCGATGTGACGAAATCCAATGCCGATGATCCTGGCTTCGACACCACGATGAGCGCCGGTGACAAGAATACCTTTGCACTTGCTTTCTTCCTGTCTCAGCTTAAGCGTGATCCTGATATTGCGAACAAGATCGTCGTATTCGATGATCCATTCACTAGTCTAGACGACTTTCGCAGGGCGATGACCGCGAAGGAAATTGCACGAACAGCCGAGCCAGGCAAGGCTGCGCAGGTCATTCTGCTCAGTCATGACAAGTTTTTCCTCGACGCTGTGCGCGGCATGATTCACGGCGCGACATGCACACCGCTTCAGATCTCGGCGAGCGCGAGCGGCTCGTCGATCGAAGCGTGGGACATCGAGCGTGAGGTCAAGGAAGGCTATCTGCAAGATCACATGAGGTTGCAGGATTTCGCCGAGGGGCGCAGCGGTGATGCGCGCGATATACGGATGATGATGCGGCCATTGCTCGAAAAATATATTCGCTATCGTTTTCCAAACCAGATTCTTGAAGGGAAATGGTTGGGCGATATGCTGGCGAGCATCCGGGGTGACACGGCCCATCCGTTGGCACCACAATATAGCGAGCTAGACGATATCAACGGTTATACCGCGCCATTTCATCACGATCCCAACACTCCTTTCGTCGAGGACGAGGTGCGGACCTATGCCCGGCGGACGATTGCGATTGTGGGAGGCAGTTAAACGGCGAGAATCTCAGAAGTCGCCTGTAGAGTGATGAATCGACATAACTGAGAATGATGGCATCATCGACCTGGGGAACCTCGAGACGTTCGACGATGAATTGCACGGTGAGTTCGAGGCTCACCACGACGTCATTCACGACAACATGTGCTCATCTCGTCGAGAATGGCTCGAGCGCGACGCCTCTGACCGGATAACACCCTATTCGGAGAACCTTTATACAGAGGAGTTCATACTGATGAAGGAGTGCATTCGGCCACTCATGGAAGCGCGCACGATCCTCGCCTGGCACTACACGCGCAGGATCGATAGGGAGACTCATACTCTCCGGCAAGACGGTACGTACCCAGCGACTCTCGATAACATTCTGTCGCGCTAAAAAAACATGAACGAGCTTCTCGAGTTCTTAAACAAAAATTCCGGCGCATTGACGGTACTATTCACAGCCGTTGTTACCGTCGCTACCGCACTTTACGCAGCCTTGACTTGGATTCTCGTTAAAGAGACCAGAATGATGAGGGAAGTTCAAACTGAGCCGAAATTACAGGTCACAGTCAGCTCATTGGACGTCGCAATCCACATTGTCCGCCTACACGTTCGTAACGTCGGCCTTGGCCCTGCCTTGAATGTCACCTTCCAGCCTAAAGTTCTCGCCGGAGGTCAGTCTGCTGAGAAACTTCTTGCTGAATTTACAGATGTGAATTTTTTCAGCGTTGGGCTTAAGCATTTCGGCCCCGGACAAGAAAGAGTGTCCGCTTATACACAACTGACAGAAGATCACGACGGAAAAATGGCTTCAGTGCTAGCGATAGACGTGACATACCATAGCGCTACCGGCAAGCGCTACAGTGACTCGCTTGTGGTAGATATGTCGGAGTTGAAAGGTGGTTACCAGCTAGGCAAACCCCATGTATATGCAATTGCTCAGAGCTTGGAGAAGATGCAGAAGGATATTCACCATCTCACCACCGGATTTCATCGCATAAAGGCAAATATTTACACGAGCGAGGATCGTGCAGAGGAGCGCACGGAAGTTCAGGCGAAGCGAGAACAGTTGCAAAGGGAACGCCAGGCCCAACAAGGTGCACTTCCTTCAACCAGGCGGTAACCTTCGTGCTTCAATAAAAAATCACTGTCGGGTGATCTACGCATAGGATTTCCATGATTGACAATCATTTCATCAATATCTTCAATGCAAGATTTGACTACCTATGGAGCTTATTTAACGCCACATCACCAATCAGTCATCGTGGCGAAAAAGGGAACCTAAGAGAGACCTTCGTTCGACAGATCATTGAATCTATTTTGCCCAACCACTTCGGATTGGGCAGCGGAGTAGTCACGGACTTCAATGGGCGAGAGAGCTCGCAGGCGGACATCATCGTCTACGACAGGAGACTAATGCTCCCTATATTCCAAGACTTGGGACGAGGAATCTATCCAATCGACTCAGTAATTCGAGTATTGGAGATAAAAAGCGTTCTTGACAATGCAGCGCTGAAGGACGCAAGAGCAGCTGCTTGGAAGCTTTCCCCGCAAAATCCAAATGGTCTTAAACTGGCTCGCTCCGGGAAACTGCCAAACAGCCAAGCAAACTACCCATTATTTGGAATATTTGCATACGAAAGCAAAGTTGCAGACATAACAAAACTAATAGAAAGTTTTCAAGACAATAAACATCAACCTATGATGGCCGTTTTGGGCAGAGGTCTAGTTCTCAAAGGAACTTCCAAATTAATAAAATTAGGCAATAACGCCGAAACCGTTCGTTGTTTCATGGCCTGCTATTTACACTACATCGAAGAGGAAGCTACTTCCCGAGGTGATTTCGGATTGCTTGAATGGCTTGGAAAAAATTTCCGCTCTTAAGTCTTCTGAAAATTGAGGTGGCCGTGGGTATGTCTATCAGACCGACAGGCTGCTTTGGGTCGGGATCTGCCGGTTGCATTAAACAGCAGTCGGACAGACGCGGTCCTCACAAGGAGCTCTGCGCCTACACCGCACCTGGAGGTGGAAGACCCCTGTAGACGAAAAAGTAACAATAGGCTACTGTCTTCGATCAAATGCAGAGGCTTTCCAGGGCGTCAGATTCGTATCCAGTGACCACTGATCGAAACTGACATGTAAAGTCTTGCACCTCAGATCAGTGTTCAGCGCGGGAAGGATATGCATGATTTACCAATGCAACGGATGCAACAGAACGACTTTTGAGACGGCCTGCCTTTGGTGCAACAGCTCCGACACATCACCGTCTGCTGCAGTGTCAACTCAGCAGTTGACCCCGCTTGACCCCTCTTTCTATCCTGACTTTCAGTATCAGTCCAAAGGATTCATCAAAGATTTTCTGGGCAAGAAGAAAGAGCAGGCACAGCTGAACGATTTGCTCAATAATGTACTGAGAAAATACGCGCAGCTTAAGCAGCCCTATTTCACAAATTTCATCCATACCACCCGGGAAACCGCGTCTACGTCTAACGACGTCGGAATGCCGGGGCCTAGGCCCGAAGGCATCTACACTGAACGTGAGCTCTTCCGAGAGGTGCTTATTCGTAAGGGGTTTGATGAACTTGAAGGCTTGCCCTCACTGCTGGACAAGCTGCTTCTGACGACTTCATTTAACTCGACTTACCTTGGCTTCTCCAGGGAGCTCAGCCGCCACATAAAAGCCGACCTGACCGAGACTCTTCGATCATGGATCGACGAGGCTGGAACGACGTTCAGATCCGATCTTGCTCTGTTTTATTACTACCTCTGGGAGAATGATATTTCCTACCCGGATATTCAATTCAACGCTCAAGCGAACGCAACGGTCGATATTCCTTTGATTTCCTTGTCCGCCTTCCGATCAGGGCTGAACCATTGTGAGCGTGTCTACTTCGACATTCTCGTCGAGCGGCTGGGGAGTCAGCTTGAACACTTCAATCCGAACCGGTTCATTACGATGTATCTGGTGGATGCAATGGACGGGTTCCAGTTCGAGGCCTTCTTGGTGGAAATTTTCCAAACCATTGGTTTCGACGTGAAAGAAACGAAGAAGACCGCTGACCAGGGGGCCGATTTGTTTGTAAGTCGGTTCGGCAAGAATATGGTGATCCAAGCAAAAAATTACACTGGCTCCGTTGGCAATGCTGCCGTTCAACAAGCGATTTCGGCCAAAGCGTTCTACGGTTGCGATGAAGCCATGGTCGTGACCAATTCCTATTACACGAAATCGGCCAAGGAGCTTGCTTCCACGGCTGGTGTTCGCCTCATCGATCGTGAAGGCTTGCAGACCTATCTCGATGATTACAATCAAAAGCTGATTGAGATCTTCCAGGCTGAATCGGAAGAGGAGGATGAAGAAATGATGACGTAGTAGGCCGTAGGTGCTCAGACCGTCAGCGTGGGGGTAACTGGAAACCTGCTAGCCACAGCTATGAGTAACTATTACGGTCTGCCAACTGATTGTTGTTAAAGCACATCGTGCCGCTTCTCCGTGAACACCCCGTGAGGTCACCCCCACAGAGGCCATCCATTGCAGTGTGAAAATTAAATGATCAAAGACTGCTTTGGGTCGGAAGCCGGCAACGGAGAAGCCTGCCTGCCATCCCCGCAATTGCCTTCCGGCGAATTCCAGACGACAGCCTCCGCCCTTTTCGGGACGACACACAACAAGCGCAACTACGACGCCTGATGTGTCCGTGCAACACCTCCGACCTGGAAATGGAGGCGTTTGGCGTCGCTGCTCGGCCCAACGTTGAAAACGCGTCCCCGCGCCAGGTACCGACGTTATCAAGCATGCGCATTACGCCCAGGATCAACCCGGACCATCACTCGACGCAGCAAGTAGCGGCACCAGCACGTCGCTGATCGGCGTGGGAATCCCGTGAGCCTGCCCGCGACGTGCAATGACGCCGTTGCGGATGTCCCATTCGAGGGGCCGGCCCGCTACGCGATCCGTCAGGATGGATGTTCCCATGTCGGCGGGCGCCGCTTGAAACTTGTGCAGAATTTCCTGCGGTACGTTGTCGCCCAGTTCGGCGCCCTCGGCGCGCGCCACGGCCAGGCACTCTTGCAGATACGCCAGGGCGAGCTTGGCAATGTCGGGCCGGGCGAACATCCCTGAACGCCGATGCGTCAGCGCCATGAGCCCTGCCACCGCGTTCTGCATCAGCTTGCGCCAGGCCTCGGATTTGAAGGTTGCGGTGATGTCGACGACGCACCGGGTGTCGCGCAGCGAGTTGGCCACCACGCGGGATGCCGGTGTGTCCGGCAACGTCAGCCGCACATCGCCGCGCAAGCGTACCGAGCCATCGGGCTGCGCCTGGGCAGGAAACCACACCACAGCGGGAACGATCTTCGCGCGCGGGGCATGCGCGGCGATTTGCTCCAACTGCTCCACCCCGTTTTGCAGGACGCACACGACGGTCTCCGGCCCGCACAATGCCGCAAGCCATTCCGACGCGGATTCAACTTGTGTCGCCTTTACCGCGAGGAACACTAGCTCGACTGTGCGACGGATGTTGGCGGGATCTGTCTGCACCGGACCGGGAACGATGATGCGGCGATCGCCATCCAGAAGGGTCAGGCTATCGCGCGGCGAGCGTCCGCATAGCAATGGCGTACGGCCGGCCTCGTGCAGTGCGGCCGCAACCGTCGTTCCGATGGCGCCCGGGCCGATGATGGCGACGGTGGATTGTGTGATGGTTTCCATCCTGGTTGGCTCTTTGCGGAGCAAGCCGCAGCAAAAGTCGGTTGTTCAATTCCAGCCCAAGCCGTTTGCGGCGTTGAAGGGCGAGAGCATGTGACAACGTATTCTATTGGGCCTGCGTAAGTTGGAGCCGTTCACCCCTCAGGACTTTGATGCCAACGCCTGCGCCAACGCCGCTTTTGCGCGTTCCGCCGCCTGCGCATCGCCCTGTTCCGCCAGCACCTGCGTCAGCTGACGCACCTGGCCGGCGCTTAATCCCACGCGCATGCTGGCCCGCACATGTGCCAGCAATTGCGGCTCCGCGCCGGGCGTCGCCGCCAGCGCGCCGACGGTCGCCAGCTCCCGGCTTTGCCAATCCAGGTTGTCGCGTTCGAAGATGTCGCCGAACAGATGCGCTTGCAGGAACTGGTTGATGACGGGCGCAAAGTCGAACAACGGGCCTTGTACCGGCGCGCCGGAGATCTTCGTCTGATTGGCCTTGCCGGCCGCCAACAATGCATCGCCGGTGGCGACGGCGCGGCTGGGTTCTAAGCCGATCGGGTCTTGCATGCCGCGCTGCTTGCGGGCGTCCACGACTTTCATTAGTTCAGACAGCGCATTCAGGCTGCGCGGAAAGCCCGTGTACGCGTAAAGCTGAACCAGAATTTCCTTGGATTCGTTTATGGTCAGGCCGGCGTCAAGCCCGGCGTTCAAGGCGGCGTTAAGCCGGGGCATGTCGCTGGTGGCCATGAATGCGGCAATAGGCGGAATCGCCTGTTGCCGTGCGTTCAAGGTGTCGGAGGTGTCGGCCGTTGCATTCGTCGACGCGGCGGCACCGGCGGCCGATGCCGCGGCGGCCGATGCCGCGGCGGCCGATGCCGCGGCGGCCGACGTACCAGCCGCCGCATCCCCCGATTTCGCGAGGGATTCGGCCGGCATCATGCCCGACATCAAGAACGACGCGCACAGCGCACTGAGGGATTTCTTCATTTCGGGCTTCGCTCCGGCTTGGCGTGACTGAAGCTGAAATGGTACGGGCCTAGAGCTGTTGGATTAAGCCCCCTATTCCGCATTCACTCGTGAAATCGATTCATCAATGTCCGCCCCGCTCTGCCTGCGCCCCACGCTGCCCTAACGCCGCACCCGCAACGCTTCAATCACCAACGCCATGGCAGGCGCCATCTGGCGGCGGCTGGCGTAGTAAAGGTGATATCCCGGCAGCCGCGGCCACCAGTCCTGCAGAATCGGAATTAGGCGGCCATTTTCAAGATGCGGCGCGGCCAGATCTTCGGGCACATACGCCAGCCCCTGCCCATCCAACGCCGCTTGCAGCATCAGGAACGTGTTGTTGAAAATCGCCTGCCCTTGCACGCGAACGGCCAGCGACTTCTTGCCCTTTTCGAAGTCCCAGGCGTACAGGCCGCCATGCGTCGGCAAGCGCAGATTGATGCACGGATAGCGGGTCAGGTCGTTGGGCGTTGTGGGCAGCGGCTGCGAACCCAGGCAATCGGGTGACGCCACCACCGCCATGCGCAGATCCGGCCCGATGCGCACGGCGATCATGTCCTTGTCTACGATATCGCCCACGCGCACGCCGGCGTCGAAATTCTGTTCGACGATATTGGTCAACGCGTAATCCACGTTCAACTCCACACGCACGTCCGGGTACGCGCGCAGCAGTTCGCGCAACTTGGGCCACAGCACCGTGGCGATGGCGTGGTCGTTGGCGGTGATGCGCACGGTGCCAGCGGGTTTGTCTTGCGCCGAGCGCAACGCGGCCAGCTCGGCGTCCAGCTCGCTGAACATCGGTGACAAGGTGCTCAACAGGCGCGCGCCGGCTTCGGTTAGAGACACACTGCGAGTCGTGCGCGTCAGCAGACGCACGCCCAGACGGGCTTCCAGCGTGGTCATGGTGTGGCTCAGCGCCGACCGCGACACATTCAGCTGAGCGGCCGCGCGCGTAAAGCTGCGCGCCTGCGCCACGGCGACAAACGCGCGCAAGTCGTTGAGGTTTTCCGTGGCCATTGGTGAATTCCATGCATAGGTGTATGCGGATTTTGCCATCTTATCGCCCAATGGATGGCTCCCTATACTCATTTCAACGACGGACCTGCCCGCATAAAAGCTGCGGCCCCGGTCCCTTCCCCACCGCCTTCGATTGGACGCCCACCCATCATGAAACCCCTAGCCGCTGCCGCCGTTTCCCTATCGCTTGCCGTCTCGGCGGCGTCCGCCAAGGAAGATGGCGCTTTGATTACCGTCACCCCCATTGGCACGCAGCCGTCCGCGCAGGGCTCGGCGGACTACTTCACCGGTTCTGTCCGTGTCGATTCGTTGTTCAACCGGCCTGCGCCTGCCCGAGTCGGTGGCGGCACCGTCACGTTTGAACCCGGAGCACGTACCGCGTGGCATACGCATCCGCTGGGTCAAACCTTGATCGTGACTGCGGGCGCTGGATTAGTGCAGGAATGGGACGGCCCGGTACGCGAGATCCGCCCGGGTGATGTGGTCTGGATTCCGCCGCAGGTCAAACATTGGCATGGCGCGGCGCCGGCTACGGGCATGACGCATATCGCGATTGCCGAAGCGTTGGATGGCAAGGCGGTCGACTGGATGGAAAAAGTCAGCGACGCGCAGTACGCGGTGCGCTAAACGGAATAGCGGCGGCGCAGAGCCGCCACCCTGAATGCGCCATCCCCTATCCCCTATCCCCTATCCCCTATCCCCTATCCCCTATCCCCTATCCCCTATCCCCTAAATCCCAACTGCCGCGACAGCTCCGCCGCGCACGCCAGCAACGCGCGCGGCACGTCGCCATCCCAGTCCGGCGGCAGGCGCGCCGCTTCGCAGGTGGTGGATAGCGCCAGCACCATGTCGCCATTGGCGTCGAACACCGGCGCCGAAAACGCATTGACCGTGACCTTGTGCCGCGGCGATGGCGCGCTGCCGACCACGCGCGCCAAGCCGTGAACGCGGGCCTCTTCCACGCGTTGCGCGAAATTGCCGGTGTCGGGGTGGCCTTCTGCCGCGCGGGCATCCAGCTCGTGCGCGATCACGGATTGCACGACTTCTGGCGGCATGAACGCCGCGAACACCGCGCCGGTCGCCGATTGCGTCAGGCTGACGACGACGCCTGTCTGCAAGTACGGGCTGACGGGCGTGGGCGACGGTTCCCATCGGATGATGGTGGCGCCCTGGTTGCCCCACACCGCCAGGCCAACGGTACGTTGGCCGATCCGCTGGCAAATCTCGGGCAATGCCGCCGTGGCGTATCGCACCGCGCGCAAGGCGGATAGCCCGGAGCCCGGCTCCGCTGCGGTGCCAGACGCTTCGCCCAAGTCATGCGCAAAGGTCAGCCGATAGGCCCCATCGCCAAACGCCAATGGCCGCTGGCCAGCGCGATGCAGGTTGTGAACCTGGCCCAGGTAGATGACATGGTCGCCACCCGGGTACGCCGCAATTTTTTCGCATTCCAGATAAGCGGCGCAGTCGTCAAGAATGGGGACGCCGCCTTCGCCTGCGCGATAGCCCACGCCTTCGAATTTGTCGCCGCCGGATTTGGCGAAGCGGTTTGATACCGGCACCTGATGGTCGGCCAGAATGTTGACGACAAAGCGTGGCGCGTCACGAAACGCGGGATAGCTGCTGGATTTCAGCGACTGGCTCCACAGGATCAGCGGCGGGTCCAGCGATACCGAGCTGAAGGAGTTGGCGGTGACGCCAAAGGGGCGGCCCTCGGCGTCCAGCGTGGTCACCACCGTGACGCCGGTGGTAAAGGCGCCCAGCGTGCGGCGCAATTCGCGGGAATCAAACGTGTTCATGCCCTGCCCTCCTTGCTTTTCCGATAGTCGATCAATTGCGCGACCGAAATGATGCATAGCGCGTGATGCAGTGCGAAGCGGACGAGGTCGTCGCGCCGCGCCATACCGCCGTCGTCGCGGACAATTTCACACAGCACGCCGCAGCGGTTTCTGCCTGCCAGTTGCGCCAGGTCTACGGCGGCTTCGGTGTGGCCCGGGCGTTCCAGCACCCCGCCGCGGCGTGCGCGCAGCGGAAAGATGTGGCCGGGGCGCACGAAGTCTTCGGCGCGGGATGCCGGGTCGGCCAGCGCGCGCAAGGTGGCTGCGCGGTCGGCGGCGGAGATGCCCGTGGATATGCCGTGGCGCAAGTCCACGCTGACGGTAAATGCAGTCTGAAAGGATTCAGCGTTGTCCTGCACCATCAGCGGCAGCGCCAGGCGGTCGAGCGCGGCACCCGGCATCGCCACGCAGATCAAGCCACTGGTGTGACGCCGCATGAAAGCCAGCGCCTGCGGCGTCATGGCGTCGGCGGCCATGATCAGGTCGCCCTCGTTTTCCCGGCCCTCGTCGTCCACGACGATGACGAATTCACCGCGCGCAATGGCGGCGATGGCGCCTTCTACCGAATCCAATGCGCGCTCTGGCCGGTCGGCCGTGACGTTGCGCAGATCTGCCCGCAGAACCTCCATGGTCCCTCTCCTTCTGACTGAACAAGCGCAGTCTAGGAGCGGCTACCGGCGGCCACAATTTGCGGAAGTGAATTGTCTTATAACGATCGCGAATAAATCGCTAGCCCAGCGCTTCCAGGCGTTCGCGGAAATGCTGGCGCAGGTAGGCGCGAAAATTCTGCGCCGCCGCGCTGAGCTCGGCCTTGCTGCGCACGACGCTGCCGTAACGGCGCGAGGCGTCCAGGTCTTGCACCTGCACGGTAGTGCGCGTGCGGCGCGCGTTGTTCTGCGCCATGGAACGCGGCAGGAAGGTGATGCCGTTGCCGGCGTCGATCATGCCCAGCAGCACCGGCAGCGTCGAGATAATTTCCGGGTTGAAGGCCAGGTTGCGCCGCCCGAACTCGTCGGCCAGGGGCTTGCGCAGCGCCGCGTACCGGTCCAGGAACATCAGGGGATGGTGGCGCACCATGTCCAGCGTGACGACGCCCGCGTCGGCCAGCGGATGGTTGGCGGGTACGACCAGCAGCATGTCTTCTTCGGCCAGCAACTGAAAGCGCAGCCCGCGCGGCGTGCCGTCCAGCGCGGCCACGCCCATATCGGCCTTGCCGTCGACCACGCTGCGCACCACTTGTTCGTAAGGCAGATCGCGCAGCACGACGCGCACGTCGGGATAGCGTTCCTGATAGGCGTGGATGATCGCGGGCATGACGGTGGCGGAAATCATCGGGGTGACGGCCACCGTGACGCGGTTGCGTTCGCTTTCGGCAGCGCTTTGGAAACGCGAGAGCGCCGCGCGCAACCCGGACACCGCCTGCTCAGCCGCATCACGCAGGAACAGGCCGTCTTCGGTGGGCTCCACATGGCGGGTCGTGCGCAGCAGCAGTTTTACGCGCAGCTTGTCTTCCAGGCGCTTGACGCGGTTGGTCACCGCCGGCTGAGACAGGTGCAGCTTGCGCGCGGCGACGCTGAAACTGCCCTCTTGCACCACCCATAGAAACGTTTCGAGCTCGTCGAGTTCGATCCGGGTCAGCGAGGGGCGGTCCGACGATTTATTCATGGTGGTTATAAAAGTATCACGCTAGGGAAATTGTGTGGGTGGCGGCGCGACGTCAATACTTCCTGACAGTTTTCGAACCCTGCCGATGGATCAAACATGACACCCAAGACGCCCCGCCAGATGACTCTTGTCGCCTTCCTGCAAGCCCAAAACTGCTCGAACTATGTGGGCTCGTGGCGACATCCGTCAAGCATGAACGACTACCTGTCGCCGGAATACTACCAACGCATCGCCCGCACGCTGGAAGACGGAAAATTCGATATGGCGTTCTTCGACGACCGCCTGGCGATGCCCGATATCTACGGCGCCAGCCACCGCGAAACCGTGGCCCATGGCGTGCGCGCCATCAAGCTGGAACCCACGTCGGTGCTGATGGCGATGGCCATGGTGACGTCGCGCCTGGGTCTGGGCGCCACTTACTCCACCACCTATTACGAACCGTTCCATGTGGCGCGCCTGTTCGCCACGCTGGACCTGATGACCAAGGGCCGCGTGGCCTGGAACGTGGTCACGTCCATGAATGATTCGGAAGCGGCGAACTTCGGCCATTCCGAACACCTGGAACACGATCTGCGCTATGACCGCGCCGACGAATTCATGGAAGTGGTGATGGGCCACTGGGACACCTGGGCCGAAGGCGCCATCGTGGCCGACAAGGAAGCTGACCATTTCGCCGACCCTGACATGGTGCGCCGACTGGACCACGCAGGCCGCTTCTTTCAATCTCGCGGGCCGCTGACCGTGCCGCGTTCCGCGCAAGGGCATCCGGTGGTGCTGCAAGCCGGCCAAAGCGGACGCGGGCTGGCGTTTGCCGCCCGCTGGGCCGAAGTGGTGTTCGCCAAGTACCCCACGCTGGACAACGGCAAGAAGCAATACAAGGCCTTGAAGGATGGCGTGGAAAGCGCGGGCCGTGACCCCGGCAGCGTGAAGATCTGCCCCGAGCTGAAGATCATCGTGGCCGATACGCAGGCGCAGGCTGAAGAACAGCGGGATCTGGTGGCCAGCCTGTCGCGCCCCATCGATGGCCTGACCATGATCGGGGAAACCCTGAACATCGATTTTTCCGGCCGCCCCTACGAACAGCCGTTCACAGACGAAGAGCTGGCGGCGGTGTCGTGGCAAAGCCTGCGCGACAAGGTCGTGCAAGTCAGCGGCAAGCGCAACCCATCCGTGAAGGACTTTGTTGAAGCCTCGGGGCGCGGCACGCTGAACGATGGGCCGGTGTTCTGCGGCACCGGCAAACAAGTCGCCGACCAGATGGAGGAATGGTTCAACACCGCCTGCGACGGCTTCGTGCTGTCGGCCACATCCGTGCCCGGCACCTATGAAGACATCGTGCGCCTGGTGGTGCCCGAGCTGCAAAAGCGGGGTCTCTTCCGCAAGGAATACGGCGACGCCACGCTGCGCGGCACGCTGGGCCTGACCGTTCCCCGCGCCGGCGATTGGCGCGCTGCCCGTTGAGCGCCCGGCCATGACGACACCCCCCGTACGCATGATGTCGGCAAGCGGCATCCTGGGTTATGGCTTTCCTGAAGCCTCGCTGGCCGCGGCATTGCGGCTGAAACCTCACATGATCGGCGTGGACGGCGGCAGCAGCGACCCCGGCCCGCATTACCTGGGTTCTGGCAAGACGCTGAATTCCCGGATGGCCACGAAGCGCGACCTGTCGCTGCTACTGCGTGGCGCCATCGCCAACGGCATTCCGCTGATGGTGGGCACCTGCGGCGGCGCAGGCGGCGCACCCCATCTGGAAGCCTGCGCCGACATCATCCGCGACATTGCCGCCGAACACGGGCTGCATTTCAAGATGGCGCTAATCCATGCCGAGCAGGACAAGGGCTGGCTCATCGAGCAACTGCGCGCCGGCCGCGTCGAGCCCTTGGACAACGCCCCGGCGCTGACTGCGGGCGCCATCGACAACGCCGTGCGCATCGTGGGCATGATGGGCCCGGAGCCGTATCTGCAAGCCTTGAAGGCGGGTGCGCAGGTGATTCTGGGCGGACGCGGCACCGACCCCGCGCCCTGGGCCGCGCTTGCCATGCATCACGGCCTGCCGCCCGCGCCCGCGTGGTACGCCGGCAAGATGCTGGAGTGCGCGTGCAACGCCGCCATACCGAAGAAGCACGATTGCCTGATGGTGACGGTGGGTGAAGACTATGTTGAAGCCGAACCGCTGAACCCCGAGCTGCGTTGCACGCCGCTGTCGGTTGCGGTGCAGGCGCTGCACGAAACCGCCAGCCCCGTGTTGCGCCACGAACCCGGCGGCGTGGCGGACGCCAGCGCGTGCCGCCTGGATGCAATAAGCGACCGCCGCGTGCGTATCACCGGCATGCAATGGCATCCGGCGCCCTACACGGTGAAGCTGGAAGGCGCACGGCTGGCGGGCTATAGCGCCATCGCGTTTGCCGCCACGCGCGACCCCGGCCTGATCGGGCAGATCGACAGCTTTCTGGCGTTCGTTCGCGAATCCACCGCCACCAAGGTGCAGGCGCTGGGCATCGACCCGGCGGGCTATCAGCTGGTGCTGCGCCATTACGGGCGCGATGGCGTGATGGGGCAATGGGAGCCCGACGCCGGCACCACGCCGCAGGAGGTCGCCATCATCGCCGAGGTGGTGGCGCCCACGCAGGAAGTGGCCAACGCTGCCCTGTCACTCGCACGCGTGACGCTGCTGCATTCGGACTTTCCGGGCCGCATGTGCCGCGAGGGCAACATGGCGTTCCCGTTTTCGCCGTCGGATATCGAACGCGGTGCGATCTACGAATTCATGTTGCAGCACGTCGTCCGCGTGGACGATCCGCTGGCCATGTTCCCCATCGAATACGAAGAGGTCTAGCGCCATGATCAAGCTGAAACACATCGCTCGCGCCTGCAAGAGCAAGAACGCCGGGCCCTTCCACATCACGCTGGACATCATGTTCGACAAGCCCGCGCTGTTCGAAGCCGTGCGCGCAACCGGCGTCATCAATGCCGAACTGATCGCCGAGCTGTATCACGTGCGCCCTGAAGACGTGCTGTTCACCGAGTACGCCCCGGCGCTGGCCTGGAAAGCCACTTTGCGCCGCCGTATCCCGTCGGGTGCGGTGGGCGACACGGA
Organism: Achromobacter kerstersii; assembly: GCF_902859595.1. GTDB lineage: Bacteria > Pseudomonadota > Gammaproteobacteria > Burkholderiales > Burkholderiaceae_B > Achromobacter > Achromobacter kerstersii. The sequence continues at coordinate 737,143 of NZ_CADIJQ010000001.1, read as the reverse complement.
CGTGTATGGCGCGCAGCAACATGCGCCGTTGCTGGATATTGAAGTGCCTTTGGACATCGCAGCATAGCGAGGCCGGCCGGGGCGAGCGCGCCCCGGTTTCAACGAAGAACCAAGCAATGCCGTCAGGCAATGCCGTCAGGCAATGCACCAATAAGTGCCCCCAAGGAGACAACCATGAAAAAAAGCCTGTTGCTGTCCGCCCTGCTGCTTGCGCCCGGCCTTGTGCCTGGCGTATCGCAGGCCCAGGAAACCCTGAAAGTTGGTGCGCTGGTCACGCTGTCTGGCGCTGGCGCCGCGTGGGGCCAGGCCATGCTGTACGCGGCCGAGCTGGCCGCCGATGACGTCAACGCCAAAGGCGGGCTGGAGGTCGGGGGCAAGCGCTACAAGGTGCAGATCATTCCGTATGACGACAAGTACCAGTCCAACGACGCCGTCACGGCCGCCAACCGGCTGATCTCGGACGACAAGGTCAAGTACATCATCGGCCCCACCGGTTCCGCGCCCGCACTGGCCGTGGCGCCGCTGACCGAACGCGAGAAGGTCATCACGATGACGCTGGGCTTCACCGCCAAAGCCTTGAGCCCGGAAAAGCCGTTTTCGTTCCGCCCCAACCTGACGACCGAGGAAACGTCCTACCCGTCGATCGAATGGATGGTCAAGGAATACAAGCTGAAGAAGGTGGGCGCGCTGTTCCCCAACGATGAATCGGGCCAGCAGATTTCGCGCGACTTGGAAAAGGCCTACGAGAAAGCCGGCTCGCAGATGTCGTCCAAGGAATTCTTCGAACGCCAGCGGGTGGACATGGTGCCGCTCTTGACGCGCATGCTGGCGTCCGGCATTGACGCGATCGAGCTGGATGGCAATTCCCCAGCGACTGCCGGCCTGATCGTGCGCCAGGCGCGCGAACTGGGCTTCAAGGGCCGCATCGTGCGTAACGGCGGCCCGGCCACGCCGGAGATCGTCGCGGTAGCCGGCAAGCCGGCCACCGAAGGCATGCTGGTGGGTTCCCTGACCGATCCGGACAGCAAGGCGGTGTCGGACTACGCGCAGCGCTATCAGGACAAGTACAAGAAAAAGATGAACGGCTTCAGCCCCGCTTTCTACGACGCCACGCACATGCTGTTCGCTGCGATGCAGTCGGCAGGCACGGTGGCCGATTCGGACAAGGTGCGCACGGCGCTTGAACAGTTGAAAGACTACCCCGGCATCCAGGGCAAGTTGAACTGGGGCGGCAAGGCGCGCTACGGCATCGACCACCAGGTGGAAGCGCCCTTCTTCATCTCCGAGGTCAAGGACGGGCAGGAAGTGATCCGCGCGCGTTGCTCGGTCAAGGTTTGCGAAACCATCAACCGGTAGGCGGCCATGAGCGTATCCACCCTACTTGCCCAGGCGCTGGTCAACGGCGTCATCATCGGCCTGCTGTATCTATTGATGGCGGTGGGCTTCACGCTGGTGTTTGGCGTCATGCGCATCGTGAACTTCGCCCATGGCGAGTTCTACATGCTGGGCGCCTTCTCCGCTTATCTGCTGGTATCGCACTATCAGATGCCCTTCATCGCCGCCGTCGGCCTGGCCTTTGTCATCGCCCTGGTGCTGGGTTGGGTGATCGAAGAACTGGTGCTGAAACCGTTCCGGCACGACGAGCTGAACGGCATGATCGCCACCATTGGTCTGGCCATGATCTTGCAGGCTGGCGCCTTGATGCTGTACGGCCCCGACCCGCAATTCATGCCTTCGGTTGCCGACGGCATCCTGACGATTGGCGGCGTGGTGCTGCCCATGTCGCGGCTGTATGTGGTGGCCTTCTCGGTGGCGGTGCTGGTGGCGCTGTACGTATTCCTGGGCCATAGCCGCAACGGCCGGGCGCTGCGCGCCGTGGTGCAGGACATGGAAATCGCCACCGCCCAGGGCATCCGGGCGCGGCTGATCTATCCGCTGGGCTTCGGCATCGGGGTGGGGTTGGCCGCGATTGCCGGCGCGCTGATGGCGCCGCTGTTCTCGGTGTCGCCGTTCATCGGGGCGACGCCGCTGCTCAAGGCGTTTGTCGTCGTCATCCTGGGCGGGCTGGGCAGCATTCCTGGCGCGGCGTTGGCCAGCCTGCTGCTTGGCGTGACCGAGAGCGTGGCCAGCACCTTCATGAACAACAGCATTGCCGAGATCCTGATCCTGGTGCTGGTGATGCTTGTCCTGGTCTTGCGCCCGTCGGGGTTGCTGGGCCGGGCGGAGGCCTGACATGAACCATACCAAAGCACTGCGTTCTCTAGCGGTGACGCCGCCGCGCCGCGCGTTGCGGCCCAGCAGCATCGCCGGATTGATGGCGCTGGTCGCCCTGGCCGTCTTGCCGCTGGCCTTGAACGACGCGTTCTACCTGCATCTGGCCATCTTCATCTGCCTGAACGCCATCCAGGTCAGCGGCTTGTCGCTGCTGGCGCGCACAGGACAGGTCTCGCTGTGCCACGGCGCGTTTGCGGGCATCGGCGCGTACGCGTCGGTGGCCGTGGTGATGGGCGCGGGCCTGCCGTTTGCCGCTGGCTTGCTGGTCGCGGTGGTGGCCAGCGCGGCGTTCGCCTGGCTGCTGGGCGCGATCGTGCTGCGCCTGCGCGGCGTGTACTTCGTGCTGGTGACCTTTGCGTTCGGCGAACTGGTGCGGCTATGCCTGCTGGAAGGCGACACGGTCACGGGCGGCGCAAACGGCATCACAGGCATTCCGCCTGCGGCGTTGTTCGGCTACGTGTTTTCAACCAAGGCGTCGTTCTATTGCCTGGCCGTCGTCATCACTGCCGCCGTGTTCTTCCTGCTGCATCGGCTCTACCGCTCACCTGCCGGCCATGCCGTTGATGCGGTTGGTGAAAACGCGAACCTGGCGGAAGCCAGTGGCCTGGGTGTGCGCGGCACGCAGACGTTTGCGTTCACGCTGGGCAGCGCGCTGGCCGGGTTGGGTGGCGCGTTGACGGCGCATTACCTGGGCTATGTGTCGCCCGAGTCGTTCAACATGCACTTGTCGGTGGCGCTGATCATCATGATGGTCGTAGGCGGGCGCGCCTATCTGTTCGGCCCGCTTGTGGGCGCCCTGGTCATGACGCCGCTGCCCGAGCTGTTCCGGGGCGCGGTGGAAACGCAGAACATTTTCTATGGCGCGGCGCTGATCCTGATGTTGCGCTTTCTGCCTCAAGGCTTAAGCAGCCTGGGACGCCGCGTGGGAGACAAGCGATGAACGCGCTATTGCAGGTGGACGGGTTGTCGAAGCAATTCGGCGGATTGAAGGCGGTGTCGGGTTTGAGCTTTTCGGTGGCGCGTGACGAAGTGGTCGGCCTGATCGGCCCCAACGGCGCGGGCAAAAGCACCGCCTTCAACCTGATCACGGGCACCATCCGGCCCAGCGCGGGCAAGGTGCGGCTGGATGGCCGCGACATCACGGGCATGTCGCCCAGCCGCGTGGTGCGGCATGGGCTGGCGCGCACGTTTCAATCCGCGTCGGTCTATCCGGGCGCAACGGTGGCCGAGAACATTCATCGCGGCGCCTTGGCCACCCTGCCCGGCTCAATCTGGACGCACGGCATCAACACGGCGGCGCAACGCGAGGGTCTTGCGCGCATCCACCGTGAAGTGGACGACGTGCTGGAGCTGACCGGGCTAGGCCCTTTCCGCGATGTACAGGCGGGCGGGCTGGCCTATGGGCACCAGAAGAAACTGGGCGTGGCCATCGGCATCGCGACGCGTCCCAGCGTCTTGCTGCTGGACGAACCCGCGGCCGGCCTGAACGGCGAGGAATGCGCCGAGTTCGGCCGCTTGCTCAAACGCCTGCAACACGAACGCCACTTGTCCCTGCTGCTGGTGGAACACCATATGGCGCTGGTCATGGAGCTGTGCCAGCGCATCGTTGTGCTGGTGCAAGGTGAAAAGGTGGCCGAAGGCACGCCGGACGCCATCCGCCAAGACCCCGCCGTCATCGAAGCCTATTTGGGAGCCCCCGACTATGCCCACTCTTGAAGCGCGGCAATTGGCCGTCAGCTACGGCCCGCTGACGGCCGTGCACGACGTGTCGTTCACCGTGGAAAACGGCCAGATCCTGGCCTTGGTCGGCTCCAACGGCGCAGGAAAAAGCTCCACGCTGAAAGCGCTGATGGGCTTGAAGCCGCTGACGCGCGGCACGTTGCATTGGGACGGCCAGGCCATCACCACCCTGCCCGCCGCCGCCCGCGTGCGTAATGGCATCGCGTTGTCACCGGAAGGCCGGCGGCTGTTTCCCCGGATGTCGGTGCTGGAAAACCTGCAAGTCGGCGCCCATACCGTGGGCAGCGCCACCACGCGCCGCCGCACGATGGACCAGGTGTACACGCTGTTTCCGCGCGTGGCCGAACGGCGCGCGCAGATGGCGGGGTCGCTGTCGGGCGGCGAACAGCAGATGGTGGCGATCAGCCGCGCGCTGATGGCGCAGCCGCGCTTGCTGATGCTGGACGAACCCACGCTGGGGCTGGCGCCGAAGATCATCGCGGAAATTGCGCAGGCCATTCTGACGCTGAACCGCGAGGGCGGGCTGTCGATCATTCTGGTTGAGCAGAACGCCCGGCTGGCCCTGCGTTTGTCGCATCACGCCTGCGTGCTGGAGCAAGGCAAGGTGGTGCGCACCGGCACGGGCGAGGCCCTGCTGCAAGACGACTTCATTCAGAAATCTTACCTAGGCGCCGAGACCCGACATGACTGAACACGCCCTTCCCGAATACGAGGTGTACGCGTTGCGCTTTGCCAGCATGACGCGGCGGCAGACCGAGAACTTCATCTTTCGCGACGAGCACGATGGCGTCGTCGAGATGGACTTCTTTGTCTGGCTGATCCGCCACGGCAAGACGGCCATTCTGGTGGACACCGGCTTCGGTGAACGCAGCGCCACGGCGCGCAAGCGGCCGCTGGAATGCTGCCCCATCGACGCGCTGCGCCATCTGGACGTAGACCCGAGCGCGATCCGCGACGTGGTGCTGACGCATCTGCACTGGGACCACGCGGGCAATCTGGACAAGCTGCCCAACGCCACCTTTCACGTGCAAGACGCCGAGATGTCGTTTGCCACGGGCCGCTGCATGTGCGAGCCGGTGCTGCGCCGCGCCTTTGCCGTGGAAGATGTGTGCGACGTGGTGCGGCGCGTGTATGAAGAACGCGTGTGCTTTCATGACGGCGACGAGGCGCTTGCGCCCGGCGTGGAGCTGCTGCACGTGGGCGGCCACACCAAGGGCTTGCAAGCGGTGCGCGTGCATACGGCGCGCGGCTGGGTGGTGCTGGCCTCCGACGCCGCACACTACTACGCCAACATGACGCGCCGCATCCCCTTCCCCGTGGTGATAGACGTGGAGCAGATGCTGGCGGGCCACGCCCGCTTGCTCAAATGCGCCACCACGCCCGACCACTTCGTGCCGGGGCATGACCCGCTGGTGCTGGCGCGCTATCCTCACGTCGAAGGCGTGCCCGTGCCCATCGCCTGCCTGCACCGCGAACCGGCTCCCTTGCGTTGAACTTCCGATTCAGGAACCTCACGACCATGCACCACGCTTCTACTTTGACGCCGCCGTCGGCCAACCCTGCCCAGGCGCTGGCCCGGTTTGCGCACGCACTCACCCCCGCTGCCTTGCCCCAAGCCGTACGCGACAAGTCCACCCAACACATTCTGGACGCCATCGGCCTGGCGTTCGCGTCCAACACGTTTCCCTTTGCAGGCCCCGCGCTGGCGGGCATCCGTGCGGCTGGCGCGCCGGGAGAGGCAACGGTCGTGGGCGCCAACATGGCGTTAGCCCCGCGCGACGCTGCGCTGGCCAACGGGTACTTGATGCACGGCCTTGATTTTGACGATACGCACCCCGCCGCCATCGTCCATCCCACCGTCGCCTGCCTGCCCGCCGCATTGGCCATCGGCCAGGCTACCGACGCGCGCTGGGGCGATGTGCTGGCCGCCTACGCCGCCGGCATGGAAACCGCCATCCGGCTGGGCCGCGCGGTCAAGGGCGGCTTTCACCACGTGGGGTTTCACGCGACGGGCGTGGTGTCGCACTTCAGCTCGGCGGTGGTCGCCGGAAAGTTGCTGGGCCTGACCGTGCCGCAATTGGTGGCCGCCCAAGGCATTACCGCCAGCACCGCGTCCGGCGTGCAGGTGTTTCTGGAAACCGGCGCGTGGACGAAACGCATGCACCCGGGCTGGGGCGCCATGGCCGGCATCACCGCCGCGCACATGGCGGGCGCGGGCTTTCACGGCCCTGACCGGCCCTTTGAAGGCAAGTTCGGTTTCTTCGACGCGTACCTGCAAGCGCGCGCGGCCGAGGTCGATGCCGACTCCATCGCGCAAGATCTGGGCGAACACTGGACGTTGCTGGAGACTGCGATCAAGCCGTATCCCGTATGCCACTTCATTCACGGCGCCGCCGAAGCCGCGCTGGCGTTGCGCGCCGATGTGGGAGACGTGGGCCAGATCACACGCATTGAATGCGAATTGCCCGCGCAAACCTTGCCCATCGTGGCCGAACCCCACGCGTCAAAAATCTTGCCGCGTTCCGACTACGAAGCCAAGTTCAGCGCGCAATTCGTCGTCGCCGCCTGCCTGCTGCGGGGCCGCTTCACGCTGGCGGAACTGGACGACGCCAGCCTGGCCGACCCCGCCATTCTTGCGCTGGCGGCCAAGGTGCAATGCGCGGTGCAGGCCGACACCGCGTTCCCCAAGTATTTCTCGGGCGCGCTGCGCGTGCATCTGAAGAACGGTTCGGTGTTGCACCGCAATGTGCCCATGAATCTGGGCAGCGGCGAACGCGCGCTCAGCCTGGACGACATTGCGGCCAAGTTTCGCGCTAACGCCGCATTGCGGCTGCCGGCCGACCGCGTTGAGACCATTCTGCAAGCGCTGCTGGCGGCCGATGACGATACGCCGGTACGTGAGCTGGCCGGTCTGCTGGGCTGACGGGCGGATGGGCGGATGGGCGGATAGGGGCTATGCTGCGCCACATCCCACCGGGATGGGCTATGGCCCGTCTCGCCCCGAACCACGAGGCAAGCCGTCATGGACATGAAGCAGTTGCGTTACTTCGTCATGGTCGCCGAGGAGCTGAGTTTCAGCCGCGCCGCCGAAAAGCTCAATATGTCGCAGCCCCCGCTGTCCCTGCACATCAAGCTGCTAGAGGAAGAGCTGGGCGTGCAATTGCTGAACCGCACGCGCCGCGAGGTCAAGCTGACCGACGCCGGCGCCGTGTTCCTGCGCGAAAGCCGCTTGCTGCTGGGGCAGATGCGCACGGCGGTGGGCGCTGCGGTAAGGGCTGCGCAAAGCGATGCGGGCGTGTTGCGGCTGGGGGTGGCCACGTCTGCGCTCTTCAATGTGCTGCCGCGTTTTCTGGCGATGATCAAGGCCGCCTACCCCGGCGTGGAGGTGTCCGTTGCGGATATGCAATCGCATGATCAGGTGTCGGCCGTGACGCATGGGCAAATGGATATCGGCATCGTGCACGTGCGCCCCGACCGCAGCAAACTGATGCGCGTGCCGATTCTGCGCGAGCCGCTGGCCGTGGTGCTGCCCTTGGGACACCGCCTGGCCACGGGCGATTTCGCGTTGTCGGAACTGGCGGAAGAACCGATGGTTTCCTTGGCGCGCGAGAGCGGCCCGGCGGTGTTCGACGCCATCGTCGCATCTTGCTACGAGGCCGGCTTCAGCCCGTCGTTCAAGCACACCGCCCGCAATCCGCTGACCATTTTTCAGATGGTTCGGCTGGGGTTCGGCGTGGCGCTAGTGCCGCGCGCGTACGCGTCCAGCGCCTATCCCGGCGTGTGCTTTCGCGAACTGGCGGGCACCGCCGGCCAGGTGCGCATGGAAGCCATCTGGAGCGACAAGCATGCGTCTGACCTGACGCGGCGCATCGCTACGCAACTGCTGCCGCGTCTGGCCGAGCCCGATTAGCCGCGCCCGTCGATCAGCTTGACCGTCACCGGGTGGTAGTTCTGCGCATAACCCGCATCGCGCGCCCGGCACATCAGGTCGTGCGCGTACTGGGCGATGTGCGGTTTGAAGTCGGCGCTATCGGCCAACGCCAGCGCCAGGCTCGCGTCCTTGATGGCGTAGGTCAGCGGAAAGGTCTTCTCGGGAAACTCATCCTTGGCCATCGACTTCATGCCGTGGTTGCGCAGCACGAAGCTGTCGGCCGACCCTTGCGACAAAAGTTCGAACAGCTTTTCGCCATCCATGCCGCTGCGCCGCCCGATCGTCAGCACTTCGGCCAGCGCGTTCACCGTCATGAACACCATCATGTTGTTCAGGATTTTCAGAATCTGGCCGCTGCCCGTGTCCCCACAATGCAGCACGTCCGAGCCCATGCATTCCAGCATGGGGCGCAAACGGGCAACGTCCGCTTCGCTTCCGCCCACGCTGATCATCAAGGTGCCGGCTACCGCGGCCTGCTTCGTGCGTGCCACCGGCGCGTCCACGAAGCCGATGCCGGCCTCGCGCAGCCGCGCCGCCAAGGCGCGGGTGCGCGCCACGTCGCTCGTGCTCATGTCCACGATCATGCCCGGCCGTTTGGGCGACGCCAGAATCTCGTCCACCACCGACTCCACCTGGTCGATCGACGGCAGAGACAAGAACACAATGTCGGAGTGACCGGCCACGTCAGCCACCGACGCCGCCGCCTGCCCGCCTTGCGCAACCACGCGCGCCACGGCATCGGCCGCGCGGTCATACACGTGCACGGGCTGGCCCGACTTGCGCGCCAGATTGATGCTCATGGGTTCGCCCATCACGCCCAGGCCAATAAAGCCCAAGTTCAGTTGTTCTTTCATCACTGCTCCTGTTTCGAATTGGGTAACGCGCCGCGCAGGATCAATCTGCCTTGATGCGGGCGGCGCTGATCAAGGTTTTGTATTTGCTGAATTCGCTAGAGGCGTACTGGCCGAACTCGTCGGGCGATGAGCCCACGGGCTGGAACGAAATCGACGCCAGCTTTTCGGCAACAACGGGGTCGCGCAACGCCAGGCGAACTTCTTTCTGCACCCGGTTGACGACGCTTTGCGGCGTGCCGGCGGGCGCCCACAAGCCGTACCAGCTGGGCATGTCGAAACCGGGGAAACCGCTTTCGGCAACGGTAGGCAGGTCGGGCAGCGAGGCCAGGCGCTGGTCGCTGGTGACCGCCAACGCGCGCAGCCGGCCGCTTTGCACATGCGGGTAGGCGGACGCCATGGGTTCGATCATGGCGGATACGTGCCCGCCCATCAGATCCACCAGCGCGGGGCCGCCGCCCTTGTACGGAATCACCGGCATGTCGACTTTGGCTTCGACGTTGACCAATTCACACGCCAGATGACCCGCCGCGCCAAACGCGGCGATGGCCCACTGCACTTCGCGCGGCCGCTTGCGGGCGTCGGCGATCAGGTCGGCCACCGTGCGGTACGGGCTGTCGGCCTTCACCACCAGCAATTGCGGCAACGCGCCGATTTCGGTGATGGGCACAAAATCATTGATGGCGTCGTAAGTGGCGGTGGTCAGCAACGAGGGGTTGGCCATCTGCAACGACGCGTTCAGCAACAGCGTGTAGCCATCGGGCTTGGCTTGCTTGACGTGCTGCGCGCCGATCACGCTGCTGGCGCCGGGCCGGTTTTCGATGACGACCGGTTGGCCCAGCTGCTTTTCCAATTGCGGCGCCAGCGTGCGCGCCACGGTGTCCACCGAGCCGCCAGGCGGAAACGGCACCACCAGCCGGATGGGGCCGGCCGGGTAGCCGCCCTGCCCCGTGTTGGCCAAAGCCGGCCCCATCAGCGCCAGCGCACACACCGCCGACAACAGCGAACGGCGTGACAGCCCGACGCGAAGACCGCGCGGGTCGCGTTGTTCTTTGTTCATGTCTCGTCCTTGGTTGCGGTGCGATCAGGTCCGGATGGCGAACGGGTCGCGCACATCGTTGGAATAATCGATCATCACGTTGCGCGTGGTCAGGTATTCCTTTAAACCTGCCTCGCCGCGCTCGCGTCCAATGCCAGATTCCTTAAAGCCGCCAAATGGCGCCTGCGCGCCCAACGCGCGGTACGTGTTGACCCAGACCGTGCCGCTTTGCATGGCGCGCGACACGCGCAACGCCCGGTTCAGGTCGCGTGTCCATAGACCCGAGGCCAGGCCGTAGCGGCTGTCGTTGGCCATGCGGATGGCGTCGTCTTCGGTGTCAAACGGAATGATGGCCAGCACCGGGCCGAAGATTTCTTCCTGCGCCAGGTGGCTGGCGTTGTCGACGTCGGCAAAGATGGTCGGTTCGATGAAGTAGCCGCTTTCCAGACCGGGGCCGCGTGCGCGTCCGCCACCGCACACCAGGCGTGCGCCTGCGCTTCTTGCCGTTTCGATGGCGTCCAGGATGCGGCGGAATTGCGGCTCGTTGGCCACCGTACCCATTTCGGTTTCCGGGTTGGCCGGGTCGCCCAGCCGGATGCGGCCGGCGCGTTCGGTCAGGCGTGCAACCACTTCGTCATACACGCCGCGCTGCACCAGCAAGCGCGAACCGGCCACGCAGGTTTGGCCCGTCGCGCCGAAGATGCCGGCCAAGGCGCCGACGACGGCACGTTCCAGGTCGGCGTCGTCAAAGATGATGTTGGGGGATTTGCCGCCCAGTTCCAGCTTCACGGGAACCAGCCGGCGCCCGGCCATGGCGGCGATTTCGCGGCCCACTTGCGGGCTGCCGGTGAAGCTGACGAGCGCCACGCCCGGGTCTTCGACAAGAGCCCGGCCGGTACGTGCGCCGCCAGTCACCACATTGAAAACGCCCGGGGGAAAGCCCGCTTCCTCGACCAGCGCCGCAAATTCCAGGGTGGATGCCGATGCATGCTCAGACGGTTTGACGACCACGCAATTGCCCGCAGCCAATGCCGGCGCGAGCTTATTGGCCAGCAACGCCAACGGCGAATTCCACGCGGTGATCAAGGCCACCACGCCGTAGGGTTCCAGCGAGACATAGTCCAGCGTGTTGGGCTGGTCCAGCGGCACATGCTGGCCGAACAGCTTGTCGGCATAGCCTGCGAAGTAGCGCAGCTGGCGCCCTACCCACAGCATCTGCGGCCGGGTTTCGCGAACGATTTTGCCGTTGTCGCGGCTTTCGATCGCCGACATGCGGTCGGCCGACGCTTCGATCAGCCCCGCCAGCTTGTGCATCAATGCGGCGCGTTTCACGCCCGGCGTATCGCGCCAGACGGTCTGAAAGCAGCGGTTGGCGGCGGCCACCGCCTGGGCGACGTCTTCCGGACCGGCATCCGGAATTTCGGCCCAGACTTCGCCCGTATAGGGGTTGGTGCTTTGCAGCATCCGCCCGTCGGCGGCAGGCACGCGACGGCCGTCCACGACCAACTGATAACGCTGTATCACGCTTGTCTCCTTGATGTTTTACGTCGGCGTCTGGTGCGCCGCGTCCCCGGCTAAGGGGGCAAAAGGAGTATGGAAGGCGTGCGTGCTTCTCGTCTAATACTGTTTTAAGACTTCTGTTATTTCGAACTGGCGATTACGGCGGCGGCTCGGAGGGTGAGCGCCGCCGCGTAGGCGATAGGGCCGTTGGCGGCGGCCCGCTTTTGCTCAGTCAATACGGCCAATCGACGCGCCCGCTGCCACCGCCTGCCCCGGCGCGGCTTCGTGCTTGAGCACGCCGTCGCGATGGGCCAGCACCTGCATTTCCATCTTCATGGCTTCCATCGTGGCGATCAGCTCGCCTTGCTTGACGGTGGCGCCGTCGCCGGCTTTCCAGGCCTGGATGGTGCCGGCAATGGGGGCCGCCACGCTTTGCGCGCTGGCCGTGGCCGCCGCATTGCCAACCGCACTGTCGCCCGCTGCCGCTGCGCCTGCGGATTGCAGGCCGCGCAGCAACTCGGCCGGAAGCCCGAGCGACACGCGCTTGCCGTCAATCTCCACCGCCGTGCGGTGCAGGTTCACCGCGCCCAACGGCGCCGGACGCACGGCGGCTTCCAGGTCATTGGCAAAATCGGTTTCGATCCAGCGCGTATGCACCTTGAAACTGGCGCCGTCGCCCAGGAAGTCGTCATGCGCCAACACCGCGCGATGAAACGGCAGCACCGAGGCCACGCCGTCGATACGGAATTCCGCCAGGGCGCGGCGGGCGCGGGCAATGGCTTGTTCGCGCGTGGCGCCCGTGACGATCAGCTTGGCCATCAGCGAATCGAACGTGCCCGGAATGGTCGAGCCCGATTCCACGCCGCTGTCCACACGCACGCCCGGCCCCGACGGCGCGGCGAAGGTCGTGATACGGCCCGGCGACGGCAGGAAACCCCGGCCCACATCTTCGGCATTGATGCGGAATTCAATGGCGTGGCAACGCGGCGCGGGCTCGGCGTCGATTTGCAGCGGCAGGCCATCGGCAATGCGCAGCTGCTCCACCACCAGGTCCAGCCCGCAGGTTTCTTCGGTGACGGGGTGTTCCACTTGCAGGCGCGTGTTGACCTCCAGGAACGAAATGGCCCCCGACGCGCTCAGCAAAAATTCCACGGTGCCTGCGCCCACATACCCGGCGTGCGCGCAGATGTCGCGCGCCGATGCATGGATGCGCTGGCGTTGGTCGTCAGACAGGAACGGCGCGGGCGCTTCTTCCACCAACTTCTGGTTGCGGCGTTGCAGCGAGCAATCACGCGTGCCCAACACCACGACCTTGCCGTGCTGGTCAGCCAGCACCTGGGCTTCGACGTGGCGCGGGTGGTCCAGGAATTGTTCGACGTAGCATTCGCCACGGCCAAAGGCGGTGACGGCTTCGCGCACGGCCGACTCATAGAGTTCGGCCACGTCTTCCATGCGCCATACCACCTTCAGGCCGCGGCCACCGCCGCCAAACGCCGCCTTGATGGCAATCGGCAAGCCGTGTTCTTGCGCAAACGCCAGCACGTCTTCGGCGCCAGTGACGGGGTCGGCCGTGCCAGCCACCAGCGGCGCGCCGACTTCCAATGCGATCTTGCGGGCCTGGACTTTGTCGCCCAGGCGTTCGATGGTGTCGGGCGACGGGCCAATCCACGTCAGGCCAGCGCCGATGACGGCGCGCGCAAACACCGCGCTTTCCGACAGGAAGCCATAGCCCGGGTGCACCGCATCTGCGCCGCTGCGGCGCGCCGCGGCAAGCAGCTTGTCGATGTTGAGATACGTGTCGGCCGGACGGTCGCCGTCCAGGCCGTAAGCCTCGTCGGCCATGCGCGCATGCAGGGCGTCGAAATCGGCATCCGCGTAGACGGCGACGGACTTCACGCCGTAGTCGGCGCAGGCGCGGATGATGCGGACGGCGATCTCGCCACGGTTGGCAATCAGGACTTTCTTCATGGCTGGCATGGGTCTGGTTAATTCGTTGTGACCGGCGCGGCGGGGACATCAACCGGGACGAAGTCGGAAACGGGGTTGAAGCGCACACGCGCGCCAATGGGAATCTGCGCCGCGCGGTCCAGGTGCCAGGGGGCAACGGAACCGATCACCGGGTAGCCGCCCGTGAGCGGATGGTCGGCCAGAAACAGCACGGGTTGGCCGCTGGCCGGCACCTGGATCGAGCCTTTGCGCGTGCCCTCGCTGGGCAGTTCGGCGTGGTTGGCGCGTTGCAGCGGCGTATCGCCATTCAAGCGGATGCCGACGCGGTTGGATTGCGGGGTGACGGTCCAGGCTTGGCGCGACAGCAACGCCACGGCATCGGCATCGCACCAATCGGTGCGCGGCCCCAACACCACGTCCAGCACCACCTCGGTGTTCTGAACAGGCAAGTCTGCCGCGGGCAATTCCGGCGCGCCCACGATAGCGCCCTGCCCGGCCGGCAGAATGCCAATGCGGTCGCCAGCGGCCAAGGGCTCGGGGCCGACGCGGGCCAAGGTATCGGTAGACCGGCTGCCCAGCACGGGCTCGATATCAAAGCCGCCGCGCACCGCCAGGTAATAGCGGATGCCGGCGTCGGGCTGGCCCAGCGACAGCGTGTCGCCGTCGTTCAAGGCAATGGCTTGATGGCCTGGCACGGACCAGCTGGCGCCAGACGTGTCACGCAACGTCAGTTCGCCACGCGCACCCGTCACGGCGACCACGCACGCGCCATGCGCACGCATCTGAAAACCCCCGTAGACGATTTCAATGCAGGCATCGCCGGGCGCATTGCCCACAAGCCGGTTGGCGGCGCGCAACGCGCCGCGATCCATCGCACCCGATGCGGCCACGCCCTGGCGCGCCTGGCCGGGGCGGCCCAAGTCTTGGAACACGGCTTGCAGGCCGGATGCCACCACGTCGATTGCCGGCGATCCGCCAGCCATGCGCGGGGCGCTGGCGGACGCGGTTGCGGCCGGGGTATCGGACGCGGCGGGCAACGGGCCGGCGTCGATGAACCGGACGCGGTAACCGGGTTGCAGCAAGGCGGGCGTGTCGCGCGACAAGTCCCACATGGGGGTCGGCGTTACGCCAAGAATCTGCCAGCCGCCGGGGCTGGCTTGCGGGTACACGCCGCTGAAGGTGCCTGCCAGCGCCACGGCGCCAGCGGGAATACGGGTGCGCGGCGTCTTGCGGCGCGGCACATCCAGCGTGGGGTCGCCACCGCTTAAGTACGCGAAACCCGGCGCAAAGCCGGTGAACGCCACGCTGTAGGTGCCGCCCGTGTGCCGGCGCACGACCTCGTCGCGCGTGATGCCGAGCAGGCCGGCCACGTCGTCCAGGTCTTCGCCGTTGTAGTGCACGGGAATTTCAACGAGCTTGCCGTCGCGTGCGACGTGGCCGCTGGTGTCGCGGCTGCCGATGTCGGCAATGAGCGCGTCGCGGGTCACGGCTTCCGGGCGGAAGATGACCAGCACGGTGCGCGCAGCCGGCACCAGCTCGGTCACGCCAGGAATCGGCTGCGTCTGTAGCGCGGCGAACAGGGCCAGCGTCTGCTCAAGATCGTCAAGCTCAACGAGCAGCGCATCGGTGTTTACGGGCAAAAAGCGCACGCAGTCTCCTAGACGGAAATTTCCGGGGCAACGTCAGTGGTCAGTGGGAAATGGCGGCAGATAAGCGTTCAGGCCGCGTCAGCAAACGATTTGATCGCCACGCCAGCTTGCTCCAGGCGGCGGCGCACTTCACGCGCCATGTCCACCGCGCCGGGGCTGTCGCCGTGTACGCAGATGGAATCCGCTTGAACGCGCGTCAGGCTGCCGTCGATTGCTTCAACAACGCCCTCTTCCACCAGACGCAGCATACGCTGCGCAACCGCTTCCGGATCATGCAGCACGGCGCCCTTTTCACGGCGCGACACCAACGTGCCTTGCGGCGTATAGGCGCGGTCGGCGAAGGCTTCGGCCACCACACGCAAGCCGCGTTCGCGCGCCAGCGGGATCAGCGGCGAACCGGCCAGCGCGACCAGAATCAGCGACGGATCAATCTCCAGCATGGCCGTGATGACGTCGTTGCCCTGGCGCGCGTCGTGCGCAATGGTGTTGTACAGCGCGCCATGCGGCTTCACATAGCGCACCGGAACGCCAGCGGCGGCGGCCAGGCCTTTCAGGGCGCCGATCTGATAGATGACATCGGCGATGAGGTCGGCGCTGGCCACATCCATATTGCGGCGGCCAAAACCGGTCAGGTCCGGATAGGACACGTGCGCGCCCACGGTCACGCCATTGGCGGCGGCCGCTTTCAGTGTGGTCAGGATGCCGGCCGGGTCGCCCGCATGAAAACCGCAGGCCACGTTGGCGCTGGAAACCACCCGAAGCATTGCGGCGTCGTCGCCCATGCTCCAGGCGCCCAGGCTTTCGCCCAAGTCGCTGTTCAAATCAATCCGTGCCATGTCACTATTCTCAATTCACCGGCGGGTAGACAGCTGTAGAACCGTAGTTACAGATGTGTTCTACAAAACGGATTGAATGGTAGATCAGAATAGACACGACTGCCTATCAGTATTTGCCCCAGCACAGTACGAAAAAGGCAATATTGAGGGACAAAATGGCGGGGCTGTCGGATACACTCCGGTTTTTCCCCCGCCCATTCGTGCCCATGATTGATCCGAACGCGCACCAGACCCTGACCGATAAAGTCACCGAACAGATCCGACGCCGTTTGATCAATGGCGAGTTCGCGCCCGGACAACGCTTGTCCGAAGCGACGCTGACGCAGAGTCTGGACGTATCGCGCAATACCTTGCGTGAAGCGTTCCGCAATCTGACCAAGGAAGGCTTGCTGACGCATTCGCCTAACCGGGGCGTGGCGGTGGCGGTACCCAGCATGGCGTCCATCATCGACATCTACCGCGTGCGGCGCATGATTGAATGCCAGGCGCTGGCGCAGGCTTACCCGCACCACCCGGCGCGCCAGCGCATGCGGCAAGCCGTGGACAACGCCCTGGCCTGCCGTGAACAACAAGACTGGACGGGCCTGGGCACCGCCAACATGGCCTTTCATATGGCTATCGTGGAACTGGCCGACAGCGACCGCCTGAACGCCATGTTCTCGTTGCTGCTGGCCGAGCTGCGGCTGGTCTTCGGCTTGTTGCAAGACCCGGAATTCCTGCACGCGCCCTACGCCGAAATGAATGCGCGAATCTTGCGCTGGGTGGAAGCCGGTGAGTTCGGCGTGGCCGCCGATGCGCTCAAGGACTACCTGGCGCAGTCCGAGCGCATCGTGCTGGCCAGCTATGCGCGGCGCGTGGGCGGCGACGGCGGCTGAACGCGCCACGACCGCAGCGCATCCACCACCACAAACGCCAGCAGGCTCACGCCCATCACCGGCAGGCACCATCCCAAGGCCGCCGCCAACGCCGCCGCCGTAATGCGGCCCGGCCACGACAGGCCCGCCCAGGCTTGCGTCAGCGTTTGCGCCGTTGCACCCGCCGCCGGCCGGCGCAGCCACCACATGCGATAGCCCAGCACAATCATCACGGTCAGCGCGATGCCAATGGCGCCCATCAGCAGCTGATTCGGCCAGCCGAACAGAATGCCCATGTGCATGTCGACGCCCCAGCGGATCAGTTTGGCGATCAGCGGAAAGGTGGCGAAGTCGGCGCGGCTGGTGATGGTGTAGGTGGCCGGATCAATCGCGATGGTGTCGACCTGCGTGGGCCAGGAACGGTCAACTTCACGTACCGTCCACGCCTGATCCGCCGTGCGCGGCGGCCGGATTTCCAGCTGATTGCTGTCAATGCCGCCTTGGCGGGCCGTCTGCAAGATGCGGTCGATATCGCCCGCCGCGGCCGGCGTCGGCATGGACATCGAAGCCATTCCCGCCATGCCGCCGTGATGATGCGCGTGTTCGCCGCCCGCCTCCGCAGGCGCTGCCTGGCCCGCCGAATCCCCCGCCACCGGCAGTTTCAACGACACCGACGGCGTGATCCAGCCCAGCTGTGCGCGCAGTTGATCCACGCGTCCGCCCGCCCAGTTCGACCACGTCAAGCCAGTGGCCGACAAGAACATCAGGCCCACCGCCAGCCACAAACCCAGCAGCGTATGCCAGCGCCGCGTGCGCAAGCGCGGGCTGCGTGCCGTGTTGGCGGCAGCCGCTCGGCGGCGGCCGGCCAGCCACAGCACCAGCCCGCCCAAGGTGGCCAGCCACATCCAGGACGCGGCCAGTTCGCTGTAATTGCGGCCCAGTTCGCCCAGCATCAGGTTGCGATGCAGATAGTCCAGCGTGGTGCGAAACGGCAACGTGCCGCTGGTGCCGTAGACGATCATGTCGCCCTTGATGTCCAGCGTGGCCGGGTCGACGAACAGCGCCCGGCTTTCAGAATCGCCCAGCCCCGGCTGCGTGAACATGACCCGGGTGGTGTCGCCCGGCCCCGGCGCGGGGCGCACGGCGAACAGACGTGGCCCCTCGCCGATGCGGGCGCGCGCGGCCTCGACCTGTTTGGCCAGCGGCTGGGCCGGGCCGGTGGACGACGTGCGGAGCTGGTCTGCATAGAGCAGGCTTTCGATCTGGGGCGTCAGCACGAACAGCGTGCCAGTCACGGCGGCCACCAGGATGAAGGGGCCGACGAACAGCCCAATGTAAAAATGCAGGCGCGTGATCAGCGCCAGCACGGCGCTGCGTCCCGCCGTTTGCGCGCGCGCAGGCGCGGCGGCGGGGGAATCCAGGGTTTGGGTGGACATGGAAGCCTCGAATACAGATGTCGAATACGGATGCCGAATAGGAATTCGATCCGGGTTTCAAATACGACGGCGCAGCCCTGCCCGGGCGGCCGTCACGTGCGCGATGCGCGCACAACAGAAACGGTTATTCGAAAATCGAGGGAGGCGCCCGCTGCCCCAGCGGCGGACCTGCGGCGGGCATGGGCGGACGCGGGCTGTCCGCCAGAAACGGTTTCTGCGCCAGCCAGCGCAACAGCATGGGCGCCAGCGCCACAACCGGCGGGACGTCCAATACCTGATGGGCACTTAAGCCGAACGGGCACTCTTGCCCCGCCCCGCTCGTGTCGCCATGGCCCGCGCCAGGGTCATGGTGGCCATGATGCGGGTCCAGCTGCGGGTCTTGGTGCGGGTCTTGATGCAGGCCTAGCTGTGGGTCTTGATGTGGGACTTGATGATGGTCTTGCTGCACGGATAGCGCCTGAAGCGCCGCCAGCGTCCCGCCACCCGCCGAGCAGAATCCCAGCGCCAGCCGCCCTTGCCGCAACGCGTCCGCATCCGGCATATAACCCACCGGCACCCAGGCGCGCGCCACCAGCAACAGCAACAACAACAGCCGCCCGACATCGGCGGCTGTGGCAAAGCGGGGGTATCGACAGGAAAAACCGGGTCGCATGCGTCCTATCCGTGGCGCCAGAAATTGCCAGCGCCAAGGCGGCATTTTACTCAGGCTGTCTGGGCGCGCCACCTGTTGCATTCTGCTTGCGGTTGCCCTCTTTCGAGCATAAATTGATCGAACCCGTTTTTTTCAATGGACACATTGCGTGCCCGGGAAGAACTCGGCGTCGAAAGGTTGTTTTTTATCTTTTAAGCCCGCGAGGAGCGTTGCGATGAAAGTGAAACACCTGCTAGCCCCGACAGCCGTTGCGCTGTCCCTGCTGTTCACCACGCCTGGCGTGGCCCAACCCGCCGATCCGGCGCCCCTGATTACGGGGAAGCAATGGACGGAATCAGACGCCAGCCACAAGAAAGCCTTTCTGCTGGGCGTTGCCAACCTGCTGCAAGTCGAACGCGCGTATCAGGACAAGCGCAAGTTGAACGACACTCAGACCCTGGTTCCCCGGTTCTCGACCGGGCTGCAAAACCAGACACTGGACTCGGTGCGCGAGAGTCTGGACAGATGGTATGCCGCGAATCCCGCGAAGCTTGACCGCCCCGTGATGGAGACGCTGTGGTTTGAGGTCGTCGCACCTGGCGCGAAGCGCAAGCCTTGAAGGAGCCCATCATGAAAATGATTCGAACACTAGCCATCGGCATTGCAATTGGCACGCTTGCCGCCTGCACGAACATGACGCCCAAGCAGCAAGGGACGGTGTCGGGCACGGCCATCGGCGCGGCGGCGGGCGCGGGCATTGCCGCCATTGCGGGCGGCAGCGCCTGGACCGGCGCCGCCATCGGCGGTATTGCGGGTGGCGTCGCGGGCAATATCCGCGGGGGCAATTCGGGGTACTAACGCCACCGGTTATGGATGCCACCCCTCGCCCGGCGTTCGGATCGTTCGTGATCCGCGCCGGGCGATTTAGTTGGGCTTGACGCGCCGCCTTGCTGCGTGGGCGGTTTGCTGTCCCTGCGTATTTCTACCCTCGCCTATTTCTGCTGTTCCCGCCACGCCTGGTACTTGGCCTGGTTTTCCTGATTGGGCGGATACAGCCCCGGCAGTTTTTCTCCTGCTTCGACCTGCTGCATGATCCAGCCTTCCAGCCGTTCCTGCTCGATGGCGATTTCCACCACTTCGTCCAGCAGCGCCGCCGGAATCAGCACCCCGCCGTCGCGGTCCAGCACGATGACGTCATTGGGAAACACGGCCACGCCGCCGCAACCCACGGGTTCCTGCCACCCCACGAACGTCAAGCCGGCTACCGACGGCGGCGCCGCCGCGCCGCTGCACCAGACGGGCAGCCCGGTGCCTTCCACCCCTTCCAGATCCCGCACCACGCCGTCCGTCACCAGCGCCGCCACCCCGCGTTTTTGCATGCGGGCGCAAAGGATGTCGCCAAAAATACCCGCGTCCGTCACGCCCATGGCGTCGACCACGGCAATGCACCCTTCTGGCATGTCTTCGATGGCCGCCCGCGTGGAAATGGGCGATGCCCATGACGCGGGCGTGGCCAGGTCTTCACGGGCCGGCACGAAGCGCAGCGTGAACGCACGCCCCACTATCCGCTTGGCGCCAGGCGCCAACGGCTGCGCGCCACGCAACCACACGTTGCGCAAGCCTTTCTTGAGCAGCACGGTGGTCAGCGTGGCGGTGGTGATGCCCGACAGGGCCTGGACGACACGGGCGTCCAAGGGCTGGGGTGCAATCGTCATGATGCGAATTCTCCGAAGGTTGCCTTGAATGGTTGTTGATTGTGGCGCCAGACAAACCTCGGCACAACGTTGAATTTGCAGATTCAGAAAACGCTTTTTCTATCATTGCGGAGGGGTTCGCTCGCGGCATCGCGCCCGGCAATATTGATTAACCGGTATGCGTCTTTTTTGGGGACGCATGAGAATCACAGGAGTAGGCATAAACAATCGCCTTTCTTGTGACTTTGAACGGCCCCCAGCTCCGTAATATCGCACGACCTTAATCGCTGTTTTATTCAAATTGATAAATGCACGATTGCTTGGCCCGATTCGCGGCAACCCGGTTTCTGCACGATGAAGAATAAATAACCGGTCCGTGAAGTTATCGCTTGATTTTTTGCTTCAGATTTTTTTGCTTCAGATTCCACGGCGCGGCTCCGATCCTGATGCCAGGACGCATGCAACGTGCCGTCTTGCTCGATTTATTTCCCTTGGTCTGCGCCATGGCTTTCAACGTTGCACGCCGTGATTGCTGCCGCCCCTATAAATTGTTGAAAAGCGAAAATGCCTCCTTATCCCCTGAAACGACAGTCGACAATCCTCGCCTTGCGTGCGATCGGCCTGACTGGTGCGTATGCGCTTAGTTTGTTATCGGCATCACCAGCGATGGCCCAGTTGACCACCTGGAACGGATCGCAAAGCAGCCAATGGCAAGACGCGCTGAACTGGACGCCGAATACGCTGCCGACCCTTTCGAGCTTTCTCTATATCAATAGCGTGACACCCAATGCTCCTGTCATTGATAACGTCAGCGCACAGGCCGGCACCGTGTTTTTGGGCGCCGTTGGCGGGCCTTCGCTCACCGTGCAAAACGGCGGACAGTTAACCAGCGACTCAGCCATTATTGGCAATTCCAATAATGGTCTGGTTCCCGGCATGGAGCTGGAAAGCGGCACGGCCACGATCACCGGCATCGGTTCGAAATGGACGGCCACGTCGTTCAGCGTAGGCTTTATCGGCACCGGTACGATGACGGTGTCGTCGGGCGCGCAAGCCATTTCGTCACAAACCGCCATGCTGGGCGGCCATCTTGGCGCAGACGGCACGCTTAACATCTCGGGCGCGGGCACCAATTGGCAGTCCGGGCAGATCACGGTGGGCGCTGACGGCAAAGGCACCTTGACTATTTCCGATCAGGCAACGGCCCAAAGCGCCAGCCTGCTGGTGGGGGCAAACACCGGTTCTACCGGCACGGCGCTACTCACCGGCGCCAGTACGACGCTACAGACAACCCAGGACGTCTCGGTTGGCGCGGGCGGCAACGGTACGCTTGAAATCCGGGACGGCGCCACGGTCACCGCCGGCACCCGCACCAGCATTGGCATCAGGAATGGCGGCGTGGGAACGGTGTTGATCTCTGGCGCCGGCAGCCGCTTGTCATCGTTGAATAATTATGTCGCCGTAGGCGGCCAAGACGGGTCCAAGGGCACGCTCGCCGCCAGCAGCGGCGCGGTCGTTGACGCGTACCAAGTCATCGTCGGCTACGAAGCAGGAAGCCAAGGCACCGTGACCGCCGACGGAGCAAATACCAAGCTGAAGACATCGGGCGCGTTCCTGGTGGGCTTTCTGGGCGACGGCACCACCACCCTGACGAACGGCGCCACCATCGAGACCGCCAACCGGGTACGCATCGCCGATTCGGCAGGGTCGACCGGCATCTTGAACATCGGCGCCGCCGCGGGCGATGCCGCCACCGCGCCGGGCAACGTGCAGGCCGCGCTGGGCGTGCGCTTTGGCAATGGGGATGGCACGCTGGTGTTCAACCATACCGGCACCGACTACCAGTTCAACAGCTCCATCAATTCCATCAGTCCGGGAATGGGCGCCATAAATGTGCTGGCGGGCAAGACCACCCTGACGGGCGATTCAAGCGGCTTCAGCGGTCAGACTCACGTGCTGGGCGGCACCCTGGCCGTCAATGGCGTCTTGGGCGGTGGGCTTACCGTGGCCAGCGGCGCAACGCTGCAAGGCGGTGGCCAGGTCGGTACGACCCTGCTGCAAAGCGGCGCCATCCTTGCGCCGGGCCAAGCGGGCACCACCTTGAAAGTGGCCGGTGACCTAACGTTCTCGCCCGGCACGATTTATCAGGTGACGGCGGATTCGCAATCGTCCGCAAGCTCGCGCGTGGCCGTCACCGGCACGGCGAATCTGGCCGGGTCGGTGGTGCATGTTGGCCCGGACAGCGGCTTTCAGACGCAACGGCAATACACCATCCTGACGGCAGGCGCCGTCAACGGGCAGTTCGGCGCGGTGACCTCGGGTTACGCCTACCTGGACCCGGCCTTGCAATACGACGCCCAGAACGTGGTGCTGCAACTGGGCCGCAAGCAAGTGCCGGTGGACCCGGGGTCGCCCCAAACCCCGGACACGCCCACGCGTCCCATCGCATTCGCCGACGGTGCGCAAACGGGCAACCAACGCGCCGTCGCCAACGCGCTGGACAGCTTGCCGGCCAGCGACGCCCTGCACAATTACATCCTGACGTTGCCGGAAGGCGCGACGGCCGCGGCGTTCAACAGCCTGTCGGGTGAAGCCCACGCGAGCGTCACCTCGACGCTTACCAGTTTGAACACCACCGTGCGCACCGTGCCGTTGTCGCACCTGCGCGCCAACCTGGGCGCGGGCATGGTGCCGGGCGCCCCCACGGCGCAAGCCGGCGGCACGTTGTCGGCATCGGCACTGCCCTCTTCCGCTGCGCAGCCCGCCTGGGCCGAAGTCATTGGCAACTGGCAGACCCTGAAAGGCAACAGCGATGCCGGACAGGTACGCCAGAACACGGGCGGCGTCTTTGCAGGCGTTGACCATGCCTTGGGCGGTGGCTGGCGCCTGGGCGGCGCATTGGGATTCACCGACGGCAATGTGCGCGTGGACGACCGCTCGTCCAAGGCGGACGTTGCCGGCTATACCGCGGCGCTGTTCGGCGGCAAGGTGTTTGAAGCTGGCCCCGGCAAGCTGAACCTGATGGCGGGCGCGTCATACACCTGGCACGACATTTCTACAGAACGCTACGCCAGCGTGGCCGGCGCATCGCAAAAGTTGACGGCCGATTATGGCGCCAGCACCACGCAGCTGTTTGGCGAACTGGGATACGCGCTGCCCGTGTCTGACCGGATCAGTCTTGAGCCCTTTGCCGGCCTGGCATGGAGCGACACGCGCACCCGTGGCTTCTCGGAGTCGGGCGGGTCAGCCGCCCTGCGTGGCCAAAGCAATAGCGACACGCAGACCACCAGCACGCTGGGCTTGCGTGCGCTGACGAACTTTACCGTCGGCCGCACCGAGAGCCGTTTGCAAGCCACGCTGGGCTGGCGCCATGCCTTTGGCGATGTGCTGCCGCAAACCACCATGGCGTTCGATGGCGGCCAAGCCTTCACCGTGGCCGGCGCCCCCATCGCCCGCGATGCCGCCTTGGCGGAGCTGGGGGTGGAAGCGGCCCTTACCAAGAACGCCACCATCGGCCTGACCTACAGCGGTCAATTCGGCGGCGGCAACCGGGAAAATGCGGGTTCCCTGCATATGACCTGGAAGTATTGAGGGCGGACTCGTCGTAAAGGCGGCCCCGCTCGTCGTAAAGGCGGCCCCGCGCGGGCAGGCCTGCAAGCGGCATCACCCTCCGCGCGCCTGGGGCATATTTGCGCCCCAGGCACGCGACTTGCGGACGAGCTGAATTTTCCACGCCCGGAGAGTTCATGCCCGCCCCCACCGACGATTCCCCACGGACGTTGACGGTGCTTACCGTCAACACCCATAAAGGATTCACCAGCTTCAACCGGCGCTTCATGCTGCACGACCTGCGTGAAGCCTTGCGCACCGCAGCGCCGGATGTGGTGTTCCTGCAAGAGGTGCTGGGCGAGCACCAGACGCACGCCGAACGGCACCCCCACGCATGGCCAGCCTTGTCGCAGTACGAGTTCCTGGCGGACACCCTGTGGACGGACTTTGCCTACGGCCGCAATGCCGTGTATCCGGCCGGGCACCATGGCAACGCGATCCTGTCGCGCTACCCCATCGAGCGCTACGAAAACCATGACGTGAGCGTCGACGGCCACGAAGGCCGGGGCTTGCTGCATTGCGTCCTGCGCATACCGGAGTTCGCCACACCCGTACACGCCATCTGCGTGCATTTGGGCTTGCTGGAACGCCATCGCGGGCAGCAATTGAACGATTTGTGCGAACTGGTTGCGCGCGAAGTGCCTGACGGCGAGCCGCTATTGATTGCGGGCGACTTCAACGACTGGCGCCTGAACGCCGACCGCCTGATGCGCGGCTGCGGCACGCAGGAAGTCTTTACGACGCGGCTGGGCCGCCCCGCCCGCACCTTTCCCGCCCGCTGGCCGCTCTTGCGGCTTGACCGCATCTACGTGCGCAACGTGCGCGACTGGCGGCCGGTGCCGCTGGCCTCGCGCGTGTGGTCGCGCTTATCGGACCATGTGCCGATCTCGGCGGAGATTGCGCTATGAACGCGGTGAACCTTGGATGGCGGGAAGGCAACCGCTACACGCTGCTGGAAAACGGCGAGGCGTATTTTCCTGCCGTCAACCGCGCCATTGATGGCGCGCAGAAAGAAGTGCTGGTTGAAACCTTCATTCTGTTCGACGACAAAGTCGGCCAGGCATTGCAGCAGACGCTGATTGCGGCCGCCCAGCGCGGAGTCAGCGTAGACCTGCTGGTGGACGGCTACGGCTCGGACGAGCTGACCCCTGAATTCATCGGCGCCATGACGGACAGCGGCGTGCGCGTACACATATTTGATCCGCGCCCCCGGCTCTTGGGCGTGCGCACCAACGTGTTCCGCCGCATGCACCGCAAGATCGTGGCCGTGGATGGGGTGTGCGCCTTCGTGGGCGGCATCAACTATTCGGCGGACCACCTGCCCGACTTCGGGCCGGAGGCCAAGCAGGACTACGCCATACGAATAGAGGGGCCGCTTGCCGTTGATATTGGGGACTACGCGCGAGCTGCACTAGACCGCCCCCGCCCGCGCCGGTGGCGGCGCACCCCGAAAGACACCATGCCTGAAGGCGACGGCGGCGGCCGGCTGGTGGTGCGCGACAACATCGAGCACACCACCGACATTGAACGCTACTACCGCGCCGGCCTGCGTTCGGCCAAGCAGGATGTGCTGATCGCCAACGCCTATTTCTTTCCCGGATACCGCCTGCTGCGAGAACTGGCCAAGACCGCGCGGCGCGGCGTGCGCGTGCGGCTCTTGCTTCAGGGCGAGCCGGACATGCCGGTGGCCCGCCTGGCCGGCACCATGCTGTACGACTACCTGATGAGCGCGGGCGTGGAGATCCATGAATATTGCAAGCGCCCATTGCATGGCAAGGTCGCCGTGGTGGATGACGACTGGTCCACCGTGGGTTCCAGCAACCTGGACCCCTTGAGCCTGGCCCTGAACCTGGAAGCGAATGTGGTCGCCCGGGACGCATCGTTAAACCAGGCGCTGCGAGCCAGCCTGGAACACCTGATTGCACACGACTGCAAGCCCGTCCCCGTCAGCCCGCAACCCAAGTGGGCGCTGCGCCGCTTCTGGATCGGGGTGGTGGTGTTCCACTTTCTGCGGCGCTTTCCAGCGTGGGCGGGTTCTTTGCCGGCCCACAAGCCCCGCTTGCGCACCATCGCGCCCGGTACGCCGGGTGAAGGCGAGGCCGCATGAGGGTATTCCGCACAAACTTCATGCGATCGCTGCGCCACCGCTGGCCGCGCATCAAGAAGGTGCTGCCCTGGCTGATTCTGGCCGTGGTGGCAGGCCTGCTGTTCTACTTCGGCCGGTCGGTCGATTGGCCGCAGGTGTGGCAAGCCATGCGCCGCATTCCGGGCGACGCCATCCTGATGGCCGGGGGCTTTGTAGTGTTGGGCTACCTGAGCTATGGCGCGCTGGATCTGCTGGCCCGCCGCTACACGAAACACAAGCTGCCCTGGCCGACGGTGCTGGGGGTGGCCGTCGTCAGCTATGCACTGAACCAAAGTCTGGGCGTGCTGCTGGGCGGCCTGGGCGCACGCCTGCGCCTGTATGCCCGGCTGGGTTGCCGCAAGGCGTTGGCGACACGGGTGGCGGTGTTCTCGGCGGCATCCAACTGGATCGGCTACGCCTGGGTAGCGGGCGCGGTGTTTGTCAGCGGCGCGCTGCCTGTGCCCCAAGGGTGGGAGGTTGGCACGGGCGTGCTGCGGCTGATTGGCGCGGGGATGCTCGCGGCCGGTATCGCCTATGTGTGGACGTGTGCGCGCGCAACCACGCGATCGGCCACGTTGATGGGCCAGCACATCTCGTTGCCCGGTGGCCGCATGGCCGTCATGCAATGCGTCACGGCGGGCCTGTCGTGGCTGTTCATGGGCGCGGTGGCGTATGTGTTGCTGCAAGGCAAGGTGCCCTACCCGGTAGTGCTGGGCATTTTGCTGTGTTCGAGCTTTGCCGCGGTGCTGACTCGCGTGCCCGGTGGGCTGGGCACGACCGAAGCCATCTTCGTAGCCGTGCTGGCACCCAAGATCCCGTATTCGGAAGCCCTGGGCGCGGCGCTGGCCTACCGTGCCTGCTACGCGCTGGCCCCGCTGTGTCTGGCCTTGATTGCCTTTCCGCTGATCGAAGCCGGTATCGCGTGGCGTAAGCGGCGCCAGGCACGCCCCTTGCTGACCCCGTCCCCATGAAACCCAAACCGCCCTCCTCCGTTTCCGATCTTGTCGTCGCCTACCCGCGCCGCGCTACCGCGTCGGAGCATGAGATTGCGTCGCAAGAAGCGCTGGCCTCACGGCTGGCCGCCTTGCTGGGCCGCCGCTTCGACCCCCACTTCCGGCCCAGCCGCCACCGGGGCGAGCCCCCGCCCTACTACGTGCCTGACCGCACCATCATTGGGGTGGCGCGCGCCGGCCGGCTGGGCATTACCCGGGCGGCGGACCTGTACGGCGGCGTGGCCCCGCATTCCTTCGTGGCGGGCAAGGCCATTACCCATGGGCTGATCGGGCCGCAGGCCAAAGCGCCCAAAGCCTGGGTCGCCAGCCTGGCCGATGCGCTGCGCGACGTGGTGCTGGCGGGTTACACCGCCTTCACCCCGCAGGATGCCGAAGCCGCCGGGATGGCGCTGCTTAAGCACGGGCCGCTACGGATCAAGCCCGTTGACGCCAACGCCGGACGCGGCCAGATTGTGGCGCGTAACGCCGACGAGTTACGGGCCGGGTTGGCGGAACAATCCGCCGCCGTCATGCGCCGGTTGGGGCTGGTGCTGGAAGAAGACTTGAAAGACGTCGTCACCTACAGCGTCGGCTGGGCGCGGGTGGGGAAAATGGAAATTGCCTATGTCGGCACGCAGTCGCTGACGCCTGACAACCAGGGCGTGTCGGTCTATGGCGGGTCGGAACTGCGCTTGGCGCGTGGCGGGTTCGATGCGTTGCGGGCGTTGGACTTAAGCGAACACGAACGCCAGGCCGTCGCCATGGCCTGTCAGTACGACACGGCGGTATCCACCGCCTACCCGCAACTGTTCGCATCACGCCGCAATTACGACGTGGCGTTTGGCGTGGGCGCCGCAGGCGAGCCGCGTGCGGGGGTGCTGGAACAATCGTGGCGGGCTGGTGGCGCCAGCCTGGCCGAACTGGCCGCCATGCAGGCGTTTGCCTTGTCGCCGTCCATGGCGTCGGTACGCGCCGCCACCCGGGAACGCTATGGCGAAGACGCGCCTCGTCCCATCCCGCAGCATCTGGTCTTTCATGGTGTGGATTCCGCCGTGGGCCATATCAGCAAGTCGGGTGGCGTACTGGAGGATGCCGATGGCGGCGCATAGTGACCCCATCGCGCTGACGGTTGACGGCCAGACCCTGGACGGCACCTTTCTGACACCCGAAGACAAAGTCCCCGGAGTGCTGTTCATCCACGGTTGGGGGGGCAGCCAGGAATTTGATTTATCCCGCGCCAAGGGGATTGCCGCGTTGGGCTGCGTGTGCCTGACCTTCGACCTGCGCGGCCACGCCGCCACCCGCGAACAGCAGATGCAAGTCACCCGCGAAGACAACTTGCGCGATGTGGTGGCGGCGTATGACCGCCTGGCGTCGCATCCGTCGTTGGATTCGGGCTCCGTGGCGGTAGTGGGCAGCAGCTATGGCGGCTATCTGGCCGCGTTGCTCAGCAATGTGAGGCGGGTGCGATGGCTGGCGCTGCACGTGCCGGCGCTATATCTGGATGATGAATGGCTGCTGCCCAAGAACCAGCTGAACCGCGATACGTTGCGCGCCTACCGCAATAGCTATGTGCCGCCGGAGTCCAACCGCGCCTTGAAGGCGTGCGCAGATTTTGGCGGGGATGTGCTGATTGTCGAGGCGGAACACGACACCTTCATCCCGCACTCCACCATCATGAGCTACCGCTCGGCCTTCCGCCGTTCGCATTCGCTCACGCATCGCATTCTGGACGGCGCCGACCATGCGCTGACGGAAAAATCCGCCCAACGCGCGTACACGTCCATTCTGGTGAACTGGGTAACTGAAATGGTGACCGGCGCGCGGATGGGGAACCCGCGCCCGGTGCCTTGATGCGATGCCCGGACCTGGGTCCGGGCGTCTGGTCTTACCAATAGATGTCTTGCTTGTAGTACGTATGCAGGTCTCGCGCCCACGTCTCGTCTGCCATGCTTGGCCAATTGTCCTTGTCAAAGCCCGGCGCGTTCTTCAACGTTTCCTTATCGACGTTCAACACGAAGCACTTGCGGTCCGTGTCCAGCGTCAGCGCGGCCCAGGGAATGGCGAACAGCTTGTCGCCAATGCCCAGCACGCCGCCGCGCGATAGCACCGCATAGGCCACACGGCCGCGCGGCACGTCGATCATGATGTCCTTGATTGAGCCCAACTCTTCACCCGCCGAGTTGTAGACGTCATTGCCTTCCAGCGTATCCGCCGCCATGACCTGCGGGCCAGGGCCGCCAGGATTGCTCTTGGGGCCGCCCACGATATTGGTCTGGTTTTCCATGGTCTATCTCCTTTGCCGGGCATCCGCCCTGCGTTGTGGTGGTAGGAATCGTCTTATCCGCAAGCGCCGTGCCACACCGCGCACGGCATCTGCGTCGGCTTAACTGGCCCACCATTGCTTGATCGTGGCGCGTAGCGCGGCCGCCCCGGTGGCGGCGTCTTCCTTGCGCAGCGCGGTCATGTAGGCAGCGAACTGCTTAAGCGAAATATGCGGCGGCATGGGCGGCACCTCGGGGTCGGTGACCACTTCCAGCACGACGGGCCGGCCGGCCGTCAGCGCGCGGTCCCATGCGGGGCCTACCTCATCCGGCTCGGTGACGCGGATGCCCTCCAGGCCCAGCATGCGGCCGTAGTCCGCATAGGAAAATTCCGGCAGCCATTGCGAATCCCCGAAGCGCGGGTCGGCGCCCATGACGCGCTGTTCCCACGTCACCAGGTTCAAGTCGCCATTGTTCAGCACCAGCACCACCAGGGTCGGGTTGGCCCAATCCTTCCAGCGGTGCGCAATGGTGATCAGTTCATTGATGCCCAGCATCTGCATGGCGCCATCGCCCACCAGCGCCACCACCGGCCGCCCCGGGTGTGCAAGCTTGGCCGCCAACGCGTAAGGCACGCCGCACCCCATGCTGGCCAGCCCGCCCGACACCGAACCCATCATGCCTTGGCGCAGATGCACGTCGCGTGCATACCAATTGGCGGCGGAACCGGAATCGCAGGTGACGATGCACTGCGGCGGCAAGCGGCGCGACAATTCCAGAAACGGCCGCTGCGGGTTCACGCCCTTGGCGTCGACCATGGCGCGCGACACCACGGTTTCACGCCATCGGGCGACCTTTTTTTCGATGCCTTTTAGCCACCGGTCGGAGGGCTTGGCGTCTAGTTTCGGCAACAAGGCTTGCAAGGTCAGGCGCGCATCGCCGACCAGCCCGGCTTCTACCGGATAACGCAAGCTAAGCCTGCGGCCATCAACATCGATCTGCACCGCTCTCGCCTGGCCTTCCTTAGGTAAAAATTCCGCGTAAGGGAAAGACGTACCCACCATCAGCAAGGTGTCGCACTCGTTCATCATTTCCCAACTGGGCTGCGTGCCCAGCAGGCCGATGGCGCCCGTCACATACGGCAGCTCGTCGGGCAGCACGGCTTTGCCCAGCAAGGCCTTGGCCACGCCCGCGCCCAGCCGCTCGGCTACGGCGCGTACTTCGTCGCTGGCTTCCAATGCGCCGGCCCCCACCAGCATCGCCACGCGTTCGCCGCGGTTCAGAATCGACGCCGCGTTGTCCAGCGCCGCTTCGGGCGGCACGGCGGCATGCGAGGTCAGGCCAATACCGGTGTGCACCGTGCCATGTTCGCGCGGGGGCACTTCCACGGCATCCAGGTCTTGCACATCGTTGGGGAAAATCAGGCAGGTCACGCCCCGGCGTTCCATGGCGATGCGCATGGCGCGGTCAACCATGTGACGCGCCTGCACGGGTGAGGTCACCATGTGGACGAAGTCATGCGCCACGTCCTTGAACAGGCTGACCAGGTCCACCTCTTGCTGATAATCGCCGCCCAAGGCGCTGCGCGCCTGCTGGCCGACGATGGCCACAACGGGCTGGTGGTCAAGCTTGGCGTCGTACAGGCCATTGAGCAGATGGATGGCGCCGGGGCCGGACGTCGCCAGGCACACGCCAACCTGGCCGGTGAACTTGGCATGCGCGCAGGCCATGAACGCCGCGCCCTCTTCGTGACGCGCCTGGACAAACTCCAGCTCCTTGTTCTTGCCAAACGCGCCAATCAGCCCATTGATCCCGTCGCCGGGATAGCCGAACACGCGTTGCACGCCCCATTCGCCCAAGCGGGCCAGGACAAAGTCGGAAACGGTTTTCAAGTTGGGGCTCCTTGGGTGGTTGCGAGTGGTCCCGCACGAGATCTGGCGCGCCGCAATCCCCATGCCTGCGCGTCGCAACGCCTGCCCCCCAACGCCCAATGCTGCGCTGCTCCCAAATTTACAAACACCAGCAACAACGACGCGTAACCCGACCGGACGCCCCGCAGGGTTTCACCTGATCGGCTCAGGCACGTCACTTGCGCATAAGAAGGCTTACGGAATCGGGCCCCCTTTTTCAGCGGCCCTCCGACTTTCCCCCGGAGCAAGAAGCATGGCGACGACGATACTTATAGTGGCA
Source organism: Achromobacter kerstersii (assembly GCF_902859595.1). GTDB lineage: Bacteria > Pseudomonadota > Gammaproteobacteria > Burkholderiales > Burkholderiaceae_B > Achromobacter > Achromobacter kerstersii. Next base: position 705,581 of record NZ_CADIJQ010000001.1, on the reverse strand, counting down.
GCCGAAGCGTTCCCCTTGGCGAAAACGGGCGGTCTGGGCGACGCCATCACCGGCATGGCGCGCGCCTTGATCCAACGCGGCGTACCCGCAACCATCTTGCTGCCCGCCTACCGCGGCGTGGCCAAGCAGTTGGACAGCGCGCATGAAGTCGCGCGGCTGGAAGATTTGCCTGGCGGCGATGCGCGCTTGCTGGCCGGCGTATGCCCGACTTCCGAGCTGCCTTTCCTGCTGCTGGAAAACGACGCGCTCTATGACCGCGCCGGTCTCTATGTGGATGAAGATGGCCAGGAACACCCCGACAACGGCCTGCGCTATGCCGCCCTGTCGCACGCCGCCATGCGCATCGCGCGCGGCTTGCCGGGCCTGCCGCGCCCCGATGTGGTGCACGCGCACGATTGGCATGCGGCCTTGGCGCCCATGTTGATCCGTGAGGCCGGCATTGACGACGTCAAAAGCGTGCTGACCATCCACAACCTGGCCTTCCAAGGGCAATTCCCGCTGGAAGACGCCGCCGCGTTTGGCATCCCGCCCGCGTGCCGGGGCGAACACGCCACCGTCGCCTGGAACAAGCTGAACTTCATGAAGGCGGGGATCGGGTACGCCGACCGGGTCACCACCGTCAGCCACACCTACGCCCGCGAAATCCTGACGCCCGACTTCGGCTGCGGTCTGGACGGTTTGCTGCGCGAACGCGCGCCTGACCTGATGGGCATACCGAACGGTATCGACACCGTGCTGTGGGACCCGTCGCGCGATCGGCACCTGGGGTCGCTGCAATACCACTCGGGCGACCTGGCGAACAAACGCCTGTGCAAGACGGTGCTGCAACGCGAATTTGGCTTGCTGCAAGACCCGAACGCGACGCTTGTTGTGATGGGCAGCCGGCTGACCGAACAGAAAATGGCGGACGTGGCCGCCGAGGCCTTGCCGCGTGTGCTGGAAGCGTATCCGGACATGCAGGTCGCCATTCTTGGCCAGGGCGACCGCCGGCTGGAAGGCGCGCTGAAGGCGCTGGCGGTTCAGTACCCGCAGCGCTGCGCGACCCGCATTGGCTACAACGAGGCGGGCGCGCATCGCCTGCATGCGGGCGGCGACATTCTGCTGCACGGCAGCCGCTTTGAGCCCTTTGGCCTGACGCCGCTTTACGCCATGCGCTACGGCACCGTGCCGATCGGCTCGCGCGTGGGCGGCATGGCCGACACCATCGAAGACCCGGGCGCCGACACCCCGCTGACCGCCATGGCGTTTGCCAACGGCTTGCTGTTTGACGGCGACCACGTCGACGCCATGGCCAACGCGCTGTCGCGCGCCATGCACCTGCGCAAGCATCCGATGCTGTGGCGGGCGATGCAGCGCAATGCCATGAGCACCGATTTCAGTTGGCAGCGCGCCGTGGGGGCTTACGAGGAACTGCTGGCGTCACTGGTTTCCCGCGAAGACGCCGCCCAAGAGCAAGGCGAAGCACTCAGCCAACGACACGGCCAGGCACGCGCTCAAGCGCAAGGTAAAGCAATCGATGCCGCCACGCCGGCCGCTGAACCCGCTCGCAACCGGCGAACGCGTCAGGCGCGCGGCTCAATGATGCCGGTTTAAGACAAACCCAAAGGCGAACCCAAAAGGCAAACCCCGCATGGCTACCCGCCCCACCCTTCCCACGCCCGCCCTGCTGCGCATCTGCCATGCGCAGCAGGGTTTTGCGCGCTTACCTGTTGCCGCCGCCGGCTTGGATGGCGGCGCAGGCAGCAGCACCACGCAGGAAGCCCGGCTGGCGCGCATCCAGCAGGCGGGGTTCAACGCCGTGCTGATTCCTCCCCCGTGGTTGCGAGCGGCCGATGCGCAAACGCTGGCGCCGGTTGATGCCGACTTGAGCGCAACGCAAACCCGCACGGAACCTATCGTCGCCACCTACGAGCGGCTGGCGCAGGCGGCTTCCGCCCACGGGCTGGCGCTATTCGTGCGGGTGGCGTTTGACCGGGTGTCGGTAGACGCCACCGCCTCGACCGCGCCATCTGGCTGGTATCAGGCGCGCGACGACGACCCGGCGCGTGACCCCCGCTTGCCCAGCCGCGAGTGGGGCGTGAAGACGCTGCGCACACCGCCCCCGGATGGCTTTGCAGATGCGTGGTCGCGTCGCCTGAACGCCTGGGCCGACGCGGGCGTGTCGGGCTTTTTGTTCGAAGCGCCGCACTGCCTGCCCGCCGCCACCTGGCAAGCGATGCTGACGCCGCTGCGCGAACGGGCCACGCCTGCACGCTGCCTGGCGTGGACGCCGGGCTTGACCGTCGAGCAGCTGGCCGCTTTGTACGGCGCAGGGTTTGACGCGGGCTTTTCCTCGCTGGCGTGGTGGGACTACAAGGCCGACTGGCTGGCGAACGAGGCGCGCCGGCTGAGCCAGCTTGGGCCCTTTCTGGCCAGCGCGTCGCCGTTGGAAGCCGATCATTCCGCGCCCGCCGACCGCCGCCGCGCCTGGGCCGCCGCCTTTACCGCCACAGGCTGGATGGCGAACGAGTCTGACATGGATGCGCTGGCCGACACGCCGGACGTCAACCGCTGGTTGGATGAATCCGACCCGCTCACGTCATTGCCCCGCCTGCTGGGCGGGCGCGACGGCCGCGCAACGCTGATCTTGCGCAATGCCCAGAACGGCGCAACAGACACCACCGATGCAACCGGTATTCTGGCGCTGAACCCGTCCGCCACCGCGCCCGCCCATATCGATTGGGACGCCGCCGCGCCCAGCTTGCCGCCCGGCGACATCCTGCCGCAGCGGGTGACGGACGCGCCCGCGCTCGCCAGCGCCACCTTGCCCCCGGCCGATTGCGCGCTGCTGGCGATAAGCCCCATGCCGCCTGTGCGCGAGGCATCGCGCCACCCCGGCCCCCGTACCGAGGGCGGCGCCGGCCTGCGCATCGCGATTGAGAGCGTGTCGCCCGCCGTGAATGACGGCGCGCTGCCCATCAAGTGCGTGGTGCATGAACGCATCGTCGTGCAGGCAGACCTGCTGATGGACGGCCACGACCGGATCGCAGGCGAACTGCGTTGGCGCGCGGCTGACGAATCAGGCTGGAGCCGGGTGCCGCTTGCGCTTGTCACCAATGACCGCTGGCAAGCCAGCTTTCGCCCGCGCCGCATTGGCCCGCACGAGTTCCAGGTGGCGGCATGGTTCGACGTCTGGGAAACCTATCGCCATGACATCGAAGTCAAACATCACGCCGGCGTGGACGTGCGCCTGGAGGTCGTTGAAGGCGTGTTGCTGCTGCGCGAGGCCGAGAAGCGCGCGGGCAAGGGTTCCGATGCGGGAGGCAGCGTGGCGGTCATCAAGCGTGCGTTGGCCGCGCTGCCCAAGGCCAAGCCCAATGCCAAAACCGGCGTCACGTTGGGAGACTCCCCGCCCACCGACGACCAGATCGCCCACTTGCTTAGCCCCGAACTGGCCCGCGCCATGCGCGAGCTGGACGCGCACGCCTTTGAATCCGTCACGCCCGAGCCGTTCCCCGTGTGGGTGGACCGCCCCGAAGCCTGCCACAGCGCCTGGTACGAGCTGTTTCCGCGTTCGCAAGCGCGCGAGCCCGGCCGCCACGGCACCTTTGATGACGTCATTGAACGCCTGCCCGACATCCGGGAAATGGGTTTTGACGTGTTGTACCTGCCGCCCATCCATCCCATCGGCCTGCGCAACCGCAAGGGGCCGAACAATAGTTTGATTGCAGGCCCCGACGATGTGGGCAGCCCTTATGCCATCGGTTCGGCCGATGGCGGGCACGACGCCATCGAGCCCAAGCTGGGCAGCTTGCAGGACTTTCTGCGTCTGGTGCGCGCGGCCGACGACCACGGTATGGAGATGGCGCTGGACTTTGCCATCCAGTGTTCGCCTGACCACCCCTGGCTGGCCGAGCACCCCGACTGGTTCTCGTGGCGGCCCGATGGCTCGTTGCGCTATGCCGAGAACCCGCCGAAGAAGTATCAGGACATCGTGAATGTTTCGTTCTACGGTTCGCCGCCCCGCCGCGCCCGCAAGCTTGCGCTATGGCGCGCGCTGCGCGACGTGGTGCTGTTCTGGGTGGACCAGGGCGTCCGCATTTTCCGGGTAGACAACCCGCACACCAAGCCGCTGCCCTTCTGGCAATGGCTGATCGCCGAAGTGCATGGGCAGCACCCGGATGTGCTGTTCCTGTCCGAAGCCTTCACCCGGCCCAAGATGATGTACCGGCTGGCCAAGGTGGGGTTCACGCAGTCGTACACGTACTTCACCTGGCGTAATGAGCGCGCCGAGCTGCAAGCGTATCTGGAAGAAATTTCGCAGCCGCCGCCGGCCGACTTCTTCCGTCCGCATTTCTTCGTGAACACGCCTGACATCAACCCCGTGTTCCTGCAAACGTCGGGCCGGCCGGGCTTTTTGATTCGTGCGGCGTTGGCAGCGACAGGGTCGGGGCTGTGGGGCTTATACAGCGGTTTCGAGCTCTGCGAAGCCGCGCCGGTGCCAGGCAAAGAGGAATACCTGGATTCCGAAAAGTACGAACTGCGTCCGCGCGACTGGCATCAGCCCGGCAATATCCGCGCCGAAATCACGCGCCTGAATCACATCCGCCATGCCAACCCGGCGCTGCAAACCCACCGCGGGCTGACCGCCATCGGCAGTGGCAACGACCGCGTGCTGGCCTTTGTGAAAGCCACGCCGGGGCTGGGCAATGTGGTGCTGACAGTGATCAGCCTGGACCCCTTCCACCCGCAGACCGCGCACGTGGACGCGCCCTTCTGGCTGTTTGGCGAAGGCCCCGGCGCAGCATTCGACGAAACCCGCGAAACCCACCAAACCCGCGAACCCCGCCCCGATCACCTGGAAGCCGAAGACCTGCTGACGGACACCCGCGACACCTGGCGCGATGCGACGCGCGCGGTGGCCTTGTCCCCCGATCAACCCTATCGCATCTGGCGGCTGTCGCTGCATGGCTGATGCCGCCCGGAGCCCAACCCCATGATTAGTGAAACCCAACCCCAGAAGGATGACAGCCTTTGGTACAAGGACGCCGTCATCTACCAGCTGCATGTGAAGTCGTTCTTCGACTCCAATGATGATGGCGTGGGCGACGTGCCCGGCCTGATCATGAAGCTGGACTACATCGCCAGCCTGGGCGTGAACACGATCTGGCTGCTGCCCTTCTACCCATCGCCGCGCCGCGACGATGGCTACGACATCGCGGACTATCGCGGCGTGCACCCCGACTACGGCACCGTTGCCGACGTGCGCAAGCTGATCCGCGAGGCCCATGCGCGCGGCTTGCGCGTCATTACCGAACTGGTGGTGAACCACACGTCGGACCAGCACCGCTGGTTTCAGCGGGCGCGCACCTCGCGCCCGGGGTCGGCCGCGCGTAATTTCTACGTGTGGTCCGACAACGACAAGGCCTATGCCGGCACCCGCGTCATCTTCTGCGACACGGAAAAATCCAACTGGACGTGGGACCCCGTCGCCAACGCCTATTTCTGGCATCGCTTCTATTCCCATCAGCCAGACCTGAATTACGACAACCCGCAGGTGCTGAAGGAAGTGCTGTCGGTCATGCGCCACTGGCTGGACATGGGCGTGGACGGGCTGCGGCTGGACGCCGTGCCGTATCTGGTGGAACGCGAAGGCACCAACAACGAGAACCTGCCGGAAACGCATCAAGTGTTGAAGCAGATTCGCGCGGTGATCGATGACGAATACCCCGGCCGCCTGCTGCTGGCCGAAGCCAACCAATGGCCCGAAGACGCGCAGGAGTATTTCGGGGCGGGCGACGAATGCCATATGTCGTTCCACTTTCCGCTGATGCCGCGCATGTACATGGCGATTGCGCAGGAAGACCGCTTCCCGATTACCGACATCATCCGGCAGACGCCCGACATTCCCGCCACCTGCCAATGGGCCATCTTTTTGCGCAACCACGACGAGCTGACGCTTGAAATGGTGACGAGCCGCGAACGCGATTACCTGTGGAGCGTGTACGCGGCTGACCCGCGCGCCCGCATCAACCTGGGCATCCGCCGCCGCCTGGCGCCCTTACTGGAGCGCGACCGCCGCCGCGTCGAACTGATGAACAGCCTGTTGCTGTCCATGCCCGGCACGCCGGTGCTGTACTACGGCGACGAGCTCGGCATGGGCGACAACGTGCATCTGGGCGACCGAGATGGCGTGCGCACGCCGATGCAATGGTCGCCCGACCGCAACGGCGGCTTCTCGCGCGCCGACCCCGAACGCCTGCCGCTGCCTGTGCTGATGGGGCCGCTGTATGGCTACGAGGCCGTCAACGTGGAAGCGCAGCAGCGCGACCCGCATTCGCTCTTGAACTGGACGCGCCGCATGCTGGCGCAGCGCCGCCAGACGCACGCCTTCGGGCGCGGCACTTTGCGCTTCATCCTGGCCGGCAACCGCAAGATTCTGGCGTACCTGCGCCAATGGAACGACACCACGATTCTGTGCGTGGCCAATCTGTCGAACGCCGCGCAGCCGGTTGAGCTGCAATTGCAGGCCTTCAACGGCCGCGTACCGGTGGAAATGCTGGGCGGCACGCCGTTTCCGGCCATTGGCGAATTGCCGTATCTGCTGACGCTGCCGCCGTATGGCTTTTACTGGATGGACCTGAGCGTGGACGCCGCGCCGCCGAATTGGCATGCCAGCGGCCCCGCCCAGATGCCCGAGCTGACGACGCTGGTGCTGAAGTCGCGCGGCGGCGCGTCGCTGACGGATGCGTCGCGCGCGGTGCTGGAAAACGAAGTGCTGCCCGAATACCTGGCGCGCCAGCGCTGGTTCCCGGGCAAGCATGCGCCCGCCCGCGCCCGGCTGGCGTATGCCACGCCCTTTCACACCGCCAGCGGCGAAGCCTATTGGGCCGAGATCGAACCCGAAGATGGCGTGGCCGGCCTGCGCGCCCAAGCGCCGTTCGTTCTGGTGTGGGATGAAACCGCCCAGGTGCAATACCCGATTGCGCGGGTGCGGCGCGGGCCAGAGGTCGGCATTCTGGCCGACGCCTTCCTGCAACCCGGCTTCGTGCTGGGCGTGGTCGCCGCCTTGCGCGCGGGCGGCGAGCTGGATGGCCGCGAAGGCGGCAAGCCGGGCGACAAACCCGGCGTCATCCGCTATCTGCCCGAACCGGGGCTGGCTGAACTGGATCTGGGCGACGACCCCGCTCTGCAATGGATCAGCGGCGAACAGTCCAATAGTTCCGTCATCGTCGGCGGACAAGCCATTCTGAAACTGCTGCGCAATGTGCGGCCGGGGGTGTCACCGGAAGTCGAGATGACGCGCTACCTGACCCGTGCGGGCTACGCCAACATTCCGGCGTTGCTGGGCGAAGTGCTGCGGGTGGATTCGGAAGGCGTGCCGCACACGCTGGCCGTGCTGCACGCCTTTGTGACGAACGAAGGCGACGCCTGGACGTGGACGCTGGATTACCTGAAGCGCACGCTGGGCGCGGCCTTGCTGGGTAACGCTACGCCAGACGAATTCGAAGCCAGCCTGGAAGGCTATACGGTGGTGGCGGCCACCATCGGCCGCCGTCTGGCCGAGCTGCACAACGCGCTGGCGCAACCCAGCGACGACGAGACCTTTGCCGTGCACACCGCCACGACGGAAGACGCGGACGAGCACGCCACCCGCATCGTCGCCCAGCTTGACCGCGCGGCGGATGATCTGCGCGCCGTGCTGGATACGCTGGAAGCGCCGTCGCATGCGTGCGCCGAATGGTTCTTTGACCATCGTGCGCGGCTGATCAAGCAAGTCACTGCGATGGCGCAATCGCTCGCCGGCGCGCCGCTGATCCGCGTGCATGGCGACTTCCATCTGGGCCAGGTGCTGGTGGCGCAGACGGACGCGTATCTGATTGATTTTGAAGGCGAACCGATCCAGACCATGGAATCGCGCCGGCTGCGCTTCACGCCCTACAAGGACGTGGCCGGCATGCTGCGCTCGTTTGACTATGCGGCCGCCTCCATCGCGCGTGCCGATCCGCTGGGCGGCGCACCGACCGACGCGAACGCGGGGGCAGCGGATTCGGCCGCATCACCCGGCGTGCCACTGGAATTGCGCGACGCGCTGCTGGCGCGCTTCGGACACCGGGCGGCCGAGGCCTTTTTGCAGGGCTATCAAGAAGCTGCCACCACGGCAATTGCGCTGCCGGCGGATCAGGAAAGCGCGCTGCTTAAGCTGGCGCAGCTGGAAAAGGCCGCCTACGAGGTCAGCTATGAAGCCGCCCACCGGCCGGACTGGATTTCCATTCCGCTGTGCGCCCTGACGGGGCTTGCGCGCGAGCTCATCATGCAAAACGCGGCCATCCACGACGAGGAACAATCACGATGAACCGCCAACGCACCGCCTCGCCGCCCAAGGCGCCGCCGAACGTGTCACCCAAGGCGCCGCTAATAGCACCGCCACAGGACCGCCCGGCCGGCTCTGACGGCCAGGTCGACCCGGCCACGCTGGCCGCGCTGGCCGCGGGCCTGCACGCCGATCCGTTTTCGGTACTGGGTCCGCACGATGGCGCCGTTCGCGTGCTGGCCCCGGGCGCATCCGCCGTGTCTGTCGTGTGGCCCGATGGCGCGCGTACCGCCTTGCACGAGCAAGCCCATGGTTTGTACACGGGTGCAGCACCCGGCGCGCGGCCGGGCGACCCCGCGTCGTACCAGTTGGCCATTTCATGGCCGGGCGCGGAACAGTTGACGCCCGACCCCTACGCCTTTGGCCCGTTACTGTCCGACGGCACGCTGCAAGGCTTGGCTGGCGGCGACTGGAACGCCGCACTCGATGCCTTGGGCGCGCGGCTGGGCGAGCTGAATGGCGTGCCCGGCTTGCGCTGCGCCGTGTGGGCGCCCAACGCGCGCCGTGTTGCGGTAGTGGGCGACTTCAACAGCTGGGATGGCCGCCGCCACGCCATGCGGCTGCGCCACGCGGCGGGCGTGTGGGAATTGTTCATCCCGGGCGTCACCGCGGGCGATTGCTACAAGTTCGCCATCACCGACCCCACCGGCGCGATCTTGCTCAAGGCCGACCCGATGGCGCGCCGCGCGCAGCCCGCGCCCGCCACGGCCTCAATCGTTGACGACCCTTCCCCCTATTCCTGGACGGACGATGCATGGATGCTTTCTCGCGGTGCGCGCCAAGCGCCCCAATCTCCCATTTCCATCTACGAGGTGCACGCCGGTTCGTGGATCGCGGCCGACGGCGCTCGCTGCGTCTGGGACCAACTGGCCGACAAGCTGCCCGCCTACGCGCACGCCATGGGGTTCTCGCATGTCGAATTGATGCCGATCATGGAGTATCCGTTCGGTGGTTCCTGGGGCTACCAGCCGCTTGGTCTGTTCGCACCGTCCGCCCGCTTTGGGCCGCCGGCCGCCTTCGCCCGTTTCGTGGACCGCTGCCACGCCGTGGGCGTCGGCGTCATCCTGGACTGGGTTCCCGCGCACTTCCCCGATGACGCCCACGGGCTGGCGCGCTTTGATGGCACGCCGCTGTATGAATACGCCGACCCGCGCGAAGGCTATCACCCCGACTGGCACACCATGGTCTACAACCTGGGGCGCACCGAAGTCAAAGCCTTCATGATTGCCAGCGCCATGCATTGGCTGCGCCGTTATCACATCGACGGGCTGCGCGTGGACGCGGTGGCCTCGATGCTATACCGCGACTACAGCCGCCAGCCCGGGGAATGGATACCCAACCAGCACGGCGGCCGTGAAAACCTGGAAGCGGTGGCTTTTCTGCAAGAACTGAACGCCACCGTCCGCAAGCAGGTGCCAGACGCCATCGTTGTGGCCGAAGAGTCTACCGCCTGGCCGGGCGTGACTGCGCCCGTTGAAGATGGCGGGTTGGGGTTCCACTACAAATGGAACATGGGCTGGATGCACGACACGCTGCGCTACATGCACGAAGACCCGGTGCACCGCAAGTATCACCACCACGACATCACGTTCGGCATGGCCTACGCCTATTCCGAACGCTTCATCCTGCCGCTGTCGCATGACGAAGTGGTGCACGGCAAGGGTTCGCTTGTGAACAAGATGCCGGGGGACCACGGCACGAAGCTCGCGAACCTGCGCGCGTATCTGGGCTTCATGTGGGCGCACCCCGGCAAGAAGCTGCTGTTCATGGGGGGCGAACTGGCCCAGCCCGCCGAATGGAATCACGACGCCACGCTGAATTGGAACCTGCTGGACGACCCCGGCCACCACGGCGTGCAACGCCTGGTCGCTGACCTGAACCGGCTGTACCGCGACACCCCCGCACTGCACGCGCTTGACGCCGACCCCGAGGGCTTTGCCTGGGTCGTGATGGACGATGCCGACAACAGCGTGGCCGCGTTCCTGCGGCGCAGTGGTGCGCAGATGGTGTTGGCGGTGTCGAACTTCACGCCGGTCGCCCGCCACGGCTACCGCGTCGGCGTGCCGCTGGCCGGCCGCTGGGCCGAATCCCTGAACACCGATGCCGGCTGGTATGGCGGCTCGGGCCAAGGCAACCAGGGCGCGGCCGTCTCCGCGTCCGAGTCCGCCCACGGCCACGCGCAGTCCCTGTCATTGACGCTCCCTCCGCTTGCCACCCTCTATTTCACGCATGAAGGCTGAACATGGACCCCACTCAATTGACCCGCTTGACCACCGGCCAGCCGTACCCGCTGGGCGCGGTCAGCGATGGCCTGGGCGTGAACTTCGCCGTTTTTTCGGCCAACGCTACCCGCATCGAACTGTGCGTATTCGATGCCCGCGCCCGCAAGGAACTGCGGCGCTTTGACCTGCCTGAATGTACCGACGAAATCTGGCACGGTTACCTGCCGGATGCGCAGCCCGGGCTGGTCTACGGCTACCGCGCCCACGGCCCGTACGACCCGCGCAACGGCCACCGCTTCAACCCCCACAAGCTGCTGCTGGACCCCTATGCGCGCCACCTGACCGGCCCGGTCGTCTGGAGCGACGCGCTGTTTGGCTATCGGCTGAACCATGCCCGCACCGACTTGTCGATGGACCGCCGCGATAGCGCGCCCGCCATGCCCAAGGCCATCGTGACGGAAGATGTGCCGTTCAATTGGGGCAACAGCAAGGCGCCGAATACGCCGTGGTCGGACACAACGATCTACGAAGTGCACCTGCGCGGCGCGTCGATGCAACGCGAAGACCTGCGCCAGCCGATACGCGGCACCTGCGCCGCCCTGGCCGACCCGCGCTTCATCGAACACCTGCTGCGGCTGGGCGTCACCGCGGTGGAACTGCTGCCCGTGCACGCCTTTCTGCAAGACCGCTTCCTGATCGAACGGGGCTTGCGCAACTACTGGGGCTACAACACGCTGTCGTTCTTTGCGCCCGAGCCGTCTTACCTGCAACGCGGGCCGAATGATCTGCGTCAGGCGGTGCGCCGCCTGCACGCTGCCGGCCTGGAAGTGATTCTGGACGTGGTCTACAACCACACCTGCGAAGGCAGCGAGCTGGGGCCCACGCTGTCCTGGCGCGGGCTGGACAACGCCAGCTACTACCGGCTGATGCCCGGCGAAGAACGCTATTACATCAACGACACCGGCTGCGGCAACACGGTCAACCTGTCGCACCCGCGCGTCTTGCAGATGGTGATGGATTCCTTGCGGTACTGGACGACGTCTTACGGCGTGGACGGGTTCCGCTTTGACCTGGGGGTGACGCTGGGCCGAGAAGGCACGGGCTTTGACCCGGGCTCGGGCTTCTTTGACGCCATGCTGCAAGACCCGACCCTGGCGGGCGTGAAGCTCATCTCGGAACCGTGGGACATCGGCCCCGACGGCTACCAGCTGGGCAACCATCCCCCTTCGCTTGCCGAATGGAATGACCGCTACCGCGACACCGTGCGCCGCTACTGGCGCGGCGACGAAGGCATGCGCGGCGACATGGCGGCGCGCCTGTGCGGCTCGCGCGATGTGTTCGACCGCCGCCATCGCCGGCCCTGGGCCAGCGTGAACTTCGTGGCGTCGCACGACGGCTTCACCACACAAGACGTGGTCAGTTACGACGGCAGCCATAACGAAGCCAATGGCGAAGACGGCAACGACGGCCACTCTGAAAACTACAGCCACAACTGGGGCGTGGAAGGCCCCACCGACGACCCCGCCATTCTGGAACGCCGTGGCCAGGTGCAGCGCGCGCTGCTCGGCACGCTGTTCCTGTCCGACGGCACGCCGATGATGTTGGCGGGCGACGAGTTCGGCAACAGCCAGGACGGCAACAACAACGCCTACTGCCAGGACGGCCCCTTGTCGTGGCTGGACTGGACGCAGGCGCAGAGCGACGCAGGCCGCGCACTAAGCCAGTTCGTGGCGCGCGCCGTGTCATTGCGGCGCGACCACCCGAGCTTGCGCGCGGCGCGTTTTGGCGACGCCGCGCAAGAAATCTGCCCGGGCGTCAGCGCGATTGCCTGGTTCGACACCGATGGCGGCCCCATCGACCAAGCCGCTTGGGACGACCCGCAAGGCCGCACCATGGCCTTGCGCCGCGCGGCGTTGCGTGAAGATGGCAGTGCCGACATCACGCTGCTGTTACTGAACCCGGGCGCGGAGCCCGCCACGTTCACGCTGCCGGAACCGGCGCTACCCTGGTTGCGCGAACTGGACTCGGCCACGCCCGTGCCATCGGCCCCGGTCTCCGAATCGGAAATCATCGTGCAGGCGCACAGCCTGGTGCTGCTGTCGGCCGCCTGCATGCCAGGCGTCGTTCCCGGGGCGGCATCATGACAGTCCCGCCTGAACCCTACACCCACGGCGCGCTGCCGCTGCCCGACGGACGCACGCGCTTTCGGCTCTGGGCGCCGTCGGCGGCGCCAGGCTTGGCGTTGCTGATCGACGGCCAGCCGCCCATTGCTTTGCATCCTGACAGCGATGGCTATGCCGAAGCCGATGTGGCTTGCCCGCCCGGCACGCGTTACCGGTATCGGCTGGGCGACGGGCAACTGGTGCCCGACCCGGCCTCGCGCCAGCAAGACGGCGATGTGCACGGCGCCAGCATCGTCGCCGGGCCGGACGATTATGCGTGGCAACACCCCGCCTGGTCCGGCCGCCCGTGGCGCGAATCCGTCATCTACGAAGCGCACGTGGGCTTGAGCGGCGGCTTTGACGGCCTGACCGCCCGGCTGCCGGGGCTGGCCGCGCTGGGTATTACGGTGATTGAACTGATGCCGATCGCGGATTTTCCCGGGCCGCGCAACTGGGGCTACGACGGCGTGTTGCCCTACGCGCCCGACACGGCCTATGGCCCGCCGCAAGCGCTCAAGCACCTGATCGACACGGCCCACGGGCTGGGCTTGAGCGTAATGCTGGACGTGGTCTACAACCACTTCGGCCCCGAGGGCAACTACCTGCCCCAATACGCCGCGCCTTTTTTCCGGGAGGACGTCCCCACCCCCTGGGGGCCCGCCATCGACTTCCGGCAACCTGCTGTGCGGCGCTACTTCGAAGAGAACGCGCTGTACTGGCTGATGGAATACCGCTTTGACGGGTTGCGCCTGGATGCCGTGCATGCCATTGAAGACCCCGACTGGCTGGTGGAGCTTGCGCAATTTCTACGCGGCCAGGTGCCTGCGCATCGCCATGTGCATCTGGTGCTGGAAAATGACGACAACCGCGCCAGCCTGCTGACGCAGGGGTACGACGCGCAATGGAATGACGACGCGCACCACGTGCTGCACCATTTGCTGACGGGCGAATCGCGCGGCTATTACGCCGACTACGCAGAGCGGCCCGCGCAGGCCCTGGCGCGTTGCCTGGCGGAAGGCTGGCTGTATCAAGGCCAGCCCTCGCCGTACCGGCAAGGCGCCACGCGCGGTGAACCCAGCGGACACCTGCCGCCGACGTCGTTCGTGTTATTCCTGCAAAACCATGACCAAACCGGCAACCGCGCACGCGGCGAACGGCTGACGGAACTGGCCGAAAATGCCGAACGCCTGCGCGCCGCCGTTGCGCTGCAATTGCTGTCGCCGCAGATTCCGCTGATTTTCATGGGAGAGGAGTTCGGCAGCCGCGCGCCCTTCCTGTATTTCACCAGTCACACGGACCCGGCGCTGGTGCAAGCCGTGCGCGAAGGACGCCAGCGCGAATTCGCGGCATTTCCTGAATTCAGCGGTGACGATGCGCTGAAGGTGCCAGACCCCAACTCCGAATACACCTGGGCGCAAAGCGTGCCCTGGCGCGACGGCGAGCGGCCGGACGCCCAGCCATGGCGCACCCTGTACGAAGCGCTGCTGCATCTGCGCCAGCACGCCATCGCCCCCCGCTTGACGGGCGCGCGCAGCGTGTTCGCCCGCGCGGTCGGCCGGCATGGCGTACACGCGCAATGGCGGCTGGGCGACGGCGCATTGCTCACGGTGTACGTCAACCTGGGTCCGGTGCGCGAACAGCTTGCGCAACGCGCGCTTGCCGCCGCGCACTCGCCATCGTCACTGCTGTTTGAATCCCGCGCGGGCGCGTTCGCGGCATTGGCATCGGGCAGCCTGTGTTCCGAAAGCACCGTGTGGCTGCTGGAGGAAGCATCATGAGCCCCCTGTCCGCCCTGGCCGCCGAGGCCGGTATCGCCGAAGACTGGACCGGCGCCGACCAACGCCCACGTCGTGTGTCGCCCGACACGCTGCGCGCCCTGCTCAGCGCGATGGACCTGCCAGCGGCGTCCGACGCTGACATCCGCGATAGCCGGCAGCGCCTGGCTGCCACCTTATCCCGCACGCATCTGCCCGCGATGCTGATCGCCCTGCCCGGCGAGCTTGTCTCGCTGCCGCCGGATTGCGCCGGGGCTTATCAATTGCAAGCGGCGGCGTCGGCCGCCATCGCCGGCCGCACCGCACACGGCCCGGACTTGAAGCCCACGCTGCGCGCGCCCGCCACGCCCGGGTACTACGCCTTAAGCACGCAAGGCGGCGAATGCACGCTGGCGGTTGCGCCGCCGCGCGCGCCCTCTCTGGACGACATCTGCCGCACGAAGCACCCGCGCGCCTGGGGGCTGACGGCGCAGGTCTATAGCCTGCGCCGCCCGTCCGCTGACGTGACGCAGTCCACACACGGCTTCGGCGACTTCGGCGCATTGCGCGAGCTGGCCATGGCGGCCGGGCAGGCGGGCGCCGACGCGCTGGCCATCAGCCCCGTGCATGCGATGTTCGCGGCGGACCCCGCGCAATGCAGCCCGTATTCGCCCTCCAGCCGCTTGTTTGTGAACACGCTCTTTGCGGACCCCGCGGGCGTTCTCGGCGAGGAGGCGGTGCGCGCCGCATTGGCGGGCATGGACCTCGCGCAATTGCGCATGCTGGATGCGCAACCGCTGATCAACTGGCCCGCCGCGGCCCGGCTGCGCCACGAGCTGTTGCGACGCCTGCACGCAGGCTTCGTCACCGGCGCCACCACCGGTCAACGGCAGGCTTACGAGGCATTCTGCAACGCGGCCGGGCCAGACCTGCACGACCACGCTCTGTTCGAAGCGCTGCACGGCAACCACGCGCAGGGACAAGACGCCCCGTTGGCGTGGACCCATTGGCCGGCCGACCTGCGCGACCCGCGCTCGTCCGCCGCGCAACGCTATGCCACCGACCATGCCGAGGCCGTCGACGTGCATCGGTTCAGCCAATGGCTGGCCTCCGCCAGTTTGTCGCGCGCCCAGCAAGCGGCGCGCGACGCAGGCATGCGCGTTGGTCTGGTGGCTGATCTGGCCGTGGGCGGCAGCCCCCAGGGCAGCCATGCCTGGAGCCGGCAAGCCGACCTGATGAAATGCACCAGCGTCGGCGCGCCGCCCGATCTGTACAACCCACTGGGGCAAGGCTGGGGTTTGACGGCGTTGTCACCCGCTGCCCTGCACGAATCCGGGTATGCGGCGTTTCTGGCAATGCTGCGCGCCAACCTGGCGCACGCAGGCGGGCTGCGCATCGATCACATACTGGGTTTGGCGCGCTTGTGGCTGATCCCGGATGGCGCCTCGCCCGAAGACGGCGGCTATCTGCGTTACCCCATGCCGCAATTGCTGCGGCTGATCGCGTTGGAGGCTTGGTTGCATCACGCGCTGATCATTGGTGAAAACCTGGGCACGGTTCCGGAAGGATTCGACGCGCAACTTGAAGCGCACGGCGTGCTGGGCATGGATGTGCTGTGGTTCATGCGGGCGGCTGACGGGGCAAAGGCGGCGGAGCCGGCGAAGGCGGCTGATGGCGATGACGGAAATGAGTGGGCCGACGGGCCTGATACGGCTGACGGGGATGATGCGACCTGCGGCGATCAGGGCACCCAACGTGCTTACGGGGCTGTCGGTGCAGATGGAGCTAATGGCGCTAATGGGGCTGAGCGGCCACATCTAACGGCAGAAGAGCCTGCCGCGTCGCCGCCTGCCGCCTTCCTGGCGCCCGGCGACTGGCCCGCCAACGCCGTCGCCATGACGACCACCCACGATCTGCCCACGCTGGAAGGCTGGTGGCACGCGCAGGACATTCTGTGGCGGTCGCGGCTGAGCCTGCTTGGCCCTGATCAAGAAGAAGCCGCGTTGCGCGCTGCCCGCCTGGAAGACCGCGCGACCTTGTGGCGGTCTGTGCAGTCCAGTTCACCCGCCGCTTCCACCTTGCCGCTGCCCCGCCGGGCGCCTAGCGCCGAACTGCTGGGCTTTGTCGCCGCCACGCCCTGCCCGCTGATGCTGGTGCCACTGGAAGATCTGGCAGGCCAGCTCGACCAGCCCAACTTGCCCGGCACCGTCGCGCACCATCCCAACTGGCGGCAACGCACGCCGCTGTCGGTGGCCGAGTGCCTGAACGCGCCCGCCAGCCAGGCGCGCCTGCAACCCGTGCGCGCGGTGCGGGGGCGGACATGAGCGCCCCGCGCGCCACCGCGCGCCTGCAACTGCATGCCGGCTATACGTTGGACGACGCCTGCGCGCAGGTGCCCTACTACGCGGCGCTGGGCGTCAGCCATCTTTACCTGTCGCCCATCACACAGGCCCGGATGGGTTCAACGCATGGCTACGACGTCATTGACCATCAATGCATCAATCCGGAACTGGGCGGCCAGGCCGCGCTGCGCAGGCTGACCGACGCGGCGCGACGGCACGGCTTGGGGCTGATTGCCGACATCGTGCCCAACCACATGGCCGCCCACGCCTCGAACGCGTGGTGGGCCGATGTGTTGCGGCATGGCACGCAAAGCCGCCACGCCGGCACGTTCGACATCGACTGGCAACCGGCTGACACAGCGCTGCACGGCAAAGTGCTGCTGCCGGTGCTGGGCGAGCCGTATGGCGAGGCGCTGGCCGCCGGCCACATCCGATTGATTCACGACGCCGCGGCCGCTGATGGCTATGCCATCGAAGCGGGCGGACAGCATCTGCCCCTGGCCCCCGGCACGGCTCCGGCTGGGGATGACCCCGCTTCCGTCTGCGCGGCGTTTGATCCCGGCACAGCGGACGGCGCAGCGGACGGCGCAGCGAATCGCGCGGCGAACTGCGCGGCGCGTCTGCATGATCTGCTGGAACGCCAGCATTACCGGCTCGCGTGGTGGCGCACCGCGCCCGAGCAGATCAACTGGCGGCGCTTCTTCGAAATCAGCGAACTGGTGGGCGTGCGTGTGGAAGACGACGAAGTCTTCGACGCCGTGCATGCGCTGCCGTTGCAGCTGGTTCGGGAAGGCGTGTTGGACGGGCTGCGCATCGACCACGTCGATGGCTTGGCCCGCCCGGGCGCGTACTTGCGGCGCTTGCGTGAGCAGCTTGACGACGCCCGCGCGCAGCACGCCGGGAATGCCACGGCCTATCTCGTCGTGGAAAAAATCCTGGCTGATGGAGAAGTGCTGGATGCACGCTGGCCGGTAGACGGCACCACCGGCTACGACTTCATGGACCAGACCGGCGCGCTGTTGCATGCGCCCCAGGCGCAGGCGCCGATGGAGCAATTCTGGAACACCCTTAGCGGCGACGCGCGCAGCGCGTCTGCCCAATTACTGGACGCGCGCCATCGCATGCTGGCGCGCCACTTCCCCGTGGAACGCCAGGCGTTGGTACGCGCGCTGACTCGCATCGCACGGCAAGACCTGCGCACGCGTGACTGGACGTCCACCGCCATCGACCGGGTGCTGACCGCCTTGCTGGCGGCCTTTCCCGTGTACCGCAGCTATGCCGAAGACGGCGGCCGCAGCGCCGAGGACGCACGCTGGTGCCGCATCGCGCGGGACCACGCGCGCGCGGCGCTGGTTGGATCGGAAGCCGACGCGCAGCTGCTTGATCAGATCGACGCGTGGCTGGCAGGGCCGCAGCAGGCTGATGCTGGTGCTGGGGCTGGTGCGGGTCCTGGCGCTGAAGTCGATGCTGACGCCGGTGCCGGTGCCAACGCTGGCGCTGATGCTGATGCTCGTGCTGATGCTGGTGCTGATGCTGATGCTGGTCCTGGTGCTGATGCTGGTCCTGATGCTGGTGCTGGTCCTGATGCTGGGGCTGATGCTGGTGCTGATGCTGGTTCCCGCGCCGACAATGAAGCCGGCGCGCTTCGCCGCTTCCAGCAGTTAACACCGCCGCTTGCCGCGAAGGCGCTGGAAGACACCTTGTTCTACCGGCGCGGCCCGCTGCTGTCACGCAACGAAGTCGGCTCCAGTCCCACGCAATTCGCCCTGCCGCTTGACGCCTTCCATACCCTGACTCAAGCCCGCGCCCGCACGCATCCACACGCGATGCTCGCCACCGCCACGCACGACCACAAGCGCGGCGAAGACACGCGTGCGCGCCTGGCCGTGCTGAGCGAAACGCCCGAACGCTGGCAGCGCGTGGCCGAGAACTGGATTCCGCGTCTGGGACCAAATGGATCGAAAAGGGAATCGCAAAGGGATTCAGAAACGGGATCGCCGATAGGTTCTCCCACCGCTTCACCAACGCCCGCCGACCGTTATCTATTGCTGCAAAGCCTGGTCGGCGCGTGGCCGTTGTCCTTGTCCGCGGATAACCGCGCAGACGTTGCTGCGTTTCTGGAACGCATTCTCCAGTGGCAGGAAAAGGCCTTGCGCGAGGCCAAGCTGCATACCAGCTGGACCGACCCGAACACCCGCTACGAAGCCGCAGCCCGCCACTGCGTAACCGCATTGCAAGAGACCGGCGAAGGGCAAGCGCTGCTGCGCGACATCGCCGCGTGGACGGCAGGCATCGCCCCGGCCGGGCTTGTCAACAGCATGACCCAGACCCTGTTGCGCAACACCTTGCCCGGTGTACCGGATCTATACCAAGGCACGGACTTGTGGGACTTCAGCTTGGTGGACCCCGACAATCGCCGCGCTGTCGACTACGCCGAACGCGCCGCGCTGCTGGCGGCGGCCGGTGCTCCCATCGCCACCGATGCGGCGGCGTGGCGCAGCGGCGCCATCAAGCAGCAACTGATCCAACGCTGCCTGACGCTACGCGCTGCGGACCCGGGCCTGTTCGATCACGGCGAATACGTGCCGTTGACCGCACAAGGCCCGCGCGCGGCGCATGTCATCGCCTATCTGCGTCGGCACAACGGACGCAGCGTGCTGGCCGTCGCGCCCCTTCATTGCGCGCTGGCCTTGGCGCCTTACGCGCAAGATCAGGCCGCCCAGGCTGCGCGCTTCTGGGATGGCACCCACGTGCAGTTGCCGGACGGCGTCGGCCCCCTGCGCAATGTGCTCTCCGGCCGGCCCGTCAACGTGGAAGGCGAAGGCAGAATTCCCCTGGCCGACCTCTTGCGCGACTGTCCGGTGGCTCTCTGCACCCAGACCTGACGCGCGCTTGATCGTCCAGTTGCCCTTTGCACCACGACCTGACGCGCGCTTGATCGCCCAGGTGCCCTTTGCACCACGACCTGACGCGCGCTTGATCGCCCAGGTGCCCTTTGCACCACGACCTGACGCGTGCTCGGCGGGCGGCCGGGCAAGCGTCAGTACTGGTAGCGCATCGTCAGGATGGTGCTGGTGCCCGCGCCCCATGCGCCTTGGCTGTAGAAGCCAACCTGGCTGTAGTACTTGCGGTCAAACAGGTTGTTCACGTTCAACTGCGCCGACAGGTTGCGGTTGAACTGGTAGCGCGCCATCAGGTTGGTGATGGCGTAGCTGCCTTGGCCCACGCGCTCGTCGCCGTTGGGGCCGCTGGCGATGGTGTAGACGCCGCTCTGCCAATTGACGCCGCCGCCCACCGTCAGACGATTCCAGTCGCCCGGCAGGCGGTAAGTCGTGAACAAGCGCACCAGCGACCGCGGTTGATCCGTCTGGATGGCGTTGCCTTCGCCGTCGCGCGCGGTCCAATGCGACCAGCCCGCCGCCAGATTCCAACCCGGCGTCACTTCGCCCGACACCTCAAGATCGAAGCCGCGGCTGCGCGTCCCTTGGGCGGCCCGGTATGCCTGGTTGATCGAACCCGGCACCAAGTAACCCGGGTCGGTTTGCGCGACGTTGTCCTGTTCCACCTGGAACACGGCCGCGCTGGCGTTCAAGCGCCCTTCCAGGAATTCCCCCTTCACGCCGGCTTCATAGGACTTGCCTTCCAGCGGGTCCAGCCATCCGCCATTGCGGTCCTGGTAGCTTTGCGGATTGAAGATGCCCGTGTAGCTGACGTAGGCCGTGTAGGTCTCGTTGATGTCGTACAACAGGCCGGCGTACGGCGTGAATGCGTTCTTGTCGAAGGCTTCGCGGCTGCCGCCACCAAAGCCGACAGAGTCCGTCTTCCACGTGCTGTAGCGTCCGCCCACGATCAGCTTGAGCGGATCGGCCAGGTTCATGCGCAGCGCGCCGTACCAGCCGGTTTGTTTGGTGGTGTAGCGGCTGGCGGTGACGGCGGTGTCGCTCCAGTCGGGTTCGGGATAGGAGCCGTCCCAGTTCAGGAAGTTGCCGACCGGGGCGGCGGATATCGCCGAACGGTAGTCGAAGTCGGCGTATTGGCGGGTGAAGCTCGCGCCCACCACCACTTCATGGCGGCGGCCAAACGCGGTGAAGGGGCCGGTGGCCTTGACGTCCAGGCTGTTCTGCTTGCGGTCGCCCAGATACCAGGCGGGCGATCCGCTCACGCCCAGGCCGGTCTCGCGGTCGGGCCAGCCGTACAGATACAGCAGTTTTCCGTCCATTTCGTGCTTGGAATGGGACGCCACGGCCTGCACGCGCCAGTCGTTGTCAAAGCGATGTTCCAGGCTGGCGAAGCCGCCGGATGTGGTGCTGCCCCACGAACTCCAGTCGGCGCCCGTGTTCAGTGACCGCTTCCAGTCGGTGCGCCCGCCGTCCGCGTACCACAGCGGGAAGCCGCCCCAGCTGCTGCGTTGCGGGTCGTTGTCTTGATAGTTGAAGCCCGCGCTGAAGGTCGTGCGCGACGTCAGGTCGGCATCCACGACGCCGTAGAAGATTTTTTTCGTGCTTTGGTAGCCGTCCAGATAGGAATGGTTGTCTTGGTAGGCCGACACAATGCGGCCGCGCACGCTGCCGTCCTTGCTGAGCGGCGTCGACAAGTCCAGCGTGCCGCGATAGGTGTCCCAGTTGCCCGCGCTGACGCTGACATCGGCCTTGAATTCGCGGCTGGTGGCGTGCTTGCGCACCAGGTTGATCGACGCCGACGGGTTGCCCGCGCCCGTCAACAGGCCGGTCGCGCCGCGCACGACTTCAACGCGGTCGTAGATGATGGGGTCGATGGACGACTCGCCCGCTGCGTAGCCCACATCAAAACCGGTGGGCACGCCGTCATACATATAGTTGCTGACGCTGAACCCACGCGAGCTGAACGAATAGCGCTCGCTGTCGTAGTTCTGCACCGAGATGCCCGGCGTGCTGGCCATTACATCGGCCAACGACCGCATGTCTTCGTCGTCCATGCGCTGGCGGGTCATGACCGTTACCGACTGCGGCGTCTCGCGCAGCGTCAGCGGCAAGCCGGTGCTGGCGGCGGTGGCGCGGGGGGTGTAGGAACCCGTTCCTTCGGTGGTGGTGGGGTCGGAATCCCCCACGACTTGCACGCTGGGCAGCGTGGACACGGCCGCTTCCTGCGCGGCGGCGCTGGCTGAAGCCAGCGCTAAAAGCACCAAGGCCGAGGTGCGGCTCACTTTGAAACGGGGCTTGCTGCCTGATAGAAAATGGGGCTTGCTGCCTGGTAGAAATTGGGGCTTGCTGCCTTGTGGCCTGTGGTCTTGCATGCTGGCTTCCTCTCCCACAACGGGTTGCTTTGTGGGAAAGAAGTGTAATGCGACTGCTTCTCATAACTATCTGTTGTTGCGAATTTACGACGTCAACCGCCCCGCCAATTTGTCCCTACGCGCAGCGGGTTTACCCGGCCGCGTCACAAGCCGCCCGGCATAATGTCGCTGGCTCCGGCCCCGCTGTTCTCTTCATAGCCGCTCTCCGTAGGAATCTCCGCGTGTTCCATGTCTTCACGGGACTGATCAGTCTCTACGTCATTTGGCGTTTCGTTCTGCCCCTGTCCTTATCCAGAACCAGCAAGCTCTTGCTGTCTGTCTTGCTGATGGCCGCCGCCGAGCACCACTTGGTGACGCGCAACCTGTTCGGCTCCATGGCCTCGCCCGAGATTCCCGGCACGCTGTTGATGGTGCTGGGCTGGCTGTTCGGCAGCCTGCTGCTGTTGGCGATGCTGCTGCTGGCGCGCGATGTGGCGGGCTCGGTGGTGTACCTGTTCTCACGTGTGCGCGGCAAGCGGCTGTGGGCTGCGCGCGGTTGGGGCGTCGGCGCGGCGGTCGCCTCGGTCGTGCTGTCGGCCATTGGCGTCTGGCAAGCCGTGCGCGTGCCTGATGTGAAGACGCTGGAAATTGCGTTGCCCAAGCTGCCGCCCGAACTCGACGGCTTCCGTCTGGTGCAACTGACCGACCTGCACGCCAGCCGCTTGCTGGAAGCGCCGTGGATGGAAGCCGTCGTCACGAAGACGAATGGCTTGAACCCGGATCTGATCGTGATCACGGGCGATCTGGTCGACGGCACCACCGATGCACGCGCCGCCGATGTGCTGCCGCTGCAAGCGCTGCGCGCCCGCTACGGCGTCTATGCCATTCCGGGCAACCACGAGTACTACGCCGAGTACCAGCGTTGGCTGCCCGCTTTCGAAAAGCTGGGCCTGCGCCTGCTGCTGAACGAACACGTAACGCTCACCCCCAACGGCCAGCGGCTGGTGCTGGCCGGCATCACCGACAAGATGGCGGCGGCCTATGGGCAGCTGGAACCTGATGTGGCGCGCGCGATGGACGGCGTGCCGGCCACCGACCCGGTCATCCTGCTGAGCCATCGCCCTATCGGCGCGGTGCGTAATGCGCAGGCCGGGGCCGGCCTGCAACTATCTGGCCATACGCATGGCGGCCAGATCCTGGGGCCGCACCTGCTGACGCAGCTGGCTAACGAAGGCTATGTGTCGGGCGAGTATCAGGTCGACGGCATGCGTTTGTATGTCAGCAATGGCACGGGCTTGTGGCCGGGTTTCCCGGTGCGCCTGGGCCGCCCCTCGGAAATTACGCAGATCGTGCTGCGCTCGCCGGCGAAGACCGCCGCCCAATAAGTTCCACCCCCGCGCCCGCCATGATGAGCTACCTGCTGTGGTCCCTGCCCGCCCTGACGGTGATTGCCGCCATTGCCAGCGGGCGCGTGAACACCACGATAGCCGCCGTGCTGGGCCTGTGCGCCGCCGTGCCCATTGCGCTTTTCGCCGCGCCCGCGCCATTCAGCGGCGCGCAATTGGCGGTGACGCTCGAACGCGGGCTGTGGATCGGCTGGATCATTACCCCGTACATCCTGGGCGGCTTGCTGTTCTGGCAGATGGCGTCCCACGGCCACGCGCCGGAACATTCGTCCACGCAGGCCACCGCCGGCCACGCAGAACTGAACGACCCGCTCGCCCGCCGCCGCCGCTTGTTCTTCGCCTGTTTTCTGATCGGCCCCTTTGCGGAATCCGCCACGGGGTTTGGCGTGGGCATGCTGGGCACGGTGCTGCTGATTCGTCCGCTGGGCTTGAAGCCGCGCGACATCATGGTGTTCGCCTTGCTGAGTCAGACGCTGATCCCTTGGGGTGCGATGGGCAGCGGCACCTTGCTGGCGTCCGCCTATGCGCGCGTGCCGGCTGCCCAGCTGGCGCTCTACAGCATGGTGGCCGTGGCCTTGCTGATGGTGGTGTGGATGCTGCTGTACTGGCGCACGGCGCGCCATGCGGGCTTGCGTGCGGACGCGGCCGAGCACCGGCGCGAAGCCGTGTGGATGGCGGCCAGCCTGGGCCTGCTCAGCGCCGCCACCGCCGTGCTTGGCCCCGAGACCGCGCTGCTGGCCGCCTACGGCCCCTTGATCGTGCTGCGTTTCGTGATGGACCGCCGGCCCGATCGCAATCAGTTGCTGGCCGCGGCCCGCCGTGCGCTGCCTTATATCCTGGTGATTGCCTGCCTGGTCGCTACGCGCCTCGTCCCGGCGCTGAACCACGCGCTGGGCGCGTTGGCTGACATCCGGCCCTTTGCCGACCTGCCCGCCTGGATGCCTTTCCTGCACGCGGGCAGCTGGCTGATTGCGGGCGCGCTCGCCATGGCAGTCTGGCGCCGCCAGCCGCGCGCCTTGGCGGCCCAGGCACGCGCCTCGTGGAAAACCGGCCGCCACGCCGTCATGTCCGTCTTCCTGTTTGCGATGATGGCCGAAGTGCTGGCGGGCGCCGGTATTTCACAAGCCTATGCCGATGGTCTTTTTGCAACACTGCAAGACTGGACCATCCTCATCACGCCCCTCTTGGCCGGCGCGTTTGGTATTCTGGCCAACAGCGGCAACGCGCCCAACAGCCTGTTCATGCCTTCCCAGCTATCATTAGCGCTTCACGCGGGCTTGAACGTACCGGCAGCGGCTGCGCTGTTACACGTTTCCGGTACGGCCATGGGCATTTTTTCACCTGTCAGAATGTCGATTGCGGCCGGTTTGGCCCACGGCCAAGGGCAGGAACGCAGCGTGTATGTTCTACTACTGCCGTTTGCCCTGGCCGCGTTCGGCATTCTTTTGTCCCTGGCACTGCTTGTCGTGCTGTCGGGATAGCCGCCGGAGCGCTGATGCTCACGGCCTCAACCTTTTTTTTGTGTAGCACATGGGACTAGAACAGTTAGCCGCGATCCGGGCATTGATTACCAAGCAGGCGCCCGAAGAGCCTACCCCCAAGAAAGAATCGCGTCCGCAAGGCGGCGGTAAAGGACCTCGCTCGGCAAATGCCGGCAAGGGCCCGCGCCCGCAAGGCGAGAAAGGCGCCCGTCCGCAAGGCGGCGACAAGGACCGTGGCCAGCGTCCGCAGCGTGCTGAGCGCCGCGACACGCCCGTCGACCCCGTCGTCGTCGCAATCTCGCGCCTGCAACGCCAGTTTCCCAAAGCCTTCCCCAAGAATCCCGCGCCGAAGCTTCCGCTGAAGCTGGGCGTGCTGGCAGACCTGGTGCAACATGCCCAAGCCCTGCAACTGGACGAAGCGCAGATCAAGGAAGCGGTCAAGACCTGGTGTGATGGCCGCCGCTACTGGGCTTGTATGGTCGAAGACGCGCCGCGCGTGGACCTGAACGGCGAACCCTCGGGCGCCGTCACCGCCAACGAAGCCAAGCATGCCAAGCGCATGGCGTCGCGCAGCGCGTCGAAAAACGCCGCCGCCCGCAACAAGGCCAAGAAGGCGGAAGCCGCCGCGGCAGCTGGCGCCGCTGCGCCGGCTGCGGGTGCTGACGTTGCTGTGGCTGCTGCGGCTGACGTTGCCGCACCTGCCGTGAATGCCGATGCACCCGTGGCGGCTCAAGCGCCGGTAGCGGACATGCCGGTAGCGGACGTGACGGTAGCGGACGTGCCGGTGGCCGACGTGCCGGCGGCTGATGCACCGGCTTCGGATGCCTCCGAGCAAAAGAAGGCGCAAGGCGCGGATCAAGCTTCGGCTGAAACCCCGGCTGAATCTTCCTCGGACACGCCCACCTGATTCTGCTGCGGCGCCGCGTTTCACGGCACTGTGTGGAACAACAAAAACCCGGCCTGCGAGGCTTCGCAGGCCGGGTTTTTGCTCGTGCGTTCAAGGCCGCAAGGCTTGCTCTATATAGGCCATCCCGATCGGGGAATACGGCAGCGTCAGCGCCCACTTGTGGCCCGCCGCGTCCATCTTCAGCAATGACTTTTTCAAGATATCAACGATCTTCTCCGCGTGCGCGGGATGAAAGGCCTCGTACTGATATTGCAAGAACACCAGGCACAGCGCGTTCTCCATCGTCTGCACATCCGCGTCCTGCTTGATGCCCTGCTTCATCACGATCGTTCTGACGCGGTCGATCACGTCGTCCGCGTACCCCGTGTCGCGCATGATGCCTTCGGCAATGCCCGCGTGGTGCCGGGCCAGCGCCTTACGCCACGTCAGATAAGCGACACGCCCTTCGGGATAGCTGTTGCGGGCAATTTCCCATCGTCCGATATGCTGGCACCGGGATGCCAGCACCAGCGGTTCGGACGCATCCGGCGCCAGTTTCAGCACCCACTCATGCAGCTTCTGCGCCAGAAATAATTCCTGCGGACAGGTCTCGCCCTGCCACGTAAACAGGTTCGGGTCCGCGCCGTTGTAATGGTCAAAGCGCAGCAGCGTCTGGTGCAGACGGTCATTCATGCCAGGGGTATCCAAGAGGGGTTCGGTTGGGCGGGAATCGAAACGATGATAGCGCCAAGATGGCCGCGCGTTGCACCTGCGCATCGCATTCCAACTATCCAAATGCGAAAACCATCGTTCAACCGCGCGCGGTGACTGCTTAGGATTTGGGGTTCTCCCTGACACTGGAAACCCCTATGACTCCCCGCGCTTGGATGCGGCACGCCCTGGCCGCGGCCGCCCTCTTCATCGGCTTTGCCGCGCAAGGCGCGCAGGCCGCCTTTCCTGACAAGCCCGTCCGGCTGGTGTTGCCCTTGTCACCCGGCGGCGCAATGGACGCGTTGGGCCGCGGCTTGGCGGAACAGCTGGGCGCGCAATGGAACGTGCCCGTCATCGTGGAAAACCGCGCGGGCGCCGGCGGCAACATCGCGTCCGAAATGGTGGCGCGCGCCGAGCCCGATGGCTACACGTTGCTGCTCACCGGCGACATGCTCGTGGCCAACCAGACGCTATTCAAGAACAACGTGAACTACGACGCCGTGCGCAGCTTTGCGCCGGTTGGCATCGTGGCGGTGACGCCGCCCGTGATCGTCGTGCGCGCCGATTCGCCCATCCACGACATCGCCGGCTTGCGCAAATTGGGCGCCCAGCGGCTGGTCAACGTGGGCACGCCCGGCTACGGCAACAGCAATCATCTGGCGTTGGCGCGCTTGCAAGGCCTGTATCCCGACACGCTGCTGCATGTGCCGTACAAAGGCGCAGGCCCCGCCGTCGTGGCGTTGCTGGCGGGCGAGACCGATGCCGCCATCGTCGCCGTGCCTGCCGCCGCCAACCTGATCCGCACCGGCAAGCTGCGCGGCCTGGCCGTGCTGCAAGCCGAACGCAGCCCCATCATTGGCGACGTGCCCACCGCCCGCGAAGCCGGCCTGGACCTGGACAGCGGCTCGGGCTGGTTCGGCATGCTGGCGCCCGCTGGCACCGCGCCTGACGTCGTGCAACGCATCGGCGTGTCGGTCAGTACCGCGCTGAACGAGCCGGCCTTTCGGGAGCGCTTGCGCGCACAAGGCTTCGAAGCCATCGGGGGATCGTCCGCCGACTTCGCGCACCGCATCGCCAGCGACGCCCTGAAATTTCCCGCCCTGCTCCAGCAGGCCGGTGTCTCTGTCAACTAAACCCCTGCCCTGTCATGCCTATTGCTCACGTGGCCGACGCCCGCCTTTATTACGAAACCCATGGCCACGGCCATCCGCTGCTGATGCTGGCGCCCGGCGGCCTGCTGTCGCATGTGGAACTCTGGCGCGTCACGCGCGATGGCAAGCCGCGCGACTACCCGGACCCCATCGCCGCGTTCTCGTCAAACTTCCGCTGCATCGCCATGGACCAACGCAACGCCGGCCGTTCGACCGCACCGTTGCGCGCGACTGATGGCTGGCAGACCTACGCCGAAGATCACTTGGCGCTGCTCGACCACCTGGGTATCGAACGCTTCCATGTGCTGGGTTCGTGCATCGGCGCATCCTTCGCATTGAAGCTCTGCGAACTGGCGCCTGACCGCGTCACCGCGGCCATTCTTCAACAACCCATCGGGCTATCGGCCGCCAACGCCGCCAACCGCGCCGAGTCCTTCGACAGTTGGGCCGACGGCCTGCGCCAGCGTGAGGGCGGCGTGGACGAAGCGGCGCTGGAGGCGCTGCGCGCCAACCTCTTCGATGGCGACTTCGTCTACAGCGTCACCCGCGAAGCCGTGGCCGCCACGCGCACGCCTTTATTGATTCTGGCGGGCAACGACATCCTGCATCCTGTTGAGATCGCTCGGGAAATTGCCCGGCTGGCCCCGCACGCCACGCTGGTTGAAGACTGGAAAGGCAAAGACCGCGCCGACGTCTACACCGGGTCGATCCGGCGCTTTCTGGCCGGGTTGGATGCATATGCCTAACGCGTATTTCGCCGCGTAGCGCAAACCGCGTCATACTGGCGGGTTCCGAGCACTACCCCAAGCACTACCCCAAGCACTGGAACCCCCATGAGTGACGCACCCCACACCCCCACCCTGGCGCCCGACGTGCTGGCCGCCCAAGCGCTGGCCAAGCAGCACGGCGTGGGCACGCCCAACGTGCTGACCACCCCCATTGCCGAGACCCGCGAAAAAAGCCGCGCGTATCAAGCATGGCTCAGCCAGCCCGCCCCGCCCGTCGGGCGCGTGGTGGAACACCGGCTGGATCATCTTCCCGTACCCGCCACGCTGCGCCTGTACTACCCCGATGGCGCAACGGACGCGCCGCTGCCGCTGTACCTGCATCTGCACGGCGGCGGTTTCGCCCATGGTGATCTGGACACGCTGGACCGCTGGAAACGCGAGATCGCGGCCGAAGCCGGCATCGTCACGGCGGGCCTGTCTTACGCCCTGTCGCCCGAAGCCCGCTACCCCGTTGCGCTGGAACAAGTGCTGGGCGCGCTGCGCTGGCTGCGTGACCAGGCGCCGTCGCTGGGCTTGGACGCATCCCGCCTGGCCGTGGGTGGCGAGTCCGCCGGTGGCAACCTGACGCTGGCCGCCCTGCAACGCCTGCGCGACGAAGGCGACGTCTTCATCAAGACCGGCGTGGTGATCTACGGCATGCTGTCCGCCCGCCGCGACACGCCTTCGCACGAATCCTTTGGCGACGGCCGCTTTGGCCTGTCCACGGAAAAACTCGATTGGTTCTGGCAGCAGTACGTGACGGACGCCGCGCAACTGACCGACCCCGGCGTCGCCCCGTTGCACGCCGATGTGGCCGGCCTGCCGCCCCTCATCCTGCAAGCCGCCGCGCTGGACCCGCTGCTGGATGACACGCTAGACCTGGCCAACAAACTGTTCGCAACCGGCGCTGCGCCCAACTTCATCGTGTACTCCGGCGTGCCGCACAGCTTCATCGGCATGACGCGCCTGCTGCCCCAAGCGCAAGAGGCTAGGACGGACCTGGTGCAAGCGCTGAAGCGCAATTTGGCTGCATAGGAAAGCGCTCCGTAGTTTCGTAGTCGTCTAATGGACGCCGCCTTCGTCCGTTGTGCAAGATGCCCGGTTGGATCTTGCACAACGAGAAGAGGAGCGTCAGGTGTCCCGACCTTGCGGCTACCGTTTCAGCTTCACGCCCGTCAACGGTGCGGCGTTTGATGTCATCGAGTTCACGCTGGATGAGGCGCTGTCTGAGACCTATCGGCTAAGCGTCGAGCTGTCCAGCTTCGATCCGGCGGTGGATTTTGGTTTGCTGTTGGATCAAGCCGCGTTATTCACGATCTGGCGCGGTGACGTGGCCGTGCGCCATGTGCACGGCCACGTCACCGAGTTCGAACAAGCCGGCACCGGGTTCCGCCGCACCCGCTATCGGGCGGTGCTTGAACCTTCTCTGGCCCGCGCCGCGCTTTGTTCCGACTGGCGCATCTACCAGCAGCTGTCCGTGCCGGAGATCATGGCGGATGTCATCAAACGCCAGGGCATCACGGACTATGAACAGGTCACGACGCATGAACACTTGCCGCGCGAATACTGCGTGCAGGCGGGTGATACCGATCTGGCGTTCTTGGATAGGCTTGCCGCCGAAGAAGGCTATTTCTACCGCTACGAACATACCGAGAGAAGCCATCGCCTGATTCACGGCGACCGCATCTACATCCATGGCGAGATCGCGGGCGGCCCGGTTCTCTACAACCCGATGCCGGGCGGCGATCAGCCCGAGCCCGCGCTGCATCGCTTCACCTACGCCGAACGCGTGCGCACTGCGGTGCAAACCCAGCGCGACTACACGTACACGCATCCGCGCTACAGCCAAGAACATTCGCCTGTCGCCGCGGACTTGGCGCACCAAGACCGCCGCTACGAACGCTACGACTATCCCGGCCGCTACAAGCGCGACGAAGCCGGCAAACCGTTCACCCAAACGCGTTTGCTGGGCCACCGCCGCGACGCGCGTATCGCCATCGTCGAAGGCGACGACGCGCGCCTGATCCCCGGCGTGGCCTTCGACCTGACTGGCCACCCGCGAGAAGACTGGAACCAAGGCTGGCGCCCCGTCCGCATGCAGCACCATGGTGTGCAACATGCGAGCCAGGAGGAGGATGGCTTCGGTTCGGAGCAAGGCACGCAGTATGGCTACACCGCCGAACTCGTCCCCGACAAAGTCGACTGGAAGCCCGAGCCCTGCCCTAAACCCCGCATTGACGGCCCGCAAATGGCCACCGTCGTCGGCCCGCCAAACGAAGAGATCTTTTGCGACGAGTGGGGCCGGGTCAAGGTGCAATTCCCCTGGGATCGGCGGGGTGAGAACGATGAACACAGCTCTTGCTGGATACGGGTGTCGCAGAACTGGGCGGGCGCGCAGTGGGGGCATATGGCGATTCCGCGAATCGGCCAAGAAGTGGTCGTGCAATTCCTGAATGGCGACCCCGACCAGCCGCTGATCACTTCGCGGGCATACCGTGCCACCAATCTTCCGCCGTATGAACTGCCCCGCCACAACATCCTGCACACCATCAAAAGCAAGGAACACAAGGGCAACCGCGCGAACGAACTGCGGCTGGATGACACGTCGGCGCAGATCAGCGCGGCGTTGATGAGTGAACACGGGGCGTCTGAACTGCATCTGGGATATCTGACGCACCCAAGGCCAGCGGGCGGTGAGCCTCGCGGTGAGGGGTTTGAGTTGCGCACAGATGCACATGGCGCGTTGCGTGCGGCGCAAGGGTTGCTGCTGACGACCGAGGCGCAGCTGCGTTCCAAGGGCGGTCAGCTGGATCGTTCAGAGATCGTCGGGGTACTGGAAGCCGCGCTGGAACTGGCTCGGAACTTGGGCGACTACGCAGGCAAACATGAAGGCGTGGCACACGACGTTCAGCCCCAACAGTCGCTAACCAACGCCGTGCGCGATCTAGGCCACGGCGCAAATGATCAGTCAGCCGGCGCAGGCCAAGGCGACCACGCCGCGATGGCGCTCAGCGCCCCTGGCGGCATCGCCGCCGCCACACCCGCCAGCCTGACCTTAAGCGCAGGCGAACACCTCGACAGCATCGCCCAGCGCAATCAGCAAATCAGCGCAGGCGAAAAAGTCGTCATCAACGCAGGCGGCGACATGGGGCTGTTCTCTCAAGGCGGCGCCCTGCGCCACATCGCCCACCAAGGCGAAATGCTGCTGCAAGCGCAGCACAACACCATCCGCATTCAGGCAGACCAAAGCGCAGAGCTCACGTCCAGCAAACAACACGTGCTGATCGCCGCCGACAAGCACATCACGCTGCTTTGCGGCGGGGCGTATATCAAGATGGCCGATGGGAACATTGAATTGGGCATGCCGGGCACCTTTACGGTCAAGGCGGCACAGCACAACTTTTCGGGGCCAAACAGCGCGTCGATCGAGTTCAACACATGGGATGCGATGCCGTTTGATGACCGCTTCCGAGCCACCCTGTCGGACGGCTCCCCGGCACGCGACCTGGAATACACCCTCATCCGCCGCGATGGCGGACGCGTTACCGGAAAGACCGATAGCGAGGGCTTTCTATCCCTGCAACAAGACATGCGGATGGACGGCGTCCTGATTGAATGGAGGCACGACAACACATGACCAACACCACAAGCCCACCACGCGTCGCCCCGACTCACTACGACGCCCGAGGCCAGCAGTGCTTCACCTGGACGTTGACCGACTGCAAAATCACCGACCCCGTGCAGCTTCGCATCGGCCCCGATCTGGTTCTGCCCGTGATTTTCATACCGGGGGTGATGGGAAGTAATTTGAAGTCGGTTCCGGAAAATGATGGTGAATCGTCAGAATCTGTCTGGCGCCTGGACTACGGCGTTGTGGGCCTCCCCACACAGCTGCTATCCCGCTGGGTGAATCAAAGCGCTGGGCAAAGGCAAGCTGTCCTGCATCCCGACCGCGTTGAAGTCGACAATCAGGGCGCCGTACCGCAAGTCGCCTCCGGCATGGTCCAGGAAAACCGGCAGCTCCTTCCCGCCGAACGCAAAGCCGCGCTGATGCAACGCTATCGGGAACGCGGCTGGGGCGAGGTCGGCCAAACCAGCTACGAGCGCTTTCTGCTGTGGCTGGAGCACGTGCTCAACTCCCCTACTGTGCCGCGCCATGCGAACTACACATTCGAACTTGGAGCAGATCACTGGCTGGACCCTGAGGCGACGTACCCCCGGCTGAAGCCCGGTATGGAAGTCTTCATGCCGGGATTGAACGGCCTGGACCGAGAAGGTCACGAGACGGGCGTCAAACCCTTGATGAGCGATGACTTGATCGCAGGGGCAAGATTCAATATGCCTGTGCATGCGTTTGGGTATAACTGGCTGGCGTCGAACACGGATTCCGCGAAGAAGCTCAGGAACAGGATCAATACCATCCTTGATCAGTATGGAGACCGCTGCAAACAAGTCATATTGCTTACTCACTCCATGGGCGGCTTGATCGCCAGAATGTGCGCCACGCTACCAGGCATGGAAGCCGCGATATGCGGAATCATCCACGGGGTGATGCCGACCAACGGAGCTCCTGTCGCTTACCGGCGTTGCAAAGTTGGGATGGGCGATGAAAGTTTCGGAGCATCACTTGTCATTGGTAGTCGTGGGCAGGACGTGACAGCCGTATTTGCCCAGTCGCCAGGGGCCCTTCAATTACTGCCGACTCGCAGCTATACACCAAACTGGCTCAAGTTGACGCGAACGGATGGCGGCAGCGAAATTCCTGCCGTGTCGCAATGGCCGTCGGCCACGCAATGCCCTTACGAAACGATCTACTTGGAAAGAAAGCGATGGTGGGGGCTAGTGCGCGAATCATGGCTCGCTCCCAAAGCGGGTATTGCCATCGACTGGAAGGACTTTGAGCACAACGTTGGACGCGCAAGGCGCTTCCACGACGCGCTGAATCACTACTACCATCCGAACACGTACGCGTTCTATGGCTCGGATATGAAATACCCGAGCTTTGAATCTATCCGGTGGACGATACGACCCGGACTGCAATCACCAGGGTCAACGGTCGCCGGCCGTTCGATGGAAACCCTTGCGGACATGCACGCAGAAGGCGTTCGATACGACGGCCGCACTCCAGCCTATGTCGGCGGGAAAGCCGCCATTGGCTACGATCCGCGAAATCCCTTCGCTGCTACCGCAAGACCTGTGGAAATTGAGTACAGCGATTGGGAACTCCATTGCGAAATGCAGGATGGGTCCGGCGACGGCACGGTACCCACCAGCTCAGGCCGGGCGCCGATTGCACAGGCCAGAAATGGCCAAGTCCGCGAACAACTGCAAATGCGCGGTTTCGATCACGAAGGTCCCTTCCGCGATTCATTGGTTCAACTGATCACACTGCAATGGATTCTGAAGGTCGCGGCTCAAGCAGAAAAGCCGGCATGAGGTCGATCACCATCGCCGCAGCGCTCGTCTTCTTCCTTATTTCGGGAAGCAGCAGCTCCAATTTTCAAAACAAGGAAATGACCGTGAACGAACCGAACACCATTGCCCGTACCTGGATGTTCGGCCGCCACCTGATTGACCTGCCTTCCGATTGGGTTTTCAACACCGGCAGCACCGTCACGCTGTACTACGGCCTGGACTCCGATTTCAACACCGTCGACGTCAGGGTGCTTGGCATAGAAGTTACGCCTCAACGATTTGCTGAGGCGCTGAAGGACAGGGCGTTGCAGATTCAGCAGGTCGATCATGACGCGGGTGGATCTATGTTGCTGGCCAATATTGCACTGAGTAAGACCCAGGTCCTATTGCGCTACTTCCGGACGCCGGAACAGAAGAACTATCACACTCACGAACTTCACCTGCTCGTCGACGACGTCTACGTCCTGATCAAAGCCCACTCCTATAAGAACGTCATGGCGCCGGTGGAAGCTCGAATGAAGTCGTTGGCAGAGACCATCACAACCGTCTCCGACCCCTCTCAGGCCGGCCCCGGCTTCGGCCTGGGACCCATCATCATCCGGGACTGGCATGATCAGGAATTCGGCATCGTGAAGTTCTACCCGCCCGCCTCAAACATCGCGCTTGAGGTCTGGATCAGCGCCCTTCAGCCGCAGGAAGACCTGAACATGGCCGAGCAAGAGAAGCGGTTCTTGCGCCGCTTTCATTACGCAGTCCTGCGTTCAAAGCCGTTGACGCTTGCTGGCATGCGGTCCGAGCAACGGGGCATCAGCTATCGCAACGGCGATCATCACGCTTTTCTATTTATCGCGCAGAGCTATCGCGACACGCCCAGCTTTGTGCAACCGTCGATCCATCTCCGCTTACGAGGCGGTGGCGCGGTACGGCGACCGCTTGAGCCAGGCCAGTTGCCCGACCTTGTCCGCTGGTCCCTTCCCCGCTTCGTGCCCAACAAGTACGCGGTGCCACTCTGGCAGCAGCCTCCCGCGCCGCCTCGCATAGACGCCACCCTGACCGACACCGAAGCCGGCGCCGTGTGGGATGCGATGCTGGCCTCGATCCGCCTCCGTCATAACGCCGTGGCGCCCAAACCGCCTTCGGCGCTTGACCGCCCTGGCAATCCCGAAAAGGCGGCGGCGGACAAGCGGGCGTTGGACGAATTTCTCAGCACCGACGACCAAGGCATGCCTTGGTCGCCGCCGGCTGACGACAACTGACGGGAAGGTTCAGCCCCTTCAACTACGCGCCGGCTTGTTCCCATGCGACACGCTCGGGGTATCGCGGAACAAGGACATATGCGTGTGCGTCGCCACCCACGGCTCACCCACGGCTTCGCGTGCGAACGATACCGTGGCGCGGCCGACGCGGTCGAAGGGTTTGCCGTCTGGGTGATAGCCGGTGGAATCCCACACGGCCAGGCCTACGGCGAACAGGCGGTCGGGCGAGACGAAGCTTTGCACGTCGTCCAGGCGCCAGATGAAGTCGTCGATGGTGAACCAGACGTTGCGCCACTGCGTCTTCTCGGCGTGTTCGCGGCCGCTGACGAAGTTGGTGTAGGTGCCAAACGCCACGAAGTCGTCGGCGAACAGGTGGCGGGCGGCGGCGTAGTCCACGGCCTGCACGTGGTCGGACAGTTCCTTGAACCAGGCGCGCACGGCGGCGGCGTCGGCGGCGTCAACGGGGGCTAAGGCTTGCACGGACATGACGGGTTTCTCCAAAAAGGGATGAGTTAGGGTGTAGCAGGAATGGGGTCGGCAAACCAGCACGCCACGGCATGGCCGGACGCGCGGGTTTCCAGCGGCGGCGCGGCCAGACGGCAGCGCTCGGCGGCCAAGGGGCAGCGCGGGTGGTAGCGGCAGCCGGATGGCGGCGACATCGGGCTGGGCGGCTCACCCGACGCCACGGTGTACGCGGGCCGGTTATGGCCGCGTTCGGGTTCGGGGACGGCGGCGAGCAGCCCGCGTGTGTAGGGATGCAGCGGACGCTCGTAGATGTCGTCGCGTGCGCCGGTCTCAACCACCTGCCCCGCATACATGATGGCGATGCGGTGCGACACGTGCCGCACCACCGCCAGATCATGCGCAATCAGCAGGAAGGACAGGCCCAGCTCTTGCTGCAAGTCCTGAAACAGGTTGATGATCTGCGCGCGCACCGAGACGTCCAGCGCCGACACCGGCTCGTCCGCCACGATCAGATCGGGCCGGATGGCCAAGGCGCGGGCGATGCCCACGCGTTGGCGCTGGCCGCCCGAGAACGCATGCGGATAGCGTTCCGCCGAATCCGCTGGCAGGCCGACCTGGGCGATCAGTTCACCGACGCGGCGGCGCAAGGCGTCGCGGCCGTCGCTCCAGCCATGCACAATCAACGGTTCGGCGATGGCGTCAAAGACGGTGTGCCGGGGGTTCAGGCTGGTGGACGGGTCCTGAAACACCAGCTGCATGTGGCGGCGCAAGTCACGCAGCTGCGCGCGG
The DNA here is from genome assembly GCF_902859595.1 of Achromobacter kerstersii. GTDB lineage: Bacteria > Pseudomonadota > Gammaproteobacteria > Burkholderiales > Burkholderiaceae_B > Achromobacter > Achromobacter kerstersii. The sequence goes on along the minus strand of NZ_CADIJQ010000001.1, from coordinate 669,170 downwards.
CCGGCATGGGTGATGTCTTCGCCTTTGAAATGCAGCGAGCCGCCGGTGAGCGGCGTGCGCCGCAAGACGGCGCGGCCCAGCGTGGTTTTACCGGAACCGGATTCGCCGACGAGGCCGAGCGTCTCGCCACGCGCCAGTTCCAGCGATACGCCATCCACGGCGCGCGCCAGCACCGGCTTGCCAAACCAGCCGGCCGAGCGCACGGGGTAATGCACGCGCAGATCGCGCGCCTGCAACAACGGAGTCGCGTCGCTCATGACACTTGGGTCCAAACCGGAGTAAAGGGGCGCACGCAGGCCGCCACCCTGCCCTGGCCGACGTCTCGCAAGGCCGGGCGCTCGGCGCAGGCGGCGTCGGCGCCGGGGCAACGCGGGGCAAAGTCGCAATGGCGGGTGCGGTGGCGCAGGTCGGGCGGGACGCCGTCGATGGCGATCATGCGGCGGCGCGTGTCGGTCAACCGGGGCGTCGCGCGCAGCAGCCCTGCGGTGTAGGGATGCGCGGGTGCGGCGTACAAGGCGTCGGCGTCCGACAGTTCCACCAGCCGGCCGGCATACATGACCGCGACGCGATCGGCCACCTTGGCGACGACGCCCAGGTCGTGCGTGACCAGCAGCATCGCCAGCCCCAGCCGCTGTTTCAGCTGGGCGAGCAGCTCCAGAATCTGCGCCTGGATGGTGACGTCCAGCGCCGTCGTGGGTTCGTCGGCGATCAGAATTTGCGGATCACAGGCCAGCGCCATGGCGATCAGAATGCGTTGACGCTGGCCGCCCGAAAACTCATGGGGCAGACGGTCCAGCCGTTCGGCGGGTTTGGGAATGCCGACCTGCGCGAGAAGTTCGATTATGCGGGCGCGTCGCTGCGTGGCGGTCAACGGCGTGTGGCGCACCAGCACCTCGTCGATCTGCGTGCCGATGGTCAACAGCGGGTTCAGCGCGCTCATCGGGTCTTGAAACACCATGGCGATGCGGTTGCCGCGCAAGTCTTCCAACACGCGCGGCGGCGCGGCCAGCAGGTCTTGCCCATCGAACCGCACCTGGCCGCCCGCCACGCGGCCGGGCAAGGTGGTCAGCCCCATCAAGGCGAGCGCACAGGCGCTTTTGCCGGAACCGCTTTCACCGACGAGCGCCAGCGTTTCACCGGCATAGAGGTCAAACGACACCCCGTCGACTGCTTTGACGGTGCCGTGACGGGTCAGAAATTCGACGCTCAGGTCGCGCACGCTCAGCAAGGGAGTCGAGCTCATCGGCGCACCTTCGCAATCAGGCGGCGGGCGAAGTCTTTCTCGCGTTCGCGCGGGTCCAGCGCCAGCCGCAGGCGGCTGGCCGCTACGTTCACGATCAACACCGTCAACGCAATGGACAGCCCCGGAAACGTGGCCAGCCACCAGGCGCTGGTCAGATAGTTACGGCCATTGGCCACGTCCAGCCCCCACGACACGGCGGGCGGTTGCACGCCCACGCCCAGAAATGACAGCGCGGCCTCCGCCAACACCACCCGCGCAAACTCCAGCACCATCAAGGTGATAAGCGGTGCGGCCAGGTTGGGCAGGATGTGGCGAAACAGGATGCGCCCGGCGCGCGCGCCCGCCATCTCGGCGCTTTCTATATAGGGAAGCTGGCGCACGGACAGCACCACGCTGCGTATCTGGCGCGCATAAACCATCCAGCCGTTCAGGGCCAGCGCCAGGATCACGGTGCCGGGTCCCGGCCCAAGAATCACCAGGATGACCAGCGACAGCAACAAGCCGGGAAACGCCACGTGCACGTCTACCCAGCGCATCAGCACCGCGTCGACCCGGCCGCCAGTAAAACCCGCTATCAGACCAACCAGCACGCCAAACGATGCCGACGCCGCCACCACGGCCGCGCCGATCAGGATGGACAGGCGCGCCCCGTGCAGGATGCGGCTGAAGACGTCGCGGCCCAGGTTGTCGGTGCCCAGCAGATTGGCCCATGAGCCGCGCGCCTCCCAAACAGGTGGGCGCAAGCGCGCCGACAGCTTGATGGCGGCGGGGTCGTAAGGCGCCAGCCAAGGCAGCACAATCGCAACGGCTGCCAGCAAGGCCAGCAGTGCCGCGGCCAGAACCCAGCCACGCTGCCGGTCCGACAGCGCGTGCCAGCCGCGCGGCGCAACGGTTGCGGGCGCAGCGTCGGCCGCACCCATCCATGCCGGAACGGTGCTCATACCGCGATCCTCCGGTCCAGCAGGCGGTACAGAATGTCCAGACAGAAATTGATGATCACGATCAGGAACGCAATGAAGAAGACAACGGCCTGCAACAGCACCAGGTCTTGGCGCTCGATGGCCTGGACGGCGGTCTGGCCCAGGCCGGGCCAGGCGAATACGGTTTCCACGACGACGGTATGACCGGCCAGCATGCCGGCGAACTCCCAGCCCAGCAGCGCCACCGTGGGCACGGCGGCATTGCGCAAGGCGTGCACGAGCACGATGCGGCTCGGGCGCAGGCCCTTGGCGCGCGCGGTGCGCACGTATAGCGAATTCAGTTCATCGATCAAGGCGGATCGCAACATCATCGCAATGCGGCCCAGCGCAGGCAGCGCCAAGGTCAACATGGGCAACACGCTGCTGCCTGGCGCCTCTGAGCCCGACGACGGCAACCAATTCAACGTCACCGCGAACAACAGGATCAGCAGCAGGCCCAGCCAGAACTGCGGCAACGACAAGCCGCCCAGGCTCAACAGCACCGACAAGCGATCCGCCCATTGCCCTGGCCGCAACGCCGCGATGATGCCCAGCGGCACGCCCGCCACGATGGCCACGCCCAATGCGCCCACGCACAGCGTCAGCGTGCCGGGCAGGCGTTCCAGCACGATGTCCATGGCGGGACGCTGCTGCCAGATGGAGTTGCCGAAGTCGAACAAAGCGATGTCGCGCAGATAGTGCAGGTATTGCGACCAGATCGGGCCGTCCATGCCGAGTGCCTGCGCCAGCACGGCGCGGTCGGCGGCGGAGGCGTCGACCGGCAGCATGGCTTGCACCGGGTCGCCCACCAGCCGCGTCACGATGAACACGATGGTGGTCACACCCAGCACAACCAGCAGCCCCTGCATCAAGCGGCCCAGCAAGAAGCGCGGCAAGCCGCGCCCGGCATGATTATTCGACGACACGAATGTCCTTCACCGGAATCAGGCCATCGACGCGCGGCGCGAAGTCGATCCGCTTGGACAGGCCGAAGATCTCTCCGCCTTCCAGCAGGAACACCAGATAGGCTTCGTCGCGGCCAATCTTCAGCGCCTTGGAGTACAGGGCCTGGCGCTTGGCCGGGTCCGCTTCCTGGCGCGCCTGATCGATCAGGCCCTTGAGTTCGGCGTTGTCATTGGCCGCGGCCACGCCGCCATCGGCGTAGTAGGCGCTAAGCGTGCGGTCGGCGTCCAGCAGCTGGTTGGAATGGCTGCTGCTGATCTGCGCTTCGGTTGGCACGCGGTTCTTGTTGATGGCGTCCAGGTATTCCGCCCAGGCCAGCACGCGGAAATTCACTTTCAGGCCGGCGGCTTCCCAATAGGCGGCAATGGTCTCGGCCAATTCCTTGTCTTTCAGCCAGCGGCCGGACGGCGCAACCAAGTCAATGGACTTGCCATACGCGCCCGCGGCCTTCAGCAGCTCGGTGGCGCGCGCCGGGTCATACGGATACGGCTGGATGCTCGCGTCATAGCCGAACCAGCCCGGGGCCAGCAACTGGCCGTGCGACACGGCCGCGTAGCCGCCGTACAAGTCCTTGGCCAAGGCTTCCTTGTCCACCGCGTAGTTCAGCGCCTGGCGCACGCGCACGTCTTTGGTCAGGCCCTTCAAGGCGTTCAGCGACACAAAGGGCAAGTCGGTGCCTTGCAGCGTCACGGCCTTGGCGACCCGCTTGGTGTCTTCGGGCAACACATTGGTGATGAAGTCGAAGTCGCCCGCCCGCAGGCCCGACAAACGCGTGCCCGGCTCCGCCACGAAGCGGTAGGTGGCGCGGTCCACGTTGCCCACGGACGACGGGTTCCAGTAATGGGGGTTTTTCGACAGGACGATACGTTGGCCCTTGGCCCATTCCGTCAACACATAGGGGCCGCTGCCCACGGGCTTCTGGCCCAGGCTGCCGTCGGCGGCCGCGGTGGGCGACACGATGGTCAGCCACGACAGCCGCGCGGGCAAGGCGGGGTCAGCACCATTGGTCAGCACGCGCACTGTCACGGCGTCGACCGCTTCGGCGCGCTTGATGCCCAGGAAGAACGGGCGCTGGCGCGAGGCGGTCTTGGGGTCGACGATGCGGTTGATGCTGGCGGCCACGGCGGCGGCGTCCAGCGCCTGGCCGTCACTGAATTTCAGGTTGGGGCGCAGCGTCACTTCCCAGCTGTCGGCGCCCGTCTGGCGCGGCAGCGCGGTGGCCAGTTGCGGCACCAGCTCACCCTTGGGCGTGCGCGTGATCAGCGTTTCGAAGATGTTGCGCGACACGGCGCGCTCGGAACCGTCTTGCGCCGTTTGCGGGTCGAGCGTGGACGGCTCGGTGCCCAGCGCCAGCGTGATATCGGCCGCGTGGGCGGCGGTGAAAACAGACGCGGACAGAGCCAGGCTCAAGCCCAGGTAGCGTGTACGGTTCATGCGCACTCCGGATCAAAGGACATGCGCAGCGGGGCACGATGTCGCAGTCGGTAAATAAGGAATCCGGAGTTTGCCGCGAGAAATCAGAACGTGCCGTTCTATTCATATGCCTGGGAAATGCTTGACGCGGTAACCGACTACCGCATCAAGTCATAAGGCGAAGCACGCGACGCGCCCGCCCTTCCCTAGCTATGCCACGGCCTGGGTGGGCATCTGTGTTGGTATCTGCCTGCTGCCCGCTTTGCCAACTACGATGCCGCCTGCACCGCCGGGCTTTCCCACGCGCGATGCGGCGTGACCGGCCCCGCGTAAGGCTCCACCTGCACCAGCGCCGTCTGCGCGCTGGGCCCTTGCGCCAGACGCGACGTGCCGATGTCCGCCGTCAAGGTATTGGGGTTGCCATGGCGGTCCAGGTCGCCTTCCGGGTCGGACCACGCGCCGGTGGACATCACCACCACGCCCGGCATCAAGCTCGCGTCCAGCTTCACGCCCGCCAGGCACGCCCCGCGCGCATTGAATACCCGGACCACGCCGCCGTCTTGAATGCCGCGCGCGGCGGCATCGTCCGGATGCATGGCGATGGGTTCGCAGCCCTGAATCTTGGCCGAGCGCGACAAGGCGGCCGGGTCCAGCTGGCTGTGCAGCCGATGCCGCGGCTGGTTCGTCAGCAAGTGCAGCGGCCATTGCCCGGCTGCTTCCGCGCCCAGCCATTCCGACGGCGCCAGCCATACGGGATGCCCCGGGCAATCGGCATAGCCAAAGCCCGCCACCACGTCCGAGGTGAGTTCGATCTTGCCCGAGGGCGTGCGCAGCCGATGCGCGTCGGGGTCGCGGCGGAAGGCTTCGAACAGCACGTACTGCGAGTCGGGCGGCGGGATTTCAGCGTGGCCGCGCGCCCAGAATTCGTCGAACGGCGGCAACACCACGCCCCGTTCGGCGCAGCCGCCCCGCATGCCTTCGTAGACGTGCCGGCACCAGCCCATTTCATCGCGCCCGGCCGTGTACGTGTCATGAAAGCCCGCGCGCCGGGCGAGCTCGGCGAAGATATCGAAGTCGTTGCGCGCTTCGCCTTGCGGCGGCACGGCCCGGTGCATGGCGAACACATAAGGGTCGCGCGCGGAACCGCCCACGTCGCAACGCTCAAGCGAGGTCGTGGCCGGCAGCACGATATCGGCGCGGCGGGCCAGCGGCGTCCACCAGGATTCGTGCACGATCACCGTTTCCGGTTTGCGCCACGCGTCGCGCAAGCGGTTTTGGTCCTGATGATGATGAAACGGGTTTCCACCCGCCCAATAGATCAGCTTGATGTCGGGATACGTGTGGCGCGCGCCATTGAATTCATATTCGGCGCCCGGCGCCAGCAGCATGTCGCTAATGCGCGCCACCGGAATGGCCAGTTGCGCGGGGTTCTTTGGCACAGGCACTTCGGGGCCAGGCACTTGCCTGCGCGGCTGGCCAATGCTGTTCAGCGACGCGTGGCCAAACGCAAAGCCGCCGCCAGGCAAGCCGATCTGACCGGCCAACGCCGCCAGACCGATCAACGCCCAATACGGCTGTTCGCCATGCTGCGCGCGCTGCAACGACCACGCCGCCGTCAACAGGCTGCGCTGCGTGGCGATGCTGCGGGCCAAGGCGACGATGGTATCCGCCGGCACGCCGCAAATCCCTGACGCCCACGCGGCGTCCTTGGCTTGCCCGTCCGCCGCGCCCGTCAGATAGCCGGCCCAGGTATCCACGCCCACGCAGTAGCGCGCCAGGAATGCGGTGTCGTGCAGCCCTTCTGCCAACAGCGTGTGCGCCATGGCCAGCATCAACGCGGTGTCGGTGTTGGGCCGGATGGGAATCCAATCGGCCGCGATGCCGTCGGGAATGTCGGCGCGCGTGGGGCTGATGACGGTGAGCCGGATGCCCACCGCCTGCGCCCGCGCCAGCCAGCCGGGCAAGTTGTGCAGGCCCGCACCGCCAGAAGTGACCTGGCTGTTCTTGATTGGCATGCCGCCAAACGCCACGATGTGGCGCGTGTGGGCCAGCACGCTTTCCCAGTCGGTCACGTCGCCGCTGACGGGGCTGGTCGTGCCAATCACGTGCGGCAGCAGGAATTGCGCCGCGCCCCAGCTGTAGTTGCCCACCTGGTCCACGCAGCCGCCGCCCTGGAACAGGAAGCGGCGGATCAGGCTGCGCGCATGGTGCACGCGCCCGGCCGATGACCAGCCGTAAGACCCGCCAAAGATGCCCGCCGGCCCGTGTTGCGCGCGCACGCGCGCCAGTTCGCCCGCGACCAGATCCAGCGCATGGTCCCAAGACACTTCAACGTATTCATCGCCTTCGCGGTCGCGGTTGCCGTCAAGCCAGCCCTTGCGCACCGACGGCCGCTGAATACGTAAAGGGGAATGCAGCATCTCGGCAATCGACCCCAGCATGGGGGATGGAGACGGGTCCGGACCAAAGGGCTCGCAGCCCACGACGCGTTGGTTTTCAACAAGCGCGGTGAAGGCGCCCCAGTGCGCCAGGGACGGGTGACGGGTGCGGCTCATGGCGCGCTCCGTTCAGAGCGTGCCGCGGTCCTGGACCAGCCTGATCCAGAACGCCGCGCCATGGCTGATGGCTTGATCATTGAAATCGTAGTTGGGCGTGTGCAAGCCGAACGACGGGCCGTTGCCGAAGAAGACGAACGCGCCGGGCTTTTCCTGGAGCATAAACGAGAAATCCTCGCCGCCCATCACCGGTTTCATATTGTCGACCACGCGGTCAACGCCAACCAAGTCACGGGCAATGCGCACCGCATGCGCCGTCTGATCCGCATGGTTCAACGTCACCGGGTAGTCGCGCAGATACGTGAGCTTGGCCGTGGCGCCGAAGGTGCCGGCGATGCCTGCGATCACTTCCTTCATGCGCGTTTGCACCGTGTCCTGAATGACCGGGTTGAAGGTGCGCACGGTACCGCGCAACTGCGCCTTCTGCGGAATCACGTTGTCGGTTTCGCCGGCATGGAACATGGTGATCGACACCACCGCGCTTTCGTGCGGATGCACATTGCGCGACACAATCGTCTGCAACGCATTCACGATCTGCGTGCCGACGATGACGGTGTCCACGCCTTCCTGCGGGCGCGACGCATGGCTGCCCCGGCCTTCGATGTCGATGGTGAAGCGGTCAGAGGCGGATGTCACCGGGCCGACGGTCGTCGAAAATTTGCCCAGCGCCAGGTTCGGCATGTTGTGCAGGCCATACACCTCGTCGACGTCAAAGCGCGTGAAGAGGCCATCGTCGATCATGGCCTTGCCGCCCGCCCCGCCCTCTTCAGCCGGTTGGAAGATGAAGACGGCGGTGCCTGCGAAGTCGCGGTCTGCCGACAAGTAGCGCGCTGCGGCCAGCAAGGTGGCGCTATGGCCGTCGTGGCCGCAGGCGTGCATGATGCCGGCGTGGCGCGACTTGTGCGCCACGTCGTTGGCTTCATGGATGGGCAAGGCGTCCATGTCCGCACGCAGGCCAATGTTGCGTCCCGGGCCCGCGCGCCGCCCGCGCAGCACCCCCACCACGCCCGTCTTGCCGATGCCCGTTTCAACGCGGTCAAAGCCGAATGCGTGCAGCTTGTCGGCGATGAAGGCGGCGGTGCCGTGCTCTTCATAACGCAGCTCGGGCGCGGCGTGGAATCGGCGGCGCCACTCGCCGGCTTCGGCGACGACCTCGTTCAAGGTGTCTTCTGCTACTGCGTTCATGCGGGTTCCTTCAAGGGCTGCGTGCGCCGTGCCGACGCTCGGCCACGGGCGAAAACAAAGACGCGGATTATGGCAAGAAAGGCCCCCGCGCCGGGCGATCGATTCGACATATCGACATAGCAAATACGGCTAAGCGCTGCGTGTTCGCTCCTGTAGCATCGCTCGTCCTGTAAAACCTCAAGCGGTTGGTCTCATGTTCTCGTTTGGCAAGTCGGCAGTTCGTGGTGCGCTCGCAGCGGCGTTCATCCTGGGTCATCCTGCGTATGCAGGCCCGCAAGACAACACCGCTGTCGTGGCGCTGACGGAAGAAATGCCGAGCTTCGACGCGTACCTGAGCACGGCGCGCGAAGGCATCGTGGCCTCGCGCCAGCTGTACGACACACTGATCGAACGCAATCTGGCAACCGGTGAGTACGAGCCGTCGCTGGCCACCGCGTGGCGCCGCATTGACGACAAGACGTGGGAATTCGACTTGCGCCAAGGCGTCACCTTCCACAACGGCGACGCCTTCACGGCGGACGACGTGGTCTTCACCTTGCAGTACTACGCCCGCCCCGAATCGGGCGCGCGGTCGGCCAACTGGCTGGACTGGATTGCCAGCGTGGAAAAGGTGGATGACCACAAGGTGCGCATTACGTCCAAGGCGCCTTTCCCCGCAGCATTGGAATTCGTGTCCGGGTCGCTGGCGATTTTCCCCAAGGCCTATTTCGAAAAGGTCGGGCAGCAGGCGTTTGGCAAGCAGCCGGTAGGCACCGGCCCCTTCAAGCTGGCCGCCGCACGCGGCAACGAATACGTGTTGGAGAAGAACAAGGCCTATTTTGGCGGCGCCAAGGGCGTGGCGAAACTGGACCGCGTGACCGTGCGCGTCATCCCCGATGAAGCCACGCGCATCGCCGAAGTGATCGGCGGCAGCGTGGACTGGACGTGGAACCTGTCCGCCGACCAGATTCCGGCGTTGCAGGCCGTGCCGACGATCCAGGCGCAATTCGGTTCCACGCTGACCATCGCCACCATCCTGCTGGATGCGCGCGGCCGCGCCAGCGGCGAGAACAGCCCGTTGAAAGACGTGCGTGTGCGCCAGGCCATCAACCACGCCATCGACCGCAAGAAAATAGTGGAAACGCTGCTGGGCGGCGAAGGCAAGCAGTTGGCCACACTGTGCCATCCGCTGCAATTCGGTTGCGACGAAGCGGCTGCCGTGGTCTATGACTACAACCCGGCCCGCGCCCGCGAACTGCTGGCGCAGGCCGGCTACCCCAAAGGCTTCAAGGTCAGTCTGTCGTCATTCCGTGACCGTCCGCGCGCCGAAGCCGTGAAGGCGTATCTGGCCGCCGTCGGCATCGACGCGAATCTGGAAATGCTGCAATCGCGCGCCAGCTTCAGCAAGTGGCGGGAAGGCAAGCTGGACCTTTGGTATGGCGACTGGGGCTCGTCGTCGATGTTCGATACGTCGGCATCGCTGTCGGCCTTTTTCAACTTCAGCCCGCAAGACGGCTTCCACGACGCCGAACTGCGCGACATTCTGCAGCGCGCCGACAACGCCATCGACGAAAAAACGCGCCGCGCGGAATATTCGCACGCCATCAAGCTGGCCGCCGAACGCGCCTACTTCGTGCCGATGCACACCATTGTGGTGGGCTACGCCACCGACAAGCGTCTGGCCTATCAGCCGTCGCCCGATGGCATCCCGCGCTTCTATCAGCTGGGCTGGGCCGCCAAGTAAACCGCCATGCTCTCTTTGCTTTTGCGGCGCGCCGGCTTAGGCCTGATGGTGGCGCTGACGGTTTCCTTGTTGTGTTTCGTGTTGTCGAACGTGGCGGTGGACCCCGCGCTGGCGCTGGCAGGCGACAGCGCCACCGAGGCCGACCTGCAAGCGCTGCGCGTGCGCTATGCGTTAGACCGGCCGCTGCCTGAACGCTACGCCGCGTATCTGGGGCGGCTGCTGGCGGGCGACCTGGGCACGTCGCAACTGACGGGCGAACCCGTGTCGCGCATGTTGGCGGATCGCGTGGGCGTCACCGCCCTGCTGGCGCTGACAGCCATTCTGGTGGCGCTGGCGGTGGCGGTGCCTGCTGGCGTGATGGCGGCCGCCAATCGCGGCGGCTGGACCGACCGCGTCGTGTCGTTCGTGACCGCCGTCGTGCAGGCCATGCCCAGTTTCTGGGCGGCGCTGCTGCTGATCATCTTCTTCGGCGTGAAGCTGCGCTGGCTGCCGATTTCGGGCAGCGGCACGCTGGCGCATTACGTCATGCCCACGGTCGCGCTCAGCCTGTACGCGCTGCCGGCGCTGACCCGCCTGACCCGCAGCGGCATGGTGCAGGCGCTGGAATCCGACTACATCCGCACCGCGCGCGCCATGGGCCTGCCCACGCGCGTCATCCTGTTCAAGAGCGCGCTGCGCAACGCGCTGTTGCCCGTCGTGTCGCTGGGCGCGGTGCAGTTCGGTTTCATGCTGGGCGGCTCCATCGTGATTGAGTCCATCTTCGCCATCCACGGCATTGGTTATCTGGCGTGGCAGTCGATGATCCGCGCCGACATGCCCGTCATCCAGGCCGTCGTCCTGATGATTTCACTGACTTATATTGTGTTGACCTTTCTGTCTGATGTACTGAACACCCTGCTAGACCCCCGGCTGAAGCGGGCGGCCTCGTGATGCCGCGCCGACTGGGGTTTTATTGCGGCGTGGCGATCATCGCCGCGCTGGCGCTGATTGCCGTGTTCGGGCCGATGCTGCTGCCAAATGATCCGTTCACGCAGTCATTGGGCCAGCGCTTGGCGCAACCGTTCTGGCACGACAAGACCTTGCCCGCGCACTGGCTGGGCACGGATCAGCTGGGCCGTGATTATCTGGCGCGGCTGGTCTATGGCGCCCGGATCTCGCTGGCGATCGGTTTTGCGGTGGTGCTGGTGTCGGGCTTCATCGGCATTACCTTGGGGCTGATTGCGGGCTATGCGGGCGGCGTGGCGGATGCCGTCATCAGCTTCATCATCAACACGCGTATCAGCATGCCCATCGTGCTGGCGGCGCTGGCCATTGTGTCGGTGACGGGCAATTCGCTCACCACCGTGATTCTGGTGCTGGGCCTGTTGCTGTGGGATCACTTTGCGGTGGTGGCGCGCAGTGCCGCCATGCAGTTACGCAACGCCGACTACGTGACGGCCGCGCGCGCCATGGGGTGCTCGCACTGGCACATTCTGGTGCGCGAAATTCTGCCGAACATCCGCGGGCCGCTGCTGGTGATCGCCACCGTTGAAATGGCGCACGCCATTCTGGTTGAGGCCGCGCTGTCCTTTCTGGGGCTGGGCGTGCCGGCCCCCTATCCGTCTTGGGGGCTGATGCTGTCCGAAGCCAAGTCATTCATGTTCTTCAGCCCCTGGCTGATCGCGCTGCCCGGCGCGGCGCTGTTACTGCTGGTGCTGGGCATCAACCTGACGGGCGACGGCCTGCGCACGCGGCGGGAATCATGATGACGGCTTCCCACACTGCGCCCGTGCTGGATGTGCGGGACCTGCGCATTTCCCTTCCCACCCGCGCGGGGCTGCTGCAAGCGGTACGCGGCATTGACCTGCGCATTGAACGCGGGGCAACGCTGGGGCTGGTTGGCGAAAGTGGCTGCGGCAAATCGCTGACGGCGTTGAGCCTATTGCAGCTGCTGCCGCGCGGCGCGCGCGTCGACGCCCAACGCATGACGTTTGATGGCGTGGACCTGCTCACCGCCCGCGACCGCCAGATGAATGCGTTGCGCGGCGACCGCATCGCCATGGTGTTCCAGGAGCCCATGACGGCGTTGAACCCCACGTTCACCATCGGCCAACAGCTGATGACCGTGTACCGCAGCCATCGCGCGGATGGCGCGGCGGCTGCGCGTACACGTGCGCTGCATCTGCTGGACCGCGTCGGCATTTCCAATGGCCCCGCGCGCCTGGACCAGTACCCGCATGAGCTGTCTGGCGGCATGCGCCAGCGTGTGCTGATCGCGATGGCCTTGATGTGCGAGCCGGAATTGATCATCGCCGACGAACCCACGACCGCGCTGGACGTCACCATTCAGAAGCAGATCCTGGAATTGCTGAAGACGCTGCAACAGGAAATGGGCCTGGCCGTCTTGCTGATTACGCACGACTTGGGCGTGGTGTCGCACTACACGGACGATGTGTCGGTGATGTACGCCGGCCAGATCGTGGAATCCGGCCCCACGGCGCAGGTGCTGTCGGCCCCTGCGCATCCGTACACGCAAGGTTTGCTGGACAGCATTCCGCAAGTGACGCGGCGGGTCTCGTCCGAACGCCTGGCCATCATTCCCGGCGTGGTGCCGGCGCTGACGCAAACGCCGGACGCCTGCGTGTTCGCGCCCCGCTGCCGTCACGCAGCTGACCTCTGCGCCGGGCCGCCGCCCATGCTGACCGCTTACGACAGCCAGCGCCTGCGCCGCTGCCATGCTCCCTTCGAGGCGCGCCCATGACCACGACCGCCCTGGTTCGGGCTGACGCCCTGACCCGCCGCTACACCCGCCGCACCGCCTTCTGGAAACCGGCCGACGTCCACACCGCGCTGGACGCCGTGTCGGTCCACATCAACGCGGGCGAAGCGGTGGGCATTGTGGGGGAATCGGGTTCTGGAAAAAGCACGCTGGCGAAACTCCTGCTGGGTCTGGACGCGCCCAGCGCGGGCGCTGTCCAGCTCGGTGGCGAACCGATTGCCGGCTTGTCGCGCCAGCAAATCGCCCGCATCGTGCAGCCAGTGTTTCAAGACCCGTACGGGTCACTGAACCCGAGCTACACAGTCGAACGCCTGCTCGCCCTGCCGCTGCGGCTGCGTGCGGGCCGGGGCGAATCCGTGAACATTGCCACCGAAACCACCCGGCTGCTGGATCAAGTGGGCCTGCCTGCCCGCACGCGCGGCGCGTATCCGCATGCACTGTCGGGCGGCCAGCGACAACGCGTGGCCATCGCCCGCGCACTGGCGTTGCGGCCGCCGCTGCTGATTTGCGATGAACCGACCTCGGCGCTGGACGTGTCGGTGCAGGCGCAGATTCTGAACCTGCTGCAAGACTTGCGGAGGGACTTGGGTTTGGCCTTGCTGTTGATCAGCCACAACCTGGGCGTCGTCGGCCATATGGTTGACCGCCTGTACGTGCTGCAACAAGGCAAAGTGGTGGAAGCCGGCACGACGGCGCAAGTCTTCGATGCGCCGCAACACCCATATACGCAGCGGCTGTTTGCATCCGTGCTTGAGGTGAAGCTACCGGGGCAACGCCGCGCAGTGTAAGTGCAGCGCGTAGCTCAGCAGGTCTGCCGCATAGCAGTCGCACGCGGCGACTTCCAGGCCCACGCGGTCCAGGATGGCGATATGCCCACGGTGGTACGCAATCAGCTTGCGTTGCTGCAAGGCCGAGGCGGCCACGGTGACGCCCACCCGGCGCACGCCCAGCATGTGCGCCAGATACTCGTGCGTCAGGTGGAAGTGGTCGGCGTGCGCGCGGTCTTGCGTCATCAGCAGCCAACGCGCCAGCCGGCCTTCGACCAGATGGGAATGCATGCACGCCGCGGCCTGGGCCAGCTGCTGCAACGTCACCCCGGTGTAGCGGTTGATCAATTCACGCAACGCGTTGCTGACCGCCATTTCGTGGCGGAAGCGGTCGGACGGCATCCGCAGCGCCACGCCGCTGCCCTGCACCACCGCGCGCAGTTGCGAGACATTGATTCCCAAGGCCACGTCGACGCTCCACATGCCCTCGTTGCCGATCAGGCCGACTTCCAGCGCCACCCCGCGCTTGGACGGCAGAATCAGCGAGATATAGCTGCCCGCCGGGAAATAGACATCCGCCATCTGCCCGCCGGGCTGCAACAGGCATTGGCCAAATTCCAGCTCAACGCGGTCGAACCGATCCAGCAAGGGCGTCCGTTCGGCCTCTGGCAATGCGTCCAGCAGCCGATTGGACACGCCTTCAGGCATGGGTGGGAGGTGCGGCACATTCTGCTCCAGGTTCCGGATTCCAGGTCAGGGGCGCATCACGTCAGCGCTTGGCCAAGCAGGCGTTCGTATTCTTGGCGGACGACGGTATAGCACTCGCACACGCGAGCCTCCAGGCCGGGCCGGTCGGTGACGGCGATGTGGCCTCGCCGGTATCGGATCAGGCCGGCTTCCTGCAAATGCCCGGCCGCTTCCGTCACGCCTTCCCGGCGCACACCCAACATGTTGGCGATGAGTTCCTGCGTCATGATGATTTCGTTTGAACGCAGCCGGTCCAGGCTCAGCAGCAACCACCGGCAAAGCTGCTGGTCCAGCGAGTGATGCCGGTTGCAGACGGCGGTCTGCGCCATTTGCGTCAACAGCGCCTGCGTGTAGCGCAACAGCAGATGCTGCATGGGGCCGCCGCGATAGAACTCGTCTTTCAGCACCTGGCCCTTCAGTTGGTAGGCCGACCCGGCGCTTTGCACGATGGCGCGGCTGGGCGTGGTTTCGCCGCCCATGAACAACGAGATACCGACAATGCCCTCGTTGCCGACCACGGCGATTTCGGTGGATGCGCCGTCTTCCATCACGCACAACAGCGACACGATGCAGTCGATGGGAAAGCAAACATGGCGCATGCGTCCGCCGGGTTCGTACAACGCCTTGCCCAGCGGCATGGCGACCCGTTCAAGCTGCGGGAACAGGCGATCCATTTCATCAGGCGGCAACGCCGCCAGCAGATGATTCTGGGTGGGATGGTGGGTGTCAGGCATGATGGCTCCCTGCAACAAGCCTCATTGCAGCGCCCCGATGCTCGGGACGCCATCCGAAGGGGCTCCGATAGGCCTTACCCGCTCGGCAGGGGTAATCGGCAAGCGCTATGTGCGCTACCGAACGGAGTCATCCCAGGGTAGCGCACTCTTGGCGCGCCATCCCTCCCCCCCTCCTCCTCATCCCTTTAGCCAAGCCGGGCATCCAGGGTTTTCTGCATCAGCGTGCGGGTGGAGCTGTCGTGGTTTTGCATGCCGGTGGTGCCCGCTTCAAGCTCCTGGACAATACGCAAGGCCAGCGTCTTGCCCAATTCCACGCCCCATTGATCGAACGAATCGATGTTCCAGATGACGCCTTGGGTAAAGGCGCTGTGCTCATACAGCGCAACCAGCGCGCCCAGCGTGCGCGGCGTCAGCCGCTTGGCCAACAGGGTGTTGCTGGGACGGTTGCCGGCCACGTGGCGGTGCCGCGCCGCCGGGGCCGCTTCACCGCCGTCGGCCACGGGTTGGCCAAACGCCAGCGCCTCGGCCTGCGCAAACATATTGGCCAGCAGCGCGTCATGCTGCCGGGGTGAGGCCGCAAGCGGCGTCAGAAATCCGATGAAGTCGCACGGCACGCACTGGCTGCCCTGATGCAGCAGCTGGTGAAATGAATGCTGGCCGTTCGTTCCGCTCGCGCCCCAATACACCGGGCTGGTGTGGCCCGCGACATCCGCCCCGTCCTGCGTGACGGATTTACCGTTGCTCTCCATCATCAATTGCTGCACGTACGACGGAAAACGACGCAGATAGTGGTCGTAAGGCAGGATGGCGACGGTTCGGGCGTCCAGGAAATTGTTGTTCCACACGCTCAGCAGCGCGTGCATGACGGGCAGGTTCCGCGCAAGCGGCGCATCGTGAAAGTGCATATCCATCTGATGACAGCCGGCCAGCATGTCATCAAAACCCTCGGGCCCGATCGCGGCCATCAGCGTAAAGCCCATGGCCGAGCACAGCGAGAAACGTCCGTTGACCCAGTCCCAGATGTCGAACACCCGAAAAGGCGCGATTCCCTCTTGAATGGCCGCGCCCGGGTTGCCGGTGACGGCCAGGAAGTGGGCCGCCACAGCGGATTCGTCGTGCATGCTTTCCCGGCACCAGGTGCGCGCGGCGGCCGCGTTGTAGCGGGTTTCGGCGGTGTGCCATGACTTTGAACACAGGACGAACAGGGTTTCGCGCGCATCCAGATCGTGCGTCGCCTGCTGGAAGTCCGCCCCGTCCATGTTGGATACGAAGCGGATATTCAGGCCGGGTTGCGCGTAGTGCTGCAACGCGGCGCAAGCCATCTCCACACCGATGGCCGACCCGCCAATCCCCACGTTGACGATGTTGCGGATGGGTTTACCCGTGCCGCCCAGGCAGGTTCCAGCGCGCACGGCGTTGGCCCACTCGGCCATCCGGTTGCGCACCCGCTGCACGGCGGGCGCAACTTCCCGGCCATCGATCTGCATGCTGGCGCCCGCGGGCAGCCGCAGCGCGGTGTGCAGTGCGGACCGGTGTTCACTGACATTGATGGCCTCGCCGTTGAACATGGCGTCAATGCGCGCCCGCACGCCGCGTTCGGTGGCCAGCTCTACCAGCCATTGCAGGGTCGCGGGGGTGACGCGTTGTTTGGAGTAATCCAGATACCATCCGGCCGCTTCCAGCGTCAGCCGCTCTCCCCGGTTGGCGTCCTCAAGGAACAAGGCGCGTAGATGCATGGCGCGCATCGCATCCGCCTCGCCCGACAGCGCCGCCCAAGGGGGACCCGCAGGGGTCGCCGGGCTCGTTGCGGCGTCGCCCTGACCCGCTGATGCTTGTCTGTCCATGGCCTGCGCACCTCCATTCCGGCCTGCCTGCGTCGCGACGTTGCGCCCGCGCCTAGCCGGGGTTTGGGTCGGTTATGTCACAAGCGGCGCACGCCGTCCGTGCGGTAGCGCACAGAGCTCGCGCGCGCGCATGGTCACTCTATGGTGGGGACGCCGCCCGCCCGGGCGGCGCGCTGCCCCGACGGAATCCCCATGGCCACGTATCGATGAAACCCATAGATTGGCCCTCGCTAGAGGCCGCCCCCGAGTGGATAGACCTGTTCGCCCGCAGCAAGCCGACGCTTAGCGCCGCCAAGAGCGAACCTCCCTTGCGCGCCGAACTGTTCAACGCCGCGCAAATGGAAGCGCACGGCCAGGCGCTGGCGCACGAGCACGTGGTAGGCGCCTTCAGCGGGCAAGACAAGTTGCTGCCTCGCCTGACCGAAAACCAGACCTTGCTGGGCGAAGCCTGCGCGCTGCTGATGGAATCCATGCAGCAAAGCCGCCAGATCACGCCCGCCGATGAATGGCTGCTGGACAACTTCTACCTGATCGAAGAGCAGATCCGGCTGGCCAAGCGCCATCTGCCCAAGGGCTACAGCCGCAGCCTGCCCAAGCTGTCAGCGGGGCCGTCACAGGGCTTGCCGCGCGCCTACGACATTGCGTTGGAAATGATTTCGCATAGCGATGCGCGGATCGATGCCGCGGGCATCAACGCATTCGTCAGCGCCTATCAGACGGTGGCGCCGCTGCAATTGGGCGAACTGTGGGCCATCCCCATCATGATGCGGCTGGCCCTGATCGAGAATCTGCGCCGCGTGGCCATCCGCCTGGCCTACGCCAATATGAACCGCGGGCTGGCCGACACCTGGGCCGACGCCATGCGCAAAGCGGCCGAAGAAGACCCTACCAGCCTGATCCTGGTCATCGCCAACATGGCGCGCTCGAATCCGCCCATCGACGGCGCCTTCGTGGCGGAACTGTCCCGGCGGCTGCAAGGGCACGGCCCCGCGCTGGCGCTGCCCTTGACGTGGTTCGAGCAGCGCCTGGCGCAGTCGAACCTGACCATCGAGTACATGGTGGTGGCCGAAAACCAGCAACAGGCGGCGGACCAGGTATCCATCAGCAACAGCATTGGCAGCCTGCGCGCGCTATCGACGACAAACTGGAACGAATTTGTTGAAGACGTGAGCCTGGTGGAACGCACGCTGCGCCAGGACCCCGCCGGCGTCTATGCCGACATGGACTTTTCCACGCGGGATCGCTACCGGCACCGCGTGGAGCGCCTGTCCCAGGCTTCCCCCCATACCGAGATCGACATCGCCGAGCTGGCCATTGCGCTGGCGTCAGCGGCGGCCAGTGACCCCAGCCCCGACGCCGATCCTCGCCGCGCGCACGTTGGCTTCTACCTGACGGATCAGGGGCAGCGCGAGCTCGTGCAACAGGCGGCCGTGAGACAGAGCCTGCGTGCGCAATTGGCGCGCCTGTCTCCCGCTTGCGCGCTGGCCGGCTACGCGGGCGCCATCGTCCTGCTCACGGCCGCCGCCAGCGCAATATTGGTGGGTATCGCACACGCGGCGGGCGTCGGCCCGTGGGCATTGGCGGCGCTTGCGGTGTTGTCGGTGGTGGCGACCAGCCATCTGGCCGTGGCCATCGTCAACTGGGCGCTGACCTGGCTCGTGCGGCCGCTGCGGCTGCCGCGCATGGACTACGCCAAACGCATTCCGGACGACGCGCGTTGCCTGGTCGCGGTGCCGTCCATGCTGATCGAACCCGATGACGGCGAACAACTGAGCGAAGCCCTGGAGATCCGCTTTCTGGCCAACCCCGGAGACAATCTCAGCTTTTGCCTGCTGACGGATTTCGCCGACGCGCAGACCGAACATCAGCCCGCCGATGCCTTGCTGCTGGAACGCGCCAAAGCGCATATCCAGGCGCTGAACCACAAGTACCGGCAGTTGGGCCGTAGCCCGTTCTTTCTGTTGCATCGGCCGCGCCGCTGGAACGAGCGGGAACAGGTCTGGATGGGCCGCGAACGCAAACGCGGCAAGCTTGCCGACCTGAACGGGCTGCTGCGCGGTCAGGGCGAGGGTGCGTTTTCCTGCCTGGTGGGCGATCTGGGTTGGCTGCCCAGCGTGAAGTACGTCATTACGCTGGACACCGATACCGATCTGCCCCGCGAGAGCGCGTGGAAGCTGGTGGGCACGATGGCGCATCCGCTGAATCAGCCCCGGTTCGATGCGGCCCGGCAACGGGTCACGCGCGGCTACGGCATCCTGCAACCGCGCGTGGCAGTCCGCCTGGCCGACCTGAGCGGCTCCGCCTATGCACGCCTGCATGGCGGGGACGCCGGCATTGATCCCTACACAAACACCGTGTCCGACGTCTATCAGGACATCTTCAAGGAAGGCTCCTTTATCGGTAAGGGCATCTATGAAGTGGACGCGTTCGAAGCGGCGCTGAAAGACCGCTTCCCCGACAACCGGGTGCTCAGCCACGACCTGCTTGAAGGTTGCTACGCGCGCTCGGGTTTGCTCAGTGATGTGCAACTGTTTGAAGGCCACCCTGCGCGCTACGCGTCAGACGTCAGCCGCCGCCACCGCTGGATACGCGGCGACTGGCAACTGCTGGGCTGGCTGTTCGGCCGCCCGCCTGCGACACCCGGCGCGCCTGCCAGCCAGCCGCTGCCGTGGCTGGCCCGCTGCAAGATCCTGGACAATCTGCGGCGCAGTCTGGTCGCCCCTTGCCTGGTGCTGCTGATGGCGCTGGGCTGGACGCTGCTGCCCTATCCGTGGTTGTGGACCACCGCCAGCCTGATGGTGCTGTTTCTGCCGGGCTTGTTCGCGTCGGCGATGGGCGCCGTGCGTAAAGAAGAAGACGTGGTGCTGGCGCAGCATCTGGCCGGCTGGGTGCCCTCGATCTTGCAGCAGCTTGCGCGCACCGCCTTTGCGCTTGCCTGCCTGGCGCACGAAGCGCTGTACAGCCTGGACGCCATCTTGCGCACCCTGTACCGGCTCACGGTATCGGGCCGGCGCCTGCTGGAATGGAAGCCGTCCAGCGTCACCAACCGCGAAGGCACCACGCGGGCCGGGCCCCTGCTGTTGTCCATCTGGGGCTCGCCGCTGCTTGCGCTGGCGATCGGCGCCTGCGTCATGCGGTGGAATCCGTCCGCCTGGCCTGCCGCGTTGCCGGTGCTGGCGCTGTGGGCGTTGATGCCGCTGATCGCCCGGCGCCTGAGCCGGCCTCCTGCCGTGGCGAAAGCGGTGTTGGCGCCCGCGCAGGAACAATTCCTGCGGCTGCTGGCGCGCAAGACCTGGTCCTTTTTCGACGGCCACGGCGGCGCCGAAGACAACTGGCTGATCCCGGACAACGTCCAGGACCGCCCGGCGCCCACCACAGCACACCGCACGTCCCCCACCAACCTGGGCCTGGCCCTGCTGGCCAACCTGGCCGCCTACGACTTCGGCTACCTGCAAGCCAGCCGGCTGCTTGAACGCACGCAGGCAACGCTGCGCACCATGGCGACGCTGGACCGCTACCTGGGCCACTTCTATAACTGGTACGACACCCTGACGCTCAAACCGCTGAACCCGCTTTACATCTCTACGGTAGACAGCGGCAATCTGGCGGGTCACCTGCTGACGCTGCGGCCGGGACTGCTGGCGCTGGCCCAGGCGCCGATTCTGCATCCGCGCACCTTTGATGGCCTGGCCGACGCGCTGGGCGTGCTGCGCGAACATGTCGCCGCCGACCGCCATACGCCGTTGGACCGGATGGATCAGGCCTTGAAGGCCCTGCACGGTTCAAAAACCTTGGCCCAGGCCAAACAAGGCATCGACCGCGTGCGCGAACTGGCCTACGGGCTGCTCGACAGCTACGCCGGCCCCGCCCAGGCCGAAGCCCTGTGGCACTGCCAAGCCCTGCTGCGCCAATGCGAAGAAGCGCGCGACGAGCTGGCCCTGTTCACGCCATGGCGGGACGCGCCCGCGGGCGTCTCGTGGGACGGCCTGCCCGCCTTGCAGGCCATCCCCACGTTGCAGCAAGTGGCCGGCCTGCGCGCCACGCTGCTACCGGCGCTGCGAGCGCGCCTGGCCGCAGAAGACACGTCCGATGGCGAGCGCCTTTGGCTGCTGGAAACCGAACAGGCCGTGGCCATGGCGGGCGAACGCGCCGCCGAACGGTGCGCGGTGCTTGAGCGGCTGGCCGCCACCGCGGCCGAGATGGCCGTGGCGGAATATGGTTTTCTGTACGACAAGGGCAGCCGCCTGCTGGCCATCGGCTACAACCTGACGGAACGCCGGCGCGACGAAGGCCTGTACGACCTGCTCGCCTCCGAGGCGCGGCTATGCAGCTTTGTCGCCATCGCCCAAGGCCAGTTGCCCCAGGAAACCTGGTTCGCGCTGGGCCGGCAGCTGAACAACTCCCCGGGCGGCCCTGTGCTGCTGTCCTGGAGCGGGTCGATGTTCGAATACCTGATGCCCCGGCTTGTCATGCCGTCCTACCCGCACACGCTGCTGGACCAGACCTGCCAGTCCGCCGTGCGCGCGCAGATCGAATACGGCGACAAGCTGGGCATTCCGTGGGGCATGTCCGAAAGCGCCTACCACCTGTTCGACGCCGCCATGAACTACCAGTACCGCGCGTTCGGCGTGCCCGGCCTGGGGCTCAAGCGCGGCTTGGCCGATGATGTTGTCGTCGCCCCCTATGCGTCGATGCTGGCGCTGATGGTGGCGCCGGATGCCGCCTGCCGCAACCTGCAACGCCTGGCCAAAGACAAAGTGCTTGGCCGCTATGGCCTGTACGAAGCCGTCGACTACACCGCGCGCCGCCAGCCGCCCGGCAAAAGCAGCACCATCATCTATGCCTACATGGCCCATCACCAGGGCATGGGCTTTCTGTCTATGGCAAGCGTGTTGCTGGGGCGCACGATGCAGGCGCGCTTCGAAGCGGACCCCTCGTTTCAGGCCACGATGCTGCTGCTGCAAGAGCGCGTGCCCCGGGCGGCGGCCGCCCACTCCAAGGGAGCGGAACTTGCCGTCATCCGCAGCACGCCCGCAGGGCAAAACGAAGTGTCCGTGCGCGTGCTGGATACCGCCGACACGCCCATCCCCGAAGTGCAGTTGCTGTCCAACGGCCGGTATCACGTCATGGTCACCAACAGCGGCGCGGGCTCCAGCCGCTGGAAAGATCTGGCCGTCACACGGTGGCGCGAAGACAGCACCTGCGACAACTGGGGCACCTTTTGCTATCTGCGCGACACCATCAGCGGCAAGCTCTGGTCCACGGCTTTCCAACCGACCCTGACACGGCCCGATCACTACGAAGTCATCTTTTCGGAAGGCCGCGCGGAATTCAAGCGCACCGACCACGAGATCGACACGCACACCGAAATCGTCGTTTCCCCGGAAGACGATATTGAATTGCGGCGCGTCCACCTGACCAACCGCAGCCGAGAAACGCGCACGCTGGAAGTCACTTGCTATACCGAAATTGTCATCGCGCCCGCCATGGCCGACGAACTGCACCCCGCCTTCAGCAACCTGTTCGTGCAAACTGAAATTCTGCCGGCCGAGCGCGCCATTCTGAGCACCCGGCGCGCCCGCAATCCCGCCGATAGCCCCCCGTGGATGTTCCAGTTGCTGGCGATCCATGGCGGCAAGCCCGGTGACGCGTCCTATGAAACGGACCGCGCGGTGTTCCTGGGCCGCGGCCGCTCCACCGCCAACCCGCGGGCCATGGACGCAAGCGGCCCGCTGTCGGGCAGCGAAGGGTCGGTGCTGGAGCCGGTATCCGCCATCCGCTGCGCCATCACGCTGCAGCCTGAACAAACCGTCGTGGTTGATCTGGTGCAAGGCGTGGGCGACAGCCGCAGCGCATGCACCCACTTGATCAGCAAGTATCAAGACCGCCACCTGGCCGACCGTGCGCTGGAACTGGCATGGACGCACGCCCAGGTCATCGTGCGGCAGTTGAACGCAACCGAGGCGGATGCGCAGTTGTACGCCCGCCTGGCCAACGCCATCGTCTATCAGAACCCCGCGCTGCGCGCCGACGCCGCCACGCTGCTGAAGAACCGCCGCGGGCAATCAGGGCTGTGGGGCTACGCGATCTCGGGCGATTTGCCCATTGTGCTGTTGCGCATCAAGGACCCGGCCAACTTTGAGCTGGTCCGTCAATTGGTCCAGGCGCACGCTTACTGGCGGCAAAAAGGCGTGGCGGTGGACCTGGTGATCTGGAACGAAGACACGGGCAGCTACCGTCAAGCCCTGCAAGACCGCATGATGGGCTTGATATCCGCCGGGGTGGAGTCGCACATCATCGACCGTCCGGGCGGTATTTTTGTGCGGCCGGGAGATCAGATTTCGGAAGAAGACCGGACGCTGCTGCTGGCCGTCTCGCGGGTGTCGCTCAGCGATGCGTTGGGGTCCTTGTCGAACCAGGTGAACCGCCTGGCATTGCCTGAAAGCCGTGTCGCGCCCCTGGTTACGTCGACACCGCCCTTGCCGCCCAGCGCCTATGTTCCGCCTGCTGCGGCCCCCGCGGATCTGCTGCACGGCAACGGGCTGGGAGGCTTCACGCCCGACGGCGAGGAATACGTCATCACCACGTCGGACGATCAGCGCACGCCCGCCCCCTGGGTCAACGTCATCGCCAATGCCCAGTTCGGCACCGTGGTGTCCGAAAGCGGACAAGCCTACAGCTGGAGCGGCAACGCGCATGAATTCCGGCTGACCCCCTGGCGCAACGACGCCGTCACTGACGTCTGCGGCGAAGCCTTCTACCTGCGCGACGAAATCAGCGGCCACGTCTGGTCGGCCGCGCCTTATCCCGCAGGCGGCGCGTCGGCCTATGTCACCCGCCATGGCTTTGGCTACACGGTATTCGAGCATGTGGAAGACGGTATCGAATCCCGGCTGTGCGTGCATGTGGCCCTGGAAGCGCCCGTGAAGTTTTATTCCCTGACCGTGCGCAACCGCTCAGGGCGACGCCGCCGCTTGTCGGTCACGGGGTATGTGGAATGGGTGCTGGGCGACCTGCGCTCCAAGTCGGCCATGCACGTCACGACCGAAGTCGATGCGCAGACCGGCGCACTGTTTGCCCGCAATAGCTTCAACACCGACTTCGCGCGGCACGTAGCGTTCTTCGACACCAGCAGCGCTGCGCGCAGCGTCACCGGCGACCGCAAGGAATTCATCGGCCGCAACGGCACGCTGCGGCACCCGCAAGCGCTGCGCCGCAGCGTCTTGTCCGGACGCACCAGCGCCGCGCTGGACCCGTGCGCCGCCATCCAGGTCCCCGTCACGCTGGATGAGGGCGAAGAAGAACAGGTGGTTTTCCATTTGGGCGCGTCGCCGCAAGGCAAGGAACACGCAAGCGAACTCGTGCGCCGCTACCGCGAGGCCGGCGCGGCGGCCAACGAACTGGAAGCCGTGCGGCAGTATTGGCGCGACACGCTGGGCGTCGTGCGCATCCAAACACCCGACGCCGCCTTGAACACGCTGGCCAACGGCTGGCTGCTCTACCAAACCCTGGCATGCCGCATGTGGGCGCGCAGCGGACACTATCAGTCGGGCGGCGCGTATGGCTTCCGAGACCAGTTGCAAGACGTGATGGCGCTGACCACGGCACGCCCGGAACTGACGCGCGAACACCTGTTGCGCAGCGCGGCCCGCCAATTCGTCCAGGGCGACGTGCTGCATTGGTGGCATCCGCCCTCCAATCGCGGCGTGCGCACGCGCTGCTCTGACGATTACCTGTGGCTGCCATTCGCCGTCAGCCACTATGTCGAACTCACGGGCGATATGGGCGTGCTGACGGAAGACGTGGGCTTTATCGAAGGCCGCGCGCTCAATCCGGGCGAATCGTCCAACTACGATCACCCCAAGCCGTCGCGCGAGTCCGCCACGCTTTACGCCCATTGCACACGCGCCCTGAACCACGCTTTGAGCCAATTTGGCATGCATGGTTTGCCCCTGATCGGGTCTTGCGACTGGAACGACGGCATGGACAAAGTCGGCGATGCGGGCCGCGGTGTCAGCGTCTGGCTGGGATTCTTCCTGCATGACACCCTGAACCGCTTTGCCCGGGTAGCACGCGCGCACGCCGACCTGCCGTTCGCCGCCTATTGCGAATCCGTGGCGCGCCAACTGGCGCTGGACCTGGAGCAAGCCGGCTGGGACGGCCAGTGGTATCGCCGGGCGTATTTCGACGACGGCACGCCGCTAGGCTCGGCGCAGAACCTGGAATGCCAGATCGATTCCATTTCGCAAAGCTGGGCGGTGCTGTCCGGCGTGGCCCCGCCGGAGCGCGCGCAGTCCGCCATGCAGGCGGTGGCCAACCGGCTGGTCGATGACAAGCTTGGCCTCATCCGGCTGCTGACGCCCTCGTTTGACGCCGCCCCGATGAACCCGGGCTACATCCGGGGCTATGTGCCGGGCGTGCGCGAAAACGGCGGCCAGTACACCCATGCCGCCATCTGGACCGCCATGGCCTTCTGCACCTTGCGCGACGAGGCCCGCGTTGGGTCGCTTCTGCACATGCTGAACCCCATCCACCATGCAGACTCGCCAGCGGCCGCCGCGCGCTACAAGGTCGAACCCTACGTCATGGCCGCCGACATCTACACCACGCCCGGACAGTTGGGCCGAGGGGGCTGGACCTGGTACACGGGCTCTTCCGGGCTGATGTACCGGCTGATCCTTGAGTCTGTGCTGGGGATGCGGCTGCGCGCCGGCACGCTCAGCTTCTTGCCCTGCCTGCCCAGCGACTGGAACACGTTCACGCTCAGCTACCGGCACGGCCGCTCCACCTATACGGTGACCGCGCAACGGGCCGATGGCGAAGGCGATGGCGCCGCGCGCGTCACGCTAGATGGGGTGATCCAGGAAGACGGCATCATCACGCTGGAAGACGATGGCCAACATCGGCAAGTCCATATCGAGCTTCCGCGCGTGCAGACTCGGCTGCTGGCTGAACATGGCTAGTGGTTTTCCCTGAAAACCGTCGAAAACACCTACTTCCTGATTCCCAAGCCCCACGCCGTCCGGTACATTTCGTCCAGTGGCCTGACCACTGGACCATCAGGCAGCCAAACAGAAATCAGGGCCTTGCCCCGTCGCAGAAGACATCCCCGCCCCAGACCTATTACCCTCTAGCCCCCGAACCCTTCAACGCATCCCACGATGACTTCCCTTCAGGCCGTAGCCTCGACCCGCCTTTACCGCATGATTGCCGACCAGATCGCCGCGCGCATCAAGGCTGGCGACTTTCCCGCGGGGGGCCGTTTGCCCGCCGAGCGCGAGCTGGCCGAGCAACTGCAAGTGAGCCGGGCGTCGGTGCGCGAGGCCCTGATTGCGCTGGAAATCGAAGGCTATGTGGATGTGCGCGTGGGCACCGGCGTCTTTGTCTGCCCGCCGCGCGAAGACGGCAAGTACCAGGAAGCCGCCCAGCCCGCAGCGGCCGACAGTGTCGAAGCCACCGACATCGGCCCCTTTGACTTGCTGGAAACGCGGCTGCTGATCGAACCCGAATGCGCCGCGCTGGCCGCGCAAAAGGCGTCGCCCGCACAAATTGCCGCCATCCGCGCCGCGCACGACGGCATGTCGCTGACCGAATCGCCCAGCGTGCACGACCGCGCGTTCCATAGCGCCATTGGCGCGGCTTGCGGCAACGCCGCGCTGGCCGCCGCCATTTCGCACATCTGGCACTTGAGCACATTGAGCCCGGTGTTTCACCGGCTGGAAGAACACTTCGTGACCACCAAGGTGTGGAGCGAAGCGCAGAAAGAACACGAACGCATCCTCGCGGCCATCGTCGACCGCGATCCCATCCGCGCCCGCCACGCCATGCACGACCATCTGGTCGGCATCCTGGCGCGCTTGCGTGAAGACTTCGGCAACGTTGGGATTCGATGATTTGATGACCCGCTAACGTCAACGGCCTGACGCCCGGGCCGCCCCCTTACCGACCGTGTGCATGCACCGCCGGCGCGAAAAGCGCTGCTTGCGGCAAGGGGATCGGCTTGTCTGTTGAAACGCGAATTTGCAAGACCGTGCAAGACCCGCAAGACCAGTAAATCCAGCAAGACCCGTACTACCCGTAGTCCAAATACTTAAAACATATCAAGGTGAAAACATGCAGCTGACCCGTACCGTGAAGCTAGTGAGCGCGGCGCTATTGGCGCTAGGCGCCCATGCCGCCCAGGCCAACAAGGCTGACAACTCCCTCAACATCGCCTTCGACGCGGCGCCCGCCACGCTGGACGCGTACAAGGAATCGGACCGTCCCGGCCTGGCGCTGGCGCGCATGGTCTTCTCGGGGCTGCTGCAAAAGAATCAGGACACGGGCGAGTTCGGCCCGGCCATCGCCACGGGCTACAAGTTCGTGGACGACACCACCATTGAACTGCCCATCCGCCGCGATGTGAAGTTTCACGACGGCTCGCTGCTGACCATCGACGACGTGCTGTACACGTTGAACCTGGTGTCGTCCGACGCCTTCAAGGCGCGCTTCCAGAACCAGGTGGCGTGGATTGCCAAGGCGGAAAAAGTCGGCGACGACACCGTGCGCATCAAGATGAAGACGCCCTACCCGCTGGCGCTGGAAATGCTGTCGGAAAACCTGCCGATCTACCCGCGCAAGTACTACGAAGCCAATCAGTCCGACATGGGCGCCAAGCCCATCGGCACCGGCCCCTACCGCCTGACCGACAGCCAGCCCGGCAGCCGCTACGTGTACGAACGCTTTGACGGCTACTTCGGCGCCAAGCCCGCCGTGCAAAAGCTGGTGGTGCGCGTGCTGCCCGACGCCAATACCCAATACGCCGAGCTGCTGTCCGGCGGCCTGGACTGGATCTGGCGCGTGCCGCCGGACGTGGCCAAGCGCATGGAGAAGACGCCGTCTGTCACGGTGAAAAGCAGCAGCATCATGCGCATCAGCTATATCTCGCTGAACCCGCGCATGGACGACGGCAAGTCGCCGCTGGCCAAGCAGGAAGTGCGCCAGGCCATCAACTACGCCATCGACCGCGAAGCCATCCGCCGCGCGCTCGTTGGCGGCGCGTCCAAGGTCATCAACGCGGCCTGCAACCCGGCCCAATTCGGTTGCTCGGCCGATGTGCAAACCTACAAGTTCGACCCCGCCCGCGCCAAGCAATTACTGGCGTCTGCCGGCTACCCCAACGGCATCACGCTGGATCTGGTGATCTCGGCGCCGCCGCGCAGCATTCTGGATGCGGCCGCCGCGCAAATGGCGCAAGCCGGCATCAAGGTGAACCTGGTTAAGCAGCAATACGGCACCGCCATGACCAACTGGCGCGACGGCAAGATCGCCATGCTGTCGTCCAACTGGGGCTCGTACGGTATTGCCGATGCGGCGCTGTCCACCAGCAACTTCTTCCGCGGCGGCCCGGACGATCAGGCCCGCAACCCGGAAGTCATCAAGTTGCTGGAAGCGGCCGATACGTCGGTCGACCGCGACCTGCGTGCGAAGAACTACGCCGCCGCGCAGAAGATCGTGGCCGAGCAGGCGTACTGGGTGCCGCTGTGGAACCACTCGCTGAACGCCGTGCAGGCCAAGGACCTGAATTTCTCGGTGGACGGCGACGAATTCCCGCGCTTCTACAAGGCCACCTGGAACTGATCCGGGCGGCAAACGCACCAGCCGCTGTGCCAGTCTGGTCCGGGCGCCGAACGCGCCCGGGCGGGACGGCGCGCGCCGGTGCCCGCCGACAAAGGTTGACCCATGATGACATTCCTGTTTCGCCGATTGCTGGTCGCCGCCTTGCTGGTGGTGTTCGTGTCGCTGATCAGCTTTTCGCTGGTGTTCGCTTCCGGCAACCCGGCCGCGCGCCTGGCCGGTGAAGGCAGCGCGGCAGACGCCGCCCGGCTGTCGCAGCAGCACGGCTTTGACGACCCGATCCTGGTGCAGTACGGCCGCTGGCTGACGGGCGTGGTCCGTGGCGACTTTGGCGACAGCCTGTACTTCAGCCGCCCGGTGGCCGAATTGCTGGGCCAGCATTTCCCCGCCACCGCCAAGCTGGGTCTGGCGGCCATGGCCTTTGCGTTGCTGCTGGCCATTCCGCTGGGCGTGCTGGCGGGCTTGCGCAAAGGCTCGCTGATTGATCGCGCCACCATGCTGTTATCCGCTTGCGCACAAGCCATGCCGCCGTTCTGTCTGGCGTTTCTCTTGATCATCGTGTTCAGCGTGAACCACCAGTGGCTGCCCGCCTCGGGCTTTGACACCTGGAAGCACTACGTGATGCCGGTCGTCGCCTTAGGGCTGTTCGCCATGCCGGCGATGCTGCGCCTGATGAAATCCGAAATGGAAACCGTGCTGGCCACCGACTACATCCGCACCGCCCGCGCCATGGGCCTGGGCGGCGCCAGCGTGGTGCTGAAGTACGCGCTGCGCAACGCCTTGCGGCCGCTGGTGTCGCTGGCGGCGGCGCAGATGGGCACCTTGCTGGCCGGCTCCGTCGTCATCGAAACCGTGTTCGCCATCAATGGCGCCGGGCTGCTGGCCTGGACGTCCATCCTGCGCGGCGACTTCCCCACGATGCAGGCGCTGATCCTGATCTTTGCGCTGATCTACATCGTCCTCACCCTGGTTGCCGACCTGATCAACGGTTGGCTGGACCCCCGTGTGCGAGCCGCCTCATGAGCACCGCTATCGCTTCTTCCCCCTCTTCTGCCGCTCCGCGCGGCGACCGCCTGGCGCGCGCCGGCCGCCGCTTGGGGTTCATCGTGCTGGCCCTGCTGGTGCTGGCCGGCCTGATCGGCCCTTACCTGATTGCGCACGACCCGTACTCGCAAGACCTGCTCGCGCGATTGCAGGAACCCGTATGGGCCGAAGGCGGCGACTGGAACCACATTCTTGGCACGGACCAGCTGGGCCGCGACGTGCTGGCGCGCGCGCTGTACGGCGTGCGTGTGTCGGCGCTGATCGGCCTGTCGGTCGCGCTGATGGGCGGATTGATTGGCACCACGTTGGGCGTCATCGCCGGCTACTTCGGCGGCGCGGTCGACCGCGTCGTGTCGTTCTTGATTACCGCGCGTCTGGCGCTGCCGATCATCCTGGTGGCGCTGGCCGTGGTGTCGGTGGTGGGCGCATCGCTGACCGTGGTCGTGCTGGTGCTGGGCCTGCTGCTGTGGGAACGCTACGCGCTGGTTGCGCGCACCATGGCGGCCAGCCTGCGCAACGCCGAATTCGTCACGGCGTCGCGGCTGCAAGGCTGCACGCATTTGCAAATCATCTGGCGCGACATCCTGCCGAATCTGGTGGGCAACCTGCTCATCATCGGCACGGTGGATGCCGCCATGGCCATCACGCTGGAAGCCTCGCTGTCATTCCTGGGCCTGGGCGTGCCGGCGCCGATGCCATCGCTGGGCCTGATGATTGCCGAGGGCAAGGAAAACATGCTGTTCCAGCCGTCGCTGGTCGTCATCCCCAGCATCGTGTTGTTCGTGCTGGTGCTGTGCGTGAACCGGGCGGGCGAAACGCTGCGCGCCATCCAGATGAAAAAGGGTTGACGCCATGACCGCCACCACCACCGCCATCACCCACCCCCTGTTGCGCGTTGAAAACCTGCACATCGACATCCACACCCCCACGCACACCAAGCATGTGGTGCGCGCGGTGGACTTCAGCCTGGAACGCGGCAAGACGCTGTGCATCGTGGGCGAATCGGGCTGCGGGAAGTCGCTGACGGCGCTGGCGCTGCTTGATCTGCTGCCCGCCGCCGCGCGCCGCCGCATGACGCGGCTGGAGTTCGCCGGGCAGGATCTGGCCGCGCTGACCCCGCGCCAACTGGCCGAGCTGCGCGGCGCGCGTATCGCGATGATCTTCCAGGACCCGATGACGTCCTTGAACCCCGTGTTTCAGATTGGCACGCAGCTGATCGACGTGATGCGCCGCCACAAGCGTGTGAGCCGTCGTGCCGCCGCCGAGCGCGCCGAATACCTGCTGCGCCGCGTTGGCATCACGAACCCTGCCGAACGCATGCGCCAGTATCCGTTCGAATTGTCGGGCGGCCTGCGCCAGCGCGTAATGATCGCCATGGCGCTGATGTGCGGGCCCGAACTGCTGATTGCCGACGAACCCACTACCGCACTGGACGTCACCGTGCAGGCCGAACTGCTGGACCTGCTGCGCGACATCCAGGCGGAGTTCGGGCTGGGCATGGTGTTCATCTCGCACGACATGGGGCTGGTGGCGCGCATTGCCGACCACGTCATCGTCATGTACGCGGGCGACATCGTCGAAGGCGGCAGCGTGGCCGAGGTGCTGGCGCATCCCCGCCACCCTTACACCGCCATGCTGCTGAACTGCATTCCCCAACCCGGCCGCACTGCGCCGCGCACCGACCTGCCCACCATCGCCGGGGCCGTGCCGTCGCTGGACACCGCCATCCGCGGCTGCGCGTTCCGCGAACGCTGCCCGGTGGCCGAAGCCCGCTGCGCGCAGCCGTTCCCGGCGCGCGTGCAGGGCGAACACCGCTGCCTGTGCGTGAAACCCGGCGCGCTGCGCCTTGGAGCCCCGGCATGAACGCCCCCACCTTGTCCGCCAGCATCCGGCTGAACGCGCTGTCCTTTCAATACGGCCGCGCCAGCTTGTTCTCGCGCCGCCCTGCCCCGCGCATCCTGCACGATATCGACCTGCATGTGCCTGCGGGCCAGACCATCGGGCTGGTCGGCGAATCCGGCAGCGGCAAATCCACCATCGCCAAGCTGATGCTCGGGCTGCTGGCGCCCACGCAGGGCGAAGCGTTGCTGGACGGCCAGCCGCTTGCGGCCATGCCTGCGCGCGCCCGCGCCCGCCGCATCCAGATGGTGTTCCAGGACCCGTACTCGTCGCTGAACCCGCGCCGCACCATCAACGAAATCCTGACCGCGCCGCTGCGCGTGCATGGCATGGGCAACGCCGCGTCGCAAGCCGCGGCCGTGCGCCGCATGATGGACGCCGTGGGTCTGGTGCCTGCCTTCGCCACCCGCTATCCGCGCGAACTGTCCGGCGGGCAACGCCAGCGCGTGGCGATTGCGCGCGCGCTGATGCTGGAACCACAACTGCTGATCTGCGACGAACCGACCTCTGCGCTGGACGTGTCCGTGCAGGCGCAGATCCTGAACCTGCTGATGGAACTGCAACGCGATCGCGGCCTGGGCTATCTGTTCATCAGCCACAACCTGGCCGTGGTGCAGCACATTGCCGATGACATCGTGGTGCTGCAAGGCGGCCGCATCGTCGAGCGCGGCACGGCGGATCAGGTCTATTTTTCGCCTGTCCATCCGTATACGCGGCAACTGATCGGCGCCACGCTGGCCGTGCCGCAAGCGCAGGAGCTGGCTGCATGACGACCGTCACGACAAAGACAGCCGCGCCGCACTTCCTGCTGGTTGGCAACGACGAAAAAGTCACCTGGGACGACGGCCGCATCCGCTTTCTGCCGCCCGGCCACGACACGCTTAGCCTGTTCGACGCCGCCGCCAACCCGGCCGCACCCGACTTGGTCGCGACGATCCCCCTGCCCAACTCGCTGTTCGGCCCGCCCGTGAATCTGGCGGTGACGCCGGACCAGCGTCTGGCGCTCGTCGCCGATTCCATGGCGTGGCCCGCGCTCGCTGACGGCACAGGCTGGCAGCCCACGCCCGGCCGTGACCTGTACGTGGTGGACCTGACCGCGACGCCGCCCGCCATTGTGCAGACGCTGCAAGTGGGCTTGCAGCCGTCGGGCCTGTCGATCAACCGCGCAGGCACGCTGGCGCTGGTGGCAAACAAGGCGGGCAAGTCGCTGTCAGTGTTGACGATCCACCATGGCCGCGTTGAGGTCTGCGGTGACGTTGACTTGGGCACGGCGGTGGTCGCCGTGTCATTCGCGGCCGATGGCCGCCGCGCCTTTGCCGTCAAGACGGATACGCATCGGCTCGCCGTGCTGCACATCGATGAAAGCGGCCCCACGCCGCGCGTCACGCACGACCCCGCCGAAGACCTGACGACCGGCCTGGTGCCCTTCAACCTGGTGGTGTCGCCCGACGGCGCCCTGGCGCTGGTGGTGGACATGGGCAGCCCCACGGCGTCCGACGGCCACGCGGATTCGATCAGCGTGGTGGATCTTCTGGCGACGCCGCCGCGCGTGATCGACCGCGTGATGGTGGAAGACGGCCCCGAGGGCATCGCCATCAGCCCCGACGGCCGCCACGCCGCGGTCGCCATCGTGCAGGGCTCGAACAACCCGTCCTCCGAATGGTTCCATCACCCCCATGGCCAGATCGTGCTGCTGCGCATCGACGGCAAGCGCGTGACGCGCGCGGGCGCCATCGGCGTCGGCGCCTTGCCCGAAGGCATCGCGTTCAGCCCCGACAGCCGCTATCTGTACGTGGGCAATTTCCTGGACGCCACCCTGCAGGTGCTGGCCGTGGGAGACAACGGCCTGACCGATACCGGCACGCGCATCCCGCTACCCGGCCACCCCGCATCCATGCGGGCGCAATCCTACTGAGCGGGGCCGCACCCCGCCAATGACCGCTATTCCACCTTCCCCTTTTTGCATCTGGAGTTACCTCATGACCCACGCCCCCAAAACCTTCCGCGCCCTGATCGGCGGCGCGTTTGTTGCCATGGCCGGCCTTGCGCCGCTGTCGGCCCATGCCCTGGACATCAAGCTGGGCCACGTGCTGGCGCCCAGCCATAGCTGGAACAAGGCCGCCGAAGGCTTCGCCGCCGAAGTCAAAGAGAAAACCGCCGGCCGCGTCAACTTCGTGCTGTTCCCCAGCGGCCAGCTGGGCAATGAAAAAACCATGCTGGAAGGCTTGCAGATTGGCAGCCAGGGCGCGGCCATCATCGGCTCGGGCTCGTTGCAGCCCATCGAACCCAAGTTCGGCGTGGTGGAACTGCCGTACACGTGGTCCTCGTCCGCACAGGCCTACAAGGCCTATGACGGCGAGCTGGGCGACGCGCTGGCCAAACTGGCCGACAAAAAGAACCTGACCATCATTTCGTGGTGGGAAAACGGCTTCCGCCATGTGACCAACAACCGTGGTGCGGTTGCCAAGCCCGCCGACCTGACCGGACTGAAGACCCGCGTCACGCCGGACAAGATGCGCCTGGACACCTTCACCGCGCTGGGCGCCAACCCGGCCCCGCTGGCTTTTGGCGAGCTGTACTCGGCGCTGCAACAGAAGGTGTTCGACGCGCAAGAGAACCCGCTGTCGATCATCTACACGTCGTCGTTCTTTGAAGTGCAGAAGTATCTGTCGCTTACCGGCCACGTCTGGGGCCCGGCCAACCTGATCATCTCCAAGCCGGTCTGGAACCGCATTTCGGCCGATGACAAGAAGGTGGTGCAAGCCGCCGCCGACAAGTGGCGCGACGCCCAGCGCAAGATGATCACCGATGGCGACCAGCAATTCGTGGCCCAGCTGAAAGAGAAAGGCATGCAGGTCAACGAGGTCGACAAGACCGCCTTCGCCGCCGCCGTGCAGCCGGTGTGGAAGACCTATTCGGTCACCTACGGCCCCGAGCTGATGGCGATTGTGCAGAAGTACCGCGAGGCCCAGTAATGCTCAACCGACTGTCCGCCATTCTGTCGGGCATCAGCAAGGCCTTCGCCGCCGTGGCGGTGGCCTTGCTGGCGATCCTGATTTCTTACGTGGTGTTCGCCCGCTTCGTCACGCACACCACGCCGCATTGGGCCGAGGAATTGCCGCGGCTGGTGCTGGTGTGGTCGGCTTTCATTGGCGGCGTGGCGTGCAGCCATGACCGATCTCACCTCATGGCCGGCCTCTTGCCCTTCTTCGTACGCAGCCCGCGCGTGCTGAACGCGGTGGAACGCGTGAACCAGGCGTTGATCATCATCGGCCTGGCGGCCTTGGGTTATGCCGGCTGGCAACTGGCCGACCTGACCATGGACCAGACGCTGCCCGCGCTGGACGTGTCTGCCGGCACGGTCTATCTGGCGCTGCCGTTTGCGTGCGCGATCACCATCGTCGTGCATGTGGCGCAGCTGTTCTCACCCGCCCCCGCCGTGGCAAAGGATTAACAAGATGTCTTCGGGTGCTCTCTTTCTGATGGGCGTGTTCACGATCACGGTGCTGATCGACATGCCTATCGCCTTTGGCCTGGTGCTGTCGTGCCTGGCGTATCTGGCGGTCTATGACTCCGCGCCAATGATGGTGGCGGCGCAGCAGTACGTGGTGGGGCTGGACAGCTTCACGCTGCTGGCGATTCCGCTGTTCATCCTGGCCGCGCAATTGATGAACGGCGCGGGCCTGACCCAGCGCATCGTGCGCCTGTGCGCCGCCATCGTGGGCGACATCAAGGGCGGCCTGGCCGTGGTGGCCGTGCTGGCCTGCCTGATGTTCGGCGCGCTGTCGGGGTCGGGCGTGGCGGATGTGGTCGCCATCGGCAGCCTGCTGCTGCCCGCCATGGCGCGCAGCGGTTACGACAAGGGCTTTTCGTGCGCGCTGGTGGGCAGCGCGGGCGCCACGTCCACCATCATTCCGCCCAGCATCGTGCTGATCGTGTACGGCACCATCACCGATACGTCGGTGGGCAAGCTGTTCGTGGCCGGCATCATCCCCGGGATTTTGCTGGGCCTGTCGCTGATTGGCGTGGCCATCTGGCAATCGCGCAAGCACAACTGGGCCGGCGGCCAGCCGTTCTCGTGGGGCGAACTGCGCGCCGCCGCCATCGACGCGCTGCCCGCGCTGATGGTGCCCGTGCTGATCATCGGCGGCATCCGCTTTGGCATCTTCACCGCGACTGAAGCCGCCTCCAGCGCCATCGTCTACGCCTTGCTGATCGGCTTCTTCTGGTATCGCACGCTAAGCCTGAAATCACTGTGGGACAACCTGAAGTCCACCGGCGAAAGCAGCGCGTCCATCCTGCTGATCATCGGCGCATCGGGCCTGTTCGCCTGGGTGCTGGTGGCCGAACAGGTGCCGCAGGCGCTGTCCACCTTGCTCGTCGAGTGGACCGACAGCAAAACGGCCGTGCTGCTCGTGCTGACCGTGGTGTTGCTGCTGCTCGGCACGTTCATGGAAGCCATTCCCGTCATCATCATCGTGGCGCCCGTCGTGATGCCGGTGCTGGCACACTACAACATCGACCCGGTGCATTTCGGCATTCTGCTATCCATCAACATGGCCATTGGCGCCAATACGCCGCCGGTCGGGGTGGACTTGATGGCCGCTTGCAAGATTGGCGGCATCAACATGATGCAGACGCTGCGCCCGCTGTCGTGGATGATGCTGGCCATGACCGCCGTGATGTTGCTGCTGACCTTTGTTCCTGAACTGGTGCTGTTCCTGCCGAGGCATGTGCAATGACCCACACTTCAACGTTTCGCCGTCCCCCCGCGCTGCGGCGCAGCTGGATGTTCGTGCCGGGCATGGACGCGGCTGCGCAGGCCGCGGGCCTGGCCAGCGGCACGGACGCGCTGGTGGCCGACCTGGAAGAGTTCACCGCGCCCGTCGAACGGCCGGCCGCCCGCCCGCGCATCGCCGCGCTGTTCGCCACCTGCCGTGCGCAGGGCGTGGTGGCGGCTGTGCGCATCAACAAGCTGGAAGACGATGGCCTGGCTGACCTGCGCGGCGTGATGCCCGGCGCGCCGGATGCGGTATTTCTGCCGCACGCCGAAAGCGCCGCGCAGATCGTGGCGCTGGACGCGGCCATCAGCGCGCTCGAATCCGAACTCGGGTTGCCCGCCGGCAGCACCGAAATCGTGCCCACGCTGGAATCGGCGCTGGGGCTGGTGCGCGCCTATGACATCCTGACCGCCAGCCCGCGCGTGTCCGCCTGCCTGCTGGCCGCCGAAGACCTGACGGCCAGCCTGGGCGCCGAGCGCGGCAAGGACGGCATTGAACTGCACGCCGTGCGCGCCCGCTTCCTGGTGGACTGCACCGCCGCCGGCTGCGTGCCGATCGACTGCCCGTTCAACTACCGCGACCTGCCCGCGCTGGAAACCGACCTGCGCTGGGCGCGCCGCCTGGGCCTGAAGTCCAAATGCGCCACGGTGGCCGAGCAGGTGCCGCTGATTCACGCGGTGTTCACGCCGTCCGCCGACGACGTGGACGCGGCACGCGACCGCGTGGCCCGCTTTGAAGCCCAGCGCGCCGGCCGCCACGATGCCGAACGCATCGATCCCCCCACTTACAACACCGCGCGCCGCTTGCTGGCGCGCCACGACCAATTCGAACGATGGGCCGCCGAGCGCCGCGCGCAGGCCGTCCCGCAACAAGGAGACTCCGCATGACGTCAGCCGCAATTCCCGAACGCAATGGCGGTCAGATCCTGATGCAGCAATTGCGCATCCATGGCGCGCGCCGCGTGTTCATGATTCCCGGTGAAAGCTATCTGCCCTGCATCGATGCGTTAAACGAGCACACCGACGCCATCGAGCCCATCGTTTGCCGTCAGGAAAGCGGCGCGGCCTATATGGCCGAGGCCTATGGCAAGCTGACGGGCGAACCCGGCATCTGCTTCGTCACGCGTGGCCCCGGCGCCACCAACGCCAGCATCGGCGTGCACACCGCGTACCAGGACTCCACGCCGATGATCCTGTTCGTGGGCCAGGTCGGCAACGACTTCATGGAGCGCGAAGCCTTCCAGGAAATCGATTACCGCCGCATGTTCGGCCAGATGGCCAAGTGGGTGGCGCAGATCGACCGCACCGACCGCATCCCCGAATTCATTTCGCGCGCCTTTGCTGTCGCCACCAGCGGCCGGCCCGGCCCGGTGGTGCTGGCGCTGCCGGAAGACACGCTGTGGGGCACCGCCCGCGTGGCGGACCTGCCGCGTTACCCGCGCGTGCACAGCCACCCCGGCGCGGCCGACCTTGCGCGCATGACGCAGTTGCTGAACGCCGCCGAACGCCCCTTCCTGCTGCTGGGCGGCAATGGCTGGCATCAAACCGCCATCGACCAGATCGCCGGCTTCGCCGAACGCTTCGAGCTGCCGGTCGGCACCGCCTGGCGCCGGCTGGAATGTTTCGACCAGCGCCATCCCAACGCCGCGGGCCACGTCGGCTGGGCCATGACGCCCGCCTTGCGCCAGCGCCTGCACGACGCCGACCTCGTCCTGGCCGTGGGCACGCGCCTGGGCGAAGCCACGACCGAAGGCTATACCGTCATTGAAAGCCCGCTACCGCGCCAAAAGCTGATTCACGTCTATCCGGACGCCGCCGAACTGGGCCGCGTGTTCTCGCCCACGCAGGCCATCGTGGCCG
The DNA here is from genome assembly GCF_902859595.1 of Achromobacter kerstersii. Lineage (GTDB taxonomy): Bacteria > Pseudomonadota > Gammaproteobacteria > Burkholderiales > Burkholderiaceae_B > Achromobacter > Achromobacter kerstersii. Next base: position 631,080 of record NZ_CADIJQ010000001.1, on the reverse strand, counting down.
ACGTGGCCAGCTTCGCCGCCAGCGTGGCTGACCTGGCGCCCGGCCACGCCACGCCCCGTGCCGAAGCCGTACGCGCCGCCCATCAGGAACTGGCCGACAGCCTGACGCCGCTGCCCTCGCCCGGCCCCATGAGCCTGGACGCGGCCGCCGCCTATGTCGACGCGCACGTGCCTGCGGACGCCTGCATCACCGTGGGCGCGGGCAACTACGCGCTGTACCCGCACCGCTACCGCCGCTACACCGGCCCCGGCACAAGCCTGACGCCCACGGTGGGTTCGATGGGCTACGGCCTGCCCGCCGCCATTTCCGCCAAGCTGGAAGACCGCGCGCGCACGGTGGTCTGCTACGCGGGCGACGGCTGCTTCCAGATGAACATGCAGGAACTCGGCGTGGCGTTGCAGTACAAGCTGGGTGTCGTGGTGCTGGTGTTCAACAACGGCATCTGGGGCACGATCCGCGCGCACCAGGAACGCGAATTCCCCGCACGCACCATCGCGTTGGGTTTTGAGAACCCCGACTTCACGCAGATCATTCGCGGCTACGGCGGCTATGGCGAAGCCGTGGAAAGCACCGACGCGTTCGGCCCCGCCTTTGAACGCGCGCTGGCGTATGCCAATGAAAACAGCCTGCCCGCGCTGCTGGAAATCCGCTACGACGCCAACGGCATCGCGCCGGGCGAAACCCTGATGGGCATCCGCGAAGCCGCGCAGGCGCGCATCGCCCGCAATGACAAACCCGGCCACTGACAGGACCCCACGCCATGACAACGACGATTTCAATCAACGGACAGCGGCTGTGGCAGTCGCTGATGAATCTGGCGCAAATCGGCGCCACCCCCAAGGGCGGCAACTGCCGGCTGGCGCTGACCGCGCTGGACGGCCAGGGCCGCGATCTGGTCACCGGCTGGATGCGCGATGCCGGCATGACGCTGCGGGTGGATCAGGTGGGCAACATCTTCGCCCGCCGCGCCGGCCGCAACAATGACCTGCCGCCCGTCATGACCGGCAGCCATATCGACACCCAGCCCACCGGCGGCAAGTTCGACGGCTGCTACGGCGTGCTGGCGGGCCTGGAAGTCATGCGCAGCCTGAACGACCACGGCGTCGTCACCGAGGCGCCGCTGGAAGTGGCCATCTGGACGAACGAGGAAGGCTCGCGCTTTCTGCCCGTGATGATGGGCTCCGGCGTGTTCGCCGGCAAATTCCCGCTGGAAGTGGCGCTGAACGCGCGCGACCACGACGGCAAATCGGTGGCCGACGAGCTGGCCGCCATCGGCTATGCCGGCGCCGACCCGGTCGGCGGCCGCCCGGTAGGCGCGTACTTCGAAGCCCACATCGAGCAAGGCCCCATTCTTGAGCACGAAGAAAAAGTGGTCGGCGTGGTGACGGGTTCCTTGGGGGTGCGCTGGTACGACGTGGTGGTCACCGGCATGGAAATGCATGCCGGCCCCACGCCGATGCCCATCCGCCGCGACGCGCTGTACGCCACCACCTTCCTGCTGCAATCGGTGATTGGCATCGCCAACGACAACCAGCCGCACGGCCGCGGCACGGTGGGCGAAATTCATGCCCACCCCGGCTCGCGCAACGTTATCCCGGGCCAAGTGCGTTTTACCGTGGACCTGCGCCACGAAGACGAAGCCACGCTGACGCAGATGGACGCGCGCTGGCTGGCGGCCTGCACGGAAGTCGCCGAACGCCACGGCGTCACCGTGGACGTAAAGCAGATGCAGTACTTCCCGCCCACGCCGTTTGACACGGACCTGGTCGGCAAAGTGCGCGACGGCGCCACCCGCCGGGGTCTGGCCGCGATGGACATCGTGACGGGCGCCGGCCACGACGCCGTCTACATGGCCAGCGTCACGCCCACCGCCATGATCTTCGTGCCGTGCAAAGACGGCGTGAGCCACAACGAAATCGAAGACGCCAAACCGGCGGACCTGGAAGCTGGCTGCAACGTGCTGCTGGACGCCATGGTCGCGCGCGCCAACCACTTGGGAGCCCCCGCATGAGCCAACATGATTCCGCCTATTGGCACGCCCGTGCCGCCGCCCTGGCCTTCAACGGCCAGGCCTATATCGACGGTGCCTATTGCGACGCGGCCGATGGCGCCACCTTTCCCGCGTCCAGCCCCATCGACGGCCGCAAGCTCGCCGACGTGGCGGCTTGCGGTCAGGCCGATGTGAACCGCGCCGTGGCCGCCGCCCGCCGCGCGTTTGAAGCCGGCGTCTGGAGCCAGCTGGCCCCGCGCGAACGCAAGGCGCGGCTGCTGCGTCTGGCCGCCCTGATCGACCAGCACACCGAGGAATTGGCGCTGCTGGAAACGCTGGACATGGGCAAGCCCATCCGCGACGCGCTGGCCTTTGACGTGCCAGAAACCGCCCGCTGCTACGCCTGGTACGCCGAAGCCATCGACAAGATCTACGACGAGATCGCGCCGACCGGCCCCGACGCGCTGGCCACGATCACCCGCGAACCGTTGGGCGTGGTGGCCGCCGTGGTGCCGTGGAACTACCCGCTAATGATGGCGGCGTGGAAAGTCGCGCCTGCGCTGGCCGCGGGCAACAGCGTCATCTTGAAACCCGCCGAACAGGCGTCGCTGTCCGCCATCCGTCTGGCCGCGCTGGCCACCGAAGCGGGCATTCCCGCCGGTGTCTTCAACGTGGTGCCGGGCTTGGGCGCGGTGGCCGGCCAGGCGCTGGGCCTGCATCCGGACGTGGACTGCGTGGCCTTCACCGGGTCCACCGCCACGGGCAAGCGCTTCATGACGTATTCCGGCGAATCGAATCTGAAGCGCGTCTGGCTGGAATGCGGCGGCAAGTCGCCGCACATTGTGTTCGACGATTGCCCCGACCTGGACCGCGCCGCCCAAGCCGCAGCGCTTGCCATCTTCTCGAACCAGGGCGAAGTGTGCATCGCCGGCTCGCGCCTGTACGTGCAGGACGGCATCTACGACGCGTTCATGGACAAGGTCGCGACCTTTGCCGCCACGCTGCAACCCGGCGACCCGCTGGACCCGGCCACCGCCATGGGCGCGATGGTTGACGAACGCCAGATGCAAGGCGTGCTGGCTCGCATCGCGGCGGGCCAGGCCGACGGCGCCACATTGCGCCTGGGCGGCAAGCAGGCCCGCAGCGCCACGGGCGGCTATTACATCGAGCCCACCATCTTCGACTGCGCCAGCCAAGACTCCGCGCTGGTGCGCGAAGAAATTTTCGGCCCGGTCCTGGCGGCGCAACGCTTCACTACCGAAGACGAAGCCATCGAACTGGCCAATGATTCGGTGTACGGCCTGGGCGCAGGCCTGTGGACGGCCAACCTGTCGCGCGCGCATCGCTTGTCGCGCCGGCTGCGCGCGGGGCTGGTCTGGGTCAATTGCTATGCCGATGGCGACATCACCGTGCCGTTTGGCGGCGTGAAGCAGTCGGGCTCCGGCCGCGACAAGTCGCTGCATGCGCTGGACAAGTACTCGGACTTGAAGACGACCTGGATCAGTCTGACAGTCTGACGGTGTGATGCGATGCCACAAGGCGGACCTTGAACGTTCAAGGTCCGCCTTGCCATTTCGCGTGATCTGCTTGGCCGTTCAGGCCATTGAAGCCCGCCCGCCCTTGTGCCACCGTAAGCGGCATCGGGGCGGTTAGCAGCACTACGAGCACCACCAAGAGAGAACCACTAAAAGGAGCCCGCCCCGATGCGGGCCGGCGCCAGCGCTGTCCCGCCATCAGAACAATGATTGGAGACAACACGATGCGCAATTCCTTACTGGCGCTGCTGCTGGCCGCGCCGCTTGCGACCGGCTTGGCGAGCGCTGTGCAAGCGCAAACCGCAGCCCCAGCTCAACCGCAGGCCCAGGACTTGGCCTACCCCACCAAGCCCGTCACCATCCTGGTGGGCTTTCCGCCCGGCACCGCAACCGACACCGTCGCCCGCATGCTGGCCGAACGCTTGGCCCAACGCATGGGCCAACAGTTCATCGTTGAAAACAAGCCCGGCGCAGGCGGGTCCATCGCGGCGGGCCTGGGCGCGCGCGCCAAGCCCGACGGCTACACGCTGATGATCGGCGCGTCCGCCCCACAAGCCATCAACCCCCACGTCTACCGCAACCTGAACTACGACGCGCGTACAGACTTCGCGCCCATCGGCCTGATCACGTGGCTGCCGTACCTGTTTGTCGTCAACCCCGACAACCCCGCCCACAACCTGAAGCAATTCCTGGCGGCCGCCAAGGCCAAGCCCGATCAGCTGACCTACGCCACCACGGGCATCGGCACCACCAGCCATCTGGTGACGTCGGTGTTGCTGTCCAAGGCGGGCGCCACGATGGTGCACGTGCCGTACAAGGGCAGCAGCCAGGCGCAGACTGACATTGTCGGCGGCCGCACCACCGCCACCTTCGATACGATGGTGTCGTCGCTGGCGATGGTGAAGTCGGGGCGCCTGAAGGCGCTGGCCGTTAGCACGCCGGAGCGCGTCGCCATGCTGCCCGACGTGCCGACCGTGGCCGAACAGGGCTACCCAGGCTTTGATATGGGCGCCTGGCTGGGCTTGATTGCCCCGGCCGGCATCCCGCCCGCCATCCAGACCCGGCTGTCGCGCGAGATGAATACCGTGCTGGCCGACGCCGCGGTCCGCGACAAGCTTGCCGACCTGGGTGCGCAAGTGCGCACCACGGCCACGCCCGCCGACTTCGGCGTCATGATGAAAAACGAATATGAATCGTGGGGCAATGTGGTCCGCGAATTCAATGTCAAAGCCACCGACTGAACAGGAAACGGCAACGATGCATGCATCCTCCGACATGAGCCCGCAAGAATGGGACACCCGCGTCCAATTGGCCGCCTGCTACCGATTGGTGTCGCACTTTGGCATGAGCGACCTGATCTACAACCACATCACCGCCCGCATCCCCGATACGGATGATCACCTGCTGATCAATCCCTACGGCATGATGTACGACGAAATCACGGCCTCCAATCTGGTCAAGATCGACCTTGCGGGAAACCTATTGGGTGAGTCGCCCACTGGCTACGGCATCAACGCGGCGGGCTATGTGATTCATAGCGCGGTGCATGGCGCGCGCCACGACGTGGGCTGCGTCATCCACACACATACGCGCGCGGGCATGGCCGTGTCGGCGCTTAAGTGCGGCCTGCTGCCGCTGACGCAAACCGCCATGCGCTTCGCCAAGATTCCGTATCACGACTACGAAAGTGTGGCCATCGACCTGGACGAACGCAGCCGCCTGGTGGCGGACCTGGGCGCGTCCGAAGCGATGATCCTGCGCAACCACGGCCTGCTGGCCGTGGGGCCGACCATTGCGCAGGCGTTCAACACGCTGTACTGGCTGGAGATGGCGTGCAAGGCGCAAGTCGATGCACTAAGCGCCAACCGCGAACTGTGCCTGCCGCCGCCGGAAGTGATTGAAAAGACGTGGCATCTATACCAGCCCACCACACGCCGCCCGTTCGGTGAACTGGAGTGGCCGGCGATGCTGCGGCTGATGGATCGCAAGGACCCGGGGTACAAGCTGTGATGCGCTTGGGCGGTAAAGCGTGCCGCGGACTTACACCAGGCCCGTGCGCGGCGCCAAGTCCACGCCCGCGTCATGGCTCACGCCCTTGGGCAGAATCGCCGCCAAGCTGGTCCGCACTTCCACAAAGTACGGGCCGGCAGCCGCCAACCCGCGCGCGATGGCCGCGCTGACTTGATCGCTCTGCGTCACGGTTTCGCTTGCCATGCCAAACGCGCGCGCCATCATGGCGAAGTCCGGGCTGGACAGGTTCGTGCCCACATAGCGGCCCGGGTACGTGCGCGCCTGGTGCAGCCGGATCGACCCATAGCAATTGTTGTTCGACACGATGAACAAAATGGGCAGCCCACGCTCGGCGGCGGCCGCCATCTCGTTACCGGTCATCATGAAGCCCCCATCGCCCACCAGGCACACCACCTTGCGATCGGGGTGCCGCAGCTGCGTGGCGATGGCGGCGGGCGTGCCGTAGCCCATCGCCCCCGACTGCGACGCCATGAGCCGTTGCGGATACACGAACGGAAAATGCCGGTACACCGGCGCGGCAAAGGTGCCGGCATCCAGGCAGATCGCCACGTCATTGGGCGCCTGCTCCGTCAACGCGCGCACCACCTGCACAAACGGCACGCCGTCTTCCACCTGCGGGTTCGGCCACGCGGCCGTGCGCTGCTGAATGCTGCGCAACGATGCCGCCCAATCGTCACGGGCGTGGCCGTGTTCGTGCGCCGTCGCGGGCAACTGCGCCAGCGCGTGCGCCGTGGCCACCGGGTCCGCCACCACCCCCACATCGGCGGCAAATTGCTGGTTCACGATGTGCGGATCGTCGTAACAATGCACCAACGCCTGCGACGGTTTCGGATAGCCGGGAAACGCATATCCCTGCGTTGTGATGTCGCCCAGCCGCGTGCCCAACGCCAAAATCAGGTCGCTGGAATTGAAGGCATCGATTTGCGCGGTGGACGTAGCCAGGTCCAGATCCCCCGCGTACAAGGCGTGCGTATTCGGAAAGACGTCATGCTGGCGAAACGACACCACCACCGGAATCGTGTGCCGTTCGGCCAGCCGGCGCAGCGCATCGCGCCCGTCCGGGCGATTGAACGCGCCGCCCGCAATGATCAGCGGCCGCCGCGCTTGCGCCAGCAGCGCCTGCACGCGCGCCAAGGTCACGGGCGCCGGTTGGGCGGGGCTGTCAGGCGCGGCCACCCAGCCCGGCTGCGGCACCGCTGCCTGCTGCACGTCTTCCGGCACCACCATCACCACCGGCCCCGGCGTGCCAGACGTGGCCACGCGTATCGCCTTGAACGCCGCCGCCGCCAGTTCCTCTGGCGTGGAAACCTCCACCACCCACTTGGCCATCGACCCAAACATCTTCTGGTAGTCGATCTCCTGGAAGGCCTCTTTGCGCACGTCCTTCTTTGGCACCTGGCCGATCAACAGAATCATCGGCACTGCATCCTGCTGCGCGGCATGCACGCCAATGGACGCATTCGTTGCCCCCGGCCCGCGCGACACCATGACCACGCCGGGCCGCCCCGTCAGCCGCGCATCGGCACCCGCCATGAACGCGGCGCCACTTTCATGGCGGCACGTCACCACATCCATCTGCGGAAAGTCGTACAACGCATCCAGCACGCCCAGATAGCTTTCACCTGGCACCAGGAAAACGCGGTCGACGCCGTTGGCGGAAAACACCTTCAGCAAGGCGTGGGCGGACGTGTTCGATTCGGCGGAAACAGTCATGGAGGGATCAGAAAATAAGGGTTGGCTCCCGGAAATTCTAGATTGGCAACCCGGGGCCAACTAGGCATACTCTGGCAATCAGATATACAAGAAACGCACACGAGAGACAGCGGCGCCCTCGCCCGCCACGGACCCGGGATGGACTTACGCAAGATCGAAAACCTGATCCACGTTGCTGATCAGGGCAGCTTTTCCAAGGCGGCCTCGGTGCTGGGCATTGCCCAATCGGCGCTGGGCCGGCAAGTCAGAAAGCTCGAAGACGAATGCGGCTGCGCGCTGCTCTACCGCAATGGGCGCGGCGTGTCGCTCACGCCCGATGGCGAAAAACTGCTTGAGCGTTTGCGCCCCCTGCTGCGGCAGATGGACCACGTTGTCACCGAATTCCACAACGACCAGAAGTCGCCATCAGGCCAGGTCACGCTGGGCCTCACGCCCACGTTGTCGCACATGGTCGGCGCGCGGCTGGTGGCGGAAGTGTGGAAGCAGCACCCGCGTATCCAGCTCAACATCATCACGGGCTACAGCGGCTACGTGCTTGAATGGCTGACCAATGCCCGCGTCGACATCGCCGTGCTGCACGACGCGCGGCGCTCGCAACACATCGCGGTCGACCCGCTGGCCGAGCTGGACCTGGCGCTGGTGTCACCCCCGCAAAACCTGTCGCCCGCCGCGCGCGCGATGCGCTCCATCCGTTTCGATCAACTGCGTGACCTGCCGCTGGTGCTGCCCACCCGCAACCACGGCCTGCGCCGCACACTGGAACACGCGGCCACGCAAGCAGACATGCCGCTGAACATCGCATTTGAAATGGACGCGCTTGAGCTGATGAAAGACCTCGTCGCAACCGGCATGGCCCACACCGTGCTGGGCCTGCCCGCCGTCGCCCGCGAAGTCGCAGCCGGCACGCTCGTCATCCGCCGAATCACCCACCCCGGCCTGTCCACCCGCCTGATGCTCGCCACGGCGGCCAGCCGGCCGACGACGCAGGCGGTGAAGATCGTGCAGGGTATGTTGCGGGACGTGCTGGGGGAAATGACAGCGGCGGAGCCGTATTGCGGGGGGATGCGGATGGTGGGCAAGTAAGTCCACCAACCGCGCTCCGCACGGTAAGAATCGGACGTTTGAGATCTATCTCACACACTTATCCGACTGTTCTTATTTACCAGCTCTGGCAGTTGCTTTTAAAAGTGGTCATCGCCACTTTCCGCCAGGGACGACCGCCAAGGTCCGTCCTCCCCAGAAGCACGCCATGTCTTCACTATCTGACGTCCTGTCCCTCACCATCCAGCGGATACTCGACGCTGCGTTCAACGCTCCAAGCCATACGATAGCGGCATGATGGACACCGCGTCCGATCAACCCAACTGGTCGCGTCAAGTGGTGAATGCACTGCCCGACATGTCCTGGGCCGCGCTGCCACAAGGTGCACGCCCTTGGCTTTGGCTAAGCGGAGCACACAGCGAAACGCTTGAACAAGACCTGCTGAAGATAACCAAGCGTTTTGACTATCGTTGGGTGTGGCGCGACACCCCCTGGGAATACGGTTCTCCAGACTATCGTGAGGGACCGTTGTTGGTGCCCCTTGAAGAACCGCTCTTCACCGTCGCGCTCGATCACTGGCTTCACCAGCACGCGGGATTAATCCTGCTAGGCCCCGATCATGAAGCCAGCCTCATCGCTCATCTTCAGCACTTGCACCAGCTGACGGGAGCTGATGGCTTTCCGGTCGGTTTCAGCCTCAGTGCCGCGCGCCCCCTCGAAGAACTCTGTGAAGGGTTGCCAGCGGATCAACTATCAAAGCTGTTCGGCCCCATTCAGCGCTTTATCTGGTACGCAGGTGAGACGCCGTCGGGCGAGTGGCTGTTTGCCGATGCACCGGTATCCGCTCTGACTTCGTGGATAACGGAAGGCCCCATCGCGTTGACCGCGAACGATGAGGCTGCGCTTGGCCAAGCCAGCCTCGCGTGGTTCATGCGCGACTGTGCACGCGACTTTCGTCAACGCTTCCCGGCGTACGGCCGTCCGGAAAATGAATCCGTGCTCTGGCGGCATCTACACCTGTTCGCCCGTGAGGCTACCGATCAACTGGGGCTAGCCACAGAACGCGACGTTCGCCACTACATGGAACTGCGCTTTCGATATTCACAGGAGAGCTTTACCAAGGATGGGGCGTTGCGCGACATCTTGGTCAACCGACGGGTAAAGGGGAAACAGCGGTTGACTGACGCCGAAGCGCGGCTGGCGGCTCTAGCCCCCAACATGCCTTAAGGGAAGATGCATGACCACGACTTACAAAATCGCACTAGGCCCGGATCGTCCCAATGAGAAACAACTGGGTAAAGCTATCTCGCCACCACCGTGTCAGACGTGCATTCCTGTCTACCCATTGCGCTACGGCGTCGCGGATAAGGCCCTGGATAAAGGCGTATTCCCCACACTGGGTACTGAGGGCTATCCCGCGCTCACCTCAGGCAAGGCCTACGGCCTGCGTGTGCTGCGTCCAGGCACCTACGTCTACCTCTGCTATTTCGAGAATGACCGCATGTGGACGCAGCACTATCAAGTTACCGAGGACGTACGATTTGCTCGTATCTGGTGGAGCCGTCCCGATGAAACCGACGCGACCCCGGGCCGGCAGGCTCGCCCCGACACCGTGGGCGCCCAGTCCTTCCTGCTAGCCCCAGACAGCAAGACCGCGGAAAGCATCTACCTGATGGTAAGTGATACGTTGCTTACGCATCGCGCGCTTTGGGATATCGAAACGAACAAGGACGGGCTGCGGGATACGCTGGCCGTCAAGATCAAGCCTGCGGGGGGTGCTGAGCAGAAGCACGCCTTCAATGCCGCGTTGCTTGGCAATGCCACCCCTGAGCTGGTTCCGCCCGCGGTGTACGGCACTCCCATGCACTATGGCTGGAGCGAGATTCGGTTCTCAGCGGTAATTCCAAACCACAACAATATCCTGGGCAATATGTACATCGAACTACGCCCACGTTTGGATATCACGCCTTTGGCGGTTGCGCTGCAAGATCCCATCGGAATGGCAAGTGAACTGCACTATCTCGTCACAGAGGCGGTAGCAAGGAAGACCAAGTATGCCGGGCAAAATGCGCACAAGTTGCAGAGCGGGATGCTCATTACCAACTATTTTGAGGCCATGAAGAAGCAGGCTGCCAGCTCCCCCGATTTGGCCAAGGCCCTGGCCAAGCAAAGAAATCTTGTGAACTATGCCGGCGCGACGTTGTTTCCCGATACCTACTCCAAGAAGATCAAGGAGTTTGAGAAAACCATTGCCACGGCGGTGAACGATTCCATCGCCTGGGTGCGGCTCATCGGCCCAGAGAAGCTGTTGGGCAAGGCACTGAGTTGCTTTGATCTTGGCGTGATCCACAACGCACGCGACTATGAGAATGCCGTCTTCCAGTGCGTTGGCGGCTTGGTTCATACGAAGGACGGGGCGCAAGTCCTAGGCGACTTGATCGCCAAGCCCGCAGACAAGAGCCCCTATTGGCTCGCACTTGCCAATGGCAGCGAAATCCTGTTGGCCCGGTTGAAGTCCAATGCCGGTTACATCGCCAAGAACCTGTTCGATGTCATGGACAAGTTTTTGGAAGAGCATGTCATCACTCCCGCCACCAATGCGCTGATTGGATTGCTGCAGGTGTTACCGCAGGCAAAGCAAGCGGACGTACTGGTACGGCGTCTGCGACACGTGATGGAGATCCGAGCCAACGCAACCATCGTTGTATACGACATAAGTTTGGTGGATTTGCAGCGCGCCGCCTATGAATTCCAAGGCTATCAAACGCTAGGTTCCGAGCGCTCGCAGGGCTGGAAAATTCCGTCTCCGAAAGTCAATCAGACTGACGTGCTTACTCGTGTTTTGGTGTACGACTGGGTCAAGGTCGGTGAGACCACATACCGAGAACTTGATGAGGTGCCGGCTGATCGGGCTGCGTTGCCTGCGCCTCGGGCTATACAGATGGAAGGGAATCCTTTCATCAATATGCTGAACCGGCTGCGAGGGCCTGGCGGGCATCTCTTCACTGGACTGGGGGGCTTTCTGGCGTTGACGGGGCTGAGCAATGCCTGGACGGATTTCAAGCAACTTAAAACATCTGCTGCCAATGCTGGCAGCTTAGGTGGGGCTATCAGTGCCGTAGTCGGGGCTGGTATAGAAATTGGCTCAACCGCTATTGCAATTGGCGCAGGGGGGCGCGGGAATACGGCCTTGGCGACAAGCATGAGAATCCATGCTTCAAAATGGGGGGTTGCCGTCTTCGGAGCAGGAGGGGCTGGACTCGCAGCCATTGCAGACTCAATAAGAGCAATCAGTGCATTTAGTGACAACAATCCGCAACAAGGAGGAATGCTGCTTGGCGCCGCCCTCGCTGGCGGCGCGCTGGCGGTCGCGACCTGGGCTGGCGGTTCGGCCGTAGCAGCAACTATTTCTGGGGGAGGGGCAGCCGTTGCGGTGCTTGGGCTCACTCCGTTGGGCTGGGCAGTTGTTGCAGGTGTCGCCGTCGTACTTGTCATTGGGTTTGCGTTCGGCGCGGATATGGCCAAACACGGTCCCGTGGAAATATGGCTCAAACATAGCGCTTGGGGAGTGGACAGTCGTCACTACACCAATCGCGAGGAGTTGGATGCCGTTCATAGTTTGTACTATCGCCCCAGGCTGACTCCTGAATGGGATCAATCCTTTGGGTATTCGGTGGGAACCCTTCGCATCAGTTGCCAGTTGCCCGGCATCAACGACATGCCTGGGGATAGATTTCAAACCAAGCTGGCCTTAACCCTCCGGGGCAACAAGCTTACGCAAGTCCACGGGCCTATTGCGTATGCCACGGGCACCAGCCCCATCGACTATCGACTTGAATACTTGGTCACTCCGTTAGGCGGTACCGGCAGAGAATGTGGCTGGGCGATTCAAATGCATGAGGACACCCAAGTGGCATTGGAGTATCTGTACTTTCCTGACCCTGAACAACAACCTGGGTTGGCATTGCTTCAACCCCACGCGCCGACGCCATTGGTGTTCACATCAAGTGGCTGGTTCACGAAGCCGATTGATTCAGCCAAGCTAGAACCCGTTGGAGCACCAAATAATGTCCGCGACTAAACGTCTACCAAACAGCCTGCGCTTTGGTGGAACGCCTCTGTATCGAAATCGGCTCACGGGAGAACCCCCTCAACCCGATGGGGTGCGACGGGTTAACGACCGATGTGTCGAACTTGAAACTTATGCAAACTTTACGCAAAGCGGAACAGCAAGTTTTATCGGCATGTCCATCATTGTGAGCATCGCTACATTTCTAGCTAGCTTGTTCGCTGTTGGACTAGCAAACGTTGATGTTGAGGTCATAGTAATTTTGGTCGCCTGGTCTCCAGCCTTGCCATGTATGGCCTTCATCTTTTACCTAGCCAGCGGTGCTCATCGGAGTCGTGGCGCCTTTATTCGCATTCACCGAGGCACCCGCAAACTCTACTTCATCTATCCGCGCCAGAAGCGTCTGCACATACTTGAGTGGGATCAACTGGAAGCCCTGGCAGGGTACGTTCCCATTGTGTCTGCAAGTGGCTATGCCAGCCGACACCCGCTGTACCTTTTTGGCGTGGACTACAACATGGACCCGCCGACCGAGATCTGTGCGGCATGCGGCAATCTCGGTCTATTTGACGGCGACCGTTCGGCCAAGGCCCTCTGGTCCTATTTGCAAGTCTTCATGGAACGAGGCCCAGAGGGCCTGCCCAAGCCCGCGCCGCTGCCACCACGACAAAGCCGCTGGCAAGAGACCCAACAACCCTACCGGGACTGGTATGCAGGCCTGCGCCGCCAACTGGCGAAGCCCTATGGAATGTTCATAGCCCCCCTCATCATTCCGCTCTGGCTGGGCTGGCTGCTCATCAACGCATTTCCGAACAGCGTCGAGGCCTTCATCCAGTACAACGTGCCGTACGCACAGTTCCCAAAGGAAATCGACAAGTTGTGCGGCTTTGACGAGAAGCGCAGACCGGTGATCCGCGTGAACGGGGAGCGCATTGAGCCATGAAGTACCGCCGTGGATAGGACAGACAATGTGATCAAGCGTCTACCAAACAGCTTGCGCTTTGGTGGAACGCCTCTGTATCGAGATCGGCCCAAGGGAGAACCCCCTCAACCCGATGGGGTGCGACGGGTTAACGACCGATGTGTCGAGCTTGAAACCTATGCAAATTACACGCATAGCGGAGCCGTTGGGTACATTGGCATGTCCATCCTCATTTTCGTCATTGTCTTTGTATTGGGCGTATTAGCCATCGGCCCCGCAACCATTGAGGCTGATACAGTCTTTGGTATGCTCACAGGGCTGCCAGTATCGACGGGTATGGCCTTCATTTTTTACATAGCCAGCGGTGCTCATCGGAGCCGTGGCGCCTTTATTCGTATCCACCGAGGCACCCGCAAACTCTACTTCATCTATCCGCGCCAGAAGCGTCTGCACATACTTGACTGGGATCAACTGGAAGCCCTGGCAGGGTACGTTCCCATTGTGTCTGCAAGTGGCTATGCGAGCCGGCATCCGCTGTATCTCATCGGGGTGGACTACAGCATGGAACCGCCGACAGAAATCTGTGCGGCATGCGGCAATCTCGGTCTATTTGATGGAGACCGTTCGGCCAAGACCCTCTGGTCCTATTTGCAAGTCTTCATGGAACGAGGCCCAGAGGGCCTGCCCAAGCCCGCGCCGCTGCCACCACGACAGAGCCGCTGGCGAGAGACCCAACAACCCTACCGAGACTGGTATGCAGGTCTGCGTCGTACGCTGGCGAAGCCCTACGGCATGTTCAAGGCACCCCTCACCATTCCGCTCTGGTTTGGTTGGCTGCTCATTAATGCATTTCCAGACAGCGTTGAGGCCTTTATCCAGTACAACGTGCCGTACACGCAGTTCCCCAAGGAAATCGATAAGTTGTGCGGCTTTGACGAGAAGCGCAGACCGGTGATCCGCGTGAACGGGGAGCGCATTGATTCGTGAGCACAGGGTCACTGTTCGATGAACGACTGCGAACTCCGCCGCAGCGTGGACGACGCATGGCGGTCAGCTCGTTCCGCCGCTCGTTCAATAGGTCTTTGCCTAACGGGGCGCCCTCGGTAAGTTGATAGCGGAACGCTGAAGGGGAAGAAATTGATGGGGCGAGTCGTACACGTCTTTCCGATTTACTTGCCGGTTCGTTTGCCGGTTCGTTTGCCGGTTTAATCCAGCCTCAGACGCCCACCGACGCCCTCTTCACCACGCGATGCACGAACTGCAATTTCCCCACCACTTCCGCCGGCAGCACAAACGGGTAAAAGTCCCGCTGGCCCATGCTGCGTGACAGCTCGTTCAACACCCCCGTCAGCGCCACCCATGCGTTGACCAGGTCCAGGAAGTCCTGCCCTTCGGGGTCTTGCGGGTCGTAGAGCGCGGCGGTGGTGAAGGGTTCGTAGGCTTGTTCTACTGCTGTGCGGGTGACGCCGAAGCTGATGGCGGTGTCCAGGGTGTCCATCATGTGCAGGTAGTGCGCCCAGGTTTCGGCCCAGTCTTCCCAGGGGTGGCACGACGCGTAGGTGCTGATGAAGTGCAGCGCCCAGTCGGCGGGCGGGCCTTGTTCGTAGTTGCGTTGCAGGGCTTGGGCGTAGTCGGCTTGTTCGTCGCCGAAGACCTGGCGGAAGGGTTCCAGCCAGGGGCCGCCCGCGATGAGCTGGTCCCAGTAGTAGTGGCCGATCTCGTGGCGGAAATGGCCGACCAGCGTGCGGTAGGGTTCGCGCATGTCTTCGCGCACTTTGACCCGGTAGGCGTCGTCGGCTTCAAGAATGTTGATGGTGATGAGACCCTGCGCATGGCCGGTCAATAGCGGCGCGCCGTCGGCGGTGGGCGCCAGCAGGTCGAAGGCCAGGCCGCCGTCGTCCGGTTCGACGGAACGCCGGATCGGCAGGCCCAGCGTCATCAGCTGCGCAACCATCTGGCGCTTGGCCACTTCCACCTTGAACCACAGCGGGCCATTCTCTGGCACGGACAGGTCTGGGATGGTGCGGTTCAGGTTGCACGCCATGCATAGCGCATCGGGCGAGTTTGCGGGCAGCAGCCAGTTGCACAAGGCGGGTGAGCTGAAGTTGCCGCAGCGTTTGTAAGTTTTGCCGCGCGCCCTGCCCGATTCGCGCCACGTGCCCGCCGTGGTGCCTTCGTCCAGCGCCAGCACGTGGCCGCGCTTGGGGTCAAAACCCAGTTGCCGATGGCAATTCAGGCATTCGGTATTGCTGAAAAAAATAGGTTGCCCGCAGACGCATTGAAAGGCCTTCGCGCGCGCATGCCGCACGCGCTGGCGTTTCGGGGCGCGCAGTTGGCGGTTGATCGCGTCGAAGAAATAGCTCATGCATCGTTCCCTGTCGGAAATTCGTCGATGGGCGCGACGGTCACGCGCACATCCAGTTCATGGCCGCCGCCGCGGATCACGCCGCGCAAGGGGGTGACGTCGCCGTAGTCGCGGCCATAGGCCAGGATGACATGCGCCGTGCCTGGCACCACGTTGTTGGTGGGGTCCAGATCGACCCAGCCGCCATTGACCTCGACGCCTGCGCAGTGCACCGACACCCACGCGTGCGACGCGTCCGCCCCAATCAAGCGCGGCTTGCCGGGCGGCGGCTGCGACATCAGATACCCGCTGACGTAGCGCGCCGGCAAGCCAATGGCGCGCAGGCAGCCGATCATCACATGCGCGAAATCCTGGCACACGCCAACCTTTTCCTGGAAGGCTTGCAGGATGGGCGTGGACACTTGCGTGTGCGCGGGCTGATAGGTGAAGTCGGTGTGAATGCGGTGCATCAGGTCGATCGCGGCCGCCGCCACCGGCCGCCCCGGCGTGAAGGACAGCAAGGCGTATGCCCGAAGCTCGGCGTGCAGCGGCACATAGGTCGACGGGAACGTGAACTCCACTTCCGGTGCGAATGGCAGGGCCGGGTCGTAACGCAAACGTTGCACTGCCGCTTCCCACGTCAGGCCGGTTGCCGGGTCCAAGGCGATAAAGCGCGGGTGGACGGTGACGCGGCTGGTGGCGCGCACGGTCAAGGCCTCGTGCGGGGCATAGAGGGCGAAGGTGCAGCGCGTGTTGCCGAAGCCGTCGATGGATTCAGCGATGTCTGCGGGCGCGGGCGTGACGGTCAGCGCGTAGGCCTCCACCCGCTGGCAGGCGTCGTTCAACGGACGCAGATAGCCCAGATGGTGCGCCAGCTCCACGGGCGCGTCGTAGCGGTAGGCGGTAACGTGGTCCACGCCCAGCGTCAGCCCGGATGCACACTGCAAAGCGGTTGTGGAAAGAGAAGTCAGGTTCATGACGATGATCGTGTCCCGCCTAGGCCGACAGCGTCTGGTCGTAACCCGCCGCGTGGCTGAAATAGCGGCGGCTGATTTCATTGGACAGGTTGCTGGCCGCGCCATCCAGTTGTTCCGACAGCGCCAGCACGCCCGCGTACAAGCCCTGAGTCTGTTCACACAGCGTGGCCAGCGTCACGCCAGCGCCGTGCGCCGGCAACAAGGCCAACAAGTCGGACGCAGGCCCCGCCACCGTGTCGGGCAAGCGCGCCACTTCCTTCTTCAACACGTTCAACACACACGCCAGCGAGCGCGGGTTGGCGGGTTCCTGCACCAGCAGGTTCAGCAGTGCCGGCACTTCCTGGCGGCCGGGATAGTAGGCGCGATACGTGATCTTGCTGTCGAACAGATCCAGCAGAATGTTGAAACCGCTGTCGCCCAGCACCGCGTTACGGCGAAACAGTTCGCCCAAGAGGCTGGCCATGGCGGACAGGCGTTCAATCTGGCGGCCGATGGTCAACAGCCGCCAGCCGTCGTCGCGCGTCATGCGGTCGGTTTGCGAACCGGTGATGGCCGACAACTGCATGCCCAGGTTCTTCAGGGCGCGCAGCACGTCCGGTGCGGACGCCGGCGCGTCTGACACCGTATCGTCGTCGCGGCCCTTGGCCTGGTTGGTGGCCATGCGCAAAAACCATTCATGGGCGGTTACCACCAGCCGCCAGTGGTCGGGCGACAAGCGGTCACGAATCTGGCCGGCGGCAAACGCCAGTGCGCCCAGGTTGCGGGCGACCCCGCCCTGCGCTTCGGCGCCCGCCAGCTCGGCGACCAGCGTGGATTCGAACATGCGCACCGACAAGCTCTGCGCGGGCGGCACGAGGCCGCTGCGCTGGCACAGGGCGGCAACCGCAGCGAAGAGTTCGCCCGCGTTGTCTTCGTCGCTGTTCAACCACGTCAACGCCACCGTCGCCAGGCGCACATCGTTCTCGGCGCGTTCGGTGTAGCGTCCCATCCAGAACAGATTTTCAGCGGCGCGGCTGGACACCGGGCGGTGGGCCGGCACGATGTCTTCCGGGCGCAACTGTGCGGGCAGCATCGAAAACGTATCGACGGCCCCGCGCGTGGTGACCCAGGTATCCATGCTGCTGCCGCCGCGCTGCATGGACACAATCTGCTGTTCACGGCTGGCGATGCGGGTCAGCCCGCCGGGCAAGACGGTCCACCCGCCCTCGCCGTCTGCGATGACGAATACGCGCAGCATGGCGGCGCGCGGCACGATGTGGCCGGCCGCCCAACTGGGCGCCTGCGACAGCGGCAGGTATTCCTGGATCGTGTAAGCGTCGGGGTTGTCGGCAATGCGCGCGAGCAGCGCGTCGCGCTCGGACGGCGGCACCGCGCCCCCGATCACCGGCTCGAATCCGCCGCGCGTATTGCTGGGGTACGTGGACTTGACCACCGCGCCCGCCAGATTCGCCAGCGCCTGATCGCGCGCCGCGGCCTCGCCGCACCACCACGACGGCAGCGACGGCAGCAACAGGTCTTCATCCAGCAAGCGGCGGCTGATGGCGGGCAGGAAACCGTTGATGGCGGGCGACTCCAGAAAGCTCGTGCCCAGCGAATTCGCCACCAGCACGTTGCCCGCCCGCATCACTTGCAGCAAGCCCGGCACGCCCAGCGTGGAGTCCGAGCGCAGTTCCAGCGGATCACAGAAATCGTCGTCCAGCCGGCGCAGCACCGCATGCACGCGTTCCAGTCCGTGCAGCGTTTTCAGGTAAAGCACCTTGTCGCGCACGACCAGGTCGCCGCCTTCGACCAGCGTCACGCCCAGATAGCGCGCCAGGTAGGTCTGTTCGAAATAGGTTTCGTTGTAGGGCCCGGGCGTCAGCAGCACGATGCGCGGCGGCGTCTGCGCCGAGCGTCCGCCCGGGCTGAGCTTGTACAGCATGTCCATCAGCCGGCGATAGCTGGTGGCCAGATGCTGCACCCGCAATTCCTTGAACGCCTCGGGGAACATGCCCGAAATCGTCAGCCGGTTTTCCAGCAGATAGCCCAGGCCAGACGGCGCTTGCGTGCGCTGCGACACCACCCACCAGCCGCCATCGCTGGCGCGCGCCAGGTCAAAGGCCGCAATGTGCAGAAAGGTGTCGCCCGGTGGCGCGTAACCCCGCAGCGGCCGCAGGTAGCCGGGGTGGCCCAGCACCAGCGCGGGCGGAATCAGCTTGTCGGCCAGCAGCGTTTGCGGGCCGTAAACGTCGCCCAGCAGGCGATTCAAAAGGCTGGCGCGCTGGCACAGCCCCGCTTCAATGGCGGCCCAGTCCGTGTCGTTGATGACAAACGGCAGCAGGTCCAGCGACCAGGGCCGCGCCGAGCCACTGGCGTCGGCGTAGATGTTGTAGGTGATGCCGTTTTCGCGGATCTGCCGCGCCACAACGTCGACGCGCCGGTCCAGGTCGGCGAAGCCGCTGGTGCCCAGCAATTCAAAAAAACGGGGCCAGGGGTCGCGCAGGCGCGTGGCCCCGGACGCGTCGGCCGTGTCGCGCAGCTCGTCATAGTGCCCGGCGCGTGCGGGCAACGCCGCATGAACCGCCAGGGATGCGACATCCTGCGACGGGTCCGTCTGAAAAAGAAATTGCGGCATAGCAGCTTTATCGGCGGCGGGACCGCCGGGGTTCAACATCTGGTAGGGCTCAATCGTGCCTTAAATCCAGCGAGAACGGAAATTCCCGGCTGACCTCGGCGGGCGCAACATCCATGCGCCCCGGCGTATGCCCGATCTTTTCAAAGCGGGCCAGGCGACGGCTCTCGGCCTCGTAGGAATTGACCGGGAACGACTCCGGGTTCAGCCCGCCCGGGTGCGCGACGTGATATTTGCAGCCTCCTAAAGAACGGCGGTTCCAGGTATCCACAATGTCTACCGTCAGCGGCACATGCACGCCGATAGAGGGATGCAGCGCCGACGGCGGCGACCAGGCCTTGTAACGCACGCCCGCCACGTACTCACCGACGCGTCCGGTAGGCTGCAAAGGCAGCGCCCGGCCGTTGACCGTCACAACATAGCGGTTGTCGTTCAAACCGGATACCCGGATTTCCACCCGCTCAAGCGACGAATCCACATACCGCACCGTGCCCGCGGACGAGCCCTCTTCGCCCATCACATGCCACGGCTCCAGCGCGCCGCGTAGCTCCAGATGAATGCCGCGCGCGGCCACATCGCCAAACAAGGGGAAGCGGAACTCGAAATGCGGCGCGAACCAGGCGGCGTCAAAGCCGTAGCCGGCCTCGTTCAAGTCCGCCAGCACGTCCTCGAAATCCATCTTTACAAAGGTCGGCAACAGGAAGCGGTCGTGCAGTTCCGTCCCCCAGCGCGTCAGCCTTGCGGTGTAAGGGGTCTTCCAGAAATGCGCAATCAGCCCACGCAGCAGCAGCTGCTGCGCCAGACTCATGCGCGCATGCGGCGGCATTTCAAACGCGCGCAGTTCCAAGAGGCCCAGCCGCCCCGTGGCGCTGTCGGGCGAATAGAGTTTGTCGATGCAGAATTCCGAACGATGCGTGTTGCCGGTAACGTCGACCAGAATATTGCGCAGCGCCCGGTCGATCATCCAGGGCGGCACGTCAGCGCCTTGTTCGGCGCAACGGCGGTGTATTTCCTGAAACGCCAGCTCCAGCTCGTAGACCTGATCGTTGCGGGCTTCGTCGATACGCGGCGCCTGGCTGGTCGGCCCGATGAACAGCCCCGAGAACAGATACGACAAAGACGGATGGTTGACCCAGTACGCCAGCAGGCTGGCCAGCACGTCGGGGCGGCGCAGGAACGGGCTGTCGGCCGTTGTGGCCCCGCCCAGCACAAAGTGGTTGCCGCCGCCCGTGCCGGTGTGGCGGCCGTCGGCCATGAATTTCTCGGTGGACAGCCGGGTTTCAAAAGCGGCTTCGTAAAGGAATTCGGTATGGTCGACGAGTTCGGCCCAGTTGCTGGCCGGGTGGATGTTGACCTCGATGACGCCCGGGTCGGGCGTCACCTGCAACACCTTCAGGCGCGGGTCGCGCGGCGGCGGATAGCCTTCCATGACGATGCGGGTGTTCAAGTCGCGCGCCGTGGCCTCAACCTGCGCCACCAGCGCCAGATAATCCTCCAGGCGCGGCAAGGGCGGCATGAAGACGTACAGCACGCCCTTGCGCGCTTCCACGCACATGGCCGTGCGCGTCAGGCCGGCGGCGGATTCGAATCGCGCGGGTGCGGCAGCGTCTGACGGGCCTGCTGCCGCCGTTGCGCCAGCGGCCCCAGGTATTCCCCCGGCCCCCACTCCCCCCGCCCCTTTGCCATTCACATCCCGACGCCCCGACGCCCGCGCATGCTGCGTCAGCAGCTGCGCCGGCCCGGGCAAGGATCGGCGCGCATCATAGGGGTCGCGGTCCACGGCCACGGGGGCATCGGCCTCATCCACCCAGGGCAACGAATCCAGCGGCAGCCGGTATCCCATGGGCGAATCGCCGGGGAACAGATACATGCGTTCGTCGCGCAGGAACCAGGGGCCGGACACCCACGGCCCGCCCTCGCCCGCCTGGATCGGCAAGGCGTAGCCCACCACGCTGTCCAGCTTCTGCTCGAACACGCGGCGCAGCCGGGCGCGTTCCATCTCGTCGTCCAGACGCGCGTCGAAGGGGTCCACATTGACGGGCAGCCGGCGCTCGCGCCACAAGTAGTAGAAGACGTCTTCATAGCCCGGCACAACGTAGCGATCTTCCACGCCCAGCCGCTCGCACAGCTTCGTCATGAAACGCCGCGCATCGGCGACGGTATAGGCGCTGCGTTGGCGCTCGTCGGCGAACAGCGCCGGGTCAGCCCAGCAAGCCTGGCCGTCTGCCCGCCAGTAGATCGACAGCGCCCAGCGCGGCAATTGTTCGCCCGGATACCACTTGCCCTGCCCGAAATGCAGAAACCCGTTGCCGCCGTAGCGCGTGCGCAGCCGGTTCAACAGTTCCACGGCATAGCCACGTTTGGTGGGCCCCAGCGCCGCGGTGTTCCACTCGGCGCCTTCGCGGTCGGACACCGACACGAAGGTCGGTTCACCGCCCATCGTCAGGCGCACATCCATGTGGTCCAGATGGTCGTCGATCTTGTCGCCCAGGTCGCGGATGGCGTGCCATTGCTCGTCGGTGTAGGGCTTAGTGACGCGCGGCGATTCGAACACGCGCGTGACTGACATGGTGTGCGTGAATTCGACCTCGGCTTCGTCCACCGCGCCCGTCACGGGTGCGGCGCTGCCGGGTTCGGGGGTGGCCGCCAGCGGAATATGGCCTTCGCCCGCCAACAGGCCGGACGTCGGGTCCAGCCCGATCCATCCAGCGCCCGGCAGATAGACCTCGCACCACGCATGCAGGTCGGTGAAGTCAGTCTGGGCGCCGCTGGGGCCGTCCAGCGCCCGCACATCCGGCTTCAACTGAATCAGGTAGCCGGACACAAAGCGCGCCGCCAAGCCCAGATGCCGCAACGCCTGCACCAGCAACCATCCCGAATCCCGGCACGATCCGGCGTTGCGCGTGAGCGTTTCCTCGGGCGTCTGCACGCCCGGCTCCATACGGATCAAGTAATTGATTTCTTTATGGATCTGCTGGTTCAAGCCCACCAGAAAATCCACCGTGCGCTGCGGACGCACATCCACGCGCGACAGGAATTCCGTAAAGCGCGGCGTGGCCTTGTCGCACACGCGATACGGCGCCAGCTCGCGCGCCAGGCCTTCATCGTAGGTAAACGGAAATTCCTCGGCGTCCGGCTCCAGGAAGAAGTCGAACGGGTTGTACACGGCCATTTCGGCGACGAGGTCTACCGTGATCTTGAATTCACGTGTCTTGGTCGGGAAATTCAGCCGTGCCAGATAGTTGGCGAACGGGTCCTGCTGCCAGTTGATGAAATGGTCGGCCGGCTCCACCGTCAGCGAGTACGACAGGATCGGAGTGCGGCTATGCGGGGCGGGTCTCAGCCGAAGCACCTGCGCCGACAGGCTGACCAAACGGTCGTATTTGTATTGCGTGACGTGCTTGAGTGCTACGTGGATGGTCACTGCCTTCTCCGGGTCAACTGGGCGAGTCAGTGGCTGGTTTGTACCTGCACCGACACATTCATGGACAGCGCGGCCGCCGCCCCATGCAACCAGCGCACGGGCGAAGCCGATTCATAGTCGCGCGCCACGGCCAGGCGGCAATGGCCGTCCGACGCGAAGCAGGAATGGCTGACATCCACGCTGACCCAGCCGTGACGGGCCAGCCAGACGTCGGCCCAGCCATGGCTGGCGGCGTCATCGCCCGCCATGTGCCAATAGCCGCTGACAAAACGGGCCGGTGTGCCGAAGGCGCGCACGCAGGCCAGTAAAAGATGGGCATGGTCCTGGCTGCCGCCGCGGCCCGCCGCCAGCACCTGCGCCGCCGACAGCGGCACATCGTTCACGCCCGGCGTGTAGGCCACGCGTTCGCGGATGGCGGCGCTCAAGCGCAGCACGTCTTCGGGCGTATGCACCCCGCGCGGCACCACGTGGCGGCAAAATTCGCGGATGCTGTCGTCACATTGGGTCAGCCCGGTGGGCACGCCATAGATGTAGACCGGCAAGCGTTCGTCTTCGTCGCCCACATGGCCTTGGGCCAGCGGGTGGATGTCGACTTGCCCAACGGCATGGATTTCAATTTCGCTATGGGTGCGGTGCAACGTCAGCGTGTGCGTCACGTTGCCATAGGCGTCGACCTGCGCCTGGATCTCGCCCGGCGTCTGAATCTGCCAGCGCAGGGCGTGTTGATGGTCGTCGCGGCGCGGCGTCAGGCGCAGCGTCTGGATGCTGTAGTTCACCGGGGCGGCATAGCGGTAGCGAGTCACGTGCTTGATGAGATGCTTCATGAAAGTCTCCACACTGCAAGGTCACGCTGACAACGTCGGGCCCGTCCGCCCCCTGACCCGGCAGGCACGACGATCGATAGTAGCAATAGCTCGTTAAAAAAATAAGCAACTTGCATGCCAAGTTTTCCGGCCCCCGCGTTATCGACAATTCAAGGGGAAACCCGAGGGGCGCCAACCCCTTCCCGCCCCTCGACGCACCCTGCTGCGGCGCGCTGCGCACCAAGGCGGTGCGGGGGGTTGCCCGCTTTCGGACGCAACCCGGACGCAACCCCGGCGTGAATCGGGACGCGCGCCGCCCGCACAAAGAAAAAGCGCCCTTGCGGGCGCTTTGGAAGTCCGGGGCCGTCAGCCCCAAGTGGAGTTTTTACAGCCGATTGCAAAATTGTTCCGCACGCGACTGGCCGTTTCCCATCACGGGGCCAGCTTGGCCAGCTTGCCGGCGCGGGCTTCCTCGACCGCGGCGGCCGCATCCTGCGGCAACAACAACCGGGCTTGCACCAGGTCGTCGCTGGCCCGGCGCACGGCGTCCACATAGGCCGCATCCGTCGGATAGCGTTCCTCGATGGACAGGCGCGGGTCGTTGCGGGCCACGCGATCGGCACGGCTCAGCGCGAACGGCACGGCGCTGCCCATCTGCGTGCACAGGCCCTCGGCGTTGTTGCTCTTGGGGTTCCAGCCCACGTACGTGCCACGCGGGGCGGCAATCTGCGGCAGGCGCACGCCGTCCACGGCATTGCCGTCGGCGTCCACCTTCGGCAGGTACAGCGGGTATTCGCCTTCCACCAGCGGCAGGCGCGAGCCGTCCACGATCAGGCGGGATGCCACATAGGCGGCGTGGTACGGCAGGCCCGGAATGGCCGGGTACAGGCCCTTGGCGTCCACCAGCGTGTGGCGGGCGCGCGTGGGGTAACGGCTGGCGGGCGGCGGCGTGCCTTGGCCCACCCACGCGTCCAGCGCATTGAGCAACGCGCGCGTGACGGGCTGCGGGTCAATCGGGCTGGTGGGCAGCGCGCACGTGGCCATGGCTTTGGACACGGGGCTGGGGAAATGCTGCGAGCCCACCACCATGTACGCCCGCACTTCAGGCGGCAAGGGCAGATCGCGACCCCGCGCGTCCGTCACCAGCTGGCTCGCGTGCGAGGCCCAGAATTCGTACTCGGAATCCAGCTGCATGATGCGCGGGCACGTGTTCGTGGCGCGGCATTGCTGCAAGAGGCCGTCGCGCTTGCCCGTCAGCGGGTCGGTGCTGGTGGCGTACGCAAACGGGAATTGGTCCACGGGGTACAGATCATCCGCATGCGGGCCGGGGTTGCGTGACAGCTGCGCAAAGCGCGTGTTGGCGAACGTGCGCCGCGCGCCCGGAATCTGCGCCAGCATGCCGTCAAACACGCGCTTGCCTTGCAGATCCTGGTTGAAGCCCTGGTACAGATAGTCGCGCAGGAAACGGCCCGACTGCGAAATGCCCATGCCCAGCACCTGCTTGACCTGGCCGCCATGCTGCGCGGCCAGCGGGTTGCTGGCCACGTCGGCGCGCGCCAGGAAGGCGGTCACGTCGCGCATGGCGGCAAAGCCCATGCCCATCACGCCGGGGTCGCGCGCGGTGTAGGTGAATTCGTAGATGGCGTCGGCCGGCATGTCGGCCGGACGCGAGATCTCGATGCTGTTGTCGTCAATGAAGCGATACGACAAGCCCGCCGGATACTGGCGCGCATCCAGGCGCTGCGCACGCACTGACAGGCGCGCGCCCGTTTGCTTGGCCGCAGGGTAGCTCAGCGCGACGCGTTCGGCCGCGCCCGCCTTTTTGAAGACCCATTCGTCGCGCACCGGCCCGGTCACGTTCGGCACGACAGGCACGTCCAGGCGCATGCCCTCGCCCACCGGCACGTCGCCCTGCCAGCCCACCCACGCCAGCGTGTAGCCTTGCGACAGCAGGAAGCCGTTACCCGCGTCTTCGGCCTTTTCCAGGCGGCTGCTGTTGGGAATGCCGCCGCCATCAACAACGGTGCCGATCAGCTTGCGGCCACGATTGGGCGCTTCGACAATCAGCGTGCCGTTCGGTTTGGCGGGGCGCAAGATCACGACATCGGCGCGCGCCGTGACGCGGCCTTGCGCATCGCGCGGCGCCAGCGCCAGGTCGGTGATGCCCGCATTGCGCGGGTCGGCGGGGTCCAGGCTGATGGTGGCCACGCCCGTCAGCTTTTCAGCCACACCGCGCTCACCGAACACGCGGCCTTCCAGTGCGGGGGCTTGGCGCGCCTGCACGTCAAACGCGGTGACTTCGGCCTGGGCGCACGTGGCGCCCAGCAAGAAGACCGGGCTCAACACACGAGCAAGGGCTAGGGTTTGACGCGGCACGCGACGGCTCTGACGATTTGCCATGCAACTTCCTGTTTTCAATTCAAAGACAAACACTTAGGCGCTCAGCGCGAGACGGCGCGCGGCCGGTTGCGCGAACGACGGCTCGCGGTCGGCGCGCCCAGCGGAATCCCCGCCCAGCTTGAACGCCGAGACCGACGCATACAAGCCGCCGACCTGGCTTTCCATGGACGCGGCCACCGCCGCCACCTGCTCGACCAGCGCCGCGTTCTGTTGCGTCATCTGGTCCATCTGCGCCACCGCCACGCTGACCTGTTCGATGCCCGAGGTCTGCTCGCGCGAGGCCACGGTAATCTCGCCCACGATGTGCGTCACGCGCTGCACCGCCTGCACGATTTCGGCCATGGTCTGGCCGGCCTGGTTCACCAGGTTGGCGCCCGTGCTGACCTTGTCGACGGAATCGTCGATCAGGTCCTTGATCTCTTTGGCGGCCTGCGCGCTGCGCTGCGCCAGGTTGCGCACTTCGGTCGCCACCACGGCAAAGCCCTTGCCGTGCTCGCCGGCACGCGCCGCTTCCACGGCCGCGTTCAGCGCCAGGATGTTGGTCTGGAACGCAATGCTGTCGATCAGCCCGATGATTTCCGCGATGCGGCGCGAGCTATCGGTAATGCCGTCCATCGTGGTCACGACCTTGCCCACCACTTCGCCGCCGCGCGCGGCGATGCCAGACGCCGCCTGCGCCAATTGCACGGCCTGCTCGGCGCTGCCGGCGTTCTGGCGCACGGTGGCGGTCAGCTCTTCCATGCTGGCTGCGGTTTCTTCCAGTGACGCCGCCTGCTCTTCAGTGCGCGAAGACAAATCCAGATTGCCCGCAGACATTTCGCGTGCCGCGCCGTTCAGGCTTTCCGCGCCCGCACGGATGCCGCCGATGACTTGCGCCAGGTTCTCCTGCATCTTGGCCATGGCGCTGATCATGCTGCGCGTGTCGTTGTGGTCCACATCCACCGCGTGGCTCAAGTCGCCCGACGCGATACGGCCGGCGATGCCCGCCGCGTAGGTCGGGTCACCGCCCAGGCTGCGCGATACGCTGCGCGTGATCATGAACATCACGCCCGTCACCACCGCGCCGATCAGGCCCAGAATGGCCAGCGCCTTGAGCAGGTTGTTGTAGAACGCGGTCTGGATATCGTCCACCAGCACGCCGGACACCACCACCCAATCCCACGGCTGGTAGTACGAAATGAAGCTGATTTTGGGCGCGCGGTCATCTGCGTTGCCCGCCTTGGAGGCCTCGTATTCGACGAAGCCCTTGCCCTTGGCGCGCGCCAGGTCCGCCATCGTCTTGTAATACGCATGGCCTTGGGTGTCCTTGCGGTCGCCCACGTTCTGGCCGACGATCGATGCGCCAAACGGATGCATCAGCAGCACCGGCTGCGTGTCCACCACGAACACGAAGTTGTTGTTGTCAAAGCGCAGTTGCCGCAATTGGTCCAGCGCCTGGCGCTTGCCGTCTGCTGCGCTCAGCTTGCCTTCGGACACCGTCTTGGCATAAGACGCCACCACGCTCTGCGCCACTTCGACAATGCGCTCGAGCCCGTCGCGGCGCTCTTTCATCATGATGTCCCGCGCATTCAAGGCCGACCACCCGCCCAGCGCCAACAAACCGATCCACATCAACAACATGGCCAACCGCAGCTTGGCCTTCAAACTCAACGCATTCATGGTGCACCCTTGCAAGAATGCAGGCCCGTTCCCGACACAGGCCCGCCAGCGGACAAGTATGGTTCGCTCACGCCCTTTCCTATTGCCCGGAAACGGGGCCATGTTCACGTGTAATTACAAGTAATTCGCACTTCAGAATGGACGAACGCTGCCGTAGCGCGGGCGCGCGAAGCGTGAAAGAAAAATGAAAGACGCGAAATAAATGTTTCGCAGGCGTTCGCAGTCACAATCTTCAAAGAGGCGGACAAATGTTCAATACGCCGCCGGGCCGCGCGGGCACATTGCCGGTGTTTCCTCACCCCGGCACCACAGGAGTTACTGATGCCCATCACCGCCACCGCCACGCCCGGCGCCAAGCTGCTTTCGCCCAAAGACCACACGCTCATCATGATCGACTTCCAGTCGCAGATGGCGTTCGCCACCCACTCCATCGACGCCGTCACGCTGCGCAACAACGCCGCGCTGGTCGCCTCGGCCGCTGCCGGTTTTGGCGCGTCCACCATCCTGACGACCGTTGCTGAAAAGAGCTTCTCGGGCCCGATGTTCGACGAAGTCGTCGCGCCCTTCCCCGGCCAGGCGCTGCTGGACCGCACGTCCATGAACACCTGGGAAGACGCCGCCGTCATCAAGCAGGTCAATGAAATCGGCAAGAAGCGCATTGTGCTGGCCGGCCTGTGGACCAGCGTCTGCATCGTGGGCCCGGCCTTGTCGGCGCTGGACCAGGGTTTCGAGGTCTATGTCATTACCGACGCCTGCGGCGACGTGTCGGCCGAAGCGCACAACCGCGCCATCGAGCGTATCGTGCAAGCAGGCGGCCAGCCGATCACGGCATTGCAATACCTGCTGGAAATGCAGCGTGACTGGGCGCGTACCGATACTTATGACATGACGACCGGCATCGCCAAGAAGTTCGGCGGCGCTTATGGCCTGGGCATCCTCTACGCCAAGTCCATGTTCAACGCCCACGAAGGCTGATCGGAGCACGCTGATGAAGGTCTACCTGGTTTCACTGGGGCTCGGCCTGCTGGTCGGGGTCATTTACGCGCTGTTCAACGTGCGCTCACCCGCGCCTCCGGTGATTGCCTTGGTAGGCCTGCTTGGCATCCTGGCGGGGGAACAGATTCCCCCGCTGGTCAAACGCCTGCTGTCCGACGAGCCCACGCGCACGTCGTGGATACACCAGCAGGTCAAGCCGCACATGTTCGGCGAACTGCCCAGCTGCCCCAAAACACCCGCCCCGCCCCCCTCCAACATCTGTGAAGACAAGCGCAATGGCTGACACTCTGGACCCCGCGCGCCACGGCGCCCCCGACCTGATCCTGCATCAAGGCCGCTTCACGACCCTGGACCCCGCCCGCCCCACCGCGGACGCCGTCGCCATCAAAGATGGCCGCTTCACACGTGTAGGCGCCTCCGCCGACGTGCTGCCGCTGGCCGGCCCCGCCACGAAAGTGATCAGCCTGAACGGGCGCGGCGTGCTGCCGGGCCTGATCGACAACCACCTGCACATCATCCGCGGCGGCCTGAACTACAACATGGAACTGCGCTGGGACGGCGTGACGAGCCTGGCCGACGCCATGGCCATGCTGCGCCGCCAGGTCGCCATTACCCCCGCCCCGCAGTGGGTGCGCGTGGTGGGCGGCTTCACCGAACACCAGTTCGCTGAAAAGCGCCTGCCCACCATCGAAGAGCTGAACGCCGTGGCGCCGGATACGCCCGTGTTCATCCTGCACCTGTATGACCGCGCACTGCTGAACGCCGCCGCGCTGCGCGCCGTGGGCTACGACAAGACCACGCCCGCCCCGCCGGGTGGCGAAATCGTGCGCGACAACGCCGGCAACCCCACCGGGCTGCTGCTGGCCAAACCCAACGCGTCCATTCTGTACGCCACGCTGGCCAAAGGCCCCAAGCTGCCGTTTGACTACCAGGTGAATTCCACGCGCCATTTCATGCGCGACCTGAACCGGCTGGGCGTCACCGGCGCCATCGACGCGGGCGGCGGCTTTCAGAATTACCCCGAGGACTATCAGGTGATCCAGCAGCTGGCCGACGCCGGTCAGCTGACGATCCGCCTGGCCTACAACCTGTTCACGCAAAAGCCCAAGCAGGAAAAGGAAGACTTCCTGAACTGGACGGCCACGTCACAGTACAAGCAAGGCACCGACTACTTCCGCCACAACGGCGCGGGCGAAATGCTGGTGTTCTCGGCGGCCGACTTTGAAGACTTCCGCCAGCCGCGCCCCGAAATGGGCCCCGAAATGGAAGGCGAGCTGGAAGAAGTCGTGCGCATCCTGGCGCAAAACCGCTGGCCCTGGCGCCTGCACGCCACCTATGACGAGACCATCTCGCGCGCGCTCGACGTCTTCGAACGCGTCAATAAAGACGTGCCGCTGGAAGGGCTGAACTGGTTCTTCGACCACGCCGAAACGATTTCGGAACGCTCGATTGACCGCATCGCCGCGTTGGGCGGCGGCGTGGCCGTGCAGCATCGCATGGCGTATCAAGGCGAGTACTTCGTTGAACGCTATGGCGCGGGCGCGGCCGAAGCCACGCCGCCTGTCAAACGCATGCTGGAAAAAGGCGTGAACGTATCCGCCGGCACCGATGCCACGCGCGTGGCGTCGTACAACCCGTGGGTGTCCTTGTCGTGGCTGATCACCGGCAAGACCGTCGGCGGCCTGCGCCTGACGCCGCAACGCAACTGCCTGGACCGCGACGCGGCGCTGCGCATGTGGACCGAAAACGTCACCTGGTTCTCAAACGAGCAAGGCAAGAAGGGCCGCATCGCCGAAGGCCAATTGGCGGACCTGGTGGTGCCCGACCGCGACTTCTTCGCCTGCCCGGAATCCGACATCGCCGATACCTCCAGCCTGTTGACGATGGTGGGCGGCAAGGTGGTGTGGGGCGCTGGCGAATTCGCCGGGCATGACGAAGCCGCCCCGCCCCCCGCCATGCCGGACTGGTCGCCGACGCGTCTGTTCGGCGGCTACGGCGCCTGGGGCGACAGCGAAGGCAAGCCGCTGCAAGCCACCTTGCGCGAAGCGGCCGCCGCTTGCGCCTGCGCCAACGACTGCAACGTCCACGGCCACCAGCACGCGGGCGCCTGGGCCAGCAAGCTGCCCGTCTCTGACCTGAAAGGGTTCTGGGGCGCGCTGGGCTGCGCCTGCTGGGCGGTATGACGATGCGCGCAGTGATGACATCGCCCGCCGTGCGCTGGCTGGCCCTGCTGGCGCTTTGCGGCGCGTACTTGCAGGGCGGGCTCGTCAAGCTGCTGGATTTCGACGGCGCGCAAGCCGAGATGGCGCATTTCGGTTTGCACCCTGCCCATCTGGCGGCCGCCGCCGTTATTCTGCTGGAACTCGGTGCAAGCGTTCTGGTGTTGTCTGGCCGGCTGCGCTGGCTGGGCGCGCTGGCGCTGGCGGTGTTCACCGCCGCGGCCGCCCTGATGGCGAACCGCTACTGGGAATCTCCCGCCGACACGCGATTCATGAATATGAACGCCTTTTACGAGCACATCGGGCTGGCTGGGGCGTGGGTCCTGGTCGCCTGGCATGATTTTACGGAGCGTCCGCATGGCCGGAGCCAACCCAAGTAACCCCCCGCCCGCCGCCGTAGGCGGCATGGCCCCGCTCAAGCACACGCTGTTCGCCGTGCTCTGGGGCGCCACCATCCTGGGCAACATCGGCAGTTTCATGCGCGACGTGGCCAGCGCCTGGCTCGTCACCGACCTGTCCAACAACCCCGCGGCGGTGGCCATGATGCAGACGGCGGCCACGCTGCCCGTCTTCCTGCTGGCCATTCCCGCGGGCGTCTTGTCCGACATCCTGGACCGCCGCCGCTTCCTGATCATCATCCAGGTGCTGTTGGCCTGCGTCAGCTTCACGCTGCTGATGATGGCCAAGACCAATACGCTGACCGTGGAATATTTGATCGCGCTGACCTTCCTGGGCGGCGTGGGCACGGCGTTGATGGGGCCGACGTGGCAGGCCATCGTGCCCGAGCTTGTGCCCAAGGCCGAACTCAAGACCGCCGTGGGCTTGAACTCGTTGGGCATCAACATCGCCCGCGCGTTGGGCCCGGCCGTGGGCGGCCTGTTGCTGGCCGCCTTTGGCGCGGCAGCTGCGTATGGCGCCGACGTGATGAGCTATGTGTTCGTGATTGGCGCGCTGCTCTGGTGGAAACGCCCCAAGAAGGTGGACGACGGCCTGTCCGAACAGTTCTTTGGCGCCTTCCGCGCCGGCGTGCGCTATGCCCGCGCCAGCCGCGAACTGCACATCGTACTGCTGCGCGCGGCGGTGTTCTTCATCTTCGCCAGCTCAGTCTGGGCGTTGCTGCCGCTGGTGGCGCGCAAGATGCTGGGCGGCACCGCCGGGTTCTACGGCATCCTGCTGGGCGCCGTGGGCGTGGGCGCGATTCTGGGCGCGGTGGTGCTGCCCAAGCTGCGCCAACGCTTGAACACGGATGGCCTGGTGCTGGCGGCGGCCGCCATTACGGCCGTGGTCATGGCGGCGCTGTCCTTTGCCCCGCCGCAATGGGCGGCGGTGTTGCTGTTGCTGCTGTTGGGCTTGGGCTGGATCGTTGCGCTGACCACCTTCAACGGTGTCGCGCAAGCCATCTTGCCAAACTGGGTGCGCGGCCGTGGGCTGGCGATCTACCTGATGGTGTTCAACGGCGCGATGGCCGCAGGCAGCTTGGGCTGGGGCTTGTTGGCGCAGGAAATCGGCGTGCCCGCCACCTTGCTGGCAGGCGCGGCCGGGCTGCTGGTGGCCGGGGTGCTGCTGCACCGCTTGCGTCTGCCGCAAGGCGAAGCCAATCTGGACCCGTCCAACCATTGGCCGGAACCCTTGCTGGATGCGCCGGTTGAGCATGATCGTGGCCCGGTGATGGTGCAGATCGAATACCGCATCCGCGTGCAAGATCGTCCGGCGTTCCTGCAAGCGCTGAAAGCGGTGGCGGAAGAACGCCGGCGCGACGGCGCTTACGCCTGGGGCATTGCCGAACACACCAGCGACCCCGAACGGGTGCAGGAATGGTTCCTGGTGGAGTCATGGGCGGAGCATATGCGGCAGCACCAGCGCGTGTCGCAAGCCGATGCCGACCTGCAAGGCGAAGCGCAACGCTTTCATATCGGGCCAGAGAAACCCGTGGTGCACCATTTCCTGGCGCTGGACACGCGTCAGGCCAAGCCGGGGCCGGCTGCCTGACGGCACCCTGCCCGGCCCGGCGCGTTCAGTGGGCCGAGGCGTCCAGGAAGCGGTGCACGACACGCACCGCGGCCGCGCCCTCGGCGATGCTGGCCAACACGTGCTTGTCCGACCCCGCCCGCACTGCCCCTACCGCAAACACACCAGGCTGCGAGCTTTCATAGGCGCGCGCCTGCATGGAGCCTGCCGCCGCGCGGCCAGTGTGAATGTAGCCGCGGTCGTCGGTGTCCAGGCAGCCATCCAGCCACGCCGTGTTGGCGTCCCCGGCCGTCTGGGGCGTTTCCCCTTTCTGCATGCCTGTCGCCACGATGAGGCTGCGGGTTTCGATCATCTGGCCGTCGTCCAGCCACACGCGGTACGGATAGCAGGCCTCGTCGAACGCGGTGGCGGTGCGCCCGGGCAACACGTGCGAACCGAAACGCCGGCTTTGCACTTCCGCGCGGCGCAGCAGCCCGCCCCCACACAAACCCGTGATCGTGCCGGGAAACCCGCGCAGCACGTCCTCGCGCAACGCGTCCGGCCCGCATAGCGAACCGCCCACCAGCAAGGTCTGCAAGCCTTCGGACGCGGCATAGCTTGCTGCGGCCAGGCCGGCGGGGCCGCCACCAATCACCGTCAGGTCCAACACGGAATCTTCTTCACCGGGCGGCATGGCCGACCGCAGGATCGCGCCGCCATACGGCCGTTGGCGCAGATACCCGATGCGCCGCAGCATGAATGCGCGCAGCACAACGTCGGCCAACTCGCGTTCGGTCAGCAACAGTTGGGCCAACGCCGCCCGGCTGATGCGCAACAAACGGCTGGGGGAATCGGCGCGCACGGTCACGGCATTGGGGCGGTCGGTAAACAAGTCCAGGCTGCCCGTGAACTCGCCGTCGCGATGCATCAGCAGGCTGTGCATGGCGCCGCCGGGTTCGCATTCCAGGACTTCGGCGTAGCCTTCCAGCACGATATAGAACGCGGCTTCGCATTCGCCGCTTTTCAGCAGCACGGTGCCGGCTGGCACCGAGATAATCTCGCCATGGGACGCCGCCCGATCAATCAGGGCGGGCGTCAGCATCGGGAACGCCTGGGCGTGCAAGGCCGGCAGATCGGCCGGTTGGCAGGCCGAATCAGTGGCAAGACGGTTCATGGATTCAATCCGAAACAGCCGGGGAAAGCGGCAAGATACCCCAAACGGTAGCTTGCTGCTGCCGGCTGCGTCTTGCGCAGTTGGGTCCTGGTTTGTATGAAAGCGCTATTGCCGCGGATAGGGCCGCTACTGGATAGGGGCGCCGCGATGGCTGCCTCGATGGCTGCCTCGATGGCTGCCTCGATGGCCGACGCGATGGCCGACGCGATGGCCAACTCGACGGCCGACGCTACGGCCGCTTCATCACGCCTAGGTCACGTTGGCCCGGCGCCACGCCCCCGGCGACACGCCGACCAGGCTGGTGAACACGCGCGTCATGTGCGCCTGGTCAGCAAAACCGCACAGCAGCGCGGTGTCGGTAATTGAGCGGCCGGGCAAGAGCAACAGCTCCTTGGCCTTTTGCACGCGTTGCTCCAGCAGCCAGCGATGCGGCGTGGTGCCTACCGTTTGCCGGAACGCCTTGATGAAATAACTGCGCGACAAGCCGCAGGCTTCGGCGATGTCGGCGATGGAGCTGTCGTCGCGCAACGTTGCCAGCAGCATGTCTTTCGCGCGCGCCTCCAGCTTGCGCGACAGCACCCGGCTGCCCGAGTCCGACCAGCCGGTGGTGGCGCCGGCCCCGTAGTGCTCAAGCAAATGCGTGCCGATGGCCAGGCCCAGATGCTCGACAAACAAGGGGCTGCTTTGCGCGGGTTGCTCCAGCACGCCGCCCAGCACCTGCGACAGATGCGCCAGCACCGGGTCGCCCGTTCCCGCGCGCGGCACCAGGCTGCTGATGCGCGGGCCGCCCTTTTCGTCGTTCACGCGTTCGATGAACGCGCGCGATAGTTCGATCAGCACAAAATCAAACCCGCCTTGCAGGTCGGCGCGGTAGTCGTCGTGGAAATCGCGGATGTAGATCGACCCGGTATCGAAGTCGTGCGTCGATGCGTGGTTGCCTTGCAGGATGCGGCGGCGGTGCCCGCCTTGCATCGCCACACCCACCAGAAAGCCACGGTCCGATGCCGGCGTTTCAACGTTGCCGAATTGCGCGTTGTCGGTGCTCTTGCGATAGAAGGTCAGGCCGCCGCCCTCGAAGTGCTGGTTCAAAAGCAGCTTGCTGGCCGCGCAGCCCAGCCCGTCGGTAGACGGCGGCGGCGCAGGCGTGGGGTCGAGGGAAAGGCGTTGACGGGCAGGCATGAATTGGGGGTTTCAGAGTGCGACGAACGCGCTACGGGGCAGAAGATAGCAGGCTACGTTGTCAGACAACAAGCGCGGTCATGAAGTTTTTCAACGATGCACCAACGATGTGCACAAACTTGGCACATCCGCGTCAGGCAGCAAGCGTGTCAGCGCGCAATGGCTACCGCGGAATTGCCGGCCCTGGCGTCAACGGCCCCACAGGTTGCCCCGAACGCGACGGCATTGGCGGCAGCTTCGGCTGGGCCGGGCCGCCGCTCCACGGCGCAGGCGTGGTGCTGGTGCCGGGCTTCGCGCCGGGTGCGGTACCGGGAGCGGAATACCCCGACTCCGGACACGACATGCCCAAGCACGGCGTATTTCGTTTCGGGTCCACGGTCTTTGGGCACGACGTTCCCAAACACGCATCAGGCAAGGTGCGCGCCGATGGCGGCGCTTGCGGCACGCCAGGCACGCCGTCCCGCGCAAAAGCGGGCGCGGCGGCCAGCGCCATCCATGCGGCAAGAATCAGGGCTTTCATGGCAGCTCCGTGACAAGACGGCAGGGTTTCACGCCTGCGTCTTGCGAGTTTGCGCCCATCGCCATCGTGCCGCAAGGCGCGCGCCCTGCCCCCGATCAATCCAGACGGATGTCCGCGCTTTGCACCACCTTGGCCCAGCGCGCGCGTTCACTGTTGAAGAATTTCGTCAGCTCGGCGGGATTCCGCGTGACGATTTCCGCGCCCTGCTCGTTCAGTTGCGCCTTCACATCCGGCTGATTCAC
Source organism: Achromobacter kerstersii (assembly GCF_902859595.1). GTDB lineage: Bacteria > Pseudomonadota > Gammaproteobacteria > Burkholderiales > Burkholderiaceae_B > Achromobacter > Achromobacter kerstersii. The sequence continues at coordinate 595,284 of NZ_CADIJQ010000001.1, read as the reverse complement.
GATTTCCGCCATCAGCATCGCCAGGCGTTCGGCGACCGGGTCCGTTGTGGTCACCGGCGCCATCACGCCTTGCCACGTGCCAGACTCAAAGCCCTTCACGCCTTGCTCGGAAATGGTCGGGATGTCGGGCACAAGCTGCATGCGCTCGCCCTTCGAAATCGCAATCGGACGCAGCTTGCCGGCCTTGATGTGCGGCAAGGTCGCCAGCAAGCCATTCATGATGATCTGCGTTTGCCCGCCAATGGTGTCGGTAACCGCCTGCGAACCGCCCTTGTACGGCACGTATTCCCACTGCGCGCCGGTTGCCTGCTGCACGGCCACCGCCGCCAGGTGCGGTGCGCTGCCAATTGCCGTAACCGCAAAATTCAGCCGCTGCTTTTTCGACAGCGCCACCAATTCCTCAACCGTCTTGGCCGGCACATCGGGGTGCACGGCCAACACGTGCGGCGAATAGGCCAGCATGCTGACGGCGCGCAAATCCTTGGAGGGATCGAACGACAGCTTGGTATACACCGATGGGCTGATCGCCAGCGCGCCCACATCGCACAGCAGCACGGTATGGCCTTCCGCTGCCGACTGCACCACGATGCCCGCACCCAGGTTGCCATTGGCGCCGGGCTTGTTCTCGACGACAACGGTCTGCTTCAGCGCATCAGACAAACGCGGCGCCAGAATGCGCGCGATGATGTCCGACGATCCGCCGGGCGGGTACGGCACGATGATGCGCACGGGGCGCGTCGGCCAATTGGCGGCGTTGCCGCCGGCGGACGACGCGGCCTGCTGCGCCCATGCCGGTACCAACGGCGACAGGCATAGCGCCGCGGCGCCGCCCAGGAACTGCCTCTTGCTTACGTTCATTGTCTCCACTCCGTCTGATGTGTTTTTTGATGAATCAAGCCGCCCCGCGCGTCTCCACGTACAGGGCGTAAAGCGAATGGCTGCTGGCCATGAAAAGCCGGTTGAGTTTGGCGCCGCCAAAGCACAGGTTGGCGCAGCGTTCCGGCAGCCGGATGTGCCCAATGGGCTTGCCGGCGGGGTTGAACACCATCACGCCGTCCAGTTCATCGGGCCGGGCGTTCGGGGCGCCGTTGCTGCCCCAGCCGCACCACAGGTTGCCGTCTTCATCGCATTTGATGCCGTCGATGGCGCCGGGGCCTTGCGCGTCCACATGCACGCGCTTGCCGGACAGCGCGCCGTCAGCGCCCACGTCATAGGCCCAGATCACGCGGTTCGGCTGATGGCGTGATTCCACGACATACAAGATTTTTTCGTCAGGCGAAAAGCACAGCCCGTTGGGGCCAGCCAGGTCTTCCAGCACGCGCGTCACGCGGCCGTCCGACGGCGCGATGCGGTACACGCCATGCGGCAGTTCGGGCGTTGCCTTGTCGCCTTCCCAATGGCCGCCGATGCCAAACGGCGGGTCGGTGAACCAGATGGCGCCGTTGCGTTGGCAGATGATGTCGTTCGGCGAATTGAAGCGCTTGCCGTCGTAGCGGTCGGCCAGCACGGTGATGGAGCCGTCGTACTCGGTGCGCGTGACGCGCCGCGTCAGGTGTTCGCAGGCCAGCAGGCGGCCCTGGCGGTCGCGCGCCAAGCCGTTGCTGAAGTTGGCGGGATGGCGGAAGACGCTGACCGCGCCCGTGGTTTCGTCCCAGCGCAGGATGCGGTCATTGGGAATGTCTGACACCAGCAGATAGCGCCCGTCGCCCACCCAGACCGGGCCTTCCAGCCAGCGAAAGCCGCTTGCCAGTTGCTCGACGCTGCTGCTGTAGATGCGGTACTTGGAAAACTCCGGGTCCAGGATGCGGATGGACGGGTCCGGGTAGCGCTGTTGCGGCGTGAAATTGAATGATGGGCCGGGGCCAGCGGGTTGCGCTTGCGCCAGGGCAACGGGCCCAAGCGCCAGCGCGGCGCCCAGCAGCCGGCGGCGGCCGGGTTGGGCCAGGGGGGCATGCTCCATCGGTGTCTCCTCTTATCGGTGTAATGCGATGGCAATGCGGCGATGGCAATGCGGCGATGGCACTGCGGTCTTGCTAGGGGATGGGGCGCAGGCCCCCGGCGTCAGGTCACCGGCCCCGGGTTGAACAGCGCCAGCGCGTTATGCAGCTTGAGTTTTTCCGCACAGGTCTGCTGGCGGCCGCTGGCCACATCCAGCATCAGGCGGAACAGCTCCCAACCCACGTCTTCAATCGACGCCTGCCCGGTCGCAATGCGCCCGGCGTTCACGTCCATCAGGTCATGCCAGCGGCGCGCAAGACTGTCGCGGGTGGCCACCTTGATCACCGGCACTTGCGCCAGGCCATACGGCGTGCCGCGTCCCGTGGTGAAGATGTGCAGGTTCATGCCCGCGGCCAACTGCAAGGTGCCGCAGATGAAATCGCTGGCGGGCGTCGCCGCGAAGATCAGGCCCTTTTGCGTCAGCCGGTTGCCGGGCGACAGCACGCCGTGAATGGGCGACGAGCCCGACTTCACGATGGACCCCATCGCCTTTTCAACAATGTTCGACAAGCCGCCCTTCTTGTTGCCCGGGCTGGTGTTGGCGCTGCGGTCGGCCATGCCGCGTTGCAGGTATTCGTCATACCAGGCCATCTCGCGCACCAGCGCGTCCGCCACTTCCGGCGTGGCCGCGCGCGCGGTCAGTTGGTCGATGCCGTCACGCACTTCGGTGTTCTCGGAAAACATCACGGTCCCGCCCGCGCGCACCAGCAGGTCGGTGGCAAAGCCCACGGCGGGGTTGGCCGTCACGCCTGAGAACGCGTCGCTGCCGCCGCACTGCACGCCCACGGTCAGGTCCGACACGGGGCAGGTTTCGCGGCGGCGCGCATTCAGTTTTTCAAGATGGCGTTCGGCCGTGCGCATGATCAGGTCAATCATGGATTGGAAGCCGACGTTCTCTTCGTCTTGCAGGACGATGGTGTCCACGCCGTTGCCCTCGGCGCCCATGCCCTCGCCCGCACGGATCGGGATGGCGCCCGGCGCCAACAGGCGTTCGGGTTGCAGCTTTTCGCAGCCCAGGCTCACCACCATCGACGTGCCGCCAAAGTTGGGATTGCGCGCGATGTTGTGCAGGGTACGAATCGGAATCGCCGCGCCCGGCGCGTCAATAGCGACACCACAGCCATAGGTGTGTTCGATGCCCACCACGTCATCCACGTTCGGATAGCGCGGCAGCATTTCCTGGCGGATGCGCGCCACCGCGTGTTCGACCACGCCTTGCACGCATTGCACGGTGGTGCTGATGGCCAGAATGTTGCGCGTGCCGACGGTGCCGTCGGCATTGCGGTAGCCCTCGAACGTGTAGCCTTCCAGCGGCGGCAGCGGCGTGATGCGCGTGCCCACCGGCAAGTCTTCCAACGTGCGTGCGGCGGGCATGGTGGTGACGCGTTCGTTGATCCAGCTGCCGCGCGGCAGCGCTTTCGCCGCGAACCCGACCACCACGTTGTAGCGGACAACGGCGTCGCCCTCGGCCAGATCGGCCAGCGCCACCTTGTGCCCTTGCGGCACGGTGTCTACCAGTTGCAAGCCATCGGGCAGCACGGTGCCGGCAGGCAGCCCCCCTTCGTTGGCCACGATTGCCACGTTGTCCTGCGGATGAATCTTGATAAGCACGGGCGCTTGGTCTGCCGCAACCTGCATGAAAAATCCTTTTGCCTGAAGGATGCGCGAAGGTCCGGCATCCGATACGTTATCGTACAACCAGAAGAATATCCTTGAACCAGTGCAAAAATAAATTTCGGGTTTCCCCTTGTAAACAAGTGCCGTCATAGGGAAGCAGCCCTTGAAACCGCCAAAATCATGTTGTACGATGACTTACCTTTTCAACACCGCATCCCGTTCACGGCCCAGGTAAGTGGCCCGCGACGGCTACTTCGGATGAACGCACTATGACTACCCCGCAGGAACTCAAGGAAATTGTCTCGGAAGGTTTGCTCTCCTTCCCCGTGACGGACTTCGACCAGAACGGCGACTTCAACGCCAAGACCTATGCGGCCCGCCTGGAATGGCTGGCCCCCTACGGCGCCACCGCGCTGTTCGCCGCTGGCGGCACGGGTGAGTTCTTCTCCTTGGCCCCGCAGGAATATTCGGATGTCATCCGCACCGCCGTGCAAACCTGCGCGGGCAAGGTGCCAATCCTGGCGGGCGCCGGCGGCCCCACCCGCACCGCCATTGCCTATGCGCAAGAAGCCGAGCGCCAAGGCGCCAAGGGCATTCTGCTGCTGCCGCATTACCTGACCGAAGCCTCGCAAGACGGCATCGCCGCGCACGTGGAACAGGTCTGCAAGTCGGTCAAGATCGGCGTCATCGTCTACAACCGTGCGCAGTCGCGCTTGTCGGCTGACAGCCTGGCTCGCCTGGCCGAACGCTGCCCCAACCTGGTCGGCTTCAAGGACGGCGTTGGCGACATCGAAGCCATGGTTCGCATCCGCCGCAAGATGGGCGACCGTTTCTCGTACCTGGGCGGCCTGCCCACCGCTGAAGTCTATGCCGCCGCTTACCGCGCGCTGGGCGTGCCGGTCTATTCGTCGGCCGTCTTCAACTTCGTGCCGAAGACCGCCATGGACTTCTACCGCGCCATTGCCGCGGGCGACTCCGACACCACCAACCGTTTGCTGGACGATTTCTTCCTGCCGTACCTGGAGATCCGCAATCGCAAGGCCGGTTACGCCGTCAGCATCGTGAAGGCGGGCGCCAAGCTCGTCGGCCATGACGCCGGCCCCGTCCGCGCCCCGCTCACTGACCTGACTGGCGAAGAAATGGAAATGCTTAACGCCCTGATCAAGAAGCTCGGCCCCCAATAAGCCGCGCCACTGAACTGCAAGCCAGCCCCCGATTCGGGGGCGTTTTTTTCGGAGAATTCATCATGACTTTGACCGGCCAAATGCTGATCGGCTCGACCGCCGTTCTGGGCGCCGGCGCTGCCCAGCACGCCATCAACCCCGCCACGGGCGAACGCCTGGAGCCGGGCTTTCCCGCCGGTTCGGCGGACGACGTTGCGCGCGCCGCCGAACTGGCACGCGCCGCCTTCGACCCTTATCGCGCCGCCCCGCTGGAAACCCGCGCGCAGTTCCTGGAGAGCATCGCTGAAGGCATCCTGGCGCTGGGCGATGCCCTGATCGAACGCACCCACCTGGAAACCGGCCTGCCGGTGGCGCGCCTGCAAGGCGAACGCGGCCGCACCGTCGGCCAGCTGCGCCTGTTTGCCCGCGTGGTGCGCGACGGCTACTTCCTGGACGCCACCATCGACCCGGCCCAACCCGAGCGCACGCCGCTGCCGCGCGCCGATCTGCGCCTGGCCAATGTGCCGCTGGGTCCGGTTGCCGTGTTCGGCGCCAGCAACTTCCCGCTGGCCTTCTCGGTGGCCGGCGGTGACACCGCCTCGGCGCTGGCCGCAGGCTGCCCCGTCATCGTCAAAGCGCATAACGCACACCCCGGCGCTTCCGAAATGGTCGGCCGCGTCATCCAGGCCGCCGTCGCCAAACACGGCCTGCCCGAAGGCACGTTCTCGCTGCTGTTCGGCGCGGGCAGCGATATCGGCACGGCGCTAGTCACGCACCCGGCCATCACGGCCGTCGGCTTCACGGGTTCGCGCCGTGGCGGGTTGGCGCTGGTTGCGGCCGCCAACGCCCGCCCGGTGCCGATTCCCGTCTACGCCGAAATGTCCAGCATCAACCCGGTGTTCCTGATGCCGGCCGCGCTGGAAGCCCGCGCCGAGGCCATCGCCCGCGGTTTCGTGGATTCGCTGGCCATGGGCGTGGGCCAGTTCTGCACCAACCCAGGTCTGGTCATTGGCGTGGAAGGCCCCGCGCTGGAACGCTTCCGCCAAGCCGCTGCCCAAGCCGTCGAAGCCAAGGGCGCCGCCACCATGCTGACCCCGGGCATCTTCTCGGCCTACCAAGAAGGCGCAGACGCCTTGGCCAAGCACGCCAGCGTGGCCACGCTGGGCCGTGGCGAAGCGTCCAAGCCCGCAGCCAACGCCGCAGGCGCCGTTGTCTTCGGCACGCAAGCCGACCGCTTCCTGGCTTCGCATGAACTGGAAGCCGAAGTATTCGGCCCGGCCTCGCTGGTGGTGGCATGCCAGGACGTCGCCCAGATGACGGCCGTGGCCGAGCACCTGGAAGGCCAGCTCACGGCGACGCTGTTCGTCGACGACGCGGATGTGGCGGACGCGCAAGCGCTGCTGCCCGTGCTGGAACGCAAGGCCGGCCGCATCCTGGCCAACGGCTACCCGACGGGCGTGGAAGTCAGCCACGCCATGGTGCACGGCGGCCCCTTCCCGGCGACGTCGAACGCCGCGTCGACATCGGTCGGCGCCACGGCCATCCGCCGTTTCCTGCGTCCGGTCTGCTACCAGGATCTGCCCGATGCGCTGCTGCCGGAAGGCATCAAGCGCGCCAATCCGCTGTCGCTGACACGCATGGTGGATGGGGTGATGACGAAGGCCTAAGGGCCGACGACGTGATGCTGACGACGTGATGCCGACGATGTAATACCGACGACGGCTCACGTTAAAAACGCCGCGTGGTGGTGCCTTTATTTAATTTAAGGCTCACTGCGCGGCGTTTTCTTTTAGGGCGTCACTAACGGGCAAACCCAATCAGGGCCGCCCGCGCTGCCTTTAGGTTTACTGCGCCCGCAAATTCCCATCCGCAATAATCTTTGCCCACTTGGCTTGCTCACCCGTCTGGAACGCAGTGAACTCCGCCGGCGTATTCGGCGTGTAAGCCAGGCCCAGGCCCTTCATCTTCGCGTTGACGTCCGGCTTGGCGATGATCGCGGCAATGGCCTTGTTCAAGCGGTCGACCACGGCGGGCGGCGTGTTGGCCGGCGCATAGATGGCTTGCCAGCTGCTGACGTCGAACCCGGCAATGCCCGCTTCCTGCATGGTCGGCACATCGGGCATGACGTCCGTGCGCTTGGCCGACGTGACCGCCAGCGCGCGCACCTTGCCACTTTGCACATGGGGCAATGCGACCAAGGCGGTTTCAAACGAGCTGGGAATCTGCCCGCCGATCAAATCCTGGATGGCAGGCGCGCTACCCCGGTACGGCACATGGGTCAGATGCGCGCCCGTCAATTGCTTGAACACTTCACCCGACAGATGTTGCGACGTGCCCTGCCCGGCCGAACCAAAGGCGACCGTATCGGGATTCGCCTTGGCCGCCGCCACCACATCTTGCACCGATTTAAACGGCTGGTTCGCGCCCACCAGCAGCACATTGGAAATGCTGCCCAACAGAATGACCGGCGCAAAGTCCTTTGCGGCGTTGTAGTTGATGCCTGGCAACAGCGAGGGGTTGATCGCATGGGTGGCGATCGTGCCCAGCAGCAGCGTGTAGCCGTCGGGCTTGGCGCGCGCGACCGCATCCGCACCCAGCACGCCGCCCGCCCCGCCCTTGTTTTCCACCAGCACGGTCTGGCTCAGGCTGGCGCCCAATTCCTGCGCAATCATGCGGCCCAGCACATCAGACGTGCCGCCTGCCGCGAACGGCACCACCAGCGTGATCGGTTTGGCTTTGGGCCAGTCGTCGGCGGCGTGGGCGGCGGTGGCGCCCAGGGTCGCCAAGGCGGTCAGCGCCAGAACGGTGAAGGTGCGGCGGGATACGGGGAATGCCTGCTTCAAGCTTGTCTCCTGAATGGGTAAGAGTGATTCTTACGTTGTCGTCTTATCTTGTACGTTGTCGTATGACTTTTCAGGGAAAGAGAATACGTCTCCGGGCATCGTCTTTCAATCTAGGGTAATTCCGAATTTCTAAGGATTTACCCGCTATTGTTGTATGACAACCATGCGGATCGCATCGACCCCATTGCCGCACCAACTTGTATGTTGTACGATGACATACATCTACTGATCAACGACAGGGCCGACACCTTACCGGCCTTCTTTTTCTGCTTTTTTTCCCTTCTTTTTCCCCTTTTTTTGGATGACAGGCATGACGACTCCTCAGGAACTCAAGGAAATTGTCTCGGAAGGTTTGCTCTCCTTCCCCGTGACGGACTTCGACCAGAATGGCGACTTCAACGCCAAGACCTATGCGGCCCGCCTGGAATGGCTGGCTCCCTACGGCGCCACCGCGCTGTTCGCCGCTGGCGGCACGGGCGAGTTCTTCTCCTTGGCCCCGCAGGAATATTCGGATGTCATCCGCACCGCCGTGCAAACCTGCGCGGGCAAGGTGCCGATCCTGGCTGGCGCAGGTGGCCCCACCCGCACCGCCATTGCCTATGCGCAAGAAGCCGAGCGCCAAGGCGCCAAGGGCATTCTGCTGCTGCCGCATTACCTGACCGAAGCCTCGCAAGACGGCATCGCCGCGCACGTGGAACAGGTCTGCAAGTCGGTCAAGATCGGCGTCATCGTCTACAACCGCGCCCAATCGCGCTTGTCGGCTGACAGCCTGGCCCGCCTGGCCGAGCGTTGCCCGAACTTGGTCGGTTTCAAGGACGGCATTGGCGATATCGAATCCATGGTCAGCATCCGCCGCAAGATGGGCGATCGCTTTTCCTACCTGGGCGGCCTGCCCACTGCTGAAGTCTATGCCGCCGCGTACCGCGCGCTCGGCGTGCCGGTGTATTCGTCGGCCGTCTTCAACTTCGTGCCCAAGACCGCCATGGATTTCTACCGCGCCATTGCCGCGGGCGACTCCGACACCACCAACCGTTTGCTGGACGATTTCTTCCTGCCGTATCTGGAAATCCGCAACCGCAAGGCCGGCTACGCCGTCAGCATCGTGAAGGCGGGCGCCAAGCTCGTCGGCCATGACGCCGGCCCCGTCCGCGCCCCGCTGACGGACCTGACTGGCGAAGAGATGGAAATGCTGAACGCGCTGATCAAGAAGCTCGGCGCGCAATAAGCAGCATCGAGCAGCGGCGCTGAAAAGCGGCGCGAGAAGCGGTGCTGAAAAGCGGCGCGACAAGCAGTGCTGAAAAGCGGCGCGAGAAGCGGTGCCAGACTCGGCGAGAGTAGCCGCACCGCTACGCCTCGCCCCGCAATGAAGCAAGCCCTCCCCTCATCGGGAGGGCTTTTTCATATGCGCGCCCCAACCCATCACAAGATCAAACAATAGTTGGCGAACAGGCCGCTGTATGTTGTCATACGAGTATCAAAATTTCTGCCCGATTCCCTGCCAGACTAGCCGCCGTCAACGGGCCGGACACCCGGACACGGCACGCGAAAAGCGTACACTTGCTCGGCTGCGGGCTACGGGCCTGCACCCCCGCCATACCCCACCTATAAGAGAGACGATGCAAACTCCCGCCCGGCCCCGCCCGCGTTCGCGCCTGACCGACGTGGTGATCGAGGAACTGAACAAGCGGCTGGACGCGCGCCTGTACCGCGCCGGCGACAAGCTGCCTTCCGAACACGCACTCTGCGATGAGTTCGACGTCAGCCGCACCGTTATTCGCGAAGCTGTCGCATCGATGCGCCTGAGCGGCCGCCTGGTCAGCAAGCCCGGCATCGGCGTATTCGTCACGGAAGACCGCGAAAAGCCCATCGACTTCGTCATCGAACCCGCCGCCGACCCGCGCTGGGCCTTGCACATCATGGAGTTGCGCGCAGGCCTTGAAGTGGAAGCCTGTGGGCTGGCGGCAGAGCGCCGCACCGCCACCGACCTGAGCGAGATCGTCGAAGCCTTTGACGCCTTCAACCGCGCAACCCGCGACATGGAAGCCGCCGTCAAGGCCGACTACGAATTCCACCTGTCGATCGCCAAGGCGTCGAACAACCCGCACTTTCCCGCGCTGCTGAAGGCTGCGGTGCGCGACGTGATGCTGGACCTGAACATCAAGCACGGCGGCAAGACGCCTGAAGAACTGGAAACCTACGAAACGCGCAACGTGCGCGAGCACGAAGCCATCCTGACCGCCATCATGCGACGCGACCCCGGCGCCGCACGCGCCGCCATGGCGCGTCACCTGGGTGACAGCATCGCGCGGTATCGCAAGCTGTTGTCGCAAGCGCCGGCGCAATAAGACCGCGCTCGAAAGCTCCCAGCGCAAACTGGCATTCGCCACGGCCAGCCGGCAGGTCCAACCCCCTGCCGGCAAAGCAAATTACGGGATTCCCCTTACTTGCTAGCTTGTATGACAGCTGCCATCATACGTCTCATGACTTAGCGGTGCGATGTGACGCCAGATTCTGGCAGCCGCGCCTCGCTATCCGTATGACCCACGTTGTACAAGTGCCGCTGATGAGCCCGATTCTTTCCCTCCGCACGACGTTCCACCGCTACGCCACGCGTATTCATCGGCACATCACCTGACCGGGTTCCCGGTCATCCGCGGCGCTCTCCGCGCCCCCTTCCCTACCCCTGCATGCCCGTGTCACCGCCCGCTCAGGCCAACGCCCGAGCCGCGACGGCGCGTGCGCGCCGGGTTCCGCTTTCCCCTTCGATCCTTTCCCGCTTATCCAAGCGCTTTCCGACCTCCCCAGGAGCATTCTCCATGCGTAAGTTTTTGACCACCGCCGTTGCGGCGACTTTGCTGTGCGTCGCCTCTGGCGCGCAAGCCGGCGTGACGTTCGACGCCGTCAAGAAAAAAGGCTTCTTGCAGTGCGGCTTTGCCGGCATTCCCGGCTTCTCGGTGTTGGACAGCAAGGGCGAATGGACCGGGCTGGACGTGGACATGTGCCGCGCCGTCGCCGCCGCCATGTTTGGCGACGCGTCCAAGGTCAAGGGCAACGTGCTGACCGCGCAAGCCAAGTTCACCGCGCTGCAATCGGGTGAAATCGACATGCTGTCGCGCAACACCACGCAGACGCTGACCCGCGACACCACGCTGGGCTTGATCGGCGTGGGCGTGAACTTCTATGACGCGCAAGGCCTGATCGTCAAGAAGTCGATGAACGTGAAGAGCGTGAAGGAACTGGACGGCGCCACCATCTGCGTGCAGCCGGGCACCACCACCGAACTGAACCTGGCCGACTACTTCCGCAGCCGTGGCCTGACGTTCAAGCCGGTGCTGGTTGAAAACTACGACGAGAACTTCCGCCTGCTGGAATCGGGCCGCTGCGACGCCTACACCAACGACAAGTCCAACACCGCCGCCAACATGCGCACGCGCCTGGCCAAGCCGGAAGACTGGGAAATCCTGACGGAAAACCTGTCCAAGGAACCCTTGGGCCCGATGGTCCGCCAAGGCGACGAGCAGTGGTTCAACGTGGTGCGCTGGTCGCTGAACGCCATGCTGGAAGCCGAGGAATACGGCATCACGTCAAAGAACGTGGATGAAATGCTGAAGAGCACCAACCCCAACGTGCAGCGCATTCTGGGCGTGACGCCGGGCATGGGCAAGAACCTGGGCCTGCACGACAAGTGGGCCTACAACATCATCAAGCAGGTTGGTAACTACGGCGAAAGCTATGACCGCGCCATGGGCAAGGACAGCCCGCTGAAGCTGGAACGCGGCCTGAACAAGCAATGGACCCAAGGCGGCCTGATGTACGGCTGGCCCGTCCGCTAAGTGTTAATGCGCGGCTTCGTCTTTCAGGCGAAGCCGCTTTTCTCTTTACCCGCATTTCCGGCCGCAACGCGCGGCCTGTCTTTGCCTCTTTACGTTGTAACCATGAACAGCATCGTCAACGCCCGCCTGAAACAGATCAAACCTTCGCCCAGCATGGCCGCCAAGATCGTCGTCGACGAACTGCGCCGCCAGGGCCGCGAAATCGCCGACTTCACGCTTGGTGAACCGGACATGGCCACGCCCGCCCACATTGCGCGCGCCGGCCAGGAAGCCATCGCCAGCGGCGACATCCGCTACACCAGCCCAAACGGCACGGTGGGCTTGCGCCGCGCCATCGCCAACAGCCTGGAGCTGGGCCTGGGCGTGTCTTACGGCATGGACCAGATCACCGTGGGCGCGGGCGCCAAGCAGATCATCGGCGCGGCGCTGACCGCCAGCCTGGAACCGGGCGACGAAGTCATCGTCTGCGCGCCGTACTGGGTGTCGTACCCCGACATGGTGCTGTTGAACGACGCCAAGCCTGTTGTGGTGACCGGCCCCGAGTCGCAAGGCTTCAAGCTGAACGCCGCCACGCTGGAAGCCGCGATCACGCCGCGCACCCGCTGGCTGATTCTGAATTCCCCCAGCAACCCCAGCGGCGCCGTCTACAGCGCGGCCGAGCTGCGCGCGCTGACCGATGTGCTGCTGCGCCATCCGCAAGTCTGGATTCTTAGCGACGAAATCTACGCGCCCTTCTGCTACAGCGGCCAGGCGCATGCCTCGCCCGTGCAAGTGGAACCGCAGCTGATTCCGCGCACGCTGATTGTCAATGGCATGTCGAAGTCGTACGCCATGACCGGCTGGCGCGTGGGCTACGGCGCGGGTCCGGCGGACTTGATCAAGGCGATGAGCACGGTCATGTCGCAAAGCACGTCTTGCCCCAGTGCGATTTCGCAAGTGGCCGCGCAGGCCGCCCTGGAAGGCGACCAGTCCAGCGTGACGAAGATGGTCGACATCTTCAAGGCCCGCCGCGACCTGATCGTGCGCCGCTTGAACGCCATTCCCGGTATCTCGTGCGCGATGCCCGACGGCGCGTTCTACGTGTACGCCAACGTGCAAGGCCTGATCGGACGCACCGGCCCGGCAGGCGAGCTGAAGACCGACCTGGACGTCAGCCTGTTCTTCCTGCGTGAAGCCGGCGTGGCGGTGATCGACGGCGGTTCTTATGGCTTGTCGCCCTATGTGCGCTTCTCGTTCGCGACGTCCACCGAAGTCATCGAACAAGGCATGGACCGCCTGGAAGCGGCCGTCAAAGTCTTGATGGCGGACTAAGCCGTGGCCAAGCACACCGCGCAATCCCCGGTGGCAAGGCCACCGCACCGGGTGTCCTGGAATGACCCGGCCACGCGTGCGCTGGTCTACCAGGTGCTGGCCCTGACCCTCGTCGGGGCGGGCGTCTGGTTCCTGGTGCACAACACGCTGCACAACCTGTCGATGCGCAACATCGCCACGGGCTTCGGCTTTCTGAACCGCGAAGCGGGCTTCGCCATTGGTGAGTCCGTCATCGCCTATGGCCCGGCCGACACCTATGGCCGCGCCATCTTCGTGGGCGTGCTGAACACGCTGCGCGTGGGCCTGCTTGCGCTGGTCGCCGCCACTATTCTGGGCGTCTTCATTGGCGTCGGACGGCTGTCGAAGAATTGGCTCGTGAAGAAGATCACCTCGGTGTATGTCGAAGTGATGCGCAACGTGCCGCTCTTGCTGCAACTGTTCTTCTGGTATGCGCTGATCACCGAAAACATGCCGGGGCCGCGCCAGGCGCACAACCCGCTGCCGGGCGTGTTCATTTCCAACCGGGGCCTGAAAGTGCCTGGGCTGGAAGGTGCATCGCTGGACTGGGTGCTGGGCGGACTGGCGCTGGCCATTGTCGCCATCCTGTTCCTGGGCCATTGGGGCGCGAAGCGCCAGGAAGCCACGGGCCGTGTGTTCCCGCTGGGCCGCGCAGCCATCGGCTTGCTGCTGGCGTTGCCCGTGCTGGGCTGGCTGGCCAGCGGCGCATCGCTGACGCTGGACATGCCGGCGCTCAAGGGCTTCAACTTCGTTGGCGGCCTGACGCTGACGCCGGAGTTCGTCGCCCTGTTCCTGGGCTTGACCGTCTACACCTCGGCGTTCATCGCCGAAGTGGTGCGATCCGGCATCCAGGCGGTGAACAACGGCCAATGGGAAGCCGCCGGCTCGCTGGGCCTGCCGCGCGCCAAAGTGTTGCGTCTGGTCGTGCTGCCGCAAGCCTTGCGCGTGATCATCCCGCCGATGACCAGCCAATACCTGAACCTGTTGAAGAACAGTTCGCTGGCCGTCGCCATTGGCTATCCGGACATCGTCTCGGTGGTGAACACCACGCTAAACCAGACCGGCCAGGCCATCGAGGGCATCCTCATCATCATGGGCGCGTACCTGACGGTCAGCCTGTCGATCTCGATCTTCATGAATTGGTACAACAAGCGCATCGCGCTGGTGGAGCGTTGATATGAGCAGCACTACGCACTCCTTCGCCGACCCCCTGCCCCCGCCCAGCACCCAGGTCGGCGCCTGGGCCTGGATACGGTCCCGTCTGTTTTCGTCGCCGCTGAACATCCTGATCACGGTGCTGCTGGCGTGGTTCCTGCTGATGTCGTTGCCGGCGCTGGTGGAATGGGCCTTCCTGAAGGCCAACTTCACCGCCACCAACGCCATGGAATGCCGGGCCTCCGTTGGCGGCGCCTGCTGGGCGTTCATCGTCGAGAAACATCGGCTGATTCTGTTCGGCACTTATCCGTTTGATGAACAGTGGCGTCCGCTGATCGCCACGCTGATCCTCGTCGCCGTCATCGCGTGCAGCGGCATGCGGCGCTTCTGGAATGGCAAGCTGGCGCTCATCTGGACGGGCGGCCTGACGGCTGTTGCGCTCTTGATGTGGGGCGGCGTGTTCGGCCTGACGTATGTCGAGAACTCGCGCTGGGGCGGCCTGCCGTTGACGCTGATTCTGGCCACGTTCGGCATCGCCTTTGCGTTCCCGATCGGCGTGATGCTGGCGCTGGGCCGGCGTTCGAAGATGCCGGCCATCAAGGCGCTGTGCGTCGTGTACATCGAGCTGATTCGTGGCGTGCCGCTGATCAGCCTGCTGTTCATGTCGTCGGTGATGCTGCCGCTGTTCTTGCCCGAAGGTTTCACCATCGACAAGCTGCTGCGCGCGCAGATCGCCATCATCCTGTTCGCCGCGGCCTATATCGCGGAAACGGTACGCGGCGGCCTGCAGGCCATTCCGAAAGGCCAGTACGAAGGCGCCGATTCGCTCGGGCTGAACTACTGGCAGCAGATGCGCAAGATCATCCTGCCGCAAGCGCTGAAGATCGTGATTCCGCCGCTGGTGGGTATTTTCATCAGCCTGTTCAAGGACACGTCGCTGGTGGTGATCATCGGTATTTTCGACCTGACGCTGGCAGCCAAGGCGGCCTTGTCCGACGCGGCATGGCGGGGTTTCGGGGTGGAGGCCTATCTCTTCATCTCGCTGATCTACTTCGTCTTTTGCTATTCCATGTCCAAATACAGCCAAGCGCTTGAAAAGCGTCTGGCCACCGGGCACGCGCGCTGATTGCGCGGCGATCCCCCCCGGTAAACCTTACGGAGACCAAGCATGTCGGATTCCATTATTCGATTGCAGGGCGTGAACAAGTGGTACGGCCAGTTCCACGTGTTGCGCAACATCAACCTGGACGTGGCGCCTGGCGAACGCATCGTGGTGTGCGGCCCATCGGGCTCAGGCAAGTCCACGATGATTCGCTGCATCAACCGTCTTGAAGAGCACCAGCAAGGCCAGATCATCGTTGACGGCACCGAGCTGACGAACGATCTCAAACACATTGAGACCATCCGCCGCGAAGTGGGCATGGTGTTCCAGCACTTCAACCTGTTCCCGCACCTGACCGTGCTGGAAAACCTGACGCTGGGCCCCATGTGGGTGCTGAAGCAGCCGCGCGCACAGGCCGAAGCCACGGCAATGAAGTACCTGGAACGCGTGCGCATTCCCGATCAGGCCAAGAAATTCCCCGGCCAGTTGTCGGGCGGCCAGCAACAACGCGTGGCGATTGCGCGGTCGTTGTGCATGAACCCGAAGGTCATGTTGTTTGATGAACCCACATCTGCGCTAGACCCGGAAATGGTCAAGGAAGTGCTGGACGTGATGGTGACGCTGGCTCAGGAAAGCGGCATGACGATGATCTGCGTGACCCACGAAATGGGCTTTGCGCGCAAGGTCGCCAACCGTGTGATCTTCATGGACCGCGGCGAAATCATCGAACAGAACAACCCGGACGCGTTCTTTGATAACCCGCAGAACGAACGGACGAAACTGTTCCTGAGCCAGATCCTGCATTGATGTTGATGGCGTAAACCATAAACGGCTATCCATGCCGCCCCCATCATGTCGCCCCCTTCATGCCGCCCGCGTTGGGCGGCATTTTTCATGGGCGCACGCAATAGAACCCAAACCATGAACGGCGCCTGGCATCCCCCCTGAAACCGGCATGAGTCATTACGTTATTCCGCCAGCGCCGCCGTGATCCGCCATCACAAAACAGATATCGACATGCGGATTCAATCGTTCAAGCGCGCCGCCGCTTCCTCCAGACTGCACTTTTCCCAAAGCGCAATCTGGAGTTCCGATGTCCCTACCCTCAGTCACCGGCCTTGACCACTACATCATCCGGGTCAACGACCTGCAGGCCGCGACCGACCGCTATGTGAAGCTGGGCTTCAGTCTGGCGCCGCAAGGCCGGCACCATCGCGGCACGCGCAACCAGACCATCATCCTGGATGCGAACTACCTGGAACTGCTGTTTTTCCCGGAAGAACTGAAGGCCGATTCGCGCTTTGGCGGCTATGACGACGCCTACGAAGGCCCCGTCTCCACGGCCCTGCAAACCACCGACAGCACCGCCGTGCACGCGGAACTGGCGCGGCTGGGCATCGACGCAGAACCGCCTTTGCGCGGCGGCCGCCCGGTGCATTTGCCCGACGGCAGCGAAGACGCCGCCTGGAACAACACGAACTTTCCCAATGGCCTCTTGGGCGTGCCCGACTTCTTCACCTGCGGCCACCTGACGCGCCACCTGGTCTACCGCCCGGAATGGCAAGACCACGCCAACGGCGCGCGCCGCATCGAAGCGCTAGTCGCCGTGCACCCCGACCCCGCATCGCTGCGCGCCGGCTACGCGCGCGTGTTCGGTCCCATCGCCATCAGCGACCTGCCTGACGGCGGCCTGCAAGTTCGCCGGGGCAGCCTGCGCATCAACTTCCTGCGCCCCGCCGCCTTCGAACAACGCTACCCGCGCGTCCGCGTGCCAGCCGGCTTGCCAGCGGCGTCCCAGGGCGGCTGGTTTGCCGGTTCTGTGATTGGCGTGCGTGACCTGGCCAAGACCCGCGCGCTGTTTGACGCCAACCAGGTGAACTACCGCGCCAATGAACAGGGTGAACTGGTCGTGGCGCCGCAAGACGCTGCGGGCGCGTTGCAAGTCTTCGTGCAAGAGGCATGAGATGAGCCAGACCCTGCCCGATTATTGGGACTGTTTTTCCACCGATTACGCGGCGGCGCGCGCCGCGTTTGTAGCCGCTGCCACCGAGCGCGGCGCAGCCTTGTCGCGCCATGAACACCCGTCGTTGAAGGACCCGCACGGTCAACCGTTGAGCGTAGACGTCGCCGTGCTGGGGCGGCCTGACGCGCCGCGCACCCACCTTGCCATCAGCGGCACGCACGGGCTGGAAGGCGCAGCGGGCTCCGCGGTTCAGATCGGCTGGCTGCGCGCCGATGGTGGCACCCCCCTGCCGGACGACGTGAACGTGGTCTTCGTACACGCGCTGAATCCGTATGGCTATGCCTACGACACGCGCACCACCGAAAACAACGTCGACCTGAACCGCAACTTCATCGACCACACCCGCGCCAAGCCCGCCAACCCCCACTACGCCACGCTGCACCCGCACCTGATCCCGGCCGAGTGGACGGAGGCCAGCCTGGAAGCCGGCGCACGCGCCGTCGAACAATTCCGCGACACGCATGGCGCTGACACCTTGTTCAACGTCACTGCCAGCGGCCAATACACCCACCCCGATGGCCTGGTGTACGGCGGCGATGGCCCCGAGTGGTCGAACCGCACGCTGCGCCGCATCGTGGACCAGCATCTGGCCGCCAGTGAACGCGTGGCCTTCATCGACTGGCATACCGGCATCGGCGAATACGGCGAACCGTTCTTCCTGTGCTTTAACGACGAAGGCAGCGCCGAACAAACGCAAGCCGCCGCATGGTGGGGCGCAGACCGCGTGCGTGACCAGCGTCCGCATGGCCTGGCCCGCCCCGATTACCAGGGGCTGGTGTTCCGTGGCGTGCAGCAAGCCTTGGGCGACCGCGCACTCGCAGGCGCCGTCGTGGAGTTCGGCACGCGTGGCCTGCAAATGCGGCCCGCGCTCAGGCTCGACCAATGGCTGCGTTTCAAGGCCCCGCTGTCCCCTGACGCCGCGCGCGACGCCCAACTGCGCGCCGATCTGGTCGACGCCTTTGTTCCGGTCTCGAGCGTCTGGCGCCGTAGCGCCCTGGCGCATGGCCTGGCCATCACCCGGCAGGCAATCGCCGGCGTCGCCGCCTGGTAACGCCCCCTTCCCACATCCCCAACTATCTATTGGCAGTCATGAAAGCAATCGTTTTGCGTGAACACGGCGGCAGCGACAAGCTCCGCTTCGAACCCGAATTCCCCAACCCCGTCGCCGGCCCGGACGACGTTGTCATCCGCGTGCGCGCGTCGTCGTTGAACTATCACGACGTGTTCACTCGCCGTGGCATGCCCGGCATCAACCTGCCCTTTCCCGTGATCATCGGCCTGGACGTGGCCGGTGAAATCCTGGAAACCGGCGCCAACGTCAGCGAGTGGAAAGTGGGCGACCGCGTGCTGGTCGACCCCATTGACCGGGTGAACGGCGGGCTGGTCGGTGAAACCATCCACGGCGGCCTGGCCGAGCGCTGCCGCGTGCCGGCGCATCAACTGCTGCGCCTGCCCGATGCAGTCAGCTTCGAACAGGCCGCCGCGCTGCCCGTGGCCTACGGCACGGCGTTGCGCATGATGAACCGCATCGGCCAGATCCAGGCCGGTGAAAAAGTGCTGATCCTGGGCGCAAGCGGCGGCGTGGGCGTGTGCGCGGTGCAGCTGGCCAAGCTGGCCGGCGCGGAAGTCATCGCCTGCGCCGGCACTGCTGAAAAGGGCGAAGCGCTGCGCGCGCTGGGCGCCGACCACATCATCCTGTACACGCAGGAAGACTTCCTGAAAGCCGTGCAGGAACGCTTCGGCAAACCCGCGCGCCGCCGCGGCGGCAAGTCGGGCGGCGTGGACGTGGTGGTGAACTTCACGGGTGGCGACACCTGGGTGAAGTCGCTGCGCTGCCTGCGTCTGGGCGGCCGTCTACTCACCTGCGGCGCCACCGCGGGCTTCGACCCCAAGGAAGACCTGCGCTACATCTGGACCTTCGAATTGCAGATTCGCGGCTCCAACGGCTGGGACCGCGACGACCTCTACGAGCTGCTGGAACTGGTGCGCGACGGCCGCCTGCATGTGCCGATTGACCGCAGCTGGCCGCTGGAACAAGGCGCAGAGGCGCTGGCCTCGCTGGAAGATCGCAAGATCGTCGGCAAAGTGCTGGTGACGTCATGAGCGCAGTGCAAAACCCAATCCAAAGCCCCGCGCAAAATTCGACGCTTAGCGCTGAAGCCATCCAGGCCAAGTTCGACGGTTCCCCCTTCATCGCCTGGCTGGGCTTGAGCGTCACCGCCGTCGATCACGACCGTGGCGAACTCACCGTGCTGGCCCCCATGCGCGCCGAGTTCGAACGCGGCGCGGCCAGCGGCCAATGGCATGGCGGCCCGCTGGCCGCCGTGATCGATACCGTGGGCGATTTTGCCGTGGGCATGCTGCTGGGCCGAGGGCTGCCGACCATCAACTTCCGCGTCGACTATCTGCGCCCTGCCGTGAACACCAGCCTGACGGCCGTGGCGCGCGTGCGGCGCAACGGCCGCAGCGTCGGCGTGGCCGACGTAGACCTCTACAACGACCAGGGTGCGCTGGTGGCCATCGGCCGCGCCACCTACGCCACGCTCAGCCAAGGCTGAGCCCGCCCCGACCCCTAAGGATTCATCATGACCCAGACTCCGCGCCCCGGACGGCGCGCCTTCCTCACCCGTTCCGCCGCAGGCGGCCTGGCCGCCACTGGCTTCGGGCTTGCGCCCCGCGCGCTGATCGCCGCCACGGACACACCCGGCTCAGACCCCGGCCCGGCCCGCAAGGGCGGCACGCTCGTCGCCAGCTGGGGCGGCCTGGAGCCGCAAGCGCTGTTTGTGCCGGGCGGCGGCGGCTCCAGCCCGTTCCAGACGTCCACCAAGATTCTTGAACGCCTGCTGCGCCTGGACGCCGACCTGAAGTTCCAGCCCGCGCTGGCGCTAAGCCTGACGCCCGCCGCCGACTTCCGCAGCTACACCATCAAGCTGCGCGAAGGCGTCACCTGGCATGACGGCGCACCGTTCACGTCCGCCGACGTCGTCTACAACGCGCTGCAACACTGGAAGCCCATCTCGGCCGGCATCGCGCTGAAGTCGTTGACGGACGCCACCGCCACCGACCCGCACACCGTCGTGCTGACCTTCAACGCCCCGGTGCCGGAATTCTTCTTGAAGTCCACGCTGGCCGGCCAGTTCCAATTGCTGCTGCCCAAGCATCTGTACGACGGCAAAGACATCATTACCAACCCGTTGAACAACACGCCGGTCGGGACCGGCCCGTGGAAGTACGGCAAGTGGGTGCGCGGCAGCCACGTGGAATACCTGCGCAACGACGCGTACTGGAATGCCGGCATGCCCTACCTGGACAAGCTCGTCATCCGCTGGTGGGGCGACCCGGCTTCGCGCGGGGCCGCGCTGGAAACGGGGGAATTGGGCTTGGCGTATTCCAGTCCGGTGCCAGCGCGCGACATCGACCGTCTGGTGAAAACCGGCAAGGTCGTCGTGGATACGCGCGGCTATCAGAACACCGCCTGGACCGTCACCGTGGAATTCAATCAGCGCCGCGAGATCGTCAAGCGCCGTGAAGTGCGACAGGCCATCCTGCACGCCATCGACCGCCAATTCATCGTCGACACCATCTATTACGGCCGGGGCAAACCGGCGATTGCGCCCATCTTCAGCAGCAACCCGTTGTTCTTCACCGAAGACGTGCCGCGCTACCCGTTCGACCCCAAGAAGGCCGCCGCGCTGCTGGACGCAGCCGGCCTGCCCGTCAAAGACGGCAAGCGCTTCACCGTCAACCTGCTGGCCGCCGCCTGGTTCGAAGAAAACGCCAAGCTGGGCCAGTACCTGAAGCAGGCGCTGGAAGACGTGGGCATTGCGGTGAAGCTGGATTCCGTTGACCGCGCCACCGCGCTCAAGCGCATCTATGGCGATTACGACTACGACATCGCCGTGTCCAACTTCACGTCGCCATTGGAACTGGTGCCGACCGTGACGCAATTTTTCACGACCGACGGCATCGTAAAAGGCGCGGCGTTCCGCAACGCCACGGGCTATTCCAGCCCCGAGATGGACGGCATCGTCGCCAAGCTTGCGGTGGAAACGGCGCCCGAGGCCCGCCGCGCGCTGGCCGCGGAATTCGCGAAGCTGGCGTCCACCGACGTGCCCCTGGTGCCGCTGGTGGAGATCCAGGCGTTCACATTGGCCGGCAAGAAGGTGCGCAACTTCACGACCAGCGCCAACGTGCAGGGCGAGACCCTGGCCGACGTCTGGCTGCAACCTTAAGCGACCCGCCATGCCGATCCGACTGATCACCCGCCGCTTGCTTCAGGCCATTCCGCTGCTGTTGGGCGTGGTGGTGCTGAACTTTGCCCTGATCCAATCCGTGCCAGGCACCTTCCTGGACGTCATGACGGCCGAACAGCAGGTTACCGACCCCGCGCTGATCGAACGCCTGCGCGTGACCTACGGCCTGGACCAGACCCCTACCGTGCAGCTGCTGAAGTACATCGGATCGGTCGCGCGCCTGGATTTCGGCTATTCGTACCGGCACAACCTGCCGGTGCTGGACGTGATTCTGGCGCACCTGCCCGCCACGCTGGTGCTGATGCTGGCCAGCATCGCCATCGCTGTGCTGGTAGGCATGGCGGCGGGCATCGTGTCAGCCGTGAAGGTCAACACGTGGTGGGATAGCGCGGTGTCGGCCTTTGCCGTGCTGTGCTTTGCCGCGCCAAGCTTCTGGCTGGGCATCATGCTGATCATTCTGTTTTCCGTGAAGCTGGGCTGGTTTCCGGTGGGCGGCATGGTCACCATCGGCTTGGACGGCGGGCTCTGGCGCCAGGCGCTGGACGTGCTGCACCATCTGGCGCTGCCCGCCCTTGCGCTGGGCCTGTTCTATTCGGCGGCGTATGCGCGCGTGATGCGGGCGTCGATGCTGGAAGTCAGCCGCATGGACTACGTGCGCACGGCATACGCCAAGGGCCTGACGCGCGCCACCGTCGTGCTGCGCCACATCCTGCGCAACGCGGTGCTGCCCATCGTGACCTTGCTGGGCCTGCAACTGGGCGCCGTGCTGGGCGGCAGCATTGTTGTTGAAGCGGTGTTCAGCTGGCCCGGCATTGGCGGCGTGCTGTTTGACAGCGTCATGACCCGCAACTACCCCGTCGTGCTGGGCATTCTGGTGCTGAGTTCTTTCGTCGTGATCGTCGCCAACATCGTCGTCGATCTGCTCTACACGCGGTTGGACCCGCGCATCAAGGCTGCCTGACATGTCTGCATCGTCTTCTGTTTCGCCTGCTGCTTCTGGTGCTGGCAACACCACAGCCGCTTCCCCCGCCGCATCCGCCCCCCATCGCCCGGCCTCATTCCTGTCCCGCTACGCCCGCAACCGTGGCGCGGTGGCGGGCGCCATCGTCCTGCTGCTGGTGGTGCTGCTGGCCGCCAGCGCCGGCTGGCTGTATCCCACCAACCCCTTGCGCATCGTTGGCGCGCCCGAGATCTGGCCGTTCGAGTCCTGGCGTTACCCGCTAGGCACCGACTCCATGGGCCGCGACATTGCCGCGCTGATCGCGCACGGCGCGCGCGCCACCTTGCTGATTGGCCTGGTGGCCGCCGCCACCGCCACGCTGATCGGCGTGAGCGTGGGCGCCGCGGCCGCGTGGTCGGGCGGCTGGATCGACGAAGCGCTGATGCGCGTCACCGAACTGTTCCAGATCATTCCCAACGTGGTCTTCGTGCTGACCATCGTGTCGGTCCTGGGGCCGCACATTGAAACCATCACGCTGGCCGTCGGGCTGGTGTCGTGGCCGCCCATCGCGCGGCTGACGCGGGCGGAGTTCCTGTCGTTCAAGGAACGCGAATTCGTGCAGGCGTGCCGCGCCGTCGGCATGAGCCCGCTGCGCATCGTCGCCGGCGAGATCCTGCCTAACGCGCTGCCGCCCGTCATCGTGATGTCGTCGCTGGTGGTGGCCGGCGCCATCCTGTACGAATCGGTGGTGTCGTTTCTGGGGCTGGGCGACCCCAACATCGCCAGCTGGGGCCGGCTGGTGGGCGAAGGCCGCAGCCTGATCCGCTCGTCCTGGTACATCTGCGCCGTTCCCGGCGTGGCCATCATGCTTGCCGTGCTGTCGCTGAACCTGGTTGGCGACGGCCTGAACGACGCGCTCAACCCCAAGCTGCAAAAGCGTTGAACCGCAACTGCAAACCCGGAATATCCCATGACGCATACGCTGAATAATCTTGGCGACCTGGCCGACCCGCGCCGCGCCACCGCCCTGCCCGCCATCATTGACCTGCGCCAGCCCGGCGCGCCCGCGCACTACGACCACGACCAGGTTCGCCAACTGGCGGGCGGCGTGGCCGCCTGGCTGACGGCGCGCGGCCTGCCGCCGGGCGCGCGCGTGGCGATTGCCGCGCTGAACCGCGCCGAATACCTGATTACGTACTTCGGCATCATGCGCGCCGGCTTCGTCGCCGTGCCCATCAACATCAAGCAGTCGCAAGAGAATATCGACTACGTGATCCGCGACGCCGATATCGCGCTGGCGTTCGTGGATGCCCCGCGCCGCGCTGCGTTCGAAGCCACGGTGCCCGTGCTCGACTTTGACGACGACGGCCCCGAAGGCTTCGCTGCGCAGATTACGCCCACGGAGTTCAACACCGTCACGCCCGCGAACGACGACGTCGCGCAGATGCTGTACACGTCCGGCTCCACGGGCAAGCCCAAAGGCGTGCCGCTGACGCATACCGGCCAGCTCTGGGCGCTGACGACCACCTCGGCCCCGGTGGCGGCCAACGCCGCGCAGGAACACTATCTGCTGGCCCAACCGCTGTTCCATATGAACGGCCTGTTCATGGCCAAGCGCGCATTCGCCAGCAACAGCCTGCTGGTCATCCAGCCCAGCTTTGATGTCGCGGCTTACGCCGATGCGCTGGAGCGTTACCGCATCACCATCCTGACCGCCGTGCCGACGATGTTCGCCCGCCTGGTCAAAGACCCGGCGCTGCTGCACGGCCGCGATCTATCCGCGCTGGCGCGCGTGATGCTGGGCTCGGCCCCGATGACGGTAGCGCTGTATGAACGCATCCAGCAAGCGCTGCCGCATGTGCGCATCACGCATGGGTACGGCACCACCGAGGCCGGCCCCGCCGTGTTTGGCCCCCATCCGCATGGCCTGCCCACGCCGCCGCTGGCGGTGGGCCATCCGCTGGACCCCTCTCACGTGCGGCTGGCGGATGGCCCGAACGCTGACGAAGGCGTGCTGCTGATGAAGAACCCGGCCGTGTTGTCTGGCTATCACAACCTGCCCGAGAAAAGCGCGCAGGTGCTGCAAGACGGCTGGTATTACAGCGGCGACGTCATGCGCCGCGACGCCGACGGCTTCTACTATTTCGTAGGCCGCGCCGACGACATGTTCGTATGCGGCGGCGAGAACATCTATCCCGTTGAAGTGGAAAAACTGCTGGAGTCTCATCCCGACGTGCGCCAAAGCTGCGTCGTGCCGCTGGCCGACGAAGAGCGCGGGCACATCCCCGTTGCCTTCGTCGTGCGCCGCGACGGCAGCGGGCTGGATGCTGACGCGCTTAAGCGCCATGCACTGGCGAACGGCCCCGCGTATCAGCACCCGCGCCGCATCCGCTTCGTGGATGAACTGCCATGGGCCGGCACCAACAAGGTCGATCGCAACGCCCTGCTGTTGCAGGCCCGTGCGCTGGAAGCGCAACAAGCCTGGACCCTGACCGCCACGGAGGCCGCATGAGCCACACCCCGGATTCGCTGGCCGGCAAGACGGCGCTGGTCACCGGCGGCAGCCGCGGCATCGGCCGCGCCATTGCGCTGGCGCTGGGCCGGCGCGGCGCGCACGTCGCCGTGCATTACAACGCCGCCCGCGACGCCGCCGATGAAGTCGTAGCGCTGATCCGCGACGCTGGCGGCCGCGCCTGGACCTTGCAAGCCGACCTGGCGTCGTCCGACGCGGCGGCGATACTCGCCGAAGCGCTGCGCCATACGGTGCAGCAACACACGGGCGCCGACGGCCTGGATATTCTGGTCAACAACGCGGGCGTGGGCCTGCGTGCGCGGCTGGCCGACGTCAAACCCGACGATTTCGACCGCGTGCTGCAAGTCAATTTGAAGACGCCGTTCTTTTTGATTCAGCACTGCCTGCCCTTCTTGCGCGACGGCGGGCGTATCGTCAATATCTCGTCGATGGGCACCCGCGCCGCCTATCCCGAAATGAGCGTCTACGCACCGGCTAAAGCGGGGCTGGAGGCGCTGACGCTGCTGCTGGCTAGCGACCTGGGCGCGCGCGGCATTACGGTGAACGCCGTGCTGCCCGGCGCCACCGCCACCGACATGAACACCCGCGCCCGCGACCCCGACATCAGCCGCGCCATTGCCCAGACGATTGCGCTGGGGCGCGTCGGCCAGCCAGAAGACATTGCGGATATCGTCGCGTTCCTGGCCTCGCACGAAGGACGCTGGGTCACCGGGCAGAGTATTGATGCAACGGGGGGCCAGCGCTTGTAGAGCATGGGCGACAGGCGCGTCAGACAAACACGGGGGGCTGCTTTTCTGAATCGTCCTATGGCTAATTTTGAATGGCTCCCTAACATTGAGGCCAACCTCATTGAGGCCAGTCTCATTGAAGCCAATCTGATTGCCCCCAATCTGATCGCAGCCATTCCGATTTCAGCCACTCTGATCAAAGGAGCCCCCATGATCCCCGTCGCCCTTGTTGGCCATGCTCACGCCTGCCCGCTCCATGGCCCCGGCAGCATCGTCAGCGGCGCGTCCACCGCGGCCATCAACGGCCGGCCGATCGCCCGCGTGGGCGACCGCATCAGCTGCGGCGCCGTCATCGTCAGCGGTTCCGCATCCGCCACCATCGAAGGGCAACCGGTGGCGCGCCAGGGCGACACCACCAGCCACGGCGGCACGCTGATCGAGGGCGATGCTAATTGGCTGTCGGCATAAGCGCCGTGCGTCCCCATAACCATATGTGATATCGGTATTTTTCAGGCGGGCATGCATCTTTTAGGATGACAGCGTCATTTTCTTATTCCGCTGGAATCGCCTTGCCCCGCCTGAATCCCCTGAATCCCGCCACGCTGGATTCCAACACCGCCACCCTCTTCAATCAACTGCTTCAAGACTACGGCCCATACGCCAACATGCTGAGCGCGTTCGCGCCCCGGCCGCCCGCGTTGAAGCATTTTTTCTCTTACCTGGTGCAATCGCGTGAAGACGGCTTGATCTCGCCGCGCCATCTGGAAATTGCGCTGCTGACGGCATCCAAGGCGCACGCCTGCCACTACTGCGTCACGCTGCACACGCCCAAGCTGGCGGCGCACGGCATTTCGCAAGACGCCATCGACCGCCTGCTGGAACCCAGCGTGCCCGGGCTGGACGAGCAAGACCTGGTGGTTCGCGACTACGCGGTGCTGGTGACCTTGACGCCGTCGCAAGTCAGCGACGCGTTCTACAGCAAGCTGCAATCGTTCTTCAGCGAAGAACAGATTGTGGAACTGACGATTCGCATTGCGCTGTGCAGCTTCTTCAAGCGCTTTAACGAGGCGCTGGAAGTGCCGCATGAAGACGTCGTGGCGTTGGAACTTGCGCATGGCGCGGCCTGAGGCGGCCTGAGATTGCACCGCCATGACACTAGCCCCTGCTTTAAAACTGGAAATCCGCAATCTGTCCAAGCGGTTCCAGACCGACACCGGCCCCGTCCAGGTGCTGGACAACATCAGCCTGAACGCCGCCAGCGGTGAATTCGTCAGCATCATCGGCCCCTCGGGCTGCGGCAAGTCCACCTTGTTCAACATCCTGACCGGCCTGCTTGAACACGATGCCGGCACCATCGCGCTGGATGGCAAGCCCCTGCCCAACCTGCGCGGACGCGTCGGCTACATGCTGCAACGCGACCTGCTCATGCCGTGGCGCACCGTGCTGGACAACGTGCTGGTCGGCCTGGAAATACGCGGCACGCCCCGCGCGGAATCCGTCGAATTGGCACGCGACTATCTGAACACCTTTGGCCTGCTGCCGTTTCAAGACAGCTACCCCAAGGCGCTGTCGGGCGGCATGCGGCAACGCGTGGCGCTGGCGCGCACCTTGCTGCCGGACCCGGATGTGCTGCTGCTGGACGAACCGTTCTCGGCGCTGGATTACCAAACCCGCTTGTTCCTGGAGTCCATGCTGGCCGACACCGTCAGCCAAAAGGGCAAGACAGTGGTGCTGGTGACGCACGACATCGACGAAGCCATTGCTCTGTCTGAACGCATCTTCGTCTTGAGCGCCCGCCCCGGCCGATTGAAAAGCGAACACAAGATCGAACTCGGCACACGCTCACCCCTGGCCGCGCGCCACGACAGCCGCTTTCCGGCGTACTTCGACCTGCTCTGCCAGGAACTCGACATTCAGACCGGCCGCAAAACCGGAACCCACGCATGAGCCAGACCACCGTTACCCCTGCCGCCAGCGCCGCCTTGGGCGATAGCCGGCAACACACCTTGGCCGCCAATACCCGCGTCGAACGCACCGACCGCGCCCAACGCACTCGCCGCGCTCCTCGCGCCGCCCGTTTCCGCCTGCCCGTGCTGGTCACCCAGCTGCTGATACTTGCCGTGCTGTTCGGCGCGTGGGAAGCCGGCGTCCGGTCGGGCGCCGTGTCGGGCTTTCTGTTCGGTTCGCCCGCTGGCGTGCTGCAAGCCGCCTGGAAAATGATCCAGTCCGGCGAGCTTTGGGAGCACGCCAACTACACGCTGTGGGCATCCGCCGTGGGCTTTGTAGCCGGCACCGTGCTGGGCACCGCGCCTGGCTTGGCGCTGTGGTATTCGCCCTATGGCGCGCGGGTCGTCGAACCCTTTCTGGTCGCCATCAACAGCGTGCCAAAGATTGCGTTCGCGCCGCTTGTGATCCTGTGGTTTGGCACTGGCGTCATTTCAAAAGTGGCGCTGTCCGTATCGCTGACGTCCATCGTCGCCTTGCTGGCCGCATTTCAGGCCGCCAAGGACACAGACCCCGACATCCAGAAGATGATGGTTTCTCTGGGCGCCAGCCGCCGCCAGATCTTTCGCAAGGTGGTCGTGCCATCAGCGCTGCCCGCCATCATCAGCACGTTCCGCATCAACATCGGCTTTGCGCTGGTGGGCACCGTGGTGGGCGAATTCATTTCGTCCAAGTACGGGCTGGGGCACGTGATCTTCGTGGCCTCGTCGCTGTATGACCTGAACACCGTCTGGGTCGGCATCTTCTCGCTGATGCTGCTGGGCTTTGTTCTGTATGCCGGCGTGGACGTCGCCGAAAAGCGCTTGCTGCGCTGGAAAGACCAAACCTACGCCACCCAATTCAAGCTCTGAACCGCGTACCCAAAACCCACGCATTCAGACTGCAATTTCCAACCCTGATTTCCAAGCCTGCCATTCCCTATGAATCCGACTCTTTCCCTGCGCTTGGCCACGGCCGCCGTTGCGTCGCTGCTGTCCGTCTCCGCTTTCGCCGCCAACGACAAGGCGGTGGTATCCGCCGCCTTCAAGTCCGTGTTCTACCTGCCGGTGTACTTCGCCGAAGAACACGGGTACTTCAAGGATGAAGGGCTGGACGTGCGCATCGACGTGGCCTCGTCGTCCACCAACGCGCTGGCTGCCGTGATTTCCCGCAGCGCCGACTTCTCGCTGCACGGCCCGGAATGGACGGCTATCTCCTTTGGCCGCGGCGCGCCCGTGAAAGTCGTGGGCGGCACTTTGAACCGCCTGGGCGTGTGGCTGACGTGCAAACAAGACTTCAAGTTCGACGGCTTCAAAAGCCTGAAAGGCGCCACCATCGCCACGGGCGCCATGCCCACAACCAGCTCATCCGCCTTCCTGAAGCTCGTGAAAAACGCCGGGCTGGACCCAAAGCGCGATCTGGATTTGCTGGAAGTGCCGCTGGGTAATGAGATTGGCCCCTTGAGCTCGGGCAAGGCCGACTGCGCCGTGCTCTACGAACCGGGCGCGTCCCAGGCACAGGCCCAGGGCTACAAGGTGGTGTCGGCCTTCTCGCGCGAGATCGGCCCGTACACGTTCTCGGCCATCTCCACCCGCCAGGACATCTCCCCGCAGGTGCAGCAGAAATTTGTGTCGGGCATCGACCGCGCCTTGAAGGCCATCCACAAAGACCCGGCCGCCGCGGTGGCTAGCGGATTGAAGCTGTTCCCGAACCTGGACCCCGCCGTGGTGCGCGCGTCCGTGCAACGCCTGATCGACGACGGCGTGTTCGCCGATTCCGTCGCCGTGCCGGAACAAGCGTTGAAGGACGCACTGCAAACGCAGATCGACCTGGGCAACCTGGACCGCATTCCCCAAGACACCAAATGGCTTGACCTTCAAACCGCCCAGCAGATTTCCAGCAAGACGTACTAAAACCGGTGGCGCATGCCTACCGCGTATTGGGATTGATGCCACGACGAATCTGACCAGGCGCCCCGCATATAGCCGTAAATGGCATAGAGGTTGGTGCGCTTGGACAGGTCGTACCCATAACCCGCCGAATAGACCTGCTGCGTGTGCGTGGCGCCATCGCGCGCCAACGCGCCGCCGCTAGGCATGCTGCCCTGCCACGACGCCATGACCGTGTTGGCCCCCAACCGCCACGCGGCCCCGGCCATCACCGCATGCACCGTGCTGCCCGGAAAGTATGCGCGCTGCCCCGGCGACGGCACCGCCGGAATCGTCGACCCGTTGCGCATGATGGACCCGGCCGCATACAGCGTGAACGCGTCGACGGTGGCGCGGCCTGCCAGCGTATAGGCATCCGGCTGGCGTGCGCCGCCTGCCTGCCTCATCGCGGCGGACTGCACCGTTCCGTCTGCCCAACGCGCGCCTTCATAGGTTGCCGTGACGGCGTAGCCGGGTTGTTCATAGATCAACGCGGCGCTGTAGAGCTTGTTCGTCGCCGACGTTTCAAACCCGCCGCCCCCGTCGTAATCCAGGCTGACGTCCGCCCCTGCGCGCCACCCGCTCACCGACGGCGTCCAAAGCGCCACGGTGTTATCCGCCCGATTCGCGTTGTAAGGCAGCAGCGCGGTCTGCGCGCCCGTGATCAAGTACGACGCCAGAAACGCGTCATAGTCCGCCAGCGTTGCCGACGACACCGACGTCTGGCGGCCCAGGCGCAGATCGCCCCAGCCGCCCGACAAGCCCACCCAAGCCGCGCGCCCGAATAGACGCCCGCCCTGCGCCGACTTGCCGTTGTTGGCCACGACGCCGCTTTCCAGTTGGAAGTTGGCGCGCATGCCATTGCCCAAGTCTTCACTGCCGCGCAAGCCCCACCGCGACCCCGACTGCACACCCGACTGCATGTTCACGGCCGTGCCGCGCTCCTGCGTCGAAAAACCCGCCAGGCTCAGATCGACCACCCCATACAAGGTGACCGGGCTTTGCTGCGCGTCAGCCAGGCACGGCGTCATCAACGTGGCCACGCACGCGGACCACTTCCCCCATCGACGCACCACCATCACAAATACTTGAGCCAGAAGATGTCACGGCGCGCTGCCTTCAACCGGCCAAACCACCGCACGGGCCAGTACAGGGCCACCGCCAACAGCACGGAAATCAGCCAGATGCTGGCCATGCTGTCCACACCAAAGAACTTGCCCTGGTTCAGCCCCCAGACGCCCTCGCCCGCCAGATACAGCGCCTTCAGCACATACAGATGCAGCAGATAGAAGAACATCGGCGCGGCGCCAAACACGCACAGCACCCCCACCCAGGCAGCGGTTTGCGCGCGTTCAATCAGCACCAGCAAACACAGGCCCAGCCCGAGTGTCAGCAGCAAAAACATCAAGGACGGCGGGTACTTGGTGATGTTCACGAAGCTCATCACGGTATGCAGCGCATCGTCCTGCACGGCCCACGGTTGCGCCTGCCCATACCCATTCAGCATGCGCAGCACGACGAAGCCGGCCAGCGCCGCGATGCCTGCCGCCCACAAGCGGCGTTGCCGCACAGCCGCCGGCACGCGCGCCTGAAACCACGGCCCCACCGCATAGCCCAGCGCAATCACGCCAATCCACGGCAGCAAGGGGTACGACGTGCGCAGCCGCAAGGCGTCGCCCACCTGAATCCAGCCACGGTCATGCAACACCGCCCACGGCACATGCATGAATTCGCCCGCGGCAACGTGCACACCGTCCAGCGCGTTATGCCCCGCCACCAGCAACACGCCGATCACCACCAAGGCGGCACGCGGCAGCCACAGCAAGGCGGCCAGCGCCAGCATGCTCAAACCAATCACCCAAATCACTTGCAGGTAGATAACCGACGGCGGGAACTGGAACGTCCACGCAAAATTCACCACCACAATTTCCAGCAGGATCAGGAACGCCCCGCGCTTGGCCAGGAACGCGGCCGCCGCGCCACGGCTGCCGGCTTTAGCGCCGTAGAGCCAGGCGGATACGCCGGTCAAGAAGACGAAGACAGGTGCGCAAAGATGCGCGAGCAAACGGGAAAAGAACAGTGCGGGATCGGTGGCCGAGACGTCCATCGGGTCGCTGACCTGATGGTGCAAAAAGAAAGTCTCGCGAACGTGGTCAAGCAACATGATGACAATGACCAGGCCGCGCAAGGCGTCGATGGAACGCAGGCGTGCCGTAGAAGAAGCAGGAATCAAGGGAGACATGAAGGGAAGCGGATGATGACGGAGTCCCCAGCCGGGGGACGATGCAGCGAAAATTCGAGCAAGAATTGTAATGTAATAACATTACTAATCCAAGTCAGTTGACGACGTTCTGAATGGGCGTAGGCGCAGCGCCTGTGAGGATCAGGTGCTGCTCTTGCAGCAAAGACCCAATCAATCCCCAACTCGCACTTGCATTGATCGGGCGGCCGGCGTCATATTCGATCTTCGCTTAACAGGAGCCAGTCCGATGACCACCTTTGTCGATCGTCCCAACACTGCACTCGTCGTCATCGACCTTCAAACCGGTGTCATCGCGAACGCCCTCCGACGCGAAGAGGTGCTGCACGTCGTCAACACGCTGATTGCGCGCGCGCGAATCGCGGGCGTACCAGTGATCTGGGTTCAGCACACCGGCAGTGATCTCGAAAAAGGAAGCGAAGCCTGGCAACTCGCGCCTGAACTGTCTCCGGCGCCCGGTGAGAATATCGTCGAAAAGCATTATCGCGACGCGTTTGAAGACACCGATCTTGAACAGGCGCTATCCCGGCTGCGCGTGGGCAAGCTCGTTGTGACGGGCGCGCAAACAGACATGTGCGTGCGCTCGACCCTGCACGGTGCATTGGCTCGCGGCTACGATGCGGTGCTGGTTGGGGATGCCCATACGACGGTAGACATGACGGACAACGGCGCCCCGCCGCCGGCTGCGGTAATCAGCCATACGAATATGTACTGGAAAAACCAAAACGCGCCGGGTCGCGTGGGCGGGGTTGTTGAGAGTGGGGATGTGGATTTCGTGTGAGGGCCTTTGAAGTTGAGAGGCGGCGGAACGTGCGCGATACCGGGTGCGTTCGCCGCTTTGGCTCCTTGAACTACGAGAAATCGTCCGATTTGGAAAGCTCATCCGGATAAGTAATCAGGTCGGCTGCGTCGGAAACCCAGCCATCCTTGTCGTTCCGATAGAAACTAAGCCGTTGGCGCATCTCGTCCGTCCATCCACTTCGGGCCGACATTTCGCGTAGCAAGCCCAGGCCGATGCGCCGCATGCCGGCATTACCCTCTGCCCCCAACCGGGCTTCCACATGGGTCAGTTGATCCGCGCCCGCACCCGCCACCGTATCCGCAAGCGAATCAAGGACATCCCCAACGGCGCCCGGATGCAGCAATGTCGAGGAATCGAATTGCTGCGCAATCGCCAGCACGGCCTCGGGACTCAATATCGAGAACGCGAGCCGTAGCGCCAGTCCCGGATGCCAGCGCCTGGCCAGCAACGCTTCAACCAGCATGCCCGCCGACGCGGCCAGTTCCGGCTGGCCACGGTGCAACCGCCCCCGGTACGCAGCGACCACTGCAGCCAATGAACGCGCTTGCGTTATGCCTGCGAAACTGCTTGCCAGCTCCCGCGGCAAGTTTCTTGCATATATGCCCAGCAGCGCGCTGGCCGCGAGTTCAACGAGCGAGACATCCACGTCATCCAGCTGCGCGGCCAGCGCGTTGTACAGCGCAGGCTCGCCTTCTCCTGGCGGCATCGCTATCAGTCGTAGCAGTGTTTCCTTGCGGATTTGCGCATCGGAATGCCCGAGCAGCAATGCAAGGTGCTTGCTCAACGCGCGCTGGCTGTCCGGGGAAAGGCCAATCGGCGGAATACGGATGGTGGCGCGCGCCAGCGCTGGCTGCTCGCTGCAAGCGGCGGCGTGCAATCGCTGCCAGACTTCAGGGCGATCAAGGAAGTTCCAGTACGCCCGCATCAAGGCAATCGCCACATCCTGATGCAGCTTGGGTTCATCTTCGATTCGGGCCAGGAATGCAAAAGCACCCTCTGTCCTTAGATCGCCAGCGAGCCGGATGATCTCCTTCGCCACGGTGATCTTGCCGCGCGGTACGCGGCCAAGCAGATCCAGCACCTGCGCGGGGCGCAGGTTCATCAAGGATCGACGCAAGGCATAGATGGCGACGCGGGCCCGGCCGTCATCCAATGCTTGCATCAGCTCTGCCACGCCGCGTCCGGCATCGGCACGCCCGAGCGCTTCCAGCGTCTTGTCGCGCAGCCCCTGATCAGGCGCGTCCAGGCGCGCAAGATGGACAAGCGGCGCCAGGTCGATGGACGGCATAGCCGCGTATCGCTGGACTGAACCGTAGAGTTCCCACGCATTGCGTTGCGTGCTGGTCAGGACTTTAAGCAGTTCGCCGGCATAGCATTGCTGCTGGGCGGCCGTCCACCGAAAGAACCCGCTGTCATAGCCAGGAAGGAACGCCGCCTTTCCGCTTGGAAACCGCCCCTTGTAGACGCGGGCGGTCAGAAATGGCGTCAGCAGGTCCTGCCTGTGCAGATGCAAATGCCCGGAAACCGCGGGAACCTGAATCCAGCTCGGATCTTGCTGTACCAGACTAGGAACCAATTCGGCCACCCTCTTCCGGAGCCCGAGCCGCACCAACGCCTCCAGTCCCGAACGTGCCACATTGCCGCGCTTGTCCCGGGCCAGGTTGGCGAACATTTCGACGAACAGGTCCACGGCTTTCGCACGGCATCCAAAACCGAAGATAAGCTGCAGCGCAACCTGGGCGCGATCTCGCCGTATCCATGTCTCAAGCAGCCCCATCAGATGCGGGGCGATCTTGAGCAATTCGCCATCGCTCATGCGGGATTCCCAATGCCCATAGCGAAGATTGCCCATGCTGCCCATGCGCTCGACAAGGCGGGGCAGCGACTCGACAACAAAGGCAGGTTGAGTAGTGATGATGGCCATCAACCATTGCGTGGCCGCCAGCATGGTCTGGTGCGAGCAGTCCCGGGCGCGCAACGCGGCATCGATCAGCGCGGCAAACCCGCTTAGATGCTCAGCTTCCCAACGCGAAGGCGGTAGCGCCGCCAGGGCCGTAAACATCGCAAGCCGCACGGGGTCCTGTTCGTTTTCACGCGCTCGGCAAAAGTCCAGAATGGCGGGCAGGCTCGATGCCTCGTACCGCCCTGCCCCGACTACCGCCGCCACGGCTTGCGCGCGCAATTCGCCATCAGGCTGCGACAGAAATGGCTGAGCCAGGGCCAGCGCTTCCTGAAACGGCAGGCAGGACAGGTAAGGCAGGCGGACCATCGGCTCGGCGGCAAGGAGACGCAACGAGAACGCATGACGCGCTTCGGCCTGCCGGACAGCGCTGGATAGCCCGCGCACGAACTCAAACGGCAAAGCCCCGCTATCTGTGCGCCAGGCTTCGCCGCCATGGTGGTAAAGGGCGTCCCGCTGGCTGGCATGCAGATGTTGGAAAACCGCCCGCAGGTTGGGGAGCGCGTCGGCCGACAACAGTTTGCAAAGCATCGGCGCGTCCAGGCGCCGCAGGGTTTGCGCAGAGAGCGGCACGCGCTGCCTGCCTCCCAGGTCCACAATAATGGCCGCGATTTCCTCTGGGAAGAAGGATGCATAACGCGCCAAGGGCAAATCACTCACCGGGATTCGGGTGCTAGCCACGCGCAACAGACTCAACCCGCCCGCCGGGTCGCTGCGCAACAAGCGATAGAGCGAGGCTCTGATGGCAACGCGTAATACGTAGGACGGGTTACCGGACTGCTCCAGCTCTTGCACCAGCCTATCGCGCACGAATCCAGGCAACCGTTGCGCTAACGTTGCCCACTGCGGCGCCTCAAGCGCGGCAATCTGCGCCGCGTCCAGATGGCTGGCGATGAATGCATCTGTCGTCCACTGCAACAGATGCCGGCGCGCCGCGCCTTCCAGTTTCGGATAGACGGCATCGTTCACCTGTCCGCGTCCAGATCGCCAGAGCTGGCAGGCAAGATCCCGGCGGCACGGCTTCGTCATGTCCGGCATCAGTTGCACCAGCGTCTCATCGGGCACGACACGCGCCGCCAGCCGGGCCGCACGCATTGCCAGCATTGGCGATGGGTCGGCAAGCATCGTGACGATCAGATCCGCCGCATGGGAGCCGCTGGCCGACATCAGCGCCAACAAGCGCTCGTAGTGGATCTCCGACTGCGCAAGTGAGCTCAGATCTTCGGCAAGATGTGCATCCGTGATGGATTGACGACCGAGTTCCACCATCCGCTGGTAGCGTTGATCATGGCTGAGCGAGGCAACATCTGCGAGGATGCGCCGCACAGACCGGCGCTGTTCTTTGTGTGAGGTCGTCATGGTCATCTGTCAGAAGGGGACGGTAGATTCTATCGTCCGGACGACAACTCCTGGCTGGGAGCGGTTATTCATATACGCCCGCCTCCACCCCAAGGCGGGCCTGTCGCATCTCTCCATGGCGATTTCTACGTTGATCAGCGAAGAAATCGCTGGATCACAGCCATTGCAGCGCGGCACCATGTGGATCTGTCCAGGCCAAGGCATGGCCATCAATGCATAACAGGAACATTCCGGGCGGTTGCTGCACGTCTGCACGCTATGGCACAAATAGCCATAAAGGTGGACGTTATTTCGTGCATTAATGCGGTTCAGGGATTCGTAGAATTGACTGATGGATCAGTCTGACTCAACAGTCGGACTGCTTTTTCAGTGATTGGAAATATTTAACAGAGGGAGGTTCGTTTTATGGACGTTTCCAAAGGCATACCTTTAACGGTAAAGTCGCGCAGCATTGCGGACCTGAATCTTCCGCTGGTCAAACCGACCGCTAACTTTGCTCATAATTTAGAGGCTTCGGCTGAAGCGCTGCGCAAAGCGGAAGCAGTGGAACGAGGCATGGCTCGCATTGAAGCCGACAACTCGCCCCAAAATGCAGTTAAGGCTGTTATGAAGGGCGATCAGCGTGTTGCGACAATTTATAAGTCTGGCGTCATAGAGATTACCGATCACTATGCCGAACAACTGAAAGGCCTGGATCTTCCGAGTGATGCCTCTAGCAATTTGGGATCGATTCGTGCCGCAATAATAGCGAAGGCTGTGGGCGGGGAGATTTTGGATTTAAAAGCATCTTCCTCTTCCGCTTCGCAATCTCGGTTTTCAATAACGGCATAGATTAGAACCCGTTGAATTGATTTTTATTGTGTAACCCATCTCACATGGGTTAACACCAACGGGACGGCATCGGCAGCAAGCTTCGGCCTCGACATCCAATGAACTTCGTTGGATTGGAGCCTTCTTGAGACGGCCAGCAAGGGCCACAACTCGAGACTTGAGGTATGCAAGTTGAACAACTGCTTGTGGCCGTGAGCCGACGGTCATAGCCGTCCGCTTCCGCGCGTAACGGCCACCCGCCTCTCCCCACAGCAGCCAATCATCCGACGCCGGGGCCGGGGCCGGGGCCGGGGCCGGGGCCGCAAAAATTTCAACTTCAGGAGTCCAGGCGCTCAAGCATATTGCTCGACAGCATTGCCGAGGGACCAGTTCCCTTTGTCGACCTCCACCAGATCACGAGAACATCCTCTGGTCGAATACCGAAGCGACTGTAGATGCGCACCCGCCGCAAGCCTTACAGTCAAACGACGGCAGGAGGCCAGGCGTCCGGCAAAAAATTACGGCCTAGGCGAGCTCAAACGTTGAAGCTCGCCCATTGTTGGCATTGTCTTTAATTCGTTCTGCGATGCGCTGTTGCACAAGTCGCGCCACTTCTTCTTTTTCTGCTGGGCTCATCGCGGCGTACTCTTCCTTCGAGATGCCAAGCGACCGCAGGGTCAGGTCAAAAAAGCGCTCTTCGGGGCTCATGGCCACGAAGTCTTGGAGTTCCTGTTCAGCGTCAGACAAGACTGGAGGGGACTTCTTGATCTGGAGTCGGTCAACGCCGCGCTGCGCGTCTTGAAGCGCATCAGCGAAAGAGGCATTGGTCTGGCTGGTTTGGCCCTGTTTCACGAACGAACGGCCCATGGTCATCGTCGGGACTTCAACCTTGTACATAGCTCCACCTATTACTTTGATTGACGAACCAATCATTGGACGATATCCGGCCCAGGACCAAAGCTCGGAACTCGGCAATATTTTCCGCTCAAATGTTCACGTCAGTCTGAACTATTCCCACGGCCGATAAGCCTGCTTCAGGCCTGTAGTCGATGCAGCAGGCTAATACAGGTCATTGCGTATAGATTTGTAGTAACCCTCGTCCACCTGCTGCGTCATATCGGCTCCAGCGCCCGTCATCGCGGCAACAATCTGGCCTGGCGTGGGGACTTGGTCTCGTTCTATTCGTGATGATTCCGCCCAAAGCTGCGCCCGGTTAATCGCCTTTCCGCAATGAAAGAGCACTTCGTCAATCCTGACGACAATTGCGCATTTTGGTCTCTTGTCTTTTTCCTTTAACGATTCAAGCAAGGCTTCGTCCGTGTTGATGGCCGCATGGCCGTTGATGCGCATAAACACCTCTAGCCCTGGGAAAAGAAAGAGCATGCCAATGCGGTCATCCTCAACAAGATTTGTCAGGGACGCTATGCGGTTATTTCCGGGCCAATCAGCAAACGCAATGTGCTTGTCATCGAGCACATGTACGAAGCCGGGAGGTCCCCCGCGCGGCGATGCATCCAGACCGTCGGCATTACCGGTAGCCACACAGAAAAAGGTTGCCACACCAAGGTACTGACGATGGAATGGCATCAAATGCGGCAGCACTCCTTTAGTAATCCTCTCCGAGGGCGGGTCATACATCTGCGCCAGCTGGGCGATATTGGTCAGTTGTTGGGACATCTCTGTGCTCACGTTTAAGAATCTCAGATGAAGCATATGGCCAATAACGGTGGTGGTGATAGACTACTTCTGCCATTGAATAGCTCAAATACGCCAATCCGTGTCATCAATCACTTTTATCGATAAGTTGGACCAGGCACGCTTTGTAGACGGAAGCAATCCGCCATTGATTTCCGTTGTCGGCAGTGAAAGCACATTCCGAGAATCTGGCCCACATCACCACCCCAGCGGGCAACTGTTCGGTTTGTTGTCTGGTCTGCTGAGCGTGCGTACGCACATGGGGACGTGGGTTGTGCCATGTTCCCGTGGTGTATGGATTCCACCATCGGTGATGCATGAAGGTCGCTCGCATGGCGCATTCAATGGGTGGAGTGTCTATGTATCCCCCCAATCCAGTATTGGCCTTCCCAAGGAGCCGCGCGTCATCGAAGTGAGCCCTCTGCTACGAGAGGCGGTACTCCGCGCGGGCGCCTGGGAAACGGGCGTATTAAGACCGAGCCAACTGCGTTTGGCTCAAGTCATACTGGATGAAATTGGAGAATCCACAGCGGACACGTTCTGGCTTCCCATGCCTGCGGATAGCCGATTGCAACGTATCGCCATTGCGCTTACCGAACAGCCTGCTGATGAACGCTCGTTAGAAGAGTGGGCGCTTTGGGGGCATATCACATCACGCACGCTGAGCCGTAAGTTCGTGGATGAAACCGGACTTACCTTCACCGCGTGGAGACAGCGGGCACGCTTACTGCGTGCATTGGAGTTATTGGCTGCCGGAAAAACGGTGACAACAATCGCTCTTGAACTGGGCTACGACAATGTCAGTGCCTTTATTGCGCTATTCAAAAGAACATTTGGTGTCACACCCGGACGCTATCTGGCAGAGAACATCTAGCGTTCATGGCTGCTTTTGGCTGTGC
Source organism: Achromobacter kerstersii (assembly GCF_902859595.1). Lineage (GTDB taxonomy): Bacteria > Pseudomonadota > Gammaproteobacteria > Burkholderiales > Burkholderiaceae_B > Achromobacter > Achromobacter kerstersii. Next base: position 556,071 of record NZ_CADIJQ010000001.1, on the reverse strand, counting down.
AGCCGAAAACGGACCCCGTTACCGACGGCGGCTTGCGACCCACTAAATCTGGGGGCAGGTCATAGGGCCTCGCAAGCATCGAAGCGGTTAATGACTTCACTTCGGAGGTCCGATACGAAACACTTTAGCGTCCGCCAGCTACCGGTATGGCCGCCATTACAATCACCGAGATTACGAGGAGAACCCGTTTGCCTCTGCCCGCCTCACCCAATGTGCCCCTAAAAAAACGCATTGGATAATTTTGCGGGTCCATCAGCGAAATTTCATTAGGAATTTAACGCTCTCCTTTCCATAATCTCGGAGAGCTAGTGGCTGCACATAGGGCGCGCGTCCAGAGTTTGGCTAGATGAGTACGTTGCCTGCGTCCTCCCGAATCCATCATTCGTCTAGGTAGGTCATGTCCGACATTGTGGTCTTCCTCAGGAGCCGTCGGAAGTTCGGCGACCAGATCGTAGCGTATCCAGCGCTTAGCCTGCTGAAGCAGTTTTGGGGCGATAAGCGGGTTCGCGTGGTGTCTCGTTACGCCGTAGGGCATTTCTACAATCACCTTCCATGGGTCGACGAGTTCGTACAGGCTGACACGTTCCCGGCGCAGGTACGCGCGTTACCTCCCGGCGCCCACGCGTCGTTGAGCCTGCACCATTCTAGCGAGCGCTACTCGCTGATCAGCTTGATTCGGAGGCCCGCGCTGCGCATCGGGTTCGATAATGACCGTTTGTGCGATCGAGTGTGGACCCATTCTCATCGCAAAGACATCAACGAGTACATCGGCCTTGCAAATCTTCGTTTACTCGCAACGTATCAGGATCATGAGCCTGAACGAACGGCGCGTAACGCCTTTCTGGAGATCGCCAGCCCGCATGTAGCGAGGGTGAAGCCGGCGGACGTAATCCTGATGCCGGGAGGCGGATCTGGGGCTTTCAAGCGGTGGAGCCTGGAGCGCTATCTTGTGCTCGCGGATCTTCTTAAAAAGCAGTTCGGCGGGTCCGCCAGCTTTACCTTTGTCCTTGGGCCTGACGAAGGAGCGATGCGCCAGCGTTTAGACCGCCTGGGTCGAAACGACTTCAATGTCGAGTTTTGTCGGCCAGCGGCGGAGCTCGCCGCGCTGATGCACAACGCCCGCTTGGTCGTGTCGAACGATTGCGGCCCATCGCACATCGCTCAGGGCTTATGCGTTCCCTATGTGGGCGTCTTCAATGAACCAAATCCAGAGTGGTTCTGGGCGCGAAGGTACACGCGTGATGTAGTCCCGGACAACGGAACGGCAGACATCAACTCCATCGAGCCAGCGCGTGTCTTCCATGCGTGCCTGGACGTCCTCGCCGAGCCCAGATTCTCGTGAAGAAAACTCACCCGTTGCGGGGTTGGCAGCGCAGCTTTTCGCGAAGGCGAGCAGTGACCGCTTGAATGCACAGCCGAAAGCCGACTATCGCCCACGTCCGCTCCCGACCCATTCCATCCACTCGAGATTAATACCCAAACACCCACAATTCAGTGGTATCGGAATACCTTCCCCCCCTTCCCGCAACAGACCCATGGCCTCTAACTAATCAAACGCCCAGCCCTCCACATACGCCGGTCTAAAACGTCATTCTGAAACCCGCAGTCGCCGTAACGATGGAGCTGCCGGAGAAATCTGCGTCGGCGTCGACCTGGCCGTAGATCGCATAGCGATCACCCCATCCGTAATTTGCGCCCACCCCAACGCTGCCCCAGGTGCGCGCCATGCGGCTGACGGCGGGCACGCCGGCCACGCGCACACGGGTTCCGTCGAGGAGTTCATGTTTCACATTGACGACGCCGTAGACGCTCGATTCCCGATTCACGCCACCCGTTTGCCAATTGCTTGTGTAGTCCAGCGCGATACCGACGCGGGCCAGCAGGCTGTCGCCCTTGTCGCTTTCAACATGCGCGCCGAATTTGTCGTTGAAACTGTCGAAGCGGGTTGATACGTAGGTCAGCTGCGCCTGCGGGATCAGGACCAGTCGCTCGCTCAATCCGAACGCCTTGCCCGCTTCGATACCGAGCCCGTAACTGTTGGCGTGGTTGCCGCCCTTCAACTTGCCGGCCAGCCGGGAATTCAGGTCGCTGTCGAACCAGGTTGCTTGGGCCTGGGTGTCGATATAGAGGCCATTCTTGCCATACCAGGTCAGCGTCGGTGTCAGGCCATAGGCCGTGGTGTCGATCGTGCCGTTGCCATACGCCGAATACACGTGTGTGTCGGCCTTGCCGTAGTGAAAGGCGATGCCGCCCACCAGGCGGGACCCTTCTTCTTGACCGGCCAGGATACGGTCGACACCAAATTGCGCCTTCCAGCTGTCGATGTCCTGGCGTGCGCCAGTGGTCGACGTGGAAGGCTCAAGCCGGCTCGTCGTGCCCTCCACGCGGCTCCATACGCCGTTGCGGCCAACATCCGCCGAATCATAGAGGCGATTGCCGACCCGCTGGCGCAGGGTGGGCAGCCGGCTCAGGTTAAGCAGTGTGTTGGCGTAGGCTTCATAGACAGGCACACCGGGCTGATACAGCAAGGGCGGTTCGGCGCCCGGCGAAACGCCACCGGTGGGCGGCCTGCCAGGACCGGTGGCGGGTGTGCCGGGACCGGTTGGCGGTGTGCCGGGATCGGTCAGGGATGATCGCAGATACCAGCCGCCGTCGGATGAGTCCTGTTGCAGGACATAGCCGTAGGCGCCGGCCACCAGGGCCGGACGCCCCTGGATGACATAGTCGCCGTTAGCCAGGTTGAACTGCCCCGCCGAGACCCCGTTGACCTGCACGATCTGTATGCCCCGTTGAGTCAACCCGCCAGCGCCTCCCATGTTCTGGACGTTGACCGGTGTCGCGCCTGCGGTGTCGCCCGTGACTACCAATTTATCGGTTGGCGAGTTGTCGCCGCCAAGCTGGGTGCGGATCTCCAGGTTGCCGCCCTGAGCCGTGTAGTTGCCGGCGATGGTCAGGGTGCCGAAGCCGCTGCGCGGCCCCGGAGCGATGGTGCCCTGGTTGACCGTCGCGCCGACGCGCCCAATGCCGGTCAGCCGTGCTCCCGTCAGGACGTTCACCGGCCCGCCCAGGACGCCATCGACCTGCAATGTGCCGGCCTGGATATCGGTGTTTCCCGTGAAGGCGGCGCTGTTGCCCGACAAGGTCAGCCTGCCGGCACCCAGCTTGTTGAGGTTGGAGGTTCCCGAGAACGCGGTCATCACGCCCACCTCGTACCCGTTGGTGTCGAACGAGGCCCCCTCGCTTCCGATCGCCTGCGTCAGGAAACCATTGAGGAAATTGGCCTTGTCACGCAGAGCGCGCAGCACGCCGCCATCCAGGATGAAGGTGGCATTGCCGGGGCCCTTGATGACCGAGCCGGTCTCCAGCACGCCGCGGCCGCTCGCACCACCAGTGAGGTTCAGCGTGCCTGTAGCGGTGCTGCTGACGGTGAGCCGCGTATCGCTGGTGGCAACCACCAGCCCGCCCTTGGCGATGTTCAACGTCCCGGTGCCTGCCGAGCCGATATCGATGCGATCGCTGGCAGTAAGCGTCGAGACATCGGCGGTCGTGCTCGATACGGTCACCGTGCCAACGCTGCCAGCCCGGAAGCCGACGTAGATCGTTGCGGCGGCGCCTGGCGCGGACGATCCGACGGTGCGCACGGAGGCGCCTTCCCGGACTTGCAGGTCGCCAAGGCCCTCGAAACCTACGTAGGTATTGTTGAACGGGTTCCAGCTGGATGCAGGTCCCGACACCGTTACGCTGCCCTGGCTACCGGGGCCGCCGCCGATCAGCGCCTGGCCGCTCTGGACGGCGCCGCCGTTGTCGATTTGCAGCGTACCGTTACCGTTCGCGCCGATTTCGAACGCGTAGAGCGTGTCAAGTTCCCAAGTTGATCCCGGCCCGGATACGACAACGCTGCCGACGCTGCCGTTCTGGCTCGCAATGCTGCCCGATGCGCTTCGCGCCAAGCCGCCGTCCAGAATGCGGAGTTCGCCATTACTGCCAGACTCGTTGCCGATATACACCTGGGCCAGGCTGGTCCACGTGGACGGTGTGCCAAGGCCGTCACGGCCTGACACCGTTAGGGAACCCACGCCACCATTGAGGTTGCCAATGAAGGCCCAATCATTGACGACGGAACCGCCACCGCTGATGGTCAACGTCCCGCTAACGGAATCGCCAACGACCAGATCGCCTCCCACCAGCCAATTCGGCGTTTGGGCCGGCCCGGGGAGCACTTCGCCGGTACTGGAAACCGTTTGAGCGTTCGCCGGGTTCGCGAAGTTGGCCGCAGATGCGGCTAGGATTATCCATTTTGACCACCCCACGCGACCACATTTCTCGCTGACCACAGAAATTCCTTCGCAAAATAAACAGGAACAACACCTTGTAGCTACGGCATGCAGCGCGCGATCTTGATAGGGGGTTACCCTCAGCGAATAACGCGTCGCATGACGTGTTTATGCATCGTGTTTGCAGTGCATCGTCCACATTCAACCGTCAAAGATTGTCAATAAAAAGACCGGAGATAATCTCGCGCGATATTGTCTGGCTGGATAGCTCTTGCCCCTACGAGCCAAGATGCGTAGGCTGCAAAACGTCGATGCGCGTTCACCCGACCCGTCGATGCCTACACTCCACGCAGGAGCAAGATGGCCACGAACGTTAAAGCGAGTTGTTTTGAACGATTAGCTCGTAAGGGGAACGACGTGTCGCTGCAACGAGGCAGGCAAGAACAACCGCTGCGGCCCACAGTGCGCCGGGTGACACTCAGTTTGGCCATCGCCTGGTTGGCGCTGGTGGCCGGCCTGGGGTGGTGGATTTCGCAGAGGATCGTGACAGCCCAGTTAGCGAGCCTGGCGGCCAGCGCCGAATACGAAGCTAAAACGACCGTGCGCGTGATGGACCGCTTATTCACCGAGATGGTGAGCGTGGCCAATATGGTGGCGCGGCAAAGCCTGGTGATTGAACTCGCCATTCGTTATCGCACGGACGCGCCAGGCGCCGCCGCGCTGACCCGGCAGGAGCGCGCTGCGCAGTTCACGCGCGACCCATTGGTGCGCAGGGTCGGCGACGTCATGAACGCGCTGGCCAATGATCTGCGCTACGCGCGCATTTACATGAACAACATGTCGGACGACACCGTGACGGCCAGCAATTGGGCCGAGCCCGACAGCATCGTGGGCATGATCTACTCGGGCCGGCCCTACCTCATTGACGCGTTGCGCACCGGCAATGGCCATTCGTTCGGTATCGCTCGTCTGAACAAATCCCCCTCCTATTTCGTGGCTAGTCGTATCGAGGACTCGAACGATGTGCCGTTGGGCTCAGTCACGGTCAAGTTTGACGCACCGGAGGTGGCGCTTTATCTGACCGGGCGCCATGTTGCGCTGCTTGTAAACCGCCAAGGGCGCGTGATCACGGCGTCGTCAGAGCCGTTCATGCTGCGCAACGTCGCAACGCTTCTTCCGCCTGGCACGGTACTTCCACCGGACGGCGAGGAAGAGCCAGGCGAACTCATGGATGTGCGCCCCACAGGCGGTTCAGACCGTGCCGACCAGTGGCTTATCGACGGCAAGCCCTATCTGCTGCGGCAACAGCCGCTGTCGGGTACGCAATATCAGTTGCTCACATTGGCGTCGTTGGAGCACCTGGCTCCCATGCAAAAACAGCATTTTTGGATGGCAGCGCTGGTCGCGGTAGTGGGCTTGATCTTGATCCTGCTATCCGGTCATGTGGCCAGCCAAATCTTGATGCGCCGACAGGATGAACGGTATGCGGCCAACTATGACGCGCTGACCGGCCTGCCGAATCGACGCGCGGTGTTGGCTGAGCTGGATCGGTTGTTCGTTCTGGCCAAGCGGACGCAACAATGGGTTTTGGTGGCGTTTATCGATCTGGATGGGTTCAAGCCGATCAACGACACCTACGGACACGAGGCCGGCGACAGATTTTTGATCGAGGTGGGCCGGCGCATGTCGGCTGGGCTACGGGCGAGCGATATGCTGGGCCGATGGGGTGGCGACGAGTTCGTGGTGATTGGGCTAGTGGCTCCGTCCACGTCCGACGACCCGCAAAGGGTCGTCGCCGAGATGCGCAGCCGGTTGGCCCTTCCGCTGATCGGTACCTATACCTTGGGCGAATGTCGTCTCGACTATCGCGGTGCAAGCTTTGGCATTGTCAGCGTGGACCCTGCTGTCAGTTCGCTACAAGCTGCACTCAAGGAAGCCGACCAGCTTATGTACGCAGACAAACAGGCACGGCGGGCGCGTCAAACGTCTCAGGAATATGCAAACCCGATGGTCCAAGCATCCTAGCCTCCACCCGCCCTGCCGTACTCCACAATCGCGATGTCGCGAAAGGCCTTGATCAGCGCCAGCCGCGATGACCCGCGCGGCCAGATCAGTCCGAAGCGGCGCGGCTCGCAGGGCGCTGGTAGCGGCGACACCGCAAGACCCAGCCGCCCGATTGCGCCGTTGGTCGCCAGCGGCAGGATTGCCACGCCAAGGTCGCGGCTGACCATCACCGCAATGGCTTCGATGGCGTTGAGTTCGAAGCGGTCGCGCGGCGTGATGCCCACTCGCTTCAAGTAGTCGTCGACGTGGCGGCCGCCCCAGTCATTGCGCTGGTAACGGATGAAGGGCTCGCTGGCCAGCAGGGAATGCGGATCGCGCCCAGCCAGCCGCGGCGACGTCGCCAGCACGTAGGGCTCTTCGCGCAGCAGTTGCCAGCCCAGGCTCTTGGCCAGCGGATACGGGGCTTCTAGCGCGATGGCCGCGTCCAGTTCGCCCGCCTCAACTGCGGGGTAGAAACGCGCCGAATGGCCCGGCGTAAGCGCCACGTTCACCAGCGGATGTCGCGCCACCAGGCATTCCAAGATGGCCGGCACCATGGAGTTGAGCGCGGTGTTGCCCGCGCCCAGCCGCAGCTCGCCCATCACTTCACCGGAACGCGCCAGGTAGCGGATCTGTTCCAGGCTCGCCAAAACCTCTTGCACCGGCGCCAGCAATTCGGCCGCTTTGGCGGTGAGGTGCACGGTGCGGCCGGCGCGCGCCACCAGCGGCGCGCCCAGCTCCTGCTCTAGCGCGCGTATCTGCTGCGCGACCGCGCCATGCGTAAGACCTAGCCGGCGCGCGGCCTCGGCCATGGAGCCGTGGCGCGCCACGGCGACCAGCGTTTGGAGAAAGTCGGTGTTCATAGTGATAGATATTCTATCGTTTGATCGTAACCAAGCTCGCCCCACCGTGCTTGTACCCGGGCCACAATGCGGCCCAGGAGACAACCATGAAAAGCAAGCTGTTCGTTCCGGCATCACGTCCGGAACTGTTCGATAAGGCCATGGCCAGCGCCGCCGACGCGATTTCCTTCGACCTGGAAGACGCCGTCGCGCCGGAACGCAAGGCTGAAGCACGCACCATACTCGCCGACTGGCTCGGCAAGCAGGCAGGCGCCGCGCATGCCAAGAAAATTATCGTCCGCATCAATGCCTCCGACACCCCCTATTACGCCGACGACCTGGCCGTGCTGGGCCGCGTGCCGTTCGACATCCTGAACGTGCCGAAGACCCAGGACGCCGCCTCGGTGCTGGACGCGGTATCGCGCGCCAGCGCCGCCGGGTTCAAGGGCAGCTTTCTTGTCAATATCGAAACGCCGCAGGCGCTGGCCCGCGCCGCCGAGTTGGCAGCTGCGCACGAGCGCGTTTGCGGCCTGCAACTGGGCCTGGCCGACCTGTTCGAGCCGCTTGGCATCGCGCGGTATGCGCCCGAAACGCTGCGCCCGATCTTGCTGGCGGTGCGCCTGGCGGCCGGCGCGTCCGGCAAGTTCGCACTGGACGCCGCCTATGCCCGCGTGAAAGACATCGAGGGCTTTCGCGCCGAGGCGCGCCTGGCGCGTTCGCTGGGCTTTCTGGGCAAGTCGTGCATCCACCCCAGCCAGATCGCCGTCGCCAACGAGGAATTCGGTTTCTCGCCTGACGAGATCGAACAGGCTCGCCGCGTGGTCGAAGCCAGCCGCGCCCACGCGGGCATCGGCGCGTTCCTGCTCGATGGCCGCATGATCGACGCGCCTTTCGTGCGCCGCGCCGAAGACGTGCTGCTGGCCGCCGGCCACGCTTAAGCCCCTTCCTAATCCGCAAGACAGAGTGACTCGCACGATGCAACACCCACCCGTATCTGCCCTGCCCCTTTCCGGCGTCAAAGTGCTGGACCTAAGCGCCTACATCGCCGGCCCCTATGGCTGCGCGCTGCTGGGCGACATGGGCGCCGAAGTGATCAAGATAGAACCGCCCGAAGGCGACAACCTGCGCAAGTATCCGTCGACGCTGGCCAGCGAAAGCCGCGCCTTCCTTGGCATCAACCGGAACAAGCGCGGGCTGTGCCTGAATCTGAAGGACGAGGCCGGCTACGAAGTGCTGACGCGACTGGTGCGCGAGGCCGACGTGCTGGTCCACAACTTCCGTCCGGGCGTGCCCGAGCGCCTGCGTATCGACTTCGCCACGCTGGCGGCGATCAATCCGCGCCTGGTGTATTGCGCCATGACGGGCTACGGCGCAGCCGGCCCGATGGCGGGCCACGCCGGCTACGACCAGGTACTGCAATCCATGACGGGCATGTGCGCCTCACAAGGCAAGGCCGATGGCCCGCCCGAGATCCTTTACGGTTCGGTGGTCGACTACTACGGCGCCGCCCTGATTTCCAACAGCGTGGCTGCCGCGCTGTATCAACGCGAGAAGACCGGCCGCGGCCAGGCCATTGAGGTGTCGCTGCTGGGCAGCGCGCTGGCGATGCAGTCGGCGCGTCTGGTGTGGGCCGAGAACGAACCGCGCCGCATCGAACGCGACATGCGCTCGGGCGGCATCACCGGCATTCACCCCACGCGTGAAGGCCATCTGTACATCTCGGCGAACACACCGCACTTCTGGCGTTCGCTGTGCGGCCATTTGGGGCTGGCCGAATTGGCGGAGCACCCTGACTACGATACCGTTAAGAGACGCGCGGCCCACGCTGCGGTGCTGATCCCGCAAGTGCGCGAAGCGCTGGCGCGGCGCAGCGCTGCCGAGTGGGCCGAGCTGTTCGGTCAAAGCGTGCCCTGCGCCGTGGTCAACCGCGTCGAAGACATGTTCGACCATCCGCAGGTGCAGGCCATGGGGTTCATGCAGTCCCTGTCCAACCCCGCGGCCGGCAACTATGTCGGGCTGGCCCAGTGGGCGCACTTCGCGCCTGACGGCACGGTGCACGATACCGCTGCTCCCGCCCGCATCGGCGCACCGACGCTAGGCGAACACAGCCGGGAAATCCTGGCCGGCCTGGGCTACGGGGAGCAGGACATCGACGCCTTGATGGGCCGGGAGGCGGTGCGCTGAACGCACCGTCGCGATAAGAAAAAACGCCAGCGGCCCAGCCGCCGGCCTGAAGAACAAAGCGCGCCATATAAAACGCGGCGCGAGGAGACAGGGCGATGAGCCAACAGCGATACCACCAGCGGCCCGCCGGGTCGAACTGGGGTGATTTTGGCGACGACGACCAGCTCGGCACGCTCAACTATCTGGATGCGCAGACGCGTCTTGCCGCAATTGCCGAGGTGCGTGAAGGCATTTCGTTTTCGCTCAGCCTGCCGCTGACGGTGCCGCGCGCGCCCGTGCTGAACCCGCGCCGCAAAGGCCCGGTGATTCGCCCTGCCGACAAGAACGGCGTGCCCGTCTACCGTTATCCACTGGCCACCGACGTGCCTGGCGCGACTGACGTCATCAGCGACGACAGCGTCACGATCTCGCCGCAATACTCGACGCAGTGGGATGCGCTTGGCCACGTGGGCTCGCTCTACGATGCCCAGGGCAACGGCGATGCGCAGCCCACCGGCTACAACGGCTTCACCGTGAGCGAACCCGCCACCGAAGGCTTCACCGGCACGCGCGACCTGTCGATCGCGCCGATGGCGCGTCACGGCATCCAGGGCCGCGGCGTCATGGTGGACCTGCGCGCACACTTTGGCGACGAACAGCGCAAGATCGGCCTGGCCGACCTGCAACGCGTGATGCAGGCCGACGGCGTAACCGTGCGGCCCGGCGACGTGCTGTGCCTGCACACCGGTCTGGCCGACCTTGCCCTGACCCTGTCCGACGACGAACAGCATCGGCTCAAGACCAGTTGCTGCGTGCTGGACGGCGATGACGCCGAGCTGCTGGCCTGGATCAAGAACAGCCGCATCGCCGCCATCGCGGCCGACAATCACGCGGTCGAATTGCGCAACCACAGCCTGACCGCCGAACGCGGCCCGTTGCTTCCTCTGCACGAACAGTGCCTATTCAAGCTGGGCTTGCCGCTGGGCGAGCTCTGGCACCTGACCCCGCTGGCGCATTGGCTGCGACAGCGGAGCCGGCACGCCTTCTTCCTGACCGCGGCACCGATGTATGTGCCTGGTCTGGTCGGCGCGCCGGTCAACCCCATCGCGACCGTCTGATTGCTGCCGGCCTATCGGGCCGGACACGCAGCGGTCGCGCCATGCACCATTATTCCAATCCGTTTGTACCCCCCTGCACGGGAGAAGTGAGAAGACATGAAAAACAAAACAACCCTGATCCGGGCCGCGCTCGTCGCCGGCTTTGGCCTGAGCTTCGCAGGCGCCGCCATCGCGGCCGACTATCCGTCGCAACCCATCACCGTGGTCGTGCCCTACTCGGCCGGCGGCGGCGCGGACAACGCCGCGCGCATCATCGCGCAAGGCATGGGTGAAGTGCTGGGCCAAAGCGTGGTCATCGAAAACAAGGGTGGCGCAAGCGGCTCGATCGGCGCCGCCTTCGTGGCCCGTGCCAAGGCCGACGGCTACACGGTGCTCTACGACGCCTCGGCGTTCTCGATCAACCCGGTGCTGCGCAAGCTGCCCTATGACGCGAAGAAGGATTTCATCCCCGTGTCGCAGGCCGTGAGCGTGCCCAACATCCTGGTGGCCGCGCCCGCCTCGGCCTTCAACACGCTGCCCGACTTCATCAAGGCCGCGCAGGGCAGCCCCAACCGCTACACCTACGCGTCCTACGGTCCGGGCAGCCTGGCGCAGATGGCGGGTGAACTGCTGAAGAAAGACGCGAAGATCGAAGCGGTGCACGTGCCTTACAAGGGCGGCGCCCCGGCCATCGTGGACGTGATGGGCGGTCAGGTCGACGTCTACTTCGCCAACGCGGCGTCCAGCCTGAACTACGTCACCACCGGCAAGCTCAAGGCGCTGGCCGTGTCGTCGGCCAAGCGCATGCCCGAACTGCCCAACGTGCCTACCGTGGCTGAAGCCGGCTTCAAGGACTTCGATGTGGTCGAATGGAACGGCTTTTTCCTGCCGGCCGGCACCCCGCCCGACGTCGTTGCCAAGCTGCAAGACGTGATTCAGAAGACGCTGCAGCGTCCGGAAACGCGCGAGAAGCTGGGCAAGCTCGGCCTCACGCCCGTGGGCAGCAGCTCAGCCGACTTCACCAAGTTTGTCGGCGATGAGCAAACGCGTTGGGATGCTCTGGTCAAGGCCAACAACATCAACGTGAACTGATCGCGGCGCAACGGATGCCCGCAACGCCGGCGCGCAAAACATGCGCGCCGGCGTTTCTCGTTTAAGCTCCCCCCGAATCACTACAGCAGGAGACACCATGAGCCGTAAAGACGATTTCGAAAAGGGCCTGGCCAACCGCCGCGCCGTGTTGGGCGACGCCTGGGTGGAACGCTCGCTGTCGCGCGCCACCAGCTTTACCGCCGAATACCAGAACATGATCACGCGCTACGCCTGGCACGACATCTGGAGCCGCGACGGCCTGGCGCGCAAGTCGCGCCGCATGATGGTGCTGGCCGTCACGTTGTCGCTGGCGCGCTGGGAGGAATTCGAGCTGCACGTACGCGCCGCGCTCACGGCCCCCGACGACTCGCGCCTGACGCCAGACGAGCTGAAAGAGGTACTGCTGCAGAACGCAATCTACGCCGGCGTGCCCGCGGCGAATACCGCGTTCAACCTGGCGCAGGCGATTTTGCGAGAAGTGGCTCCAGAGATCGGATACGACCTGACTTCGGCAGACCCGCGCCAGGCCGACCTGTTCGGCGACGAGCCTGCTTGAGCGCCGGCGCAGCGCCCTGAGCAAAACCAAGCCCAACAACACGCTGCCCGCCACGCCGAACCTTCCCAGCCCCGCGCTGATGGTCGAGGATGAAATCGCTATCCCGGAACGCTTGATCAAGATCATGCTCGATCTGGGCTATGCGGCGGACGTCATCAGTGTCGCGGGCAATGCCTTAACAGGCGGCCAATTCGATTCGATTGCGCCCCGCCGCCTTGCCTCTGTAGAGGGCGGAGTCGGCCTGCCGAAGTGCATCTTCAAGGCCATGCGCGCCCTGAAATGGCGGTGAAATTCCAATGGTGACCGTGCAACGCAGACCCTTATCCGAACCGGCCACTTTGATTGCCTGGCTTTCCACGCTGGCGCGCAGGCGCTCCGCCAGGTAGCTCACACGATCGTCGTCAGTTTCCAAGAAGATCGCCACAAACTCTTCTCCGCCGATACGGCCCGTCAAATCGCCACTGCGAACTGCCGAGCGAAGTAAATCCGCAACTTGGCATATGACCTCATCCCCAGCTTGATGGCCATAGGTGTCATTGATGCGCTTGAAATGGTCGACATCCAACAGCAGCAGGCGCGCTGGCTCGGCATTTCTGGAATTGAAATACTGGGTGAGCGCATCCAGAAGGCCTCTGCGATTAAGCAGGTCTGTCATGGGATCACGCGCCGCCATGTTGCGAAGACTATCCGTCAGCCGTCGCAGGACGAGCCAGACTATGGAAGGCGGCACGATGGTCGCCAGGGTTGACATGTAGATGTAGAAGATCATTTGAAAGCGGCTGTCCATCTGCAGCGCATCCAAGCCGTCATCTACAATTTTCAAGAATTTCAATGCGTTGAGAACACAGATTCCGCTTATCAGCAGCGCAAAGAAAATCATCTCTCCGTACAAGTCTTTTGCAAAAGTGCGCACGCCGTAGATCACGGTGATGGTCATTGCAAAGAAAACCACCGTCGCCGTCGCCGCAAGCATCGCGTAACGCGCGGTGGGTCCAGCGTTCCATTGCACCAGCCATTGCGCAATCGCATAACCCACGGAAAAGAGAAGCAGTGAACGCCACAATCGAACTTGGCGCCCAAAAAAACGCATGGCGCCAAGCCAGTAGGCGATCGGGGCGGCCAGCGTGAGGGTATGGTTGACGACGCTCATCACGCTCCATGCGGGCCGCCCTTCAACCAGTTGCAGGATATAGGCCAAGGCCAGCAGTAGATTGCCCACCGCGAAAAAATCCATCCCCATCCTGTTGCCGGGCAAGCGGCGACTGATAAGCAAGAACATGCCTGAAAAGCACAAGAGGTGTGCGCACAGCATGGCGACGAGAGTGGTTGCAACCATAGGAGGGACGTGGAAAGGGGAAGAGAAATTTCTGCGCCCGTGCTGCTCGGCCGTGGGCAGCGACATTAACCGGGGAATGTCGAGCCAGGTCAAGGGAAGAATAGGAGTCAGACTGCAATTGAACGGAAATTGCAAACTGGGAAATTGCAGTCTGACTGCCTTATTGAACGGAAATTGCAGTCAAGGAAATTGCAGTCTGACTGCCTTGGATATTGCAGTCTGACTGCTTTATTGAGGCCGACTTGCTCGGCAACCAGCCTGCTTGATCGTTGCGTCAGTTGAAGCGTTATTTGCCAGGTTGGGCGTCAACGGCTAGAAACCCGCCTATCAACCCGACCGTCGCACCGGTGCTCTCTTCCATCAGCCAGTGCCCTGCCCCCGGCACCACTTCTCCGCGCACATTCGTCGCGGCGTTACGCATGACGATTGCCATGTTGTCGCCGAAGGACTTCTCTCCGCCGATGGCGAGCACGGGCATGGCGAGCTTGGTTTTTGAAAACGCGATGTTGTCGGCGACGTCGTTCTTGGCGATGGTGTTGAACTGCGCGAAGGCGGCGCGCATTGCGCCCGGCTGGGCATAAAGCTTGGTGTAGTGGCGTCGCGTGGCCTCATCGATCTTTGAAGGCGTGCCCGCAAACTCGTTCCAGAAGCGGTCCAGATAGATGCGTTCGCGGCCGGCGACCAGCCGCTCAAAGTCTGGGCCGCCCGCGTTGAAGTGCCATAGCGCGGGCCACAGGATGATCTGGTCCCAAGGCGGGATGCCCGGCACGGGTGCGTCCATCAAGACGAGTTTGTCGACTTTATCGGGGTAGCTGGCCGCATACGCATAGGCAACCATCGTGCCAATGTCATGGCCGACAACGGCGGTCTTGTCCTGCTTGAACGCCGTCACCACCGTGCGTATGTCGACAGCCTGCGATTTTTTGTCGTAGCCGCTGGCGGGCTTGGACGATTTCCCCATGCCACGCAAGTCCGGCACGATCACCAAGTGCGTTTTCGCGAGCTCTTTCGCCAGGGGCGCCCACATGTCGCCCGTGTCGCCGAACCCATGAATGAGCACCACGGCGGGGCCGGCGCCACCGGAGCGGACGAAAATCTTCGCGCCGTCCGCCATAGTGATGGTCTGGCTCTTTAAGCTGCCTGGAAATGCCGGCTGTGCCGCGGCATGGGTGACGCACAGCACACCGGCCAACAGCGCTACCGCCAACGCAAAGCGACTTTTCATCTCGGAACTCCTGTTTATAGGACCAGATACGCCCGAGATTCTGTGAGGCTTTGCTGCGGCGGGCGCGGGTAGATCCGCGGCGACGGGAATGTCGCGTTGGTATCAGGGAACCAACATCAACTTGCAAAGCGGACGTTATCGACGATGCAGTCCGATAGATGCGCTTGCACACTCTCACCAATAAAACGGCTGCCCGCAACGGAGCCGCTTAACTTCTTGACGCCATCGAACACGCACTGATCGAAGGTGCAGCTGATAAAGTGCACGCCGGACAGCGTGGCCCCCGTGAATATGCACCGTTCAAATCTGACATCGGTTGCGAATGCCTTGGATAGCGTGGCGCCTTCGAACGTGCAATCACTGAATACACCGCCTAATCGCGCGCCGCCCAGCTTGGCGCCTAGAAAACTACAGCGCGCAAAGCGCCGTCTTACGAATACATTCCGCATATCAATGCGATCCAGCCTGCAATCAGTGAGTTCAGACTCATTGATGCTGGCTCCTTCCTGGAATACCAGGTCGGAGAAGTCGACGTTGGACACCCGGAGATATCTGACCGCCTCACGCAAAACGGCCCCTCTGAAATCAACCTTCCCGTCGTCGGTCAAACCAAAATCAGATTCAGGCATGGGTCCGAGATTGGCTTTGCGAGCCGCATCGGCAAGGATTTTTTCTAGCGCCGCTAATTGACCTGCCGTCCATCTTTTAGAAAACTTGGAAGCCATCAGACTCACCCTCTTCAATCGGGACTCAGGCTTCCCACTGCACGTGCTCAATGCGGTCCCGCCCGTTATTCTTGGCCGCATATAGCTGCTGATCGACGGCTTTGATGAAACTTGCGCGGTCAGCCTGCTTGCCTGGCACCCACGTACCCGCTCCGATGCTGACCGTGACGCGCCGGCCATGCGGCGACAGCGCATGCACAATGGACTTCTTCTCGAGCAAGCGCTGGCAGCGTTCCGCGACTTTGCGGGCGACCTCGGCATCGGCGCCGGGCAGCAGCACCACAAACTCTTCGCCGCCGTAGCGCGCCACCAGATCACGCGATCCATCCAAGGCCAAACTGAGCGTCTGCGCGATCTCCACCAAGCATTTGTCACCCTGCGTGTGACCATACAAATCGTTGTATTGCTTGAAGAAATCGACGTCTAGCAGCAATACGGACAAGGGCTGGCGCTCGGTGCGCGCACGCTCCCATTCCAATTCAAAACTGCTGTCAAAGCGACGCCGGTTGGCAATGTTCGTCAGGCCATCCTTGAACGACAGCACCTCCAGCTCTTTCTGCAAGCTCAGCAGCTTTTCTTCGGTCTTCTTGCGTTCGGTGATGTCGAACATGAAGCCGATCAGCGAATCGACTTCACCTTGGTCATTGCGCACCACGTGCACCACATCACGAATCCAGACATAGCCGTTGTCTTTGGTAAGCGCCCGGTAGTCGGCCTCGTGGTCGACGCCGGCCTGGGATTGCGTGACGCAGAAATTCACCACGTACTCGCGATCTTCCGGGTGCATGCGCATGGCCCAGTCTTCCACGCTCACCCAACTGTCGGCGCTCCAGCCCAGCAACGCCTCGATCTGGGGGCCGATGTAGGCGAATTTCATCGTGGCCCAATCGATCTTCCAAGGAATCGCTTTGGTCGATTCCAGCAAAGTCCGGTACACCGCGTTGTCATCTGAAAGCGGGCTTACGTCGCGCATACCCCATCCCTTCTCGGTCCAAGTCAACGAGCGACTGTAGCCTGAGCCGTCTGCCATGGGAAGCTGCCGGCCGGGCTTGGCCGGCAGCCAAAGCGCCGTTCCCCTACTTTCTTGCCGAAATGATGTGCGCCTGAATCTTGCCCGTGACGGGACCCGCGCCAAAGCGTTCTTGGATCGCGGCGGTAGCGATGTCCGTTGCCTCGCCCAGAATTGAGGCGTCGCGCGCTTCGAGTTCGTTGCGCAGCGGCGTGCCTTGGCAATAGGCGACGGCGACCGTTCGTGGCGACTCGCCCCGGCTTTGCGTCGCGACGGTGTCAAACGCGATGGCGCCCGCGAACCCGCCTTGCGCCAGCGCGTTGCCGATCACCGCTTGGTCGTAGTAGCCATGCGGCAGCCTCACCATGAATCGAGGCGGGTCATCCGGGAACAGGTTCGCCATCGCCTGCGTAACGCAATCCGCGAATTCGTTTTCCTCTATGCGATCCCAGACGTTGAACAAGAACGTCCCGCCTGGCCGCAGCACCCGGTGCGCTTCGGCAAAGGCTGCCGCCTTGTCCGGGAAGAACATGGCGCCGAACTGGCACACCACCGCATCGAAGGCGCCATCGGGAAACGGAAGGTTCATTGCATCGGCCTGCCGCCACGTCACGGCGCGGCTTGTGCCAAGGCTGATGGCGTGATCGAGCATTTCCTGACTCAGGTCGGTCGACACGATGGAGACGGCAGCGGGCAACTGCGTCGCCAGATGGCGCGTGACCGCGCCCGTCCCCGCAGCGATCTCCAGGACGGCCATCGGCGCAATAGACGCGACTCGCCGGGTCATATCTTTCGCGTACGGGTCGAAGATCATGGGAACCAGGTACTGCTCGTACAACTGAGGAATGGGCCCGGCAAAGGCGCGGCCGCCACTGGAGGTGTTCATGATGACACTCCAAAAACCATCGATGTGGCCGCCCAACGGGGGCTCGGCTTGCCCGGTTGTCGGCCTGGGTGGCGAGATCATGCGGCCGGTCTCGAAGCATGCCTTTGAATAGAGCATGCCAAGTACGCGCAAAGACGCCTGCCAAAAATAATACGCCTGAATGCTTGCGACGCCGAGCCACTTTTGTCAGCCCGCCGAGCAGTGACGGATTCATGCGCGCTGCGCTGCGCCATAGCGGCTGGCCGCTACGGATCGGAAGCCCGCCGCGTGGTGGCGGGGCGTTACACTGTGCGCTCCCTGGCCCAGAGCGACAGGTGTCAGACTCTGAGGTTTCCCCACGAATTTCCAGCGAAATTCATTGTGAATCAACGGCCTGCGCGGCGAGGCAGGGTCAAACGGTTCGGCTGACGTTGATTGGGGCGTGCATGGCACCAGTCTTATACCCTTCATCAGGCGACCAAACCGTTTGAAGGAATACCAGGCCATGCACGCAGTCGGAGTATTGCAGAAACTGCTCCAGGATTCGATCCCTGGCCTACATTTGAGCCGACTCAAGGCCTTGATGTGCATGGTGCGAAGTGCGATGGCAACGCGACGGTTGACACTCAGCGGACTGGCGCGCGGACTGCCCACTGGGCAAAAGCGATACGGCATCGGATCAAGCGCGTAGACCGGCTGCTTGGCAACCGTCATCTGCATAGCGAGCGCTCCATGTTCTATCGACTGCTGTGCCGCCAGTTCATGGCCGGGATCAAGCGCCCCGTTATCTTGGTGGACTGGTCTGATTTGAAGGCGGATCGAAGTTGGCTGGTGTTGCGAGCAGCACTATGGACACGCGGCGCTGCCATGCCTATCTACGAGAGCGTTCATCCCTTGCGCGATCAGAACTCGCCGGGTGTTGAGCGGACATTTCTGAGCAAGCTCAAGTCCTTGCTGCCCGAAGGGCTACGGCCGATTATCGTGACCGACGCGGGGTTCCGGGGACCATGGTTTGCCTATCTGAATCAACTGGGCTGGCACTGGGTGGGGCGCGTCCGCGGGCGCACGTTTCTGCGCTCGGGCGACGAACCGTGGCGGCGTTGCACGGCGGATTATGCAACCGCCAGGTCGCGCCCTCAGGACCTGGGCGAACAACAAATGATCCGCTCCTGCCCCGTGCAAACCCGGCTTGTGCTGTATCGAAAGCCGCCGCAGCAGCGTCAAGCACTGACTCAGTTCAAGCAGCGCAAGCGCAGCAGCCACAGCGAGGTCTGCGCCAGGCGAGAAAGCGAACCTTGGCTGCTGTGTGCATCGCCGTCGCTGGCCGATACGAATGCGCGTGAAATTGTTGAGGTCTACCGCAAGCGCATGAGTATCGAATGCACCTTCCGAAGCTTGAAATCCCATCAGTTCGGGTTCGCGTTAGAGGATAGTCAAAGCGCAGGTGCCGCGCGTCTGCAGATCTTGTTGCTGATCCACGCGTTAGCGACGTTCTTGTTGTGGCTAGTCGGAAAATTGGCCGAGAGCCGAAAGCTGAGACCGGCCTATGAATCCAACAACCGGAAAGACCGGCCGACCATCTCGCTGCTCACGCTTGGGGCCATGATCTATGCCGAACGGACGCTGGCCTTGACCGAAACGTCAGTACTTGGGCTCTTGCGAACACCAGTGAGCACCGCCGAACTGATTGAAGGGTCGCGATAAATTCGTGGGGAAACCTCAGAGTCTGACTGCCTTATGTGATGTCGGAGCCATAGGTGCAGTCTGACCGCGATATGCCCTACGTCAGATTCAATCCGCCATCAGACAGCAGAATTTCGCCCGTCAAATAGTTGGATTCAACAAGCATTGAAACCGCTTGGGCAATATCTTCGGGGCTCGCGGCCCGGCGCATTGGCGCACGCTCCCGCCATAACTGTTGAGCCTGCGTCCAGTTTGCGGTCAACGGCGTATCCACCAGCCCAGGCGCGACGGCATTCACGCGGATGTCCGGGGCCAGTGACACCGCCAGCAAGCGCGTGACATGGTTCAGCGCGGCCTTCGTCGCGGCATAGGGGATGGACGCCCCTTTCGGACGCACGCCTGCATGCGAACTCACATTGATCACGCAAGCCGGCACGCCGGAAGCCGCAGCCGAGGCGCGCAGTGCGGCCTCGGCTTCTGCGACGATACGAAACGGCGCGATGACATTGACCTCATGCAGCTCGCGCCATACGTCGGGCGTTGCAGCCGCCATATCGGCATGGGGAATCACGTGGCTGATTCCCGCATTGTTCACGACAACGTCCAGGCGCCCCCAATGCGCAACCGCTTCTTGCACCAGCCGTATCCGGTCTGCATCTTCAGCCAGGTCCGCTTGCACATACGCCGCCAAGCCCAGCTCACGCGCCATGGCGATGCCTGCATCCACAGAACTGCGCGAATGCAAAACCACCGCATAGCCATCCCGAGACAGCCGGCGTGCTATTGCCGCTCCGATACCTGAGGTGGACCCGGTAATAAGCGCAACACGTTGTGGTTGAGGCATAGCGAAGTCAAATGAAAGTGAAGCGTAGAGTTTACCTACCCTGCGTCATGCCACATGCGCGGCAAGCTCCACCCGGAACACGCTGCCGCGCCCCGGCGCTGACTGCAACGACACCTGCCAACCCTGGTGTGCGCAGATACGCTGCACCAACGACAGGCCCAGCCCCAGGTTGCCGGCATCCGCCTGTTCGCCACGCACGAAGGGGCTGAAGATCGCCTCTTGGCGTTCGGCCGGAATGCCCGGCCCGTTGTCGGCCACCTGCATGAAATCCGCCCCCGCCGTGATGACGACCTGCGCCTGCGGCCCCGCGTATTGAAGCGAGTTGCGGATCAGGTTGGACAACACCGCACGCAATAGCGGCGCGGGGAATTGCAGGGGTAGCGTGTCGGCGCCGGCCTCCTCCAGCGTCAGGTCCATGCCCCGGCGTTGCGCGACGGCGGCCCAGGCCGCGAGTTGTCCGCGTGCCGTGCTCACCGCGCTTTCGCGGGCGAAGCGTTCGGCGGCATCCCCCCCGCGAGCCAGCATCAGGTAGGTGTCGAGCCGGTCGCTCATGTCGGACGCGGCGGCTTCGATGCGCGCCAGCCGCGCTTGCCCGTCTGCATCCAGGGTCTGTTCTTCACGCAACAGCTCGCACGAACTGGAGATCACCATCAGCGGCGTCCGCAATTCATGGCCGACATCGGCGGTGAAGAGCTGTTCGCGCCGCAGCGCCTGCTCAAGCTGGTTGTACGTGGCATCGAACGCCGCGGCCAACTGGCCGATTTCGTCTGGCGGATAGTCTTCGGCCAGCCGTGTCTGCGGGGGCTGCTCGCCGCGCGTGTTGACTTGCGCGGCCAATCGCGACAAGGGCCGCAACAGCCGCCGCGTGGCCAGAATGCCCAGCACAAACGCCAGCGCCAAACTGCCCGCCAGCCCACTCACCGCGGCCCAGTGCGACGCCACCTGGCTCTGTTCATAGTCGGTGTAGTCACGCAGCAGCATGTAGCGCTGGCCGTTCTGGTCGTCCACCATCACATGCCAGATGCGGCCCGCACGTTCAATCTTGTGAAAGCCCGGCGATAGCCGTCGCAACCAATCCGGAAACGCGTCGCTGCCCGGCGCGCCGTGAAAGAACCGGTTGGGCCGCCCCGGGTCTATG
This sequence comes from Achromobacter kerstersii, assembly GCF_902859595.1. Lineage (GTDB taxonomy): Bacteria > Pseudomonadota > Gammaproteobacteria > Burkholderiales > Burkholderiaceae_B > Achromobacter > Achromobacter kerstersii. The sequence goes on along the minus strand of NZ_CADIJQ010000001.1, from coordinate 535,179 downwards.
CCCGCCAGGAAATCGCCCCGAACCCGCTCCACCGCCATGCCCATGTCGATGCGTTGCAGGTGCGCTTCCAGCTTGCCCACGCTCCAGACCGACAGCCACGTAAGCAAGCCTGCCACCAGCAAGGCCAGCGCCACATAGGTCAGCACCAGATGCCGCGCCAGCCCGCGCCGCGCCGCGTGCTTACGTCCCATCCGCGGCCCGCAGCTGGTAGCCAATGCCGTGCACGGTGTGCAACAGCGGCGTGTCATACGGCTTGTCGACCACCTGGCGGATCTGGTGGATGTGCGTGCGCAGGCTGTCGCTGTCGGGCGGCGAGTCGCGCCACAGCGCTTCTTCCAGCCGGCCCCGATGCACCACTGCCGGGCTTGCGCGCATCAGCAAAGTCAGCAGTTGCAGCGGAGATGGCGGCAGGCGCAAAGCTTGGCCCGCGCGCGCCAGCGCCAAGGTACGGGTGTCCAGCGTTAGATCGCCCACGCGCAACACGCGCGCCGCGCTCGCCCCGCTTGCGCGATGCAGCAGCGCCTTGACCCGTGCGGCCAGCTCGGCTAACGCAAAGGGCTTGACCAGGTAATCGTCCGCGCCGGCGTCAAAGCCGGTCAGGCGGTTATCCAGGGTGTCGCGCGCGGTAACCATGATCACGGGCGTGTCGCACGCCGCTTCGGTGCGCAGGCGGCGGCAAAGCTCGTAGCCGTCCAGCCGCGGCAGCATCAGGTCCAGCACGATCAGGTCGAACCCGCCTTCGGCCGCCATCGCGTAGCCCCGCTGCCCGTCTTCCGCGCAGTCCACGATATAGCCGCGCCGCGTCAGGTGATGGGTGATGTTGGCCAGAATGTCGGGGTCGTCTTCGATGACTAGAACGCGCATGGAGCAAGGCGGGGAATGGAAATCAATCGCATATTGTAGGGGCCTTTATCGGTCGCCTTGACCGATGGATGGCCTTTCTCTTTCTGTATGCGCCTGCGCCCGGCCCCGCCAGCCGCCTCAGTTGGGCTTCAAGTCAATGTCGCGAACCACTTGCCCCAGCAGCGTGTAGTCGGCTCGCGCGCGTTCCAAGGCCTGCTCGGGGGTATTGCCCACGATCACCCAGCCCAGTTCCTTGAGTTTGCGTTGGATGTCGGGTTCCTTCAGCGACGCCGTCAACGCGGTCTGCACCTTGTCGATGGCGGCGGGCGGCGTGCCCTTGGGTGCGGCCAGGCCGAACCATCCGGCGGGCACCAGCCCCGTGATGCCCAGCTCTTTGGCCGTGGGCACCTTGGGGTAGCCGTCGAAGCGGTAGTCGCTGGTGACGAACAGCGCCGTCGTCTTGCCCGACGTGACATACGGAATCTGCGACGCGGCGTTGTCCATCATCGAGTCCACATGCCCGCCCAGAATGTCGTTGACGGCGGGCGCCGCGCCCTTATAGCCAATGATGTTCAGGTTGACGCCGGCCAATCTCGCGAAGGCGGCCTGCGTCAAATGGGCCTGCGTGCCCAGCCCCGCGTTAGCAGACGTCAGGCCGCCTGATTTCTGCTTGCTAAGCGCCTTGAACGACGCGTAGTCTTGCGCCGGGAAATCCTTGCTGACGACAAACACGAACGGCACTTCCACTGCGATGGAAATCTGCGCCAGGTCTTCTACAGGGTTGTAGCGCAGCTTATAGATATGCGGATTGACGGCGATGGTGCCGCTTGCGCTGAGCAACAAGGTATAGCCGTCGGGCGCGGCTCGAACGACGTGTTCGGTAGCGATTGACCCGCCCGCCCCCGACTTGCTTTCCACGATGACGGGCTGGCCCAGCTTTTTGGACATGGCATCGGCCAGCAGCCGCGTCATGGTGTCCGACGCCGAGCCCGGCGCATACGGATAGACGATCGTGATGGGTTTGGTGGGATACGCATCCGCCGCGTAGGCCGGCGCCAGCCCCAACGACATCAACAATGCAGCGATTCCTGCGCTAAGACGTTTCATGGTTTTCCCCCTGGAGTTCAGGTTGTGTGGTTAATTTTTTGTATGACCGGAATGGCCAGCGCCGAATACCAGGCCAGTTCGGGCAGCATGTCTTGCCGGTACCAGCCCGCTTCATGCAGCAGGTTCAACGACGCAATGGTTTGCCCGTTCCAACGCACCGGCACGTTGACCGCGCTTTCGCAGCCCAGCGAGAAAATCAGATCGTGATCCGGAAACGCCTGTTGGCAGTCGTGGCGGTCGTTGCAGATCCGCGGCGTTCCATCTTGGACCACGCGGGCGTAGAAGTCGCTGTCTTCGCGGATGGGTTTGGCGCCATCCGTCGGGTAGGCCACGGGCTGGCTCGAAAAGTACCGCCGGCTTAAGCCTGCCTGCCGGTCCAGCACCAGGACAGTGAAGAGCCGATATCCGATGCGGTCTGACAGCGCAGCAGCCAGCGCCTGCAAGCCGCGTTCTGGCTGCGAATCTTGCGTCAACGCCTGCGCCACACAGCCCAACGCCAGCGCTTGCGGCGTGAAATCGTTTGAACTCGTCACGGGTCTGCCTCATGAAAGGGATGAAGCATTTTGGGGTTCAACACCCATATCCGGCCAATGAATAAAGCTGAGATATCCATTACCATTTCCGTATGGATGCCACCCCGACCGAACTCTCCTGGACTCGCCGCCTGAAGCTGCGTCACCTGCAAGTGCTGGCCGCGCTGGAAAGCGCCGGCACCGTGACGGCCGCCGCCAAGGCGATGCACATGACGCAGCCCGCGCTGTCCCATTGGCTAAGCGATATGGAAGACCTGGTCGGCACGCCATTATTTGTGCGCGGCCGCACGCTGGCGCTGACCGAGGCCGGGCGCGCGCTGTGGCGTTACGCCTGCCGCGTTCTGGGCGACACCGCGCGCACCGGCGAAGAGATCGAAGCGGTCAAAGGCGGCGTGGCCGGGCATCTGCATATCGGCACGATCCTGTCCGCCGCCCCCGTCTTGCTGCCGCGCGCCATTGCCGCGCTGCATCAGCGTTCACCCAAGGTGCAGATCGAACTGGTTGAGGGATTGCTTGAGCCCTTGGTGGAACGCGTGGAGCGACGTGAAATTGATCTGATCATCGGCCCGCTGGATGTGCGCGCCAGCCGCTCCGGCCTGTGCACCGAATGGCTGATGACCGATACGTTCAGCGTGGTGGCGCGGCGCGGCCACCCCTTGGCGGAATTGGCTGCCCCGCGCTGGGAAGACACGGACGGCTATCCGTGGATTTTGCCGCCGCCCGGCACGTTGTCGCGGGTGCGGCTGGACCAGGCCGTGTCGGATGCGGGCATGCCGCCGCCCCGCCCGGCCGTGGAAACGAGTTCGCTGGTGGCGCTGTTGTCCATGCTGCAAGACCGCGACTACATCGCCACGCTGGCCAGTTCCGTTGCGCAGATGTACGAGCGCTGGAACCTGATCAGCATCGTGCGCATGCCGTCGCGCCTGGAGTTCGGCCCCATTGGCATGCTGTGGGCAGCGAACTCGCCCAGCATCGTGCTGCCGGACCTGTGCGAGACGCTGCGTGAAGAAGCCAAGCGCCTGCTCGAAGGCGGCGGCGCTGGCCCTGCTGCGGCTACTTGACCGTCGCGTATTCCAGGCTCTTGGGCGTGTTCGTCAACACGCGCGGCGTGTCGCCCACGACCACGGTGTCATCCAGCCGGAAGCCGCCAATGCCATAGGCGTAGATGCCGGGTTCGGCCGAATAGACCTCGTTGTCCAGCAAGGGGCGCTGGCAAAACGCCATGTCTTCCGGGTATTCATGGTGGATGATGCCTACCGCATGCCCGGTTCGATGGCGGATAAAGTTCGCGTAGCCGGCCTTTTCGATCTCGGCCTGTGCCGCCGCATCCATCATGCAGACCGGGTTGCCCGTGCGCGCGGCGGCAATGGCGGCTTCATTGGCGGCTCGGGCGGCGGACCAGAGCCGGGTCTGTTCGGCCGAGGGTGCGCCGCAGAACCAGGTGCGTTCGTTTTCAATCGTCAGGCCGTTCAGGCGCGGGATGACGATGTTGACCAGCACATCGCCCTTGTTGATGCGCGCGCCGCAAGACGCGCCATCGCCATGAGGCGACGCAGACGCTGGGCCGCTCAAAGTCCAGCACCGGATCACTTCGAAATGCTCGCCAGGAAACCGCCTGGCGGCTTCCTGGACGAATAGCGACGCCATCGCAAAGTCCAGCTCTTGCACCAAGCGGCCGGGCTGGATGTTTTCGCGGTAGCGATCCTGAATCCAATCCGAAATGGAGGCCGCGGCGGCCATCACCGCCAGTTCCTCTTCATGCTTTTGCCAGCGCAGTGACCGGCATTCCGGCGTGGCGGGACGCAGCACCATTTCGGGCAGGATGCGGCCCACGTGCGCCAGCACTGGGCTGCCGCCTTCAACTGCGATGCGCGACCGCGCCAACCCCGCCGCCGCAAGCCTTGCCGCCAAGACTTCAGGCAACTGCGTAATCAAGGGCAACCGGTTCGACACGCGCGGATGTTCCGCGTAGTAGGTGATGTCCGTGATCCAGACTTTTCCCTGCTCCTGGGAAAACTGCATATGGTGCGTGGACAGCTCATTCATCACCAGGAACGGCGTGCCGTTACGCGGCACAACGGCAAAGATCGGGCGTTCCCAGGGCAAGACGTCGGTGTGGAAGTTGGTCGCAAACTGGAAGAAGTCGGCTGACGTAAAGATGATGGCGTCAACCGCCAGATCGTCCATCAGGGCGGTCATCTTGTCGCGCCGGTAATGCCAGACGGCGTGGGTGAGTTTAGGCATGGCGTTTCCTTATGGGTGAGGTGTCTCGCGTAGGCCTGTTGGATTATGGGCAGGCGACGCATTAGCGCCCAATGAATAAACCTGAGGGTTCCATAAGCGTTATTGCATGCCGGTGCGGTGCCCACCGCACCGCCGCCACGTCTTAACGATTTCTTGAGACGGCTTGGCGGACACTGCGTGTCGATAAGAATGGTTCGCGTTACCCGCAAGCCCGCGGCCAACGGCGCAACCCTGGATGTCTCGATGCGTACGCTCTCTTTGCTTCGCGCGGCCTTGGCCGCCACCACCCTGCTCGGCGCAGGATTTGGCGCCGTGTTTGGCGTCGCGCCCGCCGCCCACGCGCGTCAGGTCACCGACCTGGCCGGCCGTACCGTCACCGTGCCTGACCACCCCAAACGCGTGCTGCTCGGTGAAGGCCGCTTTGTCTTCGCAATGGCGCTGCTGGACCAGAAGGACCCGGTTGCCCGCGTGGTGGGCTGGCAAGGCGAGCTGAAACAGCAAGACCCGTATTCCTGGAACCAGCTCGTCACGCGCTATCCGAAAGCAGCCCATGTGCCGCTGATCGGCAAGACGTCCGAAGCCAGCGTCAGCCCCGAGAAGATCGTGTCGCTGGCGCCCGATGTGGCGGTGTTCAGCCTGAGCGGCCACGGGCCGGGGCGCAACAACCCGATGATCACGGCGCTGCAAGATGCCGGCATTCCGATTGTGTTCATCGATTTCCGCCAGCACCCCGTGCAGAACACCGTGCCCAGCATGCGGATTCTGGGGCAGGCGCTGGACCGCCAGGCCGAAGCCGACGCCTATATCGCTTTCTATGAAGAACGGCTGGCGCGCGTGCGCAAGATTGTGGAGCCCGTGCCGCAGGCGCAGCGCCCGCGCGTGTTCGTGGAAATGTTGGCGGGCGTGTGGCCGGCGTGCTGCCACACCACCGGTAATGGCAGCTTTGGAGACTTGCTGGAGGCGGCGGGCGGCGTCAATGTGGCGGCCCCCGTCTTGCCCGGCGCGATCGGCGACGTCAGTCTGGAATTCCTGCTGGACGCCAAACCCGATGTCTACATTGCCACCGGCAGCCGTTCGGAACCCGGCCGCCCGGGCCTGCTGGTTGGCCCGGGCGCCGCCGCACAAGTGTCGGCCGACAGCCTCACCACGCTGCTGGCGCGCGATGGCATCCGCGACCTGAGCGCCGTGACGCAGCACCGCGCCTACGGTATCTGGCATGCCTTCTACAACTCGCCCTACAACGTGGCGGCCATCGAAGCCATGGCCAAGTGGTTCTACCCCGAACGCGCTGCGTCGTTGAACCCGCAGGAAACGTTGGACACGCTGTACCGCCAGTTTCTGAACGTGGACAACGCGGGAACGTACTGGACGGCGCCTGCTGGATCTTCCGGCGCTTCTTCCACTTCCGCCGCTTCTTCCACTTCCCCCGCTGCCGCAACTTCCGGCGCTGCTGCCACTTCCGCCGCTGCCGGCACTTCCGCCGCTGCCGCCCCATCCATCCGCTAATCGCACCATGATCAGCCCGACCACGGCGGCCGCGCCGACCTTTGCGGCAAGCGCAGACGATGCCATCGCCGCGTACCGCCGCACGGTGCGCAAGCGTTTGTTCCTGACGGCGGTGTTGGCGCTGGCCATCCTCGCCAGCCTGCTCGCCGACATCGCCAGCGGCCCGGCGGCGCTGCCGCTGGCCGACCTGCTGCACACGCTGCTGCATCCGGACGCGGCCAGCGCTGGCACGCGCGTCATCGTCTGGCAGTTCCGGCTGCCTTACGCGCTGATGGCGTTGTTGGTCGGCGTGGCGCTGGGGCTGGGCGGGGCCGAGATGCAGACGATGCTCGACAACCCGCTGGCCAGCCCCTACACGCTGGGCGTGTCGGCGGCGGCGGCCTTTGGCGCGTCGCTGGCGATCACGCTGGATTGGCATGTGCCGGCATTGCCGCCCGGCATGGTGGTATCGGTCTCGGCCTTTGCCTGCACGCTGGTGTCGGTGCTGATTCTGGAACGCGTCGCGCGCTGGCGCGGCGGTTCGACGTTGGGCGTGGTGTTGTTCGGCATTGCGCTGGTCTATTCCTTTCAGGCGCTGGTGATGCTGCTGCAATTCGTGGCCAGCGAAGAGGCCTTGCAGGGCATTGTGTTCTGGACGATGGGCAGCCTGGCGCGCGCCAACTGGACGACGGTGTCCGTCATGGCGGCGGCCGTCGCGCTGGCCCTGCCCTTTTCGATGCGCGACGCCTGGAAGCTGACCGCCGTGCGGCTGGGTGAAGAGCGCGCCGCCAGCTTCGGCATTGACGTCAAACGGCTGCGCCTGGTCAGCCTGTTGCGCGTCAGCGCGCTGGCGGCGCTGGCGGTGTCGTTCGTCGGCACGATTGGTTTTGTTGGCCTGGTCGCCCCGCACATCGCGCGCCTGCTGCTGGGCGAAGACCACCGCTATTACCTGCCCGGCAGTGCGCTGGCGGGAGCGCTGATCCTGTCGCTGGCGTCGGTCGCGTCAAAGACGGTGTTGCCCGGCGCGCTGATTCCCGTGGGCATTGTGACGTCGCTGGTTGGCATTCCGTTTTTTCTCACCATCGTCGTGCGTGCGTTAAAGCGCGCCTGACGTCCCCCTAAGCCTGCATCCCATAAGGAGACTCCCCTGATGCATTCCCGCCTGACCCTGGCGTTGGCCAGCTTGCTGTTCGCTGGCGCCGCGCAAGCCGCCCCCGCTGGATTGGCCTCCCATAGCGACGCCAACGCATCCGCCAACGCGTCCACCCATGCATCCGCCAATACGCCCGCCGCAATCCCCGCAGTGGCCCCCGCTGCTTGCGCCATCGACGTCGAAGGCCGCCCCGGAAAACAGTTCGGCCCCGACCATATCGTCGTGCCGTCCACGTGCACCGAGTTCACCGTGCGCCTGATTCACACCGGAAAGAACAGCAAGGAAAAGGCCGGCCACAACTGGGTGCTGACGAAGACGGAAGACATTGACGCCGTGATGGTCGACGGCATCAAAGCCGGCGTGCAGCATGAGTTCCTGGCGCCCGGCGACGCGCGCATCCTGGCCAAGACCCCGATGCTGGGCGGCGGCGAAACCGCCACCGTGACCTTCCCGGTAAGCCGCCTGCGCGCCGGGCAGTCGTACACCTACTACTGCTCGTTCCCCGCGCACGCCCAACACATGCGCGGCACGCTGGTGCTGCAACCCTGACGATGACAGCGCTGCACATTCGCGGGCTGGACGCTGGCTACGGCGGCAGGCCGGTGCTACAGAACCTTAGCGCCGGGCCGCTGGCCGAAGGCACGGTCACTGCGCTGCTTGGGCCGAACGGCAGCGGCAAATCCACGCTGCTGAAAACGCTGGCCGGGCTGAACCCCGTGATGCGCGGCGCGATCCTGTTGGACGACGAAGACCTGGCGCGCGCCTCCCCCGCGCGCCGGGCCGAGCGCGCCATGTACATGCCGCAAGCCTTGCCCAAAGGCGTACACATGACGGTCTTCGAATCCGTGCTGGTCGCTGCGCGCTCGGGGCGTGCGGCGGGCAATGGCACGGCCCGCAAAGGCGCGACGGGTCAGGCGCTGATGCAGGACGCGTTGGCCGTCATCAACGACTTGGGTATCTCCGCCTTGGCCAGCCGCTATCTGGACGAATTGTCGGGCGGCCAGAAGCAACTGGCTTCGCTGGCGCAGGCGCTGGTGCGCCGCCCTCGCCTGCTGTTGCTGGACGAACCACTGTCCGCGCTGGACCTGAACTATCAATTTCATGTGATGGACGTGCTGCGCCGTCAGACGCGCCAGCACCGGTTGATCACCTTGGTGGTGCTGCATGACTTGAACATCGCGCTGCGCCACGCCGACCACGCGCTGCTGCTGCATCGCGGCGCGATTCAGGCCCAGGGCCTGCCCGCCGATGTCGTCACGCCGCACTCGTTGCGCGAGGTTTATCGCGTGCAAGCCCGCGTGGAACGCTGCCCACAGGGGCAGGCGCAGGTGCACGTGGATGGGCTGGCCGGGATCTGAAGCCACAGGACGGCGGCGGCACATCATGGCGGCGGTATATATTTACCGGTCCAGCCATCCCAGGGAGTCCGCGGAAATGACGAGAAGCCGCATCATGGCGTTTTTTCTCAGCCTGCTTGCCGCGCCCGCAGGCGCATCAATCATCTACGACAACCACGGCCTCGTTGTCGAGATCACCACCGGCGGGCGTCAGGACTGGAACACCGGCCAGCGTCAAAACACCCGCAGCACCACCATTACGTTCCAGGGCAACAAGCTCTGCGGCCGGGACGTCGGCAAGCAGCTCTACCCCGACGGCCGCGACATGGCCTCAAACGCGTTTTTTTGCGCCGCCAACGCAAAGGCGCTTGAAACCGATGCCGTGCTGGCCTACTTCACCAGTTCGACCACCGATCCGGTCCTGGCCCACTTGCAGGTCGCCAACGGCGCGTTGCGCGTGAACCGGCTGGCGCTATCGAACCAGCGCGACCGCGACAAACCCAGCGGCACCCGCTTCGAAGACGCCCGCCTGCCTGGCTGGACGCGCGTGGAAACCGCCTGGCAAGAAACGGTGCTGATCCGCCACGCGCCGCTCAAAGCCATGAATCTGGGCCAGGGAAAACTGCTGGATGTGGACGGCGATGTAGCGTATCTGGCCATTCCGCCCGTCCGCGATGTGGTGGTGGTGCAGCCCGCCACGCGCATCAAGGACGCGCAGGGCGACATGCGCATCGTGCCGGAAGTCACGAAGTTCGTGGACGCGCCGCTGGCGTTTCGCGCGGTGCGCGTCAGCGACGGGCGTGAACTGGCGCGGCTGAACTTCAAAGACACATGCCTGGCGCTTCCCGCCATCGAATTCAACCGGCCCGATCCGCTGTACCCGTCGTCATCCCGGCCGGAAGTCTTATTTGACGATGTGCCCGCCTGGCGCGCGGCCACGCTGCAATTGGAGCAAACGCAGGGCCGCGCCACGTTGCAGCTCAAACCGGGCGTCGCCTTGCCCACCGCGAAGTCAGCCGCCAAGGCGAACTGCAAACCGGGCTGACCCGGAACGGGTTCAGTCCAGACCCGACCAGATCAGGTCTGGTCCCGTCGGGACGGGTCGGGTCAGATCAGAAACTGGCGGTAGGCCTCGTTGTGGGTCTCTTCAAAATGCGCATAACCCAGTTGCTGCAAGAAGGCGTCCAGCGCTGCGCTATCGGCCAGCGGCGCCTGGATGCCGACCAACGCCGAACTGAAATCCGCGCCCTGGTTGCGGTAGTGGAACAGGCTGATGTTCCAGTTGGGCGCCATCTCTGACAGGAACTTCATCAGCGCGCCGGGACGCTCGGGGAATTCAAAGCGGAACAGCCGTTCACCGCCCGCCAGTGGCGAACGCCCGCCCACCATGTAGCGGATGTGCTGCTTCGAGACCTCGTTGTTCGTCAGGTCGCTGGCGGAAAAGCCCTGTTCCTGCAACGCCGCCATGATGTCGGCCGCGTCGCCCCGGCGCGCAATCTGCATGCTGACGAAGATGTGCGCGGTGTGCGCGTCGGCAATGCGGTAGTTGAATTCGGTCACGCTGCGCTGGCCGATCACGCGGCAGAACCGGCGGAAGCTGCCGCGTTCTTCGGGCACGGTGACTGCGAAGACGGCCTCGCGCGCCTCGCCCACTTCGGCGCGGTCCGCCACGAAACGCATGCGGTCAAAATTCATGTTGGCGCCCGACGTGATGGCCACCATCGACAAGCCTTGGGCGTTTTCCCGTTCAACGTATTTCTTCAAGCCCGCCACCGCCAGCGCGCCCGCCGGTTCCAGCACGCTGCGCGTATCCAGGAACACGTCCTTGATTGCTGCGCACACGGCGTCGGTGTCCACCAGGATCACCTCATCCAGGTATTCGCGGCACAGGCGGAAGGTTTCCTCGCCCACCAGCTTCACGGCGGTGCCATCCGAAAACAGCCCCACTTCCGCCAGGTTCACGCGTTCGCCCGCCTTCAGCGATTGCGCCATCGCGCAGGAATCTTCGGTTTGCACGCCGATCACTTTCACCGACGGGTCCACCGATTTCACATAGGCCGACACGCCAGCGGCCAGGCTGCCGCCGCCGATGGGCACGAAGATCGCGTGCAGCGGGCCGGCGTGCTGGCGCAGGATTTCCATGCCGACGGTGCCTTGGCCGGCGATGACATAGGGGTCGTCAAAGGCGGGCACGAAGGTCATCTCATGCTGCTGCGCCAGCGTTTGCGCGTGGGCGTAGGCGTCGCTATAGGAATCGCCCGCCTGCACCACCGTGACGGTCGGGCCGCCGTGGGCGCGCACCGCGTCCACCTTCACCTGCGGCGCGGTCTGCGGCACCACGATGATGGCGCGCGCGCCCAGCTTGGCGGCGGAAATGGCCACGCCTTGGGCGTGGTTGCCAGCGGACGCGGTGATCACGCCCCGGTCCAGCGCCGCCTGCGGCGTGTTGCGCATCTTGTTGTAGGCGCCGCGCACCTTGAAGGAAAACACCGGCTGATTGTCTTCGCGCTTCAAAAACACCGTGTTGTTCAGCCGGACTGACAGGCCGCGCGCCGGGTCCAGCTCGGTTTCGCGGGCGATGTCGTAGACGCGCGCGGTCAGAATCTGCCGCAGGTATTCCATGGGCGAGGCGTTGCCGTACTGGAAAGCGGTGTCGGTCGGGGAGGCTTGCATGCGGTTCTCTGCTTTAGGAAACGTGCCCGGCAGAGGCGGCCACAAAAAACCCGCCTCGTGGGGCGGGTGGCTTGTGACTATTGCGGTCGCGCGCTAACCCACCATTCTTGGAATGATGGTAATAATCAGCGAAATGCGGACGGCGCGGAAATTCATGGCGCAAAGAATGCGCTTGGCGCCGGATTTTGTCAAATCACACCAGGCGGAAACGGCGCCAAGCGTGAATCCGCGAACGCCATCCGCCATATCCCACGCATATAGCCGCGATATCCTGCTCATAAGACGGCATTTTGCAGCTATTTCCATGCGCGGCGCCCTTGTCACGGGTTTACAATGTCGCCTTCGTGGCAGTCGTACTTCCCAGATTGGCCGAGTTATCGAGCCAACAAATAAAGGGCAGGCGCCTGCCGGATTGAGCAAATCCGGGGTCCGCCCCGCCTCTGCCCATACGAACCCACTCTCGACAACATCTACCGGCGTACGCCGCTTAGCATGTTCGGGTTTGCGCCGAAAGCGCTATGCGCCGAACAGATTCAAGGATCATGTCTCTTACTCCGAAGATTATCTATACCCTCACCGATGAAGCGCCGGCGCTTGCAACCCGTTCGCTGCTGCCCATCGTCCAGGCATTCGCCAAGCCCGCAGGCATTACGGTTGAGACGCGCGACATCTCTCTGGCCGGCCGCATCATCGCGCTGTTCCCGGATTACCTGGAAGACAGCCAGAAGCTGTCCGACGCCCTGGCCGAGCTGGGCGCGCTGGCCGTCAAGCCCGAAGCCAACATCATCAAGCTGCCGAACATCAGCGCCTCGATGCCCCAACTGAAGGCGGCCATCAAGGAACTGCAAGAACAAGGCTACAAGCTGCCCGACTATCCGGACGCCCCCGCCAACGACACCGAACGCGACGTCAAGGCGCGCTACGACAAGGTCAAGGGCAGCGCCGTGAACCCGGTTCTGCGTGAAGGCAACTCCGACCGCCGCGCGCCGCTGTCGGTGAAGAATTACGCCCGCAAGCACCCGCACAAGATGGGCGCCTGGTCGGCGGATTCGAAGTCGCACGTGGCGCATATGTCCGAAGGCGATTTCTACGGCACCGAAAAGTCGGCCCTGATCGCCGATGCCGGCGACGTCAAGATCGAACTGACCGCCGCTGACGGCACGAAGACGGTCCTGAAGGAAAAGACCCCGGTCAAGGCCGGCGAGATCATCGACGCCGCCGTGCTGTCGACCGCCAAGCTGAAGTCCTTCCTGCAAGCCCAGATCGACGACGCCAAGACCACCGGCGTGCTGTTCTCGGTGCACTTGAAGGCCACGATGATGAAGGTCTCTGACCCGGTCATCTTCGGCCACGTCGTGTCCGTGTTCTACAAAGACGTGCTGACCAAGCATGCCGCCGTGCTCAAGCAAGCCGGTTTCGACCCCAACAACGGCATTGGCGACCTGTACGCCAAAATCCAATCGCTGCCGGCTGACCAGCAAGCCGCGATCACCGCCGACATCGACGCCGCCTACAAGACCCTGCCGCAACTGGCGATGGTGAATTCCGACAAGGGCATCACCAACCTGCACGTGCCCAGCGACGTCATCGTCGACGCGTCCATGCCCGCCATGATCCGCGACTCCGGCAAGATGTGGAACGCCGAAGGCCAGCTGCAAGACACCAAGGCCGTCATTCCCGACCGCAGCTACGCCGGCGTCTACCAAGCCGTCATCGACGACTGCAAGAAGCATGGCGCCTTCAATCCGGTCACGATGGGCAGCGTGCCCAACGTGGGCCTGATGGCGCAAGCTGCCGAAGAATACGGTTCGCACAACAAGACCTTCGTCGTCCCGGCATCGGGCACCGTGCGCGTCACCGACGCCTCGGGCAAGGTTCTGCTGGAACAAGCCGTGGAAGCCGGCGACCTCTGGCGCATGTGCCAGACCAAGGACGCCGCGATCCAGGACTGGGTCAAGCTGGCCGTCAACCGCGCCCGCGCCAGCAAGACGCCCGCCGTCTTCTGGCTGGACGAAAAGCGCGCTCACGACGCCCAGATCATCGCCAAGGTCAAGCAGTACCTGAACGACCACGATACCAGCGGTCTGGACCTGCGCATTCTGGACCCGGTTGAAGCCACCAAGTTCTCGGTCAAGCGCATCCGCGAAGGCCTGGACACGATTTCGGTCACCGGCAACGTGCTGCGCGACTACCTGACCGACCTGTTCCCCATCATGGAGCTGGGCACCAGCGCCAAGATGCTGTCGATCGTTCCGCTGGTTGCCGGTGGCGGCCTGTTCGAAACGGGCGCGGGTGGTTCGGCGCCGAAGCACGTGCAACAGTTCCTGGAAGAAGGCTTTCTGCGCTGGGATTCGCTGGGCGAATTCATGGCGCTGGCTGAATCCCTGGATCACCTGGGCCGCACGTACAAGAACCCGACCGCTCAGATCCTGGCCAAGACGCTGGATCAGGCAACCGCCAAGTTCCTGGACGAAAACAAGTCGCCGGACCGCAAGGTCGGCGGCCTGGACAACCGTGGCAGCCACTTCTACCTGGCCATGTACTGGGCCCAGGCCGTGGCCGCACAAACCGACGACCGCGCCCTGGCTGCGCAGTTCGCCGGCGCTGCGGGCGCGTTCGCTGAAAACGAAACCAAGATCGTGGAAGAACTGAAGGCGGCCCAAGGCAAGCCGGTTGACATCGGCGGCTACTACCAGCCGAACGAAGACAAGGCCAGCCAAGCCATGCGCCCCAGCGCCACGCTGAACCAGGTGCTGGCCTCCATCGGCTAAGCGTCACCGTCTGGCGGCGTTTGCCGCCAGCACAAAAAAGCCGGCAGCCTTTCAAAGGGCTGCCGGCTTTTTTATTGGGCTTGCGATCTGGCCTGCAATCTGGCCTGCAATCTGGCCTTCGATCCGGCTTGCGATCCAGCCTGCAATCTGGCTTGCACGCTTACTGCGCCGGTGTTTGGCCCCCGCACATCCGTTGGCGGAACGCGTTGTCGATATCCAGCCGCCACACCGCACGCTTGTCGCCCGGCAAACGCGGCGCCACGCCGTTGATGGCGGGATAACGCCCGGCGTCATCGTCCCGGCCCCAGATCCAAAACCGTGCGCCGTCGGCGGACGCGCAAAGCCGCGCGGTCAAATCTCCGTTTTGCACCAGCACGCGCTTGCCGACGACGGGGTCGAACTCGGCCGCGTCATACAGTTCCTTGCGCCAGTTGTCGCGGGTGGGAATGGCGGGGTCCAGCCAGTCATCCACAATCCAGGCAGGTTCAGACGCCTGCGTGTAGAACCCCAGATCAAACGGCAACGCATGCAGGGCGACCTGCGTATCTTGCGGCCGGATTTCACCACGCAGTTCCTTCATGGTCGGCCCGGCGCTGCCGCGCGGGTTGGATGCCGCCGCCACAATCGCCCCCAGACAGACAGCCACCGCCACGCCGATTGCAATGCTTAAGGCCCGCCGCTTGCCCGCCGCCCAGACGGGCGCGATACGTTCACTGAGCAGGAACGCCAGCGGCGGAAACACCGGCAGCACGTAGCCAATCAACTTCGATTGCGGGATGGAAAAGAACACCACCACCACCGTGATCCAGATCGCCATCAGCCGGCGCAAGCCGTGCGGATCGGCGTCACGCCAGAAGCCGCGCGTGAAAATTGCCGCCCCCCAGATCGACCACGGCAAGGCCAGGCCCACCACAATCGGCACATAGAACCAGAACGGCTGCGCGTTGTTGAAGCCACTTTGCGCAAAGCGCTCGAAGTGCTGGTAGACGAAAAAGTAATGGTAGAAGCCCGGAAACTTCATCTGCATCAACGCGAACCACGGCACGGCCACCACGGCGAACGCCAGCAATGCCGGCACCCACAGCAAGGCGCGCATGCCGCGCCAGTCGCGCCGCAGCAGCAGCCAGGCCAGCACGATGGCGCCGGGCAACGCCAGGCCAATCAGGCCCTTGGCCAGCACGGCCAAGGCCGCCAGCACACCGGTTGCCAACGACATCGCACGAAACGGGCGCCCTTCCCCGCGCCGCAAGGCGGTGTCTGCGGCGGCCAGCACGCATAGCGTGATCATGCTGGCGACCAGCATGTCCATATTCGCGAACTGCGCCGCACCGAAGAACAAGGGAGTAAGGCCCAGGATGACGACGGCCCAGCGCGCCTGCGCCACATTGCGGTAGCGCGACACGAACGCATACAGCCCCGCGCCCGCGCCCCACGCGCCCAGCAGCGACGGCACGCGCGCACTGAATTCATGCACGCCAAACAAGGCGTAGCTGATTTGCGCCAGCCAGTAATACAAGGGCGGCTTGTGAAAATACGGCATCCCGTCCAGCAGCGGCACCATGGGCGACTGGCTGCGCAACATCTCCCAAGCCACGCCGGCATAGCGGCCTTCGTCGGGCAGGGTCAGCCAGCGCGCCCACGCCAACGCGGCCAGCCAGACGGCCAGCGCCAGCAGGACCTGCCAGCCGGGAATGGACGTCTGAACCGCAATGCTACGAGAGGCCTGCGCAGTGGGGCTTAGCACGGCGCTCATGCAAGGCGCTCCTGCATCAGCGGGGCGTTGGGCGGGCGCATGAGGCCGGGCACTGGAGGCAAGCAAGACACAAAAGGCATGAAAGTCCGAGGGAAGAAACGTTCAAAAAGACACAACGTGGCACCCATTATGGAAAGGGCCGCGTTGAGTTCTCATGAAATTTCTTACAACGGTCTTAGATTTATTAAGGCGCCGGAGCGGTGCTGGCTCCCCTATTTCGGCGCCGACAAGCGGTCCAGACGCAAGCGCCCACGCTCGTCCGTCAGCCTGCGCATGGCGCCATAGGCCGCCGCCATGGCCGCCATGCCGCTTGCGCCGCACAGCAGAAACATCAGCAAAATCTGGTACTTGGCGGCGTCGATAGGGTCCATGCCGGCGATGATCTGACCCGTCATGATGCCGGGCAAGGTGATGATGCCCGCCGCCGACATCTGGTTGACGCTGGGCACGATGCCGCGCCGGACGGATTCGCGCAGCAGGGTGGAAAACGCCTGATGCGGGGTGGCGCCTAGAGCCAACCGCGCTTCGATCGCCAGTTTTTCGCGGCGCACGCCCGACAGCACGCCGTCCAGCGCCAGACTGGCGGCGTTCAACACGCTGCCCAGCACGATGCCCACCAGCGCAATGGCGTAGCGCGGGTCGAACCAGGGGTCGGGGCGCAGCGCGGTGTTCAGAATGAACATGGCCGTGATCAAGGTGGTGGCCGCGACTGCCAGCGTGCCGACCCAGCCATTGCCATGCCCGGCCAGCCGCGCCTTGGGGCGGGCCGCCACTTCGCGCGCGGCCAGCGCCATCATCACCGCCACCACCAGCGCCGTCAGCCAGGGCGTGGCATGCGCAAACACCACGCGCAGAATATGGCCGACCAGCAGCAATTGCACGACGGTGCGGATCGCCGCCCACAACACCTGGCGCTGCAAATTCAGCCGCAGCGCAAACGAGATCGCCGCGCACAGCAACACCAGCAGCGAGGCGATGACAAGGTCCAGCGCTTGCAGCTTGATCACGTCCATAGCGGCTCCAGTTGGCCGTGCGCCATGCGCCAGGTCCGGCGCGCGAGCCGGTTCGCCTGCTCCGGGTTGTGCGTCACCATCAGGATGGCCGCGCCGCCATCCAGGAAATGCTGCAACGCGGTTTCGACGCGGGCGGTGGCCGCCTGATCCAGCGCCGCCGTGGGCTCATCCAGCACCAGCACGCGTGGCTGTTGCGCCAACGCGCGCGCGAGTCCCAGACGCTGGCGCTCGCCGGTGGATAGCTCGTGCACCAGGGCATCCAGCTTTTCAGGGGACACGCCCAGCGTTTGCATCAGGGCTTCTGCCTGCGTGCGGTCAGGGAAATGGGGTGCGACGTGATCGTCCCACCACCCTGCTTCCGCCTGGCAATACACCACCTGGCGCCGCCATTCGTAGCCCCGCATGCCGGAACGTGGCTTGCCATCAAGCTCGACCTCGCCATGGCCGGGGTCCAGGTCCGCCACTTGGCGCAGCAGCAATGACTTGCCCGACCCGGACGGGCCGACAATCGCGCCGCACTCGCCGGCGGATAGATCCAGGCTGACGGGGGCAAGGCGCTGACTGTACACGCCGCGCAGCCGCAGGACGGGAATCTTGTCAGGGTGCATGCCCACCTCCGGAGAGGGTGCGAGGGGCTGGCCCGCACCCGGCTTGGCTTGGCTTGGCCTGGCTTGGCTTGGCTTGGCTTGGCCTGGCCTGGCCTGGCCTGGCTAACTTGGCCTGGCTTGGCCTAAAGCATATGCGCCAGGAATTCCCGGCTGCGCGCGTGTTGCGGCGCGCTGAAGAATGTAGCGGATGGGGCTTCTTCCACAATGCGGCCGTCGTCCATGAAGATGACGCGGTGCGCCACTTCGCGGGCAAAGCCCATTTCGTGGGTGACGACCAGCATGGTCATGCGTTCGTCCGCCAACTGCTTCATGGTGCGCAGCACTTCGCCCGTCAGTTCGGGGTCAAGCGCCGAGGTGGGCTCGTCGAACAGCATGATGTCGGGTTCCATCGCCAGTGCGCGCGCAATCGCCACGCGCTGCTTCTGGCCGCCAGACAGGCGCGTCGGATAGTTGTCGCGCTTGTTCAGCAGGCCGACCTTGCGCAGCAGTTCTTCCGCCTTGGGGATGATCTGCGCCTTCGTCATGCCCTTCACCGTGATCGGCGCTTCGATGATGTTCTGCAACACCGTCATGTGCGGGAACAGGTTGAACGACTGAAACACCATGCCCATCTTGCGGCAGATGCGGCGCACTTCGGCGTCGCTGGCGTACTGGCTGCGCCCGCCCGGAACCGCGCGCGCCATCGATTCGCCTTCGACGTCGATGCTGCCTTCGTCGATGGTCTCAAGGTGATTCAGGCAGCGCAGGAACGTGCTTTTGCCCGAGCCCGACGGGCCAATCACCGCCACCACTTCGCCCTGCCCCAGGGTCAGCGACACCTGGTCCAGCACGCGATTGGCGCCGAACGATTTGATGATGCCGCTGGCCTGGATCATGACGGGGCGGTCCATACCAGGGCGATCCGTACCGGGGCGGTCCATACCGGGTCGGTCCATACCGGGGCGATCCATACCGGGTCGCTCAGAAGCCATGTCGGCGCTTGCCTGCGGGTTACTGGTCATATTTGGCATAGCGCTTTTCCATGTGCTGGAAGAACCACGTCAGAACCAGCGTCATCAGGAGATAGAAGGCGGCGGCGACCAGGAAAGGCGTGGTCGTGAAATCACGCTGCACGATGCCGCGCGCCGTCCGCAGGATGTCGTTCAGCGCCAGTACGTAGATCAGCGACGTGTCCTTCACCAGCGTGATGGTTTCGTTGCTCATCGGCGGCAGCACGCGCTGCACCATCTGGGGCAGCACGATGCGGCGCAGCGTTTGCAGATAGGTCATGCCCAGCACCTTGCTGCCTTCGTACTGGCCACGATCCACCGACTGAATACCCGCCCGGAAGATCTCGGCGAAATACGCCGCGTAGTTCAGCGCGAACGCCACCACGGCCGCCGGAAAATCCGGCAGCCGCACGCCAATGACCGGCACAAACGGCAGCGCAAAATAGATGAACAACATCTGGAGCATGAGCGGCGTGCCGCGCATGAGCCAGATATAGCCGTTCACCAGACTGCTCAGCAGCGGCCACTTCGAAATGCGCGCCAGGGCCAGCACCAACCCTAAAGGCACCGCCAGGGCCAGGGTGATGAAAAACAGCGTCAAGGTCACTTTCGCGCCTTCCGCCATGGGCCCCAGCAAAGAGAGTACGTAGTCCATTCAGTGGGTTCGCGCGCCGCTTACTTGATGATGTTCGCGCCAAACCACTGGGTGGCGATGCGGCCGGCGGTGCCGTCCTGCTTCATCGAATCCAGCGTCTTGTCCAGCTTGCCCAGCAGTTCGGCGTCGTCCTTGCGCACGCCGACGCCGTAGTCTTCGGTGCCGAAGTTCTCGTCCAGCACGCGGTATTCGCCCGCGCGCTTGCTGATCAGGTAACGGCCCACCACTTCGTCCACGACGATGGCGTCCAGACGGCCAGCGGCCAGATCCATCAGCGCGGTGACGTTGTCGCCGAACTTCTTCACTTCCTTGATCTGGGCGGCGACCGGGTCCTTGGCGATGGCGTCGGTGGCGCTGCTGCCATCCTGCGCGCCGACCACCTTGCCCGCCAGGTCGTTCTTGACCTTCACGGGCGACTGCGTGCCGACGATGATGATCTGGTGGTTGGCCATGTACGGCGCGGTGAAGCTGATGTTCTTCTTGCGCTCTTCGGTGATGGTCAGGCCGTTCCAGAGCACGTCGACGCGCTTGCCGTTGAGTTCGGCTTCCTTGGCGCTCCAGTCGATCGGCTTGAATTCCACTTCCATGCCCAGGCGCTTGCTGGCTTCCTTGGCCATGTCGACGTCAAAACCGACGATCTGGTTGCTCGCGTCACGGAAACCCATGGGCGGGAAGTTGTCATCCAGGCCCACGACGACCTTCTTCGGAGCTGCCGCGCCGGCGGTGGTCGCGTTGTCGCTCGGGCCGCAAGCGGTCAGTAGCGTAGTAGCGGACACGAGGAGAACAGCGGTCAGTTTTTTCATAGTTATGGGTGCGCCAGGCGCAAGAATAAGAATGCCGGAAAGGCTGGACAGGCAGCCGCGAGCCGCCATTTTAGCGTTACTGCCGGACCATGCCGGTTGCGACGGCGTGGCGGGGCGCTGCGGGGCGCGCTGCATGCTAGGCTAGTCCGCTTCATTCGGGAGCCGAGCATGGAATTCAACATCAAGGACGGCGGGGGCAAGCGCATTGGCGTGGCGCAGGTGCGCACGTCTGGCAGCGTGCTGATGGAAGGGAGTTTTTCCCCGTCCCCGCATTTTGAGACCTACGCGGCGCTATTTCAGGCGCACGAAGCTGCCAGACTGGCCAACGAACCAGCGGCCGAATCGGCGGACGAATTGGCAGACGAATTGGCAGACGAATTGGCAGACGAATTGGCAGACGACCCGGCGAAGGATGCCTCATCAAGGCACGATAGCCGCACGTTGCAGGACGATATCGACGGGCACGGCTTCACCGCTGAAGGCCCCCTGCCCCTGCCCGGCAGCGCGCGTATCCACGACCTGCGCATTTCGGGCTCGGGGACGAACCTGCAAATCCGCTTCCGCTTTCCGCCGCCCACGACGGCCAACGCCCCGGCGGACGCATGACGCCCGCCATTCGGCTCGGCCCCCTGGTATTGCCTACGGAACTTGCGCTGTTGATCGCCGCCGGGGTGGTCGGCCTGCTGGCGGCCAAGCTGTTCAATCGCGACCGCGATCGCACCGCGCACTTGAGCACCGTCTTGTGGCGGGCGCTGATCATCGGCCTGCTGGTCGCCCGCCTGAGTTTTGTCTGGCGCTACCGCGACCACTACCTGCCCGATCCGATCAAGATGCTGGACTTGCGCGACGGCGGCTGGATTGGCTTGGCGGGGCTCGCGGCCGCGTGGGCGTATGCCGCCATCGCCGTTCTGCGGCGCCATGCACCGCGCGTGGCCTTGTTGGGTGCGTTGGCGTTGGCCAGCGCCGCGTGGCTGGGCGGCGGGCGCTGGCTGGCCCCGACGCCCCAGGCGCAACCTGAACTGGCCGCGCTGGCGGTCAACAACATGGATGGGGCGCCCGCCACGATGTCGGCCTTTCACGGCAAACCCACCGTGATCAATTTGTGGGCCAGTTGGTGCCCGCCGTGCCGGCGGGAAATGCCGGCCTTCGCGGCGGCACAGGCGGCCAATCCGGACGTCAACTTCGTGTTTCTGAATCAGGCGGAAGCCGCGCAAGACGTGGCACAGTTTCTGGACAAGCACGCGCCCGCGTTACGCAACGTGCTGATCGACCCGGCCGGCGAGGCGTCGCGCAAGTTCAGCAATCGGGGCTTGCCGGCCACTTTGTTCCTCGATGCTGAGGGCCGGTTGGTGGATTTGCGGGTGGGTGAATTGTCCACGGCGTCGCTCGCGCAGCGGCTTGAATCGATAAGGGCGGCGGATAGCGGCGACTAGGGGGGCTTCACCCTAGCGGTCTTCGCGCAAGCGGCCGCCACCCGCAGCGGCACTCACCCTGACGACACTCACCTGACGGCATTTACCCAGGCAGCGTCCATGCCCACGGCAACACCCGCCCCTGCGTCTTGCGTCCGAACAGCCGCAGACGCTGGCCGATATGCGTGGGCACATCCTCCAGCCGCGCTACCAGCACGGGGCCATCGGGCAAGGCGCGCACGGTGGCGATGACGACGAGGTCGAGGGTGTCGTCCGGGTCGCCGACTTTTGACTCGTTGTTTCCTGACTTGTCGCTTCCTGACTCGTCCCTTTTTGACTCGTCCTTTTTAGCCGGCATGACGGTCCACGCCAGCAGCTCGGCATAGTCTGCCGCCACCGGCTGCACCTGGTCATGGCCGCAAGCCGGGCACCATAGCCGCGAGGGATAGAACCGGTGCGCGCAAGCGCGGCATTGATCAATGAGCAGGCTCATGCGCCCTCCCGCGTCAGCACCGCCGCGTTCGCGCACATGCCGTAACGCACCTGGACCATGCCGTAACCGGTGACGACGCCATGGCGCACGCCGCGCAACTGGCGGTCGCCCGCCAGCCCCAACAACTGCCGGGTCACCTCGACCAGCCCGTGCATGCCGCCCGCCGTTCCCGCCTGGCCTGCTGACAACTGGCCGCCCGCAGTATTCACGGGCAGGTCGCGGGTGGCGATACGCCGGGCGATGAAGCCGGGCAAGTCGCCCGCGCTGGCGAAGCCCAGGTCGCATAGCTGCGCCAGCGCCATCGCCGGGTAATCGTCGTACACGCTGACCACATCCATCTCGTCTGGCCCCATGCCTGCCGCCCGCCATAGCGCGGGCGCGAAGGCGGCAATGCCGGTTTCCAGGCCGTCGCCTTCCTGCTGATCGTGGTTGTAGCGGGCCTCGCTTGCCACCAGCCGCACGTGCACGCCTTGCGGGCGGGCGCGCAGCACCAGGGCGCTGGCGCCACTGACCACCGGCACGCAGTCCAGCCGGCTCAAGGGCGGCGCGACGATGGGCGCGTCCAGGTATTGCGCCAGCGTCAGCGGCTGGCGATAGGCCGCGTTGGGGTTGCCGGCCGCCCACTGACGTTGCGCCACGCATAGCGCGCCGTAATCTTCGCGGCGCAGCCCCGTTGCGGCCATCTGCCGCTGCGTCAGCATGGCGAACATGGGGTTCGGCCCTTCGCAGCCCAGCGGGCTCAGGTAGTCTTGCGCGGTACGGTTGTAGCCGCGGACCAGCCCGGCGAAATCCGCACCGGTGAAGTGGTCGCCTGACACCAGCACAATGGTCTCCGCCTGCCCGGCCGCAAGCGCCAGCCACGCCTGACGCAGCAGGTTGATGGCGCTGGCGCCCCCCATCTCGTCCTGCATGCACCAGTTCAGGCGCAGCCCCAGCTGCCACGCCAGGTCAATGGCGCGGTCGGGCCGCAACGTGAACGACGCCACACCCAGGCCGTCCACATGCGCGGTGCTGAGCCCGGCGCTGCGCAGGGCCTGGCCCACCGCCTGCGCCATCAAGCCGGCCGTGGAGCACGACGCATCCGGGTGGCGCAACGCGGGGGTTTCACCGACGCTGACGATGCCGGGGCCGGGGCTGGGGCTGACCGTCACCGTCATTCCGTGTCCTGCCGGGGCGGCTCGCGCGTCAGCAGCAAAGTGATGACGGTGATGGCCGCCATGCCCACCAGGAACCACGCAACCGGCGTGGCCGATTCATATTCACGCAGCAGCGCCATGGCGATCAGCGGCGACAAGCCCCCTGCGAATACCGACGCCAGCTCATGCCCCAGCGCCAGCCCCGTGTAGCGGACTTCGGCGGGGAACAACTCTGCAAAGTAGGCAGGTTGCGTGCCGATCATGGCGGCGTGGCACACGGTGTTGCCCAGGAAGAAGGCCAGGAAAATCCACAGGGGCTCCTTCGTCTGCACCATCCAGAAGAACGGAAACGCCACCAGCACCAAGCCCACCGAGCCAATCAGATACACGGCGCGCCGCCCGATGCGGTCAGACAAATGGCCGAACCACACCAACGTGCCCAGCTCGATGAACATCGACGCCAGCACCCCGCCCAGCATGACGTCGTTGGGAATCCCCAGGAACTTGCCATAGGCCAGCGCAAAGGCTAGAAAAATATACGAGCCGCCGTTCTCGGCCACGCGCAGCCCCATCGCCGTCAGCACCTGACGCGGATAGCGCCGGAACACTTCCACCGCCGGCATGCCGCGCTTGGCCGTCTTCTTGGCTTGCACGAACTCATCGCTTTCGGGGATGTGCTTGCGGATATACAGGCCTACGCCAAAGATCAGCACGCTCAGCAGGAACGGCAGGCGCCAGCCCCAGCTCATGAAGGAATCTTGCGGCAATTGCTGCGCCAGCATGAAGACGCCGGACGACAGCACGAAGCCGCCCGCCACGCCCAACTGGCTGAACGACGAGAAGTAGCCGCGCCGCTTGCCGCCCACGGCTTCACTGATCAGCAGCACGCCGCCGCCCCACTCCCCGCCCGCAGCCGCGCCTTGCACAATGCGCAGCACCACCATCGCCACCGGCGCCCAGAACCCAATCTGCTCGTAAGTGGGCAGCAGGCCGATCAGGAAGGTCGCCACGCCCATCAGCCCCAGCGTCCATTCCAATGCCAGCTTGCGTCCATAGCGGTCGCCGATGTGACCGAAGATCACGCCGCCCAAGGGCCGCGCCAAAAAGCCCACGGCAAAGCCGGCAAAGGCGCCCATCGTGCCCAGCAAGGGGTCGGTGCCTTTGGGAAAGAACAGCTCGCCAAACACCAGCGCCGCCGCCGTGCCGTAGATGAAGAAGTCGTACCACTCCATCGCGTTGCCCGCGACGGAGGCCGTCACCACGCGCCGCGTGCGCTTTCTTTTTGCTTCGTCGGCGGCGGATAACGCCGCCCCCTTGTATGCCATCGTCATTGCCGCCCCTTGGATTTTTGAATGGATCAATGGCGCGTTAGCGCGCCACGCGATAGCCGGCGGCGTCCCGGTCCCAGGTGTCGCCGGTGATACCTTCTTCGCGCAAGCGAAACTTGCGAACCTTGCCGTTCTCGGTGCGCGGCAGATCGTCCAGCACGCGCAGATAGCGCGGCACGGCGAAATACGGCATGCGGGGCTGGCAGAAATCAAGCAGGGCCGCGGGCGTCAAGGTTTGCCCGGGCTTGTAGACCAGCGCGGCCATGACTTCGTCTTCGGCCAATTCAGAGCGCACGGCGTAGACCGCCACCACGGCCACCGCCGGATGCGCCAGCAGCACCTGTTCCACCTCGTACGACGAAATGTTCTCGCCGCGCCGGCGGATGGCGTCTTTCATGCGGTCCAGGAAACGGAAGTAGCCGTCGGCGTCGCGCACCACGCGGTCGCCCGTGTGGAACCACAGGTTGCGCCAGGCCTCGACCGTCTTGTCATCCATGCCGAAGTAGCCGGTGGCAACCGCAAACGGCGGCGTAGCGCGCAGCAGCAATTCACCCGGCTCGCCATCCGGCACGGGCGCGTCGTGTTCGTCAGCCACGATGGCGTCGAACTCCGGCGCCACGCGGCCCATCGTGCCGGGCCGCTGCTGGGCCAAGGTGCCGCCCAGCGCGAAGTTGGTTTCGGTGGAGCCGTAGCCTTCCAGCAGCGCGATGCCCGTGCGCTCGGTGAAGGCCGCGTGAAAGCGCTCGGGCACGCCGGGCGCCAAGGCGATGCGGGTGCGATGCCGGCGTTCGGACGCGGCGGGTTCATGCGCCAACAGCATCGGCACCATCGCGCCCAGCAGATAGGTGACGGTGGCGCCTGTGGCTTCCAGCCGGTCGAAATAACGGCTTGCGGAAAAGCGTTCGTCGCAGATGATGGACGCCCCCGTCACCAGCGCCTGAAAGCACGCGTTCAAGGCATTGGTGTGGAACAGCGGCAAGCTCGTGTAGAGCACGTCGGCGTCGGTGATTTCAAGATTGCGCGCGGCGATCTTGCCCCACCAATAGAACTGCGCGTGCGGACAGCACACGCCTTTGGACAAGCCCGATGTGCCTGAGGTGTACAAGATGGCCAGCATGTCGCCGGGGCCGATGTCAGCCGCAGCAGGCAACGGGGCGGCGGCGGCATGCTGCGCGGGTGGCGCGGGTGGCGCGCTCGCGGGCGCGGGCAATCCCGCCACGTCGGCCACCTCGTCCAGCAGCCAGATCTGGCGCAGCGCCAACGCGTCGTGTTGCGTTGCGTGTTTGTCGTCATTGCCATCCTGCATGGCTGGCATGGACGCAAGCGCCGCCAACGCGGGACAGGACGCCGCGTCCGCCACCAGCAGCACGCAGCCGCTATTGGCCAGGATGTGCCGCAGCTGCATGCCGCGCGACGCGGTGTTGATGGGCACCACCACCGCGCCCAGCCAGCCGCAACCCAACACGATGGACAGGAATTCGTGCCGGTTGCCGGCCATGAGGCCCACGCGGTCGCCCCGTGCAACACCTGCCGCCGCCAAACGCGCGGCCCAGCTTGCGGCGTGGGCCGGCGCGTCGCCGAAACGCAGCGCGCCACCGGGCGCTTGAACCCACAGACGATCGCCCAAGCGGGCGCCCTGCTCCACCAATAACGACGGCAATGTCAACGCATGCATGACAACGCTTCCCCAGAGGTTCGGCCGCTGCGTGGCATCGCGCGACTCTGTGGAATTAGTCTAGGAATCAACTATTTATGTGTCAAATTTATGGGTATTATTTATCTTATAAATCAGACTGATACCAAGGGCGTGCGTGGACTTTGATCTGAATCTCATGCGGGTTTTCCTGACGGTGCTGCATGAACGCAGCGTGACGCGCGCGGCGCAGCGGCTGAACCTGACCCAGCCTGCCGTCAGCTACGCGTTAGGCCGGTTGCGCGAACAATTCAACGATCCGCTTTTTGTGCGCACGGCCACCGGCATGCAGCCCACGCCCGTCGCGTTTGCGTTGGCCGACCCTATCGAACGCGGCATGAACAGCTTTGCCGAAGCCGTCAGCCTGCGCCAGCAATTCGACCCGGCCACCAGCACGCGGCGCTTCCGGCTATCGATGTCGGACATTGGTGAAATGGTGTTCCTGCCCCCGCTGATGGAACGCGTGCATGCCCTGGCCCCGCGCTTGCAGATTGAAGTGCTGGAGGTGGCGCTGGAGCATCTGCCGCACGCGTTGAAAGATGGTGAAGTGGACCTGGCCATCGGCAACCTGGCCGGCTTGGGCCGCCACACGTGTCACGCCGATCTCTTCAGCGAGCGCTATGCGTGCATGGGCCGGCGCGGGCACCCGGTGCTGTCGGCCGGCCTGACGCGCAGCCAGTTCAAACGCCTGGACCATATTCTGGTGGCCTCGCGCGCCAGCGCGCACCGCCTGCTGGACGACGTGCTGGGCGAAGCCGGCCTGCATCGTCAGCCCTATCTGACGCTGCCGCACTTTTCGGCCGCCGCCGAAATCGTGCGCCGCACCGATCTGACCGTGACGCTGCCCTACCGCGCCGCCATCTGGTTCAACCGCGACAACGCGTTCGACATCCGCCCGCTGCCCATCACATTGCCGCCCTTGTGCGTCACCGTGCATTGGCATGCGCGCTTTGAGAGCGACCCGGGCACGATGTGGCTGCGCCGCTTGGTTGAAGCCACTTTGGCGGACCGCAGCGCAACCTGAATAGTGATAAAGTGCGCGCGTGGCTATGGGAGTCCTTCCTTCTACCCCTGAAAACCTAGGGTTCCCGCTTTCCGCACCGCGCCTGCCCCTGGCAGGCGTTTTCCATTCGGGCTGCATCATGAACCCCATCTATCTGCGGCGGCGCTGCTGCCTGCTTCTGGACAAAATCCCGCGCGCAAGCGCTGACCTCGAAGACGCTACTGGCGCAGACGGCCAAGTCACCGCTGTCGAGCTGGCCGCCATTCAGGCGCAAGCCGAAGAGTTGGGCTACGTGATGTCAGACGCCGTGATCCAGCGCCTGGCCACATGGCCGCTGCCAGCCGTCACGCAAACGGGGCGCCTGCTGTTGAAGACGCTGCGCCAGATGACCGGTGCGCACCGGCCGCACCGCCCGCTGTACCCGGACTTTCCGAAGCAGGTGCAAGACCTGGACGACGCCACGCGGTATCTGGACGCCGTTCACCATTACCTGACGCTGCGCCGCATGCCGGGCGACGGCTCCGAGCGTGCGCCGCTGTTCCATGGCCGCACGCCCCGCATCATTGAACTGGGCAGCACCGAAGAATGCGAGGCCATCTTCACGCAGCTGGCGGCGTCAGCCACGTCGTTGTCGGAAGAAGACCGCACGGACCTGGCCTGGTATGTGAAGCAATACCGCGCGAACATTTTCCGGCTGATCCCCGAGGCCATTCCGTTCAAGGAAAACCTGGCGCATCTGGCCGCGAACCTGCTGGTACATGTGCCGGGCGCAGCCACAGACGCCTTCTTGCAACAGCGGCTGGACACCGCCACCGACGTGCTGCGGCTGGCGGTGGCGATAGCAGGCGGCGACGCATCACTGGCCCTGCCCACGCGCTTCGCGTCCATGCCGCGCGCCCGCCGCAAGCAGCTGCTGGGCTTGATCGAACGCCATCCGAACGCGGCCGAAGACATGCAGCGCTGGCCCGAACGCTGGAAGCGCCTGGGCGAATATCTGCACCCCGGCGAATTCGCCAGCCGCTATCCGCGCACGGCCGCCGCCTTCGCCTTGCTGCGCAGCGGCAAGCCCGCCCCCACCTTCAACAGCGCCATCGAAGCGATGCTGGAATCCGGCCAAAGCGCCAGCGCCGCGCATCGCCTGGAAAGCCGGCCGGGTGAATTCGCCCGCCGGCTGGATCACTTGCTGCGTTCTGCCGCCGACCCCGCGCCCGTGTTGGCCGGCTTTGCGCGCGTCGTAGACCAAGTGGCAACGCCCGTGCTGTTGCAGCTGTACACGCATGCGCAACACCGCGATGCGCCGGCCGCACTGCGCGTCTTCTATCCCAAGGGCGATGTGGCCAAGCTGTTTGCGGCGGGCGACACGCGCGCGCCGTTGCCCGCGGGCGTCGCCGATGCAGTGGCTCGTCTTTGCAAGACCGCCTTACTGACGCGCTTTGCCGCGCTGCCGCCGCTGGGCGACTGCTATGTTGACCCCGCGTTGCGCGACCACACGGCGCCGTTTTCCCAGCGCTCGGCATCGCGCAGCCTGCGCACGCTGGGGCGCGGCAGCAGCCTGCCGCTGCCGGACGCCGCCGTCGTGCGCCTGTTTCTATGGTGGATGAACGGTAGCGGCCGCGCCGACGTGGATTTATCCGCCGCGCTGTTCGATGCCGACTGCAACTTCGTCGACGCGCTGACCTATTACCGGCTGCAAAGCTATGGCGCGTATCACAGCGGCGACATCGTGGATGCGCCCCAAGGCGCAGCGGAATTCATCGACCTGGATCTCGCCCGTTTGCGCGAACGCGGCGTGCGCTTTGTGGTGATGATTCTGAACAGCTACACGCTGCAACCCTATTGCGATCTGCCGGAATGCTTTGCCGGATGGATGGCGCGTGAAGACGCAAATTCCGGCGAACCGTTCGAGCCGCGCACGGTGATGGACCGCGTAGACCTGGCCTCCAACACGCTGATCTGCCTGCCTTTGGCGCTGGATTTGCAAGACCAGCGCATGCGCTGGATGGACGTGGCGCTGCGTGCGCAACCCCGTCTGAATAATGTGGCGAACAACCTGTCGGGCGTGTCGCTGATGCTGCGCGCGCTGCTGTCGCGCGTGCAGCCGGATCTGCACACGCTGTTTACGCTGCATGCCGAAGCACGAGGGCGGCAGGTCGACAACGCCGATGCCGCGCAGACGGTGTTTGGCGTGCGCGACGGCATCACGCCGTTTGATACCGACCGGATACGCGCCGAGTTTCTGTAGCGGCGCGCGTGCCAACCGCCTGTGCTTGAACGGAGCCTGCCGCGATGCATGACGCATCGCGGCGTTGCGGCTCGATCTACCCCATCGCGGCCAGCATCAAATCCAGATTCTGAACGGCCGCACCCGACGCGCCCTTGCCCAGGTTGTCGAACACGGCCGTCAGCAACACCTGGCCGTGCTGCTCATTGCCATACACCGCCAGCCGCAAATCGTTGGTGCCGTTCAGCGCCTGCGGGTCCAGGTGCGACTGCTCGGCGGCTTCCTGCCGGCCCACCACCTGCACATGCGTCGTGCCTGCATAGTGCTGTTGCAGGCAATCGTGCAATTGCTGGCTGGTGACGCCCGACGGCAGCAAACGCAGGTGCAGCGGAATCGTCAGCACAATGCCCTGCCGGAACGCGCCGTAGGCCGGCACGAACACGGGGCGTTGCGTCAGCCCGGCCTGCGCTTCGATTTCCGGCGTGTGCTTGTGCGCAAGGCCCAAGCCATACAGCTGAAACGCCGGACCTTGCACGCCGCCCGCGCCTTCGTAGGCGTCCACGCTGGCGCGGCCGCCGCCCGAATAGCCC
Organism: Achromobacter kerstersii; assembly: GCF_902859595.1. Classification (GTDB taxonomy): domain Bacteria; phylum Pseudomonadota; class Gammaproteobacteria; order Burkholderiales; family Burkholderiaceae_B; genus Achromobacter; species Achromobacter kerstersii. The sequence goes on along the minus strand of NZ_CADIJQ010000001.1, from coordinate 505,336 downwards.
GACACCGCGTGCACCACCGCCGGATAATCCGCCGGCACCAGACCCGCCTGAATCAAGGGACGCAGCAAGGCGATGGCGCCCGTCGGGTAGCAGCCGGGGTTGCTGACGCGCTTGGCGTGGGCGATGCGCTCGGCCTGCCCCGCGCTCATTTCCGGAAAGCCGTACACCCAGCCCGGCGTGGTGCGATGCGCCGAGCTGGCGTCGATGACGCGCACCGCCGGGTTCACCACCGATGCCGCCGCCTGGCGTGCGGGTTCGTCGGGCAAACACAGAATGGCCACGTCGCAGGCGTTGATCGCCTGGGCGCGGCGCTGCGGGTCTTTGCGCTCGGCATCGGGCAGCGTCAGCAGCTGCAAATCGGGCCGGCCGTGCAGCCGCTCGTGAATTTGCAGGCCGGTCGTGCCTTGGTCGCCGTCGATAAAAACCAGGGGGTGCGTCATGACGTGCTCCGTCGCGTAAGGGATGGGGTAAAGGAAAAAGGAAAGGGAAAAAGGAAAGGAAATCAGAGAAGCCAGCCGGTATCATCGGCCTGCGCTCAACATAAGAAAAGTCGAATATCATGACCGTCAACTTCATCTTTTATGAACGACACCACCATGCGTGAAATCAGCCTTGATCGCCTGCGCACGCTGGTCGCCATTGCCGACCTGGGTTCGTTCGCGGACGCCGCGCGCGCCTTGCATCTGGCGCCGCCCACCGTCAGCCTGCATGTGGCCGACCTGGAAGCGCGCATCGGCGCACCGCTGCTGACGCGCAAGCGCGGCCAGGTCCGGCCCACCACCATTGGCGACACGCTGCTGGAGCGCGCGCGCCGGCTCCTGGCTGAAGCCGATCAGGCGTTGGACGACGTGCAGCGGCAGGTGCAGGGCTTGTCCGGACGCGTGCGCTTGGGCGCATCCACCGGCGCCATTGCCCATCTGCTGCCGCAGGCGCTGGAAACGTTGGGCCAGCGCCATGCGGGTATTGACGTGCAGGTGGCGGTGCTGACGTCCCAGGAAACGTTGCAGCGCTTAAACGACGGCACGCTGGACGTGGGGCTGGTGGCCCTGCCGCAACCGCCCATTGATGGCTTGCTGATCAAACCCTGGCGGCGTGACCCGGTCATGGCCTTTCTGCCCGCTGGCTGGCCCGCGCCCGCACGCGTCACGCCCGCCTGGCTCGCGGCGCGCCCGCTCATCCTGAACGACGCCACCACCCGCCTGTCGCGCCAAACCGGCGAATGGTTCGCCAGCGCCGGGCTGAACCCGCGTGCCCGCATCCAGCTGAACTACAACGACGCCATCAAAAGCTTGGTGGCGGCGGGTTACGGCGCGACCCTGCTGCCACACGAAACCACCGCGCCGCAGGCCGACCCGCGCATCATCATGCGCCCCCTGCGGCCGGCGTTGTGGCGTCCGTTGGGCATCGCGCACCGTGCCGAAAAGGTCGAACGCGCCACGCAGCATGTGCTGGATGTGTTGTGGGACCTGCGCGCGGCAAGCGGCGCGGCGGCGGCGTCTTAGGCCAAAACCTGGCAACCCGCCAACAAGAAGTAGGACAAACGGACAGGCCACGCCGCGCCGATGATCTATTAGAATCGCCGGGTGAACAATGATCCGTCCCCCACCACTTTGTCGCCTGCGGACTACGAACTGCTGGCCGACTTCCGATACGCACTGCGCACCTTCGCCGCCTTCAGCGAGGGCGCGGCGGCCGAGTTCGATCTAACGCCCCAACAGCATCAGACCCTGCTGGCGATCAAAGGCACACGCAAGCATCCGCCTGGCCGGCGCGGCCTGTATGTGGGCGAAATTGCCGAACGCCTGCTGATCCGTCCCCACACCGCGGCCGAGCTGGTCGGCCGGCTGGCCCGCCTTGAACTCGTCAGCCGCGAGGACGACGCCGAAGACGGCCGCCGCGTTGAGGTCGTGCTGACCCCAAAAGCCGAACGCGTGCTGGAAGGCCTGTCGGCCTCGCATCTGGAAGAATTGCGCGCCATGCGCCCGCTGCTGGGCCGCTTGCTGGCCCGCATTGACGGCGACGCAGCCTGACGCCTGGGCCCGTCCGCCGATAGCTGGCCGTCAGCTGCCGCGTGATAAATTGTCGTCCCGCGACATATTTCAAGCACGCGAGGAGACCGTTTTGGGTGTGGCAATGAAGCGCTGGCTGAGCTCGTTCGCGCCAGCGCCGGTAGGCGTCAATGGGCGCGAAAAGCTCTTTGGCGTATTGGGTGCGCTGGTCGGATTGTTCTGCACGGAATGGGTCGGCCGCCATGCGCTGGGCGGCGCAAACCCCTGGTTTATCGCGCCGATGGGCGCGTCTGCCGTGCTGCTGTTCGCCGCCCCCGCCAGCCCCTTGGCCCAGCCCTGGTCCATCATGGCGGGCAATCTGGTGTCAGCGCTGGTTGGCGTGTTCTGCGCACAGATGATTCCCGAACCGGGTGTGGCGGCTGCTGCGGCGGCGGCCCTGGCCATCGGCGCCATGTTCAGCCTGCGCTGCCTGCATCCGCCCGGCGGGGCGGTGGCGTTGACGGCGGTGCTAGGCGGCCCGTCCGTGGCCAGCCTGGGTTACGGTTTCGCGCTGTGGCCCGTGGGGCTGAACTCCCTGATCCTGCTGTGCATTGCCGTGGCATTCAACGGCGCGCTGCGCCGCAACTATCCGCGCCGCCACGCCGACCCCGCGCCCGGCCACCACACGCGCGACGCCGCCCCCAGCGCCCGCCTGGGCTTCAGCCGCGCCGATCTGGACGAGGCCCTGGCCCAACGCGGCGAACTATTGGACATCAGCAAGGAAGACCTGGAAGACATCGTGCTGGCCGCCGAACTGCGCGCCAGCCTGCGGCGTTTTGGTGACGTGACCTGTGCGGACGTCATGTCGCGCGATGTGGTCACCGTACACGAACAAGACCCGCTGGATTACGCCATCCGCCTGTTCGACAAGCACCGCCTGCAAGCGCTGCCCGTGCTGGATGCCGCGGGCCGGTATGCCGGCATGGTGGCCCAGGGCGATGTGCTGGCGCGCAAAGGCCGGCTGGCGGCCAAGACGTTGGATGGCGCCCCCGCGCCCGACCTGCTGGTGGCCGACTGCATGCGCAGCGAAGTCCCCTTCGCCACGCCGGGCCTGCCCGTGATCGAGCTGGCGCGGCCCATGTCGGACAGCTTGCATTGTGTGCCAGTGCTGGACGCGGCACGCGGCTTGCACGGCCTGGTCACGCAGTCGGATCTGGTGGCGGCGCTTTACCAGATGGCGGTGTCGGCAAGTTCGCAGTCCGGCGCCGACACGGACGCCAACAAAGAAGCCAACCCACGCTCCAAGCCGCACCCTACCCGGCGTGCCGCCTGATTCCTCCGTAGCCCTACGGATTCCGGTCCGCGGCGGCCGCAAGGCATAATTTCACGCGTGAATCCCTTATCGCGCCCCCGCGCCCTCCTCTGTTGGCTGGCCCTGTTCTGCCTGGGCGCCGTCTGGATCGCCCGTCAGGAATACGTCGACCAGTACGACCGTTTCTTCCAGAGCACCAGCGTGGCCCAACGCATGCTGAGCCAGAAGACCGTGCAGCATGAAGCCGTGCTGGCCACGCTGGCGGCGCTGTCGCACCCGCCCACCCCCGAACGCCTGTACCCCAGCTTGCATCCCGCGATGCCGCAGTTGCAGGGGCTGGGCTATCTGGCCGATGGCGCGTGGGCAGGCAGCCTGGCCCAGCCGCCGGGCCTGTCCGCCGCGCTGGACCGAGCCCGCCAACTGGGCCGGCCGGTGACGCTGCCCGTGGACGCCGCGCACTACTGGCTGATCGCGCCGTCCAGCTGGAGCCTGCTGGTGGACGCCCGCCAACTGGTCCCCGCCGCCGACTTTCCGCCGGGGCTGGCCAACCTGACGCTGACCGTGGATCAAACCCCGTTGACGCTATTGGACAAGCAGCCTGCCGACGCTTTTGGCCTGACGATGACGCTGCAAAAGCCGCTGGGTGCGGCCAGCCAGCCCTTCCCGATGCGCAGCACGCGCACGCTGACGCCTGGCTTCTGGCCATGGACCGCGTGGCTGCTGTGGGCCGTGGCCAGCGCCTTGCTGGTGGCGGGCGCCGCCGCCTGGCAGCGGTCGCACGCCGACGCGCGCCGGCAACAGGAACAGGTGCGCCTGGCCGCCATGGCGCGCCTGAGCACGCTGGGCGAAATGGCGGCCGGCATCGCACATGAATTGAACCAGCCGCTGACCGCCATCTTGGCGCATACGCGCGCCGCCGAACGCCTGCTGGACGACGAGGAAGAACGCCCCGCCGTGCGCCATGCGCTCTTGGCCAGCGCCGAACAGGCCAAGCGCGCGGCCGACATCATCAGCCGCATGCGCGCACTCGTCCAACCCAGCTCGCCGGCCCGCCGGGAAGCGCTGGACCCGGATGCGCTGGTGGCATCGCTGCGCTTTCTGCGCGAACCGGAACTGGCCCGTCAGGGCATCCGCCTGAGCTGGCACAACACCAGCCCCGGCGCGCGTCCGCTGGGCGACCGTGTGGCGCTGGAGCAGATTTTGCACAACCTGGTGCAGAACGCGGCGGATGCGGTGGCGGCCAGCGACGGCCCGCGTCACATCCGGCTGGAAGGCCACGCGCAAGGCGGCGACTATCTGTTCACCGTCACCGACACCGGCCCCGGCATCCCGCCCGACGCCCTGCCCAAGCTATTCGCGCCGTTCTACACCACGCGCCCGCACGGCATGGGCCTGGGGCTGGCGCTGTGCGAGACGCTGGCCGGCTCCATGGACGGCCGCATCGCCGTCCGCAATATCAGCCCATCGGGCGCCTGCTTTACCGTGAGCCTGCCGCGCTCGGGAGCCCCCGCATGACCGCTCAAGATCTCCGCACGCTGGAACATTCGCCCCTGGTCTATCTGGTGGATGACGACGACGCCGTGCGCGACGGCCTTGCCCTGCTGCTGCGTAGCGTGGGGTTGCGCAGCGCGGGCTTTGGCGACCCGCTGGCCTTTCTGGCGCAGTTGACGCCCAGCGCCATCGGCTGTGTCGTGCTCGACATCCGCATGCCCGGCATCAGCGGGCTGGACGTGCTGACCCGTCTGGCCGATCAGTCCGACCTGCCTGTCGTCATGCTGACCGGCCATGCCAACGTGGACCTGTGCCGCCGCGCCTTCAAGGGCGGCGCCATGGAATTCCTGCAAAAGCCGGTGGACGACGATGTGTTCCTGGACGCCGTGCAAGCGGCCGTGCGCACCCACATCGCCAGCCGCGAACGGCTGGCCGTGACGCAGGCCGCCACCGAGCGGCTGGCGCGTTTATCCGGCCGTGAACACGAGGTGTTGGAACGCATCGTGCAAGGCATGAGCAACAAGGAAATCGCGCGCGAATTTGATTTATCGCCGCGCACGGTGGAAACGTATCGGGCGAATGTCTTTGCGAAGCTGGAAGCGGATTCCCTGGCGCAATTGATCCGCCAGTACGCGACGTTGCTGGATTAGATCGCCTCCGTATCCCTACGGAGGTTTGGGCGTAATCGGGCGTATACCGCCCGCGGCGCGTTTTGGCCACACTGACTGCTCCTACCGAACCCCTTCAAAAACTAGGATGCAGACCATGAACCGGATCACGCTCGCCACCCTGATGTCTACGCTGGCGTTTGCCGGCGCCGCCAACGCCGCCGTGCTGAACGAAAGCAATCTGTCGATGGCTGACGCGCAAAAGCTCGCCACCGCCACCGTCGCCGCCTGCCAGGCCAAGGGCTACAACGTCAGCGCGTCCGTCGTTGACCGCGCCGGTCTGCTCAAGGCCTTTGCCCGCGCCGACAACGCCGGCCCGCACACCATCGAAGCCAGCCGCGCCAAGGCCTTCACCGCCGTGTCCGCCAAGACCCCGACGCTTGCCATGATGGAAAACGCGCAAAAGAATCCGGGCGCGGCCAACCTGACCGACATCCCGGGCTTCCTGCTGCTGGGCGGCGGCGTGCCGGTCAAGGCCGGCGCCAATGTCATCGGCGCGATCGGCGTGGCCGGCGCCCCGGGCGGCAACCTGGACGCCCAGTGCGCCGACACGGTGCTGGAAGAGAACGCCGCCCTGTTCAAGTAAGACGCGGTTGGGGGCTGGCAGCGGCGGGGGCTCTCACCACCCGCAGCGCCGCCCAGATCCCCGCAAAGCAGGCGGCGCCAAACACCCAGCCCGACAACGCGCCGGCCATCACGCCGGACAGCAGCGTGCCCACGGTGCACCCTAGCGCCGTCATGCCCCCCCAGCCCATCAAGACGCCGCCCGCGAAGTTACGCAGCACGTCTTTCAGCGAGGGCAGCCGCGGCCGGAATGCGCCCGCCGCCAAGGCCGCCGCCCACGCGCCCGCTACCAACGCCAGCACGAACGCACCGTTGTTCGACAGCAGCACGTGCTTGACCGCCGTGGCGCACCCCGCAAACGTATCCAGGCCTTCGAGCCGATCGGGCAATCCGCCCGCACGCTGAGCCAGCGTGCGCGCCACGCTGCCAAGTTCCGCTGTCACGCCCAGCGGCGCAATCCGCAAGTACGCCATCACCCCGATTGCCCCGACCAGAATGCCCCCCACCGCAGGCGGCCAGCGCTCGTGCAAGACCGCATGCCAAGGCGATACCGCCCGCTGTGGCAACGCCGTCTGCGCGCCGCCACGACGAACCACCGCCCACGCCAGCGCCAGCAGCACCGCGCCCTGCAACAGCACCGTGCCGCCATACCCCAATTGCTGCGGCAGCCAGACGACAGGCGCCTGCTGAATCACCGCCAGGTACAGCGCGTTCCAGGTTGCAAAGCCCAGCACAAAACCCACGCCCGCGCCCAACAGCGCAAAGGGCGAGGCCAGCGCCCCTTCGCCCAGCCGGTAGAAATGCGCGCTGATGCACGAGCCCGACACCCGCATGCCAATCCCGAAGACGAACGCGCCCGCCACCAGCGCCACGCTGACCGGCCCAATGTGCGCGCCGGGCGGCAGGCGGTCTGCCGACGGAATCGGCAGAAACGCGCCGAACACCGCGTGATACCCCAGCATGCCCACGCCCAGCGCCAGCAACACGGCGAACATGCCGGCGGTTTCCTTCTTGTCGATGAAGTCGCGGGCAATGCAGTAGAAACAGAAACGCGAGCGTTGCAGCACAATGCCAAACGCCGCCCCCAGCAGCACGGACAAGGCCAGGCTGCGCCCGCCATCAGGCAGGGGCGCCAGCAGCCACGCTGCCGCAACAACGGCCGCCAGCACGGCGGCGGTCGACCCATAGCGCAACGTCGTCACGTCAGGTCTTGCCCCACACAGTGCCGGCGGGGTTCGTGATGGGCGAGCCGACGCTGTTGCCGTATTCCGTCCACGAGCCGTCGTAGTTGCGCACGTCATAGCCCAGCAGTTTCTTCAGCGCAAACCACGAATGGCTCGACCGTTCGCCAATGCGGCAATACGTGATGATGGGCTGGCTGCCGTCCACGCCGGCCGCCTGGTAGATGGCCTTGAGTTCGTCTGCCGGCTTGAAGGTGCCGTCATCCGCCACCAGCTTGCTCCACGTGACGTTGACCGCGCCCGGCACGTGGCCCGCGCGTACGGCCAGTTCCGGCACACCATTGGGCGCGAAGATCTTGCCGTTGTATTCATCCGCCGACCGGATATCGACCAGCACGCCCTGCTTTTCCTTGCGCGCCACAGCCAGCACGTCTTGCAGATGCGCGCGCAGTGCCGCGTTAGGCGTCTTGATCTGCGCCGTGCCAGCCGGCTGAATCTTCGCGCTATTGGCCAGCGGCCGCCCTTCGGCTTCCCACTTCTTGCGGCCGCCATCCAGAATCTTCACGTTGTCGATGCCGTAGATATCAAAAATCCACGCGCCCCAGGCAGCGAACCAATTGTTGTTGTCGCCGTACAGCACGGTGGTGGTGTCGGCATTGATGCCGGAGCGCGCCAGCAGCGCCTGGAATTGCTTGGGCGGCGCGATGTCGCGGTTCACGGTATCGACCAGATCGGTATGCCAGTTCACATTGGCCGCGCCCGGGATGTGGCCGCGTTCGAACAGGCCCGGGTTCACGCTGACCTCTACGACGCGCACCTTGGGATCGTTCAAGTTCTTTTCCAGCCACTCTGTCGTGACCAGAAATTTGGCGTGTTGCGCCGCCGCCGGCACGGCGGCAAAGGTGGCCAGCATGGCGACCGCGCCGGCGAGCATCTTGCGTAGGGACATCGGATTCTCCTGTTTGCGGCGGCTGATGCGCCGTTCAAACCGGACAATATCGGCTTGCCTGCCTGGCACGAACGACATTGTTTTCATATTCTGATTACTCGTTCAGAGTGTTGTCAGCAATGAAAACGCTGCATGTTTTCGCGCGGCACGCTAGGCTTACGCCGCTCACGTCCTATTCTGTCCCCCACCCACATGCCCCTGCCTCCGCGCCCCGCTCTGCTGGATGAAACGTTGCGCATCGTCGCGCGCCGCTATCGCGTGCCGCCCACACCCGCCGTCACCCCGGATGCGCAGAACGGGCATAGCGCCACCGCACTGGCGTTGGCGATCGACCAGGCGCGGCAAGCGCTGGCCCACGGCGACACGCCCCGCCCTGAAATTGAACGCGCCTTCATTGACGCCTTGGCGCAACTGATCCGCGGCGCCATGCGTGAAGGCCAGGGCGACCCTGCCATCCAGGCCATGGAACTGCGCCATCGCGTGGCGACCGTGCGCGAGTACGCATCGCTTAGCGCAGGCGCCGACGCGGACCGCCGCGAAATCCTGGCCGCCGCCAATGCCATCGCACACCCCGCCAAACTCGCGCGCATGCCACGCGGCTTGCAGGCGGACGCCTTGGCCGACGTGCAGGCGGCCGCATCCTCCGGGTCATGGACGGTGTTGGCGGATGCCGTGCAACAGCTGCGCGACATGCCCGAAACGATGGGCGACGATCCGCTCGCCCGGGGCTGCGCCCGCCTGCTGGATAGCGCTGCCCTGACCCGCCTGCAACGGCTGGACGCGCTGGCGGCGGACGCGCGGGTGCGCCATTACCAATCACTGTGGGATCGCAACGGCCCGCGGCCGGGCAGCGCGACAGCGTTACGGCAGGGTACCGACGCCCAACAACGCGGCGCGGCCGTCGAGGCGTTGGCGGCGCAAGCGCTGGAAGTCTTGGCGCAGCGCCTGAATGCAAGCGAGACCCGCACCACGAAGGCACGCGCTATCGACGAGGGTGCCATTGATGAGCGTGCCCCTGATGAGCATGCCAGTGATGAGCATGCCACTGATGAGCGCGCCGCCGACGACCGCGCCGCCAACGTCACCGCGCCCTATCGCGTGGTGACGTCGATGCGCGTGCCGCCTTCGCTACCCGCCAGCGCCGATCGCGCGAAAAGCGAATGGGACGCCGCATTGTTGCGCCAGTCCGACGCGATCGATGCCGCGACTGCCACGCCCGCTTGGGATCTCTGCCTGCTGGTCGAAGCCAAAGCCTCCGTTGACGCCGCCAGCACGGACTTGCCCCGATTGTTGCGCGGCCTGCAACTGCTGGCGCATGCGGACAGCAACACCACGTACCCGTTCAAGACGCAGCAAGGCATCGTGCCGCTACGCGGCGAGTCCTTGCGCGCGTTGCCGGCAGACGGGCCTGGCTTGGCGGACACGGTCCTGTACTGCTGCGACGCGCCGGCCGACCCCTCGCCCCGCCTGCTCAATGCCGCCAGCCGCATGCAATTGTTGTCTGCCCCTGCCAGCATCGCGTTCGCCAGCCAGCTCGCCCAAGGGCTGCCCGCGGACATCGAAACGCTGCACCCCGTCTGGCATTCGTTACTGACCTCTCCGCAATGGGCAGGCGTGCTCAATCAGTACCCGCAGCTGCACCAGGTCCGTGCATTAATGGTGCACACCGACGACCTGTTGGACGCCGCGCACACCGCACACCTGTAACACGCCGCTGTCAAGTTTTCCACGTAAAATCCCGCAGCCGACGCCTGTATCGGCGCACTGCCTATACCCGCCGGGATGCACGTCGATCTCTTCACCCTTTATCTCCTTGTCATCGGTACGCTGCTTGCCAGCGCTGGGATGACCTACTGGGAACACCGGACCCACTCCACACGCAGCAAGGCGTTAGGGATGTTCGCCGCAGGCTTCGCCACGCTTGCCGCCGGTTGTACCGTCGTGCTGCTGCGCGGCTACCTGCCCGCGTCGATCGGGCCGGGTCTTAGCAACCTCATCATCCTTAGCGGTTATCTGCTCGTGCTGCACGGCGTGGCGTCGTTCAATGGGCGGCAGTACCGCGCGGCGTCCATCGGATTGCTGATCGTGATGGCCGTCCTGTGGGCGGTTGCCGGCGCGCAGTGGCGAGGCGTGATGTGGGCCTATGTCAGCGCGGCGCCCATTGCCGCCATCGCGGCGATGACCGCGTGGGAAATGTGGCGATGCGCGCCAATGAAGGCGTTGTCGTCGCGCTACTTCGTCATCGTCGTCACCGTCATCCACGCGCTGTTCTACGCCTTTCGCGCGTTCATCCTGCCTTGGCTGGTTGCCACGTACGGCCCGGACGCACAGGTAATGGCCAGCAACATCACCATGTACGAAGGCGTGCTGTATTCGGTGCTGCTGCCCATGGCGCTGCTCAAGCTTGTTCGTGAAGAAGCGCATGGGCAGTTGCTGCAAGAATCGCAAACGGATTACCTGACACGCTTGGGCAACCGCCGCTGGTTTTTCGAGGAAGGCGCGCGCCTCATCCGCGACAGCGCCGGCCGCGCGCCCATCGCCGTGCTGGCCTTTGACCTGGACCACTTCAAATCCATCAACGACCGTCACGGCCACGAGACGGGCGACAAAGTTCTGAGGGCCTTCGCTGACATCGCCCAACGTGTCGTGGGCCCCGGCGTCATGCTGGCCCGGCTGGGCGGCGAAGAGTTCGCCGCGCTGCTGACGGGCGACCCCGCACGCCGCGCGCAAGCGTTGGGCGAAACGATGGCGGCACACTTTGCCGCCACCCTTGCCGAACACATCCAACGTGGCGACGTGCAGGCCACGGTCAGTATCGGTCTGGCAAGATTCGAACAAGACGCGCCGCCATTAAGCGAAGCGCTGGCCGCTGCCGACCGCGCCTTGTATCGCGCCAAGTCCCTGGGCGGAAACCGGCTGGAACTCGCGTAGCGGGCACACTTAACCGCCACGCTTAACCGCCTCACTTAACCGCCACACGTAGCGGGCACACTGAGCGGGCACACTCAGGCGGCAAACTCAGGCGGCACACTCAGCCGGCATCAGCCGGCCCACAGCTGACTGATGCCGGCTGAGTGTGCCAGGATGCAGTCACTCCGCTTCGTTGATGATGTTGTCCAGCGCGCGCACCTCATCCTCAGGCAGCACCAGATCCCCCGCCGTCAGGTTTTCGCGCAGATGCGCAACCGATGAAGTTCCCGGAATGACCAGGATGTTCGGCGACCGCTGAAGCAGCCATGCAATCGCCACCTGCATCGGCGTGGCGTTCACGCGCTGCGCTACCACGGTCAGCGTGGCCGATTGCAGCGGGCTGAAGCCACCCAACGGAAAGTACGGCACATAGGCGATGCCGTCCTGCGCCAGCGCGTCGATCAGTGCATCATCGTCGCGGTGCGCCAGGTTGTACTGGTTCTGCACGCAAACGATGTCGCAGATGCCTCGGCCTTCCTGCACCTGGGCGGCCGTCACATTGCTCAACCCGATGTGGCGCACCAAGCCGCGCTGCTGCAACGCCCGCAACGCCGACAGCGGTTCGGCAATCGAGCCTTCTTCCGGCCCGTGCACGCCGAACATGATGCGCAGGTTCACGACATCCAGCACGTCCAGCCCCAGATTGCGCAAGTTGTCTTCCACCGCGCGCGTCAGTTCGTCGGCCTTGTCGGCACGAATCCATGACGCATCCTCGCCGCGCCGCGCCCCAATCTTCGTCACCAGCACCAGGTCATCGGGATACGGCGACAACGCTTCGCGGATCAGCTGGTTCGTGATGTGCGGGCCGTAGAAATCGCTGGTGTCGATATGGTTCACACCACTGGCCACGGCCTCACGCAGTACCGTCAGCGCCGCATCGCGGTTGCGCGGCGGGCCGAACACGCCGGGGCCGGCCAACTGCATCGCGCCGTAACCCAGGCGTTTGACCCGCTTGGTACCCAGGGCATAGGTGGCTTCGTTCGATGTGGGCTGCATGTCGGATCTCCTGAAGGAAACGGAAAGCGTAAACCTTTTCGTCGCCTTGGATAATCAGGCAGATTTCGTTGCCCCGGGGCAACGGCGCCCAGCCTTCCTACGGCTGATGCCGAGGCCCCGGGGCGCGCAGGCCCAGCCGCCCTACTTCGCCGGAATCAAGCTGATGTCATGGCTGCCATCACGTTCCAATTGCGCCACCAGCCCCAGCTCCCAGTCCAGGTATTCCCGAAAGCCGTCATCGCGCGCCGCCAGATCATCAAACAGATACGGGCTGATGCTCTGATCGTCGTCACCCGTCAAGACCCCCGCTGCGCCCGTGGCCAGCGGCAGGCCCTCTGCCTTCCAGGCGCGCGTGCCGCCCAGCAGATATTGCACCGGCCGCTTGCTGCGCCAAGCCAGTTCGGCCGCCACCACGCTGGCCAATACGCCATCGGACGACGTCAGCACAATCACGCGCGGATCATCCGGCGACAGGAATTCCGCCAGCCGATCCGGCGCCGCAAAACGCGTGCCGGGCACATGCCCGCATTCATACGCCACGCGCGATTCCACATCAAACACAATGGCCTCGTCCGCGTTCAACGCCGCATGCAGCGCCTGCGCACGCACGCCGGCCGCCTCCGGACGATGACGCAATACGCGGCGCGGCTCCACGCCGCTTTGCAACGGCGCCAACGCGGGGGGCTGATACAGATAGACCTCGACCGCGCCCAACTGCGCGAGCCATGCGCCCGTCGTCAACGCGCGCACGCCATCCCAATCCGCCAGCACCACGCGCGCGCGGCGCGTGGCCAGATACTCGTCAGTGGCTTGCACCAACTGCCCGCCCGGCGCCCAACGCCATCCTTCCAGATGACCGGTCTCGTACTCTTCACGCGTACGCACGTCGAACTTGAACAAGGTGCGCGTCGCGTGCTCGGCTTCAAAGGCGTGCAGCGTCGCGGTGTCGATATACCCAATGCCTGCCCGCTGCGCCACATCGCGCGCTTGTTCCCGCGCGGCCGCCAATGCCGGCGCGCCCGGTTCCGGCAGCGCGGCGCGCCGGCCATAGGCAAGCTCCCGGCCCGACAGCAGCCATTCCATCGTGCCGTTGCGCAAGGACGCCACGCGGTTCGGAATGCCCGCATCAATCAGCGTCTGCGCGCCCACAATGCTGCGCGTACGGCCGGCGCAGTTCACCACCACAAACGTCTTCGGGTCAGGCGCCAGTTCGCGGATGCGATAAACCAGCTCCGCGCCCGGCAGGCTATGCGAGAACGGCAACGTGAAATTGTGGAATTCCTCCGGCGTGCGGCTGTCCACCACCACGATGTCGTCGCCGCGCGCCACGCGTTCGTGCAGTTCCTCCACATCAATCCACGGCGTGTGCTTCTCGTGCTCGATCACTTCCCCAAACGCCTTGCTTGGCACGTTGGTGCCCGAGAACAGTTCCAGCCCCGCACGCTCCCAGCCATCCGTGCCCCCTTCCAGCACGGACACGTCCGTCCACCCCAACCGCGTCAGCTTGGCCGCAGCCTGATGGGACTGCGATTCGTCGTCGTCCACCAGCACGATGCGCGTGTCGCGTCTTGGCACCAACCGGTCGGCCAGTACTTCCAGACGCCACAGCGGCGCAGGCACCGCCACCAGCAAATGGCGGCGCGCATACCGGCCCGCCTCGCGCACGTCCAGCACGGCGATTTCGGCGTCGCCCCGCAGTTCCTCTTGCAAGGCCTGGGCAGACACGCGCGCATGGTAGATGGCGGCAGGCGGCGAGAACGTGCGATACGTGCCGCCCTCGGTGCTTTCGAACACCACGCGGCCATGCAGCCGGTCCAGCGCCAAGCCGTAGAAATGCAGATGCGCGCCGGGTTCGTCGCCCACCAATTCAATGGTGTGCACGTCGTCCGGCCCCAACACGATGGAGTTGCCCGGCCCCACGTCCACGCGGCGCACGGGCGTCAAGGCATCGCGCAATGGGTCTGCGGTGCCCGCACGCGCATACACCTCGTTGCGCTCGTTGCCACGCACGCCCGCAATGATGGCCCAGGTCGTGTGGTCATGCGGCGGCTGCGCCTTGCCCGGTTCACCGAGCGACAAGTAGAGCGCGTAGCCGCCGTCGACATCTTCGGCCAACCGATAAATAGAGGTGGGGCGGCCCGGCACCACGGCAAACGCGTCTGCGGGAAAGAGGTCGCGCCGCTGGCCCAAGGCCTCCAACAGCGCCGCCACCCGCGCCAGCTGTTCCGGCGTAGCGTGCGCAGATTCTGGAACAAGTCCGCGCACCTGCGCGATGAACGCGCGAACCGCTTCTGCGCATGCGGTATGCGTGCTGTGGGCCGGCGCGGCCGCGGGGGAAGAAGTGCTCATGAGATGACCTGAACGTCCGGGTTGAAGAGACCTTCAGGCTACGTGCGCGCTGGGCGGCGGACAACGTAGAAATGCGTCTATGGATATGCGCGCAATGGCGGATTTGGGGTGCAGAGCGGCGGATTCTGTCAGGGCGGCCGCAATATCAGACTCCTTCTATAGACGGCGCTGTCGACGATTGCCGAAGATCGTCGCTCAAATGGACATAGTCGGGGGGCCGCCGGTGTATCCGCAAGCGAAGCGCTATCGTTTCACGTTCACGCCCGTCAACGGTGCGGCGTTTGATGTCATCGAGTTCACGCTGGATGAGGCGCTGTCTGAGACCTATCGGCTAAGCGTCGACCTTTCCAGCTTCGATTCGGCGGTGGACTTTGGTTTGCTGTTGGATCAAGCCGCGTTATTCACGATCTGGCGCGGTGACGTGGCCCTGCGCCATGTGCATGGCATCGTCACCGAGCTCGAACAGGCAGGCACCGGTTTTCGGCGCACGCGCTATCGGGCAGTGCTTGAACCCTCTCTTTCTAGGGCAGCGCTTTGTTCCGACTGGCGCATCTACCAGCAGCTGTCCGTGCCAGAGATCATGGCGGATGTCGTCAAACGCCAGCGCATTACGGACTACGAACAGGTCACCACGAACGAGCATCTGCCGCGCGAATACTGCGTGCAGGCGGGTGATACCGATCTGGAGTTTCTGAACCGGCTTGCCGCCGAAGAAGGCTATTTCTACCGCTACGAACATACCGAGAAAAGCCATCGCTTGATTCATGGCGACCGCATCTACATTCACGGCGAGATTGCGGGCGGCCCGGTGGTTTACAACCCGATGCCGGGTGGCGATCAGCCTGAACCTGCCTTGCATCGCTTCACCTACGCCGAACGCGTGCGCACCGCGGTGCAAACCCAGCGCGACTACACCTACAGGCATCCGCGCTACAGCCAGGAACATTCTCCGGTCGCCACGGACTTGGCGCATCAAGACCGCCGCTACGAACGCTATGACTATCCTGGCCGCTATAAACGGGATGAAGCGGGCAAACCCTTCACTGAGTCTCGCCTGCTTGGCCGCCGCCGCGATGCGCGCATCGCCATCGTCGAAGGCGACGACGCGCGGCTGATTCCCGGTGTGGCCTTCGACCTGACCGGCCACCCGCGAGAAGACTGGAACCAAGGCTGGCGCCCCGTCCGCATGCGGCACCACGGCGTGCAGCACGCGAGCCAGGAAGAAGATGGTTTTGGTGCGGAGCAAGGCACGCAGTATGGCTACACCGCCGAACTCGTCCCCGACAAAGTCGACTGGAAGCCCGCACCCTGCCCCAAACCCCGCATTGATGGCCCGCAAATGGCCACCGTCGTCGGCCCGCCAAACGAAGAGATCTTTTGCGACGAGTGGGGCCGGGTCAAGGTGCAGTTTCCGTGGGACCGGCTGGGCGACAACGACGAACACAGCTCCTGCTGGATACGGGCGTCGCAAAACTGGGCGGGCGCGCTGTGGGGGCATATGGCGATTCCACGGATCGGCCAAGAAGTCGTCGTGCAATTCCTGAATGGCGATCCAGACCAGCCGCTGATCACCTCGCGGGCATACCGCGCGACGAATCTTCCGCCGTATGAACTGCCCCGTCACAACATCCTGCACACCATCAAGAGCAAGGAACACAAGGGCAACCGGGCGAATGAACTGCGCTTGGACGACACGTCAGCGCAGATCAGCGCGGCGTTGATGAGTGAGCACGGGGCGTCTGAACTGCATCTGGGCTATCTGACGCACCCAAGGCCAGCGGGCGGTGAACCTCGCGGCGAAGGGTTTGAGTTGCGGACGGATGATTACGGCGCGTTGCGCGCGGCGAAGGGGTTGCTGCTGACGACCGAGGCGCAACTGCGTGCCAAGGGTGGTCAGCTGGATCGTTCGGAGATTGTTGGGGTGCTGAATGCGGCGCTGGAACTGGCGCGCGAACTGGGAGCGTACGCGGGCCGTCACGAAGGCGTCGCACACGATGCCTTGGCGCAGCAGTCGCTGACCGAAGCGGTGAGAAATCTTGGTCACGGCGCTAACGATCAATCAGACGGCGCAGGCCAAGGCGATGCCGCCGCGCTGGCGCTCAGCGCCCCTGGCGGCATCGCAGCCGCCACGCCCGCCAGCCTGACGCTCAGCGCAGGCGAACACCTCGACAGCATCGCCCAGCACAATCAGCAAATCAGCGCAGGCGAGAAAGTCGTTGTCAACGCAGGCGGCGACATCAGCCTGTTCTCTCAAGGCGGCTCAATGCGCCACATCGCCCACCAAGGCGAAATGATCCTGCAAGCGCAGCACAACGCCATCCGCATTCAGGCAGACCAAAGCGCAGAGCTCACGTCCAGCAAACAACACGTGCTGATCGCCGCCGACAAGCACATCACGCTGCTTTGCGGCGGGGCGTATATCAAGATGGCCGATGGGAATGTTGAATTGGGCATGCCGGGCACTTTTTCGGTCAAGGCGGCACAGCACAACTTTTCGGGGCCGACCGGGCGCAGCGCCGAACTGCCTGCCTTCACCTCACCCGACGTCGCATCCGGCGACTATACCGGCCGGTTCCACATGCGCAAGACAGACGAACGCGCGTTCGAGCGCTACCGATATCGGATCATGGCGGGCGCCACGCTCCTGCAAGAGGGCATGACCGACCACAACGGAGAAACCGAAATCATCGATACCCCTCGCGCACGCAGTGTGCACACGTACAAGACCATCATGCGAGAGGATCAACGGCTATCCGAAGACCCCGAGCATCTGGTGGGCGAACTGGATGGCTCACGCGAGCACTTTCCTGAACACGGCCCCAGAGAAGAAGCCTTCCTGGATTTGCATAGCGAAGGAGACACCTGATGGCCGCCCCTGTCGTCGCAGCCCTCGTCTGGGGATACCGCGCCTATCGCGCATACGCCGCCTATGAAACCGCGCAAACCGCCATTGAAACGGCCGAAACCCTGGCACAGATCAGCCAGCGCAAAAAGGAAGTGCAAACCATCCTGAAAGACGTCATCAAAGGCATGAAAGAAGAGATCGACATCAAGAGCTCTACGTTCGTGCGCACGGGCGGCAACACGACGGTGTCGCGCGGGCGCAGCGAAAACGTGACCTTCAAACAGTACATCGAACGCAAGATACCGTTCCGGCCCGTGATCAGCACGGTCTGCCAGTGGGCGTTGAAGTCGCCATTGACAGTACCAAGAAGAATCCGCAAGAAGATCCCAGGAGACGTCATTGAAACCACGATTGATATCGCGTTAAAGCAAACCACCGCGTCACTGGTGTTTGAAGCCGTGGACGATTTGCTGGGCTGGCAAAGTCCGCTGAAGGCGGAGCCGAATTATAACGGCCGGTCTCGGGCAGCGATGCTGGGTCAGCCTGCGACTCGCCCGATGCGGATCAGCGAATACTTCCCGTTCTGGCCTCGCCCAAAGGGCAGCTTGGCGCCCGATCTGGTGATTGTGGAGTATCGCCAGCAACCGTTTGAAGTCGAAAACGTGTTCGCAGCGGTCGAGATCAAGTTTCCGAACGATTGGGTCAAACCTGATCAGATGAAGGACTACGTGCACCTCATGAACAACCAGACGCAAAAAGTCGCGCTATTACGCGTGCCGGAAGACTGCACAGGATATCGACCCTCTACCGCCAGCAACGACGTAAGAGCCGACGGGCGAAGCAGGAGAACGAAATGAGCACGAGCAGCCCATTGATTGACGATGACGAGTTGTTCGGCATGATCGAAGACCTGAAGAAATGGCCAAATACCGCCGTTGACAATGGTTCATTCGAACTATCCACGACGCCGTTCCTAACTTTCTATTTCTGCTACGACCCCGTCCATGCCATAGAGACCGCGCTGGCCATGATTGACGTCCATGAGGCCTTCGAAAAGCTCCTGGGCTATCCCTATACCGTCGCCACACATCCGGACTCCTCACGGCCGCATCCCTATGGCTCGAAACGCCTTGGGGACATACGGGAGTGGGCCAGGAAGATCCCGGTCAATAGAGCATTCACGGTCAACTTTACGGACGAAAAGAACCATCAAACCTCGCCTACGCATTCTGCCTATCTCTGGCGGACATCCGATTGGGGTGATGAAGAACAAGGCTATTCCTCCATCCAATTCTGCTACCGCTGGCAATGGTGGCTGGACAACCAAGACAAATGGCGCGAGTTCGTGCTCGCCGCCATCAGGCGACTGAAACCAGCACAGGTTTATAGCGGCTTTGCGATTGCCAACCCTTTGGCATTCGGCATGCGTTCCGAAGTGGCCGTCTGGGACAGAGCATTGGCGCCTCACTTTTACGGCCTGGACACCGACGACACCTTCGGCATGACCTTCCTGCCCGAACTTCCGTCGGGCATTCGGCCCCCAACATGGGGCTTCTTCCTATCCGACATCTGGCGAGAAAAACTCTCAGTGTCTCGTGAAGACGTCGTCGCTCACCTAAACGACCCGCGGATCCGCATCGAAACACTCAGTAGCGGGCAGTGGATAGAACTTGGCTCGCAACCGGATCTGTATCCCGTGGAACTGGGCGTGCCCGAACTTCCGGCTCTGCTCAATCGTCTGCTCAGACGCATCCGCCACCCGCAGCTCGACCTCGTCGGATTCGGCGAATGGGACGGAGATCCAAACGAACGCTTCAACCGCCTCGACACGCAGCGCTGGCTGGCACGTTTTGATGACGATAGTGATTGGCCAACGCCGGAGATTCGCGGCCTGACCCCGGGCAGTCCACCCCTCGAACCCACTGCTACCCACGTCGTGGTGGGTGAGCCGATTCCTTCGGAAGGCTGGTGGTACACGCTCGCCAAGACACATTCCCGCCGCCACTTCAAAGCTGGAGAGTTCGCACCGCCGGTCTCGCAAAACGCCGCTCGAGGCCGCGTCATCTGGCAGCGCGACATTGATCAACGCGCACCCGAACCGGAACCGGCGCGGCAGGCAAAGACCGGCCAACCCGCTCCACGCGCCGGCCGATGGCGCGCCGACGAGAAAGGATCGATCTTGTGCACCGTCACTAAACATGAACCGCTGCCGGCTTATCAAGGCCAGCCGGTGACGTGGCATTGGATGCAAGACGATACGACCACCGAACCGACCACCCCCGTGCGCGTACGCTCAGGCCAACCCTGCCCCTACCCCGGCACCTGGACCTGCGAAGAATTCCCGACCGGCCCGCAAACCTTCATGCATCAAGTCAGCATGCCTCAAATGAATCAACAGGACGTGACCTGGGTAATGGTCAAGTTCCTGCGCTAGGGAGACACCTGATGGCCGCCCCTGTCGCCGCTGCCCTCATCTGGGGCTACCGCGCCTATCGCGCCTACGCCGCCTATGAAACCGCGCAAACCGCCATTGAATCGGCCGAAACTCTGGCGCAGATCAGCCAGCGAAAAAAGGAAGTCGAGACCATCCTGAAAGACGTCATCAAAGGCATGAAAGAGGAGATCGACATCAAGAGCTCTACGTTCGTGCGCACGGGCGGCAATACGACGGTGTCGCGCGGGCGCAGCGAAAACGTGACCTTCAAACAGTACATCGAACGCAAGATCCCGTTCCGGCCCGTGATCAGCACGGTCTGCCAGTGGGCGTTGAAGTCGCCATTGACAGTACCAAGAAGAATCCGCAAGAAGATCCCCGGCGACGTCATTGAAACCACGATTGATATCGCGTTAAAGCAGACCACCGCGTCATTGGTGTTTGAAGCCGTGGACGATTTGCTGGCCTGGCAAAGTCCGCTGAAGGCGGAGCCGAATTACAACGGCACGTCGTTTGCCGCCATGCTGGGTGAGCCATCCACGCGGCCAAAACGGATCAGCAAATATTTTCCTTTTTGGCCCCGCCCGAAAGGAAGCCTGGCGCCGGATCTGGTGATTGTGGAGTATCGCCAGCAGCCGTTTGAAGTTGAAAACGTATTTGCAGCGGTCGAGATCAAGTTTCCGAACGATTGGGTCAAGAAAAAGCAGATAGAAGACTACGTACTGTTGATGAGCCGCGACAGCCAAAAGGTGGCGCTTTTGCGGGTGCCGGAAGACTGCACGGGCTATCACCCATCTTCAACAGAAAATGACAAGCAAGGCGGACGACATGGCAGGAGAGGAAGATGAGCGCGAGCAACCCGTTGATTGATGACGATGATCTTGCTGGCATGATCGAAGACCTGAAGAAATGGCCGAATACCGCCAGTCACAACGGTTCCTTCGAATTGGCGGTCACGCCTTTCCTGACGTTCTACTTCAACTACCCGCCTGATCATGTCCTGCAGACCACGCTGGAGATGATCGATATCCACGAGGACTTTGAAAAGTGCTTGGGCTATCCCTACACCATCGCTACGCACCCGGATTCGGAACGCCCTCACCCTTATGGTTCAGCGCGACTAGGTGATGTGCGGAATTGGGCTCGAAAAACGCCAGTTAACAGGTCCTTTACCGTCGAGTTCACTGACGAAAAGAACCATCAAAGCTCTCCCACCCACGCCGCCTATCTATGGCGAAAGTCCGACAGGGGCAACGAAGAGCAGGACTACTCAAGCATCCAGTTCTACTACCGTTGGCAATGGTGGTTGGATAACAAGGATGCTTGGCGGCGATTTGTCCTGCACACCATTGGCCGGCTGAAACCCGCCCAGGTTTATAGCGGGTTCGCCATGGGTAACCCGCTGGAATTTGGAAT
Source organism: Achromobacter kerstersii (assembly GCF_902859595.1). Classification (GTDB taxonomy): domain Bacteria; phylum Pseudomonadota; class Gammaproteobacteria; order Burkholderiales; family Burkholderiaceae_B; genus Achromobacter; species Achromobacter kerstersii. Next base: position 484,173 of record NZ_CADIJQ010000001.1, on the reverse strand, counting down.
GCGTTCCGAAACGGCAGTCTGGGATCGCGCGCTTGCGCCGCATTTCTACGGATTGGACACAGATTATCCATTTGGAATGGCCTTTACGCCCGGACTGCCCGCAGGCATCCGCCCCCCCACCTGGGGCTTCTTCCTGTCCGACATCTGGCGCGAAAAACTTTCGGTCTCCCGCGAAGACGTTATCGCTCATCTCAACGACCCACGCATCCGCATCGACACGCTCAGCTGCGGGCAGTGGATTGAACTGGGTCCGCAACCTGAGCTGTATCCCGTTGAACGCGGCGTGCCTGAACTTCCCGTTCTGCTCAACCGTCTGCTCAGGCGCATCCGGCATCCGCAACTGGAACTGACTGGCTTTGGTGAATGGGATGGCGACCCGAACGAATATTTCGACCGCATCGACACCCAGCGCTGGCTGGCGCGCTTCGATGGCGATAGTGATTGGCCAACGCCCGAGATTCGCGGCCTGACCCCGGGCGACCCACCCGTCGAGCCTACGGCCACCCACGTCGTCGTGGGGGAGCCGATTCCTTCGGACGGCTGGTGGTACACGCTCGCCAAGACACATTCCCGCCGTTACTTCAAGGCCGGAGAGTTCGCACCGCCGGTCTCGCAAAACGCCTCTCGAGGCCGCGTTATCTGGCAGCGCGACATTGATCAACGCGCACCCGAACCGGAACCGGCGCGGCAGGCAAAGACCGGTCAACCCGCTCCACGCGCCGGCCGATGGCGCGCCGACGAGAAAGGATCGATCTTGTGCACCGTCGCTAAGGATGAACCGCTGCCGGCTTATCAAGGCCAGCCGGTGACGTGGCATTGGATGCAAGACGATACGACCACCGAACCGACCCCAGCCGTGCGGGTGCGCTCAGGCCAACCCTGCCCCTACCCCGGCACCTGGACCTGCGAAGAATTCCCGACCGGCCCGCAAACCTTCATGCATCAAACCCTCATGCCCCGCATCAACGGGCAGGACGTGACGTGGGTGATGGTGAGGTTTCTACGTTGACACTCCTTCCCCCTTCAACTCCCTATCCACCACCTCCCGCGTCAGCGTAGGCACGAACATTTCAATGAAATGAAACGCATACCCGCGCAGCCACGCGCCGCGGCGGATTGCCAGGCGGGTCAGGTTGATCTCGAATAGATGGCGGGCGTCGATGGCGCACAGGCGGGTGTCGCGTTCGGCGTCCCAGGCTACCGCGGCCACGATACCCACGCCCAACTCCAGTTCGACGTAGGTCTTGATGACGTCCGCGTCCATGGCGGTCATGACGATATCCGGCGTGATGCCGGCGCGCGCGAAAGCTTCGTCGATGTGGGCGCGGCCGGTGTAGCCGCGGCCGTAGGTGATGATCGGGTAGCGCGACAGCTGCGACAGGCTGATGCCGTCGTGCTGGTGTTCCAGCGGATGGCCGCGCGGCACGATGATGCTGTGGCTCCAGCGGTAGCACGGCAGGTTCACCAGGCCGGGATAGTCGGCCACGGCTTCGGTTGCCACGCCGATGTCGGCCTCGCCTTCCAGCAGCATTTCCGAGACTTGCTTGGGCGAGCCCTGGTGCAGATGCAGCACCACATCGGGGTAACGCTGGCGGAATTCCTTGATGACGGGGGGCAAGGCGTAGCGCGCTTGCGAGTGCGTGGCCGCAATCGACAGCACGCCCTTGCGGCTGTCGGCGTACTCCGCGCCCGCGTGACGGATGTTGTCCGCGCATTGCAGAATCTGCTCGACCAGCGGCAGAATCAGTTCGCCGGGCGGGGTCAGGCCGATCAGGCGTTTGCCTGAGCGCACGAAGATGTCTACGCCCACCTCTTCTTCCAGCTCACGGATCTGCCGGCTGACGCCGGGTTGAGACGTGTGCAGGCTTTCCGAGACGTCGGTCAGGTTGAAGTCCTGGCGCACGGCTTCGCGCACCGAACGCAGTTGCTGGAAGTTCATCGCGCGCCTTCAGCCCAGAAAGGCCAGTTGATTGCCGGACGGATCTTTCACATACATGACGCGCGGCAGCGCGTCGGGCAGCGAACAGACCGGGTAGTGGCCCGCCTGGCGCAGGCGCGCCAGGATCTCGTCGTAGGCTTGGGTCTTGATGGCGAGGTAATCGGGTTTGACGCTGCGGCTGACCTCGTCAACCGGAGACAGCGACAAGGTGGCGTCGCCCAGCGCAAAGAGCAGGCGCTGGTCACCAGCGCTTGCCATTTCGTCCAGGCCGATGACGCGATGATAGAAATCCCGCACGGCTTGCTCCCGATGCGACAAGAACGGAAGCTGTACGGATTCGATCGAAATAGAAGGTGTCATGCCCTGCTGCCAGCCATGGAACAGGGCAAATTCTAGTACCCGAAGGTACAACCGGACAAAGAGGTTGTAATTGCTTCTACATAGCCAGAAACCCTAAAGCGCGAGGCTTATTTGCATATGCGTTATGCGCTACGGCGCAAGGCGTCACGGGTGACGCTGAAGGCGCGTTCCAGGTCGCCGATCAGGTCCTGCGGGTGCTCCAGTCCGATGTGCAGGCGCACGACGGATGGCTTGCCCGCCCCTTGTTGCCAGACGCTGTGTTCGGCCAGCCGTTCGGGCGCAGCTTCAAGCGCCAGGCTTTCGTAGCCGCCCCAGGAAGCGCCGATCGAGAAGTAGCGCAGCGCGTCGATGAAGCGAGAGGCCGCCGCTGGGTCTGCGTTGCCGAACGCAAACGACACCAAGCCGCTTGCGCCGCTGAAGTCGCGCCGCCACAAGGCATGGCCGGGGTCTTGCGGCAACGCCGGGTAGAAGACTTGGGCCACGTCCCCATGACCCGCCAGATACTCCGCCACGGCCAGCGCATTGGTCTGATGCCGCGCCAGGCGCACATCCAGCGTGCGCAGGCCGCGCAAGGTCAGATAGGCGTCGTCGGCGCCCACCGACAGGCCCAATGCGTCGTAGGTAACGCCGATCTTGCGCGCGAGTTCGGCGCTGTCGACGGTGACCACGCCCATCATCACGTCCGAATGCCCGGCCAGGTATTTGGTGGCGGCCTGAATGGAGAGGTTCGCGCCCAGCGCCAGCGGCTGGTAGTACAGCCCGCCGCTCCAGGTGTTGTCAGCGGCCACCAGCACGCCATGCCGGCGCGCGGTGGCGGCAAGCGCGGGCAGGTCCAGCACTTCGAACAACAGCGAGCTGGGGGATTCCAGATACAGCAGACGCGTGTTCGGGCGTATCAGGGACTCCAGCGTGTCTTGCGAGGGCGAAAAGTATTCCACTTGGACGCCGTAGCGTTGCAGCAGCGATTTATCCACCTTGCGCACTGGCGAATACACGCTGTCGGCCACCAGCGCATGGTCGCCGGGCGCAAGCGTGGCCAGCAACACCAACGTAATCGCCGACAGGCCCGACGGCGCCAGCACCGTGCGATGCCCGCCTTCCAGCGAGGCCACGGCTTCCTCCAGCGCCTGATGCGTGTCCAGGCCATGGCGGCCATAGGTGGCCACGCGATCGCCGGCGGCACGCAGCTTGTTCAAGGCGGCCTGCGCGGCGGTGTCGGCAAAACGTACCGTGCTGGTGCGCACGACGGGCACGTTGACCGGCCCAGCGCCGTTCTTCAATTCAGGCGAGCCGGCATGCACGAGCCGCGTCTGGACGTGGGCTTGGGGTTGATCGTGCGCTTTGCCATGGGCTTGGGCTTGGCCGTGCGCCTGGCCGTGCGCTTGGCCTTGGGCTTGGGTTTGCTCTTGGCTCATACACGCACCTCTTGACCCGGTTTCATCTGGGTGGCGTTGTAGTTCAGGATCTGGCCGGTAGCCAGGTCGATACCAATCCGGCCTGACAGGGTCTCTAAAGGCTGGCCGTACAGATGGAAATGCAGCGTAGGCGATTCGCCCGTGACGTGGATGCTGTGAATGTCATCAGGCAGAAACGACAATGACTGCCCTGGCTGCACCACCACTTCGCGCACCTGTTCCAACGTCGCCCGGCCCGCCTGCGAACCGTCGTCGCTGCGGCGGTAGACGCGGTTCAGCTCTTGCCCGGACAAGGCCACGATCACCGCCCAGGTCGTGTGGTTATGCGGCAAGGTGGTCTTGCCCGGGTTGATGGAATTCAGATACAGCGCCGGCACGCCCGGCGCGTCGTCGGGGTTCAGCCGGTAGCGCGTGGACGCGCCCACGCCCTGCCCGGCTGCGGGCGGCGGGAAGTCAGACGCGGGAAACAGCTCGCGATGTTGCGCCAGTTGCTCCAGGCGCGTGGTAACCGCTGCCAGTTGTTCGCGGGTCACGATGTCGGACTTCAGCAGTTGGCGGATGTCAGACAGCGCCGTTTGCACCTGCTGGCGGCGGCGCGAGGAAATTGCGGATTCGGTGGTCATGATGAAGATCGCTCCAAAGGGGTCATACCGCCAGACGCAGCGGGTCGAACGTCAGATAGTTGGCGATGGGGTCCGGCGCCGGTTTGCGCGCGGCAGCCGCGCCGGATGAACGTTGCAGGAACGCGCGGGTGCGCTCGCTTTGTGGCGCGCCAAAGATGCGCGACGGCGGGCCGTGCTCGACGATGCGGCCGGCTTCGGTGAAGTACACGGTGTCGCTGACCTCTTCGGCAAAGCGCATTTCGTGGGTGACGAGCATGCAGGTCAGGCCGTCTTGCACCAAGTCGCGAATCACGGTCAGCACTTCGCCGACCATTTCAGGGTCCAGCGCGGACGTCACCTCGTCGAACAGGATCAGTTCAGGTTGCATCGTCAGCGCGCGCGCAATCGCCACGCGCTGTTGCTGGCCGCCCGAGAGTTCACCGGGATAGGCGCGTTCCTTGTGTTCCATCCTGACTTTGGCCAATAGCTCGCGCGCCCGCGCCTCGGCCTGCGCACGCGGCTGGCCGCCGACTTTGATGGGCGAGATCACCAGGTTTTCAAGCACGCTCAGGTGCGGAAACAGGTTGTACTGCTGGAACACAAAGCCCACGCGTTTGCGCAGCGCGATGAAGTCGGATTCTGTTTTCAGGGCATCGACGTGCACGCCTCCCACTTGGATGGCGCCGCGCTGCGGACGCAGCAGTCCCGTGATGCAACGCAGGATGGTGGATTTGCCCGAGCCCGACGGGCCGATGATCGACACCGCCTGGCCTTGCTTGACCTCGACGTCGATGCCTTTCAAGACTTCGGTGTCGCCAAAGGCCAGATGCACATCGCGCAGGCTGACCAGCGGATTAAGTTCAATGATGTTCATGGCGTCGTTCCAGATACCGCGTCCAACGCGCGATGGGATAGCAATAGGCGAAGAAAAGCGCCAATAGCGTGAAATAGACCAGGATGGTGAAGTCGCTGCGCGCGACGGTGTTGCTGGCCACGGTGGCCGTGTCGACCAGATCGTGCACGCCCACCAGCGAGGCCAGCGACGTGCTCATCGTGATGCTGGCCATCAGGTTCATCCACGACGGCAGCATGCGCCGCACGCATTGGGGCAACACGATCATGCGAAAGATCTGCGTCCGGCGAAACGCCAGCGACTGCGCGGCTTCCCACTGCGCGCTGGGAATCGACTGAATCGCCCCGCGAAAGATCTCGGCCACGTTGGCGCTGGCGGGCAAGCCCAGCCCGATCACCACCTTGATCCAATCCGGAAACGGCAGATACCAGCCCGCCAGGTTCACTTCAAACGGGAACACATACGTTGTGAAATAGACCAGCACCAGAATGGGCGCATTGCGAAACAGCAGCACATAGGCTCGCGTCAGTCGGCGCAGCACGGCGGACGGTGATAGCGACAACGCGCCCACCACCAGCCCCGCCACCGTGCCCAACGCCATCGCCAACATGCTGATCTGGATGTTCATGCCCAGCCCGCGCAACAAGGCGGGCGACCAATGCCACAGCGCCTGCACGGCGGCGGGCGTGGTGCCGGTGGCGGCCCACGTCAGGCCCAGCGCGGCAAACGCCAGCAACAGCACGAACCAGGGGTCGCGCACCAAGGCGGGCAGGAATCCGCCAGACGTGCGGCCACGGTTGGCGTTCAAGGCAAGTTCATTGGCCATAGCCGGGCATCCTCAAACGGTCTTCCAGCCACCGGCCCGCCACGCTGACCAGCCACGTCAGCAAGCCGAAATACAGCAGGATCAGCAGCAGAAGCTCAAGCACGTTGTCGCGGTGCGACCAGATCATGATGGATTCATACGTGACGTCGCCCACCGCAATGGCCGAGGCAATGGCCGTCATCTTCACCAGGTCCACCAGGTTGTTCACCAGCGCGGGCAAGGCGAAGCGCACCGCCAGTGGCAGCTGCACCTGCGTCAGGATCTGGCGGCGCGAAAACGCCAGCGAACGCGCCGCTTCCATCGTTACCGACGGCACGGCTTCGATGCCGGCGCGCAGCGCTTCGGCGTGGAACACGCCTTTGTGCAGCGCCACCACGATCACCACCCAGGCAAACGGGGTGATGGGATTGCCGCCGCCCAGCTTCTGCGTGATCAGCATGTTCAGCACCAGAAACGCGCAATACAGCTGCACCAGCGTCGGCGTGTTGCGCGTGACTTCCACAAACGCCTGCAAGGGCCGCGCCAGCCACGGGCGGCCGCTAGTCAAGGCGGCTGCGATCAACACGCCGAACAACAGGCTGACCGGGATGGTCCATGCGCACAGTTGCAGCGTCACCCACAGCCCATGGCCGAACGCGGACAATTCAGCCGGGTCCTGCACGAAGCTGTAGTTAAGGCCCAGCGGCTTGAAGAAGCCCACCCAGGCCTGCAAGACCGATTCGATCATGCGGCGGCCTCCAGCACGTCAGGCGGCGCCAAGGCCGCCACCGCGCGTCCAATGCGTGTGATGGCGGCATCGATGTTCGCGTCCGATGCGGCGAACGACAGTCGCAAATACGGCGACAAGCCATAAGCCGCACCCCGCACCACCGCCACGCCTTCGGCTTCCAGCAACCAATCGACGACATCCCCATCATGTTCGATGCGTTGTCCATCGGGGCGCGCGGCGCCGATCAGGCCCGCCACCCCGATCCAGGCAAAGAACGAGCCCTGCGGCGCATGCACCTGCAAGCCCGGCACGCTGCTTAAGCCTTGAACTACCCGCTGCGCGCGCCGCTCGTAAGCCTGTCTTGCGGTATCAACGAAGTCATCCGCCACGCCTTGCAACGCCGCCAGCGCCGCGGCCTGGCCCAGTGAACTTGGGCCGGACGACACCTGCGACTGCACCGCCTCCAGCGCATGAATCAAGGCTAGCGGGCCCGTGCCCCAGCCGATGCGCCAACCCGTCATCGCGTACGCCTTGGATACCCCGTTGACGACCAGCGTGCGGCCCGCCAGATCGGGCGCCACGCGCAGCAGCTGCGCGGGCGGCTGGCCAAACCAGATTTCTTCGTACATCTCGTCCCACAACACCAGCACATGCGGCGCGGCGCGCAGCACGCCGGACAGGGCTTGCAGCTCGGCCGCCGAATACACCGCGCCAGACGGATTGCCCGGCGAGTTCAGGATCAGCCACTTGGTGCGCGGCGTGATGGCATCGCGCAGGGCCTGCGGCGTCAGCTTGAAGCCGTCTTCGGCCAAGGTATTCACCACCACCGGCACGCCGCCATTGATGCGGACGGCATCCGGAAACGTGGGCCAGTATGGGGCGGGCACGATGACTTCGTCTCCATCGTCCAGCGTGGCGTTGAGCGCCAGGTAGATCACCTGCTTGCCGCCGTTGGAGATGATGACGTTGGACGCGTTGACGTCCAGCCCGTGCCGGTTGCGATAGCCGTCCGCCACGGCGCGGCGCAGCGCCGCCGTGCCCGCCGTGGGCGTGTACTTGGTCTGGCCTTGTTCCAGCGCTGCGCGCGCGGCGTCCTTGATGGGCGCCGGTGTGTCAAAGTCGGGCTCGCCAGACGTCAACACGATGATGGATCGGCCTTCGGCGGCCAGCCGCGCCGCGCGGGCGCCGGCGGCGGCAATGGGAGACAGCTCGGCGCTGCGGGCGCGGCGCGATAAGGCGCCGGGAAACAGGGTTGCGGTCATGTCAGCACCTTTCCGGGATTCATCAGGTTCAAAGGGTCCAGCGCCTGCTTGATACGGCGCATCAGCGCCAGTTCCAGCGGGCTCTTGTAAAGCGGCAGCGCATCACGCTTGACCTGGCCGATGCCATGCTCGGCGCTGATCGACCCGCCTTGCGCATGCGCCTGGGCATGCACCACGTCATGGATGCGGTCTTCAAGGTCGAACAGATGGCGCACGGGGCGCGCCAGGTTGTGCGACACGTTGTAGTGCAGGTTGCCGTCGCCAAGATGGCCAAACGCCATAGGGCGCAGGCCGGCGTCCAGCGTGTGCAGCGCATCGGCCGTGGCCCGCAGAAAGGCCGGCACGCGAGAGATTGGCACCGAGATATCGTGCTTGACGTTGCCGCCGTCGCGCGCCTGCGCGACACCAATGGCTTCGTCACGCAAGCGCCAGAAGGCGGCCGATTGCTGCAAGTTGTGCGCGATCACCGCGTCGGCCAGCAGGCCGGCTTCCAGCGCTTCCTGCCCCAGCCGCAGCAATGCCGCGCCCGCGCCTTCCGGGCTTTCCGACGCGGCTTCCAGCAAGGCATACCAGGGCTGGCCCAAGCCGGGCAAGGGCTGCGGCTGCTCCGGCACGTGCAGCGCCACCAGGTCCAGCACCGGCTGGCTGATCAGTTCGAACCCCGTCAACGACGCGCCCAGCCGCTGCCGCGCCAGCGATAGAAACGACAGCGCCGCGTCGATGGACGGAAAGGCCACGAACGCGCTGCCCTGCCCGGCCGGCAAGGGATACAGCTTGAGCGTGGCTGCTGTGATGACACCCAGCGTGCCTTCACTGCCGATGTATAAGTCCCGAAGCGAATAGCCGGTGTTGTCCTTGCGCAGCCCGCGCAAGCCGTTCCAGATGTCGCCTTCGGCCGTCACCACTTCCAGGCCCAGCGTCAGTTCGCGTGTGTTGCCGTAGCGCAGCACCTGTGTGCCGCCGGCGTTCGTCGACAAGTTGCCGCCAATGGTGCAACTGCCCTCTGAGCCCAGGCTCAAGGGAAACAGCCGGTTCGCCTGGCGCGCCGCATCTTGAACGGCGGCCAGCACACAGCCGGCCTGCACGGTGATGGTGTCGTTGTCCGTGTCCAGCGCCAGCACGCGGTTCAAGCGGCCCAACGACAACAGCACCGCCTGCCCGCCCGCATCGGGCGTGGCGCCGCCCATCAAGCCCGTGTTGCCACCCTGCGGCACGACGGGCACGCCGGCCGCGCGGCACAGCCGCAACACGGCGGCCACTTCTTCGGCGTCTGCCGGACGCGCCACCGCCAGCGCCTGTCCGTGCAGGCGGCCGCGCTGGTCGGTCAGGTACGGCGCGGCGTCCGCGCCTGTCCAGACCCAGTAGTGGCCCAGGCGGGCGCGCAACGCCGCCAAGAGGGAATCGGCAACGGCCGCCGTCATGGCTTGGCCTGCGCCTCGGGCGGCGCACTGTCGAACTTGCCCGTCTGCGCCTGGGCGGTGGCTTGTTTCAGGTAGTCGGCCGGCACGCCGTAGCGGTCGGCTTCCTTTACCAGCAGGCCCGTCTTCAGCCAGTCGCGAATGACGCCGTCAACAAAGGCGCGCGTGTCGGCTTCGTTGCGCCGCGTCCAGATCACCGTTGGCGACGGAATCAGCTGGTCGGATGTCGCCAGTTCAAAGTCCTTCCATTCCCCGCCATTGGGGCCGTGCAGCGTTTCATACAGCGCGGGCTGGATGTGTACCGACGCGTCGCAACTGCCGCCCTTCAGCGCCAGCAACGACTCGGGAATATTGCGCAAGCCCTTGACCACCGCGCCGTACGTGTCCTGCAAGGGCTTGGCGAAGTTGCTGCCTTGCGACACGCACGCGACCTTGCCCTTCAGGTCTTCCCAACGCTTGATGCCGCTTTGCTTGGACACCATCGCCGCGCCGCCCACCAGGTTGTAGGGCGTGGGCGCGTAGCTCAGGATTTCGCTGCGTTCCTGCGTCCACTGAATGTTGGCGATCAGCAGATCCACCTTGCCCGCCTGCAGGAACTGCACGCGCGTGGACGCGGTGACGGGCACGGTTTCCAGGCTGACGCCCAGGCGCTTGGCGATGTCCGCGCCCAGGTCCGTCTGAAAGCCGCCCACCTTGCCGGTGGCCGGGTCCAGAATGCCAAACGGCGGGCTGGCGCCGTCCACGCCGATCACGATCTTGCCGCGCTGCTTGATCTTGTCCAGGGTCGCGTCAGCATGCGCGGCGCCGGACACGGCCAACGCGGCCATACCCGCCAACGCCAACACGGCGCCCATCTTGTTGCCAAGGTGCTTCATCTTGTTCTTCCGTTCTGGTCGGGCAAGCGCTTAGCTGCCCTGCTTGAATTTCGCGTTCAGTTCTTGCAGCAGCGGTTGCGCCGGTTCGAGCCCCAAGCGCTTTTCCGTGGCGATCAGCCAGCCGCTGCGGTGCCAGTCCTGCACCACGCGATCGACAGCGGCGATGGTGTCGGCTTCACCCTTGCGGGTCCAGACCACCGAGTTCGCGGGCAGCACTTCGGTCTTGATGGGCGCGTGGTAGTCCGCCCATTCCGGGTTGTTGCGCAGCAAGGGGTGGATGAGCGTGGAGTCGTGCACAGCGGCCACGCACTGGCCGCCCCGCAGCGCCAACAACGAATCCGACGAGCTCTTGTAGCCCTTGACCACCGCGCCGTAGTCCGTCGACAAAGGCTTGGCGAAGCTGCTGCCTTGCGACACGCACACGGGCTTGCCGCGCAGGTCTTCCCACGTTGTGATGCCGCTGGTCTTCAAGGTGGCGGCCGCGCCACCCACCCGGAAGAACGGCGTGGGCGCGTAGCCCAGAATGTCGGCACGGTCGGGGTTCAGTTCCATGGACGCGATCAGCAAGTCCACCTTGCCCGAGATCAGAAACTGCGTGCGCGTGGCCGTCTGCACTTGCACGAGTTCCGCCTTCACGCCCAATCCCTTGGCCAGCTCCCGCGCCAGTTCCGGGTTCCAGCCCACCAGCTGCTGCGTGGCGGGGTCCAGCGATCCGAACACACCGCCGTTGGCTAGCACGCCGATGGTGACGGTGCCACGCTGCTTGATCTTGTCGAGCGTGGCGTCGGCGTGGGCCGCGCCTGCCGCGAACGTCAGCGCCAGCGCCAGGGCGTGTGCGGCGCGGGGCCTGCCCGCTGTCTTCTTATGAGTAGCCATGAGGGTTCTTGTCATTTGCATTGAACGGATGTCCATGCTGCTTGCGCCGTCCCGGCAAGACAAAGAAGACTTTCAGATATCAATATGCGGGGGCCGCCGCGCGCGCCTGCATGCGCCCGACTTCATGCGCGGACTGCGTGCGCCTGCGGTGTGCGGCCGCTGCGCGCGCCTACTTCAACTTCACGTCTGCCGACGCGATGACGCGCTGATAGGTCGCGATGTCATCACGCACGGTCTGGTCCACCGCGTCGGGCGATGTGGCGGCAATCGTGAAACCCAGGTTTTCCAGCAATGCGGCCGTTTCGGGTTCGCGTAGCACGGCCACCACATCGCGGTTGATGCGGTCCACCACGGCGCGCGGCGTGGAGGCCGGCACCGAGAATCCTTGCCAGCTCTCCACCACGTAGTCCGCCAGCCCGGCCTCCTGGATGGTTGGCACATCGGGCAGTGCCTTCGACCGGTACGGTGTGGTCACCGCCAGCGCCACCAGCTTGCCGTTGCGCACGTTTTCCGTGGCGGCGGCCAGGGTGATCAGCATGGCGTCGACGTGGCCGCCCAGCACGTCCAGCGTGGCCGGCCCCCCGCCCGGATACGGAATCTGATTGGTCTTGGCGCCCATGCGCTCGTTCAGCAGTTCAACCGCCAAGTGCTGCAAGCTGCCTGTGCCGCCTGGCAGCGCCAGCGAAATTTCGCCTGGCTTCTGCTTCACCAACGCCACGAATTCCTGGAAGGTCTTCACCCCCAGGCCAGGGCGCACCACCAGCAATTGCGGGTTCACAACGGCCTTCGTCACGCCCTGCAAGTCCTTGACCGGGTCATACGGAAGCTTGCCCGGTTGCAAGGCGTTCAAGGACAAGGCGTCGCCCGCCAGCAGCAAGGTGTAGCCGTCACCCCGCGCATGCGCGACCGCAGCGTTACCGATGGCGCTGCTGGCGCCCGGCTGGTTTTCTACGACGACGCTCTGATGCCATTTCTCGCCCAGCTTCTGGGCGACGGTGCGCGCCAGCTTGTCGGCGCTGCCGCCTGCCGACACCGGCACCACGATCTTGACCGGCCGGTTCGGATAGCGGTTGGCGTCTTCGCCCGGAACGGGTGCGGAGCCCGCAAAATTACTGAGCAGCCCGGCGCCTAACACCACGCCGCCCAACAACCCCAAGCCGGCACGCCATGCGGATTTGCGTTTGATGCTCATGCCACCGCTCCCGTGTCCACGCCGAACGCGCTGAACGGTTTGCCCAGCACGGCGTTGGAATGGCGGCCATCCACGCCCACCGGCACGTCGCCCTCAAGCGTGATGCGGTACAGCACCCGCTCCACGTCCAGGTAGGCGAAGTCGCCCGGCCCTTGATGCGCGGTGGCGCGGTTGTCCCAGAAAGCGATGCTGCCGGGTTGCCAGCGGAAGCGCACGGTGTATTCCGGCCGCGTGATTTCCTCGAAGAACAGGTTCAACAGATGGCGGCTTTCTTCTTCGTTCACGTCCTTGATGCGGCGGGTGAAGCCCGGGTTCACGAAGAGTGCGCGCTCGCCTGTTTCAGGCAGCACGCGCACCACCGGATGCTCAGACACCAAGGGGCTGGCCTGCACCCGTTGCGCGTAGACGGTTTGGTTATCGAAGTCGCCGTTGAATCCGCCAAATTGATGGCGCGCCCACAAGCCGTCAGCCAAGGCGCGCAGCGCGGGCGACAAGTGTTCATACGCGGCCACCAGATTCGTGAACAAGGTGTCGCCGCCAAAGGCCGGCACTTGCCGCCCGGCGCGCAGGATGGAGCCCGCGGGCGGGTTCACCACACCGGTCACATCGGTGTGCCAGCGTTCGCCACGACGCCCCGTGGTGGACGCGGAAGAAATGGTGCGGATCTGCGGATAGCCTTCCGGCGGGTTGGCGTCGTAAGGATGCGCCGATGTCGGCCGCCCGAAACGCCGCGCAAAGGCCAGATGCTGCGCGTGGTCGATATGCTGATCGCGAAAGAAGATGACCTTCCAGCGCAGCAGCGCCGCCTTGATCCCGTCGACCTCGTCCTGCGTCAACGGCTGCGTCAGATCCACGCCGTGAATCTCGGCGCCGGTAAAAACGGAAAGCGGCCGGACGTCCAGCCGCGTGTGTACCAGTGTGCTCATGTGCCGCCCCTATCTGTTCGGTAAAAACAGCATAGGGGCCGCGTACTCGCTCAACAAATACCGATACGCAATGTGAAAATACTGTGTTTTTCGCGTATATCGTTAGCGCTTTTCTGACAGAAAGGCCAGCATGCGCCGAGCCAATTCGCGCGGCTGTTCCTCTGGCAAATAGTGGCCGCACGCCTCCAGCACCCCGCCTTGCAGGTGCAGCGCCAGCGGCTTCAAGGCGTCGTGCAGATCGGGCGCGCTGCCTTGCGCGCCACCCAGCGCCAGCACCGGCACGGTCAAGGGCGAATCGCGCAAGACGCGGTTTTGCGCGGCGCTTTCCTGCGCGGCCCGGTAGTAGCCCAACATGCCACGCAAACCGCCCAAGGTTTGATACACGCGTTCGTACTCGTCGATATCCGCGCGGCTGAATACGCCCGGCTTGTTCGCCGTCTTGCGCGAGAAAAACCATTCGATCAGGATGCGCTCGCGCCCCGCCAGCAAGGCTTCGGGCAGATCCGGCACGCTGTTGAACAGGAAGTGCCAGCTTTTCCAGTTGTCAGGCCCCAATTCAATGGCGGGTTTGAGCGTCACGCCGGGAATGTTCGCGTCCAGCAACACCACGCGTTCCACTTCGTCGGCGTAGCGCGCGGCGTAGGGATACGCGATCCACGCGCCGATGTCGTGGCCGGCCAGCGCATAACGCGTCTGCCCCATCGTGTGAAACAGGGCGCGCAGGCGCTCACCGGCCTTGCGCGTGTCGTAGCCATCCAGCGGCTTGTCGGAATCCCCCTGCCCAGGCAGGTCGATGGCGAACACGCGATAGTGCGGCGCCAGCAACGGCATCACGCGCCGCCACGCGTACCAGCTTTGCGGAAAGCCGGCCAACAGAATCAGCGCGGGGCCTGCGCCGCCCGCTACGACGTGATACCCCAGGCCGTCCACCATTACCCTGCGATGCTGAAACGCCACGCCATCAAGGGCGAACGCGTCAGCGGTGTTCAATGTCGTGTTCATCGTTATGCCCCGATCAATGCAGCGCGCCCGCGCCCAGTTTGATGTCTTGGTTCACGGCAAGCGCCGTCGCCACCATGGTCTTCACGCCGCGCACCAGCACGTCCAGCGCCAGACTGGGCGCGCCAGGATGGCGGGTGGCCATCTCGGGCAGATACGGCACGTGGACGAAGCCGCCGCGCAATCTTGGGCGCTCCGTTGCGATCAGATGCGCCAGGCCGTAGAAGATGGTGTTGCAGTTATAGGTGCCGGCCGTGGACGATACGGACGCCGGCACGCCCGCCGCACGCAAGTCGCGCACGATGGCTTTGATGGGCAGTGTCGAAAAGTACGCAGCCGGCCCTCCTTCCACGATGGGTTCGTCAATGGGCTGATGGCCTTCGTTATCTGGGATGCGCGCATCCACCACATTGATCGCCACGCGTTCCACCGACACATCGCTGCGCCCGCCCGCCTGCCCCAGGCAGATCACCAGGTCCGGTTCCACCTCGTTGATGGCGTGGCGCAACACGCCCACCACTTTGCCAATCACACAAGGCAACTGGCGCGCCACCACGCGGGCCCCAGCGATGATGCTGCCGTCCAGCTGGCGGGCGGCTTCCCAGGACGGGTTCAGCGTTTCGCCATCAAAGGGTTCGATTCCAGTAATCAGTACGGTAGGCACGGCCACTTCCTTGTTGGTATCCATGCGGGTCATGGTAGAAGCGGCAAGCATGATTCTTGAAATCGATAATGACTATTCGTACTATTGTCCATATGAATCTATCTGCCGTAGACCTGAACCTGCTGGTCGCCTTCGAAGCGCTGTTCGAAACGCGCAATGTGACGCTGGCCGGCCAACGCATTCATCGCGCCCAACCTTCCGTGAGCAGCGCGCTGAACCGTTTGCGGCGCGTGTTCAATGATGAATTGTTCGTGCGCACCTCCGATGGCATGCAGCCCACCGAACACGCCGTCGCGTTGATGCCCGCCATCAGCAGCGCACTGGACCAGATTCGAGGCGCCTTGGCGCAAGGCACGGTATTCGACCCGGGCGCGGCGCAGGGGCGGCGCTTTACGCTGGCCGCCAGCGACTACGCCGACATTGTGCTGGTGCCGCACATCGTGGCCCGGCTGCGCCGCGAAGCGCCCGGCGCCGACCTGCGCGTCGCCCGCCTGGACCGCGCCACCCTTTACGAACAGTTGGACAACGGCATGGTTGACGTCGCCATCGGCGGGCATCTGACGCCCCCCAAACGCATGCGCGTGACGCCTTTGTACGACGAGACCTTTGTTTGTATCGCTGACAAGCAGCACCCGGGTTTGCGTGGACGCAAGCTAACGCTGGACCGCTATGTGGCGCTGCCGCACGCCTTGTTCGTGCCTAGCGACGACGGCTCGGCGCGCGGGGTGGTTGATGTCAGCTTGGCGCGTCTGGGGCGCAAGCGCCGCGTGGCCTGCACGTTTGCGCACATCGTCGCCCTGCCCCATGCCGTGGCGGGCACGGACCTGATCGCCACGCTGGCGCGCCGTGCGGCGCTGCGCTTGGCGGGGCCTGAATTGAGCCTGCGCGCCTTGCCGGCGGAGGTGGACCCGGGGCCATTCGCCGTCGACATGATCAGCAGCCGCCGAACATCGGGCGATGCGGCGCAGACGTGGCTACAGGGGCTGATCGAGCAGGCCGTGAAAGACATGGCGCGCTGAGTGCGACGCCAAGACGACGTCAATTCGGCGTCGATTCGGCGTCAATGCGGCGCCAATACGGCGTCGATGCCGCGCTATTTCGCCAGCACCGACGCCACATCCGCACCGAACGCGCAGTATCCCGGGTACCCCGGCCGTGCGTCGCACGCCTTCAGGCACCCTGGCTTGCCGCCCGGAAAGCTTGCCGCGACCGACATGCCAAACCCGTAGGTCGGCGTAGTGACGTCGAAGGCGCTGTCGCAGACCAGCTTGTCGCTGTAGGCAAACGTCATGCCCTCGCGGCGGCCGTTGACGGCGAACGACACCTGGAAACTCTGGTAGCTGTTCCAGCCCTGTCTGGGCAGCACGACGAAGCGGTAATGCGTGGCGTCCTGGCGTACCCCAAAGATCTGCAAATGCGCCGACGTGGTTCGCGCGGCGGGCGATGGGTACGGCAAGGCGAGCAATGCCCGCGGATCGCCCACCACGCCCAGGTCGAACCCGATTCCTTTTTGATAAAACGGCACATCAATGCTGGGGTAGCCGGAATACTCCACGCGCTCAGGCGTGGCCTGCCGGGACGAACCCGGCTTGGCCGGGCCGCCGTACACATTCGTCTTGGGGTCGTAGTCAGGCGCCTGCGCAAAGGCGACATCCAGCGTCAGCACCACATCGGCGGGGTTCGCGTCTTCGGTGCGGACGTGCCGTTCATAGACATCGGCGCTGCCGGCGCATCCGGCCAGCAGCAATATGCCGGCAAACACGGTGGCGCGCTGGGCGAAAAGGAGTGTAGAAGTCGGCATCACGTCATGGCTCCTGGCGGGATGGCGTAGAGGAAGCTGCGGATACCGCCAGCGGCGTAGACGTCAAGCCCCGCCCTTGCAGCCGCCATCCGTCTTTGCCTTCTTGCCAACTGAAATTCCGGTTGATCCAGGCCGCTGTCAGATTGGCATACAGGCGGCGCTGGTCAATGCGTTGGCCGGCGTCCAGCGCCTTCTTGGCGGCCTGCGAACTCTCGTCCCACAAGGATTTGAAAGCGTCGCTCTGCATTGGCTTCGTAAACGGCACCGTCGCGTACGGGCCTGCGCCCGCCCGGCTAAGCCGGATCTCGTTGTCCAGCAGCAGCGCGCCGGTTCGGTTGTCGGGTGACACGGACACCAGCAAAGGGGTGCCATGCACATATTCTTTCGGCCGCGCATGTTCGAACCACAACACCTGCCCGGTCGATGTGACCAGCGCCCGCGACCCGGCGGTGAACAGCAGCAAGTCCTGGCGGCCCGGCTGCGCCAGCCCCATGTCCGGGTCTCGGATATCCACCGTCGGACTCAACACGCGGGCAAGCGGCGTGCCGTTTTGCACGGCGATCAGGATGGTGCCGACGCCCATGAAATCGTTGGACACCGCCATCAAGATCGGCTGCCCGTCTTGCTTGGGGCCAAGCGCCTTCACCTGAACAAACTCGTACGCATTCAGGGGCCGATAAAGTTTTTCGCGGAAGAGGATCTGGCGCAGCTGCGACGCCGGATAACCCCACAGCGCGAAGTCGCCGCCGATGGGTTCGGTGACCTTCAGGTAATCCTTGGCCGGTTCGGCCGGCTGCGCATGCGCCACTGCGGGCATCCACAGCGCCAACGCCAGCGCGGCGCATCGCCAGATCAGGCGGAGGGAAAAACGAGGGGCGTTCGAAGAATGAGGCAAGGTGATTTCAGCGGACGGCGTCCCGTGCGTAAGGTGCCCGCATTCTATGACAGTCTTAGTGGGCGAGTCCTAGTCGGCACGTCTTAGACTTCCACGCCATCCTCTCGCCTGTCACCCACCCGTTGCACGCAGTCCCCGTTGACGCCGTTCAAGTCCACCACGCCCAGCAAGCCCATATTGCGGCGCACCTCTTCGACGATCAGGCTGATGGCATGCGCCACGCCGCGTTGCCCCGCCACCGTTGCCGCGTAGTTGAACGGCCGGCCCACGAAGACGCAGCGCGCGCCCAAGGCCAGGGCTTTCAGCACGTCCGTGCCGCGCCGCACGCCGCTGTCCAGCATCACGTCCATGCCGCCGGCCGCGTCTACCACGGCAGGCAGCGCCTGCAACGGCGACACGCTGCCATCCAGTTGCCGGCCGCCGTGGTTGGACACGATCACGCCATCCATGCCTTGCGCGCGCGCCGTGCGCGCATCGTCGGGATGCAGGATGCCCTTGATCACCATCTGCCCTTTCCAGCGGCGGCGAATGGCCGCCACGTGCTGCCAATTCAAATGGCCCCGATCTGAAAAATCCCGCAGCACGTTGGCCGACAGGATCGGCGCGCCGCGCGTGGCGTAGTTGTTCTCGAAGTGCGGCATGCCATGACGCCACAACGTGCGCAGAAAGGTGCCGAACAACCAGCGCGGATGTGTGATCCCTTGCCATGCCAGGCCGGCGCTGGGCCGCAGCGGGGTGGAAAAGCCCGCGCGCACATTGTTCTCGCGATTGGCGGCAACGGGCGTGTCCACCGTCAGCACCAGCGTGGTCACGCCAGCCGCCGCCACGCGGTCAATCAAGGCGGCGATCTGCGCATCGTCCCCCGGCAGATACGCCTGGAACCAGGTGCCGGGCGCCTCCTGCATCACCGTTTCCAGCCGGATCAGCGACGACCCGCTCATGATGCACGGCACGTTCGCCTCGGCCGCCGCGCGCGCCAGCACGATGTCGCCGCGGTAGCTGGACAACGCCGAAATGCCCATGGGCGCCACGCCAACCGGCGCGGCGTAGTCGCGGCCCAACACGGTTGCGCGTGTGCTGCGGCGGGA
Source organism: Achromobacter kerstersii (assembly GCF_902859595.1). GTDB lineage: Bacteria > Pseudomonadota > Gammaproteobacteria > Burkholderiales > Burkholderiaceae_B > Achromobacter > Achromobacter kerstersii. The sequence goes on along the minus strand of NZ_CADIJQ010000001.1, from coordinate 465,473 downwards.
CACATCAACCAGCACCTTGGGCCGAAAGCCGTACTCGGCAAACGCCTGCCGGTTGCCGCGTTCCGACTGCCCGTCTTCCACCGCGCCCGACACATAGGCATAGATGGGTTTAGGCAAGCGCTTCTTCGCGGCCGCCTCGAAATCGTGCAGGCTGAGCAGGTGGCGCAGGGGGTCAAACATCCGGGGCTCCTCGCCGCGGTCGGCCCGCACTGGGGGCCGCCGCGCTGTTGTCATGGGGGTATGGGGTAATGGCGGATGACTATAGGCGGGCAGCCACTTTGAATAAAGTGACTTTATCGATATTGGTTATTACACTTTTATTCGCCCTCGCCCTTTGCACTCGCCAACCCCAACGCCATGACGCTCAAACAACTCGAAGCCTTTTACTGGGCCGCAACCTGCAAGAATTTCGCCATCGCCGCCGGCCGGCTGAATATCTCGGTGTCGTCGCTATCCAAACGCATCGGCGAATTGGAAGCGTCCATTGGCGCCGACCTGTTCAGCCGCAGCGCGCGCAGCGCCACGCTGACGGCATTGGGCGAACAGTTGGTGCCGCACGCGAAAGACCTGTTGCGCAACGCCGACCAGTTCATGCAGCAGGCCAGCAACAACCTGACCTACTCCGGCCGCTGCCGCTTCGGCGCGGGCGAGTTGACGTCGATAACGTGGATGCCACGGCTGATCGAAGAAATTCAGCGCGCGCACCCCAACCTGTTGGTGGAACCCTATGTGGGCGTGGGGGAATTGGTGGAGCGCGGGCTAGAGGAAGGCGATCTGGACTTTGCCGTTATCGCAGGCCCGTCGTCGCGCGCGTCGATCGCGTCGCACCTGATCGGCAGCGCGGCGTTCGAATGGGTGGCTTCGCCGCGCGCCGTACCCAACCCCGCCACGCTGACACCCGCCGACCTGCCCGGCCTGACGCTGATCACGCAACCGCAAAGCTCCGGCGTCATCCGCATGCTGGACGACTGGCTGACCGAGCAACGCATTTCACCGGGCCGCATGCAGTGCTGCAACAGCTGGGGCGCCATTGCCGGCATGCTGCGCCAGGGGCTGGGCCTGGGTTTCCTGCCCACCGCGTGGGCGCAAATTCTGATTCAACGCGGCGACTTGCACGCCTTGCCCGGCCTGCCTGCCTTGCGCCCCCTGCCCTACACCTTCCAGTGGCGGCGCGACGACACCCGGCCCATGCTGGAAAGCTTGCGCGTGCTGGCGCAAGACACGCTGGACTTCGACGCGCCCTCCGGCATGGTGTGACCGGCTGATAGTTTCTAAAAAGTCGCGCTTAGCTCAGAAAATTATTCGCTTTATCTCCGGTTTCGGCACGGGTAGAGTCGCCTCAAAAGCAGACCATCCCAGATACGGAGACAACGCAACATGCCGGATGCCGGTTACCCCCAACACGATTTTCCCAAGCGCCTGTGCCGCCTGGACCTGTGGCTGAACCCGGCGTTCGACCAGATCATCGGCAAAGAGGCGGATATTGCCTTGTCGGTGCTGCCGGCGCGTGGGGATGATGCCCGCACCTTGGCTGGCTTGAAGACGGCCCACGCCTACCACGTGTCCGCCGCGAAAGACGAGCTGCCGCGCCCCTGGTTCGTCAGCGCCGAGCTGATCGCGCAATGCCCGGATCTGGTTTGCGTGTCGTCTGGCGGCGCGGGGTATGACACGGTGGATGTGGCCGCCTGCACGGCGGCCGGCATCGCGGTCGTCAACCAGGCGGGCGGCAACGCCGCGTCGGTGGCCGAGCACACGTTCGCGTTGCTGCTGGCCGTGCAGCGCCGCGTCGTCGAATCGCACAACCGCCTGCGCCACGACACGGGTTTCACGCGTGAAGACCTGATGGGCCATGAAATCCACGGCACCACGATTGGCCTGGTTGGTATCGGCCAGATCGGTTCGCGCGTGGCCCGCATTGCGCAGGGCTTTGGCATGCGCGTCATTGCGCATGACCCGCTGCTGGACGCCGACACCATCCGCCGCCGTGGCGCCGAACCGGTCCCGTTACCCGACTTGCTGGCCCAGGCTGATGTGGTGTCGCTGCACTGCCCGCTGGATGCATCCACCCGTGGCCTGATTGACGCGCGGGCCTTTGCGGCGATGAAGCCGGACGCGGTGTTCGTATCGACGGCGCGTGGCGGCATTCATGACGAAGCGGCGTTGCATGACGCGCTGCGTGGCGGCCATCTGCGTGGCGCCGGGTTAGACGTCTGGCAACAAGAACCGCCCCCGCGCGACGCGCCGCTGCTGGCGCTGCCCAATGTGATCGCTACCTTTCACACGGCGGGTGTCACGCACGAAGCCCGCCGCAACGTGGCGCAGTCGTCCGCCAATCAATTGGTGATGATGCTGCGCGGCGAACGGCCGCCGCAGTTGGTCAACCCTGAAGTCTGGCCTGTCGCCGCCGCGCGCATCGCCAAATTGAAGTAAGGGGCTGGAAGCCGGGACGTGAAGCAACGGAATTGAAGCCCTGAACCTGAAGCAATACCCCGGTGCCCGCACCGGCACACACAGTGCGGCATGAAGCCGCCGACATCCCCACGAGGAGACAACATGCAACATCCCAACAAGCGCCGCACGCTGCGCGCGCTGGCCGCGTCCGTGGCCCTGCTGTCTGGCGCTGCCGCGTTCGCAAGCGGCGCGCAGGCTGCCGGTTACCCCGAACACCCGATCAACCTGATCGTGTCCTACGGCCCGGGTGGCGGCACCGATCTGGTGGCGCGCATGATGGCGCCGTTCCTGCAAAAGTACTTGGGCAACGACGCCCGCATCGTGGTGCTGAACCGCCCTGGCGCGGGCGGCGCCATCGGCTTCACGGAGCTGGCGCGCGCGCAGCCCGACGGCTACACGATCGGCTTCATCAACACGCCCAACCTGCTGACCATTCCCATCGAACGCAAATCCAACTTCACTTGGAAAAGCTACGACCTGCTGGGCAACCTGATCGATGATCCGGGCGCGTTCACGGTGCGTAACGACAATGAATTGAAGACGCTGGCCGACCTGTCGGCCTATGCCAAGAAGAATCCGGGCAAGGTCACGGTGGGCACCACTGGCACGGGGTCCGACGACCATCTGGCCATGTTGCGCTTTGAGCGCACGTCAAACACCAAGCTCAGCCACATCCCGTACAAGGGCGCGGGCGAAGTGCGCGGCGCGCTGGCGGGCGGTGAAATCGCCATCGGCGCGATCAATGTGGGTGAAGCATTGCAGTACCAGAAAGGCGGAACGCCGCTGCGCTTTTTGGGGCAGATGGGCAAGACGCGTTCGGCGGCGTTGCCGGACGTGCCCACGTTCAAGGAACAGGGTTACGACTTTGAATTGGCGTCGCTGCGCGGGCTGGCCGCGCCCAAAGGCTTGCCGGACGCGGTGCGCGAGAAACTGGTGGATGCCGTGAAGCGCACGGTAGACGACCCGGAATTCCAGGCCAAGGCCCGCGACATGTACGCCCCGCTGCGCTATCTGCCGCCCACCGCTTACGCGAAGGAGCTGGAGGCAGGCGAAGCGGAATTCCAGCAGTTGTGGAAAGACGCGCCCTGGCTGGATAAGTGACACGCGCTTCCGGGCGTGCGCCGGGGTGGGTATTGCTTCCGGGCGTGCGCGGGGTGGGTATTGCTTCCGGGCGTGCGCGGGGTGGGTATTGGATAGGCCCGCCCGCCTGGGAAGGCCTGCCCGAATTACTTCGGTTTGACGTCTTCGCCCGCGTAACCGTCGATGTAGGCGCGGCCCGAGCAGCGCACCATGGCCACGCACGACGGCGCGCCGGTCTTGGCGGTGCACGTCGCGCGCGATTCCTCGCGTGCTGACACCGGGTCGGGGTTCAGCGCCGTAAAGCGCGTGCCCCGGCCTTCGCTGCCCTTCACCCATGCCATCCCGGCGCAGGTTTCCTGATAGGTCAGGACCTTGCGGCAGTCCTTGCAGTCTTCCCATTTGCTCAGCGCGCCGACTGCGTCGTCTTCCTTCGGGTAGCCGTCAGCGTAGATCAGGCCGCCGTCAGCGTTCTCCATCACCGCGCCCCAATAGGCGCGGTCATTCATCTTGGCGGACAGCGCTTCCACGTCGGCCGGACGGGCGCGCTTGGCGGCCTGCATGTCTTCGGCGCTATAACCGGGGCCCGCGCACTGCGGCATCGTCATCAAGCGGCACTTGCCGTCCGGGCTGCCCGCCGTGCAGCGGCGCATGGCCTTCTTGGCGGCCAGTTCGGGCGACACGCTGTTGCCCGGGAACAGATCGTGGTTGGTGTTGCGCGCATAGGCCATGCAACTGTCCGAGAACCAGGACAGCTTCTTGCAGTCCTTGCCGCCCTGGCGGCGGCACTCGGCCAAGGCGGCGGCTTCCGCGTCCTTTTGCGACGTCTCGGGCAAAGCCCAGTAAGTCTTGTCGTGCTTGCCATCGGTGGCAATGCCGCCGTACATCACGTCGGCTTGCGCGGCGGGAGACGCCAGGCCAGCCATCAAAGCAAGAGCGGCGAATGCGGCGCGGATCAGGGGTAGAAAGCGGGCAGGCATCATCGTCGTCGGTAGAAGGTGGAGTGGAGAGCGGGACCGATCTTAGCAAGAAGCCCAGCCGGTTCCGTCCCCCTGCGAAAGCCCGCGCGGGCATATTACGTAACAAATTTCACATCTCGCGAAAGGGATGCTGCCCCCGTTTTCCGGTAAAAATGTCGAACTTTTCTTAAGCGCGCCGTCAGCCTGCGGGGTATGCCCCTTCAGCCGAGACATCTTGCATCGCACGGCGCCTGTCACGAAGAGAAACAAAACGCGTTACGCCACGCCCATGTCTTGCCCTGCGGCAAGGCCAACGCGAAGGCCAGACCCGCCACGGAGCATCGACCGCAAGCCATGAAGTCGCCATCGCACACCTTGAATCGCCGGCCCCTGTTGCTGTCGGCCAGCTTGATTGCCGCTGCGGCAACGCTTGCCGGCTGCGCCCCGATGCCCACCGGCGGAAGCTCGACCCTGCCGTCGCTGGGCAATGTCTTCAAGTCAGGCCTGTCATTCTCGCCAAGCGTGAACGTGGCCAAGAACATGGAAGGCCGCTCCATCAACGACGCGATTGCCGCGTTGGGCGAGCCGTCGAAAAAACGCGCCGTCGGCAACACGATGGAATTGGAGTGGTCTGACTATCAGACGGCCCCCTACACGGAGTGGGTAACGACGGGTTCCAGCCAGCAGGTCGTGGGCATGATCCCCGCCACCAACACCACAGCCGCGACACCGGTGTTCCAGACGAACACCACCGGCCACTACCAGAACCGTTCGCGCGTGTACGAATGCACGGTGCTGATGCGCATGCAAAACAGCGTCATCACCAACGCCAGCGTCGACGGCAACGTGTGCCCAGAGTTCATTGCAGCGCTGCGTAAGTGGGCCGGGGAAAACGAGGCGAATAACTACGTGGTGAAGTAGGGATACGCGTACGCAGTCGCCAGCGAATGCGGGCATGAGCAAAGGCAGGCATGAGCGAAAGCACGACCTAAGGCTGGGCGTTGCGCAGGTCTTTCAGGTAGACGTCGCACGTCGGGAAATTGAACGAGCTCGGCTTTGCACGCAGGGCCTTGATCGCGGCTTGAACTCCTTCCGGGAACTTCGCTTCTTCGACGTTATCAGCCATAAGGAATGATTGCGCCACGACCTCCATCGTCAGGTCGTGTTCCCGGTCTTGCGCGGTGTTGCGACGCCGCTGAAAAAAGTCCATGTAGGTCAACGCGATCGTGGTGTAGTAGTAGGCCTTCGGGTTGCGCTCCGAGGCCACCACCCGATGCAGCCTGACATAGGGGTCTTGCTCCCTGCCCGCTTCAACACGGCGTATGACCATCTCGCGCGCCTGCCGGAAATCCGCGCCGGCAATGTTCGCCCTGAGAAAATCGCGAACGAAGCCGTCGCTGGCGTTGTCGGTGGTGTCATCGTCAATGCGCGAAAACAGCAGACGACCCGAAAAATTGGCGTTCTTCAAGTTGGCGCAGATGAAGGTCGGCGCACGCGTGATGAACTCATCCAGCACCCGGGGCAACTGAGGTCCAGACAGGTAGCGAATCGCGTTCGCTGCGATGTACTCCTCCCGGTGCGTGTTGGTTTCGTCGGCACTCAAATCCGCGCCCTCCAGCATGGCCCCCGTGAAGTCGGCGCCGGTGAGAACCGCGTCCTTGAAACTGCTGCGGGCAAGGCGAACCAGGTTCCACTGCGTGCCGGGCAAGATGGCGTTCTGAAAACTCACCTCGGAGAAGTCGACCTTCAACACGTCGAAGGCGCAATCGGGGCAATAGATATGGTCCATCTGCCGCGTGCGCCCGCCCGCCTTCAGCAGCGCCACCAACGCCGCACGCAAGCTTTCCAGTCGCACAAACGTCTCGTCGATGGTTTGCTGGTCGGCCTCAGTCGCGTTGGAAAGATCCGGAATGAAATAAATGCCCCGGCCATCCTTCAACGCCGACGACAACTCAAACGGCGTCATTCCTGCCGATTGCACCATCACCCGCTGCAAGTCCACGATGTTCTTCAACGTGGCATTCAAGGTTGCCGCGTCCGTCGTGTGATCCAGATTCGACAACACATTCAATATCGCACTTCGAACGGCCGGGTTCGGGTCCAGCGCAAGCTGATTCGCAAGCGCCGTCAAAATATCCCTGTCGCGCTCGCCCCCCGCCGCATGCAACAGGGCCGAAGCCTGCGCCACACCCGTGACCCGTTCGCTGGGCACGCTGCTGCCCAGCTTGGCGAATGCGCGTTCAAATCGCGCACTTTCCGCGTCCTTACGTTGCGCCTCTTGCTGGTTCAGCCCGACAACCACCGTCCACACCAGGCTCAAGATCGCCAGGATCGGCACCACGCCCTGCAAGATTTCGGTCAGCCTTCCCAGCCGTGATTGCTTGAACGTCAGCGCCTTGATCTCGAGTTCAAGCTTGCGCAGTTCAAGCGCGGCTTTGCGCGGATCGGCGGGTGGCGTTCCGGGGGGCTTTTTTCGGGTGGCGTCGCTGTCGCTCATGCATCCCTCTCAGGCACTGTGCGAATCCGGCTGGCCCGAAAATAGTACTGCCCGCCAGCACGGGATTCGTGCGCGCCGCGTCACCCAAAAGCATGAGTCTGGGTGTAATCCTGTCCTCATCCGTTCGAATGACCCCTTGCCATCCGGGACCTAAAGCGGATCGCGGCCCCTCAGAAAGCTCGGGTTAATCTTGCGCCTTCATTGAATGATCACGCCGTATCCATGAACCGCTTCATCGCCCTGTTCTGCGCAGTGTTTCCCGCGCTAAGCAGCGCAGCATATTCCCCTACCCCGACTGAAACCGCCGTGTTCGAGGCCGTCTTGCGCGATGAGTTCAACGCCTTTCTTGAAGGTGGCGAGACGGTCATCGGAAGCCGCCAGGGGCTGGCCCGAGCGCCGGCCGTAGCGGTTGCGATGGCCTACGCCCGCGGCGCCAGCGCCCCCCACCCGGCCTCAATGGACAACGCCCTGCTGGTCTCTGGCGCCGTCGCGTCCATCGAGCGCGATGCACGCGGCAAGCATATGGCCGCCTTCGCAACCCCGCAGCCGGTAACGGTGCGCGCCGAACTTCCCCCTGGGATGTCGCCGGCAGCAAGCCTGACGCTCGTGTGCGGCAAGATGCGCGTAGTGGATAGCTCCCCCACCTTCTCGGATTGCCAGGACGCCGCCGTCGTCGGGCGCCAGGCGGTGGCTGCGCTGAAAGCCGATGTGGCCAACTTCTATGAAGGCAAGCCGACCGAGGCCAGCGTGTCGCGGATGGCCATCAATGTTGCGTTCTACGCAAGTCAGCTGCCCGCTGACCACGGTTGCCCCGATGAAATGGCGCAATGCCGGCAGCACATAGAAGCGGCCACCGCGTCCGCCTCACGCTCGCAAGCGCTGCGTGCGGTGGTGCGGCGGTTTCAGGATGCCGGGGTGGACTTGAGTCCGTATGAGGGTGGCGCGCCTTCCGCGGATTAAACCGCCCCGCGATGGGGCGCATGGCGGGTTGGGTGCAACGCTACGCAGACGCGCGCGTTACGCGGCAGATGGTTCGCAGCACTTCCGCCGGATCAGCCGGCTTGGACAGATACGCCGCGTAGCCTTCACAGGCTGCATCAATTTCATGCTCGGGACGGCCGCTTAATACCAGCACTGGCGTGTCGCTCAGATAAGCGTTTTCGCGCATGGCGGTCAGCAACGCGGCGCCGTTCATGCCGGGCATGGAAAAGTCGGTGATCACGAGGTCGGGGCGCAGATCCAGCATCTGCTGCAACGCCGTCAACCCATCGGTATGCGTCGTGACGTTGTAGCCTTCACTGCGCAGGAACTCGCTCAACATGTCGATCAGCATCGGCTGATCATCGACCAAAAGAATTTTCATCATACTTATTCAGTCCGCGTGAGGCGGCAGTAGTGTTCTGGTTCTGGCCGGCCTGAAGAACCCGCGATGGTAGGGCAAGCAAGCCGTATAGGTGTAAAGCATTTGTATCGGCACGAAACCGCTATTTTGCATGACTGCCAAGTGCGCGCGCCGGATTGCCCGCCACGGTTGCGCCCCTTGGCACGTCGCGCGTGACGACGCTGCCCGCCCCAATGATTGCGCCATCACCCACTGTGATGCCGGGCAAGATTATCGCCCCTGCCCCGATCCAGACACTTTTGCCGATCTGAATGGGCCGGCCATATTCCAAGCCCGCGTCGCGCGTTGCGGCATCGCGGGGGTGGTCTGCCGCCAGAATCTGCACGCCAGGGCCGATTTGCGTGCGGTCGCCAATAACAATCGGCATCACGTCCAGAATGACGCAATTGAAGTTCAGAAAAACGTCGGCGCCCAAACTGATATTGAAACCGTAGTCGCAATGGAACGGCGGCCGGATCACCGCGCCCTGGCCCACCGCGCCCAGCCGCTCACACAGAAGCTCACGGCGCTGCGGCAAGGGTTGCGACAGGCTCGCGTTATAGCGGGCAAGCCACGACAACGTGGCCGCCTGCGCTTGCTGAATCTCGGCGGCCGAGGGGTCATAGAGTTCGCCTGCGAGCATTTTCTTCAGCTCACCAGTGAGCGCGGGAATAGACACCGGATTCCTTTATTTATCGGCGGGCGCCAAGCTCTTGGAGGCAACAACGGGTGCTACGACGCCGGCTTGTCGCGCGCGTCCGGAGGAGTCGGCCGGCCAAACGCGTCCTTGCCTTCTTGCGCTTGGGAGCCGCCCGCCGGATAGCCGGAATTGGTATTGGGATCGGTATTGACGTCGCCCTGCGGCGGGCCATCGGCTACGGGCTGGCCCGTCCCGCCCGTGTCGCTGCGATCAACATGGGGTGATGGCGGCGGATTGGGCGCGGGTGCGGGTTTGGATTCGGTCATGGTTGTCTCCTGGGGTATGCGTATCTCGGCTGGCGGGTCGCGGCTTGCCTATTGCGGCCTGCGTATCGCGTATCGCGTATCGCGGGTTGCGGGTTGCGGGTTGCGGCTTGCGGCTTGCGGCTTCCGTGATGCCACGCGGCCGACGCACGCAGCAACTTTCGTTCCTGACACCCCGCCGCCCGCAAAAAAGCCCCCTCCGTATTCAGCGCTACAATCCCGCCGGCTTCCCCCCTCCCCGCCTCATTCCGGCGTGCCCGGATGCGTCATCACCCCCTCCCGCCTTCGAGAATTTCATGTTTCGGCAGTTGTTGGCCTTAGTCCTTGGGCCGCTTCTAGGTTTGTTCGTTGTCTGCATCGGCAACGCGTTCATCTCCTCTCTGACTACGCTGCGTCTGGACGCCGCTGGCGAATCGGCCACCGTCATCGGGATCATTTCGTCGTCGTACTTCATCGGCCTGACGCTGGGCGCCATCTTCAATGACCGGCTCATTGCGCGCATCGGCCACATCCGCGCCTACAGCAGCTTTGCGTCGCTGATCGCCGTCACCGTCTTGCTGCAAGGCCTGATCTACGGGCCGACCGCGTGGTTCGTGCTTCGCCTGATCAATGGCTGGGCCTGCGTGGGCGTGTTTCTGGTGGTGGAAAGCTGGCTGCTGCTCGCAGGCGACCCGAAGATGCGCGGGCGCTTGCTGGCGCTGTACATGATTGCGCTTTACGGCTCGGGCGTGCTGGGCCAGCTTCAGCTGGGCGCCCTCACACAGCTGGGCGACATGGCGCCCTTCATGGTGGCGGGGCTGCTGGCCTCGTTGTCGGTAATGCCGATGGTCATCATTCCGCGCATCTCACCGCTGGTTGAACGCGTTGAACCGCTAATGCCGCAACATCTGATCCGCATGACGCCCACGGGCGTGATGGGCTGTTTCGGGTCCGGGGTGGCGATTGCCGCCGTGTATACCTTGCTGCCGCTGTACTTGCAGCGCATCGGCCTGGACGTGGCCGACGTCGGCAAGATGATGAGCGCCGTGATTCTGGGCGCGATGGTATTGCAGTATCCCGTGGGCCGTTGGTCTGACCTGCGCGACCGCCAAGTGGTGCTGATTGCGCTGGCCGTGTTCTGCACCGTGTTGAGCCTGCTGATTCTGCTGCTGCCCGCGGGCTCTCCGTTGCTGATCGTGTTGCTGTTTCTATTGGGCGGCGGCGTGTTCGCCATCTATCCGGTGGCCGTCAGCCACGCGGCCGACCGCGCGCCGGCCGATGCGTTGATCCGCATGATTCAGGGGCTGCTGCTGATCAATTCGCTAGGCTCGGCGCTAAGCCCGCTGGCCATTTCACCCGTCATGTCGACGTTCGGCGCCGCCGGTTTTTTCTGGTGTTTTGCAGTGCTGAACCTGAGCTTGATGGTCTTCTTCATCTGGCGGCGCGGCGAGCGCCCGGCCCCCGCACCGGTGGCCCCCTTCGCCGCCGCCGCGCAAATGTCGCCAGCCGGCGTCGAGATGCGCGTAACGGAAGACCTGGTGCAAGGCGCGCTGGATCACGAAATGACCGAAGACCTGACAAACGTCGTGCCGGGCGCGGAAGCAGCGGAACCGGTGCTTTCAGCAGCGCCGAATCCGGTGCCTGCGCCGGGTGGGGACTAGAAAATCAACGCGCGTTTCCTGATATGTAACCGCCCAGCAATACCTGAAATATCATGAAGCCCAATGGCAATCACGCGCCCTTATACTCGCCTCCGCACGGCGTGGCACCCCATCTTGCGGCGTTTTAACCCGCCTTGGCGCGTGACAGATAATCAGCCTGCAATATAAAAACCAGCACCCTTGCGTTCCAAAAAAAATCAACAGGAAAGCGCCTACTCCATGACCCAGACCCTGAAGGCCAGCCCGACGCTGCGCAGTACCTTGGCCGGATTGCTTGTGGCCGCGTTTGCGGCGCTGTCGGCGCCGGCCGCTGCTGCCCCCGCTGCGCCCGCCCCCATCTCCAAGGAAGCCGCTGCGGCGGTCACTCCTCCCGATGCGCCCACGGTGATGTACGCCATTTATGACGTGGACGGCAAGGGCGAGACCACGTATGAGGTCACGAACGGCAGCGTCGCCACGTACTGGTTCGGTCATGCCTTTGAATCCGAAGGCACGCACTATTACACCGGCTTCGCGTGGGACACGGCGGATCGCTATGGCAAACCGGGCGAAGATCAGGTCGGCCCCGGCACGCAGGTCAACCTTACGGAAGTCACGTTCACGCTGACGGACCCGGCCTCCGACAAGCCATGGAAATTCCGTGGCATGGAGCCCACCATCGGCACGTTCGGCGCGTACGAACGGGGTACCGACGTGGACCCCAAACGCAAAGCGATCGAACACCGCACGCCCGGCGGCAAGCTGCTGTTGGCGGTGCCAACCACCAGCTTTGACAACGGCATCACCAGCGACGGCTACGACTTGCTGGTCTTCAATCCGGACCGCCTCAAGCGCGACGGTAACGACCATGTCTGGACGTACGTGGGCGGCGTGTTGACCGGAGAAGACAACAGCGCGGCGTGCGCCGATGGGGAAGTCATGCCCTGCACGGGCAGCTCCGGCGAATTGGAGTTTATGCCCGACGGCAAGACCGATATGCCGGCGTTGAAGATCACGCCCAAGGGCACGACGATTTCGGGCCCCAACAAGACCCGCCATCTGGGCGCCGCCGACATCACGACTTATGTTTTCGACCCGGCGAAAAAGGCCTACGTCAGCAAATAAGCAACCGCTCAAAAGCAGGAGGCCGAAACGCGCCACACACCACCGCAATACAGCTGCAATACAGCTTGCGTACAGGTGCAATTAAGGCCGCCTGCCTACAATTTCCGCATAGCATCTCTACCGCATTCGCGGTTCGAATTCCATGCGGCTTCTTCAGCAGGTCACGACTCCTCCGCCCGTGGGCGGCATTCGTATCGAGTCTTCAGATTCCCGTCAGGCAAACATCGCGCGGCAAGACCTGGACCGATTTCTATCGGAATCCGGGCTGCATGATGCGGCCACCGGCGCAGGCCTGACCGGCGCGTCACCGGGCGCGCATGCCTGGTTGCGTACGGCCGTCGCCGATGTCATCGCCCCCGGCTACGACACTACTGGCATCGCGCAACGGCTGGGGTTGCGGACCGACGTTGATGACGGCGATCTCGACCGCGAGATTCTGCTGGCGATGTTGGCCAGCCCCATCGCCTTCACGTTTCCCGATGTCGCGGAATTGAAATCGGCGGTACGCATCCGCCGCTATATCGTCCAAGCCGCGCGCAAGACGGCCTTGGCGTTTGACACGGAACACGCCGAGCGTCCCGAGGACTTCTGGACGTATCACGAAGACAGCGGCTTTACCGTGCTGCCAGGACGCTCGCTGATCGAGGGCTTGCGCCGCGCCACGCAGCCTGACGCGTCGGGCCAGTTGTATGCGTTCTCTTGCTACCGGGCGACGGAATACGTGACGGTGCTGGGCCTTGCGCAGGAATTGCAGCAGGCCAACCCGGAACTCGCGCGCCGTTTGCAGCGCCAATGGGAAACGCGTGCGGTCATGTCCGGGCGTTTTCATGACGCCTTCCTGCACGAATACGGATCGCTGGACGCGCCGTTGCCGCAACGCTTTTACGTGCCGGGTGACCGGCTCTGGTTCCGCAACCCGGACGCTGCGTCCTCCGATGTGGAAGGCTACGAAGGGTCGTGGGTGTTTTATCTGGGCAATGGCCAGTTCAATAATTTCTGGGAACACGGCAGCCCCTATACGTGGACGTCAAAGTGCGTGGAGATTTTCCACTGGCGTCACGGCTTGCAGAAAGACGCATCCGGCAAGCTGTTCATGGACGAGCAAATCGTTCACGAACGCGTGCAGCAGACACTGGCCGACGCGGACGCCACCGCCGTCATCCTTGAACGCATGGCGCGCATCCGCGACCCGCAAGGCGTGTACGCGGAAGGAGGCTGCATTGACGCCACGCGTGAGCGGGTGCGTTGGGTGCGGCCGGGCCATTGCGACATCGTGCTGCCCGAATTTCCCAGGCCGTCACCGATGTCTATCGCCGCCTGAACTGACGCGCGAATCGCGCGCCCGCCGGGCTTGAAGATCATGGCAAAATCGCGCCATGAACCTCTACCTGGTTGGCGTTATCGTTCTGCTTGCGGCCGCGGCCGTCATCTATCGCTGCCTGCACCGCCGGCCGGATGACACGCCTGGGTCCATCACCCGAACCCTTATCACGGGCGCGCTGCTTTACGGCGTGATCGGCCCGCCTGTCGGCTTGCTCGTCGTGACGCTCACGATGTCGATTCCGCAATTGATGCGCGACCTGGAGGGTTTGCAGGTGGCCTATCTGGTGGGCGGTTTACCGGCAGTGATGTGCGGCGTGACCGCCGGGGCGCTAAAGCCCGCGCGATCCTCATCTTCATGGTCAGCAGAATCTACCTGGCCCGCGTTTGCACTGGCCTGCGCCGCCGGCGCCGTGTACGGCTTTGCGCTGGTCTTGGCGATTGTCAACAGCGACAGCCTGCGATTTGCCGGTGAGGCCTTGCGCGCGGGCGCCGCACCCGGCTTGGCCGCCGCCGCAGTCTGCACCCTGCTGTTCCATGGCAGGCCCTGGATGGCTCACAAGCCGCGTCCCACCTAGCGCGGCATCGTGGCGCGTTGCCCCCGTCGCGCCGTGCCGCTGCCCACGTCGCGACGTGCTACTGCCCACATCGCAACGTGCTACTGCCCACGCCGCAACGTGCCGCTGCCCACGTCGCACCGTGCAGCTGCCGTTAGCCCGCTTCCGGCATCACCCCAACATATCTTCCTCGTGGCCGGATCACCTGCGCCACGCTAAGTTGTTCCAGGCTGTGCGCCAGCAAGCCAATGCTGCGCGCGGTGGCGAATAGCCCGAACGCCGCATCTTCCGGCAAGCGGTAATGCGCCACCAGCGCCGCCAGCGCCACATCAATATTCGGCGGCAGGCCCGTCAGCTGCGTGGCCTTTTCGATGAAGCGCGCGATGACGTCGGGCGGCTCGAACTGCGCCAACAACGCCGCTGCGCGCGGATCGCCGTCGGGGTACAGGTGGTGCCCAAACCCCGGCAGCGGCAGGCCGGTAGACAGGTAATGCGCAATCACCTGGTCTTCACCCAAGCGTTCCACTTCATTGAACAGCGCCTTGACGCGCCCCGAGGCATCGCCATGCAGCGGGCCTGACAACGTCGTCAGCCCAGACAGCAGGCACGCCGGCAATGACGCGCCCGTCGATGCCGCGATGCGCGCCGCAAAGGCGGAACTGGTGAGTTCGTGGTCCACCAGCAAGACCATGGCGGTGCGCAACCCCTCAGCCACGTGCGCGGGCTGCTTCCACCCTTGCGCAAAACGCAGATGCAACGGCTGCTTGCCCGGCTGCGCGCCAAACGCATTGGCCAACTGCCCGACCAACGCCTGGCATTCGCTATGCAGCACGCGCGTCATGCGCCCATGCGTGGAATGCCCGGTGGCGGCCAGCGTCGCCAACGTCGTGAACGCCGCTACCCGCCCGGGTGACGACACACGCGTCGCGGATGAAAAATCAACCGGGTGCTCGGCGTTCCACAACCACTGCGCCGCGGCTTCCAGGCTGGCCGTCTGCGCGAAGGCCACCGCATCCTGCCCGCGATACACCAGGCGCTGGCGAATGAAGGCCGAAATGGCGGTTGGGATGCTGGGTTCAGCGCCGAACAGCGTGTTGGTGGCAAGCGTTTCGTGCTTGCGCCCGGCCTGCTTGCGCTTGGCCAAGCCCGCCACATCTTCTGCCCGGTACAGGCTGCGCCGCGTGTCGGCCGGATCTGGCATCACTTCCAGTTTGCCGCGGCTGACATACGCGTAGATGGTCTGCGGCCGCACGCCCAATTGGCTGCACACCTCGGCCATTGAAATCCAGGAACCCATGATGTCTTGTTGCAAGTTTATATGTTGATTTTATAGATCAATATTGCTTTGCAAATCAATCATTAAATACGATGGGATCAATCATTCACGCACGCATGTTCGCCATGCCGCCCACTTGAGCTGAACCCTATGAAGCCCCAGGTCCTGCAACTGAACCCCATCCTGATTCCCGCCATCAATGACGAGCTGGCCTCGCTTTACCAGGTACACAAGTTCTTCGAGATTGCCGATCAGCCAGCCTGGCTGCGCGAGCACGGCGCGTCCATCAGCGCCGTCATCACGGGCGGGCACACGGGGATATCCCGCGGCATGCTGGAACAAATGCCCAACGTCAAAGTCGTGGCCGTGAACGGCGTGGGCACGGATGCGGTGGACCTGGCGTATTGCCGCAGCCGCCACCTGCCCGTAACCGCCACACTGGGCGCGCTGACCGAAGACGTGGCGGATCTGGCCATCGGCTTGCTGATCGCCGCGTGCCGCAACCTGTGTGCCGGCGACCGTTTTGTACGCGACGGCCTGTGGGAACTGAACCCCCAGCCCAGCGCCATTCCGCTTGCGCGCCGCTTCAGCGGCATGCGCGTAGGCATTGTCGGCATGGGCCGCGTCGGCCGCGCCGTGGCCGTGCGCGCCGCCGCCTTCGGATGCCCGATCCGCTACACCGACCTGCGCGCGATGGACGACGTGCCGCATGAATTCGTGCCTGCGTTGCTCGACCTGGCGGCGGCTTCCGATGCGCTGGTGTTGTGCGCCGCGGCCGACAAGGCCGAGGGCATCATCAACGCCGCCGTGCTGGACGCCTTGGGCCCGCGCGGCTTCCTGGTGAATGTGGCGCGCGGCCGGCTGGTCAATGAGGCCGACCTGACGCAGGCGCTGGCCGACGGCCGCATCGCGGGCGCGGGGCTGGATGTATTTGTTGACGAACCACGTGTACCGCAGGCGTTGCGCAACACCGACCGCACAACGCTGCAAGCACACCGCGCCAGCGCCACGTGGGAAACCCGCCACGCCATGGGCCAGATGGTGCTGGACAGCGTGGCGCAGGCGCTCGCGGGCGAACGCCCGGCGATGAGCCTGACCACCTGACCCGCAAGCGCCCGCCATGTCCGACTTCGTCTTTCCCCCTGCCGCCCCCGTCACGTTGTCCGTGGCGGGCAGCGCTTTGCGTTTTCCCGTGGCGCGCGTGTTCTGCATCGGCCGCAACTACCGATGGGATGCCAATGAACCCGCGCCCCAAGCCATGCCCGCGTGGTTCATGAAACCCGCAAGCGCCGTCGTGCCAGCAAGCGGGCCGCTGCCCTACCCGCCCGAGACCGCCGAGTTCTGCCATGAGGTGGAACTCGTCGTCGCCATCGGCCAAGGCGGCCGGAACCTGACACCCGAACAGGCGCAAGCGGATCACATCTGGGGCTACGCCACGGGTCTTGACCTGACGCGGCGCGACTTGCAGCAACAGGCCAAGCTTGCGGGCGGCCCGTGGGAACCCGCCAAGGCGTTTGATTATTCAGCACCGTGTACGCCCATCCTTCCCGTCAGCCGCGCCGGCCGCCTCACGCACGGTGCGATGTGGCTGGCGGTGAATGGCGTTGAGCGTCAGCGCACGGACCTGTCCCAACTGTTGTGGCCGGTGCCGGCGCTGGTGGCGATGCTGTCTCGTTCAGTGGCGCTGATGCCGGGCGACCTGATCTACACCGGCACGCCTGCGGGCGTGGGGCCGCTCGTGCCAGGTGATGTCATCACCGCCGGTATTGCCGGCATTGGCGAGCTGTCCATGACTGTCGCCCCATGCGCCGCGTAATGCCCAAGAGCTACCCCAACGAGCTGCCCCAACGAGCTACCCCAACAAGCTGCCCCCACGAGCGGCCCCAACAGGCCGCCCAACAGGCCGGCCCCAACAGCCATCACGCCCCTAGTCTTCCCTTCGTTTTCTGACATCAGGAGTTCACCCTTGAACGCAAGCTCGTCCCAAAAAATTGCCCTGGTCACCGGCGCTGGCAGCGGCGTCGGCCGCGTTACCGCGCTGGGTCTGCTGAACGACGGCTGGACCGTCGTGCTGGCGGGCCGGCGTGCCGACCCCTTGCACACGCTGGCCGCCGACGCCACCGCGCGCGGCCAGACTGCGGTGGCGGTGCCTGCCGACGTCACCGACCCGGCCAGTGTGCAAGCGCTGTTCGACACCATCGAACAACGCTTTGGCCGGCTGGATCTGCTGTTCAACAACGCCGGCGTCAACGCGCCCGCCGTGCCGATGGACGAGCTGCCGCTGGACAAGTGGTTCAGCGTCATCAACACCAATGTGACCGGCGTATTTCTGTGCGCGCGCGCCGCCTTCGGGCTGATGCGCCGGCAGACACCGCAGGGCGGCCGCATCATCAACAACGGCTCGATCTCGGCGCATACGCCGCGCCCCTACACTGCGCCCTATACCGCCAGCAAGCACGCCGTCACCGGGCTGACCAAAGCGCTATCGCTGGACGGCCGCGCCTTCAACATCGTGGCCAGCCAGATCGACATCGGTAACGCGTTGACCGAGCTGTCAGAACGCATGACGCGCGGCGTCTTGCAAGCCAACGGCACGACAGCGCCGGAACCCATGATGGACGCCACGCACGTCGCCAATGCGGTGCGCCACATGGCCGCCCTGCCGCTGGACGCCAACGTGTTGACCATGACCATCATGGCAAGCGCCATGCCCTTTACCGGGCGCGGTTAGCGCGGCACACAAGCACCGCAAGCACACAGCGCACTGCAAACCCAGAGTTGACTGAAGTTGACCATCACCCCCGAAGGAGACAAGCATGCAGATCACCACACTGGCCAAGGTTCTTGCCAAGGCCCTACCTAAAACCCTGGCCCTGTCGCTGGCCGCCGTGGCCATCACGCCCACGCAGGCCAGCGCGCAGAGCTACCCCACGCGCCCCATCAGCATCATCGTCCCCGCGCCGCCGGGCGGCGGCATCGACATCATCGCCCGCGTGGTCGGCGAGAAACTGTCGCAGTCGCTCGGGCAACCGGTCATTGTGGACAACCGGCCCGGCGCATCCAACAACCTGGGCACCGCGCTGCTGGCCAACGCCAAGCCCGACGGCTACACCATCGGCATTGTGGGCGGCAGCCACAACATCAATAAGTATCTATTCAAAAACCTGGGCTGGGACCCGCAAAAGAGTTTCGAACCCATCGTCTACACCCACGAAATTCCGCTGGTGTTTGCGGTGTACCCGAAGGTGCCCGCCAAGACCTTGCCCGAGCTCGTCAGCTGGATGAAGGCGAACCCCGACGAGGCCAAGGTGGCGACGTCGGGCCGTGGCAGCGCGCAGGAGATGGCCGCCGAAATGTTCCGCATGGTCAGCGGCGCGCCGATGCTGATGATTCCCTACAAGGGCTCATCAGCGGCTCACCCCGATCTGCTGGCCGGCCGCACCGTGCTGTACATCGACACGCTGAGCGCCATGCAGGAACAGGTCAAGGCCGGCAACGTCCGCGCCGTGGCGATCTCCACCGCCAAGCGCGCCCAGGCGCTGCCTGATGTGCCGACCGCGCAAGAGCAAGGGCTGGCCGGCTACGACGCCAACACCAATGGCGGCTTCCTGGCGCCTGCCGGCACGCCGAAAGAGATCATCAACAAGCTCAATACCGAAATCAACGCGGCGCTGAAGCAACCCGCCGTGCGCGCAAAACTGGAAGCCGCCGGGATCGAGGTCCAGGGCGGCACACCGCAGCAGTACGCGGCAGTGATTCAGGCTGATTTGACCAAGTGGGGCAAGGTCGTGAAGGAAGCGGGTATTCAGCCCGAGTGACGTCGTCTGCGTAGCCGTTCCCTGTGCGCTGCGGCCATCAGGGAACGGCAAGCACAGGGACGCCTGGCCCGCCAACAACGTACATGCGGGCCACAAAAAATGTGTTGTGAGAAAGGGAAAACATAGAAAATCAGAAAAAGGTTATGTATCCTGATTTTCGCGAACATTAACCAGGGACAACTCCCGCCCTTCGTTTCGCAAGCGTTAATTCAATCCCAGCATGACTAGCAATTCGTGGTAACCCTAGATCATTGATCGGCATTCCGTTTTTGAAGTCGGAAGTTTGGAGGGCACGTGACGCAGCGTTTGCAGGTTGATTGGCCGCAGACCAGGCATTGCCTGGCTCGCCGGCAACACCATGTCTCTGTTCCCTCGCCGGGCTTTCTTGCCCCCGCTGCGCCTCTGCCGCGCACACCGCGCTTCCTGCCCCACCCCTGAATGCCCACGTATCGCGCGAGCGGCGAACGCCCCCCCGCGCCATTGACCAGCAGTCCTGAATCGAACCGCATTGAAGCTATTGAGAGACCCAGGAGTTACACAGCCTGCGAAGGCAAGGAGGGGTGTCATGAAAGCAAGGCGATGGTTGGGAGCGGCGTTAATCGCCGTCGGCGGATTTTCCGTGATGGGTGGCGCCCTGGCACAAACCAAAGACGCGGCGTCCGGCACGCAAGGACAGGCGTCTGGCAAGAAACCAAATATTCTTGTTATTTTCGGCGATGACATCGGGCAGGCGAACATCAGCGCCTACACACGTGGCGTGGTGGGATACCGGACCCCCAACATTGATCGCATCGCCAACGAAGGCGCCATCTTCACGGATTACTACGCCGAGAACAGTTGCACCGCCGGGCGGTCAACGTTCATTACCGGCCAATCCGCCCGCCGCACCGGCTTGTCGAAAGTGGGCATTCCGGGCGCGCCCGTCGGCCTGCAAGACCGCGACATCACCATCGCCCAGGCGCTCAAGGGCCAGGGCTACAACACCGCCCAATTCGGCAAGAACCACCTGGGCGATCGCGACGAATATCTGCCCACCAAGCACGGCTTTGACGTGTTTTTCGGCAACCTTTATCACTTGAACGCCGAAGAAGAACCCGAACGCCCCTACTTCCCGAAGAACTCCACGGACCCCGCCATCAAGGCCTACATGCCGCGTGGCGTGATCAAGGCATCGGCTGACGGCAAGATCGAAGACACTGGCGCCTTGACCACCAAGCGCATGGAAACGATCGACGACGAAACCGTGGGCGCCGCGCTGGATTATCTGGACAAGCACGGCAAGGACGACAAGCCCTTCTTCCTGTGGATGAACTCCACGCGCATGCACTTGTTCACGCACATCCGGCCTGAACACAAGGGCAAGAGCGGCATGCCCGGCAATGATTACGCCGACGGCATGTGGGAGCACGACCAGGACGTGGGCAAGCTCCTGAAAAAGCTCGACGACCTGGGCATCGCCAACGACACCATCGTGATCTACACGACGGACAACGGCCCCAACCAGTTCTCGTGGCCGGACGCCGCATCCACGCCGTTCCGCAGTGAGAAGGACACGAACTGGGAAGGCGCATTCCGTGTGCCGGCGATGATCCGTTGGCCGGGCCACATCCAGCCGGGGTCGGTCAAAAACGACATCGTGTCCGGTATGGACTGGTTCCCGACACTGCTTGCCGCCGCCGGTGACGATGGCGTGAAGGAACGTCTGCTCAAGGGCTGGAAACCCAACGGCGCCAACCGCGACTTCAAGGTGCACCTGGACGGCTACAACCAGATCGATTACCTGACCGGCAAGAGCGATAAGAGCGCACGCGAAGACTTCTACTACTTCAACGATGACGGCCTGCTGGTCGCCATGCGTTACGAGAACTGGAAGGTGGTGTTCTGCGAACAGAAGGCGCCGGGGGGCTTTGCGGTCTGGAAGGAACCCTTCGTCTGCCTGCGCGTGCCCAAGGTGTTCAACCTGCGCATGGACCCGTACGAACGTGCCGACATCGTTTCCGATCAGTACAACGACTGGCTGACGAAGAACGCGTATCTGGCCTTCGTAGGCTCGGCCAAGGCATCGGAATTCCTGGAGACCTTCATCGAATGGCCGCCCAGCCAGAACCCGCCCAGCTTCAGTACCGACCAGGTACAGCGCGACGTGGACAAGAAGATCGAACAGTATTTCGAGGAACAGAAAAAACAGGGCAAGGGCCCCAAGTAAGCCAGGAAACCTGGTGAATAGCGCGCCGCGCAAGGGAGCCTCCCACGCGCGGCGCGTGTGCGTTTCGGACAAGGAAAAACGGTGCACCAGAACGCTGAAGCCAGAGGGCACGCCTGTTGGACACACGCATGGCTGATCGCTGCATTGGCCTGCGCGGCCGCGCCTGACGCCCTGGCCCAACCCACCCTGCGCTTGAGCCAGGACGATTTGCAGAAGCGTGCAAATGGAGTCTTAGCGCTGATGTCGTTCTCTATCGTGCCCGACATCACGACGAGTTCCTTATCCCTCGGCGGCGGTGGCGGCACAACGTCGGGCTCCACAGAATTTTTCATGACCCAGTTGGGTGGCGGCGACACGATCTCGAAATCGGTCCCCATCTACCTGGAAGGCGTGCTGGCCGGCAGCCGCTACGACCCGACCTTCATCGCCACGCAAGGCGCCGAGACCCGCAACATCCCCACCAAATGGAACAGCGTGTCGGCAACCGGCGGCATCGGCTGGGACTTCAAACTGACCGACGAACTGAAGCTGCGCCCCATCTTCAACGTTGCGCTGGGCAACGTCACCAGCGACCTGCGGGCTGCAAGTTGGTACGTCGGCCAAAAGACCGGCACGGACGTCACATTCCTGGACAAGGGTTCGCTGAACGCCTATGGGCTGGGCGGTTCAATCATGCTGGACTACGAACACTACCGCCCCGGCTACGAAGTGGATGTGGAATTGCGCTATTCCGACATCCGGCTAAAGAGCTTCGACAGCTCGGCCGCGGTGCAAGGCAACGCGATTGCCCAATCCGCAAACCTGTGGGCGCGCTACCGGGCCCCCACCGGTTTTGTGATGCTGCAACGCCCGCTGCGCTACGTGCTGGAGCTGACCCATTCCGAGTTTCTGGGCGACCAGCGCGGCGTGCTGGGATTCGACCGCCTGACATCCGTGGGCGCCGGCCTGGAGCTGGATTCCAGCGCCTACGACATGATCATCACCCGCACCCGATTGGTGGGGCGCTATGTGTTTGGAACAAACGTCTCGGGGTTTTCGGTGGGGCTGGCGGTGAGTTTCTGAGGGTGGCACGCGAACCGGTGCGCCGGCCAAATCCGCAGCAGATGGAAAGTTCTGGGTCTGGACAAGGAATGTCCAGAGCGCCATTCAGACTTCAATTTTCCGAGTCTGAATGGAGTCTTTTGTGTCACACACGTCCACCAACCATCAATCGATTCAACGCACTAACAAGGCCTCCGTGCAACTCGAAGGATGGGGTATGCCGGCTGACGAGGTCATCGCCTTGGCGGCAACGCTTAACCGTCAAGTGCCCGCGCTCGATTGGTTTGCAGAAGAGCGCGCTGACCGCGAAGCGCTGACGTTGCACCTGGTTGATATTGCTGCGTTGGCTGGCGAATCGGGACATGCAGTGTGGAATACCTTTGGCCCTGTCGAAGCCATGCGGCAAGCGCGCGAGGCAGGCCAACCGGCGCTAGCGGTCTGCCGCGGTAAATTCAGCGAGTTGCCAGTGGACCGCTTGGGGGTATGGGTGGCGGCGGCCGGCTTTGCATGGGAAACCAAAACGCAGGCGGTGATTCGAGCGCTCGCGGCCATGGCATGGCAACCGCAACGGGGCTACCAAGATTTGCCAGGATGGCAGGCCGTCCAACCGCTGACGCAGCGAAATCTGCTGGCCATTACAGCATCCGACGACGATAAAGTCGATTTTCCTGCCTTGATGAGACAGGTATCCGAAGCGTCGTTCATGCATCCCGCCGCCTTGTCAGTGGCCGGCGTTCCAACCGCAACGTTTGAACGCACGCTGGTGGAAGCCGGCATGCAAGACCTGCACGAAACAGCCGTTGCCCCCATGACGCTTGACGGCGTCCTGCGTATCGATGCGTTGGTGGGCTTCCCATGGCAGGGTACGAATCAGTCTGCAGCAGTTTGAACAAAGTCACCCGTCAAGTAAGCCGACGCCCCCTGGGCAAGCACCGCCTGAATCTCTTTGCGCAAATACGCCGGTTTGACCAGCATGACGTCCGGCGCCAATCCAAGCACGAACTGCTTGAACGTCAAGGACGGACGCACCGTCGCCACGATTTCAAAGCCCTCTCGTGTCTCTTTGATGACCTGATCCTCCGAGAGCCGGTAGTATCGCAACCGGCTTCGGAAGTCGCGCTCTCGGACTTTCAAGGTGACTCGCTGAGGGGCTTCGGGAAAGAACAACAACGTATGTTCCTGGCGCAAAAATCGCTCGAGATCAAAGCCCGTGTCGGTATCCGCCGGTTCATGGGTGGCAACGGCGCTGGTGATCCTGTCAATGCGGTGCAAGTAGCGCACGAACTTCCCGCTGCGCCGGGAACGTCGGCACGACACCAGATACAGCACACTGCCACGCTCGATCAGGGCCAAGGGCGACACTCGGTAATGAACCGGAGCGTTGGTCGATACCGCCACATTCTGATAGCCCAGGTCCAGGCTCGTATTGCGGTACAGCGCGTCCGTCAATGCGCCCATGATGGCCTCGTCCTGCTCGGGAGCAATCAAGGGAAACCCAGAGTCGATGATGGCCGCTTTGCCACGCCAGGCGCGGCCTTGCAGATACCGCGGATACGTAGGATGGCTAGCGAGAAGCTCTCGGCTGCGGTCGCAGTGCTCTCGTAATGTTCTGAGCGCCTCGGCAGGCAATTGGTTTGAGGCGAATTGCTCCAATTGCAAAAGCGCAACCGCCAGTTCCACACTTTTGACCTCGGCTTTGCCCGGCATCTTCTCGGGGATGCCACGCCAACTACGCGCACTTCCCTGCCCACGACAGTCAACAACGCCGTCTTGAAGCAGCCGTTGCAACGCCCTCTGCATGGTCTTGGATGAAGACGCCGAATATCCATACCGGGGCCGCAACCATTCATAAAGCATGCGCGACGACACCCATCCCCCGTCACGCTGAAGCATTTCAAGCACATCCCAATGCAAAGGCGTGAAATCTTCGCCTGCCATACGTCCCTCCATCCCCAATTTTCTTGGGCCCAATTCAAATCAAGCTCATAGGCCAAATCCCAATCTGGCTCTACGGGCCAAGCAATATTCCGTTTCTTCTATTTATATACTGTTATACTTTTGTGTAACACATTCTAACAGAGAGGACGACAGTAATGCCCCTTCCCTTGATCATCGGTGCCGCAGCCTTAGTTGCAGCCAGCTACGGCGCCAAAAAAGGTTATGACGGTTATCAAAAGCATTCCGAAGCCGACGACATCGTCAAACGGGCAAAAGCTGCATATGACGAACGTCGCACCGTCTTTGATGCCCAAGAAAAGAAAACCGAAGTGGCGTTGACGGCCCTGGGTAATCTGGAACTTGAAATCGGCGAGAGCTTCGGTGAATTCAAAACCCTGGCAGATACGCTGATTAATGACCTGAACGCGAATTCTCAAGACAAGCTGGAGGTCAAATTCCCCAAGCGGGAACTTCAGAAAATTGAGAATTACAGTTATTCCGCCGTTGGGGTGCTGGGCAGCATTGCCGGTGCGGGCGCGGCAGGCGCGGCGGCGGGTTTTGCGGTGTATGGCGGGGTTATGGCCCTGGGCGCGGCATCAACGGGTACGGCCATTTCCGCGTTGGCGGGCGCTGCGGCCACCAACGCCACCCTGGCCGCCATTGGCGGCGGCTCGCTCGCTGCGGGGGGTTTGGGCATGGCTGGTGGCACCGCCATTCTGGGTGCCGCCGTGGCTGCCCCGATCTTGGCAATCGCAGGTTGGGCCTATGACAACCACGGCGAAGAAGCCCTTAAAAACGCCCATAAGGCATCCGACGAAGCGGATGCCGCCATCAAGAAACTGGGTAAGGCAGATGAGTTCCTGGCAGACACCGAGGAATATGCACGCCGGATCAAGCGCGCCTTGACGCGCATCTATCGTGAATTCCATTGCTATTTCGATGATCTCAAAGACGTCAGCGCACTTGTCGATGACCTGAAGGGCCGCAATGTCGACGTCGCCGCCGAGCTCGCCAAACTGGGCACGTCGGTCACGCAGATCATCGAAAACGGCTATGCGCTCGCCTCGATTCTGACCAAAGTCATTACCACGCCGCTCTTCAAGGTTAAGGAAGCTCGTGGCGCCATCGTCGTCGATGAAAACGGCTTGCCCGAAATGCTCAAGGACGCAGATGGGTCGATGATGCTGAATGGTGACAAGATCGACGATGTGCTCGACGCCGCCAAGCAGGACGCCACGCGCTACGAACACCGCTAGCCCACTCGTACTTCGCACGGAGGGAGCAGGACTCCCTCTCCCTATTGCCGCCTTTTGCGTGGCCCCCTCGCCATTAATCCGATCTGAATACCATGCACGCTATCGCCAGCCAGTATCCCTGGGCAGAAGAGTTGGAAAAAACCGTCGTTCGAAGCCTCGCCACGAGTTTCGGTTTGGATTTCTTGTTATTCAAAGACAAGCATGGCGGCGAAGTCGACACGATTCATAATGCGCGAAGCGGCGTCTGGGCGACCCAGGCAGAGCATGACAAGTACGACCAGCGCGGCGCGTATTCGGACGTCAAGGGCGCTTATCATAGCGATCGCAGGTACATAGACAAGGGAAAGTCTGACGCCGCACTCCAGCAATCCGGCAAACTCCAGGACGGTTATACGTCCAGCCGGATGTCCGTGCAGAACGGAATTCGCGACCTGGATCATGTGATTGCGGCAAAGACCATTCATGATGATGCCGGTCGCGTATTGGCGGACATTTCCGGAATGAGTCTGGCAAACCACAGTTCCAATCTGGTTTCCACGCATCGGAGTATCAATCGATCGAAGCAGGCTTTGCCGGTCGAAGAGTTTCTGACTGCGCTGCCTGGCAAGATTAGTCAAAAAAAGGCCACCCTGACCGCCGATCGTAAAACCTTGGAGTCGATGCCACGAAATACGCCTGAGCAACGGCATCGAGCCGATCAACAAAAAACAAAAATAGAAAAGACCGAGTCGCAGCTCCAGGAGCTGGAATCGATCGACCCCGCAGCCATGCGGAAAAATGACTTGGCAGCCAGAAAGCAATACGACGGCACCATCAATAAGAAGTACTACACCAGCAGCAAATTCTGGGGCTCGACCCTGAGCGCGTCAGGCAACGCAGGCGTACGCATGGGAGCCCGGCAGATGCTGGGTCTGGTCGCCGCTGAAATCTGGTTCGAGTTGCGCGAAGCATTGCCCGCGCTCATGCAGAAAATGCGCGTGAATTTCTCACTAGCAACATTCCTGCAAGAGGCGGAACGCACGCTCCAGAGCATCTGGACTCGCGTGAAGGCGCGATTCAAAGATTTTCTGACCGCATTCAAAGACGGCGCGTTCGCCGGCATCCTGGGCAGCGTGACCACCACGATGTTCAACATCGTGGCCACCACTGGCAAGAGCGCGATCAAGATCATTCGCGAGATGTGGGGGCAAATGACGGCAGCCTTGAAGCTGTTGGTCTTCAACCCCGACGGCCTGTCCACAGTCGACCTGACAAAGGCCGTCGTCGCTGCGTTGTCCGCAGGCGTTGCGACCGCCGTGGGAAGCCTGGTCTACGCGCAACTGGTGCCTATCATGAGCTTTCCGTTCGGCGGAGAGCTTGCGGCGTTCATCGGCGCCTTGACGACCGGCATCGTTACCTTGGGTCTGCACTACGTCCTGCTGCACAGCAAAATGATGGAACGCATTTGGCTCCTGATTGAACGCAGCAGCCACGCGCTCACACTGCGGCAATTCGAAACTCTGAACGCGCAGTTGGACGAGTATTTGGAAGATATCGCCCGTATCGAATTGAATGTCGATGTCGACGAACTTGAAGACTTCGCCCTGGATTTGAGCAGCGCAAAAACCGAAACGGCGCGTGGCGCCGTGCTCCTGCGGGAGATCAAAGAACGCGGCATCGCGCTGCCCTATGAAATGGGCAATGCCGACAGCACACGCAGCTGGCTCGCGTCATTGGCCAAGTGAACTCGCCGTTTCCCTGCTCGCAGTGCGGGCGATGCTGCCAGCTGGTGGATCGCTCTGCGCTTACTCGGCATTTGGACCGCGGCGACGGCACGTGCCTGCACTTCGACGCCGTCCGCCTGCAATGCGGCATCTACGAGCAGCGCCCCGACCTCTGCAGGGTGGACCGGCAATACACGCTGCATTACGCGAAGCACCTCTCCTGGGACGACTTCGTGACGCTGAACCTGCGCGTGTGCGCAGCCCTGCAACACCCTGAGTTCCCCTCAGGTGACACCCCAACATCCCATGACCAAAACTGAATATCTCGCGCGCTCAGCGCCATTTATCCATTGGCTTGCCTCGATTGTCTCGGGACAGGTGCCGCTCGACTATCGGCATGAGAATGGCGTGGACGCCAGCCTGAAGGACGCCCTTGACCGCTACAGCTGGCCCAACAAGCGGATCGACATTCCGACCCCCGAGGGCCAATTAAGCATCCCTGCCCATAGCAACTTTTTAGTCAACGCCGCCCTGCTGCAGAGGCTCCAAGCGGGTCTACGCCGCTGCCTGGATCAGACGCCGGTCAATGATGCAGAGCTCGCGCATTGGGCCGAAGCCATCATGCGCTGGGGTGGCGTGTTCACCAAGCGTGGCAATGGCCCTTGGCTGGACAGTAAGCGAGTGGGCTTCTCAACCTACCTGCGCCCCGTACTGCAAGCGCTATCCGACCCGGGCGGCTCTGCGCACAAGGCGTTACCTGATCTCAGGTCGAACGCCGGCACCACCAAAATTCACTCCCTGGCGCTGCCTGATTTCGTGATCTATGACAGCCGCGTCGCTGCCGCCCTTGCGTGGCTGGCGCTGCGGTGGAGTCAACAGGAAGGCATCGCGGTGCCCGCCCAGTTGCGATTTGCCTGCATGCGCGCGAACACCAGTAAAGCCAACCTCAAAATGCGTTCACCCAATCAGACACTATTCCCCTACTTCGCCGCTACGGGACCGTTGCGAGAGCATCAGCGCCATGCGACCTGGAATATGCGAGCCAATTGGATCATCTGTGCAGCCGCTGCGCAGTCCACGGCCGCCGCTTGGACGGCTCGCCAGATCGAAGCT
Organism: Achromobacter kerstersii; assembly: GCF_902859595.1. Taxonomy (GTDB): domain Bacteria; phylum Pseudomonadota; class Gammaproteobacteria; order Burkholderiales; family Burkholderiaceae_B; genus Achromobacter; species Achromobacter kerstersii. Next base: position 437,173 of record NZ_CADIJQ010000001.1, on the reverse strand, counting down.
GCACTATTCATGATGGGCGCCGACTTAGCCCCTGCGATGCGCGATCGCTGAAACGACGAGCATCACCGCCCCCAGCACCAAAATGCCCGCCAGAATGCCCGATAGCCGCATCAGCGCTGGCGCCGGATCGTTTGCCCAATGGTGGTCCTGCACGAACACCATGATGAAGGCGATGGTGAACTGACGGCCGACATAGCTGGCGCCTTCCTGGCCCGACTGCACATGGCATCCGACCCACACGCCCAAGGACAGCACCAGCATGTGCCAAACGGGTTGCTCGTGCATTAGCGGCAAAAGCGCCATGCCCACCACCCCGGCCAACAGGCAGCCCGCCACGCGTTGCACCATTTTTTCAATGATGGGCTGGCGCGTGCTGTCCACCAGCTTGCCCGCCGGCAGGATCAACACCGCAATCGTCGTCACCATCGCTTGCGCGAAGCCGGGCATATCGAACCAGTAGGTGCACGCGGCAAGAATGACGATGGCCAAGGCCGCCTGCACCCCCAGCAGCAAACGGTTTCGCCGCAAGACGTCAGGCGGCGGCGCGCTGGCTTGTGTCGTGTCCGCGTCTTCACCAATGGCCAGCGGTGTCGCCGAAACCGGTGGCGGCCGCACACGCCGATACCACTGCGGCCCGAAATGAAATGCGCTGGCCACCAACACGCAAGCCAGCGTCCCCACAATGACCTCCGCCGCGCGCAACGCCGCAAACACGGCTGTCGCCTCCCATGACGCCAGCACGTGCGCTTCATACGTCACCATCAAGGCCGTCACCCCGCCCAGCATCCAGGCATACGGCGCCTTGGACCCATTGGCGTAATACGCCGCCACCCCGCCAATCACGCCCAGCATCGGCACGAACAACGCAGGACGGTCGCCAATCAACGGCCCCGCCAGCGCCCCCAGCGCCGCGCCCAGCAAGGTGCCGGCCACCCGATGCGCCGCGCGCTCAAGCGAGCTGTTGAAGCTCGTCTGCATGACGGCAAACCCGCTGACCGCCGCCCACCACGTGTACGACAAATGCAGGGCATTCGCGAGCGCGACCGATAGCGCGACGGACAGCACCGCCTCGATCGCAAACGTGGCGCGCGCCCGGGATGGCTTCCACGCGGCAAGCTCACGCCCCAGCGCAAACATCGCCGCGCGGATGGTGTGCAAGAGCGTATCGGCGAGTGTCATGCGATGAAGGGGGTTAGACGCTGCGGGTTGCCGGCGGGATGAAGTCAAATAATAAGGAGCTTCCCCCGCCTTGTCGAAACGCGCCTGCCAATCAGCGCGCGATAGATGTACGGTATTCTCGATCCGGCCAAATTCTGCTTATCAAACTGACCACCAAGGGAGTCAACATGAAACGCCATCCGCGCGTGATCGCTATTGCCGCTTTCGTCTCTATGCTTGCCGCTTGCGCCGCCCCGCAGACCAAAGCGCCCATCACCGGCAACACGCACGCCGGCGCCACGTTGAAAGCCGACGTCGCCCAGAACATTTCGATGCAGGCCCAAGTTCAACTGAATTGCCAAAAGGTCGACGCGATTCAAACGGAAGTCGTCAAGGTCAACCCGATTGGCACCGGCAATTCCGCCGCGTCCCGGCAGTATGGAAGCGTGGATGAACGATGGATCGTGCAACTGTGCAATCAGCAGATTCCGTTCAAAGTGACGTTGACGCCCGATGGAAAAGGCGGAACGTTTTTTTCGACGTCGCGCGAAACGTATTGATGATGGCGCAGTGATCGGTCACGCACGACCAACATCCGCTATTGCCCAGACCGTTGCGCGCAGCACCTCTCCGACGAGTTAGCGTAAACGTGTAAATGCACGAGCGCACAATCGAAAAGGCGCGCAAGCGCACACCGCCCCGACGCCCCACCACCGTATGCCGATTGCCGCCGCCCGGGCGGCAGCAATTCGGCGGCCCCGCAGCACTCGTCACCTAGGCACGCCCTAGCAGCGCGCCAATCCAAGACACCGGCAGCCTGTTGCCGTGGTGGCCCAGACGGCGCGCAACCTCGATGCGCCCGAGGGAATCTGAAGGGAAGGCCAAAGGCCTGGACGAAGATGACGACGGGGGAGTCCGGAGCGAAGGCTCCGGACCGCAATCGTGGGCGCGCGCCGTCTGGGCCACCACGGCAACGGGCGACCTACGAAGCAACGGCAACGGGCGACCAACAAAGACACAACCACCTACGAAGACAAACTCTTCCCGCCACCCCCAGCCAACTCCCCCGCCAACCCCAACGCCCGCAACAAAAACTCCGACCCATCATCCTTCCGATAGCTGACAATCACCGGCGACACAAACCCATCCCCTTCGATCCGCACATGCACCACATCCTGCCGCTGCAACCGTTGCACCGACGCCGGCACCACACTCACCCCTAAGCCTGCCGCCACCAGCCCAATCGCCGTCTGCAACTCGTTCGCCTCCTGCACCACCTGCAACGAATACCCCGCTGCCCGAAACAACCCCAGCACATGATCCGCAAAATTCGGCCGCGGCCGCGCCGGATACAGCACGAACGGCTCGCGCGCCAAACGCTCCACCGACACGCTTCCCATCCCTGCCAGCGGATGATGCAACGGCACGGCAGCCATCAGCGGTTCGGTCATCAGCACGCGCCGCTCAATCGCCGGGTCATCCAGCAAAATCCGCCCGATACCCAGATCAATCCGCCCGGCCTTCAACGCTTCAAGCTGCGGCAACGTCGTCATCTCCATCAGCCCCACCTCCACCTGCGGATCGGCGCTGCGCAGTTGGCGGATCAGCTCCGGCACAAAGCCATACAGCGTCGACGGCACAAACCCAATGCCAAACCATCGGCGCTGCGTCTGCCCCAAACGCCGGGTGCCTTCCAGCACCTCATCCAGCCTGGCGGTCAGCAGCCGGGACTGCTCCAGCAGAAAGCGGCCGGCCTCGGTCAAACGCAACGCCCGGGTCGTGCGCTCGAACAGCACCACGCCCAGCTCCTCTTCAAACTGGCGAATCTGACGGCTAAGCGGGGGTTGAGCGATGTGCAGGCGGGCGGCGGCGCGGGTGAAACTGCCCTCTTCCGCCACGGCCTGGAAATAACGCAAATGCCTGAGTTGCATGGCTAATTCAGACTTGAAAGGTATTAATCGGAACCTATATAGTCTTGGACCTTTCAGGAAACTGCAAGCGATACTGCCACCATCGCTCAATCCCTGGCAGTAAAAGTATGAATCAGCCCAGCATTCTTTCCGTCGAAGCCATTCTGGTGGACCTGCCCACCATCCGCGCCCATCAGCTGGCCATGGCCGTCATGCAGCGCCAGACGCTGGTGATCGTGCGGCTGATGTGCAGCGACGGCATCGAAGGCATTGGCGAAGCCACCACCATCGGCGGGCTGTCGTACGGAGAAGAAAGCCCCGAGGGCATCAAGCTGGCGATTGATACTTATCTGGCGCCCGCACTGGCTGGTTTGGACGCGACCAATATTCACGCCGCCATGCAACGCCTTGAGAAAGTGGCGCGCGGCAACCGCTTCGCCAAATCCGCGCTGGAAACCGCGTTGCTCGACGCGCAAGGCAAGCGCTTGAACGTCCCCGTGTCCACGCTGCTGGGTGGCGCCGTGCGCACCCGGATGCCGGTGCTGTGGACGCTGGCCAGCGGCGACACCGCCCGCGACATCGAAGAAGCCGAATCCCTGCTGCAAAGCCGCCGCCACAACACCTTCAAGCTGAAAGTCGGACGCCGCGCCGTGTTGGAAGACGTGGCCCACGTGTCGCGCATCAAGCAGGCGCTGGGCGACCGCGCTCGCGTCACCGTGGACGTCAACCAGGCCTGGAATGAGGCCGATGCAGCTGGCGCCATTGCACGCTTGGAAGCCGCTGGCGTTGACCTGATCGAACAACCGATTCCCCGCGCCAACCTCGCGGGCATGGCGCGGCTGGCTGCCCGCTTCGTCGTGCCGATCATGGCGGACGAAGCCGTCAACGGCCCCGAAGACGCGCTGGACATCGCGCGCCAAGGCGCGGCTGATGTGTTGGCGCTGAAGATCGCCAAGTCCGGCGGGCTGTATGAAATGCTGCGCACCGCCGCCGTCGGCGATGCGGCCGGCATGGCGCTGTATGGCGGCACGATGCTGGAAGGCTCGGTCGGTTCCATCGCGTCGGCGCACGGTTTTGCCTGCCTGCCGCGCTTGTCCTGGGGCACGGAATTGTTCGGCCCCCTGCTGCTGAAGGACGACATCGTCGCCAACCCGCCGCGCTACGCCGACTTTGAACTGGAACTGCCCAGCGGCCCGGGGCTGGGCCTGACGCTGGACGAAGACAAACTGAATTTCTATCGGCGCGACCGCGCAACGGCGACCTGATCCCAAGACACGGCCGCGCCCGCCATGAAGGGCGCACCCCACAATAATTCAAGCATCACGGAGACAACCATGCGCATGCGCCATGTATTCAAACCCTTTGCCCGCGCAGTCCTGGCGCTGTCCCTGCTGGGCGGCGCGTCCGCCGCGCTGGCCGACAGCTACCCCGACCGCCCCGTCAAATGGATCGTGCCCTTCCCGCCGGGCGGCGCTATGGACAGCATCGCCCGCACCTTGGGCGAATCCATGGGCAAGCAGCTGAACACGTCCTTCATCGTGGAAAACCGCGCGGGCGCAGGCGGCAACATCGGCGCGGCCAGCGTGGCGCGCTCCAAGCCGGACGGCTACACGATCCTGATCGTCGCCAACGGCATGGCGGTCAACCCGGCCCTGTACACCGACCTGAACTACGACCCCATCAAGGACTTCGCGCCGATCTCGCTGCTGGCCGTGGTGCCCAACGTGCTCGTCACCAACCCGGCGCGCACGGGTGCGACCAGCGTGCAAGACGTCATCACCAAGGCCAAGGCGCAGCCCAACCACTACACCTACGCCTCGGCCGGCGTGGGCACGTCCATCCATCTGGCAGGCGAACTGTTCGTGTCGATGACGGGCGTTGAGATGCTGCACGTGCCGTACAAGGGCAGCGGCCCCGCCGTCGCCGACCTGCTGGGCGGCCAGGTGGATTACATGTTCGACAGCATCACGTCCGCCAAACCGCACATCGCCGCTGGCAAGCTGCGCGCCTTGGCCGTCACCACCGCCAAGCGCTCCGCCGCGCTGCCCGACGTGCCCACCTTGCAAGAAGCTGGCGTGCCCGGCTACGAGCTGATGCCCTGGTTCGCCGCCTTCGCCCCCGCCGGCACGCCGCCAGAAGTCGTGGCCAAGCTGAACGAAGCCATGCGCAACGCACTGGCCGAACCGAAGGTAAAAGCCACACTGGATTCGATTGGCGCAGAGTCGATCGGCAGCTCGTCGGACGCCCTGCGCGATCACCTGGCCAAAGAAACCGCGCAATGGAAGACGCTGGTCAAGGAACGGAATATCAAGATCAACTGATGCGTGTGCCGGATCGCCCGGTGTCAGACTGCATTTTCCTGGAACCAGACTGCATTTTCCGCGGCGAAGGTCGGATTGAAAAATGCAGTCTGACTGCAAGATCCCCAGCACTCACCCCCTAAAAAAACGCCCACGCAGCACCTTGGTGCGCGTGGGCGTTTTGCTGTCGGTACACTCCGCCGGCGGAAAGACTACTCCACCGTCGCCCCCGACTTCTTCACCACTTCTGCCCAGCGCGGAATCTCGGTTGCCATCAGGGCGCGCAATTCGTCCGGCGTGCTGCCGACGAGTTCCATGCCCATGGTCTTGCCGAGTTTTTCCTGCACATCCGGTTCCTTCAAGATCAGCGCGATTTCGGCGGCCAGCTTGTCCAGGATGGGTTTGGGTGTGCCTTTCGGAGCGTAAACCGCTTGCCAGGATGCCATTTGGAAACCTGGCACGCCGGCTTCCTGCATGGTGGGGACCTCCGGCGCGAGCGAGATTCGGTCTTTGGTGGTGACGGCCAGAAGCTTCAGTTTGCCGGTTTGCAGCAGCGGCAAGGCGGCGGTCATCTGGTCGAACATGAAGGTTACGGCGCCCGATGACACGTCAACCATGGCGGGCGGCGTGCCCTTGTAAGGCACGTGCGTGAGCGGCACGCCGATCATGCTTGAGAACAGTTCGCCGGCCAGGTGCGTGGACGTGCCCGCGCCGGAGGACGCGAAGGTGCGCTTGTTGGGGTCGCGCTTGAGCAGCGCGATCAGGTCGGCCACCGAGTTCACGCCCAGGTTGGGGTCAACCAGCAGCACGTTCGGCAGGTAGGCGATGAGCGACACCGGTTCGAAGTCTTTGACCGGGTCGTACTTCAGGTTCTTGTACAGGCTGGCGTTGATGGCGTGCGTGCTGATCGTGCCGCCGAACAAGGTGTAGCCATCGGGCGGCGCTTTCGCGACGTAGGTGGCGCCGATGCCACCGGCCGCGCCGGGCTTGTTTTCGACGATGACGTTCTGGTGCAGGCGGTCACCCAGCTTCTGGGCGAGCACGCGGCCGACGACGTCGGTAGACCCGCCGACGGTGAATGGCACCACATAGGAAATCGGCTTTTGCGCGGGCCAATCGGCGGCGCTGGCCGGCATGGCCAGCGTGCCTAGGACGGCACTGGCCAGCAGCGCGGCCAACGCGCTGCGTCGTTGCGTATTCATGGTTGTCTCCTGCCTTGATTTATTGCTTTATAGGTATGGGGTCGCAGGCGGCGGGACGACTGGCCGCCTACAGCAAGGCTCAACGGCCTTGCTCTTTGCGCCAGGCGGCGAATTTGTCTTTGGTGCCCGGATCGGTGGGCGGGTACAGGCCCAGGATGGACGCGCCCTGCTGCACCTGACTGGTCACGAAGTCTTCGAATGCGGTCATCTCCACCGCTTCGATCGAGATCTCGTCGGCCAGATGCGCGGGAATGACGACCACGCCTTCGCGGTCGCCCACGACGATGTCGCCCGGCCACACGGCGACATCACCGCAGCCGATGGGCGCGTTGATGTCCAGCGCCTGATGCAGCGTCAGGTTGGTCGGGGCCGAGGGGCGCTGGTGATAGGCGGCAAAGCCCAGTTCGGCAATTTCAGGGGAATCGCGAAAGCCCCCGTCCGTGACCACGCCAGCCACGCCGCGCTTCATCAAGCGCGTGATCAGGATGGAACCGGCGGACGCCGCGCGCGCGTCCTTGCGGCTGTCCATGACCAGCACCGCGCCTTCCGGGCAGGTTTCGACAGCGACGCGTTGCGGGTGCGAGCGGTCTTCAAACACCTTGATGGTGTTCAAGTCTTCACGCGCGGGGATGTAGCGCAGGGTGAACGCCGGGCCGACCATGTTGGGCAGGTTGGCGTTCAGCGGGCGCACGTCCTGGATGAACTGATTGCGCAGGCCGCGTTTGAACAGCGCCGTGCACAGGGTGGCCGTGCTGATGCCGGACAGGCGGGCACGGGTTTCGGGATTCATTTGGGACACGATGACTCCGGACAAAAAACAGAATGAAAGAAACGCGCGGCGGGCCCTGCCCGCCTGCGCGCTTAGAAGATTTCGGGTTCCGGCACGGGTGCGCCGAACTCGGTTTCCAGGAAATCGAAATCGCAGCCGTCGTTGGCTTGCAGGATGTGCTTGGAATACATCCAGCCGTAGCCACGCTCGTAGCGCTTGGGCGGCGGCGTCCAGGCGGCACGGCGTGCGGCCAGCTCTTCGTCGCTGATGTTCAGATGAATGCTGCGAGCCGGCACGTCCACCGTGATCAGGTCGCCGGTTTTCACGAAGGCCAGCGGGCCGCCCACATACGACTCGGGCGCGGCATGCAGGATGCAGGCGCCGTAGCTCGTGCCGCTCATGCGGGCGTCAGACAGGCGCAGCATGTCGCGCACGCCCTGCTTCACCAGCTTCGTCGGGATGGGCAGCATGCCCCATTCCGGCATGCCTGGGCCGCCTTGCGGGCCGGCGTTGCGCAGGATCATGATGTGTTCGGGGGTGACGTCCAGGTTCTCGTCGTCGACCGCCGCCTTCATGCTGGGGTAGTCGTCGAACACCAGCGCCGGACCCGTGTGTTGCAGGAATTGCGGCGCGCAAGCGCTGGGCTTGATCACGCAGCCGTCGGGCGCAATATTGCCGCGCAACACGGCCAGCGCGCCTTCGTCATAAATGGCGGTGTCCACCTTGCGGATGACGTCGTCGTTGTAGACCTCGGCGCCCGCGATGTTCTCGCCCAGCGTCTTGCCGGTGACGGTCATGGCGGACAGGTCCAGGTGGCCGTCCAGGCGCGTCATCAGTGCCGGCAAACCGCCTGCGTAATAGAAGTCTTCCATCAGATAGGTGTCGCCGCTGGGCCGGATGTTGGCAATGACGGGCACCTTGCGGCTCGCGGCGTCAAAGTCTTCCAGGCTGACGGCATGGCCTGCGCGGCGCGACATGGCCACCAGGTGAATGATGGCGTTGGTGGAACAGCCCATGGCCATGGCCACGTTGATGGCGTTCTTGAACGATGCCAGGCTCAGGATGCGCTTGGGCGTCAGGTTGTCCCAGACCATCTCGACCACGCGGCGGCCGCACTCGGCGGACATGCGCATGTGGCCGACGTCAGCTGCGGGAATCGAGGATGCGCCGGGCAAGGTCATGCCGATGGCTTCGGCAATGGCCGTCATGGTGCTGGCCGTGCCCATCGTCATGCAGGTGCCGTAGCTGCGGGCGATGCCGCCTTCAACTTCGGTCCATTGTTCCTGGGTGATCTTGCCGGCGCGGCGCTCGTCCCAGAGCTTCCAGGCGTCCGACCCCGACCCCAGGATCTTGCCCTTCCAGTTGCCGCGCAACATGGGGCCGGCCGGCACGTACACGCACGGCAGCCCGGCGCTGATGGCGCCCATGAGCAACCCCGGCGTGGTCTTGTCGCAGCCGCCCATCAGCACCGCGCCATCCACCGGGTGGCTGCGCAGCAGCTCTTCGGTTTCCATGGCCAGGAAGTTGCGGTAGAGCATCGTCGTGGGCTTGACGAAGGATTCCGACACCGAAATGGCCGGCAGCTCCACCGGAAAACCGCCCGCCTGAAACACGCCACGCTTCACGTCTTCAACGCGCTGCTTGAAATGGCTGTGACAGGGGTTGAGGTCAGACCAGGTGTTGATGATGGCGATGATGGGCCGGCCGACCCAGTCGTCAGGCGCATAGCCCATTTGCATCATGCGGGAACGGTGGCCGAACGAACGCAGGTCATCCTTGGCCATCCAGGCGGCGCTGCGCAGACTTTCGTAGGAACGTTTCATAGGGGAAATGGGGGTGAGGCGTGGTGGGGATGAACGCATTTAAACACTAATACATTAGTGCGTCAGCTAGGTGAAAACCCGCTACACTGCGGGCTTTACTACCGTACTCCCGTCAGGCCCCCTGATGCAAAGCCCCAAGCTCCGACTCGACCGCTCACGCCACGCCGCGCCCCAGGTTTTCGAACATCTGCGCGAACAGATCGTGTCGCTGGAACTCGCCCCCGGCGCCCCGCTGTCGCGCGTGACGCTGGCCGAAACCTATGGCTTGAGCCAGACGCCTATCCGCGACGCCCTGATGCGGCTGGCCGAAGAAGCGCTGGTGGAAATCTATCCGCAACACACCACCGTCGTCAGCCGCATCGACATCCCCGCTGCCCGGCAGGCGCATTTCCTGCGCCAGTCGCTGGAACTGGAAATCGTGCACATGCTTGCGCAACGGCCTGATCCGATGCTGCACAAGCGGCTGCAAGCCAGCATCGACCTGCAACGCACGAGCCACGCCAGTGGCGAATATCAGCAGTTCATCAATGCGGATCAGGCGTTTCACCGCGACATGCATACCGCTGCGGGCGTGATGAGTCTATGGGAATTGGAGCAGCGCTACAGCGGCCACCTGGACCGTCTGCGCCGGCTGCATCTGCCGGAAGCCGGCAAGGCCGAGCGCATCATGGACGACCATCAGCGCTTGCTGGACGCCATCGTGGCGCAGGAACCCGCGCGGGCGCAACAGGTGCTGCGCGAACATTTGTCTGGCACGCTGAGCCAGGTTGCCGAGATCTGCAAGCGCTATCCGGAGTATGTGCTGGCCGCCTAACCCCGGTTGCGTGCGCGTCCCAGCGCCGACGGGCCGAAGATGTCTTCTTGGGCCGCCTTGCTCAGTGCAATGATTGCCGGATGTTGCAGCTGCCTGTCGGTCGTCAAGGCGTAAAGCTGTTCCTTGACGGCGCTGGCGGTGCCTATGGTGCGCACCCGGTACTGTTTGACCAGGTAGGCAGCGGTGGCGCTGGGCGCGGCAAATAAGCCCACCCCTGTCTGGCCGAATGAATTCAACAACGCGCTGTCATCAAATTCGCCCACGATGCGCGGGCGGATGTTGTGCTCGTCAAACCATTGCAGTAACCGCACGCGGATTGCCGCGTCTTCACCCGGCAAAAGAAATGGCGCCTGATCCAGCATCTTGGGAAAACGGCTCGGCAACTGTTCAAGCAACGCGGGCGCTCCAAAAAAAGTCAGGCTGCTTTCGCCGAGCAAATGGCTATAGCCGCGTACGTTCACGTGATTCGGCATCGGGCGATCGGCAATCACCATGTCGTAGCGGTGTACGGCCAGGTCTGCCAGCAAAAAGGCAAGCCGGCCTTCACGACAGATCAGCCGCACGTTCTCTTCCAGCCGCAACACCGGCTCGATCATCCGGTACACAAGCGCTTTGGGTACGCCTTCGGCAACACCCAACCTGAAATCAAGGGATTGCCGGGCGGGGCGGTCACGCAGATCGTCCAGCAATTCGTCGCCCAGGGTAAAGATGCGATCGGCGTACTGCACCGCTCGCCGACCGATATCCGTGAGTTCAAGTCCCCGCCCCGCCCGCCGGAACAACGCGGAGCCCAGTGCGGATTCCAGTTCTTGCAACTGGCCGCTTATCGATTGAGGGGTGCGCTGCAATTGCTGCGCTGCGCGGGCAATGCTCCCGGCCTTGGCGACAACCCAGAAATAGCGCAGATGTTTGTAGTTGAGAGTGACCATGGAGATCATTCCAAAAAATCTGACTATGACTTCATGTTATGCGAATTGTCCGACGAATAGGCACGCTCTAGACTGGCCTCGTACCTTGCATCGTTCACGGTTCCGCTCGCCTTCCGGCGGCAGGCGACGATGGCGGGAGGCGGCTTATGGGCCGGGTTGAAACGTTTGCCACCCTGCCGATGTGGGTGGGATTCATCGCTTTCGTGGTCGCCGTGCTGGCACTGGATCTGTATATGCTGGGCGGCCGCCGCGCACACCGCGTGTCGCCTCGGGAAGCACTGTTCTGGGCGCTTGCCTGGGCGACGCTGGCAACGCTGTTCGGCCTGCTCATGTGGTGGTTTCTTGACGCCACCGCAAGCCGGGCAGTGGCCAATCAAAAGACGCTGGAGTACTTCACCGGATACCTGATCGAACTGTCCCTGTCTGCGGACAATATGTTCGTGTTTTCGTTGATCTTCACCTACTTCGCGGTCCCCCCCGAATTGCAGCGGCGGGTGCTGCTGTATGGGGTGCTGGGCGCCATCTTCATGCGCATCGGAATGATACTTGCCGGCGTCTGGCTACTGACCCAATTTGCCTGGCTGTTCTATGTGCTGGGCGCGTTCCTGGTGCTGAGCGGCATCAAAATGCTGACCGCCGCAGGCCGCCAGCCCGACATCGCGCAAAACCCCTTGGTGCGCTTGATGCGGGCCACCATGCGAATCACCAAGGAATACCATGGACAGGCCTTCTTCGTGCAGATCCATGGGATGCGTTACGCGACCCCAATGTTCGTGGTGCTCCTGCTGATTGAGGCGACGGATGTGGTGTTCGCCGTCGACAGCATCCCGGCGATCTTCGCCGTCACCACCGACCCCTTCATCGTTTTCACGTCGAACATCTTCGCCATCATGGGCTTGCGGGCGCTTTACTTCCTGCTGGCCAACTTGGTGGACCGCTTTCACTACTTGAAGTATGGATTGGCAGTTGTGCTGATGGTCATCGGCGCAAAAATGCTGGCGGCGCAGTGGGTGCACGTACCGGTGCATTGGTCGCTCGGCGTGATTGGGGTGGTGCTGGCCGCCTCCATTGGCGCCAGCCTGGCCCTGCCAAAGCGAACGGCTACCGCCAACCGCAACGAAGTGAAGAAGTCCCAACCCGGAGAGCAGCCATGAACACAATCATTCTTGCCACCGACGGATCGACGTATAGCAATGAGGCGGCGCACTACCTGGTCGCGACCCCTTTGCTAAACCGCGATTTCATCGTGCATGTCGTGCATTGCGAGCCCGAAGTCAGAGGGGACGTCGTGTCATTCATCGGCAAGGACGAAGTCGATGCCTGGCACCACGAAGAAAGCGACAAGGCGATGCGCTCAGTGGTGGAAATACTGCGCAAAGGCAACGTCAACTTTGAATGCCACGAAATGACCGGTTTCACGCCCCAAAAGGTCATTGACTATGCCGCGCACGTCAAAGCCAACGTAATTGTGCTGGGTTCGCATCACCGCAGCCCGCTTATGAACGCCGTGCTGGGGTCCGTCAGCAGTCGGATACTGGCGCACGCGACCTGCCCGGTGCTGGTGATCTGACACCGAAGCGACGGCGGCGGCAGTTGTCGGGCTGTCAATCCAAGGGGTACCGGCGAATGACCGTCCTGCCGTCGCGCTCGGCCAGCGACAGCAACGCGTCACCCGACGCATCCATGCCCAAAAGCCCCGTCTCGACGTCTTGCGGCAGTTGGAACGGGCGCCAGGTCTTGCCCTGATCGCGCGTATAGAAATAGGTCTTGGTGTACTCGTTAAACGAGAACAGGTGGTCGGCGTAGGTCTTGATCACCCAGGCGCGGCCGCTGAACCAGGCGTCGCCGATCCAACTGGGCTTGCCCTGCACCAACGGAGAATCGGCGCGCCGATGCCAGATGCGTTCAGCCTTGTCCAGCTCATAAATGGCATCGCCCGTGATCTCGAACACGGGTTCATCCCGCGTCACGCGCGCGTCCGCCGCTTGGGGCGGCACCGGGGCCACGCCCTGCGTGATGCGGAAGGCCGGCGACACGCCATCTTGCAGCTCGACTTCAAAGCGCCGGGTTTCCAGCACCTCGTTCTTGTCCGACGCGCTCAGGCTGATCCGCGTGCGCCAGCTCCAGCCCACGGCGCGCCGCTCATCCAGCGGATAGAGCGACCAGTCATATGCCAGTTGGTCTTCGGCGCGGGCGCCGCCGTCCTTGGCCAGCATGTCGCGAAAGGCGCGTTCAAAGGCGGCCCCATCCGGCCACACCTGTTCATCCAGCGAGATCCCCGACCACTGGCGCGCCCCATCCTGGCTGACCAGCAAGCGGTAACCCGCGTCATGGCGTTCCATTGCGATGACGCGGTCTTGCGTCAGAAACACGGTGTGCTGCTGCCCGGGGCCCAGCACCACGTCCGCGTCCCGCGCCCACGTCTTGCCCAGGTCGTCCGAGCGCAAGGTTTCAAACGCGGCGGGCTGTTCGCCTTCTTCGGGCGTGCGTTCAATGGCGGTGATCAGATACAGCGCGCGCCCTTCCGGCGTGCCGATCAGGCTGACCCCGGCGTCACCGCTGATCGACCCCAGCAGATCAAAAGCACCTGTGCCCTGCCCGCCATAGATCAGGTTGCGCGTATCAGCCTGCAGCCAGGGGTTCTGCTGGCGCGTGCCAAGCGCGGGCACTTGCGCATCCAGCAGCGGGGCCTTTTCAAGCGCGGGCATGTCCTTGGCCGACACCAGACGCTGCCCGATCAGCAGCTGCCGTTCGCCGTAACGTTGCAGCGCCACCCGCGAGGACGAGGCCAGCGCCGGGCCACTGAGTTCGCCGATGATCTCGCTGCGCGCCAAGGGTTTGCCCATGGGAACCAGTTGGTAGATGCCATAGCCGATCACCGCGGCGACGGCGATCGCGGCAGCGCTGGCAAGCAGTCTAAGGTTCATGAAGGCAACGCATCCAGAGGCGGCAGCACCAGCCATTCGGCCAGTGACGTTTGGGGGAACGGACGAAACTATAGCGTGTCACGCGCGGTTCTCTATACTGGCGTGACATACTCTTACGCCGCATTGGCCCATACACGGAACCCGGACATGATCGCTAGGCACACCCCCCTCACCTTCGCCCTGGTTGTTCTTGGGGCAATCGCATGGGGGCAGCCGGCGCTGGCCGCTACGCCTGACGTCTGCGCGGCGGTGACGGTGCGCGAAGGCGACCCGATTCCCCCCGACGCCTGCGCCGTCAACATCGTGCCTCGCAGCCTTGACGTGTCGGGCATCACCTTCGGCGGCGGCCCGGCCTGGACGCCGCTGGACCCGCAGGCCATGCCCGGCGTGTTCTACGACAGCGCATCGATCGCCCCCGTATCCGAGCGCCCCGTGGTGATGACGGTGACCGTGGCCTGGTTCTATGCGCAGCCGCGCGTGTCCGAAACCAATGGCCAACCGTACGCGTCGGTCTCGCAGCCCATCACCTTGAATTGCACCGCCAACACCTACACCGTCACCCACACCCAGCACTATGCCGGTAACGACGCCACCGGGGCGCTGGTGGAATCGATACCCGTGGCGGGCATCCATAACGCGCCTGTCGCGCGCGACCCCGTGCAGCGCAAGCTACGGGGCGTGGTCTGCCCCACGCCGGGCAAGAACGCACGCAAGTAGTTGCCCTGGAGCGCGGCGGCCACGCCGCGCCCTACCCCCGCCAGTACCGGTACAGCCCGCGCGCTGCGGCATCCAGCAGAAAGCCCAGCACGCCGATCATCAGCACCATGGCCATCAGTTCGGAATAGGCCAGACGGTCGCGCGTGTCCAGAATGAAATACCCCATGCCCGCCGACACGCCCAGCATTTCGCAGGGCACCAGCACAATCCACAGAATGCCAATCGCCAGCCGCACGCCCGTCAGGATGTGGCCAAGCACGCCCGGCAGGATCACGCGGCGCAAGGTCTCCCAGCGCGTGGCCGCCACGCTTTGCGCCAGTTGCAGCCAGCGCGGGTCCAGCTGCTGCACGCCGGCCGCCGTGTTCAACACGATGGGCCACACGGCCGCGAACGTCAGCAGGAAGTAGACCGGGTCATCGCCCACGCCAAACACCATCACGGCGATGGGCATCCACGACAGCGGCGAGATCATCCGCAAGAATTGCATCGCGGGCGACACCGTGGCCTCCAGGCGGCGCCAGCTGCCTATCGCCAGGCCCAGCGGCACGCCGATAGCCAGCGCGAATCCCAAGCCCACCGCAATGCGCCGCAGGCTGACCAGGATATGCAGCGGCAGATCGGACGCGGTCAGCAGCTCGGCCAGGCTGACAAAGGTGGCGCCCGGCGAAAAGCGCCGGGCCATGCCGCCGGCGGGCGACAGCACATCCGTGCCCAGCCACCACAGCGCCAGCAATGCAGCCAGCCCGCCCAGGCCCAATGCGCAACGCGCGAGCAGGCCCAGGCCCCCGGCGCGTGCGCCACTCGCAGGCTTGGCGGGCTTGGCGGCTGGCGCCGCCTGTCCGCCAGCCGGCGCTTGTGCCACAGACTCCCGTGCCGTCACGCCTGCACCATTTCAGTCCGGCTATAGGCGTTGGGGAAACCGAAGCGGCTCAGGCCGCCCACGGATTGAATCGCACGCTTCACGTAGCGGTCATCCACCAGCTCGCTTGCGGCGCGTGCGGGGTCCAGGCTGGCCAGGAAACCCCGGTCGGCCTCGATCAGCGTGTCACGCAGGCGGCGCACCAGTTCCTCGGTGTAGCTGGGAAACGGATAGGGCTGGAAGTCGATGCGGCGTTCGTCCCAAGCGGCATGGCGGATGGCGCCGCTGGCCAGGTACTGCTCGCGGTCGGATGCGGGCGGCGCCAGCACCTTGGACAGCGCGGGCAACGCATGCGGCGTATAGCGGTTGATGCCCTCTTTGGACAGCAGCTGCGCCGTCTCGGCGCGATTGTCGCGTATCCACAGTTGCGCCTGGACGATGGCGTCCACCACTTTCTGCGACCACTCCGGGCGCTGTTCCAGGTCGCGCTCGTGCATGAACACGACGCAGCACGCGTGATTGCGCCAGACGTCGCCCGTAAAGCGCAGCACCTTGCCCACGCCCAGCGTTTCGGCAACCGCATTGAAGGGTTCCGCCACGATGTAGCCCGCGATGCGGTTCTGCGCCAGCGCGGGCGGCATGTCGGCGGGCGCCATGACGATCAGGTTGACCTCGTTGGCGCCCACGGCGCCATCCTTGCGCGCCACCGGCGTCAAGCCGTTTTCGCGCAGCAGATACTGCAACATGACGTTGTGGATGGAATACCAGAACGGAATGGCGACCGTCTTGCCGCCCAATTCCTTCACGCTGTTGATGGCGGGCGCCACGGTCAGGCCCGATCCGCCCACGTGATTCCACGCCACCACCTTGGCCGGCACTTTGCTGCCAAAGCGCGCCCATACGGTCATGGGCGACAACAAATGCACCACGTTGACCTGCCCCGAAATAAAGGCTTCGATCACCTGCGCCCAGCTGCGCAGCAACGTGGGCTTTTCGGCCTTGACGCCCGCCTTGTCGAACAAGCCGTTGTTATGCGCCACCAGCAACGGCGCGGCGTCGGTAATGGGCAGATAGCCGATGCGCACGGGCGCGTCCGGGTCGGTTTGCGCACGGGCGTTGAACGCCGACAGCAAAGACGCCGCGCCACCTGCCGTCAGCAGGGCCGAGAGTTTCAACCAGTCGCGACGCGACATGTGTTCCAGGCACATCAATAAGCTCCTTGCTTGGGGGTGGCGAACCGGTCAGGCCGGTACGGCGTCAATACGCCCGGCCCGCAGCGCGCTGCGCAGACGGGTCAGGATTTCCAGGCGCAGCGCGCCCATTTCAGACAGCAGGTCGGCGCGCGGATGCGGCAGGTCCACCTGCCACGTGCCCAGGATGCGGCCGGGCGCGCCGCCCAGCAGCACAATGCGGTCGGCCAGCACCAGGGCTTCGTCAATATCGTGGGTGATTAGCACGGCGGCGGTGTTGAAGTCGGCCACGACCTTGCGCAGTAACCCCTGCATGTCGCTGCGGGTAACTTCGTCCAACGCGCCGAACGGTTCGTCCAGCAGCAGCACCGACGGCTGGCGCGCCAGACAGCGCGCCAAAGCCGTGCGCTGCGCCATGCCGCCCGACAATTGCGCCGGGCGCATATGCCGCGCATGCGACAACCCAACTTCTTCGATGGCCTGGTCCACGCGCGCGCGGCGCTGCGCGTCCGTCAGCGCGGGCTGATGCTTGAAGTCCAGCCCGAACGCCACATTGCGTTCCAGCGACAGCCACGGCAACAGGCTAGGGTCCTGAAACGCCACGGCCACGCGCGGATGCACGCCATTCAGCGGCGCGCCTTCCATGCGCAGCGAACCCGCCGTGGCGGACTGCAAGCCCGCCAGCACGCGCAGCAGGCTGGACTTGCCCGCGCCGCTTGCCCCCAGCACCGCCACGACTTCCCCGCGCGCCAAGTCCAGGTCCACGTCTTGAAAGACCGGCGCCGGCGCAGCCGGATAGCGCAAGGCCAGGCCGCGCGCCTGCAACACCGGCGGCGCGCCCGCCGTCACGCGGTGGCTCCCGCCTGTGGCGCCACGGTAGACGCTTGGGCCGCTTGCCGCCCTGCACCCGCTACGCCGGCTCCCGCCGCCTCGGCGGCCAGCTTGGCCTGCCGTTTGGCCAGCTCGGTTTTCAATTGCACAAGGCTGGGCGTGACGATGGGCAGGAACGCCGCTTCACGCCAACGCCGGGCAAAGCTGGCGCCTGCCGGTTTCAAATAGGCCGCGCCGCCGCTGGCTTGCAGCTCCAGTTGCACCGCCTGATGCGCGGCATCGGCCAATGCGATGCGGATTTCAAACAAGGCCCAAGGCTCGGTCACGAAGCGTCCGCTGCGCACCCCGGCAATCAAGCTGGCGCTTAACGCTTCCACTTGCGCCCGCAACGCGGCCAGCGGCTCGCCCAAAATGCCGCGCGAGGCCTGGCCCTGCCCGGTCTGCGCCGCGGCGTCCAAAGCGCGCCGCGCCAGCCCGATGGACAAACCGCATTGCAGCCCCGCGAACGCCGGACGCGCGCCGGGCAGATACTGCCGCGCATCGGCGTGGATCAGCCATTCCGGCCCGATGCGCACGCCCTGCACCTCCAGCGCAGCCGTGTTGCTGGACTGCAAGGCCATCAAGGAAAGATCCGGGCTGCGCGTCAGGCCCGCGATATCGTTGGGCAGCGCCACCACGGCGGGCGTGCCATCGGGCGCGGTCACGGCAGCCGCGACCAAAAAACCCTGTGGCCGCAGATTGGTGACCCACGGCATGCGGCCGTCCAGCACCCAGTGGCCGTCGGATTCCCGCGCACTGATTTGCAGCGATTCAATGCCGCTCAGGAACTTCATCGCGTTCGACAACGCGGTGGCTCCGGCTTGTTCGCCCGTCAGCAGCGGTGTCAGCCAGCGCTCTGCCAGCACCGTGTTCGGGCTGCGCAACAGGTATTCGATAAACACCCGCTGGCCCCACGCCACAAAGGCGCTGGCGACCGAGTGTTCGGCCACTTGCGATACCGCTTCGATGGCGTCGCCAATATCAGTGCCGGGCTGGCCGCCCAGCGCCTGCGGCACGCCAATGCGGAACACGCCGGCCGCGGCCAGCTTGGGCAGCACCGTGGCCGCGTCATGGCTGCCGTCGTCCAAGGCGTCGGCATGCTGCGTGAGCCATGCCGCCAGATCCTGCGGCAAGCGCCAGTTCGCTTCTGTGTGCAGCGCTTGCGCCGTCATCACGCGCCGCTCCAGGCGTAGTCACGCAGCTGATCGTTCAACGGCGTCTGCGCCAGGTTATTGCCAAAATTGCAGATCGTGGCCAACCCCACGCCCACGATCACTTCCAACGCATTGCCGTCCGTGAAGCCGGCATCGCGCAAGGCTTGCAGCGTGTCGTCGGTGACACGGCCGCGCGTCAGGATCACCGCTTCGGTAAAGGCCGCCAGCGCTTGCAGGCGTTCATCCGGCAACACGCCTTGAGCGCGCAACGCCTCAATCACTTCAGGCGACAGCCGCGCCTTGTTGCGCGCAATGGCCGTGTGCCCCGCCACGCAGAACGTGCAGCCGTGGCGCGTGCCCGCCACCAGTTGCACCACTTCGCGTTCCTGCAAGGTAAGCCCGGCGCGCGCATTCAGCTGCGACAGCGTTTGATAGGCCTCCAGCGCCACCGGCGCATTGGCCAGCACGCCCAGCAGGTTCGACAGGTATCCGGCGCCCTGCTCCGCAGCGGCCAGCGCGGCGCGCGTGGGTTCGGGAGCGCTTTGCGCGGTATGGACGGGCAAACGGGCCATGAAGATCTCCTGGGGTATCGTTGAAAACCATATTGTGCGGGCGGCCGGCCACAAGCGACAATGCGCGAAGATCGCAACTTGATGCTCGATCTTATCGACTTTCAGCTATTCGCTTATAACCAGAATTACCACCCGCGTTTCGTCCGCCATCATGCTCGCAAACTGCTACGGTCATCGGACCCGATCAGTTCACGTTCACCGCTACCGCCCAGCTTATTCATCTTGCCCAACGACGCTCCCCATACCGATCAAGCCGCTGTTGATGCGCTGCTGTTGTCCAGCCTGGAAGTGCAATCCAGCTTGTATCACCTGGGGCAGTATTGCGGCAATTGGTCCGCCAGCACCAGCGGGCGGGCGCGTGCCAGCTTTCATTTGATCCTGCATGGCCGCTGCCGGGTGGCGCTGCTGGATGCCCACGGCATTGAGCTAGACGCGCTGACGCTCGCCGCGGGCGACGGCATTTTCTTCCTGCGCGACATCCCGCACGCGTTGACGCCGCTTGACGCCCCGGCGCCCGGCACGGCGCTGTGCCGCGTCATGGAGCCGCTATTGCCGCGGCAAGCAGACAGCACGGGGCTGGCTTGCGGCTTCTTTCAATTCCGGCCGGGCCTGGCCGATTTGTTGGCCGACACCCTGCCCGACTACCTGATGCTGCGCGCCGAAGACGAACGCTTTCGCACCGCGCGCGGCGTGTTCGATTTGATTCTGGCGGAAACGTCGCAACCGCCGGGCGGCTCGCCCGTGGTGCTGGAGCGGCTGACTGATCTGCTGATCTTCTTCATGCTGCGCCATCTGGCGCTGCATGACCGCCAGGCCTACGGCCTGTTCGTGCTGGCGCGCGACCCCGCCATGGCCAGCCTGCTGCAAGCCATTCTGGCGGACCCCGCCGCGCCCTGGAGCATGCAAGACATGGCAGACCGCCTGCACATGTCCAAAGCCACGTTTCACCGGCGCTTCACGCTGCAAAGCGGCACCACGCCCGCGCAATTGCTGCAGCTGCTGCGCATGCGCGTCGCGCGCCGTCATTTGAGCCAGGGGATGGGAATTCAGGATGCGGCTGAACGCGTGGGCTATCAATCGCAAGCCGCGTTCAGCCGGGTGTTTCAACGGACCGAGGGCGTGGCGCCCTCGGCCTTGCGCAAGCGCTAGCAATAGCGCCGGCGCTTGCCTTGGCGCTTGCCTTGGCGCTCGCCTGCTGGCGCTCGCCTTAGCGTTATCGCGCCTTCGCCTTACCCCAAACCCAGCAACAGATCGGCCAGCAAGCCGGGATGCGTGATGTGGGCTTCGTGCGGCGCGGCGATGTCCACCCACTTCCACCCTTGCTGCGACTTCACCAGCTTGCGTGATTCCTCCAGCACCGCCAATTCAGGCTGCGTGCAATGGATGTACGTGCGCGGGCGGCCGTTGCCAATGGGGTGCTTCAACGTCAGCGGCGTGGTGTAGCTGGCCAGCGGATGCGCCGTCAACCGGCGCTTCACCCATTCGTAATCCGCGCTGCCCGGGGTGAACCCCCACGCAGCGGGTATCGGATCAGGAATCGGCACCGCCAAACCCCCCGTGGCCTTGGACGCGGCAGCGATACGCGCATCGGCATCCGCCTTCGGATACACCGAAAACGCATCCTGGCCGCTTTGCAGCACGATGGCGTCGAAGTACACCAGGTGCGCCAGGCGCTCAGGGATTCGGTCGGCCACGCCGCTGATGGGAATGCCGCCGAAGCTGTGGCCCACCAGAATCACATCGTTCAACTCTTGCGTTTCGATGACCTGCACCAGGTCTTCGACGAAGGTGTCGATGGTGATGTTCTTGTTCAGCAAATGCGCGCGGTCGCCCATGCCGGTATAGCTGGGCGCGTAGACGCGATGGCCCGCCGCTTGCAGGCGGTCGGCCACCGGGCGCCAGCACCAGCCGCCATGCCACGAGCCATGGGCCAGCACATACGTCTTGGCCTTCTTGGCCGGGTTGGCGGCTAGCGCCGAAGCGCCCGCCGCCAGGGCCGGCAGCCCGGCGGCCAGTTTCAACAGGGTCCTGCGGGGAATCATCGTCATGCTTTAAACCTGCGCCAATGCCTGTTCCAGGTCGGCGATCAAATCGTCGATGTGTTCAATACCGATCGACAAGCGAACGGTCTCTTCGCGCACGCCGGCCTTTTGCAGTTCTTCGGGATTCAATTGGCGGTGCGTGGTGGAAGCCGGGTGCGTGGCCAGCGACTTCGAGTCACCGATGTTGACCAGTCGCGTGAACAGTTGCAGCGCGTCCTGGAAGCGCGCACCGGCGTCGCGGCCGCCCTTCACGCCGAACGTGAACAGGCCCGGCACCTTGCCGCCCAGGTATTTCTGCGCCAGGGCGTGGTCGGGGTGATCGGCAAGCCCCGCGTAGTTGACCCATTCCACCTTCGGATGCTCACGCAGGAAGGTAGCAACCTTGACGGCGTTTTCAACGATGCGGTCCACGCGCAGCGCCAGCGTTTCGATGCCTTGCAGAATCTGGAACGAGTTGAACGGCGAGATCGCGGCGCCCGTATTGCGCAGCGGCACCACGCGCGCGCGGCCAATGTAGGCGGCGGCTCCGAAGGCTTCGGTATAGACCACGCCGTGGTAGCTGATGTCCGGCTCGTTCAGGCGCTTGAAGCGGGCCTTGTGTTCGGCCCACGGGAACTTGCCCGAATCAATGATGGCGCCGCCCAGGCTTGTGCCGTGGCCGCCCAGGTACTTGGTCAGCGACTGCACGACGATATCCGCACCGTGTTCGATCGGGCGCAGCAGGTACGGCGACGGCACGGTGTTGTCGACAATCAGCGGCAGGCCATGGCGGTGAGCGATGTCGGCCAACGCGGCGATGTCGGTGATGTTGCCCAAGGGGTTGCCGACCGATTCCGCGAAGATGGCCTTGGTGCGGTCATCAATCTGCGATTCGAATGCGGCCAGGTCGCTGGGGCTGGCAAAGCGCGTGGTGATGCCGTATTGCGGCAGCGTGTGCGCGAACAGGTTGTAGGTGCCGCCGTACAGCGTGCTGGACGACACGATGTTGTCGCCCGCTTCGGCAATGGTCAGGATGGCGTAGGTGACGGCGGCCTGGCCCGAGGCCAGCGCCAGCGCGGCGATGCCGCCTTCCAGGGCCGCCACGCGCTGCTCCAGCACGTCGGTTGTGGGGTTCATGATGCGGGTATAGATGTTGCCCGGCACCTTCAGGTCGAACAGGTCGGCGCCATGCTGCGTGTCGTCGAACGCGTAGGCAACCGTCTGGTAAATGGGTACGGCCACGGCGCGGGTCGTGGGATCGGGGCGGTAGCCGCCATGCACGGCCACGGTTTCCAGGCGCCAATTGGGCTTCTTCGGTTCAGTCATGTGTCTCTCCAGAAAATACGAATTTGATAAAGCGAATCAAACGGCCAAGACGCGCGCGGCGCGCAAGATGCGTTCGATGTCTTCGTGATTGTTATAGGCGCCGACGGACAGGCGCACGTAACCATACTCCACTACGCTGGCCACCACGCCTTCGCGGGTCAGGTGCGCCAGGGCGGCGGCGGGGTCCGCCACGCGCACGGCGGTGGTGGTGCTGCGCAATTCGGCGTCAGGCGGCGACACCACCTGCACGCCCTGCGCGCGCAAGCCTTCACTTAGCGCTTGCGACAATTCCAGCACCCAGGGTTCGATGCGATCCGGCTGCGCGCCTTCGATCAAGCTCAGCGCACCTGCCCAACCGGCGATGCCGGGGTAGTTCAGGTTGCCGGTTTCCAGCCGGCGCGCGTCCCCGGCATCCGACACGCCCACCTGCCATTGCAGGCCGGACTTGTCCAAGGTGGTGACGCCAGATGGCCCCACGTACAAGGGGTCCAGCGCGTCCAGCAGCTTGGGCGACACGTGCAACAAGCCCACGCCCAAGGGGCCGAGCATGCCTTTGTGCGCGCCGCAGGCAAACGCGTCCACTTTCCATTCGTCGACCTTGGCGCGCAACAGGCCTGCACCCTGGATACCGTCCACGATCAGCCAGATGCCGCGTTCGGCGCAGCGGCGGCCGAGCTCGACGATGTCGGTACGCAAGCCGGTGCCGTACTGCACCCACGACACCGCGATCAAACGCGTGCGCGCATCCACGTGCTGCCACAGATCATCCACCGTATAGCGATGCGACGTCGCCTGGGCCACGCGCACCTGCACGCCGCGACGGCGCAGGTTCAGCCAGGGCAAGGCGTTGGTGGGGTGTTCCTGATCATCCACGATCAGGTTGTCGCCGTCTTGCCAGGCCAGGCCTTGCGCCACCGTGTTCAACCCTTCAGTGGTGTTCTTGGTGAAGGCCAGGCGGCGCGCGTCCCCGCCAATCAGGCGGGCCAGACGCACGCGCAAGGCGTCGGCATCGCGCAGCCATTGCGGCTTGTCGCTGCGGGCATAAGTAATGCTGTCAAAGAAGCCGGCCACCGCGTCAGCCACCTTGGGCGACAACGGGCTGGTGTAGGCAATATTGGCGTAGGCCTTGTCACGCGTGATGGGAAACAACTGCCTGAATTCGTCCTGCCAGCTCATGCGCAACCTTCTCTGTGATTCCAACTTGGTATGGCGGAATTCTAGGTATATGACGCGCATCTGGATAAGGCTTAGTTCTTATATTCATATGACCATATAGTCGCTCTGCGAACGCCTGCCCGCCCCTAGAATTCATGCCTTTCTTGCATACAAACAATACGGGAACGGCATGCGATTGAATCCTCTACTCAAGACGGCTGGCGTGGCCGCCGCGTTGGCGATTGCGGGCGCGGCAACAACAGGCGCCGCGCATGCCGGCACGGTCGACACCATCAAGAAACGCGGTGAACTCGTGTGCGGCGTCAGCCAAGGTTCGGCCGGTTTGTCGATTGCCGACAAGCAAGGCCGCTGGACGGGCCTGGACGCGGACCTGTGCCGCGCGCTTGCCGCCGCCGTCTTGGGCGACGCCGAGAAAACGCGCTTCGTGCCGCTGAGCTCGCAGCAACGCTTTCCCGCCTTGCAGTCCGGCGAGATCGATGTGTTGAACCGCAACACCACCATCACGTCGGGCCGCGATGCGGGGCTGGGCATTACGTCCGCCGGCATCGTGTTCTATGACGGCCAAGGCTTCCTGGTGCCGCGCAAGCTGGGCGTGAAGAGCGCGGCCGAACTGGATGGCGCGCAAGTCTGCGTGCAGCCCGGCACGGTGAACGAGCAAAACCTGGTCGACTACTTCAAGAAGAACAAGCTCACGTACCGCCCGGTGGTGATCGAAAACCTGGTGGAACTGGAACAAGCCTTCTACGCTGGCCGCTGCGACGTGTACTTGTCGGATGCGTCCACGCTTGCCGCCAGCCGCGCCGCGCGTGCTGCCAAGCCGGACGACTTTGTCATCCTGCCCGAACGCATCAACAAGTCGCCGCTAGGCCCTTTCGTGCGGCAGGACGACCCCAACTGGGCGTCGATTGTGCGGTGGACGGTGAACGCGCTGGTCGCCGCCGAAGAACTGGGCATCACGTCGAAGAACGCCGACAGCCAGGCGCAAAGCACCGACGCCCAAGTGCGCCGCCTGTTGGGCGTGGACCCCGGCATCGGCAAGAGCTTTGGCCTGGACGAAAGCTGGGCGAAGAACGCCATCAAGGCCGTGGGCAACTATGGCGAAGTCTGGGACCGCAACCTGGGCGCAGCCACGCCGCTGAAGCTGGACCGCGGCCTGAACGCGCAATGGAACAAGGGCGGCCTGCTGTATTCGCCCCCCTTCCAATGAGCGTGACTTCCTGAACGCGGCAGGCGGGCCAATGGCCCGCCTTTTGCATTGGCTCCGCGCCCCGCGCCGACGTACGAGCGCCCCGCGCCCGACCTGCTTCTGTTGTCAGGCATCACGACCACCATGACTGCACTTACCCTTCCCCTGCCCGCCCCGTCGCTGCTGCGCCGCTGGCTGCCCTCGCTTGCCTGGATTCTGGTGCTGGGCGGCATGGCCGCCACGCTGCTGCTGCACATTGAATCCGTGCAGACCGCGCGCGGTATCCAGGGCGGATTCGGCTTTCTATTCCAGCCAGCAGGCTTTCGAATTTCGGAAAGCCTGCTCGGCGTAACGCCCGATGATCCGTACTGGATGTCGATTGCGGCGGGTCTCGTCAACACGCTGACGGTGGCCGCCGTCGCCATTCCGCTGGCGACCGGCTTGGGCATTGCGCTGGGGCTGATGCGCTTGTCGTCGCATCCGCTGGCCGCCCGTTGCGCCGCCGTCATCATTGCGCCGCTGCGCAACACGCCCGTGCTGTTGCAGCTGTTCGTCTGGTACGGCCTGCTGCTGCGCCTGCCAGACGTGCGCCAGGCATGGCAACCCTTGCCACACGTGCTGCTGTCCAATCGCGGATTGGCCCTGCCAGCCTTGCAAGGCTGGCTGCCTTATGCCGTAGTCTTGGCGGTGGCGCTGATGGTCGGCTGGCGTGCGCGGCGGCGCGTTGGCAACCCGGCCGTCTACGCTTCCCTTGCCATCGCCGCGTTGGCCTGGGCGCTGCTACCCGCTATCCACATCGACTTGCCCATCAAGCGTGGCCTGGGCTTGCAAGGCGGCTGGCAACCCAGCATTGAATTCGCGGCGTTGCTGATCGGCTTGGTCGTGTTTCATGCGGCCTACATTGCCGACATCGTCCGCGCCGCCGTGCGCGCCGTGCCGATCGGGCTGGTGGAAGCCGGCCAGGCAATGGGCCTGACGCCGCGCGCCGTGCTGCGGCTGGTGATCGCGCCGTATGCCGCTCGCGTGGCGCTTCCGCCCTATGCCAACCAGTGCCTGTCGCTGGTGAAGAACAGCACATTGGCCATCGCGATTGGCTATCAGGAATTGATGGCGGTCATCAACACCGCCATCACGCAGACCGGCTTGGCGCTGGAAGGCATTGCGCTGGCGGTGGCGGTGTATCTGACGTTGGCGCTAGCGTTGGGCGGCGGGCTATCGGCCTGGAACGCGCGCAACACGCGCCACGGGCCGGGCGACACGCATGGCGCGCGGCTGGGCGACCGGCCGTTGTGGAATGCGGCCGATGGCGAACGGCGCCCCTGGCGCGGCAAGCTGGCCTCTACCGCGATGGCCGTGCTGTTGGCGGCCGCAGCGTGGGCCTTGCTGGACTGGGCCGTGGTACGCGCGGTGTGGCAAGGCGGCCCCGCCGCTTGCGCCAACGCGGCGGGCGCGTGCTGGGCCGCGGTGGGAGAAAACCTGCCGCTGCTGTTCTTCGGCACCATGGCCGAGGCCGACCGAGGCCCGGCGCTGGCCGCCTGCGCGGCGCTGCTGGCCGGCATCGCGCTGACGCTCGGCGTGCGCGGCCTGCCCGCCCAGATACGCGGGGCCTTGTTGATTGCCCTGCTGGCGGTGGTGGTGGCCGCGTTGACCGGCTGGCCTTGGGGCGGCGCGCTGATCGGTCCGCAGCGTTGGGGCGGCTTGCTTGTCACACTGATCCTGGCCATCGCTGCGCTGGCCGCCGCCGTGCCGTTGGCCTTTGCGCTGGCGTTGTTGCGCCGCTCAGGCAGCCGCGCGGGGTCGCTGGCGGCCGCTGGGCTGATCGAAGCGGTACGCGGCGTGCCGTTGGTCACGCAGCTGCTGTTCGCGTCCTTTGTATTGCCGATGTTGCTGGGTGGCGGCGTATCCAAGTTCAGCATGGCGCTGGCCGCGCTGACCTTGCACACCGCCTGCCTGCTGGCCGAAGTCTTGCGCGGCGCGCTGCAAGCCATTCCGCCGGGCCAGATGATGGCCGCACGCGCGTTGGGCATGCGCCCCGCCACCGCGTACGCCACGGTCATCTGGCCGCAAGCGCGCCGCATCGCCGCGCCCGCCGCGCTGGGCGTGTTCGTGGGCGCAGTGAAAGACACGTCGCTGGTCAGCATCATCGGTGTGTTCGACGTGCTGGGCGCGGCCAAAGCGGTGGTGGCCGGCACGGACTGGCGGCCCTATCACGTCGAGGTTTATCTGGCGGTGGCGCTGTTGTACTTCGTGGCCAGCCTGGCGTTGACGCGCGTTGCGCGGCGCATGGAAACGCGCGGCGGGTAGATGGGGCCAGACGTTACGCGCTCGTCCTACCGCGGGTTCAGCCCGCCCGCGAATCCAGCGGCGTGCGGGCCAGGAAGCGGTCGAAGGCGGCCAGATACGCCCCTTCCACCGCCGTCAGTTTGCGTTGCTTGTGCCAGGTCAGAAACACGTCGATCTCGGCCACGGATTCGGCCGGCGGCAGGCGCCGCAGTTCGCCGCTCATGACGTCCTGGCGGATCAGGTGCTCGGGCAGAAAGCTCAGCCCGATGCCCGCCACCACCATCCGGCGGACCTCTTCGATGTTGGGCGACGTGCCCACGATGCGGCCCGTGAAGCCCTGCTGGTCGCGGAAGATGGTCAGCGGAGACAAGGTGTCGCCGATCTGGTCGCTGGCGAAGCACACGAAATTCTGGTCCATCAGGTCTTCGATGCTGATGCGCTGCTTTGAGAACAGCGGGTGGTGCCGGCCGCAGACCACCGCATAGTGATGCCGAAGAAAGAGCCGACGTTCCAGGCCTTCAACCGGCTTGCGGCACAAACAGATGCCCAGCGCGGGCACTCGCTTGGCCAGCGCGTCCAGAATGACGGCGCTGGGCAACACGTCAATATGGAATTCAATCTTGGGATAGCGGCGATGAAATTGCGCCAGGAAGTCGTCATAGGCCGGGCTTTGGACCTTGCTCATCACCAGCAGCCGCAACGTGCCGGCCACTTCGGCCTTGTCTTGCGTGGCGGCGTTTTCAATGCGGGCCATGGTGCCGTACATGTCGCGGGCGATGGCGTAGATTTCATCGCCCAAGCCCGTCAACCGGAACTCGCCATTGCGCCGGTGCAGCAGCATGCCGCCCACCGCGTCCTCCAGCCGCTTCAGCGCCTGGCTGACCGCGGGCTGGCTCAGGTGCAGCGCCTGCGCCGCCCTGCCCACCCCGCGTTCCTGCACCACAAACATGAACGTGCGCAGCAGGTTCCAGTCCATGCGTTCGGGCGCCAGCGAGAGCGCAGAAGGGGTACGGCGGGCAGGCTGGGGCATGGCGGTCCGGAAGGCGGCGGGTAAGAAATTTGAATCCAACCCAAGCCGGCCGCCGCCCCAAGAGTCAAGCGCCGGTCAGCCCCGCGAAAAACCGCGATGCGTTGGATTCCAGGCCCTCAATATAGTAGCCACCCTCTTGCACGATCAAGGTCGGCAAACGCATGCCGCCCACCGCCCGGCCCAGGCGCTCAAAGCCGTCTTCCGTCACGCTGACCATGGCTTGCGGATCTTTCTCGAAGATATCGAAACCCAAAGACAGCACCAGCGCATCCGGCTGAAAGAGGTCGATGGCCTGGCGCGCCTGGGTCAAGCGGTCAAAGAACACGGATTCCGGCGAGCCGTGCGGCATGGGCAGGTTGATGTTGTAGCCGTAGCCTTCGCCCGCGCCGCGCTCGTCTTCAAAGCCTGCGACCACCGGGTAGAAGTTTTCGGGATCGCCGTGGATCGACACGTAGAGCACGTCGCTGCGCTCGTAGAAAATTTCCTGAATGCCCTGGCCGTGGTGCATGTCGGTGTCCAGGATGGCCACGCGCGGATAGCGCGACGTCAAGTGCTGCGCGGCGATGGCCGCATTGTTCAGGTAGCAGAAGCCGCCTGCGGCATCGCGGCGCGCATGATGACCGGGCGGCCGGCACAGCGCGTAGGCGTGGCGGTCGCCCGCCAGCAGCGCTTCGGCGCCCGCCACCGCGCATTGCGCCGACCAATACGCCGACTGCCACGTGTTCGGGCCGACCGGGCAGCTGCCATCCGCCAGATAGCGCCCGGCCTTGGCCAGCACGCCGCGTAACGCGTTGGGTTCGCGCACGAAGACATTCGACACGACCTCGCCGCCCCAGTCGCCCGGCAGTTTCATCCAGTCGTCATGGGCGCTTTGCAGAAAGCGCAGATAGTCCAGCGAGTGCACGGCCGAAATGGCGCCGGCCCCGTGGTCGGCGGGCGTCTGCACGTCAAAGCCCAGCTTGCGTGCCGCTTGCACCAGGCCATCCAGACGCGCCGGCACTTCCTGCGGGGTGCGCATCTTGCCGCGCGAAAAATAGGTTTGCGGATGATGCAGCTTCTGGTCGTCGTGAAAAAATGCCTTCATGCTTGCTGATCCTTCAGGTGAAATTGCTCGGTGCGCTGGCCAACATTGCCCAGCAGCAGAACGGAAACCAGGGAAAGCAACGAAATCGCCGAGAACAGCAGCGCCAGCGGCCACCACTGCCCTTTGAAATTCTCCGCCAGCACGGTGCCAAGCAAGGGCGTCAGACCGCCGAAGATGGCGCCCGACAACTGGTAGGCCATCGAGATGCCCGTGTAGCGGATGCCGGTCGGAAAGCTGTCGCTGACATAGCCCGCGATGACCGCGTAGTAGGCGCCCATGAAGAGTACCGCCACGCCGACCCCCAGCGTAATACTGGAAAGCGAGCCCTGGTCGACCAGGTTGAACATCGCGTAGGGCGTGAAGATCGACACGAACGCCATCGCGCCCAGGAACCGCAGGTTGCCGACGCGGCTGGCGATGTAGGCCGCAAGCGGCGTGATGAAGAACTGCATGATCGACACGACCAGCAGGCAATCCAGAATCACCGCCCGGTTCAAGCCCACGTACTGCGTGGTGTACGCAATCATGAACGTGTTGGTGAAGTAGAAGCCGGCAATGCCCAGCACGTTGGCGCCCACCGCCAGTATCAGCAGCCGGGGCGCGCCGCGCAGCACCTGCGCAAGCGGGGCCTGGGCGGGTTTGGCCGGGTTGGCGCGCTTGGCCTGCGCTGCCTTTTCCGCGATGAAGTCGGGCGATTCGTTCACGCTCAAGCGAATCACGAAGCCCACCACCAGCAGCACCGCCGAGAACAGGAACGGTACGCGCCAGCCCCAGCTCAGGAACGCCTCGTCGTCCAGGCCCGTCACCAGCTTGAACATCAGCATCGACAGGATCAAGCCCGCCGGGCTGCCCAGTTGGGCGAACGATGCGAAGAACGTGCGCTTGCTTTGGTCCGGCGAATGCTCGCCCGCCATCAGCACCGCCCCGCCCCATTCGCCGCCCACCGCGATCCCCTGCACGATACGCAGCAGGATCAGCAGGATGGGCGCCCAGATGCCGATGGACGCGTGGGTGGGCAACAGGCCGATCAAGACGGTTACCGTGCCCATCATCACCAAGGTGATCACCAGCGATTTCTTGCGGCCGATCTTGTCGCCAATGTGGCCGAAGATGGCGCCGCCCAGCGGCCGGGCGAAGAAGCCCACCGCGAATGTGCCGAAGGCGGCCAAGGTGCCGTAGAAGCCGGTGGCCGATGGAAAAAAGATCTTGCCGAACACCAGCGCGGCCGCGGTCGCGTAGATGTAGAAGTCGTACCACTCGATCATCGTGCCGACAAAAGCGGCGGTCGACGCACGCACCGGTTGGTGGCCCGTCACGGGTTTTCCCCTCATGTTTATCTCTCTTTACGTAGTTGAGGTCTTGCAGACGATCGTTATAGCCCCGCCCAAACCATAAGAAAAATTCTTATTTCTTATCCGCTGAATTCGTTTGGCTAATGAGTGAAAACCCTTAAATTCGCACCGACGCCGCGCGGAGCAGCGCGTCAAAACGCGCGGGCGCTTCCAGCCCGGGGAAGTGTCCGCAGTCGTCAAACGCCACCCATCTTGCGGCGGGCACGTCATGCAGCAAGGACTTTGGCGGCGTGTGGGCGTGCGAGCGGTCGGCCCCGCCCCACAAGGCGGTGACCGGTTGCGGCGGCGCGCTCGCGCCTGCGGGGTGCGCCAACAACGCTTGGTAGGCGTCGGCCAGCAGAAACAGGCCGCCAGCGTCCACGGCATGCAAGGCTGGCGTGGTGAAGGCCTGGCGCAGCGCATCGTCATGCCCCGCGGGCAAGGCGGCCCCATACCAATGCCGCGTGGCTTGCCGCCGGAACGCGCACATGAAGCATTGGCCGACCCACGGCGTGCGGATCAGCCCATGCAGATCCGCGCGCCGCGCCCAGCGTTGCGCGTCCGCCAAGGCCGGCGCCTGCTGAAGAATCAGGTGCCTGACGCGCTCGGGATGGCGTGCGGCAAAATCCAGGCCCACGTAAGCGCCCAGGCAGGACATATCCAGCACGGTCTCGGTCAGCCCCAAGCGGTCGAACAACTGATGCAGGGTGGCGCTTTGGCTCGCCAGGCCGAAACGAAACCCGGGACGTGGCCGGGAATAGCCAAAACCGGGCAGCTCAAACGCCACCACGCGTTGACCCGCCGCCACGCGGCGTATCAGCGGCAGGCAATGTTCGATGACGTTCGGCGGGTCAGGCACGACCACATAGGCGCCCCGGCCGGAACCGTTGCCGCTGTCGAAGACGCGAATCTGCGTATGCGGCAAATCGATGATGTGGCCCACTGCATGCGCAGGCAAACGCGGGCGGCCCCATAGCATCAGGCTGAATCGGGCCATCACCGATACCGGCTGGCCGGCAAGCGCCAAAAATCAAACGCGTGCGGATGCCCGCCATCCGCGACGTGAGACAGCCATTGCACACAGTCCCGCCACAGCCCTTCCTCACAACGGCGGGGGTCAAAGAAGCCGGAGTGGCCCAGGCCGGGCCGGGAGGCGGCACGCGCATGGCCGGCAGCTTGAACGTCAAAAGCCGCACGGGCATCACTGGCCACTAAGTGCGCGCGGATGACGGCGGCGTTCACGTAGAAGTGCTCCACCAAGGCGTCCACGGCGGGCTTGGGTGCGTAGACGACATCGTCATCGAAACTCAGCGACAGGATCGGCGCCCGAAAGCGCCGATGCGCAGACTCCAGCCGCCCGCCTTGCGCATCCGTGTAGCCGCCATTCAGCGTCCAGCGCGCGTAGTCGCGGGCCACGCCGCGCTCAAGCCGATGCAGCCCCATCCATTGCAGCGGCACATGCCCGAACAGGCCCAGGCACAGCGGCACCACGCCCTGGAAGAAGGCCAGCACCGCATACCGGCGCCAGTCGGGCCACCAACGCCAATAGCCCTTTTGGCATCCCACCGCCAGCATCGCGTCGACCCGGTGCGCGTTGGGCGCCAAGGCGGCGATCTGGCCGCCGATGCTGTGGCAGATCAACGCAATGCGTGGGTGGCCGAATTCCGCGTCTGCCCACGCAATCATGGCGGCAAGGTCCTGTTCGCCCCACGCCTGCATCGACACGCGTTGCGCCATCCCTGGCGGAATTGCCGACTGCCCAATGCCGCGGTAATCGAAGGTCAGCGCGTGCCATCCCGACTGCGCTACATAGGCCGCTAACGAACGAAAGCGATCCTGCGACGCGCCGGTGGCATTCAGGAAAATAGCGACGCGCGGCGGATGCATGGCCACCCCCTCACACGCGGCGTAGTGATGCGCGCTTAGAGGGAACTGGTCCGCCGCCAGGATGCGCAAGGCGCGTGGCGCAGAAGCGGGCGCCGTCATTGCGCCAGCAGCCAGGCCGACCCGGCGGGCCACAGCGCCCGGCTGCCGCGGCGGAAGTAGCCGAAATGCCCCAGCGCGTTCAAGCCAAATGCCGACGGGGCAAGCGGCCGGGTTTCGACATTGGCCGACGCATAAAACGCCAGCAAGGCGTGAACGGCAGCGGAAGGCGCCATCCAGTCATCCTCGATGGTGTAGGCCAGAATATTGCCGTTGTACGCCTTGAAGTGTTGCCGCAGCGGCTGCCCGGATTCATCGACGATGTAGTCGGGATGGCGGCACCAGCGCGCCCATTCCCGAGCCACGCCTGGTGGCAGATCCGAACTGCCCAGCCCTAGACGGCGGGCCGGAAAGCGCGAACAGAGCCGCGTCAACACCGGCAGCACCGCAAACCAAAGCGCGGCCAGCCCCAAGCGGCGTGGCCAAGGCCAATAGCGCCAATAACCGCTTTGACTGCTAACGGCCAACATGCCCGCCGCCTGCCGGTTGTTGGCGGCCAAGCCGAACAACTGTCCGCCCGCGCTATGGCCCACCACCAGCAGGCGGTAGCCGGGATGGCGCTGCGTCAGAAAGGCGATGGCGCCCGCGGTATCCGCTTCGCCCCACTGCCGCATCGTTCCGGGTTCTTGCTGGACAGAACGTACGCAGGAATCGCCAATGCCGCGGTAGTCGTACGTCAACACGGTGAATCCCGCCGCAGCCAGATAGCGGGCGTAAGCGTCGTAATAGCCCCGTTTGACGGCCGTGGCGCCATTTAACAGCACACAGCGCTGATTCGAATCGGCTGGCGCGTAGAGCGTTCCCGTCAATGTTCGCCCGTCGCTGGCCGCAAAACGCACCACGTCACTTTGAATGTTCTGCTCTTCCTGCATGCCGCCCTCCTTGGCTGCGTTGCGCCGTCGCGCCGTTACCGCTGCGAGCGACGCGGCTCGGGTTCCGGCAGCGCGGCGTGCACCACCTTGGGACGCCAGAACGTCACGAATGAATGCCACATGGCCTCGAACCAGCCTTCGGTTCGATACGGATACCCGTGCTCGTCACAGAAGCGCTTCACGATGGGGCTGATGGCGCGGTAATGCCTGGGGCTGATGCTCGGGAACAGATGATGTTCGATCTGGTATTCCACGCCGCCGCATAGCAGCCGGCCCACTGGCCCAGTCCGGAAGTTGATGGTGGTGGCGGTTTGCAGCATCAGGAAGTTGCCATTCAGCGTGCTGCGGTCGTACAGGCCCGCAGCGGCCGGATAATGCGCGGGTGCAAACAGCGCAAACGCGGCGTAAGACATCGCGGCATAGCGCAGCAGCGTAAACATCAGCACCGCTTCCAGCGTGAAAAACAGGCAAGGCACGCCCACCCAGACGACCCAGTGCAGCATCAGCACCGACAAATCCGCCCAGTGCGCGCGCGTGCGCTTTGCCGGGTCCGCCAGCCGGCGCAACAGATACCGCCAGCTTTGGAACACCACGCCAAAGGCGTTACCCACCAGCATCAGCGGCAGAAAATAGCCTTGGTGTGCGTACCACCAGCGATGCAGGCCGCGCACCCGATGCAGTTCGGATTGGTTCAACGCGAACACCGGCGCCAGATTTGCATCGTTATCCACACCAACAATGTTCGGGTGCGGATGATGAATCACCAAATGCTTTTGCCGCCAGTAGTTCGCCGACACCTGGCTGAAGAACGGGTAGCCGAAGTACAGAAAGAAGTCGTTCACCCACCGCCGCTTGCTGATGGCGTGATGCGAGGCGGTATGCGCGTTCGTGGTGATACCCATGCTGCCCATGATGATGGCCGCAAACGCCAGCAGGCGCACCCACCACGCATCTGACGTCGCCAGCGCCGCGACGCCCGCGATCGTCAACCCGACAAACACCAGCCATTCACCGAAGATGGCCCAAGGCGTCCGTTCGCTGAACCCCGCGGCCATGAGCGTATTGCGCAGTCTGGCAAAGTCGCTGTTCGCAGGCATCGCGATGTCTCCTTAAACGCGCTGATACCGGTACGGCGCGTAGTAATCGTTGGTGAACAGCACTTGGTACAACGCGGCCTCGCCCGCCTTCGCGGCCGCAATGCCGCAGCACAGGTAGTATTCCCACATGCGTTTGAAGGCCGCGTCGTAGCGGCTGGCATCCAGCGACGGCGCGTGTGCGCGAAACGCCTCCAGCCAACGCTGCGCCGTGACGGCATAGTGGCGAACCAGGTTTTCCGCATCCAGGATGGCCAGGTGGTGGTTCTCTAGCTGCCGGGTGATTGCCGATAATTTGGGCGTATCCGAACCCGGAAAGATGTAGCGCTGGATGAAAGGGTCGTGACGGTTGACGCGCGTGTTGCACCCGATGGCGTGCACCAGACCGCGTCCGTTTGGCCGAAGCGCTTTGGCAAGGGTGCGGAAATATTGCGGGTACTCGCGCCGGGGAAGGTGTTCCAGCATGCCCACGCTGACAACCCGATCAAACACCCCGGCAACCGACGCGTAATCTTGCAGCAGCACTTTCACGCGGTCGCCCACCCCATGCTGGTTGATCAGCGCATTCGCCCGTTCCCAGTGCGCCAGGCTGTTCGTGACGCCGGTGCCCTTGACCCCGTAGTGCCGCGCCGCATGAATCAGCAAGCCGCCCTTGCCGCATCCCACATCCAGCAGGGTTTGACGCGGCGCCAGTTCCAGCTTCTGGCAAATGCGGTCGAGTTTGTCGTGTTGAAGCGTGTCGATGTCGGCGTCGGCGTTGCGCGCATAGCCGCAGGAATACACCTGATAGCGGTCGTGCAGGAACGCATCGAACAGGTCTTCGCCAACGTCGTAGTGGCGGCGCACATTGCGCGTCTTGCCCGCCAGCAGGTTGCCTGCCAGCAACGCCCCATACCGCAAGGCGTAGCGCCAGTGCCGCCCCGTCTTGCGGTCCATCCGGGCCTTGAGCAAGACCGCCAGCACATCCGCCAACCGGCCGTCATCGACATCGAAGCCGCCTTCCATGAAGGATTCGCCCATGCCCAGGTTGCCCTGCAACAGCACGCGCGCGTAGAAGTCAGGCCGGTGAACCCGCAGCACGAGTTCAGCCGCCCCGCTTTGGCCCACCGCGTGACGGCGGCCCCCATCAATGATCAGCAGCGATGCGTCGCGCAGATGCTGGCGCAGCAGGTCAATGAACAGGCGTTCCGCCCGCGACGAAGTGGCCGCCTGCGCCCCTTTCGCCGGAATGGGAAGTTCTGCACCGGTGTTGCTATGCATGCTGAATGCTCCCTTGCCTGATGGCAGTTGAGCAGCAGCTTAGGCGAAATGGACGGCCGTTTTGGCCTTGAACCGGCGTCTGAACGTGAAATCTGAGTCTTCCTATTTCACGCCGCGTGGTGTAGCCCCGGCTCCGCAGGCTTGCGCCAGCGGGGGCTCGTGGCGGACCTTACATCGCTGGCTTCAGCCACGCGGGGCGCGGGGCGGCGTCCAGCCAATTCTTGACGATAAGCCCCAGTTCGGTGTCACCCGAAATGCGCAGGCGCCGTTGAAAGAACAAGGTGTCCGCATCGGTGTCGGCGCGCATCAAGCTCAGCAGGTCCGCCATCGTTGCCCCCAGTTCCAGCTCGGCGGGCGCGCCATGCCACATCGGCCGAAACGCCCCGCCCCGCACCCCGAAACTGCTGCGCAGCCCAAAGTCTTCGATGGTGATGGCGAAGCTGCGCCCTTCCAGTTCGGGCGGCGGCGCCAGCCATTTGAAGCGGCGCGCCAATTCCAGCCCGGCCACGAAATGCATCGATACGAGCGGCGCGGGCAGGCGCCGCCCCACCTTTGCCAGCAGACCCGGAAACCCCATCGCGACGCTCATGCTGCCGTCTCCAGAAGTTCAATGCCCGAGCGGCCGTAGTAATAGCCATTACAGCGCCCCATCCCTGCGGGCGGCGTCACGGCCCCGGGCTCGCCGCCCGCGCGGATCGCATCCAGCGCGGCAATGGCGTCAAGCGTTCCTGCCGACTGCGGATTCACCCGCATGACCTCGACACCCATGCTGGCCAGCTCCCTTGCCTGCGCCAACAAGTCCAGACAGGCGGCGGATTGCACCTGGATGCCGTTGATACTGAGAAATTCATTGGATTCGCGTGTCCGCATGTCGAGCCCATCGGGGTGTTCAATGCACCGGAATCCGCACTCATCCTTCTTCAAGCGGAAATGGCGCGCGGTAAAGCAGCGCGCCGAAAACGCCAGCGCCATGCGGCCCCACACCAGCACTTCGGCGGCCAGCCCGGCCGGGCGTTCTTCCAGCAGCCGGGCAAGCGTATTGCCATCCATTTCCAGCGGCGCCACAAAGCGTATTGCGCCCAGGCTTGCCAGCCATTGCAGGGTGCCGCCGTGATACGCATTGACGTGCGGCCCCGCCACAAAGGGCCGCCCGCCCAAATGCCGCAGGGCGCCGACTTCACCCGCCTCGATCATGAAGTCTTCTTGCGCGCACAGTTTCTTTAACGCCAGCGCTTCCGCGCCCGTTTCGATCAGCGTACGCCCCGACAGCACCACCGTCTTGCCCGTGGCGCGCAAGTCCCGCGCCAGGTCCAGCCAATCGCCCGCGCGCAATTCGTGGCGGCGGCTGCACACCGTTTCGCCCACATAGAGGATGTCTGCGGCGCTGTCGGCCAGTTCTGCATAGAAATCCAGTGTGTGTTGGCGTGGCCAGTAATACAGCAACGGTCCAACAGCGATCTGGAAGGCGTTGCGTTCAAGGGTGGGGTTGCGATCTATTTCCATGGCCGTTCGAATGCGCCTTGCGTGACTTGGGAACCTTCTGCGTGGCGCGCCAGCAAGGCGTTCCACTTGGGCAGCGGCGAAAACCGTGCGGCGTCGGCATGCGCGCTGTCCAGCGCCGCCCGCAGCGTGGACACCACTTGCGCGACATACGCCGGGCTGCGCTGCCGCCCTTCTATCTTGATGGCCGTCACCCCCATCTCCGCCAGGCGCGGCAACAGGCCGATGGCGTTCAGGCTGGTGGGTTCTTCCAGCGCGTGGTCGGCGCGCCCTTCGACTTCGAAGCGGCCTTTGCACAAGGTGGGATAGGCGGCAGGCTCGCCCGGTTCGTATCGATCAATCAGAATGCCCGACAGACGCGCGTCCATCCGGCCCCGCGTTTCCACCCATCGCACGGCGTGGGCGGGTGAACAGACGCCTTTGTTATTCGGGGAATCGCCCGTGGCGTAAGACGACAGCAGGCACCGCCCTTCGGCCATGACGCACAGGCTGCCAAAGCCGAAGACCTCGACTTCCACGCTGACGTTGGCGCAAATGCGCGCAATCTCCGCCAGCGTCAACACGCGCGGCAACACCACACGGCGTATGCCGAACTGTTCCTTCATGAGTTCGATGGCGTCGGTGTGGGTGGCGGACCCTTGTACCGACAGATGCAAGCGCAGATCGGGGTAGCGGTCGCTGGCATAGGCCAGCAAGCCCGCATCCGCCATGATGACGGCGTCCGCGCCCAGGTCGTGCGCGGCGTCCACCGCCGCGCGCCATTCCTGGCCCCTGCCCGCTTGCACAAAGGTGTTGATGGCGAACAGCACCTGCCGGCCGCGCTGATGCGCGAGGTCGACGCCCGTTCGGATATCACTTTCCGAAAAATTCAGCCCGGCGAAGTTGCGAGCGTTGGTGGCGTTGCGCAAGCCCAGATAGACCGTGTCGGCACCTGCGTCCAAGGCGGCGGTCAGCGCGGCAAGGCTGCCCGCTGGCGCCACCAATTCCAGGGGATGGGAAGATGTTTCCATGCCTGGCAGTCTAGAGTCCGGCCATCGGCCGGACCTTGTCACAGATCAACATAGCGGCTGACGCGCGAGCCTGCCTACATGGCCGGCTGCGCGTCCGCCGCAATTTTTCGCACCACGTATCCCATCGGCACCCAGCGGTTCTTGTTCGCCACCATCGATACGGTCTCGGTCGCGGGCATGTTGCGGAACTGGGTGGTGAAAATGACGTTCACGTATTGCCCTTGCGGCAGATCCACCGGGTCTGTCACGCGCACCACCTGCACCCATTCGCGCCCGGCGTAGCGGCCGACTTCGGTGCGCAACTGGCTCAGATAATCAGACCAGCCCTGTTTGTCCACGCGCTGCTTCATGATGTCGCTACTGGCGCCCCACATCTTGTCCGTGGAACCGGCGTCCGACATCGACACCCATTGCTTGGCGGCCGACACCGCGCTGTCCAGCGACGGGTCCGCGGCCAGCGCCGGCGCGGCCAAGGCCATGGCGCTGCACAACACGCTGGCGCGCACGCCACGAGAGATCAGGTTCGTCTGTTGCATAAGTCCTCGCTATGAAAAGAAAAGCACCGCACTGACAGGTTCACCCCGGCTGGCAAAGGCAATGCCTTGCCAGCCGGCGCACCTTCACCACTGAAAACCTGCGCCTACCACTGCGCCAAACGTGCCGCGCGTGTTCGTGGAACCCGACATCTTGTAGACCCACTTGCCGTTGCCCGACACCGTTGACAAGCCCATCGCAAAGCCTTGCTGGCCGTCATACGTGCTGCCCGCGACAGAGAACATGCCCCGGCCCGGCAGATAAGCCTGCGCCAACCCCGCCACCGCCATCGCCGTGGCGGTGCCGCCCGACGCGTCGCGCCGGTAGCGGTCCATATCGTTGCGCAGGTTCTGGAACTTGCCGTCGGTGTAAGCGTTGGACTGCTGCACCGCGCCGCCCAAGCCCGCGTTCAGTTGCTGCACGTTGACGGCGTCGTTGTCCTGCACCCCGTCGGCCACATTGCTCAACGTGACCGGGCCGCCCCCATTGCCCAGCGTGATCCGGGAATAATCCACCGCCTTCGTGCCCGGTGTGGTGGCGTACTGCACCGTGCCCTGCTTGGAGGCATTCAACTGCTGCACGTTGACGGCATCCGTCTCTGCCGTGCCCGCGGCGACGTTGGTCACCTGCCGTTCCTGGCCCGCCGCGCCGACCGACACCACGTTCTCGCGGCCCCCGTCCGAGCTGCCCGCGCCCAGCGCCACGGAATTGGCGCCTCGGGACTGCGCGCCATTGCCCAGCGCCGTGCTGCCTGCCGCCGATGCCACCGCCCCCGCGCCGCCTGCGGTAGACTCTGCGCCCGTTGCCGTGGGCGCCGGCGTGGGGCTGGTCTGATTGACCTGGAACATGCCGCTGCCGCCTTGCGTCAATCCGCTATTGACCGTGGCAATCTGCTGGTCGGTATAGAGATTGGCCTGCGTCAGCGCGCCGTCCAATTGGCGCAGGTTCACGGCGTCCGTCGCGTTCTGCGCATCGGCAACGTGGCTGACGGTGCGTTCGGCCCCCGTGGCGCCCACCGACACCGTGCCCGCAATCGTGTTGGACACGCCTGAGTATTTGCCGGTATAGATCGGTGCTGCCCCCATGTTGGCCACCGCCCCGGCGCCCAACGCCACATCGCCCGCCTGCTGGGCCTGTGCGCCTGCACCCAGCGCCAGGCTCTTGTCGCCGGTGGCGGCAGCGGTGGAACCCAGCGCGACGCTGTTGTCGCCACTGGCCCCCGCACTTGCCCCCAGCGCCATCGACTGCGCCCCATTGGCCAACGCCGACGTGCCCAAGGCAATGGCGGACCCCTGGGCCGAGCGGGCGGACGAGCCGATCGCGATGCCGTTGGGCGCCGTGCTGTCCACTTCCGCGGCCAGCCCCATCCCGATGCCGGCGTCACCATTGACGATGGCCTCCGGCCCCACCGCGATGGCATCCGCCCCCACCGCCAACGCATCGGCCTTGGTGCTGTCAACGTGGAAGTACTTGATAGGCGTCACGGTGACCGCCGCGATTGCGCCCTGCAACTGGCGCACCGTCACAGCGTCTTGCGCCTGCGTGCCGTCCGCCACGTTGATGACCTGGCGCAGCATGCCCGGCGCACCCACCGAGAATGCCCCCGGCGTAACGGCCCGGGTAAGGGTCCGCGTAACGGACGCCCGGTCAGAGATAGACCCTTGCCCGATGGCGATGCCGCCATCCACGGTGGCTTGCGTATTCGCACCCAGGGCCAGACTGCCCGCGCCGCTTGCCTGTGCGTTATAGCCAATGGCGGTCGCACCTTGTCCCGTTGCGTACGCATCCATCTGCATCAGGCCAGTGTCGTTGGTGCGCTCGTATCGAACCCCTTGCCCATTGACGGCCGGGTCAGTCTTGCCGGCAAAGCTGTTCACCGTTGACACAAGCTGGGTCACGGTCTGGTTGGTGGCGTACAACTGCGATCCGTTCACGGCGTCCCAGCTGCTGGCGGCCAGCACGCCCGGCGCAACCCGCGTGATGATGCTGGGGCCGCCAATGCTTCCGTGTGCGGCGGAGTACGCGCCGACGCCGCTGTTGGCCGTGGGGTCCCACATCAAGGCATCCGTGCCGACCTGTCCGATTCGCGTGCTCACCTGCGTCAGTTGCCGCACGTTGACCGCATCCGTCAGATCGCTGCCCGGCGCCACGTTCGTTACTTTGCGCAGATTGCCCGCGGACCCTACCGACACTTCGCCAGCCGAGCTGATGGTGCCGGCCAAACCGAAGGCCACGTAGCCAGTCTGCGCCCCCACCGCGACGACGGACCCTTGGCCCAACGCCACGTTGGCGCCCGTCAGCCCGGCCGTGATCTTGGCGCCCTGACCCAGCGTCGTGGAATTCGCCACGCCGTTGTCGCTGGCTTGGTTACCCAGCGAGAGCGAGCCCGCCCCCGTCGCCAACGCGCCAAAGCCGCCGGCCGCACTGTTCGCGCCCGATGCCAGGGGTTGTGCGGACGTCACTGCGGCGTCGGCCACGAAGGGCCCCGCCCGGCCGCTGCTGATATTGGAAACCAGCGTATCCAGCCCGCCAATCGCCGTGCCCAGACTGCTGTAGGTGTTGCCCTGCACGGTATAGCTGGGCGCCGACACGGTACCCGTGGCCGGGCTATACACCGCGCCGCCTCCCAGACTGGACGCAACGCTAGCACCCAAAAGCGCCGCCGAGCCCTTCAGTTGGCCGACGTTGACCGCATCGGTTGAGCCACTGCCCGCCGCCACATTGGTGAGCTTGCGTTCCGCGCCCGCCACGCCCAGCGACACCTCGCCTTCCGAGCTTTGCACGGCGCTCAGGCCGAAGGCGGCGTAATTGCTCTCTGCGCCAATGGCCGACACCGCGCCTTGCCCCAACGCCACGTTCGCCCCGGCCAGGCCGGCAGTTATGCTTGCGCCTTGGCCAAGCACCGTCGAGTTGGCGACGCTGTTGTCCGTGGCTTGATTGCCCACGACGGTGGACGCCGCCCCGGTTGCCGACGCCCCAAAACCCCCCGCCGCGCTATCCGCGCCAGCGGCCAGCGCCTGTATCGTGTTGACGCTGTCGTCCGACACAAACGGGCCGCCCTTGCCGCTGCTGATGGTGGTCACGGCGCTGCTGATGCTGGTCACGGCATTGTTGACGCTGGTGACCGCATTGTTGACGCTCGTCACTGCCGTGTCCAAACCGCCGATGGCGCTACCCAAGTTCGAGTAGGTGTTGCCTTGCACGCCATAGCTGGGTGCGGTGATGGAACCGGTTGTCGGATCGAAGGTCGATCCCCCGCCCAAGTTGGATGCCACGCTTGAACCCAAGGTGCTCAGGCCGGTCGTTGCGGCGTTGGCGACGCCCGTCAGTTGGCTGACGTTGACTGCGTCCGTTCCTGCGCTGCCCGCTGCCAGATTCGTGAGCTTGCGTTCGGAACCTGCCGACCCGATCGATACTTCCCCGCTGGAGCTTTGCGCTGCGGACAAGCCGATCGCGGTGTAGCCCGTCTCTGATCCGACAGCTGCGGTCGACGCTTGACCCAACGCGACGTTCGAACCGCTCAAGCCGGCAGTGATCGTTGCGCCTTGACCCAGCACCGTCGAGTTCGCAACGCTGTTATCGGTGGATTGGTTACCGACGAC
The DNA here is from genome assembly GCF_902859595.1 of Achromobacter kerstersii. Lineage (GTDB taxonomy): Bacteria > Pseudomonadota > Gammaproteobacteria > Burkholderiales > Burkholderiaceae_B > Achromobacter > Achromobacter kerstersii. The sequence goes on along the minus strand of NZ_CADIJQ010000001.1, from coordinate 394,687 downwards.
GGTAGACGCCGCACCTGTCGCCGACGCGCCGAAGCCGCCTGCGGACGCATCTGCACCCGACGCAATGGCTTGCGCCGTCGTCACGCTGTTGTCGGAGACGAACGGCCCGGTCTTGCCACTGCTGATGTTCGCCACTGCATTGTTGACGCTGGTCACGGCGTTGTTGACGCTAGTCACCGCCGTGTCCAAGCCGCCGATGGCGCCACCCAAGTTCGAGTAGGTATTGCCTTGCACGCCATAGCTGGGTGCGGTGATGGAACCGGTTGTCGGATCGAAGGTCGATCCCCCGCCCAAGTTGGATGCCATGCTTGAACCCAAGGTGCTCAGCCCGGTCGTCGCGGTATTAGCGACGCCCGTCAGTTGGCTGACGTTGACGGCGTCCGTTCCTGCGCTGCCCGCCGCCAGGTTCGTGAGCTTGCGTTCCAAACCTGCGGACCCGATGGAGACTTCGCCGCTGGAGCTTTGCGCTGCGGACAAGCCGATCGCGGTGTAGCCGGTCTCTGATCCAACTGCTGCGGTCGAAGCTTGACCCAACGCTACGTTCGAACCCGTCAAACCAGCCGTGATCGTCGCACCTTGACCCAGCACCGTCGAATTCGCAACGCTGTTGTCGGTGGCTTGGTTACCGACAACCGTCGACGCCGCGCCCGTCGCCGACGCGCCGAAGCCGCCTGCGGACGCATCTGCACCCGACGCAATGGCTTGCGCCGTCGTCACGCTGTTGTCGGAGACGAACGGCCCGGTCTTGCCACTGCTGATGTTCGCCACTGCATTGTTGACGCTGGTCACGGCGTTGTTGACGCTAGTCACCGCCGTATCCAAACCGCCGATGGCGCCGCCAACATTCGAGTATGTCGACCCTTGCACGCCATACGTCGGCGCAGTGACTGTCTGGCCGACCGGGTCGTAGGTCGACCCCCCGCCCAAGTTCGATGCCACGCTTGAACCCAAGGTGCTCAAGCCCGTCGTTGCAGCGTTGGCGACGCCCGTCAGTTGGCCCACGTTCACGGCATCCGTAGACGCGCTGCCCGCTGCCAGGTTCGTAAGCTTGCGTTCCGAACCTGCCGACCCGATCGATACTTCCCCGCTGGAGTTTTGCGCTGCGGACAAGCCGATCGCGGTGTAGCCGGTCTCTGATCCAACTGCTGCGGTTGACGCTTGACCCAACCCGACGTTCGAACCGGTCAGGCCGGCAGTGATCGTCGCACCTTGACCCAGCACCGTCGAATTCGCAACGCTGTTATCGGTGGCTTGGTTACCGACAACGGTAGACGCCGCGCCCGTCGCCGACGCGCCGAAGCCACCCGCCGACGCATCAGCACCCGACGCAATGGCTTGCGCCGTCGTCACGCTGTTGTCGGAGACGAACGGCCCGGTCTTGCCACTGCTGATGTTCGCCACTGCATTGTTGACGCTGGTCACGGCGTTGTTGACGCTAGTCACCGCCGTGTCCAAGCCGCCAATGGCGCTACCCAAGTTCGAATAGGTGCTGCCTTGGACACCATAGCTGGGTGCGGTGACTGCGCCGGTTGCCGGGTCGAAGGTCGATCCCCCGCCCAAGTTGGATGCCACGCTTGAACCCAAGGTGCTCAGGCCGGTCGTTGCGGCGTCAGCGACGCCCGTCAGTTGGCTGACGTTTACACCGTCTGTCCCTACACTTCCCGCTGCCAGGTTCGTGAGTTTGCGTTCCGAACCTACCGACCCGATGGATACTTCGCCGCTGGAATTTTGCGCTGCGGACAAGCCGATCGCGGTGTAACCGGTCTCTGATCCGACTGCTACTGTGGAGCCTTGACCCAACGCTACGTTCGAACCCGTCAAACCAGCCGTGATCGTCGCACCTTGACCCAGCACCGTCGAATTCGCAACGCTGTTGTCGGTGGCTTGGTTACCGACAACCGTCGACGCCGCGCCCGTCGCCGACGCGCCGAAGCCACCTGCGGACGCATCTGCACCCGACGCAATGGCTTGCGCCGTCGTCACGCTGTTGTCAGAGACGAACGGCCCGGTCTTGCCACTGGTGATGTTCGTCACTGCGTTGTTGACGCTAGTCACTGCATTGTTGACGTTGGTCACGGCGTTGTTGACGCTGGTCACGGCGTTGCTGACGCTAGTCACCGCCGTGTCCAAGCTGCCGATGGCGCTACCCAAGTTCGAACAGGTATTGCCTTGCACGCCATAGCTGGGTGCGGTGACCGCGCCAGTTGCTGGGTCGAAGGTCGATCCCCCGCCCAGGTTCGACGCCACGCTTGCACCCAAGGTGCTCAAGCCCGTCCTCGCCGCGTTAGCGACGCCCGTCAGTTGCCCCACGTTCACCGCATCCGTCGACGCACTGCCCGCCGCCAAATTCGTGACCTTGCGTTCGACGCCTGCGGAGCCCAGCGACACCTCACCGCTGGAGCTTTGCGCCGCCGCCAATCCGATGGCCGTGTAGCCGGTCTCTGCGCCCACGGTCGCCGCTGAGCCTTGACCCAATGCCACGTTCTCGCCCGTCAGGCCCGCCGCGATCATTGCGCCTTCGCCCAGCACGACCGAGTTCAGCACGCCGTTGTCGGACGCCAGGTTGCCCACGACGGTTGAACCATCACCCGTTGCCGACGCGCCAAAACCGCCTGCCGCCGTGTTGATGCCCGACGCAACCGGCTGCGTGGCCGTGACATTGCTGTCCGCCACAAAGGGGCCTGCCTTGCCGGTGCTGATGCCTGCCACGGCGGAATCCAGCTGGCTCAGCGCGCTGCCGACGCTGCTGTAGGCGCCGCCTTGAATGCTGTAGCTGGGGGCTCCGACTTGGCCGGTGCCCGCGTTGTAGCTTGCGCCACCGCCCAGACTGTTGGCCAGACTGGTGCCCAGGTTGGACGCCGCGCCGCGCAATTGTGCGACGTTGACCGCATCCGACAACGCGCTGCCGGCCGCCACGTTGGTGATCTTGCGGCGGCTGGCCGCCGTGCCGACCGACACTTCGCCGCCAGAGGTTTGCGCGGCCGACAAGCCAAAGCCGCTGTAGCCCGTCTCGGCTCCCACCAGGGCGGCTGAGTCTTGTCCCAACACGACGTTGGAACCCGACAATCCTGCCGCGACCGATGCGCCGCGCCCCAAAATCGACGAGCCCGCCACGCCGTTGTCGGTAGCCAGGTTGCCTATCACCGTCGCGTCCGCGCCAGTGGCCGACGCGCCAAAGCCGCCCGCGCTCGCGTTCGCACCGGATGCCACCGCCTGCGTCGCGGTGACGCTGTTATCCGACACAAATGGCCCGGCATCACCCGACATCAAATTGGTCAGAGCGGTGTTCGCGCCGCCCAACGCCGCGCCGACATTGGCGTACGCAGTGCCTTGGATCGTGTAGCTGGGCGCGCTGACCGTGCCAGCCGCCGCACTGTAGGCCGCGCCGCCGCCCAGGTTCGTAGCGATGCTCGAACCCAGGTTCGACGCCGCGCCGCTCAACTGCGCAACGTTGACCGCATCGGTCAACGCGCTGCCGGCCGCCACGTTGGTGATTTTGCGGCGGCTGGCCGCGGTGCCAACGGACACCTCGCCCGCCGAGTTCTGCGCCACGCCCAGTCCGAAAGCGGTGTAGCCGGTCTGAGACCCCGAGGCCGCCAACGCCCCTTGGCCCAGCGCCACGTTGGCGCCCGACAAGCCTGCGGCAATCGATGCGCCCTGGCCCAACACCGTCGAATTCGCGACCCCGTTGTCCGTGGCTTGATTGCCGACTACGGTCGATGCCGCGCCGGTGGCCGACGCGCCAAAGCCGCCCGCACTTGCGTTTGCGCCGGATGCCACCGCCTGCGTTGCGGTGACGCTGTTGTCCGACACAAAGGGCCCAGCATCGCCCGACATCAAATTAGTGATGGCGGTGTTCGCGCCGCCCAAGGCCGCGCCGACGTTGGCGTACGCCGTGCCTTGGATCGTGTAGCTGGGCGCGCTGACCGTGCCAGCCGCCGCACTGTAGGCGGCCCCGCCGCCCAGATTGGTGGCGATGCTCGCACCCAGGTTCGACGCCGCGCCACTCAACTGCGCGACGTTGACCGCATCAGTCAACGCGCTGCCGGCCGCCACGTTGGTGATCTTGCGCAGTCGCACGCCCGAACCCACTGACACTTCGCCTCCGGACGTCTGCGCGGCCGACAGGCCAAACGCGGTATAGCCCGTTTGCGAACCTATTGCGGCCGACGACCCTTGGCCCAACGCCACGTTCGCGCCTGCCACCCCCGCGGCAACGGAGGCTCCCTGCCCCAACACCGTCGAATTGGCGATGCCGTTGTCCGTGGCCAGGTTGCCCACCACCGTCGACGCCACGCCAGTGGCCGACGCGCCAAAACCGCCCGCGCTGGCGTTTGCGCCAGACGCGACCGCCTGCGCCGCGGTGACGCTGTTGTCTGACACAAAGGGGCCGGCGTCACCCGACACCAAATTGGTGATGGCCGTGTTCGCGCCGCCCAGGGCCGCCCCCACGTTGGAATACGCCGTGCCTTGAATCGTGTAGGCGGGTGCGCCGACCGTGCCGGCTAAGGCGCTATACGTCGCGCCGCCGCCCAGGTTGGTGGCGATGCTGGTTCCCAGGTTGGACGCCGCGCCCGTCAACTGCGCGACGTTCACCGCGTCCGTCAACGCACTGCCGGCCGCCACGTTGGTGATCTTGCGGCGGCTGGCCGCCGTACCCACCGACACCTCGCCCGCTGAGTTTTGCGCTGCCGCCAAACCGAATCCCGTATAGCCAGCCTGCGACCCCACCGTTGCCGCGGAAGCACGTCCCAAGACGACGTTGGACCCGGTTAGCCCGACCGTCACCGACGCGCCTTGGCCCAGAATCGTGGAGTTGGCGACCGCGTTATCCGTGGACTGGTTGCCCACGACCGTGGACGCCACCCCCGTGGCCGACGCGCCAAAGCCTCCCGCCGCTGCGTTTGCCCCCGACGACACGGCTTGCACCGTTGTCACGCTGTTGTCCGACACAAAGGGGCCGATCTTGCCCGTCACCAGATTGGTCAGCGCCGTGTTGGCGCCGGTCAATGCCGTGCCGACGTTGGTGTAGGTCGTGCCTTGAATGGTGTAGCTGGGCGCGCTGACCGAGCCCGTGGCGCTGCTGTAGGCCGCCCCGCTGCCCAGGTTGCTGGCCATGCTGGTACCCAGATTGTTGATGCCCGAGTTCGCGGCGCTGGCCACGGCCGTCATCTGCTGCACCGTCACCACGTCGTTCGAATCCGAGCCGTCGGCAACGTTCTTGATCTGGCGCTTGGCCGCGGGCGTTCCTACCGAGACGGCCCCCGCGGCCATGTTCGCAGTGTTGTTGAAGGCGATACCGGTGACGGGGCCTGCCGTGCTGGGCGAGACCACGCCGCTTGTCACCACGTTGGCCAAGCCCGTTGCGCCCGCCCCCAAGGCGATGGCGCCCGCCACACCCGATGTCGCGCCGTTGCCCAACGCGATGGCGTTGGCGGCCGAGGCTTGCGTGGCCGCGCCCAAAGCGATGCCGCCGCCACCCGTGGCCGCCGCCGTTCTGCCGATGGCGGTGTCGTTGATACCCGTGGCGCTGGCGCTACCGCCGATGGCGATGGCGTCGGTGCCTGTTGAACCCGAGTTGGCCCGGGTGTTGCTGCCCACGCCCGTGACGGTGGAGTTGGCGTTGAAGTAGTTGGTCGGCGTGGACGCCGACGCCGACACTTGCTGCGCCACTGCGAACAGCTGAGACCCGTTGACGGCGTCCGTGCTGGTGGAACTGAGCAGGCCGGTCGCCACGCCCTGTATCCGGCGAGCCGTGCCCAGGCTCCCCACACTGACCACGCCCGTCGGCGTCACCTGCCCGCCCAGGAAATTGTAGGTATTGCCGTTGATGGTGCTGCTGCTGTAGGCGGTTGTACCGGCGGTAATGGCAGACGGGCTGGCTGTCGTGATGGCGTTGCTACCCAGTGCCACCGAGTTCGCGATGCTTGCTGTAGCCAAATATCCGAATGCAACCGTGCCGTCCACCGTCACGTTGTTGCCGGCCAGATAGCCGCCCGCGACGTTGAAGTTGCCGCTGACGTTCTGGCCCGAGCTTCGGCCAATGGCCGTGTTGAAAGACCCCGAGGCTGCCATGCCTGATTGCGCGCCGATTGCGGTATTGCTGCCGATGCTCGCGTTGAGGCCGCCACCCGCCAGATACCCGATGAACGTGTCCTGCGCCGCCATCGCCACCGACTGATCGCCGATCGCGATCGTCGAGGCCCCCACGGTTTTGGCTTGCGGCCCCACCGCCACCGAGCTCGCCCCCCCGGCATTGCCCAGATAACCCAGCATGACCGAATTGGCGCCGCTGGCAGCGCCTTGGTAGCCAATGGCGATGGCTTGTCCTGCGGTCGCGCTGGCTTGATAACCCAACGCGATGGTGCTGCCTGCCGTTGCGGAAGAACCGGAACCCATCGCAATCGACGCTAAGCCCGTCGCCGTGTTCAAGTCGCCGATGGCGACGGCGCCTTGCCCGGTTGCCGGGTTGGTATTGCCAATCGCCACCGCGCCGCGCCCTGCCGCCGTCGACGACAAGCCTGCGCCAAACGCGCCGCTGCCCCCGTTCGCCTGTGACGATGATCCCAGCGCAATCGCCCCGGTGGTCGATGCCGAGTTGCCGCTGCCGACCGCCAGTGCGCCCGTCGCCGTCGCGCTGTTGTTTGCGCCCACGGCGACCGCGCCCGTACCCGTCGCCGTGTTGGGGTCGCCGATGGCGACCGCGCCATCCCCCGACGCGATTTGTTGGCGGCCAATCGCAACCGCTGCGCCCAGCGCCGTCGCGCTGTTGGCCGATGTGTTTGACGAGCCTATTGCCACGTTCTGGCCGGTTCCGTTTGACGAGACCCCATCGCCCACAGCAATGCCAAACACGCCCGTTGCCTGCGCGCCCCGCCCGATAGCGATACCGGACGTCGCTGCGATGCTTACCGACGACTGTCCGCCGATGGCAATGGCATTGGTGGCCGCCGCGTTGGCGCCGCTGCTCGTGTTGCCGCCCAGCGCGACCGCGCCCAGCGCCGTGGCGCGCGCGTTATTGCCCACCGCCAGCGAGCTGCTTCCGGTGGCCTGCGCGCTATTGCCCAAGGCCGTGTCATTGATCGGCGAACCTATTGACGCCCCCGCGATGGCGTTGGCGCCCAACGCCAAGGCGTTCTGGTTGTAGGCCTGCGCGTTGACGCCGCCCGCAAAGGCGGACGCGCCCAGCGCATCCGCAGAGGTCCCCAACGCCACGGCACCCGTTGCGGTAGCCGTGCTGGAAACCCCGATGGAAATCGTCGTGTTGGCCGATGCGACTGCGCTCTGACCCAGCGCCACGGCACTGGTACCCGCCGATGACGCGCCCGTGCCAAGCGCCACCGAACCGCTACCGCCCGCCGTCGCTCCTTGCCCCAGCGCCGTGGCGCTGGTGTTGGACGCGATGGCCCCCGCGCCGACCGCCACCGAGTTGTTGCCGGTGCCGCTGGCCCCCGCCCCGAAGGCCGTGGCGCTGGTGCCGCTGGCCACGACCAGCGCCCCCACGCCCGTCGCCGTGCTGCCCGTGACGTTGGCCAGACGCCCCACCGCAACCGAGTTCGAGCCTGTCGCGATGGACGCATCGCCCACCGCGACACTGACGTTCATGGCCGTAGCGCCGAACCCGCCGCCGATCGCGATGGAGTTGGCATCCACCGTGGCCGGTGTCAGCCCGCCAGTCGTAATGGGGCTGATCACCATGCCTTGAATGGCCGTACCCGCCCAGACGGGCCCGGCTATTGCCGCCACCACCATCCATGGCGCCGCCCTCTTTCCTGCACGGCGGATGGCTGCCAGACGCGCGCCGCGGTTAGCTTTCCCCCGGGTCTTCGTCAATTCGGAGACGGCAACCCAAGCACCAGCAATCTCGCTCCACACAAGGCTATAGATCTTGTTCACGGCCACTCTCCATTGACGAATTGCGCCATCCGCAGGCAGTCATTCAAAGCCGATTCAATTAGTAAGAATCAGAGTTTTTTCTCAAACAAATTTCCAGATTGATGGGCGGAATCCTAGTGAGCGCACCGATGCCGACTTGTGTTGTCTAGCAATCACCTGAAACCCGATATAAATATCGTTTGATTAATCAGATAACTGAATTGAATCCATAGGGATGTAGTGCAGTGGCCAGCGCGCAGGCGAACGCAGCCGCCACGCCAAGCATCAGCACAGTGAACACGGTGGAAAGGGTGATGGGGACGGGGTTTGACGCGTCAACGCCCATCAATCAGAACGCGTTTATTGATGGGCGTGAGGTAGATGCCTAAAAGGCGTTGATGCTTACAGGCGATAAAACAAGGAATATCAGAAATGACAGAATTCAGACGACCATTATTGAATGTTCGATCGTAATAATCGCAATATTTGTCTTAGTCGATATCTGTCGGAACGGTCATCATCTGATGCGCCGCAGCGCTATTCCTCAGAATGCAAGCCGTGCTCCACGGCATACACCGCCACCTGCACGCGGCTGGTCAGATTGAGCTTTTTCAGCACGTTCTGCACGTGAATCTTTACCGTGCTTTCGCTGACGTCGAGTTCTCGCGCAATGACCTTATTGCTGGCGCCGCGCGCCAGGCATTGAACGATCTGCGTTTCGCGTGCGGTCAGCCGGTGGCGTTCGGCATGCCCCGGCGCCTGCGCCGCCAGCGTGGCCTGGCCTCGGAATTGCTCCACCAGTTTGGCCGTCATGCTTTCGGCGATGACGGATTCCCCGGCCGCGGCGCGGCGGATGGCGGACGTCAGCACGTCGGCATCAATGTTCTTGACCAGGTAGCCGCGCGCGCCATCACGCAGGGCCTGGCCCAGCTCGTCGGCCTCTTCCGAGACCGTCAGGATGATGACGGCGCACGACGGCAAGTCCTGCGTCAGCAATTGCAGCGACTCCAGTCCCGACAAGCCGGGCAGGTTCAAGTCCAGCAGCACAACATCAGGCTTGAGTTCCTTGGCGCGCTTGATGCCTTCCACGCCATCCCCCGCTTCGGCCACCACCTCGAAATCGGGCTGGCGTTGCAGCAGGAGCCGCACGCCGGAGCGAAACAGCGTGTGGTCGTCGATAAGCAGAATACGGATGGGCATGGTCGTTCGGGTCAGGCGGCCTGGCGTTCACTGCCGGGCAAGGTCAGCGCGACGCGGGTGCCCGCGCCGGGTTGTGATTCGATTTTTATCACGGCGCGCATGCGGGCGGCACGTTCGTGCATGATGTGCAGGCCGACGTGCGCTTCGCCCCGGGCGGCGACGTCGGCGGGGTCGTAACCCTGGCCGTTGTCGGTGATCAGCAAGGTGAAGTCGCGGTCATTGCCAACCGCTACCTGTACGCGGCTGGCTTCGGAGTGCTTGCGCACGTTGGACAGCGCCTCTTGCAGGATGAACAGCACTTGCAGTTGCTGCTCGGGCGGCAATGGCGCGCCTTGGCCGTGGCCGAAATGCAATTCGGTATCGATGCCGGTCTGCCGGCGGAAGCGGTCAACGGTGCTTTCAATGGCGGCTTGCAGATCCCCCTGGCCCAGCTTGCTGCGGAAGTTCGTCAGCAGTTCGCGCACGTCTTGATAGCTTTCGTCGACACCCGTGCGCAGCAGCGGCAGAATCTCGGTGACCTCGGCGTCGTCGCCACGCTTGACGGCCGCGTCCAGCATTTGCAATTGCAGGTTCAGGAAGTTCAGGCCCTGCGCCAGGCTATCGTGCAGCCCTTGCGCCACCAGCCCGCGTTCCTGCACCACGGCCAGTTGGCGGGCCTGGGCGCTCAGGCGCCGGTTGTCCAGCGCCACGCCCAGATGCTGGCCCAGTGTTTCCAGCAACTGCGAATCAGACGGGGCCAAGCGGCGTTGCTGGCGGAAATGCAGCGAGTACGACCCCAGCACTTCGTCGCGCGTCACGATACGGAACACGGCCACGCTGGCGAACCCGTCGCGCACGCAGTTCAAGTCCATGTCCGGCGGCGTATGCCGGAAGTCCTGAATGACGATGACGCCCGCCTGGCGCGTGGCGACGCCGCAATAGCAGTCGTCCACCTTCATGCAGTGCTCGGATTCAACCAGTTCGTCTGACAAGCCCACCGACACCACCAGATTGAGCTTTTCATTGTCCGGGTCCAGCGCGCGGATGCTGCCGCCTTCGGCGTCGAATTGCAGCATGACGCGGCGCAGGAAGCCATCGCACAGCGCTTCAATATCGTTAGGCTGATTCAGAAACGCCGCCATGTCGTACAGCGCGCCGATGTCGCGGTTCTGCGCGGCCAGTTGCGCCGTCTTCTGCTCTACCCGCTGCTCCAGGCTGGTGTACAGGTCTTGCAGTTCGTCGGCCATGCGGTTGTAGCCACGCGCCAGCACGCCGAATTCATCCTGGCTATCAACCGGCAGCCGCGTGCTGAAGTCGCGGTCGCCCATCCGTTGCAGGCCATCGCGCAGGCGCAGCACGGGCGCGATGATCCACAGGTACAGCAGATAGATCATCGCCAGCGTGCCCGCGCTGGCAATCGCGGCCAGCACGCCTTGCGACAGGCGCAGCATGGTGGTCTTGCCGGCATTGTCTTGTTCGATCATCCGCACCAGCGTGTCCGCCCGCGACACGAATTCAGGCAGGGTCTGAAGATACGTGGCGGCGTCCGGCTGCGCCAGCGCGGCTTGCGCCGCCGGCTTCATGATGTCGTGCCAGTAAGTGGCCACGTCGCGCCATTGCGCGCGGATCGTGTCGTCGTTGGGTATGAACAGCGGACGGGCGGGATTGCCGCGCGCCAGACGGGAGATGGTCTCGTCCATGACGGCGACCTGTTCGTTCGTGCGCACCGCGCGGCCCGCTTGCGGACGCATCAGTTCAACGGCCACCCGGTTGGCGCGCATGCGCAGGCTGCCGGTGTCGTTGATGGCGGCGCCCGCGCCTTCCAATTGCCACGACAGCCAAAGCGTCCAACTGATCATCGACAGCACGACAACCAGCGCCGCCAGAGAGCTGGCGATGATGCGCGTGGACAGGCGGTGCCAGGGAGATGGCAGGCCGTCGTCGGCGGGGCGGGTTGATGAGGACGTCATGACGATCAATGCTTACGGTGCGATGCGATGCGATGCGATGCGGCTGCTAGTGTATTCGGCTTCAGTGCGCGGGCTGGCCGGACCCGGCCGCCCCACCTTTCCCCAATCCCTGGCCCAACCCCTGCCCCAACCCCAGCGTGCGGCACACGAAGTCCGCGACTTGTGCGGGGTCGTTCAGCGGCAGGCAGGGTAAAGCGGTGTCCAGCGCCGCGTCGGTCACCACCGCCAGGAAACTGCCGTCTTCCGTATGCAGAGGGGGTTTGCCCAGCGCCGGGCGGTAAACCTCGATGCGCGGGATGGCGGCCTGCTTGAAGCCTTCCACCAGCACCAGATCGGCCGGCGACAACCGCGCCACCTGTTCGGCGAGCGTGGGTTCTGGCGCATTGCGCAATTCATGCACAATCGCATACCGGTACGGCGACGCCACCATCACTTCCTGCGCGCCTGCCAGCCGAAAGCGCGCGCTGTCCTTGCCGGGCGGCTCCATCTGGAAATCGTGGTGGCTGTGCTTGATGATGCTTACGCGCAGGCCGCGCGCGGCCAGCAGAGGCAGCATGGCCTCGATCAAGGTGGTTTTGCCGCTGCCGGACCGGCCGGCGATACCGAACACTGCGCTCATGCATGCTCCGAAAACAAGGGACAGACGATGGGCAAGAACGCGTCCGCCCGCGGTGAGTATGCCAGCAATGCGCCTGCCACCAAGTCGAAATACCAACCGTGCAAGGTCAGGCTGCCCGCCTGCACCGCACGGCGCACGAAAGGCAGCTCGTCCAGATTGCGCAGCGATATCAGGATGGATGCCTGCTCGCAGGCCCGGCGGCGTTCGGCATCGGTGGCGTCGGGCATTTGACTCAGCACGCGCTGACGGGCGGGTTCGGCGATGTCCATCCAGCGTTCCAGGTAATCGGTTTCGCCGTCGCTGCGGGTGCGGTGCTCCATCAGCGCGCGAATACCGCCGCAGTGCGCATGGCCCAGCACGATGATGCGGCTGACCTGCAATTGCTCCACGGCGAATTGAATGGCCGCCAACACGCCTTGCAGGCCCCGGTCGGCACGAGCCGGCGGCACCAGGTTGGCCACGTTGCGCACGGCGAAGATGTCGCCGGGGTCGCAGCCCAGCAGCATCGCCGGGTCCACGCGGGAATCGCAGCAGCCGATCAGCAAGGTGCTGGGGTGCTGGCCGTCGCGCAGGTTGCGGTACAGCGCGGGCGCGGATTCGTAGTACTGCTGCTGAAAGCGCTGGAAGCCGTCGACGAAGCGTTCGATGTCTCGCATCTCAGCCTCCCGTTTGCGCCATGAAACGCACAATGCGCTCGGGTTGGCTGACGAAATCGTGCCGTTCGGGTTTGGCGGCGATGCCAGTCTGGATGGCTCGGGTCAGCGCCGCGTCGCTCGCGCCGGCGCGCAGCATGCGGCCCAGCGGCACCTGGTCTTCCTGGCCCAGGCACAGGTACAAGGTGCCATCCACGCCCAGCCGCACCCGATTGCAAGCGGCGCAGAAATGGCGCGACATGGGCGTGATGACGCCCAGCACCGGTGCGCCGTGCCCAGTGGTCCAGTAGCGGGCGGGGCCGGAGCCGGGGGTTGATCGGGCCATGGAACCCGCCCCAGCGCCCGCGCCCAATGCCGCCCCCGATCCCACCGCCGAGCCCACAGCCGATCCCGCCCCCGGCATCGCCGGCACCAATCCCGCTTCGGCCGCCAGCACCGCGCCCAGCGCGTTCAAGTCCGTATGCCGCATGCCCTGGCCACAGCTGCCCATGGGCATGGGTTCGATCAGGCGCAGCACGAAGCCCTGCGCGATCGCGTAGTCCAGCAGGCGGCGCACCTGTGCGCGCGGCGACGCGGCGTGCACCACGCTGTTGAGCTTGATGGGCGCAAAGCCAGCGTCCCGCGCGGCCGCCAGCCCAGCCAGCACATCGGCCAGGCAATCGCGCCCGGTGATCTCGCTGAAGGCGTCGGCGTCCAGCGTGTCCAGGCTGATGTTCAAGCGCGTCACGCCCGCCGCCCGCAGCGCGCCCGCATGGCGCGCCAGCTGCGTGCCGTTGGTGGATACCGACAGGTCCGTTACCCCCGGCATCGTGGCAATGGCCCCTGCCAGCTCGGGCAGGCCCCGGCGCAGCAAGGGTTCACCGCCGGTCAGTCGCACCTTGCTGACGCCCAAACCGACGAACAGGCCGATCACGCGCGCCATCTCGGCGTGCGAGAGCCAGTTGGCGGGCGTTTCGAAGCCCTTGAAGTCCTTCGGCATGCAGTAGGTGCAGCGCAGGTCGCAGCGGTCGGTGACCGACACGCGCAGGTAGTCGATGCGGCGGCCGAACCCGTCTGTCAGCGATCTTGGCGCAGGCCCGTCCATCACGCTGCCCTCCCGCCCACGACGCGATCCGCTTCGCTGCTTTCCAGGTCGATGCCCTGCACGTCAGCCTGTTCGACCAGCAGCTTGGTGTACTGGCGCCACGCGGTGTCGCGGCTCATGTTGGACAGCGCCGCCGCGATCTGTTGGGCCACGTGTTCGTAAGGCAGCATGCGCCCCTCGATGCGGCGCGTCACCCGCACAATGTGCAGGCCGTGCCGCGTTTGCAGCAACTGCGGCAGCAGGCCCCCCGAGGGCAGCGCGAACACCGCGCGTTCGAATTCGGGCACGGTATCGCCCCGGCCCAATTGGCCCAGGCTGCCGCCCACCGCCGCCGACGGGCAGTTGGATTGTTCGCGCGCCACCTGGGCGAAGCGCGACGGATCGGCCAGCAGGTCTTGCAGCACGGTGTTGGCATGCGCGCGCAACCTATCCAGGTTGACGTCGGGCGTCACCTGGAAAAGGATGTGATCGGCTTCAACCAGTTCACCCACCAAGAAGCGCTGCGGGTTGGCGTGATAGAAGCGGCGGCAGGCGGCGTCATCCGCCACGGGCGCGGCGGCCTGGCGCGCCAGCAAGGCGGTGATGATCGCGTCTTCGTTGTCCCCGACCTCGTTCGCGTCCTGCGCGCCCTGCTCGTCGTTCGGTGACGCCGGCTGCACCTGAAGCCGGCGCGCTTCGTCCAGCAGCACCCGGCGCAGCACCAGCGCGGTGATGGCGTGGCGCATTGGGTTGCTGGCGTCCGCGTGCAGCGGCAGTTCACGTTCCAGATCGGCGTCGTTCAGTTCGATGCCATTGACAATGACAGGCATGTTCGTCTCCCGGTGTACAGGTTTCAGCGCGGACGCACGAGTTGCCAGGCACGGCCCAGATACGCCACCGAGGCGAATCCGCTCCACACGTGCACCAGCCGCGTAAACGGGAAGATCACGAAGAGCGTCAGCCCCATGAACAGGTGCGCCTTGAACAGCAGCGGCACGTCGGCGATGTGGCTGGCCGCGTCGCCCTGGAACGTCACGATGTGCTGCGCCCACGTCATCAGGCGCACCATCATTTCGCCATCCATGTGGCCGGCCGACAGCACGATGGTGGACAGGCCCAGCAGCAAGGTGATCAAGATCCACAACAGCAGCAGCTTGTCGCCCGGGCGCGTGCTGCGGGCAATGCGGGGGTCGGACAAACGGCGGTGGATCAGGATCAGCAGGCCCACCAGGCAGATGCCGCCCATGACGCCGCCCGCCACCATGGCGACCGTTTGCTTGAGCGTGTGCGAGACGCCCAGCGTGTCCCACACCACCACGGGCGTCAGCAGCCCGGCCAGGTGGCCGAAGAACAAACCCAGGATGCCGATGTGGAACAGGATATTGCCCAGCCGCAACTGGCCGCGATGCAGCAGCTGCGAGCTGTCGGTCTTCCAGGTGTATTGCTCGCGCTCAAAGCGCGCCAGGCTGCCCAGCAGGAAAACCGTCAACGCAATATAGGGATAGATGCCGAAAAGGAACTGATTCAGGGAGTTCATGATGCGTCGTCCTGAGCACTAAAGGTTAGCGGCGTTGGGATTGGCGGGCGCCCGAGGGTAGAAGCGCACCGCCTGCGCGCCATCGCCCGCGAACGGGCGCAGCAGCGGTTCCACGCCGTCGGCGCTGACGCCGAAGGTGTCCATGGCCTCGTCCATGTCGCGCACGGGGGCTTCGGTTTGTTCGCGCGGCGTCACCCGCGACTGCGCGCGCAACACCGCGAAGATGGCGGCGTAAGGGCTGTCGCCCCGCGCCAGGCGCGAGCCAATCGCGGCCAGCACATGGATGGCCTCGTCCAGCAGGTCCTGCGCCTGGGCGGGTTCAATCACGCCCAGGAACTCCAGGAACAGCGGCACGTGGTCGGGCAGCTCTGACACAACCGGTTCGAAGCCGTGCTGCCGGTAGGTGTCCAGCAGGTCGACCATGGCCTGGCCGCGGTCGCGGCTTTCGCCATGCACGTGTTCAAACAGGTGCAGCGAATGCGAGCGGTTGCGGTCAAAGGTGGCGACGTAGTTTTCCTGCACGGTAATCAGGTCGTTCGTGGCCAGGTAGGCAACGAGCGGTTGCAGGGTTTCCTCGGCGTCCGGGTGGGCGGCCAAGGCGGCCTCGACGTCGCTCAGCGCGTCCAGCAATTCTGGCTCGGGGTAGCTCAACAAGGCGGAAAGCAAGCGGTACAGCATCATGGAGTTCTCCTCTTCTAGCGGGCCAGCTCGGCCTTTTTGCGGGACTTCGGCATCTCGATGAAGATCTCGCTGCCCTGAGGCTTGCGGCCGAACAAGGTGCCTTCGGACACGCCGCCCGAGCAGCCGTTGCCAAAGGTGAAGCCGCAGCTGCCCTTCTCGTTGAAGCTGTCTTCCACGATTTCCTTGTGGCTGCTGGGCACCACAAAGCGGTCTTCGTAGTTGGCGATGGCCATGATCTTGTACATGTCCTGCACCGTCTCTTCAGACAGCCCCACTTGCTTGAGCAGTTCGGTGTCGCGTTCGCCGTGCACGGTTTCCGACCGCTTGTAAGCGCGCATGGCCAGCATGCGTTCCAGCGCTTGCAGCACGGGCGCTTCCTTGCCCGCCGTGAGCAGGTTGGCCAAGTAGCGCACGGGAATGCGCAGGCTGGACACGTCTGGAATCATGGCGCTTTTGCCCACGGTGCGTTGCGGCATCTGGCCGGCCTCGGCGGCGGTTTGAATGGGCGACAGCGGCGGGATGTACCAGACCATCGGCAAGGTGCGGTATTCCGGGTGCAGCGGGAACGCCACGCGCCATTGCACGGCCATCTTGTAAACGGGCGACTGGCGCGCCGCTTCCAGCCACGACTCGGGAATGCCCTGTTCGCGCGCAGCGGCGATCACCTCGGGCGAATGCGGGTCCAGGAACAGGTCCAGCTGCGATTCGTACAGGTCCTGCTCGCTGGCGACGGCGGCGGCGCGTTCAATCTGGTCGGCGTCGTACAGCATGACGCCCAGATAGCGGATGCGGCCCACGCAGGTTTCCGAGCACACGGTAGGCTGGCCGGCTTCAATGCGCGGATAGCAGAAGGTGCACTTCTCGGCTTTGCCGCTGCTCCAGTTGTAGTAGATCTTCTTGTACGGGCAACCCGAAATGCACATGCGCCAGCCGCGGCATTTGTCCTGGTCGACCAGCACAATGCCATCGTCTTCGCGCTTGTAGATGGAGCCCGACGGGCAGCTGGCGACACAGGCCGGGTTCAGGCAGTGTTCGCACAGGCGCGGCAGGTACATCATGAAGGTGTTCTCGAACGTCGAGTACATCTCTTTCTGTACGCCCTCAAACAGCGCGTCGCGGCTGCGGGCGCTGAATTCCCCGCCCAGGTCGTCTTCCCAGTTCGGGCCCCAATGGATCTTGTCCATCTTCTTGCCGGTCAGCACCGACACCGGGCGCGCGGTGGGCGGCGTTTGCGACAACGGCGCGTTCTGCAGGTGCTCGTAGTCGAAGGTGAAGGGTTCGTAGTAGTCGTCGATGGCCGGCAGGTTCGGGTTGGCGAACAGGTTGGCCAGGATGCGCAGCTTGCCGCCCTGGCGCGGTTCCAGCTTGCCGGCGGCGGTGCGCTTCCAGCCGCCCTTCCACTTGTCCTGGTTCTCCCATTCCTTGGGGTAACCGATGCCGGGCTTGGTTTCCACATTGTTGAACCAGGCGTATTCAACGCCATCGCGGCTGGTCCAGACGTTCTTGCAGGTAACCGAACATGTGTGGCAGCCGATGCACTTGTCCAGGTTCAGCACCATGCCGATTTGGGCGCGTATCCTCATGATTGCTTCTCTTCTTGTTGCGTTGCGTCTTCAGCCGGGTCTTCGACCAGCGGGCCTTCCAGCCAGTCCACCTTGTTCATCTTGCGCAGCACCACGAATTCGTCGCGGTTGGCGCCGACGGTGCCGTAGTAGTTAAAGCCGTAAGCCTGCTGCGCATAGCCGCCGATCATGTGCGTGGGTTTGAGCACGGTGCGCGTGACCGAGTTATGGATGCCGCCGCGCTTGCCGCTGGTTTCGGCGCCCGGCACGTTCACGATCTTTTCCTGCGCGTGGTACATCAGGCACATGCCGACTGGCACGCGCTGGCTGACGACCACCCGCGCGGTCAGCGTGCCGTTCACGTTGAAGACTTCGACCCAGTCGTTGTCGACCAGCCCCGCTTGCTTGGCCTCGGTTTCCGACACCCACACGTGGGGGCCGCCCCGGCTTAACGTCAGCATGCGCAGGTTGTCCGAGTAGGTGCTGTGGATGCCCCACTTCTGATGCGGCGTCAGCCAGTTCAGCACCAGTTCCTTCTCGCCATTGGGATACTTGCCCAGCATGGGCGCCACCGTCTTGGTGTCGATGGCGGGCTTGTACACGCAGGAGCCTTCACCAAAATCCAGCATCCAGCGGTGGTCCTGGTAGAACTGCTGGCGGCCGGTCAGCGTGCGCCATGGGATCAGTTCGTGCACGTTGGTATAGCCGGCGCTGTAGCTGACCTCTTCGCTTTCCAGGCCCGACCACGTGGGCGCTGAAATGATCTTGCGCGGCTGCGCCTGGATGTCGCGAAAGCGGATCTTGTCGTGCTCGCGGCCCACGGCCAGATGGGTGTGGTCGCGCCCGGTGATCTTGCCCAGCGCTTCCCACGCCTTGACCGACACATGGCCGTTGGTCTCGGGCGCAAAGGTCAGGATCATCTCGGCCGCGTCGATGGCGGTGTCCAGGCGCGGGCGGCCTTGGCTGACGCCCGCTTCCCCGACGCTTTCGTTGATGCCGGCCAGCTCATGCACTTCGTGCTCGGTGTTCCAGTTGATGCCCTTGCCGCCGTTGCCCAGCTTGTCCAGCAAGGGGCCAACAGAGGTGAACTTGCGGTAGATGTCGTTGTAGTCGCGCTCAACCACCGTCATCGACGGCGCGGTCTTGCCCGGCACCAGATCGCATTCGCCCAGCTTCCAGTCGCGCGGCTCGAACGCCTGGCCCAGTTCCCCGGGGGTGTCGTGCATCAGCGGCGTCAGCACCAGATCCCGGCGCTTGCCCAGATAGGGGCCGCCGATCTCGCTGAACTTCTTGGCCAGCAGCTTGTAGATTTCCCAGTCGGTCTTGCTTTCCCACAACGGTTGCACGGCTTCGCTCAGCGGGTGAATGAAGGGGTGCATGTCGGACGTGTTCAGGTCGTCTTTTTCGTACCAGGTGGCGGTCGGCAGCACGATGTCGCCGTACAGGCACGTGGTGCTCATGCGGAAGTCCAGCACGGTCAGCAAGTCGAGTTTTCCTTCGGCGGCGTCTTCCTGATACGTCACTTCCGTGGGCTTGATGGCCGCCGCTTCGTCGCCGAACACGGCGTTCTGCGTGCCCAGCAGGTACTTCAGGAAGTATTCGTGGCCCTTGCCGCTGGAACCCAGGATGTTCGAGCGCCACACAAACATGTTGCGCGGGAAGTTGGCGGGGTCGTCCGGGTCTTCGCAAGACATCTTCAGCGCGCCGGACTTGAGCTGTTCAACCGCATGCGCGATGGGGTCCTTGCCCGCGGCATCGGCCTGGGCAACGAGATCCAGCGGATTGGTGCGCAGTTGCGGGGCAGACGGCAGCCAGCCCATGCGTTCGGCGCGCGCGTTCAGGTCGATCATGCTCAAGTCGCCGTACTTGGCGCGATCGGCCGTGGGCCCAAGCACCTCCTGCACGTTCAGCTTTTCGTGACGCCACTGGCTCGTGTGCGCGTAGAAGAAAGATGTGCCGTTCATCTGGCGCGGCGGGCGCACCCAGTCTGACGCAAACGCCAGCGGCGCCCAGCCGAACTGCGGACGCAGCTTTTCCTGGCCCACGTAATGCGCCCAGCCGCCGCCGCTTTTGCCCACGCAGCCGCACATCATCAGCATGTTGATGATGCCGCGGTAGATCATGTCCATGTGATACCAGTGATTCAGGCCCGCGCCCACGATCACCATCGACTTGCCTTCGGTGTCGTGCGCGTTCTGCGCGAACTCGCGCGCCACCTGGATCACCTGCGCGCGCGGCACGCCGGTGTGCTTTTCCTGCCAGGCCGGCGTGTAAGGCACGTCGTCGTCAAACGACGTCGCGACGTTGCCGCCGCCCAGGCCCCGATCCAGCCCGTAGTTGGCCATTTGCAGGTCATACACGGTGGCGACCAGCGCCTCCGAACCGTCAGCCAGGCGGATGCGGCGGGCCGGCACGTTGCGCACCAGCAGCTCGTCGTGTTCGCTGCCGAAGTACGGAAAGCCGACGGCGACCGTTTCACTGTTCTGGCCGAGCAGGCTGAGCGTGGGCCCGATCTCGCGGCCATCACCGCCGTTCTTGGATTCCAGGTTCCAGCGGCCGACCTTCTCGCCGCCATTGACCGCGCCCTCGCCCCAGCGAAAGCCGATGCTGCCGTTGGGCGCCACAAAGTCGCCGGTATGGGCGTCCATCACCAGCGTCTTCCAGTCGGGGTTGTTCTGCTCGCCTAAAGCGCCGTCCAGGTGCGAGGCGCGCAGGAAGTGGTCTGGCGCATGGAAGCCGTCGCGCGCTTTCAGCAAGACCAGCATCGGCATGTCGGTGTAGCGCCGCACGTAGTCCTGGAAGTACGGCGACGGGTTGGCCGACAGGTGGAATTCTTTCAGGATCACATGGCCCATTGCCATGGCCAGCGCGGCGTCCGTGCCCTGCTTGGGCGCCAGCCAGATGTCGCCGAACTTGACCATTTCGCCGAAGTCGCTGGAAACGGCGACGGTTTTCGTGCCCTTGTAGCGGACCTCGGTATAGAAGTGCGCGTCGGGCGTGCGGGTCTGCGGCACGTTCGAGCCCCACACCATCAGATAGGTCGAGTTGTACCAGTCGGCCGATTCCGGCACGTCGGTTTGCTCGCCCCAGATTTGCGGGCTGGCCGGCGGCAGGTCGCAATACCAGTCATAGAAACTCAGGCAGGCACCGCCCAGCAAGCTCAGGTAGCGCGCGCCGGCGGCGTAGCTGACCATGGACATGGCCGGAATCGGCGAGAAGCCGATCACGCGGTCGGGGCCGAATTTCTTGATGGTCAGCGCGTTGGCGGCGGCGATGATTTCGGTAGCCGTGTCCCAGTCGGCGCGGACGAAGCCGCCCAGGCCGCGCACGGACTTGTAGCGCTTGGCGCGCGCGGGGTTCTGGCTGATCCATTCCCAGGCGGCGATGGGGTCCATGGTTTTGCGGGCGTCGCGCCACATTTCCATCAGACGGCCGCGGATCATCGGGTACTTCACGCGTTGCGCCGAATACACGTACCAGCTGTATGACGCGCCACGCGGACAGCCGCGCGGCTCGTGGTTGGGCAGATCGGGCCGCGTGCGCGGGTAGTCGGTCTGCTGCGTTTCCCACGTGATCAAGCCGTTCTTGACGTAAACCTTCCACGAGCACGACCCGGTGCAGTTCACGCCGTGGGTCGACCGCACCACCTTGTCGTGCTGCCAGCGCGAGCGATAGGCGTTTTCCCACTTGCGGTCTTCGTTGACCGTTTCGCCATGGCCATCGGCAAAGGTGGATTTCACCCGCGACATGAACTTCAGCCGGTCCAGAAAATGACTCATTGTGTTTCTCCAAGAACGCCGGTTTGAACGGCGCGTACTGCGATCAATGCGTTGAAACCACTGTAGGCGTTGGTCCGTCCCCCGGCCATTCGCCGGTGGGACAGCCCGAGCTCGGCAGAGTGACTAGTCACTGCAAGCGTGATGGGTTGCGCGCGCGCCATCAGCACGGCACCGGTGCGTTGCGGCGCGCGTAGTACCACCACGTAATCAGCATGCAGCTCGCGTAAAACCCGATGAAGCAATACAGCGCGGCTTGCACGCCGCCCGTCATCTCCAGCGACGTGCCGAAGCTGCGCGGAATGAAGAAGCCGCCATACGCGCCAATCGCGCCCGAAAAGCCCAGCACCGCCGCCGATTCCTTGGCCGCTTCGCTCATGGCCTGCTTCTGGCCCGCCGCGCCCTTGCCTTGCGCGGCCTGCGTGCGTTCGCGCAGGAAGATCACGGGGATCATGCGGAACGTGGAGCCGTTGCCCAGGCCGGTCAACGCGAACAGCACGATGAACATCGCCAGAAAGCCGTTGAAGTCACCGCCCTGGCCCGCCACGGGCAGGAACGTCACCACGCCCAGCACCGCGGCGATCATGCCGGCGAAGGTGAACAGCGTGACGCGCGCGCCGCCCAGCTTGTCGGACACCCAGCCGCCTAGCGGACGGGTCAGCGAGCCCACCAGCGGCCCCAGAAACGCGTACGTCATCGGGTCCACCTGCGGAAACAGCGTCTTCGTCAACATGGCGAAACCCGCCGAAAAGCCGATGAACGACCCGAACGTGCCCACATACAGCCAGCACATCAACCAGTTGTGCTTGCGCTTGAAGATCACCGCCTGGTCCGCGAACGATGCGCGCGCATCGGCGATATCGTTCATGCCGAACCACGCGGCGATGGCCGCGATGGCGATGGGAATCACCCAGATGAAGCCCGCGTTCTGCAGCCACAGGTTCTGCTGCGCGCCGTTGACGGTGATTGCCTGCGGCGCGCCACCGGCCACGCCGAACACCCCGACCGAGATCACGACCGGCACCACGAACTGCGCCAGCGACACCCCCAGATTGCCGATGCCCGCATTCAGCCCCGTCGCCAAGCCCTTCTTTTCCTTAGGAAAAAAGAAGCTGATGTTGGCCATGCTGGAACTGAAGTTGCCGCCGCCCAAGCCGCACAGCAAGGCCAGGATCAGCAGGGTCGGAAACGACGTAGTGGGGTCACGCAAGGCAAAACCCATGCCAAGCGCCGGGATCAGCAGCGAGGCCGTGGAAATGGCCGTCCACTTGCGCCCGCCAAACACCGGCACCAGAAAAGAATAGAAGATGCGCAAGGTCGCGCCCGACAGCGCGGGCAACGCCGTCAGCCAGAACAGCTGATTCTTCGACAGCATGAAACCGGCGCGGTCCAGGTTCACGACGACCACGCTCCACAGCATCCAGATGCTGAACGCCAGCATCAAGGCGGGTATCGAAATCCAGAGATTGCGGTTGGCGATGCGCGCGCCGGTCTGCTTCCAGAAGCCGGGGTTTTCCGGCTCCCAACGGGATAGAACTTGAGTGGACATGAGAGGCTCTTTGCGGAAAATGAGAGATCAGGCGGCCTGCTTGCGGGCGTTGGCGGCGATGGCGGCGGCCGCACTGGCCTGGCCACGCGCCGTGCTTTCCGGCCGGAAACTGAAGTGCATGAAGATCAGCGACACGCAGACCGTGCCGTACAGCAACATGAAGGCGCTGGAGCGCACGCCGGTCAGGTCCAGCAGCACGCCGAACAGAATGGGCAGCACGAATCCGCCCAACCCACCCGCCAACCCCACGATGCCGGACACGGCGCCGATGTTGTCGCTGAACTCGTCCGAGATGAACTTGAAGACGGAGGCCTTGCCGATGGCCATCGCGATGCCGACCACAAACAGCAGCACGGTGAACGTGACCGGGCCCAGCGCGATGCCAAAGCTTTTTGCGCCATTGGCCGTCATGACGGTGAATTCCGTTTGCGGGTAGCTCAACAGGAAGAACGCCACCCAGCACACCCACATCACCCACCACGTGGTCTTGTAGGCGCCATAGCGGTCCGAGATCCAGCCGCCCAGGGCGCGCAACACGCCGCCCGGCAACGAGAAGCAGGCGGCCAGCAGTGCGGCCAGCTTCATGTCGAAACCGTATTCGCCGATGTAGTACTTGGTCATCCACAGCGCCAGCGCCACGTAGCCGCCGAACACCACCGAGTAGTACTGGCAGTAGCGCCAGACGCGCGGGTCTTTCAGCATGGCGAACTGCGCCGACAAGGTTGCGCGTTGCGTGACGCGGTGCGCGGGGTCGGACGCCGAGAACATCCAGAACAGCACGGCGGTGACGAGCAGCGCTACGGCATACACCTGCGGCACGATGACCCACGCGCCGCCGGCAGCCGCCATCAAGGCCGGCGCCACGAACTTGGTGATGGCTGACCCCGAGTTGCCGGCGCCGAACACGCCCATGGCCAAGCCCTGCTTGTTGCGCGGGAACCAGCGCGCCACGTAGGGCGTGCCGACCGAGAACGAGCCGCCCGTCAGCCCAACGAACAGCGCCAACACCAGAAACTGCCAGTACTCGGTGGCATAAGACAGCAGCCAGATCGGCACCACCGCCAACAGCATCAGAATGAAGAACACCGGGCGGCCGCCGTAGCGGTCGGTCCAGATGCCCAGCGGCACCCGCACCAGCGAACCCGTCAGCACCGGCATGGCGGCCAACAGGCCGAACTGCGTTTCGGACAAGCCAAGCTGCGCTTTGATGGGGATGCCCAGCACCGCGAAGATCATCCACACGGCGAAACAGATGGTGAAGGCGAACGTGCTGGAAATCAGAACCCGCATCGGCCTGCCGGACGGGGATGTTGCTGCTGTCATGGTTACTCTCGCTTTGCTCACGAAGACATGTGGCTAGCCTAGGCACGCCGCCCCGCCGCGGCCATTCGCCAGCTGACCATCCGGCCCCTGCCAATGTGTCTAGTCACCCCGGCATCCCGCCTGCGTTTGCGCGGGATCAAGCTTTTTCACTGGCCGCGCGCCGCTGAGCGCATTAATATGCATTTCAAATACACCTTTAAAGGCGAGACACCGCCATGCCCCCGCTACTCACTCTGGAAGAACCCGGATCGCCCGCCGGCCGCCCCCGTCCGCAATGGGCGGCCTTTACCGAAATGGGGTTTCGCCCCCTGTATCTCGCCGGCTGCTTCTGGGCGCTGGTATCCGTCTGGCTATGGGTGCATGCGCCCGGCCGTATCACCGGCCTGCTGGGCGGCGTGTTCTGGCATGCGCACGAAATGTTGTGGGGCTTTGTCGCCACCATCGCCGTGGGCTTTTTGCTGACGGCGGGCGCCAACTGGACGGGCAAGAACCCCTTGCGCGGCAATGCGCTGGCCGGGCTGTGCGGATTGTGGGTCGTGGCGCGTGCCGGGTATCTGGTGCCGGGGCGCACGGCTTTTCTGATTGCGGTGGTGGCGGACCTGGCGTTCTTCGTCTGGGGCGCGGCTGCGCTGGGCCGCGCGGTGTGGGTCACGCGCAACCGCCGCAACGCGGGCGTGCCGGTGCTGCTGCTGGGGCTGGCGGCGACCAACGCGCTATATCTTTGGGCCGCCGTCCAGGGCGATTACCTGGCCTTGATGCGCTACTTCAATGCCGGCTTGCTGTGCATGGCGGTGCTGACCTTGCTGATCGCCCGCCGCGTCATTCCGTTTTTCGCCAAGCGCGCGGTGGCCGGGCTGGAAATTCCCCCGCACACGCGTAGCGGCCACTGGCAATTGGGTACGGGCATCGCCGCCATCGTTTGCCTGCTGGCGGGCCAGCCCCGCATTGCCGCGCTGGCGCTGGCCGCCACGGGAGTCATTGCGATGGTGCAATGGCTGTCGTGGAAGCCCTGGGCCGTGCGCGGCGTGCCGCTGCTGTGGATTCTGTATGCCGGTTACGGCGGGCTGGCCATCGGCCTGCTGGTCGGCGCGGCGCACCTGGGCGGCTATGTCAGCCGCGCCGCCTGGCCTGCGCATGCCATCGGCGTCGCAGGCTTTTCGGTATTGATTCTGGGCATGGTGACGCGCACCGCGCTCGGCCATCTGGGCCGGCCCTTGCGCACCGACCGCAGCATGGTCGCCAGCTACGTCCTGATGCTGCTGGCCGCCGCACTGCGTTTGGCCGCCCTGCTGCCTACCGTGGCAAGCATCGGCTTGCTGCACGCGTCAACCGCCGCCTGGGTGCTGGCGCTGGGCCTGTACCTGTGGCGCTTCTTTCCGCTGATGATCCGCCCACGTGCAGACGCCGCCCCTGCGGCGGCGTCTGGGTTGCGGGTCGTGCCGGTTGCCAGGCAGACCTGAGCGGCGCGCACCCAGTCGCGCGGGGCGAGGCGCGGGAATTACCCTTCGCGGCCTTCGCGGCGTTCAATCGCCGCGATTTCGCGCTTCATCGCCTTCAGCCAGCCCTTGAGCAGCGCCTGGTCTGAAAACTGCATCACCTCGTGTTCCAGTTCGCGGATGTATTCCTGGATGTCTTCGATATCGGCGTCCAGGTCTTCCAGCACCGTGTCCGGGTCGAACGACGCGAACGGGTCCAGGTCGTAACGCAGTTTGAAGCCCTCTTCCGCGTAGCTGGCTTGATGCAGCACTTCGTCCAGCTGGGCTTGCAGCGTGGCGTTGGCCTTGGCCAGACCGTCGTCGGCCACCTCGCCCACCGGCGTCAGATCCGCTGTGCCCTGCTGGCGGCGCGCCGCTTCTTCGTCTTGCATCGCTTGCCACACCACCGCGTTGGGCGTCGTGCTGCGCGTGGCGGCGCGCGCCACGGCCAAGAGTTCCTCGGCGTCCTCGTCGTCCTCGGCTTGATCCTGGATGATGCGCAGCAATTGCGCGGGCGTGAACGTGGACAGGTCGGTGTCCCGGTCCAGCTCCAGCGCTTCGATCAGTTCGGCCTTCGCGACTTCGGTTTCTTCGACGGCGGCCACATCGTAGTCAGCGCCGCTGTGCTTCTTGTACAGCGTCTTCAGACGCTCGGCGTCGCAGCCAGCTGGCAACTCGCCCTTCTCGGCCAGCAACAGCAATTCTTCCGAGAACTCGGTGACGAGCTCCGACACGAATTCGCGTTCGGCCTTGGACAAGCCCATGTTCTTGTGCGCGTGATCAAAGCACAGCACGAGCTTCATGCGCAGTTCCTGCAACTGGGTTTCCAGCGGCACCAGGCCTTCGGTGTACTTGCGCTGGTACTCGGCTTCCACCGCGCCCCACTGCTGCAACCGGGCGTTTTCCGTCTCAAGCCGGGCCTGAAGACGTTCGAAATATTGACGCGGACTTTCTAGGGAATGTTCGCCCATGGACCTGCTCCTTGCTGACCGGGTATAGAAATTAGCCGCCACTCTAAACGATTCGTGCAAACCCCTCTTGAAAATCTTCATCAATAACGCTAATCATTATTATTAATATAGAATCACGGCTGTCCGCAACACCCTGGAATGGCAGCCTAGATGTCTCTGCCCCCGTTTCACCCCACCTTTGCGGGCCACACTCCTAGACGCAAGCGCTTGTTCCTGATCACCGCCGCTCTGTTGCTGGCTGTGCTGATCGGGGCCGCGTACTGGCTGACAAGAGAAAAAGGCCCGGCAGCTCCCCGCCCCCCCGAATACGGGCAAATTCCCGTGGCGGTCAGCGTGGCGACGGCGCGCGTCGGCCCGCTGCAACGCGATCTGCATGCGCTAGGCACCATCACGCCGCTGTCGCACGTCGTGTTGCGCAGCCAGGTGGATGGCGAATTGATGCGGCTGCACTTCACAGAAGGCCAGGCAGTCACGCGCGGCCAGTTGCTGGCCGAGATCGACGCCCGCCCCTATCAAACCGCGCTGGCCGCCGCCGAAGGCGAGCTGGCGCGCACGCAAGCACTGCTGGACAACGCCCAAGCCGACCTTCAACGCTACCGCAAGCTGGCGCGCCAGGAAGCCGTGGCCGGGCAGCAACTGGACACCGCCGAAGCCCAAGTGCGCGCCTACCTCGCGCAACGCCAATTGAACCGCGCCCAAGTGGCCGACGCGCAGCGCCTGCTTGACCACACCCGTATCGTGGCGCCGCAGGACGGCCGCATCGGGCTGCGCCGCGTCGACGCCGGTAACCATGTACGGGCGAGCGACACCGACGGGCTGACGACGGTGGTGCAGACGATGCCCATTTCCGCGATCTTCAGCATTTCGGAAACGCGGCTCGACATTCTGCGCCGGGCGCAAGCCAAGACCGCCGTGTTGCGCGTAGAAGCCTGGGACGCCGACGACCGCCGCGTGCTGGCCGAAGGCACGCTGGAAGCGCTGGACAATCGCATTCAAACCACCAGCGGCACCGTGCGCCTGCGCGCCCGCTTCGACAACGCCGACGAATCGCTGTTTCCGAATCAGTTCGTGAACATCCGGCTGGCGGTGGTGCAGCAAGACAACGCCGTCACCATTCCGTCGGCCGCCGTGCAGTACGGCTCGGAAGGCGCGTTCGTATTCGTCATTGGCGAGGACACCCGCGCCACCCGCCGCGTGCTGCAACTTGGCCCCGCCAACGCCGGCCGCGTCGTCGTGGAAGCGGGGCTCGCCCCCACCGAACGCGTCGTGGTCGAAGGCGTGGACCGTCTGCATGACGGCCGCGGCGTCCAGATCGTTGAATCCCTAACCTGATTGTTGACCCTGACCCGCGCATGAGCCTGTCACGCCCCTTCATCCTGCGCCCCGTGGCGACGTCCTTCCTGATGATCGCCCTGCTGCTGTCGGGCATTCTGGCCTGGCGCATGCTGCCGGTGGCCGCGCTGCCGCAGGTCGATTACCCCATCATCCAGGTCACGACCCCGTATCCGGGCGCGAGTCCCAACGTGACGGCGCGCGCGGTGACGGCGCCGCTGGAACGGCGCTTCGGGCAGATACCGGGCTTGAAGCAGATGTCGTCCACCAGCGGCAGCGGCATCTCGGTCATCACGCTGCAATTTTCATTGGACGTATCGCTGGGCGTGGCCGAACAGGAAGTGCAGGCCGCCATCAGCGCCAGCGGCTCGCTGCTGCCCAACGACTTGCCAACGCCGCCCGTCTACCGCAAGGTCAACCCCGCCGACGTGCCGATCCTGACGCTGGCGGTAACGTCCGATTCCCTGCCGCTGCCCAAAGTCTATGACCTGGTCGACACGCGCATGACGCAACGCCTGTCGCAGCTGTCTGGCGTGGGCATGGTGAGCCTGGCTGGCGGCCAGCGGCCCGCCGTGCGCGTGCAGGTCAACCCGATGGCGTTGGCCGCGCGCGGGCTGCAACTGTCTGACGTGCAGGAAGCCATCAGCAAGGCCAATTCCAATCAGCCCAAGGGCAGCTTCGACGGCCCGGTGCGCTCGGTCATCATGGACGCGAACGACCAGCTGCAAAGCGCCGACGAATACCGCGAACTGATCGTGGCCTGGAAGAACGGCGCGCCGGTGCGGCTGGGCCAGGTCGCCACCGTCGAGGACGGCGCTGAAGACCGCTACCTGGCGGCCTGGGTCGACAAACAACCCGCCGTGCTCGTCAACATCCAGCGCCAGCCGGGCGCAAACGTCATCGCCGTGGCCGACCAGGTCAAGGCGCTGCTGCCGCAACTGACCGCCAGCCTGCCGGCCGCCGCCCAGGTCCGCATTCTGACCGACCGTACCGAGAGCATTCGCGCATCAGTACGCGGCGTGCAATGGGAACTGGTCTTCGCCGTGGGCTTGGTTGTGCTGGTGACGTTTCTGTTCCTGCGCAACCTGCCCGCCACGCTGATCCCCAGCCTGGCCGTGCCGCTGTCCTTGATCGGCACGTTCGGCTTCATGCACCTGGCTGGCTTTTCCACCAATAACCTGACGCTGATGGCGCTGACCATCGGCGCGGGTTTCGTCGTGGACGACGCCATCGTCATGCTGGAGAACATTGCCCGTTACCGCGAACAAGGCCATAGCCCGATGTCGGCAGCGTTAAAGGGCGCGGGGCAGATCGGCTTCACGCTGGTGTCGCTGACGCTGTCGCTCATCGCCGTGCTGATTCCGCTGCTGTTCATGGAAGACGTGGTCGGCCGGCTGTTCCGGGAATTTGCTATCACGCTGGCCGTGGCCATCCTGATTTCTCTGGCGGTGTCGCTGACGCTCACGCCGATGATGTGCGCGCGCCTGTTGCCCGCGCATGTGGAATCCCGCCCCGGTCTGCTGGACCGCATCCAGGCGCGCTATGCCGGCTGGCTGGACGTCACGCTGCGCCATCAGCGCCTGACGCTGCTGGTAATGGTGGGTACGGTGGTGCTGACCGGCCTGCTCTATCTGGCCGTACCTAAAGGGTTTTTCCCGGTGCAGGACGGCGGCGTGCTGCAAGGCGTGACGCAGTCGTCCCAGAGCACGTCGTTTGACGCAATGTCGCGCCGCCAGCAAGCGGTGGCCGCCAGCCTCTTGGCCGACCCCGACGTGGAAAGCCTGTCGTCCTTCATTGGCATCGACGGCATGAACACGACGCTGAACACCGGCCGCCTGCTGATCAACCTGAAGCCCTGGGGCGAACGCAGCGCGCCGCTGGCGGACGTGATGGCGCGGCTGGATGCGCGTGCCCGCGAGGTTCACGGCATTTCGCTCTTTCTGCAACCCGTGCAGGAACTGAACATCGAAGACCGCGTCAGCCGTGGCCAGTTCCAGTTCACCCTGACGTCGCCCGACAGCGCCTTGTTGACGCAATGGAGCCACGCGCTGACGCAGCGCCTGGCCGAGTCGCCCGCGCTGGCCGATGTGTCGTCCGACCTGCAAGGCGACGGCCGCCAAGCCTATTTGCAAGTGTCCCGCGACACCGCCGCCCGCCTGGGCGTGACGATGGACGACGTGGTGCAGACGCTATACAACGCCTTCGGCCAACGCCAGGTGGCGACGCTGTTCACGCAGTCGAACCAATATCGTGTGGTGTTGGAAGTGGACCGTTCCATGGCCGTAAGCCCCGACGCGCTGGAACGCATCCACCTGCAAACCGAAGACGGCCAGGCGATTCCGCTGTCGGCGCTGGCCACCGTCAGCGAACGCGCCGTGCCGCTGGCGGTGAACCACCTGTCGCAATTTCCGGCGGTGAACCTGTCGTTCAACCTGCCGCCGGGCGGTTCGCTGGGCGAAGCCATCGCCGCCATTGAAGCCGCCAAGCAAGACATCGCCATGCCGCCCAGCGTGGAACTGCGCCTGCAAGGCGCGGCGTCGGCGTTCCAGGCGTCGTTGTCGAACACGCTGTGGCTGATGCTGGCCGCTGTCGTCACCATGTATCTGGTGCTGGGCATGCTGTATGAAAGCGCCATCCACCCCATCACCATTCTGTCGACGCTGCCGTCAGCCACCGTGGGTGCGTTGCTGGCGTTGCTGATCACGGGCCGGCCGCTGGATCTGATTGCCGTGATCGGCATCATTTTGCTGATCGGCCTGGTGAAAAAGAACGGCATCATGATGGTGGACTTCGCGCTGGAAGCCGAACGCACGCGCGGGCTGGCGCCGCACGCCGCCATCCGCGAAGCGGCGCTGCTGCGCCTGCGCCCCATTCTGATGACCACGCTGGCCGCCTTGTTCGGCGCGTTGCCGCTGATGCTGGCCACCGGCTCCGGCGCGGAACTGCGCCAGCCGCTGGGCTGGGTCATGGTGGGCGGGCTGCTGGTCAGCCAGGTGCTGACGCTGTTCACGACGCCGGCCGTGTATCTGTTCTTTCACCGGCTGGGGCAACGGCGCGGTGTTCCCAACAACCCCACCACCCCCGCCACGCCAACCGCCCGCGCTGACGGGTCCGACGCATGATCCGGGCCTTGCTGCACCGCCCGGTCGCCTGCATCTTCCTGGCGATCGCATTGACGTTGCTGGGCGCCGTCGCGTGGCGGCTGCTGCCCGTGTCGCCGCTGCCCCAAGTCGACTTCCCCACCATTGAAGTGCGCGCCGAGTTACCCGGCGCCAGCCCCGAAAGCATGGCCAGCACCGTGGCCGCGCCGCTGGAACGGGCGCTGGGCAGCATCGCGGGCGTCAGCGCCATGACCTCGTCCAGCAACCAGGGCGCCACCCGCGTGCAGTTGCAGTTCGACCTGGACCGCGACATCAACGAAGCCGCCCGCGACGTGCAAGCCGCCATCAACGCGGCGCGCGCCGAGCTTCCGGCCGGCATGCCGGGCAACCCCACGTACCGCAAGGTCAACCCGTCGCAAGCGCCCATCATGGCGCTGGCGCTCAGTTCCGCCACCCGCCCCGCCGGCCAGCTGTATGACCTGGGTTCGACGGTGTTGGCGCAAAAGCTGTCGCAAATCAATGGCGTAGGCGAAGTGACCATGGGCGGCAGCTCGCTGCCCGCCGTGCGTGTGCAGGTCAACCCCAACGCGCTGGCCCATTACGGCGTGGCGCTGGACGACGTGCGCCAAGCCATCTCAAACGCCGCGCCGATGCGCCCACTGGGCCAGCTGGATTCGGCCGGCCAGCGCTGGGAAGTCGGCACGCCCGAGCAGCCCCGCACCGCGCATGACTACAACAGCCTGATCGTGCGCCACGAAGACGGCGCGGTGATCCGGCTATCGCAAGTGGCCAAGGTCAGTGATTCCGTCGAAAACCGCTATAGCAGCGGCTTTCACAACCACAACCCGGCCGTGGTGCTGACGATCAGCCGCCAGACCGGCGCCAACATCATTGAAACCATCGGCGCCATCAACGACGCCTTGCCCGGCTTGCGCGCGCTGATGCCCGCCGACGTGGACCTGACCGTGGCGCTGGACCGCTCACCCGGCATCAACGCCACGCTGCGCGAAGCCCACATCACGCTGGCGCTGGCGACGGCGCTGGTCATCCTGGTGGTGTGGCTGTTCCTGGGCAATGCGCGCGCGGCAGCGATTCCCAGCGTAGCGATTCCGGTGTGCCTGATCGCCACCTTCGCCGTCATGTACCTGTTTGGCTTTTCGCTGAACAACCTGTCGCTGATGGCGCTGATCGTGGCCGCCGGCCTGGTGGTGGATGACGCCATCGTGGTGCTGGAAAATATCTCGCGCCACATCGAACGTGGCCTGTCTCCCCGCCAGGCCGCCCTGCGCGGCGTGCGCGAAGTGGGCTTCACGCTGGTCGCCATGACGCTGGCGCTAAGCGTCGTGTTCGTGTCCATCCTGTTCATGGGCGGCCTGGTCGAACGGCTGTTCCGCGAATTTTCGATCACGCTGGTGGCCGCCACGGTGATTTCGCTGGTGGTCTCGGTGGCGATCATTCCCGCGCTCTGCGCCCGCTGGCTCAAACCGGGGGAGCATCCGGCCACGCCTGCGACGGGCGCCGGCCACGTGCCCCGCCCTCTCCACCCGCCCCGCCCGTCCCGCATGCAAGCCGCCTTCGGCCGCGCACACGCCTGGTACGGCAAGTCCCTCACGCGCGTGCTGGGCCATGCGCGCCTGACCTTGTTGCTGCTGGCTGGCGTCGTTGGCTTGAACGTCTACCTCTATATAGAAGCGCCCAAGGGCTTCCTGCCGGTGCAAGACACCGGGCAGCTGATGGGTTTCGTACGCGGCGATGACGGTTTCTCTTTCCAGGTCATGCAGCCCAAGATTGATCAATACCGCCAACTGGTGCTGAAGCACCCGGCCGTGCAAGACGTCATCGGCTACAACGGCGGCGGCCTGGGCATCAGCAATTCACTGTTCCTGATCCGGCTCAAGCCCGTGGCCGAACGCGGTGAACCATCCACCGCCGTCATCAACTGGCTGCGCACGAATGCGCCCGCCGTGCCGGGCGGCATGTTCTTTTTGAACGTAGACCAGGACTTGCGGATGCCCGGCGGGTTCGGCAATTCCGGCGACCACGAACTGGCCATCATGGCCAGCGACGTGCCGGCGCTGCGGCAATGGTCGCGCAAGATTTCCAAGGCCATGCAAGACATCCCCGAACTGCGCGATGTGGACGCCGAAGGCGACGGCGCCACGCAGCAGGTCGTGATCAACATCGACCGCAGCGCAGCGCAACGGCTGGGCGTGGACATGAACACGATCAGCAGCGTGCTCAGCAACTCATTCAGCCAGCGCCAGGTCGCCACGTTGTACGACGCCATGAACCAGTACCGCGTGGTGCTGGAGCTGGACCCCCGCTACACGGAAGACCCCGAGGTGCTGGAACAGGTGTACGTCGTGGCTGCCGACGGCACACGCGTGCCGCTGACCGCATTCGCCACGTATGACAACGGGCTGGTCAATGACCGCGTCTTCCACGACGGGCTGTTCGCCGCCGTGGGGGTGGGTTTCTCGCTGGCGCCGGGCGTGTCGCTGGAGCAAGGGTTGGCCGCCATCGACGCCACCCTGGCCAAGCTGATGGTGCCCTCCACAATCCAGACGCGGCTGGGCGGCGACGCCCGCAACTTCCAGCAAAGCCTGCAAGACCAGCCCTGGCTGATCCTGGCGGTGCTGGTCGCCATCTATCTGGTGCTGGGCATCTTGTATGAAAGCCCGCTGCATCCGCTGACGATTTTGTCGACATTGCCCTCGGCGGGCGTCGGCGCGCTGCTGGCGTTGCGCCTTGCCAACATCGAGTTCACCCTGATTGCGCTGCTAGGCCTGTTCCTGCTTGTCGGCATCGTCATGAAGAACGCCATTTTGATGATTGACTTTGCGCTCAGCCTGGAACGGCGTGAAGGGCTGACGCCCGAACAGGCGATTCACCGCGCCGCCATGCTGCGCCTGCGCCCCATAGTGATGACCAATTTGGCGGGACTTCTAGGCGCTTTGCCTCTGGTATTGGGCATGGGCGAAGGGTCCGAGCTGCGACGCCCGCTGGGCATCGCCATCGTCGGCGGATTAATGATCAGCCAGTTCCTGACGCTCTATACGACACCCATTGTTTATTTGGGGCTGGAGCGATTACGGCTGAAATGGCGCGGCGCACGCAACGGTGCAACCGCATAAACCGCGGCCTATTCCGATAGGCTGATCGTACTAGGTCAGCCGCACGCAACCTGCGCCCCAATTTACGGAGCAGCCATGGTAATGTCGCTGCGTGTATTCCGACATTGAACGCAATAAAAAGGAATATGCACGCGCCGCGCTGTCAGCCCTTTCTTTGAGACCATTGAACAGCGCGTTGTTTCACCGACCCAGATTCACCGATGCCTAATACGCTGTTTGCCTGGTCCACAAGGCCAAAGAGACCATGATTCTCCAGACGGAATTTCCCATTGTGGGTATTGGCGCATCCGCCGGCGGTATCGAAGCGCTTGAAGGGTTCTTCCGCGGCGTGCCTCCCGAGCCCGGGCTGGCTTTTGTGGTGCTGACCCACCTGAGTCCCACGCGCGAAAGCCATCTGCCGGAAGTCATTCAGCGATACACGGCAATGACCGTGCAAACCGCCGAGCAAGACATGCCGGTGATGGTCAATAACGTGTACGTGCTGCCCGCCGATGCCGTCATGTCGATTCATGAAGGCCGCCTGCGGCTGCGCAAACGCATGCCCGAGCAACGTGGCCCCCGCCCGATCGACCTGTTTTTTTCATCGCTGGCGCTGGACATCGGCGACTTCGCCGCAGGCGTCGTCCTCTCGGGCGGCGATTCGGACGGCACCCTTGGCATCAAGACGATCAAGGAACACGGCGGCCTGACGCTCGCGCAAGCGCCCGACGGCTTCGGCCCCAGCAGCCCGGAAATGCCTGGCAGCGCCATTGCATCGGGCATGGTGGACTTCATCGTTCCCGCCGATCAAATGGGCGCCAAGCTGATCACCTTCGCGGCAGGCTTGAGTCATCTGGACGACCTGAACGGCGATGACGCCCAAGGCCAGGAGCGCGTGCAGCTCGAAGCCGCCAAGAACGAAATCTATGGCTTGTTGCGCACGCGCATCGGCCACGATTTCAGCGGCTACAAGAGCAAGACGTTCATGCGCCGGGTGCAACGACGCATGAACGTCAATCAGGTGCCGACGATCAGCGCGTATATCGATTTCCTGAAGCAAGAACCGCAAGAATCGGGCGCCCTGTTTCGCGACTTGCTGATCAGCGTGACCAACTTCTTTCGCGATGCCGACGCCTTCAATGCGTTGCAGAATCTGGTCATTCCTCAGTTGCTAGAGGGCCGGGGCGCTACGGAAACGGTGCGCGTCTGGGTGCCGGGTTGCGCGACGGGCGAAGAGGTCTATTCCCTGGCCATCTTGTTGCGCGAGCACATGGACACCCTGGCCGTCGTGCCGCGCGTGCAGCTCTTTGCCACGGATATTGACGACCGGGCGCTGGCCGTTGCCCGCGCCGCGCGCTACCCCGGGGCGCTGCTTGAAGACGTATCGCCTGAACGGCGCCGCCGCTTTTTCATCGCCGACGGCGACTCATTCGTCGTCAGCAAGCAAATACGCGATCTCTGCATTTTTTCGCCGCATAACGTGCTGCGCGATCCGCCCTTTTCCCGCATCGACCTGGTGTCGTGCCGCAACCTGCTGATCTATTTCGGCGCGGGCATTCAAAAGCAGGTCATTCCGACATTCCATTATTCCCTGCGTCCGGGCGGTTATTTATTCCTGGGCATGTCGGAAAATGTCACGCAATTCAGCGACCTGTTCTCACCCGCAGACAAGAAGCACCGGATTTTTCAGCGCCGACCCGATATCGGCGCTCCGCCCCGACCTTTTATGGCGCTGCCCTCCATGCATAAATCGGACCCGCCTCCAGCTGGCCACCGCCGCACGTCGACGGCAGCATCCGCGTTGCGCCACTCGGTGGACAGCCAGGTGCTGGCGCGGCATGCCCCGCCGCATGTTCTGGTGGATAGCAGCGGTGACATCGTTTATTACTCAGGGCGCACCGGCAAATACCTTGAGGCGGCGGCCGGCGTGCCCACGCGCCAGGTGCTGACTTTGGCGCGCAAGGGGCTGCGTCTGGACCTGCGCACACTATTGACTGAAGCCGCCGACTCCGGCTTGACGGCGATTCGTGAAAACGTTTCCGTCGAGGGCGAAGACGGCCGCGTCCAGCAGGTGACGTTGACCGTGGAGCCGCTGGCCGACCACAAGGAAGGCGAATCGCTCTTCCTGATTCTGTTTACCGATCAGGGGCCGTCGCTGCCCCCCGACGCCGCCGCTGCGCAGACCCAATTCACGCAGGAAGGCGCGGCCAAGCAGATTGAGCTGGAACTGCGCGACACCCGCGAACGGTTGCAGTCCATGATCGAAGAGTACGAAACCGCGCTTGAGGAATTGAAGTCGTCCAACGAAGAGCTGGTGTCCGTGAACGAGGAATTCCAGTCCACCAATGAAGAACTGGAAGCCTCCAAGGAAGAACTGGTATCGCTCAATGAAGAGTTGCACACGGTCAACGCCGAGCTGCACGGCAAGGTCGACGAACTGGACCGCAGCAACAGCGACCTGCACAACCTGTTTGAAAGCACCGCCATCGCCACCCTGTTCCTGGACCGCGACCTGATCATCCGTAGTTTCACGCCGGCCATGGGCGATGTCTTCAACATCCTGCCCACCGACTGCGGCCGCCCGATCACCGACCTGGCCAGCCGCTTTGACCTGCCTTCGTTCGCCAACGATATCGCCCAGGTTTACACCCACTACAAGCCCATCGAACGCCGCATCGCCGGCACCCTGGACGGCAAACACTATCTGCTGCGCCTGGTGCCGTACCGCAGCAGCGACAGCCAGGTCGACGGCGTGGTCGTGACCTTTATCGACATCACCCTCATCACCCGGGCCGAACGACGCCACCGCGTACTGATCTCGGAACTTCAACACCGCACGCGCAATCTGCTGGCGCTGGTGCAAAGCGTGGCGCGGCGCACGCTGGGCGAAGGCGAACCCTTCCAGCGATTCGACACCCGGCTGGCGGCGCTTGGCCGCGTGCAGGGCCTGCTCAGCGAATCCAATGGCGAAAAGATCGAGTTCGGCGGTGTGTTGCGCCGCGAACTTGATGCGCTGGGCAACGAACGTCAGATCACGACGAGCGGGCCCGCGGTGCATATCAGCCCTGAACGTATCCAGACCCTGGCGCTGGCCGTGCACGAGCTGGCCACCAACGCCATCAAATACGGCGCGCTGCGCTATGAGTCGGGCAAGCTGGACGTCAAATGGCGCACCGAGCACGGCGACAAGGATAAAGATCACCTGATTCTTGTGTGGACGGAATCCGGTTTGCCCGAGCCCCCCGACGCCACCCGCCGCGGATATGGCCGCGAGCTCATCGAACAGGCACTGGCGTTTACGCTGCGCGCCAAAACCTCAATGGAATTCCGGCAGGATGGCATCACTTGCCAGATCGACATGCCGCTGGAAGCCTGTGATGATGCCGCTGATCACGCCCAGCCCTGAGCGTCGGCCACCTCGGGCGAGCGGGGCGCCGCCGTCAGGCGCTCCGCCATGAAGGCCATGAACTCCCGCGCCAGCGTGGGCAATGTTCTGCCCTGCAAGGTCAGCATCTGAATGCTACGCTGCCGCATCTCTGGGTTTGTGAACGGCACGCCTGCGAGCTTTTCTCCGCCGCCGTGACCCAGCAGCGTCAGGTAGCCCGATAGCGCCACGATCCGGCTGCCCGGCAGCATCGGCAGAAACGCGGCCGAATGGTTCGACACATACGCGGGTTCGATATGCAGGCCCGCGTTCGCACAGGCCGAATCGAAAAGCTGGCGCACCGTCGTGCCGTGGTCGCCCACCGACAAAGGGTATTCCGACAGCTCGCGCATGTTGATGCTGCGCCGGCCCGCCAAGGGATGGTTGCGGCACATGACCGCGTAGACGGGTGCGCGCGTCAGCAGCTCGGTTTTCAGGCGGTCGTCTTGCGCCGTGGTGTAGCGCAACGCGATCTGCGACAGGCCTTCCAGGATGTGCCGCGTCACCTCTTCCGGGCGGTCCACATGTAAATGAAAGCGCGCCTCGGGCCGCACGCGCTTGAATTCCGCCATGCTCAGCGGCAGAAAGCGGTGGGCGAACCCTTCCGTGCAGGCCAGCCGGATGGTGACGTCGCCCAGATGTCCGCGCTGCCGGATCTGCGTGGTGACGCGGTCGGCCTCCAGCGCCGCCGCGTTCGCGTAGGCAGCCAATTGCCTGCCGGCTTCGCTGAGTTCCATGCCGCGCGCCTGGCGTTCAAACAGCACGATGCCCAGGCTGTCTTCCAGCTTGGCGATCTGCCGGCTGACGGCGGACGCCGCCACGTGCTGCGCGCTGGCCGCGCCCGCGATGGAGCCGCTGCGCGCTACCTCCAGGAAGTACCTCAAGGCCAAAGAAATCATCACGCCTCCTAAAGACATGCCTAAAAGGCAATGCAAAGATGCTAATTATCTAATTGTGGCATGTCGTGAAGCGTAATAACTTTGTGCATCTTTTGTTATCCAGAGAGCCGCAGTGAATCGCGAACAAGCCGTCCTTCAAGCCGTACAAGCCTATGACAACGGCGCGTTGCTCGCCGCGCTGACGCGACGGGTGGCTTACGCCACGGAAAGCGAAGTGCCCGAACAGGCCCCGGCGCAGCATGCCTATCTGAATGAAGACCTGATCCCGCTTCTGACCGAACTGGGCTTTTCCTGTGAGGTGCATGCCAACCCTGCGGGCGTTGACTTGCCCATCCTGGTGGCGCGCCGCGTTGAGGCCGCCGGCCTGCCGACCATGCTGATGTACGGCCACGGCGACGTCGTGCGCGGCAACGCCGCCAAATGGGAAGCGGGGCGCGACCCGTGGCGCTTGCAAGTCGAAGGCGACCGCTGGTACGGCCGCGGTACGGCCGACAACAAGGGCCAGCACACGATCAACCTGGAAGCCATGCGCCAAGTGATTGCGGCGCGCGACGGCAAGCTGGGCTTTAACACCACGTGGCTGATTGAAACCGGAGAAGAAGCCGGCTCGCCGGGCCTTGCCGCCTTTTGCGAGGCGCAGCGCGACGCCCTGGCCGCCGATGTGTTCATTGCCAGCGACGGCCCGCGCCTGAACGCCGAACGCCCCACCCTGTTCATGGGGTCACGCGGTGCGGTGAATTTTGAATTGAAGCTGCGTGCGCGAGAACGCGGCTATCACTCCGGCAACTGGGGCGGCCTGCTGGCCAACCCGGCCATCATCCTGATGCACGCCATCGGCACCTTGGTGGACGCGAATGGCCGGATCACCGTTCCCGGCTTGCGCCCGCCCCCCATTCCCGGCGCCGTTGCCGGCGCGCTGGCCGACCTGGAAGTGGGCGGCGGCGCGGACGACCCCGAGATCAATGCGTGGTGGGGCGAGCCGGGCCT
Source organism: Achromobacter kerstersii (assembly GCF_902859595.1). GTDB lineage: Bacteria > Pseudomonadota > Gammaproteobacteria > Burkholderiales > Burkholderiaceae_B > Achromobacter > Achromobacter kerstersii. The sequence goes on along the minus strand of NZ_CADIJQ010000001.1, from coordinate 355,598 downwards.
GTCCGCACCCGAAAAAGTTTTCGGCTGGAACAGCCTGGACGTGCTGACTTTCGGCGCGGGCGACCCCGCCAAACCCGTCAACGCCATTCCGCCCGAAGCCGTGGCCTGGTGCCAACTGCGCTTTGTGGTCGGCACCGACTGGCGCGCGCTGGAAACCCATGTGCGCGAACACCTGCGCCAAGGCGGCTTTGAAGACGTGCAAGTGCGCATCGGCATGCAGGCGGGCGCGACCCGCCTGTCGCCCGACAACGCCTGGGTGCGCTGGGCGGCAACGTCGCTGGAACGCACAACCGGCAAACGGCCCGCGCTGCTGCCGAACTTGGGCGGCTCGCTGCCCAACGATATTTTTGCCGACCAGCTGGGCTTGCCCACCTTGTGGGTGCCGCATTCGTACCCGGCCTGCGCACAGCATGCGCCCAACGAACATTTGCTGGGCAGCGTGGCGCGTGAAGGGCTGGCCATCATGGCCGGCTTGTTCTGGGACTTGGGCGAGCAGGGCTCCACCCTGTGCGCATCCGCCCAGCCTGCCCGCGCTGCCGCCTGAATTGCTTGATCCGATTTCCCCTGACTGACCGAGAGCGTTGCAATGACCGCTAGATTTTGTGCCGCCGTGATGGCGTTCAACCTTGCCGTTGCCGCGTATGCGGGCGATGCGCACGCCGCCTACCCTGAACAGCCGATCAAGATCGTTGTGCCGTTCACCCCGGGCGGCGCGACCGACGCCGTGGCCCGCTTGCTGGCCAACAAGCTGTCGGGCAGCCTGGGGCAATCGGTCATCGTCGAGAACCGCCCGGGAGCGTCTACCGTGATCGGCGCGGATGCCGTCGCGCGCGCCCAGCCTGATGGCTACACGCTGCTGCTGTCGGGCAGCACCACGTACACCGTGCTGCCAGCGCTGAAGGCGTCCCTGCCCTACGACCCGATGCACAGCTACGAACACATCGCCATCGTCGCCATGGCGCCCGTGGTGCTGCTGGCGCAGAACGGCCTGGCGGCCACCACCGTGCAGCAAGCCGCCACGCTGGCCAAACAGCAAAGCGACAAGGGCGGGCTGATGTACGGCACGTTTGGCCCGGGCTCCGCGCCGCACCTGGCGGGTGAAATGTTTGCCGAAGCCGTGGGCGCGAAGATGATGCCGGTGCCTTACAAGGGCAGCGCGCAGCTCATCACCGCGATGATCGGCGGCGAGGTGGCGCTGGGCGTCGACACCGTATCGTCCGCCGCGCCGCAAGTGCGCGCCGGCAAGGTGCGCGCGCTGGCCGTTACGGGCGAGCATCGCGTGCCGCAACTGCCCGACGTGCCGACCTTTGCCGAAGCCGGCATTCCCGAAGTGTCTTTCGTGGGCTGGTACGCGCTGGCGGCACCTGCCCGCACGCCCGCGCCGGTCGTTGACACGCTGAACCGCGCGGTCGAAAAAATCATGCAAGACCCGCAAGTGCGCAAGGCGGTCACCGACCTGGCGCTGGAGCCCGTGTTCCTGCCGGGCCAGGCGTTCCAGGCGCAGATCGCAAAAGAACTGCGCACCTTCGGCGACGTGGCCAAGCGGGCCGACATCAAGCTGGATTGAAGCTAAGTTCGATTCAACCGCCGGGGCGGCGTCCGCCCCGGCGTTTTGCCGATCAATACTTGTAGCTCACGCCCAGCATGGCGGAGAACGGCGCGCCGTAGTAATTGCTGTAGACGTTCGTGCTGGCGTAGTACTTCTTGTCCAGCACGTTGTTCAGGTTCAGCGTGGCCGACCATTGGCGGTTGAACTGGTAGCGCGCCATCAGGTCCACCAGCGCATAGCTGCTTTGCGACGATTCATACATCACCCGGCCCGGCCCGCGCGCGGCATAGCTGCTGCCGCTTTCCCAGCGCACGCCGCCGCCCACGGTCAGCGCGCTCAGGTCGCCCGGCAGCCGGTACGTGGTGTAGAGCTTCACGCCATGGCGCGGCAAACCCACTTGCGTGATGAAGCCTTGGGGCAGGCGGCGGTCCACATACGCGTAGGACAGCTGCATTTGCCAGCCCGGCGTCAGCTCGCCGCTGAGCTCGGCTTCCACGCCGCGCATCTCGGCGCCGTCCGCCGCCACGTAGGCGTTGTCGCCATTGGGCGCCAGCATGTCGCCGTCCAGCATGGCGTAGTTGTCTTGACGCGTGCGGAACAAGGCCAGCGAGCCATTCAAGCGGCCATCCATGAAGGCCGACTTCACCCCGACTTCCACCGTGTTGCCCTTGATGGGCGCCAGCACGCTGCCTGACACGGTCTGCGCCTGTTGCGGCTGGAAGATGCTGGTGTAGCTGGCGTAGACGGACACGTCGCGGCTCAGGTCATAGACCACGCCGGCGTACGGCGTATAGACGCCTTGTTCGCGCATGTCGTCCGGGTAAGACGAGCCGTCGTTATAGGCGTAGGACGCTTGCTGGTCCCACCAGGTGACGCGCGAGCCCAGCACCAGCGACAAGGCATCCGTCGGGCGCAGGCGCAGCGCGCCGTAAATCGACGACTGCTTCTCGGTGTAGTAGCGCTTGCCGGTAGTTTGCCAATCGGGTTCGGGCATGTCGCCGTTCCACTGGCGGATATCGGGAATGGCCGGGTTGTAGCCCGGCGCCGTCCACAAGGGGTACATGTCGTAGTCGCCCCGGGTGCGCGACGCGTTCACGCCCACCACCAGATCGTGCTGACGGCCAAAGGCGTCGAATGCGCCCGTCAAACTCGCGTCCACGGCGTTCTGGGTTTTGGGGATGGGCCACTTGGCCACCCACACGGATGCGCCCTGCCCTGTTTCCGGGTTGGCCCAGCCGTTGCTGCTGAACCAGCCGTAAGTGCGGTCGTTGTCGTCGCTGGTGCGCGACACGGTCAGCGAGCCCTTCCACAGCGGCGCAAATTCATGGTCCAGCGTGGCGAACACGTTGTAGCGCGTGCGTTCCTGGCGGCTCCAGTTGGTGGCCGAATTGAAGCGCTGCGGGAAATCGGTTTCGGTGCCATCGGCGTAGACGCTGGGAAAGCCGAAGTACGAGCACGCCGTGCACTTCTTGCGCTGGTATTCCGCGCCCAGTGTCAGCATGGTGCGTTCGGCCAGATCCGCTTCGACCACCCCGTACAGCATTTGCGAGTCTTGCTTCACGCGGTCGATGAACGAACCGCCTTCCTGCCACGCGCCGACCAGCCGGCCGCGCAACTTGCCCGACTCGTCCAGCGGGCTGCCCAGATCGAACTCGGTGCGTTTGTAGTCCCAAGAGCCCACGGCAACGCCCACACCGGCCTCGAATTCTCGCGTGGGCCGCTTGCGCACCAGGTTGATCGACGCCGCCGGATTGCCCGCGCCGCTTAGCAGGCCGGTCGAGCCGCGCACGACTTCAATGCGGTCATACAGCGCGGTGTCCAGGCCCAGAGCATTGAAGTCCTTATGGGTAGGCACGCCGTCCACCTGCATGTTGGTGACTTCCATGCCGCGCGCGTACAAGCCCTTTTCGTTGTCGTCGGCCGAGCCTTTCTTCTTGAACGTCAGACCAGGCGTGTTGGCGATAACGTCTTCCAGCGTATTCAGCCCTTGGTCCGTAATGCGCTGTCGCGTCATCACCGATACCGATTGCGGCGTCTCGCGCAGCGTCATCGGCAGCTTGGTGGCCGTGGTCGACAAGCCCACCGTATACGAGTCCGTGCCTTCGCTGGGGCCGGGTTCGCGCGAGCCCAGCACTTCAACCGGCGCCAGCGTCTGCGCGCCCGCAACGCGCAAGCCGTAGTTGTTGCCGCCCTGGCTGACGGCTTCCAGGCCCGTGCCAGACAGCATCGCCGCCAGACCCGAGGCCACGCCGTAATCACCTTGCAGGCCGGGGCTTTGCTTGCCCTGCGTGAGTTGCGCGTCAAACGACAGCACCACGCCGGCCTGCGCCGCAAAGCGGCTAAGCGCCAGGCCCAGCGGGCCGGCCGGCACTTCAAAGCGACGCGCGGCGTCTGCCGCGGGCGCGGGTTGCGCGGGTTGCGCGGGTTGCGCAAGCGCCTGCGGCGCGGCGGACAGCGCCATCAGCGCAACGAACACGGCGCGCGCAATCGGCGCCAACGCGCCCGGAGGGCAATGGGAGTGTGGGGTGAAAGGCATAAGTGCTCAGGTTTTCCGTGAATCAAATCCGACGTATTCCCTGCTAAGTCGGACGAGATCGGAAAAAGGACAATGCCTGAAGAAAAAAAATGAAAATCAATTAGCCACCGCGCGCCACGACCCGCGTGTAGTAGCGGGTGAAGCGCGATACGCGCACCGGCAGCGCGCGTTCGACGGCGGCCAGGGCATGGTCGGTGTCATCAATGGGAAAGGCGCCCGACACGCGCAGCGCTGCGACCGCGGCATCACAGCTCAAACGGCCGGGGCGGTAGCGGTCAAGATGACTGATGAAGTCGTCCAGGCGCCAGTTGTCGACGATGAGCAGGCCGCGCGTCCAGGCGTCGGGTTCGCCGGTGATGGCGCCCGCAAAGTGGGCACCTGCCGGTTCCAGCAGGCCTTGTTCGCCCGCGTTCAACGTCAGCGGCGCGCCGCCTGCGGCGGGTTCCAGCACCACGGCGTGTCGCAGCACCGCAACGTGCGTCGCGGCGTCCTGGCGGTTGACGGTGAAGCGGGTGCCCAACGGGCGTACCGTGCCGTGCAACGTAGTCACCCGCAGCGGCGGCAAGCCGCGCGCGGCGTGTTCGGTATCGATCAAAATTTCGCCCGCGTGAACGGTAATGTGCCGGCCGCGCGCGTCGATGGCCACGTCCACCGCGCTGGCGCTGTCCAGCCACAACTGCGTGCCATCGGCCAGCAACAGTTCGCGGCGCTCGCCTGCGCCCATGCGGTAGTCGGCCAAGTAGTTGGCCCATAGCCGCTCGACGGGCATCGTGCGCCACGCCAGCACGCCGCCCGCGCCCAGCAGCGCCACCGCGCCCAAGCCCTTGCGCAATGCCGCGCGGCGGTGGGCAAAATGGCGGTCAGCGCGGCTTAGGGTATCGGCCGCCAGCCGCGCAGGCGCCGCGCCCAGCGTGCCGCGCAGATGCTCAACCTGGCGCCAGACGCGCGCGTGTTCGGGGTCGGCGGCCAGCCAACGGCGGTGCGCCGCCACATCGGCCGCGCTGACGTCGTCTGCGCACAGGCGCGCATACCATTGCGCGGCGGCGGAGATTGCCGGGTTCGCCATAGCCGCCTAGTGCCTTTCCAACGCGTAGACGAGGCAGTGCTCCGTCGCGCGCGCCATGTATTTTTTAACGGAGCTGACCGTCACGCCTAGTTGGGCGGCGATGTCGGCATAGCTTGCCCCTTCCAACTGAGACATCAGGAACGCGCGCCGCACCTTGTCGCCCAGCCCATGCAGCATGGCGTCTATTTCGCGGATGGTTTCCAGCAGAATGGCCTGCGTCTCGGGCGACATGGCGGTGGCTTCAGGCTGCTGGGCCAGCGTTTCCAGCCACGCGCGCTCAAGCACCTGACGGCGGATGTGATCCACCAGCGTGCGTTGCGCCACCGTCGCCAGAAAACTGCGCGGCTGGCGCACGCCTTGCAGCTGCGCCAGCGACGCAGGCGATGCCAGCAGGCGCAGAAACGTGTCTTGCGCCAAGTCAGCCGCTTCGGCCGGCACGCTCAGGCGACGCAGCAGCCAGCCGCGCAGCCAGCCATGATGGTCGCGATAGAGCAAACCGAGCTCCCGGTGCTCCAGGGATTCCGATGACGACATGGACGTAGCGCGACCGCTTTCTGAATTTTGGAAATGGGAATTGTAATCATTATTGATGATGACGGGCAATGGAGAATCACCTCCGCCCGCCATCTCCCTTTCCCGCCCGTACGCCTGGCGTACCGACTCATAACGGGCGTTTGCCGTGGCAGCCGATACCGCGGGTGCCGTGGCGCCCGCCACGGCACGCCGGCGTTGCGCCCTATACCGCGGGCGGCGTCGTCTCGCGTTCAGGATGCCGGTGCTTGGCCAGCGCCTCGATGAACGCCGCCGCGCTCTTTGCCGGCGCGCCGCCTCCCATCAACAGGCCGCCATCGCCTTCGTCCGGGGCAATGCCTGCCGCCCCGAACACCTGCGCACCCTGCCCCAGGCCCAACAAGGTCTTGCCATGGCGGAAGGCATCGCGCAGGAACTCCAGCGCACGGCCGTCGGCCTGCAAACGCTTCGCTGCCGCGTCGCCCCCCGGCACCACCGCGCCGTCGAACAGGCCCGACGGGTGATTGTCCAGCGAAGCATCGGCGTCCAGCGCGCTGCCGTCTTCGGCTTGCAGCGGCCCGATACGCTGACCCACCAGACGCACCACCACGCCCGCCTTGATCAGCGTTTGCGCCACGGCCGACACCGCCTGCCCATCCACGCCTTCGGCCACCAGGATGGCGACCTTGCGCGTGGCCACGCCGCCGTCCCCCGGCCTGGCCGTCAGCGATAACGTCGGGGACGTTTCCACTTCGGGCTTGGGCGGCTTTGGCATCGCACGGGGCAAGGGCTCGGGCAAAGGCATGCCCAACTGGTCGGCCACGGCCTGCGCCAAGTCGTCCGACACGTTGCGCAGCGACGCCACCATGCGCTGCCGGATGGCCGGCACCGTCAGCTTGCTCAATTCAAAAGCAAACGCGTTGATGATGTGGCGCTGTTCCCAGTCCGTCTGGCTGTTGAAGAACAGCGTGGCCTGGTTGTAATGCTCGGCGAATTTCTCGGGATGGCCGCGCAGCTCGTCGCCGGTTTCAGGTTCGGGGAACGAGACAAAGCCGTCCATGCCCGCCTGGAACGGGCAGCCGCCCCCCAGCGAATTGGGCTCATATGACACGCGGCCACGGTGGATGGCCTGGCGATGCATGCCGTCGCGCTGGTTGTTGTGCACCGGCGCCAGCGGCGCGTTGATGGGAATCTCGTGAAAATTCGGGCCGCCCAGCCGCGAAATCTGCGTGTCCACATACGAATGGATGCGCCCGGCCAGCAGCGGGTCGTTCGTGAAGTCCAGGCCCGGCACGACGTGCGCGGTACAGAACGCCACCTGCTCGGTCTCGGCGAAGAAATTGTCGGGGTTGCGGTCCAGCACCATGCGGCCGATGGGCCGCACCGGCACCAGCTCTTCAGGCACGATCTTGGTGGCGTCCAGCACGTCGAAGCTGAATTTCGCCGCCTCTTCCTCGGTGAAGACCTGCACGCCCAGCTCCCATTCGGGGCCGTTGCCGCCGTCGATGGCTTCCCAGAGGTCGCGGCGGTGGAAGTCGGGGTCGGCCCCCGACACCTTGACGGCCTCGTCCCACACTTGCGAATGCGTGCCCAGCACCGGGTTCCAATGGAACTTCACCAGCCGCGATTCGCCCTGCGCGTTGACGAAGCGGAAGGTATGGACCCCAAAGCCCTGCATCATGCGGTAGCTGCGCGGAATGCCGCGATCAGACATCACCCACATCAGCATGTGCGTGGATTCCGGCATCAGCGACACGAAGTCCCAGAACGTATCGTGCGCCGACGCCGCCTGCGGCATGCCATGGTGCGGCTCGGCCTTCACCGCGTGCACCAGGTCGGGAAACTTCATCGCGTCCTGGATGAAGAAGACGGGGATGTTGTTGCCCACCAGATCCCAGTTGCCCTCGTCGGTGTAGAACTTCACGGCAAAGCCGCGCACGTCGCGCGCCGTGTCCTTCGACCCGCGTTCGCCTGCCACCGTTGAGAAGCGGACGAAAACCGGCGTGCGCTTGCCCTTCTCGGCAAAGAGCGAGGCGGCGGTCAGGTCGGTCAGCGGTTCGTAGCATTCGAAATAGCCATGCGCGGCAGAACCCCGCGCGTGCACGATGCGCTCGGGAATGCGCTCGTGGTCGAAGTGCGTAATCTTTTCCCGCAGGATGAAATCTTTCAGCAGCGCCGGCCCGCGCAACCCCGCCTTGAGCGAGTGCTGGTTATCGCTGATGGGTACGCCCTGGTTGGTGGTCAGCCGTTGGTCGCTGGCGTCCGACCGCACGCGCGACAAGCGGCCGTCTACGGCGTTGACGCCGGGCGCCGCCGCATCAACGGTTTTGCCGGACGCCTCGCTTTCCGACAAGGAACTGGCGCCCACGGAAGCGTCAGCAGCCGGCACGTGCGTACCGGTGTAGGGGCAACGCGCGGCCTCGTCGCCGTATTCGGCGGCCTTGTTGGCGTTGTGCGGGATGGCGCCTGCGGTGGCGCCCACGGCGGCCGCGCGTTTCAACGCGGGGTGGCTGGGCTTGCCAGCCGGGCCGGCAGCGGGGCCGCTGTCGCTATTCATATAGGCGGTATCCAGCGCGCCAGCTGCGCCTTTGCCTGCCGCGCCTTTGTTCTCGGGTTTCTTGCTTGCCATGGAGATCTCCTAGTGGTTCAACATTTTTTCGCGCGATTGCTCGGCTCGCGATGCACCGATGGCGCTCTCCACCTGCTTCACCTCTTCGGGCGGTGGCAGCACGGCGGGCAGGCCCAGCGACTCAATCCATAGTTCACGCGACCAGCCCTGCGTGTGATACAGGTGGTGGTCTTCATCGACGGCAACGGCGTCATAGGCCTGCTTCAAAATCTTGGCTTCACGGCCCGTTTGCTGATCGGCAATCAGCCCGATCAGCGCCCAGTTGGCGTGGTCCTTGGTTTCGGCCAGCACCACGCATTCGGTCGCGACCAGCTGCGCGGCGTCGGCGTCGCCTGCGTGAATCGCCATCTTCATGGCCTTGACCAGCGAATCGCCCAGGTGACGCACCACGTCCCTGCCCGGCGACGCCGCCGCGGGGTCAAGTCCCAGTTGTTCAAATACGGTCAAAAGCACACGGTGGTGCGTGCGCGTTTCTTCCAGGTATTCCTTCCACTCTTGCTTCAAGTCCGCGTTGACCGCACAGGACAACGCGGTTTCGTAGATCGACAGGCCACCGATCTCGGTCTCGATCGCCTGATAGAGCAGTTCGTGGATCTGCTTGGATTTTCCGGCTTTGGATTTCATGGGGGCTCCTCGTTCTATCGCGTGCTCCACTGCCGCCGCGCTGCGTGGGCAGCCGCTCGGTAGAACCCGCCACCCCAGCAATCGCCATGCCCAGCCGCGCCACGGGCCGCCGGATTTACGCCGCACGACGATGCTTAGCATCGCAACGCTGACCCCATTTCGACTAGAATCGGAACCATTCTCAATAAAAACTCAACGCTGACCGGCTCGCGGCGGCGCCAACAAAAGAGGCCTTTTCTGAAATCCGGTTTCCGCCTATCCATGGCCTGGTTGCACACCTGGGCCGGCCTGTGGTTTTCCTGGCTGCTGTACACGGTGTTCCTCACGGGGTCGCTGGCGATCTTCGCTGAACCCATCACCCACTGGATGACGCCCGAGCACCACGCGGCCGAAGCCTTGGCCGCGCAACAGGAAAGCGCGCCCGTGGACCGCGCGCGCCGCCTGGACCTTGCCGTCGATTACATGCAGCGCCACCACGCGGGCGCCGGCATGTGGGAGGTCTGGCCCGTCAATCGTGGGCACGACAACGGCTTGTCGGTGTATTGGTTCGACAAAAACGGCATGTACGCCGACGCCGAGCTGGACCCGGTCACGGGCGCGGAGCTTGACGATCATCACGACGACGAAGCCCGCGCCACGATGGGCGGCACGCACTTCGTGAACTTCCACTACATGCTGCACGAAAGCCGCTATGGCTTGTGGATCGTGGCGTTCGCCACGATGGCGATGCTGGTGGCGCTGATCTCGGGCATCGTCACCCACAAGCGCATCTTCAAGGACTTCTTCACCTTTCGCGCGAAGAAGGGCCAGCGGTCTTGGCTGGACGCGCACAATGCGGTGGCCGTGTTGACGCTGCCCTTTCAGTTCATGATTGCGTACACCGGCATCGTGATCTCCAGCGCCCAGCTGATGCCCGCCCCTGTGGTGGCGAACTACGGCGGCGGCATGGAGGCCACCCGCCTGTACCTGGCCGAAATGCAGGGAGAGGAAAAGCCCGCCCGCACCGGCCAGCCGCTGGCGGTGCCTGCGCTGGAACCCCTCGTGGCCCAGGCCGAAAAAATGATCGGCCAAACCGCGCGCGCCATCGTCATCAACAACCCCGAAGACGCCGCCATGCGCATCGCCGTCTATGGCTGGAACGAAGACCAAGACACCTTTCACAACATCAGCGCCACAACTGGCATGGCCGAATTTTCGGCCGCCACGGGCGAGCTGATTCGCATGCGCCCGCCGGGCGGCGTCAATGGCGGCGCAGCCACCTTGACGCGCCAGGTGATGGGCGACCTGCACATGGCGCAGTTCGGCGGCTTCGGCGTCAAGTGGCTGTACTTCCTGTGCGGGCTGGCGGGCGCGGCGATGATGGGCACGGGCGCGGTGCTGTTCATGGTGAAGCGGCGCGCCAAGCTGGGCCATGAATTCGGCGCAGCCACGGCGCGCATGTACCGCTTGTTTGAAGGCTTGAACGTGGCGGGGCTGGCCGGTCTGGCGGTGGCCTGCATCGGTTTCTTCTGGGCCAACCGGCTGCTGCCGGTAGCGTTGGAAAACCGCGCGCTCTGGGAATTGCGTTGCTTCTTTGGCTTGTGGGCGTTGATGCTGGCGCACGCCTGGCTGTGCCGCCCGCGCGTGGCCTGGATCACGCAACTGGGCCTGTTGGCCGCGCTGTGTCTGCTGCTGCCGGTGCTGTCCTTGGTGACGCTGGGCGATCACCCCTTTGCGCAGATCGCGCGTGGCGATTGGGAAAGCGCGGGCGTCGAATTGACCGCTGTCGCCTTTGGCGTACTATCCGCCTGGGCGGCGATCCGTTTGTGGAAGAAGCCTCAGTCCGCGCCCGCCCAGCGCACCCCCCGCGCGAACCAAGAGGCAGCGGCATGACCATGAACGACGTATTCGCCATTGTGATGGCATTGCTGCTGACCTACTCCGGCATGGCCTGCCTGAGCCTGGCCATGCCGCGCCATTACGACCAGGTCTGGGGCCGCGACCCCTCCGCCGGCCACACGCGCGTGCTGCGCGGGGCCGGCGTGCTGCTGCTGGCGCTGGCGCTTCTGCCTTGCGTGGGCCTGTGGGGCAACACGGTAGGCGTTGTGGCGTGGCTGGGATGGCTGTCGGCTGGCGCGCTGATGTGGGTGGGCATGTTGTCGTGGGCGCCCCGCCCCGCCGCCGGCACCGCTGCCTTGGCGGTAGCGATCTCGCTGGCCGGCGTCACCATCGGATTCTGATCGGGCGGGGCGACGCGCCCTGAACCCGGTTTTGCGCAGGCCGGCTCAGCCGGTTTGACCCGCATCAAACTCGGCTGATATCGCGTGCCACCGGCACGCTAACAGCACCATATGTGGTGGTAGAGTTTTCACACCCCACAACATATGGTGTCGACATGTCTATCCCACACATCCTCAACCGCTCACTGCCCCACACACTGGTGGACGTGGAAAGCGCCATGGAGGAATACCTGGACCAGCGCGACTGGCGCGTCAACGCCAACGCGAATCAGGGCTACAGCCTGGGCGGCCTGATCCTGAACGTGGCGGGCAAAGTCACTGCGAACTACTGGCTGTCGAACGTCTTCACGCCCGAAGCGGGCCAGGCGCACCGCGACGGCGACATCCACATCCATGACCTGGACATGCTCAGCGGCTACTGCGCCGGCTGGTCGTTGCGCCAACTGCTCACCGAAGGCTTCAACGGCATTCCCGGCAAGGTGGAATCCACGCCGCCCAAACACATGTCGTCGGCCATTGGCCAGATCGTCAACTTCCTGGGCACGCTGCAAAACGAATGGGCGGGCGCGCAAGCCTTCAGCTCGTTCGACACCTACATGGCGCCCTTCATCCGCCGCGACGCCATGACGTACGCGGACGTGAAGCAGGCCATGCAGGAACTGATCTTCAACCTGAACGTGCCCAGCCGCTGGGGCACGCAAACGCCCTTCACCAACCTGACGTTCGACTGGACCTGCCCGGCTGACTTGAAGGAACAGGTGCCTTATGTGGGCGGCGAAGAAATGCCGTTTGCCTACGGCGACCTGCAAGCCGAAATGGACATGATCAACCGGGCCTACATTGAAGTGATGATGGCCGGCGACGCCAAAGGGCGTGTGTTCACCTTCCCCATTCCCACCTACAACATCACGCCGGATTTCAATTGGGACCATCCCAACACCGACCGCCTGTTCGAGATGACGGCGCGCTACGGCCTGCCCTACTTTCAGAACTTCCTGAATTCGGATCTGGAACCGCACATGGTGCGTTCCATGTGCTGCCGCCTGCAACTGGACCTGCGCGAACTGCTCAAGCGCGGCAACGGGCTGTTCGGGTCGGCCGAGCAGACCGGGTCGGTCGGTGTGGTCACGGTGAACTGCGCGCGGCTGGGCTACACGTGCCAAGGGGATGAAGCCCGGCTGATGGCGCGTCTTGACACGCTGTTGGGGCTGGGCCGCGACGTGCTCGAAACCAAACGCCAGGTGGTGCAGCGCTACATCGACCAGGGCCTCTACCCCTACACGCGCCGCTATCTGGGCACGCTGCGCAATCACTTCAGCACGCTGGGCGTGAACGGCATCAACGAGATGATCCGCAACTTCACCCACGATGCCGACGACGTCACCACGCCCGCCGGCCATGCGCTGGCCGTGCGGCTGCTGGACCGCGTGCGCGACCGCATGACGGAATTCCAGGAGCAGACGGGCCACCTCTACAACCTGGAAGCCACGCCCGCCGAAGGCACCACGTACCGTTTCGCGCGCGAAGACCGAAAGCGCTTTCCCGGCATTCTGCAAGCGGGCAGCGACGCGCAGCCCTACTACACGAATTCCAGCCAGTTGCCGGTGGGCCATACCGACGACCCCTTCCATGCGCTGGCATTGCAGGAAACGCTGCAAAGCAAATACACGGGCGGCACCGTGCTGCATCTGTACATGAACGAAGCCGTGTCATCAGCCGACGCGTGCAAGCAGCTGGTGCGGCGCGCCCTGACGAACTTCCGGCTGCCCTACATCACGGTCACGCCCACGTTTTCGATCTGCCCGAACCACGGCTATCTGGCCGGGCACCACGAGTTCTGCCCCAAATGCGACGCCGAACTTTTGGCCAAGCAAACCGCGTGCTGCGCCACGGCCTAGCGCGCGCCCACCGCCGGGCACAAGCCCGGCCTTTTCAGGAGCCACTCCATGCAAACCTTGACGGACCCCGTCGCGGCCATCGCCGCCCCCGCCCCGCAACTAGACGACAGCCAGCGCGTGCGCTGCGAAGTCTGGACCCGCGTGATGGGTTACCACCGCCCCGTTTCTTCCTTCAACACCGGTAAACAAGGCGAATTCAATGAACGCCGCTTCTTCGTCGAGCAGCGCGCCTGAGGGCGCACCCCTGCACGCAAATGCTGAAGCCGGGACGCGCAGGCTGGCCGCAAGGCCGGCCTGCGCCGCGCCGCCCCAGCCTGTTGCCCAGCCCCTGCCCCGGCATTCGCCGGCCATCGGCGGGCTGGTTCCTTTTTCCACGGTGGACTGGCCCGGCCAGTTAGCCGCCGTCGTCTTCATCTCTGGCTGCCCGTGGCGATGCCACTACTGCCACAACACCGAACTGCAAACGCGCACCGCCCGCTACGACTGGCGCGAGACCCGGGCCTTTCTGGAGACACGGCGCGGCTTGCTGGATGCCGTGGTGTTCTCGGGCGGTGAGCCGCTGAGCGAGCCGCGCCTGCCGTCACTGATCCGTGATGTGCGGCGCATGGGCTATCGGGTCGGGCTGCACACGGCGGGCATTTATCCGCTGCGGCTGGCCGACGTGCTGCGCCATCTGGATTGGGTGGGGCTGGACATCAAGGCCGATGCAGAAGGCTATGACGACATCACGGGGCGCCGGGATTCCCAACGCCCCGCGCTCGCCTGCCTGACGCAGCTGCTGTCGGCCGGTACGGATTTCGAATGCCGCATCACCTGGCATCCAGACTGGTTGAGCGAAACGCGGCTGCTGGGCTTGGCCCGCGAACTCGCGCGCCGTGGCGTCAAGCGCTTTGCCGTGCAAGGCGCGCGCAGCTCACCCGGCACGCCGCCAGGCCGCGCGCTTGGCACCCAGGCGCAAGCGCAGATGGCGCAGTGGTTCAAGGAGTTTGCGTATCGCTAGCGCGCCCTGATGGTTACTTCAACGCCGCTTCACTGTGCCGCTTCAATGTGCCGCTTCATCGCCGTGCCAGGGCCGCTTCCAGCGTCTCCTTGAAACGCGGCGACCCGATCGCCCCCACGTTGCAGCGCGACCAGGGCGACACGGCGGTCGGGTCCACGCTGAACACGCGGCCCGGCGCCATGATGACCTTCTTCGGCATCAGGTCGGCTGCCAGCGTCAGCGAATCGGGTACGCCCGGAAACGCCGTCCACAGGTACATCGAACTGGTCGGCCGCGCGAACACCTCGGCGCCCAGCGCGTCCAGCACCTGCAAGGCGTGGCCCGTGGCGGATTCCAGGCGTTGGCGCAGCCGCGCCAGATGACGCTCGTAATGGCCGTCGCGCAGCATCACGTCCACCATGCGTTCGCAATATTCCGAACTGCTGACGTGCACCAACGCCTTCAAGTCGGCCAGGTCACTGGCCAACGCGGCGTTGCACGCAATAAACCCCACGCGCAGCGCCGCTGAAAACGATTTTGAAAAACTGCCGATATAGATCGTGCGTTCCAACTGGTCCAACGCCGACAGCCGCACGGCAGACGTCGGTTTGAAATCCGCCAGCGCATCGTTTTCCACGATCATCAGGTTGTAGCGCTCGGACAGCTGCAAGACCTTGTACGCCTTCGCCAGCGAGATATCCGACCCCGTCGGGTTGTGCGCCAACGACTGCGTGAAAAACAAGCGCGGTTTCTCGCGCTGCAACAAGGCTTCCAGCGCGGCTACGTCAGGGCCATCCGATAAGCGCGGCACGCCCAGCATGCGCACGCCCGCCAGCTTCAGCTTGCCAAACAGCGGGTAGTAGCCGGGGTTGTCGACCAGCACGGTTGCGCCCGGCGGCACGAAATAGCGAATCACCAAGTCCATGGCTTCGTTCGCGCCATGCGTCAGCACCAGCTGGCGCGGCGCCACGTTCACGCCCACATCGCCCAGCTTGCGCACCAGGCTTTCGCGCAACGGCGCGTAGCCAAAACGGCTGCCATAGCGGAACAAGGCGCCCAGCCCAGTACGCACCACCTTCTGGTGATAGCGGTCCATGCGCATGTCGGCCAGCCATTCCACGGGCGGAAAGCCATCGCCCGCCTGCACGGCGTCGGGCTGCGTCTTGAGCTGTTCGCGCATCAGCCAGACGATGTCCATGGCGCGGCTCAGTTGGCCGGGCTCTTCGTCGGCCGCCTTGCGCGCAAAGTCGCCGTCCAGCACGAAGAAGCCGGAACCCCGGCGGGGTTCCACCAGCCCGCGCGCCACCAGCATTTCAAACGCCACCACCACCGTGTTCTTGGCGTAGCGATGCAACTGGGACAGTTCGCGCAATGAAGGCAGCTTGTCGCCCGGCCGGTAAACGCCGTCGGCGATTTGCTGGCCGATCAGCTTGGCCAGGCTTTCCGCGATGGGCGCCGCACGCGGCCGCGGGCCTGAATTGCCGGAGTGTTTAAGGTCGTCCATGCCGAGTGTTCTGCGTGATGGGCCGTCTTCGCGCATGACGGCCAGGGCGTAAAAATTGGTGCAGTGCGATGGTACTGTTTGCCAAAACTGTACCTCTCAATGGCGGTACAGTTTACCTAGAATCTGGCCACACATTCTTATACGGAGACCTGCCATCGTGGCCGATTCACGCCTGCCCAATTTCCGCGCGCTGACCCCTGCGCAACGCCTGGCCGCCATTGCTGACGCCGCCTCGCTCACCCCCGAAGAACGGCAACTGCTGGCCCAGCCCGGCGCGCTGGGCCTGGACCGCGCCGACGGCATGATCGAAAACGTCATCGGCGCATTCGAGCTGCCGCTGGGCGTGGCCGGCAACTTCCAGGTCAATGGCCGCGATGTGCTGGTGCCGATGGCAGTGGAAGAACCGTCGGTCGTGGCGGCGGCGTCGTACATGGCCAAGCTGGCGCGCGAATGCGGCGGCTTCGAAACGTCCAGCACCCGGCCGCTGATGCGCGCCCAGGTGCAAGTGCTGGGGCTGACCGACCCGCAAGGCGCACGGCTGGCGCTGCTGCGCGAACGCGAGCGCATCGTGACGCTGGCCAACAGCCGCGACAAAGTGCTGATTGAACTGGGCGGTGGCTGCCAGGACATCGAGGTCCACGTGTTCCCCGACACGCCGCGCGGCCCGATGATCGTGATGCACCTGATCGTGGACGTGCGCGACGCCATGGGCGCCAACACCGTCAACACCATGGCCGAGGCCGTGGCGCCGCTGGTCGAAACCATTACGGGCGGCTCGGTGCGCCTGCGCATCCTGTCCAACCTGGCCGACCTGCGGCTGGCGCGCGCCCGCGTGCGCCTGACCCCGCAAGTGCTGGACACCAAGGAGCGCAGCGGCGCCGAGATCATCGAAGGCGTGCTGGACGCCTACACCTTCGCCGCCGTCGACCCCTACCGCGCCGCGACGCACAACAAAGGCATCATGAACGGCATCGACCCGGTCATCGTCGCCACCGGCAATGACTGGCGCGCGGTGGAAGCCGGCGCGCACGCCTACGCCGCCCGCTCGGGCCGCTACACGTCGCTGACGCAATGGGAAAAGGACACGTCGGGCGCGCTGGTTGGCACCATCGAAATGCCCATGCCCGTGGGCCTGGTGGGCGGCGCCACCAAAACGCATCCGCTGGCGCGCGTGGCCTTGAAGATCATGGACGTGCGTTCCGCCCAAGAGCTGGGCGAAGTGGCGGTGGCGGTCGGCTTGGCGCAGAATCTGGGCGCGCTGCGCGCCCTGGCCACCGAAGGCATCCAACGCGGCCACATGGCGCTGCACGCCCGCAACATTGCGCTGGTGGCAGGCGCCGTGGGCGCCGAGATTGATGCCGTCGCCAAACGCATGGCCGAAGAAAAGGACGTGCGCACCGACCGCGCGCTGGCCTTGCTGGAGGAATTGCGCAAGCGATAACGCCCGGCCAGCACAGGCCACCCAGCATGCCCCCATAAGAACAGAGGCGGCGCACGGTAACGCCGGCGCCGCCCAACCCAACGGAGAGAGACATGGAACCAAAATCCCCGGCGCCGTCCTGGCGCCTGGCCGAGGTATGGAGCGACACCGTAGACCTGCGCCAGCTGGCCTGGGCCATCGGCATCGGCATCACCATCAGCGTGGCGGGCTTCTACGCCGCCAGCCGCTGGTTGCGCGGCATGGTGGCGTCGCCGGAACTGGCGCACGCCTACGCGATGCTGGCCGGGCTGGCAGGCTGCGTGATTGCAGGCGTGATCTGCGCGCGCCTGTTCCCGCCCAAACGCGAAGTCATCGAACACACGTCCACGCATGACCCGGCCTGGCGCGCCGAAGTGCTGGCTGAATTGGCCGAGCAACCTGGCGGTTTGGGCACCCTGGCGGACCTGCCGGAAGCCGTGGTGCGTGAACTGAAGGAACTGGATCTGTACGACCTGTTCACCGAGCCTCCGGCAAAAGCGGCTGACTCGGCCACCGCCACCGCCACCGCCACCGCCAACACTCTGCCGCAAGGCGCATCCAAGGAGGCGCTGGCATGAGCGACCCGATCCTGCTTGAACAAATCATGGTGGCCGCCGCCATGGGCCTGCTGGGCGCCGTGGTGTTCGCCGCCATTGGCTTGGTGTCCGGCACCGATGAAACCACCACGCTTGCGCCCCTGACCTTGCTGGTCGTGCTGCTGGGCGTGCCGCCCGCCGGCGTGTTCACGTTCTTCTTGGCGGGCGCCGTCGCCAAACACATGACGCACGCGGTGCCAACGGCCTTGCTCGGCATTCCCGGCGACACGCTGGCCACCCCCTTGCTGCAAGACGCGAATATGTTGCGCAAGCTGGGCGTGCCGCACATCGCGCTGCGCAAGATGGTGTCGGGCGCCATCGTCGCCGCCTTTGTCGCGGTGCCGCTGGCCGTGCTGTTCGCCGTGCTGCTGGCGCCGTTTGGCGCGGCCATCACCAAGTCTGCGCCGTGGATTTTCCTGGCCGCCGCCGTGTTGATCGCCTACTTTTCCGCAGGACGCTGGGCCGCCGTGGCGCTGCTGGTGCCGTTCGTGGTGGTGATCATCGCGCTGCAAAGCCTGACCGCCAAATACGGCGTCAAGCTCAGCATCAGCTACTTCCTGGGCATCGCCATCGGGCCGCTGATTGCCGATCTGTTCACCGTGATCTCGCCCATGGGCCGCGCGAAGATGATGCGCGAAAAGGTCCGCACGTTCTCGCTGGCGCCCGACGTCAAGGGCTGGTCGGGCTATTTCCCGAACCCGCTGAAGGTCATGGACCGCACGCAGACCCGCTGGACGCTGGCCACCGCCGCCATCTCCAGCGCCACCTTCGTGTTCAGCCCCGTCGCCATGACGGTGGTGCTGGGCGAGCTGGTGGGCTCGCGCATCAAGCACGCGTATCACCGGCTGACGACGGTGCTGTCGGCGCGCAATGGCGTCACCGAAGCCACGTACATCGCCGAAGCGCTCATTCCGCTGATCGCATTCGGCCTGCCGCTCAGCCCCGTGGCCGCCGGCCCCGCCGCGCCGCTGTTCAACGCGCCGCCGCGCTTTACGGTTGACGCCGCCACCGGCGAAACCCACAACCTGCACAACCTGCTGAACCACTGGGAATTCCTGGGTTACGGCATGTTGGCGGTGCTGCTGGCCGCGGTGGTGTCCTACCCCTTCGCCATGAACTTCGCACGCCGCGCCGCGTTGTTCGTGTCGCGCAAGGTCAGCCACGAAGCCATCATCGCCACGTTCGTCGGCCTGATCATCGTGATCAGCATCTGGGAAGGCCAGTTCCTGGGCCTGCTCGTGATCCTGACGATGGGTCTGTTCGGCGGCTTGTTGTCGCGCTTGTTTGGCTTCAACACGGGCGTGCAGTTCATGGGCTACTACACGGCGGTGCTGTCGGTGCCGGCCATTGTGAAGCTGATGGCCTGACGGTTTGCGCCCGCTTGGCATGCAAGGGCCGCCCGCGAATCGGGCGGCCCATTTTTTTGCCGGGGCGGCCCTTTTTGCCGGGGCGGCCCTTGTGCCGGGGCGGCCCTTGTGCCGGGGCGCCCCGTCCGTCATCTACGCCGCCGTCTGGATATTGGCTTCGCGGATCAGCCGTGCCCACTTCTGTTGTTCGTCCCGGATGTATTGCTGCGCGGCCTGGGGCGATCCGCCCATCGGCTTGCTGCCTTCCGCCGTGAACATGGCGATGGTGGCCGGGTCCGCCAGCACTTTTTCAACGACGCCGTTGACCGTATCAATGATCTCGGGCGGCGTGCCGGCCGGGGCCACCAGCGCCTTCCAGTCCACGGCCTCGAAGCCATCGAACCCGGATTCCGCCACGGTCGGCACGTCGGGCAGAATCGACAGGCGTTCGCGGGAAGTGACGGCCAAGGGGCGCAGCACCTTGCCTTTCAGCATTTCCTGCGCGGCCTGCGGCGTGGCGAACATGTAGTCGGTGTTCTCGCCCAACAGGTCGTTCAACGCGGGCGCCGCGCCCCGGTACGGCACGTTCAGCACCTGAAACTTGGCTTGATACGCCAACAGCTCGCCCGCCAGATGGCCCACGGTGCCGGACCCGGCCAGCGCCTGCTTGATGGCGCCGGGCTGCGCGCGCGCTTCCTTGACCAGATCGGCCAGCGTGTTCCAGCGCGCGTTGGCCTTGACGACCAACACCACGGGCAGCGACGCCACCATGGCGACCGCCGCGAAATCCTTGGTGGCATCAAACGGCATCTTGGGCATCAGCGCCGGGTTGATCGCCAGGTTGGCGGTTTGGCCCAGGCCCAGCATGAAGCCGTCCGGGCGCGTCTTGGCCACGGTATCCAGACCGATGTTGCCGCCCGCGCCGGGGCGGTTTTCCACCACCACGGACCACCCGGCGGCCCCGGTGATCTTGGCCGCAATCGCGCGCGCCACCGAATCGGTGCCGCCGCCCGGCGTGTACGGAACAATCAGCCGGATGGGCCGGCCGTCCGGATAGGCGGACGCGGCATGCAGCCGCAACGGCAACGCGGCCGCGCAAAGCGTGGCGCTCAAAAACGAGCGTCGGGTCAGCGTGATCATGATGGTTGGTCTCCTTCTGTTATGCGCCTTGCCTTCAAGGCCGCGATCTCGTCGTCGCGATAGCCGACCGCCCGCAAGAGCGCGTCGGTGTGTTCGCCCACAGCCGGCGGCTGCAAGCGGATGGGGGGTTGCCGCCCGTCCAGCGTCAAGGGGGCCAGCGGCACGAAGCTCTCGCGCCCGTCGGGCAGCGTGATCGGGGCCAGCCCACCGGTGGCTTTCAGATGCGGGTCGTCAAACAGCTGTTCGGGACGGGTGATGGGCGCAAAGGGCAAGCCTTCTTCTTCGAACCGTGCGGCAAGCGCCGCCGCGGGGTAATCCGCCAGATGCGAACGCAGCAGCGGCATCAGCCACTCGCGCGCCTGCACGCGGTCGTTGTTGGTCTTTAGCCGCGTATCCGCCAGCCATTCCTGCAAGCCGAAAGCGCGGCAGAAGATGTCCCACTGCTTGTCGCTGACAACAGCCAGGAAGATCTGCTCGCCATCCTTCACGGTGAACACGTCGTACACCGCCCAAGCCGATATGCGGCTGGGCATCGGCGCGGGCGCCTTGCCCGTCATCGCGTACTGCATCATGTGCTGGCCGACCAGGAACACGTTGTTCTCGAACAGCGAGGCCTGCACTTCCGTGCCGACGCCCGTGTGTTCGCGTTGCGCCAGCGCCGCCATCGCGCCCATCGCCCCGAACATGCCGCCCATGATGTCGTTCACGCTGGAACCCGCGCGCAGCGGGTCGCCTGACCGGCCCGTCATATAGGCCAGCCCGCCCATCATCTGCACCACTTCGTCCAGCGCGGTGCGGTTGTCATACGGGCCGGGCAAAAAACCCTTGTGGCTGACGTAGATCAGCCGGGGGTTGCGGGCTTTCAGCGCCGCATAGCCCAAGCCCAGCTTGTCCATGACGCCCGACTTGAAATTCTCACTGACGACGTCGGCGGTATCGATCAGCCGCCGCGCGGCTTCAACGCCTTCGGGCTGCTTCAGGTCCAGCGCGATGCTCTTCTTGTTGCGGTTGAACATGGGGAAAAACCCCGCGCCCGACCCCAGCAGGCGGCGCGTGGTGTCGCCGCCTATCGGTTCGACCTTGATCACTTCCGCGCCCAGGTCCGCAAGCAGCATGCCGCACGTGGGCCCCATCACCATGTGGGTGAACTCGACGACGCGGATGCCTTCATATGGAAGGCGGGACGTTGCACGGCTAGTCATGGGTAATGCACCTTGATTGCGAGGGGTAAGCGGATGCCGCTAGCGCGCCTGGACAAAGCCCAGAGGCAAGCCGGCGTCGGGCGTCATGCCGTAGAGCGGCTCGCCGGGCAGGCCGGCGGCCAGCGGCTGACGCGCCGCGATGATTTTTTCCAGGTCGATGCCGGTGCGCACGCCCATGGCCTCGAACATGAAGACGAGGTCTTCGGTGACGACATTGCCGGACGCGCCTGGCGCGTAGGGGCAGCCGCCCAAACCACCCAGCGAACTGTCGAACGTGCGCACCCCTTCGTCCCAGGCGGCCAGGCAATTGGCCAGGCCCAGCCCGCGCGTGTTGTGCATGTGCGCGGCGCCCGCCTTCGACCCGATTTCACCGCGCAAGCGCCGGAACAGCCGGCGCACCTGCGCCGGGTTGGCATGGCCGACGGTGTCCGACAAGCCTGATTCATCGGCGCCCGCTTCCACGCACATCACCGCCAGCCGAATCACCTCGTCTTCCGGCACCAAACCTTGCAGCGTGCAGCCGAAGGCAGTGGAAATGCCGGCCTCAAGCTTTACGCCGGGCGCGATGTCGTCCCGCAGCGCGGCAATGGCGCGCACGGTGTCCACCATGTCTTCCGGGGTTTTCCTCACGTTGGCCAGCGAATGCGCGCGGCTGGCCGAGACGGGCATCGTCAGCTTGTGCACGCCGGCCCGCAGCGCGGCCTCGGCGCCACGAAGATTGGGCACCAGCGCCATCACCGTCACACCCGGAATGCGCGCGGCATAGGCCACAACTTCAGCCGCGTCGGCCATTTGCGGCAGCAAGCGCGCCGGCACAAACGACGCCACTTCAATTTCGCGCACGCCGGCGGCGGCCAGCGCATCGATCCAGCGGAACTTGTCAGCGGTGGGCATCGTGGCCTTCACCGATTGCAGCCCGTCGCGCGGGCCGACTTCACTGATCAGGACATCGGTGTCGCTTGCGGCGGAATTCGCCATGGCGTGAGTCTCCGTTAAATTCTATCTTATAGAACGATGTTCTTTCTAATAGAATTAAACGACAAACCAAAAATTGCTGTCAAGCGCGATTTAGCGGGAGTGATGGCGCCGCGTTTGCCTACAATGTCGCGCAGCCGTTCTGAAGGATGGAACCTGCCGCCACAATTCAAGGAACCCTATGCCGCGTAAAGCCGCCACCGAATCCGTTGCCGATGCCGATGCCGCCCAAGGCGGCGTGGCGGCCGTTGACCGCGCCTTGAGCCTGATGGCCGTCTTCACCCCCACCGACCGCACGTTGTCCTTGGGTGAACTGGCCGAACGCACGCGGCTGTACAAAAGCACCGTGTTGCGTCTGCTGGCATCGCTGGAACACGCGCAATGGATTCAGCGCCTGGACGACGGCCGCTATGCGCTCGGCCCCGAAGTCGCCCGCCTGCACGGCATCTACTCGGCGTCGTTTTCGTTGGAGCACATCGTCGTGCCGGTGCTGCGCGAATTGGTCGCGGCCACAGGCGAAAGCGCGGCGTATCACGTGCGCCAAGGCGACGCGCGCCTGTGCCTGTACCGCGTCGATTCCCCGCACCCGGTGCGCGACCACATCCGCGCGGGCGACCTGCTGCCCTTGGAACGCGGCAGCGGCGGACGCGTGCTGACGGCCTATGACGACATCCTGGGCAATGCGCCCGGCCCCGAGCAGGCGCTTTACACGCGCATCCGCCACGACGGCTACTTTGCCGCCATGGGAGACCGGCTGAACGAAGTAGCGGGTATCTCGGCGCCCGTGTTCCTGCTGTCGGGCGGCATCGCGGCGGCCGTGACGCTGACCGCGCCCGCGCACCGCTACAACCCCGACCACCTGAGCCACGTGCTGAACGCCGCGCGGCGCCTGACCGGCCGGGTGGGCTGAACACTACGCCGCGCCTTTGCCCCCCGCTTGATCCTGCGCAAGGCGACCCGTCACCCCTTGCTCTAGCCTCTGTCCACTTGACCAGAGGAAAGACTCATCATGACGTGGTTCAAATCACTCAAACTCGCCGGACGCGACTTGCTGCCCATTGTTCAGGGTGGCATGGGCGTTGGCGTTTCCGCTCATCGTCTGGCCGGCGCGGTCGCCAGCCAGAACGCGGTGGGCACCATCGCCAGCATCGATTTGCGCCATCACCACCCCGATTTGCTTGAGCAAACCGACAAATGCAATGACCGCGATCTGATCGACCGCGTCAACCTGGAAGCCCTGGACCGCGAAGTCCGCGCCGCGCTGGACACGGCGCAAGGCCGGGGTCTAGTCGCCGTGAACGTCATGAAGGCCGTGCGCGGGCACCCCGCGCTGGTGCGCCAGGCCTGCGAAAGCGGCGCGCAGGCCATCGTGATGGGTGCGGGCTTGCCGATGGATCTGCCTGAAATGACGGCGGATTTTCCGAAGGTGGCGCTGGTGCCGATTCTGTCGGAAGCGCGCGGCGTGGCCGTCGTGCTGAAGAAATGGATGAAAAAAGGCCGTCTGGCCGATGCCGTGGTCATTGAGCACCCCGGCTATGCGGGCGGCCATCTGGGCGCGGCGCGGCTGGATGACATCCACGACGAACGCTTCGATTTCCAGCGCGTGCTGGCCGAATGCCATGCCTTGTTCAACGAGCTGCAACTGGGCCAGGACGCGCCTCGCCTGATCGTGGCGGGTGGTGTCGGCAGCCATGATCAGGTGCGCCATTGGCTGGCCAACGGCGCCGACGGCGTGCAAGTGGGCACCGCCTTTGCCGTCACGCATGAAGGCGATGCGCACGAGAATTTCAAGCGCGTCTTGATCGATGCCGACCCGGCCGAGCTGGCGGAATTCACCAGCGTGGCAGGACTGCCGGCACGCGCCGTGGCCACGCCGTGGCTCACGCGCTATCTGCGCCAGGAAAAGACCCTGCAAGCCGGCACGCGCTGCGATCCCCGGCGTTGCAGCCAGCGCATGGACTGCCTGACGCAATGCGGGTTGCGCGATGGCCTGTCACGCTTCGGCCAATTCTGCATCGACTTGAAGCTGGCCGCCGCCCTGCGTGGCGAAGTCAGCCGCGGCCTGTTCTTCCGCGGCGCGTCGAAACTGCCGTTTGGCCACGCGATGCGTTCGGTGCGTGAACTGATGGACTATCTGCTGCACGGGCAGATGCCCGCCACGGCGTGATGGCCGATTAGCAACAGCGCCGAAACAACCACCGGAAGGCACCGCAAGACTCGACCGCCCCGCCCTACCGCGCCGCCGACAGATCAAACTGGAACACGGCGCCGGGTTCGGGGCGTTCCACCAGCCGGATCTCGCTTTGATGCAGCTGCAAAATACGCTGCACAATCACCAGCCCCAAGCCGCCGCCATCGCGCGGCCCCCGGTTCAGCGCCGACGCACGCGTGAACAGGCCGCTACGCAATTCCGGCGGAATACCCGTGCCGGAATCACTGACCTGCACCTGCACGCGGTTCTGCGCCACGCCCAGCTGCAATTCGATCCGGCCGCCCGGCGGACTATGCCGGATGGCGTTGTCCAACAGATTCGTCAGCACCCGTTCGATCAGCCCTAAGTCCGCGCGCACCAGCGGCAGGGCCTGCGGGATATCGGTGGTCAGATGCTGCTGACGCGCTTCGGCCGCCAGCTCGAATTTTTGAAACACGTCCTGCACCAATTCCGGCAATGAAAACGTCTCGGGCTCCAGCCGCACCAGCCCCGATTCCAGCCGCGCCAGCTCAAACAATTCCTGCGCCAGCCGGCCCACCTTGCGGCTTTGCGCCAGCGCGATGTCCAGATACCGGCGGCGTTCGCCTGCGTCCAGCGTCTCGTCTTTCAGCCGCAGCGTTTCCAGATAGCCGTGCAAAGACGTCAGCGGTGTGCGCAGGTCATGCGAGATATTGGCGACCAGATCGCGCCGCTGCTGATCTTGCCGCGTCAGTTCACGCCATTGATCTGAAATGCGCCGGCCCATCTGAACAAAGCTACGCCGCAGCAACGAGATTTCATCGCCGCTGTTATCTTGCGCATCACCCGGTTGCTCCAACGCCGCCAGCGCCTGGCCGTCATCGCCATCAAACGCCTTGACCGCCCGCGTCAGCCCGCGCAACGGCCGCGTGATCAGCGCAAACGCGGTCAAGCCCGCCACCAACCCCAACAAGGCCACCAGCGCAATCGACCACAGCGTGGTGCGCAACACGGAACTGCGCGATACCGCCATCGCCAACGCGTCGTGCGCCTGGCCTTGCAGCACCACATAGACATAGCCCTTGTCCTGCCCGCCCACGCGCACCGGTGCGGCGCTGAAGACCTTTTGCGCGTCCACGTTGCGCGGGTCATCGCCCACAATCGGCAGCATGCCGCCTGACAACAGCTGTTTGATGGGCGCCAGATCGACACGATCGCGCTTGATCTGGCCGGCCGGCGCGGCGTCGCCAACGATTCGGCCATCGTTGGACAACAGGTACACCTCAACCGCCGGGTTCACCGCCATCAGCATGTCGAACAGCGAGCGCACGGCATCCGGTTTCCAGCCGTTGGCATCCATCAATTCGGTGGTGCCGGCAATGTGCTGCGCCAGCCCGCTGGACAAGCGCTGCACCACCTCTTGTTCGTAGCGCGAATTGGCGGCGATCTGCAACCATGCCGACGCGCCGCAGCACGCCAGCAACAGCAGCGCGAACACTGCCGACAAGCGTTGGGTCAATGTTGTGCGTTTCATGTTGCGGCTCCCGCGCCGCCCGGGTCCGCCGCAAACTTGTAGCCCCTGCCCCAAACGGTCAGGATGCGCTGCGGGTTGGACGGGTCGGCTTCGATCTTCGTGCGCAGCCGATTGATGTGGGTGTTGACGGTGTGCTCATAGCCTTCGTGCTGATAGCCCCACACATGATTCAGCAAATCCATGCGCGAGAACACCTTGTCGGGATGGCGCGCAAAGAAATGCAGCAGATCAAACTCGCGCGGCGTCAGGTCCAGCCGGCGGTCATCGATGTCAACCGTGCGCGCGATGGGGTCAATGGACACGCCATGCACCGCCAGGCTGCCGGCGTCGATGCGCGCGTTGCGCTCCACGGCGTCGCTGCGGCGCAGCAGCGCCCGCACACGCGCCACCAGCTCCAGCATGGAAAACGGTTTGGCCAGGTAATCGTCCGCGCCCAGCTCCAGCCCCAGTATGCGATGCACCTCGCTGGACCGGGCGCTGGTGATGATGATGGGCGTGTAGCGCGCCATGGCGCGGGCGCGTTTGCAGATTTCCAGGCCATCGATGCCGGGCAGCATCAGGTCGAGCACCAGCGCGTCCCAGCTGCCCTCTTCCAGCCGCCGCATGCCTTCGTTGCCATCGGCGGCGTGTTCCACCGCATAGCCTTCGTCGCGCAAGTGCAAGCGCAGCAATTCGGCAATGTGGGCATCGTCTTCAACAATCAGCACGCGTCGGGGCGTATCCATGGGGGGGAGCTCGGGCCAGTTCAGTACCGCCATTGTCGCCAATACGGGGCGGTGGAGTTATCACAATTATTTTAAGTTTGCGTGAGGACTTGGATATCGGCCCCGGGGAAGAATGGCTCCAACAAGTAAACGCCCCCCGGAGACCCGCCATGATGGCAAGCCCCGCAACCCCCGATACCCCGGCCGCCCCGCGCGCCGCCGGCGTCATTCACCCCGGCTGGTTGCGGGTGATGCATTGGATCAACGCGCTGGCCGTCGTGATCATGGTGATGAGCGGCTGGCGTATTTATAACGCCGCCCCCTTCTTCAACTTCGTGTTTCCCAAAGACATCACGCTGGGCGGCTGGCTGGGCGGCGCGCTGCAATGGCACTTTGCCGGCATGTGGCTGCTGTTCGCCAACGGCCTGCTGTACCTGGCCTTGAACGTAGGCACCGGCCGGCTGTTCCGCAAGTTCTTCCCCGTCAGCCCCCGTGGCGTCGCCGCCGACCTGGGCGCGGCGCTGCACGGCAAGCTCTCGCACAACGACCTGCGCCATTACAACCAGGTGCAGAAATTGGCCTACCTGTTTGTCATCGTCGACATCGTGGTGCTGGTGCTGTCCGGCCTGGTGCTGTGGAAGTCGGTGCAATTCGACCTGCTGCGCGAGCTCTTGGGCGGCTATGAATTTGCACGCCGCATCCACTTCTTTGCGATGGCGCTGCTGGTGGCTTTCGTGGCCGTGCACCTGGTGATGGTGGCGCTGGTGCCCCGCAGCCTGATCGCAATGATCCGCGGCAAATAAGGAGCCTGACGTGAGCCAGAAAAGACGTTTGTCGCTGTTGGGCCTGGATGGCGGCGCCATCCTAAAAGAAGCCAAGAACCTGTTGGCCAAGCGGGTTGAACAACCCTCGCGCCGCACCTTCCTGCGCAACAGCCTGACCTTGGGCGGGCTGGCGATGCTGTCCGGGTGTTCGCTGTCGGATGACGAAAACGTCGAAAAAGCGCTGTCCACCGTGTCGCGTTTTAACGACCGCGTGCAGGGCTGGCTGTTCGACCCCAACAAGCTTGCGCCGACGTATCCCGAATCCATGATCACGCGGCCGTTTCCATTCAATGCCTATTACGGCATCGACGAGGTTCGCCACGTCGACGAGGAATCGTTCAGGCTGGAAGTGACCGGCATGGTCGCCGACAAGCGCCAATGGCGCCTGGAGGAACTGCGCGCCATGGCCCAGATCGACCAGGTCACCCGCCACATCTGCGTGGAAGGCTGGAGCGCCATCGGCAAATGGGGCGGCGTGCCCTTCTCCACGTTCCTGAAACGCGTGGGCGCCGACCTGACGGCCAAGTACGTGGGCTTCAAGTGCGCTGACGACTACTACACCAGCATCGACATGCCGACCGCGCTGCACCCGCAGACGATCCTGGCGCTGACCTATGACGGCAAGACCTTGCCCCCCGAGTACGGCTTCCCCATGAAGCTGCGCATGCCTACCAAGCTTGGCTACAAAAATCCCAAGCACATACAGGCGATCTTTGTCACCAACACCTACCCAGGCGGTTACTGGGAGGACCAGGGCTACAACTGGTTCGGCGGAAGCTAGGTGGAAATTCCAATAGTCCCTCTCCCTCAAAGGAACGCATCATGAAGACTCTTACCACTGCCGCTTTTTCCCTGTGCCTGGCCTTTGGCGCCGTGGCCGCTCATGCCGCCGACACCATGGGCAAAGACAATATGGCCAAGGATTCCATGTCCAAAGACAGCATGTCGAAAGACGGCATGTCCAAGGGGGGAATGACGAAGGACGGGATGGCCAAGGATGGCATGGCGAAGGACGGCATGGCCAAGGACGGTATGTCGAAAGATGGGATGTCGAAAGATGGAATGTCCAAGAGCGGCATGTCCAAGGATGGCATGTCGCACGACGGGATGAAGAAGGATTCCATGTCGAAGGACGGCATGGGCAAGGACGACATGAAGAAGTAAGGCTGCGCTTTTCAGCCCGAACAATCGCCGGCACGCGGGGCGACAGCATTCGCCCGCCCCGCCGCCCGCCCCCGCCACGTTTTACGGAGCCCGCCATGACATTGAATCGCAGACATTTCCTGAGCCTGGGCGGCGTTGCGGCCCTGGCCGCCGGCATGGCCCCCTTGCTTGCCGCACGCAGCGCGCCGCCCAAAGCGGCCGCCTCGTTTCCCTACACGCTGACCGACGCCGAATGGCGCACCCGCCTGACGCCCGCGCAATTCGATGTGCTGCGCCGCGAAGGCACCGAACGCCCCTACACCAGCCCGCTGAACGACGAGCACCGCAACGGCACGTTCTCGTGCGCGGGCTGCGAGCAGCACCTGTTTGCATCCAGCACCAAATTCGATAGCGGCACCGGATGGCCCAGCTTCTGGCAACCGCTGGCGGCCGCCGTGGGTGAAACCCGCGACAGCAGCTTTGGCATGGTCCGCACCGCCGTCCACTGCGCCAACTGCGGCGGCCACCTGGGCCACGTCTTCGACGACGGCCCCCGCCCGACCGGCCTGCGCTACTGCATGAACGGCGTGGCCATGACGTTCGCCCCGCAAGCCTGATCCTAAACGCCTATTTTCAGGACCGACTCATCATGACATTCACCATCCGCAACCTCTGCGCCAGCCTGGCCGCCGCCACCGGCCTGCTGGGCGCAGCCGCCACGCAAGCCGCCGAGTCCGCGTTCATCATCCCGCCGCCCGCGGTAGATCAAGCGAATGACGCCACCGCCCAGCAAAAAGCCGTGATCGCAGGCGGGTGCTTCTGGGGCGTGCAAGCCGTGTTCCAACACGTCAAGGGCGTATCCGGCGCCGTGTCCGGCTACGCAGGCGGCAAAGCAAACACCGCCAACTACGACACCGTCAGCAGCGGCCGCAGCGGCCACGCCGAAGCCGTCGAAATCACCTACGACCCCAAGCAGATCAGCTACGGTCAACTGCTGCAGATCTATTTTTCCGTGGCCCATGACCCCACCCAGCTGAACCGCCAAGGCCCCGACAGCGGCACGCAATACCGCTCAACGGTGTTCCCCGCCAACGACGACCAGCGCAAAGTGGCTGAAGCGTATATCGCGCAGTTGAACAAAACCGGTGTGTACCCCAAGGCGCTGGCCACCACGGTGGAACCGCTGCAAGCGTTCTATCCGGCCGAGGGCTACCACCAGGACTATCTGGTGCGCCATCCCAACAGCATGTACATCGTGGTGAACGACATTCCCAAGGTAGAGAACCTGGCGAAAACGTTTCCCGACAAGTGGCGGGATAAGCCGGTGCTGGTGAACTGACAACGCGGAATTAACCCACTCCTTGTGCGCCGGCTGAGCCGGCGCTTTCCCTTTCTTGACCCGAGGCCGTCACCGGCGCTCCGGCCACCAGATATCGGGTACGCGATTTAACGCGGGCCTGGCGAACAGATACCCCTGAAACCGCTCTACGCCAGCGGCTTGCAGCCAGCACCACTCCTCCACTGACTCAACGCCTTCCGCTACCGGCGTAATGCCCATTGCCTTGCATGCCTGGATGATGGCAAGCACGATGGCTTGCCGTGGCCCATCGGTATGGATGTCTTGGATGATCTTGCGGTCGATCTTGAGCTTGTCCGGCTGAAACTCCGCCAGAAGCGACAGCCCCGCGTATCCCGCGCCGAAATCATCAATCGCCACGCCGATGCCCGCAATGCGCAATTGCTTGATGGCGCCTCTGAACGAGCCTAAGCACGAAATGGCCTCCTGCTCGGTCACCTCTACGAACACCTGGCTGGGCGATAGGCCGCTCGCCAATATTTGATCAACCAGCAGGTCCACGGCATTGGGGATGGCAATCAACGACATCGGGAACAGGTTGACCGAAATCTTGATGTGTTGCTGACCGAGCCGATGCGCCAGTTGAAAGGCGCGTGCTTTGGACTCAAGGTCGGTCTGATAAAGCAGCTCAGTGGGAAGCGATGAAAAAAGCTGCTCAGGCGATCCGCCGGACGGACCGCGGATAAGAAATTCGAATGAGGTGATGTTGCGCCGCATCGGATCGACAATCGGCTGAAGCGCAAATTGATAGTGGTTTCCGTGCGCAGGTTCCTCACCATCGCGATGACTGGGGTAAGCGACTGGCGCGAAGGTCCATTCTGATGCGGGATCGCCTTCGACGATGTGCGCAATCCCGCGGGCGTTCACGTACATCAAGAGGATCTTGATCACCCGGTCGTCACTACTGGCAAGATGCGCGCTGACTTTCATCTTGGCAAGAATCGCCTTCCGGGGCTCCTCCGAAGCGTCTCGCAAGTCGATCAACGCCATCGCATCGCCATCGAATCGACGATCTGGTGCATCGTCTCGCAAAAGATGGACCACGTTGATGTGCCTGGGATCGCGTTTTATGACTTCAAACAGTGCATCGACGGCATCGTGAGGGCCTTCCAGCAGTTGCACGAAATGCACGCCATCGAAAAGCAAAATTCCCGTAATCGAAGCCGCGGCGTTCCGTTCTTGAGCGCTCTGCATTAACCGGCTGAGGTCATTCGCTTGAAGCGGCGTCGCGACGCGGCTGCGATAGATCAAGGTTGAGAGCATGGGCGTCCTCCCTTACATCGATTGAGACGGTTTTATGCCAAAAGCCTATCACGGCCGGATAAGCCCGCTCTTGCACGACCTTGCCGTCGCATCGGAGCCAAATGCCCCCAGCCCGCACGGGGGCTTTACCGCATGAAAAAAGCCGCGCTCATATTATGCAAGCCAGATCTTGTTTAATAGAGGCGCCCTGTTGATTCCGTTTACCGCCATTTGGTTGTTCCTGGCCGTTCAGGCTGTCGGCTTGGCGCTGTGGCTCACGCTTGCCGCACTGAACAATAGTCGTGATTTTGTAGGGTCCGCCGCAGCCGTCGGCGCAACGATGGCCATGCTGCCGTTGAAAGAGCCGCCCCGCATTCCCACGCCCTTGCTCAGCCGCGCCGTTTCCGCGCCCTATGCGCATCGGGCGGCGCTTAGTGTGTTGCTGTGGATCCAAACCATAGGCGCCGCACTGGCCTGGGCGGGCTGCTACCTGTTGTTGATTCAGGGGGATCTAGACTCCGCACGGCCTTGGCTGAATGGCGCGCTCGCCGCCATGTCTGCCTGCCTCTTCGCCATGCATCTTGCCGGCTTGTGGTTTGGATACTGGATTCGCCAAGACACGCTGCAACTGACCCATGTCGCTCTGCTGCTCTGGACCGGAATTGCGTTCCTGAGCTTGAATCTGATTCAGTGAAGCGCCCGTGCCTGAAAACGCGAAATAATGGCGATCTAAGTTTATGGACGGCAAGCCCGCCGTCCCCAACGGAGAGGCGTCATGTTTGATCACCTTGGTTTCGGCGTGAGCGATATGGATGAAAGCCGCAAGTTCTTTCTTCAGGCGCTGGCCCCGCTGGGCGTGGGCTTGGCCATGGAAGGCCCCAACAGCGTCGGCTTGGGCCGGCAAGGCAAGCCATCAATGTGGCTGTACGCCACATCCGCCGTGACGCCGCCCTTGCATATCGCCATTGCGGCCCACGCCCGAGCCGACGTCGACGCGTTCTACCAAGCCGCTATCGCCGCGGGCGGAAAGGACAACGGCCCCCCAGGCTTGCGCCCGCACTACCACCCCCACTACTACGCCGCGTTCGTCCTCGGCCCCGATGGCCACAACGTGGAAGCCGTGTGCCATCAGCCAGAGTGAATCAGGAAGGCGCAGAGGTCGATGTTAAAGACGTTGACGTGTCGTTGAGCGTTGCGGCCAGTGTCAACATTTCGACTGCCGCGAAGCCATCCACGCCTTCGCGTCCTGGCCGATCTGATGGGCCAACGCAGCAATCAAGCGCTGCTGCGCCTGCACTAACGCGGGATAACCGGCGGCGGCAGGTTGCTCAAAACGTCCTTGGCAAACCAGCGTGGCGCCGCCCGCGTCACGCGCATCCCGCAGGGTCCAGCCCGCTTCAAGCTGCACGCGCTTTCCCGGCCATGCGTCAAAGCGGCGGACCTGAAGTTTCACTTTGATCACCTGCGCATCGCTTGGCCACGACAAGCCGGCGACGTCCTGGGTGCCCAGGCCATCGGCAAGCTGCGCGGACAGCGCATTGCGTATCTCTTCGTCCAGCGGACCCAGCCAGCGTTCGTCATCCAGGACGGCGAGCATGCCGCTGTCGTCTTGTCTGACGACGAGTTGGGGTTGGTTCAGATATTCCGGCACCGTCACAGGCAGCACGTCGACCAGGAAGCGCGCGGGCGCCGCCTCGCGCCGGACATCGTCCTGTGCGCTTAGCAAGGTGTAATAGCGTACCGGCGCAGAAGTGGTGCAAGCCGCCAGGCCCAGGGTCAGAATAAACAGGCTGAATCGAATAGACCGGGTCATCGCGGAAGCGTCTCCATCGTGCTTGCGGGCGGCGTGCTGGACGCCTCGAACGTGGCGTTCTTGGGGCGGCCTCGCACCAGCGCCTCGGGGTTTCGGCTCAACAGGTCGGTCAATGTCCGCACTGAACGAGCGGCGCGCTGAATTTCCTGAAGGGTCTGTCCCAGGCTTTGTCGCAACGTCGCGTCCTCGGCCAGCATGCCGTGGGCGGCGCCAATGGTTTGTTGCGCTTGGCGCAAGGTCTGCGTGGCCTGTGGCAGAACCAGGCCGTTCACTTGCAGCAGCGCTTTGTTCAGGTTGGCAAACGACGCATCAAGATTGCGCGCGATGCTGTCCAGGGGCATTTTGTCAATCTTGCCCACGATGTTGGCGACGCGCGCTTGCAATTGATCGAACGTGCCACTGACCGTGGGCAGCGTGATCGGACGCCGTTGCGAATCGAATACCACCTTTGGGGTGTTGGGTATGAAGTCCAAGGCGATATAAAGCTGGCCGGTCAGCAAGTTTCCCGTCCTGGCCTGCGCCCGCAAGCCGTGGGCCACCATTTCTTGCAGCAGGCGTACCAGCCTGTCTTCCTCGGTCCCGTCGGACGGCGGCATTTTTTCCATGATTTCATTGAGCCGCTGCGGATACACCACGATGCCGACTTTGGATTGAAAGCGCCGCCTGTCGGGATCGTAATCCGGCTTGATCGAGATGACCTTGCCCAGGTCCATGCCATCGAACTGCACGGGCGCCCCAATGGCCAGCCCCCGCAGGGATTGCTCGAAGACCAGATAAGCGGTTTGCGATGGCCCGTCAGGCGGCGCCAGCGCCGCCTGCTGATCCTTGGCCAGTTCGTACGTGGCATCCGCCTGGGCGGGTTCACCGGTCAGCCCCAAGGCCGTGCCGAAAGACACGCCCCCGGCCAGAATGGTGGCAATAGACTGGGTTTGCAGCTTGAACCCGTCTGCGCCAAGCGAAACATCCACGCCGCTGGCGTTCCAGAAGCGCGTCGCCGTGGTGACAAAGCGGTCATAAGGCGCATTGATGAAGAGCCGCAGGGCGACGGCCTTGCCATCGTCGCCCAACTGATAGGACGCCACGCGGCCGACCTGAATGCGTCGGTAATAGACAGGAGACCCCACATCCAGCGAGCCGAGATCTTCGGTATGCAGAATGAACGATCGGCCAGGCGTGTCGCCTATCACAGTGGGCGGACTTTCCAGGCCAGTGAACTCTTTTGCAGGCTCCGTTGATTGCCCGCGATCCACGCCGATGTATGCCCCCGACAGCAACGTATCCACGCCGGAAACCCCATCGATGCCGATGCGCGGGCGCACCACCCAGAACCGCGAGCCTTCGCGCGCCAGGCTGGCCGCATCCTTGTCCAGCGCCACCGTTGCCACCACACGGGAACCGTCTTCGCTAAGGCTGATTGCCGTCACCGTGCCCACATTCACGTCCTTGTATTTCACAAGGGTCTTGCCCTCTTCCAAACCGGCGGCAGTACGAAACGTAATCGTGATGACCGGGCCTTCAGTGACCCAGGTTTGCACCAGCATGGAAAGGCCGACCAACGCGGCGATCAGGGGGACCAGCCAGACAAGCGAGATCCGCCACGTTCTGCGGGGGATCACCGTGGGCGCATCCAGCCCGTGAAGATCCTTGGAAGATTCAATCATTCAACACCACCATTGATTTCACCATCCCAGATATGTCTGGGGTCGAACGACATGGCTGCGAGCATGGTGAAAATCACGACCATGCCGAAGAAAAGGATGCCGACACGCGGCGATATATCGGTAAGGCCTTGGAATTGCACCAAGGCAGCCACCACCGCCACCACCAGCACATCCAACATGGACCAGTACCCCACAAACTCCACCAAGCGGTACAACTTGGCGCGCTCACGTGTCGCCCATCGGCTACGCCGCTGTGAGGTCACGAGCAACAGCCCAAGAATCAGGAATTTCGCGCAAGGCACCGCCACGCTCGCAATGAAAATAACGAACGCGATGCCATAGGAGCCCGATGTCCAGAACTCCACGGCCCCCTCCATGATGGTGCTGCTGCTGCCCCTGCCCAGCAGACTGGAATGCATGACCGGCAGCACATTGGCGGGGATGTAGCAGATGATGGCGGCCACAAGCAGCGCCCACGCGCGAGCAAACCCGTTGGGACGCCGTTGATGCAGCGTTGCGCCGCAGCGGGGGCATTGAACGTCTCGCCCGGGCGTGTCCACGCGTTCGCAAACCAGCCCGCATGTGTGGCAGCCCACTACCGACAAATCGCTTGCGAATGGCGTCCTGGTCACGCCGCACCGCCACGCCGCAATGCCGATTCATCTTCGGTCTGATCCCACAGCGCAGACAGGTCTCGGTGAGCAATCACCGTCAGCAATACCATCAGGGCGGCAGTCGCCCAGACGCCTGCGCCGAGCGTCACGTCCACAAGACTCACCAGCTTGATGATCGCCACCAGAATCCCAAAAATGGCGACCTCGACCATGCTCCAGGGACGCAAGATCGCCAGCGCCCTCAACGCCCGGGCAAAGCCCGGTGCGCGACGGCCAACCCGCGCATAGCTCAGCACCCATGTCAGCAAGGCGATCTGGGCAAGCGGCACCAAGATCATCACTAAGCCTGCAACGATGGCAAGGGGCGCCACGCTTCCCTGGGCCAAGGCCCAAGCGAATTCCCACAACGTTGCCTGCCGGTGCGTGCCATTCAGGCTGATGCGGACGATGGGGCAAACGTTTGCGATCAGAAATACGACGGCTGTCGCGATGGTCAATGCCAGCCATCGGTCCGCATCCAGCGGGTTGGCGCGCTCAAGCACGGCGTCGCATCGACGGCAACGCGCGACCTCGCCTGCCGCCAGCGTGCAACGCCGGTACACGCTGTCGCAATGCTCGCAGGCCACCAGGTGTGGGTAAATGTTCATATCGTTGGCGGCATAACGCTGCGCCGGCTGCTGCTGCTGCTGCGATTGCCTTGCGCAGGCCTGCCCATGAAAACCGGCTGACGCAGACGCCGGGCCTCAGGGGCGGATATGGGTAATCTTCGAGCCCTCAAGCCCCATACCCGCCATCAACCCTTGTGCGCCGAAGGGCACGGCAAACACTTCCTGAGACAAGGTTGTCGTCGACAAGGTGGAAGCGATGGATTTATCCCAAGCCACCAGGCTGGGGCCACTGCCCAACGCCCAGCCGTCACTCTTCTCCAGATAGTTCAGCGACTTCTGGTTCATGAAGAAAAGCGCATAGCCAAAGGTCTGGGCGCCGGCTTGCAGCCCCAAGGACACCGCGGAGATTTCGTAGTAACCGATAGGCTCCTTGCCCTTGAACAAGGCGCCTTGCCCATGCTCGCCGCCCACCACGAAGCCCGCTTTATAGATCTTGGGAAAAACCAAGACGGCCACCGCTTTGTCGCCCAGTTCTTTCGTGCTGGGTTCGACCGCGTAAAGGTGCTTCAGCGCATTGGCGGATTCATTGCGAATCGCGAGTGCAGAATCAGCGAAGGCCACGCCTGGTGGCAGCAGCAAGGCGGCGAACGCTAGCAAGGCCGACCGCAGGCAACGCGCAAACGGGCGTCGAAAAGATTTCAGCTTTTTATGACTTGCCATGAACTTGGAAAACCCTGATTTGGTTGTACGCGCGCTCCGCCAACGATGTGTGTGCGTGGCTGGCCGTAGCGCGACGTACTCTATACGTACGTCTCAGGGCAAGCTTGCCATTTGATGCCAACCAGGGGCTTCAAACACCCGAATACATGACCCGGCCCGCGGTGGGCATCGGGGCTCGCAGGATGGACCCTGACTCGGACTCGGTGATGTAAAGCGTTTTGCGGTCCGGGCCGCCGAAGGCAACATTGGTCGTCAATGCCCCGAGCGGCGAATTGATGCGCAACATGGGCTCGCCCCGGTTGCTGAACAACCAGACCGCGCCCAGCCCCACATGCGCCACGGCCAGATTGCCGTCTTCATCGATGGCCAGGCCGTCCGGCCCGCCTCCGCCGGACATCTGGATGAAGGTTCCGACTTTGGTCACCTGCCCCTCGCGAGTGAGCGGGACGCGCCAGATGGCGTTTGCCCGCGTTACCGCCACATAGAGCACCGACTCGCTGGGGTCCAGCACCAGACCGTTGGGGCTGGGGATATTGTCCAACAGGCAATCAACACGGCCGTCGGCCCGACGCCGGAATACCCGGCCGGTCTGGTCGTGCCAGCCGGTCAGCCCTTGATCGGTGAAATACAGATCGCCGTTAGACGCGAACACCAGGTCGTTCACGGCCTTCAGACGCTCAAGGTGCACCCTTTCAAGCACGGGCGTTGCCTTGCCCGTTTCAGGATCAAGCTGCATGATGCCGCGCGCATAGTCCGCAATGAAGATGCGCCCGTCCCGGTGGATCTTCAGGCCATTGGGTTCGCCGTCGTATTCGGCGATCAATTCGAACCCGCCCTGCGTGTCCACCCGGAACACGCGGCCCCAAGGCACATCCACGCAATACAGACGCCCGTGTGCGTCAAAAGACGGACCCTCCAGCAGGGAATGAGGCGGCTGGTTGCCCGGCTGGTAGCGATGCCACTCGGAAGTGCCTTCCGGCTTGCGGAAGGCGTCGGGCAGGCGGGCAAAGACTTCGGCTTGAATGGCAGGCGGTGCGGCGTACATGGTTTCCCGGCAACTGGTTGATGGCTGGTGGACGGCAACGATTTCTACGCGGGCCGCTCAAGAAATGCGGTCGGTCGTGCCAACGAACTCCAGGGGGCAATAGAAGCCGCCATGGAACTGGGCGGCGATGGGGTCCTCGGGTACGTTCTGGGCGAGTATTTCCGCGGCGAAAACTTCGGAGTCGTCTTGCGGCTCGTACCCCAGGAATTTGACGTTGGAGTTGTCCCACCGGTTGCGCAGGTTGTTCGACGCGCCATAGACCACAACGAAGTGATAGGACTCGTGCTCAATGCAGCGGCGCGCCAACTGCGCCATGTCCCGGTGGCTGAGCCAGGTCAGGAGCTGGCGTGCTTCGCTTGGGCGGTCGGGCGTGCGGAATGTGCCGATGCGCAGGCAGGCAACCGACATGCCGTACTTGTCGGCATACATCCTGCCCAGGGCCTCGCCAAACACTTTCGAGACGCCGTACAGCGAGTCCGGCCGGGGTTCCACAGTGTTGTCCAGAAATTTTTCCCTGCGGTGGTAGCCCACGGCATGGTTCGAACTGGCGAAAATGACGCGCGGCACGTGTTGGCGGCGAGCCGCCTCGAACACGTTGTAGCAGCCGTCGATGTTCATCGGCAGAATCTTGTCCCACGTGTCCACGCCGGGAATCCCGGCCAGGTGGACGACGCAATCGATGCCTTCCATGCAACGCGCAACCGAATCCATGTCGCGCACATCGATCGTGCAGATTTCCTCGCCCGCTTGCGCGGGTTCCTGTTCGGCAATATCGGCCAGGCGCAGCAAGGCATAGCGGCCGCGCAGATGTGCGCGCAGGCATTTGCCTATGTTCCCTGCCGCGCCCGTGATCAGCACCCGCAGGTTTTCAGGTTGGTTGAAATGAGTCATCGGCTTTCCTGTTTTTTCCGGCGGGGCGGAGTCATGGATCATTTTTTGGTGTTGGCTTTGGCTTCGATCACGGCGTCATAGAGCGCCTGGCCGCCTGGCGCATCGCCGACCAGCTTTTTCACGACAGGCCGGGTTGCCTGCACCAGGGAGTCAATGTCGCTCGGATGAACGACGGTGACGCCCTTTGCCGCCATGGTCTTCATCCCGTCGTCGTAGACCTTCTTGTAATAGTCGCGGGCATAGGCCATGGCTTCATCGGCAGACTCCTTCACGATTTTCCGGTCGTTCTCGGAAAGGGAATCCCAACGCGTCTTCGACATGACCAGCAGCGCCGGATGGATATTGATGTGCGTCATGTTGAAGTACTTGGACACCTCGATGAACTTGTCCGACACGAATTGATCCGGGGTGGTCTCGCCGCCGTCGATCACCTTCTGCTGCAGCGCCAGGTACAGCTCGGAATACGCCATCGGGGTGGCCTGTGCGCCCAGGGTCTTGTAGCTTTCGACGTATCCCGGCGACTGGATGACGCGGATTTTCATGCCTTTCAAGTCGCCAGCGGAATTGATGGCACGGTTGCCAAAGACGTTGCGTTCAATGGCGGAAAACCAGCCCAGGCCGACAAGGCCATACTTGGGAAGGATGGCCATGAACTTGTCGCCAACGGGTCCGGCCAGGATCTCATTGGCCTGCTGGACGTTGTCGAACAGAAACGGTGTGTCAAAAACCAGGAACTCTTTCACCACATTGTTCAGGGCCGGTTGCCCGGTAACAAACAGGTCCGTCGCGCCGGCCACGGCGCCTTGAATCATCGTGAGTTCCCCGCCCAACTGTGAGTGCGGGAACACCGTGACGTTGATCTTGCCGTTCGATTTCTCTTTGAGGATATCGGCAAATTTCTGCGTGCCGACGTGGAACGGGCTGTCCGTGGTCAGTGTGTGCCCCACATCCATGTTCAATGCATGAGTGGGCGCCGACAGCAGCAACAGGCTGATGGCTCCCGTACCAATGATCTTCTTGAGCATGCTCATTTTTGTCTCCTGGGTGACTTCCAGATTTATGATTTTTTTAGTTCGCACCGGGCGGCGGCCCGGTGCTGCTGCCTACAGAAACGCGGTACTGAGGATGGGCACGTACGAAATGATCATGATGTCCACGACCAACACCGCCAGGAAGAGGACCAGGTAGCGGGCCAACTGATGCATCTTCAGCTGGGCAACCTCGCACACCACGAACAGATTCACGCCCACTGGCGGCGTCACCATTCCGACTGCCAGGTTGGTGATCACGATCATGCCGAAATGGATCGGGTCGATGCCGAAGGCCACGCTGATGGGCGCCAGGATCGGCACAATGATCAGGATTGCCGCCAGCGCTTCGATGAACATGCCAACGACGAACAACATGATGTTCACCAGCAGCAGGAAAACGATGGGGTTGGTGGTCATCGAACCCAGCATGGCGGCAACGCGCTGCGGCACCTGGTTGATGGTCAGCAGGTAGGCAAACACCGCGGCAAAAGCGACGATCAGCAAGATGATCGCGGACATCACCGCGGCCCGGCCGAAGATGGTGGGCAAATTCTTGAGGGTGATTTCCTTGTAGACGAACATCCCCAGCGCCAGGCCGTAGAGCACCGCAACGCAGGATGCCTCGGTAGGCGTGAACAAGCCGCCATAGATGCCGCCGAGAATAATGACGGGCATCATCAGCGCCAACATCGCGTCCCGCAAGGCCGTCAGCACGCCAGTTGTCCAGTCCTTCAGGCTCATCACACGCACGGCGTCAAAGCCTTTGATGCTGGCGATCACGCAAACCGTCAGGATCAGCGACAAGGCAATCAAGAGCCCCGGCAGAATGCCCGCGATGAACAGCGCACCGACCGACACATTGGCCGTCAGCGCATAGACGACCATGGGAATGGAAGGCGGGATGATGGCCCCCAGTTCCCCGGACGACGCCGCAATCGATGCGGCGAAGGCTCGTGGATAGCCCTTTTTCTCCATTTCGGGGATCAGCACCGAGCCAATTGCCGCAGTGGTTGCGGACGACGACCCGGACACGGTGGCAAACAGCAAGGACGTGAGCACGGCGACGGCGCCCAAGCCGCCTCGAATCCAGCCGACGAACGCATTGGCCAACTGAACCAGCCTTCGCGCCACGCCGCCCGACTGCATGAGATGGCCCGCAAGAATGAAGAATGGCACGGCCATCAGGCTGAATGAATCCAGCGCCTGGAAGGCCATCTGCACCACCATCAGTAGCGACCGGTCACCCGATTGCAATGCCATCGCCGCGGACAGCCCCAGCGCGGTCATGATCGGCGCGCCGATCAGCATGATCAGAAAAAACGACAAGCCAAGCACGAGAATCATATTGCCCCCTCGACACTGTTCTTGATTTCCATGGCCTCTTCCATTTCCGCTGATTCACGTTGTGGCGATTCCACGTTCAGCAGCTCTTTGGCTGCATTGGTCAGCGTGTTCGCACACATGAGCAGGCAGCCGATCGCCATACATGCATAGACATAGGCCATGGGCATTTCCATCGCGGGCGACCATTGCTTCATGCCCAGTTCAATCAGCCGTGTGGATTTCCATACCAGCAGCACCGCCAGCGCCAGGGTCAGCAGATGGGACACAAACCGCAGCCAGCGGGCAAGCCGCTCGGGGACCAGGCTGGCAAAGACGTCGACCCCGATCAGGCGCAGGTGGTAGGCGGCCACCGCGCCGCCAATGAAGACGCTTCCGACCATCAGGAAGCGCGCAAGCTCTTCGGCCCATGGCGTGGACACCGAGATGCCGGTGTAGGTGTAAAGCAGCCGGGCTAAAACAGAAATGGAAACGGCAACGATCATGCCGAAGAGAAAAAGCCCGGCGACTTTTTCTGCGGCGTTGTTGATGGACTCCATGGTTCGTTGCACCGCCCGGAACGTGCTGTGGGATGCAGAGTGTTCGTTCATCGTGCCTCCCCGTGTTGCTTGTCTTGTCTCATCACCTCTCCCCTTTGTTTTTGGCAGGGAACTGCATTGCAGATTTTTATTGTTGGCGTCGTTTATGAATGCCGCGCTTGCTGGATATGGGGTGTCAGTGGGCCACCTCTTCATCCGCCAGAATTCGCGCGGCTTTCAGCAGTGCCGTCTCGTAACGTCTCTGTTCGACCGCCACTTGCTCGGGCGTCCATTGGTAGAAGCCGCGCAACGAGGGCGATTTCACGCCGATGTCGCCGTTGGCGACCAGTTTGCGCATGTAGGCGCTGGGCTCCTGGTCGGTACGCAAGTACGGATACATCGTCGTCGCCGCCGCGCAGTGGATGTCGATACCCGCCAGATCTTTTTGCAGCAGCGGGCCGGCCGCGATGTACCGAAAGCCGAACCCATAGCGCACGGCGGCGTCTACGTCTTGCGCCGAGGCGAAGCCCTCTTCGACCAGGGCGATTGCCTCGCGCATCAGCGCATGCTGAATGCGGTTGGCCAGAAACCCCGGGATATCGCGCTTGACGCGGATCGGCTTTTTGCCGACCGCCAGCATGATGGCGCTGACATCATCGGCGGTCGACGCATCGGACGCCTCGCTGCAAACCACCTCCACCGCCGGCACAAGATGGGCGGGCATGAAAAAGTGCAGCCCGAGCATCCGGCTCTGGGTCGCCAGGCCTTTCGCGATCTGGCTGATGGGAAAGCTTGATGAATTGCTGGTCAAGGGAATCGGGGCTGGGCACAGCGTTTCAAGTTCGGCAAAGACTGCCTGCTTGAGTGCGAGATCCTCGAATACGCATTCAATGACGATATCGACATCGGCCCAGTCCACATGGATCAGCGCACTATGAATGGATGGCGGTGATTGACGCCCATCGGCGCCAAGCGCCTGCGCGGCAGCATCCACTTTTCCGGGCAAGGCAAGCCGCGCCGCCGCATCCGACTCGACAACATGGACG
Organism: Achromobacter kerstersii; assembly: GCF_902859595.1. Lineage (GTDB taxonomy): Bacteria > Pseudomonadota > Gammaproteobacteria > Burkholderiales > Burkholderiaceae_B > Achromobacter > Achromobacter kerstersii. Next base: position 313,104 of record NZ_CADIJQ010000001.1, on the reverse strand, counting down.
CGCCACCCCGCCACATTGAACATGGCGGCCACCGCGCAACCCATGGTTCCACCGCCCACCACCACCACTTTGTTGATGCTGCTCATCGCTTGTTCCTGGTTAGGTGCCTGGTCAACTGCTGCACCACAATTTACAGAGGCGGTAGCGATTGGTAAAATTCAAAGAAACGAATAGAGTTTTCAAAAATATCAATAGTTCGTCAGTTGGCGTACCAACACGGAGACCGGTAATGCTGGGTGATCTCAAGCAGTTGCGCGCCTTCCTCGCGATCGCCCGCCTGGGAAACTTCACCCGGGCCGCCTACGAACTGCACATCTCCCAGTCGGCGCTCACCATCCAGATCCAGCAGCTTGAAAAGCACTTGCGCACGGAACTGTTCGACCGCAATCGCAGAAGCGTGACGCTGACGCCGCATGGCCAGGAACTGTTCCCGCGAATCGAACGCTTAGTCGCTGAAATTGAAGACCTGGTCACCCATGCCCGAGAGGCAACCGATCCCGACCGTGGCACCGTGACGGTGGCGGCCCTGCCGTCGGTGGCTGCGGGCCTATTGCCCCGTGCGATTCATCGGCTGAATCGCGACTATCCCCGCATTACCCTCCGTATCCGAGACACCGTGGCCGCTCGCCTGACCTATATGATCCGCAACGGCGAGGTCGATTTTGGTGTTGGCAGCCCGGTTAAACGCGATCCGGAGCTGGTCTGGGAGAAGTTGATGACCGACCGCTTCTGCGCCTTTGTGGCGCCGGATTACCCGTGGACGAAGCGGAACTCAGTGAAATTCAAAGACCTGGCCGGCCCGCCGCTTATTCTGCCGGTCAGGGAAAGCAGCATCCGCATGCACATTGAGGCCGCGGCCGACAAGAACAAGATTTCGCTGCCCGCGGCATACGAGGCCGTCTATAACTCGACCATCACGGCGATGGCGGCGCAGGGGCTCGGGGTGGCCATCCTTTCAGAGCTGGTGGTGCGAGGAGACGACACCACGCGCCTGCGGCGCATTGCGATCGAAGATCCTCCGCTATATCGATACATCGGCATCTTGCGGCGGGCGGGCCGCTCGCTGTCCAGACCGGCCGAGTTGCTCATCGGCGCGTTGCGGGAAGCGGCAAGTGCGGACTGATTCGCCAAATTGAATATCGCGTATCAAGGGCGACTTGCTGTCGTGCTGTCGCAGAGCGCAGTCAGACTCCTTAATTCGCAGCGCCCTGCGCCCGCACGAGCGAATAGGCGATGTAGTACTTGTAGATGTTGCTGACATACTGAACGGTTTCCCGGCCGATGCGCTGGGCGGCGACGCGTTCCACGTTGTCGAACCACACGTTCGGGTCCAGTCCTTTTTCGGCAGCTTCCTTGCGCAGCTGACTGATCCGGCCGGGGCCGGCGTTATAGGCAGCAAACGCGAACAGGCCCTTGTTCAGTTCCGTCATGGGCTCTTTGGCGTAGTACTGGTCAATCATGAAACGGATGTATTTCACGCCGCCGTGAATGTTCTCTTCTTCGCGGCGGATGTCTCCCACGTCCAGGTCTTTGCCCGTGGCGGGCATGATCTGCATGACACCCACCGCGCCCACCGAACTCTTGGCCTGTTGATCCAGCCGCGACTCCTGATAGCCCTGCGCCATCATCAACAGCCAGTCAATGCTGTACTGATCGCTGTACTTGCGGAAGAACTCTGCCAACCGGTGGAATTTATCGATTTCCTTCGGGTCCGTCGCGCCCTCCACCCACTGAACGGACTTCAAGTACTTGGTCAGTTGCTGGTTGCCGAATGACGTGCCAACGCGGTTCTTCTCCATGAAGGGATTCAGCGTGGCGGCCAGCTTGGGCGAACCCTTCCGGAAGGCGAACGCGATGTCATTGCCCGTAGCCACTTCCAGGTTTTCATACACCCGTATCTGCGGAAAGATCTGCTTCCAGAAATTCGCCAGATAGCGGTCCGACACGGTGTACTTCACCAAGTCAGCACTGACCATTTCCAGAATGTCGTCGGTTTCGAACACGCCAGGCGCATCGCGGACGATGGCGGGCTTCAAGCCCCTGGCTTCCAAATCCGTGTTCAGCTTTTTGACGCTGCCGTAATAGCTGCTGGCGGGGTTAATGAAGAGTTCCTGCCCGGCAAGGTCGTCCAGCGATGTCAACGCCGGCGCACCGGGCGCAGCGACGATGATTTCGGGCACGCCCTTTGCCAGGGGCGTACTGAAGTCCACTTGCTTCTGACGTTCTTCAGTCACCGTTAGATTGGCGGCGATGATGTCGCCTTTTCCTGCCAGCAAATCCGGGATCAGACGTTCTCGGGACGTGGGCAGAAAGACGACGTGAACCCGGACGTTCTTGTTCTTCAGTTGTCGGTTCAAGTCGTTATCGAACGCCGTCATCATTTCAGCAATGATGCCGCGCTGGGTGCCGCCCTGGTCCAGAAAATAAAGGGTTCTGTTGTAGGGCACCAGCACGCGGATCTGCCGGCGCTGAATCATCCCGTCCAGGTCGCCCGTCCAAGGCTTGATGTTATAGGCCAGCGTCAGGGGATCGGTCTTGGATGGCGGATCGGCCGCGTGGGACACGCCTGCGGATACGAAAGGCAAACATGCGGACAGCGCCAGCGCAATTAGACGGAACGACATGGCGCCTCCGAAGCGTGGGAACGATGAAGCTATCTCGTCAAGCAAACCCACTGAATAGCAGTGTCAGACTGCAATTTGGAATTGCCCGCCGCATAGCGTGTCAGACTGCAATTTCAAAATGATATTGCAGTCTGACTCCGCGATTCACATTTATTGTGGCGACCTCGCTGAAGCATCCTGCAAGCGCACGCCGTCACGGTGGGCGCGGCTTAGGGCTTTCACCATGAATGCGTGGGAGCAACGTTGTCCGGTCTTCGAAAAGCCGCCCTTGCCCCAAAACCAGGCCCCGCCGGGTCGTGCTATCGATAAGACACCGATTCAATCCGATTGCGTCCCCGTTGCTTGGCGTAATACAGCGCGCGGTCACTGCGGCTGAGCGCCAGCTCTGCATCCTCGTCCTTCGTATGCAGCGCGGAAATGCCGATGCTGACCGTCAGCGGTATGTGCCGCCCGCCCGATGAGTACGGCGTATCGGCGATCTGGCGCTGCACGTTTCGGGCGAACAGGTGTGCGTGTTCGATGTCGGTATCGGGCAGCACAACGGCGAACTCCTCGCCGCCGATGCGCCCCACCAGATCGGTGTCGCGCAACTGGGCGCGCAGCATATTCGCAAAATGCTGGAGCACCCCATCGCCGATGGCGTGGCCCCAGGTGTCGTTGATGTGCTTGAAGTGGTCCAGGTCGCACATCAGCACCGCCGACCCCAGGCCGCCGTGGCCCTTGATACGCGTGAGTTCTGCGGCGATGCGCGACATGAAATGGCGCCGGTTGGGCAAGGTCGTCAGCGCGTCCGTGGCGGCGAGCTCGCGCAGTTCGAGTTCAGCGCGCTTGCGGTCGGTGATATCCGTGACGAATCCGTGCCACACCACGCCACTGTCGGCATCCCGCCGCGGGCTGGCGTCGCCCTGCCGCCACCGCACGCCCTGCTCCGGCAGGCAAACGCGGAACTCCATGTGCCAGGGCGTTAGCGCAGCGGCTGCTTTCTGCAACGACGCGCGATAGGCGGCCAGGTCATCGGGGTGGATGCGCTGTTCGATCGCGGTGGTGCTGGCGCGCACATCGTCGGCGGTGAGTTCGAACATGTCCCAGATGCCAGCGCTGACATACGAAAACAACGAGCCGCCCTCGGGCACCGGCCGGCACTGGAAGACCAGGCCAGGTACGGCGTCGGTGAGGTTGACGACAAGGTCGGCCGTCTGTTTAAGCCGCTCCGACATGGCGCGCACCGCGCTGATGTCGGTGGTGGTGCCCATCATCCGCAGCGCCTTGCCCGCGTTGTCCCGGCTGATCACCTTGCCGCGGCTGCAAATCCACTTGTAGCTGCCGTCTTTGCAACGGATGCGGTGCTCAACTTCGTAGCTGTCGGTCTTGCCGTCGAAATGGTCCTGCATGACCGCGCGCACGTAGTTCAGGTCGTCAGGGTGCAGGCGGGTGTAGGCGTCTTCGATGCGCGTCGTCAGCTCCGATTCAGAATAGCCAAGCAAGGCCTTCCAGCCAGGTGAATAGGTGATTTCACCGGTCACCACATTGCGATCCCAGACGCCCGTGCCACTGCCCGCGATGGCCAGCGACAGCTTTCGGGCCTCTTCGCGCCAGGGGTCTTCGCCCTCGCGCTCGCCCGACAGCGCATGGCGCTGTTCGATCGCCGTGGCCGCCAAGCCAGCCAGGTCTTTCAAGGCCTGGCTGTCTTCATCCGTGACGTCGCGCGCTTGCCCGTGCAGCAGCCGCAAACCGCCAAGCAGGCGCCCATCGGCGGCGCGCACCGGGCATTCGATGGACCAGGGTTGGGAGTCCGCGGGCGGCGTGCCGTCCACCGCCTGCCATGCAGCATCTGCATCGGTGCACGCAAGGATGGCCATGTCCACACTAAACAGCCGCCGGGCCAAGCGCGCCAACCGGGCTAGCGAGCCGTCAGGTTCACATTGCGCGCCGTCCGCGCGATCGCCAGGGGGTGGGGTTACATACGGATCACCGGTAACGGGCATTTCAGGGCCTGATCAATACGGCATTCACCGGTACCGCCGGGTTGCACGTGCCTTGCATTTTGTCACGATCCGCACGGAAACAGCATCGTTTTGGAAGGTGTGGCCGCCACGCCGCACTTACGAGCGGAATGCGCTGCCCTTAGGCATAAGGCTTGCTGAGCAGAGCCACAGCCACGGCCCCCGCTGGGGAACCCCCTCTGGCCCACTCTGCAGTCATCGTCCTTCCGTTACGCGGAGGACGACTGCCGCGCGCAATACAAAGTGCCGAAGGCAACATTCCAAAGGAGATCCGCGATGAGCGAAAAAACTGCATTGTTAGGCTTGGCCGTCCTGCTGGGCGTCTTTTCAAACGTGCCGGCCGCTTTGGCGCAGGGCGCGCCGCAGTCGGTAACCGAAGTCCGCGTGGATGTTGCGAAGGTGGACGCGGGATACCGCGCATCGAAGATGAGCGGCTCCACCGTCTACAACAGCAAGAAGGAAAAGATCGGCACCGTCGATGACCTGATCCTGGGGCCTCCGGATTGGGTGCCGTACGCCGTCCTGTCGGTCGGCGGCATACTCGGCGTGGGTAATCACCTTGTGACGGTGCCCTTGGCACAAATGCAGGTTGCCGACGATCAGTTGGTGCTGCCGGAGGCAACCAAGGACACGCTGAAGGCGCTGCCCGAGTTCAAGTACATGAAATAGGGCCAGCGGGCGGCTAGCGTTGGATCTTGAACCAGATGGAGTACATGGCTGGCAGGAATACCAACGTCAGAACGGTTCCCGCCAGCGTGCCGCCAATCAGCGTGTAAGCCAGCGTTCCCCAGAAGACGGAATGGGTCAGCGGAATAAAAGCCAGAATAGCCGCCAGCGCCGTCAAGACAACCGGGCGCGCTCGCTGCACCGTTGCTTCGACGACCGCATGGAACGGGTCCAGGCCCTCTTGCTCGTTGTGGTGGATCTGTCCAATCAGGATCAAGGTGTTGCGCATCAGAATGCCTGACAGAGCCACCAAGCCGACCAGCGCGTTGATGCCGAAGGGCTGCTGGAAGAGAATCAACGTTGGCACCACGCCAATCAAGCCAAGCGGGCTGGTCAGAAACACCATGACCATTGCCGAGATCGACCGCACCTGAAAGATGATGATGATCAGGGTGATCGCAAGCATGATGGGAAATAGCGGCAGCATGGCTTTGGTCGCTTTGCCTGACTCTTCAATCGACCCGGCCTGATCAATGCGGTAGCCGCTTGGCAGTTTGTCCATGATGGGCTGTAGCTGCTGGGTGATGGCGGCGGACACATCCGGCGGTTGCAGGCCATCGGCAATATCGCCGCGCACGGTGATCGTAGGCGTGCGATCGCGGCGTCGCATGATCGGTTCTTCCATGCGCACATCCACCACGCCCACTTGCGACAGCGGGATGCGCTGCCCATTGGCGCCCGCCAAGGTGAAGTCCGCAATCTTGGCCGGGTCAAGCCGGATGCCGCCGGCAGCGCGAGCCACCACCTGCACCGAGCGGATGTCCTCACGAACCGCGGTGACCGTCACCCCGCTTAGCAAGAATTGCAGCTGCTGCGCCACCGCGCTGGACGTCAGGCCCAACGCCTGCAAACGGTCTTGCTGCAAGGTGAAGTGCATGGTTGGGGTGCGCGTGCCCCAATCAGCGTTCACGGTACGCATCATCGGGCTGGCCGCCAACACCTGCTGCACGTCAGCCGCAATGCCACGCAGCGTATTGACGTCATGACCGGTAACCCGATAGGCCACCGGGAATGGCGAATATGGACCGAATACGAGTTGAGTGACACGCACTCGGGCCTCGGATGCGAGCCCCCCCGCTATGGCCTGGCGCAAGCGCATCTTCAATGCGTCCCGCGCGTCTTGGTTATCTGTACGGATCACGATCTTGGCGAACGAGGGATCCGGCAGCTCCGGCCCCATGGCCAGATAGAAACGCGGCGCCCCCTGGCCGACGTAGGCCGTGACGATTTTCGATTCTTCCTGTTGGGCCAGCCACGCTTCCACCTTGGCGGTCGCGGCACTGGTCTGAGCGATGGATGTGCCATAGGGCATCTGCACTTCGACCAGCACTTCGGGGCGGTCAGAAATCGGGAAGAACTGCTTCTTCACCACGCCCATGCCAAGCACCGATAAAACGAAAAGGCCAACCACCGCCCCGGCGACCAGCCACTTGCGGGCGATGACGCGCGCAAGCACCCGACGAAAGCGGTTGTATCGCGGCGTGTTGTAGAGCGCATCGTGACCGCCCTGCACTTTTTTCATCTCGGGCAGCAGCTTGACCCCCAAGTACGGCGTGAACACCACCGCGACCACCCAGGATGCGATCAGCGCAATGCCGACGATCCAGAACATATTGCTGGTGTATTCCCCGGCGGTAGACGGCGCAAAACCATTGGGCATGAAGCCCACGGCAGTGACCAGCGTGCCAGACAGCATGGGCGCCGCGGTATGGCTCCACGCATAGGCCGAGGCCGCCAGACGGCTGAAGCCCTCTTCCATTTTCACGACCATCATTTCAATGGCGATGATGGCGTCGTCCACGAGCAACCCAAGCGCCAGGATCAGTGAGCCCAACGTAATGCGGTCAAAATTCTTGCCCGTTGCCGCCATCACAATGAAGACGACCGCCAGCGTCAGCGGCACGGCGGCCGCGACGACGATCCCGACGCGCCACCCCATGCTGACAAAGCACACCAGCATCACCACGAGCAGCGCGGCGAAGAACTTGATCATGAATTCGTCGACCGCCGAACTGATGTTCACGGCTTGGTCTGTCACCTTCGAGAGGCTCATTCCCAACGGCATTTCGGCATTGATGGCGCCTACCTCGCGGTCAAGCGCCTTGCCCAGATCTAATCCGTTCCAACCGTCGCGCATGACAATGCCCAACAGCAAGGCGGGTTCACCGCCGTTGCGAATCATGAACGTCGACGGGTCTTCATATCCGCGTTCGACGTTAGCGATATCCGACAGTTTCAGCGTGCGGCCATTGGCCATCACCGGCGTATCGCGGATCTTCTGCAGCTCGTCGAAGGCGCCATCAAGCCGAATGAATATCTGCGGGCCTTTGGTTTCCACCGAGCCCGCGGGCGTCAAGGCATTCTGGCTATTGAGCGCAGCAAACACATCTTGCGGACTGAGGCCCAGCGTGGCCAGCCGCTCATGCGAGAACTCGACATAGATGCGTTCGGCCTGCTCGCCAATGATGTTGACTTTCTTCACACCGGCCACGTGCAGCAGCCGCTGGCGCATCGTCTCGGCCTCGCGTACCAACATGCGTTGCGGCTCGCCCTTGGCCTTGAGCGCAAACAGCGCAAACGTGACGTCGGCATATTCATCGTTGACCATGGGGCCGATCACGCCTGGGGGTAGGCTGGCGGCCTCGTCCCCTACCTTCTTGCGGGCCTGATAGAACTGCTCCGGCACTTCCGATGGCGGCGTGCTGTCAAGCAGGGTTAGCGTCGTGAACGCCAGCCCAGGTCGGGTATAGGTTTCGGTGCGCTCATACCAGCGCAATTCCTGCATGCGCTTTTCGATCTTCTCGGCGACTTGATCCTGCATTTCTTGCGCGGTGGCGCCCGGCCAGGCCGTGACGATGGTCATCACCTTGACCGTAAACGCAGGGTCTTCGGCACGGCCCAGCTTGAAGAAAGAAATGAGCCCCGCCAGCGAGATCAGGCAAATCAGAAACAGGGTGACAGAGCGTTCACGTACGGCGAGCGCGGATAAGTTGAAACGGCCTTCGCTCACGGACGCGCTCCCGCGGCGGCGGCAGTGGCCTGGCCCCCGACCCGCACCAATTCGCCTTCGCGCAACAGATGGGCGCCAAGCGCGACGATCTTGTCTCCCGGCTTGAGCTCCCCGGTCACCCGGGCGCTATCGTCCTCCAGCCGTTGAACCGTGACCGGCTGCCAGGTGACTTTGGCTGGCTCGCCTTTGATGACCCACACCCCCGGGCTGGCGCCCGCATCGAACAAGGAACCCATGGGCACCTGCACGGCGCTAAGCGCCGAGGAAGCGCCATTCGAGATCTGGATCGTGACGGTCGTTCCCAACGGGGCGTTGGCGAGTGCCCCTTCGAGCACATATCGGGCTTCGAACGTGCGGGTCAGGCGGTCTGCGGCGTCAGAAAGTTGCCGAAGCGTCGTCGGCGCCGTCACCCCCTCCTTGCCAAAAAGCGTCGCTTGGCCGGTGGAGCCCACTTCGGGGCGCAGGGTTTCCGGCAACTGGACAATGGCTTCGCGGCTGCCTGCATGCGCCAAGCGAACCACCACCTGCCCGGTACTGACCACCTGGCCAGGTTCAGCCAGCGTGTCGATGATGACGCCGTCCGCATCGGCCAACAGCTCCGTGTACCGCATCGCGTTGCGGGCGACTTCTGCCTGCGCCTGCGCCACTTTGAGCTGAGCGCTGGCGGAATCGGACGCGGCTTTGATCTGGTCGTAGGCCGATGCCGATATGGCGCCCGTTCCCCGCAGATCGCGATAACGAAGTTCGTCCTGTGCAGTTTGCTGCGCGCGCGCCCGCGCCGCCGTCACGGCTTCTTGCTGCGCTTGCGCGGCCAGTTTCAAGTCGACAGGGTCGATGCGCATCAGCGGCTGACCCCGTTTGACGGTTTGACCCGTGTCGACCAGCCGTTCGAGCACCTTGCCCGAAACACGAAACCCCAAATCACTTTGCACCCGGGCCGCCACGGCCCCCGTGAACGAGCGCTCCACAGCCCCCGCCCCTTGAACGACGGCTACCCGTACTAACGGCGCTTCCGTGCGCGGATCGGTTTGAGAGGTGTCACCGCACGCGGCCAGCACAAGCGGCAACGAGCAGATGGCGGTGGAAATAGAAAGGCGCCGGAGCATGGGAGTCCCATCGACGAAATGAACAGGGCTCCCATTTTGGTTCTAGTGACTATTTTAGTCAACGGTCACAACGCATTTTTCTTACGGGGACAGGCTACGAAGGATCAGGCTGGACAGTTGAGCAGGCGCTTCATCGGTGTAGTCGAAGCTGTGCTGCAAGATCAGCGGATTGAGGTACGGCCGCATGACCAGGAAGATCGCCGTCGACGTTTCGTCCAGCGGCGTTTTGCGCTCGAAATCCCCAGAGTGGCGCCCTTCCTGCAAGATGTCTTGAAGCAGCTTCCGGATGCGGTCTTCATAGGCGACGGCCGACTGCCAGTTCTCGGTGGCTGCGGACGCTGCAATCTCGTAGAGCTTGCGATCCCGGAAAAACAGCCGCAGGCTCGCCTCCACAATGGCTTTAAACATGCGGCGAAGCTTCTCGGGGGGCCGGTCGGCTTCTTCCACTGCCGCCCTGACCTCTGCCTCAATTTCGCGCAAGCAGTTGGCGCAAATCATCTCGCCAATGGCTTGCTTGGAAACGAAGAACTTATAGATGTAGGCCTTGGAAATGCCAATGGCCTTGGCAAGGTCGGATACGGTCGTTTTTTCATACCCGTACAGACTGAAATGCTCAGTGGCCGCCGTCACGATCTGATCGCGCACATCATGGTCCGCCGGGCCGCGGGCGGAAACGGGATAAGAGGTGGTCTTGTTCATGGGATGAAGCTTACCCCCCTGCTAAAAAGTCGACAACGAGTGACTGTTTAGTATTATAGTCACCTCTCTTTCGTTCCTTCTGCCTCAGAAGAAGTCCATGCTTCCTACTCGTTCGCTCGCCATTCTGACCACCGCCATCACCTTGGCGGGTTGTGCTGTCGGCCCCGACTACGTCCGGCCAGACACGTCCCTGCCTGCCGCGTACCTCGGTCAGCCTGCGGTGGACCAGCGGCACGCCGACGCCAGGGCCGACGTTGCCACTTGGTGGACGGCGTTCGGCGATCCCCAGCTGGCGCACTATGTCGAGCTGGCGTTGGATCAGAACCTGGACTTGGCGCAAGCGGCGGCCCGCGTCAGACAGGCGCGCGCGGGGCTCGGCGCGGCCAACGCCGCCCTTCTGCCCTCGGGCGGCGTCAGTGGCCAGGCTGCCAGAACCTACCAGTCAGTCGAAACGCCCCTCGGGCAAGTATTGAACTCCACGCCGGATTTTGACCGCTACGGCAATGCCTATGAGGCAAATCTCAATGCAAGCTGGGAGATCGATGTGTTCGGCGGGCTGCGCCGTGGACAAGAAGCGGCGCTGGCCGAATACCAGGCCTCGGAAGCCGCCGCCACCGCAACACGATTGGCCGTCGCCGCCCAGACCGCTGACATCTACATCAGCATCCGCGGGCTGCAAACCCGCATTGACGTGGCCCGTCGCCAGGTGCAAACGCAGGAAAAATTGCTTTCAACGATCAAGCTGCTTTACGGCAAGGGCTTGGCGGCGGAGCTTCAAGTTCAGCAAGCCGAGGGCGCTTTAGCTCAAGTTCAGGCATCCCTGCCGGTGCTTGAAGACGGGTTGAACGCGGCCATGAACGCGCTCGACGTAATACTTGGAGCGGTACCCGGCACCCATCGCACGGAGTTGGCATCCGCACCAGGCATTCCCACGCCCCCGCAAATCGGCGCCATGGGTTCGCCCGGAGATTTGCTAAGACGCCGGCCTGACCTGATCGTGGCTGAACGCAGGCTGGCCGCGTCGAATGCTCGTATCGGTATCGCCATTGCCGAGTACTACCCCAAGTTTTCTCTCAGTGGATTGATCGGCAGCGCGACGTCCCTTTCGGGCGGCAACGTGTTCACCAGTGGCGCCAGCCAATCTGCCGGCGTCATGGGCTTGCGCTGGCGTCTTTTCGACTTCGGACGCATCAACGCACAGATCGAATTGGCCAAGGGGCAAGAAGCGGAAATGCTGGCTGCCTATCGGGTCGCCGTACTGCATGCGACCGAGGACGTGGAAAACGCCCTGTCGGCGCTGGTCAAACGCGAGGACCAAGCCAGCGTGCTTGCCCGTGGGGTGGATTCTCTGACGCGAGCGCGCACGGCTTCGTTTGCGGCGTACGAGAAAGGCGTGGTGAGCCTTATTGAAGTCCTTCAAGCCGACGACAGCTTGCTTCGCGCCTCCGATAATCGCGTTCAGGCGCAGACAGGCGCGGCGCGCGCGGCAGTCGCCGCATTCAAAGCGCTGGGCGGTGGTTGGGAGCCCTCTTCCGACGCGCGGCCACTTTAACGAGTCGTCGCTGAACAGCGTCATCGAACCGTCTGGTGCTCATGTCATAAAACATCCCCGCTGTGTACCATCCACCCCTGATCCATAGAACAGAGGTTGCAGTGGGAAACGATCTGGACAAACGCGTCGTCGTCATCGGTGCTGGCATCGTGGGCGCGTCACTGGCGTATCACCTGGCTCGTAAAGGCGCGAAGGTCACCGTGGTTGAGGCGGACGGTGTCGCCTCAGGCGTAACCGGAACCTCGTTCGCATGGATCAACGCCACACACGGCGAAGCGGACCCCATCGCGCCATTGCGCGGTGCTGCCATTGCCGAATACCGTCACCTTGAAACGCAGCTGCCTGGCCTGAAAGTCCGATGGACAGGGGCTTTATCCTACCGCGCGAGCTCCACAGAAGCGTTGCCGGGATCGGGTAACCCGGCTTCGAAAAATGGGGTGTCCCGGTCGCAGATTATCGACCTGGAGCCGAACCTCAAGCATCCTCCGGAATCTGCTTCGTACGCTGCCGACGAAGGGGCGCTGGACGCGGTGCAAGCCACGCATGCGTTGATCGCAGGCGCCCAGGCGCATGGGGCCAAGGTTCTGACTCACACACGCGTTCTCGGCTTTGCACACCACGATGCGGTGACGGGAGTGAACACCTCCAACGGCATCATCGAGGCCGATATCGTCGTACTGGCAGCCGGGACAGGCATCACGAAGCTGACCGGGATGCTTGAAGTGCCGCTTCCGATAGAAGCGTCTCCTGCGATTTTCATTCGCTATCAGTCACCCGGCAACCTTGTCCAAACCTTGATCTCCAATTCGGAAATGGAAGTCAGGCAAAGTTCGGACGGCGCGTTGCTGGCAGCGGAAGATTACGTGGACGACACCGCAGAAAACCAGCCCGCAGCGATTGCGCGACGAACGGCCAAGGCGATTCAGAACGAACTCCATGGCGTTGCTGACCTTGCTCCGGAAGTGGCCTGCGTGGGGTACAGACCCATACCTGCCGATGGCGTCCCTATCATTGGTTTTTTACCCAAAATCGCCGGCGTATACGTTTGCGCCATGCACCCCGGCGTTACGCTGGCGGCAATCGTGGGCCGTCTTGCCAGCGAGGAAATCCTGGAAGGCAAGCAATCACGCGCCCTTGAACCCTGCCGGCCCCATCGATTCTTCCAAGCGTAGGGACGCAGGCGTTCGTCCAAACGCGTCGGGTCCCCTGCCAGCACTTCGTGACATCGGGCATCGCGTCACATGGCACGGCGTGGGTTCGAGGTGTAGTGCGATCACGCCGGTGCGGACGGATCAAATGGCTCGCACGCTCCGCATTCCAGCGGCATATCCCGATTGACAGCGCTTTAGAGAAGGTGAAAATAAGTCCGACTCAAGGGCGCGATAGTGCCTGCCTTTGAACTCCAGTACGTATGCCAAAGTAAACCCGTATGCCATGTGCGCCGCGCGGTTTGACGCTTCGTGCGGTCGATTAAATTATCTTTCAGCGGAGAGTTGAAGATGACGACCAAACGAGCATTTTCGTCGGGTGCTGCTGCGCTTTTTATAGCCACAGCGGTTTTCTCTACACCCTCGATAGCGCAGGAACCGCGCAAACCAAACATCATTCTGATCGTATCGGACGACACGGGCTACGGTGACCTCGGCCCCTACGGTGGCGGTGTAGGACGCGGAATGCCAACTCCTAATATCGACCGGCTTGCCAAAGAGGGGATGACCTTCTTCTCGTTCTATGCGCAGCCCAGTTGCACGCCCGGGCGCGCTGCCATGCAAACCGGTCGCATCCCAAATCGCAGCGGCATGACGACGGTCGCGTTCCAAGGGCAAGGCGGAGGCTTGCCTAAGGAGGAATGGACATTGGCGTCAGTGCTGAAGACGGGCGGCTACAAGACCTTCTTCAGCGGAAAATGGCACCTGGGCGAAGCGGACTACTCGTTGCCAAACGCCCAAGGCTACGACGAGATGAAATACGCCGGCTTATACCATCTCAATGCCTATACCTATGCGGATCCAACTTGGTTCCCGGATATGGACCCTGAACTCCGCGCGATGTTCCAGAAGGTGACACGCGGCGCCCTGTCGGGCAACGCCGGTGAAACGGCGCGCGAAGAATTCAAGATCAATGGCCAGTATGTCGATACGCCTGTCGTGAACGGCAAGGAAGGCGTGGTTGGTATCCCCTTCTTCGACCGCTACGTTGAAAAGGCCTCGCTTGAGTATCTGGACCGCAACGCTAAATCCGAGCAGCCGTTCTTCATGAACATCAATTTCATGAAGGTCCACCAGCCAAATATGCCGGACCCCGACTACAAGGGTAAGTCGATGTCCAAGAGCAAGTATGCAGATTCGGTCGTAGAGCTGGATGCGCGGATCGGGCGGATCATGGACAAAGTTCGAGAGTTGGGCCTGGACAAGAACACATTGGTCTTCTACACCACCGACAACGGCGCGTGGCAGGACGTCTACCCCGATGCGGGCTACACCCCCTTCCGCGGTACCAAGGGCACCGTTCGCGAAGGTGGCAATCGCGTTCCCGCCATCGCCTGGATGCCGGGCAAGATCGCGCCCGCGTCGACGGACCACAGCATCTTGGGCGGCCTTGACTTGATGGCAACCTTCGCGTCGATGGCGGGCGTCAAACTGCCCGTTAACGATCGGGCGGAAAAGCCTATTGTGTTCGATAGCTACGACATGTCGCCGGTGCTGTTCGGCACGGGCAAATCTGAACGGAAGTCGTGGTTCTATTTCACGGAAAACGAGTTGTCTCCGGGCGCCATTCGCGTTGGCAACTACAAGGCGGTATTCAATCTTCGAGGCGACGACGGCGTGAAAACGGGTGGCCTGGCCGTTGACACCAACCTGGGCTGGAAAGGCGCTGAGTCATATGTCGCGGCCGTTCCGCAGGTATTTGACTTGTGGGCGGACCCCCAAGAGCGTTACGACATCTTCATGAGCAATGTCACGGAACGCACATGGACAATCGTCTCGATGAACGCGGCCGCCGCGGACCTGATGAAGACGTATGTGAAGTACCCCCCGCGCAAGGCCCAAAGCGAGGTCTATGACGGGCCGATCACCCTCTCGCAGTACGAGCGCTTCCAGCACATACGGGACGGTCTGGCCAAAGAAGGCTTCAGTCTGCCAATGCCGTCGGGGAACTAACGCGGCGTTTGCATTGCGTGGACCGGATCGGGCGGCCGCAGGCCATCCGATCCGCCACGCAACCGGCGAGCCCGGCCAAACCCAGCCGAGCGCTTCGCCCCCGACGACGGCATGGTTCCCCACGACGCACCTAAGCGCGTAACGCGCTCGGGGGTTATGCCGGTGCAGTGACTTCTATTGCATCCGTTATCGCACCAGCGTTCAGGCGCTCAGGCGCTCAGGAAGCGAATGACTTCGTCCCAATCGTTGGTCGACAGGTCAACGTCCTCGTAGTCGCCCGCTTCCTCGTCGTAGCGCGAAACGCAGAAGCGCTGGCTGCGGCCGGATTCGCGGTCGGCATAGTTGGCGTAGTCAACAAACACTTTCAAACCGCGCTCCGCGTTCTCGAATGAAGGAGCCGCATCGATGTAGCTCGACGCGTCGACATACCCTTCGGGTATGGTCGGCAGGGTTGTGATGTCGTAGTCGGGAAATTCGCGACGCAGTCGGTCAAGGTTCATTAGGAAAGCATGTAAAGGCTGAAGACCCGACATTTTACGTTGCTCAGGGTCAGTCGCCACGGATGTTGACCCATGCGCAGGCGCAGGCTCCCGACGACTTGGGAAATTTCACCCCTTTCAAGCGTTCCAGGATTTCGAGAAGGCTCAGGCAGCCAGGCTATCTTTCGTCCTATTGTGCAATCGCAAACTTTCATTACAAATTCGTTGCTTAATGTGTCATGAATTTTATACTCGGGTTTTCCCTTAGACGTAATACAAATTCATGCTCTCCCGCTTCACTATTGGCAATCTATCCATCGGAACCCGGCTGACGCTGGGATTTGGCGTCGTACTCGCGCTATTACTGGCGCTGACTGGCCTGTCTCAGTACGAGCTGACTCACATCGGCGGCATCAACCGGGCGATCACGCAAGAGACGTGGGCCAAAGCGAATGCCATCAACACCATTGATGTCACGACGCGCGCCAATGCGCGCACGAATCTCGAACTCATCGTCAACACGGACCCCCGCGCCGCCGAACCGTTGCTGGCCCGCATCGACACGAATCGGAAAGTCATTGATCAGGCGCTTGCCACGATGCGGCCGTTGTTCGATACCGACGACGAACGCCAGAAGTTGCGGTTGTTGGAAGAGGTGCGCGGCCGCTATGTGAAGTCATTTCAGGGAGTGGGTGCACTGCTCAAGGGTGGTGAGCGCGATGCCGCTCGCCAGCGCTTGCTGGAAGAAACCCTGCCCCTTCTGGACAGCCTGCAAGACCGCATTATCGAGATTTCCCGGATTCAATCTATCGAGATGGCGGACGCTGGCGCCGCCAGCCAGCAGGTCATCGAAGGCGCGGGCCGCATGAATCTGATGCTGTCGGGCCTGGCCGTCGTGCTGGGCGGATTTTTTGCGTGGAAGGTAAGCAAGTCGATTACCGTGCCGCTGGCTCAAGCCGTCACCGTGGCGGAAACCGTGGCGCGTGGCGACCTCGGCCAGCCCATCCACGCCAACACCCTGGATGAAACCGGCCGACTGATGCGCGCGCTGCATGACATGCAGGAGAAGCTGGCCGGCGCTGTTCGGATTATTCGCGCGGGGTCAGAAACCATTTCCAGCGCTTCGGGGCAAATCGCAGCCGGCAACACAGACTTGTCCAGCCGGACGGAAGAGCAGGCCGCGTCGCTGGAAGAAACCGCAGCATCGATGGAAGAACTGGCGTCGACGGTCAAACAAAATGCTGACAACGCGCGTCAGGCCAATCAATTGGCGGCAAGTGCTTCCGAAATCGCCCAGCGGGGCGGCGCCGTCGTGTCGGCAGTGGTGAGCACGATGGGGGATATTTCTGCCAGTTCGCGCAAGATTTCCGAGATTGTTTCGGTCATTGATGGGATTGCATTCCAAACCAACATCCTGGCGCTGAACGCCGCCGTTGAAGCGGCCAGGGCGGGCGAACAGGGCAAGGGCTTTGCGGTCGTCGCGGGCGAAGTGCGGTCGTTGGCGCAACGCAGTGCGCAGGCCGCTCGCGAGGTCAAGGTGTTGATCGAAGCGTCCGTGGGCAAAGTGGCCGAGGGTGCGGAACACGCGGAAAACGCAGGCAGCACGATGCAGGAAGTGGTTGCATCAGTGAAGCGTGTGACGGACATCATGGGTGAGATCGCTGCGGCATCCCAAGAACAGGCGAGCGGTATCGAACAAGTTAACCGCGCCGTCTCGCAGATGGACGAGGTAACCCAGCAAAACGCCGCGCTGGTTGAAGAGGCCGCCGCGGCGGCGGGTTCCATGCAGGATCAAGCCCATGCATTGGTGAAAGCGGTTGGAGTGTTCCGGTTGGGCGAGGACGCCGCACGGCGCGATGATGCGACCATGCCGCGCGAGCGAGGCGCGCTGATGTTGACCTGATCATCCGGCTCAATGGCGCTGAGGCGTGCATTCAGACTGCAATTACAGGCGTTGCATTCAGACTGCAATTCAACGGTGATATTGCAGTCTGAATGCCATAATTATTATCTCTCCCCTTCGCCGGCGACGCCCTCACCTTCACATGCGACCACGTTTCCTGAACGCCTTACTTATTGCCCTGATCGCCAACGTCAGTCTCGCCGTCGCTCCAACGCAAGCCCAAACCCGGCCGCCGCCCAAAGTGCAGCCGGGCGAAGGCCGGCCCTACGAGATCGCCGATAGCGAAGTATGGGATGTGCCCGACCCGGTGTCGGGGCGCGGCTACCAGGTGTTTGTGGCGTTGCCGCCGTCCTATGCGAAATCGCCGCAACGGCGCTACCCGGTGCTGTATGTGACCGATGCCGACTACGCGTTCCCGATCATCCGGCAGTTGGCGCGCCGCCTGAACGTTGAAGGGCCACGCATTGAGGAATTCATTCTTGTCGGCCTGTCTTATGCAAAGGGTGAGGACGGCGGGGTCAGCCGTCAACGTGACTACACGCCAACCCCGAACGGCCCAAGCACCGCGCCTGCCAATGCCGTCCATGGCCAAGCGCGCGCCTATCAAGACTATCTGCGCGATCAGGTAAAGCCCTTTGTCACTGAGCGATATCGCACCGATCCGGCCAACGCCATTTTCTACGGCCATTCCTACGGCGCCCTGCTTGCCACACAAATCCTTTTCACCGAGCCGGGCCTGTTCAACAGTTATATTCTTGGCAGTCCGTCTCTTTGGTATGACAAGCGGCACGCTTTGAAGCTTGAGGCGCGCTACGCCAAGCAGCATCAGGACCTGGCGGCGAATATCTATCTGTATGTCGGCGAATATGAGGCGCTGCGCAAAGGGGACAAGCGCTATAACCAAACCGTAGATATGGTCGCCGACAACCTGGCGCTTGAGAAGGCGTTGCAGACCCGGCGGTATCCCAGCTTGAAGCTGAAGTCAGAGGTCCTGAACAATGAAGACCATCTCACTGTCGCGCCGCGTGGCTTCATGCAAGGTCTGACGTATCTGCTGCCGGTGCGCTAACCCGTCATTCGTTTTTCCGCTCTTTTGCGCTTGCTTCAAAATCATGGGCCAAGCGCATGAGCTCTTGCTTGTAGTCGTCCAGGCTGCCGCGGTAGGCATCCAGATAAAGATCCCGCCGCGCCTTGTCCATCGCTTCAGACGTTGCGGCCTGCCGGACGAAATTCGCCAGCTGCTGTCTCACAGGCTCGGGAATGCCGGTGCGCACGGCCACGCTGTAGCTGCTGTGAAACACCATGTCGGGCACGCCGAGTTCGGCGAACGTTTTGACGCCGGGCAGATGGCTGGTGCTTCCCGGCCGGCCCGTGTAGGCCAGCACTTTCACATGCAGATTGTCCTTGACGCTCTGCGTGGTTCCAATCGTGGTGAAGTAGCCATCAATCTGGCCGCCAAGAATTGCCGTTAGTCCTTCCGCGCCGCCCTTGAAGGGAATGGCGCGATACGTCGCGCCCAGCCCGGAAGCAAGTCTTGCCGCCAGCGTGGAATAGGTGCCCACGCCGAGATCGGCGGTGCCGATATCCAATTCCCGCTTCAAGCCCTTCAGGTCGTCAAGCCGGTTCCAGCCCCGGTCGGCGGGCACGATGAAGGCGTAGCTGCTCTGGGCTAGCGGCGCAAGAATTTCAAAATCCGAGAACTCGTAGCCCGCGCCGGGCGTCGTGAACTTGGCGCTGTAGAAACCTTCGGCATGGACCAGCAAGGTGTACCCGTCGGCGGGCCGGCTTTTGACAGCCTGAATGCCAATGGCCGAACCGGCGCCGGGCCGGTTCTCGACCACCACGGTCTGCCCCATGATCGACCCCAACTGTTGGGCGAACGCGCGCGAAATTGCATCGGTGGCGGCGCCTGGGGGATACGGAACGACGAGCCGGATGGGTTTCGACGGATAGTTCGTTTCGGCGGCAGCGGCAACCGGGAACAGTGCGCTCAATGCGCTGGCGAATGCGGCAATACCGAATGCTGCAACACCGAATCCTGCGCGACTGAATCCTGCGACTCCGAATCCTGCAACACCGAATGCTGCACGACCAGAGCGCGCGCGGCGGCGAATGGCGAATGGCATGTTTTGCTCTTTTTCAGTTGTCTCGCCGAAAGTGTATCGATCGCCCGCTCACCGATTCCCCCCACATCCTGAAGAAGTCTCCTGCAAAAAATGCAGCACACGGCAAGTGCCATTAGCCACGGCCGTATCCATGACTCTGTCGATTCGTGCAGTTCTGATCTGCGGTTTCAGCTATAGGCAATCCGGTCACGCTACCTAGAATTTAGAGCTTCCTAATAATTCAAAAATTCTGGAGACAATGAAATGAACCCCTCATTTCTGACGCGGCGCGCCGTGCTGCTTGGCGGCGTGCTGATGGGCTTGGGTGTCAACGCCTTTGCCGCCCCCAGCAACTGGCCCGAGCGCCCTATTCGGCTTGTCGTCGCCGGATCGCCCGGCGCGGGCGGAGACATTTTTGCCCGCCTGATCTCCCCGTTCCTGTCCAAGGCCCTGAAGCAGCCGGTGGTTGTGGAATCGAAGCCGGGCGCGAACGGCATGATCGCGTGCGACACGGTGGCCAAGGCTGCGGCCGATGGCTACACGCTGCTGTTCGCGCCCTCGTCCGCCATCCTGCTGAACCCCGTTGTGCTCCCGTCGATTCCCTACGACACGGAAAAGGATTTGCTTCCCATCGCTCAAGTCGGGGCAGCGGGGATTTTGCTGGTCGCCAACCCCAGCACCGGCTTCAAGAACCTGGCGGACATGGTCGCCTATGCCAAGGCCAACCCCGGCAAGCTCGCCTACGGGTCGTGGGGCACCGGCTCATCCGGCAACCTGGCCATGGAAGGCATCAAGGCCCATTACGGTCTGGACATGCCCCATATTCCCTACAAGCAATTGGTCACTGAAAGCACCGACCTGATCGCCAACACCATCAGCGTCGGCTTCATGGATATTGCTTCGCCGATTCCTTTCATGCGCAGCGGCAAGCTGGTTGCGCTGGGGCAGACGGGTTCGCGGCGCTGGCCTGCCACGATGGACGTGCCGACCCTGGCCGAACAAGGCTACACCTTTGAAGCGGACGGCTGGTATGGCGTGTTTGCCCCGGCGGGAACGCCGCCCGAGATCATCGACCGGCTCAACGCCGAGATCTACCGCGCGCAGCACGCCCCAGACGTCCGCGAAAAAATCGAAGGCCAGAACATGATCGTGCCTGCAAACCTGTCGGCGCAAGAGTTCGCGTCTTCCATCAAGCGCGACGCCGTCATCTGGCAAGGGCTGGCGAACGTGGCTGACCTGAAGAACAAGTAGGCCTGCGCACACTCCGTTGCCCCCTCTTTTCATCAGGTAAACGTATGGACATGCCCTCCTCTGCTCTCCCTTTTTCTCACCACGCTTTGCAGGGCCGCGTGGCCGTGGTCACGGGCGCCACCGGCGGCATCGGGCTGGCCATATGCCAGCAGCTGCGCACGATGGGCGCGGCCGTGGCGCAGGTGGATATCAATGCGCCCAACACCCCTGCCGACACGGATGGCGTGCTGAATGTGCGCTGCGATATCTCGAACCCCGACTCGGTTGCCGACATGGCCAGGCAGGTTCGCGCGCGCTTTGGCCGATGCGACGTGCTTGTCAACAATGCGGCCATCAGCGCAGCGCCGGTCGGCCTGGAGGAATTTTCGATCGAGTTGTGGGACCGCATCTTCCGCGTCAATCTGCGCGGCGCCCTGCTGTGCGCGCAAGCCGTGTTTCCCTTGATGCGGGACCAACAGGCGGGCAGCATCATCAACGTGGCGTCGATATCGGCCCAGTCGCCAACCCGGCTCGGCGCCTACGGCACGACCAAGGCGGCGTTACAGGCCCTGACTCGCCAAATGGCCGTCGAATGGGGCCCGCGCGGCATCCGCGCCAACGCCATCAGCCCCGGGATGATCCGCACGCCGCTATCCGAACGGCACTACCGCGATGAATCCGTGCTGCAAAAGCGCGTTTCACGCATCCCCGCACGGCGTATCGGCCTTCCCGCAGACATCGCGCAAGCGGTAGCCTTTCTTGCCAGCGACGCGTCTCTATACGTTAACGGGCAAGACATCGTGGTGGACGGCGGCTTTCTCAAAGCGTCGCTCAGCAATCTATACGACGCGTAAAACGGGTAAGGGCTGATTCCAATCCAAACCCTGCTCTGGATGAATGCAGATCAGGCCGGTAAACTGCGCGATTATCTCGGCGCGGACGGGCTGGCTGAACGCGCACATCATCCTGAGAGCTACCCACCATGATTCGTCGTCTGGTCTTTGCTGCATCGCTGGCCGTGGCAGGCAGCGCTGCGGCTGCCCCCTCCTTCAACTGCGCCAAGGCGACGACTCCGGTCGAAAAATCCCTATGCGGCAATTTGGTCCTGGGCGACCAAGACGCGGCCATGGCGCAGCAATACAAGGCCGTGCGGGGCAAGCTTGACGCCGAGGCGGCCAAATCGCTAACGGCTGACCAGCGTTATTACCTGGGCGTGCGTGACGACATCTATGCCGAACCCTACACCGGAAGCACGCCGTTCAAAGAGATCAGCACAAGCATGCGGTATCGGTTGGATTTTCTGAAGTCGATCAATCCGCAGCCGCCAGCCGGCTTTGTCGGTTCGTGGAAAAACATCGAAGGTGAAATCAAGATCACGCAAGCCGCCGATGGCAAGCTGTTCGTGGAGGCCAACTCGTCGCGGCCCTACACCGGCCGCTGGGTCTGCGACTTGAGCGGCAACGCGGTGGCGTCCGGCGACACCCTGAAAGTCACCTATCAAGACGGCCCGCCCTGGGTCCTGTCGCTGAAGCGTCGTGGCGCCGTGCTGGTGACCACCGTGACGCCGCCCCCTGGTGTGGAAGAAGACGGTTTCGGCCCGCCCTTCTGCGGCATGAACGGCAGCCTGGCGCGCGACTGGTTCGCGGTGCACTGATCCCATCACCATCGGTCTGTGGGGGTTTCACATGTTTCAACTACGGCAACTGAAGATCTTCATCGCGGCAGTGGAAACGTTGAACTTCACCCAGGCCGCCAAACGGGTACACCTGTCGCAACCCAGCGTGACGGAGCAGATTCGGGCGCTGGAAGAAAGCGTCGGCCAGACGCTGTTCAACCGCCAGAACAACCGCCTGCAACTCACCCCGGCCGGACAGCAATTGGCCAGCCGCGCGCGCGAGCTGCTTGCCCTGGCCGATGATGCCTTGCGCGAGGTGCGCGACGCCGTAGGCGACACCCCCGGCGCGATAAGAGTCGCCGCACCGCAGACCTTGTGCACCAGCGTGCTGGTGCCGCAACTGCTGCACTTTGCGGGCAGGTATCCCGACACGCAGGTCGCCGTGCAGGAACGAAACTCCATGGCGACGGCCCAGGCCGTGCTCGATGGAACGGCCGATCTGGGGCTGGTACACGGCTGGCCGGCGAACGACGCCAAGCTGCGCGTGGAAGTCATCGCGCGAGACATGCCGGTGGTCGTGCTGCCCCCGGGCCATCCCCTCAGCCAGGCAGATGAAATCAGCCCAGAATCACTTGCGGCGTTTCCGCTGATTGTCACGATGGAAGGCTGCCGGTATCGCGAATACCTGGAGGCCCTGTTGCAGGAAGCGCCCGTCAGGCCCAACATTCGCGGCGTTGCAGACAGCGTGCCCGCCTTGATGCAGATGGTGGCAGCGGGCCTTGGGGTGTCGATCTTGCCGCAGATGGCCATGGAGCCCGCCGCGACGGCGGCACGCGTCGCGTGGCGGCCGCTGCTGACAAGCGGAGACGGCCTTCCCATCTGCCTGCTTACCGTGCAGCAAACGCCGGCGCGCCATGTGGCCGCGTTTATTGACATGATCCGGCTGGCGGCAACACGCTCAGACCAGCCGATGCCCGCCATCCACGTGCAGCACGGTGCCGGTCGTATAGCCGTTGCCAAGTAGGAAAACGATGGCGTCGGCGATATCGTCGCCGGTGCCGACTCTGCCCACCGGAAGCCGTTCGGCCATCGATGCCAAGAGCGTTTCACTGTCAGCGCCGGCCACGTCATTCCAGATTGGCGTGCGTACCCACCCCGGCGATACGGCGTTGACCCGCAACGGCGCAAGCTCGATGGCCATTGCCCGCACCACCCCTTCCAGCGCGGCATTGATCGCCGCCACGGCAACGCCCTTCGGCCGGGGCCGGTAGGCGGCGATGCCGGACGTCAACGTCATGGAGCCGTGCGCGGGCATACGCGCGGCCCCATGTTTGGCCAGCAAGATCGGCGCGACGACCTTCGAGCGGATGGCGCGGTCCAGCGCGTCCAGGGACAATTCCGGCAGCAACTCGTACGCCCCGCGTATGTCGGCTGCGGTGCACACCACATGATCCACCGGGCCGGAGGCGTCAAAAAAACGCTGCACTTGCGCCTCGCTCGTCACATCCACTTGATGCAGGTGCGGGTCGCCAAACGCGCCTAACTGCTCGCGCGCCGCGTCAAGCTTGTCGCACGACCGGCCCACGATCAGCACGTCGCAATGCAGGCGCAGCAGCTGCGCGCTGACCGCCAGCCCCATGCCCGAGCTACCACCCACGACCACAACGCGTTGTCCTGCAAGACTGTTGCCCATGCTCATTCCTTGAATAGGTGTTTGGAATGAGCGATGGTGGCGCGACGCCCTGCTGGGTGCCAGCAGGAATGTTCGATGGGGGTATCGGTGTTTCCGATGCGGCGCGCCTTGGCCCAAACGCCACCGACGAGGCCAAAGCGAAAAATGTCTCATTATTCATGCCGATCTGTCTCAGCCGGCCAATTCTTGCGCATCCTTCCCGGGGCCGCGGTGTAAATTCGGCAACGATTTCAATCACAAACGACATCGGGCAGCGCAGGTTTCTGGGGGTGAATCGGCCCGCGAGTTGACTGCCGGTATCACTGAATGCCATGCAGAATCCCGCCCCCTTGATCAAGCTTCGAAGCTTTTTGCACATGGCTCCCTACCTGGCGAGCCGGGGCGTTTCCCCGCTTGAGTTCTTCCAGCGCGTGGGTGTGTCGCCGAACATTTTCCAGACGCCCGATACCTGGTTTCCCCGCGCGATGTGCTTTCGCATTGCCAACGAGATGGCGGCTATTTCGCAGGACCCGTTCGCGGGAGCCCACGTGGGCCGCTTGATGGCGCTGCCTTCATTGGGCGCATGGGGGCATCTGGTGCTGCGCTCGGAAAATGTGGCGCAGGCATGCGCCCGGGCCGCGGCCAACTCAGAAATGCTGCATCAAGGCGGACACGTCCACATCGTCACCGAAGGCCGCAAGACCCGGCTGATTCACCAATTTACCGGGCAGCTAGAGGCCGATCCCCGGCAGTTCATCTATGGAAGCCTGGCCGTGCTGCGCAAGGTGCCGCTCATGGCGGGTGAACCGTCCGCGATACGCGTGCATTTAAAGACGGCACGAACCCGGGGCGATGACGCGCTTGAAGCCGCCCTGGGCCCGAACATCGAAACCGGCGCCGAATACGACATGATCGAGTTCGACCGCGACCTGCTGGAACGCCCGCTGAAGCATTTGACGGACGACGCACGAACGATCACGCAGGCGTTGCAATCTACGATCGCTACCGCAAGCCTGCTTGTCGACCGCATGTCGGACCAGGTTGAAATCAAGCTCGGATCGGTGGCCAAAGAGATCGGCACGTCTGCCCGGACGCTACAGCGCCGCCTGAAATCCACCGGCGTCGACTTCGAGGCATTGCGCGACGAGACGCGTCGCAGCGAGGCGCTGCGGTTGATTGCCCTGCGCAGATATTCGGCCACCGAAATCGCCTACATGGTCGGCTACAGCGACCCCGCCCACTTCACGCGCGCGTTCAAACGCTGGACGGGGAATACCCCAACACAATTTCGCGCCGCGGCCGCGTAACCTGTTCGGCGCAAGGTAGGGCGCGGGACTGCGCCCATGCCTATGCCCATGCCCAACGTATTCAGCGCCTTGATCCGCCATTGATTTTGGCATCGAAAGGCAAGCCAGCCACGCCGCCGTCCAGTAGAGTCCGGCGCATCCGACGCCGTGTCCTGCCGGCGCAACGTGCCGCGCTACGCACACGAGACGCCAGCCGCCGTGCAATGGAACAGACTTACCTCAACAAGGATTCACATGCGTTATCTATCCGCGTCCAGCATCGCCACCCTGACGCTGGCCACCTTTGCAAACGTACACGCCCAGCCCGCCCCCGATGCGGCAGTGCCCGTGGGCGTCAATAATTTCGTCCGTGCCGAATCCGATCTCTACATGGGCAAGATGGTGGCCGACGGTGGCCTGGGCAAGTTTGTTCATAGCCGCGAACCGGTGCCCATTGACGCGCAGAACGTCATCCGCATGAACCGCGACACTCTGTACTCGTCGGCCGTGTTTGATCTGGATGCCGGGCCTGTCACGGTCCAGCTGCCGCAGGCCGGCCAGCGATTCATGTCGATGCAGGTCGTTGACGAGAACCACTATGTGCCCGCCGTGTATTACGGCGCCGGCAGCCATACGCTGACCAAAAAGGACATCGGCACGCGCTATGTGTTTGTGGCGATCCGCACGCTTGTCGATCCCACCGATCCCAAAGACCTGAAGCAGGTTCACCAGCTGCAAGACGCCATGAAGGTCACCCAGGCCAAGCCCGGCGAATTCGTGGTGCCGAAATGGGATCAGGCCAGCCAGAAAAAAATGCGCGACGCCCTGCTCGTTCTGGGTTCGACGCTTCCCGACTACAACCTGGCGTTTGGCACGAAAGACGCGGTGGACCCGATTCAGCATTTGCTCGGCACCGCCACGGGCTGGGGCGGCAATCCCAGCAAAGACGCCACCTACCTTAGCGGCGCGATTCCCCAAAATGATGGCAAGACCGTGTATCGGCTGCACGTGGGCCAGGTGCCGGTCAAGAGCTTCTGGTCGGTTAGCGTCTACAACGCGGACGGCTACTTCCAGAAGAATGCGTACGACGCCTATTCGATCAATAACCTGACTGCCAAGAAGAGCCAGGACGGTTCCATTACCATTCAGTTCGGCGGCTGCGATGGCAAAATCGCCAATTGCCTGCCCATCACGCCGGGTTGGAACTATACGGTCAGGCTGTATCAGCCGGACGCCAGCATCCTGAATGGTCAATGGCGCTTTCCGCAGCCGCAGGCCCAGCCGTAGCCGTCGGTTATCGTTGCACACCACGCGAAGCAAGGTAAGACGTCACCATGAGCTGCCCAGAAACGTTCATTTCCACCGACGCAATCGAGCCTGCCTTGCGTGACGAATACTGGCGCGAGGTCACGCGGCCCTTTTGCGAGACCTCCCCCGCTTCGACGGACGGCACGGCCACGCTGGAAGGCAGCATGCGGCTGCGTCATCTTGGCGGTTTGACGCTGGGTTCAACCACCTTCAACGCGCAACGCTACAAGCGGGACAAGCCCACCATTGCCCGCAGCGGGCTCGATCACTATCTGGTCCATGTCTTGACCGCCGGCACCATCCACGGCGACTTCGACCGCCGCAACGTCATGGCGGCTCAGGGCGGCATATGCATCATTGATCTGGCCCGGCCTTACGAATGCAAGGTGGATGCGGGCGAACGATTGGCCATGACCATTCCACGCGCCGGCATCGACAAGCTGCTGGGCCAGCGCGACCTTCACGGTTTCGTGCTTCAGGCAGGCCATCCAATGACGCGCCTGCTGGTGGATTACCTGTGCGGCTTTCACGCGGTGGCGGGGCAACTTTCCGCAAGCGAAGACGTCGCGGTGCAAGACGCGCTGGTCACCCTGCTGTCAGCGGGTCTGTCAGACGCCGCGCCCATGCAAGACGAGCCGAAATCCGTGTTGGGCCAGGCGCTGCGCGCGCGTGCGCTTGCCTATATTGATGATCATCTCTCTGATCCCGCGCTGGGCCCGGATCTGCTCATGCAGCGATTCAGGGTGTCACGGGCCCATCTTTATCGCATCTTTTCGGACCTGGGCGGCGTCACCCATGCCATCAAGAACCGGCGCCTTGACGCCGCTTACGCCCGCCTTGTCGACCCACGGAACGCACCGCGCCCAGTCAGCCAGGTCGCGGCGGATTTCGGTATTCGTGATGTGCAACGCTTTCGCAAGGCGTTCGTGGCACGCTTTGGCGTAGCGCCCGAAGACGCCAGTGAATGGGCCCGAAACGTCTCGCCGCCTGTGGACAGCAACGATGTGCTGTCCCGGCATTTTGCCGCGCACCGCCCGGGGTTGCGGGCGGCGTAAGCAGAGCGAACGGCACGGGCGCCATGATGGGCCGGGTGTGTCGGCTGGGGTTGTCGGCGGGGGTTGTCTGCCAGGCCTGTCTGCCGGGCGTGTCGGCCGGACGTGTCAGAACCGGTAAGCGAATCCTAGAATCGGACCCTGCTGGACGACGTTGTACACAAAGCCGTTGCGATTGAAATTGACGCCAAGCGCGCGGTAACCGAGCATCGCCGACAGGTTGGACTTGAACTGATAGCCAAGCGCCGCCGTGGCGTCCCAGTCAAGCTTGGCTTGCCCTGCGCCGATAACGCCCCAGCCGGTCAGATACCAGTGCTCGTTCAAGGCGTATTGCCCGCGCAACCCGGCCACCGCATCCACCCAGGTTGCGCTGTCGGTTCGGCTTCTTCCGCCAAGCGCCCCGCCCTTCAAGGCGATTTCCGTGCTGGCGTACCAGAGCCGTCCGCCGCCGATGACGTCAAGATGCCCGTTATCGCTTTCCAGCACGGTGTATCCCGCGCCAAAAAAGCCAGAGAATGACTTCGACTTGACCTCGACGCTGCGGCTCAGAATGCCGTAATCCGTACTGCCGTCGGCGGACAGCTGACTATACATTACGTCGCCCAACAGGCTGAAGCGCCCGTGGCGCGCTTCGACCGCGCCCATGAAGGCCAGGTCCAGCTCGCTCATGACGTCGCTGAAACTGGAATTGAGCCTGGCCGGCGGCTGCCCGAACTGCCCCACCTTGCCTCGGATGCCGGACGCCCAAATATAGGGGCTGACACTCACACTCCAAGCATCGGAACTGCCGCCTTCGTTCTTCAAAAGGGGGCTGACCGGCAGCATGTTGTCGGCCCAGGCCGAGTGGCTTGCGGTAAACAGCAGGCAAGAAATAACCAGCGAAGCAGAAAAGCGTTTCATGAATACTCGAAGATGCGGCGTCGTAGAACTAGGCAAGAGAAAGGGCGGCGCAATCACTATGGCTTAAGCGCCAGTGCCTCTGCCCCGCAGTCCAGCCCCACTGCCTGCGGCTTTGCCTTGGCTGCCTGCACTTCCTGACGCGCCGCGTTCAAATCCGCACGAAACTCGGCGTAGTTTTGCAATAGGGCCACGGTTGCCGCGCCCATCGTGCGGCCGGCATCCACATCACTTTGCCAATGCGCGTTGCAGACGACTCGGCTTTGTCCAAACTCCAGGCCGCGCCGCAAGAGCGCGTTGGCGCGATCAGGATTGATTTCAGCCAGGATCAGCGCCCACGCCCACCCTGCCGCCGTATGGCCCGACGGGTAGGAACCATCCGTGCGCAGCAAGGACTCTTGCTCGGGGAAACACGTCCCTTCGTTGTGGACCACGAACGGGCGCACGCGGTTATAGGTGTTCTTGACGCCGTAAGTAGACAGCCCGGCATCGGTCAGCACCTTCTGCATCAAGCGATACAGGTGCGGAGTTTGCGCCTCGGTGATATCGACACCCATCGCGCACGAAAAATTCTTGGCAGGTTGCGGAAACTGCAAATCAGCATCCAGACGCGCCTGCGTGGCGCGCGCGGAACCCCGCAATGGCACCGTTGCAGCCCTTGCTTCTTCATCGCGCGCGTATGCGGCGCTGGCGGCAGCAGGCGGCGGCCCGAGCAGCTCAAGGCTATTGGGCAAGCGGTCTTTAGGGATATAGCCAGGCGCCAGTTCAAAGTGCGGATCGGTAACCGCAGGGCCATCGGCATTGCCCGCCGCGTACGACATCGCATGGGTCATGCCAAGCACAACAAGGAAAACGCTGGCTGCCTTACCGCGAGTCTTTAAAAGCATACGATCTTCACTGTCCATCTGATTTCCGAACGCTTCACGTGCGGACGCTTGAACGTTGCAAGCCGTCTTCGATGTGAAACCGATGGCGAATTTACACCGGTGCCTTTAGGACAAGCGGTAATCGCCGGGCAGATGAGACAGATCGATAGGAATAATGAGACGCGGCGTGGCGAAGTGCGTCAGACGCAGAGTTTCATCGCCTGCGCGACTAGGCGATACGGAGGAAAAATTGCAGTCTGACTGCACTTCTCTGACCAAATTGCATTCAGACTGCACTTCCAGAAAGCAAGCACAGCGTATGCCCCCGTCAGGCCTCCAGCACCTTCTTCATTGATGGAGCGGGATGCAGCCGGTAATCCGCTCGTTCATAGAACGGCACCGCATCCGGTCGTGCATCCAGGAACACGGCCGTCATGCCCCGCGCACGCGCATCGTTTTCCGCAAATTCCATCAACGATCGGCCCGCCCCACTGCCTCGCACCGCCGCGTCCACAACAAGGTCGTCCACATGCAGGTGCGCGCCGCGCGCCAAGGTGTGGACGGGTCTCATGCCCAGCACACCGATCATCTTTCCATCCAGAAAGGCGGCGGCCAGCTCGTAACCTGAATGCGATTGCCGGCGAACGCGGGCCAGAAATTCGGCTTCATCAAGCGTTCGAAGCTGCGCAATAACCGGATAGGCATCGCGCCATTCAAGCGGCGCTAACCGTCTGACTTCCAGCTTGCCGGGACGTTGTACGTTCATGGTTTCCAGAGCATTGAATGAAAGATGGTGATTGTGCAGAAATAAGCAGTCAGACTGCAATATCTCCCTGACTGCCCTACTTCTTAGAAACTGCAGTCTGATTGCCCGACTTCCCAAACGGCCCCGATCCCTCCTCGCACTAGGCAACCCAGGGATAGCCGATCTCTTCGACGTCAGCGATAAGGGCGTCGCGGTCAATCGGGATGCCTAGCGATTCGATGGCGCCGATTGATAGCGCTTGGTGGTTGAACGCATGACTCACCAATGTCGGGTCTACGTCCACCTCGTAGTACTCCTGCGCCCAAGACCGGTAAAGCTCCGGCCCATTGCAAAGCCACTTGAGCAGCGCCGCTTGGCCGCCTTCGTCGGCATCGCGCGACGACACGGCACGCCAACCCGCCGCATCATCCTCGAACCACAGCACGAAGGTCGCTTGCTCCATGGAGAACGCGGGTTCGGCCATGAAATCGGCGAAGCGCGCGGGAATTTTCTGCGCCACGCTGTCAAGAAACGCGCCGCCTGCCGCCGCCCTGCTATCCGAAAAACAGCCTTTGACGGCGCAACCATAGGGCGCGTGAATGACGAAGTAATCATCGCCCTCACCGTTGCGCATCGAGCTCATCTGCTGATCATCGGCCCACCTGGCGTTATGACTGAAATAACGCATGGTCCAATCTTGGCAATAGATGGCGTCCAGAATGGCAAGCGCCTTTGACTTGATGAGCAGCGCATCGGGCGGGGGCAATTCGTTCAGAAGCGTCATGATCTGGCTGGGCAAAAACAGGTTCTGTTGAAAAAGGGATGCGCGCTAGATCGCCGGCCCTTTCAGTTCAATTTGGTTTCCGTCAGGGTCCAGGCAATAGATCGACAGCCCTTCGCCTTCTGCGCCGTATCGCATCACGGCCTTGTCCGCCGCAACGCCGAACGCCTGCAGATGCTTGAGAATGGCCGTTTCATCGAACGGATCGACGCGCAAACAAAAGTGGTCGACATTGTGCCCCTCTTTGCCAGGGGCTAGCCCGCCTGCGGCGCCCAAGGGGCCTTGCACATCCACCAGATCAATCATGGACCCGCCCGCGCCCAAGTGGATCATCGCTAACTTTTCGTTCTTCTTTCTGATCGAGCAACCCAGGACTTTCGTATAAAAGTCCACGCTACGCTCCATGTCCCGAACCCTGAGGACGACATGATCCAAATGCTTGATCTGAAATACCGACATGATGGTTCCCTGGGGTGAGTCAGACAGCCATCCCGTAAACAAAAATGGATCGCTGACATTTTTTCAGATGTGCGCAACAGCACAACGCTGCGCGCGCACGGCCATTGCTTTGCGTAGCGGTTCGCGGTCAGTTGCTGTTGATCCAGTTCTGAGTGTCCTGGATGAACCACGGAAGATTCAACTTTTCGCCCTCGCCGGACTGTATGGTCAAGCGTTGGCCCGAGGAACCCGGGGCGCTGGTCGCAGGCTTTGCCTTTTCAGATGACCGGGTCCGATATTCCATATCGGTTTGCTGGGGCGGATTATTCGCGCAGGCGGCAATTGACGCGCACGCCACTGCGGCCAGGACTGACCGCAGTGCTAAAAGAAAAATTCTCATGATGTTCTGCTTCCCGCTGGCGGCACAGGCCGAAGTGCCGGGCAATCAAGGCCTATACCGCGTACCTTACTCGCTGTAGGGGACCGGCGTCAGCGGTTTGCGCCCATCAATGTGACCGTTGCCCGGCAACTGCCGCCCATTGCGCTTCGGGCATTCGCAGTTTGCGCTGCCGCCGAATTAAAAGCTGGGCTTCCTGGCGTTCGATTGATTCATGAATTCCATCCGCGCGTTGGTCCACGCCGGATCATAGAGATGGACCGTCACGCCGGAGTACTTCAAAACGGCTTGGGTCATATCGGTCGAGCAGCCCATTCCCGGATTCGAGCTCGGCTTGGTGCACCATTCCAAACTCAGGTCGTTTGGGTAGTTCGACTGCCTTCCGTACTTCTGCACCACCGCCTGCGCCATGGCGTCTTTGTTGGCCGGGGTCCACGGCATTTCGTAGTTGATCTGCGACACCACCAGCGGCCGTTGCTTATCGACGGGCACACGCGGTTCGAAGTGAACGACCAGCTCGACGCCGTCCTTCCTATAGCTGAAATCTTTCGGCGTCTTCGTGTTCGTGACGGGGTCTACCGTTGCGTATCCCGCTTTGATTTCGCTCTTGCTGACATTGAAATTCTTGGCGGCGGCGGCAACCGCCTCGTCATAGTCCATGCCCGTCTTGACCCCGGCGATATCGAAGGTACGGGCATCGACAGACCGTGGGGCTGCTGCGTGCGCGGGGGCAAGCGCCAAGGCATTGAGTGCGGAAATCAGGAGAGCGGCTTTCAACTTCAAAATAAACATCCTTTGCAAATGGTGCCGGGATTATCCGCAGGCCGCTTTATACCGTCCCCAATAAAATGCAACAATATTTATCGATTTAACCATTCATCCTTCGATAAGCCCGCCGCCCACGGCCGCACACGGCGCCAGCAAGCGCGACTCGCGACCATTCGGCTACAGTGCTGTTGGCGCCGCAGCGGCAAGGCTGCGAGCAAATGAATTCAGGAGTAGACCAGCAGTGAATGACACCCACACACCGGACACCGACATCGCCGAAGACAGAAAGGAACAAGAGCCCAGGCTGTGGCGCGATGACGGCTGGACCGCGCGCGTCATCAAGAACGAAGACGACGACGGCTGGGCCGTGGAAATGACGCTGGACGGGCAAGCCGAACCGGCGCTGGTCGGGCCTTGGACCATGGGGCGTGACAAAAAGAACCCCAAGCCGCTCGATTCTTCCGCCTTTTCGACCCTGGTCAAAACCGCCAACGAAGTGCTGCGCCGCCACGAACAGCAATTGCACGCAACGCTGCACAAAAGCGTGAAGATCGACGCTGCCGCGGGCCGCCTGACCATCAAGCTGGATATCGTTCCCGACGAAGACGAGCCCTATGCCGTGCTTAGCGCCTACGATGAATTGGGTGAACAGCTGGCGCAAACCCAGGTTGCGCCCACGTACAAGCTGAGCGTGCAGCGCGCATCCGAGTGGGCCAGCGGCGGTTTCGGCAAGCACGGCTGACCCTTAGGCGCGGCGCAAGCGACTTGTCGACGCTCCGCCTGTCGCAAGTTGTCTGGGCAGAAGCGCACATGCCATGACACCACGCACGCCCCCGCGCGCGGTCAGTGGGAGCCAGCGGCTCCCATTTTTCGCTGTGGAGGTTGCCGGTGATAGCGTGGCTCTGCCCTGCCTTGACCGCCCCCGGCGCGCCGGCCGCTTCCCGCGTTTGCTTCCGGGAGTTGTCCCGCGTTTGCTTCCAGATGTTCTTCCAGGTGTGCTTCCGAGTTTTCTCCCGGGTGTGCTCCCCGGGTTTCTCTCCAACACGTTATTTAATTCCTACAACAACACAAAATGAAAGTAAGAGCCTTGTGCGTGGCTTCGTTGGGCGCTGTGCTGCTGACTCAAGCACCCCTGTCCGTCGCTCAGAATATCAATGGAAAAAATCTCTTCACGCAGCGCTGCGCCATGTGCCACGGTGCGGACATCAAAGGTACGGGGCCATTGGCCAAGAAAAGCAATCCTCCCACCCCCGACCTGACGACCGCGGCCTTTAAGAAAAGGCTCAATGATTATCCGGGCGTGATTGTGTCGTCGGTGATTCTGCGTCCCAACGGAGACCTGATCCCGAGAACGTTGCGAGAGAATGGTGTCAAGATCCCGCCGCACACCTGGACGGTCCAGGATTTTCGGGATTTGAACCAGTACATGAGCAGTGTGATTGCCAAAAGCCGGTGACTTTGAAGATAGACTTAACGGCCGCCGAACCCGTGGGTTCGGCTTTTACAGAGGAATTGATTTAATGAGCAGCATTTTTCCAGGGGATCTGTGGGCGGTGGGAGAAACCCGCATCAACGGTCTGTCGGTCATTGTTCGTTTTCGTACCGGGCTTCCGCCGGTGACGGTTCGTCAGGCAAACGAGAACCTGATCATTATCTCCTGGCCGTATACGGGCATCGAGTCCGGCATGCCCAATGACGAAGACAAGGCGAGCACCAATCGCGTTGAAGAGGCCATCGAGCAAGCCTTCGAGAACTCCGATGTTGGCGTACAGGTGGTTTGCCTGACGGGCAATCACCTGAAGGAGTGGCGCTTCTACACCCATGACGTCGACGCTTTCATGGACGCGTTCAATGCGTGTCTGGCGGGGCATCCCGTCTACCCGCTACAACTGCGCGTGTTCAAGGACCCCGAGTGGAATGGCTTGGCTCAGTTGCAGCCTGAAGGTTCAGACCAGGTTCATTGAAGACGGTTGGCGCGGCCTTCCCGCGCCCCACACCCAGGCGCGGACGAAGACGCCTGATGTCAGGAGCCCCCCAATGCCCAAATTCGTGACGATAGGATACGGAGACCAAGCCGGTTACGACCGCACGCCGGCAACGCTGCGCGATGCCGCCCACGCGCATGACGCCGCGCTGCAACGGCGCGGCGTCTTGATGGGCATTGCGGGCGCGCCTGTGCAGGTCCGTAACCCTGAGACCGCTCAGGTCGAAACGACGAACGGCCCGTATATGACATCGCCCTTGCCCGTGGCAGGCTTTGCCATCATCGAGGCCGCCAATCTGGACGAGGCAATTGACATGGTGTCGCGCACCCCATGCGCGGTCGCACACGGCGTTGTTGAGGTGTGGCCGCTGGAACAGCCATAGCGATAAAGGAGAACCGCCGATGAGCCGGCCGCATTTCATCAAGCATTGGACTGAACTCGAAGCCACGGATGCGCAGACCTATCAGGGCGATACCGAGCCCATGGCGCTGGACGCACCGCTTTCAGCCGCCCTGGGCATTACACGAATCGGCATCCATCACGTCAGGCTGCTGCCTGGCAGACGCACGTCATACCCGCACGCTGAAAGCACCGAGCAGGAATATGTCTACGTGCTGGACGGCACGCCCGATGTCTGGATTGACGGCGTGCTGCATCCCCTGGCCGAAGGCGATTCGGTAGCGTTTCCCGCAGGCACCGGCATCTGCCACACCTTCATCAACAATACGCAGGACGACGTGCGCTTAATGGTGGTGGGTGAACCAACGCGCGCCGACAATCGGGTTCGTTTTCCGCTAAATGAAGCGTACGAACGTACCCGCAAGAACCGCTGGGTGGACTGGCCTGCCAGACCGCTGGGCGACCATGACGGCAAGCCGGACTAAGGGCACGAACCCGCCCAACGCCTAGCTCAGCGCCGCGCCGTTGATGGTGACGACAGGAATATTTTCCAGCTGCACGCCTTCCAGGCAACGGACATTCACCGCCCATCCCACGAATGGCAGTTTGCCTTCGGCCCGCTCTTCGGGCGTGGGATCGCTGGGTATCCGGAACGGCAGAATGCCGCACTGCGGGCAAAAATAATCCTTCGCCGTCTTCGAATGCCACGCGTAGACGCTCAACGCTTCCAGCGGCGTGAACAGGCGCAATGCAGATTTCGGAACGCGGTGAATCAGCGCACCGCGCCGCTTACAGATCGAACAGTTACAGCTTCGAACGTGGTCCAGATCCATGTCGACTTCAAAGCGGCATGCGCCGCAATGACATGATCCTTGATAGGTCTGCATGAGCGATGATCTCCTGTTCAAAACGCCGGGGATGCGCTGGGCGCCAGCCCTTAAATTAGGTATCAGACTGCAATATCGTTCGAGAATTGCAGTCTGACACCTAATTCCTCAAACCGGCAAACCCTTCGCCCGCAGAATCGAATCGAACCGTTCCGGGTCGGACGTCCCCGCACGATTCTCTTCACGAATCCTGGCTTCTTTTTCCAGATGACGATGCGTGCGCAGCAAGACGTCGCGGGCCTGCGCGGCGGGAATGGCGATGACGCCATCCGCATCGCCAACGATGACGTCGCCCGGCGCCACATGCAGCCCCGCGCACGCGATGGGCACGTTGATGTCACCCGGGCCGTCTTTAGTGGGGCCGCGATGGGTGTGGCCCTTGGCGAAGAGCGGCATGCCGCCCTCGGCCCACTCCACGACGTCGCGGACGGCGCCGTCGATGACCAGGCCGGCCAAGCCTTGCGCGATGCAGGTGGTGCGCATCAGCCCGCCGACCAGCGCCTGGGTCAGATCCCCACCACCGTCGATAACCAGCACGTCGCCGGGCTGCACCATGGTGAGCGCTTTGTGAATCATCAGGTTGTCGCCCGGCCGCACGCGCACCGTGAAGGCGTTGCCGCAGAGCACGGTGGTCAGATCCGCGTGGTATTGGCGTAGTCCGATCGCACCGATGTGGCGGCTCATGGCGTCGCCGATGGCGGCGACGGGCAGTGAAGAAAAAGCGGCGATGGTGTCAGCATCCGCGCCCTGCTGGCGCGGGTTGATGCTGTAACCCGCCGGCCATTGAATGGCTGAAGACGGAGAACTCATGGTCGAAATATTCCTGGTGGCAATAGGGTCAATGCGGAGCAAATGCAGGGCAAATGCAGACCCGATGATCAGAGCTGCACATCCGCGTTTTTGACAAGGCCGCCCCACTTGGCGCGGTCGGCCTTCAGGAATGCGGCGAATTCCTCGGGTGTGCTGCCCACCGGTTCAATGCCGTCACGCTGAAAACGTTCGCGTATTTCGGGGTCGGCCAAGGCTTGCGCGGTGGCTTGTTGCAGCACTTTCACGGCTTCTGGCGGAATGCCCGGGCCCGCGCACAGTCCGGTCCACGGCGTCGGGTTGAAGTCCTTCAAGCCGGCTTCGTCGGTGGTCGGCAGATTCGGCAAGCCCGGCAGGCGATGGCTATTCGCGACCGCCAGCGCTTTCAGCGAACCCGACTGGATGTAGGACAGCGAACTGACGGCCTGGTCGAACATCAGCGATACGCGCCCGCTGTTCAAGTCGACCATGGCCTGGCCCGCGCCTTTGTACGGCACGTGCACGATGTCGATCTTGGCGTTGGCGCGCAGCATTTCGCCCGCCAGGTGCGCGGTGGTGCCGTTGCCGGACGACGCGTAGTTGACCTTGCCGGGGTTCTCGCGCGCGTACTTCAAGAATTCACTGACCGTCGACACCGGCAGATCCTTGTTGACCAGCATCAGATAAGGCGTGTTGCCAATCTGCGTGACGGGGGTGATGGTATCGACGTCAAACGGCATGCGTTGCGGCAGGAACGGTTGGATGGACAACGTGCCCGTCGTACACATGAACACCGTGTGGCCGTCGGCGGCCGCCTTGATGGCCGCGTCCGCCGCGATGTTGCCTGCTGCGCCGGGGCGGTTCTCGACCACGACCGACTGCTTCAACACCGCTTCCAGCTTGGGCGCCAGCAAGCGCGCGATGATGTCGTTGGAGCCGCCCGGCGCAAAGCCGACGATCAAGCGCACGGGCTTGTTCGGGTAATCCGCGGCGTGCGCCAGCGGCGCGCACGCGATCAACGCAACGGCAACGGTTTGGGTGATGCCCCGCTTCAGAACGTGTTTTTTAATCATGATTTTCCCCTTGTGATTTTTTAAAGTGCGGCAGGTCAGGCCAACTGCGCCCGTGCCTGCGCGATACGACGGCAACCTTCCTCCAGCACGGCGTCGCTGGCGGCAAATGAAATTCGGAAATGGGTGTCCACGCCATAGGCCGAGCCTTGCAGCACCGCCAGGTTCTGCGCGTTCAGCAGATGCAGCACCCATTGCTCGCTGTTTTGCAATTTGCTGCCATCGGGCAAGGTCGCGCCGAACAGGTCCGAACACTGCGGGAAGACGTAGAACGCGCCTTCCGGGCTGGCGCACTGGATGCCATCAATGGCGTTCAAGGCCTGCACAATCTGATCGCGCCGCGCCTGAAAGCGTTCGCGGCTCTGCGCCACGAAGTCTTGCGGACCGGTCAAGGCCGCCAACGCGGCCGCCTGGCTCACCGAACTAGGGTTGGACGTGCTTTGCGATTGCAGCTTCGTCATCGCCTTGATCAACGCCACCGGCGCGCCGGCATAACCGATCCGCCATCCGGTCATGGCATAGGCCTTGGACACGCCATTGAGCGTCAGCGTGCGGTCCTTCAGGTCGGGCGCCACTTGCGCCAGCGTATAAAACGCGCGGCCGTCATACAGCAAGTGTTCGTAGATGTCGTCCGTCAAGATCCAGACATGCGGGTGCTTGCGCAAGACATCCGCCAGCGCTTGCAGGTCGGCCTTCGTGAAATTCGCGCCGCTGGGATTGTTCGGGCCATTCAGAATCAGCCAGCGCGTGCGGGGCGTAATGGCACGTTCGAGCTCTTCCGCCTGCAAGCGGAATCCGTTTTCCGAGCGCGTGTTGACGATCACGGGCGTGCCGTTGGCCAGCAAGGTGATGTCGGGATAGGACACCCAGTACGGCGCAGGCACGATCACTTCGTCGCCGGTATCGACGGTAGCCATGATGGCGTTGAAAATGATCTGCTTGGCGCCGGTGCTGACGATGATTTCGTCCAGGCCGTAGTCCAGCCCGTTGTCGCGGGCGAACTTGGCGCGGATGGCTTCGCGTAACGCAGCGGTGCCGCCCACATCGGTGTAGCGCGTTTGACCGTCGTTCATGGCGCGATAAGCCGCATCGCGGATGTGTGCGGGCGTATCAAAATCCGGTTCACCCGACGTCAGGCTCACGATGTCCCTGCCCTGCGCGCGCAGCATGCGGGCATGCTGGCCCGCCATTGAACTGGGAGAAGGCTTGATACGCTGAAGTCTTGCGGCGGTCTGCATGGGTGATCCAGGAGTCTATTGAACAGTGGATCGATTATGGATACGATCGGTTTCCAAGGGGTAGCGAGTAATCGGCATACCCCGTCATTCCAGATTGGCATGGGCTTCCAGGTCATCACGGAACCCAGGCCATCCGTCGCAATGAATCCCACCTTCAAACAACTCGAGGCGTTCTATCACAGCGCCAAGCTGGGCAGCCTGAGCGCCGCCGCAACGACGTTGCACGCGACGCAATCCGCCATCTCCAAGCGCGTAAGCGACCTTGAAACCGAATTGGGCAAGCGCCTGCTCCACCGCGGCGCAACGGGCATTGTGCTGACCCCCGATGGCGAACGCATTTTCCCCATGGCCGAAGAGGCGCTGCGCCTGCGCTTGCGCATGGCGGAAGCCGCAGGCGGCACGGCGCCGCTGGAAGGACGGGTCCGCATTGGCGTCACGGAACTGACGGCGCTCAGCTGGCTGGGGCTATTGATCAGCACCGTGGTCAAGGAAAGCCCGGGTCTGACGTTGGAGCCCAGCGTGGCGCCCGGCCTGCAACTGATCGACCAGTTGCGCCAACACGAGCTGGATCTGGCGATTGTGCCGGGGACGTACTGGGGCGAAGAGTTTCAACTGACGCCGGTAGGCGTTGTTGAAAACGTCTGGATGGCCAGCCCTGCGCTGGGCGTGCCGCAAGGCCCGCTGAAGCCGGCGGATTTCGCGCTGTACCCCTTTCTTGAACAGTCCCACGATTCCAGCAAGAGCCTGTTTTATCGGCCCTGGCTGGAAGAACACGGCTTTCGGTTCAACCGCGTCTTCGCCAGCAACAGCCTGGCGGTGCTGGGGGAATTGACCATCGACGGCTTCGGGATCAGCCAGCTATGCCCGGCGTATTTCCGGCCGGAGCTGGATGCGGGCCTGCTGAGAATTGTGCACAGCGTTCCCATGCCCCCGCCGATGGTCTACAACGCGGTGTTCCACCAAGGCACGCTGGACGGCCGCAACGAATACATCGCGCGGCGCGCCGCCGAAGTCTGCGACTTTTCCCGCCGCCGCAACGTGCCGGCCAGTGGCGTTGCCGTTACTTAGCCGCGCGGCCCATGCTCAGTCCGCCTACCCCGACCGTCCGATCCGGCTGATACACGCCTGCCCACGTGGATTTCTGCGCAGGCCTGGCGCTTATCGCGGCGCCAGCGCTGACAACGCGGCGGCTACATCCGTAAGCACCGGCCCCCACTGCCCCGGGGCGGGTTGGCGGAATAGCCGCATCGACGGATACCACGGCGAGTCGTTGCGGCCCAGCAGCCAGCGCCAGTCAGGCGCAAACGGCAGCAGGACCCAGACCGGGCAGCCCAGCGCGCCGGCCAGATGCGCGGGCGATGAGTCCACCGATACCAGCACATCAAGCAGCGTGATGAGCGCGGCGGTGTCGTCGAAGCTGCCGAGGTCATGGCCCAGCGACAGCATCGTCATGCCCGCCGGCGGCGCGGCGGCTGAGTCGGCGGCGGCGCCCTTTTGCAGCCCGATGAAGCTCACGCCCGCTTGCGCGAGGGGCGCTAGATCGGCCAGCGCCAACGACCGCTGCGCGTCGTTCGGATGGCTGGGCCGCCCCGCCCACACCAGCCCGACCCACGGCCGCGGCAGGTGCGCCAGACGTTTGCGCCATTGCTCGACGCGCTGCGGATCGGCGTGCAGGTACGACGTGCGGATCGGCAAGTCGCCCAGTCGCAACCCCAGCGCCATCGGCAGGCTCATCAGTTCGCAATGGACGTCGAACGGCGGCGGTATCGTGCCGGCACGAATGATCTGGTCAAAACCGCCGCTGCGTTCGGCCAAGGCGTGGCAGTCGGCATTGACGTCGAGAATGATGCGCGCCCCGCTACGCTCGCGCGCCCACGCTACCAGCCGCAAGAACTGAAAGGTGTCGCCGAACCCTTGCTCGTCATGGATCAGCAAGGTCTGGCCCGCGATGGGCTGCCCTTCCCAACGCGGCTTCTGCACATGGCGCGCCTGCATCGCGGTATGCGCCATCCGGTAACGGAAACGGTATTCCCGCCAACCCGCATCGAAGTCGCCTTGCAGCAGCAACAGCTCGGCCAGGTCGAACCGCAGGCTCGTATCACTGGGCGTATCGCGCACCGCGCGTTCCAGGAGCTTGCGCGCTTCGTCCACGTGGCCCTGTGTACGAAGCGCATGCGCCTGCACACTTGCCGCGTGGGCGTTGGCCGCCGTGGCGCTCACTTCTCTCGCCCCAGCCGCACCCTTGGCGGCGCGTGCCTGTTCAATGCGCGCCAGGTTCTGGTGAGCAAGCGGGGTCAAAGGGTCGATGTCGATGGCGCGGCGGATTGCGGACAGGGCCTCGTCATGACGGCCTTGGTTGCTCAAGGCAAGTGATTGATTACACAGCGTTTGCGCGTGATCGGGGTTCAACGCCAGCGCGCGCCCATAGTGCAAAAGCGCCTGTGCGGTATCGCCCAGCAGCAGGCAGGTGTTGCCCAGGTTGTTATGCGTTTCCGGGCTGTCGGGCAACAACACCGCCACGCGCTGCAAGCATTCCAGGCTGGCGGCCAGTTGCCCCGCCTCTTGAAGGATGATGCCCAGGTTGTTCCAGCCTTCGGCCAGTTGGGGTTCCAATGCCACCGCACGCCGGGCCGCGCTTTCCGCGTCGCCCAGCCAGCCCCTCTGGCGGCACATTTCCGCCAGATTGCTGTGGTACATGGCGGGCGCAAGCGGCGACCGGCACGCGGCGCGAAGGTGCTCGATCGCCATGTCTTGGTGTCCGTAGGCATGCGCTATCAGGCCCAGCAGATGACGTGCGCCGGGTTGATCCGGCACGGTCTCCAGCACCCGCAGGCAAAGCTGTTCGGCATGCGCGGCCTGGCCGGCGTGCCAATGCGCGTAGGCCTGGGTCAACGCGGTTGAGACGGTCAGCGCAGGAGTGGCGGGAGAATGGTTGTTGCCCAAGCGATCCGTTCCACGAAGGGTATGCAAACGTCAGAAAGCAGACATTATCCTCGCAGCTGGCCTGTGGCGGACATCACTCCACCCCGATTCGCCGCGCCCCTTTCCTGAACAAGGCTTGCGCGTCGTCGGTCAGGTGAAATGCCGCCAGGAAATCGCCGACGCGGTAGGCGGGATGCGACTTGCGGATCAACGCCAGAAAGCCGCGCGCCTCGTCCACTCGGTCCGCAATGGCCAGGCTATAGGCGGCAATCGCCAGGATGTGGACATGGGCGTTAGGACGCATCGCCGCCTTGACCGCCCAGTCGGCGGCTTCCTCGATCCGCCCCAACCGGACCAGCGCCAATGCGCGCACGGCCAGCATGCCGAACATCAAGGGGTCGAAGGGGCTCAGATGGCGTGAATGGTCGGCTGACCCGATCGCGGCCTGCGCATCGCCTGACTGGCAATGGACGAACCCCAACGTGTAGTGGCCCAGCGCAAAATTCGGGCTGAGGTCCACGGCGCGCTGCAATTCCGCCAGCGACGATTCCTGGTTGCCGCGTAGCCACAGGGCCCGCCCCATCGCCCAATGCGCCGCGGGGTCCCGGTCGTCGGCCGCCAGGCTCTGGCTCGCGGCTTGTTGCGCCAGGTCCATCGACGGTTTCTGTTCGCCCCACCGCTGGAACGCGTCCTGCCAATGCGTGAACGACAGACCCGCGTACGCCCGCGAATAGGTGGGGTCCAACCGCACCGCCATCTCGAAGAAGTGCCGTGCCTGCAAATTGTCCGCTTGGTTAAAGCGATACATGTGCCACAGGCCGCGATGATGGGCCGACCACGCGTCCAACGAATTCGGTGGCGTGAGAATGGCCCGGTTGCGTTCGGTAGATTCAATCTCGATGTCGATCGACGCGACAATCCGGTTGCCGATTTCATCCAGCGCCACGAAGGCGTCATCGATCGCGTGGTCGAACGTTTCCGCCCACACGATGCGCGCGGAGCGCGACTCAACCAGGGCCACGTCCACGATGATCCGCTTGGCGTGCCGGCGCAACGAACCACTGACCACGAAGTCCACATTCAGCGTGCGGCCGGCCTCCTCTGGGCCCACACTGCGCTGGTCCAGCGCGAAGACGGTTCCCTGCGCAATGATGAACAGGCTGCGCAGCTTCGCCAGCCGGGTGATGATGTCGTAAGCCAAGCCGTCCCCCAGCCCGCCCCGCACCCCGCTGCGCGCCGACGCGTCCGTGAATGGCATGACCGCAATCGACGCACGCCCGGTCCGCTCCCTGCCCCCTTCCGATGGCGCGCCAAGCGCTGCCTCTCCGGTCCTTGCCCCCGCTTCAGGCGGATCGGCCGGCGCCTGCCGCAGTTGCCGCCACGCATCCCGCAAGGGATGCCAATCCAGCCCCTCGTCTTCGAACGCGCGAATCGCAGCGGCCAGGTGCTCATCGCCTTCGCGAAATTGCCCGCGGTCGTTCAGTGATTGCAGCATCAATGCGTGCGCACGCCGGTCGAAGGGCGCCAGCCGCAACCACTGGTCCAGGCAGCCATAGCGTGCTTCGGAACCGGCCGGCAACGTCGCGGCCAGGTGTTCCATAACCGCCGTCTGGCAGGCTCTGAACCGGCGCCGTTGCGCCACCAGCCAACTGTCAAACATGGGACAGGATTTGAGTTGCAGGCCGTCCAGAAAATCGCCTGCGAACAACGCGGCGAGCGCTTGCAACCGCTCGCCGCCCACGCTGCTGATGCCCTGCTGCATTGCCTGTTCAACCTCGACAGCATCGACCTGGCAATCGTGCAGGTCGAGGCTCAGCGTCTCTTGGAAGGCTTGGACACGGCGCAGGCCCGGCCCGTCGAGCAACGCTCGCGCCTTGCTGAGACACCAGCGAAGTTCACCGCGCGGGTCATTCGGAATGTCCCAAAGCAACTCGCACAGATGCGCGCGCGAGACCGCGTGCGGGGCAAGCGCAAGATACGCGATCAGCGCACGTAACTTGCGTGACGGCGGCAAGGCCACGGTGGCGCCCGCCCGGCTGATCGTCATGGCCCCCAGCATTCGAATACGAATGGCGCCAGCCTCTTCGGGCAAACCCGAATTCCCGGCTGCGGCAGATTCCACGCCCGCTACCACGCTCGCCTCCACGCGCCCGACTTACGGTTGAGGTCGGGTCGCAGAACGTGCGGAAACTTTTCCGTCCCTGCCTGTGCATCCACGCCGCGCCGGCAATGCCCGCCAGCGCATTTCCCCCGTCTTAATGGAGACAGACCATGTCCATTTCCGCCACCGCAGCCCCTCAAGCGCAGACTCCCGCGCCGCCCGATCTTGCCGCCCTGAAGGCCCGCCAGCAAGCCACCTGGTCGTCCGGCGACTACGCCGTTGTCGGCACGACGCTTCAAATCGTCGGCGAACAACTCTGCGAATCGCTTGATGTCCGCGCCGGGCAAAAAGTCCTTGATGTCGC
The DNA here is from genome assembly GCF_902859595.1 of Achromobacter kerstersii. Lineage (GTDB taxonomy): Bacteria > Pseudomonadota > Gammaproteobacteria > Burkholderiales > Burkholderiaceae_B > Achromobacter > Achromobacter kerstersii. The sequence goes on along the minus strand of NZ_CADIJQ010000001.1, from coordinate 268,929 downwards.
AGCGGGTAACGGCAACGCCTCGCTGGCCGCCGCACGCCGGTGGTGCGAGGTCGTCGCCACCGACTATGTCCCCGCATTGCTCAGCCGCGCCCGCGAGCGCGCCGCCGCCGAACGGCTGAAGATCGAATTCCAGGAGGCCGATGCCGAAGCCCTGCCCTTTGCGCCAGCGAGCTTTGACGCCGTCATGTCCACCTTCGGCGTGATGTTCACGGCCGACCAGGACAAGGCGGCCGCCGAACTCATCCGCGTGTGCCGCGCAGGCGGCAAGATCGGCATGGCCAATTGGACGCCAGAAGGCTTCATCGGCCAGATTTTCAAGACCATTGGAAAATATTTGCCCCCGCCGGCCGGGGCAAAATCGCCCGCGCTGTGGGGTACCCGGGCGCGCATCGACGAGATGTTCGGCGCGCACGCTTCGGCAATCCAGGCGGAACCGCGCCATTTCGTTTTCCGTTACCGCTCGCCAGCGCATTGGCTGCAAGTGTTCAAGACCTATTACGGGCCGCTCCTCAAGGCGTTTTCCGCGCTGGACCCTGCCGGGCAAGCGGCTCTGGAAAGCGATCTCATAGCGCAGATAGACCGGTTCAATCGCTCTGGCGACGCCGGTATGGTGGTGCCCAGTGAATACCTGGAAATCGTGATCACCCGCCGGTGACCGGGATGCAATCCCGGCGCCGTCACTGCCAGGGAAATCCGGGTAGGCAGCAAGCGATAGATGGTCCATGGCGCGACGCCTCCACGCCCCTCCGCGCGGCAAGCGGAGCGAGCAATGCGAAGCAGTGACATGCAAAACTGGCGCGCGGGCTAAGCACCCAGCGCCAGGCCGGGACTGATCCTCAGCCTGAAATCATACGCCTGGGCTGCGGGAAGCGGCCAGGGGGAGTTTTGCCCTTGGTTTATGCTGTCAGACTGCAATTTCTGGAGTCAATGAATGCTTTGCATGAAGTGCGGATCGGGTTGCGAGCGCGAAGATCGTTATTGCGGCCAGTGCGGCGCCTCGCTTGCACGCCAGTTTGGCCGCAGCGAAGAAACCGACAAGGCGCAGTCCACGCCTTATCTCACCCGGGTGGACATCAAGCCCTTTGTCATCCGAGGGCGCCAGGTCAAGGTCGACTGGCTATATTGGCCCAGCCTTGCCGCCTGCTTGCTGGCGGTGCTGGGTTTCATCAACGCGTGGGGGCAAGGCTCGGGGTATTTCTGGTTTGCGCTGCTGTTTGTCTTTGGCCTGGTCTTCAAACCGGCCAACGACCTGCGCCGCGTGCGCTTTGGCCGTGTGTGGCGCAGCACCTGCCTGGAAGCCAATGAGTCGGGCGACGTGTTCATCACGCAGCTTGGCGGCGATTGCCCGATTTGCGGCGGGGAATTAGGCTTGCGCACGGTGCGCGGCGGACCCCGGCATTACACCGACAACCCCGTCTACACCGTCGTGCGCTGCGCGGATCAGTATGACCATTACTGGCGCTTTGATCCGCTGGCCATTCACCCGCTGCGCAACGACGCGCCGCCACGTGAATGACGGCAACCTGACCCGGCTGGCCGCGGCAATCAGCTCTTGGCTTGCCGCGCCAGCTTTTGCTTGCTGCGGTCTGCGGCTTCCTGGGCCAGGTTCTTGATGTAGCCCTCGTAGGTTTCACCGTGCGTCGCCTTGCGCACTTCTTCACCGACCTGGCACGCCCACTTCTCGCCGCCGATGATCAGCGCCGATTGCGTGATCAGGTCGGCATACGACGACCGCAACACAAAGGCGATGCTCTTCTCGTAATTGCCCCCCTCGCGTTCAAGCTTGGTGGCGATCTGCCAATTCGACACGGCATTGATCAGCACCGCATTCAGGTGGTCGAAGTGCGCACGGTAGAAGGTATTGCGCGGCAACCGTATCAGCGCTTCAAAGAAACCGTGGTTAATGTCGTCATCAGGAACGTCCTTGTCGCGGTCGATCAGGTCGTCCCACAAGTGCGCGATGCGGCACACCATATCGACGTAGTCCGCCGCAGCCGCGTTCCCCTTGAACCAGGTCAGCAGCTGTTCACGCTCGAAAAAATGCTTGGGCATGGGATGAATTCAAATAGCAGCGATCCGGCCCGCTGGGCCGGATCGCGTGGGGGAAAGGGCAGGCTTATTGATCGACGATCAGTTTACCCTTGGTCAGCAAGTCGTTGATGACCTGCGCGCTGGACAGCGCCCCGTTGTTGGTCAAGTCCACGTTCTCCAGCACGATCTTCTGGTTCACGTTGTGCTGCAAGTCGCCGTTGGTGCTGACGTTGATCACCGTATCGTTGCCCTGCTTCTTGAACTCCAGGAACTGCGACAAGGTGCCCGTGTGCTCGCCCTGCAAGAGATCACGCAAGTCCAGCACGTCGCCCTGATTGGCGATGGTGGCGTTGGAGAAGTCCTTGATGCGGTCAACGGCAGGCGCTGCCGCCGTACCCTGGTCGTTGAGTTCCCACTTGAAGGTATCGCTACCGGAACCGCCCACCAGGATGTCGTTACCCTTGCCGCCGACCAGGACGTCGTTGCCCGTGCCGCCGTAAAGAATGTCGTTGCCCTCGCCGCCGTTCAGGTAGTCGTTGCCACCCTGGCCGTAGAGAATGTCGTCACCCTTGCCGCCATACAGGAAGTCGTCGCCGCCGCGCGTGTCGTTGGCTTTGTCGAATTCAGCATGGTTCTGCTGCAAGTACGAGAACAGGTCCGCCGTCGTCGGCGCCACACCGCCCTTTTGCGCCGTCAGGTAATCCACCAGCCCCTGCCAGCCCTGGCCGTCGTGCGTGCCTTGAGCATGGCCAGCCCATGACAGGTGATCCGTATTGATGGTGTCACCGAACATGATGTCGTTGCCGTCGCCACCGTGAATCGTGTCGCTGCCCACCGCGGCCAGCTCCGTCGACGAATGGCCGCCTTGCAGCGCCGCATTCAGTTCGTTGGCGTTGTTGACGATCTGCGGCTGGCCCACTGTGCCGGTCACGTACTGCGTTGAGGTGCTGCAACCGCTGCTCACCTCGACCCCTTGCGAACCGCTGCCGGTGGCATTGGTGTTGTCGAAGAAGCGCAGGTAGTCGCTATTGACGCCCGCACCCATGCCAATACCGTACATGACCACCTTGTTGCCGCCCACCAGCACGCCAGAGCCGTCCACCAGCGGCTTGGCCGCGTCGATGGAACTCTGCAGCACTTCCTTCATGTTGCCCGACTGGCCATTGCTGCCATAGCGGGTGGGATCGCCATCCGTCAGGAAGAAGGTCAGGTTCTGATAGTTGTGCGCTGCGTCCTTGCCGCCGTTCACCTGCGAGTTGAACCAGCTGACCGCCTTGTTGAAGGCGTCTTCGTAGTTCGTGTTCCCGCTGGCGCTCAGGGCGTCAATGGCGTCAAGCAGTTGCTTGACGTTGGATGCGCTCAGGTTGTTGATCGTGACACCCGTCTTGGCCGTGTCCGCGAACGGAATCAGGCGCACGTTGACGATGCCGTCGTGCTGGGCCAACTGGTTGGCCAGCGACGTCAACGACGCCTTCAGCAAGTCGATACGCGTCATGTTGGTGTTGCCGATCTTGTCCTTCATGCTGCCGGACACGTCGACAATCAACGAGATGTTGTAGTTCTTGCCGGGCTCCACCGCCGTCACGGAACCGCCGCGGTCGCCAACGATGATGTCGTTGCCACCACCGCCGTTCAGGTCCGTATTGCCGTTGTTGTTGCCCAAGACCAGCTTGTCGGTCGACAACGTGAACGTGTGCTCGGCCGAGGTGTCCTTGCCGCCGTGTTCCGTGCCGCCCGCATCACGCACCGAGAAGCCAAACGACGAATCGCCGCCATTGCTGCCCGCCGTGAAGACAAGCTTGCCCGACTGGATATCCGCCACGGTGATGACCTGGCCGGCGGTAACCGGCTGGCCGTTGAACGTCAGCGTGCCCTCGCCTGCGCCCGGCGTGCGGGTGATGACGACGCTTTGGAAGCTGTCGTTCTCGACGCCGTCGTTGAACGGGAAGTCGCCAACCTTCAACACGTAGCTGCTGCTGATGTTGACGTGCGCCGATGCGTCGCCCGAGACCGGGGCGTCGTTCGTGCCCACGATGGTGACCGTGACCGGGCTGGACGCGGTGCCGTCTTGCGACGCCACGCTGAAGCTTTCCGACAGCGTTTGGCCGGCCTTCAGGTTTTGCACGGCGGCCAGCGCGTTGTTCAGCTGGTACGTCCAGTTGCCGTTCGCGTCCACCGTGAACGTGCCATACAGACCCGGCACGCCGGACTGCGCCTGCATGAAGCTCTGGTTGGCGTCAGGGTCAGACACGGTCAGCTTGCCGCTGGCGAAGACGGCAGAGTCTTCGTACACGGTGTCGGCGCCCGATCCAGTGATCGTCGCCGCGTCGTTCTTGCCCATGACGGTGACCGTCAGCAAGGCCTGGCTGGTGCCGCCCTCGCCATCGGACACGGTGTACCAGACCGAGGTCTGGCCAGACTGGCCTTCCGGCAGGGACTGGAAGTCAGCGCCCGGGTCGAAGGAATACGTGCCATCGGCGTAGATGATGAACGTGCCGCCTTGCAGGCCGGCAACCGCCTGGCCCACCTTGTTCCCATCGCCGCCCACCGCCGACACGTGCAGCGCGTCGCCGTCCGGGTCCACGTCGTTGGCCAGCACGCCCTTGGTCACATCGGTGACCTGGATGGACGTGTCTTCGTCCGTATTGGCCTGATCATTCACGGCTTCAGGCGCCGGGTTGGTGATGTTCCACTTGAACGTTTGCTCGGTCGATGCGCCCGCCGAGTCCGTCGCCGTCACAGTGATCGTATGCACGCCGGTGCCGCCATACTGGGACGCCGAATGGTCGATCTTGCCGCTGATGACGCCGGTTTCCGGATCGATGCTCAGCCCCGCCGGCAGGCCGGTGGCGGTGAACGTCAGCTTGTCGCCGGTTGCCAGGTCGGCGTCGTTGAAGTGGCTCGACACATCCACGCTGACGACCGTTTGCGAATCTTCGCCGTTCTGGTTGGCGATTGCGGTGGACGTGGGACCCGTGTTGGTGCCCGTGACCGTCACCGTCAACGTGGCCGACGACGTGCCGCCCTCACCGTCCGACACGGTGTAGGTAATCGACGTCGTCGCCGTCGCGCCGTTCGCCAAATTCTGGAAGGCGCTGCCGGGGTTGAACGAGTAGGAGCCGTCAGCGTTCAGCGTGAACGTGCCGCCGTTGGAACCGGCGATGGCCGTGCCGACATTTGCCGCGTTGCCGTTCACTTGCGAGACGGTCAGCGTGTCGCCGTCCGGATCGGTGTCGTTGACCAGCACGCCATGGTCGGCGTCAACCGACAGCGTCGCGCTTTGCTTGGTATTGCCTTCGTCATCAAGCGCCGTCGGAGCCGGGTTCTTGACGTCCCACGAGAAGTCTTGCGTAACCGAAGCGCCAGCCTTGTCGGTCGCGGTGATGGTGACGGTGTAGACCCCGTCGGTACCACCTTGCGAGGCGGAACGGTCCAGCGTGCCGGTGATGATGCCGGTAGCCGGGTCGATCGTCAGGCCGGGCGGCAGGCCCGTTGCCGAGTAGGTCAGCACGTCGCCGGTGTCGACATCCGTGAACTGGCCGGAGATGTCGACCGGGGTGATGGCCTGGCCGTCGTTGCTGTTCTGGTCGTCGAGCGTCACGCCCGGGGTCAGCGTGGGGGTGTCGTTCGTGCCGGTGATCGTGACCGTCAGGGTCGCGGTCGACGTGCCGCCTTCGCCGTCGGAAACGGTGTAGGTGATCGACGACGTTGCGGTTTGATCAACGCCCAGCGAGTTAAACGTCGAACCCGGGTTGAACGTGTAGGAACCGTCGGCGTTAAGCGTGAACGTGCCGCCGTTGGAACCCGTGATGGCGGTGCCGACGTTGGCGGCGTTGCCGTTGACTTGCGAGACCGTCAGGTTATCGCCGTCAGGATCGGTATCGTTGGTCAGTACGCCATTTGCAGCGTCAACCGACAACGATGCGCCCTGCTTCGTATCGCCTTCGTCGTTGACGGCGGTCGGCGCCGGGTTCTTGACGTCCCACGAGAAGTCTTGCGTGACCGAAGCGCCAGCCTTGTCAGTGGCGGTGATGGTGACGGTGTACACGCCGTCGGTGCCACCTTGCGAGGCGGAACGGTCCAGCGTGCCGGTGATGATGCCGGTGGCCGGGTCGATGGTCAGGCCGGGCGGCAGACCGGTGGCGGAGTACGTCAGCACGTCACCGGTGTCGACATCCGTGAACTGGCCGGAGATATCGACCGGGGTGATGGCTTGGCCGTCGTTGCTGTTCTGGTCGTCCAGCGTCACGCCCGGGGTCAGCGTCGGGGTGTCGTTCGTGCCCGTAATCGTGACCGTCAGCGTTGCCGTCGAGGTGCCACCTTCGCCGTCGGAGACGGTGTAGGTGATCGACGACGTCGCGGTTTGATCAACGCCCAGCGAGTTAAATGTCGAACCCGGGTTGAACGTGTAGGAGCCGTCGGCGTTAAGCGTGAACGTGCCGCCGTTGGAACCCGTGATGGCGGTGCCGACGTTGGCGGCGTTGCCGTTGACTTGCGAGACCGTCAGGGTATCGCCGTCAGGATCGGTGTCGTTGGTCAGTACGCCGTTGGCGGCGTCAACGTTCAGCGATGCACCTTGGTTCGTATCGCCTTCGTCGTTGACGGCGGTCGGTGCCGGGTTCTTGACGTCCCACGAGAAGTCTTGCGTAACCGAAGCGCCAGCCTTGTCAGTGGCGGTGATGGTGACGGTGTACACGCCGTCGGTGCCACCTTGCGAGGCGGAACGGTCCAGCGTGCCGGTGATGATGCCGGTGGCAGGATCAATCGACAGGCCGGGCGGCAGGCCCGTTGCCGAGTAGGTCAGCACGTCGCCGGTGTCGACATCCGTGAACTGGCCGGAGATATCGACCGGGGTGATGGCTTGGCCGTCGTTGCTGTTTTGATCGTCGAGCGTCACGCCCGGGGTCAGCGTGGGGGTGTCGTTCGTGCCGGTGATCGTGACCGTCAGGGTCGCGGTCGACGTGCCGCCTTCACCGTCGGAAACGGTGTAGGTGATCGACGACGTCGCGGTTTGATCAACGCCCAGCGAGTTAAATGTCGAACCCGGGTTGAACGTGTAGGAGCCGTCGGCGTTAAGCGTGAACGTGCCGCCGTTGGAACCGGTGATGGCGGTGCCGACGTTGGCGGCGTTGCCGTTGACTTGCGAGACCGTCAGGGTGTCGCCGTCCGGATCGGTGTCGTTGGTCAGTACGCCGTTCGCGGCGTCAACCGACAACGATGCGCCCTGCTCCGTATCGCCTTCGTCGTTGACGGCGGTCGGAGCCGGGTTCTTGACGTCCCACGAGAAGTCTTGCGTGACCGAAGCGCCAGCCTTGTCGGTGGCGGTGATGGTGACGGTGTAAACGCCGTCGGTACCGCCTTGCGAGGCCGAGCGGTCCAGCGTGCCGGTGATGATGCCGGTGGCAGGGTCGATGGTCAGGCCCGGCGGCAGGCCGGTTGCCGAGTAGGTCAGCACATCGCCGGTGTCGACATCCGTGAATTGCCCGGAGATGTCGACCGGGGTGATGGCTTGGCCGTCGTTGCTGTTTTGATCGTCGAGCGTCACACCCGGGGTCAGCGTCGGGGTGTCGTTCGTGCCGGTGATCGTGACCGTCAGGGTCGCGGTCGACGTGCCGCCTTCACCGTCGGAAACGGTGTAGGTGATCGACGACGTTGCAGTTTGATCAACGCCCAGCGAGTTGAACGCGGAACCCGGGTTGAACGTGTAGGAGCCGTCGGCGTTCAACGTGAACGTGCCGCCGTTGGAACCGGTGATGGCGGTGCCGACGTTGGCGGCGTTGCCGTTGACTTGGGAGACGGTCAGCGTGTCGCCGTCCGGATCGGTGTCGTTGGTCAATACGCCATTAGCGGCGTCAACGTTCAGCGATGCACCCTGCTCCGTATCGCCTTCGTCATTGACGGCGGTCGGTGCCGGGTTCTTGACGTCCCACGAGAAGTCTTGCGTGACGGATGCGCCAGCCTTGTCGGTGGCGGTGATGGTGACGGTGTACACGCCGTCGGTACCACCTTGCGAGGCGGAACGGTCCAGCGTGCCGGTGATGATGCCGGTGGCAGGATCGATCGTCAGGCCGGGCGGCAGGCCCGTTGCCGAGTAGGTCAGCACGTCGCCGGTGTCGACATCCGTGAACTGGCCGGAGATGTCGACCGGGGTGATGGCCTGGCCGTCGTTGCTGTTTTGATCGTCCAGCGTCACGCCCGGGGTCAGCGTCGGGGTGTCGTTGGTGCCGGTGATCGTGACCGTCAAGGTCGCGGTCGACGTGCCGCCTTCACCGTCGGAAACGGTGTAGGTGATGGACGACGTCGCGGTTTGATCAACGCCCAGCGAGTTAAATGCAGAGCCCGGATTGAACGTGTAGGAACCGTCAGCATTCAGCGTGAACGTGCCGCCGTTGGAACCGGTAATCGCCGTGCCGACATTCGCGGCGTTGCCGTTCACTTGCGAGACGGTCAGCGTGTCGCCATCCGGATCGGTGTCGTTGGTCAACACGCCATTGGCGGCGTCGACGTTCAGCGATGCACCTTGATCGGTATCGCCTTCGTCGTTGACAGCGGTCGGAGCCGGGTTCTTCACGTCCCACGAGAAGTCTTGCGTAACCGAAGCGCCAGCCTTGTCGGTCGCGGTGATGGTGACGGTGTACACGCCGTCAGTACCGCCTTGCGAGGCCGAGCGGTCCAGCGTGCCGGTGATGATGCCGGTGGCCGGGTCGATGGTCAGGCCGGGCGGCAGGCCCGTTGCCGAGTACGTCAGCACATCGCCGGTGTCGACATCCGTGAATTGACCAGAGATATCGACCGGGGTGATGGCTTGGCCGTCGTTGCTGTTTTGATCGTCGAGCGTCACGCCCGGGGTCAGCGTCGGCGTGTCGTTGGTGCCGGTGATCGTGACCGTCAGGGTTGCCGTCGACGTGCCGCCCTCGCCGTCGGAGACGGTGTAGGTGATGGACGACGTCGCGGTTTGATCAACGCCCAGCGAGTTAAATGTCGAACCCGGGTTGAACGTGTAGGAGCCGTCGGCGTTCAGCGTGAACGTGCCGCCGTTGGAACCCGTGATGGCGGTGCCGACGTTGGCGGCGTTGCCGTTGACTTGCGAGACCGTCAGCGTGTCGCCGTCGGGATCGGTGTCGTTGGTCAGTACGCCGTTCGCGGCGTCAACCGACAACGATGCGCCCTGCTCCGTATCGCCTTCGTCGTTGACAGCGGTCGGTGCCGGGTTCTTGACGTCCCACGAGAAGTCTTGCGTGACCGAGGCGCCAGCCTTGTCGGTGGCGGTGATGGTGACGGTGTAGACGCCGTCGGTACCACCTTGCGAGGCGGAACGGTCCAGCGTACCGGTGATGATGCCGGTGGCAGGATCAATCGACAGGCCGGGCGGCAGGCCCGTTGCCGAGTAGGTCAGCACGTCGCCGGAATCCACATCCGTGAATTGACCAGAGATATCGACCGGCGTGATCGCCTGGCCGTCGTTGCTGTTTTGATCGTCGAGCGTCACGCCCGGGGTCAGCGTCGGGGTGTCGTTCGTGCCCGTAATCGTGACCGTCAACGTTGCCGTCGAGGTGCCACCTTCGCCGTCGGAGACGGTGTACGTGATCGACGAAACGGCCGTTTGACCAACGCCCAGCGAGTTGTAGGTCGAACCCGGATTGAACGAGTACGAACCGTCGGCGTTCAGCGTGAACGTGCCGCCCGTCGAGCCGGCGATTGCCGTGCCAACATTGGCCGCGTTGCCGTTGACCTGCGAAACCGTCAAGGTGTCGCCATCCGGGTCGGTGTCATTCGTCAACACGCCGTTGGCGGCGTCAACCGACAGGGTTGCGCCCTGGTTCGTGCTGCCGTCGTCATCCAGCGCCGTCGGAGCCGGGTTCTTGACGTCCCACGAGAAGTCTTGCGTGACCGACGCGCCGCTCTTGTCCGTCGCCGTGATCGTGACGGAGTAAACGCCATCCGTACCACCTTGCGAAGCCGAACGATCCAGCGTGCCGGTGATGATGCCGGTAGCCGGATCAATGGTCAGTCCAGGCGGCAGGCCCGTTGCCGAGTACGTCAGCACGTCCCCAGAATCCACATCCGTGAATTGGCCAGAGATATCAACCGGCGTAATCGCCTGGCCGTCGTCGCTGTTTTGATCGTCGAGCGTGACACCCGGCGTCAGCGTCGGCGTGTCGTTCGTACCAGTGATGGTGATCGTCAGCGTCGCCGTGTCCGTCGCGCCTTGTGCGTCGGACACCGTGTAGGTGATCGACGTGGTGGTCGTCTGGCCGACGCCCAGCGAATTGAATGCGCCGCCCGGATTGAAGGTGTACGTTCCGTCCGCATTCAGCGTGAAGGTGCCGCCGTTGGAACCTGCCACGGCCGCGCCTACGCCCGCCGCGTTGCCGTTGACGTGCGACACGCTCAGCGCGTCGCCGTCGGGGTCAACGTCATTGCCCAGCACGCCTTCGGTGCGGTGGTCGACAACCAGCACGTTGTCTTGCGACGTCGCGCCGTTGTCATCGGTGGCGATCGGCTCGGGGTTGCCCACCTTCCACAGGAAGGTCTGCGTCACCGATGCGCCCGACTTGTCGGTGGCCGTGACGGTGATCAGGTACTCGCCCTTCACGCCGGTGTTGGTGTGGTCCGACGCCCAGTTCGCGAACGTGCCGGTGAACGTGCCGGTTGCCGTGTCGAACGTCAGGCCGCCGGGGATGTGGTCGACCGAATACGTCAGGACGTCGCCCGCGTCGATATCGCTGAATGCGCCCGCGACGCTGACCGTCACGGTGTCGCCGTCCATGTTGTCGCGGTTGTCCAGCGCGATGGCCGTGGGCGCGTCGTTGGTGCCGGTGATTTCAACCGTCAGCGTTGCCGAGCTGAAGCCGCCCTCGCCGTCCGAGACCGTGTACGTGATCGAGGACGTGGTCGTTTGGCCGGCGGCCAGCGAGTTGAACGCGGAACCCGGATTGAAGGTGTAGGAACCGTCGGCGTTCAGCGTGAACGTGCCGCCGTTTGAGCCCGCGATGGCGGCGCCGACATTGGCGGCGTTGCCGTTGACTTGCGACACCGTCAGGGTGTCGCCGTCGGGGTCGGTGTCGTTCTTCAGCACGCCATTCGCCGCATCAACCGTCAGCGTGACGCCTTGGTCGGTGCCGCCTTCGTCGTTGACGGCAGTCGGCGTGGGGTTATTGACGTCCCACGCGAAGTCTTGCGTGACCGAGGCGCCGCTCTTGTCGGTGGCGGTGATGGTCACGATGTACAGGCCATCCGTACCGCCTTGCGACGCCGAGCGGTCCAGCGTGCCGGTGATGATGCCGGTGGCCGGATCAATGGTCAGCCCGGGCGGCAGGCCCGAGGCCGAATACGTCAGCACGTCGCCATTGTCCACGTCGGTGAACTGGCCGGAGATGTCGACCGGGGTAATCGCCTGGCCGTCGTTGCTGTTCTGGTTGGCAAGGATGACGTCGGGAATCAGCGTCGGCGCGTCGTTGGTGCCGGTGATCGTGACCGTCAGCGTGGCGGTCGACGTGCCGCCCTCACCGTCCGAAACGGTGTAGGTCAGCGACGAGGTCGCGCTTTGGCCAGCTGCGAGCGAATTGAATGCGGAACCCGGGTTGAAGGTGTACGAACCATCGGCGTTCAGCGTGAAGGTGCCGCCGCCGGAACCGGCCACGGCCGTGCCGACGTTGGCGGCGTTGCCGTTCACTTGCGAGACCGTCAGCGTGTCGCCGTCCGGGTCCGTGTCGTTGGCCAGCACGCCATTTTGTGCATTGACGTTCAGCGTGACGTCTTCGTCCGTGCTGCCCGTGTCATTCACGGCCGTGGGTGCGGGGTTGGTCACGTCCCACTCGAACGCCTGCGAGGTGCTTGCGCCAGCGGGGTCCGTGGCGGTGACGGTGACCGTGTAGACGCCGTTGGCGCCGCCTTGCGAAGCGGAATGGTCGATCGTGCCGGTGATGATGCCGGTGTTGGGATCGATGCTCAGGCCCGGCGGCAGGCCGGTGGCGGAATAGGTCAGCTTGTCGCTGGTGTCGATGTCAGAGAAGTTGCTCGACACATCAACGCTGATGCCCGTCTGCGCGTCCACGCCCGACACGTCGGAGATGGCGGTAGAAACCGGACCATCGTTGGTGCCGGTAATGGTCACGACCAGCGTGGCCGTGGACGTCGCGCCACTGGGGTCGGTGATCGTGTAGGAGATCGTGCTGGTGGCGGTTTCACCGGCGGCAAGCGACACATACTGGTTGCCCGGCGTGAACACATAGCTGCCGTCGGGCAGCACGGTGAACGTGCCGCCGTTGGAGCCAGTCACGGTGACACCGGCCGGCGTCATCGCGCGGCCGCTGACCGACACGATCGCCAGCGGGTCGCCATCGGGGTCCGTGTCGTTGGACAGCAAATTGCCGCGCACTTCGGCGCTTTGTTCACCGCGGCCCGCGTCGTCCAACGCAACCGGCGCATTGTTCAGCGTCGGCGTCGCGGCGGCGTCGCCGTCGCCGGTCGCGCCTGCGCCCGACACACGATTCAGCGTATCGTCGCCGCGCGCCGGGTTGGGATACGCCAGATCCAGCGGCGTGGTGGTTTCCAGGATGCGGGCCAGGCGCACGAAGCTGCTGCCGCCGGCATCGCCGCCGCCCGCCACGATGGCAGCGGTGGGGTCCAGGTCATCGAACGGGTCGCGGCCAGCTTGCAGCGCGGCCAGCAGGCGATCCGAATCCGTGCCCGAAGGCGGCGTCACGGCGGCTTCGGACGGGTCGGCAAGCGGGCCGCCCATGTCGGGGCTGATAGCGACTTCACGGCCTTCGCCGATCACGATCGGCATGCCGTTTTCAACTTGAAGCGAAACCGTTGCGCCCGACGCCGTGACGACGTCGCTACCGGCCGGAACCTTGCTGCCTTGGTGAAGTTCAGTCAGAGAGCCGTCGCTATTGCGAATCCAGGCACGACCGGTGATTTCGTTGACGACAGCGGGAGAAGTATTGGCCATAACGATTCCATTTCAGGAGGTTATCGAAGATGACCGGATACTACATAGGCTCGCAGGATTGCGATATTGTCCGTAAGGACAATGTCAGCTGATTGCCCTTGCGCGGGGCGTCGGACGTGCAGAAATTCCATGCACCAACAGCGCAAGCTGCAAGCGGTCCGAGACCTTGAGCTTGTCGAAGGCCGACGAAAGATGCGCCTTCACCGTGCGCTCGGTGATGCCGAGTTGATCGGCGATTTGCGCGTTCGCTTGCCCGCTCGCGGCGCATTCAGCAACGGTGACTTCGCGGTCGGTCAAGAGGCCGCCGTCCCACGCTTCGGACTCTTCGCCATGCTCGGACACCATCTTGAGCAGACGGGTCACTAAGGAGCGGCCCATCCAGATGCCGTCGGACGCCACCACCTCAAGCGTTTGCGCCAGAGACGTCACCGGCGCATGGCTGTGCCGGTAACCATGCGCCCCGGCCGCCAACACGCGTGTGCCCTCTTCATCGCTGGGATGCGGGCTGGCGACCACCAGCCGCAGCCCCGTCATCGTGGCGCTCCACGCGGGCGCATTCCAGGACGGGAGCCCCGGCACACCCGTGTCCAACACGACAAGTGAGCGGCCCTGTTCGCGCCAGCCTTGCAAATCCGACAGCGCAGCCCCGCGCACCGGCAGCCAGCGCGCAGCGTCAAGCGCGCTCCAGTGGCGCCAGAGCAGATCGTCATGCGTGATCAACAAGACAGGAGTGGGCTTCATCAGTGCGTCCTGCTCGGTTGCGTGTTCATCGGGCACGCGACAACGCGGCCGGCGAGGCTTCGCTGGTTTGCATACGCACCGGAGCCAGACGCGCCTCGTCGGGCACCGTCGAATTGCACTGCTTGATCACTTCGTCAGCCACAACCATTTGGCCGTTTTCTTCAGGCATTTCATTGCGCGCCGGTTGCAGCGACAACGCGGGCAACAGCGCATGCGACAGCGCCAGCCAGCGGTACTGCGCAAGCTTCAGGTCGTACAGCCCATTGGTCAGCGCGCGGCGCGATTCGAACAATTCGTTTTCGGTGTCCAGCAAGTCCAGCAGCGAACGCTGGCCGATCTGGAATTGCTGGCGATAGGCGTCGCGCACTTTGGTGGTGGCCAGTTCGTGGTCACGCAGGAACGGCAGCTTCTGGCTCAGGCTCTGGATGTTGTTCCAGGCCACGGCCAGGTCTTGCTGCACGTTGCGGCAGGTGTAGTCGCGAATGTCGCGCGCGGCGTAAGACTGCGCGGTCGTTTGGCGAATGCGCGCGGCATCGGCGCCCCCGCGGTACAGGTTGTAGTTCGCCACCACCTGCACGCTGGTGCTCTGGATGTCGCGGTTTTGCGGCGTGGGGTCGTTCTGATCGCGGCCAGTAGAAGCCACGAATTCAAACTTCGGCGAGTACGCGCCCTTGGACGACGCCACGCCTGCTTCGGCCGCTTGCAGGCCCGCTTGCTTGGACAGGAAGCTGGGGTTGCGGCGCAGCGATTCGTTGAAGCTGCCCGGTTTAACCGGAAGCTTGTCGCCGACGTCGGGCGGCGGCTGCATGGCGTCTGGCGGGAAGGCGCCGGTGACGCGCTGGAAGCGCTGCTGCACGTCCAGCAGGTTGGCGGTTTCTGTCATCAGGTTGGTCTGGGCCAGCGACAAACGGCCGCCCGCCTGTTCCAGATCAACCCGGCGGCCAACGCCCGATTCGGTGCGCTCGCCAATCTGCTTGAGCGTTTCTTCGTGCAGGGAATAGTTCTGGCGGGCCAGCAGTTCCATGTCGCGATAGCGTTGCAGGTCGATATAGGCCTGCACAGCGGCAAACGCGGTGCTGTCGCTGGTGGCCAGCACGTCATAGAAACGCGCAAGCTTGTCGAAACCGGCTTGCTTGACGTCGTTATTGGTGCGGAAGCCGTCAAAAATCAGCTGGCGCAGTTCGACGTTGTAGCCCGGGCGGCTCCAGTTCTGCGAGCCCACACCCGGCACGTTGCTGCGGTATTCGCGGCCGACGTAACCCTGGGCATTGATCTGCGGAAAGAAGGCGGCGCGCGCCACAGCCTGCCCTTCCAGCGACGCTTGAAAGTCGTGGTACTTGGCTTGGATTTCGGGATTGCTAAGCAGCGTCTGCTCAACGATCTGATTCAGGGTGATCGCCGACTGGGCGCCGGGGGCCGCAGGGGGCACAGGGGCTTGTGCAAATGCGGTGGGAGCCATGACCAAGGCAAACATCGAAACCGAACGTCTGAGCAAAGGCGAATTCATATTAAGTATGCGCAAGTAAACCAAATGAAATGGTGGAAATTACGCGCACCCAGCCCATGCAAACAGAACCCAAAAATGCCCGGCCCTACCCGCCTTCAGAACGCTGACTTTGTCGCGCAATAATGCTTAACATCGCTGATCAGGACGGGATTGTACGTGGCATTAATTGCTAATACTAATAATTCGTTTTATTTCCCATTATTGCCGAACATGCTTGCGAATATTATTAATTGATTATCTATTCTTCGCTTTAATATCAGTCTTCTAGAAACCCCAACGTACGCAACTCGGCGATGGCGCCGCGCTCTTCTTCGCGGCGGGCTTTGGGCGCCGCCAGCGACACGGTCAGCAACCGCGTGGAATCGCTGGATGCATCGAAGCTCTGCAAGACGCTGTGAGCCAGGGGAAAAGCTTGCGCAAAGCCAGGTTCCAGCGCGTGAAGACCTGCGTAGCGGCCCCCCTTATCAACGATCACCTGCGTCTGCGGGTCGCGCTTGATCAAATGCAATGGCACGCCTTCGCAGCGTAGCCCAAGCAGCTTGGCTTCGCTGATATCCAGCGCCCAATCCGTCTGCGCGTAAAACGCCGCGCGCGCCGTCTCGAAACGTTCAAGCAGGCCCACGTCCTTGCAGAACGCGGTGGGCGCCAGATTCAGATTGAGCTTGCCGATTTTGCCGACGAGTTTGACGCGGCGAAAGAACCCGGCCCACACCAGCAGGATAGGGTTGGTGGATAGTTCTTCCACCACCACATCCTCGAAGATGCACGGCATGATCTCCGAATTAACAGCACGGCATTTCGAGATCCGCACGCCCTGCACGCGCGACATATTTTCGGGAATCTTCACCATCGACAATCCACAATTGTCGAACGTGCAGTCATGCAAATTCAGATCGTGAAAATGGGATCTGCCTTTGTCGAACGCCATCTCGAACGTCGCGCCATTAATGCAATCCATTACTCTCCGATTGACGTAGTGGGCTGGATGGGCGCTCGCGCCGCGCTTATTGCGGGCGCGCCGCCGACATGGCCTTCAATTGCGCGCAGGTCTTTTCCTTATCGGCGGCACTGAGCGAAGCCAGTTGACCCTTGGCCGCGGTGTAGGACTGCGAGAAAGTGGAATCGAAATCGGCGGCGGCCATACCTTGAGCGCTTGTCGCCGCCCGCTGCTGCTGCTTCATCTGCTCAAGCTGCGCGGCCGTATAAGCGTTGCAGTACTCGGCGGCGGCGTGCATCTGGCCGCTTAGCGCCGCCATGTTCGGCATTTGACCCGGCATCTGACCCGGCGTCGCCTGCTGGGCCACGGCAGCGCCGCCACTCAAGGTCAGCGCGGCCGCAAGCAGAACGGCCTGACGGCGATGCAAAACAATGGCGCAAGCTTGCTTGAGAATTTGCAATTTAAGCTCCAACACAAAAAGGGGATGGGGTTTTCGCCACGGCATGTGACGATCAAAGCGGGAGCAATATGCCTTAAGCCGTGTAATGGGTTTATGAGCCGATGCAACAGTGTGTATCACCCACCGCGATCACGTCGTTGCCGCAATATTCGAGCGCCGCAAGCGCGCACGCAACGTCTCTTCCAACTTACCTAGACCGACATCGCCGCAACCCACCAGCGTGAGCTCTTGTAGTTGAGACAGTTCCCCCAACACGTCAATGTCGGCAATTCGCTTGCAGTACTGAATGTTCAGCTTCTCCAAATTCGATAGCGCGGCAATGGGACGAATCGTGTGCAATATTCCTTGGTTCTTCACCTGCAGCGACCGCAATCCGCCAAGCTGTTCTATGCCTGCCAGGGTGTCCAAGGTACGGCCGTTAACCAAGCCAAGCGCCACCAGCTGCAATCGCGCAAGACGATCGAACACTGACGCATCGACCGGCACGTTCCACAGGTTCAGTTCCTTAAGCGGCAGTTGCAATGCCCGATCCAACATGACGCCGCGCCGATCCGGAACCGCCGTTAGCGACATCAACGCCGGAAAATCTTCCGGTTCAAATCGCAACGCCGCCCCCACGGTCAGGGACTCCAGCCTGGGCATCGCGCCGCCCTCCCAGGTATAGGTGTTTTGACTGGGATGCAGGGAAAGGTGGCGCAGGCTGTCGGGCAACATGTCCGCGCGCAAGCCCGTCATGACACTGGGGTCGATGGCGCCCGGCCCCATGGATAAATCCACCAAGGATGGCAGCCGCGCGATGAGTGCGGGCATTTCGGTCAACGGATCGCCGTGCGGCGCCCAGACATGCACGGATTCAATCTGAGCCAGCGTGGCCGCATCCGGCGGCGCGTCGTAAAACACCACGGGTTTGTTCGGCACCTGCAATTGCGCACCCTGACGGCTATGCATCAACCCCCAGGTTTGATCGCGGCCGGGCTGCGGCGTCGAAAACGGGACGAATGACATGCGGCTTTCCGGTGAATGTTGGAGCACCAGTTTACGTTCATGTTCGACACATTCTTAGGCGCCCGATGTATGTCATTTAGTTACCGAGCAGTCCCCGATTTAACCGACTTTCTATAGAATGCTGCCGGTGCCGCCACCAGGAGATCTTCATGACACATCCCCGTCTTGCAATACTTGCTGCCGCCGCCCTGCTGTCGGGTTGCGTGGCCGGCCCTCGTCCCGCCACACTTTCCCCGGAACTGCAAAAAGCGTTGGATACGCCTCTGTATTGCAACGAGGCATCCGAGTGCAAACTGGTTTGGGAACGCGGCATTTACTACGTGGCGAACAATTCCCGGTGGCGCGTCATGGCCGAAACCTCGAACCTGATCGAGACCGAGTATCCGGACAAAGGGTATTACGGGCTGGCGTATCGCATCACCCGCGAGCCGATGGGCAATGGCCGCTATCGCATCTCGACCCAAGCCTGGTGCGGTTTGAAGGATTGGCAATGCAAGCCGCATGCCGATGAAGGTGTGGCGCGCGCCAAGTACTACATGATGACCGGCCAATCGCAGGACAAGGCGCGGTAATCAGCATGAAGCGGGGCCACCACGTGGCCCCGTCAATAGCCTAGCCCGGTATTAATGACCCGTTGAATCGCCCTGACGGCTGGCTTCAAACAGGAACCACGTGCGCCGTTCGGTTTCGTCGATCCAGTTTTCGATCAGGCTGGAACTGGCGATGTCGCGGTGCTCGTCGGTAATGTTGTGGGCCTCGCGTAGCGCGGCCGCCAGCATTTTGTTGTCTTCGCGCAGCTCAGCCAGCATATCCAACGGCTGGACGTAATCGGCGTCGTTGTCAGACACCCGCTGCATGCGCGAGATATGCCCGATCGACCGTAGCGTGGTGCCACCAATCTTGCGGATGCGTTCGGCAAGGGGGTCGGTCATGGCGAACAGCTGGTCGCCTTGCTCATCCAGCAGCAAGTGGTAGTCACGGAAATGCGGCCCGCTGACGTGCCAATGGAAGTTCTTGGTTTTCAGATACAGCGCGAACACGTCGGCCAACAGTTGGTTCAGCGCGGCTGAGATATCGCGGGTAGCGGCCGCCGCCAGATCGGTGGGCGTCGCCAGCGGCAGCTTGCGCCGCTCTTTCAACGTCTTGGTGGTTTTCTCATTCAGTTTCTTGGCCATGGCAGTCCAGATGAGTTCCAGGAAATCTGATGCTACTGCAAACTACCGGCCGCCATGAGTGGTACTAGACGCTTGATTTGAAAGCGAACTTTGCCAAAGTGACGCCCATGCCGGGTGCGCCTGTGGTCCATCACGAAGGCCGATAAACACGATGCCCGGCGATGGAAGGTCATCGGGCGGCGTCGATTGCGTGTCGAAGCGCACGCGGCGGCCCGCCCATTGCACCAGCACCCACCCGTGGCGATCCGTCCTGACCCAGCCCTTTGCCCGCAACAACTGCCTGGGCATGGCCCGAAGCCGGCCCGCCAGTTGATCGGCATTCAGCACCGCCGGGGCCTCCCAGAACCAGCTTTGGAAGGGATGGTCGGGCGCGGCTTGATGGAGGTCGCCATGGACCCCGCCATGGCCTGCGTCGTGACCTGCGCCATGCCCCCCACAATGCCCCCCGCCGTGGCCGCAGTTCGCCTTCGCACAATCGTGGGGTGCGTGCCCCGCGGGTATTGCCTCACCCGACAAGCCCCGCAAGTCCACGCGCCCTTCCCGCGTTTCGACCATGGCCGCGCCACGCGTTTCGTCTTTCAGCCACTGCCTCACCTGCCCCAGCGCGTCGGGCGTCACCAGGTCAGTCTTGTTCAGCACCAGCAGATCCGCCGCCTGCAACTGCCGCGCGACGGTGTCGCTTAGCAAGGGGTCGGAAGCCAATGCGCGCACGTTCGCCGCATCCACCAGGACCACCACGCCTTCCAGTTGCAGCAGCGGGTCGCACATGCCGACCTGCGCGATGCGGGACGGGTCCGACACGCCGCTAGCCTCGATCACGATCCATTCTGGCAAGGGGTCCAGCGCCAGCACGCGCGCCAGGGCGTCGTCCAGACCGCCCGCCATCGAGCAGCAGACGCAGCCGTTGGCCAGCCGGATCACTTCATCCGCGCGCCCGGCAAGCAGCCCGGCGTCGATGTCGATAGGCCCGAAGTCGTTGACCAACACCGCGGCACGGCGGCGGCTATTACGCAGGACGTGATTCAGCAACGTCGTCTTGCCCGCCCCCAGAAAGCCGCCCACCACCGTCAGCGGAATACGCGCTGCATGGGAAGCCGCCATGTCAGGCTCCTTCCAACGACAGCGGCCGGCCGCCCACCACCGTACCCAGCACGGCGACGTCTTTCAGGCGTTCGGCAGGCACCGCGGCGGGGTCGTCTCCCAACACGCAGAAATCCGCATACTTGCCCACTTCAATGGAACCGACCAGATGGTCCATATGCAAGGTGTAGGCCGCGCCCAAGGTGACGGCGTGCAGCGCCGCATCCACGCTGATGCGCTCAGACTCGCCAAGAATTCGGCCCGAGGCAGTTTGACGATTGACGGCGCACCACGCGGTGAACAAGGGCCCAAGCGGCGTGATCGGCGCGTCTGAATGGATGGAAAACGGCACGCCGGCCCGCGCCGCCGACGCACACGCGTCCATGCGGTTTGCCCGGTCAGGCCCCATCGTCAGCGCATAGTGCGCGTCGCCCCAGTAGTACAGATGGTTGGCGAACAGATTGACGCACATACCCAAGCTGGCCATGCGCCGGAACTGGGCGGCGTCGGCCATCTGGCAATGCTGCAAGGTGTGGCGGTGGTCACGGCGCGGGGTGCAGCGCAGGGCCAGGTCTACCGCTTCGATGGCGCGCTGCGTGGCTTCGTCGCCGTTGGTGTGGATGTGCAATTGCACGCCTGCATCGTGATAGGCCTGCACGGTGGCATCCAGCTCGGCGGGCGCAATCACCCAGATGCCATTGGGCGCGCCGTTGTAGTAACCGGGCCAACGCACCCGCGCGGTGAACCCCTGGATGGACCCATCCACCACCAGTTTGACCATGCCCAGGTGCAGCTTGTCGTGGTTCAAGCGCTTGGCGGCCGACAGTTTTTCCAGGCACTTCGCGGGGTCGCCGGCATACGTCAACGCCGACGCGGCGGGCACGATGCGCACCGGATAGTCGGCCTCGGCAGTGATGCGCGCCAGCGTCGCCAGACCGTCATCGCCCAGCTCATTGACCAGATCCGTCGCGGTGGTCACGCCCGCCCACTGCGCCACCTTGCCGAACATGCGCAGCCCGTCTTCCGACAGCCCTACGGTACGGAAGGGGCTGCCGATCAGCCGCATCACCGGGAACATGGCCGCAAATTCACAGAGCTCGCCACTGGGGCGGCCATCTTCCATGCGGGTCACGCCTTCGATGTCAGTGTCGCGGTCGATACCCGCGCGGGCCAACATCGGCGAATTCACGTTCATCAAATGCATGCTGGCATGCATGACGACAATCGGCCGCGTGTTCGATACCGCATCCAAGTCCTGGACGCGCATGCGCTGGCCATCGAAGAAGATGGGGTCAAAGCCCCAGCCGATCAACGTTTCGCCCGCAGGCAGATTGCGTTCGGCTTCGCGCAAGCGGCCCGCTACCGCGTCAAAGCTTTTCAGGCCGCTCCATAACCGGCCATCGGGCCCACGGCGGTCGTAGAAGCCCACGTAGACGAACTTCCACATCCCGCCTTCCGGCAGGTGGCAATGCCCTTCGACCAGGCCGGGCATCAGAACCTTGTCCGCGTACCGGTCGTCAACCTCCGACGGCCCCCATCCGGCTAAGTCTTCTTTACTGCCCACGCCCAGGATGCGGCCGTCTTTCACCGCCACATGCGTTGCGCGCGGCTGCGCCGGGTTCATGGTCAGGATGCTGCGGGCGGCGTAGATCGTCACCTTGGCATTGCTGGGATGGCTTACGTTCATGCCTTCGTGCCGGGTCATCGATGCTTCCTTCTGACGGTTGGATTCAGCCGGCAAGCGGCGCCACCAGGGCGCCGTCGCGGACTTCGACAAAATGGCAGGCCACACGGTGGCCCGATACGACTTCGCGCAATGCCGGTTCGTGCGTGGAACAGACGGCTTGCGCGGCGGGGCATCGTCCGGCAAAGCGGCAGCCGGGCGGCGGGTTGACCGGGCTGGGGGGATCGCCCATCAGCCGCACGCGGCGGGCGGCCGATTCGCGCCCGCCCTTGACGGTGGGCACCGCTGACATCAGCGCCACGCTGTAGGGATGCAGCGGGCGCGTGAAGAAGGCCTGGCGCGAGGCTTGCTCGATGATCTTGCCCAGGTACATCACGGCGATGTCGTCGCAGATGTGTTCCACCACCGCCATATCGTGCGAAATGAACAGGAATGACTGGTTCTGCTCACGCTGGATACGGCGCAGCAGGTTCAGGATCTGCGCGCGAATGGCGATGTCGAGTGCGGACACGGGTTCGTCGCACACGATCAGGTCGGGCGCACTGGCAAGCGCCCGCGCCACGTTCAGCCGCTGCCGCTGGCCGCCCGAAAACTGATGCGGAAACAACTGGCGCTGTTCGGGCCGCAAGCCCACCAATTCAAACAAGCTGGCCACGCGCGCTGCGCGTCCGCCAGGCGGGTCGATATGCATCAGGTCCAGCGGCGCCCGCACGATATCCTCGGCGCGCTGGCGCGGGTTCAACGACGAATACGGGTCCTGGAACACCAATTGCAAACGGCGGCGCATCTGCCGCATCGACGATGCGCCCAACGCGGTCAAGTCGGTGCCGTCGAAATGGATGGAGCCTGATGTGGGGTCTGCCAGGCGCAGCACGGACAGCGCCGTGGTGGTCTTGCCGGAGCCGGACTCGCCCACGATGGCCAGCGTGCGTCCGCGGGCCAGATCGAACGACACGCCATCAACCGCCTTGACCACAACGGGCTTGCCGTCGCGGCCCCGGCCGCCTACTGGAAAATGCACGGCCAGGTTGCGCACGGACAGCAATGCGGGAACATTCGGCTGCGCCATCATGAAGCCTCCTGGTAAAGCCAACAGGCCACGTCTTGGCCGTGCGCCACAGACGTCAAGGGCGGAAACTCGCTGCGGCAGCGCGCAAGCGACTGCCCGCAACGATCCAGAAAAGGGCAACCCACGCCGCGATCCCACACGGATGGCACCACGCCGGGAATCTCGGGCAAGTCCGGGCGCACGTCGTCGGGTTCGCGGTCCAGCTCGGGCAGACAGGCGATCAAGCCTTGCGTATACGGGTGGCTGGGCTGCGTCAGAATCTGCCGCACACCGCCCTGCTCCACCACGCGCCCGCCGTACATCACGACAACACGGTCGGCCATTTCCGACACCGCGCCCATATCGTGAGTGATCAACAACATGGCGGTGCCACGCCGCGCCTGCTGGTCGCGAAGCAGATCGAAAATCTGCGCCTGCACGGTGACATCCAGCGCGGTGGTGGGTTCATCGGCAATCAGCACGTCGGGGTCGCAGGCCAGCGCGATGGCGATCATTACCCGCTGCCGCATGCCGCCAGACATCTGATGCGGGTAGTCATCCACCCGCCGCTCCGGCACGGGAATGCCCACCGACTTCAGCATGCCAATAGCGCGTGTGCGAGCCTCGGCCTTGCTCAGCCCCTGATGCAGCCGCAGCGGCTCGGCAATCTGGTCGCCCACCGTATAGACGGGGTTCAGCGCGGTCATGGGTTCCTGGAAGATCATCGAGATCTTGTTGCCCCGCACCCGCCGCATGGCTTCGTCATCGTGCAAGGCCAGATCCGCACCCGATAAGCGCACGCGGCCGGCGCCGATGCGGCCCAGCTCCGGGATCAAGCGCATGATGGCCAAGGCGGTCATGCTTTTTCCGCAGCCAGACTCGCCTACCAGGCACAGGGTTTCGCCGGCGCGCAATTCGAAGCTGACCTGGCTCAAGACCTCTGCCACGCGTCCACGCGAACGGAACTCCAGGCTTAGCGACTCCACCTCCAGCACGGGGCCGCCCTTGTGCACGCCCCTTTGCTCCCCCCTGTCCGCTTCCGGTATTGCCTCCATGCGCGCGTTCATGACCGGCCTCGCGACTTGGGATTCAATGCGTCATTCAAGCCATCGCCAATCAGGCTCACGGCCAGCACCGTCAGAAAGATGGCCGCGCCGGGCAATGTCACCGCCCACCACGCAGTCAGGATGTACGGGCGGTTGCTGCCAATCATCAGCCCCCAGCTCATGATGTTCGGGTCGCCCAGCCCCAAAAACGACAAGCCCGCTTCGAAGAGGATGGCGGTGCCGATGGCGAGCGTGGCCGAGACGATCAGCGGCGCCAGCGCATTGGGCAAAATCACGCGCCAGATGATGCGCGCATCGCCCGCCCCAATGACGCGTTCGGCCAGAACGTATTCGCGGCGCTTCAAGCGCAGAAATTCTCCGCGCGCCAGCCGCGCGGTGCCCGTCCAACTGACCACGCCAATCGCCACCGCAATGGTCGCCAGCGACGGCGAGAACAGCGTGACCAAGACCATCGCGAAGAGCAAGGTGGGCAGGACCTGAAAGAACTCGGTGATGCGCATCAGGGTCTCGTCCACCCAGCCGCCGTAGTAGCCGGCCAACGCACCCACCGTCAGGCCAATGGCCATCGACAGCACCGCGGCCACCACGCCCACCAGCAACGTTGCGCGGCCGCCGTAGACCATGCCGGTCAACACATCGCGGCCCAGGTAGTCGGTGCCTAGCAGCATTTCACCACCGGGCGGCTCCATCGGTGCGCTGGCGATTTCAAACGGGTCTGCCTGCATCAGCATCGGGCCAAAGATCGTCACCGCCAGAATGACCGTCAGCAGCAGCACGCCAATGATCGCCGACGGATTGCGCGCAAACACGCGCAGGGCCTCATAGGACTGCCGGGCCGGCGCGCGGGATGGCGCGGGGGCAACAGCAAGGGGAATCGCGGAAGGCGCTTGGCTCATGATGTCTTGATCCTCGGGTCGATCAGCCGGTAGGCCAGATCCGTTAGCTGATTCATCACCACGACCAGCAGCGAGGCGAACAGCAGGATGCCCAGCAACGTCGGGTAGTCGCGCCTGAGCACGGAATCAAACGCCAGCCGGCCCAACCCCGGCCAGTTGAAAACCGTCTCCACCAGGATCGCGCCAGCCAGCACGTTGCCAAATTGCAGGCCTAGCATCGTCACGACCGGCAACACCCCGTTGCGCAAGGCGTGCTTGTACAGCACGATGCGCTCGGGCAGCCCCTTGGCGCGGGCCGTGCGGATGTAGTCAGCGGACAGGGCTTCCATGACGCTGGCGCGCGCCAGCCGGCTGTATTGCGCCAGGTACACAAACGCCAGCGTGAACGCCGGCAGCGCCAGATGGTGCAACACGTCCACCACGCCCGCCCATCCGTCTTGCGGCCCGCCGGCCGACCGCATGTCGGACACCGGAAAGACCGGCAGCACGGACGCAAACAGGATGATCAGGATGATGCCCGTCCAGAACACCGGCGCGGAATAGCCCACCACCGACAGCAGCGTGATGCCTTGCGACAGCGGCCCGTTCGGCTTCCTGGCGGCCAGCGTGCCCAGCAACGTGCCGACGATGAATGCGCTGAGCACAGAGGTCACGACCAATAGCAGCGTGGCCGGCACGCGTTCCCAGATCAGCTGCGCCACCGGCACGTTGAAGAAGTACGAATAGCCCAGATCGCCGCGCAACACCTGCGACAGATACAGGCCCAACTGCACCAGAAACGGCTTGTCCAGCCCGTACTGCGTGCGCAGCTGCGCGCGCAGGTCTTCGCTGATGCCGCCCATCGAACCTGCAATGGTCTCAACAGGATCGCCCGGTGAAATATGGATCAGCAGAAAATTCAGCGTCACCACGGCCAGCAGCAAGATGGCCGCATAGGCAAACCGGCGAAAAATAAATCGCAACATGGCGGCCCCGTCCTACTGAAGGTAGACGTCGTCCAGGGGCGACAACATGCCCCAGATCCCCTCGGGCATGCCGTGCACCTTCTTCGACATCAGCGTGTGATACGGAATGACCGTCAGAAAATCGATCGGCACGTCTTCCGTTACCAGGCGCTGGAACTCCGCGTACAGCGCGCGGCGCTTTTCCACATCGGTCTCCGTGCCCGCCTGCTCCAGCAGCGCGTCGACTTTCGGGTTGGCGTAGGACTGGGTGTTGGTCCAGATGATGTCGCGGATGTTGCTCGACAAGTACGTGCGGTGCACGCCAATGACGGGGTCGCCCCAGTTGAAAACAATGTCCGTCGTCATGTCGAAATCGTGGCTGGCGATGCGCTTGGCCCAGGTGGGAAAGTCGGGCGAGGCGCGAACCTGCACCGCGATGCCCACCTTCTTTAACTGGCTGCGCAAGTATTCCGCCACGTTCTTGCCCTGCACGTCAGAACCCGGCATGTAGTCCACCGTCAGCGTCAGGCGCTCGCCCTTGGCGTCCTTTTTGAAGCCGGCCTCTTCCAGCAGTTGTTCGGATTTCTTCAAATCCAGCGGATAACGCGTGACGTCGGGCGTGGCGAAGGGGCTGGTGCCAACAATCGGGCCGTCGGCGGGCTTGGCAAAGCCCGCGTTAAGCGCCTTGGTGATGAAGCCCTTGTCGGTGGCATGCGCAATGGCCTGCCGCACGCGCACATCGTTCAGGGGTTTGCGCGCCGTATTGAAGGCCAGCCAGCTCAGCGCACCAATTCCTTCGTAGCCGCGGCTGGTCATGACGATGGCGGGGTTGTCTTTTGCGCGCCGCAAAATGGTGGGTTCGGTCATGAACGGCAAGGCCGCAATGTCACCGCGTTCCAACCCGATCAGCAGGTTTGTTGCATCAGGATTGATCTTCACGACAACCCGGTCCAGGTAGGGCTTTCCGGGCAAGAAGAATTTATCAAAGCGCTCCAGCACGATCTCCTGGCCGGGCTTGAATTCCTTGAACTTGAACGGGCCTGAGCCCACCACATCCGCCGAGTTTCGAGGATGCGTCTTCAAGTCCTGCCCATCGTCGTAGATGTGTTTGGGCAGCACCGGCATCAATGCGGGCGACAAAGCCAGCAGAATCGCCGGGTGCGGCTGGCTCATGCGCAGCACGGCGGTGTAGGCGTCAGGCGTATCTACCGCTTGCACCGGCGCAAGCATGGTCTGAAACGGGTGGTTCTTCTTTACCGCCATCACCGAGAACGCCACGTCGGCGGACGTCACGGGTTTGCCGTCGTGAAATACGGCGTCTTTGCGCAGGTGCAGCGTCAGGGATTTGCCGTCGGGCGCCAACTCCCACGATTCCGCCAGATAGGGTTGCGGCTTCCAGTCCGCGTCGTAGCGCAAGGGGCTGGCGAACAATTGCGCGCTAGGCAACGCGGTGGCGGTGCCCGACTGCACCGCGCCGTTCAGGTGCCGGGGCACTTGTGTCGACCCCACCACCAATGTGCCGCCGGGTTTGGGTGTTTGCGCAGCGGCGGCGCCTGCCGCCGTCGCCAACACCATCAGAATCGTGGCCAAGCCTTGTCGAGCGCTGCGCATGATTTGCCCCTTGATGTGTTGCGATCAGCCATTCATTGGATGGCTTAGGTCGAAGGGTAGCGACCCGATGAAGCAAGCCTTAGTACCAGACCACCGGAATCACTGGTACCAGGCTGTTCATCATTGCTTCACTGCGCAGCGCAACAAGAAACGCGGCGCTTACTGCGGTTCAATCTTTGCGTCGACCGCACGCTGCGTCCAGATCTGGCGCTGCGCCTGGGCGAAAGACTGGTGTTCGGCCACCGTGTTGGGCGACACCTGCATGCCCAGCGATTCGAAGCGCTGCAACACGTCGGGCTCGCGCAGAATCGCCGCAACTTCCGTGTTGAGCTTCTGCACGATGGCGTCCGGCGTCTTGGCCGGCGCGGCAACGCCCACCCACACCACCAGGTCAAAATTCTTGTAGCCCAGCTCGGCAAGGGTCGGCACGCTTGGGAATGCCTTGGCGCGCTCATGACCGGTGTACGCCAGCCCGCGCAGCTTGCCGCCTTGCATGAACGAGGTCACGACAGACAGGTCGGCGAAAAGATAATCGACGTGGCCGCCCAGCAGATCCGTCACGGCCGGCGGCTGGCTCTTGTAGGGCACGCCGTTGGCGGCCGCGCCGGCAACCGTGTTGAACGTGGCGCCGGCAATCTGGCTGGTGGGCGAGCCGTAGGCGTAGTTCAAGGGCTTGGCCTGCGTGGCCTTGACCAGTTCCGGCAGCGTTTTGTAGGGCGCATCATCGCGCACCACCAGCATCATCGGAATGGTGGCGATGCGCACGATATGGATGAAGTCGCCCGTGGGGTCGAACGGCAGCTTGCGAAACAAGGCGGGCGTGGCCGAGTGCGTCGAGCTGCTGGTAAGAATCAGCGTGTAGCCGTCGGGCTGCGCGCGTGCGGTGAACGACGAGCCGATCGTGCCGGAGGCGCCCGGCTTGTTCTCGATCACCACCGGCACGTTCATGCGCGGGCCCAGCTTTTCCGCAATGATGCGCGCGCTGGTGTCGGTGGCGCTGCCCGGCGAGAACGGCACAACGATGGTGATGGGCTTGTCGGGATACGACGATTGCGCTTGCGCGGCGGCCCAGGGCAGCGCGCCGCCCAGTGCACCCAACGCGCCAAGAACAGTGAAGGTGCTGGCTGCCAGCAGGCGGCGGCGCGGTGCACCGAACGGTCGAGTCATGCTTGTCTCCTGTTGGGGCCGCGGGTCGGCCCTCTTGAATGCATGCCCGTATGATGCTCGCGCTGCGCTTATCCCAACAAGGGACTAATTTTCATAGACTTATTCCAATCAAGGATTAATGCTCGGCACTCTGCCGTTGGCGCAGATAGTCTTCCGTGCGCGCTAGAAAGGCCGACGCGGCCAACGACAAACGCGCGTTGCGGCGCTGGATAAGCCAGAGTTCATGCCCATGCTTGCGAGCGCCATCAATGGCCAGAATGCGCAAACCCAGCTGCCGCGCCAGGTCGCACGCATAGCCCGGCACCACTGTGATGCCCAGCCCCGCACCCACCAGCTTCAGCACCGAGATCAGCATGCCGGCCTCGATGCGATACCGGAATTCCAGGTTCAGGTCAGCCGCCACCCGGTCCAGGCTGCGCCGCACACTGTAGACGTTGCGCAGCATGATGTGGTCGTGCGCGGCCACATCCGCCCACGTCACCGCACGCTTGCGGGTCAGCGCGTGGCGTGGCGCGCACACGGCGTACATGGTGTCGCGATAGATCACCCGAGTGGTCAGCTCTTCCGAAGGCGTCTCCAGCGACACGATGCCAAAGTCTGCACGCCCGTTGCGCACATGTTCGATGGTGTCGTCGGTAGTGAGCTCAAAGAGGTCCAGTTTCACGCTGGGATGGGCGCGGTGGTAGTCCGCAACCACCTCACCCAGCAGACCGGCCATCATGAGCGGGGACGTGGCCACGCCCACGGTGCCGCGTTCCAGCGTGCGCAGGCCCGCCATGCTGCGCTCGGCGGCGCGCACGGTGCCCAGAATCTCTTGCGCATAGGCATAGAAATCTGCCGCGCCGTCGCACGGCGTGACGCTGCGTGTCGAACGCTCGAACAACGGCTGGCCAACTTCGGCTTCCAGTTCGGCGCACAGTTTGCTGACCGCCGACTGCGTCACGAAGGCCGCGCGCGCGGCCGCCGTGAAGCTGCGCAGTTCGTACAGCGCGCAGAAGACGCGCAATTGCTTAAGAGTGATGTTCATGGTCGAAGTCGCCGCGGGGCGCCGCCGGCCATGCCGGCCTTAGCGCGCAGGCACGAGCATATCGCGATCGGCGTCCTGGCGCGGGGCTTGCCGGCTGATTTCACCTGGCGTACGCGAGAAGCGCACGGGGATACCGCAAGCCATCAACGGCCCTTCGCTGGGATGGTCCACGCGCTGGAAAAATCCGGTCGCCTGCAAGTGCGGGTCGTCAAACAGGGCTTCGGGCGTATTGACGCGCGAATGCGGAATATCGGCATCCGCCAGCAGCGCCAGCCACTGCTCAGTGCCTTGCAAGGCGACGATGTCAGCCAAATCCTGATAGAGCGCGTCGAAATGGCGCGCGCGCGACGCGGCGTCGGCATAGCGCGCATCCGCCGCCAGATCGGGGCGCTGAGCCAGCGCGAAGAAACGCCGCCATTGGGCGTCGGTATACGGCAGCAGCGCCAGGTAGCCATCCTGCGTGCGGTAGGGCCGGCGCTGTGGCGACAGCACGCGGCTGTAGCCCATGGGGCCAAGCGGCGGAACAAAGCTGTGGCCGCTCAGGTGCTCGACCAGCGTGAACGACACCAGCGTTTCAAACATGGGGACCTCGATGGCCTGCCCCTGCCCCGAACGCTCTCGCTCGTACAACGCCATCGGGATGGCGTAGGCCAGCGTCAGCCCCGCCACCTTGTCGGCAAGAATGGTGTTCACATACGCGGGCGCGCCGCTGTTGCGGCCTTGCAGATCCGCCAGCCCGCTCATGGCCTGGATGATGTCGTCGAACGCGGGGCGCGCGGCGTATGGGCCGTTTTGGCCAAAGCCTACCGCTGAACAATGGATCAGCCGGGCGTTGCGTGCGCACAGCGAGTCCGCGTCCAGCCCCAACCGCGCCAGCGCTGCCGGACGCACGTTCGATACGAAGACATCGGCCCCGTCGATCAGGCGCAGCAGGGTTTCGCGATCGGCCGGCGTCTTGGCGTCCAGCGTCACGCTGTATTTGTTGCGATTCAGGTTGAGATAGGCAGGCCCCATCCCGGCATGCGCGGCCGGGGCCGACGTGCGAAACACGTCCCCCTCGGGCGCCTCGACCTTGATGACCTCGGCGCCCATGTCGGCCAAAATCTGCGTGGCGTACGGCCCCATCGCCACAGAGGTCATGTCGATGATGCGCACGCCCTGGAGCGGACCTGCCATTACTTGGGCTCCCCGTGCTGCTTGCGCGTCAGGAAAGGCTCCATGTAGCGGCGCGGCTCGTCGGTGGTGAAGGCGTCACCGAA
Organism: Achromobacter kerstersii; assembly: GCF_902859595.1. Lineage (GTDB taxonomy): Bacteria > Pseudomonadota > Gammaproteobacteria > Burkholderiales > Burkholderiaceae_B > Achromobacter > Achromobacter kerstersii. The sequence continues at coordinate 238,333 of NZ_CADIJQ010000001.1, read as the reverse complement.
GGCGTCCACGCTGCGGTCCAGCCCGGCTTCGATGGTTGATTCGCGCCAGTAGCGCAGCAGCGCCTTTTGCGAACGCACCGCGCGCGGCCCGCTGGCCGCAATCGGCGCTACCGTGCGTTCCACTAGCGCATCCAGTTCGCCCGTCTCGCAAACGAATTCCAGGAAGCCCCATTGCTTTGCCTGGGCCGCATCCACCGTCTCGCCGGTGAGCAGCAGCCAATTGGTCGGGCCAGGTCCGATCAGCGCCGGCAACAGCACGGCGTGAATCACCGACGGAATGCCGACGCGCACTTCCGGCATGCCAAACACGGCGTCCGCCGACGCCAGCCGGATGTCGCAGGCTGCCGCCAGCTCCATGCCCGCGCCCAGACAAAAGCCCGGCAGACGCGCAATAGTGGGCACCGGAATGGCGGCCACGGCCTCGCAAAGATCGCGCAACCGCGTGATGAAGGCGCGCGCGCCCTGGGGATCAAGCTCGGCCATCTCATAGATATTGGCGCCGCCTACGAAAGCCCTGTCGCCCGTCCCCCGGACGACCACGGCGCGGGCGTCCTCTTGCGCTGCGATCCAGCGCGCCGCGTCGATCAAACTGAGTGTGACCGCCGACGCCAGAATGTTCAGGCTCTTGGCGTCGTGAATCTGCAAGGTATAGACGCCACGCTCATCGCGCGTGACGCGAGCGTGAGAAAAAGAAGGAATGGGCGCAGTCATGGAAGCTCCAGCTTGAGGTGTGACTACCGATGCTAATGGCGAGGTTTGATCACAACAAACAAGTAATTTTCATGGAATAAGTCTGGAATGGAATAAATGGGGGCTTTGAGCTGGGGCGCCCTGCGCGCTCATCCAGGCATCCGAACGCCCCCCCGCAAAGGAGTATCCTACGGCGCTTCGTCTCAGCCAGATTCACTCATCGCTATGCGCGGCAATCCCGACGCCAGACAAGGCGCCATTGCGTTGCACGGGTTCTACTTCCTGTATTACGGCTTGCAGGGAGTCAGCATTCCCTTTCTACCCCTTTGGTTCGCCAGCCGTGGGCTGGACCCCGCCACCATCGGGCTGATCGTCGCCACGTCTTTCCTGCCCAAAATTCTGTCGACGCCCGTCGTGGCGCATGTGGCCGACCAGACGGGCCGTGCCCATGCGCTGATTGCTTCGGGGCTGGCGGCGTCGCTGGTGCTGTTTGTCTGCTACCCGTTTTCTCAGACGCCGGCGTGGCTGCTGGCGATCACGCTGCTGTTGAACGCCGTGTTTCCCGCCGTGTTGCCGCTGATGGACCGCATGGCGATCGCCAGCGGCCGTACGCAGGGCAATTCCTACACCATCATGCGGGCGTGCGGGTCGCTGGGCTTTGCGGTGGTCACCGTTGCGGGCGGCTATCTGATCAAGACGTTCGACACCAACTGGGTCATGTGGCTGTCGATCCTGCTGATCATCGCCTGCCTGGCCTGCGTGCGGCTGCTGCCGCAGGCCGCGCGCCCTGCCGCGGACGACGCGCCGGTAGAACGCGTGCGCTTGCCCATGCGGGAAGTGCTGCGCGACCGCCCGCTGCTGCTGTGCATCGCCGCGGCCTCGCTGGTGCAGGCCAGCAACGGCTTTCTGTATTCGTATTCCACGCTTTACTGGACGGCCAGCGGCCTGTCCACCGCGCTGATTTCCCTGCTGTGGGTGGTGGGCGTCAGCAGCGAAGTGCTGTTCTTTTTCCTGGCGCCGAAGATCCTGGCTCGCACGGGCGCGCAGTGGCTGATCTTGGCGTCGGCGGTGATGACGGCCATCCGATGGGCGGGCCTGTCGGCCACCACGGACCCCGCCTGGATCGCCGCGCTGCAACTGCTGCAATGCTTCACGCTGGCGGGCAACAACGCCGCCATCATGTGGTACATCACGCGCCACGTGCCGGCCGCGTGCAAGACGTCGGCGATCGCGCTGTATGCGCTGCTGTCCGGCGGCGTGTTCATGTTCGCCAGCATTCAGCTGGGCGGCGCGCTGTATCGCAGCTACGCGCCGGGCGGCTTCATGATGATGGCGATGTGTGCGGTATGCGCAGTTCCGCTGGTGCTGTTTGCGGAGAGATTGCGGCGGGGGTGATGCCGCGGGGGTGACAAAAAATTCCCACAAAAAAAGCCACCGTTCCCGGTGGCTTTTTCATGGTCATCAGCAGCAGCCGATCCGTTTCTTTCCGCCGTAGCGCGCGTCCTGGCGCTCGCGGAAGAATGCCTCGTAAGTCATCGGCTCCTGATCAGGATGGGTACGCCGCATATGCTCGACATACGTTTCGTAATCCGGCACGCCGACCATCAGCCGGAGCGTCTGCCCCAGGTAACGGCCAGCGGCGCCGGCTGCCGAACTCATGTTGGTAAACAGCATGCGGCGCCTCCCGGGGTCAGTCCGCGCCTGCCGGCATGGGCAGGGGCTCGTACGGCGTCTCGCGCGAGGTCGGCTTGTTCTCGGCGCGGGCGCGCCGCACCGATTTCACGCCGAACACCACGATGCTGACCACGACGAACATGAAGATCGCGCACAAGCCGGCGTTGATGTAGTCGTTCATCACGACGCGGCCCATCTCGGTCAGCGACTTGGCTGGCGCCAGCACCTGGCCTTGGTCAATGGCCGCGTTGTACTTGTTGGCGTGAGCCAGGAAGCTGACGCGCGGGTCGGCGTCAAACAGCTTCTGCCAGCCAGCGGTCAACGTGCATGCCAGCAGCCACAGCGTCGGCAGGATCGTGACCCAGGCGTAGCGGTCGCGCTTCATCTTGAACAGCACGACCGTACCCAGCGTCAGCGCAATCGCGGCGAGCATCTGGTTGGCGATGCCGAACAGCGGCCACAAGGTGTTGATGCCGCCCAGCGGGTCGACCACGCCTTGGTACAGGAAGTAGCCCCAGGCCGCCACGCACAAGGCGGTGGCGATCAGGTTGGCGGGCAGCGAATCGGTGCGCTTGAGCGACGGGGCGAAGGTGCCCAGCAGGTCTTGCAGCATGAAGCGGCCGGCGCGCGTGCCCGCGTCCACGGCGGTCAGGATGAAGAGCGCTTCGAACAGAATGGCGAAGTGGTACCAGAACGCCATCATGCCCGGGCCGCCAATGGCCTGATGCAAGATGTGCGCCATGCCGACGGCCAGCGTCGGCGCGCCGCCCGCACGCGAAATGATGGTGCTTTCGCCCACGTCCTTGGCCGTCTGGATCAGGTCTTGCGGCGTGACCACAAAGCCCCAGCTGGACACGACTTGCGCCACCTGGTCCGGCGTGGTGCCAATGACGGCGGCCGGGCTGTTCATGGCGTAGTAGATGCCCGGCTCGATCACGCAAGCCGCCACCAGCGCCATGATGGCCACAAACGATTCCATCAGCATGCCGCCGTAACCGATATAGCGGGCCTGGGTTTCGTTTTCGATGAGCTTGGGCGTGGTGCCCGACGAGATCAGCGCATGGAAGCCCGACACCGCACCGCAGGCGATGGTGATGAACAGGAACGGGAACAGGTTGCCCGACCACACCGGGCCGGTGCCGTCCACGAACTGCGTCAGCGCGGGCATCTTCAGTTCCGGCGCCACGACCACGATACCGATCGCCAGACCCAGGATCGTGCCGATCTTCAGAAAGGTCGACAGGTAGTCGCGCGGAGCCAGCAGCAGCCACACGGGCAGCACGGCGGCGATGAAACCGTAGACGATCAGAATCCAGGTCAGGCCCTTGCCGTCGAAGTCGAACATCGGGCCCAGCACCGGGTGCGCGGCCACGTCCTGGCCGAACGTGATGGCGGCCATCAGGCCCACGAAACCGATGATGGACACTTCACCGATCTTGCCCGGACGGATGTAGCGCAGGTACACGCCCATGAACAGCGCGATGGGAATGGTGGCGGCCACCGTGAAGGTGCCCCACGGCGAATGCGTCAGCGCCTTCACCACGATCAGCGCCAGAACGGCCAGAATGATCACCATGATCATGAAAGCGCCAAACAGCGCGATCACACCGGGGATCTTGCCCAGCTCGGACTTGACCAGATCGCCCAGCGAACGGCCGTCGCGGCGGGTCGAGATGAAAAGAATCGTGAAGTCCTGCACGGCGCCGGCGAACACCACGCCCGCCAGAATCCACAGCATGCCCGGCAGATAACCCATCTGCGCGGCAAGCACCGGGCCAACCAGCGGGCCGGCGCCGGCGATGGCGGCAAAGTGGTGGCCGAACAGCACGTGCTTGTTGGTCGGCACATAGTCCAGACCATCGTTGTGCTTCCAGGCCGGCGTCATGCGCGAGGCATCCAGCTGGAAGACATTTTTTGCGATGAAGCGGCTGTAATAGCGGTATGCGATCAAATAGACGCACACGGCGGCAATCACCACCCATAGCGCGTTGATGGTCTCCCCTCTGGCCAGCGCCACGGTGCCCAGCGCAAACGCGCCCAGTACCGCAACCGCCAGCCAGACCAGGTGCTGACCCAGTCCCTTACTGCTGGTTTGCATAAGTGCTCCTCTTGCCTCCCGCCATGCTTGTGGCGTGAAACGCTTTTTTCGTCTCGCGGAAGGCAGACTCATTGTTGTGGGGTGGCGGGCGCGCAAGCGTCCGCGCTGCGTCCAATGGACGCGGGCGTTAGTATTTCGTTTTGCTCCGGGGCCAACAAGCGCGGAACTACGCAAACCGCGTACGTGTTACTACGCAATGCGCCGCAGCATATTCCTGTGGGAATCGTAAAATCGTCGTCATGAATCCCGTTTCCCCCTAGGGGACGCGGCTTGGTGCATCGCACCAATCTCCATCCGGGCTGAATCCCACGCCATGAAGCTCCGACTGAAAATCCTGCTGCTTGCCGCGGTGCCTTTGCTGGTGGCCGTGGCCGCCATCACGGTGGCCGTCTACGTGCAGGGCCTGCAACTGGCCCAGCGCGAAAAGCAGGTTGTCGAAAGCGCCTGGCTGGCCAGCAAGGAAAGCGAGCTGCGCCACTACGTCAGCCTGGCCTACAGCGCGGTGGCCCCCTTGCAGGCGGCGGGCGACGACGAAGCCACCCGGCAACGGGCGCTGGATCTATTGGCGCAGATGGAGTTCGGCCACGACGGCTACTTTTTCGTCTACGACCTGCACGGCAAGAACCTGATGCACCCGCGCCAGCCCGAACTGGTCGGGCAAGACCTCTGGGACTTGCGCGACACACGCGGCCAGGCCGTCATCCAGAACCTGTTGACGGCGGCCCGGCGCGGCGGCCAGCAAGGCGAAGTGGTGCATTACCTGTGGGAAAAGCCCTCTACCCATCAGACCGTGGAAAAGCTCGGCTACGTGGTGGTGCTGGACCGTTGGGGCTGGATGCTGGGCACCGGCATCTATCTGGACGACGTGGAGCAGGCGCTGGTGCGCATCGACGCCGCCGCGCAGGCCAACATTCGCAGCATGTTCGCCTGGGTGGCAGGCATTGCCGCCGTGTCCATCCTGGGCGTGGCCGCCTGCGGCCTGGCGCTGAACATCAGCGACCACCGCCAGTCCGACGCCAAGCTGCGGCTGATGGCCCAGCAGCTGGTGCGCTCGCAGGAAGAGGAGCGCGCACGGCTGTCGCGTGAATTGCACGACGGCATCAGCCAGGTGCTGGTGTCGATCAAGCTGTCGCTGGAGGCGTCGCGCGAACGGGTGCGGCAGGCGTTGCCCGGCGATCCGCAAACGTTGGCCCATATTGATAAGCCGCTGGGTGGCGCGCTGGACCGCTTGAATACCGCCGTGGGCGAAGTGCGGCGCATCTCGCACAACCTGCGCCCGACGCTGCTTGATGATCTGGGCCTGCCCGCTGCCCTGGAACACCTGGGCCGCGAGTTCGCCATCCCCAGCCCCGATGGCGCGCCGCCCCTGGCCGTGCGGCTGCACACCACCGGCCAGCCGGTCAAGCTGCCCGACGCCTACGCCACGGCGCTGTTCCGCGTCACCCAGGAAGCGTTGACCAATGTGATGCGCCACGCGGGCGCCTCGCGCGCCGAGATGACGCTGGCCTACAGCGCGCAAGACCTGCGCCTGACCATTTCGGACGATGGCCGTGGCTTTGACTACGCCGAGGTCCAGCAGGACCCCCGGCGCGGCATCGGCCTGCGCAATATGCGCGAACGCATGAACGCCCTATCGGGCAACCTGAGTTTTCATTCCAGCGCCCAAGGCACCACCTTGCAAGCCTGGCTGCCCCTGCCCGGCGCAGCCGCCCCTACCGCGACGACCCAAGCATGAACGACACCCCCGACGCCATCCGACTCCTGCTGATCGACGATCACCCCCTGGTGCGTGACGGCCTGCGCCTGCGCCTGGAAACCGTGCCGCGCCTGCGGGTCGTGGGCGAAGCGGGCAACGCCGCCGCCGCGCTCGCCTTCCTGGCCAGCTGCCACGCCGAAGACCCGCAGGGCGACACCCTGCCCCATCTGGTGTTGATGGACTTGAACATGCCCGGCGTGGGCGGGCTGGAGCTGACGGCGCAACTGCATGAACGCTATCCGCAAATTGCCGTGCTGGTGCTGTCCATGCACGACAACCCGGAATACATGGTGCAAGCCGTCAAGGCCGGCGCCCGGGGTTATCTGTTGAAGGACGAGCCGGCCGAAGAGATCATCACGGCGATCAGCGCGGTGATGGAGGGGCGCAGTTATTTCAGCGCGGCGGCGGCGGTGCGGCTGTCGTCGGCAAGCGCGCCGGCCACCTTGCTGACCCAGCGTGAACGCGATGTGCTGCGCCACATCGCCAGCGGCCAGGCCAACAAGCAGATCGCCCACACGCTGGGCTTGTCGGTGCGCACGGTTGAAACCCATCGCCTGAATATCAAACGCAAACTGGGCATCGACGGCCAGGCCGAGCTGATCAAGTACGCCGTGGAGAACCGGGGGGTGTAGTCCCAGACCGCCCGCTGCCTGCCCCGTCGCCCGCCCTGCGGTAGACTTGCCTCCATTCCCGCGTCCCGGACGCGACACGACACAACAACACGCCACGATACGCGCGCTGCCCAGGAGTCCCCCATGTCATTGGAAAAGAACTACACCGAAATTCTCAAAGCGCTGGGGGAAGACCCGTCTCGCGAAGGGCTGGCCGACACGCCCGCCCGTGCGGCCAAGGCCATGCGCCACCTGTGCCGCGGCTACGCGCAGAACCTGGATGAAATCGTCAACGGCGCGCTGTTTACGTCCGACACGCGCGAAATCGTGCTGGTCAAGAACATCGAGCTCTACTCGCTGTGCGAACACCATATGCTGCCGTTCATCGGCAAGGCGCACGTGGCTTACCTGCCCGCGGGCAAGGTGCTGGGTTTGTCTAAGGTTGCCCGCATCGTCGAGATGTACGCGCGCCGTCTGCAAATCCAGGAAAACCTGAGCCGCCAGGTCGCCGAAGCCGTGCAGACGGTGACCGGCGCCGCAGGCGTGGCCGTCGTTATCGAAGCGCAGCACATGTGCATGATGATGCGCGGGGTGGAAAAACAGAATTCGTCGATGGTCACGTCGGTGATGCTGGGTGAATTCCACGAAAATCCTTCCACGCGCGCCGAATTCTTGAGCTTGATCCGTTGAGCTGCTGATCACCGCAAGACGCCAACACGGGCGGCAAGACCAAAAAGGTCTTGCCGCCCGTGTTGTTTAGGCTTCATTTGGCCTTCCTTTGGTCTTCCTTTGGTCTTAGTTTTCCACCTTGTCTTAGTGTTCCACTTGGCCTCAGATTTCCACTTGGCCTCAGATTTCCACTTGGTTTTAGATTTCCCCTTGGCCTCAGTTTTTCCTTTGGTCTTAGATTTGCATTGAGCGGCGTATCACCTTCAATTCAATTCACAGAGATACGCCCTGCTCTGCCCCCTGCTCTTTCGTTTACTGCCCGCTAAGCCGCAGCGCTTGAAAAACAAGGTGGCGCAATGCCGCCGCATCACGAAAAAACGGTGCAGATCACCCTCAATTGAAACGCCGCAAATCCCGGTGGCAAGCGGCTGTTCTCGTCCGAACAGCGCCTGCACAGGCGCTTTACATTGAAGTTGTTCGCAGCCCCCTCACAATCATTACGCTGCGAACCGCGGCCAAGCGATCGGATTCCGCCACAGCCTCCGAAAGCAAACGTCGTGATGTCTGGTTGTTGTTTGCAGTTGCAGTTGTCGCAGCACGAACGGTGACGCCCGCCTTCCCCCCGATCTGGCGCACCGTCAGCAGCAGCTTTCCCCGGCCGGTCTGCCGGCTGGCCGGGGTATTTTTAATAGTCGTCTCATTCACAAAAGCGTTATTAGCAGTCAGCATGACGGGTCGCCTGGCTCGCCCGTTTTGACCGCTGTTTTTCGTCGCGCCAGTTCGTTTGCAGAATGCCGTCAGGCTGCTGGTCGCGCCTTTGCCCACAAGGCAAATCAACGGTGTCCATTCGATGCTGTCTCCCATGAAAGTTCTCGTAATCGACAATGACAATTCCTCGGCGCAGGCACTGCGCAACACCCTTGCCGAACACGGCCAGGTCGTCCACATTGCCGTCGATGGCGCTACAGGACTGCGCATCGCAAGAACCTTTCCCTATGATCTGATCCTGCTGGAAGTCCAACTTCCCGTCATGGATGGCTTCACCGTCTTGCGTGAACTACGCAAGGAAAGCAATGTGCCGGTGTTGATCGTGTCCTCTCGCGACGAACTCCAGGCCCGCGTGCAAGGCCTGAGCGAAGGCGCGGACGACTACGTCACCAAGCCCTACGCCACGTGCGAACTCGTCGCGCGCATGAAAGCCATCAACCGGCGAGCCGTTCCGCCGGACGAGCATTCGTCGCAGCACGTCTTGCGCGTAGGCGACCTTGAACTCCAGCTGCTCAGCCGCAAGGCTTTGCGCGAAGGCCAGCGCATCCGGCTCACTTCGATTGAGTTCGCACTGCTTGAACGGCTGATGCGCAAGCATGGCGAAGTGCAATCCCGGATGAATCTGGCGGCGCACGTGTGGGGTATCAACTTCGACCGCGGCACCAACGCCATTGACGTCGCGGTGCGCCGCTTGCGCATGAAGATGGACGACCCCTTCGAAACGCGCCTGCTGCATACCGTTTGGGGGTTGGGCTACATCATGGAGCAGCGGGACCCGCCCCAATAAAGAAAAAAGGCTGAAAAGAAGAGGACCAAAAAGAAAGGGGCTGAATAAGCCCCTTTCTCTATTGGCTGCTAGGCCGCCTTGGCGCTGCGCTCCTCATGGGCCATCGGCGTGCGGGCGCGCAGAAAGCGGCCCGTGCCGGGCGCGGCCTGTACGCGCCTACCGTCATACACCAGCTCGCCGCGCCGCCACGTGCCGTAGACATGCACGGAATGCGGCCGCCCGATGCTGGCCAGCGGCTGTACCGGCGACGGCCCCGGCGCCAGCACAACGAAGTCGGCGTCCTTTCCGATATCGAAAGACCCTTTGCGGTCATCCAGCAGAAAATGCACCGCCGGGTTCAGGCAAAGCAGGCGCACGACAAGCGTGGGCGACAGGCCTCGGGCTTCGCAGCCGGTCCACAGTGTAGGCAGCAGCAGCTTGGGCCCGTAGTCGGGCGTGCGCCCCGGCCCTTGCAGCGTGTCGTCCACGCGCGCGTGATAACCGGTCGACACGAACGTGCAGGCGTCATTCGCCAAGCGCCGCCAAAGCGCTTCAACCTCTTGGCGCGAGCGAAGCAAGGGATAGTCCTGCGCCGATCCGCCCAGCAAGGCCACGGCGTCTTCGGTGCACAACATCAGGCTGCGCAAGCAGGTTTCGATCATGACCCAATGGCCGGCCTTGCGGGTATGCGCGCAGAGCGCATGGCCTTGCTCGGACCAGACATCGGCCGCTTGCATCCGTACGCCCGCCGCCGCGCCAACCCGGCACAGCAAACGCGTCGTCAAGCCTTCGATCAGCGCAAGATTCGCCCGGGCCAGCACCTCTTTGCCGGGCTTGCCTGCGTCCAGCAGTTGGCGGGCGTTGCGGCCCGCGGTCAGGCGTGCGTGGTTGTGCATGCTGCACGCGAGCCCGAAGCGCGCGATGGCCTGAAAGGCCTTGATCAAATCACTTTCATGGTGCGCAAAGCGAGACCGTTCAACCTCGAACGTGGGAATCGAGAACGCGCAAATGCCACCGTCTGCCAGTGCTTTGGTGGCCCGCAGGCCATGCTCGGCGTTGAGGGTGCCGGCCACGGCCACGTCCACCTGCGCGCCCTGCTCGATGCGCGACACCATCGCATCCAGTTGCGAACGGCTGGCAACGACTTCGGCATGCTCATAGGGCATGTCCACCAACGTGGTCACCCCGCCCGCGGCGGCCTCGCGGGACGCGCGGCCGATGCCTTCGCCGTCGCCCCAGCCGCCAATGTAAGTTCGGCTGTCGATCGCGCCCGGCAGCACCCAAAGCCCGCGCGCATCGACATAGTCTCGCGCCGCAGGCGGGCTGTGGCTGCCCATCGCCGCGATCTTTCCGTCGACGACGCCCAACCAGCCGTCTTCAAGAATGCTGTCGGCTCCCACCAGCGAGCCGCGTATCACCATGTCGAAGTCGCTCATATCAGAACACCTGCCAATCGTTGGTCAAATCAGGACCGGTGCTGGCCGCCCGGGCGCGCGGCAGCGCGGAGCGGCCGCCACGCGCAGCCGGCACGGGCATGACCGGGTCGGGCTCGCGCGGTACCGCCATATCAATAATGACGCGGGGCGCCACGGTAAAGACAGCCACGGTCTGCGCCAGCTTTTCCGCCTGATCGTGCAAGGCGCGCGCGGAAGCCGCCGCCTGCTCGACCAGCGCGGCGTTTTGCTGCGTGGCCTCGTCCATGCTCGACACCGCCAGATTGACCTGGTCGATGCCCTGCGCCTGTTCGCTGGAGGCCGCCGCGATTTCACCCATGATGTCGGTCACGCGATGCACCGCGGTTTCGATTTCGCGCATGGTCGCGCCCGCCAGCTCGACTTGCTGTGCGCCCGCCTGCACCCGGCCTGCGGAATCGGCGATTAGCTGCTTGATCTCGCGGGCGGCCGTTGCGCTGCGCTGAGCCAGCGCCCGCACTTCACCCGCCACCACTGCAAAGCCCTTGCCCTGGTCGCCGGCGCGCGCGGCCTCTACGGCGGCGTTCAGCGCCAGGATGTTGGTCTGAAACGCGATGGCGTCAATCACCGACACAATGTGCGTGATCTTGGCCGAGCTGGCGCTGATGTCCTGCATCGTGCCAACCACGTCAGCCACCACGGCCGCGCCGCGCCCGGCCACTTGCGAGGCGCCTTCAGCCAGTTCGTTGGCGCGCTGCGCGTTGTCGGCGTTTTCTTTTACGGTGACGGCCAGCCGGCCCATCGACAGCGCCGTCTCTTCCAGCGTGGCCGCTTGCTGCTCGGTACGCGAGGACAACACGACATTGCCGTCCGCGATCTCGCGCGTGCCCACGCCAATCTGCTGCACGCTCTGGCGAACGGCGGCCACCGTCTTGGCCAGACTGGCCTGCATGCGTTGCAGCCCCAGAAAGAGCTGGCCGATCTCGTTGTGGGATTTGATCTGGATGTGATTGGTCAGGTTGCCGTCGGCAATGCTTTGGAAATGGGTGCCCGCGCGCAACAAGGGGCGCAGCACCGACCGGCTGACAAAGAGCGCCGCGCCGATGCTGAGCAGCACGGCGGCCGCCAGCAACCCCACAATCACCAGATTGGCGCGCAGGTGCCGGGTGGCGGCGGCGGCCACGAGCGCGTCTGTCCGGAGGTCGACAAGGTCCAGGTAAGCGGCCACCTGCGCGTCGAACGCCAGATGCGCGCTCTGGACGGCATCCATCTGCAAGGCGAACGCGCGGGCGTCCTGGCCGCGCATGGATTCGAATTGTTCGGCGGCCAACGCGTCGTAATGTTTGAACGCCGCCAGCACGGGCGCCGCGCGGGCTTCGCGCTCGGGGGTTCGAACTTCGCTGGAGAAGGCCTCGAACCGGCTGCGCGAGCGGCGCCACAACTCTTCCGCGCGCTCGGCGTCCGCAGCGCTTTCGCGCGTGCGGCCAACTTGGCGGTTGATCATGGCCGCGTCCATCGCCAGCCGCGCCCGCAACATCAAGGTGTAGGCCTCGTACGCAGGCACCACCTGGCTGGAGTACGCGTCATTGACCTGGCCCAGATTCGCGTTGCTGGAGCGCGTGTCCATCCAGGCGGCGCCGTTGGCGGCCAGCATGCCGGTAAAGAACAGCGCCAGCAAGATGCCAAGACAGGTGCGGACTTTTAGATTGTTGAACATACGACCTCTGCGTTTTTTTGCGGCGAAATCCGGCCGCCCAGATGGCGCGGCGGCGGTAAGCGCAGGCCGGACAAAAAGAATGTATGCCGGCGCCGCTAACAAATCGTTAACAAATGAATGACATTTCCGTCACCGGCCGACATGCGCAGTAGTGCTAAGCCAAGGCCGCCGACATGGCCCTCGGGCATTTGGCCGATACCTCGCGCGCGCGCCCGGGATTAACCATGAGGGCAAGGCGGCGGCGCCAGCGTGTGGCTCCTACTGATCCGCCCATCTGGACCTAGCGTTCTGCCCCTATCCGGGCAAACTGGCACCAGGCCGCACCGGCACAAAGCCGGTCGCGTCGGGGCGCGGCCCACTCTCTTTCGGAGATCACCATGAACGCGATTTACCGCCTCATCCGCCGCTGCACCCTGGCCGGCCTGACCGCCGCGCTGCTTGCCGCGCCCGCCTACGCCCAGACCAAACTGGTCGTCGGCTACCAGCTCATCGTTGGCCCCTTCCTGTCTTCCATCGCCGATGGCAGTTTCGACGCCGCCTTGAAAGAGGCTGGCTACCAGGTGGACTGGCGCCAGTTCACATCAGGCGGCGATATCTCAACGGCGCTGGCCTCCGGCAATGTGCCGGTCGGCGTGCTGGGCTCCACGGGCATGACGTCGGCCGCCACGCGCGGGGTCGACTTGCAGCTGTTCTGGATTCTGGACAACATCGGCAAGTCCGAAGCGCTGGTGGCGCGCAACGGCTCAGGCATCAACAGCACAGCCGACTTGAAGGGCAAGCGCGTGGCCACGCCGTTCGTGTCGACCTCGCACTTTCACCTGCTGGTCGGCATGGACCAGGTCTGGAAGATCAATCCGCGCGACGTGCGCATTCTGAACATGCAGCCCCCGCAGATCGTGGCCGCCTGGCAGCGCGGCGATATCGACGCCGCCTACGTGTGGCCGCCCGCGCTCACCGAAATTGAAAAGACCGGCAAGATCATTGCCGACTCCGAAGCCATTGGCCGCGCCAGCGTGCCCACCTTCGACGGCATCGTCGTTGACCGCGCCTGGGCCGCGAAAAACCCGAAGTTCATGGCCGCCTTCACAGGCGTGCTGGCCAAGTCGTATGCCGACTATCACGCCAACGGCGCCAAGTGGACGGCCGACTCGCCCCAGGTCAAGGGCATCGTCCGGCTGATTGGCGGCAAGCCCGAGGACATCGTCAGCGCGCTCAAGCTGCTGGTGTTCCCGACCGCGCAGGAACAGGCGTCCAACACCTGGCTGGGCGGCGGCAAAGAGTCGGGCGCGGTGCGCGCGCTGGACGCCAGCGCCAAGTTCCTGAAAGACCAGAAGCAGATCGACCGGGCGCTGGGCGACTACAGCCCGCACGTGACCGACCAGTACGCGAAGGCTGCGGCCAAGTAAGCGCGCCGTCTTGGCGCAGGGCGCCCGCCTGGCCGCGGGCGTCCTGTCATAAGGGGAAACCGCATGACTCACCCACCCATGTCCGCCGCGCAGGCCCTGCGTGCGGATCACGTCAGCGTCACGTATCCCGGCCTGCACGACAGCGGCCCGGTGGTTGCGCTGCAAGACGTCAACCTGACGATCGAACCCGGCGAGTTCGTCGTGGCGCTGGGCGCATCAGGATGCGGCAAGACGACCTTGCTGAGCCTGTTGGCCGGGTTTCTGTCGCCCACCGACGGCGAGATCACGCTGGGCGGGCGGCCCATTACCGGCCCGGGCGCCGAACGCGGCGTGGTGTTTCAAAAGCACGCGCTGCTGCCCTGGCTGAACGTGCTGGAGAACACCGAGTTCGGCCTGAAGCTGCAAGGGGTCGACAAGGAAACGCGGCACGCCCGCGCCCGGCGCAACCTGGAGCTGGTCGGCTTGCAGGATTTTCACCGGCACATGATCTACCAGTTGTCCGGCGGCATGCAGCAGCGCGTGGGCATTGCCCGCGCCCTGACCTGCGACCCCGCCATGCTGTTGATGGACGAGCCGATGGCGGCGCTGGACGCGTTGACTCGCGAGACCATCCAGGAGCTGCTGCTGGACATCTGGCGCCAGACCAACAAGATGTTCTTCTTCATCACCCATAGCGTGGAAGAGGCGCTGTTCCTGGGGTCGCGGCTGATCGTCATGTCGCCGCGCCCAGGGCGCATCACGCACACCTTCACGCCGGACTTCAACCGGCGCTACCTGGAGACCCGCGATGGCCGCCGTATCAAATCCAGCCCCGACTTCATCGCCATGCGCGAGCAAGTCCTTGGCATCATCTACGGCGACGAGCTTGCCGTCCAAGAGCCCGCACATGCCTAGGCCGCGCGGCGGGCACAAGCCCGCAGCGCCCGGCAAGGTGTATGGCGCCCCGGGCGCGGGCTACAGCGGCCACATCAGCCTGATCACCACCATTGCGCTGATCGCGCTGTGGTTTCTGGTGACCAGCGCCGGCTGGGTCAAGCCGCTGTTCCTGCCCTCGCCCTTTGCGGTGTACGACAAGTTCGTGTCCGCCATGACCGACGGCGTGGCCAATTCCACGCTGGCCGAACACGCCATGGCCAGCCTGACGCGGGTGTTCTCGGCGTTTCTGCTGGCCTGCGTCACGGCGGTGCCGGTAGGTATTCTGATGGGCGTGAACCGCTATGCGCGCGGCATCTTCGACCCGCCGATCGAGTTCTACCGCCCGCTGCCGCCGCTGGCTTACCTGCCGCTCATCATCATCTGGTTCGGCATCGGTGAATTTCCGAAAATCCTGCTGATCTACCTGGCCATCTTTGCGCCAATGGCAATTGCGGCGCGCGCGGGCGTGCGGTCGGTATCCATCGAACAGATCCATGCGGCCTACGCCATGGGTGGCACACCCATGCAGATCGTCTGGCACGTCATTCTGAAAGCCGCCATGCCGGAAATCTTCACGGGCTTGCGTATCGGTATCGGCGTGGGATGGACCACGCTGGTGGCGGCCGAAATGGTGGCCGCTGACCGGGGCCTGGGCTTCATGGTGCTGAACGCCGCGCAATTTCTGGCCAGCGACATCGTCATCATGGGCATCATCGTGATCGGCGTGTTCGCCTTCGCGTTCGATCTGCTGGTGCGCTACGTGGAAAAATTCGCCATCCCGTGGAAGGGACGCATCTGACGCGCCACGCTAAAGGTAAAGGGCAATCCCCCATTTCGCCACCCAGACCGCTCCTCTATCCTGAGTCTCCGACCCAGACTCACACCCCGACCCCGGCCGCGCTTGCCTCATGCGCGCCGGGCGTTGCGTCGTCTACTCAAGGAGCCGTCATGTCCAGCCAGGCCTCGATGCTCAAGCCTGTGTTGTGGGAACGCCTGTTTGAACGGGAAAGCGCGCCCAATCTCAGCCTGCAAGGCCGCGTGCGCCAGATGCTGGTGTCGGCCATTCTTAGCGGCCACTTGCCGCCCGGCACGCCGGTGCCGTCCAGCCGGCAATTGGCCGACCAGCTGCGCATTGCGCGCAACACCGTCGTGTTCGCCTACCAGCAGCTGGTCAGCGAAGGGTATCTGGTGTCACGCGAGCGCAGCGGCCATTTCGTGTGCGACTCCGTCATGCAGGGGCATTCGGGACCCGCGCCCGAAGCCGCCGCCGCGCTGCCCGATGCCGACACCC
The DNA here is from genome assembly GCF_902859595.1 of Achromobacter kerstersii. Lineage (GTDB taxonomy): Bacteria > Pseudomonadota > Gammaproteobacteria > Burkholderiales > Burkholderiaceae_B > Achromobacter > Achromobacter kerstersii. The sequence continues at coordinate 222,560 of NZ_CADIJQ010000001.1, read as the reverse complement.
CGCAACGCGTACGCTGGGACGAACGCTTGCGCTTTCGCCCGTCGCGGCAACGCAATATCACCAAACCCCAAGACTGGCAGAAGCAGCCCTACCCCTTTGTGTACGGCCAGTTCGACCCGGACCTGTTCCCCACCGCCGAATGGCGCGAATGCTGCACCAAGGCGTTATCGGTGCTGGACATCCGCAGCTGGGCGCCTGACCTGATCACCCACGACGACCCCGCGCTGATCGAACAGATCCGCACGCAGGTGCTGCCGCGCCGGGGCGTGTGGGCCGACGCCGAAGAGATCGTCATTACCGTCGGCGCGCAGCATGCGCTGTACTTGCTGGCCGACCTGCTGGTCAATGAAGACACCGTCGTCGGCATGGAAGACCCCGGCTACCCCGACGCCCGCAACATCTTCGCCAGCCATACCCGCAACCTGCTGCCCATGCCGGTTGACGAACGCGGCCTGTGCACCGGCACGCATTTGCTCGGCTGCGACTATCTGTTCGTGACCCCCGGCCATCAATGCCCCACCACCGTGACGCTGTCGATGGAGCGCCGAGAAAGCCTGCTGGCGCTGGCGCGCCAGGCCGACAGCATGATCATCGAAGACGATTTCGAAAGCGAAAGCCGTTGGGGCGAAGGGGCGATCCCCGCGTTAAAAAGCCAGGACCGCGATGGCCGCGTCATCTACGTGGGCAGCCTGGCGAAGTCGTTCGCACCGGGCTTGCGCATTGGCTACATCGTCGCGCCGCGTGAGCTGACGCGCGAATTGCGCGCGCTGCGCCGGCTGATGCTGCGCCATCCTTCCGCCTACATCCAGCGGGCGTTCTCGCTGTTCATCTCACTGGGCCATCACCATTCCTTGCTGCGCAAGCAGTCGCAGGCTTACCAGCGGCGCGGTGCGGAACTGACGCAGGCGCTGGCCCGCTACTTGCCGGATTTCAAACCCACGCCCATTACCGGGTCGTCGTCGTGCTGGCTGGAAGGCCCGCCGTGGCTGAACGCCGCTGACCTGTCCGAGGCCGCCCTGGCCGAAGGCGTGGTGGTGGAACCGGGCGACGTCTTCTTCATGAACGGGGCCGATGCGCCCCGCAATTTCCTGCGCGTGGGGTTCACGTCGATCCGGCCGGAACTGATCGGCCCGGGCATCGAAAGGCTGGCGCAGGTGGTGCGCCGCTACCGCTTGCAGGCAGCGGCGTAGCGGCGCATCGCAAGGCGTTACCGCTTGCAGGCAGCGGCGCATCTCAAGGCGCTACCGCTTGCAGGCAGCGGCGCATCGCCGGGCGCTACAGATGTTCGTCGCGCAGGTGATACCAGCGGTACAACAACGCCTGCCCGATGCGCCGGAATGGCGCGAACGGATGCCCCGGCAGCGGCGAATCGTAGATGGGCAGGTTCCACGGAATGCCGTCCTTGCCCATCATTCTCTCAGCCAACCGCTTACCCGCTTGCGCCGAAAACGCGACGCCGTTACCGCCATAGCCAAAGGCGTAATACACCGGCTGAGCGGGATCGGGCTGCGTCACGCGCGGCATCATGTCGTGGCTGACATCGACCCAGCCCCACCACGAATACGCCACATCCACGTTGCGCAATGACGGAAACTTGCGGGCCAGCCCTTCGCGCAGCAACGCCAGATGCCGGGGGTGCTGCGCATCAGCGCCATGCAAGGCGCTGCGGCTGCCAATCTGCATGCGGCCATCTGGCAGCAGGCGGTAATAGAACCGCAGGGTGCGGGTGTCGGTGATGAATACCGTGCTCTTCAAGCCAGCGGCTTCGCGCTCGGCCGGGGTCAACACCCGCGTCACCAGCGAATTCGACAGCACCGGCATGATGCGGTTATCCAGCAGCGGGTTCACGCCCTGCGCCGTATAGCCGCCCGTGGCGAACGCCACGCGCCGCGCCCGCACCACCCCGCCCGGCGTTTCCAGCAGGATGGCGCCTTGTTCTTTACGCCATCGCAGCACCGGGCTGGACGGATGCACGCGCACGCCCAACGCGCGCGCCTGACGCAGATAGCCGTAGGCCAGCTTCAGCGGATGCACGCCCACGCCATCGGGTTCGTGCATGGCGCCAACGGCCTCGTGGTCGTGGACATAGCGTTCGCGCAGCTCGGCCTGGCTGAGCATCTTTGCGTCGTAGCCGAACACCTCGCGCATCACGCGGGCCTCGTTCGCCAGGAACGCGATCTTCTTCTGGCGATGCGCGGTGTACAAGTGGCCGCCGGGCTGTGCATCGCAATCCACCTGCGCGACCAGGCTCTTCCAGTATTCAAACCCTTCGCGGATCTCGGCATCCAGGCGCTTGGCGGTATCCAGGCCCCAACGGCTGATCCATTGCGACCGGTACAAGCGGCCCGACGCGTTCTGCCCCTGGCCGCCATTGCGGCTGGTGCAGCCCCACACGGCGCGGTTCGCCTCCAGCACCACCGCCCGCACGCCGAAGTCGCGCGCCAGCGTCAGCGCCGCCGATAAGCCGGTAAAGCCCGAGCCCACGATGGCGACGTCGACATCGATATCGCCCCGGATGGGGCCGTCGTCTTCGGGCGGTTCGCCGGCGGTTGCCACCCAGTACGTGGGTGCATAGTCCTGGCCTTGGCCGGGCGGCGACACGAGCGGGTCGTAAGTTGGGTTGTAGGCAGCCACAGGCGCGGTGGGCGCTGCGGACGCTGCGTGCGCACCGGGTGGAAGGGACGTGTCGAAGGGCATTTGCGTATCCATGCTTCGATTCCGTGGGGCAACGCTCAGGCACGGGCCGGCAAGGCCGGACGCTGCTTGCGGAACGCGTTCTTCACGCGGATCTTGCCGTCCTGGAACGTGAAGATATCAACCATATCGGCCTCTACCCGCGAGCCATCGGCGGCGGTGCCGGTGAACGTGCATTCCGACACGCCACGGTCGCCCGCCACCCAATGCCGGCCGTTGTTCCATTGCGCATCAGGAAAGTTCTTCCAGGCCGCCGCAAAGGCGGCGCGCACCGCTTCCGTTCCGCTGTGGCGGCTGCCGCAAGCGTCCGGCCCGCCCACGGTTTCGAACACGCAGTCTTCGCTCATGAAGCGCATCAGGGCATCGATATCGTGGCGGTTCCAGGCGGCGGCAAAGTCGGCCAGCATGTCCACGGTGACGGTCTTGTGCATTGCGTACCCCTTTCTCAAAGTCCGGCGCAAAGCGCGCGCGGGCGTCTGGACTCAAGGTACGTGGGCCACCTGGCAGGGTCTAGAACCAGACGCGGGGAATCGCTTGCACCAGAATTGCTTGCTCCCCATTCCGGCAGCCGCTTTAGCGGACGGCAGCCGCCAAGGCGCGTGCGTGCAGCACGGCGATGGCGCAGCTGTTGACGCGCGCCTCCATCGAATCGGAACGGCTGGTCAACAACACGGGCACACGCGTGCCCAGCACCAGGCCCGCGGCGCCTGCGCCCGCCAGCCAGGTCAGCTCTTTGTAGAGCATGTTGCCGGCTTCGATATCGGGCACCAGCAGAATGTCGGCATCGCCCGCCACGTGCGACACGATGCCCTTCTGATCGGCCGCTTCACGGGATATCGCGTTATCGAACGCCAAGGGGCCATCGATGTCACCGCCCCGAATTTGCTGGCGGTCGGCCATTTTGGATAGCGCGGCGGCATCCAGCGTGGCGGGCATCGACGGGTTGACGGATTCTGTCGCGCACAACACCGCCAGCTTTGGGCGCGCCACGCCCAGCGCGCGCGCAAGGTCGATGGCGTTCTGAGCAATGTCGGCCTTCTCTTGCAAGGTCGGCGCGATGTTGACGGCGGCATCCGTCAGGATGAATAGCTTGGGGTACGCCGCTACCGCCATGACGAACACATGGCTGATCCGGCGCTCTGTACGCAAGCCCGATTCGCGCGCCACCACGGCCGACATGAAATGATCGGTGTGCAAACTGCCTTTCATCAACATGCTGGCCGCGCCGTCGCGCGCCAGGGCGGCGGCGGTGCGCGCGGCAAGCTTCTCATCGTCCGGCGTGTCCACGATTTCCAAACCGCCCGCGCGCACGCCCATTTCCGCCAGCAGGGCCTGAATCCGGCGCGCCGGGCCAACCAGCACGGGTTCGATATAACCGGCCTCGCGCGCCTGGACCGCCGCGCCCAGGCTCGCCGGGCACAAGGGATACGCCACCGCGGTGCGCAGGCGCCCGCCCGATAGCGCGGCCTCGCGCAGCGGTGCGAACAATCGGTCGATTGCCATGGGGGGTCGTGCCTCCTGCCGCGAATGTTGGGGGCAAAGTGTGACGCGAGCGGCGCGGCGTTTGCCGTGCCGCTCGCGCGCCGATCAGCGCTTGACGGGCTCGATCGACAGCGGCACCTCGCCCGCATGGAACGGCTGGTTCACGTACGACTTGTACTTGTCCAGGAAGCGCACCGGCTGCTTCAAGGCATCGCGCCGGAAGGGGTCGCCCAGTTCCTGGCTGACCATCATTTCCAGCACGGTGGTCTTGCCTTCGGACTGCGCCTTGCACGCCGCCTGCAACGCCGCACCCACCTGGTCCGCGTGCTCCACCCGAATGCCCTCTGCGCCCATGGCCCGCGCCAGCTCGGAAAAGTTCGGGTTCAGCAGGTTGCTGCCCACGAAGCGGCGGCCATAGAAGTCGACCTGGTTTTTCTTTTCAGCGCCCCATTGGCCGTTGTGAAAGACCACGGCCGTGACCGGAATCTTTTCGCGCACGCAGGTCAGCAATTCCTGGAAGCTCATGCACCACGCGCCGTCGCCCACATAGGCCACGGCGGGCCGGTCGGGCCGCCCGAGCTTGGCGCCGATGAGCGCGGGCAGCGCATAGCCGCAGTTGCCGAAGCTCATGGCGGCCAACATCGAGTTCGGCTCATCAAAGCGCAGGTAGCTGTTGGACACCGAGCAGATGTTGCCGATGTCTGTCGACACCATCACATGCTTGGGCATCGCGCGTTCCAGCTCGCGCAGCATGCGCCGCGGATGCATGCGCCCGCCGCCCTGCTCGATGATGTCCAGGCTCCAGTCGTCGCGCTCGTGCGACCAGCTGTCCAGTTCGTTTTCCCATTCCGCTTTCTGCGAGGCAATCGCGTCACCGCGCGCTGACTTGGTGCGCACGCAGGCGACGTCACGGCCTTTCAGCTTTTCGGTCAGAGCGGCGGCGGCGGGCTTGGCGTCGCCGCAGATGCCCACCGATACCGGACGCACCAAGCCCAGCATGCGGTGGTCGGCATCCACCTGGATGATGCGCGCGCCTTGCGGCCAGTAGTCCAGCCCGTGCTGCGGCAAGGTGCCGAATGGCCCCAGCCGCGTGCCTAACGCCAGCACCACATCGGCCTGCGACAACAGCTTCATGCCGGCTTTCGCGCCCTGATAACCCAGCGGACCGCACCACAGCGGATGGCTGGCGGGGAACGCGTCATTGTGCAGATAGCTGGTGACGACCGGCGCGCCCAGCAATTCAGCCAGCGCCACGCATTCCGCCTGACCCTCTGAGAACAGCACGCCGCCGCCCGCCACGATGACGGGGAACTTTGCCTCGGCCAGCATTCGCGCCGCCGCTTCCAGGTCTTCTTCCGAGCCCGGCCCGCGACGCACGCGGCGCGGCTCGGGAATGGCCACGTCGATCTCGCCGTAGAAGTAGTCGCGCGGAATGTTCAGCTGCGTGGGGCCGCGTTCGGCCAGCGCGTTATCAAACGCCTTGGCCGTGAATTCCGCCATGCGGTCCGGCCGGTTCACGTGCGCCTGGTACTTGGTGATGCGGGAAAAAATCGGCAGCTGTTCGGTCTCTTGAAAACCGCCCAGCCCCATGCCGGCCGTGCCGGTTTCGGGCGTAATCGCCACTACCGGGCTGTGCGCCCAATAGGCGGCGGCTACCCCCGTGACGAAGTTGGTGATGCCCGGCCCGTTCTGCGCAATGCAGACGCCGTGGCGGCCCGTGACGCGGGAGTAGCCGTCGGCCATGTGGGCCGCGCCCTGCTCGTGCACCGTGGGCACGAAGCGAATTCCCGCAGCGGGAAACAAGTCCAGCGCATCCATGAAGGCCGAACCAACGATGCCGAATACGTCTTTGACGCCTTGCGCCACCAGCGTTTCAACGAACGCTTCACTGGGGGTCATGTGTTGCTTGCTGCTCATGGTCTCTCTCCTGGCAGGCCGGCGCTTGCGTGCGTGCATCGTGGCCGGTGTGATCCGATACTGCCGGAGAAAGGCGGCGGGTCACAGCCCACCGCGTTCCATTTTCTGCAAAATCCGCACGGCAGCCCGGAGGCCGCCGCGGAAATTGCAGATATTGGAAGTCCTTAGTCGATCGCCGCGCCAGCGGTCTTCACGACCTTGCCCAGCCGCGTGTATTCCTCGGCGCCAAATTCACCTAGCACCTGACGCGTGGTGGGGGACGGAATGGCCCCGCGCGATTCCAGCGCCTTCTTCACGTCCGGCCGTTGCAGCGCCTGGTTGACCGCGGCGTTCAGCTTGTCCAGCACGGCAACCGGCGTGCCCTTGGGCGCATACAAGCCATCCCAGGCGAAGAACTCGTAGCCCTTTACGCCCGCCTCGTTCATGGTGGGAATGTCGGGGTTGGACGCCACGCGCTCAGGCGTCGTCACCGCCAACGCCCGCAACTTGCCCGCCGCGATCTGGCCCGACACGTTGGGCATGACGTCGATCAGGAACGAGATCCGCCCGCCCAGCAAATCCGTCATGGCCGCGCCGCCGCCCTTGTACGGAATATGCATGACCTTGATGCCCGCCATCTGGTTCAGCAGTTCACAGGCCAGATGGGACGATGTGCCGTTGCCGGCCGAGCCACAGGTCAGCTCACCCGGGTGTGACTTGGCGTAGTCCAGCAACTGCGCCAGCGATTTGAAACGGTCGTCGGTGCCATTCACAACCAGGGCGGCCGCGATGACGGTAAAGCGCGATATCGGTTCGAAGTCGGCCGGTGCGTAGCCCGGTGATTTGTACAGCCAGTGGTTGGTGGCCTGCGTGCCGTTGGTGCCATAAGACAGCGTGTAGCCGTCCGGGTTGGCGCGCGCGGCAATTGATGTCCCGATGTTGCCACCCGCGCCCGGGCGGTTTTCCACGATGATCGACTGGCCGAGTTCCCGCGACAGCGGCTCGGCGACCAGGCGCGCCAGCGTATCGCCACCACCGCCCGCCGCAAACGGCACGACCAGCGTGATGGCGTGGGTGGGCCAGTTGGCCTGTTGCGCCAGAGCGGCGGCGGAAGGTAAGGCTGCGCAGGCGGCGGCCGCCATGCAAATCAAGGTCTTGAGGGGTTTCACTTGTTGTCTCCTGAGGGGATGCCTGCCACGCGCCCGCGCTGTTTTAGGTGTATGCGGCGCGCTTATTCAAATGGGAAAGCGGGGTCGGGGGTCGCTCCTGAAAATCGCGTTGAATGCCGGATGAAAAATTGCGTTAAACGAAGCGGCAGCTCACCGCGCCCAGCGAACCGTAGTCCACATGGAACGTGTCGCCTGCCTGCGCGAATACCGGCCGGGTGAACGAGCCGCTAAGAATGATCTGCCCCGCCTCCAGCCCCACGCCGTGTTCGCCCAGCTTGTTGGCCAGCCACACGACGCCGTTGGCCGGATGGTTCAGCACACCCGCCGCCAGGCCGGTTTCCTCGATCACCGCATTGCGCGACAGCAAGGCGCCTACCCAGCGCAGGTCCACCTCCCCCACGCGCACGGGCCGCCCGCCCATCACCACGCCCGCGTTGGCGGCGTTGTCGGCGATGGTGTCGAACACCTTGCGCGGCCGTTTGGAATCCGGGTCGATCTGATGCGAGCGTGCGTCGATGATCTCGAGTGCCGGGATCACATAGCGCACCGCGTCAAGCACATCGAACAAGGTAACGCCCGGGCCCTGCAACGGGCGGTCCAGAATGAACGCCAGCTCCACTTCCAGGCGCGGCACGATGAAGCGGTCACGCGGAATCTCGGCGCCATCGGCAAACAACATGTCGTCCAGTAACGCGCCGTAATCCGGCTCGTCAATCTGCGACGACAACTGCATCGCGCGCGAGGTCAGGCCGATCTTGTGGCCCACCAGCCGCCGGCCCGATGCGATCTTGTGCGCGACCCATTCGCGCTGGATGGCGTAGGCGTCGGCGATGGTGATGTCCGGGTGGTCCAGCGACAGCTGACGCACCTGGCTGCGGCGCTGCTCGGCCTCGTCCAGACGCAGCGCCAGTGTTTTTATAGTTGTGGCATCCATGGGGTCTCCTTGGGGGCTTGGTGTGGGTGTTATTGGGGTGTTATTGGGGTGGTATTGGGGTGTTATTGGGGTGTTGTTGGGGTGTTATTGCAGCGGGTGATGCCGAGGCTTATTCCGGCGGCAGATGGCGCCGGCTGCGCTTGTCGGCCAAACGCCATTCGCCCGCCGTCTTCACCAGCACGTCCTGGCATTCTCGGATGGATACCAGCCGGGGCGCGCCGCCCTGCTCTTGCGGCACGCTGTCATAGGCGGTCAGGAAGTAGCCGACAGTCGCGCGCGTATCGTCCCCATCGACGAGCCGTAAATTGGTGATCACGTGACAGGTGCTGCGCTCGGCGGCACGGGCGTTCAGCGCCGCCAGCACGTCGTGCGGGCCTGACAAGCGCCGGCCTTGCCGCATCCAGACGCCGTCGTCCGCCATCAAGGCGGCGGCCACGTCATGCTGGCGCGTGTCCAGCGCATGAAAGAACGTCAGCACAACCGCTTCGCAAGCGGCCTTGATGTGTAGGGATTGCATTGCATGGTCCATGCGGGTTTGTGCTCCGTTATCCGATTTGCGCGTTGGCCAGCGGCACGTCAGGCCGCTGCAACAACGCCGGGTCCAGGACCGCGCCTTGCGCGATCCATTTACGCAACTGGCGCAACTCCCGGGGTGCGTCAACCGCGACGGCCGCCACGATGCGGCTCCCGGCATCCAGCGCCACCGACAGCAAGGCGCGGCGCTCTGCCTGCGGGCGCAGCACTTCGCTTGCCGCCAGCGCGGGAAAGCCCACGATCTGCACCATGGCGTCGTACTGCTCGGACCAGACCGCGCCGCTGGGCGTATACGGCACGGACTCGCCCAGCGCCGACAGGGCGGCAGCGGTGCCTTGGTCCTGCGCGTTCTGCCAGGATTCGAGCCGCACCCGGCCGATCGCGCCGGTATGGACCGCCCCGGCATGGGCCGCCCCGGCAAGGGCCGCCCCGGTATGGGCCGCCCCGCCATATACCGACACCGCCACATCGCCCGCCGCATACACGTCCACGGCAGACGTCCGGCAGTACGCATCGACCAGCACGCCGCGTTCACATTCAATGCCTGCTGCGCGCGCCAACGCGTCATTGGCTTGCAGGCCCACGCCCAGCACCACGGCATCCGCCGCGATAGCGGACCCGTCGGCCAGCTCGGCCACTGCGCGCCCGTCCGGCTGCGGATGCACCGCACACAGGCTGGCGCCCAGGCGAACCTCGACGCCATGCGCGGCATGCAGCGCGGCCAGGTGCGCGGACACGCCCGGCTGCACGCTGCGCGCACACAAGCGCCCCGCCTGTTCCAGCACCGTGACGCGGCTGCCCGACTGGCGCGCCGTGGCGGCCACTTCCAGGCCAATCCATCCTCCGCCCACAATGACGACATGCTTGCCCGGACCCAGCTGCGCGCGCAGGCGCATCGCATCATCGCGCGTGCGCAGCACATGCACGGCGGCGCTGGACACGCCGGGCAACGCCGGAACAACGGGCCGCCCGCCGGTACACAGAATCAGCTTGTCGTAGCCCGCCGATGCGCCGTCCGACAACTCCACCTGCTTGTCGTCCACCCGCAAGCGCGTGGCGGCGATGCCCGGCCGGAACTCGATATCCAAGTCCGCCAGCCGCGCCGTGGAAAACAGTTCGGTGCTGTCAGCCGCCGCCTGCCCGCTTAGCACGGCTTTGCTCAACGGCGGCCGCTCATAGGGCGCATGGGGTTCTTCGCCCAGCAGCAGCACGCGGCCGTCGTAGCCGCGGCTGCGCAAGGTGGTGGCGGCCCAGCCGCCCGCCTGCCCTGCGCCCACGATGACGATCGCGCGCGCGCTCACGCGGCCTCCGCCTTCAGATACACCGTGTCGGCTTCGACCCGCACCTCGTAACGGCGCAGGTCGGTTGTGACCGGCGGGCATTGCGGCTTGCCGGTACGGATGTCGAAGACGCCCTGGTGCAACGGGCACTCGATGGTGCCGTCTTCCAGATAGCCGTCGGCAAGGCTGGCGTTGCCGTGGGGGCAGCGGTCTTGGGTGGCGCAGATTTCGCCCTGCAAGTCGTACAGGCAGACGCCTTCACCTTCATGCACGACTCGCAGCGTGCCGGTATCCGGCGAGATGTCCGTCACCAAGGCAACGGGTTTCCAGATGTCCATGATCAGAGCCCCATCGCCTTGCGGTAGTAGTCGTAGAACGACCGGATCAGCACTTCGGTCACCATGTAGTCGGCAGGTTCCGTGTCGCGGCCGCCCATCTCGACGATGCCGCGCGCCTCGGGGTAACCCGTCACGCCGATCTGCACCTGGTTCAGCATTTCGCTGTCGTCCATCGACACAAAGCCGGCCGGCCCCAACAGGTTGGCGTGCTTGAGCCGCAGGCGGGTCATTTCCTCGTCGTCGTCCTCGTAGCCGTAATAGGTGAACACCAGTTCGTGCTCGGTCGGGCTGCGCGGGATGACGTGGCGGGTCTTCAGCGAATTGGCCTGGATGCCGAATTGGGCGGCGGGAAACACCCACGCGCCCCCCACCCGGCCCCGGTTGAACTCGGCGCGCGGCGTCACGGTTTCCAGGTCCAGCAGTTCCAGGTCGTCACGAAAGCGGCTCATTTCCGTGGTGGCTTCGGTCTTCTTCTTGCCTTCGTTGTGCGACACCATGACGCTATGCGCGCCGCCGCCAGTGGGAATGCATTCCGACTTCGAATCCGCGCGCCATAACCCGAAGGTGATGTAGAACGTGTGCAGCAAGGTGGCGTGGTACGGGTCCTTCAGATTCTCCAGGTACATCTTCCAGTTGCTGGGAATCAGCTGGCGGCTATAGCCCAGCAGCTTGAGCGGCTTGCCCGGCAACATGTGATCGATCTCGGCCAGCACTTCCGCGCCGCAATAGTCTTCAAAGCTGGGCGCCTCTTCCGAGAACGTGGCCCAGATCGAGCCGCCCCGGTTCACGCTGCGCAGCTTGCGAATGCCGTTCTGCTTGGGGTCGAAGTCCTTCGGCATGCCGCCTTTGCCCATCGCGCCGCGACGGAACGGCACGCCTTGCAGGTTGCCGTGCAGGTCGTAATTCCATTGGTGATACGGGCAGGTGAAGTCCGTCACGCGCCCCGTGTTTTGCCAGCAGATCTGCGCGCCGCGATGCGCGCAGCGGTTCTCCAGCACATTGACCTCGCCGGTTTCGGTGCGCACCATCACCACCGGGCGGTTGCCGATCCAGTTGCGCTTGTAGCAACCGGTCTCGGGCACTTCGCATTCCAGGCCCACGTAGTTCCAGGTCTGGCCGGCAAAGAACACATCCATTTCCTTTTGGAAGATGGCCGGGTCCGTGTAGACCCAGTTGGGGATGCGCGTGTAGCCCTCTTTGGGCCAGCGGCGTTCAAGATGAATGGGGGCCGCGGCAGGCGTGTCCAGCACGGCGGAATCGGAACAGGTCATGACGGGTTTCCTTGCAGCGGATTCAGATGGGAACGATCAGCGAGGTGCGCACGCGGTAGTTGTCGTAGACGCAGTCGCGGCGGCTCAGCAACAGGCCGTCGGGCGTCACGCGCAGCACATCCAGATAGCGGCCCACCATATTCAAGGTGGGCTCGCGGTCAGACAGCGACTCCATCACGGCGAAGTTGGCCTGCGACACGATGTGGTCGCCCTGCAATTCCATGACGCGCACGCCGCTGATGAAGTGGCGCAGCGAACGCGGCTCGAACATCGTGGTCTCGCGCAGCGCCGTGACGCGGTCGCGCACCATGTTCTTGTTCATGCAATAGATCAGGCCCAGCGGCAGGCCGGCGTCGTGGTTTTCGCGCGAGAGCACGCGGTAGTGACAGTCTTCGGTGAAGAAATCGGGCCACTCCTCCAGCCGGCCTTCGTCCAGGCAGTAGGCGTAGTCGTCGTAGAAATCCCGCAGTTGCGCGCGCAATGCCGGGGCGTCGGACAGTTCAATCAAGGTCATGGGGAATCCAGATATCAATGCGTGTGAACGGGGCCGGAAGGCGCTCAGGACGCCGCGGCCAACTGCGCGCGGTTGCTTTCAAAGCCGCTCTGGCTGCCCAGCGCCAGAATGGGTTCCTGCATGCGCTCCTGCCAGATCAGCGATTCCATGGCGATTTGCAGCGGGTGGTCTTGCACCGTCAGGGCAGACGTGGTTTCCGTGCCAGAGTGATGCGAGTGCATGGCCCAGCCGGGCGCAGACAGAATCAAGTCGCCCGCCTTCCAGTCCAGCCGGGTGCCGTTGACCTTGCTGTAACCGTTGCCGCGCAGGTAGTAATTGATGGCCGACGAACTATGGCGGTGCGGCACGTGGTGGTTGTCGGGCGGCGACGACGAAATCGTGGCGAAGAAACTGTGCGTGGTGCCGATACGGCGTTCGGTCGCCGGGTTGTACAGCACGAAGAGACGGCGGCCGTTGTAGCCGCGCGCCATGTCTTCCACGGTGGGCAAATAGCGCGACACGGCCTCCCAGGGCCAATGCAGCGCTTTCGATTCCAGCACGTCGATATCTATCAGCCACTCGTAGCCCATCAGCCAGGCGCCCTCGGGCGTGATCTGTTCGCGCAGGGCCAGGTCGCGCGAACGGGCGGCGTCGGGTGCGCGGGCCGGTACGGGCTGGGTGTTCGCATCCGCCGGTGGCACGGCGCCGTCGAACTCTTCAACGTAATGGATCTCCAGCTTTTCCAGCAGCGGCGCGTTGGAATACGACAAACGCACCCACGGCGTCTTGCCGTCATTGCGGTACGAATGCACCTGCATCGCGGGCGTGTTCCAGACGTCCCAATGCCCCACCCGGATATCGCGGCCCGCCACCGTAGCCACCCCTTCCCCGCTGATACAGATTTCCAGCATGTTGGAGTTCTTGCGCAGGTTGTAGGTGCGTTCGCCGGGGTTCACCACATTGATGGTGACGTCCGTGCCGGGCGCCAGACCCAAGCCCGGCGCGGTCGCCTCGGGGTGGGTAATCAGCGACGCGCGGCGGCCGTTGTCCGGTCGGGGCGCGTCGATCAGCCGCGCGATTTCCAGATCAATATCCTCTTTCGGGATCACGATCGACGGCCACTTGTTTTGTTCGCGAGGCGCGGCCCCGCTGATATCCACGAACATGCTTGTCTCCTCTTGCCGCCAGCGCTGCCGGCCGGCTGTGTCTTGTTGATTGAATGCGGTTCAGGGCTGCGCCAGCAGCAGGTTTTCGCGGGTTTGGGGAGGAAGTTCGATACCCAAGCCATGCTCGCGTGCGTGCTCAAACACCACGCGCGCCATCGCCAGATCCGACAAACCCATGCCCATGCCCTTGAAGATCGTCAGCCGCGCCTGAGGGGGTCGCGCGTCACCTTGCGCCAGCAGTTGGCCGAGCACGGCGACATCCGGCCACGGCGCGCCGTCGGCGCCATAGCGTTCGCGCAGTTCCCGCGACCCTTTACGCGCGTTCTCCAGGTCGTCCACCACCACGCGGTCGGCCAGCGTGAACACGTCTTGCGCAAACTCGGCCTTGGACGGCAAGATCGCACCCACGGCGTTCAGGTGCCGGCAGCCCGCCAGCAGCGCCGCTTCCACGAAAGGATCAACCGCGCGCGTGATCAGCGTGACGATCTCGGCGCCCGCCAACGCGTGTTCCAGGCTGGGGGACTCCTGGACGTCGAATGCATATTTGCCCGCCACGCTCGCCACGAACGCGCGGCGCTTTTCCGGCGTGGGGCTGTACACCCGCACCTGACGCAAATCACGCACCGCGGCCAAGGCCGCCAATTGCGTGACCGCTTGCGGGCCGGTGCCGACCAGCGCAGCGCGCGTTGCGTCTTGCGGAGCCAGCGCTCGCGTGGCGACGCCGCTGATGGCCGCCGTGCGCAACATGCCCAGCGCACGCGCTTCGATAATGGCGCGCAAGGCGCCCGTGGCCGCATCGAACAAACTGAACAACGAGCCGCCGCCCGCCTTCGTGTGCACCCAGGTTTTGAACCCGGCGTACCCGCCCTCGCCCGTCTGCACGGAACCCAATGCATGCATGGAGCTGCCGTCGCCCCATGTGGCCAGCGTTTTGGGCAGGTTGCGCGCCTGGTCGCGGGCTTGCGCCACCAGCATGTCTTGCAGCGCATCAATGGCGCGATGGATGTTCAGCACCGAGACTACGTCCCGTTCCGTCAGATACCGCAGCGCGTCAGCCATGCGCAGCTCCTTGTTGGGCGGGTTCGTCCGCCACCGTGTTGATCAGCGTTCCGATGCCGGGAATCTCGACTTCCAGCGTGTCGCCGGCAGCCATGAAGCGCGGCGGCTTGCGGCTGGAGCCCACGCCTTCCGGCGTGCCGGTTGCGATGACGTCGCCCGGAGACAGCGGCGTGAACGTGCTGATGTAGGCAATCAGTTCAGGGATGGGGAAGATCAGGTCGGACACGTCGCCGTCTTGCATCACTTCGCCGTTCAAGCGGCTGATGACGCGTAGCCGCGCGGGGTCGCCAATGTCGTCCGCCGTGACCAGCCAAGGGCCAATCGCGCCACTGCGCTCGAAGTTCTTGCCCGGCGTGACCTGCGCGTTGTGCTTTTGAAAGTCACGCACCGAGTTCTCGGCCATACAGGTGTAGCCAGCCACGTGCGACAGCGCATCGCTTGCGGGAATGTGGCGTCCGCCCCGGCCGATGACGACGGCCAGTTCGCCTTCGTAATCAAACCTGTCGGAGGCGCGCGGCTTCCAGACGGGTTCGCGGTGCCCGACCAGGCTGTCCGCAAAGCGGGCGAACAAAGACGGGTGCGCCGGCAGTTCACGTCCTGCTTCGGCCACATGCCGTCCGTAATTCAGGCCCACGCAAAGAATCTTGCGCGGCGCGGGGATGGGCGGCAGCCATTGCAGGCCGGCCAAGGGCGTACAGGGCACGCCCGGCGCGTCGGCCGCTTGCGCAATCTGGTCCACGCCCGCGGTCAATGCCGTCATCACGTCGGGCCAGACCTGGGTCAGCACCACGACGTCGGTATCACGCACCACGCCCCAACCGGGGCGGCCTGCCTCTACGAAGCTGATGAGCTTCATGTTGTCTCCTGTGCTTTCGGCTCAATGGCATGCAATGGCTTGCGTCTTTGCATGCATTACCAGGCTTAAAACGCCTAGTACCGCTGTTTTTCCGAATTATTGCATGCAATTTTGATAAATCGCAAGACAGGAAGATCTATTTTTTGGCTTATTGCATGCAATTTTCTAGGTACACTGGGAGCCCTTTCAGACAATCTTCAGCCCACGCCACGCTATGGCAGCTCAGATCGACAAAGTTATTTCCGAACTTCGGGACATGGTGCTTTCCGGTGCGTTGCAGCCCGGGGAACGCGTCGTGGAATTGCAGTTTTCCGCGCGCCTGGGCGTGTCACGCACGCCGCTGCGCATTGCGCTGACCGAGCTGGAAAAGGAAGGCCTGCTTGAACGCCTGCCTTCGCGGGGGTTCCGGGTTCGCGCCTTCACGGTGGAAGAGATTGGCGACGCCGTGGATGTGCGCGGCGTGCTCGAAGGCATGGCCGCCCGCCTGCTAGCGGAACGCGGCGCACCCCAAGACGTGCTGGACGCGCTGTCGGAAGCGGTAGAGGAAGGACGCGCCTTGCTGGCGCCCGCCCGCCGCGACCCCAACACCACGGTGGACGCGCGCGCCTGGGGCCAGATCAACCGCCGGTTCCACGAGATTCTGTGCGAAGCCGCCGGCAATCGCGCCCTGCTGTCCGCACTGGAGCACAACAACAAGACCCCGCTTGCCGGCCCCGCCGCGCTGACGCTGCCGTCTACCCCGTCGCTGCTGGAAACGCCGTTTGTGCTGCGCGCGCAAGCCGATCATGAAGACCTGCTGCGCGCCATCACCCGGCGCGAAGCCGTGCGCGCCGAAAACCTGATGCGCGAACACGCGTATCGCAGCCGGGAAAACAAGCGGGTGCTGCTGGAGTCTTTGCGTGGCGCACTATGCGCGCGGCCGTTGCTGGGCGATGATGGCGCGTGAGTTGTCTGCTCCCCCATCCGATCACTTTCAAACCCTGAAAGATGAAAGACGAATCCTCTGCCGCCTTGCGGGCGTTGACCTTGCTGGAACAGGTCGCCCGATCTGAAAGCCCCGTGTCGTTGGCCGCCTTGACCGACGCCACCGGCTTGCCCAAACCGTCGGTGCTGCGCATCCTGACGCGTCTGGTCGACGCCGGCATGCTGCTGCGCGAGCCTGCCGGCAAAAGCTACGTCAGCGGCCCGCGGCTCAGCGCATTGGCGCGCGAGACGCTGCTGAATTCCCCGCTGCGCGGCGAACGCCATCGCATTCTGGACAGCCTGGTCGATGAGATCGGCGAAACCTGCAACTGCACGATGCTGGATGGCGACGAGGTCATCTATCTGGATCGTGTGGAAACCGCGTGGCCGCTGCGTGTGAACCTACAGACCGGGTCACGCGTGCCGCTGCATTGCTCGGCCAGCGGCAAGCTGTTTCTGGCGCACATGCGGCGCGAAGCGCGCGCCCGTCTGCTGGCGGCCGCCCCCTTGCCCCGCTATACGCCCAACACCTTGTGCGAGGTGGCATCGCTGGAATACGAACTGCGCACGATCAAGAAAGAAGGCGCAAGCTTTGACCGCGAAGAATTTCTGCTGGGCATCGTGTGCATGGCGGTGCCGATTCTGCATGGCACGCGGGTGATTGCTGCCGTAGCCTTGCATGCACCGGTTGCGCGCTTGTCGATCGATGGCGCGCGGGCCTGGTTGCCGCGCATGCAAGAGGCTGCCCAAGCGCTGGCCGGCACGTACGAGCCGCAAGCGGATACGGACTGACGCAGCCGGAATGGCGCCGCGCTGGCTGAGGGCGCCCTGCTGAAGGCGTACTTGTGGAAGACGTCCTTACTATGGAAGACGTCCTTATTGACGCCCCCCTATTGACGCCCCCCCTTATTACGCCCCCTATCGACGCCCCCTTATTGCGTCCCTAATTATTTTCCCCATACGCGGGTATTGCATGCCGACGCGGACGCGTGCGACGGCGAAAGCAACTCAGGGATTACACTGTCGGTCGACTCAGTTTTTCGCGGTTTTTGCGATCCGCCCTATTGTGACCAACACGCCCTTCTCCACCCTGCCCCTCTTGCCCGCCCTGCTCGACAACCTGCAAAGCCTGGGGTTCGAGCAAATGACGCCCATCCAGGCGCAAAGCCTGCCGCTTATCCTGGAAGGCCGCGACATCATTGCGCAAGCCAAGACCGGCAGCGGCAAGACCGCGGCGTTCGGCCTGGGCGTGCTGCAAAAGCTGGACACCACCCAACTGACGCCACAGGCGCTGCTGGTGTGCCCCACGCGCGAACTGGCTGACCAGGTCGCGCAAGAACTGCGCCGTCTGGCGCGCCTGATTCCGAACGTCAAGATCCTGACCTTGTGCGGCGGCGCAGCCGCCCGCCCGCAAGCGGAATCGCTAGCGCGCGGTGCGCATCTGGTGGTGGGTACGCCCGGCCGCATTCAAGACCACCTGGACCGCGGCAGCCTGGACCTGGCTGGCCTGACGACGCTGGTGCTGGACGAAGCCGACCGCATGGTCGACATGGGTTTCTACGATGACATCGTGGCCATTGCTTCGCACTGCCCCACCAAGCGCCAGACGCTGCTGTTCTCGGCCACCTACCCCGACAATATCCGCAAGCTCAGCGCGCGCTTTTTGCGCAACCCCGCCGAGGTCAAGGTGGAAGCGCAGCACGACGCCAGCCGCATCGAACAGATCTTCTACGAGATCGACGGCAAAGACCGTCTGGACTCGGTAGCCCGTCTGCTGGCGCATTTCCGCCCCGTGTCCACGCTGGCGTTCTGCAATACCAAGATTCGCAGCCATGACCTGGTTGAACGCCTGCAAGCCGACGGCATCAGCGCGCAAGCACTGAACGGCGATCTTGAACAACGGGAACGCGATGAAATCCTGATCCAGTTCGCCAACCAAAGCTGCGCCGTGCTGGTCGCCACCGACGTGGCGGCGCGTGGCCTGGACATCCAGAACCTGGGCGCGGTCATCAACGTGGACGTCACGAAAGACACCGAAGTCCACGTGCACCGCATCGGCCGCAGCGGCCGCGGTGATCAAAAGGGCTTGGCGCTAAGCCTGTGCTCGCCCGATGAAATGCGTTGGGCCAACCTGGTTGAGCAATACCAGGGCTCGCCCTTGAAGTGGGGCGACATCAAGTCGCTCAAGCCCAAGGCCGACCGCCCGTTGCGCGCGCCGATGGTGACGCTGTGCATTCAGGGCGGCAAGAAAGACAAGCTGCGTCCGGGCGACCTGCTGGGCGCGCTGACGGGTGATGGCGGCCTGACGTTCGAACAAGTCGGCAAGATCAACATCACGGAATTCAATTCCTATGTGGCGCTTGACCGCCAGATCGCCAAGCAGGTGTTTTCGCGGGTGTCCAACAGCAACATCAAGGGCCGCCGCTTCCGCATGCGGTTCCTGGAAGAGTTTTGATTGCTGCTTGGGCAGGAATCCATTCCTGCCCGCCATTCGCCATTCGCTGGCGATAGCTTGATGATTTTGCATGGGCTTTGCCATAATGGCCCCGGCTGAACTGGCTGCCGCACCCATCGCGGGGGCCAGGACGCGGAACCAAAGGTTAACGGCGTGCTCCAACGAGCCGCTGTCCCCTTAACCATCACAAGAGAAACTCACCATGATCAAGTCCGACGATACCGGCAAGCTGATCCTGCGCCTGACCCTCGGCATTCTGATTTTGCTTCACGGCCTGTCCAAACTCATGGGCGGCGGCGTGACCGGCATCAGCGGCATGCTGTCTTCGCATGGCCTGCCCGGCTTTCTGGCTTATGGCGTGTACGTGGGCGAAATCATCGCTCCCGTGCTGCTCATCATCGGCGTCTACACCCGCCTGGGCGGCCTGATCATCGCCATCAACATGATCGTGGCGGTGTTGCTCGCGCACACCGGCCAGCTTGGCACCATCACCAACACGGGTGGCTGGGCGCTGGAGCTGCAAGGCATGTTCTTCTTTACCGCACTGGCCATCGCCTTCATGGGCGCCGGCCGTTTCAGCCTGGCTGGCAATGGCGGCCGCTGGAACTAACGCTTGGCTGACCTTGGCGGCGTGACACAACACGACGCCAAGTGATACCAGACAACGGGGTCGCTCAGGCGGCCCCGTTGCTTTTGCAGCAAAGATTGATACCAACGACATGGGCCGTCACGCCGGCGCAAACATCGGTCACGCGAAAGCTGTTTCGGAACGATTACAACGAAGAACTCCCGGCCTGCTGGTATGGCCTAATCCTTACCAGCGCACCAAGGGCGTGAGCCACGCCTGGCGCAAGGTAGGGAGTTACCGAAATGAAGAAGAGTCTGCTGCTGATGCTGGTGATGGCCAGTTCGTTGACCGGTTGTGTGGTGGTGCCGGCCCGCCCGGCGTACTATCGCCCCGCGCCGGTTTACTACACGCCGCACTACTACTACCCCGCGTATCCCGCGCCGCATTATTACTACCGCGGATATTGAGCCCTCGCATCGGATGCGATGAGGACCTGCCATGACATCCTTAGCCCGGATTTCCCGTTTGCAACCCTTGGCCTTCACGGCGCTGCTGGCCGTTTGCGCGAGCGCGGCGGCGCAAACGTATGCACCGCCCCCGCCGCCCCCGGCGCCCGCTGCCCCCGTCTATGACAATGGCGACCCCGCCAACGCCAACCTGGCGCTGGTGGACCGCAGCCCCGAACCGCCGCCGCCGCTGCCCGTCTACGTGCAGCCGCCCGCGCCAGCCGATGGCTATATGTGGGTGCCAGGCTATTGGAGCCGCAACCGCTACGGCTTTTTCTGGGTGCCTGGCGCCTGGGTGCTGGCGCCCTATACCGGCGCGCTCTGGACGCCTGGCTACTGGGGCTTCGTCAACGGGCTTTATGTGTGGAACGCCGGTTACTGGGGCCCTCATGTGGGGTTCTATGGCGGCATCAATTACGGCTTCGGCTACGTCGGTTTGGGCTATGTGGGCGGCTATTGGAAGCGCGACCGCTTCTACTACAACCGCTCCGTCACGAACGTGAACGTGACGCGCGTCACCAACGTCTACAACCACAACGTCGTCATCAACAACGTCGACAACCGGCGGGTCAGCTATCACGGCGGCCCTGACGGCATCCGGCGCGCGGCCGACCCGCGCGAAGTGGCGGCCCGCAACGATCGGCACGCGCCACCCACCGACATGCAGCGTGGATTCGTGCGCGACGCCGGGAACAACCGCGCCCAGTTCTATGACCACAACAAGGGCCGCCCGCCGCAAGCGTTTGTGGACCATCCCGGCAATGGACGCCCGCCTGAAGGGCAACGGCCCGGCGGCGACGGGAATCGCGGTGACCGCAATGATGTGAACCGGGGTGAGCAGAACCGGGGTGACTCGAATCGGGGCGACTCGAATCGCGGCAATCCCAATCGCGGTGATCAGCCCCGAGGGCAGAACGTCATCCAGACGCAACCGGGACGGCCGCCGCAAGCGCAAGCGCAGCAGCAGCCCTCGCGCGATGGGCAGCAGGCGCAGCGGGATCAACAGGCGCAACAACAAGCCGGTCAGCAGCAGGCACGGGATCAGCAGGCTCGGGATCAACAAACGCGTCAACAGCAGGACCGCGACCAGCAACAGCAGCAAGCGCGGCAGCAGCAGGCTCGCGACCAGCAAAGGCAGCAGCAGGATCAAGCCCGCCAGCAGCAAGCGCGCGAACAGCAGTCTCGTGAACAGCAGCAGCAGCAGCAGCAGCAGCAGCAGCAGCAGCAAGCCCGTCAACAGCAGGCCCGAGACCAGCAACAACAGCAGCGCCAACAGCAGGCGCGTGAACAGCAACAGCAGCAGCAAGCTCGCCAACAACAGGCCCGAGACCAGCAACAGCAGCAGCGCCAGCAACAGGCTCGCGAACAGCAGCAACAGCAGCACCAACAGCAGCAGCAACAAGCCCGTCAACAACAGGCCCGTGAGCAGCCGCAGAAGCGGCAACAAGGCGGCGACGACGGGCGCGGCCGGGATCAGCCGCGTGGCAACGATGGACGGGGCGGACCGAATCGCGACTGAGTTGAATCCCGGAACTGAACCCCGTGCGCGGGTCCCGCTGCACTGGACCCGTCATCGCGGCAGGACTACAGTAGGCGTCTCGCCGCGGCCCGCCGCAAAAGATTGATTGAATATCGGAGACACCCATGAACCGCATGAAGCGCCTCGCCCCCTGCTTGATGTTCTGCGGCCTGCTGGCCGCCACTTCCGCCCAAGCCGCCCTGAATGTCGGCGCCCCCGCGCCCGACTTCAGCACCCAGGCGTCGCTGGGCGGCAACGTCTTCACCTTCAAGCTGAACGAGGCGCTCAAGCAAGGCCCGGTCGTGCTGTATTTCTTCCCCGCCGCCTTTACGCAAGGCTGCACGATTGAAGCGCACAACTTCGCCGAAGCCACCGACGAATACAAGTCGCTAGGCGCGACCGTTATCGGGGTTTCGACCGACAACATCGACACGCTGAACAAATTTTCGGTTAGCGAGTGCCGCAGCAAGTTCGCGGTGGCCGCCGATGGCGACGGCAAGATCATGAAGGCCTATGACGCCGTGCACGACAAGCGCCCGGATTACGCGCAGCGCGTGTCGTATGTGATCTCGCCGCAAGGCAAGATCTTGTATGAATTCACGGACATGAACCCCGAGTCGCACGTGTCCAACACGATGCGCGCACTGCGCGACTGGAAGGCCAAGCAGTAAAGGCCCCAGCAGTAAGGCCCCCAGCAATAAGGCCAAGCGATAGGCCGCAGAGGCTAACCGCCAGGCCGTAACTTAGTGACTGAGTTGCTTAGTTGAACGGCCAGACGGTCGGATGCGATCCGGGCGGGCTGGACGGACGCGTCCACCGCGCGGGCGTTTCTGAAAAATTGGCGGCATGGCGCACGGCCACAAGCTCGCCAAAGCCCGAATGTTCGGTTTCCAGCAGGCCGTCAAAGCCGGGCATCTTACAGGCCAGCCCCCCATCCACCCGGCCCAGGCTGCGCAGCCAATGCGCAGTCTGCGCCAGCGACACGCGCACATGCCAGCTGCCGCCTTCGGTGGCCTGCCGCGCCAGCGCCACTTGCGCACCAAACGCCATCAGATACCCCGACGCATGATCCAGAATCTGCATTGGCAAGGGCTTGGGCGCTTCCTGCCCCGCGGCTTGCGCTTCCGCATGGTTAAAGCCCGTGGCCGTTTGGACCAGGGAATCGAAGCCCCGGCGGTTGGCCCACGGACCCGCATTGCCGTAAGCGGTCAACGACACATAGACGATGCCCGGACGAATTCTTGCGGCGTCCTCCGGGCCAAAGCCCAACGCCGCCAGTCCGCCCGGCCGATAGCCCTGCACGAACACATGCGCACTGCGCAGCAAGTTGCCCAGCGCAATACGGCCATCCGCCGTGTCCAGATCCGCCAGCACGGACAGCTTGCCCCGGCTGGTGTCGATGATGTTGTCGATGTTGGGCAGGTGCGGTGAATTCACGAGCATCACGTCGGCGCCATAGGCCGCCAGCGCGCGGCCACACACGGGGCCGGCGATGATGCGCGTCAGGTCCAGTACGCGAATGTCCTTCAGCGGCCGGGCGTCGTGCCCGTACTTCGGCAAGGGCCGGGGGTCGGCCTCACCGATGCGTTCAATCGTCATCAAGGGTTGCGCAGCAATAGCCTGGCCTTGGCCGTGGCGGTCCCAGTCGTCAAAGCTGCGCATGGCGGCCACCACCATCCCGGCGTCTGCGGCCACCTGTTCGAAGTCAGTGGCCTTCCAGCGTGACAACGCAAGTTCCACCGTTTCGCGCGTGGTGTCTTCGCCAATTGGGCATCCCAGCAAGGCCAGCGCCCCATCCCGGTGATGCGCGAAGTTGGCGTGGATGCGAACCCAGCCGCCATCGCCGCAGCGATACAAGCCGCTGATCGGGTCCCAGGGGTTGGGCGTGACGCCGTTGATGGTGAAGTGGCTGCGGCATTCCTGGGCGGCGTGCAGCATGTCGACACTGACCTGCTGACGCGCGCCGCCGCGCAAGTGCCAGAGCTCGGCGGCGGCCATGGCGGCGGCCGCCATGCTGACCTGCGCCGCAGCACCCACCGCGAATGAAGACGGCAGCACGGGGTTGGCGCCGGTCAACAGCACATGCTCAAGCGATTCGTCCGGCAAATCGAATGAACGCCATAGTTTCTGCAGAACGTCGCGAGACGTCTTGCTGGCGGGTGTGCGTCCCCGTAGAAAGGACGGGCGTAAATCCATCAGATTTCCCATAGCGTTCAACTCGGCTCTAGTCGTTGGATGAATTACATGGCGGGGGCACATATCGCGTCAATACGTATATGAGCTCAGCGTGTTTCACGGTTTGACCGCCCTGCGCCCCGCGCCAGACGCGCTATGCATGGAAGGTGGGGTAGCGGCCCACGCCCCGGGGAGCGGGCGGGTTTCTCCACCCGGAATGTGCATGCTTGGCGCGGTGTGACGCGCGAAATACGCGCACGCGGCCGTCACATCTACTCGTAGTTTTTACATCGTCTTCCAGGCGCGGCGCCAAGATAGAATGCCAGCCTCAATGAAAAACGCCTGGACAGCGCATCGATAACGCTGCCGCCCGCCCCTTTCTTCCGCCCTGGATCGCCCTTCATGAATACGCTGCTCTGGCTCCGCACCGACCTGCGCATGCACGACAATCCGGCGCTTGCCGCCGCCGCCGAGAACGGCACGGTAACGGCGCTGTTCATCGCGTCGCCCGGGCAATGGCGCCAGCATGATGACGCGCCCGCCAAGGTGGACTTCTGGCTGCGTAACCTGCACGAGTTGCAGCGTGACCTGGGCGGCATCGGCATCCCCTTGAAGCTGCTGACCGTTGACGACTGGCGCCACGCGCCCGACGCCATTGCTGCGTTCTGCAAGCAGCACGACATCGCCCAGGTTCATGCCAACACGGAATGGGCCATCAATGAACGCCGCCGCGATGCGGCCGTGGGCATTGCGCTGGCCGAGATCGGCGTGGACTGGACCTTGCACCATGGCGCGTCGCTGCTGCGCCCGGGCACGGTGCTGACGGGCAAAGGTGAGTGCTACCGCGTCTACACGCCCTATGCGCGCACCTGCCGCGAGCGTTTGCGCACCGCTCCGTTGCGCGCCCTGCCCCCGCCCAAGGCGCAGACCCCGCCCGCCTGGAAGGCCGACCCGCTGCCGGATGCGTTCGACGGCTTTGCGCCTGCCACCGAGGCCATCCGCGCGCTATGGCCGGCGGGCGAAGCCGCCGCCAGCGACCGGCTGGAAGCCTTTGCCGACGGCGTCATCGACGCCTATAAAGACGAACGCGATTTTCCGTCCTTGCCCGGCACCAGTTGCCTGTCGCCGTATCTGGCAGCGGGCGTGCTGTCGCCCGGCCAGGCGCTGCGCGCGGCGCTGGCCGCCAACCATGGCGAGCTGGATAGCGGCAAGGCGGGCGCCGCTACCTGGATCAACGAACTGCTGTGGCGCGAGTTCTATCAGCATCTGCTAGCCGCCTACCCGTCGTTGTCGATGCACCTGCCCATGAAACCGGAAACCGCTGCCGTGCCATGGCGCGATGCGCCCACCGACTTGCAGGCGTGGCAACAGGGGCAAACCGGCATCCCCATCGTCGACGCCGCCATGCGGCAGTTGCTGGCGCTGGGTTGGATGCATAACCGCCTGCGCATGGTGACGGCCATGTTCCTGTCGAAAAACCTGTTGATCGATTGGCGGCTGGGCGAAGCCTGGTTCATGCAACACCTGGTGGACGGCGACCTGGCGGCAAACAACGGCGGCTGGCAATGGAGCGCGTCCACGGGGGCCGATGCCGTGCCTTACTTCCGCGTCTTCAATCCGCTATCGCAGTCCCGCCGTTTCGATCCGCGGGGGGTGTTCCTGCGCGAGTGGCTGCCCGAGCTGGCGCACCTGGACGACCAGGCCATTCATGACCCCAGCCCGATGGAACGCGCGGCGGCGGGCTACCCCACCGCTATCGTTGATCTGGCGCAAAGCCGGCTGCGCGCGCTGGAAGCCTTTGGCAATTTGCCCGCCGTGTGACGCCCCGGCAGCCACCGCCGATCACAGATTTACGTTTTGCATAACATCCCAATATTTTGATGTAGATCAACCCCGCGCACGCCCCCCTCCCCGATGATGCCCGGCTGCACCACGCCCCCCGCCCATCACAGGACGACAGACGCATGCGCAACAATCAGCCGGTTTACGACAAGGAATACACGCTGCACGACGAGCAGTACCTGATCTCCCGCACTGACGCCCGTGGCCGCATCATCTACGCCAACCCCGCGTTCGTGGAAGTCAGTGGGTTCACACGCGAAGAACTGGTGGGCGCCGCGCACAACATCGTGCGCCACCCCGACATGCCCGAAGACGCCTTTGCCGACCTATGGCGCACCATCCAGCGCGGGGAATCCTGGACCGGCGTCGTCAAGAACCGCCGCAAAGACGGCGGCTATTACTGGGTGCTGGCCAACGTCACACCCATCATCGAACGCGGCGTCACGTCTGTTATGCGTCGGTGCGTGTCAAACCCACTCAAGAACAAATTGACGCGGCCGATGCGCTGTATGCGCGGCTGCGCAACGGCACCGCGCGTGGCGTGCGCCTGCATCGCGGCCAAGCGCGGCCCACCGGGCTGATGGGGGTGCTGGCGCGGCTGAAATTCTGGCGCCTGACCGGCGTGCGTTCACGCATGCTGGCCTGGGCGATGCTGGCGTCCACCCTCTTCCTGGGCGCGGGCGGCGTCGCGCTGTACGCGATGATTGACCGCCTGCCGCCCGAAGAACTCGCCATGGCGGCGGGCGCGCTGGCCGCGGGCGTCGCGCTGATATTCGCGTCGGGCTGGGGCTTTGCGCGGTCCATCACAGGTTTGTTGGTGACGGCTACCGACTTCACGCGGCAGATCGCCGCCGGCAATCTCAGCACGGCCATGCCGCCCGCCGGCTTGCGCGATGAGATCGGCGCCCTGAAATTCTCGTTGGAAGTCATGCGCAAAAGCCTCGTCAGCATTACGCGCGATGTGCACAACGGCATCGAAAGCGCCTTGCATTCCGCCTCGGAAATTGCCGACGGCAACGAAGATTTATCCGCCCACACGCAACACCAGGCCGCGTCGCTGGAAGAGGCGGCGGCCAGCATGGAGCAATTGGCCGCCACGGTGAAGCTGAATGCGTCGAATGCGCTGGGCGCGGATCAGATGGCCAGCCAGGCGTCGGATGTGGCCAAACGCGGCGGCCAGGTCGTGCACGATGCCACGGCCGCCATGCACGGCATCGTGGAAAGCTCGTCACGCATTGCGGAAGTGGTGAGCATCATTGACGGCATCGCCTTCCAAACCAACATCCTGGCGCTGAACGCCGCTGTGGAAGCCGCGCGGGCAGGCGAAGCCGGCAAGGGCTTTGCCGTGGTGGCGACCGAAGTGCGCAGCCTGGCGCAGAAAAGCGCCACGGCCGCTCGCGAAATCAAGGCGCTGATCGAAGCGTCGAACGAACGCGTCAACGACGGCGTGCGGCATGTGGAACGCGCGGGCGAAGCCATGTTGGATATTGTGGCGTCGGTGCAGCAGGTGACGCAGATCATGAACGAGATTGCGGCCACATCCACCGAGCAGCACACGGGCATCGACAACGTCAGCCGCACCATTTCGGAAACGGACAATGCGGCGCAACGCAATGCCGCGCGTGTGGAACAAGCCGCGCTGGCGGTAGACAACTTGCGCACGCGCGGCGCACAGTTGCGTCACGCGATTGAGGTGTTCCGGGTGGGCAGCAGCGCCCCCGCGCAACCGGCCCGCCCCCTCAGCCTTGCGCGGCAGCTTCCCTATCCAGCCGCTTGATGAAGACTTGCAGTTCTTTTTCGACCTGCTTGTCTCCGCGCGCCTCTGCCGCCTTCAGCCCGCTATCCCACGCGGCGCGTGCGCCCGCTTTATCACCCAAGCCCAGGCAGGCCTTGCCCAGCCATTTCCACGCGACTGAATACGTGGGGTCAAACGCCAGCGCCGCGCGCAGATGCGTTTCAGCTTCGCGAAAGCAATCCTGCTCGGCGTAGGCCTTGCCCAGGGAAAACCGCAACAGCAGGTTGTCGGTGCCCTTGGCAAGCATCCCTTCCAGACGATCAATCATTCCTTCCATGCGTGGGCTCCCGGTAGTCTGCAAATATTGAACGCCATGATAGGACGGCGCTGCCGTCGCAGCGGCAATGGCCCCGGCGCGTGCCCGGATATGACGCGCCACTTGGGGATGGCGGTTTGAAGGAACGGTTTCCTTGCGTTTCAATACGCGCACGGCAAGCAACGCTTGCGCGATGATGCTGTCACACTCGCTATCGCCATAGGTTGCCGCCACGGCGTTGTCACCCGTGTTTATCGCCCCTGGTTGTCGTCGCATGAAAGGTACTGGTTCGATGATGCTTTTGCGCCCCAACTCACTTCGCCGGTCTCTGCTGCGCTCGTCGTTGTTGCCGCTGCTGCTCTGGCTGCCGCCCGCCTCCCGCGCGCGGGGGCAGCCGCCCGATGTGAACGCATCCGATGTGAACGCAACTAAGGTGAACACGCCCCAGCCCGCTGACACCCGCGCGCATGACGCGGCGCTGGTCAACCGCATCACCTGGGGCGCGACCCCGTCGGAGCTTGCGCGCATCCACGAGCTGGGCGCCGACCGTTATCTGCATCGCCAGCTGCATCCCGACGCCCACGCGGCCTTGCCCATTGATGTGCAACAACGCATCAACGACTTGTCGATCAACCACGAGTCTGATCAGGACGCGCAGGCCCGGCAGCGCAAGATCCGCCAAGACGCGCGCGACCTGGATGCCGAGGCCAAGCAAAAAGCGCAGCGCGAAGCGCGGACAATTTCGCGGGTTCGCGCCGACGAGACCGCTTACCGCACGATATGGCGCGCGCTGTATTCGCCGAATCAGTTGCAGGAACAGATGACGTGGTTCTGGATGAACCACTTCAATGTCTTTGCGGGCAAGAATGACGTCGGCACTTATCTGCCCCAGTACGAAGCGCGCGCCATCCACCCGCATGCGCTGGGGAAATTTCGCGACATGCTGCGGGCCACCACCCGGTCGCCCGCCATGCTGGTTTACCTGGACAACACGCGCAATACCGTTGGCCATATCAACGAGAACTACGCGCGTGAACTGATGGAGCTGCATACGCTGGGCGTCAAGGGCGGCTACACGCAGACCGACGTGCAGGAACTGGCCCGCATCCTGACCGGGCTGGGCGTGCACAACAACGACAAGCCGCCCAAGGTAAAGCCTGAGCTGCGTGGCCAACTGGTGCAAGACGGCTTGTTCCTGTTCCACCCCGGGCGCCACGACACGGGCGACAAGGTGTTTCTGGGCCAGAAGATTCGCGGCGGCGGCCTGGACGAAGTGGACCACGCTCTCGACCTGCTGGCGCGCCAGCCCGCCACGGCGCATTTCATCAGCGGCAAACTGGCGGCGTACTTCGTGGGCGATGCGCCCTCGCCTGCGCTGGTCGACCGGATGGCCAAGACGTTTCTGGCGCAAGATGGCGATATTGCCGCCACGCTGCAAACGCTATTTACCTCGGCTGAATTCACGGCATCGCTGAAGACGGGCGTGTTCAAGGACCCGGTGCACTATGTGTTGTCGTCGTTGCGTCTAACGTATGCCGACTTGCCGCCTGTGCGTAACCCCAAAGCGGCCATGGCCATCCTGCGCCAAATGGGCCAAGGGCTTTACCAGCGGCCCACACCCGATGGCTATCCGCTGGCCATGTCTGACTGGTCGGGTTCTGGCCAGATGACGCAGCGTTTTGAAATTGCACGCACCATCGCCGCCGCCCCGCAAGTGTTTTACCGTCTTCCCGACGATACGCAGCCGCTGGTGCTGCCCCGCCTACCGAACCTGCTGACGTCGGCGTCTGAACAGGGCCTGTTCACCACGCTGTCACCCGCCACGCGTGACGCCATCGCGCAAGCGAAAACGCCCGCAGACGCCAATACCTACCTGCTGGCCTCGCCAGAATTCATGCGCCGCTAGGAGAACCCCATGGACCGCCGCCGCTTGCTTCAGATGATGGCCGCCGCCCCGCTGCTACTGGGCGGCAGCCGCCTGTACGCCGCGCCCGCCGCGTCGGGCAACCGCCTGCTGGTCGTCTTCATGCGCGGCGCCTACGACGCCGCCAGCCTGCTGGTGCCCACCACCAGCGACTTCTACTACGAATCACGGCCCAGCATCGCCATTGGCCGGCCCGGCAGCGGCGCGGAGGCGGCCTTGCCTCTGGCAGACGGCTGGGGCCTGCATCCCGCATTGGCCGACAGCCTGATGCCCTTCTATCAGAAGAAGCAACTGGCCTTCGTGCCATTTGCAGGCACGGACGACTTGAGCCGCAGCCATTTCGAAACCCAGAACAGCATCGAGCTGGGACGAGGCGGCGAAAAAGGCGGCGGCAATTACCGTTCAGGCTTTCTTAACCGGCTGACCGCCACGCTGAACGGGTCGGCGGCGCAGCCTGCCGCCTTCACGTCCGAAGTGCCGCAGATTCTGCGGGGCGACGCGCGTGTTCCCAACATTGACCTGGGCGGCGCCAACCGCAAATCGCGCCTGAGCGAGGCCGACAACCGCGCCATCGCATCGATGTACCGCCACACGGAACTGGACGCCTCGGTGGCCGAAGGGCAGCGCATCATGGGCGCCACGCGGCAAGACCTGGACGCCGAAATGCAGGCGGCCAATGGCAATGCCGTGTCAACAGACAAGCTGGAAAAAGAAGTGCGCCGCATCGCCCGCTTCATGACCGACCGCTACAACCTGGGCTTTGTCGACGTCGGCGGCTGGGACACGCACGTGGGCCAGGGCGCGGCCAAAGGTGCGTTGGCGGGCCGCCTTGGGCAATTGGGCCGCGCGCTGGCGGCGTATGCAGACGCGATGGGGCCGGCGTGGCGGCAAACCACCGTCGTCGTCATCAGCGAATTCGGCCGGACGTTTCGCGAAAACGGCAACAAAGGCACGGACCACGGCCACGGCACGGTGTATTGGGTGATGGGCGGTAATGTCCAGGGCGGGCGCATTGCGGGGCGGCAAGTCGCCGTCAAACACGAAACCCTGTTCCAGGACCGCGACTACCCGGTCTTGAACGAGTACCGCGCCGTCTTTGCGGGCCTGTTCGCGCGCTTGTACGGGCTGGACAAGGCGCGTCTGGCGCAAGTGTTTCCGGGCGTGGCGCCCGTGGACTTGAAGCTGGTCTGAGCGCCCCGTCGTCAAGGCGCAGGGGCTACACTCGGCGAGCAATCCGGCGCATTGACGCAATCGCTTCCCGCGCCTGAAACAGGAGCCCGCATGAGCACGATCTTCGATTTCTCCGCCCGCGACATCAACGGGGCCGAACAGTCCCTGAGCACCTACCGGGGCCGCGTGCTGCTGGTGGTGAACGTGGCGTCCAAGTGCGGATTCACGCCGCAATATGCAGGCCTGGAAGAACTCTACCGCTCGCTGCGCGATGACGGCCTGACGGTGCTGGGATTCCCCTGCGACCAGTTCGGCCATCAAGAGCCCGGCGACGAATCCGAGATCCGCAATTTCTGCGCAACGCAGTACGACATCAGCTTCCCGATGTACGCCAAGATCAACGTCAACGGCGCCGACGCGCACCCGTTGTACCGCTGGCTCAAGGGCGAAAAGCCCGGCGTCTTTGGCACGGAAGGCATCAAGTGGAACTTCACCAAGTTCCTGGTGGGCCGCGACGGACAGGTCATCAAGCGCTACGCGCCCACCGATACGCCCGCCGGCTTGAAGGACGATATCGAGCGGGCGCTGTCCGCGCCCGTCTGACACGGCGCCCGTCGTCTTAGCGTAATGGCGGCAACCGGCGGCGCACGGTATGCGCCTTGACGATGGCGGTGTTGGTTTCGGCGAACTCGGTCACGCGTTCAAGAATGCCATCCAGGTGCGAGATAGACCGCAACACCACGCGGGCGATGAAGCAGTCATCGCCCGTCACCTTGTCGCATTCGACGAATTCCGGAATCTCTTGGATCAGCCCTTCGACGTGGCGCAATTGCCCGGGCAGCGGCCGGATGCGCACGATGGCTTCCAGCGTGTACCCCAGCGCCACGGGGTCCACGTCCAGGGTGTAGGCGCGGATCACGCCCGATTCTTCCAGCCTGCGCAGGCGGTCGGCCACGCTGGGCGCCGACATGCCCACCTGCCGGGCCAGATCGGCCGTGGTGGTGCGCGCATTGGCCGACAGGGTCTCCACCAGACGGCGGTCAATACCGTCCAAGACCGGGTTTTCGTTTTTTAGGTCGTTTTGCATAAATTCCACCTAAAACAAGGTTTGACGTCAAAAGCACCACGCGAACATCATATAACCGCGTTGATCCGCCTGGGATAATTTCTCCATCGCACCTTGTGGCCAACTGGCCCGCCGGAGAACCCTCATGAACCCCGCATCAGAACGCCTAGGCCTGGCGCAAATGGCCGCCGCCATGACCTTATCCGGCACGCTGGGCGTCTTCGTCCTGGAGTCCGGGCAAAGCGCCTGGAACGTCGTCTTCTTCCGCTGCGTCTTCGGCGCCCTGTCACTGTTCCTGTATTGCTGGGCGCGGGGCCTGCTCAAGCCCGGCTTGTTCACCGCCAAAACGCTGGCCCTGGCGCTGGTGGCCGGCGCCGCACTGGTCTTGAACTGGGTGCTGCTGTTTTCCGCCTACCGGCTGGCGTCGATCTCGCTGGCCACCGCCGTCTATAACGTGCAACCCTTTTTCCTGATCGGCCTGGGCGTGCTGTTCCTGGGCGAACGCCCGACGCGCGGCAAGCTGGCCTGGTCCGTCGTGGCGTTTGCCGGCCTGCTGCTGGTGCTGCGTCTGACGGACACCGCGGGCGCGGGCGGCGCGGCCTATCTGTCGGGCCTGATGCTGGGCCTGGGGGCCGCCGCGCTGTATGGCGTCACCGCCATCATCGTCAAACGGCTGAAGGGTATTCCGCCTCAGGTGCTGGCGCTGGTGCAGGTCACGCTTGGGGCCATCATGCTGCTGCCGATGGCGGATTTCAATGCCCTGCCCGCAGCACCCTTGCAATGGGGGTATCTGGTGGCGCTGGGCGTGATCCATACCTGCCTGATGTACATCCTGATGTACTCGGCCATCCAGAAGCTGCCGACGACGTCGACCGCCGCGCTGAGCTTCATCTACCCGGCCGTGGCGATCATGCTGGACTTCGCGGTCTACGGCCACCGCATGGACGCCACGCAGGTGATCGGGGTGGCGCTGATCTTCGTGGCCGCGGCCGGCGTCAGCTTGAACTGGACGTGGCGGCTGCCGGGCCGGGCGCGGCCGGGTGCGGTCTGAAGCCCCCCGCCGCGCACACGTAGAAACCCGCCCCCGGCCCCGGTTATTCGGGGGGCTGCGCCTACGGCCCCGCTATCATGGCCTTTCCATCCGCCGGCCCCGCCGGCGGCGCCATGACTCTGCGGACACACCCTATGATCGATCTCTACTACTGGACCACCCCCAACGGCCACAAGATCACGCTGTTCCTTGAAGAAACCGGCCTGCCCTATCAAATTCACCCGGTCAACATCAGCCGCGGTGATCAGTTCAAACCCGAATTCCTGGCCATCGCGCCGAACAACCGCATCCCCGCCATCGTTGACCAAGACCCGGCCGATGGCGGCGCGCCGATCTCCCTGTTCGAATCGGGCGCCATCCTGCAATACCTGGCGGAGAAGACCGGCAAGTTCCTGCCCGCCGACGTGCGCGGCCGCGCCGAAGTGTCGCAATGGCTGTTCTGGCAGATGGGCGGCCTGGGCCCCATGGCCGGCCAGAACCACCACTTTTCCGGCTACGCGCAAGAACGCATCACCTACGCCATCGACCGCTACGTGAAGGAAACCAACCGCCTGTACGGCGTCTTGAACAAGCGCCTGGCCGACCGCGAATTCGTCGCCGGTGACTACTCCATTGCCGACATGGCGGCCTACCCCTGGATCGTGCCGCACGCCAAACAGGGCCAAGACCTGAACGACTTCCCGCACCTGCAACGCTGGTTCAACACCATCGCCGCGCGCCCGGCCACCCAACGGGCCTATGCGCTGGCCGACACCATCAATACCGCGCCGTCCATCAGTGATGAAGAATCGCGCCGCATCCTGTTCGGCCAGACCTCGCAGAACCTGCCCCGCTAACGCTCTGGAGCACGCGCCATGTCTCATCCGCAACGGGTTTTTCGCCGCGCACGCCAGGAAGATCTGCCGCAGATCGTCGCCATGCTGGCCGACGACGAATTGGGCGCCACGCGCGAGGACGCCTCGGTTCCGCTGAACCCGCGCTATACCGCGGCGTTCGCGGCCATTGCGCAGGATTCCAATCAGTTCCTGGCCGTGGTTGAGCAGGATTCACACCTGGTCGGCTGTTTGCAGTTATCGTTCATACCCGGCTTGTCGCGGCTGGGACAATGGCGCGGGCAAATCGAAAGCGTCCGCATCGCGTCGTCGTCACGCGGCCAGGGCCTGGGACGCACCATGTTCGAATGGGCAATCGAGCAATGCCGCCTGCAAGGCTGTGGCATCGTTCAACTGACCACCGACCGCGCCCGCCCGGATGCGCGCCGGTTTTATGAAAGCCTGGGTTTCGTGGCCACCCATGACGGCATGAAACTCAGCCTGTAGTGTTTGTACTGATTCAAGGAAAGCCCATGCATGGCGAATACAAAGTCCCCGGCGGCAAACTGGTCGTTGCGGATCTCGAAGTGCGCGACGGCCGCCTGGCCAATGTGCGCATCAGCGGCGACTTCTTTCTTGAGCCGCCCGAAGCGCTTGAGGCCATCAACGCCGGCTTGAACGGCATGCCGGCCGATGCCGGCGAATTGGAACTGGCCGTTGCCGTGCAATCCGCCCTGCCTGCCGACGCCGAGATGTTCGGCTTTTCCGCCGAAGCCGTGGCCGTGGTGTTGCGGAGGGCGCTTGCATGACGCGCACTGACTGGAACGACTACGACTGGCAACTGATTCATGAAGCCCCCCAGGCGCCCGCGCTGCACATGGCGCTGGACGCCGTCATCACCGATGAGGTCGGCGCAGGCCAACGCCCGCCGACCTTGCGCATCTGGGAATGGGCCGCCCCCGCCGTCGTGATCGGCCGTTTCCAATCCCTGAAAAATGAAGTCGACCCGGAAGGCGCCAAACGCCACGGCATCGAAGTCGTGCGCCGCGTGAGCGGTGGCGGCGCGATGTTCATCGAACCCGGCAACTCCATCACCTATTCTCTCAGCGCCCCGCAAGCCCTGGTTCACGGCATGAGCTTCCAGGAATCCTATGCCTTCCTGGACGCCTGGGTGCTGACCGCGCTGCAAGGGCTGGGCATCAAGGCCTGGTATCAGCCGCTGAACGACATCGCCTCCGACATTGGCAAGATCGGCGGCGCCGCCCAAGCCCGGCGCGCGGGCGCGGTGCTGCACCACGTGACCATGTCCTATGACATCGACGCCGATAAAATGGTCGAAGTCTTGCGTATCGGCCGCGAGAAGCTGTCTGACAAAGGCACCACCAGCGCGAAGAAACGCGTGGACCCGCTGCGCACGCAGACGGGCCTGGCGCGCGAGGTCATCATTGACCGCATGCTGGAAACTTTTGCCAGCCTGCATCGTCTGACCCCCGGGCAGATTGGCAGCGATACGCTGGCCAAAGCGCAGCAACAGGCTGACGAGAAATTCTCTTCAGCCGAATGGACCGGCGTCGTGCCCTGACGGCAGTTGATGAATTTGTGGAGGTAGTTCAATGCGTCGCACGTTCACGCCGCAAGGCGCGATAAGCGGTTTGATTCTGGGCGCGGCTC
Organism: Achromobacter kerstersii; assembly: GCF_902859595.1. Lineage (GTDB taxonomy): Bacteria > Pseudomonadota > Gammaproteobacteria > Burkholderiales > Burkholderiaceae_B > Achromobacter > Achromobacter kerstersii. Next base: position 187,615 of record NZ_CADIJQ010000001.1, on the reverse strand, counting down.
TGCTGGCGCTTGCCGGCTGCAGCAGTGCGCCCCCGGCGAACATCACGCTCGCCACGCCCACCACCAGCAGCACCACGGCCGAAAAGGTGGGCGACCTGTCCACCGAACGCATCAAGTGGGCATCGAACAAACCCGGCTGCGAGGGCGACTGCCCCCACATTGAAATCGACAGCGTCGCCTTTCCCGGCAACCCCAAGTTGACGGCGCTGGTTGACCACGTGCTGGCCTACATGACCGGCACCGACGCCAACCGGCGCGGCGCCTACGACACGCTGTCGGAATACACGCAGTACTTCTGGTCCACGGCGCGACCGCGCGACGCCACCTACTTCAAGGCCAGCGTGAAAGACACCGTGGGCGACATCGTGTCGATTGAACTGCACACCGAACAGTTCCTGACCGGCGCCGCGCACGGCATCCCGGCGACGCAATATTTGAATTGGGAACGTTCGCGGGGCCGCGTCATGAGCCTGGACGAAGCCCTGATTCCGGGCCGCCGCGCAGAGTACGTCGCCGCCTTGCAGCGCGCGCACGCAAAATGGCTCACCACCAACCCCGACGCCAAGCGCGACCCGGCCAGCTACAACAAGATGTGGCCCTTCCAGGAAAGCGACAACTACGCCTTGACCCGCGACGGCATCGTGGTGAAGTACGACGCCTATTCCATTGCGCCCTACTCGCACGGCGAGCCGGAACTCAGCATTCCGTACGCGGACCTGCGCGGTATCCTGAAGCCGGAGCTGTTGCCGAAGTCGTGATCCTTGGCGCATGAACAGCCGGCTGCCAGCCGCTGCGATGGTGCTGCACCTGAAATGCGACAACCGGCACCGGGCATGCAGCCCGTTGCCGGTGGTTGCTCGCGCCAGGCGGCGCAAGGCCTCTTCGAGGCCGGGGTTCGGGTGAGCGGACTGGGGGTGGAGCTAGGGAGGTGGCCGCTTTTTTCGCGTCTGTGGCCGGGTAAGACGCCCAGTCCGCTCAATACAACCGCGGCATGAAGGAGCCGGCGGCGCGCACCGATGGCGCGCCGCCCGCTCACGTCAGGCGCTTAGAAGCGGTGACGGACACCCACGATGCCGACCGAGCTCTTGACGCCGTCAACAAACGCGAAGTCGGTAGCGTACGAACCCAGCGCGTACAGGTTGGTGCGCTTGGACAGGTTGTACGTGTAGCCGATGCTGTAGACGTTCATCGTCGAGTCGTTGCCGGCGGTCAGCGGGTTGCCGTTGGGGTCAGCACGCTGCCACGACGCCAGGATGCTGCTGGCGCCCAGCGGCACGGTCAGGCCGACCAGGTACGAATTGGCCTTGAAGCCAGAGACGGCCACGTTCGTGCCGAAGCTGCTGGCCGTGGGGCTGCCGCTGCCGAACGAGTTGATGCTTTGGCCGGTGAACCAGCCGTCACGCGTCTGGCCGAAGCCCAGCGCCAGCTTGACCACTTCAAAGTCATAGGCCGCGGCGATAGACCACGACTTGGGCGTCGCGTCGTTGTTCAGCTGGCTGGCGGGGTTCAGCTGGTCGTACGTGGCAGCCACGTTCAGCGGGCCGTTGACGTAACGCAGGCCGGTCGTGATGGCGCGGGTGTTGTCGGCGGTCTTGAAGCCGGTTTGGGCGGCGGTGGTGTCAGCTGCGTTGAACGAGTAGCCAACGCCAAACTGGAAGCCGCTGAACGACGGGGTCGAGTACTGCACCATGTTGTCGTAGCGGACCGTGTTGGCGGCGCTGAAGGCCACGCCAACGTTAGCCTGGCCGTAGCTGCCGGCGAACGGGTCGATCGCTGCCAGGTACTTCGACGCAATGTTGGTCTGACGGCCGAATTCCAGCAGGCCCCACGAATCAGCCTTCAGGCCGACGGTGGCTTGGCGGCCGAACAGGCGGCCGCTTTGGCCCGACTGGCCGTTACCGGAGTTGAAGCCGCTTTCCAGGGTGAACACGGCGCTCAGGCCATCGCCCAGATCTTCGGCGCCACGCAGGCCCCAACGCGAGCCGCTCGACACGCCGTTGACCATGCCGACTTTCGATTCGTGGTAGCCATCGCCCTTGATGCGCTGGTAGCCGATACCAGTGTCGATCAGGCCGTACAGCGTCACCGACGTTTCGGCTTGAGCCACGCCGGACAAGGCGGCGAACAGCGCGGTGACGAGCAGAGTCTTTTTCATTACATATTCCCTTTGATTGAACATACATGCGCAGGTGGCTTGGCTTGCATGGCAAGCGGCGTGCGGCACATGGCAGGAACAAATTCTAGGGACGCAATGTGTCAGTTTTCCAGACGCAAGGGCTACTCGTCCCAGATCTCGAAAAAAAGTGCCTCGTTGTGGCCTTAACTACACACCCTTTGCGACCCCCAACGGGTTCGCAAAGGCGTCATTTCATCGTGCTAGGAACGCAACTGCCAGAACAGCAACTGCTGAAAAGGAAACGGGGGAAAGACCGACGCCAGGAAGGTAGCGTGTCAGCGCGCGCCCTTCAATGGCAGAAGCCGACGATACTCCTTCGGCAGCGGATGTGCAGCATGTTCTTCCACGGTGCGCGCCAGCCGCTGGGCAAGCGCATCGGGGAACGGGGTGGCGCGCCGGGTATCCAGGTTCACGTGCAAGGAGAGCTGCTCCATGGTGGCGGCCAGGTAGCCGTCGCGCGTCTGAATTAGCTCCATCATGCACATCAGCCGTTTGTTGTCGGCTTCCAACAGACGGATGCGCAGCATGAGGGGGTCGCCCTCCAACACTTCGCGCAGGTAGGCCACGTAGATGTTCATCGTGTAGATACCGCAACGCGTGGCCTCGGTGTAGTCCAGCCCCACGCCAACCTGACCCAAGAGTTCAAAACCGACGCGGTCGAAGATACCCACGTAGTGGGCGGCGTTCAGATGGCCGTAGGCGTCGATCCAGGCGGGGTCCACGGCAAGGGTCGTGGACGGCAAGGCATGCGTCATGGGTACTCCAGACAAAGGGGCCGGGCCCAAGGCGGGCAACGGCACATTCTATGCAGGTTCCGGCATCCGTGCCGCCCCCATTTCCCCCAGTTGAAGGATTCCGCCCGCGCAATAGAAATCGCCCCTTTCGGGGCGATTTCTGTTTTTGTCTTCCTCTGCCTCCTCAGCGGCGCGTTCAGGAACGCACCGCCGATTCAGACATCACGGATACAGGCCGCGCACTTGGCGCGCTTGCAGAATCCGGGTGCAAGCCACGATGAACGCAGCGGTGCGCAGCGTGACCTTGTGTTCCTTGGCCACTTGCGACACGGCGGCGTAGGCTTCGCGCATGATGCGTTCCAGGCGTTGGTTGATCTCTTCTTCGCTCCAGAAGAAGCTGGAGAAGTCCTGCACCCATTCAAAGTACGACACCGTCACGCCGCCAGCGTTGGCCAGCACGTCCGGCACGACATACACGCCGTGTTCGGCCAGGATGTCGTCCGCTTCCGGGGTGGTCGGGCCGTTGGCGCCTTCGACCACGATCTTCGCGCGCACCTTGGCGGCGTTGTCGACGGTGATCTGGCTTTCCAGGGCTGCCGGGATCAGGAATTCGGTTTCCAGCGTCCAGAACTCGTTCTTGTCCATGGCCTGGCCGCCCGAGAAGCCGCCCACGCCGCCGTGTTGCGACACGTGCGACAGCAGCTTGTGCACGTCCAGACCTTCGGCGTTGTGCACGGTGCCGGTGTGGTCTTGCGCGGCAATGACCTTGGCGCCGGCTTCATGGAACAGGCGGGCAGCGGTGCCGCCCACGTTACCGAAGCCCTGCACGACCACGCGGGCCTTCGAGACGTCGATGTTCAGGTCGCGTGCGGCTTCGCACGCCACGACGAACACGCCGCGGCCGGTGGCTTCGACACGGCCCAGGCTGCCGCCCAGCGCGATCGGCTTGCCGGTGACCACGCCGGTGGCGGTGGCGCCTTCGTTCATGGAGTACGTGTCCATCATCCAGGCCATGGTCTGGGCGTTGGTGTTCACGTCAGGGGCGGGAATGTCTTTCGACGGCCCGATGATCACGCCGATTTCGGTCGTGTAGCGGCGCGTCATGCGCTCGAGTTCGGATTGCGACAGCTTGCGCGGATCGACACGGATGCCGCCCTTGGCGCCGCCGTACGGCAGGTTGACTGCGGCGTTCTTGACCGACATCCACGCGGCCAGCGCCATCACTTCAGACAGGGTCACGTCTTGGTGGAAACGCACGCCGCCCTTGCCCGGGCCGCGCGACACGTTGTGCTGCACGCGATAGCCCTCGAAGTGGGCGATGGTGCCGTTGTCCAGTTCGATCGGCACGTCGACGATCAGCGAGCGCTTCGGGCGCTTCAGGGTCTCAACCCACCGTCCCAGAGAGCCGAGGTACGGGGTGACCCGGTCGACTTGTTGCAGGTAATTACCCCAGGGGCCGAGGTCATCGGCATTCAGATAAGACGGCAAGGCATGGGTGGGTGTGTGAGACATGAGCATGATCTCCTGACAAAGTTGCGCCATTTTATCCACGAAAGTAATAGCGTCCCCATTTAAATATAAAATATATTAAATGGGGACGTATTAATGTTGCGGATACCGTACGGGTCACAAGCCCGGTCTTAAAGCTGCCCCTATCCTAAGCCGGCAATCCGGACGCGTCCACCCTCGGTCAGCCGCAAGTCGCGCAAGTATTGGCTTTGCGGGCATCGATGAAAAAAGGGGCAGCCTCCCTGGAAGCCGCCCCTTTTGCTTGCACCGCCTGCGTCGCTACAAAAAGCGATGCGAATTCCGCATCGCCATCACGCCGACATCAACTGCCAGGCCAGCCGGGCAGCCGCGCGCGCGCCATGTCCGTCGATGTCGAAACGCGGGCTGTATTCCGCCATATCGGCCAGCCGCAACTTGCCGCTGGCCTTCACGCGCAGCACGATTTCCTCAACCACGGCCATCGGCACCCCGTAAGGCGCAGGCGCCGAAACGCCGGGCATGACGCCGGCCGGCAGCACGTCCAGGTCGATCGTCAGGTACACGTGGCGCGCCCGCGCCAGCAAGGCGTCGACGTTGGCCAGGCGGGCTTCAAGGTGGCGTTCCTGCATGTCACGGTCTTCGACCCACACGGCGCCCACTTCGGCGGCGCGCGCGTACAACGCCGGCGTATTGGCCAGCCGCGACACGCCCAGGCAGGCGTATTGCAAGGGCCGTCCGCGTTCCTCGCAGTAGTGGGCGATCTGGTCGAACGGTGTGCCCGAGCTGCCCGGGCGTCCGGTGCGCAGGTCGAAATGCGCATCCAGGTTCAGCACCAGCACGGGCTCGTTGTCGCCTCGGGATTCCAGCCAACGGGCCAGGCCCTGGAAGCTGCCCCAGGCGATTTCGTGCCCGCCGCCCAACACCACCGGGCGGGCGCCCTGCGCCAGCAGATCGGCCACGCGCAGGCCCAGTTGCTCCTGCGCCGCCTCCAACTGGTCGCCTTCGCAGGTGACATCGCCCGCATCCAGCAAGCGGGTCAAGCCATGCGCCGGCAAGCCCGCCATAAACTTGCGGATGCCAGCCGGGCCTGCCGCCGCGCCGATACGCCCTTGGTTACGGGCGACGCCCGCGTCGCAGGCAAAGCCCAGCAACACCGGCTCGCCCTTTTCCACCTGGCCAGCGGCCGCTTCGACAATGTGCGCCAGACGGCGCGTGTCGCCTTGTTCGGCGCTGTCGTCGCGCGCCTTCCACAGGGTTTTGTCCAACTGCACCGCGCTCATGCCGCTGCCCCCTGCCCCGCATTCAGCACGGCTTGCAGGAATTCACGAGTGCGCGGTTCGCGCGGCTGGCTGAAGATCACTTCCGGCGTGCCGGATTCCAGGATCACCCCGCCATCCATCACGGCGACCACATCGGCCACGTCACGGGCAAAGCCCATTTCGTGCGTCACCACCATCATCGTCATGCCTTCGCGCGCCAGCAGCTTCATCACCTGCAGCACTTCGCCCACCAGCTCCGGGTCCAGCGCCGAGGTCGGCTCATCAAACAACATGACTTTGGGCTGCATGGCCAACGCGCGGGCAATCGCCACGCGTTGCTTCTGTCCGCCAGACAGGCTGGCGGGCATGGCGGCGGTCTTTTGCGACAGGCCCACCTTCTTCAGCAGGTCTTCGGCCAGCGCATTGGCCTCGTCGCGGCCCATGCCGCGCAGCTTGCGCGGGCCCACCGTCACGTTATCCAGCACCGACAAGTGCGGAAACAGGTTAAAGCCCTGGAACACCATGCCCACCTGCATGCGCAGCTGGTTCAGCGCCGCCTCGGGCAGCAGTTCGCCATCGTCCAGCAAGGTCTGACCGCAGATGTCCACGGTGCCGGCCTGCGCCACTTCCAAGCCATTGCAGCAGCGCAGCAAGGTGCTCTTGCCGGAACCGCTGGGCCCGATCACGACCACCACCTGTGAAGGCAGCACGTCGAAATCGATGCCCTTCAGCACGGCATGTTCGCCATAAGACTTGTGCAGGCCGCGGATGCGGATCATTTCCTGCGGAGCGCCAAATTGGTTCATTGCACCATCCCCCCGGCGCGCAGGTGTTGTTCCACCTTGCGCAAAATCACCATCGCGGCCGTGGTCAGGACCAGATAAATCAAAGCGACCACCAGATACGTTTCCAGCGAGCGATACGACACGCTGATGATCTTCTGCCCTTCGTGCATCAGATCGTGAATGGTCAAGAGCGACACCAGCGCCGAGTTCTTGATCAGCGCAATGAACTCATTGCCCAGCGGCGGAATCATGCGCACCACTGCCTGCGGCAGGATGATGATGCGCATCGCCTGACCCGACGACATGCCCAGCGAGCGCGCCGCTTCCGTCTGGCCGCGGTCAACCGACTGAATTGCGCCGCGCACAATTTCCGACACGTACGCGCCGGAATACATGCCTAGGCCCAACACGCCGCACGCGAACGCCGGCAGTGTCACCCCGAACTGCGGCAGGCCGAAGAACCAGATGAACAGTTGCACCAGCAAAGGGGTGCCGCGAAAGAACAGCAGGTACGTGCTGCACAGGTTGTAGATGATGTAGCGCTTGGGGTTGAGGCGGCCGACGCCGACCAGCAGGCCCATGACACAGCCCAGCAACAAGGCGCCAGCGGTTACCTCAACGGTAACCACCGCGCCCCGCATCAGGCTGTCGAAGTCGGCGAAGACGGGAGCGAATTCCAGGTTCATTTCGCGGGAGCCTCAAACCACTTGTTCACGATGGCCTGATAGCTGCCGTCGGCCTTCAGCTTTTGCAGCGCGGCGTTCAGGTCGCGCGTCAGCTCGGGCTTGCTCTTGGGCACGGCGATGCCGTAGTCCTCGGTCGTGATCTGATCGTTCAACACGGTCAGCCCCGTCGTGCTTTGCGCGAACAGCTTGGCGGCGGGCTTGCCGGTCACGGCGGCCTCCGCGCGGCCGATCTGCACCAGGTTGAACATTTCCTGGTTCTTCTCGACTTCCACGCGCTGCACGGCCGGGAAGTGTTCCTTCAGATAGTTGACCGACTTGGTGCCCACCTGCACCGACACCTTACGGCCATCCAGATCCTTCAGCGTCTTGATGGGGCTGTCCGTCTTGGTCAGCACCACGAGGCCGCCTGCGTAGTAGGGGTCGGTGAAGTCAACGACCTTGCTGCGCTCGGGCGTGATGTAAATGGCGGACACGGCGATGTCGGCGCGGCCGGCTTGCAGCGCGGGGATCAGGCCTTTGAAGTCGATGTCGATCCATTCGACTTTCTTGCCCATGGCGCCGGCCAGCGCCTCAACCAGTTCGATGTCGAAACCCGTGCGCTTGCCGTCTTTGACAAACTCCATCGGCGGGAAGGTGGCGTCGGTGACGGCGCGGATGGTTTCCTGGGCGTGCACGGAGCCAGCGCTCCAGGCCAGGCCCAGCGTCAGGGCGGCAGTCAGCAGTGTGCGGCGAGTGGTCATGGTCAGTCCTATGGGAAAGAGGTACGGCGATGAGTACGGCGGAAGAGGAATAGCGAAAAGTGAGGCGGCAGAAATGGCGTGGTAAATGCGGCGTGGTGAATGCGGTGCGGCGAATACGGTGTGGCGAATGCGGTACGGCGAAAAACGGGGAGTGAAAAAACGCTACAGCGTGGAATTCAAGGAAATGTGGTGCCGATGGAGATTCCGTTTTTGGCGCGTCAATGCACCTTCAATCGTTCGGAAATACGGCGGGCGGCGGCAACCGTCATGGCGATCAAGGCGTCGGGACGCTGGGCGGCGCGGGTCGACGGCGCCATCAACGTGATGGATGCGACGGCCTGGTTGGGCCGCTGAAAAATCGGCACGCTGACACCCCACACGCCCGCATCGACTTCGCTATCGGTCACGGCGTAGCCTTGCTCGCGGATGGCTTCGAGTTCATCGGCCAGGCGTGCCGCGTCTACGCCGGCTTCGTCGGCCAGATAGGCCAGCGCGGCCTGCAAACGGGCCAAGGGCATGAAGGCCAGCAGGGATTTGGCCGAGGCGCCGCGCGCCAGCGGCAGGCCGCGCCCCTTGGTGAACGAGCAACGCAGCGGATGCTGGCTTTCGACCATGTCCAGGCAAACGGCCTGATCTTTCACCGCCACGAGCAAGCCGATGGTTTCACCCGAGGCCGCCGCCAGCGACGCCATGTCAGGCTGCGCTTCGTGGATCAGAAACGACGATTGATCAAAGCCCCAGGCCAGTTGCACGCACAACGGTCCAGGGCCGTACTCCCCTTCGTGTTCAGCCACGAAACCCCAGCGCTTGAGCAGCGCCACCTGGCGATACAGGGTGCTTTGAGCCAGACCCGTTTTCTCGGCCAGCGCGGCGATCGTCAGGGGGCCATCGTGCCGGGCCAGCGTGGCCAACACGTAGAGAACGCGATCTGCGCCCGCCCCCACCGAGGAATCCGACATCACACTCAACTCCTAGCAATAAGGCGCTGAGATTATCAATTTGTGGTGGTTATCCTTTCTTTTATTCCCGACAGTTGAGAATAAACAGGGAAAACCCCAGGAAGAGTACGAAAAAAAAGACCGCATAGCGGTCTTTGGATCTGTCCCTTTCGGGCATTTCAAGCGGGGCGGGGCCGAGCCTGGGCTCGGCCGCTGCCACGGCGTCTGACTTAAGGCGCGGCGGGCTTGTCGTCGTAGTTGTTCAGGCGCACGCCCGACACGCCGCCCACGTTGGGGGTGGCTGGGGCGGGAGCTGACGCGGCCGGCGCCGGAGCGCCCGGCGCATCCGCCGACGGCGCCACCGCGGGCGGCAGCGCGGCGGTGTCCGGCACCGGCACCGGCTCGGCTTCCGCCGGTACAGGATTCGTGGCGCGGCGGGCGCGCTTGGCGTCGTCGGCGCGCGCGACCATGGCCGTCAGTTCGGTGGCCAGCGCTGCCGACTTGCCATTGCGCGCCCAGTCGGCCGCGCTTTGGTCTTTCAGATCGCGGGTCGTCACATCGGCGCCCGCCTTCACCAGAAGATCGACCATGTCTTTATTGCCACCCAGCGCCGCCATCATCAAGGGCGTCTCACCGCCAGGCGCCGGCGCATTGACCATGGCTTTCTTGGAAAGCAGCATGCGCGCCATTTCCATCTGCCCCTTGGACGCCGCATAGTGCAACGGCGTCCAGCCCAGGCGATTCACCTGCGCACCGCGCGCAATCAGCTTCTTGGCCCGCTCGGTCTGGCCGGCAATCGCCAGGTACATCAGCGGAGTTTCACCCGCCGGGTTCTCGGCGTTGACGTCGGTGCGCTTGTCGGCGGCAATCACGTCAAACACCTTCCAGGCGCCATCGACCACCGCACGCATCAGCGCCGGCTGGCCGTTCTTGTAGCGCACGTTGGGATCGGACCCGTGAGCCAGCAGGTCTTTGATGTCGTCGGGATAGTCGTTGGCCACATAGACCCACCAATCGCCAGGATTGGCGGCGTGCGCCATCGGCGCCGCCAGCCCGATGGCCAGCGCCAGCAGCGCGCCGCGGCAACGCGACAACAAGACGTGACGGGCGGTCGGAGCGTAGGCGGTCATGGCTATCCTAGAAGTGACTTTAAATAAATTAGATGAACTTATTTCTTTATCTTATTGAAAAGACGGAAGAAATTATCAGTTGATGCGCGCGCCACCTCGGCCACCGTGATGCCTCGCAGATCGGCAATCTTCTCGGCCACGTGGATCACCTTGGACGGATCATTCAGTTTGCCGCGATACGGCACCGGTGCCAGATACGGCGAGTCCGTCTCGATCAGCAAGCGGTCCAGCGGCACCTTGGACGCCACTTCATGCACCACTTGCGCATTCTTGAACGTGACGATGCCCGACAGCGAGATATAGAAATTCTGGTCCAACGCCGCTTGCGCGACTTCCCAGTTCTCGGTGAAACAGTGCATCACGCCTCCCACTTCGGCCGCCTGCTCTTCCTTCAGCATGCGCACCGTGTCTTCGGCCGAGGCGCGAGTGTGCACGATCAGCGGCAAGCCCGTCTCGCGCGCGGCACGGATGTGGCGGCGAAAGCGTTCGCGCTGCCAATCCAGCGGTTCGGACAAGCGGTAATAGTCCAGCCCGGTTTCACCAATGGCCACCACCTTGGGGTGGGCCGACAGGCGGACGAGCTCTTCGGGTTCAGGGTCGGGCGTGTCTTCGTAATCGGGGTGCACCCCCACCGAGGCCCACAGATTGGGCTGCGGCTCGACCAGCGACATCAGGCCAGGCCATTCCGGCATGTTCACGCTGACGACCAGCGCGTGGGTGACCTGGTTGGCGGCCATTCGATCAAGAATGCCCGGCAAATCGGCCGCCAGCTCGGGAAAATTCAAATGACAGTGGGAATCGACGTACATGTTTTGACTACATAAAGAGACCGCGGCGCCCTGCCCGTTTTCGGGCAAAACGCCGCTGGATCAGAGACTTACGCTTGGCAGGATAGCACCACGCGTTGCAGGGTGGCGTGCGCAAAAAGCTTGGCGTTCAGCGGATGGGTGGCCAGCGCCCGTTGCCGCGTCAGCCAGCGTGCGGCTTCCGCCACGCGCGCGGTATTCATGCGCGTGGCGACCTGGGCCACGCCCGCCGCCAATGCCGGGAAGTAACGCACGGGCGCGCCCGCGCTGGCCAGCATCAGGTCGGTGTACAGCCGTTGCAACGCGTCGATCCATTCGGTGGCCGGCACTTTTTCCAGCGACTCGGCCAGCGTGCCGACGTCTGGCGTCTGGCCTTGGGCCAAGGGGCCGATCAGTTGCTGCAACCACGGTGGGCAAGGCGTGTCGCCCGCTTGCGCCAAGCGCAGCGCAGCCAAAGGCGCGCCGCCCGCAGCCGCCAGCCATTCGCGGGCAGGTTCAACATTCTGGGCACGCAACCATTGCAACGCGGTGTCAGGGTCGGGCGCAGGCAGCGGCAAACGCCGGCAGCGCGACACCAGCGTTGGCAGCAAGCGGTCTGGCGCGTCGGCCACCAGCAGAAACACCGTGTGTGGCGGCGGTTCTTCCAGCACCTTGAGCAAGGCGTTGGACGACACCACATTCAGCGCATGCGCCGGATACAGCAGCGCCACGCGCCATCCGCCCCGGTGGGTCGCCGTGTTGAACCAGGACTCCAGCGACCGAATCTGATCGATGCGGATTTCCTTGGACGGCGCCCGCTTGGCCGCGCCCGTGGCGGGTTCAGCGTCTTCCGCGGCATCGGCGGCGGCATCCGCCCCCTCTTCCACGGCCACCGCCTCGGGCCGGATGCGGCGCAAGTCGGGGTGATTGCCGCTGGCGAACCAGGCACAGGCGGCGCAATGGCCGCAGGCCAAGCCGTTATCGGGCGTTTCACAGAGCAGGCTAGCGGCGGCGGCGATCGCGAAATCCAGCTTGCCGATGCCGGCCAGGCCATGCACCAGCCACGCGTGGGCGAAGCGGTCGCGGTTGCCCAGCCAGGCCCGCGCCGTCTCCATCTGCCAGGGCAGGAATTGAGGTGCGCTCATGCCCGCGCTCACGCCTTCACGGCCAGCAGCGCCCGCAGCCCGGCTTCAAGCTCGGTGCGGATCTGCGCAATCGACTGGGTGGAATCGATGACGTGAATACGGTCGGGATCAGCCTTTACGCGTTCGTGATACGCGTTGCGGGTGCGCTCGAAGAAGGCTGCGCCTTCGCGTTCGAAGCGGTCGGGTTCGCGCGCATTGGCCAGGCGCGCACGGGCCACGTCCAGCGGCACATCGAAGAGCCAGGTGCGGTCGGGCTGGCCGGCCTGCATCCATTGCTCAAGCACGGCCACGCGCTCGGCGCCCAAGCCGCGCCCGCCGCCCTGATAGGCGTAGGTTGCGTCGGTGTAGCGGTCGCACACCACCCAGGCGCCACGCGCCAAGGCCGGCTCAATCACCTGGCGCGCGTGTTCGCAGCGCGCCGCGAACATCAGCAGTGTTTCAGTGTCCAGGCCCATGGTGTCGGTCAACACCAGGGCGCGCAGTTTTTCACCCAGCGGCGTGCCGCCGGGTTCACGGGTCGAGACGACCTCAACGCCCTGCGCTCGTAAGAAGTCCGCGATCCAGTCGGTGTGCGTGCTCTTGCCCGCGCCGTCCACGCCCTCCAGCGTAATGAAGCGTCCGCGTGAGGTCATTGATCTTGTCCTTGTGCTGAGTCGGAATCGGAATCGGAGTCGGCGCTGGCGCCAGTACCCGTGCCAGTGCCAGTGCCAGTGCCCGTGCCAGTGCCAGTGCCAGTGCCAGTGCCAGTGCCGCGGCCCGCGCTGGCGTCAGAGGAAGGCGCGGCGTTCGTGGAAGCGGCCGGCGCGGCCGCCGGGGCCCCGGCCGGAGCCGGCGTCGCGTTCGGACGCGCGCCCTGGCCCAGGATGTAGCGGGACACATTGCGGTTATGCCCGGACAGGTTCTCGGCGAACTCGCTCGTGCCATTGCCCCGCGACACGAAAAACAGGTACTTGTGTTGCTCGGGCTGCACCGCAGCCAGCAGCGCCGCACGGCCCGCCGCTGCGATGGGCGTGGGCGGCAAACCCGGGCGCGTATAGGTATTCCACGGCGTATCCGTTTGCAGATCGCGCTTGCGGATGCGGCCTTGATAGGCCTCGCCCATGCCGTAGATCACGGTGGGATCGGTTTGCAGCAGCATGCCGATCTTCAGCCGGTTGGTGAACACGCCCGACACGCGGCGGCGATCCGGCCCATGGCCGGTTTCCTTTTCGATGATGGACGCCAGCACCAAGGCTTCATAGGGCGTGGCGACCGGCAGGTCCGATTGGCGCTTGGCCCAGGTGTCCTGCAAGATGCGCTGGCCTTCCTGGTAAGAGCGGCGCAGCAGATCGAAGTCGGTGCTGCCGGGGGTGAAGATATAGGTGTCCGGGAAGAACAGGCCTTCCGGGTGCTTGATGTCGGAACCCAGCCGCTCCATCAGCGCTTCATCGCTGGTGTCGCCCAAGGTTTGTTTGACGTCCGGGTTCTCGCGCAGCGCCTGGCGAATCTGGCGGAACGTCCAGCCTTCCAGGAACGTGATCTGGCGCTGGGTCATGTCGCCACGAGCCAGCCGTTCCAGCAGCAGCCACGGCGTGTCGCCGTTAATGGCTTGATAGCCACCAGCCTTCATCAGCTTGTCTTGCTCGGTCAGGCGGGCCATCCAGACAAAGCCGGGTTCCCACATCGGCACGCCCACGGCATTCAGCGCGCGCGCGACCGTACGCGGGCTGCTGCCCGGGTCCACTACAAAATCGATCCTGTCGGCCGGTAAATGCATGGGCCGATGCATCCAGCTCCAGGCGGCGCCCACGGCTGCCGCGGCGGCAATCACGATGAGCAGGAAAGACCACAAGACGTAAAAACGGAGTCGCTTCTTCATAAGTCCCGGAAGTTTAATGGATCAGGCGGACCTGTCGCGGCAAAAGAGGGGTCAGAGTGCACGGGGCGGCCCTTTTCCCGGCGAGGGGATGGCCCATTGCCCGCAGGAAGGCGGCTATCATCTGCACTTTGATGACGCGATCACTCCGCCGACATGCACGCTTTCTACTCTTCGATTCCTGTCCGCGCCGAAGGTTGCGCGCAATGCGCGCCGCTGGAAGATTTTCAAGTCTTCAGCGCATCCGGCGCAGACGCCCTGACCTTTTTGCACGGCCAACTGACGCAAGACGTCACCGGCCTGCCTGCTGACGCCGCCCGCCTGGCCGGCTACTGCACCGCCAAGGGCCGCCTGCTGGCCACGCTGGTCATGTGGCGCGGCACCGCCGCTGGCGATGACGCTCCGCAGCTCTACGGCCTGATCCGCAAAGACTTGTCGCAAGCGCTGCTCAAGCGCTTGTCCATGTTTGTGCTGCGCGCCAAGGTCAAGCTTGCCGCCACCTTGCTGAATGTAGCCGGGGTGCAGGTGACGGAGGAAGATGCCGCTGCACTGGAAGCCGTAACCGGCCCCTTGCCGCGCGCCGCCTGGCAGCGCGTGGACCTGCCGTCCGGCACCTGGATCGCCGCGCCCACGCCCGATGCGCGCCTGCGCTGGTGGTGGATAGCGTCCGACGAACAGCTGGAACAGTCGGCCGCGTTTTCCGGCGTGCTGGGCCTGGCCCCCGCCGCGCAATGGCAAGTGGCCGATCTGGCGGCCGGCATCCCCTGGATCGCCACGGCTACCCAGGACGTTTTCATCCCGCAAACGGTCAATCTGGAACTGGTGCAAGGCGTGAGCTTCACCAAAGGCTGCTACCCCGGCCAGGAAGTTGTGGCGCGTAGCCACTACCGTGGCACCGTCAAGCGCCGCATGGCGTATGGCACAGTTGCCGACGCCGGCGAGCAAGGCGCGACGCTGGCGGGCGTGGATGTTTTCGACGCCACCCAGCCGGGCGAGCCGATTGGCCGCGTGGTGGATGCGGCAAGCCTGGGCGGGGTCGCATCCGTCTTGTTCGAAACGACGCTTGCCGCCTTGCCCGAAGGCGATCTGCGGCTGGGTGCCGTAGACGGCCCGCGCATCGCGACCGCGGCGCTGCCCTACTCCATCACCCCGTAAGCCGTAGTTGGCGCGGTGCGTGGCCACCGGCTCGACGGTGGCCACCACGAAGCGTTCCGCTGCGACAACGACGCGTAGCCCCCCACAAAGAAGCGTTACGCACCCAAGCCGAAGCGTTACGCCGCGACGCCGAACAGCGCACCCACGCCGGCAGTCACCGCCATCGCCAGCGCGCCCAGTATCGTGACGCGCAGCGCGGCGGGCCCTTTGGGCGCGCCGCCCGCCCCTGCGGCCAACGCCCCGAGTCCGGCCAGACACAGCACCGACGCCCCAATCACCCACCCAATCAATTGCGGCCCGGGCGCCATCAGGGCCACCACCAGCGGCAAGGCCGCGCCGCCCGCAAACGATGCGGCGGACGCCACCGCCGCCTGCACAGGACGGGCCCGGTTATGGATGGATATGCCCAGTTCGTCGCGCGCATGGGCGTCCAGCGCATCATGTTGGGTGAGCTGGCGCGCCACCTGCGCCGCCAGTTCGCGCGTCAGCCCGCGCTCGACATAAATATCGATCAGCTCGGCCAGTTCTTCCTCGGAGTTGCCCTTCAGCGACCGCTGCTCCATCCGCAAGTCCGCCGCTTCGGTATCCGCCTGCGACCGCACGGATACGTATTCGCCCGCCGCCATCGACAAGGCCCCGGCAACCAGCCCGGCCAGACCCGATGTCAGGATGGCGCCATGCGTGGCCTGCGCCGCCGCCACGCCGGTGATCAGGCTGGCCGTGGACACAATGCCGTCATTGGCGCCCAAAACGGCCGCACGCAGCCAGTTGCTGCGAAAAATTCGATGGTGTTCTTTTGCTGGCATTGCCCGATACCCAAGCGACACGCGACAAGCGCGCGGCGCGCCCCGCCCCGTCAAGGGCAGGACGCACCGCGCGCCGGATTCATCGCGGCGTCACGCGTACCGCGGTGAGCAAGCCTATCACGCAAAGCGTGGCCTGTTCGCCTTCGTAGGCGTGAACTTCCACCTGGCAGATCGACAAGCGCTTGCCCGGTTTGACCACGCGGCCGCTGGCCACGAAGCGGTCGCCCTTGGCCGGCGCCAGGAAGTTCATCTTGAACTCGGACGTCAGCACATCTTCGCCCGCGTTGAACAGCGTGAAGGCGGCATAACCGCCCGCACTGTCGGCAATGGTGGTGGAAATGCCCGCGTGCAAGAAGCCGTTCTGCTGGCAGAGGTCAGCCCGGTAAGGCAGCACGATGTCCACCCTGCCCCGCTCCACCACCTCCAGCCCGGCGCCCAGCAGGCGCATCACGCTTTGCTGGTCGAAACTTGCCTTGACCCGCGCGGCCGGGTCAGGCGACGACACATGCTCGCTCATGTCAGTCTTGCTCGCGCTTGACCAAATTGACGATGCTGGAGAAATCCAGCTTGCCCGAGCCGCCCGAGCTGTGCAGCGAATACAGATTGCGCGCCAGCTCACCCAACGGAATGGACGCTCGTGCCGACAGCGCCGCTTCGGCCGCCAGCCCCAAGTCCTTCAGCATCAGGTCCACGCCGAAACCACCCGCATACCCCTTGGACGCCGGCGCATGCTCCATGACGCCCGGCCACGGGTTGTAGAGTTCGGTGGCCCAGTTGCGGCCCGAGCTCTTGGCGATGATGTCGGACAGCACCTTCGGGTCCAGCCCATTGGCCACGCCCAGCGCCAGCGCTTCGGACGTACCCGCCATCAAGATGCCCAACAGCATGTTGTTGCAGATCTTGGCGACCTGGCCAGCACCCGCCGGACCGGCGTGGAAGATGTTCTTGCCCATCTTTTCCAGCACGGGACGCGCGCGTTCCAGCGCGGCGGACTGACCGCCCACGATGAACGTCAGCGTGCCTGCCGCCGCCCCGCCCGTGCCGCCAGATACCGGGGCGTCAATCATGGCGATGCCGCGCACGTCGGCCGCCTGCGCCACCTTGCGCGCGGAGTCCGGCGCGATGGTGCTGCATTCGATGACCAGCGCGCTGGATGGAATCTTGCCCAGCAAGTCTTCGCCCAGATACAGCCCTTCGACGTGCTTGCTGGCCGGCAACATCGAAATCACGACGTCGGCGCCCTTGACGGCCTCGGATGCCGAGGCCGCCGCGCGCGCCCCCGCATCAGTCAACAGCTTGACGGCCGCTGGCACCAGATCGAACACCGTCAAGCTGTGTCCGGCCTTGACCAGATTCAATGCCATGGGCGCGCCCATGTTGCCCAAACCGATAAACGCAATACTGCTCATGATGTCTTGTCTCCTGTTGCTATTGCTGTAGGTATGGAACCATCGTGATCTGCATGACGGGGTGGCCGGTCCGCCTCTACCGAACCGGCCGGCGCGCTAGCGCCCTTCCTGACCCAGGTCGGCCAGCGGATGCGGCTCGCCTTCGGGCCACGGCTCTTCAAAGAATTTCTGCACCCAGGCGTCCGTCGCCATATCGATGACGGCGGGATTCCAGCGCGGGTTCTTGTCCTTGTCGACCAGCAAGGCCCGGATGCCTTCGGCGAAATCGCCATGCGCGGTGCACGCCAGCGCGGCGATGTACTCGGCGCGGAATACGTCATCCAGCGAACGCAGGCGCGTGCGCTGCTGCAAGGCGAAGGCCAGGCGCACCGAACCCGGCGAGCCCGCCAGCATGGTCTTGGCGGCGCGCGCCAGCCAGGGGTCGGCGTGGTCTTTCAGCAAGGCGAGTTCTTCGTAGATCTCATCCAGGCGGTTGCCGTTGCACAGGTTGTTGATCAGGAAAGAATGCTGGCGCAGGTGGCCAGGTTCAAGCGGCGCCTGCGGCTCCAAAGCCGTCAGCGCGCGGCGCAGCAAGCCATCGTTGAGCGAACGCGGTGCAATCGCCTCCTCGGACGCGCCACCTGCCTGCCCGGCCCAGGGCTGCTCTTCCAGCGACGCCAGCAGCTTCGGCCAATCAGCGTGGTTCAGCCGGAAGTCCGCCAGCCCCGCAAAAAATGCGTCAGCCGTATTCATCTGCGCGCCGGTCAGCGCCAGGAACAAACCGATGCGGCCCGGCATGCGGTTCAGCAGCCAGCTGCCGCCCACATCAGGAAACAGGCCGATCGATACTTCGGGCATGGCCAGCCGGGACGATTCGCTGACCACACGGTGGCTCGCGCCCATCATCAGGCCAATACCGCCGCCCATGACGATGCCATGGCCCCAGCACAGGACGGGCTTCGGATAGGTGTGGATGCGGTAGTCCAGCCGATACTCGTGCTCGAAGAAGCGGCGCGCATAGGCATTGCTCCAACCGTTCTTGCCCTGGTTCTCGCTCATGCTGCGATACAGGCCGTGCAGGTCGCCGCCTGCGCAAAACGCCTTTTCGCCCGCGCCTTGCAGCACGACCAGCGCAACCCCCGGGTCGCGCGCCCACTCGTCCAGCCGCGCCGCCAGCAAGTCCACCATTTCCAGCGACAGGCCGTTCAGGGTCTGCGGCGCGTTCAGCGTCGCAATCCCGAACCGCATGCCGTTCGCCGCGCTTCTTTCTTCGAACAACACCGGTGCATTCATCTTATGTCGGCTCCTTTTTCCAACAATTGGCGGGCAATGATCACTCGCATGATCTCGTTGGTGCCCTCCAGAATCTGATGAACGCGAGTATCGCGCACCAGACGCTCCAAGGGATAGTCCCGCAAGTATCCATAGCCGCCATGAATCTGTTGCGCATCCAGACAAATCTGAAAACCCATATCGGTGGCGAAGCGCTTGGCCATCGCGCAGTAGGTGGCTGCGTCCGGCGACCCTGCATCCAGCTTGCACGCGGCCAGGCGCACCATCTGGCGCGCTGCGACCAAATGCGTGGCCATATCCGCCAGCTTGAATTGCAACGCCTGGAATTCGGCCAACCGGCGGTTGAATTGCCGGCGTTCGTCCATGTAGCGGCGGGCGGCGTCCAGCGCGCCCTGCGCCGCGCCAACCGAGCAGGTGCCGATGTTGATGCGTCCGCCGTCCAGGCCTTTCATGGCGATCTTGAAGCCTTCGCCCTCTTGCCCGAGCATATTCGCGGCCGGCACGCGCACGTTCTCAAAGGTGATGGGACGCGTGGACTGGCTGTTCCAGCCCATCTTTTCTTCCTTGCGCCCGTAACTGATGCCCGCGCTATCGGCCGGCACCGCGAAGGCGCTGATGCCGCTGGCGCCCTCACCGCCCGTGCGCGCCATGACCACCAGCAGATCGGTGTCGCCGCCGCCCGAAATGAAGGCCTTGGCGCCGTTGAGCACATAGTCGTCGCCTTGGCGCTGCGCCCGCGTGGACAGGGACGCCGCGTCGGAACCGGCGCCAGGCTCGGTCAGGCAGTAGGACGCCAGCTTCTGGCCGCTGGCCAGCAAGGGGCCCCAGTGTTCGCGCAAGGCAGGCTGACCCCATTTTCCGACCATCCAGGTGGCCATGTTGTGGATCGTCAGGAAGGCTGTGGTCGACGGGTCCACCGCCGCCATTTCCTCGAACACCAGGGTGGCGTCCAGGCGCGGCAGCCCCAGGCCGCCGATGTCTTCACTGGCATAGATGGCGCAAAAGCCCATTTCGCCAGCGCGGGCGAAGGCCTCGCGGGGGAAGATACCTTCGGCGTCCCAGCGCGCCGCATGGGGCGCGAGCTCGCCCTCGGCGTAGTCGCGGGCGGCTTGCGCAAAGGCGCGCTGCTCGTCAGTCAGTTCCAAGTCCACAGCCTGTCTCCTGTTGTCATCAGTATTGTCTGCTGGCGTTGCTGCCGTCTCGTGAACGCCAGCCCGTCGATTTTGACATGACGTTAACGTAAACGTAAGTACGAAACGGTGCCTATGTTACGCCGGAAGGCCCGGCGCCACTTGTCGCGATGATGACAATGTGTACCCGGTTATCCGGGTCCGACAGGCGGCTGGCCCGCCCCCACGCCTACAACAGACCGGCCGGCCGGACCCTGCCGTTTCTGGCGGTTTTGGCGCGGCGGTGCTCAGCGCGGCGGCGGCGCGATTCCTTGGGGTCGAAGCTCAAGCCCCGATAGATTTCAACGCGGTCGCCATCGGCCAGCCGCGCTTGGGGTTCCGTGGCGCGGCCAAAGATACCCACGCCGCGCTCCCAGGGCTGCACCACCGGGAACGCCTGCGCGAAGCCGCTGGCCGCCAAGGCGTCAGCCACCGTCGCCCCCGCCGGCAGGCTCAGTTCGCGCAACCACACGTGGCCCGGCAAGGCGTAGCAGACGCTGACGCTGACGTTAGCGCTGGCGTCGACCTGCGGCGCGGCAGTCGGCTCATTCGCCATACTTGGACTGCGCCCGCTTGGTGAAGGAATCAATGAAGCTGGTGGCGATGCGGTTGAACACCGGGCCCACCACCATTTCCAGTGCGCGGTTCGAAAACGCGTACTCCATTGTGAACAACACCTTGCACGCGTCTTCGGCCAGGGGCTGGAATTCCCAATGGCCGACCAGGCTGGAGAACGGCCCGTCCACCAGTTCAAGGTCGATCCGGTCGGGATAGACGTGGGTGTTGCGCGTGGTGAAGCGCTGCTTCATCCCCGCGAAGCTGATCAGGATAGAGGCCTGCATGCCGTGCTCGTCGCGGGTTTGCACCTCGGCGCCGCCACACCACGGCATGAACTCGGGGTACTTTTCCACGTCGGCAACCAGATCAAACATCTGGGCGGCGCTGTAAGGCACCAGGACGGATCGTTGTACTTTGTGCATCGACTATCGCAAATGGCTAGAATGGCAAGATTTTACCGGCACTGCACGACCTAAGCCTAATGTGGGTATCCACCGGGCCATCAACCCTCAGGCAAAACCCTCAGGCAAAACCCCCAGGCGAAACCTCAGGCAAAAAACAAGCCCCGGGCAAAAGACACGAGGGGCAAAAAAGCAATATGAGCAAAAAGGCGTTATGAGCATTATCGACAATCGCAAAGCCACGCACGACTATTTCATCGAAGACCGCTACGAAGCCGGCCTTGTCCTGCAAGGCTGGGAAGTCAAAGCGATTCGCGATGGCCGCGTGCAGCTCAAGGAAAGCTACGTCATCGTACGCGATGGCGAACTGTACCTGCTGGGCATGCACGTCAGCCCGCTGCCCACGGCGTCCACCCATATCCACCCCGACGCCATGCGCACGCGCAAGCTGCTGCTCAAGGCCGAAGAAATCAGCAAGCTCATCGGCAAGGTCGAGCAGCGCGGCTACACCTTGGTGCCGCTGAACCTGCACTATAAGAACGGCCGCATCAAGCTGGATTTCGCGTTGGGCCGCGGCAAGAAGCTGTTCGACAAGCGCGACACCGCGCGCGAGAAAGACTGGCAGCGCGAGAAAGAACGCATCATGAAGCACGACACGCGCGCGCCGCGCAAAGACAAAGACGATTGATTCACGCAGCAGCCGGGACGGGCGGCGCCAGCACCTCGGCCGGCTCACCCGGCCCGACGATGCGGTTGCGCCCCGCCGCCTTGGCGGCGTAGAGCTTGCGATCCGCCCGTTCAAAAAAGGCCTCGAAGTTCTCGCCCGGCACCCAATCCGCAACGCCCGCGCTGAACGTGTACGAGATCGTGCTGCCGCCGTGCGCACAAGGCGTGCGCCGGGTGGAGTCCAGCAATCTGGCCGCCACCTCCATCACCGCGTCGCTGCGCAGGTCGGGAAACAGCACGCCGAATTCCTCGCCGCCCACGCGGCCCACATGATCTCCCGTACGCAGCGTGACCGTGGCCAGCAGGCCAAAATGCCGCAGTACCGCATCGCCCGCCGCGTGCCCATGCATGTCGTTGATGCGCTTGAAGTGGTCGACATCCAATAGCAACAAGGTCAGCGGCCGCCGCGTGCGCAGCGCCTGCGCGCAGTAGCGCTCGGCCTGCATCCACCACGCCTTGCGCGACATCAGCCCGGTCAGGAAGTCGGTATTCAGTTCGTGCTCGCGATCCGCCAGCATGCGATCGTGAATGATCATGATCGTGCCCAGCGTCAGGCACGGCATGGTCAGCACACCCAAGGTCAGGAAGGTGATGTTCCAGACCGTGGGTTCCAGCAAGGTCTGGGGAATGGCCAGGTCGAACAGGTAGACCGCCGCCCGCAGCGCGCAGACCAGGGCCGAAATCAGCGCGGCAACCCACAGAAAGCGATAGCTATAGCGCGAGCGGTGGGCAGGCATGTTGCGCTGGAGGGTGTGCGCCACGGCCAGCATGAAGCCCATCTGCAAGAACGACATCGCCACGATGCGCGGCCCGATCTGCCAGTCCAAATAGGTGCAGACCAGCACCACCGGCAGGGCCAGCAGGCAGCCCAGCATCATCAGATGCCGCGGAACGCTTAGGCCCAGCAGCCGCCTGACGCCCGTGTAATACGAGCACAGCGCCAGCGCGACGGCCACGTTGGGTACCAGCACCGACAACCACAGCGGCGCCGCCGTGTTCTGTAGCCCGAACGTAAAAAACGCCAACAGCGTGAGCAAGTTGGCGCGTATGGTTTCGCGGATGCCCGCCATGCCGCTGCGAGCCAGGGACCCCAGCACGCAAAGAGAAAGGACTCCCGCCAGTGCTGCTATCAGAAGCAAATTAACGGGAGCGATCATGGGCGGCGCGCGGTAAGGCGCGAGGTCAGGTGTTGCGCGTGGACTTCACGATGGTCATGGCCGAGGCGATCATGCCGCCAACGTCGGACATGTTGGCCGGCAGGATCAGCGTGTTGCCTTCCTTGGCCACATTGGCGAACGCTTCGACATAGCGTTCTGCGACCTTCAGGTTGACGGCTTCCATGCCGCCCGGCTGACGCACGGCGTCGGCCACTTGCGTGATGGCCTTGGCGGTGGCTTCAGCAATGGCCAGCACTGCGGCAGCTTCACCTTGCGCCTGGTTGATCTGCGCCTGCTTTTCACCTTCCGAGCGGGCGATGGCGGCTTCGCGTTCACCGGTGGCGATGTTGATCTGTTCCTGGCGGCGGCCTTCGGAAGCGGCGATCAGCGCACGCTTTTCACGCTCGGCGGTGATCTGCGCCTGCATCGAACGCAAGATCTCGTTGGGCGGCGTCAAATCCTTGATCTCGTAGCGCAACACCTTCACGCCCCAGTTCAGCGCGGCCTCGTCCAACGACGCGACGATATTGCTGTTGATGGAATCACGCTCTTCGAACGTGCGGTCCAGCTCCATCTTGCCGATGACCGAACGCAAGGTCGTCTGCGCCAGCTGCGTGATGGCCGAGATGTAGTTCGACGAGCCATACGATGCACGCATCGGATCGGTCACCTGGAAGTACAGCACGCCGTCGACTTGCAGCTGCGTGTTGTCACGCGTGATGCAAACCTGGCTGGGCACGTCCAGCGGAATTTCCTTCAGCGAATGCTTGTAGGACACGCGCTCGATAAACGGAATGACAAAGCCCGCGCCCGGTGACAGAACGCGGTCGAATTTGCCCAGGCGTTCGACCACCCAGGCGTGCTGCTGGGGCACGATGGCGATCGCTTTGATGACGATAAGAATCGCCAGTGCGACGACAACGAGCAGGACGATAGTGGAAGTATCGATGATCATTTGGAACTTCTCCTGGAGTGAGTGCGGAGGCGGCCTTGCTTGCCGGCAAGGGCGCCCGCCTCGGGCTGCGCGAAGCGTGGCCCGGTGTTACTGCGCCGACATTTCTACGCCGGCATTTTTTACGCCGAGATTATTGCGCCGAATCCGGCTTGCCCCTTGGGGTCAGCACCAGCGTCGAGCCGCGCAATTCGGTGATGGTGTGTTCGCCCGCATGCGGCGTTTTGCCTGGGGCCAATTCCGCTTGCCAGTGCGCGCCGCGATACCAGACGCGCGCGGTGCGGTGTTCCGACCAGGCCTCGACGGTAACCGTCTGGCCGATATCCAGATTCACATCGACATTGCGGGCCGAATTGACTTCACGCTTTTTCAGGACACGCGTCTTGCGCAGGACCAGCAGGCCCAGCAGCAACACGACGCCGCAGGCCACCAGTTGCCATTCCTGGCCAATGTTCAACCACGCGGCAACGCCGCCGGCCGCCAGCCCCAGGGCCACCAGCAGCAAATAGAAAGTACCCGTCGCCAGTTCCCCGATGAGGGCCAGCGCGGCCAATCCCAACCAAATCCACATGGTGTTTAAGTCGCCTGAAAGGATGAGTCGTGAGCGGATTGTACGTATTTCCGGGACGCAACGGGTACGCTGGCGGCGGTCATGAACAATTGCACTGGATTATGATGTGCCCTGACGCGGCGGTCCCACCCGGATTTTCCGCGTCTGCCTTTTCTTCGATCAAGCATCCATGACCGCTGCAACTTCCACTGCCCTACCCGTTCTGATCCTGCACACCGGGGACCCGGACGACACGCTTAAAAGCCAGTTCGGCGGCTATGCCGAACAACTGTCGAAGGCGGCCGGCTTGGCCACGGACGACATCGAGATCGTGGCCGTGCATGAAGGCCAGCGCCCCCAGTTGCCCGCGCAATACCGCGCCGCGCTGATCACGGGCTCGCCCGCCATGGTGACGGATAAGGAACCCTGGAGCGAAGACACCGCCGCGTGGCTGCGCGACGCCGCCGCCGCAGGCTTGCCGATGTTCGGCGTGTGCTACGGCCACCAATTGCTGGCGCATGCCCTGGGCGGCAAGGTCGGCTACAACCCGTCTGGCCGCGAAGTGGGCACGCAAACGGTGGAACTGCTGCCGCAGGCCTCGGGCGACAAGCTGCTGGCCGGCCTGCCGCCGACCTTCCCCGCGCAGATGCTACATGCGCAAACTGTGCTGCAACCGCCGCCGGGCGCCGCCGTGCTGGCGCGCTCGGACCTGGACGAGCACCAGATGATCCGTATCGGCAGAAACGTGTTTTCGACCCAGTTCCACCCGGAATTCGGCCCCGACTTTGTCCGCGCCCACCTGGAGCGTTACGGCCGCCGTTACGCTGCCGAAAACCTGGATATGCCCGACCTGACGGCGAACGTGCGCGCGACCCCGGTGGCGGGCGAACTGCTGCGCCGCTTTCTGGACGCGTACGCGCCCGCCTGAACGCACGGCGCGCGCAATATCCGGAGTGCGGTGCGCGGCGGGGCTTGAGACCATGAGTCATAGCGTATTTCTCCACGCGCATGTCAGGAGTCCCTTATGAGCCCCGCCGTCGCCCCCTTGAGCAAACAGCACGCCGCCGCCGTCGAGCGTGCCTGCCGCGCGCTCGAGGCCGAGCAGCCGCCCGATCTGTCCACGCTGGCCGAGCAGGCCGGCATGAGCCGCTACCATTTCCACCGCATCTTCAAGGCCGTCACGGGCATCACGCCCAAGGCCTACGCCAGCGCCCTGCGCGCCGGGCGCGCGCGCCAACACCTGAAAGCCAGCGCCAGCGTCACCGACGCCATGTATGACGCCGGCTTCAATTCCAGCGGCCGCTTCTATGAAGCCGCGCCCGCCATCCTGGGCATGACGCCCACCGCTTTTCGCAAGAACGGCGAAGGCGTCGACATCCGTTTCGCCGTGGCGCAATGTTCATTGGGCGCGCTGCTGGTGGCGGCCAGCGACACCGGCATCTGCGAAATCGCCCTGGATGCCGATCCCGAAACCCTGGTTCGCAACTTGCAAGACCGCTTCAAGGCCGCCCGCCTGATTGGCGCGGATGCGGAATTTGAAACCTGGGTCGCCGCCGTGGTGGGCTTTGTGGAAGACCCATCGCGGGGCTTGGACCTGCCCCTGGATGTGCGCGGCACCGCATTCCAGCGCCGGGTCTGGGAAGCGCTGCGCGAGATTCCGGTAGGCGCTACCGCCACGTATACGCAAGTGGCCGAACGCATCGGACACCCGCGAGCCGTGCGCGCCGTGGCCCGCGCTTGCGCCACCAACAACATCGCGCTTGCCATCCCCTGCCACCGCGTGGTGCGCACCGATGGCTCCATGGCCGGCTACCGCTGGGGCATCGACCGCAAGCGCGAACTGATCGCGCGCGAGGCGCAGGCGGCCTGATCCTTGCGCCGCGCGCCGTCCGTCTCGGTCAGGCGGTGGCGATACGCCTTGCCGCCGTCCGACTCGATCATGCCGTCGTGATCTCCCTTGCCACCTCCCCCAGAAACGCCTCGATCGCGGCCGCAAGCGCGAGCGGCGTTTCGTTCATGGGATAGTGGCCGGCGTTATCCAGCACCTCAACACTGGCCCGGCGATAGCGGCGCAGATAGGTTTGCGCCATCAACTCCGCGTTGAAGGTCGGGTCGTGCTTGCCCACCAGGACTTTCACGGGATGGCGCCCGTCGATAGCCTCAGTGAAATCCGTATCGGCCCACGCGTGCAGGTAAGCAGCGAAGGCGTCGGGGATTGAGCACGCCACTGAATACGCCGCCTTCCATTCGACCCACTGCGCGGGCAAACGGCCACCGGTGCTGCGGTCAATGATGGTCTGGCGAAGCTCGGCGCGCGTTGCGGCCGCCTCCAGCATCTGGTGCGTCGCCGGGTCGTACCGGATACCCCCGCAAGGCACGGGCGCAATCGCCACCAGTGCGCGTACCCGCTCGGGCGCCAAGGTGGCGATACGCTCGATTGCCATGCCGCCCATGGAATGCCCAATCAGGCTGAAGGTCTCGAATCCGAGTTTGTCTGCAAGCGCCAGCGCATCGGCAGCGATTTCGTCGATGGTGTACGTCCCCGATTCGTCGCGCCTGCCGCCGTAACCGCGGTAGTTCATGAACACGTAGCGATAGGCGTCGCGGGACAGCCACGGTTCGATCGGCTCGAACGCATGCGCGTCGCCAAACCAGCCATGCAGAACAAGAACAGCGTGGGGGCCATTACCCACGGAATGAAAAGTGCCGGGCATCCTGCCTCCGATGCGGATGAAACGTCGCCGGCATCCGGCGACACGAGGCAGGAATCGTATGCCGGCCCTACATGGCCCGCCTTCGTTATCGGGTCATTCTCTGTAGAATTCAGGCCATGCGAAATACCCTGGTCGATCCGTTTGAAGACATTCCGCGCGCGGTGGTCGTGACCGCGAACGAGTATGCGGCCGGGTCGACGTTTCCCGTGCACGCGCACCGGCGGGGCCAGTTCGCGTTTGCCTCGCGCGGCACCATCAGCGTCGCCACGCCAGCGGGCCGGTGGCTCGTGCCCCCGCAACGGGCGTGCTGGGTGCCTGCCGGCGTCACGCACGAAATGACCATGTCGGGCCAGGTCACCATGCTTAACGCCTTCGTATCGCAACGCGAAGCCGACGCCGCCCGGATGCCGGACCATTGCTGCGTCTACGGCGTATCGGCCTTGCTCAAGCAGCTATTGCAGGACGCAGTCGACCTGCCTGCGCTGTACGACACCCAAGGCCGCGCGGGCAAGCTGATGGCGATGCTGGTGGCGGAAATCGCGTTCATGCCCCGCCTGTCGCTGCATGCCCCTCTGCCGCAAGACCCGCGGCTGGTGCGCGCATGCCAGCAAGTGTTCGATACGCCCTCGATTTCGGTCGGGCTCGACGTCATGGCCAGCCAGGCGGGCATGAGCCGTCGCACCTTTACCCGCTTGTTCCGCGCACAAACCGGCGCGAGTTTTGCCGATTGGCGCCAGCAAGTCTGCCTGCTTGCCGCCATCGAACGTTTAAGCCAAGGGCAGCCCGTCACCCGCGTTGCACTGGATCTGGGTTACGCCAGCCCGAGTGCGTTCGCGTCTGCGTTCCGCCGTGCGCTTGGGCAAACGCCGACCCGTTACCTGGAAGCGCGCCGGGCGGCGTGACATCGCCCCTGCCCCCGCGCCCTTGCACCCTTGCACCCTTGCGCCCTTGCACCCTTGTGCCCTTGTGCCCTTGCACCCTTGCACCCTTGCGCCCTTGCACCCTTGTGCCCTTGTGCACTTGCGCCCTTGTGAACGCATCCCCTTGCTCTCACCCCCTCGCATCCGCATAGAAAAAAAGCCCCGCATCCTTTCAGATGCGGGGCTTTTTACTGGCCAGTCAGCCGATTACTTGGCCAGACGCTGCCACGTTTCGACAACGGTATCCGGGTTGAGCGACATCGACAGGATGCCCTCGTCCTTCAGCCATTGCGCGAAGTCCGGGTGATCGCTGGGGCCTTGGCCGCAGATACCCACGTACTTGTTGGCGGCCAGGCAAGCCTTGATCGCGCGGCGCAGCATGAACTTCACGGCTTCGTCGCGTTCGTCGAAGTCGGCAGCCAGCAGCTCCATACCCGAGTCGCGGTCCAGGCCCAGCGTGAGCTGGGTCATGTCGTTCGAACCGATCGAGAAGCCGTCGAAGAATTGCAGGAATTCGTCGGCCAGGATGGCGTTGGACGGCACTTCGCACATCATGATCAGCTTCAGGCCGTTTTCGCCACGCGCCAGACCGTGCTTGGCCAGCAGGTTCACAACCTTTTCGGCCTGACCCACCGTGCGCACGAACGGCACCATGATTTCAACGTTGGTCAGGCCCATGTCGTCGCGGACCTTCTTCAGCGCTTCGCATTCCATGCGGAAGCACTCGGCGAAGTCTTCAGCGATGTAGCGCGACGCGCCGCGGAAGCCCAGCATGGGGTTCTCTTCCTCGGGCTCGTAGCGCGAACCGCCCACCAGCTTGCGGTACTCGTTGGACTTGAAGTCCGACATGCGCACGATGACCGGCTTCGGGTAGAACGCGGCGGCAATCGTCGCCACGCCTTCCGCCATCTTCTCGACGAAGAATGCGCGCGGGCTGGCGTGCCCGCGAGCGGCCGATTCCACGGCCTTCTTCAGCTCGCCGTCCACATTCGGGTAGTCCAGGACTGCCTTCGGGTGGATGCCGATGTTGTTGTTGATGATGAATTCCAGACGCGCCAGGCCCACGCCGCTGTTGGGGATCTGCGCGAAGTCGAACGCCAGCTGGGGGTTGCCCACGTTCATCATGATCTTCAGATCGATGGCGGGCATTTCGCCGCGGCGCACTTCTTCCACTTCGGTTTCGATCAAGCCGTCATAGATGCGGCCTTCGTCGCCTTCCGCGCAAGACACGGTCACGGCCTGGCCTTCCTTCAGCAGGTCAGTCGCGTTACCGCAACCCACCACAGCCGGAATGCCCAGTTCGCGCGCGATGATCGCGGCGTGGCACGTACGGCCGCCACGGTTCGTCACGATGGCCGCGGCACGCTTCATCACGGGCTCCCAGTTGGGGTCCGTCATGTCGGTGACCAGCACGTCGCCCGGCTGGACCTTGTCCATGTCGGAGATGTCGCCCACGACGCGGACGGGGCCGGCGCCAATCTTCTGGCCAATTGCGCGGCCCGTAATCAGGACCTGGCCGGTGGCCTTCAGGCGGTAGCGCTGCTGCACGTCGTTCACGCCCTGCTGCGACTTCACCGTTTCCGGACGCGCTTGCAGGATGTAGATCTTGCCGTCGACGCCGTCGCGGCCCCACTCGATGTCCATCGGGCGCTTGTAGTGCTGTTCGATGATGACGGCGTAGCGGGCCAGTTCATTGACCTCGTCGTCGGTCAGCGAGTAGCGGTTGCGCTCGGACACGGGCACGTCAACGGTACGCACGGCGCGGCCTTCCGGACGCTCCGGGTCGAATTCCATCTTGATCAGCTTGGAGCCAATGCGGCGGCCAACGATCGGGAACTTGCCTTGAGCCAGCGTGGGCTTGAAGACGTAGAACTCGTCGGGGTTGACGGCGCCTTGCACAACGGTTTCGCCCAGGCCGTAGGACGACGTGATGAACACGACGTCTTCAAAACCCGATTCGGTGTCGATGGTGAACATGACGCCGGCGCTGCCCTTGTCGGAACGCACCATCCGCTGAATGCCGGCCGACAGGGCGACATCGGCGTGGGCGTAGCCCTTGTGCACGCGATAGGAAATGGCGCGGTCGTTGTACAGCGACGCGAACACGTGGCGGATCTTGTCCAGCACGTCATCAATGCCAACGACGTTCAGGAAGGTTTCCTGCTGGCCGGCGAACGAGGCGTCGGGCAAGTCTTCTGCGGTGGCGGAGGAGCGCACGGCAAACGAGCCCTTGCCGTCAGCGTCGAGCTTGGCAAAGGCTTCGCGGATTTGTGCTTCGAATTCAGCCGAGAACGGCGCTTCGACGATCCATTGGCGGATCTGCGCGCCGGCGTTGGCCAGCTCGCGCACGTCTTCGGGGTTCAGCGTGGTCAGGCGTTCAGCAATGCGCTGGTCCAGGCCCGAGGCTTTCAGGAAATCACGGAAAGCGTCGGCGGTCGTGGCAAAGCCGCCCGGAACGCGGACACCCGCGCCAGACAGCTGGCTGATCATTTCGCCTAGTGATGCGTTCTTGCCTCCTACCGAGTCCACGTCCGTCATGCGGAGCTGCTCGAACAAAACAACATACGACATTGAAGTCACCTTTTACAATGGAATGAAAGCGAGTTAGGTCAAAGCATGAATCAAGCACAAAACACTGCTTTTTCAGACGCTGACCAAACTGGCCTTGGACCGCCCTTGGGGTGACTTATAGGGGCCTGATTGTACTCGGTGGAGTACCCTCGGCTATCTGACTGGTTGGAATTTTTTACACATGACATCTACCCCGATCGTACGCACGGTATACATCGTTTCCGACAGTACCGGCATCACCGCTGAAACGTTCAGCCAGTCGGTGCTTTCCCAGTTCGAAGAAGTCGATTTCAAGCCGATCCGCCTGCCTTTTGTCGACACGCTCGAAAAAGCCGCTGAAGTCGCCATGCGCATCGACCGCAGCGCCCTGGAAGCCGGCGTGCCGCCCATTGTGTTCAGCACCCTGGTCAACCCCGAAATCCTGGCCCGCGTTCGCCAGGCGAACGGCATTTTCATGGACCTGTTTGGCACCTTCGTCAGCCATATCGAACAGGCGCTAGGCTTGAAGTCCAGCCACTCCATTGGCCGCTCGCACATGCAGGCCAATTCAGAAAAGTACCGCAATCGTATCGACGCCATCAACTTCAGCCTGGCGCACGATGACGGGCAGTTCGTGAACCAGCTGGACCAGGCCGACGTCATCCTGGTGGGAGTGTCCCGCTGCGGCAAGACGCCAACCAGCCTGTACCTGGCCATGCAGTACGCCATCAAGGCGGCCAACTTCCCGCTGACGCCTGACGATTTCGAGCGCGGCACCCTGCCCTCGACCATCGCCCCGCATCGGGCCAAGCTGTTTGGCCTGTCCATCCAACCCGAGCGCCTGGCTGAAGTGCGCAACGAACGCCGCCCCAACAGCCGCTACTCGCAACTGGAACAGTGCCGCTATGAAGTGGCCGAAGCCGAACGCATGATGCGCCGCGAAGGCATTTCCTGGCTGTCCAGCACCACGAAGTCCATCGAAGAAATCGCGACGACGGTGCTGCAGGAAG
This sequence comes from Achromobacter kerstersii, assembly GCF_902859595.1. GTDB lineage: Bacteria > Pseudomonadota > Gammaproteobacteria > Burkholderiales > Burkholderiaceae_B > Achromobacter > Achromobacter kerstersii. The sequence goes on along the minus strand of NZ_CADIJQ010000001.1, from coordinate 156,545 downwards.
TGGGCCTGGATCGGGGCTAAAAAAACCAGGGCGCATCATGGATGCGCCCTGGCTGTTTTCGGGTGAAGGAAACGCGGCCGAATTACAGGCCCGGCGCGCGCTCGGGGCTTGCTGCGCCCCAATAGCGCAGCCCGCGCATTTCGTTTTCGGCCACTTCCGCCGGGTCGACCAGTTGCATCGACAATTTTCCGACTGCGCCCGTGGCGCCATACACTTCGGCCATCACCCGCACGTAACGCGTTTGGCCGGGGTCGAGCATGAAGCTCACGCCGTCGCCCGTCCAGTACAGGTTGGTGACCACGTAGCTGCCTGCAGGCCGATCCACAAAGAAAAAGCTGCCCGGCTTATTGCGGCCAACGACGACATTGTTGACGCGCAGTTTTTGCTGTGCGGCCGCCAGATTGGTCGGCTGGGGCTGATAGAAATAGATCCGGCCCTTGCCCTCGGCAATCGGGGGAAGCTGGCCATGCAGCGCGTCGTACTTCGGACCAGCGCACCCTGCCAATACCACTGCAATGGCGGCCGCTGCCACCCCTTTCAACCACGATTTCATTGACGCATCTCCACGGGCAGCGTAACGGGGCGGGAAAGCGGCATGAATGCGCTTTCGCCTGGCAGATAAAAACCCAGCAGCTTGCCGGACGACGCGACCAGATACGCTTCGCCCTGGCGGCGGGTTTGAATGGTGAACAAGCCATTCATCGAGCGGTAGACATCGCCTTGCGGCAACGCGCCGACACGGCGCCATTGCGACCCCGACGGCAGCGTCACGCTGCTGTCATTCGGCAATGCCGCGATGACGACTCGCGACAATTGAATGCTGTAGACCGGGTCTGCGGCGGCCACGGGAACCATGCCGACTTTTTGCGTGCTGACCGACATGCATGCGCTCAACGCCAGCATGCTCGACGTCAACAGCAGCGCCCGGCCCGCACGCGCCCAACCCTGGAATTTGTGAAACGGCGATGACGCCATAGCCACCTCGGAATTTCAAAGCGTGAAGTATATGAGTGCGACCGAATTTTACAAACCGTGCAACATCAATAGCGCAGCTTTTCCCGGTCGCGATGCCCCGCGCCCCAGTACTTCAAATCCGCCAATGATTGCGTAGCCGCCTCGGCCGACGCTTCCGGGCGCAACACCTGCTTGCCGCCCTCGATGTCGACGCGCACGTACCTCGTCTGGCCAGCAGGCAGATCCAATTTAATCCCGGCATCTGGGTCCTTGCGATCCGGCGCCAAGGTCAGGGTGGTCATGCCGGCTGGCCGGTCCACGAAGAAAAACCGGCCGGCCTTCGAGCGACCGACTTTGCGGCCATTGACCATAATGGCTGGCTGCGCGACATCCTTGGCGTTGGCGAGCTGATAGACATAGATGCGGCCCAACCCCGGCTCAATGTCGGGAATCTGCGATGACACGTCCGCATAACGCGGCCCCGCGCATCCGGCCAACAGCAACACCGCACCTGCCATGGCAAGCGCCAACCTGAACATTGTTTTCATTGATCTCCCCTGGGATTCGCGGCATGGGTGAACCGATGTCATGCCCGCGCAACGCGCGAGTATAAACGGGGTCAGTCAAGAAATTGGGGAATGTAAGGAAATGAACAGATCAGCGCGCCGCGCCAGACAGGGCCTGGCGGCGTTGTTCGAACAGGCAGATCGCGGCGGCCGCGCCCACGTTCAGCGATTCGACGGCAGCCATGTCGTGCGGGATGCACACCTTCAGACGCGCGGCGGCCAGCAAGGCCGGGTCCACGCCCTGACCTTCGTGCCCGAAGACCCAGGCGCAACTCGGCGGCAGGCGGCCTTGGTACAAGTCTTGCGCGCCCTCCAGCGCGGTGGCGACCAGCGGCACACGCAGGTTCGGCAACAGCGCTTGAAGGTCGACGTGCTCGTGGATGGCCAGCGCAAAGTGCGCGCCCTGCCCGCTGCGCAACACTTTGGGAGACCAGGCGGCGGCGGTGCCGGTAGCCAGGAACACGCGTTTAACGCCAGCCGCCGCGCAGGTGCGCAGCAAGGTGCCGACGTTGCCCGGGTCTTGAATGCGGTCGAACAACACGCAATTCTCGTCGACCTCTGCGGGCAATTCCATCGCAGGAGGCGTGACCAAAAACGCCACGCCCTGCCCGCTTTCCACGCTGGCCAGTGATTGCATCAGCCGCGCGTCCAGCGCCAGGCAGCGCGCGTCCGGCACTGCGGCAGCAAGCGCCGCGATATCAGGCTGAGACAAGCGATCAATATCAAAGACGGCCTGATCCGGCGCGCCATGGTGTTGCAACCAGGCCTGGCACAAGTGCACCCCGTCCAGCAGCACGGGCGCACCGCGCTTGCCCGCCGTGCCGGCCAGCTTGGCCAGCGCCTTGACCGCGGGATTGTCGCGGGAACTGATGTGCTTCATGGGGTCAGGCCGAATGCCTTGATGGGCGCAAAGCTGCGCCGATGTTCCGCGCAGGGGCCGTGTTCGCGCAGCAGTTGCAGATGCAGCGCCGTGCCGTAGCCCTTGTGCTGATCGAACGCGTACTGAGGATATAGGGCGTGCAGGCGCACCAGATCGGCGTCGCGCGCCGTCTTGGCCAGAATTGAAGCGGCGGAAATCGCCGGCACGAGCGCGTCGCCCTTGATGACCGTCTGCACGGTGCATGTAAGTTTGGGCGCCTGATTGCCGTCCACCAGCGCCAACTGCGCGGGCGTGGACAGGCCTTGCACGGCCCGCTGCATCGCCAGCATGGTGGCGCGCAGGATGTTCAGCGTGTCGATTTCATCCACGCTGGCGCTGGCAATACACCAGGCCAACGCGTGTTCCTTGATTTGTACCGCCAACGCTTCGCGCGTGGCGGCCTTCAGCACTTTCGAATCGGCCAGGCCGTCGATGGGGCGATCAGGGTGCAGGATAACGGCCGCCGCATAAACCGCGCCCGCCAACGGCCCCCTGCCCGCCTCGTCGACACCCGCCGTGATCAAGGCGGGCTGAATCGGGGCCGCGAACAGATCAGGCTGCTCCACCTGCCACCTCCAGAATCGCCTGGGCAGCCAGCGCCGGCGTATCGCGCAACAGCTCCTGGTGCATGGCGGTAAAGCGCGCTTCGACGCGCGCGATCAGCGCATCATCGGTCAACGACGCCCACGTGGCTTCGGCGAGCTTTTCGGGGGTGGCGTCGTCTTGCAGCAATTCAGGCACCGCGAAATCGCGCAACAGCACGTTGGGCAGACCCACCCAAGGCAGATACGGCCGCTGCTGTCCGGACTTCCAGGTCATGATGCGGCGCATCCACGGCGACAACACGTACGAGATCACCATGGGGCGCTTGTACAGCGCGGTCTCGAGCGTGGCCGTGCCGCTGGCCACCAGTACCGCGTTGGCCGCTTCCATGACAGACCACGCCACGGGCGCCTTGCGGTCACCGCCCGCACCATGCAGATCTTCTGCGGTGATGCAGCGCAGACCCGGCACGGGATACTGCGCCAGCAGGGCCTGGAATTCAGCACGCCGCTGGTCATTGACCATCGGTACCACGCATTGCAGCGCCGGATCTTTCTTCAGCAGCAATTGCGCCGCTTGCAGGAAGCGCGGCGCCAACAGCCGGATCTCGGACGAACGGCTGCCCGGCAGAATCGCCAGCACGCGCGCATTCTGGTCGATGCCCAGCCGCTCGCGCGCCGCCGCGCGATCGGGCTCCATGGGAATGGCGCCCGCCAGCGGATGACCCACATACGTGACCGGGATGCCTTCCTTGCGGTAGATCTCTTCCTCGAACGGAAACAGCACAAGCATGTGCGACACCGATTCGCGGATCTTATGAATGCGTTCGTAACGCCAGGCCCAGATGGAGGGGCCGACGAAATGCACCGTCGGCGTACCCGCCAGGCGCAGTTGATGTTCCAAGCGCAGATTGAAGTCGGGCGCGTCGATGCCAACGAAGACGGCTGGCGGCTCGGCCAGCCAGCGGCGCTTGACGTCGCGATACGTGCTCAGCAGGCTGGGCAGGCGCTTCAAGGCATCGACATAGCCGAACACCGTCAGCGCATGCATGGGATGCCAGGTGTCGAACTCGCGTGCCTGCATCTGGGGGCCGCCGATACCTTCACAGCGCACACCGGCGTCGCGCGCTTGCAAACCGGCAATGATGCGACCGGCCAGCAAGTCGCCCGAAGGCTCGCCGGCCACCATGCCGATCCGCGTGTTCATGGACGAATGATGCCGCGCGACGCGACGTCGAGGAAATCGAGCAGCGTTTGCAGATGCTCGGCGGCCTCGGGGATTTCTTGCTGGCGCTTGCGCAATTCAGCGCGCGCCGCATCCAGCGGCAAGCCACGACGGAAGATGATCTTGTAGGCTTCACGCAGCGCCGAGATCATCACCGGGGTAAAGCCACGGCGCTTCAGGCCTTCGACGTTGACGCCCACCGGGCGGCACGGGTTGCCGGCCGCCAGCACGAACGGCGGCGAATCTTGCATGAGCGAGCTGTTGCCGCCCGTCATGGAGTGCGCGCCCACGCGCGAAAACTGATGCACGCCGGTCAGGCCACCGATGATGGCCCAGTCGCCCACGTGAACGTGGCCGCCCAGTTGCACCGAATTGGCCAGAATCGTGTGGCTGCCGATATGGCAGTCATGCGCGACGTGTACATAGGCCATGATCCAGTTGTCATTGCCTATCGTCGTCTCGCCACCATCCTGCACCGTGCCGGTATTCAGCGTGACAAACTCACGCACCGTGTTGCCGTCGCCGATCGTCAGACGCGTCTTCTCGCCCGCGTACTTCTTGTCTTGCGGCATGCCGCCGATCGAGCAATAGCGGTAGAAGCGGTTATTGCGACCGATGGTCGTGACGCCGTCCACCATGCAGTACGGGCCGATTTCGGTGCCCGCGCCGATGGTCACGTCCGGCCCAACCACCGCGAAGGGTCCGATCACGGCACTCGGGTCAATATTTGCCGCCGGATCAACGACAGCGGTGGGATGGATGTTTCCTGCCATTTACTCTTCCAGGCTGCGAATCGCGCACATCAGTTTGGCGGACGCCACTTCTTGTCCGTCGACGGTTGCGCGCGCGGCGTATTTACAGATGCTGCGGCTCAAGCGTTCGGCTTCAACTTCAATGCGCAACTGGTCACCCGGCACGACGGGGCGGCGGAAACGCGCGCCATCGACACCGACCAGGTAGTACGCGGTCTTGGAGCTATCGCACTTCAGGCCGCCGTTTTCGTCCGTGAACGAGAACAGCGCCGAGGCCTGGGCCATGGCTTCCACGATGAGCACGCCCGGCATCACCGGATGGTGAGGAAAGTGACCGTTGAAAAACGGTTCGTTGATCGAGACGTTCTTGATGGCCACGATGGATTTACCGGGCACCATTTCAACGACGCGATCAATCAGCAGCATCGGGTAACGATGCGGCAGCCTCTCCATGATCCCCTTGATGTCGAGTTCCATTTTTCTATGCTTTCCTGCGAAATGAAATAATTTTGGCGCGTGCACGCCACGGCGGCAAACGCGCCTTAGTCTTTTTCCAGCGTGCGCACGCGGCGGCGCAGTTGCGCCAACTGTTGTATCACGGCGGCGTTGCGCTGCCATTCGCCATGCTCCGCATACGGGAACACCCCGGTATAGCGGCCAGGTTTCGAAATGCTGGACGTCACCGCAGTGCCGCCCGAAATATGCACGTCGTCGCCCAGGGTCAAATGGCCTGACAGCATCGCGGCGCCACCAATGGTGCAGCGTTCGCCGATGGTCGTCGAACCCGCGATGCCGACACATGCCGCTACCGCGGTATGCGCACCGATGCGCACGTTGTGCGCCACCATGATCTGGTTGTCGAGCTTCACGCCGTCAGACACCACGGTGTCATCCAGCGCGCCTCGGTCGATGGTTGTGTTGGCGCCGATTTCGACGTCATCGCCCACCGTCACACCCCCCAGCTGGGGAATCTTGCCCCAGGCGCCCTTGCCCAGCGTCGGGTCCGGCGCAAAGCCAAAACCGTCAGCACCCAGCACGGCGCCACTGTGGATGATGGCTCGCGCGCCCACTTTCACGCCTTCATAAAGCGTGACGTGTGCGTGCAAACGGCTGCCCGGCCCGATGGACGAGCCCACGCCAACGACGCAACCCGGCCCCAGGACGGTATCCCGGCCGATGCGCGCACCCGCTTCCACGACGCAATTAGGGCCAATACGCACGCCCTCTTCGAGGGTGGCGTCCGGCGCAATCACGGCGGAAGGATGCGTGGACCCAGGCAGCACAGGCCGGCGCGCAGCGTCGAACCATTGCGCCACACGGGCGTAAAGCAGATAGGGGTGTTTGCAGACGACCAGCGCGAACGGCGGCCGGGTGGCCCCGGGCGCTTCCAGGGCCTCGGCCACGTCGGCCGAGACGATGACCGCCCCTGCCTGCGTCGCGCCGAGTTGGCTCTGGTAGCGGGGGTTGGCCAGGAAAGTGATTTCCTGAGGCCCCGCCGAAGACAGCGTCCCGACGCCGCAGACCTTGAAGGGCTCCGACGCGGGCGCCGCGCTGATACGCCAGTCCATACCCTGGGTGTTGGCGGCGCTCAACAGTGCTTCGAGTGTGGGCGCTCGGGCAAGATCCAGTAAAACCGGCATAACGTCGCGGGTACTGCTTACTTGCCCAGGCTCTGAATCACCTTGTCGGTGATGTCGATGCGCGGATTGACCGTCACGGCGTCCTGAATGATCAGGTCGTAGCTTTCTTGCTCGGCGATGCGCTTGATGGCTTCGTTAGCCTTCGTGACGATGCCCGAGAACTCTTCGTTGCGGCGGCGGTTGAAGTCTTCCTGGAATTCACGACGCTTGCGTTGCAGGTCGGTATCCAGATTGGACAACTCGCGCTGGCGCTTCACGCGATCCGATTCCGACAGAACGGGTGCGTCCTTGTCGAATTTTTCGGCTTGCGAACGCAGGCTGTTATTCAGGCGTTGAAGTTCATCGTCGCGCTTCTTGAATTCGGCTTCGATCTTGCTTTGCGCCGTCTTCGCCGGACCGGATTCACGCAGAATCCGCTCGGTATTGACGAAGCCGATCTTGGTGTTTTGAGCCTGCGCGGGAATCGCAGCAGCCGAACCGAGAATGAGCGCACCCACCAGGGCAATGGAGCCGCCCAGCTTGCCACGGCGCTTGGCGCGCGGCGTATTCGATGATTTAAGTGCGAAATCAGACATCATGAAAATCTCACCTTCCAGTAAGGCAAAGCCAAAGTGTGTATTGTGCCACTAAATAGCAAGGGAGCCGGGCCAGGGGGCCCCTCCCTTGTTTTCAAGCGTAACGGTGCTTAGAAACCGGTCCCGATCTGGAACTGGAAGCTTTGCTTGTCGTCGCCAGCCTTGGAATTAAGCGGACGAGCATACGACAACTGCAACGGACCCATCGGCGACTGCCACGACAGGCCGATACCGGCCGAGAAACGCCAGCCGCAAGGATCTTCCACTTCGCTGCCCGCCTTGCCGGCCGAGCAACCCAGATCCGACGAAACCTGGCCCGCGTCGCTGAAGATGAACCAGCGCAGCGTGCGGTCTTTCGACGCGCCCGGGAACGGCAGATACAACTGCGCGTTGGCGATGATACGGCGCGTGCCGCCCAGGTAGTCGCCCGTCTTGGTATCACGCGGACCCAGCGACGAACCTTCGTAACCGCGGACGGTGCCGATACCGCCGGCATACACGTTCTTGATGACCGGGTAGTCCTTGCCACCGTAGCTCTTGCCCCAATCCGCCATGCCGTTCAGGGCCAGCGTGTAGGAGCCGCCGAGCGGCACAAAATACTGTTGCTGCGCGGTGAGCAGCGTGTACTTCAGGTCGACCGTGGACACGTCGGCCTTCAGGCGGGTGTACGAACCCTTCGTCGGCGCCAGTGCGCTGTCACGGGTGTCGTTGGACCAGCCGGTGTTGAAGATCAGCGAATTGGTCGAATCGCCGTAGTCCTTCACGAACTTGTCGTAGGCGGCGGGCGAGTTGTCGAACAGATCGATCTGGTTGTGTTCGAGGTTCGCGCCCATGAAGATCCGGTCGTATTCCGAAATCGGAATGCCGAAGTTCATGCCCAGGCCGATTGCCTTGACGCGGTAATCACCGTCGTTGTTGTTCCAGGGTTCGGTCACGCGGTAGTACGCAGACGTCGTGCGGCTGATGCCGTCCTTGGTCCAGTACGGATCGGTGTGCGACAGCACAACCGCGCGGTTCGTCTTGCTGGTGTTCAATTGCAGCGTCAGGTTCGTGCCGCTGCCGAAGACGTTGTCTTCGCTGATACCGGCCGACAGAATCGCCTTTTCAGACGAGCCGTAACCCACACCCAGGTTGATCATACCGGTGGGCTTTTCTTTCACGTCGACGTTCACGTCGACCTGGTCGGGCGAACCCGGAACCGGATCGGTCTTGACGTTGACGTCGCTGAAGTAGCCCAGGCGATCCACGCGGTCGCGCGAGGTCTTGATGTCTTTGGCGTCGTACCAGGCGGCTTCCTGCTGGCGCATTTCGCGGCGCACGACTTCGTCGCGCGTGCGGGTGTTGCCGCCAATCTGAATGCGGCGCACGTACACACGGCGGCTCGGGTCGACGTAGAACGTCAGGTCGGCTTCGTGCTTGGCGCGGTCCAGCTGCGGGTTCGGGTTCACGTTGGCGAACGCGTAGCCCAGTTCGCCCAGGTAGTCGGTGATGGCCTTGGCCGAATCGTTCGCCTTGGCGGCCGAGAACGTTTCGTCCGGCTTGACCTGCACCAGCGCGTTGATCTCCTTGTCCAGACCCAGCAGATTGCCGGCCAGCTTCACGCTGCGGACCTTGTACGGTTCGCCTTCGTGAACGGTGATCGTGATGTTGATGTCTTTGCGGTCAGGCGAGATCGTGACTTGCGGCGGCTCAACCGTGAATTCCAGGTAGCCCTTGTCCAGATAGAACGAGCGCAGGCGTTCCAGATCGCCCTCGAGCTTTTCGCGCGAGTACTTGTCGGTATCGGTGTACCAGGTCAGCCAGCCCGGCGTGGTCAGCTTGAACTCGTCCAGCAGATCGCTTTCCGAGAAGGCCTTGTTGCCCACGAAGCGAATTTGCTGAATGCGCGCCACCGAGCCTTCGAACACGTCGAAGCTCACGCCCACGCGGTTACGCGGCAGCGGGGTCACGGTGGAGGTCACTTCAACGCCGTACTTGCCCTTGGACAGGTACTGCTGCTTCAGTTCGTATTCCGCGCGTTCAAGCATGGAACGGTCGAAGATGCGGCCCTCGGCAAACCCCACCTGGCCCAGCGAGGTGGTGATGGCCTTGGAGTCGAACTCGCGCATGCCGTTGAAGTTGACGGAGGCGATCGTCGGGCGCTCTTGCACCACGACGACCACGACGTTGTTGTCCGTCTGGATCTGCACGTCGGTGAAAAAGCCCGTGCCGTACAGGCGGCGAATTGCTTCGGTGGCTTCTTCTTCGGTGAATTTCTCGCCCACCTTGACGGGGAGATAACCAAACACCGTGCCGGCGTCAGTCCGTTGAATACCCTCTACGCGGATATCCCGCACGACAAAAGGGTCGAAGGCTTGGGCCATGGCCGGCAGCAATAAGGCGGCGATGAGACCCGGCAGTACACCCTTTTTGTGATGAAACATCCGGCGAAAAGACATCCTTGAGTATCCTCGGTCGTGCAAATGGCGGGGGATTTTATGCTAAATCGCGCTTAAGTGAATAAGCGCGTGAAATCGTTAAACAGCGCAAGGCCCATCAGGCCGGCTAATAAACCAATGCCAGCGCGCTGTCCGATGTCGATCCACTTGGCTGGCGGCGGGCTGCCCCGCACAATTTCGACGAGATAGTACAGCAGATGGCCGCCATCCAGCATAGGTATGGGAAGCAAATTTAGTACGCCCAGGCTGATACTGATCAACGCAATATAGGCGATGTACGCAACAATCCCGATTCGGGCGGTCTGTCCGGCGTAGTCGGCGATGGTGACGGGCCCACTGACGTTGCGCCAGGAAACATCGCCCGTGACCATGCGGCCCATCATGCGCAGCGAGAACCAGGCCGTGTCCCAGGTGCGGACTGCGCCGCGCCAGACGCTTTCGAACAAGCCGTAGCGCACGGTGACCATGGGGATGTCGCCACCCAGCTGGACGCCAAGCCGGCCCACTTCCTGGCCGTTGACCGTCTCTGCGCGGGGCGTGACATTCAGCGAAATTTGGGCGCCGTCGCGCACCAGGGTCAGCGCCAGCGTCTTGCCTGCGCTTTCCTGAATTTGTTTGACGAGACCGCCCGTGTCCGGCGTGGGCTTGCCATCCACCGAGACGATCAGGTCGCCCGTGCGCAACCCGGCGGCCTGCCCTTCCCCGCCATCAATGACGGCGCGCACGGCAGGCTTGGGTTGGGCCAGGCGGATGCCGGCTGCAGCAAGCGGGTCGCCCGTGGACGGGTCCATGGCGTTCGCGGGCAAGTTCAGTTCACGCTGCTGGACAGCGCCGGAAGGCGTGCTGACTTCAATCAGCGCGCGGCCACCGGTGGCCATGACGTCCATCAGGCGCCAGCGTGCGTCGGACCACGACCCGACTTCCTGGCCGTCGATGGCCAGGATGCGATCACCCAGCAGCAGACCGGCGTGCGCCGCCGGGGTTTCGGCCGCGGGCTGCGCGACGATCGCTTGCGGCTCTTCGGTGCCGGCCATGTTCAGGCCCGCATACAGAAAGACGGCAAGGATCAGATTGAAGATGGGGCCGGCAGCGACGATCGCGATGCGCTTGCCGACGGATTTGTTGTTGAAGGCGCCGGCCGCCTCGGACGGGCTGGCGCCCGCTGGCGCTTCGTCCTGCATCTTGACGTAGCCGCCCAGCGGCAACGCGGACACGGCCCATTCCGTGCCGTGGCGGTCGGTGCGGCGCAGGATGACCTTGCCAAAGCCCACAGAGAACCGCAGCACCTTCACGCCGCACAGGCGCGCCACCCAGTAATGTCCGAGCTCATGAAAAATGATCAGGGAGCCAAGCGCAACGGCAAAGGCCAACAGGGTGAAAAGCATCGGGATCGGAATCTAGGGAATCAGAAGCAAGCGCGGCCAGCCATCAGGCCAGCCCCAGGTTACCTGCGAAGATGCGCGCCTCTGCATCCAGCGCGAGCACATCGTCAAGACTGCTGAGCGTAACAGATGCTTGCCGCGCCTGCCACTCAAGAGAGGCCTCGATCACGCGCGGAATCCAGGTATAGGCCAGCCGGCCGCCCAAAAACGCGTCGACGGCGATCTCGTTGGCGGCGTTGAGCGCCACGCAAGCGCTCTGCCCCGCCCGCAAGGCCGCGAACGACAGCGCCAGGCAGGGAAACCGGGCGAGATCCGGCTTTTCGAAGTCCAGGCGGCCCAGGCGCGTCAGATCCAGCGGTCCGACCCCGCTTTCCAGCCGCTCAGGGAACCCCAGCCCGTAAGCAATGGGGGTCCGCATATCCGGCTGGCCCAGCTGCGCCAGGACCGAGCCGTCGTCGTATTCGACCATGGAATGCACCACGCTTTGCGGGTGCACCACGACCTCGATGCGGTCGGCAGGCATGGCGAACAGCCAGTGCGCCTCGATCACTTCCAGGCCCTTGTTAAGCATGGTCGCCGAGTCCACCGAAATCTTGCGGCCCATGCTCCAGTTGGGATGGGCGCAAGCTTGGGCTGGCGTTACGTCGTGCAGGTCTTCCAGGTCGCGTCCGCGGAACGGGCCGCCAGAGGCCGTCAGCAACAGCCGGCGCACACCCGGCGCGGGCGCGTCGGGCGCCTGCGCCCGCCCGCCATGGGGCAGGCACTGAAAAATGGCGTTGTGCTCGCTGTCGATCGGCAATAGTTCGGCGCCGTTATCGCGGATGGCCTGCATGAACAGCGAGCCCGCTGCGACCAGCGCTTCTTTATTGGCCAGCAGCACGCGCTTGCCGCTGCGTGCGGCCGCCAGCGCGGCGGGCAGCCCGGCTGCGCCAACAATCGCCGCCATCACGGAATCACAGTGCGGATCGGCGGCCGTGTCGGCCAAGGCCTGCGCGCCCACGCGGATTTCGGGCATGGGCTGCCCGCCTGCCCACGCGGCGGTAAATTTTTTGCGGGCGGCCTCATCGGGGACCACCACCACAGCGGCTCGGCAGGCCTGCGCCTGCTCGGCCAAACGCTCCATCCGGCTGTAAGCGGACAGCGCATAAACCGCCAGCCGATCAGGGTGGCGGGCAATCACATCCAGCGTGCTTTCACCGATCGACCCCGTCGATCCCAGCACGACGACGCGTTGAAAAGCCCTCAAAACAACACTCCAGACAAAAGTAGCGCGAACGGCGCAACCGGAAGAATCGCGTCGATGCGGTCATAGACCCCGCCATGGCCCGGCAGCAGCGTGCTGGAGTCTTTGCGGCCCGCGCGTCGCTTGAGCAGCGATTCGAACAGGTCACCCACAATGGACACAACACCCAGCAACGCGGCGATCGGCAGCGCCAACCAGAAGCTCCAGCGTTCGACCAAAGCGTGGCCGAAAGATCCCGCCCACAAGCTCGACAGGCCGATCCAGATCACTGCGCCCAGCACACCGGCAATGGCGCCTTCGATGGTCTTGCCCGGGCTGACCCGCGGGGCCAGTTTACGCTTGCCGAACGCGCGGCCGGCAAAATACGCCGCAATGTCGGCCACCCAGACCAGCGCCAGCAACGACACGACGAACCCTGCCCCGCGCGCGACGAACATCTGCGCCAGCACGGCCCAGGCGGCAAACGCAGCGGGCACGGAAAACACAGACCAGCCCAGGCTGGCGGGCGGCGCGTCGGAGCGGCCACGCACCACCGCCGTCAGACCGCCAAACAACCACACGGCCGACACCGCCGGCACCACGTAACGCACCACCCAGGCGGGATCGCTCCAGCCCGTGCGGTCGCCAGCCAGCCAGGCGGACGCCAGCGCCAGCATGCCGGCAAACAGCAGCACGGCGACACCAATGGAAATCAGGGGGGACGGAGGTTGCGGCAGCGTCAGGCGCAGCCATTCCCAGTTGGCGCACGCGGCGGCCAGGGCTAGCAAGGCAACAAACCACCAGGGGTTCGCGCTGATCATTGCGGCGGCCAGAATGGCCAACAGAATGACGGCGGTAACGATACGCTGGCCCAACATATGACGGTCTCCTCGTGTGCTGCTTTGGAAAGACGCGCTTGTCGCCGTCTGTTTACTGCGCGCCGCTTTCGCTGACTTGCGCGCTGGTGCGGCCGAAGCGCCGCTCGCGGGTGCGGTACCAGTCAAAAGCCGCTTGCAGCTCGGCGGCGCCGAAATCCGGCCAGAAGCGATCCGTGAAGTAGAACTCCGCGTAGGCCATCTGCCAGATCAGGAAATTGGAAATGCGCTGCTCGCCGCCGGTGCGGATGAACAGGTCGGGCTCGGGCGCCCACGACATCGAGAGATGACGAGCCAGGCGCGCTTCGTCCACCAGCTCGGGCTTGGCGGCAAGCGCGGGCTCGGCGGCCAGCATGGCGCGGGTGGCTTGAAGGATGTCCCAGCGTCCGCCGTAGTTGGCGGCCACCGTCAGGTGCAGACGGTCGTTGTGCGCGGTGCGCTCTTGGGCGGCGAAAATCAGCTCTTGCAGACGGGGCTCAAACGCGCTCAAGTCGCCGATGACGTGCAAGCGCACGCCCTGCTCGTCCAGCTTGCCGATTTCGCGTTCCAGCGCCTGCACAAACAGGCGCATCAGCAACGACACCTCTTCGGCGGGCCGGCGCCAGTTCTCGGAACTGAACGCGAACAGGGTCAGATAGCGCACGCCTGCGCGGCCGCAGGCTTCCACCACACGGCGCACCGCTTGCACGCCCTTGGCGTGTCCGGCCGTGCGAGGCAGCAGCCGTCGCGTCGCCCACCGGCCATTGCCATCCATGATGATGGCGACGTGCTCGGGGATGTCGCGAGTGTCGGGAACCGCCTGGGTCGAACTGGTTGCCATGGGTCTGGGGCTGCGCGCGGAGGGCCGGCGAAAATCAGTAGTACGGGAGAAAAACCTGCGCCGTCATTCCATCGCTGCAACAGGGACTTGCAAGGCAATGGTAAGGACGGCGCATAGGCAAGAAAATCCTGACGCCGGAGCGAAGCGGCAACGCCGCCCCGCCCCGAAGCAATCAAGGATTATACGGTCATGATTTCCGCTTCTTTCTGGACGACCATCTTGTCGATGTCGGTCACGGCGCGATCGGTCAGCTTTTGGACGTCATCCTGCGAACGACGCTCGTCGTCTTCGGAGATTTCCTTGTCCTTGACCAGCTTCTTCAGCGCTTCGTTCGCTTCACGGCGCAGGTTGCGCACGGCGATCTTGGCGTCTTCACCTTCGCTGCGCACGACCTTGGTCAGATCGCGGCGGCGCTCTTCGGTCAGGGCGGGCATCGGCACGCGGATGGTGTCGCCCATCGAGATGGGGTTCAGACCCAGGTCCGATTCACGGATGGCCTTTTCGATCGGGCCGGCCATGTGCTTTTCGTAGGGCTGCACGCTGATGGTGCGAGCGTCCACGAGGTTCACGTTGGCGACCTGGCCGACCGGAACGGGCGAGCCGTAGTAATCGACCTGCACGTGGTCCAGGATGCCGGTGTGGGCACGGCCCGTGCGGATCTTGCCCAGGTTGATCTTGAGCGTATCAAGCGACTTGGCCATCCTGGCTTCGGCGGATTTGCGGATTTCTGCTGCGCTCATGGAATTTCCTTTTTTTTAAACGTGTACCAAGGTGCCTTCGTCTTCGCCGCTGACGACTCGCTTGAGCGCGCCGGACTTATTGATCGAAAACACTTTGATCGGCAGTTTCTGGTCACGGCACAGCGCGAACGCGGTGGCGTCCATGACTTCCAGACGGCGGACAATCGCTTCATCGAAGCTGATGCGCGCATAACGCGTCGCAGTGGGGTCCTTGTTGGGGTCCGCACTGTAGATGCCGTCCACTTTGGTGGCCTTCAACACAATCTCCGCTCCGATTTCGGCGCCACGCAAGGCAGCGGCGGTGTCGGTGGTGAAGAAGGGGTTGCCGGTGCCCGCGGCGAAAATAACGACCTTGCCCTCTTCGAGGTAACGCAAGGCTTTCGGGCGGATGTAGGGTTCGACGACCTGATCAATGTTCAGGGCGGATTGTACGCGGGTGTCGATGCCCTTGTGTTTGAGCGCGTCTTGCAGGGCAAGCGCGTTCATGATGGTGGCCATCATGCCCATGTAGTCGGCGGTGGCGCGGTCCATGCCCTGCGCACCCGGGGCGACGCCACGGAAAATATTACCTCCGCCGATGACGATGGCCAGTTCGACGCCGGTGGCGGCGACTTCAGCGATCTCATCGGTCATGCGGACGATGGTGGAACGATTGATGCCAAATGCATCGTCGCCCATCAGCGCCTCGCCGGAAAGTTTGAGAAGAACCCGTTTGTATGCTCTGCTGCTCATAGGTGATATCCCGAAGAACAATCCGACGAAAGTGTAAGACAAGAATGGGGTAAGCCCCCAACGCCGCACCCGCCACGCGGGTACACAGGCTTCCCAAGCATTTCAACTTGCAGCGCCCTGCGGCGAAAAAGGCCGGACTAGAATTTAATCTAGCGCCGGCCTTTAAGCACTACCGTGAGGTCAGGCGGCGCCGGCGGCGGCTGCTGCAACCTCAGCGGCGAAGTCGCTGGTCTTCTTCTCGATACCTTCGCCGACAACGAACAGCACGAACTTGCTGATCGAAGCGCCGTTTGCCTTCAGGTGTTGTTCCACCGTGTGCTTGTCGTTCTTGACGAACGGCTGCGACAACAGGGTCACTTCCTTCAGGTACTTGGCGACCGAACCTTCAACCATCTTGGCGACGATGTCAGCCGGCTTGCCCGATTCAGCAGCCTTCTGCTCGGCAACCGAGCGCTCGGCGGCGATGTCAGCCGGGTTCACGCCGTCGGCGTTCAGGGCCTTGGGCTTGGTGGCGGCGATGTGCATCGCCAAGTCCTTGCCCACTTCCTCGGCGCCCGAGTATTCCACCAGCACGCCGATCTTGCCGCCGTGCACGTAGCTGGCCAGCGCGTTCGGGGTCTCGATGCGCTCGAAGCGGCGGATCGAGATGTTTTCGCCGATCTTGCCGATCAGGGTGGTGCGGGTCGTTTCAACGGTGCCTTCACCGAACGACAGCGCCGACAGAGCGGCCACATCGGCCGGGTTCTGCGTGGCGACCAGTTCGGCCAGCTTGTTCACGAAGCCCACGAAGTCGTCGTTCTTGGCGACGAAGTCGGTTTCGCAGTTGATTTCGATCACGGCGCCTTGCTTGGCGTCGGCGGAGATGAACAGACCGATCAGGCCTTCGGCGGTGACGCGGGCAGCAGCCTTGCTGGCCTTGTTGCCCAGCTTGACGCGCAGGATTTCCTCGGCGCGAACCAGGTCGCCTTCGGCTTCCGTCAGGGCCTTCTTGCACTCCATCATGGGCGCGTCGGTCTTCTCGCGCAGTTCCTTGACCAGGGCAGCGGTAATTTCAGCCATGTTTGCTCCAATTTTGCTAAGACACGCCCCGGCTCGCCGGGGCAGTGATTTGATTCGATGGGACGCCCGCAAGTCGCGGGTTCGGAAGATGGGAGCCCACCTTCGCAGTGCCGGCGAGGCGGGAGCGGATCTTTTGCAAAAACCGCTCCCGAACGCTAACCGCCGGACATGACAATAGGCTTAGGCCTGGTTGTCCTGCACTTCGACGAACTCTTCCTGACCTTCACCCAGCTCTTCGACCAGACCGTTCATGTTCTGTTCGCGGCCTTCCAGCACGGCGTCGGCGATGCCCTTGGCGTACAGCGCGATGGCCTTGGCCGAGTCATCGTTACCCGGGATGACGTAGTCGATACCGTCGGGCGAGTGGTTGGTGTCAACCACGGCGACGACCGGGATACCCAGCGTCTTGGCTTCGGCGATGGCGATCTTGTGGTAGCCGACGTCGATGACGAACATGGCGTCAGGCAGACCGTTCATGTCCTTGATGCCGCCGATCGACTTGTTCAGCTTGTCCAGTTCGCGTTGGAACAGCAGGCCTTCCTTCTTGATCATGCGCTCGGCGCCGCCTTCGGCGACGACGACTTCCATGTCCTTCAGGCGCTTGACCGAGGTCTTGACCGTCTTGAAGTTGGTCAGCATGCCGCCGAGCCAGCGGGCGTCGACGAAGGGCATGCCGCAACGAGCGGCTTCGGAGGCGACCAGTTCACGCGCAGCGCGCTTGGTGCCAACGAACAGGATGTTGCCGCCGCGAGCAGCGATCTGCTTCACGAACTTGGTGGCTTCCTGGTACTTATCAACCGTCTTTTCCAGGTTGATGATGTGAATCTTGTTGCGGTGACCGAAGATGTACGGAGCCATCTTGGGGTTCCAGTAACGGGTTTGGTGACCGAAGTGGACACCCGCTTCCAGCATTTCGCGCATCAAAGACATGTAATTCTCCAAGGGTTGATTTCTTGCGCCGCACCTGCATCAGCTTCTGCTGACACCCTGGGTGGTGTTGCGCGCGATTTCCCGCAACATGCGGGATGGACAAAATTTTAACCGGGCCGACCGATCACTGTCGCAATAAAAATACTGCTTCCGCGATAAACCCAGACGGCCGCCACGACGAGAGCCTTGCACTGCACACTTGAACATGCCTGTACTGGACAGATATGGCGCTGAGCCAGACACTCCAGGAGATTCCTGGAAGTTTCCGGGGATTCAGCGCACCCGGACTTGTTTTGTTGGCAGCGAAATCCAGCTCTTCGCGCTCAGGCTTGACGCCATCCCGCGCATCAGGCCGCCAGGGCATTTCTTCAAAAAACCCGAAGGTTTTCAAGAACTTAATCTGGCGCCCATACCGAACCTGCATCGCCGCTCAAAAACATGACCGGGCTTACAAGCACGCCGCGCCCCGGCTCCGCTGATTTCAAATACCCCCACAAATCCTGCTTGACCTCTTACGCACCTTGCGCGCCCTTCAGAACCTGACAACCTGCCCGATTTCGCTCCACAACCTTCGCTTGCGGTGAAACTTCAGGGCTTGCTGCCGATCTCATGAAAAGATCGCTCGGGGCAAAGAGGCTGGCGGAACTTATGTGGCGCACTCTTCGACCACTTTCGCCAGGATCGGCCCTTGCCGTAACCCGATTGCTCCCCAAAATTTTAGGGAAGCCTATAATTCTACTATTCTTTCAAGCAGACATTCAAGCGAGAGATCGTCAAGTTACTCCATGGGCACAATTACCAATCCGGCCGACCTGGCCAAGATGCGCGCCGCCTGCCAGGACGCCGCCAAAGTCCTCGATTTCATCACCCCCTATGTGAAGCCGGGTGTAACAACCGGAGAGCTGGACCGCCTCTGCCTGGAATACCTGACTGACGAACTCAAGGTTAAGTCTGCCACCGTGGGCTACGCCCCGCCCGGCTACCCGCCCTTTCCTGGCGCCATCTGTACGTCGGTGAATCACCAGGTCTGCCACGGCATTCCGGGCGACAAGGTGCTGAAAAACGGCGATTCGCTGAACATTGACGTCACCATCATCAAAGACGGCTGGTTTGGCGACACCAGCCGCATGTACGCCGTGGGCGAGCAATCCATTCTGTCGCGCCGCCTGACCGAGATCACCTTCGAGTGCATGTGGAAGGGTATTCAGCAGGTCAAGAACGGCGCCACCCTGGGCGACATCGGCAACGCCATTCAGAAGCACGCGGAATCGAACGGCTTTTCCGTCGTGCGCGAATTCTGCGGCCATGGCATTGGCCAGCGCTTTCACGAAGACCCGCAAGTGTTGCACTACGGCAAGCCTGGCTCGGGCGTGAAATTGGTGACGGGTATGCTCTTCACGATCGAGCCCATGATCAACGCCGGCCGCCGCGAGATCCGCCAATTGTCCGATGGTTGGACGGTTGTTACCCGCGATCACAGCCTGTCCGCCCAGTGGGAGCATGCTGTATGTGTTACGGATACGGGCTATGAAGTGCTGACCTTGTCCCCCGGCATGCCGCAGCCGCCCGCCTTCATCACCGAGCCCATCGTCATCCCCGCCGTCTGAGGCCTAGCCGTCCGCCACCATGACCGCCGAATTTCTTAGCTCCCTGCGTGAACGCATCCAGCAATCCCGGCGGGCCGCGGTGGCCCAGTTCCGCGAGCACGAACGCCCGGACACGTTGCTGTCCGAGCTGCGCCGCATCGTTGACGCCGCCCTGCGCGACCTGGTCAAGCACTACCCGCTGCCGATCGGCGCCACGCTGGCGGCCGTGGGCGGCTATGGCCGCGGCGAGCTCTATCCCCATTCCGACGTCGACCTGCTGATTCTGTTGCCGCACGTGCCCACGCGCGAAGACGAATCGGCCATTGAACAATTGGTGGCGGCACTGTGGGACCTGGGGCTTGAGCCCGGCCACAGCGTGCGCACCATAGAAGACTGCGAACGCGAGGCCGACGCGGACATCACCGTCGAAACCGCGCTGCTGGAATCGCGCTGGCTGGCGGGCAGCCGCGTACTGATGAGAAAGTTCGACGCGGCGACCAAGTCGCGCCTGGACCCGCGCGCCTTTTTCCGCGCCAAGCGCGTTGAAATGCAGCAGCGCCACGCGCGCTATCACGACACGCCCTACGCGCTGGAGCCGAACTGCAAAGAGTCGCCCGGCGGTTTGCGCGATCTGCAAGTCATCTTGTGGATGGCGCGCGCCGCGGGCTTTGGCAATAGCTGGCGTTCGGTCGCGCAAGCGGGCCTGTTGACGTCATCGGAAGCGCGCGACCTGCGCAAGGCGGAACAAGCCTTCAAGCGCCTGCGCATCGAACTGCACCTGCTGTCGAACCGCCGCGAAGACCGCGTGCTGTTTGACCTGCAACCGGCGCTGGCCGAGGTCTATCGCATTCACGCGACCGCCACGCGGCGCAGCAGCGAACTGCTGATGCAACGCTACTACTGGGCGGCGCGGCTGGTCACGCAGTTGAATGGCATCTTGGTGCAGAACATCGAAGAGCGCCTGTTTCCGCGCCCTGACAGCGATGCGCGCGACATCGACGACGATTTCCGCAACCTGCGCGACCGTCTCGACATCATTCGCGACGACGGCTTCGAACGCAACCCCACCCTGCTGCTGCGCGCCTTCCTGGTGATGCAGCAACACCCCGAACTCACCGGCATGTCGGCCCGCACGCTGCGCGCCATCTGGCATTCCCGCCACCGCATCGACGCGCAGTTCCGCCGCAACCCGGTCAACCGCAAGCTGTTCCTGCAAATCTTGCAACAGCCGCGCGGCATCGTGCATGAATTGCGCCGCATGACGATGCTGAACATTCTGCCGCGCTACCTGCCGGTGTTCCGCCGCATCGTGGGCCAGATGCAGCACGACCTTTTCCATGCCTACACGGTGGACCAGCACACGCTGGCCGTGGTGCGCAACCTGCGCCGCTTCACCATGCCGGAACACGCGCAAGAATATCCGCTGGCCAGCCAGCTGATCGCCGGGCTGGACCGGCACTGGCTGCTGTATGTGGCCGCGCTGTTCCATGACATCGCCAAGGGACGTGGCGGCGACCACTCCGAACTGGGCGCGCGCGAAGTGCGCAAGTTCGCGCAAGACCACGGCATGGAGCCCGAGGACACGAAACTCGTCGAGTTCCTGGTGCGCCAGCACTTGCTGATGTCGGCCGTGGCGCAAAAACGCGATCTCTCCGACCCGGCCGTCGTGCAGGAATTCGCCGCCACCGTGAAGGACGAGCGCCATCTGACCGCGCTCTACCTGCTGACCGTGGCCGATATCCGCGGCACCAGCCCCAAGGTCTGGAACGCCTGGAAGGGCAAGCTGCTGGAAGACTTGTACAAGCTGACGCTGGCGGCATTGGGCGGCGCGCACGCCGACGCGCACACCGTGCTGACCGAACGCAAGGAAGAAGCCGCCCGCCTGACGCGGCTGGCCGGCCTGCGCGACGACGCTCGCGAAGCCTTCTGGAACCAGCTCGACGTGGCCTACTTCCTGCGCCACGATGCGTCCGACATCGCCTGGCACACGCGCCATCTGTATCACCAGGTGGCGCCCGCTCAGGCTGTCGTCAGGGCGCGGCCCACCGAGCAGGGCGAAGGCCTGCAAATCATGGTCTACACGCGTGACGCGCCGGACCTGTTCGTGGCGATCTGCGGCTACTTCGACGCCAAGTGCCTGTCGATTCAAGACGCCCGCATCCACACAACGCGCCACGGCTGGGCGCTGGACAGCTTCATCGTGCTGCTGCCCGAAGGCACCAGCGACCTGCGCGCGCAGGCCACGCTTGTCGAACACGAACTTGCCGAACGCCTGAAAGACCCGCACGCCGCAGCGCAAGCGCAGCCCAGCCGCGGCGGCTACTACGGCCGCGGACGGCAATCACGGGTGTCGCGCGTGTTCCCGGTGATGCCGCAAGCCGAATTGCAGCCGGATGAGCGCAGCACGTCGTGGCGCCTGTCGGTGACCGCTACCGACCGCCCCGGCCTGCTGCACGCGCTGGCCCGCGTGTTCGCGCAACATGAAGTCAACCTGCTGATGGCCAAGATCATGACGCTGGGCGACCGCGTGGAAGACGTGTTCATCGTTGACGGTTCGGCCCTGGCCCGCCCGCGCAGCCAGATGCAGTTCGAACGCGACGTGCTGGACGCCCTGGCGGGCGAAGAGGCGCAACAGCGGGTGGCTTGATCCGCCCCCGAGACGGACATCGCCAGACAGCGCCCGGACCGCATACAATCCGGGTTTTCGGCCAGGCGATGTCCGCTCCATGCAGCTCAACGACTATTTGCGCTTTTTTGGTGGCAGCTTTTTCTTCGCGCTGGCCACGCTCCTGCCCTTCCTTAACCCGCCCGCCATCGCGCCGATTTTCCTGTCGCTGACCGAAGGCGCATCGTCTTCCACCCGGATGGTGCTGGCCAAGCGCGTCGCCATCAACGTCTGCCTGATGCTGATCGTGGCCATGGTCGCCGGCAACGTGCTGCTCAGCTTCTTCGGCATTTCGCTGTCGATCGTGCGAGTGGGCGGCGGCATGCTGGTGATTGCCAGCGCGTGGCGGCTGGTGAATTCGCCGGATGCCGACACGGAACGCGTGGCGCGCATGGCGGAATCCTTCACCCCCGAAATGGCGAAAGCCCGCGCGTTCTACCCGCTGACGTTCCCGATCAGCTGCGGCCCGGGCTCCATCGCCGCCGCCATCACCGTGGGCGTGTCACTGCGCGACCAGAACCACGTGCTGAGCCTGGTGCGGCTGGGCGGCTCCATCCCCGGCATCATCGTTGTGTCGTTGACGCTGTATATCTGCCTGCGCTTCGCCGCCCAAATGCTGCACCGGCTGGGTGACAACGGCACCGCGGTATTCATGCGGCTGTCGGCGTTCATCATGCTGTGCCTGGGGGTGCAGATCTTCTGGGAAGGCGCGCGCGACCTGATGTTGGGCCTGCTGACGCAAGTGATGCAACCAATTCCAATTCCCAAGGCCTAAGCCTAGCCGGGCGCCCTGCCCGCTCCGACTCATCCCTGACGTAGAACAACAATGACTACCCGCTCTGAACGCCTGCTTCGCCTGATCGCCCTATTCTGTTTTGGCGCTGTGGGTGTGGCCCTGATTTCCCAACACGTTTTCGATATGCCGCCCTGCGCCTGGTGCGTGCTGCAACGCCTGATTTATCTGGTGATTGGCGTGGTGGCCCTGATCGGCGGCTTTGGCGGCGGACGCGCGCTGACCCGTATCGCGGGTGCCTTGGCCGCCCTGCTGTCGCTGTCTGGCGTGGTCGCCGCCTGGTATCAGTACACGGTTGCCGCCAACATGCTGTCTTGCGACCAGACCTTCGCCGACCGCTTCATGACCGGCATCGGCCTGGAAGGCAACGTGCCCTGGGTGTTCGGCATCTTCGCCACCTGCATGGACGCCAAGGTGCCGCTGCTGGGCATCGAGTATGCGTTGTGGAGCCTGGCGCTGTTTGTGGTCCTGTTCCTCATGGCGCTGCCGGTGGTGTTCGGCCGCGGCCGCCCCCAGTAATACCGAGCTTTTGTCTCTTGCTGTGACTCACCCGCTGTGACCGCTTTGAAGTACCTGACCGGCTATCCCGAAAATCTGCTGCTCCAGGCCCAGACGCTGCTTGACCAAGGCAAGCTGGGCCCGGCGCTCAAGTCCCGCTACCCCGACGGCCCGCACGATGTGCGCACCGACCGTGCGCTGTACGAGTACGTGACGGACTTGAAGAACACCTATATGCGCAATGGCGACCTGATCAACAAGGTGGCCTATGACAGCAAGATCCATGTCATTCAGCATGCGCTGGGGCAGCACACCTACATCTCGCGCGTGCAAGGCGGCAAGCTGCGCGCCAAGCACGAGATCCGCGTGGCGACGCTGTTCAAGACGGTGCCGGCCGAGTTTTTGAAGATGATCACCGTGCATGAGCTGGCGCACCTGAAAGAGAAGGATCACAACAAGGCCTTCTACAACCTGTGCCTGCGCATGGAGCCGCACTATCACCAGTACGAGTTCGACTTGCGGCTGTACCTGACGCATCTGGAAGCGACGCGCGAAACGCTGTGGGATACCAAGGGCTGACGGGCGCCGCATTGGCTGGCGCCGCCTAAAAAAGCGCTATATAGAAAGCGCTACATAGAAAGCGCCACGAAAATGCGTGACAAAAAGGCGCGACGAAAAAAATGCCGTCCCAAGGGACGGCATTTTTATTGAGCTTATTCGCGCGACGGATCAGGCGTCGTTGGCGGCGTAGCCCATGTTGAATTGCAGGCCGCTTGCGCCTTCGTCCTGGCCCGGCTCCGCGCGCGACTGACCCAGGCGGGCCAGGTATTCGGCAGTGATGTCGCCCGTGACATACTCGCCGTCGAAGCACGAAGCCTCGAAGCGCGACATCTTGGGGTTCAGGTCACGCACCGATTGCTGCATGTCGGCCAGATCCTGGTAGATCAGCGAGTCAGCGCCGATGGCGCGGGCGATTTCTTCGTCGCTGCGGCCGGTGGCGATCAGTTCCGATTGCGTGGGCATGTCGATGCCGTACACGTTCGGGAAGCGAACCGGAGGCGCGGCGGACGCGAAGTACACCTTGTTGGCGCCAGCAGCGCGCGCCATGTCGACGATTTCACGGCTGGTGGTGCCACGCACGATGGAGTCATCAACCAGCAGCACGTTCTTGCCCTTGAACTCCATGCCGATGGCATTGAGCTTCTGGCGCACGGACTTACGGCGCACCGCTTGGCCCGGCATGATGAACGTGCGGCCCACGTAGCGGTTCTTGATGAGCCCTTCGCGGTAGTCCAGGTTCAGGCGGGCGGCCAGCTGCATGGCGGCCGGACGCGAGGAATCCGGAATCGGCATGACGACGTCGATGTCGCCCAGACGCATGTTGCGCGCCACCTTGTCGGCCAGGTATTCACCCATGCGCAGACGGGCGTCGTAGACCGACACGCCGTCGATCAGCGAGTCCGGACGCGCGAAGTACACGTATTCGAAAATGCACGGCACCAGCTGCGGATTGTCGGCGCACTGGCGGCTGACGAAGCGGCCGTCCAGGTCGACAAACACGGCTTCGCCCGGCTCGACATCGCGCACGAAGACAAAACCGCTGCCTTCCAGCGCCACCGATTCCGAGGCCACCATCCATTCCACGCCTTCATCGGTTTCCATGCGGCCGATACACAACGGGCGGATGCCGTTGGGGTCGCGGAAAGCGAGCAGGCCGTAGCCGGAAATCTGCGCCACGACGGCGTAGGCGCCGCGCACGCGCTTGTGCACGGCCGACACCGCGCGGAAGATCGCGTCATCATCCAGCGACACGCCGTTCGCCGACGATTGCAGTTCGTGCGCAAGCACGTTCAGCAGCACTTCGGAATCGGAATTCGTGTTGATGTGGCGGCGATCGACCCGGTAGAGCGATTCGCGCAGTTCACGCCAGTTCGTCAGGTTGCCGTTGTGGGCGAACATGATGCCGAACGGGGCGTTGACGTAGAACGGCTGGGCCTCTTCTTCGCTGGCGCTGGAGCCCGCGGTGGGATAGCGGACCTGGCCGACGCCAGACGTACCCGGCAACGAACGCATGTTGCGCGTACGGAAAACGTCGCGCACCAGGCCGTGGGCCTTGTACATATTGAATTGGTTGCCTTGCGACGTCGCGATGCCCGCGGCGTCCTGCCCGCGATGCTGCAACAGCAGCAAGCTGTCATAGAGCAGCTGGTTGACCGGCCCGCGCCCGATGACCCCTACGATTCCACACATGGTGAGATTTCCTGGTTGATTTGAAGCTAATCAATACGGCAGCCAAGTCGCCAAAGACGGCGGCAGCCACGTTTTGATATGTTTGATGGCCTCGATGGCCGAATGCGAAAACATGGCGTCCTTCCACCACGGCTCTTGGGGTAGCGGCGTGTAGCCTGCAGCGGCCACCAACGCCAGCACGATCACCAGACCACGGGCCAGCCCGAACATTCCGCCCAGGCCGTGATCGGCGGGGCTGAGTCCGGTACTGCGGATCAAGGCGGCTAGCGTCATGTTGACCAAACCCACACCGAGCAGCACTAGGATGAACACCACGGCGTATGAGACTCCCATGCGCAGCAGCGTCGTTTCAATATAGGGCTCCAGCCACGTATATACCGTGGGGCCCCACCATATCGCGGCCACAAAGGCCAGCAGATAGGCGACCAGCGACAGCACCTCTTTGAGCAGGCCGCGCACCAGGCCCAGCACACCCGAGACCACCAGGATGGCCAGTACGACGAAGTCGAAACCGGTCACTATTGGGCAGCAATGAAACCATTGTCATAGCCCAAGGTGCGCAAACGCGCCTGGGCCGCCTGTGCCGCCTCACGCGAAGGGAACGGCCCCACGCGCAGACGGTACTGCTGTTTGCCTCCAATGGAGGCTTGTTCCACAAATGCATTGGTGACGCCGGCCTGATGCAGCTTGGCGCGGCGCGATTGGGCGTCTTCCGACGTCGTGTAAGCCGCAATCTGCAGCACGAAATTACCCTTGGCGGCGGCGGGCTTGGGGGCCGGCGCGGTGGCGGCCGGCGCCGAACGCCCTTCCAGCAAGGCCAGCGCGCGGGCGCCGTCGTCGGAACGCGTCTCGGGCTTGGGCGTCGGTTTGGGCTCGGGCTTGGATTCCGGCTTGGGTTCGGGCTTGGGCTTGGTTTCCGGCTTGGGCGGCACAAGCGGCGGCGTGACTTGCACGGTCGTCTGCGGCGTCGGGGCCGTTGCCACGGGCGGCACGGACGTGACCGGCGGCGGCGTGGGAACGGCGGAACCTTCCGTGGGCGCAGCATCCGGCGTGGTGGGGGCAGCCGCTTGCGGCTCGCCTACCTGCGGCTGGAACGGCGTGTTGCGATCCGGCACCCGGATGGGAATGTTGTCGGCAACCGGTACGGGCTGCGAATCAAGCACCATGGGAAGAATGATGACAGCCGCCAGCACCAGCGCGACGGCGCCTGCCAACCTGCGCCGCGCGCGCCCGCGCAGCTCCGCAGCCTGAACCTCGCTAGGCACTGCCGCCCGTTTAGAGGACTGCGCCTGGTCGGCAGGATCTTTGCGTTTGAAAAAACCCATGGAAGAGAATTCCTTGCGGCGCCTTTCGGCAATATGGCGGTGGGCCGCCACGAGCCGATTTGCCTATGCCTTGCGACCCAGAGCCTGCAAAACCGAGGCCACGGTGAGAAACGACCCAAACACGACGATTCTATCATTCTCGACCGCCCGTTCGCGCGCTGCGGCGTAGGCCTCGGCGGGATCTTCGAAGGCGGCGATGCTGGGGCTTTCCGCCCCCGCGGGCGACGGCGGCAAGGCGGCGGCAACCTGATCCGCCAGCGCCTGCCCGGACGTTCCGCGCGGGCCCGACAGGCCTGCGCAGTACCAGTGATCAATGCGCGTGCCCATTTTGGCGACGACGCCAGCCAGGTCCTTGTCGTTCAACATGCCGAATACCGCGTGGGTATAGGGATGAAAGCCCATGTTGTCCAGATTCTGCGCCAGCACGGCGGCGGCGTGCGGGTTGTGCGCCACGTCCAGAATCACGGACGGCTGGCCCGGCAGGATCTGGAAGCGGCCCGGCAGCGATGCCTGCAGCAGCCCCAGGCGCACGGCCTGCGCCGGCACCGGCAGGCGATCGCGCACGGACTCCAGCGCGGCCAGCGCGGCCGATGCGTTCAGCAATTGATTGGCGCCGCGCAGGGCCGGATAGGCCAGCGCGCTGCGGCGTTGTTCGCGGCCTCCGAACGCCCATTGCTGGCGGTCGCCGGAATAGTTGAAGTCGCGCCCAAACAACCAGAGGTCGGCGCCGATCTTTTCGACGTAATCCAGCAGCGATTGCGGCGGCACCGGGTCGCTGCAAATAGCGGGACGGCCGGCGCGGTAGATGTGCGCTTTTTCGAAACCGATTTTTTCGCGGGTGTCGCCCAGCCAGTCGGTGTGGTCAAGGTCGACGCTGGTGACGATTGAGCAGTCGGCGTCAACGATGTTGACGGCGTCCAGCCGGCCGCCCAGACCCACTTCCAGCACCACCGCGTCCAGGCGCGATTGCGAGAACAGGCGCAGGATGGCCAGCGTGGTGAATTCGAAGTACGTCAGCGAGACCTCGCCGCGCGCCGCTTCCACCGCCTGGAACTGGGCGATCAGCGCATCATCGGAGGCGATCTGCCCGTTGACGCGGGCGCGTTCGTTGAAATCGATCAGGTGCGGGGAGGTGTACAGCCCCACTTTGTAGCCCGCCGCCAGCAGAATGGCTTCCAGCATGGCACAGGTGGACCCTTTGCCGTTGGTGCCGCCGACAACGAACTTCACGCCGGACAGCTCAAGCCCCATGCGCGTGGCAACCTCGCGCACGCGATCCAGGCCCATGTCGATCGCGGTGGCGTGGATGGATTCCAGATACTGGAGCCAATCAGACAGGGTGGCGGATGCGTCAGGCTGGGAAACAGGGGACATGGCGGGGGTGGAGACGGGGGTCGTGTTGAATCAGCCCCGGATTTTAGCAGTCTGCGCCCGGTGTTTTCCCTAATCCCCTAGGGCGCGACACAGTATCTGCACCGAAAAAGCGCTTGCCGATGTTTTTCTCATACGTGAAAATAAATTTACGTATGAAAATTTAAACGGATGAACATGACGCAGCAAAAAACCCCCAGCTGGCTGGTCCGCGAGGCCGACGTTCCGGGCTACCACCCCGCCAACCACACCGGCACGTTGAACCGCCGGCTGATCGGCCCCGACACCGTCGGCTCGCGCGGCGTGGAAGTGCTGCTGGGCGTGATCGACAAGGGCAAAGGCGCGCTGCCCCATGCTCACCCCGGCATCGAACAGGTCTGTTATCTGTTGTCGGGCACCGCCCGCGCGCAAGTGCAGGACGAATGGGCCGACATGGGCCCCGGCGATTGCTGCTACTTCCCGCCCGACATCCCCCACGTGTTCACCGTGACCAGCGACGAGCCCGCCCGCCTGCTGGTGAT
Source organism: Achromobacter kerstersii (assembly GCF_902859595.1). GTDB lineage: Bacteria > Pseudomonadota > Gammaproteobacteria > Burkholderiales > Burkholderiaceae_B > Achromobacter > Achromobacter kerstersii. The sequence continues at coordinate 128,165 of NZ_CADIJQ010000001.1, read as the reverse complement.
CTATACCCCCCCGTATGAAGAATCCCCCGACCGCGTGATCCGGGACTTTCCGGCGCCACCCGCTGCCGCCTGACTCGGCGCAGCAATAGGCAGCGGCCGCAGAGCCGCGCCTGACCCCTTATAAAAAACTGGAGACAACCCCATGCACACGTATCGCCTGCTCGCCGCCGCGCTCGTCAGCGGCGCGGCCTTGATGGCCGCCCCCGCCGCCCACGCCGCCGACTATCCCAACAAACCGATCACGCTGGTCGTGCCCTTCCCGGCCGGCTCCGGCACCGATGCCGTTGGCCGAATCTTTGGACAGGAACTGTCGGCCATCCTGGGCCAAACAATCGTCGTCGAGAACAAGCCCGGCGCCAACGCCACCATCGCCGCCGCCTATGTCGCCCGCGCCAAGCCCGACGGCTACACCTTGTTCGTCACCACCAACACCTCGCACTCGGCCGCGCCCTGGCTGATGAAGAACGTGCCTTATGACCCGGTCAAGGACTTCACCCCGATCGCCCGGGGCGGCAACCTGCCCTTCATCCTGGTTGTGAATCCGAAGCGCCCATGGAAGAACGTCGGCGAGCTAGTGGCCGACGCGAAGAAGAACCCCGGCCGCATCACCTACGCCAGCGGCAACAGCACCGGCATCGTTGCGGGCGCCACGCTGGCCGACCGCGCCAAGATCGACATCCTGCACGTGCCTTACAAGGGCACCCCGCAAGGGCTGACGGATGTGGTCGGCGGACAAGTCGACTTCATGTTCACGGACCTGGCCTCGGGGCTGCCCTTCGTGCAATCGGGCCAGTTGCGCGCCCTGGCCGTATCCACCGCCGAACGCAGCGCCATCGTGCCCGACCTGCCCTCCATGGCCGAAGCGGGCGTGAAGGACTTTGACCTGAACTCCTGGAACGGCTACTTCGGCCCGGCCGGGCTGCCGCCGGAAGTGGTGGCCAAATTGAATGCCGCCATCAATCAGGTGGTGGCCAAACCCGAGGTGAAGAAGCGCCTGGCCGGCCTGGGCTTCGACGCCTTTTCCAGCACGCCCGAGGCCTTTGCGCAGTTCGTCAGCGAACAGCGCGACCTGTGGGGCAAGCTGATCAAAGATGCAGGAATCGAACAGCAATGACAGCAGCCACGCCTGACCAGGCCCGCCACAACACGCCCCCTGCCGCCGGCCCGCTGTCGGGCGTGCGCATCCTGGACCTGAGTTCGGTGGTGATGGGGCCGTACGCCACGCAGATCCTGGCGGACCTGGGGGCCGACGTGATCAAGGTCGAGTCGCCCGCGGGCGACAACATGCGGGCCGTGGGCCCCATGCGCAATCCGGGCATGGGCCACTTGTATCTGCACTTGAACCGCAACAAGCGGTCGATTGTGCTGGACCTGAAAACGCCTGAAGGCCGCGAAGCCTGCCTGCAACTGGCCGAAAGCTGCGACGCCCTGCTCTACAACATCCGGCCGCAAGCGATGGCCCGGCTGGGGCTGTCGTACGAAGCAGTGGCCGCGCGCAATCCGCGCATCGTCTATCTAGGCGCCTATGGCTTTGGCGAGGCCGGCCCTTACGCCGGGCGGCCCGCCTACGATGACCTGATCCAGGGCCAGACCGGCATCGCCGCGCTGTCCGCCCAGCAAAGCGGCGATGTGCCGCGCTACGCGCCCCTGACGTTGGCGGACCGCGCCGTGGGCCTGCACGTGGGCATCGCGCTGGTGTCGGCGGTGCTGCACGCCAAGACCACGGGCCACGGCCAGCAGGTGGAAATTCCCATGTTCGAAGGCATGGCCCATCTGGTGCTGGGCGACCACCTGGGCGGGGCCACGTTCGACCCGCCGATGGGGCCGACGGGTTACGCGCGCCTGCTGGCCCCGCACCGCCGCCCGTATGCCACCGCCGACGGCTATATCTGTCTGCTGATTTACAACGACAAGCACTGGCGCAACTTCTTCAACCTGATCGGCCAGCCCGAACTGGCGCAGGACCCGCGCTTTTGCACGCATGGCGCCCGCGCGGTGCATATCAGCGAGGTCTATGCGTTTGTGGCGGACGTGATCCGCACGCGCCCCAGCCAGGAATGGCTGGACGCGCTGACGCAAGCCGACATCCCCGCCTCGCAGCTCTACACGGTGGACGACCTGCTGGAAGACGAGCACCTGACCGCCACCGGCTTCATCCGAGAAATGGATCACCCCACCGAAGGCCGGATACGCACGACCGCGCCGCTGGGCCAGTTCCAAGGCACGCCGACATCGATACGCCGGCCCGCCCCGACGCTGGGCCAGCACAGCCGCGAAATATTGGCCCAAGCCGGTTACGACGACGCCCGGATCGACACCCTGTTCGCCCGTGGCATTACCCAAGATGGAAACGACTGATGGACTTCGCCTTTACCCCTGACCAATTGGCGCTGCGCGACGCCGTTTCGCGCATCTGTGACCGTTACCCCGACGAATACTGGCTGGAACGCGACCGCGAAGGCGGCTTCCCCGAACCGCTGCACGCTGATCTGGCGCGCGACGGATGGCTGGGCATCGCCATGCCGCAGGAATACGGCGGCGCCGGGCTCGGCATGACCGAAGCGGCGCTGATGATGCAGACCATCGCGGCGTCCGGCGCGGGCTTTACCGGCGCATCCGCCGTACACATGAACATCTTCGGGCTGAACCCCGTCGTGGTGTTCGGCAGCGATGAGCAGCGCGCGCGCTGGCTCGAACCGCTGATCGCCGGCCGCGAAAAGGCCTGCTTCGCCGTCACCGAACCCGATGCCGGCCTGGACACCACCAAGCTGTCAACGCGCGCGGTGCGCCAGGGCGATGGGTACGCCGCAAAATCTGGATCTCGACGGCGCAAGTCGCCAACAAGATGCTGCTGCTGGCGCGCACCACCCCGCTGTCCGAGGTGGATAAACCCACGCAAGGCCTGTCGCTGTTCTATACAGACCTGGACCGCGAGAAGATCGAAGTGCGGGAAATCGAGAAAATGGGCCGCAAAGCCGTGGACTCGAACATGCTGTTCATCGATGGGCTACGCATTCCGGTGGCCGATCGCATCGGCGAAGAAGGCCGCGGTTTTGAATACATCCTGCATGGCCTGAACCCCGAACGCATCCTGATCGCGGCGGAAGCTGTGGGCATCGGCCGCGCCGCGCTGGACCGGGCGGTAAAGTACGCCGGCGAACGCACCGTGTTCGGCCGCCCCATCGGCCAGAACCAGGGCATCCAGCACCCGCTGGCGCAGGCCTGGATGCAGCTGGAAGCGGCGGATCTGATGGTGTTCAAGGCGGCCAGCATGTATGACGCCGGCCAGCCCTGCGGCCCCTACGCCAACACGGCCAAGTACCTGGCGGCCGAAGCCGGCTACAACGCCTGCCAGACGGCGGTGATGACGCTGGGCGGCATGGGCTACGCCAAGGAATACCACGTGGAACGGCTGCTGCGCGAGAGCTTCATCCCCCGCATCGCCCCGGTCAGCCCGCAGCTGATCATGTGCTTCATCGCAGAAAAAGTGCTGGGGCTGCCGAAGTCGTACTAAGGCGCAGGTCGCGGCCCAGGCTCGCGCCCAACCCACCCGAAAGACCGGCAGCCGTTCAGGCCTGCTGTTCCAGGGCGGTGCACGCCGCCCGCAGGATGCGCGCATAGGCTTCCTGCTGCGGCTCGATCCGGTAGATCGGGCCGCCCACGGAAATCGCATAGTGTTCGCCCGACAAGGTGACGGGCCAGGCGATGGCGCCCACATCGGCGATGGATTCCCCGCTATTCATGAACCAGCCCCGTTGGCGTGACCGCAGAAGATCGTCCTGCAACGCCTGCGGCGTGACAAGCGTGCGCTCGTTGTAGCGGGTCATCGTCATGCCAGCCATCATCGCGCCGCGGGCGGCGTCATCCATCAGCGACATCAGCGCCTTGCCCAGCGAATTGGCGTGTACGTCTTTGAACTCGCCGGCAACGGGCGCGTATCGGATGGTATGAGGTGAATCCAGCACATCCAGATAGACCACGCGGCCGTCCTGGGTCAGCTTGGCGAAAACAATCGTTTCGCGGGTAGCGTCCCTTAATTCAAGCAGGCTGGGATAAACGCGATCCAGAACGGGATCTGAGCGAGCAATGCGCTGGGCCATGGCCAAGAGGCGGCCCGTGGGGTAGTAGCCCTGGCGCCGGCCGGTTTCATACAGATAGCCCAGGCTGGTCAGGGTGCGGATCAGGGCCAGGCAGCTGGAGACGGGGACATCCAGAAGACGGGCCAATTCCGACAAGGGCAGCGCGCGTTTTTCGCGGGCAAAGGTTTCGATGATTTCGATGACTCGCAGCGCCGTCTTGACACTCATTGCCCGATCCGAACTATTTAGCACGTGAAACATCTGGCTCGCCGGGGGCTAAAGTTCCCTGCGGATATGCCGTTATGGTAGCTGAGAATTCCCTGAAAACAGCGCGTTCCTCCGAGACGCCCACATCGCCGCTGGAGTGATCATGGCCGTAACCCCCTTAGCCCCCGCTACGTTCGCACCCACCGCGATCGCGCCGGCACCCGTCGTGGCCGATCCGGCCGTGAGCGTGACGCCGACCGTCGCTGCGACCAATAGCGGCGCCTCCGACAGCGCCACGTCGGAACAATCAGACTCGCAGAAGCTGCCTTTGGACAAGGCGCTGGATGAAATCAACGACCAGATGAAAGCCTGGTCGACGCAACTTCAGTTCGAGATTGACCCCAACGTGCACCAAGTCGTGGTTTCGGTCGTGGACGCTGAATCAGGTGACGTTATTCGCACCATCCCCAGCGAAACGGTGCTGAAAATCGCCAAAATGATCGTAAACATGCAAGGCAACGGCATCAAAACAACAGCCTGATACGACCCTTAAAACGGCGTTTATCGCCTGTTTTGGCGCCAATCCGTGAGGGAAGCGCCGAATTAGGCCCGCCTTATGCCCTTACCCGGCCAATCGCCGGCACCGTATTTTTGACAGAATCGCATCGCTAGGAAGGAATTTCACATGGCCACCATCACTAACCTCGGTTCGACCTCCGGTTTGCCCCTGGAAGAGATCCTCACGAAGCTGCAGGCAGCTGAGGATAAACGGCTGAGCATTTACTCCACCCGCCAGGCTAGCTACGAGGCCCGCGTCAGCGCATTCGGCCAAGTGCAAAGCGCCGTCGAAGCGCTGCAAAAGGCTGCCGAGACGCTGGGCAAGACGACCACGCTTGATGCCGTGAAGGCGAGCGTAGTGGGCGACGGCCTGAGCGCCACCGTGGGTACCGATGGTGCGACCGTGGGCGAGTACAGCATCAATGTGAAAAACCTGGCTGCCGCCCAGACGCTGCAATCGGGTGTGGTCGCCGACCGCAAGACCTCCCACGGCGCCTCCGGCTCGTTTGAAATCGAGCTGGCCAACGGCGACAAGCGCACGATCACGCTGGATGACACGTCGCTCAATGGCATTGCAAAAGCCATCAACGCGGATGACGAAGCTGGCGTGCGCGCCACCATCATCACCGACGGCAACGGTGCAAGCTACCTGATGCTGAGCGCCAGAAACACGGGCGAACAAGCCGCGGTGAAGTCCATCACGGTGACGGGTACGCCCGAGCTCAAGGACATCCTGAACTACAACACCGATCCGGCCGACACCAGCGCCAAGCTCACGCAGCAAACGGCGGCGGCCGATGCCGAAATCGAGATCAACGGCATCACGGTCAAGAGCGGCAGCAACAACATTTCGACCGCAATTGACGGCATCACCCTGAACCTCACGGCCAAGACTGAAATTGGCAAATCCGTGACGTTGAAGCTGACCAGCGATACCGCGGTGGCCAGCAAGGCCGTGCAGGACTTCGTCACGGCCTACAACGCACTGCAAAGCACGATCACGAAGCTGACCGCTTTCGACATCACCGCCGAGACCAACCAGGCCTTGACCGGCGACAACACCACGCGCGGCATCCAGTCGTCGATGTCGAATGCATTGCAGGTGTTCACGGGCGGCGATACCGTTCGCTCCATCGCCGACCTGGGCATTTCGACGGACCCTAAGACGGGCCTGCTGAAGCTGGACCAAACCAAGCTGGACAAGGCGCTGACCGGCAACCCCGCCGACGTCAAGCGTCTGCTGACCTCGACGGATGGCCTTGCCTCGAAGTTCGCCGTCGCCACCGGCAACGTGCTTGGCGACAACGGCTCGATCAAGGCCAGCAAAGACGGCCTGGCCAAGTCGATCGAAGATGTGAAGGAACAGCTGGCCCGCGCGACCAGCTCCAGCACCGCCCAAATGGACATCATGCGCGCGCAGTTTGTTGCGCTGGACAAGTTCGTGGCACAACAAACGGTGACGGCCAACTACCTCACCCAGCAATTCGCGGCCCTGGCCAAATCAACGTAATTTTTAGAAGATGCATTAATGACTTACGCCGCCCGCCGCCCCACTGGCTCGCATTCTGTCCGGTCCTACGCCGATATCGGCCTGGAAACGCAGATCCTGGGCGCCAGCCCGGAACGGCTGATCTCTCTGTTGTATCTCGGTGCCCGCGCGGCCATCGGACAGGCACGTATCCATTTGCAGGAAGAGCGGATCACAGAGCGCGGCGCGGCCATCTCGAAGGCGATCAAGATCGTCGACGAAGGCCTGAAGACCGGACTGAACATGGAGGCGGGCGGGGAAATTGCCGCGAACCTTGCTCGCCTCTACGACTACATTGTCCGTACGCTTTTGATGGCAAATCTGAAGGCGGACGCCGATCAGCTTGAAATTGCCGATCGCCTGTTGGCGGACTTGGCCGACGCTTGGCAGACATCCATTGACCGCCCTGCCGGCGGTATGCAGCCTTGATGGCACGGCGCAAACCATCCCAGCCCGCCAGCAAACGCCCGAGATTTCCATGACGTCCCTTACCCAGCCCACCACCCCCATCCTGGAACGCTACCAGGAAATTGCTCTCATCACGAGCGACATGCTCGCGGCCGCCCAGGCGGGCGACTGGGATGCCGCGATGGTCCACGGGCAACAATACTGCGAACAGGTCGAGCGCCTTCGGCTCACCGAACGCACCCATCCCCTGGATGACGCCGCGCGCGCCATGAAGTACGACCTGCTCGTCCGCATTCTCGAAAACGATGCGTTGACACGGGACCTGGCTCTGCCCCAATTGGCTCGGCTTGGCGAACTGCTGGGCCGCATGAAGCGCCAGCAGACCCTGCTGTCCGCCTACGGCAACCGAGCGCCTGAAGAATGAGCGTAGGTCCCGCCGCACTCGGTAACGTCCTGGTGCAGCGGTTGGACGCCGTGCTTGGCACGACGATGTCCGCCGCCAACGCCAACCAGGTCTCAGGGGCACGGCCAGACGCCGTCAGCCAGCCCGGCAACCTTGAAAAGCCGGGTTCCGCGGACGGCTCCGCCCGCGACCCTAGGCAAGGCATTCAAACTGGCGGCGCCCGAGGCGACCGCCAGAATACTGTTGTCGACGCGAAGACCGCTGCCGCGCTGGCGCTCGCGGCGCGTGGCCTCGTCACCAGCAGCGACACTACGGCCTCTGCCCCGACAACGCTCGGCACAACCGCCCGCACGATTCTCGCGCTGCTAGCCCAGTACCCGGAAGCTGCGCCTGCAGTCCAGGGGCGCGCACCGCTTTGGAACGCCAATGGCGCGCCGGGCCAGCCGGCGGAACAGCCAGGCCAGCCTGGCCAAGCCACTACCGCCGGCCAGCCGCCCGCGAACACGACGGCAGCGCAGGCCGCCGCGCCGATGGCGGGCGCGGCCACCACAGCTGCTGCTGCCGCAGCGACGGCTGCAGCAACCACGGCTGCAGCAACCACGACTGCAGCGGCGACGGCCAAAGCTGGCCAACCCGGCGCTCCCACCGACGCTGCGCGCGGCGCCGATGCCACGACGCATGCCTCGCTGGCAGCCAGCGGACCGTCCGCCCGGCTGCTGGGCCAGGCGCTACGCCAAGCCCTGCAAACGAGCGGCCTGTTTTATGAATCGCATCTGACAGACATGGTGTTTGGCCGAACCAACCCGTCGTCGCTGCAGAACGAGCCGCAAGCCAAGCTGACCAAGGATGCCGCAGCCCAAAATACGGCAGCGCCGCGTGGCCGGGCGGATTCCGCTACCGCCGGGCGCGCGGGTGGCGGCGCCGATGCGCCGTCCGGCACGGGTTCCTCTGCCACGTCGGCTCCAGGCGGCCCGGTTGCCGGCATTCACCAGGACTTGACCGTTCTGGTGCGACAGCAACTCGATGTCCTGGCCAACCAGTCCCTGACCTGGCAAGGCGAAGCCTGGCCCGGCACGCCGATGGAATGGGAAGTGGAACGCGACCCTTATGGCGGCGACCCTGATTCCGCCACGCCCACCTGGGCCACGCGCCTGAAGCTGGACCTGCCCCGCCTGGGTCTGGTCGACGCCCGGCTGAACCTGGCGGGCGATCAGATCGTGCTGCAATTGGTTGCGCCGCTTGCCGCCGGTGAAATCAATGATGCGTCAGATCAGTTGCGCTCGCGCCTCTTGGCGGCCGGCCTGACCCTGAGCAATCTGGCGGTCAGCGTGACCGACCCGCGCCCCGTCATCCCGGCCGATTTCTGATGAGCACCCGCAGCCCCTCCCCGGACGACGGCCTGGACGTGAACCCCAACGCGAATCCCAACGCCAACCGCAACGCCGCGGTCGCCATTTCCTATGACGACAAGGACGGCGCGCCGCGCGTGGTCGCCAAGGGTTACGGCCAGCTGGCGGACACCATCGTCCGCGCCGCCGAAGAAAATGGCCTTTATGTGCACGAATCCCGCGAATTGGTGGGCTTGCTCATGCAAGTCGACCTGGATGCACATATTCCCCCCCAACTGTACGTAGCAGTGGCAGAATTGCTGGCCTGGCTGTATCGCCTGGAATCGCGCGAGCTTCCCGACGCGCCGCCACCTGCCTGATCTCACTCTCTAAGGACCACCATCGTGTTGGATGCCAGCGACCCGGAATTCCTGCTGACCCGGCCGGAAGACATGCGCTCAGCCCTGTTTGAACTGACGCACCCCGACAGTCACATCCTCGTACGCGACGCCGCCGACCGCGAAATGGCCGTGCTGGTGCTGGGTGCGGACAAGCAGACCCGCCAATTCTTCTGGCGCCCGCGCGACTATGCCGGCGCCGACTTCGAACAGTCGGACAACATGGGGTTGCTAAGCGGCACCACGTTCCACTTCCATGCCACCGCCTACGGCGGCGTGCAGATCCGCTTTCGCGTGCAGCGCCCGGAAGTCATTCATTTCGATGACGGCAGCGCGGCGCTCATGTCGCCCTTCCCCGACCGCCTGGCCCGCATCCAGCGCCGCAAGATGTTCCGCGCCTCGCTGGCGACCGGCGGCGGCCTGTGCCAGGCATCCTGGCAGCCGGACCCCAAGCAAAAGCCCTACCGCTTCACCGTGCGCGACATCTCCGTCGACGGTGTGGGCCTGCGCGTGGAACTTGCGGTGCCCACCCTGCCGGAACGCGGCACGGTGATGGAAGACGTGCAGCTGGATTTCGGCGACCTGGGCAAATTCAACGCCAACCTTGAAGTGCGCAATGTCTATCCGATTTCAGGCCAGCCGATGATCCAGCCTGACAGCCCGGACGAACCGGCGCCCAAGCACGTATCGCTGACCGGCGAACCGCCGATGAGCCACATGGGCGCCGTGTTTCTGAATCTGGATGCGCGCCAGGAAAACTGGCTGCAGAAAGTGGTGTGGCGCCTGGAAAAAGGCGCGCAGCGCGATTGATGTGCAAAGGGCCTTTCCACTGGAAAGGCCCTTTTTCAATGGCCCGCGTAGCGGACCAGGATCGATGCCTTAAACGGCCATCGACGAGATTTCCTTGTAGGCCGCAACCAGCTTGTTGCGCACCTGCACCGCCGTTTGAAAGCCAAGGCTGGCTTTCTGCATGTCGATGATGACATCGTTCAACGAAATGTCGGGAGCGCCCATTTCAAAGGCGCGAGCCTGCGCCGACGACGCGTTCTGTGCCGACGTCACGCGGCGGATCGAGCGCTGCAACTCGGCGGCGAAACCGTCGGGCTGACCGACCATTTCCCCTGCGGCGAGATTGCCGGTTTCCGCCTTGCTCACGACGGTGCGCATCTGCTGGAGCATGCTTTCGATGCCGGACAAGCCTGATACAGCCATTACTGATTCCTTGCTGGTGGGGCATGACGCCAATGTTGCGCAAAGCGTAACGCCGTTCGCGCAAGTCCATAGCCGATAAAAACCGCCAAAAACCCCGACATTTCCACGAATGCCGCCGCCCCTGCAGAACAGCATGGCGGCCAAGCCCGCTTTGGTGTCGACATAGAAGATAAGTAACGCCAAAAACCCGCTGTTTTCATCGATTGGGATTGTCGTACCAACGGCAATAATCCAGGCTCTCCCCAGACCAGAAGCACGTTGCATGTGTAATCTGCCCCACCAAGACATGAAGTCATTTTCCCTGCTCCGCGTAGCCAGCGGGAGCCGTCGATGAATCAGCAAGCCACTCTGAGCTCGTCGCTGCTCGCGAAGTTCCCCGTGCTGGAAAAGGTTCGCGCACTGCCCAAGCCCATTTTGCTGGGCGCGGCCGCTGCCATCGTTGCGCTGATCGCCGCGGCGGTAATGTGGAGCAGCGAACCCAAGTACAAGGTGCTGTTCTCGAACCTGGACGACCGCGATGGCGGCGCCATCGTGACGGCCCTGGGCACAATGAACGTCCCCTACCGCTACAACGAAACCGGCACCGCGCTGCTCGTTCCGGCCGACCGCGTCTATGACGCCCGGCTGCAACTGGCTTCGCAAGGGTTGCCGCGCGGCGGTTCGGTCGGCTTCGAGCTGATGGACAACGCCCGCTTTGGCGCCAGCCAGTTCGCGGAACAGATCAACTATCAGCGCGGCCTGGAAGGCGAGCTGGCGCGTTCGATCGAAGCCATGCACACGGTGCAACACGCCCGCGTCCACCTGGCCATGCCGCGCCAGTCGCTGTTCGTGCGTGAACGCCAGGCGCCCACCGCGTCGGTGCTGCTGAACGTGTACCCCGGCCGCAGCCTGAGCGACTCCCAGGTGTCTGCGATTTCCTGGCTGGTGGCCTCCAGCGTGCCCGAACTGACCGCCGAAAGCGTGTCGATCGTTGACCAGAACGGCCGCCTGCTGTCGGCGCCGGCTGGCGAAGGCCGCGGCATGGATGCTGACCAGATGCGCTACGTGCGCGAGATGGAACAGCGCACCGTTGAACGCATCCTGACGATCTTGAATCCGCTGGTTGGCCCGGGCAACGTCCACGCCCAAGCCAGCGCCGACATGGACTTCGCCCGCCGCGAAGAAACGTCCGAGGTCTATCGTCCGAACCAGGAACCTGGCCAGTCCGCGGTGCGCAGCCAGCAAACCAGCGACTCCACCCAGCGCGGCATCAACCCCGCTCAAGGCGTGCCGGGCGCGCTGTCGAACCAGGCGCCTCCGAATGCGCAAGCGCCGCTGGCCAACCCGCCCGCGCAGCAGCCGCCCCGCCCGGGCCAGCCGCAGCAGCCGGCCAATGCCCAGCAGCAACAGCAACAACAGCAGCAGACCGGCACCCAAAACGCCGGTGGCAGCCTGAACGAACGCCGCGACGCCACGACGAACTACGAAGTGGACCGCACGATCAGCCACATCAAGCAGCCGGTGGGCAACCTGAAGCGCCTGTCGGTGGCCGTGGTGGTGAATTACATCCGCGACAAGGACGGCGAGCCGCAAGCCCTGCCGCCCGAAGAACTGAGCAAGCTGACCAATCTGGTGCGCGAAGCCATGGGCTATTCGGAAACGCGTGGCGACTCGCTGAACCTGGTCAACAGCCAGTTCAACGATGGCCCGCCGCCGGTGCCGATGTGGCGTGATCCGGAAATGATCGCCCTGTTCAAGACGATTCTGGCTTGGCTGGTGGGTCTGGTGATTGCGCTGTGGCTGTACCGCAAGGTCCGCCGTTCGGTCACCGAATACCTGTACCCGGTGGTTGATCCGGAAGTGGCTGAAGCCGAGCGCGTTGAAGCTGCCCGTGAAGCACAAGACGCCGCCCGCGCCAAGGAAACGAACCGCTACGAAGACAACCTGGAACGTGCCCGCACGATGGCTAATAAAGATCCGCGCGCCGTCGCGATGGTTCTGCGCACCTGGATGAGCAAAGATGACAAATGATTCCACTCCGATGGACGGCATGACGCGCAGCGCCGTCCTGATGATGTCGCTGGGCGAAGACGCCGCGGCCGAGGTCTTCAAATACCTCAGCGCCCGTGAAGTGCAGCAGGTCGGCGGGGCCATGGCCAGCTTGAAGCAGGTCACCCGCAACGACGTGGCCGTGGTGCTGGAAGAATTCCGCCAGGAAGCCGACCAGTTCATGGCCGTCACGCTGGGTTCGGACGACTACATCCGCAGCGTGCTGACCAAGGCGCTGGGCAGCGACCGCGCGGCCGGCCTGATCGAAGACATTCTGGAAGCCGGCGACAGCGGCAGCGGCATCGATGCGCTGAACTGGCTGGACCCCAACACCGTGGCCGAACTCATCGGCGACGAACACCCGCAGATCATCGCAACGATCCTGGTGCACCTGGAGCGCGACCGCGCGGCCGGCGTGCTGGCGCTGCTGACCGACCGCCTGCGCAACGACGTCATGCTGCGTATCGCCACCTTCGGCGGCGTGCAGCCGGCAGCCTTGTCCGAACTGACCGAAGTGTTGAATTCCGTGCTGGCTGGCCAGGGCGCCAAGCGCAGCAAGATGGGCGGCGTGCGTACCGCGGCCGAGATCCTGAACATGATGAATTCCTCGGACGAGGAAACCGTTGTGGCCAGCCTGCGCGAACGCGACAACGACCTGGCGCAGAAGATCATCGACGAGATGTTCGTGTTCGACAACCTGCTCGACGTCGAAGACCGCGCCATCCAGCTCATCCTCAAGGAAATCGACAACGACACGCTCATGGTTGCGCTCAAGGGCGCCCAGGAAGAGCTGCGTGCGAAGTTCCTGCGCAACATGTCCAGCCGCGCCGCCGAAATGCTGCGCGAGGACCTGGAAGCGCAAGGCCCGATCCGCATGTCGAAGGTCGAAGCCGAACAGAAGAAGATTCTGCAGATCGCCCGCCGCCTGGCCGAAAGCGGCCAGATCGTGCTGGGCAACTCCGGAGACGACGCGTATGTCTGAAGCGGACAACGGCGCGACGACGCTCATCTCGCGCAGCGCCGCCTGGCGGCGCTGGCAGATGCTGTCGTTCAACGAGCCGGCGACCGTCGAAGTCGAGCCCGAACCGGAACCCGATCCGGGCCCGGACCCGGCTGTGGTGATGGCGCAACTGCGCGCCCAGGCCATGGCCGAAGGGCGCGAGGAAGGCTACGCGCAAGGCCATGCGGCCGGCGCCGAAGCCGGGCAGCAGACCGGCCACGAAGCGGGTTTTGCCGCGGGCCGCGAAGCCGGTTACGCCGAGGGCCTGGCCCAGGCGCGCGAACAAGGCGCGGCAGAAGCGCAGCGGTTGCATGCGCTGGTTCAAGCCTGCGCCACATCGCTGGGCTCGTTGGAAGAAAAAATGGGCCAAAGCCTGCTGACGCTGGCGCTGGACATTGCGCAGCAGGTCGTGCGCACCACCCTGTCGGAACAACCCGAGACGGTGGCCGCCGCCGTGCGCGACGTGCTGCACATCAACCCGTCCGCGGGCGGCCAGATGCGCTTGTGGGCCAACCCCGAAGACATCGAGCTGATCCGCCTGCACCTGGCCGACGAATTGAAAGAAGGCCATTGGCGCGTGCTGGCCGATGAGTCCATTGCACGCGGCGGTTGCCGCGCCGAGACGCCGTTCGGCGATATCGACGCCACGCTGCAAACCCGGTGGCGCCGCGTCGCGGCGTCGTTGGGCCGCAACGTGTCGTGGGAGGACCCGGCGTGAACAGCAATCCGGCTCCGGCTCAGCCCGGCCAGACGGCTGTGCCCGCGGCGTCCGCACCGGCATCCGCGCCGGCGCCCGCCGCCCTTGCACCGGCCGCCACCACCGTGCCCGTGCTGGATCGCTGGAAAACCCAGCTGGAGATCGGCTCGATCCGCGCCGCCTCCACCGACCCGTGGCTCGTCAGCGGCAAGATCACGCGCGCCACCGGCCTGGTGCTGCACGCCACCGGCCTGCGCCTGCCCGTGGGCGCCGCCGCCCGCATCGAAATCGCGCGCGGCCATGACCACTGGGCCGACGCCGAAGTCGTGGGCTTTGACGGCCACACCCTGTATTTGATGCCGCAGGCCGATATTTCCGGCCTGCCGCCCGGCGCGCGCGTCGTGCCTGGCGAACCGCCCGTGCAACGCGCGATTCCGCTGCCGCGCAAGGCCGAATTGAACGGCAACGCCAAACCGCAGCTGGGCCGCCACTTGCCCGTCGGCAATGCGCTGTTGGGCCGCGTGCTGGATGGCGCTGGCCGCCCGCTGGACGGCTTGGGCCCGCTGACCGGCGCCGAACTGGCGCCGCTGTCCGCCCAGCCGATCAACCCACTGTCGCGCGCCCCGATTGACACCGTGCTGGACACGGGCGTGCGCGCCATCAACGGCTTGCTGACCGTTGGCCGCGGCCAGCGTATGGGTCTGTTTGCCGGCTCCGGCGTGGGTAAATCCGTGCTGCTGGGCATGATGGCCCGCTACACCAAGGCCGACGTCATCGTCGTGGGCCTGATCGGCGAACGCGGCCGCGAAGTGAAAGAATTCATCGAGCACAACCTGGGCCCCGAAGGCCTGGCGCGCTCGGTTGTGGTGGCCGCACCTGCCGACGTCTCGGCGCTGTTGCGCCTGCAAGGCGCGGCCTACGCCACACGCCTGGCCGAACATTTCCGCGACCAGGGTCTGGACGTGTTGCTGATCATGGATTCGCTGACCCGCTACGCCATGGCGCAACGGGAAATCGCGCTGGCTATCGGCGAGCCGCCGGCCACCAAAGGCTATCCGCCGTCGGTGTTCGCCAAGCTGCCGATGCTGGTTGAACGCGCCGGGATGGGCGCGCCTGGCCCTTCGGGCAAGGCCGGTTCCATTACCGCGTTCTATACCGTGCTGGCCGAAGGCGATGACCAGCAAGATCCGATCGCCGATTCGGCGCGCGCGATTCTGGACGGCCACGTGGTGCTGTCGCGCCATCTGGCCGAAGCCGGTCACTACCCCGCCATCGATATCGAAGCGTCGATCTCACGCGCCATGACCTCGCTGATCACGACGCAGCAATTCGCCATCGTGCGCCGCTTCAAACAAAACCTGTCGCGCTACCAGCGCAACCGCGACTTGATCGCCGTGGGCGCCTACGCCGCCGGCAACGATCCACAGTTGGACGAAGCCATTGCCCGTTATCCCCGTCTTGAAGCCTTCTTGCAGCAAGACGTTGGCGAGAACATCGGCTATGAAGACGCCGTCAACCAGTTGCGCGCCAGTTTTGAGTTAAGGGACACCTATGCCTAGCCAATTGCCCTTGGACATGTTGATCAACCTGGCCAAGGAGAGCACGGATGAAGCCGCGCGTCTCTTGGGCCGGCTCAGCGCCGAACGCACCAATGCCGAACGTCAGCTCGGCATGCTGAACGATTACCGCCAGGACTATCTGGAGCGCTTGCAGCAGGCGATGACGACGGGAATGTCGGCCAGCGACTGCCATAACTATCAGCGCTTCATTGGCACCCTGGACGACGCCATCGGCCAACAGCAAGGCGTGCTGCGCCAGGCGGATGAAAACCTGGCCAAGGGCCGCCAATACTGGCAGCAGGAAAAGCGCAAGCTCAGTTCCTACGACGCCTTGGCGCAGCGCGAAATGCGCGCCCAAGCCGTGGTGGAATCCCGCCGCGAACAACGCGCCAACGACGAATACTCCGCCCGCCTGGTCCAGCGCCAAGCCGGCATGCATTAAGCAATACCTAACAGGAAGCCCAAGATGACCGCTCCCCTGCCCTTGCCGACGATCGCTCCGGTCGCGCCGACGTCCATCGCTGATGCGTTGGGCGCCAACAAGACGCCCGCGAACAAGAAAGGCCCCAGCTTCTCCGACGTGCTGGCTCAGCAGCGTCCGAAGCCGTCGGCCGATTCGCGCCCGGCGAACAATGGCGCCAAGACGCCCGGCAAAAACACGAACACCGCCAGCGACGCCGCCAGCAAGGCTGAAGGCGCTGCCGCCGGTGCAATCAACGACGCTGTCACGACGGCGACCGCTGCCGAAGCCGGCGCGCTGGCCGTTGCCGCGCAACAACCGGCTGCGCCCGTGCTGCCGCAACAAGCGCTGGACATCGCCGCGCAAGCCGCCGAACAGGTGCAGCTTGCCCGTGGCAACGCGCAGGCTGCCGCCACCGCCATGAGCAGCGGCGCTGCCGTGCTGACCGCAGCGCTCACGGCTGCCGATAGCCCCGCCACAGCACAGACCCCGGTCGCCGCGACGGCCTTGCAGGCCGAATCCGCCGCCGCGATTGCCGCGCGCAACGCGCAAGCCGCTCAGCCCGTGCTGACCGAAGCCGTCAAGCCGGGCAGCGCCGTGGCCGCCGTGGCCGCTACTGCCGTCGCCGAGGTCGCGCCTGCCGCCGCCAAGCCGGCCGCCAAGGCCGACACGCCGCGCCTCGCGCCCGAGATCGCACTGCCGCGAGTCCCGCGCGCAACCACGGCCGATGCTGACGCCAAGCACACCACCACGTTGCCCGCGCATACCGAAGAAGAACTGACCGCCGCGCTGAACAGCACGGCCCAGCAATTCCAGGCCCCGCAGCATGGCGCATCCGCGCAAGACCAATTGGCGCAAGCGCTTGCCGCCGCCACCCAGCGTCAGGCCGCCCCGGTTGCGAACCAGGCCGCCATCGCCGCGCCTGCGGTGCCCGTCGTGATGCAGATCGCCACCCCGGTTGGCGGTACGCATTGGGGCACGGAACTTGGCCAGCAAGTGGTGATGATGAGCACCAACGCACGCCAAGGCATGCAGACCGCCGAGCTGCGCCTTGACCCGCCGGATCTGGGTCCGCTGCGCGTCAGCCTGAATCTGGCCGACGGCGTGGCCAGCGCCTCGTTCGTGTCGGCCCACGCGTCGGTGCGTCAGGCCATTGAAACCGCAATTCCGCAGCTGCAACAGGCGTTGGCGCAAGCCGGCATCTCGCTGGGTCAGACCAGCGTCGGTGAACAAACCGCGCAGCAGGAATTCGCACAACAGAACGGCAACGGCGGCTCGCAGCGCCAGTCCGGCGGCGCATCGGTGGTTGCCGATGGCGCAGCCGACAACGCAGCGCCTGTCGTGACCGCGTCGCGCAATGCCAACGCCCTGGTAGACACCTTCGCGTAATAAACGAGCGGCCCGCGCCCAGCAATGGACGCGGGCGGTGCAGCAATAGCTTGAGATACGCGGCTTTCGCCCTGTTTTTCGCCTCCAAGCCGAGGCGTCTTTTCGGGCAGAATGCTTTCATCCACTAAGAATCCGTTTTCACCAGCGGCCCAATACGCATCGAAACCGAGATGGCGACTTCCAAAACCATAACCGCGCCGACAGGCGCTAAGAAATCCGGTGGCATCGGCATTGTTCGCATGCTGCTGGCCCTTCTGGTCCTGCTCATCGTCGCCGCCGCTAGCGCGGGCGGCACGTGGTTCATCACCCAGCGCATGCAGCAGCCGCCCGCCGGCGCCGCAGTGCAATTGGGCGTGGGCCAGGTTCCTGGCGGCCAGCCTGGCCAGCCCGGCCAAGCAGGTCAAGCCGGCCAGGCCGGCGCAGGTCCGCAAGCCACGCCGACGACCTTCGTCGCCCCGCCTGCCGGCCCTATCGCCGTGCCCGCACCGATTTTCGTGCCGATCGAAGCCTTCACCGTCACGCTGCAAAACGCTGACACCGAACGCATCATGCACGTCGGCCTGACGCTGCGCGTCAGCGATGAGCAAACGCGCACGCGTCTGGAAAAGTACATGCCTGAAGTGCGTAGCCGCATCCTGATGGTGCTGTCGTCGCAATCGCCCACCGGCGTGCAGACCCAGCAAGGCAAGACCGACATGGCCAACGCGATCAAGCAGGCAGTCAACCGCCCGTTCTCGCCCCTGCCGGACGGCCAGTATGTCACCGACGTACTGTTCACGGCGTTCGTGGTGCAATAAAGATGGCCTACGAGGCATTTCTTTCGCAGGACGAAGTCGATGCGCTGCTGGCTGGCGTCACCGGCGAGAGCGATAGCAAGTCAGAAGCGGCAAGCTCCACGGATGGCGCGCGCGCCTATGACCTGAGCTCGCCCGAGCGCGTCGTGCGCCGCCGCATGCAGACGCTGGAGCTGATCAACGAGCGTTTTGCGCGCCACATGCGCAACGTGCTGTTGAACTTCATGCGCCGCAGCGCAGACATCACGGTCGGCTCGATCAAGATCCAGAAGTACGCGGACTTCGAACGCAACCTGCCGGTGCCGAGCAATCTGAACATGATTCAGATGAAGCCCCTGCGCGGCACGGCGCTCTTCACGTATGACCCGAACCTGGTGTTCCTGGTCATCGACAGCCTGTTCGGCGGCGATGGCCGCTACCACACGCGCGTCGAAGGCCGGGACTTCACCACGACCGAACAGCGCATCATCCGGCGCCTGCTCAACCTGACCCTGGAAAGCTACGGCAAGTCCTGGGACCCCGTCTATCCGATCGAATTCGAGTATGTGCGCTCGGAGATGCACACCAAGTTCGCCAGCATCACCGGCAACAATGAAGTGGTGGTCGTCACCTCGTTCCACATCGAATTCGGCGCGACCGGCGGCGACCTGAACATCTGCCTGCCCTACTCCATGATCGAGCCGGTGCGCGATCTGCTGACGCGGCCGTTGCAAGAAACCACGATGGAAGAAGTGGACCAGCGCTGGTCGCAGCAGCTGTCGCGCCAGGTGCGCAGCGCCGATATCGACGTGGTCGCGGAATTTGCGCGCATCCCGTCGTCGATCCGCGAGCTCATGAGCCTGAAGGTGGGCGACGTCCTTCCCGTGGACGTCCCCGACACAATCATTGCCAACGTTGATGGCGTACCGCTGATGGAATGCGGTTACGGCGTCTTCAACGGCCAGTACGCCCTGCGCGTGCAGAACATGTTTACCTACGATACCGATTCACACGAGGCCCCCGACCATGACTGACAAGAACGAGCCTGGCACCGGCTCGTCCCCGGCCGACGACTGGGCCGACGCGCTCGCCGAACAATCCCGCGCCAATCCGCCCACCCAGGCCGATGGCCTGAAGCCGCAGGACGACTGGGCAGCCGCGATGGCTGAACAGACCGCCTCCACGCCGCCCGCTGAAACGCCCGCCCCGGCAGCCGCCGCGCCGGCCGCTCCGGCTGCGCCCGCACCCGCCAAGCCCGCCGCGCAATCGGCGTCGCAATCGGTGTTCAAGCCGCTGGCTGGCACCACCGCAGGCGCCGGCACCGACATCGACCTGATCATGGACGTGCCCGTCCAGCTGACGGTTGAATTGGGCCGCACCCGCCTCACCATCAAGAACCTGCTCCAGCTGGGCCAGGGCTCGGTGGTGGAACTGGACGGCCTGGCCGGCGAGCCGATGGACATCTTCGTCAACGGCTACCTGATCGCCCAAGGCGAAGTCGTCGTCGTTGAAGACAAGTACGGCATCCGCCTGACCGACATCATCACCCCGTCCGAGCGGATCAACCGCTTGAACAACCGTCGTTGACGTCTGGCGCCATGACTGAGTCCGCCCTGCTGCGCGTCATCATCGGCCTGGTGCTGGTGGTGGCCGCCATCCTGGTTTCGGCCTGGCTGGCGCGGCGCGCCGGCCTGACTCAGCGTGGCGGCGGCAACGTGTTGAAGCAGGTCGCCAGCATGCCGGTCGGCCCGCGTCAGAGCATCGTTGTCGTCGAAATTGAAAACACCTGGCTGGTGGTGGGCGTTGGCCCGAACCAGCTCAACACCCTGCATACCCTGCCCGCCGGTCAATTGCCGGAGGGTTCGCCCTTGCCCGCCGCAGCGTTCGCGGCCAAGCTGGGCCAGGCGCTCAAGCGCCGCTAGCGCCATCCGCGCGATCCAAGCGATACCCATGAGTTTGCTCAACAGCACGACATCCCCCTCTCTCCGCTCGCGCGCGCTGCCCATGCTGGCCGCCGCCGCCGTGCTGGGCCTGGCCTTCTTTCCGGCCGGTGTCGTCGCCCAGGCCACCCTGCCCGCGCTGACCACCACGCCGGGCGCAAACGGCTCCGAAACGTATTCGCTCAGCATGCAGACGCTGCTGCTGATGACGTCGCTGTCGTTTCTGCCCGCCGCCCTGCTGATGATGACGGGCTTCACGCGCATCATCATCGTGCTGGGCCTGTTGCGCAGCGCGATGGGCACGGCGATGTCGCCGCCCAATCACGTGCTGATCGGGCTGGCGCTGTTCCTGACCTTCTATACGATGTCGCCGGTGTTCGACAAGATCTACGCCGACGCCTACAAGCCGCTGTCCGAAGGCTCCATCCAATTCGAGACGGCCGTTGAACGCGCGGCCGGCCCCTTGCGCACCTTCATGCTGCACCAGACGCGCGAGAACGATCTGTCGTTGTTCGCCAACCTGGCCAAGCTGCCCGCGCTGGAAGATCCGTCGCAAGTGCCGATGCGCATCCTGGTGCCGGCATTCATCACCAGCGAACTGAAGACGGCGTTCCAGATCGGCTTCACCATCTTCATCCCCTTCCTGATCATCGACCTGGTTGTGGCCAGCGTGCTGATGGCGCTGGGCATGATGATGGTGCCGCCCGTGACCGTGGCGCTGCCGTTTAAGCTGATGCTGTTCGTGCTGGCCGACGGCTGGAACCTGCTGATGGGCTCGCTTGCCCAGAGCTTCTACCAATAACGCCCGGAGACACGCCATGACCGCCGAAACCGTCATGACCATGGCCTACCAGGCGATGAAGATCGTCCTGGCGATGGCGGGTCCGTTGCTGCTGGTGGTGCTGGTGGTGGGCTTGATCATCAGCATCTTCCAGGCCGCCACGCAGATCAACGAAATGACGCTGTCGTTCATTCCGAAGCTGCTGGCCATGTGCGGCGTGCTGGTGCTGCTGGGCCCGTGGCTGATCGGCGTCATGGTCGACTACATCCGGCTACTGATCGGCCAGATCCCGATGCTGGTGTCCTGAGCGGCCGGGTTTTCCGCCTGCCCGCCGCCCGGTCCCCGCCGCCATGATCGCCTTCACGCTCGAACAGCTCAACGGCTGGATCGGCCAGTTTCTCTGGCCGTTCGTGCGTATTCTTGCGTTGGTCGGCACCGCGCCGCTGTTCTCTGAATCCATCATTCCGATCAAGGTCAAAGTAGGCCTGTCCTTCGTGCTGGCGGTTGCCATCAGCCCCGCACTGGACCCCATGCCGCCCATCTCGCCGGGCTCGTTCGCAGGCTTGTGGATGGTCATGCAGCAGGTGCTGATCGGCATCGCCATGGGTTTCACGATGCGCATCGTGTTCGCCGCCGTGCAGACCGCGGGCGAATTCGTCGGCCTGCAAATGGGCTTGTCGTTCGCGTCATTCTTCGACCCCAGCTCCGGCGCCAACACCGCCGTGCTATCGCGCTTGTTCAACATGATCGCGATGCTGACCTTCCTGGCGCTGGACGGCCACTTGCTGGTGCTGGCGGCGCTGGTGCGCTCGTTCGACACCCTGCCCGTCGCCATGATCCAGCTGCATCAGAACGGCTGGGGCGTGGTGGTGGAATGGGGCAAGACGGTGTTCGTGTCGGGCCTGCTGCTGGCCCTGCCGCTGATCTGCGCGCTGCTCACCATCAACCTGGCCATGGGCATCCTGAACCGCGCGGCGCAGCAACTGTCCGTGTTCTCGGTAGGTTTTCCGGTGACGCTCATTGTTGGCGTAACGGTACTGACCGTCGTGTTGCCACACGCGGGGCCCTTTCTGGAGACGTTGTTTGAGTCCGGGCTGGGCGCGATGAGCCGCGTAGTGGATGCGCTGGCGGGGCGATAGCGCCGTATCCCGCTCATAAAAAAACGGCCGCTTTTCAGCGGCCGTTTTGTTTTGCCTATCACACCCGGGACGTTACGGCTGACCCGTCAAGCGGAACACGCGGATCGTCTCGCGCAGCGCGCCAGATTGGGTGCCCAGCTGCATCACTGCGCCACCCAGTTCCTGCACCAGCGCCGTGTTCTGCACCGTCATCACATCCATTTGCGACACGGCCGTATCCACTTGCTCGATACCGCTGGACTGTTCCTGGGACGCCTGCGAGATCTCGCCGATGATGTCGGTGACGCGATGCACGGCGGCCACGATTTCTTCCATCGTCGCGCCGGCCTGCTCGGCCTGCGCCGAGCCTTCGGTCACGCGGTCAACGGAATCCTCGATCAGCCCCTTGATCTCCTTGGCTGCTTGCGCGCTCTTCTGTGCAAGGCTGCGCACTTCGCCCGCCACCACGGCGAAGCCCTTGCCGGATTCGCCGGCGCGCGCTGCTTCCACCGCCGCGTTCAAGGCCAGGATGTTGGTCTGGAATGCAATGCCTTCAATGATGCTGACGATGTCGGCAATCTTGCGCGAGCTGCTGGAGATGCCGTGCATGGTGTTCACCACCTGCCCCACCGCCACGCCGCCGCGGCGGGCCACGTCCATGCTGCTGGCGGCCAGTTGGTAGGCCTGCCGCGCGTTGTCGGCGTTCTGGCGCACCGTGGACGTCAGTTGCTCCATGCTGGCGGCCGTCTGTTGCAGCGATGCCGCCTGGCCTTCGGTACGGCCGGCCAGTTCCTGGTTGCCGCGCGCAATGTGCACGGCGGCGTGCGTCGTGCCTTCGATGCCGCGATAGACGTCCTGCGCAATGCCGATCAGGCTTTTGCGCATCACTTCCAGCGAAAACTTCAGGCTGCCGATCTCGTCATCGGAATCCGCGATGATCTGCGTGGTGAGGTTACCGGCGGCGACTTGGCGCGCCATGTTGGCCGCGTCCACCATCGGGTCCAGCAACGAGCGCGACAGGCTCCAGCCCATGCCAAAAATGGTGATGGCTGCCAGCGCAATCGCGCCGCAGCCCAGGCTTGCCGTCATCGTGCTCAAGCTGTCCCAATTGGCGTGCAGCCCATAGGCGCCCGCGGCCGCCATGATGGCGGAGGACAAAAACGAATGGCGGAACATGCGGCTGCGCACGCTGTTCCTGAAGGGAAACGCCAGCACATCCAGGCTGCGACGCCAGCCGGCGCGCACCGGCCGCCCGCGCAAGATACGCACGCCGCGCGCCGAGCCCTCGCGAATGCGCGCGTAGAGCTCCTCGGCCATTTCGACCTGCTCATCCGACGGACGCACGCGCACAGACGAATAAGCCACCACTTCGCCGTTTTCGACGATAGGCGTGGCGTTGGCCAGCACCCAGTAGTAGCCGCCGTCCTTGCGGCGGTTCTTGACCAGCCCCAGCCACGACTCGCCGGCTTGCAGCGTTTCCCACAGATCTTCGTAGGCTTCGGGCGGCATGTCGGGATGGCGCACGATGTTGTGCGGCTTGCCGATCAGTTCTTCGCGGGTGAATCCGCTGACTTCGACGAACGCCGGGTTCGCGTAGACGATGCGGCCCTTGGTATCGGTACGCGAGATCAGATACTGATCTTCGCGCAGCTTGGTTTCCACATCATTGACGGGTAGGTTCACGCGCACAGCTAGTCTCCAGTGACATCAATAGAGCAGCGAATGAATAGCAGCGAGCAAACCGGACTAGACGCCCCGCATCGACCTGTTCCCGCCTGGTTTGTCATGTCGACGCGGCTGCGCCGAATTTCAAACACCGTTCACCGCCCTTTACAGGCGTTATTGTTATTAACGGTCTTATTCGTAAGAACTTAACGTGCGTAGTAAAAACGCAGGCGTTCTTATGACCGTCAGATATAAGGAACACGGCCGCGCTATCAGCGCGGCCGCGATCGTCCTGCCAAACCGCGTGGAAGCGTCTTAGCCCTGCGTCAACGTCGGCGCGGCGTAGCCGCTCAGTTGATGCGCCGGCACTTCGATCACTTCGCCAGCATTGATCTTGAACACCGCCACGGCTTCGGCCAGGCGGTGCGCCTGATCCTGCAAGGAACCGGCGGCAGCCGCCGCTTCTTCCACCAGCGCCGCGTTCTGCTGCGTCACTTCGTCCATCTGCGACACGGCGCGGTTCACTTGATCAATACCGCTGGACTGCTCTTCGGACGCCGCCGAGATTTCGCCCATGATGTCCGTCACACGCTTCACCGAGGCCACGATCTCTTGCATCGTTGCGCCCGCGCGTTCCACCTGCTGCGAACCGGCGCCCACCTTGGTCACCGAGTCTTCGATCAAACCCTTGATTTCCTTGGCGGCTTGCGCGCTGCGTTGCGCCAGCGAGCGCACTTCGCCCGCCACCACCGCAAAGCCCTTGCCCTGCTCGCCGGCACGCGCGGCTTCCACGGCGGCGTTCAGCGCCAGGATGTTGGTCTGGAAAGCGATACCGTCAATGACGGAAACGATTTCCGAGATCTTGCGCGAGCTGGCCGAAATGCCCTGCATCGTGCTGACCACTTCCGACACCGCCGAACCGCCGCGCTCGGCCACGTCCGACGCGCTGGCCGCCAACTGATTGGCCTGGCGTGCGTTGTCGGCGTTCTGCTTCACGGTGGACGCCAGCTCTTCCATCGACGCCGCGGTTTCTTCCAAGGAAGCGGCTTGCTCTTCCGTGCGGCTGGACAGGTCCGTGTTGCCGGCCGCGATTTCACGCGAACCCACGGTGATCTCGTCCACGCCACGGCGCACCGTTGCGACGGTGCGCGTCAGGCTTTCCTGCATGCGCTTCACGGCCGCCATCAATTGGCCGACTTCGTTGTGCGACTTCACTTCCACGCGGCTCGTCAGGTCGCCTGCGGCGATCTTGTCGAAGTGCTGGCCCGCTTCCACCAACGGACGCACCACCAAGCGGCCGAACAGAATGCGGCAGAACACCATCAGCAACAGCGCCAGGCCCACGGCCACGCCCACCGCCACCATGGCGCGGTTGAAGTTGGCTTCGGCCTGATCGATCGTCGCTTGCTGCTGGTCACCGATGTACTTGCTGAAATCGCTGATCGCCTCGATGAAGGCGGCGCTACGCGGGGTGCCGTATTCGTTGTTCACCATGTAGAACGTCGAATAGTCTTCGCTGCGCAGCGCTTCCACCATGGTGTCCACGCCATCGTCGATATACGAGCGATAGCGGCGCACCAGGTTCATGGACAGCTGACGGCCGGTGTCGTCTTGCAGCATGTTCTTTTGGAAGTCAGCAAAACGGCTGCGCACGCCGGTCAGCAGATCCGTCGCGCCCTTCAACGCGGCGGCCGCGTCGCGAGCCGAATTCTCGCCGCTGCCCCAGCCGGATTCCTGCAGGTGGCGTGCGGCCACCATCAGGCTCACGCGGGCGCGCAGCATGTCGCTGTTGATCATCTCGACTTGCTTGGCGCGCTCGGTCAGCGCGTTGACTTCGCGGATGGACTCGTAATTGTGTTGCAAGAAAAATGACGCCAGGCCACCGACGGCCGCGATCAAGATCGCGAAGAACGCCATGACCCACAGCAGCATCGTGCCGACGCGGGCGTCGCGCAAGCGCAGTTTGCGTTTCACCTTGGGCGCTCGCGCGGCCTTCTTCTTCCCGCCTTTGCCGGCCTTTGCGCCGGATTCGAGACTTGCTTCCATATTTTTCCCCATCCCTCAGGAACAGCTCTGACCAAATGAAAAACCACCCTGTGGACACGCCCTGTTACATGGGGTGTACATTCAGGGCGACGTTCATTGCGGCTTGCGCCGCAATGCTCTGCCGGACTTACACGACTATTTGCCCACAGGCGCCAACCCGGCCGGTTCACCCGGGCCAGGAATGTAGATCGTTTGCACCTCGGGTTCCGCCGACGGCATCGGCGTCCAGGCCTGATTCAAATCAGGCGCGGGCGCAGGCCCCAGCAGTTTTTGGCGTTCCCAAGGTTCCAGCAGAATATTGGTGCTGTCGACGAGCCGCATCAGACGGCCATCCGGGCCGAATTGCAGCAGCGCTTCCTTACGGCTGTACAGGCCGTCGGCGACAAACGTGATCTTGAAGTCCCACAGGGCGAGGAGCGTCCCGTCGGTCTGTCTGTAAAGCTTGGTGGGCGGCGCGGTCAGCGCGCGCGAGGCCTCTTCCAGCGTCGTCTGCCCCGGCGTCAGGGTCGACAACTTGCCCGGGTCGAAGTTGTGACCCGTTGCCGCGCAGCCGCCAAGCAACAACGCGATGGCGGCAGCCGCCAGAAGATGTATATAGCCTCGCATACCCTACCTATTCGCCGGCATGGCCGGCATCAAAAAGATTCCCAATCGTCGTCCGACGGCGCCTGACGACGGCTTGCGGCCGGAGCTGCTGGCTTGGTGTCAGCCGCAGCGGCTGCCGCGCGCGGCGCGGGGCGGCGCAGCGGACGCGCCGCCGTGGCGCCTTCTGCAGCAGCGGCCGGCTTGGCGCGCGCCGTATGCGTCAGACGCACTGCCGGCTTGGACGGCGCGGCTTGCGCTGCTGGCGCTTCAGCGGCCGGGGCAGCCACGCGCGGCGCGCGGCGTTGCGGCTGCTGCGCCAACTGGCGAGCCGGCACTTCAATCACTTCACCTGCATTGATCTTGAACACGGCTACGGCCTGGACCAGGCGCTCTGCCTGTTCCTGCAAGGAGCCCGCAGCAGCAGCCGCTTCTTCCACCAGCGCCGCGTTCTGCTGCGTCACTTCGTCCATCTGCGACACGGCGCGGTTCACTTGATCGATACCGCCGGACTGCTCTTCGGACGCCGCCGAAATCTCGCCCATGATGTCCGTCACACGTTTCACCGAGGCCACGATCTCTTGCATCGTTGCGCCCGCGCGTTCCACCTGCTGCGAACCTGCGCCCACCTTGGTCACCGAGTCTTCGATCAAACCCTTGATTTCCTTGGCGGCTTGCGCGCTGCGTTGCGCCAGCGAACGCACTTCGCCCGCCACCACCGCAAAGCCCTTGCCCTGCTCGCCGGCACGCGCGGCTTCCACCGCGGCGTTCAGCGCCAGGATGTTGGTCTGGAAAGCGATGCCGTCAATGACGGAAACGATTTCGGAAATCTTGCGCGAGCTGGCCGAAATGCCTTGCATCGTGCTGACCACTTCCGACACCGCCGAACCGCCGCGCTCGGCTACGTCCGACGCACTCGCTGCCAACTGATTGGCCTGGCGTGCGTTGTCGGCGTTCTGCTTCACGGTGGACGCCAGTTGCTCCATCGACGCCGCGGTTTCCTCAAGGGACGCCGCTTGCTGTTCGGTACGGCTGGACAGGTCGGTGTTGCCCGCGGAGATTTCGCGCGCGCCCACATTGATTTCGTCCACACCACGGCGCACGGCGGCCACGGTGCGCGTCAGGCTTTCCTGCATGCGCTTCACGGCCGCCATCAATTGGCCGATTTCGTTGGAGGACGTTGCCTCCACACGCACCGTCAGGTCGCCGCCTGCAATCTTGTCGAAACTGTCGCTCACCGAGCGCAAGGGGCGGAGAACGACGCGGTTCATGAACAGGAACGCGCCCAGCGACACCGCCAGAATCAGCGCGGCCAGGGCCAGGTACACAAACGTCATCGTGGACGCCTGCGTACGGGACGCCTGCACCCGCTCTTCGCTGAACGCGTTGATGTTGCTGGCGAATGCACTCAATTGCTTGAAGAACGCGGCGCTGGCGGCGCCAGCCTGGGTGTTTTTCAAGTTCAGGTAGGTGGCGGCGTCGCCCTTGTCGAGCGCGGCCATCATGGCCTGCAGCGCACCCGAGAAGCCGTTGAACGAGGACAGCAGCTCGCCCTCAGCCGCCTTGCCCAGCGCCGTCACTTTCGGCACGGCCTTGAAGGCTTCCATCTTCTTGTTCGCGTCTGCGATCAGCTGCTGGACGGTGCGCGAGTTGTCGGCCGCGCCGTTCGTATCACCGGCCGCGCGCTGCGCGGCCGCGATGTCGGCGCGGATCGTCGCGCGCAGCATCTGCGTATAAGCGTCCTTGATCAGATTGCTCTGTTGGACGCTCAGGGAATCCAGAGCGTTGATGGTGTCGGCGCTGGAACGCATGCTGTTCCAGCCCAAACCAATGGCAACCAGTGCGGCAAGGGCAACGGCCAACTGAGCGAGCATCAAGCCCGTGCGCACCTTCAGATTGCTGAACATGTTCCGATTGTTCCGGTAGTCGTCCCGGCGGCGCTGTCGCCGCTGGTCCGTAAAAGGGGGTCTATCTGTGAGCTACTGCCTATTCAATGCACTGACGGGGGAATCGCGTCAGAAAGACTCCCAATCGTCGTCCGCTGGCGGCGCACGGCGGCTGGAGGCGGAAGGTGCCGGCGGCGCACCCGCGGCATCCGCCCGGGTCGCGGGACGGCGCAACGGTCGCACCACGGTAGCCGCCGTTGCTGCGGGTTTGGGACGCGCTACCTGCGTCTTGCGCGGCGCGGCGGCGGGCGCCGGCTTCGGCGCCGCAGGCGCGTCGCCCGCGTCAGGCGCCGACTGCGATTCCTGCTCCAGCTGCGATTCTTGTGCGGGCGCCTCGGGTTTGTTCACGGGGGCATGCGCGGCGGCATTCGCCGATCGGTGGCCAGGCTTGCTCAGCTGCGCCACCGGTGCTCTCGGGGCGGTGGCCTGCGCTCTCGGGGCGGCGGCCTGCGCTGCCTGCACGCGCGGTGCACTGCGTTGCTGCGCCAACTGGTGGGCGGGCACTTCAATCACTTCGCCGGCGTTGATCTTGAACACGGACACGGCTTCGGCCAGACGTTGCGCCTGCTCTTGCAACGAACCGGCGGCGGCGGCCGCTTCTTCCACCAGCGCCGCGTTCTGCTGCGTCACTTCGTCCATCTGCGACACGGCACGGTTCACTTGATCGATACCGCTGGACTGCTCTTCGGACGCGGCCGAGATTTCGCCCATGATGTCGGTGACGCGCTTGACCGACGCAACGATCTCTTGCATCGTCGCGCCCGCACGTTCCACCTGCTGCGAACCCGCGCCCACCTTGGTCACCGAGTCTTCGATCAAACCCTTGATTTCCTTGGCGGCTTGCGCGCTGCGTTGCGCCAGCGAACGCACTTCGCCCGCCACCACCGCAAAGCCCTTGCCCTGCTCGCCCGCACGCGCCGCTTCCACGGCCGCGTTCAGCGCCAGGATGTTCGTCTGGAAAGCGATACCGTCAATGACGGAAACGATTTCGGAAATCTTGCGCGAGCTGGCCGAAATGCCTTGCATCGTGCTGACCACTTCCGACACCGCCGAACCGCCGCGCTCGGCCACGTCCGACGCACTCGCTGCCAACTGATTGGCCTGGCGCGCGTTGTCGGCGTTCTGCTTCACGGTGGACGCCAGTTGTTCCATCGACGCTGCGGTTTCCTCAAGGGACGCCGCTTGCTGTTCAGTACGGCTGGACAGGTCCGTGTTGCCCGCGGAGATTTCGCGCGCGCCTACATTGATTTCGTCCACACCCCGGCGCACCGTTGCCACGGTACGCGTCAGGCTTTCCTGCATGCGCTTAATCGCGCCAAACAGCTGACCGATTTCGTTGGTGCTGCGCACCTCGATGCGGCCGGTAAAGTCACCGCCCGAAATCTTGTCGAAGTGATCGCCCGCCTGATGCAGCGGACGCAGCACGGTGCGGTTGATGAACAACCAGCAACCCAACGCCAGCACCAGCGCAATCGCCAGCATGGCAAGGGTGACCGTGCGCGAGATCCGGTGATCCGTTTCGGCTTGCACGACCAGTTCGTCCGTGCGCGTGTCCAGGAATTGCAGTACGCCGTTGACGCCTTCGCGGAACTCGGTATTGGCCTTGCTGCCGGAATCGTTAAGATCCAGGTATTCCTGGATCGCCATGCTGGACAACGCGGCGGCCTGGCGCTTGTACACGTCGTCGAACTGTTTGTAGCCCGCTTCCAGCTTGGCCACGGCGGCTTCGGAACCCGCCATGCGCGGCGCTTTGCGGAAGGCGTCCAGCGACTGCCTGCCTTCTTGCATCAGCGTCTCAGCGCGCTTGGCCTGGGCGTTTGCTTGCTCCGTCTTGCCCTGCTGCATATCCATCAACGACGTCGCCAGCAACAGCCGGCCGCGCAGAAACGCGGCATACGCGCGGTTCAGCTGGGTGCCTTGGTTCGAGTAGGCGTCGTTGACCCGTTCCAGCTTTTCATTGCTGGAATTCAACCCCATCCACGCCACGCCGTTCGAAATGAACATGGCGCTCGTGAAGAGCAACAGCACCAGAACGATACAGGTGCGAACTTTCAAATTGACAAGCATGAAATATCCGAGCGTTAGGCCACGAGAAACGACTATTTCCTACCCTGCACGCAACCACGGACGCCCCGGCCCAAGGCCAGCAGCGTCCGCAAATCGCTACGCCCCAAGGGCGCCTACAGGGCTACTGCCGCATTATTTGCGGCTGAACAAACTTGATCCCTGAATGGTCATGAAAGCCGACGATGCCGCAGCCAGCGCCACTTGGCGCAAGGCGAGCTGGCTGGCGCCCGAGTAGTAATCCAGGTCTTCCAGATCGGACAGCGACTTGGCGTACGTCAGGCCCTTTTTCGTGCCGGTCGCGTCCAGCGCTTCCAGCTCATTCATCCGGGCGCCAACCGATGCGTTCACGGTCAGGACGTTGTCATAGCTGTTCGACAACTTCTTGTTCGCGGTCGCCAGGGCGTTGGTCACGCGGGCCGTTGCGACAGGGTCCCCATTGCTGGGAGCGTCCAAGGCAGAGATGAGGTCGTCCAGCGTGGAGAACACGTCCATATCTGCGGACTGCACGCTCTCGACGTTGATCGTGTCATTGGCTTTGGGCGCACCGGTGATCACCACCGAAACGCCGCCAAAGTCGATGGCGGTGCCATCGGCGTAAGGCGTCGCGGGCTGGGACGGGTCCGGCACGGTCACGGGGTTGCCGCCATTGGCGTCAGTCGTGGTCACGCGAAAACCCATGGCGCCGGAGGCGTCGGCCTCGAACGTCACGCTGAAATTCTTGCCCTGATTGGCAGCGCCCGGCGTCACAGACACGGAGCCGAACTGCGCGGTGCCGGTGTTGGTGGCGGGCGTGGATGCCACATAGGCTTGCGAGCCCGGATTGGCGCGGCCGAAGACGTCGACACCCAGATCGCTGGTGGACAATTGACGGCTCTGATCTACTTGAATGGTGCGCTCGCCGACCGAACCGCTGTATTGAATATTGCCGCTGGCGTCCTTGGAGTAAGGCGCCACGCTGCCGTCGTTACCCGAAAACAGGTACTGACCGCTGCCATCAGTCGTATTGGCCAAACCCAGCAACGCTTCACGCGTGCTTTTCAGCGCGGTGGACAAGCTTTGGCGATCGCTATCGGAGAGCACGCCGCCCGCCTGCACCACCCGGGTACGCGCGTCCTGCAGCACATTCTTGACCGCGTCCAGCGTATTGCTTTCCTGGCCAAGATTCGTATTGGCGGTCGCACGGTTCGAGGCGTACGTCGAATTGATGCTTTGCGTCTGGGCCACGCCAATGGATAAGGCCGCCGACAAGGGATCATCCGCCGGCGTCAAGAACTTACGGCCGCTGCCGATCTGTTCTACCAGGCGGTTCATGTCGGATTCCTGAGCGAGAACGCCGCTCAGGCCGTTCGTGTACATCATCGTGGTGCTCAGGCGCATGGTGCAACTCCGAAATTCTTTTTAGTAATCACAGTTCAACGCTCAAATCAGCTACGCAGACCCAACAGCGTGTCGAAAATCGTGCTGGCCACATCGATAATGCGGGCGCTGGCCTGATACTGCTCTTGGTACAGCGACAGGCTCACGTACTCTTCGTTCAGGTTGACGCCCGACACGGACTGTTGCGCGGACGTGGTCTGCTTGATCAGGTTGGCCTGTGCGGTAGCAGCCGATTTGGCCTGCGCCGTCTGAACGCCTACCGTGTTCACGACCTGCGCGAACATGTCGGTGGTGCTCATCGTGCCGTGGCCCAGGACCTTGGCAGTTTGCAGTTGCGCGAGCTTCAGGGCGTTCTTGCCGTTGGCGTCACCGCCTGCGGCGTCGGCGGCGGCGATCTTTTCGGGATCGGTGATCAGCACTTCAATGTCACGTGCCGCGTTGCGCGTGGGCGCCAGCGCCCACTTGTCGCCTGCCTGGGGCGGGGCGTTGATCGTCAACGTCACGCCCATCTCGCTTTCCATGTTCAGGGTGGCGTTCGGCGGCGTGCCCGTGGCGGGGCCGTTGTAGACCTGCGTACCGCCCGGCATGCGCACGACCTGATAATTCGTGCCGTCGAACGAAATCTCGTATTCCTTGGCGTTGATGTTGGCCAGGTTCGTGAATTCGCCAGTAATCTGCGCGTTGCTCTTGTTCTGTGTGTTCGGCACGGCTTCGGGAGAAGAAATACCGAAGAAATCGGTGCCCGGATTGCCGTTCTGGTCCAGACCCTGCTTGTGCTGCTCGTTGAAAGACATCGCCAAGCCAACGGCCATCTGGCCCAGCTGGCTCTGCATGACGTCCAGCGATTCCGCGCGGAATTGCAGCAGGCCGCCTAGCTTGCCGCCAGTGACTTCCGTGTCGTTCAGCTCCACGGCGACGGTCTTGCCCGAACCGGCAGGCAAGGTGTAGGCCAGCACGGTACGGCTCGCGTCCGAGGACGACGGCACGGCTTGCAGCGGATAGATCGTGTTGCCCGACAACAGCGACTGGCCGCCCTTGGCCAGCGAAATATTGATCTTGTCACCTTGCTCGTAGGTCGTGATGCCCACGAGCTGGTTCAGTTCCATGACGGCTTGATCGCGCTGGTCGAGCAAGTCGTTCGGGGGGCTGCCGCCGGCCTTGCCGGAGGCGAGCGAGATCTGCGTGTTCAGATCGTCGATGCGGGTCAGGTAGCTGTTGACCTGCTCCACCGTCGTCGTGATCTGGGTGTTCAGCCCTTCACGCTGCTTTTGCATTTCGGCATAGGTCGAACGGATCTGGGTGGCCAGGCTGTTCGCTTTGCCCAGCAAATCCTGGCGAGCGGCCGGATCTGCCGGCGCGCTTGCCACCGCGTTCATGCTCGAGAAGAAATTCGTCAGCCCCGGGGCAATGCCAACTGTGCGGTCTGCAAACAGGTTGTTCACCTGCGAGACCTGGTCAAACTGGGCTTGAAGCTGAGCACCGCTGCCCTGCGCGCCGACCAGCTGCTTGTACAAGAAGCTGTCGTAGCTGCGCGTGACCGTGTCAACCTGAACGCCGCGGCCGATGTAGCCGTTGCTGGTTGCCTGGGCGCCCGCGGTGGACGTCATCACGCGTTGGCGGTTATAGCCGACCGTGGTGGCATTGTTGATGTTGTGGCTGGTCGTTGCCAAGCCTGCCTGGGCAGCATTCAACCCACCTAGCGCCGTTTTATACAAATTCATGCTGACATTGCCCTGTATGTAGCCACAGCTGTTATTCCTGGATACTCCGTTTACGGCAGGAGATCCTCGAAATTTAGAGTCCTTCCAAGATCTGGCGAGATTTTTCTACGCTGGTCGCCGCCCCGCGCAACTGGCCCATGATGCCAATCAGTTTTTGCGCATAGCGGGGGTCGGTCGCGTAGCCCGCGTCCTGGATCTTTCGTGCCGCGTCGATTTCGTTGCGGGCCTGCGTCACGGCTTCGTAGCGCGGGCTGTTGCCGATCAAACGGGCGTAGTCCGCAAACGATTCCTCATAAGAGGCGTAAGCGCGGAAAGGTTGCGTCACCTTTTTCGCCACACCGTCTTCGTATTCGGTGGTCATCACGTTGACGACCTTGCCCTTCCAGCTGCCGCCCGCCTTGATACCGAACAGGTTGTAGCTGGTGCTGCCGTCGGAATGCTTGATTTCGCGCTGGCCCCAGCCGGATTCGAGCGCCGCCTGGCCCATGATCAGACGCGCCGGCACGCCGCTTTGCTGCGACGCCAGATTGGCCGCGCGCGACATCTTCGACACGAAATCCACGACGTGTTCGGGTGCGCCTTCGGCCGCGGCCAAGGCGCGGTCGCTGGCGCGGTTGTTGCGCATCACGTTCAGCAGCGCCGACACTTCACGGGAGCCGCCAGTGCGGAAATCCAGATCGGCGCCCTGCCCGATGGCCTTCACCGCATCGTCCGACACGTCGGCGGGCTTGCCTTGCTGCATCTGCGCCAGGATGGACTGCGACAGCCCAATCCCCGGCGTGGCCAGGTGCAGCGCCAATTGCTCATCCGCCATGGATTGCAGCATCTGCGTCTGCTGCGAGTCGAACAGCCCTTCTTTGGGCGTCGCCTCGCGCATGCGCTTGACCATCATTTGCAGGAACAGGGCTTCGAACTGCTTGGCCACCTGCTTTTGCTGGTCGGTGCCTTCCGGGTCTTTCTTGACGTCGCGCTTCAGGTCCGACAAGCGGCCCATGTCAAACACCGAATCCTGGCGGGCTGCGCCCCGGGCCGCATCTTGAGTAATTGCCATGGCCGTCAGATGATTTCCAGTTCGGCGCGCAAGGCGCCGGCGGTTTTCATGGCCTGCAAGATAGCCAGCAGGTCTTGCGGCGTAGCGCCCAAGGCGTTCAGGCCCTTGACCACGTCAGCCAGGTTGGCGCTGGTGCTCACGCGTTGCAGCGATCCGTTGTCCTGGCGCACTTCGATCTGGGTATTGGGCACCACCACCGTCTGGCCTTCCGTGAACGGCGTGTCCGGTTGCGACACCTGGTTCTGGCGGTTGATGATGACCGACAGGTTGCCGTGCGCCACGGCCGCCTCTTCGATCATGACGTTGCGGTTCATGACGACCGAGCCGGTACGCGCATTGATGATGACCTTCGCGACCGTGGGCGCGCGCGCCACCTGCATGTCTTCCACCTGCGACAAAAAGCGCGCCTGCGACGCCTGTTCCATCGGCGTGCGCACTTGCACGACGCGGCCGTCCAGCGCCGTGGCCGTGCCTTGGCCGAACTTCTTGTTCAGCGCCGACGCCACGTTCTGCGCCGTGCCGAAGTCGGTGTTGTTCAGCTCGACATGAATGTAGCCGTCGCGCGAGAACGTGGTGGGCACGCCGCGCTCGACGATGGCGCCCGCGCTGATGCGGCCGCCGTTCAATTGGTTGATCTGCACGCTGGAGCCGCCGGCGGATGCGCCTGCGCCGCCCACCAGGATGTTGCCCTGGGCGATGGCGTAGACCTGGCTGTCGGCGCCCTTGAGCGGCGTCATCAGCAAGGTGCCGCCGCGCAGGCTTTTGGCGTTACCCATCGACGACACCACCACGTCCAGCGTCTGGCCGGGCCGGGCAAACGCCGGCAAGGTGGTGGTGACCATCACGGCCGCCACGTTCTTCAACTGCATGTTGCTGCCGGCAGGCACCGTAATGCCCAACTGCGACAGCATGTTGGTCAGGCTTTGCTGCGTGAACGGCGTCTGGCGAACCTGGTCGCCGCTGCCATCCAGCCCCACGACCAGACCGTAGCCGATCAGCTGGTTGCCCCGCACGCCCTGGATCGTGGCCAGGTCCTTGAGCCGCTCGGCCTGTGCAGCGCCGGCGCCGGCCACCAGCCCGACCGCCACGCAGACACGGGCGAACAAGGACAGCAAGGCGGATATCGGAGTCGGTTGTGTCATGGTCAGAACGGCGATGCGATCAGGAAGAAGCGTTGCAGCCAGCCCATGGTCTGGACTTCGTCCATGACGCCCTTGCTGCGGTATTCGATGCGGGCGTCGGCCACTTGCGTGGACGACACGGTATTCGTGCCAGTAATGGAGCGCGGATCAACCACCCCGGCAAAGCGAACGTACTCACTGCCGCGGTTGATGGCGATCTGCTTTTCGCCGGCCACTTGCAGGTTGCCGTTGGACATTACGCCGACCACCGTGGTGGTGATGGTGCCGGTGAAGGCGTTGTTGGCGGTGCTGTCGCCCTTGCCCTGCGAGACGTTGCCGCCCGTTGCCTCGGTATTCAGATTCGCGTTCGCCCAGCTGTTCATGAACGACGGCGCGGCAGCAATGCCCAGGTTGGTCGAACCGGTGCGATTCGTATTCGTGGCGACGTTCTTGGACGCGTTGGTGCGCTCGTTCAGCACGATGGTGACGATGTCGCCCACATTGCGCGGCCGGCGGTCTTCGAACAACGGATAGTTGCCGTAAGTCGTGGGCTGATAGATCGAACCCGTGGGCTGCGCCATGGGCATCGGCGGCGGCGGCGGTGCGGCCGTCGTCGGCCCGGTCACGATGGGCTCGGGCGGGATCATGGCGCAACCGGCCGCCAGCAAAGCCAGCGCCGCAGACAAAACCAGACGCAGGACAGACATGGGCATCACAGTTGGGACAGGCGGGCCAGCATCTCGTCGGACGTCTTGACGGCCTTGCTGTTCATTTCATAAGCGCGCTGGGTCGTGATCATGTTGACCAGTTCTTCAGCGACGTTCACGTTCGAGGTTTCTACGTAGTTCTGCATGATCGAACCCGCA
Organism: Achromobacter kerstersii; assembly: GCF_902859595.1. Taxonomy (GTDB): domain Bacteria; phylum Pseudomonadota; class Gammaproteobacteria; order Burkholderiales; family Burkholderiaceae_B; genus Achromobacter; species Achromobacter kerstersii. The sequence goes on along the minus strand of NZ_CADIJQ010000001.1, from coordinate 91,857 downwards.
CCGTCCACGCCCGGTTGCAGCAGGTTGGCCGGACCCGACGCGTCGGTTTCCAGATACAGGTTTTCGCCGATGCTTTGCAGGCCGGTCGGGTTGATGAAGGTGGCGATCTGCAATTGGCCGATCTGCACGTTCACGCCCGCGGCGCCAGGTTGCGTCACCGACACGATGCCGTCCTTGCCGATCGAGATCGACAAGGCGTTGTCCGGCACGTTCATCGGCGGCTGGATCACGTAGCCGCTGACGGTGGTCAGCTGGCCGTTCTGGTCGCGTTGCAGCGCGCCGTCACGGGTGTAGCCCTGGGTGCCATCGGGCAGCTCGACCTGCAGGAAGCCGCGTCCGTTGATGGCGATATCCATTTCGCCACCGGTGTTGTTCAGGTTGCCTTCGGTGTGGATGCGCTCGGTGGCGGCCACGCGCGCGCCCGTACCCAATTGCAGGCCGGACGGCAGTTGCGTCGCATCGCCGACTTGGGCGCCGGGCTGGCGCAGCGTCTGGTACATCAGGTCCTGAAACACGGCGCGGCCGCGCTTGAACCCGTTGGTGGAGACGTTGGCCAAGTTATTGGAGATCACGTCCATGGAGGTCTGTTGACCTTCCAGGCCGGTTTTGGCAATCCACAACGAACGCATCATGATGAAAAACTCCTGGTGCCGCGGCTGGGCCGCGCGCGAAAAATGTTTGAATCAGCGGCTGAATCAGCTAACGGACAACAGCCCGTTGGCGCGTTCGGCGTTGCGGTCCGACTGCTGGATCACCTGCATCTGCTGCTCGAAACGGCGAGCGTTTTCGATCATGCCCACCATCGCCTTCATCGGATTGGTGTTGCTGCCTTCCAGCACGCCGGACAAGACGCGCAGGCTCGGGTCAGCAGGCGCGGGCGGCGCGGGCTGGCCGTTCACGGGCGCCAGGCGGAACACGCCGTCGTCGCCATGCACCAGCTGCGCGTTGTTCGGGTTGGCCAGCTTGATGCGGCCCAGGTTCAGAATATTGTTCGGGCCGTCGCCGGCGCCGATGGCGGTGATCGTGCCGTCCGACGTAATCGTCAGCGCGGCCTGGTCAGGCACGTCGATCGGGCCGCCCTGGTCTGACAGCACGGGCTGGCCCAGCGACGTTTGCAGCAGGCCGTTGATGCCCACTTGCAGGCTGCCGCCGCGCGTGTAGGCCTCGCCTTGCGGGGTCTGCACGGCGATCCAGCCGTTTTCGCTGGACAACGCCACGTCCAGGTCGCGGCCCGTCGTCTGCATATTGCCCATTTCAAAGCTGTTGCCAGGCGTCGACGCCACCGTCGAAACCCGCGTCGGCAGACTCACCCCGTCCGTCACCGGAACCGAGCGGTACAGCGCGATCTGCTCGCGAAAGCCCGTCGTGTTCACGTTGGCCATGTTGTTGGAGAGCGCGGCCTGATGCTCAGTGATACGCGCTGCGCCATTCATGGCGGTGTAGATGATTCTGTCCATTGCCTATTCCGTCGGTGTCGTCGCTGGCCTGTCAGGCTTTACTTCAGGTTCATCAGGACTTGCATGATTTCGTCCTGGGTCTTGATGGTTTGCGAGTTGGCCTGGTAGGTGCGCTGGGCGATGATCATGTTGACCAGCTCCTTGCTCATGTCCACGTTGGACGCTTCCGTCGCCTGACCCACCACCTTGGACATGCCGTTGGTGCCGGGCTGGCCCAGGATCGGCTGGCCGGAAGCGGCCGTTTCGGTCCAGGCGTTGTTGCCCACCGGCTGCAGGCCTTGCAGGTTCGAGAAGTCAGCCAGCACGATGTTGCCGACCACTTGCGTCTGGCCGTTGGTGTAGCTGGCCACCAGGCTGCCGTCGCCGCCGATGTTGATGCCGCTGAATTCGCCGGACGTGTAGCCGTTGGGCTTGGCGACCAGTTTGTAGTCGCTGCCGTACTGCGTGGTGCCCGTGTAGTTCATGGCGATGCTGATCGGGTCGGCGGGCGTCGTGGTGCCGCCCGGCGCTGCAAAGCTCAGCGTCACAACCGGGGCGCTGGTCATGGCGCCGGCCTTGTTGAACGTGAACTGCTGGGGGGTGCCCCAAACGCCAGCGGCCTGCGTCGTGGGCGCCATGGCCTGGCCGTCCATCGTGTAGTACACGTCATAGACGCTGTTGCCGGCGGCGTCCGCCGGACGCTTGACGAAGTACTGCATCACCTGGTGCGAGTTGCCCAGGGAGTCGAACACGGTCATGGGCGACGCGTTCGTGTAGCTGTTGGAGACGGTCGGGTCAAACGGACGGCCGATTTCGGTGACGGCGGCGGTGTAGTTGACGTAGCCCGGGATCTGGGTGATGTCGCCCGTGATGGCGCCCGCGCCGTCGATAACGACGGTGTTCGGGGCAGTGCCGTACGTGCCGGCCGGGGGTGCGCCCGCCGCCCACACCAGGTTGCCCGTGGCGTCGCGCGTGAATTCATAGGGCGTGCCGCCCAGCGAGACCGAACCGTTGACGGCCGGCGACGTGACCGTGTCCGTCAGGTACACCACCTTGGCGTTGGCGTCCAGGTTGGCCACCGTCGTGCCGGTGCTGGTTGCCAGCGGCGCCACGTTGGCGGTCGGCAATTGCAGTTCCACCGGGTTCGCGCCAATGGCGCCGGGGGGGTAACCCGTCAGGCGGTAGCCTTGGGCGTTGACGATGAAGTTGTTCTTGTCGACCAGGAATTCGCCGTTGCGCGAATACATCACCGCGCCGCTTTGGTCGGTCACGCGGAACATGCCCTTGGCGCCGTCAATCGCGATGTCGTATTCACCGCCGCCGCCTTGCACGGTACCGACCGTGAAGCGCTGGTTGATGGCAGCCACTTTGACGCCCAGGCCCACGCGGGAGCTGGCGTACACGTCGGCGAACGACGCCGTCGCCGACTTGAAGCCGACCGTGCCAGAGTTGGCGATGTTGTTGCCGATGACGTCCAGGTTCTGCGCAGCGGCGTTCAAGCCGCTCAATCCTTGTCCGAAGCCCATGTTTTCTCTCGCTAATTTCTTTAGGTAGTGAAGCCGCCGCCCATGCGCCGGCACCGATTCATGTGCGCCCCGATCAGGCGCCGATCACCTTGCGCACGTCCAGCATGCTGGTCTGGCCGTCCAGGCCAAGATCCAGACGCAGGCCGTTGGTGGAATACGCCACGCTCTTGACCATGCCGTAGCTCAGCACTTCGGCATTAACCTTCTTGCTGTCACCATCCGTCGCCAACACGGACACGGTGTACGCGCCCGGCTCCATCGCCACACCGTTGTCGTTCTTGCCATCCCAATCCAGCGTGTACACGCCGGCTTTCTGTTCACCCATTTCGATCGTGCGCACCACTGCGCCGTTCGCATCCGAAATGCGAACCTGCACCTTCTGCGCATCGGCTTGCAGATCCAGGCCGTACGGCGTGACCACACGTTCGGCGGCGTTGTCGCCGTCGACGCCAACTTTGATCTTGGTGCCCGGAATCAGCACGCCCTTGCCGATCATCGACACGGCGTTCATCGACTGCGACACGTCGATCTGGCCACTGATGGCCAGCATCGTGTTCTTCAGGTTGTTCACGCCTTCCACCGTCGCGATCTGCGCCATCTGCGAGGTGAGCTCGGCGTTCTGCATCGGGTTAAGCGGGTCCTGATTCTGCAACTGCGTCACGAGCAGCTTCAAGAATTGGTCTTGCAAGCCCTGCGCCGTGATGGAGCTGCCAGAGCCCGCTTGCGCCAGGCCCAGGCCGGTCGTGCTGGTGTTTTGATCGACGGTGGTCATGAATTCACTCAGTCAAGAAATTAGGATTGACCAATGGTCAGCGTTTTCTGCATCAGGGACTTCGCGGTGTTCAACACCTCGACGTTGGCCTGATAGGAGCGCGACGCCGCAATCATGTTGACCGTCTCGGCCACCGGATCGACGTTGGGCATACTGATATAGCCCTGGGCATCGGCCAGGGGATTCTTCGGGTCGTAGACCTGCTTGAGCGGCGACGGGTCCTGAATGACCCCAGCCACGCGCACGCCGCCAATTTCCTGGCCCATCGCCTGGCCGGGGGCCGGGTTGACCTGGAACACGACCTGACGGGCGCGATAGGGCTGGCCGTCCGGGCCGATGACGCTGTCGGCGTTGGCCATATTGCTGGCCGACACGTTCATGCGTTGCGACTGCGCGCTGAGCGCCGAGCCGGCGATATCGAAAATGCTCAACAAGGACATTGCCTGTCGCTCCCGTTATGGATCATTCTTGAATGGCGGACATCATCGTCCGGATGCGCCCGGAGACGAGCTGCATGGTGCTTTGGTAATGCAGCGTGTTGTCGGCGAACTGCACGCGCTCGATATCCATGTCCACCGTGTTGCCGTCCATGCTGGGCTGGTACGGCAGGCGGTACAGCAGGTCGGTCGGGCCTTGCGACACGGCCTTGGCGGGAATGTGGCGCGCGGAAGTCAAGGTGAGCGAGGTGTCGGACAGGCGCTTTGAGCCTTCCATGGCGTTTTCCATCGCGGTCTTGAAATCAAAATCGCGGGCCTTGTAGTTCGGCGTGTCGGCGTTCGCGATGTTCGACGACAGCACTTCCTGGCGCTGCGCGCGCAGCGCGAGCGCCTGCTGGTAGAACCGGAAATCTTCGTTAAGCCTGTCTAGCATCGTGGCGCCTTCTTGCGTTGCAATTCGGATCGAGCAAGGGATTCCGGACACACCGTTATCCCATTGGATGACCGAATCATAGGGGCCGGCGGTGAAACACAATCAGCCAAATAACCCGCCATTTCTCATCCAATTCACGTATTGCCAAGTGCGGCGGACTTCTACAATTCAGTCATCATGAAAATCTCCGCACGACTCCTCCGCGCGCGCGCAAGCCTCACCGCCCTGGCGCTGCTGGCCTTCTCCGGCGCCGCGCTGGCGCAGGACGCCGCCAGCCAGCCGCCCGAAGCGATCGTCATCGCGGCGCAGGGCTATCTGATGGATCAGCTGTCCGGCCTGCCCGGCCAGCCATCGGTGGCGATCGACCCGCCGCGCACCGAGCGGCTGGCGCCGTGCGATGCGATGTCCCCATTTATGCCGTCGGGCATGAAACTGCGGTCGCGGATGACGGTCGGCGTGCGCTGCAACGCGCCCAAGCCCTGGACCACGTACGTCCAGGCCACCGTCAGCGTGCCCGGCTACTATTACGTCGCCTCGCGGATGATTTCGGCGGGCCAGGCGCTGACGCCGGATGACCTCTCCCCCCGGGATGGCGATCTGGTGTCGCTGCCGCCCGGCGCCATCACCGACCCGCAAACCGTGGTGGGCATGACGGCCGCTTACCGCATCAACGCCGGGCAACCGGTGCGGGGTTCGTCGTTGCGCAACGCGCAATCGGTGGTGCGCGGGTCGAACGTGCGGATCAATGCGCGCGGCAACGGTTTCGTGGTCAGCAGCGAAGGCCAGGCGATGGACAATGGCGCGCCGGGCGCGATGGTGCAGGTGCGGACGGCCAACGGCCAGGTCGTCAGCGGCGTGGTCCGCAACGCCGGTCTGGTTGAAATACAACTGTAGGTAGTGTTACAAATCGCGCAGCACCAACGGACGGACTGCCCTAAAGTTCCGGCCAGACCTGACGTTACAGAGACATAAGTAGGCGTATCCGTCGCAAACCGACCCAGGACGCCCTGCGGAGAAAACCTTGAAAATCAATTCGACCTCCAACCGGCCCCTCTCGGCCGACGCCGTTGGCCAACGCCCGGAATCCGCCGTTGCACAGGCGTATGGCGCCAGCAACGGGACGGGCTCCAGCAGCTCGCAAGTCGCGCTGAGCTCGGCGTCGCGCAAGATGCTGGCCCTGCAAGACGGTTCGAACGACATCAACGTCGAGCGCGTGGCCGCCATTCGTGCCGCGATCGCCTCCGGCCAGCTGAAGATCGACACCGGCAAAATTGCTGACAGCCTGATCGCCAGTGCGCGCGATCTGCTGAAGTAATTCCCGCGCAGCCCATCCCGTTCACCGCCCTACCGCCTTCGAAGCATGACCATGAATCCCGTCGACTCCCTCCAGGCCTGCATGCGGCAGGAAGATGCCCTGATCACCGAGTTTTCGGCCATCTTGGAAGAAGAGACCGAAGTCTTGGTCGGCCCGGGCAATGTCGGCGCGTTGCAGGCCATCACCGAACGCAAGGGCCGTGTCGCCCAGCAATTGGTGGACTTGAGCGACACGCGCGACGGCCTGCTGTCCGAAATCGGCCTGCCCATCGGGCACGCCGGCACGGAACAAGCGGCTGTGCTGCACCCGCAGCTGTCGGACACCTGGCATGCGCTGCTGACCAAGTCGGCCTCGGCAAACGAAATCAATATGCGCAACGGCGCGCTGATTGATGTGCATCTGCGCTATACCCAGCAATCGCTGGACGCGCTGCGCAACATCGGCGGCGTGGGCGTGAACGCCACCTATGACGCCAGTGGCCGTGGCGCGCGCGGCGCACCGGGACGCAAGCCGATCGTGGCGGGCTGATTCCGCGGGCGCATTTGCCCTTTCCCAGGCATAAAAAAGGCGACGCCATGCGTCGCCTTTTCGTTATGCGCAGCCCATCAGACGCTGCCCGTCATTTCCAGCATCGCAAACATTTTCAGAATGGCAACGGGCAGCAGGCGGCCCGATAGCTTGCGCTCGGAACCCATGATGCCCGACAAGGGGCCGCGCACTACGTCGGCAGCAGGCGAATGCGCCATCTGCCAGCAGGCCGCGGCCAACTGGCCGGCCATCAGCGACTGGCGCGCCAAGGTGTGTGCGCCATCCACCGCGGGCAAGGCCTGCCAGGCGCTGGCCAGATACCGGAAGCTTGCCTTGGCCTCGTCTTGCAGCACGAGCCAGCGCGCCACCGTCGCGGCATCCGCCTGGGAGGCCGGCAGATTGGTCAGGCCGAACAATTGGCCGGCGATCTCGCCGCTGACCGTATCGATCAGGCGCGCGCAGACCAGACGCATCGTTGCACCCTCGCCACGCCCCGGCAACGTGATTTCCGTGCCTGAGGCCCAAAGCGCCAGCGCCACGCGCTTGCCCGCCGTCTCGCTGATCAGGCCCGGCATGTCGCCCGGCTGGCCAACCGGCAGATAGCCGACGCTCTTGCCGACCGCATTCAAATTCGTCGGACATTCATCTTGAATCACGCGCATGCCGCCGGGGCTGCGCGCCACCCATGACACGCCCTGCCCGCTTAGCGATTGCCACAAAGCGGATGTGCCCGCCTCCAGCATGTGCACCAGCGGCAGGCGCGGCAACTGCTCGCCCAGCCAGCGCACGCGCGCCTCCAACGCCGGGCCGGCATCCGGCAAACCGGGCGCGGCGGGTGCGAAGGACGTCAACATGCCGTGGGCCAGCGCCAGTTGCTGCGCCGGCGCCGCGAGAGCCACGCCGCGATCGCTCATCAGCAGCGAGCCCATCAGCGAACCGCCCGGCAGGCCATCGCCCTTCATGCTGGTCTTGCCGTGCATCACCAGCAGATGGCGGTTGCTTTGGGCCGAAAATTCGCGGCGCACCATCGCCAGCGGCTCATCGCCCAGCGCGGCCAGGCTTGCGCCCGCGCCGTCGCCGACATACTCGCGCCATGACGCGCGCGCCTGCACGCAAGCCGGATCGCTATCCAGCATGGCGATCGTGTGATCCAGATTCTGCGCGGCGGTAATCGAGGCCGAGCCGCCTTGCGGACGCAGAATCGCCGAGGCCAGCAGCTGGCGGCGGCGCGCCGGGTCGACGGCATCGGCATCACGGGCCGGCGGCATCAGCGACGCCAGATCGGCCTCGCTCGGCGTGTACAGCGCGCGAGCGCGTTCCACCATGCTGAAAGCGCGGTCGATCAGCACGTCCGCGCGCGCCAGCTCCATGTGCTCAGGCACCTTCTGCCCGACCGACATGTAGTGGATGGGCAGCCGGTGGCGGATCGCCGTGTCCAGCGCCGCGCCCAGCCGGGTCGCTTCGTCCAGCTTGGTGATGATGCAACCGGCCACGTCCTCGCCCACGCCGTTGCGGTAGGCGTGCGCCACTTCGTCCAGCGTGTCGCCCTGACTGGCGGCGTTCAGCACCAGCAGGCGGCGCACGGGCTTGCCGGCGTTACACAGCATCGCGGCTTGCTCGGCCACCAGGCGGTCGCGCTGGCTGATGCCGGTGGTGTCGATCAGCACAATCTTGCGGTTGCCCAGTTCGGTCAGAATGCGGCGCAGCTCGCCGGCATCGCGCACCGAATGCGCCGGCACACCCATCAAGCGGCCATAGATCTGCAACTGTTCCAACGCACCGATCCGGAACAGGTCGGTCGTCAGCATCGCAACCTGATCACGGCCTTCACGGGCCACGCAGCGTGCGGCCAGCTTGGCCAGCGTGGTGGTCTTGCCTACGCCCGTGGGGCCAACCAGCGCATACACGCCGCCGGCCAGGAATTCATCTTCGGATGCGACGACGGGCAGGTGCGTGACCAGCTCGTTGCGCGCCCAGGCTTGCGCGGCGTCGGCGGACATCCCCTGCGGCAATCGGTCCACCAGCGCGCGCACGAGCTTCGTGCTGAAGCCCGCGTCCAACAAGCTGCGGAACAACGCAGCGGCGGCAGGTTCGCGGGCCGTGCCTTGACGGCCACCCCAGAGCAGGCCGTCCATACGAGTTTCCAGCGCGCCGCGCAAGGCGCTGATGGCGTCTTGCAAGCCTGCGGCGGTATCGGTCGGCAGCGCAGCGGACGGCGCAGGCGGCGCATGGCGCAACGGCGCGTCCGGTGTGCGGGCCATGGAAGGCGCAGGCGCAGGCGCGGGCGTGGGCGCAGGCGCGGCATAGGGGGCAGGGGCTGCCGGTGTCGCCGACGCAGCGGACGGTGCCGGTGCAGCTGGAGCGGCATAGGCAGCAGGCGCGGCGGGCGCAATCCGGCCCGGCGCGGGCATGGCCGCGGGCGGCGGCGCGCTTACGGATGGCCGTGCGGGGGGCAAGGCCGGCAGTTCAACCCGGGTTGCCGCAGCGGCAAGCGGAGAAAGTGCGGCGGGTGCAGCGGTTTGGAAGGCAGCGGGCGACGGGGCAGCGGGCTGCGCGGCAGCGGCCGACGGGGCAGCGGGCTGCAACGCCACGGGCGGCGTAGCGGGCTGGAGCGGCGCGGGATATCGGGTGGACGGCGGGGCGGCATGCGGCACGATGTCCTGCTCGTCAGCCCCCTCCTCTTCCGGCGACGCCGACGAGGCGTAGGCGGATTGATAGGCGGCGATCGACCTGGACGGCGTCGAATAGCTGGTCTGCGGCATCGCGGCGGGCGCCGCATAAGCGCGCTCCGTTGTGGCCGGGGCCGGGGCCGCATAAGACGGAAAAGGCGCCGCCGTCGCGGGCGCAGGCGCAGTCACTGGCACAGTCAAGGGCACAGACAAGGGCACAGTCAAGGGCACCCCAGCCGGCGCCGCAGCGGGCGTCATCGCATGACCCGAAGCCGGCGCGGCCTCGCGTTGCGGTGTTTCGGAAGCCGCGTCGTCGAACGCACCTTCAACCGTGGCCAGCACTTCCACGCCGCCATCCACACTGCGGTTCGACACGATCAGCGCGTCCGGCCCCAGCACCTGGCGCACCTGGCGCATCACTTCACGGCTGTTGACGCCAAAAAAGCGGCTTATCTTCATTGCCCATTGCTCCCGCCAATCAGCGCGGTCACGCGGACCATGCGCTCATCGGGAATTTCCGTATTCGACAACACACCCAACTGCGGCAAGTGGTGGCGCAGGAAGCGCGACAGCGGCGCGCGCAAGACCGGCGACACCAGCAGCACCGGCGCGTTGCCCTGCGATTCCTGGCGCTCGACCGCCGCTTGCGTTTCGCGCAGCAGCGTATCGGCCAGGCCCGGCTCCAAGCCGCCGCTGGTCGTCATGGCTTGCGACAGCACACGCTCCAGCTTCACATCCAGCCCGATGACCCGCAGCTCGCCCTCGCCCGGGAACCATTGCTGCGTGATCGCGCGGCCCAGCGAACGGCGGACCAGCATGATCAGCTCGTTGATATCGGGCTGGCCACCAGAACCGGCCGCCTGCGCCGCCAGGCGCGGGCCGTGTTCGGACAGCGTATCGATGATGGTGCGCATGTCGCGGATCGGCACTTCTTCCGACAGCAAGCCTTGCAGCACCTTTTGCAGCGCGGTCAGAGACAGCGTCTTGGGCACCAGGTCCTCGACCAGCTTGGGCGCGTCGCGGCCGATACGGTCCAGCAGTTGCTGCACTTCCTGGCGGCCCAGCAAGTTCGAGCCGTGGCGGTGCATCAGATGGTTCAGGTGGGTGGCGACAACGGTGCCAGCATCCACCACGGTATAACCAGCCACTTGCGCCTGATCGCGCAAGCCCCCGTCGATCCACAGCGCCGGCAGGCCGAACGCCGGGTCGGTGGTGGGCGTGCCCTTGATCTGCATCGTGACGCCGCCCGGGTCGATGGCCAGCCACTGGCCCGGCATCGCCACGCCATGGCCCACTTCCACGCCCGACAGCAGGATGCGGTAGTCGTTGGGCTTGAGCTCCAGGTTGTCGCGAATGTGCACCACCGGCGGCAGAAAGCCGACGTCCTGCGCGAACTTCTTGCGCAGGCTGCGAATGCGATGCAGCAGTTCGCCGTTCTGCGCGTGGTCTACCAGCGGAATCAGCCGGTAGCCCACTTCCAGGCCCAGCTGATCCACCATGGACACGTCATCCCAGCTGGCTTCGGCCGCAGCGGCCTGCGCTTGGGTGATCGCCTGCGGCGGCACCTCTTCGGCCGCTTGCGCCGCTTTCTGGCGCTTCTTGGTCAACATCCATCCGCCCCAGCCCAGCGCACCGGCCAAGGTCAGGAAGGCAATGTGCGGCATGTTGGGAATCAGGCCCATGATGCCGATGATGCCAGCCGTCAGGAACAGCACGGCCGGGTTCGAGAACAGCTGGCTGATGATCTGCTGGCCGATGTCCTGGTCGGTCGACACGCGCGACACGACCACACCCGCGGCGGTGGAGATCACCAGCGCCGGGATCTGGGCGACCAGGCCGTCACCGATAGTCAGCAGCGTGTACACGCGGGCCGAATCGCCCATCGACATATCGTGCTGCGCCACGCCGACGATCAGGCCGCCGATGATGTTGATCGCCATGATCAACAGGCCGGCGATGGCGTCGCCGCGCACGAACTTGCTGGCGCCGTCCATCGAGCCGAAGAAGTCCGATTCCTGCGAGACTTCCGCGCGGCGGCGGCGTGCTTCGTCTTCGCCGATCAGTCCGGCGTTCAAGTCAGCGTCAATGGCCATCTGCTTGCCGGGCATGGCGTCGAGGGTGAACCGCGCGCCCACTTCGGCGATACGGCCCGCACCCTTGGTGATGACGATGAAGTTGATGATGGTCAGAATCACGAACACGATGATCCCGACGGCGAAGTTGCCGCCCACCAGGAAGTGCCCGAAGGCCTCAATCACCTTACCGGCCGCATCCGGACCCGTGTGGCCGTTGAGCAGCACGACGCGGGTAGACGCCACGTTCAGCGACAGGCGCAGCAGGGTTGCAAACAACAGCACGGCCGGGAACGCGGCAAAGTCCAGCGGCTTGCGTGTGAACATGGCCACCAGCAGGATCATCACAGACAACGCAATGTTGAAGGTGAACAGCAAGTCCAGCAGGAACGTGGGCAGGGGCAGCACCATCATGCCCAGCACCATCACGATCAGGATCGGACCCGCCAGGAGCCGCGCGTGGCCGGCTCCGCTACTCTTCAACATGGTGAGCAAAGCGCTCATTCCTTAGACTCCTTGTGCTGCGGTTGTTGCCTGCGGGTCCAGTGCGGCGGGCACGGCCAGTTTGGTCGGGGCCGTCGGTTCAACCCCCCATCCTGAGCGCCACGAACGCAGCTGGAAAACCCACGCCAGCACTTCCGCCACCGCGGTATATAGCTCGGCCGGGATTTCTTGCCCCAGCTCGACGTGTTGATGCAATGCGCGCGCCAACGGCGGCGCTTCCAATGTGGGAATACGGTTTTCAGCGGCCAGCTCGCGGATCTTCGCCGCGATCAGGCCGGTGCCCTTGGCGATGACGCGCGGGGCGCCGTTCTTGTCTTCGTCATACTTCAGCGCCACGGCATAGTGCGTGGGGTTGGTCACCACCACGTCGGCCTTGGGCACTTCGGACATCATCCGGCGGCGCGCCGCCTGGCGCTGCTGCTGGCGGATGCGGGCCTTCACGTGCGGGTCGCCTTCGCTTTCCTTGTGTTCCTGGCGCACATCTTCTTTGGACATGCGCAGCTTTTTCAGGTGGCTCCAGATCTGCCATGGCACATCCAGCATCACAATGACCAGCAGCGACGCCACGATGAACGCGCAACACATCGCCACCAGCGACAGCGCCTTGATCAGCGCGGCCGACGGGGCCACGTGCATCAGGCCCAGCATGTCGTCGTGGTAGCGCCAGATCACCCAGACGGCCACGCCGCCCACCAGCAAGGCCTTGGCCAGCGCCTTGATCAGCTCAACCACCGTTTGCGACGAGAACATCCGCTTCAGGCCGGCGAACAAGCTGAGCTTGGAAAAATTGGCCTGTAGCGGCTTGCCCGAAATCACGATGCCGCCCAGCAGCACGCTGGACAGAATGGCGATCACGACCAGCACGCCGAAGACGGGCATCGTCGCCAGCAAGGCGTGGCCGAAGCCATCAACCGCCAGCTCCACCATCACGCCCGGGTCCGTCACAATGCGCTGGTCGAACGCCAGGCCGTTGCGCAACACGCCGCTCAAGCCCTGGTAGAGCGAGCCGCCGCCCATCCAGATCACGCCGACACCGGCGGCCAGCATCATGAACGTTCCCAATTCCCGGGAACGTGCAATCTGCCCCTCCTCGCGCGCCTTTTCCAGGCGCCTGGGAGAGGCGGCTTCGGATTTTTCGAGGTCGCTTTCTTCGGCCATGCTCTGCGATGTAATTGCGGTTCGCGGATTTTGGGATCACGAACCACCCGCCGAGATTCTAGGAGGCCTGGGCGTTTGGCGATAAGCCAAGAAAAGGGGGGAAAGCGGTGCTATTCCCGGATGCGCAGCGGCGGCACCCGGGCCGTCCGGCAGACCGGCGGTTCGGCGCTCCGGGCGCCCTGCCCGCCAGCGACTGGGCCGCCGGCTGCTCAGCCTGCCGCGACGGCGGCCTGGCGATGGGGTTCAGCGCCGTCCAGCGCCGCCTGGAACCGCACGTAATCCAGGCCGATACGAACCGCGCCCCAATGCTCCGCGCCCACATACAAGGGCACGGAAATATCGTTGATGATCTCGCCGGTGTCCCGCGAATAGGTCTGGAACAGCATCGCGCCCGTGTTGGCCGCCAGCCGCGCGCCCACCGGGTCATTGAACATCCGCTTGTGGCGCGACCGGGCGATATCCTGCTTCGGGTCGCCCGTGGGCGGATGGGAATACTGGCTGTTGTGCGCGGGCGCGTAGCCGCGGCTGTCGACCAGCAAGGTGTAACTTCCGCCCGGCACGGCGGCCAGCACGCTGTCCAGCAACTGGGTCAGCGCGCCATCGATGACCCGGTCATAGCAGGTATGAAAACGCGGCGGCTCGCTGCCCGGAATGCGCTGGTAGTGGCGGTCAAACACATCCACCCCTCTTTTGCGCGCATCTTGCAGCAACCTGCCGGCAGTGTCGCGAAAGTCGACCAGCAAGTCCGACAGCTGATCAAACGCCGTGTCGCCCGTGCGCATGTCGGCAAGCACTTCCTGCACGCTTTCCGTCTGCCGGCGAATGCGGTCGATCTCGCCCGACATATGGCCCACGCGCTCCAACACATCGGCGCTCAGCGCTGCGATGCGCCCGACTTCCTGGCTCATGCCGTGGTTGGTGGCGTCGACCTCGCCTATCGCCTGCACCACGTCGCCCACCTGCCGGTTCATGCTGTCGAAATCGCGCACAAAGCGCTCGAAATCCGAGCAGGTGCGGTCCAGCACTTCGCCCGACGCATCCACGTCGCTGCGCAGCGTGCCGGTCTGGCGCTGCGTGATTTCCACGAGTTCAAGCATGTCGGACGTATGGCGGCCGATGTCAGTCGTGGCGGCGTTGACGCGTTCGGCCAGCCGGCCCACTTCGCTAGCCACCACCGCAAAGCCCCGCCCTGCATCGCCGGCGCGGGCAGCTTCCACGCCCGCGTTCAGCGCCAGCAGCTGCGTCTGTAACGCAATGTCCTTGATCAGCTTGCTGATATCGGCCACCGAACGCGCGCCGACGGTCAGCTTGCCCACCACCTCGGTGAAGGCGGCCATCTCGCGCGTCATGCGGTCCACGCGCATCTTCACGTCAGACAGCTCGGCCAGCGCTTGCTCGGCGGCTTGCAGGTTCTGGCCCGACATGGCCGAGATCTCGCGCGCGTGCGTCGAGGTGGACGCGGACAAGGTGGCGATCTGCGCACCGCTATCGGCCAAGGCGCCCGCCGCACGCGCCTGCTCCTGCGCCAGCTGCGAACAGCGCCCCGCCTGAAACTGCGTGCGCGCCGCATTCAGCGCGATTTCGATACTGGAGCCGCGCACGGTCATGATGCGCCGGCGGATCTGCGCCAGAAACCGATGCAATGGAAATACCGCGGGGCTGACGGACAACGTGCGTTCCGAGAGCATGGCGTCGCCCCGGTTCAAACGGCGCAACAAGCCCCACATACCGCCCAGGCGGAATACGGATCTGGCCATGGTAGACCTCCTTTTGCGGCCCGGTTCGCCTGCGTTGGGCGTCCGTGGCCTGGCGCGCATTGCGCGCGCCGTGTCTCCTGCGTTGCCCCTTTTTATTCTTATAAGCGCGCCGCCAGAGGACATGCCTGGCGGCGCGGTCTTGCATCACACGGGTACCACCACAGCCTTAGAAGCCCAGGCTGGCCAACAAATCGTCAACCTGGTCCTGGCTGGTCACCACATCCGTCTTGCCCTGCGGACTGATCTGCGGTCCGTTGAGCAGGCTGTTGGCTTCATCGCGGCGCTCTTGCGGCACGTTGTCCAGCAGCACTTGCAGCAGTTCGCGTTCAATCGCGCCCACCACATCCATCATGCGCATGATGACCTGGCCCGTCAGGTCCTGGAAATCCTGCGCCATGATGATTTCCATCAGCTTGGACTGCGTCTGCTGCGTCTGCTTGGGCACATCCGCCAGGAAGGCGCGCGTGTCCTTGACCAGTTCGCGGGCTTCGGGCAATTCCAGCGGCTGGTCATACCATTGCTGCCAGCGCGTATCCAGCGCCTGCGCCGAGCGCGACATGCCGTCCTGGATCGGGCCAGCCTGCTCGGTCGCATTCAGCACGCGGTTGGCGGCCTGTTCGGTCATCTGGGCGACATAGCGCAGGCGGTCGCGGGCATCCGGGATGGCGTTCGCCGCATCCTTGATGGCCTGATCCAGACCCAGCTCGCGCATGCTGTCGCGCAACATGCGCGTCAGCGATGCAATGCGGTGGATCAGGTCAGGGTTTTCCGCTGCGGGTTCAACGTGTTCCGTTGTGCTCATTGCACACCTCAGCCGGCAATTTTCTCGAAGATCTTGGTGAGCTTTTCTTCCAGCGTCGCCGCGGTGAAAGGCTTGACCACATAACCGTTGGCGCCGGCCTGAGCCGCCGCAACGATGTTCTCTTTCTTGGCTTCGGCCGTCACCATCAGCACGGGCAAGGATGCCAACGCCGCGTCGGCACGGATCTGCTTGAGCATTTCCAGGCCATCCAGGTTGGGCATGTTCCAGTCGGACACGACGAACTGGAAGCCGCCGTTGCGCAGCTTCTCCAGCCCGATCGCGCCGTCTTCGGCCTCATCCACGTTCTCGAAACCCAGCTCTTTGAGCAGGTTGCGGATGATTCGTCGCATGGTGGGGAAGTCATCCACCACCAGAATCTTTATGCCCTTGTCTACCATCTTTCACTCCAGAAAAAATTTGCTTGAGAACGATCGTGAAGCGTCCGCGTCAAACGCGGTGTCCACGGTCGCCCAGGCGAGTCAGAATGCGTTCGCTAATTGCCGACAGCGTCACCACTTCATCCGCGGCGCCAATGGCGATGGCCTCCCGGGGCATGCCGAATACCACGCAGCTGGCTTCGTCCTGCGCAATGGTGTGCGCGCCCGCGCGGTGCATGGCCAGCATGCCGGCGGCGCCGTCCTTGCCCATGCCGGTCAAGATGACGCCGATGGCGTTCTTGCCCGCGGCCACGGCGGCGGAATTGAACAACACGTCCACCGACGGGCGGTGGCGGTTGACGGGTTCGCTGGCTTCAAGCTCGATCACGTAGTTGGCGCCGCTGCGGCCCAGGCGCATGTGCGTATCACCGCCCGGCGCCAGATACACGTGGCCCGGCAGCACGCGGTCGCCGTGGACGGCTTCGCGCACCGTCACGGCGCACAGTGCATCCAGGCGTTGCGCGAACGAACGCGTGAAGCCGGCAGGCATGTGCTGCGTAATCAGAATGGCCGGGCTATCCGGCGGCAACGGCTGCAACACTTCACGGATGGCTTCGGTGCCGCCCGTGGAGGCGCCCACGATCACCAGTTTTTCCGAGCTGGCCAGCGGCCGGCGCAGCATCGGCGCGGGCGCGGCCTGCGCCGCGTGCGGCGTGGGCGCGCGCAGCTTGGCGCGTGAGGCGGCGCGAATCTTGTCGGCGATGAGTTCGGTGTATTCCAGCAGGCCGTCGCGGATGCCTAGCTTGGGCTTGGTCACGAAGTCGATCGCGCCCAATTCCAGCGCGCGCAGCGTGATTTCACCGCCGCGTTCGGTCAACGACGACACCATCACCACCGGCATCGGCCGCAGGCGCATCAGCTTTTCCAGGAAATCCAGCCCGTCCATGCGGGGCATTTCCACGTCCAGCGTCAGCACGTCGGGGTTATGGCGCTTGATGAGTTCGCGCGCAACCAGGGGATCGGGCGCGGTCGCCACCACTTCCATGTCTGGCTGGCTGTTGATGATTTCGGTCATCAGTCCGCGCACCAGCGCGGAGTCGTCTACACACAGAACGCTTATTTTTTTCATGGTGATGCCTTGGGCCGTCAGGCCTTACTCGCACATTCGTAGACCGTCTGCCCGCGCAGACGAAAATCCCGGCTGATGTAGGTGAAGTTCTCGGAGTGCCCCGCAAACAACAGGCCGCCCGGTTTGAGCAGCGGCGCGAAGCGTTCAAGAATTTTCGCCTGCGTCGGCTTGTCGAAATAGATCATGACGTTGCGGCAGAAAATCACGTCGAACTTTTCGTTGATCGCCCAGGAAGGCGCCAACAGGTTCAAGGTTTCATACCGCACCATGTCGGCAATCTCGGGGCGCACCCGCACCTGCCCTGCGTTCGCGCCGCGGCCTTTCAGGAAGAAGCGGCGCAGGCGCTCGTCTTCCATCTTCGCCACGCGTTCGGCCGGATACACTGCGGCGCGCGCGCGGTTCAGCACATTGGTGTCGATGTCGGTTGCCAGCACCGTGGACGACGCTCCGCGCGGCCCCAGCGCTTCAACGAGCGTCATCGCAATCGAATACGGCTCTTCACCCGTGGATGCGGCGCAGCACCACACCGACACCGGGCCGCCGCGCTTTTTCGCGAAGTCCGCCAAGATCGGGAAGTGGTGCGACTCACGGAAAAACGCCGTCAGGTTGGTCGTGAGCGCGTTGACGAACTCTTCCCATTCGGGCGCGTCAGGCTCGTTTTCCAGCTGATCCAGATAGCTGCCGAAGTCCTGCCGGCCAAGTGCGCGCAGACGCCGCGCGAGACGGCTGTAGACCATTTCGCGCTTGTGCGTGCCCAGCGAAATGCCGGCGCGCACGTGAATCATCTTGCGGACGCGGGAAAAATCCGCGTCGCGAAAATCGAATTGGCGGTCCACCGAAATGGACGGCGCCGAAGTTGCTGCAGTGGCCACTCGGTTCCTCAGTGCCCAAGCGCAAACGCGTCAGGCGCTTGCAAACGTGAGTCTTCATCGGACGAACGCACCGAAGACAGGCGATGCGCCGGCACTTCGATGACTTCGCCCGCATTGATCTTGAACACCGCCACGGCTTCCGCCAGGCGTTGGGCTTGTTCTTGCAGCGAGCCCGCTGCGGCCGCCGCTTCTTCCACCAGCGCCGCGTTCTGCTGCGTCACTTCATCCATCTGCGACACGGCGCGGTTGACTTGATCGATACCGCTGGACTGCTCTTCGGACGCCGCCGAAATTTCGCCCATGATGTCGGTGACGCGTTTAACGGACGCCACGATCTCTTGCATCGTTGCGCCCGCGCGCTCCACCTGTTGCGAACCCGCGCCCACCTTGGTCACCGAGTCTTCGATCAAACCCTTGATTTCCTTGGCGGCTTGCGCGCTGCGCTGCGCCAGCGAGCGCACTTCGCCCGCCACCACCGCAAAGCCCTTGCCCTGTTCGCCGGCACGCGCGGCTTCCACGGCCGCGTTCAGCGCCAAGATGTTGGTCTGGAACGCGATGCCGTCAATGACGGAAACGATTTCCGAAATCTTGCGCGAGCTGGCCGAAATGTCGTGCATGGTGTTGACCACTTCCGACACCGCGGAACCGCCCCGCTCGGCCACGTCCGACGCGCTGGCCGCCAGCTGGTTGGCCTGGCGCGCGTTGTCGGCGTTCTGCTTCACGGTGGACGCCAGTTCTTCCATCGACGCCGCAGTTTCTTCGAGCGACGCTGCCTGCTGTTCGGTACGGCTGGACAAGTCCGTATTGCCGGCCGCGATTTCATGCGAACCGACGTTGATCTCGTCCACACCACGGCGCACGGTTGCCACGGTGCGCGTCAGGCTTTCCTGCATGCGCTTGAGCGCGGCGAACAGCTGGCCGATCTCGTTCGTGTTGCGCACGTCAACACGCGCCGTCAGGTCGCCGCCAGCGATGCGGTCAAAATGATGGCCCGCTTCCTTCAGCGGCTGCAACACACGGCGGCGCAGGAAGACATAGGTGGCGAACACCAGCAGCGCGGCAATCACACCACCCGCGCTAACGGCGATCAACACAAATTGGTAACGCACCTGCGCCACTTCGTGCGCATCCAGCATCTTGCTGGCGCGCCAGAAGTCAAAGCCTTCAACGGCGCGGGCAAAGCGGCCTTCCGGCGCATCCTGCACCGTTTGCACCTGCTTCTGGTAGGCCGGCATGTCGGCCTTTTCCAGCGCGGCGATCAACGGCGTCAGCCCTTGCTGTTGCAGCGCCGCGTACGACGCTTCAATTTCCTTCAAGGCTTCCGCGGCTTCTGCCGGTTGCGGCAGCGTCTTGTAGTACTCGTATTCCGCCTGGCCCTTGTTCATCGAGGCCTTGGCGCGTTCGAGCAGGCCGGTGGCTTCCGCCGACAGGCCCGTGGTCAGCAAGGTGGCCTGGCCCACGCTGCCGACGATGTCGGCATAGTTGGCGGTGGCCGCGCGGCCCAGACCATTCATGGTGTCCTTGTAGCTGGACACGACCCGGCCGACGGCGTCGTCGAGTTCCTGCGATTGCTTGATTTCGGCGAGGGTCCCGTTGCTGATGCGCAAAGACAACACGCCAAGCGCCGCCCCAATCACCAACATGAATGAGAAAAACGCCAGCACCCACAACAGGCTGCTGCGTATCGTCATGTTCGCGAAAAACTTGCGCATCACAAGAACCATCCCTTGACTGCAATCGTTAAAGGAAAGCGCCACATCGGATTCAATATGGCGCCTCTACCCCGCTATCCGGCCGGATTCCGATCAGGAAGCGACCTTCTCCACCAGCGCCATTTCATCGCTGGTCATCATCTTTTCAATGTCCACCAGGATCAGCATGCGCTCATCCACCGTGCCCAAGCCCGTCAGGTATTCGGTGGACAGGGTGGCGCCGAATTCCGGCGCCGGACGAATCTGGCCGGCGTTCAACATCAGCACGTCCGACACACCGTCAACCACGATGCCGACGACGCGGCGATCCAGGTTGAGGATGATGACGACGGTCTGCTCGTTGTAGTCAACGCGGCCCAGGTTGAACTTGATGCGCAGGTCCACGATCGGAACGATGATGCCGCGCAGGTTCGTCACGCCCTTGATAAAGGGCGGAACGTTGGCGATGCGGGTCACCGTGTCGGCGTCGTAGCCGCGGATTTCCTGCACTTTCAGGATGTCGATGCCGTACTCTTCATCGCCCAGCGTGAAGACCAGGAATTCGCTGCCGACATCTTCGTTGCGCGCGGATTGCGCTTGCGGTTTGGCTGCCATGATTTTTTAATGCTCCATCAATTCAAAATGGCTTCGGGCTGCGACCAACGTTCACGGTTGGCGCGCGCAAGCGCAAATACGTCGACAATCAGCGCCACGCTGCCATCGCCAAGGATGGTGGCGGCCGAGATGCCGGGAACCTTGCGGTAATTCGACTCGAGATTCTTCACAACCACCTGGTGCTGCCCAATCAGGTGATCCACCAATAGCGCAAAGCGGCGGTCTTCGGCCTGCATGATGACCGCGATGGCCTGCGTCGGGTCCGTCTGCGCTTCGTGCACCGAGAACACGCGGTGCATCTCGACCAGCGGCAGGTATTCGCCGCGCACATGCATCACGCGTTCGTTGCCGGCCACCGAGTAGATCTGGTCGTTGGTGGGCTGGAGCGATTCCGTCACATGGTTCAGCGGCAGGATGAAAGTTTCTTCACCCACGCGCACCGACATGCCATCCAGAATGGCCAGCGTCAGCGGCAGCACGATACGCGTCGTGGTGCCGTTACCCGGCTCGCACGACAGCTGCACGTGGCCGCCCATGTCTTGAATGTTCCGGCGCACTACGTCCATGCCGACGCCACGGCCGGAAATGTCCGTGACCTTTTCTGCGGTTGAGAAACCCGGCGCAAAAATCAGCTGCCAGATTTCGTCATCAGGCGAATTCTCGTTGACGGCCAGGCCTTGCGCCATCGCCTTCTTCAAGATCTTCTCGCGGCTCAAGCCACCGCCGTCGTCGCTGACTTCAATGACGATGTTGCCGCCATTGTGTTGCGCGGACAGCACCAGCTGGCCGACCGGGTCCTTGCCTGCCGCGATCCGCTTTTCAGGCGTTTCGATGCCGTGGTCCAGGCTGTTGCGGACCAAGTGCGTCAGCGGGTCGATGATGCGTTCGATCAGGCTCTTGTCCAGCTCGGTCGCGCGGCCATAGGTTTGCAGTTCGATCTGCTTGCCCATCTTGCCGGCGATGTCGCGCACCAGGCGGGGGAAGCGGCTGAACACGTAGTCCATCGGCATCATGCGGATCGACATCACCGCTTCCTGCAGATCGCGGGCGTTGCGTTCCAGCTGTTCCATGCCATTCAACAGGCGGTCGTGCAGCACCGGGTCCAGCGTGGACGCGGTTTGCGCCAGCATGGCTTGCGTGATGACCAGTTCGCCCACCAGGTTGATCACCTGGTCAACCTTTTCCACGCCCACACGAATCGACGTGGATTCCTTGTCGGCATGGGCGGGTGCAGCGGGACGGGCGCGGGCCGCGGCCTGGGTGATGGCCTCGGCGGCGGCGGCGGCGGACTCGGCCACTACCGGCGCCGGCGCGGCGGCGACAGGTTCGGCAACGGGGGCAGCAGCAGCAACCGCGGCGGGCGCGGCTTCGGCGGCGGCCGGTGCGGCCGAGCTGGCCGGCGCGGCTTCACGCGTGATGCTCAGCTGGTCGCCGTCAACGATGAAGCAGCAAACCGCTTCGATGTCGTCCGGCGTGCAGGTGCTGTCCACCCACACGGTCAGCACGCCATCGGCGCGTTCGCTGGCGCGGACGTTGCCCAGGTTGCCCATTTCTTCGAGCAGGGACGCGGCGTCCTTGTCCGACACCTTGGTGATCTTGACCTTGAGCGGCAGGTTGCCGGCCGCGGCATCGGCCACGGGCGCAGCCTGCTGCACGGGTTCGGGCGCAGCGATGGGAGCCGGTGCGGGAGCCGGAGCCGCTGCCACGGGTGCGGGCGCTGCCGCAGGCGCCGCGGCGGGGTCCTTATGCTCTAGCGCCAACTGCCTCAACACGGCGCAGATACGCTCAAACACGGCTTCATCGGGCTCTTCGGAGGCCCGGTAGGCATCCAGTTGGCTTTTGAGCACGTCTTTCGTTTCCAAGAAAATATCAATCATGTCCGTGCGCAGCGCCATTTCGCCGCGACGGATTGCGTCCAGAAGGTTTTCAAGCAGGTGGGTAGTCCCCGCCAACTGCGTGAAACAGCCGAATGTCGCCGCCCCACCCTTGATCGAGTGGGCCGCGCGGAAGATGGCGTTGAGCTGTTCGATGTCGGGCGCGCCCACATCGAGTTCAAGCAGCAACTGCTCCATCTGCGCGAGCAGCTCATCCGCCTCGTCGAAAAAGGTCTCGTAAAACTGACTGAGGTCCAAACCAGAACTCATGACCCGTACGCCTTCATAAATGAACCTGCTTTACGCGCCGGCCTGCTCATCGAGCAGTTCGGTCGCTAATTCCACCAGCACATCAGGGTCGACCGGCTTGGACAGCCAGCCACAAACGCCCAGATCCCGAGCGGCCATCTTGCTGTCCACGTCGTCTTCGGTGGTCAGCACCAGCACCGGCACGTCCAGGTACTGGTCCATTTCCCGCAAGCCCTGAATCAGCTCCAGCCCGCCCTTGACCGGCATGTTCCAGTCACTGACAACCAGGTCTACCGGGTGGCTCTTGGCCACATCCAGCGCTTCCTGGCCGTTGCCGGCCGTCAGTACTTTCCATCCCGCGCCCGTCAGCGTCGCCTGCACGATCATGCGCATCGTCGCCGAATCGTCCGCCACCAGAATCGTTGCCGCCATTGCTATCGAACCCCTTCAGCTTGCGGCGTGGTCGCCGCGTCGCCTGGTTTGGTTGCCGTCGCGGCCTGGGCGGCGGCTTGCACCGCCTCCACGGCCGTCCCCACCTCGCGGGCATCTTTCGCGCTGACGTCCGCTGCCGCGGCGTTCTCGTTTTCGATGCGCTTCTGGGTGTTCATATTGAGCACCACGAGGCTGATACGTCTATTAACGGCTGCGTACGGATCATCTTTAACCAGACTCATGCTGGAAGACAGACCCTGGATACGCATGACCTTGCTTTCGCTCATGCCGCCGGCCACCAATTCCTGGCGCGACGCGTTTGCGCGGTCGGCGGAAAGCTCCCAATTGCTGTAGGCGCGTTCGCCGCGTGCGTACTGCGACGCGTCGGTGTGGCCCGAGATGCTGACCTTGTTGGGCAGCTCGTTCAACACCGGCCCCAGCTCACGCAGGATGTCGCGCATGTACGGCTGCACTTCCGCGCGGCCGGTGGCGAACATCGGGCGGTTCTGGTTGTCGATGATCTGAATGCGCAGGCCTTCGGTCGTCAGGTCAATCAGCATCTGCGGCCTGAAGCTCTTCAGGACAGGGCTGGTCTCAATGACGTTTTCAAGGCGCTTTTTCAGGTTTTCCAGGCGGTGCTGTTCGCGGCGCTCGGCGTCGCCCATTGGCTGCGACTCGACCCGGTTGCCCTGGCCACGGCGCACATCGCCCTCGCTGCGCAAGGGGTCGCGGCCGCCGCCTGGCACCGCGCTGGTTTCGGCGGAGCTGCTGGGTCCGCCCGTAATGGCCACGCGCAACGGCATGCGGAAGTATTCCGCGATGCCCTTGAGTTCTTCGCGCGGCACGATGCTGATCAGCCACATCACCAGAAAGAACGCCATCATCGCCGTGATGAAGTCGGCGTAAGCGATCTTCCAGCTGCCCCCGTGGTGCCCGCCGCCCTTGACCTTCTTGCGGCGGATCACCACACGGTGGTTGTTTACCGTGCTCATGGCCCGCTCCGTCAGGCCTTGCCGGTCGACTTGGTTTGCCGGACGTGCTCTTCCAGCTCACCAAACGTCGGACGCACAGACGAGAACAGCACCTTGCGGCCAAATTCCACCGCCAGTTGCGGCGGGTAGCCGTTCATGCTGGCCAAGAGCGTGGTCTTGATGCATTCCAGCACTTTCATGGCTTCGTCGTTGCGGCGCTCAACGCGCGAGGCCAGCGGCCCCACAAAACCGTAGGCCAGCAAAATACCCAGGAAGGTACCGACCATGGCCTTGGAGATCAGGTCGCCCAGAATGGCGGGCGGCTGGTCCACGGCGGCCAGCGCCTTGATCACGCCCAGCACTGCGGCCACGATACCGAATGCCGGCAGGCCGTCAGCCATCTGCTGCAACGCGTGCGCAGGCACTTCGCGCTCGTGGCGGTAGGTTTCGATTTCCTCGTCCATGAGCGTTTCGATTTCGAACGAGCTCATGTTGCCGCTGATCATGATGCGCAGGTAGTCCGTAATGAACTCCATGAGCTTCGCGTCTTTGGCGATGCGGGGATATTCGCTGAAGATCGGGCTGGAGGCCGGGTCTTCAATATGCGATTCGATGGCCATCAGGCCTTCACGGCGCGCTTTGTTCAGCAACACATACAACAGAGCCATCAGCTCCATGTACACGTCTTTGCTGTAGCGCGAGCTCTTTAGCGCGTCGGGCAACGCCTTCTTCACCAGCATCAGCGACTTTTTGCTGTTGCCGGCCAGGAACGCGCCGAAAGCCGCCCCGAAGATCAGCGTTAGCTCAAAGGGCTGGTAAAGCGCGCCCAAGTGGCCGCCCAGCGCTATGAAGCTGCCGACGACCGACACGATCACCACGAGAAAACCGATAACAATCAACACATCAGGCCCCTGCCAACGAAGTCTAAAACTGGCGTCAATGATCCCCTGTTCCCCCCGACCCAAAAAGGCGGGTTACGGGGAGTTTTCCAGGGCTTTTGATGTATTTGGACGCGGGAGGTCAAGGACGCGCGGCGTCGACGGCAGGCGCCGGACGGCTGCCCGCACGTGCTTTTGCTGCGGCGCGCGTCTTGCCGGCGCGAGGTGGCGGGCGGCAAATGGCGCACACAAAATCCGATTGCGGATCGTGAGCGTGGGCGATGAAATGACCGCCGCATTGGCGGCAGGCGGACAGCTGGAGCATGCCGCTGTCAAAGAAGCGCACCAGCATCCAGGCGCGGGTGAAGCTCAGGACGGGTTCGGCGTTTTCCGCCGTGTCCAGGCCAGCGTTCTCCAGATACAGGCGATACGCGTCAATGGTGGCGCGGATGCCCTTGCTGCTGGTGCGTGCATTCAAAAACGAATACACGTTATAGAACAGCGAAGAATGAATGTTCGGCAACCAGGTCATGAACCAGTCAACCGAGAAAGGCAGCATCCCCTTGGGTGGCGAGCAACCGCGAATTTCCCGGTACAAGCGTGCAAGGCGGTCATGGCTCAGGGCAGTTTCCGCCTCGAGCACCTGCAGTCGGGCTCCTAGGGTAATCATGGAGCTAGCAAGCAGGATATCGTCCGCTTCCTGAGATACGCTTTTGGAGGCCATTACACGTTCCGTTTGAGGATTCGAGTGGCGGTTAAGCCAGTTCTTCTACAGGTTGCTTGGCCAACAGGATCGTTGCGTGGGCTTGTTGCAGTGCACCACCCAGTACGTCATGGGTCAGCGCCGACAGCAGGCTGTAATCATCAAAACGGAACCGGCACAGCAGCGAACTGGAGCTGGCCAGTTTCACCAGTTGTGCCGGCGACAGACGCATCAGGATGTCAGCAACTTCATTGCTGAACCCCAGACGGAACATCGACGCAGCATAGTCATCACGCAACATACGTTGCGCAAGTAACAGATATGACAGATTCACTTCACGAATGTCTGCCAGCAAAGAATTTTCGACTTGTTGCACGCCCTACTCCCTATCCCTATCCCACCCACGGGGCTTGATATCCAAAAGCATCGGCAACCTGCGGTTACCTGACGCTGCTGCATCCTGTTTTAATGCGAAATGTATCATTTGTTCGCAATTTAAGTAAAATTTACCACAGGTGATGTCATTTTCTATGACTTATATGACAAATCTTTGTTGATATTGCGCAACTTGTTAGATTAGACACACCTTGACATAGAAATCGGTGACGAATTTACGTCAATTTGGCAAATAAGCATTCAAAACATTGCGTACTTCGGGGAATGAAATGTTGTGCAGTGCCGACAATGGCACCTTGACGATCACCTGATTGCTAGCTTTAGTGCAGCCGCGCGTTTGTCGACAATGTCGCAAATTGACAACGACCGACAATGCGTCACGATGGACACCGCCTGACATTCCCGCAATGCCCCACGCAGAAGACAGCTTGGTCGAATATGCCCCGCTCGTGCGGAAGCTGGCCCTGCAATTGCTCGCCCGGCTACCCGCCAGCGTTGAGCTTGACGACCTGATACAGGCCGGCATGATCGGCCTGCTTGACGCCGTAAGGCGCTATCAGGAAACCGCAGACGCCCAATTCGAGACCTACGCCACGACCCGTATTCGTGGCGCGATGCTGGACGAGCTTCGTAGCCAGGACTGGCTGCCGCGCAGCGTCCGCGCCAAGGCGCGCAAAATCGAGCAGGCCATTTCCCAGCTGGAGCAGCGCTTGATGCGCTCGCCCTCTGAAGCCGAAATCGCCCAGCAGCTTGAAATTCCGATCGACGAATACCAATCATTGCTGCACGACGCGCAAGGCGTGCAGATCGTTCACTACGAAGATTTCACGACCGAAACGGATTCCGCATCAGGACAGTCGGATTGGGCCGCAACACTGAACCATGGTTCGGCAGGCGGCAATCCGCTGGATTCTTTATTGGCTGGCGATTTCCGCCAGGCGCTTGTGCATGCGATTGACTCCCTGCCCGATCGGGAAAAATTGTTGCTGTCGCTGTGTTACGAGCAAGGCCTGAATCTGAAAGAGATTGGCGCGATCATGAATGTGACCGAGGCGCGGGTTTGCCAGCTGCGGTCGCAGGCAACGGCGCGGATCAGGGCCAAGCTGAAGGAACAGGCTTGGCAAGAGCTGCCCTTGGAGGGGCAGATCGCGCAGATCATCTAGCGCTCTCACTTACCCATGTATATAGACCCTTCTATATAGGGTTACGCAGACAGTGCAAAAACCAACGGGCGCCCCAGGCGCCCGTTTCGCATTTCAAGCCCTGGCCCACGCCAGCAAACGCTCGCGGCGGATACAACAATAAATGAGACTTTCGCGAAATAGGGCTAAAGAATGATTTGGGACTGCCGTAATCCTTGCAACGGAGAGATTCTTAGACAAAAAGTCGACGAGCTTTCCCGTTAACACCAGTGGGCGGCGTTGCTGCCCGGTTTGAAGAAGCCTTTCTCTCTTGGGAGCACCAACATGGCTGCCGTTATCAATACCAACTACCTCTCGATGGTTGCTCAAAACAACCTGAACAAGTCGCAATCGACGCTGGGCAGCGCCATTGAGCGTCTGTCGTCGGGCCTGCGCATCAACAGCGCCAAGGACGACGCCGCTGGTCAAGCCATCGCCAACCGCTTCACCGCCAACGTCAAGGGCCTGACCCAAGCCGCCCGTAACGCCAACGACGGCATCTCGATCGCTCAAACGACCGAAGGCGCGCTGAACGAAATCAACAACAACCTGCAACGCGTTCGCCAACTGTCGGTTCAAGCCGCCAGCGGCACGAACTCGCCGACCGACCTGGACTCGATCCAATCGGAAATCAAGCAGCGTCTGGACGAAATCGACCGCGTGTCGGCTCAAACCCAGTTCAACGGCGTGAACGTCCTGGCTAAGGACAACAAGCTGACGATCCAAGTTGGCGCCAACGACGGCGAAACCATCACGATCGACTTGAAGGAAGTCACCGCCAAGACCCTGGGTCTGGATGGCTTCAACGTGTCGGGCCCGCGTGGCACGCAAGGTGCTGTTACTACCGCTCAATACCAAGCCGCCTACGGCTCGACCACCTCCATGACCGCCAACACCGTTGCCGAAGGCACCGCTGGTGATCTGGCTGGCCGTCTGGGTGTTGCTACCGGCAACGTCACCGTCGGTTCGGAAGCGCAATCTGATGAAAACGGCAACTGGTTCGTCAAGGTCGACGTGTCGGCTGCTGACGCTACCGAGTCCAGCAACCTGAAGGCCAAGGGCTTCGACGTCGCTTCGGGCGCATCGGGCTCCTACTACATCGCCGTGAACCCGAAGGATGCCGACACCACTGGCACCCCCGGCACCGCCGTCTTCACGCTGAAGACCGACGAACTGCCCCTGACCAGCCTGACCCAGGGTTCGACCTCCAACCCGCTGGCCAAGCTCGACGCCGCTCTGCAAAACATCGACTCGCAGCGCAGCTCGCTGGGTGCGATTCAGAACCGCTTCGAATCGACCGTTGCCAACCTGAACAACACGATCAACAACCTGTCCGCCGCTCGTTCGCGCATCGAAGATGCCGACTACGCTACGGAAGTGTCGAACATGACCAAGGCTCAGATCCTGCAACAGGCTGGTACCTCGGTTCTGGCTCAAGCCAACCAAGTGCCGCAAACGGTTCTGTCGCTGCTGCGTTAATTCCAGCGGACGGTTCCTCGGCTCCGGCAGAGAAGGAAGTTTCTTCTCCGCCGCTGCCGAAGCAGTATCAAAAACCAGCCTTCGGGCTGGTTTTTTTATGCCTGACGGATGCGGGGCTGCCGCATTCGCACGTTCACGTTCACATTCACGATCCGGTTCACGTGCATCGGGATCAAGGCGCAAAAAAAAGGGGCGGAAAACTCCGCCCCTTTTTGTTTCCTTCCAACTGACCACTTCGCGTTCGTTGCAACCGCTTCGGCCATCGGCAGTATCGGTGCTTACGCCGTCACCGCCCCCATGGCCTGCACCAACGCGGCCACCGCTACGGGGTTGTCATTGATGAGGTCATGCCCCCCCTTCACGCGTTCAACCCGGCAGCCCAGACCGCGCAGACGCGCCAGATCAGCTTCGTCCAGGCAGCACGGCACGGGAGGCATCTTGCGCGGCGGCTGCATTGGCACATCGCCGGTCACGACCAGCACAGGCTGCGTGACGCCCTCCAGCAGATGCCAGTATTCGCGCTCCACCGCGGCCGCTGGCGTCACGCCATAGATGTCCAAGGCGAAGCTGCGCAAGTAGCGGTCGTCCGGCCGGCCGGCAATGGCGCCGCGCAGGAACGCGTGGTTATGCCAAAGCTTCGCCGCGCTGAAAGGCGTATCCAGCAACACCAGCGCCTGGCATTGCGCCGTGCGCCGTGCAATGGCCAACCCCACGCTGCCACCGAACGACGCGCCGATGACGCCAAAGCCTGCCGGCAGCGCGGTCAGCAGCGCAGGCAACAGCTCGTCAGCAAAACCCGCTACCGACATGTCCGCGGGCGCTGTGCTGTTGCCGCAACCCGGCAAATCGACGAACAGCAAGTTGGCATCGGGCAGATGTTTTTCAATGCCTTGCACGGTGGAGATGTTGCCCAGCGAACCGTGCAGCACCACCCAGGTCGGACGCCCTTCCCGCCAGTTCGCCGAACGGCGTGCGCGCAGCTGGCCGGAGCGGCCTGACAGCATCTCGAACGGGGCGGCAACATCTTTGCGCAGCCGCGCATGCCAGGCCTCGCGCCCTTGTTCCAGCGCCGCCAACGCCTCGGGCGTGCCGCGCATGATGTCGCGCGCATGGCGCTCGATGATGTCTTTGGGCCAGTCCCACCAGCGCAGCGCTAGCAAACGTTCTGACACGACATCGTCAAAGCGGCGGCGGCGGAACTGCGCGGGGTTGCCAGCCCAGATTTCGTAGGGGCCAACATCGCGCGACACCACCGATCCTGCGCCGATCACGGCGCCGGTGCCGATCGTCACGCCCGACATGATCTTGCTGCCGGCGCCGATCCAAACGTCGTGGCCAATGGTGACGCCGCCCTTTGTGCTGGAGTAATCCGTGATGGATTGCGTGGACGAAAACAAGGTGCCGAAATGCGGCGCCGAGAAGGGGTAGATCGTGTAGGTGTCCTGGCGATGGTAAGCGCCCAGAATGATCTCGACGTCGTGCCCGATCGTGCAGAAGTTGCCGATCGTCAGCCGCGCGGGTTCGTGCGGCTGGTTATGCGGGAAAACCGACGGCACGCCATAGGAATAGTCGCCAATGCTGTAGAGCTCGGGGTCCGACAAGCCCAAGGCCGTGAACACCAGCCCGCGCACGCCGTGCTCAAGGGCCATCGTCAGATGACGCGCCCCCTGATGCGCCGGCCGCGCGGCGTGGATCTGCCGGCTGATGTGCTCGGCTTCGGCACGCTTGCCTTCCCGCCAGTGACGCACCGCCAAGCCAAAGGCCTCATTCAGACCCATCGTTTGTCCGCCCGCGGCCCCCTGGCCGCCCTTCGTCGACGATGTCATTACAAACACTCCAAAATTAGTTGCTGCGTGCGCTCTCGCGATACCGCATGACGGCCGCCGGGCTGCCGCCGATGACTGCGTATTCAGGCCACTCGCCGCGCAAGACCGTGCCGGCCGCGACGACGCAGCCGCGCCGTAACACACAGCCGTCAAGCAGCACGCAGTTCGCGCCGATCCAGCAATCGTCTTCGATGACGATGCCGCCCTTGCTGGGCATGAAGCGTTGCTCGATGATCGTTTTGTCGCGGCTGCGGTATTCGTGGTTGGTCGGCGCAAGCGTTGTGTTGGCGGCGATCAGCGTGCCACGGCCAATCGAAATGCCGTTGCCGGAATAGATCACAACACCGGAATTCAAATAGACCTGGTCGCCAATATGTACGTCGCCATCGCCGCCTGCGAACTTGATCTTCACGAAACTGTCGATGGTCACGTGGTCACCGATGACAACGGCGTTGCCTCGCACGGAGCGCTCGATGTCGGCCAGCGGGGAAATCTTGGCCAACGTGGAAATCTGGTTCATGCCTTGTGCTCCATCAGGTACGTCAAGGTTGCACGAAGAAACGCAGCCATCGCGGCGTGCTCGCAGCCATCACGCGCTGGCAATTGCCGCGACTGGAATTGGTAGATCGGCGCGGCCGCTTCCTGCGCATCGCCTGTCTGCACCGGGACGTCTCGCCCAAGGAGTTCGCTGGCCTGGCACGCAGCCAAGGTGGCCAGATCGCGAATCCGCCAGTCGCCGCCCGCCACGTGCAGCAAGCCCTGTCCGGCGGACACCAGGCGCAGGGCCGCTACGTCGGCAAAGTACGCCACGTCCAGATAATTGCGCATGGCCAAGCCCTGCCCATGCAAGACGATCTTGCCCGCATTCACCGCCTGGCGGCAGAAATCAAACGGCGCCAGCGTCCAGCGATCAAATCCGCTCCAGGACGCCGGCACGCCGTAAAGGTTCGAAGGCCGAAGGATATCGACCGACATGCCCAGCGCGCGGGCGGACCAGTCGAACAACTGTTCAGCTTGCCAATGCGTCAGCCCGTAATCATTGCCTGGCACGGCGGGCGCGGCCTCGTCCAGTACGCCCTCGGGGCGCCCGTATACGTGAAACGTAGAGACATACATCAGACGCCGGATGCCGGCGCGCTCGCAGGCTTGCAGCAACGCCCGGGTACCCGCCACGTTCACCACATAAGCCGCTTGCGGGTCCGCGCGGCAACCCACCTCGTGCATTGCCGCGGCATGAACACAGGCGTCGATGCCCGCGGGCAGCACCCGTTCGGCCACGCTGCGCGGATCGGCCAGATCCAGTTGCAGATCATTGGCGGGCGCTCGGCCCGCTGTCACGACCTGCACACCCTGCGCACGCAAGCGCGCAGCGACCGCGCCGCCCGCATAGCCGTTCGCGCCCGTCACCAATACCCGTCGGATCATGGCTGCGCGGCGTAAATGAAGGGCGAATCAAAGGCGGCGGCTTGTGGCAGCGCGGCGTCGCGTGGCGACATCACGGGCGCGCCGATGTCCGCCTCCCCTGCCCACCAATCAATATCCGTGCTCTGCGCATGCACTCCCGCATCGCGCTCGGGGTCGTGTACGGACGTGGTGTAGTACAGCAACGCCGTGCCGTCGCGATGCGAGGCAAAGCCATGCGCCACGCCTCGCGGCACGTACACCGCCTGGGGCTCGGCGCCATCCAGCATCAGGGAAATCGATTGCCCATAGGTTGGCGAGCCCCGGCGCAAGTCCAGCAAACCGTCGCGCGCGCGTCCCACCAGGCAGGTGACGAGCTTGGCGTGATCGGACGGCGGCAACTGAAAATGCATGCCGCGCAATACCCCGCGATGCGATACCGACACGTAGGACTCCGTGAAGCCGGTCTCAAGCCCCAGCGCCGCTAGCGTCGGCGCGTGCAGCAGTTTGCGGAACTCGCCACGCGCGTCCGGAAAGCACGGCAGCGTCAGCACATAGCAGCCCGGAATCGCCAACGCCTCGGCGCGCATGTCAGAAGCCCGCGCCGAAGAACAGCTCGATGCGGCTGGCGGCGTAGTCCAGCATGTCGGGGGTCAGTGCGGGCTGTACGCCGATCCAGAACGTGTTCTGCATGATGATCTCGGTATTGGCCAAGTCGCCCGACACGCGATAATTCTGGCCCACCATGGACGGCTGACGCGTCAGGTTGCCGGCAAACAGCAGCCGCGTGCCCACCTTGTCCTGGTCCAGGTACGTCAGCAGGTCGACCCGGCGCACGTTGGCTTCGGGACGCAACGTGATGGGGAAGCCAAACCACGAAGGGTCCGAACCCGGGGTGGCCTCGGGCAGGATCAAAAATTCTTCGCAGGACGCCAGGCGTTCTTTCAAGAAGCGGAAGTTCGCCTTGCGCTGCGCCACGAATTCTTCCACACGATCCATCTGCGCCAGGCCACACGCCGCCTGCATGTCGGTGATCTTCAGGTTGTAGCCGATATGCGAGTACGTGTACTTGTGGTCATAGCCTTCGGGCAGGCTGCCCAGCTTCTGACAAAAGCGGCGGCCGCAGGTGTTGTCCTTGCCCGGCGCGCAATAGCAATCGCGGCCCCAGTCGCGGAACGATTCAGCGATCAGCTTCAGGTGGGGATCGTTGGTGAAGACCGCCCCGCCCTCACCCATCGTGATGTGATGCGCGGGGTAGAAGCTGAGCGTGCCGATGTCGCCGAAGGTCCCGACCATGCGGCCGTTGTAGGTCGAGCCCAGCGCGTCGCAGCAGTCTTCAATCAGCCAAAGGCCGTATTTCTTGCAAAGCGCCGTGACCACGTCCAGGTTGTAGGGGTTACCCAACGTGTGGGCCAGCATGATGGCCTTGGTGCGCGGCGTAATCGCGGCTTCCAGGCGGCTTGCGTCCACGTTGTACGTGCCCAGTTCCACATCCACGAACACCGGCACCGCGCCGAATTGCAGGATGGGATTCACCGTGGTGGGAAAGCCCGCCGCCACGCCAATGACTTCGTCACCACGGCGGATGGCGCGATCCCCCAGTTTGGGCGAGGTCAGCGTCGAAAACGCCACAAGGTTGGCCGACGATCCCGAGTTGACGGTGATCAGGTGCTTGACGCCCAGATACTGCGCCAGCCGCTGTTCGAAGGCGTCGTTGAAGCGGCCCGTCGTGAGCCAGCCGTCCAGCGACGCCTCGACCATGGCTTTGAGTTCCGCCGCGCCGATCAGCTTGCCCGATGGCGGCACCGCCGTCTTGCCGGGCGCAAACGCTGCACGCTCGCGCTCCTGGGCCTCGTGGTACTGATCGACCAACTGGGCGATCTGCGCCCGGATTTCGTTAGGATTCATTGCTTGTTCTCTAAAACCGTTATGTTCTTGGCGCCGCGGGCGGCTCAGACCGCACCATAGGCCGCGATTTGCGCGTCGCACAAGGCGCGCGCGTCAGCGCCTTCATGCAAAGCGCGATACCACTGCATGGTGTTGGCCACCCCTTGCGCCAGGCTCCAGCGCGACGCCACACCCAGCACCGACCGGGCGCGCGACGTATCCAATGCCAGCAAGCCCGCTTCGTGCGGACCCTGGGCCGACTGCCCGTACACCACCTCGCCCGAGCCGTACGCCGCGCGCGCGAGTTCGACCACGTCGCGCACCGTCGCGGTATCTTGCGATGGCGGCCCGAAGTTGTAGGGGCCAGCCAGCTCTGGACGCGTCCACAGCATCTCGGCCAGGCGCAGATAGCCCGCAAGCGGCTCCAGCACATGCTGCCAGGGCCGCACCGCATTCGGACTGCGAATATCCAATGCAATCTGGCCTTGCCACGCGCGCACAGCGTCTGGCAGCAGCCGGTCTTCCGACCAGTCGCCCCCGCCAATGACATTGCCTGCACGCGCCGTGGCCAGCGCTACCCCCTGCGCCGCCAGGAAGGCATCGCGATAGCAGGCCGCCACCAGTTCGGCCGCAGCCTTGCTGGCGCTGTAGGGGTCATGGCCGCCCAGCGCGTCGCTCTCGCGATACGGATGCGGCCATTCCTCATTGCGGTAGACCTTGTCGGTGGTGATGCAGAGCGCCACGCGCACGTCCGGCAAGCCCCGCAAAGCGTCCAGAAGGTTCGCCGTGCCCATCACATTCGTGTCAAACGTCTGCAACGGCTCGCGGTAGCTCAGACGCACCAAGGGTTGCGCCGCCAGATGCAGCACCACCTCGGGCCGCGCCTGGCGCACGATAGCGGCCAACGCGCCGGCGTCGCGGATGTCGCAAAAATGGCTGTCCGTCACGCTGGCGATAGCGGCCGCGTCAAACAGGCTGAGGCGGTCCGTGGCGGGCGGCAGCGCCACCCCGCACACCTGTGCGCCCAGGCGATGCAGCCACAGTGCCAGCCAGCCGCCCTTGAAGCCCGTATGGCCCGTCAGCAGCACGCGCTTGCCGCGCCAGAAGGCGCCGGGCACCTCGTTCACCACACTCTCCAGGGCGCCTTGTTCGCGTCCCAAAGCGCTTCCAGCATGCGTTTTTCGCGCAGCGTGTCCATGGGCTGCCAGAAACCCATGTGCTTGAACGCCATCAGGTCGCCGCCGCGCGCCAGCGATTCCAACGGTTCCATCTCCCAAGAGATGTGATCCGCTTCGATCAGCGGCAGCACCTTGGGCGACAGCACGAAGAAGCCGCCATTGATCAAGCCGCCGTCGCCGCGCGGCTTTTCCGTGAAGCCGGCGACCATATCGTCTTCCATCTTCAGCGCACCGTAGCGCCCGGGCGGCTGCACCGCCGTCACCGTCGCCAGCTTGCCGTGCTGCCGGTGGAACGCGATCAGCGCCGAAATATCCACGTCCGCCACGCCGTCGCCATAGGTGAAGCAGAATGCCTCTTCGTCCTTCACGTAACTGGCCACGCGCTTGAGACGGCCGCCGGTCATGGTGTCGTCGCCCGTATCCACCAAGGTCACGCGCCAGGGTTCGGCATGGCGTTGATGCACTTCCATCTGGTTGTTCGCCATGTCGAATGTCACGTCCGACATGTGCAGGAAGTAGTTGGCGAAGTACTCCTTGATGACGTAGCCCTTGTAGCCGCAGCAAATGACAAAGTCATTCACGCCGTGGGCCGAGTACATCTTCATGATGTGCCACAGGATCGGGCGCCCGCCGATTTCCACCATGGGCTTGGGCTTGACGTGGGTTTCTTCAGAGATGCGGGTACCGAGCCCGCCCGCGAGAATGACGGCTTTCATACGGATCCTTCACACCACTTTTTGAACATACCGCGATAGGCGGCTTCGACTTTGCGCGCAAAGGCGGGCTCGTCCATCAGGGCGCTGGCCTGCATTTCCTGGCGCAGGCCGGCGCGGGTGCGCGCCAGTGCGGGGATGTCGCTTGCCAGGGCCACCACCTTGTCGATGTATTCGGCTTCAGTCTGCGCAATCCATTCCTTGCGGCCCAGGCCAGCCAAAGTGGATGCACCGATTCGGCCCACGCCCATTCGCCCCGCCAAGGTCACGTATGGCAGGCCCATGTACAAGCTTTCGAACAGGGTCGTGCCCGAGTTGTGCGGGAAGCAATCCAACGTGATGTCGGCACTGCGCAGGACGTCCCAGGGCGGGCTGTGAAAGCCGATCTCGATCCGGCCCGCATCGATGCCATGCTGCGCAAACAGGTCATGCAGATCCTTCTGCATGCGCTCGGAGAAATAGCTGTTGCTGTCGACGACCAGGCGCGAACCCGGCACGCGGTGCAAGATTTCGGCCCAGGTGCGCACGACCCGGTAATTGAAACGGATAGCGCGTGAGAGCGTGATGAACCGAATGTGGCCGTTCTGCAGCGCCGGCAATTCAGAGACTTCGCCCATGCCCAGCTTGGGGCGGTAGGCAAAGTTCGTCGTGTCCAGGCGCCAGGGCTTTTCAGCGAACAGCGATTCGGTTCCGGGCGGCGCCATCTCGTCATCGATCAGGATGTAATCGATGGCCGACAAGCCGGTGGTGCAGCCGAATCCCAGCCACGTCACCTGCACCGGCGCGGGCTTGCGCACGAACGTCGCCAGGCGGTTCTGGGCGGTATGGCCGGCCAGATCCACCAGCACATCGATCTTGTCATCGCGAATGCGTTGCGCCAGCGCGTCGTGCGACAGGCCGTTGGTGCGCACCCAGTGATCCGCATAGGTCTTGAAGGCGGCGGTGCCTTCGTCTTCCTGGTCCAGCTGCGCGTAGGCGTAGATCTCGAAGGCCGATTTGTCGTGCCGGGCCATCAACGGCTCAAGAAACAGACGCACCGGGTGGGTGCGGAAGTCCGGAGACACGTACCCGATCCGCAGCTTGCGGCCCGGATCGCGTGTATTGGAATGCGGTTTCCAAGACGCCCGATGCGGCGCGCCCAAACGCTCGTCAAACGCGCGATAGACCTCGAACACCTCTTCCGCCGTACGGTCGGGGAAGTAGTTCATGCCAAAGAAGCGGGAATGCTGCACCGTGGGGTTATCGGGCTGGACTTCCAGCACGCGCAGATACTCGGCTTCCGAGCCTGCGAAGTCACCCATGTCGGCCAGGGCCACGCCCAGGTTGCCACGCGCTTCCACGTTGGCCGGATTCAGTTCGAGCATGTGGCGGAAGGTCGCCACCGCTTCATGGAACCGGGCAGCGCTGCGATAGCAATTTGCCAGCACGTTCAGCGCCTGGGGATGGCCAGGCGACAATTCCAGCGCCCGGCGGCAAGCCGCGTCCAATTCCACGGGGCGGCGCAAGGCGCGCAGCGACATCGCCACACCCACATAGCAATCAACATCCTCGCCACCGACCTGAAAGGCTCGCAGGAAGGCGGCCAGCGATTCGCCAGACTTGCCCGTGTCGCGCAGCACCGTGCCCAGCACTTCCCAGGACGTGCTGTATTCCGGTGCGCGCTTGGTCAGTGCCCGCGCACGCCCCTCAAGGTCACCGTCACTCTTGGCGTTGACCAGGGCCGCCAGTTCTTGCGCTTCTTTGAGCACCGCCTTGGTGATGCCCTGCGCGCGCGCCGGGGCCGAGATGCTGCCACCATAGCGTTGCTCGAAACCACAACGCGCCATGGCGTCGATGTACAGCGCCCAATAGGGTCCGCGCGCATCGCTGGCGCTCAGGCCCGCCTCAATGTAATCGCACCAGTCACGAGCCCCTGCGACCGTCAGGCCGTAATGCCTGAGATGGTCGAGCAACCCGTCCACGGGCTGGGACGCTGATACGGCTGGCGCCTCGGGCGCGGGAGCAACAAAGTCCCCCGCCGACGTGAACTGCAATACCGGCGCCGCGATCTGAACGCTATCGCGCAGCCGATTCAGCGCCGCGCCGGCCTCCAATTGCCGCAAGGGCAGCACGTCGTGGTCGGCAAACGATGTCCTGACCGCCTCGTGCCACAGGTTGAACAGCGGCGCCCTGCCGTCTATCGCCGCCACCACGCCGGGAACAAGGCTTACCCCACCGGCCAGATCGTACGGCGTCTTGTCGACGCTGTAGCGTCCGATAGCGGCGTCGAACAAGGCTTGCAGCGCCTTGCCCACCGCCTCATCCGCCGTGCTACCCGCCGCAAGCTTCTTCTCAGCCACGTACTGGACCAGCGCCGCTCCTGGCACGGACGCCGGCCAGGCGTGGCCCAGCACGTCCGCAATGGCTTCCAGCACCGGGTTGTCGGTGCTCAGAATGTGGCCGGCATGCGTGACGAAATGGGTTTGACTGATGCTGCGCAGCCCTGCCGCCAAACGGCGGAAGCTGCCGGCCCAGCGCAGCTTGGGCAGCCGCGACAGGTCGGGACGCGGCAGCACTTCCTGCTCGCGCTCATGGTGAGTCAGCAATGTGCGGCGATAGGCGCGGCCAATGGAAAAGTCCAGGTATTGCTGCCTGAGCGCGCGCGGCTTGCCGAAACCCAGCAGGCTTTGGGTCAGCGACACGTTCGCGCCATAGTTCGGCGCAAGCTCGTGACGGGGCTCGGCGTCGCCCACGCACGTCATGCCAAACTGCGCGGCCATGTCGGCGAATTCAGCGTAGTAATACGGCTGGCGAGCCAGCAGGCTCAAACCCGCCGCCCCCTGCTCATCTAACGCCTGGGCGAAGCGCGTTGCCGCCTCGTGCAGCGAAGCCGCCAGCGGATTGGCGTTCGACACGCCATCGGTGAACAGCCCCAGGGCAGCGCGCGCGGCGGCAACTTGCTCGTCAGGGCTGGACGCGGCGTGCGCGTGCATCAGCACGGCTTCGCGGACGATTTCGGCCGCCTTTGCGCCCGGATAGGCATCGAAACTGAGGTAGGCAACGCCTTCAAATGCCAGGTTCAGGCGGCAGATGCGCAGCAGATCACCGGTGCTTTCGCGCGGGACGGTGCTGTACAGGTCGTGCGCGATGATGTAGTCAAATTCGCCGAAGTCCTGGCCAATGTCAGCAAACGACAAAGCATGCAAGGTCAGGTTGCCCAGCCCGATGGCGTCGGCGGCCCGGCGGCCCGCTTCAATGCGGCGGGGGTCGGTATCGACCCCGACCACTTGCGCTTGCGGATAAGCCACCGCGAAGGGCAATAGATTGCTGCCCGCGCCGCACCCGAGCTCGAGCACGCGCGCGCGCTCCAGCGGGACCGTTTCAACGCCATAGAGGAATGCCGCCGCGCGCATCTGGCCCGGCGAACACAGGTAGCTGATAGCCGGATCAGACACCGGGGGGGCCAAGTCAATGGCAAATGAGTCCTCGGGGACTCGATCAGGCGCGTTCAATCCGTACTCCACGGGCAGGGTAATTGCGCAGCAGCATAGCAGCGGCTTTCAAGGGGGAAATGGGCGAAATGACGGGCTTTTTTGCCGGTTCTTGCGTGATGGCGAAAGTGCGCAAACTCCGCCGCAAAGGGAGTGGCGGCTTTTTGCACGCTTATTCCTTTTTTTGACCCGCTCGACTCACGTCATAATGACGGCGCAGATTTTGTATCATTTTCTTTCAGCACTATGACCGCCACGCCCCCAGATCCACTCGCTACGCAGCACGACAGCAATACGGATCTCGATGATCAGGCGCCGGTCGATGCGCAGACCTTGCGTCTGCGTGAAGAGAACCGCGCATTGCGCGAATTGTTGGCGGCCCAGGTACACGCCGCCTTGCCCCCGCCAGCCCCTGAACCCGGCGGGTTGCGGCGTGTCTGTTGGTGGCTGATTTCAGCGCCGGGTGCGGCCCTGGTCGGCTGGCGCCGCTTGCTGGGCCGGGATGACGCGCCCCCCATCACGGGGCGGCGCGTGGGGTCGGCGACGTTGACGGTGCTCTACACCCTGGCCATTTACGGCGCGCTGGTGCTGCTGGTGGTGTCGTGGAATGCCCCGAACAATGGGATTACCGGCGCCACCGCGGCCAGCCCGGTCCGCGTGCCGCTGATGCCTCCGACCGCGGTGCCGGTCCAGGAGCCGCCGAGCGATTGGGAGGCGGATGCGTTGGCGCCGCCGGCGCCGATTGCGCCAGGGGCGCCGTCGAAACCGGGATCGCCATCCGGGACCCCATCCGAGGCAACATCCCAGGCAGCACCCGGCTCAACAACCGAAGCCACACCCGGGACTGCACCCGGGACTGCACCCGGAACAGCACCCGCAGCAATCTCCGAAGCGGCGCCCGCGACAGCACCGTCCGCCACGGGTGAACCGGCCGCTTCGGCTGTTGAACCTCGCGCGATGCCTCCGGAAGCCCCTACCCCCCAGCCGCGCACCAACGCCGCCGCCACGACGACGCCCGCCTCAAGCGGCCCGCAATCGACATTGCGCATTACCGAAATTCCGGCGCAAGACCCGATGGCGTGGCTCAAGGCGCTGCAAACCGAATTAGCGCAATGCGCCACGTTGGGATTCTTTGACCGCCCTGATTGCGCCTGGGCGGCCCGCGATAAGTATTGCGAGGCGAACCGTGGCTGGGGTGTTGTGAAGGAATGCCCGAAGCGGCCATAGGCTGCTGCTTGGGATAGATGCTCGCAATGTCACACATCCGCCATGTCCCGGCACGACAATCCTTTGCATCAAACTGAAAATGTACGCAATAATGCGAACACTTCGGGCTCACGCCCAGCCTTCCTATTAAGGACCCTGTGACCATGGATTCCATCAACAACACCGTCAACACCGCGCTGGCCTTGAAGGATGCGAATCTGGTTCAGGAAGTGCAGGCGAATGTGCTGAAGAAGGCACTGAACGCGCAAGCTGACACCATCGCAACGCTGATGCAGTCTGTCGCCCCCATGGCGATCGACAGCACGTTGGGTTCGCGCATCAATACCCACGCCTGATATTCGGTCGCGCCGCCTACGTGCGGCCAAGCGATAAAAAAAGCGCCGGACCCTGACAGGGCCGGCGCTTTTTATTTGCCGTTGCATGACTCAGGTGAGGCGGAAAACCGCCTCACCGGTCATTGGCCATCGGCCATTACTTCTTCTTCATCGGCGGCAAGTCGGTGCAGACGCCTTCGGCCACTTCAGCCGCCATGCCCACCGATTCACCCAGCGTCGGGTGCGGGTGGATGGTCTTGGCGATGTCGACGACGTCGGCGCCCATTTCCACGGCCAGGGCCAGTTCGCTGATCAGGTCGCCAGCGTGGGTGCCCACGATGCTGCCGCCCAGGATGCGATGCGTTTCCGCGTCGAAAATCAGCTTGGTGAAGCCTTCGTCGCGGCCGTTGGCGATGGCGCGGCCGGAAGCCGCCCACGGGAACACGCCCTTCTCGATCTTGATGCCTTGCTTCTTGGCTTCGTCTTCGGTCAGGCCCACCCATGCCACTTCCGGATCGGTGTAAGCCACCGACGGAATGACGCGTGCGTCAAAGAACGACTTCTGGCCGGCGGCAGCTTCCGCTGCAACGTGGCCTTCATGCACGGCCTTGTGCGCCAGCATCGGCTGGCCGACGATGTCGCCAATGGCGTAGATGTGCGGCACGTTGGTGCGCATTTGGCGATCGACCTCGATGAAACCGCGGTCGGTCACGGCGATGCCAGCACGGTCGGCGCCGATCTTCTTGCCATTCGGGCTGCGGCCCACGGCTTGCAGAACGAGGTCGTAGCGCTGCGGTTCCTTGGGCGCGCCCTCGCCTTCGAACGTGACGTAGATGCCGTCTTTCTTGGCTTCGGCGCCCACGGTCTTGGTCTTCAACATGATGTTGTCGAAGCGGTACGCGTTCTTCTTCTGCCAGACCTTGACCAGATCGCGGTCAGCGCCTTGCATCAGGCCGTCGAGCATTTCCACGACGTCCAGGCGCGCGCCCAGCGTCGAGTACACCGTGCCCATTTCCAGGCCGATGATGCCGCCGCCCACGATCAGCATCTTCTTCGGCACTTCACGCAGCAGCAATGCCCCGGTGGAGTCGACGACGCGGTCGTCCTTAGGCATGAACGGCAGCTTCACCGACTGGCTGCCGGCGGCGATGATGGCTTGCTTGAAGCGCAGCGTCTGGCTCTTGCCGTCGGCGGACGTCACGGTCAAGTGGTTGGCGTCGGCAAATTCGCCCACGCCCGTTACCACCGTGACCTTGCGTGCCTTTGCCATGCCAGCCAGGCCGCCGGTCAGCTTGGCGACCACGCTGTCCTTGTAGCCGCGCAGCTTGTCCAGGTCGATCTTCGGTTCGCCGAAGCTGATGCCGTGGGCAGCCAGCTCGCGCGCCTCGTCGATGACGGCGGCGTTGTGCAGTAGCGCCTTGGACGGAATGCAGCCCACGTTCAGGCAGACGCCGCCCAGCGTTTCGTAGCGTTCGACCAGCACCACGGACAGGCCGAGGTCGGCGGCGCGGAAGGCGGCGGAGTAGCCGCCCGGGCCCGCGCCCAGCACCAGCATGTCGTATTCACCGTCGGCCGAACCCTTGAAGCTGGAGGCGGCGGGGGCCGCCGTGGCAGCCTTGGCGGCGGGTGCAGCGGCAGCGGCCGGCTTGGAAGCCTCGGCCGCCTTGGGGGCGTCCTTGGCGGCCGGTGCAGCGGCGGCATCGCTGCCAGCCGCTTCCACTTCCAGCACCACCGCGCCTTCGGCAACCTTGTCGCCGACCTTCACGGCAATGGACTTCACCACGCCGCCTTGCGACGCGGGGATTTCCATCGACGCCTTGTCGGATTCAACGGTGATCAGGCTTTGTTCGGCCTTGATCGTGTCGCCCACGGCGACCAGCACTTCAATGACTTCCACTTCCTTGAAGTCACCGATGTCCGGCACTTTGATTTGAACGGTATTGCTCATAGGGCTCCCCGTTTACAGCGCGATGCGGCGGAAGTCGGCCAGCAGCGCGCCCAGATAGGCGTTGAAGCGGGCAGCGGACGCGCCGT
The DNA here is from genome assembly GCF_902859595.1 of Achromobacter kerstersii. GTDB lineage: Bacteria > Pseudomonadota > Gammaproteobacteria > Burkholderiales > Burkholderiaceae_B > Achromobacter > Achromobacter kerstersii. The sequence goes on along the minus strand of NZ_CADIJQ010000001.1, from coordinate 49,551 downwards.
CGATGACGCGGTGGTCGTACGACAGCGACAGCGGCACGATCAGGCGCGGCACGAATTGCTTGCCGTCCCAGACGGGTTTGTGCGCAGAGCGCGACACACCCAGGATGGCCACTTCCGGCGCGTTGATGATCGGCGTGAACGAGGTGCCGCCGATGCCGCCCAAGGACGAGATCGAGAAGCAGCCGCCCTGCATGTCCGCGGGCGAGATCTTGCCGTCGCGCGCCTTCTTGGACAGGTCGGTCATTTCCTGCGCGATTTGCAGGATGCCCTTCTTGTCGGCGTCGCGAATCACCGGCACCACCAGCCCGTTGGGCGTGTCGGCGGCGAAACCGATGTGGTAGTACTGCTTGAGCACCAGGTTGTCGCCGTCCAGCGAGGCGTTGAACTCGGGGAATTTCTTCAGGGCCGCAACCACGGCCTTGATCAGGAAGGCCAGCATCGTGACCTTGACGCCCGACTTCTCGTTTTCCTTGTTCAGCGTGACGCGCAGCGCTTCCAGGTCGGTGATGTCCGCTTCGTCGTTGTTGGTGACGTGCGGGATCATGACCCAGTTGCGGTGCAGGTTCGCGCCGGAAATCTTCTTGATGCGCGACAGCGGCTTGGCTTCGATCGGGCCGAACTTGGTGAAGTCGACCTTCGGCCACGGCAGCAGGCCCAGCGCGGCGCCATCGGCCGAACCACCGGCAGCGGCGGTTGCGGGGCCGGCGGCCAGCGCTTGCTTGACGAAGCCGCGCACGTCCTCGGCGGTGATGCGTTCCTTGGGACCCGAACCCTTGACCTTGCTCAGGTTCACGCCCAGTTCGCGGGCGAACTTGCGCACCGACGGCGACGCGTGCGGCAGTTGGCCGGGCTTCAGGTTGGCGTCTTCCAGCGCGGCGGCCGGAGCCGGACGCGAAGCCGGCGCAGCGGCGGGCGCTTCAGCCTTGGCTTCGGTCTTGGCTTCAGCCTTCGCAGCGGGAGCGGCGGCGGCTTCCGTCTTCGCAGCCGGAGCCGAGGCAGCGCCCCCCTCCACCACCACGACGACCGAGCCCTTGGCGACCTTGTCGCCAACCTTGACCTTCACTTCCTTGACCACACCGCCTTGCGAGGCCGGGATCTCCATCGAGGCCTTGTCGGACTCCACGGTGATCAGGCTTTGCTCGGCCTTGATGGTGTCGCCCACGGCGACCATCACTTCGATGACTTCCACTTCCTTGAAGTCACCGATGTCCGGCACTTCGATTTCGACCGGGCCGCTTGCAGCTGCGGCAGGTGCAGCCGCTTCAGCCTTGGCGGCCGGAGCCGCCGCAGCCGCTTGCTTGGGCGCTTCCTTGGCGGCGGCCTTGGGGGCTTCTTCCTTGGCGGCCGGTGCGGCGTCCGAGGCTTCGGCTTCCACTTCCAGCACGACCGCGCCTTCCGCAACCTTGTCGCCCACCTTCACGGTGATGGACTTCACCACGCCGCCTTGCGACGCGGGGATTTCCATCGAGGCTTTGTCGGACTCAACCGTGATCAGGCTCTGTTCGGCCTTGATCGTGTCGCCCACGGCGACCAGCACTTCAATGACTTCCACTTCCTTGAAGTCGCCGATGTCGGGAACCTTGATTTGCACGATGTTGCTCATGTCTCTTTACCCTCAGGCGTATTGCGGGTTGGCTTTGTTCGGATTGATGCCGTACTTCTTGATGGCTTCCGCCACCTTGGCAACCGGCACCTTGCCTTCGTCGGCCAATGCGCGCAGCGCGGCGACGACGACAAAGTGGCGATCCACTTCAAAGTGCTCACGCAGCTTGGCGCGGAAATCCGAGCGGCCGAAACCGTCGGTGCCCAGCACCTTGTATTCGCGGCCCTTGGGCACGAACGGACGGATCTGGTCAGCAAAGAGCTTCATGTAGTCGGTCGATGCGATGATCGGGCCTTCCGTCTTGGCCAGCTGTTCCGTGACGTAAGCCACTTGCGGCTTCTTTTCGTCGGGGTGCAGCATGTTGTGGCGGTCGACGTCCAGGCCGTTGCGGCGCAGTTCCGTGAAGCTGGTGACGCTCCAGAGGTCCGACGCCACGCCCCAGTCGGCTTCCAGCAGTTCTTGCGCGGCCATGACTTCGCGCAGGATCGTGCCCGAACCCATCAGCTGCACGCGGTTCTTGCCCTTGCCGTGCGACTTCAGCTTGTACATGCCCTTGATGATGCCTTCCTCGTCGCCCTGGGTCAGACCGGGCTGCGGGTAGTTTTCGTTCATCACCGTCAGGTAGTAATAGACGTTTTCCTGGTCTTCCACCATGCGCTTCAAGCCATGCTGGATGATCACGGCCAGCTCATGGCCGAACGTCGGGTCGTAGGACACGCAGTTCGGAATGGTGGACGCCAGGATGTGGCTGTGGCCGTCTTCGTGCTGCAAGCCTTCGCCGTTCAGCGTCGTGCGGCCGGCAGTGCCGCCCAACAGGAAGCCACGCGCTTGCATGTCGCCCGCCGCCCAGGCCAGATCGCCAATGCGCTGGAACCCGAACATCGAGTAGTAGATGAAGAACGGGATCATGATGCGGTTGTTCGAGGAGTACGACGTGGCCGCCGCAATCCACGAGCTCATTGCGCCCGCTTCGTTGATGCCTTCCTGCAGAAGCTGGCCGTCGGCCGCTTCCTTGTAGTACATGACCTGGTCCTTATCGACCGGGGTGTACTTCTGGCCTTCCGGCGCATAGATACCAATCTGGCGGAACAGGCCTTCCATACCGAAGGTACGCGATTCGTCGGCCAAAATCGGCACCACGCGTGGACCCAGTTCCTTGTCGCGCAGCACCTGGTTCAGGATGCGCACAAAGGCTTGGGTGGTGGAGATTTCACGGCCTTCGGCGGTGGGTTCCAGCACGGCCTTGAAGGCGTCCAGCGCGGGGGCCTTCAGCTGCTCGTCGGCCTTGGCGCGGCGGCGCGGCAGGTAGCCGCCCAGCGCGGCGCGGCGCTCGTGCAGGTACTTCATTTCGGGCGAATCATCGGCCGGCTTGAAGTACGGCAGGTCTTCCAGCTTGTCATCCGGAATCGGGATGCCGAAGCGGTCGCGGAATTCGCGGATGGATTCCAGTTCCAGCTTCTTTTGCTGGTGGGTCGGGTTCTTCGCCTGGCCCACGTGGCCCATACCGTAGCCCTTGATGGTCTTGGCCAGGATGACGGTGGGTTGGCCGGTGTGGCTGGTGGCGGCGTCAAACGCGGCGTACACCTTGTGGGGATCGTGGCCGCCACGGTTCAGGCGCCAGATGTCTTCGTCGCTCATGCGCGAGACGGCTTCCAGCAGCTTGGGGTGCTTGCCAAAGAAGTGTTCGCGAACGAACTTGCCGTCGTTGGCCTTGTACGCCTGGTACTCGCCGTCAACGGTGTCTTCCATGATCTGGCGCAGGATGCCTTCCTTGTCGTGCGCCAGCAGGGGGTCCCAGTAGCCGCCCCAGATCAGCTTGATCACGTTCCAGCCCGAACCACGGAAGTCGCCTTCCAGTTCCTGGATGATCTTGCCGTTGCCGCGCACCGGACCGTCCAGGCGCTGCAGGTTGCAGTTCACCACGAAGATCAGGTTGTCGAGCTTTTCACGGGCGGCCAAAGCGATGGCGCCCAGCGATTCGGGTTCGTCCATTTCGCCGTCGCCGCAGAACACCCAGACCTTGCGGTTGCTGGTGTCGGCGATGCCGCGGGCGTGCAGGTACTTCAGGAAGCGGGCCTGGTAGATGGCCATCAGCGGGCCCAGGCCCATCGACACCGTCGGGAATTGCCAGAAATCCGGCATCAGCTTCGGGTGCGGGTAGGACGACAGGCCCTTGCCGTCCACTTCCTGGCGGAAGTGGTTCAGTTGGTCTTCGGTCAGGCGGCCTTCAAGGTAGGCGCGGCCGTACATGCCGGGGGACGTGTGGCCTTGGAAGTAGACCAGGTCGCCGCCGTGGCCTTCGTCTTCCGCGTGCCAGAAGTGGTTCTGGCCGCAGCCGATCATGGTGGCCAGCGAGGCGAACGACGCGATGTGGCCGCCCAGGTCGCCGCCGTCCGGCGGGTTGTGCTTGTTGGCCTTGACGACCATGGCCATCGCGTTCCAGCGCACGTACGAACGGATACGCGTTTCCAGCTCCAGGTTGCCCGGATGCGCGGGCTCCAGGCCCGGAGGAATCGTGTTGACGTAAGCGGTATTCGGCGAGAACGGGATGTGGGCGCCGGAACGACGGGCTTCGTCGATCAGGCGTTCCAGCAGGTAGTGCGCGCGCTGCGGCCCTTCGCGATCAAGGACTGCCGCCAGGGCTTCGAGCCACTCCTGGGTTTCAAGGGTGTCTTCGTCGTTGGCAGCCTGCGGGGCGCCAGCCTGGGCGAAAGAGGACATCGTGTGTCTCCTGTTGGGGTTCGTTCGTGACCACACCCGCTTCGTTCAACTCGCGGACTCTGCATGGTAGCCGGGATCATCCGGGCTACCATGTCAGGCATGGGTCGGGGTGTTTTTCTAGAGACCTGCTTTGGGTCGGTTCCCTATCAGCCGGCATTCTAAGAAAGAAGAATAACCGGTCGCAAGCAAAATTTCATGTTGCGGTACGGCATTTCATAATGTGAAATTATGAACGCAAGCTGAATGCTTCCTTACCGGTCTTTTTACGCTGTACGCCAAAAGCGGGGCGTGTTTCCCGGGACTTCACCCCGAACACGCACTAAAATGCGCGGTCTATCTGGCCCGAATTCCATGTCCAGCGCGCCCAAGTCCAATATTCCTACGCCGTTTCACGATCACGCCCGCACCCGCCGCCGCGGCGTGTACTGGGTCACGCCTGCCATGGTGCTGATTCTGTACATCTGTGTGATGGGGGTGTTCTTCTGGCTGCAACGCATTCATGACGATAGCGTCATGTTTGTGACGATCGACCAGGAAATGCGTCAGCAACGCCTGATCTGGGTGGTGCTGGCATTGTCATGCGTGATCGTCATCAGCTTGCTGATGCTGTGGCGCTATACCCGCTTTCGCTCCTCCGCCGAAGCCGCGCTGATCGCTGAAACCGGATTTCGCCGCGCCATGGAAAATTCCATGTCCACCGGCATGCGCGTGCTGGATATGGAAGGCCGCATCGCCTACGTGAACCCCGCCTTCTGCCGCATGATCGGCTGGAACGAGGCCGACCTCATTGGCCGCAGCCCGCCCTTCCCCTATTGGGTGCCCGGCCGCCACGAACAGCATCAGCACACGCTCGACGTCCTGATGTCGGGCAAGACGCCCAGCAGCGGCCTGGAAGTGGAAGCGCAGCGGCGCGACGGCTCGCGCTTCACGGCGCGCATGTATGTGTCGCCGCTGTTGGACCCCAACGGCAACCAGATCGGCTGGATGACCTCCATGACCGACATCACCGAACCCAAGCGCATCCGCGAGGCCCTGACCGCCGCGCACGAGCGTTTCATGACGGTGCTGGAAGGCCTGGACGACGCCATCTCGGTCACGGCCGACACGCACGACGGCCTGGAATTGCTGTTCGCCAACCGCACCTACCGCCGCGTGTTCGGCGCGCAGACGGGCGGCCACGACGAATTGCTGGCCGGCCGCCGCGGCCGCTTCACCGACGAATCGGTGGAAGTGTTCGCGCCGTCGGTGCAGCGCTGGTTTGAAGTGCATCACCGCATGCTGGCCTGGACCGACGGCCGCCGCGTGCGCATGCAAGTCGCGCGCGACATCACCGAACGCCGGGGCCACGAAGAGGCCTCGCGCGTGCAGCAGGAAAAAATCCAGCTCACCAGCCGCCTGACGACGATGGGCGAAATGGCCTCGTCGCTGGCGCACGAACTGAACCAGCCGCTGACCGCCATCGCCAACTACAGCATGGGCGCCGTCGCCCTGGTCAAAGCTGGCCACACCAGCCCCAACATGCTGTTGCCGGCGCTTGAAAAGGCTGCGGCGCAGGCCGAGCGCGCCGGCAAGATCATCAGCCGCATCCGCGAATTCGTGAAGCGCAGCGAGCCGCGCCGCCAGCGCGTGGCCATTGGCCGCATTGTCGACAACGCCATCGGTTTCGCCGAAATCGACGCCCGCAAGCGCCGCATTCGTATCGACAGCTTCGTGCCGTCAAACGCGCCTGACGTCCTGGCTGACCCCATCCTGATCGAACAGGTGCTGTTGAACCTGCTGAAGAACGGGCTGGAAGCCATGGAAAACAGCGAGTCCGACGAGCTCAAGGTGGCGGTCATCCTGCACGAGCAGCACATCGAAGTGGCCGTGGTTGACCGCGGCCATGGCCTGGCTGAACCCGAGCGCCTGTTCGAACCCTTCTTCAGCACCAAGACCCAGGGCCTGGGCATGGGGCTGAATATCTGCCGTACCATTATTGAATCGCACCACGGCCGTCTTTGGGCTGACCCGAACCCCGCCGGCGGTACTATTTTCCGCTTTACCCTGCCCTGCGCTGCGTCCCAGACGCAGGCCCAGAATGATCAGTCCGAGGAGTTGCACGCATGAACACGCCCCACCTGTCGAGCACGGTATTCATTGTTGACGACGACGAAGCGGTCCGCGATTCGCTGCGCTGGCTGTTGGAAGCCAACGGCTACCGCGTTCGCGCCTATGCCAGCGGCGAATCCTTCCTGGAAGACTACGACGCCAGCCAGATCGGCGTGCTGATCGCCGACGTGCGCATGCCCGGCATGAGCGGCCTGGAGCTTCAGGAACAACTGATCGCCCGCAACGCGCCGCTGCCCATCGTGTTCATCACCGGCCACGGCGACGTGCCGATGGCCGTGTCCACGATGAAGAAAGGCGCAGTCGATTTTCTGGAAAAGCCCTTCAACGAGTCGGACCTGCGCGAAATCGTTGCGCGCATGCTCGAGCAAGCCACGCAGCGCGTCAGCAAGCACCAGGCTCAGAAGGACCACGAAGCCATGCTGGCACGCCTGACCGCGCGCGAGCAGCAGGTGCTGGAGCGCATCGTCGCCGGCCGCTTGAACAAGCAGATCGCCGACGACCTGGGCATCAGCATCAAGACCGTCGAGGCGCACCGCGCCAACATTATGGAAAAACTGGAAGTGACTACCGTTGCTGATTTGATGAAAGTGGCCTTGGCCAAACCCGAGGCACACGCATGACCGCAAGAGTTATCGATGGCGCAGCACTGTCGCTGCGCATTCGCGAAGAAGTCGCCCAACGCGTCGCCGCTCTGGCTGCCAAGGGCACCCGCCCCGGCCTGGCCGTGGTGCTGGTGGGCGCGGACCCCGCGTCCCAGGTTTACGTGCGCAACAAGGTTGCCGCCTGCGAGAAGGCCGGCCTGCATTCCGTCAAGGAACAGTACCCGGCCGAGATGACCGAGGCCGAACTGCTGGCCCGCATCGCCGTGCTGAATCAGGACCCGACCATTCACGGCATCCTGGTGCAGCTGCCGCTGCCCAAGCATATGGATTCCCACAAGGTCATCGAAGCCATCGCGGCCGAGAAGGACGTGGACGGGTTCCATATCAGCAACGCCGGCCTGCTCATGACCGGCCAGCCGCTGTTCCGCCCCTGCACGCCCTACGGCGTGATGAAGATGCTGGAATCGGAAGGCGTGACGCTGCGCGGCGCTGAAGCCGTGATCGTCGGCGCCAGCAACATCGTCGGCAAGCCGATGGCCATGCTGCTGCTCCAAGCCGGCGCCACCATCACCATCTGCAACTCCAAGACGCGCGATCTGGCGGCCCAGACCCGCCGCGCTGACGTCCTGGTGGTTGCCACCGGCAAGCCGGGCATGATCGACGGCTCGATGATCAAGCCGGGCGCCGTCGTCATCGACGTGGGCATCAACCGCGGCGAAGACGGCAAGCTGTGCGGCGACGTGGATTTCGCTTCCGCCAAGGAAGTGGCCGGCGCCATCACCCCCGTCCCCGGCGGCGTGGGCCCCATGACCATCGCCATGCTGCTGGTCAACACGGTTGAAGCCGCGGAACGCGCCGCAGGCTGATCGTGACACGGCGATGCGCACACCCACACGGGTGCGCATCGCCTTATCGTTTGCAGGCGCCGCAGGCCCTTTGCCCTTGCCCTTGCATTCGGGCGTATCGCCCCTATCTGATTCGTATGTCTTTCGCCGGCGCCGGGCTGCTTGTCTCGCGCGCCGCCTGCTACGTCTTACGCCGGTAACACCATGACCCAGAACCCCCTGCTCGCTCCCGTCTCCGACTTGGTCGACTATGCGGCCGTCAAGCCCGGGCACATCGTGCCCGCCGTCGAGGAACTGCTGGGCATCGCCCGCAAGGCCGTCGACCACGCCGCCGATGCTGCGCTGGCGCCCACCTGGGAAGCGGTCGTGGAACCGCTGGATACCGCTTCTGAGCGCCTGTGGCGCGCGTGGTCGGTGGCTGGCCACCTGAATGCGGTGGTCAACACGCCGGAACTGCGCGAGGCCTATAACGCCGCGCTGCCGCTGATTACCGAATTTTCGACCTGGGTCGGCCTGCACGAAGGGCTGTACAAGCAGTACCAGCGTCTGGCTGCCGCCCCCGATTTCGCCACCTGGTCGCCCGTGCGCCGCCGCATCGTGGAAATGGCGCTGCGCGATTTCCGCTTGAGCGGCGTTGAGCTGCAAGGCGCCGACCGCGAACGCTACGCCGCCATCTCCGACCGCGAAGCCCAGGCCTCGCAGAAGTTTTCGGAAAACGTGCTGGACGCCATCGACGCCTGGTCGCTGCTGGTCGAAGATGACGCCCGTCTGGCCGGCATCCCGGCTGATGTGCTGTCCGCCGCCCGCGCCGCCGCCGAAGAAGATGGCAAGCCCGGCTGGAAGCTGACGCTGAAAATGCCCTGCTACCTGCCCGTCATGCAATACGCGCAAGACCGGTCGCTGCGCGAAGCGCTGTACCGCGGCTACGGCACGGTGGCGTCCGAACAAGGCGACGCCAAGTTCGACAATTCCCCCCTGATCGAAGAACTGCTCTCGCTGCGCGCCGAAGAATCTGGCCTGCTGGGCCTGGGCACCTACGCCTCGCTGCGCCTGCAAACCCGCATGGCCCGCGACGCCAGCGAAGTCACCGTATTCCTGCGTGATCTGGCTGCCCGCGCCAAGCCTTACGCCCAGCGCGACTTGGCGGAACTGAAGGCCTACGCCACCGGCGAGCTCGGCCTGGACGAGCTCCAGCCGTGGGATGTGGCCTTTGCCTCGGAACGCCTGCGCGAATCGCGCTACGCCTATTCCGAAGACGAAGTGAAGCAGTACTTCACTGAGCCGCGCGTGCTGGCGGGCTTGTTCGAAGTCATTGAAAAGCTGTTCGACGTCCGCTTGACGGAAACGCCCGTCTCTACCTGGCACAGCGACGCGCGCGGTGTGCGTGTGGAGCGCGCCGATGGCGGCCTGATCGGCTATCTGTACCTGGATCTGTACGCCCGCTCCGGCAAGCAAAGCGGCGCGTGGGTGGATAGCGAACGCGCGCGCCGCGTCATCGCCGGCCAGGTGCAGACGCCCGTTGTTTACCTGACCTGCAATTTCTCGCGCCCCAACGGCGACCGCGCCGCCGTGCTCACGCACGACGACGTCATCACGCTGTTCCACGAAACCGGCCACGCGCTGCACGCCCTGCTGTCGGAAGTTGACGAGCCCGGCGCCGCCGCGTTCGCCAGCGTCGAATGGGACGCCATTGAACTGCCCTCGCAGTTCATGGAGAACTTCTGCTGGGAATGGGCGGTGGTGCAAAAGCTGTCGGCCCATGTGGACACCGGCGAACCGCTGCCGCGTGCGCTCTACGACCGCCTGGTCGCCGCGCGCAACTACCAAAGCGGCATGCAGGCCGTGCGCCAGATCGAATTCGCCTTGTTCGACATGCTGATGCATGACCGCGCCAAGGGCGCCACCATCACCGAAGTGCTGGCCTTGCTGCAAGAAGTGCGCCAGGAAGTGGCCGTGCTGTTCCCGCCCGCCTGGCATCGCCTGCCGCACGCGTTCTCGCACCTGTTCGCAGGCGGCTACGGCGCGGGCTACTACAGCTACAAGTGGGCCGAAGTGCTGTCCGCTGACGCGTACGAAGCCTTCGAGGAAGCGGCGGCCAAGCAACCCGGCAACCCCTTGGGCACGCTTGATCCGGAAACCGGCGCGCGCTTTCGCCGCGAAGTGCTGGCCGTGGGCGGCTCGCGTCCGGCGGCGGATTCGTTCGCCGCCTTCCGTGGCCGCGCACCGCGCATCGACGCCCTGCTGCGCCACAGCGGTATGAGCGGCAACTGATCACGCCGCTTTATCGTAAAAGGCCCACAGTGGCCCCATCGTGAAAGGCCCCCAGCAGTTTGCTGGGGGCCTTTTTTCATACCTGCGCTGAAACCGGTTCGTCCGGCCGGCGCGCCGACACCACCAGCCAGCGTCCATGCACTGACTGATCGGACCCGGCCTGCTTCCAGAAATGGCGCACGTCTTCGTTCTCGGCGCGCTTGACCCGGCGCCGGTTATACAGGCGCGAAGGAATCGCCAGCAGACGCTCGATCATCCGCTTGGGCTTGGGCTCGTCGACCTCGTGCAAGGTAATGTCCGTGAAGCCGTAGTGCGATAGCAGCAGGTGCAGTTGCGGAAAGCTGAAGGGGAAATACGTGATGTAGTCTTCGCCGCGCTGCCGCCCGACCATGGGGCGAAAGCCAGAATGAAACCCCCGCATCAGGAACTGCAACCGTGACCGCAGATACCACGTATTGGGTGTGGTGATGATCAGCGTGCCGCCCGGCCGCAGCGCGCGGTACAGGCTTTGCACCAGCACGCCCGGGTTGGTCATCAGGTGGATGGCCTCGCAACACACGGCCGCATCATAGGCCGTGCTGACGGCCAAGGGGGTGTCCAGATCGTGTTCGGTAACCGACTGATAGCCTGCCGATGCTGGCGGAAATTCCCACAGGCCCACGCCATCCACGGCGGTTTTGCGCGTACCGGTGGCCGACAACATATCGCCCAGCCAGCCGGTGCCGCAGGGCGCATCCAACACCCGATCGGCGTTGCGGCTGCGCAGAACATCGACCACTACCGGGTAATACGGGAACAACGGATAACGAATTGCCGTGCCGGATGCCATATCCACGTTCAGGACCTTCCTGTAGCTGTATTACTGGACAAGGCTCTGAATATAGACTGCACACCACGCCGATGGAATGACTTTGCGCGCCTCTCGAACACTATCCCCACAAAGCTTCACAAATGGCCCGGGGCCGTGCGCCCGCAACGAATGTTTGCGCCAGAACAAGAAGCTGGCTCGCGCCACACCGCTTAAGGCCCGCCCGGCGCCAGTCAGCCGGGCGCGTGCAGGTAGAATCAACGGGTTTGACCGGGCTTGTTCCTGGACGTATCGCTCCTACAACTCTTTCGGCCTCTCCTGGACTCATGCGACACCTTCTTACCGGCCGCGCCTGGCGCGGCCTGCTGTTGGCCTTGTGCGTGCTGCTTGCGGCTTGCGGCGATCGAAACGTCGACTGGACGCTTTACAACGTCAAGGGCCACCTGCCCGACCTGAAATTCTCGCTGCCCGGCGCGGGCGGCAAGACCGTCAGCAGTGACGACTTAAAGGGCAAAACGGTGCTGCTGTTTTTCGGCTACGCCAGCTGCCCGGACATCTGCCCGACCACCATGGCGCAATTGACGGCCGTGCTGCAAAACCTGGGCGACAAGGCCAAGGACGTGCGCATCCTGTTCGTCAGCGTGGACCCGCACCGCGACACGCCCGACATCCTGCAAGCCTACGTCAATGCGTTCAACAACAGCGCCATTGGCGTAACGGGCGACGAAAAGCAGATTGCCGACCTGGCGCGCCGCTACCGCGTGGCCTATCAAATTGAAAAACCCCGCCCGGGTGACGACGCCGACATGTACGAAGTGACGCACAGCCGCGGTGTGTATATTTTCGACAAAGACGGCCGCGCACGCCTCTTGGCGTCCGACACCGACAGCATCGAAGCGCTGACCAAAGACGTACGCCAGTTGATCGATATCACCTCCTGAGCCAGGCCGTTCAGAACGAACCCCCGCACACCAGTTGTTACAGCCGAACGATTCCGAGCATGAGTATCATCACTGCACATCGTCCCTTTTTCCCTGGTAAGGAGTAAGCGCATGAGCATTGTCATCATGATCATCGTCGGATTCATCGTGGGCCTGATCGCCCGCGCCATCATGCCCGGAGACCAGAACATGGGGATCATCATGACCACCATTCTGGGTATCGTCGGCGCGGTGGTCGCTGGCTTTCTGGGTCAGTCGATGGGCTGGTACGCCCAGGGCGAACCGGCCGGCTGGATCGCGTCGGTGGTGGGCGCCATCATCGTCCTGTTCGTGGTGGGCCTGATCGCCAAGAAACGCACCTGACGATTCCTGCCGGGTAAGCAATAAAAAAACGGGCCGATCTTTCGATCGGCCCGTTTTGCATTCCGGCGCGCGGGGTGCGGCGGATATCGCTTAAGACCCGGAACCCGTCACCGCCGGCGCCGTCTGGCTTGCCGGCTGCGCTCCGGGTTGAACTGCCGGTTGAACTCCGGGTTGAACTGCCGGTTGAACTCCGGGTTGAACTGCCGGTTGAACTCCGGGTTGAACGGCGGGTTGCGCTGCCGGTTGAACTACGGGTTGCGCTGCGGATTGCCCCGCTGACTGCTGCGCCATCACCGTGCGCTCGGTCCAGCCGCCGCCCAGCACCTTGTACAAGGTCACCAGATTCGACAAGCGGGCCAGGCGCGTGTCCACCAGCGCCTGCTGCGCGCTGTACAGCGAACGCTGGGAATCCAGCACGCTCAGGTAGTCATCGATACCCTGACGGAAGCGCTGATCCGACGCGTCGTAGGCGCGCTGGTTGGCGTTGACCAACAGGCGCTGCGCCTGAATCTGGTCGTCCAGCGTACCGCGTCCGGCCAGCGCGTCCGCCACTTCGCGGAACCCCGTCTGGATGGACTTCTCGTACTGCGCGACCTGGATGTTCTTCTGCACCTTGGCCAGGTCCAGACCCGCCAGCAGCGAGCCGCCCGCGAAAATCGGCACGGTGATCTGGGGCACGAAGCTCCAGGCGCCGGAACCGCCGTCGAACAGGCCGCCCAGACTGGCGCTGGCGGTACCCGCCTGGCCGGTCAGGCTGATGGTGGGGAAGAACGCCGCGCGCGCCGCGCCGATGTTGGCGTTGGCGCCCTTCAACTGATGCTCGGCCGCACGGATGTCCGGACGGCGCGCCAGCAGGTCAGACGGCAGGCCGGCGGGCAAGGTCGTCGGCAGCATGCCGTCGTCCAGCTTCATGGCCTGATCCAGCGCGGCGGTGATCTCGGGCGACATGGGCTGGCCCACCAGCAGCGTCAACGCATTGCGGTCCTGCGCAGCCTGGCGCGTGTATTGCGACAGGTTGCGCTGGGCCGTGCGCAGCGACACTTCCGCCTGGCTCAAGTCCAGTGCGGTGGCCAGGCCCTGGTCGTAGCTTTGCTTCGTCAGCTGGAAGGAATCTTCCTGGCTCTTCAACGTGTCGCGCGTCAGGCTCAGCAGTTCCTGGTCGGCGCGCAACGTCAGATAAGCGTTAGCCACTTCGGCAATCAGCGTCAGTTGCGTGGCCGTGCGGGTTTCGTCCAGCGCCAGATAGGATTCCAGCGCCTTGTCGCTCAGGCTGCGGATACGGCCGAACAGGTCCAGTTCCCAGGCGGACATGGCGGCGCCCACCTGGTAGCTATGGCTGGTCGTGGCGCGGCCGCTGGCGGACAAGTCCGCCGGCGTGCGCTGGGCCGATTCCTGGCCGGCGATGCCCACGCTGGGCATCAGGTCGGCGCGCTGAATGCGGTACTGCGCACGCGCCGCTTCCACGTTCAGGGCCGCCACGCGCAAGTCGCGGTTGTTCGCCAGCGACAGTTCAATCAGCTGCTGCAAGAGCGGATCGCTGAAGAAGTCGCGCCAGCCGATATCGGCGGTGGACATCCCCAACGCCGCCTGCGAACCGTCCGCCTTGTAGGCCGGGCCGGTGGGGTACGCGGCGTCGACCGGCGCGTCGGGCCGTTCGTAGGTCGGGGCCAGCGAGCAGCCCGCCAGGGCCGCCGCCAGAGAAACAGACAACAAGGTTCTCATCGGAAATTTCATTACGGTCGTCCTTCCGCGGACACGTCCTGCGAGCCATTGGCGCTGGTGTCGTGCTTGTCGAGGTTCTCGCTCATGCGCTTCACCTTGAACATGCGCAGCATGATCACAAAGAACGCGGGGACAAAGAAAATAGCCAGGAAGGTGCCGGTCAACATGCCGCCGATCACGCCGGTGCCGATGGCGTTCTGGCTGCCCGACCCCGCACCCGACGAGATCGCCAGCGGCGTCACGCCCAGGATGAACGCCAGGGACGTCATCAGAATCGGACGCAGGCGCTGGCGGGCGGCGTGAATCGCCGATTCCGTCAGGCTCGCGCCGGATTCAAAGTGCTCTTTGGCGAACTCCACAATCAGGATGGCGTTTTTGGCCGCCAGCCCCACTGTGGTGAGCAGCCCCACCTGGAAGTACACGTCGTTGGACAAGCCGCGCGCCAACGTCGCCAGCAGCACGCCGATAATCCCCAGCGGCACCACCAGCATGACCGCCGTCGGAATCGACCAGCTTTCATACAACGCGGCCAGGCACAGGAACACCACGATCAGCGAAATGGCGTAGAGGGCCGGCGCCTGCGAACCCGACAGGCGCTCTTCAAACGACAAGCCCGTCCATTCAAAGCCCACGCCCACCGGCAGCTTGGCCGCCAGCTTTTCCATTTCTTCCATCGCCGCGCCCGAGCTATAACCCGGCGCCGCCTGGCCCTGGATGTTGTAGGACGGCACGCCGTTATAGCGGTTCAGCTTTTGCGGGCCGAAGCTCCACGTCGCTTTCGAGAACGCCGAGAACGGCACCATGTCGCCCGCGCTGTTGCGCACATACCATTTGTTCAGGTCTTCCGGCAGCATGCGTGACGAGGCCTCGCCCTGCGCAAACACCTTCTTCACGCGGCCACGGTCGATGAAGTCGTTGACGTACGACGAGCCCCACGCGGTGGCCAGCGTGCTATTGATGTCCGACACGGCCACACCAAGCGCACGCGCTTTTTCGCGGTCGATATCCAGCTGGTACTGCGGCGCATCTTCAATGCCGTTGGGGCGCACGCCCACCAGCACCGGGCTCTTCGCGGCTTCGCCCAGCAGCTGATTGCGCGCGGCAAGCAGCTTTTCATGGCCCACGCCTGCGCGGTCCATCAGTTGGAAGTCAAAGCCGGTGACGTTACCCAGTTCCATCACGGACGGCGGCGGCACCACGAACAGTTGCGCACGGCGCTCGGTCTTGCCGAAGTGCGCGTTGGCGCGTGCCGCCACGGCGCCGGCCTTCAGCTTGGCGTCGCCCCGCTCTTCCCAGTCTCGCAGCTTGATGAACAGGATGGACGCGTTCTGGCCGCGGCCGCCGAAGTTAAAACCGTTGACGGCGAACACCGAGGTCACGGCGTCCTTCTCTTCGGTCAGCAGATACTTGGTGGCGTCATCGATAACGGCCTTGGTCGCTTCCGCCGTGGCGCCCGCAGGCGTCTGGATCTGGGCGAACAAAATGCCCTGGTCTTCCGCCGGCAGGAACGCCGTGGGAATGCGCGTGAAGAGCCAGCCCATTGCAATGACCAGCGCCAGGTACACCACCATCAAACGCTTGGTGCGGTTAAGCCCGCGCGCCACGCTATTGGCGTAGCCGTTGCTGCTGCGTTCGAAGGTGCGGTTGAACCAGCCGAAGAAACCCCGCTTCGTGCCGTGATGGCCCTTCGGAATGGGCTTGAGCAACGTCGCGCACAACGCCGGCGTGAAGACGATGGCCACCAGCACCGACAGCACCATCGACGACACGATCGTGATCGAGAACTGGCGATAAATCACGCCCGTTGAACCGCCAAAGAACGCCATCGGGATGAACACGGCGGCCAGCACCATGGCGATACCGATCAGCGCGCCGGTGATCTGGCTCATGGACTTGCGGGTTGCCTGCTTCGGTGTCAGCCCTTCTTCGGCCATCACCCGTTCAACGTTTTCCACCACCACGATGGCATCGTCCACCAAGAGGCCAATGGCCAGCACCATACCGAACATGGTCAAGGTGTTGATGGAATAACCGAAGGCGGCCAGCACGCCGAACGTGCCCAGCAGCACCACCGGCACGGCCAGCGTGGGGATGATGGTGGCGCGGAAGTTCTGCAGGAACAGGTACATCACCAGGAACACCAGGATGATGGCCTCGACCAGCGTCTTGAACACTTCGTGAATCGACAGGCTGACAAACGGCGTCGTGTCATACGGATACACGACGTCCATGCCCGGCGGGAAGTACGGCTTCAAGTTGTTGATGGTGTCGCGCACGGCCTGCGCCGTGTCCAAGGCGTTTGCGCCCGGCGCCAGCTTGATGGCCAGGCCCGAGGCGGGCTTGCCGTTGTAGAAGCTGTCGATGGCGTAGGTCTGGCCGCCCAGTTCAATGCGCGAGACATCGGCCAGGCGCACTTGCGAACCATCGGTGTTGACCTTGAGCAGGATGCGGCCGAAATCTTCCGGCTTCTCCAGGCGCGACGGCCCGATGATGGTGGCGTTCAGCTGCTGCCCGCGCACGGACGGCAGGCCGCCCAGCTGGCCGGACGACACCTGCACGTTCTGTTCCTTGATGGCCGCCACCACGTCAACCGTGGTCAGCCCGTAGTTCACGAGTTTGGCGGGGTCCAGCCAGATGCGCATCGCGTACTGCGAGCCGAACAGCTGGAAGTCGCCCACGCCCTGCGTACGGCTGATGGGGTCCTGGACGTACGACGCGACGTAGTCGGCCAAGTCGTCCTTGGTCATCGTGCCGTCGGTGGACACAAAGCCCGCCACGATCAGGAAGTTCTTCGTGGCCTTGGTGACGCGGATGCCCTGCTGCTGCACTTCCTGCGGCAAGAGCGGCTGCGCCAGCGCCAGCTTGTTCTGCACCTGCACCTGCGCCGTGTCCGGGTTGCTGCCTTGCTTGAACGTCAGCGTGATGGACATGCTGCCGTCGGAGTTGCTTTCCGACGAGATGTACTGCAAGCCGTCCAGACCGTTCATCTGCTGCTCGATCACCTGCACCACGGTGTCCTGCACGGTCTGCGCGGACGCGCCCGGGTAGGTCACCGCGATGCCGATGGCGGGCGGCGCGATGTTGGGGTACTGGGAGACCGGCAATTGCAGGATGGACAGCGCGCCGGCCATCATCAGCACGATCGCGATCACCCAGGCGAAAACCGGCCTATCGATAAAAAACTTTGCCATGCATGGCTCCCTGATTACTGCTTGGCCGGCGCGGCGTTCGCCGCGTTAGCCGCATTCGCCGCTTGCGGCTGCTGCGCATTGGCGCCGGCTTCCGTCGCAACGACTTCCACGCCCGGACGCACCATTTGCAGACCTTCCACGATGACCTTGTCGCCCGCGGCCAGGCCGTCGGTGACCAGCCACTTGTCGCCAATGGCGCGGTCGGTCTTC
Organism: Achromobacter kerstersii; assembly: GCF_902859595.1. Classification (GTDB taxonomy): domain Bacteria; phylum Pseudomonadota; class Gammaproteobacteria; order Burkholderiales; family Burkholderiaceae_B; genus Achromobacter; species Achromobacter kerstersii. Next base: position 32,165 of record NZ_CADIJQ010000001.1, on the reverse strand, counting down.
AGTTCACGCAGTTCCACCTGGTTCTTGGCATTGACGACCAGCGCCGTGGGCAGGCCGCGCTGGTTGCGCGTCACACCGCGTTGCGGCACCAGCAGGCCGTCGGCGGCCACGCCATCAGCTAGGCGGGCACGCACGAACATGCCGGGCAAGAGACGGCGATCCGGGTTGGGGAACACCGCGCGCAGCGTGATGGAACCCGTGCCCTGGTCTACGGTCACTTCCGAGAACTGGAGCTTGCCGGTCTGCTTGTATTGCGAGCCGTCTTCCAAGGTCAGCGTGACCAGCGCGGCTTGTTCGCCGTCGGCCCGCTTCAACTGGCCGCTGGCCAAGGCGTCCTGCAAGCGCAAGAGCTGCACGCTGGACTGGGTCACGTCAACGTAGATCGGGTCAATTTGCTGCACTGCAGCCAAAGCGCCCGTCTGGTTGGCCGTAACCAGCGCGCCTTCGGTCACGGAAGAACGGCCGATGATGCCGTCAATCGGCGACAGCACCTTGGTGTAAACCAGGTTGATACGCGCGGTGTCCAGCGCGGCCTTGGCCGACAGCACGTCGGCGGCGGCCTGGTCGCGCGAGGCCACGGCGTTGTCATAGGTCTGTTGGCTGACGGCGCGGGTGGCAACCAGCGGCTTGTAGCGTTCGGCCAGCAAAGCAGCCGTCTTCTGCTGCGCCTGTGCGCGGGCCAATGCGGCCTTCTGGCTATCGAAGCTGGCTTGGTACAACGCGGGATCGATCTGATAGAGCTGTTCGCCGGCCTTGACCTCGCCGCCTTCGGTAAACAGGCGCTTCTGAACGATGCCGTTCACCTGGGGCCGGACTTCAGCCACGCGGAATGCGGACGTGCGGCCCGGCAATTCAGTGGTGAGCGAAACGGGCTGCGTCGTCAGGGTCACCACCGAAACTTGCGGCTTGCCCGCCTGCGGCGCGTCCTGCTTCTTGCCGCAAGCGGCCAGCGTGAGAGCCGATGCCGTCAGCGTGACAACTGCCGCGCTGCGCCACATAGCGCTTTTCTTATTCATAGATTGCATTCCCGAAAAAAATAGTCGGCCCCCACGCAGCGTCCGCTCTCGCGGATGTGCGGGACCATGTGCATCAACTGGGTGGATTCGCGTTGAACACGCAGGCTGGGCTTTATCGCATTGCTGCATTGCGGAACCCGCATTTTGAGTTATCCCGCCCCAGAAACAAAGGGGCGCAATAAGAAAACATCATTCCATTTATGGGACAATTCCGAGCACCCGGTCTATGACAGAATCTCGCCATGAAACGATTACAAGGCATGGAACTCTTCGTCGAAGTCGCCAAAACGCATAGTTTTAGCCGTGCTGCCGCGACATTGGGCGTCCCGAAATCCACCTTGTCTCGCCAGGTGGCCGAATTGGAACGGTCGGTCGGCCTGCGATTGCTGAGCCGCACCACCCGCAAGGTGGAACTGACCGACGCCGGGCGCTTGTACTTTGAACGCTGCCAGCGCATCGTCGCCGAAGCGCAGATTGCCCATGAAGAATTGCAGAAGCTGGTCGATACGCCAGCCGGGCCGCTGCGGGTGAACATGCCCGCGGATTTCGGCACGGACTTCCTGGCTGAATCGTTCATGGAGTTCTCCCGCCGCTATCCCGACGTCACGTTTTTCCTGGATCTGGCCAATCCGGACCACGCTTCACGCGTGTTCCAGACTTGCGATATCTCGATCGAAATCGGCGACCTGCCCGACTCGACGCAGATTGCAAGGCTGCTGGGCATGCTGCCCGCCCATCTGTATGCCTCGCACGAATACCTGGAGAAGCACGGGGAACCCAAACATCCCAGTGACTTGACCCGCCACGAGTGCATCGAATTCCGCGCAGAAGGCGCCGGCCGCGTCACGCGCTGGCCGCTCAACTGCGGTGACCAGCACATCGAGTTCACGCCGGGCAACCGGTTTTCCGTCAACGGCGTGGCCATGGCGCGGCGCCTGGCCATGCTGGGCGCGGGCATCGCGGTGCTGGTGGGCGGCCAGACGGCCGAACAGCAGTCCGGGCAGTTGCGGCGCGTGCTGCCAGATTGGCAGCTGGGGCCGTTTCCCGTTTATGCGGTCACCGAAACCCGGCTTCTACCCGCCAAGACCCGGATATTCATCGAATTTCTGATGGAGCGTCTGGGCAGCGGCGGGCAAACGAAGGATACGCCCGCTTTCATGAAATAGCGGGGTCGCGGAAACAGATTGAAAAATCTACTGACCGCCGACATCACTTGTCGACGGGGCCGATCAATTCAAAATCCCTCGTCGTCGCGCAGATAGCGCCACTGCCCCAGGGGAAGATCGCCCAGCGACACGCGGCCAATGCGCACGCGTTTCAAGCCTATGACCTTCAGGCCAACCAGTTCGCACATGCGGCGGATTTGGCGCTTTTTGCCTTCGCGCAGCACAAAGCGCAGCTGGTCGTGATTCTGCCAACGCACCTGCGCGGGTTTCAGCGCTTTGCCGTCCAGCGACAGGCCGTGGTTCAGCAGCGCCAGCCCACGGTCGGACAAGTCGCCCTGCACGCGCACCAGGTATTCCTTGTCGACGCTGGAGTCTTCACCGATCAGATGCTTGGCGATGCGGCCATCTTGCGTCAGCACCAGCAGGCCCTGGGAATCAATATCCAGCCGGCCGGCCACGGCCAGCCCTTCCAGATGCGCGCGCTCGAAGCGTTGCGGATGCCGGCATCCAGCAAAGCGCGAGCGCGAATCAATGAGCGCCACCGCGGGCGTATAGCCTTTTTCCGCCTGGCCCGACACATAGCCCACCGGCTTGTTGATCAGGATGGTGACGCGCGAGGTCTGGCGCGCCTGCGCGGCGCGCTCCAGCGTGATGACCTGATCGGGATACGCCTTGGCGCCCAATTCGGACACCACAACGCCGTCCACGCGGACCCAGCCGCGTTCGATATAGCTGTCGGCCTCGCGGCGCGAGCAGAGTCCGCGCTCGGACATGAGCTTGGAGATTCGTACTTTTTCCATGGGCGGTATTGTATGCGGACGCGGGTGACCTGCATGGGCCGCCCGCATGTGCACGTCAAGCGCCGGCTGAGCGCCGCGCCCCCGCCTGCGGCATTGCGACGCAGGCAGGCCGCCAGCAGGGCTTGGCATAATACGCAGCCATGATGAAACCCGCAGCCCATCACCCCCCTCTTGCCGCAGGCTGGCTGGCCGCCGCGCCGCCCGTCCTGCCCCCTGCCCTGCGCCACTGGCTGTTCCGCCCGGGCGCACTCACCGCCGGCCTGCGCCAGGTTGGCCACGTCCGCCTGCGCGTGCTGGCCGAGTACGCCGACGGCGCACCCCGCGACGAAGCGCTGGCCATGGGCATCGCCCCCGGCTCGCAGGTATGGATACGCGAAGTGCTGATGTCGGTGAACGGCGTGGACACCGTGCCCGCCCGCAGCCTGACGCCGCTGCGCGCCTCGCACGGCGCCTGGCAAGGCATGCGCCGCCTGCTGACCCGGCCGCTGGCCGACATGCTGTATCACGACAGCACCGTCATCCGCTCACCGTTCGCGTGCCGCCGCCTGGCCTCGCCCGTGCCGTTTTACGCCACGGCGCGCGATGTGCTGCCGGCGGATCGCCGGGAGCAGGACGCGGGCCGCGTCTGGGCACGCAGGTCCGTCTTCTGGCGCCAGGGCCAGCCGCTGCTGGTGGCGGAGTGCTTCCTGCCCGGGTTCTGGGACTTGATCGCCAATCAGCCGGCGCCGCCGCTGGTGCCGCATCAACGCACGGCGCGGTAAGGGTTACAGACTACGAGCCGCAGACTGAGGGTCGTCGTCTGAAATCGGCAGGCCGAAAATTGGCAAGCCGAAAGTCATAGGCCAAAAGTCATAGACCCAGATAATTGTCCACGGCGCTTTCCACCGTGGGATGAAAGTGGTCGTCGCCCAGAATCTCCGTCAGCTCGAAACGTTTTAGCTTGTCGCGGACCGGGTCTTTCATCTCGGCAAAATGCAGGGCGGCGCCTTCCTTTGCCAGATGTTGGCTCAACTCGCGCAACATGTCCGCCGACGTGACGTCGACGCTTGTGACGGGCTCGGCCGCGACCACGACGCGCCGCACTGGCGTGGGTGACGCCTGCACGGCTTCCAGCAGCCGTTGCTGAAACAGCTCGGCATTCGCAAAGAACAGCGGCGCGTCCCAGCGGAACAGCACCAGCCCATCGATCAGCGCGGCATGCGGATACCGCTTCAAGTCGTGGTAGCCGCGCAAGTTCGGCACACGCCCAAGCACCGCAAAATGCGGCCGCCAGCCGTCCCACAGGAATTCGATGACGGCGATGACCACGGCCAAGCCGATGCCGGGTATGGCGCCGAACACCGCCACAGCGGCAAAACACAACATCGACAGCCAGAACTCCCATTGCTGGATGCGGTAGATGCGCCGCAAGTCCTTGAACTCGAACAGGCCGAGGGCGGCGGCGATCACCACGGCGGCCAGCGCGCTGCTGGGCAAATAGCGCAGCAGGTTGGGCGCAAACACCAGCAACAGCGCCACGGCCGCCGCACCGATCACCCCTGTCAGCTGTGTCCGCGCGCCTGCTGCCTCGGCCACGGGCGTGCGCGACGCGCTGCTGCTGATGGGGAACCCTTGGAAGAAACCCGCCGCCAGGTTGGCCATGCCCAGCCCCACCATTTCCTGGTTCGGGTCGACGCGCGTGTGCGTGCGCGCGGCGTACGTGCGCGACAACACGCTGGTATCCGCAAACGAAATCATCGCCACGGCGCAGCCGCCGAGCACAATCGTGGCCCAGTCCGCATTGCTGAGCCATGGCCACGTGAATGTCGGCAGCCCCTGCGGAATCTCGCCCAGCACTTTTACCCCCTGGACGTCCAGCCGCAGCAGGCTCACGGCCAATGTCGCCAGGATCACGGCGATCAGAATGCCTGGCACCCGGTCAAAGCGCTTAAGCAGCAAGATCGCGGCCAAGCTGGCCGCCCCCACCGCAAAGGCATACCCGTTGGCCTGTCCATCGGCCACCGCCTGCGCCAGCCGCCACAGTTCTTGCAATGGGCCGGCATCCTCAATCGGAATCGCGAACAACTTCGGCAACTGGCTGACCAGCACCGTCAGCGCAATGCCATTCATGTAGCCATAGCGGATGGGCTTGGACAGCAGCTCGGTAATGAACCCGAGCCGCAGCAGACCCAACACGATGCAGAACAGCCCGGCGATGATCGCCATCAGGCTGGCCGCGGCCACCGCGCGCATGGGGTCGCCGCCCGACACGCTCAGCACCACCGCCAGAATCGGCGCCGCGAGCGCGGAGTCCGGCCCCAGCACCAGAATGCGGCTCGGACCAAAAATTGCATAGGCCAACAACGGCACAATCGTGGCGTACAGCCCATAGACCCCCGGCACGCCCGACGCCTCGGCATAGGCAATGCCCACAGGAACCAGCATCGCCGTCAACGCCAGGCCGGCAGCCAGATCCCTCGGCAGCCAAGCCGCTTGATAGGACCGCAACACGGCCAGCCCGGGCAGCCAGCGCAGCCACCGCTGGGCCGGACCCTCGTCAGAGGCGGGCGTGGGCATGGTGGCAGGCATGAAGGCGCAGGCCGGTAAGCACGATCGTCAAACCAGCAGCCAAACGATCACCGTTCCCCACGTGGTCAGCAGAATATGCCCGAGCGCCACGGTGCCCGAGTAACCAATGACGGCGACCGGGCTATCCGATTTTTCCTGAACCGCGGCCAGGCCGGCCGTCATCGTTTGCGCCCCGGCCAGCGCCCCCAGCAGTAAAAGCGGTTCCAGGCCAAGCAGATATCGTCCCACCAGCAATCCGACGAATTGCGGAACCATTGTCACCACAATGCCCGCCAAGAATATGGTCAGCCCGACTTCGCGCAGGGCATCGACAAAGACCGGGCCTGCCTTCAAACCGATCATGGCCACGAAACCGGCCAAGCCGATCGACTTCATGAACTCAAGCGCGCCATGCGAGATGCGGCCAAACAAAGGCTTCGCCGAATTCCGCCAGCCCACCAACAAGCCCAGGATCAGCGTGCCCACACTGCTTCCAATGGCGATATGCATGCTGCCAATCGGCAGCACAAGCGACGTCCCAACCACCGCGCCGATGAAAATTCCAAAACCCAACGCAACAAAATCCGTGGAATCCATATCCCGCACCACGCTGCCGATACGCGCGGCCACGCGTTCAACGGCAGGCTCAAGCCCAACAATGCTGAGCACGTCACCACGCTGAAGCACCGTGCCGGAACCCACCGGTATTTCTACGCCATCGCGCCGGATTCTGCGCAGAAACACGCCGCGCACTTCCTCGGCTTGCTCCGCAACCTGAGCGACCGTCTTGCCGAACAGCCGCGAGTCAGACAGCACGACATCGAACACCGCGCTTGGAATGTCGCGCAGTTCCCGGTCGGGTTCTTCGACGGCGTTGCCGTCCAACAGCTTGATGATCACGTCGCTTTTGCCAGAGACGGCAACGATATCCCCCGCGAGCAAGACGGTATCGGGCGCGGCCAACAGAAGGGAGCCGTCGCGCCGGATGCGTTCCACGAACACGCGCTCCGGGGCGTACAGCGATTCAACCCAGGCGACGGTTTGGCCCACCGCGGGGTGATCAGACTGAAAGCGATAGGCGCGCAAGTCGAACTTGCGCCACGCGGAAGTCACGCCAGCTTTCTGCCGCTGAATTCCATAGACCAACTCAAGCTTGGCGCCTTCGGCCTTCAGATCCAAGCCCAATAACTTTGGCCCCAAACTCGAGCAGAACCAGATGACGCCGAACGTGCCAAAGATGTAGCACAGCGCATCGGCCACGGCGATTTGGCTGATCAGCCGGTCTTTCTCCTCGACGCTGATGGGAAGATTCCGGATCGCTTCGCTGCCTGTGCCAATCGCTGGCGATTCCGTCAGCCCGCCTGATAGCAGGCCAACGGCATACCCGACCTCGAGCTTTAGCAAGACCGCCAGCCCCCATGCCGTGAGCAAGCCCGCAACCGGCACCACAATGCCAATCACCACCCACCGCCATCCGCCGTCCTTCATGCCTCGAAAAAAGCTTGGGCCCACGGAGTAGCCAATGCCGAACATGAACATCAGGAACAGCACCTGCTTGGCGGTGTCGGACACCGGCACACGGACGAAGTAGCCAATCAGCAGCCCCGCGAGCAAGGACCCGGTCACCGGCCCGAAGCCCACACCGCGAACCTTGAATCCACCGACCCAATAGCCCAGTCCGATTGCAAGGAAGACGGCTAGCTCGGGATAGCGCTGCAGCATGTTGCTTAGGAAGTCCATGGCGTTCGGCCCTCGAAAGTCGACGTTCTGGATCGTGGATGCGGCGCGCACCTGGGTGCTGGCGTCCTCCGGCTGCGCGCGCGGATATGTGATGCATTGTTGCTACCGATCAAGCGCAAAGTCCATGCTAATTTCGGCAAAATACCGTCAGTCCCCGCAAACGAAGAACGCGATGAATCGTCATCACGCCAAGCCGAATGCGACAGCGAGCTTGAACGCGCCGGTTCGATTCTTACGCCTTTTCGCCGGGATCATCATGGACGTCACACGTTGCCCGGGATCACAATCAAATTCAGCTGCCAGCATCGGCAGCATCAGGTGGTGGCTCCCGGAGGCCCGCCATGAAAATCGAAGCGCCGGGAAAATCTGGACGCCGGCCGCACCTTGCCCTGCCTGAATGGTTACGCCATTACGACAAGCAGTGGATGGTGAAGGACGTCACGGCGGGGCTGACGGCGGCAGCCGTAGTCATTCCCAAGTCCCTTGCCTATGCCACCGTTGCAGGCTTACCGGTGCAGGTGGGGCTCTATACCGCGTTCGTGCCGATGATCGTGTATGCCTTCCTTGGCACGTCCCGGCCGCTCAGTGTCAGCACCACCACCACGCTGGCCATTCTTACCGCAACCGCGCTGGATCGCGCCGTGCCTGGAGGAGAGCCCGCTCAACTTCTGATTGCGACCGCGACGCTTGCGCTGCTGGTGGGCATCGTGCTGATCGCGGCGTCGCTCTTTCGGTTGGGATACCTGGCCAACTTTATTTCCGAGCCCGTATTGACCGGATTCAAGGCGGGCATTGCGATTGTCATCGTGGTTGATCAGGTGCCCAAGCTGCTCGGCATCCACTTCCCGAAGGGCTCGTTTCTATCAAACGCACTGTCCATTCTGCAAGGGCTTCCGCACCTCTCAATCGCCACAGCCGCCGTCGGCGCCATCACGTTGGTCCTGCTCCTTGTGCTTGAACGCGGCATGCCGCGCGTCCCTGCGCCGCTGGTGACCGTCGCCATCGCCATCGCGGCCGCCAGCCTGTTCGGCCTGAGTGATCTTGGCGTGCAGACGGTGGGCGCGGTACCCACGGGCTTACCGTCGTTGACCCTGCCGGACGCCGCGTTGATCGGTCAGCTCTGGCCCATGGCGCTTGGCATTGCGTTGATGAGTTTCACCGAGACGATCGCCGCCGGACGCGCCTTTGCGAAAGTGGGCGAGGCCTTGCCAAACGCCAATCGGGAATTGATCGCCACGGGCTTTTCGAATGTAGGCGGCGCCCTCTTCGGCGCCATGCCTGCGGGCGGCGGCACCAGCCAAACCGCAGTGAATCGGCGCGCCGGCGCCTGCACGCAAGCAGCCGGTTGCGTCACGGCCGCCGTCACGCTGGGAGTCATGCTGCTATTGGCCCCCTTGATTGGCATGATGCCGCACACCACCTTGGCGGCGGTCGTCATCATGTATTCGGTTGGCCTGTTCAATCCGGCTGAGTTCAAAGCGATTGCCAAGGTGCGGCGCACCGAGCTGGTTTGGGCGCTGGTTGCACTGGCCGGGGTGGTGCTGCTTGGCACGCTGCAAGGCATTCTGGTGGCCATCATCGTGTCGCTGGCCGCCCTGGCCCATCAAGTGTCCAACCCTCCCCTGCACCGGCTGCTGCGCAAGCCGCACACGAACCTGTACCGGCCTGCGTCCCCCGATCACCCCGACGATGAGGCGCTTGCAGGCCTTCTGCTGCTTCGGCCCGAGGGACGCATATTCTTTGCGAATGCAGACAACATCGGCCGGAAGATCACGCAGTGGATCGCCACGACGCGGCCCAACGTCGTCGTGCTGGATATGGGCAGTGTGTTCGATATCGAATACACCGCGCTGAAGAGGATGAGCGAGGCGGAGAGCCGACTGAGCCGCGACGGCGTCTCGCTGTGGCTGGCGAACCTGACCCCCGGCGTGCTTGCAACGGTCAGGCGGTCACCGCTGGGCGAAACGCTCGGCGCAGACCGTCTGTTTCAAACGATTGAAGGGGCGGTTAACCAGTACCAGGACACCTTGCTGCAACGCCCTTCGCCGACAACCGGCATCACTAGCTGAGCTTTCGCATTCGCGTTTTGGAGGCAACGGGGCGGTCCTCATCAAGCGGGGCAAGGATGGGAAAACAGAATACGCCACGCTGCCGCAACTCAATAATTGACGACGCTGACGCAGACAGCGCGTTGCGGGGAATATTGAGGTGCGTGCGCTGGTCCAGGTTCATCCCGGTGACCGTGTAGGTGACCAGACGTCGACCACGGCCAGGATGCGCCTGCCCATTAAGGCTATTAATCAGCTTGACGTACTCATTAGGCGGGATCGCTCTCATTTCGATCATGGTGTCTCGCTCCCAGACATCGCGTGCCTACTTCTGACGGCTTAACTGAATTTTATCGACCCCGCACGAACGTGTGCGCGGCGAATACAGCCTGACTGGTCAAATTATTGACAAGGATCAACCACCGCGAGCGGCCACCGCAGAACACGCCTGATGGTGACGGTTCATCGTTTAGCGTTCGGTGCTCTTATCCGGCGCCGCCGGCGCCGAATACCACTGTTCCGGCGCCACCACCTTCGGCACGTCGGGATCTCCTTCGTAGGCGGGGGTCATGATTTGCACGCCGTATTCGTTGAAAACATCCAGGATATGGCGGTGCAGATCTGCATAGATCTTGGCAATTCTCTGCGTATCGCGGACATACACATTCAGTTCATAGGTAACCGCAAAGTCTCCTAATTTGGTCAGCAGGATGAAGGGCTTGGGATCGGTAAGCACGACCGCCGTCCGCTCAGCCGCGGCGCACAACATGGCTTCCACCTGACGCCACGGGGTCTCATAGCCGATGCCGACCGTGGTGTGAAGAATCAGCCCTTGGGTGCTGGCCAGCGAACTGTAGTTGGTGACGTCACTGTTCAGGATCTGGGAATTCGGAATTGTGATTTCCTCGTTCTTGTTCGTCCGAATATGGGTCACCTGAAGGCGAACGGAGACGACCTCGCCGATCACGTCACCCACTTTGACCCGGTCCCCCACCTTGAACACCCGTCGATACGTCATCAGATAGCCGGCGATAAAGTTCGAAATCGCCGTCGATGAGCCCAGCGATATGACCAGGCCAATGAATATCGAAATGCCCTTGAACGCCGCCGTTTCAGAGCCGGGGATATAGGGGTACGCGACGATGAACGCGAAGGCCAGAATCAGCACCCGGACCAGCTTGTACGTGGGCATGCCCCATTCCGGCTCGAACTGCGCAAACGTCACCCGCTTGTGCTCAACCGCATCGAAGAAATGCCTGACCCGCCGCAGGGCAAACCGTGCCAGGTAGAAGATGAGGACAAGGATAAGAATGTCCGGGATCACTGCCGCCGCGGATTTCCCCAGATTCTCGGCGGTGTCAGTGGCCACGTTCAACAGGCCGTTGGACAGGGACCGGGTCCAGGGAAAGAGCGCAAGCACGTATTGCAGGTACACATACACCGATGCCACCACGGTCACGACACCAATCGCCAGCACCAGGCCGTGCAATGCCTTCCAAATGGTGTCTGAACGCAGAATCTCAAAAGACTGGATATCGACCGCCTTGACACGACTCTTCAACAGCTTGGATACCGCCTTGTCCAGCCACCGGTTAAGCAAGAGCAGCACGGCAATGACCAGCGCCAGCAGGACCGTAGCCCCGGCGCAGTAAAGGCCAGCCTTGAGCAACGTGTCGGCTCGGCGCGCCGCCCGGAATTCGTCAATGGCTTGTTTGATTCGCAGCAAGTGCAACGCCGCAAGATTGTCGCGGGTGGTCTGTTCAAGCTGGGCGTCCGCGTCGCTCACAATGATCAACGGGTTCTTGCCCGCCATGATCACCGTCCCGTTCCCAACGGTGTCGGTTCGGAGATCGGCGCTTGCCAACGAGGCATCCGCCGCCGCGTTCTTGATACGCTCGGTGATGGCCTCGGCGCGCTTACCGGCAGGAAAAGAGGACAGCCCCCGGACTTTGAACAGCACTTGCCCGTCGATCTCGACCGGCGCCGTCTCCAACGCCAGTTCAAGCGACGCCGCTTCCGAACGCGCGTCGTCCGCCGCGGCACAAAGCGCGGGCGTCAAGATCAGCAGCAACACAGCAAGGATGGAGACCCGAATTCTTCTAGTCATTTTGCCCCCTCGTGCCGATACCGCCGTCTTCGTCCAGCACAGACAGCGCTTGCCCGGCCAGCACAATAGTTGGCCGAGTGGTCGCAGCGAATCCATGTTAGCGCCGTTGATCGGCGAAATGCATTGCCTGCGACGAATTTCTGAGCATGCCGCGGGCGAAGGCGCGAGCGAAATGCTGGCGCCTTCGACATCAACAAGGCAGCGCGCTTAGGCCATCAGGAATAAGACCGCACTGCGGCTGATACCGGGGCGGGACACCAAGGGGTGCAGTCGTACCCTTGCCTGCCTACCCTTCGTAACGCCGCCCTTGCTCCAGCAATTCCGGCGTGCCGATCACGGCGTTCAAGCCGTCGAAATCCAGCATCTGATCCTTCCACGGCGCCGTCGTGCCGTGCTGGAGCAGGCTGCCGTAATAGCCCTGCAAGGTGTGCGCCACGGCGCGTGCCGTGCCGCCCGGGAAGATGACGATGCGAAAGCCCAGCGCGGTCAATGCGTCGGCGCTCTGGACTGGCGTCTTGCCGCCTTCGACCATGTTGGCCAATAGCGGCACGCGGGAGGCAAAGCGGGCGCAGGCCGCCTGCATCTGTTCTGGGGTGCGCAAGGCTTCGATGAACAACGCGTCGGCGCCCGCTTCCAGATAGGATTCGGCCCGGTCCAACGCGGCGTTCAATCCGTCGACGGCCAGCGCATCGGTGCGCGCCAGGATCAACGTGGACGACGACACCCGCGCATCCACCGCCGCGCGCAGTTTGCCGCACATCTCAGAGGCGGGGATCACCGTCTTGCCGTCCAGATGGCCGCACCGTTTGGGAAACGTCTGGTCTTCCAGCTGGATCATCGCGGCGCCCGCGCGTTCGAAACCGCGCACCGTGCGTTGCGTGTTCAACGCGTTGCCGAAGCCCGTGTCGGCGTCCACGATGACCGGCGTGACCACGCGTTCGGTGATGCGGGCCAGCGTGTCTTCAACTTCCGAATAGGTGGTCAGCCCGATGTCCGAGCGTCCCAGCCGGGTGTAGGCGATTGACGCGCCCGACAAATACAGCGCGGAAAAGCCTGCCTGCTCGGCGATCAATGCCGACAAGGGGTCGTAGACGCCGGGCGCCAACACGGCGCCCGTGGCCAAGTGCGCGTTCAAAGGTTGCATCATGAAGATTCCTGTACAAGCGTGCGGTGAAGCAGCGCGGCCGCGGTGGCGGCGGCAATATGGCCGCCCGCCACGGCACTAAGCAGTCCGTTGCCGGACAGATAGCCCGACACGTCGTTGCCCGACACGCCGCGCGCCGCGCCGCCCGCGGCCAGCAGGTTGGGCAGCGGTTGGCCGTCGTGATTCAGCACACGGCATTGCGCATCAATATCCAGCCCGCCTTGCGTATGGAACAGCGCGCCCGTGACCTTGATGGCGTGATACGGCGCTTGCAGGCTGCGTTCAAAACGGCGGCTGTGTGGGTCAGGGTTCGGGTCACTGCCCGAACCGCTGCCCGAACCGCTGCCCGACCCATTGCCCGAGTTAATGCCCGAGTTAATGCCCGAGTCAATGCCCGAGTCAACGCCCGAGTCAATGCCCAAGCCCGGGTCGGAATCCGTTGCATTCGGACGGACCCCTTCCAAGGTTCGACGCAATGTCTCCACGTCGCATCCGATCAGCGCGGCCAGTTCTGGCAGGCCGGCGCACGTCTTGACGGCGTGGCCCGCTTCGGCCGCAACGAAATCCGGAAAACCGCGCGCCAACGCCAGGGTGCGGTCGTCGAACACATTCCAGGCCACACCGCCCGGCTGCGACAGCACGTGGACGGCGGCTTCGGAATAGCCGTGCGTCTCGTCATGAAAGCGCTGGCCGCGCGCGTTGATCTGTACGCCGCCGTCCATCATCACGGCCCACGAGATCAGCGCCCCTTGCGGCGTTGCCCAGGAACCATGCCCCTGGTAGCCGCCCAAATCCGCCAGCCGTGCGCCCAACTGCCTGCCCCATGCGATGGCGCTGCCGTCGTTACCGACATGGCCGCCGTAGACGGCCTCGCGCATGGCGGGCAGATGCTCGGCCACCATGGCCGTGTTGCCGCCAAAGCCATTGCAGGCCAGCAGCAGCACGTCGCAGCCGATCACATCCATCGAGCCATCGGGCCGTTCGCATCCGACAGCGGTCACGCGGCCGTCGTCATCGACCCAGATGTCGCGGGCGAGTGCTCGCGCCAGCAACATCGCGCCCGCCGTGGTCGCGGCGCGTTCCAGCGCGGCCACCAGCGCCTGGCCGGTGCGTTCCGGCAACGTGTGCATACGGCGCGCGGAATGGCCAGGGTAGAGAAAGCCGTCCAGCACGTCGAACGCCAAACCATGGCGCGCCAGCGCGTCCATGGCCGCGGCGGCAGCGCCGGTGTAGGCAGCCACCAGATGCGGCGCGGCCGTGCCGTGCGCCTTGGCCTGGATGTCGGCCGCAAAGCGCGCGGCGTCATCATCGATGCCGGCCGCGCGCTGCACGGCGGAACCCGCCGCCGGAATGAAGCCCGACGACAGCGCCGTCGACCCGCTGGGCGTGGCGTCGCGCTCGATCAATACCGTTTCAATGCCAGCTTCCGCCAGCCGCAACGCGGCGGTCAGCCCGCAAGCGCCCGCGCCGATGATGAGCACGGGCACATGCATGGCGTCCGCGTGGGCCGCGGCGTCTGGCTTGCCCTGTTTGACGACGGGTGCGCTCATCCTGCCAGCCGGTCCAGAAAGCCCTGGCAGGTGGTGATGTCGGCCACCGTGCGCAAGTCAGCCAGCGCGGCATCGTGCATGGCAGGCGTGGGCGCGGCGCAGCCGTCGGCCAGCACCGTCACGTGATAGTCGCGCATGTGAGCATCGCGCGCCGTGCTGGCCACGCCACCGTTGGTGACGATGCCGGCGATGACCACGCTGGACACACCCGCGCGGCGCAGCACCCAGTCCAGCTGCGTATTGAAGAACGCCGAATACGCCACCTTCCAGACCGACACGTCCACCAGCCCGTCCAGCTCGGCCACGTTGGCCTGACCGCGCGACCCTGCGGCGAAATCGCCTTTCGCGAGGAACGGGCGTAATTGCTTCAGATGCGGCGAGATCATGGGTTCGCCATGCGCATCAGGCCACAAGGTGAACAGGCTGGCGGCCACCAAGCCGCCATGCGCCTTGACCGCGCGGGCAACCGGCGCCACGCGGGCTGGCAAGGCGCGCGCCTCGCGGCTGACGGCGCCGCCCCGGTCATACGCGCCGCCCGGCGTCAGAAAATCGTTTTGCAGATCGACGATGAGCAATGCCGTCGTGCGAGGGTCCAAGGGATGCATGGTGGTCTCCTAGGCGTCTTGACGGCTGATCAACAGATTGCCCAGCGCATCGACGCGGCCGGCAAAGCCGGGTTCGATCCAGATGGTGGTGTCCGGCTGCTCAAGAATGGCGGGGCCCGGCACCTCGGCGCCTACCGGCAAGTCCAGGCGCGCATAGCGCACGGCGTCGCGCCATTGCCCAGCGTGAAAGACGTGTTGCGTACCCAGCGCTGCGGGCATGTCCTGGCAGGTCGGCGCCAGCAGCGACAGGTCAAACTTGGGACGCTGGCCGATGCGGGCATAGCGCAGGTTCAGAATGCGCACGGCAATGCCGCTCAAGGTTCGGCCAAACGCCGCGCGGTAGGCGCGTTCGAAGGCGGCCGCAATGCCCGGGCGTGTCAATGCATCGCGCGTGACCTCCACGCGCACGGTGTGGCTTTGGCCGACGTACAGCATGTCCAGCTCGATGCTTTCACGGATGCCTTCAAAGGCCACGCCTGCCGAGTCCAACCGTTCCTGGCAAGCCGCCGCCAAGCCATCGATGCGCGCGACCAGATCCTCGGTATCCAGCGCATCCAGCGCCGTGTTCAGCGTCTGCACGCCGTCGTGCCGCATGTCGGCCATGACGCAACCCAGCGCAGACGTCACGCCCGGGTAGCGCGGCACGATGCCGTGGGCGGCGTCGACTTCATTCATCATGGCGCACACGTGCAGCGCGCCGCCGCCGCCGAACGGCATGTAGGCGAACTTGCGCGGATCGTGCCCGCGTTCAATCGACACCACGCGAATGGCGCCCGCCATCTTGGCGTTGGCCACCGTCAGGATGGCCTCGGCTGCGGCGTGTACGTCCAGGCCCAGGGGTTTGGCGACGTGCTCGTCGATGGCGGCGCGCGCCAGCGCCACGTTCATCGTCGCCAACAGGCCGCCACCCAGCGGGCGGTCTGCCGAAATGCGGCCGAGCAGCACGTTGGCGTCGGTGACGGTGGGGCGGGTGTTGCCCCGGCCATAGCAAGCCGGGCCGGGGTTGCTGCCCGCGGATTCTGGGCCGACCTGCAACAGGCCGCCCGCATCCACGCTGGCAATCGAGCCGCCGCCCGCGCCGATGGTTTCGATCTGGATCATCGGCGCGCGCACGACCATGCCGAAGTCGATCACGGTTTGCGCCGACAACGAGGCTTCGCCGCCCGCCACCAGCGACACATCGAATGACGTGCCGCCCATATCCCCGGTGACGACGTTGGGAAAGCCAGACGCGCGCGCAATCGCCGCGCAGGCGATCACGCCCGCCGCCGGCCCTGACAGCGCGGTGCGCACCGGCACATCGCACGCCGTCTGCCGCGACATCACGCCGCCGTTGCTCTGCACCACCAGCAGTTCACCTTCGAAGCCGTGCTCGCGCAGGTCGGATTCCAGACGGGTCAGATAGCTGCCCACCACCGGCTGCAACGCGGCGTTCAGCACGGCGGTGGAGCAACGTTCAAATTCGCGGATTTCGGGCAGCACTTCAGTCGCCGCGGTGACATGGCTGTTCGGCCAGATCGCCCGCACCCGGGCCACGGCCTGCGCTTCGTTAACCGGGTTCGCATACGCATTCACGAAGAACACGCACACCGCTTCGCAGCCCTGCTCCAGCAACGACCGCGCCGCCGCCTCGACCTGGTCCAGGTCCACCGGCGTATGCACCGTGCCGTCGGCCAGCACGCGCTCGCTGACTTCCAAGCGCAGGTCACGCGGAACCACCGGCTCGTAGTTGCCGCGCAGGCCCCAGGTTTGAGGACGATCGCGGCGGCGCATTTCCAGCACATCGCGAAAGCCCGCCGTGGTGATGATGCCGGTGCGCGCCACTTTGCGCTCCAGCAGCGCGTTGGTGCCAACGGTGGTGCCGTGCACGATGGTGGCGATGGCGCCCGCGCCATCCGCCACGCGGGCAATGCCGTTCATGAAGCCGCGCGCTTCTTCGCCGCGCGTGGACGGCACCTTGACGACACGCGCCGTGCCGCCGGCCTCGTCCAGCACGAACAGGTCCGTAAACGTGCCGCCCACGTCCACGCCGACGACCAATCCTTGAGTGGGTGTTTGATCTGCCGCGCTCATGCCAACTGCTCCTTCTTGTTGTTGGCGATATCGCCCACATAGCCCATCTTGCGATCATGCTCACGCGCCGTCGTGCTGCGGCCGGCGGGGTCGCCATACCCGCCCCCGCCCGGCGTCTCCAGCCGCACGCGGTCGCCGCGCTGCAACTGGATGCCCAGCATTTTTGAACTCATGGGCGGCGTGCGCCATTGCCCGTCCTGCTGATAGCGGAAAACGTTCAGCGCGGCCTGGCCGCCGCCCGCGATGCCCTTGGGCGCGCTGCGCCCGCGCTCACCAAATATGAACGCCTCGGCGCTGTCTTCCAACAATTCAATTTCGTAGATGGCGCCCAAGCCGCCGCGATGCGCCCCGTCGCCCGCCGAGTCCGGCCGCAACGCCCATTGCGTGAAGCGCACGGGATAGGCGGCCTCAAGGATTTCCAGCGGCGGAATGGTGGCGGTGGAGATCGGCGCGTTGCCGTGGCTCAGGCCATCGCCATCGGAATGGCCGCCGTGGCCGCCGCCAAAGAAACTGAACATCACCCAGCGCTGGCCCTTGCGTGCCGCATCGCTGCGATAGCCGGCAATGGATAGCGCGTTGATCGTGCCGTAAGCCTGCGCCATGGCGCGTTCGGGCGCGGCTTGCGCCATCGCGCAGAAGATCACGTCGATCATGCGCAGAATGGTTTCGGTATAGCCGCCCACCGGACGCGGCCGGTCGGCCGAGATGACCAGGCCATCGGGCAACACCACGTCCACCGCGTCCAGCACGCCCGCATTGGCCGGCACATCCGGGAACAGGTGCTTCAGCGCCACGTAGCACGCGGCGATGGCGGTGGCGCGCGAAATATTGACGGGGCCCGCGCAGGCGGGCGACGTGCCGGTGAAATCCAGCGTCAGCCGGTCGCCCGCGATCTTCAGCGTGAGCGCGATGCGCAGCGCCACGTCGCGCACGCCGTCGTTGTCCAGCATGTCCTCGAACGCGTATTCGCCGTCGGGCAGCTGCGCGATGTGGTCACGCATCAAGCGGCGCGCGCGCTCGCGCAAGGTGTCCAGGGATTCCAGCACGATGGCGTCGCCGTACTCATCCAGCAGGCCATCCAAGCGGCCGGCGCCCAATTCCAGCGCGGCCAGCTGGCCATTCAGGTCGCCCCACAGGCTGTCGGGCAAGCGCGTGTTGGCTTTCAGGATGGCCAGCACGTCCAGGTCCAGGATGCCCGCGCGCACGATGCGCACCGGCGGAATCTGCACGGCTTCCTGCCAGCATTCGGTGGCCGCCGGGTTGTAGTTGCCCGGCACCGCGCCGCCCACATCGTGCCAATGCGCGGCGGACGCCAGAAAGCAGAACAGCTGGCCGCCACGGAACACCGGGCGCACCAGCTTGAAATCATTGGCGTGCGTGCCGCCTTCGTAGGGGTCGTTGAACAGCCAGACGTCTCCTTCCACCATGCCGCCGCGCTCGGCCGCCACCTTGGCGGCGGCCTTCACAGCGAAGGCCATCGCGCCCACGAAGACGGGCAAGCCAGACTTGCCCTGGATCAGGGTGGCGCCCGTGGCCGCGTCGTACATACCGTGGCAGGCGTCGTGGGCCTCGGCAATGATGGGGTTGAACGCGCTGCGGTACAGCGTCGCGTCCATCTCATCGGCAATCTGTTCCAGACGGCCCTTCAGGACCGCCAGGGTGACGGGATCAAGCATGGTGTTCTTCCTAAGAGGTTTGACGCTGTTTCAGCAGATTCAGCAGTCCGCCGGCCCGCACCATGTCCATCAGGAAGGCGGGAACGGTCTCGCAGTGCAATTCAGAATGTGTGCCGCCCTGCTCGCGGCCGACGCGCCCGGCGGTAGCGTCGAACGTGATGCGTTCGCCGTCCGCCAGCGCTTCCGCTTGCGGGCACGTCAGCAGCAGCAAGCCCACGTTGAAGGCGTTGCGAAAGTACAAGCCGTTGAACGACGGCGCGATGACGGCGGCCACGCCCAGGCGCACCAAGGCGGCGGCGGCCTGCTCGCGGGATGAGCCGATGCCGAAGTTGGGTCCGGCCACCAGCACGTCGCCCGGCTGCACCTGCGCCGCAAATTCCGGCCGCACGCGTTGCAGGCAGTGGCGCGCGATCTCGTCGATGCCGAACTTCATATAGGCGCCCGGGGCGAGCGCGTCGGTGTCGATATCTGCGCCCACGCGCCAGACGCGGTGCGCACTCGTGTGGTCCATCATGCCATGAACTCCCGGGGGTCGGCGATGCGCCCGGCCACTGCCGACGCCGCCACGGTGTAGGGCGACGCCAGATAGACCTGCGCCGTCTCGGAGCCCATGCGTCCTTTGAAGTTGCGTGCGGTGGTGGAGATGACCGTGGCGCCGTCAGGAATGGAGCCGCCATAGCCGGCGCAAGCCCCGCAAGACGTTGCCAGCACGTCCGCGCCCGCGTCGCGCAGCACCTGCATCACGCCTTCCTGATCCGCCAGTTGCTGGTCTTGAAGGCTGGCGGGCGCCACCATCAGGCGCATGCCCGCAGCCAGTTTTCGTCCGCGCAACACGGTGGCAGCGGCGCGCAAGTCGTCGAGCTTGGCGCCCGTGCAGGCGCCGATGTACGCCACTTGCAGCGGCACATCGGGGTAGTGATTCACGTCGCGCGCGTTGGCCGGGCTGTGCGGGGCGGCCACTTGCGGCGCCAGCGACGCGGCATCGAAGGCGTGCCATTCGGCGTCCGCACCCGCATCGCTTTGCCAACGGGCAAGGTCCAGCTCGGCCGTGACGCCAGCCTGGCGCAGATAGTCGGCCGTGGTGTCGTCAGGCGCGATCAGCCCCACTTGCGAACCCAGCTCGGCGCTCATGTTCGACAAGGTCATGCGTTCCTGCATGGGCAGCGCGCGCACGGCCTCGCCGCAAAATTCCACGGCCTGATAGCGCCCGCCATTCATGCCGTAGCGGCCGATCATGTGCAGCATCATGTCCTTGGCGGTGACGCCTGCGGCCAGCCGCCCGCTCCACCGCATCATCAGCGTCTTGGGCACCTTGACCCAGATCTGGCCGGTAACGGCCACGCCCAGCATCTCGGTGCTGCCGATGCCAAACATATAGGCGCCGAACGCGCCGCCCGTGGGCGAATGCGAGTCCCCGCCTACACAGAACATGCCGGGCCGGATATGGCCGTGCTGCGGCACCACCACGTGGCAGATGCCGACGGAGTCATACACATTCGGCAATTGCTGCCCGGCCGCCCAGTCGCGCGCAATGCGGACGATGCGGCGCGATTCGTCGTCGGATTCGGGCACGTAGTGGTCAATGACCAGCACGATCTTTGCCGGGTCCCACAGCGACGCGCCCAATTCTTCCAGCATGGGCTGCAAGCGCCGGGGGCCGCTGGAATCATGGAACATCGCCAGGTCCACGGCACAGGTCACGATTTCGCCTTCATCGACAGCGGGCCGGCCGCAGGCGGCGGCGATCAGCTTTTGCGCCAGGGTTTGAGGCCGGTGGGTTTGAGGCTGATGAACTTCAGAAGCAGACATCGCTACATCCCCAGATAGGCGCGGCGCACGTCGTCGCTGGCCATCAGTTCCGGGCACGATCCGCTATAACGCACCGCCCCGTTTTCCAGCACATAGGCGCGTTGCCCCGTTTCCAGCGACTGGCCCACGTTCTGCTCCACCAGCAAAATCGCCAGCCCGTCGGCGTGCAGGCGCTGGATCAGTCCAAACAATTCCTCGACCATCAAGGGCGACAAGCCCAGCGATGGCTCATCCAGAATCAGCAGCCGGGGTTCGGCCATCAAGCCCCGGCCAATCGCCAGCATCTGCTGTTCGCCGCCCGACATGGTGCCGGCCAGTTGCGTCAGGCGCTCGCGCAGGCGCGGGAAAATATCCAGCACCTTGTCCACGTTTGCAGCGCGATGCTCGCGTGCCCGCGTGAAGGAACCGAGTTCCAGGTTTTCAAGCACGCTTAAGTTCGGGAAGATGCGGCGGCCTTCAGGCACCTGGATCAAGCCCGCCTTGACCACGTCGCGATAGTGGCGGCCGGTCAGGTCGTGGCCGTCGAAGCGGACGGAGCCGCCCCAGGGTTTGCACAGCCCGCACACGGTGTTGTTCAGCGTGGATTTGCCCGCGCCGTTGCTGCCCAGCAGCACGACAATTTCGCCCTCGCCCACCGTCAGGTCCACGCCGCGCAGCACTTCCATGCGCCCGTAGCCCGCCCGCAGGCCGCTCACTTCCAGCAGCGCGCTCATGCCGGCGCCCCGTGCGCGGCCAGGCGCGCCGCCGCGCCATGCCCCAGATAGGCTTCCACCACTGTCGGGTCGCGCGTGACTTCGCCGGGCGTACCCGACGCGATCAAGCGGCCCTGGGCCAGCACCCACACATGTTCGGCCAGGCTCATCACCGCACGCATCACGTGTTCGATCATCAATACGGTGACGCCATCGTCCACCAGCTTTTTCACGACCGGAATCATCTCGTCGATCTCACTCGGGTTCAGACCCGCCAGCACTTCGTCCAGCAGCAGCAAGCGCGGCCGCGTGGCCAGTGCGCGGGCCAGTTCCAGGCGCTTGCGGCCCGCCACGGTCAGGTCGGCCGCGGGCTTGTCCAGCGCCCCTTGCAGGTTGACGCGTGCGGCGACGTCTTCGGCCGCGGCCAGCGCCGCCCGCCGGTCACGCAAGCGCAGATGCGCGCCCACGGCGATGTTCTGGCGCACCGTCTGCGCGCCAAACGGCTGCACGATCTGGAAGGTGCGGGTCAGGCCCAGTTGCGCGGATTCGTGCGGCGCGCGGCCCGTGATGTCTTCCCCGGCAAAATGCACCGAACCAGCGCTGGGCTTCAAGAAACCCGACAGCAGCGCAAACAGCGTGGTCTTGCCCGCGCCGTTGGGGCCAACCAAGGCGGTCAACGACCCTTGCGGCACGGCCAGGTTCACGTCCTGAACGGCCTTCAGGCCACCAAACGAAATCGACAGATTGCGAGCTTGCAGCAGGATCTCAGGCACGGGCGCGCTCCTTGCCAAACAGGCGGCCTAGCGATTGGCCGCCGCCACTGATGCCGCGCGGCAGGAACATCACGATCAGAATCAGCACCACGCCGTAGATCACCATGCTGATGCCCGGCAGTTCGCCAAACAGGTTGCGTGTCAGGTCGGCCAGCCCATGCAGCGCCACCGCGCCCAGCACCGGCCCCCACAGCGTGCCCATGCCGCCCACGATCGCGCCCACCAGGGCCTCGACCGACACGGCCGAGCCAAACGCAATACCGGGGTCGATGTACTGAAACACCTGCACATAGAACGCACCCGCCGCGCTCATGAACGCGGCCGACAGCGCAATGCCGCCCAGCTTCACGCGCAGCGGATTCACGCCGATGGCGCGCGCCGCGTCTTCGTTGTCGCGCACTGCTTGCAGGTACGCGCCAAAGCGCGAATGACGCAGCCAGGCGGTGACCAACAGCGCGAGCACCACAAAGGCCAGCAGCAGATAGATGTAGCCACGGCGCGACGCGAACTGCATGTTCGCCGCGCCCTCTTGCAGCGGCACCATCAGCCCCACCCCGCCTCCGGTGAAGGACGCCGACAACGCCAGGATGCGAAACACCTCGGCAAAGGCGAGCGTCACCAGCGCAAAGTACGAACCCTTCAAGCCGTAGCGAAACGTCAGCCCGCCCACGGCCATGCCGACCAGTGCGCCCAGCGCAATGGCCATCGGCAGCGCCAGCCAGGGGTTGATGCCTAAGTTCAGCTGGCCCAGCGCCTGCGCATACGCGCCCACGCCAAAGAACAGCGCATGGCCGAAAGACAGCTGGCCGCCATAGCCGCCCAGAATGTTCCAGGCCTGCGACAACAGCGCCGCGTACAACGACATCATCACAAAGGTCAGCAGCACGCCTGACTGCGCGAACGTGGCCAAAGCGGCCACCGCCACTCCGAACAACGCAATTGCGGAAAGATCCCGGTTCATGCTCAGCCCCTCGCCCCGAACAGCCCCTGCGGGCGAAACAGCAGCACCGCGATGAAGATCGCGAAAATGCCCATCTGACCCAGCGAGTCGCCCAGGAACAGGCCCCCGATGGACTCCACCACGCCAATCAACAAGCCGCCCACGAGCGCGCCCACAAAGCTGCCCATGCCGCCCAGCACCACAATCGTGAACGCCACCAGCACGAAGCCGCTGCCCACTTGCGGGTTGACGTAGTACGCGGGCAGCAAGAAGCAGGCGGCCGCGCCCAGGCAGGCCATGCCGATGCCGAACGACAGCGCATAGACCTTTTCCACGTCGATGCCCATCAGCTTGGCGCCCTGCTTTTCGCGGGCCACGGCACGGATGGCGCGGCCCAGGTCGGTGCTGCGGATGATCCAGAACAGCACCGCCGCCACCGCCAGCGCGCCGCAAAACGCGATGACCTTGGGCAGCGCAATCATGGCGGGGCCGATCTCGACGGTGGACAAGGTGTAGGCCGTGTCGATGCTGCGCGTGTCCGACTTGAACCACACCAGCGCCAGGTTCTCCAGCACGATGGCCAGCCCCAGCGTCACCAGCAGAATGTTTTCGTCCTTGCCGTGGCTGGCGCGGTTGATCACGAAGCGCTGCAACGCATAGCCCAGCGCGAACATGCCGGCCACCACCAGCGGCAACGCCGCGTAAGGGTCGATACCCAGCCGGTCTTTCAGCAGGTAGACCGCATACAGCGCCACCATCAGGGCGGCGCCGTGGGCGAAGTTGATGATGTGCAGCACCCCGTAGATCAGGGTCAGCCCCAAGGCGATCAGCGCGTACACCGCGCCGGTCGTCAGGCCGTTGAGCACCGACGAAAAGAGGATGGCAGGGTCCAGCATGCTTGCCCTCAGGCCTTCAACGGGAAGATGGCGTCGGCCTGGCGGTATTTCGCCGGGATGATCACCTTGATGTCGCCGCCGATCACCTGCGTCAAGAGCGGCTGTGCGCCCGTGTTCTGGCCGTTGACGAACTTTGTGGGGCCATACGGCATCAGGTTGTCGTGGAAGGTGCTGGCGGCCAGCGCGTCGATGATGGCGGCGCGGTCAGCGGACTTGGCGCGCTCGATGGCATCGGCCAGCAACTGCACCGCAACGTAGGTCATGAACACTTCATAGCTGAAGTACGCGCCCTTCTCTTCGACGCGCGCTTTCAGCGGCGCCACGCGCGGGTCCTTGGGGTTGAACCAGTGGTTGCAGTCGATGATGCCGTTGGCGATGTCCGGAAATTCCTTCAGGAACTTGTAGCTGGACGCCGCGCCCCCCAGCACCGAATAGATGGCCTTGGGCTGCACCTTCTGCTGCTTCATGGCGCGCAGCAGCAGCGCGTATTCGTTGTAGTAGTTGGCCGGGATGACAATATCCGGATTCACCGACTTCATGCGCAGCACGATGTTGTTGAAGTCGCGCGTGGGGTTCGGGTGCTTCACCACTTCCTTCACTTCGAAGCCGTGCTCCGGCAGCGACTTCGCCAACAGCGCCGCCGTGCCGGTGCCGAACAAGGAATCCTCGTGCACGATCATGACGGTCTTGGCCGGCTTGCCAGCCGCGTCGTTCAAGGCGGCCAGGTCGGCGATGGCGCGTTCGCTACAGGCGCGGTAGCCGGGTCCGAAGCGGAAGGTGTTCTTCAGGCCGCGCTCCACAATCTGGTCGGCCACCCCCACATCCACCACGTGCGGCAGGTTGTACTTGGCGGCGGTCTGCGTCGTGGCCAGGCAGATGGCCGACGCATACGCGCCCACAATGGCCGACACGCCCGCCTCGTTCATCTTCTCGACTTCGGCCGAACCCGCTTCGGGGCGCGACTGCGCATCCCCCAACACCGCCGACAGCGGCGCGCCGCCCAACGACTTGATGCCGCCCGCCTTGTTGATGTCTTCGATGGCCAGCAGCGCGCCCAGCCGGCATTGCTGCCCCGAGTACGCCAGTGCGCCCGTCACCGGGTGCAGCACGCCGATCTTCACGGGCGTTGCGCCTTGGGCGCGCGCCACCCAGGGCGTGGACACGAGCGCCGCAGCGGCGGCGGAGCGATAGAGGAAGGTGCGGCGCGAATTCATGGGTGATCTCCGAAGGGGTTCAATGAAATTGGGCCGACAGCTCTTCGCTGACCCAGACCTTGGCGTCGATGCTGCCGACGCGCGACAGCTGCAATTGGTATTGATAACGGTCGGGCCGGTACAGGCCCTGCAATAGCTGAACAGGACGGTCGTTCACGTCGCGCACGACGCGGGTAACGGCCAGCAGCGCCGAGCCCACAGACACATCCAGATGGCGCGCCACCTGCGCATCGGCCAGCCGCGCAGAGATCGTCTGCGTGGCGCCGCCAAATTCCACGCCGGCCGCCTCAAGCAGCATCAGCAAGGGTTCGCGTTCCAGGTCTTCGCGCGTGAAATCGGCCACGGCTTGCGGCACGTACGTGGTGATATGGGATAGCGGCCCGGCCTCGGTGCTGCGCACGCGCAGGCTCTTGTGTACCGGCGTGCCAGGCGGGATGCGCAGCGACTCGGCGACGGTTGGCGGCGCAAACACCAGCGTGCTGTCCAGCACCTGCACCGAGGTGCGCAGCCCCATGTTGACGATGTTCTCAAGCAGCCCGGTCAGGTGCGCCTTCTGTGGCGCATTGGCGGCGGGCGCGGTGTGGGCGGCGGACGCCCCGCGCAACGGCCACGTCCCCAACCCGGGGCGGCGCGACACCAGGCCGTCGGCCACCAGCATCTCCATCGCCTTGCGGATGGTGATGCGGGCCACGTCGAACTGATCGGCCAGCGCGTGCTCGCCAGGCAGCCCATCCTGATCGAATCGCCCTTCCTGCAACTGCTCGCGCAGGACGAGGTAGATCTGGTGGTACTTCGGCAAAGGTAGTGAGGTTCCCATGCCGGGAACTCTAGGGGTGTCCTAATGTACCGTCAATGGAACAAATACCCAGACGGGCTGTTCTATCGGGAAAACACTAAGCCCTTTTTGCCGATCACAATCTGTCACGTTCGCGCGCAAATCAGCATCATCTTGGGCGATATCATCGCGCCCTATGCACACACACTCCGACAAGAATATGCCGTTGTCCGCCGCGGGGCTCCGGCGCATCTGGCTGCTGGCCATCACCGTGCTCTTTACCGTGCTGATTGCGCTGCACGCCGGCACAAGCCACGCCCAAACCTTTGATCGCCAGCAGGAAAACCAGCGCTATCAGCAATGGCTGGAAGCCTTCCGGCAAGACTTCCAGAGGCTGCGCCAGCTGCCCGACCCGGCCAGCGCGGATGTGGATGCGATGTTTGCCAACACGCTGGTGCCGGGTTCGCGCGCCACGCAGCTGGTGACGGAACTGGCGAAGGCCAAGGGCGGCAGCACCAGCGGCGAGATTCACTTCGTGGGTATCGCGCGCGTGTTCATGGCGGCCTTGTCGGACTCGGTGGTCGCGGGCGACGGCGGCGTCTATCCCGACACGCACGCCACCTACAAATCTCAGACGCTGCGCGTGCGCTACATGCATGTGGATGGCGGCGGGAGGCTGGAACGCTACTTCAATAATCCGGAAGTCTTCACGCCCTACCGGCTGCCGGACAACGGCGTCTACGCGCGCAACGCCTACCCCTTTCTGCTGTTCGAAGACACCCAGGGCAAGCTGCGCCTGGGCGGCGTGTCCAAGGAATTCTGGGACCTGGTGAAGTTCATGGACTCGCTGCAATATGCATAAGCCGCCGCGTGTCTTACGCGTTGCCCTGGCCGCCGCGCCGCTGCTGTTCGCCTCTGCAGCGCATGCCGCTTGCGGCCCGGCGGATACTGATTTTTCAGTGGCGTCGACCTTGCCTGCCGTATCGATCTCCGTTGATCTGGACGGCGAACGCGTGCTGCTGGGCAAGCGCGGCGAACGCGTCCCAACAAATTCCCGGCTGGCCGTGCTCGACGACGGCGAACTGATGCCGCGCACGTGGATGGACAAGGTCGACTGGTCCGCGTATCGGGTCAGCGACAAGCGCGCCCGCCCCGCCCCCACCAAACTGTATTTCGACCCGGAAGGCCGGCTCTGCCGGGTTGAACGCTACCGCTCGATGCGCGGCGAGGCCGTGCTTGAAAGCGGCTACACGCTGGCGTACGACGCCTCGGGCGCGCTGACCGCGTACACCGAATATTCCCTGTCCAGCCCGTCCAACCCACAGCCCTACTACGCCACTCGCAGCGCCTGCCTGCAACGCGACGCGCAAGGCCAGCTGACTACGTTCATTGACGATGGTTGCGGGGACACGAAGAGCGCCGGCGCCCGCCGCCACTTTGTGCGCGACGACTCGGGGCGCTTGCTGCGGGTGATCGATCTGGTGTCGCCGGGGCAGCCGGTGTCGGTTCAGCTGTTGGATGCGCAAGGCAAGCCGGGGCCGCGTTACGTGCGCCTGGCCACCAACTACTTTGTGCCGGGCGCCGACCAAACGCCCTTGGCGTACGCGGACCCGCCCGTCAAACCGCGCGAACGCGTTTACCCTTTGGAACAGAAAACGCTGGCCGCCCTGCCGCTCGAGGTGCCTGAAAATCCATGGCGCATCGTCCGGATCAAGGACGATGTGCCGATGGATGACGACATGATGTCTTGGGACCCCGAGACGCAGATCGTGCTGGCCCAGGGCGCCGACAGTACGCAGAACTTGGCGGTCTTGACGCCCGCGCAGCAGCAACAGGTTTGGAAGACGATGGGAGATCACCCCTGGCGCGTCTATTTCTACCCTGACCCGGCGACGCGCATCCTGTTGGTGCCCGCCATGCCGCCGGAAAAATGGAAGGCTTGCAGCGACCCCGCCAACACCGCGGCGGACGCCTGCGCGAGCTGACCGCCATCCCGGGCCGACGCCATCAGGCGGCATCAAGCGTCGAACCAGAACGATCAAAGGGACGAAGCATGACGCTCTCGCTGCACGCCTTTGCCGAGATCCCGACCGAGGACTGGATTGGCCTGCTCAACCACCCCGACGTGATCCGGCACATGCCGCTTGCCACCGGCGAATGGACCGAAAAAGCCGTCGCGGATTGGGCCAAGGGCAAAGACGCCCAGTGGCTCACGAACGGGTATGGCCCCTGGGCACTACGGATTGATGGCAGCTTTGCTGGCTGGGGCGGTTTTCAAAAGGAAGGCGACGAGGCCGACCTGGCATTGGTTCTGCTGCCGACGTACTGGGGGCACGGTGCGATGATCTTTCGCCACTTCATGGCCCGCCGCCATGCGCTGGGCATCGGGCCGGTCAGCATCCTGCTGCCGCCCAGCCGGACACGGCTTAGAGGTCTTGCCAGGCTGGGCTTCCAATTGGTGGGTGAGTTGGCCTACGAAGGCCAACGTTTTCTGAAGTTTCAAACCGCAGGCTAAGGACAGCAACGGATCACGGCACAGGGGCCGTCACCCCTTCCCCGGCCGCGTGTCCACCGCCAGGCACAGCAGCGCCGTCACCAAAGCCAGGGCAACATGCCCCACATACAGCGGTGAGAATGCCGCGTGGCTGACCGCGCCGTGCCCCAACAACAGCACCGTGATCGCCACCCCCATCACCCCGCCGATCTGGCGCGTGGCCTGATTGACCGCGCTGCCCACCGCGTAGTGCTGGGGCGGCAGCTTGCTGACCGCCGCGCCCGACAACGACGGCAGCACCATGCCCACACCAATCCCGCTAAGCAGCAAGCCCGGCAGCCATTGCGTCAAGTACGCGGGCTGCTCGCCCGGCACCAGCAAGAACCACAGGCCGCTTGCCGCATAGATCAGCGCACCGCCCACCAGGAACGGCCGATGGCCCATGCGCGCCGCCAATCGCCCGGTCAGAATCGCGGTGGGCATCACCAGCAGCGGCCCCGGCGTCACCGCCAGCCCGGCGCGCGGCAGGCTGTAATGCCACACGCCCGTCATGTAGAAAAAGAACGCGAAGAACATCATCGCAAACGCGATGCCAAAACTCAGCGTGGCCAGGTTCACATAGCGATACGTACGGTGCTTGAACAGCGCCAGATCCACGAGCGGATGCGGCGTGGCGCGCGCCCAGGCCACAAACGCGCCCAGCGACACCACGCCCACCGCCGCCACCACACCCAGCTCCAGGCGTGTCCAGGTGGGTGATTCCGACTGCACTATCGCCAACGCCAGCGCGCCCACCGCCACCATCAGCAAGGCCATGCCCACGCCATCCACACGCCGCCGCGCTTCCGGCTTCACCGATTCCTTGAGCAGCCCAGCGCCGTACCACAGCGACAACGCGCCCAACGGCAGGTTGATGTAGAACGCCCACGGCCAACCGGCCCAGTCAACGACGAACGCACCCAAGCTGGGACCCACAGCCGCCGCCAATCCGCCCACCGCCCCCCACAAGCTGACCGCCACCGCGCGTTGCGAGGTCGCAAACGCGGCCAGCACAATCGACAAAGACGCCGGCGTCAGCAAAGCCGCGCCCACGGCCTGCGCGACGCGTGCGGCAATCAGCCACCCCACGCTGCCCGCCAGCCCACACGCCGCGGACGCCGCCAGGAACAGCACCACGCCCACCATGAACATGCGTTTGCGGCCGTGCGTGTCAGCCAACCCGCCCGACGGAATCAACATGGCGGCGAAGACGACCGTGTAGGCGTTAAGCACCCAAGACATATCCGCCGCCGACGCCTCGGGAAACCCGGCCCGCAGCGCGCCGAACGCGGCGTACAGCATGGTGCTGTCGAGCGACACCAGGAACACGGCGATGCTGGCGACCCAGAAGATCGGCCAGGGAGAGGTGGCGGCCGGAGCGGCGGCAGGCGATCCTGCGGCAGCGGAACCTGCGGCAACCGATGCTGCGGCAGCCGATGCTGCGGCAAGCGAACCTGCGGGAGGCGATCCTGCGGCAGGCGAACCTGCGCCAGGCGATCCTGCGGGAGGTGCAGAGGAACGAGCGGTAGCGTGCATGACCGTCTTATCCCAGCGCCTTCAAATACACCGCCGGCTCGGCGGACAAGCCCTGCTTCACCAGACGCGTCCGGTCATCGGCCAGCACTTCCTCGGCGCCCGCTTCCAAACCATCGAACGCCTGGGCAACGATGGATTCCGGCGTGGACTTCGGGCCATCCAGGCCCTTGGTCAGATCCGTATCCACAAAACCCATATGCAGCCCCAGCACCTGCGTCTTCTGCGCACGCAGCTCGTTGCGCAGGCCGTTCGTCATGCCCCACGCCGCGGATTTGCTCATCGCGTACACGCCCAGCAGCGGCCCATTGATCCAGCTGGCGATCGACAGCACGTTCAGCAGCGCGCCGCCGCCGTTTGCGGCCAGCACGGGAGCAAACGCCTGTGCGACACGCAAGGAGCCGATCAGATTGGTGTCCAGATGGCGTTGCACCGATTCGATGCTGCCTTCCGCCAAAAAGCCGCCTGTTGCCGCGATACCAGCGTTGTTGATCACGAGCGTCACGTCCGACGCATGCTTGGCGGCGGCCGCCACATCGTCGGCATTCGTCACGTCCAGCTTGATGGCTTCCACGCCAGGCAAGGTGACGGTGGACGGATCACGCGCGCCGGCATACACCTTGCGGGCGCCACGGGCCAACGCCTCGCGGGCGAATGCCAGCCCCAATCCGCGGTTGGCGCCGGTAATCAAAACAACTGCATTCTTCAAATCCATGATGAGTTCCTTAGAACAAGGGGGACTGCGCGATCAAAATAAGATGATCATCATATTTAGGTTGGGTAAAAAGGCCACGTAATGCGGCCTTGGAAAAATCGGTAAGTCTTCAGGTGGACAGCGCGGCGTCCTTGTGGTCGTACTGCTCCAGGATGGCTTGGCGGGCAGAGGCCAACACGGCGCGCCCCTCGTCGTTATCCCCCAGCGCGCGGGCCAACTGCAACGCGCCCACCAACGTGCTCGTCACCGCCACCGCGGCATGCTCGCCAGCGGTGGGCGGCAGCACCTGCCGCAGCGCATCCAGCAAGCGCCGCACGCGCAACGCCGACACTTCGCGGACTTCGGCCGATTGACGCGGAATCTCGGATGCCAGCGCCGACACCGGGCAACCACTCTCGCAACCCGTCAAATGCGCATCACCCAAATACGTTTCCACCCACGCCCGCAATGGGCTCGCGCCCTCGGCCTGCCGTTCGGCCATTCTCTTCATCATGCGCGCGGCGCCATCGCGCCCGGCACGCTCCATGGCGGCGGCCAACAAGGCCTCGCGAGACGGAAAGTGCGCATAGAACCCGCCGTGAGTCAGACCGGCTTCCTTCATGACGTCCGCCACCCCCACGCCCGCATACCCTTCGCGCCGGATCGCGCGCGCGGCGGCGTCGACGATACGTTCGTGAGAGAGCTCTTTGCGGGAGGACGGGCCAGCCATGATGGGGACCTTGGGATTTCTAAATATGATGATCGTCATATTAATCCCGCAAAAATCCGGCGCGCAAGCGATTTTTAAGGCGGATTTGTAACGTGCGCCGCCCGGCGTGCGGGCGGCGCAAGAAGTCTGATGACTTAGCGCCAGACTTCCCGCTCGACGAGCAACGGCTGACGGCCTAGCGCCAGACCTCCGGGTCGACGAGCAACGGTTTACGGCCTAGCGCCAGACTTCCGGGTCGACGAGCCACGCCTGACGGCTTAGCGCCAGACCTCTGGCTCGACGCTGACTTCGCCCTTCTCGGCCGAGAAGTAAACGATGCCGTCCGAGATATTGGCGTTCAGCTGCATGGTGCGTTCGGCCAGTTTGGCCAGCGCCTTGCTCTGGTCCGACGGCAGGTTGATGACCTTCAGGTTGCGGGTGCGCTCGAGCTTGTTACGCACGCCATCCCACCAGATCTTGCTGGCCGAGCCGCCATAGCAATACACGATGACTTCATCCGCACGGCCACAGGCGCGCAAGATGCGGCGCTCTTCAGGCTGGCCCACTTCGATCCACAGCTTGACGGCGCCAGTCAGATCCTTGACCCACAAGTCCGGCTCATCGGTGTCGCTCAAGCCTTTGGTGAACGCCAATTCTTCCTGCGCATGCAGGGCGAAAGCGACCAGGCGCACCATCATGCGTTCGTCGGTTTCCGACGGATGACGGGCGACGGTCAGCGAGTGGCTGCCGTAGTAATGACGGTCGGTATCGGCGACGTTGAGTTCGGCCTTGTAGATGGTGGCGCGCAGGGCCATGGCGGTGATCCGTGAAGTCTTGCTAATTGCTTGGAGGGCGCAATGATAACGCTTGATGACCGTTGGGGGCTTTGGTCGGATGTGGGGGGGGCTTCGTAGGGGAGGCGTTCAAGAGGTGCTTCGTAGGGGAGGCGTTCGAAGGGTGCTTCGTGGGGACGGCGTTCGGGGGGCACTTCGTGGAGAGGCGTTCAAGAGGTGCTGTGGTGGTTTAATTTTGGTGGACACCCAGATAGGTTGAACCTAGGAGGTGAGTCATGACCAAGATAAAACGGCGTGCCTTTACGGCGGAGTTCAAGCTCGAGGCGGTGCG